>NZ_LKEH01000048.1 GCF_001642795.1 Pseudomonas viridiflava | reverse complement strand
AGTCTGACACCACAAGCACCCACACGAATTGCTTGATTCAGTTGTTAAAGAGCGGTGGGTTGAGCCTTTCGCCTCAACCGAGGCGCGCATTCTACGNCGCGTGTCAAACTCTTTTTTCTCACCGCTGTCGATTCAGACAAACTCGACCGACTTCCTCGCTGACCTCATCCGATAAACCCTTGTAACTCATTGAAANTTTTCGTTTCCGTCTGCGCCGGAAGTGGGGCGAATTATAGACACCTCAACGAGCGCGTCAACCGTTATTTTGAACTTTCTTCAGAAACCAGCGTAACGCGCCCAAAAACCTTCTTGCCGGCCTGGCAGACATGCGTCGAACCCAGCTTGAAGATAAAGCCGCGATCCACGACCTCTCCATCTATACGCACACCACCGGAAGCCAGCAGATCACGAGCAACTGCTGCGTTCTTTACCAGGCCCGCTTTATTAAGGACGGCCGAGATAGGCATATCTTCAGCAGCCCCTACCGATATCTCCGGCAGATCGTCAGGCAGCTCACCTTCCTTCATACGGTTACCCGCAGAGCGGTGCGCATTGGCTGCAGCTTCTTCGCCGTGAAAACGAGCGACCAGCTCTTCCGCCAGCTTGATCTTGATATCACGCGGATTGGCACCCGCCTCGCAATCAGCCTTGAAGCCCTCGATTTCTTCCATGCTGCGGAAACTCAGCAGCTCGAAGTAGCGCCACATCAAGGAGTCAGGCATCGATACCAGCTTGTTGTACATGATGCCGGGGGCTTCCTGGATGCCGACGTAGTTACCCAGCGACTTGGACATCTTCTTGACGCCATCCAACCCCTCAAGCAACGGCATGGTCAGGATGCACTGCGGCTCCTGCCCATAAGCGCGCTGAAGCTCACGCCCCATCAGCAGGTTGAATTTCTGGTCGGTACCGCCCAGCTCGATATCGGCGCGTAGCGCGACCGAGTCGTAGCCCTGAACCAGCGGATAGAGGAATTCGTGAATCGCGATCGGCTGACTGCCTTTATAGCGCTTGTCGAAATCATCACGCTCGAGCATGCGCGCGACCGTGTACTGCGAAGACAGACGAATGAAGTCGGCAGGACTGAGCTTGTCCATCCAGGTGGAGTTGAACGCCACCTCGGTTTTGGCAGGATCGAGAATCTTGAACACCTGAGCCTTATAGGTCTCGGCGTAGTCCAGAACCTGCTCACGGGTCAATGGCGGACGAGTGGCGCTCTTGCCGCTCGGGTCACCGATCATGCCGGTGAAGTCACCTATAAGGAAGATGACCTGATGACCCAGGTCCTGGAACTGGCGCAGCTTGTTAATAAGGACGGTATGACCCAGGTGCAGGTCGGGTGCCGTCGGATCGAAACCGGCCTTGATGCGTAGCGGCTGGCCGCGCTTGAGTTTGGCGACCAGTTCGGCCTCGACCAGGAGTTCATCCGCGCCGCGCTTGATCAGCGCCAGCTGCTCTTCAACCGACTTCATATCAGCCCCCAATTTAAAGGGAACCAACCATACAAGATCAGAGCCCAATTACAAGTTTTTGCCCAGCACACGCCTACGATTCCAGAAGGGATTCGTGGGGAGGGTTGCTTCGAGCAGGTTTTGGTTATATTTTATACAGTTATTTCATCTTCATCATGTCATTCATCTTTTCCATTTCACCTTTTTCAAAGTCAAAATTACCTATGATAGACACACCGCCTAAAGCGCCCCCGCTTTATCCGAAGAGTCACCTGCTCGCTGCGAGCGGCATTGCTGCCCTGCTGAGCCTGGCTCTCCTCGTTTTCCCATCCAGCGAAGTTGAAGCCAAACGAACCAATCTGGCACTCGACCTGGAAATGCCAACAGATCCGAACGCACAAGACCAAGACGCTCCGGAAGCCGCTCAAGCCACACCTGAAAACGCCGAATCGCCCTTCGCTCAGATCGACAACGGCGAAGAACAGACCGCTGAGACCGCCAGCAAGCAGCCCGACCCAGCCAAGCCGGCGCCGGAAGCAGCCAAGAACCCGAATCATCGTGAAGTCGTAGTCTCCAAGGGCGATACCCTGTCCACCCTGTTCGAAAAGGTGGGTCTTCCGGCAACGACCGTCCATGAGGTACTGGCCAGCGACAAGCAGTCCAAGGAATTCAGCAAGCTGCAGAACGGCCAGATCCTGCAGTTCGAGCTCACGCCGGACGGTCAGCTCAAGCAATTGCACACCAAGCTCAGCGAGCTCGAGACCATCAGCCTGTCCAAATCGGCCAGCGGTTTCACGTTCAGCCGCGAAGTCAGCAAGCCCAACGTTCGTAACGCGTACGTCCATGGCGTGATCAACAGCTCTCTCTCGCAATCCGCGCAGCGTGCAGGGCTGACTCACAGTATGACGATGGACATGGCCAACATCTTCGGCTACGACATCGACTTCGCCCAGGACATCCGCAAGGGTGACGAATTCGACGTGGTCTACGAGCAGAAAGTCGTGAACGGCAAGCCCGTCGGCACCGGCAATATTCTGTCTGCCCGCTTTACCAACCGCGGCAAGACCTACACTGCGGTTCGTTACACCAACAAGCAGGGCAACACCAATTACTACACCGCCGATGGCAACAGCATGCGCAAGGCGTTCATCCGAACGCCGGTGGACTTCGCCCGCATCAGCTCGATGTTCTCCATGGGTCGCCAACACCCGATCCTCAACAAGATCCGCGCCCACAAAGGCGTCGATTACGCAGCGCCACGTGGTACACCTATCAAGGCAACCGGCGATGGCAAAGTCCTTCTCGCAGGTCGTCGCGGCGGCTACGGCAATACCGTGATCATCCAGCACGGCGATACCTACCGCACGCTGTACGGCCACATGCAGGGCTTCGCCAAAGGCGTACAAACCGGCTCATCGGTGAAGCAAGGTCAGGTGATCGGCTATATTGGAACAACCGGCTTGTCGACAGGCCCGCATTTGCACTACGAATTCCAGGTCAACGGCGTACATGTCGACCCACTGGGCCAGAAACTTCCGATGGCGGATCCTATCGCCAAGTCCGAAAAGCAGCGGTTCATGCAGCAAAGCCAACCTTTGATGGCGCGCATGGATCAGGAAAAGGCCACCACGCTGGCCTCGAATAAAAGGTAATCCATGGCCTTCTTCTATATAGGTGTGATGTCCGGCAGCAGCCTCGATGGGATTGATATCGCCCTATTGGAGCAAGACGACCGACCAAGACTTCTGGCAACCCACTACATTCCCATGCCGGAAGACCTGCATGCGGAATTGCTGGGTCTCTGCTCCAGTGGCACGGATGAGCTGACGCGCGCGGCAATTGCCGAGCAGAAGTGGTGCCATCTGGTTGCCAAGGGTGTTTTGCAACTGCTGGAAGAACAAAACATGGTCGCCGGCCAGATCCGAGCAATCGGCAGCCACGGTCAGACTATCCGCCACGAGCCGGCACGCGGTTTCAGCATCCAGATCGGCAACCCTGCGTTGCTGGCCGAGCTGACCGAAATCACGGTCGTCAGTGACTTCCGCCGTCGTGACATCGCAGCAGGAGGCCAGGGCGCACCCTTGGTCCCGGCCTTCCACGAAGCGTTGTTCGATGACAACAAGGAACACCGCGCAGTACTCAACATCGGCGGGTTCAGCAACCTGAGTCTGATCGAGTCCGATCGCCCGGTGACCGGTTTCGATTGCGGCCCGGGCAATGTCTTGCTCGATGCCTGGATTCAGTCGCAGCGCAATCTGAGCTATGACAAGGATGGCGCCTGGGCCGCCAGCGGGCAGGTAGATGCGGCGTTGTTGAAGACGTTGTTGAGCGACCAGTTCTTCCTGACCAAGGGTCCGAAGAGCACTGGCCGCGAAGTGTTCAACCTCGGCTGGCTGCATCATCATCTGTTCCAGTTGCCAACCCTGGCACCGGAAAACGTCCAGGCGACATTGCTTGAACTGACCGCGCTGACCATTACCGAATCTCTGCAGTCGGCTCAGTCGAGCACGATGGAACTGCTGGTCTGCGGCGGCGGCGCTCACAACACTGCGTTGATGAATCGACTGGCCGAGCTGTTACCCGATACACGTGTCAGCAGCACCGCGAAGTTCGGCGTCGATCCTGACTGGGTTGAAGCCATGGCGTTTGCCTGGCTGGCGCATTGCTGTCTGGAAAGCGTACCGGCCAACCGTCCTACGGTGACCGGTGCCAAAGGTCTGCGAGTGCTGGGTGCTATCTACCCGGCCTGATGTCCTGGCTGATCCAAAGCGCCAGAACGAAAAACGCCGCTCAATGAGCGGCGTTTTTGTAACTGCAGCGTACGATCAGATAGAGAACGACGAACCGCAACCACAGGTCGTGGAAGCATTCGGGTTCTTGATCACGAAGCGCGAGCCTTCCAGTCCTTCCTGATAGTCCACCTCGGCACCCGCCAGGTACTGGAAGCTCATCGGATCGACCACCAGACTGACGCCTTCGCGTTCAACGATGGTGTCGTCGTCTGCAACGTCTTCATCAAATGTGAAGCCATACTGGAAGCCGGAACAACCGCCCCCCGTCACGAAGACACGTAGTTTAAGGCGATCATTGCCCTCTTCATCGACCAGGGACTTCACCTTGTGCGCTGCACCTGGGGTGAATTCCAAAGCCGTCGGAGTGAAGGATTCGACACTCATGTCAGATATCTCCCGGCGATAAGCCGTCGTAATGCGTAATGACGGGCATTATCCGCTTGTCCTAGAAAATCGGTCAACTATTTGCAGAGCAGCGGCAAATGGAGCAGGACCCCGCTTGCCGCTTGATCCCGAGTCTTACGGCATCATACCGGCGTGGGACAGGCCCAGCCGTTCGTCCAGACCAAACAGGATGTTCATGTTCTGCACCGCCTGACCCGACGCGCCTTTAACCAGGTTGTCGATGACCGAGAGCACGACGACCAGTTCACCGCCCTGCGGACGATGCACGGCGATACGGCAGACGTTTGCACCGCGCACGCTGCGTGTTTCCGGATGGCTGCCTGCAGGCATTACGTCCACGAACGGTTCATCGGCGTAGCGCTTCTCGAACAGCGCCTGCAGATCGACCGACGTGTCAGTGACTGTCGCGTAAAGCGTGGAGTGAATACCGCGGATCATCGGCACCAGGTGCGGAACGAAGGTCAGACCGACGTCACCACCGGCGGCGCGGCGAAGGCCCTGAGTGATTTCGGGCAGATGACGATGACCTTTGACGGCATAGGCCTTGAAGCTTTCGTTGGCTTCCGAGTACAAGGAACCGATGCTCAGACCACGCCCGGCGCCACTGACACCCGACTTGCAGTCGGCAATCAAACGCGTGTTATCGGCAATGCCTGCTTCCAGCAACGGCAGGAAACCCAACTGGGTTGCAGTCGGGTAGCAGCCAGGAACCGCAATCAAGCGAGCATTCTTGATTTGCTCACGATTGACTTCCGGCAGGCCGTAGACCGCATCCTGCAACAATTCCGGTGCGCCGTGAGGCTGGCCGTACCACTTCGACCACTCGACAGGGTCCTGCAGGCGGAAGTCTGCGGACAGGTCGATCACCTTGGTGCCCGCCGCGAGCAACTCGCCAGCCAGTGCATGGGCAACGCCATGAGGTGTCGCGAAGAACACCACGTCACAGGCACCCAGTGTTTGAACATCCGGAACGCTGAACGCCAGACCGTCGTAATGGCCTCGCAGGTTCGGGTACATGTCGGCGACGGGAAGACCGGCCTCCGAGCGGGAAGTAATCACCACCACTTCAGCCTGCGGATGCTGTGCCAACAGACGCAGCAGCTCGACTCCGGTGTAACCCGTGCCGCCGACGATACCGACCTTGACCATAACCTGCCCTCAACGAAACAACTGGAAAGCGGTCGATAATATGGGCCTATGGCCTCTGCGACAACCGACAACGTGACGTATGGACACTCTAGCCTCTACTATTCGGCCACCGTGAACCTGGGAATAACCAAAAATGCTCTATCTATGGATCAAAGCGCTGCACATCATCTCGATGGTCTGCTGGTTTGCAGGTCTCTTCTACCTGCCACGACTGTTCGTTTATCACTCCATGAGCGAAGACACCATCAGCCGCGACCGCTTCTGCATCATGGAGCGCAAGCTGTACAGAGGTATCATGGGCCCGGCAATGATCGCGACCCTGATCTTCGGCGGCTGGCTCATCAGCTTCAATCCAAGCGGATATTTCAGCCAGGGCTGGATGCACGTCAAGCTTACGCTGGTGGTGTTGCTGATCGGTTACCACCATGTGTGTGGCGCGCAGGTCAAACGTTTCGCCCGGGGCGAGAACGGACGCAGCCATGTGTTCTACCGCTGGTTCAATGAAATCCCGGTCCTGATTCTGCTAGCCATCGTCGTTCTGGTAATCGTCAAACCATTCTGATGCACGACTGGATGGTGCTCATTCGGGTCTCATTCAAATAACAGGCGCTCTGCCCTTTTGCAGATGCGCCTGGCTCGCTCTCACTTCAAGACAAGGAAGCCCTGTATGGCCGAAACCCACTTCAAGATCGTTTTTGAAGGACAGGTGCGTGATGGCGTAGAGCCCGAGGTTGCGAAAGCCAATCTGGCGCGTCTGTTCAAGAGCGAAACCGCGGCTGTCGAAAAACTGTTCAACGGTCAGCCTGTTGCACTCAAGCGGGGCTTGCCCCACGACGAGGCCGAACACTACATAAAGGCGCTGTATGAAGCTGGCGTCGAGGCACGGATTGAACCGGATCCGGCCATCAGTCTGACCATCAACGAGAAAGACCTGCCCGCGCCCGCCTCCCCTTATGCGCCACCTCGATCGCACGTGGGACCAGCCGAGTTCGCCGAACACTCCACGCTCAAGGTGTTCAGTATCAACGGACGGATCGGGCGTCTGCGTTACCTGGCATGGACGCTGGTGCTGAGCGCTGCCAGCCTGGCGCTGCTGTCCATCGCAATCACGATCATGAGCCAGTCACTGATCGCCGGCGGGCTGCTGATCGCGATCATTGCGATGGTATTCGTGGTCATCAGCTCAATGATGGGCGTTCAGCGGCTGCACGACATCGGCTGGTCAGGCTGGCTTCTGCTGCTCAATCTCGTGCCTTTCGTGGGCAGTGTCTTCCCCTTCGTAATGACCGCCATGCCCGGTACCAAAGGACCCAACGCATACGGGGCACCGCAGCCGCCCAACTCACGCGGCGTTAAGGTCCTGGCCGGACTATGGTTGCTGCTGATTCCGGTCATCCTCGTCAGCGGCATTTTCGGCGGGATGAACACACTCAAGGAAGAAATTGAGGTGCAGACCGACGAGTACGAGCAGTCCCTGCCTTATGACGATGAAACGCAACGCGACAACGCCCAATCCAGCCAGGCCAACCCCGAAAATGTGCCTGAAGACGAAAGCGACTCGCAATAAAACGCTCATGGCCCGGTAGACTGCCGACCGCACTACGTTCAATGGAGAACTGCATGACCCGTTACGCCCTGATCACCGGTGCATCCAGCGGCATAGGCCTGGCCATGGCCGAAGCACTGGCGCGCCGTGGTCGCAGCCTCATTCTGGTCGCTCGCCAGCGAGATCATCTGGAAACCATCGCCTTGGAGCTGACGCAGCGATTTGGCGTGGAAGTGCTGTTTCGCGCCTGCGATCTGGGCGAGCCTCTGCGGCTTTCCGGGTTTCTGCTTGAGCTGGAAGACGGCGCGCATCAGATCGATCTGCTGGTCAACGCAGCGGGTATAGGTAGCAGCGGCCCATTCCTCGCGCAGGACTGGGGCGTCGAACAGGATCTGATCGACCTGAATATTCTGGCACTGACGCGTCTGTGCCACACCGTCGGCAACCTGATGGCGATTCAGGGTGGCGGACAGATACTCAATGTCGCGTCGGTGGCTGCATTCCAGCCAGGCCCATGGATGAGCACGTATTATGCAAGCAAGGCTTATGTCCTGCATTTTTCCGAAGGTTTGCGCGAAGAAGTGAAGAAAACCGGGGTCAAGGTATCGGTGCTCTGCCCCGGTCCGACCCGGACGGCTTTTTTCCACACCGCTCAGCTCAAGGTCAATATCGACAAGATGATGAGCCCCGAAGAAGTTGCGCTGTACACCGTACGCGCGCTAGCGAAAAACCGCGCCGTCATCATACCGGGCTGGCGCAACAGGCTCTGGACGTTCAGCCCGCGACTGGTTTCACGCTGGCTGGCCAGACAGATCAGCGGTTACATTAACAAGTCCTGCTGCCCGCGCTGACCCACAAAATGGCTGGGCGAGCCCTGCCTCGCTCAGTACACTCGACCGCTGTGATACCCCGCACGCACCATCAACCGATAAGGAGCATACGGCTGTGGATACTTTGTTCACCAAGATCATCAATCGGGAAATTCCGGCGAAGATCATCTACGAAGATGATCAGGTGCTGGCGTTCCACGATATCGCCCCTCAGGCCCCGGTACACTTTCTGGTCATTCCCAAGAAGCCGATCCGTACGCTGAACGATCTGACCGAAGAAGATAAGGGTCTGGCAGGACACATCCTGTTCACGGCGCAGCGTCTGGCACTTGAGCTGGGCTGCGAAGAAGGCTTTCGCGTGGTCATGAACTGTAACGAGCTGGGTGGACAGACCGTTTATCACATTCACATGCACGTACTGGGTCAACGCCAGATGAACTGGCCGCCGGGCTGAGTCAGCCTTCCGGCCCCATACGCCCTTCCAGCTTCCGGCATCGAGAAGCTGGCAAGGCGGTACCCTGCTCCGCTGATTCGGTTAAACTCCTTCTCAGGATCTATCCGGAGGTGCCCATGGCTACCGAACGTCACTACTCCCCCATTGACCGCCTGCTGCTGCAGGCCGACAGCGCGATGCGCACGCTGCTACCGTCAAGCGGCCACTCCCGTCGGCCGTCACCTGCCGTTGTGCAGACTGATCACAAAATGAGCGATGTCGACTCGCGTCACGTCGCGGGTCTGATGCGCATCAACCATACAGGTGAAGTCTGCGCCCAGGCGCTGTATCAGGGTCAGGCGCTGACCGCCAAGCTGCCCAAGGTGCGCAAGGCCATGGAGCATGCAGCCGAAGAAGAAATCGACCATCTGGTCTGGTGCGAACAACGCATCCATCAACTGGGCAGTCACACCAGCGTGCTCAACCCGCTGTTCTACGGTCTGTCATTCGGAATGGGAGCGGCGGCCGGTATCATCAGCGACAGGGTGAGCCTGGGTTTTGTTGCCGCGACTGAAGATCAGGTCTGCAAGCACCTGAGCGAACATCTTGAACAACTGCCCGTCGAGGACAACAAGTCCCGGGCGATTCTCGAACAGATGCTCAGTGACGAGGAGCATCACGCAGAATCGGCACTGGAAGCGGGCGGTTTTCGCTTTCCGGCACCGGTCAAGTTCGGCATGAGTATCCTGGCCAAAGTCATGACCAAGAGCACGTACCGCATCTGACAAAACCGCATGAACAAAAAAGGCGCCCTCGAGAAGCGCCTTTTTTGCTTACGGCCGCTGGCCGATCCGAGTCTGGACTCAGACCGCTACGTTACGACCGTAGAAGATTTCCAGCATCTCGTGCTTGACCTTCGCGGTCACCTGCTCACGCTGCTCGGTGGACAGGTTGCTGGTCGCATCGCCGAACAGGTAGTTATCCAGTTCGAACTCCTTGAGCAGCATCTTGGTGTGGAACAGGTTTTCCTGATACACGTTCACGTCGGTCATCTGGTAACCGTTGCGGGTGTCTTCGGACAGGTAGTTCTGGATCGAGTTGATCTCGTGGTCGATGAAGTGCTTCTTGCCTTCCACGTCACGGGTAAAGCCGCGCACACGATAATCGACCGTCACGATATCCGATTCGAACTTGTGAATCAGATAGTTCAGGGCCTTGAGCGGTGAAATGACGCCACAGGTCGACACATCTATGTCCACGCGGAACGTGGCGATGCCGTCTACCGGGTGAATCTCCGGGTAGGTGTGAACCGTGATGTGGCTCTTGTCCAGGTGGGCCAGAATGGTTTCCGGCAATGGACCTGGCGACTCTTCGATCTGGCTTTCGGTAGGCGTCACCGGCTGCTCGGAGATCAGAATGGTCACACTGGCGCCCTGAGGATCGTAATCCTGACGCGCAATGTTCAGGATGTTGGCACCAATGATATCGACAACATCGGTCAGAATCCGCGTCAGGCGTTCTGCGTCATACACACTGTTGATGTATTCGACATAAGCCTGCTGGTCTTGCGGAGTTTCCGCATAGCAGATGTCATAAATGTTGAAGCTCAAGGTCTTGGTCAGGTTATTGAACCCGTGGAGCTTGAGTTTGCTTTTCACCGTTAAAAACTCTCTATATGTGTGCGGCGCCGGCCGCGTGATCAAGCATGCCCGTCAGATGAGTCCGGCTCAGCTGCGTAGGACGGTTAACACCTCTTCGCGTTGGCGATTTTGGTTGTCTGTTCGGGCGCGACAGCAGATAACCAATGCACGCTGCGCCCTGAAAAAGTGGCGCATTATGCAGACGTCCGAAGCCGTCTGCCAGAGTGTGCGCCGTTTTTATGATCGTTGGATGTCTGGAGGTCAGCCCAGTTCGACTATTTCATAATCGTGGGTGATCTTCACACCCGCATTGCCGAGCATGATCGAGGCAGAGCAATACTTTTCTGCGGACAGCTCGATGGCGCGTTTGACTTGGGCTTCTTTAAGCCCGCGACCTTTGACGACAAAGTGCAGATGGATCTTGGTGAAGACTTTCGGATCCTCGTCTGCACGCCCTGCCTCGAGGAAAGCTTCACAGCTCTCGACCGGCTGGCGGGACTTCTTGAGGATGCTCACGACGTCGTAATTGCTGCAACCGCCCAGACCGATCAGCACCATCTCCATAGGACGAACGCCCAGATTGCGACCGCCACTTTCGGGCGGGCCATCCATGACCACCACGTGACCGCTGCCGGACTCACCGAGGAACATGGCTTCACCAGCCCATTGAATGCGTGCCTTCATCGCCAAGACTCCAGTGCTAAAAAAGGGGCGTCAGCTTAGCACAGGGCCACCCCGCCCCCTGATCACATGATGAAAAATGCCTTTTGCAGCCAATGTGTAGGAATATTCGGAGATTGGGCCCGCCGCTCGTCGAAAAGCTGGCGAGAATGCAGGTGCAGCCGATACCTACAGGTATGCCATTTGGCGCAGGTCCTCATTTCGGAATTCACGCATGGCCGCACTCACACTTGCATCTAAAACAAAGAATCTGGAAAAGCTTCTTCCACACGCACAACGCCGTCGCTACACCGCCAAGAGCAACATCATCAACGCCGGTGACAGCTCCGACTCGCTGTTTCTCATCATCAAGGGATCGGTCACGATCCTGATCGAAGACGACGAAGGCCGCGAGATGATCATCGCCTACCTCAACAGCGGCGACTTCTTCGGCGAGCTGGGTCTTTTCGAACAGGCAGGGCAGACGTCAGTGCGCAGCGCCTGGGTAAGGGCAAAGACTGAGTGCGAAGTGGCCGAGATTGCCTACGACAAGTTTCGTGAACTGACGCAGCAGGAGCCGGAGATTCTCTACGCGCTGGGCAGCCAGATGGCGGATCGTCTGCGCAACACCACGCGCAAGGTGGGGGATCTCGCATTCCTGGACGTCACCGGACGTGTGGCTCGTACCCTGCTGGACCTGTGCAAGCAACCCGATGCCATGACCCACCCCGACGGTATGCAGATCAAGATCACCCGTCAGGAGATCGGTCGCATCGTGGGCTGTTCACGGGAAATGGTGGGGCGAGTGCTCAAGGCGCTCGAAGAGCAGAGCCTGATCGACGTCAAAGGCAAGACCATGGTGGTGTACGGCACACGCTGACATGCGAACGGGTCAGATGCCCGCAAGCAGTTGCCGATAGGCATTCAGCAGCCCGGACACCTCTGCCTCGGGAAACGCTTCATGCAACGCGATGTGGCTTTCGGCCCGAACGCGCGCATCAAGTTCGCAGATCACGTTGAAGCGATTGACGGCGGCGACCATCTGCACCCTTTCATCGTCCAGCAACAAGGCGGCGTGAGCCAGCACAACAGGTCGCGCGCCGCCTTGGCTCTGACGCCAGCGCTGGGCCGTGCCGACCATCTTGCGACCGTCGAGGTTGACGTTGAAACGACCGTCGCAGAACGCCCCCTCCACTTCACCCAGCGAAGCCTCGCCACCCAGCTCATTCAACATGTCGAGAATGGGCTGACACAGACGGCGATACGCTGTCTCGATACGGTCCCGATCAAGGTCAGTCGATGGCTGTGCATAGACCAGAGCGATGTTCACCGTAGCGGACGACTGCGGCACCGGCTCGCCGCCGGTTTCCCGCAGCAGGATCGGCCATCCGTTATCCGCCAGGGTTTCACTCGCTTCGACGAAGCCAGGAAGCCGGCTCAAGCGACGCGGCATCACCAGCGCCTGATCATTGGGGCGCCAGAACAGCACCCCATGCTCTGCCTCGCCCGCACACACAGCAGCCAGAAGATCCTGCTCGGCCTGCAGTCCTTTTTCGACACAGATGTCGATGATCGAGTCTGACATACGAACGCTCTGGCTCCTGTACGTGTGGAACAGTCAGTCGAGTGTCGAGCCGCTCACCGATGCACCGCGCTCGGGGAAGAACAGGCGCTGCAGTTCCGTACCTGGATGTTCAGCACGCATGAACGCCTCACCGACCAGAAACGCATACACGTCACTGATTTCCATCAATTCGACATCGGCACGGTTGAGAATGCCGCTCTCGGTGATGACCAGACGGTCGCGAGGAACACGCGGCAGCAAGTCCAGCGTGGTTTCCAGACTGACGTTGAACGTGTGCAGGTTACGGTTGTTGATGCCGACCAGTGGGGTGTCGAGTGTCTTGAGTGCGCGATCCAGTTCGTCGCCGTCATGCACTTCGACCAGCACATCCAGCCCCACGTTTTTCGCGACGGCGGCCAGTTCGGCCATCTGCACGTCGTCCAGCGCCGACACGATGAGCAGAACACAGTCCGCGCCCAAGGCACGGGCTTCGACGATCTGATACGGATCGATCATGAAATCCTTGCGGATCACAGGCAGGTTGCACGCCGCCCGGGCATCTTTCAGGTATTGATCCGAACCCTGAAAGAAGTCGATGTCAGTCAGCACTGACAGGCAGGTTGCGCCACCGGTCTGGTAGCTTTTGGCGATCTCGGCAGGCTGGAAGTTTTCCCGGATCACGCCTTTGCTGGGCGATGCCTTCTTGATTTCAGCAATGACCGCAGGCTGTTTCTTTCTGGCCTGTTCGATCAACGCCTTGGCAAAGCCACGCGCAGGATCGGCTGCGGCAGCTTGTTGCTCAAGCTCGGCCAGGCTGACGACAGCGCGGCGGGCTGCGATTTCCTCGGCCTTACGGGCGAGGATCTTTTCAAGTACGGTTGGTACGCTCATTCTTCGTTCTCCTGCTTGAACACTGCCGTAAAGGCGCCCAACTCTTCCAGTTTTTCCCGGGCAAGGCCGGTATGAAGCGCGTCATGCGCCAGTGCTACGCCCTCCTTGAGGCTCGTGGCGTGGTCTGCAGCATAAAGTGCAGCCCCTGCATTGAGCACAACCATTTCGGCCGCTTTCTGACCGTTCTCGGTCTTGCGACGACCCAGAGCATCACGGATCAGCTCAAGCGAGGCCGCCGGGCTTTCCACCGCCAGGCCATACAGGCTCTGACTCTTGATGCCCAGGTCTTCAGGCTGCACCCAGTATTCGGTCACTTCGCCATTCTTGAGTTCCGCGACGAACGTCGGTGCGGCCAGGCTGAATTCGTCCAGCCCGTCCTGCGAGTGCACCACCAGCACATGCTTGCTGCCCAGACGCAGCAACACTTCGGCCAGCGGGCGGCACAACGCCTGATTGAACACGCCGACCACCTGATGGCGTACGCCGGCCGGATTCGTAAGCGGGCCGAGCATATTGAACAGGGTGCGCAGGCTCAGGTCGCGACGCGGGCCTGCCGCGTGCTTCATCGCGCTGTGATGAGACTGGGCGAACATGAAACCGATGCCGACACTGTCGATGCAACGCGCGACCTGGACCGGCGTCAGGTTCAGGTAAACGCCTGCGGCTTCCAGCAGATCGGCACTGCCGCTCTTGCCCGAAACCGCGCGGTTGCCGTGCTTGGCCACGGTGCAACCCGCTGCTGCAATCACGAAAGCGGATGCGGTCGAAACGTTGAAAATGTTGGCGCCGTCGCCGCCGGTGCCGACGATATCGACCACGCCTTCCAGAGTCTTCAGCTCGACGTGATCGGCCAGCTCACGCATGACCGACACCGCACCGACGATCTCATCGATGGTTTCGCTTTTCATGCGCATGCCCATCAGGAAAGCACCGACCTGTGCTTCAGTGCACTGGCCAGTCATGATCTCGCGCATGACATCGCGCATCTCGTCCGTGGTCAGATCCAGCTGGTTGACCACGCGGTTCAGCGCGCTTTTGATATTCATGGGGGTATTCATAAAAAGTCCTTAACCCTGACGACTGCCGCCGCGCTGCTTGAGGAAGTTGGCGAACAGCTCATGGCCCTGCTCGGTCAGGATCGACTCGGGGTGAAACTGTACCCCTTCGACGTTCAGTGTCTTGTGACGCAGGCCCATGATCTCGTCAACCGAGCCGTCGTCATGTGCTGTCCATGCAGTCACTTCCAGAGCGTCAGGCAGTGTATCCAGCTTGACCACCAGCGAGTGATAACGCGTGACGACCAGCGGATGGTTCAACCCTTCGAACACGCCCTGGTCTTCATGGATCACCGGACTGGTCTTGCCGTGCATGACCTGACGCGCACGGACCACGTCACCGCCAAATGCCTGACCAATGGACTGATGCCCGAGGCAGACACCCAGAATCGGCAGTTTGCCCGCGAAGTGATTGATCACTTCCAGCGAGACGCCAGCTTCATTGGGAGTGCAAGGACCGGGCGAAACAACGATGCGCTCGGGGTTCAGGGCTTCGATCTGCGCGATGGTCAGCTCGTCATTGCGGATGACCTTCACGTCGGCGCCCAGTTCGCCCAGGTACTGCACGACGTTGTAGGTGAAGGAATCATAGTTATCGATCATCAGCAGCATTTTGCTATTAACCTTTTGAATTTACTGACTTCGTTTACGCCTTCAGATCGCGATTCGCTCAAGCTTCCGCCTTTTCAGCCACATCGAATGAGGTGACAGTGGCGGGAGAACATGACGAATTGAAGACATACAGGTGCGGGTCCGGCAGGGCCGGCAAGGAAATAGTCAGGCGCGCCAACGCCAGCGGGCGTGAGCCTTGATAACGCGCATCAAGAGTTTGCTGACAATCGTCACGGAAGGGGTCTCATCGGTACGTTTCGGGACATTAGCGTACCGATGAGAGCGGTGCAATATGAATGTATCGAGCGAGGTGATCGATAACGTCGATGGGCGAGCCTGGAAAAGGCTGCAAGAAGGCAGCGCCTCCGTGTGGAGGCGGGAAAGAGGCAGGTCGTTCAGAACGCGATCTCACGCACGTAGGCCTGGCAGGCCTTTAGCGCGATCAGTCCCTGGTCGCCGTCGCCGGTGATGGCGACAATTCGTTGAGCAGCCGTTGGGTCAAGTTCGGCTCGCGTGCCTCCATGAACCACGCGGCCGGAGTCGGTGGAGGCTGACACTCCAGCACCACCGCTCGGGGTGGCGAGGAGGACTGACAACCGCAGATCAGCAGTGGCCAGGCGATCACGCAGGCGGACCTGAGAAGTCTGTGCATCACTCAATTCCTTGTGAAGGGTTGTGTCGCTGTTTTGCAGACGGACTTCCAGCGCCCGTCGCCTGGCCTGCTCAGCGGTTTGCCAGTCGCTGACTGCCCTGGACGCCAGTTCGCGCTCTTGCAAACAGGCCATCGCTTGTTCGGACAGTTGCCGCTCGTAGCGCGTGGCCTGCCACTCCCAGGCAAGCCAGCCACCGAGGCCTGAACCGACCACGACCGCCAACAACACGAAGCGCAGATCCAGACCATTCACGGCAGTATCTCCAGGGCGCGTTGATAGAGCACCTGTCGATCGGCCAGACCATTGGTGCCGCCATTGATACGCCGGGTGATCATCAGGAAATCGCCCTTGTCCGCCAGCGCGTTCAGGTTGGCGCGATCCCAGAACCATGCCGCCGACATCGCGGCATGGTCGGGCCTTTCAAGCAGCTCGGGCTGGCGCAACAGATCCAGACCCAGCGCCTCCCCGCACGCTTCATAGTTGGCCCGCCCCGTGACCTGAATCAGCCCACGACCACGGTAAAGCTGGCCATCGCCGTCTGCGTCGGGCGTGTTGCCCAGACGCAGCGCCAACTGACCCGTGTCGTACTTCGCCAGGTAACTGTCGTTGCCCAGTTCACGCACGTACCGCAACTGGCCGGACTCATGACCGATCTGCGCGATGAATGCCGCCAAGCGCAGCCGTGTGTCGATGCAGTAGCGAGTCATCGCGATGTTGAGAGCAGGAACGAAAACGCCGGCTTTAAGGCCGGCGTTGGGGAGGATGTTTAGCAATTGTTGCTGGTTGACAGGCATGGGTCCTCCTAGGGCAGACGGGCTCAAACAAACGGCGTTGCTGGCGCAACAGGCCATTCGAACGACACGGGAAAGCCAGGCAGCGCATCGAGTTGGGCGAGCTGCAAGCGGTAAAGCCAGTACGCATCACGCTCGGCCTGTAGCGCAGGCAGGGATTTGAGTTGAGCCTCGATGGTGCTTTGCAACGTGCTCAGCGTGTGGTTCAACGCCTCGATTTTCGCAGTAGCCATGGCCGCATAGCGGTCACGCTGAACTCGACCGTCTACGGTGACGACAGGCTCAAGCGGTTCAAGCGGCTCAAGGACCGGGCCAAACTCGCTGAAGATTGCACGATCAAACAGCTTTCTGGCTTGCGGCCTCGGGTCGTTGAAGGAGACGGTGACCGCCTCTTCACCACGGGTATCTTTGGTGTTCTCGAAAACCACCAAAAGAACAATGGCGTTATGGGACTGATCGGCCCAGCGAGGGTTGCGAATGCTCGACATCACCCAGGGCAGCTCATCATCGCTCACACCTGTCGGCGGCGTTGGTACTTCAGGCGGTTTTACGTACACGAACGGCGACGCAGGCGGAACCGGCCATACGAAAGACATCGGGAACCCCGGGATGTCTTCGAGGTGGGCGAGGTCTGCCCGGTAAGCCATGTAGGCATCAAGCTCGGCCTGCAGCGCAGGCAGGGATTCAATCTGAGCCTGGGTTGCCGTTCCCGATGCGACAGCGTTCTGCAGGACAGACAGGTCGTTGGTCAGTGCATCGATTTTGCGGCTCGCGTCGGCCGAGTAGTTGCCACGCTGCATCATGACGGCGATCCGCACCATCTGCTCGGTGGGCTCGGCAATGACTCCAAACTCACCCGCGACGGCGCGATTGAACAGCGCGACAACTTGCGGATCCTGGTCATTCGCAGAGATGGATATCCCCTCCTCACGACCGGAATCCTTGTTTTCTTCAAAAATCACCCACAGGTTCAGGGTGGTGTGGGCTTGATCGGCCCAGCCAGGGTTGCGGGCGCTGGATACTGTTTTCATGTGAATACCTTTTAATCATTATTCAGAGCAAAAAAACGCCGACTTGAAGGCCGACGCTGGGGGAAGGGGCTAGGGAAGTTGTTACCAAGACGCATGCCCCGTTCACTTACGGGGCACTTCGGCGCTGCTGATGCTTTAATCAGACACGGCTTCTTCGACCGGCTGCACATACACAAACGGCTTTGCCGGAGCCACAGGCCAATCGACCTTCGCTGGATAACCTTCCAACGTTTCAAGCTGGGCAAGTTGCACGCGATAAAGACGGAACGCATTGAGCTCGGCCTGTATCGCAGGCAAGGAGTTCACTTGCGATTCAGTCTCCATCTTCAACGCCGTGGCGTCTTGCAGCGTATCCAGCTCAGCAACCAGCTCGTTGATTCTGGCAGTGGCTGTTGCTGAAAAGGCTTCCCGCTGGAGCGTAACCAGCGTTAATACCGTTTGCTCGGTGGGCTCCAGTACCTCGCCAAACTCACCGGCGACAGCACGGTTGAACAGGTCGACGCCGTGAGGCTCGGAATCTTTGGGAGACGCAGCAAAAGGCACCTCACCATAGATATCTTTCATTTCTTCAAATAACACCCACATCTCAATGGAGGTGTGTGCCAGATCGGACCAGCGAGGGTCGCGAGCGCTTAATACTGTGTGCATATAAATACCCTTAACTGGCTCTTTGAAAGAGAGTGCGTTCGCCGCTGGAGAAAGCGCCATGCGCGCGCCAAGTGCCAATACCAATGGTTCCTGAGTTATTGGTACCGCCATCACTGCCACTCGTGGAGCTGTAAATCAGGTTGTTGCCTGCTACCAGCCCGCCCTGATTGATAGGACCTATAGAATTGATGACGCGCGCGAAGGCATAAGAGCCGACCTCGCTTAGCCCTAGCGCTGCAATTCTTGCCGCCAGACCTTGCTCACTGACCAGGTTATAGACCTGTCCATCAGAGGAACGACGCATGTAGGGGTAGAGTGGGTTGTTACTGGCAAACCCCAGGATATTGATCGAATCCGCAAGGGGGCGCTGCATGTCACGAAGATCAACCTCAGCCTTGGTGTAAGCGTTGGTGATGCCATACGCTTCCAGTGTGGTGCCCCGGTTGGCCTTGTCATCAGGATTAAAATTTCTGGAGTACCAGAGATTGCCCAGATCCGTAGAGTCGACTGCGGCCTTCAGGCTTGATCCGGACCATCCAATCTTGATCGGATTGGCCAACTGCCCGACACCCCCGCCCTGCTGAACCGGCGTAAAACCCAGTCTCGACTGCAAGTAATAAACACCATTATCCGACTCGCGCCGCATGTAAGGGGCATCGGGTTGATTATTGGCCATACCCACATGGGTAATCGAATCACGGAGAGGTCTTGCAGCATCACGCAGATCGACCTCGGCCTTAGTGAAAGCATCCGTAACACCATACCCGGCAAGCGTCGTAGGACTACTCCCCTCCTCAACCTGCCCATACCGATTGACCTTCACCCGGCTATAACTACCCGCCGCCACGCCACTTCGCCCCAGCGCTCGCTCGAAGACCAAACCTGTGGTGCCCAAAACCGGAGCCGTTGTGTTGGTCAATTGCCAGACCGTACCGCCGTTCCTCGTACCTGCCTGCACCGGCACAAGATGACCGGGGGTGCACTCGGTGCTTTCATTGGCGTCCTGCGCACGGGTCCAGGCGTCTGCTGCTGCCAAATAGATCCAGTTCTGCGCCGGGTTGTCCTGGTTCTTGACCAGTACCCGGTCGCCTGCAACCAGCGTGACGTCGTCGATGGTCTGCAAGCCGCTGAGGCCGATCGCCATGGTCGTGGCGCAGCGCACGGACTTTTTGTAGTCCGAGGCGGCAAGGCCGAGGATGGCCCTGTGCAGTTGCGTGACATCCGCTTCGCTGGGCACCAGACCGGCCCCCAGAATCACGTTCAGAATCTCCTGCGTCACCGAGTTGCCCCACTGCGCCGGAATCAGCGAGCCGGGGGTGCCGGTCGCCGGGTTTTCATCTACAAACTTGCCGCTGACCAGGCCTACGCCTGGCACACTCTTGGGATAATCCATAGGTTGTTCCTCAGTTGAAATTAACGAATTCGATGCCGTGCGCCGGTGCTGCTCGACGAATCAGGCATTCGATTGCGGTTCCGGGATTGACCCCGAAACGCTCTCCCCAGTAACTGGCGCCAAAGCGCCGCCCCAAACGCTGGCGCCCGCCGGTGTTCAGGGTCCATATGAATTGCGCGTTCCAGGTCCCGAAATGCGCCTGCCCAAAACGAGAACGCCCCATACGGGGCGTTCTGAATTCGGTGACAGATGCATCGGGATAGCCCTGGCTGACGGCAATGCCGACATAGAACGCCGCGTTCTGCCCTCCTACGGCAACCAGCCGCTGACGTACCGACAGGCGTCGGTCTTCGAACAGTGGCTTGAGGCCAAGGCAGGGGTCGGGCAGGTTCATGACCCGCTCCCAGTCCGGAACCAGTTCGCTGACGGTGGCTGGGTCCATCTCGTTGAGCAGGTCGAAGGCGCGGCCGTCAATGCGAGCGAACTCATGGGACAGGCCGGCGATCAATTGCTGCACCTCGGGCACGCGCTCCGGGTCCCAGGCAGGACCGGGTGGCAACAAGGCTTGCAGCTGTTCGGCGTAATGCTCGGCGGTTCTTATGACGACCATAGAATCCCCCCGAAGGTGAGCAGCTGATTGGCAGCTGCCGTGACGTTGGCCGTCGGTGAGATCAACACGTGGTCGGTTTCTCCGGTCGCCCGGCTGATGGCCTCGGCAATGTGCGTCAGCAACAGGGTTTCACCCAGGCCCGCCTCGCGGTTATGCAGGTCCGCCAGTTGCGCCTGCACAGCGGCGCGCACCGCCGTGGTGTCCGGCGTCAGGCTGATGGTGTAGGTCACCGGTTTCTGCACCGGCGCCAGCACGTACAGCTCGGCCGTGACCGGGCGTAGCGGCTCGATGTAAGCCGCCACCTGGGCCAGTTGTTCGGCATCGGGCGTCGGCGTCGCGTCATCGTCACGCATGAAAAACACGGCGACGGTGCCCGGCCCCATATAGCGACGGACACACCAGGCTCGTGTTACGCCCGGCACGTCCAGCGCCCAGGTGACGTAGTCGTCCTGATTGCCGCCGTGCGGGATGACCCTGTAGGACCGCACGACACGAGCCCGCAGCGACTCGGTGCTTTCCCGGGCGATGCCGCCGGTCAGGCCGTCGGCGATCACGGTAAAGCTGCTGTCGATGCCTTCAACAGGCTGCACGACGGTCATGACCTGCCCGGCATCCGCATTACCCAAGGCTCCCGCGTCCACCGCCTCGACAGTGGTCGTGTTGTTGCCTGCCACTGTGGTGACGCCCTGGGTTACGCGATAGAAACGCCCATCGCTGAACTGCAGGATCGTGTCGACATCCAGCACAGCGCCCGCGGCCGCCACAAAACGCACGGCGCCGGTGGCAGGCTGCGCGGGTTTGCGCGGTTGCCGGAGGCGCAGGATGGCCTGGCGCTCAAGGGTTTCTTCATCGGCGGTGTCCGGCAGAATCTGGTCCGCGATCCAGTCCTGATAGCCGTACAGCCCATAGGCCGCACCACTGTGGGCGCGGGACAGTACGCGAGCATCGGACTGACGAAGCGCGTCGCCCGCCAGATCAACCTGTGTGCGGTTGACGAGTGCGGGTAACGTGGGGGTTTCAAACGGCATAAATCACCTGCCACTGTTCTGAAGGGTTGAAACGTACGACCTGACCGTCCGGGACGACCAGCTCGACGCCCAGGTTCAAGCGATTGCTCTGAACCTGTTCGGTGAAGATGTTGATGCGTTGGACGTGACCATCGTCGATCAGCCAGCTCAACGCTTCGCGGGCATAGAACTCGGCGTCGCGCTGCGTCTGAGCGGTGAGCTTGACCCTGCGCAGCAGCCAGAGCCTGGAGCCGATCCGGTCATTGGCAACGGCCGGGTAGGTGTCGCCCCACCAGCCAAAGCGCTCGGCATCGTCGAACGGATCGTCCGCTTCGGCGCGGCGCCAGGTGAACAGACTGATGATCACCGAGCGCAGCAACGAAGCCTGCAAGGAGCCTTCGATAATCATCAGCCACCTCCAACGGGCGGCCCGCTCTGGTCGGGACCGGAGCGCACGCTGCCGTGCAGATGAGTGATCTGACTGATGCCGCCGGCAATCTGGTCGCCCTGGGAAACGATCTTTCCGGTCTGGGTGATCTGCGGCGTATCGAAGTTCACCGCCGTCGCCGCCTTGATGTTCAAGGTGTTGGTTTCGATGTCGATGACCTTGCCGCGCTTGAAGTGAACCTTGTCACCTTCATCGGTGTAGATCGCCACTTCGCCCGACTCCAGTCCCTGAAGGCGATAGCGGCGGTCGGCAACGACCAGCAGCAGACCGTGGGAGCGGTCGCCGCCGATGAAGGCAGCGATGCCTTCGGCGCCGGCCAG
Organism: Pseudomonas viridiflava; assembly: GCF_001642795.1. Lineage (GTDB taxonomy): Bacteria > Pseudomonadota > Gammaproteobacteria > Pseudomonadales > Pseudomonadaceae > Aquipseudomonas > Aquipseudomonas viridiflava. Next base: position 261,707 of record NZ_LKEH01000048.1, on the reverse strand, counting down.
CGGGTTGCTGGTGAAGCCATAGGGTTCGAAATGCTCCATGTCCCCCCTGACCTCCCCTGCCGTCAGACGCATCTGCAGCGCCTGCATTTTGCTGCTGGCCCTTGCGAGCACGACCGTGCCGCGCACCAGCATGCGATTGAATAGACTCATGCAAGTGTTCCTTCGTTATTGGGTTGCGCGTAGCTGTAGGCGTCTTTGTTGACCGGCACCTTGCTGCGCTTTTCAGGATCGCCGGGCTCGGCTTCGAACCCCTCTATCGGCCCCACCACCAGCGTGGTGGTGGTGCCCTTGTCGCTGAGCGAATAGGTAATGGCTGAAATCAGCATTTCCTGATCCAGATCGAGGATCGAATCAACGACCCGGACCAGAGTGTTATGGCGCCATAGCGCGCCGTTGGCCTGCCGCCAACCCTGCACCTTGTAGGTCGTGAGCCGCGTCTTGCCCTGGCGGTGACCGCGTTCCCATTTGGCACGGCTCAACGCCAGTGCCGGTGTGATCGGCGACTCCTCATGGATGACCAGCACACGCGCAGGCGTCACGCTGCTGTCAGGGACCGAGGCCGATACCTCGGACGCAGCCTTGCCGAATGTCTTGTCATTGCCCGCCTGCTGGCCAATGACCTGGTACTCGGAGAAGAGTCCGGAAAAATCCAGCGGCGCAACGGCTGACAGTACGTTCCTGCCCAACTCCAGCGCGTCCACTGCATTGCCCATGCTGCCGGGCCTGGCGAGCACGACATTGCCGTATTCGTCATCGGTGGAAAATATCCGGAACACGGTCAGCAGTCGGTCGATGGACTTGAACACGGTCTCACCGGGCTCGATGGTGTGTTTCGATTTCCTCGAGGTTTCCGGTATCTCGCTGAGCACCTTCACGTTGTAGGACGCGGCCAGCTCCCTGACGATGGTCAGCGCCGACACGTCGTTCCACTCGCCAGGTTTGTTGATCGCAGAACAATCAATGAGGTCGGCCGTCAGGGAGCGCCCGGATATCTTCAAGGTGATCTGCTTGTCGTCATAGCTCACAGGTGTGGCGAACACCCGGCCTGTCAGGATCAGCTCGCCGCCGATACTGACCGCACACCGGGCACCTGCCCGAACAGGTCTGACCATGTCCGTTCCAGGCCATTGCCAAGTCAGGCTGATGTCGAAGCTGCGCGCCTGACGCTCGATGCCTGCGGAGATTTCCACGGTTTTCCAGCCAGCGTAATCCTTGTCATCCACCGTCAAGGTGACAACATTGGGGTCGATCATGGGTTACTCCTGAGCGATCTTGAGCGTGCCGGGCGGCACGAAGCCTGGATGCGGAATACGGTTGCGCTGAACCACTTCGTGCGAGCGGCTTGCGTCGCCGAAACGACGGTACGCCAGCACGAGTGCCGGTAAAGGTTCGGAGACCTTCATGTCCTGCAGGCGTACACCGGAAGCAGCCACTGCGTTGAGGTGACTGATCAATGCATGACGCAGCGTATTGAGCGCCAGGTAATGCTCCGGATCGGCTTTAAGGGACGCGTCCCAAATGGCCGCGCTGAGCGTGTCGCGCAGTTCGATCACATCGTCGGCCACCGGTACATCGGCACGTTGCAGCGGTTGAACCCGTTGCTGATCCAACGAAGGAACGACCAGAATCGGTGTCGTGCTGACGGCCACCGGCATGCTGGCCACAACCCTCGCCACCTTGACGAGCAGCGCGTCCTGCACCAGATCCGCCGTGGCCTGAGCAGTCACCCCGGTATCGAGGCCTCCGCCCTGATTGACCTGATTGATGCTGGAGACCGCCTGCGCCTGTTGAGTGGCGTCGGAGATGATCGAGCGATACGGCACCGCCTCGACACCCGAAGCATTTCGGGAGACCGAGGCGCTGGACGCAACGCTACCGACGCTGCCTGTGCCATTGGAACCGCTGGAACCACTGGAGCCGCCGCTACCCGGGCTACCGGAACCACTGCCGGAACTGCCCCCCGTATTGCCGCTGCCAGAACTGCCTGAACCACTGCCTGTGCTGCCACCGCCAGCGCTTCCGCTGCCAGATCCAGTGCCGCCTGCGCCGACGTTGCTACTGCCGCGCTCTCTGCTGCTCCGGCGGCTGTCACCCTGGAAGCTGGCAAAAAACGTAGAAAACATCGTACTCACGGTGTAAGGCGCGTTGACCAGCGAATGCACCAGTGCGGTGGCATCCGAATAGACCGTCATGAACGAGGAGAACTGCCGCTGAATCGTGGCGAATACGCCAGACAATGTGCTGCGCAGCGCCTGAATGTTGATGCGCACCGCGTCCACCGTCGCCATGACCGCCCGGTAGCGCCTGAGCGCAGAACCCAGCAATCCGTCCGACGCCTGCATGAGCTGGCGTCCCGTGTTGAGCGTCGACGTCGGAAACTTCAGCGGCTGATCCGGGTAGAACTTCAGGTTCAGACGCACGATTCCGCCTTCGGCCAGGCTGTGCGTCATGTCGCATTCGCCAACCTGCACCTGCATCCGTCCCAGCCAGGGATGCACCAACTCACCGGCGCCCGACACTTCCAGCGCCTGAAGCAGCTTGTCTCTTTGTTCAAAACAGTCCGGCCCGACAATGAACGCCGTTACCGTATGGACTTGCGATTGCTTGCCCAGCGACTCGAAGTAAGGTTCGTCGCGCTGCGGAAACTCATGCAGTTGGCCTTTGCGCCCTATCGGAACAACGGCGCTGCTGATGAAAAAGCCGACACCCCGAAAAGACGCGGGCAACAGGCTGTCACGCCAAGTACTCATGATGCGGCTCCTGCGCCGAGGGTTCGATAACCCACGCTTGGCGATATCGTCAAACCGGGTTGATTGGTCTGCATCTGTTCGGTGCGCATGCCAGGCGGCGCGTTTTCAAAGCGAATATTGAGCTCGCCTTCAAGCCGCGAACCCACGCCTGTGCCCTGTTGCAGCAACAGGCTGCCAGGGGCCGGCAGGTTAGGCGCGCTCAGCAACTGGCTGGTTGCCGGTATGCCCATTGCCTGATTGATCTGCTGCTGTTTCAACTGGCTGACCTGCACAGCGTCGGCGGTCAGGAAAGCCCCTTTGCCACCACCGGGACCGGCGTTATCCACACGCCGTTCTTCAGCGAACTCGTTGAGCTTTTGAGTGGCTTTTTGCAGCAGAGACTTGTCCTCGGAGCCCATACCGAACCAGCTCAGGATCGGGTCAATAAACGGCTTGATGTCCGTGAACAGACCCGAGAAGAAGGTTTTGATCGGCGTCCACTTCTCGTTGATCGATTCCATCGGCGACCAGTTGAACAGGCCCGTCAGCGCGTCCATGAGCGGCGCGGTTTCGGCCTTGATGCCTTCCCAGATACCTGTGAAGAAACCACTCACGGGTTGCCAGGCGGCCGAAATCAGTTCCATCGGAGACACGTCGAACAACGAGGCCAACGCATCGGTGACAGGTGCCGCCTCAGCCTTGATGGTTTCCCAGAGACCAGAGAAGAAGCTGCTAACGGGTTGCCAGGCAGACGAAATCGTGTCCATCGGCGACCAGTCGAACATCGATTGAAAATAACCAATCACCGGCGAAGCCAAGGCCTGGATAACGCCCCAAAGCGCGCTGAAAAACTCGGACAACGGTTGCCAGTTCGAGATGATCATGCCGATCGGCGTCCAGCCAAACAGCGTTTTCATCGCGTCGAAGACCGGCGCGGCCAGAACATTGATGTCGTCCCATAAGCCGACAAAAAATGTGGACAGCGATTGCCAGCTTGAGACGATCGTGTCGATCGGCTTCCAGCTGAACAACGTTTTCATTGCGTCGAACACCGGCGCAGCCAGCACCTTGATGCCATCCCACAAGCCAACAAAAAATGCGGACAACGGCTGCCAATTCGAAATGATGAGGCCAATGGCACTCCAGCCGAACACCCTCTTGAACACATCCCACAGCGCCATGACGGGTTCCCGGATCGCCGCCCATACCGCCTGGAAATACGGGGCAACGGTCGACCAGTTGGCGATCAGCAGACCGGCGGCCAGCGCCAGCGCCCGCACGACAATGCCCACCGGAGACATACCGAGGACCGAGCTCAGCACTCTGCTGGCGTTGGTGGCCGCGATGACGGCCACCTGCAGCACGCCAAAGGCAATCGCAGCGCCTACCACACCCTTGATGACGCCCGGGTGTTCGGCGGCCAGTGCTGCGACCTGAGAAATCATCGGCCCGATCACGGCCATTGTTTCGTTCATCGCAGGCAGAAACATGCTGCCGATATTGATGCTCAGGCGATCAACCCGATTCTCCATCTCTTTGAGAGCGACCGCAGTCGTCTCCGAGTTGGCCTGGAACTCCTGTTCGATGGTCCCTGCCGACTGCACCCCTTCCCCGACTTTCGCCAGGTTGGAGCGCAGCACATCTAGGTTCTTCAGCAGCGGCGTGATAGCGCCCAGCGACTCTTCGCCAAACAGTTGCGTGATAACCGCCGACTGTGTGCCCGGATCGACCGTCGAGATGGCCTTCAGCACCTTCTCGATGGTCCCGGACGGGTCCTGCTGCATGCCTTGGGTCAGCTGGTTGATGTCCAGTTGCAAGGCCTCGAAAGCCCCGGCCTTGGCTGCGCCGCCCTCGGTAATCGACTGCATGAAACTCTTGATGCCCTTGGCGGCCACATCGGTCGGTACATCCACCCCGGCCAGCGTGGCGCCCATTGCGGCAATCTCGCCCGACGCCCGACCCGCCACAGGCCCGAGCGGGCCCATCGCGGTGACCATGGTCGCAATCTGCTTCTCCAGATTGTTGCCGCCCAGCACGTTGATCTTCTCGGACAGCGCCGCGACCTGTGGCTGAGTCATCTCGAAAGAAGAGCGCCACTTGCCCATCATCTCGCCAGACTGAGCGGCGGTCTGGTCGAACGCGATGCCCATTTTCACGGCATCGGTGGCAAACCCGGTCAGCTCGGCGCGTGGCACATTGGCCTTTGCGCCTTCAGTGACAATCGCCGCAAGACCACTGGCGCTTTCCGGAAGTCTTTCACTCAGGTCAAGAATGTCACGGCTCATTGCCTGGAATTGCTGCGGGGTTTCAAACGTCACCGACCGTTTGACACCGGCCATGCTTGTCTCGAAACCCATCGCGGCCTTGACCGCATCGATCAGCGGCTGCGCCAGGGTGCTTTCGCCGATCATTTCCTTGAGCGGGACTTCTGCCAAACCGGAGCTTTCCAGACCTTCCGTGAATCCTTTGACGTTCTTGCTGACCGTGGCCAGCGTTGGAGACAGTTGATCGACGCCGGTGATCAGCGTTTTTATAGTGTTTGCCATCACTCCCCCTGCAGGATCTGGTTGATGCGTTGCGCCTGCAAGATCGACTCGGTGATGACGTCCAGTTCCCTGGACATCATCAGTTCGGGGTCGGTCTTCCAGAAGTACGCGAGGTCGTAAACGACGGCTATCAGGCCTTCAAGGTTGCTGATGCCGCTGCCATGAAAAAACTCGCGACCTTCCAGCTCAACGTGTTGATGTCACACAGATCCATCTGGTTGACAGACGACGGCGGAATGCCGGCGCAGACGGCGATGTACTTCGCCGCCACGTCCAGATCGAGGGACACGTCCTCGTTCTTGTCGATCCGGTAAGGCAGGGCCTTGATGGCGCGTGCTTCCTGTGCGGTGGGACGGCGAAACGTCAGTTGCGAAACGGTTTCGCCATGAGCCTCGATAGGGCTCGCCAGCTCGATGATTTCACTCATTGCCAGCTCCCCTGACTGCCCTCGAATTTCAGGTCGATGGTGCCGTCATCGGCCTTGCTGCTCGGATCTTCAACCATGTAGGCGCCGGACAGGACGTAGGTCTTGCCGTTGTTGAATTCGCAGGTGATGGTCATATCCACACCGGTGGTGAGCAGCTTGAGCGGCATGTCTGGCGTGTGTACGGCCTTGAATTTCACCCAGGCGGCTTTATCCACCTCCTTGAAGTAGCCCGGCACGACGGTGTCGCGCTTCACGTTCATCAACGGGGCTTCGCCGCCGCCGCTGATGGTCAATTGGGTGCCATCCACTTTGATGTAGCAGGTACCCGCAACTTTCTGAGCCATGTTCTTTTATCTCCAGAATGAAAAAACCCGCACAAGGCGGGTTTGAAAGTGATGTTGGTGGAAAAATTTACGCCGCTTCGTCGTACTGCAGGCGGAACTGGTTGAGCAGTGCAAACACGCGCAGGCCGTTGATGTAATCCGGCGGGAACATCACGTTCACGCGGCTCGGATCGTTGCCGTCACGTTCAACGATAAGGTGCTGGGCGAACACTTCAGCGTTTTCCACATGGCCTTCTTCTTCAAGACGGGCGTACTGAGCGATCAACTCACCGCGAATGGTGCTCGGCGTGATGATCGGCTGACCGGCGCCGAAGCGCGTGCCATCGCTGGCCAACTTGTGGCGACCGTACTTACTGGTGATCACACCCTGCAGGCGGCGAATGATGAACGCCGACTGGTGCATGGTTTCGCTGTCCAGATACGAGTTGTCGGCCTGGCCGTAAGCGTTCTTTTGATAGGTGGTAATCGAACGCTGAATGCGCACGTAACCGCCTTCGTAGTACGCCGTGGCAATGCCATAACGCAGCAGTGACTCACGCTCTGTCAGCGTGAAACGCTGGCTGGCCGGTGCAGGGTCCAGACCGGGCATGGTGCCGCTCTGGGTCGGACGGCTGGCGTCGGCGGAAATGAACACCGCGGTGCGTGCAGCCAGTGCAGCCGCTTGCAGCCAGACCGGCTGTGGCGCTGCCATCTCGACGGCCTGAATGGTGATGTGCTGATCGTTGCGCAGTTGACCTGCGGCGACCAACGTACCGACCGTGCCACGCTTGGCGCTGTAGACATGACCGTACAGTTGACGCGCCCAGCTCCAGCGACCGGTGCTGTCATCCATGGCCGCTTTCCAGGCATCCAGCGTGCTGGTGTCGGTCCACGGCAGGCACAGAAACTCGAAAGGCTCATCGCCCAGAGCAGCCAGCGCCTGAACCTGATCGGGGGTGCCGACGCCGCCGGTCATGGCAGTGACTTCGGCGGTCAGGCCTGCCGGAATCGCTTCGCCATTGGTCTTGCCCAGGCGATTGAATTCCAGGCGGATGTCGTTGCCGCTCACGCCGCTCCATTTGCAGGAGAGGGTCAGCACGCCCGCGTCGACAACCGACCGGACTGGCAGGTCAGGCGTGGCGTTGATCTTCACCGACAGGGCATTGGCTGCCTGAGCCGCCGTTGCGCCATTGACCACCGTGGCCTGCACGCGCACGCCACCGACATACAGGTTCAGCAAACCGGTTTCGGTCGCTGCGCCCGCCACGGTAACCGTCGCGCCGGCTTTGGCCCCTTCGGTGTTGAGCAGCGGCAGGCACCAGACTTCACCGGTCGGGTCGGCCTTGCGCCAGGTTTCGTACATGGCGGCGAGCATGGAGCCCTGACCACCAAGGTTCTTCGCCAGCGCCACGCTCGGCACCAGCACCAGCGAACCGATTTCCGGGCCGGTGACATCGTCGTTGACCTGAGCAACGATCAGACGGCGCATGCCGGCCGACGCGCTGTTGGCGGCCGAGTTGTCCATCTCCGCATAGAACAGCGGCACGCGGACATCGGATGGAATGTTGTTAAAGCTGATAGCCATTGTTTGGCTTCCTCTTGATTAAGCCGTTTCGGCGGATTGAGTGGGGGATTGCTCGGTTTGCAGGGTGATATCGCCGTCGTTGTGACGGCGTTGCCACCAGGCGTTGAACGTCACGACGCGTCCTTCGGCAGGCAACAGATCGCCTGCTTCAGGGTCGGGCACGGTGCGGCCTTCGGCCGGTAGAACGGTGATGCGTTGGGTCATGGTTTTACATCTCCTGAGAATTTCACTTCGATACGCCCGTCCGGGCCTGGGTATTTCAGGTTGGGGTCTGCCGGGTCGATGCTGTCCATCTCGAACGTGGCACCGGTAAAGCCCGGCAATCCGTCCAGATAAGCCTCGTGCCAGGTTTCGGCGGGCTGGCTTTCGAGGTTGCGACCCAGCTGAAACTGCGCGGCGAAGCCGAAGCGATAGGTCACGCGATCACCGCTGATCTGCACCAGCGCGCCGCCCTGGTACTGCATCGGGTCGTACTCGCGCTCCGGGCTCCAGCCCACCAGCGCACGCCATAGCTCGGCGCGAATGGCATGCAGTTGTTCACTGGCTTCCTGTCCGCGCTTGTCGCCGCCATCAAGCACCACCACCACGTCCAGCCGGTCGGTGATGATCTGGCGAACGACGTTCTGCAGATCGTTGGCCGTGGCCAGATCGCCAGTGGCAATCACGTAAGCCGAGGGATGCGCGAGCTGATCGCCGAGGGCAACAGCCGCCCAGTCGATCCCTGCACTGATTCGCCCGGCAAAGGTCGGACAGGTCGCCTGCAGATGGGCAACTATTGGGGTTATCTTCATGAGTGAATCCGCGTGTAAGAAATGTCGATCCAGCACCGCAGCGATGGCTGCCAGTCTGGAAAGTGTGTACGGCTGAATGCCTTGAGCTATTGAGTCGCCTTGTCGAGCACCTTGTTGGCCTTGTCGGCAGCACGGCTGGCCGTGTGTGCTGCCTCGCTGGCGACGGTGGCGGCGCTTTCGACCTTGCCAGCGGCTTCGGTCGTACTCTCGGCCAGCCGGTCAAGACGAAGATCGCGCCTGCCCAGTGCTGCGTCGTAGGCCTTGCGCACCTCGGCCAGCTGTTGAGTGTGTTCGGCATTGGCCGACCATTGCCCGGCCTGAAACCCGAGCATCAGGCAGCCAGCGATCATCAACGCGGCGATCACCCAGACCTCGATCTGGCGCCAGGCGCGACGGGCGATGAAATCAATTACGCATCTGTGCATCGTTGGCACCTCCGAGCTGGGAACGAAGCCGGGCTATCTCGGCGCTTTGGGTGGTCACCTTGTCGGTGAGCTGCACGATGTGACTGGTTAGCGCTTCGATCTTGCCCTCCATGCGGCCAACGGCTGCGGCGAGTTCGTTGCGCTCCTTGGCGAACTGATCAGCCCGCGCTTCAGCCTCCTTGCGAATCTGTCGCTCGGAGTCGAGCAGTTCATTGAGGCGCCGGACGGTGCCGATGTCGGCGTTATCCATCGCCCGGTCGGCGGCGTCTCTGGAAAGAAACTTGCGCAGCCATAAAAAGCCGCCAAGCAGAATGGTGCCAGTGCCGCCCAGCCAGGTAGCTGTGCCTGGTCCAAGGTCGGTGGGGTCCATCTTTGCTCCACGCATAAAAAAGGCCGCACAGTGGCGGCCGGGGAAATCCATGACGGTAGTCCGCCAGGGCGGGCTTCGGGGCGGATCACGAATGACCCGTTTCAACAGTTGCGCGGCCTGCCTTGAGCAGCAGTTCCGAGGCGCAAATTGCATATCGTGGGACCTTTTTACCCCCCTCCGGAAAGGCTGGGAAGGGGCAATTTCGGGGTGGGTCGAGTTTGACCGGACTTCAACCCGAGTTCGACCGCAGCTGTGCAGTCAACCCGGATGAGCGGTGCGAAACGCCGCGTGATCCAAGGCGAAATCAGGCTCTGCGCGCGACCTCCTTCCTGTTGCTTCGAGAGGCGCTACGCGCAGAAAGCGCAGCCAGAATGCTTTGATGAAGCTTTTCGACCCAGTTGCGGTAGGTTCGATCGGCGCCTTCATTAATGCCCAGCAAACGCATCTGCTCGCGCATCGGCAACGACTCCACATAACGCAGGGTGGCGAGCTGCGCCAATTCAGGTCCTCGGCTCCTGGCCGGGCTGCGCGCCATCTCGGCAACAGCGGCTTCGACTTCGCTGCTTATATAGTCCATGCCGCTGCCATTGCCGATCAGCGAGCGCGAACCCGGCGTGCTGCGGGGGATATAAGCGCCCCACTCCATGATCCCGGCCATCGGACTGCTCAAACCGCCGCTCAGCCCGATGCGGTTGCGCTGCTCGCCCCAATGCGCCATCACCGCTTCTACTTCTTCAATCATTGTGTCGCTCCTGACTTTTGTGCAGAGAACGCCGATCGACGTCCTCAGGAAAGCCAGACAATACAATCTGTATTTTTTATACACAACAAACCATTACAATGTGTATATTGAAGAACACCCTACAGCCTGTATGATTCGACGCATGAATAAATGGTATGAAGTCGCAAGACAGGTCATGGATACCCAGCAGATCAGCCAGGAAGAAATGGCTGAACGCATGGGGGTTACGCCCGGCGCGGTCGGGCATTGGCTGAACGGCAAACGCGAGCCCAAGATCGAGGTCATCAATCGATTGCTTGGCGAGCTGGGCCTGCCGATCCTCACTACCTCCATCCCTTGGAACGAGCCCGGACAGCAGAACGTTGCGCCAACGGGGCAGCCTTCGCGTTTCTATCGCTACCCGGTGATCAGCTGGGTCGAAGCCGGTGGCTGGAACGAGGCGGTCGAGCCCTATCCGGTCGGTTACTCGGACACCTTCGAATTGAGCGACTACAAAGCCAAGGGCCGAGCCTTCTGGCTGGTGGTGCGCGGGGACTCGATGACGGCACCCGCAGGCCAGAGCATTCCGGAAGGCATGTTGATTCTGGTGGACACCGGCATCGAGCCGACGCCCGGAAAGCTGGTGATTGCCAAGCTCCCGGAAAGCAATGAGGCAACGTTCAAGAAGCTGGTCGAGGACGCCGGGCGCTATTTCCTGAAGCCGCTCAACCCTGCCTATCCCACCATCGCGATCAGCGAAGAATGCAAACTGATTGGTGTTATCCGGCAGATGACCATGCGCCTCTGATCACCGTGATGATCCCCGAGCCTCGCCCAGCGAGGCTTTTTTATGCCCGGCATTCAGGGTCATGACTTCCAGATAGGAAAGGTTTGCCGCTTGCGTGGGAAATATTACTCAACTACTGTACGCACATACAGTAAAAAGGAGTTCACGCATGCAAAACCTGAGACCTGAAGCCTCGCAACACGATGCCTACCTGGCGCTCGCCCAGCGTATCCAGGACCTGATCACCAGCCCCAAGGCGCAGATAGAGCACCAGGTACTGTTAGTCCGGGAGCCTGGTGAATCACCTGTTCACTGGGAGCAGATCGTCGAGCAGATCAGCGAGGCCGAGGGTATCAACGTGACGCGTAACTTCGAAAACGGCTCGGTCAACGTGTCGTGGTACGTCGAATCCGCAGACGCGTACTAATACAAATCGTATTTAAATATACAATCTGTATTGCGCCACTCCGCTACATATCGTATTGTTTGTTCGCACCTCGTCATGGAGTACGAACATGCAGACCACACGACCCAAAGCACGCTGCCCGGTGTATCTGCACCCGGCAGCCTGCGACAGACATCTCATCGAGATGATCCAGCGGCAGACCGGGCAGTTCCTGGTCCTGACAAATTCCAGCCACAGGCCCTCGCCTGCCATCAATACGCACCCTGCCCCGTCAGGTGGAGACGCGGCATGACGCTGCGCCTTTCATCTGCACCTACACAACCACAAGGAGTCACGGAATGAACGACATACTCGACCAGCTTCGCAAGGAATTCGCCACGCCGTGCCCATCGCTGAGTGCCGTGCGCGAGCGCTACTTCTCCCATCTGTCCAACGACCGCAACCTGCTGCGCAAGATCAACGCCGGGCGTATCGCCCTGAAGGTCAGCCGCACCGGCGGCACGCGCCAGGGACATCCCTTCGTCTACCTGCACGATCTGGCGAACTACCTCAACGATATCGTCACTGACAGGGCCGCATGATTTACGCCAGTGATAGGCCAACCACTGGGCGGTAACTTTCGATAGCGCTGGCGGTCATGAAGAGGCTTGCTACGTTTCCTAGACAGAATAAAAAACAGGAAAGGATCTTTCTCATGATCACGATATCAAGGCGATGGCCCTTCGCGGCCTGTCTGCTTTCGCTGGCCTGTAGCACGGCCGTTGCCGCGCCTTACTCGACCATGGTGGTGTTCGGTGACAGTCTGGCCGATGCCGGGCAGTTTCCCGACACGGACGGACCTGCCGGTTCGACCCTGCGCTTCACCAATCGGGTCGGGCCGACCTATCAGGACGGCAGCGGCGAGGTTTACAACCTCAACTCGTCCACGCTTATCGGCAGAATGCTCAACGTTCCTGCTGGCGATCTGGCCGCTTCGACCTCACCCGTCAACGCTGCGCTGGGTCTGCCGGATGGCAACAACTGGGCGGTGGGCGGCTATCGGACCGACCAGGTTCTGGACTCGATCACCACGCAGTCCGACGCGGTGACGCCCATCACCAGCGGATCGCAGACCGTTCTGCGCAGCCGCCCGGGCTATCTGCCGACCAACGGGTTTCGTGCCGATCCGAACGCGCTCTATTACCTGACCGGAGGCGGCAACGATTTCCTGCAGGGCCGCGTACTGAGTTTCGGCGATGCCGAGGATGCCGCCGACCGTCTCGCCGACAGCGCGCAGGTGCTGCAGCAGGCGGGCGCACGCCACATCATGGTCTGGCTGCTGCCGGACATCGGCCAGACGCCTGCGTTGAGCGGCACGGTGCTGGAGTCCTTGACGTCCAGGCTCAGCGCCCGATTCAACGAGCAGCTGGTCAGCCGCCTTTCACAGATTGATGCGCAGATCATCCCGCTCAACGTGCCGCTGCTGATCAGCGAAACCCTGGCGCAGCCTGCGCGATTCGGCTTCGATCCAAATGAAGACCTTGTCGGCACCTGTTTCAGCGGCGACAGCTGTGACGAAAGCGCCACCTTCGGACGCTCAGGCACAACACCTGATCCGACCAAGCTGTTCTTCAACGACCGCGTTCACCCGACCGAAGCCGGGCAGCGGCTGCTGGCCGACTATGCGTATTCATTGTTGTCGGCGCCCTGGGAAATCACCCTGCTGCCTGAAATGGCCAACAGCACCCTGCGTGCTCATCAGGACGAGCTACACGCCCAATGGCTCAGCGACTTTGGCAACTGGCAGGCGGTCGGCCAATGGCAAGGCATCCTCTCGGCAGGCGGTCAGAAACTGGACATCGACGCTCAGGACACCGCTGCAGATGCAGACGGCAAGGGCTACAACCTGACGATCGGCACCAGCTACCGTTTCGCCGAAAACTGGCGTACGGGTGTCGTTGCAGGTGCCTATCGACAGAACCTCGAAGCGGGACCGCGAGATTCGGACTACAAACTCAACAGCTACATCGCCACCGCGTTTCTGCAGTATCAGGCCAACCACTGGTGGGGTGATCTGGCGGCCTCGGGCGGCAAGCTGGATTACGAGAACGCCGAGCGCAAGTTCGCATTGGGCGTGAGCCAAGGTCAGGAGAAAGGCGATACCGACGGTGAAATGTGGGCTGTGAGCGCACGTGTCGGCTTCGACATCGCGGGTACAAACAGTCGCTGGCACCTGTCGCCGTTCATCAGCGCGGACTATGCGCACATCGATGTGGACGGCTACTCAGAAGAAGGCGCTCGTTCGACAGCTCTGACCTTCAGCGACCAGACGCGCAAATCCAAACGAGCAGGCGTGGGTTTGCAGGGCAAGTTCCAGGTCACGCCATCGACGCAGGTCTGGGGAGAAGTGGCGCATGAAAGGGAGTTTGAAACCGATCAGCAGGACGTGACCCTGTCGCTCAACAGCGTGCCGTCCATCGACTTCACGCTGGACGGCTACACGCCGCAACGCAACCTCAACCGCGCCACACTGGGCGTCAGCCAGAAACTCACCCAGGACCTCACGCTGCGCGCCAACTACAACTGGCGCAAGAACGATGACGTGACCCAGCAAGGGGCTAACGTGGCGCTGAGCCTGAACTTCTGAGTGAAGGAATGGGACCATGCGGGAGATGATCGTTCCCACGAGCGTGGGAACGATCAGAGTGATCTCAAGCACGCCGATCATGCCCATGCCTGTGCTCAGCGTTATACCCGAATCTTGCTGCGACCTCGGACTGTGCGAGGCTCTCACTCCGCTGCGGTCTGCTCCGCCAGCGCAACCGCGCGGAACATCGCGCGGCGTTTGTTGAGGGTCTCTTCCCACTCCAGCGCAGGCACCGAATCAGCCACAATCCCGCCGCCAGCCTGCACATGCAGCTCGCCGTTCTTGATCACCGCCGTACGAATCGCGATGGCGGTGTCCATGTTGCCGTTCCAGGCAAAGTAGCCCACGGCGCCGCCGTAAACGCCACGCTTGACCGGTTCCAGCTCATCGATGATTTCCATCGCGCGAATCTTTGGTGCACCGGACAAGGTGCCCGCTGGCAGAATCGCTCGCAGAGCGTCCATCGCCGTCAGGCCTTCCTTCAACTGGCCGGTGACGTTAGAGACGATGTGCATCACGTTGGAATAACGCTCGATGACCATCTTCTCGGTCAGCTTGACTGTGCCGATCTCCGATACCCGACCGGTATCGTTACGACCCAGGTCGATGAGCATCAGATGCTCGGCGATTTCCTTATCGTCGGACAGCAGGTCTTTTTCCAGCGCCAGATCGGCTTCTTCGTTGGCACCGCGCGGGCGGGTACCTGCAATAGGACGCACAGTGATGAGGTTGTCCTCGACCCGCACCAGCACTTCCGGCGAACTGCCGACGACATGGAAATCGCCGAAGTTGAAGAAGTACATGTAAGGCGTCGGGTTGAAGCAGCGCAGCGCCCGGTACAGATCGATGGGCGCGGCCTTGAAGTCGATGGACATGCGTTGCGACGGAACGACCTGCATCACGTCGCCCGCCAGGATGTACTGCTTGATGGTATCGACTGCGGCTTCGTAATCGCCCTGAGTAAAACTGGAGCGGAACACCGGATCGGGCGCAGGCGGACGGTCCAGATCCAGACCACGACGCGGCGTGATTGGCTGACGCAGTTTGTCCATCAGTTCATCAAGCTGCTTGCGCCCGTGCTCGTACGCATCCTGCTGTGCAGGATCGACCAGCACGATGGCGTGCATCTTGCCCGCCAGGTTGTCGAACACCACTACGGCATCGGACACCATCAGCAGGATATCGGGCACGCCCAGCGGATCCGGGTTCGGGCAGTTGGCCAGACGTTTCTCGACATAACGCACGCAGTCATAACCGAAATAACCGACCAGCCCGCCGTTGAAGCGCGGCAGACCGGCGATGGTCGGCACGTTGTAGCGCGCCTTGAAGGCTTCGACGAACGCCAGTGGGTCTTCCGATTCGTGAGTTTCGATCTCGACGCCATCGTGGGTAATGCTGACGCGATGGCCATGCACACGCATCACGGTGCGACATGGCAGACCGATGATCGAATACCGCCCCCACTTCTCGCCGCCCTGCACCGACTCCAGCAGATAGGAGTTCGGCTGGTCGGCCAGTTTCAGGTAGATCGACAGCGGTGTGTCGAAGTCAGCGAGGGTTTCGCGGGCAAGCGGAATGCGGTTGAAGCCATCAGCGGCCAAACGCAGGAATTCTTCACGGTTCATGAGCAACCTCGTGGTTTGAGGATAAAACGGTCAGTAAGGCAAACGTACCGGCAGGCCGGCCAGAAACAAGTCAGGCGCGCCAACGCCAGCGGGCCAGGGCCTTCATGACTTTCATCCAGAGTTTGCGAGTGACCACCACGATGGAATCTCTAAAGGAGGGACGTTCGATGTCGGGCAACAGTATCTCAGCGTCCTGATCCAGGCAACCGGGAATCAGCTTGCGCAGATCATCAATCACCATCGCCGGAGATTCCTCGGCAATCGGGCGACCATGGTTGTAGCCGTAGCTCATCGCAACGCAGGCCACACCGGCAGCCTTGGCAGCCTGCACGTCGGTCCGCGAGTCGCCGACGAACAGGGATTGCGAGGCCGGAACACCGGCCATTTTCATGACGAAAAACAACGCCGCAGGATCGGGTTTCTTTTGCGGCATGGTGTCGCCGCCGACGATCCAGCGAAAGAACCGGCCCAGCTTCATTTCATCGAGCAACGGCGCAACGAAGCGCTCTGGCTTGTTGGTGATGAGGGCCATCTGCACGCCCATCTTCTGCAGCCACTTCAGGGTTTCCCGCACGCCCGGATAGACCACAGTGAACTCGTGCTTTTGCGCGTAGGCTTCCATGAAGATCTCCAGCCCGCGCTCGGCCAGGGCGTCGTCGACATGGCCATGGTCGATGTCATTGGCCAGCGCGCGACGCACCAGCACCGGCGCGCCGTTGCCAACCCAGGCGCGTACCGACTCAAGCCCGGCCGCAGGACGACCCAGCTCAAGCAGCATTTTGTCCACGGCGACGGCAAGATCCGGCACGGAGTCCACGAGGGTTCCGTCCAGATCGAACATGATCAGCTTGGGCAGTTGATCTGCAAACAGCTGCTCGAAGCCGCTCATGCGCGGGCAGACGCCAGTTCGGCACGCATTTTCTCGATCACTTCGCGGTAATCGGGCGCGTTGAAAATGGCAGAGCCTGCCACGAAGGTATCGGCACCGGCAGCCGCGATTTCGCGGATGTTGTTGACGTTGACGCCGCCGTCGATCTCCAGACGGATATCGCGACCCGACGCATCGATCAGCGCCCGTGCTTCACGAAGTTTGTTCAGCGTGCCGGGAATGAACTTCTGACCACCGAAACCGGGGTTGACGCTCATGAGCAGGATCATGTCGACCTTGTCCATGACGTACTCCAGCAGGTTCAAGGGCGTCGCAGGATTGAACACCAGCCCCGACTTGCAGCCGCCTTCGCGAATCAACTGCAACGAGCGGTCGATGTGCTGAGTGGCTTCAGGGTGGAAGGTAATGTACGTGGCACCGGCCTCGACGAAATCGCCAATGATGCGGTCCACCGGGCTGACCATCAGGTGCACATCGATGGGCGCCGTAACGCCGTACTTACGCAGCGCGCTGCACACCATCGGACCAATGGTCAGGTTCGGGACGTAGTGGTTGTCCATGACATCGAAATGCACGAAGTCCGCGCCAGCGGCCAGCACATTGTCGACTTCCTCACCCAGGCGGGCGAAGTCAGCGGAAAGAATCGATGGGGCAATAACGAAGGGCTGCATGACGCACCTGTTTGAGCAGAATCACAGTGGCGCGCATTGTACTCCAACGTTTCTGGATATGTCGCAGGTGCACTCTGGATGTTTTTGTCAGGCATTCAGCGGCCAAATATCAGAGATCGCTTCATGCCTGATACAACCCGAGCAATTGTCGGGGGCGCCCGCTGCGCAACGGCATCAGGCCGCCTGCGTCCTCAACTTCTCGCTCCGCCCACGCAGCCACTCGAGCACCAGCAGCAACACCACCGAGAAACCGATCAGCAGGGTGGCGGCAGCGGCGATGGTCGGGCTGAGGTTTTCGCGGATACCGCTGAACATCTGGCGCGGCAATGTCGCTTGCTCGGGACCGGCGAGAAACAGCGTCACCACCACTTCATCGAACGAGGTGGCGAAGGCGAACAGCGCACCGGAAATCACGCCCGGCGCAATCAGCGGCAAGGTCACGCGGCGAAACGCAGTCAGCGGCGAGGCACCCAGGCTGGCCGCTGCGCGCACCAGATTGTGATTGAAGCCCTGCAACGTCGCCGACACCGTGATGATCACGAACGGTACACCCAGCACCGCGTGCACCAGGATCAGCGAGGTGTAGCTGTTGCCCAGCCCGAGCGGTGCGAAAAACAGGTAACTGGCGACCCCGACGATCACCACCGGCACGACCATCGGCGAGATCACCAGCGCCATGACCAGCGCCTTGCCGGGGAAGTTGCCCCGCGTCAGGCCAATGGCCGCCAGCGTGCCGAACACCATGGCCAGCACGGTCGCGGCCGGAGCGACGATCATGCTGTTTTTCAGCGCACGCATCCATTCGGCAGAGTTGAAGAAGTCCTGATACCACTGCAGGGAAAAGCCCTGCAGCGGATAGACCAGAAAGCTGCCGGAGTTGAACGACAGCGGAATTATGACCAGTACCGGCAGCACGAGGAACAGCAGCACCAGCGCACAGATGATGCGCAGCGCGAAATACCAGATGCGCTCGATCGGCGATGTGTAGGGATTCAGCATGGTTTCGCTCCTCAGCTCAGACGCAGGCGGCTGGCGCCGACCAGCCAGCTATAAATCAGATACAGCACGATGGTCGCCAACAGCAGCAGACCTCCCAACGCTGTGGCCATGCCCCAGTTGATGCTGGTGTTGGTGTAGAACGCGACGAAGTAGCTGACCATCTGATCGTTCGGGCTGCCCAGCAGGGCCGGGGTGATGTAGTAGCCGATCGACAGAATGAACACCAGCAGGCACCCGGCACCGATCCCGGCGTAGGTCTGCGGGAAGTACACGCGCCAGAAGCTGGTGAACGGATGACAGCCCAGAGAAATCGCGGCGCGCATGTAGGTCGGAGAGATGTTCTTCATCACGCTGTAGATCGGCAGGATCATGAACGGCAGCATGATGTGCACCATCGAGATGTACACACCCACCCGGTTGAAGACCAGTTCCAGCGGCTTGTCGATAATTCCCATCGCCAGCAACGCGCTGTTGATCAGTCCGCTGGACTGGAGCAATACGATCCAGGCCGCAACCCGCACCAGAATCGAGGTCCAGAACGGCAGCAGCACCAGAATCATCAGCAGGTTGCTTTGCCGTGAAGGCAGGCTGGCGAGCAGGTAGGCCAGTGGATACGCCAGCACCAGACAGATAACGGTAATGACCAGTCCCATCCAGAAAGTGCGGGCGAAGATGTCCAGATAGATCGCTTGATCAGGGGTCGCGGGAGCCACTTCACCGAGGTCGTCGATGCGATGATCCAGCGCGGCCAGTACGTAATACGGGGTGATGCTGCTGGTGTTGCGGCGCACGGCCTGCCAGTAGGCAGGATCGCCCCAACGCTCATCCAGCGCTTCGAGCGCTTCTTTATAAGAGGCAGGCTCAGTCTTGAACGGCAATGCACGAGCCGTCTTGCTCAGCAGGCTGCGATAACCGGCCAGCTCTACGTTCAAGCGTCTGGACAGATCGCCCAGGGTTGAATTCTTGCGGGTTTCAGCCAGGTCCAGGCTCATTGCCTTGTAGACCGACTCGGGCGGCAGCCCTTTTCCATCCCATTTCTGGACTTCGATCACGGTGCTCGGCAAGGCGGCAACGACTTCCGGGTTATCGACGCTTTTGTAGAGCAGCGCGGCGATAGGGACCAGAAACACCAGCAGCAGGAAGATGACCAGCGGAGCGATCAGTGCCTGGGCCTTCCAGCGGTTGACCCGCTCTGCGCGAGCAAGACGTTGCTTCAAGTTGGGGCTGGCGCCTTCAGTCAGGGGCACGGCGATGGCCATAGCGAACTCCAGAATCTTTCAACGAAGGGTGTTCCCCTTGGTACAGGGAACACCCGGATCTAACGCAACGTGACGCGCTTACTTGGCAGCCCAGGCAGTGAAACGCTGCTCCAGGGATTCGCCGTTGTCAGTCCAGAACGACACGTTCATCTGCACCTGATCCTTGATGTTCTCAGGGGTCGTCGGCATGTTCTGCAGGGTTTCCTTGTCCAGCAGCGGTACCGCCTGAGTGTTGGCCGGGCCGTAGGCAATGTTCTGCGAGTAGACCTTCTGCTGTTCCGGGCTCAGGCTGTAGGCGATGAATTTCTTCGCGGCTTCAGCGTTTTTCGAACCCTTTGGAATGGCCCATGCGTCGAAGTCGTAGACGCCGCCAGTCCACACCACTTTCAGGTTGCTTTCTTTCTGTACGGCGGCGATGCGGCCGTTGTAGGCCGAGCTCATCACCACGTCGCCGGAGGCGAGGTATTGCGGCGGCTGTGCGCCGGCTTCCCACCACTGGATGTTCGGCTTGAGTTCATCGAGCTTCTTGAACGCGCGGTCCTGACCGTCTTTGCTGGCCAGCACTTTGTAGACGTCCTTCGGCGCAACGCCGTCGGCCATCAGAGCGAATTCCAGGGTGTACTTGGCGCCCTTGCGCAGGCCACGCTTGCCCGGAAATTTCTTGGTGTCCCAGAAATCCGCCCAGCCGCTCGGAGCACTGGCAACCTTGTCGGCGTTGTAGGCGAGTACGGTGGACCAGACGAAGAAACCGGCACCGCAGGTGGTGATGGCGCCCGGAACATAGTCGGAAGCCTTGCCCAGCATGGCCGGATCAAGCTCTTCGAACATGTCCTCGTCACAGCCACGCGCCAGCTCCGGCGACTCGACTTCTACCAGGTCCCAGGACACGCTCTTGGTGTCGACCATGGTCTTGATCTTGGCCATTTCACCGTTGTACTCACCGGCGATGATCTTGCCATTACCCGCCTTTTCCCACGGCGCGTAGAAGGCTTTTTCCTGCGCGGACTTGTTGGCACCGCCGAAGGAAATGACCGTCAGGTCAGTGGCTGCCATGGTCTGCGCTGCGCACATCATCCCCAGGGTGATGGCGGTGAACTTCAATGATTTCAGCATTTATTCTTTTCTCCACGAGCAGTGTTGGTAAGCGATTGGAATGGGCGATCGATTCGCCTCTGTTATTGCTTTTATCGATAGATCAATGCACTTGCTGCAAGGGGTCGAGCGCGCGAACGTGCTCGACTTGCCATCCGATGGGCACCACGTCGCCAACGCTCAGCGCAGGGTCCAGCTCGGCGATGGGCTGCTTGACGAAGAAGTCGGTCTTGCCTGCCACTTCCAGACGCACACGCACGTGGTCGCCCAGGTAGATGAACTCGGCCACACGGCCGGAGAAACGATTGGTGCAGCTCTCGCTGCGACCATTGAGGTGGATGCGTTCCGGGCGAATGGACAGCGTGACCGGACCGCCCGGCTGTCCGACGTTGATCGCCAGCGCGTGGACTTTCTCACCGCGCTCCAGCTCGACGATACAGCGGTCGCCATCCTGGCTGACCAGACGGCCGTTGAGGCGGTTGTTCTCGCCGATGAAGTTGGCCACGAAGGTGTTTTTCGGCTCTTCATACAGGCTGCGCGGCGGCGCGATCTGCTGGATTTCGCCCTGATGGAACACCGCCACGCGGTCGGACATGGTCAGGGCTTCGCCCTGGTCGTGGGTCACGTACACCACCGTCACGCCGAGGCGCTGGTGGAGGTGCTTGATCTCCATCTGCATGTGCTCACGCAGTTGCTTGTCGAGTGCGCCGAGGGGTTCGTCCATCAGCACCAGCTGCGGTTCGAAAACCAGCGCGCGGGCCAAGGCGACGCGCTGCTGCTGACCGCCGGACAACTGGGCCGGGTAGCGATGGGCGAACGTATCCAGCTGGACCATGCCCAGCGCACGCTTCACTTTCTCGCCAACGTCGGTCTTGCTCATGCCACGCACCGACAGCGGGAACGCCAGGTTCTCGGCCACCGTCATGTGCGGAAACAATGCGTAATTCTGAAACACCATGCCGATGTCACGTTTGTGCGGCGGCACGTTATTGATGGCGCGGCCGCCGAGCAGGATTTCACCGGCAGTCGGGGTTTCGAAACCGGCCAGCATCATCAGGCTAGTGGTCTTGCCGGAGCCGGACGGTCCGAGCAGGGTGAGAAACTCGCCTTTGCGAATATCCAGGTTGAGGTCTTTGACGATCAGTGCTTCGCCGTCGTAGCTCTTCTGCACACCACGAAAGCTGACCAGAACATCACTTGCTCCAGCGCTTGTATCGACGTCGCTCATTACCCACACCTTTGTTTTCTGTCTGCGTGGCTCGAAGACTAGAACAGCCCGAAGCCCCCGCAAATCGGGGCTAATGAGAGATTAGCCTAGGCAGACTGGAAGGCCAGGGGTAGGGATTGCCCTACAAGGATGGCGGGGATGGGTATGTGCATCGAGTGATCGTTCCCATGCTCTGCGTGGTAACGCCTCTCAGGACGCTCCGCGTCCGGCTGTCGCTGTGACGCAGAGCGTCACGGGCTGCATTCCCACGCGGAGCGCGGGAACGATCGACCCTGCCGTGAACATGTCGTTTTCAGACTCAGAGCAGCTTGTGCTCCATCGCATATTTCACAAGGTCAGCCAGCGAGTTGAGCTTCATTTTCTGCATCAGGCGCGCTTTGTGGGTGCTGATGGTCTTGCTGCTCAGTGCCAGTTGCTGGGCGATGTCGTTGACGTTCGCGCCCTGGGCCAGTCGTTCGAATACCGAAAATTCGCGCTCTGACAGCAGCGAGTGCAACGGACGGTTGTCGGTAAGGCCCACCTCGAACACCATGCGGTCGGCCAGTTCGGGATCGATGTAACGCCCGCCGGCCGCCACGCGACGGATCGCCGTCAGCAGCAGCGCCGGATCGCTGTCCTTGGTGGCGTAACCCGCGGCACCGACCTTCAAGGCGCGGGCCGCCATCTGCGCCTCGTCATGCATCGACAGCACCAGAATGGCTGGAGGATTGTTCAGGGCACGAATTCTCGGGATCGCTTCAAGTCCGTTGACACCCGGCATGGAAATATCCAGCAGCACCACCTCGCAGGCCACATGGCGCAGCGTCTCCAGCAGTTGCTCGCCATTGCTCGCCTCGCCCACCACCTGCAGGTCCTTGGCCAGGCCGATCAACTGCTTGATGCCCTCACGCACGATGGTGTGGTCTTCGGCTACCAGTACACGGATCACTTTGCTCGCTCCTGTCCAGCGGGGTCCAACGGAATATAGGCGCGCAAGGTTGTGCCCTCACCCAGCTCGCTGTCCAGTTCCAATCGACCGCCCAGCATCAATACCCGCTCGCGCATCCCGACCACGCCGAACGACGCCGACCTGCCGGACTCGATGACAAAGCCCTGCCCGTCGTCGGCGACAGTCATGCAGAGCATGTCTCGCTCGAGCGTCAGACTGATCTCCACAGTGTGTGCCTGCGCGTGACGCATCACATTGGTCAGCGCCTCCTGAAGAATCCTGAACATCCCCGTCGCCTTCGCATCGCTGAGCGACGGCAGATTATCCGGAACCTGCACCAGACACGGGATCTGCGTGCGCGCCTCGAAACGCCGGGCCTGCCACTCGATGGCCGAGGCAATACCCGCATCGAGAATGGGCGGTCTCAGCGCGGTCGCCACATCGCGTACCAACTGGAACAACTGCGCAATCAGCTTTTTCATGCTGCCGAGCCGTTCGCTCAGGCCTGGGTCCAGATCGGCGTAGGCCAGTTCGCACATCGAGGTTTCCAGCTTGAGTACGGTCAGCATCTGCCCCAATTCGTCGTGGACCTCGCGGGCGATCCTGGCTTTCTCCTCTTCACGCACGCTTTCCAGGTGAGCCGACAGTTCGCGCAACTGATCATGGGCGCGACGTCGCTCGCTGACGTCGCTGAGGAAGACCACCAGATATTCCGCCTCGCGAAAGCGCAGAAAACTCAGCGACACATCGACTGGCAATACCCTGCCGTCGGCACACACACAATTGGTTTCGAACAGTTGTGGGCTCTCTTCGGTCGAGCGAGCGTTTTTCCACAGGTTGAGCCAGCGATCCATATGCAGGCTAGGATCGAAATCAATCAAGGGCCTTTCGACGACTTTACCCGGCGCATAACCAAGCATGGTTTCTGCCGCCCGGTTGGCGTAGCGCACGCGGCTGTCCCAGTTGACCCAGAGAATGCCGACGGTGCTCTGGTCGATGGAGAACTGCGCCAACCGTAGCGATTCCTCGCCTTGCACCCGGCGGGCGATGTCATCGCGGGCCGTGAGCAACTCCTGCTCGAGCGCCTGCTGCTGACGACGTTGCCAGATCACGATGGCGAAACAGGCCAGCAGCATCACCAGCAGCAGGATGCACAGGTTCTGCCAGAGGCCCGGTGATTCGCTGAAATGCGAAGGTGTCAGCGGCATCCAGCGGGTGTGCAGTTGATCCAGTTCTCTGGCCGGAATGGCACGCAACGCTTCACCGATGATGTCCGCAAGCTCCGGGGCATCCCGGCGCGATGCGACCCTCAGCAACAGCGGCAGGCCGATATCGCCCACCACCGCAAGACCTGCAAACTCGGGCTCGCGCAGCAGGCGACTGAGCTGGGCTTCATCGGCCACGGCATAGCGCGCCTGCTGGCTGAGCAACAACTGCAAGGCCTGACGCTCCAGCGGTACGCCTTGCAGATTCAGGTGCGGGTAATTACTGCGCAGGTAATCGGCCGTGGCGCTGGGCATGCGAACCGCCACTCGAGAGAGACTGTCGAGCTTGTCCAGATCCACGGCGGTGCTGCCGTCCCGTTCGCCGATCAACAACTGGGACACACGCAGATAGGGATCGGAAAACAGCCAGAGCTTCAGTCCCGCAGGCGTCTGGGTCAGGCCGGGCGCAACGTCCACTTCGCCCTCGGCCAGCGCTTTCTCGAGCGCAGCCTGATCAGCAAAATTTCGCCACAGCAATTCCACCGGCAGCGTGGCCGCCAGGGCATTCATGAACTCGACGTTGGCCCCCGACAACTGCTGCAGGCGTTGATCGAACTGCGCATAGGGCGCACGCAGGACAAGGCCGACGCGCAACGGGCCATGCTGCTTCAGCCAGTCGCGCTGCGCCGGACTCAGTTGGGCACGCGCAGCGACTTCAGATGCATCGAACTGTGCATTTGCCGCCTGCGCCATCAAGAGCACAGCCAGGCAGCCGATAAAACCGATGCGCCGAAGACGAGTTAGCAACGTGTCGTTCTCATATAGAGGTAGTGCGCCCAGGCTCACGCCTGACAAAAGCCGATCAACCCATTAGGCTGCCGGTATCGTTTCTGGCTTGGAATATCCGATGTCCCACACCATTCGCGCAATGTTTCCTGCATTGTTTCTGTCATTGATCATCCCTTGTGCCCTGCCTGCCCTGGCAGCCGATGCACCAAAGGACGCGGCCAAAGACGCTCCCGAAGAGCGCGCACCACTGCCCAGCCGCGCGCAGGAAGATGCCATCGCGCTTGAGCGTCAACTGCCCAAAGAGGATCAGCAGCAACTGCAGGCAGGCGACGAAAGCTTTCTGGCGCTCTGGAAACCGGCCAACACTGACGAGCCGCAAGGTGCCGTCATCATTCTGCCTGGCGCAGGCGAATCGCCGGACTGGCCAGACGTGGTCGGCCCGCTGCGACGCAAGTTCCCCAACGTCGGCTGGTCAAGCCTGAGCGTGACCTTGCCGGACGCACAGGACAGTGCGCTGATGCCGCGTGACACTGACGCCGCGACCGGCGACGCCAGCGCTGAAAAACCCAAGGAAGCGCCAAAGGATGCGCCTGCCAAGGCAGAAGCCCAGGCCAGCGCCGACACGGCCAAGGCAGCGGCCGATGAAGAACGCAACAAGGCCCAGGCTGAAAGGGTCTTTGCCCGCATTGATAGCGCGATTGCCTTTGCGCAGCAGAACAAGGCGCACAGCATCGTCTTGCTCGGCCACAGCAGCGGCGCTTATTGGGCGACGCGCTACATGAGCGAGCGCCCGTCGCCTCTGGTACAGAAACTGGTGATGGTGGCCGCACGCGAACCGCTCGACACGCCACCGTCACTGCTGGACATGGTGCCCACGCTGAAGGTCAACACCGCCGACTTCATCTACAAGAACCCGCCCCAGCAAGCAGCGACCGAACGCCTCCAGGCCAGCAAACGCGCCAAGGGACCGGGCTTCACACAAATCGGGCTGATCAATATTGCAGGCAATGCAGAGACCGAACAGGAACAACTGTTCCGCCGGGTTCGGGGCTGGGTCGAGGCCAAATAGGCCGGGTGATGCTCTTGGCGTGTTGAAACACGCTGTCCGTAGCAATCACCAGATTGGGGGAGGCCCCACCACGTCTCCGACGTAGCGCGGTCGCGCAGCACACACCGGACGTCGTGGGGACTTGTCCGCGAATGCTGCATTTCAGTCGCTGAACCTTCATCGTCTGCACCACCCCTTCGCGGACAAGTCCGCTCCCACAAAATCCAGTTTCTTCAGTGGGTTGCAGGTTGTTTGATAAGAGGCGGCTTGTCGGCGATGAACGATGCTGACCAGCCGCGTCGACTGCATCGCCGGCAAGCCGCCTCCCACTCATAGGGGTGAGCATCATCACTGAAACCCGCGGCGCGCCTTGATGAGTCGATAAGCGTTGTGCAGTTCGCTGGTTTTCTCGGTCGCCACACGAACCTGCAACGAACTGGCGCCCGAGCCTGCAATCTTGTCCGGGTGATGACGACTCAGCAGCCGCCGGTAGGCACGCTTGATGGTCACAGGATCGGTGTCGGCCTTTACGCCCAGCAACAGCAGTGCACCCTTATAGGCGTCAGTGCTGCCGATTGACGGCCTCTTCATCGGATCATTTTCGGTGGCCAGCGCTTCGATCTGCGGCTCGGTCCAGCCCAGCCACATGCCCCATACACCAATCAGCTCGCGCTCGGCCCGGGACGCCTTGCCATCGGCCCACGCCATTCGCCAACAGGCACGTAACAATCCTTCGGCCTTGTCCGATTGATCACGCAAACCGCGCAGATAACTGCGCAGTCCATCGGATCCGTCCTTGCCGCGCTTGAACGCATTAATTGCACGCAACTGACCCGCCTTGTCCATGCTCAGTCGTTGCATCTCGACCCGCGCCTGATGGATGTGACTGGCGACCACGCGCCCGTCACATTTGGCCAGGCGCCCCAGCAGCACAAACAGCAACTCGTCGTCATGAACAGCCGGGCGACCACCCAGCCGCTCACGCAGATGTGCCCAGCTGTACAGTTTCAATCGACGGTCCAGCGCCTGCCCCAGCAAGGCGCCCAGCATCGCACCGGGTATGTCGGCAATCGCGTACCCGATACCAGCGCCTGCCAGTGTGCCCGGCCAGATCATTCAGTACGTCCCGCCAGCAACTGCTCCACTTCAGCCAGCCGTTCATGAGTACCGACATCCACCCAGCGTCCGCTGAAATGCTCACCGGTTACCTGCCCTTCACGCATGGCATCACGCAGCAACGGCGCCAGCTTGAACGCGCCCGCCTCGCAGCCGGCGAACAGTCGAGGATGCAGAATCGCGATACCGCTGTAGGTGAGGCGATGCTCAGCCGAATCGTCATCGAGTACCTGACCGTCAACCAGCGAGAAATCCCCCGTCGGGTGATGCGCCGGGTTGTCGATCAACACCAGATGCGCAAGCCCCGTCAACGGTCGACGCAGCGAGGCGAAGTCGCAGTCTGTCCAGATGTCGCCATTGACCACCACAAACGGCTCGTCGCCCAGCAAAGGGAGGGCGCGGAAGATGCCGCCACCTGTTTCCAACGGCTCGCCTTCAGGGGAGTAACGGATGTTCAGGCCGAAGCGCTGGCCGTCGCCAAGCCAGTCTTCGATCTGCTGACCCAGCCACGCATGGTTGATGACCAGATCGTGAAACCCGGCCTCACGCAAAGCATTGAGGTGATATTCGATCAAAGGCACACCACCTGCGCGCACCAGAGGTTTTGGCGTGTGCAGGGTCAACGGGCGCATGCGCTCGCCTTTCCCGGCAGCGAGAATCATCGCTTTCATGCAGTCCTCTTCAACACAATCGGTACCTTTTTCAAAATGAGTCAGACGGCTGTCTCGACGGGCTGCTGCAGGCTGGTCAGCAACTGACCCAGTTGCGCCAGTTCCGGACGTCGCGAAAGAACGGCTTCTATATAGGCGAAAAAGCGTGGAACGTCGCCCAGATAACGAGGCTTGCCATCGCGGTGACAGATACGCGCGAAGATCCCGATGACTTTCAGGTGACGCTGTACCCCCATCAGGTCGCTGGCCCGCTCGAACGCAGCGAAGTCTTCATGGACCGGAATGCCCAGCGCCCGCGCCTTGTCCCAGTAGATTTTCAACCAGTCGCTCACACGCTCCTGAGGCCAGCTCAGGAACGCATCCTTGAACAGGCAGGTGATGTCGTAAGTGACCGGGCCATACACGGCATCCTGAAAATCCAGCACGCCCGGATTGGGTTCGCTGATCATCAGGTTACGGGGCATATAGTCGCGATGCACCAGCACCTTGGGCTGTATCAGCGCACTTTCGATCAACAGGTCGCTGGCCTGCTGCCAGTCAGCCCGCTGCGCCTCGTCCATGTCGATACCCAGATGACGCTTCACGTACCACTCGGGAAACAGCTCCAGTTCACGGCGCAGCAAGGCCACGTCATAGCTGGGCAACGGCGCATCCATCGGCAACTGTTGATAAGCCAGCAACGACTCGATCGCGTCGGCAAATAACACGTGCGCGTTATCGGCATCGATCACGTCGAGATACGTCTGGCGACCCAGGTCATTGAGCAGTAAAAAGCCCTGCGCGAGGTCTTCGGCATAAATTTTCGGAACATTTATGCCGGACTTTTCCAGTAAATGAGCGATATCAACAAACGGTTTGCAGTTTTCCTGGGGTGGCGGCGCGTCCATCACAATAAAAGTTCGCCCTTCGCCCTCCCAACGGAAATAACGACGAAAACTCGCGTCGCTGCTGGCCGCAGTCAACGTGGCCGGGGGTACGGCGCCCCAATTCTGCGCGGCGAACAGCGCTGGCAACTGCTTATCCAGCCAAACTTTCAGGGATTGCAGGCGTATATCTTGATCTGGCATTACAAGGGTCTCCGACGGCGCTAGCCGTCAAGCGGGTCATGCTTTATTATCCGGAATCTTTTTCAGCCCATCGAGAGGCGTGCGGCCCCCCCGCGGGCAGATGGCGCGCAGGAAGCCCGGACTAATAAGATGGCATTGAAATCCCCCGCGTTTCGTAAAAAATTTCCGTTGCTCGTAACCGGCAGTCTGCTGGCGATGCAACCTCTGGCCACTCAATTCGTGGTTGCCGCGGAACAGTATGACTGCTCAGTCTCTGCTTCGGGTGCCTGGAATTGTGCGCCTAAATCCGGCACCGCTGCCGTTGATCTGCCTCCGCGCCCCGTGCACAGCACGACGTCGGTCAGCTCCAACGGTACTGTGACCTCGGAAAGCACTTCCGCCGGCGAACCGGTTGCGACCACGCAACTGGTGACCGAAGCCAAGGGCAAAGGCCTGAGGTCGCGTAGTGCTGACTACAGTCACCTCGATTGGGTTCCTCGTGAAAAGCTCACCGCAGCACAACTGGCCGAAACCGGTCCGTATTGCTCGGGTGCCTACGTAGAGCCGATTCGCCCGGGCATGGACGACAAGACGAAGATGAGCGATGCACCGATGTTCGTCGGTGCAAAAGCCTCGCGTTACGAGCAGGAAGCACAGGTTGCGACCCTCGCTGGTGACGTCGTGTTGCGTCAAGGCAGCATGCAGGTTCAGGCTCAGGAAGCCGCCCTGCATCAGGCCGAGAACCGTGGCGAGCTGAACGGTGACGTGCGTCTGCGTGACAACGGCGCACTGATCGTCGGCGACAAGGCCGAACTGCAGCTCGACACCGGCGAAGCCCGTGTCGACAACGCCGAGTACGTCCTGCACAAGTCGAACATTCGCGGTAACGCTCTGTACGCCAAGCGTGCCGAGAACGCGATCATTCGTCTCAAGGACGGCACGTACACCACGTGCGAGCCGAACAGCAACGCCTGGACGCTCAAAGGCAACAACATCACGCTGAACCCGGCCACCGGTTTCGGCACCGCGACCAACGTGACGCTGCGGGTCAAGGACGTACCGGTACTCTACACGCCGTACATCTACTTCCCGATCGACGACCGTCGCCAGTCCGGTTTCCTGCCGCCGAGCTTCTCTACCAGTAACGACTCCGGCTTCACGCTGGTTACGCCGTACTACTTCAACCTGGCACCGAACTACGACGCCACGTTGTACCCACGCTACATGGCCAAACGCGGCCTCTTGATGGAAGGCGAGTTCCGCTACCTGACCAAGAGCAGCGAAGGCCAGTTCGGTGGTGGCTACCTGAATGACGAAAACGATGATCGCAAGCTGCAGTCGGATTACGACAAGACGCGCTGGATGATCAACTGGCAGCACAAGGGCGGGCTGGACTCGCGCTGGCTGACCAAGGTGGATTACACCGACATCAGTGACCCGTACTACTTCCAGGATCTGGAAACGGATCAGATTGGCGTAGAAAGAACTGATTTTATCAATCAGCAGGGTTCCCTGACCTACCGTGGCGACAACTACACCGCGATGTTCAATGCCCAGGCTTACAAGCTGGCAACAGTCGCAAACATTACACCCTATGACCGACTGCCGCAGATCACCTTCAACGGCACCCTGCCCTACAACCCGGGTGGTCTGAAATTTGATTATCAGACCGAAGCGGTTCGTTTCGAGCGTGACTTGCGTGACGGTAGCTTTATAGACGAAGACGGCAATTCGTCTCCTCGTCTGGACAGAAACGTCGCAGGCCTTGCCCGTGCCAACGGCGACCGTCTGAATCTGGCACCGTCCATGAGCCTGCCGATGAACTGGACCTATGGGTTCCTGACGCCAAAGCTCAAGTACGTCTACACCCAATACGACCTGGATCTGGACAGCCAAGGCAAAAACACGCTTTTGGCTGATGAGCAGTACAGCAGTAGTCAGAGCCGCAGCGTGCCGGTCTTCAGTGTCGATAGCGGCCTGTACTTCGATCGAAACACGCAGTGGTTCGGCAAGGACTATCGCCAGACACTCGAGCCACGCCTGTTCTATCTCTATGTGCCTGAGAAGGATCAGACCGACATCCCGGTTTTCGATACAAGCGAAAGCACCTTCAACTATGCCTCGCTGTTTCGTGACAACCGCTTTACCGGTGCTGACCGTATTGGTGACGAGAACAAGCTGTCGCTTGGTGTAACCAACCGCTGGATCGAAGAAAACGGTTTCGAGCGTCAACGCCTGAGCGTAGGCCAGGCAGTGTATTTCAGAGATCGCAAGGTACAACTGCCAGGCGTAACGTTCGCAGACCGCGACGATGCCAAGGCCAGTGTTTCGCCTTATGCTCTGGAATACGAATACAACTACAACCGCGACTGGCGCTTTACATCCGACCTCAACTGGGACCCTGACAGCAAGAGCACCCGTTCCGGTAGCGCGATGTTCCATTACCAGCCTGAAGACAACCCGAACAAGGTCATCAACGCTGGCTATCGCTATCGTAACGACCAGGTCCGTTTCGACCAGACTACCGGTCGCTGGACAGTGGGCGGTGGCGACTATGGCACACCGGGCACCCCGGGCTACGTGAAGGACTACTACAAGATCCAGCAGCATGACTTTTCGGTCATCTGGCCGATCATCCCGCAGTGGAACCTCATCAGCCGCTGGCAGTATGACTACAACCGCGACCGTACCATCGAAGCCTTTGGTGGTTTCGAATACGACAACTGCTGCTGGAAGCTGCGCCTGATCAACCGTTACTGGATTGATTACGACGAGTTCAGCCAGGAAGCGCCTCAGAACGAAAAAGGCGACCGCGGCATATTCCTACAAATCGTGTTGAAGGGACTCGGCGGCGTGACCGGCGCCAAAGTAGAGAGCTTCCTCGACAAAGGCATCCAAGGTTATCGTGAACGTGAAGACCAAGCTTTCTGATTGTCTGCGCCCGCTGATGCTGGGCGCGTTACTCCTGAGCGGTGCTGTGCATGCAGCGGTTCAGCCTCTGGACAGTGTCGTGGCCATCGTCGACAACGACGTGATCATGAAAAGCCAGATGGACCAGCGTGTTCGTGAAGTTCAGCAAACCATTGCCAAGCGCGGGTCGGGCGTACCGCCCGCCGAAGCGCTGCAACAGCAGGTTCTGGATCGTCTGATTCTGGAAAACCTGCAACTGCAGATCGGCGAGCGTTCCGGCATTCGCGTCACTGACGAAGAACTGAACCAGGCCATCGGCACCATCGCTCAGCGCAACAACATGAGCGTTGACCAGTTCCGTGCAGCACTGGCCCATGACGGTCTGTCATACAACGATGCACGCGAGCAGGTTCGTCGCGAGATGATCATCAGCCGTGTGCGCCAGCGTCGTGTAGCAGAGCGTATCCAGGTCTCCGAGCAGGAAGTGAAGAACTTCCTGGCTTCCGATCTGGGCAAGGCTCAGCTGTCCGAAGAGTTTCACCTGGCCAACATCATGATCGCCACGCCTGACAGTGCATCGTCCGATGCCATTCAGGCGGCAGCGCGCAGGGCCAAGGACGTTTACGACCAGTTGAAGAAAGGCGCCGACTTCGCACAGATGGCGATTGCCAAATCGTCGAGCGAAAGCGCGCTGGAAGGCGGCGACATGGGCTGGCGCAAGGCAGCCCAGTTGCCACCTCCGTTCGGCGACATGCTCAGCTCGATGCCAATTGGTGACGTGACGCCTCCGGCGCGCACACCGGGCGGCTTCATCATCCTCAAGCTGCTGGAAAAGCGCGGTGGACAGGGTCAGGCTCAAATGCGCGATGAAGTGCATGTGCGCCACATCCTGATCAAGCCAAGCGAAATCCGCAGCGAAGAAGAAACCAAGCGTCTGGCTGCCAAGATCTATGACCGCATCGAAAACGGCGAAGATTTCGGCGAACTGGCGAAGAGCTTCTCGGAAGATCCGGGTTCGGCGCTCAACGGTGGTGACCTGAACTGGGTCGATCCCAACTCGCTGGTTCCAGAGTTCCGCGAGGTGATGACCGAGACGCCTCAGGGCGTGGTCTCCAAACCGTTCAAGACTGCTTATGGCTGGCACGTTCTGGAAGTCCTGGGCCGTCGCGCCACGGACGCCACCAGTCAGGCTCGTGATCAGCAAGCGTTGAACGTACTGCGTAACCGCAAGTACGACGAAGAGCTGCAAACCTGGCTGCGTCAGATCCGTGACGAAGCCTACGTTGAAATCAAGCTTCCTGGCGCAGTCCAGGCTGCTCAGTGAAACCAAAGCGCTTCGCCCTGACACCCGGCGAGCCGGCCGGCATAGGTCCTGACCTTTGCCTGCTGCTCGCCACGCAGCCTCAGCCACACCCCCTGATCGCCATTACCAGCCGCGACCTGCTCATCGAGCGGGCCGCGCAACTGGGCGTGGCCGTCAACCTGCTCGACGTGATGCCAGATGCCCTCCCCGACTCGCCCGCTCCTGCGGGCAGCCTGTATGTCTGGGATACTCCGCTGGCGGCGTCGGTGGTCACGGGTGAGCTGAACACGGCCAACGCCGGGTTCGTGCTGCAAACCCTGACACGCGCCGGACAAGGCTGCCTCGACGGCCTGTTCAGCGGCATGATCACCGCCCCGGTGCACAAGGGCGTGATCAACGAAGGCGGCTTCGCCTTCTCCGGACACACCGAATTCCTCGCTGAACTGACCCACACCGAACAGGTGGTGATGATGCTGGCCACTGGCGACTTGCGAGTCGCACTGGTCACCACTCACCTGCCATTGCGCGATGTGGCCGATGCCATTACCCCGGACCGGCTGGAACGCGTCACGCGCATCCTGCATGCCGATCTGGTGAACAAGTTCGGTATCCCTCACCCACGCATCCTGGTGTGCGGTCTCAATCCCCATGCCGGCGAGAGCGGGCATCTGGGGCGCGAGGAAATCGACATCATCGAACCGACTCTGGAGCGCCTGCGCAGCGACGGCCTGGACCTGCGTGGTCCGCTGCCTGCCGACACTCTGTTTACCCCCAAATATCTGGAGCACTGCGATGCGGTGCTGGCGATGTACCACGATCAGGGCCTGCCCGTACTCAAGTACAAAGGCTTCGGCGCAGCCGTCAATGTGACACTGGGCCTGCCGATCATCCGTACGTCCGTCGACCACGGCACCGCGCTGGACCTGGCGGGCAGTGGCAAGATCGACACCGGCAGCCTGCACGTCGCACTGCAAACCGCCTACCAGATGGCCGAGACCCATTCATGACCGAGCTATACCAACACCGGGCGCGCAAGCGTTTCGGGCAGAACTTCCTGCACGACGCAGGCGTTATAGACAAGATCCTGCGCGCGATTCGTGCCAAACCCGAAGACCGCCTGCTGGAAATCGGTCCGGGCCAGGGCGCATTGACGGAAGGCCTGCTCAACAGCGGTGCCCACCTGGATGTCGTGGAACTGGACAAGGACCTGATACCGATCCTCAACAGCCAGTTCGCCGGCAAGCCGAACTTCAACCTGCATCAGGGTGATGCGCTGAAGTTCGACTTCAACAGCCTGGGTGCCGAGCCTCGCAGTCTGAGAGTCGTCGGCAACCTGCCGTACAACATCTCGACGCCGCTGATCTTCCACCTTTTGCAGAACGCCAGTCTGATCCGCGACATGCACTTCATGTTGCAGAAGGAAGTGGTCGAGCGCCTTGCAGCCGGCCCTGGTGGCGGTGACTGGGGTCGCCTGTCGATCATGGTTCAGTATCACTGTCGCGTAGAGCACCTGTTCAACGTCGGGCCTGGTGCGTTCAACCCGCCGCCCAAAGTGGATTCGGCCATTGTGCGCCTCGTGCCTCACGAAACCCTGCCCCACCCGGCCAAGGATCACCGCCTGCTGGAGCGCGTCGTACGCGAAGCCTTCAACCAGCGTCGCAAGACCCTGCGCAACACCCTGAAACTGCTGTTGAGCAGTGATGACATCACCGCTGCTGGCGTAGATGGCAGTCTGCGTCCGGAACAATTGGACCTGGCCGCTTTCGTTCGTCTGGCCGACAAGCTGGGCGAGAAAGCCCTCGCGGAGTAAGCATTGGTAACAGGTAAACGGCAGACGGCCATTGGTCATTTTCCGTTTACTTGTCCTAGACTGATGCTGCTGTTGAGCACTCCGTTTTTTTCGCTATGGATTTCAAGGCCTACTGAATGTCCGATTCCCGTTATCAGGTCGACGTCAGCGTCGTCACGCGCTTCCTCGCAGAACAGTCCCAACCCGAGCAGAATCGCTTCGCGTTCGCCTACACCATCACGGTCCAGAACAATGGCGAGCTGCCTGCCAAGCTGTTGTCCCGGCACTGGGTCATCACGGATGGCGACGGTCACGTCGAAGAAGTCCGTGGCGAAGGCGTGGTGGGCCAGCAACCGCTGATCAAGGCTGGTCAGAGCCACACGTACAGCAGCGGCACTGTGATGACGACCAAGGTCGGCAACATGCAGGGCTCGTATCAGATGCTGGCCGAAGACGGTAAACGCTTCGACGCCGTCATCGCCCCGTTCCGCCTTGCCGTTCCGGGTGCCCTTCACTGATGGCGGTGTACGCCGTCGGCGACCTGCAAGGTTGCCTGGATCCGCTGAAGTGCCTGCTTGACGATGTGCAGTTCGACCCTGAAAAGGATCAGTTGTGGCTGGTGGGCGATCTGGTCAACCGCGGCCCCCAGTCGCTGGAGACACTCCGGTTCCTGTACGGCATCCGTCAATCGTTGGTCTGCGTGCTGGGCAATCATGACCTGCACCTGCTGGCCGCCGCACGCAGCATCGAGCGCCTGAAAAAAGGCGACACGCTGCGTGAAATCCTTGAGGCGCCGGATCGCGACCAACTGCTGGGCTGGATACGCCAGCAGAAACTGATGCACTACGACGAATCGCGCAACGTCGCGATGGTCCACGCCGGAATCGCACCGCAGTGGTCGCTGAAGAAAGCGCTCAAGCATGCAGCCGAAGTCGAACAGGCTCTGCAGGACGACAATCTGTACGAACCGTTTCTGGACGGCATGTACGGCAACGAGCCTGCCAAGTGGGACAACGATCTGAACGGCGTCACCCGGCTACGGATCATCACCAACTACTTCACGCGGATGCGTTTCTGCACCAGCGATGGCAAGCTCGACCTCAAGGGCAAGGAAGGCGTCGAGACGGCCAAACCTGGCTATGCGCCCTGGTTCAGTCACAAGAACCGCAAGACCCGCTCGGTGAAGATCATCTTTGGTCACTGGGCGGCACTTGAAGGTCGCTGTGACGAGCCGGACGTCTTCGCGCTCGACAGCGGCTGCGTGTGGGGCGGTGCCATGACGCTGCTCAATGTCGACACCCTTGAACGTCATCAATGCAATTGCGATGCTGTCGGCCATGTAGCAACACCGACCATCACCCGAATACCGGCAGACGCCAGCCGTCATCAGCCGCCACAGGCTCAGGAGCCCACGCAATGACCGATTTCAAACGCATCCCCCCCGAACAGGCTCAGGCACTGCGCGAGCAAGGCGCGGTCGTGGTCGATGTTCGTGACGCCCAGACGTTCGAGAGCAGCCACATTCCCGAGTCACAGCACCTGGACAACCACTCGATCGCCGACTTCATCGCCAAAGCCGATCTGGACAAACCCCTTGTGGTCATCTGCTATCACGGCAACTCCAGCCAGAGCGCAGCGGCCTATCTCGTGGGTCAGGGATTCTCGGACGTGTACAGCGTGGACGGCGGCTTCGAGCTGTGGCGCTCGACTTTTCCTGCCGAAACCGTACAAGGCAACTGAAAAATATTTTTATGACAGTCGATCCCGCGTTCTACGCGGGCTCGCG
Source organism: Pseudomonas viridiflava (assembly GCF_001642795.1). Lineage (GTDB taxonomy): Bacteria > Pseudomonadota > Gammaproteobacteria > Pseudomonadales > Pseudomonadaceae > Aquipseudomonas > Aquipseudomonas viridiflava. Next base: position 225,617 of record NZ_LKEH01000048.1, on the reverse strand, counting down.
CCCCAACTGACGAACGGTCAGCCCGTCTTCTCGCTCATCCCTTCTTTATCTTTCCGAATCCGAACTATCCTTAGCCTAGGCCATCCGTAATCAGGGGAGAGCCGGTACACCGGCGCGTGGGTCATCGGTAGTTACTTTTATGGTGTTCTGGGGGGTAAACGGCATCTGGATACTCAGCTGCTGCCAGCATCGACTGACGATCCGCCGCCGGCTCAACGTATCGAGCGAGGTGACGTCATGAGTATTTTTAGCCACTTCCAACAACGCTTTGAAACCACACGTCAGGAAGAGCTCTCGCTGCAGGAGTATCTTGAGCTCTGCAAACAGGATCGCAGCGCATACGCTTCGGCGGCAGAACGTCTGCTGTTGGCCATAGGCGAACCTGAGCTGGTGGACACCTCCGCCAACTCGCGGCTGTCGCGAATTTTCTCCAACAAGGTGATACGTCGTTATCCGGCGTTTGCAGACTTCCACGGGATGGAAGAATGCATCGACCAGATCGTCTCGTATTTCCGCCATGCCGCCCAAGGCCTGGAAGAAAAGAAGCAGATCCTCTATCTGCTCGGCCCGGTTGGCGGTGGTAAATCGTCTCTGGCTGAAAAACTCAAACAACTGATCGAAAAAGTCCCCTTCTACGCCATCAAGGGCTCGCCGGTATTCGAGTCGCCATTGGGCCTGTTCAATGCCAATGAAGACGGTGCCATTCTCGAAGAAGACTTCGGCATCCCGCGGCGCTATCTGAGCACCATCATGTCGCCCTGGGCGACCAAGCGTCTGGCTGAGTTCGGGGGCGACATCAGTCAGTTCAAGGTCGTGAAACTCTATCCATCTGTTCTCAACCAGATCGCTGTGGCCAAGACCGAACCGGGTGACGAGAACAACCAGGACATCTCGGCGCTGGTCGGTAAGGTCGATATCCGCAAGCTGGAAGAGTTTCCGCAGAACGACGCCGACGCCTACAGCTATTCGGGCGCACTCTGCCGGGCCAACCAGGGCCTGATGGAATTCGTCGAGATGTTCAAGGCGCCGATCAAGGTCCTGCACCCGTTGCTGACTGCTACTCAGGAAGGCAACTACAACAGTACCGAAGGGCTGGGCGCGATTCCGTTTACCGGCATTCTGCTGGCGCACTCCAACGAATCGGAATGGCACAGCTTCCGCAACAACAAGAACAACGAAGCCTTCATCGACCGTATCTACATTGTGAAGGTGCCTTACTGCCTGCGGGTCAGCGACGAGATCAAGATCTACGACAAGCTGCTGTTCAACAGCTCTCTGTCCAAGGCGCATTGCGCACCGGACACGCTGAAGATGCTGGCGCAGTTCACCACCCTGTCGCGCCTCAAGGAGCCGGACAACTCCAACATCTACTCCAAGATGCGGGTGTACGACGGCGAGAACCTCAAGGACACCGATCCGAAAGCCAAGTCGATTCAGGAGTACCGCGACAGCGCAGGCGTCGACGAAGGCATGAACGGTCTGTCGACCCGTTTCGCATTCAAGATTCTGTCCAAGGTGTTCAACTTCGACCCGCATGAAATCGCGGCCAACCCGGTGCACCTGCTGTACGTGCTGGAACAGCAGATCGAACAGGAGCAATTCCCCGCCGAGACGCGCGAGCGTTATCTGCGCTTCATCAAGGAATACCTGGCACCGCGCTACATCGAGTTCATCGGCAAGGAGATTCAGACCGCTTACCTGGAATCCTACAGCGAGTACGGGCAGAACATTTTCGACCGCTACGTGCTTTATGCGGACTTCTGGATTCAGGATCAGGAGTACCGCGATCCGGAAACCGGCGAGATTCTCAACCGCGTAGCACTGAACGAGGAACTGGAAAAGATCGAGAAACCGGCCGGTATCAGCAACCCGAAAGATTTCCGCAACGAGATCGTCAACTTCGTGCTGCGCGCCCGCGCCAACAACAACGGCAAGAACCCGACCTGGCTCAGCTACGAAAAGCTGCGTGTCGTGATCGAGAAGAAAATGTTTTCCAACACCGAGGATCTGCTGCCGGTCATCAGCTTCAATGCCAAGGCCAGCAAGGAAGACCAGCAGAAGCACAACGACTTTGTCACTCGAATGGTTGAACGGGGCTACACCGATAAACAGGTACGTCTACTCTCCGAATGGTATCTGCGCGTACGCAAGTCGCAGTAATGGCAGCGGCAAGCGGCAGGCTGTAAGCCTCAGGCGGGCGTAGGTTCGTCTGAGGTGCTGTTTTTGTGCCAGCGCTTGCTTTTAAGCTTCAGCCTCACGGCTTGAAGCTTGCAACTTGAAGCTGCCCGGAGGGCCTATGAGCTATGTGATTGACCGACGTCTCAACGGCAAGAACAAGAGCACGGTAAACCGGCAACGGTTTCTGCGGCGTTATCGTGACCACATCAAGAAGGCCGTGGAAGAAGCTGTCAGCCGCCGCTCCATTACCGACATGGAGCACGGCGAGCAGATCAGCATCCCCGGCCGAGACATCGACGAACCTGTGTTGCACCACGGACGTGGCGGCAAACAGACCGTCGTTCACCCTGGTAACAAGGAATTCACCACCGGCGAGCACATCGCCCGGCCGCAGGGCGGTGGTGGCGGCAAAGGGCCTGGCAAGGCGAGCAATTCCGGCGAGGGCATGGATGAGTTCGTGTTCCAGATCACCCAGGAAGAATTTCTCGAATTCATGTTCGAGGACCTGGAGTTGCCCAACCTGGTCAAACGCAACCTGACCGGCACGGACACCTTCAAGACCGTGCGTGCAGGGATCAGCAATGAAGGCAATCCTTCACGCATCAACATCATCCGTACGCTGCGCTCCGCCCACGCACGGCGCATCGCCCTGTCCGGCAGCAGCCGGGCAAAACTCAAGGAAGCCAACAGCGAACTTGAGCGCATGAAGCGCGAAGAACCCGACAATTTCGGAGACATTCAAGCGCTTGAGGTGGAGATCGAACGCCTGAAGGCGCGCATTCGTCGTGTGCCGTATCTGGACACCTTCGACCTCAAATACAACCTGCTGGTCAAGCAGCCCAACCCCAGCTCCAAGGCCGTGATGTTCTGCCTGATGGACGTCTCTGGCTCCATGACGCAAGCGACCAAGGACATCGCCAAACGCTTTTTCATCCTGCTGTATCTGTTCCTCAAGCGTAACTACGACAAGATCGAAGTCGTGTTCATTCGCCACCACACCAGTGCCCGCGAAGTGGACGAGGAAGAGTTTTTCTATTCTCGGGAAACCGGCGGCACCATCGTCTCCAGCGCCTTGAAACTGATGCAGGAGATCATGGCCGAGCGTTATCCGAGCAGTGAATGGAATATTTACGCGGCCCAGGCTTCCGACGGTGACAACTGGAACGACGACTCGCCGATTTGCCGCGACATCCTGACCAAGCAGATCATGCCGTTCGTGCAGTACTACACCTATGTGGAGATCACGCCACGCGAACATCAGGCACTTTGGTATGAATATGAGCGCATCGGAGAGGAATATGCCGACACGTTCGCCCAGCAGCAGCTTGTCTCTGCCGGTGATATCTATCCGGTATTCCGCGAACTCTTCCAGCGAAGGTTAGTGTCATGACCGCCAGAGAGCAGAAACGCCAACCCATTTCCACGGGGTCAGAGTGGACGTTCGAACTGATCCAGACCTACGACCGCGAAATCAGCCGTATCGCCGATCGTTATGCGCTGGACACTTATCCCAACCAGATCGAAGTGATCACCGCCGAGCAGATGATGGACGCCTATGCCTCGGTCGGCATGCCGTTGGGCTACCACCACTGGTCCTACGGCAAACACTTCCTCAGCACTGAAAAATCCTATACGCGCGGCCAGATGGGTCTGGCATATGAAATCGTCATTAACTCCGACCCGTGCATCGCTTACCTGATGGAAGAAAATACCATCTGCATGCAGGCCTTGGTGGTGGCGCACGCCTGTTACGGGCACAACAGCTTCTTCAAGGGTAACTACCTGTTCCGCACCTGGACCGATGCCAGCTCGATCATCGATTACCTGGTGTTCGCCAAGCAGTACATCATGCAGTGCGAGGAACGCCATGGCATCGACGCGGTGGAAGACCTGCTCGACTCCTGCCATGCATTGATGAACTACGGCGTGGACCGCTACAAGCGTCCGTATCCGATTTCGGCGGAAGAGGAGCGGCGTCGGCAGAAGGATCGGGAAGAGCACCTGCAGCGCCAGATCAATGACCTGTGGCGCACCATCCCGAAAAGCGCGAAGGAAGGCGGCAAGGAAGACAACGCGCGCTTCCCTGCCGAGCCTCAGGAAAACATTCTCTACTTCATCGAGAAACACGCGCCGCTGCTGGAGCCCTGGCAGCGTGAAGTGGTGCGCATCGTGCGCAAGATTGCGCAGTACTTCTATCCCCAGCGACAAACACAGGTGATGAACGAAGGCTGGGCCACGTTCTGGCACTACACATTGATGAACGACCTCTATGACGAGGGTCTGGTTACCGATGGCTTCATGATGGAGTTTCTGCAGTCGCATACCAGCGTCATTTATCAACCCGGCTTCGACAGCCCCTACTACAGCGGCATCAACCCTTACACGCTGGGCTTTGCGATGTATCAGGACATCCGCCGGATGTGCGAGCACCCGACCGAAGAAGACCGTCAGTGGTTTCCGGAGATTGCCGGCACTGACTGGCTGACCGCGATCAAGTTCGCGATGAGCAGCTTCAAGGACGAGAGCTTCATCCTTCAGTACCTGTCGCCCAAGGTCATACGCGACCTCAAGCTGTTCAGCATCATGGACGACGACCTGAAAGACGATTTGCTGGTCCCGGCCATCCATGACGAGAACGGCTACCGCACCATTCGCGAAATACTGGCCGCGCAGTACAACCTGGGTAACCGCGAGCCCAACATCCAGATCTACAGCATCGACCGGCGTGGGGATCGCTCCCTGACCCTGCGTCATCAGCAGCACAACCGCAAACCGCTGGGCGACTCCACCGATGAAGTGCTCAAGCACTTGCATCGTCTCTGGGGTTTCGACATCCATCTGGAAACCCTGCAAGGCGATCAGATCGTGAAAACCCACCACGTACCACCGAGAGGCGAGCACGCCGACAGTGAATATCCCCGGCTCGATTTGGCGGTTGTACACCTCTAAATCCTGAAGACGTGAAGCTTAAACCGGTCATCGTTCGGTTTTAGCCTCCGTAAGGACGACGCAAGGTTTATCCTGTCGCGCTTACGGAGGTTTTTTATGCAGATTTTTAAAGTGGGCGGCGCCGTACGCGACCGCCTCCTGGGTTTACCCGTCACCGATATCGACTGGGTGGTCGTCGGCGCGTCGGCCGAAGACATGCTGGTCAAGGGCTATCGCCCGGTCGGCACCGATTTCCCGGTATTTCTCCACCCGCTGACGGGCGAGGAATATGCGCTGGCACGCACCGAGCGCAAAAGTGGCGTGGGGTATGGCGGCTTTGTTTTTCATGCCAGCCCTGACGTCACGCTCGAGCAGGACCTGATCCGTCGCGACCTGACCATCAATGCGATGGCCGAAGACAAGGACGGCAATCTGACCGACCCCTATCACGGCCAGCAGGATCTCGAAGCACGCATTCTGCGTCACGTTTCCCCCGCGTTCGCCGAAGATCCTCTGCGTGTACTGCGCGTCGCTCGTTTCGCCGCTCGCTACGCGCCGCATGGTTTCAGCATCGCTCCCGAGACGCTGGACCTGATGCGGCAACTGAGTGAATCCGGCGAGCTCAAGGCGTTGACGCCCGAGCGCAGCTGGAAGGAAATCTCTCGCGCGCTGATGGAAAAACAACCACAGGTGTTCATCGAGGTGCTGCATGAGTGTGGCGCGCTGAAAGAACTGATGCCCGAAGTAGAAGATTTGTTCGGCGTGCCTCAGCCAGCCGCGCATCACCCGGAAATCGACACTGGCGTGCATGTACTGAGCGTGCTGGAGCAGGCTGCCCTTCATGAGCATCCGTTGAGCGTGCGCTGGGCCTGCCTGCTGCACGATCTGGGCAAAGGGCTGACACCGGAATCGGAATGGCCAAGGCACATCGCCCACGAGCACACCGGCTTGCGCCTGATCAAGGCCGTCAACGAGCGCTTCCGTGTGCCGAGGGAATGCCAGGAGCTGGCCCTGCTGGTCGGTCAGTACCACACCCACGGCCACCGGGCGCTGGAACTCAAGCCCTCGACCGTACTGGAACTGCTGCACAGTTTCGACGTGTACCGCAGGCCGCAGCGCTTCGAGGAATTCATCGCCGCATGCGAGATGGATGCGCGAGGCCGTCATGGTTTCGAGCAGCGCAGTTATCCACAGGCGGAGTATCTGCGTGGCGCGGCAGAGGCGGCACGGGCTGTGTCTGTACAGCCGCTGCTCGAGAAAGGCTTGCAGGGTCAGGAACTGGGCAACGCCCTGAAAAATGCGCGACTGGATGCGCTGAAGGTGTACAAGGCGGAGCATGGCAATCGGTAGGTTGATCGTTTCCTAGGCTCCAACGCTCATCGTTATACACAAGTCCGCAGGACGCGCAAAACGGGGGCCTAAACGAAAGGGACTGACTGAATGCATACCCCGTGGGAGGCGGCTTGCCGGCGATGGCGTCAGTTCAGTCACTGACAGGTCGCTTCAGAAAAAGCATCGCCGGCAAGCCGCCTCCCACAGTCCGTGGTCGTAGCAAGACTCGGGTATAACTCGNACAAGCATGGGCATGATCGGCGTGCTTGAGATCACGCTGATCGTTCCTACGCTCCGCGTGGGAATGCCGCTAAGGACGCTCTGCGTCCGCTCTCGATGTGGTGCAGATGCGTGGCCAAGCTCCAGCGTTACTCACGTCATGCGCTCGGCTCACTGAGTCCGCAGTCTGTGCCATTTGTGACGTGGTGCGTCACGGGAGGCATGCCCACGCGGAGCGATGGGCACGATCACTGTTGAGGCGGACTTATGTATAACGCCGAACGCAGAGCGTGGGCACGATCATAAGCCCTTGAGCAACTCCGCAGGCGTCAGCGCCTGGCCTTTCCACTCGAACGCCACAGGCCACAGCTGCTGATCGATCTGCGCGTCAGCCCACAACGTGCTGAACGGCATGCCGACACCTGGGTGCAGACGATCCGGGGCGATCAGCGATAATGGCCACAATACGAAGGCGTTCTTGAGGATTTCGGCGCGAGGCAGGATCAGCCCGTCGAAATTGCCGACCTGCTCGCCATACAGCAGCACGTCGATGTCCAGCGGCAGGCCCTTGCGGTCCGGGGCGTAGCGGCCGTTGTCGGCCTCGATGAATTTCAGACGGCGGTCCAGCTCCATCAACGGCAGATCGGTCAGAGCCGACACCACCAGGTTGAAAAACGGACCGCTCTTGATGCCCACCGGGTGACTCTCGAATACCGGCGAACAGCTCAACTCGCTCAGAAAGCTGTACAGCGCATCGAGCCCGGCATGCAGGTGCGTTTCGCGCTCGATGTTGCTGCCGAGCCCGAGGAAAATCCGCGTCAGCGACATCCGCGCTCGATCTCCACGCCCACACCGGCAGCGGCAGCGACCGCACCGGGCTTGGTCAGCCTCAGGTGCAGCCAGGGGATATTGAATTCAGCCATCAGCACCTCGGCCAGGCGCTCGGCAAACGTCTCGACCAACTGAAACTGCGCCTGCTCGGCAAAGGCCTGGATGCGGGTCGAAACACTGGCGTAGTCGAGTGCCTTGCTCAGGTCATCGCCCGCAGCGGCAGGTCGGTTGTCCCAGGCAAAACTCAGGTCAAGACGCAGGCACTGACGAATGCCGCGCTCCCAGTCGTACGCGCCGATCACGGTATCGACCTCAAGACCCTGAATGAAAACTCTGTCCAAGCACTACTCTCCACTGCACGACAAGGGCGCGATGCGCCGTTAGAATCAGGGCATCCTCGCCCGGAATGGTTAGCATGTTTTGGTTACTGGCGACCTTCGCCTACCTGCTCGGCTCACTGTCCTTCGCCATCCTGCTCAGTCGCCTCAATGGCGGTCCCGATCCGCGTGAAAGCGGCTCAGGCAACGCAGGCGCGACCAACATGCTGCGTCTGGCCGGTAAAAAAATGGCCATCCTCACGCTGATCGGCGATCTGTGCAAAGGTCTGGTCCCGGTACTGATCGCCAGCGCCTGGGGGCTTGATCCTTCGCAACAGGGCTGGATCGGCGTGTGCGCCGTACTGGGCCATCTGTTCCCGCTGTACTTCCGCTTTCGCGGTGGTAAAGGTGTCGCCACGGCTGCCGGCGTGCTGCTCGGGCTTTATCTTCCCGCTGCTGCGCTGGCCATCGCCGCCTGGCTGCTGACGTTCCGCCTGACCCGCACCAGCTCGCTGGCCGCGCTGATCGCCACCCCCCTCACACTGCCATTGCTGGCCTGGCAGGAACCTCGGGCATTGCTGCCCATGAGCGTCCTGACCCTGCTGATCGTCTGGCGACATCGCGGCAATCTACGCGACCTGCTCGCCGGGCGCGAACGGCATTTCTGATCGGTGTATTACAGCCCCGACAGTTGCTCCATTGGCCAGCGCGCCTGCACGCTGATGCTCAGGTCTTCCTTCTGGCCTGCCTGCAAACGCTGACAGCCCGCATAAGCAATCATGGCGCCGTTATCGGTACAGAACTCGGGACGCGCATAAAACACTTGCCCGCGCAGATCGCCCAGCATGCTCTCCAGCGACAGACGAAGCGCCTTGTTGGCGCTGACACCGCCCGCGATGACCAGGCTCTTGAGGTCCGTCTGCTTGAGCGCGCGCTTGCACTTGATGGTCAAAGTCTCCACTACCGCCTGCTGGAAGGCCAGAGCGATGTCGCAACGGGTTTGCTCACTGTCGTCCCCGGCACTCTGGCACTGCTGCCAGGTGTTGAGTGCAGACGTTTTCAGACCGCTGAAGCTGAACATCAGGCCCGGACGATCCGTCATCGGCCGCGGAAACGTGAAGCGCCCCGCCACACCCTGAGTCGCCAGTCTGGAAATCTCCGGACCGCCCGGGTATTGCAGGCCCATCATCTTGGCCGTCTTGTCGAATGCTTCGCCTGCCGCGTCATCGAGCGTCTCGCCCAGCAACTCGTACTGGCCGATGCCATCGACACGAACCAGCTGCGTGTGGCCGCCGGACACCAACAAAGCGACGAACGGAAACTCGGGTGGATTTTCTTCCAGCATCGGGGCCAGCAGATGGCCTTCCATGTGATGCACGCCCAGCGCCGGAATGTCCCAGGCGAACGCCAGGGCCTGTGCGCAGGACGCACCGACCAGAAGAGCGCCCACAAGGCCCGGCCCTGCGGTGTAGGCAATGGCGTCGATGTCGGTCGCCACGCAGTCGGCCTCGGCCAGCGTCTGGCGAATCAGGGGCAGCATGCGCTTGACGTGATCGCGCGAAGCCAGCTCCGGCACCACACCACCGTAGGCGCGGTGCAGGTCGATCTGACTGAATAATGCATCGGCCAGCAAACCGCGTTCACTGTCGTAAAGCGCGACGCCGGTTTCATCGCAGGACGTTTCTAATCCCAGTACTAGCATGGGTTTGCGCCTTGTAGGGGGCAGATTCGAAGGCGCGCATAATAGTCGTCGACCGAGGTGCCGACCAGCGGTTTTCGATCAGAGGCTTTGCATTCCTCTCAATGAGGGGTTAACATCCGCAACCCTTAAAAACCGACGTACTTTTGTGCAGTGTTTGCACGAAGCGTTGACCCCGGTAATGAATGAAGGTAGCTCTGGATGCCAGCCGTCAAAGTTAAAGAGAACGAACCCTTCGACGTAGCTCTGCGTCGTTTCAAGCGCTCCTGCGAAAAAGCCGGTGTTCTGGCTGAAGTTCGTAGCCGCGAATTTTACGAGAAGCCGACTTCCGAGCGTAAGCGTAAGGCAGCTGCTGCTGTCAAACGTCACGCCAAGAAAGTTCAGCGCGAGCAGCGCCGCGCCGTTCGTCTGTACTAATACAGACTTACGTCGAAAGCTTCTGCCTTGCCCGACCTTACAGTCGGGCTGTCGGCAGTTGCAGTTATAGCATCACGCTAGATTGACCGAGCAGCCAAGGCAGCACATGCGACCAGGGCTTCAGTCAAGCACGTCCCGCCTGCTTACAGGCAACATTGGTCATGCCCTCTCGGGCAGCACATCGATCAATGGACAAGACGAGTATGCCTTGATGACTTCGCAAGAAGCTCAGCCAAGGCAGCGTCTCGTGCATATGAAAATCCCTTTTCAGGCCCAAGCACCGACCTTCGGATGCCAAGACGTGCCCGCTTGTTGCAGTGCCTTTCAAAAAGGCGGCTGACAGGCCGACGGAACGCTCGTAGAGTCACCACGATAATTTCGCGACACGCTTGATATGAGAATGCCATGGCCGGGCTGATTCCCCAGAGCTTCATCGACGACCTTCTGAACCGTACCGACATCGTCGACGTGGTCAGCTCGCGTGTGCAGCTCAAGAAAACCGGGAAGAACTTCAGCGCCTGCTGCCCGTTTCACAAAGAGAAAACACCCTCTTTCAGCGTCAGCCCGGACAAACAGTTCTATTACTGCTTTGGCTGCGGCGCAGGTGGCAACGCCCTTGGTTTCATCATGGACCACGACAACCTGGATTTTCCCCAGGCCGTCGAGGACCTCGCCAAAGCCGCCGGCATGGAAGTGCCCCGCGAGCAGGGCGTCAAAGGCCAGAAGCCGCGGCAGCCCACCGATTCGCCGCTCTACCCGCTGCTGACCGCCGCCGCAGAATTTTACCGTCAGGCCCTGAAGAACCATCCGACGCGCAAAGCTGCGGTGGACTACCTCAAGGGCCGCGGCCTGTCAGGCGAGATCGCGCGGGACTTCGGCCTCGGCTTCGCACCTCCAGGCTGGGACAACCTGTACAAACACCTGAGCAGCGATACCCTGCAGCAAAAAGTGATGATCGACGCCGGCCTGCTGATCGAAAACGCAGAAACCGGCAAGCGCTATGACCGCTTCCGTGATCGGGTGATGTTTCCGATTCGCGATTCACGCGGGCGGGTCATCGCGTTTGGCGGCCGGGTACTGGGCGACGACAAACCCAAATACCTGAACTCGCCGGAAACACCGGTCTTCCATAAAGGCCAGGAGCTTTACGGCCTGTTCGAAGCCCGCAAGTACAATCGCAATCTCGATGAAATCATCGTCGTCGAAGGCTACATGGACGTCATCGCACTGGCTCAGCAAGGCCTGCGCAACGCCGTGGCCACGCTGGGTACGGCAACCAGCGAAGAACACCTGAAGCGTCTGTTCAGGGTCGTGCCCAACGTGCTGTTCTGCTTCGACGGCGACCAGGCAGGCCGCAATGCCGCCTGGAGAGCACTTGAAGCGACACTGTCGAGCCTGCAGGACGGAAGACGGGCGCGTTTTCTGTTCCTGCCCGAAGGCGAGGACCCGGACACCCTGGTGCGCTCGGAAGGCACTGACGCATTCAGGGCGCGCATCAACCAGCACGCGCAGCCGCTGGCGGATTACTTCTTCGAGCAACTGACCAAGGAAGCCGACCCGCGCTCGCTCGAGGGCAAGGCCCATATGGCCACCCTCGCCGCCCCACTGATCGACAAGGTGCCCGGCGCGAACCTCAAGACCCTGATGCGTCAGCGCCTGACCGAAATCACCGGCCTGAGCGGTGAAGCGGTCAGCCAGCTGGTGCAGAGCGCGCCCTCGGAAGCGCCGCCCAGTTACGATCCGTATGTCGATTATGACGCGATGCCTGATTTCGCCGACTACCAGCCGCAAGGCGGTTATGAAGCGCAGCAGGAATGGACGCCAAAGAAAACCGGCGGTCCGAATCAGAAAAAATGGGAAAAGAAACCCTGGGACAAAAAAGGCAAACGTGGGGACTTCGAACCGCGCACGCCACGTGTGCCGACAGCGGTTGAACCACCGATGCAGGCCGCACTCAGAACATTGCTGCACCACCCCGAACTGGCCGAGAAAGTCGAAAATGCCAGCCATTTCGCGGCAGAAGACCAGTCTCAGGCGCAATTATTGGTTTCTCTTATTGAAGCCCGGCAAAAGAATCCCAATCTTCGGTCGTTACAGTTGATAGCGCGGTGGCATGGAACCGAACAGGGCCGTTTGCTGCGCGCATTGGCCGAAAAGGAATGGTTGATCGAGGCCGATAACCTTGAACAACAGTTTTTCGACACTATAACTAGCTTATCCGCTCGCCAACGCGAGCGTAGCCTGGAACATCTGATCAGCAAAGCACGTCAAACCGAACTGAGTGCAGAAGAGAAAATTCAGCTTCGGGACCTGCTAAATCGCAATGTTCCTGCACAAACCCCGACCTCAACTGGCGCGTGAGGTCATAGCTCGGGTATAATCCTCGGCTTGTTTTTTGCCCGCCAAGACCTTCAGTGGATAGGGTGTTATGTCCGGAAAAGCGCAACAGCAGTCTCGTATCAAAGAGTTGATCACCCTGGGTCGTGAGCAGAAGTATCTGACTTACGCAGAGGTCAACGACCACCTGCCCGAGGATATTTCAGATCCTGAGCAGGTGGAAGACATCATCCGCATGATCAACGACATGGGGATCCCGGTACACGAGAGTGCTCCGGATGCGGACGCCTTGATGCTGGCCGACGCCGATACCGATGAGGCAGCCGCAGAAGAAGCGGCCGCAGCATTGGCAGCGGTCGAAACCGACATCGGTCGTACCACCGATCCCGTTCGCATGTACATGCGTGAAATGGGTACCGTTGAACTTCTGACCCGTGAAGGCGAGATCGAAATCGCCAAACGTATCGAAGAAGGCATCCGTGAAGTGATGGGCGCAATTGCGCACTTCCCTGGCACGGTTGACCATATTCTTTCCGAATACACACGTGTCACGAGCGAAGGCGGTCGCCTGTCCGACGTTCTCAGCGGATACATCGACCCGGACGACGGCATTGCGCCGCCTGCCGAAGTGCCTCCGCCTGTCGATCCCAAAGCCGCCAAGGCCGAAGGGACCGACGACGACGAGGAAGAATCGGCGGACGCTTCCGATGAAGAAGACGAAGTCGAAAGCGGCCCGGATCCGGTCATCGCTGCACAGCGCTTCGGTGCTGTCTCCGATCAGATGGAAATCACCCGCAAGGCCCTGAAGAAGCTCGGTCGCGAAGACAAGCACGCCATTGCCGAAATGGTTGCGCTTGCCGAACTGTTCATGCCGATCAAGCTGGTTCCAAAGCAGTTTGAAGGTCTGGTAGAGCGGGTACGTGGTGCTCTCGACCGTCTGCGTGCTCAGGAACGCGCCATCATGCAGCTGTGTGTACGTGATGCACGTATGCCGCGCGCCGACTTCCTTCGCCAGTTCCCTGGCAACGAAGTCGACGAGAGCTGGACCGATGCGCTGGCCAAGGGCAAGAGCAAATACGCTGAAGCCATTGGTCGTCTGCAGCCTGACATCCAGCGTTGCCAGCAGAAGCTGTCCGCGCTCGAAGAAGAAACCGGTCTGAAGATTGCCGAGATCAAGGACATCAACCGTCGCATGTCGATCGGTGAGGCCAAGGCCCGCCGCGCGAAGAAAGAGATGGTTGAAGCGAACCTTCGTCTGGTGATCTCCATTGCCAAGAAGTACACCAACCGCGGTCTGCAATTCCTCGATCTGATCCAGGAAGGCAACATCGGTCTGATGAAGGCGGTGGACAAGTTCGAATACCGTCGTGGTTACAAGTTCTCGACTTATGCCACCTGGTGGATCCGTCAGGCGATCACTCGCTCGATTGCCGACCAGGCACGCACCATCCGTATTCCGGTGCACATGATCGAGACGATCAACAAGCTCAACCGTATTTCCCGCCAGATGTTGCAGGAAATGGGTCGTGAACCGACTCCGGAAGAGCTGGGCGAACGCATGGAAATGCCTGAGGACAAGATCCGCAAGGTACTGAAGATCGCCAAAGAGCCGATCTCCATGGAAACCCCGATCGGTGACGACGAAGATTCGCATCTGGGTGACTTCATCGAAGACTCGACCATGCAGTCGCCAATCGATGTCGCCACGGTCGAAAGCTTGAAAGAAGCGACACGCGAAGTGCTGTCGGGCCTCACGGCTCGTGAAGCCAAGGTTCTGCGCATGCGTTTCGGCATCGACATGAACACCGACCACACGCTGGAAGAAGTTGGCAAACAGTTCGACGTGACCCGCGAGCGGATCCGTCAGATCGAAGCCAAGGCACTGCGTAAACTGCGTCACCCGACCCGTAGCGAACACCTGCGTTCGTTCCTCGACGAGTAATACGCGCAGCACGCTATGCGTTCAAACTGAACCCCCGGCCCGCCGGGGGTTTTGCGTTTCAGGCCCGCCGAAATTTCAAAGCGCTCTATCTCGGGTGTTTCATTGAACTCCCCTCGAAAACACGCCTGTCAGCCGTCGCCCGGCAGGCAAAATTCCGAAACCTGACCTACAACTATGTGTCACTGCAGGCAAAAAGCCTGCTCGTGATCCTTTGGCCTATCGGTTGTTGCCAGGATATTTACCGCAGCATCGTGCGCAGACTTGCCGCGATGTTGAGACCTTCTGCTAGCAATAAATCAGCAGCGGTAATGACCACAACCCTGGCCCGCTCGTGCGCAACGATACGGAGCAAGTGCTGTGGCCCCCGCGATATCGGCAGCCAGACCAAGCACGGACGTGAGCACTTATGCGTGGATTAATGACCGACATCAGTGACATCAAACAAACAGAAGAAGCGTTGCGTCTATCTGAAGACAGGTTTGCCTCCGTCTTCGCCCACTGCCCGGACATCATGGTCATCGCCAGCCTCATCGATGGCCAGATTCTGGAAGCCAATAAAGCGTTCGTAGAACAATCGGGACTTACCGCCGAAGAAGCCATTGGCAAAACGCCCACGCAGATCAACGTCTGGGCCGTTCCCGGCATGGGTCCGGGCCTGCTTGAGCAACTGCAAAAAGGCACTATCCGCAATCTGGAAGTGCCCTTGCGGCGCAAGGACGGACAGACCTTTTCCGGACTCATGTCCGCCCAGCCCTTCGAACTGGGCGCCAAGCCCGCTGTGCTGGTGGTGGTCCGCGACATCACCCCGCTCAAACAGGCCCAGCGACAACTGCAGCTCTCGGAAGAAAAATTCGCCAAGGCCTTCCACGCCTCCCCCGACGGGCTGACCATCAGCCGTGTGCGCGATGGGGTGATTCTCGAAGTCAACGAAGGCTTTTCCCGCATCACCGGGTACACCGAAAAACAGTGCCTGGAACGCTCCACGCTCGACTTGGGCATCTGGGCCGACCTGAGCGAACGCCAGGCCATGATCGAGCACATCAAGCGGCATGGCTCTGTACATGAGTTTCGCACCAGAATCCGGGGCTCCGAAGGCAACATCCGACTCTGTGAACTCTCTGCGCACCCGGTCCTGATCGACGGCGAAGACTGCCTGCTGACCATCAGCCGTGATGTCACCGAACGCCAGTACATGCAAGAAAAACTGCACCTGGCTGCCACCGTGTTCGAAAGCACCGCTGAAGGCGTGCTGATCACCGACACGCGCCAGCGCATCCATGCCGTCAATCGCGCCTTCAGTGAGATCACCGGTTACAGCGAGGCCGAAGCCATTGGCCACACGCCCCGTCTGCTTGCCTCTGGCCAGCACGACAGCGCCTTCTATGCCGCGATGTGGCATCAACTGACTGCAGAAGGCCACTGGCAAGGCGAGATCTACAACCGCCGCAAGAACGGTGACATCTACCCGAGCTGGCTGACCATCAGCGCCGTGCGCAACAAGGACGACCTCATCACCCACTTCGTCGCCGTGTTCGCCGACATCTCCAGCCTCAAGCACGCTCAGGCACGCCTGGACTACCAGGCACACCACGACCCCCTCACCGGCCTGCCTAACCGCACGCTGTTCGAAAACCGCCTGCAAACCGCCCTGCTGCACAGCGAAGAGTCCGGCAGCTTGGGCGCCGTGCTGTTTCTGGACCTGGACCGCTTCAAACACATCAACGACAGCCTCGGCCACCCGGTCGGCGACCTGCTGCTCAAAGGCATCGCCCAGCGTCTCAAGGAACACCTGCGCGACATCGACACCGTCGCCCGGCTCGGCGGCGATGAGTTCATCGTCCTGCTGCCCGGCCTGCTGCAACCCAGCGACGCCGTCAGCATCGCCAACAAACTGCTGGCCTGCTTCAGCGCGCCCTTTCAGGCGGGCGAACACGAATTCTTCATCAGCTCCAGCATCGGCTGCAGCCTGTTCCCCATCGACGGCACTGACGTCGCCACGCTGGTCAAAAACGCCGACGCGGCCATGTACCGCTCCAAAGCCAAGGGACGTAACCGTGTCGAAAGCTACACCCGCGACCTCACCTCCCAGGCCAGCGAACGCATCGCGCTCGAGCAGGAACTGAGACGCGCACTGGACCGCAACGAACTGAGCCTGTCGTTCCAGCCCAAGACCAGCCTGCACACCAACAGCATGGTCGGCGCCGAAGCCCTGATCCGCTGGAGCCACCCGACCTTCGGCGAAGTGCCGCCGGAACACTTCATACCGCTGGCCGAAGAGAACGGCATGATCCTGCAGATCGGCGACTGGGTCATCGAACAGGCCTGCCTGCAGATGCACGCATGGCGCAAAACCCACAAGCCGTTCGGCCCACTGTCCGTCAACCTCGCCGGCGCACAACTGCGCCAGCCGCACCTCGTGACCCGCATCGAAC
Source organism: Pseudomonas viridiflava (assembly GCF_001642795.1). Taxonomy (GTDB): domain Bacteria; phylum Pseudomonadota; class Gammaproteobacteria; order Pseudomonadales; family Pseudomonadaceae; genus Aquipseudomonas; species Aquipseudomonas viridiflava. The sequence goes on along the minus strand of NZ_LKEH01000048.1, from coordinate 208,985 downwards.
AACTGCTGGCCGACAACGGCCTGGAGCCCGGCTGCCTGCAACTGGAAATCACCGAAAACTTCATCATGAGCCAGACCCAGGAAGCCCTGGCCGTACTGCACAAACTCAAGAAACTCGGCGTCCAACTGGCCATCGACGACTTCGGCACCGGCTATTCATCGCTCAGCTACCTCAAACGCCTGCCACTGGACATCCTCAAGATCGACCAGTCCTTCGTCCGCGGCCTGCCCGAAGACACCCACGACGCCGCCATCGTCCGCGCCATCATCGCCCTGGGCCGCAGCATGCAACTGACCGTCATCGCCGAAGGCGTGGAGAACAGCGAACAGCAGCAATTCCTGGCCGCAGAAGGCTGCGAACAGATGCAGGGCTACATCGTCAGCCTGCCCTTGCCACCCGAGGAATTCTGCGCCAGGTTTCTTCTTATGAACGTTTAGGACTTTTCGGATAGCACAGCCGCGAAACCGCCGTTATAATCCGCGTCCTGCTGAGGGCCCATAGCTCAGTTGGTTAGAGCAGAGGACTCATAATCCTTTGGTCCACGGTTCGAGTCCGTGTGGGCCCACCAACCTTGAAGCCGCGTATTACGCGGCTTTTGGCTTTTTGGGTTTGTGGCAGCCGGATCAGTCCTATGGTCCGAAGGTACAAATTAGGTACAGTGCGGCTTCGCTTGCACGCCTTTGGAGTCCTTCAGATGGCCACAATCGTCAAAACCCCTGCCGGCACCTGGAAGGCCGTCATCCGCAAGACCGGATGGCCGACCAACGCCAAAACCTTCCGCACCAAACGCGACGCCGAAGATTGGTCACGACGCACCGAAGATGAAATGGTGCGGGGTGTCTATATCCAGCGCAGCGGGTCCGAGCGACTGACACTCGAAAATGCGCTGCAGCGATATCTGCGTGAAGTCAGCCCTACCAAAAAGCCCACCACGCAGAAGGCTGAGGCAACCAAGGCTCAGCAGTTGATCAAACACCTGGGCAAATACTCGCTGGCGGCTCTGTCATCCGAGGTTATTGCCAACTATCGCGATACACGCCTGGGCTCCCTGACCAACCGCGGCCAACCCACCAGCAATAACACCGTGCGGCTAGAGCTTGCCCTCCTTAGCCACCTATTCACTGTCGCAATTCAGGAATGGGGCCTCGGACTCACATACAACCCTGTGCTCAACATTCGCAAACCGAGCCCAGGTGAAGGCCGAAATCGTCGGCTTACAGCAGACGAGGAACGTCGCTTGCTGAAAGAGGTAAACAAGCACAGCAACCCTATGCTCGGATGGATCGTCAGCATCGCCTTGGAAACGGGTATGCGGTCGTCTGAAATCACAGGACTACGTCGGCATCAGGTCGATGTCAAAAAGCGCGTAGCACGCCTTCTGGTAACGAAGAACGACAGCGCCCGGACTGTGCCACTTAGCAAGCTCGCTGCAGCAACATTCCAAGCAGCGCTTCAAAACCCTGTGCGCCCCATCGATTGCGATTTGATCTTTTTTGGTGAGCCTGGAAAGGACGGAAAGCGGCGCCCTTATGCCTTCACGAAAATCTGGGGATTGCTCAAATCTAAGCTGGGCATGCCAGATTTCCGCTTCCACGACCTCCGCCATGAGGCAGTCAGCCGATTGGTTGAAGGTGGACTTTCAGACCAAGAGGTTTCTAGCATCAGCGGCCACAAGTCAATGCAGATGTTGAAACGATATACGCATCTTCGCGCGGAGGACCTGGTGGTGAGGCTCGATAGCTTGAAAGCTAAAAAATAGGCAAAAAATAATTTCTATTACACATTCGACAACAATAGATTTCAGGAAAAGCCCTATACACATTAGCTTTTCAACACCTGCCAATTAGCCAAAACTATATATTTTGGCAACCACAGACTAACAAAGTCTTTAATCCAAACTAATACGCCTTGGTCGAAAACCGAGGCGTAGCCATTTGACGACTGCGCATCATTACCCAAAGATACGCCTAACTATTAGCAACTATGGTTGATTGACAATGACGACCGAACAATATTTGCTTGAGCGCTTTGGCCCACTAATGGGCATCGTAGACATTGCCGCGATATTAGGCCGATCTCCAGAAGGAGTTAGAGTGGCCCTTTACTCGAACACCGAAATTTCTAAAAGACTCAAACCTACGATGCTCAAGATCGGCCGGCGAGTTTATTTCCGCACCCTCCAAGTCAAGGAGGTATTGTCGCTCGACGGAGAGCGTGGAATTGCAATCCCATGAGCACGGATCAAACCTTCAAAGTCAAAAGGCCGCCCTACTGCATTGTTCCAGCAAGCGTCCTAACGGAGAGTAGGCTGAGCTGGCGCGCGCGCGTGGTCTTGTCTTGGATGCTGGGTCAGAACGAAGGCTGGGAGCTTAGAGTCGGCCACATACGTGGAAAATTTGGCCTCAGCGAGCAGCAATGGAGTGCCACAAGCAAGGAGCTAAGGGCGCTAGGCTACTTCAAGCAGGAGCGTTTCCAGAATGAATCAGGAAAGATCATCTGGGAGAATTTTGTCACCTATACCCCCAGTGAACCATCCCCCCAAAAACCAGGGGATGGTCGATCATGCCATGGTGAGCCACTGCCCGGGAAACCATCCCTTGGCCCCAAGGGGGATATACCAATAAAAAGAGAAAACAATACAAACCATACCAATATAAAAGAAACTAGAACAAAACCTAACACCAGCGAGATTTTACCGAAGCATACGCTCACATGGCCAACACTGGCCGCCACAGAGCGGAGCCTCATTGAGGCTTTATTGATAGATGTGGATCAACAAGCCGCTCAGATGCTTCTTGATGAGCTAGCAGGTAACCTGGAAGCAGGTAGAGTTAAGGCACCTAACAGGTGGTTTAAAGCAGTTCTCAAACGCTACAGGGAAGGTAAGTTCTCACCCACGATTGCACGCGCCATGGCAAACAAGCAGAGTTCGTCATTGCCAGACCAGCCCCCCAAAACGAAGCGGGTAATTAAGACGAGATCGGTTGCGGATGCAAACATCTCCGGCATGCCAAAGCACATAGCCGCAGTTCTGAATAGAAAATATCAGCAGCCACAAGCGTAGGAGCGGAGCGCTGTGAAACCTCGCCTTTATTCGCCGTTCATCTCCGCGCTTCGCTTGGGCAACCCCTTCGGTTGCATTCCGCGTCCTATCCTTGCCGGACAGGCGGCAGGGGCAGGTCCGGCGGCTTCGCCTTGTTCCTTCCCCTGTCGCTAGGCTTGGTCGCTTACAGCTGCATCAAGGGTAAAGGCTTTGCCCATCATCCTCACCCGTTCGGTGCTCGCCCTTCGGGCTCCGCTCCGCTGCGGCCTGCGGTGATGCCCTTGACCCAGCTTCCAGCTATTGAGCGATTTCTACAGAGATAAATTCAGCAAGGGTCAGCTTGCCGTTCACGAAAGCCTGGGCACGTTGCTCTTCATCATTGCTGATTACAAAACCCTCAAGCGCAAGCGACGCGCGAGCGTAATCAACTGCTTTTTGACGACGAAGCATTTCCGCATCCGAAACGTCGATGATTTCTGGAGTATTCATGGGCCCTCCAAGTACTCAATGATTAAAAACAAGACAATTTCAGCGCTAGATAGGCAGAGGGAGGGTCAAGGGCGGCAACGGAGGCCGCAGCCCGCGAAGCGGGACCGGGCGAGGATGACGGCGAAGCGAACCCTTGACGCAATGCAATCCAAATCCTATCTGCGGGGGCTGCTGGGCGCTCTCCCCAGCGGCCCCTGCTACCGGCGAGGGCGGGAAGTCCAGAGGGGCAGAGCCCCTTTGGGTAAGCCCGCCAGGGCGCGCAGCGCGATTCACAGCACTGCTGTTTTACGCTGCTAGCTACTCACCTTCCCTCCCCTTGCCTTACCCCAGTTACGCCCAAGGTTTTGCATCACGTGCTGTCGATAAGCCGGGTTCCAAGCAGTGTTGCCAGCGACCCAGTGATTGGCAGCCCTCGCGCTGGTCATCATGCCTGACTGAAGATCACGCCGTGTTGTCATGGGATTAACAGCGTTATAAACCGCCTTCGCGGGATTTATCGCGGCTTGGGCCATCTGCCTCAGCGTAATCGCGCTGGACGATAAACCACCCGCAAGTTGACTTCCCAAGGAGCTGGCTTGATAGACCATGTAGAGGACTATCCCACTCAGCGCCAAGACCTCCAACATATCGGTCGCAGGGCCATTCCCCGCAGTCGGCTGGATGTCCGTCAACATCGTGGTGAAAAACTTCATACCTAGCGTCAGCACGGACGTTATCGCCGCGCTCTGCATAATGTAGTTCATCACCTGCGCAAACCATTGGTCGAACCACTTGCCGGTCATTTGGCCGAAGAGCAGCATTGCGATGAAGATCGGGCCACACCCCAGCAGAAACGACATCAGCACCTTGGCGGTAATGATCATGGCACCAGCAGGCAGCGTGATCAGAAATGTTGCGACGAGCATCGTGCCAGCCATGAGCAAGTCATAGCACATCATGCCTATCTCCGTTACGCCTCGCCTCCCTGCACGGGCAAGGAGATCAGAGGCAATTTTGAAACCATCAGTCATAGCCCTGTCGATTACCTGATAGACAGACGTCGCAGTAGCTCCCTTTCCATTGGGGGAAAACGCATCAGCCAACCCAACCTCCAAGCCACGAATCGCTTCCACAACCCACCCAAGGTATGTGTTCACGTTTAATGCCAGACCGCCAATGAACGCCCATTTAATTGCGATTTTGAAAAGATGTGGTAGAGGTTGCTCAATAAAGCCGCCGACAGACAATAGTCCCATCGTCATGAAAAATAGCGCGCCACCCAAGGCGAGCAAAACGGAGAAGTCGCCAATGACACTCTGCGCCATGAGCTGAACGTATTCGTTTAATACGACATCGATAGATCCACCTACCCATTCGTAGAAATTGGATTCCATAGTCACCGCTCCTTCAAATCTAAAGTCTCGCGCTTACGGAACCCTCGCTCGGCAAGCCGCAGCTCATTCTCGGCCTGCTTGGCATTGACGCAATTCGGCGTCAACGCAAGCCTTCCCGGATCAAGCTCACATTCCGAGATCTGAATCGCCCTTTCTGCGTTATGAGCCTTATACCAATCGACAGAACGGACAGGTTCATCCGCTCCGCACCCTGTGAGCAGTACGGGAAACAAAACCAACCAACGAGAGGTAATCATTCCTGATCCTCCCGCTCGACAACGCTCAGGTTCCGGGGCGATGCGCAACGCGCCTTAGCTCGAAACTGTTCTGCGTATTTAAGGGAGTAAGCGAGTTCGGCAGCATCGATAATCTGCAAAGCGGCAAGCGTGCGCAGGGCACTTTCTCTTGTGCCAGCCCAACTACCAGCAATGCGAGCTTCGGCCTTCGAAACCAAAAGAGCCGAGGCAAGCGCGCAGGCAAATGAAATCAAAACTGCAAGCGTTGATGAAATCGGGCCTGTTGCTCTAGGCGGGACTATCTGGAGCCAATCAGCAAGCGCCAAGAGGAATGGCATCACTGCCGTAGCGGCGGCGAGCAGATCACTCTGAATCAGTTCTGGAGCACGCCGCGATACCTCTTTCAGAGCGCCGAACCGGCCGATACACAACCAGAATCTACGCAATGACGTGAGAATGAAGAAGCAAACGATGATCGGGAGGATGTGAGCGTACGAAACCATTTCAATTTCCCCCCAGGTTCAGCATGGTGCGAGTTTTGAATCCTCGCTTATCAAGAATCTGGGCATTCAATTCACGCTGCCTCTGCTCCTGTACCTTGTCCTCTGCCTGAGCCACCATTTGGAACATCTGCAACTTGGTCTGCTCGTTTTGAATCATTGCTTGCTCTGCAGCAATGCGCCCCTGTAGCTCGGCGATGCCTTTGGGGTCTTGGGTTTTATCAATTTGCCCCATGAGCTGATCAAGCTGACGCAGCCTACCTTTGGCTTGATCATAGGCATCCAATGCGAAAGCCTTGTCCTGTGATGGTTTTACGGCTTTCGCCTGGCAGGCAGTACGTTGTTCATCCTGAGCGAAACTTTGGCATGCATCGAACACCTTGTTATCTGCATAGATCGTCTCTGCACGGCCATCTAGGCCTGTATAACCGCCACGTTTCACTGAGTCATACACCGCTTGCCATTCTTGAGGCAGATACTCTCGGAGCTGAGGATCATCGAACACTCTTCCGAGCCCTCGCGAGCCAGTGATCGCTCCGTACTGCTGCTTCATCTGGTCAATCTGAGAAGCCATCTGTTGGACCTGCTGGCTCCAACGGGTGGAGTTAGAAGCAAACTCAGCGATAGTCATCGGGGATTCGGTTACCTGGCTGGTAACGGTTACAGGAATTTGTGCAAAGCACTGCTGCGCGCACATCAACGATGAAAATGCGGCAGCAATACGAAGCGGCTGTTTGCCCATACGAGTCAAACACTTAAACAGATCCATAGTCACCTCTCCATTAGAAATGGTGAACGCTGGACCGTCTGTCCGGCCTGTCGATCTGTTTAGGAATCGCACCCGGCACGGCGTTGCCGTCCTTGGGGTGACTATGCGCCAGTCTTACCCGGTGTAGGCCCCGTCTTTTAAGGGCCGCGCCCATAATGCAAGCAGCATCAGCGAGGCGGTTTCAGCGTTCGTTTCAGAAACCAAAAAACAGTATTTTGGCGAAATAATTATCTCATTATGGTGCCATGACCTGAAGTACCGACCGTCCAGGAAATTTCGTCATGACGAAGTTTTTCTCTGTCCAAAAGCTAGTGACACATCAGCTAAAACCAAAACACCATATATTGGCAAACCAACTATATAACCTTGGCTAAACCGTCGAATAATAGCTTCCTAGCTCTTCGTCATGACGAAGTTTTAATTGTCACGAAGTACTAGTGCAGGATAGGCTAAACGCCGGGTAAATGTCATACATTCCAGATGTAAAACGCACGTAACATGCTTGATATATTTAATGAAGAGAATCCCTTGCCGAGACATGCCATGCGAGATCTTAACTAATCAACCATAGCCGACTTACCGACGATCTCAGTCCAAAACACACATTGCCGACGCCTTGGGACTACATCCGTAGCGCTAAGGCAGGCCGCTGCTTCAGTTAGGAGGAAAACCGCGACAAGCGATGGCGTTTCAGAGCTCTGCATTCAGGTGTGAAATGTCACTGTGACTTTTGAAGTGGGCGTGATTGCCAGGGCTTCAAATATCTGTGCGTAGAGCTGTCACTGCCGCCAGGCGACGCGGCCCCGGCGTTCTTAAGATCTGCTCGGCTGGATTAGGGCTTCATACGCAATATTTGAGGCATCCACGCACCATTTCTCAACCCATTTGCGAACGAAGATCACCTGTCAGACGACGCCATTTTGTGCTATCAAGATAGTAGCACAGCGTAAGAAGCCGTAATCTGCCGTAGCCTGTCTAGGTCCCACGGCAGCCATGGCCCGTATTGATTCTTGAGGAATAGCAGTGGAAGCGCACAAAGGACCAGTGATCGATGCCTTATTAGTTAAGTGGTTGAATAACGGTGGACCATTCCCTCCTACCTTCGACCTGATCACCAACGCGGACGGGTCGAAAACCACCTATGAGATCGCTGATCGGGATGAGCTTGGTTTCGTCCAAGGGCTCCTAGAACGTACGGGCAAAAAAGGATTTGTATTACGGGTAACCGATTCATTAACTAAACGGGATTTGGCAGCCAAATTCTGCATCCCAAGTGACTATCAAGATAAATCTCCAAGTCTTGAAGTTGAATTGGCCTCCAAGCTGAAAGGAGGAGGCGACTTTATCCACTTGTTAGCCACTGTCGGTCGGGCGTCTCCGTTCCCTGATCAGCCCTCTACAAAAGATAAACGCGATTGGGTCTGCTTCCTCAGCGATTGGTTAGACGGTACTACTCTCAAAGACTATATAGATAAACAGCCTGAAAAAATTACTCCAATGCTTGTGGCTAAAGTTGCAGAAACACTTATATCTGCTGTTCTATTTTTAGAACTGAAAGGATACAAGCACGACGATTTACACTTAGCAAATATTATGCTTGTAGATACGGATCCTGACCGGCTTGCGATTGATCCTACCTTACCTCCTACCTCTGTAAAAATAATTGATTTAGGCAGTGTAAAAGCGTTAGAGAAAGATACTAAAAAAGCTGATGATGACTGGTCATCAATCGCAAAATGTTTAGCACAACTACACAATCATCTACACAGAAATAGAGCAATTGCGTCACGCCACACTGCGTTTCTAACATGCCTGAGAGATTTAATTGAAGCTTTTGCTGACGACGATCCGGGTCGTCATTTCCCAGAGCCCTCCATGTATGTCGCAAAAATCAAGGAAGCGGCCAATACACTGACAATGTTTCCTAGGCCAGTTGCAAAATTCCATCCATTTGAAGCAATCAGTGCCGAGCATTTAGCGAGCGATGAGCTCCTACTGCAACTTTTTGTAGATCACCTTCCATGGATCAGCATGCTACAAAACCCAGAGCCATCGGTTTTAGTAGGACCGCGAGGATGTGGAAAGTCGATGGTGTTCCGTCATCTGAGCATTAGAACGCATGTGTCAAAATTGGAAAGCAATCCTAGTATATTAGACGCGCTAGGTTTTTTTGGTGTCTATATTGGCTGTGCAAGTGACCTACAGAATGATCTTTTGTGGATATCTCGAGAAAAAGACCGTGCGAAGAGACTTGGGGAAGAAATAACTACGTATTTTAATCTGGTCTTAGCGCGAGAGCTGTTCCGGTCATTAGCAATGTGCGCATCTAACAAGACAATGACAAATGCGCTTGAAATGACAGAGGATGCCAGAATAAAGCTATCCAAATTTGTCACTGAACAAATTGGCGAAAACGCCGAGATAGTTAGAGTTGCCGGAATGGATCCACTGCAAGCCGGAGCAGACATGCTAGATCGCTTGCGCCTCAAGGTTAGCAAAGACCTACTGGACCAGCAAAAATCCTCTATAAAGCTATCGCCGACATTTATCAGGGAGATATGTAGGCACGCGCGTACATTGATTCCGGGCCTCAAAACTTGGCGAATTGCTTTTTTACTTGATGACTACACATCGCACCGTCTCTCCCCAGAAATACAGTCAATTCTCAATACTGTTCTTTGGCAAAGGGACGAAAGCCACGTATTCAAGGTATCAAGTGAGCCCTATGGATTTATTTCAGACCATGTTGACAACGTCCGAATCGACGTCAATCGAGAATACGCGTTGATAAATGCGGGGGAGCTTTCGATACCTGCGGAGCGAGAAGGTGAGCGACGGAAATTTATTACTAACCTCCTCGACAAACGCCTAGAAGCAGCTGAATACCTGGGAAAAACTGAGTCTCTTATCGGTAGCAGTGAATTTAAGCACGACAACGAGCTAGCAGCAGCTATCCGATCAACTAAAGGCGCTCGTGCAGGCCAAAAAAGTTTTTATTATGGCATACACGTTCTTTCTAATGCATGGAGCGGCGATGTATCAACCATCCTCCACATGGTCCGAGAAATGTTTGCACGCGCTGCAGTCGATAGCCAGTCCAACAAACTAATTCCAGATCATGTACAGCACAAAGCCATAACCAAAGTATCAACGGCACTTAGAGAGCGCGTTAGTGCGTACCATCCATTTGGGGCTGAAATGAGCAAGATACTTTCCAGCTATGGAGAGCTCGCTAAAAAACTTCTAGTGGACGCACCTACGCGGAGAAATAAAGATGGAAAACTTGTAATCCAGCGACGTTATCGAATTGAGATGAGTTTACCATCCGGCATTGACCTAGATGACGAACTTAGAAATCTCGCCAACGGAGAGAATCTGGTTGCATTAAAACGCGAGCTTATCAGGCGTGCAATTTTTATCGAATTACCGCCCAGCCGCGGAAAAGAGTCTGCCAGTACCCAAACTGTCCGATGGCAACTGCGCTCTTCGCTGCTGCCGAGCTTCGGAACATCTCTGCTTCGAAAAGACTATATTGATGTCAAACATCTAGATGACTTTGCGGAACTGCTAACCAACCCTCAAAGTTTTGCAAACAAAGCCTATATAAGGTATTCCCACTCCCCCGATTCTCTATTTGGCGATTTATTTTCGGAAGAAGAAGAATGAGTGTCAGAAAGAAATTTCTAGTAAAACCTATATTGGTCAAAAATGTAATCTCTACTCTACCAGTTATTCAAAAATACGATCAACTACCTCTTAAAATAGACTTATTCATTGGTACGTGTGGTTTTGAAGAGAGGGTTTTAGCGGCTCCTAAGTCACTTCGCGACAATAGCTCAAAAATAGATAGAGTAGCTTTGGGTTTGTACAGCACAAACCCCGAAGACAACATGCGTCGGCAAAATGAGTTACGACCTGTACTTCAGGAAATGACTACCGATATTACTTACTTCGAGGCAGAGGCTCCAGAGAACATCTATCGTTCCATTTCTAGTCTGATCCCCAGCACCAATGTAGGCGCGCTAACTGTCGGTCTGGATATAAGCGGTGGCTCCGCAACCTTCATCACATCAACTATTTTGTCTTTAACACGACTGAATAGAGATATTAAACTAGTTGTTTTTTACACTACTGCTGCCGAATATCATTCACCATGCGAAAAGAGCAGAACTGAGCCAGTCTCACTTTGGAGCGACAAAGACCTAAGGGAGCGGGGCGTTCAGGATGTCTCAGCCAACGAGTTGGCACCGGGCATTCAGCACGATCACTTCCCTAATTATGCAATTGCCTTACCATCAATGTTTCCAGCGCGACTCCAACGGAGCCTTAGCTTCTTGGGGATCGGAACGCTAGGAGGCGTTGAAAAGAATGTTTTTTGGATTCTTCCAAAAACTGATGATGTATATCATCAGTGGCGTCAGTCTCAAGTAAAACTTTCTCTGATAGAGATGATATACGGTAAGCCGGATGAGGCTAACGACCAAAGCCAGCAATCATTACCCAGCGGACAATACGAGTATTGTGACGTCCTAAGCTATACTGAATGTACACGAATTATAATTGAGCAAGGCCAAAAAAACCCAAACACGAATATATCTATCATTCACGCCGGAACCAAAATTCAAGCAGTCGGCGCTGCTCTCGCGATCGCCGCTAGACCTGAAATAGCTTTAGTAAAGGCCCGACCTCAAGAATTTTCTGCCGGCAACTACTCCCAGGGCATTGGTGATATATTTACAATTTCATTTGAAAGCCTCCGAGAGACATGTGCTTCATTAGCAGCAATTGGACAGTTTGAGGTCGAAAATAATTGAACGCAGCTTACAATAACACCGGCCCTAGCAGGACTAACTCTGCATATAATTCTGTAGACAAGATTATATTATGCGCCACTTCGCTTCATCATCGTAGATATGTCGAAGATATTATACATGTGATAGGTCTACCGATCGGCGCACATGTTAGATTACGATACAGGAAGCCTTATGTGGATCAAGCCTACTGGGATATGCTCAACGCGGGAACTCTATCAAACAACTTCAAAGCTCTAGTCGCGGTCAGCGGATTGAATAGCCACGGCGCACCTAGCATTATACCCCTAAGAAAGGGCTCAATTGTTTCTGCACGATGCGATGGTGATCTTGCCACTGTAGACATCTCCCTAGAAGAATACATATTCACTACCTCACCTGGGTCAAGCTTTTTGGATTCGTTGAGTGTTATAGCTAAGAATCTGCCAAACGCAAAAAACAACACCGCACTGTATTTACAGCCGCTATCTACATCCCCGAAAGGCCTGTCTGCAAACAGCACAGTCAAGGGCTGGGAAAGGGTGGCAGCAGCTTTTTTCGAGATAGACAACCCAACAAGCGATAAACATACGGATAGTCTTGTCCCATTTTTATATCATATAAGAAAACCAAGTGACACAGTAACAAAGAAACTAAAGAAGCTTGGTCAGTTGTTCATTAAAATGGGTGACAAATTTGACATGGAGTTCCATACGATTGCTCGCCCCACGACAAACGCCATAAGAAATCCACTGGGTGAAATCGTAGTCGACTTGTCACACCCCGCAGCCAGTTTTATAAGTTCTCGGAGGGTTAGAGTCGATTCAAGTAGGGACGTAAAGACTTTGGGACTCACTACAACACCACTTTTTAGTAACGCTGATGGACATCTTTCCATTCGCACGAATATCTTCCAATACGAGAAATCCGACCCTACCTCTGTCAGTGAAAGCCTCATACCTGCTTCTAAACGCATTGAGATAACACTTGCCAGGTACGACTTCCCCTTACGCGTAGGCGGGATCAGGCCAGTCCTTGCTTCTGCCCTTATCGCAGGAGCAGCTGCGCTCTCGGTCTATAAATTTACGACACAAGGTGAATTAAAAGGCCAAGACGCGTTAATACCAGCTGTGATTTTTATTCTGACATTTTTCGGCTTGACTTTAGGCATAATAAAAAAATAGCCCTACCCGAGCGCTGTGAGAATCAAACTTTCAGTATCGACTGACTTCCAGCGCTCATCCCGGATTGAGCGCGGGAGACACCAACGAGATTGCCAGTACTCGACCCACAACTGATCATCAAACTTAGCAGTATCTGGAAGTGCATCATCTCTGCAAACCGCAAGTAGGTTGTGTACCAGCTCAAAAATAAATACTTCTCTCTTTATTCCATGTGAAAGATAGTTTCTTGACATGCCCAAATCATTCAAAGCACGCATAATATTTTGCCAGCGAACTTTTGGGCCGTTTCCAAACCCTGCAGGAACATGACGACCGGTACTTTTCAACCACTCCACCATCTTCGGATAGAGCTGTTCAAGATGAATCGTACCATATCCTTTTGTATACCCCAGAGAGGTTGCGAGAGGTCGATCAGAGTATTTTAGTCGATTATAAATTGAGCTACGGCCAAATGCACTTGCAGTCGTGATTGCCAAAAGCGGTTGCGGAGCTCGCCTGCCTAGCTGGGTACTTAGTTTGTTACCGTAAAGAGACCAATAGGCTTGTCTTATTTTTTCGGAATGTAAGTGCCCCGCTACTAGCTTCCCGCCAAGCAACGCAGAATAAGCCGGCGTAGCGCCAATAGTATAGGCATCTAAAGTGTTATTTATAAATTCTAATTTTTTAGCTTTAGGTGCACCCAAGTACTCATCTCGGCAAGCGAGATCCGCAGATGGAGACTGCAGTCCTATTATCCCCACTACTGCGTCATGATAAGTATCCATTAAAACGAACCGTATTCTTCTTCCATAGCCACGAGAATATGGCATTGACCAATACCCCCGTACAATTTTGAAGAGCTTTTCTTCCAAAGATCGTTCTTTTACAAGTACAAGTTCGGTTCTAATTTTAGATGGATCAATTTTACTGCCATGAGGAAAATAACTGGATAGCTTAGTCAGCTGAAGCTTAAGAGCAACGTAGTCCACAGAGCGGTCCCACTGCTTGGCGGCCAAATGCAATGATCGGATAACATCCTTATCGCCTGCTTCACTGGATTGTTGGCATAAGGCCCAAGCGTCGTGAATCTGCTCACCAAGAAGCGCCTTCATCTCTTCATCATGACGCGCGACTACCGATTCGTCGTCGGCGATACCCAAGCTTGAAAGCAGGTCCATTTGTGAAGCAGATGTCGTCACTGAATGCTGCACCAAATTTGAGCCAAAACCCGATGATAATGCCAAATACCTGACCTAAATGTCAACGGATATTCACAGCATCTACCATATCTGGATGTAGTTCAGCTTCGATTAAGGTACAATTGCGGTACACAGCCAACGTTCATGGTGTTTCAGCAAACTTCGCCAAACTACTATTTCACGGTAGTTTGCACTTGTGTTACTTACTTCTAGCTTGTGTAGATTTCATTGAATATACCTATTAGCTTGGCAACTCATAATCCTTTGGTCCACGGTTCGAGTCCGTGTGGGCCCACCATACTCAAAGCCGCGCATTGCGCGGCTTTCGCGTTTCTGGGTGGTGCATAATAATTACAGTTCTATGGACTATTGCAGAGATGACCCACTACTCGCTGTCAGCTTGCTGAATACCCCTGACAACGCATATGAATCACGAAACCGAGGGCCTACCAAATGGTGCTCGCCCTCAATCAGATTGCGCCCCACCCTATCCAAAGTCGACATTACCTGGCTTTTTCATCTCTGTAATAGAGACGGCCAAACCCGTTCACTTAACTATTTCCACTGCATTGGTAGTGATGAAGTATTGAAGGGCGATGCAAGCCAGCCTGTAGCCCGCGAGCCACCAGCTATCAAAAAAATACTTATTTGTAGCTATTGGGCCACATTAATCGGGTAAACCATTGCGCCAATGTAGCCCATAAGCTACATTTTTCGATATTACATCTGTTTCTGACGCTCAAGGGCCACAAGTGACCTCTCTATACGATATTTCCGAGATGCTCAAACACGCGCGCGGTGACGCGAAGCTGAGCCAAGAGACGCTGGCCAGCCGTGCCGGTGTCTCGCGCTCCACCGTGGCACGCATGGAAACGCTGGCTAAAGGCGACATGAGCGTTTCGGCGCTGGTTCGGCTGTTGGAAGCTGCGGGCTATGATCTGAAACTGGTTAAGACCGGACACCAACGCACAGTTGAAGACATCCTCAACGAGCAGCGATCAGGGAGCGCTTGAGCATGATGCTGGACGTCCACGTCAGCGCAAGGTTGGTAGCCAAGCTCTACCGGGAGCGCGATGAATACATACTGAAATACCTTCCAGACACAGCACCTGAAGACTTTGTGAGCCTGACGATGCCTGTTCGTGAAGAAGCATGGCGCTGGCCCCGCGACCTGTTCCCGTTTTTTCGGCAAAATCTTCCCGAGGGTTATTTGCTCAGTGTTATCCGCGAAGAATTCGGCCCTTTGCTCGACGGCACTGATTTGTCACTGCTGGCCGTAGTGGGAGGCACCGGTATCGGTAGAGTCTCGATCACTCCTGAGGGCGTGCGGCCTGGAGTCGAGATGGCCCCCTTGGAGATAGAACGCTTGCTCAAAACGGAGAACACTAGCGAACGGTTCGCCACATTGGTACGGCAATATGCTCGAGTAGCCATATCAGGGGTCGTGCCGAAATTCATTGCCGCCGACACCGCCGGAACTCAGGAGCCGCTAGGCAAACCGACTCTGCGTACCGGCCTTCACATCATCAAAGGCTCCGACGACACAACTCCTTTTCTGGGTTTTAACGAGTTCTATACCATGCGCGTACTGGCCAGGCTTAATGTCGTGCCGGTCGCAGCCTGTCGTATGTCAGAGGACGGCAAAGTATTGGTAGTGGATCGCTTCGATGTGGACGACCGCGGCATCCCAAGCGGTGGAGTCGAAGATGCCTGTGGGTTGCTGGGTTTACCACCCCATGAGAAGTACGCCCCCACCACCGAGCGACTATGGAATGCTACACGCCCCTATATTCCTGCTGACCGTCTGCAAACACAACGCGAGCATCTGGGCTGGCAACTGCTTACCAACTACGTCGTGCGTAATTCAGACTGTCACGCGAAGAACATCGCACTGCTTTACACCTCACGTGCGGACGTGGTTTTTACCCCGGTCTATGATCTAGTGACCACTCAGGCCTACCCACGCTTCGCCAGCAACCCTCCCGGTCTTTCCATAGGCGGCAGGAAAACCTGGACACCAGGTCGCTCGGTAGAAACGTTCTTCAAAGCTGTCTTAGGCATTTCACCGCGCCAGTACGCTGCAATGGTCGAACAGCTCTGTGAGTCGGCTATAGCCGTCGGTAAGGAAGTGATCGAAGCGTCAAAGAATGAGCCAGCTTGGCGCGATGTAGCCAAACATATGGTGCACGCTTGGAATGAAGGGATGGAGACATTGCGCAGCCCCAAGGCTGCCCCGCATTTTCGCGGTCTGGATACTTTCATCGAAGAAGCCGGCTTATCAGGGCCGAGCAAATCAGAACGCAGTCGTGACGTGATTGGCCGCTCTGAATTACTAGCAAAGAAGCGCTGAAATTTATAAAGAGGTGAACTGGCCCAATGATCCCGGACACCTCTATAGGACGGTGTGACTCTACCCCGCTCCACACATGACTAAATTGGACTCACCTGCCCGCACTCAGCCACCACCTCCCCCGAAGTCAACCAAAGCGCATACTTCCTGAACCGCTCATGGTTAGCCACCTTCAGAAAAGGCTGCAGCCCCATCTCGGTGATCCCCGCCTCGTATTTCTTCCAACTGCTGATACTGATCCCCACGACCTCGCAGAACTCGGTCTGGGTCAGGCCTTCCTGCTTACGGATGGCTTTCATTTTTGCTGGCAGATCCACTTTTTATCTTCCCTGTTGAAAACCACAAAACTCGGGGAGCGCTAAATCGTTCAGGCAAGCGACCTTCAAAACAGCCCAGTCAAAAAGCCGTTTTCAGTACGAGGTCTGGAGCGGCAATACGACGAGAAACTAACATGCGGTGCTCCTGACACACTGCGTCGACTGCATCGCCGGCAGGCCGCCTCCCACGGTTGAGCGTTTGGTCGAAGACGCGGTGGAGCCTCCCAGGCACGGCGATTAACGGCGCACTCATCAATCAACAGATGGCCCAGTCCTCAGCCCTACTCCGCACCAACCTGACCACAATCAGGAGCGGTTTCACCCGTCATCAACCACAGAGTGTACTTCTTGAAATCCGGGTGATTGCTCACCTTGCACAGCGCCCCGTAGCCCATCTCAAACATCGAGGCCTCGTATTTTTTATACGTGCTGAGGCTGATGCCCACCCGGTCGCAAAACTCGGACTGGGTTACCCCTTCCGTGCGCCGGATTGCTTTCAATTTAATAGCCAGGTCCACGATTCACCCTCTTAACAGGATCCTATATGGGGCACACCATTTGGAACCTATATAGGATCCATATTTGCCATCACAGCTGGAGAGATTATCAGAACGCCGCTCTTGACCGGTTCGGTCTGCGTAACCGCAGGTGAGCGGGCTGACTTTGTTACCTGAAAGCAGCCGATAACTCAGCCCCAAAAAACACATCAAACAAAAAACGCTGCACCAGCGCCAACGGGATTGGCTCGCCCGAAAAACGCCCAAACCCCGCATCTTCAATTATCCAAGGAGGTATCACATGACAAAAATCACACTGCACTGCCTGTCGCAACTCCAACCCCGCCCCGAGCACGCCACTGATCACACCGGCAAACGTCGAGGGAAGTTGACGGCGATTGAGTCCCTGCGCCCAGTTGGACGTCAGCGTCTATAGCGCACACACATCTCACCGCCCAGACTGTCTCCTTCAGGTTGACAGACAAACCTTTTTCAAGCGCTTTTTCAACGCTCAGATGGACATTAATCTAGCAACACGTTGAAACGACAGCCACTCACCACTTCGAAAAAGGATTCCATCATGACTAACGCCACTTACAACCGCCTGAACAAAGACGACGCCATCGTTCTGCTGGTCGACCACCAGACAGGTCTGATTTCGCTGGTACAGGACTTCACGCCGAATGAGTTCAAGAACAACGTTTTGGCATTGGCCGACGTGGCGAAGTTCTTCGAACTGCCGACCATTCTGACCACCAGCTTCGAACAAGGCCCGAATGGCCCGCTGGTACCGGAACTCAAGGAGATGTTCCCGGACGCGCCCTACATCGCTCGCCCTGGCCAGATCAACGCCTGGGATAACGAAGACTTCGTCAAAGCGATCAAGGCCACCGGTCGTAAGCAATTGATCATTGCCGGTGTGGTGACGGATGTCTGTGTAGCGTTCCCGACCTTGTCGGCGCTGGCTGAAGGGTTTGACGTGTTCGTGGTGACTGACTCGTCCGGCACGTTCAATACAGCTGTGCAGCAGGCCGCCTGGAACCGCATGACGCAAGCAGGCGCGCAGATGATGAACTGGTTCTCGGTGGCGTGTGAGCTGCAGCGCGACTGGCGCAACGATATTGAAGGTTTAGGCAATCTGCTGTCCCAGCGTATTCCGAACTACCGCAATCTGATGAACAGCTACGCAGCCTTGACTGCACGCTGACAGATCGTCGCAGGAGGGCATTTTGCCCTCCTGCTTGCACCTCAATATCAAGCCTGACTAAAGCGATGCCACCGCGCGCTTAATGCGCCACGATCAGTCCAGCATTCCCTTCAGCCTGTCTACCTCGCCAACCTGATTCACCCTCTCCTCCGCACTCAACATCCGCTCGCAATACTCACGACTCACAAAAAGTATCACGTCGTTTCCATCCGGCTCAGCGGCATACTCAGGATGCGCTGCTATCTCTGCGAGCAATGCCTTGGTTACTGGCACCACATGAAAATGCAGATTGAAGCCTGCCGAGAAACCCAGTTTGTAGACGATCACTTTCCAGGGTTCATACACCCGCATCAGAAGCTGTTCGGTCCTGCGCAAAACACCTCCCAGCTCAGCCAGCGCCTCGTCGCCAAGGTCTGTCAGGTCAGACGCCGACGCAACGGACGCAACCATCAAATAGCCGTTGTATCGCGCATCACGTCGATGGCTGACACGCCAGTGCCCGGTCTCAAAGATGTCCCACTCGGTCATAAGTCAATCCTCTGGTTCTTCATCTGCACCTGACTCGCAGCGGGAGAATATGACAGCGCACCTCAGGCGTGCGAGATTGCAGGCACTTTGTCATTCACCGCGCCAGCAGGAACACGTTCAATGGACCTGAAATTCAGCCACATCGACGTCCTCGTCACCGACCTCGAAGAAGCCTGCGCTTATTACGCGCGCGTCCTGCAAGCCAAAATATCCAAGACCCTGGTCTGGGAACGCGGCGGTCTGCATGTGCGTTATGCCATCGCGATGATCGGCACGGAGCGTTTCATGCTGGTCCAGCCGTTGGCGGGGAATCTGAAGGAGCTGCTGGATACGTCAGGCGAGGGCATGATTTATCGGCATTGTTATTCGACGCCAGATATCGAGAAGGTTTACGACGAACTGATCGCAGCCGGTGTGCAGCCGGAAGACGAGAACGGCAAGCCGCTGGCGCGTTCGAACCTGCAAACGCCATCCGGGGGAAGGATTATCTGGCTGCCCAAGCGGTTCGGGCATTTCTCGATGGAGATTCTGGAGGAGAAGACGCTGGAGGCGTTTATCGAGGCGGCGTTTGCGGATTAGCATGTAACACACACATTGCCTGACTGTGAGCAAGCGTCAGGACCGCTCTGCCACTCTGCTAGGGTGCGAAAAACCTTGGAGATACCCATGGAAACCGATCCGATTTGCCTTGTTTTCATACCTGCGTTGGTAGCCATTCTTACAGCCGTAGAAAACGAAAAAGGCTCGCCACTCACGGAGGAGGAAGTTATCGGCATCCGGGACAAGGCGACGTGCATGGCGGTTCGGTTCAGTGTCGCGCTCAGTATGGAACAGGAGCGGGGCTATCCGGATATCGTTGCGGAGAACTGCTGGGAGGAATGGCAGCGCCATCGCGAACAACGCGCCTGATTTTTTTACTGCGAGCGCGCGCTGTATCAAAGACATATAGGCGTCTTTTCTGCTCCACGCCGCTGCGTCGAGGAGGGCCTCCTACAACCCGACGTTAGCCACGACGCTGTGCAAAATCCCCCTCCCCTCGCTATTTCCAGAATCACGACTAAACCTAGTACACAGGTATTTCATGCACGTCGTCACCCAACTGTCATCAACCGGACGGATGGCGTCCGTACGGTCTAAAGTTGCCATGATCGAGGCAGATAACCCCTAAGTTGCTTTCATCCGCTGCAATGTTCAAGGATCGAACCCATGACGTCGAGTCAGTACGGTAGTACTCCAGGTCAAAGTCATCCCCGCTTCCTCTGGTTTCCGCTGGTCCCGGTCATCCCGGCCATTGCCTGGATTCTGACTCAGTCGGGCACCTCCTCTGCCAATCTTGCTGCATGCGCCGTACTGGCCGTTCTCGGCGTGAGTACCGGGGTGTGGAGCGCGCGTTCGCAACGTGAACAGGCCGTGCGTCTGACGGCGGATGCGCTCACACAGCGTCAGGCCAATGACGCTGCAATCGGCGCGAAGGCTTCTCGGGCGCAGCTCAATGAAGTGTTGCTGGGTGCGATGCCGATCTGGGCCAAGCAGGTCGAAAGCTCGCGTCAGCAGACCGAGACCGCCATTGTCGAGCTGACCAGTCGGTTCACCGGCATTTCCGAGCGGCTGCAGGAGACTGTTCAGGCGTCGCAGCAGGCCGCGGGTGAGCTGGACGGGCAAAATGCCGACGGCGCACTCAAGGTGCTGGCGCAGAGCGACAGCGAGCTGAGCCAGGTCATCGATTCATTGAAAGCCACGCAAGCCAGCCGCGACGAGACGCTGACTCAGGTGCGCAGCCTCACGGCCTATACCGGCGAGCTGCGTACCATGGCGGCCGACGTTGCCGCCATCGCGGCGCAGACCAACCTGTTGGCCCTCAATGCGGCCATCGAAGCAGCGCGTGCCGGTGAAGCCGGGCGAGGCTTTGCGGTGGTGGCCGATGCGGTGCGCAGCCTGTCGAGCAAGTCCAGCGAGACCGGTCAGCAGATGTCGGCCAAGGTCGACATCATCAACAATGCCATTACCCAACTGGTTCAGGCTGCCTCCAGCGGCGCGGATCAGGACAGCCATTCGGTGGCCGAGTCCGAACAGAGCATTCAGCATGTGCTGCAGCGTTTCCAGAGCATTACCGGACGCCTGGCCGAATCCGCCGACCTGCTGAAGCAGGAAAGCTACGGTATTCGCGACGAGATGACCGAGGTGCTGGTCAGCCTGCAGTTCCAGGACCGGGTCAGTCAGATCCTCACCCATGTGCGCGACAACATCGACTCGCTGCACACCCATTTGCAGCAGTCCAGCCAGTCTCCGGACGAGGCCGTCGCGATCAATGCCCGCGAGTGGCTGGCGCGCATGGAGTCGACTTACGCCACTGACGAACAGCGCCGCACGCACCGCGGCGAATCGGCAGCGCAACAGAATTCTCAGGAAATCACGTTCTTCTAGGAGCGAATCATGGCTAAGAGTGTATTGGTGGTCGACGACTCGAGCAGCGTTCGGCAGGTCGTCGGCATTGCGCTGAAAAGTGCTGGATACGATGTGATCGAGGCCTGCGACGGCAAGGATGCACTGGGCAAGCTCAGCGGGCAGAAGGTGCACCTGATCATCAGCGACGTGAACATGCCGAACATGGACGGCATCACGTTCGTCAAGGAAGTGAAGAAGTTGGCCAGTTACAAGTTCACGCCGATCATCATGCTGACCACCGAGTCGCAGGAATCCAAGAAGGCCGAGGGCCAGGCCGCTGGTGCCAAGGCCTGGGTGGTCAAGCCGTTCCAGCCTGCACAGATGCTGGCAGCGGTCTCCAAGCTCATTCTGCCCTGAATGTCCGGGCCACGGAGGCCAGCATGCCGATGTTGAGCGAAACCACTGCTGACACCCTGCGTGTCAGCATCGATGGCGAACTGACGATTTATACCGTGACCGAACTCGCTGCCGGACTACTGCCGCAGATGGGTAGTGCGCCACGCATGCAGATTGACCTGTCGCAGGTGACCGAAATGGACGGCGCAGGGTTTCAACTGCTGGCGGTCATTGAGCGCGAGGCTGGCAAAACCGGCACCGCACTCAGCCTGACCGGGC
This sequence comes from Pseudomonas viridiflava, assembly GCF_001642795.1. Classification (GTDB taxonomy): domain Bacteria; phylum Pseudomonadota; class Gammaproteobacteria; order Pseudomonadales; family Pseudomonadaceae; genus Aquipseudomonas; species Aquipseudomonas viridiflava. Next base: position 187,464 of record NZ_LKEH01000048.1, on the reverse strand, counting down.
AGAGCAAGGCGGTCGTGGAAACATTCGAACTGTGTCATCCGGGCGCCTTCGCTTAGCGCCCGTTGCAGTGTGGTTCAGTGATCGAAAAGGAAGTTCACGTGAGCATTAATCTTGATCAGGCACAGCAGACGTTCATCGTCGAGGCGCGTGAGCTGTTGCTGGCCATGGAGGAATCCCTCCTGCAACTGGAAAGCGAGCCGGGCGATCAGGATGCCATCGGCGCGGTATTCCGTGCGGCCCACACCATAAAGGGCTCTGCTGGGTTGTTTGGCCTGACTCCGATTGTCAGCTTTACCCATATTGTCGAAGACGTGCTCGACCGGTTGCGTGAAGGCAGCGTGTCGGTGGATGCGGAGTTGATCGCGGTGCTGCTCAAGTCCGGCGACCACATGCTTGAGCTGATCGAGGTGGTGGCCAGCCGTGGCGAGCAGCTTCAGGCCGCGGCGCTGGAGCGTGAAGCCGCGTTGCGTCAGGCCTTGCAGGCGTATCAGGCACCTGCGCAAGCGGCTGCACAGCCTGTGCAGACGGAAACTGTCAGCGATATTCAGGCAGAAAGGCTGTGGCACATTTCCCTGCGTTTCGGCGTGGACGTGTTTCGCAACGGCATGGACCCGCTGTCGTTCCTGCGTTACCTCAATACGCTGGGCCAGATGGTCCAGGTCACCACCGTGACCGACAGCATTCCGACCGTTGAGGAGTGGGACCCCGAATCCTGCCATCTGGGTTTCGAGATCGATTTCCGCTCGGCAGCCGGATATGCGGCAATCAATGAAGTGTTCGATTTCGTGCGCGAAGACTGCGCCGTAGAGATCACTGCCCTGGATGAAACGGCGGAATCCACAGGCACTGACCTGGTGTCGCAGGACGACACCAGCCCGGTCATCCACAGTGGCGAGTTGCTGGGCGATCAGCGCGCCGTGCCGCGAGGCCCCGCCCAGGTTTCCACAGAGCGGGCATCGTCTGCGAACGAACAGAAGAACAAGGACGGCCGCTATGTGCGGGTCAACGCCGACAAGCTCGATGAGCTGATCAATCTGGTCGGCGAACTGGTGATCGCCAGTGCCGGGGCCAATCTGCTGGCCCGCTCCTGCAACAATGCGCCGCTTCAGGAAGCCAGCTCGACGGTATCGGGACTGGTCGAGGAAATACTCGACGGCGCCCTGCACCTGCGCATGATCCCCATCGGCGATACCTTTAACCGCTTCCGCCGCGTGGTGCGCGATGTCAGTCAGGAACTGGGCAAAGACATCGACCTGATTATCAGTGGTGCAGAGACCGAGCTGGACAAAACCGTGGTCGAGAAAATCGGCGACCCGTTGATGCATCTGCTGCGCAACGCCATGGACCACGGCATTGAAAGCGCTGAAGCGCGCCGTGCTTCAGGCAAGTCGGCAAAAGGTCATTTGAGCCTCAATGCCTACCATGACTCAGGCAGCATCGTGATCGAAATTGCCGATGACGGCGCAGGCCTGAACCGCGAGCGCATTCTGGAAAAGGCGCAGGAGCGCGGCCTGGTCGCGAGCGGCGCGGTGCTGACCGATCAGGAAATCTACAACCTGATTTTCGAGCCCGGTTTTTCCACGGCCGAGGCGGTCACCAATCTGTCGGGGCGCGGCGTTGGCATGGACGTGGTCAAGCGCAACATCACCCTGCTGCGCGGCACCGTGGACCTGGACAGCCAGCCCGGCCAGGGCACCATCGTGCGCATTCGTCTGCCGCTGACGCTGGCGATCATCAACGGCTTTCTGGTCGGCATCGATCAATCGACCTATGTCATTCCCCTGGACATGGTTCAGGAGTGCATCGAACTCGACGAACAGGACCGTCAGTCCAGCCGCGACAACGGCTATCTGGACCTGCGCGGCGAGGTGCTGCCGCTGGTGTACCTGCGTGACCACTTCAACCATGAAGGTCCCGTCGCGCGGCGCCAGAACGTGGTGGTCGTGCGTTATGCGGAGCACAAGGCCGGGCTGGTGGTGGACGACCTGCTCGGCGAGTTCCAGACCGTGATCAAGCCGCTCGGCAAACTGTTCGGCGGCCTGCGTGGCATCAGCGGCTCGACCATTCTGGGCAGCGGCGCGGTGGCACTGATTCTCGACATACCGGCGCTGCTCAACCAGATCGTCCAGCTGGAAGCCCGCTCGACCCAAACCCCTTATTCGCTGTCGGCTGCGGCCCGCTGACGCGCCTGCATTTCCATGGAGGTAACCCCGATGAAATGGTTTTACGATCTGAAGATATCCACCAAGTTGATCACCTCCTTTCTGGTCGTGCTGGCGCTGACGGCGGCCATGGGCGTGTTCGCCATCATTCAGCTCGGGCAGGTCAACCAGACTGCTCAGGACATGAAGGAAAACTGGATGCCCTCCATGCGTGCTGCCTCGGGCATGCGCTTTTACGCGGCCAGCTATCGCCTGAAGGAAAACCGGCACATCGCGGCCGATACGGCGCAGGAAAAGACCCAGATGGAACAGGAGGCTGTCGAGGCGCGCAAGCAATTCGAAACCCGCCTGGCCACCTATGAACACCTGTTGTCCAACGACACGGATCGCCAGTTGTTCAACAGCGTGACCACTGCATGGTCAGCGTACCTGGTGGTTAGCAAAGAGCTGTTCGACCTGTCTCGGCAGGGTCTTGAGAATCAGGCGCGCACGCTGTTGAAGGGCGAGTCCAAGCTGCACTTCGATGAAGCGACCAACCAGTTGCAGAAAATGGTCGAGCTCAACGATGCAGGCGCAACCACGGCCAGCGAGAAAGGCGCGGCCCTGTATGAAAATGCGCGTATCTCGATCATTGCGGTGCTGGTCGCTGCGCTGTTGATCGGACTGGGTCTGGCGCTGTTCATAGCTCGGATCATTTCCCGCCCGCTCAAGGACGCTGCCATCGCCGCCGAGCAATTGGCTGAAGGCAACCTGAGCGCGCAGATAGCGGAAGGCTCGAAAGACGAAACCGGTATGGTGCTCAACGCCATGCGCAACATGGTCGGCAAGCTGTCGCACATCATCGGTGAAGTGCGCAACGCGGCCGACAATCTTGCCAGCGCCTCTGAAGAGGTCAGCGCTACAGCTCAGTCCATGAGCCAGGCGACCAGCGAGCAGGCCGCCAGCGTTGAAGAGACCAGCGCTTCGGTCGAACAGATGAGCGCCAGCATCAACCAGAACACCGAGAACGCCAAGGTCACCGACGGCATGGCCAGCAAGGCCGCCAAGGAAGCCACAGAAGGTGGCGACTCGGTGCAACAGACCGTGGTGGCGATGAAGAAAATCGCCCAGCGCATCAGCATCATCGATGACATCGCCTACCAGACCAACCTGCTGGCCCTCAACGCCGCCATCGAAGCCGCCCGTGCGGGCGAGCACGGCAAGGGCTTTGCCGTGGTTGCCGCCGAAGTGCGCAAGCTGGCTGAGCGCAGCCAGGTGGCGGCTCAGGAAATCGGCGAGCTGTCTTCGAGCAGCGTGGACATGGCCGAGAAGGCCGGCAAGTTGCTGGACGAGATGGTGCCGTCGATCAACAAGACCTCGGATCTGGTGCAGGAGATCAGCGCAGCGTCCGAGGAACAGGCCGCGGGCGTGGCACAGATCAACACCGCCATGACTCAGCTCAATCAGGTAACGCAGCAGAACGCGTCGAGCAGCGAAGAGCTGGCGGCGACCGCTGAAGAGATGAGCAGCCAGGCAGAACAGTTGCAGCAGGCCATGAGTTTCTTCGTCCTGAGTTCGGCATCCAGAACGGCCGTGAACGACTTAAGCGTCGACACCTCCGGCAGCGCCCCGCCTCGCCAGCCATCGCGACCGGTCAAGCCCGCCCCTAAAAAGGCGTTTGCCTACAACATGGCCAGCGCGCCGGATGAATCGGAATTCACCCGTTTCTGATCGCAGACCGGATACAGGTCACACAGGGAGAACGACATGGGCGCACTGGCCAAGACACACCAGACCGCAGCCGCAGTGGAAGAAGAGGCGCAGTACCTGACGTTCATGCTCGGTGGCGAGATGTTCGCCATCGGCATTCTGGGCATCAAGGAAATCATCGAGTACGGCAGCCTGACCGTGGTGCCGATGATGCCGTCGTTCGTGCGCGGCGTGATCAACCTGCGCGGCGCCGTCGTGCCGGTGGTCGATCTGTCGGCGCGGTTCGGCCGGCAAAACTCGGAAACCACGCGACGCAGCTGCGTGATCATCATTGAAGCCAGCACCGAAGACGGTCAGCCGCAGGACATCGGTCTGCTGGTCGATACGGTCTCGGCGGTGCTGGAAATTCCCGCCTCGCAGATCGAGCCGCCGCCGAATTTCGGCGCACGCATTCGTGCCGACTTCATCAGCGGCATGGCCAAGGTCGAGGGCAAGTTCGTCATCGTACTTGAGGTCGAGCGCGTGCTGTCCATCGACGAGATGTCGAGCCTGGCCGAAGCCGGTCAGACACCCGCTCTCGATTTCGACGCGCACTGAGATCCGCATATGCCTGACACAGCCGCACTCAACGACCGCGAATTCGGCCAGTTCCAATCCTGGCTGTATCGCGCAGCGGGTATCAATCTGTCGCCGGCCAAGAAGGCGCTGGTAGCCGGCCGCCTGTTCAAGCGCCTCAAGCACTATGAACTGAAAAGCTATGGCGACTACTTCAAGCTGATCATGACGGACCAGCGCCACGGTGAACTGCAGGTCGCGCTGGACCTGCTGACCACCAACGAGACGTACTTCTTCCGCGAGCCCAAGCACTTCGATTTTCTACGCCAGAACGTGTTGCCCATGGCGACGCCGGGCAAGACGTTCAGGCTGTGGAGCGCCGCCAGTTCGTCNCTCGGACATCAGCACCCAGGTGCTGGCCAAGGCACGCACCGGCCATTACCCCATGGAGCGCGCAGGCACCCTTCCTCAGCCGTTGCTGGTCAAGTATTGCCTGAAGGGCACAGGCCGTCAGGAAGGCACCTTTCTGATCGAGAAGTCGCTGCGCAACAGGGTCAATTTCGTTCAGGTGAACCTCAATGAAACCTTGCCCGATCTGGGCGAATTCGACGTGATATTCCTGCGCAACGTGATGATCTATTTCGATCAGGAAACCAAAAGCAAAGTGGTCGCGCGCCTGCTGCCACGTCTCAAGCCGGGCGGTTTCTTCATCATCAGTCACTCGGAAAGCCTCAACGGTGTAAACGACACGTTGAAGCTGGTCGCCCCCTCGATTTACCGCAAACCATGAAAAAGCCTGTCGGCGCGGCCGAAGTAGTGCTGGCTCCTGGTGAGGTGAGCTTTGCGACCCGCCCTACCCGCCTTCGCACCCTGCTCGGGTCCTGCGTGGCCATTACCTTCTGGCATCCGTTACGGCATATCGGCGGCATGTGCCACTTCATGCTTCCGGGACGCATCCGCAGAGGCCAGCCCCTGGACGGCAAGTACGCCGATGAAGCCCTCGAACTGCTCATCCGTCACGCCCACATCAACGGCACTCGGCCAGAGGACTATCAGGTGAAACTGTTCGGCGGCGGCGAGATGTTTCCCTGCCATCGTAACGGCTTGCATATGCATGACGTTGCCAACCTCAACATCCGCGCCGCGCTGGAGCTCGCCGAGCAGCACCATTTGCACCTGATGGCGCAGGACATGGGCAGCACCGGCTACCGCAACATCATCTTCGACCTGTGGAACGGCAACGTCTGGGTCCGGCACACATCAACAGGGACCATCGATAAAGATGCCAACCAAAAAAATCAGCGTACTGCTGGTCGATGATTCGGCCGTGGTTCGTCAGGTACTGCTGGCGATCCTCAACGACACCCCCGACATGCATGTGATGGGCGCCGCTTCGGACCCGATTTTCGCAATGGACAAGCTGGCCCGGGAATGGCCGGACGTTATCGTGCTGGACGTGGAGATGCCGCGCATGGACGGCATCACCTTTCTCAAGAAGATCATGAGCGAGCGCCCGACGCCGGTGGTGATCTGCTCGTCGCTGACGCAGAAAGGCGCAGAGACCTCGCTGCAGGCATTGTCCGCCGGAGCGGTGGAAATCATCACCAAACCCACCACGGGCCTGAAGAACTTTCTGATTGAGTCGGCAGCCGAATTGGTGACAGCGATCCGTGCGGCGGCCAACTCCAACGTCAGGAATCTGGGAAAGCGCGCGGTGGTTCCGGTGCTGGTACCCGCCAGCAAGCTCACCGCAGATGCCATCCTGCCCGCAGCCAACGGCCACGCCATGGCCCAGACGACCGAACGGATTGTCGCCATTGGTACATCGACCGGGGGAACCCAGGCGCTGGAAGCCGTGCTGACGTCCTTGCCTCGGGTGTGTCCCGGCATGGTGATCGTCCAGCACATGCCGGAGAAATTCACCGCATCCTTCGCGGCCCGCCTCAATGATCTGTGTCAAATAGAGGTTCGCGAGGCGAAGAACAACGACCGTATTCTGCCCGGACTGGCGCTCATTGCGCCGGGCGGCAAGCACATGATGGTGACCCGCAGCGGTGCCTACTATCACGCCCAGGTCATCGACGGCCCGCTGGTCAACCGGCATCGGCCTTCGGTGGATGTGCTGTTTCGTTCAGTGGCCAAATTCGCGGGCAAGAACGCCACCGGAATCATCATGACCGGCATGGGCGACGACGGCGCACGCGGCCTCAAGGAAATGCTTGATGCTGGCAGCTCGACCGTCGCTCAGGACGAAGCGAGCTGCGTGGTGTTCGGCATGCCCAAGGAAGCCATCAAACTCAACGCTGCACAACGCATCATGCCGTTGCAGGAAATCCATCAGGCGATATTGCACCGATAGGGCCGGGCGTCAGGAAACCGAACCTGCTGAACGGCCCCGGCTTCTGCGGGAGGCGCCACCACATCTTCGACATAGCGCTGTCGCGCGGCAAACACCGGACCGTGGGAGGCGGTTTGCTGGCGATGAACGATGACGCGATTTTACTGACCTACCGCGTCGACTGCATCGCCGGCAAGCCGCCTCCCACAAAAACGTGTTCATTCAGCAGATCACGTATTGTTTGACACGAAGAACGCCCCGCCCATCAATCGTAAAACGGCGCAACCAGCACCCGACTGCCCACGAAAAAGCTGTCCGCCACCAGCCGCAATGGCTGCAGGTCCAGGTCGCTCTTTTTACCGACAATGAGTTGCTGAAAATGCCGGTACACCACCGTGTACTCACCCTCTTCCGCCACCGTCTGACGCACGCCATCGATGCTCAACAGTGCGCCGCCATTGTCCAGCCGAAGGACGCCTTCTGCGCAGCGGATTTCGATGCTCCACAGTTCGTTCTGACCATGGTCGAAGTCGAATTCGGCGCGAATGTCGAGGTGGCGGGCGTCGGACATTTTGATGTCAGCGGCGATGGGCGACTGGCAGTTGTCGGGGACGCGCAGTTCGGCAGACTCAACGAACAGTTGCAGCGGCAGCAGGTGGGTCACGATCGACAGGGCATTGATGCCCGGATCGAAGACGCCAAGACCGCCGGGCTGCCAGATCCAGGTCTGGCCGGGGTGCCATTTACGGACGTCTTCCTTCCACTCGATTTTCACGCTTTCCAGCGTGCGCGTCGCGAGCCAGTCGCGCGCGGTTTCGATGCCGGGTGCGTAACGCGAATGCCAGGCAAACAGGCCGGTGACGCCCTGTTCGTGTACCTGATTCACCAGTTCCATGGCTTCGCCCAGCGTGGCGCACGGCGGTTTTTCGACCAGCACGTGTTTGCCAGCGGCAATGGCTTGCTGCACCAGAGCGAATCGACCTTGAGGAGGTGTGCAGAACGCGATGGCATCGACCTGCGGCCCGTTTTCGAGCAGCTCGGTCAGGGACTTGAAGTTCTGAACGCCCGCACAAGGCTGACCCTGAGTAGCGACGGACACCAGCGTGAAAGCGGGATTGGCGAGAATCGCGGGAACATGCTGATCCTGAGCGATCTTGCCGTAGCCCACCAAACCGAGACGAATGGGTTGCATCGGTGACTCCTGATTCTTGTACTTATTAGAGGGTGCGATTAATAGTCATACTAAATAGGGAGCAAACTAGACGTAAATGGCGCGCCAGACAATGGGCAAGCGCGACATACGTGAGTTTTCCGCTCAGGCTGCGGTCACGACGTTGGCAATCCTGCCCAGAAACGGGTCGAGCCGCTCGCGTGGCGCGTCTTGCTCGACCACCAGCGCCGACACGTCTTCGCACTGGGCCACTTGGTAATGAGCGACGCTGGACAGCTTTTCGTTGGTCACGGCCACCACAATCTGGCCGCTCGCGGCGACGACGGCGCGCTTGAACTCGGCGTCTTCCAGCCCGAATGCCGTGACACCGTTGTCCGGATCCAGCGCGCAGGCGCCGAGAAAGCACAGGTCGAAGCTGAACTGGCGCAGTTGCTGGACCGCCGTCAGACCGATCACGCCCCCCGCCGTCGGGTTCAGGCGACCACCCAGCAGAATCACTTCGGCATTGGGCAGTGTCATCAGTTGCACGGCAATCAACGGTGAGTTGGTGGTGAGGGTCAGGTGAAGCCGGGGGTCGATAGCGCTGGCGATGGCGAAGTTGGTGGAACCGGCGTCAATGAAGACGTGTTGTCCGTCGCTCAGCAAAGATGCTGCGGCCTGTCCGAGGCTGTCCTTGCGTGTGGTGTCCTGCTGCACGCGCGCGGCCATGGGGCCTTCAGCGCTGCGCAGCAGAATCGCACCGCCGTAGACGCGCTTGCACACACCCGAGGCAGCCAGCGCACTGAGGTCGCGGCGGATCGAGTGTTCAGACACATTGAATTCGCTGGCCAGATCAGCCGCAATCACCCTGCCGTAACGGGCCAGGCGTTCACTGATCAACTGCTGGCGTTCGCCGGGAAAGGTTTCGTGAGTCGGAGTCATGACAATCTGAACCTGCATAAACGAGCATTAACGATCACAAACGAGCGCTAATATGCCGGGCAGGGTATGAGGCGTCAATCAGTGCGTGGCGACCATTGGACGCGGAGCATGAGCACGATCGGTGTCGAGGGATGATCGTTCCTACGCTCCGCGTGGGAATGCCGCTCAGGACGCTCTGCGTCCGCTCTTGAATGCGTTGCAGAGCGTCCTGTTCACGCCGGATCAGGCCTTCAGATCAAAGCTTCGGCAATTGCCCGATACGCCCCATCATTTCCGTCACGATCTGCAGGTCGAGCAGAAACTGCTCGGTGGTCTTGAACTCGCTGTCGGTGTGTCCGGTGTATTTGGCTTCGGGCATGGCCAAGCCGAACTGCACGCCGTTGGGCAGGTTGTGGACCGAGGTAGCGCCCGCCGAGGTGCCGAACGTGTGGGGCATGCCCAGGTTTTCGGTAGAGACGGCCAGCAGTGCTTTGACCCATTCACCCTCAGGGTTACGGTACATCGGTTCGGCGATGGAGTAATCGAACGCAGGCGCAATCTTGCTCTGCTTGCTCCATGCCGTCAGCTTTTCGGCGATCTCGGCCTTGAGCTTCTCAGGCGACTTGCCTTTCGGCACGCGCAGGTTCACCGCGAGTTTGAAGGTCTTCGCATCCATCCCCACGAAGGTCAGGGAAGCGGTCAGCGGGCCCATGAACTCGTCCGAGAAACCGACCCCCAGTTTGCTGCCCAGATAATCCAGACCCCAGTTGTCAGCCGCATACTGAGCCGCGTCGGTGATGTGGTTGTGCTTCAACTCAACCTTGCCGTCGAGGCTGTTGATGAAGTCGAGTATTCGGGCCACCGGGTTGACGCCCGACGCAGGATCGGACGAGTGGGCCGATACGCCAGTGACGGTCAGCTTCACGTCCTTACCCTCGACCGCTGCGTCCACCTGGAAGTCGCCACCGTTGCGCTTCGCGTACTCGGCACCCGCCTTTTGCAGCTCAGCGGCCAATTCTGCGGGTTTGTCCGTCACCAGCGTGGCGACCGATTTCGATGGAATCTGATTGGTCGCCGCGCCGCCGGTCAACGAGGTGATTTCGGCGCCCTTGCCCTCACCCTTACGCACAGGGAAATTCGCCATCACGGTGCCGTAACCTTTCTCGGCAATGACCACCGGGTAACCGCCGTCCAGCGCCAGGTTGTAGTTCGGCGTCGGGTTGCGCTCGAAGTAGTACGGAATCGCGTCGCCGGAGGTCTCTTCGGTGGTGTCGATCAGCAGCTTGAAGTTTCGAGCCAGCGGCAGCTTTTCTTCCTTGATGACTTTCATGGCGTACATCGCAACCACGATGCCGTTCTTGTCATCCTCGGTGCCACGACCGTACATGCGGTCGCCAATCAACGTGACCTTGAACGGGTCGAGTTTGGTACCGTCCGGCAGCACCCAGTTCGCAGGCGTCACCGGCACCACGTCAGCGTGGGCATGAATACCGACGACTTCCTCGCTGGAGCCCTCGAGCGAGACTTCATAGACGCGGTTGTCGATGTTGCGGAATTTGAGATTGAACGACTCGGCGAGCGTCTTGAGCTTCTCGGCGATCTTGATGAACTCGGGATTGTCGTGCTGGGCGACGCCTTCAACGGCAAAGGTCGGGATGGCGACCAGTTCACGCAGGGTTTCATTCGCAGCACTGCCGTACTTCACACGGGCGTAAATGCCCAGCAGCCGATGGATTTCGTTCTGCTGTTCGGCGGTCAGAGTCTTGTCGTCGAGAAAGGCACTGATCGCGGGTTCGAGATCGGCAGTTTTGGCCAGATCGCTCTTCGCGACGCTCCCCAGAAACTGTCTGAAATCAGTCGCCGACTTTTCATTGAATGTTTTCAGAATGGCGGCGCTTTGTTGCGGCGTGATATTCGCCAGAGCGGAGGGGGCGACGGCTGAAAGGCTGGCGAGCATCAGTGTGGAAGCGGCCAGATGCTTGAGTGAAAGGTTCATTGCTAAGGGCATTCCTTTGCGAAGAGTGTGTGGGAAATAGCTGATCATGTGATCAGAAACGTCCTCAAAATAACACCTCACAGGATGAATGCGGGAGCCTGCCAAACGCTTCCTGTCGCCTTGCCGGTCAAAAGCGACGCAGATATGCAAACCCGTTTGAGGGCACTTGAAGTGGTGCACAACAAAAAATACATGTCCTGAACAGACGCTTAAAACAAATCAGGTTTTAAACAACCTTCAAACTTCGAATGATCAAGCAGCCGTTCAGAAAACATACCCACACCTTCCCCAGCTTAAAATATTCCCAAGACAAATAAATGAATTCAAATTAAATAATTCACCAATCCGTGAGAAAGCTGTCGCCCGACTTAACGGCGTCGAGTTTTCAGCACGGCGCCCGTCATTTGGATCAACAATGGTGCCCGACAAGGCCGGAGCATCCTCGACAACTGCTGCCCTGCCCCGCAAAACCGGCAGTCATATCGATGATGAAATACGTCATGTCCAACACCGCCACGGATTAAAAAACAGACGCTCCATTAACTTTTATTTATAGACCGATAACAGACGTTAATTACAACGCTTATTACATTTAACCCTGAGTCGCGCAGCGACTGCGGCGCAGTGCGCACGTAGCGAAGCACACACTTAACGTTATTGGCCCGCGTGGAAAACATAGTGATGAATCAGGCTTTTCTTCCATTTTCGCGTCCGTCCGTGGGCGATGAAGAGATTGCGGCAGTGACGCGCGTATTGACGTCGGGCTGGATCACCACCGGGCCGGAATGCCAGAAGCTCGAAGAACAGTTCGCCGAGCGTGTCGGGGCGCTGCATGCCATTGCGCTGTCATCAGCGACAGGGGCCATGCACCTCACGCTGCTGGCTCTGGGCGTCGGTCCTGGCGACGAAGTGATCACCCCGTCCCAGACTTGGGTTTCCACCGCCAACATGATCTGCCTGCTGGGTGCCACGCCGGTGTTCGTCGATGTGGATCGCCACACGCTGATGGTTGATGCCGCACACGTCGAACAGGCCATCACGCCGCGGACCAAAGCCATCATTCCGGTGCATTACGCGGGCGCCGCACTTGATCTCGACCCCCTCCATGCGCTCGCCAACCGTTATGGCCTCGCGCTCATCGAAGACGCGGCCCATGCGGCTGGCACTGAATACAAAGGGCGTCCGGTCGGCTCACGCGGTACGGCCATCTTCTCTTTTCACGCCATCAAGAACATGACCTGTGCAGAGGGCGCGATGCTCGTCACCGATGACGACGCGCTGGCAACCCGTGTGCGCCAGTTGAAATTCCACGGCCTGGGTGTCGATGCCTATGACCGCCTGACACTGGGGCGCAAGCCGCAGGCCGAGGTCATCGAGCCCGGTTTCAAATATAACCTCGCAGACCTCAACGCCAGTATTGCCCTGGTGCAGTTGCAGCGCCTGAATGCGATCAATGCCAAGCGCCAGATGCTCGCCAATCGCTACCTCGAAAGGCTGGCCAGCAGCGCCGTTTTGCCGCTGGCGCAACCCGGCTACGCGCAGCGTCATGCCTGGCACCTGTTCATTCTGCGTATCGACGCCGAGCGCTGCGGCCTGGACCGCGATGCGTTCATGAAAGCGTTGCAGGCGTACAACATCGGCAGCGGCATTCATTTCATCGCCACTCATCTGCACCGCTATTACCGCCAGCGTTTCCCCGACGTTCATCTGCCGGACACCGAGTGGAATTCGTCGCGCCTGTGTTCCATCCCGCTGTTTCCCGACATGACCCTGGACGATGTCGAGCGGGTCGTGGACGCCATTGAATCAATCGTGGAAGCCCGCCCTTGAGACCCTACCCTATCCATTGTGTGTCGATCGTCATCCCGGTCTACAACGAACAGCAAAGCCTGCCCGAATTGCTGCGACGCACCGAGGCAGCGTGCGCGCGGCTGCGCCATGACTATGAAATCGTACTGGTCGATGACGGCAGTCGAGACCAGTCCGCCGAGATTCTGCAGCAGGCGGCCGAGCGTGACGGCAGCCGGGTGGTCGCGGTGATCCTGAACCGCAACTACGGCCAGCACGCGGCGATCATGGCCGGTTTCGAGCATTGCAAAGGCGACGTGATCGTCACCCTCGACGCCGACCTGCAAAACCCGCCGGAAGAGATACCGCGCCTCATCGCGCTGGCCGAACAGGGCTACGACGTGGTCGGCACCGTGCGCAACAACCGTCAGGACTCGGCTTGGCGACGCTGGCCGTCGAAACTCATCAACCTCGCCGTCCAGCGCTCGACCGGGGTCGCGATGAGCGACTATGGCTGCATGCTGCGCGCCTACCGACGCACCATCGTTGACGCGATGCTGGCCTGTCGCGAGCGCAGCACGTTCATTCCGATCCTCGCCAACAGCTTTGCCCGGCACACCACCGAAGTGCTGGTCGAGCACGCCGAACGCGAGCACGGCGATTCGAAATACAGCCCCATGCGGCTGATCAACCTGATGTTCGACCTGATCACCTGCATGACCACCACACCCTTGCGACTGCTGAGCATCGTCGGTTTCAGCATGGCGTTTCTGGGCCTTCTGTTCGCCGTGATGCTCATCGTGCTGCGGCTGATCTTCGGCGCGCCATGGGCCGAGAACGGCACCTTCGTGCTGTTCGCCGTGCTGTTCGTGTTCACCGGCGGGCAGTTCATCGGCATGGGCCTGCTGGGTGAATACCTGGGCCGCATGTACAGCGATGTGCGGGCCCGGCCGCGCTTCTTCATTGAAAAGGTCGTGCGCTGCTCAACCGAGACGACGACCGACCGTGTGGATTCCTCCGCTTCTCCTTATCTGAACAAGGTTGCGCCATGAGCATTAAAGCTGTCGTTTTCGCTTACCACGATATTGGCTGTGTCGGGCTGCAGGCGCTGCTGGAGAGCGGCTATCAAATCGCTGCGGTGTTCACCCACGCCGATGACCCTGCTGAAAAAACCTTCTTCGGCTCGGTCGCTCAACTGTGCGCGCAGCATGACATCCCGGTGCACGCCCCCGAAGACCCGAACCATCCGCTGTGGATCGAGCGCGTCGGCAAGCTGGACCCGGACTTCATCTTTTCCTTCTACTACCGCCAATTGCTCAGCGAGCCCTTGCTGGCCTGCGCCAGAAAAGGTGCCTTCAACCTGCACGGGTCGCTGCTGCCGCGCTATCGCGGTCGAGCACCGGCCAACTGGGTGCTGGTCAACGGCGAACGCGAAACTGGCGTGACCCTGCATCAGATGGTCAAACGTGCGGACGCTGGCCCCATCATGGCGCAGCAACGGGTGCCGATCAGCGCACTGGACACGGCGCTGACCTTGCACGGAAAACTGCGCAAGGCCGCCGCCAATCTGCTCTCCGACGCGCTTCCGTTACTGGCGCGGGGCAGATTGCCCGGCACGCCACAGGACGAATCCCAGGCGACCTACTTCGGCCGTCGCACAGCCGCCGACGGGCTGATCGACTGGGCACGCCCCGCTGCGCAACTGAACAACCTGATCCGCGCCGTGACCCAGCCCTACCCCGGCGCTTTCTGCCCGGTGGGCGAGCACAAACTGATCGTCTGGGGCGCCCGCGTGGAAGAGGCCGACCATGGCCTGGCGCCCGGCACCGTGATCGACTGCGACCCGCTGCGCATTGCCTGTGGCGAGGGCGCGCTGGTGATCGGTGCAGGCCAGCGCGGCGCTGACGGCCTCTACCTGAGTGGCGTGCAACTGGCCCGCGAGTTCGGGCTGGTCCAGGGCTCACGTCTACAGGGCCAGAACCAGAGCCGTCCGACGCGCCGCACCCGTGTGCTGATTCTGGGCGTCAACGGCTTTATCGGTAATCACCTGTCAGAGCGTTTGCTGCAGGATGACCGCTACGAGATCTATGGCATGGACATCGGCTCGGACGCCATCGAACGTCTACGCACCAAGCCCAACTTTCACTTCATCGAAGGCGACATCAGCATCCACACCGAGTGGATCGAGTACCACATCAAGAAGTGCGACGTGGTTCTGCCGCTGGTGGCGATTGCGACGCCCATCGAATACACGCGCAATCCGCTGCGGGTGTTCGAGCTGGACTTCGAAGAAAACCTGAAGATCGTTCGCTACTGCGTGAAGTACAACAAGCGAGTGATTTTCCCGTCCACCTCCGAGGTGTACGGCATGTGCCAGGACGCCAGTTTCAGCGAGGACACGTCGAACCTGGTGGTCGGCCCGATCAACAAGCAGCGCTGGATCTATTCGGTGTCCAAGCAATTGCTGGACCGGGTGATCTGGGCGTACGGCCAGAAAGGCCTGCAGTTCACGCTGTTCCGCCCGTTCAACTGGATGGGCCCGCGTCTGGACCGTCTGGACTCAGCACGCATCGGCAGCTCGCGCGCCATCACTCAGTTGATCCTGCATCTGGTGGAAGGCACACCGATCCGGCTGGTGGACGGCGGCGCGCAGAAGCGCTGCTTTACGGACGTGGTCGATGGCATCGAAGCCCTGGCGCGCATCATCGAAAACCGTGGTGAGCGCTGCAACGGGCAAATCATCAACATCGGCAACCCGGACAACGAAGCCAGCATCCGGCAATTGGGCGAAGAGCTGCTGCGCCAGTTCGAAGCGCACCCGTTGCGCTCCAACTTCCCGCCGTTCGCGGGGTTTCGTGAAGTGGAAAGCCAATCCTTTTATGGCAAGGGCTATCAGGACGTGAGCCATCGCAAACCCTGTGTCGACAATGCCAAACGACTGCTGGACTGGACGCCCACCATCGAGCTGAGCGAAACCATCGGCAAGACGCTGGATTTCTTTCTGCGCGAAGCTATGGCTGAAAAAGCGGATCAGCGCTGATGCAGGCAGGCCTGAGAATCGACGTCGACACTTACCGTGGCACCCGTGAAGGCGTGCCGCGTTTGCTGGACATGCTGGAAGAAGCGCAGGTCAAGGCGACGTTCTTTTTCAGCGTCGGCCCGGACAACATGGGTCGCCATGTGTGGCGGCTGATCCGGCCGCAATTCCTGTGGAAGATGCTTCGTTCTCGGGCTGCCAGCCTTTACGGCTGGGACATTCTGCTGGCGGGCACCGCCTGGCCGGGCAAACCCATCGGTCGCGACCTCGGCCCGTTGATGCGCCGCGCTCTGGACGCAGGCCATGAAGTGGGCCTGCATGCCTGGGACCATCATGGCTGGCAGGCCAATGCCGGGCATTGGAACCCGGCGCGGCTGCACGCGCAGATGCGCCGGGGTGTCGATTGCCTGAGCGACATTCTGGGCGGGCCGGTGACCTGTTCGGCAGCGGCTGGCTGGCGTGCCGATGAACGTGTGGTGCAGGCAAAGCAATCGTTCGGATTTCGCTACAACAGCGACTGCCGGGGGCACTCGATATTTCGTCCGACCCTGGCTGATGGCACGCCAGGCGCCCCACAGATTCCGGTGGACATGCCAACCTTTGACGAGGTGGTCGGCCCGCACCTTGAGGCGCAAGCGTTCAACCGTTTCATTCTCAGACGTTTCAAGCCTGACCAACTGAATGTGTATACCTTGCACGCCGAAGTCGAAGGCATCGTCATGGCTGACGACTTCAGACAATTGCTGGCACTGGCAAATGCTCAGGGCATCCGCTTCCAGCCACTGGGCAACCTGTTGCCGGACGACCTTGAGCACCTGCCAGCAGGTCAAGTGGTGCGCGGCACGCTTGCGGGACGCGAAGGCTGGCTCGGGGTGCAGCAATGACGGCAAGCCGTAATCGCGACATTGCACTGCTGTTGCTGGCGTTCGTGGTCGCCTATCTGCTTCCGCTCGGCTCCCACGGGTTGTGGATTCCGGACGAGACGCGCTACGCGCAGATCAGTCAGGAAATGCTCCACAGCGGGCAATGGACCGCGCCGTATTTCATGGGTGTGCGGTACTTCGAAAAGCCTGCAGCCGGTTACTGGTTGATCGCCGCTGGCCAGGCGCTGTTCGGCGAGAATCTGTTTGGCGTGCGGATCGCTTCGGCGCTGAGCACCGGCCTGAGCGCCCTGCTGGCCTACCTGATCGCTGCCCGGATATGGAACGAGCCGCGCAAAAGCTTTGCCAGCGCGCTGCTGTTCATGAGCTTCGGCTTCGTTGCAGGCCAGGCCGGTTATTGCAATCTCGACCCGCAATTCACCTTGTGGGTCAACCTGTCGCTGGTCGCCTTCTGGTACGCCGTCAACAGCAGCGGCCATTCGCGGCTGGTCGCGTGGACGGTACTGGGGTTCGCCTGCGGCATGGGCTTCATGACCAAGGGTTTTCTGGCCTGGGCGCTGCCGGTACTGATCGCGCTGCCCTACATGCTGTGGCAGAAACGTTTCGTCGAGTTGATCCGCTACGGGCTGCTCGCGGTCATCGTCGCCATGGGAGTGTGCCTGCCCTGGGTGCTGGCGGTCCACGCTCAGGAGCCCGATTACTGGCGCTTTTTCTTCTGGCACGAGCACGTGCGCCGCTTCGCCGGTGAAGACGCGCAGCACGCACAGCCCGTGTGGTTCTATCTGCCAACGCTGATTGCCGCCAGCCTGCCGTGGGCGTTGTTGCTGCCCATAGCGTTCAAACAGGCGTGGCAGCAACGGCGCCAACCCGCTATCGGTTTCCTGCTGATGTGGACGCTGCTGCCGTTGGCGTTTCTGAGCCTGAGCCGGGGCAAGCTGCCGACCTACATTCTGCCCTGCCTGTTGCCACTGGCCTTGCTGATGGCAAACGCGCTGGTCGAACGGCTCAAGCACGGCCAGGTCACAGCGCTACGCCTCAATGGCGGGTTCAATGCCGTCGTCGCGCTCGTCGGCCTTCTGGTGTTGTTGTACCTGCAGTGGAAGAACCCGGTCTACGACCACGAACCCATCCATCTGCTGCTGGCCATCGGTGTGCTGACGGTCTGGATGCTGACCAATGTGCTGCAAGCTCTGCGTCCTCTGTCGGCCTGGGCGATGCCGGCGGCAGGCAGTCTGCTGCTGGTGGCGCTGCTGCCCGCAGCGCTGCCGTACACCCTGGTTTATGACAAGACACCCGACCAGTTTGTAGCCCGGCATTTCTCTGAGCTGGCGGCCAGCCAGTCGCTGTTGAGCAACGACCTGGGGGCGGCTTCAGCGCTGGCCTGGCGGTTGAAGCGCTCGGACATTGCCTTCTTCAACACCGTGGGCGAACTGAAATACGGCCTCGACTATCCGGATGCCCGTCCGCGGAAAATCGATCTTAAAGACATTGATGCCTGGATGACCGAAGCCCGGCACAAGGGCCAGGTCGCGGTGATCATGCGTGGCGACGGCAAAGAGGAACTGCGCGAACTCGGTGCGCTGCCCAAAGGCGGCAAGCGTTACGAAGAAGGCGATCTGGTCATCGTGATCTACGGGCAGTCGGAATCATGACCTGGCTTTTGCTGCTCACCGCGTGCGCGCTGACCTGCCTGGGCCAGATCGCACAGAAACTTGCCGTGGAGGGCTGGCGTGGTCATTTCCCGGGCCTGTTGGCCGCCGCGCGTTCGGCCTGGCTGTGGCTCGCGATGGCGTGTCTGGGCCTGGGGTTGCTGGTCTGGCTGATGGTGTTGCAGCGCCTGGACGTTGGCATCGCGTATCCCATGCTGGGCCTGAATTTCGTACTGATCACCCTGACCGGACGTTACCTGTTCAATGAGCCGGTCGACCGTCGGCACTGGCTGGGCGTGGCGCTGATTCTGGCGGGCGTCGTTCTGTTGGGACGTCAGGCATGAGCCGCCCCGGCGTGACGCTGGCGCTTGGCAGTGTGGCGCTGGTCAGCCTCGCGCAACTGGGCATGCGCTGGAGCATGAGCCGTCTGCCCTCGCCGACGCAGTTGCTCGAATACCCGGCTGTCGCCTCAATCGATTTCAAGGCCCTGGCCGTCATCGGCGTCGCAATCGGCGCCTACGCCCTGTCGATGCTGTTGTGGCTGCTGGCCCTGCGCAGCCTGTCCCTGAGCCGCGCCTACTCCTTGCTGAGCATCAGCTACGGGCTGGTGTACGTACTGGCCGCTGGCCTGCCGTTTTTCCACGAGACGTTCACAGTTTCGAAAACTGTGGGTGTCATCCTCATCGTGATGGGGGTTCTGAGCATCAACCTTCGGCGCGTCTCTCGCATCTCTCTTCAGGGTTCTTCCCATGAAAATCAGCGTTTTCGGTAGCGGATATGTAGGTCTGGTACAAGCAGCCGTGCTTGCCGAAGTCGGCCACGACGTCGTGTGCATGGACATCGATAAGGCCAAGGTCGAACAACTGAGCCAGGGACAGGTGCACATCTTCGAACCCGGCCTCGCCAATCTAGTACGGGAAAACCTGGACCATAACCGGCTGGTTTTCACCAGTGACGAGCAGATGGCCGTCGAACATGCCGAGGTGCTGTTCATCGCCGTCGGCACGCCGTCCTGCGAGGATGGGTCGGCGGACATGCGCAGCTTCTTCGCCGTGGGCGAGAGCATTGCCCGGCACCGCAGCAAGCCGCTGATCATCGTGGAAAAATCCACGGTACCGGTGGGCAGTGGCGATGCGCTGCGCGCGCACATCGACAAGGCCTTGCGTCAGGCCGGACGCCTGCTGCAGTTCGATATCGTTTCCAACCCCGAATTTCTCAAGGAAGGCTCGGCCGTGAAGGATTGCCGCCGCCCGGACCGCATCGTCATCGGCTGCGAAAGCGAAGCGGTCAGAAAAGTCATGCGCGAGCTGTATGCACCGTTCAACCGCAATCATGACCGCATCATGTTCATGGACCTGCGCAGCGCCGAACTCACCAAATACGCGGCCAACTGCATGCTGGCGACCAAGATCAGCTTCATCAACCAGATTGCCGAACTGGCCGAGCACCTGGGTGCGGACGTCGAAGCGGTCCGACTGGGCATCGGTGCCGACTCACGCATCGGTTACGACTTCATCTACCCCGGCTGTGGCTACGGCGGCTCATGCTTTGGCAAGGACATCCGCGCGCTGATCCACAGCGCCCGCGAGGCCCATTGCTCCAACGACCTGCTGTCGGTCGTCGAGGCTATCAACGAGCGGCAGAAGAACAAGCTGTTCGAGCGGGTCAACGCATTCTACAAAGGTGATCTGCGCGGCAAGACCTTCGCCTTGTGGGGCCTGGCGTTCAAGCCCAATACAGACGACATGCGCGATGCGCCCAGCAGAGTGTTGATGGAAGCCTTGTGGGCGGCGGGGGCAACCGTTCGCGCGTTCGACCCCGAGGCCATGCAGGAAACCCAGCGGATCTACGGCTATCGCAAGGATCTGGTGCTGATGGGCACGCCGGAATCCACTCTGGACGACGCCGACGCTCTGATCATCTGCACCGAGTGGCAGCAGTTCAAGGCACCGGATTTCGACCTGATACAGCAACGGCTCGGCGCCCCGGTGATCTTCGACGGACGCAACCTGTACGACACCGAACGCCTGTCAAAAAGCGGCTTCCATTACTTCCCTATCGGCCGTGGCGAGTCGTGCGAGCTGCCGATTCCGCAGAAGCAATGGACAGCGGTGCAGCCGGTCGTCAATCGCCAGACAATCTGACCTCAGCTGCCGGGCGTCGAGCGGTCGTAGCTGACGAAATAGTAGCTGCGACTGCCGACCTTTACGTGCTGGATGGCCTTGAGCGGCGGCGCAGGCTCGCTTGTGCGCTCCATGATCGCCACGTTACGCGGATCGCTCATCAGGAAACGGTTGACGCTTGCGTCGCTGTCGTAGGCATCCAGCACGGTATGCACGTAAAACGCGCTGGCCCCCGACAACCGCTCGCTGGGCTGAAACAGAGCCACTTGATGCCCCTGAGCCTGCAGTGCCTGAACAGTCGTGGCCAGCGGCACGAACGAGAAATGCCGGTCTTCCCGAGGCATCAGCCACACCGCCGCCGACAGGTAGGCCGCGACGGTCAGCGCGATGCCCGTGGTCATCAGCGCGCGTTGGTGGCGTACCGCAAACGCCGCAATCGCCGAGCTTCGGGAATGCGCCTTGAGCCGTTCGCCCAGCACCGCTGCGTACTCTGCTGCAATCACCGCAGCGGCAGGTGCTGACGACATCAGATAGACCATGCGTTTGCTGGACGCCAAGGTCAGCAGCACGAACTGCGCGACCAGCCAGAGGCTGAAGAACAGCAGATACCGGTTGGCGAGCAGTTGCCTGCGAAAGTGCCAAAGCCCCAGATACACCAGCAGGTTCCAGGGCATGAACGCTTCGGGCAGTTTGGCGATGTAGTAGTAGAACGGCTCGTAGTGCCCGGCCTCTTGGAACGAACCGTCGAAGCGACCGACACTGTTGGTCCACAGCACATCCTTGAGCGACTGCACGCCGCCCTGCCCGTACAGGAAATACAGCCAGACCATCAGCGGTATCAACCCCAACAAAGTGAATGCTGCCGGACGTAGCCAGTCGGCTAGAATCAGCCGTCGTTGTTGCACCGTTTCGCAAAGCAGCCAGGCGAAAATCACTACGCCCGGCAACGCCAGCCCGAGCACACCCTTGCTCAGTGTCGAGATGGCGATACCCAGCGTGAACAACCACCAGGACCACGTTGTTCGAGGAGCCGACGGCGCTCGATTGACCGCGTAGACATACATCAGCAAGGCCATGGTCACGCCCAGCGCCAACAGCGCGTCTTCACCGACCTGACGTGAGTTGGACCAGAAGCTGGCGAGGGTCGCCAGCATGAACGCGGCCAGCCAGGCGATGGGCACCGGACGCCCCATGCGCTTGAGCATCGCGTACAGCAACAGCACGCTGAACAACCCCGCGAACGCCGAAGCCAGCCGCACCGCCCAGGGCGTGGCCCCGAACACCCGGATCGCGCTGGCATCGAGCCAGACACTCAGCGGCGGCTTCTCCAGAAACGGCTGTCGGCTCAAGGTCGGCGTGACCCAGTTGTCTGTCAACTGCATCTCCATGGCGATACCTGCCACGCGCGGCTCCGTTGAGCTCTGCAATTGATGATTACCCAGTGCAAAGAAGAACAGCAGGACGCTCAGCATCAACAACCACAGCGTGCGAGAAGCCAGCATTGCAGCGATCCGGTAGGCAAGGAGGGCTCGCAGTATAGGCACGCGGATATGCACGGCTCATGAAACAAAGCGTCTTGTTCAGGTGTGTCGCGCGTCTTCGAAGGTGCCTTTGGAGCGAATTCCGAAACAGTCGATTGCCCCTTGAAACATTTCCTGGGAACTGTCGAAATGCCCCACCGAATCGTCTGCTTCAGGGCTCGACCTGTTGGCGGGCGGGCGGTGTCTTAGGAGCCCCGGCCGGCATGGCAGAAGACACTTACGCACGCTATATCCGCTTTCATACCCCGGACATCAGGCTCAGCCATCGCGAGCAGTCGGCGATGACGGCCGAGGAGCTGGCAGCCGCGCGCAGCCACGCGTTCATGCAGCGCTCCGACTGGCTGACGCTGCTGTTCGTGCCCTTTCTGCTTGGCGCGGTGCTGCCGCCGTTCATTTACCTGTTGGGCGGACTGGTTTACACGAACTGGTTTGCTTCAGGTCCTGATGTTGATGAAGCCCTTTATGCCCACTTCGGCTGGACAGGGGTCGCCAGTGGGCTCCTCATTCTGTGCTGGTCGCGTTACCGAATCGTGCGTGCCAGATACGACGTGAAGGTGTGCTACTGGAAAACCATGCCGGATCAAGAGCGGGTGGATGTAGAGACCCACACGCTGACGCATGCGCTCAATCTGTGGTCGTATTGCTTCGATCCGGATTGCAGCACGATGGACCGTTGGGTGGACGGGAAACTCAAGTCAGTGCCAGACAGCGGAGTCTCGCAATGGCTGCTGGCACGCACCATCACGGGCGAGTGGCTGGTACTGCGACACGCCATAGAAGGTGCCATGTCCATTATGCGAGAGCCCGAAAAACCGCCAATAACCCTTCAACTACAACCCACTGAACACCTCGCCCTTGCCTTCGCACCTCAGACCAACCTGTGCCTGGGCAAGCGCTTCTCCGGTAACCCACTGCGTGTTGCACAGACCAGTCTCTGGCTGAGTCATGCGGAAACACAGCATCTGAGCGAAATCGCTCATCACTGGCAATTTTTCTACCCGCAGCGCTATGGCGTGGTGAGTCAGGAAGATGCCAGGTGGGTCGATGAACTGGTCGAACGGGCACGCCGTAACCGTCTGACGACCTAGCCGCTTCATGAACGGTGCGTTGGATTCAACACTCCAGCGACTTATAGAAATGCGCCCACAAGCCAGCCAAACGGGTCGGCTTGCAAACGATGCTCCAGGAGTTTCAGTCGGCATGGCAGAAAGCGATTACCAGCGGTACATGCGTTTTTTCACGCCAGACATCAGGCTCAGCCACCGCGAGCAATCGGCGATGACGGAACAGGAACTGACAGCGGCGCGCGATTACGCGCTTGGGCTGACAACCAACTGGGTGCTGGTTCTGTTCGTACCCGTTTTATTTCTCGCAGCCCTGCTCGTGATGCCTGCCGATTTCCCGGGCTGGCTCGGGCTGACTGCGGATATCGATCAGATGACTGATCACCGTCAAGGCTGGATTCTAAACGTCGCTGCGCTCGTGCTGGCTTGCTGGGCGATCTACAACATCATCAACGTCAAATGCAGCGTCGCGGCCCGTTATTGGAAGACCATGCCCGGGCAGTGCCTGGTTGACCTGGAATCGCACAGGCTGGTCTCGGCAATCAACCTGTGGTCAGCATTTATCGATTACGACGTCTGCGTGGTGAATAAGTGGGTCGATGGCAAACTCACCACGGTCTACTACACCGGCGTGTCGCAATGGCTGCTGGCAAAAACCTCCAACGGCCAGTGGTTGGTACTGCATCACGCCATAAAGGGCGAGATGCTGAAGGGAAGCCCTGCAGTCCCCGCAGACGATCTACAGCTACACCCTACTCAAGACCTCGTATTCGCCTTCGCACCCCGGACCAACCTTTGCCTGGGAAAACGCTTCGTTGGTCATGCATTGCCTGTCGCCCAGTCAGGGCTGTGGTTAAGTGAGTGGGAACAAAGCTATCTGAGCAAAATCGCCCATCATCACGACTTTTTCTGCCCACAGCGTTATTGCCTGGTGAATGAGGAAGACGCGCTCTGGATCGATGCACTGGTCCAGAAGACGCAATGCAGCATCCCGCCGATTGCCAGCAAAGACGCAGGTTGACGCAACGTCCAGCCGTCCAGGCTGGACGATGAGCCGAATAGCTCGCACAATCGGCTCATTCCATGAGCCGATTAAACTTTCTATTCGGCTCGGCTCAGAGCACACCTTTCATGTCTGAACATCTCTGGATCTGGCAACAACCGCAATGGCCTGCATTCACCTGGAACGGTGACCGTCTTGCAGCCCTGCTGCGCGAATGCACCCAAGCGCAAGGCCGCTTGCTGGGCATGAGCCGTGTTGCCAACGACGATACGGCCCTTCAGGACACTCTGGACACGTTGCTGCAAAACATCATCACGTCCTCTGCGATTGAAGGTGAGCAACTGAACGCCGGATCCGTCAGATCGTCACTGGCGCGTCGCCTGGGCCTGGACGATGATGGCAAGCGCAGTCCTCGCAGTGAAGGCCTGGCGGAACTGATGCTGGATGTCACGCAGGCCAACGCTCAGCCGCTCACGCTCCAACGTCTGTTTACATGGCATCGCTGGCTGTTTCCAACTCAGGAAACGCTTGCCTCTCATCAGGTTCAGGCAGGCCAGCTGCGCGGTAATGAGCCCATGCAAGTGGTATCCGGTCGCCTTGATCGGCCCACTGTGCATTTCGAAGCCCCGCCACGTTCCCGGCTCGAACCACAGCTAAATGACTTTCTGGACTGGTTTGCCGCCAGCCGGAACGATGCACACCTTGACCCGCTGGTTCGGGCAGGCATCGCGCACTTCTGGTTTGTCACGCTGCATCCATTCGACGACGGCAACGTTCGTCTGACCCGTGCACTCACGGACCTGGCTCTGGCTCAGGGCGAGCAGCAGACGGTGCGCCTGCACGCCATGTCCGCCAGCATTCTCGAAGACCGCTCGGGTTACTACCACATTCTGGAGCGCAGCCAGAAAAGCACGACCGACATCACCGACTGGCTGGAGTGGTTTTTGCGCACCTTTCTGCGAAGCGTTGAACATGCGCTGGCACGTATAGAGCGAGTCCTGGCAAAAACACGCTTCTGGCAACTGCATCAGGCTGATGCTTTATCCACTGAACAGGTGAAAGTACTCAATCGCCTGCTCGATGGCGGCGAGCGTGGTTTTGAACAGGGCATCAACGCGGCGCAGTATCAAGCCGTAACCAAAGTCTCAAAAGCGACTGCCACTCGCCACCTTAGTGATTTACTGGCAAAGCACTGCATCGTCCGCCTGCCCGGCGGCGGTCGCAGTACGCGTTATCAAATCAACTGGCCTTGACGATCAAGAATTCCTGGATCCGTCCGAAAGCCTTTCAACCCCCCGCCTTGCCTCCCTGCCCATGGAAAGGATTCCAGATGAATTACACCGCCATATTCGGCCCAGCCTTGAACATGCTTATCTGGCTGGTTCCGGCCGTGCTGTTCGTCGCGTTCCTGAAGTCGCCCTGGGCGAAAGGGCAGATCGGTGAGTTCTGGATACGTCTGTTCACATACTGGAAGCTGGATAGAGCGGTCTATCGTCGTCTGCACAACGTCACGCTGGACACAGCCGATGGCACGACGCAGATCGACCATGTGTTCATCTCGCCTTTCGGCATTTTCGTGCTGGAAACCAAAAACATGAGCGGCTGGATCTTCGGCGGCGAGAAACAGCCGCAGTGGACGCAGAAAATCTATCGTCGTACTTACAAGTTCCAGAACCCGCTCAGGCAGAATTACAAACACCTGAAAGCGCTTGAGGCGACATTGGGCGTCAGCCTGGAGCATCTTCACTCCGTGGTCAGCTTCGTCGGCGAAAGCACGTTCAAGACACCGATGCCCGCCAACGTGACGCAAGGCATCGGCTACATTCGTTACATCCGCTCGTTTCAGCAGCCGGTATTCAGCGACGCGCAGGTCGACGCCCTGATGCAGACCTTACTGAGCAGCAGGCGAGCGCCCACGCGAGCAACCCACCGTGAGCACGTGCAGAACCTCAAGCGCCGCCGATGATCGTTTCAGCGCCGTCAATCACCCACAAACCAGCCGCATGCATCATCAAATGTGGCTTACTGGCAGTCATCGCCATCCAATCAGGGATTTCTTCCCTACCCTCGCGGTCTTTTAACGCATGACGAATTCGCGCTCTGCTTACATACCTTCCTGGCTTCGCCCTGTTCTGCGTCCCTTGCTGGATCCGTATCGCCGTTATCGAAATGCGCGACTGATCCACGCGGCGCGGATTTCGGTGGGTTTGCTGGTGACCATTCTGCTGACCACCGGGCTCAATCTGCCCCATGGCGAGTGGGCGTCGGTGACAATGCTGATCGTGATTGGCGGTCTGCAGCACCACGGCAACATCGGCAAGAAATCAGTCGAGCGCGCCTACGGGACCCTGATCGGGGCGGGGCTGGGCCTGATGGTCGTGGTGCAGCAGGGCTATCTGGAGATACCGCTGCTGACCTACGCAATCATGTCAGTGCTGTGTGGTTTCTTTGCTTATCACGCGATTGGCAAGGGCGGTTATACCGCGCTGTTGTCGGCCATTACGCTGTTCATCGTCGCGGGTCATGGTTACAACCCGATCAGCGACGGGCTGTGGCGCACCGTGGATATCCTGATCGGTATCGCTCTGGCGCTGGCGTTCTCCTTTGCCCTGCCGCTGTACGCTGTGTTTTCGTGGCGCTACAACCTGGCCAGCGGTCTGCGTGATTGCGCCAAGGTTTATGGACGGATCGTGCAGGGCCAGCCGGTGACGGCTGATGAGCATTTGAAGCTCACCGCCAAGCTCAATGGCACGATGCTGCAACTGCGCTCGCTACTTCCGTCGGTGTCCAAGGAAGTGAAGATGTCCATGGTCGAGCTGGACGCCATTCAGGGACACTTCCGCATGTGCCTGAGCACGCTGGAAATCCTCGCCAACATTCGCCCGGCCAATCTGGACCAGATAGCGGGAGAATCGTTGAAGGCATCGCTGGATACCGAGTACAGGCAGGTCCGTCGTCAGTTGATCGGCATGGCCCGAGCGCTACAGACCGGCGCGACCGACCGGCTGGCACGCTCTTCGGAGGCGAACCCTGTGAAGCCTGAAGTTCCCGCTGAGTTGGTGGGCTATCAACTGATGACTCAGCAACTGGCGCACAACCTTGACGGTCTGCAGGCGCGTCTGGCCAAGACAGCCAGGCGCTGGAAGTTCTGATGCAGCGCTGACTCACTGCAAACTTACGGCAGTGGGAGGCCTCCCGCAAAAAGTGTTTCGTCAGTAGCCTATGTTTTTGATGGAGAGTCCCGTGTCCACTTCCCACCCGCCAGTACTGGACGAAATCGACCGCAAGCTGATCGCGGCCCTGCAGATCAATGCCCGCGAAAGTGTCGCGACACTGGCCCGCCAGCTCGGCATTGCGCGGACCACGGTCACGTCGCGTCTGGCCCGTCTGGAGAGCACCAAAGTGATCACCGGCTACGGCGTACGTCTCGGCCAGCGTGTGGTCGATGGCGGTTTGCAGGCGTATGTCGGCATCACTGTGCAACCGCGTTCGGGCAAGGAAGTGCTGCGTCGGCTGAGTGTGCTGGCGCAGGTGCAGCAGCTGTGCGCGGTCAGCGGCGAGTTCGATTACGTGGCCTGGCTGCGCACCGACTCACCCGAGCAGCTGGACGAACTGCTGGACCTGATCGGCAGCGTGGACGGCGTGGAAAAGACCACAACCTCGATCATCCTCAGCAGCAAGATCGACCGGGGCCAGCCGGTGTGATGCTGATCAAAACGACGTACCCCTGCCCAAAATAACCGCCAAGCTCGTCACTTTGCACAAACAAACATCATATCGACGACACTTTGCGTCTTATTAACGTGCGCGCGCTTATCTAGACTGTTGTTTTTCGCCGTTGCCCACCAAGGTCAGTCATGAAAAACAACCGTCACCCCGCCAACGGCAAGAAGCCGATCACCATGTTTGGTCCCGATTTTCCGTTTGCCTTCGATGAGTGGATCGAGCACCCGAAAGGTCTGGGCAGCATCCCCAAGGAACAGCATGGCGCGGAAGTGGCGATCATCGGTGCCGGTATCGCCGGGCTGGTAGCGGCTTACGAGCTGATGAAGATGGGCCTGAAACCGGTGGTCTACGAAGCGTCCAAGATGGGCGGACGGCTGCGCTCGCAGGAGTTCGAAGGCGCCAAGGGCATCGTCGCCGAGCTGGGTGGCATGCGCTTTCCGGTGTCATCAACAGCCTTCTTTCATTACGTCGACAAACTGGGCCTTGAGTCCAGACCCTTCCCCAACCCGCTGACGGCGGCCTCGGGCAGTACGGTCATCGACCTGGAAGGCACCACCTATTACGCACAGATGCTGTCGGACTTGCCCGCGCTGTTTCAGGAAGTCGCCGACGCCTGGGCCGACGCGCTGGAAAGCGGCTCGCAGTTTGCCGACATTCAGCAGGCGATTCGTGACCGCGATGTGCCGCGCCTCAAGGAGCTGTGGAACAAGCTCGTCCCGCTGTGGGACGACCGCACGTTCTATGACTTCGTCGCGACGTCCAAAGCGTTCGCCAAACTCTCGTTCTACCACCGCGAAGTGTTCGGCCAGGTCGGTTTCGGCACCGGCGGCTGGGACTCGGACTTCCCCAACTCGATGCTGGAAATCTTTCGCGTGGTCATGACCAACTGCGATGAACACCAGCACCTGATTGTCGGCGGCGTGCAGCAGGTGCCGGTCGGCCTGTGGAGTCACGTGCCCGACCACTGCGAGCACTGGCCCAAAGGCACCAGCCTGTCCTCCCTGCACCGCGGCGCTCCCCGTCCCGGCGTGAAACGCATCGCCCGCAGCGAAGACGGCAACCTGACCGTGACCGACAACTGGGGCGATACCCGTCAGTACGCCGCTGTGCTGACCACTTGCCAGAGCTGGCTGCTGACCACTCAGATCGAATGCGAGGAAACGCTGTTCTCGCAAAAGATGTGGATGGCGCTGGACCGCACGCGTTACATGCAGTCGTCGAAAACCTTCGTCATGGTCGACCGCCCGTTCTGGAAAGACAAAGACCCGGAAACCGGCCGCGACCTGATGAGCATGACCCTCACCGATCGTCTGACCCGTGGCACCTACCTCTTCGACAACGGCGACGACAAGCCGGGCGTGATCTGCCTGTCGTATTCGTGGATGAGCGACGCGCTGAAAATGCTGCCGCAGCCCATCGACAAACGCGTGAAGCTGGCACTGGATGCCCTGAAGAAGATTTACCCGAAAGTCGATATTGCGGCACGGATCATTGGCGACCCGATCACCGTTTCGTGGGAAGCCGATCCGCACTTCCTCGGCGCGTTCAAGGGTGCGCTGCCCGGCCATTACCGCTATAACCAGCGCATGTACGCCCACTTCATGCAGCAGGACATGCCCGCCGAACAGCGCGGCATGTTCATCGCCGGTGATGACGTGTCCTGGACGCCAGCCTGGGTGGAAGGCGCGGTACAGACGTCGCTGAATGCGGTGTGGGGCATCATGAATCACTTTGGCGGCAAGACTCACGCCGAAAACCCCGGCCCCGGCGACGTGTTCAATGACATCGGCCCGATTGCACTCGCCGACTGACAGAAGGAAATCCCCATGCGTGTCGCGCTGTATCAATGCGAGCCCTTGCCACGGGACGTCAGCGGCAACCTGATTCGGCTGGAACGTCAGGCACAGGCCGCGGACGCGCAAGGTGCGCAGGTGCTGGTCTGCCCGGAGATGTTTCTGACCGGCTACAACATCGGCGCCAAGGCCTGCGCCGAGCTGGCGCAAGCGCAGGACGGACCTGCCGCGACGCGCATTGCAGAGATTGCCCGGCAGTACGGGATTGCGATTCTGTACGGCTATCCGGAGCGCAGCGCCGAACAGCGGATCTACAACGCCGTGCAGTTGATCGACAGTCAGGGCGACCGTTTGAGCAACTACCGCAAGACGCACCTGTTCAGCGATCTCGACAAGTCGATGTTCAGCGCGGGAGAGGATCTTTGCCCGGTGGTCGAGCTGAACGGCTGGCAACTGGGGATGCTGATCTGCTACGACGTGGAGTTTCCCGAAAACACCCGTCGCCTGGCGCACGCCGGTGCCGAGCTGATTCTGGTGCCGACCGCCAACATGGCCCCCTTCGATTTCGTCTGCGACGTGACGGTGCGGGCGCGAGCGTTCGAAAATCATTGTTACGTGGTGTACGCCAATTACTGCGGCAACGAGGGCGAGATTCGCTACTGCGGCCTGAGCAGCGTCTGCGCACCGGACGGCAGCCGTCCTGCTTTGGCGGGCCAGGATGAGGCGTTGCTGATCGCCGATCTGGACCGGGCGCAGTTGACGCAGGCCAGAGTGGTGAATGACTACTTCAAGGATCGCAGGCCGGATTTGTACTTATCGCGCTAAGCTCGCACCAATCGTTCCCACGCCTGCGCTCGTCGTTATACACAAATCCTAAAGACGCGCAAAACAGGACAGAAACGAAAGTACCTAGCTGAATGCATACCCCGTGGGAGGCGGCTTGCCGGCGATGGCGTCAGTTCAGTCCCTGATAGGTCGCGTCAGAAAAAGCATCGCCGGCAAGCCGCCTCCCACAGTAGTCCGTGGTTGCAGTAAGACTTGGGTGCAGGGGCATGATCGGCGTGCGTGAGATCACCCTGATCGTTCCCACTCCTGCGTGGTAACGCCTCTCAGGACGCTCCGCGTCCATTCTGGAATGTGACGCAGAGCGTCGTGGGTTGCACGTCCAGGCTCCAGCGCTCGTCGTTACACAGGTAATGCGCCCGGCTCACTGAATCCGCAAGCTGTGCCATTTGTGACGCGGAGCGTCACGGGATACATGCCCACGGAGCGATGGGCACGATCAGTGTTGAGGCGGATTTGTGTATGCGATGAGCACGGAGCATGGAAACGATCAGGTTCGGATCTGTTAATCACACTCGGCACCTCGTGAAGCGTCCTGATTATCCGCTAGCATGACGCTCTGTTTCCCCAGCCCTTGCGACCCGCCATGCCCTCCTCGCACACGTCTGCCATCGAACGCATCACCCTGGCCAACGGCCTGAGCGTGGTGCTGTGCCATGAGCCGCGGCTCAAGCGCTGCGCCGCTTCGTTGCGGGTCGCGGCAGGCAGTCATGATGTGCCGCAGGCATGGCCGGGGCTGGCGCATTTTCTGGAGCACCTGTTCTTTCTCGGCACCGATCGTTTCGCCAGGGAGCAGAACCTGATGACCTTCGTGCAGCGCCACGGTGGTCAGATCAACGCCAGCACCCGCGAACGCACCACCGACTTCTTCTTCGAACTGCCGCCCGCTGTTTTTGCCGACGGTCTGGAGCGTCTGTGTGACATGCTCGCTCATCCGCGCATGACAGTTTCGGACCAATTGCGTGAACGCGAAGTACTGCACGCCGAGTTTATCGCCTGGCGAGGAGATGCCGAGTCCCGCCAGCAGAACCATCTGCTGGCGTCGGTAAATCCGCGGCATCCATTGCGCGGCTTTCATGCAGGCAATCGCTACAGCCTGTCGGTGCCCAATCCAGCGTTCCAGCAGGCGTTGAAAGACGTCTACCAGCGCTTTTATCAGGCCGGGCAGATGACGCTGTGCCTGAGCGGGCCCCAGTCACTGGCCGAACTC
Organism: Pseudomonas viridiflava; assembly: GCF_001642795.1. Classification (GTDB taxonomy): domain Bacteria; phylum Pseudomonadota; class Gammaproteobacteria; order Pseudomonadales; family Pseudomonadaceae; genus Aquipseudomonas; species Aquipseudomonas viridiflava. The sequence goes on along the minus strand of NZ_LKEH01000048.1, from coordinate 155,995 downwards.
GAAACGTTGGCAACGCGCTACGGCGCATTGTTCGCCAGCGGCCAGCGCATCGAGCAGCACGCTCCGCCGCCATTGGCTGAAAATGTTGCGCCCGTGTCGGACACCGATTCCCGACATCTGCACCTGTTATTCGCCTGCGAAGGTTTGCCGGAGAAGGCTGACGAGGCTGTCGCATTCCTTTGCCACTGGATGAACGCTGCGAAGCCGGGCGGTCTGGTGGCGACGTTGACTGAGCGGGGGCTGATCGATTCGCTGAAAACCGCGCCGTTGTATCAGTTCGGCGGGCAGTTGCTGCTGGATGTGGCGTTTGAGAAAAGCGCCTCAAGTACGCTCACGCCCGTTGAGGCGGCGCGTCTTTTGTTCGATTGGCTTTCGTTTTTCAGGCAGAACTGGCCCTCGCTCACAGAAGAATACCGGCGTGTTCAGCAACGTCAGTTGCAAGTCAGTGGTGCCTTGGCGTTGGCCCATCACTATTGCCGCGATCTTCCGGCAGAGCTGAGCGAGCAAGGCGCCGAAGCGTTGCGCACATTACTGAACCAGCTCGGTCGCGACACGTTCATCAATCTTCCGGCTGTGGATAACTCGACGCCTGAACACATTGTCTGGCACCTGCCTGCACCCAATCCGTTTCTGCTGCCGGTTCCAGACGCCCAGCCTGTCGCCATCGAAGCGGCCGTGTACTTGCGCTGGACATTGCAGCACCCGCAGCCCGCGCTCTGGCAACTGCTAAATGACAGCCTGAAAGACCTGATTGAAGACGCCCGACAGGCCGGCGTGACCCTGACGTTCAGTGCTTACGGCACGTACTGGCAACTCGGACTGGTCGGACTTCCTGAGCCGTTTGCCGCCGTTATCGAACACTGTCTGCATCGATTGACGCATCCAGCCCCTGAAACGCTGGCCCGCTACGGACAAACGGCAAGTGAACCGACGCTGATCCCGATTCGCCAGTTGCTAAAGAAACTGCCTGATCACTTTTTACACACACCGGCAGGACCAGAGACCGGCGATCTGCAGTGTGTCTGGGCCGCGTCAAACTGGACGAGCCTTGCCATAAAGCTGCCGGGCAGCTGCAAAACTCGCGTGAATGCAGCGCTGGCCAGCGCGCCAGGCAGTCCGCAAGCACAGTTGCCAACGCCCAAGGCGAATCAGCCAGACAAGCGCTGGCAAACGCAAGCGTCGCCGTCTTCGGAAAGCGCAGTCGTGCTGTTCTGCCCGGCACCCAGCGCATCGGCTGAGGATGAGGCTGCGTGGCGGATGCTTGCTCACCTGCTTCAAGCGCGCTTCTACCAACGGCTGCGGGTCGAGCTGCAACTGGGCTACGCGGTGTTCAGCGGCATCCGGCAGATAGACGGAACAACCGGACTGCTGTTCGGTGTTCAGTCACCGGTGTGCGATGTCGATCAGCTTGTCGCGCATATCGAGGACTTCTTGAGTGCCCTGCCTGAACTGATAACCAACGCCGATCTGCCTGAACAACGCCAGGCGTTGGGCGCGCAGCTGGACCCGTCGACGCTGCCCCACGAGCAGGCCGCCGAAGCGCGCTGGCAGGCACACCTCGCCGGGCACGCCGAAAGTCATACGGATTGCTTGCGTGTCGCTCTGTCAAATCTGGATACACACTCGTTAAACGCGGCCGCACGTCAGTTGAGTGATGCCAGCACAGGCTGGCTCATCCTCGCCAATCGCCCACCAGCCCCAGCCTGCAAGGATCGTTACCTGAACGGTAACGGTCTTTCGTAGAGATTTGGCCCCTCCGGGATTGTTAAATTGAGTAAGATAGCTCCCTAAGCATCTGAACGTATGGCGTTACCCGTGCACTAAGATGTAGTCACCAACCGCAGCATTATCTGAAGGAGCTTTCCCATGTCGTGGACTAAACCTGCTTACACTGATTTGCGCATCGGTTTCGAAGTCACCATGTACTTCGCAAGCCGCTGATTCCAGTGCGCTGTAAAGCCTCGGTTCGCCGGGGCTTTTTTTATTGTCGGGCTGCTTTTGTTTTTGTTTCGGGTCATGTGGTAGGGAGCTGACATGTACATCCAGATTCTAGGTTCCGCTGCCGGTGGTGGCTTTCCCCAGTGGAACTGCAACTGCGTCAACTGCGCAGGCTTTCGCGACGGCAGCCTGCGGGCGCAGGCGCGTACTCAATCGTCCATCGCGCTGTCCGACGATGGCGTGAACTGGGTGCTGTGCAATGCTTCGCCGGATATTCGCGCCCAGCTGCAGCACTTTGCACCAATGCAACCGGGCCGCGCGCTGCGTGACACCGGGATCAGCGCCATCGTGTTGATGGACAGCCAGATCGACCACACCACGGGCCTGTTGAGCCTGCGCGAAGGCTGCCCGCATCAGGTGTGGTGTACCGACATGGTTCACGAAGATCTCAGCACCGGCTTTCCACTGTTTGAAATGCTCAAGCACTGGAACGGTGGTTTGGACTGGAACCGCATCGAGCTGCAGGGCAGTTTCGTGATCCCGGCCTGCCCGAACCTGCGCTTCACGCCGTTCCCGCTGCGCAGCGCCGCTCCGCCCTACTCTCCGCACCGTTTCGATCCGCACCCGGGCGACAACATCGGTCTGCTGGTGGAAGACACCCGCACCGGCGGCAAGCTGTTCTATGCACCGGGCCTGGGCAAGGTCGATGAAGCACTGGCCGAGAAGATGCGCGACGCCGACTGCCTGCTGGTCGACGGCACGATGTGGGACGACGACGAGATGCAGCGCCGTGGCGTGGGCACTCGCACCGGCCGGGAAATGGGTCATCTGGCCCAGAACGGTCCCGGCGGCATGCTCGAAGTGCTGGAAGGTTTCCCGACCCAGCGCAAGGTGCTTATCCACATCAACAACACCAACCCGATCCTCGACGAAGACTCTCCCGAGCGCGCCGAACTGGTCCGCCGCAACGTCGAAGTTGCCTTCGATGGCATGAGTATCGAGCTTTAGGAGCCGACATGAGCGAAGCCACTGCGCTGTCCCCTGCCGAATTCGAGCAGGCCCTGCGGGCCAAGGGCGCTTACTACCACATCTACCATCCCTATCATGTGGCGATGTACGAAGGCCGCGCGACCCGCGAACAGATTCAGGGATGGGTCGCCAACCGCTTCTACTATCAGGTGAACATCCCGCTCAAGGACGCCGCGATTCTGGCCAACTGCCCGGACCGCGAGATTCGCCGCGAGTGGATTCAGCGCCTGCTCGATCATGATGGCGCCCCCGGTGAAGACGGCGGCATCGAAGCCTGGCTGCGACTCGGTCAGGCAGTGGGCCTGGACCCGGATCAGTTGCGCTCGCAAGAACTGGTGCTGCCGGGCGTGCGTTTTGCCGTCGATGCCTACGTGAACTTCGCCCGCCGCGCCAACTGGCAGGAAGCAGCCAGCAGCTCGCTGACCGAGCTGTTCGCACCGCAGATTCACCAGTCGCGCCTGGACAGCTGGCCCCAGCACTATCCTTGGATCGACCCCGCAGGGTACGAGTATTTCCGCACCCGCCTGGGCCAGGCACGCCGCGATGTGGAACACGGTCTCGCAATCACGCTGCAGCACTACACTACGTATGAAGGCCAGCAGCGCATGCTGGAGATCCTGCAGTTCAAGCTCGATATTCTGTGGAGCATGCTTGATGCGATGTCCATGGCGTATGAATTGAACCGCCCGCCCTATCACAGCGTCACAGACCAGAGGGTCTGGCATAAGGGAATCGCGCTATGAACGTTCATACTCACAAAGACAATTCGAACCCGGAACGCCTGGCATTTCGCAACAAGGTCCCCAAATGGCGTCAAGGCTACCGCTTCCAGTTCGAGCCTGCCCAGAACGGCAATGTGCTGCTGTACCCCGAAGGCATGATCAAGCTCAATGACAGTGCCGGCTGGATTGGCGGGCTGATCGATGGGCAGCGAACGGTCGCTGCCATCATTCAAGAACTGGAACACAAATTCCCCAACGTTCCCGAGCTGGGCATGGACGTCGATGACTTCATGAAGGTCGCCCAGGAAAAACACTGGATCACTCTTGACTGACATGACACTCGCAACCTCCAGCCCACTGATACCGCCCAGGCCGGAAACCGGCCTGCCGCTGTGGTTGCTGGCCGAACTGACCTACCGCTGCCCGCTGCAATGCCCGTATTGCTCGAACCCGCTCGACTTCGCAAAACAGGGTCAGGAGCTGACCACCGAGCAGTGGTTCAAGGTGATGCAGGAAGCCCGGCAGATGGGTGCGGCACAAATCGGCTTTTCCGGCGGAGAACCGCTTGTGCGTCAGGACCTGGCCGAACTGATCGCCGAGGCGCGACGGCTGGGTTACTACACGAACCTGATCACCTCAGGGATTGGCCTGACCGAAGAGAAAATCATCGCGTTCAAGGAAGCCGGTCTGGACCATATCCAGATCAGCTTTCAGGCCAGCGACGAGCAGGTGAACAACATGCTCGCCGGCTCGAAGAAAGCCTTCGCGCAGAAGCTGGAAATGGCCCGCGCCGTGAAGAAGCATGGCTACCCAATGGTGCTGAACTTCGTGACCCATCGGCATAACATCGACAAAATCGACAAGATCATCGAACTCTGTCTGGCCCTTGAGGCGGATTTTGTCGAGCTGGCGACCTGTCAGTTCTACGGCTGGGCGCACCTGAACCGCATCGGCCTGCTGCCGACCAAGGATCAACTGGTGCGCGCCGAAGCCGTCACCAATCAATACCGTGAACAGCTGGAAGCGGAAAATCATCCGTGCAAACTGATTTTCGTCACACCCGATTACTACGAAGAACGCCCCAAGGCCTGCATGAACGGCTGGGGCAGCATCTTCCTGACCGTGACACCCGACGGCACCGCCCTGCCGTGCCACGGCGCACGTCAGATGCCTATCCAGTTTCCCAACGTGCGCGAGCACAGCATGCAGCACATCTGGTATGACTCGTTCGGCTTCAACCGCTTCCGCGGTTATGACTGGATGCCCGAGCCCTGCCGGTCCTGCGACGAAAAGGAAAAGGACTTCGGCGGCTGCCGCTGCCAGGCGTTCATGCTGACCGGCGACGCCGCCAATGCCGATCCGGTGTGCAGCAAGTCCCAGCACCACGGAATGATCGCGCAGGCTCGCGACGAATCCGAGACTGCCACCCAAACCATTGAAGAGCTGGCCTTCCGCAATGAACGAAACTCACGACTCATCGCCAAATCGTCCTGAGCCGCTTTCCGCGGCCCAGGCCGTCGCTGCAGGCGTGGACTTTGCCGAACTGGATGTCAGTTCGGCAGGCCTGTTCTGGAATGAATTCCGCCCTGAAGACGGCGCCTGCCGCATATGGCAATGGTACGCAGGCGATAGCCGCTGCCTGACGCCCGATGGCTTCAGCGTGCGCAGCCGGGTATATGAGTACGGCGGAGGATCGTTCTGTCTGGCCGATGACGCGGTGGTGTTCGTCAACGAGCGCGATCAGCAGCTGTATCGTCAGCCGCTGGATGGCAGCACGCCGGTGTCGCTGACTCAGGGCGATAAACGCTACGGCGGTGTATTCCATACCAATGGCCAGATCCTCGCCGTTGAAGAAGACCATAAAACCCACCGGCTGGTGAGCATCGACCTGGCTGACGGGCAGCGTCGATTGCTGGCCGAAGGCGCGGACTTCTACGCCTCGCCAGTCGTCAGCGCTGATGGCAGGCGGCTGGCCTGGGTCGAGTGGCAGCGCCCGCATCAGCCCTGGACGGTTACGCGGCTGATGTGCGCAGCGAAGCAGGATGACGGCAGTTGGGGTAAGACGCTGTGCATCGCGGGCGATGACGCAGAGGAATCCTTGCAGCAGCCACGCTTCGATGCGCAGGGCCGTTTGTATTGCCTGACCGACCGGGCCGGGTTTTGGCAGCCCTGGAGTGAGTCCGCGTCCGGCTTCGTCCCCTTGAAAGCGGCGGCGGCGGACCATTCGCCAGCACCCTGGCAGTTGGGCGGTTGCACATGGCTGCCGCTCAGCGATGGTTTTCTCGCCTGTTGGTCGCAGGACGGCTCGGGGATTCTGGGCTTGAGCGACACCGAGGGTTCGGTGACTGACTTCAGCGCCGGTTACAGCCGCTTTCGCAGTCTGGCGCTGGATGAGGAATACCTCTATTGCATCGCCGCGTCGGCCATCAGCACGTCGGCGGTGCTCGCCATTTCACGTGCCGACAAAAGCGTGCAGGTTGTGGCTGGAGGGACGTCGCCTCTGCCGCCCGAGCAAATCAGCCGTCCCGAGTCGCTGTGCTACCCGAGCGGTGATGCCGAGGCTTACGGATACTTCTACCCGGCCATGACCGGTGCAGAAAAGTCGCCGCTGGTAGTGTTCATTCACGGCGGCCCGACCTCGGCGTGCTATCCGGTGCTCGACCCACGTATTCAATACTGGACCCATCGCGGTTTCGCCGTGGCCGACCTCAACTATCGAGGCAGCACGGGCTATGGCCGTGAGTATCGCCAGGCCCTGCACCTGACCTGGGGCGTGGCGGATGTCAAGGACGCCTGCGCAGTCGTTGCCCATCTGGCCGACAGAGGCTTGATCGACGCGAATCAGGCGTTCATCCGTGGCGGCAGCGCCGGTGGCTACACCACGCTGTGCGCACTGGCGTTTCAGGACGTCTTTCGAGCGGGCGCAAGTCTGTATGGCGTCAGCGACCCGGTTGCACTGGCACGGGCGACTCACAAGTTCGAGGGTGATTACCTGGACTGGCTCATTGGCGACCCGGTTGAAGACATTGAGCGCTACGAGGCGAGAACACCACTGTTGCACGCTGACCGCATCAGCGTACCGGTGATCTTTTTTCAGGGCGAACTGGATGCCGTTGTGGTCCCGGCGCAAACCCGCGACATGCTCAAAGCATTGCAGGACAAGGGCATCAAGGCCGAAGGACACTTTTATCCAGACGAATACCATGGCTTCCGCAAGGCGGCGAACCTGGCAGATGCGCTGGAAAAGGAATGGCGTTTTTACCGGGATGTTCTGGACGCCGCCGTATGATCGCTCCCGCGCCGGGAACGATCAACCGCAGCACCTTTAAGCGCTGACTGCTTACTTACGCGAAACGATGATGTAGATCGCGTGGATGATGCCCGGGATGTAGCCGAACAGGGTCAGCAGGATATTCAGCCAGAAAGCGCCGCCCAGACCCACTTGCATGAACACGCCCACCGGGGGCAGCAGAATGGCGAAGATGATACGAATGATGTCCATGGAAAGCTCCTGAGTGATTGGCTCTGATTGGCCATACAGCTAATCGACCCTGGGCATCGATGAGGGTTCAACCCGCTCTGGCACGACGCCAGCATTCTTCGGCATAAATCGTTGGGTGAACGGCGAGAGAACCTGACACTGATCGTGACCATCGCTGCGCGTGGGCACGTATTTCGTGACGCTCTGCATCACATTCAAGCGCAGACGCGGAGCGTCCTGGGCGGCGTTACCAAGCAGGACCGATCAACCTTGACACTGGGCGGGGGATATAAAACACGCGCACAAAGAAAACCCCGCCGAAGCGAGGTTTTCCAGACTGTTTCCCTGACATCCCTTTCGTCCCACCATCCTGGCAGGCTTCCCTACGTGTCCCTGTTATGTTTGATTGCGCATCCTGCGCTACGTCCATGGATTTAGAGTAACTTTGGATCCGAATTAAAGGAAGAGGCCAAATGGCAGCACGACGTGTAAGCAAATGCTTACACGCTGCTACTGTTTCAAAACTGTTCGGCGTCCAGCAGGAACAACGACTCGCTACCCGCACGCACCGATGCGTTCAACGAATGGATGCGCGGCAGCAGGCGGGCGAAGTAGAAACGCGCCGTACCCAGCTTGCTGGCATAGAAGTCTTCCTGCGCTTCCTTGCCCACGGCGGCCTTGGCCATCATCGCCCACATGTAGGCGTACGCTGTGTAACCGAACAGATGCAGATACTCCACAGAAGCCGCACCGATCTCATTGGGGTTGCTGCGCGAACGGTCCAGCACCCAGTTGGTCAGCTCGTCCAGCATGTCCAAGGCTGATGCCAGAGGACGGGTGAACTCGCCAAGCGAACTGTCCGAAGCGGCGATGAACTCACGCACCTCATCCGAAAACAACTGGTAGAACGCGCCACCGGAACCGACGATCTTGCGGCCGACCAGGTCCAGCGCCTGAATACCATTGGTGCCTTCATAAATCTGGGTAATGCGCACGTCACGAACCAGTTGTTCCTGGCCCCACTCACGAATGTAGCCATGACCGCCGAATATCTGCTGGCCATGCACGGTGGTCTCCAGGCCGACATCGCTGAGAAATGCCTTGGCGACCGGGGTCAACAGGGCAACCAGGTCATCGGCGCGCTTGCGATCCGTGTCGTCTTCGCTGAACTTGGCGATATCCAGTTGCAGGGCGACGTAGCTGGAAAACGCACGGCCGCCTTCGTTGAATGCCTTCATGGTCAGCAGCATGCGCCGCACGTCAGGATGGACGATGATCGGATCAGCGGCCTTTTCCTTGTTCTGCGCACCGGTCGGCGCACGGCTTTGCAGGCGGTCGAGGGCGTATTCAACCGCGTTCTGGTACGAGCGCACGCCCGACGCCAGCCCCTGAATGCCGACACCCAGACGTTCGTAGTTCATCATGGTGAACATCGCCGCCAGCCCCTTGTTAGGCTCGCCGATCAGGTAGCCGACCGCGTCATCGAAGTTCATCACGCACGTGGCCGAAGCCTGAATACCCATCTTGTGCTCGATGGAGCCACAGCTCACGGTGTTGCGCGCGCCGACACTGCCGTCGTCGCCGACCATGAACTTGGGCACGAGAAACAGCGAAATGCCTTTCGGGCCTGCTGGTGCGTCCGGCAGCTTGGCGAGAACGAGATGAATGATGTTCTCGGTCAGGTCATGCTCACCGCCGGTGATGAAAATCTTGCTGCCGGTGATCTTGTAGGCGCCGTCGGTCTGCGGCTCGGCCCTGGTGCGGATGATGCCCAGGTCAGTACCGGCGTGGGCTTCGGTCAGGCACATCGAACCGCACCAGACGCCCGAATACATGTTCGGCAGGAATTTGGCTTTCAACTCTTCGGTGGCATGGGTGTTGATCGACACGCAGGCACCCGACGTCAGCATGGGGTACAGACCGAATGCCAGACTGGCGGAATTGAGCATCTCCTCGACCTGAGCCGAGACCACCTTGGGCATGCCCATGCCGCCGAAATCAGGATTGCCACCAACGCCGACCCAGCCGCCTTCGGCATAGGTGCGATAGGCTTCAGGGAAACCCGCTGGCGTGGTCACGACGGTGTCTTTCCAGTGACAGCCTTCCTCGTCACCCTTGCGGCTCAGTGGCGCGATGGTCTTGCTGGTGACCTTGCCTGCTTCTTCAAGAATGGCATCGACTGTCTCGGCATCGACCGTTTCAGCCAGCGCCGGCAATTGGGCCCAGCGTTTGGAAACCTCGAACACTTCATTGAGGACGAAGCGCATATCGCGCAGCGGCGCTTTGTAATCAGCCATGGCAAACCTCGTGAAAACGGAGCGAGAGACCTGTAAATGCTGATTCGTTGCGGTCGGGAACACGGATCAGCCGTCGATAGACACGAGTCTACCCGAACAACATTTCAGACACATAGGGTCGTGTCGTGACCATTAGGTCATAACAGGTCACTGGTCAGAAACGTTTTATCAGGTCGCCGCTTCGGTGGTTCGCACGGCTCCGCGCCGGCTCTGCTGCTGGTGAGAAATCACACAATTGCGCCCGGCGCCCTTGGCGGCGTAGAGCGCCTGGTCGGCAGCCTTGAGCACTTCTTCAGGCGTGCGATGTTCCGGCTGACGCTCGGCCACACCGATGCTGACAGTGACCGACACGGTGCCGGTGTGCGCGCCACCTCGGCGTTGACGACCTTGCTGGTCGTCCTGTGGCCGACTGTCCTTGTTGCGCAGCTGGATTTCGTAGCTGGCAATCGACTCGCGAATCGCCTCCAGATGCGGCAGGCATTCGTCGATGCTCTTGGCCGCAAACACGATGGCGAACTCTTCACCGCCATAGCGATATGCCTTGCCACCGCCATTGGTGATTTTCGACAGCTTACTGGCCACCAGACGCAGCACCTGATCACCGACGTCGTGACCGTGGGTGTCGTTGAATTTCTTGAAGTGGTCGACATCGCTCATCGCCAGTACGTAATTGCGCCCCAGACGCTGCATGCGTTCGTTCAGCGCACGACGTCCGGGCAAGCCGGTCAGTTCGTCGCGGAAGGCCATCTGATAGGCCTCATGAGCAACGGCCGCGGCGATCATCAGCATCACCTGGCTGCACAGAATATTCAGCGTGAACGGCAGAATGAAGGTCTTGGGCAACGCCCAGAACAGACCCAGCAGACCGACGAGTTGCGCCGCGTGCAACGGCCTGGGTTTTTCCAGGTACTGCCAGAGCAATACGGCGAACGAGATCAAAAACATCGCATACGACAGCTGGATCAGGCTCATCCACGCGCCGTGCAGTGCAGGCCAGCGAATGTCGGCAAGCCAGGTCTGCAACGCCATCGGGTAACTCTGCTCGAGCCCCAGCGCGACGCTGCCCACGGCCAGCAGCACCGCAAGCCGTGCGACCAGATCCTGAAACAGATGCGTGCGCTCTTCCCACGCGGCATAAAGCCCGTAGAGCACAGGCAGCAGCAGGCAGACCAGATGAAAGATCACCGCAGCGTCTTCGCGCACCTTGCCGAAGTCGCGGTAATAGTCGGTCTGGGTGTCCAGCAGGTAATAGGCGATGTACACGGTGATCATCAGAAACAGCTCGCGCTGACGCCGATAGACACCACAGTAGGCACCGCCCAACAGCAGCACGAGAGTCGGCAGCACGTTGAACAGCGAGGCGAAGAACACGTTCAGGTCTTTGACATACGCAGCCGCCAGCCCCGCCACCAACAATGCCAGTGACGGCAGAAAATGACTCAGTCGCGCAGCAGATGGACGTAACAAAAGAGGCTGTCTCCTCGCCGGAATCCGAGTAATCACCCGAATTGGTAGCATTGTGCCTTCATCCTGAAAACAATGCATTCAGCAGGATTGAACAGTGACTGAATCTGTAACGGCAGGAGACGGAAAAGGTTTATCGATTGATGGTGAATAGCCATACAACGCTGAGTGATCGCAGACAGGCGGCGTCTGATCGTTCGTCACGCTCCATGCCCAGGTGTACACGCTGAAATCCCTGTGACCCGACCATTTGGGACGCGGAGCGTCCCGGGCTACATACCCACGCGGAGCATGGGCACGATCAATACCGAGAGCATGATCGTTCCCACGCTCTGCGTGGTAACGCCTCCCAGGACGCTCCGCGTCCGCTCTCAATGTGACGCAGAGTGTCATGGGCACGATCAAATCCGGGACCAAAAAAAGCCGCCTGATCAGCGATCAGGCGGCCTGGGTGACTCGGACCGGACTCAGTAAGCCAGGCCGAAATCTTCCTCTTTCATTTCCATCAGGTTGCCAGCACCGGACAGCATGGTGGCGACGTGAGTGCGGGTGCGCGGCAGGATGCGCTGGAAGTAGAACCGTGCGGTCTGGATCTTGGCGCGGTAGAACGCCTCGTCCGACGTACCGGCTGCCAGCTTCTCGGCCGCCAGACGCGCCATGTCTGCCCAGAAGTAGGCGAGGCAGGCGTAGCCCGAATACATCACGTAGTCGACCGAAGCAGCGCCGACTTCTTCACGGTCCTTCATGGCGGCCATTCCCACTTTCATGGTCAGTTCGCCCCACTCCTTGTTCAGCGCTGCCAGCGGAGCCACGAATTCCTGAACGGACTCGTTGCCTTCGTTAGCCTGGCAGAACTTGTGCACGATTTTGGTAAAGCCCTTGAGCGCTTCGCCCTGGGTCATCAGCACCTTGCGGCCCAGCAGGTCGAGTGCCTGGATACCGGTGGTGCCTTCGTACAGCATCGAAATACGGCTGTCGCGAACGTTCTGCTCCATGCCCCACTCGGCGATGAAGCCGTGGCCGCCGTAGATCTGCACGCCGTGGTTGGCGGCTTCGAAGCCCACTTCAGTCATGAACGCCTTGGCGATCGGAGTCATGAAGGCCAGCAGCGCATCGGCTGCTTTCTTCTGATCGGCATCTTCGCTGTACTTGACGATGTCGACCTGCTTGGCCGTGAAGTACACCATGGCGCGTGTGCCTTCGGCGAACGTCTTCATGGTCAGCAGCATGCGACGCACGTCCGGGTGAACGATGATCGGGTCAGCCGCTTTTTCAGGTGCCTTGGGGCCGGTCAACGAACGCATCTGCAGGCGCTCACGGGCGTATTTCAAGCCACCCTGGAACGCCAGCTCAGCGTGAGCCAGACCCTGCAATGCAGTACCCAGACGCGCCGTGTTCATGAAGGTGAACATGCAGTTCAGGCCTTTGTTCGCCGGGCCGATCAGGTAGCCGGTCGCGCCGTCGAAGTTCATCACACAGGTGGCGTTGCCGTGAATGCCCATCTTGTGTTCGATGGAGCCGCAGTTCACTGCGTTGCGCTCACCGACGCCGCCATCGGCAGACGACAGGAACTTGGGCACGATGAACAGCGAGATGCCTTTGGTGCCAGCCGGAGCATCCGGCAGGCGGGCCAGCACGATGTGGACGATGTTATCGGCCATGTCGTGCTCGCCAGCGGAAATGAAGATCTTGGTGCCGGAAACCTTGTAGGTACCGTCAGCCTGAGGCTCGGCCTTGGTGCGCAGCATGCCAAGGTCGGTGCCGCAGTGAGGCTCGGTCAGGCACATGGTGCCGGTCCATTCGCCAGACACCAGTTTGGTCAGATACGCCTCTTGCTGCTCGGGCGTACCGTGTTCGGAGATCGTGTTCATCGCACCATGCGACAGCCCTGGGTACATGCCCCACGACCAGTTCGCTTCACCGACCATCTCGCTGACTGCCAGACCCAGCGATTCAGGCAGGCCCTGACCGCCGTGCTCGACGTCATGCGCCAGGCTCGGCCAGCCGCCTTCGACGAACTGTTTGTACGCTTCCTTGAAACCGGTCGGCGTCTTCACGCCGGTTTCGCTCCAAGTACAGCCTTCGATATCGCCTACCCGATTCAGCGGAGCCAGCACCTGCTCACAGAACTTGGCGCCCTCCTCGAGAATGGCGTCAACCATGTCCGGGGTAGCGTCCTGGCAGGCTGGCAGACTCTGATAGTGCGCTTCGTAGCCGAGCAGTTCGTCACGAACGAAACGAATATCACGCAAGGGGGCCTTGTAATCAGGCATAGCGATTAACCTCTGCTGATGAATCCTGGAACGAATGACCGGGCGGTGACTGGAAGCATGCTTCCAGAATCAGACAATCTCGTATGCCTTACGGTCAAACAGGTGTTTGAAACATACGTTTACGCCCAAACCTTGTCAATAGCGGCGCACGCACCATTCGTCCACGATGCGCTGCAGACCACGCAGGCAACGGAAAGCGGCGTTATGTAAACGATTGTGTGGAGTCTAGTTGAGCGGCAAGGGGCTGCAGCGGCGATACAGGATGGTGATACGGGGAGATTCAGCGCACGACGCCGTGCACGCAAGGCACGGCGCGAAGGTTACAGACAGTGATCAGGCGTAGGTATCGATCAGCGTGCCCAAGGCTTCATTACTGGCTCTCTGCGCAGCAAGTCCAGCTTCGATCTGCGATTTGCCAGCCGCCAGTTCGACGATGTTGGCGGGCAGGTCGGAGCGCTGGCTTCGATCGACCGAACGCAGGTTCTCGAGTTGGAAGTCCGAAGACTGGCTCCGACCCGACACTTCGATGTTGCTGCTGGCGATCTGCGTGGCCGCCTGATCGACACGGCTCTGCCCGACCTGCATGGCGCTCAGACCTGGGTAGAGGGTGTTGTTCATGGTGATTTGCATAAGCCGATCCTCGGTTCAAATAGCGAACAGGTTTCATTGAACCAGTAACGGCGGGGAAATGCTCGACAAATAGACTAATGGCACTAGGCCTGTTAATAGCCTGAGCCTTGAACAGTCAAAACATTCAGGCGAGTCAATGAGATAGCTGCGCTACGCATCGAGAAGCTCCAGATGCAGACAATGCGCCACGTTTTCGGCGTCGGGGTTCTTTAGCCGTGGCACCCGCCCAAGGCACGGCGCCGGAAGACGCTCGGCCAGCGTAGCGAGGTTTTCTTCCAGCCGCGATGTCTTGCCGTCAATGATGTTGGCGACCCAGCCCGCAAGGTGCAGCCCGTCTCTGGCAATCGCCTCGGCCGTCAGCAACGCATGGTTGATGCAGCCAAGCCGTACGCCAACCACCAGAATCACCGGCAGCCCCAAGGCAATGGCGAGGTCAGACAGGTTGCTCTGATCGGCCAGCGGCACGCGCCAGCCTCCAGCACCTTCGATCAGGGTGAAGTCCGCCTGTTTGCTCAGGATGTGCTGCATCGGTTGCAGCAGGGAACGAACGGTCAATCCCACGCCCGCTTCACGCGCAGCCAGATGAGGGGCGATCGCGGGCTCGAAGGCCACCGGATTGACTTCGTCATAGCTCAACGTGATGGAGCACTCGGCCTGCAACGCCAGCGCGTCGGAGTTGCGCAGCCCCTGGGGCGTGACAACACAGCCTGACGCGACCGGCTTGCCCGCCGCCGTGCTCAAGCCGCTCAGTCGTGCGGCATGCAGCAGACCGGCTGCAACCGTAGTTTTGCCAGCATCCGTGTCAGTTCCGGTGATGAAATACGCAACGCTCATCTCGGCGGCCTTCCCTTTATGAAGTGAACCCGGTCAGGTTTTTTCAAGTACCGCATAGACCACCTGATAGGTGGCGGGCAGCCCTGCGTTCTGGCGAAAGCGCTCGTACGCCCGCACCAAGCCTAGAATCCGTTCGCGCCCCGTCAAGCCGCTGGGCCGTCCGGGGTTGAGGTTGTGGGCGCCGAGCGCTTTCAGCTCATGGGTCAGGCTGCGTACGTCCGGGTAATGCAGCACATGCGGACGCACTTCAAGGCTGCTGACGCTCAAACCGCTGGCTGCGCACAACTGACGATAGTCGTCCCCACGCCGAAAACGGTTCACATGCACGCGACCATCAACCGCCTGCCAGCTTTCGCGCAGTTCATATAACGTTCCTGTGCACAGGCTGGCGAAGGCAAACACCCCGCCCGGCTTCAGCACTCGAAACGCTTCGCTCAGCACAGCCCTGAAGTCCGCGCACCACTGCACGGCCAGGCTGGAGAAAATCAGCTCGCAGGATGCATCGGCCAATGGCATGCGCTCGGCATCGCCTGCCACAAAATGCCGGGCGCCGCCCAAAGGTTGAGCATGACGCAGCATGCCTTCGGCGATGTCCAGCGCGACACCTTCACTGGCGTCGAATCTCTGCGCCAGCACGCGGCTGAAATAGCCGGTTCCGCTGCCCAGATCCAGCCAGCGTGAGGGAGCGCATTCGGTTGGCAAGCGGGACATCAGCTCATGCCCGACGGCGCGCTGCAATTCAGCGACGCTGTCGTAACTGCCCGCTGCACGGGAAAAGGAGGCCGCGACCTGACGCTTGTCAGGCAGCCCTGAAGACAGCACGGCGTGTGAAAGGTCAGTCATGGTCCGACTCATGTTCCGATTCATGTAGAAAAACCTGGATCGCAGCGGCCACGCCGTGAGGGTTTTCCAGAAGGAAGGCATGGCTGGCCTGTTCGATCACGCCGACTTCAACGTCCGGCAACAGGTCCAGCAGATCGCCCGCAGCTTCGGCCGGTACGAACGCATCGAGCCCGGCAAACAGATGTAACTGGGGTCCACGATAGGTCTGCAAGGCGCTGCGTGTGTCGAGTTGCTGCAGGATCTTCAGCCCGTCGATCAGCGCAGTGGGCGAGGTATGCGGCGCACCCGCCTTGAGCAGTCGGGCCAGACCGCGTGGATCTTCCGCACCTTGGGTGCACAGCAGACTGAAGCGCTTGAGCGTTGCATCAGGATCGGCAGCGCAACCAGCCAGAAACGCTTCGAAGTCCTGCGCAGGCATCGCATGCGGCCAGGCACCCCGCGTGACGAAACAGGCATTGCTGGCCAGCGTGAAAAGGCCACAACAGCGTTCGCCGCGCCGGGCCGCCAGTTCTCCCGCGAGCATGCCGCCCAATGACCAGCCGCCCAGCCAGGCGTCGTCGGGAAGGTTGGCGTCCAGCTCATCGAGCCAGTCGTTCAGCTCACAGCTGTCGATGTCTGGAAGCGGCTCGACCTCGACGCGCAAATGCTCGTCCAGCCCGCGCAACGCAGCCGCCAGCGGTTCAAGTGGCGAAACACCCAGGCCCCAGCCCGGCAGCAGGATCAGACGATCACGCATGATCGGGCTCCATGGATTCAACCGCGTCCAGCAGCGGGTAACACTGCTCCAGTGCATTCAACAATAGCTGCACTTGCGCCTCGGTGTGCGCCGCCGACAGTGTCACTCGCAGACGCGCGCTGCCGACAGGCACGGTGGGCGGGCGAATGGCAGTCACCATCACGCCACGCTCGCGCAGCAGTTGCGACAGGCGCAAGGCACGTCCGGCATCGCCGATCAGAATCGGCTGGATGGGTGTGAAGCTGTCCATCAGTTGCAGGCCCAATTGCTCTGCGCCGTGACGGAATTGGCGGATCAGGTGGGTCAGATGTTCGCGACGCCAATGCTCGGTGCGCAGCAGCTCCAGGCTTTTAAGCGTCGCGCAGGCCAGCGCAGGCGGCTGGCTGGTGGTGTAGATGTAGGGCCGGGCGAACTGGATGAGGGTTTCGATCAGCTCTTCACTGCCCGCCACGAAAGCCCCGGACGTGCCGAAGGACTTGCCGAGCGTACCAATCAGCACCGGCACATCCTCCATGCTCAGGCCGAAATGCTCGACAAGCCCGGCACCGTTGGCGCCCAGCGGACCGAAGCCATGCGCATCATCAACCATCAGCCACGCGCCTTTAGCTTTGGCGGCACGTGACAAAGCAGGCAGGTCGGCCACGTCGCCATCCATGCTGAACACGCCGTCGGTCACCACCAGCGTATCGCCCACCGATTTCTCCAGCCGGGACTCGAGGCTTGTCACGTCGTTGTGCAGATAACGGGAAAACCGCGCACCGCTGAGCAGACCGGCGTCCAGCAGCGACGCGTGATTCAGACGGTCTTCCAGCACGGTATCGCCCTGACCCACCAACGCTGTGACAGTGCCGAGATTGGCCATGTAGCCGTTGGAGAACAACAGGGCGCGCGGCCGACCGGTCAGTTCGGCCAGGGCTTCTTCCAACGCATGGTGCGGCGTGCTGTGGCCGATCACCAGATGCGAGGCTCCGCCGCCGACACCCCAGCGCTCGGCGCCCGCCTGCCACGCGGTAACCACCTCGGGATGATTGGCCAGCCCCATGTAGTCGTTGTTGCAGAAGGCCAGCAGCGGCTTGCCGTCGACCACCACCTGCGGCCCTTGCGGGGTCTCAAGCAGGGGTCGCTGGCGATAGAGATGTTCGTTGCGGCGCGCCTCGAGTCGGGTACGCAGATCGAAAGACATGCAGGCTCCGCTCCAGAGGGTCAGGCAGACGCTGCGTCGTAGAACAGCGCACTGCTTTGCTGCTCGACCAGCGCCTGCTCGATGGCGGCCTGATGCACTTCGTCAGGATGCTCTTCGCCCGCTTCCGGCTTGATGCCCAGACGGGAGAACAGCAGCATGTCCTTGTCGGCCTGCGGGTTGGCGGTGGTCAGCAGTTTATCGCCGTAGAAAATCGAGTTGGCACCGGCGAGGAACGCCAGCGCCTGCATCTGCTCATTCATCGCCTCACGGCCAGCGGACAGGCGCACATGGGATTTGGGCATCAGAATCCGCGCCACGGCCAGCATGCGGATGAAGTCGAACGGATCGACATCTTCGGCATTTTCCAGCGGCGTACCGGCAACTTTCACCAGCATGTTGATCGGCACCGACTCGGGGTGCTCCGGCAGATTGGCCAACTGGATCAGGAGACCGGCGCGGTCATCGAGCGACTCGCCCATGCCCAGAATGCCACCCGAGCAGATCTTCATTCCGGCATCGCGTACGTAGGCCAGGGTCTGCAGGCGTTCGCCGTAGGTACGGGTGGTGATGATGCTGCCGTAGAACTCCGGCGAGGTGTCCAGGTTGTGGTTGTAGTAATCAAGCCCCGCGGACGCCAGTGCGGCAGTCTGGTCCTGATCCAGGCGGCCGAGGGTCATGCAGGTTTCCAGGCCCATCGCCTTCACACCTTTAACCATCTCCAGCACGTA
The DNA here is from genome assembly GCF_001642795.1 of Pseudomonas viridiflava. Lineage (GTDB taxonomy): Bacteria > Pseudomonadota > Gammaproteobacteria > Pseudomonadales > Pseudomonadaceae > Aquipseudomonas > Aquipseudomonas viridiflava. The sequence goes on along the minus strand of NZ_LKEH01000048.1, from coordinate 137,837 downwards.
CGGCATGTCTTTGGCCGACGGATGCTTCCACGCCGCGCCCATGCAGAAACGGGTCGAGCCGATGGCCTTGGCGCGAGCGGCTTCTTCCAGCACCTTTTGAACTTCGAGCAGCTTTTCCTTTTCCAGGCCGGTGTTGTAGTGACCGGATTGCGGGCAGTACTTGCAGTCTTCGGGGCAGGCACCGGTCTTGATCGACAGCAGGGTCGAAACCTGAACGCGGTTGGCGTCGAAATGAGCGCGGTGCACGCTCTGCGCCTGAAACAGCAGGTCATTGAATGGCTGTACGAACAGCGCCTTGACCTCGGCTAAAGTCCAGTCGTGACGCAGAGTGGCGGTGATGCTGGCGCTCATCGGGCGGCTCCTTGGTGGTTCTGGGGGCTGAGCGCGGGGACGAAAAGACCACAAGCGCTACACGGATGTTCGGCATATTTAAGGAAGAGCGATGCGCTGTCAACCAAACCACAAGCATGAGGTTTACATCTGGTTAAGAAACAAACAGACCTGTTTGTTATGCGATGAACGCAGCGATGTCCCGTTGCCCATTTGCATGCCGTGCGAAACGGAGCTGCCGTGGCTCGGCGACCAATGCGAGTGCTGCGCCCTGCCCTTGCCGATGTTCGGCATGAGCTGCGCGCAGTGCATCAGAAAGCCGCCAGCCTTCACTCAGGTGGTCGCGCCCTGGCTGTATGACTTCCCGATCGACAGTCTGATCACTCGCTTCAAGCACAACGGCAAGTGGCCCATGGGGCGGTTGATGGCTGAACTCCTCGCGCAGTTTCTGCAGCATCGTTTTGACGAGGGCCTGCAACGTCCTGATTGTCTTGTGCCTGTACCGCTCGCCAGCAAACGCTTTCGCCAGCGAGGTTACAACCAGGCTGCCATGCTCGCCGCCTGGCTGAGTAAAGAACTTCAACTGCCGATGGACGAGCGCCATGTGCTGCGAATCCGTGACACGCCCAATCAACAGGGTCTGGATGCCAAGGCACGCAAGCGCAACCTGCGTGGCGCGTTCGCTTTGGTGGATGCCGAATGGCTGCGCGGCAAGCATATCGCGCTGGTCGATGACGTACTCACCACCGGCTCCACCGCCGACGTGATTGCCCGCTTATTGACCGGTGCAGGTGCCAGCAGGGTGGACGTCTACTGCCTGGCCAGAACGCCCAAGCCGGTGGAAGGGTCATAGTCCTCCAGCACACCGATCGTGCCCATGCTTCGCGTCACATGCAGCCGTGACGCTCTGCCTCACATCAACAGCGTCAACAGCGTCAACAGCGGACGCTGGAGTGGGAACGATCAGCGTGAAGTTGACGAAACGAACACAGGGCATGGGAACCATCAGATGTTTTACACTCGTGCCACCTGCCGGAGCGTTCAATCACCATGCCGTTACCACCCCTGCTCACCCAACACATGGCCCGCCGCCCGCAACGCATTGCGCTGCTGCAGCACATTGACGAGCAGGGTTCGATCACCCGTGCGGCCAAGAGCGCGGGGCTGAGTTACAAGGCGGCATGGGACGCCATCGACGAGTTGAACAATCTGGCGCAGAAGCCTCTGGTCGAGCGCAGCGTTGGCGGGCGCGGCGGCGGTGGCGCGAAGTTGTCGGCAGAGGGCGAGCGGGTGCTGCGGCTTTATCAACGGGTTCAGGCGCTTCAGGCACAGGTGCTGGAAGCCGCCGAAGACAGCAGCGACCTCGACCTGCTCAACCGCCTGACCCTGCGCACCAGCGCACGCAACCAATTGCTGGGGCGGATCGTGAGCATTACCCGGCAAGGCCATAACGACACGGTTCGCCTGCACTTGGCGGACGAGGTGTTCATTGACGCGCAAATCACTCACGACAGCAGCCTGCGCATGGAGCTGATTGTCGGGACTGAAGTCGTCGCCCTGATCAAGGCCGGATGGCTGGAATTGTTCGCGGCGGACCACTCTGAAACATCGGGAAACAATTGCCTTTTTGGACAGATCGAAGAAGTGATCGACGCCGAAGACGGTCCCAGCGAAGTGCGCATCTTTCTGCCCAGCGGCCATACCCTGTGCGCCCTGGCGGGCCGTGACGTGTTACACACGCAGCAGTTGGAAACCGGCAATCCGGTGCAGGTTCGCTTCGCGCCTTCACTGGTTCTGCTGGGCACGCCGCTCTAACGATTCAGGGCCATTGTTACGACACAATTCCGTCATACACGCGCTTTAAGGTAGCCACCACATTTGTGGGAGCCGTGATGATGAAACTATTAGAAGAAAATCAGTCCACCGATCTTGAAAACATGGTCGGTCTCACCCGCCGGGGCTTCATCAGCGCGGGCGCCCTGTGCGGCGCTGCGATGTTTCTGGGCGGCAACCTGTTGACCCGTAGCGCACTGGCCGAAGGCATCAGCTCGGCTTCCCGCAGACTGCTGGGTTTTGAAAGCATTCCCGCCGCCACCGCCGACAGCATCAGCCTGCCGGCGGGCTACACCTCCTCCGTATTGATCAGCTGGGGCCAGCCGCTGGAGGCGGGCGGCCCGGCTTTCGATCCGAGCGGCAAAGGCTCCGCCCGAGCGCAGGAAGTGCAGTTCGGCGACAACAACGACGGCATGAGCCTGTTCCCGATGCGCGGCCGCAAGGATCGCGCGCTGATGGCGATCAACAACGAATACACCAACTATCGCTACCTCTTCGATCACGGCCAGACGCCGCAATCGGCCGAAGACGTGCGCAAGGCCCTGGCCGCCGAAGGCGTTTCAGTGATCGAAGTCCAGCAGAAGAACGGCAAATGGCAGTTCGTGCAGGGCTCGCGCTACAACCGTCGCATTCACGGCAACACGCCGATCAAAGTGAGCGGCCCGGCCGCTGGCCATGAGTGGCTCAAGACCGAAGCCGACAGAACCGGCACCCGCGTGCTGGGCACCTTTCAGAACTGCGCCAACGGCAAGACGCCGTGGGGCACTTACCTGACGTGCGAAGAGAACTTCACCGACTGCTTCGGCAGCACCAATCCTGATCAGGTCTTCGATGCAGGCATGAAGCGCTATGGCGTGACAGTTGCCAGCCGGGATAACAACTGGCACCTGTACAACCCGCGCTTCGACGTCGCCAAGAACCCCAACGAGATCAACCGTCACGGCTGGGTGGTGGAGATCGATCCGTTCGAGCCCGACTCCATGCCGGTCAAACGCACCGCGCTGGGTCGCTTCAAGCACGAGAACGCCGCCTTCACCCTGACCAAGAGCGGCCGTGCCGTGGTGTACATGGGCGATGACGAACGCGGCGAGTTCATCTACAAGTTCGTCAGCCGCAACAGGATCGATCGCATCAATCCGAAGAACAACCGCAACATGCTGGACCACGGCACGTTGTACGTGGCGCAGTTCGACGGTGGCGACAACAACCCGGACCACCCGAAAGGCAAGGGCCAGTGGATCGAGCTGACCCATGGCAAGAACGGGCTCGACGCAACCAACGGTTTCAACAATCAGGCAGAAGTGCTGATCCACGCGCGCCTGGCCGCCAGCGTCGTGAAAGCCACCCGCATGGACCGCCCGGAATGGATTGTGGTCAGCCCCAAGGATGGCCAGGTCTATTGCACCCTGACCAATAACGCCAAGCGCGGCGAGGATGGCCAGCCGGTCGGTGGTCCGAACCCGCGCGCCAAGAACCAGTACGGGCAGATCCTGCGCTGGCGTGAAACGAAAGATAACGCCTCGTCCCTGACGTTCGAGTGGGACCTGTTCGTGGTCGCGGGCAACCCGACCGTGCATCCGGGTACGCCGCAGGGTGGCTCCAGCAACATCACCCCGCAGAACATGTTCAACAGCCCGGACGGCCTGAGCTTCGACGCGGCCGGTCGCCTGTGGATCCAGACCGATGGCGACTCCAGCAACAAGGGCGACTTCGCGGGCATGGGCAACAACCAGATGCTCTGCGCCGACCCGGCCACCGGTGAAATCCGCCGTTTCCTGGTCGGGCCGGTCGGCTGCGAAATCACCGGCATCAGCTTCGCGCCGGACTATCGCACGATGTTCATCGGCGTTCAGCACCCCGGCGAGAACGGCGGTTCGACCTTCCCCGAGCACCTGCCCAACGGCAAACCGCGCTCATCGGTAATGTTGATCACCCGCCAGGACGGCGGCGTCATCGGCGCCTGACGCAGCCACNATCGTTCCCACGCTCTGCGTGGGAATGCCTCCCAGGACGCTCCGCGTCCGCTCTCGAATGTGGCGCAGATGTGCGCCCAGGCTCCAGCGTTAGCCACGTCATGCGCCCGGCTAACTGAATCCTCAGTCTGAACCATTTGTGACGCGGAGCGTCACGGGATGCATGCCAACGCGGAGCGATTGGCACGATCAAGCCTGACCAACCTCAGTCAATCAGTCCATTGGCATCGTAGAACGGATACGGCCCTTCATATTCCCCGAACACCGCGTTGTGGCTGACCAGCCCTTCCTGAGGATGCCAGCGGTGCAGCACGTAACCCGCAGGTTCCAGATTGAAATGCGCAGGCGCGGCTTCGTCCAGGTCGAGCACGATCTGGTGTGAAGTGCCGGGGCAGACGCAGGTCAGGCTGCCACCGAAACGACGCTGCATCGGCCGGTGCAAATGCCCGCACAACAGACGCTCCACCTGCGGGTGCCGGGCGATAACCCTCTCCAGCTCCACCGCGTTGCCGAAAGGCTTGTGATCCATGTGACCGATGCCGGACATGAACGGCGGGTGATGCAGGATGATCACCGTCGGCACATCGGGGCGACGCGACAGTTGAGCGTTCAGCCAGTCAAGCTGGCAATAATCGAGTTGCCCGCCATGCTCGCCGGGGATGGTCGAGTCCAGGCCGATCAGACGCACCGGATGCTGCTCGACCACCCAGTCCAGCGAACCGTCTGCGGACAGCGGCAGGTACACGTGATCCGCAAACGCAGCCAGCAAATGCTCGCGGTCGTCGTGATTGCCGGGTACCAGATAGAACGGCATCTGCAGACGCTCCAATTCCGGCCTGAGCACCGCGTATTCATCGGCCCTGCCGAAGTCCACCAGATCGCCGCTGATCACCACAATATCCGGGCGCTGTTTGCTGGCATTGATGTGTTCGACAGCGCGGCGCAACGCGCCCAGCGTGTCGACGACCCCGTAGGTCAGACGGCCATCGGCCTTGAGGTGCAGGTCACTGATCTGGGCAATAAGAAACGGACGATTCAAAATAATTTCTCGACAGAAAAACGGCTTACGAATGCAGGGTGAACAGCACTTGCGGATCGACACTCAAGCCGAGATGCGCGCCTGCCGCATGGATCAGGTTATCCGGGCTGTCGACCAGCAACGGCTGAGCGCCGCCGACGTCCACCAGCAGACGACTCTGCGCGCCCTGAAAGAACTGACCGACCAGCCGGCCCTGCAACTGCCCGCCTCCGGACGTCAGGCGCAGGTGCTCGGGACGGCAATACACCGTGACCGGTTGATCGACGCCCGACCATGGCAACTCACCGCCACTGACCTTGAGACCTGACTCGGTACGCCCGAGCACGCTGAACGCATTGAGGTTGCCAACGAACCCGGCCACGAACGCGTTGGCGGGCTGCTGGTAGATTTCCCTCGGGGTCGCCAGTTGCGAAACACAGCCCTTGTCCATGACCAGAATCCGGTCACCCAAGGCCATCGCTTCGCCCTGATCGTGGGTCACGAATACCGAGGTAATGCCCAGCCCGCGCAACAGTTGATCCAGCTCGCTGCGCAGGCGCTCGCGCAATTGTGCGTCCAGCGCGGCCAGCGGTTCGTCGAGCAGCAACACCCGAGGACGCGGCGCCAGCGCACGTGCCAGCGCAACGCGCTGACGTTGCCCGCCGGACAGTTCATGAATGCGGCGCTTGCCGTGATCGGTCAGGCCGACCAGTTCAAGCAACTCATCACAGCGCTTGTTGCGCTCGGCGTGGGACAGACCTCGAATCTTCAAGCCGTAGACGATATTGCCCGTCACATCGAGGTTGGGGAACAACGCGTAATTCTGAAACACCATGCCGACATCACGCCGTTCGATGGGCAGGCGCGTCATGTCCTGATCATCGAACAGCACCTGCCCGACGTCGGGACGCTCAAGCCCGGCGATCAGGCGCAACGTGGTAGTTTTACCGCAGCCCGACGGGCCGAGAATCGCCAGCGTTTCGCCGGGCTCAATGGTCAGGTGCAGGTCCTGTACAGCAACGGTGCCGTCGGCAAATGCCTTGCGGCAGCCCTTCAGGCGTATGGTCGTGCCGCTCATCGGCTGTCTCCTCGGGCAAGACGGGCGCTGATGGCCTGCAACGCAATCAGCAGCGGCACAATCAGCAAAAGAAAAAGCAGGGTGTAGGCGCTGGCCACTTCCAGCCGCGCCGACGCGTAACTGTCGGCCAGACCGACCGGCAGGGTTTTGGTCATGGGGGTGTGCAGCATCCAGGTCAGGTTGAATTCGCCCAGCGACAACGTCACCACCATCAGCACGCCGGCCAGAATCCCGGCGCGGCAGTTGGGCACCACCACGCTGAAGAAGCGCTTGATCGGCCCGGCGCCCAGACTTGCCGCCGCCTCTTCCAGCACCGGCAGTTGCTGGCGCTGCATCACAGCCATTACCGGACGTACCAGAAACGGCAGGGTGAACAGCACATGGCCAACCAGAATGAACAGCCAACTGCCGCGAAAGCTGCCGAATTGCCCGTAGGTCAGCAGCAATGCCAGAGCACTGGCCAGCCCCGGCATGGCGACCGGCAACACCATCAGCTCTTCGAAGGCGCGGCTGAACCGGTTATTCATGCGCACCAGCGCATAAGCGGCGGGTACGCCGATCAGGCAGACGCACAGCGCACAGGCCAAGGCCAGTTGCAGCGACAGCCAGACCGTTGGCGAATAGGCCTGCCAGACCTGCACCAGCCAGTCGAAGGTCAGCCCGCTGGACAGGCCCTGAAAATAATTGCGCGTCAGGCCGGCCAGCAGCGAAAGCACCACGGGCACCAGCATGAACGCGCAGACCAACAGGGTGAACAGCAACTGCGCAGCAAACAGAGGAGAACGTTTCACAGGGCGATCCCCGAATTCTTGACCAGACGGCGCGCCAGCAACAGCACCGCCCAGGTCACCAGGCCGAGGATCACCGACAACGCAGCGGCGACCGTGAAGTTGGCGTAGTTGGTGAACACGTTATAGATCGCCACCGGCGTGACATTCAGGCGTGTGCCCAGCGTGAACGCCGTACCGAATGCGCCCATGGACGTCGCAAAGCAGATCGCGCCGCAGGACACCAACGCAGGCATCAGGCCCGGCACAATCACGTCGCACACCACACGCCAGTGTCCTGCGCCCAGCGAATGCGCTGCTTCCTCCAGACTCCGGTCCAGACTTTCACAGGCCGCCATGACCGTGAGGATCACCCGCGGAATCGAGAAGTACAGGTAGCCAATGAACAGGCCGGTCAGCGAATAGGCGAAGATCCACCGTTCACCTGCCAGTTCCAGGCCGAGCGCGGCAAAGATGCCTTGCCGACCCGCCAGCAGGATCACCAGAAAACCCACCACCACGCCAGGAAACGCCAGAGGAAAGGTCAGCAGCGCGACCAGCGCGGAGCGGCCGAAGAACTGATTGCGGGCAAGAAACACACCGCTGATTCCACCAACCAGCAAGGCGGCCAGTGTCACCACGGCAGCCAGCACACAGGTCTGCGCAAGACTGCCCATGTATTGGGCGCTGCTCAGCACTTGCCAGTAACCGCTGCCATCCACTTCGTTGCCCTGCACACCGAGCACGATCAGGTGCGTCAGCGGCAGCAGCCAGAACGCCACCAGCACGGCCATCGCCGGGGCAAGCGCCACGGCAGCGGTCGGGCGCAGGCGCAGCCTGGACAATCCGCTCGAACGCAAAACAACGGCGTCTCCCAGCGAGGCTGACATTACTTCACCTCACGCAGGTAACGGGCCGCGAAAGCTTCCTGCACCGCCGCCATGTGCTGGTAATCCACCACACCTGCGCGGGCATAGTCGCTGTCCGGCAGGAACTGCGCGGCCACCTCGGCAGGCATGTTCGAGCGCACCGGACGCAGATAAGCCTTGGCCCACAGAGCCTGACCTTCGTCGGACAGTACGAAATCCAGCACCTTCTCGGCGTTGGCGCGATGCGGCGCCTTGGCCACCAGACTCATCACGTACGGCACACCGATGGTGCCTTCCTTGGGAATCACGAACGCGACGTTGGCTTTGTCCTTGTAGCGGGCGCGGTAAGCGTTGAAGTCGTAGTCGACCAGGATCGGCAACTCACCGGACAGCACGCGGGCATAGGCCGTTTGTTTGGGCACGATGGGCGAGTTTTTCGCCAGTTTCTGGAAATAGTCGATGGCAGGCGCAAAATTATCCAGCGTGCCGCCCATCGCCTGGTTGATCGCCACAGCGGAGACATAACCCACGAATGCGCTGGACGGATCAAGGTAGCCGACCATGCCCTTGTACTCAGGCTTGAGCAGGTCTGCCCAGCTCTGCGGCACAGGCAGGCCGCCCAGTGCGTCGACGTTGACCATGATGCCCAACGTACCGGAGTGAATGGCGAACCAGTGCCCCGCCGGGTCTTTCAGGCCAGCCGGAATATCATCCCAGTGCTTGGGCTTGTAGGTGTCGACCACCCCGGCCTTCTGCGCCTGCAGACCGAAGGTCACGCCGTAATACACCACGTCGGCAACCGGTGCAGCCTGTTCGGCAACGATCTGCGCCAGCGCCTGCCCGGAGTTCTTGTTGTCGAGCGGCACCTGCACGCCGGTGCTGTCGGCGATGGCCTTGAGCTGCGAGCCCCAGTCCGCCCACTCGGGCGGGCAGTTGTAGCAAATCGCGGTTTCGGCGGCCTGAGCGAGGCTGGCCGCGCCACACAACAACAGTGCCGCGAGGGTTTTACTGAAGCTGAGCATGAAGCGTCTCCTGATAGGACTGGGTACTTTCACCGGGCCGGATATGGCACGGCAGGCAGTGGGAAACCGGCGCAGATCCAGCGATCTGCGCCAGCAATTGATCAATAAGGGTGTGCGCCAGCTCGGCAATGGGCTGAACGACGGTGCACAAGGTCGGGTGCATCTGGGTGCCCAGAGCAATGCCATCGAAGCCCATCACCGAAACGCGGCCGGGAACCTCCAGACCGTTGCGCCGCAGTTCGGCAATCAGGCTGATGGCCAGCAGGTCGTTGGAACAGACCAGCGCTGTCGGCGCGTCGGGACCGCGCAACAGAGGCTCGATTGCGGCGAAATCCGCCTGGGTGTGAGCCGGCATTTCAATGACCGGCAGTTGTTGAAGCCCCTGCGCAAGCATCGCCTCGCCATAGCCCGCGTAACGCAGGCGCGCACGGTCGGACTGCATGGCCGGACCCGCGACCATGGCGATGCGCGAGTGCCCGAGTTCGATCAAATGGCGTGTGGCCAGCGCCATGCCTGCCCGGTTATCCACCGACACTGCGCTGTAATCCGGGTTGCTGGTCTGGTGGTAGGCGAGCACGAAAGGCGTGTCTTCATTGATCAGGCTTTGCAGGACCTGATTGTGCTCGGCGTCGGTCACCGTCAGCACCAGTCCGTCCACCCGCTGGCGCAACAGCTCTTCCACCACGTCGCTTTCACGCTCGCTGGCGTAATCGGTGGTGACCAGCAGCAGGTTGTACCCGCAACGACGGGCGGCGCTTTCCATCGCCTGAAACTGTTCGGCGAAGACCGGGTTATGAAGGTTGGGAACGACCACGCCGATCAGGTTGGTGGTCTGCAGGCGCAACTGACGGCCCAGCCGGTTCGGACGGAAGCCCAGCTCGCGTGCGGCGACGAATATTTTTTCACGCGTGTCGGCGCGCACCACATCGGGCGTCGCAAAGGCGCGGGCAGCCGTGGCCCGGGAAACCCCGGCCAGTCTCGCAACCGCTTTCAGATCCGTCATTGTCGCCCCTTTTTGAGATCGATCTCATTGGCGGCGACTCTAGTGATCCCATATGGCTGAACAGAGAACGGACGATGAACGTTTGGTGACAATCGAATGCTTGCGCAGATAAACCATCAGGGCTTTGGCGAACCGGGACCGGTCTGCGTTAACATCAGCGGTCCGACGCGGCAACCTGCTGCGCGCAGGAGTAGTCATGGCTCATCCGTTCGCAACACTTACTCCCGATCTCGTCCTCGATGCCGTCGAAAGCATCGGTTTTCTCAGTGATGCGCGCATCCTGGCGCTCAACAGTTATGAAAACCGGGTGTATCAGGTCGGTATCGAAGACGGCCAGCCGCTGATCGCCAAGTTCTACCGCCCGCAACGCTGGACCAACGAGGCGATTCTCGAAGAGCACAGCTTCACGCAGGAGCTGACCGCAGTCGAAGTACCCGTGGTCGCGCCCATGGTGCACAACGGTGAAACCCTGTTCGAACATGCGGGCTTTCGCTTCACCCTGTTCCCACGTCGTGGCGGGCGCGCGCCCGAGCCGGGCAATCTCGATCAGTTGTACCGCCTGGGCCAGTTGCTGGGCCGCATCCATGCCGTCGGTGCAACCAAGCCGTTCGCGCACCGTGAAGCGCTGGGCGTGAAGAATTTTGGCAATGACTCGGTCAACTACCTGCTGGAAAACGACTGCATCCCGCGCAGCCTGTTGCCCGCCTACGAGTCGGTGGCGCGCGATCTGCTCAAGCGGGTCGAGGACGTCTACGCCGCAACGCCGCACACCAACATTCGCATGCACGGCGACTGCCACCCCGGCAACATGATGTGCCGCGACGAAGTGTTCCACATCGTCGACCTGGACGACTGTCGCATGGGGCCTGCGGTGCAGGACGTCTGGATGATGCTGGCCGGTGATCGCCAGGAACGTCTCGGCCAATTGTCCGAGTTGATGGACGGCTACAACGAATTCCACGATTTCGACCCGCGCGAACTCGCCCTGATCGAGCCGTTGCGCGCCCTGCGCCTGATGCACTACAGCGCCTGGCTGGCGCGCCGCTGGGATGACCCGGCATTCCCGCACAGCTTCCCCTGGTTCGGCACCGAACGTTACTGGGGCGACCACATTCTGGCCCTGCGCGAGCAGATGTCGGCGTTGAACGAGGAGCCACTGAAGCTGTTTTGAACACTCAATAATCGTTCTCACTCCTGCACTCTTCGTTACGCACACGTCCTGAAGACACGCAAAACAGGGCTAAACGAAAGCGTCTGACTGAATGCAGGCCCCGTGGGAGGCGGCTTGCCGGCGATGGCGTCAGTTCAGTCATCGATATGTCGCTTCGGAAATCGCATCGCCGGCAAGCCGCCTCCCACAGTCCGTTGGCTGCAGCAAGACGTGTGTATAACCATGAGCACTGTGCGCGGGCACGATGAAACACTTATAAAAACCTGCTTTTAAGGGACGACCCATGCAAGCTGCAAATCCGCGTCGCGGATACATTCTCGGCCTGAGTGCTTACACCATCTGGGGTCTGTTCCCCATCTACTTCAAAGCCATCGCCGCCGTACCGGCCATCGAGATCATCATTCACCGAGTGCTCTGGTCGGCGCTGTTCGGCTCGATCGTGCTGATGTTCTGGAAACACCCCGGCTGGTGGCGCGAACTGCGAGACAACCCGAAACGCCTCGCGGTGCTGGCACTCAGCGGTTCGTTAATCGCAGCCAACTGGATTGTGTACGTGTGGGCGGTGAACAACGGGCGCATGGTCGAAGCCAGTCTTGGGTATTACATCAATCCGCTGGTCAACGTGCTGCTCGGCATGGTGCTGCTCGGCGAACGGCTCAGGCGTCTGCAATGGCTGGCAGTGGGTTTTGCAGCAGCCGGGGTGGCGCAGCAGGTCTGGCAGGTCGGCAATCTGCCGTGGGTCTCGCTGGTGTTGCCGCTGACATTCGGCTTCTACGGGCTGATCCGCAAGAAAGCCCCGGTCGCTGCCCTGCCCGGGCTGGTCGTGGAAACCTGGATGCTGGTGCCGCTGGCACTGATCTGGCTGGCGCTCAATCCGGGCGCACTGAGTGCGCAGGCCGAGTTCTGGACCACCTCCCAGGCCATCTGGCTGGCAGCCGCAGGCCCGGTCACGCTGATTCCGCTGGTGTGTTTCAACGCTGCTGCCCGACATCTGCCTTACACCACGCTGGGGTTTCTTCAGTACCTGGCACCAACGCTGGTCCTGCTGCTGGCCGTGTTGCTTTACGACGAGCATATGAACGCCAGCACCATCGTCACCTTCGCCTGCATCTGGGCGGGTCTTGCGATTTACAGCATCGACGCCTGGCTGAGTCTGCGCCGCCGAAGCTGATCAAAAAACATACAGAACCTTGCAAGCCACGTTCTACGTGGCCTGCAAGGGGTTCTCCAACGGTTATCCACAAGCAGACTCACGCTATTTGTGCACAAGCCGTTGAAACTGTAGAATTTTTGATCAGTTCTCGCAAAGCCGCGCTACACATGGCGTGCAACGCGATTCCCCCAGCTTATCCACAGGCAGGTGCAGGATAAGCGTGGATAAGCCTCAGCGTGGGTTGTCTTCTGAACGCAACACCAACTCCACCATCAAATCATCCGCCAGTGTTTCCAGCCGGGCCTGCAGGTCGTCCAGCGACAGGCTCAACGGCACGCCAAGCAACGCATCGGCATGAAACAGCAGTTCGCTGCTCATGGGCGCAGGCGATACATCGGTGATCAGCCGTTCGACGTTGACGCCCTGCTCCGCCAGCACACGGGTGATGTCGCGCACGATACCGGCGCGGTCGTTGCCGACCAGTTCCATGCTGATCGGTCGAGTCTGGCCGGTGGTCTCGACCACGCTTTCGGCGAGCAGCATGCGGATGCCATGAGTGGAGAGCCCATTCAGCGCGGCGATCAGGTCATCGTACTTTTCAGGTTCCACGCCCACTTTCAGAATGCCTGCGAACTGCCCGGCCATGCGGGACATGCGGCTCTCCAGCCAGTTGCCACCCTGCTCGGCGATGCATTGGGCAATACGCTCGACCAGTCCGGGCTTGTCAGGTGCAACCAGCGTTACGACGAGATGATCCACAGTCAATTCCTCTTGTTGTTCACAATGCAAGGGTTGGATGAGTATAGGCACGGTTGCGCAGCGGACCGCGAATGGCAAATCGTGTACCGTTCAACACGACATGTGGAACAATCCAGACGGCTTTTGAGCACAGCACGAAGAAAGCGTGACCGGATAAGACAAACCAGTCGTTCTATCGACATATTCGCCAGCGTTTTCACAAGGCTGCCGCTCATGTAGTATTTCGCAGCGCGCACTACATAACACCGAAACCAATAACAGAGCGCTCCTTGAGTGAGCTCGACCCTGCTGAGCAGAGTGAGGCAAGTGCAATGACTGAGTACGTTCAAGTCGGTGGCCTGCGGGTCGCCAAAGCCCTGTATGACTTCGTTCAGAACGAAGCCATTCCCGGAACCGGCCTCAGTGTCGATGCGTTCTGGGCCGGTGCGGACCCACTGATCCACGACCTCGCTCCGAAAAACCGCGCTCTTCTCGAAAAACGTGACGACTTGCAGGCCAGAATCGATGCCTGGCATCAGTCCCATGCCGGACAGGCCCACGACGCCTCGTCTTACAAGGCATTCCTTCAGGAAATCGGTTATTTGCTGCCAGAAGCGGCGGATTTCCAGATCACGACGCAAAACGTCGATGAAGAAATCGCCACCATGGCTGGCCCGCAACTGGTCGTGCCGGTGATGAACGCACGCTTTGCGCTCAACGCATCCAACGCCCGTTGGGGCTCGCTGTACGACGCGCTCTATGGCACCGATGCCATCAGCGAAGCGGGCGGAGCCGAGAAGGGCAAAGGCTACAACAAGGTGCGTGGCGACAAGGTCATTGCCTTCGCACGCGCCTTCCTTGATGAAGCCGCGCCGCTGTCAGCGGGCTCGCACGTTGAATCGACCGCCTACAGAATGATCGACGGCAAGCTGGTGGTCAGCCTCAAGGGCGGCAGCAACACCGGGCTCAGGAACGACTCACAACTGATCGGCTTCCAGGGCGATGCCTCGGCACCGATCGCCGTGCTGCTCGAACACAACGGCCTGCATTTCGAAATCCAGATCGACGCGTCCAGCTCCGTCGGACAGACCGATCCTGCAGGCGTGAAAGACATCCTGATGGAAGCCGCGCTGACCACCATCATGGACTGCGAAGACTCCATCGCTGCGGTCGATGCCGACGACAAGGTCATCGTGTATCGCAACTGGCTGGGCCTGATGAAAGGCGATCTGGCCGAGTCGGTGTCCAAGGGCGGCGAAACCTTCACCCGCACCATGAACCCGGACCGTGTCTACACCACGCCTGCTGGCGGCGAAGTGACGCTGCACGGACGCTCGCTGCTGTTCATCCGCAACGTCGGTCACCTGATGACCATCGATGCGATTCTGGACAAGCACGGCAACGAAGTGCCAGAAGGCATCCTCGACGGTCTGCTGACCAGCCTCGCGGCGATGCACAACCTCAACGGCAATACCACACGCAGCAACAGCCGTCGCGGCTCGATGTACATCGTCAAACCGAAAATGCACGGCCCGGAAGAAGCGGCGTTTACCAACGAGTTGTTCGGCCGTGTCGAACAGGTACTGGGCCTGCCACGCAACACACTGAAAGTCGGGATCATGGACGAGGAACGCCGCACCACGGTGAACCTCAAGGCCTGCATCCAGGCTGCCAGCGAGCGCGTGGTGTTCATCAACACCGGTTTCCTGGACCGCACGGGCGATGAAATTCACACCTCGATGGAAGCAGGTCCGGTGGTGCGCAAGGCGCAGATGAAGGCCGAAAAATGGATCGCGGCCTACGAGAACTCCAACGTCGATATCGGCCTGAAATGCGGCCTGCAAGGCAAGGCGCAAATCGGCAAGGGCATGTGGGCGATGCCTGACCTGATGGCTGCAATGCTGGAGCAGAAAATCGCTCACCCGCTGGCCGGTGCCAACACCGCGTGGGTGCCTTCGCCGACGGCTGCTGCCTTGCATGCGCTGCATTATCACAAGGTCGATGTGTTCGCCCGTCAGGCCGAACTGGCCCAGCGCGAGCCGGCGTCTGTGGACGACATTCTGACCATCCCGCTCGCACCGAATACCCACTGGACGCCTGAAGAAATCCAGAACGAACTGGACAACAACGCGCAGGGCATTCTGGGTTACGTGGTGCGCTGGATCGATCAGGGCGTAGGCTGCTCGAAGGTGCCGGATATCAACGACATCGGCCTGATGGAAGACCGCGCAACGCTGCGCATTTCCAGCCAGCACATGGCCAACTGGCTGCGCCATGGCGTGGTCACTGAAGCGCAGGTGCTGGAAAGCCTGAAACGCATGGCGCCGGTGGTGGATCGGCAGAACGCAGGCGATACGCTGTATCGTCCACTGGCTCCGGACTTCGACAGCAATATTGCCTTCCAGGCAGCGGTTGAACTGGTGATCGAAGGCACTCGCCAGCCGAACGGCTACACCGAGCCGGTGCTGCATCGTCGTCGTCGCGAGTTCAAGGCTAAAAACGCTCAGTAACGCCGCAGGTAAACCGCGCTCCAGGGCTCAGGCCCTGGCGGCGCACCTCATCTCACATCCCCAATTCCCGCCTGATCAGCTTGACCAGTTGCTTGGTATTGAGCGGCTTGAGCAGAAAATCCACAACGTTCAGGTGCATCGCATCGATGGCGTCACGCACATTGGCATCGCCTGAAACAATGATGATAGGCAATTCGGCGCGATCGGATTCGCGCACCTGACGTATCAGGTCCAGACCATCGGATGGCGCCATGCGCAGGTCAGTGATCAGCAGCCCAATGGACTCACGCGTCCTGATCAGCTCAAGCGCCCCGTCAACATCGGACGCTGTCATGCAGCTGATGTCGTTGAGGCTGAGAATTTCGGCCAGTAGCTCGCGCGCGTCGTTGTCGTCATCGACGATCAGCACGCGTTGTGGCGCATCGCGGTCAGGCTCCAGCATGACCTCAGTGAGGGCTCTGCGCTCTTCGTCGCTCAATATGTCGTGGTCAATCATCGCAATCTCATCATTCCCTGAACCTATCCGACAGCAGATAAAGTAGACCTGCACTGTATTTCGTCGGCTTCCCGGCCAATGATCGTTCGCGCTCCAGTGCGTTCGTTCACCACTCTCTGGCAACAGCGTGACCCATAACGTTCAGCAAAGGCGTAAGACTTACGTCCAATGGGCACTGTGCTGCAAGCGGCCGACCATGAGCGTCAATAACAAGAACGCGGAACAGCTCATGAGTAAAGCAGACGCTTTCACCCAGGCAGGCAAGACAGCGGTGCTGCAGAACATTCACGGCACCATGCAGTTCCTGCAACGATTCCCGCCTTTCAACCAGATGGAAAACGCCCATCTGGCCTACCTCGTCGAGCAATGTCAGCTCAGGTTTTACGCTGCCGATGAGAGCATCATCAAGCCTGGCGATGGGCCAGTAGAGCACTTTTATATCGTCAAACAGGGCCGAGTGGTAGGCGAACGTCCGCATTCTGCCAAAGGCGGTACCGAAACCACCTTTGAGATCACTACCGGCGAATGCTTTCCACTGGCGGCATTGCTGGGCGAACGGGCCACGCGCACCGAGCATCTGGCGGCCGAAGACACGTTTTGCCTGCAACTGAACAAGCAGGCCTTCATCAAGCTGTTCGCACTGTCCACGACCTTTCGCGACTTCGCCTTGCGCGGCGTCAGCAGTTTGCTGGATCAGGTCAATCAGCAGGTTCAGCAACGTGCCGCTGAAACCCTGGGGACGCAGTACTCCCTGAACACTCGCCTTGGCGAACTGGCCATGCGACATCCCGTCATGTGCGGCCCCGACATGCCGATGCGTGAAGCCGTGAAGCTGATGCATGAACAGCAAGTGGGCAGCATCGTGATCGTTGATGAACGTCAGGCGCCGCTGGGCATTTTCACCCTGCGTGATCTGCGCGAAGCAGTCGCCGATGTCTCTACCGACTTCGGTGCCGAAATCCGCCACAGCATGAGCCAGTCACCCTTTCACCTCAGCCCCGACGCAAGCGCATTCGATGCAGCCATCGCGATGACAGGGCGGCACATTGCCCATGTGTGTCTGGTCAAGGATGGACGCCTGTGCGGCGTTGTTTCCGAGCGGGATCTGTTCTCCCTGCAACGGGTCGACCTGGTGCATCTGGCGCGCACCATCCGCAATGCGCCACGCATCGAAGCGCTGACCGGACTGCGCGGCGATATCATCCAACTGGTCGACCGCATGCTGGCCCACGGGGCGTCTTCGACCCAGATCACGCAGATCATCACGCTGCTCAACGACCACACCGTCTGCCGGGTCATCGAGCTGACGCTCGAAGAAAAGGGTGATCCCGGCGTGCCGTTCAGCTGGCTGTGCTTCGGCAGCGAAGGCCGACGCGAGCAGACGCTGCACACCGACCAGGACAACGGCATTCTGTTCGAGGCCGCCGACGCCGCAGAAGCCACTCGCATTCGCGCCCTGCTGCTGCCGATTGCCGAGCGGATCAACCAGAGTCTGGCGCAGTGCGGCTTCACGCTGTGCAAAGGCAACATCATGGCCAGCAACCCTGAATTGTGTCTGTCGCGCGCCGAATGGTCCCGACGGTTCGCGTCGTTCATTCGGGAAGCCACACCCGAGAATCTGCTGGCCTCGAGCATCTACTTCGACCTGCGTGTGGTCTGGGGCGATGAAAGCGGCTGCGAGCAACTGCGTCGCGGCATTCTCGAACAGGTCGCGGACAACAAACTGTTCCAGCGCATGATGGCTGAAAACGCACTGCGCCAACGTCCGCCCGTGGGCCGTTTCAAGGACTTCGTGCTGGCCCGCAAGGGCAGCGAAAAAGACACGCTGGACCTGAAAACCGAAGGCCTGACGCCGTTCGTGGATGGCGCGCGACTCTTGGCGCTGGCCAACGGCATCGGGGCCAACAATACCCTGGAGCGCCTGCGGCAACTGGTCGAGCGTGAGGCCATCGACCCGCTGGACGGTGCGGCCTATGAAGAGGCATATCACTTCATCCAGCAGACGCGCATGCAGCAGCACCAATTGCAGAGCCGTCAGAACCTGGCGTACTCCAACCGCATCGACCCGGACACCCTGAACCATCTGGACAGGCGCATCCTGCGTGAATCGTTTCGTCAGGCGCAGCGTCTGCAAACCAGCCTGACAATGCGCTATCAACTGTGAATATCGACGTCCTATGAATCTGTTCGACTGGCTGAAGCCTCGCCCCAGGACCGCACCGCTGGACAACCAAGAGGTGCAGCGGCTCAACGCACTGCCAAGCTGCGCGAAGCTGAGCGACAAGCCATTGCGCCAGCAGCGCTGGGTGGTGCTGGATCTGGAAACCAGCGGCCTTAACATGAACCGCGACCAGGTGCTGTCCATCGGCGCGGTGGTGATCGAGGACGGTGCCATCGATCTGGGTCAGCAATTCGAGCGCACGCTGTTGCGCGTCGATCACAAGGTCAGCCCGGCGGTGTTGATTCACGGCCTGGCACCCAGTGCGATTGCAGCGGGCAGTGAGCCGGTCGAGGCGCTGCTGGATTTCATGGAGTTTCTGGGCGACAGCCCGGTGCTGGGGTTTCATGCGCCGTTCGACCAGCACATGCTGTCGCGTGCCTTGAAAGACAGCCTGAATTACCGCCTGCAGCATCCTTTCTTCGACGTTGCGGAAATCGCCCCGATGCTCTGCGAGCAGGCCAACCTGCGCCACGCCGGACTGGACGACTGGACCCGCTTCTTCGGTCTGCACGCCGAAGAGCGCCACAACGCCAGCGCCGATGCACTGGTCACCGCCGAACTGGCTCTGATCCTCTTCAGCCACGCCCGCCGTCAACAGATCGACAGCCCGGTTCGTCTGGAGGAATGCCTGGGCCAGTGGCGCAGGCGCAAGCAGTCGCATTCGTTTTGATCATGTGATGCGGCGTCATTGGGACGCAGAGCGTCCCGGGCTGCATTCCCACGAGCGTAGGAACGATCATCAGCGGATGCGGAACGTCCTGGACGGCGTTACCTGGCAGGAGCGTAGAAACGGTCAGGCAGCCGAATGTGCCGCTCAGCCGACAGACGCCAATTGCCACTACCCACGCGCCCTGTCACAATCGCGAATGATTCTCTTTAGTTAGATTCTTCTCATCGAGGCCGTTCGTGTCGTCAGTCCCAAGTCCTCATAGCCAGATCGTTGGAGCGTTGTATCGCGATCACCGTAGCTGGCTGCTGGGTTGGCTTCGGCGCAACGTTGCCTGCCCGCAGCGTGCGCAGGATCTGAGCCAGGACACGTTCGTGCGCTTGCTGGGGCGTGATGAACTGGAGGCACCCAGAGAGCCGCGGGCGTTTCTGGCGACGGTTGCGAAGGGCCTGATGTTCGATCATTTCCGTCGTGCTGCGCTGGAACAAGCGTATCTGTGCGAACTGATGCAAGTCCCGGAAGCCGAACAACCCTCTCCCGAAGAGCAATTACTGATTCTGGAAGACCTGAAAACGATCGATCGCCTGCTGGCCACCTTGTCGAGCAAGGCGCGTGCGGCCTTTTTGTATAGCCGTCTGGATGGCATGAGCCATGGCGAAATTGCCGAAAGGCTGGGCGTCTCGGTGTCGCGGGTCAGGCAGTATCTGGCCCAGGCCATGCGTCAGTGCTATGTGGCGCTGTATGGCACGCCGACATGAATGCCAGTCCGGTATCGGCGCGCGTGCTGGATGCAGCCATCGAGTGGCAACTGAATCTGGATTCGACCAGCGGCAACGATGCCGAGCGGGCCGAGTTCGCCCGCTGGCTGGCGGCCGATGAAGAACACGCCCGTGCCTGGAGCCAGTTGGGCATGCTCAACCAGCGTTTTTCCGTGCCGTCAGGTCCGGCGCGCAAGGCCTTGCAACAATCGCCCGGCACCCTGCGGCGCAGTCTGCGCAAGCTCGGTGGCGGTCTGGCCGGGGTGTTCCTGGCCTGCGGTCTGGCGCTGTTCACCGCTGACCGTTACCTCGTGCTGGACTACTGGCTCGCCGATCAGCGCACAGCGACCGGCGAACAGCGCGATGTGCGTCTGGCCGACAACACCGTCATTCGCCTCAACACCCACAGCGCAATTGATGTGCGCTTCGATGCGAATCAGCGTCGAGTGATCCTGCAGGACGGCGAGATACTGGTGCAGACCGGCGATCATGACGATCCCCGGCCCTTCATCGTGGAAACCCCGGACGGCAATATGCGCGCGCTCGGCACGCGTTTTCTGGTCAGGCGCGATGCCGACGGCACGCTGCTCAGCGTGCTGCAATCGGCTGTCGCCGCCAACGCGCGTGATCTTCCTCAGGAGCAGATTCTGCGCGAAGGCCAGCAGATCCGCCTGACCCGTGACGGCCTGGGTCCACTGCTCGCCCTGCCGATGGGGGCGGACGCCTGGACCCGCGGCATGCTGGTGGTGGACAACGCCCGCCTGCAGGACATGCTGGGGGAGTTGGGTCGTTATCGAGCGGGGCATCTGGGCGTCGACCCGCAGGTGGCCGACCTGCGCATCACCGGCAGTTTTCCGCTGACCGATACCGACCTGGCGCTCAAGGCGTTGTTGCCCGCGTTGCCGGTGCGGATCGAAGAACATACGCCCTGGTGGGTCACGGTCCTGCCAAGGAATGACACCGCTGCGGCAAAACTCTGAAACACAGCGGCGAGTCTCGACCGTGCCCTGTGCTGACACTTTTCAGGTTTCATGCGGCTCAGCCTTAACGAGCCCTGCCCTTTCGCCTGTGGATACCCCATGAAAAGCCAAACCGTGCGTCGCTGGTCTGTCGTCCATACCTGGAGCAGCCTGATCTGCACACTGTTCCTGTTGATGCTGGCCATTACCGGTCTGCCGCTGATCTTTCACCACGAGATCGATCACCTGCTGGGCGATGCGCCGCATTACAGGGAAATGCCCGCTGACACGCCTCACCTGAACCTGGAGCAATTGGCGAAGGCCGCCGAAGCGCATCGTCCCGGTGAGGTGATGCAGTATTTCGGCTGGGATGACGAAGACCCCAATGGCGTGATGGCGATCACGGCAGCAACGGCCGGAACCGAGCCCAACTCGTCCCACACCTTTGCGCTGGATGCGCGCACTGGCGAAGCGCTGGAAATGCCGTCGGCCAACGGCGGCTTCATGATGGTCATGCTGCGCCTGCACGTGGACATGTACGCGGAACTGCCGGGCAAGCTGCTGCTGGCCTTCATGGGATTGCTGTTCGTGGTGGCGATTGTGTCCGGGACGGTGCTGTATTCGCCGTTCATGCGCAAGCTGGAGTTCGGCACGGTCCGGGCGAGCAAGTCCACCCGGACCCGCTGGCTCGACCTGCATAACCTGATTGGCGTCGTGACCCTCACCTGGGCGCTGGTGGTGGGCGTCACGGGCGTGATCAGTGCCTGTGCCGACCTGTTGATTGCTTCGTGGCGCAATGACGCGCTGGCAACCATGATCGCGCCCTATCGCGACGCACCGCCGCTGACGCAACGCGCCCCGGCCACACGCCTGCTGGAAATCGCCGAATCTGCCGCGCCCGGCATGCAAGCCGATTTCATCGCCTTCCCCGGCACGCGCTTCTCCAGCGAGCATCACTACGCGGTCTTTCTCAAGGGCAACACACACCTGACCGCGCACCTGGCAACACCTGTGCTGATCGATGCCCAGACCCTGCAAGTCACCGCCGTGGTCGAACGACCCTGGTACATGGACGCACTGGGCATGTCGCAGCCGCTGCACTTCGGTGACTACGGCGGCATGCCGATGAAGATCCTCTGGGCCGCTCTGGATGTGTTGACCATCATCGTCCTCGGCAGCGGCGTTTACCTGTGGTGGGTCAGACGCCGCGCCGCCCGAACAGCGAGCGCAACTCAGATCCCGGTGACGCAATGAGTGGCAAGCCGTCCCGGTTCTGGAAAACCTTCGCCAAACCCGCATGGATCGCACTGCTGACAGGCGCAGGTCTGTTTGCGGCGCTGCTGGGCGATGGCTGGTGGGACACACTGGCGTGGGCAGGCATGGGGATAGCTGCGGGGTTGAGTATCCGGGGATTGCTGGTGCGACACTGAGAGAGCGGACGCGGACTTGAAATCGAGCTCGCTCAAGGCCAATCCAATCAACCCGATTGCAGTCCCACCACTCGCTGACTAGTCTATGGACCTGTCTCAGTCGAGGAACACCCATGTCTGCCCCCCAGATGACGTTGTATTTCAACGCGGCCTCTCCCTTCGCCCGCAAAGTGGTGGTGATGCTTCATGAAACCGGTCAGGTTGACCGCGTGCACTTGCATCCCACGGTGCTGACACCCGTCAATCCGTCTGACGAGCTCAACGGCGACAACCCGGCAGGCAAGCTTCCGGCGCTGCGCCTGGCCGACGGCAATGTGATCCACGACAGCCGCGTCATCCTCGATTATCTGGACCATCAACATGTCGGCAATCCGCTGATCCCGCGCGACGGCTCGGCACGCTGGAGACGACTGACCCTCGCCTCGCTGGCCGATGCCATACTCGATGCCGCCGTCCTGATCCGCTATGAAACCGCCCTGCGCCCTGCCGAGAAGCACTGGGATCTGTGGCTGGAGAATCAGCAGGCGAAGATCGAACGCACGCTCACCTACCTTGAGCAGGACGCCATCACCGAACTCAGCTCGTCATTCGATGTGGCGTCCATCAGCGTCGCGGCGGCTCTGGGGTATCTGGACTTTCGCCAGCCTGACCTGCGCTGGCGCGGCGCCTATCCTCGTCTGGCCAACTGGTACCTGGAAGTCAGCCAGCGACCTTCGATGCTGGCGACTCAGCCACCGGTCTGAGGCTGCGTGATCGATTGCCGGGGCATGCACGGGATCGTGGCGGCTCCGGTAACTGACCGATGATCATGCAGATCAGACAGCGCGCCCTGGCCTGATCCTCGCGCAAACCCAGCCACTTACTCATGACGGGCCTCCAGAGCCGCATCGAGCGGCTGGGTCGGACGACTGATCGCAATGCCGTACCAGTCCAGCTTGCGGGTCAGGACCATGAACACACTCAACAGGCCGAACAGCAGCAAGGCGCCCATCAGCAACGCGTAGTCCTCGGCACTCAGCAGTCCGTACAGCAACCCATACAACGCGCTCAGGCCCGCCGCAAAACCCGCCCCGTGAAGCACGCTGCGCAGCACGTGACTGACATAGAACCCGATCAGACACACACAGGCGCTCGCCGACAGCACGTAGGCCATGGCAAAACCCAGATGCTCGGACAGCGACAGCAGCATCAGGTAGAACAACGCCAGCGCCGCGCCCACCAGTGCGTATTGAACCGGGTGTACGGCCATGCTTTTCAGCACTTCGAACAGAAAGAACCCGGCAAACGTCAGTGCGATGAACAGCAGCGCGTATTTGATAGCCCGATCACTCTTGAGGTACTGATCCACCGGATCGACAAAACTCACACCGAAACTGCGACTTTTAAAGTCTTCGCATGTCTGCGCTGTCAGGCAGCGGCTGAGTGCGTCTTCCAGATTGGTAGAAAAGAACGAGGCCTGCCATGCGGCACTGAAGCCCTTATCGGTGATCTCGCGCTGGGTCGGCAGGTAATTGCCGATGAAACTCGGGTGCGGCCAGTCCGCATTCAACTGCACGCGACTGGACTTGCCCACTGGCGCGACCTCGAACTGACCCGTGCCCTGCAGGCGCAGATCGAATGCGAAATCCAGCGTGACCTGCTCGCGCCCTTCCAGCATCGGCAGGTTGGCGCTCACCCCTTCGCCAAGCCACTCGACCCGCGATCCCGGCAGCAGGTCCAGCGTCTGCCCGTTCATCTGCAGTTTCGGCGAGCTTTCGATACCCCGAACATCACTGATGCCCAGCGCCAGATAAGGCTTCTCGAAGGTGTAGTCGGCAAAATCACCCGTCACACCCAATTGCTCGGGCAATACGAACTGACCGCTGATGTGGTTATCGGCATGGTAAAGCCGCGCCTCGTAAATGCCCCGCGAGCGCAGCTCGGTCTGCACTTTGCCATCCAGCTCGAAACGCTCCGGCAGGAAGTACAGAAAGCCACGCTGGGAAGCGGTTTCAAGGTAACGCTCCTGGGTCTGGGCGTTGGTCTTCCAGAGGCGGATGTTCTTGCGATACGGCACGACCAGCAGCGGGCCGGTCAGGCGTTGACTGAAGCTTGAGCTGCGCGCGATATCGTCCAGCACCCCGTCGCGCTGCAACTGCCGATCCGTGATCAGGCTGCCGATCATCAACAATGGAATCAGCAGCAGAATGATCAGAAACGCGATGGTGCCCAGTTTTACAGCCAGATTTCGGTTCATGGGGCTCTCCCTATTTTTCGATGGAGAGAGTCTGAAATGGGCATATGGAGGCAGGATGGGCGTTGTGTGGAGATTGTGTGGTGACGCTTAAACCTGAGCTGGTCTCGCAGCAAACACCGGACTGTGGGAGGCGGCTTGCCGGCGATCTGCCCGGAACCGGCAGCAGCACTGACACACGCGGTGTGTCAGATACAACCTGGGGCCGCTGCGCAGCCCATCGCTGCCGTCGTAACCTCCGATAGCTCCCACGCCCTCCGGGCAGAAGCAGACTTACGTGCATTTCAATAAATTACAGAGTGTTTGATAAGAGGCGCAGGTTTATTAGTGGGTTCTACTGGATACCACACGGCAGCAACAACCTCACCTCGACCCCGCCCACGACATTCCCGATGTGCATTTCTCCGGCGTGTAACTGCACCACTTCTTCCACGAAATTCAGCCCGAGCCCGGTGCTCTTTCGGCCGCTGTCAGGACGCGGCAGGGAGTAGAAACGCTCGCTCAGGCGTGGCAAGGCGTAGTCGGGAATCGGGGCGGCGTCGTTGTAGAGCGTGAAGCGGATCCGCTCACCCTCAGGCTTGGCCGTCAGACAAAGCCTGCCATCGACGGGAGTGAAGTCCAGTGCGTTATCGATCAGGTTCGCGAGCGCCTGACTCAGCAGAAAGCGCTCGCCCAGCAGTTGCAGACCGGGATCAATATGGATGTCGATGCGTAATGCCTGCCGCTCGATGCGGGTACTTCTGGCGGCCAGCAGTTTATCGATCAGCTCCGCCAGCGCAACGGGAACCCGTTCTTCCAGGCCCTGGCGTTGCTCGACCATTGCCAGGTTAAGCAAACGCTCGATAAGCTGCTGCAATCGCGCACTTTCGCCTTCGATGTTGCTGGCAAAACGTTGTCGCTGTTCGTGGGGCATCTCATCCTGCAACAGCTCGGCAGCTCCGCGAATCGCTGCCAGCGGGCTTTTCAATTCGTGGGTCAGCGTATGCACGTAGCGCTCAACGTAGGCTTTGCCTTCCAGTTGGGTGCGCATATGTTCGACCGCGGCAGACAGTTGCTCAAGCTCGCCTCCACGGTAATGCGGAAGCTTGGCGCGGCGTCCTTCGCTGACGGCCTGGGCGTAGCCGGTCAGACGTCGCAAGGCCGAACCCAGCCACCACGAGAACAACCCGCCCAGCAACAGGCCCAATACCATCAGGCCACCGCCATACCAGAGCAATCGGCGCTCGGCACGATCGACATAGGGTTGCAACGAGCTGTTGGGTTTGGCGACAGTGACCACGCCAATGATCCTGCCGTTGTCACGAATCGGCGCACCGACATGCATGACGGACGAATTCGGATCGTCGGGGTCGCTGCGGGTCGAACGCGCGCCGTACTCGCCGCGCAGGGTCAGGTAGACGTCGTTCCAGCGTGAATAGTCCTGACCCACCGCCTGCCCGCTGGAATCAAGCAGGACGATACCGTTGGCATCGGTCACGTAGATGCGGTTGTTGACCTGATTCTTGGGCAAGCCCCAGATGGTCGCGCCGGGCTGTCTCAGGCCGTAAGCCTGTAGCGCGTCCGGCAGGCGGCTTTGATCAAGGGTGCCGTCCCTTACATCGTCATGAAGAATTTCGGCCAGCAGATTCGCCGTGTCGACCAGGGTTTCTTCGGTGGACTGACGCACGCCGGGGCGCACTTCCTTCATCACCGTGCTGAGCACGAAGTAACCCGTCAACGCGATGAACACCGCATAGACCAGAAAGATCCGGATGCTCAACGGCATCAGCTGTGGCCCGGGCTGAAACTGTAGCCCAGTCCGCGATGGGTCTGGATCGGCTCGGCATCGGCCGCCACGACACGCAGCTTGGCACGCACGCTCTTGATATGGCTGTCGATGCTTCGCTCATAACCGGCATCTGCCGCTACGCCCATCGCATCGAGCAACTGCTCGCGACTGAAAACCCGCTCGGGCTGAGCCAGCAGGCATTGCAGCAGCCGGAATTCGTGACGGGTCAGGCTCAAGGGCTGAGCGCGGTAGCTGATCTGGAAACGCTCAAGATCGACCTTGAACGGCTGGTTCTCCGAGACAGGTGCAGTACGCGGCTGCATACGCTTGAGAATCGCCCGGACTCGCGCCGCCACTTCTCGCGGGCTGAACGGTTTGACGACGTAGTCATCAGCCCCGATCTCGAGCCCCACGACCCGGTCGATTTCGCCATCACGCGCACTCAGGAACATGACAGGCACTTCGCTGAAGCGCCGCAGTTGCTTGCACGTCTCGAAACCGGTGATGTCCGGCAGACCGATGTCCAGAATGATCAGGTCGGCAGGCGATGCGCGCTGATGGTTGACGGCATCCTGCCCCAGGCTGAGCCATGACGTAGTGAAACCCTCGCTTTGCAGCGCATAGACCAGCGTATCGGCAATTGCGGCTTCGTCTTCGACAATCAGTATGTGAGGCATGGCATCCGAGCGCTGGGAGAGAGGGCGAAACGTTGCGCGATTTCAGCCCTCTGCGTCAATCAGCAATCGGGTTTGTCAGCGGTATAACGGCGTGCCGGATTGACGGCTGCGTCAAACTCGCGAAGCGCCTTGGCACCGATCAGCAGCGGATAGTTGAAGTGGCTGCGATCCACCAGATTGACCTCGACGGTACGCTTCTTGTTGCCCAGGCACAGTTCCATGTCCACGACCGGACGCTTGGTCGGATCGATCACTTCATCGTCTTCGTCATCGCCTTCGGAACGGCCCTTGATCTTGCTGATCCGCGAGACCTTGTGCTCATAGACCTTGCTGTCGGCGTCCTTGGTGGCGAGGCGGAAACGCACCCAGTCGTCGCCATCGCGCTTGAACAGCTCGATGTCCCTGGCCGACAGAGAAGCGGTCAGCGCACCGGTGTCCATCTTGGCCTTGAAGGTCTGGCCGACATCCACCACCTTGATGTTCTCGTAACGACCATACAGCGTCGGTTCGGCTGCCATGACAGGCAGAGCGAGCAGGGACAACAGCGCCAGAATCGGTTTCACGTGCAAGATTCCTCTCAATGGACAACGCCTGATTGGCGCCCGGTTTTAGACAGCGAACCCGCCGTTGGTTCGGCAGTTCGGCGTCTGGTGAACATAATCACCCGCACATGAAACATTTGTAAGTACCTGTGTAATTGGCGTAGAGCGCGAGGGTCTTTATCATTGCCAGCCCTGAACGTTCAAGAGTCCTTTATGCGCCGTGTACTCACCGGCTGTTTCGTCGCCCTGCTTCTGCTGATCAATACACTCGTACTGATCGGCCCGCTACTGGTCTTCGCCCTGCTCAAGCTGCTGTTCCGAGGCAGGATGCGCGACCGCTGCTCCCATGCCGTGATGTGGATTGCCGAAACCTGGGCCGAGATCGACAAACTCATCTTCGCAGCGTGCGTCCCGACACAGTGGGATATCCGTGGCGACGAAGGCCTGCGCGCTGACACCTCGTATCTGGTGATCAGCAACCATCAGTCCTGGGTCGATATCCCTGCGTTGATTCAGGCACTCAACCGGCGCACGCCGTTCTTCAAGTTTTTCCTGAAAAAGGAACTGATCTGGGTGCCGTTGCTGGGTCTGGCCTGGTGGGGGCTGGATTACCCGTTCATGAAGCGCTACACCAAGGCGTTTCTGGCAAAGAACCCCGAACTCAAGGGCAAGGACCTGGAAATCACCAAGGCTGCCTGTGAACTGTTCAAGCGCCAGCCCGTGACCATCGTCAATTATCTGGAGGGCACACGTTTCACCCCTGCCAAGCATGCGACACAGACCTCGCCCTACACCAGCCTGCTCAAGCCGAAGGCAGGCGGAGTGGCGTTCGTGCTGGCGGCTATGGGTGAACAACTGGATGCGATTCTGGACGTGACGGTCGTGTACCCCGGCTCCGGCATTCCAGGCTTCTGGGACATGCTTTGTGGGCGCGTGCCGAAAGTGATCGTGGACATCAGAACGCGCCCCATGGACCCCGCGCTTTGGCAGGGCGACTACGAGAACGATCCTGTGTTTCGCGAGAAAATCCAGGGTTGGGTCAACCAGCTGTGGATAGAGAAGGATGCACGGATTGCGGCGTTGAGGCTGGAGGCCGCGCAGCGCTGACTAGCAGTTTCGACAGGTAGACGGCTCGCCGCGGCTGAACGAAGCTGAGTCAGACATGGAAAAAGGACTTTCTCATGCTGCCGACTACTCGCACCACGGCGTCAGGCCTTTACGCCTATGACGCAATGGATCGCCTTGCTGCTTGCATGCCTGTTGATCAGGAGAGCATCAGGCGGTTTTATCAGAATGACGTTCTGGTCAGCGAGCTGAGGGGCCTGGTGGGACTTACCTTCCTCCGGTCCGAACATCGACTGCTGGCCGCGACAGAGAAGGATATGCGCGAGCATCGCGTTCATCTGCTGGGCACGGACCAGTCAAACTCGGTGCTTCACAGTGTCAGCCTTCGGCAGCGCGAGGCCTTCGCCTATTCTCCCTACGGAACCTCTACACCAAAGAACCCGCCTTACCTGCCGGGTTACACAGGCCAGGCACCCGACCCGATCACAGGTCATTATCAACTGGGCAATGGTGCACGTGCCTTCAATCCGATACTGATGCGCTTCAACAGCCCCGATACCCTAAGCCCTTTCGGTGATGGCGGTCTCAGCGCCTATGCCTACTGCAAGGGCGACCCCGTCAACTACACAGACCCAACGGGGCACTATTCGATACCGGGCATGACAGGCATGGCCACTGTGCGACTGAAAACGGTCATCAGTCCCCGAGCAAGAAGACCCAGCATGATCGCCGAGGAGGGCTTCGCTCGAACCGTAGCCAGAGCCCTGAGCCGGAATACAACCTCGCCAGAGCCAATGCCGGAAACCAGAAAGTACCTCCACAACAGGCTCAAAAACTTAGACAAGGAGGCGCCTTTCGTCCAGAAACTTGCCTCAGTCAATCTTAACTTAGCCAGTCACGGCGACACCGACCTCAGCTTGCCCCATGCAAAATATTACGCGGACCTGGCCGTACAGGTGCATGCAGGCCAGTTGAGCAATACGGCCGCACACGTCGAAGCGGCCTTGAAATGGGCCAGCATGGTACGCGCACGAGGGGGAAGCACAACGCCTTTGATCGGCCTGGCATTCAACCTGCTTGGAGCATTGACCTCTGGCACCGCAGATCAGAAGCCGTACATAACCGGCGAGGCGTTGTTGAGTCAGAAGAATCAGTCAGTAAGACAAGTTGATAGTGCCCATCAGTGACCCGCGCCCCATACGCCACTCAGACTCTGCAACGCAGAGCCGCCCGCACCCTGTTGACCCAGGTATTGCAGAATCACCGGGACAAACTGGCTGACCATGCTGCTGTCCATGCCCAATGCCTTGAACGCGTTGTTCACGTCGCCCATGCTCTGCACGTTGCCCAAGGCACTGTTGAGCATTGAATTGTCGCCTGCCTTGCTGCCTCCCAACAGCTTGCCAAGGCCGTTTGCACCGCCCAGGCTGTCGAGCGCCGAAGTACCGGACAGTTGCTCCAGACCGGGAACCGATTTAGCCAGTTGCGAGTAATCATTACCGGCCAGTTTGTTTTTGGCCAACCCCAGCAATGCGCCTGTCCCTCCTACCGCTTGTTCCGGGGTCACGTTGAGCTGAGAACCCAGCGCATTGAGCAGGCCAGCGGCTTCAGGCGCAGCGGTCGCTTTCTGATTACCGCCTGTTGCATTGGAAACCGCATTCGCTGCGTCATTCAGGTTGAAGGCAAACACCGGGCTTGCTGCCAGGCCCATCAACGTTGCCAGTGCCATCATGCGTGCAGTCTTCATTCGGTCAACCTCATCAAAACCTGAACCGCCCGATAGTGGGCGGTAAAACAGACGGTTTGACTGGAGGAGCGGAAGCTTGTTCCCGGTGTGGGTCAGTGGATGGGGGTTATTTCCTGCTCTGACGTCGGAGCAGGGAGTGCGCATCAGGTATTGCCTGACAGTTCTGATAGCTAGGCAGCTCACTCAGCCGGACACAGACTCAGCCATGAATGCCTGGCGTCGAGAAGGAGAATCACATGACCCCCGTTGCGAGTGAGACACGCTGCCGTTATGACTACGACGCCCTTGATCGTCTGGCAGGCAGCGAAGTCGATAGTCAGGCCAGCGTACAGCGCTTCTATCAGAAAAATCGCCTTGCAACGCAGATCCAGGCGCAGACCCGACACAGGCTGTTGCACGCTGGTGAGTATCGGTTGGCGTTTCAACGAAAGCATGAAGAAGGGTCGGAATGTGAGTTACTCGCGACAGACCAACAGGACTCGGTCATTGCAATACCGCAATCAGCCTTCTGCTATACGCCTTATGGAGGTCGGCACCCAAAGGACAATCCCATGGATCTGCCCGGCTTCACAGGTCAACAGGCAGACCGGGTGACCGGGCATTATCCGCTGGGCAACGGGTACAGGGCATTCAATCCAGTGTTGATGAGGTTCAACAGCCCGGACAGTTTGAGTCCGTTTGATGAGGGTGGTCTGAATAGATATGCCTATTGCGCAGGCGATCCGATCAATCGAATGGATCCGAGCGGGCATATATGGGCCTTCGCAAGAAATTTTTTTGGCCGCTTCTGGCGAACTGAAAATGGGCTGCGCTCAGGTTCCATAGCCGTGGGCAGCTCGGAAGACCTTGTAACTCGGCCAATTGCTCAACAGGAGTCGATACGGCCCGTCATCCAGGAAACTAAAGGACCGTTAACGCGCGCCGATACCAAACACTTGAAAGCCATCTCAAAACAACTAAACAAACACAAGCGTACTTTATTCGACAGGGCGGCTGTAGCTGTAAACACAGAAGAGCTTTTGCACCCTGTCAACAACGCCCTAAAAAATATTCCAAGAATAAAACGTCTTATGATCCAACGGGAACGGCAAGCCCCGGCCTACCTTCTGTTCTCTAGAAAATACATAGCAGCCACCAACGATCATCAGCGGCTGCAAATTGTTCACAATGAGGTAATGAGACCATTCGACATTCATCACATTCCCTTGGACGGCTTTCCCCGTGATATCGCAGTAAGGATGGAGAGCATTCGAGGTATTGAACGTTGACAGCCGATTATTTTCAAACACCTTAACCATTAAATCGAAAACGCATTAACCAAAGGCCAACGCTATGAGTCTGCCGGGCCTGCGCTCACCTATGGGAAAACGAAGCGCACTATTTGTAGTGGGCGGCATCAGCCGCCCACCCGTCACGATCACGCCGCACTGAACAACTTGTGCGGATCGATCACAAACTTCTTCGGCACACCCGCATCGAACTCGCCATAGCCACGCGGCGCGTCATCGAGACTGATAACTTCGACGCCCACAACGTCGGCGATCTTGATGCGGTCCCACATGATGGCTTGCATGAGTTGACGGTTGTACTTCATGACAGGCGTCTGGCCCGTGTGGAAGCTGTGGGATTTGGCCCAGCCCAGGCCGAAGCGGATGCTCAGGCTGCCCATTTTCGCGGCCGCGTCCACGGCGCCTGGATCTTCGGTGACGTAGAGGCCCGGGATACCGATCTTGCCTGCGACGCGCACCACACCCATCAGCGAGTTGAGCACGGTGGCCGGTGCTTCGGACTGCGCACCGGCATGGCCGTGGCCACGCGCTTCGAAGCCCACGGCATCAATGGCGCAATCCACTTCAGGCTCACCCAGCAGCGCGGCGATCTGTTCGTGCAGCGGCGTGTCCTGGGACAGGTCGGCGATTTCGAAGCCCTGCGCCTTGGCGTGAACCAGGCGGGTCGGGTTGACGTCACCGACGATCACCACCGCAGCGCCCAGCAGACGCGCTGAAGCAGCCGCTGCCAGACCGACCGGCCCGGCACCCGCTACGTACACAGTGCTGCCAGGTCCGACGCCTGCAGTCACTGCACCGTGATAGCCGGTGGGCAGAATGTCGGAAAGGCAGGTCAGGTCGCGAATTTTTTCCATGGCCGCGTCGCGATCCGGCAGTTTGAGCAGGTTGAAGTCGGCGTAAGGCACCAGTACGTATTCCGCCTGACCGCCGACCCAGTCGCCCATGTCGACATAACCGTAGGCACCGCCTGCGCGAGCGGGGTTCACAGTCAGGCAGACACCCGTGTGCTGTTCCTTGCAACTACGGCAGCGGCCGCATGCCACGTTGAACGGCACCGACACCAGATCGCCGACTTTCAGGTGTTCCACATCACGGCCGGCTTCGAGCACTTCACCGGTGATTTCGTGACCGAGCACCAGCCCGGTCTGGGCAGTGGTGCGGCCACGAACCATGTGTTGGTCCGAGCCGCAGATATTGGTGGACACCACACGCAGAATCACACCGTGTTCGATGCGCTTGCCGCGTGGGTCTTCCATTTTGGGGAAAGGAATGCTTTGCACTTCGACCTTGCCAGCGCCGAGATACACTACACCGCGATTACCAGACATGCTTTCACCTCGCTTTTATTGTGTTGTAGCGGAGAAATGCGCTGCTTTGATTGGGTGTTGCGGCAACGCACCGATTGCTCTGGGTTGCTTGTGTCGTACTTGCCGAGAAACCATGGCTGTGGAAGGGGGTTCGCCCCCGATGCGTGTTCGAAGGCGACCCAGCAATAACCGGTCTGACGCCATCGCCGGCAAGCCGCCTCCCACAGTCGTTGGTGGTGTGAATGCCTACAGAACCACTGTCCTGTTGGCGTTCAGAAACACTCGGCGCTCAATGTGATACCCCACCGCGCGAGCCAGTGTCAGCCCTTCGATGTCCCGGCCCTTGGCAATCAGGTCTTCGGGATAGTGACTGTGATCGACCACTTCCACGCCCTGCGCGATGATGGGGCCTTCGTCCAGGTCGTTGTTGATGTAATGCGCCGTTGCACCCACCAGTTTCACGCCCTTGTTGTAGGCCTGATGGTACGGCTTGGCGCCTTTGAAACCGGGCAACAGCGAGTGGTGAATATTGATCGCCTTGCCATCGAGCTTGCGGCACAAGTCCGGTGACAGCACTTGCATGTAGCGGGCAAGGATCACCAGTTCGGCACCGGACTCTTCGATGACCTTCCAGACCTTGGCCTCCTGCGCAGGCTTATCGTTGGGGTCGAGGGAGAAATGGTAGTACGCAATGCCGTGCCACGCTGCCAACGGCTCAAGATCAGGGTGATTGGACACCACTGCGACCACGTCCATGGACAACTGATTGATGCGCTGGCGGTAGAGCAAATCGTTCAGGCAGTGATCGGCCTTGGAGACCATGATCACGACCTTGGGCCGGTAATTGGGCGCTGTCAGTTCGAAGATCATGCCGAAAGCACTGCCCCGCTCGGCCAGGCCTGCGCGAAAACCTTCTTCGTCGAAACCGTCGGGCTGGCGAAATTCGACACGAATGAAAAAGCGTCCCGACAGGCGATCATCGAACGAATGGTGCTCGGTCACGTAGCAACCCTGCTCGAACAGAAAGCGGGTCACGGCATCGACCGTACCCAGAACGCTGGGGCAGTCGGCAGTCAAAATCCATGTATCGGGGGCACGACTCATTAAGCGAATACTCCTGAATCCTTATCGCCTGTCAGGTCTTCGCGAAGACGCTGGATCAGGCACCACTCACTTCAAGCCTGAATACTCAAACCATACTCGGCTGACGCATCCTGCAGCCACAGCCACCAGTAATCGGCAAAGCTGCGGCGGATCAGCAGCTCCCAGGTGTCTTCACCTGTACGACGGATCACCAGTTGCGACTTGGCAAACACCGTCCCGACGGCCTTACCGACTGGAAAGTTGTCGGGGTGAACGTCGTAGCTGGTGGATTTCATCAGGACCTGACGAACCTTGGGACCGGTCAGTTCAAGAATCGACTGGCCGCCGCTGACATTGACGATTGCGATGTGCAAGCCCGCCAATGCTTCGCGCAGTTGTTGCTCCGCAGCGAGTTCTTCGCCGCTCGGCACGATCAGCAGCCACTCGTCCGGGCCCATCCACTGCAGCGAGCGTTCACCGCTGGTAACCAGCATCAGTGCGGCGGGCAATTCCATGCCGAGCGCCTTGTGTACGCCAGCGGCAAACGCTGGATCGTGTGCATCACCCCGCAGGGTCAGGTGGCCCAGCAGCTTCTTCTCGCGCAGGAACACGCCCGGACTGGCGCGGCCCTTGCCGACAAGGGTTTCCAGGCTGGCATGAAACAACGGCGACTCGGCCTTGACGTCGGTGGTCGGGCGTTGTGGGTAAACATTGACTGTGGTCATGGATCACCTGCTCTGAATTCTGTTGTACCGAAACGCGGTTAGCTCACTGATCGTTCCCACGCTCGGCGTGGGAACGATCAGGTCACGCGTTTACTCCACGCTCTGCTGCTCGCCCTTCGGATCAAAGAACACCGACGAAACGATCTCGGCCTCGATCACGCTGCCGTCAGCCAACGGTGCGAACACCCGCTCGCCCATGCGGCTCAGACCGCCCTTGACCACGCCCATTGCAAACGAATAACCCAGCGAGTTGTGCGCATAACTGGAGGTTACGTGGCCGACCATGCTCATCGGAATCGCCTGCTTTGTGTCGAACACCAGTTGCGCGCCTTCCGGCAGCCATTGGTTCGGGTCGACCGGCTTGAGGCCGACCAGTTGCTTGCGCTGCTCACGCACGCAATCTTCTCGGTTCATGCCGCGCCAGCCGATCCACGAGAACGGTTTGGTACGCCCGACACACCAGCCCATGTTCAGGTCGTCCGGGGTCATCGAGCCGTCCGTGTCCTGACCGACGATGATGAAGCCTTTCTCGGCCCGCAGTACGTGCATGGTCTCGGTGCCGTAAGGCGTCAGGTTGTATTGCTTGCCCGCTTCGATGATCTTCTCCAGCACGCCCATCGCGTAGTCGGCCTGAATGTTGACCTCGTACGAAAGTTCGCCGGTGAAGGAGATACGGAACACCCGAGCCGACACGCCTGCGACCAGACCTTCTTTCCAGGTCATGAACGGGAAGGCTTCGCGGCCCAGATCGATGTCGGTGACTTCGCTGAGCAGCTTGCGGCTGTTGGGGCCGGACAGCGTCAGGGTCGCCCAGTGGTCGGTCACAGAGGTGAAGTACACCTTCAGGTCCGGCCATTCGGTCTGCTGATAGATTTCCAGCCATTGCAGAACGCGTGCAGCGCCGCCGGTGGTGGTGGTCATCAGGAAGTGGTTGTCGGCGATGCAGGCCGTTACGCCGTCATCGAAGACCATGCCATCTTCCTTGCACATCAGGCCGTAGCGCGCCTTGCCCACGTCCAGTTTGGTCCAGGCGTTGGTGTAGATGCGGTTCAGGAACTCACGGGCATCCGGCCCCTGAATGTCGATCTTGCCCAGTGTCGAGGCGTCCAGCAGACCCACGCTGGCGCGCACGGCCTTGCACTCGCGGGCGACCGCGGCGTGCATGTCTTCACCGTTTTTCGGGAAGTACCACGGACGTTTCCACTGACCGACGTCTTCGAATTCGGCACCGTTGCGCACATGCCACGCATGCAACGCTGTGAAACGCACCGGCTCGAAAACGTGGCCGCAATGCCGACCGGCAATCGCGCCGAAGGTCACCGGCGTGTAGTTGGGGCGGAACATGGTGGTGCCCATTTCCGGGATCGACACGTTCAACGAGCGCGCCGCAATGGCCAGACCGTTCACGTTGCCGAGCTTGCCCTGATCGGTGCCGAAGCCCAGTGCGGTGTAACGCTTGACGTGCTCGACCGACTCGAAGCCCTCACGGGTCGCCAGCTCGATGGCCGCAGCGGTGACGTCATTCTGCAGGTCGACGAATTGCTTCGGCGCACGGGCAGTGCCCTTTTCGTGCGGTACCTGAAACAGCGCCAGGGTTGGCTCTTCAGCACGGCTCAGGGCCTTGGGCATAACGCCTTCAACCAGTTTGAAACCTGCTTCGCTGGCAGCGCGCACGCCCCCTTCGAAACCGTCGGCCAGGCTGTCCGCCAGGCTGTAAACCCCGTTTACGCCACCTACGCAGACGCGCTTCTGCGGTGCCTCGCCCGGTACGAAACCAAGAATATCTTCACGCCAGACCGGCTTGCCGCCCAGGTGTGATGCCAAGTGAACGATCGGGCTGTAACCACCGGAGCTGGCGACCAGATCGCATTCCAGCCATTCGCCGGGGCTGGTTACGCTGTGTGATTTGATGTCGATGGCGGCGACACGTGCAGCCGTCACGCGTTTGGTGCCACGGGCTTCGATCACGGCACTGCCGGTGAGGATGCGAATGCCTTTGGCACGCGCCTCTTCCACCAGCGGGCCGCGCGGGTTGTGACGCGCATCGGCAATTGCCACGACTGGCAGGCTGGCGTCGAGCCAGTCCAGTGCTACGCGATAGGCATGATCGTTGTTGGTGGACAGTACAAGCTTCTTGCCCGGCGCCACGCCGTAACGGCGAACGTAGGTGGAGACGGCGCCGGCCAGCATGTTGCCCGGCACATCGTTGTTGCCGTAGACCAATGGACGTTCGTGAGTACCGGTCGCCAGCACCACACGTTTGGCACGCACGCGGTGCATGCGCTGACGCACCATGCCGATGGGCGCACGGTCGCCGAGGTGATCGGTCAGGCGCTCATGAATGGTCAGGAAGTTGTGATCGTGATAGCCGTTGACCGTGGCGCGAGGCAGCAGGGTCACGTTGCGCAGGCTTTTCAGCTCGGCAATCACAGTGGCCACCCATTCAATGGCCGGCTTGCCATCCAGGCTTTCGCGGCTGTCGAGCAGGCTGCCGCCAAACTCTTCCTGCTCATCGGCCAGAATCACGCGGGCACCACTGCGCGCCGCTGCCAGTGCCGCCGCCAGACCTGCAGGGCCTGCGCCGACAATCAGCACGTCGCAGTGCTGGTTCATCGCATCGTAGCTGTCCGGATCGTTCTCGGTCGGCGAGCGCCCCAGACCTGCCGCCTTGCGGATGTACTTTTCGTACGTCATCCAGAAGGACTGCGGGTACATGAATGTCTTGTAGTAGAAGCCCGGCGGCATCAGCTTGCCGCCGACCTTGCCGAGAATGCCCATCACATCGTTGTTCACGCTCGGCCAGCCGTTGGTGCTGGTCGCAACCAGTCCCGAATACAGGGCTTGCTGCGTAGCACGCACGTTGGGGATCTGGGTGGCTTCGGTCGCGCCGATCTGCAACACGGCGTTCGGCTCTTCGGAACCCGCCGCGAAGATGCCGCGTGGACGCGAGTACTTGAAGCTTCGGCCAATGATATCAACGCCGTTGGCCAGCAAAGCGGACGCCAGGGAGTCGCCTTCAAAGCCTTGGTAGGTCTGACCGTTGAAGGTGAAATTCAGCACCTTGCTACGGTTGATACGGCCGCCGTTGGGCAGTCGATTGCTCTGGCTCATACCTTGTCTCCCTTGTCCGTGAACTGCGGCCTGGCGCCAATCGGATAGGTTTCGAGAATTTCATAGGTCACGGTGTTGCGCGTGGCATTGAAGTACTGGCGGCAACCGGCAGCGTGAATCCACAGCTCGTGGTGCAGGCCTCGCGGGTTATCGCGAAAGAACATGTAATCGCCCCACTGCTCGTCGGTGCAGGCACCCGGATCGAGCGGACGCGGAATGTGCGCCTGGCCCGATGCGTGGAATTCCTCTTCGGAGCGCAGTTCGCCACAGTGAGGACAGAAGATATGCAGCATGAGTGTTTCTCCTGTTAGTGGGCGACCGCGGCTGCGCCGTGTTCGTCGATCAAGGCACCGTTGTGGAAACGATCGATGGAAAAAGGCTTGGCCAGCGGATGCATTTCGCCTTTGGCCAGGCTTGCGGCAAACACGTTGCCCGAGCCGGGAGTGGCCTTGAAGCCGCCCGTGCCCCAACCGCAGTTGAAGAACATGTTCGGGACCGGCGTCTTGGAGATGATCGGGCAGGCGTCCGGCGTGGTGTCGACGATGCCGCCCCACTGACGGTTCATGCGCACACGGGACAATACCGGGAACATCTCGACGATGGCCTGGATGGTGTGTTCGATCACCGGGTACGAACCGCGCTGGCCGTAGCCGACCCAGCTGTCGATACCGGCACCGATCACCAGATCGCCCTTGTCGGACTGGCTGATGTAGCCGTGAACGGCATTGGACATGATCACGCTGTCGATAATGGGCTTGATCGGCTCGGACACCAGCGCTTGCAGCGGGTGGGATTCGATCGGCAGACGGAAGCCCGCCAGTTTGGCCATATGACCAGAGTTGCCTGCAGTCACGACGCCGACGCGCTTGGCACCGATGAAACCCTTGTTGGTTTCAACGCCGATGCACACACCGTTTTCCTTGCGGAAACCGATCACTTCGGTCTGCTGAATCAGGTCGACGCCCAGCGCATCGGCTGCACGGGCAAAGCCCCAGGCCACGGCATCGTGACGGGCCACGCCACCACGGCGCTGAACGGTTGCGCCGATGATCGGATAGCGGGTGTTTTTCGAGCAGTCCAGGTAGGGGATTTCTTCCGCAACCTGCTTGCCGTTGAGCAGTTCACCGTCCACGCCATTCAGGCGGTTGGCGCTGACACGACGCTCGGAATCACGCATGTCCTGCAGGGTGTGGCACAGGTTATAGACGCCACGCTGGGAGAACATGACGTTGTAGTTCAGATCCTGTGACAGTCCTTCCCACAATTTCATTGCGTGCTCATACAGATGAGCCGATTCGTCCCACAGGTAGTTGGAGCGCACGATGGTGGTGTTACGAGCCGTGTTGCCACCGCCCAGCCAGCCTTTTTCGACCACGGCAACGTTGGTGATGCCGTGCTCTTTGGCCAGATAGTAGGCCGTAGCCAGACCATGCCCGCCGCCACCGACGATGACCACGTCGTAGACCTTTTTCGGGGTTGGCGTGCGCCACATGCGCTGCCAGTTCTCGTGGTGGCTGAGGGAGTGCTTGAGAAGGCCGAAGCCTGAGTAATGCTGCATGTAGGGCTACTCCTGACTCAGCGATAAACCGGAAAATCGGCACACAGTGCGGCGACCTGACCTGCCACATTGGCCTCGACATCGGCATCGCCGAGGTTGTCGAGGATGTCGCAGATCCAGCCCGCCAGTTCGACGCACTGGGTCACCTTGAAACCGCGCGTGGTGACAGCCGGTGTGCCGATTCGCAGGCCAGACGTCACGAACGGCGACTGCGGATCGTTCGGTACCGAGTTCTTATTGACGGTGATGTGCGCACGACCCAGCGCGGCGTCGGCGTCCTTACCGGTCAGGCCCTGACGGATCAGACTGACCAGAAACAGGTGGTTATCGGTGCCGCCGGAAACGACATCGAAGCCGCGATCGATGAACACCTGCGCCATGGCCTGGGCATTGTCGATCACTTGCTGTTGGTAGGCCTTGAAACCTGGCTCCATGGCTTCCTTGAAGCACACGGCCTTGGCGGCAATAACATGCATCAGCGGGCCGCCCTGACCGCCTGGGAACACGGCGGAGTTGAATTTCTTTTCCAGCTCTTCGTTGGCCCTGGCCAGAATCAGCCCGCCCCGCGGACCGCGCAGGGTCTTGTGGGTCGTGGTGGTGACCACGTCGGCATACGGCAGCGGGTTCGGGTACAGACCTGCGGCAACCAGACCGGCAACGTGGGCCATGTCAACGAACAGGTAGGCGCCGACCTTGTCGGCGATTTCACGGAAACGCGGGAAATCCAGCGTCTTGGAGTAGGCAGAGAAACCGGCAATGATCATCTTCGGTTTGCTTTCCAGCGCGATACGCTCGACTTCGTCGTAGTCGATCAGGCCGGTGTGGGTGTCGATGCCGTACTGCACGGCGTTGTACAGCTTGCCGGAAAAGCTGACTTTGGCACCGTGGGTCAGGTGACCGCCATGGGCCAGGCTCATGCCCAGCACGGTGTCGCCCGCCTGCAGTAACGCCAGATAGACAGCGGCGTTGGCCTGACTGCCGGAGTGCGGCTGGACGTTGGCGTAACCGGCACCGAACAGCTGTTTGGCGCGCTCGATGGCCAGTTGCTCGACCTTGTCGACGTGCTCGCAACCGCCGTAATAACGCTTGCCGGGATAACCTTCAGCGTACTTGTTGGTCAGACCGCTGCCCTGGGCCTGCATCACGCGCTTGCTGGTGTAGTTCTCAGAGGCGATCAGCTCGATATGGTCTTCCTGACGCTGCTCCTCGGCATTCATCGCCGCCAACAGTGCGTCGTCATAACCCTGGATCTGGTCTTGCTTGCTGAACATCGCGGTTCTCCCAGCGGCGGCGCGGCGCCTGTCTTATCGGTCGGGCATGTGGATTGCCCCTTGCCAGCGATGGTATGGCCGACGCCAAGCGACCAGATGCCTACGGACGCCACACAAAGGTGCGTTTACGACATTGGTGCTGGATGTACCTGATCGTTATCATGCTCGGCGTGAAAATGCCTCACAGGATGCTCCACGTCCGCTCCCCGGTGTGACGCGGAGCGTCACAAATGGCACAGACTGAGGATTCAGTGAGCCGAGCGCATGACGTGGATAATGTTGGAGCTTGTCCACGCATCTGCGCCACATTCAAGAGCGGACGCGANGGGAGGCATTCCCACGCGGAGCGTAGGAACGATCAGCGTGATCTCAAGCACGCCGATCATGCCCATGCCTGCGCTCAGCGTTATACCCGAGTCTTGCTGCGACCTNCGGACTGTGGGAGGCGNNNNGATGCTTTTTCTGAAGCGATCTATCAGTGACTGAACTGACGCCATCGCCGGCAAGCCGCCTCCCACGGGGTGTCCATTCAGTCAGTCACTTTCGTTTTGCCCCCCGTTTTGCGCGTCTTGCGGATTTGTGTATAGCGACGAGTGCTCCGCGTGGGTATGCCTCACTGGACGCTCTACGTCCAGACGTACGCACGGAATGTCGCGTGGGCACGATCAATTCGCCAGGGTAAAAAAAATCCCCCGAGTTCACTCGAGGGATTCCTGTTCAGCCGTGTCGCAATCAGACCGCCTTGCCCGACACAAACCCGTCCGCCCGGAACATCGTACGAATACCGCGCACGGCCTGGCGAATGCGGTCCTGGTTCTCGATCAGCGCGAAACGCACGTGATCGTCGCCGTACTCACCAAACCCGACGCCGGGCGAGACACACACCTTGGCTTCGAGTAGCAGCTTCTTGGCAAACTCCAGCGAACCCAGGTGCGCGTAAGCTTCGGGAATCTTCGCCCACACATACATCGATGCCTTGGGGTTCTCGACCATCCAGCCCAGTTCATGCAGGCCTTTGACCAGCACATTGCGACGCTGGCGGTACTGCTCGGCGATGTCGAGCACGCACTGCTGATCGCCTTCCAGTGCCGCGATGGCTGCAACCTGCAGCGGCGTGAAGGTGCCGTAGTCGTGGTAGCTCTTGATCCGCGCCAGGGCGTTGACCAGTTCGGGATTGCCGACCATGAAACCGATCCGCCAGCCCGCCATGTTGTAGCTCTTGGACAGGGTGAAGAACTCCACCGCAATGTCCTTGGCACCGGGAACCTGCATGATCGATGGCGCTTTCCAGCCGTCATAGACGATGTCGGCGTAGGCCAGGTCATGAACCACCAGCACGTCATACTGCTTGGCCAGCGCAACCACGCGCTCGAAGAAGTCCAGTTCTACGCACTGCGCGGTAGGGTTGGACGGAAAACCCAGGATCATCATCTTCGGCTTGGGAATCGAGCCACGAATGGCCTTCTCCAGCTCGGCGAAGAAATCCACACCCGGCACCAACGGCACCGAACGCACCTGAGCACCGGCAATCACCGCACCGTAGATGTGGATCGGGTAGCTCGGGTTGGGCACCAGCACGGTGTCGCCCTGATCGAGCGTGGCAAGCATCAGATGCGCCAGGCCCTCTTTGGAGCCGATGGTGACAATGGCTTCGCTCTCGGGATCGATATCGACCTCGTAGCGCTTCTTGTACCAGTTGGAAATCGCCCGACGCAGACGCGGAATGCCACGCGAAGTCGAGTAGCCGTGAGTGTCTTCACGTTGGGCGACGGTCACCAGTTTTTCGACGATGTGCGGCGGCGTAGCCCCGTCGGGGTTGCCCATGCTCAGGTCGATAATGTCTTCACCACGACGACGGGCAGCCATTTTCAGCTCGGCGGTGATGTTGAACACGTAAGGGGGGAGTCGATCGATGCGCGCAAAGCGGCGCGGCGAACCTTGGTCAGCCATGAAAATCTCGCAGACGTAAGCGCCCGGAACCGTCCGAGCGACGTTGGCCACATGAGGCGGCCTGCTGCGGAAGATAAATGCAGTGCTGGCGTTTTGTCTATAGCGATGAGTGGGAACGATCATCGTCGTATTTCTGCGCCCAGGTTCGGATCAGCATGCAGGCTCAGACCACCCGCAACACTTCACGCAACCCCAGCAACGCCAGAAAATGCAGCGGGTAGATCCCATACGCCCAGCGCCGCATCGGCATGACCCTGAATCGCGGCTTGATGCGCAGCAGCGCAAGGCCCGATACCGGCGCAATCAAACAGGCAATCAGCGACCCGATGGAAATCGGATCACCCCACGACGCACCGGCAAACATCTCGGGCCAGGCATTGCCCGCCACGCAGAACACCGCCGGAAAAACCGCATATCCAAGCGATCTGTTCAGCACCAGAACAAACACCAGCGGCAACAGCACGCCGGCCATTCCAAACATCAGGTATTTCTGAAACATCACCCCCAGCAGCAACGCGACAAGCGCCATCACCCGCGTCACGGGCGTCTGCTGCTGCCAGCCCTGCGCAATCAGCAGACCTAGCAGCAGGGTCGGCATGACGTTAAGCACCGTGGCATCAGCCATGAACAGCCGATAGGGAATCTCCGACAGCGTGGCGAAGGCCAGCAACCACATCAGATATCGCCATTGCACACGCGGCGCTATCACCGCTGCGCTGCGTCGTGAAAGATTGACGGCAATGGCCAGACAGAAAAACGGAAAGGCAAAACGCCCCGGCACGTACAGCTCGTTGATCGACCAGCCCACATAGCGCAGATGATCGAGCACCATGCTCAGCATCGCCAGCCACTTGAGCAGGTCCAGCGCCTTGTTGCGTCCCGGCAGAAAAGGCGGGCTGGAAAGATCCATATCACTCCTGACAGGTAAAGAGTCGAGCAGGCAATACATGACCGCGACACCGGTTTTTCGATACAGTGCGCAGGATAAGCCCACAAGGAATCGGCCATGACAGACCAAAGCCAACAGTTCGCCAGTGACAACTACTCCGGCATCTGCCCCGAAGCCTGGGCAGCGATGGAACAGGCGAACAAGGGTCATCAACGGGCCTACGGTGACGATCAATGGACTGCGCGGGCGTCGGATGATTTCCGCCGTCTGTTCGAAACCGACTGCGAAGTGTTTTTTGCGTTCAACGGAACAGCCGCCAACTCGCTGGCACTGTCATCGTTGTGCCAGAGTTACCACAGTGTCATCTGTTCGGAAACGGCCCACGTTGAAACCGATGAATGCGGCGCGCCGGAATTCTTCTCCAACGGCTCCAAGCTGCTGACCGCCCGCAGCGCAGGCGGCAAGCTGACCCCTGAATCGATCCGTGAAGTGGCGCTCAAGCGTCAGGACATTCACTACCCCAAGCCTCGGGTTGTGACCCTCACTCAGGCCACTGAAGTCGGCGGCGTCTACCAACCCGAAGAACTCAAGGCCATCAGCGCGACCTGCAAGGAGCTGGGTCTGCATTTGCATATGGACGGCGCGCGCTTCTCCAACGCCTGCGCCTTTCTGGACTGCTCGCCAGCTGAACTGACCTGGAAGTCGGGCGTCGACGTGCTGTGTTTCGGCGGCACCAAAAACGGCATGGCGGTGGGAGAGGCAATTCTGTTCTTCAACCATGACCTGGCCGAAGATTTCGATTACCGCTGCAAGCAGGCCGGGCAACTGGCGTCGAAGATGCGCTTTCTGTCAGCGCCGTGGGTCGGCCTGCTGGAAAACGACGCGTGGCTCAAACACGCCCGTCACGCCAACCGCTGCGCACAGCTGCTGGCGGATCTGGTCAAGGATATTCCCGGCGTGGAGCTGATGTTCCCGGTAGAGGCCAACGGCGTGTTTCTGCAACTGTCCGAAGCGGCCATCGCGGCACTGACGGCCAGAGGCTGGCGCTTCTACACCTTCATCGGCAACGGCGGTGCACGCTTCATGTGCTCGTGGGACACCGAGGAAGCACGCGTTCGTGAACTGGCCGCCGACATCCGGCTGGTGATGCAGGGCTGACCTGCATCCCGGCCGCAGACCTCAATATTCGATTTGCACGTCCCCCTTTGGCACGCTGCAGCAGGAAAGAATGTAGCCTTCTGCAACGTCGTCGTCGGTGATGCCGCCGTTGTGCTCCATCTCCACTTCGCCGCTGATTTTCATCACCTTGCAGGTCCCGCAGATCCCCATGCCACAGGCTTTGGGGATCATCAGACCCAGCTTGGCGGCGGCGGCGTGGACGGTTTCACCCGGGCCAACCCGAATGCTCTTGCCAGTGTCGGTGAACTCGACCTGATGCAGATCGGCAATATCGACGTCCGGAGCATCAGCAGCGATTTCCGCCTGCTCGACGGCATCGGCACGGGCTTCCGGCGGCGTAGCACCAAAGGATTCCTCATGGTATTGCGCCATGTTGAAACCGTTTTCCTGCAACAGACGCTTGACCGCAGACATGTAGGGCGTAGGTCCGCAGCAGAACACTTCGCGATCCATGAAGTCCGGGGCCATCAGCTCGAGCATTTTCTGGTTCAAGTAACCGCGATAGCCGGCCCATGGCTCGCCGAGTCCGTGTTTTTCACAGACCAGGTGCAGGCTGAAGTTGTCGATCCGCGACGCCATGTGCTCCAGCTCGC
Source organism: Pseudomonas viridiflava (assembly GCF_001642795.1). Classification (GTDB taxonomy): domain Bacteria; phylum Pseudomonadota; class Gammaproteobacteria; order Pseudomonadales; family Pseudomonadaceae; genus Aquipseudomonas; species Aquipseudomonas viridiflava. Next base: position 92,854 of record NZ_LKEH01000048.1, on the reverse strand, counting down.
GGTGATAGATGATGTCCTTGGGCGAACGGGCGCTGTGCACGAACACCATGTCGACATTGGCGTTGGTATCGTAGAACCAGCGCGCCATGGACATTACCGGCGTGATGCCGACACCGCCGCTGAGGTACAGAATCCTGGGGTTGGGAAAGTCGATGGCGTTGAACAGACCGACAGGCCCGTGCACGGCCAGCTCCTGGCCTTCGTGCAACGTGTCGTGCAGGTAGTTGGACACCTTCCCGCCCGGCACGCGCTTGACGGTGATCGAGAAGCTGTAGGGCACCGACGGCGAACTGGAGATGGTGTAGGAGCGCATGATCGGCATGCCGTCGATTTCCAGCTCCAGGGTCACGAACTGCCCGGGCTTGAAAAAGAACAGGATCGGCTGGTCGGCCATGAAGCAGAACGTACGTACATCCCAGGTTTCCTGGATGACTTTGACGACACGAACCAGGTGGCGCCCGTTGGCCCATGTCTGGGTTGTGACCGGGCTGAGGAAACTTTGGGACATACGCAATCTCCACGGCCGACTGTCGGCCTCTTATGGTGCGGATTCTGCTTAACAGAAGGCGCTGTCACTTATCCATCAACGACATTCACGTACTTACGGCGACCAGCCCCCAAAGACAAGGTGTTTCGCGTCGGGAACGGATTCGGCCATGTCGCGCATGGATAAGGTTCGTCGAACGCCCACCTCCACACTCGCCACCAAGGGCAATCAAGCAAGGACGACTGATCCGTCGCCCTGCGTGCAGCGCTACAACAACCGTATCAGCCACATTCGCAGGCCGCCTTCAGACGCGGTCATGAGGGATTTTAACGATGGACGTCACCGCAACCCTGAGCCTGGGCGACCTGCTGGAACCTGCACGCAAGGCCACTGCCGAGATGCTGCAGAATCGTGAACGCACGTATTCGTTGCCGCAGCCTTTCTACAGTGATGAACGGCTGTTTGAAATCGATATGCAGGAGATTTTCCAGAAGGAATGGCTGATTGCGGGGATGACCTGTGAAATCCCGGCCAAGGGCAATTACCTGACGCTGCAGATCGGCAAGAACCCGATTCTCGTGGTGCGCGGCCCGGATGGAGCGGTCAACGCGTTCCATAACGTCTGCCGTCACCGGGGCTCGCGTCTGTGCACCGCCGAGAAAGGCAAGGTGGCCAAGCTGGTCTGCCACTATCACCAGTGGACCTACGAACTGGATGGCCGCCTGTTGTATGCCGGCAGCGAGATGGGGGCCGACTTCGACATGTCTCAGTTCGGCCTCAAGCCGGTGAACGTGAAAACCGCGGGCGGTTACATTTTCATCAGCCTGGCGGAAAACCCGCCGGCCATCGACGAGTTCCTGTCGACCCTGCGTCACTACATGGAACCCTACGACATGGAGAACACCAAGGTGGCGGTGCAAACCACCTTGATGGAGAAGGCCAACTGGAAGCTGGTGCTCGAAAACAACCGCGAGTGCTACCACTGCAACGCCTCGCACCCGGAACTGCTCAAGACCCTGCTGGAATGGGACGACGTGACCGACCCGCGTGCTGACCAGGCCTTCAAGGATCATGTAGCCGCCTCCGCCGCTGCCTGGGATGCCGAAAAGATCCCTTACGCCCACGCCAGCTTTGGCCTACGTAACCGCATCGTGCGCATGCCACTGCTCAAGGGCACCGTGTCGATGACCATGGACGGCAAGGTTGGCTGCAAGAAACTGATGGGCCGCATCCAGAACCCGGACCTGGGCTCGATGCGCATCCTGCATTTGCCGCACTCCTGGAACCACTGCATGGGCGATCACATCATCGTGTTCACCGTGTGGCCGATCAGCGCACAGGAAACCATGGTCACCACCAAGTGGATCGTCCACAAGGACGCTGTCGAAGGCGTGGATTACGACGTGGAACGCATGCGTCAGGTGTGGGACGCCACCAACGACCAGGACCGTCGTCTGGCCGAAGAAAACCAGCGCGGTATCAACTCGACGGCCTATCAGCCAGGTCCTTATTCGAAAACCTACGAGTTCGGCGTGGTCAACTTCGTCGACTGGTACAGCTCGCGCATGCTGGAGAATCTTGGCGCCGAGCCTGCGCCTTATTTGAAAGGCGTGGCGGTCAATCACGAATAAGCTCGGAAAGTTTATAGACACGAAGTTCAGGTGCCTCCTGAACTTCGTGTCGGTTGCAACGATAAAACATTGACCACTGGTCTCGAATCGATCAAAAGCCCCTCTCTGTTTCATGACCCGCCGCTAAACAGCTTTTTCTCCGACTAAACTTGGTTGACGTTCCAACGGAATGGAAACGTACGGCGCACATCACGCGTACGTTATTTAGCGCACGGAGAAAACATATGTTCACTCGCTATTTATTCAAAAAATACATAAAACGCTATCTCTCACGTTTTAAAAAACGCAGAGAAGATGCTGCCTCCGTCATGCCGGATATTTCGAAAAAAAATATCCTCATGGGTTTCTGGCATAACTGGGGACCTGAACCGGGTCAGGGTTACCGGCAGGGCATGTTCAAGGAAATGTCGCTGAGCGAGATTCCAGAAGCCTACAACGTGGTGGCGGTGGCCTTCATGAAGGGCAACGGCATCCCGACCTTCAAGCCTTACAAAGGGACCGATGCAGCGTTTCGCGCCGAGGTCGCCAAGCTGAATGCACAAGGCAGAGCGGTCCTGATCTCTCTGGGTGGCGCTGATGCCCACATTGAATTGCACGCAGGTCAGGAGGCAGCGCTGGCTGCTGAAATCTGCCGACTGGTCGAGGTCTATGGCTTTGACGGCATGGACATCGATCTTGAACAGACCGCAATCACCTTTGCCGATAACGCCACTGTATTACCTGCCGCACTGAAACTGGTGCGCGAGCATTACAAAACCGAAGGCAAGCATTTCATTATCAGTATGGCGCCAGAGTTTCCTTATCTGAGGGATTCTGGGCCTTACCTTGCCTATATTTCAGCGCTCGAGGATTACTATGACTTCATTGCACCGCAGTATTACAACCAGGGCGGTGATGGCATATGGGTCGACGAACTGAATGCGTGGATCACACAAAACAACGATGAACAGAAGCAGGAATTTCTTTATTACCTGACCGATAGCCTGATTAACGGTACACGGGGTTTTTCATCCATTCCTGCCGACCGTCTCGCCATTGGCTTGCCAAGCAATAATGACGGCGCAGCCACCGGCTACGTGATTGACCCTCAGGATGTAAAAGATGCACTGGAAGAATTGGAAATCGACGGCAATCCGATTCGCGGCCTGATGACATGGTCGATCAACTGGGATGCTGGCGTCGACAAAGACGGCAAGCCTTACGATTGGGAATTTCATGAGCGTTATAAATATCTGACTGAAGGTGAACAACCAGGACCGGACAAACCACCAGCACCCACCCATTTCAGGTCGACGGCACAAACCACCAGCTCCATCACGCTGCACTGGGATCTTGTGGTATGGAACAGGCCGGTCCTGCGATATGACGTTTATCGTAACGGCGTTCACCTGCCTGAAACGACACATCCTCCGTTCACAGACACAGGTCTTGAGCCGGGCAAAGCCTACGATTACCAGATCACAGCGACTGACACGGATAACGTCACCTCAGATAAATCCGCCGTCATCAGTGTCAGTACCAAGGCCGAAGGCGGCGACGGAAGACCAACCGCTCCAACTGATCTACACACCACAGAAATAACGTCGACCAGTATCTCGCTGATGTGGAACGCGTCGTCTCCCGGCTCGAGCCCTTTGATGGAATACGCACTGATTCGAGGTGACGAGCAGATTGCCTCGATCAAATCGCCCACCACCCGCTTCACTGATACCGGGCTGAAACCGGATACCCAATATCAGTATGTTGTCTTTGCACGAGCGGTGGACAACCTGTTTTCCCAACCCAGCAACATGGTGAAGCCCAAAACCAGAGCCGACGATGGCGGTGATGAGATTGCTGAATGGGTGGAAGATCATTTCTACGACATAGAGGATAAGGTGACGTATAAGGAACTGAAGTACATCTGTATCCAGTCTCATGTTTCGATTGAAGATTGGAATCCGGGCCAAGCGCATACCTTGTGGTTGCCTTATGCACTCAGGGCTTATCGTCGCAAGTCCAACTGACAGCAACCCTGAAAATCAGGCAGGCAACGGATTCTCAGGCACGCACTAAAAGAGAGACGACTTATCCACAGCGCTGTAGATGAAACATGGAGCAGGTCGTTTCTCGAAGGACAAACCTTTCCGAAAAAACGCAGGTCATGCATGACCGTCAGATTACCAAGCCACTGTATATTTTTTAACCACAATCCTTAAAGCCTTGAATTCATTGGGCCAAGACAGATCGCAAACACGTTATCCACAGAAAAGCCAACAGACTTTGGGTACAACTCAGTCTTTTATCGATGCGTGCTGTGGAAAACTGAAAAATGAGCGATGTCTGCGCTATGAAATGCAGTTTTGATACCTGCACAGACCGATTGGCTATTTTTTGAACGATAACCCGAAAGCCACGTAGAAAGGGGCTTACAGCGGATAACGAACAACTTGTCCACAGAGACGCCAACAGAGATTGTGGGCAATTATCGAATCAGGCGCGCAGCGTCGACTTATTTATCCACATGGAAAAGTCTTTAAAAACCGCGACTTAACCTGATCAATATTTGATCACCTCCATGTAAGCCACATTCTATAAGGGGTTCAGCAAGGCGCGAACACGTTATCCACAGACGAACACACAGGGATTGTGTGTAAGTTGGCGTATTGCTCAGCGCACCACGCCTTCCTCAACCAACAGTTTAAGAATTGCGGCCGCGCCTTCTTCAGCACTCAAGCCTTTCAACACCTGCCCACCGCCACCGCTGGCCTTTGCAGTCGCGGCTTTCATGCGATCAGCGCCGCTTTTGGCCTTGATGACTTTCAGGCGTTTGGGACGTGGCTTGGCGGGTTGCAGCGGCTGGCCTGTGAGTAACTCGTCGCTGACCACTTCGACGTCTTCCACACCGAGAACACCGCGTTGCGCGGGTCCGTAAGCGCTTTGACGCGGTTTTGGCGCAGCGTTATCCACAGTGGCGAGGAACGGGAGGCGCACCTTGAGACGACGACGCTGGCCACGAGGCAGCGCCTGCAGCACAAGCGCCGCACCGTTATCCAGCGACTCGACCTCGGCAAGCCCGGTCACCAAGGGCCAGCCCAGTTTTTCAGCCAGCAGGAACGGCAACATGCCTGAGCCTTCGCCGGTTTCTGCCTGACTGCCGGTCAACACTACCTGCGCTGAAGAGTCGCGAATGTAATCCGTCAGTACACCCAGTGCATCGGCGCCTTGCGGCTGCTCCAGCACATGCAGCTCGCTCAGCCCCATGCCTAGATAAGCACGCAACGCGGGCTCCTGTGCATCGCCCGCGTGGAGCACGTGCAAGTTATCCCCAACCAGCTGCATCCCCAACTCAACGGCTCGTGCGTCCTGCTCAGCGCGGCGCGCACGGCCTGAAGTCGGGTGAGCGCCGATGGACACCAGACTGATGATCTGCACGCCTGACTTATCCACTGCCACGTTGTTTTTATCAGGCCGCATCTCGTTTCTCCCCGTTGCGCCAGGCTTCGACTGCAGCGATCAGCGCGTCGAGAATGGCGGCGCTTTCGCCGATGACGGACAGATCGGCCCGCTTGACCATGTCGCAGCCTGCATCAAGGTTGATGGCAACGACCTTGTCGCAAGCGCCGATACCCTGCAAATGCTGGATGGCCCCCGAGATTCCCACTGCCACGTAGACACGCGCCGTGACCCAGGTGCCGCTGGCGCCGACCTGCCGCTCGCGGCCCATGAATCCATCGTCTACAGCCACACGTGAAGCACCTTCGGTAGCGCCCAGGGCCATCGCAGTGCGGTGGAACAAGGCCCAGTCTTTCACCCCATTACCGCCGGACAGAATGAATTCGGCCTCCGCCATGGGGATAACTGCAGGATCGACTGTCACCGCCCCCAGGTCCTCGATACGGGACAAGCTGCGGGCCACTGTTGTGGATAACTCTACGGGTGATGCCTCATGGCGGGTTTCGCTTACGGGTTCTGCACATTCGGCCGCCGCCAGAATCAGCCTTGCGACAGGCCGAATCAGGTCTTCACGCCCGGCCCCGGCCCTGCCAATGCACAGCTCATCCTTGACCTGCCAGACGCGTGTCGCCGGGCGCTCGCCGATACTGGCTGCAAACCGTCGTCCGAGCTCGCCACCACCGGTACGGCTGTCGGGCAGCAACCAGTGGCGAGGGTTGAACTGGTTATCCACAGCACGAAGACCCTGAACGCGCTGCTCAGGTGAATAACCGCTGAACTGCGTGCCATCCAGAACCAGCAGACGGTCCACACCAGCCGTTTCGAATGCCGTCTCCTTGTGCTCGCCAAACACCACGGCCAGCACGGCACCGTCCGTGCCCGCCAACTGATTGGCCAGACCCAGCAGGTCGCGGTCATGGCTGCTCAGGCGGCCGCCGACCATGTCGGGAACCACGCTAATGTAGAACGCTGGATCAACAACCTGATGCAACGGCAACTGCACTTCAGTGGCGGCCGAGCGCTTGACTGCTCCACCCTGCTGCGCACCGCTGCGGTCGATCCGTTTGATGCCGTTGGGGCCGATGAAGCCCAGCCCATGCACAGTCTTGCGCATCAGGCCGTTGGGCCCCATCCAGCTGGTTTGCGCAGGTTGCATCGCTGCGTGTAGCGGATGCAGCCGATTACGTGCGATCCACTCGGCGCGGGGGTCGCGGCGGATAATGTCGCTCATCAGTGCACCTCCGCAGGTTCACGTTTTGCCGGAACAGGCTTGCTGGGGATAACGTCGTCTTCCAGCAGCGCATCGGCCACCAGTTCGGCGATGTCCTTGATCAACGGTCGAGGCTCGACCACGCCTTCGAGCATCGCGGTACATTGTGGACAACCGACCGCCACCAGTTCGGCGCCTGTCTCCCGAATGTCGTCCATGCGCATATCCGGGATACGCTGCCTGCCAGGAATGTCGGTGATCGGCGCACCGCCACCGCCGCCACAGCAGCGCGAGCGGAAGCCGGAACGCTGCATTTCCCTGATCTCGATACCCAGCGCCCGCAGCACGTCGCGAGGCGCTTCGTATTCGCCATTGTAGCGGCCCAGATAACAGGGATCGTGATACGTCACGCTGGTGCCTTTATGCTGCCCCAGCCGCACGGATCCGTTTTGAATCAGCTCGGCCATATACGTGCTGTGATGCTGTACCTGATAGTCGCCGCCAAACGCGCCGTATTCGTTTTTGAGCACGTGAAAGCTGTGCGGGTCGCAGGTCACGATGCGCTTGAAGCTGTACCTGGCCAGCGTCTGAATGTTGCGTCGGGCCAGCATCTGGAAAGTCGCCTCATCACCCAAACGACGTGCCACATCACCACTGTCGCGCTCTTCCAGCCCCAGCACGGCGAAGTCGACTCTGGCTGCTTTCAGAACTTTGACGAAGGCTCGCAAAGTACGCTGGTTGCGCATGTCGAACGCGCCATCGCCGACCCAGAACAGAACGTCCACGGTCTTCTTCTCGCTGAGCAGATTCAGGTTCAGATCCGCCGCCCAGTTCATGCGACCGCCCGGTGCGAAACCGCCCGGATTGTCGGTGGCGATCAGGTTCTCCAGCACTTCGGCGCCCTTGTTCGGCGTCGCGCCTTTTTCCAGGGTCAGGTGACGGCGCATGTCGACGATGGCATCGACGTGCTCGATCATCATCGGGCATTCCTCGACGCAGGCGCGGCAGGTGGTGCACGACCAGAGTGTTTCGGCATCCACCAGACCGTTGACGATCGGTTGATGCGGGTTGCCACCATGCTCGCCAATCGGCTTGCCTTTACCATCCAGCGACGGATATGGACTGCCCGCAAAATGGGCATCGGTGCCGCCCGCCAGACCCACGACCATGTCCTGAATCAATTTCTTTGGGTTGAGCGGCTGGCCTGCAGCAAACGCCGGGCAGGCAGCTTGGCACTTGCCGCATTGCACGCAGGCGTCGAAGCCCAGCAACTGGTTCCAGGTGAAATCCTCGGGTTTTTCCACACCGAGTGGCGCGGTCGGGTCATTCAGGTCCAGAGGTTTGAGCCCCGTGGAACGACCGCCGCCGAAGCGCTCGGCGCGGCGGTGCCAGGCGAGGTGCAGCGCACCGGCAAAGGCGTGTTTCATCGGGCCGCCCCAGGTCATGCCGAAGAACAGTTCGCTCACGCCCCACAGCACGCCCAGTCCCAGAATCGCGACCAGCACCCAGCCGCCAAAATGCTCGGGGAGGATGCCGGCGACCGGCAGCGTGACGATGAAAAAGCTCGCGGCAAACGCCATGAGACTTTTTGGCAGCCGCATCCACGGCCCTTTGGACAGACGCGCGGGCGGATTCAGACGTCGGCGGTAAACGAAGATGGCACCGACAAACATTACGGCGGTCATCAGCAGTAACGCGTAGCCGAGCAGGCGGTTATGCAAGCCGAAACCGTGCACCAGAATCGCCAGGATGATCGACGCGACAGCACCGCCCGCCGTGGCGACGTGGGTGTTGGCAATGTATTTGTCGCGGGCAACCACGTGGTGCAGATCGACCATGTAGCGCCTGGGCATGGCCAGCAGACCGCCCAGCCAGTCGACCTTCGCGGCCCGGCCGTTGCGCCACATTTTGACCCGCCGCAAAGCGCCCAGCGCCGCAAGGGCCAGCGCGGTGAACAGCAGGATGGGAAGAAGGGTGTCTAGCATCTGAAGCTCCCAAAAATCAGGCGGTCTTGCAGGCCAAATCGTCTGACTGTCGCAAAGGACAGAACGAACGCTATTCCTTGTGGGAGGGGGCTTGCCCGCGATGAACGATTACGAGGTACTCCTGATGCACCGTGTCGACTGCATCGCCGGCAAGCCGCCTCCCACAGTCTTGTGTTTGCTGCACGACAGCGCTGTGTCATGGACATAGCGATAACTCCCACAAGACCGTGGCACCTCAAAAAAGACCTTCAGAAATCCTTGCACAGGCGCAAGCCGTCGTAGATCGCTGCGTGGGTATTGCGCTGCGCCACGCAGTCGCCGATCCGGAACAGCAGGTAGCCGTCGCCCGGCTCACTCAGCGAAGGCTGCGGCTGAATGGCAAACAGGGCATCGATGTCGATCTGGCCCTTGTTGCGCGAACCTTCCTTGAGCGCGTAGTAAATCGCCTCGTCCGGACGCACGCCGTTCTCCACCACCACCTGATCGACCACCCGTTCTTCCTTGGCCCCGGTGTATTCGTTCTCCAGCACAGCGACCAGCTTCTCCCCCTCGCGGTAGACCTTTTCCAGCATCATGTCGCCGGTCATGATCACTTCCTTGGGGTACATGCTGCGGTAGTAGGTCGGGAACGACGTACCGCCAATCGCTACGCCCGGTTTGATGTCGTCGGTGACGATCTCGACCTGACAGCCCTTGTCGGCCAGGAAGTCGGCTACGGACATGCCGGTGAATTCGCAGATGGTGTCGTAGACCAACACGTTCTTGCCCGGCGCAACCTTGCCGTCCAGCACGTCCCAACTGCTGACCACCAGACCTTCGGCCGCGCCCCAGTGCTCGTTCTGCTCCAGAAACGGATGACCGCCCACCGCCAGCACCACGATGTCGGGGCGCAGGTCCAGGATGGTCGCCGCGTCGGCAGCGGTGCCCAGGCGCAGATCGACTTTCAGACGCGCCAGTTCCAGCTGGAACCAGCGGGTGATACCGGCAATCTGGTCACGCTGCGGCGCTTTCGACGCCGTGGTGATCTGTCCGCCAATGAATTCCTTTTTCTCGAACAGCGTCACGTCGTGTCCACGTTCGGCAGATACCCGTGCTGCTTCCATTCCGGCAGGCCCGGCACCGACGATCACCACCTTGCGTTTCGGCCCGGTGGATTTTTCGATGATGTGCGGCACGCCCATGTATTCACGCGACGTGGCTGCGTTCTGGATGCACAGCACGTCCAGCCCCTGGTACTGGCGGTCGATGCAGTAGTTGGCGCCCACGCACTGTTTGATCTGATCAATCTGGCCCATCTTGATCTTGGCGATCAGGTGCGGATCGGCAATGTGCGCACGGGTCATGCCGACCATGTCGACATAGCCGCCTTCCAGAATGCGCGTGGCCTGGTTCGGGTCCTTGATGTTCTGCGCATGCAGTACAGGCGCCTTGACCACTTCCTTGATACCGGCCGCCAGGTGCAGAAACGGCTCCGGTGGATAACTCATGTTGGGGATCACGTTGGCCAGGGTGTTGTGGGTGTCACAACCCGAGCCCACCACACCAATGAAATCGATCATGCCGGTGTCGTCGTAATACTTGGCGATCTGTTTCATGTCCTCATGGCTCAGGCCATCAGGGTGAAACTCGTCGCCGCAGATGCGCAGGCCCACGCAGAAGTCGGGACCGACTTCCTTGCGCACCGCCTTGATCACTTCCAGACCGAAGCGCATGCGGTTTTCGAAGCTGCCGCCCCACTCGTCCGTACGCTTGTTCACGCGCGGACTCCAGAACTGATCGATCATGTGCTGGTGCACAGCCGACAGCTCCACGCCGTCCAGGCCACCGGCCTTGGCACGTGCTGCGGCGCTGGCGTAGTTGCCGATCACGCGCCAGATTTCCTCGGGCTCGATGGTCTTGCAGGTGGCGCGGTGCACCGGCTCGCGAATGCCCGACGGCGACAGCAGGGTCGGCCAGTGATCGCCGTCCCAGCGAGAGCGGCGTCCCATGTGGGTAATCTGGATCATGATCTTGGCGCCGTGCTTGTGCATGGCGTCGGCCAGATTCTGGAAGTGCGGAATGATCCGTTCGGTGGCCAGGTTGACCGATTTCCACCAGCTCTGCGGGCTGTCGATCGCAACACTGGACGAACCGCCGCAGATAGCCAGACCGATACCGCCCTTGGCTTTCTCTTCGTAATACTTCACGTAACGATCGGTGGTCATGCCGCCATCGGTGGCATAGACCTCGGCATGCGCCGTGCTGAGCACGCGGTTGCGGATGGTGAGCTTGCCGATCTGGATCGGCTGGAACATCGCTTCGAAAGCCATAACGCGATCCTCAATTTACAGCGGCTTGACGACAAAGAGTCCGTCGTCATGACCTTCTTCCGAACCACCGTAGACCTGCTCGGCCACTGTACGGATCGAGCTGCCGCTGGCGGCCAGAATCTGATCCATGGCACCTGCGAACCAGCCGGTGAACATGTAGTCGACCTTGCGACCGACCTTGCCGTAGACGTATACGAAGCAGGAGTGTTCGAGCTTGACGCTGGCCGTGCCCTTTTCGAGGTCGATGTCCTGAATCTTGAACAGGCCCCAACCGCGCTGCGACAGGCGCTTCATGTAATGTTCGAACACGGCGACGCCCTCGATGCCGTGGCATTCGGCTTCTTTCTCACACCAGTGCCAGGCGGATTTGTAGCCTGCCTTGTAGAGAATTTCGGCGTAGGCATCGGCGCCCAGCACTTCCTCGATGCCCATGTGGTTGTTGACGAAAAAGTGGCGAGGCACGTAGAGCATCGGCAGTGCATCGGAGGTCCAGACACCGGTTTCGCTGTCGACTTCGATGGGCAGTTGCGGGGCGATTTTGGCCATGGGGAACAAACTCCAGATGATTCGGGTTACACCCACCGCAACCAGGGCCGTGGGCGTGTATAGGTTCAGGTGTAACAGGCGGCTTATTCGCCCCAGACGTCGGCCAGAACGTTGACCCAGTTCTCGCCCATGATCTTGCGCACCACGCGCTCTGGATGGCCGCGCTTGAGCAGGGTTTCGGTCAGGTTGGGAAACTCGCCCACGGTACGGATGCCCAGCGGGTTGATGATCTTGCCGAAGTTGGTCAGGCGGCGGGCGTAGCCCTTGTCGTGGGTCAGGTACTCGAAGAAGTCCTGGCCGTGACCTTGGGTGAAATCGGTGCCGATGCCGATGGCGTCCTCCCCCACGATGTTCATCACGTACTCGATGGCTTCGGCATAGTCGTCGATGGTCGACTCGATGCCTTTGGCCAGAAACGGCGCGAACATGGTCACGCCCACGAAGCCGCCATGGTCGGCAATGAACTTCAGCTCGGCGTCGGATTTGTTGCGCGGGTGTTCTTTGAGGCCGGACGGCAGACAGTGGGAGTAGCAGACCGGCTTTTTCGATTCGAGGATGACTTCTTCGGAAGTCTTGGAGCCGACGTGGGACAGGTCGCACATCACGCCGACGCGGTTCATCTCGGCGACGATCTCGCGGCCGAAGCCCGACAGCCCACCATCACGCTCGTAGCAGCCGGTACCGACCAGATTCTGGGTGTTGTAGCACATCTGCACGATGCCGACGCCGAGCTTCTTGAAGATCTCGACATAGCCAATCTGGTCTTCATAGGCATGGGCGTTCTGGAAGCCGAAGAGGATGCCGGTCTTGCCCAGTTCCTTGGCCTTGCGGATGTCGGCGGTGGTGTGGACCGGCATCACCAGGTCGCTGTTTTCGCGCATCAGTTTCTGGCTGGTGCAAATACTGTTGATGGTGGCCTGAAAGCCTTCCCATACCGACACGGTGCAGTTGGCCATGGTCAGGCCGCCCTTGCGCATGTCTTCAAACAGTTCACGGTTCCACTTGGCGATGATCAGCCCGTCAATAACGATGCTGTCGGCGTGCAGTTCGGCTGGGCTCATCAGGCTGTCCCCATTCAGGTTCTTGCGCACCGAATCGGCTGTCGGCGCTAATGGGATCAGCATATGCCGGAGGGTTGGCCGAGCCGGGTGCAAAAACGACAAGGGGCTTGCCGAAAGCGTCAAGAAACGACAAAGGGTGACAGCACTTCGTCACACCCTGTCGTAAACCTGTTCATTGTCACGCGGTTAGGACAGAATTCGTTACATCAATGGATCGGAGCGACTCAATGAGAACGATTTTCCTGACCCTGGCCTTGATGGCTACGGCCGTGACAGCCGCACACGCTGCTCAGAATCCGGACAGCACGCCGTGCGATGGCGTGGACAGCGATAATCAGACCCTGGAATGCTCGGCTTACAGCCGCCATACGGCTGAAGAACTGCTCAAGGAAAACTTCCAGAACCTGCTCCAGCGGGTCCAGTCGCAGTTCGTCGCCAACAAGACACAATTCAACGACTTCACCAGCAAGCTCAAGACCGCTCAGGCCGCCTGGGAAAAGCTGCGCGATGCCGATTGCGCTGTCGAAGTGTTTCCGTCTGCTGCAGGCAGCAAGGCTTTCACCATCAGTGAGAACGATTGCGTGGCTCGCATGAGTGACGAGCGGTCCGAGTATCTGGAGTCGATTGCACAGGAATAACGCCAGCGATGAGATAACCTGTTTCTTTTATGAATCACTTCATCAGGTTTTCTCATGATTATTTGCGGTGTAGAAATCAAAGGCAGTGAAGCCATCTTTGCTCTGGCCACGCGTCAGCAAGGCGGCATCGCACACCTGCCACTGGCGACCAAAAAGATTGCGCTGGAAGATGACGACGAGTCTGCCAACGTCAAAGCCTTCGCCACTCAGATCGCCAGCTTCGTGCGCGAGAATGGCATCAGCCATGTCGCGATCAAGAAGCGCAGCAAGAAAGGCGAATTCGCCGGCGGACCGACCACGTTCAAGATCGAGACGGTATTCCAGTTGCTGGCCGACTGCGACGTGACGCTCGTTTCCCCGCAAACCATCAACGCCCAGAACAAGAAACACGCCTTCGCCCTGCCCGATACGCTGAACAAGTATCAGCACGAGGCTTACAAGACAGCGTGCGCGGGGCTGATGAAGTCGGCGTAGGGAAACCGTGGATCTCACGCACACTGATCGTGCCCATGCTCCGCGCTCAGCGTTATACACGGGTCTGGAAAACGCTCAAACGGGGCCAAAACAAAAATGTCTGACTGAGTACGTACCCGTGGTTGCAGCAAGACTTGGGTATAACACTGAGCGCAAGCATGAGCATGAGCATGATAGGTGTGCCTGAGATCACGCTGATCGTTCCTACGCTCTGCGTGGGAATGCCGCCCAGGACGCTCCGCGTCCGGCCGTGTGACGCGGCGCAGCAGATTTCGGACGGGCACAGAAAAACCCGCATCGCTGCGGGTTTTTTCAATGCTCAATCAACTCAGTTGATCTTGGCATCCAGCTCGCCACGGGCGTAGCGTTCGAACATGGCGTCCAGCGAGATCGGTTTGATCTTCGAGGCGTTGCCAGCGGTGCCGAAGGCTTCGTAGCGGGCGATGCAGACGTCACGCATGGCGACGACGGTCTTGGCCAGGTACTTGCGCGGGTCGAACTCGCTGCGGTTCTTGGCCATGAACTCGCGGATGGCACCGGTAGACGCCAGACGCAGGTCGGTGTCGATGTTGACCTTGCGCACGCCGTGCTTGATGCCTTCAACGATTTCTTCGACCGGCACACCGTAGGTCTCTTTGATGTCGCCACCGTATTCGTTGATGATTTTCAGCCATTCCTGAGGAACGGACGAGGAACCGTGCATCACCAGGTGAGTGTTCGGAATCCGCTTGTGGATTTCTTTGATGCGCTCGATCGCCAGAATGTCGCCGGTAGGCGGCTTGGTGAACTTGTAAGCGCCGTGGCTGGTGCCGATGGCGATGGCCAGGGCATCGACCTGAGTCTTCTTGACGAAGTCAGCAGCTTCTTCCGGGTCGGTCAGCATCTGGCTGTGATCCAGGATGCCTTCGGCGCCGACGCCGTCTTCTTCGCCGGCCATACCGGTTTCCAGCGAACCCAGAACGCCCAGCTCACCTTCCACGGACACGCCACAGGCGTGAGCGAAGGCCACCACGCGACGGGTCACGTCAACGTTGTATTCGTAATCGGCCGGGGACTTACCGTCTTCCTTCAGCGAGCCGTCCATCATTACCGAGCTGAAGCCCAGCTGGATCGAGCGCTGGCAGATGTCAGGGCTGGTGCCGTGGTCCTGGTGCATGACCACCGGGATGTGTGGAAACTCTTCGATTGCCGCGAGGATCAGGTGACGCAGGAACGGGGCACCGGCGTATTTGCGGGCACCGGCCGAAGCCTGAACGATCACCGGGGAGTCGGTCTTGTCGGCCGCTTCCATAATGGCGCGCATTTGTTCCAGGTTGTTTACGTTGAAAGCTGGAACGCCGTAGCCGAACTCGGCTGCGTGGTCCAACATCTGGCGCATGCTGATAAGTGCCATTGTCTGTGTCTCTCCCGGTAGGGTCGTTAATCGTGCAAGCCTGCCGTAGTGGCGGCTGCTATTCAAGTTATACGCACGGGCCGCAAGCCCTGCGAATGGTGCATCGGCTACGACTTATCTGGCTTTGCAGCCGCGACCGATCAAATCATTGGTGGCGTCCCAATACACAAGGCCTTCGCTGCCCTTGTTGTCGAACGCCAGCACATTATTACTGTAAAGCGTGCCACTGGAAGCACCGGGTTCAGCCTTTAGCCTGAAAACCTGATCGCTCTGATTCAGCCGCGCATCCACTTCTTTTTTAGCTGAATCGATATAGCGCCAATGAATCTCGGCACCGCTATCGCAGACCCAGTGATTCCACGGGTCATTCTGTTGGGGCTTGCTCATCATCGAGCAACCGCCCAGCACCGCCAATGTTCCGAGGGCAATCAAGCCTTTCATGACTTCTCCTGGCCTGCCCTGCGAAACCCGGCGTGTGCCTGCGGCTTCGTTGTATCAGGGGCAGTTCTGTTCCTGTTTACCGTCATCGGCCGGTTCACCCGTGGCGCGCGCCTCGACCCGCTGACTGTTCTCGGTTGTCGGCACATCCACCGAGGCCGGGCTGAATACTTTGCAGGCATGAGAACCTGAACCGGCACAACCGGCCAGTACCACACAACTCACAAGCGCCAGGGCAGCGATCTTCATGGCAAAACTCCTTCTTCATAAAAAGATGTCCACCCACTAATGACCGCTGAAGCTTGCCGTGGTTGCCGCAAAAGCCTCAACCCGGCTTACGGACAGCCTGGCAACCCTGTTGCCTTGGGCATGAATTCGTAACGATCCCATACCTCCTGGCCGCCGCGCTTGTAGATCACCGGCACTGTCTCGGCCTGCCAGCCCGCCTGATAACAACTCAAATGCAGCACATCGGTCCGGGAAGCGCTCTCGGCCTCTTCGGCTTCAGGCTTGCCTGCACAACCGCCCAGCAACCCTGCGATGAGGAACCACGGTAACGCCCTGACCATGTACGACTCCTTGTCCAAATGCCTGTTTTCAGGCCTTGGCGCGTTGTTCAAGCACTTCAACCGCGGGCAGAACCTTGCCTTCCACGAACTCGAGGAACGCGCCGCCGCCTGTGGAAATATAGGAAATCTGTTCGGCTACACCGTACTTGTCGATGGCTGCCAATGTGTCGCCGCCGCCCGCGATGGAGAACGCAGAGCTTTCGGCAATGGCCTTGGCCAGCGTTTTGGTGCCTTCGCCGAACTGATCGAATTCAAACACACCGACCGGACCGTTCCACAGGATAGTCTTCGAAGATTTCAACAAGTCGGCGAAGTGCGCAGCAGTCTGCGGACCGATGTCCAGAATCATGTCGTCATCGGCCACATCGGCAATCAGCTTGACGGTAGCGGTAGCGCTTTCGGCGAATTCCTTGGCGACCACAACGTCGGTAGGCAATGGAACGCTGACCTTGGCGGCGATTTCGCGTGCGGTGTCCAGCAGGTCCGGCTCGTAGAGGGACTTACCGACCTTGTGACCGGCTGCTGCCAGGAAGGTGTTGGCAATGCCGCCGCCGACGATCAACTGGTTGCAGATCGCGCTCAGGCTGTTGAGCACGTCCAGCTTGGTGGAGACCTTGGAACCGGCGACGATGGCCGCCATCGGCTGGGCCGGAGCACCGAGCGCCTTGCCCAATGCATCCAGCTCGGCAGCCAGCAGCGGACCTGCCGCAGCGACCTTGGCGAACTTGGCCACGCCATGGGTCGAGCCTTCAGCGCGGTGTGCGGTACCGAAGGCGTCCATCACGAACACGTCGCACAGCGCGGCGTACTTCTGCGCCAGCTCATCGGCGTTCTTCTTCTCGCCCTTGTTGAAGCGCACGTTCTCGAACAGCACGATGTCGCCTGGCTTGACGTCAACGCCGTCCAGGTAATCGGCAACCAGCGGAACGTCACGACCCAGCGCCTTGCTCAGGTAGTCGGCAACCGGCTTGAGGCTGTTCTCTGCGGAGAACTCGCCTTCGGTCGGACGGCCCAGGTGCGAGCAGACCATCACAGCCGCCCCCTTTTCCAGCGCCAGCTTGATGGTCGGCAGCGAAGCAAGGATACGTGCATCGCTGCTGACGACGCCGTCCTTCACAGGGACGTTGAGGTCTTCACGAATCAGTACACGTTTACCTTGCAGATCGAGGTCGGTCATCTTCAACACGGTCATGAGGCGTTCCTGTTTTTTACTGTTGTTGGTCAGCGACGCGCAGAAAGTGCTCTGCAACGTCGAGCATTCGATTGGCAAAGCCCCACTCGTTATCGAACCACGCCAGCAGGTTCACCAGCCTGGGTCCGGAAACGCGGGTCTGACTCGCATCGACAATCGCCGAATGCGGGTCATGATTGAAATCGCAGCTGGCGTGCGGCAACTCAGTGTAGGCCAGCAAACCCTTCAACGGGCCGCTGGTAGCGGCCTCGCGCAGGATTCGGTTGATGTCCTGTGCGTCGGTGTCACGAGCCGTCTGCAACGTGATGTCCAGACAGGACACATTGACGGTCGGTACGCGAACAGCTTTGGCCTGAATTCGGCCGGCAAGTTCCGGAAGCAGCCTTTCGATTCCGCGGGCAAGGCCTGTGGAGACCGGAATGATCGACTGAAACGCCGAGCGCGTGCGGCGCAGATCTTCGTGGTGGTAGGCGTCGATCACCGGCTGGTCGTTCATGGCCGAGTGGATCGTGGTGATGGTGACGTACTCAAGCCCCACAGCCTGATCCAGCAGGCGAAGAAGAGGCACGCTGCAGTTGGTGGTGCAGGACGCGGCCGACACCAACAGCTCATGGCCGGTCAGCTTCTGCTGGTTGATGCCAAACACCACCGTGGCATCGACATCGGCCTCGCTGGCCATCGGCTGCGAGAACAGCACGCGTGGCGCGCCAGCATCCAGAAAACGCTGGCCGTCTTCACGGGTGTTGTAGACACCGGAGCATTCGAGCACCAGATCGACGTCCAGCGAAGCCCAGTCGATCTCTTCGGGCGTCGAGCTGCGCAGCACCTTGATCCTGTGATCGTTGATGTGCAGGTATTGCCCTTCGACCCGGACCTGACCGGGAAACCGGCCGTGGGTGGAATCGAAGCGCGTCAGGTATTCGAGACTGGCCATGTCGGCCAGATCGTTTATTGCAACCACTTCAAACCCGGCTTTCGTCCCTCGCTCACACAGCGCACGCACGACGCAACGACCAATGCGGCCGTAGCCGTTCAGAGCAACTTTATAGGGGCGGGGCTGGGGCATGGGGTTCTCATGGATTTAAGCTGAACCCGAAGGGGCGCGCTTGCTGACGGCCACGGCTGCCCGGACAACAGAGAAGACTGTCCGGGCAATCCGTTTGCGGGCAAACGCGTCCCTGCGAGGGGACGCGTCGTGCTTAGCCTTCGAGCAGCTCTTCAGCAGTGCTCAGGACGTTTTCCAGCGTGAAGCCAAACTCTTCGAACAGCGCAGGCGCAGGCGCCGACTCGCCGAAGGTGGTCATGCCGATCACGCGGCCTTCCAGACCGACGTACTTGTACCAGTAGTCGGCATGCGCCGCTTCGATGGCAATGCGCGCGCTGACCTGCAGGGGCAGAACGTCCTGCTTGTACATCGCATCCTGAGCTTCGAACACGCTGGTGCATGGCATGGACACCACACGAACCTTGCGGCCCTGCCCGATCAGTTTGTCGTAAGCCTGAACGGCCAGACCGATTTCCGAGCCAGTGGCGATCAGGATCAGCTCAGGCTCGCCGACGCAGTCGCGCAGCACGTAGCCACCGCGAGCGATGTTAGCCAGCTGGGCTTCGTCACGCGCCTGGTGAGGCAGGTTCTGACGCGAGAAGATCAGTGCCGAAGGACCGTCGTTACGCTCGATGGCGTATTTCCAGGCCACGGCGGATTCCACCGCATCGGCTGGACGCCAGGTGTCCAGGTTCGGCGTAGTGCGCAGGCTGGTCAGTTGCTCGATCGGCTGGTGAGTCGGGCCGTCTTCGCCCAGACCGATGGAGTCGTGGGTGAACACGTAGATCACGCGCTTCTTCATCAGCGAAGCCATGCGCACTGCGTTACGGGCGTATTCCATGAAGATCAGGAAAGTTGCGCCGTACGGCACGAAACCGCCGTGCAGCGCGATGCCGTTCATCATCGCGCCCATGCCGAACTCACGCACACCGTAGTGCAGGTAGTTGCCGTTAGGGTCTTCGCCGGTGATGCTCTTGCAGCCTTTCCAGATGGTCAGGTTGGAACCGGCCAGGTCAGCCGAACCGCCGAGAATCTCGGGCAGCAACGGGCCCAGTGCGCTCAGGGCGTTCTGGCTAGCTTTACGGCTGGCGATGGTTTCGCCCTTGGCGTTGACTTCAGCCACGTAGGCTGACGATTTCTCGGCGAAGTCGGCTGGCAGCTCGCCGCTCATGCGACGGATGAAATCATTGGCCAGTTCAGGATGAGCAGCAGAGTAGGCCGCGAAACGCTGATCCCACTCGGCTTCGGCAGCCAGGCCTTTTTCCTTCGCGTTCCATTCGGCATAGATGTCAGCCGGGATTTCGAAAGGACCGTAGTTCCACTTCAGAGCAGCACGGGTCAGGGCGATTTCATCAGCGCCCAGCGGAGCACCGTGGGACTCTTCCTTGCCCTGCTTGTTCGGCGAACCGAAACCAATGGTGGTCTTGCAGCAGATCAGGGTCGGCTGATCGCTCTTGCGAGCGGTGTCGATAGCGGTCTTGATCTCGTCGGCGTCATGGCCGTCGACATTGCGGATGACCTGCCAGCCGTACGACTCGAAACGTTTCGGCGTGTCGTCGGTGAACCAGCCTTCGACTTCGCCGTCGATGGAGATGCCGTTGTCGTCGTAGAACGCGATCAGCTTGCCCAGTTGCAGCGTGCCGGCCAGCGAGGCGACTTCGTGCGAGATGCCTTCCATCATGCAGCCGTCACCCATGAACACGTAGGTGTGGTGATCGACGATGGAATGGCCCGGGCGGTTGAACTGCGCCGCCAGTGTTTTCTCGGCAGCGGCGAAACCGACCGCGTTGGCAAAGCCCTGACCCAGCGGTCCGGTGGTGGTTTCAACGCCCGGCGTGTAACCGTACTCGGGGTGACCCGGCGTGCGGCTGTGCAACTGGCGGAAATTCTTCAGGTCGTCGATGGACAGGTCATAACCGGTCAGGTGCAGCAACGAATAGACCAGCATCGAGCCGTGACCGTTGGACATGATGAAACGGTCACGGTCAGCGAACGCAGGGTTGGCCGGGTTGTGCTTCAGATAATCGCGCCAAAGAACCTCGGCGATATCCGCCATGCCCATGGGGGCACCCGGATGGCCGCTGTTGGCTTTTTGCACGGCATCCATGCTGAGGGCACGAATAGCGTTGGCACGCTCACGACGGCTTGGCATCGCTGATCTCCTGACAGTAAAGGATTGGGATCTGAAAAAGGCGGCCATTTTCCCTCAGGGACCGGCCGGGGGCAATCACAGATAGTGGACCTTAGGCTTTTTTCCTGTGTTGTGGACATTAATTAGCCTGTTACTACTGGATAACGACAGCTTGCGACAAGTTCAGCAGGATCGACAGGCGCCACCCATCAAGCAATATCAAAACTTTTTGATATTGACCTTGCGACCTCATGAATCGATCACTAGACTGCGGACCCTATGAACCTGCGTGTGCCTGCAATCCGCCATGATGCATGCGACGACCTCTCTGCATTGTGCAAGGCCGGCGGCGATCCGTTGCGACTGAACGTTCTGCGTGCGCTGACCAACGACTCGTTTGGCGTGCTGGAACTGGCGCAGATTTTCGCTATAGGTCAGTCGGGCATGAGTCACCACTTGAAGGTGTTGGCGCAGGCTGACCTGGTGGCGACCCGGCGTGAGGGCAATGCGATTTTTTATCGTCGCGCCCTGCCCCACACCGACTTGCCCGGCGGCAGATTGCACGCCGCCCTGCTCGATGAAGTGGACACACTGGCATTGCCGGATGAGGTTCAAGGGCGTATTGGTCTGGTGCATCGTCAGCGGGCGCTCGCCAGTCAGGATTTCTTTGCCCGGACAGCGGAAAAGTTTCGCGCCCAGCAGGACCTGATCGCAGGCCTTGCCCAGTACAGTGAAAGCCTGCTGACGCTGCTCGATAAACTCAGCTTCGGCAGCGAGGCAACGGCACTGGAAGTAGGCCCCGGCGACGGCGGCTTTCTCCCGGAGCTGGCAAGACGTTTCAGGCACGTGATCGCGATGGACAACAGCCCGGCGATGCTGGAACTGGCCCGCGACCTGTGTCAGCGCAAGGCGCTGTTTAATGTCGAGCTGAAGCTGGCCGATGCACTGACAGACAGTAAAGTACTCGCCGACTGCGTCGTACTGAATATGGTGCTCCATCATTTCGCCGCACCAGCCGAAGCGCTGGCGCAACTGGCCGAATGCGTACAACCCGGCGGTAGCTTGCTGGTAACAGAATTGTGTAGTCATGACCAGAGCTGGGCCAGGGAGGCCTGTGGCGATCTCTGGTTAGGTTTCGAGCAGGAAGACCTGGCCCGTTGGGCCATCGCTGCGGGGCTAGTTCCCGGGGAAAGCCTTTATGTAGGCTTACGTAATGGTTTCCAGATCCAGGTTCGCCATTTTCAGCGACCGGCTGGCGACACTCACCATCGGTAAAATGAAGGAAACCCGTAGAGATGAGCGAATACTCACTTTTCACCTCCGAGTCCGTGTCCGAAGGGCACCCGGACAAGATCGCCGACCAGATTTCCGACGCGGTTCTGGACGCCATCATCGCTGAAGACAAATACGCCCGTGTGGCTTGCGAAACGCTGGTCAAGACCGGTGTGGCGATCATCGCTGGCGAAGTGTCGACTTCGGCCTGGGTCGATCTGGAAGACATCGTGCGTAACGTCATCCTCGACATCGGCTACAACAGCTCCGACGTCGGCTTCGACGGCGCGACCTGCGGCGTGATGAACATCATCGGCAAGCAGTCGGTGGACATCGCCCAAGGCGTTGACCGCAGCAAGCCTGAAGATCAGGGCGCCGGCGACCAGGGCCTGATGTTCGGCTACGCCAGCAACGAAACCGACGTACTGATGCCGGCTCCGATCACGTTCTCGCACCAACTGGTCGAGCGTCAGGCTCAGGCCCGCAAGTC
Source organism: Pseudomonas viridiflava (assembly GCF_001642795.1). Classification (GTDB taxonomy): domain Bacteria; phylum Pseudomonadota; class Gammaproteobacteria; order Pseudomonadales; family Pseudomonadaceae; genus Aquipseudomonas; species Aquipseudomonas viridiflava. The sequence continues at coordinate 70,548 of NZ_LKEH01000048.1, read as the reverse complement.
CGGCCTGCTGCCGTGGCTGCGCCCGGATGCGAAATCCCAGGTCACCTGCCGCTACGAAAACGGCAAGGTCGTGGGCGTCGACGCGATCGTTCTGTCGACCCAGCACAACCCGGACGTTTCCTACAAAGACCTGCGCGAAGGCGTGATGGAGCTGATCGTCAAGCACGTCATCCCTGCGCACCTGCTGCACAAGGACACTCAGTTCCACATCAACCCGACCGGCAACTTCATCATCGGTGGCCCGGTGGGCGACTGTGGCCTGACCGGCCGCAAGATCATCGTCGACACCTACGGCGGCATGGCCCGTCACGGCGGCGGCGCGTTCTCCGGCAAGGATCCATCGAAGGTTGACCGTTCGGCGGCCTACGCCGGCCGTTACGTGGCCAAGAACATCGTCGCTGCGGGCCTCGCCGAGCGTTGCGAGATTCAGGTGTCCTACGCCATTGGCGTTGCACAACCGACTTCGATCTCGCTGAACACCTTCGGCACCGGCAAGCTGTCCGACGACAAGATCATCAGCCTGGTTCGCGAGCACTTCGACCTGCGTCCGTACGCGATCACCACCATGCTGGATCTGCTGCACCCGATGTACAAGGCCACTGCGGCCTACGGCCACTTCGGTCGTACCCCGGTCGAAATGACCGTTGGCGACGACACCTTCACCGCCTTCACCTGGGAAAAAACCGACCGCGCCGACGCCCTGCGCGCTGCTGCCGGTCTGTAATTCTCCTGCGGTCATCAAAAGCCCCCGGCGGCGTGAGTCTCCGGGGGCTTTTGTTTGGGACTCCCGCCCCACCCAAAGGAACAGCGAACCCCGAATAACGCGCAAAATCACCGCCCTGTATGATAGGCGCAACGATCGCAAGGCCGGTGACGTTATACGCTGCTGGTGTCAGCACCAACGCGGGACGAAAATCGCGCTGCTGTTCTCGGCCAGCGGTTGGATTGAGGCTGATGCGGACGATATCTGCGCGATTGAATCCGTGCTGCTTCACGCTTCACGCCCTATGGGTTGCATGGCGTTCCAACCAGCCAACTCCTCTGGCTCGGACGCATTCAAATCACATTGGGCCATAAGGTCGGCCAATTGGTAATGCAGTCTGGCCTTGGCAGGCTTGAGCGTCATCACTTCGCTGGAAACATCCAGCACCAGCACATCACCGATGACCAGGCTCATCTGCTTGAGCACATTGGCTGGCAATCTGATTGCTGCGCTATTGCCCCACTGCTGAATTTTGACTTCCATACAACACCCCGCCAAATAGTAGATACATTGCAGAAGCGTCACCCCCCTTACGCAAACAGTTATTTACACCAAACCCGCCGGTCATCATCGACGCTTTTGTAACAGCGAGCGAAGTTATCGGCTGGATACGAATGCCATCACCTTCAGTGCGCCAAGGTCGAAAAACCCGGTAACCATGCCGACAAGCCTCATATCCAGACGGCAGCTAGCCTTCTCCAGCCAATCCCAAGCAAGGATGCTTCGATGCTGTCTGTTACCCGCCTGATGGGCTGCGCCCTTCTGATCGCCCTTTCCCCCTTCACGACTGCCAGCCAGTGTCCGAACTGGACTGCGCCCCAGGCACAAACCGAGATCCTCTCACTTCAACAACAGATCGCCGAATGGGACGACAGTTACCACCGTCTGGGCGTCTCGCGAATTCCCGACGAGCTTTACGATCAGTCGCGGCAGAAGCTGAAGACATGGCGTACGTGTTTTGCCGTTCCGGCGTCGGACGAAAATCCACTGAAGACCGCGGGCGGCTCGGTGGTGCATCCCATTGCACACACGGGCGTGAACAAGCTGGCCGACGACAAGGCGGTCAAGGCCTGGCTCAAGGGCCGGACCGGTCTGTGGATTCAACCCAAGGTCGATGGCGTGGCCGTTACGCTGGTCTATTCCAGGGGCAGCCTGGCGAAGGCCATCAGTCGTGGCGACGGGGTCAATGGCCAGGATTGGACGGCTCAGGCGCAGTTGATCAAGGCCATTCCTCAGCAATTGCCGTGGCCGGATGACGTTGTGCTGCAAGGCGAGTTGTACGAGCGGCTGTCCGAACATGTGCAAGCATCGGCAGGCAGCGTGAATGCACGCAGCAAGGTGGCCGGACTGTTGGCACGCAAGACGCTGAGTCCTGCGCAGGCAGAAAGCATCGGGCTATTCGTCTGGGACTGGCCCGATGGCCCGGCCACCATGAGCGAGCGTCTGGCAGGCTTGAACGCCATGGGTTTTGCCGACAGCACCCGCCACACGCTTGCGCTGGAAAGTTATGCGCAGGCCGCGCAGTGGCGCGAGCATTGGTATCGGACGCCGATGCCGTTCGCCACGGACGGCGTGATCATGCGTCAGGGCGAACGCCCTTCCTCCGAGCGCTGGCTAGCGAAAGCGCCTTACTGGATCGCCGCCTGGAAGCACCCTTATGCGCAAGCGCTGGCCGAGGTGCGCAAGGTCAGCTTCACGATTGGTCGCAGCGGCAGGATCACCCCGATCCTTGAGCTGACACCGATACGTCTGGACGACCGGACCGTCAGTCGAATCAGTACAGGCTCGCTGCAACGCTTGCAGACGCTGGATATCCGCCCCGGCGATCAGGTGGCGATCAGTCTGGCCGGGCTGACCATTCCACGGCTCGACGGTGTGATTACGCGCAGTGTCGAGCGGGCAGAGGTGAATGTTCCGCAGGCCAGTGACTTTCATGAACTCAGTTGCTGGCAACCGACGCCGGGCTGCGAAAGCCAGTTTCGGGCGCGGCTGACTTGGCTCAGCGGCAAGAAGGGGCTGGCCTTGAGTGGCGTGGGGCCGGGCACTTGGGACAGGCTCATCGAAAGCGGGAAAATCAACGGCCTGGTCGATTGGATGACACTCGATCAGGCTGAGCTTGTTAACATTCCCGGTCTTGCCGAGCGCAGCAGCGCTAAACTGTTCGCCAGCCTGCAAACGGCCCATCAAAAGCCGTTCCAGACATGGCTCAAGGCTATCGGCCTCCCGCCTGCCGGAGGTGCTCGACTGGATGACGATTGGGATCAGTTGGCCTCACGCAGTGTTGAACAATGGCAGGCAGAACCGGGCGTCGGTCCGGGACGGGCGGCAAAACTCGTTGCATTCTTCAACGATCCGCAAGTACAGGCATTGAGCCAGCAATTGCGTGTTTCAGGTATTTCAGGTTTCTAGAGTCCGGGTTTCACTTTTTATGCCCGGGCGTTGTTGCTTTCAAAAGGAGTTCATATGAAGTTTTTATCAACACTGGTTCTTTTCACCAGCTGCACGCTACTGGCTACACCTCTGTTCGCCGCTGAACAGGCACCGCCTTCCGAGTGCCTGCTCAAGAGTCAGGAAATCAGCAGCAAGATTCAGGAAGCCAAGAGCGAAGGCAACAAGGCTCAACAGGCAGGTCTGGAAACAGCACTCGCCGAGGTCAATGCAAACTGCACGGAGGCGTCGCAAGTCAAACAGCGCGAACAGAAGGTCCTGGACGCCAAACGTGAAGTCAGCCGTCGCCAGTCCGATCTGACCAAGGCGATGGAAAAGGGCGATCCGGAGAAGATCAACAAGCGCAAGGACAAGCTCGCCGAGTCGCGCAAGGAATTGCAGGATGCGCAGGCAGAGCTTGAGAAAGTGCAGCCGGACGAGTGAGCGGCCGTTGGCAACTGCTTACCCGCGTAATCCACTGAGGCTTGCCGGCGATGAACGATGACGCGGTTTCCTGGCAAACCGCGTCGACTGCATCGCCGGCAAGCCGCCTCCCACGGTCAAATGTTTGCTGCGCGACAGCGCTACGTCGAAAACGTGGTGGCGCCTCCCACAGTTTTAAGCGACTGCCACAGCCAATCACGCCGCAGCAGGGAATGCCGACACGCCGAACAGGGCAACGATCAGGCCCATCCCGACCAGCCAGATGATGGAGCGCATCGCTGCCAGATCGGCCAGATAAAAGATGATGTAGAGCAGGCGGCTGGTGATGAACAGCACCGCAAGCACGTCGATGGTGACCAACTGCGCGTTGCCCGCGACATGCGCAATGATCACCGCCGCTGCGAACGCAGGGGTCACTTCATAGCTGTTCAGTTGCGCGGCATGTGCGCGCTTCGGAAATCCTTCCAGCTTGTCGAGAAAAGCGCGAGGGTCATGATTGTTGCCGGGCTTGAATTTGCCGCTGCCGACCTTGGCGATGCCTGCGCAGGCGATCGGCAAAAGGATCGCTACCAGCACACACCAGAAAGCTACTGTCATACATCCATCCTTATTATGTCGGCTTCATCTAGAAGCATGCCAGGCACGAACAGCCTTAAAGCTCAGAGCCGGACGCGGCCCAAAGGTTCTTCCGGCTTACACCAGTTTAGGAAAAATCAGGCTGAACGTGGTGAACCGCCCAGGCTCGCTCTCGGCTTTCACCTGGCCTTCATGCAGGCTCATGATCGACCGGACGATGGCCAGCCCCAGGCCTGTACCGCCCTGCTGTCGGGCGCGACTGACGTGAACCCGGTAAAACCGGTCGAACAGGCGTGGCAGGTGCTCGGCATCAATGCCTTCCCCGGCATTGCGCACCGCCAGCGTAATGTCTTCGGCGTGTGTGACAATCCTGATCGTGATGGCGGTGCCACTCGCCCCATGGCGAATCGCATTGGATAGCAGGTTGGAGATCGCCCGCTGAATCATCAGCCGGTCGCCCATGGCCTTACCGTTGCCTTCGATCTGCAAGGTGATGTCACGGTCTTCAGCCGATGCCGAAAACAGTTCAGCCACTTTTTCCGACTCCTCGCGCAGATCGATGGGCTCCAGCGCCAACGGTGCCGAGGGCTGGCTGACGCTTGCGAGAAACAGCATCTGGGCGATCATGCGCGACATGCGCTCCAGCTCTTCGGTACAGGACTCGAGCGCCTGTCTGTACTCTTCCGGCGGACGGGGTCGCGACAGCGTCACCTGCGCCTTGCCCATCAGGTTGTTCATGGGCGAGCGCATCTCGTGCGCCAGATCGTCCGAGAACTGCGACAGCTGCTGAACGTCGCCGTCCAGCCGGTGCAGCATGAAGTTCACGGCGTGAGCCAGATCGCGCAGTTCGTCCGGCAGACCGGTCACTTTCATGCGGTGCGACAGGTCGCGGGCCGAAATCAGCGCGGTCACTTTCCGGAATGCTCCCAAAGGCCTGAGCCCGCGGCGCACGACCCACCAGGCCCCGAGCCCGACCAGTAACAGAATCACCGGCAGGATCATGAAGGTGGACATCATGTAGGCATGCAGCAGTGAGGTGTCGTTTTTCCGGTCCAGCGTCAGCATGACCAGAATGTTTTCATCCGTCTTGAGACGAATGTTCTTGTAGCCCACCAGCAGCTTGTGACCTTCGCTGGCCTCCAGCGCGTGAAAGCCCTGATTCTGCCCCCCGGCCGCAGGCGGTGGCAAATTGCGGCCTTCTTCATTACCGATATTCATCAGCGGCCGGCGGGGCACGTTCGAGTCGAAGATGCTCAGGGCAAAGCTGTCATGACCGACAATCTGATCGCGCAGCGTATGCGGATACTGGACGATGTCGCCAACCGACAGAAAGCCCTCGCTGAGCCCATGCTCGATCTGCGTGAATTTCTCCCTCAGGCTGTCTTCTGCACGCAGGTCGAGTTGATGGGAAATGGCCGCGTAGGCGAACAGCTCCATGATCACCACCAGAAACGCACTCAATGCGGTGACCGTCAGGCCCAGCCGCGTCGAGAGGCGCGTGGGTTTCATTCGCGCACTTCCAGCACATAACCGACACCACGCAAGGTGTGGATCAGCTTGGTTTCGAACGGGTCGTCGATCTTGGCCCGCAGGCGGCGGATCGAAACCTCGACCACGTTGGTGTCGCAATCGAAGTTCATGTCCCAGACCAGCGAAATGATCTGGGTGCGCGACATGACCTCACCGGTATGGCGCATCAGCAAATGCAGCAAGGCGAATTCCTTGGTGGTCAGGTCGATACGCTGCTTGCCACGAAAGGCCCGGTGGCGCCCCTGGTCCAGCTCCAGATCACCGACCTGCAGGACCTGCGGCGTGCTCGGCTGTTCGCAGCGACGCATCAGGGTGCGGACTCTGGCCAGCAACTCGGGAAACTCGAACGGCTTGACCAGATAGTCGTCGGCGCCCATTTCCAGGCCCTTGACCTTTTCTTCCAGACGGCCCCGCGCAGTGACCATCATGATCCGGGTGTTGACGGTTTTCCTGAGCCGGGCCAGGACCTCCCAGCCATCCATTTCAGGCAGGTTCACATCCAGAATGACGATGTCATACGCCTGATGCTGCGCGAGATAAAGCCCGTCGAGTCCGGTGGCGGCGATATCGACAACATAGCCACTTTCGGTCAGACCCTGATGCATGTATTCGGCAGTTTTCGGCTCGTCCTCTACTACAAGGATTCGCATGGATAAATGTCCTGTCTGATGTCGGTTGATCCGCAGTGTACGGGCAAACAGCCAGCCTCCACAGCACATAACGGAATTGTAATTTTGCAGCAATCCCTCTGATACCTCCGGTTACATAAAGTCCTCCTCATTCAGGTTCAACGGGCCTTTTGGCGCGGTTGTTCTTTCCACTGACGGGGGTGTTGTATGCAACGGGAGAGCCACGATCGTGCTCGGGTTTAGGCTGGCGTCAGGGTGGACGCACATCAGAACGGGCGCGCTGTGCGTGCTGCTGTTTCCATTGATGACTCCGGTGGCGATCGCTCAGGGGTTGAGCCTGCCACAGGCCATCGAAGCGGCGTTTGCCGAGAACCCTGACCTTGCGGCCGCCCGCTGGGAAATCGGGGTGGCTGAAGGTGAACGCCAGCAGGCGGGCTTGATGCCCAACCCGGTAGCGTCCTGGGAGGCGGAGGACACACGCAGCGAGACCCAAACCACCACCGTGATGCTCAGTCAGGCGCTGGAACTGGGCGGCAAGCGCGGGGCGCGAATCGAGGCCGCCAGCCGTGGCCAGGACGCCGCCCGGATCGAGCTTGAACGGCGCGGCAACGAGTTGCGGGCCGAGGTGGTTCAGGCGTTCTACGCCGCCGCCCGTGCGCAGGCCGGTCTGGATCTGGCGCGGCAATCCCGCTCACTGGCCGAGCGTGGCCTGCAAGTGGCCGAAGGCCGTGTGCAGGCGGGCAAGACCTCACCGGTCGAGGCGACACGGGCTCAGGTGCAACTGGCCGAAACCGACCTGCTGGTACGGCGCGCCGAGACCCTGAAAATCAACAGCCACCGCGAGCTGGCTCGAGCGACAGGCTCCCCGACCGCCTCGTTCGACCGACTGGACTACACCGATCTGTCACCCGGCCAAGTGCCGCCTTCAGCCAGACTGCTGACCGCCCTCAACGAAACGGCCGAACTGCGTCTCGCCCAGGCCCAGATCGACCAGCGTGAAGCCGCGCTCGGTTCGGAACGGGCCAAGCGGGTTCCGGACCTGACCGTCAGTGTCGGCAGCCAGTACAGCCGTGAAGATCGCGAGCGCATCAACGTGGTCGGCCTGTCGATGCCGATTCCCTTGTTCGATCGCAATCAGGGCAACGTCCTTTCTGCTGCCAGACGCTCGGACCAGGCACGCGACCTGCGCAATGCCGTGGAGCTGAAACTGCGCACCCAGATCCAGTCGGCGCTTGATCAATGGGCCACCGCCTCGCGCGAAGTGGAGTCGTTCAACCGGGTCATCCTGCCTGCAGCGCAGCGCGCGGTCGATACGGCAACGCGTGGCTTCGAGATGGGCAAATTCGGTTTCCTCGAAGTGCTGGATGCCCAGCGAACCCTGATTTCCGCCCGCAGCCAATACCTGGAATCGCTGGCAACGGCCACCGACGCCAGCGTCAGCGTCGAACGCATCTATGGCGACCTCGACCGGTTCAGCCTCAAACCCTGACTTCTTTTTTGCGCACCTATCGAGCGCACCGCAGCGTGCGCAGCACCTACCTGATTGCCGGGAGCATCCATGGACAACAAACGAAGCATTGGCATCGCCCTGGCGGTGGTGGTCATCATTGGCCTGGGCAGTCTGACCCTGAAGCCTGGCCTGCTGCCTTTCAGCGCCCAGGCTGAACCGGACACGCACGCCAACGAATCGGCGGACGCCCACGCAGGCGAAGAAGCCCACGCGGACGAGGAACATGGCGAGGACAGCCATGGCAGCGAACCAGAACAGCACGGCGCCGCCAAAGCGGAGCCCGCTCACGAGGAAGAAGAAGGCCACCTTGAGCTCAGCGCCGAACAGATCAAGGCCGCCGGCATTGAACTGGTCGCCGCCGAGCCCCGGCCAATGAGCACGTCAGTCACCTTCCCCGGCGAAATCCGCTTCGATGAAGACCGCACCGCCCACGTAGTGCCTCGGGTCGGCGGCGTTGTCGAATCGGTGAAGGTCGAGCTGGGCCAGAGCGTCAAAAAAGGTCAGGTGCTGGCCGTCATCGCCAGCCAGCAGATCTCCGATCAACGCAGTGAGTTGAACGCGGCGCAGCGACGTCAGGAACTGGCGCGGCTGACCCTGCAGCGCGAGAAGAAACTCTGGCAAGACCGGATTTCGGCCGAACAGGATTACCAGCAGGCGCGTCAGGCCTTTCAGGAAGCGGACATCAGCCTGTCCAACGCCCGGCAGAAGCTCAGCGCCATCGGCGCCAGCGTCAGTCCCTCGGCAGGCAACCGCTATGAGCTGATTGCCCCTTTCGACGCGATGGTCGTGGAGAAACACCTGGCCATCGGCGAAGTGGTGAGCGACGCGAGCAACGCCTTCACGCTGTCGGATCTGTCCCGCGTCTGGGCCACCTTCGGCGTCGCGCCCAAGGACCTGGACAAAGTCATCGTCGGTCGCCCGGTCTCGGTCAGCGCACCTGACCTGAACGCTCGTGTCGAGGGCCGTATCGGTTATGTCGGCAGCCTGCTGGGTGAGCAGACCCGTGCGGCCACCGTTCGCGTCACCCTCGCCAACCCCAACGGCGCCTGGCGACCGGGGCTGTTCGTCTCGGTCGATGTGGCGGCAGAACAGAGCCAGGTCGCGGTCAGTCTGCCGGAGTCGGCGATCCAGACCGTCGAAGACAAGCCTTCGGTGTTCGTGCGCAACGACGAGGGCTTTCAATTGACGCCCGTCACGCTCGGCCGCAGCGATGGCGGCTACGTAGAAATCGTCAAAGGCCTGGCCGCAGGCACTCAAGTGGCCGCCGCCGGCAGCTTCATTCTCAAGTCGGAGCTGGGCAAAGGCTCCGCCGAGCACGCCCATTGACCTGCGTCGTACGAGTATTCCCTCATGTTTGAACGGTTGATCAAATTCGCGATTGAACAGCGCATCGTGGTGATGCTCGCGGTCCTGCTGATGGCAGGGCTGGGCATCGCCAGTTACCAGAAACTACCCATTGATGCCGTACCCGACATCACCAACGTACAGGTGCAGATCAACACGTCGGCACCCGGCTTTTCGCCGCTGGAGACCGAGCAACGCATCACCTTCGCCATCGAAACCAACATGGCCGGCCTGCCCGGTCTGCAACAGACACGCTCGCTGTCGCGCTCGGGTCTGTCACAGGTCACGGTGATTTTCGAGGACGGCACCGACCTGTTCTTCGCCCGCCAGCAGGTGAACGAACGACTGCAGATTGCCAAGGACCAGTTGCCCGAAGGCGTCGAAACCATGATGGGCCCGGTCTCCACCGGACTGGGCGAGATTTTCCTGTGGACCGTCGAAGCCCGAGAAGGCGCACGCAAGGAAGACGGCACGCCGTACACGCCGACCGACCTGCGGGTGATTCAGGACTGGATCATCAAGCCGCAGTTGCGCAACGTGCCCGGTGTGGCCGAAATCAACACCATCGGCGGCTTCGCCAAACAGTATGAAATCGCGCCCGACCCCAAGAAACTCGCCGCCTACAAGCTGACCCTGAATGATCTGGTGGCGGCGCTGGAGCGCAACAACGCCAACGTCGGCGCGGGCTACATCGAACGAGGCGGCGAACAACTGCTGATCCGCGCACCGGGCCAGCTCGAAAACATCGATGACATTGCCAACATCGTCATCGCCAACGTTCAGGGCACGCCGATTCGGGTGAGCAGCGTGGCTGAAGTCGGCATCGGCAAGGAGATGCGCTCCGGCGCGGCCACTGAAAACGGTCGCGAGGTAGTCCTCGGCACCGTGTTCATGCTGATTGGCGAAAACAGCCGCACGGTTTCCCAGGCCGTGGCCGCCAAGCTCGCCGACATCAATCGCACACTGCCCGAAGGTATCGAAGCGGTCACGGTGTACGACCGCACCAACCTGGTCGAAAAAGCCATTGCGACGGTGAAGAAAAACCTCGTCGAAGGCGCGATTCTGGTCATCGCGATCCTGTTTCTGTTTCTGGGCAATATCCGTGCTGCGCTGATCACGGCGATGGTCATTCCATTGGCGATGCTGTTCACCTTTACCGGCATGTTTGCCAACAAGGTCAGCGCCAACCTCATGAGCCTTGGCGCGCTGGACTTCGGCATCATCGTCGATGGCGCGGTGGTGATCGTCGAGAACTCGATTCGCAGGCTTGCCCATGCGCAGCAGAAACACGGCCGGATGCTGACCCGCGCCGAACGCTTCCACGAAGTCTTCGCTGCGGCTAAAGAAGCTCGACGCCCGCTGATCTTCGGCCAGTTGATCATCATGGTCGTGTACCTGCCGATCTTCGCCCTCACCGGCGTCGAAGGCAAAATGTTCCACCCGATGGCGTTTACCGTGGTCATCGCCCTGCTCGGTGCCATGATCCTGTCGGTCACGTTCGTGCCTGCGGCCATCGCCATGTTCGTGACCGGCAAGGTCAAGGAAGAAGAAGGCTTCGTGATGCGCACCGCTCGCCAGCGCTATGCGCCGGTGCTCGGCTGGGTACTGGGGCACCGCTGGATTGCCTTCACCCTGGCGTTCGTGGTGATGGTGTTGTCCGGTTTTACTGCCAGCCGCATGGGCAGTGAGTTCATCCCGAGCCTGAGCGAAGGCGACTTCGCGCTGCAGGCCCTGCGCGTGCCTGGCACCAGCCTGACGCAATCGGTGGATATGCAGCAGCGCCTCGAAAAGGCCGTGATCGAAAAGATGCCGGAAGTGGAGCGCATGTTCGCGCGTACCGGCACGGCAGAAATTGCCGCCGACCCGATGCCGCCGAACATCTCCGACAGCTACGTGATGCTCAAGCCGCAGAGCGAATGGCCAGACCCTGACAAGTCGCGGGAAACCCTGATCGCCGAGCTGCAAAAGGCCGCTGCCAGCGTACCGGGCAGCAATTACGAGTTGTCCCAGCCTATCCAGTTGCGCTTCAACGAGCTGGTGTCGGGCGTACGCAGCGATGTGGCGGTAAAAGTGTTCGGCGACGACATGACCGTGCTCAACCAGACTGCCGCCAAAATCGCCGCAGCCATGCAAAAGGTGCCAGGTGCGTCCGAAGTGAAGGTCGAGCAGACCACTGGCCTGCCGGTGCTGACCATCAACATCGATCGGGATAAGGCGGCACGCTACGGCCTCAACGTTGCTGATGTGCAGGACGCCATCGCCACCGCACTGGGCGGACGGCAGGCCGGTACACTGTATGAGGGTGATCGCCGCTTCGACATGGTGGTGCGCCTGTCCGAACAGCTGCGCACCGACGTGGCCGGACTGTCCAGTCTGCTGATTCCGGTGCCGGCCAGCGCAGGCAGCATTAACCAGCAGATCAGCTTCATCTCGCTGTCGCAGGTTGCCAGCCTCGATCTGGTGCTCGGGCCGAACCAGATCAGCCGCGAGAACGGCAAGCGACTGGTGATCGTCAGCGCCAACGTGCGCGGCCGTGACCTGGGCTCATTCGTCGAGGACGCGGGCCAGACCATCGACAGCAGCGTGCAGATTCCGGCGGGCTACTGGACCAACTGGGGTGGCCAGTTCGAACAGTTGCAGTCGGCCGCCAAACGCCTGCAGATCGTGGTTCCCGTTGCACTGTTACTGGTGCTCGCGCTGCTGTTCCTGATGTTCAACAACCTCAAGGACGGCCTGCTGGTCTTCACCGGCATCCCGTTCGCCCTGACCGGCGGCGTCATGGCGCTGTGGCTGCGCGACATACCGCTGTCGATCTCCGCAGGCGTGGGCTTCATTGCCCTGTCGGGTGTGGCGGTACTCAACGGACTGGTGATGATCTCGTTCATCCGCAACCTGCGCGAGGAAGGCCGCTCCCTGCACGACGCCATCACCGAAGGCGCCCTCACCCGCCTGCGCCCGGTACTGATGACCGCGCTCGTCGCATCGCTGGGCTTCATCCCGATGGCGCTGGCAACAGGCACCGGTGCAGAAGTGCAAAGGCCGCTGGCGACCGTGGTGATCGGCGGGATTCTGTCGTCTACGGCACTGACGTTGCTGGTGTTGCCCGCGTTGTATCAGTGGGCGCATCGGCGGGAGGAGGAAGAGGTGGAAGCCAAGTGACTGGCTGAGCCATGACGCAGACCAAAAAAAACGCCCCTCGGGGCGTTTTTTGTTCGACGAATAATCAGAGAACACTCAGCGGGTATTCCACAATCACCCGCACTTCATCCAGATCCGACTCAAACGCGGTCGCCCGGGTTGTGGCCTGACGCACGCGTACTGACAGGTCTTTCATGGTCCCGGTCTGCACGATGTATTTGGCTTCGATGTTGCGCTCCCAGCGTTTCTGGTCGGTCAGCGGGTTGCCCTGCGCGTCGCGGCGCATGTAGGTGCTGTTGGCATTGGAGTAATCGGCATCGGTGCCTTTGCCGTAACGGGTCATGAACGTCAGGCCCGGCACGCCGTAGGTGGTCATGTCCAGGTTGTAAGTGACCATCCACGAGCGCTCCTTCGGTGAGTTGAAGTCGCTGTACTGGATGGAGTTGGCCAGATAGATCGAGTCGGACAGTCTCAGGTAATCGAAGTCGTCGTCGCCCTGGTTGCGTTGATGGGACACCGCCAGACTGTGCGCGCCGTATTTCAGGCCGACACTGGCACTCCAGATGTCGTTGTCGAACTCGCCGAGCAGGCGCTTGCCTTCGTCGGTCGCGTTGTAATAGTTCAGGCTGCTGGTCATGGACAGGTCGCTGGTGATCGGCAGCACGTAGGAGGCCGAGCCGTATTTCTGATCCCAGGCATCCTTCAACCGGCTGGTGTACAGCGAAAGGTTCAGTCTGTCGGTGGCTTCATAGTCGCCGCCAAAGTACGCGAGCCAGGGCGAGTCGACCGGCCCGGCGTAAAACGTGGAAAAGCCTTCTTTCATGTCACTGGATGCAGGCTGGCTCATCCCGTTGAGGCGACCACCCTGCACAGTCAGGCCTTTGATGCTGGTGTTACTGGCAGTCACGCCGCGAAAGCTTTCCGGCAGCAGACGCGCATCACCGTAGGCAACCACTGGCGTCACTGGAAACACATCGCCGACATGAACCACGGTGTCAAAAGCTCTGGCTTTCAGTGCGCCGCCGACTTTGGTGTATTCGTCGCGAGCGTTGCCATCCGAATCGACAGGCATCACCGAGAACGGCGTCTGCAGGCCGTTTCGGCCGTCGCCCGTGTCCAGCTTGATGCCCACCATGGCGAACGCATCGAGGCCGACGCCGAAGGTGCCCTGGGTGAAGCCCGATTCGAACCGCCCCATGATGCCGTGCGCCCAGCCTTCGGAGTAGCCGCTGCCCGTCGGGCTCGACTCGCCATTGCGGTGGTCACGGTTCATGTAGAAGTTTCGGTTGAGGATATTGAGCGTGCTGCCTTCGACAAACCCTTCTTTCTGCTCTTCTGCGAAGGCGGCAAAGGGTGTCATCCCGGCGAGGGTCGAACACAAGGCGAGGGAAAGTCTTTTACGTTGATTCATGTGCGCTCCGTTCATTTGGCAGATCGGGTAAACGTGTCGACCTGGCATGTTGTTATAAATAGACGGCTGCCAGTGAGGCACAATCTTGAAGAGGCGGAGATAACACGAAGATGACGAGAAGATTACAAATCCGAAAGAAACCCTACTTGCACTAAAATCAGAATAACCTTTCAGAAATACGAAACTAATACAATATGCCAACTGGCATATTGTGCTTTTTAAAAAAGCAAAAAAAAGCGCCCCGAAGGACGCTTAAACATTCGCCTCAACCAAAGGAGCCGGAAAGCTGCCAAAGGCGAACAAGGGTGCTGCTCATTGCAAACCAAACGCGTTAGCCTTCAGTCTTGTCGGACTTGTCAGACTTGGATTTTTCATCCGAGTTGACATACTGCTCACCCTGCTTGGCGGCCTGACGCTCCTGGAAACGCTGCTCCTGGGCCATCCGCATCTTGTCTGCAGCGGTGCTTGCGAATTCGTTGCCGTCGTCGGCAAAGGCGCTTGTAAAGGACAAGGCGGCAACTGCAAAGACCATCGATTTAATCAGTTTCATCTTCATTTCCTCTTCTCTCGTTAATGTCTGGACCCTGCGTTGCGCTGGGCGCTTTGCAGGAATGTGCCCATCTTACGAGCGGGTACCTAACAGGAAGGTGAGCGGAACATGACAAATTTGTCATAAATAAAAAACATCAAAAAAACCGGGTAATCTCCAAACTTACAAAAACGTAATTATTCAGTAACGTTCGCGTTAACCCTCGACCGTTACATTGAACTCACTTTCAAACAACGGAGAACACGAACATGCGTACTACTGCTAAATCCCTGCTGCTGGCTCTGGCGATTCTTTCCCCTCTGAGCGCTTTTGCTTACACCTCAGACGAAGTCAAGGCAGAAACCCTGATCAAGGACCACCAGGCCGCCGTGCAGAAATATGCAACCCGCGCTAACAAGCCGATGCCGGAAATCAAGGAATACCATTACGGGATGCACCTGGATGTCGCGAAAGTCATCCGCAAGTCGCCGGACGTCAAGACCTGCAGCGTGATGCCCAAACTGATGACTTACCAGGATTCCAAAGGCGATCTGAACACCGTCCAGTACCAGGTTCTCAGCGGCTGCCGTAACAGCCAATGATTCCAGACATGCCAGGAGGCCACCCCGATACATTGAACCCAACGCTCCACCCACCATCAGCCCGGACCCCAGTCCGGGCTGATTTTTTTGCGTCTGTTTCCCCTGCGCAGGGCTCCGTCTCCTGCCGTCACTCCATCTGATTGCCGCGCTTTTTTGCAACATGCAGGTCGTTGCGTGGTCAACGCAAACCCCAATTGTGTTTGGGGCAATGTGCCTGAACCGCTGCCCGGTCCATCACACTCTGCCTGGGTGTAGCTCTGCCACGCCGCAATTGAAACTGGATACACGGACTCTGGAATGACGGATGCTTGAACTTGTTGCTGCCTTTATCTGCCTCACTTCGCTGCTGACCTATGTGAACTTCCGCTTCATCGGTCTGCCGCCCACTATCGGCGTGATGGTCACTGCGCTGATGTTTTCGCTGATCCTGCAGGGCCTGAGCCTGATGGGCTTTCCGGGCCTGGAAAATCGCGTTCAGGAACTGATCGGCCAGATCGATTTCGGCGATCTGCTGATGAACTGGATGCTGTCCTTCCTGCTGTTTGCGGGCGCACTGCACGTCAACCTGGCGGACCTGCGCAGCTACCGCTGGCCTATCGGGCTGTTGGCGACCTTCGGCGTATTGATCGCAACCACCGTGATCGGCGCACTGGCGTACTGGATCTTTGCCCTGTTCGGCTGGCACGTCAGCCCGCTCTACTGCCTGCTTTTCGGCGCGCTGATTTCGCCGACCGACCCCATCGCGGTACTGGGCGTGTTGCGGACTGCCAATGCCTCGAAGCCGCTGAAAACCACCATTGTCGGCGAGAGTCTGTTCAACGACGGCACGGCGGTTGTCGTGTTCACGGTGTTGCTGGGCATCGCGCAACTGGGTGAAACCCCGACCGTCGGTGAAACGGCCATGCTGTTTGTGCACGAAGCCGTGGGCGGCGTGCTGTTCGGCGGCCTGATCGGCTATGCCGTGTACCTGATGATCAAGAGCATCGAGCAGTATCAGATCGAGGTCATGCTAACCCTGGCATTGGTCATCGGCGGATCGGCGATGGCGTCGGAGCTGCACGTTTCCGGCCCTATCGCGATGGTCGTGGCTGGACTGATCATCGGCAACCTGGGACGCAATCTGGCGATGAACGACATGACCCGTCGTTACATGGACGGTTTCTGGGAATTGCTGGATGACATGCTCAACGCCATGCTGTTCGCGCTGATCGGCATGGAGCTGTTGCTGCTCCCATTTTCGTGGCAGCACCTGACTGCCGCAAGCCTGCTGGCCGTGGCGATTCTGCTGTCGAGGTTTGTCACGGTGGCACCGGCGATTATGCTGCTGCGTCGCTGGCGCTCTGTGCCGCAGGGCACCATACGTATTCTGACCTGGGGTGGTTTGCGTGGCGGTGTTTCCGTTGCGCTGGCACTGGCGCTGCCGACCGGGCCGGAACGCGACCTGCTGCTGAGCATTACCTACATCGTGGTGCTGCTGTCGATCCTGTTGCAGGGCCTGACCATCGGCAAACTGGTCAAGGCCGTCACGCGGGAGCCACAGGTGAAGGACTCGGCGCACTGAGTGAGTCGCAATCGGTTGCGGAGCCTCAGGCGCTGCGCGCCGTATTGAACAGGGTCATCGTCATGGCGCGTCGGTAATCGCTGGGCGTCTGGCCTGTCTCGACGCGAAAGTGCCGGTTGAAGTTGGAGAGGTTGGCATAGCCGACCTCGAAGCAGATGTCCGACACCGACATGTCGGACTGCAACAGCAATCGGCAGGCGCGCTGAATTCTCAGTTTTCGCATCAGGTCGATGAAACCGTGACCGGTGTTGCGTTTGAAGAAACGTGAAAATCCCGGATCGGTCATCTCCAGGCGTTGGGCGATCACCGACAGACGGATGTCATTGGTCAGCTCGCTCAACAGATAGTCGAACGCCTTGTTGATCCGCTCGGCGCTGCGCGCGTCCAGCGTCGGTGCGTAGCAACTGCTGGCAAGCAGATGAGCTTCCTGAGACGGAGCCTTGACCAGCGTATTGATCAACTGCAGAAAAAGTATCAGCCGCTCCAGACCCTGCGCCGTACCGATGTCTTCCATCAACCGCGCCGCCTGCACCGCCGTTGCACCCGAGAATTCAAGACCGCGACGCGCCTGCTCGAACAGACGCTGCAACTCGCCCAGTTCCGGCAGCGTCTTGCGCAACGCCAGCAGCGCAGCACCGTCGAACTGCAAGACCACGTCGCGCCCCGGCAGATGCTCGCCCGGCGCCAGATCACCTATCCAGTCATGGGGCAGGTCGGGGCCGATCAGCGCGACATGCCCTGCGTCGAAACCGCCGATGTAATCGCCCGCCACCAGCTTGCCGCTGCCACGGCGGATCAGGTGAATCTCGAATTCGGGATGATGATTCCAGCGCGCCAGGGCGTAGGGATAGTCGTGCTCGTACCAGCGAAAACACTGGTCCGGTTCGGGAAGAATGACTTCCAGTTCGGCGGGACGCTGCTCGAAAAGAGCGGCTCGGCTGTCAGGCATTGCAGGCGCCTTTTATCGTTATGGGTGCTTCGTGCAGGCACCAACATACGCCTGCCTGATCCTCTCTCGCTAGCGGCGATACCGACCGGCACTGATACTTTTTTGATTTCGGACGACCGGAGGACATTCGGTTAAAAAAGTATCGGAATGGCATCCGCAGTGCGTTTGTCCGGGTTCGGTTTGGCTGCTGTAATCGGGTCTCCGCCGTGGCAGTTGCCTACCACAAAAGCAGCCTCGTTTCACGAACACCACGGCCAACAACAAAAACAATGACTCCCGCCATCAGCGGCGCGGAGTGGAGAGCACGACGATGAAGATGCACAAAGCGCTTTTCCTGTCTGCCGGTCTGTCCTTCGCCCTTGTCAGCCACGCGGCTGAGACCATCACCATCGCTACCGTGAACAACGGCGACATGATCCGCATGCAGCGCCTGTCGAAAATCTTCGAGCAACAGCACCCCGACGTGAAGCTCAACTGGGTGGTGCTGGAAGAAAACGTACTGCGCCAGCGCCTGACCACCGACATTGCGACCCAGGGCGGCCAGTTCGATGTGCTGACCATCGGCACTTACGAAACTCCGTTGTGGGGCGCCAAGCAATGGCTTGAGCCGATTACCGGTTTGCCGCCTGAATACGACCTGCAGGACATTTTTCCGGCCGTGCGTCAGGGCCTGTCCGTGAAAGACACGCTATACGCCCTGCCGTTCTACGGCGAAAGCACCATCACCTATTACCGCACCGACCTGTTCAAGCAGGCCGGACTGACCATGCCGGAGCACCCGACCTGGACGCAGCTGGGCGAGTTTGCCGCCAAACTGCATCAGCCCGACAAAGGCCTGTACGGCATGTGCCTACGCGGCAAGGCGGGCTGGGGCGAGAACATCGCACTGCTGAGCACCATGGCGAATGCCTTCGGCGCGCGCTGGTTCGACGAACAATGGAAGCCTGAACTGACCAGCCCGGAATGGACCAGAGCGGCAAACTTCTATGTCGACACCCTCAAGAAGTACGGCCCGCCCGGCGTGACCAGCAATGGATTCAACGAAACGCTGGCCCTGTTCAACAGCGGCAAGTGTGCGCTGTGGGTGGACGCCAGCGTCGCGGGATCGTTCACCACCGACAAGGAACAGAGCCGGGTCGTCGACAGCGTTGGCTTTGCGCCTGCACCTACCGAAGTCACCGACAAGGGTTCATCGTGGCTCTACGCGTGGTCGCTGGCAATTCCCGTCACCTCCACACATAAAGAGGCCGCCAAGGCGTTCATCACCTGGGCGACGTCCAAGGAATACATCCAGTTGGTGACCGAGAAAGACGGCATCAGCAACGTACCGCCAGGCACTCGTACTTCGACCTATAACGAGGCTTATCTAAAGGCCGCGCCGTTCGCCAAGGTGACCTTGCAGATGATGCAGCACGCCGATCCTGCGCATCCGTCCGCCAAGCCGGTGCCTTACGTCGGCATTCAGTACGTGACCATCCCGGAATTCCAGGCCATCGGCACCTCGGTCGGCAAGCTGTTCACCGCAGCGTTGACCGGGCAGACCACGGTCGAACAGACCCTCGCTGCGGCCCAGATGGTGACTGAACGGGAAATGAAACGTGCCGGGTATCCCAAGTAATCCGACACACTTCTAAAGGACGGATAACGAATCATGAATAGACTGGAAGGTAAAAGCGCGCTCATCACCGGTTCTGCCCGCGGCATCGGCCGCACCTTTGCGCAGGCCTATATCCGCGAAGGTGCAACGGTCGCCATCGCCGACATCAATCTGCAACGTGCACAAGCCACCGCTAGCGAACTCGGGCCGAACGCCTATGCGGTCAGCATGGACGTGACCGATCAGGCGTCCATCGATCAGGCAATCGCTGCCGTGGTGGCGCAGACCGGCAAGCTGGACATCCTGATCAACAACGCTGCGCTGTTCGATCTGGCACCGATTGTCGACATCACCCGCGAGAGCTTCGAGCGCCTGTTCTCGATCAACGTCGGCGGTGCGCTGTTCACGCTGCAGGCGGCTACCCGGCAGATGATCGCCCAGGGACATGGCGGCAAGATCATCAACATGGCCAGTCAGGCGGGACGTCGAGGTGAAGCACTGGTCGGTGTGTATTGCGCGACCAAGGCTGCCGTGATCAGCCTGACCCAGTCGGCCGGTCTGGACTTGATCAAACATCGCATCAATGTCAACGCCATCGCGCCCGGCGTGGTGGACGGCGAGCACTGGGACGGCGTCGATGCGTTGTTCGCCCGCTATGAAAATCGGCCGCTGGGTGAAAAGAAAAGGCTGGTCGGCGAACAGGTGCCCTTCGGACGCATGGGCACGGCGGATGACCTGACCGGCATGGCGATTTTCCTCGCCTCGGCGGACAGCGAGTACGTGGTGGCGCAGACGTATAACGTGGATGGCGGCAACTGGATGAGCTGATCCTGTGAACAAAAGCCGGTCGCCACTTCCATTGACGGGGCGATTGGCTAAGATGCCCGGACCGCACGTCGTGATCCGCGGCATCACCGAGGCACAGGAGCTGCAATGTCCACCGAAGAGGAGCTCGCCATTTCCGGCGGCACACCGATGATTCCCGATCAGCGTCGAGAGCTGATGCTGCGACAGTTGCGCAAGCATCAGGTGCTCAGCGTGCACCAGTTGATGGAGATGTTCGATTGCTCGCACATGACCATCCGCCGAGACATCGCGTTGCTGGAGCAGGAAGGGCGTGCCTATTCGGTCACAGGCGGGGTGCGCATCGCCAGTCAGGTGCACAGCGAGCCCAGCCATCAATCCAAGGCCGTGGTCGAGCTGCCGCACAAGCAGGGCATGGCGCGACTGGCGGCCGGTCTGCTGCATCCGGACATGACGATCTATCTGGACGCAGGCACCAGTACGCTGGAAATCGTGCCGCACATTGTTGCGCTGTCGGGTATGACGGTGGTCACCAATGACTTTGGCGTGGTGAACGCACTGGCCGATGCCGGGCACGTGGATGTGATTCACACCGGCGGCCTGCTCGATCATCCGAACCGCTCAAGCGTCGGCGGGCTGGCGGCTGCGACCTTGCGGCAACTGGCGACGGACGTGGCGTTCATGTCCACCAGTTCGTGGGATCTGCAGCGCGGCACCACGACGCCCTCGGCACTGAAAGTCGAGGTCAAGCAGGCTGCGATGCAATCTGCTTCGCAAACCGTACTGGTTGCGACCAGCTCCAAATACGGCACCTTTGGCATGTACAAGGTCGCCGCGCTGGACCAGTTCGACACCATCATCACCGACGCCGCCCTGGCCGAGGCTGCCGCCGACGGCATCCGCAAACAACGCATCGAACTGCTCCTCGCCCCGGTAGGCGGCAAGCGCTAGGTTCGTCCCGCCCTCACCTGCGCGTCACCTTTATAAGAGGACGCGGAGCGTCCCGAGATGCATTCACACGCTGGAGCGTAGGAACGATCAGCGTGAGGGCTGAAGCCGTATGAATGATCGTGCCTGTGACGCTCAGCGTCAGCGTCCCACCCTGCCCGATGGAAAAACCCTATCGATGTTAACTTATGTGAAAAATAAAAATACTTCACATTATTTACTCATTGATCCACTATCCGATTCACAGATCAGAACAATAACGTCCACATGCCGGTCTCACAGGCGCGGACACTGACTTTGAGGATTACTGCATGAACACTAAGAATGTTGGCGTCATCGGCCTGGGTGCGATGGGTCTGGGCATTGCCCGTTCGTTGCTGCGCAGCGGCTTCAATGTGCATGCCTGCGATGTGCGCACCAGCGTGACCGAGGCGTTCGCTCAGGAAGGTGGTGTTGCCTGTGAGTCCCCGGCGGCCATGGCCGCTGCCTGTGACGTGATCGTCACGGTCGTGGTCAATGCCGAGCAGACTGAAACCGTGCTGTTCGGCGAGAACGGTGCCATCGCCGCGCTGCGTCCCGGCAGCCTGGTGATCGGCTGCGCCACCGTCGCGCCGACCTTCGCGGTCGAGCTGGGTGAGCGTCTGGCTGCACAGCATCTGCTTTACCTCGACGCCCCGATCTCCGGCGGCGCAGCCAAGGCCGCTTCCGGCCAGATGACCATGATGACCTCCGGCCCCGCCGAGTCGTACGCCAAGGCTGAAGCCATCCTCAACGGCATGGCAGGCAAGGTCTATCGCCTGGGCGACGTCCACGGTCTGGGCTCGAAAGTCAAAATCATTAATCAGTTGCTGGCCGGCGTGCACATCGCCGCGAGCGCCGAAGCCATGGCGCTGGGTCTGCGTGAAGGTGTCGATGCCGACGCGCTGTACGAAGTGATCACCAACAGCGCAGGCAACTCGTGGATGTTCGAAAACCGCGTGCCGCACATTCTCAATGCCGATTACACGCCGCTGTCTGCCGTCGACATCTTCGTCAAGGACCTGGGCCTGGTGCTGGATACCGCCCGCAGCAGCAAATTCCCGCTGCCGCTTTCGGCCACCGCACACCAGATGTTCATGCAGGCCTCCAGCGCCGGTTTCGGTCGCGAGGATGACTCGGCCGTGATCAAGATTTTCCCGGGCATCGAACTGCCGAAAGCCAAGACCGATAAAGCCTGAGGAGCCTTCGATGAGCCTGACTCACTCTCGCCCGTTGCTGGGCTGCATTGCCGATGACTTCACCGGCGCGACCGACCTGGCCAACATGCTGGTACGCGGCGGCATGCGCACTGTGCAGAGCATCGGTATTCCGAGCGCCGAAATGGCGGCCGGTCTGGATGCCGACGCTATCGTCATCGCCCTGAAATCCCGCACCACGCCTTCGGCCGACGCAGTCGCCGAATCGCTGGCCGCGCTGGAATGGCTGCGTGAGCGCGGTTGTGAACAGATCTTCTTCAAATACTGCTCGACCTTCGACTCGACCGCCGCTGGCAACATCGGCCAGGTCAGCGAAGCGCTGCTGGAACAACTGGGCAGCGACTTCACCCTGGCGTGCCCGGCATTCCCGGAAAACGGCCGCACGATTTTCCGTGGTCACCTGTTCGTGCAGGACCAGTTGCTCAGCGAATCGGGCATGCAGAATCACCCGCTGACGCCAATGACCGATGCCAATCTGGTGCGCGTGCTGCAAGCTCAAACCACTCACAAGGTCGGCCTCCTGCGTTACGACAGCGTCGCCAAAGGCGTGGACAACGTGCGCAGCAAAATTGCCGAACTGCGCGCCGAAGGCGTCAGCATGGCGATTGCCGATGCGCTGTCCGACGCCGACCTGTACACGCTGGGCGAAGCCTGTGCCGACCTGCCGTTGCTGACCGGCGGATCGGGGCTGGCGCTAGGCTTGCCGGGTAACTTCCGCAAAGCGGGCAAGCTGCGTGATCTCGACGCGGCCAAACACATCAACGTGGGCGGCGGCGAAGTGGTGCTGGCAGGCAGCGCATCGGTTGCCACCAACGGTCAGGTTGCGGCCTGGCTGGAAGGCAATCGCCCTGCCCTGCGCATCAACCCGCTGGACCTCGCCGCGGGCAAACCCGTGGTCGAGCAGGCGCTAACCTTCGCCAAAGATGCCGGGCAAACCGTACTGATCTATGCCACCAGCACGCCGGATGAAGTCAAAGCCGTGCAGAAAGAGCTGGGCGTGGAGCGCTCCGGCGCAATGGTCGAGGACGCGTTGGGTCAGATCGCCAAGGGTCTGCTGGACGCGGGCGTGCGACGTTTCGTGGTCGCAGGCGGTGAAACCTCCGGCGCAGTGGTTCAGGCGCTGGGCGTGCAACTGCTGCAGATCGGCGCGCAGATCGATCCGGGGGTCCCGGCCACCTTCAGCACTGGCGCCCAACCGCTGGCGCTGGCCCTCAAGTCCGGCAACTTCGGCGCACGCGATTTCTTCTCCAAGGCCCTCAAGCAACTGGCGGGGGAAGCCTGATGATCGACGAAAACGCTCTGCGTCAGGAAATCTGTGATGTCGGCAGGCTGCTCTACGGCCGTGGCTACACCGTCGGCAGCGCAGGCAACATCAGTGCTCGTCTCGACGATGGCTGGCTGATCACGCCGACCGATGCCTGTCTGGGTCGCATGGACCCGGCCGACATCGCCAAGGTCAATCTGGCGGGCGAATGGGTCTCCGGCAACAAGCCGTCCAAGACCCTGGCGCTGCACCGCGAAGTCTACGATCGCAACCCGGAAGTCGGCGGCGTGGTGCACACGCACTCCACGCATCTGGTGGCGCTGACGCTGGCAGGCGTGTGGCGTGAAGACGACATTCTGCCGCCGCTGACGCCTTATCAGGTCATGAAAGTCGGGCACATTCCGCTGATCCCTTACGAACGTCCAGGCTCGCCGAAGGTCGCCGAGCAGGTCGCGCAGCTGGCCAACACCGTGCGTGGCGTGATGCTCGAACGACTCGGCCCGGTGGTCTGGGAAAGCTCGGTGGCCAAGGCCTGCTACGCCCTGGAAGAACTCGAAGAAACGGCCCGTCTGTGGCTGATGAGCAACCCCAAACCTGCCCCGCTGGAGCCTGCGGCTCTGGAAGAACTGCGGCAAGTGTTCGGCGCCAGGTGGTAACCGAAACCCATTGATCCGGAGGCGCGTCGCGCCTCTTGGCCAACCCCGGCGTGGCCGGAAAACAATAACAACAGGAATCGAGAGCATGACTTACCTACATCCCGTTTTTGTTCGGATTTGCTCGCTGTCACCCTTTGTCACTCCTGAAGGGAGCGCGCAGGCATGACGCCAATCATGTTGATGGTCGTGGCCGGTGCGGGCATCGCACTGCTGTTGTTTCTGGTCCTCAAGTACAAATTCCAGCCCTTTGTCGCCCTGATGCTGGTCAGCATCATCGTGGCGCTGGTCGCGGGTGTTAAGCCTGCCGATCTGGTCGCCACGATTGAAGGCGGCATGGGCAAGACCCTGGGTCATATCGCGATCATCATTGCCCTGGGCGCGATGATCGGGCGCATCATCGAACTCTCCGGTGGCGCCGAGGCGCTGGCCAGAACCCTGATCAACCGTTTCGGCAACAAGCGCACGCCGCTGGCGCTGACGGTAGCGGGTTTCATGGTCGGCATTCCGGTGTTCTTCGAAGTCGGCGTGATCATTCTCATGCCGCTGGCTTATGGCGTGGCCCGAGCCGCACGCAAGCCGCTGATGATCTTTGCCCTGCCGATGTGCGCCGCGTTGCTGGCGGTCCACGCCTTTCTGCCGCCGCATCCGGGCGCTGTTGCCGCAGCCAGCCAGTTGGGCGCGGACCTGGGTCGCGTGCTGATGCTGGGTATTCCGATTGTCGCCGTGCTGTGTGTGATCGGTTACTTCGTAGCCGGTCGCATGACCCGCAAGACCTACCCGATGACCGACGACATTCGCGCCGAAGTCTACGGCCCGCACGTCACCAACGAAGACCTGAAAGCCTGGGCACGCAACGACTATTCCAACGTGCGTGAAGCCACCGAAACCCGCTCGATGGGTGCCGAGGAAAGCGCCAGCAGTCTGGCGAGCAAACTGCCGCCTGCGCCTGCACCGGGCTTCGGTCTGATCATCGCGCTGATTCTGCTGCCGATCGTGCTGATCCTGATGGGTACGCTGGCAACCACCATGTTGCCTGCCGATTCGACAGTGCGCGCCATCCTGACTGTGCTCGGCGCGCCACTCGTGGCGCTGTTGATTGACACACTGCTGTGCGCCTGGCTGCTGGGTTCGCGTCGTGGCTGGAGCCGCACGCAAGTCTCCGACGTGATCGGCTCGGCGTTGCCGGGCGTGGCGATGGTGATCCTGATTGCCGGTGCCGGTGGTGTGTTCGGCAAGGTGCTGGTCGATACCGGTATCGGTGCGGTCGTCTCCGAAGCGCTGCGCAATACCGGTCTGCCGGTGCTGGCGCTGGGCTTCCTGCTGACCCTGCTGCTGCGCGCCGTGCAAGGTTCGACCACCGTTGCGCTGGTCACCACCGCCGGCATCCTCAGCCCGCTGATCGCAACCCTGGACCTGAGCGCCAACCACTTGGCCCTGCTGTGTCTGGCCATGGGCGGTGGCGGTCTGGCGATGTCGCACATCAACGACGCCGGTTACTGGATGTTCACCAAGCTGGCCGGCCTGAACGTCGCCGACGGCTTGCGCACCTGGACCGTACTGGTCACGCTGCTGGGCACACTGGGCTTCGTGATTACCCTGCTGCTTTGGCCATTCGTCTGACCCTTTGAAGACTGGAGTTAACATGCCTCGTTTTGCCGCCAACCTCAGCATGCTGTACCCGCAGCATGATTTTCTTGAGCGCTTTGCCGCAGCGGCCGCCGACGGTTTCGGCGCGGTCGAGTACCTGTTTCCCTACGCCTGGACACCGCAGGAGCTCAAGCAGCGCTTGAGCGACAACGGTCTGGTGCAGGCGCTGTTCAATGCGCCGCCGGGCGACTGGGATGCATGCGAACGAGGCATCGCCACCCTGCCGGGTCGTGAAGCGGAATTTCGCAGCGGCATCGAACGTGCGCTGGAGTACGCGCAGGTGCTGGGCAATGACCGGGTTCACGTCATGGCCGGCCTGCTGCCCAGTGAAAACCTGCGCGAACGTCATCAGGCGGTGTATCTGGAGAACCTCGCGTTCGCGGCCGAGCAGGCCAAGGGCGCCGGGGTGACGATCCTGATCGAGCCGATCAACACCCGCGACATGCCGGGCTTTTTCCTCAATCGTCAGGATCAGGCGCAGGACATCTGCAAACTGGTGGGTGCCGATAACCTCAAGGTGCAGTTCGACTGCTACCACTGCCAGATCGTCGAAGGCGACCTGACCAGCAAACTGCGTCGCGACTTTGCCGGTATCGGTCACATTCAGATCGCAGGTGTGCCGGATCGCAACGAGCCGGACCTGGGCGAACTGAACTACGAGCACCTGTTCAACGTCATCGACGAGCTGGGCTATAAAGGCTGGATCGGCTGCGAATACCGCCCCAAAGGCGACACCAGCGAAGGGCTGGCGTGGTTGCGGCAGTTGCAGGGGAAGTAATCACACTGATCGACAGCGGACGCGGGGCGTCCTGAGAGGCGTTACCACGCAGAGCATGGGAACGATCATAGGCCTTGAGAACACTGATCGTGCCTACGCTCCGCGCTCATCGTTATACACAAGTCGCAATGAGCATCTGGAGCGGGCACTATTCCGACCGTGTGCGGACTTGTCCGCGAAAGCTGGTACATACGGTGAAGATGCAGCGTCTGAAACGCAGTATTCGCGGACAAGTCCGCTCCCACTTTCAGGTACCGCATTCATTCAGGTCGACTTGTGTATAACGATGAGTGCTCCGCGTGGGCATGCAGCCCATGACGCTCTGCGTCACATTCCAGAGTGGACGCGGAGGAGCGATCAATACCGCTTACTCAGGCGCGTCAAACTGATCCTTGATGTAGCGAATCTCGGTCCGGCCATGCGGCGCGGGCTGTCCGTCTTCGCCCAGGTTGACGAACACCATCTTCTCGACCGTCAGGATGCTCTTGCGGGTGATCTTGTTGCGGACCTGACACATCAGCGTGATCGAGGTGCGACCAAACTCGGTGGCGGTGATGCCCAGCTCGATGATGTCGCCCTGACGCGACGCACTGACAAAGTTGATCTCGGAAATGTACTTGGTCACCACACGCTGGTTGCCCAGTTGGACAATGGCATAGATGGCCGCTTCTTCATCGATCCAGCGCAACAGGCTGCCGCCGAACAGGGTGCCGTTGGGGTTCAGGTCTTCAGGCTTGACCCACTTGCGGGTATGGAAATTCATGTTCACTCCTGAGCGTCTTCGATAAGAGAACCGCATGATGGCAGAGCCAGCCACTCGCGCCCATGCCTTGACCCATTGTGACTGTGTATCGGGGCAATTGACGCCCCGCAACCCACATGAAAAAACAGCACACCTAAGCCGTTGTGCGCCAAGAACATTCCGGCAAGTGCCGATCCAGACGCCCGCCAGCCGACAGAAAACCTTGGGAAGAATCGCCAGCGCAGCTATACTGCCCTCCGTTTCAAGCGGCCATCCACGCTGATGCCGTTCCCGCCACCTGTCCGAGGGGCGCTGCAGCAGGTTCTCCCTGTCAGGCTCGGATGGGGCGTTGTTTGACCGACTGATGCTCAGTCGGCAAGCCTTAAACGCACAACGGCGCCCATTCGCATTTTTATGGAATGGAGACTCTCAATGAGTGCTGTAATCACGCCCGCAGAATTCAACGATTTCAAGGTTGCCGACATTTCCCTGGCTGCCTGGGGCCGTCGCGAAACCATCATCGCCGAATCCGAAATGCCAGCCCTGATGGGCCTGCGCCGCAAGTACGCCGGTGAGCAGCCTTTGAAAGGCGCGAAAATCCTCGGCTGCATCCACATGACCATTCAGACTGCCGTGCTGATCGAAACCCTGGTTGCCCTGGGTGCCGAAGTACGCTGGTCGTCCTGCAACATTTTCTCTACTCAGGATCAGGCCGCTGCTGCCATTGCTGCTGCCGGTATCCCTGTGTTCGCCTGGAAAGGCGAGACCGAAGAAGAGTACGAGTGGTGCATCGAGCAGACCATCCTGAAGGACGGTCAGCCTTGGGACGCCAACATGATCCTCGACGACGGCGGCGACCTGACCGAGATCATCCACAAGAAATACCCGGCGATGCTGGACAAGATCCATGGCGTCACCGAAGAAACCACCACCGGCGTTCACCGTCTGCTGGACATGCTGGCCAAGGGCGAACTGAAGATCCCGGCCATCAACGTCAACGACTCGGTGACCAAGAGCAAGAACGACAACAAATACGGCTGCCGTCACAGCCTGAACGACGCCATCAAGCGCGGCACCGACCACTTGCTGTCCGGCAAGCAGGCGCTGGTGATCGGCTACGGTGACGTGGGCAAGGGCTCGGCCCAGTCCCTGCGTCAGGAAGGCATGATCGTCAAAGTGACCGAAGTCGACCCGATCTGCGCGATGCAGGCGTGCATGGACGGTTTCGAGCTGGTTTCCCCGTTCATCGACGGCGAGAACGACGGCACCGAAGCGAGCATCGACAAGGCGCTGCTGGGCAAGATCGACCTGATCGTCACCACCACCGGTAACGTCAACGTCTGCGATGCCAACATGCTCAAGGCATTGAAGAAGCGTGCCGTGGTCTGCAACATCGGTCACTTCGACAACGAAATCGACACCGCTTTCATGCGCAAGAACTGGGCATGGGAAGAAGTGAAGCCACAGGTTCACAAGATCCACCGCACCGGCCCTGGCGCGTTCGATGCACAGAACGATGACTACCTGATCCTGCTGGCCGAAGGCCGTCTGGTGAACCTGGGCAACGCCACTGGCCACCCGAGCCGCATCATGGATGGCTCGTTCGCCAACCAGGTTCTGGCTCAGATCTTCCTGTTCGAACAGAAGTACGCCAACCTGTCGCCAGCCCAGAAAGCCGAGCGCCTGACCGTTGAAGTACTGCCGAAGAAACTCGACGAAGAAGTGGCCCTGGAAATGGTCCGCGGTTTCGGCGGCGTCGTGACCAAACTGACCAAGACCCAGGCCGACTACATCGGCGTGACCGTCGAAGGTCCGTTCAAGCCACACGCTTACCGCTACTGATTCATCGCCTGCCCGGAACGTTCGGTGTCTCGACACCGCACGCTCCGGTAGCAGGCAGATGAGACCTGTGGGAGCGGACTTGTCCGCTAAGGCATCTGATCTATCACCCGTCTTTCGTTGATAAGCAGATTTCTTCGCGGACAAGTCCGCTCCCACTCTGCGACCTCCCCGTTCGCTTTAAGATGAGATCGGCCTCCATGAGCCAAGAACGTCGCTACAGCTTCGAGTTCTTCCCCACCAAGACCGACGCTGGACATGAAAAGCTGCTGAACGTTGCCCGTCAGCTGGCAAGCTACAACCCGGATTTTTTCTCCTGCACCTACGGTGCCGGGGGTTCGACCCGCGACCGCACGCTCAACACCGTGCTGCAGCTGGAAAACGAAGTCAAAGTACCGGCCGCCCCGCACCTGTCGTGCGTGGGTGACAGCAAGGCTGACCTGCGCGGTCTGCTGAGCCAGTATCAGGAAGCCGGTATCAAGCGCATCGTTGCGCTACGCGGCGACCTGCCTTCCGGCATGGGCATGGCCAGCGGTGAGCTGCGTCACGCCAATGATCTGGTCAGCTTCATTCGCGAAGAGACCGGCAGCCACTTCCACATCGAAGTCGCCGCCTACCCGGAAATGCACCCACAGGCCCGCAACTTCGAAGATGACCTCAAGCACTTCGTCAACAAGGCCAACGCCGGTGCCGACAGTGCGATCACCCAGTATTTCTTCAACGCCGACAGCTATTTCTACTTCGTCGAGCGCGTGCAGAAGATGGGCGTGAACATCCCTATCGTGCCGGGCATCATGCCGATCACCAACTACAGCAAGCTGGCACGCTTCTCCGACGCCTGCGGTGCGGAGATCCCGCGCTGGATCCGCAAGCAGCTGGAAGCGTACGGCGATGACGTACAAAGCATCCAGTCGTTCGGTGAAGAAGTCATCACTGAAATGTGCGAGCGACTGCTGCAAGGCGGCGCCCCCGGCCTGCACTTTTACACCCTGAATCAGGCGGATCCGAGCCTGGCAGTCTGGAACAACCTCAAACTGCCACGCTGACAGCCGCTGCAATACCGCGATTTCCCTGACAATTTCCGGGAGATCGCGGCGCAATACACCGTTGGGCAGCAGGAAAGCGGCGTATTGCTTTCGCTCTGTTATACTCCAGCCTTCCCGCCAGGCTTACGCCCGGACGCTCGGTCTTGCAAACGCTACCTCGCTCACGCCAACAGCACACTTTTCATCCCGTGCAGGCGTCAGGAGAAGGCTGAAGACCCCGCAGGACCGGACGGGATCGCGTTGTCTTTACACGCCATTCACGCCAGGCAAGACATCCCTTGAGCTTAAGCTCCAACAGAACAGGATTACTCATGTCCTTTGCTTCCCTCGGTCTCTCCGAGGCTTTAGTCCGCGCCATCGAGGCAGCGGGCTACACCCAGCCTACTCCGGTGCAACAGCGGGCCATTCCCGCCGTGTTGCAAGGTCGCGACCTGATGGTTGCGGCACAGACAGGTACTGGTAAAACCGGCGGTTTCGCCCTCCCTATTCTGGAGCGGCTGTTTCCCAATGGTGTTCCGGACAAATCCCAGCGTCATGGCCCGCGTCAACCTCGCGTTCTGGTCCTGACCCCGACTCGCGAACTGGCCGCACAGGTGCATGAGAGCTTCAAGATCTATGCCCGCGACCTGAAGTTCGTCAGTGCCTGCATCTTCGGCGGCGTCGGCATGAACCCACAGGTTCAGGCCATGTCCCGCGGTGTGGACGTACTGGTGGCCTGCCCTGGCCGCCTGCTCGATCTGGCTGGCCAAGGCAGTGTCGACCTGTCCCACGTTGAAATCCTGGTGCTCGATGAAGCGGACCGGATGCTCGACATGGGCTTCGTCCACGACGTGAAAAAGGTCCTGGCCCGCTTGCCTGCCAAGCGTCAGAACCTACTGTTCTCGGCCACGTTTTCCAGCGACATCACGGCGTTGGCCGGCAAGCTGCTGCACAACCCCGAGCGCATCGAAGTCACGCCGCCGAACACCACGGTCGAGCGTATCGAGCAACGTGTTTTCCGTCTGGCGGCCAACCACAAGCGTTCGCTGCTGGCGCACCTGATCACCGTCGGCGCCTGGGAACAGGTGCTGGTATTCACCCGCACCAAGCACGGCGCGAACCGTCTGGCCGAGTACCTGGACAAGCATGGCCTCGCTGCCGTCGCCATCCACGGCAACAAGAGCCAGAACGCACGCACCAAGGCGCTGGCCGATTTCAAGGCGGGCGATGTCCGTATCATGGTCGCCACCGATATCGCCGCTCGCGGTCTGGATATCGATCAGTTGCCGCACGTGGTCAACTTCGAGCTGCCGAACGTCGATGAAGACTACGTTCACCGCATCGGTCGTACTGGCCGTGCCGGTCGTTCGGGCGAGGCGATCTCGCTGGTTGCTCCGGACGAAGAGAAGCTGCTCAAAAGCATCGAGCGCATGACCAAGCAGAAGATCCCGGACGGCGATCTGATGGGTTTCGACATCACTGCAGTCGAGGCTGAAAAGCCTGAAGTGCGTGAGCGTCCCGATGTTCGCAATCCACGTGGCGCACGCCCGGCCCGTGGTGATGGCGACAAGAACAACGGCGGTCGCCGCGACAAGGGAAAGGATAAGGGCAAGGAAAAGTCGGCTGCCGCTGCAGCCAGTGGCGAACGCCCTGCCCGTCAACCGCGCGAAAAAAAACCTCGTGAAGGGACGCCTCGCGGCGAACAGCGTGCCTCGCAGGCCGCTGCACCCCGCCCGCAGTCGGACCGTGCGCCTGACGAGTTCCTGGATGACGAAGTGGATAACTTCGGCAACCGCGCTGATTACGTCAGCCCGTATCAGGGCAAAGGCCAGAATCGTGGTCGTCGCCCGGCGGCAGCGCCTGGCGCAGCAGCACCGGCAGCCGGTGGCGCAGCGCGTCCTGCCAATCCGAGTCGTACCGGTGGCGGCGCACGTACAGGTTCCGGCACTGGCGCACCGAAGCGTAACGGCGCAGGTGCAGGTACCGGTTCTGCACCGCGCTCGCGTGATGGTCAGGCTCCACGCAACCGTCGTCCGTCAGCGCCTCGTGAAGACCGCGCACCTCGCGAGCCGCAGGAACCGGCAGTTCGCAGCCAGCGCGATGGTCAGCCACAGCCGAAGATCGTGCACAAAGAGTCCAAGATCGACCGCTTCCCGTCGGCCGAGCAACTGGATCAGTTGCCAGCCCGCCCACGCGGTGAAAAACCGGCCCTGCTGACCCGCAACCGCGACAGCTGATAGCCGAGCAACAAACAAAACGCCCCGACTCGCTCGGGGCGTTTTTGTTTGTGCAGACTGTTTGCTCGCTGTGATCGTACCCATCGCTGCGCATCACATCCGAAGCGGACGCGGAGCGTCCTGAGAGGCGTTACCACGCGGAGCGTAGGAACGATCAGCGTGATCTCAAGAGCGCCGATCATGCCCATGCTTGTGCCNGAGTCTTGCTGCGACCACGGACTGTGGGAGGCGGCTTGCCGGCGATGCTTTTTCTGAAGCGATCTATCAGTAACTGAACCGACGCCATCGCCGGCAAGCCGCCTCCCACGGGGTATGGTCAGTCACTTTCGTTTTACCCCCCGTTTTGCGCGTCTTGCGGACTTGTGTATAACGATGAGTGCTCCGAGTGGGCATGCAGCCCGTGACGCTCCGCGTCACTTCCTCTGACTGCACAAACACCACACACAAAAACGCCGACCCAAGGGTCGGCGTTTTTTGTTTCAGGCAAACACTTACTTCTTCTGTACGCCTTCGAAGGTGATGTCCAGATCCAGCGTCTGCGACGTCGGGCCTGGGCCTTTGATGCCGAAGTCGTTCAGGTTCAGCGTCGAAGTACCGTTGAAGCCGGCACGGTAGCCGCCCCACGGATCCTTGCCTTCGCCGTTGAAGGTAGCTTTGATCACGATTGGCTTGGTCACGCCGTGCAGGGTCAGGTCGCCGGTCACGTCGGCAGTCTTCTCGCCGGTGGACTTGACGCTGGTGGACACGAACTTGGCTTCAGGGAATTTGCCCGCGTCCAGGAAGTCCTTGCTCAGGATGTGCTTGTCACGTTCAGCGTGGTTGGTGAACAGGCTGGCGGTCTTCAGTTCGACCGCGATCTTGCTCGCTTCAGGCTTGGCAGCGTCAAAGCTGAACGTGCCGTCCCAGTCCTTGAACGTGCCGTGAATGAAGCTGTAACCCAGGTGGCTGATCTTGAAGTCAACGAAAGCGTGCTGACCTTCCTTGTCGATAACATAGTCGGCTGCCATTGCCTGGCCAGCGGACAACAGTGCGGTACCCAAAGCCAGAGCGGCGAGAGACTTCTTCAACATGCTTTTATTCCCGTTTTGGTTGAACAATCAATGACGACCCAACATACGTTTGAGGGTCACATCGCGATCGATGAAGTGGTGTTTCAGTGCAGCCAGGCCATGGAGCCCCGCGAAGATCACGACGGTCCAGGCCAGATACAGGTGAATCCAGCCAGCGGTTTCTGCCTGTTCCGGGAGACCCGAAACCAGAGCAGGTATTTCGAACAGACCGAATACCGGAATCCCTACGCCATCAGCGGTCGAGATCAGGTAACCGGCGAACATCAGGGCAAACAGTGCGACATACAGAAACAGATGCCCGAACGTGGCACCGATGCGCGTCATGCGGCTGTAACTGGACAGCGGCGGAGGCGGCGGGCTGAGCAAACGCCAGACCACGCGAATCAGCATGACTGCAAACAGCGTGATGCCAATGCTCTTGTGCAGATCAGGCCCGGCCTTGCGCCACGTATCGTAGTAATCCAGCCCGACCATCCAGAGCCCCAACGCGAACAAACCAACCACTACAGCCGCTACACCCCAGTGCAGCGCCATGCTGACCAGACCGTAGCGAGAGGATGAGTTACGTAGCTGCATTGCCTATACCTTGTCAGAAGTGTTACCAGACTAGCTTTTTATCTATCGAATGAAAGCGCAAAATTTCGCTTTGATGCATCGAAGAATATGATCGATCGTTTGCAGAAGTTTTTCTGTCTCAGACCGCCCACAGCATCCCGATAATTTCAGCGCTGTAACACTTTGCCGGGACCGTCGGCCGTTCGATGCCGATGAACGGCATGATTGCCCACGCGAACCGGCCCCACCGTCTGCCCCGAAGATAAAACGAATTCGCCGGGCATAAAAAAAGGGGCTCGGTTTGCACCGTGCCCCTTCTGTTCAGCGATTGCCGTCAGTTCTTGACGTCGGCAGGCGCTGTATCGGTTGCAGCCTTGGCTGCAGGTTTCTTCGCGTCATCGGTCTTGGCCGGAGCCTTTTTCACCGGCTCTTTTTTCACGGGTTCTTTCTTGGCCGGTTCTTTTTTCGCCGGCTCCTTGTGCTGCGTCTTCTTCGCAGGCTCCGCCTTGGCAGCAGGCTTCTTGACCGGCTCAGTCTTGGCGGGCGGCGTCACGACAGGCGCAACAACCGGCGCGACAGGAACCGGCGCAGGTGCAGGCGCGGGCTCTGGCGCTTTCTCGACAGGCGCAGGCGCGGCTACCGGCGTGTCCGAACCACCGAACAGACGCGAGAAGAAGCCAGGTTTCTCAGCTTGTGGTTTGGCAGGCTCGACCGGCTTATCGGAAGTGCAACCAAACAGACTGGTGAAGAAATTACATTCCGACTTCTGCGACGCAGGCGCTGGCGCTTTCGGTGGAGCGACCTTGACCGGCTCGAACGACTTGCCTGCCGCCAGATCCTGAACCTGACTGGCCGCACGCTGACCGCTGCGCAGCGCGCCTTCCAGCGTGCCCGGATAAAGGGTATCGGTGTGCTCGCCAGCAAACGCTACACGCTGGATCGGGCGCTCCCACAGGCGCCAGTATTTGCTGATCTGGCCTGGACCAAAGGCCAAGTAAGAACCGCCTGTCGAGGGGTCGACGCTGTAACGACGGATTTCGTAGCCGGTGTAGGCGCCACGAGCTTCGGGGTAGAACGCGTGCAGACGAATCAGCACCTGATCGACCAGCTGCTTGTCGCCAAAGGCCTGCATGATGCGGGCGTTGTCGCCGGACAGGTTGATCACCACGTTGGCGCCGCCCTTGAGCGCAGGCTCGATCCACAGCATGCCAAGACCAGTGTTACTGAACACTTCACCCGACATGCGCGCCTTGCTGTCCCAGACCGGGGTCTTGAACTTGAGCATGATCTGGTCGCGCCAGCCGTAGTTGGTGCTCTTGATCGCACCCATGTGCTGTGCATCCAGCGACGGCGTCATCTGGATCTTGCCCAGCGAACGCAATGGCACGGCCATCACGAGGTAGTCGGCGGTGTAGCTTGCGGTGCCAGCCTTGACGGTGACGTGGTCCTTGTCCTGAACAACGGACGAGACAGGCGAGTTGGTCTTGATGGTTTTCAGCTGTTTGACGAACGCCTGAGCCAGCACCGTGCTGCCACCCGGCAGGCGCGAAGCGCGCAGGTCGCGCTCATCCACCGAGCGATAGACGCTGGACTGCTGAGCGAAATACAGCAGCGACAGTCGCGAAGGCTCGTCATAACGGGTACGAATCTGCTGATTGATCAGCTGACGCGCGGTCGCAGGCAGGTTCAGGCGATCCAGCCAGTTGGCAACGTTGATCTGGTCCAGTGCGAACAGGGTGCTGTTGGACGCCGGGTTTTCCGGATCAGTAATGGAGCGCGCCAGGTTATCCAGCGTGTCGTTGTAACGCTTGATGGCTTCAGCGGTGGCCGGCTGCTTGACCGCCAGATCCGCCTGGGTGAAGTACACGCCGTCGATCAGGTAGCTGGGCGTGCGCACGAACTCGGGAGCAGGCACAGTGGCCAGCTTGAAGGTGTCCAGATAGCGGTTCAGCACCGGCTGGGCCTTGGTGTTGCCGATCCATTCGCTGGTGGCCAGACCCGAACGTCCGCCCAGACTCGGCTTGGCTTCCAGCAGCGTGACCTGCCAGCCCTTGGCCTGCAGTTCGTAGGCCGCCGTCAGGCCTGCCATGCCGCCGCCAACGACAATCGCGGTTCGTTGTTTGTCATCGGCGAGCGTCGAAACGCTGACCAGCCCTGTCACTATCAGCGCACACGCGCGCAGCCACCCAGAAAGCATTCCGTGAACTCCGAAAAAACAAGGGGAAGGTTGGGCAAGTCAGCCCGGAACATCGAATAGCGAGGCAGGATACGCGAGCCATCAGATAGCCGCCAGCAATGTCCGTCGCCCCTTAAAACTGCATCAAAGGTTGTGACACAGCCGGGCATTGCATAGGCTTGCGCGATTGTTCGTCCTCGCCTCGGGCGAGTCGCTACCCGGAGAATGCAAATGGGCCTGAATGACCAGTGGATGCAGCGTGACCTCAAGGTCCTGTGGCACCCCTGCACCCAGATGAAAGACCACGAGAACCTGCCGCTGATCCCTATAAAGCGGGGCGAAGGTGTGTGGCTTGAAGACTTCGAAGGCAAGCGTTACCTGGACGCCGTCAGCTCCTGGTGGGTCAACGTATTCGGGCACGCCAACCCGCGCATCAATCAACGCATCAAGGATCAGGTCGATCAGTTGGAGCACGTGATCCTCGCGGGTTTCAGCCACCAGCCAGTGATCGAGCTGTCTGAGCGCCTGGTCAAGATGACGCCCGAGGGCCTGACACGCTGTTTCTACGCCGACAACGGTTCGTCCTGCATCGAAGTCGCGCTGAAAATGAGCTTTCACTATTGGCTCAATCGCGGTCAGCCCGATAAAAAGCGCTTCGTGACCCTGACCAATAGCTACCACGGCGAAACCATGGCGGCGATGTCGGTCGGCGACGTGCCGCTGTTCACCGAAACCTACAAGGCTCTGCTGCTGGACACCATCAAGGTCCCGAGCCCCGACTGCTACCATCGCCCCGAAGGCATGAGCTGGGAAGAGCACTCGCGCAACATGTTCGCGGCCATGGAACAGACCCTGGCCCAAAACCATACCAGCGTCGCTGCTGTGATCGTCGAGCCGCTGATTCAGGGCGCGGGCGGCATGCGCATGTATCACCCGATCTACCTGAAGCTGTTGCGCGAAGCCTGTGACCGTTACGGCGTGCACCTGATCCACGATGAAATCGCTGTTGGGTTCGGCCGCACCGGCACGATGTTCGCCTGTGAACAGGCAGGCATTCGCCCGGATTTCCTCTGCCTGTCCAAGGCGCTCACCGGAGGCTATCTGCCGCTGGCGGCCTGCCTGACGACCGACGATGTCTACGACGCGTTCTACGACGACTACCCGACCCTGCGCGCCTTCCTGCATTCACACAGTTACACCGGCAATCCGCTGGCCTGTGCGGCGGCGCTGGCGACGCTGGATATCTTCGAGCAGGACAACGTCATCGAGAACAATAAGGCCCTGGCGCAACGCATGGCGACCGCTACGGCGCATCTTGTGGATCATCCCCATGTGGCCGAAGTGCGCCAGACCGGCATGGCGATTGCCATCGAGATGGTTCAGGACAAGGCCACCAAGACCGCCTACCCATGGCAGGAACGCCGTGGCATGAAGGTGTTTCAACATGCCCTGGAACGCGGCGCGCTGTTGAGGCCGCTGGGCAGCGTGGTGTATTTCCTGCCGCCTTACGTGATCACCCCGGAGCAGATCGACTTTCTGGCCGAGGTCGCCAGCGAAGGCATCGACATCGCCACGCGCAGCAGCATCAACGTGGCTGTGCGCGAAAACTTCCACCCGGACTTCAGGGATCCGGGCTGATCCGGCGAGCGCCTTCGCGGACAAGCGGAACGCCGCCCGGTCCGCTCCCACGTCTAACGCATATCTCCTTTTGGAATGCATACTTCGTAGGAGCGGACTTGTCCGCGAAAGCTTTTTCCCAAGACATACACATCAGTACGCCTACAGAGAAACACCATGAGACTGTCCCGTTTTTTCACCGACACGCCGCTGAGTCTTGGCGAACACGAATTGCCCGAAGCCCAGGCGCACTACATCAGTCGCGTGCTGCGCATGACCGAGGGCGATGCGCTGCAGTTGTTCGATGGCTCCGGCAGCGAGTTTCGCGGCACCTTGCTGGAAGTCGGCAAGAAGCGCGTGCGCGTGCAACTGGATGAATGCTTTGCCGGGCAGGTCGAATCCGGTCTGCGCATCCATCTGGGTCAGGGTCTGTCGCGTGGCGAGCGAATGGACTGGGCGATTCAGAAGGCGACCGAGCTGGGCGTCAGCGAAATCACTCCGATCGTCAGTGAGCGCTGCGAAGTACGCTTAAAGGACGAGCGCGCTGAAAAACGCCAGATGCATTGGCAACAGATTGCGGTCAGCGCCTGCGAACAATGCGGCCGCTCGGTGGTGCCGGTGATTCATCCACCGATGCCGCTGGCCGAGTGGCTGAAACAGACCGAAGCAGATCTGAAACTGGTCCTGCACCCGGTTGCCGAACCACTGACCAGCCACGAAAAACCGGCCAGCCTGGCTTTCCTGATCGGCCCGGAAGGCGGATTGAACGACGCCGAAGTCGATCAGGCCCAGACCGCCGGCTTCCACGCCGCCCGCCTCGGCCCACGCGTGCTGCGCACCGAAACCGCCCCCGTCGTCGCGCTCAGCGTGGCGCAGCAGCTGTGGGGTGATTTTTAACGAGGCGGTGACGCTTACGCGTGAGCTTTATCCCATTCGGGCACAAGCCGCACCTCAACTCTTTGTCCGAGTGCGCGTGCAGCACTTGCCAGCGTGGCAAGGGTCATACCTGCGTCATTCTGGTCAAGTGCCCGATCAACGGCGGAACGACTCGTGTGCATACGCTCGGCCAAAGCCTTTTTACTCACCTTCTGCCGTTTCATGGTTTCTGCGAGCTGCCATGAAATCACGCGTTTGAGAGCGGCCGCAGACACCTCCTCGGCGAGACCCTGCTCAGCAAGGAAGTCATCGAAGTCGGAACCTATGTGCTTAGTCATGACTTGTCCCTCTCTATTGTTGCTTTGCGTCGCCTGGCAACTGCCAGATCAGACGCTGGGGTCTTGTCGCTTTTTTTGATGAAGCCGTGAAGCAAGACCATTGTGTTTCCCGACAGCGTGAAAAGTACTCGGGCAATTGTATTTTTCAGATCCGTTCTGACTTCCCAGAGATCAGCCTCCATCTTCCTGACCACAGGCATTCCTATAGGCCAGCCGAACTGCACTGTTTTGATATCAGTCCCTATTGCCTTGCGGTCATCGCGGGGCAAATCTGTCAGCCATTCGCGTACGGGCTCATTACCTGCATCTGTGCAGAAGAATCGAACATTTAAAGTCGGTGTCGGTTTGCTCATTCATAAAGTGTACCAAAATAGGTTCACTTATCAAGGATGGGTTTCTGCCCTTTCCTTGGCCCAACACATACTCTCAAAGCACATAAAAACAGATCGCCACAAAGTGCATCAGGCTGCCGCCGATCACGAACAGGTGCCAGATGCCGTGCCAGTGGCGGATGTGGTCGTAGGCGAAGAACAGGATGCCGACGGTGTACAGCACGCCGCCGCCCGCCAGCCAGATGAATCCGGCCACGCCGAGCGAGGCCAGCAGGGGTTTGATGGCGACCAGTACGATCCAGCCCATCACGGCGTAGATGACGATGGAAAGGATGCGCGCTTCCGAGCGCGGTTTGATTTCCTGCAGGATGCCGATCAGCGCCAGCCCCCAGACAATCCCGAACAGGGTCCAGCCCCACGCGCCACGCAGGGTCACGAGGCAGAACGGCGTGTAGCTGCCCGCGATCATCAGGTAGATCGAAAAGTGATCGACCTTCTGCATGATGGACTTCGAACGTCCTTTCACGCTGTGGTACACGGTCGAGACACTGTAAAGAGTGACCAGACAGACACCATAGATCGCCACGCTGACCACTCTCCAGACATCGCCATGCAGACTGGCCATCACCAGCAGCCAGATGGCTCCGACGGCTGCCAGCACTGCGCCGACGAGATGAGACCAGGCGTTGAATTTTTCTCCGTAATACATCCGCGTAATACCCTGTTTTACCGAAGACACTGATTGCAGAGGCTCCCGTTTATTGAAACAAAGTGCAACATGTCTGTCTGCCGCACAGATTTCGGGCAGCGAACCTTGAGTGAGTTGTGCACAATCCACCCACCCCAACACTAAGCGCCCCGCCATGCAGATTGATGACGAACTCACCCTGAAGAAGCTGGAGATTTTCCTGGCCTTCATGCGCACCGGAAACCTGGCCCGCGCGGCGGCGGAATTGCAGACCAGCAACGTCAGCGTGCATCGCGCCATTCACTCCCTGGAAAGTGCCCTGCGCTGCCCGCTGTTCAAACACGAGGGCCGCAATCTGACGCCGCTGGAAAGTGCCTATGTGCTGGAGGAACGCGCGCAGAAACTGGTGCACGACGTCATCACCACGGTGGAACTAACGCGTCAGGCAGCGGGTTTCTCGGCGGCGCGCTTTCGGCTTGGAGCATTGTATTCCCTGACGGTCAAGACGGTGCCGCAGTTGATCATGGGCCTGAAAATCCGCCGCAGCGAGCTGAATATCGACCTGATTCTGGGTTCCAACATCGACCTGCTCTACAAGCTCAAGAACATGGAAGTGGACGCGATGCTGGTGTCGCTGGACGAAAGCACCAACGACCCGGATTGCGAGCATCTGGCACTGTTCTCGGACGATATCTTTCTGGCGGTGCCGACCGACTCGCCGTTCGCCGAACACAGCGAAGTGGACCTGAGCGACCTGCGTGAAGCGACGTTCATCACCCTGACCCAGGGCTTCGCCACACACCGCGATGGCATCCGGGTATTCCAGCAGGCTGGCTTCGAGCCCAAGGTGGCGATGCAGGTCAACGACATCTTCACGCTGTTGAGCATGGTCAGTTCAGGCGTGGGTTATGCGCTGCTGCCTGGGCGAATTGCGGCGGTGTACGAGAACCGCGTGCGGCTGATCCCGCTGCAACAACGCTATCGCATGCAGCAGCACATCGGCATGGTCTTTCTCAAATCCAAGGAGCGTGATCCCAACCTGCTCGCATTGGTGGCGGAGTGCAGGATGTATGCGAACCGGCTGCTGGAACCGCATTCGACCTGAACGCAACGCACCTCAAGCGCACAGCGGCGCCTGAGGTGTGCCCCGACTATCCCAACAGCCCGCGCATGATCACGAACAGCAGCGACGGCCCCAGCAGGCAACCCAGCGCGGTGTAGAACGCCGCAGTCAGACAGCCATAAGGCACCAGCTTCGGATCGGTGGCCGCAAGCCCGCCCGCCACACCGCTCGACGTGCCCATCAACCCGCCGAAGATGACTGCGCTGCGCGGGTTGTTCAAGCCAATGAAAGGTGCCACGAAGGGCGTCGCGATCATCACCAGAATCGCCTTGATCAATCCCGCTGCAATGGACAGCGCCATGACTTCGGAACTCGCTCCAATCGCCGCGCCGGTGACTGGACCGACGATATAGGTCACGGCCCCTGCGCCAATGGTCGTCAGGCTGACCGCATCGGTGTAACCGAACGCAGTGGCAACCGCGACACCGGCGATGAACGACGTGCCGATGCCGACAAACAGCGACAGTACGCCCACATAGCCCGCCCGCTTGAGCTCATTGACGTTGACGCCGAAGGCCGTGGCGACAATCGCAAAATCCCGCAGCATCGCGCCGCCCAGCAAACCGATTCCGGAGAGCAGCGGCAGATCGACGACGCCCTTCTGCCCGCCG
Organism: Pseudomonas viridiflava; assembly: GCF_001642795.1. Lineage (GTDB taxonomy): Bacteria > Pseudomonadota > Gammaproteobacteria > Pseudomonadales > Pseudomonadaceae > Aquipseudomonas > Aquipseudomonas viridiflava. The sequence continues at coordinate 28,977 of NZ_LKEH01000048.1, read as the reverse complement.
GTCATTGCGCCGCCAATGTACGACAGCACCAGCCCCAGCAGGATGGCGATGGCCGAACCGTGCAGGCGACCTTTGGTGAAGGTGTCCGAAAGCCAATAGGAGAACCACATCGTGATGCCGATCACCGCAAAGCCGCTGATCAGCCCGTAACTGGTGATGACTTTTATCATGGACTCGTACATGGCCCTTACCCCGCCGTCTTGGTGGGAGCGGCAGGCACTTCAGTCTGGCCTTTGCCCATGCGTGTCAGCACCGGAACCATCGCGAAGGCCACCACCACGGCCAGCGTACCCGCGAGGATCGCCATCGGGCCGCCCTTGAGCGCGCCATAGACATTCTGCTGCGCAGCCATTGCGACCACGATCGGGATGTATATCGCGCTCCAGAACTCGACGCCCTGTTCAGTCTTGCCCTTGAACAGGCCGCGTTTGCTCAGATAACTGCCGAGCCCGATCAGCAGCAACATGGCGATACCGACACCGCCGACATTGGCAGGCACGCCGATCAATTTGCCGAGCACTTCACCGATAAAAATACCCACCAGGGTACAAAACGCCAAAAACGCCACACCGTAGATAATCATTGTTGTTATTCCTCTGTTTGCATTGCTGAAGTTGTTGTTTTTGTCCTTCGTAGCAGCTGCACGGCGTCTCTATCAGGTGCGGGCGCCCTCCTCTCGCGATAGCGCGATCAGGCTGTCCAGACGTGCGGCCTGAAAGGCCACCGCCGTTCCCTGGTCGAACACCCGGCGCGCCAGTCCGGTCAGCACGGCACCGGGCGGCAATTCGATCTGCAGGCGCACGCCCCGCTCGTAAGCGGTTTCCACGGTGCTGCGCCAATCCACCACCCGGCACATGTTGAAAGCCAGATCGTCGCGCAACCTTTCAGCGTCCATCACGGGGCGCGCGGTGCTGCCGCTGAGGTAGCGCACGCTCGGTTTGCTGATTTCAACCCTGGCGAACGCATCGGCCAGCGTCTGCGCAGGCGCTTCAAGCAGCGAGCAATGCGACGGCACGCTGACCGCCAGACGCTTGATGGCGGCCGCACCCGCAGCCTTGGCGAGTTGGCCGACCTGACGCATCGCCTCGGCGCTGCCAGCGATGACGAGCTGATTGTCGGCATTGATATTGGCGAGAAACACCGGCGTCCCGGCCTGATGAACCTGGGCGATCATCGCCTCGACCTGCGCCTGATCCAGGCCAATGACCGCTGTCATGCCGTAGCCTTCGGGATAGGCGCTTTGCATCAGTTCGCCGCGCAGCGCCACCAGACGCACGGCATCGTCGAACGCCAGCGCGCCGGCAATCACGGCAGCCGGATAGGCCCCGATGGACAATCCGGCCACGTAATCAGGGGTGCATTCCCGCGCCTGTAACAGCCGGGCACAGGCCACGCCCGCGATCAGCAGACATAACTGAACGGCCCGGGTCGATTGCAGCGCCTGAGCGGTGTCCAGCGCCATGACGTCTTCACCCAGCGCTGTCGAAGCGTCCTGCAGACAGTCGCGAACCACGGGATCGTCCGGCAACTGATGCAGCATGTTCGCCTGCTGCGCACCCTGGCCTGGAAACACCCAGAAGCTGCTCATGCGCACACCTCGGCCAGTTGCCATGGATCGGCAACCAAACGGGCACCGCTGGCACTCTTGAGCAGCACTCGACCCGACGGCCGCGCCCATTCGCGCAGCGCCACGGCACCCTGTTCGAGTTGCAACTGGACGTCGATCCGGCAGACGGCTGTTTCCAGCGCCTCGACCAGTTCGGCTGCCCAGCAGCGCTCTACAGGCTGGGGCGTGCGCAGGATCAAATCCAGATCGCTGCCCTGATGCAGCGCCGAAAAACCGCTCGCCAGTTCGAATCCGGCACTGCCACACACGCCCCAACTCAGTTCCAGCGAATCCATAACGGGACGAATCAGACGCAAGGCGCGCAGCGCAGGCCAGTCGTGCAGACAACCGTCGACCACATCCACCAGTTGCTCCGGACTGACCCGACGGGAAATGTCCGCGCACGCCATGATCGCCGCGTAACGCTGCTCACGAGCATGACCGCGCAAACCCACCGCAACCTGCCCCGCCGCCACGACCTGACGGCGCACCACCACCGGCCGACCAGCCAGCGCTGCTTCGACGGCCCACTCAGGCGCGTCTTCAGGCAAGGCGGAAAGCGGCATGCCCCACAACAAGTCGTGAGGCAGCACGGCCGATGACAAATGCCTCACCACTGCGCTCGCAGCAATTGGCGCACGTGAGCCGATGCCGCCCGGTTGCTCGCACCCAGGCGACTGCTCAGATCAGTGCCACTGGCTTTTACGTCCTTGATTGCACTGCCAAGCACGTTACGCACCTGGACAAGATCCTCCGCGCCCGGTTGTTCGATCTGGCTGACCGACAGGGTTTCCCACAGCAGACCCAGGCTGGCGTAGTTGTCGATGTCGTACGCCATCGGCGGAATGGTCGAGGCGAGTTTTTCCAGCTCTTCGACGCTGCGCAGGGTGACGCGGGCTGCCGACGCTTTGCCCATCGCATGCACCATGACGCCCGGATCACGCAGGGCGATCAGTCGATTGGCCTGATAACCGTGAGCCAGAAACGCACCCGACATCGCCTTGCCGACCAGCAGCCCGATCACCGGATGCCCGGCCAGCCGGGCCCGTGCATAGCTGTCCACTGCACCCGCCAGCGCCTGATGAATGCCCAGCGCTTCTTCGCGTCGGCCATAGGCCTGACTGGGCACATCGACGATGGCGATCAACGCGCGCTTGTCAGGTCGCTCACGATCCAGCTCGATTGCCTCGTCCACCGCCTTGGCCAGGCCCCAGCCTTCCAGCAGACCGACCTCGCCCTGACGCGCCCGAGGAAAGCGGTTATCCGGATCGGCTACTACTGCCAGAAAACGCACCGGCTGATCGCCCAGTGTGCCGTCGGCCACCTTGAGCGACGCAGGCAAATCGCTGACCGGCGTTGCGCCTGCGCTCAATGCGTTGAACCAGTTCAAACCCCGTTGCTGAGTACTCATGACCGGGCTCCTTGAAAGAGGGTGCGGACGGTCTGCGGATCGATCTGCGACGCAGTGTCCAGATTCGCCAGACGCTCCAGAAACAGGGCGTGCTGACCACTGCGGTGCTGCGCAGGCACGCCCTGCCTGAGCCAGTCGCCGACCTGTTGTTTGATCGCTGCCACGTCATCGGCGGCAAAACCGTCCACCAGGTCGCTGGCAAAGCGCTGCTCGCCACCGGTCAGGCTCCAGATGAAGGGTCGGTCGCGGGAGTCGTACTCTTCGATGCCCGCTTCCTGCTCGATCACCTGCGGACCATTCAGGCCGAGACGGGCTTCCTGGGTCACCAGCAGGTAGCTGCACAGCCCGGCCGCAATGGACATGCCGCCAAAACAGCCGACGCTGCCTGCCACCACACCGATCACCGGCTGGTACTGACGCAGGTCGACCATCGCGGCATGGATCTCGGCAATCGCGGCCAGGCCCAGATTGGCTTCCTGCAAGCGCACGCCGCCGGTTTCCAGCAGCACAATGGCGGCGGTCGGGATGCCGTTGCGGTTGTCATCGGCAGCGAGCTCAAGCGCGCCGGCCATTTTCGCGCCGCCCACTTCGCCCATGCTGCCGCCCTGAAACGAGCCTTCGATGGCAGCAATCACCACCGGCAAACCGTCGACCGTCCCTTTCGCGACCACAACACCGTCGTCGGCCTGGGGCACCACACCCTGGCGCGCCAACCAGGGCGACATGACCCGGTCGAACGGGTCGATCAATTCGCGGAAACTGCCCGCATCCAGCAAGGCGCGGGCGCGCTGGCGGGCGCCGAGTTCGATGAAGCTGTGCTGGTTGAGCAAGCGTGCGGTATCAGTCATGGCCGACCTCCTCGAAACCTTGTTCCATGCGCAGTCGCACCACGCCCGGCGTCGCGCCGAAGTCATGAATATCGATGCTCAGCGCAGGCGGCATCTGGCCGTCGAACATGCGCTCGAACAGGTGTTTCCAGCGCAGCGAGGCGCCGTTGACCGAGGTCACCACTTCAATCGTCAGCTTGCCCGGCTGTCCGGGTTCCAGCAGCACTTCCAGGTCGCCGGAGCCGACGCAACCCACCAGCGCACGGCCCTTGGGCGGCTGTCCGGCGGGGAATTCAAAAGACAGGGTTTCCATATCAGGCACTCCTCGGTGCAGGGCTCGATGCATGACTCGATACATAGCAGAGCGCAGGCTCAAGACCATCAATAAACAGGCAGGCCGCCAGCAGGTCGGCTGCGCCACCGGGCGAGGCGTTGAGGGCCAGCAATTGCTTGTCCAGCTCGTGCAGTTCACGACGCCCGGCCAGACTGGCGCTGCCGCCCGCGTCCAGCACGCGTTGCGCGCCCTGTTGCATGGCCTGCAGACCTTCAGGCCCGGCGCGGTACAGCACGCAGGTGTCGGCCAACGTGGTCATGATTGCCAGCAACGCATCCAGACGCGCGTTCTGCTCACCACTGCCCGCCGCACGGCTGCGCTGCAATTGCGGCAGCGCGACATTCATCACGGCGGGAAAACCCTGTTGCGCCTGTTCCCGAGCGCCCATTGCGCCATAGCGTTGCGCGACGATGCTACCGTGGCTGTTGCTGGCGACCACCTGGCGATCCTCGATCAGCGCCAGACGCGCAGCGCGCTGGCAGATCGAGGCTGGCGCGCAATCGTTGACGTCCAGCGCTGCGGCGGTCACGAGAAGACCCAACGCCCAGATCGCGCCGCGATGGGTGTTCACGCCGCCCGTGGTGTGCAGCATCGCGACTTCACCTTCGCGCCCCAGTCGTCCCAGCTCTTCACGCAACGGCTGCCCAACGATCTTGAACTGCGCAGCGGCCTCGGCCATCAGCTTGAAGGTCGGCCAGAGCGACAGGGCCGACGCGTGCATCAGGCCCAGATGCAGATCGGTATGCGCACCATTGCCACGGCGGTCCACCAGCGCAGGCTTGGGCGACAGATTGGCTTCGTCCATCAGCGCATCGACGGCCAGGTCAGCCAGATGCTCGGGCAGTGAGACGGGTTGCGGTGTCTGTTTGAGTGCACTCATCACCAGCTCCTGAATTTGGCAGGCGGGTTATAGAGGCCACCGGACCACTCGACCAGATCGGCGATGCTTTTCGCAGCCAGCAACTCGCGACTGGCGTCGGTGCGGCGGATGCCAAGGTCTTCGGGCAACGCGATCAGCCCTTCGCGGCGCATGCGGGCGGTGTCTTTCGGGTTGTGGCGCAGACCAATGGCCGTCACGCCTGCCACAGCGGCAATCATCGCCTGACGCTCTTCCAGACTGCGCGCCTTGTAGAGATAGGCGATGCCCTCTTCAGTCAGCAGGTGGGTCACGTCATCGCCGTAGATCATGATCGGTGCCAGCGGCATGCCGCTCTTGCGGGCCACTTCGACGGCGTCGAGGGTTTCGACGAAGGTCGGTTTGCCGCCTTCCTGAAAGGTTTCGACCATCTGCACCACCAGCTTCTTGCCGCGCTCCAGATAGGCGGCCGGGCCGTCATCGGTCTGCTGGCGCATGTCCAGCCAGGCCGGGGTGGCGTGGCGACGGCCGCGCGGGTCGTGGCCCATATTCGGCGCACCGCCGAAACCTGCCAGACGGCCTCGGGTCACGGTCGAGGAGTGCCCGTCGCCATCGACCTGCAAGGTCGCGCCGATGAACAGGTCCACTGCGTACTGCCCTGCCAGCTGACACAGCTGCCGATTGGAACGCAGCGAACCGTCGCGCCCGGTGAAGAACACGTCAGGACGCGCAGCGATGTAGTTTTCCATGCCCAGTTCGGTGCCGAAGCAGTGCACACTCTCGACCCAGCCGCTTTCAATGGCCGGGATCAGGGTCGGGTGCGGGTTGAGCGTCCAGTTGCGGCAGATCTTGCCTTTCAGGCCCAGTGATTCGCCGTAGGTCGGCAGGATCAGCTCGATGGCCGCGGTGTTGAAGCCGATGCCGTGATTCAGCGACTGAACGTTGTGTTTCTCGTAAATGCCACGGATGGCCATCATCGCCATCAGCACATGCACCGGCTTGATGTGGCGTGGGTCACGGGTGAACAGCGGTTCAATGTAGAACGGCTTGTCGGCCACGACCACGAAGTCGACCCAGGAAGCGGGAATGTCCACGCGCGGCAGGTCAGTGACGTCATCGACCAGTTGGTTGACCTGCACGATGACGATGCCGTCGCTGAAGGCGGCCGGTTCAATAAGCGCGGGGGTGTCTTCGGTACTCGGCCCGGTGTAGATGTTGCCCGCCCTGTCGGCCATGAAGCCTGCGGCCAGCACCACGTTGGGGATCAGGTCGACCACCAGTCGCGAATACAGCTCGATGTACGTGTGAATCGCGCCGATTTCCAGCAGGCCGTCTTCAAGCAACTGGCTGATGCGCAGGCTTTGCGTACCGGCGAAGGAGAAGTCCAGCTTGCGGGCGATGCCCTGTTCGAACAGGTCCAGATGCTCGGACCGCCCGACACTCGGCATGATCATGTGCAGGTCGTGCACCTTGGCAGGATCGACCTTTGCGAGTGCGCGGGACAGAAAGTCGGCCTGTTTCTGGTTATTGCCCTCGAGCACCACCCGATCACCGGACACCAGCAAGGCCTCCAGCGCTGCGACGATCCTGTCGGTCGGCAGCACCACGCCGTCGGCCAGGGCTCGCACCTGTTCGAGCCGCCGCTGCTTCTCGGTGCGGCGGCGCGTCCAACGCGCGTCGGGGGAAGTTGTTGTTGTCATGATCGCTCCACGATTTCGCTGTCGTGGTTCACCTTAGGAGCGGGAAGGTCCAGGCATCAATCAAGCAGACCACTCAATCATTACGCCTGGAGTAACGATTGCCGATCAAGCCGCGCGCTCTGCAACATTTCCCAACCTCAGGATGACTTTTCTGTAGGAACGGTCCTTAACGGCTGATTCAGGCCTTCGGGCGGGCGTTTTGCACCTAGCATTCGGCGCTCCACACTCCAAAGGAAGCAGCTCTATGCCATTCATAGTCAGGGAAGGTGATACGACCACCCGTGGCGGTCTTGTGTTGAACACCTCGTCACGCGTGATTCTGGACGGGCAACGGGTGGCACTCATGGGCGACCCGGTATGGTGCCCGGCGTGCGGCAGCGCAGGCTTCATCGCTCAGGGCAATCCAACCTATATCGACGAATTTGTAGCGGCTGCCACGCATGGTCACGAAGTGCGATGCGGTTGCCCGTCAGGCAGCAACCGCCTGATCGCTTCTCAGAACACATTCCAGGCCGACATGGACGCTGCCATCGACATTCCCGAGGACATGATCACCGAAGCGCGCCGGCGCGCTGAAGCCCTGACGCTGGAACTCAAGGATGTGCGTTGGTTTCCAGCAAGTGATGCAGGTCGACGAACTGCCTTGTCAGCTTGTGCCGCGGATCAAGGTGGACCAGAGGCAGACAGGCCTCGTGAGACTCACGCATCTTCACTGACGCATTGAGGTAGACCGGCAATACCGGGAGGCCTTCGGCAACCAGTTCATCCAGCATCTGCTGCGGCAGGCTCGCACGGGGCTGGAACTGGTTGACGATGATGCCTTCCACTTGCAGGTTCTCGTTGTGGTCTTCTTTCAACTCCTCGATTTCCCGAAGCAGGCCATAAAGCGCCTGTCGGGAAAAACTGTCGCAATCAAAAGGAATGAGGACGCGATCTGCCGCAATCAGCGCCGACACCGCATAGAAATTAAGCGCAGGAGGCGTATCCAGGTAGATGCGTTCGTAGTCTTCGCCTAACTCATCCAGCAGTTTGCGAAGCTTGTTGATCTTGTGCTTGGCCTCGAGTTTTGGCTGCAGATCGGCAAGTTCTGCCGTGGCAGTGACCACATGCAGGTTATCGAACGGCGTCTCGTAGATATCGACGTGGTTCTTCTTGCCGAACGGTGCGGAAGACAGTGTCTGCTTGAAGAACTCGGCAATCCCCATCGGGATATCGTGGCCTGTGAGGCCGGTCAGGTACTGGGTGGAGTTGGCCTGGGCATCGAGGTCGATCAACAGGGTCCGATAGCCTTCATTAGCGCTGACTGCAGCCAGATTGCAGGCAATGCTCGATTTGCCGACTCCCCCCTTCTGATTGAATACCACACGGCGCATGCTTTGAATTCCTCGAGAGATTAAGAAACGACGTGACTGACCGATAAAGGCTGTACGCGTGGTCGAGTCTAGGCAATGCATACGACAACGGCGACCTTATCGGCAACCCTGTCGCAAAATACGACACATTTATGTCAGTTCAATGACTAGCTTGATTGAGCGTCAATCATGCGTACGCATGAGTTACCTGAATGAGAATGAATGCTGTGTAAACCCTTTACTTGTAACAAATTTGCTAGTCGCGATTCCCACAAGGATAATGCGCGCATTCATTGAACTTACCGCCCAGACTGATGCCGTCCTGGTATCGAAGTAGCGAGAAACAAGCCCGCAGGGGCGGGAAGAGAAGTTTTGATCACCTTCAACATTGCACGATGGCGCGCCTGGGCACCTGGCCTGGCGAGCGCAGACGAGTGGGAGCAATGGAGCCGCACCCCTAGACAGTTGCAGGACAGCAACGAGGCACCGGACGTGTCTTTTCTGCCTGCGATGCAGCGCCGACGGCTGGGCCGCATGGCGCGCATGGCATTCGCGGTCGGCTGGCCACTCAGCGAGGACCACGAGCGCATGCCACTGGTATTCGTGTCCCGTCACGGCGAAACGCCCCGCACGTTCGACATCCTTCGCGATCTGGCCGCTGACGAGCCCATGTCGCCGACCCAGTTCAGCCTGTCGGTGCATAACGCCGTGATTGGTCTGTGGTCGATTCTGCGCGGTGAAACCAGCGAAATGACCGCGCTGGCGGCCGCCGGCGACGGACTTGAATACGGTGCATTCGAATCCGCGGCCCTGCTGGCCGAGGGCGCGCCGGCCGTGCTGCTGGTGGTGACCGAAGAACAGCCTCCGCAGGCCTACGCCCAATGGATCGACGACGTGCCCTTCCCCTATGCCGTCGGCCTGCTGCTGACGCCGGGTAACGAGTGGCAACTGTCCCTGAATACCGACACGCAAGGCGCGCAACGCACGCAGTGGCCTCATGCCCTGAATCTGTTGCAAGCCCTGCACACCGACCAGTCCTCATGCCTGCATCCGTGGAATAACCGATTATGGAAGTGGCAACGCAACCATTGAAGAAAGGCCGGGACGCCTATTACTGGCGTCTGCTGGCCACCGGTTTCAGCTTTGCCCTGTTCGGGATCAGCGGGCTGTGTCTGCGTGTGTTCGTCTTTCCGGTTCTGAGTTGCTTTCCGGGGAGCGTCGCAGACCATCAGCGACGTGCCCGCCGGACCATCAGTCGGCTGTTCTGGCGGTTCATCCGAATCATGGCGCGCCTGGGCGTACTGACCTACGAGATCAAAGGTGCCGAAAAACTGGGACGCCCCGGCCAGATGATCATTGCCAACCACCCGTCCCTGATCGACGTGGTGTTCCTGATCGGCCTGGTGCGTGACGCCAACTGCGTGGTCAAGCGCAGCCTGTGGGAGAACCCGTTCACGCGAGGGCCGGTGCGCTCCACGGGCTATATCAGCAACGACGGCAGCATGGACATGCTCGATGCCGCTGTGGAACGCCTGCAAGGCGGCCAGACCCTGATCATCTTTCCGGAGGGCACGCGCACCCAGCCCGGCCAGCCGCCGGCCTTTCACCGGGGCGCCGCCGCCATTGCCCTGCGCGGCGCCAGCATGATCACGCCGGTCACTATCAAGGTCAGCCCGACCACCCTCACCAAGGCCGAGCCCTGGTACCGGATTCCGCAACGCCGTGTGCATTTCACCCTGCATGTGGGTGCCGATATAGACCCGAAAGCCTTCAGCGTGCTGGGCCCGCCGCCTTTGGCGTCCCGCAGGCTCAACGATTACCTGCATGACTACTTCATCAAGGAGCTCGCCACAGATGAGCGATCTACACCTGGACATTAAAGTGCTGATCATCGATGCCCTGGGCCTCGAAGACATCACCCCGCAAGACATCGGCAATGACCAGACGCTCTTCGGCGAGGGCCTTGGACTGGATTCGGTCGACGCACTGGAACTGGGCCTGGCCATCCAGAAGCGCTACGGCATCAAAATCGATGCCGACGCCAAGGACACCCGCAACCATTTCGCCAACGTCGACAGCCTTGTGGCGTTCGTCAGCGCCAGACAGCCGGTCTGAGGATTGAACATGCAAACCCGTGAAGACATCTTCCAAACCCTGCGCACGGCCATGGTCGAACTGTTCGAACTGGAACCTGAAAGGGTCGTCCCCGAGGCGAACCTCTATCAGGACCTGGAAATCGACAGCATTGACGCTGTTGACCTGATCGACCACATCAAGCGCAAGACCGGCAAGAAAATCGCGGCGGAAGAGTTCAAGTCCGTCAGAACCGTCAACGACGTGGTCGAGGCCGTCTACCGCCTGGTCAACGCCGCCGAATGAAACGGCTGGTGGGTCTGATCCTGGTGCTGGCCGGTGTGCTTTACCCGTTCGCCGTCTACTGGGGAACCGAGCACTTCGCACCCTGGCAATTTGCCCTACTACTGGGAAGCCTGTGGCTGGCGCGAATCGTCACGGGTGAGCGCAAGCCCGGCAGCCTGGCGATGGCGCTGGTGGCGCTGGGGTTTTGCGTGGTGCTCGGGCTGCTCGACAGCCATGTGATGCTGCGCTGGTACCCGGTGCTGGTCAGCCTGTTCATGCTGGGCCTGTTCGGCTCGAGCCTGATCTACGGCCCGCCAATCGTCGAACGCATGGCGCGTATCAACCGGCCTGAACTCTCTGAATCCGGTATTCGCTACACCCGGCGGGTCACTCAAGTGTGGTGTGTGTTCTTCCTGGGCAACGGCCTTGCTGCAGCAGCGCTGACGCTGTGGGCACCGCTGTCATGGTGGACGCTCTACACCGGCCTTGTTTCCTATGGACTGATGGGCCTGCTGTTCGCAGGCGAACTGATCGTCCGCCTGCGCGTCATGGGCGGCCCATGAAATGGATTGCATGAACTGGCTGAATCTTGAAAACCTGCTGCTCGACACCGCCACGGATCGACTGCTGACCACCCCTCCAGCGCTGACGCTCGCCCAATGGCGCGCGCAGGCATTGAGCGTTGCAGGCGGGCTTCAAGCCCGTGGCGTCCGGCAAGTGGCGGTGCACCTTGAAGATGCCGCCGAGCTGGGCATCGCATTGTTCGGTGCCTGGCGCGCCGGGGTAAGCGTGCTGCTGCCTGCCGATCTGCAGGGCCAGACCCGCGAACGCTGGGCCGGTCAGGTCGATCTGTGGATCACCGACCAGCCCGGTGATGCACCGCTGAGCGACCTGCACGCAGCCTCCCTGGCACCGGCAGCGCTTGATCTGGACCAGTGCCGCCTGAGCCTGTGCACTTCAGGTTCCAGTGGCGAGCCGAAGCTGATCGAGAAACGTCTGCGCCAGCTGGCCAATGAAGTCACGGCCCTGGAGCAGCTCTGGGGCGCGGAACTGGGCGAGTCCTGCATGGTGGGCAGCGTGGCGACCCAGCACATCTACGGCCTGCTGTTCCGGTTGTTGTGGCCGCTGTGCGCGGGGCGTTCATTCGTGCGTCGTCAGTTGCCCTTCTCCGAAGACGTGCAGCGCGCCAGCCTCGAAAACGCGCCGTTTGCCTGGGTCGCCAGCCCGGCCCTGCTCAAGCGCATGGGTGACAACCTCGACTGGCCCCGCCTGAGCGCCGTAAGCCGGGTGTTCTCCTCGGGTGGTGTATTGCCGGGCGAAGCAGCGCAAAGCCTGCATGAGCGACTGGGGCAATGGCCGACGGAAATCTTCGGCAGCTCGGAAACCGGCGGCATTGCGTGGCGTCAGGGCGAACAGCGCTGGCAGCCCTTCGAAGGCGTCGAGCTGACCCGGGGCGACGACGGTGCCTTGTGCGTCCGCTCGCCGTACCTGCCTGTTGGCCATGTCGAACACACAGCCGACGCTGTACACATCGACACCGACGGCCGTTTCGAACTGCTGGGCAGGCTGGACCGCATCGTCAAACTTGAGGAAAAACGAATCTCGCTGCCCCTGATCGAACAGGCGCTCGTCACCCATGAGTGGGTCCGCGAGGCGCGTCTGGGCGTGGTTCAGGAGAACCGTGCCTCACTCGGTGCGCTGGTCGTGCTGAGCGACAGTGGCCTGCTTGCACTCCGGACACAGGGCCGTCGTGCGCTGACCGAAGCGCTGCGCCAGCACCTGCGTCCGCATTGCGAAGCCCTGGCGTTGCCTCGTCGCTGGCGGCTGCTGCGGCAGATGCCGCTCAACGCTCAGGACAAACTGCCGCAGGCCGACGTTGAAGCAATGCTGATGGCCGAGCGCCCGAAACTTCCGGAGCTGCTGGATCAGAAAACCGTCGAAGACGAGTTGCAACTGAATCTGGTCGTTCCTCCCGACCTCGCGTACTTCAGCGGCCACTTTCCCAAGGCTCCCGTCCTGCCAGGCGTGGTGCAGGTGGAATGGGCCATGAAACTGAGCCAAAGCCTGCTGGACCTGCCTCCGCGCTTTGCGGGGCTGGAAGTGCTGAAGTTTCAGCAACTGGTGCGCCCCGGCGACTCCCTCACGCTGAACCTGCGCTTCGATGAGCAACGCTCGAAACTGCATTTCGCCTTTCGCAACAGCGAACGCGCGCCCTGCTCCAGTGGCCGGATCGTGCTGGAGGCTGCGCATGCATAAGCCCTGCGCGATCATTCCGGTGTTCGATCACGAGCTGGCCGTGCCCGACGTGGTCAGCGCCGTTCGGCAAGCCGGGCTGCCCTGCGTGCTGGTGGACGACGCCAGCAGCCCGGCCTGCGCGACGGTGTTGCTACAGCTTGCACAGGCCGAGCAGGTCTATCTGGTGCGCCTGCCGATCAATCAGGGCAAGGGCGGCGCCGTGATGGCCGGCTTTCGGGAAGCCGCACGGCTGGGTTTCAGCCATGCCTTGCAGGTCGATGCCGACGGCCAGCATGACCTGACGGATATTCCGCTGTTTCTGCAGCAGTCGCGTGATTATCCAGACGCGCTGATCTGCGGTTATCCACAGTACGACAAGAGTGTTCCCAAAGGACGCCTGTATGCGCGTTACCTGACCCACGTGTGGGTGTGGATCAACACGCTGTCGCTGCAGATTCGCGACTCGATGTGCGGCTTCAGGCTCTACCCGCTGGCGCCGGTCCTGAAGCTGATCGACAGCGCACAGATCGGCAGACGCATGGACTTCGATTCGGAAATCCTCGTGCGCCTGTCATGGCGCAGGCAACCCATGCGCTGGCTGCCGACCCGCGTTCATTACCCGCAGGACGGTCTGTCGCACTTCCGCCTGTTCCACGACAATGCGCTGATCTCGAAAATGCACGCCAAACTGTTCTTCGGCATGCTGGTCCGCCTGCCGGTCATCCTCTGGCAACGGTGGCGGGCATGAGCGTAAAACCCACATCGAAGCAGCATTGGGCCAACCATGAGGAGCGCGGCAGCTTTCTGCTGATGAAGCTCACCGCGTGGGGCGTCAAACTGCTCGGCCGTCGCCTGCTGACGCCGGTGCTGTATGGCATCGTGCTGTATTTCTTCCTGTTCGGCCGCCGCGCCCGGCACAGCATCCACGAGTATCAAGAGCGCCTGTCGCAGTGGAGCAACCGGCCCGAACTGCGCCCCACCCAGCGCCGGGTATTCGGCCAGTTCATGGCCTTCGCCGACGCGCTGCTCGACAAGCTCGACGTGTGGAACGGCAGGCTGGGCATTGACCAGATCGAGATCATTGACCCAGCGCATCTGCGGCAGAACCTGCGCGGATCGCGTGGCCAACTGCTGGTCGGCGCGCACCTGGGCAATCTCGAAGTGTGTCGCGCCCTCGCCGAACTGGGCGAGAAAGTCACCATGAACGTATTGGTGCACACCAAGCACGCCGAACGTTTCAATCGTCTGCTGGGCGAAGCCGGGGCGACCAACCTGCGGCTGATCCAGGTCAGCGAGCTGGATCCGGCCATCATGCTGCAACTGAACCAGCGCATCGAAGAAGGTGAATGGCTGGCCATCGCTGGTGATCGTGTGCCTTTGCATGGCGGACGCAACGTGCGTGTCGATTTTCTCGGCCAGCCCGCCGCATTCCCGCAAGGCCCGTGGCTGCTGGGCGGGCTGCTCAAATGCCCGGTCAACCTGTTCTTCTGCCTCAAAGGTCCGACCGGCTATCGCGTGATTCTCGAGCCCTTTGCCGACGCCATCGAATGGCGGCGCAGCGACCGCCCGCAGGTCATCGAACACTGGGCCACGCGCTATGCCGAACGCCTCGGCCACTATTGCCTTGAAGCACCACAGCAGTGGTTCAATTTCTACCCATTCTGGAAGTCCGATGACGAACCACGCTCCTGACACCATTACCTTCGGCGAACGGGCGCTGTGCATTGAAGACGTGCTGGCGCTGGCCAACCGCCAGGCGCCCACCGTTTTGCAGAGCGATGAAGCGTTCCGCGAGCGCATTGCCAAAGGCGCACGGTTTCTGGATTCGCTGCTGGACAAGGAAGGCGTGATCTACGGCGTCACCACCGGCTATGGCGATTCTTGCGTGGTTGCCGTGCCGCTGGAACACGTCGAAGCGCTGCCACGTCACCTGTACACCTTTCATGGCTGCGGTCTGGGCAAGCTGCTCGACGCACAGGCGACCCGCGCCGTGCTCGCGGCGCGGCTGCAGTCGCTGTGTCAGGGCGTGTCCGGGGTGCGTGTCGAACTGCTGGAGCGCCTGCAGGCGTTCATCGATCAGGACGTATTGCCGCTGATCCCGGAAGAAGGCTCGGTCGGTGCCAGCGGTGATCTGACGCCGCTGTCCTATGTGGCCGCGACGCTCTCAGGCGAGCGCGAAGTCATGTTCCGTGGCGAACGCCGAGCGGCCAGCGACGTGCACCGCGAACTGGGCTGGACGCCGCTGGTGCTGCGGCCCAAGGAAGCGCTGGCCTTGATGAACGGCACGGCGGTGATGACCGGCCTGGCCTGCCTCGCATTTGCGCGGGCCGATTATCTGCTGCAACTGGCGACCCGCATCACGGCAATGAACGTAGTGGCGTTGCAAGGCAATCCTGAGCACTTCGACGAGCGCCTGTTCGCCGCCAAGCCGCATCCGGGTCAGACCCAGGTGGCCGCATGGCTGCGCCAGGACCTCGCGATCGACGCACCGACCGCGCCGCTGCATCGCCTGCAGGATCGCTACTCATTGCGTTGCGCGCCCCATGTGCTGGGCGTGCTGGCCGACAGCCTGAACTGGTTGCGTTCGTTCATCGAGATCGAACTCAACAGCGCCAACGACAACCCGATCATCGACGCCGAAGCCGAACGCGTGCTGCACGGCGGGCATTTCTACGGCGGTCATATCGCTTTCGCGATGGACAGCCTGAAAACGCTGGTCGCCAACGTCGCCGACCTGCTGGACCGGCAACTGGCACTGCTGGTGGACGAGCGTTACAGCCACGGTCTGCCGAGCAATCTGTCGGGCGCCAGCGCCGAGCGGGCGATGCTCAACCACGGTTTCAAGGCTGTGCAGATTGGCGCCAGTGCCTGGACGGCGGAGGCTTTGAAAAACACGATGCCGGCCAGCGTGTTCTCTCGCTCCACCGAGTGTCACAACCAGGACAAGGTCAGCATGGGCACCATCGCCGCGCGCGACGCGATCCGGGTGCTGGAGCTGACCGAGCAGGTCGCCGCCGCCACGCTGATCGCCGCCAACCAGGGCGTCTGGCTTCGAGGCAAGTCCGCCGATGCGCGCCCGCTGCCACCCGCGCTGGCCGCCATGCACGAACAACTGAGTCAGGACTTCGCCCCCGTCATCGAAGACAGGGCACTGGAGGCGGAGCTGCGCCTGTGCCTGAAACACATCGCCAACCGACACTGGAGGCTGCATGCGCAGTAAGGGATTTCTGCAGGTCGACACCGAAATCGTGGTGCCGTTTTTTGACGTCGACATGATGAACATTGTCTGGCACGGCCATTACGTCAAATACCTGGAAGTGGCGCGTTGCGCGCTGCTCGACCACATCGGCCACAACTACATGCAGATGCTCGAATCCGGGTATGGTTGGCCGGTGATCGACGTCCAGCTGCGTTACGTGCGCAGCGCCGTGTTCGGCCAGAAGCTGAACGTGCGCGCCGATCTGGTGGAATGGGAGAACCGGCTGAAGATCAACTACCTGATCACCGACGCGGTCACCGGCGAACGCCTGACCCGCGCCAGCACCGTTCAGGTCGCTGTCGACAGCCAGACTCACGAAATGCAACTGGCCTCGCCCAGGGTCTTCATCGATGCCGTAGAGAGAGCCTTGTCATGAGCCGTCCGCTTCGAGCGTTATGCGTATTGGGCCTCCTGTGCCTGTCGTCGCTGGCACACGCCTTCGACCTGCAACAGCTGAGCGATCAACTGGCCAGGCCTGCCGTGGTGCAAGGGCGTTTCATTCAGGAAAAACACCTGCGCGCCCTGCCGCAGCCGCTGATCAGCAAGGGCCGTTTCGTGCTGGCCAAGGACGCCGGGCTGCTGTGGCTGCTGGAAACCCCGCTGAAACAGGACTACCGCATCAACGCCAACGGCATTGCGCGCCGTGAAGCCGAAGGCAGCGCCAGCGTCTGGAAGCCGGTGCCCAACAAGAACGCCGGAGCCGAACAGAACCGTCTGTTCCTCGCCGTGCTGCAAGGTGACAGCAGTGGCCTGCAACGGGATTTCGAACTGCAACTCAAAGGCGACGCCAACGCCTGGCACCTCACGCTGACACCCCGCTCGCTGTTGCTGCAGCAGGTGTTCACGCAGATCAATATCGACGGCGGCGAACTGGTGCAACGCATCGAACTGCTCGAAACCCAGGGCGACAGTACGGTCCTGAAGATGATCGACAGCACCAGCGCTCCCGCGCTGACCGACGCGCAGCGTAATGACTTTGCGAACTGAGCGCCTGCTGCCGCGCCTGTTCCTGCTGATTCTGGCGGGCGTGCTGGCGCTGGCCGCCTGGCAATGGCGCGACCACTCGCCGCTGTCGGCCAACCTCATGGAGCTGGTGCCGGGCACTGACAACGACGCGCTGGTCAGCACGGCCGAGAAGCGCATTCAGGAACCGCTCAATCGCGAAATGCTGGTGCTGGTCGGTCACGCCGACCGTCAGCAAGCCATCACGCTGGCCCGCACGCTGGCCGAGCAATGGCAGGCCAGCGGCCTGTTCGAAAAAGTACAGTGGACACTGCAGGCCGATCTGCCTGCCCTGCGCAGCCAACTGCTGCAAGGGCGAATCGCGATGCTGCCAGCGGCAGATCGGGCGCAACTGATCGACGACCCGCAGGGCTTCATCGATCAGCGGGTGCAAACCCTGTTCGACCCCTTTGCCGGTTTCAGCCTCGTGCCCAGTCAGGACGACTGGCTGGGCCTGACCGGGCGCATCCAGAACGGCCTGCCCCGCCAGGGATCGGTCGAGCCGGATTTGGCCAGCGGCGCACTGATCGCCTCGGCCGACGGTAAAAGCTGGGTTTTGCTGCGCACACGCACCGGTAACGACGCCTTCGACATGCACCTGCCCGGCCAGGTCGCAGACCTGCTCGCCACTGCCCGCCAGCAGGCGAGTCAGGCAGGGGGCCAACTGTTGGCCGCCAGCGGTTTGCTATACGCGGCAGACGGCCAGAAACAGGCCAGCCGGGAAATCACCTGGGTCGGCGGCGGCGCAACCATCGGTATCCTGTTGCTGCTGTTGCTGGCGTTCAGAAGGTGGAGCGTGCTGCTGGCGTTTGTACCCGTCATCGTCGGCATGCTGTTTGGAGCAGTCGCCTGCGTGGCGGTGTTTGGCAGCATGCACGTCATGACGCTGGTACTGGGCTCGAGCCTGATCGGCGTGGCAGTCGATTACCCGCTGCACTATCTGTCCAAAAGCTGGAGCCTCAAGCCCTGGCGCAGCTGGCCTGCCTTGCGCCTCACTTTGCCGGGGCTGAGCCTGAGCCTTGTCACCAGTTGCATCGGTTATCTGGCGCTGGCCTGGACGCCGTTCCCGGCGCTGACCCAGATTGCCGTGTTCTCGGCTGCCGGTCTCGTCGGCGCATACCTGACCGCGGTATGCCTGTTGCCCGCGCTGCTTGGCAGGATCGAAATTCATCCCGCGCAGTGGCCGCTCAAACTGGCCCAGCAGATGCTCGATTGCCGCGCCGCCTTGCTGCAACGTGTCAGCACGCCGATTTTGCTGGTGTTGCTGCTGGCCTTCTGCAGCGGCGGCCTGTGGCACCTGACCACCAAGAATGACATTCGTCAGTGGGTCGCGGCACCGCAGTCGTTGACCGACGAAGCCCAGGCCATCGCACGCATCACCGGTTATCAGCCCACCAGTCAGTTCTTTCTGGTGCGCGGCAAGGATCAGCAGGAGTTGCTGGACCGCCAGACCGCGCTCACCCAGCGTCTCGATCAACTGGTGAACATGGACAAGCTGCAAGGCTACATGGCGATCAACCAGTTGCTAGACTCGCCTGCCGAACAACAGGCAACCCGCGCCGCCCTAGCGAAATTGCCGCAATACTGGCAGCCACTGGTGCAACTCGGTGTGCCTGAGGCGGCCTTGAAAGCCGAGCTCGCTCGGTTGCAGGCACTGCCGACGCAAGACATCGATCTGGCGCTGCAAGGCCCGCTCGCCGAACCCTGGCGCACGCTCTGGCTGGGGACGAATGAAGAAGGCGTGGCGACCATGGTGAGCCTGCGCGGCCTGAACAGCACGGCATTGCTGCGCATGCAGGCGGGCGGGCTGGACGGCGTGCAACTGGTGGATCGGCTGGGCGAACTCAATCAGGTCTTTGCCAGCACCCAGGTCAGCGCCGCCGAACTGAAGCTGGCCTCCTGCGTGTTGATCGTGCTGTTGCTGATCGTGCCGTTCGGCTTCAACGGCGCACTGCGCATCGTCGCACTGCCGCTGCTCGCTGCATTGTGCAGCCTCGCCAGTCTGGGCTGGCTCGGCCAGCCGTTGACCCTGTTCAGCCTGTTCGGCCTGCTACTGGTCACGGCCATCAGCGTCGATTACGCCATTCTGATGCGCGAACAGGTCGGCGGCGCTGCGGTGAGCCTGCTGGGCACGCTGCTGGCCGCCGTCACCACCTGGCTGTCGTTCGGGCTGCTGGCGATTTCCGGCACCCCGGCGATCAGCAACTTCGGCCTGTCGGTAAGCCTGGGGCTGGCGTTCAGCTTCATGCTCGCGCCCTGGGCCAGCCCGCGTCAGAAGAAACCCGCGGCATTCCCGGAGCCACGCCCATGATGATTCTGGTGTTCTGGGTCATGGCGTTGAGCCTGTTCGCGCTGGCCACATGGGCCGGTCAGCGGCTCGGTCTGATTCCCATCGTCAGTCAATTGCTGCTGGCCACGTTCGGCCTGCCGCTGTTGATGCTGCTGTGGATCGAGCCGCACTGGCAACTCAGCGGCGCACAACTGGTGTCACCGATCTGGCTCAAGAGCCTGTACGGGCTGGCGTTCGCGGTGGTGCTGGGGCAGATTCTCAGTGAAGTGATCGACGTAAAGCTCGACCGGCAAAGTCTGAAAATCGCTGTACCGAGCTTTTTCGTACCGTTTCTGGCGGGCATCGCCTGCGCGATCTGGCTGCTGCCCGAGCAGGTCTGGATCAGTTCGCTGGCGGTGGGGCTGGTGTTTGCCATCACCGCCATTCCGGTGCTGTACTTGTACCTGCACCATATCGATTACCCGCCCGCCGCGACCCGTCGGCTGGTGCAGACCGCGATTCTCATCGACCTGACCTGCTGGAGCCTGTTCGCCCTCGCCCAAGGCAGCCTGCACCTCGGCAGTCTGCTGCTGCCGCTGCTGAGTGCCTGCGTGCCGTTGCTGTTTCGCCTGCTGCGTCTGCGCCAACCGCTGCTCTACAGCCTGACGTTTTTTGCCCTGTTGATGGTGGCCGAGCATTACCGGCTCAATGCGTTGATCTTCGGCATTGGCTACCTGGTGTGCATGGCACGGCTGGGTCAGGCCTGGGTGCCACCGCTGAACGCGACAACGTTGCGCTTCATTCAAAACCGTCTGGCCATCCCGCTGCTGCTGACCTTCGGCATTGTGCAGATCGATGTCCACGCTGCGCTGAACGAGACGGGGTGGCTGCAGCTGGCTGCGCTGATCGTGCTGCCCATCGCCAGCAAGCTGCTCGGCAACTGGATCGGTTTGCACTGGGCAACGCCATCGTTCACCGGGGCCAGCCGCTGGCGTGAAAGCGTGCTGCTGAATATTCGCGGCCTGAGCGAAATCGTGTTTCTCAACCTGCTGCTGCAACAACAGCTGATCAGCCCGGCGCTGTACTTCGCCTTGATGCTGATGGGCCTGATTGCGACACTCATGCCTGCGTTCACCGGCATGGGCCGCCTGCCCTCACGCGCCACTCCTTCAATCGAACCACCGAAAAGGAATACCTGTGCCCATCACTGACAAGGAAATTCGCCAGGTCGTCGTCATCGGTGCCGGTCCGGCCGGTTCGATTGCTGCCGCGCTGCTCAAACGCCAGGGTCACGATGTGCTGATCGTCGAGCGTCAGGTATTCCCGCGCTTCTCCATTGGCGAAAGCCTGCTTTGCCACTGCCTGGATTTCGTTGAAGAAGCCGGCATGCTCGAAGCCGTGCAGGCCGCCGGGTTCCAACAGAAGAACGGCGCAGCCTTTGCGCGTGGCGAGCAGTACAGCGATTTCGACTTCGGCGACACCTTCACCGACGGCAAGCCGACCACCTTTCAGGTGCAGCGGTCCGAGTTCGACAAGCTGCTGGCTGATCAGGCTGAGTTGCAAGGCGTGGAAATCCGCTACGAGCAGGAAATCATCAGCGCCGATTTCGACGGTCCGCAGCCTGTACTGCGTGTAAGACGCGAAGACGGCAGCGAATACAGCGTGCAGGCCGACTTCGTGCTGGACGCCAGCGGCTACGGCCGCGTGCTGCCGCGCTTGCTGGACCTGGAAGCACCGTCAGGGTTTCCGGTGCGCAAGGCCGTGTTCACGCACATCGAAGACCACATCGAAAGCCCGCCTTTCGACCGCCAGAAAATCCTCGTCAGCATCCACCCCGAGCACAGCGATGTGTGGTTCTGGACCATCCCGTTCAGCGAGGGACGCTGCTCGCTGGGCGTGGTGGCGTCGGCCGAGCGGTTCGAAGGCAAACCTGAAGACCTGGACGCCTGCCTGCGGGCGTTCGTCGCGGAGACCCCGCAGTTGGCCAACGTGCTGAAAAACGCAGTCTGGGACACCCCGGTACGCACCATCGGTGGCTATTCGGCCAACGTCAAAACCCTTCACGGCAAGGGCTTTGCGCTGCTGGGCAACGCGGCCGAGTTCCTCGACCCGGTGTTTTCCTCGGGCGTGACCATCGCGATGCGCTCAGCCAGCATGGCGGCAGGCGTGCTGAATCGTCAGTTGCGCGGCGAAGCGGTGGATTGGGAAACCGAGTTCGCCGTCCCGCTCAAGAAAGGCGTCGATACATTCCGCGCTTACGTCGAAGGCTGGTACGACGACACCTTTCAAAACGTCATTTTCTACAAGGGCGGAACGCCTGACATACGCCGCATGATCAGTTCCATTCTGGCCGGTTACGCCTGGGACGAGCGCAACCCGTTTGTCAGCGAACCCAAGCGGCGCCTGCGCGTGCTCTCGGAAATCTGCACGAGCGATGATGCATGAACGGACCGTTCCTGAGCGACAGCTACGTCGAAGAAACCCGCTTTGGCCTGTGGTTTCTGCGCAGCAATATCTGGCAATACCGGGTGCTGCGTGTCGCCATCGATGACCTGCGCAGTCTGTTCACGGGTCCGCTGCCTGCCGCGCCGGTGTTGCTGGACGCAGGCTGCGGACAGGGCAAATCGTTCCGGCACCTGAGCAAAGTCTTCAGCCCGGCCAGACTGCTCGGTGTCGATGCCGACCCGGACAGCCTGTCGCGCAGCCGCGAAGAGGCCGCCGCGCTGGGGATCGACGTCGAACTGATCGGCAGCGACTGCGCCGCGCTGCAACTGCCCGACGCCAGCGTCGACCTGCTGTTCTGCCATCAGACCTTTCACCATCTGGTCGAGCAGGAACAGGCGCTGGCCGAGTTCTATCGCGTCCTAAAGCCGGGCGGCTATCTGCTGTTCGCCGAATCCACCGAGGCCTACATCGACACTTGGGTGATCCGCTGGCTGTTCCGTCACCCCATGCACGTTCAGAAAAGCGCCGCGCAGTACCTGGAGATGATCCGCCGGCAGGGTTTTGAATTCGAAGCCCGCAATGTCTCCTACCCTTACCTGTGGTGGAGCCGTGCCACGGACTTCGGCCTGCTGGAAGCCTTGAAGCTGCGCAAGCCCAAGCCTTTCGGGCAGCGCGAGGAAACGCTGGTCAACGTGGTGGCCCGCAAGCCGTTGCGAGGTGATGCAACATGATCCGAGCATTGATTCTTTCGCTGTTGCTGCTCGCAGGTTGCGCCAGCCAGACGCCATTGCCGACCACCGCACCCACGCTGGCGTTGCCCATGCAGTTGCACATCGAGCGCAGGCAGGCGGATCAGCGTCAGGACTGGATGTTGATCATCCAGCGTGAGAACAAGGGCCTGCGCTGGTCGATGATGGACCCGCTGGGCATTCCTCAGGCGCGTCAGTTGCTGATCGACGGCAAGTGGCAGGCAGACGGCCTGTTGCCGCCCAATCCTGAAGCCCGCGAACTGTTCGCCGCGCTGATGTTTGCCATGACCTCGGATCAGGAATTGAACAGCCGCTACCCGACGGCCTATCGCCAGGGCATGCAGCGCCGTCTTGAGAATCGCTGGCTGGTCGAGTATCAGTCGGCCAATGCCTTTACTGTCCGCCTCAAGGACGGCCTGAGCTACAAAGTGACCCCGTTGAACAGCGAGACCACGCCATGACCGCCCACCTCAACGCACTGGGGCTGATCTGCGCTCTGGGCAACGGCCAGGACGAAGTGTCTCGCCGGCTGTTCGCCGGCGACTGCTCAGGCATGGTTTTCGAAGACGGCTGGGTGGCGGATCGCACGCTGCCCGTGGGCGCGGTCAAGGATGCACTGCCTGTGATCCCCGCATCATTGCAATCGCAACACAGCCGCAACAATCAGTTGCTGCTGGCTGCCGCCTTGCAGATCGAGGGCGACATTCGTCAGGCCATCGACCGTTACGGCGCGTCGCGCATCGGTGTGATCATCGGCACCAGCACTTCCGGCATCGATGAAGCCAGCAGCAGCATGGTGCAGTGGCTGCGTGAGCAGACCTTCCCCGAGCACTACGATTATGCGCAGCAGGAGCTCGGTGCACCGGCCAATTTTCTGGCGAGCTGGTTGCAACTGACCGGCCCGGCTTACGTGATCTCAACGGCCTGCACGTCCAGTGCAAGGGCCTTGCTCAGTGCTCGGCGGGCGTTGGACATGGGGCTCTGCGACGCCGTGCTGTGCGGCGGCGTGGACAGCCTGTGCAAGCTGACCCTGAACGGGTTTTCCTCGCTGGAAGCCATGTCGCCGCAGCTGTGCAATCCGTTTTCCAGCAACCGCAACGGAATCAACATCGGCGAAGCCGCGGTGTTGTTTCTCATGACCCGCGAAGCCGGTGGCAACCACTCAATCGCCTTGCTGGGCGCGGGGGCCAGTTGCGATGCGCACCATATCTCGGCCCCGGAACCGACCGGGCGTGGCGCACGCGATGCCATGCAGCAGGCATTGAGCAATGCACGGCTCGCGCCGGAGCAGATCGGTTATCTGAACCTGCACGGCACCGCAACCTTTCACAACGACGCCATGGAAAGCCTGGCGGTGCAGGCGGTGTTTCCGAACGGCGTGCCGTGCTCGTCGACCAAGCCGCTGAGTGGCCATACCCTCGGTGCAGCCGGGGCGCTGGAAGTCGCGTTCTGCTGGTTGAGCCTGTCGCCCGACAACCTTGAACACGCCCTGCCGCCTCATGTTTGGGACGGCGCGGCCGATCCATCCGAACCCGCGTTGCAACTGACTGTACCGGGCGCACGTCTGGCCGCTGGCGACAGCCGCTACCTGATGAGCAATTCCTTTGCCTTCGGTGGCAACAACATCAGCCTGATTATCGGAGATGCACCATGATCGATTGGCCGCTCGCCGAACTCATTCCGCACGCTGGCGACATGATCCTCATCGATCAGGTGCTGGCCTTTGATGAAGAGCAGATCCAGACCTGCCTGACCGTGCGCGCCGGCGGACTCTTCAACGAAGCGGACGGCAGCCTGCCCGCCTGGGTCGGCGTGGAGCTGATGGCCCAGAGCGTGGCGGCGTTTGCCGGCTGTCAGGCACGCAGCAAGGGCGAAGCGGTCAAGCTGGGCTTTCTGCTCGGCAGCCGCAAGTTCGACTGCAACGTTGCGCACTTTCCGGCTGGCAGCGAACTGAACATCCACGCCGTGCGGTCGCTGCAGGACGACAGCGGCATGGGTGTCTTCGAATGCACCCTGACAGGCCCGGACATCAACGCCTTTGCGCGCCTCAATGTATATTGCCCACCCAACACTGCTGACTACCTGGCTGAAGGAGCCCCGGCATGACTGAATCCATACTGGTCACCGGCTCAAGCCGTGGCATCGGCCGCGCCATCGCCTTGCGTCTGGCTCAGGCCGGATACGACCTGATCCTGCACTGCCGCACCGGCCGCAGCGAAGCCGAAGCGGTGCAGGCCGAGATCATCGCGCTGGGTCGCCAGGCCCGTGTCCTGCAATTCGACGTGTCGGACCGTGCCGCCTGTAAGGAAATTCTTGAGCAGGACGTGGAAACCCACGGCGCCTATTACGGCGTGGTGCTCAACGCAGGCCTCACCCGCGACGGTGCCTTTCCGGCGCTCACTGATGAGGACTGGGATCAGGTGCTGCGCACCAACCTCGACGGCTTCTACAACGTGTTGCATCCGCTGACCATGCCGATGATTCGTCGTCGTTCGGCTGGCCGTATCGTGTGCATCACCTCGGTGTCCGGCCTGATCGGCAATCGCGGGCAGGTCAACTACAGCGCCTCCAAGGCAGGGCTGATCGGTGCGGCCAAGGCGTTGGCCATCGAACTGGGCAAACGCAAGATCACGGTCAACTGCGTCGCACCGGGCCTGATCGACACCGCCATGCTCGATGAGAACGTGCCGGTGGATGAACTGATGAAGATGATTCCGGCCCAGCGCATGGGCACGCCTGAAGAAGTGGCGGGTGCGGTGAATTTTCTGATGTCGGCCGAAGCCGCTTACATCACGCGCCAGGTGCTGGCCGTCAACGGAGGCCTGTGTTGATGAAACGCGTGGTGGTCACCGGCATGTCCGGCATTACATCGATTGGCAGCGACTGGGCCAGCGTCGAAGCGAATTTCACCGCCAATCGCAGCGGCATCCGGCGCATGGACGAGTGGAACCGGTTCACGGAACTGAACACGCGACTGGCCGGGCCTATCGATGACTTCGCCGTGCCCACGCACTGGACGCGCAAGCAGTTGCGCAGCATGGGGCGTGTGTCGCGCTTTGCAGTGGGCGCCTCGGAGCAGGCGCTGATCGACGCCGGGCTGCTGAACGACCCGATCATTCGCGATGGCCGCATGGGCACGGCCTGCGGTTCGTCCACTGGCAGCACCGATGAGATCAAGGCGTTCGGAGCGATGCTGATCAACTCGGTGGCAGTCGGTCTGAACGCCAACTCCTATGTGCGAATGATGCCGCACACCACGGCCGCCAATATCAGTATCTTCTTCGGCCTGACCGGGCGGCTCATCCCGACGTCCAGTGCCTGCACCAGTGGCAGCCAGGGCATCGGCTATGCCTACGAAGCGATCAAGTTCGGACGTCTGCCGCTCATGCTGGCAGGCGGCGCGGAAGAACTGTGCCCGACCGAAGCGATGGTGTTCGACGCGCTGTACGCCACGAGCCTCAAGAACGACGCCCCTCACACCACGCCACGCCCTTACGACACAGGCCGCGACGGGCTGGTGATCGGTGAAGGCGGCGGCATGCTGGTGCTTGAGGAACTGGAGCATGCCCAGGCACGTGGCGCCCACATTTACGCCGAGATCGTCGGCTTCGGCAGCAACGCCGACGGCGCGCACAGCACCCGCCCGGAGCAGATCACCATGCGACGCGCCATGGAGCTGGCCCTGGAAGACGCCAACCTGCCGCCCGAGGCCATCGGCTACGTGAACGGTCACGGCACGGCGACGGAACAGGGCGACATCGCCGAGACCCTCGCCACCAGCAGCCTGTTCGGTTCGCGCATGCCGCTCAGCTCGCAGAAAAGCTTCCTCGGCCACACCCTGGGTGCCTGCGGCGCGCTGGAGTCGTGGTTCAGCATCGAAATGCTCAACAGTGATCGCTACATCCACACGCTCAATCTTGATGCGATTGATCCAGCGTGTGGCGATCTGGATTACATCGTTGGCGAACCCCGGCGAATGAGCAACGAATACGTCATGAACAACAACTTCGCGTTTGGCGGGGTCAATACGTCGCTGATCTTCAAGCGCTGGGCGTGATTGGCGAGACCGGACACTGTGCGGTCTCTGATGAGCACCAGAACTGTGGGAGGCGCCACCACGTCTTTCGACGTAGCACTATCGCGCAGCAAACACCGGACTGTGGGAGACGGCTTGCATTCAGTCAGACATTACTGCAGCAGCGCCCTAGCCCTTTGTCGCCAGCTCAAAAAACGCTCTGGCCATCGCTGACTGTTCGTCCTTGCGCTTCACCAGCCACACCGGGCTGGTGGCGCCGGGGTCGAGCAGGTTGCGGTAGACCACGCCGTCGATGCGCATCCGGCGATACGGCGCGGGCAGTACCGTGACCCCCAGCCCCGCTGCCACCAGACCGATCATGGTCATGGGCTCGCCCGCTTCCTGGGTGATCAACGGGTTGAAACCTGCCGCACGGGCCAGGCTCAGGATCTGACCGTAGATCCCGCTGCCGTAGGTTCTCGGAAAGAACACGAACGGCTCAGCCGCCAGCGCTGCCATGTAGATCCCGTCTTCACTGCCCGCCGCCAACGGATGATCGGCCCGCATGATCGCGATCAGGGGTTCGTTCAGCAGCTCGAACACTTCCAGAGAATCAGGCAATTCCAGCGGCCGCATGATCCCTACTTGAATGCTCTTGTCCTCCAGCCCCGCCGCGACCTGCTGGCTGGTCATCTCAGTCAGGTCCAGATGCACCTGCGGGTACGCCTGGCGAAAGGCAAAGATTGCCTCGGGAATATTCGACGTCAGCGGCGCGGAAGACGTGAACCCGACCTTCAGCTCGCCCAATTGCCCCAGTTGCGCACGCCGGGCCACGTCGGCGGCCTTGTCGACCTGCGCCAGCACCAGACGCGCGTCGTCGAGAAACAGCCGGCCCGACTCACTCAACTCGACGCGCCGATTGGTGCGGTCGAACAGACGCGTACCCAGCTCCTGCTCCAGCGCCTGAATCTGCTGGCTCAGCGGCGGCTGGGAAATGCCCAGCACCTGGGCGGCACGGCCGAAATGCAGCTCCTCGGCCACGGCGATGAAGTAACGCAGATGGCGCAGTTCCATACAACCTCAATCAAGTCGTTTTACATATCAAACAGGTCGAACAATATATTGGATTGAATCATTAGCCAGCTATATGATTTTTTCATTGCCTGCCCGAACCGTGCTCCGAGGTTGACCGTGAACCCTGCCGCCGCTCCATCCGCCATCAAGTCAAATACTGCGTCTACCGAGTCTTCGGTCCCGCTGGGTGACAGCTACATCGAAAAAAACACGCCGCTGTTCAAGCGCACCGCGCTGGCCCTGTTCGCAGGCGGCTTCTCGACGTTCACCCTGCTGTACTGCGTGCAACCGATGATGCCGATGCTCTCGCAGGAGTTTTCCATCACCGCTGCCCAGAGCAGCCTGATCCTTTCGGTCGCCACCGCCATGCTCGCCATCGGCCTGTTGATCACCGGTCCGGTTTCCGACCGGCTGGGGCGCAAGTCGGTGATGGTCATGGCCCTGTTCTGCGCTTCACTGTTCACCATCGCCAGTGCGTTGATGCCGAGTTGGGAGGCCGTGCTCGTCACCCGGGCGCTGGTCGGCCTGTCGCTCAGTGGTCTGGCGGCGGTGGCCATGACCTACCTCAGCGAAGAAATACACCCCACGCACCTGGGGCTGGCGATGGGGCTGTATATCGGCGGCAGCGCGGTGGGCGGCATGAGCGGACGATTGATCGTCGGGGTCATGATCGATTACGTCAGTTGGCACGCCGCGATGCTGGTGGTCGGCGGTCTGGCGTTGATCGCAGCGGCGGTGTTCTGGCGAATCCTGCCTGAGTCGCGCAACTTCCGCGCCCGCTCGCTGCATCCGCGCAGCCTGCTGGATGGCTTTGTTGTGCAGTTCCGCGACAAGGGCCTGCCGCTGCTGTTTCTGACCGCTTTCCTGCTGATGGGCGCGTTCGTCACGCTCTTCAACTACATCGCCTATCGCTTGCTGAGCGAACCGTATCACCTGAGTCAGGCCGTGGTGGGCGTGTTCTCGGTGGTGTACCTGTCCGGCATCTACAGTTCGGCAAAGGTTGGCTCACTGGCTGACCGACTGGGCCGTCGCCGCGTGCTGTGGGCAGTGATCGTGATGATGCTGTTCGGCCTGAGCCTGACGCTCTTCACGCCATTGCCAGTCGTGATCACAGGCGTGCTGATCTTCACCTTCGGCTTCTTCGGCGCTCACTCGGTGGCCAGCAGTTGGGTCGGCCGCAGGGCCACCGTCGCCAGAGGCCAGGCGACCTCGCTGTATTTGTTCTGCTACTACGCAGGCTCGAGCGTGGCCGGTACCGGCGGCGGCGTGTTCTGGCATTACGCGGGCTGGAACGGCATCGGGCTATTCATTGGCGTGTTGCTGCTGATGGCGCTGGGTGTGGCATGGCGACTGGCGAAATTGCAGCCGCTGGCGGGACGGGGCTAAGCGTTGGTTGAGCGTTGAATACACCAGACTGTGGGAGGCGGCTTGCCGGCGATGCAGTCGACGCGGTATGTCAGGAAAATCGCGTCATCGTTCATCGCC
>NZ_LKEH01000047.1:335483-453916 GCF_001642795.1 Pseudomonas viridiflava | reverse complement strand
CATGCCGATTGCCCCCCGAATCAGCGCCAGGACTCAGCCTTCACCCACGTCGCGATCTGCGGTGTTCTTACCATCGCGTTAGAAAAGCGCATCAGTGCTGCTGCCTCACTGGATGGCCAGATGACTTGTGTATAACGATGAGCGCAGAGTGGGAACGATCATCAAAAAGGATCCGGCGGCACGTCACCATCGGTGCTGGTGTCGATACTCACCACCACAGACATGCCCGGCCGCAGTCGATCAAGCATCGGTTGATCGTCATCGACCACGATACGCACCGGTATACGCTGGGAGATCTTCACGAAGTTGCCCGTCGCGTTGTCGGCGGGCAGCAGGCTGAACTCGGACCCGGTGGCAGGTGATATACGCTGCACGCGACCATGCATCGCCTGGTTATCCAATGCATCGACGGTGAAGCTCACGGATTGGCCCAGACGCACGTCAGCCATCTGGGTTTCTTTCATGTTGGCGATGATCCAGCGCCGTTCCGGCACCAGCGCCATCAACTGCGCGCCGGAATTGACATAGGCCCCAAGACGCACGCCGATCTGCCCCAGTTGACCGTCACGGGGTGCCACGATGCGGGTGTTGTCCAGGTCGATACGTGCCAGTTGAATCGCCGCCTCGGCGTTGGCGACCGAAGCCTCCAGTGAACCCCGGTTGACGATCACCGTTTGCAGGTCCTCGCGGGCAATCTGCAAGGTCGCCTTGGCTTCGGCCACTGCGGCGCTTGCCTGGGCATCGGCGGCACGGGTCACGTCCAGCTCGCTTTTCGATACCGAACCATCAGTCACCAGTGCCTGATTGCGGCGCAGGTCGGCGGAGCTCTTGCGGCTCTGGGCGATGGTGTTCTGCAACTGGGCCTGACGCTGAACAATGGTCGCCTCGGCGCTGCGCCGCTGTTGCAGGTTGTTGGCCAGCGAGGCCTTCTGCACGTCCAACTGGGCCAGCGCCTGATCCAGACGCTGCTTGTAAATGCGATCATCCAACCTCACCAGCAGGTCGCCCGTCTTGACGAACTGGAAGTCCTGCACCGGCACCTCGTACACGTAGCCGCTCAGTTGCGGGCTGATCAACGTGGTCTGGCCCCGCACCTGCGCATTTTCGGTGCTCTGGATCGGGCTGGTGAACGGAGGCAATTGCCACGCATAGAGGACGATCAGCACACCGGCCAGCGCGACGGCGCCAAACAGCACTGAGGAGATGATGCGCTTGCGTCGCGAACTCGGGCGGCTGGTAACCGGTGACTTCAGCGGCGCAGGCGCCGGTCCGTCAGTACGCTTCACGGTTTCGCCACTCGCAGCAGCGCTGCGCTCGGCGTCTGGGTTGGGGTTCGGAGTGTTGGGTTCGGTCATGAAGGTTGTGCGCCGGTCGGTGATACGGAAGGCGGAGCAGCTGGTGCAACAGGGGCCAGCGCCTGAGGTTGAGTGGTCATTTTCAGCCAGATGACCCGGAACGAAATCCAGACCATGGTCAGTACTGCAATCAACGCGATCAACATGAACACGTCGTTGTACGCCAGCACGTTGGCCTCGCGGGTGGCCGCCGTGGCCATCGCGCGGATGCCCTGAACGTTGCGTTGCGACGGGTCGGCGATCACCGAACCGTAACTGGCGCCGTAGCTTTGCAGCCGTGACTGCACCAAGGGGTTGATCAACGTCAGGTGCTCGACGATGTGGCTGGAGTGAAACTTCTCGCGCACGATCTGGAACGTGCCCAAGGCAGCAGACCCGATCAGGCCGCCAATGTTCTGCGTGATCCCGAACAGCACTGAAAAACTGATCATGTTGCGGGGATTGGCAAGCACGCCGCTGATGCCCAGCACCAGCGTCGGCCCTAGAAAGAACGTACCGCCGAAGGCCAGCAGGAACTGACTGAGGTACATGTTCGACTGGCGGGTAAGGTTAGTCGAATGGCTGTCCATCCACGCCCCGACCGCCATCATCGCCAGCGAGATCAGCAACGGCTTTATCAGGTGCGCCGGATTGATGGTCAGGGCACTGACCACCAGCCCCGCGACACTGCCCAGCAGCATCACCAGATAAAGCGTGTGCAGTTGCTGACTGCCCATGTTCAGGGCCTGAAGAAAGCCGACTGCACCCACCGATTGCTCCGACAGCACGATGCGAAACAGGATCACTGCCAGCCCCAGTCGCAGAATCGAGCCGCTGCCCAGCCAGCGAGTGATCAGCAACGGGTTGCTGCGATTGTGTTCAATGGCAAGGCCCGCGCAGATCAGTGCGATGGACGCTGCCGACGCAATGCCGATCCACGGCGCTTCCAGCCACCACTCGATGCGACCGAGCGACAACACGGCACAGAGCAATGCGAACCCCGGCGCGAGCAGGCCGAAGGTCAGAAAGTCGAGTTTTTCGAACGCCTTGAAACGATCTCCTGGCGGCAGTTTGAGCATCAATACGCAACCCAGCGACAGCATTGCCATGCCCAGTTCGAACAGGTACAAACCGCGCCATTGGGCAATCTGCAGCAGGTCCTCGGAAACCAGACGCGCCAGCGGTGTGGCCAACTGCGCGGTGCCCAGGCCGAGCACCAGCGCTTTCAAGCGCCATTTCTGCGGGAAGGCCTGGATCATGTAATACAGGCCCAGCGTGCTGAGCGCTGCACCGACCATCCCGTGGGCTGCCCGCACCGCGATGGCCGAATCAATGTCGTTGACGAACAGGTGCGCGAGTGTCACCAGCGCATACAGCACCAGAAACAGCTCGGTGAAGGCACGCAGACCGAACTGCTGCCGAAACTTCACCAGCAGCAGGTTCATCGACACGTTGGTCATGATGTAGGCGGCCGGCAGCCAGGCGATGTCCTGAGAAGTCGCGCCCAATGCGCCCTGCAGATAAGGCAGGTTGGCGATGACCAGTGCATTGCCCAGGCCGCCGGTCAGCGCCACGATCACGCCAACCAGTGCGAACGCCCAGCGCCTTGCGTTGGAGTGCAGGGGCGTCGACGGCGAACCCGGCATGGTCGGACGTTCATGGGGCGCCCATTCGCGTGGGGCGTATTTATCGCTCAAGAGAAATCGTTCATGGCAGGTCGTTCATGGAAATCATTCGTTGAAGGGCTTGAGGAATTCCATGTGTGACAGTCACAGCAGCCAGAATACTCATGAGCGCCAGGACGATTCATGCGGCAGGCAAATGGAGTAAAGCTCATAGCGTCGAAAAGGAGCGCAAATGATGGCAATTTGAAACTTGGGGCTATGCTTAAACGCAGTTTTGCTTTGCACATTTGCACTGCTACGATCGGCTGCGACGCCGGGAACGTACAAGAAGAAAGCGCAAACGAACAAGGAGTTCAGAATGAGTTCACAGGCTTCATCCGCCCTGCCGGTCAGACGGTCCGCCAATCGGGGGGCGATTCTGGTCGAAGTACGCAATCACATTGGTCACCTGACACTCAATCGTCCTGCAGGTCTGAACGCTCTGGATCTGGAGATGGTGCGCACGCTCAGGCAACAGCTCGACGCCTGGGCCGATGACGAGGGCGTCTATGCCGTCGTGCTGCGCGGAGCGGGCGGCAAGGCGTTCTGTGCGGGCGGCGATATTCGCTCGCTGTACGAGAGCCACCGCAACGGACTGGATTTGCACCAAATATTCTTCGCCGAAGAATACGCGCTGGACCTGACGATTCATGGCTATCGCAAGCCGGTCATGGCACTGATGGACGGTCTGGTACTGGGCGGTGGCATGGGGCTGGTTCAGGGTGCGGATCTGCGCGTGGTCACCGAACGCACTCGACTGGGCATGCCGGAAGTGGCAATCGGCTATTTTCCCGATGTGGGCGGCAGCTACTTTCTGTCCCGCCTGCCGGGCGAGATTGGCACCTGGCTCGGCGTCACCGGCAGCCAGATCGGGGCGGCCGACGCGCTGTACTGCGGTCTGGCCAACTGGTCGATGAACAGCGAAATGCTGCCGCGCCTCGATCACATGCTCGATCACCTGAAATGGAAATCGACCCCGCTCAAGGACCTGCAGGGCGCCATGGCCAAACTGGGCACCCAGCGCCTGCCCTACCCGCCTCTGGAACTGCTGCGCCCTGCCATCGACCACTTTTTCGGTCTGCCGGATATCCCGAGCATTCTTGAGCAATTGCAGGAAGTGACCATCGCCGACACTCGCCAATGGGCGCTGGACACGGTCAAACGCATGCAAGGCCACTCGCCGCTGGCGATGGCCGTGACCCTGGAACTGCTGAACCGGGGACGCCACCTTTCCCTGCACGCCTGTTTCGCCATGGAGCTGCATCTGGACCGCCAGTGGTTCGAGCGCGGCGACCTGATCGAAGGCATACGTGCCCTCATCATCGATAAAGACAAGAAGCCGCGATGGAAACACGACCGTGTGCAGGACGTCAGTGCAGCGCACGTCGAAAGTTTCTTCAGCGGCCAGGAGACCTGAGTCATGCACGACCTGGAATTGACCGAAGAACAGATCATGATTCGCGACATGGCGCGCGACTTCGCCCGCAATGAAATCGCCCCGCACGCCCAGGCCTGGGAAAAGGCCGGCTGGATCGACGATGCGCTGGTCGGCAAGCTCGGCGAGCTAGGCCTGCTGGGCATGGTGGTGCCCGAGCAATGGGGCGGCACTTATATTGATTACGTGGCCTATGCGCTGGCTGTCGAAGAAATTTCTGCAGCCGACGCGGCCACCGGCACCCTGATGAGCGTTCACAGCTCGGTAGGCTGCGGGCCGATTCTCAACTACGGCACCGACGCGCAGAAACACACCTGGCTGGAAAAGCTCGCCACCGGCCAGGCCATCGGCTGTTTCTGCCTGACCGAACCCCACGCAGGTTCCGAAGCGCACAACCTGCGCACCCGTGCCGAGTTGCAGGGCGATGAGTGGGTCATCAATGGTGCCAAGCAATTCGTGAGCAACGGCAAGCGGGCCAAACTGGCCATCGTGTTTGCCGTGACCGATCCCGAGCTGGGCAAGAAAGGCCTGTCGGCCTTCCTGGTGCCCACCGACAATCCCTGTTTCGTGGTGGATCGCAGCGAACACAAGATGGGCATCCGCGCCTCGGATACCTGCGCGGTTACGCTCAATAACTGCCGTATTCCGGCCTCCAGCCTGCTCGGCGAACGCGGTAAAGGGCTCGCCATTGCGCTCTCGAACCTGGAAGGCGGACGCATCGGCATAGCCGCGCAGGCCCTGGGCATCGCCCGCGCTGCGTTCGAAGCCGCTCTGGCCTACGCCCGCGAGCGCGTGCAGTTCGACAAGCCGATCATTGAGCACCAGAGCATCGCCAACCTGCTGGCCGACATGCACACCCGCATCAACGCCACCCGCCTGTTGATCCTGCACGCGGCCCGACTGCGCAGTGCCGGTCAGCCCTGCCTGTCAGAAGCATCGCAGGCCAAGCTGTTCGCCTCGGAAATGGCCGAGTGGGTCTGTTCCAAGGCCATACAGATTCATGGTGGCTATGGTTATCTTGAGGACTACCCGGTCGAGCGTTATTACCGGGACGCACGCATCACCCAGATCTACGAGGGATCGAGCGAGATCCAGCGCCTGCTGATCGCCAGGGAATTGCGCCACTATCTGGTCTGAAGCAAGGGTCTGAGCTGTACGGGTTGAATGAACCGAAATGGCGGCTCTGATGAACATCATCAGAGCCGCCCGCTTAACGAGCGAACCGCTCCCTGCCGAGCAAGGTCACCAGCAACGTCAGTGAATCGGCATTGCTGAGCATGATGTCCGTACGCTTATCGACATTGGCGTAGAAAACATCGCGCGCTTCATCCAGTGTCTTTTTGCCCGTGATGTGCAGGATCGTCTTCTTGCCATCGCCATCGGCGCGCTTCAGATCCCGCCATAGCCCGTCTTCCAGCTGCTTGAACAGTTGGCTGCGATCCGTCTGATAGGACAGGACCTTTTGCTGCAGGGCTATCTGCTGATTGCGAATGCGCAACCGGTAACCTGCCGTGTCTTCCAGCAGATCGGCAAAGGGCGCCTGAGAGTCAACGTAAGCGATGTCTTCGGTCTTGAGCACCTGATGAGACAGCTCGTGAATCAGAATGGCTGCTCGATAATGGGCGCCAAAGTGGAAACTGCCTGAACGCATCGCCTTCATCTTGAACCGGTAGGCAGGAAGCCGGAAGAACTGCTCGGTCAGGAAAATCCTTTTTTGCGGATCCGCTTCGAAAACGAACGCACTGCAATCCTCACGGCCCACCCTGTTGACGCCAACCACGAAGCGCGGCGAGTCGATGGGCGACAGCGTCGGATCCATGAGCGCGTTGTACAGTTTTGTCACCGACTGCCTGACCACGTCATACGTCCGGGCATCAGGCGAACCGGTTCCGAAAAACTCTCCGACGATTTTCTGCGCACGCGAGTCCACCGAGCTTTCCGGCAGTCTGAGGCGCAGATTGTCCAGACAGTTTTCCAGATAGCGTTGCGCCTGTGCATGCCCCTCCTCGATGGCCAGAGCCATTCCCCGGAAGGTACGGCGAATCTCCAGCATGCCGCTCGAGTCCACCGCCAGTGCTTCATCAATGCTGATATCGAGCTGGCTGTTCTTGAGACGCGTGACGATACCGCCGCCGCCCTTGAGGCCCATCTGCAGATCCAGCCTCCAGCGCTGATCCTTGTCCAGTACCACTGGCGGGCCAGCCACGTCCTTTGAGGCAATGAACCAGCCATCCCGGTCGGAGCGCAACTCATAGGCGTTACCGTCGATAGCGGCATACTTCTTCCCGCTGACCGGATCGTTGTAGGTGTTGAACAGCTCATCCTTGTGCAGGGATTCAAGCGCGACATCGTGAACCTCGAACTGACGCAACCGGGTGCGGATCTGCTGGGTCAGGGAATTATTCGACCAGGAAAACTCGGGAAACGGTGGCACTTCTCCAGGTTCTTCCTCCTCAGCCTCGGGTTCTAGGTGCGCAGACTGATCGCCTGCGTCATCATCCAAATTCGATGTACCGTCTATCTGCACGTTCAACCCCGACGAGATCAGCATGCACAGGGCTGCCATGAATTCCGCCACGGCCTGGCCCCAGTGTTGCTCCCCGGCCGAAGCGGCCGATCTGCTCAACAGGCTCTGCCCCTGCAACACCCCGACCAGCGCCCCCAGCCGACCCGGCAACAGCGCCATGACCTGTTCGGCAGCCAGTCCGAACAGGTATCGCGTTGCTGTGCTTCGCAACTCATCGCTGGTCACTGTCTGTTGCTGCACTTGAAGCGTCAGAGATTGCAGCGTGCCCTCGAACAGCAGGTCAAGCGCATTACCTTTGTAGGGTCGCACCTGCAGCGTCACCGGTTGCGGACGCTCCAGAGGCAGATCAAAGGAAGACTCGACACTGAACGGCAGATGCGGCTCCATAAAACCGCCGTTGTCAAAAATCTTGCGTTGGTCCGGCTCGATGCGATCAAGGATGAATGCCTGGAAGCTCTCGGAGGTGCGGATGTCATTTAACAGCCCGTCACGATTGGCGTACTCCCGAAATACAAAATCTCCGTTCAGCGGGGCGTAAAGCACCCATGGACCCGGTGTGGTACTTGAAGGCTCGGCAGGTCCGATAATGTACGTATTGATGACCGTGGTCGGCGCCCACCCCTCAGTGGCCGGCAGCAGACAGAGAGGACTGATCATCACCTCGCGCCCCATGGCAGGCAGACGGGCAAGACCATCAGGCATGTTCAGAACGTGGTTGATAAAGACGAATGCGTCTTCAGACAGCTCCTTCCTCAAGGTCGATGTAAAAGCACTGAGCAGCCCTGTCGCCGGCATCTGTTCGGAGAACAGTTTTTTCCGGGTGAGGTACTCGGGGTCACTCTCGACCAGCTTCGATCCCAGTAAACGCCGATAACCTTTCGCAACATCCAGCGAGTCTGCCATGTCACGGACATAGGCCGCCGTGAGGGACGGATCGAGCGTCTTTCCATTGTTAGCCGCAAGCGTAAGAACCCCATCCTGCCGGGACATGAATCGGTTCACGGCATATTCAACAAGACTTTCGCTGACCCGCTCGGTCGCGGCCGGCAGTGCGTTGATCTGGCCGGGCGGCACCGGTGCAGGAATGTAATGTGTCAGGGTGACCGTAATATCGCCAGGCTCGATGGCCTGCTCTGGAAAATCATGCATCAGCCTGAGAATCAGTTGTCGGCGGGAATACTCGTAAAGGCTGGGGATGCCGAACAGAAAATCCTTCTGCGCGACGCAGGTCACGTAGAAACGCTGGAGGATATCGATAAGAACGACTTGCCCCTGCGTCGAGGCATCGCTGATCCACTGGGGCACGATGGTCTGGTAGACAACCGACTGAATGATGACACCCAGATGGTTCAGGGCATGGCGATTGGTGTCGTCACGCTCTACCGAATTCAGAAGGTGGCTGAACACAGTCGGGGTCAATTGTCGCTCGACGGCCTGCTGGTAAAAGCTGGTGATCGTACGTTGCTGACGTTCGATCTCCTGCCCCTGCAGCGCTTCGATGAAGTGTCCGCTGATGAGCTGCAGATCGATCCTGACATCAGGCGCACTCGTACCATTCAAGTACTCAAGCATTGCCTGCCTGTCCGGCTCCGATAACAGCCCTCTCAATCCGGTGATGGGTAAGGATGTCATCTCCAGCGCGATCTGTGCCTTCAACGCCTCCGGGGAATCAAAACTTCTGAGTCCATGAGTCGGCGACCAGCTGGCCGGATGGTCGCCTTGCTGCGGTTTGCACAACACGAACATATTGGGAAGCGTGATGCGACGCTCGGGACTGCCGTACCGGGCAGACACGGTATAAGCCTCGACTCGCGCCTGACCCAGTTCCTGCCTCAACGCAGGCAGTGGCCTGTTGAGGACCTGTTCCAGACTGTCCAGCGCCGGTCCGGAGACCTTGCCAAGACGTCTCTGCATGGTCAGCTCAAGGCGCAGGCCGTACTCCCGGACGAGCCTCATCACTGCACCGGGTTTTACATACGTATTCAGATAGCGCGTCTGATGCGTATAGAACTCGTCAATCTGACGTTCATAACGCGAGGCAAAATCGGCCAGCACGCAATTGACCATCTCCTCGATTATCGTCACAGGCAGGCTCTGAGCCAGCGACCGGGGCGATGGAGGACGCTCGCCACCCACGACGAGCGCACCGGTCAATGCCCCGCTTGAGTGCCCGCAGGCCCTTCCGAGCGCCCAGGAAAGCAAGGGCATCGAATCCTCATCACTGGAAAGGGAGGCCACGCGAAGTTCGCGTGAATCCAGATCGGCATCACCCACAAGGGCCAGATAAAAGTTGAGTGCGCTGCGCATGCAGCCGTCCACGCCGGGGTGCAGCAGTGACACCTCTCGGAACAGCAACTCCATTTTTTCCAGTTTGCCAGCCCAGGTGCCCACAGATTCGAAACTGACATCGTGCACAACAGCAGTGCTGGTTTGCCAGATACGCTCGAACGCACTCTCACCCGAGCGCCAGCGACCCGGGCCGTGCAGCCCCGTCAAACGGACGTCCAGCAGAACCCTGATATCCAGAGCATCATCGACCCGGACCGGTGTTCTCGCATGTCCCAGCGTCGCCAACCCCAGGGTGTACCGGAGACTGCGCTTCTGCAGGGCAATGATCAGGTCCAGACAATGGGGAAAAAGCGCGGCCGTTATGGCTTCCGAATGCAATTCGACCTGACCGGGCGCCTCAATCAGCGGCTGATCGTTCAAGGACGAAAAAAGCAGCAGATCCGAACGCCCCTGACCATCGGAAAGGTACGCCTGGACCTGATTCGAATCGGCAAAATGCCTGAAACCTCTCAGAAAGGAGTAAAGGTAAACGCCACTCGGCTCCCCCTGCTCGAAATCGATCATGAACAGTCCGGTCAGCTTGACCGGCTCGTTGCTGCCAACGACGACCGACAGCCGTCGAAGCCTGATCGATTCGGACTGCGGCGACGTACCGCACGACGGTATCAGGCAGCGCAAACGACGAAATTCGGCGGTGCTCAACGAGCCATTGCTGCGACTCGACAGCAGATGCTGACGAAAGGATTCCGTCAGCGCCTGAACGCAAACGTCGCGAACGGCCTGGCCATCGCTTCGCGTAGATGCCCAGAAATCCGTCAGCGATTGCTCATACGTTCCGACCGCATTTTTGATAGTCTGCGAAATGGCATTCGTGCAGCGTTGCACCTGCCCATCGGACAACATCCGCCCACGCGCATCCAGATACTGGCGTTTCAGGCCGGTCGGCAGCGTGCGGGAAACATATTCATCCAGCACGACTTCATCCAGACGCTGGACCCCGACGATGCTCATTGAGTTGGCCGTATCCACCAGTTGCACAGGATGGGAGACGACATCGACATGGAATTCGGGGCTCAGCGCCTGCAACCTTGCACTGAGCCCCTGCCCCAGCACGCGCTGCAAATCGGGCAGCGCATGCAACTGTCCGGACAGGCTCTCGAGGTGCGCGGCCTGCTGAATCATGATCAGGCGTGCTTGCGTCTCGAACAGTGGGGTCTGCACATGCTCGGCGTCGATTTCAACCGACTCGAAATCGAGCTCCGGGAATCGCTTCTTCAACGCGGCAAGAAGCGACACGCGACTGTCGAACGACTCGATACCCAACAGCAGCGTACTCAGGAAAACCGGAGCATCGGAATCGACAGGATCACTGATCAACAGCGCACCGGCCAGTTCGGCCAGCTGCACTCTGGTGCCGCTGAGGACCAGTTTATCGACTCTGGGCAACGCCGAATCAGGCAATGTCGGGCCTTCGGTGTCTGCCAGTCTCGTTAGCCAATCGCGTTGCGCAGCGGTGATTCGGGAAGCGTCAGCCGCTTCCTTTACATCGCTTGCGAACTGCGACCTGAGTGATTCACTGAAAAAATAGGGAGGTGACGCCGGCATGTACTGTTTCCTTGAAATCATGCCCTGCGCAAGCTGTTCGACAGCGTGCACAGGGACAAAAGGAAACAGCTTATTGATTGCAGCCGAAGAACTGCGTTACATAAGACAATTCGTCAGCCCGCCTGAGCGGGGACCAATCAGCGCACGGCACTCAAGCCTTGTGGTTCTTTTCGACCCAGGCGGCGAACGCGTTGATGAAGCTCTGCAGGAAAGGTCGTGTCTTTTCGGACAGCGTACCGGCCTCATCGAAAAATGTGCCGGCATTGCCCAGATAGGCTTCCGGCTGCTGCAGACAAGGCACATCCAGAAATACCAGCGACTGGCGCAGGTGATGGTTTGCAGCAAAGCCGCCGATCGCGCCGGGGGACGCACTGATGACCGCACCCGGCTTACCGCTGAACGCACTTTTGCCGTAAGGGCGCGAGCCAACATCAATGGCATTTTTAAGAGCACCTGGCACCGAGCGGTTGTACTCGGGCGTCACGAAAAGAAACCCGTCAGCGGCCGCGAGTTGCTCGCGAAACGCGGTGTAGGCAGGCGGAACAGATTCGCCATCGATGTCTTCGTTGTATAGCGGCAGATCGCCAATTTCGACGATATTCAGCTTTAAACTCGCAGGGGCCAGCTCCGCCAGAGCAAGGGCGATCTTACGGTTGATGGACGCTTTGCGTAGACTGCCGACCAATACGGCGATGGAATGAATCTGGCTCATGGAAATATCCGTCATCTGATTCATGAAAGGGTAAGGTATAGATCACGCAAGGGGTTTAGACGAACCGAAGGCGCTTTCATTCCCTGCCCCGGCAGAAACAAGCGCCGACTATTTTTTTGCAGGCGGCAAACTCCCCTATAAATCAGTGGTCTACACCCCTCGATGAATTCGTAAACCAGCAGTTATATTCAGTTTCAGAGGTTTCAAAGCAAATGGCTTCAGTTCTCGTCGGACAATTTCATGCCAGAGATGCGGAAGGTCGCGTTTATCCGGTGCATGAATTTCATGAATCGCAGCCCGATGAGGCTCAGGGTCAGCCTGTGATCACTTATCGCCTGGCTATCGGCGACCGGGTCAAGCATCTGGGTGGGGACGATTTCGAACTGGTGCAGTCCGGCGTGAAGATGACCCGCCTGCCGAAGTAAACCCCAACAATCAGGCCCTGTTCATGCGCGAATCAGGGCTGGGGAAAGATCAGATACCAGAAGATCGCCGATTCGCGGGTCTGCGGATCGATACCCCTGTAGCGCATGTGGTCCACACCGCCAACCACGAATCCACACTGCTCATATAGCTTGCAGGCCGCCAGATTGTTGTTCTGGGTTTCCAGCATGATGCCGGGAAGGTTGCGCTTGCGACTCCAGAACTGGGCGACGTCCAGCAGTGACCGCGCGACACCATGACGTCGCGCCGACTCGTCGACGGCCAACTCATCGATATAGGCATACCCGCTCCAGTGGGTCCTGAGCACCATGTGCCCGACTGCCCGCCCATCCAGCCACGCAACCAGCACCGAGCTGCCGGCAGAATCCCGGTAATCACAGAACTCCTGTGAGTCGATGCCGTAATTCTTGCGGTAAGGCTCTACCGGCTCCACCTGCCAGGACTCGACGCTTTCCCCGACCTTCGGCGTTGCGTAACCGCGAACGGTAAACGTGAATTCGCTGTTGAGGATGTAATCCTCGAAGCATTCGTCCGCGACGCGGATACTCAGAGCAGGGTTTGCCACAGTCATGTCACCACTTTGCCGGTTGCTGTCAGGATGAAACCTGCGCCTGGGCCTCCAGCAGTTGCACCCACAGCGCAGGCGCGCCGGATGCCTTGGCGATCGTAGACATACGCACTTCATGCTCGGCCAGTTCACTTTCGCTGGCATGAATGATTCTGCAAGGGGTGCGATCGGCAGGCAGGCGGCGGATCTCACTGCCACGATTGCTCGACCCACCATCCGAACCATTGCCATCGGACGCATTGCCCGCCAGCGACAGACTAGTCTGTCCGCCGGTCATTGCCAGATAAACGTCAGCCAGAATCTCGGAGTCGAGCAAGGCGCCGTGCAGTTCACGACCCGAGTTGTCGACGCCGTAACGCTTGCAGAGTGCATCGAGGCTGTTGCGCTGCCCCGGATGCCGCTCGCGGGCCATCATCAGGGTGTCGAGCACCGTACAGTGCTGGGTGATGTCGGTCTTGTCGTGAGCGCCCATCAACGCAAATTCGTTGTTGATGAAGCCAACGTCGAACGCCGCGTTGTGGATGATCAGCTGAGCGCCCTTGATGAACTCGAAGAATTCATCGGCGACTTCGGCAAAGCGCGGCTTGCCGACCAGAAATTCGTTGGTGATACCGTGCACGCCGATGGCGCCTTCATCGCTCTCGCGATCAGGTTGCAGGTAAACGTGAAAATGCCGCCCGGTCAGGCGACGGCCGATCAGCTCGACGCAACCGATCTCGATGATGCGGTGCCCGTCGGTCACCGGCATACCGGTGGTTTCGGTGTCGAGTACGATCGATCTGTTGTCTGTGTTTTGCAATGCCATGAACTGATGCCTCGTTTGCAGGCCGCGATATTAGCATGTTGCAGCCCTTGCCAGCCTGTTCCCCTGCCTCACC
The DNA here is from genome assembly GCF_001642795.1 of Pseudomonas viridiflava. Taxonomy (GTDB): domain Bacteria; phylum Pseudomonadota; class Gammaproteobacteria; order Pseudomonadales; family Pseudomonadaceae; genus Aquipseudomonas; species Aquipseudomonas viridiflava. Next base: position 440,460 of record NZ_LKEH01000047.1, on the reverse strand, counting down.
CTGCGGCAGACAGGACGATGTCAGTCTAGCCGTGCTTGATGCCACGCACCTCGTCGACGCCACGGTTGGCCAACTGGTCGGCACGTTCGTTGCCGGGATGGCCGATATGACCGCGTACCCATTGCCATTTCACGGTGTGTCGGCTGACCTGTTCGTCCAGTTGCTGCCAGAGATCGGCATTCTTGACCGGTTCCTTGGCTGCGGTTTTCCAGCCGCGTTTCTTCCAGTTGACCATCCACTCGGTGATGCCTTTCATCACGTATTGCGAGTCGGTGACCAGCGTGACTTCGCAGGGACGCTTGAGCTCTTCGAGGCCGCGGATGGCGCCGGTCAGTTCCATGCGGTTGTTGGTGGTGTTGGCTTCGCCGCCCCACAGCTCTTTTTCGACGCCCTTGCAGACCAGCAGTGCGCCCCAGCCGCCGGGGCCGGGGTTGCCTTTGCAGGCGCCGTCAGTGAAGAGTTCTACGCTATCGCTCATTACAACCTTTCCAGAATGATGGGCTTCATGGCGGGCGTGGGCAGGTCTGGACTCAGGAGTCCTGAGTGGTGCGGCTGACCTTGGCCATGGGCAGCGGAATCAGCTTGCCCATCGGTTCGCGACGCACCTGGCGCAATGGCCTGAGGCCCACTACAAGCTTGCGTGCGACCAAAAGATAGAAGCCGCCGCCGGGGCTCTGTCGCCCTTCGCCAAGGTTTTCCAGCCCTAGAAGCCGTGCCTGCCACGCCGCCGAAGCAAGGGGCGGACGATAGCATCCGAAGCGGCGTTTCTCCAGCGCGAAGCCCAGCAGGTTGAGCCAGTCGGCAACGCGTGAAGGCGAGATGCAACGGGCCTTGCGCAAAGCATCGCGGGCAAAAACATGGCGTACGCCCCAGGCGCTCCAGGGATTGATGCCAATGATCAGCAAGTGCCCGCCCGGCCGCACGCTGCTGGCAGCTTCACGCAGCAGGCCATGGGGCGACAGGCAGAAATCCAGACCATGTTGCAGCACCACCACATCGGCGGCGTGCTCGCTCAACGGCCAGGCCTGTTCTTCACAGACGATTTCGACCCCCGGCAATGGCGCGCCGAGCCGCACATTGCGCTGCACCTGATGCGCCACCGGCGGGGTTTCGGCCGACGGCCCGTAATGCACAAGGTAGCCGCCAAAGTAGCGGCCGAGTTCCTCTTCCAGAACCCGGCGCTCCTCTTCGAGCAGAAGCTGGCCCAGCGGGCCGGACAGCCATTGGCGAGCGGCGCTGATCAGGGCAAGCCACTCAGGATCAGCCTGAGCGAACGCTTCATCGGTCATGAGTTCTCCTCCAGAGGTGCTCGCATACAACGGCAACAGACTCTAAGATGCACGATTGTTCCCTGCGATGCGAACTGCGCCATGATACAGATCCATGCCCTTCCCGCTTTCAATGACAACTACATCTGGTTGTTACAAGACCTTTCGGCCAAACGCTGCGCCGTGGTCGATCCGGGAGACGCAGCCCCGGTGCTGGCCTGGCTGAACGATCACCCGGATCATCAGCTCACCGATATCCTGATCACGCATCATCACAACGATCACGTAGGCGGTGTCGCGCAGATCAAGCAAATGACGAACGCCAGAGTGCTGGGGCCGCAGGCGGAGACCATCCCTGCGCGCGACGTTGCGCTTGTCGACCATGACGTCATTACAGTGCTGGGTCTGGACTTCACCGTTCACGCGGTTCCGGGACATACCCTCGGCCATATAGCCTTCTACCACGATGACGCCACCCGGCCGCTGCTGTTCTGCGGCGACACCCTGTTTGCAGCAGGCTGCGGCAGGCTGTTCGAAGGCACACCGGAGCAGATGCATACATCGCTCGGCCGACTGGCCGCCCTGCCGGACACCACCCTGATCTACTGCGCCCACGAGTACACGCTGAGCAACCTCAAGTTCGCTCAGGCCGTCGAGCCCGCCAACAAGGATATCGCCGAGCGTCTTGCCGAGGTCATTCAGTTGCGTGAGGAAAATCGTATCACCCTGCCTTCCAATCTGGCGCTTGAACGACGCACCAACCCCTTCCTGCGTACCCATGAAACATCCGTTAAAGAAAAAGCGGACGAACGGGCCGGCGTGGAAAACACCTCGCAGAGTGCGGTCTTTGCCCGCTTGAGGGCATGGAAAGACAAGTTCTGAAGCGACCGCCAAATCGCAATAAAATTCTGAAAGGTTGACCAGCGGCAGCACGCTTTCTAGAATCGCCCGACATTTTCGTCTGGATATACCCCCCGAACAATGTCGTCATCTATTAGCAAGCCTGTAAATTCGGACGCATTGACTCGGTTGGCCCAGGCCGTGGCTGTAGCAGCGAGTGCGCTTCTGGTCGGCTGTCAGAGCACAGCCCACGTAGATTCTTCCAGCTCATACCGCGCGCCGAATCTGGCCACCGGCATCAAGCAAAAACCCATCTTTCTGACCAACAAGACCGCCACCCCGCAGGCACCGCCTCAGGATGTCTGGGAGCGTATGCGTCAGGGTTTCCAGTTGCAGCAGGGTAACGATCAGAACCCTCGCATCGATCAGCAACGCCTCTGGTTCGCCAACAACCCTTCCTTTCTGGAAAACGCTGGCGAGCGCGGCAGTCTTTACATGCATTACATCGTCGAGCGTCTGGAAGAGCGAAACATGCCGCTCGAACTGGCCCTGCTTCCCGTGATCGAAAGCGCCTACAACCCGATGGCCGTCTCGCGCAGCCAGGCCGTAGGCCTCTGGCAGTTCATCCCGTCGACGGGGCGCTACTTCAATCTGCGTCAGACCAATTTCTACGACGGACGCCGCGACATTCAGGCGTCGACCGTTGCCGCACTGGATTACCTGACACGTCTGCACGACATGTTCAACGGTGACTGGCTGCTGGCGCTCGCGGCCTACAACGCCGGAGAAGGCACGGTCAGCCGCGCCATCGAACGTAACGACAAGCTCAACCTGCCGACTGACTACTGGAACCTGCCGCTGCCGCAGGAAACCCGTGATTACGTGCCCAAGTTGCTGGCGCTGTCACAGGTGGTGCTGTCGCCGGAAGCCTATGGCGTCAATCTGAACCCGATTGCCAACGAACCCTACTTCGAAGTCGTCGAGCTCAACAAGCGCGTCGATCTGTCCAAGGTGGCGAGCGCCGCCGATATCGACGAAGACGAGCTTATCCAGCTCAACCCTGCTTTCAAGAAGCGCCTGACCATCGACGGCCCCCAGCATCTGCTGGTGCCGACGTCCAAGGCGCAGCTGTTGACCGCCAGCCTGTCGACCATGAAGCAGGAAGAGCTGGTCGCCTGGCAGCCTTACCGCGTTCGCCGTGGCGACACGCTTGAAAGCCTCGCAAGCCGTTATCAGGTCACCGTAAGCTCGATCAAGAGCAACAACAAGCTGGCAGGCAATCGCCTGAAAGCTGGCCAGTCGTTGAGCATTCCGGTCAAGCCGGGCCTGAACACCTCGCAGCCGGTGTTCGAAGCACTGGCCAGCAATGAAAAGCCTGCTCGCAGCCGCACCTACAAAGTGAGGAACGGCGACAACCTGACCACCATCGCACAGGCCAACAAGGTCGATGTGGAGGATTTGCAGCGCTGGAACAAGTTGTCCGGCCACAAGCTCAAGATCGGTCAGACTCTGGTGATGCAGGACAACAGCAAAACCAGCAAAATCAGCAGCAAGGCCGTTGCCAGCGCCAGCAGCAAGGATGGCGAAAAGAAATCCATGCAGTACAAGATCCAGAAAGGTGACTCGATGTATCTGGTCGCCAAGCGCTTCAACGTCGAGATGCAACATCTCAAGCGCTGGAACCCGCGTACCGGCCAGGCCCTCAAGCCCGGCCAGACCCTCACGGTCTATCTGCCACACTGATGAACTGCTCCGGATCATGCCGATGCCCTGCATCGGCATGATCCAGGAAAGCCTCCGTATTACCGCCCGAAATTGACCTGAACACCTGCACTCTGTTGTTCTCCAGTCATGCGCCCTTCTCCAGTCTTTTTCCTGTCGGGACAAGCTGTTACTGTTAGCGACCCGAAAGCCCAAGTCGCCTGGATCGTGATACGTCCCTTCCTGCTAATCGTCAGTCTGGCCTTGAGCTTCTGCGCCAATGCAGCCATTACCGAAAGTCACGGTTATGCGCAGTTTGGCGTCCTCAAGTACCCGGCAAGCTTCACTCACTTCGACTGGGTCAATCCCGAGGCGCCGAAGGGTGGCACCCTGAAAATGATGGCCTTCGGCACGTTCGACACGCTCAACCCCTACACCTTCAAAGGCACCAGCCCGGTATCGACAGGCAATTTCCTGCAATACGGCGTCAACGAGCTCAACGAGACGTTGATGGTCGGCACCGGGCAGTACGATCCTTCCGGCGATGAGCCGACCTCCAGCTACGGCCTGATCGCCCAGTCTGTCGAATACAGCGAAGACCGCAGTTGGGTGGTGTTCAACATCCGCCCTCAGGCGCGCTTTCACGATGGCAAGCCGATCACTGCCTACGACGTGGCGTTCTCGTACCGCACGCTGCTCAAGGACGGTCACCCTCAATACCGCACCGCCCTGCAGGAAGTGCAGCGCGTCGACATTCTCGACCGGCACCGCATCCGCTTCGTGTTCAAACGGGCCGGTAATCCGCTGCTGATCCTGCGTCTGGGTGAACTGCCGGTACTGCCGCAGCATTACTGGAAGGACCGGGACTTCAAGGCCACTACCTTCGAGCCGCCACTGGGCAGCGGCCCCTATCGCATCACTCGTGTGCAACCGGGGCGCCAGTTGATCTTCGAACGGGTCAAGGATTACTGGGGCAAGGACCTGCCGGTCAACCGCGGCAAGTACAACTTTGACCGCGTTGAAGTGGAGTTCTACCGCGACAACGACGTGGCCTTCGAAGCATTCAAGGGCGGCGAGTTCGATATCTATATCGAGCATCAGGCGAAAAACTGGGCCAACGGCTACAACTTTCCGGCGGTTGCCAACGGGGACGTGATCAAGGCGCAGATACCGCACCGGATCCCGACCCAGACCCAGGGGTTGTTCATGAACACCCGCCGCGCGGCGTTCGCCGATGTCCGGGTTCGCGAAGCACTGGGGCTGCTGTTCAACTTCGAATGGACCAACCGGACGCTGTTCAGCGATGCCTATGCACGTTCGACCAGCTACTACCCGAACAGTGAGTTTTCCGCGACCGGAGTGCCAACAGGTGGCGAGTGGCTGGCACTGGCGCCCTATCGGGAGCAACTGCCGCCCAGCCTCTTTACTCAACCGTTCATGCCCTCGAAAACCGATGGTGGTGGAATCCCGCGCGAAACACTGCGCAAGGCGCTGGGTCTGCTGGGCAGCGCAGGCTGGAAGCTTACCGACAGGGGCCTGCTCAACGCCGACAACCAGCCGCTGCGTTTCGAAATCCTGCTGGTCAACCCCAGCCTGGAACGCATTCTGCTGCCCTACATCGAAGACCTGCGCCGCCTGGGCATCAATGCGGGCCTGCGCACCGTGGACCGCGCACAGTACAAGCAGCGCCTGGATCGCTTCGACTTCGACATGATCCTCATGACCCTGCAGCAGACGCTCAGCCCAGGCCTGGAGCAGTGGCAGTACTTTCATTCGAGCCAGGCGTCCATCCACGGCAGCAAGAACTACGCAGGTGTCGCCAATCCGGTGGTCGACGGCCTTCTGAACAAACTGCTGGCTGCCCAGACCCGCGATGAGCAGGTGGCCACCGCCCGCGCGCTGGATCGCGTCCTGCTGTCCCAGCACTACAGCATTCCGAACTGGTACCTGAACAATCATCGTCTTGCGTATCGCAATCGATTCGCCATGGTCACCACCCCGCCCTACACCCTGGGGCTGCGTGCGTGGTGGCTCAAGTCTCTGGAGAAGCCCCGATGAACCCTTTGCATTCCCTGCGCCTGCGAACAGCCGCGCTGCTGTTGGCAAGCCTGGCCTGCTCGGTACAGGCTGCACCTCAGCACGCCGTGACGCTGTACGACGAAGCGCCCAAATATCCGGCCGACTTCAAGCACTTCGACTATGTGAACCCGGATGCCCCGAAAGGTGGCACGCTCCGCCAAGCCGGTTTCGGCGGGTTTGACAGCCTGAACCCGTTCATCAACAAGGGGGTGCCTGCAGATGATATCGGTCTGATCTACGACACTCTGGCCCGCGCCAGCCTTGACGAGCCGTTCAGTGAATACGGACTGATCGCTGGCAAGATCGAGAAGGCTCCCGACAACAGCTGGGTGCGTTTCTATCTGCGTCCCGAGGCACGCTTCCACGACGGTCACCCTGTCCGTGCCGAAGACGTGGAGTTCAGCTTCAAGACACTGATGGAGCATGGCTCGCCCATGTACAAAGGCTACTACGCCGATGTCGACCAGGTCGTCGTTGAAGACCCGCTGCGCGTACTGTTCAAGTTCAAGCACAAGGGCAGCCGCGAGATGCCACTGATCCTTGGACAACTGCCGGTATTGCCCAAGCATTTCTGGGCCACACGGGATTTCAGCAAGGGCAATCTGGATTTCCCGCTGGGCAGCGGGCCCTATAAGGTCGTCGATGTAAAAGCCGGGCGTTCAGTGCGCTACGAGCGAGTCAAGGACTACTGGGCCAAGGACCTGCCGATAAACAAGGGCTTTTACAACTTCGACGTGTTGACCACCGATTACTATCGCGACAACACCGTGGCGCTGGAAGCGGGTAAAGCCGGCCAATTCGATTACTGGATAGAAACCAGCGCCAAGAACTGGGCCACGGCGTACAACACACCTGCGGTCAAGGCTGGACGACTCATCCAGGAAGAACTTCCGAACGGCAACCCGACCGGCATGCAGGGCTTCGTGCTCAACCTGCGCAAACCGGTGTTTCAGGACGCTCGCGTGCGCGAGGCATTGACGCTGTTGCTGGATTTCGAATGGACCAACAAGCAATTGTTCAACGGCTCCTACAGCCGCACGAAGAGCTATTTCGACAATTCGGAAATGGCCTCCAGCGGCCTGCCCTCCCCTGAAGAGCTCAAGATTCTGGAGCCATTGCGCGGCAAGATTCCGGACCGGGTGTTCACCGAAGCGTTCACGCTGCCGGTCACCGATGGCAGCGGCATGATCCGTCCGCAGCAGCGTCGCGCCTTTCAACTGCTGCAGGAAGCTGGCTGGAAAATCGTTGATGACAAGATGGTCGACACTCAGGGTAACCCGGTCAAACTGGAGTTCCTGATCGCACAGACCGAGTTCGAACGCATTCTGCTGCCCTACAAACGCAACCTGAGCGATCTAGGTATCGAACTGGTGATCCGCCGCGCCGACGTGTCGCAATACATCAACCGCCTGCGTTCACGTGACTACGACATGATCGTCAGCAGCTTTCCGCAGTCCAGTTCACCCGGTAACGAGCAGCGGGTGTACTTCGACTCGTCCAGCGCTGACAACCCTGGCAGCCGAAATGTCATAGGCCTCAAGGATCCGGCAATCGACACTCTGGTAAGCGGTCTGATCAACGCCGATTCCAGACAAAGCCTGATCACTTACACCAAGGCGCTGGACAGAGTATTGCTGTGGGGGTTCTACGTTGTGCCCAACTGGCACATCAAGACCTGGCGCGTCGCCTACTGGAATCACCTTGACCACCCGAAAGCCAAAGCCTTGTCGGATATCGGCCTGATGACGTGGTGGGCCAAGCCGGATGCACAACCGGCAGTTCCAGCCTCATCCCCCCCTGACCAGACCGCCCCCGCGAGCACGGAGCAATAACATGCTGGCCTATATTCTGCGAAGGCTGCTGCTGATCATTCCGACCCTGTTCGGGATCCTGATCATCAACTTCATCATCATCCAGGCCGCGCCCGGCGGGCCTGTCGAGCAGATGATCGCCAAGATCGAAGGCTTCGACGGTGCAACCAGCCGCATTGCCGGCGGTGGCGCGGAGGTTTCGGTAGCGGGTTCGAACTACCGGGGCGCGCAGGGTCTGGATCCGGCGCTGGTCAAGGAAATCGAGCGCATGTACGGCTTCGACAAGTCCGCGCCGGAACGCCTGTGGATCATGATCAAGAACTACACCACGCTGGATTTCGGTGACAGCTTCTTCAGGGACGCCAAGGTGATCGACCTGATCGTCGAGAAAATGCCGGTGTCCATTTCCCTCGGGCTGTGGAGCACCCTGATCATGTACCTGGTGTCGATCCCGCTGGGCATCGCCAAGGCCACCCGACACGGCAGCCACTTCGACGTCTGGACCAGCTCGGCAATCATCGTCGGCTACGCGATACCGGCCTTCCTGTTCGCGATTCTGTTGATCGTGGTGTTTTCCGGCGGCAGTTACTTCAACTGGTTCCCCTTGCGCGGGCTGACCTCGAACAACTTCGAGGAGCTGAGCACGGCGGGCAAGATTCTCGATTACTTCTGGCATCTGGTGCTGCCGGTCACTGCGCTGGTGATCGGCAACTTCGCGACCATGACCCTGCTGACCAAGAACAGCTTTCTCGACGAGATCAGCAAACAGTACGTCACCACCGCCAAGGCCAAGGGCCTGAGCAATCACAAGGTGCTGTACGGCCATGTGTTCCGCAACGCAATGCTACTGGTGATTGCCGGTTTCCCGGCCGCCTTCATGGGCATCTTCTTCACCGGCTCGCTGCTGGTGGAAGTGATCTTCTCCCTGGACGGTCTGGGCCTGATGAGTTTTGAAGCGGCCATCAACCGCGATTACCCCGTGGTGTTTGGCACGCTGTTCATTTTCACCCTGCTGGGTCTGGTGGTGAAGCTGATTGGCGACATCACTTATACGCTGGTAGACCCGCGCATCGACTTTGAAAGCAGGAAGCATTGATATGAAGCTGTCTCCTCTCAATCGCCGCCGCTTCGAACGTTTCAAGGCCAACAAACGCGGCTGGTGGTCACTGTGGCTGTTCCTGCTGCTGTTCGGCCTGAGCCTGGGCGCCGAACTGATCGCCAACGACAAGCCGCTGGCCGTGCGTTACGACGGCCAATGGTATTTCCCGGTGCTGGAGCGTTATCCGGAAACCACCTTCGGTGGTGAATTCCCGCTGGAAGCCAACTACAAGAGCCCCTACATCAAGGAGCTGCTGGCGGCCAAGGACGGCTGGACCCTGTGGGCGCCGATCCCGTTCAGCTACCAGAGCATCAACTATGACCTGAAAGTCCCCGCTCCCGCCCCGCCGTCGCGGGAGAACCTGCTGGGCACTGACGACCAGGGCCGTGATGTGCTGGCACGGGTAATCTATGGCTTCAGAATCTCGGTGCTGTTTGCCCTGACCCTGACGATTCTCAGCTCAATCATTGGGGTGGTGGCCGGTGCGCTGCAGGGCTTCTATGGCGGCTGGGTCGATCTGCTGGGCCAGCGGTTTCTGGAAGTCTGGTCCGGGCTGCCGGTGCTGTACCTACTGATCATTCTGGCCAGTTTCGTGCAGCCCAACTTCTGGTGGCTGCTGGGTATCATGCTGCTGTTCTCCTGGATGGGTCTGGTGGACGTGGTGCGTGCAGAGTTCCTGCGGGGCCGCAACCTGGAATACGTGCGTGCCGCCCGCGCACTGGGCATGGAGAACGGCGCGATCATGTTCCGCCACATCCTGCCCAACGCCATGGTATCGACCATGACCTTCATGCCGTTCATTCTCACGGGTGCGATCGGCACCCTGACAGCACTGGACTTCCTGGGCTTCGGCCTGCCTGCCGGATCGCCTTCGCTGGGCGAACTGGTCGCGCAGGGCAAATCCAACCTGCAGGCCCCCTGGCTGGGGATCAGCGCTTTTGCGGTGCTGGCCCTGATGCTGAGCCTGCTGGTGTTCATCGGCGAATCCGCCCGCGATGCTTTCGACCCAAGGAAATAAGATGAACAATGACAATCTGATCGAAATCCGCGATCTGGCGGTCGAGTTCGTAACGGGCGACTCGCGGCAACGGGTGGTCGAGAACATCAGTTTCGATATCCGTCGCGGCGAAACCCTTGCCCTGGTCGGTGAAAGTGGCTCGGGCAAATCCGTGACTGCGCACTCGATCCTGCGTCTGCTGCCCTACCCCATCGCCAGCCATCCCAGCGGCACCATCCGTTATGCGGGCGACGACCTGCTGAAGGTCGAAGAGAAAAAACTGCGTTCGATCCGTGGCAACCGCATCGCCATGATTTTCCAGGAGCCGATGACCTCGTTGAACCCGCTGCATTCAGTGGAAAAGCAGATCAACGAAGTCTTGGGCCTGCACAAGGGCCTTACCGGCAAGGCGGCCACTGAGCGTACGCTGGAGCTGCTGGATCTGGTTGGCATACCAGAGCCGCGCAAACGCCTCAAAGCGCTTCCACACGAGCTATCAGGCGGCCAGCGCCAGCGTGTCATGATCGCCATGGCCCTGGCCAACGAACCTGAGCTGCTGATTGCCGACGAGCCGACCACCGCGCTTGATGTGACCGTGCAGCTGAAAATCCTCGAATTGCTCAAGCATTTGCAGGCGCGGCTGGGCATGGCGCTGCTGCTGATCAGCCACGATTTGAACGTTGTGAGGCAAATAGCCAACCGAGTATGTGTCATGCAGTGCGGTTGCATCGTCGAACAGGCATCGTGCGAAGAGCTGTTCCGTTCACCGCAACACCCGTACACCAAAGTATTGCTCAGCGCAGAGCCCAGCGGCGGTCCTTCAACCAACCCCGCAGGTGCTCCGCTGCTCGAGGTCGAAGACCTGAAAGTCTGGTTTCCGATCAAGAAAGGCCTGCTAAAGCGCACCGTCGATCACGTCAAGGCGGTCGACGGTATCCGCTTCAGCCTGCCGGAAGGGCAAACACTGGGGATCGTGGGTGAAAGCGGATCGGGCAAATCGACGCTGGGCCTGGCGATTCTCAGGCTCATCGGTAGCGAAGGCACCATACGTTTCAGGGGCAAACCGCTAGACTCCCTGTCGCAGCAACAGGTCCGTCCGTTGCGCAGACAGATGCAGGTGGTGTTCCAGGACCCGTTTGGCAGCCTGAGCCCGCGCATGTCGGTGAGTGATATCGTTGGCGAAGGCCTGCGCATTCACAACATGGGGACAGCCGCCGAGCAGGAAACGGCGATCATCGAAGCACTCAGGGAAGTAGGTCTGGATCCGGAAACCCGGCACCGCTACCCTCACGAGTTCTCTGGTGGTCAGCGACAGAGGATTGCCATTGCCCGAGCCCTGGTGCTCAAGCCGGCACTGATACTGCTGGACGAGCCGACTTCGGCGCTCGACCGGACAGTGCAGCGCCAGGTGGTCGAGCTGCTTCGCTCGCTGCAAACCAAGTACAACCTGACGTATTTGTTCATCAGCCATGACCTGGCTGTCGTCAAAGCGCTGAGCCACCAACTGATGGTGGTCAAGCAAGGCCAAGTGGTCGAACAGGGTGCGGCGCAGGCTGTTTTTGCCGCACCGCAACATCCTTACACACAGCAGCTTCTGGAAGCCGCCTTTTTGGCACCAGTCGCTGTCGATTAACCTGAAGAGGAACAACACATGGGTTTTCTCGCCGGTAAGCGCGTCCTGATCGTCGGTGTCGCCAGTAAACTGTCCATCGCATCCGGCATCGCTGCCGCCATGCATCGTGAAGGTGCAGAGCTTGCTTTCACCTACCAGAACGACAAACTCAAGGGTCGTGTCGAAGAGTTCGCCGCAGGCTGGGGCTCGGGCCCTGAACTGTGCTTCCCTTGCGACGTGGCCAGCGACGAAGAGATCAACAAGGTCTTCGAAGAGCTGAGCAAGAAGTGGGACGGCCTGGACGTGATCGTGCACTCGGTAGGTTTCGCGCCGGGCGACCAGCTCGATGGCGACTTCACCGAAGCCACCACCCGTGATGGCTTCCGCATCGCTCACGACATCAGCGCCTACAGCTTCGTGGCACTGGCCAAGGCCGGCCGCGAAATGATGAAAGGCCGCAATGGCAGCCTGCTGACCCTGTCGTACCTGGGCGCAGAGCGCACCATGCCTAACTACAACGTGATGGGCATGGCCAAGGCGAGTCTGGAAGCCGGTGTTCGTTACCTGGCTGGCAGCCTCGGTCCTGAAGGCACGCGCGTCAACGCGGTTTCGGCAGGTCCGATCCGTACGCTGGCAGCGTCGGGCATCAAGAACTTCCGCAAGATGCTGGCCGCCAACGAAGCGCAGACCCCTCTGCGTCGCAACGTGACCATCGACGAAGTCGGCAACGCAGGCGCGTTCCTGTGCTCCGATCTGGCCTCGGGCATCAGCGGTGAGATCATGTACGTCGACGGCGGCTTCAACACCACCGCGATGGGCAACATCGAAGAGTGACGGGCGGGTGCCGCTCATTGCGAGCGGCACTTTCCGGGACACAAAAAGAAGGCCGCTCAGTGAGCGGCCTTCTTTTTTGGCTTCTGCAAAGGGTCAGGTCGTTTCCGACCTGACCCTGCATGACACCGGACTTAGAACTTCTCGATCTTCGCCTTGCTTTCCAGCTGGGCACGGAACGCTGCGAAATCCTGCTGACCGGCACGCGATGCGAGGAAGCGGCGGTATTGCGCCTTTTCCGCGTCAGTCGGTGCAGCCGCCTGATTCACACCATTGAGACGCACGATCACAAAGCTGCCATCGGCTGCGGTCTGGCTGGTGTATTCCGGCTTGTCCTTGCCAGTCGGCTTGGGCATGCGGAACAGCGCCTGCAGCACAGCAGGATCGACACCTTCCTGACTGCGAGTGACCGCTTCCATGACTTTCCACTCATGGCCTTCCTGCTTGGCTGCCAGCGGGATCTTGCCGTCACGCAGACCGGCCAGCAGAGCCTCGCCCTTGGCCTTGGCCGCAGCACTTGCGTGCTCCTTGACCAACTGGGCACGAATGGCACTGGCGACGCTTTCAAGCGGCAGTTGCTGTGGTTGCAGGTGCTCTTTGGCACGCACGACCACTACGGTTTCCGGGTCCAGTTCCAGCGTGTTGCTGTTGGAACCTTCTTCCAGGACTTCCGGGCTGAACGCAGCCTGGATGACCGCACGGTTGGCCGTCAGACCTTCGCCGCCTTCACGACCGAATGGTGCGGTAGTCTGAACCTTGAGGCCCAGATCCTGAGCCGGCTGGGTCAGGTCAGACGATTCGAACGCCGAATCTTCCAGTTGCTTGGTCACTTCGACGAACTTCTGCTCGACCTGCTGCGACTTGAGGTCGTTGGTCAGCTTGTCTTTCAGGCTCGCGAAGGTCGGCACCGAAGGCGCTTCAACACCCAGCAGCTTGATCAGGTGCCAGCCGAAGTCGGTACGCACAGGTTGCGAAACCTGGTCCTTGTTCAAGCCGTACAGTGCGTCCTCGAATGCAGGGTCGTAAACGCCCTTGCCTGCATAGCCCAGATCACCACCCTTGCTCGACGAACCCGGGTCCTGCGAGAACTCCTTGGCCAGCGCGGCAAAGTCCTCACCCTTGGCCAGACGCTGCTGAATTTCTTCAATCTTCGCCTTGGCCTGCTCATCGCTGAGCTTGTCGTTCACTTCGATCAGGATGTGCGCAGCACGACGCTGCTCGGCGAGGTTGGCAATCTCTTTCTGATAGGCCGCCTGCAAGTCTTCATCCTTGACCTGCACCTTGTCGAAGAAGGCAGACTTCTTCAACTCGATGTAGTCGAGCACGACCTGCTCGGGACTCATGAACTCTTTGGCGTGCTCGTCGTAGTGAGCCTTGACCTCGTCGTCGGTGACTTTGACTGCCGAAGGATCGGCCGGCAGGGTCAACGAAGCGAAATCACGGGTCTGTTTTTCCAGACGGGCAAAGGCATCGACCTGAGCGTCGGTCACAAACGCACTGCCTGCGACACCGGCACGGACCTGACCGATGAGCATTTCCTGACCCAGCATCTGGCGGAATTGCATGCGGCTGTAGCCCAGCTGACGAATCACCTGATCGAAACGGTCTGCGCTGAATTTGCCATCAACCTGAAATTCAGGCGTCTGCAAAAGCTGTTGATCCAGTGCCGCATCGGAAAAGGAGAATTTGGAGTCGGCCGCGCCCTGCAGCAGCAGCTTGCGGTCGATCAGCCCTTTGAGAGCGGACTCGCGCAGCAGCTTCTCGTCCAGCATTGCAGGATCGAAATCCTTGCCCAGCTGTTGAGAGAGTTGCTGGGCCAACTGACGGCGTTGCATGTCCACGGCCTGGCTCAGCTCGTTCTGAGAGATGTCCTCGCCATTGACCTCGGCAGCGTTCTGCTTGTTGCTGGAAGCGGTAAACATTGCCTCGATGCCGGTGAAGGCCATCAATGCGACGATGATTCCGATGATTGTCTTGGCAATCCAGCCCTGTGAATTGTCCCTGATGTTCTGCAGCATTGCGTCCCCCAAAACGGTTGAACTGACTAACCAACCGCGGAGCGTGGGTAGAAAGCGGATAGAAGAAAGGCGCATCCGAGGATGCGCCTTCTCGTAACTGACGGAGCGGAAGGGCTCGAACCCTTCGGCGTTGCAACCGACTGCACCACCGCTCCGCTACTGGATCAGAACAACACCGATCCAGCGGGCAAAGGCATAAAGAGGCTTAGTTGACAGCTTCTTTCAGGGCTTTACCGGCTTTGAAACCTGGTTTTTTAGCAGCAGCGATTTCCAGCGTCTTGCCAGTCTGAGGATTACGACCGGTGCGCGCAGGACGATCTGTAACGGAGAACGTACCAAAGCCAACCAAAACAACCGAGTCGCCAGCCTTCAGAGCGCCAGTGACGGATTCGATCACTGCGTCCAGCGCACGGCCAGCAGCAGCTTTCGGGATATCAGCAGATGCAGCGATAGCATCAATCAGTTCCGACTTGTTCACTCTAAGTCCCCTTATCTCTATTTTGAGTATGTTTCTAAGTTTTAGGTGTTAAGCAAAACGAGCGCTGGAAGGCCTGCCGGACTTGCTTCAAAGAGCCGCTTTATAACAAGGGCTCTAAAAAGCTGTCAAGGAAGCCTGCCAGACTTAATGCGTGCTAATTCTTTCCTTAGAGTCAGACTCGCGTTTTTCATCCTTTGCAACGAGATCAGGAGCCACATCCGGCAAGGGCTCCGGGGCGTATTGCAGCGCAATTTGCAGGACTTCGTCAATCCATTTAACCGGCTTTATCTGAAGATCCTGTTTGATATTGTCAGGAATTTCCTTCAAATCGCGTATATTTTCTTCAGGAATGATCACGGTCTTGATTCCACCGCGGTGTGCAGCCAGAAGTTTTTCCTTCAGACCACCGATGGCAAGCACCTGACCCCGCAGGGTAATTTCACCGGTCATTGCCACATCGGCACGCACCGGAATCTGGGTCAATGCCGACACCAGCGCCGTGCACATGCCTACACCCGCGCTTGGGCCGTCTTTAGGCGTAGCACCCTCAGGCATGTGGATATGCGTGTCGTGCTTCTCGTGGAAGTCCGCAGAAATGCCCAGGCTGCGAGCACGGCTGCGCACGACGGTCTGGGCTGCCGTGATGGATTCGACCATCACATCACCCAGCGAACCGGTCTTGATCAACTGACCCTTGCCGGGTACGACAGCCGCCTCGATGGTCAACAGCTCACCGCCTACCTGAGTCCAGGCAAGGCCCGTTACCTGACCGATCTGGTCCTGCTGCTCAGCCAGACCGTAGCGGAATTTGCGCACGCCCAGGAAGTGCTCGAGCATGTCGGCAGTGACGTGAACGGCAAAGCGTTTTTCCAGTGCATGCTCTTTGACCGCCTTGCGGCAGACCTTGGCAATCTGGCGTTCCAGCCCGCGCACGCCCGCTTCACGGGTGTAGTAACGGATGATGTCGCGGATCGCTTCCTCGTCGAATTCGATCTCGCCCTTCTTCAGACCGTTGGCCTGAATCTGCTTCGGCGAGAGGTATTTGACGGCGATGTTGATCTTCTCGTCTTCGGTGTAGCCCGGCAAACGAATGACTTCCATTCGGTCCAGCAGCGCTGGCGGAATGTTCATCGAGTTCGAGGTGCACAGGAACATCACGTCCGACAGGTCGTAATCGACCTCAAGGTAGTGGTCGTTGAAGTTGTGGTTCTGCTCGGGGTCCAGAACCTCCAGCAAAGCCGACGCCGGATCGCCACGCATGTCACTGCCCATCTTGTCGATTTCATCGAGCAGGAACAGTGGGTTGCGCACGCCAACCTTCGTCATCTTTTGTATCAATCTTCCCGGCATCGAACCGATATAAGTCCGGCGATGACCACGAATTTCAGCCTCGTCACGCACGCCACCCAGGGCCATGCGCACGAACTTGCGATTGGTTGCGTTGGCAATCGACTCGGCGAGCGAGGTTTTACCCACACCCGGTGGACCTACCAGGCACAACACAGGACCGCGAATCTTCTTCACGCGCTTCTGCACGGCGAGGTACTCAAGGATGCGCTCCTTGACCTCATCCAGACCGTAGTGGTCGGCATCCAGAATGGCTTCGGCACGGGCCAGATCCAGACGCACCTTGCTCTGGGCCTTCCACGGCACCTGAACCAGCCAGTCGATGTAGGAACGCACGACGGTGGCCTCGGCCGACATTGGCGACATCTGCTTCAGCTTGTTCAGCTCGGCAGTGGCCTTGGCCAGCGCATCCTTTGGCAGGCCAGCGGCGTCGATACGCTTTTTCAGCTCTTCGATTTCGTTGTGGCCTTCATCGCCATCGCCCAGTTCTTTCTGAATGGCCTTCATCTGCTCATTCAGGTAGTACTCGCGCTGGCTGCGCTCCATTTGTTTCTTGACGCGACCGCGGATGCGCTTCTCGACCTGCAACAGGTCGATTTCAGCATCCAGCAGCGCCAGCACGTGCTCGACACGGGCCGACAGGTCGATAATCTCGAGGATATCCTGCTTCTGCTCGATCTTGAGCGCCATGTGGGCTGCCATGGTGTCTACCAGACGGCCAGGCTCATCGATGCTGTTGAGCGACGACAGGACTTCTGCAGGGACTTTCTTGCCCAGTTGCACGTACTGCTCGAACTGAGCCAGCAGGCTGCGGACAAAGACTTCGGATTCACGATCCGGGGCGTCTACTTCGTCGATCAGCGCGACTTCGGCGCGGTAATGACCGTCGACCTCGATGAAACGCTCGACAGAACCACGTTGCTCACCCTCGACCAGCACCTTGACGGTGCCATCGGGCAATTTGAGCAACTGCAATACGGTTGCAATGGTGCCGACGCTATAAAGAGCCTGCTCATCAGGATCATCGTCAGCAGGGTTTCTTTGCGCGAGCAACAGGATCTGTTTATCACCCGTCATCGCTGCCTCAAGGGCTTCGATAGACTTCTCGCGCCCCACGAACAGCGGGATAACCATGTGCGGATAAACCACGACATCACGCAATGGCAAAAGAGGCAATTCGATGGTGGTCTTCATGATTTCGCCTCTACAGCGGCCAAACGGCCGGGACAGATGGAATTAGCTTGAAGCCAAGATGGGGGTAGCGTTCGAAAAAAACAAGCCCCATGGGCTGCAGCCCTCTCAGGTTCGCTCTCTTCTACAAGACGAACGGGAGTGCCGGAAATGCAAAAGGGGACCCTGAGGGCCCCCTTTCGTGTCTCTTCACGTGTGACGACAGTGCCGTTACGCGTCAGGAGCGACCTTTGCAGGCGGCTCGCTGTTTTCGTAGATCAGCAGCGGCTTGGACGAGCCATCGATCACGCTTTCGTCGATCACCACCTTGCTCACGTCGCTTTGCGACGGGATCTCGTACATGGTGTCGAGCAACACGCCTTCCAGGATAGAGCGCAGGCCACGGGCACCGGTCTTGCGCTCCAGCGCACGACGGGCAACCGATTTCAGCGCATCGGTGCGGAATTCGAGGTCCACACCTTCCATCTCGAACAGCTTGGCGTACTGCTTGGTCAGCGCGTTCTTCGGCTCGGTGAGAATCTGCATCAACGCAGCCTCATCCAACTCGTCCAGCGTTGCCAGAACCGGCAGACGGCCCACGAATTCAGGGATCAGACCGAACTTGACCAGATCGTCAGGCTCGACTTCACGCAGGGATTCGCCAACCTTCTTGCCCTCTTCCTTGCTGCGGACTTCGGCGTTGAAGCCGATGCCGCCGCGCGTAGAGCGGTTCTGAATGACCTTTTCCAGGCCCGAGAAGGCGCCACCACAGATAAACAGAATGTTGCGCGTGTCCACCTGCAGGAATTCCTGCTGTGGATGCTTGCGGCCACCCTGAGGCGGAACCGAAGCCACCGTACCTTCAATCAGTTTCAGCAAGGCTTGCTGCACGCCTTCACCCGAAACGTCACGCATAATCGAAGGGTTGTCGGATTTGCGCGAAATCTTGTCGATTTCATCGATGTAGACGATACCCATCTGGGCCTTCTCTACGTCGTAATCACATTTCTGCAACAGCTTCTGAATAATGTTTTCCACGTCCTCACCCACATAACCGGCTTCGGTCAGGGTGGTGGCGTCGGCGATGGTGAACGGTACATTGAGCAGACGGGCCAGTGTCTCAGCCAGCAGCGTCTTGCCGGAACCCGTAGGGCCGATCAGCAGGATGTTGCTCTTGCCCAGTTCCACATCGTCATTTTTCTTGTCGCGCTGGTTCAGACGCTTGTAGTGGTTGTACACCGCTACTGCGAGAACCTTTTTGGCACGCTCCTGACCAATCACGTACTGGTCAAGGATGCCGCTGATTTCTTTGGGCGAAGGCAATTTATGCGCGCTGCTTTCGGCCTGTGCTTCCTGCACCTCCTCGCGGATGATGTCATTGCACAGGTCGACGCACTCGTCGCAGATAAAGACCGAGGGGCCGGCAATCAATTTGCGCACTTCATGCTGGCTTTTGCCACAGAAGGAGCAATAGAGCAGTTTGCCGTTGTCCTCGCCGTTGCGGGTGTCAGTCATTCGATCGATCCAAATCCGATAGGCTTGCAACACAAGATGAAGGCTATTGCGGGCTTTTTCAAGTCCGCAGGCGGTCGGTTGCACCGACCCCCTACATTTTGAGGTGCTTAGGCAGGCATTTGACGCTTGTTGATCACCGAGTCGATCAGGCCGTATTCAGCCGCACGCTCTGCGCTCATGAAGTTGTCACGCTCGGTGTCGCGCTCGATGGTCTCAAGGCTCTGGCCGGTGTGATGCGCCAGCAACGAGTTCAGGCGGTGACGAATGTGCAGGATTTCCTTGGCATGGATGTCGATGTCCGACGCCTGGCCCTGGAAACCGCCCAATGGCTGGTGAATCATCATGCGCGAGTTCGGCAGGCAGTGACGCTTGCCCTCGGCACCGCCAGCCAGCAGGAACGCACCCATGCTGCACGCCTGACCGATACAGATGGTCGACACGTCAGGCTTGATGAACTGCATGGTGTCGTAGATCGACATGCCCGCAGTCACCGAACCGCCCGGTGAGTTGATGTAGAGATGGATATCCTTGTCCGGGTTTTCCGCTTCAAGGAAGAGCAGTTGCGCCGCGATAAGGTTGGCCATGTAGTCCTCTACCGGACCAACCATAAAGATCACCCGCTCCTTGAGAAGGCGCGAATAGATGTCATAGGCGCGTTCGCCACGGGCGGACTGCTCGATAACCATCGGGACCAGGCCGCCAGCGGCCTGGATGTCAGAGTTCTGCTGAATATAAGAATTGCGGGACATGTCCTGCATTCACTCCCAAATAGTCGAGTCTTGAATACGCACAAGCCAGCGCGAAGGCTGGCTTGTGGGTGTTTTCGAACGAAAAGAGAAATCAGTCGGCTTTTGGAGCTTCCACCGGCTTGACAGCTTCTTCGTAGGAGACCGATTTGTCGGTCACGCTAGCTTTCTGCAAAACAGTATCTACAACTTGCTCTTCAAGCACAACAGAACGTACTTCGTTCATTTGCTGCTCGTTCTTGTAGTACCAGGCCACAACCTGCTCTGGCTCCTGGTAGGCCGAGGCCATTTCCTGGATCAGATCACGAACGCGGGCATCGTCAGGCTTGAGGTCGAACTGCTTGACCACTTCAGCAACGATCAGACCCAGTTCGACGCGGCGCTTGGCCTGCTCTTCGAACAGCTCGGCCGGCAGCTGGTCAGGCTTGATGTTGCCACCAAACTGCTGAACCGCTTGAACGCGCAGACGGTTGACTTCGTTTTCCAGCAGCGCCTTAGGCACTTCGATCGGGTTGGAGGCCAGCAGACCGTCCATTACCTGATTCTTGACCTTGGATTTGATCGCCTGACGCAGCTCACGCTCCATGTTCTTGCGAACTTCGGCGCGGAAACCGTCGATGCCGGTTTCCTTGATACCGAACTGCTTGAAGAACTCTTCGTTCAGCTCAGGCAGCTTTGGCTCGGAAACGGTGTTGACGGTGACAGTGAACTCGGCAGCCTTACCAGCCAGCTCCAGGTTCTGGTAATCCTCAGGGAAGGTCACGTTCAGAACGCGCTCTTCACCGGCCTTGGCGCCAACCAGACCGTCTTCGAAGCCAGGGATCATGCGGCCGGAACCCAGAACCAGCTGGGTGCCAGTGGCAGAACCGCCAGCGAATGCTTCGCCGTCGACCTTGCCCACGAAATCGATGTTCAGCTGATCTTCGTTCTGAGCGGCACGATCGGTCTCTTCAAAACGAACATTCTGCTTGCGCAGCACTTCCAGCATGTTGTCCAGATCGCTGTCAGCCACGTCGGCAGACAGACGCTCTACAGCGATGCTGTCGAAGCCGGCAACGGTGAATTCCGGGAAGACTTCGAAAGTCGCCACGTACTCCAGATCCTTGCCTTTTTCGAAGGATTTTGGCTCTACAGCAGGTGCGCCAGCCGGGTTGAGCTTCTGCTCAACGACAGCTTCGTAGAAAGTAGCCTGAATCAGATCGCCCAGCGCTTCCTGACGCGCGCCGTCTTCGTAACGCTGGCGGATCACGCTCATAGGCACTTTGCCAGGGCGGAAGCCCGGGATCTTGGCTTTACGTGCGGTCTGCTGCAGACGCTTGTTGACTTCAGTCTCGATGCGTTCGGCAGGCACGCCAATGGTCATGCGGCGCTCAAGAGCGGAAGTATTTTCAACAGAAACTTGCATGGATATTCCTCGTTGCACAGACGTTAGCCGGCCGTTTCCGACCCCAGAATCAAGGGCATGCATTCTAGTGGGTCAAACTCAAGAAGTCACCCTACTGAAAAAGGGCGGTTTAAGAGGAAGGAATCGGACCGCCGACGAGCACGAACCACAAAGGCCTCGCACTGCTGGCGATGCGTCTGGCACGGCCTTCTATATAAGGAAGCCTGTGTACCGGATCACTACCGACTCCATCCGCGTAGCGCGCCTCGCTCGACCGACGGCAGCAGGCCTTCGACCAGCGAAACGGTAAAACCAATACGCTGAAACAAAAAAAGCCGCACTAGGCGGCTTTTTTGTTGCAACCGAAGCGTTTCCACTCAGGCTGTTTGTATCTTGGTGCGGACGGAGAGACTCGAACTCTCACACCTTTCGGCGCTGGAACCTAAATCCAGTGTGTCTACCAATTCCACCACATCCGCGCTACAAGCTTTTAAAGCAAAGGCGCCAGATTATAAATCTGGCGCCTTTCTTAATATGGGGTGGACGAAGGGGATCGAACCCTCGACAACAGGAGTCACAATCCTGTGCTCTACCAACTGAGCTACGCCCACCATATTGCATGTGACCAGTACATCTTACTTGCTGTGCCAAAGCTGCCTTGAATGGCGCACCCGGCAGGACTCGAACCTGCGACCATCCGCTTAGAAGGCGGATGCTCTATCCAGCTGAGCTACGGGCACTTATATAATCTGTATTCTTTTACGATCACAAATTAAAAGGCTTTCAATCACACCGAGCTGATTTGCAACTCTGCCTGACCTAATCAACCAGTGCTAGCTTAACCAGTGCTGGGCTCTGCCCGGCAAGTGCGACGAATCTTATAGACGCCCCCTGAGGTCGTCAACTCTTTTTTGAAAAAAATTCAGTTAGATAAAGGGGTTAGCGGAATATGCTGACCAAGCGTCTTTGCCCTCGCGCCATGTCATGCGAGAATGCGCGCTCATTTTATTTCCTCTCGATGGTTAATCACGCGTCATGACTGCAAAACTAATCGACGGCAAAGCGATCGCCGCCAGCCTGCGCCAGCAGATCGCCAAACGTGTCGCCGAACGTAGCCAGCAAGGCCTGCGTACGCCGGGCCTCGCGGTGATTCTGGTGGGCAGCGACCCCGCCTCCCAGGTGTATGTCTCCCACAAGCGCAAGGACTGTGAAGAAGTCGGCTTCATCTCCCAGGCCTACGACCTGCCCGCAGCCACCACTCAGGTTGCACTGACCGAGCTAATCGATCGCCTCAATGAAGACGCTGCCGTCGACGGCATCCTGCTGCAATTGCCTCTGCCCGAGCATCTGGACGCTTCGCTGTTGCTGGAGCGCATCCGCCCGGACAAGGACGTGGATGGTTTCCACCCTTATAACGTGGGCCGCCTGGCTCAGCGCATTCCCCTGCTGCGCCCATGCACGCCGAAAGGCATCATGACTCTGCTGGAAAGTACCGGCGTTGATCTGTACGGCATGGACGCGGTCGTCGTGGGCGCTTCCAATATCGTCGGTCGTCCGATGGCGATGGAGTTGCTGCTGGGTGGCTGCACCGTCACTGTGACTCACCGTTTCACCAAGGATCTGGCTGGCCATGTCGGCCGCGCCGATCTGGTCGTGGTTGCCGCTGGCAAGCCAGGCCTTGTAAAAGGCGAGTGGATCAAACCTGGCGCCATCGTGATCGATGTCGGCATCAACCGTCAGGCCGATGGCAAGCTGGTCGGCGATGTGGTCTATGAAACCGCCCTGCCCCGCGCTGGCTGGATCACTCCAGTCCCAGGCGGCGTCGGCCCCATGACCCGCGCCTGCCTGCTGGAAAACACGCTGTACGCAGCCGAGACGCTGCACAGCTGATACAGCTTTTCGGCAGCAAAAAAAACGGCACCCGAGGGTGCCGTTTTTTTGTACTTCAAGAACGCTTATTTTTTCCCGGCTTCCCAGCTTTTCAGCAGGTCGGAGTAGGCAATGGTTTCGCCTTTCGGTTTCTCGTTGGCCAGCTTGCGCTGAGGTGCGAGGAACTTGCCGCCGCTGTTCTCGGCCTTGCTGTACCACTCTTCAGCCGTGGTTTCCGGATTCATCTTCGGCGCACAACCGCTGGCATCCTGAACCTTGGAGCGCTCGATGCGCGTCATGATCGCATCCTGATCCTTGGCCAGTCCGTCCAGAGCAGCCTGAGCGGTCTTCTCACCCGTTACAGCTTCAGCCACATGGCTCCACCACAACTGGGCCAGCTTCGGATAGTCCGGAACGTTGGTGCCGGTTGGCGACCACTGCACGCGGGCCGGGCTGCGATAGAACTCGACCAGACCACCCAGCTTGGGTGCCAGCGCAGTCATTTCCTTGGAGTTAATGTCCGATTCGCGAATCGGCGTCAGGCCAACGATGGTTTTCTTCAGCGACACCGACTTGGAGGTCACGAACTGCGCGTAGAGCCAGGCGGCGTTACGCTTTTTCTCTTCGGTGGACTTGAGGAAAGTCCATGAACCCACGTCCTGGTAGCCCAGCTTCATGCCTTCTTTCCAGTACGGGCCCTTGGGCGAAGGTGCCATGCGCCATTTCGGCGTGCCATCGGCGTTCATTACCGGCAGGCCAGGCTTGGTCATGTCGGCAGTGAATGCGGTGTACCAGAAGATCTGCTGCGCAACCTCGCCCTGCGACGGAACAGGTCCCGACTCGGAGAAGGTCATGCCTGCCGCTTGCGGCGGTGCATAGGCTTTCAGCCAGTCGATGTATTTCTGGGTAGCGAAGACCGCTGCCGGACCGTTGGTGTCGCCACCACGGGTGATGCTGGAGCCGACCGGATGACAGGCTTCAACGCGAATACCCCATTCATCCACAGGCAAGCCGTTGGGCAGACCCTTGTCGCCACTGCCGGCCATGGAGAACCAGGCATCGGTGAAGCGCCAGCCCAGCGATGGATCCTTCTTGCCATAATCCATGTGGCCATAGACCCGCTTGCCGTCGATGGTTTTCACGTCTTCGCTGAAGAACTTGGCAATGTCTTCATAGGCCGACCAGTTCACCGGAACGCCCAGCTCGTAACCGTACTTGTCCTTGAACTGCTTTTTCAGGTCTGCGCGATCGAACCAGTCGGCGCGGAACCAGTACAGGTTGGCAAATTGCTGGTCGGGGAGCTGATACAGCTTGCCGTCCGGTGCGGTGGTGAAGGAAGTACCGATGAAGTCCTTCAGGTCCAGCGTAGGAGAAGTGACTTTGGCACCCTCGGCACTGGCCATCAGGTCGGTCAGAGACAGCGCTTTACCGTAACGGAAGTGCGTACCGATCAGGTCAGAGTCGTTGACCCAGCCGTCATAGATGCTTTTGTCAGACTGCATGGCGGTCTGCAGCTTCTCGATGACGTCGCCTTCCTGGAGCAGGTCGTGAGTGACCTTGATCCCGGTAATTTCGGTAAATGCCTTGGCCAGGGTTTTGGATTCATATTCGTGGGTGGTCAGGGTTTCCGACACCACTTTGATGTCCATGCCACGGAACGGCTCGGCAGCCTTGATGAACCACTCAAGCTCTTTCAACTGCTCGGCATCGGAAAGCGTGGTCGGCTTGAATTCGCTGGCCGCCCACTTCTTTGCCGCATCCTCGTACTGATCGGCCCAGGCTGAAACGCTCAACCCACTGAGCATGATCATGGTTGCCAACGTCACGCTATGTTGCAGCTTGTTTTTCTTATTGAACATAGACACCTCAAGAGTTACTTCTTATGTAGTCCCGCTTTTCGAATACCGCCAGCCGTCGTGCGGACAATCACGCCCGCCCGCCTGCTAACCCCAACGCATCACCACCAACAGCCACACCAGAGAGGCCCCCGAAGCGACCCAGATACTCCAGTCGGTCGCGCCGATCACCATCAGATGCAGATAAGCACTGCCCAACAGCCCGATGAACAGCCGGTCGCCACGTGTGGTGGCGATCGGCAGAAACCCGCGACGCTCGATACTGGCCGAGCGCAGCTCCCATACCGTCATTCCCACCAGCAGCAAAGCGATACTGCCGAAGAAGGCCGCGGTGGGCAGTGTCCAGGACATCCACTCCATTTTTCGTCTCCTCAGACACGGCCAAGGGCAAAGCCCTTGACCACGTGGTTGCGAACAAACCAGATCACCAGCATGCCCGGCAGAATGGTCAGCACACCGGCCGCAGCCAGCACGCCCCAATCGATACCAGACGCCGAGACCGTACGTGTCATGACCGCAGCAATCGGCTTGGCATTGACCGAGGTCAGGGTGCGCGCCAGCAGCAGCTCGACCCAGGAAAACATGAAGCAGAAGAACGCCGTGACACCAATCCCCGAGCCAATCAGCGGGATGAAAATCTTGCCGAAGAATTTGGGAAAGCTGTAACCGTCGATGTAGGCGGTTTCATCGATCTCCTTCGGAACACCCGACATGAAGCCTTCCAGAATCCATACCGCCAGCGGCACGTTGAACAGGCAATGCGCCAGAGCCACAGCGATGTGCGTGTCAAACAGACCGATCGACGAATACAGCTGGAAAAACGGCAGCAGAAACACAGCCGGTGGCGCCATGCGGTTGGTCAGCAACCAGAAGAACAGGTGCTTGTCGCCGAGGAAACGATAGCGTGAAAACGCGTAGGCCGCTGGCAACGCGACGCTCAGCGATATCACGGTATTCAGGCACACGTAGTACAGCGAGTTGATGTAGCCGCTGTACCAGCTCTCGTCGGTGAAGATCACCTTGTAGTTGGCCAGGGTGAAATCCTGCGGCCACAGGGTCAGGCCGCCGAGGATCTCGGTATTGGTCTTGAACGACATGTTGACCAGCCAGTAGATCGGCACCAGCAGAAAGAGCAGGTAAATCAACATCGGTATGGCTTTGCGCAGACTCATGACCCGGCCCTCAATTCTTTTCACTGTGGGTCATGGCGGTGTAGAACACCCATGACACCAGCAGAATGATCAGGAAATACACCAGCGAGAAAGCGGCCGCCGGACCCAGGTCGAACTGCCCGAGCGCCATGGTCGTCAGGGTCTGGCTGAGGAAGGTGGTGGAGTTGCCCGGACCGCCGCCGGTGAGCACGAACGGCTCGGTGTAGATCATGAAGCTGTCCATGAACCGCAGCATCACGGCGATCAGCAGCACGCTTTTCATCTTCGGCAATTGAATGTGCCGGAAGATTGCCCAGCTAGACGCCCGGTCGATCCGCGCCGCCTGATAATAGACGTCCGGAATCGCCCGCAAACCTGAGTAGCTCAGCAACGCCACCAGGGATGTCCAGTGCCAGACATCGATGACCAGCACCGTGACCCAGGCATCCGACGCATTGGCCGCGTAGTTGTAGTTGATGTGCAGAATGTTGTTCAGCGTATAACCCAGCAGCCCGATGTCACCACGGCCGAAGATCTGCCAGATGGTGCCGACCACGTTCCAGGGAATCAGCAGCGGGATGGTCATCAGGATCAGGCAGACCGTCGACCAGCGCCCCTTGGTCGGCATGCACAGCGCGACCGCGATGCCCAGCGGGATCTCGATCAGCAGCACACTGCCCGAATAAATGAACTGACGCAGCAGCGAGTCGTGCAGACGCGGGTCCTGCAGGACCTGCCTGAACCAGTCGGTGCCGACAAAGTAACGGCTGGACTGGTCGAAGATGTCCTGCACCGAGTAGTTGACCACGGTCATCATCGGAATGATGGCGCTGAAGGCCACCAGCAGAAACACCGGCAGCACCAGCCACCAGGCCTTGTTGTTCTGGACCTTGTTATTCATGGCAGGTCTCGATCTGGAGTGGGCTCAAGCAGGAAGTCATCGGCGTACACCATCAGCCACTGCGCCGGAAAACTGATCCACGCCTGACCTTGCGGCACCGGCTTGTCTTCGGGCATGCGCACCTTGATCTTCTGCCCGGCCAGCGACAGGGTCAGAATCTTGTAGGTGCCCAGATCCTCGACGTAGACCACCTCGGCGCACATCGCTTCCTCGTACGGACCGTCCCAGACGTGCACGAACTCGGGGCGAATGCCGATTTTCAGACTGGTAAACGAGGTCCGTGCGATCTGTTGCTGCAGCAGGCCGGACAGCGGCACGTGAACGTCGCCAAAACCGACGCCGTCACCCTGTGGCTGCACATCGATGAGGTTCATGCCGGGACTACCGATGAAATAGCCGACAAAGGTGTGCCGGGGCTTCTCGAACAGTTCACGCGGGGTGCCAAACTGGACGATCTGGCCGCCGTACATCACCGCGATCTTGTCGGCGAAGGTCGAGGCCTCCAACTGGTCGTGGGTGACGTAGACCATGGTGATGTTGAACTGCTCGTGAATCTGCTTGAGCTTGCGGCGCAGCTTCCACTTCAGGTGCGGGTCGATGACCGTCAGCGGCTCGTCGAACAGAATGGCTGAAACGTCATCACGCACCAGCCCGCGCCCCATGGACACTTTCTGCTTTTCATCCGCCGTCAGGTTGCGCGCCTTCTTTTTCAGCAATGGCTGCAGATCCAGCACTTCGGCGATTTCATTGACCTTGGCGAGAATGCGCGCCTTGTCCATACCCTGGTTGCGCAATGGAAAGGCCAGGTTATCGAACACGGTCATGGTGTCGTAGATCACCGGAAACTGGAAAACCTGAGCGATGTTGCGGTGCTCGGGCGGCAGCTCGTTGACCACTTTGGAGTCGAACAGCACCTGCCCCTGCGACGGGCTCAGCAGGCCGGAAATAATGTTGAGCAAGGTCGACTTGCCGCAGCCGGAAGGCCCGAGCAGCGCATACGCCCCGCCCTGTTCCCAGATATGGCTCATTTCGCGAATCGCGTAGTCGTCAGGCCCGGGGTTGGTGCTGTAACTGTGCGCCAGGTTCTGCAATCGGATCTCGGCCATCAGGCAACCCTCGACATGCGCAGGCCCGGCGCCTGGATAAGGCCGCCCTGCTGATCGAACACGAAAAGTTTGTGGGTCGGGATGTACACCCGGATCGGCGCATCGACGTCGTAGGCGTGAACGCCCGGCAGATGCAGCACCAGCGAGAACAACTCGTTGCGCACGTGCAGGAAGGTTTCCGAGCCGCTGATTTCGGCCAGCTCCACGGTCACGGCCAGCTCGAGGTCATCGTCGTTGGACGGCACCAGACTGAGGTGGCTGGGCCGCACGCCAAAGCGGTACTCACCATCACCGATGGCGCGCAGGTCGACGTTGAGCGGGAAATGCACGAAGTTGGCGAAGCTCACCTCGTTACCATCGATGCGCCCCGGCATGAGGTTGATCGGCGGTTCCGAGAACAGCTCGGCAGCCAGCACGGTGGCGGGCTTGTGATAGACCTCAGGGGTCTTGCCGCTCTGCACCACCCGACCTTCATGCAGGATGGTGGTCGTACCGCCCAGCGCCAGCGCTTCGTTGGGTTCTGTGGTGGCGTAGATGGCGATGGTATGGCGAGCGGCGAACAGTTCGCGCATCTCCTGACGCAGCTCTTCGCGCAGCTTGTAGTCGAGGTTGACCAGCGGCTCGTCGAACAGGATCAGTTCGGCATCCTTGACCAGCGCCCGGGCCATCGCGGTGCGCTGCTGCTGGCCGCCGGACAGTTCAAGAGGATGGCGCTGCAGAAACTTCTCGATGCGCAGCATTTTCGCGGTTTCGTGGACGCGGCTGTGGATAACGTCCTTGGACATGCCCGCCTGACGCAGCGGCGAGGCGATGTTTTCGAATACCGTCATGCTCGGGTAATTGATGAACTGCTGGTAAACCATCGAGACGTTGCGCAGGCGAACCGGACGATGGGTGACATCGACCCCGTTCATCAGCACTCGCCCGCTGTCGGGTTTATCCAGCCCGGCCATCAGGCGCATCAGACTGGTTTTGCCTGACAGGGTTCGCCCCAGCAGAACGTTGAAGGATCCTGGCTCAAAGCTCAGGGACGCGTCGTCGATCCATATTTGGCCATCGACTGCGCGACTGACGTGCTCCAGCGTGAGAGACATGGCGTGCCCTTTGTTGTTTTTTTAAGGGTAATGCGTGACTGGTGTGCAGATAGCGACATTCGTGCCAGGTCTGGCAAAACCGCGCCAAGGCCCGTCCCAGAGCATTCGCCCGGTTTCATTGGGCGAAAGCCGCTTCGCAGCTGAACAAAAATGAACAGTAAACGCTGAACAACTGAACAAAATGAACGTTGACTTTGAACACATCTGAACGACACTGGATGGACGTTGCACGCCAGGATGGACACGCGACGAAACCTGAAAATAAAAACAACACGTCATCCTTGCAGGTTTTGCCATGGCTCAATCCAGCACTTCGCTTGCGCACGACATCATCATTCGCGATTCATGGACCCGTTGCCGGGACTTCGGTCTCAGCCATCAGACGCGTCCGTCGTTCGGCCAGTTGCCCGGGTCGGAAGTCTCACAGCTGCTGGAGCGCCACAACGCGCTGGTGCAGACGACCCATCAGGAAGTACTGCCGGTCTACGAAAATATCCTGAGCAACTCCAATTGCCTGATTCTGCTGGCCGATCCCCAAGGCCAGTTGCTGAAGTCATGGGGCACTCAGCGGTTTGGCGACTCATCGCATCAGGGATTTCTGGCGGGCGCCAGCTGGAGTGAACGAGGCACCGGCACCAACGCCATCGGCACCGCGCTGGCCTGTGAACAGGCCATCCATATCGAGCCTGACGAGCATTTCCTCAAGGCCAACCGCTTCATGACTGGCTCGGCCTCGCCGATCTTCGACGCTGACCGGCGCATCATTGCGGTACTGGATGTGTCCAGTGACAGCTTCCTGCCGCCCTCCCACACCCTGGGCATGGTCAAGATGATGAGCCAGTCGGTGGAAAACCGGCTGATCCTCGACCAGTTTCGCGACACGCATTTCCAGCTGATCTTCAATACAGGCCTGAACAACCTCGACAGCCAGTGGGCCGGACTGCTGATTTTCGACGAGAGCGGCCAGATTCTCTGCGCAAATCGCCGCGCCGACACGCTGCTGGGTGTCAGGCTCGCCGGCGTCAGCATCGAGACGCTGTTCAAATGCCCGATCCTGCAACTGCTCAGCGAGCCCGAAGCCCGGCCTTTTGCGCTGCAGGCGTTCGGCAATAACCGCTTCCAGTGCCTGATCAAACGCCCGAGACGCAAGCCATTGCAACTGCATGCGGTTACGGCAGCCACTCCTGTTCCGATTGTCGCCCGAAGCCTGGATCTGCAAGCCATCAGCCTGGGCGATGCCCGCGTCGAGAAGGCTGTTATCCAGGCACAGCGCCTGCTGGAAAAGGATATTCCGTTGTTGATCCATGGCGAGACCGGGGTCGGCAAGGAAGTGTTCGTCAAGGCGCTGCATCAGGCCAGCTCGCGGGCCAGTCAGCCGCTGATCGCGGTCAATTGCGCGGCGATTCCGGCCGATCTGGTGGAAGCTGAGCTGTTCGGCTACGCCAAGGGCGCGTTCACGGGTGCCAGCCAGAAAGGCAGCATCGGGCTGATTCGCAAGGCCGACAAGGGCACACTGTTTCTGGACGAAATCGGTGACATGCCGATGTCGGTGCAGGCGCGTCTGCTGCGGGTCCTTCAGGAGCGTTGCGTTCAGCCGCTGGGGGGTGGCGAGTTGTATCCGGTGGATATCCGTCTGGTATCAGCCACCAACCGCACGTTGCGCGATCAGGTGCAGGCCGGGCATTTTCGTCAGGACCTCTATTACCGGATCAGCGGCCTGAACATCGAACTGCCGCCGCTGCGCGAAAGAACCGACAAGCACGCACTGGTGCAACGCATCTGGGAACGGCATCGGGACCCGCACCAGCGGGCCGGTTTTTCACGGGAAGTGCTTGAGCTGTTCGAGCATCACCCATGGCCGGGCAATATCCGCCAGCTCAACAGCGTGATTCAGGTGGCGCTGGCATTGGCCGACGATCAGCCGATCACCACCGATCATTTGCCGGAAGACTTCTTTCTGGATGCAGGATTGGGTGAGCAGCGTAGTGACCTACAGATAGCCGGGGTTATGCCGGATCGCCTGCAAAACACCGACGACCTGAACGATCTGCTTCAGGCGGCCGGAGGGAATATTTCGCAGCTGGCGAAGCGACTCGGGGTGAGTCGCAACACCTTGTACAAGCGGTTGCGGGAACAGCAAGGCGGCGAAACCTGATCGATGTCAGGTAGTGCCCGCCTCGACGCTGATCGTGCCCATCGCTCCGCGTGGGCATGCATCCCGTGACGCTCGGCGTCACAAATGGCACAGACTGAGGATTCAGTGTGCCGAGCGCATGACGTGAAAAACACTGGAGCTTGGGCACACATCTGCGCCACATTCGAGAGCGGACGCGGAGCGTCCTGAGAGGCATTCCC
Organism: Pseudomonas viridiflava; assembly: GCF_001642795.1. Lineage (GTDB taxonomy): Bacteria > Pseudomonadota > Gammaproteobacteria > Pseudomonadales > Pseudomonadaceae > Aquipseudomonas > Aquipseudomonas viridiflava. The sequence goes on along the minus strand of NZ_LKEH01000047.1, from coordinate 409,232 downwards.
ACGCAGAGCGTGGGAACGATCAGATCAGTGAATGAACTGACGCTATCGCCGGCAAGCCGCCTCCCACTCGTTATGCATCCAGCCAGACACTCTCGTTTCGACTTCAGTCCGCAAGACGCCAGGTGGTTCCGCCCTTACCGTCTTCCAGCACAACGCCCATGGCGGTGATCTGGTCGCGGATGCGGTCGGATTCGGCCCAGTCCTTGGCAGCGCGCGCTGCCAGACGCGCCTGAATCAGCGCTTCCACTTCAGCGGCATCGACACGACCTTCTGCACCCGCGCGCAGAAAGTCATCAGCCTCCAGCTGCAACACACCCAGCACGCTGGCCAGTTGCTTGAGGCGCGCCGCAAGGCCCGCTGCTGCAGCAGGATCGGTCTCACGCAGACGGTTGACCTCGCGCACCATTTCAAACAGCACGGCACAGGCTTCGGGCGTGCCGAAGTCGTCGTTCATTGCAGCAGTAAAGCGCTCGACGAACGCTTCGCCGCCGACCGGCTCGGAGACCGGCAGGCCCTTGAGCGCGTGATAGAAACGCTCCAGCGCCGCCTTGGACTCGCGCAGGCTGTCCTCGGAATAATTGATCGCACTCCGGTAGTGGCTCGATACCAGCAGGTAACGCACCACTTCCGGGTGGTATTTCTCCAGCACGTCGCGAATGGTGAAGAAGTTGTTCAAGGACTTGGACATCTTCTCGCCATTGATGCGGATCATGCCGCAGTGCAACCACGCATTGGCGTACGTCTTGCCGGTCGCCGCTTCGCTCTGGGCAATCTCGTTTTCATGGTGCGGAAACTCGAGATCACTGCCGCCGCCGTGAATATCGAAGGTGTCACCCAGGCAGCAGGTCGACATCACCGAGCACTCGATATGCCAGCCCGGACGACCCGGCCCCCATGGCGAATCCCAGCTCGGCTCGCCCGGCTTGACGCCCTTCCAGAGCACGAAGTCCAGTGGATCGTCCTTCGACTCGTCCACTTCGATTCGTGCACCGATGCGCAGGTCTTCGATTTTCTTGCGCGACAGCTTGCCGTAGCCGACAAACTTGCCGACGCGGTAGTACACATCGCCATTGCCCGGCGCGTAAGCGTAGCCCTTGTCGATCAGGGTCTGGATCATGGCGTGCATGCCGGCGATGTGATCGGTGGCACGCGGCTCCATGTCCGGCTTGAGGATATTGAGGCGAGCCTCGTCCTCATGCATGGCGTCAATCATGCGCGCAGTCAGCGCGTCGAACGACTCACCGTTGTCACGCGCACGGTTGATGATCTTGTCGTCAATGTCGGTGATGTTGCGCACATAGGTCAGTTCATAGCCGCTGAACCGCAACCAGCGGGTCACCAGATCGAACGCGACCATGCTGCGGCCGTGGCCCAGGTGGCAGTAGTCGTACACGGTCATCCCGCAGACGTACATGCGCACCTTGTTGCCATCCAGCGGCTGGAAAACTTCTTTGCTCTTGGTGAGCGTGTTGTAGATGGAAAGCACTTTCCTACCCCCGTGGTACATCAGCTCCAGGAATCGCGCAGTGTCACTGTGCGGTTGAAGACCGGACGACCAGGTTTTGTATCCTTGATGTCGGCGCAGAAGTAGCCTTCGCGTTCGAACTGGAACCGGTCTTCCGGCTGTGCATTAGCCAGCGATGGTTCAGCACGACAACCTGTCAGGACCTGCAGGGAATCAGGGTTGATGTTTTCCAGGAACGTAGCGCCATCTTCGGCCTTGTCGGGCGAAGGGGAACGGAACAGACGGTCGTAGAGACGCACTTCGCATTCCACGCTGGCCTCGGCCGGCACCCAGTGGATAACGCCCTTGACCTTGCGGCCTTCAGGGTTCTTGCCCAGGGTGTCAGGGTCGTAGGAGCAGCGCAGCTCGACGATGTTGCCGTCGGCGTCCTTGATGGCCTCGTCGGCACGGATCACGTAGCTACCGCGCAGGCGCACTTCGCCGTTCGGCTCAAGGCGCTTGTAGCCTTTCGGCGGCTCTTCCATATAGTCGTCGCGATCGATGTAGATCTCGCGAGCAAACGGCAGTTCGCGCACGCCCAGGTCTTCCTTGGGGTGACGCGGCAGTTCGAGCTTCTCGACCTGGCCTTCCGGGTAATTGGTGATCACGACCTTCAACGGACGCAGCACGCACATGGCGCGTGGCGCATTGCGGTCTAGGTCATCACGGATGCTGAACTCGAGCATGCCGAAATCCACCACGCCGTCGGAACGGTTGGTGCCAACCATTTCGCAGAAGTTGCGGATCGAAGCCGGCGTATAGCCACGGCGACGGAAGCCGGACAGCGTGGACATGCGCGGATCATCCCAACCATTGACGTGCTTCTCGTCAACCAGTTGCTTGAGCTTACGCTTGCTGGTCACGGTGTAGCTCAGATTCAGGCGCGAGAACTCGTACTGGCGCGGCTTGCACGGCACCGGCAGGTTGTCCAGAAACCAGTCGTATAACGGACGATGGCTTTCGAACTCCAGCGTGCAAATCGAATGGGTAATGCCTTCGATGGCGTCCGACTGACCGTGGGTGAAGTCATAGATCGGGTAGATGCACCATTTGTCACCGGTCTGATGATGGTGCGCGTGACGAATGCGGTACAGGATCGGGTCGCGCAGGTTCATGTTCGGCGACGCCATGTCGATCTTGGCGCGCAGTACGCGAGCACCGTCTTCGAACTCACCGGCTTTCATGCGGGCGAACAGGTCCAGGTTTTCCTCGACGCTGCGCTCACGGAACGGGCTGTTCTTACCCGGCTCGGTCAGGGTGCCACGGTATTCGCGTGCCTGCTCGGGGGTCAGATCATCCACATAAGCCTTGCCGGACTTGATCAGTTCAACGGCCCAGTCATGCAGTTGATCGAAGTATTGCGAGGCGTAACGCACTTCGCCCGCCCACTCGAAGCCGAGCCACTTCACGTCGCTCATGATGGCGTCAATGTATTCCTGGTCTTCCTTGGCCGGGTTGGTGTCGTCGAAACGCAGGTGCGTCGCGCCACCGAACTCGTTGGCCAGACCGAAATTGACGCAGATCGACTTGGCGTGACCGATGTGCAGATAGCCGTTCGGCTCTGGCGGGAAGCGGGTCACGATCCGGGTGTGTTTGCCCGAATCCAGGTCAGCCTGCACGATCGGACGCAGGAAGTTGGTCGGTACGACAGGGCCTGCCTTTGTATTCGCAGCGGGTTCTGGAGTGGGCTTGCTCATAGGATCCTTGGACATACTTGTGCGCGGCCAGGGTAGGCCGACTAAATCAAAGCGCTTATCATAGCCGAAGCTGTCAAGTCCCTGACAACAGAGTGCAGGGTTGCAGACAGAAAAGCGGCAAAAAGCGCGAAAAATGTAACCTCGCCTGTAAACTGCACGTCAGGGTGATATTGCGCCCCTTCATGAACGCCAAGAGATCGACTCTCCTATGTCCAAAGTAAAACTCAGCACCAACCACGGCGACATCGTTCTGCAATTGAACGCAGAAAAAGCGCCGCTGACCGTTGCCAACTTCATCGAATACGTTAAAGCCGGCCATTATGAAAACACCGTTTTCCACCGTGTGATCGGCAACTTCATGGTCCAGGGCGGTGGTTTCGAGCCAGGCATGAAGGAAAAGAAAGACAAGCGTCCGAGCATCCAGAACGAAGCCGATAACGGCTTGCCGAACAAGAAGTACACAGTCGCCATGGCCCGCACCATGGAGCCGCATTCGGCTTCCGCGCAGTTCTTCATCAACGTGGCTGACAACGGCTTCCTGAACCACAGCGCCAAGACCGTTCAGGGCTGGGGCTATGCCGTGTTCGGTGAAGTGATCGAAGGCACTGACGTTGTTGACAAGATCAAGGGCGTTGCCACCAGCAGCAAGGCCGGTCACCAGGACGTTCCGGTTGAAGACGTTGTGATCGAAAAAGCAGAGATCGTTGAGTGATACTGCTGATCTCCGATTTGCATCTTGAGCAAGAACGCCCGGACATTACCCGGGCGTTTCTGGATCTACTCGCAGGCCGGGCTCGCACAGCCGAGTCGCTGTATATCCTCGGGGATTTCTTCGAAGCCTGGATCGGTGACGACGCCATGTCGCCGTTCCAGCTTTCGATCTGCAAGGCCCTGCGCGAACTGAGCGACAGTGGTACCCGAATTTTTCTGATGCACGGCAACCGCGACTTCATGATCGGCAAGGGTTTCTGCAAGGCGGCGGGTTGTACGCTGCTGGCCGACCCGACCGTGGTGCAGTTGAACGGTGAGCCGGTGCTGTTGATGCACGGCGACAGCCTGTGTACGCGTGATGTGGGCTACATCAGGATGCGCCGCTACCTGCGCCATCCGCTGACGCTGTTCATTCTGCGTAACCTGCCATTGAAGACCCGCCACAAACTGGCGCGCAAGCTGCGCAATGAAAGCCGCGCAAAGACCCGCATGAAAGCTAACGACATTGTCGATGTGACGCCTGAAGAAGTGCCGCGCATCATGCAGCAATTCGGTGTGCACACGCTCATCCACGGCCACACGCATCGCCCTGCCATTCATAAACTGCAGCTCGGCGACGTTGCCGCCAGACGTATCGTGCTGGGCGACTGGGATCGTCAGGGCTGGGCGCTGCAGGTGGACGAACAGGGTTTTAGCCTGGGTTCGTTCGATTTTGTGCCGGAAGAGAATCGCACGCTGGCGTTACCGTCTTCGTTGTAGACAAAGACAGCGTCTCCCAACGACTTACTGAACCTGCAGTATGTGACATTTGTGACGCGGAGCGTCACGGGCGGCATACCCACGCAGAGCGTGGGCACGATCAGGGTTGAGGCAGAGCGATGGGCACGATCATGCAGCGGCGTCGGTCTATGTTTACCCAGCCAAACCCGCTATCAATGCCCTCCCCCTGCCGCCGGTCCTGCTTTGGCGGCGAACGGTGGTTTGGCGAACCAGACCAGCAAAATCAACCCCGCGAACAACCAGCCCAGCATGTAGAAGTAATCCACCGTCGACATCATGTACGCCTGCCCGTTGAGCGTCTGCTCCAGCTGCGCGTAAGCCTGCGGACCGGCACCGCCCAGGGTGTCGAGCGCATGCCGTGTAGCCGGGTCATAGGTGCTGATGTTTTCGCTCAGGTACGCATGATGCTGCTCGGCACGGCGAATCCAGATCCAGGTCGTCAGCGATGCCGCGAAGCTGCCGCCCAGCGTACGCAGGAAGGTGGCGAGGCCTGAACCATCGGCAATCTGGTTGGGTGGCAGGTCCGATAACAGAATGCTCAGGGTCGGCATGAAGAACAGTGCGACGCCTATCCCCATGAAAAGCTGCACCATGGCGATGTGCTGGAAATCCACCTGATTGGTGAAGTCTGCACGCATGAAACAGCTCAGGCCCATGGCCAGAAACGCCAGGCTGGCCAGCAGGCGCAGGTCGAACTTGTGCGCGTACTTGCCAACGAAGGGCGACATCAGCACTGGCAGGATACCGATTGGCGCCAACGCCAGTCCGGCCCAGGTTGCGGTGTAGCCCATCTGCGTCTGCAACCATTGTGGCAACAGCAGGTTGACGCCGAAAAACCCTGAATACCCGCCAATCATCGCCAGTGTACCGACCCGAAAGTTTCGGTAGGCGAACAGCCGCAGATTGACGATGGGATGTTTATCGGTCATTTCCCAGATCACGAATACCGACAGCGACACCAACGAAATCAGTGCGCCGATGACGATGAAATTCGACTCGAACCAGTCCAGGTTATTGCCTTTGTCCAGCACGACCTGCAGCGCGCCGACGCCGATGATCAGGGAGATCAGCCCGACGTAATCCAGCGGCTGTTGCTGGGTGTTGACCGGACGCTTGGCCATCTGCGTGCGCACCACCAAGGCTGCGAACAGGCCGATCGGAATATTGATGAAGAAGATCCAGGGCCAACTGTAACTGTCAGTAATCCAGCCGCCCAGAATCGGCCCGACAATGGGCGCGACCACCGTGACCATCGCCAGCAAGGCCAGCGCCATGCCCCGTTTTGCAGGCGGGTAGACAGCCAGCAGCAGGGTCTGGCTCATGGGATAAAGCGGCCCGGCGACTATGCCTTGCAAGGCCCGAAAGCCTACAAGCTCGGGCATCGACGTGGAAATCCCGCACATAAACGAAGCCAGCACAAACAGCAGGGTCGCCCACAGGAACAGTTTGACCTCGCCGAAGCGACGGCTCAGCCAGCCGGTCAGGGGCAGCGCGATGGCGTTGCTGACGGCAAACGAGGTGATGACCCAGGTGCTCTGCTCCGAGCTGACGCCCAGGTTGCCTGCGATGGTCGGCAGGGCCACGTTGGCGATGGTGGTGTCGAGCACTTGCATGAAGGTCGCCAACGACAGACCGATGGTGCAGAGCAACAGGCTGGGTGGCGTAAAGGAAGCGGGGGCGTTGGTGCTCATCGCGAATCCCTGAAAACGTGGGCGACACCCCGGCCGAAAGACCGGGGCAGGCGGATGGGCGGATCAGCGCTGGGCGGTCTTGCTTTTGTCGCTGGCGGCGCTGTTTTCATGGATCAGGCGCGCGATCAAGGCATCGGCATCAGCCAGCTGTTCGGTGTAGACCTGGGTAGTGAACGCAGCCTGCTTTGGAGGCTGCTGCGCCAGAATCGGACCACTCTGGTCGTGCAGATTGACTTCAACGGTCGTCGACAGACCAATGCGCAGCGGGTGTTGCGCCAGTTCCTCAGGGTTGATGTGGACGCGGACCGGCACACGCTGGACGATCTTGATCCAGTTGCCGGTCGCGTTCTGGGCTGGCAACAGTGCGAACGCACTGCCGGTCCCCGCGCCCAGGCTGTCGATGGTGCCGCTGTACTTCACGTCGCTGCCATACAGGTCGGAACTGATTTCCACCGGCTGACCGATACGCATCTTGCCCAGCTGGGTTTCCTTGAAGTTGGCATCGATCCACAACTGATCCAGCGGAATCACCGCCATGGTCGCGGTACCAGGCTGAACGCGCTGGCCCAGTTGCACGCTGCGCTTGGCAACGTAACCGGTCACCGGTGCCACCAGAGTGGTCCGCGCATTGGCGAGATAGGCCTGACGCAACTGCGCAGCCGCCGCCTTCACGTCCGGATGGGAAGACACTACGGTGTCATCAACCAGCGCCACGCTGGTGCTCAACTGTTGCTGGATGTTGTTCAGAGCACTTTGTGCGCTGGTCAGTTGGTCCCGTGCATGCGACAGCTCTTCCTGGGAAATCGCGCCACCGGCCGCCAGACTGCGACGACGGCTGTAGTTATCCTGAGCCGTCTGCACTGCCGCACGTTGCGCGGCCAGTTGAGCCTTCATGCCATCGACGTTGCTGTACAGGCCGCGAACCTGACGCACGACCTTGCCCAGATTGGCTTCGGCGCTCTGCAGCCCGACTTCGGCATCGCTTGGATCGAAACGCAGCAGGACCTGACCTTCGCGGACCAGATCACCGTCGTCTGCGGCAATACTGATAACCGTGCCGGTGACCAGCGGCGTGATTTCCACCACGTTGCCACTCACGTAGGCGTCATCGGTCTCTTCGCTCCATTGACCGTAAAACTCATACCAGCCCCAGATCGCCAGTCCACACAGAACGACGATGATGGCGAGACCGGCCAGCAGGAATTTGCGCTTGCCGGATTTCGGGGGGTTCGGCTGTTTCTGTTCGGGGGCAGACGTGTTTTCAGCGGCGGCAGTGGCCATGACAATTACCTTCAAGTCGGCAGAACGGCTGAGATCCGGCCAGACCGGCCGCCCTCAACTTCGGGCTATTCGTATTTATTTGCTTTTGGCGTTGAAGCTCAGGCGAGTCAGGGTGATGTGGTCGTCGGCGGCGACCAGCACCTTGGTCAGAATCCGGCGCAGCACTTCCACTTCCTCAGTGTCGAGGGCAGCGAAGGTGTCGTTCATGGCATCGGCACCGATCTGCGGCAGCAGGTCGGATAGCGCTTGTCCCTGAGACGTCAGGGCGACACGCACCTGACGACGATCGGTTTCCGAACGGGTGCGGACGATCAGCCCCTTCTGTTCCAGACGGTCCAGCATGCGAGTCATCGAACCGCTGTCCAGCGACAGGTGCCTGCACAACTCCACCGGCGTATCCGTCGAAAACTGGGCAATGATGATCAGCACCTTGAACTGCGCGAACGTGACGTCGTACGGCAGCAGGTACTTGTCCAGCATGCGGTCTTTCAGCGCGTTGGTACGGCCGACCAGCAGCCCGATCAGGCTGGAATCAAAATTTTCAGGACTGAAATGTTTCAAGGAATCACCCGGAAAGCTGCCTAGGCAGTGATTACAAAATATTACTGCCTAGACAGCTATTGTCAAAGTATTTGTTAGCTTGCTTACTAAAAAAGCATAAAAAAACGACCGCTGGTAAGACGGTCGTTTTTTGTCGCTGGCCGAAATGGCGCGCCGGATCAGGCGGCGACAGGTACGCCACTGTGAAAACGAAATTCCTCGTCAGGGCTTTCGATCAGCTCGCGCTCGGCCAGACGAATCTCTTCGATCTTGGCGTCCACGTCTGCCTTGTCGCCATAGGTGTAAGCCAGCTTCAGGTAATCCTGAAAATGCCGCGCTTCGGACTTGAGCAGACTGCCGTAGAACTTGGCCAGGTCCTCATCCAGGTGCGGCACCAGCGCGGCGAAACGCTCACAGGAACGGGCTTCGACGATGGCACCCACCACCAGCGCATCGGTCAGGCGGTAGGGGTTGTGATTACGCACCAGCTTGCGCAACGCCCCGGCATAACGCGCCGAGCTTATGTTGGCCATCGGAATCTGGCGCTTGCGGATGATGCTGATCACCTGCTCGAAATGACGCAGCTCTTCACGGGCCAGGCGCGACATCTTGGCCAGCAGGTCGAACTTGTCGTTGTACTGGAACATGAACTGGAACGCCGCCCCTGCCGCCTTCTTCTCATTGTTCGCGTGGTCGATCAGCAGGATGTCGAGGTTGCGCAATGCAGCCTGAACCCAGCTGTCGGGCGTACGGCAAAGCAGAAAGGCTTCGATTTCAGGGATCGGGTACATAGGCTCACACATGGCGCAAAGGCAAAGCGCGGCATTATACGAGGGCTATCGACGTCCCGCGAGACAAAAGCACGGCGGCGGATCAGGCGCCGAAAGCATCCTTGAGAAAGCCCGGCGCTATATAACGCTGGTAATGCGCCTCTGAGAGCAGAAAGAACTCGCGGTCGATCGCATCACGTAACTCAGGCAGCGACCAATTGCGAAATTCGGGTAACAACACGAAACCGTAGGCTTCCACCTGACTGATGACCCGCGCACCGCGAGCGATCAATTGATAGGCCCAGCAATATTCGGACTGGTGCGGCACGAAGCGAATCTTGCGCTGGACAAGCTGCAGCCGCAGCTTGTCGGCATCGAAGATTTCGAGCTTGGCGGTCATGACCTGAACCAGCAACTGCTCCAGACGCAACCAGACGGCTCTTTTTTCGTCTTCGTTGTAACCGTTCCAGTGGATGACTTCATGGTGGAAGCGTTTGCAGCCACGGCACACCAAATCCCCGTAAACAGTGGAGCAAAGGCCGACGCAGGGTGTTTTGATGATGTGATCAGGCATGGCTGGCGGGGCTTGGGCAGGCGAAACAAGGGCCCATATTAGTCCTTTGTCTAAGCACTTTCACCCCCGAACATGTAGGGGCTAACTTACCTTTAGTTCAGATTTGCCGTAGAATCAGCGAGCCTTTTAAGGCGCCAATGTCCGTTGGAAGCTGTTTTCAAAGCGTCACGAGCACAGTCAAGTTAATCCCGCAGTGCGGCGTCGACAGGCCATCCCCTCATCACGGATGGCCGTGTCGACCGCCTCTCCTCCCCGTCCTGCAGGCGTAAAACTTTGAAAACAGCTTCTGTTAGGAATTGCCGACACCCTGCCAACAAGGCTCCAAAGTCTTGCGTGGGTACGGACAATTTCTGGATGAGCGTCCCGGACACCCATTTGGGACCACTGATGAGGGTAATACTGTGCTTGAAGCCTACCGTAAACACATCGAAGAGCGTGCCGCCCAGGGTATCGTGCCCCAGCCGCTTAACGCCGAACAAACCGCAGGCCTTATTGAGCTGCTGAAAAATCCCCCGGCTGGCGAAGAAGCTTTCCTTGTCGATCTGATCACCAATCGCGTTCCACCAGGCGTTGACGAGGCTGCCTACGTCAAGGCCGGTTTCCTGTCTGCCCTGGCCAAGGGCGAAGCCACTTCTCCCCTGATCGACAAAAAACGTGCAACCGAACTGCTGGGCACCATGCAGGGCGGCTACAACATCGTCACGCTGGTTGACCTGCTCGACGACGCTACTCTGGCGCCGGTCGCTGCCGAACAGCTCAAGCACACGCTGCTGATGTTCGACGCCTTCCACGACGTGGCCGAAAAAGCCAAGAGCGGCAACGCTCACGCCAAGGCAGTCGTTCAGTCCTGGGCCGACGGCGAGTGGTTCAAGAAGCGCCCGACGCTGGCCGACAAGATCAGCCTGCGCGTCTTCAAGGTCACCGGCGAAACCAACACCGACGACCTGTCGCCAGCGCCTGATGCCTGGTCGCGTCCAGACATCCCGCTGCACGCTCTGGCCATGCTGAAAATGGCCCGTGAAGGTATCGTTCCGGACGTACAGGGCTCCATCGGCCCGATGAAGCAGATCGAAGAAATGCGCGGCCAAGGTTTCCCTATCGCCTACGTCGGTGACGTGGTCGGTACCGGTTCCTCGCGTAAATCGGCGACCAACTCGGTACTGTGGTTCTTCGGCGACGACGTTCCTTACGTGCCGAACAAGCGCGCCGGTGGTTTCTGCTTCGGCAGCAAGATCGCTCCAATCTTCTACAACACCATGGAAGACGCAGGCGCCCTGCCGATCGAGTTCGATGTCTCGAACATCAACATGGGCGATGTGATCGACGTTTACCCGTACGCGGGCAAAGTCTGCAAGCACGACAGCGACGAAGTCATCACCACCTTCGAAATGAAGACCCCGGTGCTGTTGGACGAAGTCCGCGCCGGTGGCCGTATCCCGCTGATCATCGGCCGTGGCCTGACCAGCAAGGCACGTGCCGAACTGGGCCTGCCAGCCTTCGACCTGTTCAAGACGCCTGACCAGCCAGCCGAAAGCACCAAGGGTTTCACCCTGGCGCAGAAGATGGTCGGCAAGGCGTGCGGCGTGGAAGGTATCCGTCCGGGCACCTACTGCGAACCGAAAATGACCACCGTCGGCTCCCAGGACACCACTGGCCCGATGACCCGCGACGAGCTGAAAGACCTGGCCTGCCTGGGCTTCTCGACCGATCTGGTCATGCAGTCCTTCTGCCACACCGCGGCCTATCCGAAGCCGATCGACGTCAAGACGCACCACACGCTGCCTGACTTCATCATGACCCGTGGCGGCGTTTCCCTGCGTCCGGGCGACGGCATCATCCACAGCTGGCTGAACCGCATGCTGCTGCCGGACACCGTCGGCACCGGTGGTGACTCGCACACCCGCTTCCCGATCGGTATCTCCTTCCCGGCCGGTTCCGGTCTGGTTGCGTTTGCTGCCGCCACTGGCGTCATGCCGCTGGACATGCCTGAGTCGATCCTGGTTCGCTTCAAGGGCAAGATGCAGCCTGGCATCACCCTGCGCGACCTGGTTCACGCCATTCCTTACTACGCAATTCAGGCTGGCCTGCTGACCGTAGAGAAGAAAGGCAAGAAGAACGCGTTCTCTGGCCGCATTCTGGAAATCGAAGGCCTGGACAACCTGAGCATCGAGCAGGCTTTCGAGCTGTCCGACGCGTCGGCCGAACGTTCGGCTGCCGGTTGCACCATCAAGCTGGCCAAAGAGCCGATCATCGAATACCTGAACTCGAACATCACGCTGCTGCGCTGGATGATCGAACAGGGTTACGGTGATCCACGCACCCTGGAGCGCCGTGCTCAGGCGATGGAAGCTTGGGTTGCCAACCCAGAGCTGCTGGAAGCCGACAAGGACGCCGAGTACGCTGAAATCATCGAGATCGACCTGGCCGACGTCAAAGAGCCTGTGCTCTGCGCGCCGAACGACCCGGACGATGCCCGCCTGCTGTCTTCGGTACAGGGCGAGAAGATCGACGAAGTGTTCATCGGCTCCTGCATGACCAACATCGGCCACTTCCGCGCTGCGGGCAAGTTGCTGGATCAGGTCAAAGGGCAACTGCCGACACGCCTGTGGCTGTCGCCGCCGACCAAGATGGACGCTCACCAGTTGACCGAAGAAGGCTACTACGGCATCTACGGCAAGGCTGGCGCGCGCATGGAAATGCCGGGCTGCTCGCTGTGCATGGGTAACCAGGCACGTGTAGAGCCGAACTCGACAGTGGTATCGACGTCGACCCGTAACTTCCCGAACCGTCTGGGTGACGGCGCGAACGTCTACCTGGCCTCGGCCGAGCTGGCGTCCGTCGCATCGATCCTGGGTCGCCTGCCGACCGTCGAGGAGTACATGGGCTACGCGCAACAGATCGACACCATGGCAGCGGACGTGTACCGCTACCTGAGCTTCGATCAGATCGCCGAGTTCCGTGAAGCCGCAGCGAACGCCAACATCCCGGTTGTTCAAGCGTAATAGCGAAACACAGCGTTGAAAGAACCCCGCCTTGTGCGGGGTTTTTTTATACCTTCGATAAAGCAGAAAAAGCGGACGCAGAGCGTCCAGAGAGGCATTCCCACGCTGGAGCGTGAGGAACGATCGGTGAGGGGTCGAAGACTGATCGTGCCAACGCTCCGCGTGGGCATGCAGCCGTGACTCTCCGCGTCACATGGAACTCAGACGCGAAACACGAATTTGCTGAATCCTCAAAATAATAAGGCTACAGATAAACCTCGATAATCCGCTTCACCCTACCCAGCCCGTCCCGCAGTTCATCCATGCTCACCGACCCTAACGCCAGTCGCAGTGCATGCGGCGCGCTGGTGGATATCGAGAAAGGCTCGGCGGTCGATACAGCGACCTTTTCCTGCAACAAGGCCAAGGCGATCTGGTCGGCGCGGGCATCCTCAGGTAACGGCAGCCATAAAAAATAGGACGAGGGGTGACCGACGAACTCAATGCCTTCAAGCACCTCGCGAGCCACTGCTTGTCGGGCCTCGGCATCGAGTCGTTTCTCTGCCTCGAGCTTCAGGACGGTGCCATCTTCAAGCCAGCCGGTCGCAATGGCTGTCAGCACGCCTGGCGTGTTCCAGGTGGTCGCACGAATGGTTCGCTCCATCGCGGACACCTTGTCGAGAGGCGCGGCGACGAACCCTACGCGCAACCCGGTAGCGACGCTCTTGGAAAGCCCCGACACATAGACCGTCCGCTCTGGAGCAAGCTGTGCCAGCGGTACTGGAGGGTTGTCAGCCAGGAACGCATACGCCGCGTCTTCAACGATCAGCAGGTCGTGTTTTCTCGCCAAGACCACCAACTGTTCACGTACCTCGAGACTCATCACCCAGCCGAGCGGATTGTGCAGCGTCGGCATCATGTACAGTGCTTTTATCCGCCGACTCCGACACAAATACTCCAATGCCTCCAGATCAGGCCCTTCAGCCCCCGCAGGAGTCGGCACCACCTCCAGATGCAGCGCCTGCGCCAGCACCTTGAATCCGGAGTAAGTGAGCGCATCGGCAGCGATTACATCACCCGGTTTGAGCATAGCCATCAACGCAACTGCGAGCCCCTGTTGCGCGCCGTTGACGATCAGTATCTGCTCAGGTTCTACCGTCAGCCCCCGTACGCTCAGATGTCGCGCAACCGCGGCACGTTCATGCGTACGTCCGGCATGGGGCTGATAACGCAACAACGAATCCAGATCACCTGACAAAGCCAGTTGCCGTAATGCCATGCGCAACAGCTCGGCCTGACCGGGCAGTGACGGATAATTGAAATTGAAGTCGATCATGCCGATGGCCAAGGCCTTCTGATCAATGCCAAGCCCCGGTGAAAGCGTAGTTTCGCGTACGAAGGTGCCACGCCCGACCTCACCGCTGACCAACCCCATTGCTTCGAGCTCGGCATAAACCCGCGTGGCTGTCGCCAACGCCAACCCATGGTCTGCCGCCAACTGGCGATGGGTAGGCAGACGCGTGCCCGGCAGCAGTTTTCCGCCACGAATATCCGCTGCCAGCTGATCCACTACCGATTTGTAACGCGCGACAGCCATCGTAAATGTATCCATGACGATTTTTTGATTGTATTGAATTGCAGCCCTACGATGACTCAATCCCCACCGATTGAACAGCCGTGAGAAAAACCCATGGAACAGGCTTTGAACCCACTCCATAAGAACGCTCATACAAAAGGCAGCGGATGGCTGAACGGCCTGATCGGTGTGTTGATCTTCAGCGGCTCGTTACCTGCCACACGGGTTGCCGTCATGGAATTCGACCCGCTGTTCCTGACCTTTGCCCGCGCCACCATTGCCGCAACGCTGGCAATCGGCATGCTCGTGGCACTCAGGGAAAAACGCCCGGCAAAGCATCAGCTGTTTTCGCTGTGCATCGTCGCCACAGGCGTGGTGCTGGGCTTTCCGTTGCTGACCGCGTTGGCGCTGAAGCACGTCACCTCGGCGCACTCCATCGTCTTCATTGGTCTGTTGCCATTGGCGACAGCCGTCTTCGGCGTGCTGCGCGGCGGTGAACGCCCCGGTCGTGCGTTCTGGCTGTTCTCGATTCTGGGCAGTGCCATGGTGGTGGGATTTGCGCTGTCTCAAGACATCAGCACATCAGCAACAGGAGACGGCCTGATGCTGCTGGCTATTATCGTCTGCGGGCTGGGTTATGCAGAAGGCGCCAGACTGTCGAGAGACTTGGGCGGCTGGCAGGTCATTTGTTGGGCACTGGTCATCGCCCTTCCCGTGATGTTGCCACTGGCGTTGATCAGCGCGCCCTCTTCACTGTCAGGAATAGCTGTCGGGGCCTGGAGCAGCCTGTTCTACGTCTCGGTTTTCAGCATGCTGATCGGCTTCGTGTTCTGGTATCGAGGGCTGGCACAGGGCGGCATTGCCGCGATCGGCCAACTTCAACTGCTGCAACCGTTCTTCGGCCTGGCGTTGGCCGCCCTATTGCTCGATGAACCTGTCAGCCTGGGCATGCTGGGTGTCACGGTTGCAGTGATCGGTTGCGTCGCCGGGGCCAGGAGATTTTCCAATAAACCCCGACGAAGCGCCCCTCAATCGAGCTGAAGCTGCGAAAGCCACTGTTCCATCGCATCGCCACTGCTCATGGCAGGCTGCACCAGACCGTCGACCATAAAGGTCGGAGACACATGAATGCCATTCTGCCGGGCGTATTTGCAGTGCCATTTGATGATGTGCTCAAGCTCGGGCTGTGCGAACACTTCGGCCAGCTGGACGCCGCTGTAGCCTTCCAGGCGGGCAATGATGTCGTTCGGCGTGGCGTCCAGATTAGGCCCGCTGGCGTGGTGCTCGAATTCGAATTCGGCGCGATGCGCAGCAACGGCTGCCATCACGGCCTTGGCCGTATTCCTGCCGCCTTCAAAGGTCGAAGCGGCCAGGATGCAGCGCACGATGACGCCGGAAAACATGTGCCACGGCTGGGACTGGAGACGAATTTTGATCGTGAGGCGATCTTCGCCAGCCTGTTCGAGCAGCTTGTCGAGCTTGCGAAAAGCCTTGACCGAGAACGGGCACGTGGGCTCAAGGAACACTTCCAGAATGCGAGGGCCGTGGCCCCATGTGAGTGCGTCTGCCTGCATGTTTACTCTCCCGTGAAATGGATGATGGGGTATTGACCCCGCTGTTCGTGTAAATGCTCAGACCCGTAATGAGCAACGTACCTCCAAAGCAAAAAAAACCCCACATCTCTCGATGCGGGGTTTTTAGTCTGCTTACAGGCCGATCAAGCCATCACACCGTGATGGCTTGTCCGCTCATGGCCAGGTCCAGCAACTCGCGGTTGGCGACGGCGTACATGGCGTAGTCGGTGCCGCTGGCGGCACGCAGTTCGACCAGCATGGCGCGCCAGCGCTCGACCATGAGGGCGTGCTGTTCGAGCCACAGCGCCAGACGCTCTTCCACGTCCGATGGACCGTCCGGCATCTGCAGGACCGATACGGTGATCGCCCGCTGTTGCCAGTCGATGTCGTCGCGGAACGCTTCGCGGGCCAGGGCCTGCCAGTTGTTTTCCACCGGCAGGCTGCTGATCTGCTGCAGATACCAGGTCACGTCCAGCGCACTGCCTACGGCGAAGTACACCTTGGCCACGTCGGCAGCGTTCTGCCCGGTGACGTCGGAGGCTTCGATGATCGGCAGCAGCGTGTACAGGTGCGTGGTGCCCGCCACCATGCGCGCCAGCAACTCGGGCACACCGGCTTCGACATAGGCCTGATAACGCGCCTGCCAGACTTCACGGGTCGGACCTTCCAGCAGTTCGTCGAGCTTGAGACCCAGTGCGGCGATGTGCGGACCGAAGTGTGCCACGTCACGACCGGCATCCAGTTCGTTGCGACGGCTGCGCAGGAACCAGCGCGTGGCACGACGACCCAGACGCATCAGCTCATCCATCAGCGACAGCTGGATTTCTGCCGACACCTTGTAGTCCAGCGCTTCGATCTGACGGAACCAGTGCGGGAGGTGGAAGATGTCACGCACGATCACGTAGGCACCGGCCACGTTGGCAGCGCTCATGCCGGTCGACTCTTTGAGTCGCTGCACGAACGTGATACCCATGTGGTTGACCAGGTCGTTGGCGATCTGGGTGCTGACGATTTCGCGCTTCAGACGGTGACCGCGCATGGCAACGGAGAACTTGGCGCTCAGCGATGGCGGGAACGCGGTTTCCATGTCACGTGCCAGGTAGTCGTCATCCGGAACACGGGATTCCAGCAACGCTTCCTTGAGGTCGATCTTGCTGTAGGAGATCAGCACCGACAGCTCGGCACGGCTCAGGCCATGACCGGCCGATACGCGCTCGACGATCTGGTCTTCGGCCGGCAGGAACTCGATGGCACGGTCCAGCTTGCCACGGGCTTCCAGGTCGTTCATCAGACGCTTGTATTCGGCAATGCGGTCGTAGGCGCGGCGAGCGGCCAGCGACAGCGCCTGCGTCTGCTTGTAGTTGTTGCCCAGCACCAGATGGCCGACTTCGTCGGTCATGCTTTCAAGCAGCTGGTTGCGCTGCTTCTCGGTCATGTCGCCAGCCTGCACCACTTCGTTGAGCAGGATCTTGATGTTCACTTCGTGGTCGGAGCAGTCCACACCACCGGCGTTGTCGATGAAGTCGGTGTTGGTCGCGCCGCCATTGAGGCCGAACTCGACACGGCCCAGCTGGGTCATGCCCAGGTTGCCGCCCTCGCCCACCACCTTGCAGCGCAGCTCGTTGCCGTCGACACGCAGCGCGTCGTTGGCCTTGTCGCCGACATCCGCGTGGGACTCTTCGCTGGACTTCACGTACGTACCAATGCCGCCGTTCCACAACAGGTCCACTGGCGCCTTGAGCAGCGCGTGCAGCAATTCGGTCGGGGTCAGCTTGTCGGCCTTGATGTCAAAGCGTGCCTTCATCTGTTCGGTGACGGCGATGCTCTTGGCGCTGCGCGGGAAAATACCGCCGCCCGCAGACATGATGCTGGTGTCGTAGTCGGTCCAGGCCGAACGCGGCAGGTCGAACAGACGCTGACGTTCGACAAAGCTGGTGGCCGGGTCCGGATTCGGGTCGATGAAGATGTGCAGATGGTTGAAGGCTGCGACCAGTTGCAGCTTGTCGGACATCAACAGGCCGTTACCGAACACGTCACCGGCCATGTCGCCGATGCCAATCACGCTGATGCTGTCCTGCTGAACGTTGATATCGCGCTCACGGAAGTGACGCTGCACGCCAACCCAGGCGCCCTTGGCAGTGATGCCCATCTTCTTGTGGTCATAACCGGCCGAACCGCCGGACGCGAACGCGTCGCCCAGCCAGAAGCCGTAGTCGATCGCGATGCCGTTGGCGATGTCGGAGAAGGTCGCAGTGCCTTTGTCCGCCGCAACGACCAGGTACGGGTCGTCGTCATCGTGGCGAACTACGTTGACCGGCGGCACCAGCACGCCTTCCTTGAGGTTGTCGGTGATGTCCAGCAGACCCGAGATGAAGATGCGGTAGCAGGCGATTGCCTCAGCCTGGACTTCGTCGCGGTTGCCAGTGGTCGGCAGACGGCGCGGCACGAAACCGCCCTTGGCGCCGACCGGCACGATGACCGAGTTTTTCACCTGCTGGGCTTTTACCAGGCCCAGCACTTCGGTACGGAAGTCTTCTTCACGATCCGACCAGCGCAGGCCGCCGCGCGCCACGTTGCCGAAACGCAGGTGCACGCCTTCGACGCGTGGCGAATAAACGAAAATCTCGAACTTGGGCACCGGCTTCGGCAGTTCGGGGATCAGACGCGGGTTGAACTTGAAGCTGAAGTAGCCCTTGTTCTGGCCGTTGGCATCGGTCTGGTAGAAGTTGGTCCGCAGGGTCGCCTTGATCAGGTCCAGGTAACGACGCAGGATGCGGTCTTCGTTGAGCACCTGAACATCGTCCAGCGCGGTCAGGATGGCCTGTTCCAGACGCAGTTGCTTGTCGTCCAGATCGTCCGAACCCAGTTTGCGCGCCAGATAGAAACGAGTCTTGAACAGACGCGTCAGTTCACGGGCGATATCGGTGTGGTTGTTCAACGTGCTGGCGATATAGCCCAGGTCGAAGCCCAGACGAATCTGCTTCAGGTAGCGGGCATAGGCACGCAGCAGCGCCACGTCGCGCCATGGCAGACCGGCAGTCAGCACCAGACGGTTGAACGCATCGTTCTCGGCGTCGCCGCTGACGATGTGCACGAAAGCGTCCTGCAACGTGTCGTTGAGCTGCTGAATATCGAGGTTCAGGCCTTCGCCGTAGGTAAAGGCGAAATCGTGAATCCAGAATTCGCGACCGTTGGCGTGGTGCAGGCGATACGGGAATTCACCCAGCACACGCAGGCCGAGGTTCTCAAGAATCGGCAGTACGTCAGACAGCGCCAGCGGCGTATCGGCGTGGTACAGCTTGCAGTGCAGTTGCTGACGACCACCGGCCAGTGGCTGGTAGAAGCTCATCACCAACGGATTGCTTTCGCTGAGGCTCAGCACATGCTGCATGTCGACCACGGCCGAATGCGCTGCGAAACGCTCGCGATAGCCTGCCGGGAAGCCTTTCGGGAAGTCCGCCAGCACGTTGGTGCCGTGTGCTTCGCCGAAGCTTTCGACCACGAGACTTGCGTAGTCGTCCTTCCAGGAACGGCAGGCCTGAATGACCTCGTTTTCCAGCTGGGCGACGTCGATTTCCAGATTGACCTTCGGGTCCACACGCAGAATCAGCTGCACGCGGGCCAGCACGGATTCGGAGAAGAACGTCCAGAATTCGCAATCGCTGGCTTTCAGGCGATCCATCAGCACCTGCTGGATCTTCTGCCTTACTTCGGTGGAATACACGTCACGCGGCACGTAGGCCAGGCAGTAGCAGAAACGGCCGTACGGGTCCTTGCGCAGGAACACGCGAATCTTGTTGCGCTCCTGGATCTGCACAATGGACATGACGGTGCTGAACAGTTCGTCCACCGGCGTCTGGAACAGATCGTCGCGGGGCAGCACTTCGACCACCTGCGCCAGTTCCTTGCCCAGGTGCGCCTTGGCATCGAAACCGGAACGACGCTCGACTTCCGCGACCTTGCGACGGATATAAGGAATCTGCCTGACACTCTCGCCGTACACCGACGAGGTGTAGAGGCCCATGAAACGGCATTCCTTGATGACCTTGCCCGACGCGTCGATCTGACGGATCGAGACGAAGTCAGGATAGGCCGGACGATGCACGCGGCTTGGCACGGCAGCCTTGGCGAACGACAGCAGCATCGGCTCTTGCAGGTATTTCACTGCGTAGTCTTCGATGTGCAGTTCTTCGCGGCTCAGGCCCGGACGCAGCAGCTTGGTCAGGCCCAGGAACGAGGATTCGTCGTAGATCAGTTGCCCACCATCGGCGTCGTTGCTGACCTGGAATTCTTCATAGCCCAGGAAGGTGAAATGGTTATCCACCAGCCATTCAAGGAAAACCTTGATTTCGGCCTTTTCTTCGACGTCGGTGTTGGATTCGTTGGCGTCGATGCTGACAAGCAGGTCACGCAGGCGCGCCTTCATCGGCTCGAAATCTTCGACAGCGGCGCGGACTTCGCCGAGCACCTGCTCCAGCTCGCGGGCCAGCACGTTCAACTCGCTGGCGTTGGCGCAGCGGTCGATCTCCAGGTACATCAGCGATTCCTGCAACACGTCGTCGCCGGTCGTGCCTTTTGGCAGCAGTTCGAGCAACTGGCCATTCGGGCCGCGTCGCACGCTCAGGACGGTGGTTTGCAGGGTGTGGATGCTGTAACCGCGACGGTTCAGCTCGGTGCGTACGGAATCGACGAGAAACGGAAGGTCATGATGCAGCACTTCGACGGCGCTGTGAGTCGACTGCCATCCGTGACGCTCGTAATCGGGGTTGTAGACGCGGACCTGAGGATGGGCGTGTTCGAAACGCTCGAGCAGGCGCCAGGCGGACAGTGTGCAGCCCGCGAGGTCGGACAGTCGACGCTGTGTGAGTTCATCCAGTGAAATGATGCCGAAGAACTGTTCAGCGAACAGCGCCACTTGTGGCAGTGCCTGCTCGCTGATGTGCTGAGCCAGTGCCGATTGCAGTTGATGCTGGAAATCGGACTTGCTGGCTGCGGTGAAGAACGCCATCTGTGGTACTCCGCTTTGGCTTTTATTGGGGAGGCTTGAAGAAGGTGTTGTGATCCGGGTGTACCGGCGTCCGGTTGAATGGACACCACCTGATCGAGTGTAAAGCTAAAGTACTAACGCCTGTCGTGTCAGGGTAGTCACATTTGAATGTCGCAGTGCATGTCATTAAAAAAGAAGCATGAAGCTCGAAAGCTCCGTGCGCGCACGCCTTTGGTGCAGCTTAACGACAGCGGACCGGACACTACTTACGAGGCTGCGACATATTCGGTCATCGCCTAGCCGGTCAATCGGCACGAAAGTGCCAATTAATGGCCGACAAAATGTCTCGCGGACTGGCAAAATCCGTCCTGCCCGCCCACTTTCGAAAAACCGGAACCCGACCATGCTCATCAAGACTGCCAGCCTTATCGTCAATCCCTGCGATGACGAATACGACAACATGGCCCTGCTCTGCTGCCACAGCGAGAACGGTGAGTTGTTCTCGCTGAGTCGTTTTCCCGATGAAAACGAAGTGGAAATCACCGTTCGCGACGACAGGACACATACGGTCTCGACGCTGAAAGTGACCTTCAGTGCCGAACGCCTGCTGCTGGAAATCGATCCTGCGGACGGCAAGCAACTGGACGGCCATGAGCGTTACGAAATCCTGCACAGCACCTCGGCAGGCGAACTGCACGAGGTCGAGGAAACCCTGCAGATCATTCTGAAAGATGTGGGCAGCTACGTAAGCGAACTCGCCTGATCAGACCCATCGTCGTCCCGGACAACAAGGAGCCCGTCATGCCCGCCATTTTCGACGCCCACTGCCACATCATCGACCCCGGTTATCCGCTTCAGGCCAACAATGGTTTCCTGCCGGAGCCGTTCCGGGTGAGCGACTATCTGGCGCAGGTCGAACCCTTGGGCGTGATTGGCGGTGCCGTGGTTTCGGGATCGTTTCAGGGCTTTGATCAGAGTTACCTGCTCGCGGCACTGAAACGGCTGGGTGCGAATTTCGTCGGCGTGACTCAGTTGCCATCCAGTGTCACGGATGCGAAACTGGAAATGCTCAACGCCTCTGGCGTACGGGCCCTGCGTTTCAATCTGAAGCGGGGCGGGTCTGAACAGCTCGATCAACTGGAAGCCCTGGCGCTGCGGGTTCACGATCTGCTCGGCTGGCATTCGGAGCTGTATATCGACTCACGCGAGTTGGCCGACATCGAAACCCGCCTGCTCAGGCTGCCTGCCGTGAGCATCGATCATCTGGGGCTGAGTGCCGAAGGCCTGCCTGTGTTGCTGCGTCTGGCCGAGCATGGCGTGCGGATCAAGGCCTGCGGTTTCGGGCGGGTCGACTTTGCTGTGCCAGCGATTTTGAAGGACATCCACGCAGCCAACCCCGACGCCCTGATGTTCGGCACCGACCTGCCCTCCACCCGCGCACCCCGGCCGTTCGAGCCGGGTGATATCGATCTGGTAGTGGAGGCGCTGGGTGAGGCGGCTGCGCAAAACGTGTTGTGGGGAAATGCTGCGGCGTTTTATCGGCTGTCATCAAACAATACGTGATCTGCTGAATGAAAACGTTTACGTGGGAGCTGCGCGACAGCGCTACGCCAAAGGGCCGGTCAGGCCTCCCACAGTCATTTGTCAGCTGCAAGTCTGCGGCCGGTCAGACATGAGGGAATTACTGTTGAAAGTAGCTCTCGCCTGTAACTTCCTACAAAGAGCAGACAAAACATGTAGGACAATTCCCATCTAAACGTATGAACTATCTCTAAACTTCATAAAAAACCCCAGAGTCGTTAGTCGATACCTGTCCGAATGAATTAAAGTAACGCCCCCAGCCTGCTGTCGCCCGACGCGGCTGATTACCCTGCCAGGAACAGTCACCGATGGAACATCGTGAGGCGCTGATTGCGCTGCGAACATTTCTTTCAACGCAAATCCTCGGCCAGGAAAAGCTGATCGAACGCCTGCTCATCGCCCTGCTTGCCGACGGCCACATGCTCGTCGAAGGAGCACCGGGCCTTGCCAAGACCAAGGCCATCAAGGAGCTGGCAGAAGGCATCGAAGCACAGTTTCATCGCATTCAATTCACCCCCGACCTGCTGCCTGCCGACATCACCGGCACCGAGATCTATCGTCCGGAAACCGGCAGCTTCGTGTTCCAGCAGGGTCCGATCTTCCACAATCTGGTGCTGGCGGACGAAATCAACCGCGCGCCAGCCAAGGTCCAGTCGGCTCTGCTCGAGGCCATGGCCGAGCGTCAGGTCAGTGTCGGGCGCAGTACCTATGATCTTTCGCCGCTGTTTCTGGTCATGGCGACCCAGAACCCTATCGAGCAGGAAGGCACCTATCCCCTGCCTGAAGCACAGCTCGACCGCTTCCTGATGCATGTCAAGATCGGCTTTCCGGATGCTGCCGTCGAACGCAAGATCCTGCAGCAGGCCCGCGGCGAAGCGCTGAACGGCGAAACCAAGCCGGAGCGGCGCGTCAGCCAGCAGGCCATTTTCGCAGCCCGCAAGGAAATCCTCGGTCTGTACATGGCCGACGCGGTTGAGGAATACCTGGTGCAACTGGTCATGGCCACTCGCACACCGGCCAAGTTCGATCAGGAGCTGGCCGAATGGATTGCCTATGGCGCCAGCCCGCGTGGCTCGATCTCGCTGGACCGCTGCGCACGGGCCCATGCCTGGCTGGCGGGACGCGACTTCGTCAGCCCGGAAGACATTCAGGCGGTGCTGTTCGATGTGCTACGCCACCGCATCATCCTGTCGTTCGAGGCCGAAGCTGCGGGCATCGATCAAGACCGCGTGATTCAGCGGATCCTCGACGTCGTGGCCGTCGCCTGACCCCATGCAACCCTACCTGATCCCACAACCGGGCATTCGCGTCACGCTCAGCGAGCTGATCGAGATGCGCCATCGCGTGCGGGAAGTGCAGCTGTTTTCCACGCCTAGCCAGCGCAGCCCGCTGATCGGCCTGCACCACTCCAAGCTGCGTGGCCGAGGGGTGGACTTCGATCAGGTCCGGGTCTATCAGGCAGGCGACGATGTGCGCAGCATCGACTGGCGAGTGACCGCACGTACGCAGGAGCCACACACCAAACTGTTCCACGAAGAACGCGAGAGGCCGATTTTCATTCTGGTGGAACAGAGCCGTCGCCTGTTCTTCGGCTCCGGACAGATGTTCAAGTCGGTACTGGCTGCACAGGCGGCGGCGCTGATCGGCTGGGCCGCACTGGAACACAATGACCGGGTGGGCGGGCTGGTGTTCGGCGACAACGAGCATTACGAGATCAAACCCCGGCGCAGCAAACAGAGCCTCTTACAGCTGCTCAACCGGCTGGTGCGGGTCAATCAGTCGTTGCACACCGAAATCCCCGCCGACCGTGATGCGTTCGGCACCGCCCTGCGGCGTGCCCGTGAAGTGCTGCGCCCCGGCAGTCTGGTGATCGTGCTTTGTGACGAGCGCGCCCTTTCCGATGCCGCAGAGCAGCAACTCACCCTGCTGGCGCGCCACAGCGACTTGTTGCTGCTGCCGCTGTCCGACCCCCTGGACCGCGCGCTGCCTGCAGCCGGGCTGCTGCGATTCGCCGAGCGCGGCGCGCAACTGGAACTCGACACCCTTGATCCCGAACTGCGTCGGGCCTATCGCGTTCAGGGTGAGGAGCGCTCGGCGCGCTGGGAACTGCTGGCCCAGAAACTGCGCGTGCTGCTGATGCCGTTGAGCACCCAGTTCGAACTGGTCGAGCAATTGCGTGAATACCTCAACGCCCAGCGTCCGGTGAAGCGCAAATGAATCCACTGGATCAGTTGCAACCCCTGATCGCCCCTGAAGCCATCGGCTTCTGGCCTCCTGCGCCGGGTTGGTGGCTGCTGTTGCTGTTGATTCCCGCGCTGGGCTGGGGCATCTGGCGGCTGCGCACGCTGTTGCCGGTCAAGGCCAGCAAAAGCCGCAGCGAGCAGCCGCTTGACCCCGTGCGGGTCGCGGCGCTGGCGGAACTGGCCAGCCTGCCCAAACCCTATGACGGCGCCCCCGCCGGAGCCTGGCTGCAACAGATCAACGGCCTGCTCAAACGCCTGTGCCGCAACCACTATCCACACAGCCAGAGCCACACCCTCAACGGTCGTAAATGGCTGGCGTTTCTCGATAACCGCTGCCCGGCCGCAGGCCTGACGCGCTGGATGATCCTTGTTGAAGGTGCCTACAAACCCGAATGCAAACTCGATGACAAGGCCATCAGCGGCCTGACCCAGGCCGTCGATATCTGGATTCGCAAACATGTTTGAGTTCGTCTGGCCCTGGGTCTTCGCCCTGCTGCCGCTGCCCTGGCTGATGCGCTTCGTGTTGCCTATGGCCGACAGCGGCGAAGCCGCGCTCAAGGTCAGCTTCCTCAACGAACTCGAAGGTTTGAGCGGTCGGCGCGCCAAGGCCAACCTGCCTGCGTGGCGACAGCGCTCGCCGTTCCTGCTCATCTGGCTGTTTCTGCTGATCGCCGCCGCCCGCCCGCAATGGCTGGGCGAGCCGCTTCCCGTGGCTGCCAGCGGCCGCGACCTGCTGGTGGCCGTGGACGTTTCCGGTTCCATGGATTACCCGGACATGCAATGGCAGAGCGACGAAGTCAGCCGACTGGTGCTGGTTCAGCATCTGCTGGGCGATTTTCTCGAAGGCCGTCAGGGTGATCGGGTCGGCCTGATCCTGTTCGGCAGTCAGGCCTTCGTTCAGGCCCCGCTGACGTTTGACCGCCGCACCGTGCGTATCTGGCTGGACGAGGCGAAAATCGGCATCGCGGGCAAAAACACAGCCATCGGCGACGCCATCGGTCTTGCGCTCAAACGCCTGCGCCTGCGTCCGGCCAATAGCCGCGTTCTGGTGCTGGTCACCGATGGCGCCAACAACGGCGGGCAGATCGACCCGATCACGGCGGCACGGCTGGCAGCAAACGAAGGCGTTCGGATCTACACCATCGGCATCGGCTCCGATCCCGACAAAAGCGGCATCCAGGGACTGCTGGGCCTGAACCCAAGCCTGGACCTGGATGAGCCTACGCTCAAGGACATTGCCAGCCTCAGCGGCGGCCAATACTTCCGCGCCCGCGATGGCGAGCAACTGGAAAAGATCCGCGCCACCCTCGACTCGCTCGAACCGGTCGCCCAGCAACCCACCCAGGCCCGCCCGGCGCAAGTGCTGTATCAGTGGCCCTTGTCATTGGCGTTATTGATGAGCGTGTTGCTGGTGATCCGCAGCCTGTGGCCCAACAACGCCGTGCAACGGGCGCTTGTTCGCCTGCGCGCTTTCGGCTGGCGTGAGCGCGTCGAACGTCTGTGGAGGTCGCGATGATCGCCTCCCTCTGGCCGCACTGGTTCCGTCCATGGTGGCTGCTGATCGTGCCCTTGCTGGCGCTGTTGATCTGGCAACTCTGGCATCGGCAGAAACGCGCCGGACGCTGGCAGATCATCCTGCCCGCCGCATTTCATGCCGTGTTGCTGAACGGCAGTCGCGGCAGCAACAGCAAACTGCCGTGGGTGGTACTGGCGCTGGCCTGGCTGCTGGCGCTGGCCGCGCTGCTTGGTCCCAGCTGGCAACGTGTCGAGCAGATCAGCCAGAAGCCGGTCGATCCGCTGGTGGTGGTGCTGGAACTCACCCCGCAGATGCTCGCCACCGACATTGCCCCGACACGTCTGGAACAGGCGCGACGCAAACTGCTCGATCTGTTGCAACTGCGCAGCGACTCACAGACCGCCATCGTGGTCTACGCGGGCAGCGCCCACACGCTGGTGCCGCTGTCCGACGATC
Organism: Pseudomonas viridiflava; assembly: GCF_001642795.1. Lineage (GTDB taxonomy): Bacteria > Pseudomonadota > Gammaproteobacteria > Pseudomonadales > Pseudomonadaceae > Aquipseudomonas > Aquipseudomonas viridiflava. The sequence continues at coordinate 382,770 of NZ_LKEH01000047.1, read as the reverse complement.
TGGTGACCAGCCATAACCTGCTGGAGGCGATCAGGCCGTCGATCATGCCGATGCCGGGCCAGCGTGCCGATCTGGCGGTCGTCAAGGCGCTGAACCTGCTCAAGCAGGGTGCGCTGGGCCAGGGCAGGATTCTGCTGATCGGCTCGTCCTTGAGTGAACAGGAGCGCGACGGCATCCGTCAGGCCCTGCGCGGTCAGTCGCCGCCCTTGTTGATACTGGGTATTGGAACCGCCGAAGGTGCTCCAGTGACTCAGGAAAACGGCAGCCTGCTCAAGGACGATCAGGGCGCGATCATGGTGCCGCGTCTGGACAGCACCAGCCTCAATGACTTTGCCGAGCAGGTCGGCGGCAGCTACCGTCAGGCGCGGGCTGATGAAGAGGACCTGCGCAGCCTCGGCCTGCTCGCCAGCCCGCAACGCCTGCGCAGCGACGGGCAGATCGTGCAGCTCGACACCTGGGCCGATCAGGGTCACTGGTTTCTGCTGCCGCTGCTGTTGATCGCCGCCTGTGCGGGTCGCCGCGGCTGGCTGTTCTGCCTGCCGCTGCTGTTCATGTTTCCGCAGACCAGTCAGGCGTTCGAATTTCAGGACCTGTGGCTGCGCCCGGATCAGCAGGGTCAACGCCTGCTGGAACAGCGCCGACCGGCAGAAGCGGCACAACGCTTTGAAGACCCGCAGTGGAAAGGTATCGCCTTCTACGAAGCCGGGGATTACGCCAGCGCAGCACAGCGCTTTGCTGAAGGAAACACAGCGGCCGATCATTACAACCGTGGCAATGCGCTGGCCCGCAGTGGCGAACTGGAAGCGGCGCTGGACGCCTATGAACAGGCGCTCGAACGGCAGCCGGACTTCCCCGCAGCGGTGAACAACCGTGCACTGGTTCAGAATCTTCTGGATCAGGCCAATGCGGCTCAACCCGAACAGGACAAACCGGAAAAACCCGAGCAGGATGAAGCAGGCCAGAATGGCACGCAGGATCAGACCAGCAGCCACTCGCCCACCGAACAGGACACTGCCCGGCCAAGTGAGGACGACGGCAGCGAAAGCCTGCCTCCGGACACGTCCGGCCTGCAGTCTTCCGGCCCATCGACAGACGATGAACAGACCACTCGCCCGCCCCTGCAGCCTGCCGACCGTCCCGTCCCCAGCGAACGACGTCAGGAACTGGAGCAGTGGCTGAGACAGATTCCGGACGATCCGGGCGAACTGCTGCGGCGCAAATTCCGCTACGAACAGCAACATCAGGAAAAGACCCGATGAGTCGCGCGTACCCCTTATTGACCGGCCTGCTGCTGAGCCTGTCTGTCCTGTCGTCACACGCGGCCGAACTGACGGCCAGCGTCGACCGCACACGGCTGAACGCCGGGGAAACCTTCGAGCTGACGCTGGAAACCGACGACGTCACGCAGTTCGGCAAGCCCGACCTGACCGCGCTGGACAGCGATTTCGAGGTGCGCGACACCCGTCAGGTCAACCGACTGACGACCCTGGGCACCAACAATCAGGCGACCACGCGCTGGATCGTCACCCTGCTGCCCCGCCAGACCGGCAGCGTGACGATTCCCTCTCTGCAACTGGGCGAACTGAAAAGCCAGCCGCTGACCCTGCAAGTGATTCAGACCGAACCCAGGGAGCAGGAACAGGATCGGCAACTGGCGCCGGTGTTCATCGAGGCAACACTGGATCAGGACAGCGTCTACGTTCAGGCCCAGGTCGTGCTGACCCTGCGCATCTACCACTCCGTGCAGTTGTTCGACGACAGCAGCCTCAGCCCGCTTCAGGTGCCGGACGCCCGCATCGAGAAGCTGGGCGATTCGCGGACCTACGAAAAGCTGATCAACAGCGTGCGCCACGGGGTCATCGAGATGCGCTATGCGCTCTATCCCCAGCACAGCGGAGTCTTGACCATTCCGCCTCAGGTGTTCAGCGCGACGCAAGTGCAGCCTCAGGCCAGCAGTGCAGCGAATCAGGACGCCAATCCGTTTGGCCCGCAACCGGGCAAGGTGATGCGCGTCAGTTCCGCCGAGATCCCGCTGAACGTCAGAGCAGTGCCTGCGGACTACCCGACTCAGGTGCCTTGGCTTCCGGCCCGCACCGTCAGCCTTGAAGAGAGCTGGAGCCCGGAACCGGGCAAGACTCAGGTCGGCGATTCACTGACACGCACCCTCATTCTCAAGGCCGAAGGTCTGGCCGGTGCGCAATTGCCGCCCTTGCCTCCCACCGAAGTACCCGGCCTGCGCCGTTATCCGGACCAGCCGCAACTGCGCAACCTGCCCAGCGAGCGAGGCCTGATCGGCACCCGTGAAGAACGCGAAGCGCTGGTGCCCACCCGCGCCGGTGCGATTGATCTGCCTGCGGTGGAAGTCACCTGGTGGAACACCCGCGAAGACCACCTGGAGCACACCAGCCTGCCCGCCCGCACCTTGCAGATCAGCGGCAATCCCGGACTGGGCGTTGACACACCGGTCAGCAACGACATGAGTGGCCTGACCGTCATCGGCCCACCGGTCTGGCCGTGGCAGATGAGTACGCTGTTCTTTGCCTTCACCACCTTGCTGGCCTGCCTGCTCTGGTGGCGCGCGCGCGGCCAGCCGGCAATCGCCAAAACCGTGCAGGCAGGCCCGAGCCCGCGTACTGTGCTGGACGATCTCAAGCGCGCCTGTCTGGCCAACGACCCGCAGGCCACGCGCCAGGCCCTGGATGCCTGGGCGCGCCAACAACCGGAAACCCTGGCCGACATGGCGGCCCGCTTCGTGCCGCTGTCCGATGCACTGGATGGCCTGAACGGCGCACTCTACAGTGAGACCGGAAAACTCTGGCTGGGCGAGGACCTGTGGCGTGCGATCCGCACCCTGCCCGCCGCCGAACACATTCAGGACCCGGCAGGCGATGCCGGGTTGCCGCCGCTGTATCCCAAGTGAGGATGCAGCCGGCCACCCCTTTGATGACAAGGTAATTCAATGCGTCTGTTTCACACTTCCGACTGGCATCTGGGTCAGAACCTTCACGGTCAGGAGCGCGATTTCGAACACGCCTGCTTTCTGACCTGGCTGCTGGCGCGTCTGGCAGAGCGCCAGCCTGATGTGCTGTTGATCGCGGGCGACATCTTCGACACCGTCAACCCGCCGGTCAAAGCCCAGGAACGGCTGTACGACTTCATCGTCAATGCCCACGAACAGAACCCGCTGCTGACCATCGTCATGATTGCCGGAAACCACGACTCAGGTTCGCGCATCGAACTGCCCGCACCGCTGATGCGTCGTCTGCGCACCCACGCGCTCGGCCGTGTGCTGTGGCTGGATGAAGGCGTGCTGGACGCCGAGCGGCTGCTGCTGCCACTGCCCGACGCCGAAGGTCAGGTCCGGGCGTGGTGCCTGGCGCTGCCGTTCCTGCGCCCGGCCGAAGTCACCGGTCCGACGCTGGGCGACGATTACCTGAAAGGTATCGCCAGAGTTCACGAGCGCCTGATCGAAGCCGCCAACCTCAAACGCCAGCCGGGTCAGGCGCTGATTGCCGTAAGCCATGCGCACATGGCCGGTGGTTCGGTGTCCGAAGACTCCGAGCGCAGCCTGATCATCGGCAACGCCGAGGCCCTGCCCGCCAGCCTGTTCGGGCCGAGCATCACCTACGTCGCCCTCGGACATCTGCACAAGCCGCAGCGGGTCAACGGTGAAGAGCGCATTCGCTACAGCGGCTCGCCGATCCCATTGTCATTCTCGGAAATCGGCTATCAGCATCAGATTCTGGAAATCAACTGCGACGGTGAAACCCTGACCAGTGTCGACACCTGCCTGATTCCACGCGCCGTCAACCTGCAACGCCTGGGCCCTGCACCGCTGGCCGAACTGCTGGTGCAGCTCAAGGAACTGCCCAACGTCGATCTGTTGGCCGACCCGGATCGACAGCCGTGGCTGGAGGTGCGCGTGCGCCTCGACGAGCCGCAGCCGGACCTGCGCAACCAGATCGAAACCGCCCTGCAGGGCAAGGCCGTGCGACTGGTGCGCATCGGTGCCGAATACGCAGGCAAGGGCAGCGCCGACGGCAGTGATGACGATGCCGCGCTGATCGAACTGGATCAGCTCAGCCCGCAGGAACTGTTCAGCCGCGCCTGGCAGGACAACTTCGGCAGCGAGGTCGATGAACAGACCCTGACCGACTTCGCCACACTGTTGCGTGAAGTGCAGCAGGAGAGCGAACAGCCATGAAGATTCTTGCCATTCGCCTGAAAAACCTGGCCTCGCTGGCCGGACCGTTCGAACTGGACTTCACCGCAGAGCCCTTGGCCAGCGCCGGCCTGTTCGCCATTACCGGCCCGACCGGCGCAGGCAAGAGCACGCTGCTCGATGCGTTGTGCCTGGCACTGTTCGGGGCCATTCCGCGCCTGAGCAACATCGGCCAGTCGAAGGTCCCCGACATCGACGGCGACATTACCACCAGCGATCCACGCACCCTGCTGCGCCGTGGCACCGGCAGCGGTTACGCCGAAGTGGACTTCATCGGCATCGACCAACGCCGCTATCGGGCGCGCTGGGAAACCAACCGCGCGCGGGACAACGCCGCCAAGAAACTTCAGGCCAGCCGCCAGACCCTGACCGATCTGGACAGCGAGCAGATCCTCAGCAATCAGAGCAAACGCGAATTCGAGCAACTGATCGAAAGCCGTCTGGGCCTCAATTTCGAACAGTTCACCCGTGCCGTGATGCTCGCCCAGAGCGAGTTCAGCGCCTTTCTCAAGGCCGACGACAAGGAACGCAGCGAACTGCTGGAGAAGCTGACCAACACGGCGATCTACAGCCAGCTCGGCCGACGCGCCTACAGCAAGAGCAAGGAAGCCGAAGAAGCGCTCAAGGCACTGACCGCCCAGGCCAGTCATATCAGCCCGCTGGATCCCGAGCAGCTTGCCGAGCTCGAGCAGCGCATGAGCGACGCCCAGCAGCAGCTCAAGCTCCATCAGGCTCAACAGCGCCAGCTGGAACTGCAGCAGCAATGGCTGACCGAACTGCATCGGCTGCGCGACGAACAACTCGCCGCTCAGGAAAGCCTGACCGCCGCGCAGCAGGTGTGGGACGACCAGAGCAGCCAGCGTCAGACACTGGGGCAGCTTGAACGCCTCGGTCCGCAACGGCACCGCTTCGCACGCCGGATCACCCTGAACGCTCAGCTCGCGCCACTGGCCGAGCAGATTCGCCAGCACCGGGAGCAACAGGTCTCGCTGCAGACCGGCCAGCAGCAACTGCACGATCAACGCAGCCAGGCGCAGCTTCGGTTGCAGGACGCCCAGCAGGCGCACAACTCCGCCAAACCACTGTTGCAGCAGGCGTTCGATGCGCACAGCACGCTGAACCGCCTCGCTCAGGAATTGGCCAAAGCCTCGGAACACCATCAGCAGGCCGAGCACCTCTGTACTCAGGGCCAGACCGGCCTGGACATCCTGCTCGACCAGCAACAGCAGGTTGCCCAGCGTCTTGAGCGCATCGCCGTACAACTGGCGGACAGCAGCGATCTGGCTCCGCTGGCCCAAGGCTGGAACGCGTGGCGCGACCGCCTGAAAACCCTGACGCTCACTGCCAATCGCCTCAAGCACGGCAACCGCGAGCTGCCTGCGCTGCAACAGCGCGCCAGCGAGGCCGAGCAAAAACTGACAGAACAACGCAACGCGCTGGAGTTGCTGTACCGCGAGGCCGATTGCGAAGTCGCTGCCGTCACCGAACAACTGCAGATCCTCGGCAGCCTGTTGCAGGACAACCGCAAGCAGCAGCGCGCTTTCGAAGAGGTGACGCGTCTATGGGCCACCCAGCAGGACATCGAACACCAATTGCAGGCGCTGACCCGGCAGCAACAGGAAGCCCAGCAGGAACGCGAGCAACTGGTCGCCCAGGGCATCAAGGTCAAGGACGAGCTGACTGTCGCCGAACAGACCCTTAACGTGACCCGCCAGTTGCTGGAGCGCCAGCGTCTGGCCCGCAGCGCCAGCGTCGAAGAACTGCGTACCCAGTTGCAGGACGACCAGCCCTGCCCGGTCTGCGGCAGTGCCGAGCACCCGTGGCATCAGCCGGAAGCCTTGCTGCAAAGCCTGACCCAACACGACGAAGATGAGCAGGCCAGCGCACAAAAGGCCGTCGACACCCTGACCGAGCAGCGCAACCAATTGCGCGAGCAGGTCGGCGGTATCATCGCCCGGCAGAAAGAACTGCTACGCCAGCACGACCAACTGATGCAACGCCATCAGGCACTGGCTCCGGACCTTGAAGCGCATCCGCTCGGCGCCCAGTTGCTGGACCGTGATCCTGCCAAACGCGATGCCTGGCTGAGCCAGCAGCTCAGCCACTTGAACGAAATCATTCTGCGCGACGAGCAGCGCCAGCAAGCCCTGCTCAATCTGCAGAAAGATGCCGCACGCCTGCAGCAGTCGGTGCAGACCGCGCAGGAAGCCAGTCAGGCCGCAGCCCATCACGTGACCGAACAGCTCCAGCAACTGAGCGCTGATCAGCAGCGTCTGGACGAAGAACTGGCTGCACTCGCGCCGCTGGTGTCTTCGCAGACTCTGGATGGGCTGCGCAGTGATGCCTCGACCACCGTGATGCAGCTTGAGCAGCAAGTGGTGCAGCGCCTCGATCAACTGGAGCAGCAAGGCGAAGAGCAGCAGGAACAGCGTGAACGCCAGCAGCGCATCGACAGCGAACAAGTCGAGCAGAAGAACCGCCTGCAGCGCGTTACAGAACAGCAGCAGGCCGTGGCCGCCCTCAGCGAACAGCAGCAGGCAAGCCAGCAACGGTTAAAGGACCTGTTGGGCGACCACACCAGCGCCGAGCAGTGGCAGCAGACGCTGGAACACGCCGTCGAGCAGGCCCGTCAGGCCGAAAGCTCGGCTGCCCAGTCCCTGCAGGATATCCAGAGTCAGCTGATACAGCTGGCGGCCGAACTCAAGTCCGGTGAGCAACAGCAGCAGGCCTTGCAGCAGGAACTGACGGAGCTGGACGCCACCCTCACCGACTGGCGCAGTCAGCACGCAGAACTGGATGACGCGGCGCTGGACACCCTCCTCACCTACGATGACGAGCAGGGCGAACAGTTGCGCCAGCAGTCGCAGGCAGCCGAGAAAGCGCTGGAGCAGGCGCGAATCCTGCTCAACGAACGCGAACAGCGCGTGCAGCAGCATCAGGCGCAACATGCCGACCTGACCGACAGCGACGCGTTGAATGTCGCCCTGTTGCAGGCGCAGGAACAGACGGCCCTGAGCGAACAGCACTGTGCCGAACTGCGCGCGCAACTGAGCGAAGACCAGCGCCGCCGCAACGCCAACAGTGAATTGCAGACGCGCATCAACGACGCCACCGGCGAATACCAACGCTGGGCACGACTGGCTGCGCTGATCGGCTCGGCAGAAGGCGACAAATTCCGCAAGATCGCCCAGGCCTACAACCTCGATCTGCTGGTGCACCACGCCAACGCGCAACTGAAACAACTGGTGCGCCGCTACCGCCTCAAACGCGGCGGCAGCATGCTCGGCCTGCTGGTGCTGGACACCGAGATGGGCGACGAGACCCGATCGGTGCATTCGCTGTCCGGCGGAGAAACCTTTCTGGTGTCGCTGGCTTTGGCGCTGGGCCTGGCATCGATGGCGTCCAGCACCTTGCGTATCGAATCGCTGTTTATCGACGAAGGCTTCGGCAGCCTCGACCCGGAGTCGCTGCAACTGGCCATGGATGCACTGGACGGCCTGCAGGCTCAGGGTCGCAAGGTGGGCGTCATTTCCCACGTTCAGGAAATGCACGAGCGCATCCCGGTGCAGATCAAGGTCCGTCGTCAGGGCAACGGGCTGAGCACCATCGAAGTCGGCAGTTCATGACACCGGTGCTCTACTCTTTCCGACGCTGCCCGTACGCCATGCGCGCCCGCATGGCGTTGCATTACGCGGGCTGTCAGGTAGACATTCACGAAGTCAGCCTCAAGGACAAGCCGCCGGAAATGCTCAAACGCTCGCCCAAGGGCACAGTCCCAGTGCTGGTCCTGGAAGACCGTGTTCTGGAACAGAGTCTGGACATCATGCACTGGGCACTGGCGCAGAACGACCCGGATGACTGGCTGCTGGCGGACGCCCCTTCGGGACAACGACAGATCGTCGACCTGATCGAAGAGAACGATCATGTCTTCAAGCTGAATCTGGATCGCTACAAGTACGCGGTGCGTTATCCGGAACACCCAACCGAACATTACCGAGCGTTGGGCGAGGTCTTTCTGCACAAGCTGGAAGATCGACTGCAATCGGGGGCTTATCTGCTGGGTGAACGACAGACACTGGCTGACATCGCCCTCGCGCCGTTCATTCGCCAGTTCTGCTTTGTCGATCCGGACTGGTTTGCACAAAGTCCCTACCCTGCCTTGCGCAACTGGCTGCAGCGCTTTCTGGACTCCAATCTGTTTGAAGCAGTCATGCGCAAATAGACCAACTGCCCACGATTGTCTTTTTCCCGCACAAAAAAATCCCCGTAACGGATGAGGTAACGGGGTCAAGGGGATTCAACGCTTTCGCGAGCAGGCTCACGTAACAGTCCATGCCTTGTCTGCCACGCAATGGGCAGTGGTCGCGTGGACCTGTGTGGGCGAACATGCTCGCGAAAGCATTGCCGTTCACGAATCCATTCCCCGGCATCGAAACCTTCGTTAACGGGGAATGGATTCACGCACGCTTCATTGCGCGGACTTGTGATCCAGCGCGGCGTAGAAGTTGGCGCTTTGTTGCAGATACTTGGTTGTGTAGGTCTGTGTCGCGTGGGCTTTCTTGTCGCTGACTTCAACACTGGCGCTGGCAGGAAGTGCCACGGAAGCGGAAATAGCCGATGCAGCAATGATGGAGAAAAGATTGAAGTTCATGTTGGTCACCTCTCTATGTCGGCGCTGCACACTGCTTCTGTGCTGCTGTGAGTTCTGGCCGTCTTGGCCGTGACTCAAACTTACGCCTGAGGGTGATTCAGCAGAAATCTTTTGTAGCACTAACTTATATCATCAGGATTGATAACGGCTTCAGCCCGCGGTTTGCGCGGGCTGACGCGTTTGTATCCTATTTGTCACTCAAAAAATGCACATAAGAAGGTGCATCTACATCAAGTTTCTGCACCGTTTCGCCGATCATGCCGGTTTGCGGATCACGGCGTACGGTCACGATCTGGTTACTCTTCTGATTGGCAAACAGCATGAACCTGCCGCTGGGGTCGAAGCTGAACTCACGAGGCTCCTTGCCTTCAACAGTGCGACGCTGGATTTCCTCAAGCTTCCCGCTGGCAGGGTCGATGCGGAACACCACGACCTGATTGGCCTCGCCACGGTTGGTCACGTACAGGAACTTGCCGTCGGGTGAGGCGTGCAAGGCGCCGCCGCCGTTCTTCTGGTCAACGCCCTTGTTTTTCATGTCCAGGATCTGGGTTTGCTTGAAGCCGCCGTCCAGGTAGTCGAACACCACCACCTGAGCCGACATTTCCAGTACCAGCCAGGCATGTTTACCATCGCTGCTGAACAGCACATGACGTGGACCACTGCCCGCTGGCAACTGCACGGTCGGCACCTTGGCAGGTTGCAGGGGTTTGGCCTGATCAGCGTTGTAGCGGTAGACGAACAGCTTGTCGGCACCCAGGTCGGCCGTTACCACGTAATTGCCATCCGGCGTTGGCACTGCCAGGTGAACATGGGACGAGGCCTGCCGTTCCGGATTGACCTTGCTGCCAGGGCCCAGAGGCAGGACCTGAACGGCATCACTCAACTGGCCATTCTTGCCGACCGGCATCACAGACAACGCGCCACCCGGATCAGGGTTCACCGCGTAGTTCGCCACGAACAAGTAGCGGCCGTCCTTGCTCAGGCTCGAGTGAGTCGGCTCCTCGCCTTTGGTTTCGACCTGATTGATCGGTGCAACCTTGAAGGTCTTGGGTTCGATGGAGAAACTGCTGACCTTACCCACCGTGTCGGTCTGGCCAGGGCCGTTTTCGTTGACGACGAACAGGTAACGCTGGTCCTTGGAAACCGTCAGCCAGGAGGGGTTCTCGGTCTTGATCACTTGAAGCGGCTTGGGGCTGATCATGCCGGTCTTGCTGTCGAAGCCAAAACGGTAGATCCCCTCGCTCGCGCCCTGGGTGTAGGAACCCAGCAGCAGTTCGGAATCGGTCATGGTTTGAGCCTGCAGGGTGAAAGCGCTCATGGCACTGGCCATCGCCAGCCAAGGCAGAATTTTGTGGGGCATGGGGGCATCCCTTTTGTTGAAGTTATGACGCCTGTCACGCGGCAATCAGCTCTATGACACTGACAACGGGGTGTAGTTTTGCAAGGTCTGCAATGGATTCTGCGCCGACTAGCCTTCCGGCTGCCGGAACCGGGCTTGTGTCTCGGCAAATGACACCCACGGCAGCTCCATGCCCGGAACCAGCGTGGCCACGATTTCCTGCGTATGGTGAGTGAAGTACTTGAGCTGACCGATGGGGTCGAGCGTGATGCCCGCCAGGATCAAAGCGATGATGAGGCTGCTGACGGACACACGCTGACGGGACGGTTTGAGCGCCTGACGTGCAACCGGAAGCACCAGAACCAGCCCGACCAGAAACCACACGAACAGACGCGGCATCAGGCGTTGACGGTCCAGGCCAACCTCCCAGAGCGCCCATACTGTGCTCAGCAACAGCATCAGGGTGAACAGCCAGACAGCGAAGCGCAGCCCGATCACCAGCAAAATACCGATGGCCGAGAAGCCGAACCCGCAAAGCATGTAGTAGAACGAACCGCCCAGGCCCGACAGCCTGAAGCCGCCGATGACCATGATGATGCCCAGCCCCAGCAGCAGGCCCCCCAGAAACGTCGGCAACAGACGTGCACGACTCAACGCACCTTGAGTAGACATTGGATCTCCCTATCTTTTTGGTTTCGGCCCAGTCCATTGGGCCGACACTGGCGAAGCCAGTGTGTACAGCGTCGAATCTAGCGGCTAACCGGTGAAGCGCACTTGATCTGGATCAAGCTTCGTCGGCGTCGTCTTCATCGCTAGGCGTGAAGGCATCGAGGCAGACGATGCGGTGGTCGGCGTTGCCATCGTTGACGACCCAGCTTTGCAGCGACTCGTCGAAGACCGCAGCCTTGACCTGATCCAGCGTGAAACGCCATACCTTGCGCTCGCGTCCGTCCATGCACTCGATGTTCAGCTCTTCACCCAGGGAAAATTCCCAGGCGTGAAGACCGTCGATTTCCAGCATCGAAGAAGTTTCAAGGGCGGCGAGCAAAGTGTCTGGGGTAGTGGTCATGAGGGCATCCGGGCTGCAAAAGCGCGAATGATAGGGCAATAGCGCGATGACTTGCCATGATCTTCGCGAACCCTGCAACGGCCACAAGCGGACGCGGAGCGTCCAGGGCGGCGTTACCACGCTGGAGCGTGGGAACGATCAGTGGTCTCACGCACACCGATCATGCCCATGCTCCGCGCTCATCGTTATACACAAGTCTGTCAAACACTGATCGTGCCCATCGGAGCGTGAGGAACGATCAGCGTGATCTCAAGCACCCCGATCATGCCCATGCTTGCGCTCAGCGTTATAGCCGAGTCTTGCTGCGACCACGGACTGTGGGAGGCGGNCGATGCTTTTTCTGAAGCGATCTATCAGTGACTGAACTGACGCCATCGCCGGCAAGCCGCCTCCCACGGGGGTATGCATTCAGTCAGTCACTTTCGTTTTGCCCCCCGTTTTGCGCGTCTTGCAAACTTGTGTATAACGCTGAGTGCTCTGCGCGGGCATGCAGCCCGTGACGCTCTGCGTCACCTTGAGGAGATGGCGCAGAACAACATGGGTGCCCTTATCTCACAGCTTGCCAATTCCACCCGGCTGAAACACCGCTTCGCTCGGTGCCAGACCGTTGACCAGCGGCTTGCCGAATTCAGCCTGGCTGACTTCGAACTTATCCCCCGGCTGGGTCCGTATGCCGTCGGCGAAGGACAGCGTCGCGGTGCCGAAGAAATGTACGTGCACGTCACCTGGACGCAGGAACTGGGCGTATTTGAAGTGATGGTACTCAAGGTTTTCCAGGCTATGGCACATGTTGGCCTCGCCGCTGAGGAACTCTTTCTCCCACAGCACTTCGCCGTCACGCCAGACCTTGCTGGTGCCCGACAGGTTCTGCGGCAGATCACCGACGCGCAGTTCCGGCCCGAACGAGCAGGCGCGCAGCTTGGAGTGGGCCAGGTACAGGTAATTGCGGCGCTCCATGATGTGGTCGGAGTACTCATTGCCGATTGCGTAGCCCAGCCGGTAAGGCTTGTGGTCGTGGCCGATCACGTACAGACCGCTCAACTCCGGCTCTTCCCCGCCATCTTCAGCGAACGGCGGCAGCGAGAACGACTCGCCCGGACGCACGACAATGCTGCCATCGCCCTTGTAGAACCATTCCGGCTGCACACCGACCTGCCCGGCTTGCGGTTTGCCACCTTCCACGCCCCACTTGAAGATGCGCATGGTGTCGGTCATGGCTGACTCGTCGCCCGACTGCTGATGCATCTTGTCCCGCGCAGAAGCGCTGCCCAGATGCGTCAGCCCCGTACCACTGACCAGCAAGTGCGCCGGATCCGGGTGATCCAGTGGCGGCAGAATGCGCAGCTCTTCCAGCAGTTGCGCGTAATCATGCGCCTCGCCAACACCGCGCTGCTCGACCTGCTGCGCAAGCCCTGAACCGGCCTTGATCGCCGCCAGTGCCAGTTCGCGCACGCTCTCTACGCCCTGCACTTCACGCACCTGATCGCCGTCCACCAGACCGACCCGACGCTCACCGTTGTTCAATTCAAATTGCACCAACCGCATGGAAATCTCCTTTCAGACAGTGAAAAGCCGGACCTAGCGCGCCTTGGCGCTGGCGGCAAACTCGGAGGCTGGCAGCACATGTTTGCGCTCCAGCACGTGATAAACGATGCCGGTCAGCACCAGACCGAAGACCATGACGCCGGACAGGAAGTACAGGCCTGACGCCAGACTGCCGGTCACCTCTTTCAGGGCGCCGATCACGAACGGTCCAATATAGCCGCCCAGGTTGCCGACCGAGTTGATCAACGCAATACCGGCTGCCGCACTGGCACCCGCAAAGAAACGGCCCGGCAGGGTCCAGAACACGGCCGTGCAGGAAAACAGCGCGAACGCCACGACACACAACGCTGCCAGTTGCGCGACTGGCAGCGTCAGCCAGGCACTGCAGAACAGACCGATGGCGCCCAGCACATACAGCACCGCCAGATGGCCGTAACGGTCGTTGAGGCGGTCGGAACTGCGCGGCACGATCAGCAGGCCGATGATCCCGAAAATGTAAGGCACTGAAGAGACGAAACCGGTGGTCAGATCACTGCCGCCGAACTGCTTGATCAGCGTCGGCAGCCACAGGCCAAGTCCATAGATGCTCAAGGTCACGGGCAGGTAGAACAGCGCCAGCAACAACACGCGCTTGTCCTTGAGCGCATGCAGCGGATTGCCATGGCGGGTCTGGCCGTACTCTTCCAGATCCTTCTTCAGCTCGCCGGTCAGCCAGTCCTTCTCGTCCTGACTCATCCAGTTCACCTGCTGCGGACCGTCCGGCAACCAGCGCAACACCGGCCAGGTCAGCAGAATCGCAGGGGTACCGATAACAATGAACAGCCACTGCCAGCCATGCAGGCCCAAGACGCCGTCCATGCCCAGCAGACCGCCGGACACGGGACCGGTGATCATCATGGCGATGGGTTGCGAGAGGATGAACAGGCCCAATATCTTGCCGCGATGGCGAACCGGGAACCACTGGGTGATGTAGTACAGCACGCCAGGAAAGAAGCCCGCCTCGGCCGCGCCCAACAGAAAGCGCATCACGTAGAAGCTGTGCGGCCCCTGAACGAAGGCCATACCAATGGTGATGGCGCCCCAGGTAATCATGATCCGGGCGAACCAGCGGCGTGCGCCAAAGCGTTCGAGCATCAGGTTACTGGGGATTTCCAGCAGGAAGTAACCGATGAAAAACAGCCCGGCACCCAGCCCGTAGGCAGCGTCGCCGATACCGATGTCGGCACCCATGTGCAGCTTGGCAAAGCCCACGGCAGAGCGGTCCACGTAGGCAATCAGGTAAAGCAGGATCAGAAAGGGAATCAGTTTGAACGTAATGCGACGTATAAGCCGCAGTTCCTGGCTCATGAAGGCGGTCTCCCATTGTTTTTGTTATGGAACCTGCGGGGATCACCTCAGTACCTGGGTGCCGATATGCAGCAACACCGAAGCAAGGGTCGTCCCTCAACTGAAAACGACTATATAGTAATACTATTTAAACTGACAACTCTTCCAATCGGCGTTTTTTAGGCTTACCTTAGCCAGCAGCATCGACATTAAGTCTTACAATAAGAGAGCCGATCATGTCTGACTCCGATAAAAAACCGACCCTTCGTTCTGCCCAGTGGTTTGGCACTGCCGACAAGAACGGCTTCATGTACCGTAGCTGGATGAAGAATCAGGGCATCGCCGACCATCAGTTTCAAGGCAAGCCGATCATCGGCATTTGCAACACCTGGTCAGAGCTGACGCCTTGCAACGCCCACTTCCGTCAGATTGCCGAACACGTCAAACGCGGCGTGATCGAGGCCGGTGGCTGGCCGGTTGAATTCCCGGTGTTCTCCAACGGTGAATCCAACCTGCGCCCTACCGCGATGTTCACCCGCAACCTGGCGAGCATGGATGTCGAGGAAGCGATTCGCGGCAACCCGATCGATGGCGTTGTGCTGCTGACCGGCTGTGACAAGACAACCCCGGCCCTGCTGATGGGCGCGGCCAGTTGCGACATTCCGGCCATCGTCGTGACCGGTGGGCCGATGCTCAACGGCAAGCACGAAGGCAAGGACATCGGCGCCGGCACCATCGTCTGGCAGATGCATGAATCCTATAAAGCCGGCACGATCAGCCTGGATGAATTCCTGTCTGCCGAAGCCGGCATGTCCCGCTCGGCAGGCACCTGCAACACCATGGGCACCGCATCCACCATGGCCTGCATGGCCGAAGCGCTGGGCACCTCGCTGCCACACAACGCAGCGATTCCGGCAGTGGATTCACGACGCTACGTGCTCGCGCACATGTCCGGCATGCGCGCTGTAGACATGGTTCGTGAAGACCTGCGTTTGTCGAAGATCCTGACCAAGGCCGCGTTCGAGAACGCAATCCGGGTCAACGCCGCCATCGGTGGCTCGACCAACGCTGTGATCCACCTGAAAGCCATCGCCGGACGCATCGGTGTCGATCTGGAGCTGGATGACTGGACCCGCGTCGGTCGCGGCATGCCAACCATCGTCGACCTGCAACCGTCCGGGCGCTTCCTGATGGAAGAGTTCTACTACGCGGGTGGCCTGCCCGCCGTGCTGCGACGCATGAATGAAGCCGGTCTGCTGCCCAACCCTGACGCACTGACCGTCAACGGCAAAAGCATTGCCGAGAACACCTGCAACTCGCCGATCTATGGCGAAGATCAGGTGATCCGCGCGCTGGACAACCCGATCCGCGCCGACGGCGGTATCTGCGTGCTGCGCGGTAACCTCGCCCCGCTGGGCGCCGTGCTCAAGCCTTCCGCTGCGACACCTGCGCTGATGCAACATCGCGGTCGCGCCGTGGTGTTCGAGAATTTCGAGATGTACAAGGCCCGCATCAACGATCCGGATCTGGACATCGACGCAACCTCCGTGATGGTCCTCAAGAACTGCGGACCCAAGGGTTATCCCGGCATGGCGGAGGTCGGCAACATGGGCCTTCCGGCCAAGCTGCTGGCCCAGGGCGTGACCGATATGGTGCGGATTTCCGATGCGCGCATGAGCGGTACGGCCTACGGCACCGTGGTGCTGCATGTGGCACCGGAAGCGGCGGCAGGCGGACCGCTGGCGGTGGTGAAGGAAGGCGACTGGATCGAACTGGACTGCGCCAGCGGGCGTTTGCACCTGGACATTCCTGAAGCGGAACTGGCGGCGCGTCTGGCCGACTGGCAGGCACCACCTCAATTGCTGCTGGGTGGCTATCGCCAGCTGTATATCGATCACGTCATGCAAGCGGATCAGGGCTGCGATTTCGACTTCCTGATCGGCAACCGAGGCTCTGAAGTGCCGAGGCATTCTCACTAGTCGCTGACTGCCATCAGTTCCCTGTCCTGAGAAGCGGCTGCCCCTCCCACGGGCGGCCGCCTTGGGCGATGCGCAGTGTTATGATGCGCGGCACTCACCGCCAGGATCGACGCACGTTCCCATGGACTACCGAAAGCCTTCAGACCGTAAAAGCATGCACGCGCGCATTGTCCAGGAACTGGGCATGCAGATCGTATCCGGTCGTTTCAAACCTGACGAAAAACTGCCTCCCGAGGCGCTGCTCTGCGAAGAGTACGCCGTCAGCCGTCCGGTGCTGCGTGAAGCCACGCGGGTATTGGTGGCCAAGGGTCTGGTCTACTCGAGGCCACGCGTCGGAACGGTGGTCAAGGAACGGCGCGAATGGCACCTGCTGGATCCGGATGTATTGCATTGGGTGATGCAGAGCTCGCCGCAGAATGAGTTCTTCAATCTGCTGACCAGCGTGCGCGCAGTGATCGAACCCGCTGTTGCAGCGCTGGCGGCGCAGCATGCGACGGATGAGGAAATCGAGTCGATTCATGAGGCGTACCAGCGCATGGAAGCGGCCCCGACGCCGGAAGACCTGCTGCAACCTGACCTGGATTTTCACAGCCGTATCGCCGACGCGACTCACAATGACCTGTTGGCTCACTTGTGCAACATGCTCTCACTGGCGTTGCGCGAAGCGCTGAAGTATTCCAACAAGCGGCCCAACCTGCACGAGCTGGCCATGCCGCGTCACAAGGCCATCCTCACCGCCATCCAGAACCGCGACGCCCTCGCCGCCCGCCATGCTTCACTGGTGCAACTGGACGATGCGCGCAACGCGCTGACGGTCGTGCTCGGCGGGGTTTGATTGGCAGGTGCGATGCACAAACCCGGAAAAGCGCAGGACAGGGCTAAACCGTTAATGACTGGCTGAACATACAACCCGTGGGAGGCGGCTTGCCGGCGATAGCGTAAGACCAGTCACTGATGTATCGACTGAAAATCCGCATCGCCGGCAAGCCGCCTCCCACGGGGGGTTGCGTTTATGTCTCGCGACTGTATAGCGTTGGCACACTCATGCGCCACCGCCTTATCAATGCGAAAACAGTGAATTCCCCACCTTGCCCGCCATTTTCTCCGGTTTGATCAGGAACCGCGCCAGTGCTGGCAGCAGCCACAGTGCGCCGAACATGTTCCACAGCAGCATGAAGGTCAGCATCAGGCCCATGTCGGCCTGGAACTTGATCGCCGAGAAGATCCAGGTGCACACGCCAATTGCCAGACACAGACCGGTAAACAGCACCGCCTTGCCCGTGGACTTGAGGGTTTCGTAATAGGCCTCCTGCAACGGCAGTCCGGCGCGCAGGAAACTCTCCAGACGGCTGTAGATGTAGATACCGTAATCGACCCCGATCCCCACGCCCAGTGCCACCACCGGCAAGGTCGCGACTTTCACGCCGATGCCCATGAACGCCATCAGCGCGTTGCCCAGCACCGAGGTCAGGACCAGCGGCAGCACGATGCACAGCGTCGCCGCCCAGGAGCGGAAGGTGATCATGCACATGGCGGCGACGCAGATGTAGACCAGAATCAGGATGGTCAGCTCGGACTTCTTGATCACCTCGTTGGTCGCCGCTTCGATACCGGCGTTACCCGCAGCCAGCAAGAACTGCATGTCCGGGCGGTCGTTCTCTTTGGCGAAGTCCTGCACCGCATGTACCGCACGGTCAAGGGTTTCGGCCTTGTGGTCGTTGAGGAACACCAGCAGGGGTGCCAGCGAACAGGTGTTGTTGTACAGGCCATCGGCACGGGCAATGGAGTTGTTGAGCACGTCCTTGTTACGCGACAGAGTTTCCCATTTCAGGTTGCCCTCGTTCATGCCCTTGATGACCTGCTTGGAAACCGTCACCAGCGAGATGGCCGATTGCACGCCCTGAGTGTTCTCCATCTTCCAGGCCAGTTCGTTGATCGCCGACATCGTCGGATAGGCCGAGCAGCCTTCTGGAGGCGTCTTGACCATCACCACCAGCACGTCCGAACTGGTGGAGTAGTGACTGATGATGAACGCGTTGTCCTTGTTGTAGCGTGAATCGGGACGCAGCTCCGGCGCGCCCTGGTCCAGGTCGCCGATCTTGAGGTTCTGGCTGTACCAGAGGCCGCCACCGAAGGCGAGCAGCGCCAGCACAATGGAGACCGGCGCGACCTTTGCGCTGGCAAAGTTGGACAGCAGCCGCCAGAACGGATGCTCGGACACCGCGTCCTGCTTGCTGCGATTGATCGCCCGCTTGCTGATGCCTGCGTAGGAAATGGCCACTGGCAGCAGGATCAGGTTGGTGAACACGATCACCGCGACACCGATGGACGCCCCGATGGCCAGCTCGCGAATCACGCCGATATCAATGATCAGCAGCGTGATGAAACCCACGGCGTCGGCCAGAATCGCGATCATGCCCGGCAGGAACAGCTGACGGAAAGTACGCTTCGCCGCCATCAATGCGTTTTCGGCGTCGCTGGATTGCAAGGCGATACCGTTGATCTTCTGCACGCCATGGGAAATGCCGATGGCAAAGATCAGGAACGGCACCAGCATTGAGTACGGGTCGATACCGAACCCCACGACATGCATCAGCCCCAGTTGCCAGATCACCGCAATCAACGTGGTGATCAGCACGGCGATGGTGCTGCGAAGGCAGCGGGTGAACCAGATCAGCAGAACCAGCGTGATCAGAAAGGCGATGCCGAAGAACATCACCACCATGAACAGGCCGTCGATCAGATCACCGACCTTCTTGGCGAAACCGACAATGTGAATCTTGATGTTGGGGTTCTGGGCTTCGTACTTGTCGCGAATCTTCTCTTCGAGCTGGTGCGAGAACTGCTGATAGTCCAGCGCCAGCAACTTGCCCTGATCAGCAGGGTCCGGGTAGGACTCCTGCAACGGCACATCGATGATGCTGGATTTGAAGTCGTTGGCCACCAATCGTCCGACCTGCCCGGACTTGAGTATGTTGTTGCGCAACAGGTCCAGACTCTCATCCGAACCGTTGTAACTCTGCGGAATCACTTCGCCACCGGCAAAGCCCTCCTCCGTGACTTCGGTCCAGCGTACGCTCGGGCTCCACAGCGATTTCAGGCCGGAGCGGTCGACGCCGGGGATGTAGAACACCTCGTCGCTGATCTGGCGCAGCGTCTCCATGTACTGCTTGGAAAAGATGTCGCCATCCCTGGCCTCCACCGAGATACGCACGGTGTTACCCAGGTTCGCGAGATCGTTGCGGTGCGCCATCATGTTCTGGATGAACGGATGGGACAGCGGAATCATCTTCTCGAAGCTGGTGGACGGGCGAACCTGGGTGGCCTGCCAGAACAGAAAAATACTGGCCAGCAGGCACAGAATGATCACGGCCGGGCGGTTGTTGAAGATCAGGCGTTCAAGAAAGGTCTCTTTTCCGCCGGAATGCTGGGTGTGTTGAAGATTGGTCATGCCTGAATGTCCCCGCCCTGAAAGGTCTTATTGTTGGGTCGTCTCGGCGCCCGTTGGCGAGGCGATGCGAACGCCTCCTTGACCTACCAGAATCAGATTGCCTTGAAGATTGGAGGTCACACCCGCCAGCGAGATCCGGTCGGGGCGGTTGAAGACCTGAAAGGTTTCGCCGTCGTCGCTGCTGCGCATCACACTGCCGCCATTGCCGACCAGCACCAGCGAGCCATCAGCCAGCAGCGAAGCACTGGCCAGGCCGAATTCCAGCGGGCCGCGTGCGCCCTGCAGCTCAATGGGCTGCCAGGTGTCACCAAAGTCAGTGGAGCGGAACAGGTTGCCGCGCAAACCATAGGCCAGCAGCGTCGAAGGGCTGGCGGTACCGATCACCCCGAACAGCGAGCCCTGATAGGGACCGTCAAGCTTTTCCCAGGTCTGCCCTTCATCATGGGAGCGAAACATGCTGCCAGCCTCGCCGACGATGAATAGCCCAGCGTCCTTGACCTGAGCAATGCCGTTGAGGTGGTATTGATCTTCGTTGTCCAGCCGATCGCTGACGTCTTCCCAGTGCTGTCCGCCGTCAGTGGTGGTCAACAAGGCACCGTAGGCCCCGACGGCCAGACCGTTCTGCAGGTCCTTGAACCAGACATCCAGCAACGGCGCCTCGCGGGCCAGGTCTTCGAACTGTTTGTTCCAGTTCTTGCCACCATCGCTGCTGGCGAGGATCTGTGCGTCGTGTCCCACCGCCCACCCGTGCTGTTCGTCGACAAAATAGACGGCGGTCAGCAACTGGCGAGTCGGCACGCGGGCCTGGACCCAGCTCTTGCCCTGATCATCGGAATAAAGAATATGGCCGTGATCGCCGACTGCGACCAGTCGAGCCCCTGCGTGGGCGATGTCCAGCAGCAGGCCGCGAGCGGCTTTCGCTGATTCAATGGCATAAATGCCGGTCGTGCTGGTGGTCGCGGCTGGCGCCGGATCGGTCGCGGCCATGAGCGGTGCAGACACCGTGCACGCCATCAGGATTGCCAGGGACATGCCCGCGCGTAACCGGGTGCGCCGATAGACAGGCTCACTCATGGACGTTCCCCTCTTATTGTTATTAGGCTCTGACACCGGCCCGTTCGCACGGGTCAAACGCTCGCGAGCGCTCTGGCCTTACCTTTTGCAAGCCTCGCCATCCTAGGCAGTTTTGCAAATGGCTGACAATCGACATGTCGTTATCTTTTGTTAAGCGCATTGACTGTGATTGATGCGCTATCAGCCAGCCTGATACAGAACGTGTCGGTCGCAATCAGTCGATGACGACGTGAGGCAGGAAACGGCTGGAGTCCTTGGTGATCAGGCTGTCGTCTTCCCGGATGCCGATACCCGAGGCCAGATCACCGATCACCCAGGAACCGATCAGCGTATAGCTGTCGTCGAATCGCGGCAGTGGCGAGTACGCCTGCATGATGTAAGGCGCATCGGTATACGGCCCATCGACAGCAATGACCTGATCACCCGGTGTGCGCATCTCGATGTTGGCGCCTTCGCGGGAGAAGTACGGCTTGCGTACCCAGCCTCTGGGCACAGCCTGCCGGGGATCACGATCCACGTGGGACTCCAGCAGGTTGGGATGGCCTTCGTTGAATTGCCACAGCAGCGGCAGAATGCCTTTGTTGCTGAGAATGGCCTTCCAGGCCGGCTCGACGAACTGTGTGCCGCTGGCCGCGACATACTCGCCGAACGACTCGTTAAAGATGTGTTCCCAGGCATGCAGCTTGAACAGACGTTCGATGGGCTGTGCGTCCAGGTCGACAAAGCGTCCGTCGGCGGTCAGACCGATGTCCTCGATGTCGATGTGTCGGGCGTCGATGCCGACATGAGCCGCCATCCGCCGCAGAAAATCAGTGGTGCCGCGATCCTCGACTGAACCCGACATCGCCGAAAAATGAAACGGTCCCTGACGGGGAAACTCGGCGAACGCTCGCACAAGGTCTTCGGCAATGGAGTTGAACTGAGTGGCATGAGCAGGCAGAACACCGCGCGCCATCTGCTCTTCCAGCCACAGCAACTGCACCGCCCCGGCCTCCATCAGGCTGGTCGGGGTATCGGCATTGATCTCGTACATCTTTGCCGGACCGCTGCCATCGTAGGCGAAGTCAAACCGTGCATAGAGGTGCGGGTGACCCTGCTTCCATGAGGTGCGGATCAGGTCGAAGAACGCTTCCGGAATGGCGAGCTGGCGCAGCAGCTCTTCGCTGTCCACGATCCGTCCCACGGCATCCATGCACATCTGATGCAGTTCCTGGGTCGGCGCTTCCAGATCGCGGGTGATCTGCTGTTCGGTGAACAGGTAATACCCGCGTTCATCCCAGTAGCGTTCGCCGTCGATGGTGTGGAAGTTGAACCCCTCACGCTCGACGGTGGCTTGCCAGTCAGGTCGTTCTTCGATGCTGATCTTTTTCATGGGCCGGATCCGTCAGCCTCCAAAACTGCTACTGCTACTGCTGCTCTTGCCACCCCAGCCGCTGCGCGCAGACGCCTGACTGCCGAAGCCACCGCGCGAGATCGTCGAAGACACCGATGACCCGGAACTGGAGCGTGACCCGAAGCTGGACCCCGAACTCGAGCCTGAGCCTGAACCGGAACTGCCGAGACTTCGACCCAGCGTATTCCTGTCGTAGCTGCCGGAGCCTGAGCGTGCCTGGGTCGAGCTGCCGAAAGTCTTGCCACGCTCCATCTGGCTCGGCAACGACGAGCCGTAATAACCGAACGAGCCCGAGCTGCGGTCGTCGCGAGTCTGGTAGATAGGCTGCGAGTAGTAGCGGCTGCCACCACCAAAGCCATTGCTCATCAGGTTGCCGATCAGCAGGCCGGTCAACAGTCCGGTGGTGCCGCTCATGCCGGGTGGTGCAGTCTGTGCCACTTCCTGCTGGGCCCGTTCCAGAGCATCCTTGGGCACATTGCCTTCAAACCCCAGCTCGAACCCGCCCATTTTGGGCATGTACTTGCCGTCGGACGTGACCTGGCAGTAATCCGGGATGAAATCGGCATCACACGAAGCCTTGTCATCGTAGACCGGAGCTATGGCCCTGTGATCCGACATTGCCTTCATGAAGGCATCCGAGCAAACATCGACCGGAACCTTGGATTCGGTGCATTCCTGGACCGACTTGAAGCTGGCCCGCGCCGTGAAGTTGGGCTCCTCGTCTGCAGCGCCACAGCCGGAAATGGCCAGAGGCAGCGTGCTGGCGAGCACCCATTTTACTGAACTGCGTCTCATCGAGAGTCTCCTTGACCGTCGCTGCTGTCAGACCGAAGGGGTCATGCAGGCTGCGTTGAGGAGACCGACGCTGATCGCGACGCTGGCCGAGTAGATGGCGGCAGCTGTTTCGCCCTTGGCAATGCGCGTCGACAGCCCTTTGAGCACCACGCTGGTGACGCCAAACGCGGCCAGTTGCACCACGGCTGCGATCACCACCCAGACGATCACGTCCAGAATGCTGATGCTGTACGTGATGATGTTGCTGGCTGGCAGCGCGAAACCGATCAGCGAACCACCCAGCGCAAGTGCGGCGGCGCTGTTGTTCTCGCGGATCAGCGCGAATTCCTTGTGCGGCGTGATGCGGCTGTAGATGAACTGGAACAGGGCGAACAGGATGGCCGCCACCAGGATGTACATCACAAAACCGAACACCGCAGTGGCGTTGAGCGACATACGAAGCGCGTCGATCATGAGGATTTCCTTGTCATAGAACGTTGATATCAGTGGATTGCAGCGTCACGCCAACCGCCGTGGTGACGGTGATCTCGCCCTCCTCGTCTTCCTCGACCGAGAACAGCAGGAACTCCCGACGATTGATCAGGCCTGTCTCACGGGCGTACAGCATGCTCAGGTGTTTGACGCGATAGGCGCCGTCAGGGCTGACGACGTCTTCGTCCAGCGGCGTCAGCTCGGTCTGTCCGGGTTCGGTTCCCCATTGCCTTTCGAATACCTCGCCTTCGTGCTCGTAGGTCGGCAGCCCGATCTTCGACGCAGGTCCGGTCAGGCGCAGCAACTCGTCCTTGCTGGTGATCGGCGAGGCACTGTAATAGCCGAACAGGATGATGTCCTGAATATCTTCAGGCGCCGGGCCATTGGTGACCACTTGCAGAAAGTAGTCTTCGTTATCCAGATAGAAACGCTGAAGCGCCATGGACTGACCGAGGTCGATACGGCCAACCGACCAGACCTTTTCGTCGCCGGGAATGACCACATAGGAATGCCCGTCGAGCAGCATCTTCAGCGAGCTGTCCAGGCACAGCATCCGTCCGGAGGCCAGGCCCAGAGGACTGGAAAAGCCCGTCGTTCCGTTGGCACTGGCCGACGTCTTGGGCGCTTCCAGCCCCATGGCACGTTTGAACCAACTCATAGCGCATCTCCTTGAAGCCGACTGGAGGCAATGTAGAAAATTTCCCCACCGTGCACAGGTACATCATTGGCGGGATTGATCTGAAACTGCGCCACGGCAGAGGCTCGATAGCCGATCAGCGTGGCGTTGAAATCCTGACGCAGGCGCATGTAAAGGTCGCCGCAGGATGAGGTGTAATTGTCTGGCAGCACGTGGCGGAACTGCGTGGCGCCCTCGCCGATGCACAGCAACTCGGTGATCACCGAACTCGAGCCCGGATCCTGAGACGAACGCACCAGCATTTCAATGGCCATGTTCGACGTGCATTCCAGTTCGGGGGCATAGGTTCTGGCCAGCGCCGCCCGTTCGGAATTGTTGAAATGCGCCACGACATGCCCGGTAGGCCCCAGACTCTTGAGCGTCAGCACGATTGCCAGGGTCAGGCTGTCGGACTGGGTGTGCACCAGAATTCGTTGCGCGCCGATGGCTCCGGCACGCAGCAGCACGGCTGGCGAGTCCAGCGAATCGCCCTTGATGAACGAGGCACGACCCGGCATCGGGTTTTCCGTGATGATCGAGTCACAGATCACCAGTCCTGTGCGGCTGGTGGACGTGTCCTGGCCGAGCAGCTCGACGATGCGTTCGCTGGTTTCACCGTCCCAGCCGACGAGTAAGGTATGGCCGGTGAGAGCCGAGCAGTCGCCCTGTCCTTTCATGTTTCTTCTCCAGATGTCACCGACCGAAGTCGACGCCTTGCCAATGACGGTCGTCAGCAAGGCGATACCGCCCAGCATGATCCAGGTGGTGGTAATGAGCTTGCCCCATTCGGACTTGGGCGACAGGTCGCCATACCCGACCGTGGTCGCCGTCGTGAGGTAGAAGTAGGTGAAATCGACCCCCTGAACCAGATGCTCCTCGCCCGCCAGCGTCAGCAACAGCCAAGAGACGATGTAGTGCGTCAGCAGCAGGACGCCAATACCGGCCCAGCCGAATCGTTCGAAGAACACCGAGGCGTGACGCCGAAGTAACAGCAACAGGGTCATGCGTGCAAATCCATGATTCAGGTTCCCTTCCAGACGGGTCGGCAACGACGACCCGCAATCCACAGCATGCCCTTCAAACCACTCGGGTGGTTTCACTCTGTAACGTTTTTGAATGCATCAGCCGGGCGACGACGACACCCGCAAGCGCGCCGGCCAGGTGCGACTCGAATGAAATACCCGGCATGGGAACGAATCCATAGATCAGTCCGCTGTAACCGGCCAGCGCGATCATCGCCAGCAGCAGGCTGACCAGACTGCGCTGATACCACGCCCGCGCCAGTAGATAGGTCCACAGGCCGAATATCAAGCCACTTGCACCGACATGAATGCTGGAACGGCCAAACAGCCATACCAGAATGCCACCCAGTAGACAGATTAGCCCTGCGACCCATGCGTAACGTTTCACACCTTCGGTCGCCACCAGCCAGCTCAGCACCATGAATGGCAACAGGTTGCCAAACAGGTGACGAAACGAACCGTGAATGAAAGGCGCGAAAAAGATGCCCTGCAAACCGGAAAACGTACGTGGAATGATGCCGTACGTGACCAGATTGCCGGACGAAAACACATTGACGAACTGCACGGCGACCAACACCAGCGACAGTGCGAGGATGACCTTCAATCGTGCCGAAAAGCTCATCCGGTCGCCTCGCCTGCCTTCAATGAACGATTACTGTGCAGGCGTCTGGCTTTTGGCTTTCAGGCGCGCCAGCACATCATTTGCACCGCCGCTTTTGGCACCAATGCCCGCTTCCTGAAGACGACGCTCCAGATCGCTGCCGTTGGACTGACCCGCCAGCTCTTCAGCGGCTTCCAGCTTGGCGTCCTGTTCGTCCTGACGCTGCTTGAGGCGAGCCAGCGAACCGACGGCCGTTTCGACCGCGCCGCTCGCGCCACCGGTGGCAGTGGCTGTTGCAACACGGGCTTTCTGTACGGTTTCGCGCGCCTTGGCCATTTCGACCTGCTGCTTGAGGCTCTTGATGCGCGACTCGGCTTTGACGACCTGTTCCTGCAGCAGACCGACCTGCTTGCCGAACTGATCAGCCAGTTCCTTTTCCTGATCACGCAGGGCTTCGATCTCGGCGATCTTGGTGGCGCATTCCACGGCCAGCGCTTCTTCACCCTTGTTCAGGGCCTGCATGGCGCGACCTTCCCAGTTGGCGATACTGGTGGCGTGCTCTTCAAGACGCTGCGCCGAAAGCTTGTGCTTGGCCTTGATGGTGATCAGGCCGTCGCGCGCCCGGACCAGCGCGCTGTCTGCGTCACGGATTTCCTGATCCAGAATGCGGATCGCGTTGGCGTCGGCGATCGACTCGCCCACTTCGGAAGCTCCGCCACGGACGGCGGTAACCAGTTTTTTCCAGATGCTTGTTGTCATGAATGCTTTGCTCCTGACAGGGATGTTCAGTAAATGAAGTGATCTTCGAAGGCTTCGGCCGCACGGATCACGTTGTCCGCTAGGGTCAGAATTTCCTGAACAATCACTGTGAGCGAAGACGCAGCGCTCAGCGCGCCAAACAGGCAATAGACTTCCTGGCCATCAGCCAGACTTTCGATACCGACCGAAGACAGCGGAAACAGGTCGCGACTGCGTAACACTTCGCCATTGAAGGCGGCGACATCCTTGATCTTGTTCACCTCGATCAGCGTGGCGTCGGCCAGAATCTGATCGCCCTCGACCGCGATGTAGATAGGCAGATCACCGAAGTCGGCCATGGTCAGCTTGATGCCTGCCGCGTCGCCTTCGATAACGCCCATCTCGATCCTGCCCTCAGTGACCAGATCCAGTTCGGAAAGGGCCTTTTGCAGAGAGCTGATCGTCCAGTTGGTGTTCTCGGTCATGAAATCCTCCAGTTTGATCCTGTCACCCAGAAAGGGCTGTCTTAACGCTTTCTCGATCCCCCGCAGGGCATCGACGTTCTCGGGCCGTATCCAGAACTCCCGCTTGACCAGCCCGGCGTCCTTGA
The DNA here is from genome assembly GCF_001642795.1 of Pseudomonas viridiflava. Lineage (GTDB taxonomy): Bacteria > Pseudomonadota > Gammaproteobacteria > Pseudomonadales > Pseudomonadaceae > Aquipseudomonas > Aquipseudomonas viridiflava. The sequence continues at coordinate 355,808 of NZ_LKEH01000047.1, read as the reverse complement.
GTCGCAGACGCATTTCACGCATGTAGTCGGTGGAGCTCTTCGATGCCTTGGCCGGGTCAGTTGCGTTATCGCCCTTGGCTTTACGAGGCATTGGCGCTTCCCCTTGTGTATGGCCATGAAACTGATGAGCAACGTATCAGAAGTTTTCACGGCTGGATATACATCACATGTGAGATTTTTCGTAGGATTTTTCTCGATGCTCACGCGATCATTGCGCGCGCAATCTGTGATGTCTGAAACGCTCGGTCACTCACCCCATAAAAAAGGGCCGTCCCCCGCAGCGGACAGCCCTTCTGTTCAGAGTGCCGACATCACACCCTTCGTTACATCAGCCCTTACTCGGCCAGGCTCTTGCTCACCACTTCATACACATCCGGCGACAACTTGCCGGAGGCGAGGATGCGCTCCAGTTCGGCTTTCATAAGGGCCTGACGGGCGCTGTCGTATTTGCGCCAGCGAGTCAGCGGGGCCAACTGGCGGGAGGCGATCTGAGGGTTGAAGCCGTTCAACTCGATGACCAGATCTGCCAGGAAGCGATAGCCAGAGCCGTCCGCGGCATGGAAGTTGATCAGGTTCTGCGCGGCAAAGGCACCAATCAGGGCGCGGACCTTGTTCGGGTTCTTGATGTTGAACGCAGGATGCTGCATCAGCTCTTTGACCCGCTCCAGACCACCCGGCTGCGCATTGCCAGCCTGGACGCTGAACCACTGGTCCATGACCAGCGCGTTGTCCTTGAAGTTCTCGGCGAATACGGCAAGCGCCTTGTCACGCTCTTCAGTGAACGGCGAGTTGACCAGTACGGCCAGTGCAGTCAGGCGCTCGGTCATGTTGTCGCTGGTATCGAACTGGTCGATGGTCGCGGTCAACACCTGCGGCTTGCCGCTGAGCATGAGGTACGACAGCGCGATGTTCTGCAACGCACGGCGGGCGAAATGCTCGGCCTCGGCGACATAAGGTGTGACTTTGGAGATGTCACGGTTGGCCTGATAACGCGCCCACAGGCCCTCGTACAGGCTGTCCGCCAATTGCTGACGGGCGAACTCGCGCGCCGCATGAATGGCTTCGACGTCCGCCACTTCGCTGATTTCAGTCAGATAGGCCTCGCCCGGCAGCGACAGCATTTCCGCGACCATTGCCTGATCCAACTGCTCGTCAGCCAGCACAGTGCCCAGCGCTGTTACCAGACGCTGGTCCATCACCAGTGCCTGACCTTGTTGATGTTGAGCGATCATTTCCTGGAGGACCTGCACCGACAGCTGCTGACCGGCATCCCAGCGGTTGAAGCCATCGCTGTCGTGCTGCATCAGGAACATCAGCTGGTCGCGGTCGTAAGGGAAGCTCAGCTTCACCGGTGCCGAGAAGCCGCGCAATAGAGAAGGCAGCGGCTTTTCAGTGACGTCGACGAACGTGAACGTCTGCTCGGCCTCGGTCACCGACAGCACGCGCGTGGTACCCGTGGCTGACGCTTCGCCCGACAGACGCAGCGCAATGTCGTTGCCCTGACTGTCCAGCAGGCCCAGCTCGACCGGAATCACGAACGGCTGTTTCTGATCGCCCGGTTGACCCGGTGTGGTCGGGCAGCTCTGGCGGAAGGTCAGGCTGTAGGTGCCGGCTGCGCTGTCATAGGACTCGCTGACTGCCAGACGTGGCGTACCGGCCTGGCTGTACCAACGCTTGAACTGGGTCAGGTCGACGCCGTTGGCATCCTCCATCGCCTTGATGAAGTCATCGCAGGTCACGGCCTGGCCGTCATGCCGCTCGAAGTACAGATCGCTGCCCTTGCGGAAGCCGTCGGCGCCCAGCAGGGTATGCAGCATGCCGACCACTTCGGAGCCCTTCTCGTACACAGTCAGGGTGTAGAAGTTGGAAATCTCGATGAAGCTGTCAGGACGCACGGCATGGGCCATCGGGCCTGCATCTTCGGCGAACTGATGAGTGCGCAGGAACGCGACATCCTGGATGCGCTTGACCGTGGCCGAGTTCATGTCGGCGGAGAAGCCTGCGTCGCGGTAGACCGTGAAGCCTTCTTTGAGCGACAGCTGGAACCAGTCACGGCAGGTCACGCGGTTGCCCGACCAGTTGTGGAAATATTCGTGGGCTACGATGGCCTCGACGCGCTGGTGAGCGGCGTCAGTGGCGGTCTCGGCACGGGCCAGCACGGCGCTGGAATTGAAGATGTTGAGACCCTTGTTCTCCATCGCGCCCATGTTGAAGTCGTTGACGGCGACGATCATGAAGATGTCCAGATCGTACTCACGACCATAGGTCTCCTCGTCCCAGCGCATGGACTTCTTGAGGCTGTTCATGGCGTGCTGGCACTTGTCGATGTTTTCCGGCTCGACATAGATGCGCAGGGTCACGACCCGTTGGCTCATGGTGGTGAAGGTGTCTTCGACACACCACAGATCGCCCGCTACCAGCGCGAACAGGTAGGCCGGTTTCATGAACGGATCTTCCCAGGTCGCCCAGTGACGACCGTCCTCTTCCTCGCCGCTGGCAACCGGATTGCCATTGGACAGCAGGATCGGGAAGCTGTGTTTCTCGGCGCTGACCGTCGTGGTGAACTTGCTCATCACGTCGGGGCGGTCAAGGTAATAGGTGATCTTGCGAAACCCTTCGGCTTCGCACTGGGTGCAGAACATGCCGCTGGACTTGTACAGCCCTTCCAGTGCGGTGTTGGTTTCCGGGTGGATGCGCACGGTACTGTCGACCGTGAAACGCTCTGCCTTGGGGTGCAGGGTCAGGTGGTCTTCGGTCAGTTGATAATCGGCCGCCGTCAGCTCGACGTCGTCCAGATTTACCGACAGCAGCTCCAGATGCTGACCGTCCAGCACCAGCGGCGGCAGACCGGCACCACGTGCAGGGTTACGGCGCATGACCAGTTGCGCGTGGACCAGCGAGTGATCGTCGAACAGCTCGAACGTCAGGTTCGTCTCGTCGATGAGATACTCGGGCGCCTGATAATCCTTCAGATAGATCATGGTCGGTTGTTCGGTGCGCATGCTGGAATCCTTTTACTGATGCACGGCCAGCTGGTAGGCCGTGTATTTGCGAATATTGATCACGCCTGTATCGAAGATCAGGTATTGGCCTTTGATCCCCAGCAGCGTGCCCTCGGCAATCGGGTTCTTGTCCAGGTTGAAGCTTACGATCTTGGTCGGATAAGCCTCGACCGGATAGCGAAACTCGACGGGCTCGGCGTCATGAAGTAATTGGATGGCTTGCAGACCGAATCGTTCTTGCAATCCCAGCAGGCCCGCGCCGCAGGTGTCGAACAGCTCCTGACGGATGGCCTTGAGGTCCACCGGCTGTGCATCACCCTTGAGCAAGGCGCGCCAGTTGGTACGGTCGGCCACCTGACTGCGCAACAGGTCTTCGACAAAGCCCGACTGCTGACGCGTAGCGACACGCAGAATCGGCAGCGCCTGGCTGGCGCCCTGGTCAAGCCAGCGGGTCGGCAGCTGGGTGGAACGCGTGATGCCCACCTTCACGCCCGACGAATTGGCCAGGTAGACAATGTGGTCAGTCATGCAGAACTGCTCGCCCCACGACGGATCACGGCAGGTGCCCTGGTCGTGATGGCATTTTTCCGGGCTCATGATGCAAACGTCGCACTGCGCCAGCTTGAGCATGCACGGGTAGCAATAACCCTGGCTGTAGCTGGACTTGGTCTTGCGGCCGCAGTGGCTGCAATGAATGGCGCCCAGAAATTCCAGACGGACCGTCTTGCCGATCAGCGGGTTGACGGCGATTTCAGTGTCGCCCAGGCGAAAAGCGTACTGCACCAGCGACGAATCGTCGTCCTGGCGCACGGACATCTTGTTGACGGCGCCGCGTCCAATCTCGATCAATGGATGGCATCCGACTTGAACAGGATATTGGGCACCGGCGCCGACTTGGACGAACATTCCTGCGGCCCCATGTAACCGGTGCGCTGGTCTTCAGGCAGGTTCTGCGCTTCCCAGGCGATCAATGCCTGCAGCGACAGCTCGCGCTGCTCCTGCGTCAGCTTGCGACCATCGGACCATTTGCCGATTTCCACGGCCAGTTTCAGGCTCTCGTAGATATCCGGGGTGATGTTTTCAATCATTTCTACAAAAGATGACATGGCGCACTCCAGAAAATAGCGGGCAATTTTAGGCCTTGCGGCGCGCGAGCGCACCACCCAGCAGGCCGGTAATACAACCGATGATCAGGCCACCGACGTGGGCACCGTTGGCGATTTCGCCAAAGCCGAGCATGCTCACCAGACCGGACATGCACAGCGCCAGCCAGACCAGCATCATGACCAGCACGCCGCGCGGCAGGCGATAGACAGGATTGGGCGCCAGCATCTGGAAAATCCAGCAATGGCCGAGCAGACCATAAAGCACACCGGAAAGCCCACCGAACAGACTTGGACCGGACGACAGGTACTGAACATAGTTGGACACTGCCGAGAACAGCAGCGTCAGACCCAACAACTGCCAGCTGCCCTGACGAATCTCGATCCGCCGACCCAGCTCCCAGTACCACATGCCGTTCATGGCCAGATGCAGGATGCCAAAGTGAATCAGCATGGGCGATACGATCCGCCACCACTGACCACTGGCAAGCATGTCATCCAGCGGCAAGAAGGTGGCGTAATCACCCTGAACACGGAAGTCCAGAAACGTCAGCCAGCGAATGGCTTCCAGATTGTCGCCCAGCAAGGTCAGACCGGCGACGAGCAACGTGACCAGCAGCACCAGCGCGGTCACCGGGCAACGTCGCAACTGATGCATCACACCGGGACCACCGGTGACCGGAGCCTGAGTGCTGCCGGGCAATTGAAAGGCTTCGTCACCCTGGGGGAAGCGCTCGTACAGCTCTCGGACGTCTTGCACCAACTCTCCCGCATCCGGCACCCACAGTACCTGTTCGCCCACTTCCTCACTGACCCGGTGCGGAATCTGCATACGCTGCAACAGGGTCACGAAACCGCTCAGGTCAGCGTTCAACGGCAGACGCAGGGCTGCAACAGGGCTCATCGTGAAACCTCGGGACGCTGTACGTCGACCCAGACAAATTTGTCCGGATCGATGTGTGTTTCCTGATCCAGTCGGTAAGCGACCAGTTTGCCGTAGAGCACGGCACTGTAATCCAGACAGGCCAGGTTCGGCCGAATGGGCGCAGGAATGCCGCTGCGCCAGTAATGACCGACGAACAGCATCGGTTCGTCACTGCCATAACGCAGCAGCGCGTTCTTTTCGGAAGTGGACAACGGCGTCTTGGCAACGCCCTCGGGCAGCGCATCGGGCTGGAACACGATATCGCCGTAGGTCTGCGGATCGTCTTCCCAGAACTTGGTGCGGAAGAAGGCACGGGTGAGGCCGTCGCCACCGGTCAGGGTCAGACCGTGCGGCAGGCGCATGTCGGTGCCGCGCAGCAGGCGGTTGAACACATTGCTGGCAAAACTGCCGGGCACGGCCGAGGCCTGGACGAAGTGTTTATCGATGCAACCGGTGCCGTGCAGACCGCGTAGCGGATCGATCAGGGTCGCATCCCAGCAGGCATGCACCACCCTGAAACGCCCTGCATCCAGGTACAGCGGCAGCTCATAGAACCACTCGACGAAGGCTTTCCACTCATCGGGATGCTGTTCGAACTGCGCCAGCGTCTCGCCGATCAGCTTGGCGTGACGCGGCGTGTGCTCACGCACGAAGCGGTGGCCGCTTTCCGGCAACGCCGGCGTAACCCAGCCCAGTGCGTTGAATTCATGGTTGCCCATGATGCAGTACGCCTGACCGGCCTGGACCATGTCATGAACGATATGCAGCGACTCACGGATGCGAGGCCCGCGGTCAATGATGTCACCGAGAAAGATCGCGATGCGTTCAGGGTGGCGCCACACGCCAGCCTGGAGGCGGTAACCGAGAAGCTCCAGCAGATGCTCCAGGGTATGAGCACACCCATGCACGTCACCGATCAGATCGTAGCCACGCGCCGGATCGATCATCAGTCGCCTCCAGCACCAAGCCGGCTGCCCCAGCCGAGCTTGGTGCGGCAGACTTCGTAGTAGTTATGGTCCAGAGGATGAATCAGGCGCAGCTTCTGCGGTTTCTTGCTGACCGTGATGGTGTCGCCGGGCGCGCAGGTGAAGTGGTTCTGCCCGTCACAGGAGACTTGCGGATAGATCGTCATGTCCTTGGCCACCACGATTTTCAGCTCGCTGTTGCCATCGACCACGATGGGCCGGCCGGACAAGGTGTGCGGGTACATCGGCACGATAACGATAGCGTCGAGTTTGGGGTGCATGATCGGGCCGCCTGCCGACAACGCATAGGCTGTCGAACCGGTCGGGGTGGCAACGATCAGGCCGTCGGCCTTCTGGCTGCACACAAACTGGCCGTCGATGTAGATCTCGAATTCGATCATCCGGGTCGATTTGCCGGGATGCAGCACCACGTCGTTAAGCGCATCGCCCTGCCCGATTGCCTCGCCATGACGGCGAACCTCGGCCTGCAGCAGAAAACGGTTTTCGACCAGATAGTGCCCGTCCAGCACTTCGGCGCACTTGACCTCCAGCTCGTCGGGACGGATGTCGGTCAGGAAACCCAGGCTGCCCCGGTTGATACCCAGAACCGGCACGTTGTGCCTGGCCAGCGCCCGGGCAGCACCCAGCAGGCTGCCGTCGCCGCCGACCACGATCACCATGTCGCAGACTTCACCGAGCATCTTGCGCGACGAGGTCTGCAGGCCGTGACCCGGCAGCACTTCGGCGATGGTCTCTTCAAGGATGACGTGAAGATGCCGGTCCAACAGGAATTTCTTGAGTCGGCGCACGGTATCGAGCACCTGAACACTGCCCAGGCGGCCGATGATGCCGATATTGCGAAATTGCTCCATGAGACTCCTGCTGCGGGTTCGAGACGGCTTGGAAAAGGGGATTATGGGCGAAAGCACCGCGCAGCGGCAAACGGACGTGCAGCAGCAGGCGCCGTTTCAGGGCTCCAGACCGGGAGACGGCACCAGCCCCTGCACCTGATCACGCTCGGCGTAAAAGCGTCCTGCCGTCGAGTCAGCCAGCGGCGAATTTTTCCAGAAGGCCATGTCCTTGCCTGCCCCCTTGGCCTGATACAGGTTGACGTCTGCCGTCTTGATCACTTGAAAAGCGGTCGATTCGGCGTCGATTTCAGCCAGCCCGGCGCTGCAGGTGAAGGGGTAACCGGTCGCTGATTGCCTGATGGTGTCCAGCAGGCGGCTCACATAGTCCAGCGCCTGGTGCTCGCCGCAGACCGGCAGGATCACGCCGAATTCCTCACCGCCCAGACGGCCATACGCGAGGCTGCCATCCGTTCGTTTGAGGCACGAGGCCATGTATCGCAGCACGTTATCACCGACGTCATGGCCGGACTCGTCATTGACCCGCTTGAAGTCATCAATATCCAGCATCAGAAAATAACCGGCACTTCGGGCATCCAGATGATATTCAAGCGACTCCATCAGGGCGCGACGATTCAATATATCCGTCAGGTGATCAGTCAATGACAGTTCGCGAAAGCGGCTTTCCAGCGACAGTACATTTCTAATCGTCCGGGTGTAGGTGTGATTGAGCAGAATGCCGAGGCTGGTCGATGCAATAAACAACAGCGCGATGAATATATAAGCCACCGCGCCGGGTTCAATACCACGCGCGGGAGAGAGAATGATCCAGGAGAGCATCGTCACGACTACATAATCCCGGGTATAAACCATCAACAATGTCGACCCCAGAATAATCATCACGGCAATGGGCAATGCCCAATTGATGCCCATGGCGCTGTTCAACTGACTGGCTCTGGCAAAACAGCAGGCGACCATGATCACGAAGAGAACGCCTGCCAGCCGCCAGACCTTGAAATTCCTTGCTCGGCATTGCACCACACAGATAGAAAGAAGCCCCAGGGTAAGCGCGATTTCCAGAACGCCGTACTGGACGCCCGGCGTCACCAGCAGAACAATGACCCAGCACAGGATCGCCAGGCATTGCGCAAGTGCAACGGCAGGTGAGAGAAGATTCTTTATCCGGGCCTGCATTTCAGCATTCATTGAAAACTCCAGGCCTTCCAAACCCTGATCACGACACATATTGCCCCGTTCGCTGTGCCATCCTGTTGACAGCACAAGGGACTTTCAAACCTGTTGCAATTCAACGCCTGAATACAAACTCGCATTAAAATGCCAGCATCAAGATATGCCTGTCATTGTTACGAATCAATTGCTGCGAAGGAATTGCTACGAAGCAATTGTTACGAGGCAATGATCGCTTTGGCAGACCTGACAGCGTGATAGTGAATTGATCGCCTGCGGTGTGAAAAATATCCACCTGGCGTCTGATAAAACACTCGACCTGCCATACCCGACTCGGGCTATTCTCGATACATGACTTTATTCCCCGATCTGATCGACCTGCCGCGTCAGTTGCGACACCCTGAGGTGCGCGACCTTGCGTGGGTCATTCTGGCGCCGCCCATGCTTGATGCCACGCCTTGGCCGCAACGCCATCCACTGGCCGGGAGCGACTGGGTCGAGGCGCCACAACGACTGGCCGATTTCCTGCGTGAACTGGATCAGGACAGCCGGGAGCTGGAGCACTGGATCGCGCAGGCCTCCACGCGCCGTCTGGGGCGTTATTACGAAAGACTCTGGCAATTCGCAGTGCAGCACGCGCCGGGCGTGGAGATCATCGCCGCCAACCTGCCGATCCGCCTGGACGGTCAGACACTGGGCGAACTGGATATGCTGCTGCGCGACCGTGACGGCGTGCATCACGTAGAGCTGGCGATCAAGTTGTATCTCGGCCCGCAGGACGGCGACGGCAGTGACCCGGCGCAATGGCTGGGCCCTGGCTGTCACGACCGGCTGGATCGCAAGCTGGCGCACCTGAGCCAGCATCAACTGCCGATCTCTTCACGGCCAGAAAGTCGCTCGACCCTCGCAGCTCTGGGCATCGAGACATTCAGCGCCGAGCTGTGGCTGGGTGGGTATCTGCTCTACCCTTGGCCGGGATCTGCCGATCCACCTGCGGGAGCGCATCTTCAGCATTTGAAAGGCCGCTGGCTGCATCAGCGCGACTGGGAGCGGTTCATGAGCCAGAGCGAAACAGGTCGCTGGCAACCGCTGCCCCGCCACGCCTGGCTGGCACCCGCGCACTATCGACAGGCGTGGAGCGGTGAACAGTTACAGGACTGGCTGACCCAGCTCGACCCGCTGGCACCGGCGCAGCTGCTGGTGCGCCTGACCGAAAACGCCGAGGGCGAATGGGAGGAAGCCGAGCGATTGTTTCTGGTGTCGGACCTGTGGCCGAACCTGGCCGACACCAGCCATCCGTTCAACCCAATCGCACTGCCAGCGCCGCCAGTGTGATCAGCAACACCGGCAAGGTCAGCACGATGCCGACCTTGAAGTAATAACCCCAGCCGATGGTGATGCCCTTGCGTTGCAACACGTGCAGCCACAGCAGGGTTGCCAGACTGCCGATCGGGGTGATTTTCGGTCCCAGGTCGCTGCCGATCACGTTGGCGTAAATCATCGCTTCCTGAATGGCACCGGTCGCATGACTGCCTTCGATGGACAACAGACCGATCAGGACCGTCGGCATGTTGTTCATGATCGACGACAGGAACGCGGTCATCACACCCGTGCCCATCGCCGCGCCCCAGATACCGTAACCGGCGAACCAGTCCAGCAGACTGGCCAGATAACCGGTCAGTCCGGCGTTGCGCAGGCCGTAGACCACCAGATACATGCCCAGCGAGAACACCACGATATGCCACGGTGCTTCCTTGACGACCTTGCGCGTGGAAATCGTATGGCCCTTGGCGGCGATGCCCAGCAACAGCACCGCGCAGGTCGCCGAGATCGCGCTGATCGGAATCCCCAGCGGTTCGAGTGCGAAACAGCCCACCAGCAGGATCAGCAGCACCCACCAGCCAGCCATGAAGGTTGCCCTGTCCTTGATGGTGGTTTCCGGCTTCTCAAGCTGCTCGGGATCGAAGTCACGCGGGATGTCACGACGGAAATACAGCATCAATACCGCCAGCGTGGCCGCAACGCTGACCAGGTTGACGGGCACCATCACCGCCGCATAGCGGTTGAAGCCGATCTTGAAATAGTCCGCTGACACAATGTTCACCAGATTCGACACCACCAGCGGCAGGCTGGCAGTGTCGGAAATGAATCCGGCAGCCATGACAAAGGCCAGGGTCGAGGCCGGGGAAAAGCGCAGCGCCAGCATCATCGCGATCACGATCGGCGTCAGGATCAGCACCGCGCCGTCGTTGGCGAACAGCGCCGACACCAGTGCGCCGAACAATACGAAGAATGCGAAAAGACGCCGCCCCTTGCCATTGCCCCACCGCGCCACGTGCAGCGCCGCCCAGGAAAAGAAACCCGCCTCATCCAGCAGCAACGTGATGATGATCAGCGAAATGAAAGTGGCAGTGGCATTCCAGATGATGCCCCACACCACTGCAATATCGCTGAGATGAACCACGCCGGTCAGCAACGCCAGACCCGCCCCGAGCACTGCGCTCCATCCGACACTGAGCCCTTTGGGCTGCCAGATGACGAGCGTGATGGTGAACAGGAAGATCAGCGTTGCTATTAGCATCATTTAGTCCGAGGCAGAAAGATCGCGAGAATGCCAAGCAGCGGCAGGTACGAACACAGGTTGTAAACGAAGAGGATGCCGTGGCTGTCGGCCAGGCTGCCGAGCAAGGCTGCGCCGATACCGCCGAAGCCGAACATCAGGCCGAAGAAAAGTCCGGCGATCATGCCGACGTTGCCGGGCACCAGTTCCTGGGCGTAGACCACGATGGCGGAAAACGCCGACGCCAGCACGAAGCCGATGATCACGCTCAGCACGCTGGTCCAGAACAGGTCCGCGTAAGGCAGCGCCAGGGTGAAAGGCGCGGCGCCGAGGATCGAGAACCAGATGACCGCCTTACGGCCGATCCTGTCGCCAATCGGGCCGCCGAAGAACGTCCCCGCCGCCACCGCGCCCAGAAACAGGAACAGATGCAACTGCGAACTGGCCACGGACAGGTCGAACTTCTCGATCAGGTAGAAGGTGAAATAGCTGGTCAGGCTGGTCATGTAGAAGAACTTGGAGAACACCAGAAACGCCAGCACACCCAGCGAGGCAATCACCCGGTTTCTCGACAGACCGTGCGTGGCGGCCTGCCCGGCCTTGAGCTTGAACAGGTTCAGGTGCGCGCGGTACCAGCGGCTGATCGCGTAGAGCAGGCCCAGGGAAAACAACGCGAACAGGCCGATCCAGGCCACATTGCCCTGCCCGAACGGGATGATGATCGCCGCCGCCAGCAACGGGCCGAACGCCGAGCCGGTGTTGCCACCCACCTGGAACGTCGACTGCGCCAGCCCGTAACGCCCGCCCGAGGCCAGCCGCGCGATACGCGAGGCTTCCGGGTGAAAGGTGGACGAACCGATGCCGATCAGCGCGGCGGCGAGCAGAATCAGCGGAAATGTGCCGACCATCGACATCATCACAATGCCGATCAGGGTGCAGATCGAACCCACCGGCAACACCAGCGGGTTGGGATGGCGGTCGGTGTAATAACCGACCCAAGGCTGCAACAGCGACGCAGTGATCTGAAACGTCAGGGTGATCAGGCCGATCTGGGTGAAGCTCAGGTCATAGCTGGCCTTGAGCATCGGGTAGATCGACGGCAGGATCGCCTGGATCAGGTCATTGATCAGGTGCGCGAGTGCAACCGCACCGATGATGCGCATCACCAGCGGGCTGGATTGTGGGGTTGTCGTGGCCGTCGCCGCACCTGGCTGAGCACTGGTCGCCATGGGATTCATCCATAAAAGATTTTCGGGTGTCCCCGGACGGATGATTACAAGATGTGTCACGCGTACCAGGGCGCGCCAATGTGCCATTTTTTGGAGCAGGTGTGCCACGTTTTGTTGCGTTTTTGTAAACCGGTTCAGCCACTGGGAAGGACAAGGTATTTGAGTGATCATGCCAATGCTCTGCGTTGGCATGCCGCTCGGGACGCTCTGCGTCCCAATAGGTCTGATCAAACGGGGTATATCTGAGTGCACGCCGGGACGCGGAGCGTCCTGAAATGCATTACCACGCGGAGCGTGGTAACGATCGGTGATCAGTGACTTGGCTTATCGTGCCCATCGCTCCGCGTGGACATGCCTCCCGTGACGCTCCGCGTCACATCCGTAAGCAGACGTTACGCATGCGTCTGAGCCGAAGCCACTGCAGCCCCGTTATCCGCAACCGCCACATCATGCAACGAAACCCTGGAAGTCTCGGGCAGGGCCAGACCGCCCACCATCGCCATCACCGCCACGGCAATCAGGTAGAACGCCGGGGACAGGTTGCTGCCGGTCGTGCTGATCAGCCAGGTCGCCATCAAGGGTGCGGTGCCGCCAAACAGCGTGTAGGCCATGTTGTAGGTGATGGCCGACGCGGTGTATCGCGTGCGGGTCGGAAACGTCTCCGACAGCAGCGCTGCCGTAACCACACCACACAGCACCGCGCCGACCGCCAGCAGCATCACGCCGATCACCGACGCTGCGAACGAGCCGGAACTGGCCATCAAAAACGACGGGAACACCACCAGCATCAACAGTATGCAAGCCGTGGCCATGGTGACGCGACGCCCTACCCGGTCAGAATACGCCCCGGCCAGCGGGCAGATCGCGGCGGCAAACGCCAGGGCAATCAAAGACACCAGCAACGCCGACGCCCGACTCAATCCGCCCGCCACCTGCAGATAGGTCGCAAAATAGGTGGTGAACATATAGAACGACAGCGCCGTCAGCGACACGAACGCGCCCAGGCAACAGATAGCGGCTGCGTGGTTGCGCAGCGTTTCCTTGAGCGGTGAATGAGCGATCGCGTGCTCCTTGGTTACCGCCTGGAACGCCGGGGTTTCGTCCAGTTTCCAGCGCAGGTACAAACCGACCAGCCCCAGCGGCGCGGCGATCAGGAACGGCAGACGCCAGCCCCAACTGCCCATGGCTTCAGCGGACAACGAAGCCTCAAGCGCGTAAGCCACCACGGCCGCCGCCGCGAAGGCGGAAAACGTCGAGACCGGGACGAAACTGCCATACCAGGCGCGTTGCGTACGCGGAGCATGCTCCATCAGGTAGGCGCAGGCACCGGCATATTCACCGCCCGCCGAAAAGCCTTGAGCGCAGCGGATGATGGTCAGAAGAATCGGCGCGGTCACACCGATGGCGGCGTACGTGGGCAGCAAACCGATCAGTGTTGTTGCCGCCGCCATCAGCAGAATGGTCATGGCCAACGTCCGCTTGCGGCCGATTCGGTCACCCAGCATGCCGAAAAAGATGCCGCCCAACGGCCTGAACGCAAACGCCACGGCAAATACGGCGAAGGTTTTCAACAGCGCGGCGCTGGTGTCGCCGCTGGGGAAGAACTGCAAGGCGATGGTGGTGGCCAGAAAGCCATAGACGGCAAAGTCGAACCATTCGACAAAGTTGCCAATGGCAGCGGCCACGATGACTTTTCTCAGCGTGGCAGGATCCACGTGTTCTGCGGCGGTAGTTGTCATGCTGACCTCGGCGTATTGATCTGGAATGGATCGATTATCGAGACAGCGACCCGGACACCTCAGTCCAGAACAGTCATCCGCATAGTCAGAGCCGACGCCTCGACGCATTCGGTACAGGTTTCATGCCAAAGGCTCTGGCGCGGGCTTTAGCCCCATCGCACGTCTGCCCTGCAACCCACCGGTATGGACAAAAACCAGACGGGTGCCGGGCTTGAAGCGGCCAGCCAGCACTTCGTCATGCAGTGCCAGCAAGGCTTTACCCGTATAGATCGGCTCAAGCGGCACGCCACTTTGCGTTTCACATTGGGTCATGAATTCCAGCAACAGGGGGTCGGTTCTGGCGAACGCGCCTCGGCTGGCATCGAGCAACTGCCAGCCGGGCTTGTCATCACCGGCCAATGTCACAACGTTCTGCGCGACGCCATGATCATCCGGCACCGCCATCGCGCCATACACCGGATGGCTACCCTGCTCGGCGATGACCAGTCCGGCCATCGTCGTGCCGGTCCCGGCGGCCAGCCACCAGCCGTGATAATCGTCCCACCCCGATTGCCCGAGCTGGCTGCGAACCAACGACAACAGCCGGGCGCAGCCCACGGTGCCCGGCAAACCGCCACCACCTTCAGGGATCGGGTAGAGCGCCGGATGGCTCGCCTGCCAGGGAAGCCAGAAATCAGCCGCATGACGCTCGCGATAACCGGCGTAACCGAGCCAGTGCAACTGCATGCCGAAGGCTTGCAGGTCGAGCACGGTTGGGGTTTCCTGCGGATGACCGCGCAACAGGCCGACGGTCGGGAAGCCAAAGCGCTTGCCCGCTGCGGCCAGCGCGTGGAGATGGTTGGAGTGGGCACCGCCCAGGCTGATCGCACCCGTTGCCCCGACGCGGACAGCCTGAGTCAGGTGCCCGATCAGCTTGAACCATTTGTTGCCGCTGATCAGCGGGTCGATGAGGTCCAGACGCAAAACCTTGACCTCGACCCCGGCCTGTTGCAGCCAGTCGAAGTCGAGGGGTTCAAGCGCTGCAAAGGGTTGCCAGTCGAGGGCATCGCGGATCATGGTGAAGGCCGGTTATGAAACGAGCCGCAGTTTACCTGCCCGCGAGCGATGTCACAGCCCGGCGGCCAGCCGCGAGCCCTGATCGATCGCCCGCTTGGCGTCCAGTTCGGCTGCGACGTCCGCGCCACCGATCAGATGCACGCTCTGCTTCGCCGCGACCAGATCGTCATACAGTTCACGCAACGGGTCCTGCCCGGCGCAGATCACGATATTGTCCACCGGCAACAGCTTTTCCTCACCCTCTTCGCCGATGCGGATGTGCAAACCGGCATCGTCGATTTTCAGGTACTGAACGCTGTTGAGCATCTGCACCTGCTTGTTCTTCAAGCCCGTGCGATGAATCCAGCCGGTGGTCTTGCCCAGACCGTCGCCGACCTTGGAGCTCTTGCGCTGCAACAGGAAAACCTGACGCGCCGGCGCATGAACTTCCGGCTTGATCCCCGCCACGCCACCGCGCGCTTCCAACGTGGTGTCGATGCCCCACTCTTTCCAGAACGCCTCACGATCCAGACTGGTGGCGATACCCTGATGGACCAGATACTCCGACACGTCGAAACCGATACCACCCGCGCCGATCACCGCCACGCTGCGCCCTACCGGCTTGCGCTGCAGAATCACGTCCAGATAGCTGAGCACCTTCGGGTTGTCGATACCGGGAATGGCCGGTGTACGCGGAGCGATGCCGGTGGCCAGGATGACGTCGTCAAAGCCCGCGCCCAACAGGTCCTGCGCAGTCACGCGAGTATTCAGACGCAGGTCGATATCGGTGTCCTGCACCTTGTGAGTGAAATAGCGCAGGGTTTCGGAAAACTCCTCCTTGCCCGGAATGCGCTTGGCGATGTTGAACTGACCACCGATTTCGCTGGCGGAATCGAACAGGGTCACCTGATGTCCGCGCTCGGCAGCCACGGTGGCCGCCGCCAGCCCGGCAGGACCTGCGCCAACAACGGCGATCTTCTTGATCTGTCGGGTGGGCAGATAATTCAGTTCGGTTTCGTGACAGGCGCGCGGGTTGACCAGACAACTGGTCAGCTTGCCGCCGAAGGTATGATCCAGACACGCCTGATTGCAGCCGATGCAGGTATTGATCAGTTCTGCCTGCCCGGCGGCAGCCTTGTTGACGAATTCCGGATCAGCCAGGAAAGGCCGCGCCATGGAGACCATGTCCGCATCGCCTTCACTGAGAATCCGTTCAGCGACTTCCGGGGTGTTGATCCGGTTGGTGGTGATCAACGGAATGTTCACCGAACCACGCAGCTTGGCCGTGACCTTGCTGAACGCGGCGCGTGGGACCTTGGTGGCGATGGTCGGAATCCGCGCTTCGTGCCAGCCGATACCGGTGTTGATAATCGTCGCGCCCGCCTGTTCGACGGCCTTGGCCAGTTGCACGATTTCCTGCCAGGTGCTGCCGCCTTCGACCAAGTCCAGCATCGACAGGCGAAAGATGATGATGAAATTCGGGCCGACGGCCTGACGCACACGCGTCACGATCTCGACCGCCAGACGCATGCGGTTTTCGTAACTGCCGCCCCAGCGGTCGGTACGGTGGTTGGTATGCGCGGCCAGGAACTGATTGATGAAGTAACCTTCCGACCCCATGATCTCCACGCCGTCATAGCCTGCGCTCTGAGCGAGGGTCGAGCAGGTCACGAAATCGCTGATCTGCTTTTCGATGCCCTCTTCGTCCAGTTCACGCGGCTTGAACGGGTTGATCGGTGCCTGAATCGCACTGGGCGCGACCTGCTTGCGGCTGTACGCATAACGCCCGGCATGCAGAATCTGCAGACAGATCTTGCCGCCTGCCTCGTGAACCGCCTGGGTCACGACGCGATGCTGCAAGGCTTCTTCCGGGGTCGTGAGCTTGGCTGCACCCTCGTAGACGCCGCCTTCTTCGTTCGGCGCGATGCCACCCGTCACCATCAGGCCCACACCACCCTGTGCACGCTCGGCAAAGTACGCCGCCATGCGCTCGAAACCGCCTGGTTTCTCTTCAAGGCCGGTGTGCATCGAGCCCATCAGGCTGCGGTTGCGCAGCGTGGTGAAGCCCAGATCCAGCGGGGCCAGCAGATGCGGGTAATGAGCAGCAGTCATGGCGGAGCTCCATCGTTTCAATCACGGGTAGAGGACCTCTGCGTGCCCTCTTCATCAGGATCCTGCAGACCCTCTATGGCGCAACAGTAAAGAGCCGCCCGATCACACTCAATGACCGAAAGTGACAAGTTATTGATCCAAACGCGCAGCACCCCTTGGCAAGCGCCGGGTGTAGTCCTACCCTAGTCGACTATTTCACTCAGGCAGCCGTGCGCCCCTCTTATGCGTAAATTCTTTGCCACGTGCCTTATTCTGGTGAGCCTGGCCAGCCTTGTCAGTTACGCACTCTGGACCGAGCAGCGTCCGATGGGGCATTACCTGTCGGATCTGCGCATCCGCCTGGCCATCAATGAAGGGCAGCCCGGCGAGCGGGGAAACCTGCTGGGCATCGAGCCCGAGCTGTTTCCCACCGATTATCAGGACCTGTCGCATCTGCATCGCAAACTGGCAGCCTACCTGCAGCAAGCGCGCGACCAGGGACTGCTCAATGCCCGGACTATCGTCGTACTGCCTGAGCACATCGGCACCTGGTTGTATGCCAGTGGTGAGAAGAACCAGTTCTATCAGGCTGCCACCGTGGACGAGTCCATGGACTGGCTGGCCTGGAGCAATCCCCTGAAATTCGTCACGGCGATGATGACTGCCGAGGGCGAAAAACGTGTGGACGATGCCCGTCTGCGGATGAAGGCGCGCTCCATGGTGCGCGATTACCAGAACGTTTTCGGCGGGCTGGCCAAGGAATTCGAGGTAACGCTGGTGGCAGGCTCCATCGTGCTGCCAAACCCTCGCGTGGAAGACGGGCAGTTGCAGATCGGCAGCGGCGCCTTGTACAACAGCAGCGTGACCTTCGGCAGTGACGGCAAGCCGCTGGGCCAGCCCCAACGCCAGCTGTTTACCAGCCGCTACCATAAGCGTTACGTCAAAGCGGCAGGCGACTCCCGGATCAATGTGATCGACACGCCGGCCGGCCGGTTGGGGATCCTCATCGGCACCGACAGCTGGTACCCCGATAATTACGCACGGATGAATCAGCAAAACGTCGAGTTGATCGTTGTACCTGCCTTTGTAAACGGGAAAAACAGCTGGTCGGGTGCGTGGCATGGCACCCGCACGCACGACACGCCCAGACTGGACCTTGAGCCCGGCAGCCTGAGCGAACAAGAAGCCTGGCACCGCCTGACCCTCATCGCACGCGAACCACAGAGCACCGCCAGGGCCGGTA
The DNA here is from genome assembly GCF_001642795.1 of Pseudomonas viridiflava. GTDB lineage: Bacteria > Pseudomonadota > Gammaproteobacteria > Pseudomonadales > Pseudomonadaceae > Aquipseudomonas > Aquipseudomonas viridiflava. Next base: position 337,880 of record NZ_LKEH01000047.1, on the reverse strand, counting down.
TCAGCGTGTTCATGCACGGGCAATTCTGGAATCACGGCACCTCCGGGCAGAGCTTTGTCAGCCGCAGCGGTCAGACCATTACCGAGCAACCGTTGGACAATGCTGCTGACGGCGGTGCCCGACTGATCAACGTCTGGCTCTGAACATGCCGAACCTGACCCTGCGCCTGGGCGATCTCTCGGTGGGTTTCGTACAGAGCCTGACCGACGCGGTACGCAGTTTCGGGCACGACCCCGACCTGCTGCTCGAACAATACGGTCTGGATGCAGACCGCCTGAGCGAAGCCGGTGCACGGCTGTCGATTCCACGCTACATGCGCCTGGGCCACGCCGCCATCCGGCTTACCAACCAACCGGGCCTGGGGTTGCGCATGGGGGCGCTGAGCAGGCTCGGTCAGGCAGGGCTTGCCGGTGTCACCGCAGCCCAGGCGCCGAATGTACGCGAGGCAGCCCGCACCATGATCCGCTTCGAGCCTCTGTACGGCGCAAACTATCGGGGCCAGTCGAGCTTTCATGAAGAGGCTGGCGGGGCGTGGATACGCTTCTATTCAATCAGCCCCTATAACAGTTACAACCGCTTTGTCGTGGATTCGATCCTGAGCGGGTGGGTCGCGCAACTGTCAGCACTGGCCGGTCGCCAACTGCGCGCTCAACGGGTCGAAATCGAGTTCGACGCACCAGAATACGCCGCGCAGTACGCACATCTGAGCGACAACCCGATTGCGTTCGGTGCGACCACCAACCAGCTTCGGCTGGATCTGGACTGTCTGGCACTGAAGAATCCCGACCATTGCCCGAGCACCTGGCGGCATCTGCTGCAGTTGTGCGAGAAGGAACTGGATCAATTGACCCGCACACGCAGTCTGCGTGAACGCATCACTCAGTTGCTGGGACCTTTATTGAGCGGAGGCAGGGAACCGGACCTGGAGGAAGTGGCTGCGCGGCTTAAGTTGCCGACCTGGACACTGCGCCGCAAGCTGGCCGAAGAAGGGACCCGTTTTCGCGCGATCCTGAATGACACGCGACGTGATCTGGCGATGACGTATATTCGCGACACTGAACTGGCGTTCGGGGAGATTGCCTATCTGCTGGGTTTTGCGTCGGCCGAAGCCTTTCAACGCGCCTTCAAACGCTGGAACGGACAGACTCCGGGGGAGTTCCGCCGCAGCCAGCGTCGAAGTGCCTGAAGCCCTTCACAGTTCGGTAGCGTCATCGGCCGGTTCTACCGGGTCCAGCTCCGATGCGCGATATTCGAGCAGTTCTTCCTGATATTCATCCATTTCTTCGCCCTCCGGCTGATTGAGTCATGCAGTGGTTTTACCAAGGTCGGTTACGACGGTCAGTAAAGCTGGAATAACTGACCGTTGGATCAACATTAAAGTGCCAATGTGAAATAAAAATGTTGATACCCATCAATAAACGAAAAGCCTGACAGGATCTTCAGAAGCCGGACGCCTCGGGATGTTGGCAATCAAGCCTTGACTTCATTGCCCCGGCCGCCCTACCCTCGGCCACATGAACCTCATCCAGCAAAACCTAGGCCAGATTATTATTACCGTCATTCCAGTCATGGCGGGTTAGCCGACGTTTTCAAAAAAACCCGCCCTGGAGGCGGGTTTTTTTCTGCCTCCAGAGCCACTAATGCTCAACAGGAGTCAGACATGATCGCTATCCATCGCTCTATCGCCCTCATTGCAGCCGCGCACTCGATTATTGCCTCTTCCTGCAACGCCTCCTGCGAAACAACGATCTGCAAGGACACGACGCGATGAGTCATGGCCAGCCCGATCTGCTCAATCACTACGCCCGCAAAATCCTCACTTCCCGCGTCTACGACGTCGCCATCGAGACGCCGCTGCACGGCGCGCGCCAGCTCTCCGAGCGGCTCGGCAACCAGGTGCTGCTCAAGCGCGAAGACCTGCAGCCGGTGTTCTCGTTCAAGATTCGCGGCGCTTACAACAAGCTGGCGCAACTGACCGCTGAAGACGCAGCGCGCGGTGTGGTCACGGCTTCGGCGGGCAACCATGCGCAAGGGCTGGCGCTGGCGGCGCGGGAGTTGGGCATCAAGGCGACGATCGTGATGCCGCGCACCACGCCTGAAATCAAGGTCGAGGGCGTGCGCTCACGCGGGGCGACCGTGGTGCTGCATGGCGATTCGTTTCCCGAGGCGCTGGCGTATTCGCTGAAGCTGGTCGACGAGCAGGGTTTTGTTTATATCCACCCGTACGACGACCCCGACACCATTGCCGGGCAAGGCACGGTGGCCATGGAAATCCTGCGTCAGCAGCCGGGCCAACTGGACGCGATCTTCGTGCCCGTGGGCGGCGGCGGACTGATCGCGGGGATTGCGGCCTACGTGAAGTATTTGCGGCCCGAGATCAAGGTGATCGGCGTCGAG
>NZ_LKEH01000047.1:287650-335458 GCF_001642795.1 Pseudomonas viridiflava | reverse complement strand
AGCACCGACGAGATCTGTGCGGCGATCAAGGACATCTACGACGACACCCGCTCCATCACCGAACCTTCGGGCGCGCTGGCCGTGGCGGGGATCAAGAAGTACGTCGAGCAACGTGGTGTCAGCGGCCAGACCCTAGTGGCGATCGACTCCGGGGCCAACGTCAACTTCGACCGCCTGCGCCATGTGGCCGAGCGCGCCGAACTGGGCGAAGGCCGCGAAGCGATCATCGCTGTGACCATCCCCGAACGCNNNTTGATCGCCAGCCTGACCGAGCAGGGCTTTCCGGTGCTGGACCTGACCGACAACGAACTGGCCAAGCTGCATATCCGCCACATGGTGGGTGGACACGCCGAGCGGGTCAGCGATGAAGTGGTGCTGCGCTTCGAATTCCCCGAGNGGCGGATGGGCGGGTGGTGGCAGGGCTGGTCGTACCTGAGGACGAGCGGCACCTGGTGAGTGAGGCATTGACCGAGATCGGCTATCCGTACTGGGATGAAAGCGAGAACCCGGCGTATCGGCTGTTTTTGGGCTGAGGCCTTAAAGCTGCGTACGCCGGGACGCGGAGCGTCCTGAGAGGCATTCCCACGCGGAGCATGGGAACGATCAACGTAAAGGCTGGCATCTTGATCGTGCCCACGCTCTGAGGAACGATCAGTGTGAAGCTACTACTGCGCTGGCTGGGTCTCGACCGGCGCGGGGGGGATCATTTCGACCGGCTGAGCCTCGGGTGGCGTGACGGTCTCGGCCTTGAACGAGGCAGGCTCGTCCGGTGCCGGTACGGGCTCGCTGGCAGCCGGCGTTGCGGACTCGGCCTTGGGCTCGGTAACCGATTCAGCCTTGGGCGCAGCCTCAACCGCTTTAGGTGCCAGTTGCGCAGGCTCTGCGGCCTTGGGCGTGGCTGCGGCAGGCACCGGGTCAGGCACACCCAGATCAGCCTTTGGTTTCTCGACGATATGCGCAGCCTTCTTCACCTCCGGCGGCAGGAAGTTCTCCACCAGACCGAAGAAACGCTCGTAGAACTTGGCAGACGCAACCGTCTCGCTAGCCACCTTGACCATCGAATCATCGGTAGAGCCGATCGGCATCGACACCGAACCCAGCACCCCTACCCCGAGGCTCGCCGAGTTATTGGTTTTCTTAAGCGCGTAGCGGTCCTGCAGGGCGTTGGCGAACATGGTCGAACTGCCCGCTGTCACGTCGGCGGCGCAAACCAGGTTGAAGCTGATCTCGATGTGCGTGTCACCCGTCTGCTGAAAGCTCTTGCGCCCGGCAATCATTTTCGGATCACTGCTGGTGATGATGTAACCCTGACTCAGCAAGGCCCGGCGTCCGGCTTCACAGTAAGACAGATCCGTTGCCGGGTAGCTGCGGGAAAACGTCCCGGCATCGTCGAAATGCTCATGGTCGTAGACCGCCTGCTTGGGCGAAGAACAGCCGGCAGCCAGGAACAGCATGGACACAACGCACGCGGTACGAACGTTCAGTAAATTAAGCATCGATAATCCTGAGGAAGGAAATGACTGCCAGCAAGACTGCAAACTGGAAATGGCGACAAGTCTGCAACAAGGCCGACGCAGGATCAACGCAGAGTTCGCAACGATTCGATACAAGGCGCGTCACACGGATAGAAACGGTCACAAATCGCAGACAACAAAAAAGCGACCCTTGGGTCGCTTTTCTGTTGCTTCAAGGAGTTCAAGGGCCTTGAAGCTTTGNGCGGACGGGACTCGAACCCGCGACCCCCGGCGTGACAGGCCGGTATTCTAACCGACTGAACTACCGCTGCGTATCGCTTGTAAACCTGTTTGAAACAAACTTTCGGTAGCTTGTTTCCTGTACATCGGATTGAGCGGCTTGAGCCTTTCAATCTCAGACCCGGAAAACCGAATCTGTACANCGGACGGGACTCGAACCCGCGACCCCCGGCGTGACAGGCCGGTATTCTAACCGACTGAACTACCGCTGCGCAGTGTGGACTTGCGTCCGGTTTCAACTTTGAAAGCCCTCATGCTTCAGCTTTCAAACTCAACGANTGATGACGGGATCGAACCGCCGACCCGCTGCTTGTAAGGCAGCTGCTCTCCCAGCTGAGCTAATCACCCTTTGCTTCGTTGAGGCCGCGAAATTTACGCACCTAACGAACCTAAGTCAATAGCCTGATTGAAGTTTTTTTAAAAACCGCTTCAATCGCACCACACGCCAAAACCTGCCAAACACACCCGCCTGCAAACACGGATGCGCAACTACTCGGCGTACACCATCTTGCGGGTCATGCCGCCATCGACCACGAATTCCTGCCCGGTGACAAAACCGGCATTACGCGAGAGCAGCCACGCGACCATTGCCGCCACGTCCTCCACTGTCCCTACCCGGCCAGCGGGATGCTGCGCATGATCGGCCTCTGACAAGGGTTCGGCGCGGCGCAATGAAGGATCTCGCGCGTCGATCCAGCCGGGGCTGACAGCGTTGACACGGATCTCGGGACCCAGACTGATGGCGAGCGCATGCGTCAGCGCCATCAGGCCGCCCTTGCTCGCAGCGTAGGCCTCGGTATCAGGCTCTGACTGACTGGCACGGGTCGAGGTCAGGTTGACGATGCTGCCGCAGTGCGCGCGCAGATAAGGCGCACAGTGTTTGGCCAGCAGCATCGGCCCGCCAAGGTTGACGCCCAGCACGCGATTCCAGTGCGAAAGCTCAAGACTTTCCAGTGTGGTGTTATGCGGATCGGCAATCGCCGCATTGCACACCAGCGCGTCCAGCCGCCCGAAGCGCCGGAGCACCTCGGCAACGCCCGCTGCGACCTGTTCCTCGTTCGCGACGTCCATGGTGATGAACAGGGCGTTTTCGCCCAGCGCACCGGCCACTTTCGAACCACGCCTGCGATCCAGATCGGTCAGAACCACTTGCCAGCCTTCGGCAATCAGCCAGGCTGCAATGCCCAGACCGATGCCGCGCGCGGCACCGGTCACCAGTGCAACGCGGCCATTGTGGGTACTGGAGAATTTCATCGCCCAGTCGTCGCTCATGCTCTCGCTCGCGTCGCTGCTCACTTGAGTCGTCACAAGGCCGCCAGACCCAGCGCCAGATCGGCCTGCAGGTCTGCGACATCTTCAAGCCCTACCGCCACCCGTATCAGGCTGTCACGGATGCCGGCGGCTTCACGTTCCTGAGGCGCCAGGCGCCCGTGGGACGTGGTGCTCGGGTGAGTGATGGTGGTTTTGGTGTCGCCCAGGTTGGCGGTGATCGAGATCAGTCGAGTTGCATCGATGAAGCGCCACGCGCCCTCTTTGCCACCCTTGACCTCGAAACTCACGACCGCACCGAAGCCTTTCTGCTGACGCTGGGCCAGCTCGTGCTGCGGGTGACTCTTGAGGCCGGCGTAATGGACCTTCTCGATACCATCCTGCTGCTCGAGCCACTCGGCCAGCGCCTGAGCGTTGGCGCAATGAGCGCGCATGCGCAGGTTCAGGGTTTCAAGACCCTTGAGAAAGATCCAGGCATTGAACGGGCTCAGAGTCGGCCCGGCCGTGCGCAGGAATCCGACCACTTCCTTCATCTGCTCGCTGCGCCCGGCAACCACACCGCCCATGCAACGGCCCTGGCCGTCGATGAACTTGGTTGCCGAATGGACGACGATGTCAGCGCCCAGCTTCAGCGGCTGCTGCAGGGCTGGCGTGCAGAAGCAGTTGTCGACGATCAGCATCGCGCCCTTGGCGTGGGCGACTTCCGCCAACGCGGCGATATCCACCAACTCGGCCAACGGGTTGGACGGCGACTCGACGAACAGCATTTTGGTGTTGGTCTTGATCGCCGCATCCCAGCCGCTCAGGTCCGCCAGCGGCACGTAGTCCACCTCAATGCCGAAACGTTTGAAGTACTTGTCGAACAGGCTGATGGTCGAACCGAACACACTGCGCGACACCAGAACGTGATCACCGGCGCTGCACAGACTCATGACGACCGCCAGCGTGGCAGCCATGCCAGTCGCCGTGGCGACGGCCTGCTCGGCGCCTTCCAGCGCTGCCATGCGTTCCTCGAAGGAACGCACCGTCGGGTTGGTGTAGCGCGAGTAGACGTTGCCTGGCACTTCACCGGCGAAACGCGCGGCCGCGTCGGCGGCCGTGCGGAACACGTAGCTGGAGGTAAAGAACATCGGATCGCCATGCTCGCCTTCCGGCGTGCGATGTTGCCCGGCACGTACGGCGAGGGTATCGAACCCTACGCCTTCAAGGTCGCTGTCGAGACGACCTGCATCCCATTCCTGAGTCATGCCGCTACTCCTGAAACCAATTAGTTGTTGTACAGATCGATGATCGCGCTCACTGCCTGGGTCTTGACCTTGGAGGCGTCGTTACGCGCCTGTTCGATCTTGTTCAGATAATGCTCGTCGATGTCACCGGTCACGTACTTGCCGTCGAAGACCGAGCAATCGAAGTTATCGATCTTGATCTTCTTGCTGCCGCTGACCGCCTCGATCAGGTCATTCAAGTCCTGATAGACCAGCCAGTCGGCACCGATGAGGTCGGCAACGTCCTGAGTGGAACGGTTATGGGCAATCAGCTCGTGAGCACTCGGCATATCGATGCCGTAGACGTTGGGGTAACGCACCGCCGGAGCGGCCGAACAGAAATAGACGTTCTTGGCACCGGCTTCGCGGGCCATCTGGATGATCTGCTTGCAGGTCGTGCCGCGAACGATGGAGTCGTCCACCAGCATGACGTTCTTGCCGCGGAATTCCAGCTCGATGGCATTGAGCTTCTGGCGCACGGACTTCTTGCGTGCAGCCTGACCCGGCATGATGAACGTGCGGCCGATGTAACGGTTCTTGACGAAGCCTTCGCGGAACTTGACGCCCAGGTGGTTGGCCAGCTCCAGCGCAGCCGTGCGGCTGGTGTCCGGAATCGGGATGACCACATCGATGTCGTGATCCGGGCGCTCGCGCAGGATCTTGTCGGCCAGTTTCTCGCCCATGCGCAGACGCGCCTTGTAGACCGAGATACCGTCGATTATCGAATCAGGACGCGCCAGGTAGACGTGTTCGAAGATGCAGGGCGCGTACTTTGGATTGGCGGCGCACTGACGGGTGTGCAGCTTGCCGTCTTCGGTGATGTAGACCGCTTCGCCCGGTGCCAGGTCGCGGATCAGCGTGAAACCCAGTACATCGAGGGAAACGCTTTCGGAGGCGATCATGTACTCGACGCCTTCGTCGGTATGACGCTGGCCGAACACGATGGGACGAATGGCGTCCGGATCGCGGAAGCCGACGATACCGTAGCCGGTGATCATCGCCACGACGGCATAGCCGCCACGGCAACGATTATGCACGTCGGTCACTGCCGCGAAGATGTCTTCTTCGGTCGGCTGCAGCTTGCCGCGAACGGCCAGCTCATGGGCGAACACGTTGAGCAGCACTTCCGAGTCGGAGTTGGTGTTGACGTGGCGCAGGTCAGATTCGTAGATCTCCTTGGCCAACTGCTCGACGTTGGTCAGGTTACCGTTGTGCGCCAACGTGATGCCGTAAGGCGAGTTGACGTAGAACGGCTGAGCTTCGGCCGAGGTCGAGCTGCCCGCGGTCGGGTAGCGCACATGGCCGATACCCATGTGTCCGACCAGGCGCTGCATATGGCGTTGATGGAACACATCACGCACCAGTCCATTGTCCTTGCGCAGGAATAACCGGCCGTCGTGGCTGGTCACAATACCGGCAGCATCCTGGCCGCGGTGCTGGAGGACGGTGAGCGCGTCATACAGCGCCTGATTAACGTTCGACTTACCGACGATACCGACGATGCCACACATGCGACACAACCCCTACTTAGTGGAACTGGATTTACCAAGCACATCCTGCGGTATTGTAGACGGCAGGATCTGCTCCTTGAACGGCAGATCAGCAGGTACGCTGATGCCGCTGGCGAGCCACTTGCTGGACATCCCGAGAATCAGGTTTTTCGACCAGTCAGCGACCATGAGAAATTGCGGCACCAGTCTCGACTGCTGCCACCATTGATCCTGTTGCACCGGCCCGAGACTCAATAGTCCGACCGCTACAACGACAAGCAGGCCTCCGCGCGCCGCGCCAAAGACCATACCCAGAAAACGATCGGTCCCGGAAAGCCCGGTGACGCGAATCAGTTCGCCTATCAGAAAGTTGACCATGGCGCCGACCAGCAAGGTGGCGACAAATAGAATGGTGCAGCTCGCGATCACGCGGGCCGAGGGTGTTTCTATGTAGTTGACCAGATACTGCGACAGCCCCGCGCCGAACATCCAGGCCACGACACCTGCAATGATCCATGTCGTCAACGAGAGTGCTTCTTTTACGAAGCCGCGTTTCAGACTGATCAGGGCGGAGATGGCGACAATTCCCAGAATTGCCCAGTCAACCGGAGTAAATGGCACGTTGCAGCCTGCAGACAGATAAGGCGGCGCATTTTAGCAGAGCGCCCGCCCGCCGGTAAGCAGCGATTATCGGCGGGCGTCATTTTCCGTGCAAACGGCTTGGCAGAGCCTGTATAGAGCGCGGGAAGATCAGCCTTTTTCGGGCTGGAACCGCACCACAATACCTTTGAGTTTCTGCTGCTTGTCGAGTTGGTCACGCAGGCGATCAGCCTCGGCGCGTTCGATCAGCGGACCCACGAATACCCGGTTGACGCCATCGGCGGTGCGAATGTAGGCGTTGTACCCCTGGGTACGCAGGGTTTTCTGCAGATTGTCGGCGTTGGCACGGTTGGACATGCTGGCCAACTGCACAGACCAACTGACTGACAGACCGTTGGCATCGACGCCGCTCGGCGCGGCCTTGGCGACCGCCGGTGCAGAAGGTGCAGAAGGTGCAGCAGGCGTTGTTACAGGCGCTGCCGGAGCCGGTGTCGGCTTCGGTGCTGGCGCAGGCTTGGCTGCCTGTGGCGCAGCGGCCGCTGGAGCCTGTGCGGAAGGAGCAGGCGCAATCGGCATCGACGGCGGCTGATTGCTCGCCGCTACATTGTCCTCATCCGGAACCGGCTCCTGTGGCAATGCCTGAGGCTCGGGGACGGACACAGGCTCGACCTGTACCTGCTGACCCGCAGGCGCCTTTGGAGCGGCAGGCGCATCGACCTGAACCGGATGGCTCTCGTCCTGACGGGTGAACAGCATCGGGAGAAAGATCACCGCCAGGGCGATCAGTACCAGAGCACCCACCATCCGCTGCTTGAATACGTTATCCAGCAAAGCCATTTGCAGCGTCCTCGTCGGTATGCCGGGCCAGCCAATCCAGGGCCTCGGCTACACAGTAAAAAGATCCGAACAGCAGAATTTCGTCATCGGTCGTGGCATGCGCGCACTGAGCTTCCAGCGCAGACGCAATACTCTGGTAGGACTTCACGCGCGCCCCAAGGTTCTCCAGAGCAACCTGCAACTCTGCCGCAGGCCGACTACGGGAGGTGGGCAGCGGCGCAACGGCCCAGTCCTGAATGCTGGAAGCCAGCTCATGGACCACACCGTCAAGATCCTTGTCAGAGAGCAGGCCGAACACCGCCAGACGTTTGCCGATCACCGGCCGCTGCGCCATGCGGTGCGCCAGAAACTGCGCAGCATGCGGGTTGTGGCCCACATCGAGCAGCAGCGTGAGCGCCCTGCCCTGCCAATGAACGGTACGGCGGTCGAGACGGCCGACGAGTCGGGTCTGCGCCAACGCCTCGCTGACGACCTGCTGATTCAGGGGGTAGCCCAGCAACGCAAACGCCTGGAGTGCCAGCGCGGCATTCTGCATGGGCAGATCGAGCAACGGCAGATCACGCAGCTCGACCACCTCGCCGTGAGCGATACCGCGCCAGTCCCAGCCTTGCGGACCGACAGACAGATCAAAGTCATGACCTCGTAGCAGCAAAGGACAGCCCAACTCTCGCGCCTTGGCCAGCAAAGGCTCAGGCGGATCGAGGTCGCCGCAGAGTGCCGGGCGACCGGCACGGAAGATACCGGCCTTTTCGAAAGCCACGGATTCGCGGGTGTCGCCCAGCCAGTCGGCATGGTCAACACCAATGCTGGTGACCAGGGCGAGATCGGCATCAATGAGATTGACGGCGTCCAGGCGACCGCCCAGACCGACTTCCAGCACGACTGCGTCAAGCTGCGCCTGCTCGAACAGCCAGAACGCGGCGAGCGTGCCCATTTCGAAATAGGTCAGCGTGACATCGCCACGCGCCAATTCGACTGCTGCAAAGGCATCACACAGCTCAAGATCGGTTGCTTCGATACCCTGCACCTTCACCCGCTCGTTATAACGCAGCAGATGCGGGGAGCTGTAGACACCCACCTTGAGCCCCTGAGCCTGCAACAGGGACGCGACAAAAGCGCAGGTCGAGCCCTTGCCGTTGGTACCGGTTACCGTGATGACCCGAGGCGCCGGGCGTGTGAGCCCCAGTTGCTGCGCCACCTTTCGCGACCGATCCAGCCCCATGTCGATGGCAGAAGGATGCAGTTGCTCGAGGTAGGCAAGCCAGTCGCCCAGGGTCGACGGGGTCATACCGTGGCCGGAGCCGGCGGAACGACGATCGGCTCAATCACTGGCGCCACGAATTTCGGCGTCGGCAGGTTCATCATTTGCGCCAGCAGGTTGCCCAGACGCGGGCGCAGCTCGCTGCGAGCGATGATCATGTCGATTGCGCCGTGATCCAGCAGGAACTCGCTGCGCTGGAAACCTTCAGGCAGTTTTTCGCGAACGGTCTGCTCGATGACACGAGGACCGGCAAAACCGATCAGCGCCTTTGGCTCAGCGACAATCACGTCACCCAGCATTGCCAGACTGGCAGAAACACCGCCGTAGACCGGATCGGTCAAGACCGAGATGAACGGCAGGCCTTCTTCACGAAGACGCGCCAGCACGGCCGACGTCTTGGCCATCTGCATGAGGGAAATCAGCGCTTCCTGCATGCGCGCACCACCGGAAGCGGCAAAGCAGATCATCGGGCAGCGGTTTTCCAGTGCGTAGTCGGCAGCGCGCACGAAGCGCTCGCCAACGATGGCGCCCATCGAGCCACCCATGAAGGAAAACTCGAACGCCGAGGCGACAACCGGCATGCCCAACAGCGTGCCGCTCATGGAGATCAGGGCGTCCTTCTCACCTGTCTGCTTCTGCGCAGCGGTCAGACGGTCCTTGTACTTCTTGCCGTCACGGAATTTCAGACGGTCAACCGGCTCCAGATCGGCACCCAGCTCCTCACGGCCCTCGGCATCCAGGAAGATGTCCAGACGGGCGCGGGCACCGATACGCATGTGATGGTTGCACTTGGGGCAGACATCCAGGGTCTTTTCCAGCTCAGGCCGATAGAGCACTGCTTCGCAGGACGGGCACTTGTGCCACAGCCCTTCAGGAACCGAACTCTTCTTGACCTCGGAACGCATGATCGATGGGATCAGTTTGTCTACCAACCAGTTGCTCATGCTTTATCTCTCCAGTACCGGTGTGGCTCGAACGCATGACGTTTTCACGCCAGACGCATGCCCTCAGCTAAATTCGTTAGTTGGCGATGAGACGGGGAACGGTCGACCGTCGGCCTGACCTGCACACCCTCTACCACGATTTTTTTACAACCCGGACGATGCGCACCGGCACCGCCCTTGACTCAATTCGACCCGCAGGACTTGTGGCGGGGACAGGCTTATGGACGGCGGCCGAACCGCAGCCGTCACATCACGCACCCTGGACCGCACTCATGAACGCGAGAATCTTTTCCCGATCCTTGATGCCCTTGCCTTTTTCGACGCCACCACTGACATCCACCGCGTAGGGTTTGACCTGGGCAATCGCCTGCGCCACGTTGGCCGACGTCAGCCCGCCCGCCAGAATGACCGGTTTGCTCAGTTCACTCGGAATCAATGCCCAGTCGAACGTTTCACCCGTACCGCCGGGCACACCCTCGACGTAAGTGTCGAGAAGGACGCCGCGCGCATTACGGTAGGCACGACAGGCCTGTTCGATATCGTCACCCGCTTTCACGCGCAACGCCTTGATGTAGGGACGATGATAGCCGTCGCATTCTTCCGGCGTTTCATCGCCGTGAAACTGCAACATATCCAGCGCAACGGCATCCAGTGTTTCATTGAGCTCGCAACGGCTGGCATTGACGAACAGACCGACCGTGGTGATGAACGGCGGCAACGCGGCGATGATTGCACGCGCCTGCTGCACGCTCACGGCGCGTGGACTTTTGGCGTAAAACACCAGCCCGATGGCATCGGCGCCTGCTTCGACAGCCGCCAAGGCATCTTCTATGCGGGTAATCCCGCAGATCTTGCTGCGAACGGCTGACATGTGGTGAAAACCTCAGACCTTTCGGAAAGTCCCGGATGTTAGCAAATGCTTGCCGGGGCGTCAGCCGTCAAGTTCGGCGAAGCCCGTCAGAAAATGCGGACCGATATAACGCTCGGGCAACGGAAACTGCTCACGGTACTCGACCTGCACCAGATAGAGCCCATAGGGATGCGCGGTGACGCCCCCGGTACGACGCACTTTGCTTTCCAGCACGTCACGCGCCCATTCGACCGGACGCTCGCCTGCGCCGATGGTCATCAACACACCCGCGATGTTACGCACCATGTGATGCAGGAACGCGTTGGCGCGCACATCGATGACGATCATTTTGCCGTGCCGGGTCACGCGTAAGTGGTGCAGTTGCTTGATCGGCGACTTGGCCTGACATTGCCCGGCACGAAACGCACTGAAATCGTGGGTTCCGACCAGATGCTGCGCGGCCTCGGCCATACGCGTCACGTCGAGCGGACGATGGTTCCAGGTGATTTCCTGCCCCAGATGCGCCGGACGGATCTGATCGTTATAGATAACATAGCGGTAACGGCGGGCGATGGCCTTGAAACGCGCATGAAATTCGGCGGGCATCACCCGAGCCCAGGTCACGCTGATGTCGTGGGGCAGATTGATGTTGGCACCCATGACCCAGGCTTTCATGGAGCGCTCGGCCTGCGTATCGAAGTGCACCACCTGCCCACAGGCGTGCACACCGGCGTCCGTGCGCCCCGCGCACATGAGCGAGACCGGCGAGTCGGCCACTTTGGACAGGGCATTTTCCAGGGTTTCCTGCACCGTCAGCACGCCGGACGCCTGACGCTGCCAGCCGCAATAGCGCGACCCTTTGTATTCCACGCCCAGCGCGATTCGGGAAAAGCCCTCGGCAGCCATCTCGGCGGCCGGGTTATCTATGTTCGCCAAGGTGTTACAGCCTGTCGGTTTGCGAAAAGTCGGCCATTATACGGCCGCAAAAAAAAGACGCCACAGCGGGCGTCAAATGCGGACGGCCGCAAAAGCGGCCGTCCGGGATCAGCATGAATAAACTCAGGCAAGCCGCGAGAGCATGTCACGCGCTTCGCTTTTCTGACCGTCATCACCTTCATTGACGACTTCGTCGAGAATATCCCGCGCCCCGTCGGCATCACCCATGTCGATGTAGGCACGCGCCAGATCCAGCTTGGTCGCAGCCTCATCGGTGCCGGCCATGAAATCGAAGTCCGGCTCATCGTCCAGCGCCATGGCGTCTTCTGCGGTGAACCTTGGCTCGTCGAGAGGCGGATGCTCGAGGTTCTGCGAAAGACGGTCCAGCTCGGCATTCACATCGTCGATTTCAGATGCGAAAGCCTGACTGGCCTGGTCCGATTCGATTTCATCAGCCAGCGACAGGTCAAAGTCTTCCGGCAGTTCCAGATCGTCACTGACCGGCGGCGTCGCCAGCGGTGCAGCGTCGACAACCGGCTCGACAGGATCGTCGCCGAGGCCGAGCAGGAAATCATCCTCGTTCTTGAGCACCGGGTCCTCTTCAGTGAGGTCCAGATCGAAATCAGCCAGGTCGTCAGGTGTCGCTGCCGCCCGAGCGGCCTCCTGATCGCGCATGATCGACTCGAAGCTCAGCGCTTCATCATCAGGCGCAGCGGAAACGACCGGTTCGTCCAGCAACAGATCGTCAGGATCGGTCACAGTCGGCAGCTCTTGCGCAGCAGGCTCGTCGAACTCGTCCAGACTCAGATCGAAATCATGATCGAACTCTTCGGAGGCGACGGGTGGCTCTTCTACCACCGGAGACTCGACCTCGGACGCCACAAGAGGCTCAGCCTCCGGCTCAAGAATTGGTTCCGGCTCTGGTTCTGGCTCTGCAGAATCGTCGGCCAGCAGTTCTTCGACATACTTGGCATCCAGCTCCGCAGCCAGGGCTGCTGCTGTGGCGGCGCCTGCTGCCACAGCAACAGGCGCGACCACCGATGCAGGCTCAGCGACGACCGGCGCCACAGGGGTTTGGGTCGAGTGTGAATCTTTTAGCTGCTCGCCCTCAGCTTCAAGCTTTCCCGAGGCCACCAGTTTGCGCTCGTGCGCAGCGTAGGCCTTGTTGTTGCCCTGTTCAGCGTAGATTTCCATCAGCTTGAGACGAATATCATCACGCTCGGGCTCGTTCTTCACCGACTCTTCGAGCAGTTCGACTGCCTGATTCATACGTCCGTAAGCAATGTGGATCTCAGCCTGCACCAGGGGGTCGGCCGGTCGTTCGCGCGCAGCTGTTGCCGCTGCGGCAGCGGGACCTGCACCCATGCGCACGTTAGGCGACACGACATCGAGGCCGTCAAAGCTGGCAGGCGGTGCGTTCATGTCCATGTCGGATACGAATTGCGACTCTTCAGCCAGTGCGCGAGCCATGCGGCGGTGCTTCTCGGCTTCGGCCTTGGCAGCACGGCGGCGCGCCATGAACAGCAGGATCAGCGCAAGGATGAGCAGCACGGCACCACCGATCAACCCCAGCAATACCGGGTTGTCGAGAATCTTCTGCAGTGTGTCCTCTTCTTCCGGAGCCGCGACCGGCTCGACGGCGAGTGGCTGTTCAGCGGTTGGAGTCGCCACCTGCGCAGCGCCCGCTGGCAATGCATCTTCAGGCGCAATCTCGCCCGCTGGTTTGACCGGTGCGCCATTGGCATCGACCAGCGAAGCCGGCACGGCTGCGTTGGCTGGACTGGCAGGATCGGCTGGCGTAGCGGCAGGCGGCGGCACGGCTGCACCGGCGGCCTGCATCTTGGCCAACTGACCGTTCTTGAGTTCAACCAGACGCTGCAGCTTGTCCAGTTGGCTCTGCAGGTCGTTCATGCGGCTTTTCAGCTCGGCATTGTCGCGACGCGTGGTGTCCAGCGCTTCCTGAGCCGCTGCAAGCTTGTTGCTCAGATCGCTGTCGCCTGCGGCGCCTTTGGCGGCCGGCTTGCCGCTGGCCGAAACCAGGCTGAGGTTATCGGCGGTATCCACCTTGGAAGGTGCTGCACCGGCACGATCACGGCGAGTGGCATCCACCTGGCGCGGCCCGGCCGGGAGGCGGCGACCTTCACGCCATGCGCTGTACTGGCGGGAGACCTCGGCAACGGCCTGAGGTTGCGGCAAGGCCGTGGTCTGCTGAGGTGTCGGCAGACGCAAGACCTGACCTTTCTTCAATCGGTTGATGTTGCCGCCCATGAATGCATCAGGGTTGAGCGCCTGAATCGCGAGCATGGTCTGTTGCACGGTTCCGCCGGTACGAACCTTCGCAGCGATTTCCCACAAGGTGTCGTTGTTGGCAGTGACGTACTGGGACTGCTTGTCGGCAGCCGGCGGTGGCAGGGCCGAGCCCTGCGTCGCAGCGGGTTGTGCAGGCTGCTCGGCAGGTGTCGCCTCAGCCGATGGCGCAACGCTTGGCAGTTGAGCAGGCGCTCCGGTTTCTGCTGCGGGGGCAGCGGGAGCAGCAGGCGCGGGCGCGGCTGCAGCGGCGGCCGCCTCTGGAGAAAACTTCGGCGGATCCAGCAGCAGGCTGTATTCGCGCAGCAAACGTCCGTTTGGCCACAGCACCTGAACCAGGAACTTTACATAGGGCTCCCGGACCGGCTTGCTGGACGTGATACGCAGGACACTCTTGCCATTGGCATTGATGACCGGCGTAAAACTCAGATCATTGAGAAACGCCTGGCGCGTGATACCCGCCTGGGCGAAGTCAGCCGTCGTTGCAAGACTCGGTACAACCTGCGCGGCGTTGACGCCCTGCGCATCGGTCAACTCGATCTCGGCTACCAATGGCTGGTTCAGGGTCGACTTGACAGACAATTCCCCGAGCCCCAACGCCTGCGCCATCCCTGATGACAGCGCCGAAGCCGCAGCGATCGCTAATACCAGTTTACGAACCTGAACCATAGCCCATCCCTTGTTTAAAGATTCTCCGGCATCCGGAGAGGTAGTCCTGCGTTGGGTGTAAGGCGTATCGCCGCTAGAACAATTATTCAAAGTGTTGCCAAGTATCTTTTACACATAGTCTTTTATCAACAATTCGCCAACCTGCACAGCGTTGAGCGCTGCACCTTTGCGAACATTGTCCGAGGTTATCCACAGCTCAAGTTGCTCCGGGTCGTCTATTCCTGTCCGAACGCGTCCTACGTAAACCACGTCCTGACCGACCGCATCGCCAACGGGTGTCGGGTAATCACCGGCATCGACCAACTCAATGCCTTCGGCAGATTCGAGCGCCGCATTCACAGCAGCGAGATCGATCGGCGCGGCGGCCTGAATCGACACAGTAAAGCTGTCGCCAAAGAAAACCGGGACCTGAATGCAACTGGCAGCCACTTTCAACGAAGGCAGCGCCAACAATTCACGCACTTCCGCGACCAGACGTCGTTCCAGCGCGAGGTGCCCTGCTTCATCCGGTTTGCCGACCTGGGCCAGAACGTTGAACGCCATCTGCCGATCAAAGAATCGTGTTTCCAGAGGGCGGACGTTCAACAGCTCAGTGGTCTGGCGCGCCAGCTCGGTCACCCCTTCACGGCCTTGAGTGGAGACAGCCAGACAGGCTGTTACCGCAACATGACGCAGATCGAACAATTGGCGTAGAGGCGCCAGTGCCAGCGCAACCGCAGTGGCCGAAGCGCTCGGGCTTGATATCAGGCGCGGCGCAGCGTGGGCAGGCGCCAGCAGTTGGCCATTGATTTCAGGGACAACACTGGGTGCCTGCGCGGCGGGAAACACGCCTGAAAGATCGATAACGGCGCATCCGGCGGCCACCGCCTTCTCGGCGTGGCTGCGACTGACCGCAGGACCGGCGGCGAAGAACGCAAGCCTGACCTTGCCGAAATCGAATTCGTCGACTTCGCGCACGCGCACGTTTTTGCCGCGGAAAGGCACTGAGTGCCCTGCCGATTCGATGCTGGCCAGCAGGTGCAGATCACCGACCGGAAAATCGCGTTCTTCCAGAATCTGGACGATGGTTTCGCCGACAGTACCGGTCGCGCCTACAACGGCGATATCAATGGACTGACTCATGCAAAAACCTCAGGAAAATCAGGGAGCGGCACTTTAACCGCCGAACTGCCGACAGGCAATTGAGCCTGTCGAATACCGGGCCGTCTCAGGGCTCAAGGCCGATCCTGAAGAACACGCCATGGCTCCACACGCCCAACCAGCGCTGACCGTCGATCTCTTCGACGACTGCCAGCTCTACCAACTGGTAAAACACATTGCGATGAATCAGCGCTTCGAGGTTGGTCCGCACGTGAACATAAGGTGCGGGCTCCTGAGTCAGGGGATCGATGACAACGCGCAAGGGATGTTCGGCACTCGCCTCAACCTCGTCCTCGACGTTGGTCACGAAGCGCAATATCTGGCTGACACCCTCGCCGACCACCGCAAGTGTGACCGCAACGAACGGTGCGTCATCGACCTTGATGCCGACCCTTTCGACCGGCGTGACCAGAACATAATCGTCGCCATCACGGCGCAGGATGGTGGAGAACAACCGCACCATCGGTTTACGACCGATGGGGGTGCCCTGGTAATACCAGGTGCCATCCCGGGCGATACGCATATCGATGTCGCCACAGAACGGCGGATTCCATAGATGCACAGGCGGCAACCCCTTGGTTTTCGGGATCTGCGCAAACAGATCGCCCGCCTTGCCTGAATCGGTCATGCCTTACTCCTAACGCGCGATACCCAACAAGGTACGAGCGTAGTCCTCAAGTGGCGGACCTAGCAAATCTTCGGGACTTGTATCGTAAAGCGTCAGCAATCCGCCGCGACTGCGAATCCGCGCGCTGTCTATCAGGTAACGGGTGCTGGTTTCGATCAACATGAGCTGAATGACACCCGAGTCGACGCCCAGGCGATCCACCGCTTCCTGGTCTGACCACTGGTCACCGTTGCCGATGCGGTCGTCAGCCTTGGCGAAGCGGGTGTAGAGCAGATAATGCGCACCGGCACTGCGTGCCTCGATCATGGCTTCGTCCAGACCCAGCGGCGCAGGGGCGCGACGAACCATCGGGAAGTACTCGACGAAGCCTTTGAACGCTTCTTCGGCGACTACGTTGGGGCGTGGATAGGCTCGGCCGGGCGGCACGAAGGCACCCTGGGCGATATAGATGAACGAGTCGGGCTGCACGCGCCAGTTGGCGATACGGCGGGTTTCGCTGTGATCGAGCAGCCCCGCATCGCTGAACTGTTCTCGAACACCCTCACCCATGTCACTGACTTTCATGCAGCCGCCCAACGCCAAAAACGTCAGCAGCAAAACCAGGCTACGCATCATCCCCTCCAAATACCGGTGACGGAAAACCGGCGAATGGTCGTCGGATGCAGCTTCCGCGCCATGTTCACAAAGAGGCGTGCAGAGTCTTGAACGGCGGCACATGAAGTGCCGCCAGAGCGATCAGGAGACAGCCGGATCCGGCTTCGTTTCAGGAGGGGTATCGCCATCACGCTTGCGCTTGTTGCCCATGCGCACACCGATGTCCATCAGGAAGTGGAAGAAGCCTTCCTGATCTTCCAGCACGTTGCTCCAGAACGGCGAGTGATAAAGCGCGACGGCGCCATGCACCAGCGCCCAGGCGGCACAGTAGTGGTAATAAGGCGGGACGTCTTCCAGCTTGCCTTCGGTGATGCGGCCCTTGATCAGCAGCGTCAGGTGCTCGAAGTTGGAAGCGCGGATCTTGTGCAGTTCCTCGACCAGCTCAGGGACCTGATTGC
The DNA here is from genome assembly GCF_001642795.1 of Pseudomonas viridiflava. Taxonomy (GTDB): domain Bacteria; phylum Pseudomonadota; class Gammaproteobacteria; order Pseudomonadales; family Pseudomonadaceae; genus Aquipseudomonas; species Aquipseudomonas viridiflava. Next base: position 318,456 of record NZ_LKEH01000047.1, on the reverse strand, counting down.
CCTTGACCACCTTTTCCTCAAGACGGTCGAACAGGCGATAGCGCTGCGGGTCGCGCATGCGGAACTCAAAGTAGGCACGTGAAAGCGCCTCTTTGTCCTTGTCGACATCGGCCGAGTGCAGCAGCTCGTTCAAATCGCGCTCGTAATCGAGCATCAGGCGCAGATAGATTTCCGCCTTGGATTTGAAATGCTTGTAGATCGTGCCTTTGCCGATGCCGACGGCGTCCGCGATCATCTCGACCGTGACGCTGTCTTCGCCCTGCTCAAGGAACAGTTTTAGCGCGGTGTCGAGAATTTCCTGCTCACGGCGGCGAAACTCACGGACCTTACGAGGTTCTTTCTGCATAGGAAGGTCTGATTGGGATCGAAATCGAAGCCGCGTATTATGCCCAATTGCCGACAAATTGCACGGATCATCCGACCATATCGCCGTATATGAGCGAATCCATGCCTTCATCGGGCATTTGTTGATCGGTGCCGGAGACGTTTGACTCCCACCCTGCGGGGGTTTGGTACTGACGGAGGGGGGTGAGTGGTTTTTGAGTGCTCAAGAACCGGTTTGGTATTCCAAAACTGTTTAAAAAACGACCAATTCAAGCTGGACGCGCCGCGATACTGGTCAATAATTAAACCGTTGGCGCGTCATATCCCCCAAGTGACCCGCCAGTAAAGGCGCCAAAGGACAGCGTGCCTTTGTTTTACTCCTAATGGTCTTAACCCGGCTTCACCCCCCCAGAATCCGGGTTTTTTTTGCCTGCGATTTACCCGTCGATCCGGAGCAGACGATTCAGCGGGACACGTGCGCCAGCGGAAACAGACGGGTGAAGTTTTCAGTGGTCTGCTCGGCGAAACGCTCGTAGGACTCGCCCCGCAGCATCGCCAGAAACTCAGCCACTTCTCGCACATACTGCGGCAGGTTCGGCTTGCCCCGGTAAGGAATCGGCGCCAGATAGGGCGAATCGGTCTCGACCAGCAGGCGGTCGGCAGGCACCTGACGCGCCACGTCACGCAGAGCATCCGCATTGCGGAAAGTCACGATGCCGGACAGCGAAATGTAGAAACCCAGGTCCAGCGCGGCCTTGGCCATGTCCCAGTCTTCGGTGAAGCAATGCAGCACACCTGCCTGAGGCAATGCAGCCTCGCGAAGCAGGTCGAGCGTGTCGGCGCGCGCGCCTCGGGTATGCACAATGACAGGCTTGCCTGTCGTTGCCGCCGCCTGAAGATGCAGACGGAACGACGCCTGCTGCAGTTCGGCCGCTTCGGGTTCGTAGTGGTAATCCAGACCGGTTTCGCCGATCGCTACCACGCGAGGGTGGTCCAGTTCGCCCAGCAGCCAGTCCAGCGCGGGCGCCTCGCCCGGCTTGAGGTCGAGCGGATGGATACCGACCGAACAGTCGACATCGTCGTAGCGCTCAGCCAGCGCCTTTACGGCACCGGCATTCTCGGCACTGACCCCGATACACAGAAAGTGGCCGACGCCCCTGCCCCGCGCAGCCTCCAGGGCTGCGTCGAGCGAACCCTCGTGCTGGGTCAGGTCAAGGCGATCAAGGTGGCAATGGGAATCTACAAGCATGGGCAAGAGGACAACTACATCGTATGGGTAGGACGGTCGGACTTCAGAGCACCGACCAGATAGGTTTCGATCAGGTTGCGAGCGGTATTGTCGCCGTCATTGAACTGCACGCCGACACCGGCTGCGCGATTGCCCTGTGCGCCCTTGGGCGTAATCCAGGCAACACGGCCAGTAACCGGCACCTTCTCCGCCTGATCCATCAGATTGAGCAGCATGAACACTTCATCGCCCAGCTTGTAGCTTTTGCCGGTCGGAATGAACAGACCGCCGTTCCTGATGAATGGCATGTAGGCGGCATAGAGAACGGCCTTATCCTTGATGGTCAGGGACAGAATGCCGTTACGCGGGCCTGTGTTGGGCGGCAGGTTCATGACAATACCTCAACGGTTGATGAGCGCAGTCTACGCCTGTCCAGGCAGGCCTGCCCACTGGACCAACAATGCTTCGAGCAACAGCACGCGATTGAGGTTGGCCTTGGACATGACTTTCTGCCGCTGCGCCAGAACCCAATCCTGAATGTCCAGCACTTTGCCACGCGGCGATTTCTGCGCCAGGTATTGCACCACCTTGCGCATGTCGCCAAGCCCCAGGCCTTCTTCATCCTGAGTCAGCTGGTAGCGCAGAATCAGATGCGACCAGTCACAGAACCAGTCGAACAGCAGCAATAACGGTATGTCTTTCCAGCCTTCGGCCAATTGGGTCGGCGATTGCTGTTGCTTGAGCAGCTTCTTGACGCCGTCCACCACCAGTGCGCGCTGTTCGCGAACGCCCTGGGCCTGGAGCGTGACAGCAGCCAGCGGCGAACCGGCGGCCAGGGTCAGCAACTCCAGACGCTCCTGTTCGGAGCTGTCAGGCAACGCGTTGCTCAACCATGCCAGACTGGTCTGCTCATCCGGCAACGGACAGGCCTGTTGCACGCAGCGACTCTTGACCGTTGGCAACAGGCGGCTGGGCTGGTGACTGACCAACAGCAGCACGGTATTGCCGGACGGTTCCTCAAGGCTTTTCAACAGGGCGTTGGCAGCATTGATGTTCATCGCCTCGACCGGCTCGATGAGCACGACCTTGCGGCCGCCCATCTGCGAGGTCTGCACAACGAAGCTGACCAGATCGCGAACCTGATCCACCTTGATCGGCTTGTCGGCCTCTTCAGGCTCCAGCACGTAGTTGTCGGGATGGCTGCCAGCGGCCAGCAGCAGACAGGATTTGCAGGATCCACAGGCATCGAGTCCGTCCAGCCGCTGACACAGCAGACTGGCCATCAAACGCTCGGCGAGCGCCCGCTTGCCGATACCGGCAGGACCGTGCAGCAGGTAGGCATGCGCATGCTGAGCGCGCCCCGCCATCTGCTGCCACAGTGCCTGCTGCCACGGATAGGCTTCAGCCACGTTGCAACTCCAGCAGTTGCGGCAACAGGGCATCCAGAGAGCGCTGCACGTCGGTCAGTGTCTGCGCGGCATCCACCAGCCGGTAACGCGAAGGCTCGGCGGCGGCACGGGCCAGATAGGTGCTGCGCACGGCATCGAAAAACGCACGGCCTTCCTGCTCGAAGCGATCCAGACGGCCCCGCGCTGCGGCACGCGACAGGCCGACTTCCACCGGAAGGTCGAACACCAGCGTCAGATCCGGGCGCAGATCACCCTGAACGAACTGCTCCAGCGCCGCGATGCGCTCATGGGACAAGCCTCGCCCGCCGCCCTGATAGGCATAGGTCGCATCGGTGAATCGATCGCACAGAACCACTTCACCGCGCGCCAGCGCCGGACGAATCACTTCGGCCAGGTGTTGCGCACGGGCTGCGAACACCAGCAGCAGCTCGGTGTCGGCGCACATGGCTTCGTCACTGGGCGCGAGCAACAGCTCACGAATACGCTCGGCCAGCGGCGTACCGCCGGGTTCGCGAGTCAACAGTACCTGGACGCCCTGAGCGCGAAGCTGCGCTGCCAGGTATTCACGGTTGGTACTTTTGCCAGCCCCTTCAGGGCCTTCGAGGGTGATGAACAGGCCGGTCACAGGCAATCCTTAGTCATATTCATTGCGAAGCAGGCTCGCCTTGCGGGGCGTCCGGGCCATCCCCGGATACAGGCTCGGAAGCGTTCGAGTCGGGCTCGGGGGAAGCGCTGGGGGTCGGTGCCGACACCGGTGCAGGGCTGGATCGATAATCCGCGCGTCGTTTGATCTGGTATTCACGCACCGCGGCGTTGTGAGCATCCAGATCATTGGAAAATACGTGGCTGCCGTCACCCTTGGCCACGAAGTACAGGCTGTCGCCCGACACCGGATTGAGCGCGGCATGAATCGCTTCGCGCCCTACCAGCGAAATGGGCGTTGGCGGCATCCCGGCAATCACGTAGGTATTGTAGGGCGTGGCCTGCTTGAGGTCGGCCCGGGTCAGCTTGCCGTTGTAGCGCTCGCCCATGCCGTAGATCACGGTCGGATCGGTCTGCAACTGCATGCCCAGCTTCAGGCGGCGTACGAATACGCCTGCAATCTGCCCGCGCTCCTGAGGCACACCGGTTTCCTTCTCGACCAGCGACGCCATGATCAGCGCCTGATACGGATCGGCATAGGGCGCGTCGGCCGCTCGCGCTGCCCATTCCTCGTCCAGTACCTCTTCCAGACGGGCATAGGCCTGCTTGAGCACTTCGGCATCGGTCATGCCGCGCACATAGCGGTAGGTGTCCGGAAAGAAGCGCCCTTCGGGAAATACGTCTGGATGGCCGATTTTCGTCATCAGTTCGGCATCGCTGAGGCCCGCCAGCGTCTGATCAAGCTTGGCCTGTTTGGCCAGCGCCGCGCGGACCTGCCGGAAATTCCAGCCTTCGACCAGCGTCAGGCTGTATTGCACCACTTCCTTGCGCTTCCAGACGCCGAACAATGCATCGACGTCCATCCCCGGCACCATGCGGTATTCACCACTGTGCAGCGCCTGACCGGACAGATTGAGGCGCCAGTACAAACGCAGCCAGAAGGCATCCTTGATGACGCCCTCGGTCTGCAGGCGATTGAGAACGCCGGTGGGTGTCGAACCGGCCGGCACGTCCAACAGTTGTTCCTGAGTAATCTCAAGAGGCTGGTGCAGCGCCTGATACTGCTGCCAGAACGCGAAACCCAGCGCCAGGCCTGCCAGGACGAGTGCGGTTTCCAGCAACACCAATATTTTTCGGATCACGTATCAGATATCCAGAAGGCTGCAAGCGATGCCTTGCAGTTTACGGGTGAGCGGGCCAACCGGCCAGCCGAGGTGTTCAAAGGCGCGGACCGGCCAGATGCCATAGACGCTGTTGCACAGAAAGACTTCGTCCGCCTGCGCAAGATCGGATGCGCTCAGATCCCGGATATCGACATCGATACCCAGCATGGGTGCCTGATGCAGCAATTCGGCACGCATCACGCCGGCCACGCCGCACCGGGTCAGGTCCGCAGTCAACAGGCGTCCCTTCGAAACCAGAAACACATTGCTGTACACGCCTTCGATCAAACGACCCGAGGTATCGCACATCAACCCTTCGGCATGCTCGCTGTCCTGCCACTCCGAACGTGCGAGTACCTGCTCCAGACGATTCAGGTGCTTGAGACCCGCCAACAACGGCTGTTCAGCCAGACGGGTCTTGCAGGGAAACAGGCGTACGCCCTGCTCGGCATGGGATGCCGGGTACAAGGGTGAAGGACCACCCTGCAGGATTCGACGCGAGCGAGAGTCCGGAGCGGGACCATACCCGCGCTGGCTGTCGCCACGGGTCAGGATGAGCTTCATTACGCCCTCGCCAAGCTGGGCAGCGAAGCGGGTCATCTCGGAACGAACCAGCGCCTGATCGATCGGAATCGACAGGCGCTGACAGGCTGTTTCAAGGCGCTGCAAATGGCGTTCAAACAGCAGCGGTTGCCCTGATTTCACTGCGACGGTTTCAAAAACCCCGTCGCCATAGGCCAGCCCCCTGTCCTTGAGGGACACAGAGTCGGCCAGGCAGCCGTCGATCCAGCTGAGCATTACTCGGTAAACCGGCGGAACACCAGCGAGCCATTGGTGCCGCCAAATCCGAAGGAGTTAGACAGAACGACGTCGATCGGCATCCGACGTGCTTCATGAGGCACGAAGTCCAGATCACAGCCTTCGCTCGGCTCGTCCAGGTTGATGGTCGGCGGCGCGACCTGATCAACCAGCGCGAGCACACTGAAGATGGCTTCGACAGCACCGGCAGCACCCAGAAGGTGGCCTGTCATCGACTTGGTGGAGCTGACCGCGAGCTTGTAGGCATGGTCGCCGAACACACTCTTGATCGCCGACGCTTCGGCCAGGTCACCAGCAGGCGTCGAGGTGCCATGGGCATTGATGTACTGCACCTGCTCGGGGTTGACCTTGGCATCGCGCAAGGCGTTGACCACGCAGCGTGCAGCACCGGCGCCGTCGTCCGGCGGTGAAGTCATGTGGAACGCATCACCGCTCATGCCGAAACCGACCAGCTCGGCGTAGATGGTCGCGCCGCGTGCCTTGGCGTGCTCGAGTTCTTCGAGAACCATCGCACCGGCACCGTCGGACAGGACGAAGCCATCACGGCCCTTGTCCCACGGACGACTGGCACGGGCCGGATCGTCATTGCGGGTCGACAGCGCACGCGCCGCACCGAAGCCGCCCAGACCAAGACCACAGGCTGCCATTTCGGCACCACCGGCAATCATGACGTCAGCTTCGTCGTAGGCAATGTTGCGTGCCGCCATGCCAATGCAGTGAGTCGCCGTGGTGCAGGCGGTCGCGATGGCGTAATTGGGTCCCTGTGCACCCAGATGGATGGACAGGAAACCGGAAATCATGTTGATGATCGAGCCCGGTACAAAAAACGGAGAAATCCGCCCCGGCCCCTGATCGTGCAGCAGACGACTGCTGTTCTCGATGTTGGTCAGACCACCAATTCCCGAACCCATGGCAACGCCGATGCGCTCGCGATTTGCGTCGGTGACTTCAAGACCCGCATTGCGCACAGCCTGAAAGCTGGCCGCAAGTCCGTACTGAATGAAGAGATCGAGCCGGCGCGCCTCTTTGGGTGCCAGGTATTCTTCCACGTTGAATCCCTTGACCGAACCGCCGAAACGGGTGGTGAAGGCAGACAGATCCGTGTGCTCGATAAGGCCAATGCCACTGCGGCCCGCCAGAATGCCTTGCCAACTGCTGGGCACATCATTACCCAGTGGCGACAGCATGCCCATCCCGGTGACCACGACGCGTCTACGCGACACAGGACTCTCCTTCTCTCTTGTTAACGGAACATCACAACGTTTTTTAAAGAAAAAACCGCACGCCGTTTAAAGCAGTGCGGTTTTCCCCGTGCAGCAAGCAGCGATTCCGAATCTTAAGCCTGGTGGCTGTTGACGTAATCGATAGCAGCTTGAACGGTAGTGATCTTTTCCGCTTCTTCGTCAGGGATTTCGGTCTCGAATTCCTCTTCCAGAGCCATTACCAGCTCAACGGTGTCCAGGGAGTCAGCGCCCAGGTCTTCAACGAAAGAAGCAGTGTTGACAACCTCTTCTTCCTTGACGCCAAGTTGCTCGGCAACGATTTTCTTGACGCGCTCTTCGATGGTGCTCATACCTAGTTTTAACTCCTAGTGGAAATATTCAGGCATCTGGCCAGAGGGTAAGTGTATAGAAGAGGTTTTACGTTTTTCAAGCGTAACGCTCTCCGCCTTTGCCCCATCGCCCTTCTGCCCATTTATAGATTGCAGCTTTATAACGGATTTTAGACAGATCTTATGACATTTTTTTGAAACAGATCGTCACATTCAGCTCATGTACATGCCGCCGTTGACCGGGATTGTCGCCCCGGTCACGTAGCCTGCGCCCTCGGAAGCGAGGAAAGACACCACATTGGCGATTTCCTGCGCCTGTCCCAGACGGCCCAGAGGAATCTGGGTCAGCAACGCTTCACGCTGTGCTTCAGGCAATTCACGCGTCATGTCGGTATCAATGAAACCTGGCGCCACCGAGTTCACGGTCACTGCACGCGAACCCACTTCACGGGCAAGAGCACGGCTGAAACCTTCCAGCCCTGCCTTCGCGGAAGCATAGTTTACTTGACCGGCGTTGCCCATGGCACCCACTACGGAGCCGATGCTGATGATACGGCCCCAGCGAGCCTTGGTCATGCCGCGCAAAACACCCTTGGAAAGCCGGAACAGGCTGTTCAGGTTGGTATTGACCACGTCGTACCATTCGTCATCTTTCATGCGCATCATTAGATTGTCACGTGTGATGCCAGCGTTATTGACGAGGATCAACGGTGCGCCAACGCGCGCCTGAATGGTCGACAGCACGGAATCGACGGATTCGGCGCTGCATACGTCCAGCATCAGGCCGAAACCTTCGATGCCGGCTTCCTTGAATGCCGCGCTGATACGCTCGGCACCGGACTCGGACGTCGCGGTGCCCACGACCACAGCACCATTGCGGCCCAATTCCAGGGCGATGGCTTGACCAATACCACGACTGGCACCGGTCACCAGTGCAACTTTACCTTGCAGGCTCATGCAGGCTTCTCCTAATCAGACCAGTGCCGCACGCGCAGCGGCAAAGGCGTCTGGGGTATCCAGGTTGTAAGTAATCACGCCCTCGGCGCAACGCTTGTTCAGACCGGCAAGCACCTTGCCCGGCCCACATTCCACCAGCTGGGTAGCCCCACGGCTTGCCAGACACTGGATGGATTCCACCCAGCGCACAGGCTTGTACAACTGTTCGAGCAGGTCGCGCTTGAGCGTCGCCAGATCACTGACTGCACTGGCGCTGACATTCTGCACCAGAGCGATTTCCGGCGCCTGCCACTCGATGGCTTCAACGGATTCGGCGAAACGCTCGGCAGCCGGGCGCATCAGCTCGCAGTGCGAAGGAACGCTGACCGGCAATGGCAGAGCGCGCTTGGCACCCCGCGCCTTGCACAGCTCCATCGCACGCTTGACGGCCTCGGCAGAACCGGCGATGACCACCTGACCCGGCGAGTTGAAGTTCACTGCGCTGACCACTTCGCCCTGAGCCGCTTCGGCACAGGCAGCGATGACATCGGCGTCGTCCAGACCCAGAATTGCGGCCATGCCACCTTGACCGGCCGGAACGGCTTCCTGCATCAACTGACCACGGCGCTCGACGAGTCTGACCGCGTCTTCCAGGCTCAGGCTCTGCGCAGCGACCAGAGCGCTGTATTCACCCAGACTGTGACCTGCAACAAATGCAGGAACAGCGCCGCCTTCAGCCAGCCAGACATGCCACAGCGCAACCGAGGCGGTCAGGATGGCAGGCTGGGTCTTGTCAGTCTGATTGAGCAATTCGGCAGGACCGCTCTGGGTCAGCGCCCACAGGTCATAGCCCAGCGCTTCGGACGCCTGTTCAAAAGTATCGAGGATCAACGGATGCTCAGCAGCCTGCTCGGCAAGCATGCCCAGCGATTGCGATCCTTGACCCGGAAATACGAATGCGAGGGATGCAGACATTTAACAAGCCTCTGAAGTGTTGTAGCTGAAATAGGCATTCGGACGAACCGAACACGTGTATTCAAACATGGGTGTTCAAATTTACCCGACTGCCGGTTTGGATGACCGAGCAGTCGGATGCGTCACATTTTCACGACTGGCCGTTCTGCAGCATCGCTTCGAGCCGCCCACGAAGGCGTTCCGGCTGATTCTCCCGAGTCTCGATCAACGCGCGCTGAATCGCACTCTGGAAGCCTTGAACGCTTGCCGAACCGTGACTTTTCACAACGATACCCTGAAGACCCAGCAGACTGGCGCCATTATGGCGGGCCGGTGCCAGATCAGCCTGCAGACGCTTCAACATCGGCAATGCCAGACCACCTACCGCGCGGGTCAACAGATTGCGCTTGAACAGCATCTCGATCCGGGCGGCGATCATTGCCGCCAGGCCTTCGCTGGACTTGAGCAGGACATTGCCGACAAAACCGTCGCACACCACCACATCAGCCTCGCCCCGGTACAAGCCGTCACCTTCCACGTAGCCGATGTAATTGAGACCCGGCGCCGCCTGCAGCAGAGCGGCCGCCTGCTTGACCTGCTGATTGCCCTTGATATCTTCGGTGCCGACATTCAGCAACGCCACTTTCGGTCTTGCGACCCCCAGCGTCTCGGCCATCACGGAACCCATGACCGCGAACTGATACAGCGCCTCGGCACTGCAATCGACGTTGGCGCCCAGATCCAGCAACTGACAATAGCCTGTGCGTGTCGGGATGGCGGCAATCATCGCCGGGCGGTCAATACCCGGCAACGTCTTGAGCACGAAACGTGACAGCGCCATCAGGGCTCCTGTATTGCCTGCACTGACGCAGGCCTGGGCCTTGCCACTGGCGACCAGCTCAAGCGCAACACGCATCGACGAGTCAGGTTTGCCACGCAGTGCCTGTGACGGACGCTCGTCCATCGTAACGACTTCGCTGGCATTGACGATTTGCAGGCGCGAGCGATCCACACCGGAATGGCGGGCAATCAGTTCTTCAATAAGGGGTGTTTGGCCGACAAGGGCCAGATGAAGCGAGGGCGTAGCAGTCAGGCACGCGAGGCTTGCCTGAACAATGTTGCGGGGACCGAAGTCCCCGCCCATTGCGTCGATCGCAATGATCGGAGCGGACAAGAAATTACTCGTCAGCGCCCTTGTCGATCACTTTACGACCACGGTATACGCCTTCTGGCGATACGTGGTGACGCAGGTGAATTTCACCAGTGGTCTTTTCTACCGACAAAGTGCTTGCCTCAAGAGCGTCGTGCGAACGACGCATGTCACGGGCAGAGCGGGATTTTTTGTTCTGCTGAACAGCCATAATTGATTAACTCCTAAACGTTTGGGTCACGCTTTAACTGCGCCAATACACTGAACGGGTTGGACCGTGTCACCTCGTCCACGCTCGGTTCGGGCTCATCGAGACCCGCCGGTTGCTGGCATTCTTCCGGATGATGAGCAGGCACGATGGGCAAGGCGAGCAAAAGCTCCTCCTCGATCAGTGCCAGCAGATCCAAAGGATCTTCGCCCAGTTCCAGCACGTCATAACCTTTCGGTAACGACTGGGTATTCGCACCCTCCTTCACCACAGCGTAACTGCACTCGCTGTGGATCGGCAGGGTGACCAGCTCAAGACAACGCTGGCAAACCATCTTGACCGAGACGTCTATCGCACTGTGGATAACCACCGAACGGCGTTCGTCACGCTCGAAAATGAATTTGGCCTGCACCGTACCGACATTGTCGGCAAGCGGGTCGCAGAGTCTCTCCAAATCGGCCAGCAGCACTTCACCCTGAAGGGTAGTGCCGCGATCAGCCAATTTGCGCGGGTCAACGTGAGGTGGAATCGGGTCATTCAACATAGGCGCAGCATTCTAGGGATGCCCCCCTGGCATGTCAAAGGAAATTCAGGTCTGTTCGCATCTCTTATGGATCATTAGAATCTGCGCTCAGTTCAAGGAGAATCGCATGCCTTCCCTGCTTCTAGCTTCCAGCTCGGTCTACCGTCGCGAACTGCTGGCCCGACTGCGCCTGCCGTTCACCTGCAAATCACCCGATGTCGACGAAAGCAGACGCCCCGGCGAACCCGCTCTGGAGCTCGTACTGCGCCTTGCACAGAAGAAGGCACAGGCGCTTGCCAGCGAACATTGCGACCATCTGATAATAGGTTCGGATCAGGTCGCCGTGCTCGGCGACCGGATACTCGGCAAGCCCCACACGTTCGAAGGCGCGCTGGAACAACTGTCGGCGGCCAGCGGCAAACGCGTGACCTTCCTGACCGGTCTGGCCCTGCTCAACAGCCGGACCGGCGTCTGCCAGATGGACTGCGTTCCCTTTACCGTGCACATGCGCGACCTCGACACCGCAAGCATCGAGCGCTACCTGCACGCAGAGCAGCCTTTCGATTGCGCAGGCAGCTTCAAGGCCGAGGGCCTGGGCGTGAGCCTGTTCCGCAGCACCGAAGGCACTGACGCCACCAGCCTGATCGGCCTGCCGCTGATCCGCCTGGTGGACATGCTAATAAAGGAAGGGATCTCCATCCCCTGACCCACCATGAAAAGACCCGACAGCTGTCGGGTCTTTTCATATCCGGCTCATACCTGGCATGCGATCAACGCAAGGTCGGGCCATTGAACCCCGCCAGCATCGCAAGCCGCTCGGCAATGCTGGTGCCCAGCTTTTTGGAGAAACGGTCAAAAGGCGACTCTTCAACGGTGTAATCGACCATATCCTTCTCGCCGATCACCTCACGCGCCACATAAGCCGCGCTGCCCAGACCGTCCACCAGACCCAGCGGAACCGCCTGCTCGCCGGTCCAGACCAGCCCGGAGAACAACTCCGGGTGATCCTTGTCCTTGAGGCGCTCGCCACGACCCTGCTTGACGCTGGCAATGAACTGCCGGTGCGTCGTGTCCAGCACACCCTGCCAGAACTGCGTTTCGTCCGCTTTCTGCGGCTGGAACGGATCAAGGAAGGCCTTGTGCTCGCCGGACGTGTAGGTCCGACGATCGACACCCAGCTTTTCCATCACGCCGACGAAGCCGAAACCGGCTGCCGTGACACCAATAGAGCCCACCAGACTGGCCTTGTCGGCGTAGATCTGGTCGGCGGCACTGGCGATGTAATAGGCACCCGAGGCACCCAGATCACTGATCACGGCATAGACCTTGATGTCAGGCTTCTGCGCGCGCAGGCGACGAATCTCGTCGTACACATAACCGGACTGCACCGGACTGCCGCCCGGGCTATTGATATTCAGAATGACGCCCTTGGTCTTGGCGTCCTCGAACGCAGCACGCAACCCGGTAATGATGTTGTCGGCGCTGGCAGGCTCCTTGTCGGCGATCATGCCCTGCACATCGACCACAGCCGTGTGACTGGCGCGCCGTGATGCACCACCACTCAGGTCCAGCATCGGAACGATCAGCACCGTAAACAGCACCACAAAGGTCAGCAGCTTGAAAAAGATCCCCCAGCGACGCGCACGCCGCTGCTCCTGAACACTGGCCAGCAAGGTTTTTTCCAGCAACTTCCAGCTTTTCGCCTCTTCCCTGTCATCAACAGGCCCATCCGCCCTCTGGGAGGCAGGCGCTTTCCATTCGTCAGACATGCTCAACTTGCTCCGGAACGATGATTAAACGCTGCGCCGATTCAACCAGGGGCGCAGTTCGGAAAAATGCTCGATGGCCAGACGAGGCTCATACGCACGCAACGAATCCAGCGATTGCGCGCCATACCCCACGGCCACCGAATCCATACCCGCATTACGCGCCATCTGCAGATCGAAGGACGAATCCCCAATCATCAGCGAACGCTCGGGCGAAACATCACAATGCGCCATGATCTCGTGCAGCATCAACGGATCGGGCTTGCTCGCCGTTTCGTCGGCAGCCCGGGTGATATCGAAAAAATCCAGCCAGGCATTGGCCTTCAATACGCGATCCAACCCGCGACGCGCCTTGCCCGTGGCGACCGCGAGACGGTAACCCTCGTCGCGAAACGCCTGAATGGACTCCGACACACCCTCGAACAATCGAGACGGCACGTTATCCATCGCCATATAACAGTCAGCGTAGCGTTGGCGGAAGTCGATCAGGTCGTTTGCCGTGATCGACGGATAGAGCGTACGGATTGCCTCGGGCAAACCCAGACCGATGATGCCCTTGATCGACTCATCATCGCGCCCTTCCATACCGCCACCGATCGCGGCAGTGCGCATGGACTCAATAATGCGTCCGATTGAATCTGCCAGCGTGCCATCCCAGTCGAAAATCAGCAGATCATAGTGGCGCACTCAAACGCTCCACTGTCTTGGCCCACATCTCGTCTACCGGTGCCTGCAAGGTAAGCTTATCGCCGTCCGGCATCGGCACGGTCAGCATGTAAGCGTGCAGAAACAGACGCTTGCCACCCAGATCGCGGATTTCACGACTGAAATCCTCGTCGCCGTACTTGGTATCACCGGCAATCGCATGCCCGGCATGCAGCGTGTGAACACGAATCTGGTGGGTTCGACCGGTTACCGGCTTGGCCTCGACCATCGTGGCAAAATCACCGAAACGACGCAGCACCTTGAAAATCGTCAGTGCTTCCTTGCCCTCTTCGTTGACCTCGACCATCCGCTCGCCGGAACGCAGATTGCTCTTGAGCAACGGTGCACGGACCTGCTTGATGGACGTTGCCCAGTTGCCACGCACCAGCGCCATGTAGCGCTTGTCCACCCCGTCGCCACGCAAGGCTTCGTGCAGGTGACGCAACATGCTGCGCTTTTTGGCGATCATCAGCAGACCGGATGTGTCACGATCCAGACGGTGGACCAGCTCGAGCTCCTTGGCGTCCGGGCGCAACTGGCGAAACGCTTCGATGACGCCGAAGCTCAGACCACTGCCGCCATGAACGGCAATACCGGCCGGCTTGTTGAGCACGATGAGCGCCTTGTCTTCGTAGACAATGGCCGCTTCCAGACGCTGCAACAACGCCTGCGCAACAGGCACGGGCTCGTCGCGCTCAGGCACGCGCACGGGGGGAATGCGGACGATATCTCCTGCCTGCAACTTGTACTCGGGCTTGATCCGCCCCTTGTTCACACGCACTTCGCCTTTGCGCAAAATGCGGTAAATCAAGGTCTTGGGCACACCCTTGAGATAAGTGATCAGAAAATTATCGATGCGTTGACCGGCAAGTTCCGGCGCAACCTCTACCAGCTGGACGCCGGGGGTTGGAGGGGCAATATTTGTCATGGCGCAAATCATAACAATTTTTTATGGATTTGAAGCACTTAATGATTGCTGCTATAGTCGCGAACGCCGCCAAAAGCGGCCGGACAGCGGACAAACGGTTGACAGCCGACCCTGACCAACGCAATTCACGAGGACGTGAGGCCGTCCTACGGGGCTTTCGGTGACAACGCAGCATGCTGGAAACGTAACAAGCGCGGGTGACATGAGGCCGGAAACACGCCAGATCGCTGAGCAGACAGCTCGCCTTCAGTGCGAATAATTCACGGCCAGTTCACAAGGTGCAGTCGCTTCCAGACGCTACGAGCGAATGCTTCGGGAACAACGCCTAAAGCCATGATGCGCGACCTTCCCTATCGAAGATCGCGGTAAATGCCAACCCGCTGCGGATTCTGCGCGCGGCAGCACCCGAATTATCAGGGATACGTGTAGGGTGGAGACGCACAACCATCGGACTGTGTAGCAAAAGGCTTGTTCTAGACGCTTCATCTCGTCCGCTACCGATGGTCGATTCCTCCTCCTGACAAAGCTTTTGCTGAAAGGGTGTCCTAGGTCACCACAGCAAGCAGGAAACGTCGTCGCGACGCCCCGCCCCATTCCGGGCAGGAAAATCGCTAGACACTGGAGTGTCCAACCACTCTTGACGTGCCCTGACACCGACCGTGAGAAGTCGTGTGTGCCGAACGCCGTTTCCGGCAGCCCGGAAACCGACGGTACTACATGAAAAGAATGCTGATTAACGCGACTCAACCCGAAGAGTTGCGTGTTGCACTGGTAGACGGCCAGCGCCTCTACGACCTGGACATCGAGTCAGGTGCACGCGAGCAGAAGAAGGCCAACATCTATAAAGGCCGGATCACTCGTATCGAACCCAGCCTCGAGGCTGCCTTTGTCGATTTCGGCTCTGAGCGCCACGGCTTCCTGCCCCTCAAGGAAATCTCCCGCGAGTACTTCAAGAAAGCCCCTGAAGGCCGCGTCAACATCAAGGACGTCCTGAGCGAAGGCCAGGAAGTCATCGTTCAGGTCGAGAAAGAAGAGCGTGGCAACAAGGGCGCAGCCCTGACCACCTTCATCAGCCTGGCGGGCCGTTATCTGGTCCTGATGCCGAACAACCCGCGTGCCGGTGGCATTTCGCGTCGTATCGAAGGCGAAGAGCGCAACGAACTGCGTGAAGCACTCAACGGTCTGATCGCTCCTGCCGACATGGGCCTGATCGTTCGTACCGCAGGTCTGGGTCGCAGCAGCGAAGAGATGCAGTGGGACCTCGACTACCTGTTGCAGTTGTGGACCGCCATCAAGGAAGCGTCCCTGGATCGCTCCGCGCCGTTCCTGATCTATCAGGAAAGCAACGTCATCATCCGCGCCATCCGCGACTACCTGCGCCAGGACATCGGTGAAGTCCTCATCGACAGCGTCGAAGCCCAGGAAGAAGCCCTGACCTTTATCCGTCAGGTGATGCCGCAGTACGCCAGCAAGATCAAGCTGTATGAAGACAGCGTTCCGCTGTTCAACCGTTTCCAGATCGAAAGCCAGATCGAGACCGCCTTCCAGCGCGTCGTCGAACTGCCTTCCGGCGGCTCCATCGTCATCGATCCGACCGAAGCACTGGTGTCCATCGACATCAACTCGGCGCGCGCCACCAAAGGCAGCGACATCGAAGAAACCGCCCTGCAGACCAACCTCGAAGCGGCTGAAGAAATCGCCCGTCAGTTGCGCCTGCGTGACATCGGCGGCCTGATCGTCATCGACTTCATCGACATGACCCCGGCCAAGAACCAGCGCGCCGTGGAAGAGAAGGTCCGTGAAAGCCTGGAAGCCGACCGCGCCCGCGTTCAGGTCGGTCGTATCTCGCGTTTCGGCCTGTTGGAAATGTCCCGTCAGCGCCTGCGTCCATCGCTTGGCGAAAGCAGCGGCATCGTCTGCCCGCGCTGCAACGGCACCGGCATCATCCGTGATGTCGAGTCGCTGTCGCTGGCCATCCTGCGCCTGATCGAAGAAGAAGCCCTGAAAGACCGTACTGCCGAAGTACGCGCCCAGGTGCCGATCCCGGTCGCAGCGTTCCTGCTCAACGAGAAGCGCAACTCGATCACCAAGATCGAACTGCGTACCCGCGCCCGCATCATCATTCTACCGAACGATCACCTCGAAACGCCGCACTTCGAAGTTCAGCGTCTGCGTGATGACAGCCCGGAAGCCCACAACAACCAGTCCAGCTACGAGATCGCTGCTGCCGCTGCCGAAGTGGAAGAAATCGCTCCGCTGGCTGCCGCGACCCGTACCCTGGTTCGTCAGGAAGCAGCCGTCAAGACCGCTCCAGCCCGGGCCAACGCCCCGGTTCCTGTGGAAGCCGTTGCCGTAGCGCCAGCGCCTGCCCTTCCAGAGCCAAGCCTGTTCAAGGGCCTGGTGAAATCTCTGGTCAGCCTGTTCGCGACCAAGGAAGAGCCAGCCGCACCGGTAGTGGTCGAAAAACCGGCTGCAACCGAGCGCCCTGCCCGCAACGAAGAGCGTCGTAACGGCCGTCAGCAGAGCCGTGGCCGCAACAATCGTCGCGACGAAGAGCGCAAGCCTCGTGAAGAACGCGCTCCACGTGAAGAGCGTGCAGAACGCGCACCTCGCGAAGAGCGTGCTCCTCGTGAAGAACGTGCCCCACGCGAAGAACGCGCACCTCGTGAAGAGCGCGCCCCACGTGAAGCCCGTGATGACGCAGCACCGACCACGACCGCCCGCGAAGAGCGTCCGGCCCGCACCTCCCGTGAGCGCAAGCCTCGTGAAGGTCGTGAAGAGCGTCCGGTCCGCGAACTGCGTGAGCCGCTGGATGCAGCACCGGCCGTCAACATTGCCCGCGAAGAGCGCCCTGAACGCGCCCCACGTGAAGAACGCCAGCCTCGTGCACCGCGTGAAGAGCGTCAGCCACGTACAGAGCAGGCCGTTGTTGAGGCCAGCGAAGAAGAAGTGCTGCTGAACGAAGAACAGGCTCACGATGACAACCAGGACAGCAACGAAGGCGAACGCCCTCGTCGCCGCTCCCGTGGTCAGCGTCGCCGCAGCAACCGTCGTGAGCGTCAGCGTGATGCCAACGGTAATGTGATCGAAGGCTCGGAAGAGAACGGCAACGAAGAAGAGCAAGGCTCCGATGCCGCTGCCGGTCTGGCCATTACTGCCGCGGCCTCGGTGATCAGCGCTCCTGCCGAGGCTCAGGCCCATGAGCAGGCTGAACGTGCCAACAGCACTGTTGAGGCACCTGTGGCTGACACTGCAGAGCCAGCAGCCACTGTCGAAACGCCAGTTGCTGAAGCAACCGCTGTTGAAGCCCCGACCGAGCAAGCGCCGGTGGCCGCAGAGCCAACTGTTGAGCAGCCTGCTGTTGAAGCGCCAATTGCCGACGAAACACCGAAGGCCGAGGCAGCACCTGAAGTCGAGGTTCAGCCAGCAGTGACCGAAGCGCCGGCTATCGCTGCGCAGACCGAGCTGTTCGAAGCCCCTCATGCAGAGCGCGTCGTACCGTTCACGCCAACGCCTGAGCCAACACCAGAGCCACAAGCTCCGGTCGAAGCCAAGGCTCAGGAAGAAGTGCCAGCCACTGAATCCTCGGAACTGCCGACACCTGCACCCGCTCCTGTTGCAGAGCCTGCGTTCGTGAAGGAAGAGCCTGCCCCTTACTTCGCACCACAGACACCGGCTGTTGAAGAAGCACCCGCCGTGCAAGAAGCTCAGGAACCAGCAGCGGTTGAAGCACCGGCCCTGCCGGTCAGCAGCACGGGTCGCGCACCGAACGATCCTCGTGAAGTTCGTCGCCGCAAGCGCGAAGAAGAAGCGCGCCGTCAGAAGGAAGCCGAACAGGCTGCTTCTGCTGCACCTGCTGCTTCGGAGCCTGCACCTGTTGTCGCTGAAGCAGAATCGGTCCAGCCTGCGCTGAACACCGAGGAACATGCCGAGCAGCAACATGCCGAGAAAGAAACCGAGCCTAAACCGCTCGTCTAAACCCGGTCCATGAAAAAGCCCTGCCTGTGTAAACAGGCAGGGCTTTTTTATGCCTGCGATTTGAGTGGATTAACGACGGGCCTGATCACCTGCTGACTTCATGAGCGAAGCTCAGTACAGATTCGGCTCCATCTCCAGCTCGACATTGAACCGCTCAGCAATGTCAGCCTGAATGCGACGTGCCAGACTCAATAGCTGAAGGCCCGTGGCCTGTCCGTAATTGACCAGCACCAGCGACTGAAGCGCATGCACCCCGGCATCGCCATCACGAAAGCCCTTCCACCCCGCCTGCTCGATCAGCCAGCCGGCCGCGAGCTTCACTCGGGTATCGGCCTGTGGGTAACCGACCACGCCCGGATGCTCATGCCTGATCGCAGCGAAGGATTCAGCGGACACAACCGGGTTCTTGAAGAAACTGCCTGCGTTGCCCAACACCGCAGGGTCCGGCAGTTTTTCACTGCGGATCGAACAGATCGCCCGGCTGACATCAAAAGGCGTCGGCTGCTTCACACCCATCTCGTCCAGACGTTGACGAACCGGACCGTATTCCAGATGCAGTTTCGATTCCCACGTGAGCCTGAAGCGCACACGCAGGATCAGCCAGCGACCCACTTCATGCTTGAACACGCTGTCGCGATAACCGAATGCACAGTCTTCCAGCGAGAACTCACGTAGCTCGCCAGTTTCCCGGTCCAGCGCAGTCAGACCATGAAACACGTCCTTGATCTCGACGCCGTAGGCTCCGATGTTCTGCATCGGCGCTGCGCCAACCGTACCCGGAATCAGGCTCAGATTTTCTAGCCCGCAAAGCCCCATCTTCAAACTGGCCTGGACGAAGGGATGCCACGGTTCGCCCGCCTCCGCCTCGACAATGGCTTCAGCGCAGTCCTCACGCACGATGCGAATACCGCGACTGGCCATGCGCAATACCAATGCAGGAATGTCACCGCTGAGCAGCAGGTTACTGCCGCCCCCCACGACCAGCAGCGGCACGTCGTGCTCGGCCGAATAGGCAAGGGCCCGTCGAACATCATCGTCGCTGTGCGCCTCGGCAAAGAGCTTTGCCTGAACATCAACGCCAAAGGTGTTGAAGCGCTTGAGCGAAACGGCTGACTGCACTTGCAGGGTCATTGGACCGCTTTCCCGAACGACTGGAGAACCGACATCAAACCTCCAGCAGGCGTCTGACGCGCTCAAGGTCTTCGGGGGTGTCGACACCGGCGGGCGGCGCCTCGAGGGCATCGGCGACATGGATGCGCACACCATTCCACAGCGCACGCAGCTGCTCAAGGTTCTCAGTGTTCTCGAGCATGCACGGCCCCCAGCTGACGAAGTCATGCAGGAAGCCGGCGCGATAGGCGTAGATACCGATATGACGGCGCAAAGGCACGCCTGCGGGCAACTCGTCGCGGTTGGCAGCCAGGGCATCGCGCGCCCACGGCAACGGAGCGCGACTGAACGTCAGCGCCAGACCATTGATGTCCGAAGACACCTTGACCACGTTCGGATTGAACAACGCTGCCACATCGTCGATCGGCTCGGCCAGCGTCGAAATACCGGCTTCCGGATGCGCAGCCAGATTGCTGGCCACCTGATCGATTACCGCTGGCGGAATCATAGGCTCGTCGCCCTGGACGTTGACCACAATCGCATCCGCCGCCAGACCCAGTTGCGTAGCAACTTCAGCCAGGCGGTCAGTGCCGGAATTATGGTCATCGCGGGTCATCAGCACTTCAGCACCGAACGCCTGACAGGCTTCGAAGATTCGCACGTCGTCGGTGGCAACCACCACGCGCTGCGCGCTGCTCTTGCGGGCCTGCTCCCAGACGAGCTGGACCATCGGCTTGCCCGCAATGACTTTCAGCGGCTTGCCCGGAAAACGGCTGGATCCGTAACGCGCAGGAATTACGACGGTGAAATCGGTGGTCATTTTTCCAGACGCTCATCGGCAGTCAGTGTGCGCGCTTCGCTTTCCAGCATCACCGGGATGCCGTCACGAACCGGATAGGCCAGACCTGCGCCCTTGCTGATCAGCTCGGTCTTGTCCGCGCTGAGCTTCAACGGACCTTTGCAGATCGGGCAGGCAAGGATATCGAGTAATTTGGTGTCCATAGGAGATCCTGAAGCAATCATGGGGAAAGACGTGACAGCTGTTCATCGAACCAACTGACAAACGCGTCGGAAGGCACCGCATCCACTGCCAGATACCACCAGTCATCTGCCGCGAAAGCGCGGCATTTCACGGCATCTTTCTCGGTCATCACAAGCGGCAGGGATGGCGTGAAGGTCAGCGCCTGTGCGCTATAGACAGCGTGGTCAGCGAAAGGGTGCTGCACAGGCTGCCAGTGTAATCCTTCGAGGGTATTGAAGAAACGTTGCGGATTGCCGATTCCGGCGACCGCGTGCACGGCCTGGCCGGGTGGAAAATGGTCAACTGGCCGACGTTCGCCACTGCGCAGGTTGATCAGTGCGGCAGGCTTGAGCGTGAAGGCATAGCCATCCTCGCGATCTGACCGGGCACCGTTGTAAAGCACCGCATCGACACTGTTCAGCCGTTCGGCAGGCTCGCGCAACGGCCCGGCCGGAAGACAGCGCCGATTACCCAGACCGCGCGCGGCATCGATCAGTACCAGCTCCAGATCACGGGCCAGCCGGTAGTGCTGCAGACCATCGTCGGAAAGAATCAGATCCAGCGGTTCAGCAGCCAGCAACGCCCGGACGGCGCGGCTGCGGTCCGGGTCGATCATCAGCGGAACACCGCAACGCTGAACGATCAGCAGCGGCTCGTCACCGACTTCACTGGCCTTGTGCTCGGGCAGAACTCGCCAGGGCAGGCTTGGCGGTTTGGCACCATAACCCCGACTGACCACGCCGACCCGCAGACCACGCTGCTGGCAATGCCTGATCATCCAGAGAATGAGCGGCGTCTTGCCAGTGCCGCCGACCGTAATGTTTCCAACCACAATGACCGGCACCGGCGCGCGATAGATATCGCCCTCGCCCGCGACAAAGCGCGCACGCTTGCCGTCCACTACCCGGCGATAGAGGCTTTCGAGAGGACGCAGCAGCGCCAGCGCAGGATGGCCGTTGTACCAGGCGTCAAGCAAACGGTCGGTGAATGCCATCAATTAGCCTGTGTGGCCTCGACTGTGGTCATGCGCAGGTGACTGAAACCCAGCTTACCGGCAGCATCCATCGCAGTGATGACCGACTGATGAGGGGTCTTGCCGTCGGCGCTGATGGACAGCGGCAGACTGGTGTCGCCGGCCGACTCACGTTGCAGCGCTTCGATCAGGGTGGCCAGATCGTTTTTTGGCAACAACTGGTTGTTCAGGGAAAAGATCCCATCGGCGTTGATCGCAATGTCCAGATGTTTGGCACTTGCGTCGACTTCAGGTGTGCCGGTGACCGCCTGCGGCAGATCGACCCGCAACTGGGTTTCACGAGTAAAGGTGGTGGTCACGATAAAGAACAGCAGCAGGATGAACACCACATCGATCAACGAAACGAGGTTGATGTCGATGTTCTCCCGCGGTCTGCGGCGACGAAACTTCACTTCTTCTTGCTCCCGCCTGCCTTGGCCAGGGACTTGAGGTCGACCTTGGCGTCGATCAGATCGACGTCACGGTCGCCCTGCACCACCTCGACCAGACGAATGGCCTGCTGCTCCATGCCGACCACCAGCTCATCGACACGGCTTTGCAGAAAACGGTGAAAAAAGATGGCCGGAATGGCCACGATCAGGCCCGACGCGGTACAGATCAGCGCCTTGGAAATACCGCCCGCGAGAACACCGGCGTTGGCCGTGGCTCCAGAGCTGTTGAAAGATCCGAAGATATCGATCATGCCCAGCACGGTGCCCAACAAACCCAGCAACGGCGCCATAGCAGCAATCGAACCCAGCGCACTCAGGTAACGCTCCAGATCATGAATGACCCGCGCTGCGGCTTCCTCGATGCACTCTTTCATGATCTCGCGACCATGCCTGGAGTTGGCCAGGCCTGCCGCAAGGATTTCACCCAGAGGCGAATCGGCACGCAGTTGCTTGAGCTTCTCTTTATCGAGTTTCTGATCCTGAATCCACTGCCAGACCTGCCCCAGCAAGTGCGGCGGCGTGATACGGCTGGCGCGCAGCGTCCAGAGCCGTTCGATGATGATGCCGGCAGCGGCGATGGAACTCAAAATGATCGGCAACATCATCCAGCCGCCAGATTTGACCAGTTCCCACACAGTGACCACTCCCTTGAAAAATTGGCGCCACTCTATCATAGGGTCGCCGGTTGCCGTCGATATCCGTGGATTCAGTCACGCCAGAAACGTCGCTGCGCGCGCTGTGCCTCAGGGCTGCCGTAAGTACCCAGTTGCAGACGGATGGCACCCAGCTCGGCACTGTCGTAGCTGACGATACCGTTCCATTTATAACGCGCCATGACCAGCGGGTGTGGGTGGCCGAACGCATTGTTACGTCCGCGGGAAATCAGCACACCTTTCGGCATGACCGCTCTCAGAAACGGTTTAGAGGATGAGGACCGACTGCCGTGATGAGGTGCCTGAAGCCACTGGGCGCGCAGGTCGAATCCACTGTCGATGGCCGCCTGTTCGGCCTCGGCATCAACATCGCCGGTCAGCAACAATCGCTCGCCACCGGCGTCGACGCTCAGCATGCAGGACCCTGCATTGCCTTCGGGTGCCTGCTCCCAGATCCAGGTTGAAAACACCACGCCGTCCCACTCCCACTGCTCGCCGTTTTCACAACGAAGTGCCCCGAGTGCAGGCGGAAGGCGCTCGATATCTCCGCCCAGCACACGCCCGACCGTAAACGCCTTGTGGACTGCCGGTGCACCTCCGGCATGATCGGAATCTGCGTGACTGAGCAGCATCACGTCCAGATGCCGTACCCCACTCTTGCGAATGGCCGGCACGACCACCCGCTGACCGATATCGAACTCACCGAAACGTGGCCCGGCGTCATACAGCAGCGTGTGGTGTCGGGTGCGCAACAAAATCGACAGCCCCTGCCCGACATCCAGTTGCAGAACGTCAACCTGTCCGGCGGGCACCGACTTGAGTGGTGGAAACACGCACAGCAACAGCAGCGTCCAGCCCAGAGGCCGCATCGGCACACCTCTGGGCAGCAGGAGCAAGAACGCGCCCAGCAGACTCAGGATCAGAGTCCAGGCCGGCGTGGTACTGGGCAGCCAGGCAGGCACAAGGTTCGCCATCCAGCCCAGAAACACGAATAGCCCTTCCAGCGCCCCACCGGCCAGCCACAATAAGCCCTCGCCCAGCATCGGAACAGGCAGCAACAGCGTGCCAATCAGTGCCGCAGGCAGAACGACGACACTGACCCAAGGCACAGCCAGCAAATTGGCCAGCGGACCGCTGACACTGATCGGCAGGTTCAACATCATCAGAATAGGCAGCAGGCCGACGGCAATCAGCCACTGGGCTCTCGTCCAGCTCTGCATCCAGCTCCAGGCACCGAGGCGGCCACTGAAGATAAGGATCAGAATCCCGACCGCCGCAAAAGACAGCCAGAACCCCGGCTGCAGACTCACCAGCGGCTCGAACACCAGCACGGCGTTGAGCGACAGCAGTAACGGCCAGGTCATGCCCAGATGCCGAAAGCGCAAACGCCAGAGCAGAACCAGACCCACCATCACACAGGCACGGCGCACCGGCACGTCGAACCCGGCCAGCAAGCCATACCCCAGCGCCGACGCGAACGCCAGACCGCACGCCCAGGGCAGCCACGGCAGAGTCCGCGGCCACAGTCCCCAGCGCGCCAGCAGGCCCACCAGCGCATAAATCACGCCAGCCAAGAGGCTGATGTGCTGTCCGGAGATCACCAGCAAATGCACAGTGCCGGTGTCCTGCAGCACTTGCCAGTCAGTGGTCGACAAGCCCGAGCCATCCCCCAGCACAAGCGCCGCCAGCCCGCCTTCGCGCCCCTGCGCGTCGACGGCCAGCAGCCGTTGGCGAATGGCATCGCGCCAGGCAGCACGCGCCGGCGCCAGCAACTGACCGTCCACCACGGTGCCGGTCGCGCCGATACGCTGGGCCAATAACCAGGCCTCGTAATCGAACGCTTCGGGATTAACCAGTCCACCCGGCCGCTTGAGCTTCACCGCCAGTCGCCATCGCTCACCGCTGCGCACTTCAGGACCGCCATACCAGGCAATGCGCATCAGCCGGGGTAATTTCGCCCGTCGTGACACACCATCCGCGAGCTCGAAACGCACCACCCCCTCAGCCGCACTCGGCAACCCGACCACCGTGCCTTGCAGCCATAGCGTCTGGCCGTCGAGCCGGGACAGCAATCGATCATCCAGTGCCGATTGCGCCGAGACGCAAGCCCACGTCAAGCCGAACAGGAAGAAGGCCAGCGGGTAGGTGCGAAATGGCAACAGCATCAAGGCCACAGCGGGCATCAGCAGCAACAGCCAGGTATCAGGCAAGGCAGGCAGGAAGCGCAGGGCCAACAGGCCGAGCGCGAGCGCGATCATCCCTGTGCGCATGAGGAGTACTCGAAGCGGAAAGCCTCAAGGATGAGCGCAGGCAAAGAAGTATGGGCAGGAGGTGTGTTTCAGAATCTGAAAGGGCAGGCTTGCAGAGCCATCGACCCGCCGTAAGGCGGGCCGATGGTGAAAGTGTTACTGACGCATACCACGCCCACTCACCAGCAACCGTGCACAGCCGAAGTACAGCACGAAGGTGGCGACGATCATGAACGCCAGGGCGATGCTGATCTTGATGTCGGAAACACCCAGAATGCCGTAACGGAAGGCGTTGACCATGTGCAGGACCGGGTTGGCCAGCGACACGGTCTGCCAGAACGGCGGCAGCAGGTTGATCGAGTAGAACACACCACCGAGGTAGGTCAACGGGGTAAGCACGAAGGTCGGGATGATCGAGATGTCGTCGAAGTTGCGTGCGAAGACAGCGTTGATGAAGCCCAGCAGCGAGAAGATGGTTGCGGTCAGCACGACCACCACGATGGTCACGCCGAGGTGGTGAACCTGCAGGTCGGTGAAGAACATCGACAGCATGGTCACGATGAAACCCACCATCAGACCGCGCAGCACGCCGCCCAGTGTGTAACCGACCAGGATGGTGTGCGGTGATACCGGCGACACCATCAGTTCTTCGATCGAGTGCTGGAACTTGGCACCGAAGAAGCTCGATACCACGTTGCCGTAGGAGTTGGTGATCACCGACATCATGATCAGCCCCGGCACGATGTACTGCATGTAGGTGAAGCCGCCCATGTCACCGATTTGGCGACCGATCAGGTTACCGAAGATGACGAAGTAAAGGACCATGGTGATCGCAGGCGGCAGCAGGGTCTGCGGCCAGATGCGCATGAAACGGTGCACTTCACGGAACACGATGGTTTTCAGGGCAACCAGATTGGGGCGCAGTTCGCCGGTCTGAGCAGTCATAGCGCCACCTTCGCCAGGTTTTTTTCCACCAGAGACACGAACAACTCCTCAAGGCGATTGGATTTATTGCGCAGGCTCAGCACTTCAATGTTCTGCGCAGCCAGTTGACTGAACAGCGCGGTGATGCCCACGTTCTTGTCGACCTGCACTTCCAGCGTATGGCTGTCGAGCAGACGGCTGGGGAAGCCCGGCAACTGTGGCGCGGTCTGCCAGGTCGCCTTGAGGTCGAGCAGGAACGTCTCGACGGTCAGAGTGCTGAGCAGTTGCTTCATGCTGGTGTTCTGGACAATCGTGCCGTGGTCGATGATGCCGATGTTGCGGCACAGTTGTTCGGCCTCTTCCAGATAGTGCGTGGTCAGGATGATGGTGATGCCCTTGCGGTTCAGTTCGGTCAGGAACGTCCACATGGAGCGGCGCAATTCGATGTCCACACCGGCAGTCGGCTCGTCGAGAATCAGCAGGCGCGGCTCGTGAATCAGCGCACGGGCGATCATCAGACGACGCTTCATGCCGCCGGACAGCGAACGCGAAGGCACGTCGCGCTTGTCCCACAGCCCCAGCTGGGTCAGGTACTGCTCGGCGCGTTCCTTGGCGATCTTCGCCGGAATGCCGTAGTAGCCAGCCTGGGTCACGACGATGTCGAAGGTTTTCTCGAACTGGTTGAAATTGAACTCCTGCGGCACGACACCGATGCAGCGCTTGAGCGCAGCAGGCTCGCGGTCCAGGTCATGACCGAAGATGTTCACCGTGCCGCTGGTCTTGTTGACCAGCGTCGAGATGATGCCGATGGTGGTGGATTTGCCAGCGCCGTTGGGGCCGAGCAAGGCGAAGAAATCACCTTCGGCGACGTCCAGGTCGATACCACTCAGGGCCTGGAAACCGTTGCCGTAGGTTTTGGTTAGCTGCCGGATGGACAGAGCAGAAGACATATCGGAAAAGGTACCAAATCAGAATAGAAAGAAAGGGGTGGGCTGAAAGCCGCTGTGCGCGTCACTGACACCCGATCATGCAATGGTGCTTGGCCGGGTCGTTCAAGTACAGACACATTTGTTAATAGTAAATATCGAAGCGCCGTGATGAGCCGGCACGCCTTGCCCGCGCGGACCTCTGCGCGGCTCTGCGCGGCTCTGGCGTTACGTCAAAGGACTCATGACCGCCTTGCGGTACGCCGGACGCGTCTTGAGGCGTTCATACCAGGCTTGGAGGTGAGGCAGCGGCGGACGTTCAATCGGCATTTCAAACCAGGCGTAGGCGAAGCAGCCCAGCGGGATGTCGCCCATGCCGAATGCCTCACCCGACAGGTAGGGCTGGCGGGACAAGGTTTCGTCTGCGACCAGCAGCAGGCTGTGAAGATGGATGATGCCCTCGTTGATGGCGTTCCAGTCCTGCTTGTCAGCCGGCGTGCGCACTACGCCCCAGAATACCGGGCTAAATGGCGCAGCGATGGTCGAAGTGGTCCAGTCCATCCATTTGTCTGCCAGGGCCCTGGCTTGGAGATCGGCGGGATACAGGTCGGAATCCGGAGCATGACGGGCCGCCAGGTAACGCACGATAGCGTTGGATTCCCAGAGCACGAAATCGCCGTCTTCGATCATGGGTATACGGCCGTTGGGGTTCTTGCTGCGGTACGCCGCTTCATTGACCAGTCCGAACGCGCCACCGGCGTCCTGGGTCTCGTACGGCACGCCGACTTCTTCGGCAATCCAGAGTGCCTTGCGCACGTTGCTTGAATTCTTCCGACCCCATATCTTGAGCATTGCGTTCCCCTCGCAGTGGCTGTGAAAAACTGACTGCTCAGTCTACCCGATCCGCTGGCAACTTCCTTGTCAGGACAGGGTCACTATCGATGTCGCCCCACCACTGCCTGGCGACCAGTTCTTGAGCGTTGCGAACGCAGCGTTCATCACGGAGGAATACGTATGCTGCTGTTGTGGATTGTTGTGCTGGTCGTGGGCATTGCCTGGCTGGCGCACCGACGTACCGACCCGCTGCCCGCGCTGGGCGTAGTGGCGGTCTACCTGCTGGCGATGGGCATTTTCAGCCACGCTCCAGGCTGGCTGTTGACGATTTTCTGGATACTGTGGCTGGCGATCTTCATACCGATGATCCTGCCCGACCTGCGCCGCAAACACTTCACGGCACCAATGTTCAGCTGGTTCAGGAAAGTCCTGCCACCGATGTCCGAAACCGAGCGTGACGCCATCGACGCCGGTACGGTCTGGTGGGATGGCGAACTGTTCAGCGGCCGTCCCGACTGGGACAAACTGCTGGCCTATCCGAAAGTCCAGCTGACTGAAGAAGAGCAGGCGTTCATCGACGGCCCGACCGAAGAATTGTGCGCGATGGTCAGCGACTGGGAAATCGGTCAGGCCATGGACCTGCCGCCGCAAGCCTGGGAGCACATCAAGCAGCACGGCTTCTTCGCGCTGATCATCCCGAAAGAATTCGGCGGCAAAGGCTTCTCGGCCTATGCCCACTCGCAGATCGCCATGAAACTGGCGACCCGCAGCGGCGACCTGGCTTCAACCGTGATGGTCCCCAACTCCCTCGGGCCTGCCGAACTGTTGCTTCATTACGGCACCGACGAACAGCGCAATCACTACCTGCCCCGCCTGGCGCGCGGCGATGACATCCCCTGCTTCGCCCTGACCGGCCCGCTGGCGGGTTCCGATGCGGGCGCGATGCCGGACACCGGCATTATCTGCAAGGGTGACTGGCAAGGCGAAGAAGTCATTGGCCTGCGCCTGACCTGGGAAAAGCGCTATATCACACTGGGTCCGGTCGCGACCCTGCTCGGCCTGGCGTTCAAGGCCTACGACCCCGAGCACCTGCTGGGCGAGGAAGAAGACCTGGGCATCAGTCTGGCGCTGATTCCGACTGACACGCCGGGCGTCGAGATCGGCCGTCGTCACGTGCCACTGGGCGCAGCGTTTATGAACGGCCCCAACTCCGGCAAGGACGTGTTCATCCCGTTGAGCTACCTGATCGGCGGTCAGCCAATGCTGGGCAAGGGTTGGATGATGCTGATGAACTGCCTGTCGGTGGGCCGCTCGATCTCGCTGCCCGCTGTGGGTACGGGTGCGGCCAAATACACGAGTCTGGTGACCGGTCAGTACGCCAAGGTGCGCGAGCAGTTCAACGTGCCGCTGTCGGCATTCGAAGGTATCCAAGAAGCACTGGCGCGCATCGGTGGCAACGCCTGGCTGATGGACAGTGCGCGGATGCTCACTGCGAATGCCGTGGATCTGGGCGAAAAACCGTCGGTCCTGTCGGCGATCCTCAAATACCACCTGACCGAGCGCGGCCGCGAGTGCATCGGCCACGCCATGGACGTGCATGGCGGCAAGGGCATCATCATGGGCCCGAACAACTATCTGGGTCGCAACTGGCAAGGTGCGCCGATCTTCATCACCGTCGAGGGAGCCAACATTCTCTCGCGCAACCTGATGATCTTCGGTCAGGGCGCGATTCGCTGCCATCCGTTCGTGCTCAAGGAAATGGCATTGGCCGGGCGCACCGACCACGATAATGCACTGGCCGAGTTCGACACTCTGCTGCTCAAGCACATCGGCTTTGCGGTCAGCAATGCGGCCAGTACGTTGATTCTCAATCTGGGTTTCGGGCATTTCGAACGCGCGCCGGGCGACAGCCTGAGCCAGGGCTATTTCAGAGCGCTGAACCGTCAGGCTGCGGCCTTCGCCATGTTGGCAGACCTGAGCATGATGCTGCTGGGTGGCGAGCTGAAACGCCGCGAGCGCCTGTCGGCTCGTTTGGGCGATGTGCTCAGCCATCTGTACTTGGCTTCCGCATCCCTCAAGCGTTACCACGACCTGGGTTCGCCGGACCATATGAGCCCGTTGTTCCGCTGGGCCATGGAAGAAAGCCTGGGGCATTCGGAGCGGGCGATGGACGAGATCCTCAGCAACTTCCCGAACCGTATCCTGGGTGGTCTGCTGCGGGTCATCGTCTTCCCGTTCGGCCGTCGCCACAAAGGTCCGTCGGACAGGCTCGACGCCGAAGTGGCTCAGGTATTGGGCCGTGCCAAGGGCGATCCTACGCTCGAAGAGCTGCTTGCAGGCTGCTACCGCCCGCAATCGGCCGAAGATCCGGTCGGCGCGCTGCAACATGCCAGCGACCTGCTGAGTGCCGCCTATCCGCTGCACAAAAAACTGCAGGTTGCGTTCAAGGGCGGGCAGGTTCTGCCAGAAGCCGGCGAACCACTCATCGACGCCGCGCTGCGTCTCGGGGTGCTGCAGGCTGACGAGGCGCAGACGTTGAAAACCGCTGAAGCGGCTCGTCGCAAGGTGATAGACGTGGATGATTTCGACAAAGAAGAGCTGACGCACACACCGGGCAAGATTCGCTGATTGACCCAACCTGACCCTCGCAGGTCAGTTGATCCACAAAACAGGCGCGCAGAGCTTTATACTCTCGCGCCTGTTTTTGCATTTGAGGATTACATCATGGCCGACGCCACTCTCGACCACCATCTCGGTCTGCTTGCGCACCTGCGCAGTATTCTGGTCGCGCTGGGCGAGGCCGAGCAGGTTCCAGAAGAAAGCCATGCACTGTTCATGGAGCGCTTCGACGAGCTGGTCGAGCAATTGCCGCAAGACCCTATCGAAAGCCAGTACCTGGGCCAGGACATTCTGTGTCAGGTCATCCAGCGCTACCCGCAGATCGCCCATCTGGTGCCGCGCGACCTGCTGTGGTTCTTTGCCGGTGACTGCCTGCATTTCATGCCCGACGATGAAATCGATCTGTATCAGGCCCTTGAAGAGCGCCGGTACGAAGCCGAGCAGAACGACGAGCCGTTCGACTGGAATCAGGAGAAGCAGTTGCTGGCGATGTCGATCCAGGGCAGCAAGCACTGACATGCTTTTCCAACGCGATGGTGAACACCGCCAATCGCGAATCCGCAGTCTGTGCCATTTGTGACGCGGAGCGTCATGGGAGGCATGCCCACGCTGGAGCGCTCATCGTTATACACAAGTCATCTGGCTATCCGGAGAGACAGCGGCACTGATGCGCTTTTGTACCGCGATGTCATGAACACCGCAGATCGCGACGTGGGTGAAA
>NZ_LKEH01000047.1:0-287623 GCF_001642795.1 Pseudomonas viridiflava | reverse complement strand
CACAGTCTGTGCCATTTGTGACGCGGAGCGTCACGGGAGGCATGCCCACGCGGAGCGATGGGCACGATCAGGGTTGAGGCAGACTTGCGGATAACACCTCTTAACTGATCCCCGCCAACAGTTCCCGCGCCAGACGCTGATGCTCTTCGTCAGACTCGGCGATCACCTGCAACAGGATTTCACGGGCCGACTCGATATCCCCGTCGTCGATCAACACTTGAGCCTGATTGATCTGGCTCAGCGGTGGCTCCTCCAGATCCAGCAGGTCGAAGTCCGAATCGTCACTCATGAAGCTGTCGAGGAAGTCATCACTCAAATCGTCTGCAGCGGACGGCGCAATCACTTCGATGGGTTCTACGGCATCCGAATCCGAGAAGTCGCTGAGGAATTGCTCGTCGGACAGCTCGAACACTTCCGGCAATTGATTCAGATCCGAAGAAAACCCCGGATCTACTTCAGGCCGATCGGCGGGTTTGGTGCGGGCAGGTGGCGCGTCGAACGGATCGACCAGATCCCAGTCAGCGTCCATCGACAACTCGTCCAGGTTCAGCTGGAATTCGTCTGACGGCTCGGGATTCAGCGCTGCTGCCGTAGTTTCGTCCAACTGCGTGATGGCAGGCTGCTCCTGTTCTGAAACAGGATCGGGCGCAGCCGCAGCGTTGGACTCAGGCCCGCTCTTGGCCAGCGAAACAGCCCCGACAGCAGCGGCCGTCAACGCTGTGGAGGCAGCGAGCGCCTCACGCGTCTTGAGCTGCGGATAACGTTCACGAACATCCTGAATGGCTTGCGGGGTCACGCCGTGGTTCAACGCCGACTGTTCCTCGGCAGCAAAACCGGTACTGTCGCCCTGCTCGGCCAGCAATTCGAGCAGCCTGATACGAATGTCTTCACGTTCCGGCTGTTTTTCAAGCGCATTGCGCAGGATGCCGATCGCTTCGCTGAAGCGCCCGTAGGCAATGTAGATGCTGACGCCGTCCAGCGCATCGGGGGCAGCGCCGGCCATGCGTTGTGAAGACGAGGCCTTGACCAAGGGTGCGGCGACAGGGGCGACCACCGGCTGTGGCGCGACCGCAGGCACTTCGAAGACCGGGAGAACCGCGGCCTGAGCAGGTTTGATCAGCGGCTCGTCAGGCGTAACGGCAGGGGTCACGCTCTGAGTGCGTTGCTGCCGTCTTCTGTTATAGGCAAATGCCAGGAGCAGCAGGATGATCAACAGACCGGCCAACAGCACTGGGATGCTGAGGAACGGTTCGCTGGGAGCCGCTGCCACGACAGGCTGTTGAACAGGCACGACTGCCGGTGGCGGTGTCGACACCTTGCTGGCGCCGGACTGAGCCTGCACGAGATCGGTTCGAAGCGCGGTGATCTGCTTGTCCTTGCCGACCAACTGGTCCTGCAGATCGGCGGTCTGCGCCTTGAGTTCTTCAAGCGCTTTGGTCAGTTGCTGGGTTTCGATGGCGGCCGTCGCCATCTGCTCGGCCGCCTCCCGGACTTCGGCAGGTTGAACGGATGGCGCGGCAGGACTGGCTGCCGAAGGGCCACTTGTGGGCAGCACCGCCGAATCAGGCAGCAACAAGTCCTGCCCAGGCTTGAGGCCTGCCCCTTGGGCGAATACCTGAGGATTGAGCAGCCGTATGCCGTCGGCCATCTGGATGGTCGAGACATTGCTGCCCTGACCCTGAACACGAGCGGCAATGGCGTTCAGGGTATCGCCGCTGACCACCTTGTAGTGTTTGCCTTTGACAGCGGCAGGCGGCGCGACCGGCATGCGCGACTCGGGAGCCGCCGACTGCGCTGTGCGCTGCGTGTTGCGACTGCGGGTCGCTGCGACGCCGTCGGGCGACGTGGCAGGATCGAGCAGGACCGTGTATTCGTGCAGCAGATCGCCATTGGGGCGAGACAGCTGCACCAGGAAACTCAAGTAAGGTTCAGTGACCGGTTTGTGCGAAACCACCCGGATCACGCCGCGCCCACCGTTCAGAACAGGGGTGAAACGCAGATCGTTCAGGAAGAACACGCGCTCGACGCCTGCCTTGGCGAATGCCTCTGGCGAGGCCAGCCTGGCCACCACATCGTCGGGGCTCAGACCATCGGTTTCCAGCAGCGCAATTTCAGCATTCAACGGCTGGTTGAGCGCCGAGTGCAGGGTTATTTCACCCAGTCCCAACGCTGATGCCAGCGACGAATAAACCAGTGTCGAGGCTATGACAGACGCCGCCATCAGGCGCGTGTAAAAACGATGACCGACGGTGCGACCCGTACTCGCCTGAGAACTCTTCAGCATGCTAACCCTTATGGAAACCACAGCAGGCTTCTCACCTATCCCGATGAACTTCACTATCCGTGGCAAGAGTATGGGGGAGAACTCGCAGACTCGTCTCAGGATCTTTCGAGATTGGCCAGAATTCGCGAGTGCACGCGTACGCACACCCGCAGGTCTTCCTCATCCACACCCTCGAAGAGTTCGATCCGCAACACATTGGCGATGGTTTCGATCTGTTCGATCAATGGCAGAGCCGTGTCGCACAGCACGATTTTCTTGGCCCTACGGTCCTCAAGCACTGCCTGACGCTGCACCAGTCCCTGGCCTTCAAGGCTGTCGAGCAATCGCGCAAGGGTTGGCCCTTCGACGCCAACACTCTGGGCCAGCTCACGCTGGGTGGGCGCCTCACCGAAGCGGGCAAGGTGCAGAAGCACCAGCCAGCGAGCTTGAGAAAGGCCCAGACCGGCGAGACGACGATCCAGTTCGGCCCGCCAGCCACGGGAAATCTGTGCGAGTTGCATCCCGAAACGATGTTCATCAGTCAATGGCATAGAGCACTCGTGATCAAAACTAACTATTAGCGAGCTAAGCATGCTCCTTGCAATCAGGCAAGCGCCCCACCGTGGCGTCTCGTCGCAGGTTCCTACATCTCGAATTCGGATTGCAGGGCGGCGCGCACGCAATACAGCACACCTTCGGGAACACGCCCAGTGAATTGTTCGATCACAGAAGAAACCGGAGGCAGTTCACCTTCCCCGTCCAGAAACGCATCCTGAATCTCGCCCAGCAGGTCCTCGGGCAGATCCAGTGCCTGTTCGACGGACAATTGCTGTTTGCCGATGGCTTCGGCCAGCAGGGTGTAGACATTCTTTTCCGAGCACTGCAACTGGCCGGCAATCTGCGCCGGGGTCATGCCAGCGTGCGCCAGACTGATCAGTTCATGACGCAGGTCGGTGACCACCCGTGGCGCTTCGGCCTTGCCGCTGAGCACTTCCAGAAATGCCTCGCCGTAGCGCTCCAGCTTGCGCGCGCCGACACCACCGACCCTGGCCATTTCAGCCATGGAACCGGGTTTGCTGCGCAGCATTTCCAGCAGGGTCGAATCCGGGAAAATGACGTAAGGCGGTACCGCGTGCTCTTCGGCCAGCTTGCGGCGCAGCGTGCGCAGGGCCTCCCACTGCTCGCGTTCCTCGCCTCGTACCAGTTGACTGGCCGGGCTGCCGGAATGGCTCTTGGCGGTGG
The DNA here is from genome assembly GCF_001642795.1 of Pseudomonas viridiflava. Taxonomy (GTDB): domain Bacteria; phylum Pseudomonadota; class Gammaproteobacteria; order Pseudomonadales; family Pseudomonadaceae; genus Aquipseudomonas; species Aquipseudomonas viridiflava. The sequence continues at coordinate 284,118 of NZ_LKEH01000047.1, read as the reverse complement.
TCTGCGGCTTGAGATCACGACGCAGTTCCAGCGTGACTTCGCCGCGCAGCAGCGGACGGCAGGTGTCACTCAGACGCAGTCCGCCATAACCTTCCAGATCGATGTCCGCCAGACCCCGCGCGACCAGTTGCCGGAACAACGAGCGCCATTCACCCTCGGAGCGTGCCTTGCCGACACCGAACACCGACAGGTGCTGATGGCCGAAGCTTTCGACCTTGTCATTGGATTTGCCGAGCAGGACGTCCACCAGGTGCCCCACGCCATAGCGCTGGCCGGTGCGATAAATGGCCGACAGCGCCTGACGCGCAGGCTCGGTGGCATCCCAGGTCTGCACGCCATCGACACAGTTGTCGCAATGGCCGCAGGGGTTGGGCATGTCTTCGTCGAAATAGGCCAGCAGCGTCTGGCGACGGCAGCGGGTTTCTTCGCACAGCGCCAGCATCGCATCGAGCTTGTGGTGTTCGAGCCGCTTGTGTCGCTCATCACCTTCGGAGTTCTGCAGCATCTGCTTGAGCATCAGCACGTCCTGCAGACCGTAGGCCATCCAGGCATCCGCAGGCAGACCGTCACGCCCTGCCCGGCCGGTTTCCTGGTAGTAGGCTTCCAGCGACTTGGGCAGGTCCATGTGTGCGACGAAACGGACGTTGGGCTTGTCGATTCCCATGCCGAACGCGATGGTCGCGACCATGATCAGGCCTTCTTCATTAAGGAAGCGCTTCTGATTGGCGGCACGGGTTTCGGAAGGCAGCCCTGCGTGATACGGCAGCGCCGGGTAGCCGTTGTCGCTGAGGAACACCGCGACCTCGTCGACTTTCTTGCGTGACAGGCAATAGACGATCCCTGCATCGCTGCGACGCTCGGACAGAAACGCCAGCAACTGTTTGCGCGGCGACTCCTTGGGCACGATGCGATAGAAGATGTTGGGACGGTCGAAACTGGACAGAAACCGCTCGGCATTCTGCAGGTGCAGACGCGTGACGATTTCTTCACGTGTCCGCTTGTCGGCGGTGGCCGTCAGGGCGATGCGCGGCACATTGGGAAACAGTTCGGCCAGTTGACCCAGTTGCAGGTATTCCGGGCGGAAGTCATGTCCCCATTGAGAAACGCAGTGCGCTTCATCGATGGCGAACAGCGCAATGTCGAGGTTTTGCAGAAAGGACAGCATGCGCGGCTGAACGAGACGTTCCGGCGCCAGGTAAAGCATTTTGACTTCGCCCTGACGAATCCGGTTGGCCAGGTCGCGCTGCTGTTCGGCACTGAGCGTGGAGTTAAGCGCAGCGGCAGAAACACCCAGTTCTTCGAGGGTCGCCACCTGATCGTCCATCAGTGCGATAAGCGGCGAAACCACCACGCACAGGCCGTCTCGCAACAGGCCGGGAACCTGGAAACACAGGGACTTGCCGCCGCCGGTCGGCATCAGCACCAGTGCATCGCCGCCGTTGGCTACACGTTCGATAATGGCACCCTGGCGACCACGGAAGCTGTCATAGCCGAAGATGTCTTTAAGTACGCGTTGTGCCTGTTCGAGCATAAAAACCCCAGATTGTCCTGCTGCACTGCAAAACGGGGGAGTATACCCGAGCGCTCACAGGCAATGGATGACTGGGACATGAGTGGTCGAAATTAACTGCAATGGGCCGCCGCGCTGGCGCCACAGGCGCTCAGGGCCTAGAATTCAGCATCGTTTATTTCCAAGGTAGTGCGTCCATGTCCTTCGCTGAGCAACTAACCCGCCTGCAAGTCTTCCTCGATGCAGATGAACTGCACGAAGAAGCACTGGACTACGTGGCCGCTCATGGCTACCTGACCGCCCTGTCGATCTGTTCCGAACCCGTGCCAGAGCGCGAGTGGATCGATGCCCTGTTCTCCGAGCCGCCACACTACGCGAGCGACGCTCAGCAGGTAGAGATCGAAGCCACTCTGATTGCATTGCAGGCCCATATCGCCCGCCAGCTGGCGTCGGACGAAGAGTTCGAACTGCCGTGCGATCTGGATCTGGGCGACGACCCGGATGATTCGGATCTGCGCGGCTGGTGCATCGGCTTCATGGAAGGCGTGTTCCTGCGTGAAAATGCCTGGTTCGAAAGCGCCGAAGACGAAGTCAGCGAAATGCTGCTGCCGATCATGGTCGGTTCGGGTCTGTTCGACGAGCAACCGGAGTTCTCCGATATCGCTCAGGACGCCAACCTGATGGACGACATGATCGTGCAGATCCCGGAAGCCCTCACGGCGCTGTACCTGCTGTGCCAGGCTCCGGACGAGAAACCGGCAATTCTCAAACCCCGTCACCACTGAGTCCGCGCCTATGGCGCAGGAGTCAACGCGCACCAGCCGTCACCGGTCGGTGCGCTATGTTCTGATGGCCATCGGCTGGCTGAGCGTTGCGCTGGGCGTTGTCGGGATTGTGCTTCCAGTACTGCCCACAACGCCTTTTCTGCTATTGGCTGCCGCGTGTTTCGCTCGCAGCTCCCCTCGTTTCTATCACTGGCTGGTCAATCACAAGCGGCTCGGCCCCTGGATCAAGGACTACCTTGAAGGCCGCGGCATTCCTCTCAAGGGCAAGGTCTACGCGATTGGCACGATGTGGGCCAGTATCAGCCTGTCCTGCTACCTCGTTCCCCTGCCGTGGGCTCGTGGCTTCATGCTGGTCAGTGCAGTGCTGGTGACGGTTTATATCCTCAGGCAGAAGACATTGCGCAGGCATTGAGTTCCTGGACCTTGATGAACCTCAATACCGTGGACGAGTCCCTTTCCTAAATGCGTAACCCACTGAATAAAAACCATTTTGTGGGAGGCGGCTTGCCGGCGATGCAGTCTGTCAGGAAAATCGCGTCATCGTTCATCGCCGGCAAGCCGCCTCCCACGGTCAGATATTTGCTGCGCGACAGCGCTACGTCGAAGACGTGGTGGCGTCTCCCACAGTCAGGTGTTTTCCAGAAGCAGTTGCTAAACCACATCCACCTTCAACGAATGATCCCCCAGCATGCCATTGATGATGGTTGCAGTGTCTGCACCTCCGGCAATCCAGCCACCGGCTCCCGGGGTGACGCCGAATTGCGCGGCGAGATCGACGCCCGCAAGCTCGATGCTCTGGCTCGGATGACCCGCATCCACGCCCACTTCAAGGGTCGAAACCGGTTGTGTGCCGACACCGCTGACCCGGACATGCAGAAAATCCTCCAGCGTTTCAGCCTTCGCACCCATGCCCTGCAAGAGCTTTGACAGATCGAGGCTATCGATACCGACGTTGAAATCAGTCACCCGATCATGGCCCGTGTCACCCGCCAGCCACATGAACCGGTCCTGCCCTTCACCACCCGTCAGCACGTCGTCGCCCGGCCCGCCGATCAGCACATCATTGCCGTTGCCGCCGTTCAGGCAATCATGACCTCCCGCCGCAAGCAGCACATCGTCGCCATCCGTGCCGAGCAACCAAGAGTCATGCTGGTAATCGATACTGACTGCCGCAGCGTCCTGTCCGCCATGCGCGTCCTGGATGAGATAGCTGCCTAGATAACTTGGGGTGGTATTAACCTGACTGTAGTCGATGCTCATGCCCAATTGGTAATCCATCCCCTCATTGGACACGCCCGGATCAGGCTGGTGGATCAGAATCAGCCGATAGACGCTGTCCTCACTGGCGGTGAACGAACCGTCTACCGCCAGACTGTGGAATTCGCCATCGTCCATCTGCCACGCCAGTCCGACCTGATCGGAAAGCTGCCGGGTATCGACCGTCAGCTTTTCACCCGCCTTCAGCTCAACGCTGTACAGGTCCTGATGATTGAAGGTGTCACCCTGCCAGGCACCCAGATAGCCGCTGAGCAGTACGGTGGCCGTCGCTGCATGAGTGACGTGAAAATCGGAGTGCTGCAGGTCCTTGATCCGGTTTTCCAGTACATCTTCCTGTCCGCAGAACCGGATCGTGTCCAGCAGTGGCGAAGAGAAGTCTGAAGCGGCGTCCCGCCAGCCCGTTTGAAACACGGTGGGAGTCGCGCTCAGTGGATCACCGCTGGGCGAATGATCGTTGGCCAGCAACGCAGCGGCGGGCACTTCGATGCTCGGGGCGAGGATGTTGGTGATGATGTGATCGGCAACGGCTTCGGGCGCTGGCGTCGGTGCGCAGGGCCGCACATGAATCGACAGCGTTGCGCCCGCCAGATCCCCGTCATGGTCACTGAGCACGTAACCGATGTTTTCCGTAACAGGCGTCCGCGAACTGCCCGGCGTGTAGCTGAACGCACCGCTCTCCATGTTCACCACAAAGGTGCCGCCCGCCTGGGTGGTCAGGGTCAGCGTGCGGACGGCGCTGTCGAAGTGGGCCTGCCCCGCACTACCGCTCATACTGCCCTGCCCGCTTCGGTCATAGGTGTAGGCCAACCCGTCGACCATCAATACCTTGACGAAGCCACCGTCGGCACCGAATGTGCCGCCCGCAAGCAGGCTGCCCTCTGTGCTGCCCTGAACCGTGCCACTGAGCACTGCATTCAGTTCACGCGGCTCCAGAACGATCACCGAGCGCATGTCGGTGCCGGACTGTCCATCGTGTGCAATAGGGTCCAGGTACGTCTGGCTGACGTCGCTGCCGATACCGATGGCGAACGACTTGATGCCGTGAGCATCGAGAAAGGCCGTCCAGATCGCCTGTTCACCGGCATCGATGCCGTCGCCCTGGCTCGGGTCGGGCTGGTGGTTGGGTTCGGAATGTTCGGGGGACAGCGTAGGGTTGCCGTCCGACAGAAAGTACGCCAGGTTCTGCGCGCCCGTCAGACTGCCAGCGCTGAGAAACGCATGCTGTGCAGCCGCCAGTGCTGCGTCGTAGTTGGTCCCGTTGCCGGCCTCCAGTGCGTTGATAATGTCTCGGGCACTGGCGACGTCGACCCAGACCGAACCGGGCAGGTCGGCCTGGCTGTTGAAGGTCACAATCTGCACCCGAACCTCGCCCATGGCGGCGTATTGATCGAGCAACTGGTTGATTGCCTGTTTGGCCAGGTCCAGCCGTGACAGGCCATCGACGCCGCTCGCGCCCTTCATGCTGTCGGAGTTGTCGATGATCAGCAGCAGGTTCGAGTCTTGCGGCACGGGCGTTACCGTCAGTGCAATGTCGGTGGCGAGCGGCTGGTCATCGACAATGACGATGTCCAGCTGTCCAGTGCCCACGTCTCCATCGTGATCGACGGCCACTACCTCAATGGTCTCACCCAGCGTATTGGCACCCTCGCCGTCCGGGTGCGCCAGAGGGTTGAGCAAGGTATAGCTGTAACTGACCTGGCCACTGACCGGGTCGTAGCCGGTGATGCTCAGGCTGTTGCCCAGCGCAGTCAGCACAGGCTGAGAGAAGTCCATGACAACGCCCGCCCTGACGATTTCTACGCCGCCGACCACCAGACTCTGCAGACCGTCAGGCGCCCTGACGATGAAGCTGCCGGTCTGGGTCAGCGCCGCCGGATCAGGCGCCGAGCCGCCGCACAGATTGGCTTCGTGAAGCGTCAGTTCGCTGCCCGATACGCTGACGCAGTGATCGACCGGGGGCTCGACTGGGGGCTCAGGCGGTTCGACCGGTGGCTCAGTTGGTGGCTCTACAGGCGGATTTGTAGGGGGCAATGGCGGTTCGGTTACCGGTGGCTCAGTGACAGGTGGTTCTATGATCGGCGGTTCTGTGATGGGTGGCTCTGTGGCAGGTGGCTCGACGAAGGGCGGTTCAGGCGCAGGTGGAATCACGTTAGCGGGCGGTATTCCGACTTCCCCACCGTCGCGCACGAAAACGTCACGCCCCTCGGGAAAGATCGGCGTCATCACCAATCCCTCGGTAGCGAAGCCGACCACGGGCAGAACCTCGCCGCCGGTTTCGCTGAGCATGACGACCGTGTGCCCTCCACCGCCTGCATTGGCTTCAGCCTCACTCGAAGACCCGTGATCAGCAGCCGTCACGATGCCGAGTGTCGGCGTCAGCGGATCAAGGGTCTCCACATGCGGAGCCTGATTCTCGAGCACGGCCGCATCAAGCAGCACGCGACTGTCGCGCCCCAGGGTCAGCTCTCGACCGTTCTCCAACCGGATAGCGACAGCCCCGTCAGACCCGGCCTGCAACTGTTCGCCGATGAACACCCGATCGCCGGCGACCAGCAGCCTCTTCGAACCGTTGCCCGCCACTGCAAACACATCGCCCAAGACTCTCCACACTGTTCCGATGACGCTCGCCATAGGCTTCTCCACTGTCGTAATGATCAGCGCTGTCACTGCCTGGCAACACGTTCGACTTCGGTACGCGTGTAACGCCTCGGTGCTGAAAAATAATAATCGCCAAAATATCGACATCCCTCGCGCTTGAGGCTCTCAGGGCTGAAAACTGTCCACATAGACGCCTGACAATATTTCGTCAGTGCGACGACAACCTTCTATTGACGCCCATAAATGCTTGAAACATCGATTTTCTAGCGAACAACCATCGCTCGAAATGGAAAAACCGCATAAGTTTTTTTTGGCATAACCCTTATGAAAAAAGCGTCTGAGGTTTTCTCAAAGTTGTTCTTAGCTGTGTTGTTACACGCCTGATACGGCTGACACCACACGAATCGTCACTTTTTTGGCGATCAGGAACCACCTACGGAGAAGTCCTCCATGCGCGATTTAACTCCGCTTTACAGTGCTGTTGTCCTGGCAGTGGCCTGTGCGCAAGCGCACGCCATTTCACTGACCGAAGCGATTCAGAGCACCCTCGACAATCACCCTGAAATACAGGCAGGCAAACATGAACGATTGTCTGCAGATGAAGAGCTGAATGTGGCCAAAGGCGGTTATCTGCCAGTGGTTGATGCCATTGCCGCCTACGGCAGGCAGAAGAACGACAGCCCGAGCACACGCGCGCTCTATGGGCATAACACCGAAGCCCTGACCTACACCCAGTCAGAACTGCGCCTACGCCAGTTGTTGTTCGACGGTTTCAACACGCCGAACGAAGTCGGCCGCACACAAGCGGTGGTCAACTCGCGGGCCTACTACGTACAAGGGACGTCGCAGAGCCTGGCGTTGCGTGCTGTCGAGGTGTACCTGGAAGTACTCAAGCGCCGTGAGCTGTTGACGCTGGCGAAAAACAACCTGCAAGCGCACCTGCGCATCAATGACCAGATCAACCTGCGCAGCGAGCGAGGCGTCGGCAGCCTGGCCGACCGTGATCAGTCGCTGGCACGTCGGGCGCTGGCGCAGAATAACTTTCACACCGCTCAGGTGGACCTGGCGGACGCTGAAGCCAGCTTCGAGAGCGCCGTGGGTCGCCTGCCGGACGAACTGGAATCGCCACCTTCGATCAAGGGCGAAGTGCCGCTGAGCCTGAGTGATGCGCAGCAAAGCATGTTGCTCAACAACCCTTATCTGAAGTCGGCGCAGGCCGATGTCCAGGCGGCCGAAAAACAGTACGAAATCGCCAAGGCCCCTTTCTACCCGCGCTTCGACGCGGAGCTGGCGGTCGGGGCCAACGACAATCTGCAGGGCGAACGCGGCCACGACAACGAATGGCGCGCCGCCGTGGTGATGAATTACAACCTGTTCAACGGCAACCGCGACAAGGCGCGCATGCGCTCCAATGCGCACAAGACCGGTCAGGCATTGGACATTCGCAACAACGCGTTGCGCATGCTCAACGAGAACATGTCGCTGGCCTGGAATGCCATGAGCAACGCCCGTCAGCAGACACCGATTGCCCGTGAGTACGTCGAATCGACGACCCGCGTGCGCACGGCTTATCAGGATCAGTTCGGGCTGGGCCAGCGCAGCCTGCTGGATCTGCTGGACAGCGAAAACGAGCTGTACAACGCCAGCCGTCGCTACACCGAAGTGCGTTACACCGAGGAACTGGCCATGTACCGGGTGCTGGCCAGTGAAGGTGAGCTGCTGCGCAAACAGCGTGTGGTACTGCCGACCGAAGCAGTGGCGCTGAACGAGGTGCAGAGCGAAGCCCGTCTGCCCGAACTCAAATAAGCCGCGAACGGGAGCACGCTCTTGAACAGTCTGAAAATGCCTGACGCCGATACGCATGAAGCATCGTTCACCGAGGTCGAGGACCCATTGCTCGACGGCCTGATGATGCTCTGCCGGTTGCATGGCCGATCCAACAGCCGCGCCAGCCTGAGTGTGGGTTTGCCGATGAGCAATCAGCGGCTGGAACCCTCGCTGATGCCAAGGGCCGCTGCCCGCGCCGGTCTGCAGGCGCGCTGGCTGCGTCGCAATCTGGAACAGATCGACGCGCTCAACTTGCCCGTGCTGCTGTTGCTGAAGGACCACCGTTGCGCGGTGCTGGTGCGTCGTGACGAATCAGGCCGATTGCTGATCCTGCCCTCGGAAAACCAGGGCGGCGAGCAGTGGGTCGCGCCTGAACAACTGGCGCAGCGCTACACCGGTCAGGCGCTGTTCGCCAGCCCGCACCATGAACTGGAACAACTGCGCTCGCCTCTGCTGCCCAGAGTGACCTCCTGGTTTCGCGACACCGCAAGACTGTCCCGAAGACTGTATGGCGACGCGATTCTCGCCAGCCTGCTGATCAATGTGCTCGGCCTGATGGTCCCCCTGTTCGTCATGCAGACCTACGACCGCGTGGTGCCCAATCAGGCCACCGCGACCCTTTGGGTGCTGGCCATCGGTCTGCTGATCGGCACGCTGTTCGAAATGGGACTGCGCCTGATCCGCGCCCGGCTGCTGGATCAGGCGGGCAGCAAGACTGACCTGATCCTTTCCGCGACGCTGTTCGAGCGCATCGTCGGCATGAACCTCAAGGCGCGCCCGGCCACGGTCGGCGGCTTCGCCCAGAGCATTCATGACTTCCAGGGACTGCGCGAGTTCCTGACCGCCGTGACCCTGACCAGCCTGATTGACCTGCCCTTCGCGATCCTGATGCTGGCGGTCATCGGTCTGCTGGGCGGCTGGCTGGTGTTGATTCCACTGCTGGCCTTTCCGCTGACGGTCGCCTTTGCCTGGGCGATTCAGATTCGTCTGCGTGACACGGTGCAGAAAAGCCTGAGTCTGGGTGCCGCGCGTCAGGCCTTGCTGATCGAAACCCTCGGCGGCCTGGAAACGCTCAAGGCCTGCAACGCCCAGAATGAACGTCAGCATCAGTGGGAAAGCACCCACGGCGCTCTGAACCGACTGGACAGCCAGGCCCGTCACCTCGCCGCACTGGCCAGCAACGGCACACTGTTCGTGCAGCAGTTCTGCGGCATGGCCACGCTGGTCGCCGGGGTCTACAGCATCATCGGCGGGCACCTGAGCGTCGGTGCGCTGGTGGCGACTTACATGTTGGGAAGCCGGGTGCTGGCACCGCTCGGGCAAGTCGCGGGGCTGATCACCCGCTACCAGCAGGCGCAACTGACGATGAAAAGTACCGACGCGTTGATGGCATTGCCTCAGGAGCAGGCGCCGGAAAAACGCCCGTTGCAAACACCTCCGCTCAAGGGCGCGGTGAGCATCAGCAACCTGCGTTTTGCCTATGAACCCAAGGGTGCAACGGCGCTGAACGGGGTTCGCTTCAGTCTGGAAACGGGGGAACGCGTCGGCATCATTGGCCGCAGCGGCTCGGGCAAAAGCACACTGGCGCGTCTGCTGATGGGCTTTCGCACGCCGGACGAAGGTCAGGTGCTGTTCGACAACCTGGACCTGCAGCAGCTGGATATCAGCGAACTGCGCCAACAGATCGGGTACGCCGCCCACGATTTGCCGCTGCTGGCGGGCAGCCTGCGCGACAACCTGTTACTGGGCGCACGCCAGGTGAGCGACACGCGCATGCTGGAAGTAGCGCGCATCACCGGTGTCGATGAGCTGGCGCTGCGTCATCCGCGAGGCTTCGACCGGCCCGTCGGCGAGCGCGGCCAGTTGCTCTCCGGCGGACAGCGGCAGAGCGTATTGCTGGCTCGCGCCCTGCTGCTGGACCCGCCCATTCTGTTGCTCGACGAGCCTACCAGCCACATGGACAACGCCAGCGAAGAACACCTGCGCCAACACCTGCATCGCCTGATTCCCGGCAAGACCCTGCTGTTGATCACCCATCGTCTGTCGATGCTGACCCTGGTCGACCGCCTACTGGTGCTCGACCAAGGCAAGCTGGTTGCAGACGGCCCGAAGGACGCTGTCATCGAAGCACTGCGCAAGGGCCAGATCGGCCCGGCGCCGGTTTGAAGGAGAATATTCATGACCACGTCCGGCAGCCGTCACGTCGAGCACAGGTTCCTGCCCTATCGGTCTGCCGCGCTGGCCGATCCCTCATCACGCGCCATGAGCCTGACAGTGTGGATTGCCGCCGCACTGTTGCTGAGCGCGTTGCTCTGGGCGGGATTCGCGGTACTGGAAGAAGTCACCACCGGCGAAGGCAAGGCCATTCCGTCGAGCAAGGTGCAGGTCATCCAGAACCTGGAAGGCGGGATCGTGAGCGATATTTTCGTGCGTGAAGGTCAGGTGGTGGACAAAGGCGACACCCTGCTGCGCCTCGATGACACGCGATTCATGTCCAGCCGCAGCGAAAGCGAAGTTGACCGTCTGACCCTGACCGCGCAAGTGGAGCGGCTGGCCGCCGAGGCCGAAGGTCGTTCGCTGACGTTGCCTGCTGAAGTGACGTCCAGCGCCCCGCAAGTGGCTGCCGACGAGCAGGCGCTGTATGCATCCCGGCAGCGGCGACTGGCCAGCGAGCAACGCACGCTCAACGAGCAACTGCGTCAGAAGACCCAGGAGCTGGCCGAGTTCCGCTCCAAACAGGAGCAGTTTCGCAGCAGCCTGTCGCTGGTTCAGCAGGAGCTGGACATGTCGGCGCCACTGGTCAGCTCGGGCGCGGTTTCACCGGTGGAAATCCTGCGCCTCAAGCGTAACGCGGTGGAGCTTCGCGGCTCGATGAACGCCAACACCCTGGCGATCCCGAGGGCCGAGGCGGCCATCAGTGAGATCAAAAGCCGGGTGCAGGAATCGGAACTCGCGTTTCGCGCTGACGCTGCCCGCGAACTCAACGAAAAGCGCAACGACCTGGCCCGAATCAGCGCCAGCCGTATCGCCATCGACGACCGCATGAGCCGTACGACAGTGGTGTCGCCGGTGCGCGGCATCGTCAAGACCCTCAAGGTCAACACCATCGGCGGCGTGGTTCAGCCCGGCAGCGACCTGCTGGAAATCGTGCCACTGGAAGACAACCTGCTGATCGAAGCGAAAGTGCGCCCGCAGGACGTCGCCTTCCTGCACCCCGGCCAGAAGGCCATGGTCAAGTTCAGCGCGTATGACTACACCCTTTATGGCGGCCTGCCTGCGCGTCTGGAATTGATCGGCGCCGACACCATCACTGACGACAAGGACAACAGCTTCTATCTGATACAGGTGCGCACCGACAGCAATCACCTGGGCAGCGACAGCAGGCCGCTGCTGATCATCCCCGGCATGATCGCCACCGTGGACATCATCACCGGGGAGAAAAGCGTGCTGGATTACCTGCTCAAGCCGGTACTCAAGGCCCGGGCCGAAGCGTTGCGTGAGCGGTGAGTCGTGCAACGCTTGCTGAAATCTGTAAGCCACTGAAAAAAAGCGATTTTGTGGGAGGCGGCTTGCCGGCGATGCAGCTGACGCGGTCTGTCAGGAAATCGCGTCATCGTTCATCGCCGACAAGCCGCCTCCCACAGGTTGTTGTTACTTCTTCTTGTCCTTGGCGAACGCAGCCTCAAGCGCTTCGTTAAGCGTGCGCAGTACCTTGACCCGGGCCCAGCGCTTGTCGTTGGCTTCGACCAGCGTCCAGGGTGCGATTTCGGTGCTGGTGCGGTCGACCATTTCGCCGACGGCCTGACGGTATTGCGGCCACTTCTTGCGGTTGCGCCAATCGTCCTCGGTGATCTTGTAACGCTTGAACGGGATCTGCTCACGCTCCTCGAAGCGCTCCAGTTGGGTCTGTTCATCAATCGCCAGCCAGAACTTCACCACCACGATGCCGAAATCGGTGAGCTGTTCTTCGAAGTCGTTGATTTCCGAGTAAGCGCGCATCCAGTCGGACTCACTGCAGAAACCTTCGACCCGCTCCACCAGCACGCGCCCGTACCAGGAACGATCAAAAATGGTGAACTTGCCGCGTGCCGGAATCTGTCGCCAGAATCGCCACAGATAAGGCTGAGCGCGCTCGTCCTGGGTCGGTGCGGCAATCGGCACGATGGCGTACTGCCTCGGGTCCAGTGCCGCCGCAACACGACGGATCGCCCCGCCCTTACCGGCCGCATCGTTGCCTTCGAACACCGCCACCAGCGCATGACGCTTCATCCGCTTGTCGCGCAGGTTGCCGGACAGGCGCGCCTGCTCGGTGATCAGCGCCTCCTTGTAATCATCCTTTTCCAGACTGCGGCTCAGGTCGAGGCTGTCCAGCAGGGTCAGCTCTTCGTCGTGGCTCGCCTGCGGGCCTGCGCTCTGCGACTTGACCTCAGTTTCGACCTTGTTCAGTGCCGCCTGCATGCCTTCGAGCAGCAAGCGCCCGACCGTCAGGCTGCGATAATTGGCGTCCACGCCTTCAATGACATGCCAAGGCGCATATTCGCGGCTGGTACGGCGCAACACACGCTCACCAAAGCGCACGAACTTGTCGTAGGTCCGGGACTGCTGCCAGTCCAGCGGGCTGATGCGCCAGCTGTGCAACGGGTCGTCCTTCAGCGTCTTGAGGCGCAACTTCATCTGCTTCTTGGACAGGTGAAACCAGAACTTGAAGATCACCGCGCCTTCATCGCAGAGCATCTTTTCCAGACGTTCGGCAGCGCTGATGGCCTGATCCAGCACCGCATCCTTGAAATGACCGTGCACCCGGCCCTGCAGCATCTGGCTGTACCAGTTGCCGAAGAAAATCCCCATGCGCCCCTTCGCGGGCAGTTGCCGCCAGTAGCGCCAGACCGGTGGATGGGCCAGTTCTTCGTCAGTCTGCTGATCGAAGGTCCGCACTTCGATATAACGCGGGTCCATCCACTCGTTGAGCAGCTTGACGGTCTCGCCCTTGCCCGCACCTTCGATGCCATTGATCAGCACGATGACCTGACGTCCGGCCTGCTCATGCAGATCGTACTGGGCTTCGAGCAACGCTTCGCGCAAGGCTGGCACGGCGGCCTCGTAGGTTTCGTCGTCGATGGCGTGACCGATTTCAGCGGATTCAAACATGCACTGCTCCCTTCATGATCGGGGCCGGGGATGATGGCCAGATGCATATAGTGACCACCGAATGCCCACATGGGTCAATCGGTGCAACAGCAATACCGCTTTTATCCGCACACACGGCTAAAATGCGGCCATTGCCACCGCTGAGCCGAACATGACCATTACCCGCCACGCCCAGATCGACTGGGACGAACAAGGCAATCCGCATTCGCGTACGTTTTCCGATGTGTATTTTTCCACCGAATCCGGTCTTGAAGAGACGCGCCATGTGTTTCTGGTGCAGAACGACCTGCGCCGACGCTTCACGGAATTGCCGGAAGACGGACGGCTGATCATCGGCGAAACCGGTTTCGGCACCGGGCTCAATTTCCTCTGCGCCTGGCAGTTGTTCGATGAATGCGCCCGCCCCGGTGCAAGGCTGCAGTTCGTCAGCGTCGAGAAATACCCGTTGAGCCGCGACGACCTGCAAAGGGCGCTGGCGTTGTGGCCGGAGCTGGCGGCGTTCGCAGATCCTTTGCTTGATCAGTATGTGGCCGTGCATGAGGGTTTTCAGCGCATAGTGTTCGATCAGGGCCGGGTCACGCTGACGCTGCTGATCGGCGATGCGCTGGACATGCTGCCGCAACTGGACGGCCAGATCGATGCCTGGTTTCTCGATGGTTTCGCGCCCGCGAAAAATCCCGAGATGTGGACACCGGAGTTGTTTGCCGAGCTGGCGCGACTGTCGACAACAGCGACGACCATCGGCACCTTCACCAGCACCGGCTGGGTACGCCGCGCACTGAATGCTGCGGGTTTCAAGATGAAGCGCGTGCCGGGGATCGGTCATAAATGGGAAGTGCTGCGCGGTACGTTCATCGCGTGGCCTGAAGAGTCCGTCCCTGTGCCCGCCGCCAAACCCTGGTTCGCCCGTCCGCCTGCGCTGCACAATGAGCGCAAGGCATTGGTGATCGGCGCCGGGCTGGCCGGTTGCGCCACGGCCGAGAGCCTGGCGAACAGGGGCTGGCAGGTTAGCCTGCTGGAGCGTCATGCCGCGCCCGCGCAGGAAGCCTCGGGCAATCCGCAGGGCGTGCTGTACCTCAAGCTGTCGGCGCACGGCACGGCGTTGTCCCAATTGATTCTCAGCGGGTTCGGGCATACCCGGCGCCTGCTCGAACGCTTGCAGCGCGGCGTCGACTGGGACGGTTGCGGTGTGCTGCAACTGACCTTCGACGACAAAGAAGCCAAACGTCAGGCACAACTGGCCGAGGCTTTTCCTGAATCGCTTCTGCATCTGCTGGACCAGTCTGCGGCCGAAGCACGCAGCGGTATCCGGCTGGCCAGCGGCGGGCTGTTTTACCCGGAAGGCGGCTGGGTTCATCCGCCTGCCCTCTGCGACAGGCAGGCCACTCACCCGAACATTCGGTTGATCGCTCATCACGAGGCGCTGGAACTGCGTCAGGTCGGTGGGCAGTGGCAGGCGTGGGATAACGAGCGCTTGATCGACAGCGCGCCAGTCGTGGTGCTGGCCGGTGCCGCCGACATCAAACAGTTTGCGCAAAGCGCGGAGTTGCCGCTCAAACGCATTCGCGGGCAGATCACTCGCCTGCCGGAGACTGCGGCCAGCACAGCATTGAGTACGGTGGTCTGCGCCGAAGGTTACGTCGCGCCCGCGCGGCTGGGTGAGCATACGCTGGGGGCGAGCTTTGACTTCAACAGCGTCGATCTGACGCCCAATCTGGCCGATCATCTGGGCAATCTGCAGATGCTGGAAGAGATTTCCCACGATCTTGTAGAGCGTCTGGAAGCAGCAGACCTGCCACCCGAGCACCTGCAAGGCCGCGCTGCGTTTCGCTGCACCAGCCCGGATTACCTGCCCATCGTCGGTCCGCTGGCGGACCGTGAAGCGTTTATGGAAGCCTTCGCTGCACTGGGCAAGGATGCGCGTCAGGTGCCGGACGTCGCCTGTCCCTGGCTGGACGGTTTTTACGTCAACAGCGGCCACGGTTCACGTGGACTGATCACCGCCCCGCTGTGCGCCGAACTCCTCGCCGCCTGGCTCGACAACGAACCGCTGCCGCTGCCTCGCAGCGTCGCCGAAGCCTGTCACCCGAACCGGTTTGCCTTGCGCGGGTTGATTCGGGGCGAGCATAAAGTCTCTGACTGAATGCGTACCCGTGGGAGGCGGCTCGCCGGCGATGGCGTCAGCTCAGTCGCTGATGTGTTGCTTCGGAAAATGCATCGCCGGCAAGCCGCCTCCCACAGTCCGTTGGTTGCAGCAAGACTTGTGTATAACGATGAGTGCAGAGCGATAGGGATACAGCCCGTAACGCTCCGCGTGACTTTCCTGGCCGTACACGAATGTTAAGCGGAACGCGATGCCCTTAGCGCAATCAGTATTAAGCCACTCAGCGACGCACACTCGCTCAGCCGCTATCCTTATTGTCAGTACAGCCAGTCGAGCCCCTCATGTTGCAAGTGCGAGACGTATTCAAGAATTACACCACGGCTCAAGGCCCATTGGCGGTTTTGCGGGGTGTCGATCTGCACATGGCGCGAGGTGAAAGCCTGGCGTTGATGGGCGAATCGGGCAGTGGCAAGAGCACGCTGTTGCATCTGGTTGCCGGGCTCGATCAGGTTGACTCAGGCACGATCGAAATCGCCGGGCAACGTCTGGACCTGATGAACGAAAGCCAGCTGGCAAACTGGCGACGTACGGAAATCGGTCTGGTGTTCCAGCAATTCAACCTGATCGGCAGCCTCAAGGTTGCCGATAATCTGGCATTTCAGGCGCGTCTGGCCGGGCGCTACGACCCGGTCTGGCAGGCACGGCTGGTCGAGCGCCTGCGCCTGGATGCGCTGCTGGACCGTTATCCCGAGCAATTGTCCGGCGGCCAGCAGCAACGTGTCGCCATTGGCCGCGCCCTTGCCTCCCGGCCGAGTCTGCTATTGGCGGACGAACCCACTGGAAACCTCGACGAAACCACCAGTGGCGAAGTACTGCAATTGTTGCTGGACCTGCTCGACGACAGCGCAACCACCCTCCTGATGGTCACTCACAGCCCGCGCGTTGCGGCACGACTGGCGCGCACACAGGTGCTGCATCTGGGCCGCCTGGCGAACGAAGGCGAGCGCTGACATGCGGGTGTTTTACTGGACGTTGCGCGCCCTGCTCAGCCACTGGCGACGCCACCCGGTGCAGTTCTTCAGCGTGCTGACCGGGCTGTGGCTGGCGACGGCACTGCTGACCGGCGTGCAGGCGCTGAACAGTCAGGCACGGGAAAGCTATCAGCAGGCCAGCCAGTTGATTGGCGGCCAGCCGCAGTCCTACATCGAAGCGGCCGATGGCAAGGTGTTCTCACAGGACCTGTTCATTCAATTGCGTCGCTCAGGCTGGCCGGTGTCGCCCATGGTGCAAGGCCGGATCACGCTCAAAGGGCACGAAGACCGAAGGCTGCAACTGATGGGCATCGAGCCTGTGACCTTGCCCAAAGGCTCGTCGCTGGCGAGAAAGACACTGGATACGGAACAGGTCGTGGACTTCCTTGCACCGCCAGGGGCGACCTGGATATCGCCGCAGACCCTGCATGCACTGAATCTCAAGGAAGGCCAGCAGCCGCTGACGGAAAACGGCGCATCGCTGCCGCCCCTGCGCGTGACGCCGGACATGGCCCCCGGCCTGCTGCTCACCGACATCGGTTTTGCACAACCGCTGCTCGGTGCCAACGGCCAGCTGTCCCGGCTGCTATTGCCCGAGGGATTCTCAGCGCCCATGCCTGCTCCGCTGGCAGGCAAACTGGTGATCAGGAAAGCGGGCGAAGAAAACAATCTTGAGCGCCTGACCGAAAGCTTTCACCTGAACCTGAACGCACTGGGTGTGCTGTCGTTCATCGTCGGTTTGTTCATCGTACACGCGGCGATCGGCCTGGCGCTCGAGCAACGCCGCGGCCTGCTGCGCAACCTGAGAGCCTGCGGGGTTACCGCCCGAATGCTGATTGCAACGCTGGGCATGGAGCTCGGTGCTCTGGCGCTGCTCGGCGGGTTATTCGGGGTAATCAGCGGCTACCTGCTGGCAAGCCTGCTGCTGCCGGACGTCGCTGCCAGCCTGCGAGGGCTCTACGGCGCCGAAGTCGCCGGGCAACTGAAGCTGAGCGCAGGGTGGTGGTTCAGTGGCATCGGCGTCAGCCTGCTCGGCGCGCTGCTGGCGGGTGCCAACAGCCTGCTGCGCGCCGCTCGCATGCCTTTGCTGGCACTGGCCGACGCACAGGCGTGGCAGCAGGCTCACGCTCGCTGGCTGCGACGCCAGGGCTGGGTCGCAGTGATCTGCGCGGTCGTCGCACTGGCTGCCCTGTTGCTGGGCCATTCGTTGTTACTGGGATTCGTGCTGGTGAGTTCGATACTGCTCGGCGCTGCGCTCGGTCTGCCTGTACTGCTGGATGCAGTGCTTGGCACGCTGCTCAAACGCAGCCGTTCGGTCATAGGCCAGTGGTTCCTGGCCGATTGCAGACAGCAGTTGCCTGCACTAAGCCTGGCGCTGATGGCACTGCTGCTGGCGATGGCCGCCAATATCGGCGCGGGCAGCATGACCTCGGGCTTTCGTGAAACCTTTAACAGTTGGCTGGAGCAGCGCCTGACCGCTGAACTGTACGTCAGTCCTCAGAACCCCGAACAAGCCGAGCCGCTGCATAACTGGCTGAACCAACAGCCGGAGATCAAGGCCGTGCTGCCGAACTGGCAAGTGCCGATACAGATACAAGGCTGGCCCTCCGATCTGTTTGGCGTGATTGATCACACAACTTATCGCCAGCATTGGGAGTTGCTTGAAGCCTCGAACGATGCCTGGGGTCAGTTGGCCAGTCAGGACACCATCATGCTCAGCGAGCAGATGGCGCGTCGTCTCAAGCTGGGGCTGGACGACACGTTGAACATTCCCTTGCCGACAGGCCAATGGTCGGCACGTATCGTGGGTATCTATGCCGATTACGGCAACCCCAAGGGCCACTTGCTGGTCAACGCCAGGCACCTGCTCGCTCACTGGCCGAACCTGACGCCGGTGCGCTTCAACCTGCGAATCGATCAGCCCGCCATCGCACCGTTGATCACTGCGCTAAGGGAGCAATTTGTGCTGGATGACAGCCACATCATCGACCAGAGCCAGCTGAAAAGCTGGTCCAGTCAGGTATTCGAGCGCACGTTCGCAGCCACCGCTGCACTCAATAGCCTGACCCTGGGCGTGGCCGGGATAGCGCTGTTCATCAGCCTGCTCACCCAAAGCCAGAGTCGTCTCGGTCAGCTCGCGCCACTGTGGGCGATGGGTGTGACACGACGCAAACTGATGCTGCTCAATCTGGGGCAGACATGGATGCTGGCGGTACTGACTCTGCTGCTGGCTCTGCCATTGGGCATAGCGCTGGCCTGGTGCCTGAATGCGGTCATCAATGTGCAAGCATTCGGCTGGCGATTGCCGCTTCGGGTTTTCCCGCTGCAATTGCTGCAACTGATGTTGCTTGCGATGGTGGCGACCCTGCTGGCCTCGGCCTGGCCGCTGTTCAAGCTGTACAGAAGTCGTCCAAGCGATCTGTTGAGGACGTTTGCCCATGAACGCTAGATGGCTGCTCCTCATGCTGGCTCTGTTGCTGAGCGCCTGCGACGACAAGCCGATGCCGGACAACGGTTTCGCCGGGCTGGGCAACACCGCGGACGCGTACAGCCAGGTCACACCGGGCCGGGTGTTTTCGTTCCCGCAGGATCATGGACAGCACCCCGGTTTCCGCCTCGAATGGTGGTACATCACTGCCACCCTCAAGGACGACAAGGGCGAGCAGTTCGGCGTGCAGTGGACGCTGTTTCGCAACGCCATACGGCCAGGCACTCAGACCGGCAGCGGCTGGAACGACGGCACGATCTGGCTGGGGCACGCTGCGGCCACATCAGCGACCCGGCATTACGTGGCAGAGCGCTACGCCCGTGGCGGTGTCGATCAGGCCAATGTCACCACAGCGCCGTTCTCTGCGTGGATCGACGACTGGTCGATGAGCAGCGACTCGCACACTGACGATCCGCTGGCAAGCGTCCAACTGAAGGCCAGCGGCAAGGATTTCCGCTATCACCTGAATCTCACGACGGCCCAGCCAGTGGTGCTGCAAGGCAAGGAAGGCTACAGCCGAAAATCCGATGCAGGACAGGCGTCGTACTACTACAGCCAACCGTTTTTCGATGCCAGGGGCAGCGTCGAGATCGAAGGCAAAACCTATCAGGTCACCGGCAACGCCTGGCTGGACCGGGAGTGGAGCAGCCAACCACTTACCGCCGATCAAACCGGCTGGGATTGGTTTTCCCTGCAGCTGGCGGGCGGCGACCGGTTGATGCTCTATAGAATTCGCCACAAAAACGGTGCGCCCTATGTGACAGGCAACTGGATTGGCGCCGATGGTACTACCCGGTTACTGAGCGCAGACGAAATCAGCCTTGAACCCCTCAAGACCACAACCATCGACGACCATCAGGTGCCCACAGTATGGTCGGTCAAGGTCCCCGGCAAGCATCTGGACATCACCACCGAAGCGCTCAATCCCAAGGCCTGGATGGGCATGAGCATTCCCTACTGGGAGGGGCCTGTGAGGTTCCATGGCAGCCAGAGCGGTGTGGGCTATCTGGAGATGACGGGGCATTGATTCCGGTCACCGGCCAGTCCAACCCATACGCCTGATACCGGAACCACGTCCAGAGAGCCCTGATCTTTATAACTTTTTGTTCTAAAACTACCGCCTTTGCCTCGGGTCAGTTTCTGGGTGGCTGGACTTTCTCAGCCACCTCCCCAACGGAAACCCGGTAAGGACTTATGTGCGGATTAGCAGGTGAACTACGTTTCGACCATCAACCAGCGGACCTTGCCGCTGTTGAACGCATTACCCATGAGCTGGCGCCTCGCGGCCCGGATGCGTGGGGTTTTCACAGCCAGGGGCCGATTGCCCTTGGTCATCGCCGCCTGAAAATCATGGACCTGTCCGATGGGTCGGCGCAGCCGATGATCGACAGCCACCTTGGCCTGTCCATGGCCTTCAACGGTGCGATCTACAACTTCCCGGAACTGCGCGCCGAGCTGGAAGCGCTGGGCTATCAGTTCCATTCCGGTGGCGATACCGAAGTGCTGCTCAAGGGCTACCACGCGTGGGGCGCAGACATGCTGCCCAAGCTCAACGGCATGTTCGCGTTCGCTATCTGGGAGCGTGACAGCAAGCGCCTGTTCATCGCCCGCGACCGTCTGGGCGTCAAGCCGCTGTACCTGTCGAAGACCGACAAGCGCCTGCGTTTCGCCTCGTCGCTGCCTGCGCTGCTCAAGGGCGGCGATATCAGCCCGATGCTCGATCCGGTCGCGCTCAACCATTACCTGAACTTCCACGCCGTGGTCCCTGCGCCACGCACGCTGCTGGCAGGTGTCGAGAAACTGCCACCGGCCAGCTGGATGCGCATCGACGCCAGCGGTCAGGTCGAGCAGAAAGTCTGGTGGACGCTGCCGTACGGTCCTCATGAGGACGAGAAAAACCTCACCCTGGAAGACTGGCGCGACCGCGTGCTCGACAGCACCCGTGAAGCCGTGGCGATTCGTCAACGTGCTGCGGTGGATGTCGGCGTGCTGCTGTCGGGCGGTGTCGATTCCAGCATGCTGGTCGGTCTGCTGCGCGAAGTGGGCGTCGAAGACCTGTCGACCTTCTCCATCGGTTTCCAGGATGCCGGTGGCGAGCGCGGCGACGAGTTTCAGTATTCGGACCTCATCGCCAAGCACTACGGCACCCGTCACCATCAGCTGCGCATTCAGGAAAGCGAGATCATCGAGCAATTGCCCGCTGCCTTCCGTGCGATGAGCGAGCCGATGGTCAGCCACGACTGCATCGCGTTCTACCTGCTGTCGCGTGAAGTGGCCAAGCATTGCAAGGTCGTTCAGAGCGGCCAGGGTGCTGACGAGCTGTTCGCCGGTTACCACTGGTATCCACAGGTTGACGGTGCGAGCGACCCGGTGGCCGCCTATCGCGACGCCTTTGTCGACCGCAGCTACGCAGAATATGCTGAAACCGTGCAGCCGAAGTGGCTGACCGCCAACGACGCAGCCGGTGACTTTGTCCGCGACCACTTCGCCCAGCCGGGCGCGAGCGCCGCTGTCGACAAGGCCCTGCGTCTGGACAGCACTGTGATGCTGGTGGATGACCCGGTCAAACGTGTCGACAACATGACCATGGCCTGGGGCCTGGAAGCGCGTACGCCGTTCCTGGACTACCGTCTGGTCGAACTGTCCGCCCGCATTCCTGGCAAATTCAAGCTGCCGGACGGTGGCAAGCATGTGCTCAAAGAAGCGGCGCGCATGGTCATTCCATCCGAAGTGATCGATCGCAAGAAAGGCTATTTTCCGGTGCCCGGTCTCAAGCACTTGCAGGGCGATACCCTGAATTGGGTGCGCGAGTTGTTGACGGATTCCAGTCAGGACCGTGGTCTGTTCAATCCGGCCATGATCGACAAACTGCTGACCAATCCGGAAGGTCAACTCACCCCGCTGCGTGGCTCGAAGCTGTGGCAGTTGGCAGCGCTGAACCTGTGGCTCAGCGAACAAGGACTGTGATCCCATGAAACAGAATGCGACGACTTACAGCCAACGCCTGTTGCGCCGACAGTCGCCCTCGTACGAACGTCTGCAGGCACGGTTTGCCGAAGATGGCAGTCTGCTGGAGGCCGAGCCCCTGGCGCTGCACTGCGGCTGGGGCCGCCTGCTGATCGGCCACACCTATCCTGATCCGGCTGCGCTGGCTCATGAGCTGCTGAACGAGAAACCGGGTGAGCGTGACATTGCGCTCTACGTGGCTGCGCCCCAACAGGTGCTGGCGCAGGCTCCGCAGCAACTGTTCCTTGATCCGTCAGACACGCTGCGTCTGTGGTTCAGTGACTACCGCCCGGCGCAACGAGTGTTTCGCGGCTATCGCATTCGTCGCGCGCAGAGCGAGTCGGACTGGCAGGCCATCAACAACCTGTATCTGGCACGCGGCATGTTGCCGATCGATCATTCGCTGCTGACGCCGCGTCATCAGGGCGGTCCGGTGTACTGGATCGCAGAGGATGAAAGCACCAACACCGTGATCGGCAGTGTGATGGGGCTCAACCATCAGAAAGCCTTCAATGATCCGGAAAAAGGCAGCAGCCTGTGGTGCCTTGCGGTCGATCCGCAGTGCACGCGTCCGGGTGTGGGTGAGGTGCTGGTCCGACATCTGGTCGAGCACTTCATGAGCCGTGGTCTGAGCTACCTTGACCTGTCGGTGTTGCATGACAACGAACAGGCCAAGGCGCTTTACGCCAAACTGAATTTCCGTAACCTGCAGACCTTCGCCATCAAGCGCAAGAACGGCATTAACGAGTCGCTGTTCCTCGGTCCTGGCCCGCAGGCGGAGTTCAATCCCTACGCGCGGATCATCGTCGAAGAAGCTCACCGGCGTGGGATCGACGTTCAGGTCGACGACGCGGACGCGGGACTTTTCACCCTCAGCTATGGCGGGCGTCGCATTCGCTGCCGCGAGTCGCTGAGCGATCTGACCAGTGCCGTGAGCATGACCCTGTGCCAGGACAAAAGCCTGACGCACCGCGCTCTGAAGGCAGCCGGTCTGCGCCTCCCGGCTCAGCAATGCGCTGGGAGCGAGGAACAGAATCGCGCTTTTCTTGAAGAGCACGGCCAGATTGTGGTCAAGCCGCTGGACGGCGAGCAGGGCCAAGGCGTTGCCGTTGACCTGCGCACGCCGGAAGATGTACAGAACGCCATCGAGCATGCGAAGCAGTTCGACAGCCGCGTGATTCTGGAAAGTTTTCACGAAGGTCTGGACCTGCGCATCGTGGTGATCGGTTTCGAAGTGGTTGCCGCAGCGATACGCCGCCCCGCCGAGATCATTGGCGATGGCCGCCATACCATCAAGCAGTTGATCGAAGCCCAGAGCCGTCGTCGCGAGGCTGCGACCGATGGCGAGAGCCGCATCCCCATGGATGGAGAGACCGAACGCACGGTGCGTGAGGCAGGCCACGACTACGCCACCGTTCTGCCGATGGACGAGCGCCTGGTTGTGCGCCGCACCGCCAACCTGCACACCGGCGGCTGCCTGGAAGACGTCACGGCCATTCTGCATCCCGTACTGGTCGATGCCGCTGTACGGGCTGCCCGCGCACTGGACATCCCGGTGGTCGGCCTGGACCTGATGGTTCCGGCTGCCGACCAGTCGGAGTATGTGTTCATCGAAGCCAATGAGCGCGTCGGACTCGCTAACCACGAGCCTCAACCGACCGCCGAACGCTTCGTCGACCTGCTGTTTCCGCACAGCCTGCCTGCGCACAACTAGATAGCTACAAGCGCTGGACCGAAGCGGCGACTGTATTGCCGCTTCGGCCCGCTGCTTTCCGATTGACCCAATAGGAGCCTTCCATGACCCCTGCAAATATCCCCGATCCGGATCTGAAGTACCTGCAGAAAGTGCTGTTGGAAATGCTCGCGATCCCAAGCCCGACCGGCTTCACCGATACCATCGTGCGCTACGTCGCCGAGCGTCTCGAAGAAATAGGCATTCCGTTCGAACTGACGCGCCGCGGCACCATTCGCGCGACGCTCAAGGGCAAACAGAATTCACCCGACCGTGCCGTCTCCGCGCACCTGGACACCATCGGTGCCAGCGTCCGCGAGGTCAAGGACAACGGCCGTCTAGCGCTGGCCGCCGTCGGCTGCTGGTCGAGCCGCTTTGCCGAAGGCAGCCGGGTGAGTGTGTTCACCGACACCGGCATCATTCGTGGCAGCGTGTTGCCGCTGATGGCTTCGGGACACGCATTCAATACCGCAGTCGATGAAATGCCGATCAGCTGGGACCACGTCGAACTGCGTCTGGACGCCTACTGCACCACGCGCGCCGACTGTGAGTCACTGGGAATCGGTATCGGCGACTTCGTTGCCTTCGATCCGTTGCCGGAGTTCACTGAAAGCGGCCACATCAGCGCCCGTCACCTTGACGACAAGGCTGGTGTCGCGGCGTTGCTGGCCGCGCTAAAGTCCATTGTCGACAGTGGCGCAGAGCCGTTGATCGACTGCCACCCGCTGTTCACCATCACCGAAGAAACCGGTACGGGTGCCGCAGGCGTGTTGCCGTGGGACGTGAGCGAATTTGTCGGCATCGACATCGCACCGGTCGCGCCGGGCCAGCACTCCAGCGAGCATGCGGTCAGCGTGGCGATGCAGGATTCGGGCGGACCTTACGATTATCACCTGTCGCGCCACCTGCTGCGCCTGGGCGTGGACAATGAACTGCCGGTGCGCCGCGACCTGTTCCGTTACTACTACAGTGACGCGCACTCGGCCGTCACCTCGGGCCACGACATCCGCACTGCCCTGCTGGCATTCGGCTGCGACGCAACCCATGGCTACGAGCGTACGCACATCGACAGCCTTGCGGCCCTGAGCAAACTGCTGGGCGCCTACATGCTCAGCCCGCCGGTCTTTGCCAGCGATGCCAAACCGGCCCAGGCCTCACTGGATCAGTTCAGCCATCAGATCGAGCACGACGCGCAGATGGAATCCGATACACGGGTGCCGCCGGTAGACAGCCTGATCGGGCAGAATCGCGAGGAACCTTGATTCTGTGAAGGCGCTCAGCAGTGAGGAAATTCACTGACTGAATGCTATGCCTAACGTGGGAGGCGGCTTGCCGGCGATGGCGTCAGATCAGTCACTGATAGGGCGCCTCGGAAAACGCATCGCCGGCAAGCCGCCTCCCACGTTCCATTGGCTGCGGCAAGACGTGGGCACAACACGCAGGGTCGCGCCTGGAAACGATCAGGTTCCGGCCTTATAAATTGCGACACCTGCCATCACCGCACTATCATCGTCGGCTATCGACCCGAGAACCGCCATGCTCATCCCCTACGACCAGCTTGAACCCGATACCCTCACCCGCCTGATCGAAGACTTCGTCACCCGCGAAGGCACTGACAATGGCGACGAAACGCCATTGCAGACCCGTGTGCTGCGGGTGCGGCACGCGCTGACCAAGGGACAGGCAGTGATTTTCTTCGACCTGGAAAGCCAGCAGTGTCAGTTGATGCTCAAGCACGACGTGCCCAAGGAATTCTTCGACTGAGTATCAGGCAGCGGGCGATCCCGGCTGCTGCTCTGCCAGCTTGTTGGCAATGCGCCGAAACACCTCGGCGCGGTGGATCTTGATGTCCTTGGGTGCGTCGATACCCAGGCGGACCTGATTGCCATTCACACCCAGGATCTGCACGGTGATGTCATCACCGATCGAAAAGGTCTCGCCAATTTCCCGCGTCAGTACCAGCATTTTTCGACTCTCGTGTTGTTACAAAAGAGTCAGGGTGCAGGGCAGAATCGAGGGCTTCAATACGATGATGGCAAATCAGTAACGTCCTTCACGTGCGCCGGAGCGCACTGAAGGAAACGTCCTACCTACGGGTCAAAAGAGCTGAAAAACTCACGCTGAACAGGCGGACACCGTCAGTTTGTCTGCCGCGCCTTGGCGCGCATCTTGCCGCACATGACCGTCATTTCCTCGTACATGGCCTCGGGATGTTTACGCTTGAGCTCCCACGCCAGGCGACCCTCATCGTGAGGCAGGATCATGAACTCGCCCTTGCCGACCTGTTCGAAGATGTGATCGGCGATGTCACTGGCCGTGATCGGGGATTTTTCCAGCAGCCTGCCGATCTGCGCCTTCATCGACGGTGTAGGTCCGCGAAAGGAATCCAGCAGGTTGGTCTGGAAGAACGACGGGCAGACGACATGCACACCGACCTCCTGATCACGCAGTTCAACCAGCAGACTTTCCGACAGGGCAACCACGCCCGCCTTGGCCACGTTGTAGTTGCTCATGGCCGGCGCCTGCATCAGCGCAGCCATCGAGGCGATGTTGATGATCTTGCCCTTGCTTGCCTGCAGCATCGGCAGGAA
Source organism: Pseudomonas viridiflava (assembly GCF_001642795.1). Taxonomy (GTDB): domain Bacteria; phylum Pseudomonadota; class Gammaproteobacteria; order Pseudomonadales; family Pseudomonadaceae; genus Aquipseudomonas; species Aquipseudomonas viridiflava. The sequence continues at coordinate 258,020 of NZ_LKEH01000047.1, read as the reverse complement.
CGCCTTGCAGCCCTTGACCACGCCCATGAGATTGATCGCGATCTGCCAGTCCCAGTCTTCCAGCGACAACTCGTTGAAGAAACCGCCGGAGGCGACACCTGCATTATTGACGATGATGTCGATACCACCGAAACGCTCTTCGCACGCCTGAGCGAAGGCGGTCAACTGGCTGTAGTCGCGCACATCGCAGCGCTGAACGAAACCGTCACCGCCTGCTTCGCGTACCAGGCTCAGGGTTTCCTGCAAACCGGCGTCATTGACGTCCGACAGAGCCAGACGCCAGCCTTCGCGCGCCCAGCGCAGTGCGATCTCACGGCCCAGACCCGAGCCGGCGCCAGTAATCATGATGCGGTTTTGCATAGCGGAATGCCTTGTGATGTGCAGGAATAGACGGAGTGTAATCACTGCCGGAGCAGGACAACCCCAACATCAGAACGCTGAATACCCGGAGCAAACCCGTGTGTTATCCGCGCCTGAATCTGCGCACGCCACGGACGAGCAATGCCCCGTATACCGATGCATTGATCAGCAGAACGATACCGCCCAGCCAGAGCTGAATCTGTGGGGTCAGCCCTGCGGGATAGATCAGCGGGATCAGGTAATGCTCGATGAAACCGCCGTCGTAACCCTGATCGCCCGCTCTGCTGCGCAAGGCATTCTCCAGCGGCGTCAACGGGCAGTACAAATGCAGAAATTCGACTGCAGCCCCCCAAATCATGGCAGGAAGATGCAGCAGCGCTGCCCACGGCCAACGCAGAACCAGCAAGCCGCCCAGCAGCACGAACAGGATGAACAGCAGGTGAAACGTGACAACTGCATCTGCAGCCAGCCGGAAGATCATCGGCACACCCCTGAAGTAGTCAATGGACGGAGCGGAGTTTTAAACCGTCCGTTAGTTCAATCTTTTAATGCGCTTTATCTAGCTGATTACCACGATTAGATGCGGAATATTTTCTTACAACCCATTGATATAAAAGACTTTTAAAAATTGTAAGATTTTATTCGATATCCGTAGAACCTTTCATGAACGGCCGGAGTCGGATGTTTCAAGCAGCTAAAACTCAAGGCTTTGGAGCCAAGAGCTTTTAACTGCAGGAACTCTAACCGGAATTACAAGAAGGAACTCACGTCATGGGCATCGGCACTATTCTTATCATCGTTCTGATTCTGCTGCTGGTCGGCGGTCTGCCGGTCTTCCCGCACTCGCGCAGCTGGGGCTACGGTCCATCGGGCGTGATCGGTACGATCCTGGTCATTCTGCTGATTCTGGTATTGCTCGGCAGAATATAACGTTCCTGCCAAAGCCCCGCCCTCACCCGCGGGGCTTTTTATTGCACAAAAAAAGCAGCCCGAGGGCTGCTTTTTTCATGAAGCGTACTGCTTAGTGTGACACCGCACCGCTGGCACCCAAGCCAGTCTGCGAACGTACGAACTGCGGGAAGAACAAGGCGCGCTCGCCCTCTACCGCTTTCGACTTGTCGGTGATGGAGAAGAACCAGATGCCCACGAATGCGATGGCGATAGAGAACAGCGCCGGGTACTCGTAAGGGAAGATGGCTTTCGGGTTGTGCAGGATCTGCACCCAGATGGTAGGACCCAGCACCATCAGCACGACCGCACTGATCAGACCCATCCAGCCGCCGATCATGGCGCCACGGGTGGTCAGGTTTTTCCAGTACATGGAAAGCAGCAGGATCGGGAAGTTGCAGCTTGCCGCTACCGAGAACGCCAGACCCACCATGAACGCGATGTTCTGGCTTTCGAAGGCGATACCCAACAGGATGGCCACGACCGCCAGCGCAATGGTGGTGATCTTGGAGATGCGAATCTCGTCCTTCTCGTTGGCCTTGCCTGCCTTGATCACACTGGCGTACAGGTCATGAGACACCGCCGATGCTCCGGCAAGGGTCAGACCGGCAACTACTGCCAGAATGGTGGCGAACGCAACCGCCGAGATGAAGCCCAGGAACAGACTGCCGCCCACTGCGTCGGCCAGATGCACCGCTGCCATGTTGTTACCGCCCAACAGAGCACCTGCCGCGTCCTTGAACATCGGGTTGGTGCTGACCAGCAGGATCGCGCCGAAACCAATGATGAAGGTCAGGATGTAGAAGTAGCCGATGAAACCGGTGGCGTAGAGCACCGACTTGCGGGCTTCCTTGGCGTCGCTCACGGTGAAGAAGCGCATCAGGATGTGAGGCAGGCCTGCAGTACCGAACATCAGGGCCAGACCCAGCGAGAACGCCGAGATCGGATCCTTCACCAGACCGCCGGGGCTCATGATCGCTTCACCTTTGGGGTGAACCTTGATGGCCTCGGAGAACAGCATGTTGAAGTCGAAGTTGACGTGCTTCATCACCATCAGCGCCATGAACGAGGCACCGGACAGCAGCATCACCGCTTTGATGATCTGTACCCAGGTGGTGGCCAGCATGCCGCCAAACAGCACGTACAGGCACATCAGGATACCGACCAGGACAACGGCCACGGTGTAATCCAGACCGAACAGCAGCTGGATCAGCTTGCCGGCACCGACCATCTGGGCAATCAGGTAGAACGCAACCACGACCAGCGAACCGCAGGCCGACAGGGTACGAATCTCTTTCTGCTTGAGGCGGTAGGAAGCAACGTCGGCGAAGGTGTATTTACCCAGGTTACGCAGGCGCTCGGCGATCAGGAACAGAATGATCGGCCAGCCCACCAGAAAGCCGATCGAGTAGATCAGGCCATCGTAGCCGGAGGTGTACACCAGTGCGGAAATACCCAGGAAGGACGCCGCCGACATGTAGTCGCCCGCGATGGCCAGACCGTTCTGAAAACCGGTGATCTTGCCGCCTGCCGAGTAGTAGTCCGATGCTGTCTTGTTTTTCTTCGAGGCCCAGTAGGTGATGTAGAGCGTAAAGCCCACGAATGCCAGGAACATCACGATCGCCGAGACGTTCAGGGGTTGTTTCTGTACCGCCCCGGTGAGGGCATCCGCCGCCATGAGGGCCGGCGCACAGAGGGACAGGCCGATGGCCAGGGATAGACGACGGATCATTGCTGAGCCTCCTTGAGAATCGCATTGTTCAGGTCGTCGAATTCACCGTTGGCACGGCGCACGTAGATGGCCGTCAGGACGAATGCCGAGACAATCAGGCCAACCCCGATCGGCATTCCCCAGGTAATAGAAGAGGTCGCGCTCAGTTTGGCACCCAGGATATGTGGCCCGTACGCAATCATCAGGATGAATGCGGCATAGAGCCCAAGCATGATCGCCGAGAGAATCCAGGCGAAACGCTCTCTCTTGGAAACCAGCTCCTTGAATCGCGGGCTGTTTTGAATCGAGAGGTAAATGCTGTCGTTCATTGTTTTTGTCCTCGCAGCACAGATGAGATGTCACGTATTCCACTTTAGTCAGGTCCGGCGCGCACTCCAGACGACCTTAGTATTAGAACGACATTAGTCGTAGATTCGTGATGCTGCTCCCAATCCGCAGGCAAACACGCTCAAGGCGCTTGAAAACTTTATCGTGGGCAAACAAAAGGCCGTCTGACGAGAACGCCAGACGGCCCTGGAAACATTGAAACAGAGGCCTTGCGGTTATTTACCTGTCCAGGCAGCCACACGATCCGGGTGTTTGGACACCCAGTCCTTGGCAGCCGCTTCAGGCTTGGCGCCGTCCTGGATGGCCAGCATCACCTCGCCGATTTCGTCTTTCGACGCCCACTGGAATTTTTTCAGGAAGGCCACGGCGTCCGGCGCCTTTTTCTCGAGGCCCAGGCTTGCGACGTTGTCGACGGTTTCAGCCGCACCGTAAACGCCCTTCGGATCTTCCAGGAATCGCAGTTTCCATTTGGCGAACATCCAGTGCGGCACCCAGCCGGTCACGGCAATCGATTCCTTGCGCTCTTCGGCCCGGGTCAACGCGGAAATCATGCCCGCGCCGGAACTGGCCTGCAGCTTGTAACCGTCCAGCCCGTAGTCCTTGATGGCCTGATCGGTCTTGATCATCACGCCCGAGCCTGCATCGATACCGGTGATCTTCTTCTTGAAGGACTCATCGGTCTTGAGGTCTTCAATGCTCTTGGCCTTCACGTATTCCGGCACGATCAGGCCGATCTTGGCGTCCTTGAAGTTGGGGCCGTAGTTGACGACCTGATCCTTGTACTTGGCGTAATACTCACCATGGGTGCTCGGCAACCAGGCGGACAGGATCATGTCGAGCTTGTCGGTGGCCACCGCCTGCCACATGATTCCGGCCGCAACGGACTGCAGTTTGACGTCATAGCCGAGCTTCTGCTTGAGCACTTCGGACGCCACGAAGGTAGTGGCTACGCTATCGGACCAGCCTTCTACATAGCCAATGGTCAGCGTCTTGGTTTCAGCAATGGCCAGCGTGGAGCTGACAGCAAGTACCAGTGCGGCACCCGCCCCCAGGATTTTTCGCATCTTCATCGTCGCTTCCCCGGAAGTCCTGCGCCGACGGCTGTCGGACAGGGTTAACGTTGTTTTTCATGCCGCATGCCCACCCAAATCCGGAGCGAGCTGCGACCTGCACGTCTTGATCGCTCCTGCGCGCAACGCACGCACCGTAACGCACACTGATCATCGGCTTGCGCCGCGATCCGGCATGCTCTGCCTGCGACACCGGGACAACGGGAAACGACATCACACAGCCATCAGCGACACCACGTTCCGAAAAACGCCTCAATGACGTTCACACCGGCACAGAAACAGGATGTGTTACCGAAGACTCACTCCCGGAAGCCTTTTCGGGTAACACGGAAACATTACCGCAAAAAGACAGGGCTTCGATTTACACTGATTTTCAGCAAGTCATTGTTTTTAAATGACTTTAAAAAGTTGGCATGGCAACTGCTATCTCTCAGGCACAACAAAAACAAGAAATGTGCAGCAAACCAATAAAAACAAGACGTAACGGCTCTGACATAACAAGAACAACACGGACAGAGACGCAGCTAACAGATTTTTTTGGAGTGGATCAGCTTTACAGGGACTTCGCCTGGCGAGGCCCCGCAATCGGACAGAGAACAATAAAACTACCTTCAGGTAGCTCCAGAACCGGTTGGACCCCGATGTTGTGCAGACAAAGGGTTGAAGCAAGTCAGCGCTCAAAAAAATACGTTTGCTCTTGACCCCGGATGGGGGTCGCACTGAAACGCGATAAAGGTCAGGTCACCAAAAACAACAACAGACCGCCTATAACAATAAGAAGAGCACGTGAAACACATTAGAAGGAGAGCCCCGGCTCTCCTTTGTGCTGTCTGGCTTTCGGGTTTTATTTTCGGGACCGCCGAATCTTTGCACCCGATGGCCCTCAAACCCCTTCTGACAGGCAGGACTGCCTCCTGAAACGGGACGCAGGCACGCTGGATACGAACCAAATTCGATTTGGCCGAAAAAAAAGCACAGATGTGCATTGCTAAATCCACAGACCGTGTATTGTTCCGTCAGGTTTACAAGGTTCGCACCCGCAATGCGGCACTTTGGCACTACACCAGTGGTCAGAGCCTGCGTACCTCATCAGCACTTCTTTCCCAAGGGATTTAGTCATGCTCCGTTTTCTGCGCTTCGCTACCGTTATTGGTGGCCTGTGTTTAAGTGCGTCCGCTCTGGCGACGAATGTCGACCCCGCCACTTATGGCTACCCGCTGACTAATCCGTTCGAAGCGACCATTGCTACAACACCTCCCGACTTGCGTCCCGACCTGCCTGATGACGAAGACATCGATCAGGATGTGTACACACTCAACCTGCACCCTGAGCGCGAGTTCACCCTGCCCGACAACTTCTGGGCCGTAAAAAAGCTTCACTATCGACTGGCCAAACAGGACCACGCTGCACCGCTCATCTTCCTGATCGCCGGCACCGGCGCGCCTTACAACAGCACGATCAATGAATTCCTGAAGAAACTGTATTACGGCGCGGGCTATCACGTCGTTCAGTTGTCGTCGCCCACCAGCTACGACTTCATGAGTTCGGCTTCTCGTTTCGCAACGCCTGGCATCTCCAAGGATGACGCCGAAGACCTGTATCGCGTGATGCAGGCCATTCGTGCGCAGCAGGCGCAACTTCCAGTGACAGACTATTACCTGACCGGCTACAGCCTCGGGGCACTGAACGCCGCGTTCGTCAGCCAACTGGATGAAACCCGTCGCAGCTTCAACTTCAAGAAAGTGCTGTTGCTCAATCCGCCGGTCAACCTTTACACCTCGATCACCAACCTCGACAAAATGGTCCAGACCAACGTCAAGGGCATCAACAACACCACCACGTTCTACGAACTGGTACTGGCCAAGTTGACGCGTTACTTCCGCCAGAAGGGTTACATCGACCTGAATGACGCCCTACTGTTCGACTTCCAGCAGTCCAAGCAGCACCTGACCAACGAACAGATGGCGATGCTGATCGGCACCTCGTTCCGCTTCTCCTCGGCTGACATCGCGTTCACGTCCGACCTGATCAACCGTCGCGGTCTGATCACCCCACCGAAATTCCCGATCACCGAGGGCACCAGCCTGACGCCGTTTCTCAAGCGCGCGCTGCAGTGCGACTTCGACTGCTACCTGACCGAACAGGTCATCCCGATGTGGCGTGCCCGCACCGACGGCGGCAGCCTGCTGCAACTGGTCGATCAGGTCAGCCTGTATGCACTGAAGGATTACCTGCACAACAGCAGCAAGATTTCGGTCATGCACAACGCAGACGATGTGATCCTGGGTTCGGGTGATCTGGGCTTTCTGCGCAAGACTTTCGGTGATCGCCTGACCGTTTATCCTTACGGCGGCCATTGCGGCAACATCAATTACCGCGTCAACAGCGACGCCATGCTGGAGTTCTTCCGTGGCTAAACGTCTTTTACTCCTTGCCGCCCTGCTCTGTGCCGGTACGGTTCACGCCGCTGACGCGGTCACCAGCAACAAGGCCGAGCACCCGGCGACCGTCCTGCGCCAGGTAGATGCGGATGGTTTCACTCAGCCGCTCAAGTCCCTGCAGTTCAACCCGGGCCTTGATCAGCGCGAGTTCGAGCGCGCCTCCATCAACGCCCTGGAAGTCTATGACCCGCTGGAGTCCTGGAATCGCCGGGTCTATCACTTCAACTACCGTTTCGACGAGTGGGTGTTCCTGCCGGTGGTGAATGGCTATCGCTACATTACGCCCGGCTTCGTGCGCAGTGGTGTGAGCAACTTCTTCAGCAACCTGGGCGACGTACCCAACCTGCTGAACAGCCTGTTCCAGTTCAAGGGCCAGCGATCGCTGGAAACCACCGGACGCCTACTGCTCAACACCACCATTGGTGTCGCCGGCCTGTGGGACCCGGCCACCATGATGGGCTTGCCACGCCAGAGCGAAGACTTTGGTCAGACGCTGGGCTTCTACGGCGTGCCGGCAGGCCCGTACCTGGTGCTGCCACTCTTCGGCCCCTCCAATCTGCGTGACACAGGCGGGCTTGTGTTCGACTTCGCCGCCGAAATGCAGATCAACTTTCTCAATGTGGCCGACGTCAGCAATGACCATCCGGAAATCACGCTGTTGCGAGCTATCGACCGGCGTTATGTGACCAGCTTCCGTTACGGCCAGCTGAACTCGCCGTTCGAATACGAGAAGGTGCGCTACGTCTACACCGAGTCGCGCAAGTTGCAGATCGCCGAATAAGCGAAACCTGTAGAAAAACGGCCAGCCCGAGTGATCGGGCTGGCCGTTTTTGTTTAAGACGTGTCTCTCATAAACCAGCACCCGTAGCACCCGGAGCACTCCAAACATCGATAAATTCGATTGATACACCCCACTATTCAAATCCATCCATCGATTGAACAGGCATACCATGCCGTCATTGTTACCTTACAAGAGTGCCTTTTTTCATGACTCAGTTTCGTAAAGTACTGGCGATCCAGGCAGGCCAGCCGACGTCGGATGGTGCCGGTGTGCGCCTGACCCGGGTATTTGGTGGTCAGGGTGTGGAGCAGTTCGATCCTTTTCTGATGCTCGACGAGTTTGGTTCGGACAACCCCGATGACTACATCGCAGGCTTCCCGCCACATCCGCATCGCGGCTTTGAAACCGTGACCTACATGCTCGAAGGCCGCATGCGCCACGAAGACCACATGGGTAACGTCGGCCTTCTGCAAGGCGGTGGCGTGCAGTGGATGACCGCAGCGCGCGGGATCATTCACAGCGAGATGCCAGAGCAGGAAGAGGGCGTGATGCGCGGTTTCCAGCTGTGGCTGAACCTGCCCGGCAAGAACAAACTGGCCGATGCCAGCTATCAGGACATTCAGCCGGAAAATATTCCGCGCCTGACCACCCAGGAAGGCGTCGAGGTGGTACTGATCGCCGGTCAGTTCGACGACGGCCGTGTTCAACAGGTCGGTGCCGTACAGCGTCCTGATACCGAGCCGCTGTATTTCGACTTCCATATGCCGACTGGCAGCCACATCAGCCCGCGTATCCCGCAAGGCCATCGTGCGCTGCTGTACGTGTACGAAGGCAGCATCGAGGTCGAAGGCTGCGCACAATCCATCGGCCCCAGCTGCATGGTGCGGCTGGGCGATGAAGGTGAGCTGCGGATCAAGAGCGCCGACGGCGCACGGGTCCTGCTGATTGCCGGCAAACCCCTGCGTGAGCCGATCGTGCAGTACGGGCCGTTCGTGATGAACACCCGTGAGGAAATAGAACAGGCACTGCGCGACTTCCGGGATGACCGTCTGACGGCGTGAGTTACATGCTGCGGTTTCAAGACAGTCGCAGAAACCGCTTCAACTCCGCCCCTTGGGCAATCGCATCATGCCGTCCCAGTTCGATCAGTTCGCTGCAATAACCCGATTCGAACAGCAGATAGCTCAAGACGCTGGCACCGCTGGTCTTGGTCGCTCCCGGTCCGCGCAGGAAGGTTCGCAGGGCAGGTGGCAGCTCGCGGCGGTGACGGGCTGCGATTTCATCCAGCGGCCGGCTCGGGGAAATCACCAGCACCTCGACCGGGGCCAGTCCTGGCTGACTTCGGGCCTCTTCGTCCTTGATCAGCGAACTGGCCATGTTCAGCCGCTCGAGCAGTTCGATATCGCTCTCCAGGTTGTCGATGAAGGTGCTGTTGAGCATGTGGCCGCTGATCTGCGCCATGCTGGGTTGCGCACCACTGGTGGGGCGCGGGGCCAGCTTTTTGGCGTGCAAACCATGCGGATTGCCACTGACGCCGACCACCAGCACGCGATTGGCGCCCAGATGAAGCGCCGGACTGATCGGTGCCGACTGACGCACGGCGCCATCACCGAAATATTCATCCTCAAGCTTGATTGGCGCGAACAGCAGCGGAATGGCCGAGCTGGCCAGCAGGTGTTCGATCGTCAACCGAGTGGGCTTGCCAACCCGCCGGTGACGCAGCCAGGGCTCGATAGTGCCGCGCCCCTGATAGAACGTGACCGCCTGACCGGACTCGTAACCAAATGCGGTGACCGCGACCGCACGCAGGTGATGCGCTTCGATGGCCGCCTCGATTCCGCCAAGGTCCAGCCGTTCGGTCAACAGATCACGCAAAGGCGAGCTGTTGAGCAGCGCAACCGGAATGTTGCGACCCAGGCCAGTCATGCTGCGCCCAAAGAATCGTCCGGCCTGACGAATCACCCCCGGCCAGTCGCTGCGCAGTACCTGATGGCTGCGAAACGACTGCCAGAACTCGGTCAGCTGATGGATGGCGATACGAAAGTGCAACGCGCCGCTGGCCAGTTTCACGGCGTTGATCGCACCGGCCGACGTGCCGACGATGACGGGAAAGGGATTGGGTGAACCGGGAGGCAGCAGGTCGGCAATGCCCGCCAGTACCCCCACCTGATAGGCGGCACGTGAGCCGCCGCCTGAAAGAATGAGCCCGGTGACAGGCTCGACATCGTGTGCAGCAGGTGTCGCTACGGCAGATTCTGGCATCTACAACTGACCTCGGTGATCAACGACGCTTTTTATTTATGCTTCCTGTATAGCTTCGGTTCACCGGCTGGTCGACTTTTGAAACGTCGATGGGCCCAAAGATATTGCGATGGGCATTCAGTGATAGCACTTTCTACCCATTGATTGATGCGCAGGCAATCGGCTTCGTCGCTCTCGCCGGGAAAATCCTGCATAGGCGGATGGATCACAAGCCGATAGCCACTGCCGTCCGCCAGACGCTGCTGAGTGAACGGTACGACCTGGGCGCGACCCAGCTTGGCGAACTTGCTGGTCGCCGTCACAGTCGCAGCCTGGATGCCGAACAACGGCACGAACACGCTCTGCTTGGCGCCATAGTCCTGATCAGGTGCGTACCAGATCGCCCGGCCGGCACGCAGCAGTTTGAGCATGCCGCGCACGTCTTCGCGCTCGACCGCCAGCGAATCCAGATTGTGGCGCTCACGTCCGCGACGCTGGACAAAGTCGAACAATGGGTTGCGGTGTTCGCGGTACATGCCGTCGATGGTGTGTTGCTGACCGAGCAGCGCCGCGCCGACTTCCAGCGTCGTGAAATGCAGGGCCATCAGAATCACACCCTCACCCTTCTGCTGCGCGTTCTGCAAGTGCTCCAGCCCTTCGACATGGGCCAGTCTGGCCAGTCGCTGTTTCGACCACCACCAGCTCATGGCCATTTCGAAGAAGGCAATGCCGGTGGAGGCAAAGTTTTCCTTGAGCAGGCGCTTGCGTTCAGCGGCGGACAGTTGAGGAAAACACAGCTCCAGATTGCGCGAGGCAATATATTTTCGATCAGTGGCAACCCGGTACATGACCGCGCCCAGCAGCCGACCGATGACCAGCAGCACACGAAACGGCAACTGCACGATCAGCCACAGAAGCCCCAGCCCCAGCCATAGCGGCCAGAAACGAGGGTGAAGGAAACGGGCGTTAAAGCGCGGGCGATCCATTTGGGCTTCCGTCAGAACAAAGGCCGCGCATTCTACATCGGTTCGACCGGCTTGCGGCCTGCGGGCGTTCTCGTTATAAGTCTCGGCACTTTTAGCGACAAGCTGTTGTGTAAGCCGACCATGAGCCAGATTGAATCGCAAAACCCGGAACCTGTATTTCAGCTCAAGGGCAGCATGCTTGCCATCACGGTGATGGAGCTGGCCCGAACCAATCTTGAAGCGCTTGACCGGCAACTGGCGGCCAAGGTCGCGCAGGCGCCCAACTTCTTCAGCAACACGCCGCTGATCCTGGCTCTGGACAAACTTGCGCCCAACGAGGGCTCGGTGGACCTGCCGGGGCTGGTGCGCATCTGTCGCCAGCATGGCTTGCGTACTCTGGCGATCCGCGCCAACCGCATCGAAGACATCGCCGCCGCCATCGCAGTCGATCTGCCGGTGCTGCCGCCGTCCGGCGCCCGTGAGCGCGTGCTGGACCCTGTCGAAGCCGAAGCGCCAAAAAAGATTCCGGAAAAACCGCCTGAACCGACCATCAAGCCAACCCGCGTAATCACGGCGCCGGTACGTGGTGGCCAGCAGATTTATGCCCAGGGTGGCGATCTGGTAGTGGTTGCTCCGGTCAGTCCCGGTGCGGAACTTCTGGCCGATGGAAACATCCATGTGTACGGCCCAATGCGCGGTAGAGCACTGGCAGGTATCAAGGGCGATACCAAGGCACGGATTTTCTGCCAGCAGTTGAGCGCTGAACTCATTTCAATCGCCGGGCAGTACAAGGTGTCTGAAGACCTGCGCAGGGACCCGCTTTGGGGCTCGCCGGTCCAGGTCAGCCTGTCCGGTGATGTGTTGAACATCATTCGGCTTTAACGGATACTGCCGCAATTTTCAAAGTATCCCTGATTCGTCGCGAAAACGTAGTAAAGGTTGTAGGAAATCCTGGGGAGCACTGCTCTTCAGCCGGTAAATGAGTCGAAAGTTGCAGCGTCCAGCTCTCTTTCCAGGACCAGGCCATACGATTTCCTTGATTCTTCGACTGACGCTGCGGCAAGGGATGCTCTTCAGGGACCAAAAGTCCTTTTCCTCTAGGGGTGATTCACCTTGGCCAAGATTCTCGTTGTTACATCCGGCAAGGGTGGTGTGGGCAAGACCACCACCAGCGCCGCTATCGGTACAGGCCTCGCAATGCGCGGCCACAAGACTGTCATCGTCGACTTCGACGTCGGCCTGCGTAACCTCGACCTGATCATGGGTTGCGAACGTCGTGTCGTTTACGACTTCGTCAACGTGGTCAACGGCGAGGCCAATCTGCAGCAGGCGCTGATCAAGGACAAGAAGATCGAAGGTCTGTTCGTACTTGCAGCCAGCCAGACCCGTGACAAGGAAGCACTGACCAAGGAAGGCGTCGAAAGAGTCCTGATGGAACTCAAGGAGTCGTTCGAATACATCGTCTGCGATTCTCCGGCAGGTATCGAAACCGGCGCGCACCTGGCGATGTACTTCGCCGACGAAGCGATCGTCGTGACCAACCCTGAAGTGTCGTCGGTCCGTGACTCCGATCGCATGCTGGGCCTGCTGGCCAGCAAATCCCGCCGCGCCGAGAACGGCGAAGACCCGATCAAGGAACACCTGCTGTTGACTCGCTACAACCCTGAGCGCGTCAGCAAGGGCGAGATGCTCGGTGTTGAAGACGTCAAGGAAATCCTTGCTGTCACGCTGCTGGGCGTCATTCCCGAGTCGCAAGCGGTACTCAAGGCCTCCAACCAGGGCGTGCCCGTTATCCTCGACGACCAGAGCGACGCAGGTCAGGCGTACAGTGACGCCGTTGACCGCCTGCTGGGCAAGACGGTGGACCACCGGTTCCTGGATATGAAGAAGAAAGGATTGTTTGAACGCCTGTTCGGGAGCAATTAATGAACATTTTTGACTTCTTTCGTGACCGCAAAAAAGAAAGCACGGCCTCGGTAGCGAAAGAGCGTCTGCAGATCATCGTTGCCCACGAACGTGGCCAGCGCAGCACACCGGACTACCTTCCTGCACTGCAGAAGGAACTGGTGGAAGTGATCCGCAAATACGTCAATATCGAGTCCGATCAGGTACAGGTCGCTCTGGAAAACCAGGGCAGTTGTTCGATTCTGGAACTCAATATCACTCTGCCCGATCGCTGATCAGGCAGTCGTCTTCGGCGGTATCGGTGCCCTCATCAAGAGGTAGCGCCTTTACCGCCGTTGGCGTTTCTCGCGTTTCGAGGCCGTTGCATGCCGTTGTCGAACATCCGCATCATTCATCAGGACGCCGCCGTTCTGGTGATCGATAAGCCTACCCTGCTGCTGTCCGTTCCCGGTCGTGCCGACGACAACAAGGACTGCCTGATTACCCGTCTGCAGGAAAACGGCTACCCCGAAGCCCGCATCGTCCATCGTCTGGATTGGGAAACCTCGGGCATCATTCTGCTGGCCCGCGATGCCGATACCCATCGCGAGCTGTCGCGTCAGTTTCATGACCGTGAAACCGAAAAGGCCTACACCGCGCTGTGCTGGGGCCAGCCTGCGCTGGACAGCGGCAGCATCGATCTGCCGTTGCGCTACGACCCGCCGACCAAACCGCGTCACGTGGTGGACCACGAGGCGGGCAAGCACGCGCTGACGTTCTGGAAGATCATCGAGCGCTACGATACGCACTGCCGCGTCGAGCTGACCCCGATCACCGGTCGCTCGCACCAGTTGCGGGTGCACATGCTGTCCATCGGGCACCCGCTGCTCGGCGACGGCCTGTATGCACATCCCGAGGCGCTGGCGGCATACCCGCGTCTGTGCCTGCATGCCAGCATGCTGAGTTTCACGCATCCGGTGACCGGCGAGCGTCTGACATTCGAGTGCCCTGCTCCGTTTTGATGTCGACAGTCGCAGACAAGCGTTCGCGTATAAAGCATTTAGCTCGCTGAACAAGCGCAGCTCTGGTGGGAGCGGAGGCAGCTTGCCGAAATCTCGTATGGCTGCGAGCGATAGCGGCGTTTCCCACGTACAGAGTTCGCGGCCAATGCGGTAAACTCGCGCCATTGCTGTCTGGAGCTAGTTATGCGCGAAGAGTTGAATAAAGGCCTGATCGATTTCCTCAAGGCCTCTCCTACACCGTTCCATGCCACCGCCACCCTCGTACAACACCTTGAAGCTGCCGGTTTTCAGCGTCTGGACGAGCGCGACACCTGGTCCATCGAGACCGGCGGGCGTTACTACGTCACGCGCAATGACTCCTCCATCGTCGCCGTCCGCATGGGCCGTCAGTCGCCACTGACCGGCGGTATCCGCATGGTCGGCGCGCACACCGACAGCCCGTGCCTGCGGGTCAAGCCGCAACCCGAGCTGCAACGTCAGGGTTTCTGGCAACTGGGCGTGGAAGTCTACGGCGGCGCACTGCTGGCCCCGTGGTTCGACCGCGACCTGTCGCTGGCCGGCCGTGTCACTTTCCGTCGTGACGGCAAGGTAGAAAGCCAGCTGATCGACTTCAAGTTGCCGATCGCGATCATCCCCAATCTGGCGATCCACCTGAACCGGACCGCCAACGAAGGCTGGCCGATCAATCCGCAGAACGAACTGCCACCTATCCTGGCCCAGGTGGCCGGTGACGAACGTGCCGACTTCCGCGCCCTGCTGACCGATCAACTGGCGCGCGAACATGGCCTGAACGCCGACGTGGTGCTGGATTACGAGTTGAGCTTCTACGACACCCAAGGCGCTGCAGTGGTCGGCCTGAACGGCGACTTCCTGGCCGGTGCGCGTCTGGACAACTTGTTGTCCTGTTTCGCCGGGCTGCAGGCGCTGCTCAACAGCGACAGCGATGAAACCGCCCTGCTGGTGTGCACCGACCATGAAGAAGTCGGCTCGTCGTCAGCCTGCGGTGCGGACAGCGCGATGCTGGAACAGATCGTTCAGCGCCTGCTGCCGAGCAGCGAAGACTACGTGCGTACCATCCAGAGATCGTTGCTGATCTCGGCTGACAACGCCCACGGCATTCACCCCAATTATGCCGACAAGCACGACGCCAACCACGGGCCGAAGCTCAACGCCGGGCCGGTGATCAAGGTCAACAGCAACCAGCGTTACGCCACCAACAGCGAAACCGCCGGTTTCTTCCGCCATCTGTGCATGGCCGAAGAAGTGCCGGTACAGAGCTTTGTGGTGCGCAGCGACATGGCGTGCGGCTCGACCATCGGGCCGATCACCGCCAGCCATCTGGGTATCCGCACCGTGGACATCGGTCTGCCGACCTTCGCCATGCACTCGATTCGCGAACTGGCCGGCAGCCATGACCTGGCGCATCTGGTCAAGGTACTCACCGCCTTCTACGCCAGCCACGAGCTGCCGTAACCCAGCGCATGATGTTCGCGGGCCTCGGCGGCCCGCGGACAACAGGCTTCATCCCTCAGATATCCCGCACCATAGCGCTCACGTGAATGGCATCGTGACGCCAGTACTCCAGATCGCAATCGATCAGACGGCCCTGCTGGTCATAGTTGATCCGCGCAATGCGCAAACCCGGACTGCCGACAGATACTTTCAGAGCGGCTGCGGCTTCGGCGTGCAACGCGGTGGGCACCATCTCGAAACGGACCTGCCCGTAACGCAGGTCGTATTGACGGGCATACAATTCGGTCAGCGACTGCTCCATGTCAAAATCCAGAATCCCCGGAAAGAACTCCGGCTTCAGGTAGTGCTCGACGTACAGCACCAACCGCTGATCAATGCGACGTGCGCGGCAGATCTGGATGACGCTGGACAACGCAGGCAACTCCAGCATGGCGCAGATCATTGCCGAGGCAGGCTGCAGACGTGCCGACAGGACCTGAGTCTGCGCCACTCGCCCCTGCGCCGAGACCATCGCGTGAAAGTGACTGCGACGAATCAGGTCATAGGCCAGTCGCGGAGGCGAGATGAACCAGCCACGA
Source organism: Pseudomonas viridiflava (assembly GCF_001642795.1). GTDB lineage: Bacteria > Pseudomonadota > Gammaproteobacteria > Pseudomonadales > Pseudomonadaceae > Aquipseudomonas > Aquipseudomonas viridiflava. The sequence continues at coordinate 242,198 of NZ_LKEH01000047.1, read as the reverse complement.
CGCTCCTCGCGATACACCAGCCCCATGGCCTCCAGTTGTACAAGCGCCTCACGCAAGGTAATACGCGTGGTGTCGAACACCTCGCTGAGCTTGCGCTCGGCCGGCAGTTTGCTGCCAGGCGGCAACAGGCCGTGCTCGATCTGCTCTTGCAGGGCGTGGCAAATGGTGGTTACCGCTCGTGGCACATCTTCGCGCATTCAGCTACCTGTCTGGACTAGACCAGCCCTGTCGTGGGGCACGCTTTAACCCCTGCCGTTGTCATCAGCCGTGTTGCAGCAAGCCTAGGCCGGGTCTATGACCGTCCTGTGACACGCTGCTACATGATCCATGCCAACCCCCGCCCAGACAGCCCTCAAGCCCTTGAGGAGCAAGCACTTGAGTCTGGTCTACGCTTAGCGCCAGGCAGTGACCGAATGCAGGCAATGTGGAATCAACCACGCGGCCCGACACGAAAATGTCATGCAACAGGCCTAACTTGGCTCAGGTATTGCTGATCTAGACCAAACCATCCGCAACGAACACTTCCGGTAAAGAAGTACACTAGGAGCTTCGAATGAAACATCTTTTGTTGGCATCACTCCTCGGCTCGGCCATCGCCATGAGCGCGTCAGTCATGGCTGCGGACACAGACCTCAAGACCCTGGAAGCCGCAGCCAAGGCTGAAGGCGCCATCAACAGCCTTGGCATGCCGGATGACTGGGCGAACTGGGGCGGCATCTGGACCGATCTGGAAGCCAAATACGGTCTCAAGCACACCGACACCGACATGAGTTCGGCGCAGGAAGTGGCCAAGTTCGATGCGGAAAAAGACAATGCCAGCGGCGATATCGGTGACGTAGGCGCAGCCTTCGGCCCCATCGCCGTCGCCAAGGGCGTCACCCAGCCTTACAAACCAAGTACCTGGAACCAGATTCCAGACTGGGCCAAGGACAAGGACGGCCACTGGGCATTGGCCTACACCGGCACCATTGCGTTCATTGTAAACAAGAACCTGCTGCACGGATCCGAAATCCCGAAAACCTGGGCCGACCTGAAAACCGGCAAATACAAAGTCTCCATCGGTGACGTGAGTTCTGCCGCCCAGGCGTCCAACGGCGTGCTGGCCGCCGCCTTCGCCATGAAAGGTAACGAGGCCAACATCGAACCAGGCCTGCAACTATTCACGGAACTCGCCAAACAGAAGCGCCTGTCGCTGGCCAACCCGACCATTCAGACCATCGAAAAAGGTGAAGTCGAAGTGGGCGTGGTCTGGGACTTCAACGGCCTGAACTATCGCGCCAAGATGACCAAACCTGATGATTACGTAGTGCTGATCCCATCGGACGGCTCGGTAATCTCCGGCTACACCACCATCATCAACAAGTACGCCAAACACCCGAACGCCGCCAAACTGGCGCGTGAGTACGTGTTCAGCGACGCGGGCCAGATCCAGCTGGCCAAAGGCAACGCACGTCCGATTCGTGCCGAGCATGTCACCCTGCCTGAAGACGTGAAAGCCAAGCTGCTGCCAAACGAGCAGTACAAGAACGTCACGCCGATCAAGGACGCAGAAGCCTGGGAAAAGACCTCCAAGGCCCTGCCTCAGAAGTGGAACGAGCAAGTCATCATCGAGATGAACTGATGCTCTGCGCGACTCAAGGATGATGTCGCATCTCATGCGCGGGCGAGCCCTCCTCGCCCGTGCCGGGTCATGCCATATCCGCACCCAAGCGAGTTGCCCATGAAACACAATGTCATCCTCATCGTGCTCGACGGCCTCAATTACGAAGTGGCACGGCATGCGATGGGCCATCTTCAGGCCTGGCACGCCGCAGGACGCGCAGCGCTGTACAAGCTGGAATGCGAACTGCCCGCACTGTCACGCCCGCTCTACGAATGCATCCTGACCGGTGTCGCGCCCATCGAAAGCGGCATCGTGCACAACAACGTGTCGCGCCTGTCCCGTGAACGCAGCGTGTTCCATTATGCCCGCGACGCCGGGCTGAGCACGGCGGCTGCGGCCTATCACTGGTTCAGCGAGCTGTACAATCGCACGCCGTTCGAGGCGGCACGCGACCGAAACACCGAGGCACCGGAACTGCCGATTCAGCACGGGCTGTTCTACTGGGCAGACCATTATCCGGATTCACATCTGTTCGCCGACGCAGAAAGCCTGCGCCTGAAACACGCGCCGAATTTTCTGTTGATTCACCCCATGAACATCGACGACGCCGGGCATAAGCACGGCCTCGACACCCCGCAGTACCGCAACAGCGCGCGCAGCGCCGACATCATTCTGGCCGACTACCTGCAGGGCTGGCTGGACGCGGGCTATCAGGTGCTGATCACCGCAGACCATGGCATGAACAACGACCGCTCGCACAACGGCCTGCTGCCCGAAGAGCGCGAAGTACCGCTGTTCGTGCTGGGTCAGGCGTTCAGCCTGGACCCTGACGCCAAGCCGCGCCAGACCGATCTGTGCGGCACGATCTGCGAACTGCTCGGCGTGCCCCACGACAAACCCGTGTGCCGGGAGATCCTCAATTGACCCCCTTTACCCGAGGCAAATGGCTCGCGCTGTTGTGCCTGGTGCCCTTTGCATTGTTTTTTATCGTATTCCAGATCGCCCCGCTGTTCTGGGTGGCGATCCACAGCATGCAGAGTGACAGCGGCTGGGGCCTGGAGAACTTCAGCAAGGCGTTCAATTCGCGCTTCTATCGCCAGGCCATGCAGTTCAGCCTGGAGATCAGTTTCTGGTCGAGCCTGTTCGGCATTCTGATTTCGATCCTCGGCGCCTATTCGTTGCGCAAGGTCGATTCGCGACTGCGGGACTTCGTCAATTCGTTCGCCAACATGACCAGCAACTTCGCCGGTGTCCCGCTGGCATTCGCCTTCATCATCCTATTGGGCTTCAACGGCGCGCTGACGCTGATCCTCAAGGACGCCGGGATCATCGATGACTTCAACCTGTACTCCAAGACCGGGCTGATCATCCTCTACACCTACTTCCAGATTCCGCTCGGCGTCCTGCTGCTGTACCCGGCGTTCGATGCCGTGCGCGAGGACTGGAACGAGTCGGCCGCCCTGCTGGGTGCCAGCAGCTTCCAGTTCTGGCGCTATATCGGCCTGCCCGTGCTGACACCTGCCCTGCTCGGCACCTTTGTCATTCTCCTGGCCAATGCCCTGGGTGCGTACGCTACGGTCTACGCGCTGACCACCGGCAACTTCAACGTATTGCCGATCCGCATCGCCGCCATGGTGGCGGGCGACATCACGCTCGACCCGAACATGGCCAGTGCGCTGGCGATGATTCTGGTAGGCCTCATGACCCTGGTGACGGTGATCCATCAGTGGCTGTTGAAAAGGAGCTACCATGTCGCGCGTTGAAAAAGGGCCTGCCGGCGTCTACCACAAGACTGTGGTGTACCTGCTGTTCCTCACTCTGCTGCTGCCCCTGGCGGGCACCTTTCTGTATTCGATATCGACCAGTTGGTCGGCAACCATTCTGCCCAGCGGACTGACCTTCAAGTGGTACGTGGCGCTCTGGAGCGACCCGCGTTTTCTGGCTGCATTCAGCCAGTCACTGCTGGTCTGCGTCGGCGCGCTGATGCTGTCAGTGGTGCTGATTCTGCCGCTGCTGTTCGTGGTGCATTACCACTTTCCGCGCCTCGACGGACTGATGAACATCCTGATCCTGCTGCCCTTCGCCGTGCCGCCCGTGGTGTCGTCGGTGGGTCTGCTGCAGTTGTATGGTTCAGGCCCGATGGCGATGGTCGGTACACCGTGGATTCTGATCGGTTGCTACTTCACCGTTGCCCTGCCCTTCATGTACCGCGCCATCACCAACAACCTGCAGGCGATCAACCTGACCGACCTGATGGACAGCGCCCAGCTGCTGGGTGCCAGTACCTGGCAGGCGGCCTTCATCGTGGTGCTGCCGAACCTGCGCAAGGGCCTGATGATCGCGTTGCTACTGTCGTTCTCCTTCCTGTTCGGCGAGTTCGTGTTCGCCAACCTGCTGGTCGGCACGCGCTACGAGACTCTGCAGGTCTACCTCAACAACATGCGCAACAGCAGTGGCCACTTCAACAGCGCACTGGTGATTTCCTACTTCCTCTTCGTGCTGGTGCTGACCTGGGCCGCCAATCGACTGAACAAGGACAAAGACTGAGATGAGTTTTGTCAGCATTGAAAACCTGCAGAAGAGCTACGCCAGCACGGCGGTGTTCAGCGACATCAACTGCGCCATCGAAAAGGGCGAGTTTGTCACCCTGCTCGGCCCGTCCGGCTGCGGCAAGTCCACCCTGCTGCGCTGCATCGCGGGCCTCACGTCAGTGAACAGCGGAAGCATCCTGCTTGACGGTCAGAACCTGGTACCGCTGGCCCCGCAGAAGCGCAACATCGGCATGGTGTTCCAGAGTTACGCGCTGTTTCCCAACATGACGGTCGAGCAGAACGTCGCCTTCGGCCTGCGCATGCAGAAGGTCAGCCCTGACGACAGCCGCAAACGGGTCGCCGAGATTCTCAAGCTGGTCGAACTGCAGGACTACGCCAAGCGCTATCCGCACCAGATGTCCGGCGGTCAGTGCCAGCGCGTGGCGCTGGCCCGCTCGCTGGTGACACGTCCGCGCCTGCTGCTGCTGGATGAACCGCTGTCGGCCCTGGATGCACGGATCCGCAAACACCTGCGTGAACAGATCCGGGCGATCCAGCGCGAGCTGGGCCTGACAACCATTTTCGTGACTCACGATCAGGAAGAGGCGCTGACCATGTCGGACCGCATCTTCCTGATGAACCAGGGCCGCATCGTGCAGAGCGGCGATGCGGAAACCCTCTACACCGCGCCAGTGGACGTGTTCGCGGCAGGCTTCATCGGCAACTACAACCTGCTGGAAGCCGACGACGCCAGCCGCCTGATGCAGCGCCCGATCAACAGCCGCATCGCGATTCGGCCTGAATCCATTCAACTGAGCCTCACCGGCGAACTGGAAGGCGAAGTGCGCAGTCACAGCCTGCTGGGCAACGTCATTCGCTACCGCGTGCAGGCGCGCGGCGTGGAATTGGTGGTCGACGTACTCAACCGCAGCGCGGATGATCTGCATCCTGACGGCCGCCGGGTGACGTTGAATATCGAGCCCTCGGCCCTGTGCCCGGTGGCTTGACCGACAAATGATTTAAGGATGCATGCAATGGCTTTAGCAATTTTCGACCTGGACGAAACCCTGATCGGCGGTGACTGCGCCACCCTGTGGAGCGAACAGATGGGCCGCCTCGGCTGGGTCGATCCGGTTTCGTTCATGCAGCGCAACGACGAGCTGATGGCCGCTTACAGCGCCGGTGAGCTGGCGATGGAAGACTACATGGCGTTCAGCCTTGAACCGATGGCAGGTCGCACGCCGGAAGAAATCGATCACCTCGTAGGCCCGTGGGTGGAAGACGTGATCGAGCCGATCATCTACAGCGACGCCTGCAAATGCATCGCCCAGCATCGCGCCAGGGGTGACCGAATTCTGGTGATCTCTGCCTCGGGCGTGCATCTGGTCAAGCCGATTGCCGAACGTCTTGGCATCGACGAAGTGCTGGGTATCGACCTGGACGTGCAACACGGCGTTTACAGCGGTGGCACGGTCGGTGTGATGACCTATCGCGAAGGCAAGATTACCCGCCTGATGGACTGGCTGGATGCCGAAGGGGAAAACCTGGAGGGGGCGAGTTTCTATTCGGATTCGCGCAACGATTTGCCGTTGTTGCTCAAGGTTGACCATCCGAATGTGGTCAATCCGGATCCGGTGCTGCTCGAGCATGCGCAGAAGGCCGGATGGCCAGTGCACAGCTGGACCTGAAGCATTTCAGCCAGGACTCAGCCCGCTGAAGAAACACTACCCATTGTGAGAGGCGCCACCACGTCTTCGACGTAGCGCTGTTGCGCCNNNAAACACCGGACCGTGGGAGGCGGCTTGCCGGCGATGAACGATGACGCGATTTTCCTGACACACCGCGTCGAATGCATCGCCGGCAAGCCGCCTCCCACAGTCAGATGTTTACCCACTCGCGGCCCGTAAAGGCCGCGATAATCACTTCAGACTTTCGTCAATCACCACCACGATCTTGCCGGAGACCTGATTGGACGCCAGCTCTTCGAACGCGGCTTCTGAGTCGTTGATCGAAAAGGTTTTGGCCAGTTGCGGCTTCAGGCGGCCTTCCGTGAACAGCGGCCAGACGAACTGCCCCAGATCACGCAGCAGATCGGCCTTGAACGTTTCATCACGGCTGCGCAGGGTCGAACCCATCAAGTGGATACGCTTGCCCAGCACATGCGCCAGATCCACCTGTGCTTCGCGCCCGCCCATCGTGCCGATCAGCACCCAGCGGCTGTCCAGCCCCAGCAGCTTGACGTTCAGCTCGGCGTAGTTGCCGCCGACCGGATCGAGGATGACATCGAACGGTGCGAAATCGCTCAAAGCCTCCAGACTTTCGCTGCGCACCACGCCGCCCTGCGCACCCAATTCGACGCAGTACGCCAGCCGCTCAGCCGATCCGACACTGACCCAGACCGGGCTGCCGAACGCTTTGCAAAGCTGAATACCGGCTGAACCAACGCCACTTGCGCCCGCGTGCAGCAACACCTTTTCGCCAGGTTTGAGACCCGCGAGCTGAAACAGGTTCAGCCAGGCTGTGGCGTAAACCTCGGGGATCGCAGCGGCTTCGTGCAGCGACAGGCCTTCCGGCACCGGCAACACATGACGCGCATCGACCACCACTTCTTCGGCCATCGCCCCGCCTGCCAACAGTGCGCAGACGCGGTCTCCAACCAGCCAGGACGTACCCGGACCGACTTCGGCAATGACGCCGGAGCACTCCAGCCCCAGCACGGTGGTAACACCCGGCGGCGGCGGATATTTGCCCGCGCGCTGCAACAGATCGGCCCGATTCAAACCCGCCGCAGCGACTTTGATGCGAACCTGCCCCACATCGAGAACCGGACTTGGCTCTTCGACCCATTCCACATGTCCTTCCACGCCTTGCAATGCCTTCACAGTGCCTCCATAGTGAGTCCAGACTGAGCCCGTGGCTGTTTGCCCGGGCTTTTGCATTATGCGGCCGGGTTCAAAGGAACCGGCGACCTCAAAGACGGCCTAATATGCGTTATCAATTGTCCTCGCGTCGAATCAGCATGAAGCAACTATTCCCTAGCACCGCCCTCGCCCTGTTTGTCGGCCTCAGCGTCCTGCCGATGTCAGCCAGCACTTTCGCCGCCAACAGCTGGGATAATCTTCAGCCGGACCGCGACGAAGTGGTTGCCAGCCTGAACGTGGTCGAGCTGCTCAAGCGGCACCACTACAGCAAGCCGCCACTGGACGACAAACGTTCAGCGATCATCTACCAGAGCTACATCAAGCAACTGGACCCGTCGCGCAGCTATTTCATGGCCAGCGACATTGCCGAATTCGACAAATGGCAGTTCCAGTTCGACGACTTCCTTAAGAGTGGCGACCTGAACCCGGGGTTCACTATTTACAAACGCTATCTGGACCGCATCAAGGCGCGTCTGGACTTTGCGCTTGCAGAACTGGCCAAGGGTGTCGACAAGATCGACCTCACCACCAAGGAAACCCTGCTGGTCGACCGCAAGGACGCCGCATGGCCCAAGGACACCGCCGAACTCGACGACCTGTGGCGCAAACGCGTCAAGGATGAGGTTCTGCGGCTGAAGATTGCAGGCAAGGACCCGGCGAAAATCCAGGAAACCCTGACCAAGCGTTACAAGAATCAACTGGCACGTCTGGGCCAGACCCGCGCCGAAGATGTCTTCCAGGCGTATATCAACACCTTCGCCATGTCCTACGATCCGCACACCAACTACCTGTCGCCCGACAGCGCGGAAAACTTCGACATCAACATGAGCCTGTCGCTGGAAGGCATCGGCGCCGTGTTGCAGAGCGACAACGACAACGTGAAGATCGTGCGTCTGGTGCCGGCAGGTCCTGCGGCCAAGACCAAGCAGGTGGCTCCGGCCGACAAGATCGTTTCGGTCGCTCAGGGCGACAAGGAGATGGTCGACGTCATCGGCTGGCGTCTGGATGAAGTGGTCAAGCTGATCCGTGGTCCGAAAGGCTCCGTGGTTCGTCTGGAAATCATTCCGGCCAGCAATGCGCCGAACGACCAGACCACCAAGATCGTGGCCATCACCCGTGAAGCGGTGAAGCTTGAAGAGCAGGCGGCGAAGAAGTCGATCCTGCACATCAAGCAGGATGGCAAGGATTACAAACTGGGCGTCATCGATATTCCAGCCTTCTACCTGGACTTCAAGGCCTACCGTGCCGGCGATCCGGAGTACAAGAGCACCACCCGTGACGTGAAGAAACTGCTGACCGAGCTGCAGGCCGAGAAGGTCGATGGCGTGGTGCTGGATCTGCGCAACAACGGCGGTGGTTCGCTGCAGGAAGCCACCGAGCTGACCAGCCTGTTCATCGACCGCGGCCCGACCGTGCTGGTGCGCAACGCGGACGGCAAGGTCGATGTGCTGGAAGACGAAGCCAAGGGCGCGTTCTACAAAGGTCCGATGGCGCTGCTGGTCAACCGCCTGTCTGCGTCGGCGTCGGAAATTTTCGCGGGTGCCATGCAGGACTACCATCGCGCGCTGGTGATTGGTGGACAGACCTTCGGCAAGGGCACCGTGCAGACCATTCAGCCGCTCAACCATGGCGAGCTGAAACTGACCCTGGCCAAGTTCTACCGGGTGTCCGGGCAGAGTACCCAGCATCAGGGCGTCGTGCCGGACATCACCTACCCGTCGCTGATCGACACCAAGGAAATCGGCGAGAGCGCACTGCCTGAAGCCATGCCTTGGGACAGCATAAAACCGGCGATCAAGCCTGCCATCGACCCGTTCAAGCCGTTCCTGGCGCAACTTCAGGCACGGCATGAAGCGCGCTCTTCCAAGGATGCCGAGTTCGTGTTCATCGAGGATCGTCTGGCCCTGGCCAAGAAACTCATGAGCGAGAAGACCGTCAGCCTCAACGAAGCCGACCGCCGTGCCGAGCACGCGTCCATCGAGAGCAAGCAGCTTGCGCTGGAAAACACCCGCCGCAAGGCCAAGGGTGAAGAGCCGCTCAAGGAACTGAAGAAAGAAGACGAAGACGCGCTGCCGGTGGAAGACGAGAAGACCAAGCCGGAAGACGATGCTTACTTGTCTGAAACCGGTCGCATTCTGATCGATTACCTCGGTCTGAGCGCTTCGGTTGCCAAGAAGTAAGCCGCAGATGACGGTTGATGGCCAATTAGCAGCAATGGTCATCAAACAGTCATGAATCTGTCGTGAAATGACGGGCTGAACGCTAACGCGTTCAGCCCTTTTTATTGCCATCGAGACCATCATGACTGTAACTGAACAGCTGGGCGCACTGAGTTCCATTCTGGCTCGCGGCGACTTGCACAGCCTGTTTCAGCCAATTGTCTCGCTCTCGGAGCGCAGCATTCTGGGTTACGAGGCGTTGACCCGCGGCCCGTCCAACAGCCCGCTGCATTCGCCTCTGAACCTGTTCGCTGTCGCCCGCCAGGCTGGCCGCCTCAGTGAGCTGGAACTGACCTGCCGCGAAAGCGCCTGTCGCCGGTTCAGCCAGCAGCAGTTGCCCGGCAAGCTGTTTCTCAACGTGTCTCCGGAATCCCTGCTCGAAGCCTCGCACCCGCCGGGCCGCACGCTTGAAATGCTGCGTCGCTACAACATCGCGCCCAAGAATGTGGTGATCGAACTCACCGAGCAGATGCCGACCGACGATTTCGATTTGCTCTACAACGCACTGCATCACTATCGGGACATGGGTTTTTCCATTGCGCTGGACGATCTGGGCGCAGGCTATTCCAGTCTGCGACTGTGGTCAGAGCTGCGCCCGGATTACGTGAAGATCGACCGGCACTTCATCGACGGCATTCACCAGGACGCCGTGAAGCGAGAGTTTGTCGGTTCCATGCTGCAAATGGCCAGAGCGTCCAGAGCCATCGTGATCGCCGAAGGCATCGAGCTGCCCGAAGAACTCGCGGCCCTGACCGACATGGGCGTGGATCTGGTGCAGGGCTACCTGCTGGCACGTCCTCAGGAACGCCCGTCACGCGACACGCGCGCCATGCTGCCCAAGGCAGAAGCACCGCCACCGGCACTGAACGAGGACGCCGCCGACCTCTCTGCCCTGCTCAGTCCACAGCCTTCCGTGAGCCAGTCCACCCCGACGGCTGATGTGCTGGAAGCCTTTCGCAAGCAGGCCAACCTCAACTCACTGGCGGTGCTGGACGACGATGCAAGGCCTTGCGGTATCGTCCATCGCCATTCGCTTTCAGAAGCGCTGCTGAAGCCGTTTGGCACCGAGCTGTTCGCCCGCAAGCCGATCAGCCGTTTGATGAGCGATGACTTTCTGGCCGTGGAAGTCAGCCAGTCGCTGCAGCAGGTCAGCCGCCTGCTTACCAGTCGGGCGCGGCAGCGCATCGAAGAGGATTTCATCATCACCCTCAACGGCGCTTATCTGGGGCTGGGCCGGGTAATCGACGTGCTCAAGTTGATCACCGAGATGAAGATCCAGCAGGCGCGCTACGCCAACCCACTGACCCTGCTGCCGGGCAACGTGCCGATTCAGCAGTGCCTGACACGCCTGTTGCAGCAAGGTCGCGAGTCGATGATCTGTTACGTGGACATCGACAGCTTCAAGCCCTTCAACGACATCTATGGCTATGCACGCGGTGATGAAGTGCTGCTGTGTCTGGCGCAATGCCTCAACGACCGGGTGGACCCGAGCAGGGACTTCGTCGGCCATATCGGCGGCGATGATTTTCTGATGGTGCTGGGTTTCGACGACTGGGAAAGGCGTCTGAACAACCTACTCGAGGATTTCCAGAACCAGTGCCGCCGCTTCTACCGGGCCGAACACCTGGAAGCCGGCTGCTTCGTCGCACTCAACCGTCAGGGACAGCGTCAGGAGTTTGCGCTGCTGTCACTGTCGATTGGCGTGGTGCACCTGCGGGAAGAGAGCTGCGCTCAGATCAACGCCAGCCAACTGGCCGACCTGGCCTCGCAGGCCAAGCACTTCGCCAAGGACGTGGCGGGCGCCAGTATTCATGTCATCGACTCGTCGCGACTGGATCTGCTGGTGGATGCGTGAGGTATTAAGAGGCGCGCGGAGAGCGTCGTCACATTTGGCACAGGCTAGAAGCCTGATAAGCCCTGCGCTTGAAAGCTGCCAATCAAACGCTTCCCGCCTGCACTTCCACTTCCGGGTAGCTGTACTCGAATACCCGCACTACTTCGGCGGCGTGCCATGACGCGGCAGCCACGCCGTCGGACGGGCCGGAGAAGCGGCCCAGTCGTTCGACACATTCGAAGAAGCCGGGCCGCGGCAGGCGGCTGGCACCCTGGCTGATCACCAGTGAACTGCGCAGTGGCTGTTCAGCACGGGCATCCATGGCGGCCAGATGCTCGAGCGCTGCGGTCAGTGTCTGCATGGCCGGACTCGGGAACTGCAAACGCTCCAGCAAGGCACGGTAAGTCACAAGATGCCGCTGACTGCGAGCATGGTTCAGCTCGTTCAGCAATCCGTCCCAATGCTGACGACTGATGCGCACGCTCATGACTCACCCCGCCAGCCCGGCACGCCCAGCTCCCATGCAAGGCTGCGCTTGATGGCCGCGTCGGGTTCACGCGTGCCGTTTTCGATCAATTCCAGGTATGAAGGGCTGATACCGACCGCGCGTGCCAGCGTGGCGACTTCCAGGCCCTTGGCAATGCGCAACGCACCCAACTGGTCGAACGCAGGATGTTCAGCAACTTCAGGTGCTGGATGAGCAGTCTCGGGGCGGAGCTTTTCGGCAAAGCCAGCGGCTTTGAGCAGCACCTGATATTGAGCCCAGGGGAGGACTGCGTACTCCGGCTCACCATCACGAGATATCACTTGAAGATCCATAGACTCCCCTTGCAGGAAAACGCCACAGGTTGGAAGGCCTGTTCCATAGGGTGGCATCTTAACAGCGGAACGCTACGGGTTGCTCAAACGCTTCACTCGATGCGTTTCTCTTTCTCCAGCAATGCCTGGGTTTCGGGCAGCCGCTCGACCACCACCAGTTTTTCAGGTGGCTGCTGATCACGCCAGGCGCGGAACGCGTCGAGTTCGTCGGTCAGGTGCTTCATCACCCAGGCCAGCACGGCGATGTCGTCGAACATCCCCAGCCCCGGAATCCAGTCGGGTATCGCATCCAGTGGACTGAGGAAGTACATCAGGCCCGCCACGATGGACAGAATGGCCTTGGGGCTGATGTCACGGTACTCACCGCGCCAGTAAGCCAGGCACAGGCTCTGGAGAAGGCGCAGGTCATCCTTGAGCTTGCCCAGACGACTGCCTTCACTGTTGCCCTTGCGCGCCACCGCGAACAACAGCCCCGGCAATCGCCCGGCCGCGAGAAGCCGGCGCGCTCCTGGCAGGTAACGGATCAGGTTCCACGGTGCTTTCATGTTCACTCCCGCTCAGAAAAGGTGACGGTGCACATCGGTTCGATAACCTGCCGGTGGGGATGCCGCAAGGTTATCCACATTTGTTGTGGATAACCTTGTGAACAGCCGCCCTTTTTCACCTTGAAGTCCCTGTTTTCAGGGGCTTTGGGTTAGATCGGGCGTTTTTTACTCACATAAAAAAACCCACGAATTCGTTGACTTGGGAACACTGTTGAGGCTAGCCCATCAGGCAAAACGGACTGTCAGACAATATTTCTCTCACGATCATGATAGTGGGACTGTAAGCGCCGCCAAGCGTTCGGCAAATAACCCACACACAAAAACGCCCTGTCGAGACAGGGCGTTTTCAGTAGCCAGGTGTTGCGTTACTTCTTGGCGGGAGCAGCCGGTTTGGCCGGAGCCGCCTCTTCTTCATCTGCATCAGGCGCCTGAGCAGCTGCCGGATCCTTGATGCCCAGCAGTTCCAGGTCGAAGACCAGAACCGAGTTGGCAGGGATCAGCGGGCTCGGGCTCTGCGCACCGTAAGCCAAGTCGCTAGGAATGAAGAGTTTGATCTTCTCGCCTACGTGCATCAGTTGCAGGCCTTCAACCCAACCCGGGATTACGCCACCAACCGGCAGATCAATCGGGCTGCCGCGCTCGACGGAGCTGTCGAACACCTTGCCGTCAGTCAGCTTGCCTTCGTAATGAACGGTCACGACATCAGTCGGCTTGGGCTGGGCGCCATCACCCTTCTTGATGATCTGATACTGCAGACCCGAAGCGGTGGTGACGACACCTTCTTTCTTGCCGTTTTCTTCGAGGAATTTCTTGCCGGCAGCTGCCGACTCTTCACTCATCTTGGCCATACGCTCTTCGGCACGCTTCTGCAGCGCGGCGAAAGCTTCAACCAGTTCTTCGTCTTTCAGTTTCTGATCTTTCTTGCCGACAGCGTCTTCGATACCCAGGGCCACAGCCTTGGAATCCAGATCATCCATGCCTTCCTGAGCCAGGCTTTTGCCCATGTTCAGACCGATGCCATAAGACGCTTTTTGTGCCGGAGTTTTCAGCTCGACAGTGCTGGCTTGCTTGTCACAACCTGCGAGTACCAGACCGACCAGGGCAATCGCCGCTGCCAACCGATGCTGTTTCATGCTAATTCCTTGTTCATGCGCCAAAAGGGCAAACGAGTAAAGCCGCGAGCTTATCAGGCCGCCGCGATCAATGGCTACCGGCATCAGAGAGACAAAAGGCCGATAAGTTCAGGTATCCAAAGGTTTTACCGCCCTGGCACATGACCGTTCAGTTGCAGTTCAGCTCAGGAACCTCATGCACACCCGCTCATCGTTATACACAAGTCAGCCTCAACACTGATCGTGCCCATCGCTCCGCGTGGGCATGCCGCCCGTGACGCTCCGCGTCACACATGGCACAGACTGTGGACTCAGTGAGCCGAGCGCATGGCTCAGGTCACCTTTGCGCCCTTACGGCGCGCTCTGCGGTGTTCATGACATCGCGCTACAAAAGCGCATCAGCGCTGCTGCCTCACTGGATAGCCAGATGACTTGTGCATAACGATGAGTGCATACCCGCCGGGGTCGATCCAGATCGCGACGGGCTCGATGTGTGGCACGGGAACGCCGGACTCATCGATGGAGCGCGCAGCCGCTTCCAATTGGTATCACGACAACCAATTCATATGAAGGACGACATGAAATTAAAGATAATTTTTAACTCTACTGCGATGTGGTTCGATTCTCTGCGCGGGGCATCACTGCCCTGAACTGCCACGGCCATCGATCGACGCCCGAGGCTTCATGCAGTTTTCAGCCATCAGGTAGGCCCTATGCAACATCAGCAGTGCTCGACTTCCAAAGCCCCGGCTCGCTTATCTCGCAAACCCACATGCCAGTGGGCCGTTCTCGCTGCAGCGATCCTGCTGCCTATAAGTAGCGGAGCATTTGCCACCGCATCACCCGCACCGCCAGCGCAAGGCATCAAGGCCTTCAGGTTATGCACCGGTCCCGACAACCTGTCGCACGTTATCCAGGGAACGCTGGATCAGAGCGCAGTGGCGGATGTCAGCGCACTCAACTTCAAGGAAACACCGGCGCATGCAACCTATGACTGGCATCCAGCGCCACAGGAGCAGTACGTGATCACGCTGTCGGGCACGCTGGAGTTTTCCACCACTGGCGGTGAGAACTTCGTACTGCATCCCGGCGAAGTCTTGCTCGCACAGGACACCACAGGACTTGGCCATCGCTGGAAGCTCATTGACGATCAGCCATGGCGCCGCGCTTATATCCTCACAAAATCGAATGCCGCGAAAGCGTTCATTGCAAAACCAGGCAGCTATGACAAGGGCGGGTGTCAGGCCTGAGTTGATCGTTGCGCGGCCGGCACGGGCTCGGACATCTCGATCAGATTCAGATCGGTGATGAAACCGTCAGATGATCCCGAGCTTGCGCCACTGCGCCCGGGTATCAGCGTCAATGCCGTGCGCTTCCAGCACCGCATCCGTGTGTTCGCCGAGGGTAGGAGCCGCCGAGCGCACCTGGCCCGGCGTGTCCTGCAGTTTGGGCAGAATGCCCGGCAGCGTTACAGGTGTGCCGTCGTCCAGGGTGCTTTGCAACAGCATGTCCCGCGCCAGATAGTGGGGGTCGCTGGCGATGTCGGCGGCGTCGTAGATCTTGCCTGCCGGGATCCGCGCCTCATTCAAAGCATTGAGCACTTCGTCCAGCGAACGCTCGGCGGTCCATGTCGAGATCGCTGCATCGATCCGCGCCACGTGCCGGACCCGACCGTCGTTGTGGGCCAGATCAGGATCATTGGCAAGGTCCATGCGACCGATCTTTTCCATCAGCCTTCTATAGATGCTGTCGCCATTGCCCGCCACCAGTGCGTACTTGCCGTCATTGCAGCGATAGGCATTGGTGGGGGCGATGCCAGGCATGCTGCTGCCAGCCGGTTCGCGAACGACGTTGAACACCGAGTATTCGGGAATCAGGCTCTCCATCATGTTGAACACCGACTCGTACAGCGCAACGTCGATCTGCTGCCCTGCCCCGCCGTTCTGATCGCGATGACGCAGAGCGAGCAGAATACCGATCACCCCGTGCAGCGCCGACAGCGAATCGCCGATCGACACACCGACCCGAACAGGCGTACGCCCTGCTTCGCCCGACAGATGCCGCAGACCGCCCATGGCCTCGCCTATCACCCCAAATCCCGGTCGGTCGCGGTAGGGGCCGGTCTGTCCGTAACCGGAAACCCTCAACATGATCAGCCGTGGATTGAGCGCATGCAGTTCTTCCCAGCTCAGCCCCCAGCTTTCGAGGGTGCCAGGACGGAAGTTTTCGATGAGTACGTCGGCATCGCGAATCAGACGGCGAACCGCTTCCTGCACCTGCGGCTGACGCAGATCGAGGGTGACCGACTTCTTGTTACGTGACTGCACCGCCCACCACACCGAAGTGCCGTTGTGCAGCAAACGCCATTTACGCAGCGGGTCGCCCGTCAGCGGCGGCTCGACCTTGATGACCTCCGCGCCGAACTCGCCGAGGATTTTCGCGGCAAACGGCCCGGCGATCAGTTGCCCCAGTTCTACGACCTTGATGCCTTGAAGAGGTAAGTTCATGACGCTTCCACTCTGGTTCGAGAACACCGGATGATCCGCGCAAATGCAAGGAATGAAAAGTCACTGATCAAAAGCAGGCAAAAAGCCCCGCAATGGCGGGGCTCCTGTTGCTCGCTTGACTTACTGAGTGCAGGCCAGTTGAAAACTCATGGCCGAATCACCGGCAGGTTCGTTCTTGCCCACCATAAGGCCCAGCACATTGACCTTTTCAGTTGTCGCCGCGCCGCCCAACTTGGTGTGACCGTATAACAGACGATCATAGTCGGAGGTATCAATCGAAGACACCGAGCAGAAACCAGGTGCCTGTTTGAACAGCCCTTCCGCGAACAGAACGTCATAAGTTGCGAAGTAATCTTTCTGATTGGTCAGCTTCACCGCCTTGATCCATGCAGAAGATTGCGCAACGACGCGACCTTGTTGATCAATGGTCGCCGTATGCAGCGCTGGAGAGGCCATGACACCGGCAGAAACCGCCATGGCGCACGAGACCACTAGTCCTTTGATACAGTTATTCATATAAATCCCTTTATGGTTTCCAACGACATAAAATGTATTTTTTACGAACCGATTATTTCCTACAAGACAATCGATCCATACTCAGTGCCAGCCCTTGAAAGCGCCAGCCAACGCAATGCAGCTAATACCAGAGAAATGCGAAAATCAAGCTCAATACCGGCGCTTTAACTTATAACTAACCAATTACAAAACACCCGGACAATTCGTACAACACTCAGAATCGATAACTGACAGGATCGATAAACTTTAACCCGCATAAGAAAACCGTATTGATGAGGTCGTTGCTATCAGGAATTTCATCAAGACATCTCTATCTGCCATCGACAAACCTGCTATCTTCGCGGCGCGAATAACGGTTCCCGTCATTTCCTCGTCATTAACCGCCGGTAGGGTCTGCGCAAAATTGGAACCTTCCCATTCCAGCCTTTACCGAACGCACTGATGGAAACTCCTACGTGACAAACGTAAAACTGCTGCGCCGCGCGTTCCTGCTTCAAGCCTGTGCCATGACCACCGGTGTCGCACTTGCCGCTTCGCCTGCGTCGCCCCTGCTTACAATGCCGCAACACAAGGGCACCAGGCCCTCTGACGTCAATCGCAAATTCTTCGAGAACGGCAAGGCGCGGCCGTTCGCCGGGAACACGATCATCAGTCAGATTCCGTTGCGAACACCACTGAGCGACGCGCTCACCACTGTCAGGAATACACTGGCCGCCCAGGAGTTCAGTCAGTGCCTGAGCCTGCTGCCGCCCTCCAGTTACCACATGACGGTCTTCGAAGGCGTGATCGACGAACGGCGAAAACCGCCGTTCTGGCCCGTTGAGGTCGCCAAAGGCGCCAGTGTTCAAGCCTGCACGGATTACTTCACCGAACACTTGATTGACTTCGATCTCGACGATGAATTCGAGCTGCGGATGCAGGTAGACGACTTCAATGTTCACAAGGACAGCGGCGCCACGATTCGGCTTGTTCCGGCCAGCGTGCAGGAAAACAAAAAAATCCGTGACCTGCGTGATCGCCTGGCTCAGCGCCTGGGTATCCGCGCACCGGATCATGATCAGTACGGGTTTCACATCTCATTGGGCTATCTGGTGAAGTGGATGACCGACGCACAAACCCTTGAATATGCGGCCGTTCAGCAGAAATGCCTGACGTTCCTGCGCGAGACCCTCGAGGTGTTCGCGCTGGATGCACCCAGATTCTGCACCTTCAACGACATGCTGACGTTCGATGACAAGTTCGCCATTGGCAAGCAGCCCGAAACGATTTGAAACGGCGCCTTTTGACTGCGCCCCCCCTCAAGCAGAACGCATCATCCACAGCAGCACCGTGCGTTGATTCATTGCAGTTCTGAAGATTCAAAGGCGGGAGATACCAGCACCCGCGCAGTACCGTCAAAGTGAACAGGATGACCTGATCGATACCGATATCGCGACGATTGAAGCGGTACTTCAAGCCTTGCAAACAGTGCCAGCGGCGACCGAGAAAAAGCAGAAGCCCAAGCGCACTGAATTGCATTGCCAGCAGAGGTTCCACGCACGGTGATCAGAATGCTTAAATTGATGTCCGCAATTCACGTGGCGACAGGCCATAGTGTGAGCGAAAGCGCACCGCATCGGCGATGTAGTGACCGTGAAGGCCGGGGAAGTTTGAGATACCAAGCTCGCGCCCGGCCGGCATCAAAATCAGATGCTGCGGCCCTGCGCGCATCTCCCGATCATCCCATTGCAACAGTTTTTCCCCCTGTCGCACTCTACACAGGGTGGTCACGAACACCGGTACCCTTGGCAGGGCAAGGGGCTGTCGCGCCCTTATGACACACGCATCGATAATGTTTTCCCGGTGCTGTATGCCGTCACAAGGGCGCATCGTTCTTAACGTCCGTAAGTTGAAGTAATGGTCGATTTGGCCAAGGCGTTGGCATTGAGCATGAACCCAACCAAGGCGCCACTGGCCTCACCGTCGAGAGGTAGCTTATCTACTTTCAATGCCCATACGGTGAATTGATAGCGATGGGGTTTATCTCCTACAGGTGGGCAAACCCCGCCAAATCCCGGCTGGCCATAATCGGTTCGCCCTTGTACCGCACCGGCAGGCAGGTTCGCCCCCACGCCTCTTGGCAAGCTATTGGTAGAAGCTGGAAGGTTAACCACCGTCCAATGCCACCAACCGCTACCGGTCGGTGCATCGGGATCGTAGACCGTGATCGCGTAGCTTTTAGTGCCTACGGGGGCGTTTGTCCAAGAAAGCTCAGGAGAAGTGTTTCCACCTTCGCAACCGAAGCCTTGGAACACTTCGCGATTGTTCAGCGAGCGGTTGTCAGCAATATCCCGGCTGGTCAGTGAGAAGTCGGCAGCGTATCCACTGAGTGCTACTGCCATGGAAAGTGCAGGCAGGATTAACCTGATGCTCATTGAGGCTCCATCCGAGTCTTAAAGTGAAGCCCGATTCTAGGTTGAATAAAGAGTAAGGACTGTGCCGAAATGCTCGACAACAGTGCCGAAACGCTCGATTGCTTCAGGCAAACTATTGACTCCCGACCTGTGTGGGCCAGACGCTTACGAAACAATGGCGGGACGATAACTAAATAATAATTGAAGGCGCGTACAGGCTTAGAGAGTCGGAGGATGACCTGCCCCATAAACCTGCCACGCTCAGACCAGGGTTCACCGTGAGTGACTCACCAAAGCGCTAAATCATAGGTCAAATAAAGCCGGTTATCGTCATGATTGGCTGAGTAATCCGTACGAAATGTAGCCCCACGATATTCAAGACCGAGCCCTTTGAACGCTCCGCTCTGCACCACGTACCTCAGTGTAGAGTCACGTTCCCACTCACTGGCTGCGCGTTTTTTGTACTCTCCGCCACCGGCGGTGTAATACCGACTCATAAAGGAGAGCCCCGGAAATCCTAGTCCGACAAAGTCATAATCATAGCGAAGCATAGCGGTATGCTCGTTAGCCTGAACAAATTTACCGACGTTGGCATTAGTGAACGAGTAGACTGAACCGCCATTAATATAGGGCAATGATGTCTCGCCCGTTACTTTCTGATAACCCAGGCCGACGGCATGATTTCCATACCCCAGTGTCCATAACCCACTGAACATCGTAGCGTCGACATTTCCGGCCCAAGCGCTACCCGACTTGTCACTCGAAAAATATCGCAGATCCGACGTCAATGAAAGCGAACCCACATTCAGCTTGTGATTCAGCCCCAAAAACGTCTGGCTGTAAAAATCCTCCATCGTCCCGTAGTAATACGACAGACTGAGCTGCTTACCTAAACTGTACCGCCCCCCCGCAAAATCAAAATCGGCATCTTTGGCACCGCCATAACCAACGGGTGTAAACCCTTCATTATTAGAAGAGTTGCGGAGTTTTTCTTGATCCAGATGGCCGGCTTGAACATACAGTCCCTCAATCCCCCTGTACTCAATCTGACTGCCAGTGACTGTTTGCGGCAGGATACGCCCGTCATTGGTTACCAACACGGGAATTTTAAGCTCCGATGTCCCCTGACTGAACAACGCATCCCGGTATCTGGCTTTACCGGTCAGGCCAACACTGGAGAACTCCGAAACCGCATGCCCGTCAGAATTGACGGGCAGCAAACCTGTATTGGTGTGCGCCGGACTTGAATCCAGACGAAGGGCCGCCAACCCTTGACCTTCCAATGCAAAGCCAACCGCCCCAGGCGTAAAACCGGATTTTATATTCAATAACACCCCTTGCGCCCACTCGCGGCGGTCATTGGCACCTTCATGATAGTCATCATTAAAATAATAGTTTCGAAACTGTACGTTTGCATGCGAGCTGTCTGAAAACCCTTCTGCATTACTTTTCGGAACCAGGCCAATCATTAATGACGCACACAGAAACCCACCACGTCTATAAACACAACGCATACGATCCTCCACGCTTTTTTGGATTTTTTTTAGCAGTCGGAGAGCCCGAGAAAAAAGCAAACCCTTTATTGTTTTTCTAGACACACGTTCGTCCAGACACGACACTATTAGGGAAATTACAAGCCCACAAGAGTATGAGTATCACGCATACATCTATGCGAATTTTCGCGAGGCCGAGTCAGCTACAACAATCGATGAAAGAGAGGAGTAGCAGCATGAACTTCAAGCAACTCGAAGCCCTTCAGGCAATCATCGCGACAGGCTCCACCACGGGAGCCGGCTCCAGAATGGGCCTATCACAATCTGCCGTCAGTCGGCTTCTAGGGCAGCTTGAGGAGTCTCTGGGAATAATCCTGTTCGCACGGAAGAAAGGACGCCTGATCGCGACACCCGAAGCTGCTGAACTACTGGCAGAAATAAGCAAGGTCGTGGATCAGATCCAGAGAGTCCAACGTCTGGCGGATGAGATTCGATTAGGAGGCGTGCGCAAGACGTTGATCAAAGTTGGGGTGCCCACGAGCATGGCCCAGCAGATGATGCCTCGTGTGGTGTCTGGTTTCCTGAAGCAGCATGAAGACTCTGTTGTGGAGATCGTATCGGGCTCCTACGAAACGATCGAGCGGGCCATTCTGGATCGCTCGGTCGACCTTGGAATTATTCGGATGCCCAGCGAGATAGCTGACTTCGAGATCGATTACACCGTCACCACGGAGGCCGTTTGTGTAATGCCTGCCGAGCACCCCCTGAGCAAGCAATCGTTTGTTTCAATCGAAGACCTGAGAAACACCCCCCTCGTCCTGCTGGGGCGACAACGCACACTGCGCACCGATTTAGACCTGGCCTTTCGCGCCGCCAATTTGAGACCACAGGTCAGAGTAGAAGTCCACTCGGCAGGCGTTGCCTGCGGGTTTGTAGCAGAGGGGTTAGGCGTATCGATCATCAACTCCCTGCTGGCGTCCCATTTCGAACAGCTTCCCATTGTATATCGCCCGTTGAAACCATTGATTGAATATACATTTGGATTAGCCTTTCACCCCAGCCAGCCTCGTTCCACGGTGGTGGACGATTTTGCCAGGCACCTTATCGCCTACCTAAGCGACCGGAGCGCCACATAAAAAGCCATAAACGCATAAGGGTATCTCGATAAGTCATAATCTTGCGGACCCAAACAGTTGCTTGATAAGGTCAGTTTGAATCAAATCGATAACAGAACAATAAAAAAGAGACCCCCTCATGAGCGTAAACATCGAGCACCTCATAACCTCCAACAAGAAACAGTCGACTGAACCACACCCAGAAAAATAAACGGTACTTTTGCACCCACTGCCAATGAGCCAGAACCGTGTTCTGTTTTATAAAAGTTAGCGCCTGTGCGCGAGCAAGAGTGTTCTACCATGACCGTCATCACCCCACACAACACACCTGTCGACGGGAACGTTTCTGACAACAAGCCCTCGACATCCAGCACGCAAATAAATCCGGCAGTCATTTTATTGGCCATCGTCTTCGTGGCTGTGCTGCTCACGTACATCGTCGATTCCGGGGAGTACACGCGAAAAGGCGAGCTTGTATTACCTGGCACTTTCCAGTCGCTCGAAAAAAACAGTTCTCCCCTCCACCTGTTCAGCGTCGATGGCCGTAAGGAGACTGATGTCAAACCCGTTTCGATCATTGAGGGACTCATGGCAATCCCAAGGGGACTGGTTAAGCAGTCCGGCTTGATTTTCATGGTCATCTTGATCGGCGGTATGTTTGGTGTGCTCAACAAGTCAGGGACAATAGATTCCGGCTTGACCCGCATGTTGGCTCTTGCCAGGGGAAATATATACCTATTGGTCCCCTCCATCATGCTGATACTTTCATTGGGCAGTTCGTGTCTCGGGATGGCCAAAGAATACGTCATGGTCGTCCCTCTGATGGTGGCCATGGCCCATAGAATGGGACTACCGACCATTATCGGACTGGCCATTGTGGTCATCTCGGTCAAGATTGGCTTTCTTTCATCCATTTCCAATCCCGTCGCGTTAGGCATTGCTCAACCTATTGTCGGCCTCCCCGTATTCAGCGGAATGGGAATGCGCGCGGCGACCTTCGTTGTATTCATGCTGGTGGGTACCGCGTTCGTCCTGATGTGCATTCGCCGCACGGGAGTCGACGTCAGAGCCCATGTCATCAATGACGACAAACGCCTTTCCGTTCGACATGTAGTCACCCTGATTGCCCTGCTGGCAGGCGTAAGTTTTCTCGTTTATGCCTCCAATACGTGGAAATGGAAATTCACTGAACTCAGTGCCTACTACATCGGGATGAGCATTGTTTTCGCGGCCATCAGTGGTATCGGCGCAACAGCGGCGGCAGATGCGTTCCTGAGCGGTATGAAGAAGGTCATGATGGCGGGCCTCCTGATTGGACTGGCCACTGCGGTAGAGGACGTTCTTTCCACCGGGAAGATTCTGGACTCCGTAGTGAATGGCCTGGCGGGCCTGATTGGCGGTCACAGCCCCGTTGTTTCAGCTTTCGGTATGTTTTTTTCCCAACTTTTCCTCGATGTAATGATTCCGTCTACTTCGGGAGGCGCTGCTGTCACGATGCCCATTTTTGGTCCACTTGGCCAACTGACCGGTGTGACGGCTCAGACAAGCGTCTACGCGTTTTTACTGGGACATGGGCTGACCAACATGATCACGCCGACATCCAGTGGCTTGCTAGTACTGCTCGCCACTGCGCAAGTAGGTTGGGGGCAATGGGCGCGTTTTATTCTTCCACTATTCGTTACTTTCTTCTGCATCGCACTCGTCATGCTCGCCATCGCGGTCTCCATTGGTTATTGATTAAGCCGCCGTGTTCTTCGAACAGGGCGCTTCAAAGGGTCTATTGATGAACACTACTTCCGTATCCGGTTTTGATGCGCTGCAGGTTCTGCACGATCAGCGGATAACCGTGCGCGACGGCATTGCCCTGGCAACGGATATCTATTTTCCTCGTGATCGAAGCGGCGCACTGCCGGTCATTATCGAACGCACCCCCTACGACAAAACCCGTCCGTCTCGATCGGAACTTAACATTGACGGACATTTGCTAACGCGTGAAGAAATGGCGGCCCGTTTTGCCGCCGCAGGGTTCATTACCGTGTTCCAGGATTGCCGAGGCCGATACGCATCAGAGGGAGAGTTCGTCAAATACTTGTCCGAAGGCGAGGATGGATTCGACACCTTGGTCTGGTTACTTGAGCAGCCATGGTGTAACGGCAGGATTGGCAGCATGGGACTTTCTTATGCGGCACATACTCAGCTGGCAATGGCATGCCTGAATCCACCCGGGCTCATGACAATGGTGCTGGACTCCGGTGGTTTTTCCAACGCTTACCACTGTGGTATCCGACAAGGCGGCGCCTTCGAGCTCAAACAGGCAACCTGGGCTTATAAACAAGCGCTGCAAAGTCCAGCGGCGCTGGCAAACCCCGCTGTATTAAAAGCGCTCAAAGGGGAAGATATTCGGCACTGGTTTACACATATGCCATGGGTACGAGGCCAGTCGCCGCTGCGCCACGTCCCGGAATATGAGGACTATCTGTTCGAGCAATGGGGCAAGGGAAGTTTCGGTCCTTATTGGGAGCAGATCGGGATCAACGCCGAGCACCATTACCACAACGTGCCGGATATCCCGATTCTGCATATGTCCAGTTGGTATGACGCCTATGTCGGCTCCACGCTGAAGAATCGAACCTCACTGAGTGAATCCAAACGCGCCCCACAACACTTGATAATGGGACCGTGGCTACACGGTGATCGCAACATCACTCACAGCGGCAACGTCGATTTCGGCCCAGCTGCAGCGTTTGATGGCCAGGTAGACACTGACTGGTTGACCTGCCGTATACGCTGGTTCGAACAGTGGCTGACACGCAACGATGAACGCCACTCCACTGCCGCTGTTCAAGTGTTCCTGATGGGTGGCGGCACCGGTCAGCGCGGTGAGGATGGGCGGCTGCAACACGGAGGCAATTGGTTGAGTGGCGAAACGTGGCCCCTGCAAGGCAGCCGGGAAAAGGTGCTTTACCTGCACCGCAACCTCAGCCTGACATCGCAGTCGCCAACCGACACTGACGCGAGCAAGAGTTACATATGCGACCCGGAACAGCCGGTTCCAACCATCGGCGGAGCCCTGACCTCCGGCGCCCCTGTGTTCTTTGGTGGGGCTTTTGATCAACGTGAAACGCCCGAGTTTTTCGCCAGCCAAGGCAACAATCTTCCGCTGTGCGCCAGACCGGACGTGCTGTCTTTTCAAACCGCGCCGCTGGAAGAAGATCTCATCGTGGCCGGTCCGCTGTCGATTGAACTCTGGGTGGAAAGCGATGGACTGGACACCGACTTCACCGCCAAGTTGGTCGATGTGTACCCTGCCTCTGCTGACTATCCACAGGGTTATGCCATGAATATTACCGATGGCATCTTGCGCTGCCGTTATCGGGACGACTGGTCGACCCCCTCACTGATGACGCCAGGGGAACGCGTAAACATTCGGATCGAACCGTTCGCGACCTGCAACCGATTTGCCAAGGGGCACAGGCTGCGACTGGATATCGCCAGCAGTAACTTCCCTCATTTTGACGTAAATCCCAACAGCGGTGAGCCTGAGGGCCAGGGCCTGCGAAAAATGAAAGTACTCAACACAGTGCACATGTCCAGGCACTGCCCTTCCCGCTTGATATTAACTGTTCTGGAGGGCCCTGAGCAGCTTCGATAACACCCCTGAACTGTTGGGTGCATTTTAAGATTCCAATCACTTTTTCAACGACGCTCCTCTTCAACCAAGCCGTGTTTAACCGAGCTATGAAGAGCGCTCACACTCGCCTCGGAGTCAGCATGCGAACCGTGATAAATCAACTCAATACTATCTGCGAAGAACAGCCTTATGTCACCGCCTGGTACTTCAAGAACCTGATCACCGGGGAAGTTGCACACCGATTTGGTCATACTCCATTCGTGGCGGGAAGTACGCGCAAGACGTCGATTTTGATGGCGGTACTTCGTGAAGTACACAGAGGACATCTCGATCTCAACGAACCCATACGGTATGAGGAGCGACTCCGTGAGGGCGTGATGTCCGGAACATTCAAATACCTGACGCCGGGGTTCAGCATCAGCCTGCGGGATGCGCTGGTCCAGATGATTATCGTCAGCGACAACGTATGCACTCGCATGGTGTTGGAGCGTATCAGCCTCGCCCGGATCAACGACTTTTGCCAGTCATTGGATATGGGCAATACCTCCCATCGAAATACTATTCCTCGTCCCGACCTGGCCATCGACCACAAACTTGAAGAAGTCACCACTACGTCTGCCTTCGATCAAGGCCTGCTATACGACCTGATCCTCCAAGGCAGTGTGAACCCTGCAACTGCCACCTTGCTCGGTTGCTCGTCTGAACAATGCGCCTTCGCCCTGGATGTTCTCAGCTGGCAGAAGCTTCGTACCAAGATGGCCTCATTACTACCGGCGGATACGAAGATTGCACACAAGGGAGGGACCGGTAAACGTGGTCGAATGGATGGCGGCATCGTCTTTCGTGACGGAGCTCCGCTGTTTATTTTCACGGGCTACACCGATCAGGTTCCGCTCGTCATGCCTGACGGATTGCCCGGCTATGCGTCAGCGTTCTCGACCTTGGGAAGATTGGCACGAACCTGTTGGGATTCCATCCCGGCAACCGGAGCACTGACGCATGGATAAGCGCCTTGATAACAGCGCAAACGCCACCACAACGCCTGGAGAACTCTCATCCTCCTGGACTTCGGCCAATGTCGAAGATGGCTTCACCTTGGTAGCAGTGGGCGACCTGATCATTTCCGATGCCATCCATGCGCGCATGCACCGTCGCTCCCCGGATCTACTAAATGTGCTGAAAAATGCTGACGTGACCTTCGGTAATTTCGAAGGCACCGCCATTGATCTTCAGCAGTACTCAGGCTATCCATCGGCCTTGTCAGGGGGCTCTTGGTTGATCAGTACACCCGCTGTGGCCGAGGATCTGAAGACGATGGGCTTCAATCTGGTCAGCCGGGCAAACAATCACAGCACCGACTGGGGCGTTCAGGGTATGCGCAGCACAGACGAACTGTTTCGTCGTGCCGGCGTCGTGCAGGCAGGGACAGGGGAAACACTCGCCCAGGCCAGCGCACCCGCGATATTGAGCACCCCTGCGGGAAGAGTCTCACTGGTAGCCGCAGCCTCCCGCTTCGAGGCCGATGCTCGTGCCATCGATCCACTGGGTCAGATCCAGGGGCGGCCTGGCCTGAACGCTCTGCGTACCACCCGATTCGTGCTGGTCTCCGAAGAGCGCCTGCATCAACTGGCCGAACTGCGTGACTCTCTCCCTAAAGGGATGATGCGACGCTCAGTGCTGGCGAGCGATGCTAAAAACCAGCTCGTGACGCTGTTCGACACCAAGTATCGGGCCCGTACTCAACTGGATAAGGAGGTCGAGTTCTCTTTCACGCCGGATGAACGAGACAGGCTCCGTATCTTGCATAGCATCCGGCAGGCCAAACAGACGTCTGACTTCTCGGTGTTTTCGCTGCACACCCATGAGCCGGGCAACTATTGTGAAACACCACCTGACTTCATGCCGACCATCGCTCGCCAAGCTATTGATAACGGTGCCGATGCGGTGATTGGACATGGTCCGCATCAACTCCGGGGTATCGAAATCTACAAGGGGAAGCCTATCTATTATTCGTTGGGCAATTTCTTTTTCATGGAAAATCAACAATTCCCTATTACGCGGGATGAGTACGAAAAAGACCGTGTCGAGCCCGGTGCCATGACGGAAGCCGAATTCATGGAGCACCGTCGGGTACACGGTGTGTTCAAGGAGCAGATCTGGTACGAGAGCGTGATCGCGGTAAATAGATTCAGCTCGACCGGCACATTGCAAGAAGTGGTGCTGCACCCTGTGGAAATGCACTGGCAAGACGAGCGAGACGCGGATAGAGGCATTCCACGACTGGCTTATGGCGCTGATGCCCAGCGAATTCTGACACGTTTGCAGCGACTCTCTGCGGCCTACGGAACATCGCTCGAAATCGCGGGAGACCAGGGGGTTATCCGATTCTAAATGCCAGGTTGAAGGTGCCATTTCCGGGTGCCTCCAACTGCACAAAGCAACCTGGACGGCATAGGTACTCAGTTGGTTGGCATGCAGACGATATCCGCACCCTGCATTGCCAACAGCCGATAGACTTCCGGTAACCAGACGCCATAGTTGCGGCTCACCAACTCGGGTACTACCGCGATCTTCGCACCGGCGCCGGATGCTTCCTTGATCGAGCGCAGCGACACTTTCAGGGTTTCAGCCTTTGTAGCCAACTCGTGGCTCCATTTGTAATGGCCGCCACCGTAGTGCTCGGAAATCTCTGGGGTTCATCAGAGGTTCGCGGCGCTGACATTTTATTTTTTCCAAAAAAAGCACCCGAATGCGCATCTGTAGAAAAACCTGTTTCGCCGAAAAACTGAACAGGTTCCGACTACCCGAAACGCGCCTCTGTAATGTTCCTGTCACGAGTGGTCAGTAGATTTACTAAAAATTAGAACGTTCTAATTTTAGAAAATATCTCAAGCTGTCAGTCCCCACGCACCAATGGAATTAGCCCGATGACGGACGTCAATACGTTTCGCCGTGTCTTTTTGCTGCAGGCCTGCACTCTGACTGCCAGTGCTGCATTTGCTGCATTCCCTGCGTCAACCATGCTCACAATGCCTCGGACCAAGGGCGAAAAACCCTATGACGTCGACCGTAAATTTCATCCGGACGGGACGGCTCGTTCGTTCGCCGGAAATACCATCATCAGTCAAATACCCTTGCGCACTCCCATCAACGATGCGCTCACGGTAGTCAGAAATACCCTCGCGACCCACGGGTTCAGCCGGTGCCTGAGCCTGCTCCCCCCTTCCAGCTATCACATGACTGTATTTGAAGGGGTCATTGACGAACAACGCAAGGCGCCGCTGTGGCCCACTGACGTTCCCCGCGACGCATCGGTGCAAACATGCACACAACACTTCACTGAACGCTTGAAGGACTTCGTCCTGGACGAGAACTTCCAGCTCCGGATGCAGATCGACGATTTCAATGTTTACAAAGACAGCGGTGCCACGGTGCGGCTGGTTCCAGCCAACGTGCACGAGCGCAATAAACTTGGTGATTTGCGAGATCGTTTAGCGCAATGCCTGGGCATTCGCTCCCCGGATCATGACAACTACGGATTCCACATCACACTGGGCTATCTAGTGCAGTGGATGGACGCTCGACAAACCCAAGACTATGCGAAGGTTCAACACGATTGTCTGGCTTATCTGCACAAAACCCTAGGCGTATTGGAGCTGGATGCGCCCCGCTTCTGCACCTTCAACGACATGCTGGCTTTCGATGACAAGTTCGCCATCGGTCAGCGCCCAGACACGCTTTGAACGCGCACACCCACGTCTCTACAGCGAGCATGCATATGCCATCGTTCAGTCCATGCCGGCGCCCCAGCCCGGATTATTATCAAGCGCCCATTGTGGCCAAGGCAGCGTTCGTCCTGGCGAGTAACGAACCGACAAAACTGTCAACGACGGTCGTGACGCACTACCACCGCAGGGAGATTTTGCTGTGTCTGCTGTTGGCGATGGCTGGCCACGGTTTAGTGGGATGGTTTTTGTTCCAAAGTCCTGCCGACAGCGAAGTCATCCCGGCACCGCTACCCGTGGTCATGCAATTAGTAGCGCCACCCATAGCGCCACCCATAAACGCATCAACGCCAACTGAACCGGCGGCGGCCCCCCCGCCTCCCGAAGCGACACCGGCGGTCTCGACTCCGGCACCGCAACCCGCAAAACCGACGCCGAAGCCTGCCGCGAAAAAGCCCGCTGCAGCCAATAAAGCACCGCCACAAAGCCAGCACACAGAGCAGCCCGGCAAAGAGGTGGCGGCTCCGCAACAGACAGCCATCGCCAAGCCTCCCGCCCCCGCGCCGGAGCAGGCGCTGGTGGGGCCTTACGGACGCGCGGGTTACCTGAATAACCCACCACCGACTTATCCCCCCATTGCAGCTCGATTGCACCAGCAAGGTGTTGTGGTGCTGCGAGTTCATGTACGGGCCGACGGTCATCCTGAGCAAGTCCAGGTGTTCACATCGAGCGGATTCGAAAGCCTGGATCAGGCGGCAATCAAGGCCGTCAATCAATGGACATTCATGCCCGCCAAGCGCGGAGAAGTCGCCACGGATGGCTGGGTCAACGTTCCTCTCGCCTTCAAACTTTCAAACTGAGGTTCCTTATGAATAACGCCTACGCCACCCTCATTACCCAGACATCCCTCGGGATCCTGCTGTTCTTCTCCGTGATCACCTGGCTATTGCTGATGCTCAAGGGCCTGAACCAATGGAAGCAAAGTCGAAAGAGCCGCGACTATATAAGAGCGTTCAAAGCCGCCGGCAGCCTTGAAAACGCACTGAACCTAGAGCAGAACGGTAGTGCCGCCGCACGCTTGGGAGCCACTGGCGCACAGGTGCTGACGACTCGACAAGGCATGAGCGAACTGGGCCACCCCTGGAATCGCCAGGACTTGTTGGAGCGTAATCTGCACCAATTGATTGTCGATGAACGACGAGAGATGGAAAGCGGCCTCGGCTGGCTGGCAAGCATTGGCAGCACCGCACCTTTTATCGGCCTGTTTGGTACGGTCTTCGGCATTATTCATGCGCTGAGCGCTATCAGCACGGCCAAGTCCGCGAGTATAGCGGTCGTCGCAGGGCCTATTGGCGAAGCCTTGATTGCCACCGGGGTCGGTATCGCCGTCGCGGTACCCGCAGTACTTGCGTACAACTTCTTCATGCGTCGCGTGAAACTGCTGGTTGCTGATCTGGATAAATTTGCGGTCGAGTTTCTCAATCTCTCACAGGTGCATGCATTTCAACTGCAGCGCCCAACCTCAATAAACCGCAGCACAGAAAACAGCGCATTAAGCGGGGTTATATAAAATGGCGTTTTCAAACAATCAAACTGACGATGTCATCAGTGATATCAATATCACTCCGCTGGTCGACGTCATGCTGGTCTTGCTGGTGACATTTATCGTCACTGCCCCCCTGCTGACCAACGCTATTGCCTTGAACCTGCCAGAGACTGTCGCTACCGGGGAGGCGACGCAACAACATGCGGTCGCCGTTAGCGTGGATGCGACGGGCCAGGTATTTCTGGACGCAAACATTACGTCGATGGATCAGCTACCGGCGACATTGCTAAACCTGCATCAACAGGAGCCTGACATCGCGATCACCTTGCGCGCGGACCGCAGCGCTGAATATGGAAAGGTTGCCCAGGTATTAGCGGACGTTCGCAATGCCGGTATTACCCAGTTGTCGGTGATAACAGAAACACCCTGACGCCAAACCCAAGCCAGCACTTCGTCGCTGTCCAGCGACCTGAAAGGACACGAGTAACATGAATGTTAAACCGATGCTGAATTGGCAACGGCTACCCGCCGCTTGCCTGAAAATCGCCCTGATCCTGCCTATATTTCAAGTTAGCCATGTGAAAGCCGACGCCGTTGATACTGCGCAAGAGCCCGGCGCAACAGCCACTACCCTGGGCACCGTGTCGGTCATCGGCCAGGGCGAAACCCGTCAGGTTCATCGCGTTACTGAGCAAGACACCAAAGCCTACGCGGCGGGCAGCAACCCAATGAAAGTGCTGCAACGCCTGCCGGGCGTCAACTTCCAATCCAGCGACCCACTGGGTCGAGAGTTGGGAAGTCAACGTATCAGTCTGCGCGGTTTCGACATGCATCACCTGGGCTACACACTAGATGGCGTGACCTTGGGTGATATGAGCTTTGGCAACTTCAACGGTCTGACGATCAACCGCGCAATCATTCCAGAAAACATCGCAAGTACCGAAGTTGCCGAAGGCACAGGGGCGTTAGGCACGGCCTCCAACAGCGATCTGGGCGGGACCCTGCAATTCACCAGTGCCAACCCTGATCAAACGCCGGGCCTGCGCTTGTCGCAAACCTTGGGCAGCTACGACACCACGCGTACTTTTCTGCGCGCCGATACGGGCCAGTACAAAGGCCTGGCCGCTTACGTTGCCGCCGAGAACTATGACGCCAACGCCTGGAAAGGTGACAGCCCACAACGCTCCAACGCACTGAACGCCAAAGTCACCTACGACGTTGACGGTCACCATTTGAGTTTTTATCACAGCCGATCGGAATATAAAGAGTCCACGATTCCGTCGCTGTCAAAAAGTCAGATCGACAGACTCGGCTACAACTGGACCAACTACGCCCCCGATTGGCAGCGTGCGGTCAATGCGGCCAATGGCAAATTCAGCGGTGGCGTCACCAGTGTGAGCGATGCCTTGTACAACTCAAGCAACTTGCGAAATGACGAACTCGATATCCTCAGTGGCACGTTTACATTAAGCGACGCCCTGATACTGGATACGACCGTGTACCACCATCACGATTCGGGTGCCGGTAACTCCTACTACCCGTTTGTCTATACCAGCGGGTCGACCACGGTTCCCAGCAACTCGATTCGAAGCACTTTTTATGGCATTGACCGGACCGGCTTTCAAAGCGCCTTGTCTTACTACGTCGGAGAACACGTAGTACAAGCCGGGGTCTGGATACAATCCAACAAGAACTCAGCCGACCGTTACTTGTTCGATACGACCGGCGCAGCCCCGCAGAGCGGTATTGTGGAAGTCACGGGCCTGCCCCTCGCAGCAACGATCCAGTCCCAGGACTATAACGACCTGACCCGTCAATTCTATGTTCGTGACACCTGGACGCTACTGGACGACCGCCTCAAACTTGAATACGGCGCCAAACACGTTGTGACCCATTCAACGGTCAAAGGCTCGGGCACTTCGGCCAGCGGTTCGCTCCAGGCCAAGGACAATTTTCTTCCGCAGATCGGTGCCACCTACAAGCTTAATGAGCAAGATGAAATATTCGCCTCCTATGCGCAAAACATGGCGGCCTTCCCCAGCGGTACATCCAGCCCGCTGTACACCAGCCAGACCACGTTGAATGCACTGAATGGCTTCAAGGACCTGAAACCGGAAACCTCGAAAACCGTCGAGTTGGGTATGCGCCGTAGCACCCCGCTCTACGCCGCTTCCGCCGCACTTTATGGGACCCGCTTCGATAACCGTTTACTGGCCATTGCCAACTGCACAGGTATCGTGATTTGCCAAAACGGCGTCGCCAACGTCGGTGCCGTCAGCAGCCGTGGTGTTGAACTCTCGCTGGCATTGACCCCCGACCCGAACTGGCGCTGGTCTAACACCATGACCTATAACCGTAGCCTTTATGAAGATAACTACAGCAGCAACGGCACGGTGGTCGCAGTCAAGGGCAAAGACGTGATCGACGCCCCACGATGGATGCTCTCAAGTAGCCTTGACTGGCAATGGGATCGTTGGAACGCAGGGGTGCAAACCAATTACATGGACAAGCGCTATTACACCTATACCAACGACTCCAGCGTCGACGCCTATTGGGTCACCAACGCCAACATGGGGTATGACTTCGGCAGGTTCGGTGACTTGAAAGACACAACGCTGTCACTCAATCTCGTCAACCTCTTTGATCGTCGCTATATCTCGACGATCAATACCGACTCCAGCGCCGCCACCGACCCGGCCGGCAATCTACAGATTTTAAAAGTGGGCTCGCCGCGCAGTGCCTTCGTCACGTTGAGTACCCGCCTGTAACGCTGCTCCTGAGTACAGGTTGCACACAAGGCGTGCTTCGGTAGAATTGCGCCTTGCGTCAAGCCTGGCCGTTTAAGATCAGAGCCTCTGCCAAGACGGCGTCTACCAGGGAACAGCAATGCAAAGCAAAGTAAAAAGGATCACCATAAAGGACGTGGCGCAAGCAGCCGGGGTGAGCTTCCAGACCGTATCGCTGGTTATAAACCATCCTGAAAAAGTCGCCAAGAGAACCCTGGCGAAGGTTCAGGACGTGATCCGCGAATTGAATTTCGTGCCCAGCGTAGCTGCTCGCTCCCTGAGAAATATTCCAATAAAAACGGTCGCATGTATATTTTTTGGCGAGCGTGCCGCCTATGACAATCGTTCGCCACAGATTCAGGACACGTACTGGAACAGCGTCATTCAGTCGCTTGGCCTGGCTGCGGACGAGGTGGGTTATTCGCTTCTGCAACGTAAACCCTCAGCACATCAAGCACCGGCAGTCGAAGAAATACTGGAGCTTTACCGTTCAGGCAGCATCGTCGGGATCGTTGCGGTGGTTGAGCAGCCCGATCATCCCGTTCTGATAGAACTCAGCCGCAACAATGTACCGATTGTTCTTTTTGGCACCATAGACCCGAACTTTATGTATGTTGCGCAGGCCAACAGGCTCGCCACTGCGCAGCTCGTTGACCACCTT
Source organism: Pseudomonas viridiflava (assembly GCF_001642795.1). GTDB lineage: Bacteria > Pseudomonadota > Gammaproteobacteria > Pseudomonadales > Pseudomonadaceae > Aquipseudomonas > Aquipseudomonas viridiflava. The sequence goes on along the minus strand of NZ_LKEH01000047.1, from coordinate 208,241 downwards.
CACAGTGTTGGGTGTCGCAAGATCGCTTTCATCGCGGGTGAAAGAGAGGGTCACACCAATCAAGATATCGACGAACGCTATCTGGGTTATCAGGAGGGGGTGAGCAAACATAACCTGTTGGTAAACGAACACTGGAACATCGCCGGTGACTGGTCCATGGCCAGTGGACTTCGCGTAGCGCAACAATTATGCGCGGGCATCACCCGTCCGGATGCAATGATTTTTGCCAGCGATCGTATGGCACTGGGGGCCCTCAAAGGCTTGTACGATTTAGGCCTGCGAGTCCCCCACGATATCTGCGTGGTCGGATTCGACAATATGCAATATGACGACTTCAGCATCCCCACCCTCACAAGCGTCGACTCGCCACTGTTTGAGATGGCCACGACAGCGATAGAACTTCTGCTTAAAACGCTTACCGGACTATCCGTCAACGACTCCGCGCAGATGATTTTCCCGGCAAAAATCATCATCAGGGACAGCACACAGCGTTTGATCGGCTGATTTTATAAAGACCAGCGTTTTGGAGCAGGTACCCGCATGCCGTTGCGCTCAGTTTTTCCTGAGCGTCACCACGAAAGCTGGCGATTAAAAATCGTTTCAAATATGTTGTTGGCGGTCCGTTAGACCTGCTGGTGAGCTTGGCTTGCTCAATCAAGAAATCATCTAAGATGATTGCGCCAGCGGTGTACTTGAAGGGGTACTTAAAAACCGTGGACAGTAGAAAGACAGAAAGCAAAAAGCCCGCACTAGGCGGGCTTTCTTTTTGCTTCAAGGAGTTCAAGGGCCTTGAAGCGGNCGGACGGGACTCGAACCCGCGACCCCCGGCGTGACAGGCCGGTATTCTAACCGACTGAACTACCGCTGCGCGTAACACTAAGAGAGAGTTNTGATGACGGGATCGAACCGCCGACCCGCTGCTTGTAAGGCAGCTGCTCTCCCAGCTGAGCTAATCACCCTTCACTCTCGGTGTGGCGCGCATTCTACGGAGCGACCCTAGGTCTGGCAAGTAATTTTTTAAATAATTTTTATAATCCTTCCAAAGGCTTACAAAGGCTCCGTGCAGGCTTGGCCCCGGAGGCAGAGCAGCGAATAATGCCCCCCTTTGTATGGAAGGAGAGATTCACCTCATGTGGTTCAAAAACCTGCTTGTCTATCGCCTGACCCAGGATCTGCCTTTTGACGCCGAGGCGCTGGAGACTGCACTGGCGACCAAACCGGCTCGCGCCTGTGCCAGCCAGGAGTTGACCACTTACGGTTTCGTCGCGCCATTCGGCAAGGGCGAAGAGGCTCCATTGGTACACGTCAGCCAGGACTTCCTGCTGATCGCCGCACGCAAGGAAGAACGCATTCTGCCGGGCAGCGTCGTACGTGACGCGCTCAAGGAAAAGGTCGAAGAGATCGAAGCCGAGCAGATGCGCAAGGTCTACAAGAAGGAACGTGATCAGCTCAAGGATGAAATCATCCAGGCGTTCCTGCCGCGCGCCTTTATTCGTCGCTCGGCTACCTTCGCCGCCATCGCGCCCAAGCAAGGCCTGATTCTGGTCAACGCTTCCAGCCCGAAACGCGCCGAAGACCTGCTGTCCACCCTGCGCGAAGTCATCGGCTCGCTGCCGGTTCGCCCGCTGACCGTCAAGGTATCGCCAAGCGCGACCATGACCGACTGGGTCAAAACCCAGAAAGCGGCCGACAACTTCTTCGTGCTGGACGAGTGCGAATTGCGCGACACCCACGAAGACGGCGGCATCGTGCGCTGCAAGCGTCAGGACCTGACTGGCGACGAAATCCAGCTGCACCTGAGCACTGGCAAGGTCGTCACTCAACTGTCGCTGGCCTGGCAGGACAAACTGTCGTTCGTGCTGGACGACAAAATGGTCGTCAAGCGTCTGAAGTTCGAAGATCTGTTGCAGGATCAGGCTGAACAGGACGGCGGCGACGAGGCACTGGGACAACTGGATGCCAGCTTCACCCTGATGATGCTGACCTTTGGCGAGTTCCTGCCAGAGCTGTTCGAAGCGCTGGGCGGCGAAGAAATACCTCAGGGTATCTGACACCTCCCGCGAATGAACCGAAGCACGGCGCCGTCTAAATAGACGGCGCATTCATTTGGCACTTACAAAAAGAAGGAGCAGACCATGCGCGCTCTTGCCGCCTTGAGTCGTTTTGTCGGTAACACCTTTGCGTACTGGGTGCTGCTGTTCGCCATTCTGGCGTTTGTGTTTCCCCAGGCATTCATCGGCCTCAAAGGCTGGATCGTTCCGTTGCTGGGTCTGGTCATGTTCGGCATGGGCCTGACCCTGAAGCTTGAGGATTTCTCAGAAGTCGCGCGTAACCCCTGGCGCGTGGCGCTGGGTGTGGTCGCGCACTTTGTCATCATGCCCGGCGTGGCATGGCTGTTGTGCAAAGTGTTCCAGCTGCCGCCCGAAATCGCTGTCGGTGTGATTCTGGTGGGCTGCTGCCCGAGTGGCACATCGTCCAACGTCATGGCGTGGCTGGCCAAGGGTGACCTGGCGCTGGCGGTAGCCATTGCCGCTGTCACCACCCTGCTCGCCCCGCTGCTGACCCCGACGCTGATCTGGTTCCTGGCGTCGACCTGGTTGCCGGTGTCCTTCATGGATATGTTCTGGTCGATCCTGCAACTGGTGATGCTGCCAATCGTGCTGGGTGTTCTGGCGCAGCGTCTGCTGGGCGCGCGGGTGAGCTACGCGGTGGATGTGCTGCCGCTGGTGTCGGTGGTGAGCATCGTGATGATCGTCTGCGCGGTGGTCGCCGCCAGTCAGGCGAAGATCGCCGAGTCAGGCCTGCTAATCATGGCTGTGGTGATTCTGCACAATACGTTCGGCTTTCTGCTGGGCTACTTCACTGGCAAGGTGTTCAAGCTGCCGTTGCCACAGCGCAAGTCGCTGGCGCTGGAAGTCGGCATGCAGAACTCAGGGCTCGGCGCCGCACTGGCCAGCGCCCACTTCTCGCCACTGGCGGCAGTGCCGAGCGCGCTGTTCAGCGTCTGGCACAACATTTCCGGTGCGTTGCTCTCGACGTATTTCAGGAAGATGCCGGAGGAAGAAAGCGAGGTGGTAGCGCGCAAATCGCGACCAAACGAAAGTGTCTGACTGAATACATACCCCTGTGGGAGGCGGCTTGCCGGCGATGCAGTCGACGCGGTGTGTCAGGAAAATCGCGTCATCGTTCATCGCCGGCAAGCCGCCTCCCACGGTCCGGTGTTTGCTGCGCGACAGCGTTACGTCGAAGACGTGGTGGCGCCTCCCACAGTCCGTTAACGGACTACAAACCCTACCGCACCGTCCCTCTCAATGCCTTCACCTGCTCACGCACATCCACCGGCGCGGCGGCATCTGCAGCGATAGGCGCACCGGCCACCAGCACGACGCGTGACCACAGACGGCGAAACAATCCCTTCTCCGGGTCGCGACTGAAAAAGCTGCCCCACAGTCCCTGAAGCGCCATCGGAATCACCGGCACCGACGTTTCCTGAAGAATGCGCGTCATGCCGCTCTTGAAGCCGCTGATTTCACCATCCGTGGTCAGCTTGCCTTCCGGGAAGATGCATACCAGCTCGCCTTCAGCCAGATACTGCGCAATGCGCTTGAAGGACTGCTCGTAGATTTCCATGTCTTCGTTACGACCGGCAATCGGAATGGTACCGGCCGTGCGGAAGATGAAGTTGAGCACCGGCAATTGATAGATTTTGTAGTACATGACGAAACGGATCGGCCGTCTGACCGAACCCGCGATCAACAGTGCATCGACAAATGAAACGTGGTTGCAGACCAGCAGCGCCGCGCCTTCATCGGGAATCAGGTTCAGGTTGCGGTGCTCGACCCGATACATCGAATGACCCAGCAGCCAGATCAGGAAGCGCATGGTGAACTCAGGCACGATCCTGAAGATGTAGACGTTGACCGCCACGTTCAGCAACGACACCACCAGAAACAGGTGTGGAATCGTCAGCTTGGCGAAGCTGAGCAACAGAATGGAGACAATCGCCGACACCACCATGAACAGCGCGTTGAGAATATTGTTGGCAGCAATGACCCGTGAACGCTCTTTTTCCGGAGTGCGCGACTGAATCAGTGCATACAGCGGCACGATATAGAAACCGCCAAAAACGCCGATGCCGAGGATGTCGAACAACACCCACCAACCTTGCCCGTCACTCAGGATAGCCAGCCAGTCGTTGGCCTGTACGTTTTGCGGGAAGCCGCCCGAATGCCACCACAGCAGCAGACCGAAAATCGTGATCCCCATGGAGCCGAACGGCACCAGACCGATCTCGACCTTGTGCCCGGACAGGCGCTCGCAGAGCAACGAACCCAGTGCGATGCCGACCGAGAAAACCGTCAGGATCAGCGTCACCACGGTTTCATCGCCGTACATCCATTCCTGGGCATACGCCGGGATTTGCGTCAGGTAGATCGCCCCGACGAACCAGAACCATGAGTTGCCGACAATCGAGCGCGACACCGCAGGCGTCTGCCCCAATCCCATGCGCAGCGTGGCCCAGGACTGGGTGAAGATATTCCAGTTGAGCTTCATTTCAGGTGAGGCAGCCGCCGCCTTCGGGATACCGAAACTGGCCAGAAAGCCCAGGCAGGCGATCAGCACGATGGCCGCCGAGACGATCCAGGCGTAGTGCGTGGAAGACATCATCACACCGGCACTGATCGTGCCTGCGAGAATCGCCAGGAAGGTGCCCATCTCGACCAGCGCGTTGCCGCCGACCAGCTCGGACTCGCGCAAGTGCTGCGGCAGGATCGAATACTTCACCGGGCCGAACAGCGCGGAATGCGTGCCCATCGCGAACAACGCCGCCAGCATCATCCACAGGTGGTTGAACAGAAAGCCTGCGGCACCCACCGCCATGATCACGATTTCACCGAACTTGATGATCCTGATCAGCGCATCCTTCGGGTATTTTTCGCCGAACTGCCCGGCCAGCGCCGAGAACAGAAAGAACGGCAGAATGAACAGCAAGGCGCACAGGTTGACGTAGATCGAACGATCCCCGTCGATGGCCAGCTTATAAAGAATGGCGAGGATCAATGACTGCTTGAACACATTGTCATTGAACGCCCCGAGGGACTGCGTAACGAAAAACGGCAGGAAGCGCCGTTTTCCTAGAAGGCTGAATTGTGACTGCTGGCTCATCGTCCGTGGTCCTGAGAGGCTTGGGCACACTGGCGTCGCCGCCAATCCGAGGCACATTGAAGACGCAACGCCTGAGAATGTCGATAGGATATTTCCTGCTTTGAAGCGCGCCGAGGCGATTGCCTCGGCTGCGACACCCCGCCACGCTCGACCTTGGTCGAGAAAGACGAAGTGCAGCCGTCGTGCGAGACTGAGTGCTGTCGATACATTCTGGAATCCGATATGTCGCTGTCCAGCGGGCTGATCGCCGCCGTTGCCCTGTCCTATATGGCAATCATGTTTGCCATTGCCTTCTATGGCGACCGCTACAGCGCATCGCTGCGCCCGACCATGCGTGCCTGGGTCTACAGCCTGTCGCTGGCGGTCTACTGCACCAGCTGGACGTTTTTTGGTGCCGTGGGTCAGGCAGCCGAACAGTTGTGGTCGTTCCTGCCGATTTACCTGGGTCCGATCGTGCTGATGGTGCTGGCGCCCTGGGTGCTGCAGAAGATGGTGCTGATCAGCAAACAGGAAAACATCACGTCGATTGCCGACTTCATTGCGGCGCGCTACGGCAAGTCCCAGTCGCTGGCAGTCATGGTCGCGCTGATCTGCCTGATCGGCATGCTGCCGTACATTGCGCTGCAGCTCAAAGGCATTGTGCTGGGGGTGAATATTCTGATCGGAGCCGTGGCCGACTCCACCGGCACCCGCGCGCAGGACACGGCACTGGTGGTCTCGCTGATTCTGGCGCTATTCACCATCGTGTTCGGTGCCCGCAATCTGGACGTGACCGAGCACCATCGCGGCATGGTGCTGGCGATTGCCTTCGAGGCGTTGGTAAAGCTGTTTGCGTTCATGGCCGTCGGGGTGTTCGTGACCTTCGGGCTGTACGACGGCTTCGATGACCTGTTCAACCAGGCCAAGCTGGCGCCGCGCCTTGAAGAATACTGGCAGGACACGATCAACTGGCCGTCGATGTTCGTGCAGACTGGCGTGGCGATGATGGCGATTGTCTGCCTGCCCCGGCAGTTTCACGTCACGGTGGTCGAAAACATCGAGCCGCAGGATCTGAATCTGGCCAAGTGGGTGTTTCCGGCCTATCTGGCGCTGGCCGCGCTGTTCGTGGTGCCTATCGCGCTGGCCGGGCAGATGCTGTTGCCTGACTCGATGCTGCCCGACTCCTTCGTGATCAGCCTGCCGCTGGCCCATGCACACCCATCGCTGGCACTGCTGGCATTCATCGGCGGCGCGTCGGCTGCAACCGGCATGGTGATCGTGGCCTGCGTCGCCCTCTCGACCATGATTTCCAACGACATGCTGTTGCCATGGCTGCTGCGCCGCAAGAACACCGAGCGACCGTTCGAAGCGTTCCGACACTGGATGCTCTCGGTGCGCCGTATCAGCATCGTGATGATTCTGCTGCTCGCCTACGTCAGTTACCGAATGCTCGGTTCCACCGCGAGCCTGGCGACCATCGGCCAGATCGCCTTTGCGGCCATCACCCAGCTCGCGCCTGCGATGTTCGGCGCGCTGTACTGGAAGCAGGCCAACCGCCGCGGTGTGTTCGCGGGTCTGGCTGCCGGGATTTTCATCTGGTTCTACACGCTGGTCCTGCCGGTCGCTGCCCACGGCATGGGCTGGTCGCTGCACGCTTTTCCATTGCTGGCCTGGCTGCACAGCAACCCGCTGGATTTGCCGATCACGCCAATGACCCAGGGCGTACTGCTGTCGATGGCCGGCAACTGCACGCTGTTCGCCTGGGTGTCGATGCTGTCACGCACGCGAGTGACCGAGCACTGGCAGGCAGGTCGCTTCATCGGTCAGGAAACCCAAGGGCGCGCCTACATGCGGCCATTGCTGGCGGTGCAGATCGAGGACCTGCTCAGCCTGTCAGCACGCTTTGTCGGGGAAGAACGCGCCCGACAGAGCTTCACCCGTTTTGCCTACCGTCAGGGCAAGAGTTTCAACCCCAACCAGAACGCCACGGGCGACTGGATCGCCCACACCGAACGCCTGCTGGCCGGTGTGCTCGGCACCTCGTCGACCCGGGCAGTGGTCAAGGCGGCCATCGAAGGCCGGGACATGCAACTCGAAGACGTGGTGCGCATCGCCGACGAAGCCTCCGAGGTACTGCAGTTCAACCGTGCCCTGCTGCAAGGCGCCATCGAGAACATTACCCAGGGCATCAGCGTGGTCGATCAGTCGCTGCGACTGGTGGCCTGGAATCATCGCTATCTGGAGCTGTTCAATTACCCGGAAGGCCTGATTGGCGTGGGCCGTCCGATTGCCGACATCATCCGCTACAACGCCGAACGCGGCTTGTGCGGGCCGGGTGAGGCCGAAGTGCACGTAGCGCGGCGTCTGCACTGGATGCGGCAGGGTCGGGCGCACACGTCAGAGCGATTGTTCCCCAACGGACAGGTCATCGAGCTGATCGGCAACCCGATGCCCGGCGGCGGTTTTGTCATGAGTTTTACCGACATTACCGCGTTCCGCGCGGCCGAACAGGCGCTCAAGGGCGTCAATGAAAGCCTTGAGCAGCGAGTGACCGAACGTACTCAGGAACTCTCGCAACTGAACCAGGCACTGACCGAAGCCAAAGGCACGGCCGAAGCGGCCAACGAATCGAAGACCCGTTTTCTGGCAGCGGTCAGCCACGACCTGATGCAACCACTGAATGCCGCCCGCCTGTTCTCCGCCGCGCTCTCGCATCAGGAAGACGGCATTTCCAGTGATGCCCAGCAACTGATCCAGCATCTGGACAGCTCGTTGCGCTCGGCCGAGGACCTGATCAGCGACCTGCTGGACATTTCGCGCATCGAAAACGGCAAGATTGCCCCGGACCGCCAGCCCTTCCCGCTCAACACGCTGTTCGACACACTCGGCGCGGAATTCAAGGCGCTGGCGCAGGAACAGGGTCTGACGTTTCGGGTCAGGGGCAGTGCGGTGCGGGTAGACAGCGATATCAAGCTGCTGCGCCGCGTGCTGCAAAACTTCCTGACCAATGCATTTCGTTATGCCAGCGGGCCGATCCTGCTGGGCGTGAGGCGTCAGGGTGAACACCTGAGCCTTGAGGTATGGGATCGCGGACCGGGTATTCCCGAAGACAAGCGCCAGGTGATTTTCGAGGAGTTCAAGCGTCTGGACAGCCATCAGACTCACGCCGCCAAAGGCCTTGGGTTGGGCCTGGCGATTGCTGATGGCCTGTGTCGTATTCTCGAGCATCCGTTGCAGGTTCGTTCCTGGACCGGGAAAGGTAGCGTGTTCAGCGTGCAGGTGCCGCTCGCGTCGGCACAGACGCCGATGCCTGCCAAGTTGGTGGAAATAAATCGTCCGGCCTTGAATGGCACGCAGGTGCTCTGCGTCGATAACGAAGACAGCATCCTGATCGGCATGAACAGCCTGCTGTCACGCTGGGGCTGTCAGGTATGGACTGCGCGCAATCGTCAGGAATGTGAGGTCTTGCTGAACAATGGTGTCCATCCGCAGATCGCGCTGGTGGACTATCACCTGGACGATGGAGAAACCGGCACTGAGCTGATGGCCTGGCTGAGAACCCGCCTCGGCCAGCCGGTGCCGGGCGTGTTGATCAGCGCCGACGGACGCCCCGAACTGATCGCCCAGATGCACGCCGCCGGGCTCGACTACCTGCCCAAGCCGGTCAAGCCTGCGGCATTGCGCGCGTTGTTGAGTCGGCATGTGAGCTTGAGTTGAGATCGAAAAGATAACTTGAGCCATGTGTTCGGCTCACTGATTACGGCATCTGTGCCATTTGTGACGCGGAGCGTCACGGGCGGCATGCCCACGCGGAGCGATGGGCACGATCAGTGTAGAGGCGGACTGATCACACCCATCAACTGCCGCTGCGCCGCACCAATCTGCGTGGGAACGCCTCCCAGGACGCTCCGCGTCCGCTCTCGAATGTGGCGCAGGGTCATGTCGGCAAACAGAAACGATGCAACTGGGCATCGAGGCGCGGCAGATCGTTCGCGAGATCGGCATGGGTCTGAGGCTGCGACATGGAAGGACCTCCACATGAGCATCAATCTGTAACCCGAGCCGACCTCTGACTGGACAGGCGTTTTTTCAACCGAACAGCCAGTACCCCAACAAGGTCAGGACCAGCACCGCCAACACAGGGCGCAGCACGCGGTAGGCCTTGGGGTTGCTGCGTTTGAACTGCTTGACCTTGCCACTGAAGGTATCGCTGAAACGCTTGCTGAACGCGTACGCCTGATTGATGCCACCGACGCGCTCGTCGTCAAGGTTCTGCGGTGCGGTGGCACGGCCCAGAAAGGCGCTGACGCTGCGGTTCAGGCGGGTCATCAGACGGTTGGTCAGCGGACGCTCGATGTCGCAGAACAGAATCACGCGGGTCTGGGTCGTTTCATTCTTGACCCAGTGCACGTAAGTCTCGTCGAACATGACGTCTTCGCCGTCACGCCACGAGTATTCCTTGCCATCAACAAAGATCCGGCAATCATCGGAGTTGGGCGTGGAAAGGCCCAGGTGATAGCGCAGGGAACCGGCAAACGGGTCGCGGTGTGGATTGAGGTGGCTGTCACCCGGCAACAGGGCAAACATCGCACCCTTGACGTTGGGAATGCTGTTGACCAGCGCAACGGTCTTCGGACACAGCGCTTCGGCCGAAGGCAGCGCCTTGTCGTACCATTTCAGGTAGAAACGCTTCCAGCCTTTCTTGAAAAACGAACCGAAACCGGCATCGTTGTTCTTCTCGGCGGCGCGGATATAGCCTTCGTCGAACAGGTGCATCGCTTCATCACGGATGGTTTCCCAGTTGTCCTTGAGCACATCGAGCTCGGGAAACTTGCTGCGATCCAGGTATGGCTTGGACGGCACGCGGGAAAACAGGTACATCAGCGCGTTATAGGGCGCAAACAGCGCCGAATGGTTCACGAACTGACGCAGCAACGGCAACCGGGCCTGCCCGCGCAGATGCACGTACAGCGTGCTGCCCAGGAAAAGCATCAGGATCAATGCCTTGGCAGCAAATGAAAGGGTCATGAAACTCTCCTTGGAGCGGGCAGACAACGCTGAACGTAACGCCGACAGTCGGTCAATGTGAAGGACCAGAAACGCCAGATGACCTGTAACGATCATCTGGCGCTGAAAAGGTGGCCATCATAAACCCTTGAACCGTCCGCATGAAGCACGCACTGCCCAAGATGTGTTACTGCGACAGCTCCTGGTCAGTGAACAGGTCGCTGAACAACATGCTCGACAGGTAGCGTTCGCCGGAATCCGGCAGGATCACCACGATGGTCTTGCCCTGCATTTCCGGTTTCTCGGCCAGACGCACGGCCGCAGCCATCGCCGCACCACAGGAAATACCGCACAGGATGCCTTCTTCCTGCATCAGGCGACGTGCCATGGCTTTGGACTCGTCATCGGTCACCCGTTCAACCCGGTCGACCAGTGAGAGGTCGAGGTTTTTCGGGATGAAACCGGCACCGATGCCCTGAATCTTGTGCGGACTGGGCTTGATTTCTTCACCGGCCATGGCCTGGGTAATGATCGGCGAGCCGTCAGGCTCGACCGCCACCGACAGAATCGGCTTGCGTGCGGTGTGCTTGATATAGCGCGACACGCCTGTGATCGTACCGCCCGTGCCCACACCCGCCACCAGCACGTCGATTGCGCCGTCGGTGTCGTTCCAGATTTCAGGGCCGGTGGTCTTCTCGTGAATCGCCGGGTTGGCCGGGTTCTCGAACTGACCGGGCATGAAGTACTGCTCAGGGTTGCCAGCGAGCAACTCCTCAGCCTTGGCGATGGCCCCTTTCATGCCCTTGGCGGGCTCGGTCAGGACCAGTTCGGCACCCAGCGCCTTGAGCACCTTGCGACGCTCTATGCTCATGGAGGCAGGCATGGTCAGCATCAGCTTGTAGCCTCGCGCCGCCGCGACGAACGCCAGACCAATACCGGTATTGCCAGAGGTTGGCTCGACGATGGTCATGCCCGGCTTGAGTTTGCCGCTGCTTTCAGCGTCCCAGATCATGTTGGCGCCGATGCGGCACTTTACCGAGTAGCCCGGATTACGCCCTTCGATCTTGGCCAGAATCGTGACACCGCGCGGTGCGATGCGGTTGATCTGCACCAGCGGCGTGTTGCCGATGGAATGGGCGTTATCAGCGTAAATACGGCTCATGAAGATGTCCTTATGCACATCGGTTAAATAAATAAAGCCTATGCCGCCAGCGGTTGGGCGTCCAGTATCACCGAACCGATGCTGCCGAACGCAGTCAACCCTTCACTGCAACCGGAGACTCGTGTCATGAAACGTCGCTACAGTTGGCCGCTATGGACGCTGGCCGCTCTGGTCATTCTGCTGATCGGGATCAACATTGCCCTGCCCTATCTGGTGCGTGACTACCTGAATGACAAACTCGCCGACATGGGTGATTACCGCGGTCAGGTCACTGACGTGGATCTGGCCCTTTGGCGGGGTGCATACCGGATCAAAGGGCTGAACATCGTCAAGGTCGACGGCAAAGTGCCCGTGCCGTTCGTGAAAGCGCCGATCATCGAGCTGGCGGTCAGCTGGCATTCACTCTGGTACGACCACGCCGTCGTCGCCGAGGTTTTATTTATCGACCCGGAAATCAACTTTGTCGATGGCGGCAACAACAAACAGGCCTCCCAGACTGGTCAGGGCACGGACTGGCGCACCCAGTTGAACAAGCTCCTGCCTGTAACCCTCAACGAGGTGCGCATCGGCAACGGACGGATCACCTTCAACAACTTCAACTCCACGCCCAAGGTAAAAATCGAGGCTGACCAGGTCAACGCCAGTTTCTATAACCTGACCAATGTGGTGGATGTCGAAGGCAATCGTGACGCCAGCTTCGAAGGCAAGGCGCGCTTGCTGGGGCACGCCAAGCTGGAGAGCACTGCCCGCTTCGACCCGTTCAACAACTTTCAGGATTTCGATTTTCGTCTCAGAGCGACCGGCATTCAGCTGAAAAGGCTCAACGACTTCTCATCGGCCTACGGCAAGTTCGACTTCAATGCGGGCAACGGTGACCTCGTGATCGAGGCTCAGGCCGACAAAGGCCAGTTGAGCGGTTACATCAAACCGCTGCTGCGCAACGTCGACGTGTTCAACTGGCATCAGGACGTCGAAGACAAGGACAAGGGCGTGTTTCGCTCGATCTGGGAAGCGCTGGTCGGCACCAGCGAAACCGTGCTGAAAAACCAGCGCCAGAACCAGTTCGCCACCCGTGTCGACCTGAGCGGCAGTGTCAACCAGCAGGACATCAGCGGCTTTCAGGCGTTCTGGCAGATTCTGCGTAACGCATTCGTACAGGCGTTCAATGCGCGTTATGAGAGCAGCAAGGATTCCTAGTCTTTCTTGTCTGTACGATAAACGCCTGTATTTTCGGCAGCCTTTGAGGGCTGCTGGAGCGCGTCCCATCCAAGGCATGCGAGCGCCAGTGTACGAGGTGTCACTTCGCGCGCATTGCTGTAACGAGTGATGCTCCGCGTGCTGACACCCAGCGCTTGCGCGGCCTGCGACAAAGGCAAACCGGTACGCGCACGCCAGCCTATGAAAATTCGTGTGTTCTCATCAGTTGCAGCCTGCGCCTGAGCGTCAAGATACAACGTATCCGCACCTATCTGGATGTCAGGCTCCGGCCACTCGACCGTCCAGCCATCATCGCCCACCTGCGCGCTGGCGAATGCATCGGGATCCTTCAAGAGATGAAGCCCTGGCCAGGCATGCAGGTCCTGACTCATATCGAGTATCAACTGCTGATCATTGATAAATGTCAGGGCAAGACGGTAATCGGGCAAGGCCTGAACATGTTTGAGACGGGGTCGTTTCATGGATGCCATCGTCTCCAGTCCTCCATCAGTGCTTCACGGTGAATACGTATCCATTCGAGCGTTTCCTTCAAAACAGCAGCCGGGGCGTGACCTTTAAGGACTTCTATCCTTTCCGGACCGATCAGTACATCCAGCCCACCTCCAGTCAAATGGACGTGCGGTGGCAAATGATGTTTCTCCCTGAGCTGAATTCTGTATTTATCCCTGAATCTGTGCTTGGTAGACATGCCGCGCATGGTATCGCCAAATTAGCGATACCTGAAGCCCGCGTTACAATTTTGCGCAGTCAAACCGTGACGCCCCATTCAAGAACTGAATGGGGCGTCTGCGTTCACAGGGGTCCGGTACGCACGTTATAGTCGGGGCATATTCGCCACTACTACAGCGTGCGGGCTCTTCGCCGCGCATGGACTGCGAGAGGATTCATCGATGAAGTTTGAAGGCACCCCGGCATACGTCGCCACCGACGATCTGAAGCTTGCGGTCAACGCGGCGATCACTCTGGAGCGTCCGCTGCTGGTCAAGGGTGAGCCCGGCACCGGCAAGACCATGCTTGCCGAGCAACTGGCCGAGTCATTCGGCGCCCGGCTGATCACCTGGCACATCAAGTCGACCACCAAGGCCCATCAGGGGCTTTACGAATACGATGCCGTCAGCCGTTTGCGTGACTCGCAACTGGGCGTGGACAAGGTTCACGACGTGCGCAACTACTTGAAGAAGGGCAAGCTCTGGGAAGCTTTCGAGTCCGAAGAGCGCGTGATCCTGCTGATCGACGAAATCGACAAGGCCGACATCGAGTTCCCCAACGACCTGTTGCAGGAACTCGACAAGATGGAGTTCTACGTTTACGAAATCGACGAGACCATCAAGGCGAAGCAGCGCCCGATCATCATCATTACCTCAAACAACGAAAAAGAGCTGCCGGACGCCTTTCTGCGTCGCTGCTTCTTCCATTACATCGCCTTTCCAGACCGCGCAACGCTGCAGCGCATCGTCGACGTCCACTATCCCACTATCAAGAAAGACCTGGTCAGCGAAGCGCTGGACGTGTTCTTCGACGTGCGCAAGGTGCCTGGCCTGAAGAAAAAGCCGTCGACCTCTGAATTGGTGGACTGGCTCAAGCTGCTGATGGCCGACAACATCGGCGAAGCGGTGCTGCGCGAGCGCGATCCGACCAAGGCCATTCCGCCGCTGGCCGGCGCCCTGGTCAAGAACGAACAGGACGTGCAATTGCTGGAACGGCTGGCGTTCATGAGCCGTCGCGGCAATCGCTGATCCTCTTCATTTACCCTGCTACGAAAAAGGGCGACAGCCATGCTGCTCAACCTGTTCAACGAAATGCGTGCGGCCAAGGTGCCGGTGTCCCTGCGCGAGTTGCTGGACCTGATCAATGCGCTGAAACAGCGGGTCATTTTTGCCGACATTGACGAGTTCTACTTTCTGGCGCGCACGATTCTGGTCAAGGACGAGCGCCATTTCGACAAGTTCGACCGGGCGTTCGGTGCCTACTTCAATGGCTTGGAAAAGCTCGACGACCACTTGCAGGCACTGATCCCCGAAGACTGGCTGCGCAAGGAGTTCGAGCGTTCTCTGAGCGAAGAAGAGCGGGCGCAAATCCAGTCACTGGGCGGCCTCGACAAGTTGATCGAAGAGTTCAAGAAACGTCTGGAAGAACAGAAGGAACGCCATGCCGGTGGCAATAAATGGATCGGCACCGGAGGCACCAGCCCGTTCGGCTCGGGCGGTTACAACCCTGAAGGCATCCGGGTGGGCGACGCAGGTGAACGCAAGGGCAAGGCGGTAAAGGTCTGGGATCAGCGCGAGTACAAGAACCTGGACGATCAGGTGGAACTGGGCACGCGCAATATCAAGGTTGCCTTGCGCCGCCTGCGCAAGTTCGCTCGTCAGGGCGCAGCCGACGAACTGGACATCGACGGCACCATCGACCACACCGCCCGCGATGCCGGCCTGCTGAACATCCAGATGCGCCCTGAGAGACGCAACACTATCAAGTTGCTGCTGCTGTTCGACATCGGCGGCTCGATGGATGCCCACGTCAAGGTCTGCGAAGAACTGTTCTCGGCCTGCAAGACCGAGTTCAAGCACATGGAGTATTTCTACTTCCATAATTTCGTGTACGAATCGGTGTGGAAAAACAACCTGCGCCGCGGCTCGGAGCGGACCTCGACCCAGGACCTGCTGCACAAGTACGGCGCGGACTACAAAGTGATCTTCATCGGCGACGCTTCGATGGCGCCTTACGAAATCACCCAGCCCGGCGGCAGTGTCGAGCACTGGAACGAAGAAGCAGGCTATGTGTGGATGCAGCGTTTCATGGCCAAATTCAAGAAGATCGTCTGGATCAATCCTTACCCGAAAGACACGTGGGGCTACACAGCCTCGACCCACATCGTCCGCGATCTGGTGGAAGACCACATGTATCCGCTGACCCTCCGCGGCCTGGAAGAAAGCATGCGCTACCTGGCCAAATAAGTGGATGTCAGTGTAAAAAAGCCAGTCATCGACTGGCTTTTTTCAACCCGACCAACAGCACTTTCATTTTGTAACTTCGAACTACGCTCAGGTTTCTGACATCCATTCAGACGGTCATGTGCTGACTGAGTAAGTCGTTCTGCCGTTACTCCATCGTTTTGCCTGAGCAACCGTCGCGACTTCGCGGGTTACTTATGATTGAAACGCTCGGGATCATGCAGCCTTATTTTTTTCCCTATATTGGTTACTTCCAGCTTATTGCCGCAGTGGAGCGCGGACTGGTCTTCGACATCGTCAAATACAAACGCAAGAGCTGGATGAACCGCAACCGGGTACTGGACGGCTACGGGGGGTGGCAGTACATAAAGGTCCCGGTCAGCGCCAGAGACGGGACGCTGATCAAGGACGCCACGATCACCGATTGCAGCGCCGCCCACACACGCATCAGAAACCAGCTGGAACACTACCGCTGCAAGGCGCCTTACTTCAGGCAGATGATGCAGTTGATCGACCTTACCTTCGATTCACCGGACATCACTCATATCAGCGATTTGAACACACGCTCATTGAAAGTGGTGTGTGATTATCTGGGTCTGCCGTTCAACTGGAAAACCTGTTCCGAGATGAAGTTTGACTTGCCTGTCATCGAACATGCAGGACAGTGGGCGCTGGAAATCAGCACCTTGATGGAAGCTCGCCAATACATCAACGCCACGGGCGGCCGCGATATATTTGTTTCCGGCGAATGGCAGGAACGCGGTATCGAACTTCGCTTCCTGGAGCCCTCTTCACTCAGTTATAACGTGGTGGCACCTTTCGACTTTATCGAGAATCTTTCGATACTGGACGTTTTGATGTGGAACGATCCTGAAACAGTGCTGGCTTATATACGCAATGAAACAAGGGCCGTCCCATGATCGGCCCAGCAGCATCACCCATGTTTCATGTGTTTTACAGTTTGATGCGGTTCTGCTCAGCCGACGGCTCGCCAAGGGCTGCGCAGAGACGCTGGACGCCGACATCACAGTTCAATAACAGGCTGCCCATGGGCTTTCTCCTGTTTGGGTGAGAACCAGACGGACGCTTAGCGCCAGTCTCTTTCCAGCTGCGGCTTGCGACGTCCGCCGTTCACGACCCAGCCGAGCAACAACACAAGGCTTTCGATCACCAGCGCCAGCAGCAATGCGCTGATGATGCCCCAGGCGATGACTTCAGGGGCCAGCAGGACTTGCCAGGTGTAGCCGTTGAAGGTCTCGCGACGGATATCGGGATCGGACGACGTGGCGACATAGAAGGCCCGCGAATACCACGGTCCCTGCAGCCCCAGCCACTGACGCTCCAGCACGTGGGTGCGGGTCAGCAAGGTCTCGATGTTGTCGGCATCGCTGCGAAACACCGGATCTTCACTGCTGCGATAGTGCTGAATCAGCGCCTGGATATCACCCTTGAAAAACTGCGCAGCGGTGTTGTTGTAGCCCTTGATCGCTTGCTGGGCTTCGATCAGGTGCGCTTCTACACGCTTGCTGTAGTCACTGATGAAGCCGGGCACTTGAACGCCGAACAGCAGACCCGCCGTGAACAGGACCAATCGCAGATAACTTCGCAGCATGAACATCCCTCTTGCGTTGAATTCCGTGTGACCGTGCGCTTATGGCATGACCGGTTCGGCCGAACCCTTGCAGACACATTCGCCCTTGCGCCACAGACTCCACTGGCCCGGCTCGTAAGCGTTCCAGTTTTCGTTCGCGGTCAACGGCTCGGTGGCAATGACTGTGACCACATCATGCGGCGTGGTTTCCGCCTGAAAATCGACAATCACGTCAACGTCCTTCAATCGGGCCGGACCGAAGGGTGCGCGTCGGGTGATCTGGACCAGTTTGGTGCTGCAGAAGCAGAACAGCCAGTCGCCGTCGCTCAACAGGCAATTGAACACGCCTTTGCTGCGGTATTCGGTGCAGGCCTGGATCAGCGTCGGCAGCAGTTGCTCGACTTCGACCGGCTCGGGAAACGCTTCACGCACACGGTTGAGCAGGTCGCAGAATGCCGCTTCGCTGTCAGTATCACCCACGGGTCGATAGAAGGTGACACTCGGACTGAATTCGGCCAATTGGCCGTTGTGGGCGAAACACCAGTTCCGGCCCCACAGCTCGCGCACGAAAGGATGCGTGTTGGACAGGCAGACCTTGCCGACGTTGGCCTGACGAATGTGGCCAATCACGACTTCGCTTTTGATGGGGTAACGTTGCACCAGTTGCGCGACTTCCGACTCGCAGCTGGCGGCCGGGTCCTGAAACAGGCGCAGGCCTCGGCCTTCGTAGAAAGCAATGCCCCAGCCGTCACGATGCGGGCCGGTCTTGCCGCCCCGCTGCATCAGCCCGGTAAAGCTGAAAACGATGTCGGTCGGGACATTGGCGCTCATGCCCAGTAGTTCACACATGTTCAGGTTCTCGCTTCAGGACGTTTTGCAGCAGTCATGCGCTGCACGTTGCAGCGCAGGCCAACGAAGCGGGACGCTACAGACGCGGCTCGACCCGAGCGCCGCGTGCCGACGTGGCAGGAGACGGTGCAGCGGGTTTGCGAGCGTAACGCTCGTCACTGGCAAACGGATCGTCTTCGGCGTCTGTATCGACAGGTTCTGCAACCGGCGCCGGTTGACGCGCCTTGCGGCTTCTTTCGATCGGCCAGCGAATGAGCACGAACAGCAGGTAAGCACCGAAGGCGAACATGCCGTACATCGCCAGATCGGAAACGGCGGTCCAGACGTTACTACCGACCTTGAACATCAGGTCCAGCGCAGTGATGGCTACTGCCGGAGCGTAGGCGTCCTTGAGAGGATCAACCAGCGTCGGTGTGAGCAGCAACACGGCGGCGATGACACGCAGCGGCTCCTTGAGGTAGCGCCACATCCAGCCGGTCATCAGAAACCATACCAACAGGCAGCCCAGCGCGGCGAAGGCGTAGAGGCTCCAGGCGATCAGATAGTCGTTCTCGGTCATGTCGTCCGTTGGCAAGGCAGGTAAAGAGGCGCTTATGATAACGGCTTTTCACTGGCCCGGCTTGCCTGGGTTGCTCAATCGGCGCAGCGTGTCCTCATAATTCATCTGATTGCCACTTTAAAAGAGAGCCCCGCATGTCCTTTTCGAATGCCACCTCACGCGCCCCGATCGCTCGCAAGGCCGAAGGCTCGGATCCCTACGCCTGGCTGCAGAACCGCGACACCGAAGAGGTGCTCGACTATCTGAAAGCTGAAAACCAGTACCAAGAAGAGCAACTGGCGGACCAGCGCGAGCTGCGTGAAACGCTGTTTCAGGAAATCAAAAGCCGGATTCTGGAAACCGACCTGTCACTGCCCTCGCCCTGGGGTCCGTATCTGTATTACACGCGCACCACAGAGGGCGACGAGTACGCACGCCACTACCGTTGCCCGCGTCCGGCGGATGACTCGAACACAGTCGACGAAAGTCGGGAAGAACTGCTGCTGGACCCCAACGTGCTGGCCGACGGCGGATTCTTTTCACTCGGCGCTTTCAGCATCAGCCCCAACCATCAGCGCCTCGCCTACAGCCTGGACACCAGTGGCGACGAGGTTTATCAGCTCTACGTCAAGGAACTGAGCTCTGGCCAGGTCAGCAGCTTGCCGTTCGAGGATTGCGACGGCAGCATGACCTGGGCCAACGACAGCCAGACGCTGTTCTTTGGCGAGCTGGACGACACGCATCGTCCACACAAGCTGTATCGCCACACACTCGGTAACGGGACCGCTGACCTGGTGTTCAGCGAGCCGGACGGCCGCTTCTTTCTGCACTGCTTCCGCACCAGCTCCGAACGTCAACTGGTGCTGCTGCTGAACAGCAAAACCACGAGCGAAGCCTGGGTGCTGGACGCCGAGCATCCCGAGCAGGCTTTCGTCTGCCTCGCGCCACGCGTCGAAGGCCATGAATACTTTCCTGATCACGGCCTGCTCGATGGCGTCTGGAGCTGGTTCATTCGCAGCAACCAGAGCGGCATCAATTTCGCGCTGTACCACGCCCCCGAGAAGGCGACCGGCGTTCCGACCCGTGATGACTGGCAGACGCTGATCCCGCACAGCGATTCGGTGATGCTCGAAGGCGTCGGCCTCAACGCCAGAGGTCTCAGCCTGAGCTTGCGCGAAGGCGGCCTGCCGATCATCGAAATCCGCCCTCAGGATCTGCCCGCCTATCGGGTGCAACTGCCAGACGCGGCGTACAGCCTTTACGTGCAGGACTCGCTGGAATTCGACAGCCCGCGGATTCGCCTGCGTTACCAGTCGCTGAACCGTCCGCCGCAGGTCCGGCAGCTGGAGCTGGCAACCGGCGAGCAGATTGTACTCAAGGAAACGCCGGTGCTGGGCACCTTCGATGCCGATGCCTACGTCAGCCAGCGCCTGTGGGCGACTGCTGCTGATGAAACCCAGGTGCCGATCAGTCTGGTGGTCAAACGCGAACTAGCCGGTCAGGCGACGCCGCTTTATCTGTACGGCTACGGTGCCTATGGCGAAAGTCTGGACCCTTGGTTCTCCCACGCTCGCCTGAGCCTGCTGGACCGGGGCGTGGCGTTCGCCATCGCGCATGTGCGCGGCGGCGGCGAGTTGGGCGAAGCCTGGTATCGCAACGGCAAGCAGGAACACAAACAGAATACTTTTGGTGATTTCATTGCCTGCGCCGAGCACTTGATTGCCGAGGGGTTGACCCGCTCCGAGCAACTGGTGATCAGTGGCGGCAGCGCGGGCGGTCTGTTGATGGGCGCGGTGCTCAATCAGCGTCCGGACCTGTTCAAGGCGGCGATTGCCGAGGTGCCATTCGTGGACGTGCTCAACACCATGCTCGATCCCGAGTTGCCGCTGACCGTCACCGAATATGACGAATGGGGCAACCCGCAGGAGCCCGAGGTCTACGAACGCATCAAGGCCTACGCGCCTTATGAAAATGTCAGCGTCCAGGCGTATCCGGCCATGCTGGTGATCGCCGGTTACAACGACAGCCGTGTGCAGTATTGGGAAGCGGCCAAGTGGGTCGCGAAGTTGCGTGCTACAAAGACAGACGACAACCTCTTGCTGCTCAAAACCGAACTGGGTGCCGGGCACGGCGGGATGAGCGGCCGCTATCAAGGCTTGCGCGATGTGGCGCTGGAATACGGATTCATCTTCAAGGTATTGCAAACCGGCGAATGAACTTGGCACCCAACGCCTGTCTTACTAGCATCGGGGGCAAGGATCTGCCCCCCTCACTGAAGCCTGAACACAAGACCGAACCATGTCAGAACAACTGTCCAACCTGAACAACGCCATACGCGACATGCTGCTGGACTGCGGCCTGTTCGACACCCTGCTGCCTAGCGATTTCCTCGCTGTGGCGGGCTACTTCAGCATCACCGACATCGAAAAGGGCGAAGCAGTGTTTGCCGAAGGTGATGCCGGAACGTTCATGTGCATCATCCATCAAGGCACGGTGTCCGTGCAGAAGCTCAACAGTGAAGGCCAGCAGGTCGAAATCGCCACCCTGCGCCGTGGCCGGGCATTCGGCGAGATGGCGGTGCTGGACGGCGAACGTCGTTCGGCCAGTTGCATCGCGGCGACAAGCTGCCAGTTGCTGAACCTGGGTCGCGATTCGCTGGACAAGATGCTCGATGACGCACCGAAGATCGCCGCCAAGATCATTCGCGCCCTGGCCATTTCGCTGTCGCGACGTTTGCGCATGGTCGACGGCCAATTGCTCTCGCAACAGGTGTGAGTTTGTTCATCCGGCGCTAAACTTGCCGACATTCCGCTTTCAATGCGCACACGAACAGGTGACACCATGAGCACGGCCAACCCGCCCTCCAACACTGCCAAGCTGGATCGTATTCTGGCCGACGCTCAGCGCGACCGCGAAATGGGCTACCGCGACAAGGCCCTGCGCATGTATCCGCATGTCTGCGGGCGCTGTGCCCGTGAGTTCGCCGGCAAGCGCCTGAGCGAACTGACCGTTCACCACCGCGACCACAACCACGACAACAACCCGCAGGACGGCTCCAACTGGGAACTGCTCTGCCTGTACTGCCACGACAACGAACACTCCCGTTATACCGATCAGCAGTACTTCTCCGACAGCTCCCTCAGCTCGCCGAAAACGTCCAAGGCAACGCACAACCCGTTTGCTGCGCTGGCAGGGTTGATGAAAAAGGACGAGTGACGGGAAAGGCTGCCCTGGTCGTTCACAAAGCATCTGCGTCATCAGACCCATTTGGGACGCAGAGCGTCCCGGGATGCATGCCCACGCAGAGCGTAGGCACGATCATCGTCTATTCCTTGCACTGATCGTTCCCACGCGATGGCACGATCAGTGGTGAGGCGGATTTGACGTGGCGCAACCTGACTGAAATGTAATCCCCTCGCCTTCCGCCTTGTGGCATCTTTTCGCCAGATCCGCAGGCTGTCCGGCCTGCGCCGAACCGACCGTACGGATACGCCATCATGCTTCCCGGAACTTCAAGACGCACCTTCGTGAAAGGACTGACCGCAGGGGGTCTGCTGGGCGGGCTCGGGCTCGGGCTCTGGCGCAGTCCGGTCTGGGCCGCGCCGCGTCCAGGTGAATCGCTGGAACTGTCAGGCACTGAATTCGACCTGTTCATTGGTGAAACTCCCGTCAACCTCACCGGCAGCCCGCGCACCGCCATGACGGTCAACGGCGGCCTGCCCGGCCCTCTGCTGCGCTGGCGCGAAGGCGATACCGTCACGCTGCGGGTGAAGAACCGGCTCAAGGACACCACGTCCATTCACTGGCACGGCATCATCCTGCCCGCCAACATGGACGGCGTTCCCGGCCTGAGCTTTGACGGCATCGCCCCGAACGGCCTGTACGTTTACCGCTTCAAGGTCAGACAGAACGGCACCTACTGGTACCACAGTCACTCGGGCTTTCAGGAACAGGCCGGGGTCTACGGGCCGCTGATCATCGACGCAAAAGACCCGGAGCCGTTCAGCTACGAGCGCGAGCACGTCGTCATGCTCACCGACTGGACGGACGAAGACCCAACGCGCTTGATGAAGAAACTCAAGAAGCAGTCCGACTACTACAACCAGAACAAGCGCACCGTGGGCGACTTCATCAACGACGTCAGCGACAAGGGCTGGAGCAAAACCGTCGCCGACCGTGCGATGTGGGCGCAGATGCAGATGGACCCGACCGATCTGGCTGACGTCAGCGGCGCTACTTACACCTACCTGATGAACGGCCAGGCGCCGGACATGAACTGGACGGGCCTTTTCAAACCGGGCGAGCGAATCCGTCTGCGCTTCATCAACGGCTCGTCCATGACCTACTTCGATGTGCGTATTCCCGGCCTGAAGATGACTGTCGTTGCCAGCGACGGCCAGCACGTCAAACCGGTAAGCGTCGACGAGTTACGCATCGCAGTGGCCGAAACCTTCGACGTGATCGTCGAACCTGCCGACGGCGCCTACACGCTATTCGCCCAGTCGATGGACCGCAGCGGTTTTGCGCGAGGCACACTCACCAGCAGGCCAGGCATGAAAGCAGACGTGCCGTCCCTCGACCCGCGCCCATTGTTGAGCATGGAGGACATGGGCATGGGCGGCATGGATCATGGTGCAATGAGCAACGGCAGCATGAATCACGACAGCATGCAGGGCATGGACCACAGCCAGATGGGTCACGACATGCAAGGCATGGATCACAACGCCATGCCCATCAACACTCCACAATCGCACCCGGACAGCGAAACCAACAACCCGCTGGTCGACATGCAGGCCATGAGCACCTCACCCAAACTCGATGATCCAGGCATCGGCCTGAGAAACAACGGCCGCAAGGTCCTGACCTACGCCGACCTGCACAGCGCCTTCGACGACCCGGATGGCCGCGAGCCGAGTCGCACGATCGAGTTGCACCTCACCGGTCACATGGAGAAATTCGCCTGGTCGTTCGACGGCGTGAAGTTCTCCGATGCAGCGCCCCTGAAACTCAAATATGGCGAACGAGTTCGTGTGGTGCTGGTCAACGACACGATGATGACGCATCCGATCCACCTGCACGGCATGTGGAGCGATCTGGAAGACGAGCACGGCAGGTTCAAGGTGCGCAAACACACCATCGACATGCCACCGGGCTCAAAACGCAGCTATCGCGTGACCGCCGATGCCCTCGGGCGCTGGGCGTATCACTGCCATATGCTTTATCACATGGAAATGGGCATGTTTCGTGAAGTGCGGGTAGAAGAATGAAGACTCAAATGTTGAACCAGGTCCCGGGCCACCCTCGCCTGCCGATGGTGCTGATGGGCCTCGGCATGATTCTCACGGCGCAGGCCAGCGCTGCTGACATGCAGGGCATGGACCACGGGATGGATCACTCCAGTCACGCCATGCCAGAAACGCAACCGGTGCAATCCACACCCGACCAGAGTCGAACGCCGATTCCGGCTATCACCGATGCAGACCGGGCGGCGCTCTATACCAGCCACGACGGGCATCAGGTACACGACGCAGCCATCAATTCCTACTTTCTGGCCGAGAAGATGGAATGGCAGAACGCAAACGACGGCAGTGCGCTGGCCTGGGATCTGTCGGGCTGGATTGGTGGCGACATCGACAGGCTAGTGCTTCGCTCGGAGGGCGAACGCGTGAACGGCAAGACCGAGGAAGCGGAACTGCAGGCGCTTTGGGGACACGCTATCACCTCGTCGTGGGACGTGGTCGTCGGTGCGCGCCAGGATTTCAAACCCGGCGCTCCACAGAGCTGGGCGGCGTTTGGCGTGCAAGGCTCGGCGATTTCCGATCTCGACGTTCAGGCCACCGCCTTTCTCGGTGAAGCCGGCCAGAGCGCTGCACGGCTTGAGGGCGATTACGACCTGACGCTGACCAATCAGCTGATCCTGCAGCCCACTTCCGAAATCAACGCCTATGGCAAGGACGATCCGCAGCGCGGCATCGGCTCCGGCCTTTCGAGCACTGAACTCGGGCTGCGGCTGCGTTACGAACTGCGTCCGGAGTTTGCGCCTTACATCGGCGTGACCTGGAATCGTACCTACGGCAAGACGGCCGACTATGCCCGAGAGGAAGGTGAGGACGTCAACGACGCGCGGCTGGTGGTCGGGGTACGCATGTGGTTCTGACGCCGGGCAGTCTTGTATAATCGGCGGTTTTCCCCAGAGCACCCTTCCCGTGGCCAACAAACGTTATGCTTGCATCGGTCTGTACAACCCCAAGTCCCCGGAAAACGTCGGCTCCGTGATGCGCGCCGCTGGCTGCTACGGCGTGGCTTCGGTGTTCTACACCGGCAAGCGCTACGAGCGGGCGCGGGACTTCATCACCGACACCAAGAAGATCCATCAGGACATCCCGCTGATTGGCATCGAAGACCTCAAGAGCATTCTGCCGCTGGGCTGCATTCCGGTGGCCGTCGAGCTGGTCGAAGGTGCAAGGGCGCTGCCGGAGTACACGCATCCTGACCGGGCGCTGTATATCTTCGGCCCGGAGGACGGTTCGCTGGATCAGGACATTCGTGACTGGTGCGAAGACGTGGTCTACATCCCCACCGAGGGGTGCATGAATCTGGCCGCCACGGTCAATGTCGTGCTGTATGACCGCATGGCAAAGGGCATCAATACCCGCTCCGGCCCGCAGTTCGGTCGTGAGAAGGTCGATCCGTCCAGCGAAGGTTGAAGCAAAAGCATTGAACCAGTCTCGCTGACGGGCAGTCAGTTTCTCTGAACCGACTTACACCACTCTGGAGAGCCACCATGCGCGACACCCCGATTATCGAGCGTATCGACACACCCGAGCCGTTTCAGCCGCATCCCGATCAGAACGTCCAGGGCTGGGAGCGTATCGGCTCGCTGGCAGGCGGCGTCCTGATGATGGGTAAAGGCGTGCGTCGCGGCGGATTCCTGGGTCTAATTCAACTGGCCATTGGCGGCGCGGTTCTGGCACGTGGCATCACCGGTCACTGTTCGGCCAAGAGCCTGATGGAAAAAGGTCGCAGCGACCTGCAAAGCGCACGCTCCACCATCGAACGTGCCGGCGCAGAGCTGAGCGAGCTGCAAGCCAATGCCGAGAAAGCCGTGAAAACCGCGACCGTCAACGGCATCGACGCACTCACCGAGCCCAAGTCCGGCGTCTGATCACTCAGCCCGCACGAAAGATCAGGTGATCCTCCCAGTCGTCCTCGGCCACGCTCAACTCACTGAGCATGCGTCCTGACTGGGAGATACGCTCGTGATGCACCGCATCGCGATCACCGCATACCAAGTGATGCCAGAGCGGCAAGTCCTTGCCCTCGCTCACCAGCCGATAGCCACAGGTCGGCGGTAACCATTTGAATTCATCTGCCTGACCGGGCGTGAGCTGAATACAGTCCGGCACCGAAGCACGGCGGTTTTCGTAGTCCGAACACTGGCAGGTCTTCAGGTCCAGCAGCTTGCAGGCGATACGCGTGTAATACACGCTATTGTCTTCTTCATCTTCCAGCTTTTGCAGGCAGCACAATCCGCAGCCATCGCACAACGACTCCCACTCGGTGCTGTCGAGCTGGTCGAGGGTCTTGCGGATCCAGAAGGGTTCAACTTTGGCGGCCATGGTTCGGACAACGGTATCGGCTGTGGAAAAGGCCGCCAGTCTAGTGGCACATCGAGTGCGGGCCAAGCACTTGCGACTGCCGGTAGCGAAGCCCTTGTCAGCAGGAAGGCAAAACAGTAGCGTTAGAGCGCTTTCAATGCGCCTACGCGATGCCTGCCGACAACGGCCCATCGAGTCACGCTCCCTTTGCCCTTCTCTTCTACAGGACTCTCATGAGCACAAACTCTCGCGTCGCAGAACATGCCATCGACCCGCAATTCACCGAGCGCTGGTCGCCCCGCGCCTTTACCGGCGAAAGCATTCCCGAGGAAACCCTGCTGAGCTTTTTCGAAGCCGCACGCTGGGCACCTTCGGCCTACAACTCGCAGCCGTGGCGGTTTCTGTACGCGCGTCGCGATACGCCGAACTGGGAGCGTTTCCTGACCCTGCTGAACGAGTTCAACCGCGGTTGGGCACAGCATGCTTCGGCACTGGTGATTGTCATCTCCAAGACCACCTTTACCGCACCCGGCGCGACCGAAGAAGGCCCGGCGCTGTGGCACACCTTCGACACTGGTTCTGCGTGGGGTTATCTGGCGCTGCAGGCCAGCCTGAGCGGCTGGCACACCCACGGCATGGCCGGGTTTGATCAGGATCTGACCCGCAAGGAATTGAAAATCCCCGAAGGTTATGCCCTGCATGCTGCCGTTGCAGTAGGCAAACTGGGCGACAAGTCGACCCTGCCGGAATACCTGCAAGGCCGCGAAACCCCAAGCCCACGCCTGCCGGTTGCACAGCTGGTGGCAGAAGGTGATTTTTCGCTGTAATACGCGTCCGGATGTGAAGCTATCTCGTAGCAAACACCGGACCGTGGGAGGCGGCTTGCCGGCGATGCATTTTTTCAGTCGACGTTCATTGACTGGTCTGACGCTATCGCCGGCAAGCCGCCTCCCACATCAGACTCAAGTCCATCAATACCCGCGTGAAAAATCCACTTCCCCGCGCAACGCCTCACCGGCGTTGAACGCTTTCAGGTTTTCGACGAACAGGTCGGTCATGGCCACCGGTGATGTCGGTGCGGAGCTGTGTCCGGTCAACAGCAGGCCATAGGCCGTCCAGAACGGATGACGCTGGGGCAACGGCTCCTGCCGGCAGACGTCAATCACAGCCCCCGCCAGATGCCCTTCTTTCAGGGCTTCGACCAGATCGGCATCGACCACGGCTGCGCCACGTCCGACGTTGAGGAACAACGCGGTGGGCTTGAAGCTGGCAAACAGCTTGGCGTCATACAGGTCCTGAGTGTCAGGCGTATTGGGCAGCAGGTTGATGACGTAATCCATGTCGCCAACCAGATTGTCGATATCGGTCAGCGCCGACACCTCGACAAAAGGCGCCTGGGTACGCGCCTCGGAGGCCACACCGAACACCTGCACACCGAACGGCACCAGAAACTCGGCCAGGCTCTGGCCCGGACGATTGTCCCACTTGCGTTCAACCTGACTCATCAGACGCGCCAGCACTTCACGCTCGTGACCGAGCATGTACGTCAGCACAAACTCGGCCATGACCTGCCCGAAGATCCCAACGGCACGGGTCAGGCGATAGTCACGGGAAAGGCCCGGGATCAGCAGCGGCGTGATGCCCGCCCAAGTGGATTGCAGCCACTGGGGTTTGTGCCCCTGGCGCAGCAGGTTGGCCATCAGATCGGGCTGTCCCAGCCAGACCGGACAGTCGCTGGCCATGCGGGACAGCTCAGCCGAATCGCCGCTGCTCAGGACTTCCAGATCAGGCGCAGCCTTGCGCAGCAACTGGGTGTAAAGGGGGTAATCGTGCTCGGCAATCAGGACGCGCATGCTTCAGAAACCTTAAAAACGGGACAGACGACCCACGCCAGACGCGGGCCGCTTCAAACGTGGAGACCGATCACATCGGATCGTTGCGACGCAGCAGCTCTTCGGGCAGATGCTCGATGTACTCGTCTTCGGCCGGTGGCATCTGCAAGTGATAACCCTGAGCGTCGAGGTTTTCCAGCACCTTGTGGATGTCCTCACGCGCCAGCGCCCGCTCGGGGCTGAGCACCAGATCAAACGCGTGATACGGCGTGCCGAACGCCGCCAGCAACTCTGGCGGTACACGCTTGAGCACGTCGCTTTTCAGGACATACAGGTACATTTCATTCTTTTTCGGACTGCGGTAGATCGAGCAGATACGCTTCAAGGCTGTTCTCCCGGCGTTGCCAGGCTGTCGAGCAGCGCCTGGCCCATCAGTTCGCGACGCCAGCCACGCAGCGAATCAGGCAATTGGTAAGGACCATCGGGGTAACCGCTCTTGAGCAGCGCTTCGAGGGTCTTCTTGCGCAGCATCAGCTCGGGCGCCATGTCCAGTCGTTCGGCGAACTCCTGGCCAATGGCACGCAGACGCTTGAGCGAACCGGCAGCATCGACAGGCAGAGGCTCGGGCAACGCCTGTGGCCACTCTTCGGGCGGCACGCTGGCGGCGGTCTTGATCAGTTCGAGCAGGAATTCGCCATCCTGACGCACGGTGCGCGGGTGCATGTCTTCGATGCGGGCCAGCGCGCCGAGGTTATCCGGCTGGGTCTTGGCCAGCGGCCAGAGCGAGTGCTCACGCACGATGCGGTTGCGCGGCACGTTGCGGGCACGGGCCTGCACTTCGCGCCAGGCACACAAGCCACGCAATACTGCCAACTGGGCACGGGACAGCTTCCAGGCCAGCTTGGCTTCGCGATAGACCTCATAAGGATCGATTTCACGACGCAGGTTGGCAACCAGCTCCGCGCCATCCTCGAGCAGCCACGCGAACTTCTCGTCGGAAAGACGCGGACGCAGGATCGTGAACAGCTCGGCAAGGTGCACCGCATCTTCGGCGGCATAACTGATCTGGGTCTCGGAAAGCGGACGCTGCAGCCAGTCCGAACGGGTCTCGCCCTTGGGCAGGTCGATGTTGAGGACCTCCTGGACCAGACGCGAGTAGCCCATGGAAAACCCGAGGTTCAGG
Source organism: Pseudomonas viridiflava (assembly GCF_001642795.1). GTDB lineage: Bacteria > Pseudomonadota > Gammaproteobacteria > Pseudomonadales > Pseudomonadaceae > Aquipseudomonas > Aquipseudomonas viridiflava. The sequence continues at coordinate 179,167 of NZ_LKEH01000047.1, read as the reverse complement.
TAGGCGGCTGCCAGCTGGGTGTCGAACAGCGGAACCGGCAGGCTGCCGGTCAGGCGCAACAGCACCTCGAGGTCTTCGCTGCACGCGTGAACGACCTTGATGACGTCAGGGTTCTCAAGCAGCGCAGACAGCGGCGTCCAGTCGTTGATCAATAACGGATCAATCAGCCAGGCACGCGAACCGTCGCCGATCTGCAGCAAGGCAGCAATGGGGTAAAAAGTGTCGACCCGCATGAATTCGGTGTCGAGCGCAACGAACGGCAGAGTCTGCCACTGAGCGCAATGCAGGGCGAGGCTGTCGTCGTCGCGAATCCAGTGAATATCGATGGCCACACGGCTCTCCCTTGAACAATGGCGCGCAGTATATATCGCCGCCGGGTGTTATCGCGCATCTGTCGTCCCGGTCATGCGCATCTTGATGAAAATGATTGCAGTAATGCCGCAAACCCGAGGCTGCCTGCGCAGTGATCAGCCTCATTGAGCGCTGGCTGCCACCTCGCTGCGGCAACCGGCAAACAGGTCCAGCGCGGGGTTGTAGACCTTGGTGTCGACTTTCAACAGGCCCAACATGGAATGAAAGAGATTGTCCTGGCTGAGCGGCGTATCGCGTTCCTTGGCCAGGCATTGTGGCGTGACCGCGTAAGAACGCTGGTAGCTTTCCGACAGCCAGATGAGCATGGGCACATGTTTTTGCTGGTCAGGCGCCAGCAGATACGGCGTGCCGTGCAGAAACAGGTTGTACTCGCCCAGCGATTCGCCGTGGTCGGACAGGTAGATCATCGCTGTGTCGACCTTGTCCTGATGAGCGCGCAATACATCGATCAGTTTCGACAGCACGTGGTCGGTGTACAGCAGCGTGTTGTCGTAGCCGTTGACGATACTGTCGCGGCTGCAGTTGTTCAGCGCGTTGCTTTCACACACCGGCGTGAATTTTTCATATTCCTTCGGATAGCGCTTGTAGTATTCCGGCCCGTGACTACCCATCTGGTGCAGGACCAGCACCGTATCCTTGTCCAGACTGTTGATGAAGCCTTCCAGGCCCTGCAGCAGAATCTCGTCGCGGCATTCGTGGTTATTGCACAGCAGCGGGTCCTTCAGGTTGCTGACATCCTGAAAGGCGACACGATCGCAGGTGCCTTTGCAGCCGGCCTGATTGTCGCGCCACACCACCTGGATGCCGGCGCGCTGGAGCACATCCAGCAGCCCTTCCTGATTGTGGGCCTTGGTGCCGTCGTAATCCTTGCGCCCCATATTGGAAAACATGCACGGCACTGACACAGCCGTTTCGGTGCCGCACGAATACACGTCGGTAAACGCCACGAGGTCGCGCTCGTTGCTCAGGTTGGGTGTGGTATTTCGCCCATAACCCAGGATGCCGAAGTTTTCGGCCCTGGCACTTTCACCGACCACCAGTACGGTCAGTGACTTGCGGGTATGCGCGGCCATTTCTGCAGAGCGCTTCGCGTCCTCGCCGAGCTTCACGAATGGCCGTCGGGCAGACATGACCTGCTCATTCAGATAGCCCACCGATGCGCCAATATAGTTGCTGGGCACCACCATCAGGCGCAGCTCATGATGGTTGCGAAACAGTGAAGAAAGCCCTTGGTAGTTGGCCAGTGCAGCCCCCCCGATGGCGAGACTGCAGACGACGCCCACGACCAGTTTGCTGAACAGTTCACGGTGCCAGCGGCGGTAATTGATCGGGGTTTTCCACAACAGCAGGGACGGCAGGATGCCCAGTAAAAGGATGTAGCCAATCAGCTTGAGAGACAGCAGGCCCTGTACCTCGGTGACATTGGTTTCGGCAAAGTTGCGAAACATGCCCGCGTCGATCATCACACCGTATTCAGTCATGAAGTAGGCGACGCCCGCGCTGATCATGAACATGAGAATCAGCACAGGTTTCAAGACGCGTCTGAACGCCACCAGCGTCAGGCATATATTGAACACACAGAAGAGCATGACGACGAAGGCCACGCGCATTGCGATGCCTTTAGTGTCAGAACTGGTGATTGCAATCAGATGCTGCCAGAGATTGAGATTGAAGAACGACAGTAAAAAAACGCTGGCCAGTAATGTGACGGCCTCTGGTCTGACACTTCTGATTTTCGACATCGCACTCTGCTTATTTGATTGATATGTACCGGGTGATACCTGAGCCCGCCAACTTCCCCGGTCGGGCGGACTGTAAGCAGCGCCCTATCAATTTTATGTGAAAAGTGTGCGAACGCCCGGTTGGATTAAGTTTATTTCACGGCGAGACAGGCAGGATTCAGGCAAACCGCTGATTACCCTCATAAAAAAACGCCCCCGCAAGCAGGCTTGCGGGGGCGTAGTTGACACTTTCCAGTCAATCAGACCGAACGGCGGCGATAGGCCCGGTAGTCCGGCAGCCAGAAGTTGCGTTCGATAGAGGCCAGCAACACCTCTTCGGTGGTTTCCAGCGCCAGCCCTTCAGCCTGAGCCTCTTTGGCGACTGCCAGCGCGATCTTGCGGCTGACCTGCTGGATTTCCTTGAGCGGCGGCAGCACCGCGTCGCCCTGCCCTGTCACCATCGGCGAGCATTCGGCCAATGCGTTGGACGCTGCCATCAACATGCGATCGGTGATGCGCGTGGCTTTACAGGCCACTACGCCCAGACCGATGCCAGGGAAGATGTAAGAGTTGTTGCACTGTGCGATATGCACGGTGCGTCCGTTGATCTCGACCGGAGCGAATGGACTGCCGGTGGCGACCAGTGCATTGCCGTCGGTCCAACGCAGGATTTCTTCCGGCGTGGCTTCGACCTTGGAGGTCGGGTTCGACAGGGGCATCACCAGCGGTTTGGCGCAGTGCTTGTGTACCTCGCGAATGACCTGCTCGGTGAACAGACCCCGCTGGCCCGACACACCGATCAATACGGTGGCGCCAGCGTGGGTGACCACGTCGAGCAGCGTCGGGAACGCGTCGGAGCCCGAGATCCAGCCAGACACGTCGGCCGTCTTCTGCGCCAGACGCTTCTGGAAGTCCAGCAGATTGTCCATGCCATCGGTCAACAAACCAAAGCGATCGACCATGAAGATACGCTGACGGGCTTCGCTTTCGCTCAGGCCTTCGATCTGCATCGCCGCAATGATGTGCTCGGCGATCCCGCAACCGGCGGAACCTGCACCGACGAACACGACTTTCTGCTGCCCGAGGGTTTCGCCCTTGGCCTTGCAGGCCGCCAGCAAGGTGCCCACGGCGACCGATGCGGTGCCCTGGATGTCGTCGTTGAAGCAGCAGAGCTCGTCGCGGTATTTCTCCAGCAACGGCATGGCGTTGGACTGGGCAAAGTCTTCGAACTGCAACAGCACGTCCGGCCAGCGACGCTGGACAGCATCGATGAAGAGGGCGATGAAGTCTTCGTACTCCTTGCCCGACACGCGCTCGTGACGCCAGCCCATGTACATCGGGTCGTCGAGTAGTTCGCGATTGTTGGTGCCCACATCGAGCACGATCGGCAAGGTGTAGGCCGGGCTTATGCCACCGCAGGCGGTGTACAGCGACAGCTTGCCGATCGGGATGCCCATGCCGCCGATGCCCTGATCGCCCAGGCCAAGAATGCGCTCGCTGTCGGTAACCACGATAATCTTGATGCGGTCCTTGGTGGCGCTGCGCAGGATATCGTCGATGCGGTCGCGTTCAGGGTAGGAGATGAACAGACCGCGGTGCGTGCGGTAGATCTTGGAGAATTCCTGGCACGCCTGGCCGACCGTCGGGGTGTAAATGATCGGCAGCATTTCGTCCAGGTGCGAGTCCAGCAGCCGGAAGAACAACGTTTCGTTGTTGTCCTGAATCGAGCGCAGGTAAATATGTTTGTCCAGATCGGTCGCACATTGCTTGTACTGACTGAAGACCCGGGTGACTTGCTCTTCGATCGTCTCTACGTTCTGCGGCAGCAGCCCGATCAAATTGAATTCGACCCGCTCTTGCGGGGTAAAGGCACTGCCCTTGTTCAGCAGGGGCATTTCCAGCAGTGAAGGTCCTGCGTAGGAAATATACAAAGGTCGCGAAGTGTTGGTCATTTTTTCTGATCGCCTTTTTCGTCTACTCATTGATTCTGTGCGTCGACCGGGGCGGGCAGCCTGGCTTTTCTTCTTTTTCTTTATGTGCCAGTTCGTTCAGGCCATACCGGACAGGATTCGGTGTTTTAAGTCAGGGCCACATCTTACTCGTCTGAAGGCCGATTGCGGCATTTTGTCGCGTAGAGAATGGCAAGATGATGCTACCGATTTAACAAGCAGACATGCTTTCGCGCCTTGCGCGGAGACGGCGCGGCCGGGCATCTTTACCGCTCATTCGATGATTGCGAGACCAGCATGCCTGACCATAAGCCCTTCGCCGCCTTTCTGTTCGACATGGACGGCACCCTGCTCAACTCAGTGATCGCCGCCGAGCGCGTGTGGGCGAAGTGGGCACAGAAACACGGGCTGGATGTAGACCGCTTCCTGCCGACGATTCACGGCGTAAGAAGCATCGACACGGTCCGCAAGCAAAACATTCCAGGGATCGACGTGCAGCAGGAAGCGGATGCCATTTCACAGGCCGAAATCGAAGATGTGGAAGGCGTGGCCGCCATAGAGGGCGTGGCTGATTTCCTGGCCTCGTTGCCCGCCGACCGCTGGGCAGTCGTCACCTCTGCCCCGCTCGCACTGGCGCAAGCGCGTATGAAGGCCGCCGGCCTCACGTTGCCTGACGTCGTCATCACCGCCGAGGATGTAACACAGGGCAAACCCGCACCGGATGGTTTTTTGCTGGCAGCAAAGCGGCTGGGCGTGGAACCCGCGCAATGCCTGGTGTTCGAGGACGCGCCGGCCGGTATCGCGGCGGGCAAGGCTGCGGGCGCGCCAGTGGTAGTGATCACCGCAGCGCATCTGCATCCTTATGAAGCACAGGACTGGACCCTGCCAAACTATCTGGGCTTGAAGGTCGGTGTCGAGAACGGGCAACTCATCCTGAATTCATGAATCCCTGAAGCGTGCAGCGGGTCGGCTCACTGATCGAAAACACTGAACCATGGTTTTCACTATCGGCTCAGAAATAGCGAATACGAGAGGTATCTGATTATTGGAGACAAGCATGTCCGACCCAACGAGTAACACATTCATGTCCAATCTCGCGTTCTTCGACCTCCTGCTTGAACAGTTCAGAGGTGCTGAAGGCGAGCTGCCAATGGCAACGGCCTATCTGAGCCAGGCGATTACTGAAGATGATCCTGTCCACAAGGCAGCGCTCATCCGGATCGCCAAGGAAAAGATCAAGAATGCACGGGTTCTTGCGTCGATTCTGCTGGAACTGGCCAAAGGTCACACATCGAATCTTTCCGGCGCACCTGACAGCGCCGATTTCGGTGCCTTGCTCAAAGGTAAGGGAATTATCAGCAACCCATTGGAAGCGACTGAAGCTTCGGCAGAGCAGATGGACGACAATCCGCAGCAGCCCTCAGACAAAGTGCGTGACGTCGCGCAGCTTGGTCACTATCTGCGCTCCAACATTGCTACAGAGGAAAAGCAGATAGCCGTGTATGAACAACTCACGTCACTCACTTCAGACACTCACTTCATCAGCGCCCTGAATCAAGCCAAACGGCGTCAGGTGAAGCATTTGAACGAGTTCGAAGCGATGCTGAAAAAAATCAGACGCTGAGCGATCCATCACCAGAGGCCCCGGTGTTACCGGGGCGTTGTGCGTTGTATTGAATCACTGGAACGCGCTACTTCTTGGCAATCATTCCAATAGTGAAACCATCTACCGCAGCGATCCTGCCACGCCACAGTACTCCGGATTCGCAGATCGGATTTCCGTCGCTTGAGTAGGTCTGGCAATCCTTGAGGTGAATAAAGTGAAAAGCGGGTGTGTCTTCAGACGAGTCGCCAGGCTTGAACGAAAGAATCATTTCCTTCATTGAGGCGTCGGCTCCGTTCGCAAACTGGGTGAACGGAGCGGAAATGTCCTCGGCCAATTGTTCGAAATAGGCATCATGGGAAATAAGATTACCTGACACAAGGTTGCCACCGACCGTCAGGGTCACGCCCATTTCTACTTTAGTGTTGGCAACAAATTTGACCAGCCACTGCAGCAGCCAATCGATCTGCTTGCCCTGCCACTTGATCTGGGCAACGACATCGTCGTGGTTCTGGTTGGGAGAAGGTTGCGCTTGCTGGGTTTGATCGACGTCCGACATCTGAAAGCTCCTGGCTTCACATAACGTGAACCCAAGGTATAGATCACATCGGCTGAAAGCGAAACCCGGTCAGCAGGTAATTCCTTTTTGTATCGCCATACACCATGCATCACTTGAACTGACGAGTCAGAAAATTAAATCAGGACAGTATCGACACTCACTTTTCCTGCCATTGCGCAACCGCGACTTCGGCCAAAACCCGTGAAAAATTAACTGCGACACAACGCCGCATTCGGGTATCGTTTGGTAAATTGCAACAAATTGTATCAACACCTGCCACGCAAGCCTTGGCCAGAACCCGAATAGAAACCGATTGATAAGGGGGTCCGCGTTGGATCTGTCGTCTGCTGCCTGGGTGTTTCACGACACCCGTCTGATTGTCTGCTGCCTGATTGCAATCGCTACGATCATCGTGTTGATCAGTGCCACCAAACTCCCGCCTTTTCTGTCGATTCTGGTCGGTACGTTCATCGCCGGGATAGGCGCAGGGCTGCCCGCCGAAGCCGTCGCCAAAGCGTTCAGCAAGGGCGCGGGTGGTATTTTGGGCGAGGCCGGCATCATCATCGCCCTGGGTGCCATGCTCGGCGCACTGATGGCCGAGTCCGGGGCTGCGGACCGCATCGCATCTACCCTGCTAGGCCTGGGCAAGGGCAAGATGCTGCCGTGGGTCATGGCGGTGGTGGCGATGGTCATCGGCCTGCCGCTGTTCTTCGAAGTCGGCCTGGTGATGATGGTGCCGATCATCTTCGTCATGGCGCGCCAGTCGGGTCAGCCATTGCTGAAAATCGCCATCCCGGCGCTGGCCGGCATGACAACGCTGCACGCGCTGATGCCTCCCCATCCCGGTCCGTTGATCGCGGTCAGTGCCTTGCACGCCGATCTGGGGCTGACCATGCTGCTGGGGCTTTGCGTCGCGATCCCCGCAGTCATTCTTGCTGGGCCCCTTTACGGTAACTGGCTGTCAAAACGCATGCACATCGAAGAGCCTGCCGATCTGGGCAAGCTGTTCAGCGCCAAGCCTGACGTCAGCCGCCAGCCCGGCTTTGGCATGTCGCTGCTGATCATTCTGTTGCCGGTGATCCTGATGCTGGGCAGCACGCTGGCCAAAGTGGCGATGGAGCCCGAAAGCAGCGTTGCGCTGACCTTGAAATTTCTCGGTGAACCGCTGGTTGCACTGAGCATCGCCGTGCTGGCGGCAACCGTGTGCCTGGGCTGGGCCAATGGTCTTTCTCGTGAACACGTCGGCGGCACCTTGCGCAAAAGCCTGGCGCCGATTGCCGTGTTGCTGCTGACCATCGGTGCCGGTGGAGGCCTGAAGCAAACGCTCCTGGATGCAGGTGTCAGCCAGACCATCAGCAAAGTGGCCGAAGGCGCGCACATGCCGTATCTGCTGCTGGCCTGGCTGATTGCCGTTGCGCTGCGTCAGGCCACCGGCTCCGCCACCGTGGCGACGACTACGACAGCAGGCATCCTGGCTCCGATGATGGCCGGTCTGGCCCCCGTCGAGGCCTCCTTGGTGGCGCTGGTGATCGGGGCAGGCTCGGTGTTCTTCTGCCACGTCAACGATGCAGGCTTCTGGATGGTCCGCGAATACTTCGGCCTGCAGCTGAAACAGACGCTGTGGGTCTGGTCGGTGCTGCAGACCATCGTGTCGGTGGTCGGTCTGGTGGGCACGTCGCTGCTGTGGTATTGGCTGACATAAGAGATGACGGCATGACTGCTCAGCTTGCGCTATGTCAGACGGACACCCGCCTCTCGTTCCCACCCTGCTGATACTCCCTCGGCGTGCAGCCGAACTCGCGGCGGAATACGGTGTGCAGGTACTGCGCCGAGGTGAAGCCGCAATCGCGGGCAATGTCGGCGATGGCCGAATCGGTGTTCTCCAGCCCGCTGGCCGCTGCGGCGAGCTTGAAGCGCAGGATCTCGTCATGGACGCTGCAGCCCCGCACCTTGCGAAAGTGCGACTCCAGCGAGGACCGTGATATTCCGACATAGGCTGCCACCTGCGCAGTCTTGATGCCCTGACACGCATACTGGCGGATGAACAGCAGCGCCTGCATCACATACGGATCGCCCAGAGGTTGGTGCAGGCTTGAAGCCTGAACGTTGATCGCATCGGGTGGTATCAGAATCTGCGTCCCGGCGGACGGCATGCCGTGCAGCATTTGATGCAGCAGGTGCGCAGCCGTCCGGCCCATGGTTTCGGTGCCCTGGATAACCGAGCTCAGCGGCACTCGGGTCAGAGTGCGGGTCAGCGGATCGTTGTCGATGCCGATCAGCGCCACCTGCTCCGGCACGGCAATGCCAGCCGTCAGGCAAGCTTGCAGCAACTGCCGGGCGCGGGCATCACTGACCGCGATGATGCCAATCGGCTTGGGCAGGCTTTGCAGCCAGGCGATCTGCTGCTCGACGGCGCTGTCCCAGAGCGGCGCGCTGGTGCCCATGCCACGATAGATATCGACGTGCAGCCCGTCGCGCTGCAGCAGCCTGCGAAACGCCTTCTCACGCTCCTGCGCCCAGCGATTGGCCTGCGACTCCGGCAGGCTGAAGCAGGCGAAACGGGTCAGCCCCGCTTCTATCAAGTGCTCGTATGCCAGCTTCATCAGCGCGTCGTTGTCGGTCGCGACGTAAGGAATCCCCTTCGGATACGCCCGGGCGTCCTGATAACTGCCGCCCACGGCCACGACAGGCAACTTGATCCCGGCCAGCGCCTCGCCAATCAAAGGATCGTCGAAGTCGGCAATGATCCCGTCACCCTGCCAGCGCTCGATACCGCGCAGACGACAAAGGAAGTCCTCCTCAAGGAACAGGTCCCAGGACGCGCGAGTGCTGCTCAGGTAATTGCCGATGCCACTGATGATGCCGCGGTCGTAGATCTTGCTGCCATTGAATAACAGCGCGATGCGGTGAACAGGAGGGACAGTCTTCATTGTTTTTATAGTGATCCGGTAGCGGAGCCGTGAGCTGAAGACTAGGCGGGTGGTCGCCATATCTCAACTCAAAATCGCACTGCCTGTTGGTGACTTTCATAATCCATGGCGACAGGGCCATTGCTAGTATCGGGAAACCGCCAAGAACAATAAGGAACACGCCCATGTCGTACTTCCCCACTGTCGACAGGATCGTTTATGAAGGTCCTGCCAGCGATTCGCCCTTTGCTTTCCAACACTACGACGCCGACAAGCTGATCCTCGGCAAACCCATGCGCGAGCACCTGCGTATGGCCGTCTGCTATTGGCATACATTCGTCTGGCCAGGCTCGGACGTGTTCGGTGCAGGCACTTTCAAGCGCCCCTGGCAGCACGCCGCAGGTCCGATGGAGCAAGCCATCGGCAAGGCTGAAGCGGCTTTCGAGTTTTTCTCCAAATTGGGTATCGACTACTACTGTTTCCACGACACTGATGTGGCGCCGGAAGGCGGCTCGCTGAAGGAATACCGCAACAACTTCGCGCAGATGATCGATCACTTGGAGCGCCATCAGGAAGAGACCGGCATCAAACTGCTGTGGGGCACAGCCAACTGTTTCAGCAACCCGCGCTTTGCCGCCGGAGCCGCCAGCAACCCGGACCCTGAAGTGTTCGCCTTCGCCGCCGCTCAAGTGTTCAGCGCCATGAACGCCACCCAGCGCCTCAAAGGCTCGAACTACGTACTGTGGGGCGGCCGCGAAGGCTACGAAACCCTGCTCAACACCGACCTCAAACAGGAACGCGAACAACTGGGCCGCTTCATGCGCATGGTGGTCGAGCACAAGCACAAGATCGGTTTCAAAGGCGATCTGCTGATTGAGCCCAAGCCGCAGGAGCCGACCAAGCATCAGTACGATTACGACAGCGCCACGGTTTTCGGTTTTCTGCAGCAGTTCGGCCTGGAGAACGAGATCAAGGTCAATATCGAAGCCAACCACGCGACCCTCGCCGGACACAGCTTCCATCACGAAATCGCCACGGCGGTTTCACTCGGGATCTTCGGCAGCATCGACGCCAACCGCGGCGATCCGCAGAACGGTTGGGACACGGACCAGTTTCCAAACAGTGTCGAAGAAATGACCCTCGCCACGTACGAGATTCTGAAAGCCGGCGGCTTCAAGAATGGCGGCTTCAACTTTGACTCCAAGGTTCGTCGCCAGAGCCTGGATGAAGTTGATCTGTTCCACGGCCATATCGCGGCCATGGATGTCCTGGCCCTGTCACTGGAGCGCGCAGCCGCGATGGTGCAGAACGACCAGCTTCAGAAATTCAAGGATCAACGTTACGCGGGCTGGCAGCAGCCGTTTGGCAAAGCTGTGCTGGCGGGCGATTTCAGCCTGGAGTCGCTGGCGCAGAAAGCGTTCGCCGACGAACTGAATCCTCAGGCGGTCAGCGGTCGACAGGAGATGCTCGAAAACGTGGTCAATCGGTTCATCTACCGCTGATCAAACGCTGTAATGGCTAGACTTTGGAGAGAGCTGCAGGCCCGGCGAAGCGGTTACATTCTCGCGACAAATCTCTGCTCGCAGCGCCTCGCAACTCTCTACAGTTTTACCGGCAACCTGCTCCACGTCATGCAGTGTCTTTCAAACAACAATAAAAGGACGCACCACCATGAAAAAACTACGGCTCACGTTACTCGCCAGTGCGCTGGCCCTGCTCTCGCTTCCGGCCATGGCCGATTCCGCCAATCCGAAAATCGGTTTTTCCATCGACGACCTGCGCCTTGAACGCTGGTCCCGGGACCGTGACTATTTCGTCGCGGCAGCGGAAAAGATGAACGCCAAGGTCTATGTGCAATCCGCCGACGCCAATGAGCAGAAGCAGATATCCCAGATTGAAAACCTCATTTCCCGTGGTGTCGATGTGATCGTCATCGTGCCGTTCAACGCCACCGTACTGACAAACGCCGTCGCCGAGGCCAAGAAAGCCGGGATCAAGGTGGTGTCCTACGACCGACTGATCCTCAACGCCGACATCGATGCCTACATCTCCTTCGATAACGAAAAGGTCGGCGAGATGCAGGCCAACGGCGTGCTGCAAGCTGCGCCGAAGGGCAACTATTTCCTGCTCGGCGGCGCGCCCACCGACAACAACGCCAAGATTCTGCGCGAAGGCCAGATGAAGGTGCTGCAACCGGCGATCGACAAGGGCGACATCAAGATTGTCGGCCAGCAGTGGGTCAAGGAATGGAACCCGACCGAAGCCCTCGCCATCGTCGAAAACGCTCTGACCCGTAACAACAACAAGATCGACGGTATCGTCGCCTCCAACGACGCCACGGCAGGCGGCGCCATTCAGGCCCTTGCTGCGCAGAAAATGGCGGGCAAGGTACCTATCTCCGGCCAGGACGCCGACCTGGCTGCGGTCAAGCGTGTGATCGACGGCACCCAGACCATGACCGTCTACAAGCCGCTCAAACTGATCGCCTCGGAAGCCGCCAAACTCTCGGTGCAACTGGCGCGCAACGAAAAACCGACCTACAGCTCGCAGTACGACAACGGCAACAAGAAGGTCGATACCATCCTGCTCACGCCTACCCCGTTGACCAAGGACAACATCGACTTGCTGGAGAAGGACGGCTTCTACACCAAGGCGCAGATCGCCGGGCAATGACCGATCAGGCTCGCTTGAACGCCTGAGGATGAACCGCAGGACCGGATGAGACCTGTCCTGCGATACGTCTTGTGTTGCCTCTGTGTGAGTGCCTCGCCATGTCCGATTATCTGCTGCAAATGAACGGCATCATCAAAACCTTCGACGGCGTCAAAGCCCTGAACGGCATCGACATCAAGGTCCGCGCCGGTGAGTGCGTCGGTCTGTGCGGCGAAAACGGTGCCGGTAAATCCACGCTGATGAAAGTCCTGTCAGCGGTTTATCCCTACGGCACCTGGGAAGGTGAAATCCTCTGGGACGGCCAGCCGCTCAAGGCGCAATCGATCAGCGAAACGGAAGCCGCAGGCATCGTCATCATCCATCAGGAACTGACGCTGGTGCCTGACCTGTCGGTGGCCGAAAACATCTTCATGGGCCACGAACTGACCTTGCGCGGCGGGCGCATGAACTACCCGGCGATGATCCATCGCGCCGAAGCCCTGATGCGTGAACTGAAAGTGCCGGACATGAACGTGGCGCTGCCGGTGTCACAGTACGGTGGCGGCTACCAGCAACTGGTGGAGATCGCCAAGGCGCTGAACAAACAGGCGCGGCTGCTGATCCTGGACGAGCCCTCCTCGGCCCTGACACGCTCGGAAATCGAGGTGCTGCTGGACATCATTCGCGACCTCAAGGCCAAGGGAGTGGCGTGCGTTTATATCTCCCATAAGCTCGATGAAGTCGCTGCGGTATGCGACACCATTTCGGTGATTCGCGACGGCAAACACATCGCCACCACCGCGATGGCCGACATGGACATCCCGAAGATCATCACCCAGATGGTCGGCCGGGAAATGAGCAACCTCTACCCCACCGAACCGCACGACGTGGGCGAAGTGATGTTCGAAGCGCGCCACTTCACTTGCTACGACGTCGACAACCCGAAGCGCAAACGCGTAGACGACATCTCATTCGTGCTCAAGCGGGGCGAGATTCTGGGCATTGCCGGGCTGGTCGGTGCCGGACGCACGGAACTGGTCTCTGCGCTGTTCGGTGCCTATCCCGGTCGCTACGAAGGCGAGGTCTGGCTGGAGGGGCGGCAGATCGACACGCGCACGCCGCTCAAATCGATCCGCGGCGGGCTGTGCATGGTCCCGGAAGACCGCAAGCGTCAGGGCATCATTCCGGACCTGGGCGTGGGCCAGAACATCACCCTTGCCGTGCTGGACAGCTACTCGAAGATGACGCGCATCGACGCCGAAGCCGAACTGGGCAGCATCGACCGGGAAATCTCGCGTATGCACCTCAAGACCGCGAGCCCGTTCCTGCCGATCACCAGCCTGTCCGGCGGCAATCAGCAGAAGGCCGTGCTGGCCAAGATGCTGCTCACCAAGCCGCGCGTGCTGATTCTCGACGAGCCGACCCGAGGCGTCGATGTCGGAGCCAAATACGAGATCTACAAACTGATGGGCGCGCTGGCAGCTGCTGGTGTGTCGATCATCATGGTGTCCTCGGAGCTGGCTGAAGTGCTGGGCGTCTCCGATCGCGTGCTGGTGATCGGCGAAGGTCAGCTGCGTGGCGACTTCATCAACCAGGATCTTACCCAGGAACAGGTGCTCGCCGCCGCGCTCAGCCATCCCGATGGCCATAACAATAATGATCGGAAGACCGCGTAGATGAATCAGGTCAAACAGCTCTTTTCCCGCTACAAAATGCTCGCACTGGTCATCGCCGTGGCGATCATCTGGCTGTTCTTCAGCTGGCAGACCGAAGGCGGCTTTCTGACCCCGCGCAACCTGTCCAACCTGCTGCGGCAAATGTCGATCACCGGCATCCTCGCCTGCGGCATGGTGCTGGTAATCATCAGCGGCGAGATCGACCTGTCGGTAGGCTCATTGCTCGGGCTGCTGGGCGGCCTGGCGGCGATTCTCGACGTGATCTACCACATACCGCTGCTCGCCAACCTGAGCATCGTCGCCCTGTGCGGACTGATGATCGGCCTGGCCAACGGCTACATGACCGCCTACCTGCGCATCCCGTCGTTCATCGTCGGCCTGGGCGGCATGCTGGCGTTCCGCGGCATTCTGCTGGGCATCACCGGCGGCACCACCATCGCGCCGGTCTCGCCGGAGCTGGTGTACGTCGGCCAGGGCTACCTGCCGCATGCGGTCGGCACCGGCCTGGGCATCGTCCTCTTCGCCCTCACCCTGTTCCTCACCTGGCGACAACGCCGCAACCGCGCCCTGCACGGCCTGGCCGCCCACTCCATGGCCCGCGACGTTTCACGCGTGGTGTTGATCGGCGCCGTGGTGGCCGGGTTCGTCTACACCCTCAACAGCTACGACGGCATTCCGGTGCCCGTGCTGCTTCTGCTGGTCCTGCTGGGCGTATTCAGCTACGTCACCAGCCAGACCGTGTTCGGCCGCCGCGTCTACTCGGTGGGCAGCAACATGGAAGCTACACGCCTGTCCGGCATCAATGTACAAGCCGTCAAACTGTGGATCTTCGGCATCATGGGCGTCATGTGCGCCCTCGCCGGCATGGTCAACACCGCCCGCCTCGCGGCAGGCTCGCCGTCGGCCGGCAACATGGGCGAACTCGACGCCATCGCCGCCTGCTTCATTGGCGGCACCTCCATGCGCGGCGGCTCCGGCACGGTCTACGGCGCGCTGCTGGGGGCGCTGGTGATCACGAGTCTGGACAACGGCATGTCCATGCTGGATGTGGACAGTTACTGGCAGATGATCGTGAAGGGCAGCATTCTGGTGTTAGCGGTCTGGGTGGATGTGAGTACGCGGACGGGGCGGCGGTAGTCGGAGCTGGAGCTCTACGAGGGGCTAGGAGTTAAAGCTTCGCAGTAGGCGTGGATTATGTTCCGACCCGAGCATCCACCTGCTGGTTGAATTTCACCATCTCTGCGCTGACCCGGGCAGATTCAGTGGCGTCCAGCACTACCTCACCACAGATCAGGCAGTGATTGCCTGAGACCGATGAGATGACCATCGATTCTGATTTATACGAGTGCGGGATGTTGCGGGTGCAAGACGTCAAATCAGCGGTACGACACGTTGGACAGTTCATGTCATGGTTACTCGATAGGAGCAGTGAGCGTTATCTAAATCGGTAAGCGTCACGCAGGGTCGCTTTGATAGCAGCATCCTTGCGCAGAATTGCCGAACTGAACAACATAAAATCACCTAAATGCTGGGTGATCATAAAAACCACTGTTGGCAATTGCAGCGTCTGGTAATCATGCACAGCGATGTTGCGAAACCCCACCATATTTTTCATCCTCGGCAGCAACAGTGCTTCCAGCCAGCCACCACGATGAAGCAATTCGAAAACATCGCGAGCGTCTTCCGGGACGCCAAGGCCTTCCCGTCGGATCAGATGCTGGCCCATGTCGAGGGCGGCCACGCAGGCACGTTGCATGTTGAAAATAGCGGCATCCTGGCGCGTGATGTCAGCTCCGAACGTATCGGGTTCTTTTTCGTATTCATCTCGTGCTCTTGATACAGAGCGCTCGATGGAGGCTGCTTTGAAGGTCAGCACATCATCGCTCATCACCAGTCCCTCTAGATTTTTTGAGCGCCCGTCAGCACAGCGTTATTCAAAATTGCTCCCATATTGCTATCGCCCCTTCACTTAGCCCGACTCGCGGCACGAGCAATCCATTTGGCTTTGACCGATTTCAGATCGACTGTCTTACCTGCCTTGACGTCGACAAGGCCCTCATCCGTGGCATTGAGATTCTGCGTTTCGACTTCAACGTAGCGAGACAGCTCGTCCAAGTGGTACTGACGATCACCTATGGCGAGGGCTAGCTGGTCGAGCATTTCGACCAACTCATCTTCAACATGGAATGACAAAACAGACAATTTAAGCAAAACCTCCAAGCCATCAAATTCATAAAAATCTCTGGTCTTAGAAGAATTGAAAGCCGGGTACGCGATCACATCAACCGTTTTTGTCCTTTTCTGTGGCCGCGTGCTCAGTCTGAACAATGTTCCATGCAAAACTTGGCTCATCGTTTGGCGGTGCATCTCATCAAGAATGATATTGCGCCCCTCGAGGTAATTTTTCTGAACCAGTCTGATACAGTCGTTTCCGTTAGATTCATCGACAAGGAGTCAAAAATGGCAAAGCCCGCTGCGCGTGTCACAGACCCGACCAGTTGCCCGATGCCTGGGCACGGTCCTCAATCTATAGCCTCAGGCTCTCCCGATGTATTTTTTGACGGTCTGGCAGCCGCTCGCAAAGGCGACTTATGCACTTGCGGCAGTGCATTGACCTCTGAGGTGTCCGGGACAGTGTTCATTAACGGAAAAAATGCTGCACTGGTCGGTACTGCCGGTAATCACGGCGACCTTGTTATAGGCGGCTCGGGTACGGTTATCATCGGAAGCGTCCACACCCCAGCCCCTTTTACCCCGCCCTCAGCCATGGTCACTCACGGCAACTGGATTGGCTTCAAGATTCCCGCAGAAGAAAGTTATGAGGGATTTGCTTGCACGGCTTACTTTGACGATGGGTCTTCCATGTCCGGCGTGTTTGACGCAAAAAACTCAGTCAGATTTTCCAATCCCTCTGGAAGCTCCTGTCATACATTGGCATTTAACCAAGACGAAAATACCTGCATGACCGCAGGAATCGACGGATTGCTGAACGACATTTTGGGATAAGGATATTCTCGTGACGGAACCGAATCTGGTAACCGGAAGTTATATCGTCAAAAGCGAACATACGCTTGAACGGTCACCGCTCGAAATGGCGGTTGCAGGCATGGAGGGCGCGGCGAGTCGATTTTCCATTGACGCCATCAAGGATGAGCGCGTCCGCGCCAGCTACGAGCGCAACATTAGACGAATGTCACAACAGATATTCGCCGAGGTCAGAGCTGGCAATATTAGCGTCGAGGACGCAACAAAATTCAGCAATGAGATGCGCAACAAAATCATGTTCGAACACCGAAAGCTGACCTCGGCTCAGGGCCTAGCCATCGCACAAAAAAAGAAGAAAGCAGGAAGAACACACGGCGAAATCCTGAATGAAAAATCTCAAACCCAGTTCAACAAAAACTACGATCAACTTTCAAAATCTCAACAGAAAGAAGTTTTATACAGGGCTTTAGAGAGGTCCGGCAGTGCCAACGCCAAGTTCACTTCCGGCACCAAGATAATGGCAGTCATGGGCAAAGTTGGCATTATCATGACAGCAGTATTGGGCACATATCAGATACTGAATGCTGACGACAAGGCCAAAGAAACAGCGCGTCAAGCCACTATCTTCGGTGGCGGTGCGGCGGGTGGGTTTCTAGCTGGCTTGGGCGTATCAGCAATTTGCGGTCCTGGAGCCCCAGCGTGCGCCATAGCCGTTGTTCTGATCGGTAGCATCGCTGGCGGCATTGCAGGCGGAGTCGCTGCAGATACATTCGACTCAGAACTAGAGGAGTTGGTCCATTGGGACATATTCTGACTCCAGCGGAACGATCGACCATACAAATCGCGCTAGCAGAGGCCTTTGTCGACAACAATGTTGATTATGCGTCCATCGCGGAACGGATCAGGGGTTATGACTCACGGGTTATCGAAGAAATTTTGTATTCGGAAGTCGCACCGGTTTGCTTCAGTAACCTCGAAACGCCCGTACCTTCTGTTTGGACCGGATTCAAGGATGAGTGGCTATTGGATGAAATAGCCAAAGAGCTGAAGTCGCGCGAGAACAGCTGGCTACGGCGTAGCTTCGACTTGGTGAAGGTTAGATGGTTACGGTATAGCTACGGGTATATTTGGAAGGAAATTATGGCGTTTCGTCAGTTAGAGTGAACTGATTGCAGGAGCTACGGGATACAGATATCCATCGCCATAATTACTCATCACGTGTGCCGACGTGTGGGGGAAGTCGTAAATCCGACCAAATGAAGCAAGGTCGCAGAAATCATCGTTATTTTGACCACAAAAAAACCCGTAGCTGAATCAGCTACGGGTCTTATTTGTATGGCGGAGAGATAGGGAGCAGCGGACAATTGCTCTGAAAGCCTTGAAAATACTGCCCTTATTGGGGCTTACTCCCTTTTTGCTACAGAAATCTGCTACAGAAATTCTACTTGCGAGCAACATCGACAAATGCGATGTCAACACAACCTCTAGAATAAAATAAGTCACAGAGCTATTTCTGGCGGCACTCCAATAACACTATCGTTATAAATTTTAGCACTTGTCGCAAACTCAAAAAAAAGCCCCCAGTACTCTTGGGAAATATTTATACCTTCGTTAAAATTTTTCCCGTACATAGCACAATATGAATAATATCCAAACATATAATAAGCCACCTTCCGATCAATCTGATTTGATCGGACTAGCAAAGCAATTTCTTCAAAAAAAGCCATTAGCTTTCTTTTTTTATCCCACATATCTTCATTAGCAAGTCGAATATCATCAGAATCAATAAAGCATAGGATTTCAGACAGATCCTTATCGTCAAATAATCTACGGTGCTGAGCCAGAAAAAATTCAGTTCTTTTCAACCGCGCAGAAATATCCTTATCCTGTAAGTCTTTTAATCTCTGCTCATCTAATCTACGCAATTCCTGATAAATCTTATACAAGCCAACTGTACCAAACACAACCATGGCAATAACCCCGAGCGCCTGCCAGCAGGAGGCCCACTCGCTCATGGCTAAGCAAACATCTATCACAACCATGCAGTATTGTGAAGGATCAGCCATTACAATACCTCTAAAATATCTTCAACTATATACCGCTTTACCACGCCATTCGCACTCACGACTTTCCTCACCCTAAGATGCACCTTACCAGGCAAGCCATCATTGTGCTCTTGCATCGATTTCAATGAAAGCCCTTTTAATCTGTGATCGTCAGGATGAGCTAAAGCGAAAGAAACCACCTTGCCTTCTTCATCAGAAAATAAGCGGCCAAAATGACTAAGGACGTTTACCTTAGTAACATTCCCCACGATATATTCGCTATCAGCTTGAACCTCTCTTACAGTCACATAGTCAAGCGTATCACTTCCTAGCGCTAACGCATCGCCTACTCTTGGGCGGTTAAAGAAAATCTTGACGTTTTCATCACTCGTAATAGCTTTATGTATTAGATACATCGGAGACTCGAGCGCATCTGCCACCTCATGAATAAACAGTTCCTTCTCTTTCTTAGAGGCAATTTTTTTTACATATGGTGTTTGGGGCTCATAATCGACGCCTACAGAGCTTGACAATGTCCAGCTCAAGTAATCCCAAAAAACATTAACCAACACGGTGCCACCTACCTTCCTTGCGATTTTTTCGCCGAACCGGATATCTACCTGTTCTTCAAAGCATCCTTTCTTCGATGAGTGAATAAATGCCTGCGCACCTTTTGCGCTTTGATTTTTTGTCCTCACCTCTTCATTATTTGCAAAAGCATGAGCCACCAAATTCACAGCCCGGGCGAGACCTGTAATGGTGTTCGCAGCATCATACACATCAAGCAATCCTTCATCGGCAACTCCACCCTCTACACGTAAAATCAAACTTACTTCCTTGACATCCACTTCCATACCCTCGGCTTAAACTCAAAATAAGATACAAACCCAAACCCCGCACACTCAAATACCATACCTAGATTTGATCCCACAGCGTGGCAACATAAGCCAACTCAGCATTTACCATTCGCATCAATTTCTCAAGAGATGCCGAATCATAATTTGCACAAAATAGCTTGCTATTTCTCACATCCAAGATAGCCATCTTGCAATTTGCAGGCGAACCAGAACTTAATGCAGACTGCATTAATGCCAAGATAACATCGACTCGAAGCTTATGAAGGGGTTCGTCTTTAAGATAAAGTTTTATGAGATGCGGCACTCCGTCTACTACCAACCCAAGCTCCGGATTTATGCCTATATCAATATTCTGATAACTATAAACCGCACTAAAAGAAGAATTCCAAATAATGACTTTCCTTCCCCACCACCTCTCATAACCGCTAATAGCTTTAGGGTAATTTTTTATTTTTTTCTCGTCCGTGAGAAACTTCAGTACATCAGTCAACTGATTTTTTGGATGATTTTTTTGATGGATAGATACAATCCACTCTCTTAAAGGCTTATAAAAGTCAGTCTGCGGAGAGTAAGCCTGACGATACTTTATTTGATTTACTTTCGTCGCCTTGGGCGTGCCCGACTTCGAAATAATATCTACAACATCTGTTAGCGTAATCCTTGGCATTTCAAACTCCTTATCACAAAACACTACTGCTTAGCTTCCGCCTGAATCAACCTGTGAATTTCGACTACTCCATCAATAAATGGAAGAGCATCATCAGTAAAAAACTCTCGAGACTTATTGATTCTAAAGTCTATTAGCAATTTGTGCAGCGCTTGCTCAAGCTCAATAAAATTCCGAGTTGAGTAAACTTTATGAACAGAGAACTCGAAAGGCACACCAGTTGTGTAGAGTTGCAAAATTCGCTTTTCTATAGCTTGAGATGTGAAACCTATTTTGATGATCTCGCGACCCTGCTGAGTATAGGTTCCTGTTTTCAACACGTAAACGTTGCCGATGGATACGTCAAAGTCTTCTAGCTCAGATGCATCTTCAGCAAGCTCGCCAGTGGTCAGCGATACCTTGTAAGGTTTAGTTGAGTCGTCACAGAAGAACTCATCATTGGTCTTCACCACGCCATAAATCTGAGCTAACAGGGCATGATCTAGGGTCGTGTAGTGGCCCCGCTCAACGTTGCGAAGGTGTGAAGGCGTACCATGGAATTCTGGATATTGGGCCTTTACGACCTCTTTGATCTCTTGCGGTGTCAGAGGCTGCTGAGAAGCCTCAACCACGGACCTGACCGTTTCTTTGAACGAGCGAGTAAGCATAGTCAAACATCCTTGTGATAAGCCCCGATGCTATCCAAAGGCCACCCCAAGGGCAAGGTAAAGTGATTCAGCGACTGAGAGGCAACCCAGAAAAAAGGCGGGCGAAAAAAAACGGCAATCTGTAGGCTTTTTCTGTTCCACCGCCTTCAAAGGCACTGCTACAGAATTTTGCTACATAATTACCGTTTTTCTGCCTTGTAACTCATTGATTTACAAGGGCTTTTAATAATGGCGGAGAGATAGGGATTCGAACCCTAGGTACCGGTGAAGGTACAACGGATTTCGAATCCGTCCCATTCGGCCACTCTGGCATCTCTCCAACGGCGCGCATCATAACAGCATCGAGACGTAACGCGAAGCCCTAAGGCCATTTTTTTTCGTGCTATCAAACGCTTGCGTCGTTTTTGCAGCTTAAAGCGGTACGCCCAGACGGTTGGCGACTTCTTCGTAGGCTTCGATGACATCACCGAGGCCCTGGCGGAAGCGGTCCTTGTCCATTTTCTTGCGTGTGTCCTTGTCCCACAGGCGGCAGCCATCGGGGCTGAATTCGTCGCCCAGAACGATTTCGCCGTGGAACACACCGAATTCAAGCTTGAAGTCGACCAGCAGCAGGCCTGCGTCGTCGAACAGCTTCTTCAGAACTTCGTTGACCTTGAGCGACAGCTCTTTCATGCGGACCAGTTGCTCGGCGGTGCCCCAACCGAATGCCACAACGTGGGATTCGTTGATGAACGGGTCGCCCTTGGCGTCGTCCTTGAGGAACAGTTCGAAGGTGTACGGATCGAGCTTTGTACCCTCTTCGATGCCCAGACGCTTGACCAGGCTGCCTGCGGCGTAGTTACGCACGACGCACTCGACCGGGATCATGTCCAGTTTCTTGACCAGGCACTCGTTGTCGCCCAGCAGCTTGTCGAATTGGGTCGGAACGCCCGCTTCTTCCAGCTTCTGCATGATGAAGGCGTTGAACTTGTTGTTCACCATGCCTTTGCGGTCCAGCTGTTCGATGCGCTTGCCGTCGAACGCCGAGGTGTCATTACGGAACAGCAGGATCAAGCGGTCAGCGTCGTCGGTCTTGTAAACCGATTTGGCTTTGCCGCGGTAGAGTTCTTCACGTTTTTCCATGATGGGCTCCGCTTGCTAAGTAGTTGGGCTAGGCGATGTGTCGCCAGTCGAGCCCTGAATCTTGATCGGCCAGTTGCAGCCAGTCCGGGTCGCACCCAAGGGTGTCGACAAAACATTGCCGGGCCAGATGCGGCAGGTTGTTCTTGCTGCTGAGATGAGCCAGCACGAGGTGCTGCAAGCTTTGCCATCCCAGTTCGCTCACCAGGTTGGCGGCCTGATGGTTGTTCAAATGTCCCGTTTCACAGCCTACACGCTGCTTGAGAAAGACCGGGTAATGGCCTCGGGCAAGCATGTCGCGGCAGTGGTTGGCTTCGATCATCAAGGCATCCAGGCCGTGATAACGCTGCAGCACGTTCGGGCAATACGACCCCAGATCGGTCAACAGGCCAAAGCGGCGTCGACCGTCATTGAAGACGAATTGCGTGGGTTCGAGCGCATCGTGCGAGACGGACACCACATCGATGTCCAGCGCGCCGACCTGCAATCGCTCGCCACCTGTGAGCAATCCGGCCGCCTCGACCGGCTTGCGCATCCCGCGCAAGGTGCCGCCACTGAGGTACACCGGCAAATTGTAACGCCGAGACAGCAAACCCACGCCATGCACGTGATCGGCATGTTCGTGGGTCACCAGAATCGCGCTCAGTTGCTCGCCCGCGACACCTAGGCGAGCCAGGCGTCGCTCGGTTTCCCGCAGGGAGAAACCGCAATCGACCAGCACGTACGTATCGTTGCTTGCGACCAGCGTGCCGTTGCCACGGCTGCCGCTGCCCAGAACCGCGAAGCGCACTTAACCCAGGTTGTCTTGAATAACGCTCAATACGCGGCGGGCGACATCTGCCGGCGCAACGGTATTGATGTTCTTCTCGACCGTGACCTGAACGTTGTCACCCACCTTGCTCAGGCGAACCTGATAGCGCTCGGCACGTGCATCGATCTCTTCCTTGCTGCTCTTGCTGCCGAACATGCGGCCGAAGAAGCCAGGCTCGTTTTCAGGCTTCTGGGCCTTCTCTGCGAGGTTGATGTAGTACAGGCCCAGGCTGCGGTTGATGTCTTCGACACGCCAGTCACCCTGATCCAGCGCACGGCCGACACTCGACCATGCACGATCCAGATCGGCACCCAGGTTCAGGACCGGGTTGCCGCTGCCGTCTTCGCTCAGGGCGACACGGCTCGGGGTGTCGAAGTCACGCGCTGCCAGCAGGGAGATGGAACCGCCCTTCTCGGCGTTGCGGCTCATGCTGGCCAGCAGATCGTCGGTCAGCGCTGCATCCAGACCCAGGTTGGTGGTGCGATTCGGGAACGCCACATCAGAAGTGCTGCCTGCAGGGCGTTCTACGCTGACCACATAGACTTCACTGGTATTGCGCTGTACGCCCGGTTCGATACGGACCCGCACGCGGGTTTCCGAGTCGGCCGACACGCCACTTGCAGTCAGGCGCTTGGCCACTGAAGCGGACAGTTCGTCGAGGCGCTGCCAGGAGGAGCTGAATTCACCGGTCTGCGGACGCTCTTCAGCGATGCGGAAACCGTTGTCTTCGAAGTATTGGTGGGCAACCGGCCAGACTTCGGCAGGCTGGCGCTGAGCCAGAATCCAGTGAGCG
The DNA here is from genome assembly GCF_001642795.1 of Pseudomonas viridiflava. Lineage (GTDB taxonomy): Bacteria > Pseudomonadota > Gammaproteobacteria > Pseudomonadales > Pseudomonadaceae > Aquipseudomonas > Aquipseudomonas viridiflava. The sequence continues at coordinate 155,802 of NZ_LKEH01000047.1, read as the reverse complement.
TCGCCGCTCTTCTGCAGACTGAAGTCGCTGGACTCGGAGGCGGTTCCCAGCGGCAACGGACGCGGAACGACGTATTCACCGTCCTTCTGCGTGCTGTCGGCGACGTTGCGCGGGATCGGCAGCAGCGGGTCAAGGCGCTTGACGCCGGAGACGTCGGCAGGCACCTGCATCGGTGCTGTCTGGGACGCTTGAAGGTAATCACTGCCGCGATCACGGAAATAACCGTCTTCGCCCCAGAGCCAACCGCAACCGCTGGTGCTGGAGATAATCAAGGCAAGTGCAGAAAGTCCGGCCAATCGCTTCATTGCGTAGTACTTCCTCAATTAAACCAGGACGCCGGACTGGCGCATGGCCTGTCGCAGCGGTTCGTGACAGGCTTCGCTGAGCCAGGTGAGCGGCAGACGGATACCGTCCGGCATCAGACCCATTTCATGCAACGCCCACTTCACGGGGATAGGGTTGGATTCGATAAACAGTGTGTTGTTGAGCGGCATCAGCTTTTCGTGGATCGCACGGGCCGCTTCGGCATCGCCACGCATGGCCGCAGCGCACAGATCGCTCATGGCGCGCGGTGCAACGTTGGCGGTGACGGAGATATTGCCCTTTCCACCCAGCAGCATCAATTCGACGGCAGTGGCGTCGTCGCCGGAGTAGACCAGGAAGTCGCTGCTGACGCCTGCAAGGATGTCACGGGCGCGCTGCAGGTTACCGGTGGCTTCCTTGATGCCGATGATGTTCTTCACGGCAGACAGGCGCACAACGGTCTCTGGCAGCATGTCGCAGGCAGTACGGCCCGGCACGTTGTAGAGAATCTGCGGAATGTCGACCGCATTGGCGATATGGCTGAAATGCTGGAACAGCCCTTCCTGGGTCGGCTTGTTGTAGTAAGGCGTCACCAGCAGGCACGCGTCGGCACCTGCGGTCTTGGCGTTGGTGGTCAGTTCGACCGCTTCACGCGTCGAATTGGCGCCTGTGCCGGCAATCACCGGAATGCGTCCAGCCACCTGATCGACCACGCGACGGATGACTTCGATGTGTTCGTTCACATCAAGCGTCGCCGACTCGCCTGTGGTGCCGACGGCAACAATGGCGTTGGTGCCCTCTTGCAAGTGGAAGTCCACCAGTTTGCTCAGGCTGTCCCAGTCCAGACGACCTTGTGCATCCATGGGTGTGACCAGTGCCACCATACTGCCCGCAATCATGCAACCGCTCCTGCCGGAAAAAGAGAGCCGTAATGGTACTGGCGCTATCATGCTTGTACAAGCGAAGTACCGCGCTCTGAGCATTCCCCTGAGCGATGGTTTTCGCTACCCTTCGTCCTTTGATCGGTACTGGTCACCTGCGCACCTCGCTCAATCGGTCGAATTTGTCGCCAGAAGCCCCGCCCCAGCGCGTTCCAGCCCAGCCATGGCCAGGCCATGCACGCCAGACGCACCGGGGCTCAGGTCGGTGTCTCGCGCTCTCGATTGTCGAAAAAGCCCCGCAAGACCAAAAAAGTACCGACCGCTCATCGTCTAGGAATGCTGCATGTCGTCCACCCCCACAGTTCGCGAACAATTCCTTGTCATCAGTGCCCTTGGCGCAAACCCCATGGAGCTGACCAACGTCCTGTGCCGAGCCAGCCATGAAAATCGCTGCTCGGTGGTTACCTCGCGCCTGACCCGCCACGGCGAGTGCAGCGCACTGATCCTTCAGGTTGCAGGCAGCTGGGATGCCCTGGCGCGCCTGGAGACCGGCCTGCCGGGCCTTGCCAAGAAGCATGCGTTCACGATCAGCGTCGTGCGCAGTGCCACCTCCGAGAGCCGCCCGGAAGCCCTGCCCTACGTGGCCTACGTCAGCTCGGCGTACCGCCCGGACATCATCAACGAGCTGTGCCAGTTCTTCATCGACCATAACGTCGAACTGGAAAACCTGATCTGCGACACCTACCAGGCCCCGCAGACAGGCGGCACCATGCTCAATGCCACCTTCACCGTCACGCTGCCTGCCGGCACGCAAATCAGCTGGCTGCGTGATCAGTTCCTCGATTTTGCCGACGCACTGAATCTCGACGCGCTGATCGAACCCTGGCGCCCACAAGCCCCGATGTAAGGAATCCTCATGGCCGTTGCAGTAGATCAATCCGTTCCCGACTTCCAGGCAGCCGCCACCAGCGGCCAGACCGTCACCCTGTCAGAGCTCAAGGGCCAGCAGGTGGTGATCTATTTCTATCCGAAAGACAACACGCCGGGCTGCACCACGCAGGGCCAGGACTTTCGCGATCACATCGCGCAGTTCCAGGCCGCCAACACCGTCGTACTGGGCGTGTCCCGCGACAGCCTGAAGACCCACGAAAACTTCAAGGCCAAGCAATCGTTCCCGTTCGAGCTGATTTCGGACAAGGACGAGGCGGTCTGCAAGCTGTTCGACGTGATCAAGCTCAAGAAGCTGTACGGCAAGGAATACCTTGGCGTTGATCGCAGCACCTTCCTGATCGACAAGGAAGGCGTGCTGCGTCAGGAATGGCGTGGTGTGAAAGTGCCGGGCCACGTGGCCGAAGTGCTGGCCCAGGCTGAAGCCCTGAACAAGGCCTGATGTGACACATCGCTGCGGCGCGCAATGCACCGCAGCGACCTTCGCCCGACGCTACAGCAATGGCGCCACCGTCGGCTCATTGCGCGGCCAGGCATCGAGGACGGCCTTGAACAGGGTGGCCAGCGGAATCGCGAAGAAAATCCCCCAGAAACCCCACAAACCGCCGAACAGCAATACGGCGCAGATGATTGCGACCGGATGCAGGTTGACCGCCTCGGAGAACAGCAGCGGCACCAACACGTTGCCATCCAGCGCCTGAATGATGCCGTGCACCATCATCAGGTAGATGAATTGATCGCCCCAGCCCCACTGAAACAGGCCGATCAGCGCAACAGGCACGGTCACCACCACCGCGCCCACATAAGGCACGACCACTGAAATACCGACCAGCATCGCCAGCAGCGCGGCGTAATTGAGCCCCAGCGCGACAAACGCGATGTAGGTCACGCCGCCACAGATGAAGATCTCGATCACCTTGCCACGGATATAGTTGGCGATCTGGCGATTCATTTCTTCAGCAACGCGATTGAGCAGCGCCCGCTCGCGCGGCAGATAACCCCGCGCCCAACGCCCGATCATGCGGCGGTCCTTGAGAAAGAAGAACACCAGAATCGGCACCAGCACCAGATAGATCATCAGGTTGACCACCAGCGGCAGACTCGACAGGGACAAGGTGACTGCCAGCTGTCCGAACTTGCCGATCTCGCCGCGCGCCACCTCGATGGCCTGCAGTACCTGCTCGTCGGACACCAGGTGCGGATAGCGCTCCGGTAGCAATAGCAGCAGGGACTGCCATTTCGCGAGCATGCCCGGCAGTTCGTTGAACAGCGTAATGAGCTGGTGCCAGAGCAGTGGCACCAGCACCAGCAGGAACACCAGCAGTGCGCCGATGAACAAGGCGAACACGAACCCTACTGCTGCCACCTCCGGAATGCGAAAGCGCTCCAGAAAATTGACCACGCCCTGCATCAGGAACGCCAGCACCAGCCCGGCCAGAACCGGTGCCAGCATGCCGCCTAACGTGAGCACCAGGGTAAACGCCAGAAACAACAGAACGGCCAGCACCACGGCTTCTTCATCAGAGAAGTAGCGCTGCACCCAACCGCGAAGCACATTGAACATCAAACATCCTTTTCAGAAAAATCGCGGCAATCAGGCTTTGCGCAGCCAGTAACGATAGACACCCGCCTCCACTTCTTCATGCACAAGTTCATGGCCAGCCAGTCGGGCAAACGTACGGAAATCACGTTGGGAACCGGCGTCGGTCGCGATGACCTTCAGCACGGCACCGCTGGCCAGACGGTTGAGCTCCATCTTGGCCTTGAGCAGGGGCAACGGACAGTTGAGCCCGCTCGCATCAAGCTCGGCGTCACACGCCTCGGGGCGCGCTACTGGGTCAGACATCGTTTCTCTCCTGGCAGACACATCGAATTACAAAGCAGGCTGCGAAAGGCATCGCTGGCCAGCCAGCAAGAATACCTCACTCTGGTCAGCACGCCATTTAGCCAGCTACAGTACAGGCTCTTCAGAAAAGAGCTCCGTGCATGAATTTTTTGCGTCCTACACTGCTCACGCTCGCCTGCCTGTTTTCCGTACCGAGCATGGCCGATGACCTGCCATCCCTTGGCGACGCGAGTTCTTCCATCGTTTCTCCCGAGCAGGAACACAAACTGGGCCGTGCCTGGCTGGGCCTGCTGCGTGGCCAAGTCAGCCAACTGTCGGACCCTCAGCTCAAGGATTACGTCGAGACGACGGTCTATCGTCTGGCCGAAACCAGCCAGGTCCAGGACCGGCGCCTCGAATTCATTCTGATCAACAGCCCCCAATTGAACGCCTTCGCCGCACCCGGCGGGATCATCGGCGTCAACGGCGGTCTGTTTCTCAATGCCCAGACCGAAGGCGAATACGCTTCGGTGCTCGCTCACGAACTCGCCCACTTGTCGCAGCGTCACTTTGCCCGAGGCATCGAAGCACAGCAGCGCATGCAGGTGCCGGTCATGGCCGCCATGCTGGCCGGTATCGTGATGGCTGCCGCCGGTGCCGGTGACGCAGGCATCGCCGCCATCGCCGGCTCCCAGGCTGCCGCCATCCAGGAACAGCGTCGTTTTTCACGCCAGAACGAGCAGGAGGCCGACCGTATCGGCATCCTCAACCTGGAAAAGGCCGGTTATGACCCGCGCAACATGCCGACCATGTTCGAGCGCCTGATGCGTCAGTATCGGTTCGATGCCAGGCCACCTGAGTTTCTGCTGACTCACCCGGTCAGCGAATCGCGGATTGCCGACACCCGTAACCGCGCCGAACAGGCCAAACCGGGCGGCAAGGAAGACAGCGTGCTGTATCAACTGATGCGGGCACGGGTTGCGTTGATCTATGAGGAAACACCCGGCATTGCCGCCAAACGCTTCCGCGCCCAGTTGGTTGAAAACCCGAAATCCGAAGCCGCGCGCTATGGCTTGGCCATCGCACAGATCAAGGGTGGCCAGCTCAACGAGGCCCGCGAGAGCCTCAAACCGCTGCTGGAGAAATCACCGAATGACATCACCTACAACCTGACGCAGATCGAACTGGACATCACCAACAACCGCCTGCCCGACGCGCAGCAACGGGTCGACCGCATGCTGACGCTGTACCCGAACAACTACCCGCTCAACGATGTGCGTATCGACGTGTTGCTCAAGCAGAATCGCACCGCCGAAGCCGAAAAAAGCCTTGAGGCGTTGCTGAAGACGCGCCCTGACGATCCGGACATCTGGTATGTCGTGGCCGAAACTCGCGGCCTGAATGGCAACACGGTCGGCCTGCATCAGGCTCGCGCCGAGTACTTCGCGCTGGTCGGTGACTTCCGTCAGGCCATTCAGCAACTCGATTTCGCCAAGCGTCGCTCGGCCAACAACTTTCAGCTGGCTTCACGCATCGATGCGCGGCAGAAGGACCTGATCGAGCAGGAACGCATGGTCAAGGAAATGATGAACTGACTGCGCCGTAACATCAGTCCCGAAAACGAAAAGCCCAACAGTCGAGTCGGGCTTTTTGTTTGCGTTTGTCAGCCCTGTCAGGCATTGCCCGCCTGTCTCATGCGCGCTGCGTGAGTGAAATCCAGCATGCGCTGCAAAGGACGCACTGCATTGGGAATGACTGCAGGATCGACGAATATCTCGTTGGAGCCCTCTCTCAGGCACTGCAACGTGCGTTCAAGGGTGTTCATCGCCATCCACGGACAGTGCGCGCAACTGCGGCACGCCGCGCCATTACCGGCCGTTGGCGCTTCGATGAAGATCTTGTCCGGGCACACCTGCTGCATCTTGTAGAAAATGCCGCGGTCGGTGGCCACGATGAAGGTCTTGTTCGGCAAGCGTTGCGCGGCGGCGATCATCTGGCTGGTAGAGCCCACGACGTCGGCGAGTTCGATGACAGCTTCCGGCGACTCCGGGTGGACCAGAATCGCCGCCTCGGGATACAGCGCCTTCATATCCTCGAGCTGCTTGGATTTGAATTCCTCGTGGACGATGCACGCCCCGTCCCAGAGAAGCATGTCGGCACCGGTTTCGCGCTGGATATAACGACCCAGGTGCTTGTCCGGCGCCCAGATGATCTTCTCGCCGTTGTCCATCAGGCTCTCGACGATTTCCAGAGCGCAACCCGAAGTCACTACCCAGTCAGCACGGGCTTTGACCGCTGCGGAGGTGTTGGCGTAAACGACTACAGTGCGCTCCGGATGCTGATCGCAGAACGCCGAGAACTCGTCCACCGGGCAACCGACATCCAGCGAGCACGTCGCTTCCAGCGTCGGCATGAAGACGCGCTTTTCCGGGTTGAGGATCTTGGCCGTCTCGCCCATGAAACGCACGCCAGCCACCAGCACGGTACTGGCTTTGTGATTGTTGCTGAAACGCGCCATTTCCAGCGAGTCAGCCACACAGCCACCGGTTTCCTCGGCCAGTGCCTGAATCACCGGATCGCAATAATAGTGAGCCACCAGCACCGCGTCCTGCTTCTTGAGCTCGGCTGCGATTTCGGCGCGGTAATGCGCCTGCTCTTCCGGGCTCAGCGTCTTGGGCTGCTTGGCATCAAGATGCGCTTGTACCAGAAAGCGTTCGGAAATCTGTGTCATGTTCGCGGGACCTGAAGGCGCTTGAGCGCGAAAGGCAAGTTTACACCCGAAAGACAGGCATCGAAAAAGTGCCGAAACTTTACTGCGGTGGGACCTTCCGGCACTGACGCAGGTGTGTGGCCTGCGTGTGAAGTCGACGCCGATTCTAACTTTAAAAAACTGATTTAACAGTAGTTTTCAGGGTGGCCAATATGATGAGAATGACTCTTATCCATGGACCGATAATAGGTGATCAATAACCGGCTGCCTTACAGTTACCCGTTATGTTCTCCCCTGAGAACGCCTTCTGAACGAACTTTATCGAATCGACCAGCGAGCCATTCACAGCGCCCGAATGGTCCAGGTCCGGATAAAGATGCCATTCGATCCGGCTGCCCGCTTTACAGGCATCAGCGACCAATGCTGTTTGCTGGGCCACCGAAACATCGTGATCCTGCCCTCCGGTCCCGATGAAGACCGGGATATCCGACTTCAACGTCGGATAGGCTGACGCACGGTTTATCAGGTCGAGCACTCGCTTGGGTGAGCGCTTGAAGCCGTTGTCGAAGGTGAGATGATCCGCAATGACTTGCTGTTCGATGTCATGGAGGCAGGCGCGCTGGCTGAGTTTGAACGCAGCAACGGCACGTTCACTCAAATAGTCGGCAGGCACAAAGGACGGATCGAGCAGCGCGCCGGTGCTGAGTCTTAACAGGTTGTAGGAGAACGTCGAAGGCGTTGATCCAACCGCCACGCCCGATCGTTTTTGCACACCGGCGTAAGGCGTGCCTGTCGCGACCACACCGGCGATGTTCAACTCAGGCGCATACGTACTGGCATAGACCGCCGTCGCAAACGCTGCTCGTCCGCCCTGAGACTGACCGAATACCACAACTCGTTTCGAGAGGTGGAAACCGCCGCCCATGACAGCTCGGATACTGTCGAGGATGTCAAACGCGAGCGGACGTGTCAGCCCATAAGGGTGCGGCCCAGGCGTTCCGAGCCCCTGATAATCGGTCGCGACCACAGCATAGCCTTGTGCAAGCCACTGATTCAGGTAACGAGTGTCACGCGGACTGCGACCTGCGAAAGAGGGAGCGCAGATATCGGCACTGCCCACCGTGCCATGTGCCCACGCCATCAGCGGCCAGCCGCCCACTGGCGGGCTTCCTTCGGGTATGAATAAAGCTGCAGAGACGACAACCTGCCTTGTGCTTTCGAGACCATCGGTCGAGGTGTACAGGAACCGGATATGGGTAACTGCATTGCCAAGGCTTTGCGCCATGGGCAATGGCTCGGATCGAAGCATCGTCCCGGGCGCGGCTGGCACGCCGTCGGTCCATGTGTAGAAGTCAGGAACCGCCCCCTCCCCCGAAGGCATGACGGCTGCATCAGTACATCCACCTTGCAGCACCAGCAAGAAGATGAACAAGGCGCTGGCCGAGCGAAGGCGCAATAACCGGGAAAGGTGCATTTCCAAACCTCCAAATACCCGAGCGTGGGCGTTTCGACGTGGGTTAAGCATTAATTATATTTAATGCCTTGCTCCTTTGATCAGTCGGCATCATGACCGGCCCTGATTCCATGGCTATCAGCGTTTGCATGGACATCAAGCGACACCCGAATACACATCGCGATCTGGACGGGACACTCGACATGAAAAAGCGCATTTGTCTGCTCACCCTGCTACTTGCCTCCAGCGGTGCAATGGCCGGATCGACGTTGGACGAACAGAATATCGTTTCCTATATCGATAGCCGCAGTGCAGAACAGATAGCGCTACTTGAACAACTGGTGAACATCAACAGCGGCACCGACAACGCCGAGGGTGTCATTCGGGTCGGCAACATCATGAAGCAGAAACTCGAAGCGCTGGGTTTCGACACCCGTTGGCACGAACTTCCGGCGGAAATGAAACATGCGGGAAGCCTCATCGCACTGCATGAAGGAAACAGGTCCGCAAAACGACTGTTACTGATCGGTCACCTGGATACCGTTTTCCCTGAAAACAGCAATTTTCAGACCTTCACCTACACCGAAGGCGGCAAGAAAGCCAAAGGCCCTGGCGTGATCGATGACAAAGGCGGCATGGTGACAATGCTCTATGCGCTGCAAGCCCTGAAGAGTACCGGCGCGCTCGACACCATGAACATTGCAGTCGTGCTGGTCGGCGACGAAGAGTTCGCCGCCAAGCCGACCACGATCTCAAGAAGCGTACTGATAGACGAAGCCAAAAAAAGCGATATTGCACTGGGTTTCGAATTCGCCTTGTCTCCCAACCAGTTGGTGACCGATCGCAGAGGCTTGAGCGAGTGGTTTCTGACCAGCACCGGTCTGGACAACCACTCAGCAACCATCTTTCAACCTAAGACCGGCTACGGCGCGGTGTACGAATCGGCTCGTGTGCTTGATGAGATCCGCTCGAAGCTTTCCGAAGAGGATGGTTTAACCATCAACCCCGGTCTGATTCTGGGTGGTTCCACTGCAAACGAGGACGTCGCAAGCGGGCAAGGCACGGCTTCAGGCAGAAAGACCACGGTGGCCAAATCAGTACTCGTGCACGGCGACCTACGCTTCAAGACCGAGGAGCAACGACAATCGGCAGAAACCAGGCTGAAGGAAATCGTCAGCCGCCCATTGCCCCAGACCAGCAGCGAAATAACGATAAAAGCGATCATGCCCGTCATGGCCGAGCGCGACAGCAACCAAAAATTGCTGGAGGCCTACAGCCGCGTGAGTCGAGACCTGGACGGCCCGGCGCTGGAGTCCGCTCCGTCTGCTGATCGAGGTGGCGCAGACGTGTCCTATGTAAACCCTTACATAAGCGCCAGTCTGGATGGACTGGGTGCCTGGGGCACCGGCGCGCACAGCGAGAACGAAACGCTCGACGTGAGTTCTCTGCCAATCGCGACCAAACGGGCTGCGATTTTCATGAGCCGTTATTGAAGAGGCATGTGTGCAGCGTCAGCATCCGGTAGTTCAGCTGCACACCTAAAGACTGCCGGCCTAGGCCGCTTTCGATTTAAGCGTAAACAGGCTGGCGCCAAGCAGCATGAAAGACGCTCCGAAGACTCGATTCATCTTTTGCATGCGCGCCGGCGAGTTCAGATACTTTTTGATCACCTGAGCGAACATTGCGTACAGGAAGTGGGAAGTCACCGCGCAGGCAGCGAAGGTGGCGACCATCAAGGCAAGCTGACTGATGGCCGGATCAGTACCGTGGATGAATTGAGGCAGAAATGCAGCGAAGAACAGTATGGCTTTAGGATTAGTGATCGCCACGGACACGCCGTGCAGAATCAACTTGCCCACGGACGCCGTTTGTACCGCTTTTTTATCGATACCGTAATAAGCACTGTCGCGGGTGCGCCATTGCTTGATACCCAAAAAGACCAAGTACGCCGCGCCCGCCACTTTAAGCACCATGAATGCCGTTGCGGAGGCTGCCAGCAACGCTCCAAGCCCGGCAATTGTCGCGGTAGATACCACTAGCAATCCAAGAGCATTGCCCAGCGAACCAATCATCGCCCGACCAGGACCGTAGGCCAGTGAATTGGAAAGCGCCATGATCACGGCAGGTCCGGGCGTCAAGGTGATCAACATCGCAACCAGCGTAAATACCAACCACTCATGCAGGGTCATGACGCAGTGCTCCAGGTTTTTTTGAGGAGGTTAAAGCGGCTTTAAAACGCTGAAACCATAAGCTGCCACCTTGCCTACCTGCCGCAACGCGGTCAACTGCTGTAAATTTTCACGGACAGCATTGAAAGCGTCGATTTTCAGCGCTGGTTCAGTCCTCTCCCAATGCAGCAGCCATGGAGTCAATAAGACACAACCCGATTGATGGCAGTCTTTACGACCCAGTCAAAAAGACCCGCAACGGCTCTGCACTCCCGTTTAACAAGCGCCATTTCAGTGGCATGCCTGTTGCTCTATACATGACATCATCCCCATCGAAGCAGCCATCGAACGACTCCTTTCAATGGCACCGACATCGGGATTCAGTGTGTGCAACGAAGCATAAGGCAGGTTAATCCATGTCACGAACAGGCTTATCGTCCCTATTGGAAATCGAACACCCCATCATTCAGGCGCCCATGGTGGGCGTTTCGACGCCTGAGCTGGCTGCAGCCGTATCCAACGCAGGCGCTCTGGGTTCTATAGGCCTCGGAGCCAATAACCCTGAGCAGGGGCGCGAGCTGATCAGACGGACAAGGGCCCTCACCGCCAGACCTTTCAACGTCAACCTGTTCTGCCACACGCCGGCAGCGTTCGACGAGACAAGGAACCAGGCATGGTTGACGTACATGGCCAAAACGTTTGCCGAGTTTGACGCCAACCCGCCACGCGTTTTAAGAGAGATTTACCAGAGCTTCGTCAATGATCGAGCGATGCTCGACATGCTGCTGGAGGAGCGTCCGGCTGTCGTCAGCTTCCACTTTGGCGCACCGCCAAAAGAGTGGGTCGCCGAACTCAAGACGGCCGGGATATTCACCTTGGGGTGTGCAACAACATTGCTCGAAGCCAGACAGCTCGAGCAGGCGGGCATTCAGGCCATCGTTGCGCAGGGCTATGAAGCAGGCGGGCATCGCGGCGTTTTTGACGATGCACCCGGCCGAGATGACGAACTGGGGTTGTTCGCACTCTTGCGGATCATCCGCTCGTCAGTAGACCTGCCCGTCATTGCTGCCGGAGGCATCATGGACGGGGCCGGTATCAACGCAGCCATGGCGCTCGGGGCAAGCGGCTGCCAACTGGGCACCGCGTTTATCCTGTGCCCGGAATCATCAGCAACGCAGGAACATCGAGAAGCACTCAGAACCGCCAAAGCCCATGAGACACGCGTTACCTGCTGTATTTCGGGACGGCCCGCTCGTGGCATTTCCAACCGTCTCTACCTGGAGGCGCTGGACGCGAACCTGCCCCGCCCGGCGGAATACCCACTCGCTTACGACCTGGCAAAGGCGTTGCACTCGGCCGCTGCAGCCAAGGGCTGTCATGATTTTGCCGCTCAATGGGCAGGACAAGGTGCACCGTTGGCCAGAGAGCTTCCCGCTGCAATGCTTGTTCAGACGCTTGTTCAGGAAATGCTTGAACATTAAATCTCACACCCTGTTTAAAAGGTAGTCGACATGCCGCTGCTCAAAATCGATGTCATCAAAGGTCGCTCTGACGAAGCGCTGGCGACGCTGCTGGACACCGTCCACAACGCGATGGTTGAAGCATTTCAGGTGCCTGTCAGGGATCGCTACCAGATCGTGACCGAGCATGCGCCGTCACGAATGATCGTTCAGGACACCGGGCTCGGGCTTACCCGAACACAGGATGTTGTGGTGATTACAGCGATCAGCAGACCACGCTCTGCCGAAATGAAGCAGACATTTTATAAGCTGGTCGCCGAGGGCCTGGAGGCAAACTGTGGAATATCACCGCAGGATTTGATGATCTCCATGGTCATCAACAGCGACGAGGACTGGAGCTTCGGGCTGGGCAGAGCACAGTTTCTGACCGGGGAGCTGTAAGCTCGGCACGGACAGCGCACGTAGTCGAAGTCCAGAATACGGCGCTGCCCGACCGGTGGAAAAAGACTTTACCTGTGGTCCATACCTGATTCTCTTAAACAAACATTCACCGCAAAACGCCCCAAAAGCCTGCAACATGCCAGACAGGCTTGATATACATGCGGGCTACGGTTGATGGTGAAGTGGATCAGTTGGTTGATGCCCCACTTCGACATCCCCTTTTTCCGAATGCCCCCCATAACGTTCCGACACGGTCGGCTCGCGCCGTCATGGCCGTGATGAGCTGCTGGCAGGTAAGAAATCAATCATCATGCGAAAAACAGTTCTGTTGGCCTTCACATCCTTCTTGCTGTCGGGATGCGCCGTTTCTGAAACCAAAGCCCTGAATAATCCCTCCAGTCACCTGACAGCGACACCACAGCCTGTCAGTTTGAAACTGGATGATTACACCTCATCGAAAATCGACACCGTCCTGAAGCATCAAATCAGCCCCATGGATACGGGTCAGAGAACCAACGCCATTTCAGCGTTTTTCATAGGTACGCCTTACCGTGCCAATATGCTGCGCGGCACGGACAGCATGGCAGAACAACTGGTCATTGATTTTAGAGGACTGGATTGTTTTACCTATCTCGAATATGTGGAAGCCCTGAGGAAATCGTCATCAGAATCCGATTTCGAGAAGAACCTGATCGAGACCCGTTATAAAAACGGCACCGTTGGTTTTTTGAACCGCAGGCATTTCTTCAGCGACTGGGCGAACGATAAAGACCACGCCCTGGCGGACGATTTGACGTCTCGGATAACCCCCCACGCGGTCAGCATTGAAAAGAACCTGAATGCAAAGAGCGATGGCACGGCCTACCTTCCCGGTTTGCCCACGGTCAGGCGTACCATTACGTATATCCCCAGCAAATTCGTCGACAAAGAAGTGGTCAGTCACTTGCAAACGGGCGACTACATCGGCCTCTACACGGAGCTTCCGGGGCTTGACGTGACCCACGTCGGTTTCTTCATAAGAACGGACAAAGGTCCAGTCTTGAGGCATGCATCGCTGAAAAAAGGAAAGGTGGTCGACCTGCCCTTTCTGGACTACGTGTCACAGAAACCCGGAATCGTTGTTTACAGACCCAAAACACAAGCTTACCCATCACCTCCCCTCCTGACACATCCTCAACGGGATGGCGCAAGAAGTTTTCCTATCACGCCTTAACGTTCTTTCTATTAGAAATCTTCTCGAAGAAGGCTAATCTGGGTGAGCGTGGCGAAAGCCGTGTGGTTTTACCCTGATGATAAGAATGCGCTCAAACCTGCGTTGCGCGTTGTGAGCCTGTCTCGCAGCAATCTGTTCACTGCAACGCACCGTATCCGTGGAGCTGGCCTGATCATTGATCGAGCGGCTGGCATGAACGCAGCGCCAATGAGTTCCATCCCTACTGTCTGAAGTCCCGCGAGTGGACCGGATGGCCGCACGCATTGACAAAAAGGTGTACCAAGCATGTCAACTGAATCGAAATGCCCCTTCAACCACGCTGCTGGCGGCGGCACCACCAACCGTGACTGGTGGCCCAAGCAGCTGAACCTGAAGATCCTGCATCAGCATTCCGCCCTCTCCGACCCGATGGGCGAGAGTTTCGACTATGCCAAAGAATTCAAAAGCCTCGACTTCGAAGCGGTCAAACAGGACCTGCGCGCGGTCATGACCCAGTCTCAGGACTGGTGGCCAGCAGACTTCGGCCATTACGGCCCGCTGTTCATTCGCATGGCCTGGCACAGCGCCGGGACTTATCGCACAGGTGATGGCCGTGGTGGTGCGGGTGCGGGTCAGCAACGCTTTGCGCCGCTCAACAGCTGGCCTGACAACGTCAGCCTGGACAAGGCGCGTCGCCTGATCTGGCCGGTCAAGCAAAAGTACGGCCGCAAGATTTCCTGGGCTGACCTGATCGTGCTGACCGGTAACGTCGCGCTGGAGTCGATGGGCTTCAAGACGTTCGGTTTCTCCGGCGGTCGCCCAGATGTATGGGAACCGGAAGAAGATGTGTACTGGGGCTCCGAAACCACCTGGCTGGGTGGTGAAGAGCGCTACGGCGCGCAGAAGAAAATGCAGCAGCCGGGCGACGGCACGTTGGTGGCCGAGCCGGAGAATCACGCTAACGAAGAAAGCCGCACCGATAAAGGCGAGCGAAATCTGGAAAACCCGCTTGCTGCGGTGCAGATGGGCTTGATCTACGTCAACCCGGAAGGCCCTGAAGGCGTTCCTGATCCGGTTGCGTCGGCGAAGGATATCCGTGAAACCTTCGGTCGCATGGCGATGAATGATGAAGAGACCGTGGCCCTGATCGCGGGCGGTCACGCCTTCGGCAAGACCCACGGTGCAGGCCCGGCTGACAACGTCGGTCCGGAGCCGGAAGCCGCAGGCCTTGAAGCGCAGGGCTTCGGCTGGAGCAACAAATTCGGCACAGGCAAAGGTGGCGACACCATTACCAGCGGCCTGGAAGTGACCTGGACATCGACGCCCACCAAGTGGAGCAACGAGTACCTCGAAAACCTGTTTGGCTTCGAATGGGAACTGACCAAAAGCCCGGCCGGCGCGCATCAATGGACGCCGAAGAACGGCGCAGGCGCTGGCAAGATTCCGGACGCCCACGACCCGGCCAAGCGTCATGCGCCCAGCATGCTGACGTCTGACCTGGCGCTGCGCTTCGACCCGGCCTACGAGCAGATCTCCCGCCGTTTTCTGGCCAACCCCGATCAACTGGCCGATGCGTTTGCCCGCGCCTGGTTCAAACTGACTCACCGCGACATGGGCCCGCTGGCCCGCTACCTCGGCCCGGAAATGCCGACCGAAGAATTGCTGTGGCAGGACCCGATTCCGAACGTTGATCACGCGCTGATAGACGATCAGGACGTTGCTGCTCTCAAGGCCAAGATTCTTGCTTCGGGCCTTTCGGTGCCTCAACTGGTTTCGACTGCATGGGCAGCAGCCTCTACCTTCCGTGGTTCGGACAAACGCGGCGGTGCCAATGGCGGTCGTCTGCGTCTCGCTCCGCAGAAGGATTGGGCGGTGAACCAGCCTGAGCATCTGGCGGGTGTTCTGAAGACGCTTGAGGGCATTCAGAGCGAATTCAACGCCGCCCAGTCGAGCGGCAAGAAGGTTTCCCTCGCGGACCTGATCGTCCTGGCTGGCAGTGCAGGCGTCGAACAGGCTGCGAAGAACGCAGGCCAGCACGTCACGGTTCCTTTCACACCGGGCCGCGCAGATGCGTCTCAGGAGCAGACCGACGTTGAATCGTTCAGCTTCCTTGAGCCGATTGCCGATGGCTTCCGCAACTACCAGAAGGGGCACTACAAAGTCTCGGCAGAGTCGTTGCTGGTCGACAAGGCGCAACTGCTGACCCTGACCGCACCGGAGATGAGTGTGCTGCTGGGCGGCCTGCGGGTCCTGAACATCAATGTCGGTCAGAGCAAGCATGGCGTGTTCACTGACAAGCCGGGCACTCTGACCAACGACTTCTTCAAGAACCTGCTAGACATGGGCGTCGAGTGGAAAGCGACCTCGGGTGCCAACGACACCTTCGAGGCCCGTGATCGCAAGACCGGTGCCGTCAAATGGACCGGCACCCGTGTCGATCTGGTCTTCGGTTCCCACGCTCAACTGCGTGCGATTTCCGAGGTTTACGGCAGTGCGGATGCACAGGAGAAGTTTGTTAAAGACTTCGTGGCGGCGTGGACCAAGGTGATGAATCTGGATCGTTTCGATCTGGTTTGATGCAGTAAGAGCTCAGGAACGCCTCCCTAGTGGAGGCGTTTTTTTTGGCGGTATCTGGCCAGGCAAACGTCATGGTGAGCGCTGGGTCAGCTTCAAGCTTGCGATTGATGGCAGTCACACCCGCGTCATCGAAAGACCGCTGGAGGGAATAGATCAGATCAAACGCCGTGCGGATGATCGCGGCCCGTACGACAGGAGTTTGTATTCCAATCGGCCTGTCATCCTCCTGACCGTATGCATGGGTGATGCTTCACGCACTATAGAAGTCAACCTGACCGATCGAAGCGCTTTCCAGTTTCCCCTTTTGATCAACTCCGAAGCCCTGACACGCTTCGATGCGACGATCGATCCAGCTCTCAGGTATGCGATAGGAAAACCCCGCTGCGCTTCCATCGCACAGAAAGCAGAGTGAATGCATTTCCGAAGTCCCAAGAGTGTGCTGTGCGACGGCGCAGATTTTCAGCAAGTGCGGTCTAACGCGCACCAAGATACGCTATGCGAATGAGCATTTATTCAAAATTCAATACGGCTCATACAGGTCAGGACATACAGAAACCGACGACACAACCAGACCAGTGCATGCTCTGACGCACGATAAAAATCACCGCCCCAGAGAAAACATTAACGTTCCGTAACCCAATTGGTCATAGCCTCCACTGTTTGGACTGTAATCGCCGCCGCCGCCTTCAACTCTGACCTGTTTTGCAAAAGCTTCCACATTGGGAGCCTTCAAATGCCTCATCACAACATAGTGATTATAAAGCATTTCCCAGATCGGCCGCTTATCACCTCTGGATTGCTCGGATATGACTGACTGAGTTCCAATACTATTAGTATAAGGAGTAAAAGGCACCTCATAGCCAAGATTGTACTTGGCTACATATTCAGCACCTGCCAATACACGATTGTTGTCGTAGCTATACACGTCATCTCCCTGGTTCCAGGCCGTTTGGCAAAACGAACCGAGCAAGGCGATATCAAGCATCGTATGCGCCTGATCCCGACCGCTTTCCTGCACCTGACCAAGCAGAGGGCTATGGAGATGCCACACAACATGCCGGATTGACCCGTTGCCTGCACCATTCTTGAAATACTCTAAGGCCTCGTTATAGATGTCACGCCGATCAGTGAGTACGCCGATGGCTAGCATCGCATTGAGGTTCGCGAGGTCCCAGTTTGCCCAATGATGATCTACCAGTGCGTTGTCATGATGAGTCAGAAAATCGTGATTCATAGGGTAAAACCTGGTCAGCATCATCTGCTGAAAACGTCGAAAATCCGCCGGTGCCCAGCCAGAATAATCACGCAATATCTCGGCAGCATTTGCAAATTGATAACCATAAAGTCCAGACGCCAGGTAACGGTCACCCGATCCCTCAATCGATGTTAACGTGGCAGACCATTGATTCAATATTTCTACAGCGTTGGCTGCGTAGGCATCATTATGCGAAATTCGCCAACGTAGTGCTAACGCATAAGCGGCTGCGATATCATTGTACAGTATCCGGTAGTTTTCTTTATGCAGGTGGTCCAGTCCACGATAAACGATCACTTGAGGATGCGACTGCCAATTGAGTGCAGCATGACGATTATCGATCAGTTTCTGCCAGCCCGCCCGCCAGGGCTGTTCATTGCTCGCCACCTTGACTTGCACACGTTCAAAATCCTGCTTCGAATGCAGCAAACCAGGGTGGACAAACGGGTGAGTATCCACCAGCACTGCGCCACAATGAGGTGCAATGGATATCAGCAGACTAAGGTGTAAGGTTCTGGAAAATACTCGCTTGAGCCGTGTGTGGATTAATAACTTCAAGAATGCCTCCAGGCCCATGA
Source organism: Pseudomonas viridiflava (assembly GCF_001642795.1). Lineage (GTDB taxonomy): Bacteria > Pseudomonadota > Gammaproteobacteria > Pseudomonadales > Pseudomonadaceae > Aquipseudomonas > Aquipseudomonas viridiflava. The sequence goes on along the minus strand of NZ_LKEH01000047.1, from coordinate 138,011 downwards.
GCTTTCGTTAAAATAAAACCCTGATACCATTTTGATGACGGTCATTTATCGAAGGTTTGGCTGTAATTGCTTAACTTCTCCATGAGCACGCCGGCAGCTTCGAGCTGATGACGTTCCTCTTCTGTAAGACAGCTCTGGACGGCATTGCTTAACCAGCGATCACGCTGGTCCCGGCTCTCTTGTAGAAGGGCCTTACCGCCCTCAGAAAGGCTGATCCTGACGCGTCGTTTGTCGTGAATGTCCGGAGTCCGCTCAATCAATTTTCGTGCGTCCAGCTCTCTGAGCAACGAGGCGAGATTTGAAGATTGCATCCTCTCGGCTTCCGCGATCTGGGTAGGCGTTGCAGCTCCAGCCATTCGATCAATCGCGCTCAGAACCAACATTTGAGACCAGCCTTCCGGATGGTTTTGTGCCTCTTGACGCAGGCGTTTGCTCAAACGTGTCAATTGCTCTCGCAATACTGAAATACTCATTGAAAGCTCCAAAGGACCGCAATGTTCTGGGCGTACAACGGGGCAAAGCGTTGCGGTCAAAAACGTATTGATCTTCTCAAGTGTTGGAAGCGATAAGCTAAACTACATTTACAGCCATCGCAGCAAGCGCGCCGAAATGCGTTCGCTCGAACTGCAAAGGGGTCGCCGTAATATGCCCGGCTGCCAGCGCAGCCGTCTCGGTATTTGTCTGCTCTTCTGTATGACGCTTTTTCAGACTCAGCCAATGGTATTCAACGCCGCGAGGGTCATGCTCTGAACTGACCTCCACATCCTGAACGTGACCAGTACCTTGGCTCGTCAATTTTAAAGGGGAAACCTCACTCAGCAGGCAATCAGGAAAGTTGACGTTCAGGCACACATCTTTTGGCCAGTTCATGTCAATCAGTTGATTAATAACGCTCGGCCCATGGGCAAGCACGACTTCCCAGGATATCGCTCTGCTTTGTGTAGCTGCCTGACTAAGGGCGATTGACGGGACATCGAATAAAAGGCCTGTCATGGCCGCTCCGACAGTTCCAGAAAAGACTGTCTGCACCCCGAGATTGGCGCCCCGATTGACGCCAGATAAAACCAAATCAGGTTGATCGTGACTTAGTAGATGCCCGAGTGCCATAGCCACACAGTCGCTTGGGGTTCCCGTCACTGCAAATCGTCTAGCTCCATGGGAACTGAGTCGCAAAGGCGTATGGAGACTCAATGAGTGCGACGTGCCGCTTTGATCAAGCAAGGGAGCCACAACCCATACCTCGTCTGCGAGCTGGCTTGCAATACGCTCAAGAACCTTCAATCCTGGAGCATCAATCCCGTCATCATTAGTGAGAAGAATACGCTCGAATCTAGAAGTGGGAACACGCATGATCTTCTCCGATAAAATCGAGGCTCATCTTGCTCACCGCGAACAACCTATATTTACATAGCTAAATTCTCATAGCCATATCTGTGAAAAAAACTTCACGCGCCTAGCGGCTCGGATTGACTCCTACGATGCGCAGGTTCCAGACAGCAGATGTGATGCGTTCGTCATTTGAGGACTTACGAAGAGGCCTCGGAGTATGCCCGTTCAGACCATAAAGAAAAGAGAGCGCTACTCCGGAAGGTGTAGGAGCACGCAGGCCAAACCTTTTACCGAAAGCGTTGAAAATGCTTTTTCAGCTTGCGCGTCATGCCCAGCCTCGCCTCGCATCAGGAAACGAACCTGCTTGGCTCGGGCGGTTGTGATAACGGTTTTATACAATTCTTCGCGTATGCGGCCCCTGATGGGTCACCAACCGAAACCACCCCGTCAATTGCCACGTGGCGCTCGGTCGCTACTACCCGAAGGTTGACCGGCTGACCCGTAACGATCCACTGCATCATGCAGCAACGTCTTCACGCTAGCGCAGCGCCTGCATCAGAATCTCATTACAGTTCAACAGGACCTGATCGACCGATGGACCGTGGTCTTTGACCCACCACCCGCATCAAATCTGGCCATACGAGGTAACCACGACAGCTGTAGAAATAGGCGAAAGCAGGATCAAATCTGATTTGCAGGCATTGTAGGGCTCGCTTATTCCGAGCTGTGCACAACTACAAGCAGCTCTGCTTGCGTCTCTGAAACCGTGCGAATGCGATGAGATTTCTGCGCATTGAAATGCAGCGCGTCTCCTTCTTCCAGAATGAGACGCTCGCTACCGAAATCGACCTCCACGCTTCCGCGATGGACATAGACAAACTCTTCCCCCAGATGCTCCTTGAAGGCCGAATGCGCAAATGATTTAGGCGGATAGACCATGAACGGCAGCAAGGCCCTCTGCCCGATGTGTTTCGCTAACGCGACGTGGGTCGCAGCCGCGCCTTTAGGAGAGGCATCACGTTGCTGACGACGAACCAGGCTATAGCCCTCAACTGGCACTGCTTCAGTGCTGAAGAGTTCTTCTGCCTGGACGTTGAGCGCCTTGGCCAACTTGAGCGCCACGGCGATCGAAGGAGAGTTCAAACCTCGCTCTACCTTTGACAAGTAGCTCTTGGTCAATCCCGTCTGGCCTGCCAGCTGCTCAAGGGTCACGCCCATCTTTTTACGCAAAATCTTCAGCTGAACCGACATGCAAAGCTGTCCCCTGGAAAAGAATGAAACATATCTTGTTTATGACACCAAGTGTCATTATTATCATTTCGTGTCCTAGGTCGTTGCAGCGACCACTGAACACGTTTAGCTCTTCGATCAGGTACCTCGACCATGACCATGCAGACATCGAAAGACCAACTCGTCAAGCTCGCCCGTGAGCAAATGCTGACCACGTTGATCGATAACACCTACACATCACGCCAGAAACTCGCTCTGGCCTGTCGAATCCTGTTCGATGGTGGTCACGACTCTGGCCTCGCCGGTCAGGTCACAGCTCGCACGGGCGAGCCGGGTACTTATTATACGCAACAGCTAGGGCTGGGATTCGATGAGATCTCAGCATCCAACCTCCTCATCGTTGATGAGGACCTTACCGTATTGACCGGTAACGGAATGGCCAACCCGGCCAATCGTTTTCATAGTTGGCTGTACCGAGCACGCCCAGATGTGAGTTGCATCATCCACACCCATCCGCTGAACAGCGCAACCTTGTCGATGCTGGAGATACCGCTTGAAATCTCACACATGGACCTTTGCCCGCTTTTCGACGATTGCGCGTTCTTAATGGAATGGCCGGGGGTCCCGGTCGGAAACGAGGAGGGCGAAATCATCTCCAGGGCAATTGGAGACAAGCGAGCGATCCTGCTTTCTCACCATGGCCTGCTGGTCGCTGGAAGCTCAATCGAAGAGGCCTGTGTGCTGGCTCTGCTGTTCGAGCGCGCTGCCAGGATGCAGTTACTAGCCATGAGCGCAGGTGAAATCCGTCCAATTCCGGAGGCACTGGGCAGAGAGGCCCATGACTGGATCTCCACACCAAAACGTCATGGCGCTGCGTTTAGCTACTACGCACGCCGTGCATTGCGTGCCCACGCTGACTGCTTGGGCTAATTGAAGCTGCACTCATTCTCAGAAAATTGTACGGGGCTTATTTATGTCTGCACCTCAAGTTCGCGGCGTCATCGGCTACACCATCACTCCATTCGGTGCTGATGGTTCAGTTGATCTGGATGCGTTGGGCAAGTCCATCGAACGCCTCATTCAGTCCGGAGTGCACGCAATCGCTCCTTTGGGCAGCACAGGGGAAGGAGCCTACCTGTCCGACAGCGAGTGGGAATCGGTCGTACGTTACAGCCAGGAAAAGATCAGCGGGCGCGTACCGACTGTCGTCAGCGTTTCGGACCTAACCACTTCGCGCACCGTGCAGCGCGCCAAGTTGGCCGAATCCTGTGGCGCCACAGCAGTGATGGTACTGCCGGTCTCCTACTGGAAGCTGACCGAGACCGAGATCGTCGATCACTATAAAGCCGTCGGTGCAGCTATCAACATCCCGATCATGCTTTACAACAACCCAGGCACCAGCGGAACCGACCTTGCCGTTGACCTGATCCTACGCATCCTGAGTGAAGTCATAAACGTCACGATGGTCAAGGAAAGTACCGGCGACATTCAGCGCATGCACCGTTTGTACAAAGCAACTGGTGGCCGGATCGCTTTCTTCAACGGTTGCAATCCGCTCACCCTTGAAGCGCTTATCGCTGGCGCAACTGGCTGGTGCACCGCCGCACCAAACCTCATCCCAGAGCTGAATCTCGCTCTTTGGAATGCTGTTCAGAATGAAAACTTGCTGGAAGCACGAGCGCTGTTTTATCGCCAGTACGAATTGTTGGAGTACATCACTCGTCGCGGCCTGCCCACAACAATCAAGGCCGGTCTGAAGATGCTGGGGTTGGATGTCGGCGCGCCGCGCCTGCCTTTGCAGCCCCTGGACGCTAAAGACACCATTTACCTCAAAGGTCTACTGGACGAGCTTTCTTCGGAATAATGGTTTGGCTGGAGTGCCCGACAGCACCTCGCTGCCAGACATGCCCCATCACCCATTACGCATTCGAACACCCGCTACCTCCCCTTTCGCCTTTGCTGGGCCACCATGAGATATCTGCCATGAGAGTACATTTCATCGTCCACGAATCATTCGAAGCGCCTGGAGCATATGAAACCTGGGTCCGCGAGCGAGGCTACAAAATCAGCTACTCCCGCGTCTACGCCAACGAGGTTCTGCCGAGTAATGCGGACAATATCGATCTTCTGGTAGTGCTGGGTGGGCCGCAAGCCCCCGCAACCACCGTTGAGCAGTGCCCTCACTTTGATGCCGTCGCTGAATGCCGCTTGATCCGCCAGGCAATCGTTGCCAGAAAAGCGGTCGTGGGCATCTGCCTCGGCTCCCAACTAATCGGAGAGGCACTGGGTGCACAGTTTGGGCACAGTCCAGAAAAGGAAATCGGAAAGTACCCGATTAGTCTGACTGCCGATGGTAAAGCCAACAGCAAAGTCGCCCATTTTGGCGACGTGCTCGAGGTCGGCCATTGGCACAACGATATGCCGGGCCTTACCGCCGACGCAAAAATTCTCGCTGTAAGTGAAGGTTGCCCTCGACAGATCGTCGAGTACGGCACATTGGTTTATGGATTCCAATGTCACATGGAATTTACCAGCGAAGTCGTAGAGCTTCTGATAGCAGCCTCGGAGCCTGAACTGAACACTCTCTCCGACCGGCGCTTTGTCCAGCAGTCCGCAGCGCTGCGCGCTAACAACTGGAATGAGATGAATCAAAAGCTGTTCACCTTTCTGGATAAGCTCGTCACCGAGTACCGAGCAACTAACGTCCTATGACCATAACCCTCGGTTAAGCGATATCCGCAAAAATGAGTCATCAGGTCATGAAGGACGACCGACCTCGCCATGGCGTCAGAACATGCCCAATGCCATCATCGTTTCCAGTCGACCCAGCAGACATTCGACCTCAGCAAACCCCTGCAATCGCCGATAACAGCCACGTGCTGCAACAGGGTGAACAAAACGCGTGGCGCTGGGTAACCTTGAGCAGGCACTCCGCCCCGCAATTGGACATTACTGCTTTCCGGCGCTACGTTTCGCGACAGATGGCTGCTTGTCCGGGCGCATAACGCTCGATCGGTACTACTGCCTTCAGCTTCGAAAGACTTGCCAACTGCTTTAGAGATCGTCGCTTCACTCATGACAGAAGCTCAATCAGCTCTCCGACCTGACAATCTGCAACGCAAAAAAAAATCTGGAAATCCGCATTTTCATGGGCCTTCCAGATTTTCGNGGTCGTGTGGGATTCGAACCTACGACCAATTGGTTAAAAGCCAACTGCTCTACCAACTGAGCTAACGACCCTCTGTTGTGTGGCGCGTATCTTACTGATTTTTATGAGTAATACAACACCTATTTTAAAAAAACTTAAAAATAACGCGTCGGGTCTGCTACGCCAGCAGCGGCGAAGCCTTCTGCACGCAGGCGGCAGCTATCGCATTTGCCGCACGCACGGCCCTGATCGTCGGCCTGGTAGCAGGAAACCGTCAGCGCGTAATCGACGCCCAGTACAGTGCCTGCCTTGACGATGTCAGACTTGCTCAGGTTCTGCAGCGGTGCGCGGATGGTGAAGCCCTGCCCTTCCACACCGGCCTTGGTCGCCAGATTCGCCATGCGCTCAAAGGACTCGACGAACTCGGGACGGCAATCCGGGTAGCCCGAATAATCCACAGCGTTCACGCCGATGAAGATGTCGCGTGCGCCCAGCACTTCTGCCCAGCCCAGGGCCAACGATAGGAAGACAGTGTTGCGGGCCGGCACGTACGTTACCGGAATGCCCTCTGAGGGCGTCTCAGGGACTGCAATGGAGCTGTCGGTCAACGCCGAGCCGCCAATGCCATTGAGATTCAAGCCGATCACCTTGTGCTCGATCGCACCGAGGTCGCGAGCTACCTGCGCGGCTGCGTCGAGCTCGGCGCGATGACGCTGACCGTAGTCGAAACTCATGGTGTAGCAGGCGTAGCCTTCAGCACGGGCCATGGCGACGACAGTTGCGGAGTCGAGGCCACCGGACAGCAGGATTACGGCTCTTTTCTCGGTCATGTTCAATTCACTCATCTCAGCGCCCCGGCTCGTCGTCCCAAAGAAATTTATGCAGCTGCATCTGCAAGCGTACAGGCAGGTTGTCCGCCACTATCCAGTCGGCCAGATCACGGCCTTTCAGCTCATGATGACTGGCAGAGAACAGAACCTCGCCAGCCCGGCGATCAAGCCCGTACTGAATGAGCTTGGAAACCGCCCAGTCGTAATCCTCCCGCGAACAGATCACGAATTTGACCTGATCGTTGGGCGTGAGCAGCTCCATGTTTTCGTAGCGGTTGCGCGTGACCTCTTTCGACCCAGGGGTCTTGAGGTCAACGACTCGACTGACCCGGGGGTCGACCGCCGAGATATCCAGCGCGCCGCTGGTTTCCAGCGACACTTCATAGCCCTCGTCACAGAGGCGCTTGAGCAATGGAATCGCATTGGGCTGGGCCAGTGGCTCGCCGCCGGTTACGCACACGTAACGAGGACGATAGGCCGCGACCTGACCCATGATGTCGTCGAGCGTATGGATGGTGCCGCCAGTAAATGCGTAGGCGCTGTCACAGTACTGGCAGCGCAAGGGGCAGCCAGTGAGGCGTACAAATACGGTGGGTAGCCCAGCCGTACGGGTTTCACCCTGTAACGAGTGAAATATTTCGGTGATGCGTAATGTGTCTTGCATATCAGCCACGGGCGTAACAGCTAAACAGGCCGTCCGCCTCCGTCAGGCACTTCAAGGAACCCTGCACTCGCAGAATCCAGAGAAGCGTAATGGGTGTACCGGAATTTCGGGTGCGAGATTCTAACGAAAAAAGCCGCGACGAGCGCGGCTTTCTTGATTTGCGAGTCAGGACATCACAGTCGCTGAAGGTCTCGCTGCGCCAACTGGGCGGCAGATGTACCCGGATACTGGGCAACAACCTGCTGCAGAATGCCTTTGACCTTGTCATTGTGACCCAGGCGGCGTTCTACATCGGCCAGCTTGTACAGCGAATCAGGCACCTTGGCGTGCTTCGGATATTGCTGACTCACCTTGGCGAATGCCTGACCTGCGCCTTGAAGGTCGCCTTTGGCCAGATTCACCTCGCCCAGCCAGTATTGGGCATTGCCCGCATACGAACTGTTCGGATACTTGCGCAGGAATGCTGTGAAGGCCTGACTGGCCTTGTCGAAATCCTTTGCCTTGATCAAATCGAAGGCTGCTTCGTAATAAAGCTTTTCCTTCGCCGGGTCAGGAGGCTCTGTGCCTGCTGCCGGTGCCTGAGCGGCTTGAGCCGACGGCGTCCCACTGGCATCTACAGCGCCACCAGAAGGTTGAGAATTATTGGTAGCCGGAGCGGCTGCGCCACTGGCTATACGCTGATCGAGTTCCTGATAACGCTCCAGAGCTTCCTGCTTCATGCGCTGGATATCGTTCTGCTGAACCTCGACAAGCCCGCGCAAACGCGCGATTTCTTCCTGCATTTGCTGCAACTGCATGAACAGCTGACCTTGTGCCGAGGGAGGAGGTGTTACCCCTCCCCCGGCATAGGCGCCGGACGTGCCATAACCCGCTGGCGGATAACTGCTGCTGCCAGAGCCAGAATTGTTATCGACCACAGGAGCCGCACCCAACGCTGAAAGCGGAAGGGCGAGGGCCAAAACGGTTAGAGCACGTCGGCACGTTCGCATGTCAAATTACTTACGCAGTTCGACGCGACGGTTCTGAGCCCACGACTGCTCGTCGTTGCCGGTAGCAACTGGACGCTCTTCGCCGTAGGAAACCAGTTCCAGCTGAGCTGGGGAAACACCTTGCAGTACCAGGTAGCGCTGAACGGCTTTCGCACGACGCTCGCCCAGTGCCATGTTGTACTCACGAGTACCACGTTCGTCGGTGTTGCCTTCCAGAACAACGCGAGCGCCGTTTGCTTTCAGGTCTTTAGCGTGCACGTCCAGGGAGCGCATGGCTTCTGGCTTCAGGTCCGAACTGTCGTATTCGAAGTAGAAGGTGGTGATTGCGCGCAGAGCAGCTTCTTCGCTCAGGGAACCGTCAACAGCACCAGTGTTGGCGCCGTAACCAGCGTTAGGGTCGACAGCGCCAGCACCGGCATTGTCGCCGCCTTTGGACGAGCAACCTACAGCTACAGCCATGGCCAGAGCCAGCGCAGCAAACTTACCAAACTTCAGCATTTCCATCTTGAAACTCCTAATGAACCCCAGTGTGTTAAGCAAATCGTGTAGCGCCGCGTCAGTTCAGGTAAGGGGACCAGGAAGGTTCTCTGACTTCGCCTTGAGCGGTAGGAAGCGGGAGCCTTACGCGTCCGTTAATGGACACGAGCATCAAGACTCCCCGGCCCTGCTGGCGGGTGGCGTAGATTACCATGGTGCCGTTGGGCGCAACAGTAGGCGACTCATCAAGGTTGCTATCTGTGAGGATTTTTACGCTTCCGCGGGCCAAATCCTGCACTGCAACCTTGAAATTAGTGAAGCCGTCCTGCCTGTGAATCATCACCAGCGTCTTTTCATCGGCTGACAATTTCGGATTGGCGTTGTAGTTACCCACGAACGTAACACGTTCGGCACCACCGCCATTGATATTGGTTTTATAGATTTGCGGCTTTCCACCACGGTCCGACGTGAAGTAGATCGTCGAGCCATCCTTGCCGAAGAACGGTTCGGTGTCGATGGAAGAGTCATTGGTCACACGGCTCAACTGACGCGAAGCCAGGTTGATCACGTAGATTTCCGGGTTGCCGTCCTTGGACAGCACGAATGCCAGCTTGGTGCCATCCGGCGACCACGCAGGCGCGCCGTTCAGGCCTTCGAAGTTGGTGATCTGCTCACGACGACCGGTATCGATGTGTTGAACGAAGATGCGCGGACGCTTCTGTTCGAACGACACATAGGCAATACGCTTGCCGTCCGGCGCAAAGCGCGGCGACAGGATCGGCTCACGGGATTGCAACAGCGTTACCGCACGCGCACCGTCGTAGTCCGAACGTTGCAGGGTGTAGCGCGTATTGTTTTCCGAGAAACGCTCTGCCGTGACATAGAGCATGCGTGTCGAGAACGCACCCTTGATGCCGACGAGCTTCTCGAACGACTGGTCTGCAATGTAGTGCGCCATGTCGCGCAGCTGGTCATTGGTGCCGGAAACGTTACCGGTCAGGACCTGTTGTTCGGTGGCCACGTTGAACAGCGCGTATTGAATCTGCAGACGACCGCCTGCAGGAACAATGTTGCCGACCATGACGTACTGGGCACCCAGTGCTTTCCAGTCACGGAAGATGACTTCGCTGGCCTGGGTCGGCAAGCTGATCATGTTCTGCTTCGGGATCGGCGAGTAGTAGCCGGAGTTGCGCAGGTCATTGCCGATGATCTCCGCCATGTCTTCTGGCAGTACGTTGCCGCCCTGCCAGCCAAACGGTACGACAGCGATCGGTGTGGCACGGTCACTGCCGCTGGTGACCAGAATGTTCTTTTCTTCTGCGGCCGCGACTCCGGCTGCACAGCAGAGAACGAAAAGCAGTCCTCGAAAAAGGTTGATCACAAGGCTAGATCTCCAGGTGTGAATGTCATCTTGAATGAACGATAGGGAGCGAAGTCAGCGGGCTTCAGACCCTGCATTTCTGTCAAACGCCCAATGTTTTTCACCGCAGCAACCGCAGAGCTGTCAAATGGCCCGTCACCGCTGGACTTGGCAATCGACACGGAGGCGATTGTACCGTCCGGCAGCATGCCGATCTGCAACGTTACCGACATGTTGTTACGTGCCGATGGAGGACGACTCCAGCCTTCGGATGCACGCACGCGAATCAGATCGTCGAAGCTGCCAGCGGTTTCGTCGCCACGTTCGTCTGCCAGAGCCTGTTGCCGTTCCGGTTTATCGGACAGCAGATCGGCCAGTGCCTGCGCCTTCTTGTCTTCAGCAGATTTACGGGCAGCTTCCTGCGCTTTCTTGGCGGAGTCGGCAGCGGCTTTCTTCTTCGCGTCCTCGGCAGCCTTCTTCTTGGCGTCTTCTGCGGCCTTTTTCTTGGCCTCGTCAGCAGCCTGCTTCTTGGCTTCCTCGGCAGCAGCCTTCTTGGCGTCTTCCTCGGCTTTCTTCTTCGCTTCGTCTTCGGCTTTTTTCTTGGCTATGTCGGCCAGTTGTTTCTCTTCAGCCTTCTTGGCGTCGGCAACCTTCTTGGCCTCATCAGCTTTCTTGGCGTCGTCAGCCTTTTTGGCCTCTTCCGCTTTCTGCTCGGCCTTCTTGGCTTCGTCCGCCGCCTTTTGTTCTTCCGCTTTTTGAGCGGACTCTTCTTTCTTTTGTTCCGCAGCTTTAACAGCTTCCTGCTTCAACTGCTCGATTTTCTTCTGCTCCAACTGCTCGACTTCAGTCTGTCGTGCAGCCGTCTTTTTTGCCTCGCCAGCAATTTTCTGGTTGGTCTGGGTCGTCGCCTGACTCTTGGACTTGAGCTGATAGAGCGTTGCCTGAACGATAGGCTTGGCTTCAGGCAGATCGGGCGTCATCGCAAAGCTCACAAAGAGCATGCCGAAAATCAGGATGTGCAACGCCACAGCCCAGACACTGGGCCAGAAATAGCTTTCCGAGGCTGTCGGCTCTCGAATCGGCTGCATCAGGGGGCCTCGGTAATCAAGCCAACATTCCCGACCCCGGCTTTCTGCAACCCACCCATCGTGCCCATGACCGAACCGTAATCAACGGTCTTGTCACCACGGATGAACACCTGCGTCTGCTTGCCGGCATCACGCCCGGCAGCGACGATCTTGGTGACGGCGGCAGTCAGCTGCGGCAAGGTCATTGCCTTGTCCATCTGCTTGTCGGTATCGACTTCGCTGCCAAGGTTCCAGTAATAGGTCTTGTCAGCCTTGATCGAAATGGTCAGGACCTGATTGTTGTTGTCCTGCGGCAAAGCCTCGCTGGAGACCTTGGGCAAGTCGACCTTCACGCCCTGGTTGATCATGGGAGCCGTCACCATGAAAATCACGAGCAGCACCAGCATCACGTCGATGTAGGGCACTACGTTCATTTCGGCGACCGGCTTGCGTTTTCTGCGTCGATCTCGAGCGATTAAAGCCATGGGGAATTACCTGCTCACTCTTCGCTGGTGTGCACTTTACGGTGCAGGATGGCCTGGAACTCTTCAGCGAACGTGTAGTAACGGCTGATCAGAGTCTCGCTGCGCGCGGAGAAACGGTTGTAGGCAATAACGGCCGGAATTGCCGCGAACAGGCCGATGGCTGTTGCGATAAGGGCTTCGGCAATACCTGGTGCCACAGTGGCGAGGGTCGCCTGCTGAGCGGTTGCCAGACCACGGAAGGAGTTCATGATCCCCCAGACAGTACCGAACAGACCGACATACGGGCTGGTGGAACCCACGGTCGCCAGAAACGACAGACCGGACTCAAGCTTTTCTTCCTCACGGGAAATGGCAACACGCATGGCACGGGCCACACCTTCCATCACCGCATCAGGATCGACACCTGACTGCTGACGCAGACGGGAAAACTCCTTGAAGCCTGCACGAAAGATCTGCTCGACGCCCGAATCAGGATCAGGATTGCTGCCTGCCTGACGGTACAGCTTGGACAAATCGATACCGGACCAGAAACGCTCTTCGAAGCTGTCCAGTGCACGCCGACCTGCACGCAGCATGTTGCTGCGCTGAAAAATCACGATCCATGAAGTGACCGAGGCGGCCACTAGAATCAGCATCACCAACTGAACAACAATGCTGGCATTGCTGACCAAACTCCACATGGAGGAATGGTCGACGACGTTAGCTTCCACGCTTTATCTCCTGCTCTGAATGTGTGCCCGCGCCGCTCTGATCGGCAAAGGCCGCTCGCAGAGCTTCGGGAATGGCCCGGGGTTTCAAACTATCGGCGCTTACACACGCCACCAAGAACTGCCCCTCGCAGAGCAGCGTTGCATCCGACGCCCGCCTGACTTGCTGTTGAAAGCGCAGGCTGACACGGTTCAATTCGGTTACCTGTGCACTGACGAGCAATTCGTCATCCAGCCGCGCCGGCTTGTGATAACGCGCTTCGCTGGAGTGCACGACAAACAGCAGGTTGTCCTGCGCCATTGCTGACTGGGCGAAACCAAGATCGCGCAGCCGCTCGGTACGAGCCCGTTCCATGAATTTCAGATAATTGACGTAGTAGACGATGCCGCCAGCATCGGTGTCCTCGTAATAAACGCGACAGCGATGTGCGAACGACTGAACCCCGTTTTGCGCGCGCATACTCTAGTGCTTACTCCTCACGTTGCCAATCGGGTCAGGCAACTGTTTTTCAACGATTTGCCGCTCACCGCCTGTAACACCCAAGAGACTGGCAATGTGACACACAGACGGCCATTAAATTGCATGACGTCACATTTAATCAGCCGGATCATCGATAAATTCCTCGGCGGCCGGCAGCTCTCCCATTCGGGAAGGGATGTTAAGACCGAAGTGCAGATAGGCATGACGAGTCACGACCCTGCCGCGCGGTGTGCGCATCATATAGCCTTGCTGGATCAAATAGGGTTCCAGTACGTCTTCAATCGTATGGCGCTCTTCACTGATGGCCGCCGCGAGGCTGTCGACACCCACCGGACCGCCGTCGAACTTCTCGATCATGGTCAACAGCAGGCGTCTGTCCTGATGGTCGAACCCGTGCTCGTCAACGTCCAGAAGGTTCAGGGCCTTGTCGGCGGTCTGCCGGGTGATCTGTCCATTGCCACGCACTTCGGCGAAGTCGCGCACACGACGCAACAGGCGGTTGGCGATACGCGGGGTGCCACGTGCGCGGCGTGCAATTTCAAACGCGCCTTCCGGTTCGATAACCAGCCCCAGAATGCCGGCGGACCGAGTCACAATCGTCGACAGATCGGCGATGCTGTAGAACTCCAGACGCTGGACGATACCGAAACGGTCACGCAACGGATTGGTCAGCATACCCGCACGGGTGGTCGCACCAACCAGCGTGAACGGCGGCAGGTCGAGTTTGATGGACCGTGCAGCAGGCCCCTCCCCGATCATGATATCCAGCTGAAAGTCTTCCATCGCCGGATACAGGACTTCTTCCACAATGGGCGACAGCCTGTGAATCTCGTCGATGAAAAGCACGTCGTTGGGTTCAAGATTGGTCAGAATTGCGGCCAGATCACCGGGCCTTTCGAGCACCGGCCCGGACGTGCTCTTGATCGAGACCGCCATTTCCTGAGCAATGATATTGGCCAGTGTGGTCTTGCCCAGACCCGGAGGCCCGAAGATCAGCGTGTGGTCCAGAGATTCATTACGGCCTCGTGCAGCCTGGATGAACAACTCCATCTGTTCGCGAACCGTTGGCTGACCAATGTAGTCGGCCAGGCTGAGCGGGCGAATCGCACGGTCCAGCTGTTCGTCGCGATCACGGCCGCCGGTAGCGGTTATCAAGCGGTCGGCATCTATCACTTAGCCCATCCCCTTCAATGCACGCCGGATGAGATCGGCACTGCTCAAATCTTTTTCCTTGATGGCGGAAACGGCCTTGCTTGCTTCCTGAGGTTTGTAGCCCAGCGATATCAACGCACTGACCGCATCGGACTCGGCCGACGCCACGGGTTCAGCCTGATTCGGACCACTGGAAACCAGTGTGAACGTGCCGGGCAGCGACTCCCAGGCCTTGAAACGGTCCTTGAGTTCTACCAGCAGCCGCTCGGCGGTCTTCTTGCCGACACCAGGAATGCGGGTCAGCGCCGAGGTGTCCTGAGCCTGAACGCAGCGTACCAGCTCATCGACTTCAAGACCGGACATCAATGCCAGTGCCAGCTTGGGGCCGACACCATTGAGACGGATCAGCTCTCGAAACAGTTCGCGCTCGCGCTTTTCATAAAAGCCATACAGCAGGTGCGCGTCCTCTCGGACCACAAGATGCGTATGCAGGGTCACGGGTTCACCGACGTGGGGTAGCCGGTACAGCGTAGTCATCGGCACCTCCAGCTCATAACCGACGCCATTGACGTCCAGCACCAGATGCGGAGGCTGTTTTTCGGCGAGAAAGCCGCGTAAACGTCCAATCACGTTTCAGATCCTTTCGTGTTGCCTGTCGCTTGCGCGAAAAAGTTGGGAACAATCATCACAGAGCCAGCCAGCCCTGCAAGTAAAAAAATGCGTGCGAATGATGCAGTCACAGACGCAGCCTGCCGCCCCGGCTACGTGCCGTGCTCAAACCGTGAGGAAGAAGACTGGAACGGGTATGCGCATGGCACAACGCAATGGCTAGCGCATCGGAAGCATCTATCTGTGGCTTCTGAGTCAGCTTGAGCAGGTGCATGACCATCATCATCACCTGCTCCTTATTTGCACCGCCGGTACCGGCCACAGCCTGCTTGACCTGGGTCGCCGTATATTCGGCAATCTCGAGCTCTTCTTCGGCTCCCGCCACGATGGCCGCGCCCCGGGCCTGGCCGAGCTTGAGCGCAGAATCGGCGTTTTTCGCCATGAAGACCTTTTCGATCCCCATCGTCACAGGCCCGTAGGTCTTGATCACCTCACGAACGCCGCGATAGACGATTTGCAGACGTTCGTGCAGCTCACCACTGCCGGTGCGAATGCAGCCCGACGCCACGTAGACACAGCCGCGGCCGGTGTCACGCACCACGCCGTAGCCTGTGATTCGCGAACCGGGGTCAATACCAAGAATAAGAGTCATAACGCCTGCAGCAAGGAAAGGTGACGCAACACAATGAGCGCAGCATAAAGGCAGAAGCCGGAGGCCGATAGCCGCAATCACTCACGGCTTCGTTCCCCCGGCTTCCAGTGCAGCTTGTCTGACGATAGTCAGCCCAGTTGCTCCATGACCTCGTCCGGAATTTCTGCGTTCGAATAGACGTTCTGCACGTCATCCAGGTCTTCAAGCATGTCGATCAGCTTGAGCACCTTTTCAGCGGTTTCCAGATCAAGCACGGCGCTGGTGGTCGGCAGCATGACGATTTCCGCATCCGACGCCTTGAAACCCGCTGCTTCCAACGCGTTACGCACGGCATAGAACCCGGAAAAGGATGTGAAGACATCAATGGAGCCGTCTTCATTGGTCACGACGTCATCGGCATCCGCTTCCATTGCCGCTTCGATCAAGGCGTCTTCATCGACACCCGCAGCGAAGGAGATCTGCCCCTTGCGGTCGAACAGGTAGGCAACGGAACCGTCGGTGCCCAGGTTGCCACCGCATTTGGTAAACGCGTGACGCACAGCGGCAGCAGTCCGGTTGCGGTTGTCAGTCATGGTTTCGACCATGATCGCAACGCCGCCCGGGCCGTAGCCCTCATAACCCAGCTCTTCGACATCATCGCCATCGGAAGCGCCCACGCCACGCGCCACAGCACGATCAATGGTGTCACGGGTCATGTTCGCGCCGAGCGCCTTGTCCAGCGCCAGACGCAGACGCGGGTTGGAGCCCGGATCGCCGCCACCCTGACGAGCGGCAACGGTCAGCTCACGAATCCATTTGGTGAAGATCTTGCCTTTTTTGGCATCCTGACGCTCTTTGCGGTGCTTGATGTTCGCCCACTTAGAATGACCTGCCATTTCTCGCTCCAGATTCTTTTCGAAACACCTTCACCTTTCGCCCATGCAACAGGCAAAAAGTTTCACTCGATTCGGGCAATGCAGGGCGTATCCAGGATACGCCCTGCCCGGCATCACTCGGCCTTTGGCTGCTCGCGCAGGCGAATGTGCAGTTCACGCAGGGCCTTGGCGTCAACGACACCCGGCGCCTGGGTCATGACGTCCGCAGCGCTCTGGGTTTTCGGGAAGGCAATGACTTCACGAATCGACTGAGCGCCAGTCATCAGCATCACCAGACGATCCAGACCGAACGCCAGACCACCGTGCGGTGGTGCGCCGTATTTCAGAGCGTCCAGCAGGAAGCCGAACTTCTCCTGCTGCTCGTCTTCGGCGATGCCCAGCAGACGGAATACCGCCTGTTGCATTTCCTTGCGGTGGATACGGATCGAACCGCCACCCAGCTCGGTACCATTCAGGACCATGTCGTAGGCACGGGACAACGCAGTGGCCGGATTGGCTTCCAGCTCTTCAGGCGTGCACTTGGGCGCAGTGAAAGGGTGGTGCAACGCGGTGAAACTGCCGTCGTCGTTCTCTTCGAACATCGGGAAGTCGACGACCCACATCGGAGCCCATTCGCAGGTGTGCAGCTTCAGATCGTTACCGACCTTGATGCGCAGTGCGCCCAGCGCTTCGCTCACGATCTTGGCCTTGTCAGCACCGAAGAACACGATATCGCCATCCACCGCACCGACGCGATCAAGGATCACGTTGAGGTTGGCTTCAGGGATGTTCTTGACGATCGGCGACTGCAGGCCATCCACGCCATTGGCGCGCTCGTTGACCTTGATGTACGCCAGACCCTTGGCACCGTAGATGCCGACGAACTTGGTGTAATCGTCGATCTGCTTGCGCGGCATGCTCGCGCCGCCTGGAACACGCAGCGCAGCGATGCGGCACTTCGGATCGTTTGCCGGACCGCTGAATACCTTGAACTCGACTTCCTTGAGCTGATCGGCCACGTCGACCAGTTCCAACGGGTTGCGCAGGTCCGGCTTGTCGGAACCATAGCGACGCATGGCTTCTTCGAAGGTCATGTGCGGGAATTCGCCGAATTCCAGATCAAGGACTTCCTTGAACAGCTGGCGGACCATCTTCTCGGTCAGACCGATGATGTCCTTCTCGTCGAGGAAGCTGGTCTCGATGTCGATCTGAGTGAATTCCGGCTGGCGGTCGGCACGCAGGTCTTCGTCGCGGAAGCACTTGGCAATCTGGTAGTAACGGTCGAAACCGGCAACCATCAGCAGCTGCTTGAACAACTGAGGCGATTGCGGCAACGCGAAGAAGCTGCCCGGGTGTGTGCGGCTCGGGACCAGATAGTCGCGAGCGCCTTCCGGTGTGGCACGCGTCAGGATCGGCGTCTCGACATCGAGGAAGCCGTTGTCATCCAGATAACGACGGATGCTGGTGGTGATGCGCGAACGCAGACGCAGCTTTTCAGCCATTTCCGGGCGACGCAGGTCGATGAAGCGATACCGCAGGCGGGTCTCTTCGCCGACATCGGAGTATTCGTTCAGCGGGAACGGCGGGGTTTCCGACTCGTTCAGCACTTCCAGCTCATAGCCCAGCACTTCGATGGCACCCGAGGCCATGTTGGGGTTCACGGCACCGGCAGGACGCGCACGGACCTTGCCGACAACCTTGACCACATATTCGCTGCGAACACGGTCGGCAGCGGCGAAGGTGTCTGCACGATCAGGGTCGAACACCACTTGAGCCATGCCTTCACGGTCGCGGATATCGAGGAAGATAACGCCTCCATGGTCACGGCGACGGTGGACCCATCCGCAAAGGGTAATTTCCTGACCTTCCAGGCTCTCGTTCAGTTGGCCGCAATAATGGCTGCGCATCATGATGGTGGTTTCACTTCTCGTAATTCGAAAATTCGGTGGGGCTTTCGCTCCTGGCTTGCGCTCAATAGTGCAAGGCACCGGCACACAGTTCAAGCCAGCCCTCGCCCACGCAGAGTCATGCCCGTTAGCAAGGCGGAGGATTATATAGAGTTAATCGATGCCGTGCAGCCGAACGAACCTATCCCGCCAGGATAAGTTCGTGGCTGCCCCGTGCGCCCGAGTGGTTCACCCGCAACACCGGGAAGGCGCGGGCCCGCCAGAGGCAGGCCCGCAGAATGAGGGGGTCAAGCTAGGCCCGGGACATGTCCAGACGATCGGCCTTCAACAGGTGCGCCACACAGACGACGCGAATCAGACCGCTGAAATTCTTTACACCGCCATGGCGCAGATGAACCTCTCTATCAATATAGGAAAGCACGGCATTCACCGAGCAGTTATTGGAGTTCGCAATACCGGACAGTATGTTCCAGTACACGTTCTCGAGACGCAGACACGTTGCCAGACCGTTGAGCCGGACTGACTTGGAATGGGGTTGAGCCAGCGTCATGTTGAAATCCTCGACAAAAGGATCATCACGTATCGTCGCATGACGACTTAAATCCTTGACCTCGCGTTCGACACCGTGTGCCATCATCTTGATAACCTCTGTTAGTTAAATTCGGAACAGGAAAAAGGAAACATTTATAAACAAGTGACTACCTGACCTATAAAGCCC
This sequence comes from Pseudomonas viridiflava, assembly GCF_001642795.1. Lineage (GTDB taxonomy): Bacteria > Pseudomonadota > Gammaproteobacteria > Pseudomonadales > Pseudomonadaceae > Aquipseudomonas > Aquipseudomonas viridiflava. The sequence continues at coordinate 119,352 of NZ_LKEH01000047.1, read as the reverse complement.
GATCCATGAATTTATATCCAGCAGCGGTTGTACTTGCTCACCGTAGGACATGACTACAAGAGACTAAGGAATATCAAGACGTGCAACAGCGACAACTCAAAACACCACTCTGGAGGCACGTGATAGTTACATGACTGCAAGAAAAGGACGAAATCGGTCACACCGAAGGCAGGCGACCCAGATGCAGAGGAGCTAGCGGAAAGGATGGTGCTGGCGAGCGGCACAGGGTGCCACTCGCCGATATCATTACTTCGACTCAAGCATCGAGCGCAACATCCATGCAGTTTTTTCATGAACCTGCATCCGCTGCGTCAACAGATCCGCAGTAGGCTCATCACTGACTTTATCCAACAAAGGAAAAATACTACGTGCCGTGCGGACAACAGCCTCTTGACCCTGAACCAGACTTTTGATCATATCTTCAGCACTTGGCACGCCCTCTTCTTCCTTGATGGTAGAAAGACGCGCATAGGTCGAATAAGTACCCGGTGCAGGAAAACCCAACGCACGAATACGCTCGGCGATGGAGTCGACTGCCAGAGCCAGTTCGTTGTATTGCTCTTCAAACATCAGATGGAGCGTACGAAACATTGGCCCACTGACGTTCCAGTGAAAGTTGTGGGTCTTGAGATAGAGCACATAAGTATCCGAAAGCAGATGCGAAAGACCGTCAACGATCGATTTGCGATCTTCTTCACTGATACCAATATCGATTGCCATGTTTCATGTCCTTTTAGTGAGGATTGGAAAGCAGTAACAGCCGCTACTCTATCAAGAGAAGAGGAGCCGCGCAGCTTTCTGTCGACGTGCAGCCCGACGCTGACGTACGCACAGGAGAAATACCGGAGGCGTCAGCCAGGCCTTTTCATGAAACCCGCGAGGGCCGGAAGCCCCAAACCCGCCAGAAAGCCTTTGGAAGGCTCTGTTTCGGCACTTGCAGGAGGGCTTATGATGCGGCCCACGCTGCGGCCCACACGCTGTTTTTGACTGCGTAAACGACTGATTTGAGTAGCATCGGGCTTTGCTGTTAAATACACCGCGTGTCGCTGAAGCGTTGTCATCCGGCTTGGCGCATAGGCTGGCCCATCGCTCGTGTATCACGCCTCCTCCTGTTCAGAAGCGTACCGGGCGTTACCCGCTTTTTCTTGTAATCCTTCTTGACCTGTGAGCTTTTTAAAAATGTTGAAAATTGTCCACCTGGTAACGGGAGCAGCAGCTCTGTTGCTTTCTTTCATCCCCAGCCTGCGTAGCGAAGCGGTCGCTCCCTACCTGCAACAGCCTGACGCGCTTTTTCTGGCTTTTCTGGGGCTACTCAACCTGATTCTCGCTCCGGTAATTCCCTACTGGAATCGAGGCACCCGTCACACACTGCAAAATCTGGTCAGTGCATTGCTCGTTCTTGCCGTCGTGCTGCAAATCCTCACGCTACTTGTTCCGCTGCAATATATAGCAGGCCAGCCAGCGATCATTGCCGGCCTGGTAACCGCCATCGTAGCCGTCGCCCTGCATCTTGGGGTGAGCTTCTACAGATCGTCCCCTTCGCCCGCACCACAGAGCCATGACATGGGTAACCGTGATACCGGCACCGTGAAGTGGTTCAACACCTCGAAGGGATTCGGCTTTATCTCACGTGATTCCGGCGACGATATTTTTGTGCATTTTCGCGCCATTCGCGGTGAAGGTCATCGTGTGCTGGTCGAAGGTCAGCGCGTCGAGTTCTCGGTGATGAATCGAGACAAGGGCCTGCAAGCCGAAGACGTTATCGCAGCTCTGCCTCGCCGCTGATTTCCAACGGCGATAAAAAACCGCGACCTCCATGGGAGGCCGCGGTTTTTTTATGTTTGTCAGTAATGAGGTGGTGGCGCATCTTCCTCGAAGGTTTCGAACTGATTGCCCAACTCCTCCTGCCGCTTGAGCATAGCGGTCATCTGCAGTTGTAACTGGTCAAGCTCGCGTCGCTGAGCCACCAGCACGTCATTCAATGCCTGAATGGTATCGTCCTGAAAGGTCAGACGGCTCTCAAGCTCCATGACTCGCTCATCAAGGTTCATGATTATTCCCCCTCAAATCGGAAATCAGTCGTTAACACAGGCTTCAGCCTTTCACGAATGGCAGCAAACGCCTCATCCGTATAAGGAACCGCCTGATGCTTGCCCCACACCGGTGCAGGCCAGGCAGCGTCGTCGCGCTTACGCACGATTACATGCATATGGAGCTGGCTGACGACATTGCCAAGCGCTGCAACATTGAGCTTATCAGCGCTGAACAGATCCTTGAGAATCTTCGACAGAGTGGTGGTTTCCTGCCAGAGCTGCAGCTGATCCTGTGCGGAAAGCTCAAACACCTCACTGATGTCGGCGCGACGAGGCACGAGAATGAACCACGGGTAGTTCGAGTCATTGGAGAGCAAAAGCCGACATAGCGGAAAGTCGCCCAGGGGCCGGGTGTCTTGCAGCAGACGTGAATCCAGAACGAACACGATAAAAGCTCCTGATTGCCAGATTAGGTAGCCGCCCTGCCCTGTGACAGCAGGATGCCTGACGTTTTTGAAAGGATACGCGTGATCGGGCAAGGCTTCACCCCGTGTCGGTCGCAGCATCTTACCGACGCAGTGAACAACGGCTGACCACGCCCCGGCCCCGCTCGCACCAGAATGCAGCTGAAATCCTTGGAACCGCACTGAATTGAACCGCGTGCGAGCCTCAGGAACAGCGCTGGGTGCAGGGATACCCATCACTTGAATTGCTTTGATCGCTCAAAAACCTGAATCCGGGTCATGAAAATGAAACAGGGTCTCGATCAACATGAACCGTGCACAAGCGTCGCTCCAGAGTCAGGCAGTCACATCGACCAGTGCACCAAAACCACACACTGATGTTGCGTCGCCAACACTGAGGGTGCGCGATTTACACAAATACAGGTGGGAAACGGTAACAAATCCGGGGCCTGCGGCTAACCTGATACCTGCCGGGCATCGCATGTGAAAATTTTCTTATGGAAATTTTCACGTTAAAACAATCGGATACAGCGTAAAGTCGACGCTGATTCTGATTTTTCACAAATTTTTTTCATTCGATGGAATTTTGTGCACGCTTGTTGCTATATCACCCATATGGTCACGATGCTTCTGGCGGAAAACAGAAGCGAAAATGACCAAGGGAAAACAGTTCGTGCCGCGCAATGACGCTGTCGACCAGCCAGACCGCGCAGAGTCTCTCCTTGAGGCCTTTGCCTGGAACAGCCCCCGAAACAGCTCAAGCGAAGCACCAACAAGGATGACGCACTCAGCGACACCGCCGTAAAGATTCTGAAAGGATAGGGCTGCACCTATCGCAAGCATCGTCAGCGTGAGGTAGTTTTTCCGCCGACATAAAAATAGAAAAGGCCGCCCAGATAAAAAAACAGGTGGGACGGCTTGAGTACCTTCTAAAAACCAAAGGAGCAATCACGATGAGAGTGATGAAGTGGAGCGCAATCGCACTGGCCGTTACCGCAGCCAGCGCCCAACTGGCAACAGCGGCACCGTTCGTCAGTGATCAGGCTGAGGCCAAGGGTTTTGTTGAAGGCAGCACGCTTGACCTGAAATTGCGCAATTATTATTTCAACCGCGACAACAAAGGCGACGGCAACCAGGATCAGCGTGACTGGACCCAAGGTTTGTGGACGAACTTCAGCTCTGGCTACACTCAGGGTACTGTCGGCGTAGGTGTGGAAGCGTTCGGCTATTTTGGGTTGAAGCTCTGGGGGCCAGACACTTATTCCGGATCCACCAACCTGGTTACCGACCGAAATGGCGGTAACGAAGATACGCTTGGCAAACTGGGCGGCGCAGTAAAATTCCGCGTATCTAAGACCGAGCTTAAAATCGGCGACATGCAGCCTACCAGCCCGGTATTTGCAGTCGGCGGATCTCGACTACTGCCACAGACAGCCAGCGGCATAAGCCTGCAAAGCAGTGAGATCAAAGGCCTTGATCTTGAGGGTGGTCACTTCTATTCCGGCACCAGTCAGAACGACACAAGTCATGACGGAAGCATCTGGGCGAACTACGCCGGGGTGCGGGCTAATAGTGCAGACTTCGCTGGCGGCAAATACGCAATTAACGACGCTCTGGGCGTTGCGTTCTATGCAGCCAAGCTTGAAGACGTGTGGAATCAGTACTACGGAAACGTTAACTACGCACTTCCGCTGGGTAACGAGCAGTCTCTTGCTTTCGACGCCAACCTCTACCGCACTACGGATGAGGGCAGCGCAAAAGCAGGCTCGATCAGCAACACCACCTACTCCCTCTCCGCAGCCTACTCTTTTCTGGCTGCGCACACAGTTACCGTTGCCTTCCAAAAAGTTAACGGCGATACGCCTTTCGATTACATAGGCATTGGCGATAACAACCGCGGCGGCGACTCGATTTTCCTTGCGAACTCTGTCCAGTATTCTGACTTCAACGGTCCTGGGGAGAAGTCCTGGCAGGTGCGTTACGACCTGAACATGGCACCCTATGGCGTTCCTGGTCTGAGCTTCATGACGCGTTACCTCAATGGTGACAACATCGACGGCACCGGCCTGGCTGCAAACTCGACTTACCGCAAAAATGACGGCAGCCCAATTTATGGCGCTGACGGCAAACACCACGAGACCAACCTGGAAGCCAAGTACGTCGTACAGACAGGCCCTGCAAAAGACCTGTCCTTCCGCATGCGTCAAGCATGGCACCGTGGCAACGACGCTCAGGCTGACGGCGACGTCAACGAGTTCCGCCTGATCGTCGATTACCCGATTTCGATCCTGTAATCACGGTTCTGCACTCGACAATACGAAAAGCCCGGCTCATGCCGGGCTTTTTCTTACCTGCGCGAAAGCTCGGCCGCACAACCCGAACGACCGCCCTGCCCTGTACGCCACCGGCACATCACCGTACAATCCCGAGTCATTTCCAGTCTCAGCAACCGACAACGGCCAACCATGCGCACCAGTCAATTTTTGCTCGCCACACAGAAAGAAACCCCTTCCGATGCGGTCGTGGTCAGCCATCAGCTGATGCTGCGCGCCGGCATGATCCGCAAGCTCGCCTCCGGCCTGTACACCTGGCTGCCGATGGGCCTTCGCGTGCTGCGCAAGGTAGAAGCAATCGTTCGCGAGGAGATGGACGCTGCAGGCGCACTCGAAATCCTGATGCCGGGCATTCAACCCGCAGAACTGTGGCAGGAATCCGGCCGCTGGGTGCAGTACGGCCCTGAATTGATGCGTCTGGTCGACCGCCACCAACGTGATTTCTGCCTGGGCCCGACCCATGAAGAAGTCATCACCGATCTGGCACGCAACGAGCTGAACAGCTATAAGCAGCTGCCGATCAACATGTACCAGATCCAGACAAAATTCCGTGACGAGATCCGCCCACGCTTCGGCCTGATGCGCGGTCGCGAGTTCGTCATGAAGGATGCCTACTCGTTCCACGCCGATCATGCTTCGTTGCAGGAAACCTACGACCGCATGCATCAGGCGTATAGCAATATCTTTACCCGCCTGGGGCTGAAATTCCGCCCGGTCGAGGCGGATAACGGTTCGATCGGTGGTGCAGGCTCGCACGAGTTCCACGTACTGGCCGAATCCGGCGAAGACGACATCGTGTTCAGCGATGGCTCCGACTACGCCGCCAACATTGAAAAAGCCGAAGCGGTGCCACGCGAAACGTCGCGCCCTGCTCCGACCGAAGAGCTGCGCCTGGTCGACACACCGAACACCAAGACCATCGCGCAACTGGTCGAAGGCTTCAATCTGCCGATCGAAAAGACCGTCAAGACCCTGGTGGTGCATGCTGCCGAAGAAGGCAAGCTGGTTGCACTGATCATTCGTGGCGACCACGAACTCAACGAAATCAAGGCCACCAGACTGGAGCAGGTCGCAGACCCTCTGGTCATGGCGTCCGAAGCCGAACTGCGTGATGCCATCGGCGCAGGCGCAGGCTCACTGGGCCCGCTCAACCTGCCACTGCCTTGCATCATCGATCGCTCGGTCGCGCTGATGAGCGATTTCAGTGTCGGTGCCAACATCGACGACAAGCACTACTTCGGCGTCAACTGGGAGCGTGATCTGCCGGTTCCGACCGTTGCCGATCTGCGCAACGTGGTTGCTGGCGATCCAAGCCCGGACGGCAAGGGCACCCTGGAAATCAAGCGCGGCATCGAAGTCGGCCATATCTTCCAGCTGGGCACCAAGTACAGCGAAGCCATGAAGTGCCAGGTACTGGGCGAGAACGGCAAGCCGGTCAACCTGTCCATGGGTTGCTATGGCATCGGCGTGTCCCGCGTGGTTGCTGCGGCCATCGAACAGAACAGCGACGAGAACGGCATTATCTGGAACGATACACTGGCACCGTTCCAGATTGCCCTGATCCCGCTGCGCTACGAAACCGACGCCGTACGTGGAGCGACAGACAAACTGTACGCCGAGCTGAAAGCCGCCGGTTTTGAAGTGCTGCTCGATGATCGCGACAAGAAAACCAGCCCGGGCATCAAGTTCGCAGACATGGAACTGATCGGCATCCCGCATCGCATCGTGGTCAGTGATCGCGGTCTGGCCGAAGGGAATCTGGAATACAAGAGCCGTACCGAGTCGCAACCGCAAGCCCTTGCAGTTGCTGACGTGCTGTCGTTCATTCAGGGCCGCGTGAAACGCTGAGTAAAAAGGCGCATCGACATCTGTCGATGCGCCACTCATCACCGGCCCCATCCGCATCAAGAGATCCCATGTTCAAACGAAGCACCTTAAGCCTCGGCAGCGCCGTTCTCTGCGGCACTTTCCTCGTCGGTGGCTGTGCCAATCAGTTGTCACAGCGCAGCGAACATGAGGAACGTGTCGAGCGAAAACTGCTTGAACACACCTTGCAGGTCGATATCGGCGAACCCAAGACACTGGAGTTGCCGCAACGACGTGTGCGTATCCACGAACACAAGTCGTTCGAAGTCACCGACTTCGAGGTGACACGCCATTACGACCGCTACACGCCCTATCAGCCTTGGCGGGAGATCTATGAAATCCCGCTCGGTGCAGTCGCAGTCGTGGCTGGCGTGGGCGCCAACGTGGTCAATGTCTTCGCACTGGGCAGTCTGCCGGAAAGCGTGACCAAGGACTGGATCAGCTACGGCGTTGCCGGAATGAACCCGTTCATGAACGCGCCCTCGCACGGTCGCGCCGAGCAAAACCTGGCGGGCATCGATGAGGTGCAGAAAGACAAGCGCATAGAGAATTCCACCCTGCCGTGGAGCGAGCGCTCGGTCATGGTCAAGGCGGGTAACGACACCCACGAGATGGCCACAGACCGCAACGGCGTACTGAGGCTCAATCTGCTGGACAGCCCGTTCGCAGAACAGGACCTGAGCCGTGTCACTCGTATCTATATCAATGTGGAAGACGAACAGGACAACGCACACGCCAATGAGAGTCTGCCAATCAGCCACTCACTGCGCGGCAAACTCCTGGAAGCACATGCGCTGATTTACGACGATCTGGAAGACGACGAAGTAAGCCAGTGGGTGCATCGGGTCAAGCGCCTGTCGGATCTTGGTCTTGAAGAAGAAGCCAGTGAACTGGAACAGAGCCTCATCGAACTGACGCGCAATGATCCACAGCTGCAGAACGAGTTTCTGAAGTCGCTGGCCAGGGATGCCGGTCGCCTGGTTGCGGTTCCTGCACAAGCGCAATGAACATTGGGCTCCGTGATCGCACGGAGCCGCCTGTTAACGCGTGAACAATTCCAGTTGCTCGTGGGCCGCACGCAAGTCGTGCAGGCGCATCCCTACGCCCAATAACCGAACCGGCTTCCCACCCCGCGCGAAAGCCTGCGCCAGTAACTGCTCATAACTGCCCAGATCCCTGCCCGCGCCGGTCTGCTCCAGCGTAGTCTGAGTGAAGTCGTGGAATTTCACTTTGACGAAGGGTTTGCCTGGGCGGTACTGACCTTCCATTCGCGCCATGCGGTGGGTCAGCGTCTCCAGCAAGGCAGGCAGCTTTTCCAGGCAACTGGCCAGATCAGGCAGATCCTTGTCGTAAGTATTCTCGACACTGACCGACTGACGCCGACTGTCATTCTGCACAGGCCGGTCATCAATGCCATGCGCAAGACTCCAGAGCCGTTCGCCGAAACTGCCGAACTCACGCACCAGCGCCAGCTTGCTACGGCTGCGCAGATCCGCACAGTCGACAATCCCCAGACGCCCCAGCTTGTCGGCCGTGACCTTGCCCACCCCGTGCAGCTTGTTGACAGGCAGCGATGCGACAAAGTCCTCGACCTGATCCGGAGTGATAACAAACAGCCCGTTCGGCTTTTTCCAGTCGCTGGCGATTTTGGCCAGAAACTTGTTGGGCGCAACGCCCGCCGACACAGTGATGTGCAGCTGATTCGAAACCCTGCGCCGGATATCCTGAGCAATGCGCGTCGCACTCCCCGAGAAGTGGCTCGCATCGGATACGTCCAAAAACGCCTCATCCAGAGACAGCGGCTCGATCAGGTCGGTGTAATCGCGAAATATCGTCTGGATTTCCTTCGATGCTTCTTTATAGGCATCCATACGCGGCTTGACGATGGTCAGGTCTGGACAGAGCTTGAGGGCATGTCGAGAGGACATGGCAGAACGCACACCGTACGCACGCGCCTCGTAATTGCAGGTAGCGATAACCCCCCGCCGCTCTGCCGAGCCCCCTACTGCCAAAGGCTTGGCCGCCAGACTCGGGTCGTCGCGCATTTCGATGGCTGCATAAAAGCAGTCACAGTCGATGTGGATGATTTTGCGCTGCGTCATGACCTGATGAGATTTTGATATCCATGGTCGGGCAGTATCTCACTGCTATCAACTCGTGACACGCAGGTCCTGAAAATGCGCGATGAAAAGGCCGCATTTGCATCGCTGCTCGTAGGTAAACACCACCCGAAGCCCGGCGGGCCGGGCGTCAAAGGTCGTTCACACCCCCGCTTCGCCTCGCTAACCACTTGAAGGAGAAGCACTTTTTTTAAACTAATCATTGACACCCCGGCAACTCTCTGTAGAATGCCGCCACACAGACGCGGGATGGAGCAGTCTGGTAGCTCGTCGGGCTCATAACCCGAAGGTCGTCGGTTCAAATCCGGCTCCCGCAACCAAACATCAAGAAAGGCTACTCGAAAGAGTGGCCTTTTTTGTGCGCGTTCATAAAGCGTCGCCTCCTGCTTCTATATAGAAGAGCTGAGCCAGCCCGGAACGCGTAGGTGGATCCAAGCATTAAGCGAGGTTATTTTCAGCTTTCGAGCATTAAGGGTTGACACTTTCTCGTTCGGCTGTAGAATGCCGCCACACAGACGCGGGATGGAGCAGTCTGGTAGCTCGTCGGGCTCATAACCCGAAGGTCGTCGGTTCAAATCCGGCTCCCGCAACCAAACATCGAAGAAGGCTGCTCGAAAGAGCGGCCTTTTTTGTGCCTGATGAAAACCCCCTCCTCGATATCAGTAACTGTCTGACAAAAAAGACTATTTGCTCCAGACATTGAAGCCCTATCATCACGAACGTCACGTAATGTTTCCATTTACGACAGTTTTTTCACATGCGGCCGATAGGCTTATGGCTAAGCTGAATCAGACCTGAATCACGGCTGAACAGCATTGACCCGTTCTATTCGCTATTCGCTCGTTAGGCGTTGACGCGCTAACATCCTGAAATATTTTTTGCGTAGGGATTGGTAACTTGGCTGTATACCTCCATCCTGTCGCGCACGATCCAAGGAGTGATTGATGCGCGACAACACGTCAGATTCCAATGAAACAGTGAATGCCGACCAACCCGGCAAACCCGCACGCCTGCAGTGGCGCGAGTTGCTGAGCAAGTATCGCCAGCCTATCGGGCTGGCTGTGATGCTGCTGCTGTTCGGCCTGGCCTTGATCGCCTGCCGGCACATGCTCATCGAGATGGACTGGTACGCGCTGCACGATTCCCTGTTCGCCGTGCCCCTGGCTTCTCTGGGCGGCGCCCTGCTGGCCGCGATAATCGGCTACGTCATCCTGATGGGTTACGAGCTGTCGGCCAGTCGCTATGCCAACGTCGACCTGCCGACCAAAACTCTGATCCTCGGTGGTTTCACGTCGTTTGCGATTGGCAATGCGGTAGGTCTGTCGATGCTGTCTGGCGGCTCGGTCCGTTATCGCCTGTACTCGCGACATGGTATCGGCGCGATTGAAATTGCCCGAATGACCGTGTTCGCCAGCCTATCGCTGGGTTGTGCGCTGCCGCCACTCGCTGCGCTGGCGACCTTGAGCAACCTGTCCGGCGCATCGCTCGCACTGAAGCTTCCCGTCGAAGTTCTCGCGGTCATTGCGACTGCGGTGCTGGTCGGCAGCATTTTACTGGCGGTCGCGATATATCGCCGTCGCCTGCCGGAACAGGATATCCCCCACAACATTCTGGTCCGTCTTGGTCGTCGCACCCTGCGTCTTCCGAACCTGCGTCTGACCCTGATCCAGTTGGTGATCACCGCGCTGGACGTGGCCGCCGCAGCTCTGGTGCTTTACCTGCTGCTGCCCCAGGCGCCACCGCTGGGCGCGTTTATGCTGATCTACCTGCTGGCGCTCGCCGCTGGCGTACTCAGTCATGTACCCGGCGGCGTCGGCGTCTTCGAAGCGATTCTGCTGGCTGCGTTTGCCAATGAGCTGGGCGCTGCGCCGCTGGCGGCCGCCCTGTTGCTGTATCGCCTGATCTACGTCGTGCTGCCGCTGCTGCTGGCATGCCTGACGTTGTTGTTCACCGAAGCCCAACGACTGCTTCCGACCCGACAGGCGATGCGCGTCGCGTCAGGTCTGGCAGCACCGATCCTGGCACTACTGGTTTTCTTGTCGGGGGTGGTGCTGCTCTTCTCTGGTGCCACCCCTGAAATCGATACCCGATTGGAAAACGTCGGCTTCATGATTCCCCATCGCCTGATCGATGCTTCGCACTTCGGCGCAAGCCTGGTCGGCGTACTCTGCCTGCTGCTGGCGCAAGGGCTGCGCCGACGACTGTCCGCTGCCTGGGTGCTCACCGTGATCCTGTTGCTGGTGGGTGCCGTGCTGTCGATGCTCAAGGGCTTCGACTGGGAAGAAGCCAGCCTTCTGCTGCTGACTGCGGTCCTGCTGATGACCTTCCGCCGCTCGTTCTATCGCCCAAGCCGCCTTCTGGAAGTGCCGTTTTCTCCGCTTTATCTGATCGCCAGCGTCTGCGTGGTCGGTGCGTCGATCTGGCTGCTGCTGTTTGCTTATCAGGACGTGCCTTACAGCCACCAGTTGTGGTGGCAGTTCACGCTGGACGCCGATGCTCCTCGCGGCCTGCGCTCGGCGCTGGGCAGCGCGGTTCTGCTGGTGGTGGTCTCCCTGACCTGGCTGCTGCGCACCGCGCGCCCTGTCATCAAGCTGCCTGATGCAGCCGACCTGGACAAGGCGGCCGAGATTCTCAAAGCCTCCAGCCAGCCGGACGGCGGACTGGTACTGACCGGCGACAAGGCCATCCTGTTTCACCCGGCCGGCAACGCGTTCCTGATGTATTCGCACCGCGGTCGCAGTCTCGTTGCGCTTTATGACCCTATCGGCCCGACACAACAGCGTGCCGAGCTGATTTGGCAATTCCGTGACCTGTGCGACGTTCACCATGCACGTCCCGTGTTCTACCAGGTACGTGCTGAAAACCTGCCGTTCTACATGGACATCGGGCTGACCGCGATCAAGCTGGGCGAAGAAGCACGAGTCAACCTGCTGAAGTTCGATATCGAAGCCAAAGGCAAGGAGATGAAGGACCTGCGCTACACCTGGAACCGTGGCGGTCGTGATGGTCTTTCGCTGGAGATCTACGAGCAGGGCGAAGCGCCAATCGATGAACTCAAAGCGATCTCCGATGCCTGGCTGACCGGCAAGAATGTGCGAGAGAAAGGCTTTTCTCTGGGACGCTTCAACCCCGAATACCTCAAGTATTTCCGCATTGCGATCGTTCACTTCCAGGGCAAGCCGGTGGCGTTTTCCAACCTGCTGGAAACCACCAGCCACGAACTGGCCAGCCTCGACCTGATGCGCTCGCATCCGGACGCGCCCAAATTGACCATGGAATTCATGATGGTCGGGTTGATTCTGCATTATAAGGCGCAGGGCTATTCCCGCTTCAGCCTGGGTATGGTGCCGCTGTCCGGCCTGCAGCCGAGACGCGGCGCACCACTGACCCAGCGTCTGGGCTCGATGATCTTCCGCCGTGGAGAACAGCTCTACAACTTTCAGGGGCTGCGCCGCTTCAAGGACAAGTTCCAGCCCGACTGGGAACCTCGTTATATGGCCGTGCCTGCCGGACTCGATCCGCTCGTGGCACTGGCTGACACTGCCGCCCTGATTGCGGGCGGCCTGACTGGATTGGTGAAACGCTGATGATTCGACGCTCCTGGCGCCTTTTGCTCGCAGCTCTGGTAATTCTTCTTTTGGTCGCACTGGGAGTCTGGATCTGGAACCGCCCCGCTCCACCCGCCACACTTGAGCACTCGAATCTGGATGACGGGGCCGCGCTGACCAGCGTGACCCCGGCCACCAGCATCAAGACCCGTATCGCACTGGCTGTCACTGCCGAGGAAATGCTCACCGACAAGCAATTGCTGGCCATCAGCAAAGACGCGTCGGCGCGCATCGTTCAGGTTGTTCTGCCGAAAGACGATTGCGTCATGCAGCAGAAGACGTTCCAGAGCGCCCTCGAAAAACTGGACGGCCCTGCACTGGTCGTCGGCGGCATAGGCCCGGGCGCAACGCTGGCCTGGCGCTGGCTGGCCGGACAGACTGACGACAAGGCTCAGGCCATCTCCGTGGGCTTCGCCCTTGAGCACGTGTCCAATCCGCCACCGGTGGTGGAGGAAGGCGACACGCCGCCACGCATCTGTGACGTGCCGCTGCCACAGAAAGCGCCGCACGGTCACTGGCTGGCAGCCTGGAATGATGCGCCGGATGATCCGAGCGCAGCGTTCGTAAGGGATCAGACCAACGCCGATACCAGCATCAGTGACTACGATATCCCGCTGCCACAGGTTCTGAACACCGAACTGCGCCATCTGCTGTTGGGTGAAAACGATGCAGGCGGCCTGGGCATTCCGGTCGTTGAAGTGCCGGCCAGCCAACCATCCGACACCGTCACGCTGTTCATGTCCGGTGATGGCGGCTGGCGCGATCTGGACAAGGTCGTCGCAGGCGACATGGCCAAAATGGGCTATCCGGTGGTCGGCATCGACGTGCTGCGTTACTACTGGGAGCACAAGACGCCCGAGCAGACCGCCGTCGACCTCACCGACCTGATGAACCACTACCGTCAGAAATGGGGCACCAAACGCTTCATTCTTGCCGGTTACTCGTTCGGCGCCGACGTCATGCCTGCGATCTACAACCGTCTGGCGACGGACGATCAGAACCGCGTAGACGCAATCATCCTGCTGGCATTTGCCCGCTCCGGCAGTTTCGAAATTCATGTGGATGGCTGGCTGGGCAACGCAGGCAAGGAAGCGACAACCGGACCGGAAATGGCCAAGCTGCCTGCCGCCAAGGTGTTCTGCGTCTATGGCATCGAAGAGAAGAAGGACAGCGGCTGCACCGACACCACAGCAGTGGGTGAAGCGGTCCAGTTGCCCGGCGGTCATCACTTCGATGAAGACTACCCCGCTTTGGCCAAACGCCTGATCAACGCCATCAACAAGCGTCAGGGCAAGACCGGCGCTCAATAACCGGTCAGTTGTCAGAGCCAAAAAAATCCCGGCACCGTAAGGTCGCCGGGATTTTTGTTTGCGGGGGAGTATCTGTCAGCTTACATCTCGACTTGCGTACCCAGCTCGATCACACGGTTGAACGGCAGCTTGAAGAAGCGCAGGTTGCCGTTGGCGTTCTTGAGCATGAAGGCAAACAGTGCCTCGCGCCAGCGAGCCATGCCGACCATCTTCGACGGAATGACCGTCTCGCGACTCAGGAAGTAGGTGGTGCGCATCGGGCTGAAGTCCAGTTCGGCCAAGTGACACAGGGCGAGCGCAGCGGGCACGTCAGGCTCGTCAATGAACCCGAAGTGCAGAATCACGCGGTAGAACCCTTCCCCGTATGACTCGACCTCGAAACGCTGCTGGGCCGGAACCCTCGGTGTATCCTCGTAGACAACCGTCAACAGCACGACCTGCTCGTGTAACACCTGGTTGTGCAGCATGTTGTGCAGCAGCGCATGCGGCACAGCATCGGAACGGGCCGTCAGGAACACCGCCGTACCCTGCACCCGATGCGGCGGCTGCACGCGAATGCTGCCTATGAAGATCGGCAGCGGCAGACCGCCTTCGTCGATACGCTCGGCGAGCAACTGCTTGCCGCGCTTCCAGGTGGTCATGAGGATGAACAGCACCGCGCCCGCCAGCACCGGAAAGGCACCGCCCTGGAAAATCTTCGGCACGTTGGCAGCGAAGAACAGACCGTCTACCAGCAACAGCCCTATCAATAGCGGAACGGCCAGCAGTGGCGGCCATTTCCACAGCAGCAGCATCACCGAAGACACCAGAATCGTGGTGCAGAGCATGGTCCCGGTCACCGCCACGCCATAGGCAGAAGCCAGCGCGCCGGAAGATTCGAAGCCGATCACCAGCATGATCACGCCCGCCATCAGCGCCCAGTTTACGGCGCCGATGTAAATCTGGCCCTGCGCATCACTGGAGGTGTGCTGGATGTACATGCGTGGGATGTAGCCAAGCTGGATGGCCTGCAGCGTCATCGAGAACGCACCGGAAATCACCGCTTGAGAGGCAATGATCGTCGCCATGGTCGACAGGCCGATCAGTGGCAGCAGCGCCCAACCCGGCGCCAGCAGATAGAACGGATTGCGCACGGTCTCGGGATTGCCCAGCACCAGCGCACCCTGACCGAAGTAGTTGAGCAGCAACGCCGGCAACACGAGGATGAACCACGCCCGCGAAATCGGCTTGCGGCCGAAGTGGCCCATGTCTGCATACAAGGCTTCGGCGCCCGTCAACGCCAGCACCACCGCGCCAAGAATGGCGACACCGATGCCAGGATGAATAATGAAGAAGTGCACGCCCCAGGCAGGATTCACCGCCTTGAGCACTTCCGGCGACTGCATGATGCCGTACACACCCAGCGCGCCCAGCACCACAAACCAGGTGACCATCACCGGACCGAACAGCACACCGATGCGCGCCGTACCGTGCCTCTGAATCAGGAACAGACCGATCAACACCACCAATGCCATCGGCACGATCCAGTGCTCCAGCCCGTCGAACGCCAGCTCGAGACCTTCCATCGCCGACAACACGGATACGGCAGGCGTGATCATGCTGTCGCCGTAGAACAGCGCCGCACCGAACAGGCCGAACACCACCATCAACATCTGCAGCTTGGGGAACTTGGCAGTAGCCCGTCGCGCCAGTGCCGTCAGGGCCATGATGCCGCCCTCGCCCTGGTTATCGGCACGCAGGATGAAGACCATGTACTTGAAGGACACCACCCAGATCAGCGACCAGAAAATCAGCGACAGAACGCCCAGAATCGCGTCGTGTGTGACCTCGACCCCGTAGCCGCCCTGAAACACCTCCTTGAGCGTATACAGCGGGCTGGTGCCGATATCGCCATACACCACGCCCACCGCTGCGATCAGCAGCCCAACAGGCCTGGCAGCCTTTCCAGAACCTTCATGACTGTTTGTTTGACTCATCCACTACTCCCGGAAACCAGACATGAGGTTCAAAGCACTATGAACTTCACAACGCGTAACAATTCAGATCCGCCCAGACATTGACATGCCGGGATGCGATGGCGCGAAGCATAACGCAGCGGTGGGTGTAATTCTCTTTCTAAGATGGGCACATCATGTCAACGCCCAAGAAAAAGCCCACCGACAGGTGGGCCTTAGATCTATTCAGTGCCTTTAAGCAAAGACAACCTCAACTCGCCCTTCACCACCACGCGAGCGGGGCGCTGTCTTTACAACTATCTGGACATCATGCCCAAGGCGAGAGAGGCAATCGATCATCTTGGACTCGCTGATACCTCTGAATTTTCCCCTGAGCATTTCCGACACCTTGGGTTGAGGCATCGCAAGGATTCGAGCAGCTTCGACCTGAGTAAGATGTCGAGCCTNTTATAATGGCGCCTATCTTGGTGGCTAGTTGCGCCTTGATCAACATTTCGCTGGCGTCGCCTCGGCCGAGGTCTGCGTAGACATTGCCGCTACTTTCTTCGATATCAGTCATTTTTAGTCCCCTTGGCATGTTCTTCTGCTGCTTTGAGTCGAGATTTGATCAGATCAATGTCGTGTTGCGCCGTCTTGATGCCTGAGGTCGACTTCTTCTGAAAGCAATGCAAGGCATAGACCGCATTTCCAAACTTGACGGTATAAACCGCCCGGTAAGTATCCCCGTCATAATCCTCAACAACCTCAAGCACACCAGCCCCGGAAAAGCCTTTCAAGGGTACAGCTTGAGTATGCTTGTTTCCCTGCTGAGCCTGATGGAGCGCATACCCGAATACATCCTGCACATCCTCGGGCATCGCCAACAGGTCTTTCTTACTGCCAAACAACCAATACAATGGCTTCACTGCGAGATCGCCTATCCTTACCAACACGGACAAAATATACCCGTTTGGGTATAGGATCAATTGACAATCCTGTTTCAAACCTTGAAGACGTTCCGCACTCGTCGTAAATCTCGCCCAGACACTGGTCATCACGCCCGCTCATCGCTAGAATTGCGCACTTTTTGATCAGAGGCGCAACCAAGCGCCCAATCGGTGCCTGCACGTAGTGTCCAGGCCCCATCACGCCGAGGTTCGCCATGTCCACCGTCACCACGCCATCCGCCCCCAAGGTTGGATTCGTCTCTCTGGGTTGTCCGAAAGCGCTCGTTGACTCCGAACGCATCCTGACTCAGCTGCGCATGGAAGGTTACGAAGTCGTTCCGACTTACGAAGACGCCGACGTGGTTGTCGTCAATACCTGCGGCTTCATTGACTCGGCCAAGGCTGAGTCGCTGGAAGTGATCGGTGAGGCACTGGCGGAAAACGGCAAGGTGATCGTGACCGGCTGCATGGGCGTGGATGAAAGCGTCATTCGCAAGGTCCACCCGAGCGTGTTGTCGGTGACCGGTCCTCAACAGTACGAGCAGGTCGTCAATGCCGTGCACGAAGTCGTGCCGCCGCGCCACGATCACAACCCACTGATCGATCTGGTGCCGCCGCAAGGCATCAAGCTCACACCGCGTCACTACGCGTACCTGAAGATTTCCGAAGGCTGTAACCACAGCTGCAGCTTCTGCATCATTCCGTCGATGCGCGGCAAGCTGGTCAGCCGCCCGGTAGGCGATGTGCTCGACGAAGCCAAGCGTCTGGTCAAATCCGGCGTGAAGGAATTGCTGGTGATCTCGCAGGACACCAGCGCCTACGGCGTTGACGTCAAGTACCGCACCGGTTTCTGGGACGGCCAGCCAGTCAAGACCCGCATGACCGAGCTGTGTCAGGCGCTGGGTTCAATGGGCGTCTGGGTCCGCCTGCATTACGTTTATCCGTACCCGCACGTTGACGAGCTGATCCCGTTGATGGCGGCCGGCAAGATCCTGCCGTACCTGGATATCCCGTTCCAGCACGCCAGCCCCAAGGTCCTCAAGCTGATGAAGCGCCCTGCCTTCGAGGACAAGACCCTGGCC
The DNA here is from genome assembly GCF_001642795.1 of Pseudomonas viridiflava. Taxonomy (GTDB): domain Bacteria; phylum Pseudomonadota; class Gammaproteobacteria; order Pseudomonadales; family Pseudomonadaceae; genus Aquipseudomonas; species Aquipseudomonas viridiflava. Next base: position 101,655 of record NZ_LKEH01000047.1, on the reverse strand, counting down.
CGCATCAAGAACTGGCGCGAGCAGTGCCCTGATCTGATCATCCGCTCGACCTTTATCGTCGGCTTCCCTGGCGAAACCGAAGAAGACTTCCAGTACCTCCTGGACTGGCTGACCGAGGCCCAACTGGACCGCGTCGGCTGCTTCCAGTACTCCCCGGTCGAAGGTGCCCCCGCCAACCTGTTGGACGCCGCCATTGTGCCGGATGATGTCAAACAGGACCGTTGGGACCGCTTCATGGCGCACCAGCAGGCCATCAGCGCCGCTCGTCTGCAGATGAAAATCGGTCGCGAGATCGAAGTGCTGATCGACGAAGTCGATGAACGCGGTGCGGTTGGCCGCTGCTTCTTCGATGCCCCTGAAATCGACGGTAATGTGTTCATCGGTCTGGAAGACGACAGCACGGTCAAGCCGGGTGACAAGATCATGTGCCGTGTGACCGACGCCGATGAATACGACCTGTGGGCCGAAATCATCTGACGCTGGCTCCACCTGCCGGAAAAAGCCCTGCCCTTCAAAACGGCAGGGCTTTTTCGTTGAGTTTTGCGGTCTATGCACAGACTGGACACTGGGAGCGCTGGCCGATGGAATTCTACATTCCAGACAAGAACGACTACCCGGCTTTGGTAGACCTGTGGGAGCGCTCGGTACGCGCCACTCATGACTTTCTGCCAGACGCCTACATCACGCTGTTGAAAGATCTGCTGCTCAGGCAATACCTGGACAGTGTGACCCTGTTCTGTACCCGTGACGCGCAACTGGACATCACCGGCTTCGCAGGCGTCAACCGGAGCAAACTCGACATGCTGTTCATCGACCCTGAGCACCGGGGAGAAGGACTGGGCTCACAGCTGCTGACCCATGCGATCTCACAGTTCCACATCTACGAGCTGGACGTGAACGAACAGAATCCGCAGGCGCTGGGCTTTTATCTCAAGCACGGTTTCGAAGTGGTCAGCCGTTCCGAAGTCGATGGCCTGGGCAGCCCCTATCCGATGCTCAGGATGCATTTGAGCCGCCGCAATTGACGTGACTGAAGGCGCAATTGCAATGTTGCCGCGATTAACCCGGCGCAGGCGGTTACAATGGCGCCTTTCTCATCAGTAAACGGCTTCTTTCATGACAGACCCCATTCGCCTCTCCAAACGCCTCATCGACCTGGTCGGCTGCTCCCGCCGGGAGGCCGAACTGTTCATCGAGGGCGGCTGGGTCACCGTGGATGGCGTGGTGGTCGAAGAGCCGCAATTCAAGGTCGATAACCAGAAGGTCGAGCTGAGCCCTGATGCCAAGGCGGATTCACCGGAGCCGGTCACGATCATCTTTCACACGCCCGCCTCGGTGACTGCCGAAACCGCTCTGCAGATGATCACGCCGGGCACCCTGTCCGAAGAACACAGCTATGGCAAGCGCCCGCTCAAGGGCCACTTTCTGCGGCTTGAAGCGATCTCCAGCCTGCAGGCCAACGCCAGCGGCCTGATGGTGTTCAGCCAAGACTGGAAAATCCTGCGCAAACTCACCGACGACCGCAGCAAGATCGAGCAGGAGTACGTGGTGGAGATCTCCGGCGAGATGGTCCCTCATGGATTGAATCGCCTGAACCACGGGCTGACCTACAAGGGCAAGGAATTGCCGAAGGTCAAAGCCAGCTGGCAGAACGAGAACCGCCTGCGTTTCGCCATGAAGAATCCGCAGCCAGGCGTCATCGCCCAGCTCTGCGAGGCCGTCGGCCTGAAAATCATCTCCGTTCGCCGCATCCGCATTGGCGGCGTGTCCATGGGCAAGCTGCCTGAAGGGCAATGGCGCTACATGACAACCAAGGAAAAGTTCTAACTTTCCCCTCATTACCGGGCGTACGCATTTGCTCGTGCGCCGTCAAAAGACTTACAGGACTCACCGCTCATGATGAACAACGATGTATTGCGCAGCGTGCGCTACATGCTCGATATCAGCGACAGCAAGATTGTCGAAATCACAAAGCTGACCGGTTTTGAGGTCTCCAAGAGCGACGTCATTGCGTTCATGAAGAAAGAGGAAGAAGAAGGCTATCTGGATTGCAGCGATGAGATCATGGCGCACTTCCTGGACGGTCTGGTCTACTTCAAGCGCGGCAAGGACGAGAGCCGCCCACCTCAAGCCATTGATCTGCCGATCACCAACAACATTGTGCTGAAAAAGCTGCGTGTGGCCTTCGAACTGAAAGAGGACGACATGCACGCAATCCTCAAGTCCGTCGACTTCCCGGTCTCCAAGCCGGAGCTGAGCGCGCTGTTTCGCAAAGTGGGCCATACCAATTACCGCGAATGCGGCGACCAGCTGCTGCGTAACTTCCTCAAGGGCCTGACCCTGCGCGTTCGCGGCTGAGTCGGCGGGCATGACCCATACCGTTTCACCGGTCGGCTACGTGCGCTCCTGCTTCAAGGAGAAGTTCGCCATTCCGCGTCAGCCACACCTGGCGCCAGCCGCGCGCGGCGTACTGGAACTGGTCGCCCCTTTCGATCAGGGCGACGCGGTACAGGGTCTGGAGCAGGTCAGCCATGTCTGGCTGCTGTTCCTGTTTCATCTGGCGCTTGAAGACAAGCCACGCTTGAAAGTTCGCCCACCTCGCCTGGGCGGCAATCAATCGATGGGCGTGTTCGCCACCCGCGCAACGCATCGCCCCAATGGTATCGGTCAATCAGTGGTCAGGCTGGATAAAGTCGAAGCCGGACGCCTCTGGTTGTCGGGTATCGACCTGCTTGACGGCACGCCGGTGCTGGACATCAAGCCCTACGTGCCCTACGCCGACGCCGTCGGGAGCGCGACCAACTCGATGGCCAGCGCTGCGCCCGAGCTGATTCCGGTGCACTGGCAAGATGCCGCGCTGGTTCAGGCGCACGAGCATGCCTTGAGACTGGGCGAACCACTGGTGGAACTGATCGAGCAATGTCTGGCTCAGGACCCGCGGCCTGCCTATCAGGTGCCCACGCCCGAACGTCGCTACGGTGCGCAGTTCTGGGATCTGGATGTTCGCTGGCATTACCCTCAGGCAGGCGTCATTTGCGTGCTGGAAGTGGTCCCGGCACAAGTTTCCGGCCAATAAAAAACCGCCTCATCCTGCGCAAGGGTGGGGCGGTTTTTTTCAATCCGGCTTACTTCTCGACGAATGCACGCTCGATCAGGTAATCGCCGGGCTCACGCATGCGTGGGGAAACAGTCAGGCCGAAGCTGTTAAGCACTTCGCTGGTCTCGTCCAGCATGCTCGGGCTGCCGCACAGCATGGCGCGGTCGTCCTGAGGATTGATCGGCGGCAGACCGATGTCGCTGAACAGCTTGCCGCTGCGCATCAGGTCAGTCAGGCGGCCTTCGTTCTCGAACGGCTCACGGGTTACGGTCGGGTAGTAGATCAGCTTGTCACGCAGCGCCTCACCGAAGAACTCGTTCTGCGGCAAGTGCTCGGTGATGAACTCGCGGTAGGCGACTTCGTTCACGTAACGCACGCCGTGGCACAGGATAACCTTTTCGAAACGCTCGTAGGTCTCGGGGTCCTGGATCACGCTCATGAACGGCGCCAGGCCTGTGCCAGTGCTGAGCAGATAAAGATGCTTGCCCGGCTTGAGGTCGTCCAGCACCAGCGTGCCTGTAGGCTTCTTGCTGATGATGATCTCGTCGCCTTCCTTGAGGTGCTGCAGCTGCGAGGTCAGCGGACCGTCAGGCACCTTGATGCTGAAAAACTCCAGATGCTCTTCCCAGTTAGGGCTGGCAATCGAATACGCACGCATGAGCGGACGACCGTTTGGCTGCTGCAGACCGATCATGACGAACTGACCGTTCTCGAAACGCAGACCAGGGTCGCGGGTGCACTTGAAACTGAAGAGGGTGTCGTTCCAGTGATGGACGCTGAGGACACGCTCGTGGTTCATGTTGCTCATGTACGTGGGAACTCCTGAAAATTTCGTGCGCGCAGGGGCACGGCGCTATTGCGCGACATTCTAGTGGCAGACACAATATCTGTTAAATGAATTATCAAGATATGGGTTATCGGTTATATAGATATGCGATTCACTCTTCGTCAACTTCAGGTCTTTGTCGCCGTCGCCCAGCAGGAAAGCGTCTCGCGCGCTGCCGTGCTGCTTTCACTCTCCCAGTCGGCTGCCAGTACATCAATCACCGAACTGGAGCGTCAGTCCAGCTGCCAGCTCTTCGACCGCGCCGGCAAACGACTGAGCCTCAATGCCACGGGACGCCAGTTGTTGCCCCAAGCGGTTGCCCTGCTCGATCAGGCCAAGGAAATCGAAGACCTGCTCAACGGCAAGTCAGGTTTCGGCTCGTTGGCCGTTGGCGCGACGCTGACCATCGGCAACTATCTGGCGACGCTGTTGATCGGTGGCTACATGCAGCGTCATCCGGAAAGCCAGGTGAAACTGCATGTGCAGAATACGGCGCACATCGTGCAACAGGTGGCGCATTACGAAATCGACCTGGGTTTGATCGAGGGCGATTGCAGCCACCCCGACATTGAAGTGCAGTCCTGGGTCGAAGATGAACTGGTGGTGTTCTGTGCGCCGCAGCATCCGCTGGCCAAGCGCGGCCAGGCCACACTGGAAGAACTGACGCGTGAAGCCTGGATTCTGCGCGAACAGGGATCCGGCACTCGGCTGACATTCGATCAGGCCATGCGCCATCACCGTAACGGTCTGAACGTGAAGCTGGAACTGGAGCACACCGAGGCCATAAAACGTGCGGTGGAATCAGGGCTCGGCATCGGCTGCATTTCCAGACTGGCGCTGCGCGATGCGTTTCGTCGTGGCAATCTGGTGGAATTGACCACCCCGGATCTGGACCTGTCCCGGCAGTTCTACTTCATCTGGCACAAACAGAAGTACCAGACCTCCGCCATGCGCGAATTTCTCGACCTCTGCCGGGCATTTACCGCCGGAGTGCAGCGCAGCGACGAAATCGTGCTCCCGAGCCTGTACTGATCAACGATTCAGGTTCAGCCCAGCAGAACGATGCCCCACACCAGACCGATCATGGTCAAGGCAATGAACTGCGCAGCGCTGCCCATATCCTTTGCGTTCTTGGACAGCGGATGCAGGTCCAGCGAGATCCGGTCGATGGCCGCCTCGACAGCGGAGTTGAGCAACTCGACGATCAACGCCAACAGACACACCGCCACCAGCAATGCATGCTCGCCTTTACTGACCGTCAGAAAAAACGACAGCGGAATCAGCACCACATTGAGCAGCACCAGCTGACGGAAAGCGGCTTCGCCCTTGAAAGCGGCGGTCAGGCCATCCAGGGAATAACCTGCGGCGTTAAGGATTCGTTTCAGACCGGTTTGGCCTTTGAAGGGCGACATAGAGAGGCTGCTGTACTGTAAGGAAGAGGAAAGCTAAGGGAACGCAGGTCAAAAAAGCGTGAACATTTCTGTGACTGGCGGTTAGCTGGCGGAGATGGATTCGAGTTGTTGCAGCAGCAACGCTGCCTGGGTCCGGGTGCGCACACCGAGCTTGCGGAAGATCGCCGTCACGTGAGCCTTGATGGTGGCTTCAGAGACGCTCAGCTCAAAAGCGATCTGCTTGTTCAACAGTCCCTCACACACCATGGTAAGCACCCTGAACTGCTGCGGCGTCAGGCTGGCGAGCCCGGCACTGGCGGCTTTGGCCTCATCCGACACGCTGATGGTTTCGTTTACCTGCGGCGGCCACCACACGTCACCCTCCAGAACGGTACGCACCGCATGCTGAATGGCCTCAAGCGAACTGGACTTGGGAATGAAACCGCTGGCACCGAATTCTCTGGAGCGAACAACTATGGACGCCTCTTCCTGCGCCGACACCATGACGACAGGGATCTGCGGGTATTGCCCGCGCAACAGCACAAGACCGGAAAAGCCATAGGCGCCGGGCATGTTCAGATCAAGCAACACTAGGTCCCAGTCTGTTTTCTGCTCCAGATGTGATTCCAGTTGCGCGATGCTTTCTGCCTCGACCAGCCGTGCATCTGGCCCCAGGCCGATGCTCAACGCCTGCCGCAGCGCACTGCGAAACAGAGGATGATCGTCGGCGATCAGGATGTCGTAGGTCATGTGTTGATCCTGTTTTCATAGTGAGGGCCAGCAACGCAGGCCGCTCAGCAGGGCATCCGGAAATGCCGGCAAATTCACGTTGCCCGATCAGGCAGGTGCAGCGCCAAACCCGGTGAATCGGCGTCCAAGCGGCGCCAAGCATGCCCAGCAACACCATGACGGTCAAGCATGAAGCGCCCCGGAGCCCACAACGAGATGGCAATCAGCCAACAGCCATAGGGATACATGCCGCGCAGGCTATATAAAAGCCTTCAAATGATTGTGCGCTGCGTCGTCCGGATCAATCGGTCGCTGGTACTTGGCACCCAGATAATGAGCGCTGAACACATCCAGATAAGCATCAAGCACGCCACTGGCGCTGACATCGTCGGCCAATTCCAGGCACAGCGCAGCCACTTCTGCCGTACAGAAATGGTCATCACGCCTGGACCGCCGCAGTCGGTAGCGGGATATCTGCTCGGGCTCCAGGCTCAGCACCGGAAACTTCTCCAGATACGGGCTTTTGCGAAACATCTTGCGTGCTTCGGTCCAGGTGGCGTCCAGCAGAATGAACAACGGCCGCTTGCCGTTTTCGCGTGAGACCTGAGTCACCACTCGCTCACTGGCGACGAACTCACCCGGGAAGACGATGTACGGTTGCCATTGCGGATCATCCAGCAACGCCAGCAGCTGCTCGTCGACCTCGATGCGCGACCAGCCGAACGCGTGCGTGTCTTCGATGACATCGGCAATCAGCCAGCCGGTATTGGTCGGCTTCAAAGGCTCGGTGTCGTACATCAGCAGGCACATGCCCGAATCAGCCGCGACCTTGGGTCGCCATGCACATAAACAGTAGCTGGAGATGACCCGGCAATCAGGGCAGCGTGGCGCACGCGAGCCTCGGGCGATGAACGGTTTGGTACTGCGTGCCAGTCGCTCATCGCGCAGGCGGGAGACAGCGTGGCTCATTGCAGCACGCACCAACTGAGGGAATACATCGACACCACGAGAACTCGGCAGGAATAAAGTGTGCGCAGTTTATCAGAGCGCTGACCGTTCAACCCTAGGCTGTGTGAAGAGTCCTGTCTTATACTGCTGCGCCATCCAGACCCGCAGTCGGCAGGTTATCCCGGAACGCACTTTGAAGTCGCTGGTCCAACGGCCAGCTACTTAATCAGGAGAGTTTAATGCTGCGCCTCATCGCCCCTACCCTTACGCTTTTGCTCGTTGCTCCGCTGTGCGCCCAGGCGGCGTCGAAGCAGGAGTTCGAACTCAGCAAGATGCTGGAAAAAGTCGCGAAGGAAAGCAGCGTCGGTACGCCTCGCGCGATCAACGAAGACATTCTGGATCAGGGTTACACCGTCAACGGCAAGGAGCTGATCAACCACCTGAGCGTTCGTGAAGGCCAGGCGCAGCAAATGCGCGCCAATCCGGACGCCATGCGTAACCAGTTGGGCAACAGCGTCTGCCATAACAATGGCTACCGTCAGTTGATGACCAAAGGCGCCGTGCTCAAGTATCAGTTCACCGAGTACAAGACCAATCGCCCGGTCGCGACTCAGAGCTTCCAGGCCTCGGACTGCACGGTCAAACCCAAGAAATAAGCTGCCTTGCCCTTCCCGTGCGCCTGCCCCTCAGGCGCACGCCAGTCTCGTTTCGAGACATCCTGCAACGCCTCCAATCTCAAGACGAACCGAGAACCGATGGCCTTTTTGAAGGCGTCGGCACATCATCGATTCGACACATAAGCCAGACTGGCGCTATAAACTTCTGACAGCCAACCGGCACTTTTCAGGCACGTGGACAACAGGAGCGACACGTTCATGTGCACCCATCGTTTCTTGTGAACCAGGGAAACAGACAGAATCCCTACGATCCGGTATCGCTCAGCTCATCTTTTTGACCGATAGAGCAGGAGCGGATCGAGGAATCTGCAGGAGGAGACATCTTGAATGCCGTATGTACCTAACGATCTTCTGTCCAGACACTTTCAAAGCAATGGCCTGGACCTGACCGGCAAGATTGAAGAACACATTCATCAGGTCGCCCCAGGCAGCCCCAATCTTGCGCTTTACCGAGACATGATGCTGACCGTCCTGCGCATGGCTCAGGATGACCGTAATCGCTGGAATGCCAAGATAACCCTGCAGACCCTCCGCGAGTTGGACAACGCCTTTCGAGCGTTGGAGCGCTTCAAGGGCCGACGCAAAGTGACAGTGTTCGGCTCGGCCCGGACACCTATGGAACATCCGCTCTATGCGCAAGCTACGGAGCTGGGGGCAAAACTGGCACAGTCCGACATGATGGTGATCACCGGAGCGGGCGGCGGCATCATGGCGGCGGCCCATGCGGGAGCAGGCCTCAAGCACAGCCTGGGCTTCAACATCACCCTACCCTTCGAGCAACATGCCAACGCAACGGTAGAGGGCACGGAAAACCTGCTGCCCTTCCACTTCTTCTTTACCCGCAAGCTGTTCTTCGTCAAGGAAGCGGACGCACTGGTGTTGTGCCCGGGCGGTTTCGGCACGCTGGATGAAGCGCTGGAAGTGCTGACACTGGTTCAAACCGGGAAAAGCCCGTTGGTACCCATCGTACTGCTGGATACACCGGGCGGCAGCTTCTGGCAAAGCGCGCTGGACTTCATCAAGACGCAACTGGAAGACAACCACTACATTCTTCCGGCCGACATGAAGCTGATGCGGCTGGTGTACAACACCGACGAAGCTGTGGATGAAATCAGACGGTTCTACAGCAACTACCACTCCAGCCGCTGGCTGAAGAGCAAGTTCGTGATTCGCATGCACCATGCGCTCAGCGAGCAGGCGCTTGCGCACATGCAGGAGACGTTTGCCGACTTGTGTGTCAGCGAGGGATTTCATCAGCACGGTTATCAAGGTGAAGAGCACGATGAGGCTCAATTCAGCCATCTCACGCGGCTGGCTTTCACCTTTACTGGACGTAATCAGGGTCGACTTCGAGAGCTGGTGGACTACATCAACTCGCCTGAGAATTGGTCGAAACCCTCAGGTGAACAACAGTCAGCGCATCAACGCGAACCGCTGAACGCCTGATATCAATCGTCCATGCCTCGGCCGCTCAACAGGCGGCCGATCATGTCCAGCGGAAAACCCCGGTAACTCAGGAATCGACCCTGTTGGGCACGCTCACGTGCGTCAGCAGGCATGCGCCCGGCAAACTTGCGCTGCCAGGTTTCCTGAAGCTTTTCCTGCCAGTCAACGCCGCACTCTTTCAGCGCCTGCTCGATATCGGCACGCTGCAAGCCGCGTTGGCTCAGCTCTTCACGGATACGCACAGGACCGTAGCCCGAACGAGACCGATAGGAAACAAAGCTTTCAAGATAACGGGATTCAGAGAGCAGCCCTTCCTCGATCAGACGATCAAGAGCGGCTTCTATATGCTCAGGGGAGGCGCCGCGCTGACGCAGCTTTCGCGTCAGCTCGACTCGACCATGCTCGCGTCGCGCGAGCAGGTCCATTGCAGTTCGCCTGACGGCGACGGGTGTATCAAGCACGGCAGACATGGATATCAGCTATCGGCGTCTGCTTCAGCCATGTCGTCAGCCACTGCAGGCTCGCGGGAACCAACGGCTTTGGTATCAACGCCAGGCGTCAGCAGCTTGTCGCGAATCTGCTTCTCGAGGGCGTTACCGATTTCCGGGTTATCTGCCAGGAACTTGGCCGAGTTGGCCTTGCCCTGACCGATCTTGCTGCCCTGATAGCTGTACCAGGCACCGGACTTCTCGAGGAAACCGTGCAGTACGGCCAGATCGATGATTTCGCCGTTGAGGTAGATGCCCTTGCCGTAAAGGATCTGGAACTCGGCCTGACGGAACGGCGGAGCCACCTTGTTCTTGACGACCTTGACGCGGGTCTCGCTGCCGACCACTTCGTCGCCTTCTTTCACAGCACCAGTACGACGGATGTCCAGACGTACCGAGGCGTAGAATTTCAGTGCGTTACCACCGGTGGTAGTTTCCGGGCTACCGAACATCACACCGATCTTCATACGGATCTGGTTGATGAAGATCACCAGGCAGTTGGCGTTCTTGATGTTACCGGTGATCTTGCGCAGCGCCTGCGACATCAGACGTGCCTGCAGACCCACGTGCATGTCACCCATCTCGCCTTCGATCTCGGCCTTCGGAACCAGAGCGGCAACGGAGTCGACCACGATCACGTCGATGGCGTTGGAGCGCACCAGCATGTCGGTGATTTCCAGAGCCTGTTCACCGGTGTCCGGCTGCGAGACCAACAGGTCGTCGACGTTGACGCCCAGCTTGCCTGCGTACTCGGGATCAAGTGCGTGTTCGGCATCGACAAATGCACAGGTCGCGCCCATTTTCTGGGCCTGAGCGATGACAGACAGTGTCAGTGTGGTTTTGCCGGAAGACTCGGGACCGTAGATCTCCACGATCCGGCCTTTTGGCAGACCACCAATACCGAGTGCGATATCCAGACCGAGCGAACCGGTGGAAATGGCAGGAATCGCCTGACGGTCATGGTCGCCCATGCGCATCACGGCACCTTTACCGAACTGACGCTCGATCTGACCCAAGGCCGCAGCCAAGGCTTTCTTCTTGTTGTCGTCCATTGAAGTCCTCACGTAATCAAATTCAATTAGGGCCTTGATGGCCACAACACCTGTATAAGTAGACAGTATTATTCCACAGGGATCGACGCTCGCCTACCCCTGTTTTGGCATTTCTCCGCATGCGAGCGCGATGAGCCCCTCCAGCGCGGCTTTTACCGTTTGTCGGCGCACCTGCTCGCGGTCGCCAGCGAACCAGTGGCGCTGAGCGATGAGCCTGTCGCCGTCACCCCAGCAGATCCAGACCGTACCGACCGGCTTTTCGACCGAACCGCCGCCAGGTCCCGCCACGCCGCTGACCGCGACGCCGAACCTTGCACCGCTGTTGCCCTGAGCGCCGCGGGTCATGGCTTCGACGACAGCCTGGCTGACCGCGCCAACGCTGTCGAACAAGCCTTGCGGAACATCCAGCTGTCGCGTTTTCTGATTATTGGAATAAGTGACGTAGCCAGCCTCGAACCAGCCAGAGCTGCCGCCTGTACGCGTGATCGCTTCGGCGATGCCGCCGCCCGTGCAGGACTCGGCAGTCGTGACCTGCGCACCTATCGTTTGCAGAAGCTCGCCAAGCGAGTCGGCAAGCCGGGTTATGTCATCCACAGTATATTCCCGTTCAAATCTGCTGATCCTTGAAATCCGACCTGCTGAAACAAGCGGCTTTATGGAAAGCCGCTTGCCCGATCATGTACGTTGCTTCTTTTTTGAAACAGGCTTTCTGACCGTTTCGACCGTCGTTTCCCTTGGCCTGCGTTTCGCCTCATCCAAGGGAATGAAGCGCCCGGTGACCGAATCCCTTGCTCGTTTAAGTGCCATATAAAAGTCCTTTTTCATACGCCACCACTCACAGACGGTGGTGGTTGCAGGAGTCTATACAGCAATCACGAAGCTGTGGGCCTGCGGAAACCCGGGGTCACGATTGAGCCTTCACCAAACCCGGGACTGCACCCGCGCAACGTGCGTGATAACCTTGCGCCCATCGCAAACACTCGGCAGACATCCCTCAGTAAACGGAGGGATCACACGGCGCACCCCGAGGTTTACTCACTCTTCTCAAGAACTTGCCCAAACCACTGATGAATAAAGCAATTTCCGACCTCTCTTCGCACACTCCCATGATGCAGCAGTACTGGAAGCTGAAGAACCAGCATCTGGATCAGCTGATGTTCTATCGCATGGGCGACTTTTACGAGATCTTCTATGAAGACGCCAAAAAAGCCGCCAAGTTGCTGGATATTACGCTGACGGCACGCGGTCAGTCGGCGGGCCAGAGTATTCCCATGTGCGGCATCCCGTACCACGCTGCGGAAGGCTACCTGGCGAAGCTGGTGAAGCTGGGCGAATCGGTGGTGATCTGCGAGCAGATCGGTGATCCGGCGACCAGCAAGGGGCCGGTCGATCGTCAAGTCGTGCGCATCATCACGCCGGGTACCATCAGCGACGAAGCGCTGCTCGACGAGCGGCGCGACAACCTGATCGCCGCCGTGCTCGGCGACGAACGTCTGTTCGGCCTTGCCGTGCTGGACATCACCAGCGGCAATTTCAGCGTGCTGGAGATCAAGGGCTGGGAGAACCTGCTGGCCGAGCTCGAACGCATCAATCCGGTCGAACTGCTCATCCCGGATGACTGGCCTCAGGGCCTGCCGGCTGAAAAACGTCGCGGCTCACGTCGTCGCGCCCCTTGGGATTTCGAGCGCGACTCGGCGCACAAAAGTCTGTGTCAGCAGTTCGCGACTCAGGACCTAAAGGGCTTTGGCTGTGAAATGCTGACCCTGGCGATCGGCGCGGCGGGCTGCCTGTTGAGCTATGCCAAGGAAACCCAGCGCACCGCCTTGCCGCACCTGCGCAGCCTGCGTCACGAGCGTCTGGACGATACCGTGATTCTGGACGGCGCCAGCCGCCGCAACCTGGAACTGGACACCAACCTGTCGGGCGGGCGCGACAACACGCTGCAATCGGTCATGGACCGCTGCCAGACCGCCATGGGTACGCGCCTGCTGACCCGCTGGCTGAATCGCCCGCTGCGCGACCTGACCATTCTTCAGGCGCGTCAGACGTCGATTACCTGCTTTCTGGAACGCTACCGTTTCGAAAACCTGCAGCCGCAGCTGAAAGAAATCGGTGACATCGAGCGGATTCTGGCCCGTATCGGCCTGCGCAATGCGCGTCCTCGTGACCTGGCACGCCTGCGCGACGCCTTGAGCGCACTGCCCGAATTGCAACAGGCAATGAGCGAGCTGGAAGCGCCACACCTGCAACAACTGGCGCGCACCGCCAGCACTTATCCTGAGCTGGCCGACCTGTTGCAGCGGGCAATCATCGATAACCCGCCCGCAGTGATTCGTGATGGCGGCGTACTCAAGACCGGTTACGACGCCGAGCTGGACGAGCTGCAATCGCTGAGCGAGAACGCCGGCCAGTTCCTGATCGATCTGGAAGCACGCGAGAAGTCCCGGACCGGCCTGGCCAACCTGAAAGTCGGCTACAACCGGGTTCATGGCTATTTCATTGAGCTGCCCAGCAAACAGGCTGAACAGGCGCCCGCCGATTACATCCGTCGCCAGACCCTCAAGGGTGCCGAGCGCTTCATCACGCCGGAACTCAAGGAGTTCGAAGACAAGGCCCTGTCGGCCAAAAGTCGCGCACTGGCTCGGGAGAAAATGCTTTACGAGGCATTGCTCGAAGACCTGATCGGCCATCTTGCCCCACTGCAGGATACGGCGTCGGCACTGGCCGAGCTGGACGTGCTGAGCAACCTTGCCGAACGCGCACTGAATCTGGACCTCAATTGCCCGCGCTTTGTGGCCGAGCCCTGCATGCGCATCGAACAGGGTCGTCACCCGGTGGTCGAGCAGGTGTTGTCGACCCCGTTCGTGGCCAACGATCTGGCACTGGATGACAGCACCCGCATGCTGGTCATCACCGGCCCGAACATGGGCGGTAAATCGACCTACATGCGTCAGACGGCGCTGATTGTCCTGCTCGCGCACATCGGTAGCTTCGTGCCCGCCGCTCAATGCGAACTGTCGCTTGTCGACCGGATATTCACCCGGATCGGTTCCAGCGATGACCTGGCGGGTGGGCGCTCGACGTTCATGGTGGAAATGAGCGAAACAGCCAATATTCTGCACAACGCAACCGACCGCAGCCTGGTGCTGATGGACGAAGTCGGCCGCGGGACCAGCACCTTCGATGGTCTGTCCCTCGCCTGGGCTGCGGCAGAATGCCTCGCCCAACTGCGCGCCTACACCCTCTTCGCCACGCACTATTTCGAGCTGACCGTTCTGCCGGAAAGCGAGCCACTGGTCAGCAACGTGCACTTGAACGCTACCGAACATAACGAGCGGATCGTATTCCTGCACCGCGTTCTACCTGGGCCTGCGAGCCAGAGCTACGGCCTGGCGGTCGCACAGTTGGCCGGGGTTCCAGGCAAAGTCATCACCCGCGCCAAAGAGCATTTGCAGCGCCTGGAGACCACCAGCCTGCCTCACGAGCAGCCGCGCACCAAACCGGGCAAACCGGCAGCGCCGATGCAGAGCGATCTGTTTGCCAGCTTGCCGCACCCGGTGCTCGATGAACTGTCGAAGGTCAAGGTCGACGATCTCACACCGCGTCAGGCACTGGATTTGCTATACACATTGCAAACTCGACTGTGACGTAAGCCGTTACATGCTGTTAGAATCCCGCGCGGTCTGGGATGCGCTCAGCTTTTAGCCTGGCTGAGCAGCCGTTCGAGCCGCGTGAAGACGCAGCGAACCAAGGGTGAGTGGCAGGCGATGCAGTCAAACTGCTTCAAGGCCTTCATCAAAAGCACGTGTTTTCATAGGGCCGGGAACCGTCCCGAACCTGGCAACCCTGTCTGGAAGGGCTCTGCCGCAGCCGCCTGAGGAGAGAATTAGAAATGACCTTCGTCGTCACCGACAACTGCATCAAGTGCAAGTACACCGACTGTGTGGAAGTCTGTCCGGTGGACTGCTTCTACGAGGGCCCGAACTTCCTGGTGATTCACCCGGACGAGTGCATCGACTGCGCACTGTGCGAGCCTGAGTGCCCTGCGAACGCCATTTTCTCCGAGGACGAGATTCCGGCCGGTATGGAAAACTTCATCGAGCTCAACGCCGAGCTTGCCGAGGTATGGCCGAACATCACAGAGAAGAAGGACGCACTGCCGGATGCGGCAGAGTGGGACGGCAAGACAGGCAAGATTGCAGATCTGGAACGCTAGAATCCGGACTCCAAAAAAAAGGCCCTCTTGAGGGCCTTTTTTCATTCTGAATGAGATGAAGCTACTGAGCTGATGAAGTCTCGATAAAAAAGGGGCGGTATGACCCGCCCACATTTTTTCCTGATCCCTGTAATCCCTTTTCATCATCCTGATGAATCGCCTCATGCGATGTCCCTGACCTTCATCCTTGGAAGTCTGTACCGGTCCGTTGGTACAGCCCTGATAGTAGAGATTTGGCGCAGCACGGCAACCCGCCAAGCGAGCCAAAATATTTCCGCTTCTACCTGAATGGTTTTATAAAATCATAGGGATCAAGGGGTTATGAGGCACATGAATCGAATGTTTGGTAAATCTCACTTACAAAGCCTGGATAACTTACAGACTGTGTACGCAATGACGTACATGGCATGTGTCTCATAGGGACGCTTTCGGGAATCGGGCTTCAGAACTTAGAGCAGCCTTTGAATGATGACGACCATATAAAAAGCCGACATGAACAGGTTGCTCAGGTCGGCTCTTGTAACGCGGCTGGAGTTTTTTACTGGAAGAGCGATTCGCTCGAAAGACCGTTTTTCTCAAGGATTTCACGAAGACGCTTGAGGCCCTCGACCTGGATCTGTCGAACACGCTCACGCGTGAGTCCGATTTCCAGACCTACATCTTCAAGCGTGCTGCTTTCATGTCCCCGCAGTCCGAAACGGCGTATGACAACTTCGCGCTGCTTTTCGGTCAGCTCGCACAGCCACTGATCAATGCTTTGCGAAAGATCGACATCCTGCAGAAGCTCACAAGGGTCTGTGGGACGATCGTCCGTGAGCGTATCGAGCAACGTCTTGTCCGAATCCGGCCCAAGCGATACATCAACCGAAGATACCCGCTCGTTGAGACCCAGCATGCGCTTGACCTCGCCTACCGGTTTTTCCAGCAGGTTGGCGATCTCTTCAGGAGACGGTTCGTGGTCGAGCTTCTGAGTCAGCTCTCTGGCCGCACGCAGATAGACGTTCAGTTCCTTGACGACATGAATCGGCAACCGGATGGTCCGGGTCTGATTCATGATGGCTCGTTCAATGGTCTGGCGAATCCACCACGTGGCGTAGGTAGAAAAACGGAAACCGCGTTCAGGATCGAATTTTTCGACAGCCCGGATCAGGCCCAAGTTGCCCTCTTCGATCAGATCAAGCAATGACAGACCACGATTGACGTAGCGTCGGGCGATTTTCACCACCAGCCGCAGATTGCTTTCAATCATGCGTTTGCGCCCAGCCGGATCCCCACGTTGCGACAACCGCGCAAAGTGAACTTCTTCTTCCGGAGACAACAGCGGAGAGAACCCTATTTCATTGAGATACAACTGGGTAGCGTCGAGCGCCCGAGTGTAATCAATATATTTGTGTTGTTTGAGCGATGACGACGGCTTGGCCTTCGCGCGACCCGAGGCGGCAGTAGACGGCTGCTTCTCGTTCGGCGATTGCTCCAGGACAATGCCAGCTTCCATGAGAAGCACGTCATCATCGATGTCAAACTCCGGCGCTTCGTTGCTAAGAGCCATTGTTATAGTCCTTTGGTGAGTTCGACCTCAAGCTCCAGCGACGCCTATATCCGTGGCAACGCTTGAGCCTGTTCCTTCTGCGTCAGGAACAGGCGGCAACAATCAACGACGTGGCAAAAATTCCAGTGGGTCTACAGGTTTACCTTGTCGGCGAATCTCAAAATGCAGTTTCACCCGGTCAGTTCCTGTTGACCCCATTTCGGCAATCGTCTGCCCAGCCTTGACCTGCTGTCCTTCCCGTACCAAAAGCCTGCGGTTGTGACCGTAGGCGCTGACGTAGGTATCGCTGTGTTTGATGATGATCAATTCGCCGTAGCCCCGTAATCCACTTCCGGCGTAAACAACTGAACCATCAGACGCTGCCAAAACAGGCTGTCCCAAATCACCGGCGATATCAATTCCTTTATTCAAACTACCGTTTGAAGAAAATTTTCCTATCAATATGCCACTCGAAGGCCAGGTCCAACCGCTGGGAGACTTGCCTGCAGGCCCCGTCGCAGTAGTTGCAGACGGCGGTATGACGACCGGTACAACCGCAACCGGCTTGGACATCACAGTCGTTTTCACCGATCCCGAATTGCTGGTCGTCGTTGAAGTACTGGTCACCGGACGACCCGATGCAGGTGCCGACGCTACGCTCTGCGTTGAAGAGGAGCGCCCGTCAAAGCGAATCGTCTGACCGGGTTTGATGGTGAACGGTTCGGGGATCTGGTTGCGGGCAGCCAGCGCTTTCCAGTCCCAGCCATAGCGGAACGCAATGGAAAACAGCGTATCGCCGCGTTTGACGACGTACTGACCGGTCGTGACCGTAGGACGCTGGGCCACAGCGTTGCCGTTGCGGTCGACCACGCGGACACCGCCTGAGGGCGAACTTGAACAGCCGACCAAGAGGACACTGAGCGCAATGCCAATCAACAGACGCTGATAACTTCTCGAAGACCTGAGCTGCTGAATGACTGTGTGACTCACCCGCCACTCCCTTTACTGGTGACTGAATTCAAAGATGCCCATTGTGCCGCAAGAACGGCGGGCAGCCAGTGCTTAAAACGCATCAAAAACGGTGTAATGGAAGATCCGCCTCATGATTCGATGCAATTTTGCCATCGTTCTCATGAACAGACGGTTGTAGACCGATGACAGGCGCCAGAATTCACTCGTGACCTCTGGCGTTTTTCAGGCAAGAGGGCCGTTCAACAGCGGCACGAACCGCACGGCTCCCAATACGTGTCGGGAAAAGCCGTTTTCCTCTCGAATGATCAGCATCAATTGCTGGACCTCACCCGCGCCGACCGGAATGACCAGCCGTCCACCGGGTGCCAGTTGATCAAGCAATGCCTGCGGCACATCGGTGGCCACTGCCGTGACGATGATGCCATTGTAAGGAGCCAGCGCCGGCCATCCTTCCCAGCCATCACCCCAGCGGAAAACCACGTTGCGCAGGTTGAGTTCAACCAGACGCTCCTTGGCACGGTCCTGCAGGACCTTGATGCGCTCGACCGAGAACACCCTCTCCACCAGTTGCGCCAGTACGGCAGTCTGATAGCCCGAGCCGGTACCGATCTCCATCACCTTGTCCAGCGGCCCCGCCGCCAGCAGAAGCTCGCTCATGCGAGCCACCATGTAAGGCTGGGAAATCGTCTGGTTATGTCCGATGGGCAATGCAGTGTCTTCATAGGCGCGATGCGCCAGCGCTTCGTCGACGAACAGGTGACGTGGCGTCTTGCGGATCACATCCAGCACATGATTGTTCGACACACCTTCTTCGTACAGGCGTTGAATCAAGCGCTCGCGAGTACGTTGCGAGGTCATCCCGATCCCGCGACGTAACAGGTCATCTTGCTCGCGTGACATCAGCGCAGCCCCTCCAGCCAGGTGTTCAGGCTGCTGAAACCATCCTGATAGGTACGGTCCAGTTGCAGCGGCGTAATCGAGACGTAGCCCTGCATGACCGCATGAAAGTCCGTCCCGGCGCCGCCATCCTCGGCATCGCCTGCGGCCGCTATCCAGTAACCGGCACGTCCGCGGGGATCAACGACCCTGATCGGCGCTGCCGCTCTGGCGCGATGGCCCAGCCTGGTCAATTGAATGCCGCGGATGTGCTCCAGGGGCAGATTCGGGATATTCACGTTCAACACCGTACGCGGTGGAAGATCGAGTTGCTCGTGGGCCTCGACCAGCAGCCGTGCGTAATGCGCGGCCGTGGCGAGGTTGTCCGGCTGGCGCGACAGAAACGAGAAGGCGAACGACGGCCGTTGCAGAAAACGGCCTTCCAGTGCCGCGGCGACCGTACCTGAGTACAGCACATCATCGCCCAGGTTGGCGCCCAGATTGATCCCTGAAACCACCATGTCGGGTTCACGCTCCAGCAGGCCGTTGAGCCCCAGATGCACGCAGTCGGTCGGCGTACCGTTCAGACTTATAAAACCATTGGCCAGCGTCTGCGGATGCAGAGGCCGGTCGAGGGTCAGCGAACTGCTGGCACCACTCTTGTCTTGATCGGGGGCAATCACCACGCATTCAGTGTAGTCCGCCAGCGCGCCATAGAGCGCCGCAAGGCCGGGCGCGCTGACCCCGTCATCGTTTGAAATCAGAATACGCATGGGCTGTCCGTCTGCCCAACCGGCACCAGATCGACAAGCTCGCGCACCAATACGGTGGCAAAGCATCCAGGCGGAAGGACGAATTCCAGTTGCAGAATGTCAGGCTCGGGATAATGCCACGTCAGCCGCCCAATGGGCAGCCGCAGGATGCGACGTTCGTGTTCCATTCCCGCCCTGATCAACCAGTCGCGAAGCGCCGGATGCTCAGCTGCGATGGCGTTTTCAAGCTCTGCGGTCTTGCCCAGCGCCGGAGAAGGACCTGCGCCCCACTGCGGACCGGTCGGGTGCAGGTCCAGAATGGCCAGTCGCGGATCACTGCATTCCTCAACGCCGGCCGGGAAAAAGCTGCGGCTGTCGGTGAACGCCAGCAGATCACCGACCTGAGCATGCTGCCAGCTGCCATCGACAACGCGTGCGGCAAGAACCTGATTGAACAGGTAGCTGCGGGCCGTCGACAGCAGACGCGAGCGGACCGCGCGCTGCTCGGGCAAGGCCTGACGGGAGGCATAATCGCGAGCCTCGCCCAGGTTACCGCCCTGATAGCCGAAGCGCTGAGCGCCGAAGTAGTTGGGAATTCCGAGCCGGGCGATCGACTCGAGCCGCTGATTCAGCGCGTCCTTGTCAGCTGTCAATTGAGTCAGGCGCAAGGTGAAACCATTGGCTGCGTGCGCGCCACGCTGCAATTTGCGCTTGTGGCGGCTCATCTTGAGGATCTGCAGCGTCTCGTCCTGCGCGGCGGACAGATCGGGGTCGGCCTTGCCGGGCAACTGAATACTGAACCATTGACGGGTGAGCGCTTGACGGTCTTTCAAACCGGCATAGCTGACCGTACGCAATTGAACACCGGCAGCCCGGGCCAGACGGCGCGCGGCTTCTTCGGTATTGAGGCCACGTTTCTCGACCCACAGCCATAGATGCTCGCCATCGCCCGAAAGCGGAATATCGAGCACTTCATCGACCTGAAAATCTTCGGCGGTTGCCTTGAGAACAGCGCTTCCCAGTGCCTTGCCCCAGGCAGTCGGGCCCAACAATTCAAGTTCGGTCATGCGCGCAGCAACAACGCGACGGCATGCACAGCGATGCCTTCTTCGCGGCCGGTGAAGCCGAGTTTTTCAGTGGTGGTGGCCTTGACGTTGACCTGATCCAGTTCGACCTGCAGGTCTTCGGCAATCAGCGCGCGCATGGCGTCGATATGAGGCGCCATTTTAGGTGCCTGGGCGACGATGGTGGCATCGACGTTACCGACCTTCCAGCCCTTGGCCTGCACTTGCTTGAGCACGTGACGCAGCAGCACGCGGCTGTCCGCGCCCTTGAACTGCGGATCCGTGTCCGGAAAATGCTTGCCGATGTCGCCCAGCGCCGCAGCGCCCAGCAATGCGTCGCTCAGAGCGTGCAGCAAAACGTCGCCATCGGAGTGGGCCAGAAGACCGAAACCGTGCGCAATCCGCACGCCGCCCAAGGTGATGAAGTCGCCTTCAGCGAAACGGTGCACATCATAGCCGTGGCCAATACGCATAAAAAAACGCCCTGAAAAAAGTCAGGGCGTGATTCTACCTGCTTTGGCACGGCTTGGGTTTGTCAGAGACGCCGCACATCAACAGGACGGCCAGTCAAACCCGCTCAGCTATCGAACAACGCGCTGGCATGATGGCGAAGGTGGTCTTCGATGAAGCTGGCGATGAAGAAATAGCTGTGGTCATAACCGGGCTGCATCCTCAGTGTCAGAGACTGCTGTGCCGATTTGGCAGCCTGAACCAGTGTCTCGGGCTTGAGCTGATTGACGAGAAAATCATCCCGGTCGCCCTGATCCACCAGAATCGGCAGTTTTTCCGTCGCCTCGGCCATCAGCACACTGGCATCCCACTCGCGCCAGCGTGAACGGTCTTCGCCCAGAAAACGGGAAAACGCTTTCTGCCCCCAGGGGCAATCCATCGGGTTGCTGATCGGCGAGAACGCCGAGATCGATTTGTAGCGACCCGGATTGCGCAAGGCACACACCAGCGCGCCGTGCCCGCCCATCGAATGACCGCTGATGCTGCGTGCCTGCGAAGCCGGGAAATGCGCTTCGATCAGCGCAGGCAGTTCGATGACCACGTAATCATGCATCTGGTAATGACGGGCGTAGGGCTGTTCGGTGGCGTTGAGGTAGAAGCCGGCGCCCAGACCGAAATCCCACGCACCGTCCGGATCGCCCGGCACGTCGGGGCCACGCGGACTGGTGTCCGGCGCGACGATGATGATGCCCAGTTCGGCGGCCACTCGCTGGGCCGCGGCCTTCTGCATGAAATTCTCGTCGGTACAGGTCAGGCCGGACAGCCAGTACAGCACTGGCAGCTTGCCGCCCTGCTCTGCCTGCGGCGGCAGATAGACGGCAAACACCATGTCGCAGCCCAGTACCTGAGAGTGATGCTTGTATCGCTTGTGCCAGCCGCCGAAGCTTTTCTGACAGGAAATGTTTTCCAGGCTCATGGTCGACTCCGAACGACGGGCAGCAGCCCTGATTGGCGCACGCTGCCCATCGTCACTGTTTAGAAGTGGATGACAGTACGAATGCTTTTACCTTCGTGCATCAGGTCAAACGCCTTGTTGATGTCTTCCAGACCCATGGTGTGAGTGATGAAGGTGTCCAGCGGGATCTCGCCGGTCTGAGCCATGTCGACATAGCTCGGCAACTCGGTACGACCCCGCACGCCGCCGAACGCCGAACCACGCCAGACGCGACCGGTCACCAGCTGGAAAGGACGGGTGGAGATTTCCTGACCGGCACCGGCCACGCCGATGACGACCGATTCGCCCCAGCCTTTGTGGCAGCACTCGAGTGCTGCACGCATCAGCTGCACGTTGCCAATGCACTCGAACGAAAAATCCACGCCGCCGTCGGTCATGTCGACGATGACTTCCTGAATCGGGCGATCAAAATCTTTCGGGTTCACGCATTCGGTGGCGCCCAACTGTTTGGCGATCTCGAACTTGGCCGGATTGATATCGATGGCAATGATCCGGGAAGCCTTGGCTTTCACCGCACCGATCACGGCCGACAGACCAATGCCGCCCAGGCCGAAGATGGCCACGGTGTCGCCGGGCTTGACCTTGGCGGTATTGAGCACTGCGCCGATACCGGTGGTGACGCCGCAACCGAGCAGGCAGACCTTTTCCAGCGGTGCCTGCTTGTCGATTTTGGCGACCGAGATTTCCGGCAGCACGGTGTATTCGGAGAAGGTCGAAGTGCCCATGTAATGGAAGATCGGCTCACCCTTGTAGGAGAAGCGAGTGGTGCCATCCGGCATCAGACCCTTGCCCTGAGTGGAGCGGATTGCCTGACACAGGTTGGTCTTGCCCGAGCGGCAGAATTTGCACTGGCGGCATTCAGGGGTGTAAAGCGGAATGACGTGATCACCGACCACGACAGAGGTGACACCCTCACCCACCGCTTCGACGATAGCCCCGCCTTCATGACCCAGAATCGAAGGGAAGATCCCTTCAGGATCAGCACCGGAAAGCGTGTAGGCGTCGGTGTGGCAAACGCCGGACGCCACGACCCGCAGCAGCACCTCGCCCGCCTTGGGCATGGCGACATCCACCTCCACGATTTCCAGTGGTTTCTTGGCCTCAAAGGCGACAGCAGCACGTGACTTGATCATCAATCTTCTCCGGCGAACTAAAACAAGGTGTGCAGTGTAGTACAGTGCCAAAAGGCGAGTAATAGAGCCAAAAGCAAAACATTAATGCTGTACAGGGATAATCGATGTACACCAATCGCTGGGAAGGCCTCGACGAGTTCGTGGCGGTGGCCGAATGTGGCCAGTTCACTGCGGCAGCTCAGCGTCTGGGGGTGTCCTCTTCACACGTCAGCCGTCAGATCGTCCGGCTTGAAGAACGGCTGCAGACTCGCCTGCTGTACCGCAGCACACGCAAGGTGGCGTTGACTGAAGCCGGTCAGACGTTCCTGCATCATTGCCAGCGTCTGCAGGATGGACGCGAAGAAGCACTGCGCGCGGTGGGCGACCTCACCAGTGAACCCAAGGGACTGTTGCGCATGACCTGCGCTGTGGCTTACGGCGAGCGTTTCATCACGCCACTGGTGACTCGCTTCATGGACGTTTATCCGCATCTGCGGGTCGACATCGAATTGAGCAACGACACACTCGATCTGGTCCACGAAGGCATGGACCTGGCGATACGGCTGGGGCGCCTGCAGGACTCACGCATGGTGGCCACGCGCCTTGCACCTCGCCAGATGTACCTGTGCGCAGCACCTTCCTACATCGCACGCTACGGCCGTCCTCACAGCCTGTCGGAACTGAGTCGCCACAACTGTCTGATCGGTGGCAGCGATACCTGGTTGCTGCAACAGAATGGGCGGGAATTCTCTCAGCGCGTACAGGGCAACTGGCGATGCAACAGCGGCCAGGCCGTACTCGATGCGGCATTGCACGGCGTCGGTCTGTGCCAGCTACCGGATTATTACGTGCAGAATCACCTGAAGAGCGGCGCGCTGATTTCGTTGCTGGAGATGCACCAGCCGCCCAACACGGCTGTCTGGGCGCTGTATCCACAGCAACGCCACCTTTCGCCCAAGGTACGCAAGCTGGTGGACTATTTGAAGGAAGGCTTGTTAATGCGAGAAGAGTACCGGCAGTAGCCGGTGAACCTCTCAGCGACCGAACTCACCCCGACGCAAACGCAACCATTCAAGGTCTTCAGGTCGGGTGACCTTGATGTTGTCGGATCGTCCTTCGATCAGACGCGGCGACTGCCCCGCCCACTCGATGGCTGAAGCCTCATCGGTGATGCTGACATCTGAGACCAGACTGTCCGCCAGCGCGCGATGGAGGGCTCCGAGGCGGAACATCTGCGGCGTATAGGCTTGCCATATCATGCTGCGATCAACCGTTTCAGTTACACGACCATGGCTGTCAGCGCGTTTGAGCGTGTCTCGCGCCGGAACGGCCAGCAGGCCTCCGACCGGGTCATCCGCCAGTTCGCTGAGCAGGTTGTCCAGGTCGCTACGGGCCAGATTCGGACGCGCCGCGTCGTGAACCAGCACCCAGTCATCATCGCTGGCGCCCTGCGCATGCAGGTGCAGCAAAGCGTTGAGTACCGAACCTGAGCGCTCCTTGCCACCGTCCACCCGCTGGATCCGGGAATCCAGCGCACAGGGCAAAGCGGACCAGTAAGGGTCGTCCACGGCAAGGCTGATCACCAGACCCTTGAGACGGGGGTGATCCAGAAAACTTAACAGGCTGTGTTCGAGAATGGTCAGACTGCCCAGTTGCAGGTACTGCTTGGGCCGGTCTGCTGCCATGCGGGCGCCGATGCCCGCTGCAGGTATCACCGCCCAGAAGGCAGGGAGAAAGTCTTTCATGACACCTACTTTTTATTATTGCGCGAGCTGATAGAGGGTCTCGCCGTCCTTGACCATGCCCAGCTCATGGCGTGCACGCTCCTCAACGGTTTCCAGCCCTTTCTTCAATTCCATGACTTCAGCATCCAGCACGCGATTGCGCTCCAGCAACACCTGATTCTCGGCATGCTGATCCGCGATCTGCTGGTTCAGGCTGGCCACTTGCGCCAGGCTGCCATTACCCACCCACAGGCGATATTGCAAACCGGCAAGCAACAAAAGCAGGATGAGGAACAACCAGTTAGGACTGCGCATTGAAATATCAGGTACCCAGTAGAAAAGACGGCAGAGCCAACACAACAAACAAATGACTGAGGGCATTGAGCCTGACATAAGCCAGGCTCAATCACTCCAGGTTACAGCGGAGCGTCAGCATCGGCAGGGCGGGCGAAACCGGATGAACCGTTTTTCCCGCAACGCCCTGCGTCTTTTACCATCTATGGATCAACCGCGAAACTCGGCGCGGCCGTTATAAACGGCTTTGGAACCCAGTTGCTCTTCGATACGCAGCAGCTGGTTGTACTTGGATACACGATCGGAACGGCACAGCGAACCGGTCTTGATCTGGCCGGCAGACGTGCCCACGGCCAGATCGGCAATGGTCGAATCTTCGGTTTCACCGGAACGGTGCGAGATCACGGCAGTGTAACCGGCAGCCTTGGCCATCTGAATGGCTTCCAGCGTTTCGGTCAGTGTACCGATCTGGTTGAACTTGATCAGGATCGAGTTGGCGATCTTCTTGTCGATGCCTTCCTTCAGGATCTTGGTGTTGGTCACGAACAGGTCGTCGCCCACCAGCTGGATCTTGTCGCCGATCTTGTCGGTGAGAATCTTCCAGCCTGCCCAGTCGGATTCGTCCAGACCGTCCTCGATGGAGATGATCGGGTGCTTGCTGACCAGATCAGCCAGATAGTCGGCGAAACCGGCAGAATCGTATTCGCCTTCTTCGCTGAGCTTGTACTTGCCGTCCTTGTAGAACTCGCTGGCCGCGCAATCCAGGGCCAGGGTCACATCGGTGCCCAGCTTATAACCGGCGTTGGAAACGGCTTCGGCGATGGCGCTGAGCGCTTCTTCGTTGGAGGCCAGGTTAGGCGCAAAACCACCTTCGTCACCCACGGCGGTGTTCAGGCCACGGGCCTTCAGTACAGCCTTGAGGTGGTGAAAAATCTCGGTACCCCAACGCAGGCCTTCAGCGAACGACTTGGCGCCCACCGGCTGAACCATGAATTCCTGAATGTCGATGTTGTTATCGGCGTGCTCGCCACCGTTGATGATGTTCATCATCGGGACTGGCATCGAGTAGACGCCCGGCGTGCCGTTCAGATTGGCGATGTGCGCGTACAGCGGCAGATCCTGATCCTGGGCAGCGGCCTTTGCGGCAGCCAGGGATACAGCGAGGATCGCGTTGGCGCCCAGGCTTGCCTTGTTCTCGGTCGCGTCCAGCGCGATCATCGCGTGGTCCAGCGCCTTCTGGTCTACCGGGTCCTTGCCCAGCAGCAGGTCGCGGATCGGACCGTTGATGTTGGCGACTGCCTTCAGAACGCCCTTGCCCATGTAACGGCTCTTGTCGCCATCACGCAGCTCCAGCGCTTCGCGCGAGCCGGTTGAAGCACCGGACGGCGCGCAGGCGCTGCCAATGATGCCGTTATCGAGGAGCACATCTGCTTCCACGGTGGGATTGCCACGGGAGTCGAGAACTTCACGACCTTTGATGTCGACGATTTTTGCCATTGTTGTAAACACTCCAAGATTGACGAAAACGACGCAGCTGGGAAACGATGTTCGCAATCAGACGCAAAAAACGGCAGGCCTGAATGCGACAACCCCGTCACGAATGACGGGGAACGGCACTTTACCGGAGAACCCTGCTCAAGCGGTCTCTACGATCGGAAAACTTTTCACAAGTTCATCCAGCGACTTGAGCTGAGCCAGGAAGGGCTCCAGCTTGTCCAGGCGCAATGCGCAGGGACCATCGCATTTGGCGTTGTCAGGATCCGGGTGGGCCTCAAGAAACAGACCGGCCAGATTCTGGCTGATACCGGCCTTGGCCAGGTCCAGGACCTGAGCGCGGCGACCACCGGCCGAATCGGCACGACCGCCCGGCATTTGCAGGGCGTGGGTCACGTCGAACAGAACCGGGTACTCGAACTGCTTCATGATGCCGAAGCCGAGCATGTCCACCACCAGGTTGTTGTAACCGAAGCTGGAACCGCGCTCGCACAGGATCAACTGATCGTTCCCGGCTTC
Organism: Pseudomonas viridiflava; assembly: GCF_001642795.1. Lineage (GTDB taxonomy): Bacteria > Pseudomonadota > Gammaproteobacteria > Pseudomonadales > Pseudomonadaceae > Aquipseudomonas > Aquipseudomonas viridiflava. The sequence goes on along the minus strand of NZ_LKEH01000047.1, from coordinate 74,985 downwards.
TTCGCACTTGGTCAGGATGTGTTTCATCTCCTGAGGCGCGAGAAACTGGGCCTTCTTGATGTTGATGACCGCACCGGTCTTCGCCATCGCGACCACCAGGTCGGTCTGGCGCGACAGGAAAGCCGGCAGCTGGATGATGTCGCACACTTCGGCAACGACAGCAGCCTGCTCGGGCTCATGCACATCAGTGATCAAGGGCACATTGAAGGTGCGCTTGATCTCTTCGAAAATGCGCATGCCCTCTTCCAGCCCGGGACCACGGTAGGACGTCACTGAGGAACGGTTGGCCTTGTCGAAGCTGGCCTTGAACACGTAAGGGATACCAAGCTTTTCGGTAACCCGCACATATTCTTCGCAGACCTGCATGGCCATGTCGCGGGACTCCAGCACGTTCATGCCACCGAACAGAACCATTGGTTTGTCGTTGGCGATCTCGATGGAGCCTACGCGGATGATTTTCTGAGCCATGTGCTTATCTTCCCTGTCAGGCGTTCTTTTGACGTTGAGCCAGTGCGGCTTTCACGAAACCGCTGAACAGCGGGTGACCGTCGCGCGGCGTCGAAGTGAACTCCGGGTGGAACTGGCAAGCCACGAACCATGGATGATCAGGCGCTTCGACCACTTCGACCAGCGCACCGTCACCGGAACGGCCGGAAATCTTGAGGCCAGCTTCGATCAACTGCGGCAGCAGGTTATTGTTCACTTCGTAGCGATGGCGATGACGCTCGACAATCACGTCATTCTGGTAGCAATCGTGAACCAGCGAGCCCGACTCCAGTTGGCATTCCTGTGCGCCGAGACGCATGGTGCCACCCAGATCGGAGCTCTCGGTGCGGGTTTCCACAGCGCCGGTCGCGTCTTCCCACTCGGTGATCAGACCCACGACAGCGTGCGCGCTGGTGCGGTCGAATTCGGTGGAGTTGGCGTCTTTCCAGCCCAGCACGTTACGGGCGAACTCGATGACCGCCACTTGCATGCCCAGGCAGATACCCAGGTACGGAACCTTGTTTTCACGAGCGAACTGAACGGCTGTGATCTTGCCTTCAACGCCGCGCAGCCCGAAACCGCCCGGAACCAGAATCGCGTCCACGCCTTCGAGCAGGCCAGTGCCCTGATTCTCGATGTCTTCGGAATCGATGTAGCGCAGGTTGACCTTGGTGCGGTTGGTGATACCGGCGTGGCTCATGGCTTCGATCAACGACTTATAGGCGTCGAGCAGTTCCATGTACTTGCCGACCATCGCGATGGTGACTTCGTGTTCAGGGTTGAGCTTGGCATCGACGACCTTGTCCCACTCGGACAGATCGGCGCCGCCACACTGAAGACCGAAACGCTCGACGACGAAATCGTCCAGGCCCTGCGAATGCAGGATGCCAGGGATCTTGTAGATGGTGTCGGCGTCTTCCAGCGCAATGACTGCGCGCTCTTCAACGTTGGTGAACTGGGCGATCTTGCGACGCGACGAGGTGTCGATCGGGTGATCGGAGCGGCAGACCAGGACATCAGGCTGCAGGCCGATGGAACGCAGTTCCTTGACGGAGTGCTGGGTCGGCTTGGTCTTGGTTTCACCGGCGGTGGCAATGTACGGCACCAGTGTCAGGTGCATCAGCATCGCGCGGCGTGCGCCGACTTCGAAACGCAGCTGACGAATGGCTTCGAGGAACGGTTGCGACTCGATGTCGCCGACCGTGCCGCCGATTTCGACCAATGCCACGTCGGCATCGCCTGCACCCTTGATGATGCGGCGCTTGATCTCGTCGGTGATGTGCGGAATGACCTGAATGGTCGCGCCCAGATAATCACCACGGCGCTCTTTGCGCAGGACGTGTTCGTACACACGGCCAGTGGTGAAGTTGTTGTTCTGGGTCATGGTGGTGCGGATGAACCGCTCGTAGTGACCCAGGTCCAGATCGGTTTCAGCGCCGTCGTGAGTGACGAACACTTCACCGTGCTGGAACGGGCTCATTGTGCCTGGGTCCACGTTGATGTAGGGATCCAGTTTGAGCATGGTGACTTTAAGCCCCCTCGCCTCCAGGATGGCCGCCAATGAAGCCGAGGCAATGCCTTTCCCCAATGAAGAAACAACACCGCCCGTGACGAAGATGTAGCGCGTCATGAAAAACCCTAGAAGTCTGCGTTAAAGCGGTCAGAGCCGCCGGGGAAAGCGAAGGAAGGCCGAAGCCCCCGATTACCGACAAAATTCACGGTGCACTCCCGAAACTGCTGCGTTGAAACCGACCGGCCGAAAGCCTGCCTATTACGCGCTACATTTTAAGAAATCGCCCCGTAAATACGGGTTGGTAACCGGCAACTTCTGTTGTTTCAAAAGAACCAACAGAAGCTGTATCAAGAAGGGAGCGTAGTCTACCTGAAAGGCCCTTTCAGCTCAAACTTTGGTCGCTGGTCGGTGCGGCCCAGCGCAATTGCCAGCTTCCATTGGGTGAAGCGTCCAGTCCAGCCAGCCCGGCGACCGCCAGCAGTTGGTCATCGCAGTACAGCAGCGGCAATCTGCCGCGGACGAACGTAGGCACACCGTGCTCGTTGAACAGGCGCTTGAGATCGCGATGACCTCGCCGTGCCACTTGCATGACTTCGGATCCCTGACGATAACGCACCTCGAGCGGCCCTTGCGGCGCATCGCCCTGTATCGAGATACGCCCGTTACCGGGAAGGCTCAACGGCTCGTGAGGATCAGGCCAGGTGAATATGCCTTCGACGGGGCGAAGCCACGGCCGGGGCAGCCACCAGATATGCCCCTGAGTACGATGCAGTTCTCCATCGGCCAATCGCCAGACCGGCTGCGCACCCTCCCCCGCGTCGCGCAAGGTGTCCCAGCCCGCCCAGTGATCCGTATCAGGCAAGCGGGTCAGTGGCGCGAGCCAGTGACGCAGCGCGTTGCGTTGGCGAGTCGCGGACAAACCTGCAAGAGGCCCGATAGCCAGCACGGGAAGGCCGAGCCATACAAAGGACGTAGTGGCTTGAGAGGCGGCCAGATCCTGCTCGGCAAGCTCGCCAAGGAGTTCTTGGGCTTCACCGAGATGACGGGCCGTGCGCGCCATGCTGGAAACAGCCTGCGGCCATCTGGAGGTCAGCAACGGCATCACCTGTGCGCGCAGGAAATTACGGGAAAAGCGGACATTGTCGTTGCTGGGGTCTTCGATCCAGCCAAGGCCGTGCTCGCGGGCGTAGCCTTCGAGTTCGCCACGCGAACAGTCCAGCAAGGGTCTGACCAGATGCCCTTTTCCGAGCGCACGAGACTCCGGCATCGCCGCAAGCCCTCGAACACCTGCACCGCGCATCAGACGAAACAGCAGTGTTTCAGCCTGATCGTCGCGGTGCTGCCCCGTCAGCAAAACCTCACCCTCGCCCACCTGCGCCGAGAACGCTGCATACCGAGCCTCTCGGGCTGCCTGCTCGAGGCTGGCGCCTGACTCCACATTCACCCTGATCATCTGCAGCGGCATATCGAGCGCCTGACAGACCTGCCGACAATGCTCAGGCCAGTCATCGGCAGCAGCCTGCAGACCGTGATGAACATGAATCGCTTTCAGAGCGGGCAAACGTTCGCGCCTGGCCAGCTCAGCCAGAAGATGCAACAGGACAGTGGAATCGAGACCGCCAGAGAAACCGACGTGCCAGACAGGCGCATCGCGCCAGGGCGCCAGGGCTTGGAGCAGCCTGGCGGGGAGATCATGACCGCTATGGCTTGAATGGGTCATTGATAAGGCCATTAGACGAGTGTTGCCACAAACAGGAGACAGGTTGCGCTACCAAGGCCAACGCCAAATCCCTGAAGCGACAAAACTGTGGGAGGCGCCTCCCACAGTTTTGCGTTTGCCTTGAGAAGGTGCCGCGTCAGCAACACAGCGCCCTCTCCACGATCACCTTACAAGCCGTAGCTCATCAGACGATCGTAACGACGGGCCAGCAGCGCGTCGTTGTCGAACTTCTTGAGCATTGCCAACTGGCTGCTCAGCTCTTCACGAATCGAAGCCGAAGCGGCAACCGGGTCACGGTGCGCGCCGCCCAATGGCTCGGTGATCACCTTGTCGACGATGCCCAGGCCTTTCAGGCGCTCGGCAGTGATACCCATCGCTTCGGCGGCGTCCGGCGCTTTCTCGGCGGTTTTCCACAGAATCGAAGCGCAGCCTTCCGGCGAGATCACCGCGTAAGTCGAATATTGCAGCATGTTCAACTGGTCGCACACGCCGATGGCCAATGCACCGCCCGAGCCGCCTTCGCCGATGACCGTGGCGATGATCGGGGTTTTCAGACGCGCCATGACACGCAGGTTCCAGGCAATCGCTTCGCTCTGGTTGCGCTCTTCAGCGTCAATGCCAGGGTAGGCGCCCGGTGTGTCGATGAAGGTCAGGATCGGCATTTTGAAACGCTCGGCCATTTCCATCAGGCGGCAGGCCTTGCGATAGCCTTCAGGACGCGGCATGCCGAAGTTACGACGTACCTTTTCGCGCACTTCACGACCCTTCTGATGACCGATCACCATCACAGGCTGACCTTCCAGACGCGCAACGCCGCCCACGATAGCCGCGTCGTCGGAGAAGTGACGATCACCGTGCAGCTCATCGAACTCGGTGAAAATGTTCTGGATGTAATCCAGTGTGTACGGGCGACGGGGATGACGCGCCATGCGCGCAATCTGCCAGCTGGTCAGGTTGCCGAAGATACTTTCGGTCAGAGTCCTGCTCTTGTCCTGCAACCGGGAGATCTCGTCACCGATGTTCAGCGAGTTATCGTTGCCCACCAGGCGCAGTTCTTCGATTTTGGCTTGCAAGTCAGCGATAGGCTGTTCGAAATCCAGAAAATTCGGGTTCATAGGCATCCGTCTTGGGTCGACGGCCAAGAGGCCGGCCGGTTGATCCGTCTGCGCCTTTCCCTCAGGGAACAGGCGCGGTCAGGTCGAAATTAAAATTCAGGGCTGAGCGCAGATCTAGCCTGCGGCCTTCAGCGATACTGGAGAAAGACGTTCTCACGTCCGAACTGGTCACGCAGCGCTTGAATCAAGCTGTCTGCGGGATCGATTCGCCATGCTTCTCCGAACTGCAGCAACGCTTTGGCATCCTTACCGGTGTAATCCACCGTGATTGGACAGGCACCACGATGGCGCTTGCACAGATCGCCGAGCCAGCGCAGCCGGTCACCCTTGAGTGCATCGGCATGCACCGTCACTCGCAGGCTTTCGGCCAGATTGGTCCGCGCATCCTCGATGCTCATGACGCGCTTGGCACGCAGCCTCAAGCCGCCGGAGAAGTCATCATTACTTACTTCGCCTTCAACCACCACCATAGCATCGGTCTGCAACAGTGACTGAGCCGAATGGAAGGCTTCGGCAAACAGTGACGCTTCGATGCGCGCCGAGCGGTCATCCAGGGTAATGAAACCCATCTTGTCGCCCTTCTTGTTCTTCATCACCCGCAGGGCAATGATCAGGCCTGCCACCGTCTGGGTGTCCCTCGCCGGTTTCAGGTCGATGATGCGCTGCCGGGCGAAACGACGAATCTCGCCTTCATACTCATCGATCGGGTGCCCGGTCAGGTAAAGACCGAGGGTTTCCTTCTCGCCACGCAAGCGATCCTTGAGGCTCAGCTCGCGGGTCTTGCGATGATTGGCGTAGACGTCCGCGTCTTCTTCGACGAACAGGCCACCAAACAGGTCCGAGTGACCGCTGTCGCGGCTGCGCGCAGTCTGCTCGGCGGCCTGAATGGCTTCTTCGAGGGCCGCGAGCAACACCGAACGGTTACGGTCGATGTTGGCCTGATAGGCCTTGGGCTCCAGTTCGAAGTACGGGCCGAGACGATCCAGCGCACCACTGCGGATCAGACCATCAAGGGTCCGCTTGTTCACGCGTTTGAGATCGACACGGGCGCAGAAATCGAACAGGTCCTTGAACGGTCCTTTCGAACGCGCCTCGGTGATTGCCTCGACCGGCCCCTCGCCCACGCCCTTGATCGCGCCCAGACCATACAGAATCCGGCCATCGTCGCTGACGGTGAACTTGAACTCGGACGTGTTCACGTCCGGCGCGTCGAGGCGCAGCTTCATGGTGCGCACTTCTTCGATCAAGGTCACGACCTTGTCGGTGTTGTGCATGTCCGCCGACAACACGGCGGCCATGAACGGCGCCGGGTAGTGGGTCTTCAGCCAGGCGGTCTGATACGACACCAGACCATACGCGGCGGAGTGGGACTTGTTGAAACCGTAACCGGCGAATTTTTCCACCAGGTCGAAAATGTTACCCGCCAGATCCGGGTCGATATTATTGGTCTTGCAGCCATCGATGAAACCGCCGCGCTGCTTGGCCATTTCCTCGGGCTTTTTCTTACCCATCGCACGACGCAGCATGTCTGCACCGCCGAGGGTATAGCCGGCCATGACCTGCGCAATCTGCATCACCTGTTCCTGATACAGGATGATGCCGTAAGTCGGTGCCAGTACAGGCTTCAAGCCTTCGTACTGATAGTCGACGTGCGGATAGGACAGCTCGGCGCGACCGTGCTTACGGTTGATGAAGTCGTCCACCATGCCCGATTGCAGAGGCCCCGGACGGAACAGGGCCACCAGTGCAATGAGGTCTTCCAGGCAGTCGGGCTTGAGCTTTTTGATCAGCTCTTTCATGCCGCGGGATTCGAGCTGGAACACGGCCGTGGTCTCGGCGCGCTGCAACAGCTGATAGGTCGGCATGTCATCCAGCGGGATGAACGCGATGTCCAGCGGCGCTTCGTTGACCTTCGCGCGGTCGCGGTTGATGGTTTTCAGCGCCCAGTCGATGATGGTCAGGGTTCGCAGACCGAGGAAGTCGAACTTCACCAGACCTGCCGCCTCGACGTCATCCTTGTCGAACTGGGTCACCAGACCGTCACCGGCTTCGTCGCAATAGATCGGCGAGAAATCCGTCAGCTTGGTGGGCGCAATCACCACGCCCCCGGCGTGCTTGCCCACGTTACGCACGACACCCTCGAGCTTAAGGGCCATCTCCCAGATTTCAGCCGCCTCTTCATCGACCTTGAGGAAGTCGCGCAGGATCTCTTCCTGCTCGTAGGCCTTCTCGAGTGTCATGCCGACTTCGAACGGGATCATTTTCGACAGGCGATCCGCAAGCCCGTAGGACTTGCCCTGAACCCGCGCCACGTCTCGCACCACCGCCTTGGCGGCCATGGAACCGAAGGTGATGATCTGGCTCACTGCGTTGCGGCCGTATTTCTCGGCCACATAGTCGATAACCCGATCACGACCGTCCATGCAGAAGTCGACGTCGAAGTCGGGCATCGAAACCCGCTCCGGGTTCAGGAAGCGTTCGAACAGCAGGTCGTATTCAAGCGGATCAAGGTCAGTAATCTTCTGTACGTACGCCACCAGCGAACCGGCACCCGATCCACGGCCGGGACCTACCGGCACGCCGTTGCTCTTGGCCCACTGGATAAAGTCCATCACGATCAGGAAGTAACCGGGGAACCCCATCTGGATGATGATATCCAGCTCGAAATTCAGTCGGTCGACATAGACCTGGCGCCTGGCTTCGTAATCTTCGGTGGTGTCCTTGGGCAGCAGGACCGACAGGCGCTCCTCCAGACCATCGAAGGATACCTTGCGGAAATATTCATCGATGGTCATGCCATCGGGAATCGGGAAGTTGGGCAGAAAGTGCGTGCCCAGCTTCACGTCAATGTTGCAGCGCTTGGCGATTTCGACGCTGTTGGTCAGCGCCTCGGGCAGGTCGCTGAACAGCTCGGCCATTTCTTCCGGGCTTTTCAGGTACTGCTGATCGCTGTAGTTATGCGAACGCCGAGGGTCATCCAGTGCGCGACCTTCACCGATGCAGACGCGGGTTTCATGCGCCTCGAAATCGGTCTGCTTGATGAAGCGCACATCGTTGGTCGCGACCAGCGGCGCGCCGTGGCGGTCAGCCAGGGCAACAGCGGCGTGCAGATGTTCTTCATCGTTGGCGCGGTTGGTGCGCTGCACTTCGATGTAGAAACGATCCGGAAAGACCGTCATCCACTCACGCAGCAGCTCGTCCGCCTCGCCCGGATTACCGCCGAGCAACGCCATGCCAATCTCGCCTTCCTTCGCTGCCGACAGCGCGATCAGACCATCACTGGCCTGAGCGACCCATTCACGCTGGATCACGATCTGGCCGTTGCGCTGCCCTTCGATGAAGCCGCGCGAGATCAGCTCTGTCAGGTTGCGATAGCCCTGGGCGTTCATGACCAGCAGACTGATACGGCTGAGCGCCGCGTCCTGGTCACGGCCAGCCAGCCACAGGTCGGCGCCGCAGATCGGCTTGATACCCGCGCCCTGGGCTGCCTTGTAGAACTTGACCAGCGAGCACATGTTGTTCTGATCGGTCACCGCGACGGCAGGCATGTTCATGCCGGTCAGCGCCTTGATCAGCGGCTTGACCCGGACCAGACCGTCGACCAGAGAGTATTCGGTGTGCAGGCGTAGATGAACGAAAGAAGCCGGCATGGTGATCCTATAGCGCGAAAACTGAAAACGAGGGCGCGATTGTAGCGAGACCTGACTGAAACGTCAGTCCTGCAACAACCCGATCGACGATGAAACCTGCGCCATCATGATGGTCGCTCGCGCCTCATGAGCGGCACGGACCGGCGCGAAGGAGCGCCGATGAATGGGGGTTGGCCCCAGACGAGCCAGGGCTTCGAGGTGTACCGGCGTCGGATAGCCCTTGTGACCACCCATGCCATACCCCGGATAAATGAGCTCGAACGCGGCCATTTCCCGGTCGCGGCTGACCTTGGCAAGGATCGAGGCTGCTGCAATCGCAGGCACTTTTGCGTCGCCCTGCACCACGGACGCCGAAGGCACTGACAACTGCGGGCAGCGATTGCCGTCAATCAAGGCCAGTTTCGGGATGATGCTCAGGCCTTCGACAGCCCGTTTCATGGCAAGCATCGTGGCGTGCAGAATATTCAGTTCGTCGATTTCCTCGACTTCAGCCCGGGCGATGAACCAGCACAGGGCCTTTTCCTGAATTTCGTCGAACAGTTTCTCCCGGCGGGCTTCGGTCAGTTTCTTGGAGTCATTGAGCCCCAGGATAGGCCTCGTCGGGTCCAGAATCACGGCAGCGGTGACCACAGCGCCGCACAGCGGCCCGCGCCCCACTTCATCGACGCCTGCGACAAGGTCCTCGACCAGCGTGAAATCCAGACCTGTCTGTATCATCGGTTTACTCACAGTGAAGACGTTTGCCCAAGCAGACTCAGAACCGCATCGGCAGCCTGATTCGAGGCATCGCGGCGCAACGTCCGGTGAATCTCGTCGAAGCCCTGAGTCTGCGCCTGACCTTCATCGATCAGCGGCAGCAGCGTTTCTGCCAGCGCTTCAGGTGTAGCCGCATCCTGCAGCAGTTCCGGCACCAGCAGGCGCTGAGCCAGCAGATTGGGCAACGACACATAGGGGCTTTTGACCAGCCGCTTGAGAATCCAGAAAGTAACCGGCGCCATACGATAGGCAACCACCATCGGTCGTTTGTAAAGCAGCGCTTCAAGCGTCGCCGTGCCGGAGGCTATCAAGACCGCATTGCACGCAGCGAGGGCCGTATGCGACCGACCGTCGAGCAGCGTGATCGGCAGGTCGCGCCCCTTCAGCAATTCTTCGATCTGGGTCCGCCGCTGGGGGCTGGCGCAGGGGAGCACGAAACGCAGGGTCGGACGCTGAGCGAGCAGGCGCTCGGCGGCCTCGAAGAACAAGGTCCCCAGACGTCCTACTTCGCCACCGCGGCTGCCCGGCATGAGGGCAACAACAGGCACATCACCCGCCAGACCAAGCTCGCCACGAGCAGCAGCACGGTCAGACTCAAGAGGAATCGTGTCAGCAAGCGGATGCCCGACAAAGCGGACCGGCACGCCTTTCTCTTCATAGAATCGGGCTTCGAACGGCAGAAGGGTCAGCATCAGATCGCAACCTTCGCGAATCTTCAGGACACGCTTCTGACGCCACGCCCAGACCGAAGGACTGACGTAGTGGACCGTCTTGATCCCGGCACGGCGCAGTTGAAGTTCGATATTGAGGGTGAAGTCCGGGGCATCGATACCAATGAAAACATCAGGCTTTTCATCGATCAGGGTCTGGACCAGCAGCTTGCGTCTGGCGAGCAACTCGCGCAATCGGCCGAGCACTTCGACCAACCCCATGACCGACAGGCGCTCCATGGGAAAGTACGACTGCATGCCCTGCGCTTCCATGAGCGGACCGCCAACGCCGATGAACTCGGCATCGGGATGTCGCGCCTTGATGGCACGCATCAGGCCTGACCCGAGGATATCGCCGGAGGCCTCACCGGCCACCAGCGCGATACGCAATGGGTTCGCCATGGTCAGCGGGTAATGCCGCGGGTCGAAGCCTGGATCGACTCGAGGAACACTGCCACTTCAGGGAAGAGCGCGGCAGGCTCGGCCAGATCGGCAACGGCCTGATCAATGGTCAGACCCTGGCGGTAGACAGTCTTGTAGGCCCGGCGCAGCGCATGAATGGCTTCCTCGGAGAACCCCCGACGACGCATGCCTTCGAAGTTCATGCTGCGCGCTTCGGCAGGGTTGCCGAACACGGTCACGAACGCCGGAACGTCCTTGCCGATGGCGGTGCCCATGCCGGAAAAGCTGTGCGCGCCGATATGGCAGAACTGATGCACCAGGGTGAATCCCGAAAGAATCGCCCAGTCATCAACATGCACATGACCGGCCAGCGCGGTGTTGTTGACCAGAATCACATGATTGCCGATCACGCTGTCGTGACCGATGTGCGCGTACGCCATGATCAGATTGTGATCACCCAGCGTGGTCTCGGCGCGATCCTGGACCGTACCGCGGTGAATCGTCACGCCTTCACGGATCACATTGTGATCGCCGATCACGAGACGAGTCTCCTCGCCCTTGTACTTGAGGTCGGGTGTATCTTCGCCTACCGATGAGAACTGGTAGATGCGATTGTGCTTGCCGATCCGGGTCGGTCCCTTGAGGACGACATGAGGACCGACCACTGTACCCTCGCCAATTTCCACACCGGGTCCGATGATCGACCAAGGGCCGACCTCCACGTTGTCGGCCAGGACGGCCGTCGGATCGATGATTGCGCGAGGGTCAATCAAACTCATAGCTTGCGTTCCGCACAGATGATTTCAGCGGAGCATACCGCTTTACCGTCAACAGTGGCCTTGCATTCGAACTTCCAGATCTGGCGCTTGGAGCTCAAAAAGTTGGCTTCCAGAACCAGTTTGTCACCCGGCAGCACAGGCTGACGGAAGCGCAGCTTGTCCGAACCCACAAAGTAATAAAGGGTGCCGTCGGACGGCTTCGCGTTCAACATCTTGAACGCCAGAATGCCTGCCGCCTGGGCCATGGCCTCAATGATCAGCACGCCCGGCATGATCGGATGCTGAGGAAAGTGGCCATTGAAAAAAGGCTCGTTGACGCTGACATTCTTGTAAGCGCGAATGGTCTTGTTCTCGATATCCAGTTCCGTGACGCGATCCACCAACAGGAACGGATAACGATGAGGCAGGTATTCGCGAATTTCTTTGATGTCCATCATTTCGAGGGGAAGCCTGTAGTAAAGATTAGGGGTGCTTCGCGATGGCGCAGCACCCCTCTACATCAAGGGGGCAGTTTATCGACTGTGCACGCTTGATATTAAAAAGGTATCAGCCATCAGATGGAGGATTACCGGCGCTGGTCACGGTCTCGACCATCTTTTCCAGTTTTTGCAGACGCCGGGCCATGTCATCGATCTTGCGCAGACGTGCCGCACTCTTGCGCCACTCGGCGGCCGGCTGCATTGCAGTGCCCGAAGAATAGGAGCCTGGTTCGGTGATGGAATGGGTCACCATGGTCATGCCCGTGATGAAAACACCATCACAGATCTCGATATGGCCCACCAGTCCAACACCACCGGCCAGCATGCAATGCTTGCCGATCTTCGTGCTTCCGGAGATCCCGACGCAGGCCGCCATAGCCGTGTGATCACCGATCTGAACGTTGTGGGCGATCTGAATCTGGTTATCCAGCTTCACTCCGTTACCGATTCGGGTGTCCGCGAGCGCACCACGGTCAATGGCGGTATTCACACCAATCTCCACGTCGTCGCCAATGGAAACGCCGCCGATCTGGGCAATCTTCTGCCAGACACCTTTCTCATTGGCAAAGCCGAAACCTTCTCCGCCCAGCACAGCCCCGGACTGAATCACCACACGCTTGCCAATGCGAACGTCGTGGTAAAGCGTCACACGGGGGGCCAGCCAGCCACCCTCGCCGATCTCGCAACGGGCACCGATGAAGCAATGTGCACCCACGGTGACCTGCGCAGCGATCCGTGCGCCGCTTTCGACAATGGCGAAAGCGCCGATGCTGGCTGCAGGATCAACGACAGCATCGTCAGCGATAACCGCTGTCGGGTGGATACCGGCAGCAGCCTTAGGCTTGGGATCGAACAGATGGGAGATTCGGGCATACGCCAGATAAGGATCGGGCACCAACAGCGCGTCCCCGGCGAAACTGTCGGCATCTGCGGGCTTGAGCAGCACGGCAGCGGCCTGAGTGTCGATCAGGAATCTACGGTATTGGGGATTTGCCAGGAAGCTGATCTGATCAGGGCCGGCCTCTTGTAAAGTGGCCAGCCCATTGATGTCCTTGTCCTTGTCGCCACGTAGCGTGGCGCCCAGGAACTCGGCCAACTGGCCGAGCTTGATGGTCGCGCTCATATTACTTCAGCTGATTCATGCGCTCGATGACCTGGCGAGTAACGTCATACTGAGGTTTGACGTCAATCACCGCACCGCGCTCGAATACCAGGTCGAAACCACCTTTCTTGATGACTTCTTCAACGGCCTGATCCAGCTTCGGCTTGAGTTGCTTGAGCATTTCACGGTCAGCAACGGCCTTGGCTTCGTTCAGCTCCTTGGACTGGAACTGGAAATCACGTGCTTTCTGCTTGAATTCAAGCTCCAGACGCTCGCGCTCAGGCTGAGCCATCTTGTCACCGCCGCTTACCAGACGATCCTGGATGCCCTTGGCGCTGCTTTCCAGGCTCTTCAGTTTGGTCAGCTGCGGACCGAACTTCTTCTCGGCATCAACCGCGTATTTCTTGGCAGCATCGGATTCCAGCAGCGCCATCTGATAGTTCAGCACAGCGATCTTCATGTCAGCAAAAGCAGGGCTTGCAACCAGAACGGTGGCCAGCAGTACCAATTGAGTCAACTTACGCACAATACAACTCCTACAGAATTCGTTGCGTTATCAAAGATCAGACGCTTAGAAGGTCTGACCCAGGGAGAATTGGAAAACCTGTGTTTCGGAATCGTCGTCCGGCTTCTTGATCGGCATCGCCAGGGCGAAGCTCAAAGGACCAAGAGCGGTGATCCAGGTCACGCCAACACCGACCGAACTGGCCATGCCAGACAAATCGACGTTGTTGCATTCGACACGCTGACCATTGCGCGTTCTGCTGGAATCGCAATTGCTGTCGAAAACGTTACCCACGTCCCAGAAAACCGAAGTGCGCAACGAACGCTGATCCTTGACGAACGGCAGCGGGAACATGACCTCTACGCCACCCTGAACCAGTATGTTGCCGCCGAACGGCAGTGGATCCTGATCCGGGTCAGGTTGCGTGCCGGGATTGCGACCCGAACTCGGCGTACTGCGAGGACCCAACGTGCTGTCCTTGAAACCACGGACCGAGTTGAAGCCACCGGCGTAGTAGTTTTCATAGAACGGCAGTCCCGACGTCGAACCATAACCGTCGCCATAACCTAGTTCGGTGTGCAGGCGCAGCGTGTAGTTGTCGGTGATCGGGTGGAAATACTGTGCGCGGTAGTCCAGCTTGTAGAAGGACAGGTCGCTTCCCGGCAGAGTGGTTTCGAACACCAGGCTCTGGGAATGACCACGGGTCGGCAGTACGCCCTTGTTCAGGGTGGACTCGGACCAGCCGGCGGACGCCTTGAAGTTCAGGAACTTGTCGCCTTCGCGGTTAGTGAAATCGAAGATTTCGTCAACGGTGTACGTACCGGTCTTGATCTCGTCCTGCTGTACGGTCAGGCCGTAGGTCAGACGGGACGTCTCGCTGATCGGATAACCCAGGCTCACACCGGCGCCAAGGCTGTCGACCGCATAGCTCGCCACGTCCACGTCGAGATCGTCGTAGTCAGTGGTGCGATAGAAGGCGTTGTAGCCCAGGCTGACGCCGTCCGGCGTGTAGTACGGATCGACGTAGCTGAAGTTGTAACGGCTTTGGTACTCGGAGCGGGTCAGACCGATGCTGACCTTGTTACCCGTACCCAGGAAGTTGTTCTGGCTGATCGAACCACCCAGAATCAGACCGGCACTCTGTGCAAAGCCGACGCTGGCGGTGATCGAACCGGACGCCTGTTCCTCGACCGCGTAGTTCACATCAACCTGATCATCGGTGCCCGGCACGGCCGGCGTTTCGACGTTGACTTCCTTGAAGAAGCCCAGACGATCCAGACGGGTCTTGGACTGGTCGATCAGGTAAGTGGAAGCCCAACCGCCTTCCATCTGACGCATTTCACGACGCAGCACTTCGTCCGCAGACTTGGTGTTGCCGCGGAAGTTGATACGGTTCACATAGGCGCGCTTGCCGGGATCGACCACGAAAGTGATATCGACCGTGTGATCTTCGTTATTCGGCGTCGGAACGCCGTTCACGTTGGCGAAGGTATAGCCTTCGTTACCCAGACGACGGGTGATCAGCTCGGAGGTCGTGGTCATGACCTTGCGCGAGAACACCTGACCTGGCTGAACCAGCATCAGGGACTTGACCTGATCTTCAGGGACTTTCAGGTCACCGCTGAGCTTGACCGACTTGACGCTGTACTTCTCGCCTTCGTTGACGTTCACAGTGATGTAGACGTTTTTCTTGTCAGGCGTGATCGAGACCTGGGTCGAGGCGATATCCATGTTGATATAGCCACGGTCGAGGTAGTACGAACGCAGACGTTCCAGGTCGCCGGAGAGTTTCTCACGGGCGTACTTGTCGTCGTTCTTGAAGAAGGACAGCCAGTTGGAGGTCTTGAGTTCGAACAGGTCGATCAGATCCTCGTCGGGGAACACGGTGTTGCCCACGACGTTGATGTGCTGAATGGAGGCAACGGTGCCTTCATTGATGTTGATCTTGAGGCCGACACGGTTGCGCGGTTGCGGCACGACTTCGGCGGCAACCTCGGCAGAGTAGCGACCCTGGGCCACGTACTGACGCTGCAGTTCGTTACGCACGCCCTCGAGCGTGGCGCGCTGGAAAATTTCACCTTCAGCCAGACCCGATTGTTTGAGGCCTTTCATGAGGTCTTCGGTGGAGATCGCCTTGTTGCCTTCGATCTCGATGCTGGCAACAGAAGGACGCTCGACAACGGAGATGACGAGTACGTTGCCATCGCGACCCAGCTGGATATCTTGAAAGAAGCCGGTCTTGAACAACGCACGAGTGGCATCGACCAGACGACCGTCGTCCGCCTGCTCGCCCACGTTGAGCGGCAGTGCGCCAAAGACACTGCCGGCGGAAACCCGCTGGAGGCCGTTGACACGGATATCGGAGATGGTGAAGGACTCGGCGTGAACTTCAGCGATCATCAGTGCGGCAAGAACCGCAGTTAGCAGCAGACGTTTCATGAAGTCCTTTCTTATTCCAACTGGCAATAAACAAACTGCCGCAAAATGCGGCAGATTCGCAACTCGGCAACGCTTTACAGTCGACCCAGATCGTTGACCAGCGCGAGCAACATAACGCCCACAACCAGACTGATACCGATCTGCGCCCCCCAACCTTGAACCTTTTCCGAAAGGGGACGACCACGCGCCCACTCGATCAGATAAAACAGCAAATGCCCCCCGTCCAGGACGGGAATGGGCAGCAAATTCAGAACCCCGAGGCTTATGCTCAGATAAGCGAGGAAGTTCAGAAAGTCTCCGATACCCGACTGGGCCGAAGCGCCCGCCACTTTAGCAATGGTTATCGGTCCACTCAAGTTTTTTACCGAGAGCTCACCGAACAACATTTTCTTGAGTGAATCCAGCGTCAGCACGCTCATGGTCCAGGTACGCTTCACGCCCTCCGCCATGGCGGCGAAAGGACCGTAGCTGACCTCGCGGACCATTTCGGCTGGCCAGTCTACACCTTTGACGCCTGCACCCAGGTAACCGGCTGCCGCCTGACCTTCGCCACGCGCAGCCAGAGTGACAGGAAATTCGAGTTGCGCACCATCACGCTCGATACGCAACGAAACCTTTGCCCCCGGACGCTCACGCACCCAGTCGACGACCTGCTGCCACTCATTGAGCGGCTGACCATCCACCGAGATCAGACGATCTCCCATTCTGAGACCCGCTGCCTGAGCGGGTCCCTTCGGATCAAGCTCTTCCAGCACCGGCGGCAAGGCAGGTCGCCGCGAATACCCAGGGACTTGATCGGATCGGGCTCTTCCGCACCTTTCAACCAGTTATCCAGAACCAGCTCGCGGGAAGTATCGGCCGTGGAGCCAGGCTCCCGAAGAGTGACAGCGATCGTGCCGCTTTCGCCCAGCCGACGTACCAGCTGCAGATTGACCGCGGACCAACCCGAAACAGGCTCGCCGTCGATGGACATGATTTCCTGCCCTGCTGCCAGACCGGCATGCTGGGCGATACTTCCGGCTTCAACTGCGCCGATCACAGGACGAACCTGCTGGGTGCCCAGCATCGCCAGGACCCAGAAGAACGCAATGGCCAGAAGGAAATTGGCAACAGGACCTGCCGCGACGATGGCGAAACGCTGATACACCGTCTTGCGGTTGAAGGACTGGTCGGCGAGCTCGGGCGGAACATTGCCTTCGCGCTCATCGAGCATCTTCACATAGCCGCCCAGAGGAATGGCCGCAACGACGTATTCGGTGCCCTGACGGTCGTGCCAGCGCACCAGCGGCGTACCGAAGCCTACGGAAAACCGCAGAACCTTCACGCCACAGCGCCGCGCCACCCAGAAGTGACCGAACTCGTGAAAAGTGACCAGCACGCCCAGCGCAACCAGGGTGCCGACAATCATGTATAACGCACTCATCGACTTTCTCCGGGTACCGACTCATCGGCAAGTGTGTTTATCATCGCAGACCTTGGGACCTGCACGTGACGCACCACATCAATCCCTTCACTGATTCCTGCAGCTTCAACGACTGTGTCGTTCCAGCCACTGAGTGGCAAGCATTCGAGCCCGGCCATCTGCTGCGAATACCGCTTCGAGGTCTTCGACCTGAGTGGCCGGCTCGAGATTCAACACATCCTCGATGATAGCGGCGATCTCCAGATAACGAATACGCCCGTCCAGAAACGCAGCCACCGCAACTTCGTTCGCCGCATTGAGCATCGCGGGAGCACTGCCGCCCGCCTCCGCCGCCTGACGAGCCAGTCGCAGGCACGGAAAACGCTCTTCATCGGGCTCCTGAAAGTCCAGTTGGCCGATGCGAAACAGATCTAGCGGCGCCACGCCCGATTCTACACGCGCAGGCCAGGCCAGCGCATTGGCGATTGGCGTACGCATGTCAGGATTGCCAAGCTGGGCGAGCACCGAGCCATCAACGTAGTCCACCAGCGAGTGGATCACACTCTGCGGATGAATCACGACCTCCACCTGAGAAGGACGAGCATCGAACAGCCAGCAGGCCTCGATGAGCTCAAGCCCCTTGTTCATCATGGTGGCGGAGTCGACGGAAATCTTGCGCCCCATGGACCACACCGGATGGGCGCAGGCCTGATCGGGTGTCACATGGTGCAGTTGGTCCAGAGGCGTCTGACGGAACGGACCACCCGAGGCAGTCAGCATGATGCGCCTGACACCGACCGCCCCCAGACCGCGGGCAAAATCCGCAGGCAGGCACTGAAAGATTGCATTGTGTTCGCTGTCGATGGGCAGCAGGACCGCTCCGCTGTGACGGACCGCCTGCATGAACAGCGCGCCGGACATGACCAGCGCCTCCTTGTTGGCCAGCAGTACCTTCTTGCCCGCCTCGACAGCCGCCAGTGTCGGGCGCAGACCTGCTGCACCGACAATGGCTGCCATGACGGCATCGACCTGAGGATGAGCCGACACTTGGCAAAGCCCCTCTTCTCCCACCAGCACGCGCGTATCGAGCCCGGCAGCGGCGAGATCATCCTGCAGCTTGCGCGCCGCGGCCTGCTCGGGCACCACGGCAAATTGCGGCGTATGCCTGATGCACAACGCCAGCAGCTCGCTCAGACGCGTGAAACCCGTCAGCGCAAACACCTGATAGAGCGACGGATGACGAGCAACTACATCCAGCGTGCTTAAACCGATAGAGCCGGTTGCACCCAGAACAGTGATCTGTTGCACACGACTCACATGACACCCCAGTCGGCAGCCCAGAGCAGCACTGCAAACACTGGAATGGCCGCGGTCAGACTGTCGATACGGTCCAGAACGCCGCCATGTCCCGGAAGCAGGTTGCTGCTGTCCTTCACACCCGACTGACGCTTGAACATGCTCTCGGTCAGATCACCGATCACCGAAATGAATACCACAACGGCAGCGCCCAGCAGACCGCCAATGAACTGAGCAACCGTCCAGTCGCGGGAAATGCCTACTGCCGCTGTGATACCAAGACTGACTGCCAGGCCGCCGTATACGCCTTCCCAGCTTTTACCCGGACTCACCTTGGGTGCCAGCTTGCGCTTGCCGAATGCCTTGCCCGAGAAATAGGCGCCGATATCAGCCGCCCATACCAGAACCATTACTGCAAGGATCAGCCAGTTGCCCAGCGGCCACTGCTTGATCAGCACCAGCCCCTGCCAGGCAGGCAGCAGGATGAGAAGACCGATCACCAGCTTGCAGGCGGCGCTGGCCCAGTGCTCGCTGGAGTCGGGGTAGGTCAGCACCAGGAAGGTGGCTACCGCCCACCAGATGACAGCAGCGACCAGAACCCAGGGCTCAAGCCCGGGCAGCAGGTACATGAGAAAAAGCAGCACAGCCACCACGGCGGCGTAGCCGACGCGCATCGACTGAGCGGCAAAGCCTGCAAGTCGAGCCCATTCCCATGCACCCAGCACGACCACGAAACCGATGAACAGCGCGAAATATGCACCGGTCAGCAGAAAAAAGCCGCAAAGGGCGATCGGCAACAGAATGAGTGCCGTGATGATCCGTTGTTTCAGCATTAAGCCCGGGCTCCAGCTTCTACCTGCTCGCTCGTTTTACCGAAGCGACGTTGGCGGGAAGCGAAATCAGCCAGCGCAGCGCGCATGGCATCGTGTTTGAAGTCCGGCCAGAACAGGTCGGAGAAATAAAGCTCGGCATACGCCAGCTGCCAAAGCAGAAAGTTGCTGATGCGGTGCTCGCCACCCGTACGAATACACAGGTCCGGTAAAGGCAGGTCACCTGTCGCCAGGCAGGTCTGCAGCAGTTCCGGCGTGATGTCTTCCGGCTGCAGATGACCGGCCTGGACTTCACGCGCCAGACGTTGAGCGGCCTGGGCGATATCCCACTGACCGCCATAGTTGGCGGCGATCTGAAGAACAAAGCGGCTGTTACCGGACGTCCGCTGCTCGGCCTCACGCATTGCTGCCTGAAGCTCGGGGTGAAAGCGTGAGCGATCGCCGATGATTCGCAGACTGATGTCGTTTTCGTTCAGACGCTTGGTCTCACGGCGCAAGGCCGTGAAGAACAGCTCCATCAGCGCACCGACTTCATCAGCCGGGCGCTGCCAGTTTTCACTGGAGAACGCGAACAGTGTCAGCACCTCGACCTTGGCTTCCGCACAGACCTCGATAACGGCACGCACGGCATCAACGCCCGCCTTGTGACCGGCAACACCTGGCAACAGGCGCTTCTTGGCCCAGCGATTATTGCCATCCATGATGATCGCAATGTGGCGCGGCGCCGATGACGGCCCGGTCGATTTTGTCTTTTCCATTAAAGCGCCCCGAACCTTATACGGCCATCAGGTCAGCTTCTTTTGTCTTGGTTGCAGCATCGATATCCGCTTCAGCCTTGTCGGTCAGCTTCTGGATATCGGCAGCCGCACGACGCTCTTCGTCTTCGCTGATTTCCTTATCCTTGACCAGCTTTTTCAGGTCACCCAGCGCATCGCGGCGAATGTTGCGCACGGCAACGCGAGCATCTTCAGCAGCGCTGCGCGCCTGCTTGGTGAAGCCCTTGCGGGTCTCCTCGGTCAGGGCCGGCATGGAGATCAGCAGCATCTCACCGAGGTTGGTCGGATTGAGATTCAGACCCGCGCTCTGGATCGCCTTGTCGACGGCTGCCAGCATGTTGCGCTCGAAAGCCACGACCTGCAGGGTACGAGAGTCTTTCACCGTGACATTGGCAACACCGCTCAACGGGGTGTCGGCACCGTAGTAAGGCACCATCACGCTGCCCAGGACACTTGGGTGAGCCTTGCCGGTACGAATCTGGCCAAAGGCATGGCTCAGGGATTCGAGCGATTTCTGCATGCGCGCCTGAGCATCTTTCTTGATTTCGTTGATCATTGTTGAACTTCCTCGATCAGGGTTCCTTCGGCGCCACCGTGGACAATATTCAGGAGGGCACCGGGTTTGTTCATATTGAAAACGCGCAACGGCATCTTGTGGTCGCGGCACAGGCAGATTGCGGTGAGATCCATGACGCCCAGCTTGCGATCCAGCACTTCATCGTAGGAGAGACGATCGAACTTCTCGGCATTGGGGTCTTTGAACGGATCTGCGGTGTATACACCGTCAACCTTGGTTGCCTTGAGCACCACATCAGCGTCGATTTCGATAGCACGCAGACAAGCGGCCGAATCTGTCGTGAAGAACGGATTACCTGTTCCCGCAGCGAAGATCACCACTTCCTTGGCGCTCAGATGACGCATGGCCTTGCGGCGATCGTAATGATCCGTCACACCGACCATCGAGATGGCGGACATCACGATAGCAGTAATGTTAGCCCGCTCCAGCGCGTCGCGCATGGCCAGCGCGTTCATCACAGTGGCCAGCATGCCCATGTGATCGCCAGTGACGCGGTCCATGCCGGCAGCACTCAGTGCCGCGCCACGGAACAGGTTGCCCCCGCCAATGACCAGCCCGACCTGAACGCCAATACCGACCAACTGGCCGACTTCCAGCGCCATGCGATCCAGCACCTTGGGGTCGATGCCGAACTCTTCCGAGCCCATCAGGGCCTCGCCGCTGAGCTTGAGTAGAATGCGTTTATAGCGAGCCTGATAACCACTGCCCTGCTGAGCCATTGCGAATCTCTCCTGCGGCGTTTTCTGAAAAAAATCTGTGCAGGCTATATGGAGCCTGCGCTTACTCTAGCTTGACGCTCCGTGAGCGTCGGGAGAATGCAGCCTTGTGAGCCGATTCTCAAAGGAAATTATTCCTTTTCTCTTTCGACAAAGAGGCCGCACGCGTGAGCGGGCAGCCTCTTTGGGGCGACGTATGAAAAACCGTCTTACTTCTTGCTTGCAGCTACCTGGGCAGCTACTTCTTCAGCGAAGTTGTCGACTGGCTTCTCGATGCCTTCGCCTACCTTGTAGTAGGTGAACGATACGATTTCAGCGCCAGCTTTCTTCGCCAGAGCACCCACGGTCAGCTCAGGGTTCTTGACGAACGCCTGCTCTACCAGGCTTGCTTCAGCCAGGAACTTGGAGATACGACCGGCAACCATCTTCTCGACGATTTCAGCAGGCTTGCCTTTGATCTTGTCTTCGTTCAGTTGCAGGAAGACGCCCTTCTCGCGTTCGATCGCTTCGGCCGAAACTTGCGAAGGCAGCAGGAACTCAGGGTTGCTGGCAGCAACGTGCATCGCGATGTCTTTGGCCAGCTCAGCGTCGCCGCCTTTCAGGACAACCACAACGCCGATCTTGTTACCGTGCTGGTAAGCATTGACCACGTCGCCTTCGATACGCGCCAGACGACGGATGTTGACGTTCTCACCAACCTTGGCAACCAGAGCGGTACGCTCGACTTCCTGAGCTTCGATCAGCGGAGCTGCGTCGGTCAGTTTGTCAGCGAATGCCTTTTCGATGCTGCTGGTCACGAAGTTCTTGAAGTCGTCCTGCAGAGCCAGGAAGTCGGTCTGCGAGTTCACTTCGATGATGACAGCGGACTTGTTGTCTTCAGCTACCTTGACAGCAATGGCGCCTTCAGCAGCAACGTTGCCTGCTTTCTTGGCGGCCTTGATCGCGCCGGAAGCACGCATGTCGTCGATTGCCTTTTCGATGTCGCCGCCAGCCTTGGTCAAGGCCTTTTTGCAATCCATCATGCCTTCGCCGGTACGCTCGCGCAGTTCTTTGACCAACGCTGCAGTAATCTCTGCCATTTCAAAATCCTCTTGGATAGGTCTTCAACCATTCCACCCGACTGAACGGGCGTGCAATTCTTGAAAATTCAGGGTGGCAGCGGCACATGACACTAAATCCATGCTCGCCCACCAACAAATCATTTCCTAGGTGGCAAAAAGGGGGCTAAGCCCCCTTTTCGCGTACTGAGTAAACGCCAGGCGTTTTTACTCAGCCTTCTACAGCTGCTGCAGCTGGAGCTTCTTCGACGAATACGTCGGTGCCGCCAGCAACATTGTTACGACCACGGATTACAGCGTCAGCCATCGAACCCATGTACAGCTGGATGGCGCGGATTGCGTCATCGTTGCCCGGGATGATGTAGTCAACGCCTTCCGGGCTGCTGTTGGTATCGACAACGCCGATGACCGGGATGCCCAGCTTGTTGGCTTCGGTGATCGCGATGCGCTCGTGATCAACGTCGATAACGAACAGAGCGTCTGGCAGACCGCCCATGTCCTTGATACCACCCAGGCTGCGATCCAGTTTTTCCAGATCACGGGTGCGCATCAGGGCTTCTTTCTTGGTCAGCTTGGCGAAAGTACCGTCTTCTGCCTGTACTTCCAGCTCACGCAGACGCTTGATCGACTGACGAATGGTCTTGAAGTTGGTCAGCATGCCGCCCAACCAGCGATGGTCGACGTACGGCGAACCGCAACGTGCTGCTTCTTCAGCGACGATCTTGCCAGCGGAACGCTTGGTGCCGACGAACAGAATCTTGTTTTTGCCCGACGCCAGGCGCTCAACGAAAGTCAGTGCTTCGTTGAACATCGGCAGGGTTTTTTCAAGGTTGATGATGTGAATCTTGTTACGCGCGCCGAAAATGTATTTACCCATTTTCGGGTTCCAGTAACGGGTTTGGTGACCGAAGTGGACGCCGCACTTCAGCATATCGCGCATGGTGACTTGGGACATGATAGTTCCTTGATAAGTCGGGTTAGGCCTCCACGTATCCCAATGACCAACCAGTGGCATGAGCCAAAGGCACCCAGGTCATCGTGTCGACACGTGTGTGGGTTTAAGCTTTCAGGACGGACCTTGGAAAGCGGCGCATTTTATATCACAAAAGGAAAGAGAACGGAACTCCAATCAAGTGCTTGTTTCGCCACGTCTTTGCCGCCGTCTCGCGTGCATATAAAG
The DNA here is from genome assembly GCF_001642795.1 of Pseudomonas viridiflava. Lineage (GTDB taxonomy): Bacteria > Pseudomonadota > Gammaproteobacteria > Pseudomonadales > Pseudomonadaceae > Aquipseudomonas > Aquipseudomonas viridiflava. The sequence goes on along the minus strand of NZ_LKEH01000047.1, from coordinate 51,494 downwards.
GAAGCGATGATCACTCGCCGCGCGGCGGTCTGGTAGAATCGCGCCTTTGCGCACAGAACGCGCACACGACATGCCGAGAGACCCTGTATGACTATTACCCTCAAAACCCCGGAAGACATCGAAAAGATGCGCGTTGCCGGCCGTCTGGCCGCCGAGGTCCTGGAAATGATCGGCCCTCACGTCAAACCCGGTGTCACCACTGAAGAGCTGGACCGCATCTGCCACGACTATATCGTCAACGAGCAGCAGGCCATCCCCGCCCCGCTGAACTACAAGGGCTTCCCCAAGTCGATCTGCACCTCGATCAATCAGGTTGTGTGCCACGGTATTCCCGGTGAAAAGCCGCTCAAGAACGGCGACACGCTGAACATCGACGTCACGGTCATCAAGGATGGCTATCACGGCGACACCAGCAAGATGTTTCATGTAGGCACCGTACCGGTATGGGCCGAGCGCCTCTCGCAGGTCACTCAGGAGTGCCTGTACAAGGCCATCGAGATCGTTCGCCCGGGTACCAAACTGGGTGACATCGGCGCAGTCATTCAGAAACACGCGGAAAAGAACGGCTTTTCGGTGGTTCGCGAATTCTGCGGCCACGGCATCGGCAAAGTATTTCATGAAGAGCCGCAGGTCATGCACTTCGGCGAAGCGGGCACGGGCATCGAGTTGCTTGAAGGCATGACCTTCACCATCGAGCCGATGATCAATCAGGGCAAGGCCGACACAAAAATTCTCGGCGATGGCTGGACGGCGATCACCAAGGACCGCAAGCTCTCTGCCCAGTGGGAGCACACGATTCTGGTGACTGCCGATGGATACGAGATTTTCACCCTGCGCAGCGACGACACCATCGCGCACAAATCGCCATGAGTGATCGATAGACCCGCCCAACCGTCCGACACGAGGAAACCCGCTCCATGCCGCAGGTAGATCCTGATTTGTTCGACCGCGGCCAGTTCCAGGCCGAACTGGCACTGAAGGCAAGCCCCATCGCTGCCTTCAAGAAAGCCATCCGCAACGCGCGCGACGTGCTGGACGCGCGCTTCAGGTCGGGACGCGACATTCGTCGCCTGATCGAGGATCGCGCCTGGTTCGTGGACAACATCCTGTGCCAGGCGTGGGATCAGTTCGACTGGAGCGAAGACGCCGACATCGCGCTGCTGGCGGTCGGCGGTTATGGACGGGGCGAACTGCACCCCTACTCCGATATCGACCTGCTGATTCTGCTGGACAGCGCAGACCACGAAATCTTTCGCGAGCCCATCGAGCGGTTTCTGACCCTGCTGTGGGACATTGGCCTGGAAGTCGGACAGAGTGTGCGCTCGGTGGACGAATGCGCGCAGGAAGGCCTGGCCGACCTGACCGTCATCACCAACCTGATGGAAAGCCGGACCATTGCAGGCCCCGAGCGCCTGCGCCAGCGCATGCTGGAAGTCACCAGCCCGCGTCATATGTGGCCCAGCAAGGATTTCTTTCTGGCCAAACGTGCCGAGCAGAAAAGCCGTCATCACAAATACAACGACACCGAATACAACCTTGAGCCGAACGTCAAAGGCTCGCCCGGTGGCCTGCGCGATATCCAGACCATCCTCTGGGTGGCACGACGCCAATACGGCACCCTGAACCTGCATGCCCTGGCAGGTGAAGGCTTTCTGCTGGAGAGCGAGAACAACCTGCTGGCCTCTTCCCAGGAATTCCTGTGGAAGGTCCGCTATGCCCTGCACATGCTGGCCGGACGCTCCGAAGACCGTCTGTTGTTCGACTACCAGCGCAGCATTGCCAGCCTGCTGGGTTATGAAGACAGCGACGCCAAGCTTGCCATCGAACGCTTCATGCAGAAGTATTACCGCGTGGTCATGAGCATCGCCGAGCTGAGCGACCTGATCATCCAGCACTTCGAAGAAGTCATCCTGTCAGACGACGACAGCGGTACGCCGCAGCCACTCAACTCCCGCTTCCAGCTGCACGACGGTTATATAGAAGCGACACACCCGAATGTGTTCAAGCGCACCCCGTTCGCCATGATCGAGATCTTCGTGCTGATGGCCCAGCATCCGGAGATCAAGGGCGTGCGCGCCGACACCATTCGCCTGCTGCGCGAACACCGGCACCTGATCAACGACGACTTCCGCCACGATATTCGCAACACCAGCCTGTTCATCGAGCTGTTCAAGTGCGAAATCGGTATTCACCGCAATCTGCGTCGCATGAACCGCTACGGCATTCTGGGCCTGTACCTGCCGGAGTTCGGCCACATTGTCGGCCAGATGCAGCACGACCTGTTCCACATCTATACCGTCGATGCGCACACGCTGAACCTGATCAAGCACCTGCGCAAACTGCAGTACACCGAGGTGTCGGAGAAATTTCCGCTGGCCAGCAAGATCATGGGCCGCCTGCCAAAACCCGAACTGATCTACCTGGCCGGTCTGTATCACGACATTGGCAAGGGCCGTGGCGGCGATCACTCCGAACTGGGCGCAGTGGATGCCGAAGCCTTCGGCGTGCGTCACCACTTGCCGGGCTGGGATACCCGCCTGATCGTCTGGCTGGTGAGCCATCACCTGGTGATGTCGACCACCGCGCAGCGCAAGGACCTGTCCGATCCACAGGTCATCCACGATTTCGCCCAGTTCGTGGGCGATGAGGTTCATCTGGATTACCTGTACGTGCTGACCGTTGCCGACATCAATGCGACCAATCCCACGCTCTGGAACTCGTGGCGCGCCAGCCTGCTGCGCCAGCTGTACACCGAGACCAAACGTGCACTGCGCCGTGGCCTCGAGAACCCGGTCGATCGCGAAGAACAGATCCGCCGCACGCAGATCGCGGCACTGGACATTCTGGTGCGCAACGGCACTGACCCCGATGACGTCGAGCAACTCTGGTCGGCGCTGGGCGATGACTACTTCCTGCGCCACACGGCAGGCGACGTGGCCTGGCACAGCGATGCGATCCTGCAGCAGCCCGCCGATGGCGGCCCGCTGGTGCTGATCAAGGAAACCACGCAGCGGGAATTCGAAGGCGGCACGCAGATCTTCATTTATGCACCAGACCAGCATGACTTCTTCGCCGTGACCGTGGCAGCGATGGACCAGTTGAACCTGAACATTCACGACGCACGCATCATCACCTCCAGCAGCAAGTTCACACTCGACACCTACATTGTGCTGGACAACGAAGGCGGTTCGATCGGTGACAATCCGGTACGCGTTCAGGAAATCCGTGAGGGCCTGACCGAAGCCCTGCGCAACCCGGATGACTACCCGACCATCATCAAGCGGCGTGTGCCCAGGCAGCTCAAGCATTTCGCCTTTGCACCGCAGGTCACGATTCACAACGATGCACAGCGTCCGGTCACCGTGCTCGAACTGCTGGCCCCGGATCGTCCGGGCCTGCTGGCGCGCATCGGCAAGATTTTCCTGGAGTTCGACCTGTCGCTGCAGAATGCCAAGATTGCGACACTGGGTGAGCGGGTGGAGGACGTGTTCTTCATCACGGATGCCGACAATCATCCGTTGTCCGATCCGCAGCTGTGCAGCCGATTGCAGGAGGCGATCATCAAGCAACTGAGTGTCAATTCGCAGCCAAGCGGCGAGATGCGACTCAGTATTTAACCTTCGACGCAGTCCTTGAGAGCCTTTACCTCATGAACAACGCCATGCAACTGCTTCAACCTTATCCGTTCGAGAAGCTCCGTGCCCTGCTCGGCGGCGTGACGCCCAACCCGGAAAAACGTCCGGTTGCGCTGTCCATTGGTGAGCCCAAGCATCGCTCTCCCGACTTTGTCGCCAAAGCGCTGGCCGACAACCTGGACCAGATGGCGGTCTATCCGACCACACTGGGCATCCCGGCACTGCGCGAGGCAATTGCAGGCTGGTGCACGCGCAGGTTCGACCTGCCTGAAGGCTGGATGGACCCGGCACGCAACGTTCTGCCGGTCAATGGTACTCGTGAGGCGCTGTTTGCCTTCACGCAGACTGTGGTCAACCGCAGCGACGACGGGCTGGTCATCAGCCCTAACCCGTTCTATCAGATCTATGAGGGCGCAGCCTTTCTGGCAGGTGCACAGCCTTACTACCTGCCGTGCCTGAACGAAAACGGTTTCAACCCGGATTTCGATGCGGTGACGCCGGATATCTGGAAGCGCTGCCAGATTCTGTTTCTGTGCTCACCGGGCAACCCGACCGGCGCATTGATTCCGGTGGACACCCTCAAGAAACTGATCGCCCTGGCTGACGAACACGACTTCGTGATCGCCGCTGACGAATGCTACAGCGAGCTCTACTTTGACGAGCAGACGCCGCCGCCCGGCCTGCTCAGCGCCTGCGTGGAACTGGGTCGCAAGGATTTCAAACGCTGTGTGGTGTTCCACAGTCTGTCCAAACGCTCCAACCTGCCAGGCCTGCGCTCGGGCTTCGTGGCGGGCGATGCGGACATTCTCAAGGCCTTCCTGCTGTATCGCACCTACCACGGCTGCGCCATGCCGGTTCAAACCCAACTGGCCAGCATCGCAGCCTGGAACGACGAAGCGCATGTTCGTGCAAACCGCGACCTATACCGTGAGAAGTTCGATGCCGTGCTGGACATCCTCGCACCCGTCCTGGATGTACAGCGCCCGGACGGCGGCTTCTATCTGTGGCCGAACGTCGGCACCGACGACGCTGCCTTTTGCCGCGACCTGTTCGTCGACCAGCATGTGACCGTCGTGCCCGGCTCGTACCTGTCGCGTGAAGTCGATGGCGTCAATCCGGGCGCCGGCCGGGTTCGTCTGGCGTTGGTTGCGCCGCTGGCCGAATGCATCGAGGCCGCCGAACGCATTCGTGATTTCGTGCGTAAGTAAGCCTGCCACTGCGCCGCGCGCAAAGTGCGGTGCAGTATTTACTTAACACCTGTCCTCTTTTTCAGCTGGCTATCTTCGTGGTCCATTTATTGCGCATCCCGACAGGGAAGCGCCTCCACGAAGATGACCCGTATGCCCGAATCACAAATCCGAGAAAACCTGCCACTGCTCTGTTCCATGCGCGACGCAGAGGACTATCAGGCGTCCTACGAGACAGCCATTCGCGAAAACCCGGCCAACGCTTCCATCACACCGACCTACAAATCGGAAACGGGCTACGCCTCGGACGTCACCGAGCGCGAACCACGCCTTCTGGTTGCTTTCAACAAGTACTGGGCACGTGGCCGAACCTTGAAAATCGAATTCCTCAAGAGCCCGCCTGCCCCGCTGACTCAGCCGATCATCGATGCCGCCCGCAAATGGCTGCCGCACGTGAACCTGAAGTTCGAATTCGTGACCAGCGGCCCCAGCGACATTCGCATTGGGCTCAATACCCACCTGAACTGGAGCGAACTGGGCACTGACGCTCTGCTGGTCGCGCAGGACAAGGCCACAATGGAATTCAATGTCGGGGAGATATTCGAGAGTGATCTACGGCCAAAAGCCGAGCTGGAACGCATTGTCCTGCACGAGTTCGGTCATGCGCTGGGCGCCGTTCATGAGCATCAGCATCCGGATGCGGGGATTCCGTGGAACGAACCGGTGTTGCGTCGCCTGCTTGCCCAGGCAGGCTACAGCGATGAACTGGTGGCCCGAAATTTTCTCGATCAATACGAAGCGGCTGACTTTCACTATTCAGCCTATGACAAGGATTCGATCATGCACTTCGATGTTCCGAACGGCCTGACGCTGGGCGATTTCGAAATCATCAATACCGGCAAGACACTGAGTGCAAAAGACATCGAGTTCATGCAGTCGAACTACCCTGACCGCAGCAATTCGAAATTTGAAAAGCCGTAACCCAAGCTGATTGGCGCGTCGTCGATTGCCCAAGGCTTACGTGACGCGCCTTTCAGAGAACGCCTAATCCCGAACCCTCAACGTTTCAGCAATCCATCCCACAGCCCAACTGACAGGATCATGAGACCGCATCGGCAACAGCGGTTTTCCTTCCCGCGCTGCCATCCGCCCTTCTATCTCGGCCTGGCTGTGTATCCAGATTGTGTTCTGCTTGAAGCCTTCCGCGCGTTGACGTTCCCTGTAATAACGTTGTCGGATAAGCGCCGCTTCCCTCTTCTTTTCCTGTTCAGACATAACGCACCCGATCTTACATGTGGAACATCATCATTACCCTTCACCGCCCATCGCTCAAGGGTAAGACGGGTGAAATGTTCTTCACTTAAAGTGGTCAGGGCACCGGTGCCAGACAGCCAAAGCGCTAAATGCGCCGACGTGGCATAATCACCGGCCAAAATTCACGGGAGGCAACAGGGAACATCCGGCAACGCCCGTCTCCCTGCACAATTCAATGACTTACACCCTGTTCGGCATCAAAGCCTGCGACACCATGAAAAAAGCACGTACCTGGCTCGACGAGCATTCCGTCAGCTACGATTTTCATGATTACAAGACGCAAGGCATCGACCGCGAGCACCTGACCCAGTGGTGCAACGAGCACGGCTGGCAAGTGGTGCTGAACCGGGCGGGCACGACCTTCCGCAAGCTCGACGATGCGCAGAAAGCCGATATCGACCAGCCCAGGGCCATTGAATTGATGCTCGCGCAGCCGTCCATGATCAAGCGCCCTGTGCTTGATCTGGGCGACAAGACCCTGATTGGCTTCAAACCCGACCTGTATGCAGCGGCCGTTCAGTAAGCCGGGACGCTACTGATTAGCCCTTAGATAAGTTACGAGGTATTCGCATGTCCACTACCCTGTTCAGCCTGGCCTTCGGCGTTGGCACTCAAAATCGCGAAGGCGCCTGGCTGGAAGTGTTCTACGCACAGCCTGTGATCAACCCTTCGGCCGAGCTGATTGCGGCCATCGCGCCAGCGCTGGGCTACACCGGCGGCAATCAGGCGATCACGTTCAATGTTGATCAGTCCTACAAGCTGGCCGATGCCGTCAAATCGATCGACGCCACCCAGGCTGCATTGCTCAATCGTCTGGCCGAGAGCCACAAGCCGCTGGTTGCCACGCTGCTGGCTGAAGATGCGCCGCTGACGTCGACCCCTGAGGCGTACCTCAAGCTGCACCTGCTGTCCCATCGTCTGGTCAAGCCGCACGGCCTGAACCTGACCGGCATTTTCCCGTTGCTGCCGAACGTGGCCTGGACCAGCCAGGGCGCTGTGGACCTGAGCGAACTGGCCGAGCGTCAGCTGGAAGCCCGCCTGAAAGGCGAACTGCTGGAAGTGTTCTCGGTGGACAAGTTCCCGAAAATGACCGACTACGTCGTGCCGAGTGGCGTTCGTATCGCTGACAGCGCACGTGTACGCCTGGGCGCCTACGTCGGCGAAGGCACTACCGTGATGCATGAAGGTTTCGTCAACTTCAACGGCGGCACCGAAGGTCCGGGCATGATCGAAGGTCGTGTGTCGGCTGGCGTCTTCGTCGGCAAGGGTTCCGACCTGGGCGGCGGCTGCTCCACCATGGGCACCCTGTCCGGCGGCGGCAACATTGTCATCAAGGTCGGCGAAGGCTGCCTGATCGGCGCCAACGCAGGTATCGGTATTCCGTTGGGCGATCGCAACACCGTGGAATCGGGTCTGTACGTGACGGCCGGTACCAAGGTTGCCCTGCTCGACGAGAACAACGAGCTGGTCAAAATCGTCAAGGCGCGTGAGCTGGCCGGTCAGAACGACCTGCTGTTCCGTCGCAACTCGCAGACCGGCGCTGTGGAATGCAAGACCCACAAGTCGGCCATCGAGCTGAACGAAGCCCTGCACGCTCACAACTGATGCCGTGTGCGGGTTCGGAACGCCGCGTTCCGAACCCGCTTCACCCAGCCGGATGAATCATGCCCCTCCTTTCCCCCTGGCGCGCTGACTTTCCTGCCATCGCCGCCCTGCAACGGCAAGGCCAGACATATCTGGACAATGCCGCCACCACGCAAAAACCCCAGGCATTGATCGATGCCCTGACTCATTACTACGCCAACGGTGCCGCCAATGTGCATCGTGCGCAGCATCTGCCCGGCGCCCACGCCACCCAGGCATTCGAAGACAGCCGCAGCAAGACGGCCCACTGGCTCAATGCGGGCGACTCGGGACAGATCATTTTTACCCACGGCGCGACCTCGGCGCTGAACCTGCTCGCCTACGGTCTGGCACACGAGTTCGCGGCGGGTGACGAAATCGTCATCAGCGCGCTTGAACATCACGCCAACCTGCTGCCCTGGCAGCAACTGACGCAACGTCTCGACCTCAAGCTGGTGGTTCTGCCTCTGGACACCAACGGGGTCATCGACTGCGTGGCCGCCGCTCACCTGATCGGGTCCCGCACACGGTTGCTGGCGATCAGTCAGCTGTCCAATGTGCTCGGCACCTGGCAGCCACTGCAGCGGCTCATCAACCTGGCCAAGGCACAGGGCGCCCTGACGGTCGTGGACGGCTCACAAGGCGTGGTCCATGGCCGTCATGACGTTCAGGCGCTGGGCTGCGACTTCTATGTGTTTTCGAGCCACAAGTTGTATGGCCCCGAAGGCCTCGGCGTGCTGTTCGGCCGCAACGACGCGCTGCCCAGCCTTGCGCACTGGCAGTACGGCGGCGAGATGGTGTTGACCGCCGATTATCATCATTCGAACTTTCGCCCTGCACCGCTGGGTTTCGAAGCCGGTACGCCGCCTATCGCCAGTGTGATCGGTCTCGGTGCGACGCTGGACTATCTCGACAGCTTGGACCATCAGGCGGTGGCAGAACATGAACTCAAACTGCATCGCCGCCTGCTAGAAGGTCTGCAACAACGTGACGGCATTCAAGTGCTCGGTTCCCCGGACCTGGCGCTGGTCAGCTTCGTGGTCGAAGGCGTGCACAATGCCGATCTGGCGCACCTGCTGACCGAACAGGGCATTGCCGTGCGTGCCGGTCATCACTGCGCCATGCCGTTGCTCAAGAGCCTGGGGCTGCCCGGCGCCATCCGGGCTTCGCTGGCGCTGTACAACGACTCCGATGACCTTGTTCATTTTTTCAATGCACTGGATCAGGCACTGGAGCTGCTCAGATGAGTCTTCCTCCGCTTGCCCGGACCGCACTCGATATCTTCAGCCAGCAGCAAGGCTGGGAGCAACGCGCGCGCCTGCTGATGCAGTGGGGCGACCAACTGCCGCCATTGAGCGATGACGAAAAATCGGACGAGCATCTGGTGCATGGCTGTGAAAGCAAGGTCTGGTTGAACGGCGATGTCGACGCCGGACACTGGCAGTTCCGCGCCAGCAGCGATGCGCGTCTGATACGCGGTCTGGTTGCGCTGCTGCTGGCAAGAGTGAACGGCCTTTCGGCAGAGGAGCTGCAGGCTGTGGACTTGCCGGACTGGTTCAGTCAGTTGGGGTTGAGCCGCCAGCTGTCACCCTCGCGCAGCAACGGCCTGAACGCCGTACTGCAGAAGATGCGAACGCTTACTCAAGCCTGATCGGAAACTGCCGCGGCAGCTTTGAGCCGCTCCGATGGACGACGGGTACCCGCCACCAGTTTGTCCACAGCGCGCGTGGCGGCAATCATGCCGAACGATGCGGTGACCATCATTACTGCGCCAAAGCCGCCCGCGCAGTCGAGCTTGACCCCTTCGCCGACAAACTTCTTTTCCAGGCAGATGCTGCCATCCGGCTTCGGATAACGCAGTTGCTCGGTGGAGAACACGCACGGAACGCTGTAGTGGCGGTTCGGGGTTCGCGAAAAGCCATAATCGCGGCGCAGAGTCGAACGCACTTTGGAAGCCAGCGGATCGTTGAAGGTACGGTTCAGGTCGGCGATCTGGATCAGCGTCGGATCGATCTGCCCGCCTGCCCCACCGGTGGTGACCATCTGGATCTTGCGCCGTTTGCACCAGGAGATCAGCGCCGCCTTGGCGTTGACGCTGTCGATGCAATCGATGACGAAATCCAGCTCCGGCGTGATGCACTCGGCCATGGTGTCGCGGGTCACAAAGTCAGCCACCGCATGCACCACGCAGTCCGGGTTGATGGATCGAATACGCTCGGCCATCACCTCGACCTTCGCACGACCCACGGTGCTGTCCAGCGCATGCAACTGGCGATTGGTGTTGCTCACGCAGACATCGTCCATGTCGAACAGCGAAATCTCGCCCACACCGCTGCGCGCCAGCGCTTCCGCCGCCCACGACCCCACGCCGCCGATACCGACCACCGCCACGTGCGCGGCACGCAGACGCTCCAGCCCCTCGATGCCGTACAACCGGGCGATGCCTGCGAAACGTGGATCTTCTGCGCTCATGACCAATACCTCAAAAACCGGCGCGCATTATAGGGGTTTGCGGGCAATGAGACACCTACCACCTTTACCCGACACCGCAAGTAGGCACGTCGCCCGACAAACACCTGATGGGGCGAGCATCGACGAATGAGGGCAACACTGCTGCGAAGGGCCCGCCGGCAGAACCGACGGCCCCCTCGTTGACTAAAATCAATAAACAAGGATGAACCAGGCAGGAAGCCTCAGCATGAAATGCACCCCACCAAGGGACCTTTATCGTCTCAAACTACGTACGCTAGCGTCTTCACTATTCAAGAAAACAATAGAGGGCGTCCCCGACTGGCCCGACACTCTATATGGTTTTTCGTACGCACCTTATCGCCCAGGCCAAGACCCCTATAAAAAGATCTTCCCCACACGCGAACAAATAAAAGAAGACCTTGTGTTGATAAGGCCACTGGCACGTCACATCAGAACGTACTCCGTCGAGGGAACGCTCGCTGATATTCCAGAGATTGCTGAAACTCTGGGTATGCAAGTGACGCTCGGTGTCTGGATATCACAAGACTTGATTCACAATGCAAATGAACTGGCGACGGCCATTGATATCACCCGACGCTCAATAAACGTCGAGCGTCTCCTCGTGGGCAATGAAGTCCTGTTTCGCGCAGACGTGTCCATCAGTCAGTTAATTACTTATCTGGAGCAAGCGAGGCAGCAGGTCGAGGTTCCGGTATCGACATCAGAGATCTGGGTGCAATGGCATGAAACACCCGAATTGTCAGAGCACACTGATTTTATTGCCGCGCACATCCTACCCTTTTGGGAAGGCTTGACACCGTCTCAAGCCAGCAACTTTGTAATTGATCGCGCCGATGAGTTGAGGCAGATGTATCCTGGCAAACCATTATTGATGTCCGAAATAGGCTGGCCCAGTCGCAGCAGCACTGCGACGAGCGTGACGACATCCACCGCCGAGCAGTCATTCTACCTGCGCACTCAGGTCGCTCAACTCACAAAGCGCAACGAGCAGTACTTCATTATTGAAGCGTTCGATCAGCCGTGGAAAACGGAAGAGGGACTGGCAGGACCTCACTGGGGAATCTTTGACGCTCAACGCCGGATCAAGCTGCAACGCTCAGGACCGTTGGAAACACGGGTCAACTGGGGGAGTATCTACCGACGCTTTATTGAAACATCACGGCCTCGCTCCTTGCCGCGCGCAGTGTTTTCAGCAGCCACCGCTTACGGCCTGTTGGTCTGGGCAGGTATAGCAACGGCCAAGGCACTGACGTTATGGGCGCTCATACCGATGAGCATGGTCTGGGCCGCTTGCTTCATGACAGGCATGGCCGTAGAAGTCCATGAATATCTCGAAATCCAGTGGTGCCCCAGAAAACGGCGAATTTTCAGGCCTCAACGTCAGCAGATCAAACCGCTACCGAAAGTCTCCGTGCATGTTCCGTGCTGCAATGAACCTCCCGAAATGGTCGAGCAGACACTGAAGGCTCTGAAAAATCTCGATTACCCTGATTATGAGGTCTTGGTCATCGACAACAATACCCAAGAACAGGCTGTCTGGAAGCCCGTTGAGCAGGCGTGTCAACGCCTGGGTAAACGGTTCAGGTTTTTTCACGTGGAGGCAATGCCTGGTTACAAGGCTGGCGCGTTGAATTACCTGATGGAGAGAACCGCGCCTGATGTGAAAGTCATAGCAGTTGTCGACGCCGATTACTGCGTTGACCGTAACTGGCTGAGGCACATGGCGCCTCACTTCGAGGCGCCGAACATCGCTGTCATACAGGCCCCTCAAAACTTTCGAGACAGTCACGAGAGTCTCTTCAAATACTGTTGTAATGCTGAATATCGAGGATTTTTCAACATCGGTATGGTTATCCGGAACGACCATGACGCGATCATTCAGCACGGAACAATGACACTGGTTCGTCGTGATGTCTTACAACGACTCAGGTGGTCTGACGGATGCATTTGTGAAGACGCAGAACTGGGGCTTCGCATACTGGAGAACGGATTATCTACGGGGTATTCGCCTATCAGTTATGGCAAGGGCCTCACACCTGACACGTTCATTCACTTCAAGAAGCAACGCTATCGCTGGGCTTATGGCGCGGTTCAGATAGTCAAACAACACGCCAAAAGCCTGTTCAGTACACGTGGCAAGACCTTGACTGCGATGCAGCGCTATCATTTTCTTGCAGGCTGGGTTCCTTGGGCTGCAGAGGGATTGAACTATCTACTCACGCTGGCGGCACTGAGCTGGTCTACTGCGATGATCATCGCACCTTACATAGTCAAACCGGTGCCGTGGCTTTTTTCGACGTCACTATTGTCAGCGCTGCTCTTCAGAACACTCAAGGTCATACACGTGTACAGGTATCAGATAAGCACTGATATCAGGGAAGCACTCGCCGCGATACTGGCTGGCATGGCGTTGTATCCCACCATCGGCAAAGCAGTATTGTCCGGTACTTTCACCTCGCGACTGCCCTTTTTCCGCACACCCAAACAAACCCAAGGAGATTCAAGTGGCAGAGGTCTGATAGAGGCCAGAGAAGAGCTATGCATGGTAACCCTCTTCTGGCTTGCGATAATCGGGCTGCACGCAAGCAACGCTGCCAGCGATCCAGATTTGTGGTTCTGGAAAGCCATGCTTTGTGCACAATCTCTACCTTATCTGGCGGCGGTCGCCATGGCTGTACTCTCTGGAAAAGCAAGCCGGCAAGAACGTCCTATTGAATGACACATGTGAAACATCTAACGAACGACGGCCTCACACCGTCGTTTGATATAAGATAACGGCCTTTTCGCGCCCACCAGTCTTGCTACCGGAGTTCTGTACATGACGGCCCCTTCCGACCTTTCGCCTACCCTGCAGCTTGCCTGCGACCTGATCCGTCGACCGTCGGTCACACCAGTCGATGCCGATTGCCAGACCGTGATGATGCAGCGCCTGGGCGATGCCGGTTTCAAGCTTGAGCCGATGCGTATCGAAGACGTGGACAATTTCTGGGCAACCCATGGCAACCACGAAGGTCCGGTGCTGTGTTTCGCCGGTCACACCGATGTGGTGCCGACAGGTCCGGTCACGGCCTGGGAGAACGACCCGTTCGATGCGCTGATCGACGAGCACGGCATGCTATGCGGACGTGGCGCAGCGGACATGAAGGGCAGTCTGGCGGCCATGCTGGTGGCGGCCGAGCGTTTCGTGGCTGACCATCCGGACCACCGTGGTTCGGTTGCATTTCTGATCACCAGCGATGAAGAGGGTCCGGCGCATCACGGCACCAAGGCGGTCGTCGAGCGTCTGGCGGCGCGCAGGGAGCGTCTGGACTGGTGCATCGTCGGCGAGCCGTCGAGCACCACACTGGTGGGCGATGTGGTCAAGAACGGTCGTCGCGGCTCGCTGGGCGCCAAACTCACGGTGCGCGGCAAGCAGGGTCATGTCGCCTATCCGCATCTGGCGAAGAACCCGATTCACCTGACTGCGGGCGCGCTGGCCGAGCTGGCTGCCGAGCATTGGGATAACGGCAACGATTTCTTTCCACCGACCAGCTTCCAGATTTCCAACCTCAATTCCGGCACCGGCGCGACCAACGTGATTCCGGGCGATCTGGTGGCGGTGTTCAATTTCCGCTTCTCCACCGAGTCGACCGTCGAAGGACTGCAGCAACGCGTAGCCGCCATTCTCGACAAGCATGAACTGGACTGGCACATCGACTGGGCGCTGTCCGGCCTGCCATTCCTGACCGAGCCGGGAGCCCTGCTGGACGCCGTGTCCGCGAGCATCAAGAGCGTGACCGGCCGCGACACCAAGGCCTCGACCAGCGGCGGTACGTCCGACGGGCGCTTCATCGCGACGCTGGGTACTCAGGTCGTGGAGCTGGGCCCGGTCAACGCGACGATCCATCAGGTCAACGAGCGCATTCTGGCCAGCGATCTTGATGTATTGACCGAGATCTACTACCAGACACTGGTCAAGTTGCTCGCCTGATGCTGACTTGTCCTATCTGCTCGGGGCCGCTCGCTTCGGCCGACAATGGCGTGGTCTGTCCCGCCAATCATCGCTTTGACCGTGCGCGGCAGGGTTATCTGAACCTGCTGCCGGTGCAGCACAAGAACAGCCGCGACCCTGGCGACAATCAGGCGATGGTCGAGGCGCGGCGTGATTTTCTCAACGCGGGCCATTACGCACCGGTAGCCCGCAGGCTCGCTGAACTCGCGGCTGAACGTATGCCCGCTCACTGGCTGGACATCGGCTGTGGCGAGGGTTATTACACCGCGCAAATTGCCGAAGCCCTGCCAAGGTCCGACGGGTATGCGCTGGATATCTCCCGTGAAGCCGTAAAGCGCGCCTGCCGTCGCGATCCGAAAGTGACGTGGATGGTGGCAAGCATGGCCCGCGTGCCGTTGCCGGACGCCAGTTGTCAGTTTCTGGCCAGCGTCTTCAGCCCGCTGGACTGGTCAGAAGCCAAGCGCCTGTTGACACCCGGTGGCGGGCTGATGCGCGTCGGGCCGACCAACGACCACCTGATGGAGCTGCGCCAGCGTCTGTATGACGAAGTGCGCGATTACGCGGATGACAAACACCTGGCGCTAGTCCCCGAAGGCATGCAACTCCAGCACAGCGAAACGTTGCGCTATACCCTGAAGCTGATCGACGGTCAGTCACGCGCCGATCTGCTGGCCATGACGCCTCATGGCTGGCGCGCCAGTGCCGAACGTCGCACCGCTGTCATCGAACAGCCCGGACCATTCAAGGTCACCGTTTCCATGCGCTACGATTATTTCGTGCTGCAATAAGCATTCAAAAAGAGGCACCCATGCGCCAACCCGATATCGAGATTTATCTGAAAGACGAAGACGTCGACCACAAAGCCATCGCCCGGTGGCTCGGCGAAGCCATTGGCCCCTGCAGCGAGTGGGCACAGAAAGGCCAGACCTGGAAGTGCAAGGCAGGCAACGTGCCTGTGACCTGGCTGCCTAAGGCCGTGGGCAAGTGGAACAGCCTGTACCTGGAAAGCGACCAGACGCCGTGGGACGACGACATCGCCTGCGCCCGCGCCGCGTTTGCTGCGCTTAACGTGGAAGTGCGCTGCGCACCCGGGACATGGGTGGAAGAGGAAAGCGACGATACCGCCGATCGCTGGATGCGCATCAGCGCCGACGGTGAAGAAGAGATCACTTGGAAGACGTCGTAAGCGACAGGATCGCAGCGGACTCAATAACAGTCACAAACCCTGCCGAACTGATCATGCCGACGCATAGCGTTGACCTGCAGCCCGGACGCGGAGCGTCCTGAGAGGCGTTACCACGCTGGAGCGTGGGAACGATCAGCGTGATCTCAGGTACGCCGAGCAGGCCCATGCTTGCGCTCAGTCTTGCTGCAACCACGGACTGTGGGAGGCGGCTTGTCGGCGATGCTTTTTCTGAAGCGGCCTATCAGTGACCGAACGGACGCCATCGCCGGCAAGCCGCCTCCCACAGGGTATGCATTCAGCCAGATACTTACGTTTGGCCCCGTTTTGCGCGTCTTCCGGGCTTGTGTATAACGGCGAGTGCTCTGCGTGGGCATGCAGCCCGTGACGCTCTGCATCACTTCACCGCTTTTGCCCATCGCCTCGGGATGCGTCACACTGATGCCATCTCGGGCAGCCGCCCTTTATTCAGCAGAAGCCGTATGACCCGCTCTCCGTTCCGCCGTCTTGTATTCGGCACGCTGCGCCGTTTGCTGTACCTCTGGGTTCGCTCGGAAACCATCAATCAATCGTCTTTCACACTCAATCTGGATCGCAGCCGGCCGGTGTTCTATGCCCTGCAATCGCCGTCGATCAGCGATCTGGCCGTGCTGGACACCGAATGCCGCAAGGCCGGTCTGCCTCGCCCGGTATTGTCGGTGTCGGTCGGCGATCTGATGGAGCCTGCTGCGTTCTTCTACCTGACGCCCTCTCCCGACTGGCTAGGCCGTCACGACAAACGCGGTGCGCCACCGACGCTGGAGCGGCTGGTGGCTGCGGTCGGTCAGAACCCGACCGAGGATGCGCAGATCATTCCAGTCAGCGTGTTCTGGGGGCAATCGCCTGATCGTGAGTCGAGCGCCTGGAAGCTGCTGTTCGCCGACAGCTGGGCGGTCACAGGACGCCTGCGTCGTCTGGTGAGCATTCTGATTCTGGGCCGCAAGACCCGTGTGCAGTTTTCCGCCCCTATTCACCTGCGTGAGCTGGTCGACGAGAACAAGGGCTACGAGCTGACCCTGCGCATGACCCAACGTCTGCTGCGCGTGCACTTTCGCAACCTGAAGAGTGCTGTCATCGGTCCAGACGTGTCGCACCGGCGCAACGTGGTCAAGGGGCTGCTGGACGAGCCGCTGGTCAAGCAGGCAATTCTTGAGGAAGCCCAGCGCGAAAAGATTTCCGAGGAAAAGGCTCGCGAGCTGGCACTGCGTTACGGCAACGAGATCGCTTCGGACTACACCTACTCGGCAATCCGTTTTCTGGAAGTGGTGCTGAGCTGGTTCTGGAACAAGATTTACGACGGCATCAAGGTCAGCCACATCGAAGGCGTGCAGGAAGTCGCGCCGGGTCATGAAGTGATTTATGTGCCTTGCCATCGCAGCCACATCGATTACCTGCTGCTCTCCTACCTGCTGTTTCGCAATGGTCTGACGCCTCCGCACATTGCTGCGGGCATCAACCTCAACATGCCGGTGATCGGCAGTCTGTTGCGGCGTGGCGGCGCGTTTTTCATGCGTCGCACGTTCAAGGGCAACCCGCTGTACACCGCAGTGTTCAATGAATACCTGCACACCCTGTTCACCAAGGGTTTCCCGGTCGAGTATTTCGTGGAAGGCGGCCGCTCGCGTACCGGGCGCATGCTGCAACCCAAGACCGGCATGCTGGCCATCACGATGCGCAGCTTTTTGCGCAACTCGCGCATGCCCATCGTGTTCATCCCGGTGTACATCGGTTACGAGCGCGTACTTGAAGGCCGTACATACCTGGGCGAACTGCGCGGTGCGACCAAAAAGAAAGAATCGATCTTCGACATCTTCAAAGTCATCGGCGCGCTCAAGCAGCGCTTCGGTCAGGTGTCGGTGAACTTCGGCGAACCGATCAAGCTGGCCGAGTTTCTCGAATCCGAACAGCCGGACTGGCGTGAACAGGAGCTGGCCCCGCAATTCAAACCTGACTGGCTGAGCGGCACCACCCATCGTCTGGGTGAGCGCGTGGCTCAGCACTTGAACGAAGCGGCTGCCGTCAACCCGATGAATCTGGTGGCCGTGGCGTTGCTGTCGACGCATCGTCTGGCGCTGGATGACCAGGCCATGGAACGGGTGCTCGACCTGTACCTGACGCTGCTGCGCGCAGTCCCGTATTCCCCTCACACGACGCTGCCGGAAGGCGACGGCCGTGCGTTGATTGAGCATGTGAAAGGCATGGACCTGCTGGCCGAACAGAAGGATGCGCTGGGCAAGATTCTGTACCTGAACGAACAGAACGCGGTGCTGATGACTTACTACCGCAACAACGTGCTGCACATTTTTGCGCTGCCGTCGTTGCTGGCCAGTTTCTTCCAGAGCTCTTCGCGCATGAGCCGGGAGCTGATCCTGCGCTACACACGGGCGCTGTATCCGTACCTTCAATCCGAGCTGTTCATCCGCTGGCCGCTCAACGAGCTGGATGAGGTCGTGGATCAGTGGCTGGCCGCCTTTGTCGAGCAGGGCCTGCTGCGTCGCAAGGACGACGTGTACATCCGCCCGGAGCCAAGCTCGCGCGAGTTCGTCCTGTTGACCCTGCTGTCCCGCGCCATCGCCCAGACCCTGCAGCGCTTTTACATGGCCATCGCTCTGCTGCTCAACAGCGGTCAGAAAAGCCTGACCCCCGAAGAGCTGGAGGACCTGTGTACAGTCATGGCCCAGCGACTGTCGATTCTGCACGGCCTCAACGCGCCGGAATTCTTCGACAAGAGCCTGTTCCGCCACTTCATCCAGACCCTGCTCGACCTGGGCGTATTGCGCAAGGACACAGCGGGCAAGCTGAGTTACCACCCGCTGCTGGGCGATCTGGCTGAAGGCGCCGCGAAACGCGTATTGCCAGCCGAAATCAGGTTGTCGATCCGTCAGGTGGCATTGCATAGCGGTGAAGATGAGCAAAACATCAGCGCCGAGGAAGGAGCGGCGTAGTTCTCACTTGAAGAAGTCTGTGTCAGCGGGGCATTTTCGTGCCCCGCTGTCCGTCCAACAGCTGTGTCCCCCTCCTCACCCGCCCCGCCTGATATTCGTTTGAGCCTCGCTCATTTTCCCGGTGTCAAACACCCGCACCGACTTCCTGATACGCTCAATGCATACAGCGCCGATATCTGCCTCGACGCTGCTTCCAAGACCTCACCAAAAAGGATGCTGCCATGCTTCGCCCCACGTTTTCCTTTGCCGGCCTCTGTGCAGGCCTGCTGCTGTCGGCCAACGTCTTCGCCCTGTCGCTGGGTGATCTGTCGCAATCCGATGCTACGGGCGGCCTCAAGGATGCCCTGACCCAGGGCGCACAGGTTGCGGTCAAGCAACTGGGCGTGCCGGGTGGTTTCAGCAAGAACGAGGAAGTGCGTATCGAACTGCCCGGAAAGCTGGGTCAGGTCGCCAAGAAAATGAAAATGCTCGGCATGGGCACTCAGGTCGATCAACTGGAAACCAGCATGAACCAGGCAGCAGAAGCTGCCGTCCCGCAAGCCCAGGCGCTGCTGGTGGATGCGGTGAAGAAGATGAGCGTGACCGACGCCAAGTCGATTCTCAGCGGTGGCAAGGATTCGGCAACGCAATACTTGAGCAGTAGCAGCCGCGAGCAGATACGTACCAAATTCCTGCCCATCGTCAAGAAAGCCACCGATCAGGTCGGTTTGGCGCAGAAGTACAACGCTTTCGCAGGCAAGGCCTCATCACTGGGCCTGCTGGACACCAAAAGCGCAAACATCGAAAGCTACGTGACAGAGCAGGCGCTCAATGGCCTGTTCGAGATGATCGCCAAACAGGAAGAAAGCATCCGCGCCAACCCGGCCGCTGCGGCGACAGGACTGGCGAAGAAAGTGTTTGGTGCGTTGTAAGCACTGCGGCATGACCTCGTGGGAGGCGGCTTGCCGGCGATGAAGTCGACGCGATATGCCAGAAGAAACGCATCATCGCTCATCGCCGGTAAGCCGCCTCTTATCAAACAACCTGTAAACCACTGAAGAAACTGGATTTTGTGGGAGCGGACTTGTCCGCGAATGCTGCATTTCAGTCGCTGAACTTTCATCGGCTGTACCACCTCTTCGCGGACAAGTCCCCACAGTCCGCTGTTTGCTGCGCGGCAGCGCTACGTCGAAGACGTAGTGACGCCTCCCACGGTCCGATACTCACCGCGATATCAGCCGACTTATATACCCTCAACCTTCTTCACCCTGAACCACGCCGCATACAGCGCGGGCAGAAACAGCAGCGTCAGCGCAGTGGCGACGATCAGACCGCCCATGATGGCCACGGCCATCGGGCCGAAGAACAGGCTGCGCGACAGCGGGATCATCGCCAGTACGGCCGCAAGAGCCGTCAGTACGATGGGCCGGAAGCGACGCACTGTGGCTTCGATGATCGCGTGCCACTGATCCAGCCCTGCGGCAATGTCCTGCTCGATCTGATCCACCAGGATCACCGAGTTGCGCATGATCATCCCCGACAGCGCAATGGTGCCCAACATGGCCACGAAGCCGAACGGCTGGTTGAAGATCAGCAGGAACAGCGTCACCCCGATCAGGCCCAGCGGCGCAGTCACAAACACCATGAGCATGCGCGAGAAGCTGCGCAACTGGATCATCAACAGGGTCAACACGACGACAATGAACAAGGGAACGCCTGCGTTCACCGAATTCTGTCCGCGTGCGGAATCCTCCACCGTACCGCCAACCTCCAGCAGATAACCGTCCGGCAACTCGGCGCGTACACCATCCAGCGTCGGCATGATCTGCTTCACCAGCGTCGCCGGTTGATCCTTGCCATAGATGTCAGCACGCACGGTCACACTGGGCAGGCGGTTGCGGTGCCAGATCACGCCTTCTTCAAATCCGTACTCCAGCGTCGCCACTTGAGACAGCGCGACGCTGGCGCCGTTTTGCGTCGGAACGGCCAGACTGGACAGCGCTTCCAGCTGCTCGCGCTCATTGCGTGTGCCGCGCACCATGATGTCCACCAGTTCGTCGTCTTCGCGATACTGACTGACGGTTGAACCGGTGAGCGAGTTGCGCAGAAAGGCCGAGAGGTCGGCGGTGGTCACGCCCAGCGCACGTGCGCGATCCTGGTCGATGTTCAGGTGCACGACCTTGCTCGGCTCCTCCCAGTCCAGGTGGACATTGGACACATGAGGATTCTCGCGAACCTTGTCCTGCACCTTGCGCGCCAGCGCCCTGACCACTTCGATGTGCTCGCCAGTGACACGGAACTGCACCGGATAGCCCACAGGCGGGCCGTTTTCCAGACGCGTCACCCTGGAGCGCAGGGTCGGAAACTGCTCATTAAGATGAGTGATCAGCCAGCTGCGCAGCGCCTCGCGATCCTCGATGCTGCGGGTGAGCACGACGAACTGGGCGAAGCTGGGCGCAGGCAGTTGCTGGTCCAGTGGCAGGTAGAAACGCGGCGAGCCGGTGCCCACGTAAGCGACGTAATTGTCGATACCTTCGTGGCCCTTGAGCATCTGTTCCAGACGCTTGACCTGCTCGCCGGTGTTGACCAGCGACGAGCCTTCGGCCAGCTTCAGGTCCACCATCAGTTCCAGACGCCCGGAAGCCGGGAAGAACTGCTGCGGGACGAACTTGAACATCACCACCGACAGGACGAACAAACCGACCGTGGCGACAATAACGGTCTTGCGGCGCCGTACGCACCAGCCCACCAGTGCGCGAACACGTTTGTAGAATGGCGTCGCATAGGGATCAGGGGCATGGCTGCCATGCTTGGCTGCGTGCCGTTTGGCGAGATCCGGCAACAGGCGGTCGCCCAGATAAGGCACGAACATGACTGCTGCGATCCACGAGGCGATGAGCGCGATGGTCACCACCTGAAAGATCGAGCGTGTGTACTCACCGGTACTCGATTGCGCGGTGGCAATCGGCAGGAAGCCCGCTGCCGTGATCAGCGTGCCGGTCAGCATCGGGAATGCCGTACTGGTCCAGGCGAAGCTGGCGGCCTTGAGCCGGTCGTAACCCTGCTCCATCTTGATCGCCATCATTTCCACCGCGATGATCGCGTCATCCACCAACAGACCCAGGGCAAGCACCAGCGCCCCCAGCGAAATCTTGTGCAGGCCGATGCCCAAGTAATACATGGTCGCAAAGGTCATCGCCAGCACCAGCGGAATGGCCAGCGCGACCACCATGCCGGTGCGAACACCCAGCGAGAAGAAGCTCACCAGCAACACGATGATCAGCGCTTCGGCCAGCACCTGAACGAACTCGCCGACACCGGTCTTTACCGCAGCAGGCTGATCGGACACCTTGCGCAACTGCATGCCGACCGGAAGGTTCTTCTGTAACCGGGCGAACTCGGTTTCCAGCGCTCGTCCCAGCACCAGAATGTCGCCGCCGTCCTTCATGGCCACCGCCAGACCAATCGCATCCTCGTCCATGAAGCGCATGCGCGGCGCGGGCGGATCGTTGAAGCCGCGATGTACCTCCGCCAGATCGCTGATTCGAAACGTGCGATCGCCGACGCGGATCGGGAAGTTGCGGATCTCGTCCACGCTCTGGAACTGCCCGCTCACACGCAGCTGGATTCGCTCGCTGGACGTCTCGAAGAAGCTTGCCGAGGACACCGCGTTCTGCGCCTGCAGTGCCTGTTGCACCTGTTGCAACGGCAAGCCCAGCGTGGCCAGCTTGACGTTGGACAGCTCGATCCAGATTTTCTCGTCCTGCAGGCCGATCAGTTCGACCTTGCCGACATCCTTGACCCGTTGCAGCTGAATCTGAATCCGGTCGGCGTAATCCTTGAGTACCGCGTAATCAAAACCCTGGCCGGTCAGCGCATAGATATTGCCGAAGGTCGTACCAAACTCATCGTTGAAAAACGGCCCCTGAACGTCGGGCGGCAGGTTCTGGCGAATATCGCCGACCTTCTTGCGGATCTGATACCAGAGATCAGGCAGGTAGGCGGAAAAGATCGAATCACGCGCCACGAAGGTGACGGTGGATTCTCCCGGCCGCGAGAACGACGCGATGCGCTCATACTCGCCGGTTTCCATGAGTTTCTTTTCGATACGATCCGTGACCTGTCGGGCCACTTCTTCGGCGCTGGCGCCCGGCCACAATGTGCGGATCACCATGGCCTTGAAGGTGAAGGGCGGGTCTTCACTCTGCCCCAGTTTGGTGTAGGACAGCGCGCCCACGATGGCCAGAACGATCATCAGGTACAGCACGACCTGGCGGTGACGCAGCGCCCATTCGGAAAGATTGAAGTGCATCGGGCCTACTCCTTGGCAGCCAGTTTCACGGCCCGATTGCTGCGATCCACCGGACGGACACGCTCACCCTCACGCAATACATGCCCACCTGCGGCCACGATCCAGTCGGTTTCCTGCACACCCTGAACGATTGGCACCGACTCCTGACCATACGGGCCAACCTGGACCGGAACTCGCGTCACAGTGCTGTCAGGGCTGACAAGCCAGACATACGTTGCTCCGTTCTCGGCGGTGACCGCCGAAAGCGGCACCGCCAGCGGCACGGCATGCTCGGCCGCAATGAATACCCGCGCGCTCTGGCCAAGCTCTGCGGGAACCTGCCCGCTGGCAAACGCCACCCGCGCCGCGAAGGTGCGCGAACGGGGATCGGCGGAAGGTGAAAGCTCACGAATGCGGCCTGGGAAGCGCTGATCGCGCAGTGTCCAGAGTTCGACGGAAACCGGCTGGCCGACCTTGAAGCGGGCAAAATTCTGTTCCGGAAGGCTGATCAGCACTTCTCGCTCACCGTCGGTGGCCAGGGTGAAGACCGTCTGCCCGGCAGCAACCACCTGCCCGACCTCGACCGAGCGCCTGGCGATCACGCCGTCCTGAGAAGCACGCAGCACGGCGTAAGCCGTCTGATTGTCAGCCACCGTCAGCTCGGCCTTGATCTGCTTGAGTCGGGCTTCTCCTGCGCGATAGAGGTTTTCAGCGTTGTCGTATTGCGAGCGGCTGACCATCTGCCGATCAAGCAGGGTCTTGTACCGATCCCGCTCGGAACGCACCAGTTGCAGGTTGGCTTCGGCGGCAGCGACCTGTGCACGGGTGGCGTCCAGTTGCAGGCGTACGTCCTGCGCATCCAGTTCGGCAAGGGGCTGGTTGGCCTTGACCCGCTGCCCCTCCTCGACCAGCCGCTTGCTGACCTTGCCGGAAATACGAAACGCCAGCTCAGGCTCAAAGCGGGCACGCACTTCGCCAGGGTAGCTGTCCATGGATTGAGCGGAAGGCAGCGGCTGCACCACCATCGCGGGGCGCACGAAAACCGGGGCGGTGGTTTCCTGACCGCACGCTGTCAGCAGCGAGACCAGACACAGCGGCACGAGAAGCGGCATGACATCGCGGAGCATGATGTAAACCTTCATCAAAACAGGCTTGGAATAATTGTACTGGCGAGTATATTAAAAATTATCAAACTCACCAGTACATTATTTGAACCTTATGCCTGATACCCCATCCAACAGCGGCCCCGGCCGCCCCAAGGACCTCGAGAAGCGCAAGGCCATTCTCGAATCCGCGAAGAATCTGTTTGTCAGCAACGGCTACGTGAACACCAGCATGGATGCGATTGCCAGCGAAGCCGGCGTCTCCAAACTCACGGTCTACAGCCATTTCACCGACAAGGAAACGCTGTTTTCAGCCGCTGTGGTGGCGCGTTGCGAAGAGCAGATGCCTGCCGCGCTGTTTCATCTGGCAGAAGGCGCGACCGTCGAGACAGCGCTGCTGAATATCGCCCGTGCCTTTCAGTGTCTGGTCAACAGCCCGGAATCCCTCGACCTGCATCGTTTGATGGTGACGCTGGGCACTCAGGACCCGCAGCTGTCGATGATCTTCTTCGAGGCCGGCCCGCAAAAGCTCGTCAGCGAGATGGAACGCGTGCTGGTCGAGATCGACGCAACCGGCAGCCTGCGCATCGAAAGCCCGCGCAGGGCTGCCGAGCATTTTCTGAACATGGTCAAAGGCATTCACAACTTCCGTCTGCTGGTGGGATGCAGCACACCGCCGGACGCGGATACCGCTGAGGGGCATGTGCAGGAAGTCGTGAAACTGTTCATGCGGGCCTATCAGCCTGAACAGTGACGGACAGCACGACCGGGTTAATCCACAGCCTTGGGTTTGAGGGCTTTCTTCGGATAGATGTCATAACGGCTGGATTTGCCATCCAGCGCATAACCCGGCTTGGGCCCGTCGATGCAGGGCGCCTTGCGCGGACGCTTGACGACCACACGGTGCGTGGCCAGTGCCAGCGCGGCTTCCAACAAGGCAGGCGCGTCCATGTCATCGCCCACCAGCGGACGGAACAGGCGCATCTCTTTTTTGACCAGTGCGGTTTTTTCCCGGTGCGGGAACATCGGATCGAGGTAGATCACCTGCGGTGCCTCGCCCTGCCAGTTGCGAATCAGCTCAATCGAATTGCCGGTCAGCAAACGCATCTGACCGATGATCGAACCCACGTCGCGGTCATGGCGCCCGCGCGACAGCCCATCTTCCAGCAAAGCGGCGATAATCGGTTGCCGCTCGATCAGGCTCATCTCGCAGCCCAGGCTCGCCAGCACGAACGCATCCTTGCCCAGACCCGCCGTGGCATCCAGCACGCTCGGGCGGATACCCGGTTGAATGCCGACAGCCTTGGCAATCATCTGCCCGGTGCCACCGCCAAAAAGCCTGCGATGGGCCACCGCGCCTTCGACAAAATCGACCCGTACCGCGCCGGGCGCATCGTCACCCAGCTGTTGCAATTGCAGGCCGTCGTCAGTCACCTGCAGGGCAAAATCAGCCTGTTCATCCTGCACCGGCAGACCCAGACGCTCGGCCCACAAGGCCGCCTGATCCTGCCCGTCCGCTGTCAGGGCTTCGACCCGGATACGACTGCCTGCCTGCTGTTCACTCATTACGTCTACACACTCAAAAAATGTTAATGATCAGCAAGATCTGCCGATAACCAAGTATCCGGCATTTTGCCAGACCCAACGCCAGTACTGATCGCTATGTCAGACATTGTTCAAACATCCATTGGCTATTTGTCGCACTCAGGCGACTTTAGCGTCCGCAACAGCCGCACCCTTGGTGGTGTCACGCAGTTGTGGTCGGATGCTTTTGCACGCGCGATGGCTGATCAGGTTGCCGACAGCACACCGATTCCGGTCCACCCAAGCAGTGTGGAAGTGGACGTCGAGACCGGCGAACCTGTCGCAGGCGCCAAGACCCTGAGCAAGATCGTCGAGCAGCGTGCCTGCCCGGTGGCCGACACCGAGGTCAAACCGCCAGAGCCGCTGTTCCTGCCAATCGCCGAATTCGAACTCGATCTGCTGCCACCGCCAGCCGAGCCGTTCAGCATTGCCGACATGATCGAGCAACAACGTCATCTGGAATTCGAAAGCAACTGGGTGCGTCCGACCGTCCTCAATGCTCACAGCGATGTGACACCTGGCCCGGCACCACAGACCCGTCCGCTGCACCTGCCTATCGCAGAGCTCGAATGGGACCTGGCTGACAAGCCTGCCCTGCCCCTCGACGAAAAGACCATCGCCACCCAGCAGCGTCAGTTCGATTACGAGAACGTCTGGGCACGTCCGCTGATTCTGCAAAACCTGCGCATGGCAGCCTGATCAACGACACACCTGCCAACGCCCCATGTCCACATGAAAATGATCACGATGCGCCGCGTTGTATTCCGGCCCCAGCACCGTGCTGAAATTCCTGCAGGCTCCGTCGCGAACCAGCCTCAGAAAACGCCCCTTGTCCCCCGCGTCATTCCAGTCCTTGAGCAGGTTGATGCGCTGACCATCCGCCAGGCGAAAACCGGCGATGTCCAGCGCATTGGCGGTCGCATGCTGGCTGAGCCGGCTGTTGGCGCGGTTATAGATATTGCGGCAGGCAAAACTGCCCAAGTGATCAATACGTGCAACGCGCTGACCGAACACTGTCTCGGCCGCCGGCTGCAGCGTGTGAATGTCGAACAGCACATAGGCCACAGCAAGCGGGCAACTGGCCAGAAAGCTGCTGCTCAACGCAACATCACCGCCCTGCACACGCAGAGTGTTCTCCAGCGGACATCGCGCCGACGTCGGGCTGTCGGCCTGGCGGCTGAAACGCAGACCCGACGCACTCAATACCTGATCGCACAGCGCCGGATCGTCCCGCAGGCGCGACAGTTTGAACGGCGTCAACAGATTGGGTTCGGCGCGCACATCCAGCGGTGCCCAGGGATTCCATTGCGGCGGTACGTCGATCCAGCCACGCCAAACCGCAACCACTCCGACCGCACACAGAACCAGCAACAACAGGAACACACGCATGCTCAGCCCTTGAACAGATCGTTCAGTTGGTCGAAGGGCAGCGCCTGTCCGGCATAGTTGAAGGTGCCGTAGTTGCGGATTTCCTCGGCAGCGCGATAAAGGCCCCCGAATGCCGCACGGGCCAGCGAGGAGCCGACGCTGATGCGTTTGACACCGCACTCGCTCAGATCCGCCACCGACAGTGTCACGCCGCCCAGGCCCATGAGGATATTGACGGGCTTGGGGGCAACCGCACGCACCACCGCNTCTTCTCGGGTCCGCAGGCCCGGTGCATAAAGTACATCCGCCCCGGCTTCGGCGTAAGCCTCAAGCCTGCGAAGGGTGTCAGCGAAATCCATCCGCCCGTTCAGCAGGTTTTCGGCCCGCGCCGTGAGCATGAACGGAAACGGCAGGCTGCGCACCGCAGCGACCGAAGCCCGGACGCGTTCCACCGCCAGATCGAAGTCGTAAATCGGATGGTCTGCCCGCCCGCTGGCATCTTCGATGGAGCCACCCACGATGCCCGCCGCTGCCGCCTTGAGCAGCGTTTGCGCGCAGCCTTCCGGGTTGTCGGAGAAGCAGTTTTCCAGATCGGCAGCGACAGGAAGCGAGATGGCCGCCACGATATCCGCCACGTTGGCGAGCGTGTCATCACGGCTGATCGCACCCTCGGCGTCCGGACGACCCAAGGTAAACGCGAGGCCTGCGCTGGTCGTCGCCAACGCTTCGAACCCCATCGAGGCCAGCAGTTTTGCCGAACCGGCATCCCACGGATTGGGCATCACGAAGGCGCCATCGCGCTCGTGCAAGGCCTTGAACGTCTGCGCTTTGAGAAGTTGTTGCGAGTCCATGTGCGTGCTCTCCGGGTGACGGGCTTCAATCAACCCACACCTATCGACCTCAGAGCAAGCCCAACTGCTCGACCTGCGGACCTCGATCCAGTTCAGGCAGCGGTGGCAGCCCTGGCAGGCGCACCCTCAACTGCTCATGAAAACGTCGCGCCAGTTCGGGCGCGCGCAGGTTGTCCGGCGTGTGCAGGAAAACATAAGGCACCCGCCCTTCTTCGATCCAGACCGCGACTTTTTCCACCCACTGCACCAGAAACGGGTCATTGGCCTCAAGCTCAGGGCGGCCAATGAATCGGACCTGAGGATGCTGAGTGAGCGCTGCCGGACGTGCAGGCACCTTGGGCTTCTTGGACTGCGCGTGCAGGACCGCGGGGTCGCTGGATACACAACTGAACAAGGCACGCGAATCCAGACAGATGCGCTCGATCCCGCGATCCAGCAGCAGACGATTGAGCATGCGCTCCTCATCGCCCTTCATGAAGAACGCCATGTGGCGGACTTCCACAGCAAGCGGCACATTCAGTTCATCAATGAAACCGACCAGTTCAGCCAGGCGTTGCGGCGTGAAACTGGCCGACAGTTGCAACCAGAACGGTGCAACTCGCTGACCCAGCGGAGCCATCAATTGAATGAACGTCTCAGCAGCGGTTACTTGGGCGCGCAGGTCACCGTCGTGGCTGATGTCGCGGGGAAATTTGGCGGTGAAGCGAAAGTCTTCAGGCATCACTTCGGCCCAACGCTGCACGGTGGAGGCCGCGGGACGGGCATAGAAGGTGGTGTTGCCTTCGACAACGTTGAAAACCTGCGAGTACAGGCTCAGGAAATCAGTCGGGCGGGCGTCATCGGGATACAGCGAATCGCGCCAGGCGTTTTCGCTCCAGGACGGACAGCCGAGGTAATAAGGCAGGTCGGACACAATCAGACGTGAAGATCGAGCCCCGATACTTCAAGGTCCCAATCCACAAAGCTGGCCGTGGTCAGATAACTGGCCAGGGCGTTGGCGACACGAGAGCTCATGGAGCGGGGAAAGATGATGTCCTGAGGACGTGCAGGTACGTTGCCAGTACTGCCGATCGGACCCTGGTCAGCGTCGCGACGGGACGCGCGCGCAGGCACCGGCAGATCAATGTCGGTGGTGACTTCTTCGAAAGAACCCTCAACCGTCGAAGGCTGCTTCCGCGGCTTTCGCTTGATGGGGTAAGAACGTTGTGATGGTCCGTCGATGCGCATCAATATTTACTCGGCTTCTGTAGTGGCAATTTAACGTTACAGTCCGGATACTGGCAAACTCCCTAACGTTAACTAGACCACACATATTGCAAATTGTTTGAGCCCGAGCGTTTTAAGTCACACTAAAACGATAAACGGTAGATGGCAAATTGATACAACCGTTGCAATCGCGATAACTTGCGAGTTGCCGCGCGAGTACTAACGCGCCTTCGGTGTGGCAACCTTGTCACGCAGATACACCGGCTGCGCATCATCGGCCTGAACGGCTTCGCCGCGATGCCAGGCAAAGGTGGCCAGCGTCAAAAGGTCCTGAGCGTGCGGCAGCAGGCTTGCATCATGCCCTGACAACGCAACCGGGATACGCTCGGCGTAGCCCCACCCCGTACCGGCACCGAACCATTCACCCGTTATGTCAGCGGGCAGTGCAGCCAGTTCCGGCGCCATCACCGCTTCGGCACCGACCAGACGCATCTCACCTGCTGTTTCGCGATAACAGCCCCAATAGACTTCATCCATTCGCGCGTCGATGGCAGCCGCCACCTGCGACACGCCTCGCTCGCGAAAGGCACGCTGTGCCAGCACTGCCAGATTGGAGACCGGCAATACCGGACGCTCCAGCGCGAATGCCAGCCCCTGAACCACGCCAATAGCAATCCGTACGCCGGTGAACGCACCCGGACCACGGCCGAACGCAATGGCATCCAGCGCCGACATCGCAATACCTGCCTCGGCCAGCAGGTCCTTGATCATCGGCAACAGGCGCTGGGCATGCAGGCGCGGAATCACCTCGTAGTGGCTCAGTACCTTGCCGTCATGCAGCAAAGCGACCGAGCAGGCTTCAGTGGCGGTGTCCAGGGCCAGCAAGGTGGTCATCAGTGTATCCGTCGTCGTGGAAAAGTGGCGCAGTATAAATGACAAATGGCCCGCAAGCGGGCCATTGTCGAGAAGCGATGTCGACTCAGCTCAGTGCTTTCAGCACTTTGGCGGTGATCTCTTCGACAGAACCGACGCCAGGAATGTGGCTGCACTTGGGCTTGCCGTTCTGGGCGCTCAGTTTGCTGTAGAACTCCACCAGCGGCTTGGTCTGCTCGTGGTAGACAGCAAGGCGATGACGCACGGTCTCTGCCACATCGTCAGGGCGCTGAACCAGATCTTCGCCAGTCGCATCGTCCTTGCCTTCAACCTTGGGCGGGTTGTAAACCAGATGATAGGTGCGACCGGATGCCGGGTGAACACGGCGACCGGACATACGCTGGACGATTTCTTCGTCATCGACAGCGATTTCCAGCACATGGTCGATTTCCAGACCGGCTTTCAGCAATGCCTCGGCCTGTGGAATGGTGCGCGGGAAACCATCGAACAGCACGCCGTTCTGGCAGTCCGGCTCAGCCAGACGGTCCTTGATCAGGCCGATGATCAGATCATCGGAGACCAGACCGCCCGAATCCATGACGCTCTTGGCCTTGATGCCCAGTTCTGTACCGGCCTTGACCGCTGCGCGCAGCATGTCGCCTGTCGAAATTTGCGGGATGCCGAACTTTTCAGTGATGAATTTTGCCTGAGTACCTTTACCGGCCCCGGGAGCTCCCAGCAGAATCACGCGCATCGTCATGCTCCTCAAATTTTTTATATGGAAATCATCGGATTCGCCTCAGGGGCCAATCTAAAAAATGAATCAGGCCAATAGGCCAAAAGGCTGATCAAGATACACAGCAGACCGTAGCCGCACAAGCCGCCAAAAGTCGCAGTAACCGCAGGGGCGCTGGCGTGCAGCGCGAGGTTGTTGAACGGTACAACCTGCCGCAACCTCTCCGGCAGGTTAGCCCGTAAACGCTTCACCCGCCGTGATCCTGATCAAACGCAGCGCCCACCGGCCGGGCAAGCTCCTCAGCCGGTGTTGCGCAGCCCGGCGGCAATTCCCGCCACAGACACCAGCAACGCCAGTTCCAGAGGGCTGTCCAGATGCGCCTCACGGTGGCGCGAGCGCGACAGCAGTTCAGCCTGCAGCAGATGCAACGGATCCAGATAGGTATTGCGCAGACTGATGAACTCGAGGGTTTCGGGGCTGTGTGCCAGCAATTGCGTCTGCCCGGTCAGCCCCAGCACCACGTCGCACGCCTGCGACAATAGGTCGCGCAAATGTGAGCCTAAATGTTGCAGCTCTTCGCTGACCAGACGTTCGTCATACAGCCGCGCAATATCTGAATCTGCCTTGGCCAGTACCATTTCCAGCATGTCGATGCGGGTTCTGAAGAACGGCCAGCGCTCGCGCATCTGTGCCAGCACGTCGCCGTCTCCACGCTCCAGCGCCTTGGTCAGCGCCGCTTCCCAGCCCAGCCAGGCGGGCAGCATCAGGCGTGTCTGGGTCCAGGCAAAGATCCACGGGATGGCACGCAGACTCTCCACCCCGCCTTCGCGGCGTTTGGCCGGTCGGCTGCCCAACGGCAGGCGACCCAGTTCCTGCTCGGGCGTGGCCTGGCGGAAATACTCGACGAACTCCGGGTTCTCTCTGACCACAGCACGATAGGCGCTGACGCCGTCACTGGCCAACTGGTCCATCATCGTGCGCCACGCCGGCTCGGGCAGCGGCGGCGGTAACAGCGTCGCTTCCAGTACAGCAGCCAGATAAAGGTTGAGGTTCTGCTCGGCAATGTCCGGCAGGCCGAACTTGAAGCGGATCATTTCACCCTGCTCGGTGGTGCGGAAGCGTCCCGCCACAGAGCCCGGAGGCTGCGACAGAATCGCCGCGTGGGCCGGGCCACCGCCGCGTCCGACCGTACCGCCACGGCCATGGAACAGCAGCAGTTCGACCTGTTGATCGCGACAGATCTGTACGAGTTTTTCCTGCGCCCGGTACTGCGCCCAGGCCGCTGCGGTCGTGCCGGCGTCCTTGGCCGAGTCGGAATAACCGATCATCACTTCCTGAGGGCCGTGCAGACGCGACCGGTAACCCGGCAAACCCAGCAGTGTTTCGATGACCGGTCCGGCGTTGTCCAGATCCGCCAGCGTTTCGAACAACGGCACGACGCGCATGGGCCGTTGCAGCCCGGATTCTTTAAGCAGCAACTGGACCGCCAGCACGTCCGACGCCGCACCCGCCATCGAGATGACATAAGAGCCCAGCGATGCCGCCGGTGCCGCCGCCACTTCGCGACAGGTTGCCAATACTTCGGCTGTGTCTGCGGCGGGTTTGAAATAGCCGGGCAGCAGCGGACGACGGTTGTTCAGTTCACGCAGCAGAAACTCGATGCGGGTCTGCTCATCCCATTCCTCGTAACGGCCCAGACCCAGGTAATCAGTGATTTCAGTCATGGCCGCGCAATGGCGGCTGGAATCCTGACGCACGTCCAGACGCACCAGGAACAGACCGAAGGTTACGGCACGACGCAGGCAATCCAGCAGCGGACCATCAGCAATCACGCCCATGCCGCACTCGTGCAGTGACTGGAAACAGAGCATCAAGGGTTCGATCAGCTCGCGATTGTCATGCAGCACGGCTTCAGGCGCAGGCTGAGTGACGGTCAATGACGCATTGGCCCAGTTGCGGGTCGCTCGCAGGCGTTCGCGCAGGCGCTTGAGTTCGGTGCGATAGGGCTCGGCACTGTCGCCGACACGGGCGCGCAACGCGTCGCTGGCCTGCTGCATCGACAGGTCGGCAGCCAGACTGTCTACATCACGCAGATACAGGTCGGCGGCCATCCAGCGCGCCAGCAGCAATACTTCACGAGTGACAGCCGCCGTGACATTCGGGTTGCCGTCCCGGTCACCGCCCATCCACGAGGCGAAGCGGATCGGGGCCGCTTCGAGGGGCAAATGCAGGCCGGTCGCCGCCTGCAGTGCCAGATCGGCCTTGCGCAGGTAATTGGGGATGGCGTGCCACAGCGAATGTTCGATGACCGCAAAGCCCCACTTGGCTTCGTCGACCGGGGTCGGGCGGATACGACGGATCTCTTCGGTGTGCCAGGCTTCGGCGATTAACCGCTGCAGCCTCGAGGTGATCTGTTCACGCTCCAGGCTGTTGAGGTCACGATGGTCCAGCGCGGCCAGTTGCGCGGCAATCGCGTCGTATTTCTGAATCAGTGTGCGTCGGGCCACTTCGGTGGGGTGCGCGGTGAGCACCAGTTCGATCTCCAGCTTGCCCAACTGTCTCGCCAGTGCATCAGGGGCATGACCTTCGGCCTTCAGGCGCTCCAGCAGTTCGGGAAGCACCCGGGATTCGAACGGTTGCGGCTGCGAGTCGTCACGGCGATGCATGAGCTGGTATTGCTCAGCGATGTTCGCCAGGTTGAGGAACTGGTTGAACGCGCGCGCCACTGGCAGCAGCTCATCGTCTTCCAGGCCATCGACACTGGAGCTGAGGGCTTCGGCACCTTCAGCGGAACCACGTCTGCCTGCCTTGGCGCTCTTGCGAATACGCTCGATCTTGTCGAGAAAATCAGCCCCGCGCTGTTCGCGAATCGTATTGCCCAGCAGCTCACCCAGCAGGTGAACGTCTTCGCGCAGTCGCGCATCGATATCGGCCATCGTTCCCTCTCCCGGTTTTTTATTGGGGCTTTTTGTCTGATCGCTTACCCGAACTGAACGGGTGTATTGAAATCCGCTTTGCCAACAGTGCATCAAAAGCGCGCTCGCCGACAAATCCTTGTGCATGAAATTATCTGTCCGTGCCACGAATGCCATACAGGCTAATCTCATGCATGAGCCACACAACGACTCCATCACGCAACAGACTCGCCACAAACGAGCCCATCGAGAAGACAGTCAGGAGAAGTCACCATGAAAATCCGCGAACTGGCCCGCCACTGGGAAAATAATGCAAAGGGTCGCCTGACCAGGACCCGCTATGCGATTCATCTGGATATCGAATCCGCCGCGCGACTGGCCGCACTGTGCGAGATGTACCCCAAACATCACCCTGAAGAGTTGCTGGGCGAGCTGATCGGCGCGGCAATGGAAGAACTGGAAGCCAGCTTTCCTTACGTCAAAGGGCCACATGTCGTGGCGACGGATGAGGAAGGTGACCCCCTTTATGAAGACATCGGCGCCACGCCCCGCTTCCTGGCACTGTCCAAACGTTACCTGCATGAACTGTCTGAGGAGCTGGGCACGCCAGTCGATGAACCCGGCCAGGTGTAACACCGCTGATTCTGCCAGGGCCCACGCCCGTAAAGGGCCGGGCCTGACGGCTCGCTCTGTATACGCACCATATTGAGTACGACATATAAAACGTTCCCGCCCGCTCACGAAATATTTATGTGAACTATTCAAAAACCCCGCAGGTCCGAGCCATTAACCATTACAGGAAAGCCTGAAGAGCATCAGGTGGTTGCATGACCCGATGCCCGGCCTGAATAAAAACTGTCATGGATAACCACGTTCGGAGTCAGACAATGGAGTTGATCACCATGAACACCCCTACTGCCAATACCACGTTCAAAGGCCTGCGCGGGCTGAAACTCGCTGCGCTGGCGCTGGGTAGCACCTTCATCCTGGCCGGCTGTGCGGGCAACCCGCCGTCGGAGCAGTACGCGGTCTCTCAGTCGGCCGTCAACAGCGCAGTGAGCGCCGGCGGTACCGAGTTCGCAGCGGTGGAAATGAAGTCGGCTCAGGACAAGCTCAAGGAAGCGGACCTGGCCATGCAGGACAAAAAGTACGACGAAGCGCGCAAGCTGGCCGAACAGGCCGAGTGGGATGCCCGAGTGGCAGAGCGTAAGTCTCAGGCTGCCAAGGCTGCCAAAGCCGTGCAGGATGCTCGTCAGGGCGTCAACGAACTACGTGACGAAGGCATGCGCCAGGTGCAGTGAGCACCGCCATCAACCTTTGGTTTTCATGCATTCGTAATCGATTAAAGGACGACCCTAATTATGCGTAAACAATTGATGATCCCTGCCCTGCTGGCCATGAGTGTTGCACTGGCTGCCTGCGCCACCAAGCCGAACCCTAACCTGGAACAGGCCCGCACTAACTTCACGTCCCTGCAGACCAACCCGGACGCCACCAAGGTTGCCGCGCTGGAAACCAAGGACGCGAGCGAATGGCTGGCCAAGGCTGAGCAAGCTTTCCGTGATGACGCTGACGCCAAGAAAGTCGACCAACTGTCTTACCTGACCAACCAGCGTGTTGAGTTGGCCAAGCAGACCATCGCTCTGCGCAACTCCGAAGCCGCTCTGCAGAACGCTTCTGCCGACCGCGCCAAGGCTCGTCTGGAAGCACGTGACGCCCAGATCGCTGCGCTGAAGAACAGCCTGAACGCCAAGCAGACCGAACGCGGCACCCTGGTGACTTTCGGTGACGTGCTGTTCGACTACAACAAGGCCGAGCTGAAGCCAGGCGCCCAGGGCGATATCGGCAAGCTGGCTGCTTTCCTTCAGGAAAACCCTGATCGCAAAGTGATCGTTGAAGGCTACACCGACAGCACTGGTTCGGCTTCCTACAACCAGTCGCTGTCCGAGCGCCGCGCCAATTCGGTTCGCATGGCCCTGACTCGCATGGGCGTAGACCCGACTCGCATCGTTGCGATGGGCTATGGCAAGGAATATCCGGTTGCTGATAACACCAGCAACTCGGGCCGTGCCATGAACCGTCGTGTGGAAGTGACCATTTCCAACGACAACCAGCCGGTTGCTCCACGCTCCTCGATGAAATAATCGACTCAGCGGCTGTACCCGAAGCCCCGCCTGCGCATACAGGCGGGGCTTTTTCATGGGCGCTTCACGGGCGTGTCGACGCCTGCTTAGCGATACAGCGCACGGCCTGCCTGCGATCATCGACCAGCACGCCGGACAGCCCCGTGCGCGACGTGTCGAACAGCACCAATACCCCATTGATGCACTGCGCCACTTCTGCCGCAGGCGTGGCGGCGATCTTGTAGTCCTCTCCGGGTACGGTCTTGAGCAGCGTGAACTCGCTCAGTAACAGCGCATCCTCCGGTCTCGCGAAATGCAGGTAGCCGTAGTACCACAGGCAGCCGACCGTACCGATGATGCTCGCGATGCCGGTCAGGATCATGCCCCTGACGTTACGCTCATCACTCATTCCTGCGTCTCGGGTTGCTTTGACGTTGCCGGGTAATTGGGTACTTCGGCGAGGCGGCGCAGCCCGTTGAAATGCTGTGGATCTTCAAGATAACGGAGCATGACCTGCCGCCATAACGGATCGGCAAAGGTCTGCACATGTCCGCCGCGGGTCAATTGCAGCACACGAGGCGGTGGTGCGGCCTTGTAGACACTGATTCCGTTGACCAGCGGCACCAGGGTGTCATCCATGCTGTGAAAGATCAGCATCGGGGTGCCAGCGATCCTGGGCAGACCGTTGACGGCACTGTCGCCATCAGGAATGAACCAGGACAATGGCGTCCTGAACGGCAACGTCAGCCAGGAGTTGCTGAGTGAGTTGCGCGCGACGTCTCTGTAGCTCGCAGGCACACCGTCGAGAACCAGCGCCTTGATTCTGGATCGCTCGTCGGGATGCTCCGCCAGGTAGTGCACAGCCAACGCGCCGCCGATGCTCTGACCCAGCACCACCAGCGGTTTGCCTTGCACCTCGGGCGCAGCTTTCAACCAGTCGAAGGCGGCCTGAATGTCCTGATAGATCGCGGGCAGGCTAGGCTCGCCCTGCGACTGGCCATAGCCGCGGTAGTCGAGCATCAGCACCTGATAGCCCTGTTCGGGCAGCCACCAGCTTCCGCCCAGATGCCAGGACATATTGCCGCCATTGCCATGCAGGTGCAGCACCGTGCCCTTGACCGGCACGCCCGCCTTCGCCGGGAGCCACCAGCCGTGCAGGCGGGTGCCGTCTGCAGCAGTCAGATTGACGTCGCGGTACTCCAGACGCGCCTTGTCCGGGGTGAACGGCAGACCCGGTTCCGGGTAGAACAGCATCGAACTGCAGCCGGCAAGACTGAGGAGCAAGGCAAGGATGCTGATCAGTTTCAAATGAGAGGTTCCTTGAGAGAGTCAAAATGGTGCCCGTGACGCCCTGCGTCACCTTCGAGAGCGGACGCGGAGCGTCCTGGGAGGCATTCCCACGCAAAGCGTGGGAACGATCATCAGGCCACATCACAGGGCTAAAGAATATTCGAGTAATCCGCTTCGATACGATCCAGGCTCAGGTGGTTGAGGAAGTTGGAGAAGCACATCCAGGCTGACAGGGCGTTCATGTCGCGGAACTGCTCGGGCAGGTATTTGGGTGCGACCACCAGGCCTTCATCGACCAGTTGGCGAAGGGTGCGCATGTCTTCCAGCGTGGTCTTGCCGCAGAACAACAGGGGCACCTGTTCCAACTTGCCCTTGCGCACGGCCAGCTGAATGTAGTTGTAGACCATGATGAAGCCTTTCAGGTACGACAGGTCCTTGGTGAACGGCAGCCCGTTGGGCACAGAACCTCGGAACACCCGGCTGGCGTTGCCGTAGCTTTCCGGCATGCCGAAGCCCTGCTCGCGATAGAACTCGAACACCTGCAGAAAGTCCGCGCCCTCTTCGGCCATGTGAATGGCTCGCGTGCGGTTGGTGAGCTTGCGCAGACGGCTGGGGTAGGACGCAAAGGCGATGACTTCCATGAGAATCGCCAGCCCTTCCTGAGTCACGGTCGATGACGGCGGGCCTTTGGAGAGGAAGGTGCAGATCGGCTGGTTCTGCCCGTTCAGCGTAGTGCCCACATGCACGAGGCCTTCATGGACTTCCAGTGCGCGCACATCGCGCTCGTTGAACATCGCGTCGCTGCGAATCTTGATGTAATCGGCGCCTGCTGCCGCGTCTGCCACGATGCCGTCGGACTCGAAGACACGAATGGTTTCCTCGGCCTCGCCGAACACCCGGTTCAGACGCGACTGCAGCAAGGCCACGGCGTCCTTGGCAGTCAGAGTCTTCGGTTCGTCCTTGAGATCGCCACGCCCGGCGATGTTATTCAAGTAATCGGACAGCATCAGCCCCAGATCGGACAGCGTTGGATCGCCCGCGTGAAAAGCGTCGGAGGCCGCGCCGTACAGTTCCTGGGAAATCAGCCCGAAGTCAGGTGTGCCACGCGCTTCGAGCATGCGGATCACCATGCGGTATTCCCGGCACATCCGGCGCATGATCTGCCCGACCGGATTGAACTGGCCCAGCTGGCGCGTGACGTCGCGCTCGATGTTCTGGAATTCCTGCTTGAGGGCACTGGAATCGAAGCCCAGCGGGCGATTCTCGTAATAGGCACGGTCCACGGCAGGCAGGGCCTTGCCCTTGGCGGCGAGGAAATCCCGGCGAACCGTGTCGTCCCACTTCACTGCATCCAGCACGCGAATCGGTGTCTGCGCGGCAACGATCCGATCCGATAAAACACGAATAGTCTGCTGGTACTCGTCCACCCGGTACTCCTTGGCTGGCGGGCTATCGCCCTGCTACTTGGCAACGCGCCTGTAACGCGCGACTTCCTGAAAAACATCTGAGTTGGCGGGATCGTCGAGGTACCCGAATACCTGCTCCAGAGGGCTGGTAATCAGGAGACCCTTGCCCGTTTCATTTTCGACCGGCTGACCGGCCAGACTGCCTTGCTCGACCCACTGACCGACGCGGTCCATGTCCAGACTATAGACAACCAGCTCACCGCTGCGGGTCAGCTCGAAACCTCCAATGCCATAGTCAGCGCCATATTTGGCCGGAAGCTTCGCCGAGAGGTACCAGCGGCTGCCGTGGTGCGTCACCGTCACGGTGTACTCATCGCCGTGACGTCGGTCGCCCTTGCGGTAGCTGACGGCCTTGTAACGGTTGGCCCCGGCACGCGAGACGTCCAGTTCCAGCGGCTCGCCCCAGGCGTTCTTGCTGGTCCACTGACCCAGCAAACCGGCGGGCGCAGCCTCACGGGCGGGTATCGGGTCCTTGAAGGTCACCAGACAGCCGCTCAACAACAAAAACGACAGCGCAATCAACACGCGCCAGGTCTTCATGGGGTTCTCCTGAACAGAAGCAGCGTCACCCTCGAACCGGTTGAGGGGTTCCCAGCACCAGACGCATCTGGCGGGTGAGCATACAGAGGATTTCTTCGTCCGCCTGACGCAGCGGGCCATGAAGCAGGCCCTGATATTCCATCCGGCGGATGAGCCCCGTCAACACTTGCGCGTCCTGATAGGGCTGCAGCGAGCCAATCACCTGAAAAAACTGGCAACTGCCCTGCAGCAGGATTTCCTGATGCGCCATGACCAGCGGGGTCAGACGCGGATTGATCAGCGCCTCGTGGTAGAACGCATGTTCGGCAATCAGGTAGTCGCGCCGGGTGAGCAACTGGTGGCGAATATACTCCATCACCATTTTGGCAATGTCGTCGGCCAGCTTGAAACGGTCGCTGGGACTGCCGGAACTGCGGGCCATCATGTCGCGCAAGATGACTTCGGTGTTCTGCCACAACCTGGCCAGGTAGTCTGCGCTGCGCTGCACGTACTGGGCGAAGGCATCGGTGAGCAGGTCGTCGATGTCCTTGAAATAATATGTCGTCGCCGACAGCGGTACGCCCGCCTCCGCAGCCACGGCCCGGTGGCGTACGGCACGCACGCCGTCACGCACCACAATGCGCATGGCTGCATCGAGAATCACCTGCCTGCGCTGCTCGCTCCCCTCTCGACTGGCCTTGCGACCCTGATACTTGACACTTCTGGCCACCGCGCTCGCTACCCCGGCAGCCCCTTCTCTGGCAATCGTCACACTATCGTCCTTATAAATTCGTCCTGAAAAAGACCCAAAAAAAAGCCGCCCATTCGAGGCGGCTTTCTTTTTTTTCGTTACGCCTGCGGGCGCATATGCGGAAACAGGATCACATCCCGGATCGACGGCGAGTTGGTGAGCAGCATCACCAGGCGGTCGATACCGATCCCCTCACCGGCTGTCGGCGGCATGCCGTACTCCAGCGCACGTACGAAATCGGCGTCATAGTGCATGGCCTCGTCGTCACCGGCGTCCTTGTCGGCCACCTGAGCCTGGAAGCGCTCGGCCTGGTCTTCCGCGTCATTGAGCTCGGAATAGGCGTTGGCAATTTCGCGGCCGCCGATGAACAGTTCGAAGCGGTCGGTGACGCTCGGATTGTCATCGTTGCGACGTGCCAGTGGCGAAACTTCGAACGGGTACTGGGTAATGAAGTGCGGCTGTTCCAGCTTGTGCTCGACCAGCTCTTCGAAAATCATCACCTGCAGCTTGCCCAGACCTTCGAAGCCCAGGACCTTGGCACCTGCCTTCTTGGCGATGGCGCGTGCCTTGTCGATGTCCTGCAGATCGGCTGCGGTCAGTTCAGGGTTGTACTTGAGGATCGAGTCGAACACCGACAGGCGCACGAACGGTTCGCCGAAATGGAACACCTTGTCGCCATACGGCACATCGGTGGTGCCCAGAACCAGTTGAGCCAGTTCGCGGAACAGCTCTTCGGTCAGGTCCATGTTGTCTTCGTAGTCGGCGTAGGCCTGGTAGAACTCGAGCATGGTGAACTCGGGGTTGTGCCGGGTCGAAACGCCTTCGTTACGGAAGTTGCGGTTGATCTCGAACACCTTTTCGAAGCCACCGACAACCAGACGCTTGAGGTACAGCTCAGGCGCGATACGCAGGAACATTTCCATGTCCAGCGCGTTGTGATGGGTTTCGAACGGTTTGGCTGCCGCACCACCAGGAATGGTCTGCAGCATCGGCGTTTCGACTTCAAGGAAGTCGCGCTTCATCAGGAAGCTGCGGATGTGGGCAATCACCTGCGAACGCACGCGGAAGGTCTCGCGCACGTCTTCGTTGACGATCAGGTCTACGTAACGCTGACGATAACGCTGTTCGGTGTCGGTCAGGCCGTGGTGTTTGTCCGGCAGCGGACGCAGCGACTTGGTCAGCAGGCGCACGGACGTCATTTCGACATACAGGTCGCCCTTGCCGGAACGGGCCAGGGTGCCTTCGGCGGCAATGATATCGCCCAGGTCCCAGGTCTTGACTTCGGCCAAGGTTTCTTCAGGCAGTGTCTTGCGGTTGACGTAGACCTGGATGCGACCGGTCATGTCCTGAATCACCATGAACGAGCCACGGTTAAGCATGATGCGACCGGCAACCTTGACCGGAATCGCTGCTGCAGCCAGATCTTCCTTGGTCTTGTCGACGTACTGTTTCTGCAGGTCGTTGCAGTAGCTGTCGCGGCGGAAGTCATTCGGGAAGGCCTGACCCTTGGCACGGCCGGCAGCAAGCTTTTCCTTGCGCAGGGCGATCAGGGTGTTTTCTTCCTGTTGCAGGGCTTGCGGGTCGAGTTGTTGGTCGCTCATGTCTTCAGTCATTCCATCACAGGTTCGTTGCCCCGGTTCATCCGGGTTCGCGGGCAAGGCGGAGAGCCGTCCCGGACGCTTGCACAGGATCGCGCTCACGGCGCGAATCCTGCGAAGCGTGCATTACAGCCCTTGTTTGAGGCTTGCGATCAGATACTCGTCCAGATCACCGTCGAGCACCTTGTCGCAGTCGCTGCGCTCGATGTTGGTCCGCAGGTCCTTGATGCGCGAGGCATCCAGCACGTAGGAGCGAATCTGATGACCCCAGCCGATATCGGACTTGGTGTCTTCAAGTGCCTGGGACGCCGCGTTACGTTTCTGAACTTCCTGCTCATACAAACGGGCCCGCAGCATTTTCATGGCGGTGTCCTTGTTCGCATGCTGGGAACGTTCGTTCTGGCAGCTGACCACGGTGTTGGTCGGAACGTGGGTGATACGGACCGCCGAGTCGGTGGTGTTTACGTGCTGACCACCGGCACCGGAAGAGCGGTAGGTGTCGATCCGCAGGTCCGACGGGTTGATGTCGATTTCGATGTTGTCATCGATTTCCGGCGACACGAATACGGCTGAGAACGAGGTGTGACGACGGTTGCCGGAGTCGAACGGGCTCTTGCGCACCAGACGGTGTACGCCGATCTCGGTCCGCAGCCAGCCAAAGGCGTATTCGCCCTTGATGTGCACGGTAGCGCCTTTGATACCGGCGACTTCGCCAGCAGACAGTTCCATGATGGTGGCGTCGAAACCGCGCTTGTCAGCCCAGCGCAGGTACATGCGCAGCAGGATGTTGGCCCAGTCCTGCGCTTCGGTACCGCCGGAGCCGGCCTGGATGTCCAGGTAGGCGTTGTTCTGGTCCATTTCGCCGCTGAACATGCGACGGAATTCCAGCTTTTCCAGCGATTCGCGAAGGCGTTCGACTTCGGCGGCAACGTCATCGACGGCAGCCTGGTCTTCTTCTTCAGCCGACATCAGCAGCAGGTCCTTGGCATCGACCAGACCGGACGTCATTTCGTCCAGTGTGTCGACGATCTGCGCCAGCAAGGCACGCTCGCGGCCCAGGTTCTGTGCGTACTCGGGGTTGTTCCAGACGTTTGGATCTTCGAGCTCGCGATTGACTTCGGTCAGACGATCATGTTTGTGATCGTAGTCAAAGATACCCCCGAATAGTTTCGGAGCGCTCGGACAAATCCTTGATGCTGTTTAGGATCGGGTTGATTTCCATGGTGGGCAGCACTCGCAGGCGAAATTTTCAAAGCCGACGAGTATACCCCAGGCAACACCATGAAAGCAGCCCGTCGGGCAGGCCTTGTGCAGCCAATTTTATTGAATAGGTGCGTTTCTGGCAGGAGATGCCCCGTTGCCCCTGATACGGCACTGTCTGGCTGCAAAAAACGACTGTGGGAGGCGGCTTGCCGGCGATGCAGGCGACGCGGTGTGTCAGGAACACCGCGTTATCGTTCATCGCCGGCAAGCCGCCTCCCACAAAAACGTATTCATTCAGCAGATGACGTGTTTTTTGACAAGAGCCCGCCTGGCAGCAACTCCGGCCAGCTCAGCCCACCGATACCTGATTGCGGCCATTGTGCTTGGCCACGTACAGCCCCTTGTCGGCATCAAGAATCAGCTGGCGACTGTGTGAGCCGACCTGTGGAGAAACTGTGGCCACGCCGATGCTGACGGTGAGGTGAGAGCCTTCGGCAGGCGCT
This sequence comes from Pseudomonas viridiflava, assembly GCF_001642795.1. Classification (GTDB taxonomy): domain Bacteria; phylum Pseudomonadota; class Gammaproteobacteria; order Pseudomonadales; family Pseudomonadaceae; genus Aquipseudomonas; species Aquipseudomonas viridiflava. The sequence goes on along the minus strand of NZ_LKEH01000047.1, from coordinate 8,725 downwards.
ACGTGGGGGATGTTCATGCCCACCACGCTCTGACGCAATTTTTCAGCGATCAGCCGCGCGCCACCCGGCGAGGTGTTGGGCAGCACCATCGCAAACTCTTCGCCACCATAGCGGGCGGGCAGATCCGAGGGCCGACTGCAGCTGTTGCGAATGGCCTTGGCCACCTGCCGCAGCGCCTCGTCGCCTTCAAGATGCCCGAAGCTGTCGTTGTAGGCCTTGAAGAAATCGACGTCGATCATCAGCAGCGACAACTGGGTCTGGTCACGGGTCGCGCGACGCCACTCGAGTTCCAGGTATTCATCGAAATGACGGCGGTTGGACAGTCCGGTTAGGCCATCGGAGTTCATCAGGCGCTGCAGGACCAGATTGGTATCGAGCAATTGCTGCTGGCTGACGCGCAGGGCACGGTACGCCTCGTCACGCTGCAGCAGGGTCATGTAAGAGCGCGAGTGATACAGGATGCGGGCAACCAGTTCGATGTTGTCCGGTAGCTTGACCAGATAGTCATTGGCACCGGCGGCGAACGCGGCGCTCTTGATCAGCGGATCTTCCTTGGTGGACAGCACGATGATCGGGATATCGCGGGTCAGCGGGTTGCTGCGGTATTCACGCACCAGCGTCAGACCATCCAGGCCGGGCATGACCAGGTCCTGAAGAATGACCGTCGGCTTGATCTGCACAGCCTGGGAGATGGCCTGATGCGGATCGGCGCAGAAGTGGAAATCGATCGAGCTTTCGTTGGCCAGACCACGCCTGACCGCCTCGCCGATCATCGCCTGATCATCGACCAGCAGCACCATCGCAGAGTTTTCATCCGGTGTTTTGATCTCGTCCATCTGCAGATCATGCATGAAGTTTCTCCTGGTGACCAAGCAGCGGTGATTTCATCTGGACAGTCATTGAGCGAACACCTCCACGAGCCGCGGAGCGATGGCGGTCAGTGGCCGAATCTCGACCGCCGCATCAATGGCCGCAGCCGCCTTGGGCATGCCGTACACCGCAGAACTGGCCTGATCCTGAGCGATGGTCAGGAATCCGCGCTCACGCATGGTCTTGAGCCCGGTGGCGCCGTCGCGCCCCATGCCTGTCAATAAAACGCCCACAGCATCTCCATTCCAATAACGAGCCACACTTTCGAAAAACACGTCGATCGAGGGCCTGTAGATTTCATTCACTGGCTCTGCCGTGTAGGCCAGCGTGCCGCCTTTCAACAGGCGGATGTGGTGGTTGGTGCCCGCCAGCAGAACCTTGCCACTCTGAGGCACCTGACCTTCGCGGGCCAGTAGCACAGGGATTCCTGACGCACTGGACAGCCACTCGGCCATGCCGGCTGCAAAGACCTGATCCACATGCTGCACCAGCACGACGGCCGCCGGAAAGTTCGAAGGCAGGGCCTTGAGCAGAATCTCCAGAGCAGCCGGCCCGCCCGCCGACGAACCGATGGCAACCAGCCGGTCACGCCGGACAGACTCACGCAGCGGTGTAGCGACGGTCCGCTCATGGGTGTTGCGCTGCCCCATGAGCCATTCGATGTTCAGAATCTTGCGCAGCAGCGGTGCCGCCGCCTCTTTGGGATTGCCTGCGCCGATGGCAGGGGTGTCCACCACGTCCATCGCCCCGTGCCCCATGGCCTCGAATACCCGGTGCACGTTCTGCTCGCGATCCACGGTCACTATGACAATAGCGCACGGTGTGCTGGCCATGATCTGGCGAGTCGCTTCGACGCCGTCCATGACCGGCATGATCAGGTCCATCAGGATCAGATCAGGCGTCTGTTCGGCACAGCAGCGCACCGCTTCGGCACCGTTGCCGGCCACCCATATCACCTGATGCAGTGGCTCGAACGCCAGCGCCCGGCGCAGCGCTTCGACAGCCATAGGCATGTCATTGACAATAGCGATCTTCATGCCTGCGCATCCCCTATCAGCTCGACCACAGCGTCGAGCAAGGCATCATCATGGAAACTGGCCTTGGCCAGATAATAATCGGCGCCCGCATCCAGTCCGCGGCGTCGATCTTCCTCACGATCCTTGTAGGAAACCACCATTACAGGCAGTGATTGCAGCCGAGTATCCCGACGCAACAGGGTGACCAGCTCGATACCGTCCATGCGCGGCATGTCGATGTCGGTAATCAGCAGGTCAAAATCTTCGGAACGCAAGGCGTTCCAGCCGTCCATGCCATCCACGGCAACCGACACTTCGTAGCCGCGTCCGACCAGCAGCTTGCGTTCCAGCTCACGCACCGTCAACGAGTCATCGACTACCAGCACGCGTTTGCGCGATACGCTGTCTGCCTGACGGTTACGACGGTCAATGCGCTCCAGACGTCCGGTATTGAGCAGCTTCTCGACGGAGCGCAGCATGTCTTCGACGTCGATGATCAGCACCACCGAGCCATCGTCGAGCAGCGCACCCGCCGAAACATCCTGAACCTTGCCCAGCCGCGCATCCAGCGGCATCACCACCAGCGTGCGCTCACCGATGAAGCGCTCGACCGCAACGCCGTAGACCGCGTCGCGTTCGCGAATCACCACGACCTTGAGCGCTTCGCCAGTGTCCTGCGATGCAGGACGGTGCAACAACTGACTGGCGGACACCAGGCCGACATGACGTTCTTCGTCCCAGAAGTGCTGGCGTCCCTCAAGTTGCACGATCTCATCGGGCTGCAGATCGCGCATACGCTCGATGTGCGCCAGCGGGAAGGCGTAAGCTTCGCCGCCGACCTCGACCACCAGACTGCGCACAACGGACAAGGTCAACGGCAACTCGATTCTGAAGCGACTGCCCTCGCCTGCCCATTGCTGTAATTCGACACTGCCATGCATCTGGCGAACCATGTGTTGCACCGCGTCGAGACCGACTCCACGTCCCGACACCTGTGTGACCTTGTCGCGCATGCTGAAACCGGGCAGGAACAGAAAACTCAGCAGTTCCTCTTCGCTCAACTGGGCGGCGGTAGCGGCAGGCGACAGGTTGCGCTGCACAATGTTCTGACGCAGACGCTCAAGGTCCACGCCGCCGCCATCATCACTCAGTTCCACCACCAGCAGACCGGCCTGGTGCGAAGCCTGCAGACGGATCAGCCCTTCCGGTTCCTTGCCGTGTGCCGCCCGCTTTTCAGGTGACTCGATGCCATGATCGACCGCATTGCGCAGCAGGTGCGTCAGCGGAGCCTCGAGTTTTTCCAGCACGTCCCGGTCGACCTGAGTCTTGTCACCTTCGATCTGCAGACGAACCTGCTTGCCCAGCTCGCGCCCCAGATCACGCACCATGCGTGCCTGCCCCGACAATACGTCGGCGAAGGGCCGCATGCGACAGGCCAGCGCAGTGTCATACAACAGCTGCGCTCGCTGCCCCGACTGCCAGCCGAACTCGTCCAGCTCGGCAGTCTGCTGAACCAGCATCTGCTGCGCCTGGGACAACAGGCTGCGTGCGTCTTCCAGCGCCTTTTGCGCGTCGGCATTCAGACCGCCCTCGCCGACGCTGACACCCAAGGCTTCAAGCGCCCGGTCGGTGCTGCTCTGCAAGCGCTTGAGGCGTTGCATGCCGGCCAGCAGAGGCTTGAGGCGCTGGGTCTCGACAAGGGATTTGCTCGACATATCGAGCAGACCGTTGAGCCGCTCGGCGGTGACGCGCAGCACCCGTTCGCCGCCCTCGGCCACCCGGCGATCCTTGAGTGGCGCAGCGGATGGCGTCTCGGGTTCGGCCCTGGGCGGAACGCTAGCCGGCTCCAGACGCAGATCGGCCGCCAGTGGATCGGCAGGCGACCCGCTCAGCGGCGCTGGCGTGGCCGCTGCTTCGAGCTGTTGCAAGGCGCTGGCCAGCAGCGGATCCGGCATGGGCACGCTGACTGTCCGTGCCGCCCCGGCACCTGAAGCCAGCAAGGTATTCAGTCTTTCTACGTAAGCATCGATATCGGGCTGGCCTACGCTGTTACCGCCCGGCGTCGCGATGCGCATCAGCAGATCGGTGCCGAACAACAGGGCGTCGATGTGATCAGGCTGGAGCAGCAGTCGCCCTTCCTGAGCACTGACCAGACAGTCCTCCATCACATGCGCAACGCTGACACCGAACTCGACGCCGACAATCTTTGCCGCGCCCTTGAGCGAGTGAGCGGCACGCATGCAGGCTTCCAGTTGATCGGCCTGGGTCGGGTTACGCTCAAGCGCCAGCAGACCTGCACTCAGGACCTGGGTCTGCGCATCGGCTTCCAGCGTGAACAGTTCGAACAGCGAGGCGTCGCGCATTTCATCTGGCGTCATGTAAGGCTCCGGTGCACCGCCGACAGCAACTGATCTTCATCGAGCCAACGCAGGCTTCGCTCTTTCCACTGCAGAACCCCTCGGGTAAAGCGCGCATTGGCGTGCGTGCCGGAGGCCGAAGCAGCTTCCAGTTCGCGTTCGTCAATGGCATGAATACCGTCAACTTCATCCACCGGCACAACGACAGGACCACCTTCCGCCGCCACGATCAGCATGCGCGGCACCGTTCGTGCGGACTGGGCAATCATCGGATTGCTGTCCAGCCCCAGCAACTCGACCAGCGAGATGCAGGCCACCAGAGCACCGCGAACGTTGGCGACGCCCAGCAACGCACGCGAGCGTTGATGTGGCAGGGAGTGGATCGTCTGCGCGGGGGCAACCTCCGACAGGCAGCGCGATGCCAGGCCCAGCCATTCCTCACCCAGGCGAAAGACCAGAATCGAGCGCGTCTTGATATCGCGCTGCAGGACAGAGCCATGAAACTGTTCGTGGTTTTCCTGAGCGTGTGAATAGCGGTCGAGCAGACGTGTGGCCGCTGCGGAATAGACCGCGCAATTGCGGCAGTGGATATGGTCTTCCAGCAACGGACAGGAACGATCGCCGTGAACGCCGATACGATTCCAGCAGTCGTCGATGTCCTGGGCCTGATCATGGGTAAGGCTTGAAAAACCGGACGGGCCCGTCATCAGTTGTTTCCTTGTTTATTCGCACCGCGCACAGCACGGTCCTGCAATCGGCGCGCACCGGCGCTGTCGCCTCTGGCGGCCAGCAACGCCGCCATCTGCGCCAATGATTCCGAATGCTGCGGCTGAAGGTAGAGCGCCTTGCGGTAAAACCCTTGAGCCTCCGCGACGCGACCCTCCACTTCACTGAGCAACCCCAGCCAGTAGAAAACCTGAGCCACTGGCTCGTGCTGTTGCAGATAACGCTCGCAGGCAGCTCGCGCCTCGACTGTCTTGCCCTCGTTTGCCAGGCTGGCAATGGTACCCAGCAGCGCGGGACTGTCGGCGTTGCCGGTTGCTGCAGCCGGTTTGCCGCCGGAGGCAAACGCCGTCGCGTTTCGCGATACAGGCTGAGCGGCGGTCGCGCGTGGAGGCGGCTCGGGGGCCGGGCGTGCCATCGGTTTGTTTACCGGAGCAGGCGCAGTGGCTGTCGCAGCCGTTTCCCGAGGTGCATGACGAAAAACGAAGGACTGGGCGATGCCCAGCGAGCGCATGCCAATGGCGGACAACAGATTGCCCTCGGCCGGGCCGATGAAGAGCACGCCGTCTTCACGGGTCAGCTGCTTGAGGACCTGAAAGACATGTTGCTGCGTCGGGCGGTCGAAATAGATCACCAGATTGCGGCAGAAGACGATGTCGTAGGCCACCTGGGTCGCCAGTTTGGGATCGAGCAGGTTGCCGGGCTGAAAATCGATGCAGCCACGCACCAGATCGGAAATCTCGAAGCTTTCGCCTACCGGGGTGAAAAAACGCTCGCGAAAGCTCAGGTCGCTGCCACGAAACGAGTTCTTTCCGTATACGCCGTGCTTGGCGCGTGCAATCGAAACAGGACTGATATCGATGGCATCGACCTTGAACTGCCGGACGCCGATACCGGCATCAATCAGCGCCATGGCAATCGAGTAAGGCTCTTCACCCGTCGAACACGGCAGGCTGAGAATGCGCAACGGTCTTGCGCCATCCAGCGTAGTAATGCGCTCGCGGGCCAGTTTGCCCAGTGTCGCGAAAGATTCCGGATACCGAAAAAACCAGGTTTCCGGGACGATGACGGCCTCGATCAGCGCCTGCTGCTCCTGAGGTGATGTCACCAACAAGTGCCAGTAGGCATCGCTGTCCGGGCACTTTGCCGACGCCGCCCGCTGGCGCAAGGCGCGCTCGATGATGGCCTCGCCCACCGAGGTCACGTCCAGTCCGATGCGTTCCTTGAGGAAACTGAAAAAGCGCGAATCATCACTCATGGCGCATCCTCGAGCGATTCCAGGTCCAGCGGCGGTACTGGATACAGCAACTCGCGCACCGGTTCACTCAGCAATTCCTGAACGTGAATCCATTGCAACAGGCCCTGCTCGTCTTCACGGACCGGCCCCAGATAAGGTGACAGGCGATTGTCCAGCCCGTACTCCTTGAACTGCGAAACCGGGCAACGCAGGGTTTCGGTGGCCTGCTCCAGAATGAGTCCGAGCAATTGCGCCGGATGCTGGTCATCGTGCCGGTAATGCACCAGCACCATACGCGTGCTGGTCCGCGCCCTGGCAGGCTGGCCGGAGTTCAACGCGCTGATATCGATCACCGGCACGATCTCGCCCCGGTGGGCGAAAATGCCTGCAACCCAGTGCGGCGCCCGGGCAATCGCCTTGAGCTTCACACGCGGCAGAATCTCGGCGATTTCGGTCGCCTCCAGCGCATAGCGGTCTTCACCGATGCAGAACAGCAGAAACAGTTTGTTCGACGCGGGCAACGCGACGTTACGCCTGGGCGATTGATCCATCATTGGCGGTGCTCAGACCTTGAATCGCGATACGCCACTGCGCAGCCCGACCGCCACCTGACTCAACTCGTCGATGGCAAAACTGGCTTGACGCAATGACTCGACGGTCTGGCTGCTGGCATCGGCCAGTTGCACCAGTGCCTGATTGATCTGTTCGGCGCCCGTGGCCTGAGCCTGCATGCCTTCGTTGACCATGAGCACGCGCGGGGCCAGTGCCTGGACCTGGTGAATAATCTGCGACAACTGCTCTCCGACCTGTGTGACTTCGTACATGCCGCGTCGCACTTCCTCGGAGAATTTGTCCATGCCCATGACACCCGCAGACACCGCAGACTGGATTTCCCGCACCATCTGCTCGATGTCGTAAGTGGCTACAGCCGTCTGATCGGCCAGACGACGCACTTCGGTGGCGACCACGGCAAAACCACGACCGTATTCACCCGCCTTCTCGGCTTCGATCGCCGCGTTGAGCGACAGCAGGTTGGTCTGATCGGCAACCTTGACGATGGTCACCACCACTTGGTTGATGTTGCCGGCCTTCTCGTTGAGGATCGCCAGCTTGGCGTTGACCAGATTGGCCGCGCCCATCACCTGATGCATGGTGTCTTCCATGCGCGCCAGACCCTGCTGGCCGGAGCCTGCCAGAATCGAAGCCTGATCGGCCGCCGAGGTGACCTCGGTCATGGTGCGCACCAGATCGCGGGACGTCGCAGCGATTTCACGCGACGTCGCGCCGATTTCGGTGGTGGTTGCGGCGGTTTCCGTGGCGGTCGCCTGCTGCTGACGCGACGTGGCGGCAATTTCAGTGACCGAGGTGGTGACCTGCACCGACGAGCGCTGAGCCTGGGCAACCAGAGCGGTCAGCTCGACCATCATGTCGTTGAAGCCGGTTTCGACCACGTTGAATTCGTCTTTGCGCGCCAGACTCAAGCGCGAACTCAGGTCGCCCGTGCGCATGGTTTCCAGAATCCGCACGATGAGCTGCATCGGCGCGATGATCGAGCGCATCAGCAGCAGCCCGCATGCAGCGGCGGCCATGACGGCAATAAACAGCGAAAAGACCATGCTGATCTTGGCACTCAGCACGGCATTGACGATGTTGTCGGTGGCACGATCCGCCAACTGTTTGTTGGCCACGATCAGTTCATTGAGTTGTTTGCGACCGTCAGTCCAGACCGGATTGGCCTCACCGTAGAACTCCGAACGAGCGCCCGCGTAGTCGCCGCGCTCGAACTTGGCATGCACCTCGGCGAGCAGCCGGGAATAGGTTTCGCGGCGCTTTTCAAAGACGGCGAAGCTGGCTCTGTCGCTGTCATCGAAGATGGACTTCTTGTAACCATCCATCTGGGTCTGCAACGCGTCATCGAAGCCCTGGAACTGATCCTTTTCCTGCTTGGTCAGGGCACGACCCTGGCCTTCGCCGATCAACTCGAGCGTGCGGATATAGCTCTCGCCCCAGGCGCTGCGCACCAGAGTGCTGTAGTAGACACCCGGTAAAGCGTCGAGACGTACCTGTTCTTCGCTGGACTCGATCGACAACAAGCGCGAGTAAGACACAACGACCATCAACAGCATGATCGCAATAATGACGGCAAAACTCGCCAGAATGCGTTGGCGCAACGTCCAGTTCTTCACAGTCAGCCCTCAGGAGTTCAACGACGGCATCCGGCCGTGTTCAAGAAGCGGACCGACAGACGGTCCAAGCCGCGTGAGTATAGCCCAGCGTTTCAGCCATTAGCGGGTGATATGAAAATGAAATGACGGTCAGCAGATGTATGCCCGTATTCATGGGTTGAACACGGGGTAGGAGGACTTGCAAAACGGGGCTGAAAACAAAAGTTTCTGATTGAATGTCTACCTCACCGCGCCTTCGACGTAGCGCTGTCGCACAGCAAACACGGGACTGTGGGAGGCGGCTTGCCGGCGATGAACGATGACGCGATTTTCCTGACCTGCCGCGTCGACTGCATC
>NZ_LKEH01000046.1 GCF_001642795.1 Pseudomonas viridiflava | reverse complement strand
TCAACTTTACGATGAACCAGTTTGATGCGCGACAGCGCTACGTCGAAGACGTGGTGGCGCCTCCCACAGGGAATGCATTCAGCCAGATACTTACGTTTTAGCTCCGTTTTGCGCGTCTTGCGGACTTGTGTATGACGATGAGTGCTCCGCGTGGGCATGCAGCCCGTGACGCTCTGCGTCACATTCGGGGTTCGGCTTTCACAGTGATCGTGAATCAGCGCCCTATCAACAGCGCCAGCCCCGTGTTCAATGGTGTGGGCGCGTCGATGTTGAAGTGCTCGAGCAGCCGCTGATTGCCGGCCCGCGAATGCTTGATATCGCCTGAGCGCGGCGCCTGATAGCTGACCTGCGGTTGCTTGCCTGTGACCTGCGCCAGCGCGGCGAGCAATTCGTTGAGCGAGGTGGTCTGGTTCAGACCGACATTGACGGCACCTTCGATGGCGCTGTCCAGTTCCAGTCCCTGCAGCAGCAGCTTGACCAGATCGCCGATGTAGAAGAAATCGCGGGTCTGCTCGCCGTCGCCGAATACTGTGATGGGCAGGCCTTTTTCGATGCGTTCGGCAAAGATGCTGATCACGCCGGAGTACGGCGATGAAGGATCCTGACGCGGCCCGAAGATGTTGAAGAAGCGGAAAATCACCGGCTCCAGTCCGTGCTGGCGACGGTAGAAATCCAGGTAGAACTCACTGGCCAGCTTGTCCGAGGCGTAAGGCGTCAGCGGCGCTTTGGTGGTGTCTTCGGTGATGGCCTGGCCTTCGCCGTTGTTGCCATAGACCGCAGCACTGGAGGCAAAGATCACCCGTTTGACGCCCGCTTCGCGCATGGCCTCGCACACATTCAGGGTGCCGATGAAATTGCTCTGGTGCGTGCGCACAGGATCGTCCACCGAGGCCTGCACCGAGGCCACCGCCGCCAGATGCACAACCGCCTGACAGCCCTGCGCAGCTCGGCTGACCAGTGCAGCATCGGCGACATCGCCCACGATCAGCTCGACCTTTGGGTTGTCCAGCGGCAGGTTGCTGCGTTTGCCCGCCGACAGGTCATCGAGGATGCGCACGGCATGCCCGCGAGCCAGCAACGCGTCGGTCAGGTGCGAGCCAATGAAGCCCGCGCCGCCAGTGATCAGAACAGGAGCATCAGACATGTCGGTAATACCGGTCCAGCAGGCTCGGCAGGCCGGCGCGCCAGGCACGGGGCTTGATACCGAAGGTATGGAGAATTTTCTTGCAGGCCAGCACGGCGTGCTGCGGCTCTTCGCCCGCGTCGGGGCGTGCGGCGTGGGCCTGCGCGGTGGGTGACTCGACGGCCAGCGGATGCAGCAGACGCGCCTCGGTCAGCACCGCCTGCCCCAGCGCCAGTGGCGTGGTGGCCTCGTGACCAGCGTAGTGGTAGGTGCCCCACAGCGGCGCTTCGCAGTCGAGTTGCTTGAGCACCGAAATCAGCACGCGGGCCGCATCGTCGACCGGCGTCGGATTACCGCGACGGTCATCGGCCAGCAGCAACTCCTGGGGTTTCTCGGCACTCGACAGGAAACGACCCAGCACGCCATCGGCGCTGTCATCCAGCAGCCAGCCGAAACGGACCAGCACGTGTTGCGGACAGGTTGCACGAACGCTCTGCTCAATACGCCACAGCGCCTGACCACGCAGGCCAAGCGGCACGGGCTCGTCCTTTTCGCTGTAGGCAGTCGCGCGCGAGCCATCGAAGACTCGATAGCTGGAAGGCTGGACCAGCGTGATGTTGTGGTGCTGACACAATTCGGCCAGCCGCTCGACAGAGCGTTCCTGGCGGGTCAGACGCGCTTCGCTTACCGTCTCCGCCTGAAACCAGTCGAAGTAGTAAGCAAGGTTGATCAAGGCATCGGGACGGGTGTCATCGAGCAGTTGCGTCAGGCTCGCTGCGTCCCAACCGTCTTGCGGTGGACGCGGCGCAAGGAAGCCAATGTCTTCCTCGGCACCCAGACGAATCAACGCCTGCCCGAGGGCATTCCCGCCGCCCAACAGCATAAGGCGCATTCGCATAGAGTCAGCAGGCTCGGTATCAGAATCATCAAATAGATAAATGAAAAACGCCTGCAAACATAACACGTTGGCCGCCAACCCCCAACAGTTGCGCAGCCTGGCGGGTTAATGACGCGTCAAGTGGCTGCCGTACCGGGCGCACCGCCGCCCTTGGGCAGGCTCAGCGGTGCTGGCGACGCCGATGGCGCTGGCGGCCCCTCGGCTTCGGTACCCGCCTGAGGCCCTGCGATGCCAGGGCTCATCACCATCTGTGGATAAGTCTGGGCGAAGCGTACGCTCGGGTGTTTATCCACAAGCCGCTTGAGCCGCTCGTTGAAGGCACGCCCGACTGCGTATTGCCCACCGGAAGAGGTGCGGAACTGCGCGGTGAGGACCACGCCGTTGAGGTCCATGCGATCCACACCGAACACTTCCAGAGGACCTTGCAGGTTGTTCTTGAGCAGAACGTCTTCGGTGATCGAGTGCCCGACTTCACGGATCAGCGACAGCGCGTCATCGATGTCCGAGTCGTAGGTGAACTGCACCGAGAAGAACGCGTAGGCAAACTGGCGGGACTGGTTGGTGACGGCCTTGATCTGCCCGAACGGCACCGAGTGCACGAAACCCTTGCCATCACGCAGGCGCACGGTGCGAATGGTCAGGCTCTCGACAGTGCCGGAATGTCCGGTGCTGAGCACCACCCAGTCGCCGATGGAAAAGGTGTCTTCCACAATAATGAAAAGGCCGGTGATCACGTCCTGCACCAGTTGCTGCGAACCGAAACCGATTGCCAGACCGACCACACCGGCACCGGCCAGCAGCGGCGCGACGTTGATGCCCAGATTGGCCATGGTGGTGATCGCGCAGATCACCACCAGCACGATCTTCACGGCGTTGCGCAGCAGCGGCAGGATGGTCTTGACCCGCGTGCTCGGCTGACGACCGCTGCGATGATTGATCGGCGGCTTGAGGGCTTCCTGAATCGCCGTGTCCAGCACCACCCACAACAGCCAGGTCACCAGGAAAATCAGACCAATACTGCTCAACGATTCACTGATGACCCGGCCGAGCGTATTGCGCTGGGCGAACTCGAACATCGAGAAGCCCCAGATCCGACCCAATACTTCGATAAACGTGATCGCCAGCGCGATGCGCACCACCGCATACAACAGGCTCAACAGACGCGCCTTGTAAACGTGTCCGCCACGCCCGAGCTCTTCAGCGGGCTTGAACAGGTGCTGGAAAACGGTGCTCATGAACACCGTGGCAATCAGCAGAATGGTGGTGAACAACGCGCAACGCAGCGCTTCCTGACTGTCTTCGCCAGCACCGATCAGGTTGATGGCCGACACCAGGATCATCAGCAGGATGGGCAGGTGCCACAGGTTCGAGAAGATTTTAAGCGACTGCTGCAAGGCCGGACGCTGCAGACGACTGCTCAACGAACGGTTACGAATCAGGTGGGCCACCGGGCGCCGCACCTTGATGATCAGCATACAGAACACGACCGAGGCAAACAGACCGGTAAACACCGCGACGCTGGTGGTCACGTTGCTACCCAACTGACGGGCAATCTGCGGGCTGGTCAGTGCATCGCTGAGCGCGGCCAGAAAGCCGACCACGAACAAGGGCCTCGGCGCATAGCGGCGGATCATGCGTACCGCGGCACGCTTGTGCCCGGAGTTGAACATCACGATCACGCACAGCAACACCGAGGTCGAGACAATGCCGCTGCTGGTGGCGTAGGCGAAACACAGCGCCAGCGCCCGACCGACCGAGGAAGGCATGAAGTGACTGACGTAGAGGGTCAGCGGCAGACAGATGATCGCGGGCAGCGTAAACGGCAGGACATACTTGAGCAGCGCCTGACTGCGCTGACGCACACTCAGGAACGCCGTCCGACACAGCCGGACGGCGATGAAACGTCCTACGGTGGTCAGGACCGCAAAAGCGCCTATCCAGACGAAAGACAGAATCAGGAAGTCGCCGACAACACTCCACGGTGAACGCGTGGTGCGTTTGTTGACCAGTTTTTCGAGCTCGTCGGCCGCCCGATCGGCACGCAGTTGCCATGCGTCCAGCAGGTTCTCGTCGAGGTTGAGCTTGTCCTGCACGTCATCAATGCTGGTGCTGATCGCCCCCAGCAAGCCGCCCTGCACGAGCAGCTCGGCTGCGGGTTCAGTGGCTGCGGTGTCTGCTCCATCTGCCGCCTTGGCGTCGGTTTTGTCTGAAGCCTTGGCATCGGCTTTGTCAGCCGCCTTGCTGTCAGGTTTTTCGGCGGCCTTGTCGTCGGCGGGGACTGCGGCACTCATCGGCAACGCAGGCACATCCGCCGCTTGAACATGGAAGCTGCCCGCGAACAACAGCAGCCCCGTAAGGATCAAGGTTTTCAGCTGAGACGCCACGCAGTTTACTCCTTCAATGGACAGGCAGGGCTTCAGCCCCAAGGAACTGATTCCTGTTTGCGTGGCAAGTTCGGTTTCGACCCGGGAAATAGATGAGCCGATGTTTCAGATGGCCCTTTGCCGGTTAACGCTTATGCAGTGCCTTGCCAATCACCAACGGGCCGGGACCGGTGATTGCCAGCCCGGCGAACAGGATCATCAGCAGCCAGGCGAACTGGCCCTGCTCGAGTGACCATTCGGGGTGAACGAAGAGGACCGCCACAGCCAATACGGCCAGAATCGGCAGACACGCCAGCCGCGCCCACACACCCAGAATCAGAAGCACCGGGCAGATCACTTCGGCAAACACTGCCAGCCCCAGCGTCAGGGTGCCGCCGAGGCCGAACGGGTCCTCGATGCGCTGCACTTCCACGCTCCAGTGCATCAGCTTCGGCAGGCCGTGCACGTGCAGTAACAGCAGCGAGACGCTGACGCGCATGAACAACAGCCCCCAGCCAATAAGGGTTTGAGCGCGTTTCGGCGACACGCCGGACTGAAGGTGCGATGCGTTGGACAGCATGGTCTAGGATCTCTCGGGCAGGCTGGGCTTTGGCAGGATTATGCGGCGAGCCGGTTGCAGGAAATTGTTTTGATGTGCCGAGTTCACGGACAGGCAGATGGGCACATACACGCAATTTCTGCGGGCGGACTGGATCGATACTGCTGCAGTGCGCCCGGACAACTGCGCCAGCCCGATCAACCCGACACGAGAGAGAGAACTGCATGAGCACTTTCAAGACAAAAGACGGCACCGAGATCTATTTCAAGGACTGGGGAACGGGCAAGCCAGTGCTCTTCAGTCATGGCTGGCCGCTGGACGCGGACATGTGGGAATACCAGATGGAATACCTGAGCAGCCGTGGCTATCGCACCATCGCGTTCGACCGTCGCGGGTTCGGCCGCTCAGACCAGCCGTGGACCGGCTACGACTATGACACCTTCGCCGATGACATCGCTGCGCTGATTCAACACCTGGACCTGCGTGACGTGACGCTGGTGGGCTTCTCCATGGGTGGCGGTGACGTGACACGTTACATCGCTCGCCACGGCACCGAGCGTGTCGCCAAACTGGCGCTGCTGGGCGCGGTGACACCGTTTTTCATGAAAAGCGATGACCACCCGCAAGGCGTGGACAAGTCCGTTTTTGATGGCATCAAGGCAGGCCTGCTGAAGGACCGTGCACAATTCATCGCCGACTTCGCCACCCCGTTCTATGGCACCAATCAGGGCCAGACCGTCTCTGACGGCGTGATGACCCAGACACTGAACATCGCGCTGTTGGCTTCGCTCAAGGGCACCGTGGACTGTGTGACCGCGTTCTCGGAAACCGACTTCCGTCCCGACATGGCAAAGATCGACGTACCGACGCTGGTCATTCATGGCGACGGCGACCAGATCGTGCCGTTCGAAGCGACCGGCAAATTGGCTGCCGAGATGATCAAGGGTGCTGAATTGAAGGTTTACTCCGGCGCGCCGCATGGTTTCGCGGTCACCCACGGGCAGCAGCTCAACGAAGACCTGTTGGCGTTTCTGGCTGAGTGATGCCTACACAAGCCGCCTGACAGTTCTTCGGACTGTGGAAGGCGGCTTGCCGGCGATGGCGTCAGTTCGGTCTGGGATGCACGCCTGAAAAAACGCATCGCCGGCAAGCCGCCTCCCACGATAAGCAGAATGTCTTCAGTCAGTTACGCGCTGGCTGAAGAAATGCGATCAGTCAGCCTGCACGGTCAACTGATTCTGCTCACCCAGTCCGGCGATCCCGAGGCGGATGCGCTGGCCTGCCTTGAGAAAGACCGGCTCGGGCTTCACGCCAAGGCCCACACCGGGCGGTGTGCCGGTTGAGATCACGTCGCCCGGCTGCAGGCTCATGCAGCGGCTCAGGTAAGCGATCAATTGCGGTATGGTGAAGACCAGCGTGCGGGTGTTGCCGTTCTGATAGCGATGGCCATCGACTTCCAGCCACAGGTCCAGCGAATGCGGATCGGCGATCTCGTCGCGAGTCACCAGCCAGGGGCCGAGCGGACCGAACGTGTCGAACCCCTTGCCCTTGTCCCAGGTGCCGCCGCGCTCCAGTTGCCATTCGCGTTCGGACACGTCATTGATCACGCAATAACCTGCCACATGCTCCATGGCATTGGCTTCGTCGATATTGCGCCCGCCTTTGCCGATCACCACGCCCAGCTCCACTTCCCAGTCGGTCTTGACCGAGCCTCGCGGAATCTCGACGTTGTCATTCGGGCCGCAGATGGCGCTGGTCCATTTGTTGAAGATGACCGGCTCCTTGGGCACTTCCATGTTGGATTCAGCCGCATGGTCGGCGTAGTTAAGGCCGATGCACACGAACTTGCCTACCTGCCCGACGCAAGCGCCGATGCGTGGCTGACCTGTGACCAGCGGCAGGCTGACGGGATTGATGGTTGCCAGGGCGGCAAGGCCGGCCGGCGTCAGTACATCGCCCGCAATGTCTTTGACATGACCGGACAGGTCACGAATCTGATTGTCAGCGTCCAGCAGGCCGGGTTTTTCCGCGCCTTTTTCTCCGTAACGTAGCAGTTTCATCGGGTTCTCCTGTTGTCTGTCGAACATGCAAACCGGGGTCAGACGCTCATGCCGCCATCAATGACGTGCACCGCACCTGAGGTGTATGAAGACGCGTCAGAGCCCAGGTAAAGGACCAGTTGCGCGATTTCCTCGACGCTGCCGATGCGCCCCATGGGCTGGCGGTCGACGAACTGTTGATAGACCTGAGCCTCGGAAACACCTTGTTGCTCGGCCTGGGCAGCGATGCGCATGCGCAGCGACGGCGAATCCACCGTACCCGGACAAATAGCATTGCAACGAATGCCCTGCCCAATGAAATCTGTGGCCACCGACTTGGTCAGCCCTATTACCGCCGCCTTGCTGGCACTGTAGGCAAAGCGATTGGGCACGCCCTTCACGCTTGAAGCCACGGATGACATGTTGATGATCGAACCGCCGCCACGGGCAAGCATGCCTGGCAGAAACGCCTGAATCATGCGGTACATGGCCGTGACATTGAGGTCCATGGAGCGCTGCCACGCGGCCTCGTCGCAATCCAGAATCGTTCCTGCGTGCACGTATCCCGCGCAGTTGAACAGCACGTCTACCGGGCCGATCCGCTCGCAGGCCCGCTGGATATCCTGCGCAGAGGTCACGTCCAGCCGGATGGCTTCAACGCCTTCAATGCCCTGCAGATTGTCCAGATCGATGTCGGTCGCAATGACCTCGGCACCAGCGTTCGCGAACGCCTTGGCACTGGCCAGACCAATGCCCTGCCCCGCCGCCGTTATAAGGACTCGCTTGTCGTTCATGATGCTTCTCCTTGCGAAAGAACAGCACCGACAACCCTAGTTTGCCAACACTCTGCGCGCCGAGAATCGGACCGATGCCGCTGATTCACGCTGAACTGAAAGTCTGCACGTAGACGCCTTCATTTCGATGACGTCGATGGGCTTGCTGTGCAGATCTTGTCGAAGCTAACCCGATAAACCTTTCAGATGCCTGAACACGACAGCCAATTAGAGGGCTGCCACATGGCGTTTTCTTAATAAATCGACGCTCTGGTTGGTGATAAAAACGATCGATCTGCAACAGCGCAGGCAGTGTTGAATCAGATCAACGTTTTCTACCCGCCGGAGGTTCCTCTCATGAACGACTATCTGTTAGGTCATTCTTCAGCAGAACTGGAGCGCCTTAAATTCCAGGCGAACATTCTGTCGCCCATCACCACACGCCTGCTGATAGAAAGTGGCCTGGAGGAAGGCATGCATGTGCTGGACCTCGGCAGTGGGCCGGGCGACGTCGCCATGCTGGCGGGCAGGCTTGTCGGACCGACAGGCAGTGTCACGGGAATCGATCGCAGCCCGAAAGCCGTCGAACTTGCAAACTTCAGGGCTGCGGAAGCGGGATTGAGAAACGTCAGGTTTGAAGTCTGTGATATTCAGGACTTCCAGAGCGCGTCACCTTTCGACTGCGTCGTGGGGCGCTACGTGATGATCCATCAGAGCGATCCGGTCGCTTTTCTGCGCAAGGCGGCAAGCCTGGTGAAGAACGGAGGAACGCTGGCGCTCCATGAGGTGTTCATGTCGGACATTCCGATGGAGTCGTTTCCAAATATTCCTTTGCTGACCGATGCGGGGCAACTGATCGCTGCGGCCTTTAACACGGGAGGAGTTCACCACGGTACGGCGGTACACCTGATCAAACACTTTTCAGAGGCCGGGCTGCCCCAGCCTGAGCTCTTCTGCCAACGGCACATTGGCGGAGGCGAGCACTCATTCATGTACCACTGGGTCGCAGAAACGCTGAAAACCGTGTACCCGCACCTGATCAGCATCGGGCGGGTCAGCGCCGACCCGGAATACCTCGAAACGTTTGAAGATCGCTTGAAAGCCGAGGCAGTGGCCAGCCGCGTTCAGATCATGGGGCCGAACCAGATCACCGCCTGGGTCAGGCTATGACAAGCGACGCGCAAGCAGAAAGATCAAGGCGTGACGTCTGCGGTCATAATTAATACACATCACGAGTACTAATATCACTGCCAGTCGAACGGCCCCTGCGCTTCGTGCGCCGGGGCCGTTCTTTTTTAGCTGGCAAGCGGCGTCCAGACCCTGGCTGAACCTGCCCCATCCAGCGCAGAAACCCTTGATGTCATCAGGAAAAACGTCATGAACAACAGTTCGATAGCGCGCTCTCGTCGATTTCCGGTCACCCGTCTGGCGCTGCTGATTTCACTGAACTCTGCATGCCTGTTCAGTCCGTTGAGCCAGGCCGATGAAGCACCTGCGGCGACCGGTGACGAAGCGGCGACAACGCTTGGCACCGTGTCGGTCATCGGGCAGGGCGAGACGCGGCAGGTGCAGCGTGTTACGCAGAAAGATGTCGAGGCCTATTCCGCGGGTACCAGCCCGCTGAAAGTTCTGCAGCGCCTGCCTGGGGTCAACTTCCAGTCCGGCGATCCGCTGGGGCGTGAAGAAGGCAGTCAGCGCATCAGCCTGCGCGGATTCGACATGCACCACCTGGGCTATACGCTGGACGGCGTCACGCTGGGCAACATGAGCTTTGGCAACTTCAACGGCCTGAGCATCACCCGGGCGATCATTGCCGAGAACATCAAGGCCAGCGAAGTGGCGCCGGGGATCGGCTCACTGGGCACCGCGTCTAACAGTGATCTGGGCGGCACCATTCAGTTCACCACGTCCGACCCGGACAAGGAATTCGGCGCGCGCCTGTCGCAGACGCTGGGCAGCTATGACACCCGCCGCGAATTCATCCGCGTGGACACCGGCGAGTACAACGGCCTGTCCGCGTATGTGTCGGGCGAGAAATACGACGCAGACGCCTGGAAAGGCCACAACAATCCACAGCAGTCGGACGCGGTGAACGCCAAGGTCAATTACAACTTCGGCGACAACCGCATCAGTTTCTTTCACAGCACCTCATCCCACGAAGAGGCCAACCTGCCCTCGTTGTCGCAGAGCATCATTCAGCGACTGGGCTACAACTGGAGCTACTACACGCCGGACTGGACCCGCGCGGTCAATGCGGCCAACGGTATCTACACAGGCGGCGTGACCAGCGCGTCCGATGCAACTTACAACGCCAGCAGTCTGCGCGATGACGAACTGGACATCCTCAACGGCAACTTCTCCCTGACCGACGATCTGGTGCTGGATACCACGGTTTACCACCACCACGACTCCGGCCGGGGCAACTCGTATTACCCGTTCATTTTCACCAGCGGCTCGACGACGGTGCCCAGCAACTCGATCCGCAGCACGGTGTATGGCATCGACCGTACCGGCTTCCAGACCTCGCTCACCTACTACCTGGGCCAGCATGAAATCCAGGGCGGTTTCTGGATTCAGTCGAACAAGAACGACATTGCCCGATACCTGTTCGATACCACCAACGCGACCCCGCAGAACCACATTGTCAAAACCAGCGGTCTGCCGCTGGCGGCCACGGTGCTGGACCAGGACTACAACGACCTGACCCGGCAGTTTTACCTGCGCGACACCTACACCCTGCTCGACGACCGTTTGAAGCTTGAGTTCGGCGCCAAGAACACCGTGACAACGTCCACCGCAAGGGGCAAGGGCGGTGGTTACGCCAGCGGTTCGCTGGAAGCGCGGGATCGATTCCTGCCGCAGGTAGGCGCGACGTACAAGCTCGATGACGAGGATGAAGTCTTCACCTCGTACTCCGAGAACATGGCCGCATTCCCCAGCGGCGGCTACAGCCCATTCTTCACCACGCAGACCGCAGTCGATGCGCAGAACGGCTTCAAGGACCTCAAACCGGAAACCTCGAAGACCGTTGAACTGGGCGTGCGGCGCAGCACTGCGCTGTATTCGGCCTCGGCGGCGGTCTACAGCACGAAGTTCGATAACCGCCTGGTGGCGATCACCAATTGCACCGGCATCGTGATCTGCCAGAACGGCGTGGCCAACGTCGGTTCCGTGACCAGCCGGGGCATGGAGTTGTCATTCGGCCTGACGCCCGACGAGCACTGGCGCTGGTCCAACTCCCTGTCCTATAACCACAGCACCTACGATGACGACTACGTCAGCGGCGGCAACACCGTACCTGTGAAAGGCAAGACGGTCGTCGATACGCCAAAACTGATGTACGCCAGCAACCTGGACTGGAACTGGGAGCACTGGAACGCGGGACTGCAAGGCAATTACCTCAGCAAGCGTTACTACACCTACACCAATGATTCGAGCGTGAGCGGCTACTGGGTGGCGAACGCCAACCTGGGGTACGACTTCGGCAAACTGGGCGCGGTGAAAGACACTAGTCTGTCGCTGAACGTGGTCAACCTGTTCGACAAACGCTACATCTCCACGCTCAACACCGACGCCAGCGCGGCCACCGACCCACTGGGCAACCTGCAGATTCTGCAGGTCGGCACGCCGCGCAGTGCGTTCGTGACGTTAGGTGTCAAGCTCTGAGGCAACCTGCACTCAGACGAAAAAGCAGTCCTTGAGCGGTACCAGCGCCGCACCGATGGCGGCAGCATCGCCATTGGTTTCGCTGAGCAATAATTTGGGACGCGGTGGCGGCGCCTGATAACGATGCGTCCCCCAGAAGGTGGTGGACGCGATCAGACGCCGTCCCAGCGCAGGCGGCAATTGCCCGCCGAACACCACAGCCTGAGGGTCGAACATCCCCGCCAGCGCATTGACCAGACGGTCCAGCGTCGGCTGGGTGCGCTTGATCCAGGTGTCGACGCCCGGCCAGTCAGGATCGAAGCGCGCGCGCAGGTCCTCGACAGAATCCACCTCGATGCCATTTTTGTGCAGTTCCTCGACCAGATAACGCAACGCCGGTCGATTGGCCGCTTCCTCGTCGGTGTAGAGCGTGATCTCGCCCGCGTTGCCATGACTGCCGAAATACGGCTTACCGTCGATGACGACGCCAGCACCAAAACCATAATTGAACGACAGATAAATGAAGTTGCTGGCCCAGGCCCCTGCGCCCACCAGGCTCTCGCCGATGGCAGCCGTGGTCGCGTTGTTTTCGAGCCACACCGGCATGTTGAAACGCTCTTCCAGTACCGGCTGCAGATCCATCAACGACCAGTCACGCAAGGGCTCTGGCGCATTGACCTGACGGTTCTCGAGAAAGAAACCGGCGATGGCGAAGCCCATGCCCACCACACGCTCAGGCTTGATGCCGTTGCGCTGCAGGACTCGCTCGATGGTCTTCTGCAGCGCGTCCAGCGTGCTGTTGCGGCTCAATGGCGGCGTACGCAGGACGACCTGCTCCAGCAGGTTGCAGCTCAGATCGGACACGCAGACCACCGCCGATCCTGTGTTGATCGAAACGCCAATGGAATAGACCGCCTCGTTGACCAGCTCGATGCGCGGGCTGGGCTGACCCCGACCGTTCCTGACCCGCTCACCACTGCGCAGGAGTCCTCGACCGATCAGTTCCTCGATCAGTCGGTGTACGGATTGCTGCGCCAGATCCATCTCCGCCGAAACGGTGGCGCGAGTGATCGAGCCTCGACGACGGAGGATATCCAGCAGTTTGCGTTCATTGAGGCTCAGCGAAGTGTGCGTATCAGGTTGCGTATCGCGATCAAGGGGCATGGGTTCGACAGTCAGAAAGAGGATTAAAACAGTCCGTGTGTAGAGCAGTGTATCGCCCCGCCACAAACCAAATACTTCAATCATGAAAATTTAATAATGGAGCTGCAGGTCACAAATACTACACATTACCTGTATTAGATAGCTTCCAGTTCACACGGGGTGCTTTCATGCTTTCAATCAGTCATACGCTCTGGGCGTTGACCTTGCTGGCCATCACCGGCCAGGCCAGCGCCACCGAGTTCTGGTACAGCCATAGCGGTCCGACAGCCTCGGCCATTGCCGATCTGTGCAGGTATTTCAATGCCGAACGCGACGAACAGGACCGCCTGCACTGCATCCGCCAGGGCACTTATGAACAGACCCTGCAGAAGACCGTTGCCGCATACCGGGCCGGTATCAGCCCGGCGCTGGTCGAAATCTACGACGTCGCCACGCCTGACATGCTGCTGGGGGCCGCCACTGTTCCTGTCGAAGCCTTGATGTCCCGGCAGCAGAGAGCCTATTCGGCAGACACCTTCCTGCCTGTGCTCAAACGCTATTACTCCGACGAACATGGCGTGCTGGCCGCCCAACCGTTCGCCGTCTCGACTGCCGTGCTCTACGTTCACCGCGACGCACTGGCCGCTGCGGGAATCACTGAAACACCGACCACCTGGGCAGCCTTTTCCACGGCGCTGCGTGCTCTCAAGAACAACCATCAAGAGTGCCCCATAGCGACAGACTTCTCGCCGTGGATCTGGCTGGAACAGACCAGCGCGGCCCAGGGTTCCGCCATCGCAGTCCGGTCCGGTGGTGTGGACCGATATCGATTCGATCAGGGCACGCATTTGCAGTTGATGAACGATCTGGCGCAATGGAGCCGTGAAGGCCTGGTGCGGCATCAAGAGTCGACTCGCAGTGGTCAGCAGGCACTGGCCTTTGCCAGCGACGAATGCGCGATGCTGCTGGATTCCACAGGTTCATGGAATACGGTACGCAGCACACTCAAGCCCGATATCGACGTCACTCTGCTGCCGATTTACCCCGACACCCAAAGGCAGTCCAACCTGCCAGGCGGCTCTTCGCTGTGGGTCATGCAGGGGCATTCCACACAGGAGTACGACGTCGTGTCGGAGTTTCTCGCGTTCGTGCTGCGCCCCGATAATCAGCGTGTGTTCAGCTCCCGCACCGGCTATCTGCCTGTGACTCAGGCAACGGCCAAAGCGGTTCGAAACGACGAGCGTGCCGCGCTGGCGATCAAGGTGGGTCTTTCGTCTCTCGATGACATCGACAGCGCGCCGGACAAGCCACTGCGCTGCGGCTTCATCACCCTGATGCGGGTGATCTGGTCGCAGGAAACCGGGAACGCACTGGCAGGTCGGCAGAACATGGGGCATGCCCTGAGCCAGACCGCTCTGCGCGGCAACGAATTGCTCGGCCTGTTTCAACAGATGCATCAGCCGCTGGCTCAGAATCAACAGAGCGAACGGCTGCCATGAAGGCCAGTGGATACTTCCCGCAGCCACGCGTGGCGTTGTTGTTCGCATTGCCGCAATTACTGGCGCTCGCCCTGTTTTTCTACTGGCCGGCGCTTCAGGCCATTTGGTGGTCGTTCCATCTGGTCCTGCCGTTCGGCGGGCATGAAGTGTTCGTGGGCCTGAGCAATTACTGGCGCGTGCTGAGGGATCCGGGCGTGCTCGCCTCCCTCGGCTCTACCCTGATCTTCAGTCTGTCGAGCGTCGCGCTGTCAATGCTCATCGCCCTGACGCTGGCGCTGTGCCTTGAACTGAAACTGCGCGGCAACGCCATATTTCGCAACCTGCTGATCTGGCCCTACGCAGTCTCCGGCGCCACCATCGGCATCGTCTTTCACGTGCTGGCCAACCCGGTCATGGGCATTCTGGCCTGGCTCAATGCAGTGGTGCCCGGCACATGGGCACCTTACGCCAACCCGCTGCAAGGCATGCTGCTGTTGATCGTGGCCTATGCGTGGTGTCTGGTGCCGTTCAATTTCGTCATGCTGGTGGCGAGCCTGAAATCCGTTCCAGACGATTACCTCGCAGCAGCAGCGCTGGACGGTGCAGGTCCGTGGCGGCGCATGATCGACATGCAACTGCCGCTGATTGCGCCCTATCTGCTGTTCGTCTTCATCATCGACCTGCTGGAAAGCCTCTCCAACAGTTTCGGGCTGATCGACACCCTAACCCAGGGCGGCCCCGGCGACACCACGCAGGTGCTGGCCTACAAGATTTACACCGACGGTTTTCGCGGACTGGACCTCGCAGGCTCTTCAACGCTGTCAGTGCTCATGCTGTCGGCGGTCGTGCTGCTGAGCGTCGCGCAGTTCAAGCTCATGTCGCGGCTCAAACGACGCGGGGTGAAGGCATGATCCAGCACAACCGACTGCTCAACCTCGGCGCTTACCTGCTGCTGACCCTGGGGCTGATTTTCGCGCTGGGCCCGCTCTACATCGCAGTCTGCTCGGCCACCGTGGACAACCCGCAGTTGCTCGAACATGGCCTGGCGGTTGTTCCGGGCGATCAGTTACTGGTGAACCTGCAGAAAGTCACTCAGCGTCTGGACCTGTTGCGTCTGCTGGGCAACAGCCTGATCGTCGCGATCATGGTGGTCATCGGCAAGCTCGCGCTCTCGGCGCTGACCGCGTTTGCCGTGGTGTACTTTCGCAGTCGCTACACCACCTGGATTTTCTTCGCTGTGCTGGGCGCGCTGTTGCTGCCGCTCGAAGTACGCATCATCCCGACCTACGCCGTGGCGAGTGATCTGCTCGGCCCGCTGCGTACCGTGCTGCGCTGGCTGGGTATCGAAAGCCTGCCGGTGCCGACCCTCAACCTGCTCGACAGTTACACCGGTTTGGCGCTGCCACTGATCGCCTCGGCCACCGGCACGTTCCTGTTCCGGCAGTTCTACCAGACGCTGCCCGCCGAGCTGGTTGAAGCCGCGCGTATGGACGGTGCCGGGCCGTGGCGCTTTTTCATCGACATTCTGGTGCCGCTGTCGAAAACCAATTTCGCGGCGCTGGGCACGCTGGTGTTCATCGGTGCCTGGAAAGACTACCTGTGGCCGCTGGTTGCGACCAATCGCGAAGACATGCGCACGCTGGTGCTGGGCGTGGCCAGCTTTCTGCCCACCGATGCCAGCCAGCTTCCCGAATGGAACCTGCTGATGGCCGCCGCCGTTGTCAGCATGCTGCCCCCCATCCTCGTCATTGCGCTCATGCAGCGATGGTTCGTCAAAGGCCTGATCGGAGTCGGCAAATGACCGCGCTTCTTCCTGTTACCGATTTCCCGGCTGCGCGCTCACCCCAGATAACCCTCAGGAATCTGCACAAGTCACAGAGTTCGGGGCCACTCTTTCAAGGGCTGGATCTGGTGTTCAAAGCCGGTGAGCTGAACGTGATTCTGGGTCCGTCCGGCTGCGGTAAGTCCACACTGTTGCGCATGATCGCCGGGCTGGAGGACGTCACTCAGGGCCAGATTCTGATGGGCGAACGCGACGTCACAAGGCTGCCGCCCAAGGAGCGTGGCTGCGCCATGGTGTTCCAGAACTATGCGCTCTACCCGCACATGAGCGTTGCCGACAACATCGGCTACCCGCTCAAGATGGCGGGCATCGCCTATAAACAACGCATGGTTCAGATCAAAGAGTGCGCCACCTCGCTGGGGCTGGAAACCCTGTTGGAGCGCAAGCCGGGCGAGCTGTCCGGTGGTCAGCGCCAGCGTGTAGCCATTGGCCGTGCCTTGATCCGCAAACCGCCCGTGCTGCTGTTCGACGAACCGCTGTGCAACCTGGACAGCGCGCTGCGCCATGAAATGCGCCTGTTGATTCGTCGCCTGCATCAACAGACCGGCGCAACGATTTTGTACGTCACCCACGATCAGACCGAAGCGATGACGCTTGCCGAGCATGTGGTGATTCTCAACCAGGGCCGGGTCGAACAGATCGGCACGCCAAGCGACATTTATGACCGGCCCGCCAGCACGTTCGTTGCCGGGTTTATCGGCACACCGCCCATGAACCTGCTGCCGGTGTATTGCCTTGAAGACAAGGTCCTGACGCTGGCCGACGGACAACGGCTCCCGCTCAAACTGCACCTGTCTGGCAACAGCCCGGGCAAGTGGCTCATGGGGCTGAGGCCCGAGGCATTCAGTCTCAGCCAGGACGGTGTTCGCGCCGTCGTGGAGTCCTCGGAAAATCTCGGCAGCCACAGCCTGCTCTACTGCCAACTGGCCGGCATCCGTTGCGTTGTCAACCTTGCCGGCCGCCATCTGCTCGCGCCCGGCACCCAGGTTCGTCTGGCTTTCAGCCAACCGGCACTGTTGTACGACCCCGAGAGCGGCCGCCATCAGCCCGCTTCTTTCTCCAACCCTGTGTAAGTGATCCCTGACATGTCCAACCGTGCTCCGCTCGTTCGCTCATCGCTGATTGCCCATCGCGGCGCTAAAGCCTATGTACCGGAAAATACCCTGCTCGCACTGGAGACGGCCGCGCAGCATGGCGCCAAATGGGTTGAAATCGACGTCAAACTGACCCGCGACGGTCGGCCCATCGTCATCCACGACGACCTGCTGGACCGCACCACCAACGGAAAAGGCGCGGTCGTGCTGCATACCTTCGAGGACATCCGAAAACTGGACGCCGGGGGCTGGTTCTCGCCCACCTTCGCAGGCCTGCAGGTGCCGACCTTCGAGGAAGTGGTGGCCTGTGCGTTACGCCTGAACCTCGGCTTGCAGGTCGAGCTCAAGCCCACCATCGGCGACGACGTGGAAACCGCCGAAGTCGTCATCCCGATCCTCAGGCGAATGTGGCCGGTAACGCTGGAGGGCCTGTTTGTCTCGAGCTTTTCAGTGCGTTCGCTCGTCCGCGCCCGTCAGTTGTGGCCGGAAGTGCCGCTGGCGATGGCCTCTCTGGTCGCTCCCGCCAATCCGGCTGCTTTGCTGGCCGAATATGGCTGCCGGATTCTGCACGTGCTGGACGACATGCTCGACGACCACCACCTCGAACGCCTTCGTCACAGTGGCGTCGAGTTCGCCGTCGCCACCATCAATAATCCCTACAGAGCGCGTTACCTGCTGGCACGCGGCGCACAATCGATTCTCAGTGACTACCCTGACTTGCTCGACAAGCCCGACGAAGAGGATCTGCAATGAATGATCGATTGAGCATTGCCCTGCGCTGCGTCGAACAGGCGAGCGCGCTGGCTCTTGAGCACTTCAACAATCGCCACACCCTGGACATCGCCACCAAAAGCCCTCAGGACCTGGTGTCCGAGGCGGACCTTGAGGTCGAGCATCTGATCCGGGCCAGGCTTAACGAGTACTTTCCGGATGAACCGGTACTGGGCGAGGAACTGGGCGGCGAAGTCATTATCGATGGCTGGACACTGGACCCCATCGACGGCACCGGCAACTTCCTGCGCGGCTCGCCTTTGTGGGGCATCTCCCTCGCCTACCTTGCAGCGGGGCAACCCGTGATCGGTGTCATTGCCTACCCGGCACTGGACTACACCTTGTCGGCCAAGTCCGGCAGCGGCGTCTGGCTGAACGGCGACCCCTTCGTCCGCCCGGAACCGCCACAGAATCTGCGCATCGTGGGCATTGGCTCCAGCAATAACTGGCCTGCAGAGTCATTGGGACAACTGGAGCTGAATCTGCGCCGCAGCGGCTGGGGATTGGCAGGCTACCGCTGCGCCACCATTGGCCTGGGCTTCGCGGCACTCGGTCAGATCGATGGCTACCTCGAACGATTCACCAATCTATGGGACATCGCCGCAGGTGCCGTCATTTGCCGGGAAGCGGGTTTGCTGTGCAGGATCGAGGGCAAACAGATACCGGCCGCCATGAGCGTTGCCGTGGGGAGCGAAGAATTGATGGCAATCTTTGCTGGATCTCGCAGCGACTGAACCGGCAGGAAAACGCATCCGTCATGGCGACGGATGCGTGACAGGCATCAGGCCGTGGCTTGGGCCAGCGTCGGGTAATCGGTGTAACCCTCTGCCCCGCCACCATAGATCGTGGCCGGATTCATCGGCGTCAGCGGCGCGCCCGTCTTCAGACGTTCGGTCAGATCCGGATTGCTGATGAAGGGACGACCGAACGCCACCAGATCAACATGGCCATCCACCAGTTGCGAAGTGGCCAGATCAAGGTCATAGCCGTTGTTGGCCAGATAGGTCTGATGGAAGCGTTTGCGCAATTGCCCGTAATCGAACGGCGCCGCATCACGCGGCCCACCGGTCGCACCTTCGACAACATGCAGGTAAACAACGCCCAACACATCGAGCTCTTCAACGATGTAGTTGTACTGCGGCTGAGGATCGCTGCTGCTGATCGCGCCAGCCGGCGATGCAGGCGAAATACGCACACCGGTGCGCTCGGCACCGATCTCGGCAACCACCGCAGCGGTGACTTCCAGCAACAGACGCGCACGATTCTCGACAGAGCCGCCGTAAGCGTCAGTCCGCGTATTCGCTCCGTCCTTGATGAACTGCTCCAGCAGATAACCGTTCGCGCCATGCACTTCCACACCATCAAAGCCGGCTGCCATGGCATTCGCCGCCGCCTGACGGAAATCATTCACGATACCCGGCAACTCGCTCAACTCCAGCGCACGCGGCTCGGAAACATCATGAAAACCGTTGTTCACGAACGTCTTGGTCTCCGCCCGAATCGCCGAAGGCGCAACCGGCGCAGCGCCACCCGGCTGCAAATCCACATGAGAAATACGCCCCACGTGCCACAGCTGCACAAAAATACGCCCGCCCCTGGCATGCACCTCGTCCGTCACCTTGCGCCAGCCATCGATCTGCGCCTGGGTGCCTGGGTATAGATACCCGGCGTGTCCTGATAACCCTGCGCCTGCGGCGAAACCTGAGTAGCCTCGGTGATCAGCAAACCGGCAGAAGCACGCTGACCGTAATAGGTTGCAGCCAGCTCACTCGGCACCAGTCCTGCGCCCGCACGGTTGCGGGTCAAAGGGGCCATGACAATACGGTTGGCGAGGACGAGATTGCCTAGGCGGTACGTGTCGAAAAGGGTTTTTTCAGTCATTTCAGGGCCTGTGATCTGGAGAGTTTTGGTCATCTGGATGAGCCTTGGGCGCGTATGAGAGGAAGCGCTTGAGGACATCTTTGGATAGAAAACAGGATTATGATGATAACCAAAATCTAAACCGTCAAGCCTTTTGATGCTAATCAACATCTATAACGGAATGGAGATATGCAGGCATAAAAAAAGCGAAGCCCGGTGAGTGGCTTCGCTTTGGGTGGTGCGGTTCTGAAGGCGTTGCGATCAGAACGGAATATCGTCATCAAAACTATCGAAATCAGCAGCCGGCTGCGGTGCTTGCTGCTGTGGCGCAGGGCGGGACTCGCGTTGCTGTGGAGGCTGCTGGTTGTAGTTCTGCTGCGGCGGAGCCGACTGCTGCGGGCGCGACTGCTGTGGACGAGGGGCGGACTGGTTGTAGTTGCCGCCACCCTGGCCTTGTTGTGCGTCGCCCTGTGGACGGCCGCCCAGCAATTGCATGGTGCCTTGCATGTCGACAACGATTTCAGTCGTGTAACGCTTGATACCGTCTTTTTCCCACTCGCGGGTCTGCAGCTTGCCCTCGATGTAGACCTGCGAACCCTTGCGCAGGTATTCGCCAGCGATTTCGGCAACCTTGCCGAACATCGAAACACGGTGCCACTCGGTCTTCTCGACCTTCTGACCGGTCTGCTTGTCAGTCCACTGTTCGCTGGTTGCCAGACTCAGGTTGGTCACGGCGTTACCGTTAGGCAAGTAGCGAACTTCGGGATCCTGGCCGCATGTACCGACCAATATGACTTTGTTAACCCCACGGGCCATAACGTTCTCCTAGGCTTCGCACGCTTCTGATGCTGGGTTGATCAGCTTTTCGAGAGAGGCACGATCCAATAATTTTGTATCCAGTTTGATATAGATGGCTGCCTCCTCGGCAACCACCACTGCATCCGTTACGCCGGTTACGGACTTTAAACGCTCTGCCAGGCCTGCATCACGCTGCGCCTCTGGCGACAACGGCAGACGTAGGCTGGTCACGTAAGGCGGTTCACGCATGGTCATTGCAAACGCAAGCCAGACGGCGGCCATCGCTGCACCACCAAGGAACACCACATCGAGCCCACCGTGCTGGAACAACCAGCCGCCCAGTATCCCACCTGCGGCCGATCCAAGAAACTGGCTGGTGGAATAAACCCCCATTGCCGTCCCTTTTCCGCCAGCCGGTGACACTTTGCTGATCAGCGACGGCAAAGACGCCTCCAGCAGGTTGAACGCGGTGAAGAATACCACTGTCCCTATGACCAGTGTCCGCAACGTGTTACCAAATGCCCAGAAGTAAAGTTCGGACACCATCAGCACGGTCACGGCGCCGAGCAGAACCCGCTTCATCTGGCGCTTCTTCTCACCGTATATGATGAACGGGATCATCGCAAAGAACGAAATCAGCAGTGCGGTCAGGTAGACCCACCAGTGCTGTTCCTTGGGCAGACCGGCTTTTTCGACCAGCGCCAGCGGCAGTGCGACGAAGCTGGACATGAGCATGGCGTGCAATACGAAGATGCCCAAATCCAGACGCAGCAGGTCCGGGTGACGCAACGTCTGCCCGAGCGCCTGTTTGGCGACACCGGACTCACGATGCAACAGCGGGCCGTTCGCCTTGGGCACGATGAACGCGATGATCAGGATTCCCAGCAGTGCCATGCCGCCAGTGGCCAGAAACAGCCCCGACAACCCGAACACGCCGGTGATGACCGGACCGACGACCATTGCGACAGCGAACGACAGACCGATGGTCATGCCGATCATGGCCATGGCCTTGGTGCGGTGCTGCTCGCGGGTCAGGTCGGAAAGCAGCGCCATGACCGCAGCGGAAATAGCACCGGCACCCTGCAGGATACGGCCGGCGATGATGCCCCAGATTGAATCCGCATTCGCCGCGACAACGCTGCCGATGGCGAAGATGATCAGACCCAGGTAGATGACCGGACGCCGACCGATGCGGTCGGAAATGATCCCGAACGGGATCTGCAGCACAGCCTGGGTCAGGCCGTATGCGCCGATGGCCAGGCCGATCAGCGCGGGGCTGGCGCCCGCCAGGTCCATGCCGTAAGTGGCCAGGACCGGAAGCACCATGAACATACCGAGCATGCGGAACGCAAAGACCAGCGCAAGACCGCCTGCGGCACGTGTCTCGCCGCTGCTCATTCGTTCGCTGTGGAGATCGTGCATGGAGAAACCTCGTGTGAACCGGCGGCGATTCTACCAGTCCCATCGATTGACGGGGTATATCGCGACGCTTTGCCGCGTTTACATGACAGAGTATTCATCTCTGCCTGTAAAGCCGGCGGATAGTGTGTATCCATCCAGTATTTATCCGTATACTCCCATGTTTTCGACGCCCGCCGTGCGAGGCCATTTTGGACAAGATCCTGATTCGTGGGGCTCGAACCCACAACCTGAAAAATATTGACCTGACCCTTCCACGCGACAAGCTGATCGTTATCACCGGATTGTCCGGCTCTGGCAAATCATCATTGGCTTTCGACACGCTCTACGCCGAAGGGCAGCGGCGTTATGTCGAGTCGCTGTCAGCCTATGCCCGGCAGTTCCTGTCGATGATGGAAAAGCCGGACGTCGATACCATCGAAGGCCTGTCGCCTGCGATTTCCATCGAACAGAAGTCGACGTCCCACAACCCGCGCTCGACCGTGGGCACCATCACCGAGATCTACGACTACCTGCGCCTGCTGTATGCGCGAGTCGGCCAGCCTCGCTGCCCGGACCATGACATTCCGCTGGAAGCCCAGACCGTCAGCCAGATGGTCGACCTGGTGCTGGCCCAACCTGAGGGCAGCAAGCTGATGTTGCTGGCGCCGGTCATTCGCGAGCGCAAGGGCGAACACCTGTCAGTCTTCGAAGAGCTGCGTGCCCAGGGCTTCGTGCGGGCTCGGGTCAACGGCAAGTTGTGCGAGCTGGACGAACTGCCGAAGCTCGATAAGCAGAAGAAGCACTCCATCGATGTGGTCGTGGACCGCTTCAAGGTGCGTGCGGACCTGCAGCAGCGTCTGGCCGAGTCTTTCGAAACAGCATTGAAGCTGGCCGACGGCATTGCGCTGGTTGCGCCGATGGACGATGAACCGGGCGAAGAGACGATCTTCTCCGCACGCTTCGCCTGCCCGATCTGTGGCCATGCGATCAGCGAGTTGGAGCCCAAGCTGTTCTCGTTCAACAACCCGGCTGGCGCGTGCCCGACCTGCGACGGTCTGGGCGTGAAGCAGTTCTTCGACATCAAGCGACTGGTCAATGCCGAATTGACGTTGGCCGAAGGCGCGATACGCGGCTGGGACAGGCGAAACGTCTACTACTTCCAGATGCTCGGCTCGCTCTCCAAGCACTATGGTTTCAGCCTGGAAGTACCGTTCAAGGAATTGCCTGCCGATCAGCAGAAGATCCTCCTCAACGGCAGTGGCTCGCAGAACGTCGACTTCCGCTACCTGAACGACCGTGGCGACATCGTCAAACGCGCTCACCCGTTCGAAGGTATCGTGCCGAACCTGGAGCGTCGCTACCGGGAAACCGAATCGGCGACCGTTCGTGAAGAACTGGCCAAGTTCCTCGGCACCCAGCCCTGCCCTGACTGCCGCGGCACGCGTCTGCGCCGTGAAGCGCGTCATGTGTGGGTGGGCGAGAAAACACTGCCTGCCGTCACCAATCTGCCGATTGGCGACGCCACTCACTACTTCGACACCCTGAAGCTGACCGGTCGCCGTGGCGAAATTGCCGACAAGATTCTCAAGGAAATCCGCGAGCGCCTGCAGTTTCTGGTGAACGTGGGCCTTGATTACCTGACCCTGGATCGCAGCGCGGACACCCTGTCAGGTGGCGAGGCGCAGCGTATTCGTCTGGCCAGCCAGATCGGTGCCGGTCTGGTCGGGGTGATGTACATCCTCGACGAGCCGTCCATTGGCCTGCACCAGCGTGACAACGACCGCCTGCTCGGCACGCTCAAGCACCTACGGGACATTGGCAACACGGTGATCGTGGTCGAGCATGACGAGGATGCGATTCGTCTGGCCGACTACGTGGTGGACATTGGCCCTGGGGCTGGTGTGCATGGCGGACATATTGTCGCCGAAGGCACGCCTGATGAGGTCATGTCGCATCCCGACTCTCTGACCGGCAAGTACCTGTCGGGCCGCGTCAAGATTGAAGTTCCGGCCAAGCGCACGCCTCGCAACAAGAAGCTTTCGCTGACACTGAAAGGCGCCCGTGGCAACAACCTGCAGAACGTGAACCTCGAGATCCCGATTGGTCTGCTGACCTGCGTCACGGGTGTTTCGGGGTCGGGCAAATCGACGCTGATCAACAACACGCTGTTCCCGCTCAGCGCGACTGCACTGAATGGCGCGACCACGCTTGAAGCCGCCACACATGACAGCATCAACGGCCTGCAGCATCTGGACAAGGTCGTGGACATCGACCAGAGCCCGATCGGTCGTACGCCCCGCTCCAACCCGGCGACCTACACCGGACTGTTCACCCCCATACGTGAACTGTTCGCCGGTGTGCCGGAGTCGCGTTCACGTGGTTACGGTCCGGGCCGGTTCTCGTTCAACGTCAAGGGCGGGCGCTGCGAAGCCTGTCAGGGCGATGGCTTGATCAAGGTAGAAATGCACTTCCTGCCGGACATCTACGTGCCGTGCGATGTGTGCAAGAGCAAGCGCTACAACCGCGAGACGCTGGAGATCAAGTACAAGGGCAAGAGCATCCACGAAGTGCTGGAAATGACCATCGAAGAAGCGCGTGAATTCTTCGATGCCGTTCCCGCCCTGGCGCGCAAGCTGCAGACCTTGATGGATGTGGGGCTTTCGTACATCAAGCTGGGTCAGTCGGCGACGACGTTGTCGGGTGGCGAGGCTCAACGCGTCAAGCTGTCGCGCGAGCTGTCCAAGCGTGATACCGGCAAGACGCTGTACATCCTCGACGAGCCGACCACAGGCCTGCACTTCGCGGATATCCAGCAACTGCTCGACGTCCTCCACCGCCTGCGCGATCACGGCAACACCGTGGTCGTGATCGAGCATAACCTGGACGTCATCAAGACGGCGGACTGGCTGGTCGATCTGGGTCCGGAAGGCGGTTCGCGTGGTGGACAGATCATCGCCACCGGCACGCCGGAACAGGTCGCAGAGATGAAGCAGTCCTATACCGGGCATTACCTCAAGCCGTTGCTGATACGCGACAAGGCTTGATGGTTTCCGACCTGCCGCGTCTGGCTTCGGCCGGATCCGGTCAGGTCCCTACCTGAAAGCTCGAATCAAAGACGAAAAAAGCTCCTGTCACGCAAGTGCAGGAGCTTTTTTCGTTACAGCCGATGTTGGATCAGAACTGAGATTGCAGGTAGTTCTGCAAGCCGATGGACTTGATCAGACCCATTTGCTGTTCCAGCCAATAGGTGTGGTCTTCCTCGGTATCCGCCAATTGCACGCGAAGGATGTCACGGCTGATGTAGTCCTTGTGCAGCTCGCAGAGCGCGATGCCCTTGCACAGCGCAGCACGGACCTTGTATTCGAGACGAAGATCGCTGGCAAGCATCTCAGGCACCGTGGTGCCGATGTCCAGATCGTCCGGACGCATGCGCGGCGTGCCTTCAAGCATCAGGATACGACGCATCAACGCATCGGCGTGTTGCGCCTCTTCTTCCATCTCATGATTGATGCGCTCGTAGAGCTTGGCGAAACCCCAGTCTTCGTACATACGCGAATGGATGAAATATTGGTCACGAGCCGCCAGTTCGCCAGTGAGCAATGTGTTCAGATAATCGATTACTTCTGGATGGCCTTGCATCGCACCAGATCTCCTGCTTCAAAGGCGATAGTTTGAACCAAGCGTCGCCGCAGGTCACTCGGAAAAACGCAATAATCCGATAAAAAGCGTCGAATTTACGCCATCCAGAAGCGAAAAACCGCCCAAATGAGGGCGGTTCTGTTTCTCACTTCGACTCAGCCCAGTTTCACACCCAGAGCGTCGGCGATGCCTTGACCATAAGCGGCGTCAGCTTTGTAGAAGTGCTGCAACTGACGCTGCACGACGTCGCTGGATACGCCACCCATTGCCCCGGCAATGTTATTGATCAACAGCGCTTTCTGATCGGTGCTCATCAGGTTGAACAACTTGCCCGCCTGACTGTAGTAATCACCGTCCACGCGGTGGTCGTGACGATCAGCGGTGCCGCTCAATGCAAGTGCTGGCTCGGCATAGCGCGGATCCTGCTTGGGCGCGTCCGAATAGCTGTTTGGCTCATAATTCGGTGCAGCACCACCATTGGTGCCAAATGCCATCGAGCCGTCACGCTGGTAGCTGTAAACCGGGTTCTTCGGCGCGTTGATCGGCAGTTGCTGATGGTTGGTGCCGACGCGATAGCGGTGAGCATCCGCGTAAGCGAACACACGACCTTGCAGCATACGGTCTGGCGACAGACCTACGCCCGGCACCATATTGCTCGGGCCAAACGCTGCCTGCTCGACTTCGGCGAAGTAGTTCAGCGGGTTGCGGTTCAACTCCATCTCACCGACTTCAATCAACGGGTACTCTTTCTGCGACCAGGTTTTGGTCACGTCGAACGGGTTCTCGTGATGGTTGTTGGCCTGGGCTTCGGTCATCAACTGAATGCAGACCTGCCACTTCGGAAAGTCACCCTTCTCGATAGCAGTGAACAGATCGCGCTGAGCGTAATCAGGATCGGTACCGGCAATGCGTGCAGCGTCCTCGGGCGTGAGGTTCTTGATGCCTTGCCTGCTCTTGTAGTGCCACTTCACCCAGTGACGCTCGCCATTGGCGCTGATCAGACTGTAGGTGTGGCTGCCAAAGCCGTGCATGTGGCGGTAGCCATCAGGAATACCGCGATCCGAAAACAGGATGGTGACCTGATGCAAGGCTTCTGGAGAGTGCGACCAGAAGTCCCACATCATCTGCGGACTTTTCAGGTTGGTCTGCGGCAGACGCTTCTGCGTATGGATGAAGTCAGGGAATTTCAGCGGATCACGGATGAAGAACACCGGTGTGTTATTGCCCACGATGTCCCAGTTACCTTCCTGGGTATAGAACTTTACGGCGAAGCCACGAGGATCGCGTTCAGTGTCAGCCGAGCCGCGCTCGCCACCGACCGTGGAGAAGCGAATGAAGATGGGGGTCTGCTTGCCTACGGTGTTGAACAGATCGGCGCTGGTGTACTGAGTGATGTCTTTGGTCACGGTGAAAGTTCCGTGAGCACCCGAGCCCTTGGCGTGTACGCGACGTTCTGGAATGTTCTCGCGGTTGAAGTGTGCGAGCTTCTCGATCAGATGGAAATCGTCCAGCAGCAAAGGACCCCGTGGGCCTGCCGAGCGGGAGTTCTGGTTGTCGGCGACTGGCGCACCACTGGCGGTCGTAAGCGTCTTCTGGGTCATGCAATGTCTTCCTCAGGCTCTATATAGCCGGCTAATCAGCTTGAGCGAGATTATTATTCGAAAGCATCACATGAGGAAATTTATTAATTGTTAAATGTTGATAGGATTACTTAATTTAAGGCAACAAAAAACCGAGCGCAGGGCCCGGTTTCTTGTTCAAACTGATGTCTTATTCAGCAGCTTCTACAGAGCCACCGATAGGACGATCAACCAACTCGACGTACGCCATAGGCGCGTTGTCGCCAGCGCGGAAACCGCACTTGAGGATGCGCAGGTAGCCGCCCTGACGGGTTGCGTAGCGCTTGCCCAGATCGTTGAACAGCTTGCCGACGATTTCTTTCGAACGAGTACGGTCGAAAGCCAGACGACGGTTAGCAACGCTGTCTTCCTTGGCCAAGGTGATCAGCGGCTCGGCAACGCGGCGCAGTTCCTTGGCTTTCGGCAGGGTAGTCTTGATCAGCTCGTGCTCGAACAGCGACACCGCCATGTTTTGAAACATGGCTTTGCGGTGAGAGCTGGTACGGCTCAGGTGACGTCCACTTTTACGATGACGCATGGTTCATTCCTTACCAAACTCGCGTTCGGTGATTACGACGATCAGGCCGTAGCCTTGTCGTCCTTCTTAAGACTTGCCGGCGGCCAGTTGTCGAGGCGCATGCCGAGGGACAGACCACGGGAGGCCAGAACGTCTTTGATCTCAGTCAAAGACTTCTTCCCAAGGTTCGGAGTTTTCAACAGTTCTACTTCGGTGCGCTGAATCAGGTCACCAATGTAGTAAATGTTCTCCGCCTTAAGGCAGTTAGCCGAACGTACAGTCAGTTCCAAATCGTCAACCGGACGGAGCAGGATCGGATCGATCTCGTCTTCCTGTTCGATTACCACTGGTTCGCTGTCGCCCTTGAGGTCGACGAACGCAGCCAACTGCTGTTGCAGAATGGTTGCAGCGCGGCGAATGGCCTCTTCAGGATCCAGCGTACCATTGGTTTCCAGATCAATAACCAGCTTGTCCAGGTTGGTACGCTGTTCGACACGGGCGTTTTCCACCACGTATGCGATACGGCGAACCGGGCTGAACGAAGAGTCAAGCTGCAAGCGACCAATGCTGCGGCTTTCGTCTTCATCGCTTTGACGCGAGTCTGCCGGCTCATAACCACGACCACGAGCTACGGTGAGCTTCATGTTCAAGGCGCCGTTAGACGCCAGGTTAGCGATTACGTGATCGGGGTTAACGATCTCGACATCATGATCCAGCTGAATATCGGCAGCGGTAACCACCCCCGAACCCTTCTTCGACAAGGTCAGCGTAACTTCGTCTCGACCGTGCAGCTTGATAGCCAGACCTTTAAGGTTCAACAGGATTTCAATGACGTCTTCCTGTACACCTTCGATGGCGCTGTACTCATGGAGCACACCGTCAATCTCGGCCTCGACTACTGCACAGCCGGGCATGGAGGACAACAAAATGCGGCGAAGCGCGTTGCCCAGGGTATGGCCGAAACCACGCTCGAGAGGCTCGAGAGTGATCTTGGCGCGGGTTGGACTGACAACCTGCACATCAATATGGCGGGGTGTCAGGAACTCATTTACCGAAATCTGCATGGATGCACCTATTTTCTAGCCCTTACTTGGAGTAGAGCTCGACAATCAGGCTTTCGTTGATGTCGGCGGATAGATCACTGCGAGCTGGTACGTTCTTGAAAACGCCCGATTTCTTCTCAGTGTCTACTTCTACCCATTCTACGCGGCCACGTTGGGCACACAGATCGAGAGCCTGGACAATACGCAGTTGGTTCTTAGCCTTTTCGCGGATAGCAACAACGTCGCCAGCACGAACCTGATAAGAAGGAACGTTAACGGTTTTGCCGTTGACGCTAACAGACTTGTGCGAAACCAATTGACGGGATTCGGCACGAGTCGAGCCGAAGCCCATGCGGTATACAACGTTGTCCAGACGGCATTCGAGCAGCTGCAGCAGGTTCTCACCTGTTGCGCCTTTCTTGCCGGCGGCTTCTTTGTAGTAGCCGCTGAACTGACGCTCGAGAACGCCGTAGATACGACGGACTTTTTGCTTTTCACGCAGCTGAGTACCGTAATCGGACTGGCGACCGCGGCGCTGGCCGTGGATGCCTGGAGCTGCTTCGATGTTGCACTTGGATTCGATAGCGCGAACGCCGCTCTTCAGAAAGAGATCGGTGCCTTCACGACGAGCAAGTTTGCATTTTGGACCAATGTAACGAGCCATTTCTTACAGTCTCCTGGATTACACGCGGCGCTTCTTCGGCGGACGGCACCCGTTGTGCGGGATTGGCGTCACGTCGGTGATGCTGGCGATCTTATAGCCACAGCCGTTCAATGCACGGACAGCGGATTCACGACCTGGGCCTGGACCCTTGACATTGACGTCGAGGTTCTTCAGACCGTATTCCAGCGCAGCTTGACCAGCACGTTCAGCAGCTACCTGAGCAGCGAACGGCGTGGACTTGCGGGAACCACGGAAACCCGAACCGCCGGAGGTAGCCCACGAAAGAGCGTTACCTTGACGATCGGTAATGGTGACGATTGTGTTGTTAAACGACGCGTGGATGTGGGCGATGCCATCAACCACTGTCTTTTTAACTTTTTTACGAGGACGAGCAGCAGGTTTTGCCATGACTAAATTCCTGTCGTTGCGCTGGAGCGATTACTTGCGGATCGGCTTACGCGGACCTTTGCGAGTACGCGCGTTGGTCTTGGTACGCTGACCGCGTACTGGCAGACCACGACGATGACGCAGACCGCGGTAGCAGCCCAGGTCCATCAAGCGCTTGATTTTCATGTTGATTTCGCGACGCAGGTCACCTTCAGTGGTGAACTTCGCCACTTCGCCACGCAGCTGTTCAATCTGCTCGTCGCTCAGATCTTTGATCTTCGCCGCCGGGTTAACCCCGGTGGTTGCACAAATTTTCTGTGCAGTGGTGCGACCAACACCATAGATGTAGGTCAGCGAGATAACAGTATGCTTGTTATCTGGAATGTTAACGCCTGCAATACGGGCCATTCAGTGGGACTCCAATTGACAGCTACCTACGCCCCGGAAGCCAAGAAATAGGGCGCGAGATAATATCGCTGTAGTAACAAATAATCAACCCAGCAGCGCACTAGCTGCTGGGCTTAAGCACAAATCACAATCAGCCTTGGCGCTGCTTATGACGTGGTTCCGCGCTGCAAATTACTCGAACAACACCTTCGCGGCGAATAATCTTGCAGTTACGGCACAGCTTTTTCACCGATGCACGAACTTTCATCACCAACTCCTCGAACCTTAGGGGTGCTTCAGCGCAGCATACCGCCGCTGCCACCGTAGCCCTTCAGGTTGGCTTTCTTCATCAGGGATTCATACTGGTGCGAAACGAGGTGAGATTGCACTTGGGACATGAAGTCCATCACAACCACGACCACGATCAGCAACGAGGTCCCGCCAAGGTAGAACGGTACGTTTGCCGCAACCACCAGAAACTGGGGAAGCAGACACACGGCCGTCATATAAAGAGCACCGAACATGGTCAAACGAGTCAGAACGCCATCAATGTAGCGCGCCGACTGCTCGCCTGGACGAATACCCGGAATAAAGGCACCGGACTTCTTCAGGTTTTCCGCTACGTCTTTCGGATTGAACATCAACGCCGTATAGAAGAAGCAGAAGAAAATAATCCCTGCACTAAACAGCAGAATATTCAACGGCTGACCAGGAGCGATCGACTGCGAGATGTCCTGCAACCAGCCCAGACCTTCGGACTGACCAAACCAGGAACCCAGCGAAGCCGGGAACAGCAAAATGCTGCTCGCAAAAATGGCCGGAATCACACCAGCCATGTTCACTTTCAGCGGCAAGTGGCTTGTCTGTGCAGCGAAGACCTTGCGGCCCTGCTGACGCTTGGCGTAGTGAACAGCAATACGACGCTGACCACGCTCAATGAAGACCACGAAACCGATGATCGCTACTGCCAGCAAACCGATTGCGACCAGAGCGAAGATATTGATATCACCCTGACGTGCAGACTCGAAAGACTGCCCTATCGCTCTCGGAAGACCGGCGACGATACCTGCGAAAATCAACATCGAGATACCGTTGCCGACACCGCGTTCGGTAATCTGCTCGCCCAGCCACATCATGAACATCGCACCTGCCACGAAGGTGGTTACGGCCACAAAATGGAAACCCAGGTCCCCAGAAAACGCTACGCCCTGACTGGCCAGGCCGACAGACATGCCGACAGCTTGAACCAGAGCCAGGACTACGGTGCCATAGCGGGTGTACTGGCTAATCTTGCGACGGCCAGCTTCACCTTCCTTCTTCAACTGCTCCAGTTGCGGGCTGACGGCGGTCATCAACTGCATGATGATCGATGCCGAAATGTACGGCATGATCCCCAGTGCAAAGATGCTCATCCGTTCCAGCGCGCCACCGGAAAACATGTTGAACAAGCTAAGAATGGTCCCCTCATTCTGTCGAAACAGTTCTGCGAGTCGGTCCGGGTTGATACCTGGAACCGGGATGTGTGCGCCTATTCGGTAGACGATAATCGCCAGGAACAGAAAACGCAGACGAGCCCAGAGTTCAGACATACCGCCTTTGCCGAGCGCAGAGAGAGCACCTTGCTTAGCCATTTATTCCTCGAACTTGCCGCCAGCTGCTTCGATAGCCGCACGCGCACCTTTGGTGGCGGCGATACCTTTGATGGTGACAGCGCGAGTAACTTCGCCCGACAGCATGATTTTCACACGCTGTACGTTCTGGTTAATCACATTGGCATCCTTCAGGGTCTGCACAGTTACGATGTCGCCTTCCACTTTGGCCAGCTCGGACAGACGCACTTCTGCGCGGTCCATGGCTTTCAGGGAAACGAAACCGAATTTTGGCAGGCGACGATGCAGCGGCTGTTGGCCGCCCTCAAAGCCCGGAGCAATGGTGCCACCGGAGCGGGAGGTCTGACCTTTGTGGCCGCGGCCACCAGTCTTACCCAAACCGCTAC
Organism: Pseudomonas viridiflava; assembly: GCF_001642795.1. Taxonomy (GTDB): domain Bacteria; phylum Pseudomonadota; class Gammaproteobacteria; order Pseudomonadales; family Pseudomonadaceae; genus Aquipseudomonas; species Aquipseudomonas viridiflava. The sequence goes on along the minus strand of NZ_LKEH01000046.1, from coordinate 28,388 downwards.
CGATACCACGGCCCGGACGATGCTTTTCGCGACGGGAACCCGGCGCTGGACTCAGATCATTGAGTTTCATCGATTAACCCTCGACTCGCAGCATGTAGTAAGCCTTGTTGATCATCCCGCGATTTTCGGGAGTATCCAGGACTTCTACAGTGTGACCGATGCGACGCAGACCCAAACCCTTAATGCACAATTTGTGATTAGGGATGCGACCGGTCATGCTTTTGATCAGCGTTACTTTTACGGTAGCCATGATCAGATGATCTCCTCAACACGCTTGCCACGCTTGGCAGCGATGGACTCAGGAGACTGCATGCCCTTCAGACCCTTGAAAGTGGCGTGAACCACGTTTACAGGGTTAGTCGAGCCGTAGCACTTGGCCAACACGTTGTGAACACCAGCAACCTCCAGCACTGCGCGCATAGCGCCGCCAGCGATGATACCGGTACCCTCGGAAGCAGGCTGCATGTACACCTTCGAAGCGCCATGGGCGGACTTCATTGCGTACTGCAGTGTGGTGCCGTTCAGATCCACCTGGATCATGTTGCGGCGAGCAGCTTCCATCGCTTTCTGGATTGCAGCAGGCACTTCACGTGACTTGCCACGGCCGAAGCCAACACGCCCTTTACCATCACCCACTACGGTCAACGCAGTGAAAGTGAAGATACGGCCGCCTTTTACGGTTTTGGCCACGCGGTTAACTTGAACCAGCTTCTCGATGTAGCCTTCGTCGCGTTTTTGGTCGTTATTTGCCATAACTTAGAACTCCAGCCCGCCTTCACGAGCAGCATCAGCCAGCGCTTTGACACGGCCGTGGTACTTGAAGCCAGAACGGTCGAAAGCCACTTGCGATACGCCCGCGGCTTTTGCACGCTCGGCGACCAGCTTGCCAACCTTAGTGGCCGCGTCGATGTTGCCAGTGGCACCATCACGCAGTTCTTTGTCCAAAGTCGAGGCACTTGCCAGGACTTTGCTGCCGTCGGCCGAAATGACCTGGGCATAAATGTGCTGCGAAGAGCGGTGCACGCAGAGACGCACGACTTCCAGCTCGTGCATTTTCAGGCGTGCTTTGCGAGCGCGACGCAGTCGGGTAACTTTTTTGACGGTCATTTGCTATGCCCTACTTCTTCTTGGCTTCTTTACGGCGGACGACTTCGTCCGCGTAACGCACACCTTTGCCTTTGTAAGGCTCAGGACGGCGGAAGTCGCGGATCTCAGCGGCCACTTGACCAACCAACTGCTTATCGATACCGCGAATCAGGATATCGGTCTGGCTGGGGGTCTCAGCGGTGATGCCATTCGGCAATTCGTAATCCACCGGGTGCGAGAAGCCAAGTGCCAGGTTCAGGACCGTGCCTTTTGCTTGCGCTTTGTAACCAACACCGACCAGCTGGAGCTTGCGCTCGAAGCCTTGGCTTACGCCCTGGACCATGTTGTTAACCAGTGCACGAGTTGTGCCGGCCATTGCGCGGGTTTGTTGATCGCCATTGCGAGCAGCGAAACGCAGCTCACCAGCTTCTTCAACAATCTCAACAGACGAATGGACGTTCAGTTCTAGAGTGCCCTTGGCACCCTTCACCGAAAGCTGCTGGCCGACGAGTTTGACTTCGACGCCGGATGGCAACTTAACGGGGTTCTTAGCTACGCGTGACATGCTTATCCCCCCTTAGAACACAGTGCAAAGCACTTCGCCACCGACACCGGCAGCGCGCGCAGCACGATCCGTCATCACACCTTTGTTGGTGGAGACGATAGACACACCGAGACCGCCACGAACTTTTGGCAGATCGTCGGAGGACTTGTACTGACGCAAGCCTGGGCGGCTGACGCGCTTAACTTCTTCAATGACCGGACGGCCTTCGAAGTACTTAAGCTCGATGGACAGCGATGGTTTAACTTCGCTGCTGATCTGATAACCCGCAATGTAGCCTTCGTCCTTCAGGACTTTTGCTACAGCAACCTTCAACGTGGAAGATGGCATGCTTACGACGGGCTTTTCAGCCATCTGGGCATTACGGATACGAGTTAGCATGTCCGCTAACGGGTCCTGCATACTCATGGGCTAGACGCTCCTAAAACAAAATAATTAGCCTTACGGCTACAGCTTATCGCCGAGATTTTCCGGGCAAGTGAAAACACGGGCTCAGGCGAGCCGGCAATTCTAGTCCTACCCCAGAAATGAATCAAGCCCCAAAAGGGGCTTGATTCAAATTCAGGCTTCATTCCAACCGACAACCTGCGCCGTCGATCGGATTGAAGCGAGAGTTGCGCCTTACCAGCTGGCTTTAACCAGACCTGGTACGTCGCCACGCATGGCAGCTTCACGCAGCTTGTTACGGCCAAGGCCGAACTTGCGGTAAACGCCGTGTGGACGACCGGTGATGCGGCAACGGTTACGCATGCGCGAAGCGCTTGCGTCACGTGGTTGCTTCTGCAGAGCTACGGTAGCTTCCCAACGCGCTTCTGGACTTGCGTTCAGATCAACGATGATTGCCTTCAGCTCGGCACGCTTCTTGGCGTACTTGGCAACAGTGAGCTGACGCTTCAGCTCACGGTTTTTCATGCTCTTCTTGGCCATTTTCCTACTCCAATCAGTTGCGGAACGGGAATTTGAAAGCACGCAGCAATGCGCGGCCTTCATCATCGTTCTTGGCAGTGGTGGTCAGGGTGATGTCCAGACCGCGGAGAGCATCGATCTTGTCGTAGTCGATTTCCGGGAAAATGATCTGCTCTTTCACGCCCATGCTGTAGTTACCACGACCATCGAAGGACTTGGCATTCAGGCCGCGGAAGTCGCGAACCCGAGGCAGGGAGATCGACAGCAGACGATCCAGGAATTCATACATACGATCGCGGCGCAGAGTCACTTTGACGCCGATCGGCCATCCTTCACGGACTTTAAAGCCAGCGATGGATTTCCGAGCGTAAGTCACAACGACTTTTTGACCGGTGATCTTTTCCAGGTCAGCAACAGCGTGCTCGATGACTTTCTTGTCGCCGATCGCTTCGCCCAGACCCATGTTCAGGGTGATTTTGGTAACGCGCGGAACTTCCATCACGTTCGCGAGCTTAAGTTCTTCCTTAAGCTTCGGAGCGATTTCCTTCCGGTAAATCTCTTTTAGTCGTGCCATGGTCTTCTACCTAGCAGTGTTCAAGCATCAACCGCTTTTTGGGTCGACTTGAAGACACGAATTTTCTTGCCGTCTTCAACTTTGAAACCAACGCGGTCAGCCTTGTTGGTTGCGCCGTTGAAAATGGCGACGTTGGAAGCGTGCAGTGGCGCTTCTTTCTCGACGATACCGCCCTGTACGCCCGACATCGGGTTAGGCTTGGTATGACGCTTCACCAGGTTGATCCCACCAACGACCAGACGGTCGTCAGCGAGAACCTTGAGCACCTTACCGCGCTTACCTTTGTCTTTGCCGGCGATCACGATGACCTCGTCGTCACGACGAATCTTTTGCATGTCGGATCTCCTTACAGAACTTCTGGGGCGAGCGAGACGATCTTCATGAACTTCTCAGTACGAAGTTCACGCGTCACTGGCCCAAAGATACGGGTACCGATCGGCTCCTGCTTGTTGTTCAACAGAACAGCAGCATTGCCATCGAAGCGGATGATGGAGCCGTCTGCACGACGAACGCCATGGCGAGTGCGGACTACAACAGCAGTCATCACTTGGCCTTTCTTCACCTTGCCGCGCGGAATTGCTTCCTTCACGGTTACTTTGATGATGTCACCGATACCAGCGTAACGACGATGGGAGCCACCCAGCACCTTGATGCACATAACGCGGCGTGCGCCGCTGTTATCGGCCACATCGAGCATGGATTGAGTCTGAATCATATAATTTCTCCGACCCTTAGCCCTTAGACTTCCACAGCGCGTTCGAGGATATCAACCAATGCCCAAGACTTGGTCTTGGCTACCGGACGAGTTTCACGAATCGTGACCTTGTCGCCGATATGGCACTGGTTGGTTTCGTCGTGCGCGTGCAGCTTAGTCGAACGCTTAACGTATTTACCGTAGATTGGGTGCTTTACGCGACGCTCAATCAGAACGGTGATGGTCTTGTCCATCTTGTCGCTGACGACACGGCCAGTCAGCGTACGGACGGTTTTTTCGGCTTCAGCCATGATTACTTACCTGCCTGCTGGTTGAGNCACAGTCTTCACGCGAGCGATGTCACGCTTAACTTGCGAGAGCAGGTGAGACTGCCCCAACTGGCCAGTTGCTTTCTGCATACGCAGATTGAACTGGTCGCGCAGCAGGCCGAGCAGTTGCTCGTTCAGCTGCTGTGCTGATTTTTCACGAAGTTCATTCGCTTTCATCACATCACCGTCCGCTTAACAAAGGAGGTGGCGAGTGGCAGCTTTGCAGCAGCCAGGGCGAAAGCCTCACGCGCCAGCTCTTCAGTAACACCCTCGATTTCATACAGGACTTTGCCTGGCTGAATCTGGGCAACCCAGTACTCGACGTTACCCTTACCTTTACCCATCCGAACTTCGAGTGGCTTCTTGGTGACAGGCTTGTCCGGGAATACACGGATCCAGATCTTGCCGCCACGTTTTACGTGACGGGTCAGAGCACGACGCGCTGACTCGATCTGACGAGCGGTGAGACGACCACGAGCAACAGACTTCAGCGCGAACTCGCCGAAGCTGACTTTGCTACCGCGCAGTGCCAGACCACGGTTGTGGCCGGTCATCTGCTTGCGGAACTTCGTACGCTTTGGTTGCAACATTTGGCGTACCCCTTACTTAGCAGCTTTTTTACGAGGCGCTGGTGCTTGTGGTTTCAGTTCTTCTTGGCGACCACCAATTACTTCGCCTTTGAAGATCCAAACCTTTACACCGATCACACCATAAGTGGTGTGAGCTTCGTAGTTGGCATAGTCGATGTCGGCACGCAGGGTGTGCAATGGCACACGCCCTTCGCGATACCATTCAGTACGTGCGATTTCAGCACCGCCGAGACGACCGCTCACTTGGATTTTGATGCCTTTGGCACCAATGCGCATTGCGTTCTGTACAGCGCGCTTCATAGCGCGACGGAACATTACACGACGCTCCAGCTGCTGAGCTACGCTCTGCGCAACCAACATACCGTCCAGCTCCGGCTTGCGGATCTCTTCGATATTGATGTGCACAGGCACACCCATTTGCTTGGTCAGGTCCTGACGCAGTTTCTCAACATCTTCACCTTTCTTGCCGATCACGATGCCGGGACGAGCGGTGTGGATGGTGATACGTGCAGTCTGAGCCGGACGATGGATATCGATACGGCTTACGGACGCGCTTTTTAGTTTGTCTTGGAGATACTCTCGCACCTTCAGATCAGCGAACAAATAGTCCGCATAAGTCCGACCGTCGGCGTACCAGACGGAGGTGTGCTCCTTGACGATTCCCAGGCGAATGCCAATGGGATGTACTTTCTGACCCATCTCTTCGACTCCGTTACTTGTCAGCAACCTTGACAGTGATATGGCAAGACCGCTTGACGATGCGATCAGCACGGCCTTTGGCACGTGGCATGATTCGCTTCAGCGAACGCCCTTCGTTGACGAAAACGGTGGAGACCTTAAGGTCATCAACGTCTGCGCCTTCGTTATGCTCGGCGTTGGCTACAGCCGACTCCAGCACTTTCTTCAGGATCTCGGCGGCTTTCTTACTGCTGAAAGCCAACAGGTTGAGCGCTTCGCCCACCTTCTTCCCGCGGATCTGGTCGGCGACCAAGCGGGCTTTCTGGGCGGAGATTCGAGCGCCCGACAACTTAGCGGCTACTTCCATCGTTCCTTACCCCTTAACGCTTGGCTTTCTTGTCTGCCACGTGCCCACGATATGTGCGGGTACCGGCAAACTCGCCCAGTTTATGGCCGACCATGTCTTCGCTCACGAGAACGGGAACATGTTGACGACCGTTATGCACTGCAATGGTCAAACCGACCATTTGTGGCAGGATCATCGAACGACGCGACCAGGTTTTAACTGGTTTGCGATCGTTCTTTTCCGCCGCCACTTCGATCTTCTTCAGTAGGTGAAGATCAATAAAAGGACCTTTTTTCAGAGAACGTGGCACTGTCGTATCCCTCTATTTACTTGCGACGACGGACGATCATTTTGTCGGTACGCTTATTACCACGAGTCTTCGCGCCCTTAGTCGGGAAGCCCCACGGCGATACCGGATGACGACCACCAGAGGTACGACCTTCACCACCACCATGTGGGTGGTCAACCGGGTTCATGGCAACACCACGAACGGTTGGGCGAACGCCACGCCAGCGTTTGGCACCAGCTTTACCCAGCGAACGCAGGCTGTGCTCGGAGTTCGAGACTTCGCCAAGCGTTGCACGGCATTCAGCCAATACTTTACGCATTTCACCGGAGCGAAGACGCAGGGTTACGTACACACCTTCACGAGCGATCAGCTGTGCGGAAGCACCAGCGGAACGTGCGATCTGTGCGCCTTTACCTGGCTTCAATTCGATGCCGTGTACGGTGCTACCAACTGGAATGTTGCGCAGTTGAAGAGCGTTGCCCGGCTTGATTGGTGCCAGAGCACCCGCAATCAGCTGGTCGCCAGCACTCACGCCTTTAGGGGCGATGATGTAGCGGCGCTCGCCGTCTGCGTAAAGCAGCAGAGCAATGTGAGCAGTACGGTTTGGATCGTATTCGATACGCTCGACAGTGGCAGCGATGCCATCTTTGTCGTTGCGACGGAAGTCGACCAGACGATAATGCTGTTTATGGCCACCACCGATGTGACGGGTAGTGATACGGCCATTGTTGTTACGACCACCAGACTTCGATTTTTTCTCGAGCAGCGGTGCGTGAGGAGCGCCTTTATGCAGCTCCTGGTTGACCACCTTGACCACAAAACGGCGGCCAGGGGAAGTCGGTTTGCATTTAACGATTGCCATGATGCACCCCTTCCTTACTCAGCACTGCTGCTGAAATCGAGATCTTGGCCTGGCTGAAGGGAGATAACTGCCTTCTTCCAGTCATTACGCTTGCCCAGACCGCGAGCAGTGCGCTTGCTCTTACCCAGAACATTCAGGGTAGTAACACGCTCTACTTTCACGCTGAACAGGCTTTCGACGGCCTTCTTGATTTCCAGCTTGGTTGCGTCAGTTGCAACCTTGAAAACGAACTGGCCTTTCTTGTCAGCCAGAACCGTGGCCTTTTCGGAAACGTGCGGGCCAAGTAGAACTTTAAATACGCGTTCCTGGTTCATCCCAGCAGCTCCTCGAATTTCTTCACGGCCGACACGGTGATCAACACCTTGTCGTATGCGATCAGACTAACTGGATCGGAACCCTGTACGTCACGAACATCAACGTGCGGCAGGTTACGAGCAGCCAGGTACAGATTCTGGTCAACAGCGTCAGACACGATCAGGACATCAGTCAGACCCATGCCATTCAGCTTGCTCAGCAAGTCTTTGGTTTTCGGTGCTTCAACAGCGAAGTCCTGAACCACGACCAGACGATCAGTACGAACCAGTTCAGCAAGGATGGAGCGCAGTGCTGCGCGATACATCTTCTTGTTGAGCTTCTGAGAGTGGTCCTGTGGACGAGCTGCGAAAGTGGTACCGCCGCCACGCCAGATTGGGCTACGGATAGTACCGGCACGAGCGCGGCCAGTACCCTTTTGACGCCATGGGCGCTTACCGCCACCGGATACGTCAGAACGGGTCTTTTGCTGCTTGCTACCCTGACGACCGCCAGCCATGTAGGCCACGACTGCCTGGTGAACCAGCGTCTCGTTGAATTCGCCGCCAAATGTCAGTTCGGAAACTTCGATTGCTTGAGCGTCATTTACATTTAATTGCATGTCAGCTTCCCCTTAACCGCGAGCCTTGGCTGCCGGACGTACAACCAGGTTGCCGCCAGTAGCGCCAGGAACAGCACCCTTGACCAACAACAGATTGCGTTCAGCGTCCACGCGCACTACTTCCAGGGACTGCACGGTCACGCGCTCAGCGCCCATATGACCGGACATTTTTTTGCCCTTGAATACACGACCAGGAGTCTGGCACTGGCCGATAGAGCCCGGGACGCGGTGGGAGACGGAGTTACCGTGGGTGTTATCCTGACCACGGAAATTCCAGCGCTTGATCGTACCCTGGAAGCCTTTACCTTTGGACTGACCGGTTACATCAACCAGTTGACCTGCAGCGAAGATTTCAGCGTTGATCAGATCGCCAGTCTGGTAGTCGCCTTCTTCAAGACGGAACTCCATGATGGTACGACCGGCAGCTACGTTCGCCTTGGCGAAGTGGCCAGCCTGAGCGGCTGTAACACGCGAAGCGCGACGCTCGCCGACAGTGACTTGCACTGCACGATAGCCATCGGTTTCTTCGGTTTTGAACTGAGTGACGCGATTCGGCTCGATCTCAATGACCGTGACCGGAATGGAGACACCTTCTTCGGTGAAAATACGGGTCATACCGCATTTACGACCGACTACACCAATAGTCATGTTGTAAACCTCATGAGTGTACGGGGCTTTCACCCGCTATGGCCGCCCATTTCAGAGCGTTACACGACTAAGACCCAAGTCTTAGCCGAGGCTGATCTGAACTTCCACACCGGCCGCAAGATCGAGCTTCATAAGAGCGTCAACGGTTTTATCCGTTGGCTGGACGATGTCCAGAACGCGCTTGTGAGTACGGATCTCATACTGGTCGCGCGCGTCTTTGTTGACGTGCGGAGAAACCAGAACGGTGAACCGCTCTTTACGAGTCGGCAGTGGAATCGGACCACGCACCTGTGCACCAGTACGTTTCGCGGTTTCCACGATTTCCTGGGTTGATTGGTCGATCAGGCGATGGTCAAAAGCCTTCAACCTGATACGGATTTGCTGGTTTTGCATTGGATTCAGACTCCAGATTGCTGTTCCCACCGAGCGCAATACGCCCGTTAAAAGGAGGCGCAATTCTATAGACGAGCAGACAGGGTGTCAACCCAATAAAAAAGCCCCCGCAAAGCGGGGGCTCTTTCAAGGCATCAACGCTTAAGCGATGATTTTGGCTACGACGCCAGCGCCGACGGTACGACCGCCTTCACGGATAGCGAAACGCAGGCCGTCTTCCATTGCGATAGGCTTGATCAGGGTAACGGAAACTTTCACGTTATCACCCGGCATAACCATTTCGACGCCTTCCGGCAGTTCGCAGCTACCAGTTACGTCGGTAGTACGGAAGTAGAACTGTGGACGATAGCCTTTGAAGAACGGAGTATGACGACCGCCTTCTTCCTTGCTCAGAACGTAGATTTCAGCTTCGAACTGAGTGTGCGGCTTGACGGTGCCTGGCTTGACCAGAACCTGGCCACGCTCAACGTCGTCACGCTTGGTACCACGCAGCAGAACGCCGCAGTTCTCGCCAGCACGACCTTCGTCGAGCAGCTTGCGGAACATCTCAACACCAGTGCAGGTAGTGGTGGTGGTGTCACGCAGGCCAACGATTTCCAGCGAGTCCTGGACCTTGACGATACCGCGCTCAACACGACCGGTCACAACAGTACCGCGACCGGAGATGGAGAACACGTCTTCGATTGGCATCAGGAACGGCTTGTCGACAGCACGCTCTGGCTGAGGAATGTAGCTGTCCAGAGTCTCAACGAGCTTCTTGACGGCAGTGGTGCCCATCTCGTTGTCGTCTTTGCCTTCCAACGCCATACGGGCAGAGCCGATGATGATTGGAGTGTCGTCACCCGGGAAGTCGTAAGTGGTTAGAAGGTCGCGAACTTCCATCTCTACCAGCTCCAACAACTCGGCGTCGTCTACCAGGTCAGCCTTGTTCAGGAAGACCACGATGTAAGGAACACCTACCTGACGCGAAAGCAGGATGTGCTCACGAGTCTGCGGCATCGGGCCGTCAGCAGCCGAACAAACCAGGATAGCGCCGTCCATCTGGGCAGCACCGGTGATCATGTTCTTCACGTAGTCGGCGTGACCTGGGCAGTCAACGTGCGCGTAGTGACGCGTAGCCGAGTTGTACTCAACGTGAGCGGTGTTGATGGTGATACCGCGAGCCTTCTCTTCCGGTGCACTGTCGATCTTGTCGAAGTCAACACGAGCCGAACCGAAAACTTCGGAGCAAACGCGTGTCAGAGCAGCAGTCAGCGTGGTCTTGCCATGGTCAACGTGACCAATGGTGCCGACGTTGCAGTGCGGGAGGGAACGATCAAATTTTTCTTTAGCCACGACAAATAACTCCTAGCCTAAAGGCGCTGAATCAGCCTTGTTTTTTGGTTACAGTTTCGACGATGTGCGACGGCGCTGTATTGTATTTTTTGAATTCCATAGAGTAGCTTGCGCGACCCTGAGACATGGAGCGAACGTCGGTCGCATAACCGAACATCTCACCCAACGGAACCTCGGCGCGGATAACCTTGCCGGAAACCGTATCTTCCATACCCAGAATCATGCCGCGACGACGGTTAAGGTCGCCCATCACGTCACCCATATAGTCTTCAGGCGTAACAACCTCTACCGCCATGATCGGCTCAAGCAACTCACCACCGCCCTTCTGGGCCAGTTGCTTGGTCGCCATGGAAGCAGCCACCTTAAACGCCATCTCGTTCGAGTCGACGTCGTGGTAAGAACCATCAAACACGGTAGCCTTCAGGCCGATCAGCGGATAGCCGGCAACAACGCCGTTCTTCATCTGCTCTTCGATACCCTTCTGGATAGCCGGGATGTATTCCTTAGGAACAACACCACCCACCACTTCGTTCACGAATTGCAGACCTTCCTGACCTTCGTCAGCAGGCGCAAAACGGATCCAGCAGTGACCGAACTGGCCACGACCGCCGGATTGACGAACGAACTTGCCTTCGATTTCGCAGTTCTTCGTGATGCGCTCACGATAGGAAACCTGAGGCTTGCCGATGTTGGCTTCGACGTTGAACTCACGGCGCATCCGGTCAACCAGGATGTCCAGGTGCAACTCGCCCATGCCAGAGATGATCGTTTGACCAGTCTCTTCATCAGTTTTTACGCGGAAAGACGGGTCTTCCTGAGCAAGTTTGCCCAGTGCAATACCCATTTTTTCCTGGTCATCCTTGGTCTTTGGCTCAACGGCAACCGAAATAACCGGCTCCGGGAAGTCCATGCGAACCAGGATGATTGGCTTGTCAGCGTTGCACAAGGTTTCACCAGTGGTGACGTCCTTCATGCCGATCAGGGCCGCGATGTCGCCAGCGCGTACTTCCTTGATCTCTTCGCGGGCGTTTGCGTGCATCTGCACCATACGACCCACGCGCTCTTTCTTGCCCTTGACCGAGTTGATCACGCCGTCGCCGGATGCCAACACGCCCGAGTAAACGCGGACGAAGGTCAGGGTACCCACGAATGGGTCGGTAGCGATCTTGAACGCCAGAGCCGAGAACGGCTCGTCGTCGTCTGCATGACGCTCCATTTGAATTTCCTCGTTATCAGGGTCGGAACCCTTGATAGCAGGAATATCGATTGGAGCCGGCAGGTAGTCGATCACGGCGTCGAGAACCAGGGGAACGCCCTTGTTCTTGAACGAAGAACCGCAAACAGCCAGAACGATCTCGCCAGCAATGGTGCGCTGACGCAGAGCGGCCTTGATTTCCGCGTTGGTGAGTTCTTCACCTTCGAGGTACTTGTTCATCAGCTCTTCATTGGCTTCGGCCGCAGCCTCGACCATGTTGCTGCGCCACTCGTCAGCCAGTTCCTGAAGCTCTTCAGGGATCGGCTTGCGAACAGGAACCATACCCTTGTCGGAATCGTTCCAGTAAACAGCTTCCATGGACATCAGATCGATCTGACCCTGGAAGTTGTCTTCGGAACCGATAGCCAACTGGATTGGAACCGGAGTGTGGCCCAGGCGCTGCTTGATCTGAGCGATAACGCGCAGGAAGTTAGCACCGGCACGGTCCATCTTGTTCACGTAAACGATACGTGGAACACCGTACTTGTTGGCTTGACGCCATACGGTTTCGGACTGCGGCTCTACGCCGGAAGTACCACAGAACACCACGACCGCGCCGTCGAGTACGCGCAGGGAACGTTCAACTTCAATGGTGAAGTCAACGTGGCCCGGGGTATCGATGACGTTGAAGCGATACTGGTCCTTGTGCTGCTTTTCCGAACCCTGCCAGAAGGCAGTGATGGCAGCAGAAGTAATGGTAATACCACGCTCCTGCTCTTGAACCATCCAGTCCGTGGTCGCGGCGCCATCATGCACCTCGCCCATCTTGTGACTTTTGCCGGTGTAAAAAAGGACGCGCTCGGTGGTGGTGGTTTTACCAGCATCCACGTGAGCGACGATACCAATGTTACGGTAACGGCCAATCGGTGTAGTACGAGCCATAAAGCCCTCGCAAAATTAGTGACGCTGAAATTAGAAGCGGTAGTGCGAGAAAGCCTTGTTGGCCTCAGCCATACGGTGCACATCTTCACGCTTCTTGACCGCAGCACCTTTACCTTCGGCGGCGTCCAACAGTTCGCCAGCCAAACGCAGAGCCATAGACTTCTCGCCGCGCTTGCGCGCGAAGTCTACCAGCCAACGCATTGCCAGAGCATTACGACGGGACGGACGAACTTCGACAGGAACCTGGTAAGTAGCACCGCCTACACGGCGCGACTTTACTTCGACCAGCGGAGCGATGGCGTCGAGAGCTTTCTCGAAGATTTCCAGGGGATCGCTGTTCTTACGCTCTTTAACCTTCTCCAGCGCGCCATAAACGATACGCTCGGCAACGGCTTTCTTGCCGCTTTCCATCACGTGGTTCATGAACTTCGCCAGAATCTGGCTTCCGTATTTTGGATCGTCAAGCACTTCGCGCTTGGCTGCTACGCGTCTTCTTGGCATGGATAAGCCCTCAAACGGTCTTCAGGTTAGCTCGGGACCACCATCCTGAACAGGATGCGCCCGACCTTACTCTTATCGACTCAGAAAAATAGAAATCTGCAATTTTAATCAGAAACCAAATACTACTTAGGCTTCTTGGTACCGTACTTCGAGCGACCCTGGTTACGGCCTTTAACGCCGGAGGTATCCAGAGAACCACGAACGGTGTGATAACGAACACCTGGCAAGTCTTTTACACGACCGCCACGGATCAGTACCACGCTGTGCTCTTGCAGGTTGTGACCTTCACCACCGATGTACGAGGAAACCTCGAAACCGTTGGTCAGGCGCACACGGCAGACTTTACGCAATGCCGAGTTAGGTTTTTTCGGCGTGGTGGTATACACACGAGTGCACACACCGCGACGCTGCGGGCAGTTCTGCAGCGCAGGCACGTCGGATTTCTCGACGATACGCTTACGCGGCTGACGTACCAGCTGGTTGATAGTTGCCATCTACTAGCTCCACTGTTGTCTTGCGACGCTATTGTCTTACAAGAAAAGCAAATGACAGGGCACAAGCCCCGCCAAATTTAGGGGTACAAGAGTCTAAAGAGGATCCTGTCCCCAGTCAAGACAAAGCCCCGACGTCCACATCAGGCGAATAGCACGAATGCTGTGCGACTGATGCGAGTGCCGAGGCTTTAGTCTCAGTTACCGCTGGAGTTCAACGCTTCAGTCAGAGCGGCTTCTACCTCGCTCGCACTGACACGCATCGGTTTGTCCATTTCACGGCGACGCTTGCGCTCGCTGTGATAAGCCAGACCGGTACCGGCCGGGATCAGACGACCCACGACCACGTTCTCCTTCAGGCCGCGCAGGTAGTCGCGCTTGCCAGTCACAGCTGCTTCGGTCAGTACGCGGGTTGTCTCCTGGAAGGAGGCCGCGGAAATGAACGACTCAGTGGACAGCGATGCCTTGGTGATACCCAGCAGAACGCGCGTGAACTTGGAGACAAACTTGTCTTCCGTGCTCAGACGCTCGTTCTCTACCAGTACGTGAGTCAACTCCATCTGGTCGCCCTTGATGAAGCTGGAATCGCCAGACTCGGCAATCTCAACCTTACGCAGCATCTGACGCAGGATGGTCTCGATGTGCTTGTCGTTGATCTTCACGCCCTGCAGACGGTATACGTCCTGGATCTCGTTGACGATGTACTTGGCCAGCGCACTCACACCCAGCAGACGCAGGATGTCGTGTGGATCGCTCGGACCGTCGGAGATAACTTCGCCGCGGTTCACTTGTTCGCCTTCGAAGACGTTCAGGTGACGCCACTTCGGAATCAGCTCCTCGTACGGATCGCTACCGTCGTTCGGGGTAATGACCAGACGGCGCTTGCCTTTGGTCTCTTTACCGAACGCGATGGTACCGCTGACTTCTGCAAGGATCGACGCCTCTTTCGGACGACGGGCTTCGAACAGGTCAGCAACACGCGGCAGACCACCGGTGATGTCACGAGTCTTCGAAGTTTCCTGCGGAATACGAGCGATAACATCACCGATCGCGATCTGCGCACCGTCCGCAACACCAACAAGGGCGTTTGCAGGCAGGAAGTACTGTGCAGGTACGTCAGTACCCGGCAGCAACAGATCCTTGCCATCCAGACCTACCATCTTCACGGCCGGACGGATGTCCTTGCCGGCAGCTGGACGGTCTTTGGCATCGAGCACTTCAATGTTGGTCATACCGGTCAATTCGTCGGTCTGACGCTTGATCGTGATGCCTTCTTCCATGCCGACGTAGGTAACAGTACCTTTCATCTCGGTGACGATTGGGTGAGTGTGCGGATCCCACTTGGCCACGATAGAGCCAGCGTCGACCTTGTCGCCTTCCTTCACCGAAATCACTGCACCGTATGGCAGCTTGTAACGCTCACGCTCACGACCGAAGTCATCGGCGATTGCCAGCTCACCGGAGCGGGATACCGCAACCAGGCAACCGTCAACACGCTCAACGTGCTTCAGGTTGTGAAGACGGACAGTACCGCCATTCTTCACCTGAACGCTGTCAGCTGCGGAGGTCCGGCTTGCCGCACCACCGATGTGGAACGTACGCATTGTCAGCTGGGTACCCGGTTCACCGATGGACTGTGCAGCGATAACGCCGACAGCTTCACCAATGTTGACCTGATGCCCACGAGCCAGGTCGCGACCGTAGCACTTGGCGCATATGCCGTAGCGGGTTTCACAGCTGATCGGCGAGCGAACGATCACTTCGTCGATGCTGTTCAGCTCGATGAACTCGACCCACTTCTCGTCTACCAGCGTACCGGCAGGCACGATCACTTCTTCAGTGCCTGGCTTGAATACGTCACGGGCGATAACTCGACCCAGCACGCGCTCACCCAGAGGCTCGACAACGTCACCGCCTTCAATGTGCGGAGTCATCAGCAAGCCGTGTTCGGTGCCGCAATCGACTTCGGTAACGACCAGATCCTGCGCGACGTCTACCAGACGACGAGTCAGATAACCGGAGTTAGCGGTCTTCAATGCGGTATCCGCAAGACCCTTACGAGCACCGTGAGTCGAGATGAAGTACTGAAGTACGCTCAAACCTTCACGGAAGTTCGCAGTGATCGGCGTTTCGATGATGGAGCCGTCCGGCTTGGCCATCAGACCACGCATACCGGCCAGCTGACGGATCTGGGCAGCAGAACCACGCGCACCCGAGTCGGCCATCATGTACATCGAGTTGAAGGATTCCTGGTCGACTTCGACACCATGACGGTCGATCACCCGCTCTTTCGAGAGGTTCGACATCATCGCCTTGGATACTTCGTCGTTCGCCTTGGACCAGAGGTCGATCACCTTGTTGTACTTCTCGCCCTGAGTAACCAGGCCCGAGGCGTACTGACTTTCGATCTCTTTAACTTCTTCGGTGGCCGCGTCAATGATGCGAGCCTTCTCGTCCGGGATAACGAAGTCGTTAACGCCGATCGAAACACCCGAGATAGTCGAGTAGGCAAAACCGGTGTACATCAACTGGTCAGCGAAAATGACGGTCTCTTTCAGACCAACCACGCGGTAGCACTGGTTGATCAGCTTGGAGATCGCCTTCTTCTTCATCGGCTGGTTGACGACGTCGTAGGACAGGCCGGCCGGAACCACCTGGAACAACAGCGCACGGCCGACAGTGGTGTCGACGATACGGGTGTTCTTGACGCTGCCACCATCACGATCGTTGACCGTTTCGTGGATGCGGACCTTGACCTTGGCGTGCAGCGCTGCTTCGCCGGCGCGGAATACGCGGTCGACTTCCTGCAGGTCTGCAAACACACGGCCTTCGCCCTTGGCGTTGATCGCTTCACGGGTCATGTAGTACAGACCCAGTACAACGTCCTGCGACGGAACGATGATTGGCTCACCGTTGGCTGGCGACAGGATGTTGTTGGTCGACATCATGAGCGCACGCGCTTCGAGCTGGGCTTCCAGCGTCAAAGGAACGTGAACGGCCATCTGGTCGCCGTCGAAGTCGGCGTTGTACGCAGCACAGACCAGAGGGTGCAGCTGGATAGCCTTACCTTCGATCAGTACCGGTTCAAATGCCTGGATACCCAGACGGTGAAGCGTTGGCGCACGGTTCAGAAGCACTGGGTGTTCGCGAATCACTTCAGCGAGAACGTCCCACACTTCCGGCAGCTCGCGCTCGACCATCTTCTTGGCAGCTTTGATCGTCGTGGCCAGGCCACGCATTTCCAGCTTGCCGAAAATGAACGGCTTGAACAGCTCGAGAGCCATCTTCTTAGGCAGACCGCACTGATGCAGACGTAGGGTCGGGCCAACGGTAATTACCGAACGACCGGAGTAGTCAACGCGCTTACCGAGCAGGTTCTGACGGAAACGACCTTGCTTACCCTTGATCATGTCAGCCAGGGATTTCAGAGGACGCTTGTTGGAACCGGTGATTGCGCGACCGCGACGACCGTTGTCCAGCAGGGCATCGACCGCTTCCTGCAGCATGCGCTTTTCGTTGCGCACGATGATGTCAGGAGCGGACAGATCCAGCAGACGCTTCAAACGGTTGTTACGGTTGATCACTCGACGATACAGATCGTTGAGGTCGGACGTCGCGAAACGGCCACCGTCCAATGGAACCAGAGGACGCAGATCTGGCGGCAGAACCGGCAGAACGGTCAGCACCATCCACTCAGGGAGGTTGCCGGAACCCTGGAAGGCTTCCATCAGCTTCAGACGCTTGGACAGCTTCTTGATCTTGGTCTCGGAATTGGTTTGCGGAATCTCTTCACGCAGACGGCCAATTTCGTGCTCCAGATCGATAGCGTGCAGGAGTTCACGGACAGCTTCGGCACCCATACGGGCGTCGAAGTCGTCACCGAACTCTTCCAGCGCTTCGAAGTACTGCTCGTCGTTCAGCAGTTGACCCTTTTCGAGGGTGGTCATGCCTGGATCGATAACGACATAGCTCTCGAAGTAGAGAACGCGCTCGATATCACGCAGGGTCATGTCCATCAGCAGGCCGATACGGGACGGCAGGGACTTCAGGAACCAGATGTGAGCGACTGGCGAAGCCAGTTCGATGTGAGCCATGCGCTCGCGACGAACCTTGGCCAGAGCCACTTCCACACCGCATTTTTCGCAGATGACACCGCGGTGCTTCAGGCGCTTGTACTTACCGCACAAGCACTCGTAATCTTTTACCGGGCCAAAGATCTTGGCGCAGAACAGACCGTCACGCTCAGGCTTGAACGTACGGTAGTTGATGGTTTCCGGTTTTTTAACTTCACCGAACGACCACGAGCGGATCATCTCAGGCGACGCGAGGCCGATGCGGATAGCATCGAACTCTTCGACTTGACCCTGGTTTTTCAGCAAATTCAGTAGGTCTTTCAAGGCCTTTCCTCCTGGCGGAGCAGGGAGCAGGGGTTTACGCCCTGCTCCCGATTCACGTCACGTGTTATTCGGTTTCCAGATCGATATCGATACCGAGCGAACGGATTTCTTTGATCAACACGTTGAAAGACTCGGGCATGCCCGGCTCCATACGGTGATCGCCGTCCACGATGTTTTTGTACATCTTGGTACGACCGTTCACATCGTCCGACTTGACTGTGAGCATTTCCTGCAGAGTGTACGCCGCGCCGTATGCTTCCAGCGCCCACACTTCCATCTCCCCGAAACGCTGACCACCGAACTGTGCCTTACCACCCAGCGGCTGCTGGGTAACCAGGCTGTAAGAACCAGTGGAACGCGCGTGCATCTTGTCGTCCACCAAGTGGTTCAGCTTCAGCATGTACATGTAGCCAACTGTTACAGGACGCTCAAACTTGTTGCCTGTGCGACCGTCGAACAGTTGCATCTGGCCGCTCTCTGGCATGTCAGCCAGTTTGAGCATTGCCTTGATTTCGCTTTCCTTGGCGCCATCGAACACCGGAGTGGCCATCGGAACGCCGTTACGCAGGTTCTTCGCCAGATCCAGAACTTCCTGGTCGGTGAATTCGTCCAGGTTTTCCTGACGGCCACCGATCTCGTTGTAGATCTCGGTGAGGAACTTGCGCAGCTCAACCACTTTACGCTGCTCTTCGAGCATGCGGTTGATCTTCTCGCCCAGCCCCTTGGCCGCGAGGCCCAGGTGGGTTTCAAGGATCTGACCGACGTTCATACGCGAAGGTACGCCCAGCGGGTTGAGTACGATGTCCACCGGCGTACCGTTGGCATCGTGCGGCATGTCTTCAACCGGCATGATCACGGAGACCACACCCTTGTTACCGTGACGACCAGCCATCTTGTCGCCCGGCTGGATGCGACGACGGATTGCCAGGTAGACCTTGACGATCTTCAGTACGCCCGGTGCCAGGTCATCGCCCTGTTGCAGCTTGCGCTTCTTGTCTTCGAACTTGTCGTCCAGCAGACGGCGACGATCGACGATGTAGGCCTGAGCCTTTTCGAGCTGCTCGTTCAGAGCATCTTCAGCCATGCGCAGTTTGAACCACTGACCATGCTCAAGACCGTCGAGGACTTCGTCGGTGATTTCCTGACCTTTCTTCAGGCCAGCACCGCCTTCTGCAACACGACCGACCAGCGCAGAGCGCAGACGTTCGAAAGTAGCGCCTTCAACGATGCGGAACTCTTCGTTCAGATCCTTGCGGATCTCGTCGAGTTGCGACTTCTCGATGGACAGTGCACGCGCGTCACGCTCGACACCATCACGGGTGAAGACCTGAACGTCGATGACAGTACCTTTGGTACCGGTCGGTACGCGCAGGGAAGTGTCTTTAACGTCGCTGGCTTTCTCACCGAAGATCGCACGCAGCAGTTTTTCTTCCGGAGTCAGCTGGGTCTCGCCTTTCGGAGTGACCTTGCCGACCAGGATGTCGCCGGCGCCGACTTCGGCACCTACGTAAACGATACCGGCTTCGTCCAGCTTGTTCAGCGCCGCTTCACCCACGTTCGGGATGTCGGCAGTGATTTCCTCTGGGCCAAGCTTGGTGTCACGGGCCACACAGGTCAGTTCCTGAATGTGGATCGTGGTGAAGCGATCTTCCTGAACCACACGCTCGGACAGGCAGATGGAGTCTTCGAAGTTGAAACCGTTCCAGGCCATGAACGCGATGCGCATGTTCTGACCCAGTGCCAGCTCACCCATGTCGGTGGACGGACCATCGGCCATGATGTCGCTGCGCTGAACGCGATCACCCTTGCTCACCAGCGGACGCTGGTTGATGCAGGTGTTCTGGTTGGAACGGGTGTATTTGGTCAGGTTGTAGATGTCTACACCGGCCTCACCTGTCTCAACTTCGTCGTCAGCAACACGAACCACGATACGGCTGGCATCAACCGAGTCGATCACACCGCCACGACGAGCCACGACGCAAACGCCGGAGTCACGCGCAACGTTGCGCTCCATGCCGGTACCAACCAGCGGCTTGTCAGCACGCAGTGTAGGTACAGCCTGACGCTGCATGTTGGAACCCATCAACGCACGGTTGGCGTCGTCGTGCTCAAGGAACGGGATCAGGGACGCTGCTACCGATACAACCTGCTTGGGCGAAACGTCCATCAGGGTAACGTCGGCAGGTGCCTTGACCGTAAATTCGTTGAGGTGACGTACCGCAACCAGCTCGTCGATCAGCTCTTGCTTGTCGTTCATTGCGGCCGAAGCCCGTGCAATGACGTGATCCGCTTCTTCGATTGCCGACAGGAAAACGATCTCGTCGGTAACCAGACCTTCTTTAACAACGCGGTACGGGCTCTCGAGGAAACCGTACTGGTTGGTGCGAGCGTAGGCTGCCAACGAGTTGATCAGACCGATGTTCGGACCTTCCGGCGTTTCAATCGGGCATACGCGGCCGTAGTGAGTCGGGTGAACGTCTCGAACTTCAAAGCCGGCGCGCTCACGAGTCAGACCGCCAGGGCCGAGTGCAGAGACACGACGCTTGTGGGTGATCTCGGACAGCGGGTTGTTCTGGTCCATGAACTGGGAAAGCTGGCTGGAACCGAAGAACTCTTTCACCGCTGCAGCGACTGGCTTGGCGTTGATCAGGTCCTGAGGCATCAGGCCTTCGCTCTCTGCCATCGACAGACGCTCTTTGACCGCGCGTTCTACACGCACCAGACCTACACGGAACTGGTTTTCGGCCATTTCACCAACGCAACGAACGCGACGGTTACCGAGGTGGTCGATGTCATCGACGATGCCTTTGCCGTTACGGATGTCAACGAGGGTCTTCAGGACCGCTACGATGTCTTCCTTGCACAGCACGCCCGAACCTTCGATCTCGGTGCGACCGATACGACGGTTGAACTTCATCCGGCCTACAGCCGACAGGTCGTAGCGCTCAGGGCTGAAGAACAGGTTGTTGAACAGAGTCTCGGCAGCATCCTTGGTTGGTGGCTCGCCAGGACGCATCATGCGATAGATCTCGACCAGCGCTTCCAGTTGGTTGCTGGTGGAATCGATCTTCAATGTATCGGAGACGAACGGACCGCAGTCGATGTCGTTGGTGTACAACGTTTCGATGCGAACAACCTGAGCCTTGGCGATCTTGGCCAGGATTTCAGTGTTCAGCTCGGTGTTGCACTCGGCGATGATTTCGCCGGTAGCCGGATGCACGATGACCTTGGCTGTGGTGCGGCCCAGGACGTAGTCCAGCGGCACTTCGAACTCTTTGATCCCGGCCTTTTCCAGCTGGTTGATGTGACGAGCAGTAATACGGCGACCCTGCTCGACAATGACCTTGCCTTTGTCGTCCAGGATATCCAGAACAGCAATCTCACCACGCAGGCGCTGAGGCACCAGCTCCAGGCTCAGGTTTTCACCGCGAACATGGAATACGTTGGTGGTATAGAAAGCATCGAGCACTTGCTCGGTGGTGTAACCCAATGCGCGCAGCAGTACGGACGCAGGCAGCTTGCGACGACGGTCGATACGGACGAATACGCAGTCTTTCGGATCGAACTCGAAGTCCAGCCACGAACCGCGGTAAGGAATGATACGAGCGGAGTACAGCAGCTTACCGGAGCTGTGCGTCTTGCCACGGTCGTGGTCGAAGAATACGCCAGGCGAACGGTGCAACTGAGACACGATAACGCGCTCGGTACCGTTGATTACGAAGGTACCGTTTTCAGTCATCAGGGGGATTTCACCCATGTAGACTTCTTGCTCTTTGATGTCCTTGATCGCTTTGTTCGACGACTCTTTGTCGAAGATGATCAGACGAACCTTGACTCGCAGAGGTACAGCGTAAGTCACACCGCGCAGCACGCATTCCTTGACATCAAATGCCGGTTCGCCCAAGCGATAACCTACATACTCCAGCGCAGCATTGCCGGAGTAGCTGATGATCGGGAAAACGGATTTGAAGGCTGCATGCAGACCGACGTCGCGGAACTGATCTTTGGTCGCTCCCGCCTGCAGGAATTCGCGATACGAATCCAGCTGGATGGCCAAGAGATACGGCACATCCATTACGTCCGGCAACTTGCTAAAGTCCTTGCGGATACGTTTTTTCTCAGTATATGAGTAAGCCATCAGCGTTCCCCAGCTTGGTCACCTGCTTGTTTGGCTCCCTCCCGACGGAAGCAGCCAGAAAATCGTGCAAACCCCTTGGTTTGCGCCACCGTCATCGGTGGATCCTGCACGTTACAGACATTGACCGTGCCAATCGTCTATAACGGAAAAAGGCCGGTGGCAAAAGCCACCAGCCATCAGCCGTTCGCTAGATGCGTGGGCTGGACACTCAAATCGATGCTTATTTCAGCTCGACTTTAGCGCCTGCTTCTTCCAGAGTAGCTTTGGCTTTGTCAGCTGCGTCTTTGGCAACAGCTTCCAGGACCATTGCTGGGGCGCCGTCAACGACTGCCTTCGCTTCTTTCAGGCCCAGACCGGTCAGTTCACGAACTGCCTTGATGACGTTAACTTTCTTCTCGCCAGCTTCCAGCAGCATGACGTTGAATTCAGTTTGCTCTTCAACAACAGCAGCAGCAACAGCTGGACCAGCCGAAGCAGCGGCAGCAGTAACGCCGAATTTTTCTTCGAAAGCTTTGATCAGCTCAACAACTTCCATTACGGACATGTTGCCAACGGCTTCGAGGATATCGTTTTGAGAGATAGACATGACTCTAATTCCTGATTTGGGGACGGCCTACGCGACCATCGAAAAAAACAAAAAACGCGAGAAGCGGCGAACCCTTAGGCTGCAGCTGCTTCTTTCTGGTCGCGAACAGCCGCCAGAGTACGAGCCAACTTGCTGGTAGCGCCTTGAATCACGCTCATCAGCTGAGAAATTGCTTCGTCACGGGTCGGCAGGGTTGCCAGTACATCGATCTGATTAGCTGCGAGGAACTTGCCCTCGAACGCAGCTGCCTTGATCTCGAACTTGTCCTGACCTTTTGCGAATTCCTTGAACAGACGAGCAGCAGCGCCCGGATGTTCGTTGGAGAATGCGATCAAGGTCGGGCCTGTGAACACGTCGTTGAGGACACTGAAATCAGTGTCGGCAACAGCGCGCTTGAGCAGGGTGTTACGTACAACACGTACGTAAACGCCAGCTTCACGAGCCTCTTTACGGAGTCCGGTCATAGCGCTAACTGTCACGCCGCGGGCATCAGCCACGACTGCGGACAGACCAGCTTTGGCAGCCTCGTTGACTTCAGCGACGATGGCCTTCTTGTCTTCGAGTTTAATTGCCACGGGTTTAACTCCTGCTTGTTACCGTTTCACCTGGCCGAAGCCTGATGTCGTTTTGGTGTCTGATTCGATAAGGAACCGGGAGCACCATCTGCGTAGGCTTGAGTTTTAAGACTTGCGCCGCCTACGGTCTTGGATAGCCCCCGCCAGGCAGGGACCCCAATTTTTCGGCGGCACGTCAGACGTGCCGCCTTTGTCTTACGCGTCCAGCGAGCCCTGATCGATCACCAGGCCTGGGCCCATAGTGGTGCTCAGGGTAACGCGCTTGACGTAGATACCTTTCGAGGAAGCAGGCTTGATACGCTTCAGATCAGCGATCAGTGCTTCAACGTTTTCCTTCAGCTTGACGGCGTCGAAGCCGACCTTGCCAACGGAAGTGTGGATGATGCCGTTCTTGTCGGTGCGATAACGAACCTGACCAGCCTTGGCATTCTTGACGGCGTTAGCAACGTCAGGAGTAACGGTGCCGACTTTCGGGTTAGGCATCAGGCCGCGAGGACCCAGAACCTGACCCAGCTGACCTACAACACGCATTGCGTCCGGGGAAGCAATAACCACGTCGTAGTTCAGGTCGCCAGCTTTCATTTCGGCAGCCAGGTCGTCCATACCAACGCGATCAGCGCCGGCAGCCAGAGCGGCTTCAGCAGCAGGACCCTGGGTGAAAACTGCAACGCGTACAGTTTTGCCAGTGCCGTGCGGCAGAACGGTAGCGCTACGAACTACCTGGTCGGATTTACGAGGGTCAACGCCCAGGTTTACAGCGATGTCAACGGACTCGCTGAACTTGACAGTCGACAGCTCGGTCAGCAGAGCAGCTGCGTCTACAAAGTTGTAGGCCTTGCCAGCTTCGATCTTGCCAGCGATTGCCTTTTGACGCTTGGTCAGCTTAGCCATTACACACCCTCCACGTTAAGGCCCATGCTACGAGCGGAACCGGCGATGGTACGCACGGCCGCATCCATGTCAGCAGCAGTCAGATCCGCATTTTTTGCTTTTGCGATTTCTTCCAGCTGAGCACGGGTCACGGTGCCAACTTTAACGGTGTTCGGGCGAGCCGAGCCGCTGGTCAGACCTGCAGCTTTCTTCAGCAGAACCGACGCAGGGGTACTTTTTGTTTCGAAAGTGAAGCTACGGTCGCTGTATACAGTGATGATCACTGGAGTCGGCAGGCCTGGCTCAATACCCTGGGTACGGGCGTTGAACGCTTTGCAGAATTCCATGATGTTCACACCGTGCTGACCCAGAGCCGGGCCTACTGGCGGGCTTGGGTTAGCCTGAGCGGCTTTCACTTGCAGCTTGATGTATGCACTAATCTTCTTGGCCATGAGGCACTCCAATTACGGGTACAAGCGCCAATAAAGGCTCCCCGGTTGCTTACGCGTATATCCCAGTGACGAAAAAACCCCACAGCCTTAGGCTGCGGGGTATGGGATTCCAGCTCAGTTATGCCTTTTCGACCTGACTGAACTCCAACTCTACCGGAGTAGAGCGTCCGAAAATGAGCACCGCCACCTGGATACGGCTCTTTTCGTAATTGACTTCTTCGACCGTGCCGTTGAAATCGGCAAACGGACCGTCGGTCACGCGAACAACCTCGCCTGGCTCGAACAGAGTCTTCGGCTTCGGCTTGTCGCTACCGTCGGCGACACGACGCAGAATCGCTTCTGCCTCTTTGTCGGTGATAGGTGCAGGCTTGTCAGCGGTACCGCCGATGAAGCCCATGACACGCGGGGTATCCTTGACCAAGTGCCAAGTACCCTCATTCATGTCCATTTGAACCAGCACGTAACCAGGGAAGAACTTGCGTTCGCTTTTGCGTTTCTGGCCATTACGCATTTCAACCACTTCTTCAGTGGGAACCAGAATTTCGCCGAAGCCTTCTTCCATGCCTGCGAGCTTCACACGCTCGACCAACGAGCGCATGACATGCTTCTCGTAACCCGAGTAAGCATGCACTACGTACCAACGCTTAGCCACGGGACACCCTTAGCCAACAATCAAGGAAACAAGCCAGCCGAGCAGGGAATCAAGCCCCCACAACAGCAACGCCATAACCAGAACAACAGCCACAACAATCAGCGTGGTCTGCGTGGTTTCTTGGCGAGTAGGCCAAACGACTTTACGGATCTCGGCACGCGCTTCCTTCGCCAGAACGAAGAAAGACTTGCCCTTGCCAGTCTGCAGAGCGACAAACGCAGCTGCAGCAGCGATAACAAGGAGAGCGAGAACACGGTACAGGATCGGCTCAGCAGAATAGTACTGATTGCCGACGACACCCACGACGACCAAAACGACTACGAGGAGCCACTTCAGCATATCGAAGCGAGAGTCTGATGCTTCAGCCTTGGGATTCATCTACGGAGATCCTGTGAAAAGAAAGCCAGATTACATCTAGGGAATCTGGCAGGTCAGGAGGGAATCGAACCCCCAACCTACGGTTTTGGAGACCGTCGCTCTGCCAATTGAGCTACTGACCTAAAAGCAAAATCAGGCCGACCATTATGCGGACCTGACAACAGTATTTCAACACCTTATTCAAATCCCACCAACCAATGGCACCGACTTGAACAGCTCCAGGCAAACCGCGCATTGCGCCTTTACCTAAAACAAAGGCAGATATTTTTATATCTGCCTTTAGCAATGGAGCTCTTGAGCGGATTCGAACCGCTGACCTCACCCTTACCAAGGGTGTGCTCTACCAACTGAGCTACAAGAGCAATACAATCTGCATAAGCCGCAAACATGGAGCGGGTAGCGGGAATCGAACCCGCATCATCAGCTTGGAAGGCTGAGGTTCTACCACTAAACTATACCCGCGCAATTTGCAGCTCGCGCTAAATCTGGTGGAGGGGGAAGGATTCGAACCTTCGAAGTCGTAGACGTCAGATTTACAGTCTGATCCCTTTGGCCGCTCGGGAACCCCTCCTGAGCAGGGCAGCATTCTCAACTCATGCCACCCTTCTGTCAACCTTTTTCTCAGTAAAAACCTGAGGTTACATGCGTTGACCATTTCCACTTCGTTCGCAAGACTTACACCTCACTGCGAAGCGGGCGCCATTCTATGCAAACTATTCTGCAGTTGCAATGCCTTCACATGACATTATTTTGTTTTTTAACTGAGGGAAGTCCTGAACCAACTGGTTGATGACTCCAGACTCGACAAGACGTCGACTTTCAGGCGTGATTTTAAGCCAGTAACCCGCACCGGTGCCGGGCTGCAGAGCCTGGAATTGCGACTGGATATCCAGGCTATTGAGCCGCTGCTCCACCGCGCGAGCGTCTTCCTGGCGTGAGAAACCGCCCAGGTAAAGGCAGCTCGAATCGGCATCTCGAGGCAGGTGCGCAGGATCAGACTCACTGAGCAAGCGTATGTCCTGCTGTGCAGCGCGATGCAATGCCAGCGGAAGCACTTCCTTCGCCCGCAGAGGCGCCTCTTGCTGATGCCAGATGTAGTAGAAGCCATTCAACATCAACAGAAGAAGAAACAACCAACGCATAGAAACCTCAGGGCAGCGGGCAAGCCAGGGCCAGACCGACAAAAACCAGATCAGGAACAATACGAGCGCCCGGGAGAACATCGGCGATCAGACTCGCATCCCCACCCGTGATGAATACGACAAAATCCTCCTCCCAATATCCTCGCGCGATCTCCAACTGCGTCATCGCAAAACCACGAATCATCAGAGAGCAGCCACGTTCCACTGCCTCAGCAGTAGAACGGCCGGGAACGAGGTCCGTAAGGGCTCGCTGCGCTGTTGCATCGTCATACCTTATACGACGCGTGTGGGTGCGCAGCTGATCACGCATCAGAGGCATGCCTGGGCATATGAAACCGCCAAGGTGCTTGCCATCAGAAGCCACGAAGTCAGAAGTGACAGCGGTACCGAGATCGATGACCAGACAAGCTTTTCGGACGCCATGGTAGGCACCGACAAAAGCCAGCCAGCGATCAAGCCCAAGTCGCTCGAACTCCTCGTAGCCGTTCACGACGCCTGCCAGCTCACGTGCCGGTAAAGCGCAGACCGGACTGACAGCGAATTCACTGGCAAGCATCGACACCAGCGCTTCCGTCTCTGCAGCGTTGCGCACACTCACCAGACGACAATGACTCAACGCCAGGCCAGGCAGCTTCTGTAGATTGTCCAGTAAGGCACTGTCCGAATCGACGACGCCACCCGCCAGTACCACAGCATCGCTTCGCGAGGTTACACGCCACTTGATGAAGCTGTTGCCACAGTCAAGTTCAAGAATCATCGCGCAACCTCAGGCTGAGCTCACCACCACTAAAGCTTTTCTCCACCCCATCCACTTCCAAACGCAACGCGCCGAGCGCATCGATACCCAAGACAATGCCGTTCACAGGCTCAACACCCGAGAGCAACGTGACTGCCGAGCCCTGCCACAGGTGACCACGCTCCCACTCATCACGAAATGCCTCGAATCCCTTTTGACGATGCTCAACCAGATACGACTCAATCTTTTGGCTCATGCGAACAGCCAGCTCATTGCGATCCACAAGGGCACCGGTCTCGAGACGAATAGACGTCCAGGACTGATCAACCTCGGCGCAAAGCTGCATATTTACGTTGCCCCCCACTCCGATGATCACGTGACAGACGTCAGCAGGGTCTCCGATCAACTCAAGCAGTATTCCGGCGATCTTCTTTCTACCTACGAGGACATCGTTGGGCCATTTAAGGCCTGCACGCTCAACGCCCATGTCGCGAAGCACAGTCATGACTGCGAGACCTATGAGCAGGCTTAGCCCCTCCAGCTGACGCATACCGCCGTCGATACGCAGCGCGAGGCTGTAGTACATGTTGGCCGCAAAAGGGCTTACCCATTTACGACCACGACGCCCCCTGCCTGAGGTTTGTCGCTCAGCCAGAACGAGAGCAGGCATGCTGCAATCACGAGAGATAAGCCTTGCAGCTTCGGCATTGGTTGAGTCAACAGAGTCGAGCGTATGAAAAGACCAGCCATCCGGAAGACCGAGACGCGACAACGCGTCGCCATCCAGTAAAGAAACAGGCGTAGAGAGTTTATAACCCCGTCCACGCACCTTATGAATTTCGATACCCAGATCCATCTCGAGCAGTTGAAGCTGTTTCCAGACCGCGCTTCGGCTGATTCCGAGGGCATCTCCCAAGACCTGTCCTGAATGAAAGGCCCCATCAGCAATAAGCTTCAACAACGTCAGCATGTAAGGATCGCCTTGCAATAAGGCACGCATGATAGCCACGCGGAAGCACGATGCATAGAAACGAACGCTCGATTTTTGAAACGCAGAAAAGACAAAACCCCTCACCGCGTGAGCGATGAGGGGTTCTGGAATTTAATCTTGACGATGACCTACTCTCA
>NZ_LKEH01000045.1:84662-124324 GCF_001642795.1 Pseudomonas viridiflava | reverse complement strand
ATGCAGTCGACGC
This sequence comes from Pseudomonas viridiflava, assembly GCF_001642795.1. Lineage (GTDB taxonomy): Bacteria > Pseudomonadota > Gammaproteobacteria > Pseudomonadales > Pseudomonadaceae > Aquipseudomonas > Aquipseudomonas viridiflava. The sequence continues at coordinate 124,311 of NZ_LKEH01000045.1, read as the reverse complement.
GGTATGTCAGGAAAATCGCGTCATCGTTCATCGCCGGCAAGCCGCCTCCCACGGTCCGTGTTTGCTGCGCGACAGCGCTACGTCAAAGTCGTGGTGAGGGCCCCACAGTCTGTTTTTGCCGCAAAACAGCACCCTGTGAGAGATAAAGCCCACAAAAAACCGGCACAAGGCCGGTTTTTTCATACCTGCAAAACGCAATCAGAACGAGGCGTTGGCCAGACCGTCCAGATAACGCTCAACGTCCAGTGCAGCCATGCAGCCTGCGCCGGCCGAGGTGATTGCCTGGCGGTACACGTGGTCTGCCACGTCGCCCGCAGCGAATACGCCTTCGACGCTGGTAGCAGTCGCGTTGCCTTCACGGCCACCCTGCACAACCATGTAGCCGTCTTTCAACGCCAACTGGCCGTCGAACAGCGAGGTGTTCGGCGTGTGGCCGATGGCGATGAACACGCCATCGACTTTCAGCTCGTCGCTGCTGCCGTCGTTGTTTTTCAGGCGAGCACCGGTCACGCCCATGTTGTCGCCCAGCACTTCATCGAGCGTCGCGTTGAGCTTGAGTTCGATCTTGCCTTCAGCGACGCGTGCATGCAGCTTGTCGATCAGGATCTTCTCGGCGCGGAAGGTCTCGCGACGGTGAACCAGCGTCACCTTGCTCGCGATGTTGGCCAGGTAAAGCGCCTCTTCGACGGCCGTATTGCCGCCACCGACCACGGCAACTTCGCGGTTGCGATAGAAGAAACCGTCGCAGGTCGCGCAGGCAGAAACACCCTTGCCCATGAACGCTTCTTCCGATGGCAGACCCAGGTAACGAGCGCTCGCACCGGTTGCGATGATCAACGCGTCGCAGGTGTAGGTTGCGCTGTCGCCCTGCAGACTGAACGGCTTGCCTGCCAGATCGACCGAGTTGATGTGATCGAACACGATCTCGGTCTCGAAACGCTCGGCGTGCTCGCGCATGCGCTCCATCAGAACCGGGCCGGTCAGGCCATGCGGGTCGCCTGGCCAGTTATCGACTTCAGTGGTCGTGGTCAGCTGACCGCCAGCCTGCATGCCGGTGATGAGCAGAGGCTTGAGGTTGGCGCGCGCGGCATACACCGCAGCGCTGTAACCGGCAGGGCCGGAACCGAGAATGATCACTCGGGAATGACGTACGTCTGACATGACACACTCCTATCGACCGGCCGTTTACGCCGCGGTCGGAACGGCTGGATAAGTAAGGATGGCCGAAACCGCTCGGCCGTCCTGAGAATTCTGATGCGGCGACCTGACGCTGAGCCAGGCCGCCGCCATCGATTACAGGCTCTTGGCGTTGGAAGCCAGGTAATCGGCGACGCCCTGAGCGTCGGCCTTCATACCTTTCTGGCCTGGACGCCAGCCTGCCGGGCAGACTTCGCCGTGCTCTTCGGTGAACTGCAGCGCTTCGACCAGACGCACCATGTCGTCCACGTCACGACCCAGCGGCAGGTTGTTCACCACCTGGTGCTGGACAACGCCAGCCTTGTCGATCAGGAACGAGGCGCGCAGTGCAACGCCGTCGTCGTGTTCGATGCCATAGGCACGAGTGATCTCGTGTTTGACGTCGGCCACCATGGTGAACTCGACCTCGCCAATGCCGCCTTTTTCTACCGGGGTACTGCGCCACGCAAAGTGGGTGAATTGCGAATCGATGGAAACGCCAACCACTTCAACACCCAGCTCGCGGAATTTGGCGATGCGGTTGTTGTGGGCAATGATTTCCGAAGGGCAGACAAAGGTGAAATCCAGAGGCCAGAAGAACAAGACCACGTACTTGCCGCGCAGGGAAGACAGCTTGAAGCTGTCGACGATGGAACCATCACCCAATACTGCTGCTGCGTCGAAATCCGGGGCTGACTTGTTTACCAGTACGCTCATTGATAACTCCATGAAAATTGTAAGGACAGGTCCTGAAATTGGTGACAAGCCTATCGGGGTGGCAGAGAGTAAGGAAATATCGTTTCACAATCCACCTTATAGGCCGCTTCTATACAACCCAGAGGCCATTCTGATCCTGTGTCTGTGGCGATGTTCAGATTATCCCTCTCAAAGGCGACGGATCGACCACAAGCCGGATCAGCCCTGCCAGACCGGCTTCAAGCCTCCTCTTTCAAGGCCATCGCAAAGCCGGTAAGGTCACGCCTTTCAAGCTTTCGGAGGCTGCCATGCCTGCTCCCGCCCTTACCGGCCCGCAATACCTCAAGGAAGGCCTGAAACTGGTCCTGAGCCCTGGATTGCGCCTGTTCGTCCTGCTGCCGTTGAGCATCAATCTGGTGCTGTTCTGCGGCGTGATCTACCTGGCGATACACCAGTTCGAACTCTGGGTCGACGCGTTCATGCCCACGCTTCCCCACTGGCTGAGCTTTCTCACCTACATCCTCTGGCCACTGTTCGTCGCGCTGGTGCTGCTGATGGTGTTCTTCACCTTCACCATGGTCGCCAACATCATTGCTGCGCCGTTCAACGGCTTTCTGTCGGAGAAGGTCGAAGCGGTGGTGCGCGGCGTGGATGATTCCCCGGACTTCAGTTGGGCCGAGCTGGTTGCCATGGTACCCCGCACCCTCGCCCGCGAGGCACGCAAACTGGGCTATATGCTGCCGCGCATGCTCGGGCTGTTCATCCTTTCATTCATACCCGTGGCCAACATCATCGCCGCCCCGCTGTGGCTGCTGTTCGGCGTGTGGATGATGGCCATCCAGTACATCGACTACCCGGCCGACAACCACAAGCTGGGCTGGAACGAGATGCTTGCCTGGCTCAAGTCCAAACGCTGGCAGAGCCTGAGTTTCGGCGGCATCGTGTATCTGGCGCTGCTGATTCCGGTGGTCAACATTCTGATGATGCCGGCAGCAGTGGCCGGGGCGACGTTGTTCTGGGTGCGTGAGCGCGGGGCGGATGCCTTGCCGAGCCGGGTTACCGGTGCCTGATGAACAGGGACATGCTGCCGGAAGCCCCGCTTCCGGCAGCCCTGTAAAAAAATCACTGCGTGTAATTATCTACAACTCGCGCAATGCAAAAGGCATGTCTAATAAGCTTTCAATCAACCTGTTCATGCAAGGCCGCAACGCAGCCACATGAAGACACATGAACTTGACAAGGAAGTTAGATCATGACGACGCAACACAACCCAAATGTACTCGCCAAGCAAGGCAATGCCGAAGATATCAAAGCGCAGATCCGGGAGTTTCTGGTCGGCCAGCTGTCCGAGTGGGGCATCGATCCGGACGAAGCGTTCATCAATGGCATGGGCACCAGTGTCGGAGAAAGGATGGTCATCTTTTCCCGCTCCATCAGCGAAGACGCGTGGCACCGCGTTTATGAAAACGATGAAGTTGAGTACGCCGACGGGCCGGACAGCGGACTGTTCAGCGTTCAGTATTCATTTGCCGACGAACACCGCATTGCCGAGCCAAGTCTGGACGAGGTCGCTGAGCTGATCAATCAACTGGTGGCCGACTTCGGCTGATGCATGCCTGAGGCCACTGTCCGGGCTATACTCCGGACAGTGGCCTTATAGAGATAACAGGACATCAGTGATCTTCAGCTCTTCAGTAAATACGGCAATCAGAACAATCTTACAGCTGACTGTACAAACTCTTACACCCACTCACCCTTACATATAGAACTGCGGCAAACTTTTACCCGAAGCGGAAAAAGTCTGCCTCCCGCCGACACTTGCTACGTGTAGGCATCGTATGTAGGACGATAATAGTTAACTCAATCTTTCCTGCCTCGTTCTTGTAGGACCTTAAAGAAACTCCAAAACTGGCATTCGACTTGCTCTGCATCCTGAACCACACGGAGGGCATTGCCATGGAAACTCAAACACTATCGGCCGCGTCACAAAGCGGCAAAACACGTCAATCTGCGGGAATGGAAAAAGCTGCGCCATCTCGACCAGGCCAGTTTTCTCAGATATTGAAGCGTGCGGAGTCATCCAGACAGGAACGCTCGATAACGCCTGCCTCCGCGACGCTGAGTCGCCCGGTTCAACCGCGCTCCTCGTTCTTTATGCAGAACATGAGTATTGAGCAGCGCAGGTCTGCAGTTGAAGAGAAGGGCTTTTCGGCAAGGCCTGCGGCGATGGAGAGAGTCTCTGCGTCCATGGCGGTTCAGGCTGGAAGGTCAAAGGAGACCTTTGCCATCACCTCTCAAGCGTTGAATCAGGCAGGCAATACTGGATTCCTGATTTCCCCAACCGGCTTTGATGTTGAAAGATCAAATGGCAACGCTCAAAAAAGACAGATGCTTGAAGAGGCGAAAAGCGAACCTAATAGTGTGCACAATATTATCGAAAGCCTCTTGAAAAACACGTTGACTTTCGAACTTCTTGACATTACAGATTACCCGGTCATTCGCTACGCAGCCACTGGCGAACCTGTGACCAAAGAGTCTCGCAACTATTATTCAAACACGCTTACGTCAATCCTTGAGCAAAGGACCCAGCTGTATGGAGCTGTAAAAAAACGAGGTGCCACTGATATGGAAACGCTTGAAACGTTACTGAATTTTAATGACAGCCTGCCCCATCGTTTCAGAAAGATGGCGAACTGGTAGGCAGCGCCCCGTCATGAAGCATTTTCAAGGCGGGAACTCTCTACCGACTTTCGGTATCTTAAGATCCACTTCATCATCATGTAGTGCCGTCCGTAAACGTCGTCTGAAAGGACAAGCTAAACGCTACAACCTGACACACACCCGCCCCGAAGCACCCGATCACAAATCCATCACAAACCCGCCACATAACCGACATGTCTACGGTCGAAACTCTTCCTATGAGCCAATCCCTGCATGTCACGCTTATCACTGAAACCTTCAGCCCCGAGATCAATGGCGTTGCCAACACCCTGGGGCGGCTGTGTGACGGCTTGCGCTTGCGCGGGCATCGGGTCGAGCTGATCCGGCCGCGCCAGAGCGAGGACGCTGTGTCGAGCGCAGCCGATGATCTAATGCTGTGCCGCGGCTGGCCGATTCCGGGCTATCCGGGATTGCAGTGGGGGCAGTCGTCGATGCACAAGCTGTTACGCCGCTGGCAGCGCAGACGGCCGGATGTGCTGTATATCGCCACCGAGGGGCCGCTGGGGCTTTCTGCGTTACGCGCTGCCAGACGACTGGGGATAGCGGTGGTGAGCGGCTTCCACACCAATTTTCCTCAATACACACAGCAATACGGCATGGGCTTCATCACTCGCCTGATCACCCATTACCTGCGCTGGTTCCACAATCGTTCGCGGATCACGCTGGTGCCCAGCGTCAGCCAGAAAGTGGAGCTGGAGCGGCGCGGTTTCGAGCGCATTGAGTTGCTGTCGCGGGGCGTGGACAGTCAATTGTTTCACCCCTCACGGCGCTCCCAAACCTTGCGCGAGAGCTGGGGGCTGGGGGCGAACGACACGGGTGTGATTCATGTCGGCAGACTGGCACCGGAGAAGAATCTGGGGCTGCTAAAGGCCAGTTTCGAGACGCTGAAGGCGAGTTACCCGCAACGCAACCTCAAGCTGATCATTGTCGGCGACGGGCCTCAGCGAACGTGGCTGGAACAACAGATTCCAGAGGCAATCCTCTGCGGCACGCAACGGGGCGAGGCGCTGGCAACGCACTATGCGTCAGGCGACATGTTCCTGTTTCCCAGCCTGACCGAAACCTTTGGCAACGTGGTGCTGGAAGCACTGGCGTCCGGCCTGGGCGTGGTTGCCTACGATGAAGCGGCCGCCGGGCAGCATATTCGTCACGGCCACAATGGCGCGCTGGCCATGCCCGGAGATGAAGCGGCATTCATAGACGCCGCGCACTGGCTGCTGGAAGACAGCGAAACCCTGCGCCGCGTGCGCCTGAACGCCAGGCAGCATGCGAGTCGTCAGGGCTGGGCGGCAATCATCGATCAGTTCGAACGGCAACTGCTGGACGTCTCCCCGCCCCGGGAAAGCGTGACTGAGGTCGAGGTCGCAAAGGTTGCTCGTCAGACCATCAGACCAACGTCGTCAGTGCCTCTCGACTGAACGGCAGAATGTCCTGCTCGCGCCCTTCGCGCACCTTGACTGCCCAATCGGGATCGACCAGCAGTGCACGCCCTACAGCGACCAGATCGAACTCGTCGTTGCCCAGCCGCTGCAACAGATTTTCCAGACTGGCCGGCTGGGCCACCTTGTCGGTGTTGACCATGAATTGCAGAAACTCGCCGTCCAGGCCGACGCTGCCGACGGTAATGGTCGGTTTGCCGGTCAGTTTGCGCGTCCAGCCCGCCAGGTTCAGTTCGGAGCCTTCGAATTCCGCTTCCCAGAACCGACGTGTCGAGCAGTGAAAGATATCCACACCGGCGTCCGACAGCGGCTGCAGGAATTCGCCGAGCGCTTCTGGCGTGTTCACAAGGCGTGCGGTGTAATCCTGCTGCTTCCACTGTGAGAAACGGAAGATGATCGGGTAATCCGGTCCGACCGCAGCGCGTACGGCCTGAATCAGCTCGATGGCAAAGCGCGAACGGTTGGCGAGGCTGCCGCCGTATTCGTCGGTGCGCTGGTTGCTGCCCTCCCAGAAAAACTGGTCGATCAGATAGCCGTGAGCACCATGGATCTCCACGCCATCCATGCCGATGGCCTTGGCATCCGCTGCTGCCTGCGCGAACGCGGCTACCACTTCATCAATGTCCTGTTTGCTCATGCCGTGGACCAGCACTTGCCCGTCCTTGACCTTTTCCATCGGCCCGTAGGCAGGCACGCTGCCGTCCGGCTCGGTGCCGAGGCGACGTACCGCGCCGACATGCCAGAGCTGCGGGACGATCTTGCCGCCTTCGGCGTGCACGGCATCAGCCACGTTCTTCCAGCCGGCCAGCGGCGCTTCACCGAAGAACTGCGGGACGTTGGGATAGCCATTGGAAGCCTTGTGATTCACCGTCGTACCCTCGGTGATGATCAGACCGACGCCTGCGGCTGCCCGACGCCGGTAATATTCGACGACCTTCGAGTTCGGCACATGCCCAGGCGAGAACGAGCGCGTCATAGGCGCCATGACCACACGTGACGATAATTCCAGGCTGCCCAGATGAAAGGGTTTGAACAAGGCTTTTACCGGCATGCGCGGGTCTCCGACGAGCGTTGAGGGATAGCGATTCGGCGAAGAATGCCGGATCAGAGGCGCAGCATAGGGCGGACCGGGAGCGCAGGCCCAGTACTATTGATTTGACTGATTTGAGTTCAGAAGCGGTAAAAACATGGGGTGGCCAAAGAGTCGGAGGCCACCCGGAAGGCTGATCAGTTCAGACCCAGCGCTTTTTCGATTGCCAGAATGACGGCAGGATCATCAGGCGCTGTGCGCGGCGAGAAACGTGCGATGACTTCGCCGCTCTTTCGAACGAGAAACTTTTCAAAATTCCAGGTGATATCACCGGGAAACTCGGCACCCTCACCCGCCAGCAGGCGATAGAGCGGATGACGATGCGGACCGTTGACCTCAAGCTTTTCGCCCAGAGGAAAGGTCACGCCGTAACTGAGTTCGCAGAACTCGGCAATTTCCTGTTCGGTGCCCGGCTCCTGGCCCGCAAACTGGTTGCAGGGCAGTCCCAGAATCATCAGGCCCTTGTCCTTGTATTGCTGGTACAGGTTCTCGAGCGCTGCATACTGCGGTGTGAGACCGCACTTCGAAGCGACATTGACAACCAGAACCGCCTTGTCCTTGAACGGAGCCAGTGACAGCTCCTGACCATCCAGCGCTTTCAGCTTGATGTCGTGAAAAGCACTCATGAAGAACCCCCTTGAAACCCGAGCCTTGCCCCAGAACCCGAAAAGGCGCAATGACCGTACGCGAAACGAAAGTCGTCATCGCAGAACGGCCAGAGCGCCTTTGTCAGTGATTTGAGCTTAGCAGCACAAATCAGTGATGATGGCCGCCTTCGCCATGAACGTGGCCATGAGCTACTTCTTCTTCGCTGGCATCACGAATGTCCACGACTTTCACTTTGAAGTTCAGACGCTGACCGGCGAGCGGGTGGTTGCCGTCGACAGTGACGTCGTCGCCGTCCAGATCGCGAATGGTCACGATCTGCATGCCGCCGTCAGGGCCGGAAGCATGAAACTGCATGCCGACCTGAAGCTCGTCAACGCCTTCGAACATACTGCGGCTCAGGGTGCTGACCAGTTCGGCGGAGTATTCGCCGTAGGCTTCTTCCGGCTCGATGGCGACATCCAGCTCGTCACCGACATTCTTGCCTTCCAGTGCCTTTTCGAGGCCCGGAATGATGTTGCCAGCACCTTGCAGGTAAACCAGCGGCGCGCCACCGGTGGAGCTGTCGATGACCTCACCAGCGTCGTTGGTCAGGGTATAGTCAATGGAGACAGCCTTATTGGCGGCGATCGGCATGGGGACAAGACCTTTGCTTAAGATTGAAGAACGAGCAAGTTTAACCAAGCCATCGCCCGAAAGCGAACGCAACTCTGACAGACGGGCCCAATTGGAAAAGTCAACGGTCATCGATTTCCGGCAGGACGAAGAAGGACACTGGGTTGCGATGCTGTCCTGCGGCCACACTCAGCATCTTCGTCACCAGCCGCCGTGGCAATCGCGGGCCTGGGTGCTGGACCCCGCTGAACGCCAACAGAAAATAGGTCAGGGCTTTCACTGCGGCTGGTGTGCGAAAGCTGCGGATAACGATAGTCTTGGCAAAGAGGATCCGCATTAGACGGTTCCCGGTCTTTTTACGGTTGTCGGCTGTACACCTTCGCCACTGCCCTTGCACTGCTCAATCGAGAAGCCAGTATGCAGACGTTCTTCATCGCCCCCACAGATTTTGGCGTGGGGTTGACCTCCATCAGCCTCGGGCTGGTGCGCACTCTGGAGCGCGCCGGCCTGAAAGTCGGTTTTTTCAAGCCGATTGCCCAACCGCATCCCGGCGATCTGGGCCCGGAACGCTCGACCGAACTGATGGCCCGCACCCACGGCCTCAAACCGCCCAAACCGCTTGCTCTGGCGCACGTCGAACGCATGCTGGGCGACGGGCAGCTGGACGAGCTGCTTGAAGAAATCATCAATCTTTACCAGCAGGCAGCCGTCGGCAAGGATGTGCTGGTAGTCGAAGGCATGGTGCCGACACGCAGCGCCAGCTATGCCGCGCGGGTCAACCTCCACTTGGCCAAGAGCCTGGATGCCGAGGTGATTCTGGTGTCCGCGCCGGAAAACGAGGTGCTGACCGAGCTGTCCGGACGGGTCGAATTACAGGCCCAGTTGTTCGGCGGTCCCAAGGACCCCAAGGTTCTGGGCGTGATCCTGAACAAGGTCCGCACCGACGAAAGCATGGAAGTCTTCGCCGCTCGTCTGAAGGAGCACTCGCCGCTGCTGCGCAATGGCGATTTCCGTCTGCTGGGCTGTATTCCCTATCAGGCCGAACTCAACGCGCCGCGTACCCGTGACGTCGCCGAATTGCTGGGCGCTCAGGTGCTCAACGCAGGCGATTACGATCAGCGTCGCATGTCGCGGATCATTATCTGCGCGCGAACCGTGCTCAATACCGTGCCTCTGCTCAAGCCAGGCGTGCTGGTGGTGACGCCGGGCGACCGAGACGACATCATTCTCGCCGTAAGCCTGGCCGCCATGAATGGCGTGCCGCTGGCGGGCCTGTTGCTGACCAGCGATACGGTCCCCGACCCGCGCATCATGGAATTGTGCCGCGGCGCGTTGCAGGCAGGACTGCCGGTGCTTTCAGTGAGCACCGGCTCCTACGACACGGCCAACCGCCTCAATCAGTTGAACAAGGAAATCCCCATTGATGACCGCGAGCGTGCGGAAATCATCACGGATTTCGTCGCCAGCCATCTGGACGCCAAGTGGCTGCACCAGCGCTGTGGTACGCCGCGCGAATTGCGCCTGTCGCCAGCGGTGTTTCGCTATCAATTGATCCAGCGTGCGCAGGCCGCCAACAAGCGCATCGTACTGCCGGAAGGCAACGAACCGCTGACCATTCAGGCGGCCGCGATCTGTCAGGCCCGCGGCATTGCGCGCTGCGTACTGCTGGCCAAGCCTGAGGAGGTGCAAGCGGTTGCACAGGCCCACGGCATCGAGCTGCCACCGGGGCTGGAAATTCTCGACCCGGACCTGATTCGCGAGCGCTACGTTGCGCCGATGGTGGACCTGCGCAGAAGCAAAAGCCTGAACGCGCCCATGGCCGAGCAGCAACTTGAAGATCCGGTGGTGATCGGCACGGTCATGCTGGCGCTGGATGAAGTCGACGGGCTGGTGTCAGGCGTCGTTCACTCCACTGCAAACACCATTCGCCCTGCCCTGCAACTGATCAAGACCGCGCCGGGCTGCACGCTGGTGTCGTCAGTATTCTTCATGCTGTTTCCCGAGCAGGTGCTGGTCTATGGCGACTGCATCATGAACCCGCACCCGAGCGCCAGCGAACTGGCCGAGATTGCCTTGCAAAGCGCCGACTCAGCCATCGCGTTCGGCATCTCGCCCCGCGTGGCGATGATCAGCTATTCGAGCGGCAATTCGGCCAGCGGCGAAGAGGTCGAGAAAGTCCGCGAAGCCACGCAACTGGCCCGCGAAACCAAGCGTGATCTATTGATCGACGGACCGCTGCAGTATGATGCCGCCGCCAACGAGCACGTCGCCCGGCAACTGGCACCTGACAGCCCCGTTGCAGGACGCGCCAACGTGTTTGTGTTCCCGGATCTGAACACCGGCAACACCACGTATAAGGCCGTGCAGCGCAGCGCCGACTGCGTGAGTCTCGGCCCGATGCTGCAAGGCCTGCGCAAGCCGGTCAACGATCTGCCGCGTGGCGCTCAGGTCGACGACATCGTCTACACCATCGCGTTGACTGCCATTCAGGCCGACACACTGGCCTGATAAACACACAGGTGCCGCAGGCAAATCTGCGGCATCCCACTCTTCTGCGGAGCTTTATCCTTCATGGATTTCCTGCCTGCCCCATTGCGCGGCGTCCTCGCCTCGCTGCTGTTGGCGCTGAACACCGTCGTCTGCTGCACGGTGCTGTTCGTGGTCACGATCTTCAAGATCTGCCTGCCCTTCTCTGCCGCCCAACGCCTCACCGACTGGATGATGAGCCACATTCAGGAAACCTGGATCGGCAATAACAATGCGTGGATCAGACTGCTGTGCAACACCCGCTGGCACCTGACCGGCCTCGAGGGGCTGGACTACAAGCACTCGTATCTGGTGACCAGCAACCATCAGAGCTGGGTCGACATCATGGTGCTGCAGTACGTGTTGAACCGCCGTATCCGACCGTTGAAGTTCTTCCTCAAGCAGGAACTGATCTGGGTGCCGGTGATTGGTCTGGCATGGTGGGCGCTGGGCTTTCCGTTCATGAAGCGCTATTCCAAGGCGTACCTGGCCAAGCATCCGGAGAAAAAGGGCAAGGACCTGGAAACCACACGTCGCACGTGCGCGAAGTTTCGTCACAACCCGGTGGGTATCTTCAACTTCGCAGAAGGCACGCGCTTCACGCCGGGCAAGCATGCCGAGCAGAACTCGCCGTTCCGCCATTTGCTGAAACCCAAGGCGGGCGGCATTGCTTTCGTGCTGGATGCGATGGGCGAGCAGCTTGAGTCGATCATCAACGTGACCATTCACTATCCCGCTGGCCGGCCGGGCTACTGGGACTTGCTGTGCGGCAGAGTGAAAGACGTGGTCGCCCACTTCGAAGAGATCAGAATCCCGCAGCAGTTCGTGGGCAAAAACTACGATCAGGACGGCGAATACCGCCTGGAATTCCAGCAGTGGATCAACGCGCTGTGGGAAGAGAAAGACCAGTTGCTTGAGCGGATGCACGAGCAGTATCGCGGTTGATTCATGATCGTGCCCATGCTCAGCACTCATCGTTATATGCAAGTCCGCCTCGACACTGATCGTGCCCAGAGCATGGGCACGATCATCAGTAAGGGAGCTTACTGCTGGTATTGCTGATACTGCTGGCCCGGAATCGGCTTGAGGTTGACCTCTACGCGACGGTTCTGGGCGCGGCCATTGGCGTCGGCGTTGCTGGCGATTGGCTGGTCGGGACCGGCACCGCGTACCGACAGGTGAGCCTGATCGACGCCTTGGGACGTCAGGTAAGTTGCGACGCTCTGTGCGCGCTGCTGGGACAGGTCCATGTTGTGCTGACGGCTGCCGGTGCTGTCGGTGTAGCCGATGATTTCAATGTTGCTCTGGTTGAACTGCTTGAGCGAGTTCGCCAGGTTGTTGAGCGGGGAATAGAAGCTGCTGGCAATCGCCGACGAGTCGGTGGCGAAGGTGATGTTGCCCGGCATGATCAACTTGATCTGATCACCCTGACGCTGCACCTCGACACCGGTATTAGCCATGCTCGCGCGCAGAGCCGCTTCCTGTTTGTCCGCGTAGTAGCCGTAGCCTGCCGATGCAGCACCGACCACGGCAGCGCCGATCAGTGCGCCTTTGCCGCGATGGTTATGGTCGATGGCCGCACCGGCTACCGCACCAGCCAGGGCACCCAGCCCGCCGTATTTGGCAGTCTTGTTCATGCCACCGGAGCTTTGAGCCTGGCCCTGATTGTCATAGGGATTGGACGTCGCACAGCCGGAAAGCATGGCCACAGCGGTGGCTGCAATAATCAAACGACGAGACATGAACATTCAGAAGCTCCTGGGTTGGACGAACGCTAATGACCGATTAGAGCATGGCGCCTGTCAAAAATTCCTTAACCCGGCCTGAACCGTCCGCCTGCAGAGTCATCGCCGCTCCTCACGAATATACGGCTCACCCAGCGCACCCGGCTGGCTTGAGGACTGTCGCCTGCCAGCGGCGACCCAGACCATGACCAGCAAGGTGACGGCATAGGGCGTCATCAACACGAAGTACTGCGGCAGCTTCACGCCGGTTGCTGCCAGTTGCGGAATCAACGCTTCGATGCCGCCGAACAGCAATGCTCCGGCCAGTGCCCGCCAGGGTGACCAGCGCGCAAAGATGACCAGTGAAACGGCAATCCAGCCGCGCCCGCCAGTCATGTCGGCGATCCACATCTTAGTGCTCAGCACCGCAATGAAACCGCCCGCCAGGCCCATCAGCGCCGAGCCTGCCACAATGGCGGCCAGCCTGTAGCCCTGCACCGAAATGCCTGCCGCATCGGCGGCCTGTGGGTTTTCGCCAACCGCGCGCAAACGCAGACCGGTGCGCGTGCGCTCCAGCAACCAGACCACGGCGAAGAAGATCAACACGGTCAGGTACACCAGCGGATTCTGGACAAACACCTTGCCCACCACGGGCAGCTCAGACAGCGGCCACAACTCCACGGCCTGCAGACCGCTGACCGGACGATTGGTCCAGCCCAGCAGCGTCCCCAGCAAACCGGTCAGTCCCTGACAGAAAAACACCAGCGCCAGCCCGGCGATCACCTGATTGATCCGCAACACCAACACCATCAAGGCGAACAGTAAAGACACCACGCCCGCCGCCGCCATCGAGGCCAGCAGCGAAATGCCGGGCGAGCCGACACTCAGTTGCATGCCGATGCCCGCCAGCGCGCCTACCAGCATCATGCCTTCGACGCCCAGCGCCAGCACGCCGCTGCGTTCGATCAGGATCAGGCCGAGCGCAGCCAGGGCGAAGGGCACGGCAAAATCCGGCGCACTGCCCAGCCAGTGAGAAAGAAGGTCCATCAGCGTGCTCCTGCCTGAATACGTCGCAGGCGATGACGAATGAAGAAGTCGGACGAGGCCACGCAGATCACCAGAATCGCCTGGATCAGTTGCACCATCGAAAACGGGATCTGGTAGAACACCTGCAGGTTGCGCCCCGCCACGAACAGCATGGCAATCAGCAGCGCCACAATCGTTGCCGCCACCGGATTGTTGCGCGCCAGAAACGCGATGAGGATCCCGGAAAAGCCATAACCCTGATAGAACGACTGGGTCAAACGACCCTCCTGCCCCGAGGTCACGACAAACCCCGCAAGCCCCGCCAGGGCGCCCGACAGCAGCACCGTGCCCATGATCATTTTGCGCACCGGCACGCCAACGGCACCGGCCACTTTCGGGCTGGCATCGACAAAGCGCAGGTACAGACCGGCCCGGGAAATACCGATGAACCACAACGTCAGCAGCATGACCAGCAGCGCCAGAACAATCGCCGCGTTGTACCCGGCAAACAGGTCAGGCAGACGTTCGAAACTGCGCAATGCAGGCGAGTACGGAAAGTTGTCCCGTGGGTCTTTCCAACTGCCGTAGACCAGATGCAGCAGAAAGTTGGCGGCGATGTAATTGAGCATCAGGGTCGAAATGATTTCATTGACCTGCCACTTCAGCTTCAACAGGATCGGCCCCAGGCTCCAGAGCATCGCGCAGACGATGGCAGCCGCCATCATCAACGGCAGCCGCAACATGTCCGGCCCCACGTCAAACAGCGAAATGGCCGTGGCACCGATGGCGCCCCAGATCATCTGCCCTTCCAGCCCCAGGTTCCAGAACCTTGCCCGGAAGGCCATGCAGCCTGCCAGACCGACCATGATCATGGGCGAGGCCTGAAACAGCACGGCCTTGAAGTTCTGTGCATCGAATACGGTCTGCATGACGAACTCATTGAGCAACTCATCCGCAGGAACGCCCGCCATGATCAGTATGGCGGTGCAGATAGCCAGGCCGACCAGCAACGCCAGCGCAATGATCAGCGCTTGCAGCGGCCAGCCTGTTTGCTGGCGTATTTCCAATGTGTAGCGTCGCGACAGCAATGGGCTTCGCGGCGCACTGCCTGCGTGCAAAACAGTCGATTCAGTCATGACTCACCATCGCTTTGCCTATGGCCTGACGGTCAGCGGGATGATCGAACTCGGCGACGATGCGCCCGCCGTTCATCACGCCGATCCGGTCAGACAGGGTCAGAACCTCGTCCAGGTCTTCACTGATCACCAGCACCGCTGCGCCTGCATCACGCGCCGCCCGAAGCCGGTCGTGCACAGCCTGTGTGGCGCGAACATCCAGGCCCCGGCTCGGGCTGTGGACCAGCACCAGTTGTGGGTCGCGGCTGAACTCTCGAGCGATCACCAGCTTTTGTGCGTTGCCACCCGACAACAGCGCGGCCTTCTGATCGAGCGAACGCACGCCCTGCACATCGAAATCCACCACGGCCTTTTGCGCGTCCTGCTTCAGACGCGAGTAGCGCATGCGCCAGAACGAGCCGTACTGGCCGCCATGGATATTGCCCACGCCAAAGTTTTCAGCCACCGACAGCGAACCGGCCAGCGCCGCGCCGTAGCGATCTGCCGGGATCGAAGCAATACGCAGTTGACGCCGTTGCTCGGTCGATGCGGTGCGCAGATCACCGAACTGCGCCAGATGAATCTCGCCTTCGGTGGGCTGTGGCAGCCCCATCAGCGCGTTGGCCAGTTCCGCCTGACCGTTGCCGCCGACGCCTGCGATGCCGTAGATCTGCCCGGCACGCAGGGTCATGTTCACACCATTCAGGGCCGTGTTGCCTGAAACACTGCGCAAATCCCGAACCTGCAAACGGACTTCTCCCGCCGCGACAGGACTGCGCTCGCTGACCGGCGCAGAATCGCCCACGGTCAGTTGCACCAGTTGCTGAACGCTGACGCTTTGCGGGTCGAGGGTCTGGATCGTTCTGCCGCCGCGCATCACGGTCACCCGGTCGGCGTAGCGCTTCACGTCGGCCATCTTGTGCGTCACCAGAATTACTGCTGCGCCCTGTCGGGCAAAGGTCTGCACGGTCATCAACAGACGCTCGGCCTCCTGATCGGTGAGCACGGCTGTGGGTTCGTCAAGAATCAGAATCCGCGCACCGGCCAGCAGCACCTTGAGAATCTCCACACGCTGCTGTTCGGCCACCGACAGGCTGTCGACGCTGCGAGTCGGGTCAAGCACAAAGCACAACTCCTCGGCCTTGGCGGCAATCTCCTGCTCAAGCGCCCGCAGACGCTTGCGATAACTGCCCTCGCCCGGCTGCTCACGCAGCCCCAACAGAATGTTTTGCGCCACCGTGAACGGCTTCACCAGCTTGAAATGCTGATGCACCATGCCGATCCGGTAGCGACTGGCATCCTTGGGGCCTTGCAACTGGACCGGATTGTCGTCAATGAACAGCGAACCGGTTTCCGGTGCATACAGACCGGCGGCGATGTTCATCAGCGACGATTTGCCCGCACCGTTCTCTCCCAGTAGCGCATGGACCTCGCCCCAGTGAGCGGTGAAGTCGGCATCGATCAGCGCCTTGAAGCCGTCGAACGACTTGCTGATCCCGGTGAGTTGAAGCGCGTTGACCTGACTCATTGCTGAGTCATCACGCCTTCGATAAACCAGTCCATTTTCCACAAGTCGGGGTCAGACAAATGCTGCCCGGCAGCGATGCGCTCCTTGCCGTCGCGATCCGCCATCGGGCCGCTGTAGATGATTTTTCGGCCAGCCAGCAATTCGGCGCGCTCGGCTTCGATCTTCTGCCGGTTGTCCGCAGAAATAATAGGGTCCTTGGTCAGGCTGATGTCAGTACCGCCCTGCTCCATCGACAGCAGCGCGCCATTGGCTGCGGGCGTCCAGTTGCCTGCGATGACTTTCTTGAGTTCAGGCCCCAGGAAACGGTCCCAGACCCAGACCGACGAACAGACGGTGGCCTTGGGCGCGAACTCGCTGAGGTCACGGTGATGACCGGTGCCGTGAATACCGCGCTCCTGGGCGACGATCTGCGGTGTGGGGCTGTCGACGTGCTGACCGACCACATCGACCCCGTTGTCGATCAGCGCCATGGTTGCCGCACGTTCCTTGACCGGGTCGTTCCAGGCACCCGTGTAGACAACCGTGACCGTGGCCTTCGGATTGATCTGCTTCGCACCCAGCTCGTAGGCATTGATGGTCCAGTTGACCTGCCCGAACGGGTTGGCGGCCACGAAGCCCAGCTTGCCGGTTTTCGACGCGGCGCCTGCTGCCATGCCGCACAGGTACTGGCTTTCATAGGTGCGACCGTAGAACGACTCCAGGTTGGGCGCGTTGGTGGTGCCCGAGCCGTTCAGGAACGCCACTTCAGGGTATTTTTTGGCCAGTGTCAGGAAGGTGTCGGAGTAACCGAAAGCCGTACCGACGATGATGTTCGCGCCACGTGCGATCAGGCGATCGACCACCGGTGTGATGGCAGCCGCGTTTTCAGGAACGCTTTCGACGTACTGGATTTTAGTGTCCAGATCCTTTTCCAGTTTTTGCCGCGCCTCGTCGAATGCCTGGGTCCAGCCGCCGTCGTTGCGCGGACTGATGTACACCATAGCGATTTTCGCCGGGCCTTTGAGGGTCAGCCCTTCCGCCTGGGCAAGGCTGCCCATCCCGAACGCAACAGCCGCACACAAAGTCCCGGGCAACAGTTTCTTGTACATAGACGTTTTCCTGAGGGTAATGGCCTGCAAGAACAGCGCGGGGCCGACCCAGCAGGCCATAGCAGCATCCATGCCACTGCAGAAAAGACGTTATGAAACAATGGACTGTAGAAAACAACATGATCAAAACGGATCAGATGGTCCGATTCAGAGCACTTGGTTTGTGCAGAGTGACCGGTTGCTGCTCAGCCGGGGTGCGTACAGCAGCAGACCAATGTGGAAGTTCTTACCACAGCCTCGACATAACGCTGTCGCACAGCAAACACCGGACTGTGGGAGGCGGCTTGCCGGCGAAGCATTTTCCCAGGCAATACATCAGCGGCTGGACTGATGCCATCGCCGGCAAGCCGCCTCCCACATTGGATAGCGTTTCGTCAGAGGCTCAAGGCTTTTTTGACGAAGCACCACGCGGCAGGATGCCGTCCAGGATCATGCTGCGCAGACTCTCCAGAACCTCGTCGAAGAACTCGGGGTCATCCAGCGTTCTACCCGTCACCGCCTCGACCTGCGTGCGGAAGTCTGCGTAATGCTGGGTGGTCGCCCACAACGAGAAGATCAGGTGATGCGGATTGATCGGCGCCAACTGGCCACTGTCGATCCAGTGCTGAATGACCGCGACCTTGGTCTGCACCGTGTCGCGCAACGGATGCTGCAGTTCGCCCTGTATCAGCGGCGCGCCCTGCATCACTTCCATGCAGAACAGCCGGGACTCGGCCGGATGATCGCGGGACATTTCCAGCTTGGCCTTCAGATAGGCACCGATGGCCTGCTGCGGGTCCTTGTCGGCCGTGAAGTGCAGCAAGGGGCTGAGCCACACTTCCAGCAACTGGCGCAGCACGTTCAGATACAGGTCGTCCTTGCTGCTGAAGTAATACAGCAGGTTGGTCTTGGACACGTCCGCCAGGCTCGCCACCTGATCCAGGCTGCTGCCATGCACGCCGTAACGGGAGAAGATTTCCAGCGCAGCATCGAGAATCACGCTGCGCTTGCCTTCCATGAGCCGCAGGCGTCGCTTGAGCGCGGACGCACTGGGCTCGCGGGTCGCCTTGACTGCCTTGTCGGGCTTGACCTTGCGCACGCGTTTGCTCGCGGGCTCTGTCACGGGAGGTTTCTTGTTCACGCACATCCAACCAGTGATCCCTAAATGAGCAGGCATCTTAACGGGCGGATACACTTTGTCGATATGGATGCGAACCGCGCCGCGCATTTATCCGCCGCACGCCCCATCAGCGTGCGCTCTGCACAAACCAAGTGCTCTAATCCAGACCAAGTGGTCCGAAATAAACAAATTAACTTCCTAACCATTTGAATAAAAACGACAAACCAAAGCTGGCCCGCTCCATGCAAGTTCGGTTCAAGTGCCGCCCGTTGTCCCTGGGGCACGCATCGACTATCGCAGAGAGGCCTCATATGGACATCGGTATCTTCATCCCCATCGGCAACAACGGCTGGCTGATTTCCAGCAACGCACCGCAGTACATGCCTACCTTCGACCTCAACAAACAGATCGTGCAGAAAGCCGAGCACTACGGTTTCGACTTCGCGCTGTCGATGATCAAGTTGCGCGGCTTCGGCGGCAAGACGCAGTTCTGGGAACACAATCTTGAGTCGTTCACCCTCATGGCCGGACTCGCCGCCGTGACCAGCAAGATCCAGTTGTTCGCCACGGTCGCGACCCTGACCATTCCGCCCGCGATTGCCGCACGCATGGCGTCGACCATCGACTCGATTTCCAATGGCCGCTTCGGCATCAATCTGGTCACTGGCTGGCAGAAGCCCGAATACGAGCAAATGGGCCTGTGGCCGGGCGATGAGTTCTTCCACACCCGCTACGAATATCTGGCCGAATACGCACAGGTGCTGCGTGACCTGTGGGCCACCGGCAGCAGTGACTTTCAGGGCGAACATTTCAGCATGCAGGACTGCCGCGTCAGTCCCCGTCCGAAAGCCGACATGAAGCTGATCTGTGCCGGGCAAAGTGAAGCTGGCATGGCGTTCTCGGCCCAGTACGCCGACTACAACTTCTGCTTCGGCAAAGGTGTGAACACCCCGACCGCGTTCGCGCCCACCGCGCAGAAGCTGATCGAGGCCAACGAACAGACCGGGCGCAACGTCACCTCCTGCGTACTGTTCATGATCATCGCCGATGACACCGACGAAGCCGCACGCGCTCGTTGGGAGCACATCAAGGAAGGCGCCGACGAGGAAGCCATTGCCTGGCTGAGCGACAAGGGCTCGGCCGACAAGAGCGCAGGCTCGAACCTGCGGCAGATGGCCGACCCGACCTCGGCGGTCAATATCAATATGGGCACGCTGGTCGGCTCCTGGGCCAATGTGGCGAAGATGCTCGACGAAGTAGCCAGCGTTCCTGGCACTCAGGGCGTGATGCTGACCTTCGACGATTTCGTGAAGGGCGTCGAAGATTTCGGTCAGAAGATTCAGCCACTGATGAGCAGCCGCAGTCACATCCTGCCGCTCAAGGAGGTGGTCTGATGAACGCGCCCGCGACGATTGCCGGTGTGGATTTGCCGCCCGATCTGCAGCCCGCCCGCGACCTGCCCGCCCGCCCCGAAGCCTTGCGCATGAAAGCTGGCGAGACGGCGCTGGTGGTGGTCGACATGCAGAACGCCTACGCCTCGCTCGGCGGCTACCTGGACCTGGCCGGGTTCGATGTCAGCAGCACGGGACCGGTCATTGCCAACATCAAAAAGGCCTGCGCCACCGCACGTGCGGCCGGTATCCCGGTGATCTTTTTCCAGAACGGCTGGGACCCGGCTTACATGGAAGCAGGCGGCCCCGGCTCACCCAACTGGCACAAGTCGAATGCGCTGAAAACCATGCGCAAGCGGCCCGAACTTGAAGGTCAACTGCTGGCCAAGGGCGGCTGGGACTATCAGTTGGTCGATGAACTGAAGCCTGAACCCGGCGACATCGTGGTGCCGAAGATTCGCTACAGCGGCTTCTTCAATTCCAGCTTCGACAGCGTGCTGCGCAGCCGTGGCATTCGTAATCTGGTGTTCACTGGAATCGCCACCAACGTCTGCGTCGAGTCGACCTTGCGTGACGGCTTTCACCTGGAATATTTCGGCGTGGTGCTGGCCGACGCCACTCATCAGGCAGGCCCCGAGTTCGCTCAGCAGGCCGCCCTGTTCAATATCGAAACCTTCTTCGGCTGGGTCTCCAGCGTCGATGACTTCTGCACCACCTTCAGCCCGGTCGGGCTACCTTCGTGAGGATCTGAGCATGACCAAGAAAGCGATCATTCCTGCTGGCACCACCAAGCCGATTGCCCCATTCGTACCGGGCTCGATGGCCGATGGCGTGCTCTACGTGTCGGGCACCCTGCCTTTCGACAAGGACAACAACGTGGTGCATGTCGGCGATGCGACTGCCCAGACCCGTCACGTGCTGGAAACCATCAAGAGCGTGATCGAAACCGCAGGCGGCACGATGGATGACGTCACCTTCAACATGATCATGATTCGCGACTGGGCCGATTACGCCAAGGTCAACGAAGTGTATGCCGAGTACTTCGCAGGTGAAAAACCGGCGCGCTATTGCATCCAGTGCGGCCTGGTAAAGCCAGAAGCACTCATTGAAATCGCCAGCATCGCCCACATCGGCTGAACCTCGAACGTGGGCGCTCGCCGCCCACCTGGAGCGCCTGCATGTTCCATGAACTTCACGCTTCGCAAACAGCCGACGCCCCGACACTGGTGCTCAGTTCGGGCCTCGGCGGCTCCAGCCGATACTGGGCCGACGACCTGCCGATCCTGACCCGTGACTATCAGGTGCTGGTCTACGACAATGCGGGCACTGGACGCAGCCCCGCCGTATTGCCGCCGGATTATTCCATTCGCCACATGGCGCTCGAACTGCTGGATCTGCTCGACTCGCTCGACATTCAGCGTTGTCACTTCGTGGGTCATGCGCTGGGCGGGCTGGTCGGCCTTGAGCTGTCGCTGCTGCGCCCGCAACTGCTGGACAGTCAGGTGCTGATCAACGCCTGGAGCAGCCCGAATCCGCACAGTGCCCGCTGTTTTTCGGTGCGCAAGAAACTGCTGTTGAACAGCGGGCCTGAAGCCTATGTGCAGGCCCAGGCGCTGTTTCTTTATCCGGCCGACTGGATCGCGGCGAACACCACGCGGCTTGCCAACGACGAGGCGCACGCGCTGGCGCACTTCCCCGACACCGACAACCTGCTGCGGCGCATTCATGCGCTGGAAAGCTTCGACATCGAGGCGAACCTTGCGGACATTCGCACACCGACGCTGCTGATCGCCAATCGCGACGACATGCTGGTGCCATGGCAGCGTTCACAGCATCTGGCCGACACGCTCCCCAACGCCAGACTGGTGCTTCTGGAATACGGCGGTCACGCCTCCAACATCACTGACCCACATCCCTTTCATCGAGCCCTGCTCGACTTTCTCAGCGCCCAGGCCTGAAGGACCGTTGCAATGCACACTCAATCCGCAATACACCCAGCCGAAACCACTGCCGTCACCCAGCTTCAATTTCGCGATGCGATGTCCAGCCTCGCTGCCGCAGTCAACGTGATCACCACCGATGGCCCGCACGGCAGGGCCGGATTCACCGCGACCGCAGTCTGCAGCGTGACCGACCAGCCACCGACGCTGCTGGTCTGCATCAACCGCAGTGCATCGGTGTACGAGGCCTTCGTGGGCAATGGCACCTTATGCGTGAACACGCTGGGTCACGAGCAGCAGGCGCTGTCCAACCTGTTCGGCGGCAAGAATTCTCAGGCCGAGCGCTTCGCTGGCGGCCAATGGCTGGAAGGTCTGACCGGCGCACCGTTACTCGATGGCGCCAAGCTGGCATTGGACTGCCGAATCAGCCAGTCAGTGAGTGTCGGCACCCACGACATTCTGTTCTGCGAGGTGCAGGACATCCGGCATGAAAGCCAATCGGACGCGCTGGTGTATTTCGGGCGTCACTATCATCCGCTGCCCGGTGTCCTGCCGACGATTTGAAAGAACGGTCGGCGCTCTCGGCCGCCGACCACTCTGTCACGGTCATTGATTGTTTTTATCAAGCGCTGGAGGCAAAACCCATTAAAGCTACAAGCTACTGATTTAAAAGAATAAAAACAGAATCAGCAACTTATTGACGTCAGTTAAATACACAAGGTCTTTTCCTGAACTGCTGCTTATACTGGCGTTACGAGATCAGGATGATCCTTGCAGTCAATAAGGTGAAGTCATGTCGATCCATCGCCAGACCACACAATCCAAAGGGGCCGTTGCGCCCTGCTCACGCACAGGCTGCTCCATTGAGCCAGATCTGGGTGGTTGGGCATGCTGAAAAAGATCCCCGTCTCCGAACTCAGCCTTGGCATGCACATCCACAAGTTCTGTCGCCCCTGGAACAGTGATCCTTTCTGGGTCGCTCACGTCGAAACCGTTCTTCACGATATCGACGTGCTCAAACGCATTCAGTCTTCCGATACGCTCGAGGTCTGGATCGACACGCAACAGGGCCGTGATCACACGCCGCAACCCACACCGGCCTCGGCGCATGACGACACCGCAGCGGCCAGCCTGGAACAGGAGGTCAAGCGCGCCAGAGCCATTTGCGGCAAGGCCCGCGATGTCGTGATGAACATGTTCAGCGAGGCCCGGATGGGGCACGCCATGAAGATGGACAATGTGGACCTGATGGTCGAGGAAATTTCCAACTCGATCCTGCGCCATCCGCACGCCCTGATCAGCCTGTCCCGCCTCAAGACATCGGATGAATACACCTACATGCATTCGGTTGCCGTCTGCGCGTTGATGGTAGCGCTTGCCCGCCGGATGGGCATGAAGGATGAGCAGGTCCGTGAGGCTGGCGTGGCGGGACTCATGCATGACGTCGGCAAGATGATGATTGCACCGGAAGTCCTCAACAAACCCGGCAGGCTGACCGTCGAAGAATTCAGCCTGATGAAGACCCATCCCGAGCAGGGGCTGAAAATTCTCGAGGAGAATCTGCCTGTCGCGGCGCTGGTGATGGATGTCTGCCTGCATCACCATGAGAAGGTCGACGGCTCGGGCTACCCCGATGGATTGCAAGGGTCGGACATCAGCATCTTCGCCAGAATGAGTGCGGTCTGCGACGTGTATGACGCGATCACCTCGGACCGGCCGTACAAGAAAGGCTGGGGTGTTGCCCATTCGATCCGTGAGATGGCTTCCTGGAAAGGCCACTTCGATGACGTGGTGTTCCAGACTTTCGTCAAGACCGTGGGCATCTACCCGGTGGGTGCGCTGGTGCGTCTGGAAAGCGGGCGACTGGGCGTGGTCATGGAGCAGAGTGACGCGTCGTTGCTGACGCCCAGGGTGAAGGTTTTTATGTCCGCACGCACCCGCAAGACCTTCGCGGCGCAGATCATTGACCTGGCGAGCAACGAAGACCGGGACGCCATTGTCAAGATCGAACTCCCCGCCGACTGGGGGCTGGACAGCGTCGATCACCTCTGGTCAGGCCTGGCGCCGGATCAGTCCGTCTCGGGTTAACTCAACAGCCCCAGCGCCTTGGCCCTCGCCACCGCCTGGGTCCGGCGCTCCACGCCCAGCTTGCTGTTGATGTGGCTGGCGTGGGTCTTGACCGTGTGCAGCGAGATGAACAATTGCTCGCTGATTTCCTGATTCGAACAGCCTTGTGCGATCAATCGCAGCACGTCCAGCTCACGCACGCTCAGGCAGTCGCTGCCGTGCACGGACTCTGCGACGGGACGCGCCTGGCACGCGGGGAGATGTTCAATCAACGCGTTACGCACAGCGCAGGGCGGTGCCTGGAGCAGTTGATCACGAAGCCATTGCGGATGTTCGTCGAGCAACGCACGAAACGCAAACAGCGCACCACCAGCGGCGGGCTGCAGGCTACGCATCAAGCGTTCCCGGGCTTCGTCATGGCGGGCCGCGTCGAGCAACAGGCCGATATGTTGAGTCATGGCCATAAGGCCCACCAATTGCGCACCGATCCGCAGGGACTGCTCTTCAAGCGCCAGAAGACGTTTCTCACTGGCGCAATGATCGCCGTTGATACGGTCCAGCATGGCGCGCTGCAGTTCGATCTGCTGCGGTAACTGTGGGTGGCATTCAGGCGCGCCAGCGGCCAGCTCGCCGGTGTAAGTCTGAGTCAGGCGCAGCAACCAGGACTCGGCCAGATCGATACGACCCTGTACCAGCCAGAGTTCACATTTGACCAGCGTGATCATGGCCAGGTAATAAATCGGCGGCACGTCCCAGATATGCATCAGCCGTTCGGCCTCGGCCAGCTCCGCAAAGGCTTCAGCGAAACGCCCTACGCAGCCTTCCATTGTGGCAATCACACAATGGCCGATGAGCACGCTGATATCGCGACAGGCATGGGCTTCGGCCAGACCGGCCAGCAGTTTTGCCCGCCCCGCATCGACCTGCATGCACAGCGTCAGCAGATAGCCTTCATACAAGGTCAGACGCGCCCGGACCGCATACAGACGGGACGAGGACAGTCCTTTGAGGCGCTGTTGACCCTGACGCACCTCTTCGAGCGCACGCAGGACCTCGCCCCGAGCCTGCAAGGCTCTGGCGCGATCATAGTGGGCGAGCGCTTCGAACAGTGGATTTGCGACCCGTTGCGCCAGCTCCAGCGCATCGCGATTCAATGCTCGGGCACGCCACAGATCGCCCTGGGCGATGGCCAGATTGGCAAGCGTCGAAAGGCACACCAGGCGCTGCCCGTAACGTTTTTCGGGCAGGCTGAGCAGGGCTTCGCTGCAATACCGCAGCGTCCTGTCGCTGTCGCCCCGACCACGGGCAATGACGCCACTCAGCGCCAACCACTGGGCCAGCATGGATTTTTGTGCGGTAGCCGAGGGCGCGGGCAGAAAACGACTCAACTGATTGGCCAGTTCTTCGGCGGCATCCAGCTGGCAGGCCAGGCCCAATGCCCAGGCATACAGCACGATCAAACGCGGGGTGCTGGTCAGCAGGCTGTCAGGCAAATCCATTTTCCAGCGCAGCAACATGCCGACGTTCTGCTCAGCCAGCAGCTGCTCTTCGGAGAGGTTCTGCACCAGATTGGCTGCGACATCCAGGTGTCCGGCGCGCAGGGCCTGCTCAACGGCTTCGTCAAGCAGCCCCTGGCCGCTGAACCAGCGACAGGCATTCAGGTGCAGGCGCGTCTGCTGCGGGCCACTGGCCTGCCGGGTGCGCAGCAGGTCTGAGAACAAATGGTGATAGCGAAACCAGTGACCCTGCTCGTCGAGCGGCACCAGAAACACCTGATGCGCCTGCAGGTAGCGCAGCATCTCGGCGCTGTCGTGGGTATCGCGGGCCGCGTCGCACAGGGCGCTGCAAAAGCGTTCCAGGCAGGCCGTTTCATAAAGAAACGCCTGAGCCTCGGCGGGCAGACAGTCGATGACTTCTTCGAGCAGGTACTCGCGAATCATCACCTCGCCGCCATGCAGCGCCTGAGGCAACGCATTGTCATCACCGGCTTCGGCAGCCGCCAGCAGCCAGAAACGCAGTCCCGCTACCCAGCCCTCACTGCGCTCAATCAGCCTTTGCAGCGCTTCGTTGTCGAGCGAGCGGCTGTGCCGGTCCAGCAATGTGATGGACTCGTCATGCGTCAGCCGCAGGTCATGTTCGTTGATTTCGAGTAACTGGCGTGAAAGACGCAGGCGGGCCAGATGCCAGTCAGGTCGCTGACGGCTGGTGACCATTACCACCAGACCCGCCGGCAAATGGTTGAGCAGAAACTGCAGACAACGATCAAGCACGCTGCCCTGGGCCAGATGGTAGTCGTCGAGTACCAGCAACAGCGGCTGACTGAGCATCAAGTGAACGGCCAGTTCGTCCAGCAGCCCGTCGAGCCAGGGTTCAAATGCAAACGGCTGATGACGCTGGCGCATCTTCAGCAAGCCCATCGCCTGCGCGCCCAATTGCGGAAGGAACTGCTGAAGCCCTGCCAGTAGACGTTCCAGAAAACGTCCAGGATCCTGGTCTCTGGAGCTCAGACCCAGCCACACGCTTTGCCATTTGTCCGGTAACGCCTGACAGAACTCGATCGCCAGAGAGCTTTTGCCGAACCCCGCCGGAGCACAGACCAGCAGCAATCGCCCAGACAAGCCTTCGTGAAGGCGCTGACACAATCGGGGTCTGGGAACATGGCCATCGGGCAGTGGCGGTCGGAAGAATCGCCCTTCCAACGCAGGAATCGCGCTGTCTGCGAACCCTTGCATACGGGACAGATCAGTCATGGCCGGCTCTTGTATGAATCGATTTTTTCGGCTTGGCAGTGCTCGGAGACTAGCGGGTTAGCGGATCGTTTTGAAGGTCATCATTGAAAAGACTGTAACAAAATTCCTACGACTTATAAGGCCTGCGGCCAGACGCAAAAAAGCCCCGCGGACGGGGCTTTGCTGTTCAAGCGTTTTCCACAGAAGCGCTTCGTGTATCCGCAAGCGCTATAAACCGGTACTTAACGAACGCCCTCCTGACGCAGCGCATTTGGCGTGAAGTCGCTGGTGCCCGCCGTGAAGCCGAACTCGTAGGCACGTTTCTCTTCGTTCTTCATGCCCAGCGCCACGTAACGGCCCGACTGCAGGTCGTAGAGTGTTTCAATGGCGTACCACGGCACTTGTTTGTCGTAGTAGTTCTCTGCATGTGCTTCGGCGACGCGCCACAGTTGGCCGCGGCCGTCGTAGTGGTCGATCACTGCTGCCTGCCAGGTGTCTTCGTCGATGAAGAAGTCACGCTTGGCATAGATGTGGCGCTGGCCTTCCTTCAAGGTTGCAGTCACGTGCCAGACACGACGCAGCTCGTAACGGGTCAGGTCCTGATTGATGTGACCGGCCTTGATGATGTCGGCGTACTTGAGCATCGGATCGTCCAGCTTGTGGCTGTTGGAGGCGATGTACATCTCCTGTTTGCCGATCAGTTTCCAGTCGTAGCGATCCGGCGCGCCGTTGTACATGTCCAGATTGTCGGAGGTGCGCAGACCGTCCGAGGCAGTGCCCGGACCGTCATACGAGACCTGCGGCGCCCGTCGCACACGTCGCTGACCGGCGTTGTACAGCCAGGCCGAACGCGGCTCCTTCACTTGGTCGAGTGTTTCGTGGACCAACAGTACGCCACCGGCCAGACGTGCCGGCGCAGTCACTTCCTGCTTGAAGTAGAACAGTACGTTGCCCGGATTCTTCGGATCGAAATCGCGCATCTTGTCGCGGAACACGAACTGATCGGCGAAGTACACGAGGCTGTAGGAACCGTTGGGCTGCGGAGTCGCCTGGGTCACCAGACGCTTCACGCTGCCGCCACGGTAGCGAGTTATGTGGTTCCAGATCACTTCGACGCCATTGGCCGGGATCGGAAACGGGATGGCCGTCTCGAAGTTCTCCAGCCCGCTGCCGCCGCCGACCAGTTTGGTGGTCGTCGCGTTACGCTTGATGGCTGCGTAGACTTCGTCCGGTACGGTTGCACCACGATGTGTCGGGTACACCGGAATCCGGTAACTGTCCGGGTAACGCTTGAACATCGCGTATTGGCCGGGCGCCAGCTTGTCCTTGTACTGCTCGACGTTGGCCGCCGTGATGGTGAACAGCGGCTTTTCGCTGGCGTAAGGATTGGCCAGGAACCCCTTGCTGTCGACTGCGCCGGCGTTCTTCGGCATCGGCGTCCAGGCCGAAATGGTGTTCGCTGCGTTACCCGCCTTTTCTGCCCCCATGGGCGTCAAAGACGTCCCCAGTTTTGCCGCCTCGGATTCAGACACCGCCGCCATGACGCTGGTCGCCAGCAGCGACACGCTCAACAGACCGGCTTGCAACAGACCCTTTGTTATTTTCATATTTATCGTCATCCCGAAAAAACCGTGTTCTTAGAAGTTCATGCCGAAGCTGAGCGCAACGAAGTCGCGGTCATCAACCGTGGTGTACTTCCCATCGAAGAAGTTGGTGTAGGAAAGGGCTGCGGTATAGGTGTTCTGATACTCGGCATCCAGACCGAGGCTGACCGCCTTGCGTCCTTCTTCGAAGTTGCCGCCCGGGCCTGGCGAGTAGCCCTTGACGTCATGCGACCAGGCCACACTCGGGCGCAGGTTCACACCGGCGAAGAAGCTGTTGTAGTCCCAGATGGCGCGAGCGCGGTAGCCCCAGGAGTTGGAGGTGGTGAACCCATCGTTCTCGCAGTAGCGGGTCAGGTTGTTCTGGTCGGCACCGGTAAGCGTACCGGCGTTGAGTGTGGCGCACTGGCCACCGGGCAGCGGGCCAGGACCATAGACGGGGTCACGACCGTAGCGGATCTCGGACGTGCTTTCCAGACCGCCGACGTGCGTGAAGCCGACCTCGCCCACCAGGGTCAGACGCTCGGCGCCCATGACCTGATCGAAGAACTGGGTGAAGGTTGTCTGCAACTGGGTGATTTCCTTGCGGCGATAACCCGGCTGGTCGGTATTGGGCTGGCCATTCAACAGCGAAACATTCGGGTTGAGCGGCGAAATACCCGAGTACAGGATGTCGGTGGTGTTGACCTGAACCGGCGCGTTCGGACGGTAGCTGATTTCACCACTCCACGCAGTGCCGGTAGGCAGCGTGGTGGAGAAGCTCAGGCCGTACAGGCGAATGTCTTCAGGGTATTCGACGTAGTAGCTGGAGTTACCGGCCACCACGACAGGCAGCAAGGTCGGCGCCAGACGCGCGGCCGTGGCTTGCGGAATGCCATTGCGCACCAGCGAACCTACCAGCCCGGCCGGGCTGAACGAGGCTGCCGAACCGCCGCGTCCGCTGAAGATCGGCGCACGGCTGTGGTAGTTCATCATGTAGGCACCGAACTCGGTGTCCAGCGGCTCATAGTTGTAACGCAGGGCGAAACCGAACTGGCCACTGTCACGCGCATCGCGATCAGGGCCACGGCGCACGACCGCGCCCTCGTCAGGATTGCCGAACACCACACCCTGCTGGCTCAGCGAGTTGAACACGGCACCGCGCGCGGCAGCCGGCAGACCTGCTGCGGCCAGCGAGGTGTTCAGACCGCTGCGGCTGCGCAGTACGGCGAGGTTGTTGTCACAGCCGTCGGAGATGACGTCGGGCTGGGAGAAGAATGTGCCGCAGTTGTCGGTAACCGTCTGGTCCCACTCGAGCTGGTAGAAACCTTCGGCCGACAGGTTGTCGGTCAGGCTCTGCGACAGGTAGAACATGTTGACCGGAATCAGGCCTTCCTTGATCTCCGAGCCAGGCCGACGGAACGCAGACACGTCGATAGGGTTGACGCTGTTGATGCCGCCACCGATGAAGGTGCTTTCACCCCAACTGATGACCTGCTTGCCGAAACGGACCGAGCCGGGCTGATCGGCGATCGAGTAGTTGTGGTACACGAAGGCATCGAGCAACTGGAACCCGGACGACTTGGCGCCCTCCTTGCGGTTCGAATCGCTGATGTCCTTGAACTCGCGGCCTTCGTCCTTGAGTTCGAAGTCATACCAGTACTTTCCACGCATGAACACGCCGGTGTCGCCGTATTTCAGTTCCAGGTCATGAATGCCCTTGAAGATCTTCGAGAACGTCTCCCCACGCTTGAAGTTCAAGTGGCCATCGTCTGACGTCTGGGACAGCCCGCGCCCGCCATTGTTGGCGCCGATAAGGTTCTTGTTGGCCTTTTCGGTCGACCAGCTGGCGCCCACGGAGAGCGAGGAGTCGAAGCTGCCTTCAATCTCGCCGATGTTGAAGGAAACGCCGAAAGCTGGACCGGCGAGCGAAGAGGCAAGACTGACAGCCAGAGGCAGTTTCGCCCGGCGCCAGAAGGGGTTGGTGGTTGTCATCGACGCTACTCCATGTGCTTTTATTGTTATGGCAGGGGGAAAATCCAAAAACGACTCAGCAGTCGAATCAAAAACTGACTGGCAACACTCATCAGGCAGCCTGAATGGCTCCAACACAAAATGTAATTCCGCTCTTGCGCATTCCCTGTGCCGACTATATCCAGCAGGCGCTGATGCCTGATCCCTCTAAAGTGTGATTTGCAGCATCAACGCCTCTGGCCCGCCTGTTCCCGAGGAACTGTGCGACAGGCCTGGAGGGGAGAATGGCTTAAATTGGCGATTTGGCAAGGCACAGAGCGGTGTCCTCGACGCCAGCGCCTGCCATACTGACTAGCACGGCAGGTGCACAGCGTGCCAATCAGTCACAGCGTGGAGAGAAATGCACTGTTACTGCTCTGCCACTGGACGATATCCAGACGCATCTTCTTCTTGTCGAGCTTGCCGACGCTGGTTTTGGGAATTTCGGTAACAAGCGCGATCTGGCTCGGAATGGCCCACTTGTTGATATGCCCCTGCTCGACGAAAGGCTTGAGGTGCTCCTTCAGGATCCGGGCATCCAGCTCATGCCCTTCGCGCACCACCAGCAACGCAAAAGGCCGCTCGCCCCACTGCGGGTCAGGAACCCCGACCACGGCCACTTCGCGTACGGCGGCGTGCCGACTGCACAGGTCTTCCAGCGCGAGAGAGGAAATCCATTCGCCGCCGGTCTTGATCACGTCCTTGATGCGGTCGCGAATGTCGATGAAACCCATGCCGTCCAGCGTCGCCACGTCACCTGTGTGCATCCAGCCACCCGCCCACATCTCGGCACCCTTTTCCGGCTCTCGGTAGTAACTCTCGCTCAGCCAGGGCGCGCGCAACACCAGTTCGCCCTGGGTTTCGCCATCGGCTGGCAAAAACTTGCCGTGCTCATCGACAATCGCCGCGTCCACCAGCATGCCCGGCACACCCGCCTTGATCCGGTACGTGATGCGCTCGTCTTCACTGCCCGCTTTCAGTTCTTCGTTGATGTGCGCCACGGAAATCAGCGGCCCGGTTTCGGACATGCCGTAAGCCGCCGTGAGCTGAATCCCTTTCGCCTTGGCCGCCTTGTACAGCGTGCGCGTGAGCGAACTGCCGCCGATGATGATCTTCCAGCCACCGAAATCGACGTCCGCAGCAGACTTGGCGTTGAGCAGCATCTGCATGATGGTCGGCACACAATGGGAAAACGTCACCTTCTCCTTGCGCCACAGCTCGACCAGCAGTTCAGGATCGTAACGGCCGGGATACACCTGTTTTAGCCCGAGCATGGTCGCGGCGTAGGGCACGCCCCACGCATGCACGTGGAACATCGGGGTAATCGGCATGTAAACGTCATCGGTACCCAGCAACCGCACGCTGTCGATGCAGCCCATGATGGTCGCGACCCCCATGGTGTGCAGAACCAGTTGCCGGTGGGTGAAGTACACACCCTTGGGATTACCCGTCGTGCCCGTGGTGTAGAACATGGTGGCGACCGAGTTTTCGTCGAAATCCTCGAATTCATATTCGGGACTCGCCGCCGCCAGCAGTTCTTCGTATTCACCGACCAGATTCGGCAAATCGGCCGTCTTTTCCGGCAGATCGGTCAGCAGCAGGGTTTTCTCGACGGTGGTCAGGTGCCCGGCAATAGCGTTGTAAAGGCCCACGAACTCGCTATTGACCAACACGACCCGGTCGTCGGCATGGTTGATGGTGTAGGCAATCTGCTCCGGCGAGAGGCGCACGTTGACGGTGTGTATCACCGCGCCAATCATCGGAATCGCAAACATGCACTCAAGATACCGGTGGCTGTCCCAGTCCATGACTGCCACCGTATCACCAGCCTTGACCCCGGCCGCTGTCAGCGCATTGGCCAGGCGACAGATACGTTCATTGAGTTCGACATAGGTGTAGCGAACTGAATCCCGGTAAACGATTTCACGCGTTTTTTCGTATCGGCTGCCAGACATCAGAAGCCGTTTGAGCAACAGAGGGTACTGATAAGCGCCATCGGCTGGCGGAAGAACGCGAGTCTGTAACATATGAGTCCCTTTCCAAAGTTCACAGGCCAAGCCTGAAATATGGACTCTAGAGCACCGCCTCGCCAGCCAAATCAGCCAAAATGATGATTTGTTCATTCGAGCCATGCAGGCGTCTGGCCAGCCACTCTCCGCTGAACCTACTCTCGTCTGTCACGCGAACCTGCATGTTCATTTCTCTGTAACTCAGTGCACCTCGGTCAGCGCAAGCTTCACACCCAGTGCGATCAATACCCCGCCCATCGCCCGGTCGAACCAGTGGCCCATACGCGCAAAACCGGCGCGCACCCGTGCCTGGCTGAACAGCCGGGCGACCAGGCAAAACCATAACGCGGTCGCCGCCGCTAGGTAGACACCGTATCCGCCCTGCACCAGCAACGGCGTGTGCGGGTTGATCACCACGGTGAACAGCGACAGGAAAAACAGCGTGGCCTTGGGGTTGAGGCCATTGGTGACGAAACCACTCACGTAAGCGCCTTTCGCGGTGCGCTCGCCCGCCGGGGCCTTGATGACGTCATCCGACGCGCTGGCAGGTTTGGCCCGCAGGGCCTTGAAGCCGATGTACAGCAAGTACGCCGCTGCCGCCCATTTCAAGGCGTTGAACAGCACGATGGATTGCGAAACGATGATCCCGATGCCCAGCAGCGAATAGCCCACGTGCACGAAAATCGCCGAACCGACACCCAGCGCCGCCCAGGTACCGGCCTTGCGACCGTGGGTAACACTTTCGCGCACCACAACGGCGAAATCGGGGCCGGGGCTGGCGACGGCCAGCAGATGGATCAGTGCGACGGTGAGAAATTCTGGCCAATACATGATTGGTTCTCCTGGAATGTTGGCAAGCCTGGGCTCTGATAGGCTGATCACACTACGCTTTTCATTTTCTCCGCAAAAGGTACAGCTATGAGTAATCCCGGCAGAGCAGTTTTCCTCGATCACACGTCGCTGGATCTGGGCGATCTGGATCTGGGAACACTGCGTGAAAGTGTTGGCGAACTGGTTCTGCACGCCAGTACGACAGCTGAGAAGGTGGCCGAACGCCTGAAGGGTGCTCAGGTTGCAATCAGCAACAAGGTCGTGATCGATGCCGGCACGTTCTCAGCCTGTCCGGACCTCAAGCTGGTTCTGGTCACGGCAACGGGCACCAATAACATCGACCTGGTTTCCGCCCGCGAACATGGCGTGACGGTGTGCAATTGTCAGGGTTACGGCACGCCATCGGTGGCTCAGCACACGCTGCTTCTGCTGCTGGCCCTCGCGACGCGCCTGCCGGATTACCAACAGGCTGTGCACCAGGGTCTGTGGCAGAAATCGAAGCAGTTCTGCCTGCTGGATTTTCCGATCGTCGAGCTGGAAGGCAAGACCCTGGGCCTGCTGGGCCACGGTGAACTGGGCGGCGCGGTGGCACGGCTGGCCGAGGCGTTCGGCATGCGTGTGTTGCTGGGGCAGATTCCAGGTCGGCCAGCGCGTGCGGATCGTCTGCCACTGGCAGAACTGCTGCCCCAGATCGATGCGCTCACCCTGCACTGCCCGCTCAACGACAATACCCGCGACATGATCGGCGCGCACGAACTGAGCCTGATGAAACCTCATGCCTTCGTCGTCAACACAGCACGCGGCGGGCTGATCAATGAACAGGCCCTTGCTGACGCACTGCGCAACGGCCATCTGGGCGGTGCGGCGTCGGACGTGCTGAGCGTCGAGCCGCCCATTGCAGGTAATCCTCTGCTTGCAGGCGACATTCCGCGCCTGATCATCACCCCGCACAGCGCCTGGGGCGCCAGGGAAGCGCGTCAGCGTATCGTCAGCCAGATCACCGAAAACGCCCAGGCATTCTTTGCAGGTGCGCCGATCAGGGTGGTAAGTGGTTGAGCGTTCACAGCGGCGCACCGTGCAGGGATGCGGAGCGTCCTGAGCGGCATTCCCACGCGCGTGAGGAACGATCAATGTGAGGCAGACTTATCGCTAGAGGGTCAGGCACTGCGATCCTGCGCCTTTCTCCAGAATGCCCGTTCGCCAATCCTGTTAAACTGCGCGCTTTTTCAGGAGCCATTCCATGGACCCGCGCAGTGAAGTGTTACTCCGTCAGGCCGAGCTGTTTCAGGGCTCGCTGTTGTTGGCCGGATTGCCTGCCGATGACCTGCTCGGGAAACTGCCGCAGGCCCGTGGGTGGTGCTGGCATGCCGGTGATCAGGCTGCGCTGGATGCACGCTTCGAAGGACGCACGCACTTTGGTGTAGAGGCGCCGGAAGAGCCATTCGAGGCCGCCGTGCTGTTCCTGCCCAAGGCCCGCGACCTGACCGATTACCTGCTCAACGCACTGGCCTCGCGCCTTCAGGGCCGCGAGCTGTTTCTTGTCGGTGAGAAGCGCGGCGGTATCGAAGCCGCCGCCCGGCAATTGAGCCCGTTCGGGCGTGCTCGCAAGCTGGACAGCGCGCGTCACTGTCAGCTCTGGCAGGTCACGGTCGAAACAGCTCCGCAGGCAGTCAGCCTGGAAAGCCTCGCCAAGCCTTATCAGATTGACCTGCAGGACGGCCCCCTCACTGTCATCAGCCTCCCCGGCGTATTCAGCCACGGTCGTTTGGATCGAGGGTCGGCACTGCTGCTGGAAAATATCGACAAACTCCCCAGCGGCAATCTGCTCGATTTCGGTTGTGGCGCGGGCGTTCTTGGTGCTGCTGTGAAGCGCCGCTACCCGCATAACGAAGTCGTAATGCTGGATGTGGACGCATTCGCTACAGCCAGTTCGCGCCTGACGCTGGCAGCCAACGGCCTTGAAGCACAGGTTTTGACCGGTGACGGAATCGACGCGGCACCCATGGGATTGAACACGATTCTGAGCAATCCGCCGTTTCATGTCGGTGTTCATACTGACTACATGGCGACCGAAAACCTGCTGAGAAAAGCACGTCAACATCTGAAATCAGGTGGCGAACTGCGCCTGGTTGCGAACAATTTCCTGCGCTATCAACCGCTGATAGAAGAGCATGTAGGGGCCTGCGAAGTCCGTGCCCAAGGCAACGGGTTCAAGATCTACAGCGCCAAACGTTCTTGAAATAAGAGCTTGCCGAAAGGATTCTGCAAGGGCAGAATCCGCTCCGTCCTAGGGGAGTAGTCTCCCACGAGCCTCACGCTCGTCCGGCACGTATCAACATACTTGGTCCTCAGACCATGGTGCGTGCGACCCAGAATCCGCTCAGACGGATCGGTGGTTTGACAAGACCTATGACACGAACACCTTACCCGGGGCGGGAAGGCTGTACGTGTCATAGCCGTGTCGACCCGCCCCTTAGGAAACCTGATGCTGGAATCACTCTTAATCCCTACCGCAGTCGTTGCGCTCGCCGAGATCGGTGACAAGACGCAATTGCTCGCGCTTATCCTCGCCGCACGTTTCCGCAAACCCTGGCCCATCATCGCCGGCATCGTCGCCGCGACCCTGGCCAACCATGCGGCGGCCGGCGCAGTAGGGGCCTGGTTCAGCAGCTTCCTTTCCGACGCAGTCCTGCACTGGATTCTGGCCGCAAGCTTCACCGCCACTGCGCTCTGGACTCTGGTTCCGGACAAGATGGACGATGACGAAGCCAGCACGGCACGCAAGTTCGGTCCGTTCATGACCACCCTCATCACCTTCTTCATTGCTGAAATCGGCGACAAGACCCAGATCGCAACCGTCATGCTGGCCGCGCAGTACTCGCATCTGTGGCTGGTGATCATCGGCACCACGGTCGGCATGCTGATCGCCAACGTGCCGGTGGTACTGGCGGGTAATTTTGCAGCGGACAAACTGCCGCTGACCATGATTCGTCGACTGGCCGCCTGTGCTTTCTTCGTACTGGCACTGGTCGCGGTGTACAAGGCCATGCAGGTCAGTGGCTGGGTTTGACGCTTGACTGGATCAGGCGCGTTGCAGGTTGTCAGGCAACGCGCCGTTCATGGAGGTCGATCAGGACTTGGGAGCGCTCTGATACAGCGGCATCACCTTGGGAATCGCAGCCTGCAGAGAGGCAATGCGGTGTTCCGAAGCCGGGTGAGTGCTCATGAACTCAGGCTGGGAACCGCCCGAATTCTGAGTCATTTTCTGCCAGAGAGTGATTGCCGCGTTGGGGTTGTAACCTGCGCGGGCGGCCAGCTCAAGGCCCAGCAGATCCGCTTCGTTTTCGTTGCTGCGGCTGTTGGGCAGGGTCATGCTGTAATTAACCGCGGTGTCGGCGAGCGCCATGCTGTCCTGACCCAGACCGAGCAAAGCGCCAGCGCCCTGTTTGGCCATTGCCACACCATAAGCCTTGGACATCGCCTCACGGCCGTGCTCGCGAAGGGCATGGGCGATTTCATGGCCCATGACCGCAGCGATTTCGTCGTCGGTCAGCTTCAGGGTATCGATCAGGCCCGTGAAGAAAATGATCTTGCCGCCAGGACCGCAGTTGGCGTTCAGGTCGTCGCTTTTGATCAGGTTCACTTCCCACTGCCATTGCGCCGAATCGGGACGCAGTTTCGGCGCCTGCGCGATCAGTCGTTTGGCAATCGCATTGACGCGTTTGGCGTCTGAACTGGTGGTATCCAGCACGCCTTTGCTGCTCGCCTCGCCTACCGTCTGCTGGTAGGACTGGGCGTACATTTTGTTCACTTCATCCGTGGACAGCATGCTGAACATGTACTGCTTGCGCTCGACACCTACCGAATCACCGGTCGTGGTATTGACGGCCTGACACCCGCCGAGCAGTAACGCAGCGCTCAAGGCACAGAGGGCAAATGACTGACGCATGATGAATCTCCTTGTTCGTGAGGCGGTCATCCTAGGACGTGAATACGCCCAGCGC
This sequence comes from Pseudomonas viridiflava, assembly GCF_001642795.1. Lineage (GTDB taxonomy): Bacteria > Pseudomonadota > Gammaproteobacteria > Pseudomonadales > Pseudomonadaceae > Aquipseudomonas > Aquipseudomonas viridiflava. The sequence goes on along the minus strand of NZ_LKEH01000045.1, from coordinate 87,298 downwards.
CAGATACCAGCCAATTGCCATATTGGTACATGCCCGTGGTAAATGGTTCCTTGGGTATGCCAGGTGTGTATCAGGCGCGTGTCAGCTTATACACATTTATCAACTCAGCGGCGTCAGACACTCTGGCGCATTGAGCTTCGGGTCGTTCACCAGATTGGCCAGTGGCCGTTCACGCAGCGCGACCTGCGGTGCGGCCAGCAAGGCTTGCAGTTTAGGGAGCGGCGTATCGGACGCCAGCCAGGCTTTCTGCCCCTCGGCATCCAGAATCAAGGGACGGCGCTGAGTGGCGGCGGCCTGAGTCACCACTGCGACACTCAGGTAGGTATGACCCTGAACCGGATAGGCTTCCCAGATCGCTGCAAAAAACAAGGCTGAGCCTTCCCCCGGAGTGAGCCAGAACGGACGCTTGCGCGAGGTGCCGCGCCATTCATAAAAGCCATTGGCGGGAAGCAGGCAGCGCCGCTGCTTGAAGGCTTCGCGAAACATGGGCTGTTCGGCCACCGTTTCAGCGCGTGCATGAGCCGGGGTTTTCGACAGATCCGTCAGCCAGGCCGGGGTCAGGCCCCAGCGGGCACGCACCAGTTCGATGTCGCCGCCCTCTTCGGCGGCGCGCATGATCAACACCCAGTCCGCCGGAGAAATATTCCACTGGGCCTGCTGGTCAGCCGGAAAACCGGGCAAGGCCGCGAAGGCGGGGGTCCAGCGAAACAGGGCATAACGTCCACACATGAGGGGTAATCGGACTCTTTAAAGACGGCGTTCAGCACACCAGTACATCGGGAAAACTGTCCGGCTCATCGCCACCGGACAACGGCGAAGCGGCATTGTACGCAGTGATCAGTTCCCGTGCGCGCTCGACCTTGTCGTCGTCGACAGTGATCCACAGCAGGCCGAACACCGGCAACTCACCCATGCCACCCAGAAGATCACGGCCCGTGAGGCCCGCTTCGATCCCTTCACTGGCCAGCATGCCTTGCAGCAACTCGCCTTCCATGAGGTTTTCCGGCTCGTAGATTCTCTGCATCACTCGTTCTCGGTGCGTACATCCAGCGTCCATTGCTCGCCGTCGGTCTGGAGGTCGAATACGATCGGGCGGCAGCAGACCTGACAGTCTTCAATATACTGTTGATCACCGCCGGACAGATCCAGTAACGCTTCAATGGGCTCGCCGCAGTAAGGGCAGTCGTAACTCTGTAATTCCTGCATCGCGGTCTCCGGGATCAGTTGTGCGTATAATTGCGCCATTCTTTGAAGGTTGTCGTGAAAAACCTGCCTTCTTTTTACCCTATCCGATTCCAACAAGAGAGCATGATGGGCGAATTCGATGCCATCCGACCTTACAACGATTCAGAAGTCCCAGCCGTTCTGGCACGTCTGCTGAGTGATAAAGCCTTTCTCGCGATTCTGACCAAATTCCGTTTTCCTCGTCTGGCGCCTGCGTTCGGCTGGTTTCTGCAACCGACCCTGGCCCGCAAGCTGCGCCGTGAGTTCGCCGGTATCGATTCGGTCGCCACACTGCAGGACAAAGTCGAGTACTACGTCGACCACACCATCGAGCGCGCCACCGACGGCGTCACCTATACCGGCGTCGAGCAACTCAAGTCCGGCTGTGCCTATCTGTTTCTGGCCAACCACCGCGATATCGTGATGGACCCGGCGTTCGTCAACTACGCCGTGTACCACGCAGGCCTGCCTACGCCGCGCATTGCGATTGGCGACAACCTGCTGCAGAAGCCCTTTGTCAGCGACCTGATGCGCCTGAACAAGAGCTTTATCGTGCATCGCTCGATCATCGGGCGACGCGAGAAGATGGCGGCCTATCAGTTGCTGTCGGCGTACATCAATCACTCGATCACCAAGGACTGCCAGTCGATCTGGATTGCCCAGGCCGAAGGTCGCGCCAAGGACGGAGATGACCGTACCGAGTCGGCGATCCTCAAGATGTTTCACATGAGCCGCAAGGATGAGCCTTTCGGCGATGTGATTCGTTCGCTGAACCTGATTCCGGTGTCCATCAGCTACGAATACGATCCCTGCGATCAGGCCAAGGCACGCGAGCTGTATATCCGCGCCACCACCGGCGTCTACACCAAGACGCCGGGTGAGGACGACGTGAGCATCGCGCTGGGCATCACCGGCTATAAAGGTCGCGTGCACGTGAACTTCGCGCCGCCGATCACCGAGCATTTCGAAGACACCAAGCAACTGGCCATCGAGATGGATCGGCAGATCCTCGGCGGCTATCGCCTGTTCCCGGTGCATTATCTGGCGTACGCGCAGTGGACCCATGCAGAGCCAGACCTGAACGTGCCACTGGCTGCCGACCTGTTCCCTGCCGATGAGCTCAATCGTGCAAAAGACGAATGGGAAAGCAGACTGGCCGGAGTGCCTGCCGAGCACCGACCTTATCTGGTGCAGCAATATGCGATGCCCGTGCGTAATCAGTACCGGGTCAAGGCAGGCCTGGCGCTTTGAGTCGCCGGTGATCGTGCCAATGTGATCACCACCGGACGCGGAGCGTCCTGAGAGGCGTTACCACGCAGAGCGTAGGAACGAGCGGAGGTCTCAGACACACTGATCGTGCCCATACTCCGCGCTCATCGTTATACACAAGTCCTCTTGGAGGAATACGATGA
>NZ_LKEH01000045.1:0-84648 GCF_001642795.1 Pseudomonas viridiflava | reverse complement strand
GACTCAGCCTTCACCCACGTCGCAATCGGCGGTGTCCGCACTATCGCGCAAAAAAGCACGGCAGTGCCGCTATCTCACTGGATAGCCAGATGACTTGTGTCTAACGACGAGTGCTACGCGTGGGCACGCAGCTCGTGAAGATTGCGCATTCAGTGAGCCAAGCCCACGGCTCGAATCATCCTGTAAGAAATTTCCCTCGCGCTGTCACCTAACCGTAACGCGTCCTCGGCATTGTGTGGCTCCTCAAGAAACGGACTTCCTTCCTTTTGGAGCTTGTCATGCTGCATGCAAAAAACCAGGATCGCCTTTATCTGATCGCACAGAGCGATGAACAGCAGGAGCTGATCGATGCTCTGGCGTTCAATGTTCAGGACCGCCACTGGCTGGTCTACTGCGCTCTGGGCGGTCACGTTCATCATGATCTGCCGGACATGGACCAAGACACCGGCTTCAGCTTTCTGGACTTCTATCAGCAGGCAGCCTGATCCAGCCAGCGACCTGCAGATGTAAAAAAGCCCGGCCCTCTCATCGAGGGCCGGGCTTTTTATTCAGCGCTGATTTATTGCGACAGGGTCGAACCGATGGTCGGGTCCTGGAACACGCGAGTCAGCGCATCGCTCAGGACATCACTCACCAGCTTGGTGTTGGTTTCCTGGTTAGGCGCCATGCCGAAACGCTGGTCCAGCGACGCAGCATAACGACCGCTGTAGTTACGGCCATTGTTGCGAACGTCGGCGCGGAAGGTCGAGCTGATGGTGGCTTCGGTCACGTACAAGCCTTCTTTAGGCGACTGATACTTGAGGTCTGCGAGGGTCACGGTCAACTGAGGTGCGTTGCCGCCACCCTGAGTCGGGGTGAAGCCCAGCAGACGCACGGCGGCTTCAGCCTGAGCCTGCAGCTTGGGCACGATGTCGTTGCCACTGACGCTGATCGAACTGGTCTCCGGGTACATGCCGCCGCGCGTGCCCAGCGTCGGGCCGGGACGGCCGTCTACCACGCGCACGATGACTGGCTGACCGCGTCCGACAGGCGCGAGTTGTGCGTTCAGCTTGGGTTGCGGGCTGAGTTGTTGCGGGCTATGGGCACAGCCCACCAGGATCAAACTGCTTACAGCAAGCAAACCGAACAAAAGGCGACGCAGCATGCTCATCTCTCCAAGGACCAGACACTAAATGTGCCGCAGTATAGCGGCGTGCAACACCGGCAAACCAGTGTCCGCCAACCGACAAGGCTGGGACCGTCATAAACCGTGGATGGTTCAGGTTCCCGAGATGTAATCAGGGCGTCATATCTGCGCGGCAGACTTGCCTTCACTGCCTCGACGCTCACTCACGAAAGGAGCTGCGCCATGAATCTTTTCTGGTCCCTCTTCACCGCACGCCCACAGCACCGCCACTACGCCCGTGTGGACCACGCCGGTATCTGCCGCGCGTTCAAGCACTGCGCCGAGCGTCCGTCAGGACATGAGTGGGTCGAAGTGACCGAGCAGCGACTCAACTGGTTGAACCGGCCACTGCCCGCCAGCGCCCGTGCTGCGCAGCGTAACGTGCGAGCAACGCGCCGCCAGTTAATCACTGCCTGACCCGATCACGAATAAAAGTCACTTAAACCGATCAATTCCTGTCGTTTCATCGCTATAATCTCCCCCCGATTATAAGGACGTCTCCTGATCGGGCCTCGCAGCACTGCTAATCGCCGTATTAGCGCCTCCGTTCTGCCCACAGAGAGCCGCCCACACAGGTCATTGCACGCCGGTGTGCTCGATGAATGGTGCAGAATCGCTCGAATCCTATCGAACCTTTCTGGTCTGTCAGCGCCTCACCTTGTATGCAGCGACCTGCCAGAGCTGCTATCGCAGCCATTTTGAGGTTTGGTTCGCGTTTCCAAAAGAACGTGAAAAACGGTTTCACTACTTCACAAGAGTGTGGCGAGCAAATGAATAGGTACGCGTTTGTAAATGCACCATCAGCGTCTGAACCGGCCCTTTTGAACAGGACTGACCGCGACTGCGCCTCCATTACCGGGGCCTGACGACGATCGTCAGGTTCAGGTCGCCTGCGTGACCCGTACCTTGACGATGGTCGAATGGCCGAGCGGGTTCAAACATGCGTTCATGCTTCATTGATGAACCTTGATCGAGCCTGACCGGGACCTGCGCGAGAGATGCGAAAAATTGCGAAGAATCGGACAGGCGATCCTGGCCGGGAAGCGATGGGCACAACCCAGACCCTTGCCCCGACATCCCGGCACACAGCCTCAGGATCGTATGCCGTCAATTTGGTGCTGCAGATTTTGGAGACGCGTTAATGGCGCATAACGAAGCAGTCGATGTAGTACTGGTCGGAGCCGGCATCATGAGTGCCACGCTGGCCGTACTGCTCAAAGAGCTCGACCCCGGCCTCAAGCTGGAAGTCGTTGAGCTCATGGACTCCGGTGCTGCAGAGAGTTCCAACCCATGGAACAACGCAGGTACCGGCCACGCCGGCCTGTGCGAACTCAACTACACCCCGCCTGCTGCCGATGGCTCCATCGACATCAAGAAAGCGGTGCACATCAACACCCAGTTCGAAGTGTCGAAGCAGTTCTGGGCCTACCTGGCCCGCAAGGGCACCTTCGGTTCGGCGAAGTCGTTCATCAATCCGGTTCCGCACCTGAGCTTTGTTCAAGGCGAAAACGGTATCTCGTTCCTCAAGACCCGCTTCGAGGCAATGCGCAAGCATCACGCGTTCTCGTCGATGGAGTACACCGAAGACAGGGCCAAGCTTGCCGAGTGGATGCCGCTGATGATGCCGGGCCGTCCGGCGGACGAAAAAATCGCTGCGACGCGCATGATGAACGGCACCGACGTCAACTTCGGTGCGCTGACCAATCAGTTGCTCAAGCACCTTTCCAGCGCGCCTGACGCTCAGGTCAAATACTGCAAACGCGTGACTGACCTGACCCGCAAGGGCGATGGCTGGACCGTGACCATCAAGGACGTGAACAGCGGCGGCACCCGGCAGATCGACGCCAAATTCGTGTTCCTCGGTGCAGGTGGCGCGGCATTGCCGTTACTGCAGATGTCCGGCATCGAAGAGAGCAAGGGTTTCGGTGGCTTCCCGGTCAGTGGCCAGTGGCTGCGTTGCGACAACCCGGAAGTGGTCAAGCATCACCAGGCCAAGGTCTACAGCCAGGCCGCGGTGGGTTCGCCGCCGATGTCGGTGCCGCACCTGGATACCCGCGTAGTCGATGGCAAGAAGTCCCTGCTGTTCGGACCTTACGCCGGTTTCACCACCAAGTTCCTGAAGCACGGTTCGTTCCTGGACCTGCCACTGTCGGTGCGCGTGGCCAACATCAAGCCGATGCTGGCAGTGGCCCGCGACAACATGGACCTGACCAAGTACCTGGTCAGCGAAGTGATGCAATCCATGGAGCAGCGTCTTGAGTCGTTGCGTCGCTTCTACCCGGAAGCCAAAGCCGAAGACTGGCGCCTGGAAGTGGCCGGTCAGCGCGTGCAGATCATCAAGAAAGACGCCAAGAAAGGCGGTGTGCTGCAATTCGGCACCGAGCTGGTCTCGGCGAAGGATGGCTCACTCGCGGCGTTGCTCGGCGCTTCGCCGGGCGCATCGGTGACGGTATCGATCATGCTGGAACTGATCGAACGCTGCTTCCCGGAAAAAACCCGCAACGAGTGGGCTGCCAAGCTCAACGAAATTTTCCCGGCTCGGGAAAAGGCGCTGGAAACCGACGCAGAGCTTTACGAGCGTGTCAGCACCCAGAACGATGAGAATCTGGAACTGACTGAAAAAACCAATCAGGAACAGAGCTTCGCCTGATTTGATGGCTGCTCGTTGAATTGAAAAACCCCGTGGACTCCAGCGAGCCACGGGGTTTTTCTTTGTGCGCTTAAAGGCGAAGGATCAAAGACTGCGGGACAGCACCGCGATGTGCTCAGGGCCGATACCGCAGCAACCGCCGATGTGCGTGGCACCGCGCTTGACCCAGTCTGCCGCCCACTGCTGATAACCCTGCGGATCGAGATCTTCGCGCAGTTCATCCAGACCATCGTTCGCCTTGGCGTCCTTGGGTTGCGGCGGGAAGGCGTTGGCGTAGGCACCGATGGCGATATCAGCGTTCAACGATGTGAACACCTCACGTGCAGCATCGATGGCACCACCGATCACTTCCGGCTGACTGCAATTGAACAGCAGGGTCGCGACACCCAGTTGCGCTGCTGCACGGGCAGCATCCGCCACTGGCTCGCCTGAACGCAGGCGTGGAACTTCATCCGTGTCTTCGTCCTGCAGCGTGAACGACAACCAGAACGGTTTGCCGTCTACTGGCAGGCCTGCGCGAATGGTCTGCGCTTCGAGGATGCAGCTCTGGGTTTCGGCCAGCCAGAGATCGACATAGGGCGTCAGACCGGCCACCAACGGCTGCAGGATTTCGGCAGCCCGCTCCGGCTTGTACAAGTCCGGACGGTAGGAGCCGAACAACGGCGGGATCGAACCTGCCACGCGCGCACGGCCACCGGAGGCATCGGCTGAGGCACGTGCGAGTTTCCCGGCCAGTGCGGCCAGCGCCTGACCCTCCTTCGCAAAGCGCTCTTCGCCAATGTGAAACGGCACCACCGCGTAGCTGTTGCTGGTAATCACCTGAGCGCCACTTTCGATATAAGCGGCGTGCACATCGCTGACGGCTTCGGGTGCTTCGCTCAAGGCCAGTGCGGACCATTCCGGCTGGCGAAATGGTGCGCCGCGACGCTGTAGTTCGCGGCCCATGCCGCCATCGAGAATTACAGTTGTGCCTTGGGTCATATGTGATCTACTTATATGTATATGAAAAAAACTCATTATGAGTCAGTCTTGTATAACGTATTTAATACGGCACTTTCATCAAACTACAAACACTTTCTCAGGGGACATCCGTGAAACTTAGCGCTTTGCTGGGCATTGGCCTGGTTACTCTGGCCGCCTCCACTCAAGCCCTGGCCGGCGCCACACTGGACCGCGTGCAGAAGAACAAAGAGCTGGTCAACGTCCTCATGGAAAGTTACCCACCCTTCTCTTTTCTCAACGACAAGAATGAACTGGACGGCTTTGACGTCGACGTCGCCAAGGCAGTCGCACAGAAGCTGGGCGTCAAGTTGCGCCTCGAAACGCCGTCCTGGGACGTGATCGCGGCCGGTCGCTGGAGCGGTCGTTACGACATTTGCGTCTGCTCGATGACCCCGAGCAAGGCTCGTGCTGAAGTGTTCAACTTCCCGGTCGAGTACTACGCATCGCCTGCCGTGATCGTGGTCAACGCCAAGGATGACCGCATTCATTCGGCCAAGGACCTGAGCGACAAAAAGGTCGGGCTGACCAGCGCTTCCAGTTATGAAAGTTACCTGAACAAAAACCTCGTAATCGAAGGGGCGGAAGACAAACCGCTGCAATACCCGTTCGAGAACGTGCAGATCGCCCCGTACGACAACGACAACGTTGCTTTCCAGGATCTGGGACTCGGTGCCGGGGTGCGTCTGGACGCCGTGTTGACCAACCTGGTGACCGCCAAACCGCGACTTGATCAGGACAAGCGCTTCAAGCTGGCCGGAGAGTCGCTGTATGAAGAACCCAACTTCGTCGCCATCGAGAAGAACGATCCCGAGTGGGACGCCAAGGTGCGTGAAGTGTTCGCCGAGCTGAAAAAGGACGGCACCCTCAGCAAGCTGTCGCAAAAGTGGATCGGCGCCGATATCAGTAAATGACTTCTTTCCCACGTCCACCCGAGCAGGCTGATCAGAGCCTGCTCAAGCGCATCTTCGGTTTCCGCACGCGGCTGTACCTGACCTGGCTGGTCATGTTCGTGCTGTTTGCGGGCTTCTTCCTGAGCTTCGACCTGAAGCTGTCGATCATTCTCGACAAGCTGCCCAACCTGATCGGCCTGCACCTTGCGCCCAACGGCTTTCTGCAAGGCGCGGCGCTGACGCTGTTCGTGTCCGTGTGCTCGATCATTGTGTCGGTGGTGCTGGGCTTCGTCACTGCGTTGGCACGGCTGTCCAGCAGTGCTGTCGCCTTCGGCATAGCCAGCTTCTACGCGTCGTTCTTTCGCGGCACGCCGCTGCTGATTCAGATTCTGCTCATCTATCTGGGCTTGCCGCAGGTGGGGATTGTGCCGGGCGCGATCATGGCCGGCGTGATCGCCCTGTCGCTGAACTACGGGGCCTATCTGAGCGAGATCTTTCGCGCAGGCATCATTGGTGTCGCGGCGGGACAGAGTGAAGCGGCACTGGCGCTGGGACTGCGTCCCACCCAGATCTTCTGGCGCGTCACCCTGCCCCAGGCCATGCGCACCATCATCCCGCCGACGACCAACCAGTTCATCTCGATGCTCAAGGACTCTTCGCTGATTTCAGTGATGGGCGTCTGGGAAGTGATGTTTCTGGCGCAATCCTACGGCCGGTCCAGCTATCGCTACATCGAAATGCTGACCACCGCTGCGGTGCTGTACTGGATCATGTCGATCGGGCTGGAGCTGTTGCAGTCCAGACTGGAACGGCATTACGGCAAGGCCTACAAGGCCCGGAAGTAACTCCGAGTCGCTTCGGATCGTGCCCGCGCAGCGCTCGTCGTTACACAAAAGTCCCAAAGACGCGCAAAACAGGGCGAAAAACGAAAGCATCTGACTGAATACATACCCTGTGGGAGGCGGCTTGCCGGCGATGGCGTCAGCTCAGTCACTGATAGGTCGTCTCAGAAAAAGCATCGCCGGCAAGCCGCCTCCCACAGTAGTCCGTGGTTGCAGCAAGACCTGGGTATAACGCTGAGCGCAAGCATGGGCATGATCGGCGTGCTTGAGATCACGCTGATCGTTCCCACGCGTGGGAACGATCTTACCCAGCAGTCCCTCAGCCGCGCGCCTGTTCGATCAGCTCAATGTATTCCTCGGCGTTGCGCTGGTCCTTGATCAGGGCAATGAAATCATTGCCGTGCTCGTCCTTGCCGTCGAAGTCATGACCGGCTTCCTTGAAGAACACCAGAAAGCGCTCGAAATCGTTGATCCGCAGACCGCGATAGGCCTTGATCAGCTTGTGCAGCGACGGCGAGGTGGCATCGTAGGGTTCGAAATTCAGGAACAGTTTGATCTGCTCATCACCGATCTCATCGCCAATCAACTGCTTCTTGTCTTTACGCATTGCGGGCTCCACCTGGTCGCAGACACTTTCACGGGCGGGCAGTTTACCTCTGCGTGAGCGTACGGCTCAACGCGCGCGTGCAGGCGTGGTGTGCAGGTCGGCCCAGATGTGACCGTTGGCGTAACTGATGAACTGGCAATACACTTTTTCGTTGCGCAGAAAATCCACAAGAATCCGGTATTGGGCCAGCGGGTAGTATAGCGTCAGGGTGCGTGAAGGTTCGTCGTAAGCGGGCTTCTTCAGGCTCTTGCTGTCGCCAGAATCGAAGTGGATCAGCACCTGCGAAATGGACGCGCCCTTGTTCAAGGACTTTCCCTTGAGGCGCAACAGCAACGACGAAGTGACCGGAATGGGCTGTTGGCTCGACGGTCTCTGATTACCGGCGACGATGGTGTATTCAGTGACCCGCATCAATTGCTGCACCTCGGGTTCACCGACACGCAGGCCCTGTTCGTCGGGCGGCAGGTACTGGTCGTGCATGGGGCTGGCTGACACCGGTACCGCAACGGTCAGACCTGAAAACAGCGCCAGCGCAAGGGCGCCCGGAATCAGTAGCTTCATGCGCAATGGTCCCTGAGAGATGCGGATAGACGCTGCCCCGGTCGTTCGCCAGAGCAGCGGCCAGACACCGTTACATGCCTTTGACGGCGTAGATACCGGCAGCGTTGCGCCAGTAGCCCTTGTAATCCATGCCGAAACCGAAGATGTAGCGGTCGATGCATGGCAGGCCGACGTAATTGGCTTTAAGGTCCGGGCGAGCCTTGCGGTCGTGGTCCTTGTCGATCAGCACGGCGGTATGAACCGCGCGGGCTCCAGCGTGTTTGCAGAAGTCGATGATCGCGCCCAGCGTGTGGCCTTCATCGAGGATGTCGTCGATGATCAGCACGTCGCGGTCGATGAACGAGACTTCCGGCTTGGCTTTCCAGAACAGGTCGCCGCCAGTGGTTTCGTTGCGATAGCGGGTCGCGTGTAGGTAGGACGCTTCCAGCGGGAAGTTCAGATGGGTCAACAGCTTGCCCGAAAAGATCAGGCCGCCGTTCATGACGCAAAACACAACCGGGTTGCGTTCAGCCAGTTCGGCATTGATCTGCGCGCCGACACGAGCGATGGCAGCATCGACTTCGGCTTCTGTGTACAGGCAGTCAGCCTCGCGCATGATTTGACGGATATGCTCGAGATCAGCAGACATGAAGCGCTCTCCAGGTGGGGGCAGTGTAAGAAAAGCGGGCAAAGGTACGCATCCGTTCGGCTCAGAGCAAGTGATTCTGGACTAACGTTGCGAGTGTCTTCTAAAAGCAGCGAACGTCCAAGCCAAAGAACAATACTGCACACATCGTAAGACAGTATCGGCTGAATAGATTAATCTAGGCCGTTTTTTTGCCCCCGCTGGAGCCTTTCCTTATGCCCATTCGTGAGATCCGTCATCCGCTGATCCGCCACAAGCTCGGCCTGATGCGCCGCGCAGACATCAGCACCAAGAATTTCCGTGAGCTGGCTCAGGAAGTGGGCGCTCTGCTTACTTATGAAGCCACTGCCGACCTGACGCTGGAAAACTACGATATCCAGGGCTGGGCCGGAACCGTGTCGGTCGAGAAAATCGCCGGCAAGAAAATCACTGTCGTGCCGATTCTGCGCGCCGGTATCGGCATGCTCGACGGCGTGCTCAGCCTGATTCCGGGCGCCAAGGTCAGCGCCGTGGGCGTGGCCCGCAACGAAGAAACGCTGCAGGCCCACACTTACCTCGAGAAGCTGGTCCCGGAAATCGACGAGCGTCTGGCGATGATCATCGACCCGATGCTGGCGACCGGCAGCTCGATGGTCGCCACCATCGACCTGCTCAAGAAAGCCGGCTGCAAGGAAATCCGCGCCATGGTGCTGGTGGCTGCGCCCGAAGGCATTGCGGCCGTGGAAGCTGCACACCCGGACGTGATGATCTACACCGCGTCCATCGATGAGCGCCTCAACGAGCACGGCTATATCATTCCGGGCCTGGGCGATGCCGGTGACAAGATTTTCGGCACCAAACAGAAGGACGCATAACCCGATGACGCAGCACGAGTTCAACGATCCACTGTGGCGTACGGTTCTGTCCGGTGCGCAAATGCTGTTCGTGGCTTTTGGCGCGCTGGTCTTGATGCCGCTGATCACCGGACTCGATCCCAACGTCGCACTGTTCACCGCCGGCCTGGGCACGCTGTTGTTCCAGATCGTGACCGGCCGCCAGGTGCCTGTATTTCTGGCATCGAGCTTTGCCTTCATCACCCCGATCATTCTCGCCAAGGGTCAGTTCGGCCTCGCCGCAACCATGGGCGGTGTGATGGCAGCGGGCTTCGTCTACACCTTCCTGGGCCTGGCCGTGAAGATCAAAGGCACCGGTTTTATCGACCGCCTGCTGCCGCCGGTGGTGATTGGTCCGGTAATCATTTCCATCGGCCTGGCCATGGCGCCGATTGCCGCCAACATGGCGATGGGCAAATCCGGTGATGGTGCCGAGCTGATTCATTACCAGACCGCGATGCTGATTTCGATGCCTGCCCTGCTCACCACGCTGATCGTGGCGGTGTTCGGCAAAGGCATCTTCAGACTGGTGCCGATCATTTCCGGCGTGCTCGTCGGCTTTGCGCTGTCGTTCTACTTTGGTGTGGTCGACACGGCGAAGATTGCCGCAGCACCCTGGCTGGCGATCCCGCATTTCACCGCGCCGGAATTCAACTGGCAGGCGATCCTGTTCATCGTGCCGGTTGCGCTGGCGCCTGCCATCGAACACATCGGTGGTGTGATTGCGGTGGGCAGCGTGACCGGTCGCGATTACCTGAAGAAACCGGGTTTGCACCGCACCCTGCTCGGTGACGGCATTGCCACCACCGCCGCAGGCCTGTTCGGCGGTCCGCCCAATACCACGTACGCCGAAGTCACGGGCGCGGTGATGCTGACCAAGAACTACAACCCGAAAATCATGACCTGGGCATCGATCTTCGCGATCACCCTGGCGTTCATCGGCAAGTTCGGCGCGCTGCTGCAGAGCATTCCGGTGCCGGTGATGGGCGGGATTCTGTGCCTGCTGTTCGGTTCGATTGCGGCGGTGGGCATGAACACCCTGATTCGCCACAGGATCGACCTGTCGGAAGCGCGCAATCTGGTGATCGTCTCGGTGACGCTGGTGTTTGGTATCGGTGGCGTGCTGATCGGTACAGGCACTGGCCCGGACGATTTCGGCATGAAAGGCATCGCCCTGTGCGCGGTGACCGCCATCGTGCTGAACCTGATCCTGCCGGGCAACGACAGCTGGAAGAACAAGCAGCTGGATGATCAGTTGCCGTAAGAGCGTTGATAGTGACGCGTTGCGTCGCATCACGGCCGGACGAGGAGCGTCCTGAGAGGCGTTACCACGCGGAGCGTGGTAACGATCTTTCATGCATGCAGCCCGGGACGCTCTGCGTACCGTTTGAACCAGCGCCTTACAACATCAACGGCGCGCGCTCACAGAGCTTGTTCAACTCACGTGCCCAGTTCGGATCGTCGTTCAGGCACGGTATCAGTACCAACTCCTCCCCGCCCGCTTCCTTGAACTGCTCGGCACCGCGGTCGCCAATCTCTTCCAGCGTTTCAATGCAGTCGGCGACAAATGCCGGACACATGACCAGCAGCTTTTTCACGCCCTGCGCCGCCAGCTCGTCAAGACGCGCTTCAGTGTAGGGTTCAATCCATTTGGCACGGCCCAGGCGCGACTGAAACGACACCGACCACTTGCCATCAGGAATGCCCATACGCTTGGCAAACGCCGCAGCCGATTGCAGGCATTGCGCACGGTAGCAAGTGGCGAGTACTTCTGCGGGGGCAGTCATGCAGCAGTCTTCTTTGATGCAATGTTTGCCCGTCGGATCGAGCTTGTGCAGGTGGCGCTCGGGCAGACCGTGAAAGCTCAGCAGCAAATGGTCGTGTGGCTGCTCCAGGTGCGGGCGTACATTGTCCACCAGTGCGTTCAGGTATTCCGGCTGATCGAAGAACGGCTGCAGCAGTGAGAACTGCATCTTCAGCGATTTGGCCCGTACTACACGCTTGGCTTCTTCGATGACCGTGGTGACGGTGCTGTCGGCAAACTGTGGATACAGCGGCGCAAGGGTGACTTTCTTGATGCCCTGTTCTGCCAGCCGCGTCAGCACGGTTTCGATGGAGGGCTCGCCATAACGCATCGCCAGCTCGACCGGGCCGTGATCCCATTCTTTCTTCATGGCCTGTTGCAGACGCTTGCTCAGCACAACCAGCGGCGAGCCCTCATCCCACCAGATCGACGCGTAGGCGTGAGCAGACTGTTCCGGGCGCTTGATCAGAATCAGCGACACCAGCAGCCTGCGCACCGGCCACGGCAGGTCGATGACGTAAGGGTCCATAAGGAACTGATTGAGGTAGCTACGCACATCTGCCACCTGGGTGGATGCAGGCGAACCCAGGTTGACCAGCAACAACGCGTGATCAGTCATGCAACTTCCTAATTCAATGGCTTTCAGTGTCGACCCAGCAGATCCTGCAGGGCGGTTTTCAGATCGGTAAAACGAAAAATGAAACCGGCTTGCTGCAGACGATCGGGGCGCGCCCGTTGCCCGCCCAGCAGCAGTACCGACAATTCCCCCAGCAGCACTTTGAGCGCCAGCGAAGGCATCGGCATGAAAGCCGGCCGATGCAGGATGCCTGCAAGGGTCTTGGCAAAATCGCGGTTGCGTACGGCCGCAGGCGCACAGAGATTATAAGGGCCGCGGGCATCGTCGAGATTCAACAGAAAATCAATCGCTGCGATTTGGTCCTGAACGTGAATCCAGGGCATCCACTGCCGACCGTTGCCAATCGGGCCGCCCATGCCGAACTTGAACGGCGGCAACAGTTTCTGCAAAAAGCCGCCACGGTCGGACAACACCAGACCGGTGCGAATCAACACCACCCGCACGCCCAGCGCTTCAGCCCGCTGCGCGGTCTCTTCCCAGGCACCACACAACTGGCTAGCAAAGTCTTCCTTGGCGGGGTGAGACGTTTCGTCGAGTTCGCGCTCGCCACTGTCGCCGTACCAGCCCACCGCAGAACCGGAAATCATCAGTGCCGGTTTTTGTGCAGTTTTGTCCATCCAGGCCAGCAACTGTTCAGTCAGACCGATGCGACTGTCCCACAGCATCAAGCGACGCTTGCGGGTCCAGGGGCGGTCGGCAATCGGCGCGCCGGCCAGGTTGACGACGGCATCGACGGGCTGACCGCTCAGTTCGTCGAGACGGGCAATGCCCTTCACCGATGATCCGCACAGCTTGGGAACGTCAGCAGGCCGTCGACTCCAGACGGTCAACTGATGGCCTTGAGTGGACCAGTGTCGGCAGAGCGCTCGTCCTATCAAACCAGTACCGCCGGTCAGCAATATGTGCATGGCAGGTTACCTCGCGTGGCGTTCGTGACAATTGAGTAGTCTATTTTTTTAGGGTGACGCTTATCCAGACAACGAAACCATTGACTGAACCATAGGCCACACCTGAACGGACTGGAGCTTTACTGCCCCGCTCGGGTGGTTGGCTCATTGTCGATTGGTAGCAGACTGAACGTCTTCGACCTTCAAGGTTGCAGAGTGACTCACAACAGAATCGAGAACCACTGCAAGTTATACCAGACAAGAAGATTGTACAGGTTTTAACTACGGCGTAGTCTGTACAGACAAGGTAACGAGGCCCCTATGACTGTCCCTATCGCAATCATCGGTACCGGTATCGCCGGACTTTCAGCGGCCCAGGCGCTCACAGCAGCCGGGCACGAGGTACACCTGTTCGACAAAAGCCGCGGCAGCGGCGGTCGGATGTCCAGCAAACGCAGCGACGCAGGCTCGCTGGACATGGGTGCACAATATTTCACCGCTCGCGACCGGCGCTTTGCGACGGCCGTCAAACAATGGCAGGCCCAGGGCCATGTCGCCGAGTGGACACCTTCGCTCTACAACTTTCAGAACGGCAGGCTCAGCCCGTCGCCAGACGAACAGGTGCGCTGGGTCGGCAAGCCTGGCATGAGCGCCATCACCCGCGCCATGCGCGGCGATCTGCCGGTGTCGTTCTCGTGCCGCATCACCGAAGTGTTTCGCGGTGAACAGCACTGGAACCTGCTGGACGCGGAAGGCGAGAGCCATGGCCCGTTCAGCCACGTCATCATCGCAACGCCTGCCCCTCAGGCCACGCCGTTGCTGGCAGCGGCACCCAAGTTGGCCAGCGTCGTGGCCGGGGTCAAGATGGACCCGACCTGGGCCATCGCGCTGGCATTCAGCACACCGCTGCAAACGCCGATGCAGGGCTGTTTCGTACAGGACAGCCCGGTTGACTGGCTGGCGCGTAATCGCAGCAAGCCTGAGCGCGATGACACGCTCGACACCTGGATTCTGCACGCCACCAGCAACTGGAGTCGGCAGCATCTGGACATGCCGAAGGAAGAAATCATCGAGCAGTTGCAGGGCGCATTCGCGGAAATGATTGACTGCACGATGCCCGAACCTGTCTTTACCCTCGCCCACCGCTGGCTGTATGCGCGCCCGGCAGGCTCTCACGAATGGGGCGCGCTTTCCGATGCCGACCTGGGCATTTATGTGTGCGGCGACTGGTGCCTGTCGGGCCGGGTCGAAGGCGCATGGCTCAGTGGCCAGGAAGCCGCACGCCGACTGCTGGAGCACGCGCAATGAACCAGATCAATCCACGCAAACTGCTGCTGTCGAAATGGACAGCAGCCACCCCGGTCAACCGTGAAAAGCATTTTATGGTGACTGAGCTGTTCAAGGACGAAGAAGGCACGGTACTGGAAATCGAACTGCAGGCCGTGCTGACCCAGCGCAGCGAGCGCCTGCCATGGCAAGTGCTGCAGGCCGCGGACGTGTGGCGGATGGGTTGGAAATAACGCGGCCTGTCATGCACAACGCATCGTCACTGAAACGTGGCTGCCTCATGCCCGACAACACATAGCCCACTGAAGAAACGCTAGGTTCGGTGGGTGGCGTGAAGGCCTCCCACAATCCAGCAACCACTGCCTCAAACACCCCGCTCAAATCCTCTACAAAGAATTTGACTTGTACAGCTATGCACCTATGATGAGTCCAAGTTGTACAGAGCATTTTGTCTGTACAAGTCTTCTGTAGAGGTTGGTGATGTCAACGCCCGTAATCGAAAAGCCCAAACTCGGTATCAGTGCCTGCCTGATGGGCGCCGAGGTTCGCTTCAATGGCGGCCACAAGGAATCGCATCTGTGCACCCGAGCACTGAGCCAGTACTTTGATTTCGTTCAGGCCTGTCCTGAAGTCGCGATCGGTATGGGCATCCCGCGCGAACCTATCCGGCTGGTCGGTGATGCGGAAAATCCTCGGGCGCTGGGCACGGTCAATCGCGAACTTGACGTCACCGAGGCGCTGGCAGATTACGGCACGCAGATGGCCGAAGAATTGGGCGATATCTGCGGTTACATCTTCATGCAGAAATCTCCGTCGTGCGGCCTGGAGCGAGTGAAGGTTTATCGCGAGAACGGCGCGCCGGTCGACGGAGGAGGCACTGGCATCTACGCCAAGGCCTTCTGCGAACGCCACCCCAATCTGCCGGTAGAAGAAGACGGACGTCTCAACGACGCCGTGCTGCGGGAAAACTTCGTGACGCGGGTGTTCGCTTATTCGGCGTGGCAACAGCTTCTGAAAGAAGGCGTTACGCGCCGCGCCCTGACCGAATTCCATTCGCGCTACAAATATCAACTGATGGCCAACGATCCTGTGCAGTACAAGGCACTGGGCAAAATGCTCGGCAGCATGGGCCGCAGTGATCCCAAAGACATCGCCCCACAGTATTTCAGCGACCTGATGACCGCGCTCAAGAAGTGCGCGACACGTCGCACCCACACCAACGTACTTCAGCACCTGGCTGGCTACCTCAAGCAGACCATTGGCGCCGAAGACAAGCAGGAAATCCAGCAGTTGATCGGCCAGTACCATCAGGGGATCGTGCCCTTGATCGTGCCGCTGACCCTGCTCAAACACCATTTCCGCCAACACCCGGATCCGTATGTGGCGCTGCAGGTGTACATGCAGCCGCATCCGGAAAACCTCAGCCTGCGTAATGCGATTTAACTATGAATGAACTGGATAAGGATGCCCCGGACGACTGGCTGCCGATCCGCGAGGTTGCACGTCAGACCGGCGTCAATGCCGTCACCCTGCGTGCGTGGGAACGGCGTTACGGCCTGATCGTCCCGCACCGTACCGAGAAGGGTCATCGCCTGTATTCACAGGAACACGTCCAGCGCGTGATGATGATTCTTACCTGGCTCAACCGTGGCGTATCCGTCAGCCAGGTCAAGGCCTTGCTCGACGACGACCTGCAGGACGCGCCCCCGCCTTCGAATGACTGGGATGCGCTGCGTCAGACGCTGCTGATCGCCATCGGCGAACTGGCCGAGCGCCGGGTCGATGATGTGTTCAACCAGGCCATGTCGCTGTACCCCCCACGCACCCTGTGCGAGCAACTGCTGATGCCGCTGCTGGCGGAACTGGAACAGCGCTGGCAAGGCAAGTTTGGCGCTCAACTGGAGCGCACCTTCTTTTACTCCTGGCTGCGCAGCAAGTTCGGCGCACGCATCTACCACAACAATCGCCAGCTCAGCGGCAGGCCCGTGCTGCTGGTCAACCAGTCCGACCTGCCGCTGGAGCCGCACCTGTGGCTGACGGCATGGCTGGTCAGCAGCGCCGACTGCCCGGTCGAAGTGTTCGACTGGCCCCTGCCCGCCGGCGAGCTGGCGCTGGCGGCCGAATACCTGCAGCCGCGCGGCATCGTGCTGTATTCGAGCAAAGCTTTGAACGTAGCCCAACTGCCACGCTTGCTGGCCAATATTGCCTGCCCGGTGGTGCTGGGTGGACCAACGGTGAAGATCCATAACGCCGAGTTGCTCGTAAGTGCAAACGAGGTTGCAGGTCTGACCCTCGTCGACGACCCGCTCAGTGCTCAGATCGAGCTCAACAGGCTCGGCATTATCTAAGGACTCAACATGCAACTGCTTTGGCTGCGCACTGACCTGCGCGTTCATGACAATACTGCCTTGAGCGCCGCCATGGAGCGGGGACCGACACTGGCGGTCTATCTGATCAGTTCGGCCCAATGGCAAAGCCATGACGACGCAGACTGCAAGGTCGACTTCTGGCTGCGTAATCTGGTCGAGCTGGAAAAGGCGCTCGGCAAACTCAATGTACCGTTGCTGATTCGCGAAGCGGATACCTGGGACAAGGCACCCGAGGTCCTGTCGAAACTGTGCAAGCAGTTCAAGATTGAAGCAGTTCACGCCAACGAGGAATACGGCATCAACGAAACCCGCCGCGACGAGGCGGTGCAGAAGACACTGGAAGATGCCGGGGTTCATTTCCAAAGCCATCTGGACCAGTTGCTGTTCAAGCCCGGCAGTGTTCTGACCAAGACCGGCAACTATTTTCAGGTCTTCAGCCAGTTCAAGAAAGTCTGCTATTCGCGACTGCACGAAGCAATGCCGCGTACGGTACGCACGCCCAAGCCACAGGACTCTTTGCCGACCAAAAGCGACGCAATTCCTGAAGCAGTCAAAGGCTTCTCTGCGCCGTCCGAGGCACTACGCAATCTGTGGCCTGCAGGTGAAGACGAGGCGCATCGACGTCTGTCCGAGTTCACTGACGATCAAATTCATTACTACAAGACTGAACGCGACCTCCCGGCAAAGCCCGGCACCAGTCAGCTGTCGGCCTATCTTGCAGCGGGCGTGGTCTCGCCGCGTCAATGTCTGCACGCGGCTCTGACCAGCAATCATGGGGAATTCGAGACGGGCAGTGAAGGAAGTGTGAC
This sequence comes from Pseudomonas viridiflava, assembly GCF_001642795.1. Taxonomy (GTDB): domain Bacteria; phylum Pseudomonadota; class Gammaproteobacteria; order Pseudomonadales; family Pseudomonadaceae; genus Aquipseudomonas; species Aquipseudomonas viridiflava. The sequence goes on along the minus strand of NZ_LKEH01000045.1, from coordinate 67,641 downwards.
CTGGATCAATGAGCTGCTATGGCGTGAGTTCTACAAGCACACGCTGGTCGGCTATCCTCGTGTTTCACGCCATCGTGCGTTTCGCCCCGAAACCGAAGCCTTGCAATGGCGCAACGCGCCTGAAGAACTGCTGGCCTGGCAAGAGGCGCGCACCGGTCTGCCGATCATTGACGCGGCCATGCGTCAATTGCTGGAGACCGGCTGGATGCATAACCGACTACGGATGGTCGTTGCGATGTTCCTCACCAAGAATCTGCTGATCGACTGGCGGGAAGGCGAGCGCTTTTTCATGCGCCACCTGATCGACGGTGACCTGGCCGCCAACAACGGTGGCTGGCAATGGAGTTCGTCCACCGGAACGGACTCGGTGCCCTATTTCCGTATTTTCAACCCGCTCTCGCAGTCGGAACGATTCGACCCTGAAGGCGTGTTCCTCAAGCGCTGGCTGCCGGAGCTGGCTGATCTGAACAAAAAACAGGTCCACAACCCGGCCTCTGCCGGTGGCCTGTTTGGCGTCGCGGATTATCCGGCGCCCATTGTCGACCTGAGCAAAAGTCGCGCCCGTGCGCTGGCTGCCTTCAAGGCCCTGCCCGGCCGCCAGTCGGCGACGGAGAAAGCGGATGACTGATTTCCTGCATCGATTCGCTGAAGGCTTTGCGGCGCTGAACAAGGAAAACCTTGATCGGATCGCCGAACTGTACAGCGACGACGTCTCTTTCAGCGATCCGATGCACGACATCCACGGTCTGGCAGACATGCGGCGTTATTTCGCCGAGCTGTATGCCAACGTCAGCGACCTGCGTTTCGACTTCCATGCGTTCGACGAAGTCAGGTCCGGTGAGGGCTATCTGCTCTGGACCATGCACTACTCACATCCGCGTCTGGCCAATGGCCGCACCATCCATGTCCAGGGCTGCTCGCATCTGAAGTGGCGCGACGACAAGGTTTATCGGCACCGGGACTACTTCGACGCTGGCGCACTGCTCTATGAGCATTTGCCCGTCATGGGTCGGGTGATCAATTGGCTCAAGAAGAGGTTGGCATGAACACTCCTGTTGCTCGACGTATCTGGCTGACCGGTGCAAGCAGCGGTATCGGCCTCGCGCTGGCCATTGAATTGCTCAAGGCGGGCCATCGTGTGGCGCTGACCGCACGCACGCTGGAGCCGCTACAGAACCTGGCTGCGCAATACCCCACTCAAGTGCTGCTGGCGACCGGCGATATCACCGACGGCCAGCAAGTCACTGCCATTGCGGACCTGATCGCTCAGGAATGGGGCGCGCTGGACACGGCGATTCTCAACGCAGGCACCTGCGAGTATATCGATGCCCGGCAATTCGAAGCCGCGATGGTCGAGCGCGTGGTGCGCACCAACCTGCTGGCCAGCAGCTTCTGCATTCAGGAAGCCCTGCCCCTGCTGCGCAAGGGGCGTCGTCCACATCTGGTGGGCGTAGCCAGTGCCGTGACCTTTCTGGCCCTGCCACGCGCCGAAGCCTATGGCGCGTCCAAGGCCGGTCTGCGCTACCTGTTCGAAGCCCTGCGACTGGATCTGGCCAGCGAGAATATCGACGTGACCATCGTCAGTCCGGGTTTCGTTGATACGCCCCTGACCGAGAAAAACGATTTCCCCATGCCCATGCGCTGGCCGGTCGGCAAGGCAGCGCGATACATCGCACAGCATCTGGCACGCGAGAAACGTCCTCTGGACATCGCCTTCCCCGCCTTATTCATTTTCAGCATGCGACTGATGGCCATGCTGCCCGCCCGAGCCAGGTTCGCTATTGGCAAGCGCATGGCACGCTCTTCCGAACCCGGTGCGACGTCGAATAAGGACTTTCAATGAAAATCGCCGTAGTCGGCAGCGGTATTGCCGGGCTGACCAGTGCCTACCTGCTCAACCGCTCGCACGATGTGACGGTGTTCGAGTCGTCCGACTGGATCGGCGGGCACACGCACACCGTGGATGTGCAGGTCGATGGTCGTCATCACGCCATCGATACCGGTTTCATTGTGTTCAACGACTGGACGTATCCGAACTTCATCAAGTTGCTCGGCCAGTTGGATGTGGCGTTCAAACCCACCGAAATGAGTTTTTCGGTACACGATCCGCGTACCGGAGTCGAGTACAACGGCAACAACCTGAACAGCCTGTTCGCCCAGCGCAGCAACCTGCTGTCACCCAAATTCTGGGGCATGCTGCGCGACATTCTGCGCTTCAATCGCCTGGCCATCGAAGACCTGGAAAACCAGCGCATCGCAGCTGACACCACGCTGGGTAAGTACTTGAAGAACGGTGGTTACGGCCAGCGCTTTATCGATCATTACATCGTGCCGATGGGCGCTGCGATCTGGTCGATGTCGCTGGCGGACATGCTGGGATTCCCGCTGCAGTTCTTTGTGCGCTTCTTCAAGAACCACGGCCTGCTGTCAGTGACCAATCGGCCGCAGTGGTGCGTGATCGAAGGCGGTTCCAGAAGCTATATCGAGCCGTTGACGGCATCGTTTCGGGAGAAGATTCGTCTGTCCTGTCCGGTCACCCGTGTCGAGCGCGATCAGGACGGCGTCACGCTGCACAGCTCGATGGGCACCGAGCGCTTCGACAAGGTGATCTTCGCCTGTCACAGCGATCAGGCCCTCGCCATGCTGGCCGAGCCGTCCAATGCCGAGCAAAGCGTTCTGGGCGCGTTGCGCTATGCCGAGAACGACGTGGTGCTGCACACCGACACCCGCCTGCTGCCTGACCGTCGCCTGGCCTGGGCCAGCTGGAATTACCGGCTGGGCGGCAGTGAGCAGCAACTGGCGGCCGTCACGTATGACATGAACATTTTGCAGGGCATCGAAAGCGACACCACCTTCTGCGTGAGCCTGAATCAGAATGCTGCCATCGATCCTGAAAAGGTCATCGGCCGCTATCGCTACGCTCACCCGCAATACAGCCTGCAGGCCGTTGCAGCCCAGGCTCGCTGGGAAGAAATCAACGGCGTCGATCACACCTGGTACTGCGGCGCATATTGGGCCAACGGGTTCCATGAAGACGGCGTGGTCAGCGGTCTGCGTGTCGCCAACGCCTTCGGGGAAGCGCTGTGAATAGCGCGCTGTACAGCGGCTGGATCTCGCATCGGCGGTTTGCGCCGCGAGCGCATGCGTTCACCTATCGCATCGGCCTGCTGTATCTGGACCTGGATGAACAGGCCAGCGTGCTCGGCTTATCGCCGCTGGCCGGGAGCAAGCGTTTTGCGCCGTTCTCGTTCCGTGAACGCGATTACCTGCCGGAACTGACAGGCCGTGGTCTGTCGCTGATCGAGGCCGTGCGCGAGCGGGTCAGTGCTGCGCTGGGGCGCACGCCGACCGGCTCCGTTTGCCTGCTGACCCAGGCGCGCAGTTGGGGCCTGTCGTTCAATCCGGTGAGTTTTTTCTATTGCCATGAGGCTGACGGCTCGCTGGCCGCCATCTTGTGTGAAGTGACCAACACCCCGTGGGGCGAGCGCTACAGCTATGTACTGCCGGCCGACGGCGAAGGGCATCAGCATTTTGCCGTGGCCAAGGCGTTTCATGTTTCGCCGTTCCTGCCTCGCGATCTTGAATACCGCATGAGTTTCAGCCAGCCCGCCGAACGCATCGGCGTGCACATGGCCGACTGGCAGGGCGAACTGAAAATGTTCGACGCCACGCTCAACCTGACGCGCCAGAGCCTGAGCCGTCAAACGCTGCACCGTTACCTGATCACGTTTCCCTGGATGACCGCAAAAACCTGTCTGGCGATTTATTGGCAGGCCATGCGCCTGCTCGCCAAACGCATTCCGATCTTTTCCCATCAGGCCGCCGACGGCGAGTACCGTGCTGCCGCCGCGCAACCCAAGGATTCACGCCATGAAAAGCAGTAGCAGTAGTTTTTCTGCCAATCTGGGTACCAACAGCCTGACCGCCAGCATCCTGCGTCGAGGTGTGCTTCGACAGCTGGCAGGCCTGCGCAATGGTCAACTGGTCGTCATCGAAGGTGGCGAGCGCCACACATTCGGCAAGGCAGGCGCCCTGATTCAAGGTGAGGTGCACGTTCTGGATTCTGCCGCCTGGGGCATGATCGCCAGCACCGGCTCGATCGGAGCTGCCGAGGCGTTCATCCACGGGTATTGGACCACGCCGGATCTGACCGCCGTGGTCCGAATCTTCGCCAGCAACCTGGATGTGCTGGACGCCATGGAAGGCGGTTTCGCCCGCCTGACGCGTCCGGTGATTCACGGCCTGCACTGGCTGAACCGCAACACACGCAAAGGCTCGCAGAAAAACATTGCGGCCCATTACGACTTGGGTAACACCCTGTTCGAGCAGTTTCTCGACCCGACGATGATGTACTCCGCCGCCCAGTTCCTGAGCCCGGACGACACGCTGGAACAGGCCCAGTTGAACAAGCTGGAGCGCATCTGCCAGAAGCTGGCGCTCAAGCCGACCGATCACCTGCTGGAAATCGGCACGGGCTGGGGCAGCATGGCCATCTATGCGGCGCAGCATTATGGATGCCGGGTCACGACCACGACCCTCTCCGCCGAGCAGTTCGCCTATACCGAACGCCGCCTGAACGAGCTGGGCCTGAAGGATCGTGTCACGCTGCTGCTGACCGACTATCGAGACCTGACCGGCGAGTACGACAAGCTGGTGTCCATCGAAATGATCGAAGCCGTGGGCCACAGGTTTTTGCCCACTTATTTCAAGCAGTGCGCCAGCCTGCTCAAAAGCGACGGGCTGATGCTGCTGCAGGCGATCACCATTCGCGAGCAGCGTTACGCGCAGGCCAAGCGCAACGTGGACTTCATCCAGCGCTACATCTTTCCCGGCGGCGCCCTGCCCTCGGTGGCGAAGATGCTCGACATCGTCGGCTCCGACACCGACATGAACCTGCTGCACATGGAAGACTTCGGCCTGCACTACGCTCGCACGCTGCGCATGTGGTACGACAATTTCAGGCACGCCCACGTCAAACTGACCGAACTGGGCTATGACGAGTATTTCCTGCGGTTGTGGGAGTTCTACCTGTGCTACTGCGAGGGTGGCTTTCTGGAGCGCACCATCGGCACCGCTCAACTGTTGCTGGCCAAACCCGAAGCACTGCGTGAACCGTTGCTCGGACGTTTCAATGCTTAAGTCGGTTGCCAACGCGCTGCTGTTCCAGGCGGGCTGGTTCGCCTGTGTGCTGGGCAGCAACAGTTACTGGCTGCTGATCGCCGTCGGCGCACTGCTGATTCACTTCCTCTGGGTCAGCTCATGGGCGGCCGAAGGGCGACTGGTGCTGCTGGTGACACTGGCGGGCACAGTACTGGACAGTGTGCTGATGACGCTGGGGGTGTTCGATTTCGGCACCGGCGGTTATCTGATCCCGCTGTGGCTGATTCTGTTGTGGGCGATTCTGGGCACCACGCTCAACCATTGCCTTGCCTGGACAGCGACGCCCGTCTGGCGGGCGGCGGTTCTGGGCGCTATTGGCGGCCCGATGTCTTACTATGCCGGCTCACAACTGGCGCAGGTTCATCTTCCGCTCGGGTTCTGGCCCAGCATGACGCTGCTTGCCTTGATCTGGGCAGCTGTATTTCCCCTGCTTCAGTGGCTGGCAGCAAGCGTGCGCGCCAGACACCCGGGAGCTTCCCTCTGAACGACACCCTCATCCCGCTCGTACTTGTCATCGACGAGGAACCCGTCACCTGCTCCACCTGCGCAGCCTGCTGCTGCCAACTGGAGGTGATGCTTATCACCGATACGGGTGTGCCTGAGCGTTACATTGATACCGATGACTGGGGCGGCGAAGTCATGCTGCGCCTGGACGACGGCTGGTGCGCGGCGCTGGATCGCAACACGATGATGTGCACGATCTATGAGAAACGACCGTTGATCTGCAGGGAATTCGAGGCGGGAGCTGAGGATTGTCTGAACGAGCGCAAGGGGATTGCGACGGCGTATCTTTGACGGGGCTGCAGGTGAGACCTGCAGCTTGCCGGACGCATGCCAATGCAGCGCATTGGCACGATCAGGTTTGAATCAGAACGGCATTTTGTAGTGCAGTGCGTAGCTTTCGATACCATCGTTCGGCTGTTTGATGCCGGCGTTGGAGTAGTGAGTGGCACGGATGCCGACCTCATGACCGCCCGCGAAACGCAGACCGAAACCGACACGGTCTTCGAAGTTGAAGGCCGAGCCAAACTTGCGATCTTCAACCTGAGTGTTCGAGAACACGGAAACGCCGATACCTGCCTCGATATAAGGCTTCACGCTGCCGCCTGCGAACTCATAGACCAGAACGGGAGAGAACGACAGACTGTGGTTGTCTTTGTAATCCTTGCCGTCCCAGTAGGTGTAGGCACCATCCCAGTAACCGGTCAGACGACCCACGTCGCTTTGCAGCCAGCTCTTGTCCCAATCGAATTGAACGCCCAGACGATAGGTCATGGTCGATTCGCCGGTCTGACCGACCGAAAACTCGACGCCATCAGCCTGCGCCATTGAAACTTGCCCCGCCAGGATGGCTGAAAAAACAGCCATGCAAAAGAATCTCTTCATGAGAAACGCCCTAAATTGTATGAAGTGTTACCAGTATTAAATTTGGTCAGTCGCGCTTATAGAAATCGCAGACGAAGCGTTAGTTCAGCCCCGAAACGATTTTTTTCACGTTTTTTTTACAAATGGAAGCTTCTCACATTACTGGAAGTTTTCCATAGGTTGCGTAGGACTTTTCTGAATTTGTCAGGATCGTCACTGGACCAATACAACGTCTCGCGAGCAGGCCCACTGGCGAGCAGACCGTTTGCGTCCAGAAGACGTTCGAGCTGACGCGCCACCGCAGCGCCGGTATCGATCAGGGCGACCGACTCGGGGAGCATTTGCTGCAGCAGTGGTTTGAGGAAGGGGTAATGCGTGCAGCCCAGAATGACAGTGTCGCAACGCTCGGCCAGCAAAGGCTCGACGTAGCGACCCAGCAACTGACGAATCTGTGGGCTTTGCAGATCACCGGTTTCAATCAGTTCGACCAGCCCCGGGCAGGGCTGAGTCACCACACGAACATCACTGGCGAACCTGTCGAGCAAGGCGGCGAAGCGGGCGCTCTGCAGCGTTCCCGTCGTCGCCAGTACGCCTACAACGCCGCTGCGGGTCGCCTCGGCCGCCGGTTTGACCGCAGGCTCCATGCCCACGATGGGCCAATCCGGGTAAAGCTGACGGATATGGGCAACGCCTGCCGCCGTGGCCGTATTACACGCAACGACCAGCGCTTTGGCACCCTGCTCGCGAAAGAAGCCGGCGATGGTCAGGCAGCGCTCGACGATGTACTCGGGGCTTTTTTCGCCATACGGAATGTGGCCGCAATCGGCCAGGTACATCAGCGATTCGTGGGGCAGCCTCTGACGAATCTCGCCCAGCACTGACAAGCCTCCGACACCGGAGTCGAACACCCCTACCGGAGCGTCGCTGCCATAGCTCATGTGAACGTCAAGCATGCTCGCCCTGCCCGTTTGCCGTACCACAGACGCTGCAACCGGGATCACGCTTGACCTTCAATTCTCGAAAACGGGTGGTCAAGGCATCGATCAACAACAGGCGACCCACCATCGGCTCGCCAAAACCTGCGAGCAGCTTCAACGCTTCAAGGGCCTGCAGACTGCCCACCAGCCCGACCAGCGGACCGATCACACCTGCTTCGCTACACGTCAGTTCGGCCTCGCTGCCATGCCCGTACAGGCAGTGGTAGCAGGGACTCTCGCTGCGCCGCGGATCGAACACCGACAGCTGACCTTCGAGCCGAATGGCCGCGCCGCTGACCAGCGGCTTGCCAGCCATCACGCACGCAGCATTGACTGCCTCGCGGGTCGAGAAGTTATCGGAGCAGTCCAGAACCAGATCCACGGCCTGTACCGCAGCGCGCAATGAATCGACGTCCAGCGCTTCACGATGGGCGACCAGCCGGACTTCCGGGTTGATGGCGGCCAGACGGGCGACGGCCGAATCCACCTTGGCCATGCCGACACTCTGGGTGTCATGAATGATCTGGCGTTGCAGATTGGTCAGGTCGACACTGTCGAAGTCTGCCAGGTGCAGCTCGCCGACTCCGGCAGCCGCCAGGTACAAGGCGACCGGCGAGCCCAGCCCGCCAAGGCCTACTATCAGCGCGCGGCTCTTGCCTAGGCGCAACTGTCCTTCGATATCGACGTGTTGCAGCAGGATCTGCCGGCTATAGCGCAGCAGCTCCTGATCACTCAGCACGGCACGCATCCGAAGGTAATACGCTCATGTTCACCCAGATCACGGCGGGTCTGAATGCGCTCGAAGCCATGACGGATCAGCAACTCGCGCACTGCAGGACCCTGGTCATAGCCATGTTCCAGCAACAACCAGCCGCCCGGAGTCAGGTGAGCGGGCGCCTCGCTGATGATGGTGCGCAGATCGTCCAGACCATCGGGGCCTGAGGTGAGCGCACTGCCTGGTTCGAAACGCACATCGCCCATCGAGAGATGCGGATCGGTTTCGGCGATGTACGGCGGGTTGCTGATGATCAGATCGAACTGCCGACCTTCCAGCGCACTGAACCAGTGGCTGTTCAGAACTTCGGCGTTGTCCAGTTGCAGACGCTGGCGATTGCGCTCGGCTAGTTCCACGGCTTCAGGCACACGATCAACAGCCGTGATTTTCCATTGCCGACGGTCATTGGCCAGCGCAAGACCGATGGCTCCGGTGCCCGTTCCCAGGTCCAGAACCTGGGTTGGCGCGAAAGCAGGCACCAACTCCAGTGCGGCCTCGACCAGCATTTCAGTCTCGGGTCGCGGAATCAGGGTGTGCGGCGCGACTTCGAGGTCGAGCTTCCAGAAGCCTTGCTGACCCAGAATATAGGCGACAGGCTCACCGGTACGGCGACGTTGCAGGTAACCCGCGAACGCCAGCGCCGCTTCAGTGCTGACAATGCGCTCGGGCCAGGTGTGCAGGAAGCTGCGGGGCTTGCCCAGGGCAGCGGCCAGCAGCAACTCGGCGTCGAGCCGGGCGGTCGGGGAATCGGGAAGCTCAGCGCTTCTTAACAAGCTGGCGATGATGGTCATTTACTCACCCAGTGCCGCAAGTTGATCAGCCTGATATTCAGCGAGTAGCGGTTCTATCACTGCATCGACTCCACCGGCCATGACTTCATCCAGCGAATACAGGGTCAGGTTCACGCGGTGATCCGTTACTCGCCCCTGAGGGAAATTGTACGTGCGAATACGCTCCGAACGATCACCGGAGCCCACCAGCAGCTTGCGCTCGCTGGCAATCGCATTGGCCGCGGCGCTGGTCTGCTGGTCATTGAGTTTGGCAGATAACCAGGACATCGCACGCGCTCTGTTCTTGTGCTGCGACCGCTCTTCCTGGCACTCCACGACGATACCTGACGGCAAGTGGGTGATGCGGATCGCCGAGTCGGTCTTGTTGACGTGCTGACCACCGGCACCGGAGGAGCGGTAGGTGTCGACACGCAGGTCCGCCGGGTTGATCTCGATCGCCTGCTGCTCATCAGGCTCCGGCAATACAGCCACCGTGCAGGCCGACGTATGAATGCGGCCCTGGGATTCGGTTTCGGGTACACGCTGCACCCGATGCGCACCGGACTCGAACTTCAGCTTGCCGTAGACGTTCTCGCCTTCGACGCGGGCAATGACTTCCTTGTAGCCGCCATGTTCGCCTTCGTTCTCGGACAATACTTCCACGCGCCAGCCACGTCGTTCGGCATAACGCGAATACATGCGAAACAGGTCGCCGGAAAAAATTGCCGCTTCGTCGCCGCCGGTACCGGCGCGTATTTCCAGAAACACGTTACGGCCGTCGTTAGGGTCTTTGGGCAGCAACAGGCGCTGCAACTCAGCTTCCAGTTCGACCAACTGCAGTTTGGTCTCTCGAACTTCCTCGACCGCCATTTCACGCATGTCCGGGTCACTGTCCTTGAGCAGTGCCTGAGCGCCTTCGAGATCGGCCACCAGCTTGATGCGCTGATTGTAGAGCGCGATAACAGGCTCTACCTCGGCGTATTCACGGGAATAGGCGCGAAATTTGGTCTGATCGCTGATGACTTCTGCATCGCCCAGCAACGCAGTCAGTTCCTCGAAGCGGTCGCTGAGCACATCCAGCTTGTTGAGCAGTGAAGCTTTCATTGCGGGGTTTTATCCGTCGAGCCCTCACCGAGGGCAAAAAGTTCCTGAGCCATGGCCAGCGCATCGACGCGGCCTTCGGCAGACAGCTTCTTGAGCTGAACGCTCGGAGCGTGCAGCAATTTGTTGGTCAGACCGCGCGCCAGCTGCACCAGTACGTCTTCCGCGTTACTGCCATTGGCGAGCATGCGCTGGGCCTTGCTCAGCTCTTCGTCCCGCAGCCGCTCGCTCTGCTGGCGATAGGCGCGCAGCACATCGACTGCCGCCAACTCACGCAGGCGGGACATGAAGTCCTCGGCACCGGCACTGACCAGCTGTTCAGCGGCCAGCGCTGCGCCCTGACGACTCTTGAGATTCTCGGCGACGACTTCATGCAGGTCATCGACGCTGTACAGATAAACGTCATCCAGTTCGCCGACTTCCGGCTCGATATCGCGGGGTACGGCAATATCGACCATGAAGATCGGCTTGTGCTTGCGCAGTTTCAGCGCACTTTCAACAGCGCCCTTGCCCAGGATCGGCAGCTGACTGGCCGTCGAGCTGATGACAATGTCGCTGTTGACCAGCTCGGCCGGAATATCCGACAGCAACACCGCATGGGCACCGAACTCGGCGGCCAGAATACTCGCGCGCTCCAGCGTGCGGTTGGCGACCACGATGCGTTTGACGCCAAGGTCGTGCAAATGCCGGGCGACCAGTGTGATGGTCTCGCCCGCGCCGATCAGCAACGCCTGACTGCGCTGCAGATCGCTGAAAATCTGTTTGGCCAGACTGACGGCGGCAAACGCTACCGATACCGGGTTCTCGCCAATGGCGGTGTCCGTGCGCACCTGTTTGGCAGCGCTGAACGTGGCCTGGAACAGTCGGCCGAGCAACGGACCGACGGTACCCGCCTCGCGGGCGACAGCGTACGCCGATTTCATCTGGCCGAGAATCTGCGGCTCGCCCAATACCAGAGAATCGAGACCCGACGCCACGCGCATCATGTGCCGCACGGCCTCGTCGTCTTCGTGGACATAGGCGCTGGCGCGCAGCTCATCCAGGCTCAGATGATGATAATCGGCGAGCCAGGCCAGGATCTGATCAGCCACCAGCTCGTCGTGCTCGATGTACAGCTCACTGCGATTGCAGGTCGAAAGGATCGCCGCTTCACGGCTATGCGTCAGGCGACACAGCTGCTGCAGGGCCTCAACCAACTGTTCGGGCGTAAATGCCACGCGCTCGCGAACGTCGACCGAGGCGGTCTTATGGTTGATACCAAGTGCAAGGAAGGCCATTCAGGGTCGCTGGTTGTGACGTGAAGCCGGCAATTGTCCTACTTCAATAAGCTCAGAACAACCACCGCATATTATTGTCCCACTAGAATCGCTCGTCGCAGGCCGCCCGTGCAGGCCTGCAGCACCGCTAAAATAAGCATTGCAGTACTTTTTCCGACGGCTGTGGGTTTGCCAACAGCCTTGTGTCATGATGATCCAAACCGCAGGTAAGCCGCCCTTCTTATATATGAATAGATTCTCCGCGTTGTTCCTTGCCCTGGCCTTTCTAGGCGGCTGTCAGTCCATGACCCCCGTTGCGTCGCAGCCCGATACTGCGCAGAAAGACACCCCGCCCGCGCCTGAAACCAAGCCGCAGGTTTATGGTTCGTTCACTCAGGAGACCCTTGTCAGCCTGCTGAGCGCGGAGCTGGCTGGCCAACGCAACCGCTTCGACATCGCGCTGGACAACTACGTGACCCAGGCGATCAAGACTCAGGATCCGGGCGTTTCCGAACGTGCCTATCGCATCGCCGAATACATGGGTGCCGACCAGTCGGCCCTGGAAACCGCGCTGATCTGGGCCAGAAACGACCCGAAGAACCTTGAGGCGCAACGGGCCGCCGCGATTCAACTGGCGCGCTCCGGCCGCTACGACGATTCCATGGCTTATATGGAAAAGGTGCTGCAGGGTCAGGGCGACACGCATTTCGACTTCCTGGCACTGTCCGCTGCCGAAACCGATTCCGATACGCGCAATGGTCTGCTCAAGAGCTTTGACCGATTGCTGGGCAAATACCCGAATAACGGTCAACTGATCTTCGGCAAGGCCTTGTTGCTCCAGCAGAACGGCGACTCCGAACAATCGCTCAAGCTGCTGGAAGACAATCCACCCAAGGAAGGCGAAGTAGCGCCGATCCTGCTGCGCACCCGCCTGCTGCAAAGCATGGGCCGCGGCAAGGAAGCACTGCCGATCCTTGAAAAAAGCATCAAGAAATACCCCGAAGACAAACGTCTGCGCCTGACCTATGCCCGCATGCTGGTGGAACAGAACCGCATGAATGATGCAAAGGTGCAGTTCTCCAGCCTTTTGCAGCAGTATCCGGAAGACGACGACCTGCGCTTTTCGCTGGCACTGGTCTGCCTGGAAGCCAAGGCCTGGGATGAAGCGGCTGGTTATCTGGAAGAACTCATCGCTCGCGGTGCCCACGTTGATTCGGCTCACCTGAATCTGGGCCGCATTCACGAAGAACGCGATGACCCGCAAAGCGCGCTGGATGAATACGCCCAGGTCGGTCCCGGCACTGATTTCCTGACGGCACAACTGCGTCAGAGCGACATCCTGATCAGCAATGGCAACGCCGCAGAAGCCTCCAAGCGTCTGGCCGAGGCTCGCGACACCCAGCCGGAATACGCCATACAGCTTTATCTGATTGAAGCCGAAACCCTGACCAGCAACGATCACGCGGACCGCGGCTGGCAGGTTCTTACTCAGGCGCTCAAGCAATACCCGGACGACATAAACCTGCTCTACACCCGGGCGATGCTCGCCGAAAAGCGCAATGATCTGGCGCAGATGGAAAAGGATCTGCGCTCGATCATCAAGCGCGAGCCTGAAAACGCCATGGCCCTGAACGCATTGGGCTATACGCTTTCCGACCGCACCACGCGCTATGCCGAGGCCCGAGCACTGATCGAAAAGGCTCACTCGATAAACCCCGATGACCCGGCCGTTCTCGACAGCCTTGGCTGGGTCAATTATAGAATGGGCAATCTGGACGAGGCCGAACGCCTGCTGCGCAAGGCCCTCGAACGCTTCCCCGACCACGAAGTTGCCGCTCACCTGGGTGAAGTGCTCTGGGCCAAAGGCCAACAGAGCGAAGCCCGAAAAGTCTGGGCCAAGGCCCTGGAACAGCAACCCGACAGCCCTATTCTGCGCAGCACCCTGCGGCGCTTGACCGGATCAGAGACCCTTTGACGTTATGTTTTTGCGCCACGTAGTTGTATTCAGCCTCATCGCCCTGCTCGCCGGCTGTGCCGGCCTCACTTCCCGCGAATCGGTTCAGGGCAAGGGCGATCCCGCGCAATGGCGCGAACACAAACAGCAACTGAGCAGCCTCGACGGCTGGCAGATCAACGGCAAGGTCGGTATTCGCGCGCCGAAAGACTCCGGCAGCGGCACGCTGTTCTGGCTGCAGCGTCAGGACTATTACGACATCCGTCTCTCCGGCCCATTGGGTCGTGGTGCTGCGCGCCTGACCGGCAGACCCGGCGCAGTCGCACTCGAAGTGGCCAACCAGGGTCGCTACGAAGCCAAGACCCCTGAAGAGCTTCTACAGGACCAGCTCGGCTGGAGACTTCCGGTTTCTCACCTTGTGTGGTGGGTACGCGGCCTTCCCGCACCGGACAGCAAAAGCCAGGTCACCCTTGACGGCGACAGTCGTCTGGCGACCCTTGATCAGGACGGCTGGCAGGTCGAGTACCTGAGTTACGTCGAACAGAACGGCTACTGGCTGCCCGAGCGCGTGAAACTGCACGGCCAGGACCTCGACGTCACGCTGGTCATCAAGGACTGGCAGCCTCGCAAACTGGGGCAGTGAACATGAACACGCCACAACTGGTTCTGCCCGCCCCGGCAAAACTGAACCTGATGCTGCACATTCTGGGACGCCGCCCTGACGGCTATCATGAGTTGCAGACGATCTTTCAGTTTCTCGATCACGGCGACGAACTGGGCTTCGCCATTCGCGAAGACGGTGAGATTTGCCTGCAGATCGATGTGCCGGGCGTTCCACACGACAGCAATCTGATCGTAAAGGCGGCCCGGGCGCTTCAGAAACAGTCGGGCTGCAAGCTCGGCATGGATATCTGGCTGGAAAAACGCCTGCCCATGGGCGGCGGCATTGGTGGCGGCAGCTCTGACGCCGCGACCACCCTGCTGGGTCTTAACCATTTGTGGAATCTTGGCTGGGATGAAGATCGTCTCGCCGCGCTGGGCCTTACGCTCGGTGCCGATGTACCGGTTTTCGTCCGTGGCCACGCGGCGTTTGCAGAAGGCGTCGGAGAAATTCTGACCCCCGTAAACCCCGAAGAACCTTGGTATTTGGTGCTTGTTCCGCAAGTCGCTGTAAGTACAGCAGAAATTTTTTCAGATCCGTTGTTGACACGCGACTCGCCGCCCATTAAAGTGCGCCCCGTTCCCAAGGGAAACAGTCGAAATGACTGTAAAGCGGTTGTAGAGAGGCGTTACCCAGAAGTACGTAACGCTTTGAATTTGTTAGGTAATTTTACCGAAGCAAAATTAACCGGAACTGGAAGTTGTGTGTTTGGGGCCTTCCCAAACAAAGCTGAAGCTGATAAAGTCTCGGCCCTTCTTACAGAGACCCTTACAGGGTTTGTCGCGAAAGGAAGTAACATTTCGATGTTGCATCGCAAGCTTCAAAATCTGTAGCAGGAATTGAGTGCAAGGCACTCGATTGATTCAATACAGGGGCGTCGCCAAGCGGTAAGGCAGCAGGTTTTGATCCTGCCATGCGTTGGTTCGAATCCAGCCGCCCCTGCCATTTTCCATACTCATCCAGGTTACCCTCAGCCTCTAGGTACTGCGCGTGTCCAAGATGATGGTCTTTACGGGGAATGCTAACCCCGATCTCGCTCGGCGTGTAGTACGTCAGCTGCATATCCCACTGGGTGATGTTTCTGTTGGTAAGTTCTCCGACGGCGAAATCAGCACTGAGATTAATGAAAACGTCCGCGGTAAAGACGTCTTCATCATTCAGCCGACCTGCGCTCCGACAAATGACAACCTGATGGAACTCGTCGTGATGGCTGATGCCTTCCGCCGCTCCTCAGCGTCCCGAATCACTGCTGTGATTCCCTACTTTGGTTATGCCCGTCAGGACCGCCGTCCGCGTTCCGCACGTGTGGCTATCAGCGCGAAAGTCGTCGCCGATATGCTGACCGTGGTGGGTATCGATCGTGTTCTCACGGTTGATCTTCATGCTGACCAGATCCAGGGCTTCTTCGATATTCCGGTAGATAATATCTACGGCTCCCCCGTTCTGGTGGATGACATCGAAGACCAGCGCTTTGAAAACCTGATGATCGTTTCCCCGGATATCGGCGGCGTCGTGCGTGCACGAGCAGTGGCCAAATCCCTGGGCGTGGATCTCGGGATCATTGACAAACGCCGTGAGAAAGCCAATCACTCCGAAGTGATGCATATCATCGGTGATGTCGAAGGGCGTACCTGTATTCTGGTCGATGACATGGTCGACACCGCCGGCACCCTGTGCCACGCGGCCAAGGCCCTGAAAGAGCATGGCGCTGCCAAGGTCTTTGCCTACTGCACACATCCTGTGCTGTCGGGTCGGGCGATCGAAAACATTGAAAATTCCGTGCTGGACGAACTGGTGGTGACGAACACCATCCCGTTGTCCGCTGCAGCACAAGCCTGTAGCCGTATCCGCCAACTGGATATTGCACCGGTAGTCGCCGAAGCGGTTCGCCGCATCAGCAACGAAGAATCGATCAGCGCGATGTTCCGCTAAGGGTTCTCCCTAAGCCTGCATTTCGTCGACGAAAAGCGCCCCGCCCTGGCATTCGGTCAGGGCGGGGCTTTTTTGCCCATATCGCTCTGGCGCTGGTCGCAAACGCCATTGTGAATGTGGTTATTTTGGAGAAACAACATGAACGATTTTACTCTGAATGCTGAACAGCGTTCCGACCTGGGGAAAGGTGCGAGCCGCCGCCTGCGTCGTCTCGCTAGCCTGGTTCCAGCTGTTGTCTACGGTGGTGACAAAGCCCCTGAGTCCATCAGCATGCTGGCCAAGGAAGTTGCAAAACTGCTCGAAAACGAAGCTGCTTTCAGCCACGTTATCGAACTGAACGTTGCTGGTAAGAAGCAAAACGTTCTGATCAAGGCCCTGCAGCGTCACCCGGCCAAAGGCCACGTGATGCACGCTGACTTCGTGCGCGTTATCGCTGGTCAGAAACTGACCGCTATCGTGCCGATCCACTTCATCAACGAAGAAGCTCCGGTCAAGAAAGGCGGCGAGATCTCGCACACTACCACTGAACTGGAAGTGACCTGCCTGCCGAAAGACCTGCCTGAGTTCATCGAAGTTGACCTGGGCGCGCTGGAAGTGGGTGACAACGTTCACCTGTCCGAACTGAAAGCCCCTAAAGGCGTTGAGTTCGTCGCTTTGGCACACGGTACCGACCTGGCAATCGCCAACGTCCACGCACCGCGTATCGTCAAAGACGAAGACGAAGGCGAAGCAGAAGAAGGCGCTGCAGAGTAATTTCATTACTGTGCAGAGTCGGAGTTGCTCAGGAAACATCGCGAGCGATAGCAGGCAAAGCGGGCGGAATCGCGGAGTTTACATCATGGTAAATGAGCACTTTTCGTCCACGTTGCCGCTGTCGTCAGCGGCTTGACCACAACTCCAAAGGAAGGGCCCCTGTCGTGACCGCCATACAACTGATCGTTGGCCTGGGAAATCCAGGCGCTGAATACGAACAGACCCGGCATAACGCAGGGGCTCTTTTCGTTGAGCGTATAGCTGCGGCGCAACGAGTCAATCTCGTTCCCGAGCGCAAATTCTTTGGCCTGACCGGACGCTTCTCGCATCAGGGTCAGGATGTTCGTCTGTTGATCCCCACCACGTACATGAACCGCAGCGGCCAGGCCGTGGCGGCACTCGCCGGTTTCTATCGCATTCCGGTCGACTCGATTCTGGTGGCGCACGACGAACTCGATCTGCCTCCGGGCGTTGCCAAACTCAAAGTGGGCGGCGGCCATGGCGGTCATAACGGACTGCGCGACATCATCGCGCAGCTCGGCAATCAGAACACTTTTCATCGCTTGCGGCTTGGCATCGGCCACCCGGGCGATGCCAGCAAGGTGTCGGGCTTTGTTCTGGGTCGAGCGCCGCGCGCCGAACAGGAAAAGCTGGACGCCAGTATCGACTTTGCCCTCGGCGTGCTGCCGGATATCTTCGCCGGTGAATGGAACCGGGCGATGAAAAACCTGCACAGCCAGAAGGCCTGACATCACTCGAGGGGAAACACCATGGGATTCAATTGCGGCATCGTCGGCCTGCCTAACGTCGGCAAGTCCACCCTGTTCAACGCCCTGACCAAATCCGGTATTGCGGCCGAGAACTTCCCCTTCTGCACCATCGAGCCGAACAGCGGCATCGTGCCGATGCCGGATCCACGCCTTGCCGCGCTGGCCGCGATCGTGAACCCGAAGCGCATCCTGCCGACCACCATGGAATTCGTCGACATCGCGGGCCTCGTTGCCGGCGCCTCGAAAGGTGAAGGCCTGGGCAACAAGTTTCTGGCCAACATTCGCGAAACCGACGCCATCGCTCACGTGGTGCGCTGCTTCGAAGACGAGAACGTGATTCACGTCTCCAACAGTGTCGACCCCAAGCGTGATATCGAGATCATCGACCTCGAACTGATCTTCGCCGACCTCGACAGCTGTGAAAAGCAACTGCAGAAAGTCACCCGCAACGCCAAGGGCGGCGACAAGGACGCAGTGGTCCAGAAGGGCCTGCTCGAGCAATTGATCAGCCACTTCACCGAAGGCAAGCCGGCACGCAGCCTGATGAAGTCCATGAGCAATGACGAGAAAGCCGTCATTCGTGGCTTCCACCTGCTGACCACCAAGCCGGTCATGTACATCGCCAACGTCGCGGAAGACGGTTTCGAGAACAACCCGCTGCTGGACGTTGTTCGCGCCATCGCCGAAGAAGAAGGCGCAATGCTGGTGCCGGTCTGCAACAAGATCGAAGCGGAAATCGCCGAGCTGGATGACGGCGAAGAGAAAGACATGTTCCTCGAAGCCCTGGGCCTTGAAGAACCCGGCCTGAACCGCGTGATTCGCGCAGGCTACGAAATGCTCCACCTGCAGACCTACTTCACCGCCGGTGTAGAAGAAGTCCGCGCCTGGACCGTCCGCGTCGGTGCAACCGCACCTCAGGCCGCAGGCGTCATCCACACCGATTTCGAAAAAGGCTTCATTCGCGCCGAATGCGTCGCCTACGACGACTTCATCCAGTACAAGGGTGAAGGCGGCGCAAAGGAAGCGGGCAAATGGCGCCTGGAAGGCAAGGACTACATCGTCAAGGACGGTGACGTGCTGCACTTCCGTTTCAACGTGTAACCAAACAGGGTCATTCGAAGACTCTGCTCCCTCATTCGAGTGATTACTGCAAAGCCCCTTAACCGGGGCTTTTGCATTTCTGCTGCCCCTGAATTATTTGATGGGGATCACATATCTTTCTATGTAAAATGCGCACTTTCATGTTGCCATCACTGCGTCTGGGTGAACATTTTTTCAGACTGGCACTCAATGGTTGCGACATAATCCAGATCAACTCCACGGACCGGGCAAAGCCTTGTCTCGAACCAAGGTGAATATTCTCTTGAAGATCTTAGTAACAGGTGGCGCTGGTTTCATTGGCTCGGCAGTTATCCGCCATATCATTTCCAATACAAATGATTCGGTCATCAACGTCGACAAGCTGACCTATGCGGGCAACCTCGAGTCGCTTCAATCGGTTGAAGACAGCGAGCGCTATGCGTTTGCGCACGTGGACATCTGTGACCGTGAAGCGATCGACAAGGTGTTCCAGGAACATCAGCCAGACGCAATCATGCACCTGGCCGCCGAATCTCATGTAGACCGCTCCATCACCGGCCCGTCCGAGTTCATCCAGACCAACATCATCGGCACTTACACGCTGCTTGAAGCGGCACGTGCCTACTGGAACCAGCTGGACGAAGCACGCAAGAGCAACTTCCGTTTCCACCACATTTCGACTGACGAAGTGTATGGCGACCTAGAAGGCCCGGAAGATCTGTTCACCGAAACGACACCGTATCAGCCAAGCTCGCCCTACTCGGCCAGCAAGGCCAGCTCCGACCACCTGGTTCGTGCCTGGAGCAGAACCTATGGTTTGCCTACCCTGGTCACCAACTGCTCGAACAACTACGGCCCGTGCCACTTCCCGGAGAAGCTGATCCCGCTGATCATTCTCAACGCGCTGGAAGGCAAGCCGCTGCCGATCTACGGCAAAGGCGATCAGGTTCGTGACTGGCTGTACGTCGAAGATCACGCTCGCGCACTGTACAAGGTCGTGACCGAAGGCGAGATCGGCGAGACCTACAACATTGGCGGCCACAACGAAAAGCAAAACATCGAAGTCGTCCACACGGTCTGTGCCCTCCTCGACCAACTGCGTCCGGATTCGGCTCATCTGCCACACGCAAGCCTGATCACTTACGTTCAGGACCGTCCTGGCCACGATCTGCGCTACGCTATCGACGCCAGCAAGATCCAGCGTGAGCTGGGCTGGGTTCCGGAAGAGAGCTTCGAATCCGGCATCCGCAAGACGGTGGAGTGGTACCTCAACAATCCGGAGTGGGTTGCTCACGTGAAAAGCGGCAGCTACCAGCAATGGATCGACAAGAACTACACAGCTCGTGCCGATAAATAAATGAAAATTCTTCTGCTGGGTAAAAACGGTCAAGTGGGCTGGGAGCTGCAACGCTCCCTCGCCGTGCTGGGCGAAGTCATTGCTCTGGACCGTCAGGTGGCCTCGACGGCCTATGGCGAGATTTCCGGTGACCTGTCAAACCTCGACGAGCTGCGCAAGACGATTCGTCAGGTTCAGCCGCAAGTGATCGTCAATGCTGCCGCCTACACGGCCGTGGACAAGGCTGAAACCGAGCAGGCACTGGCCCGCACGGTCAATGCGCTGGCCAGTCAGGTCCTGGCAGAAGAAGCGCTCCAGCTGGATGCATTGCTGGTCCACTATTCGACCGACTATGTCTTCAACGGAACCGGCAGCCAGGCGTGGAAAGAGACCGATGCAGTCTCGCCGGTCAATTACTACGGCGCGACCAAGCTCGAAGGCGAACAACTGATCGTTGCATCGGGCTGCAAGCACCTGATCTTCCGCACCAGCTGGGTCTATGCCGCACGAGGCAACAACTTCGCCAAAACGATGTTGCGCCTCGCCAAAGACCGCCCGAGCCTGAACGTGATCGCCGACCAGATCGGCGCCCCTACAGGCGCGGAGCTTCTGGCCGATATAGCCACAGCTGCACTGCAGCAGGCGCTGACACGCCCGGAACTGTGCGGAATTTACCATCTTGCGCCCGCTGGCGAAGTTTCCTGGCACGCCTACGCCCAATTCGTCATCGACTTTGCTCGAGCGAACGGGGAACCGCTGGCTGTGGAAACGATCAATCCAATCGCCACAACCGAATATCCGACACCTGCGCAACGCCCACTGAATTCGCGTCTGAATACAGAAAAGTTGCGTCACAACTTTTCTCTGCATTTGCCGGACTGGCAAAGCGGCGTAACCCGCATGCTCATGGAATCTCTGAATAAATGACAACGACTAATCGTAAAGGCATCATCCTGGCCGGCGGCTCAGGGACTCGTCTGCATCCCCTGACACTCGGCGTGTCCAAGCAAATGCTGCCGATCTACGACAAGCCGATGATTTTCTACCCGCTGTCGGTGCTGATGCTGGCCGGCATGCGTGAAATCCTGATCATCTCGACACCTGAAGACCTGCCCTCCTTCCGCAAACTTCTGGGCGACGGCAGCCAGTAC
Source organism: Pseudomonas viridiflava (assembly GCF_001642795.1). Taxonomy (GTDB): domain Bacteria; phylum Pseudomonadota; class Gammaproteobacteria; order Pseudomonadales; family Pseudomonadaceae; genus Aquipseudomonas; species Aquipseudomonas viridiflava. The sequence goes on along the minus strand of NZ_LKEH01000045.1, from coordinate 46,600 downwards.
GGCATTCAGCTCACTTATGCAGAGCAACCGACTCCGGATGGCCTGGCTCAGGCTTTCATCATCGGTGAAGAGTTCATCGGCAAAGACCCTTGCTGCCTGATTCTGGGCGACAACATTTTCTACGGTCAGCACTTCTCGGAAAACCTGCGCTCGGCCAGTCAGCAAACCAGCGGCGCAACCGTCTTCGGTTATCACGTGTCCGATCCTGAGCGCTTTGGTGTTGTCGAGTTCGACGAAACCGGCCGTGCCCTGAGCATCGAAGAAAAACCGTCGGCACCCAAATCGAGCTACGCAGTAACCGGCCTGTATTTCTACGACAACCAGGTTGTCGAGATTGCCAAGAACATCAAGCCTTCCGAGCGCGGCGAGCTGGAAATCACTGACGTGAACCGCGCCTACCTCGAACAGAAAAGCCTGACCGTGGAAATCCTGGGTCGCGGCTTTGCCTGGCTGGATACCGGCACTCACGAGTCGCTGCTGGAAGCGAGCCATTTCGTACACACCATCGAACAGCGCCAAGGCTGGAAAGTGGCCTGCCTCGAAGAAATCGCGTACACCAATGGCTGGATCACCCCAGAACAACTCGGCGCGCAAGCGCAGAAGCTGAAGAAAACCGGTTACGGTCAGTACCTGCAAAAACTGCTGGATCTGGGATCCTTCTGATTTCCGGGGCCTCTTTACACTTCATACCGCAAGGCGATGGACAGCATGTCTTCTGTTTTTCCCAGAGTTGCCGTGCTGCTGGCCGCCTACAACGGTATGGAGTGGATCGAGGAGCAACTTGATTCCATTCTGAATCAGATCAATGTCAGCGTTGCCGTCTTCATCAGTGTCGACCCGTCCACGGACGGCACTGAATCTTTCTGTTCGGCTTATGCAGGACAACATTCAAACATCACACTGCTCCCCGGCATTGGCCGATTCGGTGGTGCGTCACGCAATTTCTTTCGATTGATCAGAGATGTAGATTTCTCATCGTTTGATTACGTTGCTTTTTCCGACCAGGACGACCTTTGGCACTCGGACAAACTGCACAGGGCGACGTCCGTTCTAGCGCTCGGTATTTTCGAAGGTTATTCCAGCAACGTGATTGCTTTCTGGCCAGATGGAAGAAAGATGCTTCTGGACAAGGCTCAGCCTCAGGTTCGCTGGGACTACCTGTTCGAAGCGGCAGGGCCGGGATGCACTTATGTCATCAGTCGCCCACTGGCGGATGCGTTCAAAGCGTCACTGATAGAGAATTGGGAGCTGTGTCAACGCGTGAGTCTGCACGATTGGTACTGCTATGCCTATGCCAGACACCATGGTTTCAGGTGGTTTATTGATTCGACATCAAGCATGCATTATCGGCAGCACGCAGCCAACCAGGTGGGTGCCAACACCGGAATCAGTGCCTTCACAGGCCGACTCAAGAAGATCACTGGCGGGTGGTGGCCAGAACAGGTCTTATTGATTAACCGTCTGATCGGTGACACTCCTCCACTGGCGCTAAATGAAAAGTCCGACTTCCTCAGACTTATCTTCATGGCAGGCCATTGTCGCAGGCGCAGGAGGGACAAGTTGCTATTCATTATTGCGTGCCTTGCAGCAGCAGCGAGCAAAAAAGAACCCGCTTAACCATCAGGCAGCGCACAGGCATTGAGTGCCAGCAGCGACATTTTATTCACACCCGTTTAGAGCAGACCGCCAGGATCAAACTCAAATTACCATGGGGAGTCTGCCTATAAAAACCTGCTTTTCTAAACGTGGAAATGCGTCGAAAAAAGCCTTCCCTGCGGCCATTATCGAATTGTTCCAATAATGTTCGACTCTCATCAGTCAGCAGTTGCGCCATATCTTTCAGAATCGAAATATTAGCGTCGTTCCATTCTGCAAATCGCCCGGAAAGCATTCTGCGCAGACGAACCAATCTATCGCGGGCACTTGCATTGGCGCCTATCAGGTTGCCGCTGTGCTGACGATAGTAAAGTGTCGGAACCGCATCAAAAAAAACATTACCACCACAACCTGTTACCAGCAGATAAGTCAACCAGTCATGAGCAATTAGAGTTGGCTTATGTGGCAGGCGCATGAGCAAATCACGTGCTGACTGATTGATCAGCATCGTATTCGCACCCGCTAGACTTTGAACCAGCGCATTCCTGAACGAAGGGGGCTTGCGGAACAGCGGGGAAACACCGATCACGTTGAGTTCAGCATCGACTAGCCTGGTTCTGGAGCAATAAAGTGCCGGGATATCTTCGCTGACAGGTTCAAGGCGAACTACACTTCTTTCCAGTTTGTCACTGAACCAGACGTCGTCCTGATCACTGAAGGCGAAGTAATCAGCGTCTAATTCGGGCCGCTGAACAAGAGAGATGAAGTTTTCGGCAAAGCCTTTGCAAGGACCATTGAAAATGACCATGCGATCCTTGCCCCAACGCGCCTGATACTCAGCCAGGATGCCGTGGGTTTCATCCGTTGACGCATCGTCAGAGACGTACAACACCCAATTGGGGAAGGTTTGCGCGCTGAAGGAGTCGAGCTGCTCACTCAGGTAGGCGGCACCGTTGTAGGTGCACATAAGGATAGCGACGCGCGGAAGGCAATCTGAGGCATCATCAGTTCCGGATGAGCCTTGATCTCGCAGAAGGCCAGTGGCGTGCGCCCCGTGCTTTTGGATGAGCTGCGTTCTCAAGAAACCGTCACCTGCAAAAGCTACGTATTTTACGCGCTGTATCGACTTCCGTCAGTCACCAAATGAATGGATGAGCGCCCACCCACCCAACTTTTATGATTCCAGGCAATAAAACCAAGGAAAACGGCCCAAAAAAGGCCATCTTTTGAGTGAAGCACTAAAGTCGCCCTCACCCCAACCGAAACCGCGCCGTATTCCCACTCAACGCCTGGCTCCCCTGGCTCAGCGTATCCGCCGCCCTGTTTACCGCTCGAGCGCCTTCAAGCAAGCGGCCCGCGGCCTGATCGACCTGTTGGATATTGCTGCTGACTTCGTCTGCCGTGGACGCCTGCTCCTCGACCGCTGTGGATATCTGCACCAGCGTGTCAGTCACGCCCTGCACTGCCGTGGCGATCTCGCCCAGTCGCTCGCCGAGGCCTGTGACCGAACGCGCGTCATTGACTGCCTGCCCGCAAGCGGCCTCCATCAGGTTGACCGCTTGGGTCACGGTCGCACGCAGGCTGTCTACCGTCCCGGCAATCTGTGCGGTTGAGGCCTGAGTGCGTTGCGACAGGCTGCGCACTTCGTCAGCGACGACTGCGAAGCCACGGCCCTGCTCGCCCGCACGTGCTGCCTCGATCGCTGCGTTGAGCGCCAGCAGGTTGGTTTGCTCGGCGATGCCTCGGATGGCGTCTACCACGGACTGAATCTGCTGGCCCTGCTCGCTGACGCGACCAAGCGCGGCGGCTGTGTCGGTCAGGCGCTGGTTGAGCTGTTGAATGCTGTCGGTTGTACGCTGGCTGTCCTGGCTGCTTTGTTCGGCTATCTGGCGAGTGTGTCGCGCGCTGGCAGAGGCCTGTTCGCAGCTTCTGGCCACGCCTTGGGAAGTGGCTGCCAGTTCGGTTGCAGCGGCAGCGATCTGACTGATCTGCTGTTGCTGGTCTTCAACCTCGGTGAGCGTTCCGCTGGACTGGGCATTGAGCGTCAGCACCGCATCACCGACGCGCACGGTTTCCTGATTGACGCCCAGCAGGCTGGTGCGCAACTGAACGACTGCGACGTTCAGCGCGCGGCTGATGGCTGCAAGCTCGTCGCGTCCCTGAACCGGAACCTCCACGCAGAGATTGCCGTCCCGCAGCGACTCGGCCAGGGTGGTGATACCGCTGGCACTGCTTCGAATCGAAGCCTGCAGGCAGGCGAACAGGTACATCGCCAGCAACATCAGAACGCCGAACACCACCACCAGCGGGATGAACTCCATGTTGGACACGTCGTGGTAGTAGTCGAGTCGATCATAGAGCGCCTTGAGCGAATGATTACGGAAGTCACCCACGCTTTTCGTCAGCGTATCGATGCTGCGCTCGAACTCCTGCGGCTTGAGTTTGATGGTCCCGCCAAACACGCCTTCATCCAGTATTTTCAGCTCGGTGTTCAATACCTGCGTGACCTGCGAATACTGATCAGCCCAAGGCTGCATCTGCGCGGGCAGCTTGGACATCAGCAAGGCGCCCGCCTTGTGCATCTGGTCCTTCGCGTCGTCGATGCGGCTGCGCAAGTCGCGCATCTGCAAACGGCTCTGCAGGCTGAACTGGCCCGAGGCGACCGAGGTCTGGCCTATGCTGGACATGCGCCCGATGCGCTCGATGAGGTCGGGCACCTGCTGCGTGGACAGCTGCATCAGCATATAGGTCTCGAGCCATGGGTCGAGAATCAGCCCGCTGTCCATGGCGATCTGCTCGCGTAGCGCCTGGACGTTGCTGAGGGCAGTGGTAAAGCGATCATAGCCATCCGGCCACCAGCCGACGGTCCGCAACGAAGCGGTGTCCATGCCTGCCACGGAGGCCTGAAGCGTCTTGTAGCGGTTCATCGTGTCGGCGGGCGCACTTTCAGCGTTCAGGGCCGCGCCGAGATTTTCGAGCGCCTTGGCGATGCGCGGATTGCCGGCATCGACGTTGGCCATGGCAGCCTTGGCTTCCGGGGTCGGTTCCTTGAGGATATCCGCCGCTTTCCAGCGCGCAGCGTGGTCACGCTGGGCTGCCAGCTCGACGTTCAGGTCATCGAGGGCCAGCAACTGCCGAACGCCCGACTGCTCCCCCGAAATGACTGCGAGCTTGTTCCGGTAATCGGTCGCGATCACCCACCCACTGCCTACCAGCGGCAACATGAACAGCAAAAACAAGAGCTGAAACTTGCGAGCAAACCCGAAATGCCCCATCAGGCGCATACCCGGCGACAGAATACTGTTCATGTCCAGCGACTCCCCGTGAACACCTCACGCTTTCAAAAAAAGCAGAGCGGTGTCTTTTTCGAAAAAACGATAGCAGCAAAATGCCATGCTATTGATTCAATGGCGATACACATCGCTTCACATTGGTACGAAAAGCGCGGATGCCTATTCTTTTTTGTGGCGAAAAGCCGCGTAATTGGCGTTTCATCCCTCCTTCAAGCAAGAACCGGACCGAGTCCACGGCGCCCAAGGGTGCCTATATCCACAAATTATTCATTCTGAAAAAGCGCCTGAAAAAGTAAACTTCGCCCCAAACAGCCGAAGGCTCGGCCCACCCAATCGCCTATCCAGGGAGGCCTCACCATGACCGCTCCTTTCTCTTCGCCACGCGTCGTCGCGCAGCCGTCCAGGCCCCAGTTGAGCAAAGAGCAGAAGAAATTCAATGCGCTGATGGAGAAGCTCGAAACCAAGCGTACGTTGCTTCAGCAGTGGCTTGAAGTCTGGACCACTTCCGAGCAGATCTGGAACGCCGAGCTGCTTCCGCTGTTCATCCAGCAGGAAGAAAATGACTTGGATCGACTGCGCCTGCTTGACCAGGCGCATGATCAGTTCCGTTTGAGCAAGAAAGACCGCGCCACACTGCAAGAGATCATCTTCGAACTCATCACAGGACTCATGGCTCAAGGGCGTGAGGAGGAATTGAAACAGCTGTACTTCAAGTACACCGGTAACGATTACGACGATGATGAACGCGAGGCCGCCGAGATGTTGCGCGCGTCACTGGAGGAAAAACTGGGAGTGGATCTGGGGGACGATGTTGATCTGAATTCGCCAGAAGACGTCATCCACCTTTTCGGTGAACACTTCAAAGCTCAGGACGAAGCCGCACAAGTCAATCAGGAACCCAGAAAGCCGTCCGCCAGCGACATCCGTCGCGAACAGGAACAGGCGGAGAGCAGCCAGTCGGTGCGCGAAATCTATCGCAAGCTGGCCAGCGCGCTGCATCCGGATCGCGAACAGGATGCCACCGAGCGAGACCGCAAGACGGCACTCATGCAAAGAGTCAACGACGCCTACGCCCGTAACGATCTGCTCGCGCTGCTTCAGATGCAAATGGAAATCGAGCAGATCGATCAGGAACACATCGACAACATCTCCGAGAAGCGCCTCAAGCAATTCAACCTGATACTGCGCGACCAGTTGACCGAACTCGAGGATGAGATTCACGACCGCAAGATGATGATCAGAGAACGATTCCTGATGGAACCCGATACGGACATCCGACCCAAGACCGTGATTGCCAAGTGCACAAAGCGTGTTGACGTCGTCCGTGATCACGTCGGGCATCTGCGTGATGAGCTGACCCTGCTCACCGAGCCGAAAAGCCTGAAGGCCTGGCTGAAGCTCCAACGGGACCTGGCGTTGGACTACGACGACTTTGACGAATTCATGGACTTGAACGAGCCCGATCCATTCCGGGATCTGTACCGCTGAGACCCCCGAAAAAAGGGCTCCAGTAGAAAGCCGCCACCTAACCGGTTGATCGTACGCAATTATTTTTCACACAGACGCTTGACACATATCCGTTCTGCGCGAATAATGCGCGCCACTTGGCTACATAGCTCAGTTGGTTAGAGCATAGCATTCATAATGCTGGGGTCCGGGGTTCAAGTCCCTGTGTAGCCACCAAGTACCGATCCATAGATGTCCACAGCAGTCTATGAATCACCCCAAGAAGCCCGCCCAGTGCGGGCTTTCTTGTGTCTGGCTGTCCACCCCTGTCTACGCCTATCCTTCCCTGCCGTGTATGCCCACGTGTATGCTTCAATATTAATTGAACTGAGGCATACATGGATGAAACGCGCAGACATTAAACGCCGCCCTCTCGCAGACACCACCCTTGCAGGCCTAGAGCCCGAGGCTGGAGCGTATAGAGAGCTCGATAGCTCTGGTCTCTACTTTAGGGTCAAGCCAAATGGCCAAAAATCATGGGAGCTGCGCTACAAAAAACCTGACGGCAAATGGTCGTGGCTTGGACTAGGGGGATACCCCGAAGTCAGCGGTGCCCTCGCACGCCAGAAGGCGAGCGAGCTCCGAGCAGATGCATCCGAAGGGAAGAACCCCATCGTCTCAAAAAAAGCCCGCAAGGCTGCTGATGTTGAAGCTGCGAACGACACCTTCGAGGCTATGGCACGAGAGTGGCACGCATCCAGAATGAGTAGCTGGGATGCAGGAACAGCGAAAAGAGTCATGGGCGCATTGGAGCGCCACGTTTTTCCATCTTTCGGTAAGCGACCTTTTATCTCGATCATGTCGATGGAATGGATGGACCTGCTGAGAGGGCTTGAGAAGCAGGGAATTCTTGAGCAGATGAGCCGGGTAAGGGCTTATTGCAAAGACGTCTATGACCTGGCTCGCGTAACAGGCAGGGCCGTGAACAATCCACTGGAAGGGGTTCACAAATTCCTCTCTTCTGGCAAAGCTGAAAATTATGCACACGTTCCACCTGATGAGCTTCCCGCCTTGCTCAGGGCAATAAGCTCATATCCTCATGCAAAGGACGTTCAGCTTGGCCTACAGCTTCTGACATTGCTTGCCGTGCGGCCTAGCGAGCTTCGAGAGGCTACGTGGTCCGAGTTCGACTTAGCCAAAAAAATATGGACAGTTCCCATTGAGCGAAAAGGTCGCAAAAAGGGACGTGAGCATCTGGTCCCGCTGAGTCGTCAGGCAATCGACGTGCTCAAGCAACTTTACGTAATCACCGGGTTATACACTCTTCTATTTCCAGGCCGAAGCGACCGTACCAAACCCCGAAGCGATACTGTCTTCCTGATGGCCTTAAGACGTCTCGGATACGAAGGCCGACAGACAGGACACGGCTTCCGACATATCGCAAGCACGATCCTCAATGAGCACGGATTTCCCGCAGATCATGTGGAGTCTCAACTGAGCCACAAAGCGCCTGGCGTACGAGGCGTTTACAACAAAGCTCAATACCTAGAGCAACGGGCTGTAATGATGCAGTGGTACGCCGACCATCTTGATGGACTCGCAACAGGCAACGTGGTGCAAGGACATTTTGGAAAAGCCGTATGACTCACCAATCCCACACCCCCCTCAAAACCGGTGTAACTCGTGTTTCAGGTGTAACGATAGATCATAACCATTTGAATTCATTGTATTTATTTCGAGTTACACTTATCGCATCAGAGTTACGCCCGGTGTGTAACGTGGCTGAATCGTGTAACACGACCGGGGACCCGTTGCCGCTGGTGGCCTGCCGCCTCCTGAGCCGTACAGAGCGCGTTGCTCGCTGGCTAATCTGCGCAAATAAAGGGCGTGGGATATGGACGTAGTTTCAGGTCTCATGGTGTTAGACCATGTTCAAAAACTCGATGCCCTGCCAAAACCAACGGCGAGTCTGATCAGCTATCTATCCGCTCAGCCACTGTACAGTCTCTGCGATGAGCAAATTATCGATGCCTGCAACTTGATCGATAAATGCTGCTTACGAATCCAAACAGGTGATTTCGATAGCGACCTGGACACCTTGTGTATCCGCACAACCAAGCATGAAGAACAAATTTTCCAGTACGCTTCGACTGATGCGTCCTCCCGTGTAGCCCACTGGGTTCGTCATTTCACTGGGTGCGATTCCGCCACAGATAACCAAGCTCACGCAGCCTATGTAATGGCCTGCGCTGCGAAGGCACTTGAGGCTCTAAGTGAATGGATGCGCTCAGCCGAGCAAGATGCCTTCCCTCCGGCATTCAAGGTGCCGGACTGGCCTTGGGATTTCTACTGCGAGTACGTGTCATCGCAAGCGAGCACAGATGACCGGATCAACGCCCTTGATCTGTATACGCTATTCCTTGAGCCGATCACGAACCTGGCGAGCTTACGCAACGACGAATTGACTCCTTTGGTAGCTGCGGCCATCAAGGCGGCGGTTCGACGAAAAGGCGGAATACTCAGCGGGAAAGATCGGAAAATCGAAATGCGTGAGCGTGACAGAGCTATCGTCAACTATGCGCTGGGATTGCTGAAAAATGGCATGTCGCGTCGCTATGTCACGACAACTGTGCATCGCTGGTTTGAGAGAGAAGTTACCAAGCCGGAAAGTGAGCGTCCTGAATGGGCCACTCTCGAAATGTCGAAACCGCTGACACGTAAGAGGATTGAAGAGATTCTCAAGCAACACAACCTGCTGTAGCCAGAATTTCAAATGGAAGTGAACTGCCCGCTAAACCCCCTCGCCTAGATCATTGCTCTCGTCAGTCCAAATCTATCGAGAGCTGTCTCTATGCGTACCTCTGTAACCGAGTTCCCTCGCGAAACACCTGCCAACGCTCCCCTGTTGTTCGACGCTGCCTCAACTTTGATTCGCATGCGCGAAGTTGAGGGAATCGTGGGCATGAAGCGTTCAACCATTTACAAGCTCATGCAGCAGCCCGCCTCCTGCTTTCCACAGCCCGTCAAGCTCAGCAACAGCACAGCAAGGGGCGCGCCTGTCGCCTGGGTGCTTTCCGAAGTTCAAGCCTGGGCACGCAGCCGCATCGCTGCTCGCGATCAGGTGGCCGCATGAACAATCGCATCTCAAAAGGTGACGGACCTTTCATCGATTCCTACAGCATTGGGTTTCAGCTCTACAGACCGGACGAGCTCAACTGGAAGAGTCGCACCATTGCGGGCGTCAGTTGGAATGGCCTGGAACAGGAAGCGATCTTTTTCAATGCAGACGGCCTGGCTCTTCCTCTCAGACCCAACCCTTGGAACGTGCCTGAGTGGATTCGCAAGCATGCGATCCGCCGCGAGTTCGCCAGCGTGCATGGGACTGGCCATTTCGCGATGAAGGAAGGTCGCCGTAAGGCATTGCGAACGGTCGGCCTCAATGACTGGGTGACTTACTGGCTGGTCGACCAGTCTGGCGGCTTCGCCAATGAGTCGAAGTTTTGGCAGGACTACGTGGCCACCGATCTCGCCACCGAACAGGGCAACAGCGAAAAGCTACACAGTGAAATGCGTCTGCAAGACGACCGGGCGACTTACATCGAGCAGAGCATTGCCGAGCGTCGTGACTACCTGACGGTCATGCACCGCCGCCGATGTAACGAAGATCGAAAAATTCTCGCCTGGCTGAAAGGCGAAGTCCCCGCCCCGCTATTTGACACCGAAACGAAGGCGGCTTGAGCCCTCCCCGTCCCGATCTGCTGGCCCCGATCTGGAACCAGAACGCCGGGCTATCACGTCACAGATTCGGCGCACGCACAAACGAAAACGCCTCCGGGGGCAACCGGAGGCGTTGAGGTAAATCTACATGCACGTCAAATGTATTTCGCATCGAGCGCGAGTGCAAGTCGCTCAAACAGTTGCACATCCCAAAACCGGACGTTATTCTCTGGCCGTCGCTGCAAAATCAGCGACCGGGTTTGACGGCCCGATGAACAATAGGCGCACAGGCGCCCCCATTACGATTGCAGGCGCTTTTTTTGTGCCAGCTTTCCTGTTTTATGGCGGCTGTGTGTGGGAGACCTTCGGGTCTGCCGGGTTCCTATTGTCCCGGTCCGTCAACCTACACACAGCTGCCACCCTAATTCGTTTGACGGCGAACCGTGGCAGCTCCTCAACAATAGGAGTTTTGCCAGATGCCCAGTCTCAATCCGTTCAAAAATCGCGCCGCTGCCCATCGCGCAATGGCTCTCGCCGCTTTACACGCCCATTCCAGCCTCGCTACACGCCTTGCCCGCTACAACGCTCACATGACCAAAGCACGCGCCCTCGAAACCGCAGGGGGTGCCCAATGAACAACGCCCTGAGTTTTTGCCTGCCCGAAGACCTGCTCTGTGTTAATCCGACAGCCGATGCCGGTATTCCCATCGACGCCATCACCTGCGCCGTCGACCGCGCCAGCTCGGTGCTGTTGCTGCTTGAAGACCAGTTCGAAAACGATGGGCCCAGCCTGGCAAATCACATCATCGCCGCCGCCCTCTGGGACGTGCGCGGTACGCTAGGTTTGATACGAACCCTGGCGCTTCACGCAGACGACCTGGTCCGCGGTCCTGCGCAAGGGGGTGGCCTGTGAGTACGTCTTTCCAAGGCAACACCACCGGGCACACCGCCTTTGCCAAATACAACGCCCGAAACCAACCGCTGTTTAGCGTCAATGCAGGCGTTTCCTGTGAAGAGGCGTTAGAACACGCCTCCGTGCTGACTGATTGCATCAACAAACTGACGCTCCAAGCGGGCATGAACGACGACAGCAGCGCGGCATGGGCTGCCCATTACCTGGGCGATATGGTCAAGGCCATCATTGATGACGTGACCACCAGCCTGCAGTTTCCAACGGAGGATCGCCCATGAGCGCCTCCAGCACGAAAAAGCGCCCTTCGTTCGCACAGGTGAAATCTGCTGCGCTTCGCAACATCGACAAAGTCCTTGCTCACTGGCTCCCGAACGGGAAGCGAGTGGACGGCGGCAAAGAGTACACCGCACCTAACCCCACCCGAACGGACAAGCGTGCGGGCTCTCTGAAAATCAGTATCAGCAAAGGCACCTGGTCTGACTTCGCGACCGGCGACAAGGGCGGCGATTTGATCGACCTGGTGCGCTACATCGACGGCGGCACCGACGTCGAGGCCTGTAACAAACTGGCGGACCTGCTCGGCGTAACTGCGGACTCAGCGCCCGCCAAGCCCGCACCGGCCAAAAGCAAAGCGCCCGAGTGGATCGCCATTGCGCCGATCCCGGCCGAGGCGATGAACAAGTGCCCGGTTAAACACCGGCAGCACGGCGCACCGTCCAAGGTCTGGATTTATCGCGATGACAAGGGCCAGCCGCTCATGGCGTTGTACCGTTTCGACCTCGGCCCCGATGAGGACGGCAAACCGAAGAAGGTCTTTGCGCCGCTGACCTGGTGCAAACGCAGCGACGGCGAAACGACCCAATGGCGCTGGCAAGGACTGCCCGAGCCCCGACCGCTTCTGCGCCTGGATGAATTGGCGCTTCGTGCCGATGCGCCGGTGGTCTTGTGCGAGGGCGAAAAGGCAGCTGACGCAGCGGCTGATTTGATGCCGAGCCACGTGGCCACCTGCTGGCCGAACGGTTCGAACTCTTGGCATAAAGCAGACCTGACACCGCTCAAAGGCCGCGACGTGCTGTTGTGGCCAGACAACGACGACAGCGGCGCAGCCTGCATGGACGCCGTCGCCCACAAGCTGCGCGAGATCGGCGCAGGCTCAGTGAGGTTCATCGCGCTGGAGGTGTTTAAGCGCAAACCCACAATGAAAAACGACCGCGCCGAGTTCGCCAAAGGTGGCCAATGGGACAACGGCGATGATGCCGCCGACGCTCCTGCCAAAGGCTGGACAGCTGCCCATTTCGCCGAGCTGGAGCGCAGTGGCGAGCTGTTCGGTTCGGTAGAAGAACCTTCCAAATCGGAAGAGCCTGAACCCGCTCCGAAAGCGAAGACGAAGCCAACGGCCAAGCGCCCTGCGAAACCGAAAAACGACCTGATGCCTGGTGGCTTTCGTCTGACACCCGAAGGTGTGTTTTACGCGGGCGACGACGGCGAAGCGCGCCCGGTGTGTTCGCCTCTGGAGATCCTCGCCCGCACCCGCGATGACAAAGGCCACAACTGGGGCCTGCTCGTGGAGTTCGACGACCCCGACGGGGCCAAGAAGCGCTGGAACATTCCGGCGCGCACCATGACCGGCGACTTTGGCAAGGACGTACTCGGCCCATTGGTGGACATGGGCCTGCGTCTGGCTGGCAGTCGATCAGGGCGCAATGCACGCAACGACCTGCAGAGCTACCTCGGCGGTTTCGACAGCGCACAGCGGGCACGACTGGTCACTCGCCTGGGCTGGCACGACAGCGCCTTTCTCCTACCGGAACAACAGGTCGGCATCCACAGCGAGCACCTGCATTTCTACGAAGCAGGATCTCAACTGCCGCCGATCAGCGAAGCGGGCACGCTTGAGCAATGGCAAGAGCAGATCGGCGCGTTGTGCGTGGGAAACCATCGCCTGGCGTTTGTGGTCGGCGTGGCTTTCGCGGGTCCATTGCTGCACATGCTGGGTCATGAGTCGGGCGGCTTTCACCTGTATGGCGATAGCTCAGGCGGCAAGACCACGCACCTGCAGGTCGCCGCCTCGATCTACGGTGGACCGCGCCTGGTGCGTTCGTGGCGCTCGACCGACAACGCACTGGAATCCATCGCCGCCGCGCATTCCGACGGCCTGCTGGTGCTGGACGAGATTGGCATGTGCGATCCACGCATCATCGGCGAGACGGTGTACATGCTGGGCAACGGCACCGGCAAGGCACGGGCCAATGATCGAGGCCAGGCAGGCCGACAGGTGCAGGAGTGGCGTTTGCTGTTCCTCTCCACCGGCGAGAAGACGTTGGCCCAGCACATGGCCGAAGCGAACAAGGAACTGAAAGCGGGCATGGAAGTACGCATGCTCGCCGTTCCAGCCGATGCCAGCAAAGGCTTGGGCATGTTCGACTCATTGAACGGTTTCGATGATGCGGCAGCACTGTCCGACGCACTCAAAGCACGAGTTGCGAAATATTACGGCACACCGCTCACCGCCTTTCTCACAGCGCTGTGTGAGCCCGACAAACGCCACGCTTGGTCCGCCATCCTGCGCCGCACGCTGGAAGGCTTTATCGCTCAATCGTTACCCGCATCGGCAAGCGGACAAGCTCACCGCGCCGCGGCTCGCTTTGGCCTCGCCGCTGCAGCGGGTGAGTTGGCCACCGCGATGGGGATAACAGGCTGGCCCGATGGCACCGCTACCACCGCAGCTCGGGTGTGCCTCAACGCATGGATGAACGAGCGTGGCGGCGTCGGTAACTTCGAGGGTGACGCAATCGTGGCGCGACTGCGCCAGGTCATTGAGCGCTTCGGCGAGAGCCGATTTACCCGCTGGGAATCGGCAGCGGCAAAGATCGACGAACACGGTCCGCGCACCATCGACCGGCTGGGCTTTCGCAAGACGATGGAACACGGTCTGGGCGATTCCCTGCACACCACCAACACGTATTACGTGCTCCCCGAATCATGGCGCTCGGAGATATTCCGGGGCATGAACATCAATGCGGTGAACAAGGAGCTGCTGCAGCGCGGCGTCATTGAGCCGGGGAACGATGGAAAGGCATCGAGTCTGGTGCGCTTGCCCGGACTTGGCACGCAACGCTGCTACATCGTGAAGACGATTCCGGGATTGGCTGAAAGCGAGGCTCGGGCTGCCTGAGTGCATCCCTGCTGATCGAGGTAGCGCCGGCTGATTCCCGGCCTCGCCAGCCACTCAACCAACTCCCAATCGAATTGAACAGAGACCAGACACATGAACGAGATCCAAGAACTGAAAGACCGCCGCGATCAACTGCTGAAAGAGGCTGAACAGTTGCATACCCAGATGCTGCCTTTTGAAGCCGCGCTGGAAAATGAGCAGTCCATCGAGCCTGCCCAGGAGCGCGAACTGCGCGATAAGTACAACGAGCTGAAAACGCGTTTCGATGCGCGCAGGCATGAAGCTGACCTGTTGGATCGGAAGATCAATCGCCGCGAGACCCTCGCCAATAGCGATTCCCTGATGGCGGGTTACATCGAGGCAATGAATAACTGGAAGACGGATGAGCAGGAGCTGAATGCCAAACGTCAGAGCCTCAGCAGTCGCTTGGAACAGATTCAACAGCAGGCGGTTGAGGACATGGCCAAAGCCCGGCAGGCTGAAACGGACGCAGCTACTGCGTATGCACAGGCTGTGGCATGGGGCGACACCGAAGCCGAAAAGACCGCAAATGCCGATGCACAAAAAGCCGCAAAAAACCTGGCAACCGCCGCCGAGCATGATCGTCGGCAGGGCCTGATCATATCTGCCCTCAAGCAGGAGCTGGCGACCGTAGATCAATACATCGTCGAAGCACAGGAAAAGCACAAGGGCATCGAACGCGACGCCCTGTGGCTCTCTCAGACGGTGCTTGAAGAGAAATGGAACGAGGCCGCTAGGGCATTGTTTGAAGTGGGGGGAAGGCTCTGGGCGAATTACAACCTGCTCGGACTTGATCAGGTGAGCCTGTTGAAACTGGCGGTTCCGCAGGAAGGCGAAACCGTCGGGAACTGGACGTGGCATGAATTATCCGACCGAGCGCGCAACTACGGCGCGCAGGATCTGCTTCAGCTCGACGACACCCCAGCACGTCAACAGGCTGAACAGACGAGCCACCTGGCCTAACGACAGAGTAATGACAATGACCAAGCGACCTCAGAACGCCGCGAGTTGGTCTGACACGATCAAAGCCCGGAAAGCTCATTTGGAGACCCTGTTGAAAACCATCAACGCGGCCCCGGCCAGAACCATTCAGATCCAAGCACTGACCATCAAGGCAATCAAAGCGGAACTGGCTCACCTTGAGAGCCAGCTGACACGTCGGAAATAGGCTGAACTTGCGAACGATGCATTCAATCTGAACAACCACACGCAATAAAAAACAGGGAAAGATAATGTCCAAACTTGCTGAGTACCGCCAACTGGAAAAGCACCTCGCTGAGCAGCTCCAGGCGCTGGAAACCATGAAGGGCGATGAGAGGCTCAAGAAAGAAATCGAGTTCGAAACGAAGCTGCGCAAGCTTCTTGAACAGTACGGTTTCAGCCTGAAGCACATCATCAAACTGCTGGACCCACCGAGTCCGGTACGCCGCTCGGGCTCCGAAAAACCGACAGGCACACGCAAACCACGCGACCTTAAGGTGTACAAGAACCCGCACACAGGTGAAGTGATCGAGACCAAAGGCGGGAATCACAAGGCACTGAAAGCTTGGAAAGCAGAATACGGTACAGACGTTGTTGAAGGATGGCTGAAGAAGTAAAACTAGCGTCACCTGAAATAGGGCCCAGTAGGGCCCTTTTTACTGCGGGCCTAAAGCCCACCAACTCACTAGAAAACTCCAAGCCGCAGTTACAAACGACCTGCACAGTCGTGAATTTTTACAGCAAAACTGGAAGGCCGCTTTCGGTCAATAGCTGTCCGTCATCGGTATCACTGCTTTAGTCAGTACCCGGTTGTGGCTCGTCTAAACACCGAGCAAAAGGTGCCAGATATTCGAAAATCGACAGAACTATGAACCGAGCATTAGTAGGTGCCCTCAGTTGCCCCCGCAACACCACATACAACTCATATGACGGGCACTGGGAATCTGATGAACCGATCTGGGGAGGATATAGTTAGAGAATGGGTTGCACGGGAAATAGCAACGTAAAATAGCTTCGCCTGAGCATTCCTTTCACGAAGAAAGTGAGAGGCATCAGGAACTACCACATGATCAAATTCTAAGCCCTTTAGCAGCAGAGGGGTCGAAACCGTTCTCGTTGGCATACGTCGCCCAACAAGACTA
Organism: Pseudomonas viridiflava; assembly: GCF_001642795.1. Classification (GTDB taxonomy): domain Bacteria; phylum Pseudomonadota; class Gammaproteobacteria; order Pseudomonadales; family Pseudomonadaceae; genus Aquipseudomonas; species Aquipseudomonas viridiflava. The sequence goes on along the minus strand of NZ_LKEH01000045.1, from coordinate 30,316 downwards.
GCGCGCTGTCTAGTATTGTCAACAGCCTCAGCCATCGATTCGACACGTAATGACGCCAGTTCTCCAAACGCTCGCTCCGCATCCCTCCAGAGCTCTGAACGATAAAGTTTCCATCGGAGGTGCCGCCTGCAAAGATTAAGTATTTGTAACGCTTGCTCAGCGCCGCTCCCTTCTCCAAGGGAAGGGACCAGCTCTCGAATTGCGGTCATTGTTGCAAGAGCCTCAGGGCCATCTATCTCGCCATCCGCAAGCCGACGCTTATGAAAGCAGTCATTCAACAAGCTTTGAAGGGACTGCTTTCGCTGCTCCCCATCGGCTGCGCGGTCCCACTCTCCGGCGAGTTGTCCAAGTCGGTTTGCTGCAACCTCTTCGATTGCCTGATAGCCCCCATTGGCTGCGCTGGCTAAACGATAGCAAATCGTTTTATTACAGTGAATTGCTGCAAAGCTACCTTCTCGACCATCAATTCCATCGAAGAGAGTTCCCATATCAAAAGCATCACCTGACTCGCGATACCTTATACGGGGGTCCGCAAGATCAATCTGATGGCCGCGTATTAGTTGCTCACGCACTTCAGCAATCCACTCGCCTAGAGCCGGATTCCTTCCCGCCCAGCGGTAAGGAATTTCCAGCGTCCCTGCAAGGGGGAAGTCCTGATGGACCTCACCTGCCCACTGCAGATTTGCGCCTGCGAACTCGAAAATCCCTTGCATCGGGTCCCCAAAAATCGTCGTGGGAACGCATCTAGACAAAGCCACGGACAGTTGATGTTGGAGTTGCCCGCAATCTTGGTATTCATCAATGAGAATGCGGTCATAGGATGCGGCTATAACGTCGTGGATTGCCGTCACATCTAGTGCCTGGATCAATCCTCGATACAGTTGATCCCACTCTGCACCATTTCTTGGTGTTCCATCAGGCGGACGGGCGACGCTAGGAAATGAGTGAGCATAGCGCATACACCACCCCGCTATGGTATCGACAGCTACCGAGCGAAGAGACACTCCGTGACGCTTCAGCCGAGCGCGTATGGCGTGAACCCCTGCATGAGTATGAGTCAAAATAAGAGCGCGCCGCCCAAGCGCTGCAATGCTGGTGATGATCTCGGTTTTGCCATGGCCAGCAGGCGCAACAACTGCTGCGTTACCAAGCGCTAAAAGTTCGTAAGGATCAGGCATACAACCACCCCTCTACCTGCGCAAGTGCAATCGCAAGCGGTGAGGCTCGATTACCGTCAGCAATAGACCAAACAATTGGAGCGATATCTCTGCTGATACGAGCGTCTTTAAACCACTTCTTACGACTAGCCACTTCTGCTAGGCGCGCCCGAAGCTGCTGGTCATTGAGAGCTGTATGCACCAATTCCCAAGTTGCAAAATCCTCCGCGACTGTTAATCGATCCATATCGCCAATTGCAGGAAAAATGCTGTCATTGATCGGGTCGACGCCCCGTTCTCCTCGGGCATGATCAAGCAGCCGCTGAACCTGCAGCGCAGAGGCATCATAGAAAATGGCTTGTTCTGTATTTAGCAAGTTTCCGTACTCAAATACCTGCACCTCTACAGCATTGAGGCGAGCCATTTCTTCAGCTGTGAGAGGCACATCTGAGTCACGGAACAACGCGACTCTGTAGCCTAGCCCTACCAGAGCAACAGTTAACGAAACGGCTTCTGCGCCATTGCCATTTGCAATGGCAGAGCCAAGCTGCTCAATTGGCTTTAGATCATGTCTATCAGGCCAGAACTCTCGAATTCCGAGCAGCAGCCCAACTTCTGTCATCCCTTCAGTAACAAGAATCTTCCTAGCAAATAGTGCGCGAGGTGTGTGCCTCATGAGGGCCTGAATAGCATCAGGGGAAACAGGAGGGACTACCATTAGTACGCGGTCCCGAGCGCTGAGCTGGCATACATGTAGGCTAGTAGCGGATGCCTCTCCTAGCGCAACATCCGAGTGAGTTGTCATCAGTATCTGGCCAAGGGAGCGACCCGCCTCTGCGGCAGTTCGCTGGTCAGCTTTCAGCTGTGCAATCGCACCAATAATGCGGTGAGGTTCAAGGCCGTGCTCGATTTCATCAATAAGGATAATGGCCCCTTCTGGAACGGCTGATTTTTGGATGGCCAGCGTTGCAAGCCTACGCGTTCCTAAGCCAGCGAGCCGCAAAGGAATTCCGTTATCGTGGAGCGCAATTGAGCCAGCCGACATGCCAGATCGTCCAAGTTCTAGACCTGGCTCATAGGTGTCGTTGATGTAAGCGCCTAGACTTCTAGCAAATGCTTCCGCCTGGCTGGCAGCGTGCGTCAGAGATTCAATCTGATCAAGATTGGCGCTGTCTCTCGCTGCTTTATATGCCTGAGCTAAGCGAGATGCCGCTCCCGACGTGTCACCTGTAAGCCGAGACAGGACCGACCCTTGGCCCCAAGCCAGATGACGTGAGTCCTCACCAGACAGGCGGACCAAACCGAATAGCATTCGATCTCTATTGGATAGCGTCCTGGGCTGCTCTAATCGCTCGCATACCAGCTCCCAGACCGGTTCTAATGTTGAATCGACGGTCAACCGAACCGTTAGCACAGCCTCGTCATCATCTTCAGGTTCGTCATGTAGTTGACCATCTGTACTCCACCCCCTCGCATAAAGCCCAAACCGCTCGTCTGACTTCAATTGGCGTGAAAGCTCTCCGACGGTTACCTCAATAACAATGGTCGTAGCCGTATCACAGCGATGGAAATCTGGCTCGCTGAAAGTGAACCATCGTGAAGACAAGGTAGCCTCAATGGCATCGAGGATGGTTGATTTACCAGAGTCGCCGGAGCCAATCAGGCAACAAAAGGATTTTTTCGGCGACCAATCGAGTGCAGCCACGCCCCGAAAATGACGAATACTAAGTTGGCGAATCTGCATCGAAAAATCCCTTTTTTAGGTGAGGCTAAGCACTGAAGGTCTTCATGTCACTCTGATACTACCGAGCATAGCGTTGACTAGATACTCCCTTGCCGTTAGCAGCCTTGCGCCGACGTCTGCTGACGGCCTATTGACGCCTTTCGCAAAGGGCCGCTTTGGTGAATCGAAGCAGGTTGATAAACCGGACCCGACCGAAAGCGGCCGCTCGCGGCAGGAAGATTGGCCGTTTGCTGTCCAGTGCATCAACCCAATCGGTCCGAGGAGAGGCTCACCTTTTCGGGATTACTACGTGATATAGATCCGTTCTGCATCAAAAATCTAACTCGAGAGCATCTGATTACAAGGAAGATGCTTTTAACCTATAGATCAGTCAGTTACAGATTTTTCTTATTACGTACAATATGTCTTAAGGCGCCACCCTGCGTGAGGTGTGTGGCAGTTATTACGTGGTCTGGGACGGCAGCCGACCTGGGTCGATCCCGATCGGTGCCGCCTACGTCCAGTTGCAGTCAGTGCGCGAAATAGAAATCAGCGACTGTCAACTCGGCAGTATTAATAAGAGCACATATCAAAGTCACTACTGCGAAATCAATTTGTGAGTTATGAAAGTTTTGATAGCGGTATAAAAAACTCCACCGAAAATACATCATCTTCACATGAGGTCTGGACATCTATGCCTTCATCAGAAAGCTGTGAGGTGATCATGACCAATCCTGTACCTCCTTCATGTCGAGCATTGACTGCGGCAGCTCGGTAATACTCCATTGAGGAGACGCTTTTTCCTGAGTAAGGGTTGGAGAAACGAATCGTTAGATAGCCTTTGTAAAAGCGGGAGCTTACAGATAGTATCTTTGTGCTAGCGTGCTTTTTCACATTGTCTATTATTTCAAATATCACATTAAATATAGTAAAAAATGAAACGTTCACAGTAGGGAGATTTGGGAAGCTAGTGTCTCGGGTGATTGCGAGTTCTTTTTGATCAGAGGTTATTATGTCGAAGACATCGGCGATATTTGTCCACTCGGTGCTATCAAACTCGTTACGTTCTGTCGCTAGAAGGTTTTCCGTCTCGGAAATTGTGGATTCACTGACGTTAAATGTGAAACGTTCACCTACCCGTCTTAGAAAGTTTGAGGTGTCATACATGTGGAAGGATCTTAAATCTGGTGCCTTTGTATAAATTTCATTAAGTAGCTCTTTACGCGGCCCCAGCTTTTTACCTCTCTTCTCTAGCCACCAATCTTCTTTCAGGTCGCCGGTGACTAAAATAATGCACTCAAGCTTTTCTGCTTGAGCTTTTCGGATCACTTCATACCAGAATAATAAGTCTCCGAATTTGCATTTGTACTCGATGTCAAGAACAGTATAAAAATCAGTCTTTTTCTTATCCTTGTAACCAGGTGGGATATCGTTCTTGTATCGCTCCTCACCTTCATCATAAATTTTTCTAATTTCTTCTCTGCTGAAACCATGTCCTACCTTCCCGTCGAATAGGTCTAAAACATGCTCCTTTGTATCATCTTTATGATGGACGTCGCTTTGCTTTTCCTCTAGTTCATTTAGATTTTCCAAAAATTCATTTACAAAATTAATACCGGACTTTATGTTTTCTGCCGATATGAATTGTTCTGGATCTATGAGGGAGTGTCTCTGGCGAAGTTTTAGCTTTGCTAGCTCGGTTGTCAGCGTATTGAATACTCCATTATAACCATTTATTGCTTCCTGAAGTTTGCTTCGCACCATTTCAAATTTGTTTTTTTGGTCGCCGATTATGTCATGTCGATTATTTAGAAACTCGAGCAAACCCTGAAAGCTAATCCATATTCTGTTTTTTATTTCTGGGTTTTGAAGCACACTCAGTAACTCGTTTTTTGCAGATTGAGGCAGTCTGTATAAGTCAAGTAAAACGTTTGCATCGAAAATGAAAACAGCACGCTCCCACATGTTGTCGAACTCTTCTTCGTCAAGATCCCTGTGAGTCTTAAGTAAGCTTCTAATTTGTTTTTTTTCTTCCATCACTTTTCGTCCTTTTTATTTCAGGGTGTAAAATCCCCATCAATCGCCGCAAGGTATCAAGAAATCGTCGTTAGTGACATACAAATGAATGGTCATTGTGTACCGATTTCGTGTTCACCGCCGGCCGTTTCATTTCAAATGTTGCCTTTCCTTAGTCGGAGGAATCCGCCTTGAGCCCGGCAGCATTCTTAATTACTCATATCGCGCCCTACGTTCAATCGGCCCCCACAGCAAAGCCCACCTCGGTGGGCTTTTTTGCAACCGATGGCGTCGGCGTGTGTGGTCTACCATTGCCCTCGCATGTGGTTTTAACCCAACGAACTCCAGGAGGTACTCGTGTCGTTACCCATCACTGCCCGGCAAGTGAACGCCTTGAGGGCACTGCAGGACACGGCCCCCCGAACTGCCCGAACTGGCGTCCTTGATCGCGCTGGCCTTTGACGCCTCGGCCGTCGAGAATCCGCACATGGCCCGGCTGATCATTGAGACCACCTGCCGCCGCATCCTGGTTCGTCAGCCCGGCAGTCACGAAGCCATGATTCAGCACCTGGAAACCTTCGGTGAGCTGGTGTCTGTCGTCTGACCAGGTGAGTGAGTTCACCACCCGCTTGCGGGCGCTGGCTTGATCATGCCGCGTGGTATTCTGAAAAAGCTCTGCGCGTCACGCCCTAGGGCGGCTCTGTAAGCGACGCGCTGGTCAGCCGTCATAGCGAGGCGTGGACGTTGGCCATCCGCATCGCAGGCGTTGGTAGTCGCTGGCTCCCGGTACGCTCGCGCCGTGAGGCATTGCGTACCAAGGCAAGCCTCACGCCGGTCGGGCGGTTTGCCAAGACAGCCGTGATCCGCACGTTCCAAGTCGAGATTTACTGAAGCTGGCTACGCCACGGGATCTGCGCAGACTGCCTCTTTGACGCCTGCTTCTGATCGATAGCGGCCCATTGCCCGTAGGGCACAGAGGCAGCGACAGCGTTACACAGTTCCGTATTGTTACATCACATACATAGAAACTCACGGCGAAGTGTTACGGCTATTTTATTCTTATTTTTCATGTAGTTAAGCTTTTCCGCCACACCTGAAACACCAGTTACACCGCATTTGAGTGGCCTTGCCCCCGCCCCCCTATGAAGTGAGCCCCATCAGCGAATGGAATCCGGCATAAGCCGGGGGACCCTGAGGACTTCCGCTGCATACGGGGTAGGAAACCCGCGTGTCTTTGTTAGCCGGAAAGCGTGAGGCTTAGTGAACCGGTGAACCAGGTTAACCGTCGACTCATGAGTGTACTACCTCAAAATACTGACTGTTTCAGACCACCATTGCAGAAACGGTAACGATTTTTGCCACGATGACATCTGTGCCAATGCGGCGATCCATTTAGAAAGCTTCCGCGACGGGCTCTCGGAACACCCACGAACTATCCTAAGGGCGTTCCCGTCCGATACTCGCCTAATTGCAGATACACAGCTGCCACTGAAAGTCTGATGGCGTTCGGGCTCATGATCCAGAAGCTTTAAGCGGATACCAATGCGGTTGGCTTTCATTTGCTAGCCGCGGTACTCTCGATCCCCCTCGTGCATAAAGGACTGTTGCAATGGCTAGGAAAAGCCCAACCTCCCCGGATTGCCGCTGCGCTGTGCACTCCCCTAATGTAGTCTTCCTAATGAGCCTAAGTGCTTTAGCTGCGCTAAAGTCCTAGAGTAAAATAAAATGAAAACACCAGAAAAGATTAATGTTCACGATACATTTGATGGATCAGTACGATACTCAGCGCCGGTGTATCAAAGATATTACGTTTGGGGAAATGAACCACTGCAGGCATTACTAGAAGACATAGAGACAGCCGGGGATGGCAATCTCGAACAGTTTATCGGTGCAACTGTGGTACAAGACTTTGGCAAGAAGGGTGGTAATCAGTCCCCTAACGAATACCTAATGATTGACGGACAGCAGCGCCTGACGACTATCTACATGCTGATTTGCGGTTTGGCATGGTCTTATTTGCAAGGTGGAAAAGATGAAGAAGCCCTAACCCTTGCCCAGACATATCTTTCATTTTCTGCAGGGAAGTATGCAGGAATGCCTAAACTACTTCCAACAGTGCAAGACCGTAGACAGCTGTTCGACATACTTCAGGAAGATATACCCTGCATTGAATGGAGCCTTAAAGGAGAAAGCATTGATGAGCACTCAAGCCGCAATGGAATAAGCCAGCAGTGGGAAAATATAAAGAACCATTTTGCCGAAGTCTTTTTCAGCGACAAGGGAAGACTGTTAACAAAAAAAATTGAACCATTTCAAGAGAGCTTGCTGAACAAGATAGTTTTTATCCAGGTCACGCTAGAGGCTACTGACGACGCCAATACTGTTTTCTCAAAGCTAAACTACGAGGGCGTAAAGCTCTCTCTTTCTGACCTAGTGCGAAACGAAGTGATATCCAGGGTGCCTGATAATTGCAAAGATGCGCTCGACAGATTTTACGAGACAACATGGAAGCCATTCGAGAAAGCATTTCCGACCAACTCTTTCGACCAGTTCATAACCATCTACTCATTTATAAAATTCAAAGGACACGTGTCTAAATCTCGTGCATTTCCAGAATTACAAAAGGCATGGATTGGAACCAAACCAAATATAATCGTTTCCGATATGGATATATATGCAGATCTATATTGCGCATTAGTCAAATATAATCCGTTAAAAAATATACATATTGATGTCGGGGAGCGAGTGCGCAGATTCAGTCTGATGCCGAAGACGACGGTCACTTGGCCCTACATAATCGAGCTCTTGAATGCATTTAGAAACGGACTTGCCGGTAAAGCTGATACGTTAAAGTGCCTACAAATAGTAGAGTCCTTCCTTGTGCGTCGAGCTATTGTCGGCTTGGAACCAACTGGGCTACACGCCGTCTTTAAAGGCTTATGGGTCAAAGCAGGGGCTGACCCTGTCAAACTGAAGGAGAAGATTGTTACAGGCACCATCCGGTGCCCTAACAACCAAACCATCACAGAAACGCTTAGCACTGGAGATATGTACTCAAGAAAAATAACTAAATACTTGCTTACTCAAAGAGAAATTCATTTCAACCTCGAAAACGGCTATGACAACGCGACTGATGATTTCACTGTCGAGCACGTTCTTCCACAAAACCTCACTAAAGAATGGGCACTCACATTTACGAAGGAGGAACACAAGGCTCTTCTGCATACCATTGGCAACCTCGTACCGCTCACGAAAGGGCAAAATGGCCGCGTGAAAGATCAGGATTGGATCAGCAAAAAGAGTTTTATTAAAGGATCTAACTGGAAAATCACTCAGACTGCAGCAGCCGTGAAGTCCTGGGATAAATCGCAGATCTTAAAAAGGGCCAAAGCGTTTGCAAGTTGGGCTGTCGAGGAATGGCCCGATGTTCAATAGCGTGGACGATGGCAGAAATGGATTCAGGAGACAGGACCAGCGGCGCCTGATTTTTCATAGGAACGTACGACTGCGTGACGGGTCGACGGGCTTCGCCGTGCTGTGGCAGAACTACGCCTTACGCGACCACATGGTCTTAACGATGATTGCGGATGACTCCAAGCCATCGGTAAACAGAGGACCTGGGAAAAAGTCATGTCTTTGTGACGCTCGCTGCCTTACGTTGGCCCGCTCAGGGACCAGCTTCGTGTATGCCAGTGTGTATGCCAAATCTCAAAGCATAGAAAAATATGCATTAAAAACAACAACATAATATTCGAGTTCAAATGACTGTGTACCACCAAGTTCAACAAGAAGCCCGCCTCGTGCGGGCTTTCTTGTTTCTGGGTGTCCTTGAAGCCCGCTGCTCGTCCCCCGCTTATTCTCTCCTTATGCCTGCCCGATCACGATCTGAATTCTGATAAACATCGCTCGCTCGACTATCGACAGAAAACGTTCAATAGCTAAAAGCTAACGATCAGGTTACATATTCTTAATAGTCCCACCCCCTCCCCTCACGTATGGTCGCAACTCTCAAGTGATGCCCCATCGCCATCACCACTTGAACCTCCCGAAAATCCGAGCCCTGATCATGAAAACACCCGTCCGCCTTGCTACCCGTATCGGTCTCGGCTTTGCCGCTATCGTGTCGCTGCTCGTCCTGATCACAGCCGTCGGCATGCAGCGTGTGGGCGTCATCGATTCCACGCTGCAGGATGTCAGTGACAACGCGGCAAAGGTTCAGCGTTACGCCATCAATTTCCGGGGCAGTGTCCATAACCGGGCGATTGCCGTGCGCGATGCGGTGCTGGTAAATAACGACCGGGATCTGGGGTTTCATCTGGCCGAGGTGGCGAGTCTGGAGCAGGCCTATACCGACTCTGCGCAGCCCATGGACCAGTTGATCGGTCATGCCGGGGTGACGCGTGAAGAGAAGGAGCTGCTGCGCGCCATCAAGGAAATCGAAGTGAAGACCCTCGCGTCCAGCAAAGCGGTGGTCGACTTGCGCCGGACTGGCGACATTGCGGGCGCTCAGGCGTTGTTGCTGAGTCGCGCTTCCGGCGACTACAGCGAATGGTTGAAACGCATCAATGCGTTGATCGATTACGAAGAAGCCACCATCAAGGCTCAGCTCAATGAGGTGCAGACCACCGCCAGCCGGTTTTCCGGTCTGATGCTGCTGGCGACCGGTGCGGCCTTGCTGCTGAGCATCATTATGGCGACCGTGATTATTCGTTTCGTGAAATCCACGCTGGGCGCAGAACCTGTCGAGGTCGCCGAGGCGATCCGGCGGCTGGCTGCGGGCGACCTGCAGCAGACCATTGTCACTGATTACCCCGACAGCGTCATGGGTGTCTTGAAAACCGCGCTCGATCGACTGGCTGACACCATTACCCAGGTACGCAAGGCGGCACAGGAGGTGAATCATTCCTCCAGCCAGCTCTCGGCAACCTCCACACGCAATAACGATCACATCAGCCTGCAGACCCGTGAGGCCGAACAGGTTGCGACGGCGATCAAGCAAATGGCGACGTCGGTGAGTGAGGTGTCCAGCTATGCCTCCAGAGCCGCAAACGCCACTCGTGAAGCCGACAACGAGGTCGAGAGCGGCAATCGTCTGGTTGCGGGCACCACTCAGGCAATCGAAGAGCTGGCCGTGACGCTGGGGCAGACCACCACAACGGTCGAGCAGGTCTCCAAGGACAGCGAGCAGATCGAGACGGTCATCGAGGTGATCAACTCCATCGCTTCGCAGACCAACCTGCTGGCCTTGAACGCCGCCATTGAAGCCGCCCGCGCCGGAGAGCATGGACGAGGCTTTGCGGTCGTGGCCGATGAGGTGCGCTCGCTGGCGACTCGCACTCAGGAATCGACTCAGGAAATTCGCGAGATGATCGGTCGCTTACAGAGCGGAACCCAAGCCGCCGCACTCACCATGCGTGACTGCTGTGAGCGGGTGACCCAGACGGTTTCGCAGACTCGCGATGCCCAGAGCGCCCTGACGAGGATCAGTCAGGAAGTGGGTGCCATCAATAGCATGAACGCTCAGATCGCCAGCGCGGCGGTCCAGCAGAGCGCCGTAGCCGAAGACGTCGCGGTCAACATCACCCGTATTCACGACTCGACCGTCAAGTCCGCCAGCGGATCCCTGCAGGTCGCGTCGGCCAGCAGGGAGCTGGAACAGCTCGCAGATCGACTTGCACAAAAGGTTGCCATTTTCAAAGTGGGCGGAGCCTGATGGTTTATGCTGTGACGTAACACATGAGCCTGGGCTGACGTCAGAACGTCGCCAGCCCAAGGACTCACTGGTACGAGCATTTATTTATATATCTGCACCCCACGCCACGAATGGTGGCACTAAGACATCTCGAGCGCTGTCCTAATGGATTCGATGTGATGAACCCGGTGCCACATGCTCACTCCCGCCCTTGATCGCCCGACCCAGGAAGACTCGCAGACCCTTGCCGAAGTTGAGCGAACCATTGCCTGCGGAGTGGGCGCGCTGCGGTTCAGCCGTGAACTCGAACGACGCTACGAAGCAGACACCCTGCACCAACGGCGTCGGTTCATCACGGCGGTCGGCATCGGCGGCGGTCTGATCTACAACCTGTACCTGCTCAGCGACTGGCTGATGTTGCGCGACATGTTTTTCTACGTCGCGATCGGCCGATTGTGCGTGATCACTCCAATGTTCATCGGCCTGCTGTTGCTGATCCAGCGCATGACGTCTCGTCGTGCGCTGGAAACAACCGCAGCGGTCGGCACTGTGCTGTCCTCACTGCTGCCGATGGTAGTCATGACCTACAGCGAGAGTCCGCACCAGCTCCATTACCAGTTGGGGATGCTGCTGGTGATGGTCTACTGCACCATGATTCAGCAATTGCCGTTTCGCTACGCCACCTTGGCAACGCTAAGCATGCTGGGCATTCAATTGGTGACGACCTATCTGGCTGATTTTGCGGATTTCCTGACCTGGCAGGCCAATGCCCTGCTATTCGTGTCCACCGTTGCACTGCTGCTGATGTCTTCGTACTTTCTGGAGCGAGGCGCACGGCTGAGCTACCTGTTCGCGCTGCGCGGACGGCTGCTGCATATCCAGTTGATGGAAGTTGCGCGTACCGATGCGCTGACACGGCTGTTCAATCGTCGGTATCTGGACGAGCTGGTGAGCTCCATCTGGGAACGCTCCCGAGAGACGCCCACAAACGTCGCCTTCATCCTGATGGATATCGATCACTTCAAATCCTACAACGACAACTATGGCCACCCTCAAGGCGACAGTTGTCTGAAGTTGATGAGCCAGGTCATCCAGCAGAATGCCCAGCAACATGGCGCCGTGGCGTTTCGGTATGGCGGCGAAGAGATTCTGATCCTGATGGTCAACACCGACGTCAGCCAGGCCAAGGCACTCGCCGAAATCATGAAAGCTGCACTGGCGACGCTCAAGTTGCCGCACCCGGCTCAGGGCGAAGGCGCACTGGTCACCATCAGCCTCGGTGTCGCCGCGGCCGTAGCGCCTCTGGCCACGGCCGACCAACTGATCAATGCCGCCGACGTTGCGCTGTACGCAGCCAAACATGCCGGTCGTAACTGTATCCGCTCAGCCTGACCCTCAAGCGCAGGCGTACGCGCCTTCTGTGCTTTACCCCGGCTGACCGCCGCTCTACTCTGCCGGTTTGAGATCAACGGACGGGAGTCAGCGCATGGGCGTGCATATCGAAGTCAAAAACGATCCTACGGAAGAAGATCGCCTGGCCATTCTCGAGCCTTTGAGGCGCTACAACGCTGAACAGGCCGGTGACGGGCAATCGGAAAAGATCGCGTTACTCGTGCGAGATGAAAAAGGCGACATCATCGGCGGTTTGCATGCCCGCCTCTTTTATCGCTGGCTATTCATTGAACTGCTGGTCGTTCCCGAACAGACCCGAGGTCAGGGAACAGGCTCGCGCCTGATGCAGATGGCCGAAGAGCTGGCCATGGAGAAAGGCTGCGTCGGGATGTGGCTGGACACCTTCGACTTCCAGGCACCGGACTTTTATCGCAGTCACGGCTTCAGCGAGTTCGGGCAGATAGAAGACTACCCGCCCGGCCACAAGCGCTTCTTCTTTCAGAAGCGCCTGGACGTTCAAGCCGTTTGAAGGACGGGGCAGCGTCGTGAAACGCTGCCCCCGCGTTCGAGGATCAGACCTTGAACTTGCCCACCAGGTTGTTGAACGAAATCGCCAGTCGCGACAGTTCCTGGCTCGATGCACTGGTCTGGTTGGCGCCCGCAGCGGTCTGGGTGGACAGGTCCTGAATGTTGATAAGGTTGCGATCCACTTCGCGCGCAACGTGGGATTGTTCTTCCGACGCGGTAGCGATCAACATGTTGCGGTCGTTGATTTCAGCGATGCTCTGAGCGATGCGCTCCAGCGATTGGCCTGTGGCCTGGGCCAGTGACTGAGTGTTGCTGGCCAGCGTACGACTGTTGCCCATCGCACGAACGGCCTGATCGGCGCTGCTCTGTACGCTGCCAATCATCGCTTCGATCTCGCCGGTGGATGCCTGAGTACGGGCCGCAAGGGCACGCACTTCATCAGCCACCACGGCAAAACCACGACCCTGTTCGCCGGCACGGGCGGCTTCGATGGCCGCGTTGAGGGCCAGCAGGTTGGTCTGCTCGGCGATGCCGCGAATCACGTCCAGCACCTGACCGATTTCGCGCACACGCCCAGCCAGCTCTTCGACCATTGCAGTTGAACTGCTGATCTCGGTGCTCACCGTGTTGATCGCGTTCACCGCTTCGCGTGCCTGATCGCGACCGGTCGCCGCCTCGGTGCTGGTCAACTTCGACGCATCGGAGGTGGAGATGGCATTGCGCGCCACTTCCTCGACCGCTGCGGTCATTTCCGTGACAGCGGTAGCCGCCAGTTGAATCTCGTCATTCTGACGTGTCAGGCCTCGGCTGCTTTCTTCTGTGACTGCGTTCAGTTCCTCGGCGGCCGAGGCAAGCTGATCGGCAGCACTGGAAATTTGCCCGATGGTGTTCTTGAGGCTGTTTTGCATGTCGCCGAGCGCGGACAGCATCAGTCCGGCTTCATCACGATGCAGACTGACAATCGGCTGGGTCAGGTCGCCACCGGCAATACGCTGGGCATTGACCAGAGCGGACGCAATCGGCCGGCTGATCACGCGGCTGATGAACAGGCCGAGCAGGAAGGCGGCCAGGAACGCCATGCCAATGCCGATGTACAGATTGAGCTTGGCAGCAGACTCGGTCTTGCCGGCAGCGACTGCGCCCTCGCCCGTTTGCCGGGAATTGGAGTCCACCATGATGTTCAGTTCGTTCATGATCTTGAGGTAGATGTCGCGAACCTCTCCGTCCACCAGCGTTCTTGCCGCACCAACATCGCCAGCCAGTGCCACGCTGACGGCTCGATCAATCGCCGCCTGATAGGCAGGCCAGTCCTTGTCCATCAGATCACCAGCGGCGCGCTCATCATCTTCCAGTGGCGTGGTTCGATAGGCTGCATACGCTTTTTCCGCCTGAGCACGGTTTTCACGCAAGTTCGTGACGACCTGATCCTTGACGCTTTGAGGCGCGTTGGCGGCCACTGTCGACAGCAGGCGATAGAGGTCACGGTTCTGCGCGATGGCATTGGCCTTGGTTTCACTGGTCTTGCCAACCGACACCAGGTTATTGGAAAACGTGAGTTTGAGGCTGTTCGAAAGGTCGCCGATGCCCTGACTGCCGATGATGCCTACCACGAGCGTGATGAGCGCACAGAGTGCAAACGAGATGAACAGCTTGGTGGACAGTTTGGCGTTGTAGAACCAGTTCATGACAAGATCCTTGGTCGAGAAAGCTGGGGGAGGCTCCATTACAGACGCGTGCATGCGTCGATCTGAATCTCCTTGTAGAAAGTTCTATCGGCAATGTGCGAAACCACTGGAGTGTACGAACGATAGTTTTCGTAAAGACGTCGGATTTTTCTGAACTAATACCCCGTGCATACAGCTCCCTGAAACATGCTGACAGCAATGCGGATTTGTGTAACAGGAACTTTCCACCTGCGCTGCGTTACTATTTCCAGCCATTGTTCAGTCAGAGCCCGACCCCAGGATGTTCCCCTCGCCCGTGTCACCGCATGATTCGTTACCCGCCNTTCTTTCCCCGCCGTTCTTGCCGGTCCGCTGCTGCGCCGACAGGAAGCCAATCGCCTCGTGTTGTGGCTGGTGGGCTCGCGGCCGTTGCCGCTGACGTTGCGTCTGCGGACTGATGAACAGGCGGACGCGACATTCACGGACTATCCGCTCGATGAGCAGCAATGCCAGATCATCGCGATGGGCCAACGGGCGTTCATCCATCTGATCGACGTGCGCCTGGACGGCGATTTGCCGAAGGACCGACTGATTGATTACGACCTTTATATAGAAGACGAACAAACCGTAATTGCCGACTGGGCGCCCCATTTGCTCTACAGCGGCGCCAGCCATCCCAACTTCGTGGTGCGCAGCAAGATCGACCACATCCTCCACGGCTCATGCCGCAAGCCGCATCATGGTTCTGCCGATGGACTGTTATGTGTCGATCAGTTGCTGGCGGACACACTTGATCCACTGCAGCGTCCCGCCTTGCTGATGATGAGCGGTGATCAGGTCTACGCCGACGACGTTGCAGGCCCCATGCTGCGTGGGGTCCATTCGCTGATCGACCGTCTGGGCCTGTTCGACGAGAGGCTGGAAGGCGCCGTGGTCGACGACAGCCAGAGTCTGTACGACCACCCGGCCAGCTATTACCAGCGCGCCGACCTGTTGCCCGCCCTGAAAAGTAACGACACCTTGCGTGATCGCTTCTTCGGCGGCACCAGCAAGCCCGTCTTCACCAGCGCCACTGCAGACAACCATCTGGTGACCTTGGCGGAAGTCATGGCGATGTACTTGCTCGCCTGGTCGCCGGTGCCCTGGTCCCTCGTCACACCGGACATGCCGCAGCTCGACGCGCAAGAGTCCGAGCGCTATGCCCGGGAACAAGTGGTGATCGATGATTTCAGAGCCGGCCTGGGCAACGTCGCCAGAGCCATGGCGCACCTGCCCTGCATGATGATGTTCGATGACCACGACATCACGGACGACTGGAACCTGTCGGCGAACTGGGAAGAAACCGCCTACGGTCATCCGTTTTCGAAACGCATCATTGGCAACGCTTTGATTGCTTACCTGCTGTGCCAGGGCTGGGGTAACAACCCTGATGCGCTGAACGAGCTTGTCGGGCAGGCACGAGCCTTGAGCGATGAAACCGTCAGCCGTGACAACCAGCTGGAGAGCAAGACCCAGGACGCGCTGATCGATCAACTGTTGAAATTCCAGCAATGGCATTACGTGCTGCCCACGACGCCAGCGCTGGTGGTGCTGGATACCCGCACGCGTCGCTGGCGCAGTCAGTCGAACTTCAACCACCCTTCCGGCCTGATGGACTGGGAAGCGCTTTGCGAATTGCAGCAGGAGCTGATCGATCACAAATCAGCCATCATCGTTTCACCGGCCCCGATTTTCGGGGTCAAGCTGATTGAGGCAATCCAGCGGGTTTTCAGCTGGTGCGGCTACCCGCTGCTGGTGGATGCGGAAAACTGGATGGCCCATCGTGGCGCGGCCCAAGTGATCCTGAACATCTTTCGTCACTCACGAACGCCGGGCAATTACGTGATCCTGTCGGGGGATGTTCATTACTCGTTCGTCTACGAAATCCTGATCCGGCACCGCAGTGGCGGCCCGCGCATCTGGCAAGTCACCAGCAGCGGTATCAAAAATGAATTCCCCCGAGGCTTACTGGATACTTTTGATCGGTTGAATCGGTGGTTATACTCACCGCGTTCACCGCTGAACTGGTTCACCAAACGTCGCCTGATGAAAGTCATCCCGCGTACGCCAGAACAGAGCAAGGCGGGTGAACGGCTGTGGAATTCGGCGGGTGTGGGCCAGGTATTGTTCAACGACCAGGGCCAGCCAACGCTGATCAACCAGCTCAACGCCAACGGCGCACCGCCTACCTGCTTCGTCGAACCGGCAGAATACAGAGACGAGCGGTCAGGTACGGATCGCCGTTTTCTGGAAAACGACAGGGAAACGAGCGATAGTCACCGCTGAACCTTATCGCCGATTGCCGGGTCGATAGTTGCTACCGGTCAGGTTTACGGCAAACCCTGACAAGCATTATTTCCTGGAGAGCGCCCCCGTGATAACCAATCAACGCATAGCCAGACTCAACGCCTGGGGCGCGCATGGCTTCACCGCCACCGGCGTGGTCCTTGCGTTCCTGGCGACCATTGCCTTGTTCAACAATGAACCGAAAGCCTGTCTGCTCTGGCTCGGTGCCGCCCTGATCGTGGATGGGGTGGACGGTTCGCTGGCACGCAAGGTCAATACTACTTCGGTCCTGCCGCACTTCGATGGCTCGGTGCTGGACCTGGTTATTGACTACCTGACCTACGTATTCATTCCCGCGCTGTTCCTCTACCGCTACATCCCGGTCCCGGATTACACGCTGCTGTTGAGTGTGTCGGTGATTCTGGTTTCGTCGCTGTTCTGCTTCTGCAACGTCGACATGAAGAGCAAGGACAATTACTTTCAGGGCTTCCCCGCTGCCTGGAACGTTGTCGTGCTGTGCCTTTACATCCTCTCGCCAAGCCCCTGGATGACTTTCATCACCATCATTGCGCTGGCGCTGCTGACCCTGACCCGCATGAAGTTCCTGCACCCGTTCCGGGTACGTCGCTTCATGCCGATCAACATTGCGGTTACAGCGGTCTGGTTGCTGTCCAGCGCACTGCTGATCATCAACCATCCGCACAATGGCCCCGTGGTCATGGGACTGTGGCTGGCGATGTCGGCGTATTTTCTGGGGATTTGTATCTGGAGAACGTCGCTGGAATGGCTGGGCCGTCTCAAGGCCTGAGCTGATTCGCTCGCTGCCCGGACACGCCGGTCAGCGAGCGAGTGACCTGATCAGACTCTGCTTTCGGTTTGAGCCTCGGCTGCATTGGCCGACTTGCCGAAGTGATACGTGGTAAAGCTGCACAGTCCCAACCCGCCCAAGGCCAGCAGGCCGCCGACAATCCCGACGCTCGATACGCCCAACTGACTGCTCACGACACTGCCGAGCAGCGCCCCGCCGCCGATCCCAATATTGAAGATGCCCGAAAACAGCGCCATGGCCACGTCCGTTGCATCCGGCGCGAGCGACAGCACGCGGGCCTGCAGCAACAGGCCAAAGCTCATGATCGCCATGCCCCACACCACCGTCAGTGTTCCCAACGTCACAGCATCGCCGGACAGCGGCAGCAGCATCAGCAGACACACCGCAATGGTGCCAATCGCGGTGATCAGCAGGCCGTTTGGAAAGCGATCACTGAACAGGCTGAACACGATCGAGCCCATGACGCCAGCGCCACCGAAGACCAGCAACAGAATCGTCGTGACCTCACCACTGAGATGCGCCACGGTCTCGGTGAAGGGTTCGATGTAGCTGTAGGCCGTGAAGTGGGCGGTGACCACCAGCACGGTCAGCAAATACACCGCCATCAGTTTCGGGCGCTTGAACAGCATCGGCAGGCTTCTCAGCGAGCCGGAGTTCTGGCTTGGCAGCAACGGCAGCGAGCGGGTCAGCAGCACCACGACCAACGCTGCTACGCCTGCGATGCCCATGAACGTAGTGCGCCAGCCCAATGCCTCGCCCAGGACCCGTCCCAATGGAATACCCAATACCATGGCCAGCGACGTGCCAGTCGCCAGCAAGCCGAGGGCCTGCACCTGCTTGCCGGGCGGCGCGATACGTACCGCCAGAGACGCAGTGACCGACCAGAACACCGCATGCGCAAACGCAATGCCGACCCGGCTGATCAACAGCACCGTAAAGCTGGTGGCCATGGCCGAGACGATGTGGCTGCCCACGAACACCGCAAACACAAAAATCAGCAGCTTGCGCCGCTCGATATTGCGCGTCATCAGCATCATCGGCAGCGACATCAGCGACACGACCCAGGCGTAAATGGTCAGCATCAGGCCGACCTGCGCCGTGGTCATGTCGAAGCTCTTGCCAATGTTGCTCAGCAAGCCGATCGGCACGAACTCTGTGGTATTGAAAATGAAGGCCGCCAGGGCCAGAGCGAGTACGCCAAGCCAGCTACCGGCATGTGCATTCGGTGGTGTAGTCATCAAAAATATACAACGCTCGAAGTGGGTTGCGACCCGGGGGTCTGTCGCCACACATAGGCTTTATGTATGACACCTGTAAAAACCGAAGACTGCCGCCTGCCGGACCAACGCGACCGGCTGAAAAAACACAAGGGGTGTGGGAGGCGACTTGCCAGCGATGCGATGGATCAGACAATCCTTCAGTGACTGAAATGACGCCATCGCCGGCAAGCCGCCTCCCACAATCTGAGTTCACCGCAATACAGCGCTGCCTCAGAGACATCCCCAATGAAAAAACAACGCGAAAACGCCCCGCTCAATGATCAGGACCGAGCGCAGTGTGCGAAGTGGATTATTGTCGATATGGGGGGATGCAGCCGAATACGTAGAATTCTACGGACCGGGACGCCTGATCACAACACATCCATGAAACACATCCCGGACAAGTGACCGCCGGTCGGTAAGCACAAGCGCTTATCTGGACGAGGCGTCACCGAGAAAGCGTTTTTCGTGATCCGGCGATGGCAGCAGGCACTGATCATAACGACCAAACAATCGATAGCGATTAAGCGCGATTCGGTTGTAGGCCCAGTCCCGCAGGAAACGTGGGAACACCCGCAGGACACTCAATAGCGGCCATGGTGCTGGCAGCAGACGCATGATGTGCAGAAAGCCATCCGAACGCACATACACGTGGCCATTCTGGATCACGGCGATGGTGTGAAACTCGTCCAGCGGCAGCCCTGCCCACTTCAGCAATGCCTGACCTTCATCGGACTGCACCGCAGCCAGGCGCAAACGCCGTTCAGGGTCATGACGAATCAGAAACTTCACCACGCCGTTGCACAACTTGCAGACGCCGTCGAACAGCACGACGCATTCATCGGGCTTGAGGTAGGGAGCGGGAGTTTTCGGCATGATCAGACCCTGCTGTAGAAAAGAAAACGCCCCGCCGGTCACGAGACCGGCGAGGCGTTCAGGCTAAAACGCGAAGCGCGAGGAATCAAACCTTCCTGACGAACTCGGATTTCAGCTTCATCGCGCCGATGCCATCGATCTTGCAGTCGATGTCATGGTCGCCATCCACCAGACGGATGTTCTTGACCTTGGTGCCGACCTTGACCACCAGCGAGGAACCTTTGACTTTCAGGTCCTTGATCACAGTGATGGTATCGCCGTCCTGCAACACGTTTCCGGTGGAATCCTTGATGATTTTGACGTCGTCGGACGCTTCGCTGCCGCCGCCGTCAGCGGACCATTCGTGGGCGCATTCCGGGCAGATCAGCAAGGAGCCGTCTTCGTAGGTGTATTCGGAATTGCATTTCGGGCAGGACGGTAAGCTCACAGGGGATCTCGCATCGGGGTAAAAACCATGGATTATAAAGGGCTTTTCGGTTTTCAGGTGGATCACACGAAATCGCACGTCCATGTCCTTTTGTCACTGCCTTGCAGGGACGTGATTTTCTACAATGCTCAAATAGCAGTCGCATCAGGAGAGTCCAATGCTCGAAAACCGTTTCGCCCCGTTCGAGGATCTCGCTCGGATGCTGATTCCGCATACCCACGCCGAGAAGATCGACGGTTCGCATGACGTCTCGCATTTGCTGAGAGTCTGGAGAAACGTCTGCGCCATTCGTGACGATGAAGGTGGTGACGCCCGCGTGCTGGTGGCTGCCACACTGCTGCATGACTGCGTGGCGGTCGAAAAGAACTCGCCCTTTCGCTCCCGAGCATCACGACTCGCAGCAGCCCGAGCCAGCGAGCTGCTGACCGAGATGGGCTGGGATGAAGAAAGCATCGCTTCGGTCGCCCACGCCATCGAAGCGCACAGCTTCTCGGCACAAATAACGCCCAGGACCCTGGAAGCCAGAATCCTGCAGGACGCCGACCGTCTCGACGCGCTGGGCATGGTCGGAGTGGCGCGCGTGTTTTATGTGTCAGGACGCATGGGACGTTATCTCTACGACCCTCTCGATCCGCACGCCACGCAGCGGCCCTATGACGACAAGAACTTTGCTGTCGATCACTTTCACACCAAGCTGCTGCACCTGGCCGATGGTTTTCAAACCCGTACGGGGGCTTCGCTGGCGAAGGTCAGGCACGAGCGATTGAAGCGCTGTCTGGATGAACTGATGGAAGAAGTCGGCGCGCCACACGACTGAAGCCTGCGCATATCGGCCGTAGATGACATCAATGCGACATTAACGCGAAACGCCGCAGACATGTCATAAAGACATCACACATGTGCCTTATAAACGGCTCTCCGAAAGGGTCCGTTCAAAGAGGTCATCTGCTGTGAAAAATCTCCTGCCTCGTTTCTTGCGTCAAAAGTCCGGGGTAACGGTGCTGCGCCGTTTCAGGATTGCGCCACGTCTGGTCATCTGCTTCGGCATCACGGCCCTGCTCATGGTTTCTCTTGGCGCCTTCTGCCTGTTGCAAATGCAGGACATTCGCCGTCAGGGCGAGGCCGTCGAAAGCGGCGCCTTGCCGAGCATCGCCATGGCCGACGCCATCGCCATCGGTCTGGTGAAACTGCGCAGCGAAACCACTCGGCTGATTGCCAACGCCGACGATCCGGGCGCGGTGATCAACAGCAAGATCAACGTTGAACAGCTCAAGAATGAAGTCGAGAAAGGCTTCGCGGATTATCTGGCACGTGTTCCGGCAGGCACCGAGCATGATTCGATAATGGCCCTGCAGGACGCCTACAAGGCGTTCATGCCAGGGCTGCAGGACCAGATGGTGCTGATCGAGCAGAACAAGCTGGACGAAGCACGCACGCTGGCCAATACCATGCTGGCGATGCAGGGCGACCTTATGGACATGCAGGTGCAGTTACTGCGCGAACTGAACAAGCAAAGTGCCGCTGCTGCCGTGGACGAAGCGAGCGCCCGTTACGAGCAGACGCGCATCATTGCGCTGAGTGCCATCGCCATCGCCCTTGCGCTCACCCTGCTGCTGGCCTGGCGTCTGAGCGTCAGCATCATCCGTCCGGTTCGCCACGCGCTGCACATCGCAAGCACCATCGCCGATGGCAACCTGACCCGTCACGAGATTCCAGACGGCAAGGATGAAACCGCACAACTGCTGACCACACTGGGCCGCATGCGTAACAACCTGCACAGCACCATCGACCAGATTTATGCCGCCGCCACTCAGCTGTCCCAATCGGTTCAGGAAATGGGCACCATTGCCGAAGCCAGCGCCCTCAACCTGCAATTGCAGAACAATGAAATCGAACAGGCGGCAGTGGCGGTCAACCAGATGAGTCAGGCTGCCGTCGAAGTGGCGGGCAATGCCAGCAACACGGTGAGTGAGTCCGAAGCCTCTACTCAGGCGGCAGCGCAAGGTCAGGTCAAACTGTCGGCGACCATCAGCTCGATCAAGGAGCTGACCGAGAACGTATTGGATTCATCCCATCAGGCCGAAGGGCTCGCCGAACGTACGCAGAGCATCAGCAGCATTCTGGATGTGATTCGCGCCATCGCCAACCAGACCAATCTGCTGGCACTCAACGCGGCCATCGAAGCCGCACGTGCCGGTGAAGCCGGACGCGGGTTTGCCGTGGTCGCCGATGAAGTTCGCTCATTGGCGCAGCGCACCAGTGCCTCGACGGCAGAAATCGAAGGCCTGATCAACGGAGTCCAGCAAAGCACTCAACAGACAGCCAGCTCGCTGCGTCATACGGCATCACAGGCCAGCCTGACCCTGGAGCAGGCCGCTGCGACGGGTGAAGCACTGAACGTGATCATCAGCTCGACGGGCACCATCAACGACCGCAATCTGCTGATTTCCAGTGCGGCAGAACAGCAGGCGCAGGTCGCCGGTGAAGTGGATCGCAACCTGAGCAGCATTCGCGACCTGTCATCGCAGACCGCGTCCGGCGCGCAGCAGACCACAGTCGCCAGCAACGCGTTGTCGATGCTGGCGACGGATCTGAATCTGATGGTGCAACGATTCGTGCTCTGAGCATCGGGCGCTGCGTGCCTTCGCGGCAACACAGCGTCCGATCGATCTTCAGGCCCGATCAGTCCTGCGGACGCAGGCGGTACTGAGGCGGCAACTGCTCGAAGCCGCTGATGGTGGTGTCCAGACTCTTCCAGCGACCATCCTTGATGCCATAGATGCAGCCGTGCACCGACAGGCTCTGGCCGCGATGCCAGGCGTTCTGCACGATGCTGGTGTGAGCGACGTTGGCAACCTGCTGAATCACGTTCAGCTCGCACATACGGTCGACGCGTTCTTCTTCGGTCGGCAACTGAGCGAGCACGTTGCGATTCTCGTAATACAGATCACGAATCGTGCGCAGCCAGCCGTCGATCAGGCCGAACTGACGGTCCTGCATGGAAGCGCGAACGCCGCCGCAACCATAGTGACCGGTCACCAGAATGTGTTTGACCTTCAAGACATCCACGGCGTACTGAATCACCGACAGGCAGTTCAGGTCCGTGTGCAGCACAACGTTGGCCACGTTGCGGTGTACGAACAGATCGCCGGGCAACATGCCGACAATCTCGTTGGCGGGAACGCGCGCATCCGAGCAACCGATCCAAAGAAATTCCGGGGTCTGCTGGCGAGCCAGCTTGGCGAAGAAGTCAGGGTCCTCCTGTTTGATCGCCTCGGCCCAACGTGCATTGTTATCAATCAGGTCTTGTAGCTCGTTCATGCTTTGATGCCTCGTTTATGATGCTCAGCCTTGGACTGGCCTTTGACACCGGAAGTCACGTCCTTGTGCCACTACCTGATATCACCCTTGATGACAAACCGCGCTGATAAACCGTACTGATAAAAAAAGGAATCTTCAAAGTTGCGACCGGTCCACCTAACAAGACCACCTGCAATGAGGATTCGTCATGAACGATTCACGCCGTCCATTCGATGCCACCCAACCGGAACCCATCGACGATAACGAAGACCGCATGGGCTCCATGGAAGAACTGAACTTCAGGGATGATGAGACCGCCCGTATCGGTGATCTTATGCCTGAAGACGAACTGCAACATGAAATACCGGATGAGCGCGTGCGCGAAGCCGGCATGACCGGTGCGTCCACCGATGACCACCAGCCAACCGACGATGATCTCTCGCCTGAAACGCTGATTCATGAAGATGGCGCCCGCTCGGCCAGTGAGCGCGGTGAGGACAATCCTGCCGATCTTGACCTGACTGTGGTCGATGAAGATGACATCGGCGGTGGCGACGGTCTGGATGAAGAAGAGATGGCCATCGTCGACCCGCTGGATGGCAAGGCCGGACGCTGAAGCCGGGTTATTCCAGAAGCGTGCAGGCCATGACCACGGCATCTTCACGACCGCCGACTGCGGGGTAGTAATCACGCCGCCGGCCTATCTCGTTGAAACCGTAGTTTTCATACAGACGATAGGCTGGTCGGTTGCTGTCACGCAGCTCAAGGAAGCACTCGCGCGCATTGAGCTGGTAAGCGCGCTTCATCAGGTGATCCAGCAACAGCAGCCCAAGGCCACGCCCCTGACTTTCCGGCTTCACGGTGATGTTGAGCAGATGGGCTTCGTCAATGATGACCTGGACCACGCCGTGCCCGACCTGCTGGGCGCCTTCGAACATCAGCCATATCTCGTATGACTTGAGCCCGTCCAGAAAGATGCCACGGGTCCAGGGATGGCTGAAGGCTGCATACTCGATCTTCAGCACCGCATCCAGATCGGCCTCGGTCATGGGCCGAAAGCTTATTGCATCACTCATCAGTTGGTTTCCAGCGCGTCATCAGCCGACGCATGGCTTTCCAGACATCAGCCTTGCGTTCAGGCTCGTCCATCAATAATTCCAGCCCCGGCAGCGCCCACACAGTGCCCAGGCCGTCTACCTGCAAATCCTGATAGTAGGATTCGGCGTCGGCTTCGCCTGCGAATTTCATGGCGGGCAAGCCCACCAGCCACAGGCAGGTGCACGGTTCATCTTCGAGTCTTGCACCGACGAAACCCTGCACGAAGTCACGCGCGGCCTCCGGCCCTTGATCCATCTGGCCACGAACCAGCAGCGGCCAGCGCACAGGCTCACCAATGATCTGCGGACTGTCCGGCAGACCGGCGGCGCGCAGCATGTCCTTGAGCAACAGATAGGAAGGGTCGCGACTCTGGAACGGCTGGCCGGTGGACAGCTCCACGAGCAGCATGCAACGCCCGGCGCGCAACAATTGCAGGGAGAAACGCGGCGGCGGCACGACCACAGCCTTGGGCGGTGCGGGTTCGGCGTCTTCAACGACCGCAGCGACGGTGCGCGTGCTGGCCAGCGAAGGTCGCGGCACTTCGATTTTCGGGCGTTCGTAGGCTCGCTCGGATGGCCGATCGATGGGCACCACATTGTCTGCAACCAAAGGGGCAGGTGAGGAAACCGCTGGCAACTCGTTCTGCACCTCGACCGGCGGCAACGGCGCGAGCAGTTCCGGACGGGAAGGTGCCGCAAACGGCAGTTCAGTGCGCGGCAGCCAGTTGACCACCTGCATGGCGGTCAAATAAGCGCGGCGACGGGACTCATTGAGCAAGGGTCAGCCACCTGTGGATAGTTAGGCGCGCAATTCTAGCGTTGTTCGTCTTTTCGTGCTGAAGCATATCGCGCCCGGGTGAAATCTTGAGTGAATGATGCAGTACAATCGCCGCCTTTCATTCGCCAACAGTCGGCCTATCCATGATCGAACCCAAGCGCGTCCTGCGCGCCCTTGCCGAGCATTGGGCGCTACTCGAGCCCTTATGTGAACACTTCGACCAGGGCACCCTGAGCCTGAGCGAGCTGCGCCTGCAGCTTGCCGCTCAGCAACAGGACAGCACCCCGCAAGACATCACCAATCTGCTGGACGTGTGGATTCGTCTGGACATTCTGGTGCCTGTCGCCAAAAGCCCGAACCGTTTCGAGCTCAATGCGCAGATCCATGACTTTCTGTCCTATCTGCGCCGTGAGCACCGCCTGGGGCTGTGCCTGGAGATCGAAGCCTATCTGCGTCACCTCGAACGTCTGGCCGGTTACATTCAGGACGCCTTCGAGATTCGCGACGCCAATGATCTGGCCAGACAGCTTCGATTGCTGGACATGCGCGTGCGTGACGTGCTGAAAAAGCTCGCCAATGACGAGCAGGCACTGGTAGCGGTCGCTGATCGGGCCAAGACCAGCGACCGGCAGATTCCGTTGCGTCAACGCTATGCGGAAGTGCTGGCGACCTGGGATGAATACGTCGAGCCGATGATTCAACTGGTGAATGCCGACGGGGCTTTCGAGCAAGGCGTGCGCAAGGTCGAGAATGTCCTGCTGCGTCTGCTGACCGAACAGCAACGGCTGGGCCATCTGGTCGACGACGACATGCTGCTGCGCACCCATGCGCGCATTCTGGAAATGCAGACCAGCGCCCAGCTCACCCTGCGCCATGCGCGTGAGCTGCTGCTGCCGTTGCGCGAAGAAGCACGTCGCCACAACGCCGTCACCCGTGGCGCAGCGTTGGCGCTGTCAGCCATTCGCCGCAAAGGGCTGGACGCCGTGCCACAGGCTGCAATGCCAATGTTCACCCGTCCGCAGAGCACCTTTCTGGGCAGCGCGAGCCAGGTTGAAGCCTACGTTTACGCCCTGGCGCGCTTCGAGCCCAAACCCGCGCGATTCCCCAAGGCCAGTGGCACCCGCAAGGGCGAACCTGCCCGCGCGCCGCGTACGGTCAAGGAAATGCTCGAGCGCTGCGAAGACGCTTTGCCGATGCCGGACCTGATGAACTGGTTGCTGGAACAGGAGCCGAACGGCGAAACAGAAGAATTGCTGTATTGGTTTTCACGCCTGTCGCGCGACAAGCGCTTTGAGCGCGAACGCCTGGAGCGCCGCGAATATTACACACGGGAGCACCGCGTCAGCCTGCGCTCCTTTGCCCTGCTTGCCCCCGCGGACACGCAGCCAGAGAACTCCGAGAGCACTGTTCATGCATCTTGATCTATCCGAAATGTCCCAGCTCGCCCCGATCTTTCGCGAGCTGTTCAAGGGCTACCACGTCAGCCGCCGTGATCCGGAGCTGTACGCCCAACTATCCAATTTCCAGGATCAGTACCGTGCGCTGTTCAAGGCGCTAGGGTTCGAACTGGTGTGCGATACCCGTGGTTTCTACTACTTCGTGCCGGACCTTGCCGCAGCGCAGGTGAACAAGACCGCGCAGCGTCTGGCGCTGTTCACTTTCATCCTCGTCGAGCATCTGGCCGATCAGGGCCGCGACCCGATGGCCGTGCTGGACGGCGGCAGTCTGGGCCGCGACGAATTGCCGTCAATGCTGGAAAAGTATCGCGATCTGTTTTTGCAGGCCGAGGTGCAGACCCAGGAAGAACTGGAAGAGAAAATCATGCGCCGCATGACTCAGCTCGGCTTCGCCAGTGAAGAGGTCGGCATCTATCGATTCCTGCCGCCCATGCACCGCTTTCTCGACGTATGCCTCTCCGTGCAGCAGGACCGTGACCTGGCAGCCAGCCTGCACAGCGCCCTGCCCTTGCCGACTCCGGTGCTCATCGATGACGACAGTGATGAAAAGCTGCTGGAAACCGATGATCCACTGGACCTCGCCGAATTCAGCGAAGAAACCGAAGAAGAGGCGTTGGCCCGTGCCATTGCCGATGAACAGGAGTTGGACGCATGAGCCAGGAACGCTTTGGCATTCGCCGTTTTGCCCTGTTGAATACCGCAGGTTACAGCCTGGGTCTGTTCCCGCTGGAGAATCCTCTGTCGGTGTACGGCGCGAACAACCTTGGCAAGAGTGCGTCGATCAACGCGCTGCAGTTCCCGATTCTGGCGCGCATGTCGGACATGAGCTTCGGCAAGTACAGCCTGGAACAATCCAGACGCTTTTACTTCGCTTCGGACACCAGTTACATTCTGGTGGAAGTCTCCCTGCCGCATGGCCCGCACGTCATCGGTGTGGTCGGTCGCGGCCCGGGCGGCGGCTTCGGGCACCAGTTCTTCGCCTATGCCGGCGAGCTGGATCTGGGCCATTACCAGAAGAACGACACCTGCCTGCGTCAGAAAGAGCTTTTCAGCAATCTGGAAAGCAAGGGCCTGAAGGCCTATGAGCTCAAGCCGGACGAACTGCGCCGCCTGCTGGTGGGCGGCCACACATCGATCCCGCTGGACCTGACTCTGATTCCGCTGCGCTCGACCAGTGAGCAGAGCCTGAAGACCTTCCGGGCACTGTTCATCAACCTGCTGCACATGCGCGAGATCACTGCCGCCAAGCTCAAGCAACTGTTCCTCGATGCCTTCGAGCACAGCCTGCGCTCCGGCAGCGTCGACTACATTGCGGCGTGTGAAGAGGCCTTCCGTGACGTGCGTCGCATGGAACAGGATTACAACTCGCTGGTGCTGGCCGGTCCGCTGGTCGAAGCACTGGCCGCGGGCGTCAAGCAGCGCGACCTGTTGCGCGGCAAGCTGCATCGTCTTTCGCCGATCCTCGATTCCCTGCTGGGCACCTGGTCGGACTACTCGGGTGCACGCAAGGAAGAGCTGGTCATCCAGGCCGAGCACTACCGTGCCCAGCAGGATGAAATGCAGAACGAACAACGCTCCAGCACTCAGGAACTTATGCGCCTGGAACGTGAGATCAGCGGCATCCAGCGCTGGGTCGGCGAGCTGTCGGTCCTGAAGAACCGCTTTGCTCTGGTCGACGATGTGAAGTTGCTGGAACAGCAATTGCTGGCGGCCAAGGACGCGCATGACGAACTGGCTGGTGCACTGGCCCAGTCCCGGCAGTTCAGCGCCGAGGATCTGGACGAGCGACTACGCGATCTGGAAAAACGCCTCAAGTCACTCAAGCAGCAACTCGATCACGCAGACAACAACAGCTATGCCCGCTTGCGCGAAGAGTTCTCGCAACCCGATGTCGAGCGTCTGATGCGCCTGTTCAACAGCTCGCTGTTCAGTCTGCCGCTTGGCGAACAGGGTATTGCGCTGGACGATGGCGACGCGTGGGTCAAATCGCTGGAAACGATTCTGGATGGCTTCAAGGGTGATCAGTTCACCGTACCGGGTTTGACGATCAACCTGTCGAGCATTGAGCCTCCTGCGCTTCAGGCGCTGGCCGATCGCGCCGCGTTGCGCGATCAGAAAGAGCGTCTGGAAAAAGAACTGAAGCAGCTGAAAACCCAACAGGCTGTGGCAGCAGATCGTTCGGCGAGCAAGACGCAGACCGAGGCGCTGTATCAGCAGGTGCTGGACGCACAGAAAGCGCTTGAAGACTTCCGTCGCTGCCAGACGCTGAGCGCAGAAGAGCCTTCCAAGCTTGAAGACCTGGCGCAGATGGAAGCGGCGCAGGACGAACTGAAACGCTCAAGCGATGCGTTTACCGAGCGGGTCCAGCAACTGTCGGCCAAGCTGCAACTGGTTGCACGGCAGATTGGCGATCTGGAATCCAAGCAACGTACGCTGGACGACGCACTGCGCCGTCGCCAGTTGCTGCCGACTGACTTGCCGTTCGGCACGCCATTCATGGACCCGATCGACGATTCGATGGACAACCTGCTGCCGCTGCTCAATGACTATCAGGACAGCTGGCAGGGTCTGCTGCGCAGTGATGGTCAGATCGAGGCGCTGTATGCGCAGGTCCGCCTCAAGGGCGTTGCCAAGTTCGACAGCGAAGATGACATGGAGCGCCGTCTTCAGTTGCTGATCAATGCCTATGCGCACCGCACCGATGAAGCGCTGACGCTGGGCAAGGCGCGTCGTGCTGCCGTGACTGACATTGCCCGCACGCTGCGCAACATCCGTAGCGACTATGACAGCCTTGAGCACCAGCTTGCCCTGTTCAACCGCGAGATCAACAAGCGTCAGGTGTCCAACCTGGCCAGCTTCCGTATTGTGCTTGCCCCCAACAAGGAAGCGCTCAAGCATATCGATCAGATTATCCACAGCGCCGGTCAGTACGAAGAGGGCGAGACGCTGTCGGTCTTCGATCTGAGCCAGAGTGCTGAGCAGGACAACAAGAACGAAGAAGCGAAGGAATACCTGGCACGTCTGGTGGCGGCTAACCATAACCAGCTGGGCCTAAGGGATCTGTTCGAACTGGCTTTCGAAATCACCAAGGTCAATGGCCAGCCGGTTATCCATACCGACATCGACGGTGCCGCGTCCAACGGCACGACCATGACCATCAAGGCGCTGACCAACATGTACCTGTTGCTGCACTTGATGGATCGTGATCAGGCCGGCCGTGTGCGCCTGCCTTACTACCTGGACGAAGCTGCAGACATCGACGAGAAGAACCAGGCGGCATTGTTGGAGACGAGCCTGCAGCTAGGCTTTGTGCCGATCCTTGCGAGTGTGAAGCCTCAGGTATCTGCCCATGTCGCTATCGACCTGGAAGGCGGCAGCGGGCCTAACGGCATCTACATTGATGAGGCTGACTGGAAGTACATTCAACGTCGTGACGAAGTGAAGAAAGAGGCTCCCGAGCTGGCTTCGTAAGTCTGGGACAAGCTGTAACGGAAAGGCCGCATGTGAATGCGGCCTTTTTTATGGGCGGCGTTCGGGGGCATGACCTTGATGGTCTGCACGGCGCGTGGTGTGAGCGGCCGTATGGGGGTTGTGAGCTGCTGCTGACGCCTGCAATTGAATCGCTGGAAGCAGGCTGAGCGCTATAGATAACTGACGATGGTAATGCGTCTTTTGCAGACGCCACAAAGACAAAACCCCTCACCGCGTGAGCGATGAGGGGTTTCGGAATTTAATCTTGACGATGACCTACTCTCACATGGGGAAACCCCACACTACCATCGGCGATGCATCGTTT
>NZ_LKEH01000044.1:20793-39621 GCF_001642795.1 Pseudomonas viridiflava | reverse complement strand
GTAGGTCGCCGAGGGGCGAAAAGGTGACTGGAGCCATGCGCTCGGCTCACTGAGTCCGCAATCTGTGCCATTTGTGACGCGGAGCGTCACGGGCGGCATGCCCACGCGGAGCGATGGGCACGATCAGCGTCGGGGCTCGGATCGTTCCTTCACTCCTGCGTGGGAATGCCGCTCAGGACGCTCCGATTTCGAAACCTGAGCATGGCGCTTATTCGATAACGGTGAACCCTCTTATCAAACAACCTGTAAGCCACTGAAGAAACGCGATTTTTTGTAGGAGCGCGCTTGCCCGCGATTGCGTCATGTCAGTCACTGATTTTCTGCCTGTAAGAACCTATCGCGGGCAAGCGCGCTCCTACGGTCCGGTGTTTGCTGCGCGACAGCGCTACGTCGAAGACGTGGTGGCGCCTCCCACTGAACAGCAATGTGCGATGAACCCACGCACTTAAACGAAAACAGTTACCCTTGAACCCGTGCATGACGGCACTTTCAGCCAATATCGCCGTCAAAGCCGCACAATTCTATTTCTACTTGAGGTAACACCCCATGAAAGCCTGGATCTGTCTGCCATTGTTCATCGTGGTTCTTGCAGGTTGTGCTGGCAAGACCGGGTATCGGGACAGCTGTGCCACGCAAATCGATGCGGCCTGGCATGAGCTTGATCTGGCCAAGGCCGAGGGCTTTGCCGGAACCGTCAGTTACTCCAAGGCCCTCTCGCTGTTGACAGGCGCCAAGACCCAGCAGCAATTCGAAGCATTCGAAGGTTGCACCGAGAAGTCCGAAAAGGCCCGTTTCTACATTCGTGAGTCGCGCGCCGGTCGTTGATCGTTCCCCACGGGCAGGCACATCACGTGTGCTTGCCCGTCCTCGTTTCAGCCCCTCCTGAGCAAATCCCTACTCGCTCTTCAGCAATTCCCCACTCCCTCTGGTGAAACGGCCTACGCTAACCGTAAAGTGATCATACGTTTGGCATCCTTGGTCATGCATGACCAGCCATAAAGCAGTTGCCGGGGAGGCGTATCAATGGGCAAAAGACTCGATGCATGCCTGAGCGCCATCAATGAGGTGGTGTTGGGCAAGGAAGCACAGGTGCGTCTGGCGATGACCTGCCTGATTGGCGGCGGACATCTGCTGATCGAAGACTTGCCCGGCATGGGCAAAACCACGCTCAGTCACGCGTTGGCGAAGATTCTGGGTCTGAGCTATCAGCGCATCCAGTTCACGTCTGACCTGTTGCCGGGCGACATTCTTGGCACCTCGGTGTTCGATCGCGACACCGGGCAATTCACCTTCCATCCGGGGCCGATCTTCGCCGAGCTGGTGCTTGCAGACGAAATCAACCGCGCCACGCCCAAGAGCCAGAGCGCGCTGCTGGAGGCGATGGAAGAAGGGCAGGTGTCCATCGAAGGGGCGACCCGCCTGTTGCCGGATCCGTTTTTCGTGATCGCCACCCAGAACCCGTTCAGTTCCGGGGGGACGTTCGCCTTGCCCGAGTCGCAACTGGACCGCTTTCTGATGCGCATCTCCATGGGTTATCCCGCACGCGCTGCCGAGAAGGCGCTGCTGCTGGGCGAGTCGCGCCGTGAGCTGTTGCCGCGCCTGCAGCCGATACTCGATCACGCCATGCTCGGCCAGTTGCAGGCCGAGGCGCGTCAGGTTCGCGCCAGCGATGCGCTGGTCGATTATGTGCTGCGTCTGGTGGATGCGACCCGCAGCCAGCCGCAGTTCGCTTACGGCCTGTCGCCGCGTGCCAGTTTGGCGATTCTGGCGGCGGCGCGGGCCTGGGCCATGCTGACGGGCCGTGATTATGTGATCCCGGAGGACGTGCAGTCAGTGCTGCCGTCGGTGGTGGGGCATCGCCTGCGTGAACGCACCGATCCGACCGGGCATGGTGGCGGGGCGCTGGTGCAATGGCTGTTGCGTGAGGTGCCGGTGCTTTGATTCCGCCGCTCAAACCGTTCTGGCAACGCTGGCTGGCAAGACGCATTCCTGCGGCGTCGCGCATCGTGCTCGATCATCGACGCATCTTCATCCTGCCGACGCGCACGGGCATCACCTTCATGGTCGTGCTGGTCCTGATGCTGCTCGTTGCAATCAACTATCAGAACAGCCTGGCTTACGGCCTGACCTTCCTGCTGTTGTCGGTCGGGGTGCTGGCGATTCTGCATACCTACCGCAACCTGAGCGGGCTGATCCTCAGTGCCGGACCGGCCCGCTCGGTGTTTGTCGGTGAGGCCGTGCAGTTGCGTCTGCGCCTTGAAAGCGCAAACCATGCCCATCAGGCGCTCGGGCTGGGCTGGGAGGCGGGCAGCCTGCAACATGGCGACGTCAGCGCCCAGGGACTGACCGAGGTCGAGTTGACACTGTCTGCTGAGCGTCGAGGCTGGCTGCGCGCGCCTCGACTGCGGGTGGAAAGTGTGTTTCCGCTGGGTGTTTTTCGTGCCTGGACCTGGCTGGATCTGGAGCAGACGGCGCTCATCTATCCGCGTCCGTTGGCGGGCACCATGCCGTTGCTGAATGGCGTGCAGCCCCATGCAGAAGATGACGGCCACGCGACTCAGGGCGCAGGCGTGGATGACTATCAGGGATTGCGCAGCTACCAGCCGGGCGACAATCGTGGACGGCTGCACTGGAAAGCCTATTCGCGAGGGCAGGGCCTGCTGGTCAAGGAGTTCACTGATCTGAGCGGGCATGAGCTGTGTCTGGATTTTCTGGCGTTGGGCGGCAATATCGAAGAACGTCTGTCGCGCCTGTGCTACTGGGTGCTGGAACTCTCTGAGCGCCGCCAGCCGTTTGCGTTGCGCCTGCCAGGCTTTTTGTCCGGCGTGGACGTCGGCGATGCGCATCGGGAAGCCTGCCTGCGTGCGCTGGCCTTGTACGGGCAACGGCCATGACGACCAAAACGGCGGTGAGCCAACCGATTCCCCGGGTCAGCCTGACCTGGCTGCTGCTGGCGCAGGCTCTGGTGGTGGTGCCGTTTGCGTTGCACGTACCGGCTTCGATCGTGGTGCTGTGGCTGGGCTGCAGCCTCTGGCGGGTCCAGGCGTTTCGCATGCGTGTGCGTTTGCCTGGGACCTGGGTCAAGTCCGGATTGCTGGTCGGCACGGCCGGAGGGGTTTATCTGGCGCGTGGCAGTCTGGTGGGGCTGGATGCAGGCGCGGCGCTGCTGGTTGCAGCGTTTGTGCTGAAGATGCTGGAAATGAATACGCACCGCGATGCAAGGATACTGATCTTTCTCGGTTTCTTCTGCGTGGCGGTTTGCTATCTGTTCGAAGATAACCTGCTGTGGGCGCTGTTCAGCCTGCTGCCGATCGGTGCGCTGCTGGCGGCCCTGATCGGCCTGCAGCAATCGGATCTGGCGAGCAAGCCTTCGGGCACTCTGAAGCTGGCATTCAAGCTGATGGCGCAAGCCGTGCCGCTGATGATTCTGCTGTTTCTGTTCTTTCCACGTCTGGATCCGCTCTGGTCGCTGCCGCAGCCCAGCAACAAAGGGGTCACCGGGCTTTCCGACAACATGGCCCCCGGCGACATGGCCGAGCTGAGCCGCTCGCCCGCGCTGGTGTTTCGCGCCAGTTTCGAAGGGGCGATACCTGCGCGCAACCAGTTGTACTGGCGCGGTCTGACACTGGAACAGTTTGACGGCCGACGCTGGTCGCAGTCGGCACGCGCCCAGACCGTGCAGGTGCCGCAATGGCAGAAGCGCGGTGAACCGGTGGCCTACAGCGTCGTCATGGAGGCCAGCGGCCGACCCTGGCTGCCGAGTCTGGACATCGGCGAAACCCCGCTGTCCGATGTGCGTCAGATGAGTGATTTTCGCTTGCAGCGCAGGCGCCCGGTCGAGCAGTCGTTGTTGTACAGCGTCACGTCGTGGCCGGACAGCGTGCGCGATTCGCAGCTCAGCGAGCAGATTCAGCGCCAGGACCTGCAACTGCCCGCCAAGGGCAACCCGCAAGCCAGGCAATGGGCCGAGGAGCTGCGACGTCGTTACGCCAGGCCCGATGAGCGGGTGCAGGCCATGCTGAGGTACTTTGCCGACCAGCCGTTTCACTACACCCTCAAGCCCGACTCGCTGGGCAACGACAGCATCGACGAATTCCTGTTTTCCAGCCGCCGGGGCTTTTGCGCCCACTACGCCGGGGCGATGACCTTCGTGCTGCGTTCAGCCGGGATTCCCGCGCGCGTGGTGGCGGGGTATCAGGGCGGCGAACTCAATCCCGAGGGGCGGTACCTGACCGTGCGCCAGTTCGACGCGCATGCCTGGGTTGAATACTGGCAGCCGGACGTTGGCTGGCGCAGTGTCGATCCGACTGCCGCCGTCGCGCCGCAACGCATCGAGCAGGGACTGGAACAGGCGCTGGCCGCTGATGAGGACTTTCTTCAGGACTCGCCCATGTCTGCCTTGCGCTATCGACACGTGCCCTGGATCAACGCGATGCGCCTGAGCTGGGACAACCTCAATTACGGCTGGCAACGCTGGGTGCTGGGTTATCAGGGCCAGCAGCAACTGCAGGTACTGAGCCGCTGGTTCTCGGGTTTCCAGGCACCGGTGTTCGTCGCCGGGATCGCGCTTTCGCTGGGACTGGTTGCCTTGTGGCTGTTCAAACCGTGGCAGCGGGAAGGCGATTCACAGCTGCGATTGTTCAATGCCTTTGAACGCTTGCTCGCTCGCCATGGTCTGCGTCGTATGCCGGGCGAAGGTGCCGAGGCGTTCGGTGCTCGTGCCGCGCTGTTTCTGCCGCAGCACGCCGAGGCCATCGGCGCCTTTATCGACGAGTTCCAGGCGCAGCGCTATGCCGGACATTCGGGTTCCGCAAGCCATTTGCGAAGCCGTCTCAGAGTGTTGCGTCGTCGTTTGCCATGGCGATTCTCGTCGTCCCGAAACAGTCATTCTTGAATTTTTAAGGGGGAATTGCATGTCTTCAATGGTGGATCATCTGGTCGCTGAAATCCTGGCGCTGGACGTCAAACTGCTTGCCTGTCAGGCACGCCTGGCCGTCTCGACCGACAGTGAAGCGCTGCATGATCTGCGCACCACCGTGCGCCGTCTTCGGAGTGTGTTGAGGCCGCTGCGCGAGTTTTCCGGCGCTACGCAATTGGAAGACGCCGCCAAGGCAGTGGGCCAGTTGACCACGCCGTTGCGTGACATGCAGGTCCTGGCTGCATTCCTCGACAAGCAAGGCCTCAGCGACGCCGCCCGTAAACGTCACGATCATCTGAGCAGCGCCTGCCCACGCGTGGCAAAGTCCAGCGAGCTGACCCGATTGCTGACCTTGATCGACCAGTTTCCGACGATGCTGCGCATGCAGCAACGCCAGGGCCTGTTACGCGGTCTGCGCAAGACCATCGAGAAACGTATGGACAAACAGTGGCGCAAACTGCGCACCGCGATTGCCGAGCCGGATCATGATCGCCACGACCTGCGCCTGTTGATCAAGCGTGTGCGTTACGCCGCCGAGGCGTACCCGGAACTGAGCCATCAACCCAAGAACATGCAGGCTCGCCTCAAGTCAGCGCAGAGCGAACTGGGTGACTGGCACGACCATCTGCAATGGCTCGCGCAGGCCGGCGAACAACCTGATCTGGCACCGTGCATTGCCGGTTGGCAGATCGGGATCGTGCGGGCCGAGCGCAAGGCCGAGGCATCGCTGAAGCGTCTGGCGAAGGCCTGTTTCTGAACGCTGGCTTTATGAAGTCTTTTCCTACGGTAAACAGGTCATTCAGGCCGCAATAATGGCCGATATGTAGCATGTCAGTGAGGAGGGGGATGAGTACCATCATCCCTACTCACATCGAATCCCGCAGGGACGCCCATGACCTTCTCCGAATTGATCGCCGCAGTACGTGACAACCCCGGTTCCGTCACCATTCCTGCCGAATGGTCCCAGGGCCGGGCCTGCTTCGGCGGTCTCATGTCAGCGTTGAACTACGAGGCCATGCGCGCCCAGGTGCCTGAAGGGCGACCTGTGCGTTCACTGGCGATCACCTTTGTCGGTCCTGCAGAACCTGGCGTGCCGATTTCGTTCGAAGTCGAAATCCTGCGGCATGGCAAGGCGGTGAGTCAGGTGCTCGGTCGCGCGGTGCAGAACGGTCAGGTCATGACGCTGATGCAAGGCAGTTTCGGCGCTTCACGGGAGTCGATGATCTCGGTCAAGGCAGAAGCTGCGCCCGACCTCAAACCGGTCGACGCATGCCCCGAGCTGCCCTTTGTCAGCGGCATCATGCCGGAGTACCTGCGTTTCATGGAGATTCGCTGGGCGCTGGGTGGTCTGCCATTCAGCAACACACCATCACCCGCCGTTGGCGGTTACGCACGCTTCAGAGATACCTCGCAATCGGAGCCGATGACCGAGGCGCATATTCTGGCGCTGGTCGATACCTGGCCGCCTGCGGTGCTGCCACACCTGAACAGACCTGCGCCCGGCAGCTCGCTGACCTGGACCATCGAGTTCGTGCAGCCACAGCCGGTGCTCGATACCCTGCAATGGTGCAGCTACCGCGCGGTGATCGAACATGCGCGTGACGGCTACGGGCACACCGCTGCCGCGATGTGGACACCTGAGGGTGAGTTGATCGCGATTAGTCGTCAGACGGTTACGGTGTTTGGCTGACCAGCATGGTCAGACGACGCAGGCCGTCTGTTATCAAACTACACGTAGTCTGCTGAGTGAACACGTTTTCGTGGGAGGCGGCTTGCTGGCGATGAACGATGACGCGATGTTCCTGACGTACCGTGGCGACTGCATCGCCGGCAAGCCGCCTCCCACGATCCCGTATTTGCTGCAAGACAGCGCTGTGCCAAGGACACAGGGCATCTTCCACAGTCCGTGCTTTGCTGTAAGACCAGGCTGTTAACGCTACCGCCGATGCCGCTCCTTCCAGGCCCGCCACCATGCACCACTTAGCACGAAGCGCGGGAAGGTCACGAATTGCTCGACGAGCAGGCGTTTGACCGCATCGTTGCGATCACTGAACGGTTCAGGTGACTGCTGTTCCAGCGTGTGGCCGTGACGCTGAAAAGCCAGCGCCGCAACCAGTCCGATGATGCCGATGGCAATCGACGAGACGCTGAGTGAAAACAGCCCGTCAACGATCAACAACGCTGCCAGGATGAACAGAGGAACGGCGATCAGGTGCAACACCAGATTCGCCGGATGCCGATGATTGTCTGCGTAACCGCGCCACTGCCATGTGTGTAAATTGGGAAGTCGCTTGCCCATACTGCTGTCCTCTTCAATGCATTCAACGCATGTTTCAATGCATGAAGAATAGGCCCGACCCCGACAGGCCGCGAGTCAAGCCTGACTATCGGTGTGATAGCGTTTACAGACAACCGCTTACAGCTTGAGTTGGCCGATGGCGGTGTTAAGTTCGCCCGCCAGTATCGCGAGTTCGCCGCTGGTATTGGCTGAGTCCACGGTCTGGGTCACGGTGCGTTCTGTCACGTCGCGAATGCTCACCACCGCCCGGTTCATCTCTTCCGCAACCTGCCTCTGTTGCTGAGCGGCCACTGCGATCTGCGTATTGCTTTCACGCATCTGCGCCACGGCGCCAGCGATCGCCGCCAATGCCTCACCTGCTTCACGGGCCTGCTGCACGCATTCATCGGCCTTATACGAGCTGTCCTGCATGAAATCCACCGCGTCGCGTGTACCGCTTTGCAGGGCTGAAACCATGGTGGTGATTTCGTCGGTGGACGTCTGTACACGCTTGGCAAGGTTGCGAACTTCGTCAGCCACCACGGCAAAGCCACGTCCCATCTCACCGGCTCGCGCCGCTTCGATAGCCGCATTGAGCGCCAGCAGGTTGGTCTGTTCGGCAATGCTATGGATCACATTGACCACGCCATTGATCTTCTGGCTGTCGGCGGCCATGCGCTGGATCATTTCGGCGGTCTGCTGCACGCCGCTGGACAGACCGGCAATCGATACCTGCACCCGGTCCACCACCGCCTTGCCGCTGCCTGCCAATGCATCGGCGGTCTGTGACTGATCACGCGTGGTGGTGGCGTGCTGAGCGATGTGGTGCACGGTGGCGGTCATCTCGTTGATGGCCGTGGCGACCTGATCGGTTTCACTCTGCTGGCCCAGCATGCCGTGACGCACCTCGGTCATGCCGGACGCCAGATGCGCGGCTCCCTGATCGAGCCGGATGGCGGTCTGCGACACTGTGGCAACCACACGCTGATACCCGGCCTGCAACGCATTGAACGCCTTGGCCATCTGCCCGACTTCGTCGTCACTGCGGTTGGGTACGCGCGCCGAAAGGTCACCGCTCTGTTCGACATGCAGCATGACGTCTTTCAGCGTGTTGAGCTGGCTGAGCAGAAAACGGATCAGTAACTGCGAAGCGCCGAGCATCACAATCATCAGGACAAACACGGCCAGGGCGTAGTGAGCAAAATGCTGTTCAAGTACATCGGTAAAGGTCGGCGCATGGATGAGCGCTGCGCCGCTGGCAGGCAGTGGTTGGGTAGCGGGCCATTGGGCAATCAGTTGCGCAGCGTTGTGCGCCGATTCCTCACGCGACTGCTGCTCCAGATGCACGGCATACAGCACCAGCAACAGGGTGGTGATGAACGCGACCGCGTTTACCGCCCAGAATTTGTACTTGAGTGACAGGTTGCCAAGCCATGAGCGCATGAGGGGTCTTCTTCGATGATCGGTAGAAACAGCAGCAAGGTGCCATCACTGTATTCCGGTCATCGACGCGACCTTTGACGCGGATCAAGAAAACTGCGGATTTTCGTCGGCGGCCTGTTCCACGACTGGCAAGCCAAAGAACTCACGGGCACACGCTGTGCTGTGACGCGCCAGATCCTCCTGTGACTCGCCTCGATGCAGCGCCACTTCGCGCAGCACTTCGGGCAGATAAGCGGGTTCGTTGCGACCGTTTTTCGGTTTGGGCCGCAGGCTGCGCGGCAGCAGATACGGCGCGTCGCTTTCCAGCATCAGTCGGCCGCGGGGAATGTTACCCACCAGCGGGTGCAGATGGGTGCCACGGCGCTCGTCGCAGATCCAGCCAGTGATACCGATGTGCAGGTCCAGGTCCAGATAGCTGAACAGCGCAGCCCGCTCGCCAGTGAAGCAATGCACCACTGCCGCAGGCAAACGGTCGCGGTAATCGCGCAGGATTTCCAGCATTCGCTGATTGGCGTCGCGCTCGTGCAGGAACACCGGCAGTTGCAGTTCCACAGCCATGGCCA
Source organism: Pseudomonas viridiflava (assembly GCF_001642795.1). Lineage (GTDB taxonomy): Bacteria > Pseudomonadota > Gammaproteobacteria > Pseudomonadales > Pseudomonadaceae > Aquipseudomonas > Aquipseudomonas viridiflava. Next base: position 30,419 of record NZ_LKEH01000044.1, on the reverse strand, counting down.
GGTGCGCTTCCAGCACTTTCTCCTGTTGCGGGCGAGGGGAGAAGTCGCGATTGAAATCAAGCCCGCATTCACCGACGGCACGCACGCGGTTTTCCTTGAGCAGGGCATGCAACTGTTTCTCGGTGTCGCCGGTCCAATCGCTCGCCGAGTGAGGGTGTATGCCTGCCGTGCAGAACAGTCGCTGCGCGCTGTCGTCCAGTTCCAGACACAGCTGCAAGGCTTCTTCGCTGCCTTCGACGCTGGTGCCTGTCACCACCAGTTGATCAACGCCTGCAGCGTAGGCACGGTCGAGTACCGCCTGTCGCTGCGAAGCGAAGCTGGCGTTAGTCAGATTGACGCCAATGTCGATGAGTTGCATGGTGCTACCTCCAGCGCAAGGCTGCCGAGCATATCAGAGCTTCGGTAAAAACAAGAAAACGCTGGCTATTCAAACGGTTGAGCTCAAGGACTCGATGCTTTTCTTCAATGTTGATGCTGCTGCGTGACTTCCAGAGTTCCTTTTTCCTGTTACGGCGATGCCACTGGGGAATGAATGATCCGATCCGCGCTTGTGTCCATTGCCTGCCTTCTGCCGCTTCTGACGACCTTCTCGGGTGAAGTGTCTGCACGTCCGGTCACGTCTGCCGGGCCTGTGGTCGCTGCACCGCATTCGCCGCCTGTACGCGATCTGGCCGCTATCCGCAGCAGCAAGGTGCTGCGCGTGCTGGTCAATCAGAGCCGTAACAGTTCCGGCGATGTGAAGGGGCAGGAAATCGGTGTCGAGTATCACCGTCTGGAAGCCTTCGAGCGCTACCTCAACAGCCATGCCCGCGACGGGCAGAAGGTCACGTTCAAAGTCATTCCCAAGGCCAAGAACCAACTGCTCAGCGCTCTGCAGCGCGGCGAAGGTGATTTGATCTCTCCCGGCGAACTGCTCGATGTGAGCGACGCCAAGGGCGTTCAGGCCAGCAATCCGATCATTCATGATGTGCCCCTGGTGCTCGTTGGCCTGCGCGGTGATCGCAGCCTGCGGCGGGTGGAGCAGTTGTCCGGTCGGACCCTCAGTCTGGCCGCCGGCAGCGCCGCAGATGAAGCCCTGCATCAGGTCAATCGGCAACTGGAGCTGCGCAAGCTGCCGCCGGTGAAGATCGAATGGGTTGATCCCAGCCTCGCCGTCGAAGACGTGCTGGAGATGGTACAGGCCGGCATCTACCCGATGACGATGGTCGAGCAACCGATTGCCGAGCGCTGGGCGGGAGTCATGCCGAAACTGCGTCTGGATCGCGGGCTTTCCCTGAAAACCCATGGCGATGTGAGCTGGTTCGTACGCGATAACGCCACCGTGCTGCGTGCCAGCGTCAATGATTTCCTCAAAGACTACAAACCGTCCAGCCGTCAGGATGTGGCCTTTGAAAAGGCCTACAAGAACATGTACCGGGTCGACAACCCGTTGGTGCGCGGCAACATTCAGCGCCTGGAACAGTTGCGTCCCATGCTGCAACGCCACGCTGACGCGCAAGGTATGGACTGGCTCGATCTGGCTGCGCTGGCGTTCAAGGAATCCAAGCTCGACCCTTCTGCGAAAGGCAGTGGTGGCGCAACGGGACTGCTGCAGATCACGCCCTCGGCGGCGAAAAGCGTCGGTGTCTCGAATATCCAGAATGCCGATGACAATATCCGCGCCGGATCACGCTATATGGCGTCGATCAAGCGCAAGTATTTTTCCAGCCCCAGGGTCAACGAGCGTGAGCGCATGGCGTTCACCATGGCCGCTTACAACATGGGGCCGGAACGGGTTCAGAGTATGCGTGATGAGGCGCGCAAGCGTGGGCTCAATCCCAATCAATGGTTCTTTCAGACCGAGCGCATCGCGATGGAGCAGGGCGGTGCCAACGTCGTGACCTTCGTCAACAGCGTCAACAAGTACTACCTGGCCTTCGACCGTCAGCGCGATGCGCTGGAAAGGAAGGCTCAGGGAAGTCAACGGTGAGGCGTTAATCGAACAATTCGATAGGTATGTGCCATTTATTGCCGTTTTCACATGAGTCATTTTGATTATGATGGCGCCACTCCCACTTAATCAACGATGGAACTCACCCGCATGAACAGCCTGATCAAATCCGTACTCACCACCCGCGCCGGTTACGGCCTGACCATCCTGCGTGTCATTGTCGGGATCGCCTTCATCGCGCACGGCAGCCAGAAGCTGTTCGGCGCGTTTGGTGGCTATGGTCTGGAAGGCACCGCGCAGTACATGGAAAGCCTGGGCCTGACGCCCGGCTATCTGATGGCCCTGCTGTCCGGCGGTGCCGAGTTCTTCGGTGGTCTGGGTCTGCTGGTCGGCCTGCTGGCCCGCCCGGCGGCTGCATTGGTGACCGTGTTGCTGCTGGTGGCGATTTTCACCGTGCACATCGGCAACGGCTTCTTCATGGCCAACAACGGTTTTGAATATGCGCTCGCCTTGCTGGGTGGCGCGCTGGCTGTGTTGATCGAAGGCGCAGGCAAGCTGTCACTGGACCGCCTCATCGCTCGATAACCGCTGCTGGTTCCAGACTGAAGGCCCACGTGAAAGTGGGCCTTTTGCGTTTAAACAGGATTGTAGGGCAAGGTAATTGACAATGAAGGGCGGGCTTCTCTAGGATGCGTGCTCAAGCGCCGATTTAACAACTACTTGCGGGGCGCCTGACAAGGCTCGAACCTTGTCGAAATACCGCTAAAACGTTGGTTCGGTGTTGCCTCTCACCGCTGCCCAGCGGAGCTTTTGAGGCAGAGACAAAACCATGAACAACCTGCGCCCGCTTCTTCGTCTGTCCCCGATCAGCACTGTGCTGACGCGCAAGAATCCGAAAATCCTTCTCGCCGGTTCCCATCAGCCGACGCTGCTGCGTTACCTGGACGGCTGGCCGCGTCGCCGTGGCGGCTCCTGTGCCTTTCTCATCCAGTTTGTTGACGCTCACCAGCCGCTCAGCCATTTCGCCAATGATCAGTTCGATCTGGCAGTGATTCAGTCACCGGATGCAGAGCAGGTCGAGCAGGTGATTCGCGACCTCACCCGGGTGGCCCGGCAGGGTTTGATCACCTTCGGTTGAGAAGGCATTATGCTGGCCCCCGCCGCTTCGCCTGACAGGCAGAATCGCCGCCTTATCAAAGGATTAGGTGTGGTGTCTGCATGCGATTGGTTTATTGTGCTCTGGCTTGCCTGACGCTGTCGGGCGTTGCATTGTCTGCCCAGGCCCGAAACGCTACTGAAGGCGAACGTTACCTCTGTCGCTGGGGTTCGACCATTGCGAGTGGTGCGCAAGCGGCGAAGCTTTCAGGTGTCACCCGCTATGGTGCGCGGCAAAAGCTTCAGGCGCGCAAGTTCACCAAACAGTGGATGCGTCCGATGGCGCTGGGCATTACCGAGCAGACTTACGACAGCGACTCGCGTCTCAAGCCCGACAGCGTCAGGCAGATTTATTACGACGGCTGCATCCGCCACGAGGTGGCGCGCCGATAATGCCATGACCCCTGTCGCGTTGATGTTTGTGTTTATGGAGGAACGTCTTGAGTACAAAGATCATCACTAAGCAGGGGCATGATGCCCTTAAAAAAGAACTCGACTATCTCTGGCGCGAGCATCGTCCCGACATCACCCAGAAGGTCGCCTGGGCGGCCTCTCTGGGGGACCGCAGCGAAAATGCAGACTATCAGTACAACAAGAAGCTGCTGCGCGAAATCGACCGTCGCGTGCGCTACCTGCGCAAGCGTCTGGAAGACATGCGCGTGGTGCAGTACTCGCCCGAGCAGGAAGGGCGGGTGTTCTTCGGTGCCTGGGTCGAGATCGAGAACGAAGACGGCGACCTGAAGAAATTTCGCATCGTGGGCTACGACGAGATTTATGGTCGCAACGACTATATCTCCATCGACTCTCCGATGGCGCGGGCGTTGTTGAAGAAGGAAGAGGGCGACGAAGTGATCGTCAACACGCCCGAGGGCGAGAAACTGTGGTTCGTGAACAGTATTGTTTATGAGCAGTGAGGACAGTATCCCGCTCGCGAAGACGCTGCGGGATCTTTTCAAGCAACACGTCTCTTTCTGAAGAAGCACAATTCGTGGGAGGCGGCTTGCCGGCGATGGCGTCAATTCAGTCGCTGAATAGCGCCTGAAAAACCCAATCGCCGGCAAGCCGCTTCCCACAGTGTTTACTGCGTTCACGCTTGCAATCAACCCTCCCGCAACACGGTCAACGGGCTGGCATTCAGCGCGCGGCGTGTGCCGAACACACCGGCACCGCCCACCAGCAGTGCGCCAATCAGCGGCAGCAGCAACAGCCACGGATGCGGGCTCCATTCCAGCGAGAAGGCGTAGCGGTACAGCACAAAGCTCACCAGCTCACAGCCCAGCCCCGCCAGCAGTCCGCTCGCAGCGCCCAGCAGGCCAAACTCGATCCTGCGTGACTTGATCAGCAATGCCCGCTCTGCACCCAGGGCACGCAGCAGAGCGCCCTGACGGATGCGCTCGTCCAGCGTCGCCTGCAAGCCCGAGAACAGCACGGCAACACCGGCGGCCAGTACAAACAGCAAGACGAACTGCACGGCCAGCGTGACCTGATCGAGGATGCTGCGCACCTGCTCCAGCAGCGCTTCCACGCCCAGGATGCTGATGGCCGGGAAGGCCCGCGACAGCTCGACGATCTGCTTGTCCTGACCCTTGGGCAGGTAAAAACTGGTCAGGTAAGTGGTCGGCAGATCGGCCAGTGTGCCGGGCTGGAAGATCATGAAAAAGTTGGGCTGGAACGTATCCCAATTCACGTCTCGCAGGCTGGTGACGACGGCTTCGCGGGTGAGGCCGCCAACGATGAAGCTCAGGCGATCCCCCAGCTTGATCTGCAGGCTCTCGGCGAGTTTGGTTTCGATTGATACGCCGGGCGTGGTATCGGCCTGGCCGGTTGCGGGCAGGTCTTTCCACCATTGTCCGGCGGTCAGCGTGTTGCCTTCAGGCAAGTCGGCAGCCCAGGTCAGGCTCAGGTCGCGCCGGGTCGCGTTCTCGCCGCGTGAGTCCTTGGTGACGAAATTGCCCACCGGCTCACCGTTGATACTGGTCAGGCGTCCCGGCACCACCGGATACAGTGGCGCCGAATGAGTGGACAGCTTGCTCATGGCCTGCGCGAAGTTCTCTTTCTCCGAAGGCAGCACATTCAGCACGAAATAGTTGGGCGCATCCTTGGGCAGCTGGTTCTGCCAAGTGTCGAGCAATTCGCCACGCAGCAGCGCGATCAAGCCCATCGACAGCAGAATCAGGCCGAAGGCCAGCGATTGACCGGCAGCCGCCAAAGGGTAACGCAGCAGTTGGCCGAGACCCAGGCGCCACGGCAATGAGGCGCCTGACAGCAGGCGCCGCAGACTCTTGAGCCCCAGCAGCAAAAGACTGCCAAGCACCAGCGCCGCGACGATGCCACCCCCCAGCAAGGCGAAGGTCAGCACCAGATCCAGGCTCAGGCGCCACATGATCAGGCCCAGCGCCAACAGCGCGGCGCCATACACCAGCCACGAACTGGCAGGGATGGGCAGCATGTCCCGGCGCAACACACGCAGCGGCGGAACGCGACCCAGCGCCGCCAGCGGCGGCAAGGCAAAACCGGCCAGTGCGACCAGACCTGTACCCATGCCAGCCAGCGCGGGCAGCAAGCCGCCCGGCGGCACGGTTGCAGGCAAGAGATTTTGCAGCAGCGCGAACAGCCCCAGTTGCGCCAGCCAGCCAAGCATTGCACCGCTCAGGCTCGCCAGCAGACCGATGATCGCCAGTTGCAGACTGAACAACGCCATTGCTTCGCCTCGCGACAGACCCAGGCAGCGCAGCAGCGCGCTGGCGTCGAAGCGTCGTGCAGCGAAGCGTGATGCCGACAGCGCAACCGCAACACCCGCCAGCAGTACAGCGACCAGACTGGCCATATTCAGATAGCGTTCCGCCTTGCCCAGCGCACCGCCAATCTGTTGGCTGCCGTCGCGGGCATCCTTGATTTCCTGATGCGGTTCCAGACCCGGCTCGATGGCCTTGCGATAGGCGGCGAGCGTTTCCGGCGGACCGCTCCACATTTCCCGATAGCTGACCCGACTGCCGGGCTGCACCACGCCAGTGGCGGCAAGGTCCTGCAGGTTGATCATCACCCGTGGGGTAAGGCTGTAGAAATTACCGGCGCGGTCCGGCTCGTCGGTGAGCACGCGGGTCAGTTTCAACGTCTTGGCACCGACGTCGATGTCGTCGCCAATCTTCAGGTTCACGGCAGGAAACAGCCGCGCCTCAGCCCAGGCTTCACCGGGTTTCGGTCCGCTGCCTGCCTCTTCGGTCTGGTACAGCTCGGGCGCGCTTTTCAGCTCGCCGCGCAGCGGATAAGCGTCGTCAACCGCTTTGATGCTCGACAACTGTATGCCTGCGTCCGTGGCGATGACGCTGGAGAAAATCACGATCTGCGCATGCTTGAGTTGCAGCCGCTCACCTTCCTGTACCTGTTCCGGGCGGGCGGGGCTGGAACCCTCCAGAATCAGATCGGCCCCCAGGAATTCGGTGGCGCGCAGCAGCATTGCGCCGTTCAGGCGTGCACCGAAATAGCCGATGGCAGTGCTGGCGGCCACGGCCACCAGCAAGGCAAAAAACAGCACCCGCAATTCGCCTGCGCGTGCATCGCGCAACAATTGGCGGGCAGCGAGGCTCAGCAGACGAACAAAAGGCAGGCGTGCCATCAAGGCTCCAGCGGGGCGACCAGGCGGCCCCCTTCAAGACGGATCAGGCGTCGGCAGCGATGGGCCAGACGCTCGTCGTGGGTGACCAGCACCAGCGTCGTGTTGCGCTCCTTGTTCAGTTCGAACAATAGGTCGCTGATACGCTCGCCCGTGTGGCTGTCCAGGTTGCCGGTGGGTTCGTCGGCAAACAATACGTCGGGATGGGCGGCGAAGGCGCGAGCGATGGCAACACGCTGTTGTTCACCGCCGGACAGCTGACGCGGGGTGTGGGTCAGGCGTTGGCCCAGACCGACCCGCTGCAGCAGATCGCGTGCCTGCTCGCGGGCGTCGCGGCGGCCCTCCAGTTCCATGGGCAGCATGACGTTTTCCAGCGCGTTGAGGCTGTCGAGCAACTGGAACGACTGGAAGACAAAGCCGACGTGTTCGGCACGTACCCGGGCGCGCTGGTCTTCATCCAGCTCACTCAGGTTGCGACCGGCGAGGATGACCGAACCTGCGCTGGGCAGGTCGAGGCCGGCGAGCAGGCCGAGCAGCGTGGACTTGCCCGAACCCGATGAACCGACGATGGCCAGTGTGTCGCCCTTGTTTAGTTCCAGGGAGAGTTCGTGCAGGATAGTCAGGTCACCTTCGGTGCTGGGGACCACTTTACTGAGGCTTTGGGCACTGAGAATACTTTCACTCATGGAGAATCCGATGCGTGCGTGGTTTTTAAGTGCTGGCCTGGGGTTGCTGCTGCTGTCACAGGGCGCAGTGGCGGGCACGGTGTTGATCGTTGGGGATAGTATCAGCGCGGCTTTCGGCCTGGATACCCGCGTGGGGTGGGTCACGTTGCTGGAGAAGCGGCTCAAGGAGCAGGGTTTCGACGACAAGGTGATCAATGCGTCGATCAGTGGCGACACCAGTGCCGGAGGCCAGGCGCGGCTGCCTGCGCTGCTTGCAGAGCATAAGCCTGAGCTGGTTATTCTCGAACTGGGTGGCAACGACGGCCTGCGTGGCCAGTTGCCTGCTCAATTGCAACAAAACCTTTCGTCGATGATCGACAGCTCTCGCGCAGCCGGTGCGAAGGTGCTGTTGTTGGGTATGCGGATCCCGCCCAACTATGGCCCGCGCTATACCAAGGCCTTCGAAGAGGTCTACAGCAATCTGGCCGAAGAGAAAAAGGTCCCGTTTGTACCCTTCTTTCTGGAGGGCGTCGGGGGTGTTCCGCAGTTGATGCAGGCCGATGGTCTTCATCCCGCGGCCGCTGCGCAGGGAAAACTGCTGGAAAATGTCTGGCCGACGCTGAAACCGCTGCTTTGAGGCTTTTCCAGGCGGGAGCTTTCGGCTAATGTGGCGCCCCCGATCTGGAGCCCCCCATGCCGCGTCCCGCCTGGTCCCTGTATGCCTATCAAATGCTTGAGCCTGATGAACAGCTGGATCTGTTCGCGTGCCAGGAAGTGCGGGTGCATCTGATTGCTCGTCAACTGGAACTGGGCGGCTCGATCGACCGTACCTTGTGCGGCACTTTGCTACCCGCTCAACCGCACATGACGGCGGTCGAAACCGATGCCCTGCGTGACGAACGTCTTTGTCCGCTGTGCAAGGCCATTCTCGATGCCCAGCGGCGCGGCATGAACCCGATCTGGCCTGAACTGTAACCTTGTCAGCGTATTCACCCCTGCCGATCTCCCCGAATCGCCGGGTGCGGGTGTACACTTCGAATCTTTCCCATATCGCCGTTACTCGAAGGATCTTCCCGGATGTTGTCGCGCATTCCAGCCGTTGCCCGCTGTCTGTCACTTGCTGCTCTCTGCGCGGCGAGCTCCGTTCATGCACTGGAGTTTCCGTTGCCGCCACCCGGCGAGGACATTGTCGGGCAGGTTCAGGTCATCAAGGCCAAATACGAAGACACCTTCGCTGACATCGGCACCCAGTACGATCTGGGCTACCTGGAAATGATCGCGGCCAACCCCGGTGTCGATCCGTGGTTGCCGGGGGCAGGCAAGGACATCGTGCTGCCGACCCGTTTCATCCTACCGCCGGGTCCGCGTGAAGGGATCGTCATCAACCTGGCCGAGTACCGCATGTATTACTACCCGAAAGGGCAGAACGTCGTGCACACCTATCCGCTGGGTGTAGGTCGTGAGGGCTGGGGTTCGCCGATCGGCGTCACCAAGGTGACGGCCAAGACTCCGAACCCGACGTGGACGCCACCGGCATCGATCAAGGCCGAACACGCCGCCGATGGTGACCCGCTGCCCAACGTGGTTCCGGCAGGCCCGGACAACCCGCTGGGGCCGTTCAAGTTCGGGCTCGGGATGTCCGGTTACCTGATCCACGGTTCGAACAAGAAATTCGGTATCGGCATGCGCACCAGCCACGGCTGCTTCCGCATGTACAACAACAACGTGCTGGAACTGGCCGACATGGCACCCGTCGGCACTACGGTGCGCATTATCAGCGAGCCCTACAAGTTCGGTTTGAGCGGCGGCAAGGTCTATCTGGAAGCGCACACGCCGGTGGACGATCTGGGCAATCCGTCGGTGGTCGACAAGCACACGGCGGTCATCAACGCCTTGCTCAAGCGTGACGATCTGGCCAACAACCTGCGCATGAACTGGGATCTGGTACGTGATGTGGTTGCGGCTGAAGACGGTATGCCGGTAGAGATCGCAGTGCCGGGCACGGCTCCTGCTGCGGCTGATGCGCCGGTGGTTTTTCAGTAATTTGAAGCGCGCTACCTTTTATGATCGTGCCCATCCGCGTGGGCACGCAGCCCAAGATGATCTGCGCCACATTCGAGAGCGGACGCGGAGCGTCCCGGGCGGCGTTACCACGCTGGAGTGAGAACGATCAACGATCAACGATCATCATCCTACACCGATCATGCCCATCGCTCCGCGTGGGCATGCATCCGTGACGCTCCGCCTCACAAATGGCACGGAC
>NZ_LKEH01000044.1:12312-20783 GCF_001642795.1 Pseudomonas viridiflava | reverse complement strand
ATCCATGGCCCAGTGCAGCTCAATCGGCATCCATGCCGATTGCCCCCCGAATCAGCGCCAGGACTCAGCCTCCACCCACGTCGCGTTCTGCGGTGTTCATGCCATCGCGCTACAAAAGCACACCAGTGCCGTTGCGTCTCCGGATAGCCAGATGACCTTTGTATAGCGATGAGCGCATAGCCTCGGACGCGCTCATGCTCCATGCGGCTCAAACGCCGCCCAATAAAAAAGCCGACCCGCTGCCGGGTCGGCTTTTTCAACAATCCCGAGGGGACTATTACTTGCGGCTAGCCTTGTCCAACATGCGCAGTGCGCGCTCGTTGGCTTCGTCAGCAGTCTGCTGAGCTTTTTGAGCTGCAGCCAGTGCTTCGTCAGCCTTGCGGTAGGCTTCGTCGGCACGTGCTTGCGAACGGGCTGCTGCGTCTTCGGTAGCTGTCAGACGAGCTTCGGTTTCTTTGGATACGCTGCTGCAACCGGTGGCCAGAACTGCTGCCAGAGCCAGAGCAGAGAATTTCAGAACGTTGTTCATCGTGTTCCCCTTCAAGGACTTATTTCAAATTAGTCATCTCTCGAAAGTGAGAAAATGACCGGCGTACATAGTACCCATTGTTTGTAGTAAGTAAACGGAGGAAGCGCAAGAAGCGCATAAATTTCTTGGCTTTGAAAGTGTTCCGCGTTACTTCTCATGCAAACTGTCTAAAAACTATCCACTTTGCTGTGGCTGGCCACTGCTGTAAAGCTGACAACAGCCTTATCGAAACGGTTCCTGTATGACCGCGCAGACAGTGATGGATGTTGGCTTCATATCGGTCATCCTGCGTCCGGTGTAGAGCCTTTTATTCGGCGGATCCCATGCATCGACGAGCACAAGGCAAGTGCCTGAATCGATCGTGTTGAACTGGCGTGTAAGGGGCGAGCGAGTGTTGGCTATGCCTTGCCGTGGTTTTATGCTTTTTTATAGGTATCGCACTTGAGCATCTCCGGCAATGACGCCTACTATTTACAGGTGCTCTTTGTTGAGATCGGCCAGGCGCTTCCCGGTGTCGAAAACAGGCACAGGGTGGCGTAGATGTTTCTTCGCCGGAAAAAGATCGGTAAGGTAGGGGTCAAATTCCAAGACCCGCGAGGAGTAGCGATGAGCGAGGCGTTGTCCATCCACCATGATCAGACCGGCCATCAGTTCGAAATCAACATCGATGGCCATCGGGCCTACCTGACCTATATGGACCTGGGGAAACAGACTCTGGATTTCTATAGGACTTTCGTCCCGGATGCATTGCGCGGCAGGGGCATCGCTGCTGCCCTGACCGAGAAGGCGCTCGATTACGCCGACAGCATGGGCTACACCGTTATTCCCTCCTGCTCCTACGTTGAGCGTTACATGGAGCGCCATCAGCGACAGGCCGCGAAGATCTGATCTGCATCACGCTGTAATCGACACCTGCAAAAACGCCGAGCATTGCTCGGCGTTTTGGTGTGCGTGACCTATTACTTGCGCTTGCGCGCCGGTAATACACCCTTGAGCTTGGCATGCATGCCGCGCAGGGTTTTCTCGGTGCTTTCCCAATCGATGCAGGCATCGGTGATGGACACGCCGTATTGCAGTTCCGACAGGTCCTTGGGAATGGCCTGACAACCCCAGTTCAGATGGCTCTCGACCATCAGACCGATGATCGACTCGTTGCCTTCCAGAATCTGGTTGGCGACGTTTTCCATGACCAGTGGCTGAAGGGCCGGGTCCTTGTTGGAGTTGGCGTGGCTGCAGTCGACCATGATGTTCGGGCGAATGCCGGCCTTGTTCAGGGCCTGCTCACAGAGCGCCACGCTCACCGAATCGTAGTTCGGCTTGCCGTTGCCGCCGCGCAGCACCACATGACCGTAGGCATTGCCTTTGGTGGTCACGATGGACACTCCGCCTTCCTGATTGATACCCAGGAACCGGTGCGGGCTGGAAACCGACTGCAGGGCGTTGATGGCAACGGTGAGGCCGCCGTCGGTGCCGTTCTTGAAGCCGACGGCCGACGACAGGCCCGAAGCCATTTCGCGGTGTGTCTGGGATTCGGTGGTCCGGGCGCCGATGGCCGACCAACTGATCAGGTCCTGCAGATACTGCGGGGAGATCGGGTCCAGCGCTTCGGTTGCGGTCGGCAGGCCCATTTCGGCCAGATCCAGCAGCAACTGACGGCCGATATGCAGGCCGTCCTGAATCTTGAACGAGTCATCCAGGTACGGGTCGTTGATCAGGCCTTTCCAACCCACGGTAGTGCGCGGTTTCTCGAAATAGACGCGCATGACCAGATACAGGGTGTCGGACACCTCTGCTGCCAGCGCCTTGAGGCGCTCGGCGTATTCCTTGGCCGCTTTCAGGTCATGGATCGAGCATGGGCCGATCACGATGAACAGGCGGTGGTCATTGCCGTCGAGAATATTGCGGATCACTTCGCGACCCTGGCTGACCGTGTGCAGGGCAGCGTCGGTCAGGGGGATTTCGCGCTTGAGCTGATCCGGTGTGATCAGAGTCTCGTTGGATGCAACGTTGAGGTCGTCAATCGGTAAATCAGCCATCGTGTTACTCATCAGGTCGCGGGTACTGGCCGCCTGCGATCCCCTGTGCGGCGGTGCCCAGCAGGTTGAGCGCAGTGGGGAGCGGAACCTTAGCGCGTTATCGCGCTGTTCGACAATGGGCAAAGCGGCGTATCGGGCCTGTTTACCGCGACCTGACGGCCTTGAAGCATCTGTCATTTGCAACCACTGGCGCTGCAACGGATAGTGTACGGCCAGAGGTGAGGGCTATTTCGTTGACTGAACTGCAACTGAGCGACTTTGACATTGATCACCAATTGCTTGAGCTGACCGGCACCTCGCTGGTCATTTTTACCAGCGTGGGCTGCTCTGCCTGTCGCTGGGCCAGGCAGCAGTTGCCTGGGATGGGCCTTGCGGTTGATCGCCTGTGCTGGATCGACGCCCAGGACAATGGTGGCGCGGTGCAGCGCTACGAAGTGTTTCACCTGCCGGCACTGTTTCTGGTGCGCGACGGAGCCTTCCATGGCGCAATTCGCGCCCCGCTGAGAGTCGAGGGTCTGGCTTCGGCACTGGACCGTGCACTCGCCAGCCCACCCGACGAATTACCCTGATAAGACAGTCAGCCAGAGAGACGTTATGAGCAGTGAAATCAGACGCCCGCGAATCGGTATCGTGGGCACCGGGGCCATCGGCGGTTTTTATGGTCTGATGCTGGCTCGCGCCGGATTCGATGTGCATTTTCTGCTGCGCAGCGAGTTTGATGCCGTCGCGCAAAACGGCCTGCGGATCAACAGTGCGGTGCATGGCGATCTGCAACTCAACCCGGTGCAGGCCTATTGTTCGGCTGCCGATATGCCGCCGTGCGACTGGTTGCTGGTCGGCACCAAGAGCACCGGCAATGCCGAGCTGGGACCTGTTATCGGCGCGATGGCTGCCGATGGCGCTAAAGTCCTGTTGCTGCAGAACGGGCTCGCGGTCGAAGACCAGTTGCGAGCGGTTCTGCCGGACAGCCTGCACATACTGGGCGGCCTGTGTTTCGTCTGCGTCCACCGGACTGCGCCCGGCGTCGTGGCGCATCAGGCGTTCGGGGCCGTGAGCATCGGCTACCACAGCGGTCCGGCCACTGATGAAACGGAGCGCCTGTCCATTGTCGAAGCCTGTGCGCAGCTGTTCCGGCAGGCCGGTGTCGAATCGCACGCCATGCCCAGCCTGCAACAGGCACGCTGGCAGAAGCTGGTGTGGAATGTCCCGTTCAACGGGCTTTCGGCGCTGTTGCGGACCAGCACGTCGCGCCTGATGAGCGACCCCGCCAGCCGTGAGCTGGTGCTGGCCTTGATGGACGAGGTGGTGCAGGGCGCAGAGGCCTGTGGTCATACGTTGCCGGAAGGTATTGCACGACATCTGTTCACGGTGACCGAAAGCATGCCCGACTATAAACCCAGCATGCACCATGACCTGATCGAAAAGCGTCCGCTGGAGCTGGACGCCATCTATGCCCGGCCTCTGGCCGCTGCGCTCGACGCCGGTGTTGACATGCCGCGCGTGCGAACGCTGTACCAGGCTCTGGCCTTTATTGATCGCGACAATCGCTGAAGAGGCAGAGAAACAGACATGACAAACGCCGAAGATCACAAACTGGTACTGGCCATTTCATCCAGAGCGCTGTTTGATTTGAGCGACAGTCATGCGGTTTACATGGCAGAGGGCGTCGAGGCGTACCGCAAGTATCAAATCGAACACGAAGACGAGATTCTCGAGCAGGGCGATGCCTATCTGCTGGTCGAGAAGCTGCTGAGCCTCAACGCCAGCCTGAGCAAGGCGCGGGTCGAAGTGGTTCTGGTGTCGCGCAACAGTGCCGATACCGGGTTGCGCGTGTTCAACTCCATCCAGCATTACGGGCTGGACATCAGTCGGGCGGCGTTCGTCGGCGGGCGCAGCCCTTATCCCTATCTGGCCGCGTTCGGCTGCCATCTGTTTCTGTCGACCCATGCGGAGGACGTGCGCAGTGCGCTGGATGCCGGGTTTGCGGCGGCCACCATTCTGTCTGGCGGTGCGCGGCGGGCGGCCAGTCCCGAGCTGCGCATCGCGTTCGATGGCGATGCGGTGCTGTTTTCCGATGAGTCGGAGCGGGTCTATCAGTCCGGCGGGCTGCTGGCCTTTCAGGCCAGCGAGCGAGAGTCGGCCCGTGAGCCATTGCGCGGTGGGCCGTTCAAGCCGTTTCTGGCAGCGCTCAATCTGCTGCAACGTGAATTCCCGGAGGCAAGCTGCCCGATCCGCACCGCACTGGTAACCGCCCGCTCGGCACCTGCCCACGAGCGGGTGATCCGGACCTTGCGTGAATGGGATATCCGGCTCGACGAATCGCTGTTTCTCGGCGGGTTGCAGAAATCGGCGTTTCTCGAGGCGTTTGCCGCAGATGTGTTCTTCGACGATCAGCCGGGGCACTGCGAAAAGGCGCGCGAGGTAGTGGCGACCGGCCACGTTCCCCACGGGATCACCAACGAAATCAAGCTTTGAGCGGACAGACCGCCAATTGTCCGCCGTCGCGGTCTTTGGCGCACTGCTAAGCTCAATCAATCTCCGCCAATGTGGCTGTCCGGGAGGTTGTATGGTTCGTTCGATGCTGTATGCCACAGACCTCGGTCTGTATGCGCCCTATGTGACACAGCATGCGCTGGCACTGGCCCGGACGTTCGATGCCGAACTTTACGTTATCCATGTCGTTGAACCCATGGGGCTGTTCGCCGAGTCGGTTCTGCAGAGCTATCTGGGCGAGGATGCGTTGAGGGAACTTCACAGCAGGGGCGTGAGTGCGTTCATGGATGGAATAGAGCAACGGATGCTCGACGGGTTTCGTGAGGAACTGGGTGAAGGTCACAAAGACCTGTCTTTCATTCGCACAGTGCGGGTCGTTCAGGGAGAACCCTCCAGCGTTATTCTTGAGCAGGCGCGGAAACTGGATGTGGATTTGCTGGTGGTGGGCAGTCACAGCCATCGGGCGAAAGAGGGCGAGTCGATAGGTCGTACGGCCGCCAGGGTTTTACAGCTTTCCGATGTACCGGTTTACATGGTGCCCATGATGCAGAACAGAGGGCGAGGGTAGAGCGACGGTTCGAGAAGGTCTAATTGGCTGTTCAAGTGAAATCGAGCGTGCCATCGCCCCACAAAGGTGATAAAAAGTTCTAGAATTATTCGCCTGACCATTAATCCAGTTATATACCGTCGCTGATGCCCCTAGGGTTTATCTGCTTTGAGGGATACATATGAAGCTCCAACAACTGCGCTACATTTGGGAAGTGGCGCACCACGACCTCAACGTTTCCGCGACGGCACAGAGCCTTTACACTTCACAGCCCGGTATCAGCAAGCAGATCCGTCTGCTTGAAGACGAACTGGGGGTCGAGGTGTTTGCGCGAAGCGGCAAGCACCTGACGCGTGTCACACCGGCAGGCGAGCGCATCATCACCACGGCAGGTGAGATTTTGCGCAAGGTCGAAAGTATCAAACAGATCGCTCAGGAGTTCTCCAACGAGAAGAAGGGCACGCTGTCGATTGCAACTACTCACACTCAGGCGCGTTACGCATTACCGCCTGTCATCAGCAATTTTATTCGGCAATACCCGGACGTAGCACTGCATATGCATCAGGGGTCGCCCACCCAGATCGCCGAAATGGCGGCTGACGGGACTGTTGATTTCGCCATCGCCACCGAAGCGCTCGAGCAGTTCAGTGACCTGGTGATGATGCCGTGCTATCGCTGGAACCGTTGCGTCGTGGTGCCTCAGGGCCATCCCCTGACCAAGGTGCCGAAGTTGACGCTGGAATTGTTGGCCGAATACCCGATTGTGACGTACGTGTTCGGTTTCACCGGTCGTTCCAAACTGGACGAAGCCTTCAGCCACCGTGGTCTGGTGCCCAAGGTCGTGTTCACAGCGGCAGATGCCGACGTGATCAAGACCTATGTTCGCTTGAATCTGGGTGTGGGTATCGTCGCCAGAATGGCGGTGGACGAAGAACTGGACAGCGATCTGGTGATTCTGGATGCCAGCGACCTGTTCGAGTCCAGTGTTACCAAGATTGCATTTCGTCGCGGCACGTTCCTGCGTGGCTTCATGTGCGACTTCATCGAGAAATTCGCCCCGCACCTGACTCGCGAAGTCATGGCCAAGGCGATTACCTGCCATAACAAACAGGAGATGGAAGAGCTGTTCGCCAATGTCGAACTGCCCGTGCATTGATCGGGCACAGCTGACACAGCGTCATTGCGGGCAGCACTCGATGCCCGCAATGAGCTGGGCTGCAGTCGGTCAGACCTTGGCGATCAGGTTGCCCGAATGCAGGCCGCACTCTTTCTGAGTGGCTTCTTCCCACCACCAGCGACCTTCACGCTCGTGCTGGTTCGGCAAGACCGGACGCGTGCAGGGCTCGCAACCAATGCTGATGAAGCCGCGCTCGTGCAGGCTGTTGTAAGGCAGCTCCAGCATGCGGATATAGCCCCAGATTTCCTCACTGCTCATCTGCGCCAGCGGGTTGAACTTGTAGAGCGTCCGCTCGGGCGTCGAGAAGGCCGTATCGATTTCCATGACCGCCACTGCGCTGCGGGTACCAGGGCTCTGATCACGTCGCTGGCCTGTTGCCCAGGCTTTGACGCCTGACAGCTTGCGGCGCAGCGGTTCGATCTTGCGGATGCCGCAGCACTCGCCATGGCCGTCACGATAGAAGCTGAACAGCCCCTTTTCCTTGACGAAAGGTTCGAGCTTGCTCTGATCCGGCGAGATGATCTCGATGTCGATCTTGTAGTGCTCGCGGACCTGCTCGATGAACCGATAGGTTTCCGGGTGCAGGCGACCGGTGTCGAGGCTGAATACCTTGACGTTCTTGTTCAGTTTCCAGGCCATGTCCACCAGCACCACGTCTTCGGCACCGCTGAAGGAAATCCACAGCTCGTCACCGAAATGTTCGAAGGCCAGTTTCAGAATGTCCTGCGCAGACTTGTTCGCATAAGTCGTCGCCAGCTCGGCGACGTCGAAGGGTTGGCTCATCAGGCGGCTTCCTGGGTAAAGGGTGGCGCTTAAGCGCTCGTGATGGCAGCAATGGTAACAAAATCCATCGTTGCATGGCCGCTTCGCTGGCCCGTGTGATGCGTTGCGCGGGGTCTGACGAGCGGCTAGAGTGCCGCTTCCCTTTGTTTTGAAGTGTCCCTTGAGGAGCGTTCTGTGGAAATTGCCTGTCTCGACCTGGAAGGTGTGCTGGTCCCGGAAATCTGGATCGCCTTTGCCGAAAAAACCGGTATCGAATCCCTGCGCGCCACCACCCGGGACATTCCCGACTACGACGTGCTGATGAAGCAGCGCCTGCGCATTCTTGACGAGCACGGCCTGAAACTGTCGGACATTCAGAAAGTGATCGGCACCCTCAAGCCGCTGGACGGCGCGGTGGAGTTCGTCAACTGGCTGCGCGAGCGGTTTCAGGTGGTGATTCTGTCGGACACATTTTACGAGTTCTCCCAGCCGCTGATGCGCCAACTGGGTTTTCCGACCTTGCTCTGCCATCGCCTGATTACTGACGA
Organism: Pseudomonas viridiflava; assembly: GCF_001642795.1. GTDB lineage: Bacteria > Pseudomonadota > Gammaproteobacteria > Pseudomonadales > Pseudomonadaceae > Aquipseudomonas > Aquipseudomonas viridiflava. The sequence continues at coordinate 12,691 of NZ_LKEH01000044.1, read as the reverse complement.
GACCGACCGGGTGGTGAGCTATCAATTGCGCCAGAAAGACCCCAAGCGTCAGTCGGTGCTGGCCTTCAAGAGCCTGTATTACCGCATTATCGCGGCAGGTGATTCCTACAACGACACCACCATGCTGGGCGAAGCTGACGCAGGCATTCTGTTTCATGCGCCCGACAATGTGATCCGCGAGTTTCCGCAGTTTCCGGCAGTGCATACGTTCGAAGACCTGAAGAAGGCATTCATCAAGGCATCGAATAGGGAGCTGGCGCTCTAGCTCGATTTTGATGGGTTCTGGCGCTCTGTGTCGTCACGTTCGAGAGCCGATGCGGAGCGTCCCGGGCGGCGTTACCACGCTGGAGCGCTCATCGTTATAAATAAGTCCGCCTCT
>NZ_LKEH01000044.1:0-12291 GCF_001642795.1 Pseudomonas viridiflava | reverse complement strand
GCCCAGTGCAGCTCAATCGGCATCCATGCCGATTGCCCCCCGAATCAGCGCCAGAACTCAGCCTTCACCCAGTCGCAATCGGCGGTGTCCGCACTATCGCGTAAAAAAAGCACAGCAGTGCCGCTGTCTCACTGGATAGCCAGATGACTTGTGTATATCGATTAACGCTGGAGCGTGGGAGCGATCATCACTGTCCGGATCAGGCCAGCGCATTCAGCGTCTCAAGCAGTACGCGCACCTTGGTGAAGGTCTCCTGATATTCCGCTTCGCATTCGGAGTCTGCGACGATGCCGCCGCCGCCCCAGCAGGACACCTGTCCGTCCTTGACCAGCAGGCTGCGAATGGCGATTGAGCTGTCCATCTGCCCGCGCACGTCCATGTACATCAGTGAACCGCAATAGATGCTTCGCCGCGTGGGCTCCAGTTCGTCGATGATCTGCATGGCCCGGATCTTCGGCGCGCCGGTGATCGAGCCGCCGGGGAAGCTGCCTGCGATCAGGTCCAGCGAATCATGGTCTGCCGCCAGTTCGCCGGTCACGCTGCTCACCAGATGATGCACGTTGGGGTAGCTTTCAAGGCTGAACAGTTGCGGGACTTTCACTGAGCCGATTCGGCAACTGCGTCCCAGGTCATTGCGCAGCAGGTCGACGATCATCAGGTTCTCGGCTTGATCCTTTTCGCTGTGCAGCAGTTGCCCGGCGAGTTCGGCGTCCTGTGCCGGGTCTTTGCCACGCGGCCGGGTGCCTTTGATCGGCCGGGTTTCGACCTGCCGGTCGCTGACCTTCACGAAACGCTCGGGTGACAGGCTCAGGATCGCGTCGTTATCCGGCAAGGCCATGAAGCCTGCGAACGGCGTCGGGCAAGCCGAACGTAGAGCCCGGTAGGCTTGCCACGGATCGCCCGAGCAAGGTGCCTGAAATCGCTGGGTGAGGTTGACCTGATAGCAGTCGCCTGCCTGGATATAGTCCTGAATCCGCTCAAACGCTTGCTGGTAATCGCTGGCGCTGATGCTGGCGGCAAAAGGCCGTTGCAGCGAGAACGTTGTCACGGCGGGCACCGACTTGCCTTCGAAGCGTTCGATCAGACGCGCGCGCTCGGCCTCGGCCATGACCGGATGAAAGATCAGTTGACTGGTCTGCGCCTGATGATCACTGATCAAGGCCCAGCCATAGAGTCCCAAGCGTGCATCGGGCAGTTGCAGGTCGTCGATGGCCTGACCTGGCAGAGGTTCAAGTCGCCGCCCGAAATCATAGCTCAGGTAGCCGATAAGCCCGCCTGCGAAGGGCAGCGCGCAGCCTTCCGGCAGGCTGGCACTGCCCAGTGCCGCGAGGCTCGCGCGCAGTCGTTCGATGTAGGCGCTGCCGGTTTCCTGCGTCCCGACTGTCAGCTCCTGCAAGGGCCAGGCGCTAAGCAGGTCAAAGCGACCCCGATCGGCTACGGGTCTTCCGCTGTCGAGCAGGATCGCGCCCGGTGCCTGGCGAATGCGTGAGAAATACTCGGCCGGGTCGGCGCTGTAGGGCAGGGGATGAATCAGGCAGGTGGGCATATCTAAACGTCAGTAGTGAGGCGCGGCCGGGGATTGTAGTCCTGTGGACTGTCGCCTCCTAGGGGTATGTCGGGATTGGGCAGAGACTGATCGTTCTCAGGCGCCGGGTACATGGCCGAACAGCGCCTGTACGAACTCGACCCGTTCCTGAGGCGTTTCCTGCCGGCCTTCCAGCGCCAACTGCTCGATGCGCGCCTCGACCGCCTGAGTGCGGTGTGTCAGGCCGCTGTCATTGGCGATCTGAATGTTCAGACCGGGGCGGGCATTAAGCTCAAGGATCAGTGGTCCCTTGTCCTGATCGAGCACCATGTCAACGCCGATGTAGCCCAGCCCGCACAGCTCATAGCATTCGGCCGAGAGTTTCATGAAGCCGTCCCAGTTGGGCAACTGCACGCCGTCCACCGAGTTGGTGGTGTCTGGGTGTTTACTGATGATGCTGTTCAGCCAGGTGCCTTGCAGGGTGATGCCCGTTGCCAGGTCAACACCCACGCCGATGGCGCCCTGGTGCAGGTTGGCCTTGCCGCCCGACTGACGGGTAGGCAGGCGCAACATGGCCATGACCGGGTATCCCATCAGCACGATGATGCGTATGTCCGGCACGCCTTCGTAGCTGATGCTCTTGAAGATCGGGTCCGGCGTGACGCGGTATTCGATCAATGCGCGGTCGCGGTGTCCACCCAGCGAATACAGGCCGGTCAGGATACTGGACACCTGATGCTCGATTTCCGACTTGCTGATGATGCGCCCGGACACTGTGCGATAACGGTCTTCGAAACGGTCGGCGATCACCAGGATGCCGTCGCCGCCTGCGCCCTGTGCCGGTTTGATCACGAAATCGCTGCGTCCGCCGATGATCTCGTCGAGCTGGTCGATTTCCTTTTCGGTCGAAATCACGCCATACATTTCCGGCACATGAATGCCGGCCGCGATGGCGCGTTCCTTGGTGATGATCTTGTCATCGACAATCGGGTACAGGCTGCGCTTGTTGTACTTGAGCACGTAATCGGCGTTTCGCCGATTGATGCCCATGATCCCGCGCGCTTCCAGCGCCTTCCAGGTTTTCCACCAGCCGATCACTTGGCCTGTTCCTCTTTCAGGAAGGCCTTGAAGCGCATCAGTTCTGTCAGGCGGTAGCCACGGTATCTGCCCATCGCCAGCATGAAACCGACCAGCACCAGCAACACCGCGGGGAAGGTGAACACAAAATAGGTCAGCTCCGGCACGCTCATGATCAGGTGCGCCAGGGACGCCGCGAACAGCGTACCGATGGCCACTTTCATGGCGTGGCTGGCGCCGCGTTCTTCCCAGGTGATCGACAGGCGTTCAATAGTCATGGTCAGGATCACCATCGGGAACAGCGCCACCGACAGGCCGCGTTCCAGCCCCAATTTATGGCTGAACAGGCTGATGGCGGCGATCAGTACCACCACGAAGGTCAGTACCACCGACAGGCGCGGTAGCATCTGCAGCTTCAAGTGCTCAAGGTAGGAGCGCAGCGACAGACCGAGCGCGGTGATCACCGTAAACAGCGCAATACCGAAGCCCAACTGGGTTTCGCGGAAGGCCAGGGCAATCAGTACCGGCGTAAACGTACCCAGCGTCTGCAAGCCGATCAGGTTGCGCAGAATCAGGATAACCAGCACGCCAATCGGGATCATGACCATGATCATGAACGTCTGCTGGGTCTGCAGTGGCAGGCCGTACAACGAATAGGCAAGGAAGTCGGAATCAGTGCTGGCGTCGGTCAGTTTGGCCAGACGCATGGCATTCATTTCGCTGTTGTTCAGGCTGAAGGTAACCTGCACCTTCTTGCCACCTTCGACCGTGACCAGATTCTCGTCACCGGTCCACCACAGCAGGCGATCGTCCGGCAAACCGGCTTCACCGGTGTCCGGGTTGAAATACAGCCATTCCTTGCCATTGAAACTGCGCAGCCACAGTTCAGGCGTTTGCGGCTGACCGGCGTCCAGGCGAATGGTGTGAGCCTTTTCCATCGGCACGTGGGCGATGGACAGCAGCAATTCAGTGACCTGGGCTTTCTTGCCGGCAGACGTATCGCCCGCCAGCAGAAGCTTGACGTTGTCGTCGTTCAGGTTGTTGACGCGCTTGATGGCCTCGGTGATGAAGGTCTCGACATCGGCCGAGTGCTGGCGAATCGGGGCGAGCAGGGCCTCGGCCGCGATTTTCTCAGGGCCTTCCACAGGCAGGCTGTCGCGGAAGATCGGGCCTTTGACCTTGGGTTTCTCGCCGCTGTAGCGCTTGGTCAGCACCAGTCGGTAATACAGGGTCTGATTGCCGGTGGCACGACGGGTCGACCAGGTGACCCGGCGATTGCCGTCGCCACGGTTGACACTGACGCCGTAGTTGTTGGAGATGAAGCTTTCATTGAGGCTGATGTAGTCGTGCGCCAGAGGCGGCACGAACATCTGGATCTTGACCGAGTCCTTGGGGTTGGCAACAAATTCGACCTTGGCATCGATGTTCCACAGGTCGTCGGTTTCGTCTTCGGTCACCGGAATGCCGAGCGCCAGTATCTGATAGGCCGTGATTGCGATGCCAAGCGTGACGAGCACCGTGATCAGGATTTTCAGATGGAGCGTAAGAGAGCGCATGTATTTACTCTGCGTTTTGAGCGACGGAAGCGCAGCCAGGCTTCCCTGCCGCATATTTAAGACTTGGATCGACCAGCGCATCGAAGTGTTTCAAGGCTTCGGAGCCGATCAAAAGCGGGTATTGGAAAGCACTTCGGTCGGTCAAGTTCACTTCTATGGTGCGTAAAACTTCACCCATGCAGACCGACAGGCTGATGACTGGGCGAGCGGTGTACTTTTTTTCGTCATCCGGGTCACGGTCATCGGCGCGGCGCTTGATCTTGCTGACCCGCGCCAGCGGTCGTTCTATAGGGTGCGCATGGCTGTCGTCGATGGCCAGATAGAAACGTACCCAGCTTTCGCCATTGCGTTTGAAGTGCTTGATGTCGCGCGCGCTCAATGAAGCCGTCTTGGCACCAGTATCCAGCTTTGCGGCGACCTCAAGGTCAATATCAGCGAGTCGCGCGTACTCGTTCAGGCCGTAGACAGTCTTGTTGGCTGCAACGCTGAAGGCAGGCAGAAGCAAAAGGCAAAACAGAGTGGTGAGGGAATCAAGTCTCATAAATCCTGGCGCAATGAGCGCAAAACTTCAGGGTCAGGGCTCAAACGGGATGGGCCTGATGACGAAAAAAACAGGGTTGCAGGCTGGAATCCGGGGCCGGGCAGCGCTGAATAAATGTGGCGCGCAGTCTAGCATGAAGCCTTGCTGCTGCCAGTTTTGTGACAGCGTCCGGCAACCTTCGCTAGTCTGTGAAAAACTTCCGTTTATTAGACGATTGTCGACAATCGCTCGTTTTTCTTTGACGGATTGCATGCGTATGGCTAGATTTAGCGCTATTGAAATTCAAGGTGTCGACAATGTTAGGTGCGCTTGAAGAAGTTACAGTGTTGGCAGACGATTCGGAAACCCTTTCCGAGCACGTCTTTCGGCGTATTCAGGCGGCCATCGTCAAAGGCGAGATCGCGCCCGGCAGCAAGATTTCCGAGCCGGAACTGGCCCGTACCTATGGCATCAGCCGTGGCCCGCTGCGCGAAGCGATTCATCGTCTCGAAGGCCAGCGTCTGGTGGTCCGCGTGCCGCATGTCGGCGCCCGCGTGGTCTCCCTGAGCCACGCCGAAATGATCGAGCTGTACGAAATCCGCGAATCCCTTGAAGGCATGGCCTGTCGGCTGGCGGCCGAACGCATGACGAGCGAGGAGATCGACGAGTTGCGTCGGGTACTGGATACCCACGAGCGCGACGCTGCGTTTCAGGCCGGTGTCGGCTATTACCAGCAGGAAGGCGATTTCGACTTTCACTACCGGATCATTCAGGGCAGCGGCAACCGCACCCTCAGCCAGATGCTCTGTGGCGAGCTGTATCAGCTTGTCCGCATGTACCGCATCCAGTTTTCGACCACGCCGAACCGACCCCGCCAGGCCTTTGCCGAGCATCACCGCATTCTCGACGCGATTGCCGAACGCGATGGCGAGCTGGCTGAATTATTGATGCGCCGCCATATCGGTGCGTCCAGACGCAACATCGAGCGCCATTATCAGGCGGCTACCGACCGAGGTGAATCATGAGTCGCGACACCACAACTCCCGGGCAGCGTTTTCGTGACGCGGTTATCAGCGAACAGCCGTTGCAGGTGGTTGGCGCAATCAATGCCAATCATGCGCTGCTGGCCAAACGTGCCGGGTTCAAGGCGATTTATCTGTCCGGTGGCGGAGTGGCTGCAGGCTCGCTGGGTATTCCGGACCTGGGCATTACCGGGCTTGAAGATGTGCTGATCGATGTGCGACGCATCACCGATGTCTGTGACCTGCCGCTGCTGGTCGATGTCGACACCGGTTTTGGTTCGTCGGCATTCAACGTGGCGCGTACCGTGCGTTCGATGATCAAGGCCGGTGCGGCCGCCATTCACATCGAAGATCAGGTCGGCGCCAAGCGTTGCGGGCATCGTCCGAACAAGGAAATCGTGTCGCAGCAGGAGATGGTCGACCGCATCAAGGCCGCCGTCGATACCCGCACCGACGACAGTTTTGTGATTATGGCGCGCACCGATGCGCTGGCGGTCGAAGGTCTTGAGTCGGCCTTGGAGCGCGCTGCTGCCTGCATCGAAGCCGGTGCGGACATGATCTTCCCGGAAGCGATCACCGAGCTTGCCATGTACAAGCAGTTCGCCAACCGCGCCGGTGTGCCGATCCTGGCCAACATCACCGAGTTCGGTGCCACGCCGTTGTTTACCGTGGACGAGCTGCGCGACGCTGATGTATCGCTGGTGCTCTATCCTCTTTCGGCATTCCGCGCCATGAACAAGGCGGCGGAAAATGTCTACGGCGCGATCCGCCGCGACGGCACGCAACAGAATGTGATCGACACCATGCAGACCCGAATGGAGCTGTACGACGCCATCGATTACCACACCTTCGAGCGCAAGCTCGACGCGCTGTTTGCGCAGAAGAAAGGCTGAAAAAAAGCCCGCTGATCGTTCCCACGCTCTTGCGTGGTAACGCCGCCCAGGACGCTCAGCGTCCGCTCTCGAGTGTGTCGTGGCGCACGAGCGGGATATTCACATGATCATTCCCGACAATTTCAAGAACTGGAGAATGCAATGGCTGAAGCAAAAGTATTGAGCGGCGCAGGTCTGCGGGGCCAGGTCGCCGGACAGACTGCCCTGTCCACCGTCGGCATGGCAGGCGCTGGCCTGACCTATCGTGGCTATGACGTTCGCGAGCTGGCCGCCGAAGCGCGCTTCGAAGAAGTCGCCTATCTGCTGCTCTACGGCGAGCTGCCGACCCGGATGCAACTGACTGCCTACATGCAACGCTTCAAGGAAATGCGCGAACTGCCCCAGGCCCTGAAAGAAGTACTTGAGCGCATACCCGCCGACACCCACCCGATGGACGTGATGCGCACCGGGGCCTCGATGCTCGGCACCCTGGAGCCGGAGCGCAGCTTCGAGCAGCAGCGTGATTCCACCGACCGTCTGCTGGCAGCCTTTCCGGCGATCATGTGCTACTGGTACCGCTTCAGCCATGAAGGCAAGCGCATCGACTGCATCACGAACGAAGACTCCATCGGCGGGCATTTCCTGCACCTGCTGCTGGACAAGATGCCCAGCGAACTGCACCGCAAGGTCATGGACGTGTCACTGATCCTGTACGCCGAGCACGAATTCAACGCTTCGACGTTTACCGCGCGTGTCTGCGCATCGACCCTGTCCGACCTGTATTCCTGCATCACGGCGGCGATCGGCACGCTGCGCGGTCCGTTGCATGGCGGTGCCAACGAGGCGGCCATGGAGATGATCCAGCGTTTCGGCTCGGCCGAAGAGGCGACCCAGGGCACGCTGGGCATGCTGGAGCGCAAGGAGAAGATCATGGGCTTCGGCCATGCGATCTACAAGGAATCCGACCCGCGCAACGAGGTGATCAAGGGCTGGTCGAAAAAGCTCGCCGATGAGGTGGGTGACACTGTGTTATTCCCTGTGTCCGAGGCCATCGACAAGGTCATGTGGGAACAGAAGAAGCTGTTTCCCAACGCGGACTTCTACCACGCGTCGGCGTACCACTTCATGGGCATTCCGACCAAGCTGTTCACGCCGATCTTCGTCTGCTCGCGCCTGACGGGCTGGGCGGCGCATGTCTTCGAACAGCGCAGCAACAACCGCATCATTCGTCCGAGCGCCGAGTACACCGGCGTCGAGCAGCGCAGCTTCGTGCCCATCGAGCAACGCTGAGCCAGGTGGGCAGGGGAGCCGTCCATGAGCTTCCCGCCTGCTTTTCGAAACCTGATTTAGCCGCTATGAACCGAGCCCAGCAATGAACAGTGAATTTCGCAAACCGCTTCCCGGCACCCGGCTGGACTACTTTGATGCACATGCAGCCATCGAAGCCCTCAAGCCCGGTGCATACGCCACCTTGCCTTACACCTCACGCGTGCTGGCCGAGAATCTGGTACGTCGCTGTGATCCGGCGACCCTGAATGCGTCGCTGACTCAGTTGATCGAGCGCCGCCGCGACCTGGATTTTCCATGGTTTCCGGCGCGTGTGGTGTGCCACGACATCCTGGGTCAGACCGCGCTGGTCGACCTCGCAGGCCTGCGCGACGCCATCGCGTCCCAGGGCGGCGACCCTGCGCTGGTCAATCCGGTGGTGCCGGTGCAACTGATCGTCGATCACTCGCTGGCCGTTGAGTGCGGCGGCAATGATCCGCAGGCATTCGAGAAGAACCGCGCCATCGAGGATCGCCGCAACGAAGACCGTTTCCACTTCATCGACTGGACCAAGCAGGCGTTCAAGAACGTCGAAGTGATCCCGCCCGGCAACGGCATCATGCACCAGATCAATCTCGAAAAAATGTCGCCGGTGGTTCAGGTACTCGATGGTGTGGCGTTTCCCGACACGCTGGTCGGCACCGACAGCCACACGCCGCACGTCGATGCGCTCGGCGTGATTGCTATCGGCGTGGGCGGCCTTGAAGCGGAAAACGTGATGCTGGGTCGCGCGTCCTGGATGCGCCTGCCGGACATCATCGGCGTCGAACTGACCGGTCGCCGTCAGCCCGGCATTACCGCTACCGACGTGGTATTGGCCCTGACCGAATACCTGCGCCAGCAGAAAGTGGTGGGCGCGTACCTGGAGTTCTACGGCGAAGGCGCGGCCAGCCTGACCCTGGGCGACCGGGCGACGATTTCCAACATGGCGCCTGAGTACGGTGCCACGGCCGCGATGTTCTCCATTGACGCGCAGACCATCGATTACCTGCGTCTGACCGGCCGCGAGGATGAGCAGGTCAAGCTGGTGGAGCTGTACGCCAGGCACACCGGATTGTGGTCCGACAGCCTTGAACAGGTGGAATACGAGCGCGTGCTGAGCTTCGATCTGTCCAGCGTGGTGCGCAACATGGCCGGGCCGTCGAATCCGCATGCGCGTGTGGCCACGTCGGATCTGGCTGCCAGAGGTATCGCAGGACAATGGGATGAAGTGCCGGGGCAGATGCCCGATGGCGCGGTGATCATCGCCGCGATCACCAGTTGCACCAACACCAGCAACCCGCGCAACGTGATCGCCGCAGGTCTGCTGGCACGTAACGCCAACCGGCTGGGGCTGACTCGCAAGCCCTGGGTGAAGTCTTCGCTGGCGCCCGGTTCGAAAACCGTGGCGTTGTATCTGGACGCTGCCGGGCTGACCACGGAGCTTGAGCAACTGGGTTTCGGCGTGGTGGCGTTTGCCTGCACCACCTGCAACGGCATGTCCGGCGCGCTGGATCCGGCCATCCAGCAGGAAATCATCGACCGCGATCTGTACGCGACTGCTGTACTGTCCGGTAACCGCAACTTCGACGGACGTATCCATCCTTACGCCAAACAGGCATTTCTCGCCTCGCCGCCGCTGGTTGTGGCCTACGCGATTGCAGGTACGATCCGGTTCGATATCGAGAAGGATGTGCTGGGCGTTGTCGAGGGTAAAGAGATCCGCCTGATGGACCTCTGGCCGGGCGACGAAGAAATCGACGCCGTGGTGCAGGCTTCGGTCAAGCCGGAGCAGTTCCGCCAGGTCTACATCCCGATGTTCGCCATCGAAGAACATACCGGTCCCAAGGTCGAGCCGCTGTACGACTGGCGCCCGATGAGTACTTACATCCGCCGTCCGCCTTACTGGGAAGGCGCGCTGGCCGGAGAGCGCACGCTCAAGGGCATGCGCCCGCTGGCGGTGCTGCCGGACAACATCACCACCGATCACCTGTCGCCGTCCAACGCGATCATGCTCAACAGTGCCGCCGGTGAATACCTGGCGAAAATGGGCGTGCCGGAAGAAGATTTCAACTCTTATGCCACCCACCGCGGCGATCACCTGACCGCCCAGCGCGCCACGTTCGCCAATCCGCAACTGGTCAACGAGATGGCAGTCGTCGAGGGCAAGGTCAAGAAGGGCTCGCTGACCCGGATCGAGCCGGAAGGCCAGGTCACGCGCATGTGGGAGGCCATCGAAACCTACATGGCGCGCAAACAGCCGCTGATCATCATTGCCGGTGCCGACTACGGTCAGGGCTCGTCCCGTGACTGGGCGGCCAAAGGCGTGCGGCTGGCAGGCGTTGAGGCGATTGCGGCCGAAGGTTTCGAACGTATCCATCGCACCAATCTGGTCGGTATGGGCGTGTTGCCGCTGGAGTTCAAACCGGGCACCAACCGACTGACGCTAGGCATCGACGGCAGCGAAACCTACGACGTCATTGGCCAGCGTACGCCGCGAGCTACCCTGACGCTGGTGATCACTCGCAAGAACGGCGAGCGCCTGGAAGTGCCGGTGACCTGTCGTCTGGACACCGGCGAAGAACTTTCCATTTATGAGGCGGGCGGCGTGCTGCAACGCTTTGCCCAGGACTTCCTCGAAGCGACTGTGTCTTGAAATCAGAGCAGCGCTGATCGTGCCCATCGCTCTACGCTCGTCGTTAGCGCGATGGCATGAACACCCCCGAATCAGTGTCAGGACGAAGGAACCCCGGCGAAGCCGGGGCCGGAACCGGAGCAAAGGACTTTGGCTACTTTGGTCCCTCAAAGTAGCGCGCCGTAAGGGCGCAAAGGTGACCTGAGCCAAGCGCTCGGCTCACTGAGTCCGCAATCTGTGCCATGTGTGACGCGGAGCGTCACGGGAGGCATGCCCACGCGGAGTGATGGGCACGATCAGTGTTGAGGCAGACGTGTGTATAACGATCAGCGCAGAACATGGGAGCGATCGATGACCAGGACAGGAACAGACATGACTCATTTACCGCAAATCCGAATCCCCGCCACCTATATGCGTGGCGGTACCAGCAAGGGTGTGTTCTTCAACCTGCTTGACCTGCCCGAAGCTGCGCAGGTTCCAGGTCCGGCAAGAGACGCACTGCTGCTGCGCGTGATCGGCAGTCCCGATCCGTATGAGAAACAGATCGATGGCATGGGCGGGGCGACGTCCAGCACCAGCAAGACCGTGATCCTGTCGCGCTCCGACAAGGCCGATCACGATGTCGATTATCTGTTCGGTCAGGTGTCCATCGACAAACCGTTCGTGGATTGGAGCGGCAACTGCGGCAATCTCTCGGCAGCGGTCGGTTCGTTCGCGATTCTCAGCGGTCTGGTGGATGCCAGTCGCATTCCGCAGGACGGCATTGCCACGGTGCGCATCTGGCAGGCCAACATTGGCAAGACCATCATCGCCCACGTGCCGGTCAGTAAAGGCGAGGTGCAGGAAACCGGCGACTTCGAGCTGGACGGCGTCACCTTCCCCGCAGCCGAGGTGCAACTGGAGTTTCTCGACCCGGCAGCGGACGAAGAGGGTGCCGGAGGTTCGATGTTTCCCACCGGCAAACTGATAGACGATCTGGAAGTGCCGGGTGTCGGCACGTTGAAGGCAACCCTGATCAACGCGGGCATTCCGACCATTTTCATCAACGCCGCCGATATCGGTTACACCGGCACCGAGCTGCAGGGCGACATCAATGGCAGCCCTGAAGCACTGGCGAAGCTGGAAACCATTCGGGCATACGGCGCTGTGCGCATGGGACTGATCGGGCATGTCGATGAAGCAGCCCGTCGGCAGCACACGCCGAAGGTCGCTTTCGTCGCGCCACCGTCCGGCTACGTGTCGTCCAGCGGCAAGCCGGTCGCGACGCAGGATATCGATCTACTGGTGCGTGCCGTGTCCATGGGCAAGCTGCACCACGCGATGATGGGCACTGCCGCTGTGGCGATTGGCACGGCGGCTGCCATTCCGGGCACACTGGTGAATCTGGCGGCGGGCGGCGAAACCCGCAGCGCGGTGCGGTTCGGCCATCCCTCTGGCACTTTACGGGTGGGCGCCGAGGCGCATCAGCAAGAGGGCGAATGGAAAGTCACCAAGGCCATCATGAGCCGCAGCGCCAGAGTGTTGATGGAAGGCTGGGTGCGTGTGCCGCAGGCCTAGTGCGCTCGGTCGTGCCAATGCGCCGCGTTGGCACCCAGCCCGGGACGCTCCGCGTCCCACGAAAAAAGCGCGCCCATGCGGAGCGCTCGTCGTTATACACAAGTCATCTGGCTATTCAGAGATACAGCGGCACTGATGCGCTTTTTTACCGCGATGTCATGAACACCGCAGATCGCGACGTGGGTGAAGGCTGAGTCCTGGCGCTGATTCGGGGGGCAATCG
>NZ_LKEH01000043.1:97805-367245 GCF_001642795.1 Pseudomonas viridiflava | reverse complement strand
AGCGGGCTTTGCCTACTTTGGCCCCTCAAAGTAGGTCGCCGAGGGGCGAAAAGGTGACTGGAGCCATGCGCCCGGCTCACTGAATCCTCAGTCTGCGCCATTTGTGACGCGGAGCGTCACGGGATGCATGCCCACGCAGAGCAATGGGCACCATCAGTGGTGAGGCGGATTTATGTATATCAATGAGCGCGCCAGATGCTCATTCAAAATAAATGACTGAACACCCAGTACAATGACCCTGACAACAGAATCGCTGCAGGCAGTGTCAGCACCCAGGCCGTTGCCAGGTTACGCAAGGTGCGCATCTGCAATCCCGAGCCATTGGCGACCATCGAGCCCGCCACGCCGGAAGACAGTACATGGGTCGTTGAAACCGGCAGACCGTACATGTCCGCCGCACCGATGGTGAACATCGCCACCACTTCGGCCGAGGCGCCCTGGGCGTAGGTCAGGTGGGTCTTGCCGATCCGCTCGCCCACCGTCACCACGATCCGTTTCCAGCCAACCATGGTGCCCAGACCCAGCGCAATCGCGACCACGATCTTGACCCAGGTCGGAATGAAGCGCGTGGCGTCATCGATCTGTTTCTTGAAGGCTTCCAGCTTGGTCTGAGTGTCTGCGTCGAAGTTTCCGACCTTGTTCTTCTCCATCACACGGATGGTTTCCGAGGTCAGGTACATGTCGTTTCGCACGTTGGTGACCGCCTCGGCAGGTACTTTGGACAGCGAACCGTAGCTGCGCACTTCATTACCGATCTTGCCCGCCATTACCGCCAGCGCCGGGATGAGGTCAGGCGTCGCCTCCTTGCTGACCAGATAATCCGAGAGTGTCTGGCGCGAATCCGCCGGGGCAGGCAGCGGGGCGCTGCGTATCAGCGCCTGTTGCGTGACCTCGGCCACTGCCGCGAATTGCGTTGCCTGATCGGCAGGCATGGTGCGGTTCAGCGCATAGGCCATCGGCAGGGTGCCGACCAGAATCAGCATGATCAGGCCCATGCCTTTTTGCCCATCGTTGGAACCGTGGGCGAACGACACGCCGGTGCAGGTCACGATCAGCAGGCTGCGGATCCACCACGGAGGCGGGGCGTTGCCTTCCGGTGCCTTGTACAGCGCGCGGTTCTTGATGAACATGCGCATGGCCAGCAACAGCAGTGCGGCGCAGCCGAACCCCACCAGTGGCGAAAGCAGCAGTGAATAACCGATCTTGGTTGCCTGCGACCAGTCCACACCGCTGGTGCCGTCACGCCCGTGCATCAGCGCGTTGGCAATGCCGACGCCGATGATCGAGCCGATCAGCGTGTGCGAAGACGACGCGGGCAGCCCCAGCCACCAGGTGCCCAGGTTCCAGATGATCGCAGCAATCAGCAGGGCGAAGATCATCGCGAAACCGGCTGACGAGCCGGTTTGCAGAATAAGCTCTACAGGGAGCAGGGCAATGATGCCGAAGGCGACCGCGCCGCTGGACAGCATTACACCCAGAAAATTGAAGAACCCTGACCAGACCACGGCAAAGCCGGGCGGCAGTGAATGGGTGTAGATCACGGTGGCCACTGCGTTGGCCGTGTCGTGGAAGCCGTTGACGAACTCGAAGCCCAGCGCGATCAACAGTGCCACGCCCAGCAGAATGAAGGGCGTCCAGGTGGTAACCACCGTGCCCATGTCATCCACGTCCTGCTTGAGGCTGTAACCGGTGAACGCCAGCCCGGCGATGAGGATGGCGAAGAAAATCGTCATGGTCAGGCGACCGGGTTTGCGCCCGAACTGGGTTGCCGACAGGCTCGCCCCGCCAGGGGCGTCGGGGGAAAGTGCGCTGATAGCCATGTGTGCAGTACCTGATTGAAAGATTACTGCCATGGTCATTGCAAAATGTGACAGAGATGCGACACAGGTCAATTCATCGGCTATTCAGACAGGTTTCCTGATCACCGGCATCGTCATCTCACTGAAGAAGCGTCAGTAATCGCCACGCTTGCGAAAGGCCCAACGCCCCGCCACCAACGTGAAGGTCGCGACAAGAGCCACCAGAATCCAGAAGCCTTCCGGGTCAGTGGCAAGTGGTACGCCACCCACGTTCATGCCGAAGAAACCGGCGACGATGTTGATCGGCAGGGCCAGCACCGTCACGACGGTCAGGGTGAAGAGGGTGCGGCTGCTCTGCTCGTTGAGGTTGGCGGCGATCTCTTCCTGCAGCAGCTTGATGCGTTCGCCCAGTGCCGTCAGGTCGTTGATGACCAAGGACGATTCCTCGATGGACTGGCGCAGCGCCTGCACATCCTGCTCGCGCAGCCACTGTGGCGGGCGGTGCAACAGGCGCATCAGCGAGCCCGGCTCCAGCGCCAGAAGTCGTTGCAGGCGAACCAGTACCCTGCGCATGGCACCCAGCTCCGAGCGGTTGTTGCTCAGGCGCTGGGACAGCAATTGGTCTTCGATACGGTCGACATTGACGCTGGTCTTGCGCAGAAACTGGGTCAGCACTTCGCCCTGATCGCTGAGCAGGTGAGCCAGCAGCTCAAGCGGCGAGTCGAACTGCTCGCCGCGTTTGACGGACGAGCGCAGCTTGTCCACCGAACGTAATGGTTGCAGCCGGGCTGTGATCAGCAGGCGCTGGCGGGCGCAGACCCACAGCGTGGAAATGTCGGTCGAGAGCCGGTTGAAGTCGAACACCACATCGTTGACCACCGCCAGCAGCGTGGCGTCCACGTGCTCGATTCGGGTCGAGCGCGAGCCTTCGTGCAGGGCTTCGAAAAACTCTTCGGGCAGTTCCAGGTGGGTTTTCATCCAGCGTTCGCAGGCTGCATGGGAGAGATTGAGGTGCAGCCAGATGAAGTCATTGCTGCCGGTCGGATTCTGCAGGTAATCGAGCGCCGCGACCGAGCCGATTTCCTGACCGCTTTCACCGGGGCGAAAGCGGAAGCCGTACAGCAGACCGAACAGATCGGAGTCCTGATGATGGTGCGCGATGCTGTTGTTCATGGCAGTCCAGGTGCGGCCAAGCCCGGAAGGGCAGGCGAAGTGCGCATGATGACAAGCGGTTATTTCATATTTGTGACGACATGTTACTGCATCTTTCTTTTCTTGCGTCGCTGGAACCAGGCGCTTTTCGAGGCCACTCAGTGCCGATGCTGCTGTCTCTCCAACCTGCAGGTGCCCCCATGAGTGACCCGATCGCCCGCGCCCCCCGCGAAATGAGTATGCCCGATTTTCGTCCGCCAGCCGGGCCATTCAGCCCTGGCGGTGGAGTGCCAGAGGCGAACCAGAAGTCAGGATCGGCTGCATCGGGCGTCGAGTACGGCAACCCCGGCTCGCTCACTCAGTTGCTGAGCAGCAACGTCGCCCAAACCGACGGGGAGTCGTTGTTGAAACGTCTGCTGAGCGCCTTGAGCAGCCAGTTGGTAGGACAGAACACGCCGACGGTTCAGAGCGGCTACAAGGACATCGACCAGTCGGGCTTCAACTCGCCCAAGGCCCTGGGCAAGTGGGATGCATTGCTCGACGGTACGCCGCCTGCAGAAAGGGATCAGGCTGCGCGAGAGCTGAACCGGCCGATTGCCGTGGCCCGCATGATCGCCGAGGGCGGCCCTCAGGCGGACAAGGCCTGGGCATTTCTTGAGGCCAACCCCGACCTGAAAACCGCGATGGACACCGCTCAGGGCGGCAAGGCGGATGGCAAGATCACAAAAAAGGATGCCCGAACCTTTGCCCGCAACATGGAAAAACAAGTCGAGCGCGGCACTGACAGCCTGAATGATTACCGCAAGGACAATCCCGACGCCGGCCCGCAGTCCACCGAACTGGTCCGCTCCGCTGCCATGATGATGGCCTATGAACCGATCACCGCGGCCTCTGACCCGTCCAACGCTCAGGGTGCGCAATACCAGAAGAAGGTGAATGGACGGACCACGAGTGTCGGGCTGCAGGCCATGAGCGAGGAAAACCCTGGTCTTTCCGGTCTCGCCAGGAATGCCGCCACGACTTGGGCGCAGCCGGGCATGTTCGAGATGATGGATCAGGGCAATCGGCGCGGCAAAAAGCTGGCGACCCATGCGCCGGACGGGCTGATGGTCAAGAAAGACATTAGCGCCTGGATCAAGAACAAGGCGCCCACGGATGACGAAGGCTTTTCCCGGGTGATCTCGGATGCGGCAACGGTGGGTGCCGTGGCCAAGACCGACATCCGCAGCCTGGGCAAGGACGTGTTCGCCAATCCGCAGAATTACAGTGGCGAGCAAAAGTCGGCGGTTCTGGTGGAATTGCAGCAGGTGAGTGAATACGTGGTCGCCGGGCGATCGATTCGCGGCACCGAGGCCACTGAAACTGCGCTGGGCGAGAAGATCACCCAGTTGCAGAATGACCCGGATGTACAGGCGTTTCTGGCCGATAATGTCGAAAAACAGGCGCAGATGATTGTGGGCAGCGACCCGGCGCTGGCCAGCGTGGTTAACCAGACGGCAACTGCGAAATCTGCGTCCGGCGCAACCGGCATGTCCGCCGCGTTCGTGCCGGGCGGCAACAACAGAAATACCAACGACAAGAAAGAAGACGTGAAACTCGCCACCAGTGCCTTTCAGGAAGTGGCCGACATCGGCGACAAGATTGGCGTCAAGCGCGCCGGTTCACAGGCCGCAGTGGGTATTGGAGGACGGGTCGCAGCAGCGGTGGGCGGCCGGATTGTGGGCGCAATTGCCGGTCAGGCCGCCGGTGCTGCCGCCGCGTCAGCGATTGGCGCGGCGGCAGGCCCGGTGGGCTGGGTGGTCAGCGGTGCCATCGGGCTGGGGATGGGCATCTCGGAGATCGTCAGCTCGATCAAAGAGCGCAAGGAACGCAAGGCTTTCAGTCGGACCGTGAACCCGGTACTGGATCAGTTCGACATTCCCCGTCCCAAGTGATCAGACCATCGCCAGCGGCATCTTGCGGGTTGGCGTCGGCCAGGCCCGGTCGATATCGGCCAGGTCCTGCTCAGTCAACCTGATCTGCTCGGCTGCGACGTTCAAGCGAATGTGCTCGGGATTGGTCGCTTTCGGAATGGCGATCATGTTGTCCTGGCGCAGCACCCAGGCCAGCGATATCTGCGCAGGCGTGGCGCTGTGGCGACTGGCGATTTCATGCAGGGCAGGGTGGTACAGCAGATCACCCGCCTGACCGATCGGGCAGTACGCCATCAGCGGCAAGTGACGATTGGCGCTCCACAGCATCAGGTCGAACTCGATGCCACGCTGCTCCGGGTTGTACAGCACCTGATTGGTGGCGCAACGCGGGTTGTCCAGCTCGATCATGTCCGGCACATCGAAATTGGAAACACCCCAGGCACCGATCTTGCCTTCCTCGCGCAGACGTTCGAACGCTTCGACGGTCTCGGTCAGCGGGTACTGGCCCGGCCAGTGCAGCAGATAAAGATCGATGTAATCGGTATTCATCCGGCGCAGGCTGGCTTCGCAGGCCTTTGGAATTCCGGTACGGCTGGCGTTGTGTGGATAGACCTTGCTGACGACGAACACCTTGTCGCGTTGCCCGGCAATGGCTTGCCCGACGATTTCCTCGGCGCCGCCGTCGGCATACATTTCAGCGGTGTCGATCAGGGTCAGGCCCTGTTCGATGCCGCGACACAGCCCGGCAATCTCGGCCGAGCGTAAATGACCTTTTTCACCCATGTGCCAGGTGCCTTGACCCAGCACTGGCACGGTTCTGCCTGCCAATTCCAGTGTGCGCATGTGACCCCCTGCAGTTAGTGAACAGGTCTCAGGCAACGGGGTCTGCTGGAGGTTCCCACGCAGACCTTCCAACCGATCAATTACACGCGGAATTGCTTCAGCAGGTCGTTCAACTGCTCACTCAACCTTCTCAGGTGCTGGCTGGCCGTGGTGGACTGTTCGGCGGCCAGCGCGGTGCTCTGCGACAGTTGCGCAGCCTGGGTGACGTTCTGGTTGATGTCATCGACCACGTGGGATTGTTGCAGCGTGGCGCTGGCGATGGAGGCGTTCAGGCCGTTGAGGTTGCGCAACGCCTGGCTGATCGAGCTCAGGCTCTGGCCCGCCTGATTGGCCTGTTCGATGGTCAGCTGCGAGGAGCGACTGCTGTCGCCGATGACCTTGACTGCCGCGTCCGAGTGCCGCTGCAGACGTTCGATCATCGCCTGGATTTCGGCTGTGGATTTCTGGGTCCGTTGCGCCAGCAGGCGTACTTCATCCGCTACCACCGCAAACCCGCGACCCTGTTCCCCGGCACGTGCCGCTTCGATCGCCGCGTTGAGGGCCAGCAGGTTGGTCTGTTCGGCAATCGAGCTGATCACTTCCAGCACACCGCCAATCTGGGTGCTCTCGCTGGACAGCGTGTGCATGACTTCCACCGCCTGGCCGATCGTGCCCGAGAGGTGTTCGATCTGGCGCAGGCTGTTATCGATGTTGACCTGACCCTGTTGCGCCTGGGATTCGGCATTGCGCATTTCACTGGCAGCGTGTTCGGCATTCTTGGCCACGTTCTGCACGCCGTAGGTCACTTCGTTGACAGCGGTGGCCACCAGATCCATCTGCTCCGATTGCTGCTGGCTGCGGTTCTGCGCCTGTTCGGCGTTGCTGCCCAGATCGGTGGATGCCTGGCCAAGTGCCACGGCAGAGTTCTGCAACTGGCCTACCACGTTGCGCAGTTTGGCGATGAAGGCGTTGAAATGAGTACCCAGTTCAGTGATCTCGTCGCTGCCATGGGTTTCCAGGGTGCGGGTCAGATCGCTTTCGCCGCTGGCAATGTTGCCCATCGCGCTGACGGCCGCTCTGAGAGGGCGAACGATGCTGCGCACGATCAGTGTCAGCATCAGAACCATGACCACTACGATGCCTGCGATGAAGATCCCGGCGTTCCACATCTGCGCCTTGAACTCTGCGGCCACATCGTCCACGTATACGCCGGAGCCGAGGATCCAGCCCCAGGGCTGAAACAGTTGGACGTAAGAAGTCTTTTTTACCGGATCGGTGGCGCCGGGCTTGGGCCAGCGATAGTTGACCAGACCGGCGCCCTTGCTTTTGACGACGGTGACCATTTCGTTGAACACCGCGAAACCGTCCGGGTCCCGGATGGCCGATAGGTTCTGGCCTTCGAGCTTGGGATTGGTCGGGTGCATGATCATCACGGGCTGCAGGTCGTTGATCCAGAAATAGTCATTCTGGCTGTAGCGCAACCCTTTGATTTCCTTCAAGGCCTGCTGCTGGGCGGCCTCGCGAGGCATGGTGCCAGCCGCTTCCAGACCCTGATAGTAGGCAAGAATGCCACTGGCGGTCTGGACCACATGCATGGTCTTCTCGGCCTTGGCCTGATACAGATCGTCGTGAATCTGCTTGAGCAGGGTGGCTGCGAGGATAAAGAGCATCAGCACAGAAACGATAAGAATCAGCCACAACCGACGGCTGATGGAAAGACTGCGCATATTCATGATCTCGACCCCATACGTTATTTTTTCTTTTTCTTCTTTGCAGCTGACAGACCGACCGGCGCTAACGCCTGATATCAGGGCCTCTCCAGCTTCTCGGCGCATCATGACCAAACATGAGATGAGCGTCACATTTATTTGCAGGGTTACGGAACTATTTGAGCACCATAGCGAAAGGCTTACACCAACAGGCGTCATTGGCTCTATCGGATGCCCCTGAGTGAATGTAGGATCCAATTCAACAACTGCAGCGAAGGAACGGTGCAGCGATCACGGAGGATCGGCCATTGCCAGGAGGCTACTGACAGGATGTCGGGATGGACATGTGCAGGAACGACCCGCTTCGGCGGGTTTTTTGCGTTTTGGGGAAAGCGTTTTCGCAGCGCTACCTGTCTGGCTCACAGCCCTTGAGCACCAGACGCAGGATGGTCCGGGTCGCCGCCTCGTAATCGCTGTCTTCCAGCACGGCCTTGCCGGTCACGGTTGCGATCTGCCAGTCGAAATCGGCGTACGTCTGGGTCGCTGCCCAGATCGTGAACATCAGATGGTGCGGGTCGAGCGGGGCAATCTGTCCGCTGTCGATCCACGCCTGAATGCATTCGATGTTGTGGCGGGCCTGTCCGTTGAGCTGTTCGATCTGCTCCGGCGTCAGGTGCGGCGCGCCGTGCATGATCTCGCTGGCAAACACCTTCGACGCAAACGGCAGGTCCCGGGAAATCTGGATCTTGGCGCGAATGTAGCGGCTAAGTACTTCGGCCGGCACACCTTCGGGATTGAAGGGCGTGGAGGCACGCAAGATCGGCTCGATGATGCTTTCCAGCACCTCGCGGTAAAGATTTTCCTTGGACTTGAAGTAGTAATAGACGTTGGGCTTGGGGACACCGGCCTTGGCGGCAATATCGCTGGTCTTGCTGGCAGCGAAGCCCTTGTCGGCAAATTCCTCGCTGGCGGCGCGCAGGATGAGTTCTTTATTGCGCTCGCGAATGCTGCTCATGAACCGGATATTCCCTTGCCTGCATGGCGGTCGCGCATGGTAGCACCGGGTTTGTGAGAGGCTCAATATTGGTGGGAGGCGCCACCACGTCTTCGACGTAGCGGCGTCGCGCAGCAAAAACCGAGCTGTGGGAGGCGGCTTGCCGGCGATTTGTCGGGAATCGGGAGCAAGGCCTGCGCATGCAGTGTGTCAGATAGAACCTTGGGGCCGCCACGCAGCCCATCGCTGCCGTCGTAACCTCCGATAGCTCCCACGCCCTCCATGCAGTTCTTGCTAAGCTGGTGGAGTGTAATTTTCAGGAAGGTACTTTCAATTTGATCACTGACCCGTTTCGTGTACCCACCGATGCTGAAATCGCCAAGGCCGAGCGCAGCTTGAATTTTCCTTTTCCTGCCGCTTACATAGATTTTCTCAAGAGCGGCAGCGACGTTGCGAATGCCAGTTTCGAACCGGCCGTTATCCTTCCCGGTTCCAGTCATGTCGACCTGTTCGAGATTGCCCACGCGGCATGGAATCAATTCAAGCTTCCGAAAAAATGGCTGCCCTTTATTGAAGACAATGGCGACTATTTCTGTGTTTCACAGAAAGGTGAAGTCAAATACTGGTCTCACAACGGGCCTACCAATGAGAAATGGCCGGATTTCTCGTCCTGGTTCGAGCAGGTCTGCGTGCGGTGTGAGTGAGCATTTGCAGCCCTATAGCGAAAGACTTACACGCGCAGACGTCATTGGCTCTTTGCACTGACCTCAAGCATAGGTAGGATCCAATTCAACAGCTGCAGCGAAGGAACGGTGCAGCGATCAGGGAGGATCGACCATTGCCAGGAGGCTACTGACAGGATGTCGGGATGGTCATGTTTCGCAAAACGACCCGCTTCGGCGGGTTTTTTGCGTTTTGAGGCATCTGTTCTGGCGACGCTGCCTGTCATGATCATCTCCCTCGAAAGACGCGTTGGGCAGCGACGAGGCGATGCTCGCCGCCGCCTCCGACCGTCAGGTGCCTTCGTGAACCCGTAACAGGACCTTGCCATGTACATGCTCATTGGCAAGGTAATCCAGCGCTTCCCTGGCGTGCTCCAACGCAAACGTCTGCGCGATCACGACCGAGACCTCGCCAGCGTCAACATAACCGGCCATCTCGGCAAGCTCCTGGCCGCGAGGATCGGCGATGAAACGTGTTCCGGTTTTACCGGCCGCCTGCGGATGATTGGCGTCGGGCATTTCCAGTGTCGAGACCAGCCGTCCGCCTTCGCCTAGTACCTGCCATGAACGCGACTGGGTCTCGCCACCGATCAGGTCTATCACCAGATCAAAATCTTTGCAGATGTCTTCGAAGCGTTCGGCCTTGTAATCAATGGCGCGATCCACCCCCAGCGACTCGAGAAACTGCAGGCCCTCGGCCGAAGCGGTTGCGTACACCTCGGCGCCTTTGACCTTGGCAAACTGAACCGCCAGATGCCCGACGCCGCCGCTGCCGCCGTGTATCAGCACCTTGTGGCCCTGTTCGATGTGCCCGTGCTCGACCAGTGCCTGCCAGGCTGTGTGGCCCGCCAAGGGCAGGCCCGCCGCGGTCTGCCAGTCCAGTGCGTCGGGAATGCGCGCCAGATGCTCGGCGGGTACGCGGGCGTATTCAGCGTAGCCACCGTCTGCCCCGATCATGCCGAATACACGGTCACCCTCATTGAGCTCCAGCACACCGTCGCCTGTCTGCACGACCACCCCGGCCACTTCACGGCCAAGGGTCAGCGGCAGGCGATCTTCTTTGACTTCGGGGTACTCACCTTCACGTATCTTGTAATCGACCGGGTTGATGCCGGCCATGATGACTTTCACCAGCACTTCGCCCGGTTGCGCCTGGGGTCTTTCCACCTCCTGCACCGACATCTCATCAGGGCCGCCAAACGCTGCAATTCTGATGGCTTTCATTATTAATCACCTCGTTGATTCAATGATCAGATGAGGGTGTAGAAAAGACACGTGCCTGGTGGTTTAGTCGGATCCGGGCATCATCGACGAACGGTGGTGAATGGCTGCGTCCCAGTGCGATGCCTCAGGCCCGGTATCGTCGATGCACGACTGCCTGACGTCTGCTCTCAGGGCGTAATGGCGCCAGCTTTGTTGGCAACTGCACTGACTGCCATCACCGCACTCTGTGTGCCTTCTCGCACGCCTGCCATTGCATCGCCTGCCGCATTGGCCAGCTGGACCCCGCGTTCTGCCGCGCCCTTGGACAGGTTGATGCTGTCCACTGCCGTGCGCGTCTCCTGAAGGATCACGGCAATCATCTTGGCGATTTCCGTGGTGGATTGGCTCGTACGACTCGCCAGTTGCCGTACTTCGTCGGCCACCACCGCAAACCCCCGTCCTTGCTCACCCGCACGCGCGGCTTCGATGGCGGCATTGAGTGCCAGCAGGTTGGTTTGGTCAGCAATGTTCTTTATCGTGTTGACGATCTTGGTGATATGTTCGGAGCGGTTTCCCAACTGGGCGACGAGTTGTGCGGAATGTTCGATGCTCTGCGAGATTTTCTGCATCTCGCTGACGGTGTCGTTGATGATCGTCGACCCCGATTCCACCAGCGTCTCGGTCCTTCTGCTGATCAGATAGGCCTGGGATGCGCCTTGGGACTCTTTCTCCGCTTTCTGCACACGGATGGTGACGTCGCTGGCGAATTTGACCACTTTGTAAAGTTCGCCGTCGGCGTTGAAGACTGGGGTGTAAGAAGCTTCCAGCCAGACGGTGTTGCCTTTTTTGTCGAGCCGCTTGTAAAGACCACTTGAAAAACGACCCGTCCGCAGTCTGTCCCAAAAATCTGTGTATTGAGGGCTGTCGACAAAGTCCCGGTCGCAGAACAGCCGATGATGCTTGCCGTTCAGGTCGCTGGCCGAATATCCCATAACTTTGAGGAAGTTTTCATTGGCTTCGAGAATGTTTCCCTGTGGATCGAATTCAATCATTGCCGTCGCCAGACTCAGCGCATTCATGATACTGCGAGCCTTCAGTGCCTGCGAAACGGTGCTGGAGATATCAATGCCGTAGAAGATGACACCGTCGATCAATCCCTTTTCGTCGCGCAGCGGCGTATAGCTGCCCTCGAACCAGACAGAAACTCCTGTTTTTGCCACTCTTCTGAATGTGCCGAAAATACACTTACCAAGTGCGAACGCCTCTCGAAATCCAGTGCAAGGTTGGTTTCGAACATGAAAGTCAGCTTCGCTCATGCTCACGACCTGTTCGACCGTGCAGGCCAGTGCACCTGCGAACTTTTCATTGGCGTGAGTGATAAAACCGTTGATGTCGATCCTTGCCATCGCCATGGTCTGGTTAATGGCCTGTGCAATGATTTCCCGGCCGGCTGCATCTTCAGGCGAGGGGGTGACCTTATTCTTGTTTTTCTTCATTAAAAACATGGTGCTCTCCGGCATAAATAGACTGAGTGATAAAACGATCGCTATTAAAAGACATGGCCACTGGTAGACCGCGTCAAGTGCATGTCCTGCAATCGTGCAACAGAAAAAAGTGTCAGGTGATAGCCGCGTTCACGAGTTCATGATCCAGCCGATTGAGCACGGCGATGCACTCCTGCAGCCTGGCTTGACGCTGTGTGTCCACCGCGATGTTTTCCGATCCCGACAGTTCGTCGAGTTGCTGTAGGGTCAATCGGATCGAGGCCCTTGCACTTTGAATCACCAGCGTCAGGTTGAGCCTCACCTTGTCTTTCAGAGCTTCCAGTGAAGTCAGGAATCGCCTCAGATCACGCCTTGCAATCAGTGCGGGCAGGTCTTGATCGTGCCTGCTCAGGGTTTCGATGGTTTGGGCTACGGACTGGCTGATCAACGAAAACCGGTTTTCCAGGGTGCGAACTGAAAAGAGGATAGCGCTGACTTCATTGATGATCTGGTCAGTAAACTGTCGGTATCGAATAGCAGCCTCATCGTCATAACAAGTGGACTTCATCATGAACGGCTCCAGTCATCAGTTAGTGGCCTTCTGATATTTACGCTATCCCGACGCCCTGTAAGACGCTATCCCTGGGAACAATTAAACCCGCGCTTTTCTTGAAAGCGTGCGCTTTTTTTGATGTCGGACTTTCGTTACAGCGGTCACATGATCGGGATGGTTTTCTGTCAGAGTTTCCGGCGTACACTGACGCGGGTCGAGAACGCAGGGGTCATGTGGGTAAGTGGATACGTATTATTTAACCGGGCTTGAAATTCGGGACGTCGAAAGAGCCTCCGAGCACTTCCAGCTTTATGACAATTTTATGTCAATCAGTCCCGGCGAACAGGGCCGCTTCGATTACTGCAAACGTGTCTGCCTGCTGGGCAACTCCTTTGTTGCCAACTCGCTGAGTCAGTCTGGCTGGGGTTACCAAACGACCAATGTCATGGATGGTTTTCTGATGACCATTCCTCACGCAGGTTCGCTCAACTGGCAGACACGGACAGGCCGTTATAAAGTTGCACCCGGCTCGATAGCGTTAGTGGATCAGCGGGAGGTGTTCCAGGCCGCGTATGCGCCTGGCGTGCGCTACACCACCCTTTATTTTGCCCATTCAGACATGCTCAAGTACCTGACGTTACTCATCGGTGCCCCTCCTAAAACACGGATCTATTTCAGTCGGGGCGCCGCCAGTGCCGCACAGATCACTATCATTCTGAGGTTGGTGGATACGCTGTTCGAGGTAATGACCCACTCGCGAACGCCATTGATCAATGTGGCAAACAGTTTGAAGGAAAGTCTGATCGGTTTCGTGTTGTCCAATTTCGACAATAATTACAGCCGGGCGATGACAGGCACGTCGGCCAACACCACACCCACGCCGCATTCGATAAAGCTGGCAATGGATTTCATGGAGCACAACACCGATCCTCATCTGACGGTCGGAGAAGTGGCGGTGCACGCCGGTCTCAGCGTGCGTTCATTACAGTCCGGGTTCAAACGCTACAGGAACACCACGCCTATCGCTTTTCTCAGGTCGGTACGGATAAACAAGGCGCGGCGTCTATTATCCGTTTCAAGTAACAATCAAAGCCCCAGACAGGTCGCCGAACTGTGCGGGTTCACCAACTATCACGTCTTCTGCAAGTACTACCTTGAAGCCTTCTTTGAGCACCCCAGCGTGACGTGCGGCAGAAACCGGCTGATTGATGAGTGCGGCTCATCGGTTCATGAGACAGGGGGCCGGTAGTCGCATGGTGGGCTGTCCACTAACGTAGGTATCGATTACCCGTTAGCAGGAGCTTACCGATGAGAACACTCGCAGCGTTATCGACCCTGGCCTCGATCCTGATGTCACCGTTGAGCGCAAACGCCGCCGATGCGTCCAGCGGGTCGGCCATGAATATTGTCCGCAACGGCGAGCAGGCGTCCGTCGCGGGCGCACCGGCAACGTTTGTCGGTGCAGCCCGTATCGATCCGTTGTTTCCCGCAAGCGCACCTTCACGCGTATCCGCCGCCTACGTGACGTTCCAGCCAGGCGCTCGATCCATGTGGCACACCCATCCGCTGGGACAGAATCTGGTCGTGACCGCGGGTACGGGCTGGATACAGCAGGAGGGTGGCGAGAAGCAGGTGATCCGGCCGGGCGATGTGATCTGGACACCGCCGGGTGTCAAGCACTGGCATGGGGCGACGTCCACCACCGGCATGACGCACATGGCCATTCAGGAAGCGCAGGACGGTAAGAACGTCGAATGGCTGGAGCCGGTCACGGATGCGCAGTACGAGGCGAAACGATGACGGTCGGCAAACTGATGCTCTCGACCTTTACCGTTCTGCTCACCGCCTGTGCCGCCACTGACAAAGGACTTTCCAACATGAATTTACCTGCAGTTCCCACGCCCGACGACGCACGCGCCGTGTCTCCGGCGCTGGCCCATAATACCGACGTATTGCTGCTGGGCGAGGTCTGGAAACGCCCTGGTCTGTCCCCGCGTGACAGAAGCCTGGTGACCGTGGCCGTGCTGATCTCGCGAGGTCAGACGGTCGAGATGGCGTACCACTTCAATAGGGCGCTGGACAATGGCGTAACGCCGTTGGAGCTTTCGGAAACCATCAATCATCTGGCGTATTACTCGGGCTGGGGTAATGCCAAGGCGACACTTCTGATCGCGAAGGATGTGTTTGCTGCTCGCAACATCGGTGCCGATCAACTGGCTCCGGTCTCGCCGACCCGGTTGCCGCTCGACGAGGCCACCGAACAGGCGCGTGTCGCGCAGGTGGACAAGAACGTCGGTTCAGTGGCCCTTGGACTTGTCGAATACACCACCAGGGCGCTGTTTCGCGACCTATGGCTGCGGCCGGGTCTGGCGCCCAGGGACCGCAGCCTGATTACCGTCAGCTCGCTGGTCGCCAACGGGCAGGTTGCACAGGTGACCTTTCACCTCAATCGCGCCATGGACAACGGCCTGAAGCAGAGCGAAGCCTCTGAAATGCTCACGCAACTGGCGTTTTATGCCGGCTGGCCGAACACGTTCTCGGCGGTGCCGGTGTTCAAGGACGTATTCAGCAAGCGTCAGGAAGGTTAGGGGCAGCGTCAGGGCAGGGCGCCCATGGGCTGCAGCTCGCGGATCAGTTCGATCAGCAGACGCAGTCCGACGGGCACCTGCCTGAAGCTGGAGTAATAAGCGTGAAAACCCGGATCCACATGCGTCCAGTCTTCCAGTACGCGCTGCAATGAACCGGCCGCGATGTAGGGCTCGACGATGGCAGCCGGCACGTACATCAGCCCCGCGCCACGGGTGACCAACGCAACGCCGATACGTGTCTCATCGATCGTGACAGTGCCCGGCACCTCAACCTCCAGTGCCTGGCCATCCTTCATGAACTGCCAGTCGTAAAGCCGGGCATTGCCCAGACGAATGCGCAGGCAGCGGTGTTGCTTCAAGTCTTCGGGATGCGTCGGTGTGCCGAAACGCTGCAGGTAATCGGGCGTGCCGACCACCGCCCAGGCAATGTCGGGCGACAACCGCTGGGCAATCATGTCTTCCGGGACGGTGCCGCCAAACCGGATGCCCGCGTCATGCCCATCGCCGATCACATCGACCATCTTGTTGGTCACGGTCAGGTCGATTTCGATGTCCGGGTAGCGTTCGATGAACACCGGCAGGACCGGCCCCAGCAGCAATTCGGCCCCATCGCTCAGGACATTCAGGCGGATACGTCCGGCAGGTTCGTCACGTAGCCGATTCAGGGCTTCCAGCGCCTGCCCGATATCATGCACCGGGGTACTGATCAGTCCCTGCAGTTCTTCGCCTGCCACCGTCAGCGTCACGCTGCGGGTGGTGCGGTTGAGCAGACGCACACCCAGTCGTGCCTCAAGCCCCTTCATTGCATGACTGAGGGCCGAGGCACTGATGCCGACTTCAAGGCCCGCCCGGCTGAAGCTCTGATGTCGCGCAATGGCGAGGAAATAGACGATGTCTGCCAGATTTGCGCGGCTCAGTTGCATTCAGCACTCCATGGGCGAGGTAAGGGATCAGACGATTTCGGGCAAATGATCGATGAGTTTGTCCAGGGTGATCGGGTAGTCCCGAACCCTCACGCCGGTCGCGTTGTAGATGGCATTGGCAATCGCTGCGGCAGCGCCGGAAATGCCCAGCTCGCCCACACCCTTGGCTTTCAGCGGCGTTGCGTACACGTCGACTTCATCGAGAAAGATCACCTCCTGATGCGGGATATCGGCATGCACCGGTACTTCGTAGCCCGCCAGGTCGTGGTTGACGAAGAATCCCAGTCGGTGGTCCACAACCATATCTTCCATCAATGCAGCACCTGCGCCCATGGTCATCCCGCCGATGATCTGGCTGCGGGCCGTCTTGGGGTTCAGAATTCTGCCCGCTGCACACACCGCCAGCTGGCGGCGAATCCGTACCTCGCCTGTCGCCGCGTTGACGCCGACTTCGACGAAGTGCGCGCCGAAGGTCTGCTGAGCGTAGTCCTTGGCCAAGGTGCCGTATTCCATGAAGTCCTCGGCTTGAATTTCGCCCTGCGCCGCAGCCTGAGCCAGAGGCAGGCGCGTGTCGCCTTCGCGCACTTCACCCTCGGCAAATTCGGCTTTCTGCGGATCGAGTCCCAGTGTGCGGGCCACAGCTTCGCGAAGCTTGACGCAGGCGGCATAGACGCCCGCCGTCGATGAGGCAGCGCCCCATTGGCCGCCCGAGCCGGACGATTCCGGAAACCGTGAATCGCCCAGCTGCACGACCACGCGGTCCAGGTCCACGCCCATCATCTCCGCTGCCGTCTGGGCGATGATGGTGTAGGTGCCTGTTCCGATGTCGGTCATGTCGGTCTCGACCTTCACGATACCCTGACGATCGAGCCGGACGCGGGCGGCTGATTTGGTGGTCGGCGCGCCCCTGATCGCCGACGCCACGCCGATGCCGATCAGCCAGCCGTCGTGCACTTCCTTGCCCGGCACAGGGTTGCGCTTGTTCCAGCCGAAGTGCTCGGCACCGGTGTTCAGGCACTCGACAAGCTGGCGTTTGGAGAAGGGCCGCGTGGGCTGTTCGGGATCGACCTGAGTGTCGTTCATGACCCGAAACTTCACCGGATCGATGCCGAGCTTATCCGCCAGCTCGTCCATGGCGATTTCCAGCGCCATCATCCCCGGCGCTTCGCCCGGCGCACGCATGGCGCTGCCTTCAGCCAGATCCAGCACGGACAGATTCAGGCGAGTCATCCGGTTGGCGCCCGCATACAGCCCGCGGGTCGATGCGGTAGCCGCTTCGGGCCTGCCGCCTGGCAGGTTGCCGGACCAGCTTTCATGGCCTATTGCAGTGAGGGTGCCGTCCTTGTCCGCCCCGATGCGGATTCGCTGAATGGTCGCCGGTCGGTGGGTCAGGTTGTTGAACATCAGCGGGCGGGGCAGGGTGACCTTGACAGGGCGTCTGGCCTCGCGTGCGGCCAGCGACGCCAGCACCGCGTCACACAGAATGGTGCCCTTGCCACCAAAACCGCCGCCGATGTAGGGCGAAATCATGTGGATGTCTTCCTTGCGAATACCCAGCGTTTTCGCCAGGTCCCGCACACCCCAGTTCATTTGCTGGATGGAGGTCCAGAGCGTCAGTTTGCTGCCGTTCCATTGGGCGATGGTGGCGTGGGGCTCCATCATGGCGTGGGCATGGTCGGGCGTGGAATAACGCTCATCGACCGTAAATGCGGCTGCGCTGAATGCCGCCTCGAAATCGCCGATGCGGGTCTGTGCTGGCGGCCCGAAACCAGAGGGCGGTGGCGGCTTGGCTGAGTCCAGCGTCGCCGCCAATTCGAACGAGCCGGGTTCGCGAACGTAGTACACCCGAAGCAGTGCGGACGCGGCACGCGCCTGCTCAAAGGTCTCTGCGACCACGACGGCAACGGCCTGATGGTAGTGATCCACCTGAGGGCCAGCCAGTGCGCGGTCGACGTAAAACTCACCCCGGTCGAGCTTGCCGGCGTTTTCGTGAGTGACGATGGCGATCACGCCGGATGCCTTGCGCGCCTCGCTCGAATCAATCGAGGAAATCCGCCCTTTGCCGATGGCTGCTCCGACCACGTAGCCGTAAGCCGGATTGCTCACGGCCGCATTCTGCTCGTAAGCGTAGGTCGCGGTTCCGGTGGTCTTCAGCTTGCCGTCGATGCGGTCCGCAGGCTTGCCGATGACCTTGAGCTGATCGATGGGATTGGTGCTGGCAGGCGTATCGAATTTCATGGTCAGGTTTCCTGATCAAACGGACTGACGTCCAGCCGCTTATGCGGGCTGACGCTGCTGGCTTAAGAACGGGTTGGCTTACGCAGAAGCTTGCGTCAGTGCCAGGCCGATCGTGCGTTCCGCGAGTTTCACCTTGAAGGCGTTTTGCGGCGTCGGCTGTGCGTTGGCCAGCAACCGGGCTGACACGGCGCGTGCGCCCTGCGGCAGGAGTACATCGGCCTCTTCACTGCGCCAAGGCGTGTAGGCCACGCCACCCAGCGCGATCTGACCGGTCTTGTCCGGCTGGACAATCGCCGCCACCGAGATCAGGGCAAACGCGTAGGACGCCCTGTCACGTACCTTGTAGTAAATGTGCCTGCCACCCACCGGTTTTGGCAGCGTGACGGCGGTGATCAGCTCTCCCGGCATCAGTGTGTTTTCCAGATGAGGCGTGTCGCCCGGTGCCTTGTACAGTGCCTCGACCGGAAAGCGGCGAACCTGGCCGTCAGCGCCGAGGGTTTCCACGTGGGCACCCAGTACACGCATGCCCACCGCCATGTCGCTCGGATGGCTGGCGATGCAGGACGTGCTGACGCCAATGATTGCCTGCTGGCGACTGACCCCGCCCAGTGCCGCACAACCGGCACCGGGGCGACGTTTGTTGCAAGGCTGGTTCGTGTCGTAAAAGTAGGCGCAGCGTGTGCGTTGCAGCAGGTTGCCTGCAGTGGTCGCCTTGTTGCGCAATTGCCCGGAAGCGCCTGCCAGCAGTGATCGTGAGAGCACGCCATAGTCACGGCGGACCTCGGGCGCTGCGGCCAGATCCGTATTGCGCACCAGCGCGCCGATCCTCAGTCCGCCGTCAGCGGTTTTGGTGATAGTGTCAAAGCCCAACCCATTGACGTCGATCAGGTGCTGCGGTGTTTCGATCTCCAGTTTCATCAAGTCCAGCAGGTTGGTGCCGCCTGCGATGAATTTCGCGCCGGGCTGTCTGGCCGCCGCTGCGACCGCCTGTTCCGCCGAGGTCACGCGCTCGTAGGTGAATGACTTCATGCCGACGCTCCCGCGACTTCCTCAATCGCCTCAATGATGTTGGAGTAGGCGCCGCAACGGCAGATATTGCCGCTCATGCGCTCGCGCATCTCCGCAGTGGAAGCGATCAGCGGGGCGCTCAGGTCCTGGGTGACATGGCTCGGGATGCCAGCCTTGATTTCATCGAGCATGGCGACAGCGGAACAGATCTGGCCGGGCGTGCAATAGCCGCACTGGTAGCCGTCATGCTTCACGAACGCCGATTGCATCGGATGCAGACGTTCAGGGGTGCCAAGGCCTTCGATGGTGGTAATGGTGTCGCCTTCATGCATGACGGCCAGCGTCAGGCAGGCGTTGATCCTGCGCCCCTCGACGATCACCGTGCAGGCCCCGCATTGACCATGGTCACAGCCTTTCTTCGTGCCGGTCAGGTGCAGGCGCTCGCGCAAAACATCCAGAAGCGTGGCGCGATTGTCGACGTCCAGGCAGTAGCGTCTGCCGTTGAGCGTGAACGCTACGTGGCTGCTGGCGGGCGCGTCTGCTGACCTTGCAGAGGTGTCTTGAGCCGCTTGCGCGAACTCGGTCGATGCCAACGCTGCTGTCACGGCCGATCCTGCCGTACCGATCAGAACCTGTCGCCGCGACAGTCTGAGCCCGTCGCCGGATGGAGTTCGAGGATTCATCAACATCTCCTTTTTGCGCGTGTATTGGCTGCAGCCACCTTCTTGGTTGGGTTGGAAAAGCCGCCCATGCTGTGAACATGAGGCTATGGGATAGAGCGGCGGTTGATAATGCCCATATCCAGAATGCACTTGTGAACAGTGCTCATGAATGCCTCAGGCGTCTTTCTCGCCGAGGCTGCGGGGGCTTCCCGCGCACAGTCCGATCATCACGAAGTCCATCAGGCGGGCGAGACGCGGGCGCCAGTCGCACTGCGAGTCTCGCTGTGAGTCGATCTGCCAGATGCCGGCAATCGCCAGGAAGAAGTCATCGGTCGTGATTCCGGCGCGAATCGTACCGGCCGCTTCGTTGGCTTTCAGCAGAAGCTCGGCGGCGTTCTGCACCGGCGCGTACCCCGACTTGCCTGGAAACTCCCGCGTGGCGGCAGCCTGGCGGATGGCGGTCGCAAGCCCTGCCTTGGTCATCGCGTATTCGGCAAGGCTGTTCATCCAGTCGCTCAGGGCCTGCTCGGGTGGTCGGTCGGTCAGATACTGTTCCGCCAGCGCTGCCACTTGCTGCATCTCGAACTGATAGACCTCGAACACCAGGTCCTCGCGGCTTGCGAAGTGCCGATAGAACGTGCCTTGGCCGACGCCTGCCTTTTTCGCGATCACGCTCAGTGCAACCGCAGGGTCGAGCGTCAGTTCGGCCACGGCGACCTTCAATATGCGTTCCCGGTTTTTTCTGGCGTCGGAACGCATTGACGTGTCGTCACTCATGGACAATCCCTTTCTTCGTATTGCAAAGCGGACAACTGTCCGGTAGTTTGCTAAAGCGGACATTTGTCCGCTTATGGCGATGACGGAGTTTACTATGAACGGTACAGGTAACACGATTCTGGTCACAGGCAGTACGTCAGGCATCGGCCTGGGTCTGGCGCTTCGGCTGCACAAGGCGGGCAACAAGGTCATCGTTGCCGGGCGACGCAAAGAGATTCTCGACGACATTACCTCGCAACATCCCGGCATCGATTCGGTGGTACTGGACGTGAGCAGTCCCGAGTCGATTCAACAGGCAACCGATGCGCTTGCAAGCAGCCATCCGGACCTCAACGTGCTGATCAACAGCGCAGGCATCATGCACTGGGAAGACCTGACCGACCCTGCGTACCTCGGCACGGCCGAAGACATCGTGACCACCAACCTGCTCGGCACGATTCGCATGGTGTATGCACTGACGCCCCGGCTGCTCAAGCAACCTCACGCCACCATCATCAACGTCAGCTCGGCATTAGCCTTCGTACCGCTGCCAGCAACCGCGACCTACAGTGCAACCAAGGCGGCCGTTCACTCGTTCACGCAGAGCCTGCGTGTGCAACTGGCGGACTCTTCTGTTGAGGTCATTGAGCTGGCGCCACCGGGCGTGCGCACGTCGCTGCTCGGTCAGGAAAATGACGAACGTGCCATGCCGCTGGAAGAGTTTCTGGATGAGATATTCGGTCTGCTCGAGATCAAGCCGACGCCATCCGAGCTGGTTGTCGAGCGAGCCAAGGGGCTGCGGTTTGCCGAGGCGAACGGGTCGTTCGATGAGGTGTTGACGATGCTTGCGGGCATCAAGCCGCATTGATCTTAGTGACAGGCGAGGGGAGGTTCTTGTGAACGGTGACAGTCTTCGAGCCGCTTGAACTCAAGCGGCCCGAAGCGTTGAGGGTTACTGGTTACGCGTCACTCGCCACACGGTGTTGGCCAGGTCGTCCGCAATGATCAGCGCACCTTTCGGGTCGACCGTCACACCGACCGGGCGGCCTCGGGTCTTGCCATCGTCGCCACGGAAACCCGTTGCGAAGTCCAGCGGTTCGCCCGAAGGCTTGCCATTGCTGAACGGTACGAAAATCACTTTGTAGCCGACCGGATTGTCGCGGTTCCAGCTGCCGTGTTCGCCAACAAAAACGCCATTGGCAAACTTGTCGCCCATTTCCGGGATGGAGAAATCCACGCCCAGTGCGGCTACGTGCGAGCCAAGGCTATAGTCCGGTTTGATCGCGGCGGCGACTTTCTCCGGATTTTGCGGCTGGGCGCGGGTATCGACATTCTGGCCCCAGTAGCTGTAAGGCCAGCCATAGAAACCGCCTTCTTTCACCGAACTCAGATAGTCCGGCACCAGATCCGGACCCAGTTCGTCACGCTCGTTGACCACGGCCCACAACTGCCCGGTTTCAGGCTGGATGGTCAGCGCTGTCGGGTTGCGAATGCCGGTGGCGTAAGGCTTGTGCGCGCCAGTCGCGGCATCGATCTGCCACACCATCGCACGATCAATCTCGACCTCCATGCCGCGCTCGGTGACATTGCTGTTGGAGCCGATGCCGACGTACAGGAAGCGGCCATCCGGGCTGACGGTCAGCGCCTTGGTCCAGTGATGGTTGATGGCCGAAGGCAGGTCGGTGACTTTGGTCGGCGCGCCGCTGGCCTGGGTCTGTCCTTCCTGATAATCGAAACGCACCAGTGCGTCCTGATTGGCCACGTACAACTTGCCATCGGCAAACGCGAGGCCGTAAGGCGCGTTGAGGTTTTCGGCGAACACGGTCTTGGTTTCGTAAGTACCGTCGCCGTCAGCGTCACGCAGCAATGTCAGGCGGTTGCCGCCTTTGACCTTGGTGTTGCCCTCGGCCTTGATCACGCTGGCGATGACATCCTTCGGCTTGAGCTTGGCAGCGCTGCCACCGCGGCCTTCGGCCACGATAATGTCACCGTTGGGCAGGACCAGCGTCTGGCGTGGAATGCGCAAGTCGGTCGCAATCGCGGTGATCTTGAATCCTTCAGGTACGGTCGGCTTCTGGTCGCCCCAGGCCACGGGCTCGGCAATCTTCATGCTCGGCAGCAGGCCGCGTTGCGGTTCCGGCAGTTTAGGGTCCGGGCCGCGCGCCTGAGTGCTGTCCGGCTCACCGCCACAGGCGCTCAGAAGCAGCGCCATGCTCAAGGCTGTCAGTGCGATTTGAGGTCTCATTGCTCATCTCCCGAACGCAGGTTGGTCAGTCCGATCCACGCGGCCACGACAGCCAGCAGGGTCACGATGACTGAAAGCACCAGGCCCGACGGCATGACGGCCCAGGCGTCCTTGGCGTGCTCGAACGCGTTGACCAGCCCCAGCACCCAAGTGATCAGCAACAGCAGGAAATACAGCACCGGACGCCCGGCCTTGTGCTCTGCACGGACCAGATTCACCAGCGCGAACAACAGCGCAAAACCACAGAACACCAGCGCCCCGGCGATCAGCCAGGCGGCGAAATTGGCCCACTGGATCTGGAAGGTCTGGTAGTAGGCAATGTCACTCAACAACGCCCCGAGAAACAACGGCACGGTCCCGGCCAGCAGGATCGCGTGAAGCGGGCCTGGTGTCCTTCGGTAAGCGGGATGGGCGGTAATGGTCATAGCGGCTCCTTATCGTTCAGCGATGCCCGGCCAGGTCACGGCACGAATTTACCGGCCGCCGGGGTCGCGTTGACTGCGCATAGGAAAGGATCGTGCCGCCAAAGCGATAGTTCAGTGAGTTTTCATGTCGAAATGTGTTGAAGGATCAATGGCACCGGAAATGGGTGGCAGCCTCGTGGTAGAGCGGTTGGTTGATATTGAAGGATGAAGCGATATCCGTTACGCCGCTTTCCAGCAGCGAACACCCGCCTGTTGGAGGCGGCTTGCCGGCGATCTGCCGGGAGCCGGCAGCAAAACCTGCACGCGCGGTGTGTCAGATGCAATCTGGGGCCGCCGCGCAGCCCATCGCTGCCGTCGTAACCTGCGAGAACTCCCACGCCCTTTGGGCAGAAGCAGACGGGCGTGCATTTTCAGTAAATGACAAAGAGTTTGATTGGACACAGCTTGTGCCTGTTGGCCATGCGGCATTTTTTGAAGTGTTGGAACGGCCACCCAAGACAGGATGAACTGTGCTTTGGTAACTATTCAAATAGAATTTATAGGTTACAATAGCCGCCAGAATTTCAGGAGTACTGTAATGACCACCTCCAGCTCGACCGCCCAGCTTCCGGCCCCTTTGATACTCGCCGACCACCCTGCGCTGGACCTGCTCAACACCCGAATGATGGTTGATGGGCAGCGCCGCGATCTGCTGACCAGTCACGCGTCGGCGACTCAATGGCTTGAACAGGTTGGTCTGGGAAGTGATGCGTTTGATGAGCGCTTGCTCGACGAGCTGCGAGAACTGCGCGAGAGCATCGAGCAGCTTGTTCAGGCGCGTCTGGAGAACAGCGTTGCGGATCCGTCACGGTTGAATGCCTTTCTGCTCAGGGCTGTTCCGCAGTTGGTGTGGGAGCCGTCAAAGGCGCCTGAGCTGGACCGTTTCTCTCAGCCGAATGCCACGGATCGTGTTGTAGCCGAGATCGCTTTCGGGGCCGCGCAATTGCTGGCTGAAGGGGACTCATCGCTGCTGCGCAAGTGTGAAAGTCATGAGTGTTCGCTCATGTTTTACGACCGCACCAAATCGCACAAACGGCGCTGGTGCAGCATGGCGCTGTGCGGCAATCGTCACAAGGTGGCCGAGTTTCGCAAGCGCAAGCAGGAAGCGAAAGGTTAGGTTGCGTTCAAGGTTTGCAGAGGTTGCCCGCTATCGTATCCAGCTCGCGGTCATAGCTGGCGCGCTCTCCGGCACTGAGAAACCCTTGGGTCTTCACGAAACCTGCGCTGTCGGAGCGGATTTTCTCGATGCGGTTGTACAACTGGTCAGCCTGCTTTTGCGGCAGATGTCCCGCTCTGTACAGGCTACCGATGTCAGCCTGCAAAACGCTGGATCGAGTGGAGATGTGCGCTTCGTTTCTGTCGGTGATCGAGCCGCCGGTCCTGCCTTCAAGTGCACGCTGCTCGACAAGGTTGCAGCCTGACAAGATCGGTGCGGGTTGAGCCGCAACGGCGCTCAGGCTCAGGGTCGCAAAGGCTGCGGCTACAAGCATTCTCATGAGGGTTACCTGTCAATGCGTGGGACCGGCCGGGTCATCCCGGCCGGCTCCGATTATGCGCGATGATTCAAGGAATCAAACGCTCGCGACGCAGTTTTTCAAACACTTCGAAAAACGCATCATCGCTTGCCTTGAACGCTGTGAAGCCCAGTTTGCGGCTTTTCGACATGTCGGTGACGACTTCAATCGGACGACCCAGGTCGGCATCGGTGTGCCACGGTGAGATCAGGCGATTGATATCGCCTTCCTTGAGCTGGTGTTTGGTGACGATGTCGGTCCATGCCTTCTGGTCACTAGCCATCTGCTCTTCCAGCGGCGCGGGCTGCGCAGGGAAGTCAGCTGCCTGCAGGCCGAAGTAATCGGCGATCTGGCCCCACATCCAGCTCCAGCGGAACACGTCACCGTTGGTGATGTTGAACGCCTGATTGGCTGCTTCAGGCGTTGTCGCTGCCCACAACTGTTGCTGAGCGAGCTGGCGGGCGTCGGTCATGTCGGTCAGGCTGTCCCACTGAACGCGCGAGCCTGGGAACACGAACGGACGGCCTGTGGCCTTGCAGATGGTCGCGTAGACGGCGAGGGTGGTCGCCATGTTCATCGCGTTGCCGACTGCCACACCGGTCACGGTATGCGGACGATGCACGCTCCAGGTGAAGCCGTCTTTTTCGGCAGCGGCGTAGACCTCATCTTCCTGCGCGTAATAGAAGTTCTCGATATCGAGGCGCGGCTGGGTTTCCCTGAACGGTGTCTGGGGCAGCGTGCCTTTGCCATAGGCTTCGAACGGGCCGAGGTAGTGTTTGAGGCCGGTCACCAGCGCCACGTGCTGCACGCTTTTGGCCGGGCGGACTGCGTCCAGCACGTTACGCACCATGGCTGCGTTGACGCGGATGTTCTCGGCTTCGGTGGCCTGACGCGACCAGGTGGTGATGAATACGTGAGTCGGCTTGAGGTCTTTCAGTGCTGCGTTCAGCGACGCCGGATCCTGAAGGTCGGCAGCCACCGGAATCACGCCGGGCACGGAAGAAGGGCTACGGGAGAGGGCGGCAACCTGCCAATTGTTTTCCAGCAACAATTGCGTGATTGCGCTGCCGACAATGCCACTTGCGCCAACAACCAGAGCGGTCTGGGTCATGGGGTTTCTCCTGTGAATGAATGATCAGTCATGGAGGTTCTGAACCACTTTGTACCAGACGGTTCAATTTGATCTTCGTCAGTTGGTCGAGGCAGGTTTCGCTTTGTGCCGTCGACAGCGCTCTGAGCAGTAGCGCACCTCATCCCAACAGCGCGCCCATTTTTTCCGCCAGGTGAACGGTAGCCCGCACACGACGCAAGTCTTGACTGGAAGCTCGCTCTTTTTCAAATCGACTCCCCGGCATCCAGTCTGGCGAGCAGCGTCTGGCCTCGATCCCAAAGGGCGTCCAGCTTGGCGTCGTTCATGCGGTCGAGGTTTTTGTACACCATGCCGAGGCGTTGATTGCTGCGCAGCAGGTCGCCGTGGCGCATCAGGAAATGCCAGTACAGCGCGTTGAACGGGCAGGCGTCTTCGGTGGTGCTTTCGCTAACCTTGTAGTGGCAGTCGCGGCAGTAATTGGACATGCGCTTGATGTACTGGCCGCTGGCGCAGTAAGGCTTGGAGCCCAGATACCCGCCGTCGGCGTGCATGACCATGCCCAGCGTGTTGGGCAGCTCGACCCAGTCGAAGGCGTCCATGTAGATCGCCAGATACCATTCGCAGATTTCAGTCGGTGCGATGCCAGCGAGCAGGGCGAAGTTGCCGGTCACCATAAGGCGTTGAATGTGGTGCGCGTAGGCGTATTCCAGGCTTTGGCCGATGGCTTGGCGCATGCAGTTCATCTTCGTGTCACCGGTCCAGTAAAACTCTGGAAGCGGCCGGGTGTTGCCGAACCGGTTGCCGGTGGCGTATTCAGGCATTCTCAGCCAGTACACGCCGCGCACGTATTCGCGCCAGCCGATCAACTGGCGGATGAAGCCCTCGGCGGCATTCAGGGCAATCTGCCCCGACCAGTAAGCGGCTTCCACATCGCTGCACACCTGACGCAGATCCAGTAGACCGATGTTCAGTGCGGCGCTGATGCGGGCGTGGAACAGGAACGGCTCGTTGCTGGCCATTGCATCTTGATAGTCACCGAAGGCGGCCAGACCGAAATCCAGAAAGTACGCCCAGAGCGCCTGGGCATCGGCGTGGGTGACCGGGTAATCGAACGTGTCCACAGCGCCGTAGTGGCTGGCGAAGCGCTCTTTCACCAGCGTCATGACCTGCCGGGTGATGGCGTCTGGCGCGAAGCGTGCGGGGTAGGGCGCGGTGACGCCTTTGGGCAGCGCCTTGCGGTTTTCGGCATCGAAGTTCCAGGCGCCGCCCACTGGCGTACCGTCGCCATTGAGCAGCAGCCCGCTCTTGCGGCGCATTTCGCGGTAGAAGAATTCCATGCGCAGCTGCTTCTTGCCCTGCGCCCAGTTCGAGAATTCGGTGCGCGAACACAGGAAGCGGCCATCGACATGCCACTGGATCGGCAGGTCCGTGTCCCTGATCGACTGCTCCAGACGCCAGTCGCCGCATTCGGTGATGTGCACTTCGTCAGCCTGCAACAGCGACTGCCAGCGGCGCAGCTCGCCGGGCACCGAGCCTGTGTTGTCCGGATCATCAAGGGCGACGTACTCCACCTGAAAGCCGCGTTCGTGCAGCGCTTCTGCGAAGTGGCGCATGGCGCTGAAGATCAGGATGATCTTTTGCGGGTGATGCGGCACATGGGTGGCTTCTTCCATCACTTCGACCAGCAGAACCGTGTCGCATTCTGCGTTCAGATCCTGCAGCGACGCCAGGTCGAAAGACAACTGATCGCCGAGGACAAGGCGCAGACGTTGAGGTGCTTTCATTCGGGCAGGATCCGGAAATGCAGCGAAAGGGTGATCATCAGGTATCGGCGTGGCAGCTCAGCAGGGTCAAGGCTGACAGCGTGTGGCCATCGGTGATTTCGCCTCTGAGGATCAGGTGCTGAACGTCTTTAAGGCTCTTGATCATGATGTTATCCACCTCGCCGTCGGTTTCTCCGCTGACGTCGCCCGACACCTCGACGATGCACACGGAAACGGCGCTGGCCAGCAGTGAAGTGTTGCTGTGCAGCTTGCCGACCTCGGTGGTTTTCAGGGCCTCCATGCCGGTTTCCTCAAGCAGCTCGCGTACGGCAGCTTCCACAGCGGTTTCTCCATCGTCGATCTTGCCGCGCGGGAACTCGATGGACATCTGGCCGATGGCGCGACGCATCAGCGACGCGAGCACCACACGGCCGTCCGGCAGAACGGGCACAACCACTACGCCGTTGATGGGATTGGGCTCTTTGATGATCTTGTAGCCCTGGCCTTCGGGCCGGGTTCCGTCATTGACGTCGATAACGTCGAAGAACCGGGTGCTCAACAGGGTGGTGACAACGGGTTCTTTCGTGGGTGCGCTCATGTGCATGTCCTTGGCTGGCTCATCATGTCTTTTCAGGCAAACGAACGATCGAAGTAGAAAATCCTGCCAGGCTTGAGGTTCTCGACTGTAGCCTGGGCCTTGATGCCTTCGCCGGACTTCTTGCGTCCGGTTTCCTTTATGTAGCCTTCTTCCGTCAGCTTGATCAGCCGCTGGCGCATGCTCGACTTGAGGACCGGTCGACCCAGCGCCACAGAGTAAATGGCTGTCGCTTCAGGCGCGCTGAATTCACTCCCCAGAAACAGCAGGGGCAGGCTGGAGTAGAGCGACTTCGAATACAAACGTTCAGCGGTCTGATCAATGAGGTCGTTGTGGTCGAAGGGCAGCAGGCTTTCGCGGCTCAACAGCGCCTGAAGCGGCACGAATTTCTGTCGCTCGTTCAGGTTGGCATCCTGATCCAGAATGGCGAGGTAGAAGGTCGAAGACGACCAGCATCTGGGATCACGAAATGCATTGCCCACGGTGCCGACCTGCTCGATATAGCCAAGCCTGACGCCGATCTTTTCCGACTCGATCAGGCGCTTGACCCCGGCGTCCATAGACACATCGCGCACTTCGCCATTGAGTACCAGGCCTGGCAGCGCCCAGCTTTCCGCGAAAGGTTCGCTGGGGCGTTTGTGCAGCAAAACTTCGAGCGCCAGGGTCTTGCGGCAGTAGCGCAGGACGACGAGGTCGATGGTGTGCAGATAGTCCATTTTCGGCGGGGTGTCGTGTTCGGTCTGGCTCATGTCAAACGGCACCTGATGCGTAAATATCGTAGTTTACCGGATCAAGGCCCGGCGCAATCCAGTGAGTCGGAAGCGGGGAACCTTCCAGCAGTTGCTTGCGTAAGGCAGTGCTGCGTACGCCAATCTGTTCGGGGGCGATGATCACCGAGAAGGTTTCAAGCAGCTCGGGTCCCAGGTAAAAGCCGGGCAGGGCGTCAGCCACGTCCTGACCGACCACCAGTGCGATGCTTTTCGGCGCGCAGCCGGTAGTGTTCGCAAGCCAGGTCAGCAGGTTGAAACTGTAGACAGGTCCCGGGCTCTGGCTGAAGAGTTCGCGTTCGATATCGCTGACCGACAGCTCACCGCCGCATTGATTGCGGACGTTGTCTGTGATCAGGCGCAGCCACTGAAGACGAAGGTCGTAATCCACCA
The DNA here is from genome assembly GCF_001642795.1 of Pseudomonas viridiflava. GTDB lineage: Bacteria > Pseudomonadota > Gammaproteobacteria > Pseudomonadales > Pseudomonadaceae > Aquipseudomonas > Aquipseudomonas viridiflava. The sequence goes on along the minus strand of NZ_LKEH01000043.1, from coordinate 337,888 downwards.
TGACCTTGCCATAAGGGTGCTTATAAGACGGCACCACCATCGTGAGCCTTGCCTGTCGGGAGGCGTGAATCATGACATTGGCATGGCCGGCGTGGGGTGGATTGAATGCTCCACCATAGACTGCGATCTCGAACATGGCGTTCTCCTTTTAATCAAAAAGTACACTAGGTGTACTAAATGATCAATCGACTTTTTGCATGGCGTGGACACGATCATCCTTCATGAGAAGATTTGTGAGGCTAATTTGAAAACAGGTTTAAATTAGTGTTGACCATAAAGTACATCAGGTGTACTTTGTGGTCATGCAAACGAGGAACACATCATGAATGCCAACAAGATCAAGACTGCTTCGTTCGATGTCGATGCCCAAAAAAGCTTCACGCCGTTGTGCCCTGACGAGCTGCCCGTCAGCGGGGGTGATCAGATTGGTGAGGCGCTCAACTTCATGGCGACCCTTGCCCGCCTGCGTCTGGGCAGCAAGGATGCCCACGCGGTGAATGCGCCCTGGATCGTTGAAACCCATGAAGGCATGCTCCAGCCAACCGGACTGAAGCACGCCGACCTGACCTGGGTGAGCCACTGCATACCGGGCACCGAAGGCTTCAAGTTGCTGGATGTGTTGCCTCAACCGCTCGAATACGATTACTTCGTCTGGAAGGGCGTAGAGCCGGATCTGCATCCTTACGGAGCGGTTTGGCATGATCTGGATGAAAAACTGTCTACAGGCGTTATCGAGTACCTGAAAGCCAACGGCATCGAGCGCGTGATCGTCGGCGGCCTAGCGCTGGACTTCTGCGTCAAGACCACCGCCCTGCAGTTGGCCAGAGCCGGATTTGTCGTGGTGCTTTATGTGCCTGCCTGCCGGGGCATCAGCGAAGAGGGTTCGCTGGCGGCGCTGGCCGAGATGGCGCAAGCCGGCATTCTGATTGCCAATAATCCGCAAGAATTGACCGAACTGGCCTGAGGCCTGGGAGACAGACATGGAAAGTGTTTACGACTTCAGCAAACCGATTGTTCGTTCGCCGACTGACGACGACATGTACAAGCTGTCGATGGGGCAGGCGATCTATCACGCCTATCCCAGCGCCGATACCGAATGGGCGCTGCGGGTTCGCTCTCAGGACGATCTGACGCCGTACATCAACGAAATCCGCGAAGCAGTCGATCAGCTTCAGGAGCTGGAAAGCAGTCAGGACATGCTGCGTCATCTGCGTGGCATTCCTTACATCAGCACCGACTATATCGACTACCTGGAAGACTTCCGGCTCAAGCCGCGCTTCGTGAAAGTCGGAGAGAAAGACGGCCAGCTGGAAATCCGTGCACGCGGTCCGTGGGTTGGCGTCTCGCCGTTCGAGGTCAAGATTCTTGCCATCGTCAGCGAGATCCGTAACCGCCACGTCTACCCGGATCTGTCTCTGGAGCAGGTGCGTGAAAGTCTTTACAAGAAATTCGACTGGTTGAAAGCCAACGCCACGACAGAAGAACTGGCGGCGTTCAAGGTCGCTGACTTCGGTACGCGTCGCAGGATTTCCTACCTGGCGCAGGAAGAAGTCGTGCGCACCATGATGCGCGACTTTCCCGGTGAGTTCGTCGGCACCAGCAACATTCAACTGGCCCGCGAATTCAATATCCGCGCCGTGGGCACGCAGGCTCACGAATGGTTTCAGGCGCACCAGCAACTGGGGCCGCGTCTGGTCGACAGCCAGAAAGCCGCGCTGGATGGCTGGATCAAGGAGTACCGTGGTGATCCGGGGTTGACGCTGGCCGACTGCATCAATCAGGACGCCTTCCTGCGCGATTTCGATTCGTACTACGCCAAGCTATTCGATGGCTGCCGTCACGACTCGGGTGATCCGCTGGTGTGGGGCGACCGCATGATCGCGCACTACGAATCACTGCGCATCGACCCGCAGACCAAGACGCTGATCTTCAGCGACGGCCTGAATCTGGGCGACAAGGCGCTGCGGATCCTGCGTCACTTCCGGGGACGCATCAACGTTTCGTTCGGCATCGGCACCGACCTCACCAACGGCGTCGAAGGCGTGAAGCCGCTGAGCATCGTGATGAAAATGGTCAACTGTCAGGGTCAACCGGTGGCGAAGATTTCCGATGCGCCGGGCAAGAGCCAGTGCGAATCGCCGGAGTTTCTGTCGTACCTCAAGCAGGTTTTTCAGGTCAAGGAGTGAAATCATGAATACGCAAAGCCGTCTGCAAACCGAGATCCAGTCAGCCCTTCGCATTGACCGAGGCATCAACGACGTTGACAGCGTGAACGCCGAAATCGCCCGACGCATCGGCTTTATCAAAGGCGTGCTGCTCGAGTCCGGTGCGAAAGCACTGGTGCTGGGCATCAGTGGCGGGGTGGATTCCTCGACCACCGGACGCCTTTGCCAGCTCGCCGTCAACGAACTGAAAGCAGCTGGGCACGCAGTAAAGTTCGTCGCCGTGCGGCTGCCTTACAAGACTCAGGCCGATGAACACGATGCTCAGGCGGCATTGAGCTTTATCCAGCCAGACCTGATCACCAGCGTGAACATCGCTGGTGCGGTCGACAGCGTGATGGGCGAAATCTCCATAGAAGGTCTGGAGCCGAGCCCGGAGCTCACCGACTTCGCCAAGGGCAACGTCAAGGCCCGCACCCGGATGCTGGCGCAGTATGCGATTGCCAACTTCGTCGGCGGTCTGGTGGTCGGCACCGACCACGCCGCTGAAGCCGTGATGGGGTTCTTCACCAAGTTCGGCGACGGCGCCTGCGACCTGGCACCCCTGAGTGGCCTCACCAAGGGACAGGTCCGTCTGATCGCAGGCGCTCTGGGTGCTCCGGCCCACCTTGTGAGCAAAGCCCCGACAGCCGACCTTGAAGATCTGGCCCCGGGCAAGCTGGACGAAGTGGCCTACGGCTGCACCTACGACGACATCGACAACTACCTGCTGGGCAAGGACGTGTCGGCGTCGGCTGCGGCGATCATCGAAGCGGCTTACCGCAAGACCGCCCACAAGCGTGAGTTGCCGATCTCTCCTGTCTGAGGTCTTGCGCTGATCACCGATCCATCTGCGTCGCCAGTTCCACCTGGGACGCAGAGCGTCCCGGGCTGCGCGCCCACGCGGAGCATCGGCACGATCAGTTTGAGGTGATCGTTCCTCACGCTCCGCGTGGGAATGCCTCTTGGGACGCTCCGCGTCCGGCGTACTCAACGATGCCGACTAATTAGGTACGTACGCTTGATTTGTGTTGGTAAGAAGTTGAGCATACGCAGTGTGTATACCTGACTCGGTCTTCCTCATGTCCCAACAAGTCTTCCTCCGCGACGCCATGCGCCGTCTCAATTTCACCCGCGACGGGCTCGCCCAGCGTCTTGGTGTCTCACGCCGTGCGCTGGACAGTTGGCTGCTGCCTGACGATTCCGCTGAAATGCGCAAGATGCCGGACATCGCGCAACGCTTCGTTCTGGAGATTCTGAAGGGCAGTGCAGTTGCCTCGCAGCATGCAGACTCACGGCCGCAGGGCAACGAGGAAGTTGCCCGGCATCTGCTCTCGGTCGAGACCTACACCCGAGAGTCGGTGGAAGAACTTTTGCGTATCGCCGACATGATGCAACCGGTGGCCCGCCGCCAGAAAACCACTCGCGTGCTCGAAGGGGCCGTGCTGGCGAATCTGTTTTTCGAGGCCAGCACTCGCACGCGACTGAGCTTCGCCTCGGCCTTCGCCAGGTTGGGCGGGTCTGTGTGCGATACCACCGGATTCACCTTTTCATCGATGGCCAAAGGCGAGTCTGTCGCCGACACCAGCCGCGTCATCAGCGGCTACGCCGACATCATCGTCGTGCGCCATCCCGAACTGGGCGCGGTCGCCGAGTTCGCCGAAGCCACTCACGTTCCGGTGGTCAACGCGGGCGATGGTCCGGGCGAACATCCGAGTCAGGCACTGCTGGACCTCTACACCATCCAGCGCGAATTTTCGCGGCTCGACAAACTGGTCGATGGCGCACATATCGCCTTCGTCGGTGACCTGAAATACGGGCGAACCGTGCACTCGTTGAGCAAGCTGCTGGCGCTCTATCGCAACCTGACCTTCACGCTGGTTTCGCCCACTGCGCTGGCGCTTCCCGAACATCTGGTGCAGTACCTGGCGGACAAGGGGCATCGCGTCGAGCAGACCCAAGACCTGGCCAACGGCTTGAAAGGCGCCGACGTGGTTTACGCGACGCGCATTCAGAAAGAGCGTTTCGCCGAACAGGAAACGCTGGAAGGTTACAGCGCTGACTTTCAGGTCAATCAGGCGCTGGTCAACGCGGTGTGCGGTGCCAATACCCTGATCATGCACCCGCTGCCGAGGGACTCCCGCCCCGATGCCAATGATCTGAGCACCGACCTGAATCTCGACTCACGGCTGGCCATCTTCAAACAGACCGACAACGGCATTGCCGTGCGCATGGCGATCTTTGCGTCGCTGCTGGGGGTTGAAGATCAGGTCCAGCGGTCACTGCGTGATGTGGGGTGGCGTGTCCCGATCTATCTGGGGCCGGATGAGGTGGTGCCTTATCGCGAGCAGTGATGGGCCATCCATGGCCGCCCGGAACAGGGTGAATCAGAACGTGTATTTGGCCGTCAACGTGAAGTTGCGCGGATCGCCATAGGTGTCGGTTGAACCCCACACCGAACTGGTACCAATCGCCGCGTAGTAGACCCGGTCGAACACGTTGTTGGCGTTCAGTTGCAGGTCCAGATGCTTGTTGACCTGATAACCGGCCATCAGGTCGGCGACGGCGTAGCTGCCCTGTTCCAGACGATAGCTGCCGTCGGTGAGGGCGATGTCGTTGTACATGCGGCTCTGCCAGTAGACGTTGCCACCCACGCGCAGTCTCTCCAGCGGGCCTTGAAAGCGGTACATCGTCGACACCTTGAACAGGTGTTCAGGCGTGTCGGTGTCGAAGCGCTGGTTCTTGTTCGCCGGGTCGGCATCCTTCACGTAATGGGCGCGGGTAAAGGTGTAGCCAGCGCCCACCTGCCAGTTCTCGGTCAGTGCGCCCTGCAGCTCCATGTCGATACCCTGACTGCGCACCAGGCCTGACGCGTCGTAGCAGGTGAGCACCGGGCAGCCTGCCTGAGTCGAGGTCTGGGTTCCGAGATTGGTCTGGTCGGTGCGGAATACCGCCAGGCTGGCGTTGAGGGCGCCGTTGAAGTACTCGCCCTTGATGCCGACTTCATAGTTCTCGCCGACGACGGGCTTGAGCTGCGCGCCGGACAAGTCCTGGTAACTCTGTGGCTGGAAGATGTCGGTGTAGCTGGCATACACCGAGTAGGTGTCGTCCAGTTTGTAGATCAGGCCGCCATACCGCGTCACGTTTTTTGTGACCTTGTAGTCGCCATCGCCGGTGCGATCATCGTAGTCGTACCAATCGAGGCGTCCGCCGAGAATCATCGTCAATGGATCGGCCAGACTCAGACGTGTGGTGAGGTAGACGCCTTCCTGCGTGGCGACGCTGTGCAGGTTGCCGTCACGTACGAAGTTCGGCTTCGGCGCGGCAATCGGCAGGCCAGTGTCGTAGGGGCTGTATTCCTTGCTGTCCTTGTCATAGACGCGCCGACTGGCGCCAACGACCAGTTCGTGGGTGCGGCCCAGAGCCTGGAAAGGGCCGCTGGCGAAGGCATCGAAAGCGGTCTGTTTTTCCTCGGGGCGCGACTGATAGGCTGTGGTCTCCAGCGGGCCGTTGTAGCGCGACAGGTAGGTACCCGAGAACAGGGCGTCCAGCGAAGAAGCGGTGCCGGCCAGGTGCAGTTTCCAGTCGTTGTCGAAACGGTGTTCCAGTTCGGCAAAGACCGTATCGATCTGCAGTTTCTTCTTTTCCCAGTCGGAGCCGGGGTAGGTGGAGCGGGGCAGGTCCAGGTGGTGACCATCGGTGCCCAGCGGCAGGCCGCCCCAAAAGAAGTTGGTTTCGTCTTCCTGACGCGAATAGCCCAGCGTGGCGGTTGTGGCGTCGCTCAGATCAGCTTCGACCACGCCGTAAAACAGGCCGTGATCACTCTCTTCCTTGTCGCGAAAACTGTTGGCGTCCTGATAGGAACCAACCACGCGGCCGCGCAGGGTGCCGCTGTCGTTCAGCTTGCTCGATGCATCGAACTCGCCGCGATAGTTGTCCCAGGTCCCGGCACTGCCGGTGAGCGTGACTTGTGGCTCTGCCGTCGGACGCTTGCGCACCATATTGATGGCTGCCGACGGATTGCCAGCGCCGGTGATCAGACCGGTGGCGCCGCGAATCACTTCGACGCGGTCGAACATCGCCAGATTCGGCTGCACGCCTGCCGTGAAGCCTGAGTAAGAGGCGGGGATGCCGTCGTACATGATGTTGTCGATGTCGAAGCCGCGGGACGTGTAGGTCTGTCGGCCCGGTCCGCTGGCCTGGCTGAGGAACAGACCGGGCGTATTCCTGACCACGTCGTTGACGCTGGTCATGGCCTGGTCGTCCATGCGCTGGCGGGTGATGACCGTCACTGCTTGTGGCGTTTCGCGCATGCTCAGGGGCAGTTTGGTGGCCGTCTGCATGACACCGGTGGTGTAGGAGCCGGAGCCTTCGGTGGTCGTGCCCAGACGGTCATCGCTGATTTCGGTAGCCCCCAGTTCCAGCGTGCCGGTCGCTTGCGCAGGTTGAGTTTCTGCGGCGAAAACCACCTGAGAGGTCGCTATCCCGATGCCGATGGCCAACAGGCATGGCGTGAAACGAAAACGGCTTTGCAGTTGCTGGCCCGACATGACCTGACACTCCCTGAACGCCTTCCGTGGCCGCATGATAATGTTGATAAGAACGATTCGCGTTAGTGTGACAGATTGTTTCTGTGGGAAAAAGCCTACGTGGACAAATACTTAACAAAATTTTCACATTTCCTGGTCGGGCGAATAATCAAGGCTGATGGGCGTTTCGAGGAAAAAGGAGGGGGTAACGAGCAGCGGGTGGGATTCAGACTGTGTGATACATAAGCTGAGTTATCGCGGGTCGGGGAGGCCCCATCACGTATTCGACGCAGCACAGTCGCGCAGCAAAAACCGGACCGTGGGAGGCGGCTTGCCGGCGATGAACGATGACGCGATTTTTCTGACAAACCGCGTCGACTGCATCGCCGGCAAGCCGCCTCCCACGGAGGTAGCGTTGTTTCACAACCTCACGATGTGCCTCATGAGCCAGGCATCAATCAGAACTGCCAGTCCAGCGACAAGCCCACGCCATGAGTCTTGTCACGCGAACCCAGCAGGCCGTTGTAGTCCAGGTTGACCCGCGCATCCTTGCCCAGTGCGAGACTTGCGCGGGCACCGACGACCGCAGCGTCACGGTCCATCGAAACGCTTTGCACCGCGAAGGTGTTCACGCCACTGGCGAACGACAGATGTTGATCGGACGAGGTGTCGTTCAGGTTGTGCTGCCAGCCCAGTGTTGCCGAGACGTCCAGCTTCTGCGTGTCGTTGAGGTTGAAGCGGTTGCCTGCGCGCACACCCAGCGTGGACAGCACGGTGTCGCGCGTATCGTCACCGCCCTTGAGTGCGGTGGCACCGCCTTTCTCGGTGAAGCTGTCGCTGTCCAGGTGCACATAAGCCAGGTTGGCGAACGGCTCCAGGGCCAGCGGTTGCAGGTTCAGACGATACGCCGCTTCGGTGAAGACCTGAGTGGACTGCGCATCACGCTTGACCTTCTGACGGTCCGAGAAAGGACCGAATTGCAGATCACGCTTCACGTCGATCCGGTGCCAGCTGTGGGACGCGCCCGCTGTCAGACGCATTGCACCCTGTTCGTGCCCGATATACGCACCCAGATGGTAGCTGTCAGCCGATGCCCGGGAATGGGTGTCATCGCCCAGGCTCAACGACGTATCGCTGTAACCGGCCATTGCGCCCAGTCGCGTGTGCTCGCTGATAAGACCGTCGACGCCCGCGAGCAAGCCGCCCAGTGATGACGTCGGGCTGGCACCGTCGCTGCTGCCGCTGTTCTTGCCCCAGGCGCCCAGTGCCTTGACCCAGACATTGTTGTCATCGCTGCCCGGTGCAGGCTGGTCGTACAGGCCCGCGACCCGCAGACGATCACCCACGGCATCACGCAACTGACGACTGTCATTGATCAGTTGGGTCGCGATGGCCGGATGCACTTCACCCGACAGTTGCGTGAAAGCGCGACGCGCTGTGCTTGTGTCAGGGCTCAACGCCACGCTCTCGTACACCGCGTTTCCGGCGCCCAATTGCTCGATGGCCGAGGCAACGCTGCGCTGATTGGACGTCTGTGCCACGCTGGCGAAGCTGTTTCCGTTACGCTCGACGGCCAGGGTGATACCCGTGCCGGTATAGGCCAGGTTTCCGCTCAGAAACGCAGTGTTGGTCAGGACCGAACCAAACTGACCCTGAACACCGCCAGCAGCCTGCAGCACATCGAACGGCCGGTTGAGGATGCTGTTGGTCTGGCTGCTGCTCAACAGTGACGGGTCGGTCTCCAGTGCCAATGCCATGGTTGCACCGGTGACCGTAGCCTGACCGCCGACCACGAGTCGGTCGCTGCCAGCCGGGGACAGTTCCACCGAGTAGGTGGAGCCCGGTGCCAGCAGCAGATTGCCCGCGACTTGTAGCGTGCCGATCGAGTTGCCCGGCGCGACCGTACCGCCACGATTTGCGGTCAGTGCGCCGACGCTGCCATTGCCGCCCAGTACGCCGCTGTCATTGACGGTCACCGCCGATGCCAGCGAGCCGTTGATGGCCAGGCGACCCTGATTGACCAGCGTTGGCCCGCTGTAGGTGTTGGCGCCGGTCAGCATCAGCGTGCCGATACCTTGTTTGGTCAGGCCGCCATGCCCGGAAATATTGTTGCTCCAGACATCCAGCCCGCATTGCGGTCCGCTGCAGGTGCGCTGGGTGGGTTTGCCTGCATCGACCACGGCGCCGATGCCGGGAAGATCGACGACGAACTGACTGTCGCCGTAAGCGCCGTCGATACGGAATTCGGCTGGAATATCCGCCTCGGTCACCAGCATGCTCGGGCCGTTGACTGCCTTGCCCAGGTTGATCATGCCCCAACCGTACAGCGCGTCGATGCCCGGCGCGCCGAGGTCGGTGGCGGTGGTTTTCAGTACGTCGGCCACCTGTGCGCCGGTCATGTAAGGGAAGCGCTCCATCAGTACGGCGATGCTGCCCGCCACGTGCGGGGCCGCCATGGAGGTGCCATTCTTGTTGGCCCAATCGGTGGTCAGGTTTTCAAGGCTGTTGCCGTTGATCACCGAACTGAAAATGCGCGTGCCCGGTGCCGAGACGCAGAAGCTGGCGGTGTAGCCGCAGCGTGACGAGAAGGTGCTGAGCGTATAGGGCGTACTCACCGCAGCGGCGGCGTTCGGATTCACCTGCAGCGCTGCGACCGTCAACCAGTTCGGCGCGATCTCCGGCACAAAGTAGCCAAGCCCGGCCATGGCGTCGGGGTTGTTCAGGTTGTAATCGTTGCCCGCTGCGAAGATCGTCACCACGCCGCTGCGTGCTGCATCGATTGCGCCCTGATAGGCGCCGCCCGGACGCGTGCCGAGGATCTGACGGATCTGGTCGAACTGCAGTTGTGCGTCCTGCACAGTGAAATGTGGAAACGCGGGATCCTTTCCACCCTGGTCGAAGCGGTCAGTAATGCCGATGCCCCAGCTGTTGTTGATCACACGAGCGCCGCTGGCGACCAGAGCATTCCAGCCGGCCTGGTAGACCGCGCCGTCGTTGCCGAGCACGATGCCGTCTTCGGGACCCGGGTCGCCATTGTCGGCGCTGATGATCTGTGCGTTGAAGGCTACGCCATGCATGGGCCCGCCATCGCGGCTGCCGCCCGCAATTCCGCCGACGTGCGTACCGTGGTTACCCAGTTTGCCTCCGGAGTCCAGGGTCGGTGCGCCGTCGTAGCGAAACGCATCGCCAGCCTTCACCGGAATATACGGGTCGGTGTATTCGCGGATGCCGCTGGTGACCAGATTGATGACCTTGCCGGTGCCTGAGAACTCCGGGTGAGCGGCGTACACCGGCTGGTCGAAAATGCCCAGCTTGATGTCCTTGCCGGTGTAGCCCGCCGCATAGGCCTGATCGGCATTGATAGCGCCCAGTCCCCAGTCTGCGTTGAATTCGGCACTGCGCCAGCTGGCGGCATTGCCGGATTGTCCGGCCTCCACGTAAGGCGCAGCCTGCGCAACGCTCATGGTCGCGAGGTAGACCGCCAGTGCGCCGCAGGAGGCACGGTTGATCGCTCTGATGGACTGACGAAGGGAAGTGACAGAGGCCTGTCGGGTGATAAACGCATCGTTCATGAAACTACCGTCCTTAGTTGACGCACACAAAACCCCGCACGCATGCAGGTGCATGCGCGTTGTTCTTTTTTAAAGCGAGAGGCGTTAGGTAATCAGAACTGCCAGTTGAGGCTCAGCCCGACACCGTGGTTTTTTTCGCGACTGGCCAGTTGGCCGCTGTAATCCAGACTCACCCGGGCGTCCTTGCTCAACGCCAGACTGGCGTGGGCGCCGACCAGTGCCGCATCGCGCACCAGCGGTGAGCTTTCGATACCGAAGCTTGGGCCTCCGGAAGCGAACGCCAGGTGTTGCTGCGAGTCGGTGTCGCTCAGGTTGTGCTGCCAGCCGAGGCTGCCCGACAGCTCGAGTTTCTGCTGGTCAGTGAGGGAGATGGTTTTCAAAGCGCGTGCGCCGAGCTTGCTCAGTACGGCATCGCGTTTATCGCGGCCTGCCGACAAGGCGGCTGCGTCGCCTTTTTCGGTGAAGCCGTCAGTGGCCAGATGCACGTAGGTAAGGTTGGCGAAGGGTTCAATCGTCACTGGCTGCAAGCGGACGCGATACGCAGCTTCCGTGAACACCTGCGCAGTCTCTGCATCGTGTTTTGTCTTCTCACGGCCACTTGCGCCGCCGACCTGAACATCACGCTTGGCATCGATACGGTGCCAGCTGTAAGCGCTGCCCAGTGTCAGACGCAGCGCGCCGATTTCATGGCCGACATAAGCGCCCAGATGGTAGCTGTCGACCGAGGCACGTGAATGTGTGCCCGAACCCATGTTCAGCGAGCTGTCGCTGTAGCCTGCGACCAGACCCAGGCGGGTGTCGTCGGCCACGTTGCCATCGACACCGGCCAGCAGACCGCCAATAGACGTCGTATAGCCAGCGGTGTCATCGCGTGAATCGGTCTTGCCCCATGCGCCCAGCGCCTTGAGCCATACATTGTCCTGCGCCGGGGTGTTGCCGTCAGTGCCGAACACGCTGGCGTTCAGACGCTCGCCAACCGCATCACGCACCTGGCGACTGTCGTTGATCAGCACCGTGGCGATCGCCGGGTAAATCTCGCCGGACAACTGCTGGAAGCTGTTGCGTGCCGACGCGGCAGTGGGGGAGAGCAGCAGGTTCTCGTAAACGGCGTTTCCGGCGCCCAGTTGCTCGGCAGTCGTGGCAACTGCGGCCTGATTGGGCGTCTGCGCGACGCTGTCGAACGCGGCGGTGCGTTCGATATTCAGAGCGATGCCGGTGGCGGCATAATCGAGTCGGCCACCCAGAAACGCATAGCTGGACGACACACTGCCAAACTGGCCGCTGACGCCGTTGGCAGCCTGCAACACATTGAACTGACGACCTTCCAGCGTTTGGCCGGAGGTGGCGCTCAGAGCGATGGGCGTTTCATCCAGCGCCAGCGTCATGTTGGCGCCTGACACATTCGCACTGCCGGTGGCAACGATACGGTCGCTGGCTGTCGGCGAAAGCTCGACCGCGTAAGTCGATCCCGGCTCGAAAACCGCGTCGCCGTTGACCTGCAAGGTGCCCATGGAATTGCCCGGCGCAACGCTGCCGCCGCTGCGAGCCGTCAGCCCGCCGATCTGACCGTTACCTCCCAATGTGCCGCCAGCATTGACCTGCACGGCAGAGGTCAGCGAGCCGTTGACTGACAGCACTCCGCCATTGACCAGCGTGTCACCCCGATACGTGTTGGCACCGTCGAGAATCAGCCGGCCTGCGCCGGACTTGATCAGGCTGCCCTGGTACTGGCGCTGTGCAGCGGCGGCCGCCCGTGCGGTGCCGACGGCATAATCGGTCTGGTCCTGCTGACTGGCGGTTCTGGCCACGCCGTTCTGCCAGCCTTTACTGACCAGCGTCTGTTGCCATGTGGCTTGCTCGGTACGGTCTTCGGCCTGACGCTGGATCAGCGCCTGATCGGAAATGTCGTTGCTCCAGGTATCGGTCTGGCCTGCGCCCAGCGTCGCATCGAAGGTGCCGAGCAACTGACCCGGCCCGCGCATGGCCCGCTCCAGATTGGCCACGCCCCAGCCCACGTTGCCATTGGGTGCCTGGGTGACCGAACCGTCCAGTTGGGTCGCCGTGGTCAACAGCACCTGCAGCGCCTGCTCGTTGTTCATGTAGGGGAAGCGTTCCATCACCAGCGCGAGCGCACCTGTGGCGTGCGGCGCAGACATCGACGTACCGGACTTGATCCCATAACCACCGCCCGGCACGGTGCCGTTGATCAGGCGTCCGGGTGTGGTGATGCACCAGTATTTGGAGATGCCGCACTGGTTGTAACGTTGACCGTTGGTGTCGTCCAGGCCCGACACGGCGAGCCAGTGACCTTCCAGATCAGGTTGAAAATACGGTAGCGAGGCCCGCACGCTGGCATTGGCATAACCGCTGTTGCCTGCGCTGAACACATTGATCACGCCCTTGCGCGAGACGTTGGCTGCTTCGTCGAGCCAGGTGCCGCGGTTGTAGTGCTGGGCATAGGCGGCGCGCATGCCATCGTAGGTGGCGTAGGTCACGTCAGAGGGCTGGCTGCCCCAGCTGTTGTTGATGGCGCGCACACCGGCATCGGCCAGCGCGCCATACACCGCTCTGAAATATAGCGGGTCCGGGCTCGGGCCGAACAGAAAACTGTCGTTCTTGTTGGTGTTGCCGACGTAGACCTGCGCGTTGTATGCCACGCCATGCACACCGATGCCATCGCGGGCTGCGCCCATGGTGCCGGTTACGTGAGTACCGTGTGTGTCGTTGTTCGGGTTGATGGCACCGGTAACGCTGAACGGCGACCCATCGACATAGGTGCCGCTGGCGGTCACTGCGTGAAAACGCGACGGACTGGCTTCGGGGTGGGAAGGGTCGAAACCGGAGTCCAGCGCACCGATTTTCACGCCTGCGCCAGTGATGCCTGCCGCGTACGCTTGTTCGGCCTGAATACGGCCAAGTCCCCAGTCGCTCTGGAACTCGGCAGACCGCCAACTGGCAGCATCGCCCAACCTGCCTTGTTCGACGTAGTCGGCGTAGGCAGAACAGCCAAACGTGAAGGAAAGTGCGCAAAGAGCGCCTGTTGCAGCAGGTTTAATAGAATAACGGACAGCACTGACGGCTTTCGACTTTTGCATCCATGCACACCTTAAACTGATTAGCTCCCTATCGAGCGCCGTAAGAACATAGTCCGCACTTACTCGCTTGGCAACAGAATTGTTTCAGAATGGATACAAGTTTTTTTATATATGAATAACGCATCAGGGATTATTTTTTATCGTGATAGGCCCTTGAATTATTGAACGAATTTCCACGTCTCGGATCAGGTGGAGAGGTTGGAGTGATGGCGTTTTAGTTGCACTTGCTTCCCGTAACTCGTTCGCTGCATGTTTGCAAATTGAACGGGCGTTAATGCGGGTCTCAGGCGTCTTGTCCTTTTGTTGGACAATATTGATGCGATGGTCTATGCGCTTTGCATCGCCTGAAGTTAAAACGAAGAATGATGAGGTGAGCCGCTCCAACGCACTTGACGGTGGTGTTGTGAAAGTGGGTGAATCACGTAAGTCCGGGGCGTTTTGCCATCATTTTTCTGAACCGCTTAGTTCACTTAATCGCCACGCTTATGTCTGTTACCCATCTAACGGGTAATGTTGTGAAGACTTTCGAATTTGTCACTTTTTGTTTGCTTTCGCGTTTAAATCCATGGTTATTATCGCCAGCGCTCCGGGTCACGAACCCGGGCCAAGGATTGCCATGACTACAAGCCGGGCAATCTCAGCCGATCGGGACAACCCAGGCGCTGACACCCCTGCGCAGGCCATTCCCCGTCGTTGACCCTCAAACGAAAGATGAGGTTTCAAGTGGTCACGCGGTATGCATTCTCCAGCTTCAGGGCTTTCGCGACCAACCTCGCCACAGACCCTTCCCGTACCTCAGCTGCCCGCGAGCCACGCTTTCACGCGTCTCCTGCAGGTCTGCCCTCATTCGCTGTTCAATCTGTGTCCGCGCACGACAGCACATTGATCCCGCGGGCACGCGCTGCACCTTCCCCCTGATCGCTCGATCTGAATAGCTGAACCCATTCCGGCCTGCCCGTCGGGATCTGGCACCTGCCTGAGTGATCGGTGCACGGCTGCCTTCACATAAAAAATGTAGTCATGGACGGTGATTTCCGATGCTCGACAGATCTTCCTCGCGTGGGAAAAACCCTGCGCAGTTCGCTGCGTTGTCCGTACCAAACAGTTCCGGCGAGGAACAGTTGACGGATGCACAGCAGCCGCTGGAGTTGCCGATGGATCGTCCTCGCCCGCGCTTGCAGGATTTGCGCTACGACGTGCATGCGTTGGAGCTGGACGAGGCGCTGGCTCAGCGAGCTGCAGGGCCCGGTTCCGCTCACGGCGGCAGCCTGTTCACGGTGGTACTGGCTGCGTGGGCAGCAGTGCTGTGGCGGTTGTCTGGTCAGCATGAAATCACGCTCGGTACCCGCACGCCGGGCTGTGACGCTACGCGGCTGTTGAGGGTGTCGCTTAGCCCTGACATGACCTTCAATCAGCTGCTCGATCACGTGCATGGCGAGCTCAATGCGGCGTTAGACCCTCAGCCTGTGCGCGCCGGAGATCCAGCCGTTCAGGTGCTGTGTGTCAGTGATCATCACCAGGGCTTGCCTGCCGGTTTCGACCTTGCCTTGGGCCTTGTCGGAACGGGCAGTCGCATCGACGGGCAACTGCACTACGCAACGGCGCTTTTTGACGCGTCGACGGTCCAGCGTTTTGTCGGCTACCTGCGCCGCACATTGCAGCAGGTTGTCGAGCAGCCTGACCAACCCGTCCTGTCGATCGACATGATGGGCGACATTGAACGTCAGCAACTGGTCCATGACTGGAACTCGGCGCAGCAGCTGTTCGACGAGAATGGTTATGTGCATGAATTGTTCGAAACACAGGTGCGTCTTCAACCTGACGCCGTTGCGGTGCGGTTCGGACAGCTGGCGCTGAGTTACGAACAGCTGAACCTTCAGGCCAACCGTCTGGCGCATTACTTGCGAAGCCTCGGTGTCGGCCCGGACGTGCGGGTCGGTATCTGCGTGGAGCGTTCACCGGACATGCTGGTCGGTGTGCTGGCGGTGCTCAAGGCAGGCGGCGCCTACGTACCGCTCGATCCCGGTTATCCGCAGGCCCGGCTGGCCCACATGCTGGCTGACAGCGCGCCGTGTGTGGTGCTCACACAGAGGTCGGCAGAGGCGGCCTTGCAGCGGGCGCTGGAAGGTTGCGCGGTGCAGCCAGCGTTGCTGGATATGGCTGAAACCGCGCCATGGGCCGCGCAGCCTGTAGACAACCCTGATCCTCGTGCGGTCGGCCTCACCGCTCGCCATCTGGCGTATGTGATCTACACCTCCGGGTCCACCGGCACGCCCAAGGGCGTCATGGTCGAGCATCAAGGTCTGCGTGCAGTGAGCGCTGCGTGGGACCACCTGTATGACCTGCGCGCGCCGCTCAATCATCTGCAAATGGCGGGTTTTTCCTTCGACGTTTTCAGCGCCGACCTGATCCGGTCGCTGGGCTTCGGCGGCACCCTGGTGCTGTGCCCGCGCGAAACCCTGATGGACCCGCCCGCGCTCTATCGCCTGCTCAGTGAGGCCCGTATCGGTTTCGCTGATTTCGTACCGGCCGTGCTCAACCCGCTGCTGGCCTGGATCGAAAACAATGGTCATGACCTGTCGTTCATGCGCACGGTGGTCTGCGGCTCGGATATCTGGACGGCTCACAGCGCCCGGCAATTGCGCAGGCTGTGTGGCGATCAGGTGCAGATCTTTCAGGCCTATGGCGTCACTGAAGCCAGCATCGACAGCAGTTGCTTCGAGGTCGACGCCCTCAGCTCGCTCGAAGGCGTGCTGCCCATCGGACGAGCACTGGCCAACACCCGGATTTATCTGCTGGACACGCTCGGGGCACCGGTGCCAACCGGTGTCACCGGCGAATTGCACATTGGTGGCGCAGGCGTTGCGAGAGGTTATCTGAACCTGCCGCAACTGACCGCCGAGCGCTTCATCGACAGCCCGTTCGTGGCGGGCGAGCGTCTGTATCGCAGTGGCGACCTGGCCCGTTATCGCGCCGATGGAAACATCGAGTTCATTGGCCGCAACGACACTCAGACCAAACTGCGTGGCTTGCGCCTGGAGTTGGGTGAAATCGAAGCGCGGCTGGCACAGGTGCCGGGGATACGAGACAGTCTGGTGCTTGTGCGCGAGGACGAACGGGGCATCAAGGCGCTGGTGGCCTGGTTTTGCGCCGACGACGGCACGGTCCTGACGCCGCGCACGCTCCGTGAACAGTTGCAGACCCATCTGCCCGATTACATGGTGCCCGCCGCGTTCGTACGCCTGGCTGCCTTGCCGCTGACCCCCAACGGGAAAATCGACCGTCCCGCGTTGCCCGCGCCGGACGCAGACGCCTTTGATCAACGTGACTTTCAGCCTGCCCAAGGGCCGCTGGAAACCGCGCTCGCAGTCATCTGGAGCGACGTGCTGGCGGTTGAGCGCGTCGGCCGTGACGATCACTTCTTCGCCCTCGGCGGTCACTCGTTGCTGGTCATGCGGGTGCTGGCTCAGGTCCGGCAGCAACTGGGGCTGGAGGCGTCACCCGCTGCGCTGTTTGCGGCACCGGTGCTGCATCAGTTTGCCGAACGCCTGGACGACCTGCAGAGCGCGGCGCGTCCGGCGATAACGGTCGTCGCTCGAAGCGACACGCAAACGTTGTCGTCCGCCCAGCAGCGTCTGTGGTTTCTGGCACAGATGGAAGGCGGCAACGCGGCCTATCACATGCCGCTGAACCTGCGTCTGCGTGGCACCTTGCACGTCGCGGCGCTGGAACGCAGCTTCAATCGACTGGTGGCGCGCCATGAAGCGTTGCGCACCACGTTCGTGGCGGTTGAAGGCGAAGGGCGGCAGCGAGTCGAGGCGCCGGACTCAGGCATGCCGCTGCCGTTGATCGATCTGCGCAGTCACGCTGACGCCGAGGCGCGGCTTGTCCAATTGATGGACGAGGAGGGTGCCAAGCCGTTCGACCTGACGCGTGGGCCGTTGATGCGCGTCAGCCTGATCAGGCTGGCAGACGACGATCACGCCCTGTTGCTGACCCAGCACCACATCGTCTCGGATGGCTGGTCGGTGGGCGTGCTCACCCGCGACCTCGCGCTGCTTTACGAAGCGGCTTTGCAGGATCGCGACGCAGATTTACCACTGCTGCCTGTGCAATACGTCGATTACGCCGCATGGCAAAGGCAGTGGCTGGCCAGTGACACCATGGAAGCGCAGCGGCGCTACTGGCGCGAAACGCTCACCGGCGCCCCCGTACTGCTGGAACTGCCGACCGATCACAAACGCCCTGCGGTCCAGGATTATCGTGGCGGGTTCGTACCGCTGACCTTCGACCGAGCGCTGACGGACCGGCTCAAGGCGCTGGGCATGCAGCAGGGCACCACGTTGTTCATGACATTGCTGGCGGCCTGGTCGCTTGTGCTGATGCGCCTGTCCGGGCAGCGCGATGTGGTGATCGGGGTGCCCTCGGCGAACCGCAGTCAGCAGGAACTGGATGGCCTGATCGGCTTCTTCGTCAACACCCTCGCGCTGCGCATGACTCAGCCGGAAAACGCTCCAGCGGCGCAATCGGTGGCGGGCTGGCTGCAACAGGCACGTCGCGTCGCCCTGGATGCGCAGGAACATCAGGAGCTGCCGTTCGATCATGTGGTGGAACTGCTCAACCCTCCGCGCAGCCTGGCGCACAGTCCGCTGTTTCAGGTGCTGTTCGCCTGGGAGCAGGATCAGGATTCGGACCTGATCCTGCCAGGTCTGGACATCAGCCCGATCCACGCTCATCAACAGGTGGCCAAGTTCGACCTGCAACTGGCGCTCAGCGAACAGGATGGACAGATCGTCGGCGGCCTCGAGTATGCGTCGGGGTTGTTCGAGCCCGAGACGGTGGCGCAGTTCGGGGAATACCTGCGCCGCGTGCTGACGCAGATGGCCGATGACAGCGAGCAGTCGTTGTCGACCCTCGATCTGCTCGGCCCACAACAGCGGCGGCAGATGATCGATGACTGGAACCGTACCGAACGTGACTTCCCGGCCGCCGACTGTGTGCAGCGCTTCGAAGTGATGGCCCGGCGTACACCCGACGCCGAGGCGCTGCGTGCCGAGGGTCAGACGCTGACCTACGCCGAATTGAATCGCGCCGCCAACCGCCTGGCCCATTACCTGATCGAAAAGGGCGTGGGTCCTGAACAGCGCGTCGGTTTGTGTCTGGAGCGTTCGCCACAGATGGTCATCGGCCTGCTGGCGATTCTCAAGACAGGCGCCGCTTACGTGCCGTTCGACCCGGCCTATCCGCCTGAGCGTCTGGCCTTCATGTTCAGCGACGCCAGCCCGAGCCTGCTGCTCACGCAGTCTTCGCTTGTCGACGCGTTGCCACTGCCCGACAGCCATCTGCCGGTCTGCTGCCTCGACGTCGACACGCAAGACTGGGCGCAGCGTTCGGACACGGATCCGCAGGTTAGCGTCAGCCCGGACAATCTGGCGTACGTGCTCTACACATCAGGTTCCACCGGGCGGCCCAAGGGCGTGGCGCATAACCGACGCGCGCTGGACAACCTGATTGCCTGGCAGCTCGACGACGCACACACGCCGCGCCGGGTACTGCAATTCGCCTCGCTGAATTTCGACGTCTCGTTTCAGGAAATCTGCAGCACGCTGTGCCAGGGTGGCAGCCTGTTGTTGATGAGCGAAGCCAGCCGCAAGGACCTGGCGTCGCTGCGCTCGACTCTGATTGCAGAGGGCGTGCAACGGGCGTTCCTGCCGTTCGCCGTGTTGCAGCAACTGGCGGGCCTGACCGAGGCCGATGCGCCGATGCCGGAGGGCGGTTGCGAAATCATCACCGCAGGCGAGGCGTTGCAAGTCAACGATGAACTGCGCGCCTTTGTTCGTGGGCTCGGCGGTACACGGCTGCACAACCAGTACGGCCCGACCGAGACCCATGTGGTCAGCCAGTTCAGCCTGGTGTGCAGCGATGCCGCACACTGGCCGGACGCGCCGCCCATCGGGCGTCCCATCGCCAACACTCGGCTCTACGTGCTGGACCGCGACCTGAATCCGCAGCCGGTCGGCGTGGCGGGAGAGTTGTACATCGCCGGTGCCTGTCTGGCGCGTGGTTACCTGAACCGGCCGGACCTGACCGCCGAACGTTTTCTACCCGATCCTTTCAGCCCGCAACCCGGTGCGCGCATGTACCGCAGTGGTGATCTGGCGCGCTTCCAGACTGACGGCAACGTGCAGTATCTGGGACGCATCGATCAGCAGGTGAAGCTGCGCGGGTTCCGCATCGAGTTGGGCGAGATCGACAGCCTGCTGCACCAGCAACCCGGTGTGCAGGAAGCGGCCGTGCTGTTGCGCGAAGATGTCCCGGACGACAAGCGTCTGGTGGCTTATGTGGTCGGCAGCGCTGCCCCTGAAGCCCTGCGCAGCGCGCTGCAGCGTCACTTGCCGGAACACATGATTCCGACGGCCTGGGTCTCGCTGGCGCAACTGCCGCTGACCCGCAATGGCAAGCTGGACCGCCAGGCCTTGCCTGCGCCCGAGCGTCAGTCCGCAGCCTGCTACGAGGCACCGCGCAACGAGATCGAGCAACAGATGGCGCTGATCTGGGCCGAAGTGCTCAAGTGCGAGCGTGTAGGCATTCACGACAACTTCTTTGAGCTGGGCGGGCATTCGCTGCTGGCCACCCGGATGATCTACGCGATCAATCAGCGGATGGGCGCGCAGTTGTCCCTGAGCAGTCTGTTCAAGACCCCGGTTCTGATGGATCTGGCCGCGCAGGTACAGATAACCCGCGAAGATGACTGCCAGCCACCAGCGGCCCCGCTGCGCATCGAACCGGATCGTGCTGCGCGTTATGAGCCTTTTCCACTCACCGATATTCAGCAGGCGTACTGGTTTGGCCGCGAAGCCTCGGTCAGCCTCGGCGGCGTCAGCGCCCACGGTTATGAAGAGCTGCGCATTCCAGACCTCGACGCAGCGCGCTTCGAGCAGGCGCTCAATCGCATGATCCAGCGTCACGACATGCTGCGCGTGGTGTTTCTCAGCGACGGTACGCAGCAGGTGCTGGAAACTGTACCGACCTATCACATGCCGCGCAGTGACTTGCGTGCACTGTCCGCAGACGCTGCGCTACAGACCTTGCAAGCGACCCGCGAGCGCCAGTCGCATCAGGTACTGGACGCCAGTCGCTGGCCGTTGTTCGAATTCAGTCTGTCGCTGCTCGATGACGGCATCAGCCATCTGCACATCAGCCTCGACGCCCTGATCGTCGATGCCGCGAGCACGCAGATTCTGGCGCGTGAGTTGATGGCGTTCTATGCCGATCCGAATCAGGTTCTGCCGGAGCCGGGCCTGACGTTCCGCGATTACGTCCTGGCTGAGCACGCTCTGCGCAACGAAAGCCGCTACGCGCAGGCGCTCGATTACTGGCGTGAACGGGTGGCTACGCTGGCACCTGCGCCGGACCTGCCGCTGGTGTGTCAGCCGGACAGCATTGCCCGGCCGCACTTCACCCGTCGTGACCGCGAGCTGTCGGCTGGGCAGTGGTCGCAACTCAAGGCCGTTGCCAAACAGTTTGCCGTGACCCCGTCGGTAATGCTCCTGACCGCGTTCAGCGAAGTGCTTGCGCTGTGGAGCCGCCAACCGCGCTTCACCCTGAGCCTGCCGTTGTTCAACCGCATGCCGCTGCACCCGGACGTGGATGCGATCATCGGTGACTTCACCTCGCTGGTGTTGCTGGAAGTCAGTATCGACGGCAACGCGAGTTTTACCGACAAGGCCCGCTCGGTGCAGGCGCGATTGTGGCAGGACATCGATCATTCGGCGGTCAGTGGCGTGCGCGTGTTGCGTGAGCTGTCCCAGGCCCGTGGCGTGCAGCAGACCGCGATGCCCATTGTGTTCAACAGCACGCTCTCGGAAGCTGCGCCGGAACTGGCCGAGTTCAACCTGGCCGATGCGTTGAACGCCCGGCACATGCACAGCATTACCCAGACCCCACAGGTGTGGCTCGACCATACGTTGCTGGAGCTGGAAGGGCGTTTGTTGTTCAACTGGGACAGCATCGACGAGCTGTTTCCCGACGGCCTGATCGAGCAGATGTTCGTGGCCTACAACGCATTGCTGGATGCGCTGCTCGAACCTTCTGCATGGAACGCCAGCACACCGCAACTGCTGCCGTTGGCTCGCCTGCCCGCGCCAGTCGACCTCCCGGTCGAATCGCCTCTGATGCACGAACTGTTCGACCGGCAGGCGCTGGCGACACCCGATGCGCTGGCGGTGATCGGGGTGCAGCGTCAGTTGAGCTACCGGCAATTGCGTGCAGAAGCCCAGGCGCTGGGCGCGCGGTTGCAAGGTCTGGGCGTGGTGCCCAATCAACTGGTCGCCGTGGTCATGGAGCGCGGCTGGGAACAAGTGGTGGCAACGCTGGCGATTCACTATGCAGGCGGTGCCTACCTGCCCATCGACCCGACGCTGCCCGCCGAACGTCTTCGACACATTCTGGAGCGTGCCGAGGCGAGTCTCGCCTTGACCCAGCCTGCGTTGGTGACACGCATCGAATGGCCGTCGCAGATCAAGGTGCTGGCCGTGACCGATGCGGTTCCGGCAGAACAGACCCCGTTGCAGCCAGTCAATCGCGCAGCCACCGATCTGGCCTACGTGATCTACACCTCGGGTTCCACCGGCATGCCCAAGGGTGTCGTCATCGACCACCGCGGCGCGGTCAATACATTGCTCGACATCAACCGTCGCTATGCCGTCGGCCCGGCGGATCGGGTGCTGGCGATCTCGTCGCTGAGCTTCGATCTGTCGGTGTATGACTTCTTCGGCACGCTGGCCGCTGGTGCAGCGGTGGTGCTGCTCGATCCGCAACAGGCGCTCGATCCGGCGCACTGGATGACGCTGATTCGTGAGCATCGCATCAGCCTGTGGAACTCGGTGCCCGCGTTGTTCGGCATGCTGCTGGAATACGTGGAGAGCGAGCGCGGTGAACTGCCGGCGAGCCTGCGTGTGGCGATGCTGTCCGGCGACTGGATTCCCCTGACGCTGCCCGAACGCGCCTGGGCGCTGCAGCCGGATTTGAGTCTGAACAGCCTGGGCGGTGCAACCGAGGCCTCCATCTGGTCGATTCACTATCCGGTGCAACAGGTCGATCCGCAGTGGCGCAGCATCCCCTATGGCAAGGCGCTGGATCATCAACGCTTTTACGTGCTCG
Organism: Pseudomonas viridiflava; assembly: GCF_001642795.1. GTDB lineage: Bacteria > Pseudomonadota > Gammaproteobacteria > Pseudomonadales > Pseudomonadaceae > Aquipseudomonas > Aquipseudomonas viridiflava. The sequence goes on along the minus strand of NZ_LKEH01000043.1, from coordinate 315,329 downwards.
ACGAGGCGTTGCAGCTTCGGCCGACCTGGGTCACCGGGCAGCTGTATATCGGCGGCATCGGTCTGGCCAAAGGCTACTGGCGTGATGAGGTGTTGAGCGCCGGCAGCTTCTTCGCCCATCCATTGACCGGCGAGCGCCTGTACCGGACCGGTGATCTTGGACGTCTGCTGCCCGACGGCAACATCGAGTTTCTGGGCCGTGAAGACACTCAGGTCAAGGTTCAGGGCTATCGCATCGAGCTGGGCGAAATCGAAGCCGTGCTCAATCGACACCCCGGCGTACAGAGCGCCGTGGTGCGGATTCTCGGTGACACGCTGGGCGAAAAACGCCTTGCCGGTTATGTGCTCAAGGACGATCCGGCATTGCAGGTCGGCGACTTCACCCAGTACCTGGCCGACAAGTTGCCAGCCTACATGGTGCCGTCGTCGTTCACCTTCGTGCAGGAATGGCCGCTGTCTTCCAATGGCAAGGTCGATAAAAAGCGCCTGCCTGAACCCGAGGAAGCACCACTGTCAGGTCCGGTTCTAGAGGTTGAGGGTGCGCAGGAAGAACGTCTGGTCGCCATCGTGCAGGACGTGCTCAAACGCTCGGCGATCAGCGCCGATGCCAACCTGCTGAGCCTGGGCGCGACCTCCATCGACATCGTCCGAATCAGCAACGCGCTGTCCGGCGAACTGCACTTCCGTCCCAATGTCGCGCAATTGCTCGCGCAGCCCACGCTGCTGAATCTACTCGCCCTGTATCGGCAGAGCGGGGCGCATAGCACTGCGGCGAGCCACGCTGGGGAGCGAGTGGCCCAGCCTGAGCAAACAGTCGAGAAGGTCATCGAAGACCCCGATCAACGAGCGCGTTTCAAGGCCGACCAGCGCGGCCGTCGCGCCTTCGACCGGGATCTGCCGGAAGTGCGGCTGCAACGGCCCGACGACAGCTTCTACACGCAGCGTTTCAGTGATTACCGCTCGGTGCGTCAGTACGCGGCGCAGCCGGTCGAGGCCTCGGCCTTCGCCGAGTTGCTGGCCAGCCTGGCGCAGGGGCAACTGGACGCTCAGGTCAAATACCAGTTCCCCTCCGCAGGCGGTCTGTACCCGATTCAGGCCTACCTCTACATCAAACCGCAGCGGGTCAACGGCGTCCCCGGTGGCGCGTATTACTACGACCCTGTGCAGCATCGCTTGCTGGCGCTGGGCAGCGGTGTGCTGGACCCGGACACCTACGACTACTTCGTGAACCGGCCGGTGTATGAAAACGCCGCGTTCTCGCTGTTCTTCATCGCCGACATGGCCGCCATCGAGCCCTTGTACGGCGAGCGCAGCCGTGACTTCTGCCACATCGAAACCGGTGCGATGGCGCAGTTGCTGACCATGACGGCAGCCGACTACGGCCTCGGGCTGTGTGGCATGGGGTCGCTTGAGGAACACCAATTGCCTGCGTTGTTCGATCTGGGCGCGAGCCATCGGCTGATCTATTCGATGGTCGGCGGCGTGCGGGCTGTGGGTGAGCAGCGCAGGGATCACATCGAGGCTTTTGTGTCCGATCCACACGCTGAACTGCCCGACGACTACGACATGGAAGAGGTTGAAATATGAACGCCCGTCAATTGCTGGAACTGTTCGACCGCCATGCCGTTGCGCTCGAAGTGGATGGCGACAAACTGCGCTGCAAGGCGCCGCGTGGTTTTCTCACGGACGAAATGCTCCAGGCACTCAAGCTTCACAAGCTGGAGCTGATCGCCCGGCTGAACGGGGCCGATCCGGCCGCGATTCCACGACGCAGCGATGGACAGGCCGACGTGCCCCTGTCGTTCTCCCAACGCCAGCTGTGGTTCCTCGACCAGCTTGAACCAGGCAGTGCGTTCTATAACGTGCCGACGGCCGTGACCCTTAAAGGGCCGCTTGATGTGGCGGTGCTGGAAAGGGCGCTGAACGGGCTCGTAGCACGTCATGAAATACTGCGCACCACATTTCGCAGCATTGACGGCGAGCCGCGTCAGGTGGTGCACGCGGCCATGCCGCTGATGCTGTCCGTGACCGATCTGCGGAGTGCCGCAGAGGCCGAACGCGAGACGATCATCAGGGCAGCCGTCGAACGCGACGCCAAATCGCCGTTTGATCTTGCTCACGGCCCGTTGTTTCGCGCTTCGCTGCTGCGCCTGGCGGACGACGAATACCTGTGGTTGTACTGCGTGCATCACATCATTGCCGATGGCTGGTCCATGGGTGTCGTGTTGCATGAAGTCGCCGCGCTGTACGGCAACTTTCTGCGAGGACAGCCCTCAAGCCTGCCACCGCTTGCGGTGCAATACGCCGATTACGCCTGCTGGCAACAGCACCGTCTTGGCGGCGGGGCGCTGGAACAACAGCTCGATTTCTGGCGGCGGACCTTGAACGACGCTCCGCCATTGCTGACCCTGCCCACCGACCGGCCACGGCCCAGAGTGCAGCGCTATGCCGGGGCGACCTTCAGTTCGTCGCTGGACGCTACGACCTTGCGCGCACTCACTTCGCTGGGCCGGGAGACCCGTGGCACGTTGTTCAATGTGCTCACGGCGGCGTTGTCGGTGCTGCTGTGGCGCTACAGCGGTCAGCAGGATCTGTGCATCGGCACGCCGTTCGCCAACCGGACCCGTCCCGAGGTCGAGCCGCTGATCGGGCATTTCGTCAATACGTTGGTGATCCGCCAGCGCCTGGACCCGCAGCAGACCTTTGCCGAATTGCTACGTGAGGTGCGCACGACGCTGCTGGACGTGCACACCCATCAGGACGTGCCGTTCGACCGGGTCGTCGAAGCGGTCAACCCGCAGCGCGATACGGCTTACTCGCCGCTGTTCCAGGTCATGCTGGTGCTGCAGAACACCCCCGGCGCTGCCGTGCAGTTGCCGGGCGTCGAGATGGCGCCGTACATCACCGGCAGCGCAACGGCCAAATTCGATCTGGCTTTCGAGTGGGTCGAGCGCGACGGCAGGCTGAACCTGCTGGTCGAATACAACACCGACCTGTTCGACGTCACCACCATCGAGCGCCTCAGTGCTCATTACCGGCATCTGCTGGAGCAGATCGCGCAGGATGCCAAGCAGCCGATTGCAGCCCTGCAATTGCTCACTGAAACAGAGCGCGAGCAGATGCTGATCGAATGGAACCGCTCGGCTCCGCTGGGGCAGGTTGCCGAGTGCGTACACAGCCTGGTCGAGGCTCAGGCCGCTGCGCATCCCGACGCCTGTGCCGTGGTTTTCGAAGATCAGTCGCTGAGTTACGCCGAGCTCAATACCCGGGCCAACCGGCTGGCGCACTACCTGCGTGAGCAGGGCGTCGGTCCTGACGTTCGCGTAGCGGTGTGCATCGAGCGTTCGCTGGAACTGCCGGTGGCCCTGCTGGCCGTGCTCAAGGCGGGCGGCGCCTACGTGCCGCTGGACCCCGATTACCCGGTCGGTCGCCTCGGTCACATGCTCAGCGACTGCCGTCCGGCCGTGCTGCTGACCCTGGGCAACGCCCGTGCGATTCTGCGGCAGGCGCAGCAGGATGCCGGTTGGGAAGCGCCGGTGTTCGACGTTCAGGCCGACGCCGGGCTCTGGGCCGGTTGCGCCACACAGAACATTGATCCGCGCAGTATCGGGCTGACCGCTGATCATCTCGCCTACGTGATCTACACCTCGGGCACCACCGGGCTGCCCAAGGGCGTCATGGTGGCGCATCGCGGCCTGAGCAATCTGCTGCTGTGGTGCCTGCAGGTCTGCGGCGAATCCGGCGCGATGCTGCACAAGATTCCGTTCGGCTTCGACGCCTCGGCCTGGGAAACCTTCTGGCCGCTGGCCACGGGCGGGCGATTGGTCATTGCGCGTCCCGGCGGGCATTTCGAACCGGGCTATCTGGCGCAGGTCGTCCGTGAACAGAGGGTCACGGCCATGGTGTTCGTGCCCGCCATGCTGCAGCTGTTTCTGGACGTCGATGAAGTGACCGTGTGCGACTCGCTGACGGACGTGTTCAGCGGTGGCGGCGAACTGTCACCTGCGCTGGCCCGACGTTTTCAGGAGCGCTTGCCCAATGCCCGCCTGCACAACGTGTATGGCCCCACCGAAACCACAGTCATCAACAGCATCTGGACCCTGGAGCCCGGCGCCGAAGTGCCAGCCCGTCAGTTACCGATTGGGCGGCCCATCGCCAATAACCGCCTGCACGTGCTGGATGAGCGCGATGCGCCGGTGCCGGTCGGTGTCACCGGCCAGTTGCACATTGGCGGCGTGGGCGTTGCGCGGGGCTATCTCGGGCTGGATACGCTGACGGCCGAGCGCTTCATCGACAGCCCGTTCGTGGCCGGGGATCGGTTGTACCGCAGCGGCGATCTGGCGCGCTATCGGGCGGACGGTCAGGTGGAGTTTCTCGGTCGCAACGATTTTCAGGTCAAGCTGCGCGGTGTGCGCCTTGAGCTGAGCGAGATCGAAGCACGACTGGACATGTTCCCGACCCTGCGTGCCTGCGTGGTGCTGATGGTCGGTGATACGGCACAGAATCAACGGCTGGTCGCGTGCTATGTGGCTGACGAACCGCTGGACGAAGCCACACTGCACGCGCATCTGGCGGTGACCCTGTCCAGTGCGGTGCTGCCCAGCGCCTACCTTTGGCTGGAAAAACTGCCGTTGACCGCCAACGGCAAGGTGGACCGCGACGCGCTGGCAGCCCTGGCCGATCAGGATCTGGCCGCGCGTCAGGTCAACCTCGGCAGCCCTCGGGACCACATCGAGCTGGCGCTCTATCAGATCTGGAAGAGCCTGTTGCTGGCGCCGCAGATCGGCATTCGCGACAACTTTTTCAACGTCGGCGGCACCTCGATTGCGGCCATCAAGATGGCGTATCAGATCGGTCAGACCTTTGCCGTCGACGTGCCGGTGCGGGTGATCATGGCTCACCCGACCATCGAAGCTCTGGGCGGCTGGCTGCGCACTGGCGCCGACCTTGCCACTGCGCAAGGCAATCTGATCGAGTTTCGCCGGGGCGAGGGGCGACGCAATGTCGTGTGCATCCACCCGGCGGGCGGAACGGCGTTCTGTTACCTGTCGCTGGCCAAGGTTCTGCCGGAGCATGTCGGTGTCTATGGTGTGCAGTCGCCGGGCCTGAATCCCGGAGAAAGCACCGAGCCGACTGTCGAAGCCATGGCCGAGGCCTACCTGCGCCTGATCGAACCAATGACCGACCGGCCGCTGATTCTCACCGGCCTGTCGTTCGGTGGGCTGGTGGCCTATGAAATGGCCCGGCGCCTGACCGCAGCGGGGCATCGTCAGGTGAGCGTGGTGCTGCTCGACACCCAGGGTTCGGACGATCCGGGTTTCCGGCAGCAGATCGGCACCGTGGACATGGCCGAGTTTCGCGACAAGCTGGTGCGCTTCAACGGCATGTATCCGGGCATCGAAGACGCGCAGGTCGAGCGCTATTTCCATCTTTACAACCATAACCGGCTCGCCATGGCGGCTTACGACTGTGCGCCGCACGCCGGCCGGATCGTGTTGATTCAGGCTCGCGAAGGCTTCAGTCGTCGGCAACTGCATGAACTGCGCGGCTTCTGGCGTCGCCGTGCAGGCGATGGCTATCTGGCCAGGCTGGTACATGGCGGGCACTGGGACATGCTGGAAAGCGCTGAAGTGCATCGCGTCTCTGAGGTTCTGGAGCGCGAGCTGCAACGTTTCGATACGCAGGAGGCGAATTGATGGACAGTCACAAGAGCGGTGCGCAAACCCAGGCGACCTTGCTGGGTCGTTTTGCCGGGCAGGTCCGCCGCCAGCCGCAGGCACTGGCGGTGATCGACCAGCAGACTCATCTGAGCTACGCACAACTGGCCAGCGCCAGTGAACGTGTCGCTTGCGGGCTCAAGGCTCGCGGCGTAAAACCCGGCCAATCCCTCGCGCTGTGCATGCCGCGCAGCTGGCAGTGGCTGGCAGCGATGCTGGGTGCCCTGAAGGTTGGCGCCGTGGTGGTACCACTGGACGCGGCCAGCCCGCTGGCGCGTCGGGAACTGATGCTGGCTGATGCCGGGTGCGTCGGTCTGGTGACCCTGACGAATGATCTGAACTGGACGCCGTCGGTCTGGCAGCTCGGCGTCGATGTGCTGCTGGATCATCCCGATCATCCCGTCCAGCCGCTCGCCGAATATTTCGCCGAGGTGATGTTCCTGTTCTACACCTCCGGCACCACGGGCGTGCCGAAAGCGGTCGAGGTCGGCGAGCGTGGTCTGCTGCGGCTTGCCGAGCCTGAGGGTTATATCGAGATTCGTGCGACTGACCGGTTCGCCTGCCTGTCCAATCCGGCATTCGATGCATGCAGTTTCGAGGTCTGGGCACCGCTGCTCAATGGCGGCTGCTGCGTGATCATCGCTGACGACGACCTGCACGATGCGCGACGCCTCGCCGAGGTGCTCGAAACGCAGCGGGTCGATAACCTGTTCATGACGGTTTCGCTGTTCAATACCTTGAGCGCCGACTTCCCGAGCTGCTTCGCCAGCCTGCGTCAGGTGCTGATCGGTGGCGAACAGGTCAGCGCTGCTGCTGTGCGCGCCTGGTACCACGCCAATCCCGACAGTCAGTGCCGGATCTTCAACGCGTACGGTCCGACCGAATGCACCACGTTCGCGCTGACGTACCCGATTGCCCGGAGTTTTCAGGGCGATTCAGTGCCGATCGGCCGACCGTTGCCAGACACCGGACTGTGCGTTCTGGACGCCCAACAATGCGCGGTCGAGCAGGGCGAAGCAGGCGAGCTGTACCTGAGCGGCAGCGGCGTCGCGCGCGGCTACCGCAATCGCCCGCACGATACGGTGCACAGTTTCGTGCAGTTGCGTGACCCCGAAGGTGCAGAGCGGCGCTATTACCGAACCGGCGATCAGGTGCGGCTCAACAGCGACGGCTTGATCGAGTACCTGGGCCGCATGGATCGTCAGGTCAAGGTTCGCGGCTTTCGCATCGAGCCGGGCGAGGTCGAGCAGCGTCTGCTGGAGCATTCAGGCGTTGCCCAGGCCTACGTCTGCACGCGCCGACACGCCGCTGAAGACCACCAGTTGCTGGCGTTCATTGTGCCGCGACACCCGTTGGACTATCGCGAGTTCGACACGCATCTGCGTACGCAACTCGCACCGTGGATGCGCCCGCATCAGCTGTTCGTGGTTCAGCGTTTGCCGCTGACCGCCAATGGCAAGATCGACCGCGATGCACTGCTGGCCCAGCCATTGGCACCCTGGCGCGCGGCTGTCGAACAGCCGGGTCACGAAGCGCCTGTTGCGCAAGCGCAGTCAGCGGTGCTGGATTGGCTGCTGAGTCAGGCCCGCATGCTGTTGTCGCAACCTGCGCTGTGCGCTCAGGATGATTGGCTGGGCAGTGGTGGCGATTCGCTGAAAGCCATGCGCCTGCGTTCGATGATTCGCACCCGTTGGCAGCGGGATATCACTATGAGCGCGCTGCTCAGCGAGCCTTTCTCAGCGCTCGCCGAACGCTTGAATGCCGAGCAGAACATCGCCTCCGGTTATCCCGTCGCACCCGTCATCAGCAACGACCGACGTCAGCCTGCAACCGCCGAGCAGAGCCGTCTGTGGCTGATTCAGCAACGAATGCCGGACTCGACCGCCTACAACGTGCCGATCATCCTTCACCTGAAAAGCGGGATTCAAATTCAGGCGCTGGCCGATACCGTGGATCGCCTCGTGGCCCGGCATTCGGCGTTGCGCATGGCGTTCGAGTCCGGTCCTGACGGGTTGTATCAGGTGGTGGCCGAGCACGGCACACCATGCAAAGTCTTTGCGCTCGGGCATTTCACGCAGGACACCTGGCGCAGCTTTGCGACGCTGGTCTTCGACACGCCGTTCGATCTGTCGATGCCGACCCTGTTTCGGACCTGGCTGCTGCCGTTTGCCGATGGCAGCTGTCGGCTGTTGATGAACCTGCATCACATCATCACCGATGGCTGGTCAATGAACCTGCTGTTCGATGATCTGACGCAACTGTACGAAGATGCGGCGCAGGGCAGAGCCACCGCCGATGCAGTGCCGAGCCTGACCACCCTGGAATTCGCTCAATGGCAGCGTCAGTGGCGCGTGGCCCCGCAATACCGTGATCAGCGTCGAGCGTTGGCCGAGCTGCACCGTCTTCAGGACACGCCTTCATCGGCGCTACCGCCGGTGCGTGCTGTCAGTCCGCAGGCCCGTCTGTATCGGCAGCCGCTGGGCGAGTTGCGCAGCGCCGCACTGGATCGTTTCTGCAGCCGCCAGCGCTTTACCCGGTTCGACGTGCTGTTCAGTGTCTACGCTTGGAGCCTGTATGCCCTGACCGGTTGCGAGCGGCCAAGGATCGCCAGTCCGGTATTGAACCGGCCACTGGCGGAGTTCGAGCACGCGCCGGGCATGTTCGCCAACACCGTGCTGATTCCCGCTGCGTTCAATCATGAGGTGACGTTGAGCGAGCAACTGCGCATTCAGACTGACCTCGTGCGCGAGGTGCTGGCATTGCAGGATGTGGCTCTGGCGGATCTGGTTGAAGACCTGCGGCTGTCATCCGGTTCGGCCCTGTTCGATTTCATGTTCGTGCTGGAAAACACCGACTACGCCAGCCTCAACGACGGGCCGCTGCAGGCCACGCTGGAATTCAACGAAACGTTGCAGGCCAAGTGTCCGCTGACGTTGCTGCTGGTGCAGGGCGGATCGCAGCTTGAATGCTGGTGGGAATACCAGAGCAGTCACTTCGATGCGGCACAGATCGACGCCATCAACATGCTGTTCCAGCGTGGTCTGGACGCTCTGCTGGAGCGCCCGACCGCGACGCTGCATGACGTACTTTTACCGCATCGTCTCGGCCTGCCTCCGGCCAGTGTCGGCGACCGCACCGAACCGCCATTCACGACTCTGGCCGACTGGTTCGAACATCAGGCGCTGTGCACACCGCGGTCCATCGCGCTGGTCGCTGACCAGCGCCATGTGAGTTACGCCGAGCTGAATACATTGGCCGATACCCTGGCCGCGCTTCTGGTCGAGCAATACCCTGCAAACGATCAAACCAAAGAGCCACTGCAAGTGGTGCTGTATCTGGACGCCTCGGTCGAGCACATCGTCGCCTTGCTGGCTCTGGCCAAACTCAACCTGACCGCCGTACCACTCGACCCCGGCTATCCGTTGGCCGTTCAGCGTCAGGTGTTGCAACAGGCACAACCGCACTGCCTGCTGTTCAGCGCCGAGACCGAAGCGGCACTGAATGAACTGGCTGTCGAGCGCTTCGTCTGCCATCGCGTTGACCTTGATGCTGCGCCGCGATCCTTGCAGCGCCCGCGACACAACGGCGAACGCCCGCTGTACACCCTGTTTACCTCGGGCTCCACCGGCACGCCAAAAGGTGTGCAGGTGCCGGACCTGACACTCTGCAACCTGCTGCAATGGCAGCGCACCCAGGGTCAGCTCCCAGCACGATCCGTTACCCTGCAATTTTCCATGCTGTCCTTCGACGTCTCGTTTCAGGAGATTTTCAGCACCCTGTGCGGTGGCGGAACCTATCACCTGATCAAACCGCGCTGGCGTCAGGATGCGCAGGCATTGCTGGATTATTTGCTTGAAGCCCGTATCGAGCGATTGTTCCTGCCCTGTGTGGCCTTGCAGCATCTGGCGCAAACCGCGGTCGGCCAGAAGGTGTACCCGCAGGCCTTGCGCGAGGTGATCACGGCGGGCGAGCAACTGCTCTGCACCGATGCACTGCGCGACTGGTTTGACGGCATGCCCCAGGCGCGCCTGTTCAATCATTACGGCCCGACCGAAACCCATGTGGTCAGCGCCTGGCGCCTGCCCGAGTCCGTTCGCGACTGGCCGTTGCGAGCACCCATCGGGCGAGCGGTGAGCAACGCGCTGTTGCTGCTGGTGGATGACTTCGACCGTCCCGTTCCTGCTGGCAATCGGGGTTATCTGCTGGTGGCCGGGCCGATGATTTCCCGCTGCTACCTCGCAGATCCTGTGCTGAATGCCACGCGTTTTGTCGAGCTGCCACGGCCCGATGGCAGCACGGCGTTGTTCTATCGCACGGGCGATCTGGCCTGCGCCGATGCCGAGGGGCGTTTGCACTATCTGGGGCGTGACGATCAACAGGTCAAAATCAGCGGTCAGCGTCTGGAACTGGGGCAGATTGAAGCGGCGCTGATGCAGCACCCTTTGGTGATCAATGCAGTCGTGATCCTTCAGGACGAGCCGCAGCGCCTCACGGCCTGTCTGCACCTGGACGGCACGCCGCCCGATCTTCAGGCGCTGGATCGTCAGGTGGCACTGCACCTGCCCGCCCATGTGCGCATCAATGAATACCGCCAGCTCGACGTCTGGCCGCGCACGCCCAGTGGCAAGATCGATCGCAAGGCGTTGACCGGGCTGGGCGTGGTGCTGGAACGCTCGTTTACTGCGGCACCTGCTTCGCAGCTCAGCCCGCTGGAACAGCAGTTGACCGAGCTGTTCGTGGCGGTGATTGGGCGTCCCATCGAGCCGGATCAGACGTTTTTCGAGGCCGGTGCGACCAGTCTCGGCCTGATGCGGCTGCATGCGCGCTATGCCCAGGCATTGCCGCAGGCCGTTTCGATGTCCGACCTGTTCGAACACGTCACCGTGCGGCGTCTGGCGCACCATCTGGGCAGTTCGTCATCAGCGCCGGTCACGCGCGAGCAGGGCGTCGATGCTGTCGATACCCGTGAACAACCCATGGCAATCATCGGCATGACCGTCAACGTGGCCGGTGCGCAGAACCTGGCCGAATTCTGGACGATGATTCAGGGCAATCAGGTGGGCATCGAACAGTTTGCCGCCGTCGAGGGGCAGGTGGGCGCTCGCAGTCAGCTGGCGGGTCTGCTGGATTTCGACCCTGAGTATTTCGGCATCAGCCGTCAGGAAGCCCGTCTGATGGACCCGCAGCAGCGGCACTTGCTGATGGCCTGTGTGCAGGCGTTACAGCACGCGGGGATGGTCCCGAAAGCCGACGGTCCGCGCATCGGGCTGATCGCCAGTTGCGGCGAGACCACGTACTTCCAGCAGATGCTGCGCGAGAGCGCTGACGGCGATCTGCCGGACGGCTTTCAGATGGCGTTGCATCACGACAAGGATTTTCTGGCCACCAAGGTCGCTTATCACCTGGATCTTACCGGTCCGGCCATGAGTGTTCAGGCCGCGTGCGGCAGTTCGCTGATCGCGGTCCATCTGGCCGGTGCCATGCTGCGTCAGGGCGACAGCGACGTGATGCTGGCCGCTGGCGTGCTGGTCGATCCGACGCTGACCGAAGGCTATCGCCACCGTTCCCAGCACATCTTTTCCCGCGATGGCCTGTGTCGGCCGTTCAGCGAGGACGCCAGCGGCACCATCGGCGCCAGTGGTTATGGCGTCGTGGTGCTCAAACCGCTGGCACGCGCCAGGGCTGATGGCGACCGGATCTACGCAGTGGTCGAGGCCACGGCGCTGAACAACGACGGTCGCAGCAAGATGAGCTACACCGCGCCTTCTGTGGCGGGGCAGACGGCGGTCATCCGCGATGCCATGCGCAAGGCAGGCGTGGGCGGAACCGACATGGGCTACATCGAAGCCCACGGCACCGGCACTTTGCTGGGTGATCCGGTGGAAGTCGCGGCGTTGAGCAAGGCATTTGGCCCTGCACCGGCTGCCAGTTGTGCGCTGGCCTCGGTGAAAAGCCAGATCGGTCACCTGGGCGCAGCGGCAGGCGTGGTCGGGCTGATCCGTGCAGCGCTTGCGGTCTTTCACGGCGTGATCCCGCCCAACCTCGGCTTCTCTCGGATCAACCCGCAGATCGACCTGGAACACTCGCCGTTCTATATCCCCACCACGTCCCTGCCATGGCCGGAAGGGCGCCGACGGCTGGCCGGGGTCAGCAGTTTCGGCATTGGCGGCACCAACGCTCACGTCATTATCGGCGCCGCGCCACAGGCCGAAATCGTCCCGCAGGACGACGTGCCGTGTCTGCTGCTGTCGGCGCACAGTCGTTCGGCGCTGGAACGGGACATGGCGGTCATCGAAACCTGGCTCAACACCTTTCCCGAACAGCGGACCGCCGTGCTGCGGCATGTGCAAACCGGGCGCCGCGCCTTGCGCTGGCGCTTCGCGATGATCTGCCCACCGAATGAAACGGTGTGCCTGCAGCCTTCGTTGATCAGGGAAGTCGTGCCATCGGAGGCCCACGTGACGGCCAGCGAGCTGTCGCCGCACGCCTTGCTCGACGCCTGGTATAGCGGGGCGACGATTGACTGGCCGACACGTTCAGCGCCACCGCCGTGGGACCTGCCGCCGTCGGCCTTCGATCTGCAGACCTATCGGTTTCAGGCATCGTCTGCTCTTGAAAAAGTTACTGAACGACAGCCCGTGGCCGACTGGTTTTATCAACGGCAATGGCAGCGGGTGCGGCGCTTGAGTTCACGCCCGCTGGCTCAACCTCGGGAATTGCTGGTGGTGTGCAGCCACGAGGCCCTCGACGACACACTGCGCAGTTGCCTTAAAAACGTCTATCGGCGAGTGGTCGAAGTCACGGCGGGGAATGGCTTTCAGCGACTTGCCACTGACCGTTTTGTGCTGGATCCGCTGGACACCCCGGCGCTCACGCGCCTGCTCGACATTCTGGCCGCAGCGGACGGGGATCAGTCGGCACCGCTTGAGCTGGACTGGCTGCACGCCTTGCCGTTGTCGGTCACCGGCAGGGTCAATGAGCAAAGCCTCGCTGCCGCGCAATGGGCGTGTCTGGACACCGTCAGTGCGCTGTTGCAGGGCTGGGGCCAGACGTCTCGTACTCCTGCGCTGAGGTTGTGGCTGGTGTCATGGCAAGCCTGCCCGGTGTACGGCGAGGTAAAGCGTCCCGAGCTTGCAGCCCTGGCCGGGATCACCGAAGTGGTGCCACAGGAATACCCGGTGCGTTGCCACTGGCTGGACCTGAACAGCGCGCAACTGGCCGCTCGACCTGAAGCACTGGCCGCGCTGCTGGCGGACCCTGTGGTGGCGCCGAGACGCATGGCCATCCGCGACCATTACCTGTGGCAACCGCATCTGCAGGCCAGCCCGGTTATGGCGTCAACCGTCGATCCCTGCCTGCTGCCGCAGGATGGCGTGTTTCTGGTGATCGGTGGCAGCGGTGGCATCGGCCGTACGTTGTGCGAGCACCTGTTACGAAACAATGGCCAGCGGCGGGTAGTGCTGCTGTCGCGTCACGGAGAGTGCCCTGACGCATTGCAGGCTTACCGCTCGCGTATCGATCCGGTTCAGGCCGATATCGCCAACCGGACGGTCTGGCCCCAGGTGCTGGAGCAACTCGAACGGCGTTACGGCCACTTTGACGGGGTGATTCACGCAGCAGGCGTCGGTGCTGGCAGCCTGATTCGTCATCGCGACGCCAGAACGCTGTCTGAAGCCATGGCCGCCAAGACCCTCGGCATGCTGGCGGTCGAAGAGCTGATCCAGCAGATGACGCCGAAATTCGTGCTGTATTGCTCCTCGATGGCTGCGCTGTTCGGCGGTGCCGGTCATCTGGACTACGCTGCCGCCAGCGGCACTCTGGACGGCTTCACCCATTACCATCCGAACGCCGCCAGCGATTGTGTAAGGCTCGGCATCAACTGGGACATCTGGCGTGACATCGGCATGGCCACGGGCGCTGGAGCAGGGGATGCCGTGCATCAACGGCACCTGGCGGTGGGCATGTCGGCGCAGGAGGGCTGTCAGGTTTTCGATGTGGCGCTCAGCGCTCAACTGCCGCAACTGCTGATCTCGACGACGTCCATCGAGAAGGCGCGACAGTTCTATCCGGTTCGACATGGCGCGGGATCGGTAGCGGCGCAACCTGTTGCTCAGGTATCTGCTTCGACGGCGCCGGGTAAAGAAGAGCAGGGCGCAGACCTTCGGACTCGTCTGCATGACTGCCTGTGCAAATGGCTCGGCGTGACAGAGTTGGACGAAGACAACTCGCTCTACGAACTGGGCGCCGATTCACTGACCTTGCTGGACCTGATCGACGAGCTGCAGGCAGCGACGGGTGTGGTGGTCGAGCTGTCCCGGTTCAGTCACAAGGTCAGCCTGCGCGAGGTGCTTGCACTGGTGCAGACCGACAGCCCCGACGCCATCGAAGCCGCCGAGGATGCCGAGGATGCCTGGGCTGACGCCGTCCGCATCGATGAGTGGAACCCGGGTGCAGGCCGCGACTGGCTGTACCTGATTCACCCGGTGGGCGGGGATGTTCAGGCGTATCGGGAACTGGTCTCGGCGCTGCATCCTGATCTGGGCGTGCGGGTCATCGCCGATCCGGCGCTGCGCTTGCCCGAACTGCCAGCCATCAGTCTTGTTGAGCGTGCACAGCGGTATGTGCGGGCTGTGCAGAATGGTCACCCTGACGGCACACACTGGCGTCTGTCTGGCTGGTCGTTCGGCGCCTGGGTTGCGCAGGCGATGTGCAGCCTTGCGCAGACCTCGGGTTTGTCGCAGCCGACGCTGTACCTGATCGACCCACCCGCACCGGACGCCGGAGCCGAGCTGGCGCAGATCGACGAGCAGCACATTCGAGAGGTCTTCCAGCGCGAGTTTTCCGCGCGTCGGCCCGGCGACATGGCCTCTGAGGACACGCCGCGCTACCTGCAACGCCTGATCGTCTGCTGCCAGAACAACATGGCAAGCATGGCGGATCATCGTCCCGTGCAACTGCCTGCGACGGCGACGCGCCTGTTCATTGCCACGCAGCCCAATCCCTACGGCATGGGCAGCAAGTGGCAACCGTCAGCGCTCAAGACCGCGTGGCAGGCCCTGGTGCCGAACATGCTGAGCTGGCAGCCGCTGGACACTGACCATTACGGCATCGTCGCCAGCCCGTCGGTGCAGACCATCGCCAAGATCATCAATAACGACCTGATCGAGCACACGCACGGAGAGCGACATGAACGAACCTGACTCGCAGTTCGAAGTGGTCACCAATGATGAAGGCCAGTATTCCATCTGGCCGGCGGGCAAGCCTATGGCTGTTGGCTGGAGCAAGGCGGGCGTGTGTGGCGAGCGGCAAACCTGTCTGGACTACATCGCCGAGCACTGGACCGACATGCGCCCGCGCTCGCTGCGCGAAGGGTAACCGGTCGCATTGATCGGCCCGGCAATCGGATATGACAAGAAGAGGATGAAGGAACATGGATCAACTGGCACTCAAGGCCATCGAGCGCATCGCGGGCGCGCCACGTGCGCCGTACCACAGCATCGGTATCGACAGGCTGACGCCTGTCATTGGTGCCGAGATCAGTGGCGTGGACCTGTCACAGCCGTTGAACGACGAGCAACTCGACGAAATCCGCCGGGCGCTTCTGGAGAACCACGTGCTGGTGTTTCGTGACCAGCACCTGAGCGTGGAGCAGCACAAGGCGTTCGGTCGACTGTTCGGTGAACTGCGAGCGTTACCGGTGGACAGCATCGATGGTGATGACCCGGAACTGGTGGTGGTCCGCGCCAACGCCCAGTCACGTTTCGTCGCGGGTGAAACCTGGCACACCGACGGCACCGCAGACCTTGAGCCTTCGATGGGCTCGATGCTCTACATCAAGGAAACCCCGGCCATCGGCACGGGCGGCGACACCCTGTTTGCCAACATGCACCTGGCGATCGACATGCTGTCCCCGGCCATGCAGCAGTTCCTCGGTGGCTTGACCGCCATTCACGATGGCGAGATTCCTTGGAAGGGCTTCACACCGCCCGAAGGCCTGCCCAAAAGCGAACACCCGGTCGTGGTTCGCCACCCGGAAACCGGCAGGCCGACGCTGTTCGTCAACTCGGGTTTCACCTCGCACATCGTGCAATTGTCAGGCAGTGAAAGTCAGACGCTGCTGAACATGCTCTTCGATCTGGTGGCCCGCGAACCGATCCTCAGCTGCCGAGTCCGCTGGGCACCCAACACCCTCGTGTTCTGGGACAACCGCTCTACGCAGCACCACGCAGTCTGGGACTACTTTCCCCATTCACGCTACGGCGAGCGCGTTACGATCCTGGGAACGCGGCCGAGGGCGTGAGCGTCAACCAGTGTTGCTGCCGGTTCCCGGCAGATCGCCGGCAAGCCGCCTCCCACAGTCCGGTGTTTTTCTATCAAACACCGGACTTCTCAAGAAACGCTGAACTCTGTTTCTGCCCGGAGGGCGTGGGAGCTCTCGGAGGTTACGACGGCAGCGATGGGCTGCGCAGCGGCCCCAACTGCAACCCGTACACAAGATCATCAAACCACTGCTCACCAATCTGATACGCCTGTGGCACGCGACGCTCGAAAGTGAAGCCGCATTTCTCCTGCAGCTTGCAGGACGCGATGTTGCCATCGGTCACGGTTGCCTCCAGCGAGTCCAGCCCGATGGCGGCGGCGTAGTCGATGACGGCGCGCCAGGACTCGGTGCCGTAACCCCGGCCCTGATGCTCCGGCAACAACAGACCACCGATTTCGGCATGTCCCGGCGACAGGATACGAAAGCCGCTCACGCCCAGCTCCTGCGCGCTCTGCCTGTCGATCACCACCAGACACAGCCAGTGATCCGACTGCGGCGTCCATGCAGGCAATCGATGATCGAAGCCTCTGCGAATCATCTCTTCGCCGATGTCTCCGAACACATACTGCATGGTCTGCGGTTCACGGTGCAGCCTGAAAAACAGCGGCCAGTCCGCTTCGACCAGTGTCCGCAGGTACAGCCGTTCGGTGTTCAACTCCAGCATCCGGTGCTCCTTGCACGTTCAGAAAGGCACAGGGTTTTTTACCCGGCGCTGCCGCATTGATCAATCAATGAATACGTACATCAGCCCTTAACAATGCCCGAGGCAACATCGCATCGTCATTTCATGCAATGAACGCTGCCGCGACGCGCGACTCTATTCATGACTGCACCACATCATTCATCACGGCGACGATCGGCCTGACAGGAGCGCAAACAGTTGGATAACAGACAGTCCATGTCTTTCAGCGAGCAGGAGCGTGCCGAGGCTCGCCAGCTAAACAGGAAGCTCGCCCGCTTTCCGCGTTTCAAGATACGCAACCGCGTCATGCCCGTGCTGATTCAGTCTCTGTTGCGCGTCAGCCAGATTGGCGGCGGGGGCAAGCTCACTCGACACGGACTGCAGGCCGAAAAGAAAATCGTCAGCAGCAACGGTGTCCCCGTGTCTGTGCGCATCATCAGGCCCAAGGGCCAGCCAAAAGGCGTCGTGCTCGACTTTCATGGCGGCGGCTGGGTGATCGGCAATGCGCAGATGAACGATGACCTCAACGTCGCGATGGTCAACGAATGCGAGGTGGCCGTGGTGTCGGTCGATTACCGGCTCGCCGTGTCCACGCCCGTTGAAGGGGTGATGGAAGACTGTTTCTCGGCCGCGTGCTGGCTGCTGGGAGACAGCTGCCCTGAGTTCGCGGGCCTGCCGGTGATCGTCGTCGGTGAATCTGCCGGTGGCCACCTCGCGGCCACGACCTTGCTGAAACTGAAAGAAAAGCCCGAGCTGCTGCAACGCATCAAAGGCGCGCTGCTGTACTACGGCGTCTACGACCTCACCGGAACCCCCAGCGTGCGCAACGCCGGGCCTGAAACCCTCGTTCTCGACGGCCCAGGAATGGTCGAGGCCCTGCGCCTGCTCACGCCTGGCCTGACCGACGAACAGCGCCAGCAACCCACGCTGTCGCCCTTGTATGGCGATCTTTCCGGCATGCCGCCTGCGCTGATGTTCGTCGGCGACATCGATCCGTTGCTGGACGACACCCTGCAAATGGCCGAGCGCTGGAAAACCGTGGCGGAGGTTGAGATGCACCGGCTGCCGGACTTGCCGCACGGGTTCGTTCACTTCCCGACGGCGATGTCGGGGAGGGTGCTGGCACGCAGTCGAGAGTGGCTGAGCGGGATGATCAAGCGCGAGACCTGATCCACGCACCCGGCGAGACCGGGCACGAGGATCAGCGCAGATCACGGGGCTTGCACCCCGTGTTGCCTCAGGACGCGACGGTGGAGTCTTCACCGCCCGGCCAGTCCTTGATCGGAATGTCGTCGATGGTGCCATCCTTCACACCGTCGATGGCATAGCGTCTGATGCTGTCGCCCAGCACCTGCGCGAAGTCATCGGCCTTGGCCTGTTGCTGTCCTTCCCTGACCAGCCCCGGAATGATCGCCCCCAGAACCGCCACGCCGCCAGCCAGGAAACCCAGCGTACCCGCTGCGGCAGCCAGCGCCGGGATGAAGCGGGGCAGGTTAGCGCCCAGCAGGCCCAGTGTGCCCTCAAGGGCCGAGGCTGAACCGGAAAGCACGCCCAGAGACCCGGCAGTCACGCCAAAGCCGCCAGTCAGGTTGTCGCCTCGGCGGATCGCGTTCACGCCATCGAAAATCCCGTAGGCACCCGCCGCGATATTGGCCAGACCGCCCAGGCCTTTGGCTGCTTCTTCATACTGCTTGGAGACAGCGATCGCGTTCTTGCTGTCCTTGATGTTGTCCTTGAGCTTATCGAGCTGTTCCTGAGAAAGGTTGTCAGGGTTACCCGTCAGGGTCTTTTCCCTTTGCTTGATCGCTTCGTTCATCGAGACCTGATAAGCCTTCGTACCGCCCTCGGTGAACAGCGTGGCGGCCTGCACCGAGCCGGTGGTGATGTCGACGATGTTGCGATCCGTGAGCTTACCCGAGCCCTGTGCGCCCCGTGCGATGGTCATGCCCGCCATGAACAGACCGCTGACCCCGTGAAGCACGCCGCTGCCATAGGCACCTTTGGCGTCGCCGCCGGTGTCGAACTTGGTCAGCATGTCCATCTTGTCCAGTGCCTTGGTGCCCTGGCGGAACATGTCCCAGTTACCCCTGAAGCCCGACAGCACCTGATCGGTCGTCGCGACAGTGCCATCCTTGTTCAGCAGCAATTCCGGGGATTCCTGGCGCATCTGGTCGATCAGCTTGCGGACCTTGTCCTCGTCAAGGTCCTTGCCGCCGTCCTTGCCGAAGGCTTTTTGCATGTCTTCGAAGGTGGCGTCCTTGAAGAGGTTTTCCTGGGATATCGTCGAGAAATTGTCGTTGAGCTGCTTGTCGAACTCACCGGTAAAGGTCGGGTCCAGCGTGGCGTTGTAGAGCGCGACTTCCATGCTGAACGCACTGGCAGCCGCTTCCGGTGCGTTGGTCTTGAGCAATTCGCGCAGACGCTCGCCGGACGCCAGAGAATCCTTGTAATAGGTCTGCAGGGCTTCGCTGTGAGAAGACTTGCCCACGCCAGCCTGGATCTCGGCAGCGTTATTGATGCCCAGCATCCCTTGGAAGCTTTGAGCGGTCGCGTAGAACTGGGTCAGCGCGGCGGTCTGATCGGTCTTGCCATCCTTGGTGTTCGCCTCCCACGCCTTGTCCAGCGCCTTGCCGGACTTGATCTCATCTTCGTAGGTTTTGCTGACCGCATCCTTCAGGCCCGGACTGGCCTCGAACAGGTCCTTCATGCCCTTAGCACTGCTGTCCTGAAGAAACGCTGCGGTGTCGGGATCGTTCTGCAGAATGGCGATGTGGTCGCCGATATCCTTGAGCAGCTTTTCCGGTTCCCAGATAGCGCCCGACCCATTGGCGATTGCAACCTTGCCATAATCGTCGCCCCACATGCCGGCGTTGGCGCCGTCCACCACCAGCTTCTGGGACTTTTGCAAATCCAGCAGCACCGCGACCTTTTCCTCGGCCGTGTAGTGTTCAGGGTGCTCAAACACGTCTTTGCCCAGCTTGCTGGTGTCCACGTTGCTGGTCAGGTTCCCGGAGACCACTCTGGACAGCAGGCTGCTCAACGTCATGGCGTCCACCGGAGCGCCACTTTTCAGGAAGGCCTGAAGATCGCCGCTGCTGACCTTGCCGTCGGCCGACTTCGCCAGATTGCCGCTGGCCGTGTCGAGCAGCTTGAAGGCGCCGGGCTGCGACCAGAAGCTCAAGGCGTCCTTCTCCAGGCCGCCCAGCTGCGGGTTGCTGTCTTTGTAGTCCTTGATGTTCTGAGCGGTGAGGGTGCCGTCGGCGCCAGTCTTGCCACGGATCGAGTCGTACATCTGCTCCAGAATCGCCGTGTATTGCGCGATCTGTTTGGAGCCCTCATCGGCGTTCTTGTTGGTTTCAACGTAGGTTTTATACCCGGCGATATCCTGACTGGCCTGCGCCTTGGGCAGGGACGAGAAACCGTACTTGCCGAAGTCCTGCAGACGTCCGGCTTCGGTGCCGTGTTTGGCTTCGCCGCCTTTGGTGAAGCCATTGATGCGTGTGTCGGCCACATCCTTGCCGGTCAGCGGTTTGCCACCCTCGTCGTAGCCAACAACACGATCCATCACCTGACCCGCACGGAAAGCCGCGTCGGGATCGTTTTCGAAGTCGCCCACTTGTTCCTTGAGCATGTCCTTCACGCCGCTCTGGTTACCCAGGTTCTTGAGCAGCGGATTGTCGTCAATGATGTCCTGAGCCGAACGAGTATCGCCCTCCGGCCGTACCCACTGAATGCCCGCCGCTTCGGCCTGCTCCCGCGCCGCACTGCTGTCACCGGCGCTGTCCACATGCTTGAGCTCGCCCTTGAGATTCTCCCAGCCGTACTTGCCGAAATCCTGCAAACGACCGGCTTCGGTGCCGTGCTTGGCGTCACCGCCCTTGGTGAACCCATCGACCCGGCCGTTGCCGTCATTGCCATTCACAATGCGCACGCCGTCCTCGTTCAGCAACTCCACATGATCCAGCACCTGAACGGCGCGATACGCCGCGTCGCGGTCGTGCTCGAAGTCACCGACACGCTCCTTGAGCTTGTCCTTCACGCCACTCTGATTGCCCAGATTCTTCAGCAGCGGGCTGGCGTCGATAATCTCTTGGGCAGATCGCTTGTCATCGCCGGGCAGCTCCCACTCGATGCCCGCGTCTTTGGCCTTGGCGCGGTCAACCGAGTTGCTCCACTGACTCTGCGAATTGGATTCCGCCGTGCGGTTCTTGGATATGTTTTCTACGGAAACGGACATGTGCAGGCTCCTTGGTAATAAACCCCGCCAGCACAGCGCCCTGTGAAAGCGACGCCGAGCACTGACCGGCTGACTGGCAGGGTAGAAAGGGGTAAGGCTCGAACAGATCCGAGGGTAGGGAGCGCACATGAGGTGGATGTGACATGGGCTGTGAAATGTTGTGAATTTACATAAGGGTGGGAAGGGGACTGTCGACTGGTCAAGGTGGTTTGACGAGTGCTTCTGTTACCCGATGATGGGTTTTTGAAGAGGAGCATCGGTTCGGAATGTGAAGGGCGCGGTTTGAAAGACCACTTGCTTCGGGGGGGGGGGCGTGTCAGAGGGCTTGGGAAATGCACTCTGTGAAACCCCGACGCCCGACATCAAGTGCATGAAAATTGTCGGGCGAACCCTCTAACGGGTTGGTTCAACGCTGGGTCTAAGGCTTCAGGATGTAGCCTTCACCACCACTCCACTGCTGAACCTGGCTTCCGATATCGAGGAAAACTTATCGAAGATGTGCGTGCCGCCTTGCTCTTTGGGTTGGTCTGCTGGGAAGTCTCCTGTGTAGTGCCAACTGGCATCGGCGTATTTCATGGGGCTCCGTTGGGGGGGCTTAGGTTTGGTCTGGGAAGTTTAACTTGCTGGGTTTTGCCGGTGAAGCGAGCGATCCACCTCAATCGAACCAGTGCAGCGAAAGAATCTCAAAAATATACCTAACAAGTGTTAGGTAGGGGTTGACGGGCACTGAGTCGATCGCTAAAGTCTGGCTACCTAACGGTAGTTAGGTAAGCCAGCCACCCCATCTGCAGGAACGACCATGACTACTAAACTTCAGCTCTTCACTTCGCCTTCGGCCTTTCCGAATCCACAGCGTCTGCGTCTGTTCATGCACGAAAAGGGCATCGCTGACCAGTTTGCCGAGACCATCTATGACATGTCCCCTGTAGGGGAACAGCGTGGCTGGCGTCATTTGAATATGAACCCGTGGGGCGAAACACCCACCCTTCAACTGGCCGACGGTAGCTACATTTCCGAAACGGCTGCCATCGTTCGTTATCTTGACCAGGAGTATCCCGGTCGCAAGATTATGGGGGCGACCGCACTGGAACAGGGTCTGGATAACATGTGGGATAACCGGGTGTGGGTGCACATCCTGTACCGCATCGTTACAGCGTTCCACGTGTTGCACACCGGACTCGGCTTCAAGCTGGAACTGACCAAAAACGAGGCTTGGGGCGAACACTGCCGTAAGGAAGCTTTGGCTCACGCTGCACTGGTCAACCGTCATCTGTCAGACGGCCGCGAATGGCTGCTAGGCGGCGACGCCCCGACCTTCTCGGATATTACGCTGGCGACCGCGATCGCCTTCTCGAAATTCCCGGTCAATGCCACTCCACTGGACGAGCGTTTTGAGTTTCTGGATGCGTACTGGCAGCGCTGGGCAAAACGTCCAAGCTTCCAGGCTGCCTACGCTGATCGCAACAGCGGCATTCCTGAACTGGATTCGCCAGCCCAGTAATAACCTGTCAATGGAAACTCCGTACGCCGAGATCGCCATACCCTTGGCTTTCTCGGTGCCCGTGACGATCTCGGTAGTGTCGGCTGTCGGTGAAGCTTACGGAAACATGATGGAACGCCTTGTGCTCGAGCGACCCAAGTCAAGTCGGCCTCACTGTTCTCCACTTACAATCTACCTGTCTCACGGTAGGCCTTTGCTGTAAATTAACGTTCCCTATGTGAGAGATCGTCCCAGGACGAAAGGCACCAGAATGAGCGTCAACTCCAAAGAAGCCATTTTGTTGGCGGCCAAGAGAATTGCCCAATCGCAGGGCTACAATGGTTTGAACTTCCGCGACCTTGCGCAAGATGTTGGTATCAAAGCGGCGAGTATTTACTACCATTTTCCAAGCAAAGCCGATCTGGGTATTGCCGTTGCCAAACGATATTGGGAGGACGGTGCGCTTGCGCTCGAGACGATCGAATCTGAAAGCCCGTCTCCAATTGACGCTTTGCGTCGCTTTCCGGAAATCTTCAGAAGATCGCTTGAGTCCGACAATCGTCTCTGCCTGGGCAGTTTCATGGGCGCTGAAACCGATACCTTGCCCATTGAGATGACAAAAGAAATTCAGACTTTTGCTGAGGTCAATATTGCATGGCTACGCAAGCTTCTATTGGCTGCGAAGGTGTGCGAATCAAGTGAGAGTGAATTTAGAGCACGTGCAATTTTCACAGCTATTGTCGGTGCCCAGCTCTTTGCCAGAAGTCGCTCGGATATCTCGCTTTTCGATGCCTTGGTCGATTCATACCGCGCATTCGGGCCTCTGCCAGCGTAGCAACTGACAGCAACTCGCTCATGCCTTCAATCCCCTTTGGCACATACGGTGGAAGCTGGATCAGAGGCGCCGTTTATGACGGCTCGGGCGTCAACATCACTGAGGCCTCGTCCCAGCAGCCTACTCACTGCGGTTGCCTGGAATGACACGAATCCGCGAGCGTCATTCCATCGGAACAGTTTGAAAAGCATTGTCAGCATTCAGACGGCTGACCGAACATGAGCGGTTCTGAGTGCTAGCCATCGGCAAAAGTGAACGTAGTAATCATTCATAGCGTTGAAAACTCGATATTTCTGAACAAGCCGCACCTGGGAAAGTTAAATCAAAATCTCCCAACCTCGTTAGCACTACGCATGAAATCAACAAACGCACGCAGCTTGCCTGGCATGTGTTTACGATGCGGGTAATAAAGGTGAAACGCATCGTCCATACCGCTGTGCTGCTTCAATACCTGACGAAGCGTACCGTTTTCCAACTCTGGCCTTGCGAAGTCCTCGAAAACGAAACCAATGCCCTGGCCTTGTATCGCGGCATCAAGGACGGATCTCATTTCGTCAAAGATAAAACGCCCTTGAACATCGACTTGAACCATTTGCCCGCCATCTTCGAACTTCCATTCAAAGAATCGTCCACCCACTGAATACCGCTGGCGAATGCAGTTGTGCTTCAGCAGTTGCTCCAGTGTCTGGGGCTCAGCCAAGGTGCTGAAGTAATCCGGCGCTGCCACCACAATTCTTTTTTGTGTCGCTCCCAACTGTACCGCGACCATGTCGTTCTGCACTCTTTTTCCCATGCGCATGCCGATATCGAAACCGGCATTGACGATATCGCCAAGTTGGTTATCCAGCGATACCTCGACGTTGATCAGTGGGTATTTCTCCATGAAGGCGGTCAGATGCGGTTCGATCAGGATGCGGTATGCAACGTACGACGAGTTGAGGCGCACTGTGCCAGAGGGTTGATCCGTCACGAGCGAGACTTGTGACAAGGAGTCTCTGATCAAGGCAAGCGCAGGTGCCAATGCCGCGTTCAATGACGCGCCGGCCTCGGTCAGGCTCACACTGCGTGTTGTGCGATTGAACAGTCGCACATTGAGTTGCGCTTCCACGCTTTTGATCGTGCGTGATACCGCTGTGGGCGTAACACCGATTTCTGCGGCGGCGCGAGCGAAGTTCAAATGTCTGGCGGCCGCCTCGAACGTTAAAAGACCGGGTAAATGCACCGGCGGTAGAGGCAGTGAATCGTCAACGCCCTCAGCACGCGTCGGGCTCTGCATTATGACTTTTTTGCTCATACTGTATCCATGCTTATGGCTATTTACGTCATTATCATTAACCACCATAGTTGATGCAGCAAGGATTTTTATCCGGCAAAACAGTTATCACTAGGAATCACAATGACACCCAACAGCCCATCAACGGACCTTTTCACGCCAATGGCCTTAGGCGCCTTATCACTGGCCAACCGCATTGTCATGGCCCCGCTAACGCGCAGCCGCATGGGGCCAGAAGGCGTACCCAACGAAATGCATGCTCGCTACTACGCACAACGTGCCAGCGCTGGTTTGATCATCAGTGAAGCGACCAATATTTCCCCGCAAGCGCGGGGGTATGCGTTGACGCCAGGCATCTGGACTGAAGAGCACGTAGCAGGCTGGAAGCTGGTAACAGATGCGGTGCATGCCGCTGGTGGACTTATTGTTTGCCAACTGTGGCATGTGGGGCGCTTCTCGCATGTGGACCTGCAACCCGACGGCACGGCACCGGTAGCGCCATCGGCGATTAAAGCCGAAGGCCAGACCTTTACTGAAGAGGGGATGATGGACGTCTCCATGCCGCGAGCGCTGGAAACATCCGAGATCCCAGGCATTATCGAGCAATACCGACACGCCGCCGCATGCGCAAAACGTGCAGGCTTTGATGGTGTGGAAGTGCACTCTGCCAATAGCTATTTACTCGATCAGTTCCTGCGCGACTCTACCAATCAGCGAACCGACCAATATGGTGGTTCGATTGAGAATCGCACGCGACTCACGCTGGAAGTCACTGCTGCAGTCGTCGAGATCTGGGGGCATGAACGGGTTGGCATTCGTCTATCGCCCGTGACGCCAGATGCAGGCAACACGCCCTTGGACAGCCAGGTAATGCACACCTATGGCTATCTGATCGAGCAACTGAATCGCTTCCAGCTCGCCTATATGCATTTTGTCGAGGGCGCTACCGCTACGTCACGCACTGTTCCCGAAAACGTTGATCTCGATGCGTTACGTGCACGCTTCAAAGGACCCTACATCGGTAATAACAATTACGACATCGAACTCGCCGTTACCCGCCGTGCTGAAGGCAAGGTCGACGCAGTGGCTTTCGGTCGCCCGTTTATTGCCAATCCGGATTTGGTGCGCCGATTGAAGGAAGGTGCAGAACTCACTGTTGCGCCCCGCGAAACTTATTACGGTAACGGCGCAAAAGGCTACACCGACTGGCCGACGCTCGCGGGATAAGCCAACTGGGCAACACTTCAAAAGCCAGACCTTGGCCCCAGCGCTTGGCGCCGCTATGGGGGGCGCAGGGGGTGATCTCAATACCCGCCAAAAGTAACCGGTCTTTTTAACACGACTCGAATTAACTACCAGGAGTACAAACATGAACAAGCCTACTTATGTGCAGGAATATCAGGCCATCACTGAGGTACTGAACAAATACAACGAAGGCTGCAAACAGGCCAAAAGCAGCATCATGAAGCCCGCTTTCAGCGAGCAGGCAACGATGTTCAGCGTCGATGGTGACGGCAAGCTGGCCGGCGGCCCGATTCAGACATTGTTCGATGGCATTGACAGCGCGTTCCGCCCGTCTCCTGAAGCTCAAGGTGCAATCGTCAATATCGACATCGTAGGCACCGCTGCCAGCGCACGCATCGACACCAATGACGTATCGGGCTTCTGCTTTACGGATTTCTTTAACCTGCTGAAGGTCGACGGCGAGTGGACGGTGGTCAGCAAGATCTTCCACACCCATGTCGCGCCTTGAATATCTGACTTCCTTGGCCACGCGGCAGATGAGGCTTCAACCCTATCTGTCGTGTTTTTCTTTGCAGCCGAGCGGGGCTGCAACTATGCGTCCGGCACAGCGCCCGAAATCCGCTGACTTCGTTCGCCTGACCGCAGGCGCAACAACGTAATTTAACAGGCCGCTATTTAATGACGCACACACTCAGGCGTTAAAAGGAAACATCATGAAGCCTCTAACCTCCGCTTTCGCCCTTTCGGTCGTTGCTCTGGCGCCTGGTAGCGCCTCTACAGCCGAACGGGCTGGCGTAGAACACAACGTGGCAAAATTCCTGCAATCCCTTGAGGGCGGACAGACGCTCGACAGCATGTCGTCGACCGATGCCCGAGCCGCGCTGGCGGGTGCCCAGGCCGCCTCCAACGTGGCCTTGCCGGAAGCGGAGGTCAGCGAGAAGACGATTCGTGTCAATGACAGCGACCTGCAACTGACCATCGTGCGCCCGGTCGGCAGCCAACAGAAGATCCTGCCCGCATTCATGTACTTCCACGGCGGCGGCTGGGTGCTGGGCGACTTCCCAACGCACGAACGGCTGGTGCGTGACTTGGTTGCGGGCTCTGGCGCGGTGGCGGTATTCGTTAACTACAGCCTGTCGCCTGAGGCGGGATACGGCGTTGCCATCGAGCAAGCCTATGCCGCAACCAAATGGGTGGCCGAGCATGGCCAGGAGATCAATGTCGACGGCAACCGTCTGGCCGTAGCGGGTAACAGCGCAGGTGGCAACCTGGCCGCAGCTGTAGCCCTGATGGCGAACGATAAAGGTTCACCTGCACTGCGGTCGCAGTTATTGCTGTGCCCGGTTACGGATGCAAACTTCGACACGCCGTCGTACAAGGAATTTGCCAATGGCTACTTCCTGACCAAAGACCTCATGGCGTGGTTCTGGGACAACTACACAACCGACGCCGACGCACGCAAGCAGATTTACGCATCGCCGTTGCAGGCGACGCTAGAGCAATTGAAAGGCCTGCCGCCGACGCTAATCCAGACGGCTGAATTCGATGTCCTGCGCGATGAAGCCGAATCTTACGGCCACAAGCTCAACGCTGCGGGTGTGCAAGTGACGTCGGTACGCTACAACGGCATGATTCACGACTTTGGGCTATCGAACGCGTTCAACCATCTACCGGCAGCGCAAAGTGCGATCGCGCAAGCCTCGCAAGAACTCAAGGCGAACCTAAGCGAGTGATTGCAAAACCGATGAAAGCGCGTGGTGGCAACGCGGCGTCATTCATGACAAAAGACTCAACATTCGTTTTATCGCGAGGCTACAGCTGCACACCTATCTGGTGATGTCCCTGCCTTTTTTGCAACTGAACATTAATAAGCGCATTCAATCCTTAGTTAGAAGAAGCTAGTCGATATTCATGGAAAGATCGCTTTCAGTCTGCCCAGCTATAGCCGATGAGCTGCAAACATCTCGAGACTACAGCCCTCGCACCTACGGTGTTCCGGTTTACGTCGTTTGCCTGAGCCTTAAATTTCAGAAGTTTCCGATATATAATGCGCGCTACTCGATAATGAGTTCAGGATAAATATGTTAAGCGAGGAAGTTGTGCAAATTCTTACCGTTTCAGATTTCGAAAAAATGGCCGTCAGGTATTCAGCGTTATTCCACTTCCGCTCACTCAAGGACGGTCCGAAAAATATCGCGTACTGGATATCGGTCGTTTTCTTTGTCCTCACGCTGCTTTTTATGTTCAGCAGCATCGGTGTTTCGATATCAGGAGGTGAGCCAAGTACACGTCTGGCTATGATCGCTGTTCTTTTTGAGCTTCTCGGATTGGTCGTCTGGGTGGTTTTTTATGAGCCTGTGTACAGGTCTGACAAGCTTAAAAGGTCGGGAATTCCCGACTCGCTTTGCCAAAAACAGGACAGGGAGACTGTCAAAAGTATCTGGCTTAAAAAGAACCTGTTTGTCTCGCCTGACAAGTATCTTGACGTGACGAAAACCTTCTACGAGGTCCAGGGAATGCTGGTTGAGTCCAGAAAGAACAGGCAGCTGGGTGATCGGTTCCTGATGGGATTCTTCAGCCTTAAGCCGCTTCAGAGCGTGCTTTCCATTCCTGTTATTTTGGCTTTGCTGAATTTTGTTTTGAGAGTTCCAGGCGTCGAGTTCATGACGGCGAACATTGATTTTTCAGAGCTTGCAGGCAATGCTGCAAAATATTCCCTCACCCTTTTCCTTATCGCAATTACCCTGGTTTTTTCTATTGGAATGTTGTTGACGATGGTTGTCGGTATATCGGAGTTAATCGGTGAGAGGTATCGAGGTAAATGTGCTGACCTGACCAAAAAAAGGTTTGTCAGGGCTTTGCTCGAGCGGGCGGACTTGGCAGGTTAGGTGCTACGCCGGGGGCCGATTGAATTCGACCCAAACCCAAGTGCCGCCCACTTTTATGGGCGGCACGTGGCGTGGCACTCACCGATTGAGGTGTCCGCATACAGTCAATCACTGCCTTGCGTCCACCCGCCGTCTCATTAGTAACCTACTCAGCCCTTCGGCCTGCCACTCTCAACCATCTCTTTCCACGTCTTCACACTCGGCCGTTCCTGCATGCGCACATGCCATTCGCGCAGTGCGGTGCATTCTTCAGGTACCGCGAGTTTCACCAGCGAAGAAAAGATCATCCCGCCCAGCACGGCGATGTCGGCCATCGAAAACTTTTCGCCTGCAACAAAAGGCTGGTGCTTGAGCAGTTCATCGAAATAACGCATGCCTCTTACAGCCTTGTCGCGCATGCGGTTGCCCCATTCGGCGTTCTGGTACAGCTCGACGTCTGGACCCAGTCCCGGGGTGGCATGGTGGAAGTAGGTGCTGACGGCGTCGAGAAATTCGATTTCCGCGCGTTTGGTCATCATGTGGATGAGGCCTTTTTCGACAGGCGTTTCGCCGGTCAGGTCGGGGCTGCCCACCAGGGAGTCAAGGTATTGAGTGATGGCGGTGCATTCGGCGATGAGGGTGCCGTCGTTCAATTCCAGTACGGGGAGGGTGCCTGAGTAGTTGACGGCGAGAAATTCCGGTTTCTTGTGTTCGCCTGTCCACAGGTTGACGGACACGAACTCGATTTTCGAGAGCAGGCCTTTTTCGGCCAGTGCGATGCGTACACGCGCCGGGTAAGGGCCGTCGTACCAGTCGTGGATTTTCATCATTGGGATGTTTGCATGGGTAGAAGGTGCAGTTGCATGTGTCATGGTCAGTTACCTGCCTGTCAGTTGGTAGGTAAAGGTTGCGCGCTCGATTCGAGCCTGTCAACCCCTGCCTACCAGTTGGCAGGTAAAGATTTTTGCGAGTAGAATCGCTGGCAATGATGAGATGACTGCACAAGCGAGGAGCCACACGTGAGCGAGAATGCTCGAGAAGCCATATTGGCCGCTGCGAAAGGCGCGGCTCAGGTACACGGCTACAGCGGAATCAATTTCCGCAGCATCGCCGACACCGTGGGGATCAAGAACGCCAGCATTTACTACCACTTCCCCAGCAAGGCGGATCTAGGGGCAGCGGTTGCCAGACGCTACTGGCAGGATACGGCTGCCGTGCTTGAGGCGATTCGTGACGAGAACACCGATCCGACACGCTGCCTGCAGCTGTATCCGTCGATCTTTCGCATTTCGCTGGAGAACGGCAACCGGCTGTGTCTTTCCAGTTTCATGGCGGCCGAATACGAAGACCTGCCTGAGGAAGTGAAGAGCGAGGTCAAGGCGTTTGCAGATGCCAACGTGGCATGGCTTGCTCAGGTGCTGGCTGATGCGGGACTGGGAAGCGCAGAAAAATGCGAACGCCGTGCGCGTGCCATTTTCACTGCTGTGGCCGGGGCGCAGTTGATCGCCCGAACTCGCCAGGACATCAGACAGTTCGACGACCTGATTCTCGATTATCAGGAAGCCGGGCTGATCTCAATACCACCCGTTAGCTAGCGCAACAGGTGTACCGCCACCCCTGTAAGCGCACACGTGATCAGCACTTGTATGACGCCTCGTTTGAAGCGAAACAGGGCGATGGCAGCGGCAGTGGCAATCAGCGCTGAGGGCCAGTCGATCCGGCCTTCGAAGCCTTGGGGCCACAGCACGTGGTAGCTGAAGAAACAGGCGAGGTTGAGGATGACCCCGACCACCGCGGCGGTGATGGCAGTAAGCGGGGCGGTCAGCCTGAGCTCATTGTGGGTCGATTCCACCAGCGGACCACCCGCCAGAATGAACAGGAACGAAGGCACGAAGGTGAACCAGGTCACCAGCGCGGCGGCGACCGCACCTGCCAGAAATACCTGATCTGGCCCGAAGACCTGCATCACGTAGGCACCGACAAACCCGACGAAGGCCACCACCATGATCAACGGTCCCGGCGTGGTTTCACCCAGTGCCAGCCCGTCGATCATCTGGGTCGGGGTCAGCCATCCGTAATGGCCGACTGCGCCCTGATAGACATAGGGAAGCACCGCGTAGGCACCGCCGAAGGTCAGCAAGGCCGCCTTGGTGAAGAACCAGCTCATTTGCGTCAGGGTGCCGGTCCAGCCGAAAAGGCCGGTCAGTATTGCCATGGGCAGCGTCCACAGCACCAGACCGATCACGATCAGTTTTATCAGCTTCGAGGCACTGAATCGGGCGTGCTCGGGCGTTGGTGTGTCGTCATCGATCAACGCCGGACCAAAGGACCTGTCCGCTGCCTTGTGCCCTGCAGCGCGGAAATACTCTGGCGCTAGGCGACCTCCTGCGTAGCCGATGACGGCAGCGGCGAGCACGATCAAGGGGAAGGGCGCATTGAGGGCGAAGATGGCAGTGAACGAAGCGGCTGCTATCGCCCATAGCGCATTGTTCTTTAATGCTCTTGAACCGATCCGATGAGCCGCCTGCACCACGATAGCGGTCACGGCGGGTTTGATGCCGTAGAAAAGTCCTGCCACCACAGGAACATCACCCAGCGCGATGTACACCCACGACAGCGCGATCAGGATGAATAGCGAGGGCAGCACGAACAGGGCGCCGGCGATGACACCGCCCCAGGTCCGGTGCATCAACCAGCCGATGTAGGTCGCCAGCTGCTGCGCTTCGGGGCCAGGGAGCAACATGCAGTAGTTGAGCGCATGCAGAAACCGGCGCTCGGATATCCAGCGTCTGCGTTCCACCAGCTCCTGATGCATGATCGAAATTTGCCCGGCCGGACCGCCAAAGCTGATGAAGCCCAGCTTGAGCCAGAACCGGAACGCTTCGCGAAAGCTGACGGGTTCCGGGGGGGGAATGTCTTGTTCAACACGTGACGGGCCGACTGTGTTCACCGGCGAATTCCTCAGGACGTTTCAGGTCGCGCCAATGGTAACGGGCTTACCGTTTCAGGCTGCGCTCATACGCAGCCAGTACCGTCCGCTCCGATTGCACCAGATACGACTCAAGCATCTTGGTGGCCTTTTCCGGCTCTCCCGCTTCAACGCACTCAAGAATCCCGGCATTCATATCGATGTACGGCACGTGCAGGAATTCCGGCGCGTTGAGCAACCCGAAGGCCAGCCGCAGCTCCGCCGAAATCTGTCCGTAAAACACCACCAGCCGCGGGCTGTCGGCCAGTTCGACAATGCCCTGGTGGAACATCATGTTGGCGGTGCCCACGGCCACCCAGTCCTTGGCTTCACGCGCTCGCACACTGGCGTCGACCGCTTCACGCATGCGCAGCGCTCCGGGGTGCTGCGGATAGCCTTGGGCGATGGCATTGCATTCGATGAAGCGGCGCACGCGGTAGATGTCGATGATTGAAGCCATGTCCGGCTCGGCAACCGTCACGCCGCGATTGGGTTCGTGCTTGAGCAGGCCTTCGCGCGTCAGCACCCTGAACGCCTCTCTCAGCGTATTGCGCGAGATGTCCAGATTCTCGGCCAGTGCCGCTTCGGACAGGCGCTGACCTGGAACCAGCTCGCCTTCGACCAGCATCCTGCGAATTTCTTGAGTGATGGATTCTCCCAGCGTACGGGCGGGAGAAGGGGGTACTGCGTCGTTCATAAGGGGTCCAGGGTGGGAAAAGCCGCGACGATATTCCCTGAGAGCTTAGTGCGTGGCAAGAAAGAAGCGCGCTGTGTGCTTCATTAGGTAGCGCCTCTGGTTCCTGAAGTAACAAGTTGGTGCAATTGAGTGATCAATAGAGATATGATTGTTCAACAATAAGTCCGCTTGGCACCTACATTTCAGACTGATTGGTTGAGTCTTGGCATGCTCATTGCTCTGCTCAGGTATCACTCACCGTAGGAATGTTGCCGTGACACAGACCACTCAAGAGTTTACGAAAGCCCGGCGCGCTTCGTTGATCGCCGCAATATTCATGATGGCGACGTCCGCCATCGGTCCAGGCTTCCTCACTCAGACGGCGACCTTCACCGCCACGCTGGGTGCTGCGTTTGCGTTCGGCATTCTGGCGTCGATCCTGATCGACTTCGTCGTGCAGCTGAACGTGTGGCGTATCGTGTCGCTGACCAAAATGCGCGCGGCCGATCTGGCCAATGCTGCCATTCCGGGCAGTGGTTACTTGCTGACGGTGTTGGTGCTGTGTGGTGGCCTGGTGTTTATGCTGGGTAACATTGCCGGTGCAGGTCTGGGCTTGAATGCGCTGACCGGCCTTGATCCCAAGTGGGGAGGCGCCTTGAGTGCGCTGCTCGCCATTGCAATCTTCTCGTCTCATCGCGCAGGCGTGGCGATGGACCGCATCATGATGGGGCTGGGCATCCTGAAAATATGCCTGATCGTGTTCGCCTGCTTCGCGACCCATCCTCCGCTGGGCGAAGCCCTGCGTCAGTCGGTGTGGCCTGACTTCATCGACTTTGCATCGATTACGACCATTGTGGGCGGCACGGTAGGCGGTTACATCACCTATGCAGGCGCTCACCGTCTGCTTGATCGCGGCACCGTTGGCGTAGAGAACATTCAGGCCGTATCCCGCGCAGCACTGACCGGTATTCTGGTCACTGGCATCGCTCGCTACATATTGTTTCTCGCTATTCTGGGTGTGGTGGCAAGCGGCGTGGTTATCGACGTGTCTGGCAAGGGCGCAAACCCTGCCGGTCAAGCCTTCCAGGCGGCAGCAGGTGACGTCGGCATGATGATGTTCGGTCTGGTGCTATGGGCGGCGGGTATCAGCAGTGTGATCGGCGCGTCTTATACGTCGATGTCCTTCATAACGGTGTTCTCCAAGAAGATCACTGAGCGCGCTCGTCACCTTGCCACCGTGGCTTTCATCGTCATCTGCATGGCGGTGTACCTGATGATCGGCAAGCCGCCAGCGGCACTGCTGGTGTTCGCAGGTGGTTTCAACGGCCTTATCCTGCCACTGGGCCTGAGTATTTTCATGTACGTGGGCTGGGCCCGGTCTGACCTGATGGATGGCTACCACTATCCACGCTGGTTGCTGGTGCTGGGTATTCTGACCTGCCTGCTGTCGTGGTTCATGGCTTACAAATCGGCAGGCGCCATCTTTGCCTTCATCGGCGCGGCCTGAACCAAAGGAGATTTTCTGATGCGTGCAATTGACCTTAACAGCGACCTGGGAGAAAGCTTCGGCGCCTGGAGCATGGGCGACGATGCGGCGATTCTCGAAGTGGTCAGCAGCGCCAACGTGGCGTGCGGCTTTCATGCCGGCGATCCGGCCGGAATACTGCGCACGCTGGAAGCCGCCGCAGCGCGGGACGTGGCCGTCGGTGCCCACGTGGCCTACCCGGACCTCGTGGGCTTCGGTCGGCGCAACATGGATGTGCCGGCCGATCAGCTCACCGCCGATGTCATCTATCAGATCGGCGCGCTTCAGGGTCTGGCCCGTAGCGCCGGGACGACAGTGACCTACGTCAAGCCTCACGGTGCGCTCTACAACACCATTGCAGGCGACCCGGTTCAGGCGGCTGCGGTGATTCAGGCGATTTTGCGTATCGACCCGCAGCTCAAGCTGGTCTGCCTCGCCAATTCGAAGCTGCTCGGCTGGGCGCGTGACGCGGGTCTGTCCTGTGTGTCCGAAGCCTTTGCGGACCGAGCCTACACCGCTCAAGGCACGCTGGTGTCCCGCTCGCATCCCGGCGCCGTGTTGCACGATGTCGAGCTGATCACCGAGCGCATGTTGCGTCTGGTGCGCGATGGCGTCATCGAGGCCGAGGACGGCAGCCTGATCGAGCTTGAAGCCGATTCGATCTGCGTGCACGGCGACAGCCCAGGCGCGGTCAACATCGCCCACGCCCTCAAACAACGTCTGCTTGAAGCAGGGGTCAACATCCGTGCATTTACCCGAGGTCAACCATGAACTCCTTGAACGACGCCCGTCAGTCAGCCATTGCCGCACGTGCCCGGTATCGCGAAGGCATGGTGTCTCCCACGGCGGGCCATGCACCGGGTCTGACCCAGGCGAACATGATCTGTCTGCCGCGTGAGTGGGCCTACGATTTTCTGCTGTTCGCCCAGCGCAATCCTCAGGCCTGTCCGATTCTGGACGTCACCGAGGCGGGCAGCTACAGCACCGTGCTGGCCGAGGGCGCTGACCTGCGCACGGACATTCCGCTGTATCGCGTCTGGCGCGACGGCAAGCTGGCCGACGAAGTGACCGATGTGCGTGACCTATGGGCCGAACATACGGATCTGGTGACTTTTCTGATCGGGTGCAGCTTCACCTTCGAGACTCCGTTGCTGGAAGCCGGTATCGATGTGCGGCACATCAGCGAGGGCTGCAACGTGCCGATGTACCGCAGCAACCGCATCTGCCGTCCGGCCGGGCGCCTGAAAGGCGAGACGGTGGTGTCGATGCGACCCATCCCGGCCGATCGGGTGGCCGATGCCGTGAAGATCACCGCACGCTATCCCAATGTGCATGGCGCTCCGGTTCATATAGGCGAGCCTGGCTTGCTCGGTATCGCGGATATTTCGCGTCCTGACTTCGGCGATGCCGTTACCATCAAGCCTGGCGAAGTGCCGGTGTTCTGGGCCTGCGGTGTGACACCGCAGGCAGTGGTCATGGCGTCCGGGGTACCTTTTGCGATTTCCCACGCGCCGGGCTACATGTTCATCACCGATGTGCCCGACAGCCGCTACCACGTATAGGAGAGGATCATGCGTTTCTACCCGGTCAGCCAGGACGCGCTCCTGGTTGAATTGGCGAACCTGGACGAGACTCTTGCCCTGTTCGACTCTTTGCAGCAACAGCCTATTCACGGCGTGGAGGAACTCGTTCCAGCGGCCCGAACGGTGCTGGTGCATTTCCGTCCTGGCGCGGTCAGCCGCGAAGCACTTGCTGCGCAGATCGCCACGCGCGACGTGCACGGCAAGGCTCGCGCAGCGGGCAAGCTGATCGAAATTCCCGTGCATTACAACGGCGAAGACCTGGATGACGTCGCCCGCGAACTGGGCATCAGCCGAGAAGAAGTGATCCGCAGGCACACCGGCAGCGATTACAACGTGGCGTTCTGCGGCTTTGCGCCGGGCTTTGCGTACCTGAGTGGCGGCCCTGAATTCGTGGTGCCGCGCCGCAGCACGCCGCGCACCCGTATTCCTGCCGGTGCCGTGGCGCTGGCGGGCGGTTTCAGCGGCGTCTATCCGCAGGCCAGTCCTGGCGGCTGGCAGATTATTGGCCTCACCGACGCTCGTATGTGGGATCTGGAACGCGACGAACCGGCGTTGCTGCAACCGGGTTATCGGGTGCGCTTTGTGGACGCTGGTCCTGTCAGCGACACGGTTTCGGTGGCCACACCTGCGCGTCGCCAGGCGTCTCATGCCACTGAACATTATCTGGAAGTGCTGTCGCCGGGTTTGCAGACCCTGTTTCAGGACCTTGGACGTCCCGGTCGCGCAGGGCAGGGGGTTTCGGCTTCCGGTGCCATGGACCGGGGCGCGTTGCGCGCCGCCAACCGTGCGGTGGGTAACGACCCGGCGAGCGCCTGCCTTGAGGTGCTCATGGGCGGTCTGACCTTCACCTGTCACGGCCAGACGGTAGCAGCCGTCACTGGCGCAACGGCTGCTGTGGAAGTCCTTACTGCTGACGGCCAGCGGCTGCGTCCGGCGCTTTACACGCCGTTCGCCTTGCAGGAGGGCGATCAGGTGAGCATCGACTCGCCGTCTGCCGGTCTGCGCAATTACGTAGCGATTCGCGGCGGCTTCACGCAGGAACCGGTGCTGGGCAGCCTGTCAACCGACACGCTGGCTCAGGTCGGACCTGCGCCGCTGGCAACGGGCGATCGTCTGGGCTTTCACCACACACCGGGCGGCGCGTCGGTGTCGCTCAGCGAACAACAACCGTTCGAGATGCCTCGTTCTGATCAAGTCATCGTGCTGGACGTTGTCATGGGTCCGCGCAGTGACTGGTTCACCGCAGACGCTCAGGCTGTTCTGGCCGGGCAGAGCTGGCAGGTCACGCCGCAATCGAACCGCATCGGCGTGCGGCTGGCAGGCGATCAGGCACTGGAGCGTTCGGTTCACGGCGAACTGCCCAGCGAGGGCACGGCTGTCGGCGCGATTCAGGTGCCGCCCAATGGCCAGCCGGTGCTGTTTCTGGCGGACCACCCGTTGACCGGCGGCTATCCGGTCATTGCTGTCGTGGCGCCGCATCATCTGGACCTGGCCGGTCAGATTCCGATCAATTCCCGCATTCGCTTCAATCCGCTGGGCGCGTTCGAGCCCGTGTGCCCAGCTCTTTCAGACGAGACCAATAACCAATGAAAAAGGTTCTGATTGCCAACCGTGGCGAAATTGCCATCCGTATCGCCCGCGCCTGCCGTGACTATGGCGTGGCCTCGGTGGCGGTGTATGCCGACGCCGACATCGATGCGCTGCACGTACGCCAGGCCGACGAGGCTTATGGGCTGAATGGCGAGCGGCCTGCCGACACCTACCTGAACATTGAAAAACTGCTCGCGGTGGCGGCTCGCGCCGGTGCCGACGCTGTTCACCCAGGCTACGGCTTTTTGTCCGAGCGAGCCGATTTCGCCCGCGCCGTGATCGATGCAGGCCTGACCTGGATCGGCCCGGATCCGAGCACCATCGATGCGCTGGGCGACAAGGTCCAGGCCAGACGCATTGCCCAGAAAGTCGGCGCGCCCTTGGTGGCCGGTACGGAAGGCCCGGTCAACGATGCCAGCGAAGTGGTCGCCTTTGCCGAACAGTTCGGCCTGCCGATTGCGATCAAGGCAGCCTTTGGCGGCGGTGGTCGCGGTCTGAAGGTGGCGTGGAAACTGGATGAAGTCAGTGAACTGTATGAGTCTGCCGTGCGTGAAGCGGTGGTGGCGTTCGGGCGCGGTGAATGCTTCGTCGAGCGCTTTCTGGACAAACCTCGGCACATCGAAGCGCAGATCATCGCTGATCGCCACGGCCGGGTTGTGGTCGCTGGCACCCGCGACTGCTCGTTGCAGCGCCGCAACCAGAAGCTGATTGAAGAAGCACCTGCGCCGTATCTGGATGACGCCCTGCGTCAGCGCATTCATGACTCGGCCCGCGACATCTGCGCCGAGGCGGGCTATGTCGGTGCGGGCACCGTGGAGTTTCTGCTCAGCGCCGATGGCACGCTGTCGTTCCTTGAGGTCAACACCCGCTTGCAGGTCGAGCACCCGGTTACCGAAGAGACCAGCGGCATTGACCTGGTGATCGAGCAACTGCGCGTGGCAGACGGTTTGCCGTTGTCGTTCGAAGGCACACCGGTTCCGCGTGGCCACAGCTTCGAATTTCGTATCAACGCCGAAGACGCAGGCAACGGCTTTCTGCCGACGCCGGGCTCCATCGATCTGTTTCAGCCGCCGTCCGGTCCGGGCGTGCGTCTGGAAAGCGGCGTCGAGCAGGGCTCTCGCGTGTCGCCGAACTTCGATTCGATGATTGCGAAACTGATCGTCACTGGCGCTACCCGCGAACAGGCAATCCGTCGTGCCCGCCGTGCGCTGGCCGAGTTTCGTGTCGAGGGCGTGGCGACCGTGCTGCCGTTCCATCGCGCGGTTATGGACCATGATGATTTCACTGCTGCCGACACGTTCGACGTGCACACCCGCTGGATCGAAACCGACTTTGCCGAGCAGATCACCCTGGCTCCGCGCAGTGTTGAGTCGGCTGACCCAGGCGTGTTGCGCACCTTCGTCGAGATCGATGGCAAACGCCATGAACTGGGCCTTCCTGCCGCGCTGCTGCGTGGCGTTAGCGTGGGCGCAAGTGATGCGGTAATCGCACCGGCATCGGCCGAAGCGGTTGATCCGCACGCTGTCTTGACACCGGTCGCAGGCAATCTGCACAGCTGGGTGGTCAGTGACGGGGAAGCGGTTGAGGCCGGTCAGGTCATTGCCGTGGTGGAGGCGATGAAAATGGAAACATCGGTTCTGGCGCCTTGTGCAGGTCAACTGCAGATTACCGAACAGCCCGGAAGTTATCTGAACGCAAAGTTCCAGATCGGGCGTATCAACACAGATAACTGATCAGCAACACCTTCTTTCTGCACTAACACACAGTCGGGTCAATGGCCCGGCTGCTGCGTCGTGCTGCCAGAAATTCGCTCCACGCACCACCGCACTGCTTATAAAAATAAAACCAATCGATTCAATCTGCCCTTATCCGGAGCATGACGGGAATGTCGATCAATAAGGCTTTTTGCTTAATCAGTACTTGTGCACTTACGTATTCATCGTTGGCCTCGGCGGACTTCATTGCCGATAGCAAAGCCAGCGTGGAATTGCGCAACTTCTATTTCAACCGGGACTTTCGTAACGGACCGCCGACCGCTCAGCGGGACGCGGCGAAAGAGTGGGCGCAAGGGGCGCTGTTCAGGGTCGAGTCGGGTTACACCGCTGGCACAGTGGGGTTCGGTCTCGATGCCCTTGGCATGCTGGGCCTGAAGCTGGACGGTGGGGACGGCTCGGGCGGCACGGGGCTGCTTCCTGCTGACCTCAGCTCCAGAAACGGCCGTGGCTCGCAGGATGAATATTCGAAACTTGAGCTGACGGCCAAGGCGAAAGTCTCCGAGACGGTGCTGAAGGTCGGCTCTCTGGCGTTTCGCAGCCCGGTGGTGTCGAGCAATGATACCCGCCTGTTACCCGCTACTTTCGAAGGCGCAATGCTGACGTCCAAGGATATCAGCAACCTCAGCCTGCAGGGCGGCAAGCTTGAGCAGATCAAGTTCAACAGCTCTTCCAACTATCAGGACTTCACCGGCAACCGCATTGGCGGTACCAGTGA
Organism: Pseudomonas viridiflava; assembly: GCF_001642795.1. GTDB lineage: Bacteria > Pseudomonadota > Gammaproteobacteria > Pseudomonadales > Pseudomonadaceae > Aquipseudomonas > Aquipseudomonas viridiflava. The sequence goes on along the minus strand of NZ_LKEH01000043.1, from coordinate 275,841 downwards.
TGATTTCACCTTTGGAGGCGGCACTTACAGTTTCAGCAAGACGCTGAGCACCAGTCTGTATTACGGCAATCTGGAAAATGTGTATCGGCAATACTACGGGGGTATTGTCTACGAGATTCCGCTTGCAGACCGACAGTCGTTGAAGTTCGACCTGCGTTATTCGAAAAGTACCGAGGACGGCAACTTCCGCAACCTCGACAACCGTGCCGCCAACGGGCAGGTGTCCTACACGCTGGGCAGCAGCGTATTCATGGCCGCGTATCAACGCATGAGCGGCGACGATCCGTTTCCTTACATCGCCAACTCCGATCCGTATCTGGTGAACTTCGTCCAGATCAACGACTTCGCCAACACCCAGGAAAAATCCTGGCAGTTGCGCTACGACTACAACTTTGTTGCGCTGGGCATTCCTGGGCTGACCTTCATGTCCCGCTATGTCAGCGGCGACAACGCACTGGTCGCAGGCCGAAACACGGGCAAGGAATGGGAGCGTAATACCGATCTGGCGTACGTTATCCAGAGTGGCTCGTTGAAGAACGTGAGCCTCAGGCTCAGGAACGCCACGGTTCGGTCCAACTTTGGCAACGATCTGGATGAAACGCGTTTCATCGTGAGCTACACCCTGCCGTTGTGGTGACAGGTTTTCGGGAAGCTCACCTCATGTAACAAACATCAGGCTGTGGGAGGCGGCTGCCGGCGATGGCGTCCGATCAGTCATGGACAGGTCGCTTTATAAAACGAATCGCCGGCAAGCCGCCTCCCACGGTCCGGTGTTTGCCGCGCGACAGCGCTACGTCGAAGATGTGGCGGCGCCTCCCACACGGTGAACAACCCGGCACCCTGGTGACAGAAACTGTCCGTCTGCCCATTTACCATGGCGCGGACAAGGCAAAATCCTGGACGAACGATTGGCGCAGCGGAGACTGTTTCTTGCCTTGGCAAATGAACCAGTAGCTGATCGAGGAAACCCATCATGTCCAGTGTCGAGCCGCTTGATCCGTCGTTTCCGTTGAGCCAACAGATGGGAATCGATGCCGCACCCATCGTATTGGTCAATGTCTGCACCCTGTCACCTGAAGATGAAGCAGCCTTTCTGGTCGCATGGGCAGCAGACGCCGCATTCATGAAACGCCAGCCCGGTTTTATCTCGACGCAGCTTCATCGCGCGCTGGGCGACAGCCCGACTTACCTCAATTACGCGATTTTCGAATCCGCACACGCCTGGCGCACCGCGTTCAAGCACCCGGAGTTCCGTGAGATCTCCAAGGCTCACCCACCGTCGGCCGTGTTTCGTCCGCATCTGTTTCAAAAAGTCGCTGTAGCCAATTTGTGCACAGCCTAGCGATTGCAATCTGTTGCCGTTGAATGACAGCCCGGACAGATCACTGTCCCGGCGGTTTTTTACGCTGTAAGAGGAATGCATATGAAAGCTGTTCAGTTCAATGAATACGGTGGCACCGAGGTATTGAAGATCGTCGACATAGAGCCACCTCGCCCAGGCGTAGGTGAAGTGCGAATCAAGGTGTTAGCCGTCGGGGTCAATCCCATTGATTGGAAGATACGGGCGGGCTATATGCATGACTTCATGCCCGTGACCTTTCCCGCCGGTGTCGGCTCGGAAGCTGCAGGCGTGATTGACGAGGTAGGTGAGGGCGTTTCAGGATTTGCGGTCGGCGATACCGTCTTTGGTTACGGACGGAATACGTTGGCGGAGCAGGCCGTGTTGAGAAGCTGGGCGCATGTGCCGCGCAGCATGCCAATCGAGGTGGCGGGTGGTTTACCGGTCATTGTTGAAACGGCGACTCGCATTCTCGACCACGTCAACATCAAGGCCGGTGAAACACTGCTGATAACGGGCGCTGCGGGCGGGGTTGGATCGGCTGCCATTCAGATCGCACTGCATCGCGGCGCAATCGTGATTGGCACGGCGAGCGCTCCAAAGCATCCGTACATTCGCAGTCTGGGCGCTGTTCCGACGAGCTACGAACCCGGCCTTACCGAAAGGGTGCGCATGTTGGCGCCGAACGGCGTAGACGCGGCACTCGACCTGGCAGGAGCCGGCACGATAGCCGAGCTGGTGGCGATTGTCGGCGATGCTGATCGTGTTGTTTCCATTTCTGACGTCACGGCCCCACAGCATGGCGCGGCGTTCTCCGGGAAATCGCTCGATCATCCCGAGCGAGCGTTTGCCGAGGCGTCGCAACTGTACGAAGTTGGATCACTCGACCTGCGCATAGAACAGACCTTCCCGATGGAACAAATCGCCACCGCGCAACAGNGGCCTGCATACGCAGGCCGCGACAGGTGTCGTATCTTCCGAGTCGCGTCGCACGGAGCACGGATCACGAAAATTGTGATTCTCTGCTCGTCCGGACGCAGACAGTTGAAATCCACGTCATACCTCGACAGAATCGCGCCCCGATCCGGCCAGTGCGTGCGGACGTTTTGATGAAAGGGGTTGCCGTTGAACGAACAGACATTGTCCATGCGTCTGGAGCGCGTGGCGGCGCACGTGCCTGACGGGGCGCGGCTGGCCGATATCGGTTCTGATCACGGCTACCTGCCGGTGGCCCTTATGCGTCGTGGCGTAATTGACGTTGCGGTGGCGGGCGAGGTGGCGGTTACACCGTTTTGCGCGGCCCTGCGTGTGGTGCGCGAAAACGGTTTCGAACAACGGATCACTGTTCGCCTGGCCAATGGTCTGGCAGCCATCGAGCCGCACGACGGCATCACCGCGATCAGCCTGTGCGGCATGGGCGGCGAGACCATTCGCGACATCCTCGAAGCGGGCAAAGCGCGCCTGAGCGGCACCGAACGCCTCATCATGCAGCCAAACGGGGGCGAGCAACCGCTGCGCCTATGGCTGATGGAAAACGGGTACCGTATCGTCTGCGAAGAAGTGCTGCGCGAGAACCGTTTCGACTATGAAATCATCATCGCCCAGCGCACCGGCCCGGTAATCTATACCGCAGAAGAGTTGTACTTCGGCCCGCTACAACTGCAGACAAGCAGCCCGGCGTTTCTGGCCAAGTGGCAGCGCTTGCTGCAGCAACGGCAGAAAACCCTGACCAGCTTCGCCAAAGCGAAACAGGGCGTGCCTGAAGAGAAGCTGCAGGAGATCGAGCGGCAGATTCTTTGGATTGAAACGATACTGAGGGTTGTCACGACCAGATGACTTTGCTTCCTGGCCTGGGGTCGGTGGTTGATCTGCGGAGGCGAAGTGTTGGACTGGAGGCTTTCGACTCGGCAACAGGTCGTTGAAAGCGTCTATGGATCTCGGGTTTTACGCTTTACCTGCTCATTTGCTCCATCATCAGCGGGGCAGGAATGGATAGCGTGTTGGTGTAATAAGTCTTGTACCCGTAAGCGGTAATGCGCACCCTGCACGGTATCGTGTCTTGCTTCGCGATCAACGGCTTTATAGCTTCATAGTCGTTCTGATTACGCTGATCACCTTCAGGGGTAGTGTAATAAAAGACAAGATCAGAAACGAAGCCGTATGAGGTTTTCGTCCGACGTGCCGCTTCTACTCTTCCCTCTGCTTTTATATTTAATGGACGTGCCGAGGAAACATCAGTGCCGTGCTCCAGAGAACATATGAGCATAGGGGTAAGTTGGTTGGCCTTCTCATAAGTACTGAATGCGTTCAGTAGATCGATATTCGACGAGAAGTTAACTGCGTAAAGATTTTTTTGGCCGGGTCCATAAGAAGATAAAGTCAGGTTGGCGGGCGGAATATCAGCCGTCTTGGTGCAGGCAGTGCACAGCAGTGCTGCAAGAAATATGAAGTTGTGCTTTTTAGTCATTGGCCAAAAATACCGTTTATGGATTCAAGAACCAGGTCGCACGCCGATTTTTTCCCCTGAACGGGTTCGATGAACATCCTGTCTGCAGAGGCGTGATGAATATCAGCGGTTTTATTCAGCGTTGTTCCGCCGGATATAATCCAGCGCTCTCCAAATTCTGCAACGCCGTCGGAGGAGTCGGGAACACTGGCGTTTGCTAAAATATTGATCCAGGTTTCAGCAATGGGCTGGGGCTCGGATTTATAAATATCAGAGCCTAGCCACACCCAAAAACCTTCTCCTACGGGGTCGAGTGTTACCAAAAACTTTATTTTGTAACCGGCCTCCGACAATATGCGCGACACGTGCGCTCCGTTCCATCCTCCAAGACTGTGGCCAATGATGTAAATAGGGCAAGATTTGTCAGGGATTTTTTTAGTAAAATACGTTTGAATGTCCCCGGCGCCTTTTGCATCTTTGTAACTTCTGAGCCAGCTGGTGTACTTTGATGACAGCCTGCTGTTGGCGCTTATTCTCTGGTCCAGAATGTTCCTGGCTCCATCGATATTGTGGAATGCACCCTGAAAGTAATATTTTTCCTGATCTGCAGCTCCGCCGATAAAGAAAACAATCGCTTTCTTTGTCGCAATCGGAACAGTTTTTACCGTGCTGTCATTTGCGGCTGTCAAGGTGTGTGTTTTTGCCAGCGTTGCTGTTTTGCCGCTCGGAAGAGTGACTTGTTCTGCCTCCATATCTCAGTCCTCCACAAAAAGCTTTATTTGTTCAGCGCAATGGGCGCTTATCATATGCGTAAAACCCATGGAGTCGCTTGCGCCATGTTCGAACCTGCCGTCCGCGCGCTGGATGGTGTAGCCATGATTAATCATCGGTTCACCGGTAGACTCGTTGATCAGTCTGATCTTGTCATTGAAGGGCACAGGCATTGGAACTAATCCACTGAACGGCGCAGGGGTGTGTGTATCCCCAATAATGACCGTCCCCGATCCGCCTATGATGACATTGCCATGGCTACCCGTACTGCCCAGCGTAGCGGCGTTCAAGCCGTTTATGAATACGGTTGAGCTTACCGTTCCTGTAATCGGGCTTCCACACGCGGATTTATCGTTGAGGCGAGCGGCAGGAAGGCCATCGAAAAATACATTGGGGGAACCGCCCACTATCGGGTTTATGCCGTGACCAGGAAGCGGGCAGCTAGTAGGGTCTGTCGCGCGTGCTGCAGGTTTTCCACTCATAAGAAATCCGTTTCAAGGTGTCGAGAAAGTGTCTAGTTAGCTACCTTAAGTGAAAGGCTTTGGCTTCTCTATTACCGCGCTAAGCTACCTGTGGAACATTGGCTAGACAATGGATATTTCAGGTCTCTAGCGACTACGGCTCAACATATGGAACCGGGAGGCGTTCCGGGTTGAGGGGGCTCAATAAATTCAGTCATGGGCCATGCGCCCCCCACCCCGGCTGGAAAAATTTTTCGATGTTGCAGTTCTATGGATTTTGTGTGTTTACGTTAGGCTGAAGCTTAAATGGCAGTCCTGCGCTTTGCCCCAGGTTGCACATGAGCAAGCTTCTATCCGATGAGCACTAAGCTTCGACCGCGTTCGAAACGGCAAGGGCGTACAGGAAAGTCTTGGTTTTTGCATTGTCGCTTGAGTGACACCCGTTTTTTTGCGGTATTGGCCGCGACGTAGTTTTGGTCGATCAGGAAGGTTGTAATAATTAAGTATGAGTATCTTTTGGAATCTCACAGCGCTAGAGCCCAAGACAAATAGCCCCAGCCGCCACCAGCGCGCAAACGGCCCAGCGCTTCGTACTCATTTCTTCGCCCAGAAACATCTTCCCGATCAGCGCCGCGAACACCACGCTGGTCTCGCGCAAGGCCGACACGCCGCCCATGGCGCCTGACTGCATGGCCCAGATCACGATGCCGTAGGCGGCGATGGACACCAGTCCACCGAGCGCCGAAGAGCTGACAGCGGCGGGGTGCTTTTTCAAGGACGCGGTCAGTTCGTTGACCCCACGGCTCGCCACGAACAGCAACGGCATCGCCCAGAACGACAGGAACATCCAGGCGGTGTAGGCCAGCGTCTGCCCCTGCGATTGCCGCACGCCGATGCCGTCGATCACGGTGTAGAGCGCGATCAGCACGCCGGTGGCAAGTGCTGCGAGAAGGCCGGAGCGGGAGACATGGCGGTCCAGGAAGGCGAGCGTGAGAATGCCGCCCGATATCATGACGATCCCGACAACGTGCACAGCGCTGAGGGTCTCGTTGGCGAACAACGCTGCGCCGAGGGTGACGAGCAGGGGGGAGGAACCCCGTGCGATCGGGTAGGCCACCGCCAGATCGCTGTTGCGATACGAGCGCACCAGGCTGATGTTGTAGACGATGTGCACCAGCCCGGAGGCCAGCAGATAGGGCCATGCTCCAGCGGCTGGCAAGGGCAGCATTATGACGGCCACGGTCGCCACCGACGCGATCATGATGCCCATCCAGGCCATGGACAGATGGCGGTCGCGGTTGCCGTGCAGCATGGCATTCCAGCCTGCATGGAGCACTGCAGCGAGTAGAACCAGACCGCCTGCGTAACTGAGCATGGTGTTTTCCGAGTGGGCAGTGCGAAGGAGGCGCCAGAAGCAAAGGCAGTGTTTATCTGCTTGGCAAAATATCTATCTTGGTACGGCCTGACAAACCAGATAAATTGGCTGATCACGTTAGCGTGGCTATTGCGAATGAAACGAGAATTGCCCCCGCTTAATGCGTTGCGCTCCTTCGAGGCGGCTGGCCGTCTGGGCAGCTTCAAGGAGGCCGCAGCCGAACTGCATGTCACGTCGGGAGCGATCAGTCAGAGCGTTCGTCTGCTTGAGGACTGGCTGGGCTCGACATTGTTCGAGCGACACAACCGTCGGGTCGTTCTGACTGCTGCTGCCAGAGCGTATCTGGCTGAAATCGGCCCGCTGCTCGAACAGATTGCGCTGACGACGGCGCGTTTCGGCTTGCCTGATCCGGCCCCGCGCACGCTGTTGGTGAACGCGCTCGCGACCTTCACGTTGCGCTGGCTGGTGCCGCGACTTGATGCGTTTCGCGCCAAGCATCCCGGCATCGACGTACAGGTGCATACCTCGAACAAGGCCGTGGAAAGCCTGAAGGAGCCCTACGACCTCATCATCCGGGGTGGGCCGGACACGCTTTATGGCTATCGGACCCGCGTATTCCTGCGTGAAGACAGAATTCCTGTGTGTAGCCCGGCGCTTCTGAAGCGACTGCCGTTGAATACCCCGGAGGACCTGAGACACCACACGCTGTTACATACCTCCAGCCTGCCAAGGTTGTGGCCTGACTGGCTGGCGAGTGCAAGCGTCCCTGCGTTGCAGCCAGCTGCAGGCGTGGTGTTCGATCACTTCTATCTGACCTTGCAGGCTGCCATCGACGGATTGGGCATCGCGATGGGTCCTGCAGCGCTGGTAGCCAGCGACCTGCAGGCTGGAAGGCTGGTGATGCCCTTTGCCGGGCCGCGCCTCAAGTCGCGCAGTTACTGCGCCTATGTGCCTGACGAAAAACTGGACGATGAAACGGTGCAGTTGTTCTGTGCGTGGCTGGAGGGGCAGGGTGACGGTTGAGGAAAGGGCTGCCCGTGTCAGCAGGTCTCGCCCCGGACGTTGCAGGGCAGTATCTCCAGCGCACGCCACTCTTTGATCATCTGGCGACGATTGCGCGTATAGCGTTCGGTCAGGACCTGCGCTTCTGCAATGTCGTCCATGTCGATAATCCGGTATTTGCTGTCACCTTCGCACCACGCCGCCAGGTGACGCCTGGATTCGATGAAGCCGAGCATAATCGGCCAGATGGTCTGCGGATCCTTGGGCGCATGTTCGATTGAAAGCGTGATGCTCAGCTTGCACTGATCACGCAGCGCACGGCGGATCTCGCTCAGGTCGATGGTGGATGAAGCGCTGAACGGCCTGCTGATGTAGAACGTCTCGTCCTCAAGCGTCGGCCGCATCTCTACAGGCAGAACGGCACTGATCTTGGCCAGGGCGTTTTTCACGGCGAAGGCGAATTTGTCGTCGGTCTGGCGGCTGACCCACTGCGCACCAATCATCAATGCCTGAATTTCCTCCTCCGTAAACGACAGCGGAGGAAGCAGAAAACCGGGCTTGAGGATATAGCCCAGGCCCGGTTCTCCCTCGATGTCGGCTCCCATGCCCTGCAGGGTTGCGACGTCGCGGCGGATGGTTCGCAACGACACGCCCAGTTCCTGCGCGAGGGACGCCCCCGAGACGGTTCTGCGATGTCGGCGAAGCGCTTGCATCAATTCAAACAAACGATGACTTCTGGCCATGCCTACTCCATCGCGATAACACCTTTGCCACCGAGTTTGCGTCCTTGTTCAATGTCGGTGATCAGGTTGATCGCGCTACTCAAGGGAACGACTTCACCCACCGGGACCCTGAATCTGCCCTGGCTGGCGGCTTCGGCCAGCTTATCCAGAATCTCGGCGCGTGGCGAACCTATGATGGGCTTGAGCCTGCGGTCGAAGAGGGCACGTATGAATTTTCCGGGGCCGGGGTTCAGGTCAAGGAATACGCCGCCGGGCCGTAACATCGCAAGGCCTTGAGATACGCTCAGGGTGGCCGCGGTGTCCAGCACCACATCAAAACGGGTGCTGATGGCTGAAACAGGCGTCGTCCGATAATCGTAAACCGTATCCACACCCAACGCCCTGGCCTTCTGGATATCCCTGGCGCTGCAGCTGCCTGAGACGGTGGCACCGAGATAACGGGCGATCTGCACAGCCGCTTCGCCGACCGCGCCCGAGCAGCCGTTGATGAAAAGATGCTGTCCGGCCTGCAGCTTTGCCTTGTCGACCAGTCCGTTCCAGGCCGTGATGCCCGGCGTGCCGATGCAGGCGGCGTCTTCGAACGAGAGCGATTCGGGTTTTATGGCCAGAAAGGCTTCCTTGGTCACGACGGCCTGAGCAAACGCGCCGCTTTCCTTGAAACGGGCCAGTCCCATTACTGCGTCGCCTACCTTGAGCCGAGTGACGTCAGCGCCAGCCCTGATAACCGTGCCCGAAAAATCCATGCCCATCGCCCGGGGAAAGGTCTTGCCGGTGACAATCTTCATGACCCCGCTGCGCAATTTCCAGTCAATCGGGTTGATGGCGGCGTACCTGACCTGCACCGCCACCTCGTCCTTACCGGGGCTGGAGAGCTCGAAATCCTCGAGCCGCATCAACTCCGGACCGCCGTACTTGCTGTACTGAATGCGCTTCATGAGATGTCTTCCCGTTGAGTGTGGGGATGACACTACACAGCGACAGGGACAGTTTTTGTCACCATGATGGGCGGGCTGTTGATGCGTTGATGATCGTTCCCATCGCTCGTGCGTGCTAACACCAAGGACATTCCGCGTTATACACNCTGGAGCTTGTCCACGCATCTGCGCCACATTCAAGAGCGGACGCGGAGCGTCCTGGGAGGCATTCCCACGCAGAGCGTGGGGACGATCATCGTCGCATTCCTCCAGAAGGATTTGTGTATCACTGCTCACTGCAAAGGCTGCTCATACCTCTGCTGAATACGCTCCAGTTCACCGGACTGACGCAGGGTTTCCAGAGCGCTGGCCCAGGAGGCAACCAGTTCGTCTTCACTGTCCTGACTGAAGGCGATGTACAGCGAGGAGCGATAAAGCTCGATAGGAACCTGTCGCAGTGTGCCGGGGGCGATGTTCAGGTGTCGGCTCTGGTAGGCGACGCCCGCAGCGGTGTCGCCGATGATGATGCCAGTGCGACCGTTCAGCAGCATGCGGTAGAGCTGTACGCTTTCGGTGGCGCTTTTATCGAGGTTTCTAAAGCCCAGTGACTGCAGCATGTCGGGCAGCAGACCTGCGTGCCGGGTGGTGATCTGCGGCGCGTGCAGCAGTTGTTCGAGCGAGGTCACTGGCGGTGCCGTTGCCAGTTGATAAGGGTGTATCGACTCCTCCAGGATGGGGCCGACCCACTTGTACAAATGCTCGCGCTCTGGAGTTCGAAACATGGAGTACATGATGGTCCTGGGCCGCATCTTCAATATGTGACTTGCCCTCATGCTGGGTGCCAGCACGATAGTGAATTCGTGCCCGGTGACCTTCATGATTGCGCGGACTATCTCTGTGGTCATGCCGGTAAGCTGACCGTTCTCTGAATAATTGTAGGGCGCCCATTCTTCAGTCACGACCTGATAGTGATCGGCCCTGGCAGGCGCGCTGAGCAACAGACACAACAGTACTGAAATCAGTGTCGAATAATTCACATGGCCTGCCTGGTGGGCTGTTCGATCACTCAGGTCGGATCGACAGTCAAGACAAGCATAGACTCAAGCGAATGGCTTGGCAGCCCGGGTCGCAGGGAAAAGTATGCCTTTGGATTCAATGCCCACTGAGTTGCGGTTTATTGCGGTGGCTATCGAACCGCAACATCGGACCCCGGCGCCTGCCAGCCACCCCCGAGTGCCTTGAAGGCAGCCACGGCGGCACGGGCGGTTTCGGTCTGGGCCTGGGCTCTGGCGTCCGATGTCTGAAGCATCGTTTCGTCGGCGCGCAACACGTCGATCAGGCTGGCTGCCCCGTTCTGATAGCCCGCGAAGGACGATTGCCTTGCTGCGGTCAGCGCCTTTTCGCCACGGCTGAGAATGGTCGTCTGAGTGGTGCGATTGATCAGCGACGAGAACGCATTCTCGACATCTTCGGTGGCTCGCAAAACCGACTGTCGATAAGCGGCCAGGGCTTCTGCTTCTGCGCCCTTGGCCTGATTGATCTGCGCGTTGACGCGGCCGAAATCGAACAGCCTCCAGCGCAGTCCCAGTACGCCTGCCGACTGACTGGCGCCGCTGCTGAACAGGTTGCCGCTCGACACCGCTGTCGCACTGCCGAGCAGTGCGCTCAGCGAAAGCTTGGGGTAGTACTCGCTGACTGCCACTCCGATCCGGGCGCTGGAAGCGGCAAGGCGACGTTCAGCGACCATAAGGTCCGGTCTGCGGCGCAAGAGATCGGCAGGTGTGCCGGTTGCGATGAGTGGCGGGGCGGTCGGGATCGCTTTAACCGTCGCCAGTTTCGTGCGATGGGTGCCAGGAGGTACGCCCAGCATGACGTCGAGGGCGTTCATGGCGGCGTCCAGCCCAGACTGCAGAACCGGTACAGTTGCTTGAACCTGCGCGAGTTCGCCTTCGGTCTGGCGCAGTTCGTACTCGGGCGACAGGCCCCTGTCGTACAGCATCTGCACTTTCTCCAGCAGGTCCTGCCGGGTCTTGACCTGCCGTTGCGCGATGTCCAGTCGCGTTTGCAACCCGCGAATCATGATGTAGGTATCAGCCGTCTGCGCCGCAACCGCCAAGCGTGTCGCCGCAACGCCCGCCTCGGATGCCTGATAGTCAGCCAGTGCGGCTTCGCGGCCGCGCCTCAGTCCGCCAAATACGTCCAATTCCCAGGCGGCGTTGAGGTTGGCTTCGTATGCATTGCCGTAGCGATCAAAACCCGGGGTTGAGTCCAGTACCTCTCCGAGCGGCGTTTCCACTGACTGATAGGCGCGCGAAGCCTGCCCGCTGACGTTACCCGATGGCAGCAGCGCAGCAGTGGCGGCGCTGAGCCCGGCGCGCGCTTGAGTCAGCTGCGCGCTGGCCTGTGCCAGTGTGAGGTTTTGCGCCAGCGCACTGGAGACGAACTCGTTTAACAGTGGGTCGGCAAAACTCTGCCACCAGACCGCATTATCGAGCTTGAGCGCTGTAGAATCCGGCCTTGCGTCAGGTCGAGCCAGATAATGAGCCGACACAGGAGCGTCCGGACGCTGGTAATCCGGACCTACGGCGCAGCCCGCCATCAGGCTGGCACTTATCAATAGTGCGTACGTGCAGAGCGGGCGCATTGAGATTTCCTTGGGATGAATGACTGTGACCATATTACAATTTGGTCACTTGTTGTCAATCAAGGCTTGCGGAGCTAAGCTGGAAACATGACTAAGCACATCGATACGACCCCGTCACGCGGACCGTCCGACCACAGCGTTCGCGATCAGGTCGTGGAAGCGGCCACCGAACACTTCGGTCACTACGGTTTCGAGAAAACCACAGTGTCCGATCTTGCCAAGGCCATCGGTTTTTCCAAGGCCTACATCTACAAGTTCTTCGACTCCAAGCAGGCCATCGGCGAGGTGATCTGTTCCAATCGCCTGGCCATGATCATGACCATCGTCGATGCGGCAATCGCAGATGCGCCAACCGCCTCGGAGAAGCTGCGACGCCTGTTCCGCGCGGTGGTCGAGGCTGGTAGCGATCTGTTCTTTCACGACCGCAAGCTGCACGACATTGCCGCCGTCGCTACCCGTGACAAGTGGCCGTCCGCGCTAGCGCACGATGCCCGTTTGCGCGAGCTGATCCAGCAGATCGTTCTTGAAGGGCGCGAGTCGGGCGAGTTCGAGCGCAAGACGCCACTCGATGAAACCGTCCAGGCCATTCATCTGGTGATGCGTCCCTACATCAGCCCGGTCCAGTTGCAGTACAACCTGGATATCGTGCCCACAGCCCCTGTGCACCTGTCCGCGCTGATACTGAGAAGCCTCGCTCCATAAATTTGTGACTGTTGACTAAATTGGTCACTATCTAGAGAATCGGATTCCTGCTCACTTTAAAAGTTAGGGATCCCATGCTCCGGCTCATACCTGCAACGCTCGCCGTTTGTGCTCTGCCCTTCGTTCTGACCGCGTGTGGCGACTCGTCGAGCGTGCGCGATCCTCGTACGCAACCACCGTTGGTGAAAAGCGCCGCAGTTGCGAGCGCCAGTGACGGCGCTCGTTCGTTCACAGGCGTGGTGGTCGCTCGCGTGCAGAGCGATCTGGGTTTCCGCGTCTCCGGGAAAATTCTGGAGCGTCTGGTGGACACGGGGCAGACCGTCAAGCGCGGCCAGCCGCTCATGCGTCTGGACCCGGTCGATCTTGGTCTTCAGGCGCAAGCCCAGCAGCAGGCCGTGGCAGCTGCCGTGGCGCGGGCAAAACAAACGGCAGACGATGAAGCCCGCAACCGGGATCTGGTCGCTGCCGGCGCCATTTCCGCATCCGCCTACGACCGGATCAAATCGCTGGCTGACACTGCCAAGGCCGATCTCAATGCTGCGCAGGCGCAGGCTGCTGTAGCGCGCAATGCCACCGGCTATGCGGTGTTGTTGGCCGATGCCGACGGGGTTGTGGTTGATACTCTGGCCGAGCCTGGACAGGTCGTCAGCGCAGGGCAACCGGTGGTCAGGCTTGCCAAGTCGGGTCAGCGTGAGGCCATTGTCCATTTGCCGGAAACGTTGCGGCCTGCCGTCGGTTCTGCAGCGCAGGCGCGGATGTACGGAAACGACGCCGAGGTGATCCCTGCGAAACTACGGTTGCTGTCCGACTCGGCCGATCCACTGACCCGAACTTTTGAAGCCCGGTACGTACTCGACGGAGCCAACGCCGTCGCTCCGTTGGGTTCGACCGTCACGCTGGACATCGATGATGGCAAGACCTCCATGCAAGCGCTCGCGGTGCCCATTGGCGCACTTCATGACGCAGGGCAGGGCGCAGGCGTGTGGGTGATTACCGGGACACCGACGAAGGTTTCGTGGCGCGGCGTGCAGTTGCTGGGACTGAGCGACGATTCGGCTCGGGTCACAGGTGGCCTAAAGCCCGGCGAGCAGGTCGTGGCGCTAGGTGCCCATCTGCTTCACGAAGGCGAAGAGGTGCTGGTGCTGCAACCGAGTACTGTCGTTGCCGGAGCGAAGCCATGAGCTCGGGCCGTTTCAACCTCTCGGCGCTGGCCGTTCGCGAACGGTCCATCACGCTGTTTCTGATCTTCCTGATCGGCGTCGCTGGTACGCTCTCATTCTTCAAACTGGGGCGCGCCGAAGACCCGCCGTTCACGGTCAAGCAACTGACGATCATTTCGGCATGGCCCGGCGCAACCGCACAGGAAATGCAGGATCAGGTCGCCGAGCCGCTTGAGAAGCGCATGCAGGAACTGAAATGGTACGACCGAAGCGAGACCTACACTCGCGCCGGTCTGGCGTTCACCATGGTCTCGCTGCTGGACAAGACCCCGCCGTCCCAGGTGCAGGAAGAGTTCTATCAGGCACGCAAGAAAATCGACGATGCAGCCAAGACTCTGCCGGCAGGCGTGATCGGTCCGATGGTCAACGATGAGTTCTCTGATGTGACCTTTGCGCTCTTTGCCTTGAAGGCCAAGGGCGAACCGCAACGTCTGCTGGTGCGCGATGCCGAAGCCCTGCGTCAGCGGCTGCTGCACGTGCCTGGCGTGAAGAAGATCAACATCGTCGGAGAGCAGGCCGAACGCATTTTCGTGTCGTTCTCCCACGAGCGGCTGGCGACGCTGGGTGTTTCGCCGCAGGACATCTTTGCTGCGCTCAATACTCAGAACGTGTTGACGCCCGCGGGCTCCATCGAGACCGATGGGCCTCAGGTGTTTCTGCGTCTGGATGGTGCGTTCGACAAGCTCGAGAAAATCCGCAATACACCGATTGCCGTGCAGGGCAGAACCCTCAAGCTGACGGACGTCGCGACCGTCGAGCGCGGTTATGAAGATCCTGCCACGTTTATGGTCCGCAGCCAGGGCGAGCCCGCCTTGCTGCTGGGCGTCGTGATGCGCGATGGCTGGAACGGGCTTGACCTCGGCAAGGCACTGGATGCCGAGACCGCCAGCATCAACGCGGCCATGCCGTTGGGCATGACGCTTTCCAAAGTCACCGACCAGTCCGTGAACATCGCTTCATCGGTCGATGAGTTCATGATCAAGTTCTTCGTCGCGCTGCTGGTGGTGATGCTGGTCTGTTTCCTCAGCATGGGCTGGCGAGTGGGCGTGGTGGTGGCGGCTGCCGTGCCGCTGACCCTTGCGATTGTGTTCGTGGTCATGGAAGCGACGGGCAAGAACTTCGACCGCATCACCCTGGGCTCGCTGATTCTGGCGCTGGGCCTGTTGGTGGATGACGCGATCATCGCCATCGAAATGATGGTGGTGAAAATGGAGGAGGGCTACGACCGCATCAAGGCCTCGGCCTACGCCTGGAGTCACACAGCAGCGCCCATGCTCGCCGGTACGCTGGTCACCGCAGTCGGCTTCATGCCCAACGGTTTTGCCCAGTCCACGGCGGGCGAATACACCAGCAACATGTTCTGGATCGTCGGCATCGCGCTGATTGCGTCCTGGGTCGTCGCGGTCGTGTTTACGCCTTACCTGGGCGTGAAGCTGCTGCCTGACATCAAGCCGGTCGAAGGTGGTCATGCCGCGATTTACGACACGCCACGCTACAACCGTTTTCGCCGGATTCTGGCCCGGGTCATCGCTCGCAAATGGCTGGTCGCAATCGTGGTGATCCTGACCTTTGTCGTCGCGGTGCTGGGCATGGGGCTGGTCAAGAAACAGTTCTTCCCGACCTCGGATCGCCCGGAAGTACTGATCGAAGTGCAGATGCCGTACGGCACCTCCATCGAGCAGACCAGCGCCACCACGGCCAAGGTCGAGGCGTGGCTGCATAAGCAGGACGCGGCGAAGATCGTGACGGCCTATATCGGCCAGGGCTCGCCGCGTTTTTATCTGGCGATGGCGCCTGAATTGCCCGATCCATCGTTTGCCAAGATCGTCGTGCTGACGGACAGCCAGGAATCGCGTGAAGCACTCAAGCACAGCATCCGCGAAGCGGTCGCGCAGGGGCTGGCACCCGAAGCGCGGGTGCGGGTGACACAACTGGTGTTCGGGCCGTATTCGCCGTTTCCGGTCGCGTACCGTGTTGCCGGTCCTGATCCTGACAAACTGCGCGAGATTGCGCAGCAGGTACAGACTGTCATGCAGAACAGCCCGATGATGCGCACCGTCAACACGGACTGGGGCTCGCGCGTACCGACGCTGCATTTCTCGCTGAATCAGGATCGCCTGCAGGCCGTCGGGCTGACCTCCAGCGCGGTCGCCCAACAGTTGCAGTTCCTGTTGTCCGGCGTGCCGATTACCTCGGTGCGCGAAGACATTCGCTCGGTTGAGGTTATGGGCAGGGCAGCCGGGGATATCCGTCTGGACCCGGCAAAAATCGCAGGCTTCACCCTCGTGGGTTCCGGTGGCCAGCGCATTCCGCTCTCGCAGATCGGCGAAGTCGGCGTGCGCATGGAAGACCCGATTCTGCGCCGTCGTGATCGTGTGCCTACCATCACCGTGCGCGGCGACATTGCCGAGCATCTGCAGCCGCCGGATGTGTCGTCGAAGATCATCAAGGAACTGCAGCCGATCATCGACCACCTGCCGGCCGGTTACCGCATCGATCAGGCCGGTTCGATCGAGGAGTCGGCCAAGGCGACCGTGGCGTTGCTGCCGCTGTTCCCGATCATGATTGCGGTCACCTTGCTGATCATCATCCTGCAGGTGCGTTCGATGTCGGCGATGGTCATGGTGTTCATGACCGCGCCACTGGGGCTCATTGGAGTAGTGCCGACCTTGCTGCTGTTCAATCAACCGTTCGGTATCAACGCGCTGGTGGGGCTTATCGCGCTGTCCGGCATTCTGATGCGCAACACGCTGATTCTGATCGGGCAGATCGATCAAAACGAAAAGGATGGGCTTGATCCTTTCCATGCCGTGGTGGAAGCCACCGTGCAGCGAGCGCGTCCGGTGCTGCTCACGGCACTGGCTGCCATCCTGGCGTTCATCCCGCTCACGCATTCGGTGTTCTGGGGCACGCTGGCGTACACGCTGATCGGCGGCACGCTGGGCGGTACGGTCATGACCCTGGTGTTCCTGCCGGCCATGTATTCCATCTGGTACAAGATTCGCCCCGATCAAGAGCCGCAGGCTTCGCAACCCGTATCCACTGACGCACCTATGACGAGGACCTGAGCATGAATAATCACCAAGGACAAAAGCGCATTGTCGTCACCGGCTGCGGAGTCGTCGGGCCGTTGGGCTGCGGTGCAGAAGAAGTCTGGCGCAGGTTGCTGGAAGGACAGTCAGGTATCCGTGCGCTCGACGACGCGGTCAGTGACGGCACAGGCGTCTCGGTCGCAGGCCAGGTGCCGACGCTTGAACACGATCCGATCGCAGGTTACGACCCGGATCGCGTGATCGCGCCGAAAGAACGCAAGAAAATGGACCGCTTCATCGAATTCGCGCTGGTGGCTGCGCACGAGGCGTTGGAGCAGTCCGGTTGGCATCCTGAAACCGAGGCAGAGCAGCAACGCACGGCCACCATCATTGCCTCCGGCGTCGGCGGGTTCGGGGTGATTGCCGATGCCGTACGCACGACAGACACGCGTGGACCACGTCGCTTGTCGCCGTTCACTGCGCCGTCGTTTCTGGCCAACATGGCAGCGGGGCATGTCTCGATCCGCTACGGTTTCAAGGGGCCGCTGGGCGCGCCGGTGACGGCCTGCGCAGCCGGTGTGCAGGCGATCGGCGACGCAGCACGGCTGATCAGAAGCGGCGAGGCGGATATTGCGATTTGCGGCGGGACCGAAGCGGCAATCGATCGCGTCACGCTGGGTTGTTTTGCCGCTGCGCGGGCACTGTCCACCGGGGTTGCCGACCGGCCTCAGGAAGTCTCGCGCCCGTTCGACCGGGACCGCGACGGGTTCGTCATGGCTGAAGGCGCAGGGCTGCTGGTCATAGAGTCGCTGGAGCACGCGTTGGCACGAGGCGCGACGCCGATTGCAGAACTGGTGGGATACGGCACCAGCGCCGACGCCCACCACCTGACCGCAGGCCCCGAAGACGGCAACGGCGCACGCCGGGCCATGGAACAGGCGCTGCGTCAGGGCGGCGTGGATCCGTCTGAGGTGCAGCACATCAACGCCCACGCCACCTCGACGCAGGTCGGCGACAAAGGTGAGCTTGCTGCGATTCAGGCGGTGTTCGGTGCCGGCGCCAAGGTCGCGATCACCTCGACCAAGTTCGCCACCGGGCATCTGCTCGGTGCCGCAGGCGGGATCGAGGCGGTGTTCACTGTTCTGGCGCTGCGCGACCAGATCGTACCGCCGACACTGAACCTCATCCACCCGGATGAAGCGGCCGATGGCCTGGATCTGGTGGCGCTGACTGCCCGCAAGATGTTGATCACCCATGCGCTGTCGAACGGGTTTGGCTTTGGTGGCGTGAATGCCAGTGCGTTGTTTCGGCGGTGGTAGAGGTTGCCAGGTGATAGCACGCTGATCCACAGCGAAGCCTTGTGAAGAAGCGCTGAAATCTGCTTCTGCCCGAAGGGCGTGGGAGCTCTCGGAGGTTACGACGGCAGCGATGGGCTGCGCAGCGGCCCAGGTTGTATCTGACACACCGCGTGTGCAGGTTTTGCTGCCGGTTCCCGGCAGATTGCCGGCAATCCACCTCTTATCAAACAACCCATAAGTCACTGAAGAAACTGGGTTTTGTGGGAGCGGGCTTGTCCGCGAAAAGGCCGGTACATCCGACGCATGCGGTGGCTGAAACACTGCATTCGCGGACAAGTCCGCTCCCACGACGCCCGGTGTTTGCTGCACGACAGCGCTACGTCGAAGACGTGGTGGCGCCTCCCACACGGAATGGCGTGTACTCAGCAAACCAGTCTTTTTATAGAGAGCCATCAATGAATAACGTGACGGATAACGATGTGAACATGGCACCCACGGGTAAGGTGATTGCACTGCTGGCGGGCCTGTCGGCTCTCAGCATCCTGTCCACCAATATCATCCTGCCTGCCTTTCCCGAGATGGCATCCCAGTTGGGCGTGTCGTCACGCGAACTGGGACTGACGTTTTCCAGCTTCTTCATCACCTTCGCCCTGGCCCAACTGGTCGTCGGCCCGTTGGCAGATCGCTACGGACGAAAGAGGCTGGTGTTGGGCGGTCTGTCGGTCTTCGTGATCGGCACGGCAGTGTGCGGCTTCGCCCAGTCGTTCGAGATACTGATCGTCGGACGCGTGATCCAGGCACTGGGGATATGCGCGGCCGCAGTACTGGCCCGAGCTATTGCGCGGGACCTGTTTCAAGGCGAAGCACTGGCGCGAGCGATGTCGCTGATCATGGTCGCTGATCATGGTCGCGACCGCTGCGGCACCTGGCTTCTCGCCCTTGCTGGGCAGTGTGCTGACGACCGCGCTGGGATGGCGCGCGATCTTCGTCATCGTCGCAATTGCCGCGCTGTCGGTCGCGCTGATTTACAGCCTTACGCTGGGCGAAACGCTGCCAGCCTCCAGCCGCGTTTCGCGCTCGGTGCCTGAAGTGTTCGTCGCCTACGGCAAGCTGATGCGGGACCGTCGATTCATCCTGCCCGGTCTGTCGGTGAGCCTGTTGATGAGCGGGCTGTTTGCCTCCTTCGGCGCTGCACCAGCGATTTTGATGAGCGGGATAGGGCTGACGTCTCTGGAGGCAGGGTTCTACTTCGCTGCCACCGTCTTCGTGGTCTTCACCGCAGGCATCGCAGCCCCCAGGCTGGCCCACCGATTCGGCATTCGCGCCGTCACCGCGACAGGCTTCGCCATTGCACTGTTCGGCGGACTGTTGCTGTTGCTGGGGCCGGTGAACCCGAGCCTGGGTGGCTACACCCTTTCGATGGTCGTCTTCCTGTGGGGTATGGGCCTGGCCAATCCGCTGGGCACCGCCGTCACCATGGGGCCTTACGGCGCACAGGCAGGTCTGGCTTCTGCGTTGCTGGGCTTTTTGACCATGGGGTGTGCAGCGGTTACCACATGGCTTGGATCGGCACTGACCTTTGCGGCCGAGACTACACTGGGCGGGATTCAGGTGGTGGTGTGTGGTGTGGCGTTGGGGGTGTTTGTGGTGAGCGGCGCAAATACAAAGCAGACAACTTGAACGGCGGCTAATCGTAATAGTTGAAGACGCATGCAGTGGCTCTAGGTCATGGCCTTCCGTCAAGCCTGCCTAAAGTTTCTAGCGTTGCGTCGATAGCATGATGATGTGTCATTCATTCGACGGAAGACAGGAATCCAGCATGCGCCTAAGAAATCTCAACGTAGCTCCCCGAGCTGCCCTGTTTTTCGCACTGATCATCGCTCTGGTGTTCGTGCTGGGCGCATTTGCCGTGGTGCAAATGGGCAAGCTGAGGGACGCTGAAAAAGACGTCGAACTCAACTGGATGGCCAGCATCCGACAAACGGCTTTAATGAATTCTGCTGTTCTTCGCCTGAGGCTTGAAACACAGCGTGGCCTGGCTGACCCTCAATCCATTCAAAAGACGATCGACGGCTTTCCTGGCTACCGCAAAGCATTCAACGATGCGGTGACAGGTTACGAGCCCCTCATTTCGGGTGACAAAGAAAGGTCGACTTATGCACCGGTAAAACAAAGCGCCGATGCCTATTCCAAACAACTGGATATTCTCGAACCGCTGATGAGGCAGGGTGATATAGCGGGTTCGGTCCAACTGGTCAGTACGAGCATTCGACCGCTGACGAACGCGATGGAAGATCAGATCAAAGACCTTACCAACTTCAACAACGAAGGCGCCGCTCGGGCCGGGCAAACCGCAACTGATCTTTACGAAAGTGGGCTCTGGCTTGTTGTCGGGCTGATCACGGTGGTTGTCATTCTGACGATTGGTTTTGCACTCCTGCTGACGAGAAGTATTACTTCACCCATCAACGATGCCTTGTCTGTCGCAGAGCGCATCGCAGCCAGTGACCTCTCCAAGGAGGTTCTGGTCAGCGGGACTGATGAAGCCGGGCGACTGCTGAAAGCGCTGTCGCAGATGCAGGCGAACCTTCGCACCACGATCATGCAGATATCCGATTCATCCAACCAGCTGGCGTCCGCCTCGGAAGAGATGACAGCGGTTACCGAAGAATCCAGTCGTGGTCTTGTTGCCCAGAACGACGAGGTCAATCAGGCGGCAACGGCAGTCACCGAAATGAGCGCGGCGGTTGACGAGGTCGCTCGTAACGCCGAATCCGCTTCCGAAGAGTCGAAGCGCACCCAGGGTTATACCGAAGAAGGTTCGGCCCGAGTGGCCCAGACGTTGAAGTCGATTCAAAAACTGAACGGTAACGTTGAAAACACCAGCGAACAGATTCAAGGCCTGTCGAATCGTGCCCAGAGCATTTCCAAGGTGGTCGAGGTGATTCGAGCGATTGCCGAGCAGACCAACCTGTTGGCATTGAACGCTGCCATCGAAGCCGCCCGTGCAGGCGAGCAGGGGCGTGGGTTTGCGGTGGTAGCGGATGAAGTAAGAGCGCTGGCCCATCGCACCCAGGTGTCGACACAGGAAATCGAACAGATGATCGCGGCGATTCAGACCGATTCCGATCTGGCAGTGAAAGCGATGAACACAAGCAAGGATCTGGCGACCGAATCGCTAGGCGTCGCTCAGGAAGCCAGTACTTCGCTGGACCAGATTGCCAAGGCCATCGTTCAGATCAACGAGCGCAACCTCATGATCGCAACAGCCTCCGAAGAGCAGTCCCATGTCGCCCGCGAAGTTGACCGCAACCTGGTCAGCATCCGCGAACTCGCCACCCAGAGCGCCGCAGGTGCCAGCCAGACGGCCAGTGCATGCGGTGAAATGTCGAAACTGGCGGTCAACCTGAACCAGTTGGTGAACCGGTTCGTGGTGTGATCGGTATTTTCGCGGGGTTGGTTGGATGGACGTCCGGTCTGATTAGGTCTTAGAGGTTTTCTGGAACAGCAGTGGGAATTTGCCATGAGGGTTTTTTGCCCTCCTGGCTGTCGAATGTGCGACGCGCCTTGCGGAAGTCGGCGACTTTTTCGACTACTCAGGTTCGGATAGGGGACATACGGAGCCGCGGCCGCATGCATCACCCAGAAACAATCATGGGGTAGTATCGATGGTAGTGGCGTTGCTCAAAGCTTGGTAGACAAAGCGTCATTTGCCTGGCAAGTGCCCCAGACGGTATCGAGGAGCCACGGATGGATACGATATTGAGTGCCTAAGAGCTGGTCAGAATAGCAATGACCAATTCCGCAAATTCGGAAATCATGTCCCGTTTGCCTTCACTTGGCTTGAGTCAGTGCATGCTCACTGCGGGCTGTCTGTTCCAGGCTGTCTGGAATCATCAGGCGCAGTTGCCGCCAGACTGGGGGGTAAAGGACTACGACGTTTTCTACTTCGATACCGAACTGTCCTGGGAGGCGGAAAACGAGGTCATCACCTCAGCTAAACATCTCTTTCATGATCTGGGCGTCAATGTCGACATCAAGAACCAGGCACGCGTCCATCTTTGGTATCACCAGCGGTTTGGCAGAGATTGTCCTCAACTCCAGTCGACCCGGGACGGTATTGATCGCTACCTCATTGCCGGCACCTGTATCGGGCTGGAGGTTGAAACGGGCGACGTTTACGCATCTTTCGGTCTGGACGATGTGGGGCAGGGGCTTCTCAGGATCAATCCCGGCAACGCCCATCCCGATCTGTTCGATCAGAAGGCGAAGAGTTATCAAGCCCGCTGGCCTTGGCTCCGGATTTTGGGAACCGATTTCTCTTCAGAGGCGACTAATACTTCCCCCTGATATTCAAGGCCCAACCATTGGGTAGTGCTTGATGCGGCATGCATGGCTATGGCCGTCGCCTTTGCACATACCATCCAGATACCGGTAGTCGACGCGCACAGACTGCCCTTTTTTGGGCCACTGCCGACGCGGCAGATCATTCTGGTAGTCCCTGGTTTCTGGCGTAAACGTGAGGATGGTTCCTTCCATCGGGCACTCTACAGCGGGCGATGTCGTACGTACCTTTAATACCTGTGCCTGTAATGTCGGATAAGGCTTTTTCAATACATCGGTGATGCGCAGTTCCATCCTGCAAATTTGCCACGTTGATGCCTGTACGGGTTCGCACAGCAAGAAGAGGGGCAAGAAAAACAACACGCTGCGTGTCGCATGACGATTCATCATTTACGTTGCCTTGAGCATCGATGTTCGGGACATTATCAGGCTCGTGTCCATCGAATCATAGAATGGTTTTGACGTTGTGATTGAGTGCCAGCCGCTCGTTGGTACAAGACATACGCAGGCTGGCGGATCAATGAAGGACCCTGCGGCTTTCCCCGATCCTGATTCTATCGAGCGCTCGGTTCAAAGCATCCAGGGCGTCGAGCAGGGCTTTTGCCTCAGCCTCCCGGCCATCGCCCCACAGGCGTTCAGCCATCGTATTCAGCGCCTGGATGGAGTGCTCGATATCAGCAGCAGTCGCTGCTTTGGCTTGAGATTTCTTTGGCATTGATTGACCTTACTCCGGCGCGTTGCTTCATCCGTTTCGGCGCGATTACATCACACACCAGAACATGAAATTGAGGACAGACCAAAAGGTTGAATTCGAGGGGATCAGTGCGCTTCACAATCGTGGCCTGCGCCTGCGCGTGAGGTCAGCCTTCACTGCGGGGCTTGTGGACAGGCTACATCCTCTCGAGTCTCCCGCTTGATCCATAGAGTATGACCTCTGATTGCTTCTGTTTCCTTGGACCATGACTCGGTGGCCCGGTAGCAACTGCCTTTGTAGTGCACAACGACCGTCCTTGGATAACCTTCAGGCTCATCTCCATCAAGACGCATGTCTGGATCTGGCGAGGTCATCGAGCTATAAGGCATGCAGGCTGCCAGCATGATCGATGAAAGTGCCAACACAACCTTTTTCATGTCAGTCCCAATCGATTCGTCGCTCATTCTCTTCCCGCACATTCATCACCTTCAACTTCCACATACCGGAAGACAACCCTGGAACAGGATTTAGCACACTTACGGCCAGCGCTTGTTGATCATTGGTCATGGGCATTGGCGCTCAGGCTATCCCACAGCCCCATTATTTGAGTGACTGCAGCATCCAGCGTGTCATGCGAAACACCGTCGCGCGCCAGTGTCGACAAGCCCAGCATGAAACTGTCGAACACGGCAGCAAGTGTCTCCGGCATTACCGTCCTCGGCAATTCTCCCGCTCGGATAGCGCGTTCGACACAGGCCACCAGGGCAGCACGGTTCATGTCTCTCGCCCGTGCGAGGGGGGCCGAGATGGTCTTGCTCTCTTCCGAGCAAGCGCTCATCAAGCCGAGCGACACCAGACATCCCTTGGGATGATCGGGCTCGCATTGCATTTTTGCCGAGCGACGAAGGGTGAGTTCAATCGCTTCTCTGGGCGCCAAAGTCTGATCAAACAGGCTGTCGGTAACCCGACCGTGGGTAGTGAGGTAACGCTCCATCACCTCGGTAAACAGGGCCTGTTTCGAGCCGAACGCGGCGTAAAAGCTGGGTGCAGTGATGCCTCCACCGATGCTTGCCTTGAGCTGGGTGAGGGAGGTGGCGTCGTATCCGTGCTCCCAGAATAAATACATTGCCTGAGTGATTGCCGCGTCACGGTCGAACGTGCGCGGACGGCCCATCTGTGCCATGTCGAATCTCCTTCAGAGGTATTTAAATACTAATCGATACATAAGTCGTTGACCACCTGGATGCTTCTCCCTATATTTATACCGATCAGTATATTAGTCGGAGGATGACATGGCGACAGATGAGCAGCAGGGCGGAAAACTTCCGTTGGGAGCATTACTGGCGTTGGCGATGACAGGTTTCATCTGCATCGTGACCGAGACTTTGCCTGCGGGGTTACTGCCGGAGATCGGCAGTGGGCTGGGCGTCTCGCCGTCGTTTGCGGGGCAGATGGTGACGGTTTACGCACTCGGATCGTTGCTGGCGGCGATACCGCTGACCATCGCCACGCAAAGCTGGCGTCGCAGAACGGTGTTGCTGCTGCCGATTCTCGGCTTTCTGATATTCAATTCCGTCACGGCGCTGTCCTCGAACTACTGGCTGACGCTGGTCGCAAGGTTTTTCGCTGGCGCCTCCGCGGGTCTGGCCTGGAGCCTTATTGCGGGCTATGCACGGCGCATGGTGGTGCCTCAATTGCAGGGCCGGGCAATGGCGATAGCGATGGTGGGAACACCCATCGCCTTGTCGCTCGGGGTGCCGTTGGGAACCTGGCTGGGTGGCTTCATGGGTTGGCGCATGGCGTTCGGGTTGATGTCAGGCATGACCCTTGTGCTGATCGCCTGGGTGCTGATCAAGGTGCCGGACTATCCTGGTCAGTCTTCCTCCGAAAGGATGGCACTGCGTCAGGTCTTTTTCACGCCGGGCGTGCGTTCGGTTCTGGGCGTTGTTTTTACCTGGATGCTGGCGCACAACATTCTTTATACCTATGTCGCTCCTTTTGTTTCCCAGGCCGGGTTGGCGAATGATGTTGATGTGGTGTTGCTGGCATTTGGTGTTGCCGCGCTGCTGGGCATCTGGGTGACAGGGCGTTTGGTCGATCACCATCTGCGAACGACCGTATTGGCCAGCCTCGCGACCTTCGCTGCAGTGTCGATTTTCTTCGGTTTGTTCCCGGGCTCTGCCTTGGCCATTTACATAGGCGTCTTCATCTGGGGTCTGACGTTTGGCGGCGCGGCGACGCTGCTGCAAACAGCTCTGGCCGACTCGGCGGCGGAGGGCGCTGATGTTGCGCTGTCGATGAATGTGGTGGTCTGGAACAGCGCTATTGCAGGCGGCGGGATAGTGGGCGGCGTGTTGCTCGACCAATGGGGCGCAGGATCATTTCCCTGGGTGCTGTTGGTGTTGCTGCTGGGCGGCTTGGTCATTACATCGCGAGCGCGAGTACATGGTTTTACCCAAGGTGTGAGGCAGTCCGGTCAAGTGGTGGCTGGTCATTGATGGGCAGGCAGCCTTGCGCTGCCTGCCACAGCATCCCGATTACCGTACGTTCTTGTCCAGAAACTCACGAATCACTGGAATGATTTCCCTGCCATGGGTTTCAAGGGCGAAGTGTCCCGTGTCATAGAAGCGGATGTCTGCCTTGGGAATATCACGCTTCCAGGCCTCCGCTCCGGCGGGAAGGAAGAACGGATCGTTCTTTCCCCAGACCGCCAGCAAAGGCGGCTGATACTTGCGAAAGTAATCCTGAAAGGTCGGGTACATCGCAACGTTCGAGGCGTAATCCAGTACCAGGTCGAGCTGAATATCGGCATTACCCGGCTTCGATATCTGGAGTCCTTCCAGCGTGTAGCCATCCGGTGATACCGAACTCTTGTCGGCAACGCCTTCGAGATATTGCCACTTGATCGATGCTGGTGTCGGGAAGTCATGCAAGGTTTCCCGGTTCTTTTGCGTTGGTTCGTGCCAGTACTTCTGGATCGGCGCCCAACTATCGCCCAGTCCTTCCTCATAGGCGTTGCCGTTCTGGGAAATGATTGCGGTCACTCGCTCAGGGTGAGCGACAGCCAGACGCCAGCCGACCGGGGCGCCATAGTCATGCACCATCAATGCGTATTTATCGAGCTTGAGCTGTTCAGTGAACTGGCCGATGGTCTTCGCCAGTTGGCTGAAGGTGTAGCTGTACTGGTCCTTCGCAGGCGCTTCGGTGAAGCCAAACGCTGGCAGATCCGGCGCGATCACGTGGTAACGATCGGCCAGTTCTGGAATCAGTTCACGGAACATGAACGATGAGCCCGCGAAGCCGTGGAGCAACAGAACCGTGGGCGAGCTGGGGTTG
Source organism: Pseudomonas viridiflava (assembly GCF_001642795.1). Lineage (GTDB taxonomy): Bacteria > Pseudomonadota > Gammaproteobacteria > Pseudomonadales > Pseudomonadaceae > Aquipseudomonas > Aquipseudomonas viridiflava. The sequence continues at coordinate 249,520 of NZ_LKEH01000043.1, read as the reverse complement.
CCTGCTTCACGGTAGAACACCTTCACATCACCGACCTGCTCGTAGCGGTAGTGAACCGGATGGGTCGCATCGGCGGACTGGGCACCGCCAGCAAGCAGGGATGCGGCGAGTCCGGCTGCTGCAATCGATTTGGGAGAGGTCATGATGGCTTCCTGTGTAACCATTAAATTTGAGGTTTTAGGTTACGACTAGGCATGTAACCTGTCAAATACAATTTATTGGTTACTGATCGTCATGGATTCCATCAGGGCTAGCTCAAGAGGGCGGAGATGCCCCCGAGCGTGCTCTACGCAAAGAGTCCTGGCTTTTCGAAAGCCTCAGCAAGGCCTTACACTGAAAAAGTCCACTGAATAGGCAAGGAAGAACTGATGCTGGAGCAGACGTTTGAACATCTGCTGGAGACAGCCATGGCAGACCTGATGGCCAAGCAGGAGCAGCTCAGTCGTGATTATGGGCTGGGTAACATGGCTCGCTGGTGGCTGGATCAGGAGGCTGCTACGGTCCAGTTTTTCGATGAAAACGACCGGCTGGCCGTTGAAGGGCAGATCATCAACATAGGCTCTTTTTCACCCAGGCACGGCAGTTGGCTGTGGGCCTGGAGTAATCCAACGGTACTCACCGCCCTTCGTGAAAAAGCCCTGCCGCTGAAGCAACTGCAAGCCATCTCTGGCGCTGAGTGTTTTGGTGCAGAACAGGCCATCCAGTTGGAAGATGAGTCCATGGCCTGGGAGCTGGCTGCCGTCGCGGTTCACCATCTGAACGCACTGGGCTGCTATCGAGCACCAACGTCATCTGACGGCCCCGTTATCTTTCTGGCCATCACTCACTTGAGGCATATCAGCCACTGATCGATTGCGGCAAGGCATGCAGTGCCGCTTCGCCACGGCCCCTGTCCATCAGTCCTTACTGTCGACCTTGTAGCGGTCAAAATTCTGGATATGCTCGTCAAGATTGTCCTCAAGCATCATTCGATACTGCTCGCAGAAATACTTGACGATTTCCTCCCGCGCTTCGGCCATTTCAGTTCCGGATTTAAAGCTGCGTGAAGTCACCCATGCATTGAATCGCGTAGCGCCGAAGGTCATTGACGCGCTTACCTTGCCGAGGTCTTCGGGCTTGTCGATCTGCTGGTTTGCCAGACTGATATGAGCATCAGCCCGGTCATAAAATGCTTGGTCGGTTTTTTGTGTCATGGATAGTTGCCTGTCTGCGATGTTCGATCATTCAGTGGTGTGATGCAGCGTTTGATGCGTGCCCGAAACGGGGTACACAGTGCCATAAGTTGGTTTGCCAGGCGCGGTAGCCGACACTGCTGTATCGCCCGCCGCCGACACTTATAGGCCATGTAATTTCATCTGAATGCCTATGAGGGTCGTGCCGTGCTGCGTCGGCGGATCCATGCAGCCGAGTGATAGCCGCCGCCTGCGGTGAATACAATAGCGAACAACCCTGTTAACAGGGTCGCGCCCCATAACGCACCGGGGTCTTCAATGATTGCAGTACCGGACGGATTTTCGGGGCGGTAGCGTACGGTCACTGAATCTCCCGCCTCGTAGCCGAAGATAAGCCCGCTTTCGGGGTAGCTGACCACCTTTCCCGTGGCGTCGGTGAAGTCGATTTGCGGGTGGCTGCCGCCCGAGTTCAGAGCGCTGACATGACCTTCGGCGCGTTGCGCATCGGCCAGAAAGCCAAGCCGGTCCTGGCCCAGCCATAGGGCGATGAAAAGCAGGCAAAGACCCAGCGGTATGAAAATCAGCGCCCGGAGCAGATTGCCCTGGTTGGAAGGGGGTGTGGAGGTCATGGCAGGTCCCTTGCTTCATCCTTAACGGCGGGTATTACAATGAGGTCTCCGAAACCTGTCAACGATATCCAGGACGGAGGATCCATCAATGAAGCCGGTCGAGATTCAACAGATCACGCAACTTCCGTCGCAAATCCACATGCTGGAAATGCAGGCAGCCGAGGAGGGCTTCAGATTTCTGACACGCTTGATTGTCGAGTGGGGCAGTGGCGCCAATCGTTTTGACGCGCCAGGCGAATGCCTCATGGCCGCCTCGCTGGACGGTTGCCTCATCGGCATTGGAGGCGTTTCAGTTGATCCTTACATGCAGAACGGCGTGGGCAGGCTCCGAAGGCTCTATGTTTCACCCGTAGCAAGGAGGCAAAACGTCGGACGAGTGTTGGTTGAAAGGCTTGTTGAACATGCCGCTGGACACTTTCGTATCGTGCGGCTTTCCACCGACACGACTGACGGGGATGCCTTTTATTTACGATGTAGTTTCAGGAGAACGAATGAGGAGGGTGCCACCCATATCATGGAGCTTGGTCGTTAAGTTCTTCGATACAGTTCGTTGCGATCGGATGGGGCAAGCTTTCGGAGAACCTCTGGCTCGACCCCCACTCTTGATGGGTGAATCGAACATTCATTTCAACAAGCTGGCCCTACGTCAAACCTTCGATTTCGCGTCGCCCCACATGTGAAATACCGTTGCATGACTGAGTCTGCCCACCTGTCTTGAGGTTTTCCAGAGCACCCATGATCCCAATCAACCCCCTGGCCATGATGGTCGGTTTCCTGATTTTCATCTTCTCTCAAGTCTTGCTCGGGTTATTGATTGCCTGCCTGCTGGCCTTTTTCATTCCGCGTTGCAGGCGCTACATGCTGGCGCGGCGTTGGCGTTTTGGTTTGATGATTTTGTTCCTGACGCTTGCCAGCGTGCCCTACGTCTGGAGCGAGGTTACTGAGTGGCGTGACTGGCGTGCACATAATCCGCGGCTTGAACATGAGGAGGTGTTGGGCGACCTCGTGCTGCCAGCGGGTACGCAGGTCCGGCTGGAGTATCTGGAGCCGTTCAACGACTTGAGTGGCAATCCGGTGCCTTACGGTCTGCGGAGCCTCAAGCAGGCGAACTTCGACCGTACGCCAGGCAACGTCATGGGGCTACGTGTACGTAGTCTTGCGCTGTGGCAAGGCCAAGGTTCGGCGACGGTCGAGACAATGGCGGCCAACGATCTGCAAGGCTGGAAGTGCGCGCCGGGCGACGTCGAATTCCGATTCCCGTTCGGAGCCCCTTTCAACTTTTCCGAGTGGCGCTTTTACGGTTGCACGCTGGCGCCAGGCAGCACGCTGGGCGGCATTGTCTGGACGGGACCCGTGAAGGTGTTTTCCACGGAGAACGATGGATGGGAGGCAAGAGCCGGGGATACCTCTACCTCAATGCTGGGGATGGAACTGCGCTGGCTGAGCATGCGGCTGAACAGGCCTTATGGTGATGTGCTCGGATGGGACGGCGTATTGAATCGTGAGGCTGATTTCGGCCCTGTTCACTATCCCGTCGGCACTCAGGTTCGTCGCTATCGCCAGGCTTTACTCTTCAGCCCGCCACTGGAATCGTCAGCCCTGGATCGTCGTACGGGAACGTCCATCGAGGCTGACCATTCAATCTTGCAGCGTGTTTCAGGTGAAGTGCTGGGGATACGCCCGAACACACAGGAGGGTTTACCGTCCTTCGAGGACATCGAGATTCCCTGAGGTAGGACGGCCGAGACTCAAGCGTCGTGAACGCGAGTGCTTCAGCGCTGCGGAGGAGGGTGGCAGGCAGCGCTGAATCCTGTGCTATCGGTCTACGCGCTATCACTGGCGTCATGTATCCTTCGCCGCATTAACATCATCCTGACCTGAGGCATAACGTTGCTGGTCATGGCCTTCGCAGTGATTTCAAGCGCGGTGTATCTGGGGGCAGCATGTTGATTGGATACCGGTTCGAGCGCACCGCGCAGGGTGATCTACACATCCACACACGCAACAGACTGATGGATGGAATAGCGCTGCTGATGGGCCCCGTCGGTGTTGCCGCGCCGGTGGTGCTCATGGTGTGCGTGGCCCTCAATGGCGGATCGCCGCTGGTTGACGTTGAGCCATTGGCAGCGTTATTGATGGTGCTTGGAACACTGCTGTTATCAGCCCTTGGCCTGGTGATCATGGTGTACACCGGATACCGCGAGACCCTGCTCTTGTCGAGGCGTGAGAATGAGGGCAAGCGCCGCACCCGAAATTTCTTTGGACGCCGTGAGCGCGTGCTGGCGGTCTTCAACATCGATGCATGCGATCACCTTGAACTTCGTCGCCATCCCGACAGCAAGCCGATCTACACCCAGCTATGGCTGGTCATGCGCGACGGGATCGAGCATCGCCTGACGACCGACAACGTTCCAGTAGTGCCGGGAAGCAAGCGCACCGACGGGCTGCTCAATCAGTTGGCGGACTATCTGGACGTGGCAGTGCCTACCGAGGTCGTCATGCTTGTGTCGAAAGGTGTGGCAGAGACCTGTAAGCCCGCTCCAGCCCCTGCCAGAGTCAGTGCCGGAAAGGGCGTGAAGCAACGCCCGGAAGAGGAGACCGCGTCTGAGCCGACCGAAAAAATTGGCGTGCCTGCTCGCGCGATGAGCGCCCTGCTAGGAACCTTTTTTGCTGTGCTGGAGTTGGCTAACGTTTTCGACCTGGTGCCTTCTCTGTTTTCGGGAAGGCTGCGTGTCACAGGCTACCGAACGCGTCCGACCCTTTATTACTGGGATGAGCGACCGCTGGCTTTTTCATTTCATATGCTGGCTGGCATTGCTGAAGTGCTGATCATCGGTACCATCGCCTGGACGTGCCTGCGCATCGCGATCCGGGGCTGGATCAAGTCCAGTCCCTGAAAGGCGGGCGGCAAGAAGAGAGCAACCGCGCATGCAAACCTATTTCTTCAGCGCCTTGGCCTCTGCAGCGAGGCACTCCAGGGCAAACTGTTCGGTGTAGGTCATCTGAATCGGAGTGGTTTCACCCTTGACGGTTCTTTCGCCTTCCAGGATGTACTTGATGCGCTTGTCAGTGACCCCTATACGCTTGGCGATCCACGACGGTGTCTGGCCGATGCGTGAAATCAGCTTGTCGGCGTATTCGGTGGAGGGGTTGTAGTGTTCTGCGTTGGGTGTCATGTGAAGTCCAGACAGGAAGGTTGGGCAAGGTGCATTTGAGTTTTATGCAACACGGTGCGCTATTTGTTGGATTATGTCTGCAATGGTCAACCATCTTCGTTATTCAAAAGCGTCCTGAGCGTTGGCGCTCTAGCCGCAATCGCTCATGAATAGAACGCTTCATTCTAGACCCCGCCCGCCATTACCCCCAACGCCACCGACGTCGCTGCCGTCCGCGTCTCGACCCCCAGCTTGATGTAGATATGCTCCAGATGCTTGTTCACCGTCCGTGGACTCAGTTGCAGGATGTCGGCGATGTCCTTGTTGGTCTTGCCGCACGACACCCAGCGCAGGACTTCGATTTCGCGGTCGGTCAGTTGGAACCGGCTGGAGAGTTTTCCGTAGGCGGGTTTGTCGTCGAAGCTGGCGGGTTGCGAGGCGTTGCGGGCCGATTGCAGGATGCGTGCGGTACGCAGGTGGGAGGCAACGCGGGCGAGGACTTCGGTGCACTGGATCGGTTTGGTCACGTAGTCGATGGCGCCTGCTTCGAAGCCTTGCACCACATGTTCGCTGTCGGTGAGGGCGGTCATGAACAGCACCGGGATGTTGGCCGTGTCGGGTTGGGCCTTGATCTGGCGGCAGGTCTCGAACCCGTTCATGCCCGGCATCATGGCGTCGAGCAGGATCAGATCGGGGCGGCGGCGCTGGATGCGGGTCAGCGCGCTGTGGCCGTCCAGCGCGACCAGCACCATGTAGCCCGCCTCGTCCAGCGCATCGGAGAGCAGCGCGAGGTTGTCGGGCACGTCGTCGACGATGAGGATGATGCCGTTTTCAGCGGCTCGGGTCATTGCGTCCATGGAGCGCCTCTTTCAATTGGTGGCTGAGTTCATCCAGGCGAAAGCCTGAAGCCAGGGTGCGCAACTCGGCGACGAAGCCGCTACTGCCTGCGCCATCACGTTCTATTGCGTCGAGTTTTTGCTGAATGCCCCGGACGTAGCCCAGGCCACACAATTCATAGAGTTCTTCGAGGTCCATCCGCGATGGCAGTACGCGGGGAGAGGGCGCAGGTGTCGGAGCGTTGTGCGCGCGACGCAGCCAGGTCAGTTGCAGGTGATGTTGCAGGCGGTCCAGCAGTCGTTGCAGGTGCACGGGTTTGGGCAGGTAGTCGTTGCACACTTGCAGGTTGCGCTCCTTGTCGTCGGCGAACCCGCTGGCGTTGGCCGACAACACGATGATCGGCGCCTGGGACAAGGCGTTGCGACGGATCAGACGGCTGGCGGCCCAGCCGTCCATGTCGGGCATGGAGAGGTCCATCAGGATCAGGTCCGGGTGCAGCAGCGAAACCTGTCTGATCGCCTCCTGCCCGTTGGCCGCCTGCGCGACGTCAAAACCGAGAGGCGCGAGCATGCCGCTGATGACCTTTCGGTGTTCGATGTGATCGTCCACCACCAGAATCAGCCGCCGTGGCCCTTCGTAGCCAATGAGGTCATGGTCCACGGCGACGACGGCCTTGGGCACGCGGACTTCCGAGAGGAACAGCCGCACCTGAAAGCGTGTGCCCTCATCCGGCTGGCTGGTGACCGACAGCGCGCCGCCCATCAGGGCGGTGAGCATGCGGGTGATGGTGAGGCCCAGGCCGACGCCGTTGTCCTGACGCACCAGTCCGCCGCGCTCGAAAGGCTGAAAGATTCGTTCCAGCTGTTCCGGGGCGATGCCGATGCCAGTGTCGATGATGTCGAAGATTGCCGTTTCCAGGCGGTAGCTGACCCGCAGGCAGACCTCGCCGCTGTCGGTGAAGTTGATCGCGTTGCCCAGCAGGTTGATCAGGATCTGGCGCACGCGCTTTTCATCGCCGCGCACCACATCCGGCATGCGCCCGACCAGCTCCATGCGCAGGGTCAGGCCCTTGTCCCGTGCCGGGCCGGTGAACATTTTCTGCAGGTCATCGAGGAATTCCCGAAAGAGGATTTCCGAAGGCTCCAGACGCAGTTTGCCCGCCTCGATCTTGGCCACGTCGAGCAGGCCGTCGATCAGCGACAGCAGGTGCGAACTGCTGCGCATGATGGTCGCCAGTGAGTCCTGATGCTTGCTTGGCGTGGCGGCATCGCGTTGCAGAATCTGGGTGAAGCCGAGAATGCTGTTCAGCGGCGTGCGCAGCTCGTGGGACAGACCGGTGACGTAGCGGCTCTTCGCCGCGTTGGCCGCTTCCGACGCCTCCTTGGCTTCCTGCAAGGCCTGATCGGTCTTGTGGTGGGCTTCGATTTCCTGCATCAGCAAAGCGGTCTGGCGTTCGGACTCTTCCAGCGCCACGCGACGGCTCTCCCGGGTCAGCACCACCCACCAGGCCAGCACACCGGCGAAAACGCAGCAGGTCAGGAAGGCCTTGAGGAAGGCCAGCATCAGCGTGTGGTGAGCCTGTGGCGATTGGTCGGTGAGGCCGTGTGAAACCTGGCTGTAGATCAACGCCAGTGCACCCGACAGGCCGAGCACCAGCACGCTCAGCAAACCCAGGTATTGCATGAGGCGGGTGTGCAGGTAGCGGCGGGGCAGGCGAGGCAGCAGGCGGCCGATCAGGTCTTCGAACTGCATGGACAGTCGCGAACGGGTCTTGCACTGATCTCCGCAGCGGGCGTCCAACGAGCAGCACAACGAGCAGATCGGCGAGCCGTAGGCCGGGCACCAGGCCATGTCCGGGGATTCGAAAGCGTTGTTGCAGACGCCACACTGCAGGCTCGCTTGCCGACCCGTCGGGAAGAGCAGCAGCGGGTCGCTGTCACGCGCCAGGTAGTAGCGGCCCTTGGTCAGCCAGGCGATCAGCGGCGCGGCGATCATCGCGGTGGTCAGGGAAATCAGCGGCGGCGCGGCTCTGGCCAGTTCGCCGAGCGCGCCGAAGTGAGCGCAGATGGACAGCAGCGATGCGATGAACATCGCACCGACGCCCACCGGATTGATGTCGTACAGGTGCGCACGCTTGAACTCGATGTGCCTGGGTGACAGGCCCAACGGTTTGTTGATCACCAGATCGGCCACCAGCGCACCGATCCAGGCGATGGCGACGTTGGCGTACAGGCCCAGCACTTCTTCAATGGCGTCGAACACGCCCAGTTCCATGAGGATGAGCGCGATGGCGACGTTGAACACCAGCCAGATCACACGTCCGGGGTGGCTGTGGGTGACGCGGGCGAAGAAGTTCGACCAGGCCAGCGATCCGGCGTAGGCGTTGGTCATGTTGATCTTGATCTGGGAAATGATCACGAACAGCACCATGGCCGCGAGCGCCCATTCCGGTGACAGAAACACGTAGTTGAAGGCCACCAGGTACATCTGCGTCGGCTCTGCCGCGCGTTCGATGGGCACCTGATGTTGCAGGGCGAGAAAGGCCAGAAAGGCACCGGCCATGATCTTAAGGCCTCCCGGGATCACCCAGCCGGGGCCGGCCATCAATAGCGCGGCCCACCAGCGTTTGCGGTTGCGACGGGTTTTCTCTGGCAGGAAACGCAGGTAGTCCACCTGTTCACCGATCTGGGTTACCAGTGACAGCGCCACACTGAACGCCGCGCCGAACAGCAGCAGGTTGAAGGTGCCGCCTTCACCTTCGCGACCGGCGAACGAGGTGAGGTCCGAAAGTGCGTCCGGGTTTTTCCAGATCACGAACACGTAGGGCACGATCAGCAGGGTCAGCCACAAGGGTTGTGACCACATCTGCAGGCGGCTGATCAGGGTGATGCCGTAGGCCACCAGCGGAATGACGATGATCGAGCAGATCACGTACGCCAGCGCCAGCGGAATGTGGAAATACAACTCCAGCGCCAGCGCCATGATCGCCGCTTCCAGGGCGAAGAACAGGAACGTGAAGCTGGCGTAGATCAGTGACGTGATGGTCGAGCCGATGTAGCCGAACCCTGCGCCGCGGGTCAGCAGGTCCATGTCCACGCCATAGCGCGCGGCGTAATAGCTGATGGGCAGACCGGTCAGGAAAATCACCACCGCCATGGCAATGATCGCCCACAGTGTATTGGTGAAGCCGTAGCTCATCACCAGCGCGCCACCGATGGCCTCCAGCGCCAGAAACGACACGGCCCCGACCGCGGTGTTGGCGATACGGAATTCCGACCATTTGCGAAACGATTTGGGCGTAAAACGTAGGGCGTAGTCTTCCATGGTCTCGTCGGCGACCAGCCGGTTGTAATCGCGGCGCACTTTGATGATGCGTTGAGAGCCAGAGGGGCGCACTGAGTGGATTCCTGAGGGTTAATGACTCACGCAAATCCCTGTACGTTGCCGACGTGGGTGGGAGGCAGCAACTTCTGTGCCTGTCTGGCAGCAACATTCGTGGGAGGCCCTACCACGTCTTCGACGCAGCGCGGTCTCGCAGCAGACACTGGACCACAGAAAAATAGCGTTTCTTCAGTGGGTTACAGGATGTTTGCCAGTAGGCGGCGTTTCGGCGATCTGCCAGGCATCGGCAGCAGAACCTGCACATGCGCTGTGTCAGCGGTAATCAGGGGCCGCTGCGCAGCCCATCGCTGCCGTCTTACGCATGTCTACTTTCAGCAAAATGACGTTCCGCACAGGCGCAATCATGCCCTTGATCCTGCCGATGCGCCCTACGTCAAATGACGTATGCCGATACGTCATGCTGCGTATACCCCGTTTCCGGCGTCACGCTCATTCTTGCTCCTACTCGCGACGGCTCTGACCGGTCTCGCCGCGACTCACCAGCACAGGAGCGGGAACATGGATTCACGACAGACAGGCCCCATACGCTTTTTTCCCCGACGCCTAGCGTTGGGTGCGGCAGCGCTCTCGCTGATTGCCGCCAGTGTGTTCAGCCAGGCGACCCTGGCCGATGAAGCCAATACCACCGGCCTTGCCGTGACGGCCACCGAAGTGACCGTCGGCCAGTTGCACTCGGCCACTGGCACCATGGCGATCTCCGAGACCGGCTCGATCCAGGCCGAGCGGCTGGCCATCGACCAGATCAACGCGTCGGGTGGCATCCTCGGGCGGCAGATCAAGATCGTTCAGGAAGACGGTGCGTCGGACTGGCCGACCTTCGCCGAAAAAGCCAAGAAACTTCTGGTTGGCGACAAGGTGGCGGCCGTGTTCGGCTGCTGGACCTCGGCCTCGCGCAAGGCCGTGTTGCCGGTGTTCGAGAAGGAAAACGGCCTGTTGTACTACCCGACCTTCTACGAAGGGCTGGAACAGTCGAAAAACGTGATTTACACCGGCCAGGAAGCCACCCAGCAGATCCTCGCCAGCCTCGACTGGATCGCCAAAGAGAAGGGCGCCAAGACCTTCTACCTGATCGGCTCGGATTACATCTGGCCGCGCACCTCCATGAAGATCGCCCGCAAGCACATCGAGAATGTCCTGCACGGCACGGTGGTCGGCGAAGACTATTACCCGCTGGGCAACACCCAGTTCGGTTCGCTGATCAACAAGGTCAAGTTGAAAAAAACCGACGTGGTATTCGCCGCTGTCGTGGGCGGCTCCAACGTGGCGTTCTACAAGCAGCTCAAGGCCGCAGGCGTGACCTCGGCCAAACAGAACCTGCTGACCCTGTCGGTGACCGAGGATGAATTGCTGGGCATCGGCGGCGAAAACATGCAGGGCTTCTATGCCTCGATGAAGTACTTCCAGAGCCTCGACAACCCGAACAATAAAGCCTTCGTGGAAGCGTTCAAGGCCAAGTACGGCAAGGACTCGGTGATGGGTGACGTGACCCAGGCTGCCTATCTCGGACCCTGGTTGTGGAAGGCCGCCGTCGAGAAAGCCGGCAGTTTCGACGTCGACAAGGTGGTTGCCGCTTCGCCAGGCATCGAGCTGAAAACCGCGCCGGAAGGTTACGTCAAGGTTCACGAGAACCATCACCTGTGGAGCAAGACCCGCATCGGCGAAGTCCAGGCTGACGGTCAGTTCAAGGTGATCTACGAGTCGGACCTGATCGAGCCCAATCCTTTCCCCAAGGGTTACCAATAACAGCGGCTGCCTGAGCGCTGTGTACCGGAGCGGGGCTGTCTGCAGCGTCAAGCCGACAGCCTCGTGACCCCCGTCATTCACCCTTGGAGACCACCATCATGGAATGGCTATCGGAATTTGGTGCCATCGCGGCCATGCAGGGGTTCAACGGTCTGTCCGTGTTTTGCGTACTGCTGTTGATGGCCTTGGGGCTGGCGATCATTTTTGGCCAGATGGGCGTGATCAACATGGCCCACGGTGAGTTTCTCACCATCGGCGCCTACACCACGTACGTGCTGTCGACGCTGGTGCAGACCTATCTGCCGTGGATGCAGCCGTACTACTTTTTTTTCGCCATCGCGCTGTCGTTCGTGGTGGCCGGATCGATTGGCTGGGTGGTGGAGCGGGTGATGATCAGCCGTCTCTACCATCGGCCACTCGACACCCTGCTGGCGACCTGGGGTCTGTCGCTGGTCATGCAGCAGGCGTTTCGCTCGATCTTCGGTGCGCGTGAAGTCAGCGCCACGCCGCCGGAATGGCTGATGGGCGCCGTGAACCTGACCGATGCCATCGAAATTCCGCGCAACGGCCTGTTCGTCATGGGCCTCAGCATCCTGATGACCGGTGGCATTTTCCTGATGCTCTACCGCACCCGCTGGGGCCTGCACGTTCGCGCCACGGTGCAGAACCGCATCATGAGCCGCGCCGTCGGCATCAACACCCGTCAGGTCGACCGCATGACTTTCGCGCTGGGCTGTGGGGTGGCCGGTGTTGCCGGTGCGGCGTTCACCACCATCGGCTCCACAGGGCCCACAGCCGGTTCGCTGTACATCGTCGACACCTTTCTGGTGGTGGTCTTTGGCGGCGCACAGAGCCTGTTCGGCACCATCGCCTCGGCGTTCGCGATTGCCCAGGCGCAGTCGATTTCCGAGTTCTTCATGAGTGGCTCGATGGCCAAGGTGCTGACGTTGTCGGCCGTGATCCTGATCCTGCTGATGCGCCCGCAAGGCTTGTTTTCCAGCAAAGTCCGCAAATAGAGGCCGAACGATGAACGCGCTCAACAAAATGCTCGGTGGCCGTCAGGGTGTGATCGGCCTGCTGATCCTCGCTGCCCTGATTCTGGTGGTGTTTCCGCTGACCCTGGATGCCTTTCGCCTGAACATGGTCGGCAAGTACCTGACCTACGCCTTCGTCGCGGTCGGACTGGTCCTGTGCTGGGGGTACGGCGGCATTCTCAGCCTGGGGCAGGGGGTGTTTTTCGGGCTGGGCGGCTACTGCATGGCCATGTTTCTGAAGCTGGAAGCGTCGGACCCCGAGAGCACCAAAATCCAGTCCACTCCCGGCATTCCGGACTTCATGGACTGGAACCAGATCACCGAACTGCCGTGGCTGTGGGTGCCGTTTCACAGCTTCACCTTCACGGTAATCGCTGTGGTGCTCATGCCTGTCATCCTCGCACTGATCATCGGCGCCGCGTTGTTCCGGCGGCGGGTGGGGGATGTGTACTTCTCCATCGTGACCCAGGCCATCGCGCTGATTCTGACCGTGCTGATCATCGGCCAGCAAGGCCTGACCGGCGGGGTGAACGGCATCACCGACCTCAAGACTTTATTGGGCTGGGACATTCGCGGTGACGGCGCGAAGCTGGCGCTGTACTTCATCAATGCCGCGCTGCTGCTCGGCTGCATCCTGATCGGCAAATTCATCCTCTATTCCAAGCTCGGCCGACTGCTGATGGCCATGCGCGACAAGGAAGAGCGGGTGCGCTTCTCGGGCTACGACGTGGCGGCGTTCAAGGTCTTCGTCTACTGCGTAGCGGCCGGATTCTCCGCAATCGGCGGGGCGATGTTCGCGTTGCAGGTGGGCTTCATGTCGCCTTCGTTCGTCGGCATCGTGCCGTCCATCGAGATGGTCATCTTTGCCGCCGTCGGCGGGCGCATGTCGCTGCTGGGCGCGGTGTACGGCTCGCTGCTGGTGAATTACGGCAAGACCTACTTCTCCGAATCCTTTCCTGAGCTGTGGCTGTACCTCATGGGCGGCCTGTTCATTGCGGTGGTCATGTACTTCCCCAACGGCCTGGCCGGTCTGTGGGAAAGCCACGGTCGCAAATGGCTGGGCAGATTCGGGTCCAGACCTGCGCCAGTCAGTAAGGCGTCCATACCTTCGACCACTGAAAAACAAACCGCCCGCCCGTTGGAGACCCAGCCATGAGCAGCCCGACAGGCTTCCAGATGAACAAGCCGGTGCTGGCCATCGAAGGTCTAACCGTGTCATTCGACGGCTTCAAGGCGGTCGATGATCTCAACCTGTACATCGACCGCAACGAGGTGCGCGTGGTGATCGGCCCCAACGGTGCGGGCAAGACCACCGTCCTCGACCTGATCTGCGGCAAGACCCGCGCTACCGGCGGCAGCATCCAGTTCAAGGACCGCGAACTGACCCGGATGAACGAGTACGACATCGTCCGTGCCGGTGTGGGGCGCAAGTTCCAGACCCCGTCGATCTACGACAACCTCAGCGTGTTCGAGAACCTGGAAATGTCCTTTCCGGCTGGCCGCAGTGTGTTCGGCGCGCTGTTCTTCAGGCGCTCCAGCGAAGTGCTGGAGCGGGTCCGGCAGGTGGCCGCTGACATTTTTCTCGGCGACCTGCTGCAGCAGCAGGCCGGGCTTTTGTCCCACGGCCAGAAGCAGTGGCTGGAAATCGGCATGTTGCTGATGCAGGACCCGGAGCTGCTGATGCTCGACGAGCCGGTGGCCGGCATGAGCGTCAGTGAACGTGCGCAGACCGCCGATCTGTTGAATCGCATCAGCCAGGGCCGCTCGGTGCTGGTGATCGAGCACGACATGGAGTTCGTCAAGAGCATCGCCCACAAGGTCACGGTGCTGCACCAGGGCAAGGTGCTGGCCGAAGGCAGCATGGAGTCGGTGCAGAAGAATCCGAAAGTCATCGAAGTCTATCTGGGCCATTGAGGAGCACCGCATGTTCACGATTCAACAACTGAGCTGTGGCTATGGCCAGAGCCAGATTCTTCATGACCTGAACCTCAACGTCGAGAAACAGGAAATCGTCGCGGTCATGGGCCGCAACGGCATGGGCAAGACCACGCTGTTCAAGAGCCTGATGGGCATCCTGCCGCAATGGGGCGGGCAGGTGCAGGTGGATGGCGTGGACGTGTCGGCGATGGAAACCCATTCACGGGTCGGACACGGCATGGCCTATGTGCCGCAGGGTCGCATGATCTTTCCGTCGATGAGCGTGCTGGAAAACATCCAGACCGGACTGCCCGCGTCAGCCAACGGCAAGGTGCCGGAGGACCTGTACGCGCTGTTCCCGGTGCTGTTCGACATGCGCGCCCGCCGTGGCGGCAACCTGTCCGGCGGGCAGCAACAGCAACTGGCAATCGCCCGTGCGTTGGCGACCAACCCCAAGGTGCTGTTGCTCGACGAGCCGACTGAAGGCATCCAGCCGTCGATCATCAAGGACATCGCCCGCACGCTCAAGGAGATCCGCAGCCTGCGCAACCTGACCATCGTGGTCTCCGAGCAGGTGCTGTCGTTCACCCTGGAAATCGCCGACCGATTCCTGGTGATCGAGAAGGGCCGCTTCGTGGTCGAGGAAGCCCGCGCCAATGTCGACGAAGCGACGATCAGTCGCTACCTGTCGGTGTAGCCCTTGAACCGTGTTCCCTCTTTTTAACTGCAGTGACTTTACCTAACGATCGAATTGAACCGAGACCGCAGGAGAACCGCCATGACCGAAACCCTGATCAAAGTCGACCTGAACCAGCCTGTCACCGAGAACGAGCAGATTCACAACCGCTGGCACCCAGACATTCCGATGGCCTGCTGGGTCAAGCCGGGTGACGACTTCGTTCTCGAAACCTACGACTGGACCGCTGGTGCGATCAAGAACGATGACGATGCCAGCGACGTCCGGGACGTTGACCTGACCACCGTGCACTATCTGTCCGGCCCGGTAGGCGTGCATGGCGCCGAACCCGGCGACCTGCTGGTGGTGGACCTGCTGGATATCGGTGCCCGCGCGGACTCGCAGTGGGGCTTCAACGGCTTCTTTTCCAAGCAGAACGGTGGCGGCTTTCTGACCGAGCACTTCCCGCTGGCGCAGAAATCCATCTGGGATTTCAAGGGCATGATGACCAGCTCGCGGCACATCCCTGGCGTCGAGTTCGCCGGGCTGATCCACCCCGGTTTGATCGGCTGCCTGCCTGACCACAAGATGCTCGCCGAATGGAACCGCCGCGAGCAGGAACTGATCGATACCGACCCTGATCGCATTCCGGTGCTGGCCTGCCCGCCCTTTGCCGCGACTGCTCATCTTGGCAAGCTCAAGGGTGCGGCCCGAGACCTGGCTGCCGCGACCGGAGCACGCACCGTGCCGCCTCGCGAGCATGGCGGCAACTGCGACATCAAGGACCTGTCCCGGGGTTCGAAAGTGTTCTTCCCGGTCTATGTCGACGGCGCGGGTCTGTCGGTGGGTGACTTGCACTTCAGCCAGGGCGACGGCGAAATCACCTTCTGCGGCGCCATCGAAATGGCCGGCTGGGTGCACATGCGGGTCGAGCTGATCAAGGGCGGCATGGCCAAGTACGGGATCAAGAACCCGGTCTTCAAGCCCAGCCCCATCGTGCCGAATTACAACAACTACCTGATCTTCGAAGGCATCTCGGTCGACGAAGCGGGGCAGCAGCATTACCTGGACGTCAACGTCGCCTACCGGCAGGCGTGCCTGAACGCGATCAATTACATGACCAAGTTCGGCTATTCACCTGCGCAAGGTTATTCACTGTTGGGTTCCGCGCCGGTTCAGGGCCATATCAGCGGCGTAGTGGACGTGCCTAACGCCTGCGCGACGCTGTGGCTGCCGACCGAGATCTTCAAGTTCGACATCAACCCGAATGCCAACGGTCCGACGAAGTTCATTGATGGCACTGTCGATTTGCCGATTGCTCAGGACAAGTAGGTTCCACGGTGCGCACCGCTCGTGAAAGACGAGCGGTGTCCGTCCGCACTGTGTCGATCTCAAATCAGAGGAATGCAGCATGCCCATGTACGAATACGACTGCCCGCACTGCGGCGACTTCACGTCGCTGCGGCCCATGGCCGAAAGCGCGCTGCCCTGTGAATGCCCGGTGTGCGGCGCGTCCAGCATGCGCGTGATCCTTTCGGCCCCCGGCTTGAGCACCATGGCGGGCAATACCCGCAGCGCCATTGCCCGCAACGAGCGCAGCGCCCATGAACCGAAAACGCTCGATCAATACAAGGAAAGCCGTGGACACCCCAGCGGGTGCAGCTGCTGCGGCCCGACGACCCGACCGGTCCCGACCAAGGCGAATCCACATGCGCTGAAAGGCAAACCAGCGGGACGGCCATGGATGATCAGTCATTGAGTGCCAGTTTCGAGTGGCGGGTTATCGCCTGGTGCATGAATTTTTGATTGGAAAACTATTGTGGGAGATGCCCCTGTGTCTCTGACACAGCGCTGTGCGACAGCGCCAGGTTGAAGACGTGGTGGGGCCTCCCACGGTCAGATATCTGCTGCGTGAAACAACCTCACCGACATATTGAATTTCTGACACTGCAAGCGAGTCATTGAAGGGTAAGCGCCAGACCACTTTCCCTCTCAAGGACCGACGATGACCTTCTTCATTTTTCTTCTCGCCTGCGCAGCCGCCGCGAGCACCGGCATCATTTTTCAGCCCGGCCAGTGGTACGAATCGCTGAAAAAACCGAGCTTCACGCCGCCGAACTGGCTGTTCCCGGTGGCCTGGACAACCATCTACCTGCTGCTGGCCTGGGCCGGTTATCGCCTGAGTCTGATGCCCGGAAGCCAGGAAGTACTTGCGCTGTGGGCTGCGCAGATCGCGTTGAACACGCTCTGGACGCCGGTGTTCTTCGGTGCGCACAAGTTGTTGGCCGGGATGGTGATCATTACGCTGCTTTGGCTCGTTGTAGCGGCCATGTTGGTGATGGCGTTGCGTCTGGATGTGATCACCGGACTGATGCTGTTTCCCTATCTGGTCTGGCTCTGCGTGGCGGCTGCGCTGAATTTCTCGATCCTGCGCAACAATCGCTGAGACCTGCTGAACAGTCACCAGGCGTCACAGGACGCCTGGCTGACTCGCTCCCTTATTTTGCGAACGAATACTCGCCGCCTTTTTCCAGCGCCGCGCGATAGGCCGGTCTGGCCTGGAATTTCTCGACCCAGGCCGCAAGGTTCGGATAGGGCTGCAGCTTGCCACGGGCCTTGGCGAGTTCGCCGATGAAGCTCATCTGAATGTCGGCACCGGTCAGTTCTTCGCCCACTAGGTAAGGCGTCAGGCCCAGCGTGTCGTTCAGATAACCGAGGTAGTTGGCGACTTCCGATTCAATACGCGGGTGCAGCGGTGCGCCTGCATCGCCCAGGCGTCCGACGTATAGGTCCAGCATGAGCGGCAGCATCGCCGAGCCTTCGGCGAAGTGCAGCCACTGCACGTACTCGTCATAAGTCGCACCGGCAGGGTCCGGTTGCAGACGGCCTTCGCCGTGACGACGGATCAGGTAGTCGATGATGGCGGCGGACTCGATCACCACATGAGGGCCGTCCTGAATCACCGGCGACTTGCCCAGCGGATGAATTTCCTTGAGCTCATGTGGCGCCAGGTTGGTCTTGGCATCGCGCTCGTAACGCTTGATCTCGTAGGGCAGGCCCAGCTCTTCCAGCAGCCAGAGAATGCGTTGCGAACGCGAGTTGTTGAGGTGGTGAACAGTGATCATGAGGGCTCCGCTGTGCAATAGGGTGTAAGGAGCAGACTGCTGGGTTATCGCAGAGTGCCCTGAAATGATGCTTGTTCGGCGACACGGCGTCTCAGGCGTCGGCCCAGGGCGGAACGAGCCAGTCCACGATGCCGAACATCCTGAAAGCGTTTTACGTGTCGATCAGTTCGCGCACTCTGGCTGCCAGCGTATCGATCGAAAAAGGCTTGGTGAGCACTTCCATTCCTGGCCCCAGACGGCCTCCGCCAATGACTGCGTTTTCGGCATAGCCCGTGATGAACAGGGTTTTCAGGTCCGGCCTTACTTCACGTCCCGCGTCGGCCATCTGCCGCCCGTTCATGCCGCCGGGCAGACCGACATCGGTAATGAGCAGGTCGATGTGCACATCGGACCGCAGTACTTTCAAGCCAGCGATACTGTCTCCTGCTTCGATCAGGCTGTAGTCCAGACCGCCCAGCACATCCATCAGCAACATACGCACGCTAGGTTCATCGTCCACGATCAGAATGGTTTCGCCGGACTGTGTCGGCGCTGCGGACGTGTTGTCGATCTCATATGCCTGCTTGTCCGCGCTACCGTGGTAGCGGGGCAGGTAGATGCATATCGATGTTCCCAGCCCGACGGCCGAGCATATGCGCGCCTGACCACCGGACTGTCTGGCGAACCCGTAAATCATGGACAGACCCAGTCCGGTGCCTTGACCGATGGGTTTGGTGGTGAAGAAGGGGTCGAATGCCTTGGCGATGATGTCCGGCGGCATGCCGGTGCCGGTGTCTGTCACGGTCAGCGACAGGTAGTCACCTTCCGACATCTCATGAGCCCTGGCCGTGTCAGGATCCATCCACACATTGGCGGTCTCGATGGTGATGCGTCCGCCGTTTGGCATGGCATCACGGGCATTGATGCAAAGGTTCAGAAGGGCGTTTTCGAGCTGGCTGGCATCGACCAGCGTCGGCCAGACATCGACTGCACCCACTGTCTCGACGGTAATGCTGGGCCCCACCGTACGCTGGATCAGCTCGCCCATGCCTTCCATCAGCATATTCACATCGGTGGGGCGCGGGTCCAGGGTCTGCCTGCGGGAAAATGCGAGCAGGCGGTGAGTCAGCGAGGCGGCACGCCGGGCGGCGCCTTGCGCCGTCAGGATGTACTTTTCGGTTTCCTGCCACCGGCCTTGCGATGTTCTCAGTGCGATCAGCTCCAGAGCGCCCGAAATACCCGCCAGCAAATTGTTGAAGTCGTGGGCCAGGCCGCCGGTCAATTGCCCAACGGCTTCCATTTTCTGTGACTGGCGCAGTTTCTCTTCGGCCTGCATCAGCTCGACCGTTCGTTCTGCTACACGCTGCTCCAGGGTTTCATTGAGTGCGCGCAAGGCGGCGGTCGCGCGATCGCGTTCGGCTTCCACGGAGCGTCGTCCCTCGACGTCAATGACGACCCCGGGCAGGCTTAGCGCAGTGCCGTCTTCGGCGAGATCCACGCGTCCGTTCGCTTCGATCCAGTAATACTTTCCGTCGGCGCGGCGTACACGGTACTGGTGAGCGTAAGCGCCGCCTGTCTTGATGGCCTCGTCGATAGCGGCCTTCAGCCCGGCTCGGTCTTCGGGGTGCACCGAGCCGATCACCTGCTCCATTGTGAGACCTTCATGCCCAAGCGCGGGGTCAAGGCCGAACGCACGCGAGAAGGCTTCATCAATGGTCAGGCTGTCTCCCGGCACGTCCCAGTGCCAGGTGCCTATGATCGCGCCTGCCGCCAGGGCAAGCTGCACACGCTCGACGTTCTGCCGCGCGACGGCTTCGCTGATGCGCAGTCGGTCCTGAGCATTTCGCCGCTCGGTGACATCGCTGAAGATGATCGCGATCTGTCTGTCGGCAGGATCTCCGACGCTGACCGCACGGACATCGAACCAGCGCTTGAACGCTTCGGCGTAGTTCTCGAAGGTCGCGGGCTCTCCGGTCTTGGCAACGTGTCCATACGTCTCGAACCAGAAGCGCTCCAGGTCCGGCGCAAACTCGGTGACCCATTTCCCGCGCAGGTTGACGCCTGCCTGGCGTTCGAATGCCGGGTTGGCTTCCACGAAACGGTAATCGATCGGTCGGTCATCGTCATCGAACTTCACTTCCACAATGGCGAACGCGGATTCGATGGTCTCAAGAATGGTTCTGAAGCGTTGCTCGCTCTGACGCAGTGCGGTTTCAGCCTTGCGCATTCCCGACATATCCAGCATCGCACCGATCATGCGAACCGCCTGGCCCTCGGTATTGCGCAAGACATGGCCCCGATCAAGGACATCGGCGTAAGTGCCGTCGTTGCGGCGGAAGCGGTACTCGTGCGACCACGCGGTATCGGTGCCGTCGATGACTTGATGAATCGACGCGTAGACGTGTGCGCGTTCATCCGGATGGATCTGGGAAAGCCACCATTCTCCCGTTACGTCCACCGAGGCGAGCGGGTGCCCGTACGCGTCTTCAAGCGCGTCATTCCATAGCACCTGATTGGCTTGCAGATCCCAGTCCCAGATGGCATCGCTGGTCGCTTTGGCGGCCAGTCGATAACGTTCCTGAGTATGTTCGGCAGTCTTGCCTGCAAGGTTCCTGAGCATGCCGTCCGGCGGCGACTCAAGACCTGCGTCCTCAATGACCCTGCGCAAGCGCGCGACTTCAGTCTCCAGCTCTTCATGAGTCAGATCTTTCAAACTTTATGCTCTCGTTTCGTAATAACGGCCTTTGCTCAAAAACACTGGCGCTTTGAAAGGCCGTCGGCATTATCCGTACTTTATGTCATTAATCATATAATCGTGCGGGAGAGATTTGCAGGGCTACCGGTCATCTGAAAAAGGTTCGTCCTGATAAGTTAAATAAAACTTAATATTTGCTCGGGGCCTGTAAACAAAGGCCTGCACGTCATACCTATCAATTGATCAGTTATATCGATCATGTTAGCCATCAAGTTAGCGAGTTGCGCGCCGATTCCTGTGCATTACGAAAAATCGAGGCACACAGGCTATGAGCGCTAAATGGTTGGACAATCTTAACGTCAGTAAAAAGCTCGCTCTGGGCTTTGCGGCGATTCTGCTGGGGGTGCTGACCGTTACGGCCATTGGTTACTCAAGCACCAATCTGTTGATCGAGCGCCTGGGCAAGAGCAGCAAGATCGCGGAAATCAAGGATGACGTCCTGAATGCACGTATTGCAGCACAAGCCTATGCCACCGGGCCCACCGCTGCCGGTGTGCAGGTCTATGGAACTGCGCTGGACACCCTGAGTCGCAGCGTCGAGCAGGGGCTGAATGTGTTCGTCGTATCGAGCAACCTGCAGAAACTGAAAAGCATCAAGGAACAGGTCGGCGGTTTGAAGCAGACTTTCGATCAACTGGTCAGCATCAACCAGAAAGTCGATGACGCGCTGAAGCCGCTGATCAAGGTGTCGGACGAGGTCAGTGCGACTTTCGAAAACCTGTTGCAGAAAACCATCGACGACACTTTGCGTGCTCCGAGCGAGACCGGTATCCAACAGGTCAAGATCGCCGGTGACCTGCGCAACGGCATGACCAATTTCCGTCTGATCTTTCGTCGCTACCTGAGCATCCCGACTGCCGACAACCGTCAGGCCACCTACAACGCCGCCGATGCGCTGATCGCTCAGGTGGCGGCTGCACGCAGCCAGTTGCCGGTGGAAGCCAATGGCGCAGTAGACACCGCATTGAACGCCCTGAAGCAATACAAAGTGCTGATGGCGTCCATTTCCGAGATGCTGCAGCAGACCGATCAGATCCGCAGCACCCTGCAACAACAGTCCATCGCGACAGCGGCCAGTGCCGATGAGCTGGCCGCCGCGCAGGTGGTCAGTGCCAAGCGTGAGCAAAACACCGCTGTGATGCAGCTTTTGAGCGTGGCCCTGGTGGTGTTGCTGATAGGCATCTTCGCGGCCTTCGTCATTACCCGTCAGATCACCGTGCCGTTGAATGACACCGTAATTGCCGCTCGACGCATCGCTGAAGGCGACCTGACCCAAGACACAGCTACCACGCGTCAGGACGAGTTGGGTCTGTTGCAGAACACCATGCAGCACATGACCGTCTCGCTGCGCGGGCTGATCGGCGGAATCGGCAACGGTATCACTCAGATCGCGACCGCTGCCGAAGAGCTTTCGGCGGGCAGCGAACAGACCAGCGCTGGCGTGGCCCAGCAGAAGAACGAAGTCGATCAGGTCGCCACGGCCATGAACGAAATGGCGTCGACTGTTCAGGAAGTCGCCCGCAACACCGAGGACGCCTCGAAGGCTGCGAAACAGGCGAGCGAACGTGCGGCCCATGGCAGCAGCGTGGTGCAGCACGCCACACGGGAAATCGGTCAACTGGCGGGAGAGGTCAAGGAACTGGGCCAGGCCATGCAGCGCCTGACCGAAGACAGCGGCAAGATCGGCAGCGTTATCGACGTGATCAAGGCGGTCGCCGAACAGACCAACCTGCTCGCGCTCAACGCCGCCATCGAAGCGGCGCGTGCAGGCGAACAGGGTCGCGGCTTTGCCGTCGTGGCCGATGAAGTGCGTTCGCTGGCGCAGCGCACCCAGAACTCCACCACCGAAATCGAAGCGCTGATTCAGGCGTTGCAGCAGGGCACCGGCGCAGCCGCAGGTCTGATGGACGCCAGCCTGCAACGCACCGAAGGCACCGTGGTGCTGGCGCGTCAGGCCGAGCAGGCGCTGGTGGAAATCAACCAGTCGATCAGCACCATCGAGCAGATGAGCCAGCAGATTTCGGCATCTGCCGAACAGCAGAGCGCTGTGACCGAAGAGATCAACCGCAGCGTGCTCAGTGTCCGCGACATTGCTGATCAGTCGGCAGCGGCCACCGAGCAAAGTGCAGCCTCGACCGTGGAGCTGGCCCGTCTGGGCAGTGATCTGCAGAACATGGTGGCAAGGTTCCGTATCTGAGGTCTGAAGAGCGGGCTTGCGGCGAGATCGTAAGCCCGCTTTCAAACGCGCTGACATACCGCGTCGACTGCATCGCCGGCAAGCCGCCTCCCACGGTCCGGTGTTTGCTGCGCGACAGCCCTACGTCGAAGACGTGGTGGCGCCTTCCACAGTCCGGCGTTTGCTTTGATACAGATAAAGGGCGAGACATCTACCTGGCCGCTTCAGCCTTACGCCTCTCCGCCCTGACCACCAACCAGATACCGATTCCCGACACCAGCATGCCTGACGCCATCTGCCAGGACAGCGGTTCGTCGAACATCATCCAGGCCAGCAGCATGGTCACCGGCGGGCTGAGGTACAGCACGCTCGCGACGCGCGTTTCGGAAGCGCGGCGCAGGCACACCCAGTAAAGCCCATAGCCACCCAGGGTGGATAGACCGGCAGTCCACGCCACGCTAATTGCAAACCCTGTACTGGGTATCGGTGCCAGTCCGCCTTGTGCGCTTTCAATAACGGCGAAGACGATGCCGGACACGCAACATTGCAACCACAGATTCGGCAGCAGCCCCATGGTTTGCGAAACGGTCAACCGCTTGCGCCAGAGCGTTGCCACCGCCAGCGACAGCATGCCCAGCAATGGCAGCCCATAAGCCCATAACGGCGCTTTACCCCAGGCCAGTGCACCTTGTGTTGCGATCACCACACCCAGCAGACCGATGGCCAGTCCGACCCATACGCGCCAGGCCAGTCGCTGACCCAGAAACAGCGCTGCCAGCAGCGCCATCCCGATGGGCAGCAGGTCGGCGAACAGTGCCGCGAGCCCGGCCGGGACGCCCAGCGCAATGCCCTGGGTGATGCCCGCCAGATAGCCCGTCATGGCCAGCAGACCGATGCCTGCATTTTTCAGCAACACGGCAGGCGAGGTCTGCCGCAACTGCCGGAACACAAAGGGCAAAAGAATCAGGCAGACCAGCACGCAGCGCCAGAACACCACCAACAACGGCGGGGCGTAATCGATCGAGAAGCGGGCACCGATAAAGCCGGAACTCCACGTCAGGATCAGTCCCGCTTCGAGCAGCGGCAACGGAATGGATCGCCGACCATCAGGTCGCAGGGTTTCATTGTGTTTTATCGATAGGTGCTGGTTCATGCCCACAGACTACGAAACAGGCGTAATCTAATAAATCAAAATAAACGACATCAGTTATTTACGAAGATTGAATCATGAAGCCAACGCTCGATATCGAACTGATCAGAACCTTTCATGCCGTTGCCCGGATCGGCAAATTCTCGGCTGCAGCTGATCAACTGCATAAAAGCCCGGCTGCTGTGAGCGTGCATATCCAGCGTCTCGAGGCCGTCGCAGGCGGCCGTTTGTTCAATCGCGATAACCAGTCGGTTTCTCTCACTGCGCTGGGCAAACGACTGTTGTTGTCCACGACCGAGCTGCTCGCGACTCACGACCGGGTGCTCGCCGACCTTCACGGCACCCGTCTGGCCGGACGCATCACCCTGGGCGTACCAGATGAATATGCCACCCACGTTATTCGCGACATTCTGCCGACGTTCATCGCAGCCTGGCCCAATGTGGTGCTGGAACTGAAAACCGCACCCAGCTACGCCCTGCGCGATCAGGTACAGCGCGGCAAGCTTCAGGCGGCTGTGTTGGCGTTGCCCAAGGGCGAGGCGAGCGACGATGCGCAGATGTTGGTGTCGACTCGCCCGGTGTGGGTCGGACCACAAGGGCAGTCTCTGCAGACGTCTGAAGTGCTCCCGCTGGCGGTGCATGCCGCGCAATGTCCGTATCGGCAAGCGATGCTCGAGTCACTCGGTGAATTTGGCCGCAAGGTGCGTATCGTGCTGGAAAGTCCTTCCAATCAGGCCGTCAAGGCCTGCGTGGAAGCAGGATTGGGGATCAGTCTGATCGACCGTTCCCGTGTCACCGAGGGCATGCAGATACTGGAAGGGCTGCCCGAGATCGCCGAGCATGACGTGGTGTTTCTGCGGTCGCCGGGCTCGCGGATGGATGAGGCGGTAGACCTTCTGGGCAATGCCATGCGCCAGTCTTTCCGGCTTTAGCGAGGCATGCCCTCAAGCACTGCCCTGGACAAGATTCGCCAGACGGGACGCAATGTCCTGACGGCGGAAGGGCTTGGCCAGAACCTCGAAATCATCCGTCGGCACCGGCTTGGCATTGGTGTAGCCGGTGATGATGAGAATCGGCAGGTCGTTGATGCGCTGGCGTATCTGTCGGGCCAGTTGAACGCCAGTGATGTCGGCCATGACGTAATCGGTGACCAGCACATCGGGCCTCAGGCCTGCATCAAACAGGTCCAGCGCCACTGCGGCGGAGGGTGCTTCGGTGACCTGATAACCCAGGTCCTGCAAAAGGTGCGCGGTGCTGTCCCTGACCAGGTCTTCGTCATCGACCAACAGCACATGGACGGAACCCTTGAGCAGCGGAGTCTCCGGCGCCCTGGATTCTGCCTGCATGACCGGACTGCTGGCCACTGGGAGCCAGAGCGTCACTTCGGTGCCCTGACCGGGTTTGGAGCGAATGTCGAACTCGCCGCCCGATTGCAATGCCAGCCCTTGAACCATGGACAGGCCCAGCCCAGTGCCTTTGCCCACGCCCTTGGTGGAATAGAAAGGCTCCACGCAGTGCTTGAGGGTGTCTTCGCTCATGCCGCAGCCGTTGTCGCTGACAGTCAGCCGCACATGATTGCCGGTCCTGGTTTTCAGCGAATCGGCCCGCGCGCTGATCTTCACCCGGCCACCTTCTTCCAGTGCGTCACGCGCGTTGACCGTCAGGTTGAGGATCGCCAGTTCCAATTGGTGCGGGTCGACAAACACGGCCGGCAGACTGTCGGGAATATCGACTTCGACGACGATCATCGGCCCCAGCGAGCGCTCGATCAGGTCTTTCAGTTCTGCGACCAGGCCTTCAAGCCTGATCGCCTCCGGCACGAGCGTCTGGCGCCGCGCAAACGTCAGCAGCCTGCCGACCAGCGTGCGGGCGCGGTCGGCCGCCAGCATGGCGCTGTCGAGCAGCTTCGTGGAGCGTGGGTCTTCCACGCGGCGGCGAACCAGTTCCAGCGACGCCATGATCGGTGTCAGCAAATTGTTGAAGTCGTGCGCCACGCCGCCGCTGAGCTGACCGACCATCTCCATCTTGCGAGACTCATGCAATTGGGCGAGGGCTTTCTCGCGCTGGGCGAGCATGGTCACGACGCGCTGTTCCAGGCTTTCGTTCAGGTCGCGCAGTGCACGTTCAGCCCGTGCCTGATTGATCCACAGCCAGGCCTGCTTCGCGGCTTCCTGGGCGAGATCCAGTTCGTGATCGCCGAAGGTACTCGTGATCGACGGCTGGATGGTCAGCACCGCCTCGAGTTTTCCGTGCAGCACCACTGACACGTAGATCGTGCACGGCGGCTCAGAGATTGTGTAGCGAGCCATCCTTGTATTGGCAGGAATGATCGGGCTTGCTGCGATTTCATGCAGCACAGCGCGGTCGGCGCGCAGGTCTGCTGACATGCTGTCCGTCCACTCGGGCAAGTGTCGGATTGCGGACGATGGATCATTCGGGTCTGTCGGCAGCGTCTTCAGGTTAGAGCCGTTATCGTCAATCCCGATGAGTGCGATGTGCTGAACCGCCAGTTCACCCCTGAGGCGGTTCAGCACATGGCGCTCGATGGCGCAGGGATCGGAGGTGGAGGGCAATGTTCGGCCCAGCTCGATCAGGAACGCCTGACGCCGTTCGAATTGCACGCGCTCGGTGGTTTCGGTGACGATGCACAGCACGCCGCCGATCGAACCGTCAGCCTCGCGAACAGCGGAGTAGGACACATTGAAGTAAACGGTTTCTCCGGCACCGAAGCGTTTTATATAGAACGGACGGTCCTTGGCCGAGAATGTTTTTCCCGTGTCACGAACACCCTGCAGCAGCGGTTCGAGGTCATCCCAGAGCTCGCCCCAGTTCTCGATGGCCGGACGGCCCAGCGCGCCGGGGTGTTTATCGCCAATGCTTGGCGCATACGCATCGTTGTACAGCGCGATGAACTGCGGCCCCCAGAACACCACGATCTGTGCGTGCACCGGCAGGGCGGTGGCGATCAGATTCTTGAGGCAGTCGGACCATTGCGAGGGATGCCCCAGAGGCGACTGATTCATCACCGCCGTTTGCAGAAGCGCACCGATCTCTGCGCCCTCTTCGGGAAAGCACAGTGCTTCAGCGTTGTTTGACTGGAGTGAGTTGAGGTTATCCATCGACCTTGACGCTCTGGTAAATAGGCTGAGCTTGCGCGGTTAGAGCGTACAAGTGCGCCGAGCGTTCACTGGTTAGTTGAATTTTAGCGGTCGATGTTGCGGATCGGGTCGGAACTGATAGTTACTGCAAGCAAAGAATAGGTGCGTTCAGCCCTGAACACTTCCATATGAGTGTATCGAATGAAAAACCCGCGATATTCGCGGGCTTTCGATAACGTCACAAACGCTCGCAGGCAGCCTTCAACCATCCTTGAACAGAAAGCTGTAGGCGTTCAGGGCCGGGACGCCGCCCAGGTGCGCGTAAAGGACCTTCGAGCCTTCGGGGAATTCGCCGTTGCGGACCATGTCGATCATGCCGTGCATGGATTTGCCTTCGTAGACCGGGTCGGTCAGCACGCCTTCAAGGCGCGCGCATAGGCGGATGGCTTCCAGCGTGCCGTCGTTGGGCAGGCCGTATTCGGGGTAGGCGTATCGGGTGTCGAGCACGACGTCGTCGGCGGTGATCTCACGGCCCAGCTCGACCAGCTTTGCAGTGTTCTGGGCGATACGCAGCACCTGCTCGCGGGTCTTGTCCGGCTTGGCCGAGGCGTCGATACCGATGACCCGCTGCGAGCGTCCGTCGGCGGCAAAACCCACCAGCATGCCCGCGTGGGTGCTGCCAGTCACCGAGCAGACCACGATGTAGTCGAACTTGAAGCCCAGTTCTTCTTCCTGCTGACGCACTTCATCGGCAAAGCGTACGAACCCCAGGCCGCCGAACGGGTGCTCCGAACAACCCGCCGGAATCGGGAAGGGTTTGCCGCCGCTCTCGACCACATCGGCCATGGCCTTTTCCCAGCTTGGACGGATACCGATGTCGAAACCTGCCGAATCCAGACGCACATCGGCGCCCATGATGCGGGACATTTCGATGTTGCCGACCCGGTCGTACAGCGCATCGGAATAGTTGACCCAGTTTTCCTGTACCAGCACGCACTTCATGCCCAGATGCGCTGCCACGGCTGCGACCTGACGGGTCTGGTTGGACTGGATGCCGCCAATCGACACCAGCGTGTCGTAGCCGCCCTCGATAGCTTCAGGTACGAGGTATTCCAGCTTGCGCGTCTTGTTGCCGCCAAAGGCCAGCCCGCTGTTGCAGTCCTCTCGCTTGGCATACAGCTCGACCTTGCCA
Organism: Pseudomonas viridiflava; assembly: GCF_001642795.1. Classification (GTDB taxonomy): domain Bacteria; phylum Pseudomonadota; class Gammaproteobacteria; order Pseudomonadales; family Pseudomonadaceae; genus Aquipseudomonas; species Aquipseudomonas viridiflava. The sequence continues at coordinate 221,480 of NZ_LKEH01000043.1, read as the reverse complement.
CCCAGGTGTTCGCTCAGGCGTTTGAGCGGCGTGATGGGCGAGGGGCCGAATGTCAGAGGGTAGCGCTTGAACTTGCTCAGGTTCATATCGAGTCTCCGTTGAGAGGTGAGGCCAGGCATGAGGTGTTAACGCTGTGCCTGAAACAGGTCCTATCATAGGAAATAGCTGAATAATCGTGGTTGCAAAGAATTGTTCGATTAGCGAATTAGCGTTAGTGTCGAACCAGTAAAACTTTTATTTATTTCGTGGAAAGACACATGAAAGCAATAAATGAAACCGGCAAAACGCTCACGCCAGAGAAGGCGCCGCCGCTGGACCGGATTGACCGCACCATTCTCAAGACCCTGCAGGTCGATGCCTCCATCTCCAACGTGGCGCTGGCGGAAAAGGTCAGGCTCAGCCCGCCGGCCTGCCTGCGCCGCGTTGAGCGGCTCAAGGAAAGTGGTGTTATCAAAGGTGTGGTGGCGCTGCTGAACGGTGAAGTGCTGGATGCCGGGATGGTGGTGCTGATCGGCGTGGTGCTGGACCGCTCGACGCCGGACTCGTTTGCGCAGTTCGAGGCGGCGGCGCAGAAGGTGTCCGGGTGCATGGAGTTTCACGTCGTCACCGGCGAGTTCGACTACTTCATGCTGCTGCGCACCAGGGACAGCCAGAGCTTCAACCGCCTGCATGCCGAGCAGCTGCTGTATTTGCCGGGCGTGCGGCAGATCCGTTCGTTCATGGGCTTGCGTCAGGTATTGTCGACGACCCACATTCCACTCTGAGGCCCGGGCATGGCACGCATTGCCTGAACAGGGGGCCGCTGATAATCTCGCCCACTTGCGCAGGGACTGGACATCGCGTGCCGTTCAAGGAATGACAACATGACCCCGATCATCGAAGCCTTATCGAAACAACCCTTTGCAGAATGCTCGCTGGTGTCTGCCCACGACGCCGAGTTTCCCCGCCACACCCATGAAGAATATGTGATCAGCGCCAACCTCTCGGGCAGCGAGCGGATCTGGTATGACGGTCGATCTCAGGACGTGCAGCCGGGGCAGGTCACGCTATACAACCCCATGACGGTCCAGTCTTCCCTGTTCGACTCGACAGGCGCACGCTTCATCAGCGTCCATCTCGACGCGGGACACGTTGCGTCGGTGTTCGGCGAGGTGCAGGGGCCACTGTTCGATGAAGGCGCGCTGAAGGACGATGCGCTGTTCAAGGCCATTGTCACGCTGCACGCGGCCAATGATCCTTCGCGGCGCGAAGAAGCGCCCTACGAACTGTTGGCCGAGCTTTCCAGGTTTCGCGGCGAGGCCCCGGTGATCGTGGAGCCCGATATGGCCGCCAGGGTCGTGGAATACATGCAGGACAACCTGTACGAAGACATTGATCTGCAGGACATCAGTGCCATGGCGGGCATTTCGAAGTTCCACCTGGTGCGCAGCTTCAAGATGACCAGGTCCCTGGCGCCGATGCAGTTCCTGAAACAGCTCAGACTGATCGAAGTGCGCAAACGGCTGCGTCGGGGCGATGCAGCGGCCCGGGTCGCAACCGAGTTGTACTTCTACGACCAGGGCCACATGTGCAATTCGTTTCGCAAGGTGATGGGCATTTCACCGATGCGCTACGCCTCAATGCTCAAAGACGGGCTGCGGGCTGACAAACTCCATGTAGCCGGAAACCACAACGTATAACGTGAAATAGGCGAAGATCAGCGCCGATGCGATGTAGGTCCATCTCAGCATCTTCTCGCCCAGCAGTTGCCCGCCATGGTAGGCCAGGCCGCACAGCACCAGCGTCCAGAAGACCCCGGCGCTGAAAAAGCCCGAGAGGAACAGGATCGAACTGTTCATGTCGACGCCCTGTTTGGCGATGATCGCGCCACCGACTGCGGCGAACCACAGGATTGCGCTGGGTGAAGACATGGCCAGCACGATTCCCTTGGAGAACAGCGCGAAGTTGGTGCGACCCCACTGCGTTTGCGAACCACTGACGCCGGCCTTCACCCGTATGGCGCTGGTGACCATCTTGAAGCACAGGTAGGCCAGCACCGCCGAACCGCCCAGCCACAGTGCCCAGCGCACTGCCTCGTACTGCAGCAGCACCGCCATGCCCGCCAGCGCAAGAATCGCGTAGACCATGTCGCCGATGCAGGTCCCGAGACCGAGCCACACACCTTGTCTGAAGCCGCGCTGCATCGACAGGGTGATCATGGCCATGTTCGCCAGGCCGATCTCCAGGCACAGCGACAGACTCAGTAAAAAACCGTTGTAAAACTCCACTTACTTGCTCTCCAGCAGGGACTGCTCATAAAAAAGGGATGTTTCGCACAGCGACAGTCCGAACAAGACATCCGTGTTTCTGGCGTGATGCACGCCATAGGTTCTCAGGAAACGCTCGAAGGTTTCCAGATTGTCGGACATGACCGCATCAAGCAACGTTTTGGCGATGCGCATCATGGCGACCGGAAAGGCTGCGCAATCAATGTGGATCTTGCCTGGCGCAATCACCGACAGCACGCCTGCATCCTCAAGCATTTTCAACTGCGCGTAGGCGGCGCCTGCATCTGGAAACTGTTCGGGGCCGCGCCGCAGGTAGCGGAACAGCTCCAGAACATAGAACCGCACCATTTTGTCAGATTCCAGTTCAAGACAGTCGGCGACATCGGGCGTGAGGGCGAGCAGGAAACCGAACACGTCAGCCACCGCTTCCTGAGCGACCATCGAGCCCCAGCGATCATGACGGCTCAGGCGACGGTAATCGGTAGCGGGCAAGACGATGGAATGCCCCAGATCGTGGCCCCGGAACCAGCTCATCATGTAGCGCTCGATGTCCTGAGCTGCAGGGAGGTCATCATCGGTCCAGCCAAAGATGCCTTTTTGCTCCAGCGAAATCTGCTGGTAGAGACTCAGGTAGGTGTTGGCGAAGACGATGGTTCGTTTGACGGGCGAGTACTTGATGCCCTGATCTTCGGGCATGAAATAGGCGAAATGTTTGGGAAACGTGTCGGCCTCGCCGCCGATGGCGATCAGATCGATGATCTTGTACGAGCAGGCAGGTAGCTGTTGGAGCTTGGCGCCGAGCTGCCGGGAAAGCCTTGCGACGCTGCTGTCGAGGTAATGATCGACGATGTTGGAGACCGCCTGAAGCCTCAGGTTCGGCGTGCCGAAGAACGCCGAAAAACCGGTCTCCCGGGATTTTCCCAGCCAGGTCGACAAAGGGCCGACGTAGCTCACCAGTTCCTGCTCATCGAGCCCCGCCAGTTGGGCGCCGGTGTCCTTTATCCAGACCGAGCCCATCAAGCCCTCGGCGATCAGGCCCATCGCTTCACGGGACGCTTCGTCTGCCAGTTGCCCTGACGCCGTCGCCAGATGGTTGGCAATCGTGACCAGGATGGTCTGCACCAGCATCGAATCCTTTTCGCCTGCGCGCTCCAGTTCGCGAATCAGGTTGGCCTGCCGCACCAGTTGGCTCAATGCGCTGGTCAGCGTGGGGGAAAAGTTTTCAGGCTTCTCGAGCCGAACGGCCCGGATGATGTGTTGTTGTCGTTTGGGCCAGAAAATGCTGTTCATGATCGCTCCCTGTCAAGAGCGGCAATCAGAACAGTCGAGGCATGGCTAGGTATTGGAAATAATTGCTGTAAGGCACCAGACTTGAGGGCATGCGACCAAACGTTCCCGCATGTTGCGAGTCAGAGTGATGTGACTGACTGTAGCCTGTGATTCAATACGCGCCGTTTTGTTTTTTTACTTGCTCAAGGACTTTGATTTTGGCTGCTGGAAGCTTGCTTACCCTGCTTGACGATATTGCCACCCTGTTGGATGACGTGGCGCTGGCTACCAAGAAAACCGCAGGTGTGCTGGGTGATGATCTGGCGCTCAATGCGCAACAGGTGACTGGCGTGTCGGCCGACCGCGAATTGCCGGTGGTCTGGGCGGTTGCCAAGGGTTCATTGCTCAACAAGGCGATTCTGGTGCCTGCTGCGCTATTGATCAGCGCCTTCGCCCCTTGGGCAATCCTGCCGCTGTTGATGATCGGCGGTGCGTTTCTGTGCTTCGAAGGCTTTGAGAAAATCGCGCACAAATGGCTGCACAAGGAAGGCGCCGACGAACACGAGCAGCGCAAGCAGGCCACGACCGATGCGTCGGTGGACATGGTGGCGTTCGAGAAAGAGCGTATCAAAGGCGCGATTCGTACTGACTTCATCCTTTCGGCGGAAATCATCGTGCTGGCACTGGGTGTGGTGGCGGCGCGGCCGTTCATGGATCAGGTCGGCGTGCTGGTTATCGTGGCGGTGCTGATCACGGTCGGCGTCTACGGCCTGGTGGCCGGTATCGTGAAGCTGGATGACCTGGGTCTGTATCTGAAGAAGAGCGCCAGTTCGTTCGCACAGAAACTCGGCGCTGGCCTGCTGTGGCTGGCACCGGTGTTGATGAAACTGCTGTCGATTCTCGGCACGGCAGCCATGTTCATGGTCGGTGGCGGGATCCTGGTCCACGGCCTGCCATTTGCCCACCATTGGGTAGAAGGCGTGACGGCAAGCGCCGCGGGTGCGGTGGGTGGATTGTCAGTGATCATTCCAACGCTGATCGACGCCGTTGCAGGCATCATTGCTGGTGCGGTACTGGTGGTGATCGTCACGTTCGCGGGCAAGGCGTGGAAGGCTGCGCGGGCGTAGCCTTGATCGGGCATGGAGTGCCAATGGGACGCGGAGCGTCCCGGGCTGCATACCACGCAGAGCGTAGGCACGATCGGCGCGTTGATCGTTCCCATGCTCCGCGCTCATCGTTATACACAAGTCATCTGGCTATCCAGTGAAGNAGCGGCACTGACGTGCTTTTGTAGCGCGATGGCATGAACACCGCAGATCGCGACGTGGGTGAAGGCTGAGTTCTGGCGCTGATTCGGGGGGCAATCGGCATGGATGCCGATTGAGCCGCACTGAGCCAGGGATGGCTCATTTGTGGCGACCCCCGAATCAGTGTCAGGACGAAGGAACCCCGGCGAAGCCGGGGCCGGAACCGGAGCAAAGGACTTTGGCTACTTTGGTCCCTCAAAGTAGCGCGCCGTAAGGGCGCAAAGGTGACATGAGCCGGGCACTCGGCTCACTGAATCCGCAATCTGTGCCATTTGTGACGCGGAGCGTCACGGGCAGCATGCCCACGCGGAGCGATGGGCACGATCAGTGTTGAGTCGGACTTGTGTATAACGCCGAGCGCAGAGCGTGGGCACGATCAGTGTCGAGGCGGACTTATGTATAACGATTGATCGTTCCCATGCTCCGCGTGGGAATGCCGCTCAGGACGCTCTGCGTCCCGGCGGGCTATCAGAAGAACACTTTCACCAGCAGGCTCGCGGTGTTCTGGTCGGTGTCGAACGAGCCGGTGTCCTTGATGCCGTATTTGTTGGTCCAGTAGTCATACTCGATACCCACATACAGTTGCCGCTCCGGGTAGTTGAGTGCCTTGCCCAGGTCGTATTTGATCTGTGGGTTGAAGTGCAGGTTGGAGTGGTAAGTGCCGCGCGACGTCTCGTCGTTATCGACCACCCAGTCCATGAAACCGTCGATCAACACATCCGATTTTCCCACTGGAATGGTGTACGACCACACCGGTGTGATCTGCCATACGCCATCGCCCGGACGATTGCCTTCGGTGTGGCGCTGGTAGAAGTTGAGCTGGAAATAATCGAAGCCCGGGATCTTCAGGTCGAACGCAGGACCGATCAGGTAGGACTCGTTATCGCCTTCGCCAAATTCATAAGTGGCAGCCAGCAGCACATCGGTGATAGGTCCGAACTCGAACTTTTGTCCAAAGATCTTGCCCATCGACAGGCGCGGAGAGATTTCGCCGTAGTAGGTGTTATCGCCCGCGTTCGCATCTTTCTTGCCGTTGTAGAAGATCTTGTCGACGAATAGAAAGTTGTCGCCGTATTTCCAGCTGTCCGCATGTTCGAAGGTGAAGGTCTGTTGTATCTCCGGGTTGACGGTAAAGTCCCGTCCATTCAGATAGGTCAGGCTGTTGCTCTGCCACTGGAAGATATCCCCGGCCATGGCGGGTGCAGCGGCCAGCAGACTGCTGGCCAGTAACACGCTGGAAAGTGTGCGGTTCATTCGGTGTATCCCTTGAGTAAGATCATGGTCGAGCAGACCGGCGCTCTGAATGGCACCTTGTCCGGGGGTGTAATAATTTGTCTGTTTGGTCAACTTCCACTAGTTAGCAAGAGCTGCGCCAATCGCTGAAAAAAAGCCGACGTAATACGAAAACCGCCACTTTTATGTCGGTTTTGGTTGTTTTCTGGAATTCCAGGCGCTGGAATGCACAGCCTGCTGGCAGGGATGTGCAATCGACTTGGATAAAGCAGTCCGTTATCGGCCTGTTTTGCAGCGGCGGCGGAGGATACTGGCTCGCGCCATCCCGCTCAAGTGCTCCAGCGCAGGGCGGCTGGAGCGAAAACGGGGCGGCCGTCGCGCAGAGGGCCGCCCGGGTGAATCAATTCAGCTTCGCACCCTGATCAATCCAGGCACCGACCAGGTCGCGCTCCTGTTGGGTCATCTGCGTGATATTGCCCAGCGGCATGATCGGTGAGCTGACGGCCTGGGCCTTGATCCGTTGCGCCTGCTGCTGAATCTGCTGCGGCGTATCGAACATCACCCCGGCAGGTGCGACGCTGAACAACTGGCTGGTGGGGCTGGCCGAGTGGCAGACCGTGCAGCGCTGCCGAATCACGTCGTGGACCTGACTGAAACCTGCACCCGCAACCTTGGGTGTTTCCGGCTGGGCAGGTGCTGCGACCGGCTCAGGCGGCTTCTCATCGGCGCGATGCCCACCCACGGCCGTTCCGGGCAACGGTTGGTAGACAATCTTCGTCGCCTGCGGCGGCTGCGCGGGGCCGGTGACGTACGCCAGGCAAAGCATGCCCAGCGCGGCCACCGGCAGTGTCCAGGCGAAGCGATGGCTGTCATGCCGGGTATTGAAATAATGACGTACCAGCACCGCCAGCAGGGCGATGCCTGCCAGAATCAGCCAGTTGTATTCACTGCCGTAGGTGCTCGGAAAGTGATTGCTGATCATGATGAACAGCACGGGCAGGGTGAAGTAGTTGTTGTGCCGTGAACGCAGCAGCCCCTTGGCCGGCAGGCTCGGGTCCGGCGTGCGGTTTTCAGCGATGGCGGCGACGAGCGCGCGTTGCGCCGGCATGATGATGCGGAACACGTTGCCGACCATGATGGTGCCCATGATCGCCCCGACATGCAGGTACGCGCCGCGACCGCTGAACACCTTGCTGAAGCCGTACGCTGCTGCGACCAGCAGAATGAACAGGATCAGGCCCAGCAGGGCAGGGCGTTTGCCCAGTGCCGAGTCGCACAGAAAACTGTAGATGAACCAGCCGACGAACAATGAACCCAGCCCGATGTGCACGCCTTCCGCGCCCGACAGGCTGCTGCCCGGTGCCAGCAGGTACAACGTCGGATTGGCGTAAAACACCACGCACAACAGGGCCACGCCCGACAGCCAGGTCGAATAGGCTTCCCATTTGAACCAGTGCAGGTTCTCCGGCATGGTCGGCGGGGCGAGCTTGTACTTCTCCAGGTGATAGATGCCACCCCCATGGATGGCCCACAGATCACCCGAAAGCCCGTCACGCGGGTTCTTGCGGTTGAGGTTGTTTTCCAGCCAGACGAAGTAGAACGATGCGCCGATCCAGGCGACGCCCACAATCATGTGAATCCAGCGTATGCCCAGATTCAGCCATTCCATCAAATGTGCAGCCACGGTGCTTACCTAAATACCTGTCACCACTTCACGGGTGCTCAGGCCCTTCCTGGGAGTCGGGATCGAGCACCAGCAACTGGTGCTCTGCAAAGTAATGCTCATCGCAGTTATTGCCGGTTCCACTGCGATCAACCACCAGGAAATCATCCCGCTTTTCGATCGTCAGCACCGGATGGTGCCAGACGCCGCGATGGTAATTGATACCCTGCCTGCCGTTGGAGACGAAGGCACGGGTCAGCTCTGATTCAGGCGCATCGCCAAGTGGCGCGACCACGATCAGAAAAGGGTTGCCGAGCAGCGGTATGAACGCCTGACTGCCCTGCGGATGACGCTCCAGCATGGTGATGGTCAACGGCATCGGCAGCGCCTCGGCGCGGAAGATGCTGATGATCGCCTTGTCGTCCGGCTGCGCGGTCTCAACCTCCGCCAGACGATGAAAGCGCATGGTCGAACCGTTGTTGATCATGAAGTGATCGCTGCCATCGGTTTCGATCACATCACCGAACGGCGCAAAGGCTTCCTTGGTCAACGGCTCGATTATCAGTTTGCGCATGCAGGTTCTTCTGTTCTCAGTGTGATGATCCGTTCCCACGCTCTGCGTGATAACACCGCTTCGTAATGTGACGCAGAGCGCCACCGCCTGAATGCACACGCCAGGTGCACATCGTTATATACACATCTTGCTGCAACCAACGCACTGTGGGAGGCGGCTTGCCGGCGATGCCTTTTTTGAAAGCAACACATCAGTGACTGAACTGACGCCATCGCCGGCAAGCCGCCTCCCACGAGGTATGCATTCAATCGGGCACTCTCTCAACGCTGAAGCTTACCGCGACACTTTGCCCAGCAACCGCAACCGGCTGACGCCGCCATCCGGGAACACGTTCAGGCGGATGTGGGTGATCGGTCCGATGGCTTTGACCTGCTCGGCAAATTCGTGCTCGGCGTGCATGGTCAGTTTCTGGCTGGGCAGCAGTTCGCGCCAGAACAGGCTCTGGGTTTCGATCTGGCTGTCGGTGCCGCCTTTAACGAACGCACCCTGGATCGAGCAGCTGTCCGGGTAGTTGCCTTTGAAGTGCAGGGTGTCGACGATGACTTTCTCGACTTCGCCCGGATGCCCCAGCGCCACGATCACCCAGTCATTGCCCGGCGTGCGGCGGCGGGCGGTTTCCCAGCCGTCACCCATGTTCACGCCACGGCCCGGATTGAGAATGTTGCTCATGCTGCCGTAGTGCTCGTCCGAGCAGGCAATCGAACGGCCGCCATTGAGCGCTGCCACCAGATCGATCTGCTCGCCATCACCGACTGTGGTCCAGTCGCGATGCGGCACGCCATGCACGCGCAGGCGTGCCACGCCGCCGTCCGGATAGATGTTGAAGCGCAGGTGGCTGAACGGTTGGTCGTGGCTGATTTCGTGGTAGTGATGACTGTTGCCTTTCAACTCCACTGACGGCAGCACTTCGGTCCATGCCGTGTTTTCGTCCGGCTCACCCGAGGCCAGAAAGCAGGCTTCCAGCGAGGCGGACGGCGGGAAGTTGCCGGTGAAGAACGAGGTATCGATGTCCACGCCCTTGATGGTGCCCGCCACGCCCAGGCGAATGACCGCGCTGTCGTAACCTTCGAAGCGTTTGCGGCGCGATTCCCAGCCGTCCATCCACTTGCCGTTGTCGTCGAACACGCCTTCCTTCCAGACCGCAGGCGTCGGCTGGAACAGGCGGTTGGCATCGGCGAACCAGTCGTCGGTCACGGACAGAACCTTCGTGCCCAGACGCGCGTCAGCCAGGTTCACGAACTTCTCGAACGGTGCGGCGTAAACTTTCATGCTTCTTGTCTGCCTTCTAAACGTTGGATGAGCGCGGCGCCTGAAGCGCCTGCAAACGGAACAGTGCGATTTTGTTGATCTCGGCCAGGGCGCAAGCGAACTCGGCCTCCGGCGAGTGGTGGAGACGTTGTTCGAACGCCGCCAGTATCTTGTGCCTGTCGCTGCCCTTGACCGCCATGATGAACGGAAAGCCGAAGCGGGCCTTGTAAGCCTCATTCAACTCGGTGAAGCGCTGAAACTCTTCCGGCGTGCAGAGGTGGATGCCTGCGCCTGCCTGTTCATTGCTGCTGGCCTCGGTCAATTCGCCCTGAACGGCGGCCTTGCCGGCCAAGTCCGGGTGAGCGTTGATCAGTGCCAGTTGTTGCGCCTGCGTGGCGCCAAGCAGGATGTCGCTCATGCGCTTATGCAGGGTTTCAATCTGATCCAGCGCCGCCAGCGTCCCTTGGTCGTAAGCCTGCTGCGCGACCCAGGGGGAATGTTCGTAAATATCGCCGAAGGCGGCGATGAACGCGTCGCGGCCCATTATCGACGGGGCAAAACCTGAAAAGTCGGTCATTGCGTCGCCTCGGCCGTGAACGGATGCTCGGCGTGCCAGTGACGGGCGATGTCGACGCGGCGCGTGAACCACACCTGCTCATGGCCTTTGACGTATTCGATGAACCGTTTGAGTGCGGCAAGGCGGGCAGGGCGGCCGATCAGGCGGCAGTGCAGACCAATGGAGAGCATTTTCGGTGCCTCTTCACCTTCAGCGTACAGCACGTCGAACGCATCCTTGAGGTACTGGAAGAACTGTTCACCGTTGTTGAAACCCTGCACTTGGGTGAAGCGCATATCGTTGGTGTCCAGCGTGTAAGGGATCACCAGATGCGGTTTGCCGGTCGGGTTGTTCGGTTCCCAGTACGGAAGATCGTCGTCGTAGGTGTCGCAGTCGTAGAGAAAACCGCCTTCCTCCATCACCAGCCGCCGGGTGTTCGGGCCGGTGCGCCCGGTGTACCAGCCCAATGGACGCTCGCCGCTGATTTCGGTGAGGATGCGGATCGCCTGGCGCATGTGTTCGCGCTCCTGGGCCTCGTCCATGTTCTGGTAGTCGATCCAGCGATAACCGTGGCTGCAGATCTCGTGGCCATCGGCGACCATGGCGCGGATCACGTCCGGGTGACGCTGCGCGGCCATCGCCACGGCAAAGATCGTCAACGGGATATCGAACTGTTTGAACAGCTTGAGAATGCGCCACACGCCCGCGCGGCTGCCATATTCGTAGAGCGATTCCATGCTCATGTTGCGCTGGCCCTGCAGCGGTTGCGCGGCGACCATTTCGGAGAGAAACGCTTCGGATTCCTTGTCACCATGCAGGATATTGCGCTCGCCGCCTTCCTCGTAGTTCAGCACGAACGACAGCGCGATACGCGCATTGCCCGGCCAGCGAGGGTGAGGCGGGTTGTTTCCATATCCGATCAGGTCGCGGGGGTAGTCGGCGCTCACTGCTGGCTTCCTTATTGGCGATAGGCGTGAAATCAGGTCGGGTGCGGGTAAAGGCAGGGCGCCCGCAGTGCAAGGATTGTATACAATTTATTTTTGAAATTGTAACCTCGCTCCCTGTCATCAACCGCGATGACTACGGTGCGAAAATCTGCAGGATCTCTACAAGCAAGAAACAAGCAAGAAACCTGCCTGACTGGTCAGCTTAATCAGAAAAACCTGATTGATTTCCTTCGCTTCACTGATTTCAAAGCAATTCGGCCGGATTGGCGCGTTCAAGGCTCTATGGTTTCGGGCCGAGCGTGTACAGGATTTTCGAAAAGTGTCTTAATCGCTGACAACAGCGCCCCGACGAGCACCTTGTTGGTGCGGTATCGTCGCAACGATCACGACAAGGAGCAGCGCCTTGGGAAAATTGACCACACACGTTCTGGATGCCGCGCATGGCTGTCCAGGTGCGTCCATCGTCATCGAGCTCTACCGCATTGAAGGTGAACAGATGCTCAAGGTTGCCAGCGCCGTCACCAACAGCGACGGTCGCTGCGACGCACCGTTGCTGCAGGACGATGAGTATCGATCCGGCGTTTACCAGCTGCATTTCCACGCGGGCGATTACTACCGGGCAAGAGGCGCGGTGCTCAACGAGCCGGCCTTTCTCGATGTGGTGGTGTTGCGCTTTGGCATTGACGCAGGTCAGGCCCACTTCCATGTGCCACTGTTAATCTCGCCCTACAGCTACTCGACGTACCGGGGCAGCTGATACTCGCTTGCCCGCGCACACTGCGGGCTTTTTTCTGGGCGCCGTTCAGTCGCCAGACGTGAGCACGCCTTTCCGGTTTTGCCCTGTGTACAATGCGCGCGTTGCGACGCCGTCATCCATCCGCGCTCGAGTGCCTATGAACGATCAGTCCCTGCCTCTCAAGAAACCGACGCGACCTGCCAAGGCTGGAAGCAGCCTGACTCAGGACGATATTGTTTACGCGCACATCTTCGACGCCATCCTTGAGCAGCGTCTGGCGCCGGGCACCCGGCTGAGCGAAGAGGCACTGGGCGAGATTTTCGGTGTGAGTCGCACCATCATCCGCCGCGCCTTGTCGCGTCTGGGTCATGAAGGCGTCGTGCTGCTGCGCCCCAATCGTGGTGCCGTGGTCGCCAGTCCCAGCGTCGAGGAAGCCCGTCAGGTGTTCTTCGCCCGGCGCCTGGTGGAAAAGGCCATCACCGAGCTGGCTGTCGAGCACGCCACGGTCGCGCAGCTCGCGCAGTTGCGCCAGATGGTGAGCGATGAGCGCGACAGTTTTTCCCGAGGGGATCGAGGTGCGGGCATTCGTCTGTCCGGCGAGTTCCACCTGCAACTGGCCGTTGCGGCCCGAAATGCGCCGCTGATCAGCTTCCAGCGCAGCCTGGTTTCCCAGACTTCACTGATCATTGCCCAATACGAAACCGGCAACCGCACGCACTGTTCCTACGATGAGCACAACCAGTTGATCGATGCGATCGAGGCGCGGGATGCGGCGCTGGCGGTCGAGTTGATGATGCACCACATGGACCACATCGACAGCAAACTCAACCTGGACGAAGACGCGAGTTCGGATGATCTGCAGGCCGTGTTCTCGCACCTGCTGGGCAAGAAGAAGCCCAAGGCCAGCTGAAGCGCAATCAATCTGCCTGTCGCTGCCTCAGGGCCTGTGCCTGACGATACATGTAAATGCTCAGGCCCAGCCCGCTCAGCGACGCGAGCGCGGCGAACAGGAAGATCGAAACAAAGCCGAAACCGGCGGCAATTGCCCCGGCCAGCGGCCCGGTGATGCCCAGCGACAGATCAATGAACAGCGAATAGGCACCCACCGCCGCGCCACGGCTGGACGCTGGCACCAGATTGACCGCCTCGACGCCCAGCGCCGGAAACACCAGCGAAAAGCCGAACCCCGTCAATGCTGCACCGGCCAGCGCCAGGCCAGGTGTGGGTGCCATCCACAGAAACAATAGGCCCAGCGTTTCGACCGACAGGCACGCAATCGCCACGCGAAAACCGCCCAGCCGATTGATCAGATTGCCGAACAGCAAACGTGCCGTGATAAAGCTGGCACCGAACAGGGTCAGGCACAGTGCGGCGTTTGGCCATTGATTGCTGGCGTAGTACAGGGTAATGAAGGTCGCGATGGTGCCGAAGCCGATCCCGCCCAGTGCCAGCCCCATGCCATGGGGAAAGACACGTCCCAGCACATGCATGAACGGCAGGCGTTCGCCGTGCACGATGGGTGCACCGGGTTTCTTCCAGGTCAACAGCAGCCCTGTCGCGCACAACAGCATGATGCTCACACCGACTGTCCACAGGCCCAGCTCTTTCACCATCCAGACGCCGAGTGGCGCACCGATAGCCAGCGCGCCATAACTGGCGATGCCGTTCCAGGAAATCACCTTGGCGGTGTTCTGTGCGCCGACTCGGCCGATGCCCCAGCCAATCGAGCCCGAACCCACCAGACTTTCCGCGCTGCCCAGAATCACCCGACCGATCAGCAGTACCACCAGACTCGCCATCGGCCACGCCTGCAGCCAGACGGGCACCAGCATGAACACACCACTCACGCCGCACCCGGCCAGGCCTATCTGCACGGCTTTCTTGCTGCCCAGGTTATCGATGATTCGGCTCGCCCAAGGGCGACTGATGACGGTGGCGAGGTACTGCACACTGATGACGAGACCGGCTATCACTGCGCCAAAACCCAGGTCGCTGTGGACATAACCGGGCAAAACCGCCAGCGGAATGCCGATGTTCAGATAGCCAATGAAGGTGAACATGACGATGGAAACCACCGTCAGCGTGATGGCCATCGGGGTTTGCGGTGCAGCAGTTTTTGTCTCGGGCATGGAGAGAGGTTTCATTCTGATCATGAAGTGGACGTGTGGCGTTCAAACGGTGCAATTGAAAAGCGTGCGCGGAAAATCCTTAGCAAGCTCTCGATGTGATCATCATACGGCGCATCGGACGATGCTGGTAACAGATTGCAATAAATCTGTAGGGCAGGGGGAGTGTGCTGCTAAATTGAAGAGCAGATCAGGCGACGGAAGGTGCAACCAAATGCGTGGTCACCAGTGCAGCCAAAGCATTTTCCTGGGTGCCGAAGCGGGCCAGCAGGGCTTGCTGCTTTTCCGGGCTCAGGCGCGACCAGATCTCGATCATTTTTTCAGCAGTGCCGATCAGTGCGCTGGCCTGTGTTTCGGTGAAATCGCTCATGGGTGTGTCCGTGTGCCTCTCGCTGGTTTTCCAGGCGTATTGAAAATCGGCAGAACCGTTTTTCGATACGCCTGAAAACAATCGCCTTCAGTCTTTGCTTCGGGCTTTCTGGCTGTCTTGAGCCGAGGGTGCAGCTTTCATTGCGGCAGGTTGACCAAGCTCCTGTTGAGCCAGAGTCGACTGCTTTGGTTCCTGTTGGCCTGGTGGGAAGTTAGGGATTTCATGCATCGTCATCGCTCCTCGCAAGGGGTTGCAGATAGAACCGTGCTTTAAAAAAGCATGCGCAGGATACCCCACTGAAAATGACAATCCCGATATTTTTTTCAACTGATTGACTGAGTGGCGAAACAAAAAAAGGATTTTACTGTCTTTGGCGAGTTGGCTGGCAATAGGCCTTTATTGGGTGGCTCACTGCTATCGATGAGGTTGGGGCGGATATCTTTCTGTCTTAGACCAGTACCTCAGTGAACGACAAATTGTGGGAGGCGGCTTGCCGGCGATGGCGTCATCAGTCGCTGATGATGCGCCTGAAAAACCGCATCGCCGGCAAGCCGCCTCCCACACTCCGGTGTTTGCAGCGCGACAGCGCCACGTCGAAGACGTGATGGCGCCTCCCGCAGGTGTTTGCCGATCAGAAGCGAGAGGCGCCCTTTACCCTTTACACACCGCCGCAATCGCCTGCGCCAGCTGATCCAGACGGCGGGCATCGATACCGGCCATGTTGGCTCGTCCGTCATTGACCATGTACACGCTTTGCTCCTCACGCAGTCTGGTGACCTGTTCGCCGGTGATGCCGGTGTAGGAAAACATTCCGCGCTGCTGTGCAATGTGAGCAAAGCGCTCGCCCAGTCCCAGCGGCGTCAGAGCTTCGACCAGTCCGCTGCGCAGTTGCGCCACGCGTTGACGCATCTCTTCAACCTCGTCGGCCCACAGGCTTTTCAGCTCGGGATCTCCCAGAATCTCGGCTACCACGGCAGCACCGTGATCGGGTGGGTTCGACCAGAGATTACGCGCGATGCTTGCCAGCTGACTGCGCACATCCAGCAGCTTTTGCGTCTCGTCGGTGCAGACGATCAACGCGCCGGTGCGCTCGCGGTACAGGCCAAAGTTCTTTGAGCACGAGCTGGTGATCAGCAGTTCCGGCAGTGCGTCGGCGAACAGACGAACCGCCCAGGCGTCTTCTTCAAGCCCGTCACCAAAGCCCTGATAAGCGAAGTCGATCAAGGGCAACAGCTCGCGGCTCTGCACGATCTTCAGCACTTCACGCCAGTCATCGTGAGACAGGTCAAAACCGGTCGGGTTGTGACAGCAGGCATGCAGCAACACCACATCGCCTTGCGGAACCTGACGCAGGGCGTCGAGCATGCCATCGACGTTCAGCCGGTTATCGCTACCCACGTAAGGGTAATGGCCGACCTTCAGGCCAACCTTGTTGAAGATCGTTTCATGCAGCGGCCATGTCGGGTCGCTCAGCCAGATACCCTTGCCGGGCAGGCACTGACCGATGAAGTCTGCTGCCAGACGCAACGCGCCGGTACCGCCCGGTGTCTGGGTAGCGCCTGCACGCTTTGCCTTGATGAGCGGTGAGTCGCCACCCAGCACCAGCTCGCTGATCAGCGTGCCGAAGTGCGGATCACCGTGGCTGCCGATGTAGGTTTTGGTCATCTGCCGGTCGACCAGCCGCTGTTCCGCCGCTTTCACGGCACGCGGCACCGGCGTCTGGCCTTGTGAATCCTTGTAGACACCCACGCCCAGGTCGAACTTGTCGGGGTTCGCATCATTGGCGTAAGCCTCGATCAGACCCAGAATCGGATCGCCCGGTACACGCTGGATGTCCCTGAAATGCATTATTTGCGTCCCTCGGCGTCTTTGGCCACCTCGTCGGTGCGGGCGGCCATGATGAAGTCATTGCGGTGCAGCCCTTTGATCGAGTGGCTCCACCAGGTTACGGTCACTTTGCCCCATTCGGTCAGCAGACCCGGATGATGACCTTCAGCTTCGGCGATTTCGCCGACAGCGTTGGTGAAGGCCAGGGCAAACTTGAAATTCTTGAACAGGAAGACTTTCTCCAGCTGCATGACGCTGTCGCGCACTTCGATGTTCCAGTCCGGAATCTGCCTGAGCAGTTCAGGCAGCTCGGCTTCGCTGACTTGTGGCGCGTCGGCACGGCAGGCTTCGCAGTGGGCTTGGTTGAGTGTAGTCATGAACAGGATCCTTATGACGCGTGGCTGCCGATCAGGCGATCAGGCCGCGTGGTTTTTAGGTTTGGGCGGAAATTTTGGCGCATGCAGACCCATCTGCATACCGCGTTCGACCAGCCCCATGATGTCTTCCTGCGCCAGATCGAACAGGCGCTTGAGGTCGGGCAGAACAAAGTACACCGGTTGCAGGATGTCGATGCGATAAGGCGTGCGCATCGCTTCGAGCGGGTCGAACGGCTGATGCTCGGGCTCCGATGACAGGCTGTACACCGCTTCCTTGGGTGAAGACAGGATGCCGCCGCCGTAGATTTTGCGTCCCTGTGGCGTGTCCACCAGGCCGAACTCGATGGTCATCCAGTACAGGCGGGCCAGATACACCCGCTGTTCCTTGGTCGCGCTCAGGCCGAGCTTGCCGTAGGTGTGGGTGAATTCGGCGAACCAGGGATTGGTCAGCAGCGGGCAGTGACCGAAGATCTCGTGAAAGATGTCGGGTTCCTGCAGGTAGTCCAGTTCTTCTTCAGTGCGAATGAACGTCGCGACAGGGAAGCGCTTGCTGGCCAGCAGTTCGAAAAAGGTCTGGAACGGAATCAGCGCGGGCACGCGTTCGACCTGCCAGCCGGTAGTCGCTTCCAGCACCTTGTTGATTTCGCCCAGTTGTGGAATCCGGTCGTGGGGCAGGCCAAGCTGCTCGATGCCATCCAGATATTCCTGACAGGCACGGCCTTCGATGACTTTCATCTGGCGAGTGATCAGCGTGTTCCACACCGCGTGTTCGGCGGCCGGGTAATCGATGAAGCCCTCTGCGTCGGGCTCACGCGCTACGTAGTGCGTCTGGGCCATGCTGGTCTCCTGAAGAGCGCTGTTGTTGTTATGGGGCTGCTTTCTGTGCAAAGCGCGATGACCCAGAAATAGCGCGAATCTTGCGCAAGGTCATCGGGCTGCTTCGTGCGGCCTCGGTAATTTGCGCGCTCAAGCGTAACGAAAACTTTACGAATGCTTTGTCGGTCAAGCGAATCGTGGTCCTGAGAGCCCTTCATTGCGCTGGGCTGTCACGTATTCTTGACGGTAGACTTCGTGCTACGACAAAAAACACGCCCCGAGGAACGAGCATCCATGCGCATCAAGGTCCATTGTCAGAATCGCATCGGCATTCTTCGCGACATTCTCGACCTGCTGGTTGCCTACGGGGTCAACGTGGCCAGGGGCGAGGTGGGCGGTGAGCATGGCGATGCGATTTACCTGCACTGCCCGAACCTGATCAACATGCAGTTCCAGGCCTTGCGTCCCCGGTTCGAGGCGATTACCGGGGTATTCGGCGTCAAACGCGTCGGATTGATGCCCAGCGAACGACGCCATATGGAGCTGAATGCCTTGCTGGGCGCGCTGGAATTTCCGGTGCTGTCCATCGACATGGCCGGTGCCATTGTGGCTGCGAACCGGGCAGCGGCCCAGTTGCTGGGCGTGCGGGTCGATGAAGTGCCGGGCATTCCGCTGTCGCGCTATGCCGAGGATTTCGACCTGCCCGCGCTGGTGC
Organism: Pseudomonas viridiflava; assembly: GCF_001642795.1. Classification (GTDB taxonomy): domain Bacteria; phylum Pseudomonadota; class Gammaproteobacteria; order Pseudomonadales; family Pseudomonadaceae; genus Aquipseudomonas; species Aquipseudomonas viridiflava. The sequence goes on along the minus strand of NZ_LKEH01000043.1, from coordinate 203,449 downwards.
GCGCCAACAAGTCGCGGATCAATGGATTGCGCATCAAGGTGCGCGGTGATGTGTTTCTGGCGGACATCGCGCCGTTGCAGTCGGAGCATGATGACAGCGAGGCGATGGCGGGCGCAGTGTTGACGCTGCACCGGGCGGACCGGGTAGGCGAGCGCATCTATCACGTGCGCAAGCAGGAGCTGCGCGGCTTCGACAGTATCTTTCAGAGTTCGAAGGTCATGGCCGCCGTGGTGCGTGAAGCGCGCCGCATGGCGCCGCTGGATGCACCGCTGTTGATCGAAGGCGAGACCGGAACCGGCAAGGAACTGCTGGCCCGCGCCTGTCATCTGTCGAGCCCACGCGGCCAGTCGCCGATGATGGCGCTGAATTGCGCGGGACTGTCCGAATCCATGGCCGAGACCGAATTGTTCGGCTACGACCCCGGTGCGTTCGAAGGCGCGCGCGTGGAAGGGCGGCTGGGTCTGCTGGAACTGACGGCGGGCGGCACGCTGTTTCTCGATGGCGTCGGCGAACTGAGCGCCCGTATGCAGGCCAAGTTGCTGCGCTTCATTCAGGATGGCTGCTTTCGCCGCGTGGGCAGCGATGAGGACATGTATCTGGATGTACGCGTGATGTGCTCGACGCAAGTCGATCTGTCCGAACTCTGCGCCCAGGGTGTTTTTCGGCAGGACCTTTACCACCGGCTCAACGTGCTGACCCTGCACATCCCGCCGCTGCGCGAGTGCCTGGATGGCCTGACGCCTCTGGTCGAGCACTTTCTCGATCAGGCCAGTCGCCAGATTGGTTGCGCTTTGCCGGGAATTGCGCCTGCCGCCATGAAACGACTCAGCCAGTATCACTGGCCGGGCAATGTGCGGCAGCTGGAGAATGTGTTGTTTCAGGCTGTTTCGTTGTGCGAAGGCGGTCAGGTGCAGGCCGAACATATCCGGCTGCCCGATTACGGCGTGCGGCAGACACTGACCGATGTTTCTCTGGATGGGGGACTTGAAGCCATTGTCGGGCGTTTCGAGAAGTCGGTGCTCGAGCAACTTTACGCGCACTATCCCAGCAGCCGGCAATTGGGTAAAAGACTGGGTGTTTCACATACAACCATTGCCAACAAGTTGCGTGAATATGAAGTGGGCAAGCACAGTGAATAGCGCGAGTGTTGTTTGAAAGCCCTGCGCCTCATGTAAGCGTTTCAGGAGGCGCCTCGCATCGTTATCTGCACAATAATCTGCGAGGCGTCGCGCCAATCAAGCCTGTGTCAGCCGTTGCTGCACCCGTTACCCATCACCTGATAACTCATGATGTGCTGCTTGCCCTGCGAGTCTTCATAGACCATGCGGGCCGGGACGACCTGACAGACATTGGGGATCTGGCTGGTGGAAATGACCCTGGCGATATCCAGGTGAGTGCCGTATTTATATTCCTCGACGCGTGCCTGTTGCGCGGCGACCTTGGTTTGCGATTCTTCGGCCATGGCCAATGTGCTGAGACCGCAAAGTGCCAGAATCGCGAATGAAGCTTTCATTGCTGTTTACCTTCTTGAGTGCGAGCGAATGCGCCTGACGAATAATTGAATTCAGGAAACATTGTGAGTGATTTGAACCGTGCCTGTGTGGGGGCTGTTGGTGTTTGCCATGTTGGCGAAAGTGATTCTAGGCTTCTCGCCGCTCGACATATATAAAGGCTTTTGATAAGCCTTTTTATCGAAACGGTAACAATCCGTTTATGGCGCCTGCGGTCATGGCATGTGTGCAGGCGTGGACGAAGCGGCCCCGGCCGGTAAGACCAACGTCGAATGGTCCTGTAAGGTAGGTCGGGATACAACGGACTCATAAAACAACAACTATCCACCGAGGTAACCAAGATGAGTGCAGCTTCCCTGTACCCCGTCCGCCCAGAAGTCGCAGCGAACACGCTGACGGATGAGGCAACCTACAAGGCCATGTACCAGCAGTCGGTGGTCAACCCCGATGGTTTCTGGCGTGAGCAGGCCAAGCGCCTCGACTGGATCAAACCCTTCACAAACGTCAAACAGACTTCCTTCGACGATCACCGCGTCGACATCAAATGGTTCGCCGACGGCACGCTGAACGTGGCCTACAACTGCCTGGACCGTCATCTGGAAGAGCGCGGCGACAGCATTGCGATCATCTGGGAAGGTGACGATCCTTCCGAACACCGTGAAATCACCTACCGCGAACTGCACGCCGAAGTCTGCAAGTTCGCCAACGCCCTGCGCGGTCAGGACGTGCACCGTGGTGACGTCGTGACTATCTATATGCCCATGATCCCCGAGGCTGTGGTCGCCATGCTGGCGTGCGCCCGGATCGGAGCGATCCACTCGGTGGTGTTCGGCGGCTTCTCGCCGGAAGCGCTGGCCGGCCGCATCATCGATTGCAGTTCCAAGGTTGTCATCACCGCTGACGAAGGTCTGCGTGGCGGCAAGAAAACCCCGCTCAAGGCCAACGTCGACCGTGCGCTGACCAACCCTGAAACCAGCAGCGTGCAGAAAGTCATTGTCTGCAAGCGCACTGGCGGTGAGATCGAGTGGAACCGTCACCGCGACATCTGGTACCACGCGTTGCTGGAAGTGGCATCAAGCACCTGCGCGCCGAAGGAAATGGGCGCTGAAGAATCCCTGTTCATCCTTTACACCTCCGGTTCCACCGGCAAGCCCAAGGGCGTGCTGCACACGACCGCCGGTTATTTGCTCTACGCGGCACTGACTCACGAACGCGTGTTCGACTACAAACCGGGCGAGATCTACTGGTGCACGGCAGACGTGGGCTGGGTCACCGGCCACAGCTACATCGTCTACGGCCCGCTGGCCAACGGCGCGACCACGCTGCTGTTCGAAGGTGTGCCGAACTACCCGGACATCACCCGCGTGTCGAAGATCATCGACAAGCACAAGGTCAACATCCTCTACACCGCACCGACCGCCATTCGCGCCATGATGGCCGAGGGTACGCGTTCGGTTGAGGGCGCTGACGGTTCCAGCCTGCGTCTGCTGGGTTCGGTCGGCGAGCCGATCAACCCTGAGGCCTGGGGCTGGTACTACGACACCGTGGGCAAGAAAAACTGCCCGATCGTCGACACCTGGTGGCAGACCGAAACCGGCGGCATTCTGATCAGCCCGCTGCCGGGTGCGACCGCGCTCAAACCGGGTTCGGCAACACGTCCGTTCTTCGGCGTGATTCCGGCGCTGGTGGACAATCTGGGCAACCTGATCGAGGGCGCGGCCGAAGGTAATCTGGTGATTCTCGATTCCTGGCCGGGTCAGTCGCGTTCGCTGTATGGCGATCACGACCGCTTCGTCGACACCTACTTCAAGACGTTTCGTGGCATGTACTTCACCGGTGACGGTGCGCGTCGCGACGAAGACGGTTACTACTGGATCACCGGTCGCGTGGACGACGTGCTCAACGTGTCCGGCCACCGCATGGGGACTGCCGAGATCGAAAGCGCGATGGTCGCGCACCCGAAAGTCGCCGAAGCGGCTGTGGTCGGTGTGCCGCATGATCTGAAAGGGCAGGGCATCTACGTGTACGTCACGCTCAACGCCGGTGAAACGGCAGATGAAGCGCTGCGCATCGAACTGCGCAACTGGGTGCGCAAGGAGATCGGTCCGATTGCCTCGCCTGACTTCATCCAGTGGGCGCCGGGCCTGCCGAAAACCCGCTCGGGCAAGATCATGCGCCGCATCCTGCGCAAGATCGCAACCGGTGAGTACGACGCTTTGGGCGACATCTCCACCCTGGCTGATCCAGGTGTTGTCCAGCACTTGATCGAAACCCACAAGACCATGAGCGCTGCCTGATAACTCGCTGCCTGATGCCCCACCGATCATTCCCACGCTCCGGCGTGGGAATGCCTCTCGGGACGCTCCGCGTCCGCCACGCCTGCGTCAACCGCACGATCATCACTGTCTGATACCCCGCTGATCGTTCCTCACGCTCCGCGCTCGGCGTCATACACAAGTCCTCCTGGAGGAATACGATGATGATTGTTCCTACGCTCTGCGTGGGAATGCCTCCCAGGACGCTCCGCGTCCGCTCTGGAATGTGGCGCAGATGTGTGCCCAAGCTCCAGCGTTATCCACGTCATGCGCTCGGCTTACTGAATTCTCAGTCTGTGCCATTTGTGACGCGGAGCGTCACGGGAGGCATGCCCACGCGCAGCGATGGGCACGATCAGTGTCGAGACGGACTTGTGTATAACGATGAGTGCTCCGCGTGGGAATGCCTCTCGGGACGCTCTGCGTCCCGGCTGCATGCGGTCGCTGAGCATCTGCACGATCAGCTTCTTGCTTTCCGGCCGGGATATATCGACCTGTTACGCGTCTACCCGCTGTTTCTCCCGCCTGCTTCCTTGTGGGACACTCGTCCCGTTATCTGTAGGAATAAGCAGTGCCTGAATACGATTCTCCAGGCCGATCACACGCTGGGCTTGCCGGATTAGAAGGCTTTGCCAATAATGGGCGCGCTTTTTGCTGTATTGATCGGTTGGATATGATCCGCTGGATCACGTGATTTCAGCTTCGTCAACAGGGTCAAGGTGCTTTTCAGGCGCTTCTGTAACTTGTTGTCGCATTGAAGAAATATCGACTTCGAGCCTGTCGTTAAAATGCCCCTCACTCGTCAGAGGCCGGTGAACCGAAACACGGTATCGGATGCCTGATGTCGCTCTCTCTGGATGGTCCTTTCGCATAATGGGCGCTGCCCACTCTGCCACTTGTCGTGCTTTACCGATGGAGTTCTGTAAATGAAAAAGCTCATGCTTATTGGCGCGCTGGCGTTGTCCGTGCTTGCCCAGCCGACATTCGCTGACGAAAAGCCGCTGAAAATCGGTATTGAAGCCGCGTACCCTCCGTTCGCCTCCAAGGCTCCGGACGGCAGCATCGTCGGTTTCGACTACGACATCGGCAATGCGCTGTGTGAAGAAATGAAAGCCAAGTGCACGTGGGTCGAACAGGAATTCGACGGCCTGATCCCTGCGCTGAAAGTACGCAAGATCGACGCGATCCTGTCTTCGATGTCCATCACCGAAGACCGCAAGAAGTCCGTGGACTTCACCGGCAAGTACTACAATTCCCCGGCCCGTCTGGTCATGAAGGAAGGCACTACGGTCAGCGACAACCTGGCTGAGCTCAAGGGCAAGAAGATCGGCGTGCAGCGTGGTTCGATCCACGAGCGTTTCGCCCGTGAAACGCTGGCGCCTCTGGGTGTCGAAGTAACGCCATACGGTTCGCAGAACGAAATCTACCTGGACATCGGCGCCGGTCGCCTGGACGGTACCGTGGCTGATGCCACCCTGCTGCAGGACGGTTTCCTGAAGACCGACGCTGGCAAGGGTTACGCATTCGTCGGCCCGTCGTTCACCGACCCGAAATACTTCGGTGACGGCATCGGCATCGCGGTGCGCAAGGGCGACAAGGCCAACCTTGACCGTCTCAACGCCGCCATCGCTGCAATCCGTGCCAATGGCAAGTACAAGGCAATCCAGGACAAGTACTTCGATTTCGACATCTACGGCAAATAAAAACCGCCGCAAGGTACTGACCGAAATGGCGCAAACAGACTCGCTGGCTTGCGCCATTTTTTATTCCACGCTTGAGGACCGCACATGATGTTGAAAGGCTACGGGGCTGTGATCCTCGAAGGTGCCTGGCTGACGTTGCAGTTGGCGCTGTCATCGATGGCTCTGGCGATCGTTCTCGGTCTGATCGGCGTGGCGCTTCGTCTGTCGCCGGTGCGCTGGCTGGCCTGGCTGGGCGATCTGTACAGCACCGTGATTCGCGGTATCCCCGATCTGGTTCTGATCCTGCTGATCTTTTATGGCGGTCAGGACCTGCTCAATCGTGTCGCACCGATGCTGGGTTTTGAGGATTACATCGATCTCGACCCGTTCGCGGCCGGCATCTGCACGCTGGGCTTCATCTTTGGCGCCTACCTGTCCGAGACCTTCCGCGGTGCGTTCATGGCCATCCCCAAGGGCCAGGCCGAGGCGGGCATGGCGTATGGCATGAGCAGCGGTAAAGTGTTTTTCCGCATCCTGGTGCCGCAGATGATCCGTCTGGCGATCCCCGGTTTCACCAACAACTGGCTGGTCCTGACCAAGGCCACCGCGCTGATTTCCGTGGTCGGTCTGCAGGACATGATGTTCAAGGCCAAGCAGGCGGCGGATGCCACCCGCGAACCCTTCACTTTCTTTCTCGCGGTCGCGGCGATGTATCTGGTGATTACCAGTGTTTCGCTGCTGGCCCTGCGTTATCTGGAAAAACGCTACTCCGTGGGCGTCAGGGCGGCTGACCTATGATTTTCGACTACAACGTCATCTGGGAAAGCCTGCCGCTGTACTTCGGCGGCCTGTTGGTGACCCTCAAGCTGCTGGCGATTTCCCTGGGTTTCGGTCTGCTCGCAGCGCTGCCTCTGGGGCTGATGCGGGTCTCGAAAAACCCATGGGTGAACATGCCGGCCTGGTTGTACACCTACGTGATTCGCGGCACGCCGATGCTGGTGCAACTCTTCCTGATCTATTACGGACTGGCCCAGTTTGAAGCCGTGCGTGAAAGCGTGCTGTGGCCATGGCTGTCCAGCGCAACGTTTTGCGCCTGTCTGGCCTTCGCCGTGAACACCAGCGCCTACACCGCGGAAATCATCGCAGGCAGCCTCAAGGCAACGCCTGCCGGGGAAATCGAAGCGGCGCGGGCGATGGGTATGTCGCGCTCGAAAATGTACCGTCGCATCCTGCTGCCTTCGGCCCTGCGCCGGGCGCTGCCGCAGTACAGCAACGAAGTGATCATGATGCTGCAGACCACCAGTCTGGCGTCCATCGTGACCCTCATCGATATCACCGGCGCGGCCCGTACGGTCAACGCCCAGTTCTACCTGCCTTTCGAGGCGTACATCACCGCAGGCGTTTTCTATCTGTGCCTGACATTCATTCTGGTGCGACTGTTCAAGATGGCCGAACGTCGCTGGCTGGGCTACATGGCCCCACGGAAGGTCTGAAATGCAAAGAGTCGATCATGTATTGCCGTGGAGCACCCTCGGCACCCAGCGCCAGTTGAGCGTATTCAGTTTCGGTTCCGGCGAGCGCAAGGCCTACATTCAGGCCAGCCTGCACGCCGATGAACTGCCGGGCATGCGCACTGCGTGGGAGTTGAAGAAACGCCTCGCCGAGCTTGAGCAACAGGGCGCGTTGAAAGGCATCATCGAACTGGTGCCGGTCGCCAACCCGCTGGGCCTCGGCCAACTGCTGCAAGGCGCGCATCAAGGGCGGTTCGAATTCGGCAGCGGCAAGAATTTCAACCGCGACTTCACTGAATTGAGCGAACCGGTTGCCGAGTTGCTGGAAGGGCAATTGGGCGACGATCCGCGCGCCAATACTCAGTTGATTCGTCAGGCCATGAGCACCGTGCTCGAGCGTCTGCCTGCGCCGCAATGCGAGCTGCAGGGCATGCAGCGGATTCTGCTCAAGCACGCCTGCGTCGCCGACGTGGTGCTCGATCTGCACTGCGACGCAGATGCCGCGCTGCACATGTACGCGCTGCCCCAGCATTGGCCGCAGTGGCGTTCGTTGTCGGCGCACCTGAACGTCAAGGTCGGGTTGCTGGCCGAAGACTCGGGCGGCAGCTCGTTCGATGAGGCCTGCTCGCTGCCATGGCTGCGACTGTCGCGAATCTTCCCGCAGGCGCAGATCCCGCTGGCCTGTCTGGCGACCACCATCGAGTTGGGCGGTCAGGCCGACACCGGCAGGCCCGAAGCCGAAGCCCATGCCGAAGGCATTCTGGCGTTTCTGGCCGAGCAGGGTTTTATCAGTGGCGACTGGCCTCAGCCCGCACACGACGCCTGCGAAGGCATGCCGTTTGAAGGCACTGAATTGCTCTACGCGCCGCACCCCGGCGTGGTGACGTTCCTGCGCGCCCCCGGTGAGTGGGTCGAGCCCGGCGAGCCGCTGTTCGAAGTCATCGATCCGCTGTCCGATCAGGTCAGCACCCTTTGCGCGAATACTGCCGGTGTGCTGTTTGCCATCGAGCGGCTTCGCTACGCTCAACCCGGTTTCTGGCTGGCCAAAGTGGCGGGGCGCACGGCGCTGCGCCAGGGACGCCTGCTCAGTGATTGATCGTTCCGAGAGAAACCAAAGCATGAACAAACTGGAAGTCCAGAACCTGCACAAGCGGTATGGCAGCCATGAAGTGATCAAGGGCGTGTCCCTGACGGCCAGCGCTGGCGATGTGATCAGCATCATCGGCTCCAGCGGCTCGGGCAAAAGCACGTTTTTGCGTTGCATCAACCTGCTTGAGCAGCCTCATGCGGGCAAGATTCTGCTTAACGGTGAAGAGCTGAAGCTGGTCCCGAACAAGGACGGCGGACTGAAGGCGGCGGACGGCAAGCAGTTGCAGCGCATGCGCTCGCGCCTGTCCATGGTGTTCCAGCATTTCAATCTGTGGTCGCACATGACTGCGCTGCAGAACATCATTGAGGCACCGGTGCATGTGCTGGGCGTTCCGAAGAAGGAAGCGCTGGAAAAGGCCGAGTATTACCTGGCCAAGGTTGGCGTCGGGCACCGCAAGGATGCCTATCCGGGGCACATGTCCGGTGGCGAGCAGCAGCGCGTGGCGATTGCCCGCGCGCTGGCGATGGAGCCTGAGGTGATGCTGTTCGATGAGCCGACGTCGGCACTCGATCCTGAGCTGGTCGGCGATGTGCTCAAGGTCATGCAGGGTCTGGCGCAGGAAGGCCGGACCATGGTGGTGGTGACCCACGAAATGGGCTTTGCCCGTGAAGTCTCCAACCAGTTGGTCTTTCTGCATCAGGGCGTGGTGCTGGAACGTGGCGACCCGCGTGAAGTGCTGGCCAATCCGCAGACCGAGCGCCTGCAGCAGTTTCTGTCCGGCAGCTTGAAGTGATGAGTGGCACCGCTTCGGCGGTGCCTTTTTGCAACAGAACAGGGCATGCTGCGCGACACGCGACATGACCTGGAGATTCCAGATCGAGCCTGTTCATGGGCTTGGCTTTTGCGGCGATACGTATCGGATGTCCCAATGACTGCCCATCGAATAGGTTTCCTTGTCTGGCCTGGCACCAAAGCCCTGACCCTGGCGCTTGCCGAGGAAGCCTTGCGCATGGCCCAGCGCGTGCACCCTGAAGTGGTCTACGACCTGTCGTTTCTGCAGGCCGAACCTGCCGATCCCGCCGCTACCGGCGGCTGGCAATTGCCGGGCGAGCCTTGGGCCGGGCGTCTGGACGGGCTGGACAAGCTGTTTCTGCTGGCGGACGAGCCACCTGCTCCTGTGGCATCGGTGCTCGGCAGTGCCCTCAAGCAATTGGTGCGTGCCGGCTGTTCGATTGGCGGTCTGTCGGCGGGCGTTTACCCGTTGGCGCAACTCGGGTTGCTCGACGGCTATCGCGCCGCTGTGCACTGGCGCTGGCAGGACGATTTCAGCGAGCGCTTCCCGAAAGTCATCGCCACCAGCCACTTGTTCGACTGGGACCGCGACCGCCTGACGGCCTGCGGCGGCATGTCGGTGCTCGATCTCTTGCTGGCAGTGCTGTCCCGTGATCATGGCGCTGAACTGGCGGGTGCGGTTTCCGAAGAGCTGGTGGTGGAGCGCATTCGCGAGGGCGGTGAGCGTCAGCGCATCCCGTTGCAGAACCGGCTGGGTTCCAGTCATCCGAAGCTCACCCAGGCGGTGCTGCTGATGGAAGCCAACATCGAAGAGCCCCTGACCACCGATGAGATTGCCCAGCATGTCTGCGTGTCGCGTCGTCAGCTGGAGCGCATCTTCAAGCAGTACCTCAATCGCGTCCCCAGCCAGTACTACCTGGAACTGCGCCTGAACAAGGCGCGCCAGATGCTGATGCAGACCAGCAAATCGATCATCCAGATCGGCCTGTCCTGTGGTTTCTCCTCCGGGCCGCACTTCTCAAGCGCTTACCGCAACTTCTTCGGCGCCACACCCCGTGAAGACCGCAACCAGCGACGCAGCAGCAGCCCGTTCGAGCTTTCACCGGTGCCGGCAGAGCGCGGCTGAACGTTCACTAAGCATGGCGTGTTGAGGACGCACTATTTTCTGTGGGCGGAGCGCCGTAGCGCACCCAACACCGGACTGTGAATTGTGTCCACGTCGAAACAGCGCCGGGCCAGACACCCGCTCTCAATCGGTTTAAACTGCGCCTTTGTGACGCAATATGTCGCATTGCCGAAAACCTTGAAAAAACACGGTTTTGCGCTGTAACAAGTTGTCGCCTGGCGGCAAGGTCGAAGCCGAATCTGTCCTTACAATCTTTCTATCGCTCGCCAGTTTCAGGCAGGCGTTCCTCATCAGGAGACTCCGATGTCCGTTGAGCATGCTGCGGTGCAACGCGCCGATTTCGACCAGGTAATGGTCCCCAACTACGCGCCGGCCGGGTTCATTCCCGTACGTGGCGCGGGCTCCCGAGTCTGGGACCAGGCGGGCCGTGAGCTGGTGGATTTTTCGGGCGGGATCGCCGTCAACGTTCTGGGCCACTGCCACCCGGCGCTGGTCGGTGCCTTGACCGAGCAGGCCAATAATCTGTGGCATGTGTCCAACGTCTTCACCAACGAGCCGACCCTGCGTCTGGCCAAAAAGCTGGTGGACGCGACCTTCGCCGATCGCGTGTTCTTCTGTAACTCCGGCGCCGAAGCCAACGAAGCGGCCTTCAAGCTGGCCCGTCGTGTGGCACATGACCTGTACGGCCCTGAGAAGTACGAAATCATCGCCGCCGTGAACAGCTTTCATGGTCGCACGCTGTTCACCGTGAGCGTCGGCGGTCAGCCGAAATACTCCGACGGTTTCGGCCCGAAGATCACCGGCATCACCCACGTGCCCTACAACGATCTTGAGGCGCTGAAAGCGGCGGTCTCCGACAAGACCTGCGCGGTGGTGCTGGAGCCGATTCAGGGCGAGGGCGGTGTGCTGCCCGGCGAGCTCGAATACCTGCAAGGCGCGCGCAAACTGTGTGACGAGCACAAGGCCCTGCTGGTGTTCGATGAAGTGCAGAGCGGCATGGGCCGTAGCGGCCATCTGTTCGCCTACATGCATTACGGCGTGACCCCGGACATTCTTTCCAGCGCCAAGAGCATTGGCGGCGGCTTCCCGCTGGCGGCCATGCTGACCACCGACAAACTGGCCAAACACCTGGCCGTCGGCGTGCACGGCACCACGTATGGCGGCAACCCGCTGGCCTGCGCAGTGGGCGAGGCGGTGATCGACGTCGTCAACACCCCAGAAGTGCTGGCGGGCGTCAAGGCCAAGCATGAGCGCTTCAAGACCCGTCTGGAAAAGATCGGTCAGCAATACGGCGTGTTCACCGAAGTGCGCGGCCTCGGTCTGTTGATCGGCTGCGTGCTGGCCGATGCCTGGAAAGGCAAGGCCAAGGACTTCTTCAATGCGGCCGAAGCCCAGGACCTGATGATTCTGCAGGCCGGCCCTGACGTGATTCGTTTCGCGCCAAGTCTGGTGATCGAAGACGCCGACATCGACGAAGGCCTGAACCGCTTCGAGCGCGCCGTCGCCAAACTGACGTCCTGAGTCAACGCGTTACCTGCCGGTGCCCGCCAGGGCGGGCACCGGCCTCTTATCTGGCACCCTGCGGGCAAGACGCCGCGTGGTGCTTTTTTTAGCGTCGGTCGTTCCGGCCTGTGGATCTACAAGGAGTGGCACCATGCTGGTGATGCGCCCCGCGCAAATGGCTGATCTGGCCGAGGTTCAACGCCTCGCCGCCGACAGCCCGATTGGTGTCACGTCCTTGCCCGACGATGCTGGCCGCCTGAGCGACAAGATCGGCTCCTCGGAGGCCTCGTTCGCTGCAGAAGTCAGCTTCAACGGCGAAGAGACCTACTTCTTCGTGCTGGAAGACAGCGAGAGCGGACAACTGGTGGGCTGTTCGGGCATCGTCGCCTCGGCGGGTTATTCGGAGCCGTTCTACAGCTTTCGCAACGAGACCTTTGTACACGCGTCTCGCGAGTTGAAAATCCACAACAAGATTCACGTGCTGTCGCAGTGTCACGACCTGACCGGTAACAGCCTGCTGACCAGCTTCTACGTCGTGCCTGAACTGGTTGGCACGCCGTGGTCTGAGCTCAACTCCCGAGGCCGCCTGCTGTTCGTCGCCAGTCATCCCGAGCGCTTTGCCGATTCGGTGGTGACAGAGATCGTCGGCTACAGCGACGAGAATGGCGACTCGCCGTTCTGGGACGCCATCGGTCGTAACTTCTTCGACCTCAACTATGCCGCCGCCGAGCGTCTGTGCGGGCTGAAAAGCCGCACCTTTCTCGCCGAGCTGATGCCGCATTACCCGATCTACGTGCCGCTGCTGCCCGATGAAGCGCAGGAAGCCATGGGACAGGTGCACCCGCGTGCGCAGATCACTTTCGACATCCTGATGCGCGAAGGCTTCGAAACCGATCATTACATCGACATTTTCGACGGCGGTCCGACCCTGCACGCACGGGTCTCCGGCATTCGTTCGATTGCCCAGAGCCGTCTGGTGCCGGTGAAGATCGAGGCGGGCGCCAACAGCGGCAATGCCAGCGATGTCGGCCGGGGCGGACGTCCGTATCTGGTCGCCAATGGTCTGCTGCAGGATTACCGCGCCGTGCTGCTGGAGCTGGACTGGGCGCCTGGTCGTCCGGTGGTGCTGAGCCTGCAGGCCGCCGAAGCGCTGGGTGTCGGCGAAGGTGCCAGTGTGCGGATCGTGGCGGTCTGAGTCAGACATGCGAAAGCTGTTAAGCGAGTTTCGAGGCTCTTGAGAGCCGCTGAGGAGATAACATGATCGTTCGTCCCGTACGCAGCAGTGATCTGCCCGCGCTGATCGAATTGGCGCGCAGCACCGGTGCCGGTCTGACGACCCTGCCAGCCAACGAACAGCGCCTGGCGCATCGCGTTGGCTGGGCTGAAAAGACCTTTCGCGGCGAAGCCGAGCGGGGCGACGCGGACTACCTGTTCGTGCTCGAAGACGATGAAGGACGCGTGGTGGGTATATCGGCTATTGCCGGTGCCGTCGGCCTGCGTGAGCCCTGGTACAACTACCGGGTCGGCCTGACTGTCAGCGCGTCGCAGGAACTGAACATCTATCGCGAGATTCCGACGCTGTTTCTGGCCAACGACCTGACCGGCAACTCGGAACTGTGTTCCCTTTTCCTGCGCAGCGACGCCCGCAATGGCCTCAACGGCCGCCTGCTGTCCAAGGCGCGCATGCTGTTCATTGCCGAGTTTCCGAAGTTGTTCGGCAACAAGATCATCGCCGAAATGCGTGGCATGTCCGACGAGAACGGACGTTCTCCCTTCTGGGAAAGCCTGGGCCGACACTTCTTCAAGATGGAATTCAGCCAGGCCGATTACCTGACAGGTGTCGGCAACAAGGCGTTCATCGCCGAACTGATGCCCAAGTTTCCGCTGTACACCTGCTTCCTGTCCGAAGATGCCCGCAGCGTGATCGGCCGTGTACACGCTGACACCGAGCCCGCGTTGACCATGCTCAAGGCCGAAGGCTTCAGTTATCAGGGCTACGTCGACATCTTCGACGCCGGGCCGGCCATCGAATGCGAAACCGGCAAGATCCGTGCGGTGCACGACAGTCAGGCGCTGGTGCTGGCCATAGGCACGCCGGGCGACGATGCGCCACAATTTCTGATCTACAACCGCAAGCGCGAGGACTGCCGCATCACGGTCGGACCGGCGCGCTTTGCCGCAGGCACCCTGGTGGTCGATCCGATGACCGCCAAACGCCTGCGCATGAGTGCTGGCGACAACGTGCGGGCAGTGCCGCTGTCGGCGGCGCGGGAGGGAGTCTGATGAGTACGCTGTATATCGCAGGTGCCTGGCAGGCCGGGCAGGGTGAGACCATCACGTCGCTGAATCCGGTGACCCAGCAGGTGCTGTGGTCCGGTCAGGGCGCGACGGCCGGGCAGGTCGATCTGGCGATGCAGGCTGCGCGACAGGCCTTTGCGGGCTGGGCGCGGCGTTCGCTGCAGGAGCGTATCGACGTGCTCGAAGCCTTCGCTGCTCGCCTGAAACATCACGCTGACGATCTGGCGCGCTGTATCGGTGAAGAAACCGGCAAGCCGCTGTGGGAGTCGGCTACCGAAGTAACCACCATGGTCAACAAGGTCGCCATCTCGGTGCAGAGCTATCGCGAGCGGACCGGCGAAAAAAGCGGCCCGCTGGGCGACGCCACTGCGGTGCTGCGCCACAAGCCGCACGGTGTGGTTGCCGTATTCGGTCCTTACAATTTCCCCGGCCACTTGCCCAACGGTCACATCGTGCCTGCGCTGCTGGCCGGTAATACCGTGCTGTTCAAACCCAGTGAACTGACCCCGAAAGTCGCCGAGCTGACCGTCAAATGCTGGATCGAAGCCGGGCTGCCAGCCGGTGTGCTCAACCTGCTGCAGGGTGATCGTGAAACCGGCATCGCGCTGGCCGCCAATCCGGGTATCGACGGGCTGTTCTTCACCGGTTCCAGTCGCACTGGCAATGCGTTGCATCAGCAGTTTGCAGGCCGACCGGACAAGATCCTCGCTCTGGAGATGGGCGGCAACAATCCGTTGGTCGTCGATGAGGTCCAGGACGTGGACGCTGCGGTGTACACCGTGATCCAGTCGGCTTTCATTTCCGCCGGTCAGCGTTGCACCTGTGCACGCAGGCTGCTAGTGCCGCAGGGCGAGTGGGGCGACGCCTTTCTGGCCCGTCTGGTGGCTGTCAGCGAAACCATCGAAGTCGGCTCGTTCGATCAGCAGCCTGCGCCGTTCATGGGCTCGGTGATTTCGCTGGACGCCGCGCTCGGCCTGTTGGACGCCCAGCGCATTCTGCTGGCCAAGGGCGCGGTGTCGCTGCTTGAAATGCGTCAGCCGCTGGCCCAGTCTGCCTTGCTGACCCCTGGCATCATCGATGTGACGGCAGTCAGCGAGCGCTCCGACGAAGAGTTGTTCGGCCCGCTGCTGCAGGTGATTCGCTACGCCGATTTCGATGCGGCCATTGCCGAAGCCAACGACACGCACTACGGCCTTGCAGCCGGTCTGCTGTCGGACTCCGAAGCGCGCTATCAGCAGTTCTGGCTGGAAAGCCGCGCCGGTATCGTCAACTGGAACAAGCAGTTGACCGGTGCAGCCAGCAGTGCGCCATTTGGTGGTGTGGGTGCGTCGGGCAATCATCGCGCCAGCGCCTATTACTCCGCCGATTACTGCGCGTACCCTGTGGCATCCCTTGAAACCGGTAGCCTGACGCTGCCGGCCACGCTGACTCCGGGCATCAGGCTGAGCTGACAGTGCGCGAACGATTGCTTATAAAAACAGATCCACGGAGCCTTGCCGATGAAATCCTGTGAAGTGAATTTTGACGGTCTGGTCGGGCCTACCCACAACTACGGCGGGTTGTCCTACGGTAACGTCGCGTCCCAGAGCAACAGCCAGCAATGCTCGAACCCACGTGAAGCAGCCTTGCAGGGGCTGGCCAAGATGAAGGCGCTCATGGATTTGGGGTTCACCCAGGGTGTGCTCGCACCCCAGGAACGGCCTGACGTGGCGGGCCTGCGTCAACTGGGTTTCACTGGCTCCGACGAACAGGTGATCGAGAAGGCCGCACGGCAGGACATGCCGTTGCTGGTCGCCAGTTGCTCGGCGTCGAGCATGTGGGTTGCCAATGCTGCGACTGTGAGCCCTAGTGCCGACACGGCCGACCGCCGCGTGCACTTCACGGCCGCTAACCTCAATTGCAAGTACCACCGCAGCATCGAGCATCCGACCACCAGCCGCGTACTGGGCGCGATGTTCGCCGATTCTCGGCACTTCGCCCATCACGCTGCCTTGCCTGCCGTCGCCCAGTTCGGTGACGAGGGCGCGGCGAACCACACGCGGTTTTGCCGGGACTATGGCGAGGCGGGTGTGGAGTTTTTCGTGTTCGGGCGCAGCGCCTTTGACACCCGCTATCCCGCGCCACAGAAATACCCGGCCCGGCAGACGCTGGAGGCCTCGAAGGCCGTTGCCCGTCTGCATGGACTGAGCGACGAAGGCGTGGTCTACGGCCAGCAGAATCCGTCGGTGATCGATCAGGGCGTGTTCCACAACGATGTGATCGCGGTCGGCAACGGCGAGGTGCTGTTCTACCACGAGGACGCATTCCTCCACACCGAATCGATGTTGAATGAACTCCGTGACAAGCTCGCCCGTGTCGGAGGCCAGTTAAGGGCGATCTGCGTGCCACGTGCCGAGGTCTCGGTGTCCGATGCGGTGCGCTCTTACCTGTTCAACAGTCAGTTGCTGTCGCGCCCCGACGGCTCGATGCTGCTGATCGTCCCGCAGGAATGCCAGGCCAACAGCAGCGTCTGGAACTACCTGCAACGCCTGATCACGGATGACAGTCCGGTGGCCGAAGTGAAGGTGTTCGACCTCAAGCAGAGCATGCAGAACGGCGGTGGTCCGGCCTGCCTGCGCTTGCGGGTGGCGCTCAATGAAACCGAGCTGGCGGCCGTCAATCCCGGCGTGATCATGACCGCGCCGCTGTACGAAACCCTGACGCAATGGGTCGACCGGCACTACCGTGACCGCATGAGCGAAAACGACCTGGCCGATCCCCGATTGCTGAGCGAATGCCGAACGGCATTGGATGAATTGACGCAAATCCTTAAACTGGGCGCCGTTTATCCTTTTCAACTCGTTTGATACCTGCGCGCCGAGCCACTGCCCGGCGCATGATTTTCCCTTTCAAGAGCATTCCGAACATGAGCGACGCCCTGCAGTTAATCCTCGAAGACACCGATGGCACCCAGCTGGAAACCTCCTGCACCCGCGTTGCCGTCATCTGGCAGGGCAAGGAATTGTGGATTCAGCAGGACGGCCGTGGCCAGCTGCTGATCGGTGTTGACGTCGAAGAAGACGACGCCGAATACGCCAACCTGCTGCTGCGCCCACTGGCCACCAATCTGGTCAGCCTGCAGCTGGAAATGGAACCGGCCGACATGGGCGCCGAAGAAGACGGCCATGTGCACGGTCCTGACTGCAACCACTGAAACAACCCGTAAGGAAGCGCCATGCTCGCTCTCGGCAAACTGCTTGATTTGACCCTGGCCGGACGTGAGCCGGCGGAAAAGACTCAACTGACCGTCGAAGGCGTGCGCATGCGCTGGCTGGGCGAGGGGTCGCTGGAAGTTCGCCCGCCCGAGGCTCGTGACAACGGCACTGACCTGCTGCTGTCAGCCGGTATCCACGGCAACGAGACAGCCCCCATCGAGCTGCTGGATCAACTGATCCGCAGCATTGCGCGTGGCGACCTGAAACCACGCGCACGTATTCTGTTCCTGTTCGGCAACCCCGAGGCCATGCGCCGCGGTACACGCTTCGTCGAGCAGGACGTCAACCGGCTGTTCAACGGCCGTCACGAACAAAGCGGCGGTTCCGAGGCCTTGCGGGCCTGTGAGCTCGAGCGGCTGGCGGCCAGCTTCTTCAAGCTGCCGGACCGCTACCGCCTGCATTACGACCTGCACACCGCGATCCGAGGCTCGAAGATCGAGCAGTTTGCGCTGTATCCCTGGAAAGAAGGCCGCAAGCATTCACGCCGCGAACTGGCCCGATTGCGCGCCGCAGGCATGAGCGCGGTGCTGTTGCAGAACAAGCCGTCGATCGTGTTCAGCGCTTACACCTACGATCAGCTGGGGGTCGAAGCCTTCACCCTTGAACTGGGCAAGGCCCGGCCGTTCGGTCAGAACCAGCAGGTCAACCTTGATCCCTTGCGCGAAAGCCTGGAGCAACTGATCGAAGGCACCGAACCGGAGCCGGATGAATCGCTCGACGGCCTGCAACTGTTCAGCGTGGCGCGGGAAGTGATCAAGCGCAGCGACGCTTTCAAGTTTCATCTGGCCGATGACGTGGAGAACTTCTCGCCGTTGAAAAAAGGCTTCGTGCTTGCTGAAGACGTGAGTGATTCACGCTGGGTGGTGCAGGAAGAGGGCGCGCGGATCATCTTCCCGAACCCGAAGGTGAAGAACGGCTTGCGGGCGGGGATTCTGGTGGTGCCGGTGGCAGCGGAAGGTTTGGGGCTGGCCTGACAGGCGTTCAAGCTTCAGTGGATAAAGCCTGCCTCGCTGAATGAACCCTATCGTGTGGGAGGCGCGATCAAGTATTCAACCTGGCGCTATAGCGCAGCAAACACGGGACTGTGGGAGGCGGCTTGCCGGCGATGGCGTCAGGCCAGTCACAGCCGCGTGGCCTGAAAAAACGCTTCGCCGGCAAGCCGCCTCCCACAGGTTGGATACCGGCTTCAAATAATGCTCGCGTCGCATTCACCCCCGCACATGCACCCGTTCACCTGCCGACCAGGTTTCCTTGACGGTCCTGTCATCGCCGAGGGTCATCAGCACGAACAGAATCTCTTCAATGTCCTTCGCCTGCTTCAAGCGGTAGGACAGCAGCGGCGTGGCGTTGTAGTCCAGCACCACGAAATCCGCTTCGTTGCCGACCTTGAAGCTGCCGACCCTGTCCTCCAGACGCAGTGCCCGTGCGCCACCGAGTGTTGCCAGGTACAGCGACTTGAGCGGACTCAACCGTGCGCCTTGCATCTGCATGACCTTGTACGCCTCGTTCAGCGTCTGCAGGATCGAAAAGCTGGTGCCGCCCCCGACATCGGTGCCCAGACCCACGTTGACCTTGTGCTTCTCGGTCATCGGCAGGTTGAACAGGCCGCTGCCCAGAAACAGGTTCGAGGTAGGGCAGAAGGCGATGGCCGAGCCGGTTTCTGCCAGTCGCGCGCACTGCGCGTCGCACAGGTGCACGCCGTGGGCAAACACCGAGCGTTCGCTCAGCAGGTTGAAGTGGTCGTAGACGTCCAGGTAGTGCTTGCGCTCCGGGAACAGCGCCTTGACCCATTCGACTTCCTGCAGGTTTTCACTGATGTGGGTCTGCATGTACAGGCCGGGGTATTCCTGCAGCAGTTTGCCCGCCAGCGCCAGTTGCTCGGGGCTGCTGGTCGGGGCGAAGCGCGGGGTAACGGCGTAGCTCAAACGACCTTGCCCATGCCAGCGCTCGATCAGCGCCTTGCTGTCTGCGTAGCCTGATTCGGGGGTGTCCACCAGATAGTCCGGCGCGTTGCGGTCCATCATCACCTTGCCGGCAATCATGCGCAGGTTGAGCTGTTGCGCGGCGCTGAAGAACGCCTCGACCGACTCCTTGTGCACGCTGCCGAACACCAGCGCCGTCGTGGTGCCGTTGCGCAGCAGTTCCTTGATGAAGATATCCGCGACCTGCGCCGAATGCTCAGGGTCGGCGAACTGGCGCTCGCAGGGGAAGGTGTAAGTGTTGAGCCAGTCCAGCAGTTGCTCGCCATACGCACCGATCATGCCGGTCTGCGGCAGGTGGATGTGGGTGTCGATGAAGCCGGGGGTGATGAGGGCGTCTGTGTATTCGATCAGCTCGACATCGTCATCCAGGTTCGCCAGCAGGTCTTCCGCGTGGCCGAGCGAAGTGATGTAGCCGTTTTCGACGACCATCAGGCCATCCGCGAAGTATTCGAACGACGCTTCCGGCCCGACCTCGGCAGGGTCGGCAATACTGTGGATGATGGCGGCGCGATAGGCTTTACGGGACGTAACTGAACTCATGGGCATCTCATGACGACCTGCTGCGACGCGAGGCGGGCAGCAGTTTGGCGATAGGTTGGGTGTTGGCGCTTTGCTGGCCGAAGTCTGCGTTGTAGGTGGCGATGACCTCGGCGGCGATGGACACGGCGATTTCAATGGGCAGCTTGCCTTTCACTTCAGCGAGCCCCATCGGGCAGCGCATGCGTTGCAGCAGGCCGGGTTCGAAACCGCGTTCACGCAGCCGGTGTTCGAACTTGACCCGCTTGGTGCGCGAACCGATCAGGCCGAAGTAGCCGAAATCGCCACGCTTGAGGATGGCGGCGGTCAATTCAAGGTCGAGCTGATGGTTGTGGGTCATGACGATGCAGTAACTGCCTGCAGGCAGATTCGCGACTTCATCGACCGGTTCGTCGTTGATGATCTTTACGACGCCATCAGGCATCGATTCCGGGAATTCGTTCTCGCGAGAATCGATCCAGCGTACGCGGCAGGGCAGGCTGGCCAGCAGCGGCACCAGTGCGCGGCCCACATGCCCGGCGCCGAATACGGCAATCTGCGCGACCGGCTCGCCCATGGGCTCGAACAGCAGCACGTTCACGCCGCCGCAGCATTGGCCCAGGCTCGCGCCCAGGTTGAAGCGCTCCAGCCGGGTCTGCCGTGTGCCGCTGGCGAGCATTTCGCGGGCGATCTCCATGGCCTTGTATTCCAGATGCCCGCCACCGATGGTGTCGTGAATCCGCTCGGCACTGACCACCATCTTCGAACCGGCATTGCGCGGCGTCGAACCCAACTCCTCGATGATTGTCACCAGAATCCCAGGCTCGCCACGGGCCTGCAGTTCGGCGAGGGCGCTTATCCAGTTATTCATGGCTGCACCACGGAGCGTGAGGAACGATCAGTAGGGATCACAGGCATGCGGTTTTCCCCAGTTCGCGCATCTGCTCGCAGCCCCACAACACTTTCTCAGGCGTCGCAGGCGCATCGATGCGGGGTTGGTGGCGGTAGTCGCCCAGGCTGGCCACAGCGTCCTTGATCGCGCACCACGCGGCAATGCCCAGCATGAACGGCGGTTCGCCCACGGCCTTGGAGTGGAATACCGTGTCTTCAGGGTTCTTGCGGTTTTCCACCAGCTTGACCCGCAGGTCCAGTGGCATGTCGGCCACGGCGGGGATCTTGTACGAGGCGGGTCCTGTGGTCAGCAGTTTGCCCGTGGCGTTCCACACCAGCTCTTCGGTGGTCAGCCAGCCCGCGCCCTGAATGTAGCCGCCTTCGACCTGACCGATGTCGATGGCCGGGTTCAGCGAGGCGCCGACGTCATGCAGGATGTCGGTGCGCAGCATCTTGTATTCGCCCGTCAGCGTGTCGACGATCACTTCCGCGCAAGCCGCGCCAAAGGCGAAGTAGTAGAACGGCCGCCCCCGCGCCTGGCTGCGGTCATAGAAAATCTTCGGTGTCTTGTAATAGCCGGTGCTGGACAGCGAAACCTGACCCATCCACGCCAATTGAGCCAGCTCCGCGAACGACAGCAGCGTCTCGCCAGCCCGCACATGGCCATTGCGAAACTCGACCTGGCTTTCCTCGATCTTGAAATGTTTCGCGGCAAACTCGACCAGTCGCTGCTTGAGGATTTCAGCCGCGTTCTGCGCGGCCTTGCCGTTGAGGTCGGTGCCGCTGGACGCAGCAGTGGGCGAGGTATTGGGCACCTTGTCGGTATTGGTGGCAGTAATCTGGATGCGCTCGATATCCACCTGAAACACCTCGGCCACCACCTGCGCCACCTTGACGTTGAGCCCTTGGCCCATCTCGGTCCCGCCGTGGTTCAGGTGAATGCTGCCGTCGGTGTAGATGTGGATCAACGCACCCGCCTGATTGAGAAAGCTGGCGGTAAACGAAATGCCGAATTTGACCGGGGTCAGCGCCAGGCCTTTCTTCAGAATCGGGCTGCTGGCGTTGAACGCGCGAATCGCTTCACGGCGCTCCGCGTACTCGCAGCTCTGCTCAAGATCGGCAGTCATTTCTTCCAGCAGGTTGTGCTCGACCGTCTGGTAATAGTGGGTGACGTTGCGCTCGGTCTTGCCGTAATAGTTGGCCTTGCGCACCGCCAGCGGGTCCTTGCCCAGGTAGCGGGCGATGCAATCCATGACCTCCTCAATGGCGACCATGCCTTGTGGGCCGCCAAAGCCACGATAGGCGGTGTTGGACGCCGTGTGGGTCTTGCAGCGATGGCCGTTGATCGTCGCTTCGCCCAAGTAATAGGCGTTGTCGGCGTGAAACATGGCGCGGTCGACGATGGAGGCCGACAAGTCAGGCGAATAACCGCAGTTGCCGGCCAGATCCAGCTCGATGCCCTGCAAACGGCCGTTGTCGTCGAAACCCACGTCGTACTCGATGTAGAACGGGTGGCGCTTGCCGGTCATGATCATGTCTTCGACACGTTGCAGGCGCATCTTGGTCGGCTGGCCCGTCAGGCGCGCCACCACGGCGCACAGGCACGCAGGGCTGGCCGCCTGGGTTTCCTTGCCACCAAAGCCGCCGCCCATACGCCGCATGTCGACCACGATCCGGTTCATCGGAACGTCCAGCACTTCGGCGACCAGTTTCTGGATTTCGGTAGGGTTCTGGGTCGAGCTGTAGACGATCATGCCGCCATCTTCGGTGGGCATCACCGAGGCGATCTGTGTCTCCAGATAGAAATGCTCCTGCCCACCGATGTGCAGGCTGCCTTGCAGGCGGTGGGTCGCGCCTTGCAGCGCGGTCGCCGAATCGCCACGCTTGTGGGTGTGGCTGTCGAGCACAAAATGCTTCTGACGCAGGGCCTGCACCACGTCCAGTACCGGTTCCAGGTCTTCGTATTCGATCACGGCGGCCATTGCGGCCTTGCGGGCGGTGTCCAGATCACGTGCAGCCACGGCCAGCACCGGCTGACCGACGAACTCGACCTTGTCGATGGCCAGCAGCGGATCGCCAGGCAACAGCGGACCGATGTCTTTCAGGCCGGGGATGTCCTCATGAGTGATGACGATCCGCACGCCTTCAATGGCATGACATGACGCGGTGTCGATGCTGATGATGCGTGCATGCGCACGATCCGAAAGCCGCGCATACACGTGCAACTGATTGGGGAACTCCAGCCGGTCGTCGATGTAAACGGCCTCGCCGGACACATGTTTGTCGGCGCTGTCGTGTTTGACGCTGCGCCCTGCGCCGGTGGTGATTCCCTGTTGAAAGAGATCGGCCATTTCGGCCTGGGTCTTTTGCGGGGCGTGATCAGACATAGTGAGTCACCCGCGTGGGTAGATGGGGCGTCTGCAGCTCGATGAAGCATTTGCGCAGCAGGTTGCGGGCGCTCAGCAGACGGTATTCCTTGCTGGCGCGAAAGTCCGACAGCGGCGTGAAGTCGTCACCCAGCGCCGCGCAGGCGTGCTCGACGGTCTCGCTGTTCCAGCGCTGACCCATCAATGCCTGCTCGCAGGCTGATGCACGTTTTGGAATCGCGGCCATGCCGCCGAATGCAACACGCGCTTGTTCGATGACACCGTCACTGATCTGCAGACGGAACGCGGCGCAGACGGCGGAGATATCGTCGTCCAGTCGTTTGGAGACCTTATAGGCCTTGAACACCTGACGGGCATTGGCAGTGGGCACGATGATTTTTTCGATGAACTCGCTTTCCTGACGCGCCGTGACCTTGTAATCGATGAAGTAATCTTCCAGCGCCAGCGTGCGCTGGGTGTCGCCTTTGCGCAGCACGATCTGCGCACCGAGGGCGATCAGCAGTGGCGGGGCGTCGCCGATGGGAGAGGCGTTGCCGATATTGCCCCCCAGCGTGCCCTGATTGCGAATCTGCAACGACGCGAAGCGCTGCAGCAGTTCGCCGAAGTCGGGGTATTCGGCTTCCAGTGCGGCATAACAATCGGTCAGCGGCGTGGCGGCTCCGATCTCCAGGCGATCTTCGAAACGCTCGACGCGCTTCATCGCCTCGATGTGTCCCACGTAGATCATTACCGGCAGTGGCTTGTGAAACTGGGTAACTTCCAGTGCCAGGTCGGTGCCGCCTGCCAACAGGCGAGCCTGAGGGTGGGCATCGTACAGGTCGGCGAGGTCGGCCACGGTCAGCGGGATCAGGCAGCGTTTTTCACCGTCGTTCAGCTCGCCGGTCTGCTGCGGGGTGATGGCGCGCAGGCGCTCGTTGGTCTGCGCCTGACGCTGGTCGAACTGATCGGGCTCACGCTGCCCGCACGCCTGTTCGGCAGCGGCCAGAATCGGGCGATAACCCGTGCAACGACACAGGTTGCCAGCCAGTGCTTCGTGGGCCTGATGCGCATCGGCCTGTTCGCTGTTCTTCTGCAGCGCAAACAGCGACATCACGAAACCCGGTGTGCAGAAGCCGCATTGCGAACCGTGGCACTCGACCATGGCCTGCTGCACGCTGTGCAGGCGGCCCTGGTGTTTGAGGTCCTCGACGCTGATCAACTGCTTGCCGTGCAGCGAAGCCACGAACGTCAGGCATGAATTCAGGCTGCGATAGCGCAGCTGTTGCTCGCCCGTTGCGTCGGTTTGCAGCTCGCCCACCACAACGGTGCAGGCGCCGCAGTCACCGCTGGCGCACCCTTCCTTGGTGCCGGGCTTGTGTGCCTGCTCGCGCAGGTAGGTCAGCACGGTCATGTTCGGATCGAGGGTTCGCTCGGTCTTTAGCTCTTGGTTCAAAAGGAACTGAATCACGGCGTAATGCCCTCAATTGGCTTCCATCGGACATGTCGATGAATCTATCAGCTTTGTTTATTGGGTCAATTTGTTTCTGACTTTCGGGTCAGGAAATCAGGTTTTCGGCACCTCTGCCGATCAAAGGCGTCACACCTGTTGAATCGCCTGTCAGGCAATGGTCGAGGTTTTGCGTGTTTCGTGCCAGATTCGAGGAATGTGGCCCTGCGCCATGCCCTTGGGTTGCGATACACTCCGCCTCTTGTACGAAGAACTGGTTTTTGAAGGATACTCATGACGTTCAAGGCACCGGACAGCCTCGCTGAGCAGATAGCCCATCACCTTGCAGAACGGATCATCCGCGGTGAACTCAAGCCTGGAGAGCGGATTCAGGAGCAAAAGGTCACGCAGGCGTTGAACGTCAGCCGTGGTTCCGTGCGCGAAGCATTGCTGATTCTGGAGCGCCGCCATCTGGTGGCAATCCTGCCGCGTCGTGGTGCGCAGGTCACGGTGCTCAATGCCCACAATGTCACCAGTCTGTGCACGCTGATGAGTGAGCTGTACATTCTGCAGGCCAATGCCGTCGCCGAGCACTGGAAGACCGAGGCGGACCTTGCGCCGTTTCTGGCCATTCAACAGCGTTTGCGGGCCAGTCTGGAGAGCCAGGACGTTAAGGCGTTCGTCGAAGAAAGCTTCAATGTCATGCGTGCGGCGTATCCATTTGCCAACAATCTGTATCTGGAGGAAACCATCGAGAATCTGCAGCCGTCCATGAGTCGCAGCTACTTCCTGGCCCTTGAGCAGCGCAAGGCGGAGATGAGCGATTACCTCGAACTGTTCGGGCAATTGCTTGAAGCCGTCGTTGCGCGCGATCTGGCGCAGATTCGTGTGGTGCTCATCAACTATGGCCAGCGCAGTTGTCAGCTGGTGCTCGCTGCATTGACGGCAGGCTGACCCCATGCGTCTGAAGTGCATCAAGCTGGCGGGGTTCAAATCCTTCGTCGACCCCACCACGGTGAACTTCCCCAGCAACATGGCGGCTGTCGTCGGCCCCAACGGTTGCGGAAAATCCAACATCATCGACGCCGTGCGCTGGGTCATGGGCGAAAGCTCGGCCAAGAACCTGCGCGGCGAGTCGATGACCGACGTCATCTTCAACGGTTCGACCAGTCGCAAGCCGGTCAGTCAGGCCAGCATCGAGCTGGTGTTCGACAACTCCGACGGCACGCTGGTGGGCGAATACGCTGCCTATGCGGAAATTTCCATTCGCCGCAAAGTGACCCGCGATAGCCAGAACAGCTATTACCTCAACGGCACCAAATGCCGTCGTCGTGACATCACCGACATCTTTCTCGGGACTGGCCTGGGGCCACGCAGCTACTCGATCATCGAGCAGGGCATGATCTCCAAACTGATCGAAGCCAAGCCCGAGGATCTGCGCAATTTCATCGAGGAAGCTGCGGGCATTTCCAAGTACAAGGAACGCCGCCGTGAAACCGAGAACCGCATTCGCCGCACCCACGAGAACCTGGCGCGCCTGACCGACCTGCGCGAAGAACTGGAGCGCCAGCTCGAGCGTTTGCATCGTCAGGCCCAGGCGGCCGAGAAGTATCAGGAATACAAGACCGAAGAACGCCAACTCAAGGCGCAGTTGTCGGCGTTGCGCTGGCAGGCGTTGAACGAACAGGTCGGTCAGCGTGAAGCCGTGATCGGTGGTCAGGAAGTCGGTTTCGAAGCACTGGTCGCTGATCAGCGCAGTGCCGATGCCAGCATCGAACGATTGCGCGACGGCCATCACGATCTCTCCGAACGCTTCAATCTGGTGCAGGGCCGCTTCTATTCGGTGGGCGGCGACATCGCCCGCGTCGAGCAAAGCATTCAGCACGGCCAGCAGCGATTGCGTCAGTTGCAGGACGACCTGCGCGAAGCCGAGCGCGCCCGCCAGGAAACCGAATCGCACCTGGGGCACGACACCACGCTGCTGGCCACGCTCAGCGAAGAGCTGGAGATGCTTGAGCCCGAGCAGGAGATGACCAGCGCGGCCGCCGAAGAGTCGGCCATCGCCCTGGAAGACGCCGAAGCCGCCATGCACGGCTGGCAGGAAAAGTGGGACGTCTTCAATCAGCAGTCCGCCGAGCCGCAGCGTCAGGCTCAGGTTCAGCAATCGCGCATCCAGCAATTGGAACAGAGCATGGAGCGGCTGGCCGAGCGCCAGCGGCGTCTGGGCGAAGAGCGTCAGTTGCTGGCTGCCGACCCTGAAGACGCGGCGATTCTGGAACTGAGCGAAGACCTCGCCACCCGGGACATGACCCTCGAAGAACTGCACATGGGCGAAGAGCAGGCAGTCGAGCGTCTTGAACAACTGCGCGAAGCCTTGCAGCGCGCCAATCAGGACCAGCAGCAGGCGCAAGGCGAGTTGCAGCGCCTCAATGGCCGACTGGCCTCGCTGGAAGCCCTGCAACAGGCCGCCCTCGACCCTGACACCGGCACCGCCGAATGGCTGCGCGATCAGCACCTGGATCAGCGCCCGCGTCTGGCGGAAAGCCTCAAGGTAGACGCCGGTTGGGAAATGGCGGTCGAGACGGTGCTTGGCGCTGATCTGCAGGCCGTACTGGTCGATGATTTCGACGGGCTGGACGTGGCGAACTTCCAGCAGGGCGATCTGCGCCTGCTGAGCGCTGGAGCCGATACCCAACGCGTGGCAGGCAGTCTGCTCGACAAGGTGGAAAGCGATATCGACCTGTCGGCCTGGCTGGGGCAGGTGATCCCGGTCAGCGACCTGGACGAGGCGCTCGCCCGGCGTGGTCAACTGGCGGCGGGGCAGAGCCTGATCAGTCGCGACGGCTACTGGGTCGGGCGACACTTCCTGCGCGTACGACGTGCCAGCGAAGCGCAGAGCGGTGTGCTGGCCCGTGGTCAGGAATTGCAGCAGCTCGGTCTGGAGCGTGACGAACGCGAAGCGACGCTGGCTGCTTTGGAAGAACAACTGTTGAGCCTGCGCGAGCAGCAATCGCAACAGGAAGAATCAAGAGAGCAACTGCGCCGTCGCGTGCAGGACGAGACGCGTCAGCAGAGCGAGCTCAAGGCGCAGCTGTCGGCAGCCAGGGCCAAGGTCGAACAGCTGACTCTGCGCCGTACCCGTCTGGATGAAGAGCTGGCCGAGCTGGGCGAGCAACGCGCGCTTGAACATGAACATCTGGGTGAGTCACGTCTGGAATTGCAGGACGCGCTCTACGCCATGGCGCTGGACACCGAGCAGCGCGAAGTGCTCCAGGCCCAGCGTGACAGCCTGCGCGAGCGGCTTGACCGTGTGCGTCAGGAAGCCCGCCTGCACAAGGACCGCAGCCATCAACTGGCGGTACGTCTGGGGTCGCTCAAGGCGCAGCATGACTCGACCCGTCAGGCGCTTGAACGTCTGCAGATGCAGTCCGAGCGCCTGACGGAAAAGCGCGAACAATTGAGCCTCAACCTGGAAGAGGGTGAGGCGCCGCTGGAAGAACTGCGGCTCAAACTGGAAGAATTGCTTGAGCGGCGCATGGTGGTCGATGACGAGATGCGCATCGCCAAGAACGCGCTGGAGGACGCTGACCGCGAACTGCGTGACGCCGAGAAACGCCGCACCCAGGCTGAACAGCAATCGCAGTTGCTGCGGGGTCAACTCGAGCAGCAGCGTCTGGAATGGCAGGCCTTGACAGTACGCCGCAAGGCCTTGCAGGACCAGTTGCATGAAGACGGCTACGACCTGCACGGCGTCCTCGCCACGCTGACCCCGGAAGCCAGCGAACAGGCCGCCGAGTTGCAACTGGAGAGTCTTGCCGGACGTATTCAGCGCCTCGGCGCGATCAACCTGGCGGCCATCGACGAGTACCAGCAGCAGTCCGAGCGCAAGCGCTATCTGGATGCCCAGGACGCCGATCTGGTGGAGGCGCTGGAGACGCTGGAGAACGTGATCCGCAAGATCGACAAGGAGACGCGAAATCGCTTCAAAGAGACCTTCGATCAGATAAATAGCGGAATTCAGGCACTTTTCCCAAAAGTTTTCGGTGGCGGCTCCGCTTATTTGGAACTGACGGGCGAAGATTTACTCGATACAGGGGTGACAATCATGGCGCGTCCCCCCG
Source organism: Pseudomonas viridiflava (assembly GCF_001642795.1). Classification (GTDB taxonomy): domain Bacteria; phylum Pseudomonadota; class Gammaproteobacteria; order Pseudomonadales; family Pseudomonadaceae; genus Aquipseudomonas; species Aquipseudomonas viridiflava. Next base: position 175,044 of record NZ_LKEH01000043.1, on the reverse strand, counting down.
GCAAGAAGAACAGCACCATTCATCTGCTGTCCGGCGGGGAAAAGGCACTGACTGCACTGGCATTGGTTTTTGCCATTTTCAAACTCAATCCGGCACCGTTCTGCATGCTCGACGAGGTCGATGCACCACTGGACGATGCCAACGTCGGTCGATATGCCCGGCTCGTGAAGGAAATGTCACAAACCGTACAATTCATCTACATCACCCACAACAAGATCGCCATGGAAATGGCTGATCAACTGATGGGCGTCACCATGCATGAGCCGGGCTGTTCGCGGCTGGTTGCGGTGGATGTGGAAGAGGCCATGGCGCTGGTGGATGCCTAGGTCGGGACCTGTGTTTTTCCGGGGAAAACGGCTTGTGGATGCCTGAAAGTGTGACGGTCGTGCGGTAGATATCAATTTGCGCACCAAAGAGGTGTAACAGACGGTGTAAAGTTACCTTTGGTCGTGCTAGTTTAGCGGCTACTTTTTATTTTTCCGTGGGCAAAATGCCAGTCAGAACATAGACTTGGCACCACGTATTAAAGGGGTTTAGGCCCTCATTTTCAGAATTCTTCATTAGAGGCACTGGATTACATGGAAATCGGTCTGCGCGAGTGGCTGATCGTCATCGGCATAATTGTCATTGCCGGTATTCTCTTCGATGGCTGGCGCCGTATGCGCGGCGGCAAGGGAAAACTGAAATTCAGGCTGGACCGGAGCTTTTCCAACCTTCCGGACGACGAGGAACCGAGCTCGGCCGAAGTGCTGGGGCCGCCCCGTGTGCTGGATACGCATAAAGAGCCGCAACTGGACGAGCACGACCTGCCGTCGATGAGCGCCAGCCCGCGAGACAACGTTCGTGAGAACGCTCGCGAGGCCAAGCGCAGCAACAGCGACAAGAAACGCAAGGGCGAGCCGCAGCAGGGCGACCTGAATCTGGACATGGGCGGTCCGAGCCTGTTCACCGGCCGTGACGACGACTTCCCGGACGACAAGCCGACCCACATCATCACTGAGGAAAAGGACCTGCCTCCGGTCGAGGAAGTGCTGGTCATCAGCGTGATCTCGCGCAGCGAAAGCGGCTTCAAGGGTCCGGCCTTGCTGCAGAACATTCTGGAAAGCGGCCTGCGTTTCGGCGAAATGGACATCTTCCATCGTCACGAAAGCATGGCGGGCAACGGCGAAGTTCTGTTCTCCATGGCCAATGCGGTCAAGCCGGGCGTGTTCGATCTGGACGACATCGACCATTTCAGCACCCGTGCGGTGAGCTTCTTCCTGGGTCTGCCGGGTCCTCGTCATCCGAAGCAGGCGTTCGACGTCATGGTCGCGGCAGCACGCAAGCTGGCTCATGAGCTGGACGGCGAGCTCAAAGATGACCAGCGCAGCGTAATGACCGCGCAGACCATCGAGCACTACCGCCAGCGCATCGTCGAATTCGAACGCCGCGCCCTGACTCAGCGTCGCGGCTGAGTCTGCTGTGCCAGCCCTTGTTGAACCGCATTCGCTGCGTTCGGCAAGGGCTGGAGAGCGGTACAACAGAACCACCCGATCGAGCAGCCCAGGCTGCTCTTTTGCTTTTTGAGAGAACACCGTATGAAGGCCGTCGAAACCCGAATCCTGGAACTGCGCGCAGAGCTGGATCAGCATAACTACCGCTACCACGTTCTGGATGAGCCCAGCATTCCCGATGTCGAGTACGACCGCCTGTTCCACGAGCTGAAAGCGCTGGAAGCCGAGAACCCGCATCTGGTCACGCCTGATTCGCCCACGCAGCGGGTCGGCAGTGCGGCCCTGTCGGCGTTTACCCAGGTGCGTCATGAAATGCCCATGCTCAGCCTGGGCAACGCCTTCGAAGAAAACGACATGCACGAGTTCGACCGTCGGGTGACCGAAGGTCTGGACCTGCCCGAAGGCAGTCGCAAGGTTCAGTACAGCTGCGAACCCAAGCTCGACGGTCTGGCGGTGAGTCTGCTGTACCGCGACGGCGCGCTGGTGCGTGGCGCGACGCGGGGCGACGGGGCAACCGGCGAAGACATCAGCGTCAACGTGCGCACCGTGCGCAATATCCCGCTCAAGCTGCATGGCTCCGGCTGGCCTGAAGTGCTGGAAGTGCGGGGCGAAGTGTTCATGTCCAAAGCCGGTTTCGAACGGCTCAACGCCAGCCAGCTGGAAATCGGCGGCAAGACCTTTGCCAATCCACGCAACGCCGCAGCAGGTAGCCTGCGTCAGCTGGACTCAAAGATCACTGCCAACCGCCCGCTGGAATTCTGCGGTTACGGTCTGGGGCAGATCTCCGCTGAAGTGGCCGACACCCATGTCGGCGTACTCAATCAGCTCAAGGAATGGGGCGTGCCGGTCAGTCGCGAGCTCAAGCTCGCCAACGGCATTGAAGAGTGTCTGGCCTACTACCACGACATCGGCGAGCGACGCCTGTCGCTGAGCTACGAGATAGACGGCGTGGTGTTCAAGGTCAACAAGCTCGCCGATCAGCGTGAACTGGGTTTCCGTGCCCGCGAACCGCGCTGGGCGATTGCCCACAAATTTCCGGCCATGGAAGAACTGACCGAGCTGCTGGACGTTGAATTCCAGGTCGGACGCACTGGCGCAGTGACGCCGGTTGCGCGCCTCAAGCCGGTCAAGGTCGCCGGTGTGACGGTTGCCAATGCGACGCTGCACAACATGGACGAAGTGGCGCGCCTGGGTCTGATGGTCGGCGACACGGTGATCATTCGCCGGGCCGGTGATGTGATTCCGCAGGTTGTGCAAGTGGTGATGGAACGCCGTCCCGATAATGCCAAGCCTGTGGAGGTCCCGCAGACCTGCCCGGTGTGTGGCTCGCATGTCGAACGCACCCAGTTGGTCAAGCGCAGCAAGGGCAAGGAAACCGTCAGCGAAGGCGCGGTATACCGCTGCGTCGGTCGTCTGGCCTGCGGCGCGCAGCTCAAGCAGGCGATCATCCATTACGTGTCGCGTCGTGCCATGGACATCGAAGGTCTGGGTGACAAGACCATCGAGCAACTGGTGGACGAAAAACTCATCGGCTCGCCGGCCGATCTGTACAAGCTAGAGTACGAACAGATCATTGATCTGGAGGGTTTTGCGAAAATCTCCAGCGAAAAACTGCTCAAGGCGATTGCGGACAGCCGTCAGCCGACGCTGTCGCGCTTCATCTACGCGCTGGGCATCCCCGATGTCGGCGAGGAAACGGCCAAGGTGCTGGGTCGTTCGCTGGCGTCGCTGGAGCGGGTCAAGAAGGCCTTGCCGGAGGTGCTGACCTATCTGCCGGACATCGGCATGGAAGTCGCTTACGAGATCCACAGCTTCTTTGAGGACGAGCACAACCGCAACGTGATCGACGCGCTGCTGGGCGAGTGCGGCCTGCAACTGCAGGATCAGGGCGAGTTGGGCGCCGAGTTTGCCGCCAGCACCACGCTGGATGGCCTGATCGACAAGCTGCACGTGCCTTCGGTAGGTCCGGGTGCTGCGCTGAAGCTGGCCGAGAAGTTCGGCACGCTGGACGCGATCATCGGCGCGGACTGGCTGGACATGCGCCAGGCGCTGCCCGAAAAGCAGGCCAAGGCCGTACGCGATTTCTTTGACGACACCGCCAACGCCGATCGTGCACGTGCCATCGAGGCGCAGCTCAAAGAGTTCGGCATGCACTGGCGCAGCGAGAAAAAAGCCGTGGAAGGCTTGCCGCTGGCCGGGCAGACCTGGGTGCTGACCGGTACGCTGGAGCGCATGAGCCGGGACGTCGCCAAGGAGAAGCTCGAAAGCCTAGGCGCCAAGGTGTCCGGGTCAGTGTCGGCGAAAACCCACACCGTCGTCGCAGGGCCGGGGGCGGGGTCGAAGCTGGCCAAGGCCAATGAGCTGGGCCTCACCGTTCTGGATGAGGATGCATTGCTGGTGCGCCTGACCGAGCTGGGTGTGTCGGTGGATTGAGGGGCCGGCTCTATGATCCTGCCCATCGCTACTGTGGAAGGCGGCTTGCCGGCGATGCTTTTTCTGAAGCGACCTATCAGTGACTGAACTGACGCCATCGCCGGCAAGCTGCCTCCCACGGGGTATGCATTCAGTCAGTCACTTTCGTTTTGGCCCCCGTTTTGCGCGTCTTCCCGACTTGTGTATAACGATGAGCGCAGGAGCGTGGGAACGATCGATGCGGACGCGAAAACCTGCGTCTTTCGCCTTTATTCACTGACCCGAATAATATTTTGAACCCCTGAAGCCCCCGCATGATCTAGTCCATGCAAGGCCCACGGGAGATCGCCATGTATCGCTTTTTCGAGCAACTGAGTTCACGTATCACTGCGCCTTTCGTCGGTGAGACCAAACGCAACAGTAAAGTCTGGCAGTGCCAGTGCGGACAGTCGGTGTTTTTCCCCAATACCCAATGCCTGGCGTGCTCGGCAGCGCTGGGCTATCTGCCTGAGCAGGGGCGTATTGCGGCGCTGGAGCCTGGGGCTGAGCCTACTACGTGGCGTCTGAGCGATGAGCCGGATGCAGGCGTTTATCGGCGCTGTGCCAACCTCGACACGCCCGCGGCCTGCAACTGGCTGTTTCCGGCCCACAACATGGGTGAGTTCTGCGTTGCCTGCAGCCTGAACCGTACCATTCCAGACCTTTCAGTACCGGAAAACGGCGAGCGCTGGCGCAAGGTCGAGACTGCCAAGCGGCGTCTGGTCGCACAGCTGATTTCGCTGGGGCTGCAGGTCATTCCCAAGACAGTCGATGAAGAAGCAGGGCTGGCTTTCGATTTTGTCGGCGTCGATCTGGAAGGCAATCTGCCCACCACCGGTCACGCCAACGGCCTGATCACGCTGAACATCGAAGAAGCCGACGACGCACACCGCGAAGCCATGCGCGTGCAGATGCACGAACCCTATCGCACCTTGCTCGGCCATTTTCGCCACGAAGTCGGCCACTATTACTGGGATCGATTGATAGCCAACACCTATTGGCAGGAAAGCTACCGCAACCTGTTTGGTGACGAGCGAGCCAGCTATGCCGACGCGCTGGATCACCACTACAAGAACGGCGCGCCTGACAACTGGCAGGAAAGCTTCGTCAGTGCGTACGCCACCATGCACCCGTGGGAAGACTGGGCCGAAACCTGGGCGCATTACCTGCACATGATGGATGCGGTTGACACGGCGCTGGGCTTCGGCATGAGCGCCCGCGATATGGAACTCGATTATCAGCCGTTCCCGCTGGAAACGCTGTTCGACCCACAACATCCTGGCGGCCCGGCATTCCTGTCGTTCGTCAACGCCTGGATCGAACTGGCCGGGATGCTCAACGAGCTGTCACGCAGCATGGGTCAGCCTGATTTCTACCCGTTCGTGCTGCCGCCTGCAGTCATCGCCAAACTGCACTTCATCCATCTGTTGATTCAGGATGCCGGTGGCAAGGCGGACGAGGTGTTGCAGGCGCAGTAAACAGTCTGGAAAAGACACCAGACTGTGGGAGGCGGCTTGCCGGCGATGAACGATGATGCGATTTTCCTGACACACCGCGTCGACTGCATCGTCGGCAAGCCGCCTCCCACGAAGGCATGCTTTGGCGTTCGTCAAAGCTTCAACACCAGCCGTCGCTCAAAGCCTATCCGTCCGCGATAGGCTTCGCCGGCATCAATCCAGCCTTGCCCGACATACAAACCGATAGCCGCTGCATTGTCGGCATCCACTGACAGCATCAGTTGCTGGATGTCCGGCCACTTCAGGCTCAACGCCGCTGGCAACGCCTTCAGACACACCTTGCCCAGCCCTTTGCCCTGTTCTCGACGATCAATCTGCAACGCGTGCAAGGTCGCGGTCGCGTCCTCCAATGCCCAATGCGGCAGGCAATCCCCACGCTTGAGCATGAAAAAGCCCTTGGGCACTTCATCAACCAAAAACACGAAGCCTGCGATGTCAGCGCTGGGATTGACCAGCAGGGTATTGAGCGCAGTGTGGATATCGCCCGAGAACTGGATCTGTTCTGGCGCGATCTGGAGCGTTTCGAGCTGTCGGCATTGAGTCGGCGTAAGTGCTTCGTAGCTGACCAATCGAGTCTGCATGGGCAACCTGTCGGCTGATGATGATCGGAAGGGCAGGGTACAGGATCATTCTGCCTCTCTTCCAGCGCCCGGATCTCGTCCCGGCCCCGTTACACAAGTGCTTGAGCCTGATCGAAATTTTTATCCAAACCAGTGGTTGTAAACTCGCTCCAGACCGGTACAATAGCGCGGCTCGCCAACTGGTGAGCGTCGTTATGGTGACCCCATCGGTCCCCCCGCAACGATTACCCGTGAACCTGGTCAGATCCGGAAGGAAGCAGCCACAGCGGGAACATTGTGTGCCGGGGTGTGGCTGGTGGGGGCACCACCTTAACGAACCTCTGTCGGTCCTCGACGCAGCAACATACCCAGCCTCTGTCCAAGCACTCGATCTGAATCTTCCGTTCAGTCATATCGTCGCATCAGCCATCGATATCCGTTCCCTGGATAATCGACGCCAACGCTCAGTGCATCTGTCTTCCTACAGCCCACCCTCAAGAAATATCCGGCGGCGTTCCTTGCGGCCTATGTTCTCGTGTTTGCAGACGTCATAAAGCGCTTCGAAGCGGCTTATTTCGACGTCATCACGTTGGGTCATTCGATAAACCAGGCTGTCGTAGTCCGCTTCGGTAATGAACTTGTACAAGCCGCGTCGATAGAGAAAGCCCGTTTGAAAGGCCAGCGTTTCGGCAGAGTAGGGTGTCGGCCCGACAAAGCAGTTTTCCATGTCGATGACTTTCATCGGTTCGGCGTTGTTCTCGTCGAGCATGATGTTCAGCGCGGAGAAGTCCATGTGGTAGATGCCCTTGGCATTGCTGCGTTGCAGCAGCTCAAGTGCATGTTCCACGAACCACTGAACGCGTTGCGGATGTTGCTCAAGCCAGTCCTGGCCGTCGCAATAGCCGTCCAGCAGTTCGGTCAGCAGCAGGGTTTCCTGTACCAGGCCCAGACCGCGGCGGATGTAGCCGAAGCCGATGATAGAAGGCGAGGGTATCCCGCGCTGACTGGCGGCCAGGGTGTTGTGCAGTTCTTCCACGGCCCAGTCATAACGGCCGTCGGCGGTCTGTCGCCCAAGCGTCACGCGCAAGCGGGATTTCAGGCTTTCGAGCAATTGGGATTTGGCAAACAGCCGGGTGTCGCCCGCCAGTAACGGTCCGCTGATGCGCTTGCGGGATTTGCTCTTGGGCTGGTCGAACCAGCGGCTGACGGAGTCGAGCAGTTCGGCGGAAGGTGGCTGGTTGAAGTGAAAGGTTGCGTTTTCCACCTGATGCGTATGCAAAAAGCTGGAAAGTGCTGTCGATACCGAAAGCATGATCGAGTCCATTCCGGGTGTGCGTGAAAGGCTGAGTGGTTCAGCTCATGAATATATAAAGCAGTAACTAGCGTCTTGCGATTAGTTGAAGCATTGTCTTTTTGTTCGACAATTCGGGTAGTTAATGATGATGTTCACTCTTTCAGTGCATGGGTGCGCTGAGTGCCCGCTTATGTGCCGTGAGCGCTCTAGGCTGCTCCTTACAGGACGCCTGAGCGAGGCGTATCGGCAGGTTTCAGCAGATCCTTAGTTCAAGTTTGCCTATTTGTCTGCAAATTTTCCGCCAATGTAGATAGTTGGATGAATGTACAGAAAATTGCACTGAACGCCTTGGCATCAATGCCACCTAATCCTCTACGCGTCGCTTGAAACCGTGTTACGGCAAGGGGCATATCAGGTCGCTGCGGGTGTCAAAGGCTTTTCGGTCGGGCGTCTCGCAGCTATGCAGCCGGAGGACCGAATGGAACATGACATCATCCTTTTTTTCACCGAATCGGAATTTTTAGGCATTTCACTGGCGAACTGGATTCTGGCCATCGTCGCTTCGACGCTGAGCTTCGTCCTGGTTCGCGGTGCGATTGGTTTTGTATTGCGCAAGATCCGCACGCGTTCATCTGCGCCCAACGCGCAGTTGAGTTATATCGCCGTCGAGGTGTTATCCGGCACCAGCAATACGCTGATATTGCTGGCGTCACTGCTGATCGGCGTCGGCATGCTCGATTTGCCGGAGCGTTGGCTCGGGCGCGTCAGCAGCCTGTGGTTCGTGGTCGCGGCGCTGCAGGTCGGGCTGTGGGCGAATCGGGCGATTGCGCTGGCGCTGTATCGCTACTTCGCGCGTCACAGCACCACCAGCACCTTTCAAGGCAGTGCGCTGGCGACCTTGAGCCTCTGGGGCGCGAAGGTGCTGTTGTGGGCCACGGTGCTGATGGCGATGCTGTCCAACGTCGGGGTCAACATCACGGCGTTTGTGGCCAGCCTCGGCGTGGGCGGTATCGCCGTGGCGCTGGCGGTGCAGAACATTCTCGGCGATGTCTTCGCCTCGCTGGCCATCGCGGTGGATAAACCGTTCGAGATTGGCGACTTCATTGTCGTGGGTTCGCTTTCGGGTACTGTCGAGCACGTAGGCCTGAAGACCACGCGTATTCGCAGCCTGGGCGGCGAGCAGATCGTCATGGCCAATGCCGACATGATCGGCAGCACCATTCAAAACTACAAGCGGCTGCAGGAGCGGCGTATCGTCTTCGATTTCAGGCTGACCTATGACTGTTCCGTTGACCAGGTGCGTGAAGTACCGAAGAAGGTCGAAGAGATCATTCGCCGCCTGAAAAACGCGCGTTTCGACCGTTCGCACTTCCGCAGTTTTGGCGAGACGTCGCTGGAATTCGAGACGGTCTACATCGTGCTCGACCCCAGCTACAACGTCTATATGGACGTGCAGCAGACGATCAATCTGGAAATCATGGAGGCGTTTGCCGACATGGATGTGCGTTTTGCCTTCCCGTCACGCACGGTGTACGTGGCGTCCCTGCCCGAGTCCAGAGGGTCGAAGCGGACCGCTCTGGAGCTGGACAAGGCTCAGGCCTGACAGCCGATTCAGGCTTTGTGATGGTTGCTGAATTGCAAGGCGTTGGTGAGATCGCCCATGGGCTGCTGGCCCCGGGCGACCATTGCGTCGTCGCGACGCTTGAGGCCGTCGAGCTTTTCCAGGCCGTGAACGCGAGTGATCAGGCGCAGGATCGACGCGGTGTCGTAGACGGTGTGGTCGACCGTGCCTTTGCGGGCAAACGGTGAGATGACCAGCGCCGGAACACGTGTGCCGGGGCCGAAACGGTCGCCCTTGGGCGGTGCAACGTGGTCCCACCAGCCGCCGTTCTCATCCATGGTGATCACAATCACCATATTTTCCCATTGCGGACTGTTACGCAGCACCTTGACCACACGGTCTATGTGTCGATCGCCCGACGCCACGTCGGCATAGCCTGCGTGCATGTTCAGGTTGCCCTGAGGCTTATAGAAGGTAACGGCGGGCAGCTTGCCTGCTTCGGCATCGGCCAGAAAACGATTGGTGCTCGCTTCGTCACCCAGGCCACCATCACGCAACCGGCGTTTACGCTCGGCAGGGTTCTGAGGACCTTGCTTTACGAAGTAGTTGAACGGCTGGTGATGGTATTGAAAGTTGGGGATCTTCGGGATACCGGTGGAATCCTTGAATTCATCCAGCGTGACCTGCCAGGCGCCTGCGTACCACGCCCAGTCGATGTCCTTCTTCGACAGCTTGTCGCCGATGTGCTCATGATTCTGCGGCACCAGCACGTTGGCCAGATCCGGTTTGGAATAGTCGGGGTTCTGCGGGTCGCGCAGCCAGGTCGGCCAGTAGGGCGGGGCCAGGGTGTTGACCGCATAGTTATCCGGGGTGATCGCGCTGGGGCCAAACTGCGGCGGTCCTTCCATGGCGCTGGCGGGGGACTTGTCCAGCGGCTTGAGGCGCGGGTCTTCCGGGTTGTCGCTCTGCAGCGTGGCGATCTGTGATTTGGCAGGCGAGTTGGCGGCATCGGGATAGATCGGCGCCGTTGCTGAAATCAGGTACTGGTGGTTGAGGAACGAGCCGCCGAAAGCGCCCTGAAAAAAGTTGTCGCACAGCACGAATTCTTTCGCCACGTCCCACAGTCGCAGTGAGTATTGCGTCTGCGCATATTGACCCATGGTCAGTCCGCCGGAATCGGCCCAGGCCACGAAACGGTCGTTCTTGCCTTCGTTGATCTGCATCTGGTTCTGATAGAACACATGCCACAGGTCGCGGGTGACCAGGCTCAGCGGCAAGTCTTCATTGTTCGGACCCTTGAGCGGGAAGGGCGCGTTGGGCAGGTTTTCCTGAAACTGCACGCCAGCCGGGTAGGTCACGCCATCGACGCTCTGCGGACCGACCTGCAGCACGCCGCCCCAGGCGGGCGGCAGTTTGCTCAGCAAGCTTCCATCGCGGTCGCGCTGTTCATAATCAGCGGCCTTGAGGGAAGACAGCGGCTTTTCCACGCCTGGAAAGTTGCCGAACAGGTTGTTGAAACTGCGGTTTTCCGCGTAGATCACCACGACCGTCTTGACGTTGTCGCGCAGTGCCTTGTCCAGTGCTGCGCCGGTCAGGTGCTTCTCGGCTGCAGCAGGTGGCTTTTCACCGGCGGTGACGTAACTGCTGAGCGTAACGCCTGCGCCCAATGCTGCCATGCCGCCCAGAAAGCGACGACGGCTGGGGTGGAGGGTGGACTCGTCGTCGGGTCTGTCGGTCATCGCGAATACCTGTCTGAATTATGTGTTACCAAAGATTTCAGGCGAGCGTAGCGATGGAATATGACGCTATTGCTACAGCGCGAACAGCCTCTATTGATGAAAACATGTTCACGAACCGGCAAATTCGGCCGTCAGGCCACAATAAGCAGGACACCGGATGCAATTTTGTCCCTGCTCGGCTAGCATTGGCGGTCTTCCGCTTACCAGTCGCGACGGTTTTCAATGAGTTATCAGGTTCTTGCACGTAAATGGCGTCCGCGCTCGTTCCGCGAAATGGTCGGCCAGACACATGTGTTGAAGGCCCTGATCAACGCGCTCGACAGCCAGCGCCTGCACCACGCCTATCTGTTCACCGGCACGCGCGGTGTCGGCAAGACCACCATCGCGCGCATCATTGCCAAATGCCTGAACTGCGAAACCGGCATTACCTCAACGCCCTGCGGCGTCTGTTCGGTGTGCAAGGAGATCGATGAAGGTCGTTTCGTTGACCTGATCGAGATCGACGCCGCCAGCCGTACCAAGGTCGAAGACACCCGTGAATTGCTCGACAACGTGCAGTACGCGCCGAGTCGCGGACGCTTCAAGGTCTACCTGATCGACGAAGTGCACATGCTGTCCAGCCACTCGTTCAACGCCTTGCTCAAGACGCTTGAAGAACCGCCGCCCTACGTCAAGTTCATCCTGGCGACGACCGATCCGCAAAAGCTGCCGGCGACCATTCTGTCGCGCTGCCTGCAGTTTTCCCTGAAGAACATGACGCCGGAACGTGTGGTCGAGCATTTGACCCACGTGCTGGGTGTCGAGAACGTGCCGTTCGAAGACGACGCGCTGTGGTTGCTGGGCCGCGCCGCCGATGGTTCGATGCGCGACGCCATGAGCCTGACCGATCAGGCGATTGCCTTCGGTGAAGGCAAGGTCATGGCCGCCGATGTGCGCGCCATGCTTGGCACGCTGGACCATGGTCAGGTGTTCGATGTGCTGACTGCATTGTTGGAAGGCGATGCCCGAGGCGTGCTTGAAGCCGTGCGCCATCTGGCCGAGCAGGGGCCAGACTGGAACGGTGTGCTCTCGGAAATTCTTAACGTGCTGCACCGCGTGGCGATTGCCCAGGCGCTGCCCGAGGGTGTCGACAACGGTCATGGCGACCGTGATCGCGTCCTCGCTCTGGCGCAGGCGCTGCCGGCCGAAGACGTGCAATTCTATTACCAGATGGGCCTGATCGGCCGACGTGACCTGCCTCTGGCGCCCGACCCGCGTGGCGGTTTCGAGATGGTGCTGCTGCGCATGCTGGCGTTCCGGCCGGCCGATAGCGAGAACGCGCCGAGGCAGCCGCTAAAGCCGGTGGGGATCAGCCAGGCCACGGCTGATTCCCAAAGGGCAGTGGCCGATGCGACACCTGTTGCATCGGTGCCTTCCCAACCGCCTGTGATGGCAGCGCCCGATCCTGCTTTTGAAGCGACGGTGCCCGCACCTGAACCGGCTCCGGTCAAAGCTGCGCCGGTGAAGCCTGAGCCTGAACAGGCTCAACCCGCACCGCCAGCGGCTGCCGAAGAAATCGATCTGCCGTGGAACGAGCCGAAAACGCCCGTGGCCGATGTGATACCCGAGCCTGTCGCCGAGCCCGCCGAAGCGCCGGTTGCCGATCCCGTTCTGGAAACCCTCGGCGAACAGCCTGATCTGACGCCCATGCCGACGCCTGCGCCCGCAAGTCCCGTACCGGACGCGCCGCAGGTCGAGGAGCAACAGGCGCAGGAACAGCCTGCCGAAGAACCCCAGCCGGTTGCCGAGCAGGCTGTCACGCCAGCCATGCTCGAAGCCATTCCGGATGCAGCGTATCTGTCAGCCCCCATGGACCGCGACGACGAGCCGCCACCGGACGATGACTATGTCGAGCCGGATGTGGACATCGACCCTGCGTCCTATGCTTACCTGGACGAGCTGGCGCATGAGAGCGTCGGTGACGCCGAACCGGTCGAGCCCGAGCCGACGCCTGCTGCCATGCCCGCCACGGGCCTTGCGCTGGAATGGCTGGAGATGTTTCCCGGCTTGCCAATCTCCGGCATGACCGGCAGCATCGCCGCCAACTGTACGCTGATGGGCAAGGAGGGCGATCACTGGTTGCTGCACCTGGACCCGGCGCACAGCGCACTGTTCAACTCGACCCAGCAGCGTCGCCTGAACGACGCGTTGAACCAGTTCACGGGCCGCACGATCAATCTGTCTATCGAGCTGATCAAGCCCGAGCAGGAAACCCCTGCCCAGGCCGCATCGCGTTTGCGTGCCCAGCGCCAGCGCCAGGCCGAGGCCTCGATTCATGCCGATCCGTTCATTCAGCAGATGCTGCAGCAGTTTGGCGCGATGATTCGAGAAGATACGATCAAGCCTGTGGATGCTCCGGCAGCGCAGACTCAATAACTGACAGCACGGCGCTTCGCGCGCTGCGCAAATGAACCATCCATATTCGAGGAGATATCCCATGATGAAAGGTGGCATGGCTGGCCTGATGAAGCAGGCCCAGCAAATGCAGGAAAAAATGGCCAAGATGCAGGAAGAACTTGCCAACGCGGAAGTCACCGGTCAATCGGGCGCAGGTCTGGTGAGCGTGGTGATGACCGGTCGTCATGACGTCAAGCGCATCAATCTGGATGACAGCCTGATGCAGGAAGACAAGGAAGTGCTGGAAGACCTGATCGCCGCCGCCGTCAACGACGCCGTGCGCAAGATCGAACAGGCCAGCCAGGAAAAGACCGCCTCCATGACCGCCGGCATGCAACTGCCGCCAGGCATGAAGCTGCCGTTCTGACGGTTGCTGTTGCGGGTATCAATGCCAGGCCATGTGCCTGGCATTTTTTTTGACCGCAGGACTGTGCCGGACACTGAAACTTCTGTGCGACCAGACAAATGGGACGCGGAGCGTTCCGGGCTGCATGCCCACGCAGAGCACTCATCGTTATACACAAGTCCGCCTCAACACTGATCGTGATGATCGTTCCTACGCTCTGCGTGGGAATGCCTCCCGTGACGCTCCGCGTCACAAATGGCACAGATTGCGGATTCAGTGAGCCGAGCGCATGACATGGATAACGCTGGAGCTTGTCCATGCATCTGCGCCACATTCAAGAGCGGACGCGGAGCGTCCTGGGAGGCATTACTACGCAGAGCGCTCATCGTTATACACAAGTCCNTCGACACTGATCGTGCCCATGCTCCGCGTGGGTATGCCTCCCGTGACGCTCCGCGTCACAAATGGCACAGATTGCGAATTCAGTGAGCCGAGCGCATGACGTGGATAACGCTGGAGCTTGGGCACACATCTGAGCCACATTCGAGAGCGGACACGGAGCGTCCTGGGAGGCATTCCCACGCGGAGCGTAGGAACGATCAGCGTGATCTCAAGCACGCCGATCATGCCCATGCCTGTGCTCAGCGTTATACCCGAGTCTTGCTGCGACCACGGAATACTGTGGGAGGCGGCTTGCCGGCGATGCTTTTTCTGAAGCGACCTATCAGCGACTGAACGGACGCCATCGCCGGCAAGCCGCCTCCCACGGGGCATGCATTCAGTCAGATACTTACGTTTTGGCCCCCGTTTTGCGCGTCTTGCGGACTTGTGTATAACGACGAGCGCAGAGCGTGGGCACGATCAGTGTGAAGGCGATTCCGGCTGAAACGTACGCTGGCGTGCTTACTCTGCGCCAAACCCGACAATTGCCTTGGTCTCCAGATACTCCTCAAACCCTTGCACCCCGTACTCGCGCCCGTTGCCGGAGCGTTTGTAGCCGCCGAACGGCGCCATCGGATTCCAGGCCGGGTAGTTGAGGAGCACTTGACCGGCGCGGATCCGGGAGGCCACGGCACGAGCCTGCTGCAGGTCCTGGCTTTGCACGTGCGCCCCCAGCCCATAGACCGTGTCGTTGGCGATGGCCACCGCTTCATCCACTGTCTCGTAGGCGATCAGGCACAGCACCGGGCCGAAGATTTCTTCCTGAGCGATGCGCATCGAAGTGTTCACGTTGGAGAACACGGTAGGGCGGGCATAGAAGCCTTTCTCGAAACCCTCGACACGACCCGGTCCGCCGCAGAGCAGCTTCGCGCCTTCGCCAAGTCCTGCTTCGATCATCGCCTGCACGCGATGAAACTGGGCTTCGTTGGCGATAGGTCCCAGCACTGTGTTTTCCGACTGCGGGTCGCCGACGATGATTGCGTTGGCGGTTTCGATGGCCAGCGCTTCAACTTCCGCCAGACGATTTTTCGGCACGATCATGCGCGTCGGTGCACTGCACGACTGGCCGACGTTGCGGAACGCCGCCATGACGCCCAGCGGCACGGCCTTGGCGAAATCGGCATCGGGCAACAGCACGTTGGGGGATTTGCCCCCCAGTTCCTGCGTAACACGTTTCACGGTCGGAGCGGCCGCCTGGGCGACCAGGGCACCTGCGCGATTGGAGCCGGTGATGGAAATCATGTCGATGTCAGGGTGCGCCGCCATCGCGCCACCGACTTCCGGGCCGCTGCCATTCACCAGATTGAAGACCCCGGCAGGCAGGCCCGCGTCGTGTACCAGTTGCGCGAACAGCAATGCGCTCAAGGGCGACAGTTCGCTGGGCTTGAGTACCACGGTACAACCTGCGGCAATGGCCGGAGCAACCTTGGCGGTGATCTGATACAGCGGCCAGTTCCACGGCGTAATAAGACCGCAGACTCCGATGGGCTCACGCTGAATCGCCGTGCTGCCTTCGACGGTCTGGAACGCATAAGTGCCCAGCAAATCCCGCGCAACCCGAACGTGCTCGGCCGCCAGCGGCACCTGCATCGCCCGCGCCGAGCTGATGGAGGCGCCCATTTCCAGGGACAAGGCCTGCGCCAGGTCTTCCTTGCGCTCGATGATCAGTTCATGGATGCGGCCAATCACCTGAGCCCGTACTTCTGCCGGAGTGCCGGACCAACCGGCAAAGGCCGCTCGTGCCGCTGCCACGGCGCGATCCACGTCGGCTGCGGTACCGCTGGCGACGTGTGCGACAACCTCTTCGGTGGCCGGATTGATCACCGGCAGCGTCGCCGCAACTGCGGGAGCTCGCCAGCGGCCATCGATGTAAAACTGCTGCGCCGTGTGCAGATCGACGCGATGGCTGTTCGGGGAATGTATGGTCATCCAGCGGGCTCCCTGGAGCGAGAAAAGATCGGCGGCAGCAGACGGCCCTTGAAGGCCAATCCGTTTCATATCAATAAGCTAACAAAGCGATCTGGATAAAAAGCGCCGATCTTGAAGGCTGCGAAGAATAATCTGCTGTATGCGGGCCGCTAAGCGCATGGAGCTGTTTTTGGCACGCGTACCAGCGCTTCAATCTCGATCAGATAGCCATGGTGCAGTTCCGGAACGGGAACCACGGCGCGGGCTGGGCGATGCAGGCCCAGATAGCTGGCGTAGATCCGGTCGAAGGCGGGCCAGTGTTTGACGCCTGCCACGTAGACCGTAACCTTGATCAGGTCCTCGATGCTGCATTCGGCAGCCGTGATAATCGCCAGCAGGTTGTCCAGCGCGATGGCCGTCTGTACCTCGAACGGCTCGTCGACACTGTGGCTGCCGTCAGCGCGTATCGGAAGTTGCCCCGAGACGTACAGCGTGTCCTGATGCCGCACGGCCTGTGAATAATGCCCGCCCGGCGCGGCGGCATGGGGGGTATGGATCAGCTCGAGATCACCAGCCATGCAAGCGACTCCAAGTGTGCACGCTGCCTTCGGCATCCAGCGCGTGATAGTCAGGAAACTGCGCGCCGGTGGCGCACGCGTGGTTGGGCAGGATCCGCAGCCGACTGCCAATCGGGAAGCGCTCAGTGATATCGCCGCAGTCCTCGGCCGCCAGGGTAATAATGCCGTGTTCCTGATTGGCGCCGGTCACGCGCGCGCCTTCGATCCAGTCGCCGCTTTCGGTGCAGACCTGGCCGTAGCCGAAATCCTGGCGCTGACGCTGTGTGCCGCGGTCACGGCTCATGGCCATCCAGCCCGCGTCCACGATGATCCAGCCCTTGTCCTGCTGGTGACCGATAACTGTGGTCAGTACGCTCAGCGCAAGCTCATCGGCCGCGCAGACGCCGATGTTGTGCATCACCAGATCGAAAAACACATAAACCCCGGCCCTGACCTCGGTCACGCCTTCCAGGCTCTGCGCCGAGAGGGCTGTGGGCGTGGAGCCGATACTGACCTCGGGGCAGGGCAGTCCGGCGTCACGGATGCGCCCGGCAGCACTGACGCACAGAGAGCGCTCCTGTTCGGCCATCGCCTCTAGTGCTTCGGGCGTATCCAGATCGTAGCTGGACCCGGCGTGGGTCATTACGCCACGCAATTGCATGCCGCCTTCGATCAGCAATCGCGCCACCGCTACCAGTGTCTCGTCATCGGCCGCCAGACCGGAGCGATGGCCGTCGCAGTCGATTTCGATCCACACCTCGAAACGCTCATCGTGCTCCTGCCCGAACGCGACGATGTGCTGCGCAGCAACGACGCTGTCAGTCAGGATGCTCAGGCGGTAGCCCTTGCGGCGCAGGGCCAGTGCCTGATGCAGTTTGCCGGGTGCCATGGCGACGGCGTAGAAGACGTCGTCGATCCCGTTGGCAAAACAATATTCGGCTTCTTTAAGTGTCGAGACCGTCACGCCGCAGGCACCGGCGGCCAGTTGCGCCTCAATGACCGGCAGGGATTTGCTGGTCTTGACGTGCGGCCGCAGGCGTACGCCGAGTTTATTCATGCGTTGCTGCATGCGCTGGATGTTGTGCTGCATGCGTGACACGTCGATCAGCGCGACGGGCGTATCAAGGGATGGCGGTAAGTTGGGCATCAGAGAGGCTGACATGTGTTGCGCTCGTGTGGCTGGGTACGCATTCACTCTACTGTTCGATAATGAAGCTGTGGTTCAATCAGTCTTCATCAATCCTTAAGATGAACTGAATGATTGCCATCGAAGATTTGCGTCTGGCGGTAACGCTGTCGCGTTGTGAGTCACTCAGTGCGGCGGCCAGAGTGCTTAACGTTTCGCCACCGGCGTTGTCGATGCGGCTGCGCAAGCTGGAAACGCAACTGGGTATTACGTTGGCCAACCGGGATGCCCGCCGCTTGAGCCTGACTGCCGATGGCGAGCGCTTCGCCCGGGAAAGCGCGTATTTGCTGGAACAACTGGAAGCGCTGCCGGAGTCTTTCAAACAGCGTGACGAACGCCTGGTCGGCACGCTCAGGCTGGCCGCGCCCTTCGGCTATGGCCGCCAGCGTATCGCGCCGCTGCTGGCGCGCTTCGCCAGACTGCATCCACAACTGCGCCTGCACCTCGACCTGCGTGAAACGCCCTGGCCGGATCGACACGACAGTGATGCCGTGATTCATATCGGCAGCCTCAACGACAGCCTGTGGATCGCCCGCACGCTGGCGCACAACAACCGCTGGCTGTGCGCCAGCCCTGCGTATCTGGAGCAGCACGGCATTCCTGCCTCGCCTGACGAGCTGGCAGGTCATCGCTGCATCTGTATCCGGGAAAACGACGAAGACGTGACCCTCTGGCACATGAGCAAAGGTGCGACAAAGAAAACCCTGCGCATTGAGCCAGCCCTGTTGACCAACGACGGCTCTGTGGCCCGTCGCTGGGCCGAGCAGGGGCTGGGCATCGTGCTCCGCTCGCAGTGGGACGTCAGCGACGCCATCGCCAGCGGCGCACTGGTGCGCGTGCTCGCCGACTGGCAACTGACCAGCGCCCCCATCAATCTGCTGGTGCCGGTCCGCAAACAACGCAGCGCGCGGGTGCAGGCGCTGATGGAGTTTCTGGAGATGGCGTTGAAGGTGTGATCAGCGGTTGTAATTCACTGAATCAGCTTGTGCCCGAAGGGTGTAGGAGTTCTCACAGGTTGCGACGGCAGCGATGGGCTGTGCAGCTCACCCAGGTTGTATCTGACACTCCGCATGTGCAGGTTTTGCTGCCGGTTCCCGGCAGATCGCCGGCAAGCCGCCTCCCACAGTCCGGCGTCGCAGCACCGGCTATTGGTCGCACCCCTTCAACCCCGAATTGACGCTGGCGGCAACGCGCGGGTATAAACCGCGTCTTGTGTTTTTGTCGGACTTTTCTTCATGAGCTTCAGCCCCCTGATTCGCCAGTTGATCGATGCCTTCCGCGTGCTGCCGGGCGTTGGTCAGAAAACCGCGCAGCGTATGGCGCTGCAGTTGCTGGAGCGTGATCGCAGCGGCGGTTCGCGGCTGGCGCTGGCCTTGAGTCAGGCGATGGAAGGTGTCGGCCACTGCCGCCTGTGTCGCACGCTGACCGAAGAAGAACTCTGCCCGCAATGCGCCGATGTGCGCCGTGACGATACGCTGCTGTGCGTGGTCGAAGGGCCGACCGACGTCTACGCCGTGGAGCAGACCGGCTATCGCGGTCGCTATTTCGTGCTCAAGGGCCACCTGTCGCCACTCGATGGCCTTGGCCCCGAGGCCATTGGCATTCCGCAACTGATGGAGCGCATCGCCGGGCAGGGCACGTTCACTGAAGTCATCCTGGCGACCAACCCCACCGTGGAAGGCGAGGCCACCGCTCATTACATCGCCCAGTTGCTCAACCAGAAAGGCCTGATCGCCTCGCGCATCGCCCACGGCGTGCCGCTGGGTGGCGAGCTGGACCTTGTGGACGGCGGCACGCTGGCGCATTCGTTTGCCGGACGCAAGCCGATTGCGATGTAAGCACCGTTTTGCCGCTGCGGGTCTTTGGCCTTAACGACGCGGCGTAATATCCCGCTCTACCGGCGGTGCATCCGGGTCCTGACCTTCGGGGAACTTGCCCCGCAGATGCCAGGCAAACGCGATGATTTCGGCGATGGTGCGGTACAGCGGTTCTGGGATGCTGTCGCCCAGTTCCAGGCGGGCCAGCAGTTTGACCAGTTCGGCGTTTTCGTAAATGGGGACTTCGTATTGGCGGGCGATGTCCAGAATGGCTTCGGCCAGTTGGTCGTCGCCCTTGGCGCTCAGGGTTGGGGCGCTTTGGCCGTCGTAGCTGAGTGCGATCGCCTGGCGCGGTGTGTCGTCGGTTCTGCTCATCAGGCGTTCTCGTCAATCCAGCGTTGTTCCAGAGCCGTTCGCGGACCCTGGGGTGGTGTGCCGTGGTTGCAGGCCAGTTCGCCGACGGCCAGGCCGCAGGCGATCAGCCGCTCGCGCAAATGGCCCAGTTCCTGGCCGATCAACGCTGCGCTGTCGGGCCGCTCGGCCCACAGCTGGCTTGATAACGTGCCGCGTAATAATTGGGCATGAACCTGCATCGGCCCCAGCGGTTCGAGATCGAACGCCAGATCGACCTTCCAGAGCTTCTCCCGGGTTTCCTGAACGTCGCCGTCAGCCTTTTCATGGGAGGCTTCTTCGTCCGGCTTGTCCTCGCGCTGCACTTTGACCTGCAAAGGCACGATGTCGTGGGCGTTGCGCATCGGCACTTCCATTTGCCAGGTAGTGACCTGCGTGCCGTCGGCGTTGGTGCGGGTCTGGTCCAGTCCGCCAAGTTGATGGCTTTGCACGCGTGAAACGGCGGCTGCGGCGAGCTTGAGCAGTATTTCCAGATCCTCTTCCTTCTCGCTGCCACTGACCGAACGTGATGGTAGCGGAAAGACGCTCGGCTGGGTGCGCGCTGCGACAAGACCCAAAGTGCCCAGTGCATTGCGGACGGCATTGGGCATGACCCGCGCCAGGGTGTTGGACGCTGCTGCTGCGTTATAGGTGCTGTTGTCTGGCAGGCCCGGCAGAATCTGCGCGATCAGGCGGGTCAGGCTGGCTTTCAGGTCCGGCACCTGCATTGGATTCATGCCGGCCTGCAGTTTCGCCTCAAGAAACAGGCCGCTAGCGTTGAGGGCCTGGGCGACGGTTCTGGGCGAGGTCATCTGTTCGACATCCGGGATGTCGGCCAGCAATTGGTTAATGCTGGCCTGTAGGGGCGCGCTGATTGCCGGACTGTTGCGCGGCAGGTTTTGCAGGGCGTTGAACAGGTTTTCCAGCGAGCCCTGACGGCTCTGCTGGGTGGCCAGTTGCTGTGCCACGGCCAGTTGGTCGAAACGGCCGGGCAGGGCGACGAAGTTCAGGGCCTGATTGCCCTGCACCTGAGCGCTGAGCAGGCTGCCGACTTTCAAGGGCTGCGGGCTGTCGATGGTCAGGCTGGCGCCTGCCTGTACGGTGTTCAGCAGCATCACGATCGAGCGATAAGTGGCTGGCGCAGCGGCTGCGGTGGTCGCGGGCATGTTGGCCAGTTGGCTGACCGCCTGAGCGATGACCTGAGTGGTCAACACCTTGCCCTGCAATAGCGTGCCGACCGGCAGTTGTCGGGTGTCGATACTGGTCAGCGAATTTTTCAGAGCGCTGTTG
Source organism: Pseudomonas viridiflava (assembly GCF_001642795.1). Taxonomy (GTDB): domain Bacteria; phylum Pseudomonadota; class Gammaproteobacteria; order Pseudomonadales; family Pseudomonadaceae; genus Aquipseudomonas; species Aquipseudomonas viridiflava. Next base: position 154,058 of record NZ_LKEH01000043.1, on the reverse strand, counting down.
AGCTGCTGCAAAGTCAGTGTCAATTCGTTGGGCGAGGCCTGTGTCAGTTGTAACAGGCTGCCGGGCGTGAACGGCACGGCGCTGCTGACGGGCAGGTTGGTCTGGGTGCCGTTGGCGAGGATCAGTTTGAGCAGCAACTGGAAATTCTGGTCGACTTGCTTGAGGGTCAGCACTTCGGCTTCGGCGGTCTGGCCTTCGGGTATCAGCTGGGCCGACGCCTGCAGCAATGTCAGGACCTGTGCCTGGGTGATGTTGGCGCGTAGCTGTGCAGTCGTCGGGACCGCTGCGGGAACGCTGGTGATATCGCCTGTCATTGAATATCCGACCTGAGGAAATTGCCCCTTGGGTGTCAGGACTCGTATGTATAATACCGACCCAAAGCGGTCTGGCCGTCATTAAGTTCCCTTCATGTAACGGCCGCTTCATGCTCGACTTGAACTGCCATTTCCTCCGTTTGTGCTGTTATCGGCGCATTTCGAGACAACGCGATACTGGAAGCGCTCGATGACTGCTGTGACTCCACTTCTGCACGCCACTGCGCTGACTTGCGAGCGCGACGGACGGCTGTTGTTCGAGAACCTTGATCTCGCGCTGAAGGCTGGCGACCTGTTGCAGGTCAGCGGTCCCAATGGCAGCGGCAAGACCAGCCTGTTGCGCATGCTGTGCGGGCTGATGCAGCCCACAGAGGGGCAGGTGATGTTCAACGGCCATGCGCTGGGCCGTCAGCGTCCGCAGCTGACCGGTCTGTTGGTGTGGATCGGCCATGCGTCAGGGCTCAAGGAATTGCTGACGCCGCTGGAAAACCTGTCCTGGCTGTATGCGTTGCAGGGGAATGGCGAGCCTGCCGATTTCGAGCAGGCGCTGGAGACGGTCGGGTTGAGCGGTTTTGAAGACGTGCCTTGCCACGCCTTGTCGGCCGGACAGCAGCGTCGCGTTGCACTGGCTCGCCTTTATTTGCCGGGTCCTCCGATCTGGATACTCGACGAACCCTTCACTGCGCTGGACCAGCAGGGCATCAGTCAGCTGGAAGCCTGTCTGACTGAACACTGTGCGCGGGGCGGCGTCGTGGTGCTGACCACTCATCATGTGCTGGGCCTAAAGCCTGCCGGTTATCGACAACTGGATCTGGGAAACAGACCGGCATGAGCAATGTGTTCATTCTGTTGCTGCAGCGCGAGGCACTACTGTTGGCGCGGCGTCCGGCAGAGCTGGCCAATCCGCTGGTGTTCTTTGCCATCGTGATTGCGTTGTTCCCGCTGGCCGTCGGGCCGGAGACGCAATTGTTGCAAACCTTGTCGCCGGGGCTGGTCTGGGTAGCGGCGCTGTTAGCCGTGCTGCTCTCGCTGGACGGGCTGTTTCGCAGTGATTTCGAGGACGGATCGCTGGAACAGTGGGTCCTTTCGCCGCACCCTCTGGCCCTTCTGGTTCTGGTCAAGGTACTGGCACACTGGGTCTTTTCCGGGCTGGCGCTGGTGCTGGTGGCGCCCGTGTTGGCCTTGATGCTGGGGTTGCCGGGACACTGCGTGCCGGTGCTGATGCTGTCGCTGCTGCTGGGCACGCCGGTGTTGAGCCTGCTGGGTGCGGTGGGTGCCGCGCTGACCGTCGGGCTCAAGCGTGGCGGACTGTTGCTGGCGCTGCTGATTCTGCCGCTGTACATCCCGGTGCTGATTCTGGGCAGCGGGGCGTTGCAGGCGGCCTTGCAAGGTATGCCCGCGACCGGTCATCTGCTGTGGTTGGGCAGCCTGACGGCACTTGCGGTTACCCTGACACCCTTTGCGATAGCCGCTGGCCTGAAGATCAGTGTCGGCGAATAATTGAGGTTCCGGGGCCTGCCCGTCAGGCGCCCGGTAAAACCCTGGATGCACCGTGATGAAAAGCGCTTCCCTCAAAAAGAGCAGCATCGGTTGGGCCTGGTTGCACCGGCTCGGCTCGCCGAAAGTTTTCTACGGCCTCAGCACGCGCCTGTTGCCGTGGCTGAGCATCGCGGCGCTGTTGCTGATCGGCATCGGAGTGGTCTGGGGACTGGCGTTCGCGCCGCCGGACTATCAGCAGGGCAACAGCTTTCGCATCATCTATATCCACGTGCCTGCGGCGATGCTGGCGCAATCCTGTTACGTGATGCTGGCGATCTGTGGCGTGATCGGGCTGGTGTGGAAGATCAAACTGGCGGACGTCGCGCTGCAGTCGGCCGCGCCTATCGGCGCATGGATGACCGCTTTGGCGCTGGCGACCGGTGCGATCTGGGGCAAACCGACCTGGGGCGCCTGGTGGGTGTGGGATGCTCGCCTGACATCCATGCTGATTCTGCTGTTTCTGTATTTCGGGCTCATTGCCTTGGGCAACGCGATCAATAACCGTGACAGCGCGGCCAAGGCCTGTGCGGTGCTGGCGATTGTCGGGGTGGTGAACATCCCGATCATCAAATATTCGGTCGAATGGTGGAACACGCTGCATCAGGGCGCGACGTTCAGCTTCACTGAAAAGCCGGCCATGCCCGCCGAAATGTGGCTGCCGCTGCTGCTCACCGTCTTGGGTTTCTATTGCTTCTTTGGTGCGGTACTGCTCATGCGCATGCGCCTTGAAGTGTTGAAGCGCGAGTCGCGAACTCAGTGGGTGCAGGCCGAAGTCCTGCGTAGCCTGGGTCCGTCGGAGCGCCTTTCATGAGTTTTGATTCGTTCGGCGATTTCCTGGCGATGGGCCGCCATGGACTGTTCGTCTGGTCGGCGTATGGCCTCTGTGTGCTGGTGCTGCTCGTCAACGTCGCGCTGCCGGTGGCGGCGCGTCGTCGCTATCTGCAACAGGAGGCGCGTCGTATGCGTCGGGAGAAACGCACGTGAATCCGCTGCGCAGAAAGCGTCTGTTGATCATCCTGGCCATCGTGGCGGGGATAGGCCTGGCCCTGACGCTGGCCCTCAGCGCGCTGCAGGAAAACATCAATTTGTTCTACACCCCGAGCCAGATTGCCAACGGCGAAGCGCCTGTCGATACCCGCATTCGGGCGGGTGGCATGGTCGAGAAGGGCTCGTTGCAACGCTCGGCGGACTCGCTCGACGTACGCTTCGTCGTCACCGACTTCAACAAGTCGGTGACCATCACCTACCGGGGCATCCTGCCGGACCTGTTCCGTGAAGGGCAGGGCATCGTCGCGCTGGGCAGGCTGAACGCACGAGGCGAGGTGGTGGCCGATGAAGTGCTGGCCAAGCACGACGAGAAGTACATGCCGCCGGAAGTGACCAAAGCGTTGCGCGACAGCGGCCAGGCCGCACCGGCTGCGTCTTCCACCTCATCGAAGCAGGTTGACTGATGATTCCCGAACTCGGCCATCTGGCCATGATTCTGGCGCTGTGCTTTGCCCTTGTGCAGAGCAGCGTGCCGCTGATCGGTGCCTGGCGCGGTGATCCACTGTGGATGAGTCTGGCGCGTCCTGCGGCGTGGGGCCAGTTCAGCTTTCTGATCTTTGCCTTCGGTTGTCTGACTTACGCCTTCATGATCGACGACTTCTCGGTCGCTTACGTTGCACAGAACTCCAACACGGCGCTGCCCTGGTTCTACAAATTCAGTGCCGTGTGGGGCGCGCATGAAGGCTCGCTGCTGCTCTGGGCGCTGATCCTGGGCGGCTGGACCTTTGCCGTATCGGTATTTTCCCGACAATTGCCACAAGTGATGCTGGCGCGAGTGCTGGCAGTGATGGGCATGATCAGCCTCGGCTTTCTGTCGTTCCTGATCCTCACCTCCAACCCGTTTGCGCGAATCCTGCCGCAGATGCCTGTCAACGGTCGCGATCTCAACCCGTTGTTGCAGGACATCGGCCTGATCGTGCACCCGCCGATGCTCTACATGGGCTACGTCGGTTTTTCCGTGGCCTTCGCCTTTGCCATCGCCGCCTTGCTCGGCGGGCGACTGGATGCCGCCTGGGCGCGCTGGTCGCGACCCTGGACGCTGGTGGCCTGGGCGTTTCTCGGCGTCGGCATCACCCTGGGTTCGTGGTGGGCCTACTACGAGCTGGGCTGGGGCGGCTGGTGGTTCTGGGACCCGGTGGAAAACGCCTCGTTCATGCCCTGGCTGGTGGGCACTGCCTTGATCCACTCGCTGGCGGTCACGGAAAAGCGCGGCGTGTTCAAGAGCTGGACCGTGCTGCTGGCCATCGCGGCGTTTTCCCTGAGCCTGTTGGGGACCTTTCTGGTGCGCTCCGGGGTGTTGACCTCGGTGCATGCGTTTGCCTCCGATCCGGCACGTGGCGTGTTCATCCTGATCTTCCTGTTGATGGTTGTCGGCGGCTCGCTGACCTTGTTCGCCATCCGCGCACCCGTGGTGAAAAGTCAGGTCGGCTTTGGTCTGTGGTCGCGGGAGACGCTGCTGCTGGGCAACAATCTGGTGCTGGTGGTCGCGGCGTCGATGATTCTGCTCGGCACGCTGTACCCGCTGGTGGTCGATGCCATGAGCGGCGCGAAGATGTCGGTAGGGCCGCCGTATTTCAATGCGCTGTTCGTGCCGTTGATGGCCCTGCTGATGGTGGTGATGGCGGTGGGGGTGCTGGTGCGCTGGAAAGATACGCCGGTCAAATGGCTGCTGGGCATGCTGACCCCGGTATTGATCGGCAGCGCGGTACTGGCGGTGATCGCCGGGCTGGCGCTGGGTGATTTCCAGTGGGCGGTGCTGGCCACCTTCATGCTGGCGGCCTGGGTGCTGCTGGCCGGGGTGCGAGATCTGCTGGACAAGACGCGTCACAAGGGCCTGATCAATGGCGCACGCGGCCTGCATCGCAGTTACTGGGGCATGCAACTGGCGCACCTCGGCATTGCCGTGTGCGCGCTGGGTGTGGTGCTGTCGAGCCAGAACAGTGCCGAGCGCGACCTGCGCCTTGCACCCGGCCAGTCCGTCGAGTTGGGTGGCTACGTATTCGTGTTCGAAGGCGCAAAGCACCATGAGGGGCCGAATTTCACCTCGGATCGCGGCACGATCCGGGTTTTGCGGGATGGCGAACAGGTCACGGAGTTGCACCCGGAGAAACGCCTGTACACCGTGCAGCAATCGGTGATGACTGAGGCGGGTATCGATGCCGGTTTCAGCCGTGACCTTTACGTTGCGCTGGGCGAGCCGCTGGCCGATGGCGCGTGGGCGGTGCGGGTGCATGTGAAACCCTTCGTGCGCTGGATCTGGTTCGGCGGCCTGTTGACCGGATTGGGCGGCGTGCTGGCGGCCACTGATCGGCGTTATCGCGTCAAAGTCAAAGGCCGGGTGCGTGACGCGCTGGGCCTGTCGGAGGCCGCCGCATGAGGCGCTGGATCATGGTGTTGCCGCTGGTGGTCTTTCTCGGCGTGGCAGCCGTTCTGTTTCGAGGCTTGTACCTGGACCCTGCCGAGTTGCCATCGGCGCTGATCGACAAGCCGTTCCCCGACTTCACCCTGCGTGAAGTACAAAGCGAACGCACGTTGACCCGCGCCGACCTGCTGGGCAAACCCGCGCTGGTCAACGTCTGGGCGACCTGGTGCATCGCCTGTCGCGTGGAGCATCCGGTGCTCAATCGGCTGGCGCAGCAGGGCGTGCTGATCTACGGCGTCAACTACAAGGACACCAACGCCGACGCGCTGAAATGGCTGAAGGATTTTCATGATCCTTATCGCCTCAATATCCGCGACGACGAAGGCTCGCTGGGCTTGAACCTTGGCGTGTACGGCGCGCCGGAAACCTTTCTGATCGATGCCAAGGGTGTCATTCGTCACAAGTACGTCGGCGTAATCGATGACACGGTCTGGCGCGAGCAACTGGCCGGGCTGTATCAGGCGCTGGTGGACGAGGCCAGACCATGAACCGCTCATTAAGCGCTGTGCTGTTGGTGCTTGGCCTTGCGATCAGTGGTCTCGCTCACGCTGCCATTGACGCCTATACCTTTCGCGACGAAGCCGAGCGCGCCCGCTATGCCGAACTGACCCGCGAGTTGCGTTGCCCCAAGTGCCAGAATCAGGACATCGCCGATTCCAACGCGCCGATCGCCGCAGACCTGCGCAAGGAAATCTACCGCATGCTGGGGGAGGGCCGGAGCAATCAGCAGATCATCGATTTCATGGTGGATCGCTATGGCGACTTCGTGCGCTATAAACCGGCGCTGACCGCCAGAACTTGGTTGTTGTGGTTCGGTCCGGCAGGCTTGCTGCTTGGAGGGCTGGTGGTGATGGCGGTGATCGTCAGACGACGTCGCAACCTGACTGCCGGGCAGGTCGATACGCTGTCCGATGAGGAGCGGCAACGCCTCGCCCATTTGCTGGATGAACACCGAAAATGATCGATTTCTGGATGGCGACCGGACTCTTGCTACTGGTGGCGCTGGGCTTCCTGCTGATCCCGGTGTTGCGCGGTCAGCGTGCGCAGCGCGAGGAAGACCGCACGGCGCTGAACGTTGCCCTGTATCAGGAACGGCTCAGCGAGCTGCAAGGCCAGCAGGAAGAAGGCGTTCTTTCAGCGATGCAGATCCAGAGCGCCCGTGACGAAGCGGCGCGGGAGTTGCTGGCTGACACCGAGGGGGCTGAAAAGGCCCGAATCGCGCGGCTTGGCAAACCCTGGCTGTTGCTGGCGGCAGTGCTGGTTCCGGTGTTGGGCATGGGGGCTTATCTGCAGCTTGGCGCCAGCGACAAGGTCGAACTGAGTCGCGAATTCTCTCAACCGCCCACCTCGCTCGCCGACATGACCCAGCGTCTGGAGCGAACCGTACAGGCTCAGCCCGATTCGTCCGAAAGCCTGTATTTTCTGGCGCGCAGCTATATGGCGCAGAATCGTCCGGGCGATGCGGCGCAGATGTTCGAGCGTGCTGCTGGCCTCGCCGGGCGTCCACCGGAACTGCTCGGACAATGGGCGCAGGCGTTGTACTTCGCCAGCGACAAGCATTTCACGCCGCAGGTGCAGGCCCTGACCGACGAAGCGCTGAAGGCCGATCCCAAAGAAGTCACCAGCCTGGGCTTGCTGGGCATCGCGGCATTTGAAACCGAGCGCTATCAGGCGGCAGTCGATTACTGGACCCGGCTTCTTAACGTACTGCCTGCGCAGGACCCGTCGCGCTCGGCACTGGAAGGCGGCATCGCCCGTGCCAGGGAAAACCTGAAAACCGGCGCGAAACCGGCGCTGGCTGCAAGCAGGGCTGCTTCTATAAAAGTACGGGTCGATCTGGCGCCTGCCTTGAAAGACAAGGTCCAGCCACGTGACAGCGTGTTCATTTTCGCCCGTGCTGTCGATGGCCCGCCCGCGCCGCTGGCGGTCAAGCGCATCACGGTTGCCGAGCTGCCCGCCGAGGTCGAACTCAGCGATGCCGACGCAATGATGCCGCAGCTGAAACTGTCGAACTTTCCGCAAGTCCAACTGGTAGCTCGCGTGTCCCGCGCAGGGCAACCGACCACCGGTGAGTGGGTCGGCCGCAGCCAGCCCTTGGCCAGCGACAGCGGGACGCAGCAGGCGTTGATCATCGACAGCCCTGATAAATAGACAGCCAGAGAAGAAGAGAGCCCGCTTATGTACCGCACTGCACGTATCACGTTGTTGGGTCTGGCCCTGGGCTTGAGCGCCTGTGCGGTTCAGCCACCGGCGCCGACGAGTCAGGAACCGATTCAGTCATTGCCCGGTGGCCAGCAGCCCGGCGCTCCGCGTCCCGCGCCGACACCGAACAAGCCACCCGTCAAGGCGCCGTCCAGCGGTCCGAAAACCTCGGCCAGCTTCGCGCCACCACCGGGCGGCAACAGCCATTGGGATGCGCGCATGGGCGTGTATGTGATGGATGACCAGAGCAACACGTTCTATCGCCAGCGTACCTATTACCAGTGGAACAACGGCTGGAGCTGGGCGACCAGCCCGAACGGACCGTGGCAGCCGACCGATGCCAGCGGCGTGCCGGCAGGGCTGGGGCGTCAGTTCAGCAACTGAGTTCCGCAAATGAAAACGGCGACCCTGAGGGTCGCCGTTTTGTTTCGCATGGGACGGGTTATTTGCCCGAATAGATCTGGTCGAACACGCCGCCGTCGATGAAGTGGGTCTTCTGCACGGTGCGCCAGTCACCGAAGGTTTTCTCCACCGACAGGAAATCGACCTTCGGGAAGCGGTCCTTGTACTTGGCCAGAATCGCCGGGTCACGCGGACGCAGGTAGTTGTTGGCGGCGATTTCCTGGCCTTCTGGCGACCAGAGGTACTTCAGGTATTCTTCGGCCAGAACGCGCGACTTCTTGCGGTCCACGACCTTGTCCACCACGCTCACCGGCGGCTCGGCTTCTGCCGATACGGACGGGTAGACCACTTCGAATTGATCACGGCCGAACTCGCGGGCGATCATCTCGGCCTCGTTTTCAAAGGTCACCAGTACATCGCCGATCTGATTGGTCATGAAGGTCGTCGTTGCGCCACGGCCACCGGTGTCGAGTACCGGCACATGCTTGAACAGCTTGCCGACAAAGTCTTTTGCAGCTGCTTCATCGCCACCGTTTTTCAGGGTGTAACCCCACGCCGACAGGTAGGTGTAACGGCCGTTACCCGAGGTCTTGGGGTTGGGCACGATGACTTCCACGCCGTCCTTGATCAGGTCCGGCCAGTCTTTCAGCGCTTTCGGGTTGCCCTTGCGCACGATGAACACCGTGGCGGAAGTGAAGGGTGCGCTGTTGTTCGGCAGACGGCTGACCCAGTCCTTGGGCACCAGCTCACCGTTGTCAGCCAGGGCATTGATGTCGGTGGCCATGTTCATGGTAATCACGTCAGCCGGCAGGCCGTCGATGACCGAACGCGCCTGCTTGCTCGATCCGCCGAAGGACATCTGCACCGTCACGTCTTCGTTTTTCTCGGCTTTCCAGTGCTTCTGGAAGGCGCTGTTGTAGTCCTTGTAGAAGTCGCGCATCACGTCATAGGAGACGTTGAGCAGCGTCGGTGCAGCCTGGGCGGCGCTGGAAAGGGCCAGGCCTGCAGCCAGTAGCGAAGCGGCGAAAAGTCTGTTCACTGCAAATTCCTTTGAGGGTGGATCATTGTTGTCTGATGGCTTAATGCCGCGACACTAGCAGTCGCGCATCGCTGAGCCTAAATACCAAAAACGTCTGTGCTTATGCCTGATTTACTTCCCTGGGGAACAGCTGATTGCCGCACCGTGAGCAGAACGCGGCGCCATGCTCGTGGAATTTCTTCGCGCACACCGGGCAGTCATGCTTGAGTTGCTCGCCGCGCATGGCATTGGCCAGCTCGGCCGTGAATATACCGGTGGGCACAGCGATGATCGAGTAACCGGTGATCATCACCAGCGAAGAGAGCATCTGACCGACCGGCGTCTTGGGCACGATATCGCCGAAGCCTACGGTCGTCAGGGTGACGATAGCCCAGTAGATGCCCTTGGGAATGCTGGTAAAGCCGTGTTCCGGGCCTTCGATCACATACATCAGGGTGCCGAATACTGTGACCAGCGTCGAAACCGTCACCAGAAACACGATGATCTTCTGTTTGCTGCCGCGCAACGCCGCCAGCAGGTAGTTGGCCTGACGCAGGTACGTACCGAGCTTCAAGACCCTGAAGATTCGCAGCATGCGCACGATCCGCACGATCAGCAGGTACTGCGCATCGCTGTAATAGATCGCCAGCACGCCCGGCACGATGGCCAGCAGGTCCACCAGCCCGTAGAAGCTGAACGCGTACTTGAGCGGTCGCGGCGAGCAGTACAGCCGCAGAATGTACTCAATGGCAAAAATCGCGGTGAAGCCCCATTCCACCCAGGCAAACACCTGCGAGTAATCGCGGTGAATGCTCTCGATGCTGTCAATGATCGTGACCAGCAGACTGAGCAGGATGAGGACCAGCAAGACCTTGTCGAAGCGCCGCCCGGCAGGCGTGTCAGCCTCGAAAATAACGATATGCAGCCGCTCGCGGCGGCTGAGAGAGGCGTCCATGGTGCATTCCGAGTCTGAAGATCGGGTGAGCCTAGGAGCATTGGGGGTTGGAGTGCAAGCTGTGGTGTCAGATGACTGATTTGCGTCGCACTCTGGAGCTTCCTGAGAGGCGTTACCACGCTGGAGTATGGGAACGATCGGTGGTCTCAAGCACACTGATCGTGTTCATCGCTCCTCGCTCATCGTTATACACAAGTCATCTGGCTATCCAGAGAGACAGCGGCACTGGNCGGAACCGGAGCAGCGGGCTTTGCCTACTTTGGCCCCTCAAAGTAGGTCGCCGAGGGGCGAAAAGGTGACTTAAGCCATGCGCTCGGCTCACTGAGTCCGCAATCTGCGTCACATTCTCACAGGTTATTTGCCTGCCACTTGATCCTTCTCCCAACCCCCACCCAGCGCCAGGAACAGGTTGATCTGGCCCATGGCGACCTGGGTGTTGGCTTCGGCCAGTTGGGCACGGACATCGGTGTAGGTGCGGGTGGCCTGCAGGTCGGCCAGGAATGATGCGCGGCCGGCCTGGTAGAAACGGTGGGTCTGGTCGGCGGCCTCCTTGGCCGATTGCTCGGCGTCTTTCAGGGCGTCGCGGCGGTCGAGCAGGGCGGTGTACTGGGCCAGGCCGGTCTGGGTTTCGCGGATGGCGTTGAGCACCACGCCGTCAAAGCGGGCCAATGACGCTTGTGCCGAGGCTTCAGCCTGATGGATGCGGGCGCGTGAGCCGTTGGACGGGATGGTCCAGCTCAGCAGCGGCCCGAAGCCCCAGCGATTGGCCGCCGGTTTGCCCAGGTTCTCGATCATGCCCACGGTGCCGATATTCGCGCCGATGCTGATGTCCGGGTACAGCTCGCCCGTCGCAACGCCGATCTGTGCGGTGGACATCGCCAGATGCCGTTCCGCCTGACGAATATCCGGGCGGCGCTTGAGCAGCGCGGCGCCATCGCCTACCGGCATGACCTGTGCGATGTGCGGCAACTCATTGCAGGTGCTGACGCCCGCAGGCAACTGCTCGACAGGCCGGGCCAGCAGCATCGACAGACGGAACAGCGCCGCCTGACGCTGCGCTTCGTAGCGCGGCAGTTCGGCGCGCAGGGACTTGAACTGGGTCTGGGAGCGGGTGACCTGGGTTTCATCGCCACGCCCGGCATCGCGCAGGCGCTGGTTCAGCTTCACGCTCTGCTGTTGCAGGTCCAGCGACTCGCGGGCGATGTCGTGCTCTTCATTGGCGGCGCACACCTGCGTATAGGCGCGCACCACGTCGGCGACCACGGTGATGCGGGCGGTATCTGCCGCCGCCTGAGTGGCATCGATGTTGGCCTGCGCGGCTTCGATGCCACGCTGCAGGGTGCCGAACAGGTCGAACTGATAGGACGTGGTCAGGCCGATATCGCCGACATTGGCCACCGGCACTTTGTCGGGCAGCAGAAAGGCTTCTCCCGACTCCTGCAAACGCTGTGCGCCGATCTTGGCGCTGTTGGTAAAGCCCCCTGCGGCGTCAGCTTCGGCACCCTGATAGCGCGAGCGTTGCAGGTTGGCGGCGGCAATGCGCAGGTCGGTGTTCGACGCCATGGCCTGACGCACCAGCTCATCCAGTTTCGGGTCCTGATACAGCCGCCACCAGTGCGCAGGCACCGGTGCCGACACGCTGTTCACCGACTGGCCTGCCAGTTGGCCCTGCAAGTCCGGGCGGTTGATCGCGCTGTCTTTCGGCAACTCATAGTCTGGCCCGACCATCTGGCAGGCCGACAGCAGGGCGCTGAAACCCAGCACCATCAGGCGAGGAGCCCGTTTCATCGTGTGGCCTCCGGAGTGTCTTCGATGATCGACACGGTCGCCGTCCGCCCGGCGATCATGCGGAAATCCCTGGGCACATCGTCAAAGGCAATCCGCACCGGAATGCGCTGGGCCAGTCGCACCCAACTGAACGCCGGGTTGACGTTGGGCAGCAGGTTCGAGCCGCTGGTGCGGTCGCGGTCTTCGATGCCCGCGACGATGCTGACCACGTGCCCGGTCAGCCGCGCGTTGTCGCCGATGACCCGAATATCCACGCCCTGGCCGACATGAATGCCGTCCAGTTTGGTTTCTTCGAAATAGCCGTCGATGTGGAACGACGCAGCATCGACCACCGACAGCACCGGGCGTCCGGCGCTGACGAACTCGTGTTCGCGAGGTGCGCGGTCGTTGAGGTAGCCGTCCACCGGGCTCTTGATCACCGAGCGATCCAGGTTCAGTTGCGCGGCGTCGACCGCCACGCGTGCTTCGCCCAGTGCTGACAATGCGCGTGCTTCGCGGGACTGGCTTTCTTCCAGTTGCTCGCGTGCCACCAGATTGCCGAGACCACGGTTGCGTTTGTTCTCGCGGCGCGCCTGTTCCCAGGTTTCCTGACGTTCGGCGACAGTGGCCTGGGCCTGACGCAAGGCCAGGCGGAAGCGGTCCTGGTCGATGGTGAACAGCACCTGGCCTTTGTGCACCGGCTGGTTGTCGGTGACCTCGACCTTCTGGATCAGCCCGGACACGTCCGGAGCGATTTGCACGATGTCAGCGCGAATGTGACCGTCGCGGGTCCAGGGTGCGTACATGTAGTACATCACCATGCGCCAGACGACGACGGCAGCCAGAATCACCACCAGCAGGGTCAGGACCACGCGGCCCAGAGTCAGTATCGGTTTTTTCATGTCATCAGGTATCGACTGAGAGTATCCACGGCGCCGAGCAACAAAGCGTATAGACCTACGTTGAACAAAGCCCGGTGCCAGACCAGACGGTAGAAGTGGGCGCGCGACAGTACGGCATGCACGCCGAGAAACAGCAGATAGGCGATGCCCATCATGGCCAGAAAAGTGGGGATGAAGATCCCGCTGATGTCCAGATCGCCGATCATAAAGGCGCTCCATCGATGTTATGCGGCAGTTGTTCGGTCAGCTCGTCGGCCACGGTGACGATCTCCACGCCCGGCAGCAGGGCCAGACGCAGACCGCTGAGCGCGTGCAGCAGGTGGACGCGGGCCGGGTTGTCGCCCATGTCCTGATCGGTCAGCGAACGGCGTGCGCGGTCCATGAGTATCAACAGGCCCCGTGGTGCAGGCAGACGCTCACCGGCCTTGGTGCAGTGTCGGAAATAGCCGCTGACTTCGTCGATGACCTGGCGCAGCAGCACCTGAGCCTGCGGTGTCGCGCGGCGGGTGTAGGCGAGCAGGTCGAGCATGTTCAGCGCGACGCGCAGTTCACGCAGGGCGATGCCGGTGTCCTGCGCGGTCAGGGTCAGGCGCGGCAGTTGCTGCATCAGACGATCAAGCATTTGCACGCCCATGCGCCGGTGTTCGGCCAGGGTCGAGTCTTCGCTGAGGCTGGCGATGTCGCGCCAGCTGAAGCGGGTCAGGCGCTTGACTGCGAGGTCCACACCGAACGGACGGAACACCAGGGTCCAGATAAACGCAAACAGCAGACCCGCCGGTCCGGCCAGATTGGAGTTGAGGAAGTTCAGGAAGTCCGCATCGTAGGCGCTCTGGATGCTGATGAATGACGAGGTGTTGACGATGGTCAGCAGCGTGCCCAGAAAGAAGCGTGGCTGTACGGTCAGCGTGCCGACGCAGATGAAGGGCACCGAAAACGCCAGCACCAGCATCGGAAAGTCATGCAGGTTGGGCAGCACCACGAACAGGTACAGGCTGGCGAACACTACCGACAGCATGGTCCAGAAAAAGAAACGATAGATCTGCGGCGCAGGGTCGTCCATGGCGGCAAAGAAGCTGCACGACACGGCGGCCAGCGCCACGGCACTCGCGCCATCCTTCCAGCCCAGCAGAATCCACAGCACCGACGCGACGATGATCGCCAGCACGGTCGAGGCCACTGAATAGAGCATCAGGCCACGATCCAGAAAGGGTGTCAGCCGACCCAGACGCCAGTGGCGATAAACCGCACGCCATTGCGACTGATCGTCGGTCTTGATCGCGTATTGCAAGGTGCGGCAGTCCTGCCACAGGTCAATCCATTCGCCCAGCCGGAACAGCACATTGGACAGCAGCAGTTGATCACGGTCGTCCAGTTGCGCTGAGTCCGGTTGCAGTCGCTCCATGGATCGATGCAACTGCTGCCATTGTTCCTGTTGCGGACCGTTGGCGGTGTTTTCCAGCCAGTTGCGGGTTTCCAGCAGCAGCGGCGACAGGCTGGCGAGCAGTTCCGGCGTGCGCCGTTCCAGCGCCCACAGCGCATCGTCGAGGGCGTCGATGACCGGCAGCAAGTGAATCATGCGGCCGCGCAATTCGTGGGCATTGCGCACGGTCTGTTTGCGAGCACCTTCGTGGCTCAACTGGCCGATCATCATTTCCAGCGAGTTGAAGCTGCCGACCATCGAATTGCGCAGGGTGCCGATCTCTTCAGGCTCGCAGGTGCGGCTCAGGAAACGTTCGCTATAGCTCGCAGCATCGCTGAACCACTTTTCCGTGGTCGCCTGAAACACCGGTGCCAGGCGTCTGGGCCAGAACATGGCACCAACCACGGCGGCGCAGATGATGCCCAGAAAGATCTCTTCGGTACGCGACACCGCGATCTCGAACACCGCTTGCGGGTTGTCCACCACGGGTAACGAGATCAACGGCATGGTGTAGCCCGCCAGCATCAGCGCGTAACTGTTGGCGGTGCGCAGGTGCAGCGACAGAAACAGCAGCGTGCCGGTCCATAGCCCGACCACCACCGCGAGCAGAAAAGGCGTCTGCACGAACATCGGCACCAGCAGCACCGACGCCGCAGCACCTGCCAGCGTACCGGCAGCGCGGTACAGCGCCTTGGAGCTGGTCGGACCCACGAACGGGCTGGACACGATGTAGACGGTGGCCATGGCCCAGTAGGGGCGTGGCATTTCCATCAGGAACGCAATGTAGAGCGCCAGCATCGAGGCGCCGAAGGTGCGCACGCCATAAAACCAGTCGCGTGCCGGCGGCACACTGGAGAAAAAGCCCTTCATGACTGTGCCCCGTGATCAGCGCCTGCCGCCTCGGAAAACGCTTGGAACACACGCAACGCAGCGTCAAGGTCTTCAGGGTCGAGATTCTTCAGTACGTCGGCACGCAAACGCGTCAGCTCGGTTTCAATCGAACCAGCCAGTTCGCGGCCCTTGTCGGTGAGGCTCAAGGCCTTGGCGCGACGGTCGTTGGGGTCTTCAGTGCGGCAGACGATACCGGCCTTGCACAACTGATCCAGCAGGCGGACCAGGGTCGGGCTCTCCATTCCGGCGGCGTGCGCCACTTTGACCTGATGCACGCCGTCTCCCAGCCGCGCAATGGCCAGCAACGGCCCCGCGCAGGCTTCGGAAATACCGTAGGTGACCAGCGTGGTCTGGCAGTTGCGTCGCCAGTGGCGTGATGCCGCAACCAGACCGCTGCTGATCGCCCTGTGAAGCGCATCGACAGACATGGAAAACAACCTGAAATTTAGTTAGGAGCGATATTGTTAGCAAGGATATTAGTAGCTTGCTAACTAATATCCCGTAACAACTTGTTTCAGTCAACCTCGGATCGCTCAACGGTGTTTTTCAGATAACGGAGGAATCGGGGATGTGATGTCGACCGTAATACCTCGATAAACGGTCGTGCGTAGTAAGCCAAAACCAGGAAAAGTTCCTTGCCATCGAAAATAATCGATACCGTTCGTCGGTAAATGGCGCTTCAAATCATCAATTTTCGGGGTCTTCTTTCAAAAAAATGACGCCATGCCGAAATGACAAGGTCCGCTCAGACCGATGCGTTCAGGTCAAAGCTGGCAAATGGCTTTCTTTCAGAAATTGACATCAAAATAGTGGCTTTGACCCCTGAATGACGTTTTGTTGGCGCCAATGCTTTGTCGAGCCTGTTTAAAAAATAAACGATTCAGCCGATAGTCTGGATGAACCGAACGGGCCAGGGCGCCCGTTCCAGAGCCCTTCTGCTGATGCGCGACGCGCACCTTGCGAGCAACGCCATGATCGATCTTGCCACTTGGAATCTGTCCGTCCCTGTCGGGACGCCTGCGACCATCATCGAAACCCCGAAATTGATGAAGGGCTATCAGGACGGTTATTTTCGCTCCGGCGATACGCTGTTCTTCTGGGCGCCCGTGACCGGTTCCACCACCGAGAACGCCAAGTACCCCCGTTCTGAGCTGCGTGAAACGACGGCCGACGGCAGGGCGTTCAACTGGAACTACTCAAGCGCCGACAATTTCCTGCGTGCCACACTGGAAGTGGACCAGGTGCCGTCCAGCGGCAAGATCGTGATCGGTCAGATTCACTGCTACCAGAGCACCGAGCCATTGCTGAAGGTGGAGTATCAGTACAAGGAAAAATTGCAGACCGGCAACATCGTCGCCAAGTTTCGACGGACCCCGGATTCGGAAATCGAGGTCATCACTATTGCCCAGGGCGTGCCACTCAATCAGCGTTTCAATTATGCGATCAACCTGTCGCCTTCAGGTGATCTGACGGTCAACGCCTATGATGCCGTCTGGGTGGCCAAGCTCGATTCAGCGTGGAGCACCAAGCTGTTCTACTTCAAGGCCGGGGTCTACACCCAGGACAATACCGGCTACACCACCGAAGGGGGTTCGGCGACGTTCTACAAGCTGGCCATCGCTCACGAGAAGAAATGATCCAGCCTGCGGGTCCAGTCACGTTGCCGGGAATATCAGGCTGAAACAGATACGCCCGGCGGCGGGTTGCGCGACCTCGACCCGCCCGCCGTGCAGGTGCATGATTGCGGCCACAATGGCCAGCCCCAGGCCGTTGGAGTCCGAGCGTTGATGGCGTGAGGCATCGCCACGGTAGAAGCGGTCGAACAGGCGCGACAGACTGGCTTGCGGCAATTGCGGCCCCTGATTTTCCACATCGATTTTCCATTCCCCGTCCAGCGCAGCAACGCGCATCAGGACCTCGCTGTTCTCGTCGGCATAGCGGATGGCATTGGCGACCAGATTGCTCAACGCACGGCGCAGCAGAATCGGGTCGGCCTGAACGGTGCCCTGGCCGCTGGGGACCAGGGTCATGTTGCGTTCTTCGGCCAGTCCTTCGAAATAACCGGCCACTCGGTGCAGTTCTTCGTTCAGGTCCAGCGATTTGCGCTCCAGCGCAGACTGGGCTTCGTCGGCACGGGCCAGAAACAGAATGCTTTCCACCAGCCGGGAAATCCGCTCCAGTTCTTCCAGGTTCGAGGCCAGCAATGCCTGATAGTCGTCGGCGCTGCGGTTCTGGCGCAGTGCGACCTGACAATGCCCCATCAGCGAGCCCACCGGCGTGCGGATCTCGTGTGCCAGGTCGGCGGAAAACTGGGTCAGGCGACGATAGCCGTCATCCAGCCGGTCGAGCATGGCGTTGAAGGCGTCGCTCAACTGTTGCAACTCGACGGGGGTGTCCTGGCTGTCCAGTCGACTGTGCAGGCTGGCTGGCGTGATGGCGGCCGCATGGGCTGCCATACGGCGCAGTGGCCGCAGACCCCGCCGAAGCAGCAGGTAGCCGAGCAGGGCCGTGACCAGAAAGGCCAGCGCCATTGCTGCGTAGATACGCTCGCGGAAGGTCGCAAGCATGGCCATTTCCTTGACCATCAGGTGCGCGGCCTGCAAACGCACTTCGACCCCGTTGGACATCACTTGCACGGCCGCCGCACGCAGAGGCACACCCTGCAGGCTCAGGCCGCTGCGCAGGTCTTCGACGCGCAGGGCTTGATCCTGGGCAACGGTTGGCAGCTCCGGTAAAGGCGCTCGTTGCGGGTTGACCGAGATCACCGGCGTCTTGCCGGGTTCGCCAATGATGAAAATGTCTTCCTCGCTGTCGAGCATGTTCTCGAACAGTTGCGGGCTGCCCTTGAGGTTGTCCATGGTCAGGTCGTAGCGCAGCAGCTTGCGAAAATGATCCAGGCGCGCCAGCACCGCGTGGTCGGAGCGCTGCATCACGGTCTGCTCGATGGATTGATACAGATAAAGTCCGGCACCGCCGACCGTGAGCATCGCCACCAGCGCGAACGCCAGGGTCGAGCGCAGCGTCAGGGAAGGTTGGCGTCTGCGCTGCATGGCCGCACCTCGCACACGTAACCGATGCCGCGCACGGTGTGGATGAGCTTGACCGGGTAGGGCAGGTCAATCTTGCTGCGCAGGCGTTTGATGGCGACATCCACCACGTTGGTATCGCTGTCGAAATTCATGTCCCAGACTTCGGAGGCGATCTGGGTGCGCGACAGCACATCGCCTTCGCGGCGCAGGAACAGGTGCAGCAGGGCGAACTCCTTGTTGGTCAGCACGATCACCTGTTGCTGACGCGTGACCCGACGACGCAGCAGGTCCAGTTCGAGGTCGGCCAGGTGGAAATGATCGGCCTCACGCACCACGCCACGGCGCAGGATGGTGCGAATGCGCAGCAGCAGTTCGGTGAACGAGAACGGCTTGACCAGATAGTCGTCGGCACCCAGTTCCAGTCCGCGAATGCGGTCCTGCAACTGATCGCGGGCGGTCAGAAACAGCACCGGCACGTCCTGCCGGGCGCGCAGCACTTCGATGATCTGCCAGCCGTCGATGCCGGGCAGCATCACGTCGAGCACGATCAGGTCGTAGCGGTTTTCCAGCGCAAGGTGCAGGCCGTCGGCACCGTGCTGGGTCCAGTCGACCTTATAACCGGATTCGCCCAGGCCCTTCTTCAGGTACTCCCCGGTCTTGGTGTCGTCTTCGATCAGAAGGATATGCATCTCAATGTCCGCTACGCTCTGCAGGCGCCCTCAGCGCGCCGATGCCGAAGTCTAACCAGTTGCCGGGAAGGTGTCCGGCGAATGACAAAAATGTCATTGCCCGGTCATTCTGCGGTGCCGGTAGCGGTGTAAAGATGCGTCCAGACCCCTCTGCCAAGGAATTACCGATGAAGACTGCACTGTCCACTACGTTCGGCCTGTTGCTGCTCAGCGCCGCTGTCATGACTCAGGCCGCCGACATGCCGGTGGTCAAGCCGATGCGCGGCACCGTCGACAGCCTCCAGGCCGATACGCTGAATTTCACCACCCGCGCCGGTCAGCATCAGAGCATCCAGTTGACCGACAAGACCGGCATCCGCCTGGTCTCCAAGGCTGATCTGGAAAGCATCAAGGCTGACAGCTTTGTCGGCTCGGCAGCCATTCCTCAGGCTGACGGCACGCTGAAAGCACTGGAAGTGACCGTCTTCGAAGCCAGCCTCAAAGGCAGCGGCGAAGGTCACTACGGTTGGGAAAACGCCGACGGCAGCACCGGCACCATGACCAACGGCACCGTCGGCACGCTGTCCAAGGCCAATGGCCGCACGCTGACCGTTCAGTACAAGGGCGGCGAGAAGCAACTGGTGGTGCCGGAAGACGTGCCGATCGCCTACGTTGAACCGGGCCAGCGCAGCGAGCTGAAAGCCGGTGCCAAGGTTGTGCTGTTCCCGGCCGATGACGGCAAATCCGCACGCGGCGTCGCGGTGGGCAAGGACGGGTTCACGCCTCCTATGTAATCGCCTTTGACGAGCACGACGGCAGGCGACTTCGGTCGCCTGTCTGCCTTGTCGTTCTGCATCGCCTCATGTCGAGGAACACTGATATGAAAACCCGCCCGATCCATCCCTGGCCGGTGCGCCTCACGCACTGGGTCAACGCCGTGGGCATGGTCTGCATGTTCATGAGCGGCTGGGCCATCTACAACGCGGCACCGCTGATGCCGTTCACCTTTCCCAAATCCCTGACCCTCGGCGGATGGCTGGGCGGTTCCATTGCCTGGCATTTCGCGGTGATGTGGCTGTTGGTCATCAACGGTCTGATCTACGTGCTGTATGGCCTGTTCAGTCGGCACTTCAAGCGCGACCTGCTGCCGGTACGTCCCAGCGAAGTGAAGCGCGACGTAGTGGACGCCTTGCGTTTCAAGCTGGCGCACATCAAAGGTCAATACAACGCCGTGCAACGCCTGATGTACTGGCTGGTGCTGGCCATGGGTGTGCTGGTGGTGGTGTCGGGTCTGGCGCTGTGGAAACCGGTGCAGTTTCAGGAACTGGCCAATCTGCTGGGCGGTTATGACTTTGCCCGCTGGGTGCACTTCGGTGCCATGACGGCGATCGGCGCGTTTGTCGTCGTCCACCTGGCGCTGGTGTTGCTGGTGCCGCGAACCCTGTTGCCGATGATCACCGGCGGCCGCCAGCCGAACGAAGACGGAACTGCCAAACCATGAACGAGCCACGCAAACGCATGACCCAACGCATCCGGCTGGAGCCTGCGCAACAGACGCAATTGATCGACATACAGCGCCGTTCCTTTCTGCGTGCCGGTCTGACCGTGGGTGCCATGTCGATGCTGACTGGCTGCAACCTGCAGGACGGCGATCAGGTCGACAAGGCGCTGTGGGCCATGTCGCGCTGGAACGACCGGGTCCAGGCCTGGCTGTTCAACGGCCAGAAACTGGCGCCGACCTACAGCAAGGCGCAGTTGACCAATCCGTTTCCGTTCAATGCGTTTTACCCCGAATACAACGTGCCCGAGCTTGATCTGGCCGACTACCGTCTCGCGGTGTCCGGGCTGGTGCGCGACAAGCAGCCGTGGACGATCGAAGCCTTGCGCAAGTTGCCGCAACGCACGGACATCACCCGGTTGATCTGCATTGAAGGCTGGAGCGCGATAGGGCAGTGGGGCGGCGTGCCGCTGAAGACCTTTCTGGAGTACATCGGCGCAGACACCACTGCGCGGTTTGTCGGCTTCAAGTGCGCCGACCGCTACTACTCGAGCCTGGACATGCCGACTGCATTGCACCCGCAGACGTTGCTGGCGCTGGACTTTGGTGACGTGGCCCTTTCACCTGATTACGGCTACCCGTTGCGCGTGCGGGTGCCGACCAAGCTGGGCTTCAAGAACCCCAAACACATCGTCGAGATCTTCGTCAGCAACGAGAACCCCGGCGGGTATTGGGAAGATCAGGGGTACAACTGGTTCAGCGGGATCTGAGGATTAGCGCGATGTGAGCAGGTGCTGCGTTCGCGTGAAAATGTGACGCGGAGCGTCACGGGCTGCATGCCCACGCGGAGCATGGGCACGATCGGTGTCGAGGCAGACGCTGATGATCGTTCCCACGCTCTGCGTGGGAATGCCTCTCAGGACGCTCCGCGTCCGCAGCTGAATGTCAGTTCAGCCCCAGTTTGCCGCGCAGGGTGGAAAGGTCTTCGGCCAGGGTGTTGACCGGGCCGACCAGGGCCTTGCGGTCGTTCTCCTTGACCTTGTCGTAGGTTTCAAAGCCGCCGTCCTTGGTCTTGTACTTGGCCAGGATCTTCTCCACGGTGGCGAAGTTCTTGTCGACCTTGCCGGCGAATGCCTTGTCCTGCTGTTCGATCTGCGGGCGGAACAGGTCGACGATTTTCTTCGCGCCGTCGATGTTGCCCTGGAAGTCATACAGGTCGGTGTGGCTGTAACGGTCTTCTTCGCCGGAAATCTTCGTTGCCGCCACTTCTTCCAGCAGCGCTGCTGCACCACCGACCACTTTTTCAGGCGGGAAGGTCAGGTCGGCCACGCGCTTTTCCAGGTCCTTGACGTCGCTCATCAGCTTGTCCGCGATAGGGCCCTGGTCTTTGGTGGTGTTCTGCGAGAACAGCGCGTATTCCAGACGATGGAAACCGGTGAAGTCTTCAGCCGTCACGCCTTGCTCGTGGTCGTCGACGCGTGAGTCGATGGACGCGTCCAGGTCGCTGAACAGCTCGGCAATCGGCTCGACGGATTCGTAGAACACACGCGTCGGTGCATACAGCTTCCTGGCAGTCGCCAGATCGCCTTTCTTCACCGCGTCGGTGAATTTCTGTGTGTGGCTGACCAGTTCATCGATGTTCTCGGTGACGTAGATCTTGTAATCCGAAACCGGGCCGACCAGATCCAGCGGCGCCGTGGCAGCGAAGGCGGCCAGCGGAGTCTGGAGCAGGCCAAGGGTCAGCAGCAAAGCCAGAGGCGTCTTTTTCATGGTGCTCTTCCGGGTGAGGAGGTTGAAGGTCATGCGGTTTGGGTTTTCGATACGGCCGCAAGCAAGGAGCGTCCGATGAAGTCTTTGTCGTCGGTCACGCCCGGCAGGGTGAAGAAATAGCCACCACCGACCGGCTTGAGGTATTCCTCGAGAGGCTCGCCGTTGAGGCGGTTCTGCACGGTGATGAAGCCTTTTTCCAGGTCCGCCTGATAGCAGATGAACAGCAACCCCATGTCCAGCTGACCGTTCTTGTTCACGCCGTTGGAATAGTTGAACGGGCGACGCAGGATCAGGTTGCGCTGGGTCTCTGCGGTGCGTGGGTTTGCCAGACGGATGTGTGAATCCAGACGGGTCTTCTTGCCTTCCGGGTCTGCGGCATAGTTGGGCACGTCGGTTTCGACCTTGCCGTCCATGGGCGCGCCAGTGCTTTTGGTGCGGCCGAAGATCGACTCCTGTTCCTGCAAGGGGGTCCGGTCCCAGCGCTCGACGAAGTTGCGGATGATGCGCACGGCCTGATAGCTGCCGTTGGCGGCCCAGGTCGGTTCGTCGCTGCCCGGTTGCACCCAGACCAGCTCGTTCATGGTCTTCTGGTTATTGGAATCCGGGTTGGCCGAACCGTCCCGGAAGCCCAGAAAGTTGCGGGCGCTTTCAGGTGGCTGGCCGGGTTTTTTCGGTGCCTGCGGCGGCACGGTGCCTTCCTGTTTCCAACGCACCAGCAGCAGGTCGGGCAGGTTCTTGACGATGTCGCGCAGCGCATGGATGTTGCTGTCGGCGGTGTTGGCGCAGAACTGGATGCTCAGGTCGCCATGGCAGCTGGAGGGCTCCAGCGCATCGTTGGGGAAGCCGACCATGCGGCTCAGGCGCAGAGGTTTCACGTCGGTCAGGCCGAAGCGTTCATCGAACAGCGATTCGCCCACCGACACGGTGATGGTCAGGTTATCGGGCGTGACAACCGGTCCGAGGATGCCGGAGTCCAGCGGTGGCAGTTTCGGATCGACATCCGGCACCGGGCCGCCCGTCATCAGGAAGGCGATGCGCTCGTTCAGTGTGCGGAACAGGCGCTCGAGGTCTTCGCGATCCGAGGCCAGCACGTCGAACGCCACGAACATACCCGCAGCGGGGCGCGGGTTGACGACGCCGGTCTGGTGCAGGCCGTGGAACGCGTTACGGTCCTCGGTCTTGTCGCTGTTCGGCGCTTCGGTGACTTGCGCGGGGGCTGCGGCCAGGACGTTGCCGCTCAGGCTGCTGCCGGCCAGTGCGGCTCCGGCAGCGCCGAGGCCCATCAGGACACGACGGCGCTGAATCGAGTCGGGTGCGTTGTTGGCGTCGGGAGTTTTCATGAGGCTGTGCTGTGCTCCTGATGGGCGGAATCGGTTCGGTTCAGAGGCCGGAGAGGCCGAGCGCCGGGTCGATGGTGTTCAGCGCGTCGGCCAATGCCGCCGCCTTGGTCGCGATCTGCTTGCGCTGTCCGGCATCGACCTGGTCGTAAGGGCGATAGCCGTCGTCGGTCTTCAAGAAGTCCAGCGTGGTGTCCAGATCAGCCATGGCCGCATCGATTTTCTGCAATTGATCGCCTGCGCTTTTGCTCAGCAAGGGGCGCAGCAGATCGACCACCTTGCGCGTCCCTTCCAGATTGGCGGCGAAGCCATTCAGATCGCTGTGGCTGTAACGTTCTTCTTCACCGCTGCTGCGCACATCGGCCAGGCTGCGCATGTTGCGAGTGACGATGGCGGCGAGTTGCTCCGGGGCCAACGACTGGGCCAGCAATTGTTGCTTGAGCTGGGTCACGTCGGTCTGCAGACGCTGCGCCACCGGGCTCAGGCCCTCGACACTGTGCTGCTCGAACAGGGCGTATTCGATGCGGTGGAAGCCACTGAAGCCTGGGTCCTGCTCGCGTTTTTCGTAGTAATCGGCGCGGGCGTTGATGGCGTTGTCCAGCTCGGCCAGACGCTGTGCGGCGGGGGCGATGCGCTGGTAAGCGGCACGCGCTGGCAGGTAGGCGGCTTGCGCTGCGCTCAGGTCGCCCGCATCGATGGCCTGCTGCAAGGCAGTGACGGCCTTGATCAGTGCCGAGCCCTGCAAGCTCAGGTACACGCGGTATTCGGACAGCGGACCGATGAAGGCGGTCATCGAGGGACGTGCCTTGGCCTTGGCGTCGGACTCGGCGGTAGGCGTCACGTGCAGCGTGCCGCGCGGGTTGCTCAGCAGACCGCAGGTGATCGCGTAATCGCCAGGCGCCAGATTGGCATTGATCACCTGGCTCAGGCCGGGCGCAATGTTTTCCCGTTCTTCGATCACCAGTACGCCATCCAGAATTTCCCATTCGACGGCGCGTTCCGAGCGGTTGACGATGCGAAAAGCGTTCTGGCCCGCCGCCACGGTGAGGGCATTCGGCTCGCAGTTGTGGGCGTGAATGTTGACCACGGTTTCAGTGCCTGCATTGGCGGCGCGCTTCTTGGCGGCCACTTGCGAAGCGTAATAGAACAGCCCGCCCGCAGCGATCATCAGGATCACGGAGCCTGCGACTGCCAATCGCAGGACACGGGGAGGCCGGGCTTTCTCGGAAGGCCCTGAGGGACGGTTCGACATGGGTGCCCTTATTCGTTCGTCACGGAAGATGAATGTTGCTGCAACGGTGTGCGGCCGGACGGGGCGT
Organism: Pseudomonas viridiflava; assembly: GCF_001642795.1. Classification (GTDB taxonomy): domain Bacteria; phylum Pseudomonadota; class Gammaproteobacteria; order Pseudomonadales; family Pseudomonadaceae; genus Aquipseudomonas; species Aquipseudomonas viridiflava. The sequence continues at coordinate 129,558 of NZ_LKEH01000043.1, read as the reverse complement.
GCGGCAGGAAAAACAGCACCAGCGCCCCGATCAGGTAAATGAGGTAGACACTCAGGGTGCTGACCGTCGGTGCGTCCTGGTAACCGAACATGCCAGCCAGCACCGAGCCGGTCGGGCCGTCCATCGGCAGCCAGCCGCTGATGTCGAAGACCACGTCCTGCATGTGGTTCCAGAGGCCTGCTTCATGCAGGGCCTGCACCGAGTTGGCCAGGATTCCAGCCGCCACGATCAGAATGAACAGGCCGGTCCAGCGGAAAAACAGGCTCAGGTTCAGGCGCATGCTGCCGCTGTAGATCGCGACACCAAAGCCGACGGCCAGCAGCAGGCCGAGCAGCGCACCCAGCGGCGCGCCTGAACCTTCGCTCTGCTGGAAAACGGCGAGCAGGAAAAAGACGGTTTCCAGACCTTCACGGGCCACGGCGAAGAACACCATGGCGATCAGCGCGTAGGTCTGGTTTTTCGAGCCGGTGAGGGCAGCGTCCAGTGATTCATGCAGCGCGTGCTTGATTGAACGCGCCACCTTGCGCATCCAGAACACCATCGAACTGAGAATGCCTACGGCAATCAGGCCGACGATGCCTTCGAACAGTTCCTGCTGCTTCTGCGGAAACTCGGCGCTCATCAGCTCCAGGCCTCCGCCGACGAACAGCGACAGTGCGACTGCCAGGAACACACCGATCCAGACGGCGGGCATCCATTCGCCACGGCCGGTCTGCTTCAGGTAACTGGCGATGATGCCAACGATGAGCGCGGCTTCGATGCCTTCGCGCAGCATGATCAAAAACGGAACGAGCATATTTCACCGGGTTGAGACTGAAGACGCACCTGTTTCGAGAGTCTCGGCAAACGGATCGACCGGACACAATGCGTAACATAATGATACTCATTCTTGAATGGAGAAAGTTGTTTTTCGTCCGAAAGTTGTTTTTGCGATGTCGTTCAGGCGAGGTTCAGGTTTTTGAGACGGGGCGTGGGAACTCCCTGAAAACGTCCGGGTTTGCAGATTTCGGGGGCGATGCGGCACAGTGGATTGTCCTCGCATTGCGCTTTTTTATGGACTATCAGAATGTCAGTAGAACCGGAAATGCCCATTGCCCATGTTCAGGCCACTGAGATGCTCAAAGCAGTGGATGGGCGCTGGCAATCGTTGATAGACCATGTCGGCCCTTGCCTGCATCCGGTCACTGCTGCTCAGGACCCGTATCAGGCGCTGGTCAAGGGTGTCGCGTATCAGCAGTTGCACGCCAGGGCGGGTGACGCGATGGTCATGCGCCTGCGTGCGCTGTTTCCGGCTTCACGCTTTCCTGAACCGCAGGCGCTGGCTGAACTGGATGATCAGGCGTTGCGGGGCTGCGGGTTCTCGGCGTCCAAGAGCCGGGCGATCAAGGCGATTGCCGCTGCCAAAGTCAGCGGTCTGGTGCCGGACGTGGTTGAGGCGCTGACTTTGAGCGACGAGGAACTGATCACTCGTCTCACTGAACTGCCGGGAGTAGGCCGCTGGACGGTCGAGATGATGCTCATCTACGGCCTGGGCAAGCTGGACGTGATGCCCGCGAGTGATTTCGGCGTGTGCGAGGGCTATCGACGGCTGTACGGCCTGGCGCTCAAACCCACACCGAAGGCCATGACCGGTCTCGCCGAACGGTTCGCGCCATTTCGAACCGTTGCGGCGTGGTATCTGTGGCGTGTGCCGCTCGACTTCGCGGCTGGTGAGCAGGTTCGTGAAGCCTAGGGTTTGCAGTCGAAGCACTGCACCTGATTCAGAATCCGGTACGCCAGTTTCACGCGTTCTTCGTTCGGGTAGTTTCGGTTGGCCAGGATCACGATGCCCAGTTGCTGCTCGGGGATGAACGCGACGTAGCCGCCAAAGCCGTTGGTGGAACCGGTCTTGTTGACCCAAGTGTTGGATTGCGCGGCAAGGGGCGGGGTGATCGGCTCGGCTTTTTGAGTTTGTAGAATCATATTGCTGGCATTGCCTTCAAGCAGGGTGTCGAGCTTCACCGGCATCGGGTACTGCTCCCAGATCAGGTCCTGAGTCATGCCGCCGACTTTGAAGTAACCGATCCGGGTGTCCTTGAGCGCTTGTTGCAAAGGCGCGTCGTACTGGCCCCGGCCCATGTTGGCCTCGATAAAGGCCAGCACATCGCGGCTGCTGGACTTCACGCCGTAAGCTTCGGATGCCAGCACGCCCGGGTTGACCCTGACCGGTTCATCAAGCTTGTTGTAACCCTGTGCGTAGCGCGACATCTGCTCTTCGGGCACGGTGAGGAAGGTGTTCTTCAGACCCAATGCCGGAAACAGTCCTTGCTGCATGGCGTTTTCGAAAGGCACTTGCATGCTGCGTGCTGCGACCAACCCCAGCAGGCCGACGCTGGGGTTGGCGTAGCTGCGGTGAGTGCCGGGCAGGTATTCGGGTTGCCAGGCCTTGAAGTAGGCCATCATCTGTCCGGTGGTCTGGACCCTGTCGGGAAACTGCAGCGGGAAGCCGCCCGCCGTGTGGGTGCCCAGATTGAAAACCGGCACCTTGCCCAGGCGTGTGTCACGCAATTGCGGCACGTAGGTGTCGATGCGCTCGGTCAACGACAACTGCCCGTTGGCCTGCGCCCAGGTGGCGAGGGTTGCGGTGAAGGTCTTGCTGATTGAGCCCAGTTCGAACAGCGTGTCCGGGGTGATGGCTTGAACGGCATCCTTCGACGCTTTGCCGTAGGTGTAGAACTGTTGCTTACCGTTGTGGGTAATGGCAATCGACAGGCCTGCGATGCCGTTTTCCTGCATGACTTTGCTGGCGGTTTCCCGCACGAAATCGTCCAGTTTCGGGTTCTGTTCCTGGGCAAGCGCGAGCGAAGAGGTCAGCGTGAGGCTGGTCAGCAGCAGGGTCTGCAATGACCGCTTTTGATTCCATTGCATGAAAGCATTCCTTGTTTTTAGGGGTAAGTCTGTTGTTTGCGACGTACTGAAGAAACCCCGTATTTGTGGGAGGTGCCACCATAATGTGGTGTTTGCCAAGACGCGACTCAACAGGCCTCGCTACTCAAAACCTCTCTCATCATCTCCACGAACCGGTTCGCCGCGGGGCTCAGGGTCTGGCCGGTGCGGGTGATCAGGCCGATTTCCCGGCTGACGCCAGGGTGGTCGATGGACACCTGAACGGTGTCGGACCGGCCTTCGTCGGCCGACTCCGGGAGCAGGGTCATGCCCAGCCCCTGGCGCACCAGCGCCAGGACGGTCGACATGTAGTTGGCCTCAAGGCCCGGCACCAGAGCAAGCCCTTCATCGGCGAACAATTGCTCGACCCGCTCGCGCACGCTGCTGTCGCGTCCGGTCAGAATAATCGGCTGGCCCGCCAGATCGGCCAGGCTGACTGACGCTCGTGTGGCCAGCGGGTGAGCGGCGGGGACGAACAGCCGCAGCCGGTCCACCATCAGGCCTTCGAACTCCAGCCCATGGCTCATCCGGGCGCGAACGCCGAGCCCGAAATCGACTTCGCCTTCACGCACCAGCGCGTCGATACGTTGCGCCACAACATCGCGCAGGCGCACTTCGATGCCGGGAAACCGGGTGCGGAATTCGCGCAGGATGATCGGCAGCGAGCTGGAGCACATCGAGGGCAGGGCGGCGAGAGTTACTACGCCCCGGCGCAAAGCCGCCAGGTCCCGCGAACCGCTGACGATGTTGTCCAGATCCAACAGCAGCTTTTCCATGGGCTGCAAATTGTTCTGTCCCGCCGCCGTCAGGCTGACGTGGCGTGGGCTGCGTTCCAGCAGCGCAACGCCCAGCCACTCTTCCAGTTGCTGGATCTGAACGGTCAGCGCGGACGGCGAGAGGTTCAGCTCCACCGCAGCCTTGGTAAAGCTGCCGCTGTGAGCGACGGCCAGGAACGCCCGGATGTGCTGGATCGAATTCTTCATGGGCTGGCGATGCTCGCGATCAATGTTCTGTTTTTTGGAATGAGAGGTGCTGAACATTTCAATTTACAAAGCATAACGCCGTTTCGATACTCGTTGAAAACAACAACAGCTCGTCCCGCCGCACATGGGTCAGGGATGACAAGGAAATTCCCCATGCTCGCCACCCTCGGTGTCATTACCATCCTCTGCCTGCTCGCGGCTGTCATGAGCAAGCGTCTTTCGCCCCTCGTTGCTCTTATTGCGTTGCCCATCATCGCGGCCCTGATCGGCGGCTTCGGTCTGCAGACCAGCGCCTTCATCATCACCGGCATCAAAAACGTCGCGCCAGTGGTGGGCATGTTCGTGTTTGCCATCCTGTTCTTCGGGGTGATGACCGATGCGGGCATGCTCGACCCGATCATCGACCGCATTCTCAAGGCCGTCGGCACACGCCCCACGCGAATCGTCATGGGTACGGCGCTGCTGGCGTTGCTGGTGCATCTGGACGGTTCCGGCGCGGTGACCTTTCTGGTGACCATCCCGGCGATGCTGCCGCTCTACACGCGGCTGGGCATGGACAAGCGCATTCTGGCCTGCGTCACGGCAATGGCGGCGGGGGTCAACTTTCTGCCCTGGACCGGTCCGGTACTGCGCTCGTCTGCGGCTTTGCACGTGCCGGTGGCGGACCTGTTTCAGCCGCTGATTCCGGTGCAAATTGTCGGTCTCGCCTTTGTCTTCGCCTGCGCCTGGTTTCTGGGCCGACGTGAAGAGCTGCGTTTGGGCCTCGGCGCGGGAGCGCAGGTGGATGTGGTGCCCAAGCGGGTGTTGACCGAACAGGAAGAGCTGCTGCGTCGGCCGCGTCTGTTCTGGGTCAACCTGCTGCTGACTATCGCCGTGATGGGCGTGATGATCTCCGGTGTCGTCGATCCGGTGGTGATGTTCATGCTCGGCACTGTCGTTGCGCTGTGCCTCAACTACCCGAACGTCGATGCCCAGCGCACCCGCATCGATGCTCACGCCAAGACCGCGCTGACCATGGCCAGCATCCTGCTCGCGGCCGGGGTCTTCACCGGCATCATGCAGGGCACCGGCATGCTCAAGGCGATGGCCGAAGTGGCGGTGCACCAGATTCCGGCAGGCCACGGCCAATTGATCCCGATGGTGGTGGGGTTCATCTCGATGCCGCTGAGCCTGCTGTTCGACCCGGATTCGTTTTATTTCGGCGTGATGCCGGTGATTGCCGAGGTCGGCAAGGCCTTGGGCGTCGAGCCGTTGCAAGTGGCCCAGGCTTCGCTGTTGGGTGTGCACACCACCGGCTTCCCGGTCAGCCCGCTGACGCCCGCAACCTTCCTGCTGGTGGGCCTGTGCAAGATCGAGTTGGCCGATCACCAGCGCTTCACCATCCCTTTCCTGTTCGCAGCCTCGGTCCTGATGACCCTGACTGCCATGCTCCTGGGAGTGTTCTGAATGAAAACCCTGCGCATCGGCTCCGGCGCCGGTTACTCCGGCGACCGCATCGAGCCCGCCGTCGAGCTGGCCGAACACGGCGAGCTGGACTACCTGATTTTCGAATGCCTGGCCGAGCGCACCATTGCGCTGGCGCAGCAGGCCCGATTGAGCGACCCCGACACCGGTTACGATCCGCTGCTGAGCGAGCGTATGCGCCGGGTGCTGCCTTTTGTTGGGCGCACTACCGGTTCGCGCAGGTTGCGGGTCATCACCAACATGGGCGCGGCCAACCCCTTGGCGGCAGCGCGGGAGGTGCGGCGCATCGCGGCCGAACTGGGTTTGTCCGGGCTCAAGGTCGTGGCCCTGACCGGTGATGACGTACTGGCTGCGTTGCAGACCGATGCTTCCAGACTGCTGGATAACGGCATGACGCTGGCTTCACTGGGAGACCGGCTGATCTCGGCCAACGCTTATCTGGGCGCCGAAGGCATCGTGCAGGCGCTCGAAGCCGATGCCGACGTGGTGATTACCGGCCGGGTGGCCGATCCGTCGCTGTTTCTCGCGCCGCAGATGTTCGAATTCGGCTGGGCTGCCGATGACTGGACCTTGCTGGGACGCGGCACGCTGGTGGGTCACCTGCTCGAATGTGCGGGGCAGATCAGCGGGGGGTACTTCGCCGATCCGGGTTTCAAGGACGTGCCGGACCTGGCCCGGCTGGGTTTTCCGCTGGCAGAAGTCAATGCAGCAGGGCAGACGACGATCACCAAGGTTGAAGGCTCGGGCGGACGGATCGACACCGCGACCTGCACTGAGCAGCTGATCTATGAAGTGCATGACCCGGCGGCTTACCTCACGCCCGACGTGAGCGCCGATTTTTCCGGGGTCAGCTTCCACGCAGACGCAGAGAACCGGGTACAGGTTGCCGGAGCGGATGGCCGTGCGCGCCCCGAGACCCTGAAGGTGTCGGTCGGCTATCTGGATGGCTGGATCGGCGAAGGGCAGATTTCCTACGGCGGGCCCGGTGCGCTGGCGCGGGCGCAACTGGCGCGCGAAGTCGTGCTGGAGCGTTTGAGGCTGACGGGCGTGATTGTCGAAGACCTGCGTGCCGAATTGATCGGCGTCGATGCCTTGCATGGCAGCGAGTTGGGTTCGCGCGCCACGGCCGAGCCTTGGGAAGTGCGCTTGCGTATTGCTGCGCGTTGCGTTGAGCGCAGCGAGGCCGTTCGGGTCGGCAATGAAGTCGAGACCTTGTACACCAACGGACCGTATGGCGGCGGCGGGGCGACCAAGGCAGTGCGTCAAGTGGTGGCGGTCGCTTCGCTGTTTGTGCCGCGTGAAGCGGTCAATCCCGTGATTCACCTGGAGGATTCGGTATGAGTGTTCCCATCAGACTTAGAGAAGTGGCCCACTCGCGGACCGGCGACAAGGGCGATACCTCCAACATCTCGGTCATCGCTTACCGTGCAGAAGACTACGCGAGGTTGTGTCAGGCGCTGACCGTTGATCGGGTGACGGCGTACTTCTCGCAGTTGCTCGACCCGCAAGCCGGGCCGATTCGGCGTTACGAGCTGCCCAATGTGCATGCCCTGAACTTCGTGATCCCCGGCGTGCTGCGCGGCGGAGTGACCCGGTCACTGGCACTGGACGCCCATGGCAAGGCGCTGGGTGCTGCGTTGCTGGACATCGAAATCGCCTGACGTGTCTGAGCCTGAAGGGTCAGGCTGAACCCTTGCAGCAGTGGCCGATAAAGACGTGTTTGCGTAACATGCCCCCTTTTTCGCACCGCTGCGGGCTGTTCCGCAGACGTCGTTCAGGTCAGTCATGAAAACAATCCGTCTACGCGCCGAAGTCCTGGCAGGGCTCACCACATCCTTCGCGCTGGTGCCCGAGTGCATCGCCTTTGCGCTGGTGGCGCACCTCAATCCGCTGATGGGCCTGTATGGGGCGTTCATCATCTGCACGCTGACGGCGCTGTTCGGCGGGCGACCGGGAATGGTCTCCGGGGCTGCGGGGTCGATGGCCGTGGTCATCGTGGCGCTGGTGGTGCAGCAGGGCGTTCAGTATTTGCTGGCGACGGTATTGCTGGGCGGCCTGTTGATGATCCTGTTCGGCGTCTTGCGCCTTGGCAAGCTCGTGCGGCTGGTGCCCTATCCGGTGATGCTCGGCTTCGTCAACGGCCTGGCCATCGTCATCGCCATGGCCCAGCTGGAGCATTTCAAGGTCGGCGAAGCCTGGCTGAGTGGGACGCCGCTGTACGTGATGCTGGGGCTGGTCGCGCTGACCATGGCCGTGGTCTATGTGCTGCCGCGTGTGACCCGCGCCGTGCCGCCTGCGCTGGTCGCGATTCTCGGCGTCGGCCTGGCGGTGTATTTCCTTGATCTGCCGACCCGGACGCTCGGCGACATGGCCCACATCGCGGGTGGTTTGCCGATGTTCAACCTGCCGGACATTCCGTGGAATCTGGACACCCTGCGCATCATCGCGCCGTACGCGATCCTGATGGCGCTGGTCGGCCTGCTGGAAACCCTGCTGACCCTCAACCTGACGGACGAAATCACCGAAACCCGAGGCTATCCGGACCGCGAATGCGTGGCGCTGGGCGCGGCGAACATGGTGTCGGGTGCGTTCGGCGGCATGGGCGGCTGCGCGATGATCGGCCAGACCGTCATCAACCTCAGCTCCGGCGGACGGGGCAGGGTGTCCGGGATTGTCGCGGGCATGATGATTCTGATGTTCGTGCTGTTTCTGTCGCCGCTGATCGAGCGCATTCCCTTGGCGGCGCTGGTCGGTGTCATGTTCGTGGTGGCCCAGCAGACCTTCGCCTGGGCCTCGCTGCGCGTGCTGCGCAAGGTTCCGGTGAACGACGTGCTGGCGATCATTGCCGTGACCGTCGTGACGGTGCTGACCGATCTGGCGACGGCCGTGCTGTTCGGCATTGTCATCGCTGCGATCAACTTCGCCTGGCAACAGGCTCGTGAGCTATACGCCGACAGCCATGTCGAAGCCGACGGCAGCAAGATCTACCACCTGCACGGCACGCTGTTCTTCGCCTCGGCTACACCCTTTCTTGACCAGTTCAACCCGGCCGAAGACCCGGCGCAGGTCACGCTGGACTGCCGTCACCTGAGCTTCGTCGACTATTCGGCCATCGCTGCGCTCAAGACTCTGCGCGAGCGCTATGCCAAGGCGGGCAAGCATCTGCGTGTGGTGCATCTGTCCGAGCGCTGCAAACGGCTGCTCAAACGTGCGGGCGTGCAGCACGCCTGAACCTGTATATGCTGAGTGTCTTTCCTGTTGTCGAAGGTGCGTGATCGATGAGTGCCGTGTCTCCTCTGGATGCCTACGAACGTGCGGTCCAGCGTGGTTTTCAGCCCGATGAGGCGCAGTTGCAGGCGGCCCGTCAGCTTCAGGCCTGCTACCTGGCGCTGGCCGAAGGGCGTGGCCGGGCGCAGGGTGTTTATCTCTGGGGGCCGGTCGGGCGCGGCAAGACCTGGCTCATGGACCGTTTCTTCGAAAGCCTGAGCGTTCCGGCCCGGCGTCAGCATTTTCATCACTTCATGCGCTGGGTGCACAAGCGCATGTTCGAGCTGATCGGCACACCGCATCCGCTGACCGTGGTGGCGAAAGAGCTGGCGCGCGAAGTCCGGGTGATGTGCTTCGACGAGCTGTTCGTCACCGACATCGGCGATGCCGTGATTCTCGGTGGCCTGTTGCAGGTCATGTTCGAAGAAGGCGTGGTGCTGGTCTGCACCTCCAATCAGCCGCCGGAGCAACTGTACAGTCACGGTCACAACCGTGAGCGCTTCATGCCTGCGATCATCGCCATCCAGAAATACATGAACGTCGTCGCGGTCGACGGCGGCGAGGACCATCGTCTGCATCCCGGCCAGTTGCACCAGCGTTACTGGGTGGCCGAAGCCGGACGTCCCAGCGCCCTGCAAGGGATTTTCGACACGCTCAGCGCCGGGCAGCCGATCCACGATTCTCAAGTCATGCTCGGCTATCGCAGCATCAATGTGGTTCAGCATTCCGACACGGCGGTGTGGTGCCGTTATCGGGACCTGTGCGAACAACCGCTGGCGGCGATGGACTTCATTGCCCTGTGCGACCGATTTTCGGTGATCCTGATCAGCGAAGTGCCGTCCCTGAGCGCAGCGCAACGCGAATCGAAAATCGCCCGTGGCACCGAGGATGGTGTTGAGCAGGTGGCGGCGGGGGACCGCGAATTGCCGCAGTTGTCACCTCACGACGACGGCGTGCGGCGCTTCATTGCGCTGGTGGACGAGTGCTACGACCGGCGCATTCCGTTGTATGTCGAAGCGCAGGTGGCGATGGATGCGTTGTACACCGAAGGCTACCTGTCATTCGCGTTCCGCCGCACCCTGAGCCGCCTTCAGGAGATGCAACTGGAGCGTTTCACCGAGCACTGAGGCTCAGGCCGCATCCCGCCGGCGCTGGGCCAGCATGTGTTTGGCGCCTTCCAGAATCAGCACGCCCACCGCGATCCAGATGGGTATGTAGGTGAGCATTTCGTCACGGCTGATGCTTTCGCCCAGCAGCAGCGCAACGCCCACCAGCAGCACCGGCTCGACGTAGCTGAGCAGCCCGAACAGACTGAACGGCAGCAGACGACTGGCGATGATGTAACTGACCAGCGCCGAGGCACTGATGATGCCCAGCACCGGAATCAACAGATAGAGAATGGGCGTCTGCTGGATCGCGAGCGGATGCCCGTTGGCGATGAACCACAGGCCGATGGGCAGCATGAACAGCATGTCGAACCACAGCCCGCCCAGGTTATCGGTCTTGAGCCTGCGCCGCAGCACGAAATACAGCGGATAACCCCCGGCGACCAGCAGCGTTTCCCACGAGAAACTGCCCAGTCGCCACAGCTCGTGGCCGACGCCGATCGTCGCAAAGGCTGCCGCGATCTTCTGCAGATAGGACAGGTGTTCGCCGTACACAACGCGGCCGGTGAGAATCATGCTCAGCGGCAGCAGGAAATAGCCCAGCGAGACTTCGAGGCTGCGACCATGCAGCGGTGCCCACATGAAAATCAGCAGCTGTGCGCCCAGCAGCACCGACGACAACATCAGCCCGAAGAACAGCGCTGGCTGTTGGCGCAGTCTGGCGGCGAGTGCACGCACCAGCTTCCAGTCGCCACTGATCAGCATGAACAGCGTGGCGCAGGGCACGGTCAGCAGCATTCGCCAGCCGAAGATTTCCTGGCCGTCCAGTGGCTTCATCAGCGAGGTATAGAAATACATGACCCCGAACAGCACTGAAGCCAGAACCGACAGCACGACACCTTTGTACACAGCGGCCTCTTGGGTCTATCAATAAGACGCTCTGCCCCGGTTTGGGGCAAACGGCTGCCAGTTTAGTGTGCGGGCGAATAAAAAGCTTCAGTGCAGAGGGACTATCACGCCGTTGATGTCAGCGGCGACGCTAATCCAGCAGTCGATGCAGTTTGGCGTACTGCAGCAACATGATGGTTTTACCATCGCAGATTTCTCCGGTGTCGATCATGGCCAGCGCCTCGTCCAGAGGCAGTTCCAGCACCTCAATCTCTTCGCCTTCGTCCTGCAGGCCGCCGCCGGCACTGCGTTTGTCTTCATCGAAATATTCTCCGACGAAGAAATACAGTCGCTCGGTGACCGATCCCGGGCTCATGAAGGCTTCGAACACCTTGCGCACTTCCTGAATGCGATAGCCGGTCTCTTCCTGGGTCTCCTTGCGGATACAGGTGTGAGGATCATCACGATCAAGCAGGCCTGCGCAGGTTTCGATGAGCATGCCGTCGTGCTCGTTGACGAACGCGGGGAACCTGAATTGCCGAGTCAGCACGATGGTCTGTTTCAGTCTGCTGTAGAGCAGGATGGTCGCGCCGTTGCCGCGGTCATAGGTTTCACGGCTCAGCGTGCTCCAGGTACCGTCGCGGCCGAGGAAGTCATAGGTCGTCTTGCGCAATACGTACCAGTTGTCCGACAGCACCTCGACCTGTTTGATGCGTACACGGTCCTTTGTAGCGACTGGATGGGTCATGGTCTGGCTCCCGTATTAATGACGGGCAGTGGTTGTGACGAACGGTTCATAAATCACTTTTCCTTGAATAACAGGGCGTTCCATGGCGTATCTGATGCCTTATGCCGAAGCCGTTGCGGCAGACTCTTGCACCGATTACGTGCGAAACTGAATCTAGATCCATGTTCCCGGCATGGCAAGGCGGGGCCACAGGTCAAAGGACCTCTGCACCTCTGGACCTGAATGTAAAGGCGTCTGCAATTATCGAGGTTCATGATCAACAACGATTTTAACTTTCAAGGGCGCAGGGCAATAATTTTCAGACCTGTACTTGCGCTGTAAACCATCAGTCAACCCGGCTTTGCCGGATCGTCACCTGCGCTGACGGCATCCGGCCTCAACAAGGAGCATGCATGACCTCTTTCAGCACCGTAGCCCAGGATGCCAAGGCGCGGGCCGAACAGTCTTCGACGCGTATTGCGTTTTTCATTGCCGGTTTCAGCGTCGCTTCGTGGGCACCACTGGTGCCTTATGCCAAACAGCGGATGGGGCTTGATGAGGGCACGCTCGGCCTGTTGCTGTTGTGCCTGGGCGTGGGTTCCATCATCGCCATGCCGCTGGCCGGGGCGCTGGCCGCGCGATTCGGTTGTCGGCGTCTGCTGGTTATCTCGACGCTATTGATCTGTCTGTGTTTGCCGCTGCTGGCGACCGTATCGAGTCTGCCGTTATTGATCGCTGTGCTGTTTCTGTTCGGAGCCAGTATGGGCGGCGTGGACTGTACGGCCAATGTGCAGGCGGTAATTGTCGAGCGGGCCAGCGGCAGGACCATGATGTCGGGTTTTCACGGCCTGTTCAGTCTGGGCGGTATCGTCGGCGCGGCCGGTGTCAGTGGCCTGCTCAGTCTGGGCATTTCGCCGTTCGCGTCGATGCTGATCGTAGTCGCGCTGACGCTGCTGGCACTGGCGAAGGCCGCCCCCAATCTGTTGTCGTATGGCAGCCGCTCTGACGGCCCGGCGTTCGCAATCCCGCATGGCGTGGTGCTGTTCATCGGGCTGCTGTGCTTCACGGTGTTTCTGGCCGAAGGTGCAATGCTGGACTGGAGCGCGGTGTTCCTGACGTCGTTGCGCGGTGTCGAGGCTTCCTACGCCGGACTGGGCTATGCGGTGTTCGCCGCGACCATGACGCTGGGACGGCTGTTCGGCGATGCGATCGTGCGCCGGGTCGGTTCCAACCGAGTGATTATCCTTGGCGGATTGTGCGCAGCGGCAGGTCTGGCCGTGGCCACATTGATTCCGGCCTGGGAAGCGGCGTTGCTGGGGTATGCACTGGTCGGCGCAGGCTGCTCGAACATCGTGCCGGTGTGTTACAGCGCGGTTGGTCGGCAGAAAAGCATGCCGGAAAGCGTGGCAATCCCGGCAATCACCACCGTGGGTTACGCCGGGATTCTGATCGGGCCTGCTGCCATCGGCTTCATCGCCCATGTCAGCAGCCTTGAAATCGCTTTCATGATCGTCGCCGTGATGCTCCTGGGCGTGGCGATCGGCGGGAGCAAATTGAGGACCTGAGCCTCAGAGCCTGCGCGCCATGCCCGACACGCGGATCGAACTGCCGGTCTGCTGCGGTATCTCGGCGCGCAGGCGCGAACGGCTGCCCATGTCCTCGCCCTGCAGAATGTCGATCATCCCGCCGTGTGGCCAGCCGATGTCACGCAGATAGCCCGCCAGTGCCGCCGTGGCCGCGCCGGTTGCCGGGTCTTCGTATACGCCGCCGAAGGCAAACGGGTTACGGGTATGGAAAAACTGCTCGCTTTCGGCATACGCCAGCAGAATTGTGGCCCAGCTTTCGCGGACCATCAGGTCATGCCCGGCCTGCTGGTCGTACTGCATGGCCTTGAGCGTCGCCCGGCTGTTCAACGCCAGAATCAGATGTCCCGCTCCGCCATTGATGTAGGCAGGCGGAATGCGAGCGTCCAGATCGTCATGGCTGTAACCGAACAGTGCCAGTGCTTCGTCCAGCAGTTCCGTACTGACCGGCGTGCTGTGCGTGGCAGGCGACTGCAGCGCTGCCGATGTCAGCGAGCCCAGGGCATGACCTTCGACGGTGATCTGTGCGTGATTGAGCGTGAGGTTGAACACCCCGTCGCCTTGCTGAGCGGCCAGTGCAGCGCCAAGGGCGATGGTGGCGTGACCGCAGAATGGCACTTCGGCCAGCGGCGAAAAATAACGCACTCGCCAGCCACCTTCTACAGGCGCGGCAAATGCGGTTTCGGAGAAACCGACCTCGGCGGCAATCTGCTGCATGACATGATCGTCAGGCAGCGCATCGCCAATCCATACCCCAGCCGGGTTACCGCCTTTATCCCCATCGCTGAACGCAGCCAGTTTGAGTATTTCAGTCGCCATTGTTGCGGGTCCTTTGCCGTTGTCATGGCCTGACAGTGTGCTTCAGATACGAGGCGTTAATCCAACCAGAAATCCTTATCCGGTGCATCTCTGGGCTTGATGGATGACCCGCCCTCAAACCGCCTCGCATTTCGACAGACGTCTTTGCATAACCCGCTCGCGCACTTTGTCATAGGCCCAGTTGAACAGCATGGTGTAGGGCAGGAACATCAGCAGCAGACCAATATCGAGTACGAACGCTTCGAACAGGCTGATCGACAGCCACCAGGCGGCCAGCGGGACGACCGCCAGAATCAGACCGCCCTCGAAACCCAATGCATGCAGCGCACGCGTCATCAGGCTCATGGCAAACCCGAACCGGGCGCGCAGACGGTCGAACAGCGCGTTGTAAACCATGTTCCAGAGCATGGCGACGGTGGAGATCATGACCGTCATCGCGCCCATCATGGTCAGCGAGTGGTTCATTAGCCAGGCCAGCAGCGGGGCGACCAGAATCACACCGCCCAACTCGAACAGGCCGGCGTGCAGGATACGCTCCCTGAGGGATTTGTTCGGTACCTGAGTCTGTTCAGGGGTGTTGGTGAGAGTGCGGCTCATGACGCGTCGGTCCTTTGTGCTCATTCGTGACAGCATTATCATCGGTCTTTGCGTTAAGCTGAAAATCATTACCATCGGTAAAACCGATAGAGGTCGTCCATGAGTTATTCACCCGAAGCGCTTGAAGCCTTCGCCCAGATCGCCGCGCTGGGCTCGTTCAGTGCGGCGGCTCGCCGTCTGGGCAAGAGTCAGTCGACGATCAGCGAAGCGATTGCCCGACTGGAGATCGATCTGGGTCTTGAGCTGTTTGATCGCTCGTCACGTCAGCCGGTGCTGACCGAAGCAGGCAAGGTGATGCTGGGTCGGGTCGATGACGTGTTGTGCGCTGCCGACCGCTTGCGTCGGGCCGCAGGGAGACTGGTCGAGGGCGTCGAACCCAGGCTCACGCTGGTGCTGTCGGACGCCAACCAGTTTGCCGATTTCGAGCGGTTGATGGCCGAGCTGGACCAGCGCTTCCCGGAGTTGGAGATGGAATGCGTGTTTGCCGAGCATGGCGATGCGATCAGTCTGGTGCAGTCGGGAAGGGCATCGCTGGGGCTGCTCTCGGCGCAGTCCAGTTACCCGCCCGAAATCGGCCATGCGACCATCGATGAATGCGCCGACTTCGGTCTGTTCGTGTCGCACAAGCATCCGCTGGCGGCGCTGGAACGGGTCGATTATCAGCAACTGGCGCGCTATCGGGCGCTGCGCCTCAACACGCTGGTCGAGCAAAGCATACCCACCGATGACCTGCCCACCAGCGGCCATAGACACTGGTCGGCGCCCAATTACCTGCTGCTGATGGACATGGCCGCATTCGGCTTCGGCTGGTCGGCGTTGCCGCGCTGGCTGGTGTCGCGCTATTCGGGCGGGTTGCTCAAGGAACTCAACGTATCCGGCTGGCCGCGTCGTTCGGCCGTGGATGTGATCTGGTCGTTCCAACGCAGTCTGGGCCCGGCCGGTTCATGGCTGCTGGATTCGCTTGTGCCATTTGCCGGGGAATGAACAGGTCTCAATAGTGAGGCTTCGTGCATCAGGTTCGGAACCGTCTGACATATAACTTCGAGCGTGTCCTTTAGCGTCGTCACCCCTGCATCCCGCAGGTGATAAAGCAAAGGACCCCGCATGATTCCCTCCGCACGCCAGGGCGACCTGCACGTCTGCCCGATACCCGGGCACATTCCAACACCCATCGTCAGCGCATCCAGCGATGTGCTCGCCAACGTGATGAACGTCGCGCGGGTCGGCGACGTCTGTGCCTGCGGTGCCGTGATCGTCGCGGGCTTCCCGTCGATTCTGGTCAACGGCCGCCCCATGGCCCATCTGGGCAGCCCCACCAGCCATGGCGGAATGATCGTCGCCGGCAGCCCGGATGTGATGGGTGGCTTCAGTGCGGGTGGCGGCGGTGGGGCGCGCGTTGTGGATTTTTCGCGGCTTGGGATGTTGCGCGATGATGGTTCGGTGGATGAGGCCAGGCTGGATGCGTTGGTGAATGATCCTGAGTTGTTGGGCAGGGCTCAAGAGGCGAGTGCGTTTGTTGATGCCTATAGTCCAACAGAAGCACCCCGGGCGAACTTATCTGACCAGCCACTTTGTGAGCATCCGGACCAAATGGAGCAATTGGCCGGTTATATCGCGGAGGAAATGAACCGTAATATCTTCGATACCACAGTACTGAGGATCAAGGAACTGCTCAGCTACAACGTAGTTGATGAAACGGAAAGGTGGCTTGATTTACCGTGGTACGCACAGCTGGGTGCTCATAATAATCCCCAAGAAGTTGGTCGCTCTAATTCATTGGCTGCTATGGCAATGTGGACTGAAAAAGTGGGACAAAATAGACCTTGGGATCATAAGGTTGAATTGCAGAAGATATTTGGAGTTTGGCACAAGCAGGGGCCGTACGACTATTTCTATGATATTTGGTCAAATATTCATTATGGGTATATCGGTACCGCTGCGGGATTCAGTAAGGCCGTTTTGCTGGACGGAGCAGGGCTGGAGCAAATAGCCTCGGACGCCGTCAGGTTTGCATTGAATCCATCCAGGCGTAGAGGGCCTCATCGTTTTGAAAATATTGAGGGTCTTAGAGCTTGGGACGACGCGCCGGACCGTATTTCAATCACGATCGGTATGGAATTATACGAGTCTCATCCAATGGGAAGACTTACGGCAGCGGAGGTCATGAATAAGGTGCTAGGGGTGGGCGTATCGGATTGGGAATGTGGCGTGCGGGTCCATGAATGTTACGGCGGGGCAAATACCAAATGCCAGTGATCGTTGATATTCTTCATATACCGGAATTAATGTATGCGGTATAGAAAGCCAGGCTTTGGCTTTAAGCCCGTCTGCTGCATTATGTTTCTAGTCTCTCCTTTGGTCGTTGTCAGTCTTATCACCCCCGATGCATGGCTCCATTATCCGGTCGAGGCAAAAAAAACGTTAGGATTTATCTGGAATACCAATCATCGGATTTACAGAGGAACGCTTTATCCGGGCGAAAGCTCTTTTGATTGGGGCGAAATATTGCGCAATGACAGTTTTCTTATGAGGCTTGAATGGTGGGGGGGCACGGCGGGACGACATTGCGTTATAATCACCCCAACATTGTGGGGTACCGATATCTATCTTGATGCCGAAGGCGCTGTCGACACGAGCGCCGGGAGTGACACTGATCTGGAGTTGCTTAAGCCTTGCCCGTATGAGAAAAGTCCATGGTGATTCGCGCCTTTCCGATAGCGGGTCTCCATTTGGTTTGAAGTTGGGGTTGTCCGAGTGCTATTCAAAAAATGTATATGCAACAATCCGAACCACACACGCTGATGGACGCCAGATTCAAATGCCTGATGCTGCTTTCACCTTTCGCGGTGTGGCAAGTATCTACGCCAGATGTGACGCTTCATTACTCTGAAAACGCAACGAGCGAGTTGAGTTATATCTGGAATACCCATCACCGTACCTTCAAACGCCGTTTGCTTCCGGGCGAAACGACGGGTGATTACGGAGCGATTTTTCAGGACGAGGACTTCTTCATGGAGGTTTATTGGTGGGACAGCGGGAATATCAGCGGCTGTGTCCGAATCGATCCCAAGTGGCCTGAGACGCATATCTACCTGAAAGCTGATGGTCGAGTCGATACATCGCCTGCAGGTGGTACGGATGTGGATCGCCTGTCTCCGTGCCTCGGGAGCGATGTTTAGCGTACGGAATTGTATTCGCAGGTGTGCCCGGTTTCGTCACGGGGCTCTCTGTCGGTGACCACCGCCATTCGCTACCAAGAGCCTGAAATCAACTGACGATTTGGCCCTGATCGGGCGGCTTTCGGCCTGATTCGAGCAATGGCCGACTCGTGACCACTTCTGAATCGCGTTATAACGGGGTGGAGTTTCCTTCATGAGTGAATCGGACATGGCATTCGACTGGCACAGCGATCTGATTACCCGCGACACCGCAGTAGATGCGCACTATCGAAATACCCAGAACGTACGGCGTTTCATGACCGAACAGTGCGGGCCGCAGTTCAGGTTTGATCGCGCCTTCATGGCCTGGATCATCGACGGCGAACCCAAGCGCATGGGGCAGGTGGTGGACGAGTGGCTGCGCAGGCGTTCGGTGATTGACTGAAGACCTGTGGTCGCTCGGAAATGTGACGCAGAGCGTCACGGCTGCATGCCTACGCGATGGGCACGATCAGTGTCGAGGCCGACTTGTGCATAACGATGAGCGCTCTGCGTGGGAATGCCTCCCAGGACGCTCCGCGTCCGCTCTCGAATGTGGCGCAGATGCGTGGATAAGCTCCAGCGTTATCCACGTCATGCGCTCGGCTCACTGAGTCGGCAATCTGTGCCACTTGTGACGAGAAGTAAATTTATCCTCAGGCTTTACGTTCTAGCTGGATACCCGGCGTCTCGGGGGCTGTAACAGGTAGGGTGATGACGATTTCTCGACGAGGGTTCATGGCAGGGCTGGCGCTGACCGGCGCGGCAGTACCGGCTGCCTGGTATGCACATCGGGAACTCACGCGCGTCGAGGAACCCATCACACCCGGCGAGGCCACCGCAGGCCCGGCCGACGTCGCCACCCAGCGTCTGGCCGACAAGTTGCGCGGCGTGTGGACGTTGCGCTTCGAGGGGCGCGATGCAGGGCTGCGTAATGCGCCGTTGCAAGGCCTGGAACTGTTCCTCGACATCGCCCCGCGCGGTCGTGGAATACGCGGTTACATCGATACCGCTGACAACCTGCGCGGCGAGGCAATGCCGCGCTTTCGAGTGATTGGCGACCTGCAACCGGCCAATGCCGCCAAACTGTACCTGCGGGTCATGGACGGGCACGCAGGCGACGACCCCCACAGCGATACACCGGATTACGAATTCAGCCTGATCC
Source organism: Pseudomonas viridiflava (assembly GCF_001642795.1). Lineage (GTDB taxonomy): Bacteria > Pseudomonadota > Gammaproteobacteria > Pseudomonadales > Pseudomonadaceae > Aquipseudomonas > Aquipseudomonas viridiflava. The sequence continues at coordinate 110,837 of NZ_LKEH01000043.1, read as the reverse complement.
TCGATGAGGTGTGGGGCGGATTCGGCAACGCGGGCAGTGGCACGCTGAGTGGCCGTATCGAACGCCTTGACCGACCGCTGGCCCTGCCGGAGCTGGAAAATCGGGTGATCGCGATCAAGCAATTGTTCCCGGAAGCGCGGGAGCGGGTCAGTCTGACGCCTGAGTTTCACGCCTGGCTGATTTCAAAGGAACATCGTCTGTTCCACCAGCTCTGGCATGCGTCCCGGGACAAATGGCACAAACTGCCCACCGACAAGCAGGAAGCCTTGCGCGGTATCGGCTGGCAGCCAGGGCCGCGGGACAAGGAGCGCGATGCTCGCGGACCGCGCAAGGACCGGAACGGCTCGGGCGTGGACTTCTTCTTCATGCACCGGCACATGCTGATTCAGGCGCGGCAGATTCAGGACCTGCCATCGTGGCCGCGTTTTCCAATGCCGCAGCCAGAACTTGAGCGCGACCGGCTGGGCTTTGCACGCTACTTCGACAACCACGACGGCTGTTCACTGCCGCCGAACTGGCTGGCGCAGGGCGACGAGGAATACACCCTGCTGGTCAGCGACATCAAAAGCCCCGAGACCTATCACACCCATTTTCAGGTCTGGGAATCCCAGTACCGTGACCCGCGCTTTCTGTCGAAGCTGACGCTGGGTCAGTTCGGTTCGCAGGTCGAACTGGAACTGCACGACTGGCTGCACATGCGCTGGGCCTCGGTGGCCCGCGACCCGGCCAACGGCCAGCCGGTACCGATGGCAAGGCGTTCGGATGACTTTGCCGAGCGCTGGTTCGGCCCGGAAAACGACTTTCTGGCCGACCCGTTTTCGTCCCACGTGAACCCGGTGTTCTGGATGTTCCATGGCTGGATCGACGACCGTATCGATGACTGGTTCCGGGCGCACGAGCGTTTTCATCCGGGTGAAGTGAAGCGCCTCGAGGTCAACGGCGTGCCCTGGTTCGCGCCGGGTCGCTGGGTGGAAGTCAGCGACCCGTGGCTGGGGCCGGTGACCCACGGTTGCAGCACCACGCCGGGCCTGCAGGCCGGGACCTCCATGGAGATGGACCCGGAAGTCATGAAGCTCGCGCTGCGCATTACCTTCGCCGCCGACGACAAACTCGGCGACCTGGTCCGCCGCGTGCCGCGTCGCCCGTGGTATGCGCGCAATCTGCTGCCGGAGAAGTGGTTTTAGATCGATATACGCAGTCTTGCAGCTCACCGGACTGTGGGAGGCGCCACCACTTCTTCGACGTAGCGCTGTCGCGCAGCAAACACCGGACCGTGGGAGGCGGCTTGCCGGCGATGAACGATGACGCGATTTTCCTGACATACCGCGTCGACTGCATCGCCGGCAAGCCGCCTCCCACGCGGAGCGATGGGCACGATCAGTGTCGTACCTCGGATCGTTCCCAACGCTCCAGCGTGGGAACGCCTCTCAGGACGCTCCGCGTCCGCCATGCAACTCAATGCACCTGCCAGCCACCGCCCAGCGCTTTGTACAGCGCGATACTCGCCTGCATCCTCGATAACCTTAACTGCACGCTGATGTCCTGCGCCTGATACAGGGTGCGTTGGGTCTCCAGTACGGTCAGCAGGTCCTCGGCACCTTCCTGATAACGACTCTGGGCGATGCGAAACGCGGTCTGCGCCTGTTTCAGTTCTTCTTCATGCCAGCCACGCTGTCGATCAAGGCCGTCGATGCTGTTGAGTGCCTTTTCCACGTCGGCGAAGCTGTTGATGATTGCGCCGCGATAGGTTTCCAGCAGTTCTTCCTGCCGCGCCGTGGCCCGGTCGCGCTCGGCACCGAGGCGGCCATTGTTGAAGATCGGCCCGACCAGACCTGCCGCCAGGCTGCTGAACGGTGCGCGCAGCCAGTCTTCGGCGCGGACCGATTCGGTGCCGACGCGGGCACTCAGGGTCAACTTGGGCAGCATCGCGGCGCGGGCGACCGTGACGTCGGCGTGCGCGGCTGCCAGCTCGGCTTCGGCCTTGGCCAGGTCAGGACGGCGGGTGAGAAGGTCGCTGGGCACACCGCTGCCGATGTCCGGCCAGCTCAGTGTGTCGAACGGCTGATCACCGAGTTTGAGGTTCTGCACCGGTTGGCCCAGCAGGGCGGCGAGGGTGATCAACTGCTCGTTGGCCAGTTGTTGAATGCGTGGCAGTTCGCGTTGCTGGGTGGCGACCAGATTCTTTTGTTGCGCGAGTTCCAGTGCCGTTGCCGATCCCGAGTCGTAACGGGTCTGCACCAGTCGCAAAACATCCTGCGCGTTGGCCAGGTTGAGCGCGGCGATACGGCCCTGTTCGCGGGCTGACAGGGTCTGCGCGTAGCGGTCGGCCACATTGCTGAGCAGTGTCAGCTCCACGGTCGCCTGATCGAACTGGCTGGCACGCAAACGCTGCACGGCGCTGTCACGGCCGGCCGCCACGCCGCCCCAGAAGTCCACTTCATAGCTGGCGGTAAGGGCGGCGGTGAAACTGTCGGTGTTGTTGTCGTCGGACGGATTGGCCTTGCGATCGCTGCTGCGCATGAATGTGTTGCGCTCGCCGCGCAGGTCATAACCCAGTTCGGGCAATAGCGGTGCGCCACCGATGATGGCTGTCGCCTGGGCCTGACGCACTCGCGCCATGGCCGCGCCGACTTCATGGCTGTCACGGCTGGCCTGTTCGATCAGGCGGTTGAGTGTCGGGCTGCCGAAATGTTGCCACCAGCTGGCGTCGTTGCGCTGAGTCGCCGCGCTCTGGGCAAATGCCCAGGTTGGCGGTGGCTGGACGCCGATGTCCGGGACGGGCGCGGACGTGCCGCAGGCGGCCAGCAACAGGCACGTGGTCAACAGCGTGAGGCGTGGTTTCATGGATTGCCCCTTCATTGACTGGTAAGGGCCGCCACCGGGTCGAGGCGGGCAGCTTTGCGGGCGGGCATGAAGCCGAAGATCACCCCGGTGATCAGCGCGCAGCCAAAGGCACCGACCACGGCCGACAGGGAAAAGGCCACGGCCACATTGCTCAGCAACAGCACCGTGCCCATGCCCAGTGCGAGGACGATACCGGCCAGACCGCCGACCACCGAGAGCATCACCGCTTCGGTGAGGAACTGACGGAGAATGTCGCTCTGGCGCGCACCGGTGGCCATGCGGATGCCGATTTCACGGGTTCGCTCGCGCACTGTCATCAGCATAATGTTCATCACGCCAATGCCGCCGACCAGCAGCGAGATCGCCGCAATCGAGCCGAGCATCAACGACAGCGTATTCTGGGTGCGGGCCTCGGCCTGGATCATCGCTGCGTTGTTGGTCAGCTCGTAATCCTGCTTGCCGTTGTGCAGCTGGTTCAGCAAATTGCGAATCGCTGCCTCGGCCTGTTTGACGTTGTCGGCGTCGCGGGTGGCGATGGTGATGTACTCGGGATCCTGCGAGCCGAACAAACGAATGCTGGCCGCCGAATAGGGAATCGCGATGCGGTTGTCGCTGTCCAGATCGCCCGAACTGGCGCCTTTTTCCTGAAGCACGCCGACCACCTGAAACGGTACGTTCTCGATCAGGATGTACTGGCCGATGGGGTCGATGCGCTCGCCGAACAGTTTCTGCCGGACCTTGTGTCCGATCACGGCCACTGCCGCTGCGCTCTGTTCATCGGCTTCGGTGAAGTAACTGCCTTCCACCACCGGCCAGTTGAAAATGGCCGAGAAGTGCGTGTCATTGCCGCCCACGTAGCTGGAATGGTCGACATTGCCGAAGCGCACACCTGCCTGTCCGCCGTTGACCGGCATGATCATGCGGACCTCGGGCAAATCGCCCAGCGCGGCGACCTCTTCCAGCGTGATGATGCCTTTCGGCGCGCGCGGACTGGGGGCCTTGCCATTAAGGTAAATAATGTTGGAACCGAACGACGACATCTGCGCCATGACCTGACGCTTGCTGCCTTCACCGACCGCCAGCATCACCACCACCGAGGCGACGCCGATGACAATGCCCAGCAGCGTCAGTGCAGTGCGAAACCGGTTGATCCACATTACTCGCCACGCTGCCTGGACGGCGTCGAGCAGCTCGCCTTTCCACGCGCTGCGGGCGTTGCTGCCCTGGGCCAGTCGTGCCCGCAGATCCACCGCTTGCAGAGCCCCCGTTGGCTGAGCATCCCCAGTGGTCTCGCTGAGCGTATCGCTGACAATCCGCCCGTCGCTGATTTCGATGACGCGCCTGGCGCGGGCGGCGACGTCGCGGTCGTGGGTAATCAGAATGACGACGTGGCCCTGACTGGCCAGCTCGTCCAGCAACGTCATCACTTCCGCGCCACTGTGACTGTCCAGCGCGCCGGTCGGCTCATCGGCCAGGATGATGTGGCCGCCGTTCATCAAGGCGCGGGCAATGGACACTCGTTGCTGCTGGCCGCCGGAGAGTTGATGCGGGCGATTGCCGGTGCGCGAACCAAGCCCCAGCCGGTCCAGCAAGGCGGCGGCCCGGGCATGGCGTTGCGCAGCGGGTGTGCCAGCGTAGATCGCCGGCATCTCGACGTTTTCCTGTGCCGAGCCGGACGGGATCAGGTGATAGCCCTGAAACACGAAGCCGAACGCCTCGCGGCGCAGCCAGGCCAGCTCGTCGCTGCCCAGTTCGGCGACGTTTTCGCCGGCAAACAGGTATTCACCCGAGGTAGGGCGATCCAGGCAGCCCAGAATATTCATCAGCGTCGATTTGCCGGAGCCGGACGCGCCGACAATCGCGACGAACTCTCCTGCGTGAATCGACAGGTCGATGCCCTGCAGGACGTTGACCTGCGGGCTGTCGCCTCCGCCGTAGGATTTTCGAATGGCCCGCAGGTCGATCAGCGGCGTCTGCATTCAGCCTCCGCTGCCAGGCGCGGAGGGCATCAGAAGGCGGTCGCCTTCTTCCAGACCGTCAAGGATCTGCACTCGTAGACGGTCGCTGATCCCGGTGCGCACCTGACGGTTCTGCACTTCGCCGCTGGCGGTCAGCACCTGCGCGGTCTGCAGATCGCCTTGCGTACCGTTTTTCAACGCTGACAGCGGCGCGGTCAGGGTGTTCTGCGCGCTGCCTGCAACGAAAAAGATCTGCGCCGTCATCTCGGCCATCAGCGCCTGATCGTCGTTGTCGACGTCCAGCAGCACGGTGTACAGCACCACTCGGCCGCCGCCGTTCTTGCGCGAACTGCTCGGGCTGCCGCCGCCCTGATTGGCCTGCTCCAGAGGTTTGGGTGGCACGGGCAGGATCTGCCGTACGGTGCTTTTCCAGCGCCGACTGCCGCCGCTCAGGGTCGTGAAGTAAGCGCTCATGCCCGGTTTCACATGGCCGATGTCGGCTTCGGACACTTCGGCCCACACCGTCATCGGCGACAGGCGGGCGATGCGCAGGATCAGCGGGGTCTGTTGCTGTGCATTGAGGGTCTGGCCTTCGCGGGCGTCCAGCGCGACCACCGTGCCGCTCATGGGCGCGTAGATGCGGGTGTAGCCCAGCGCGGCCTCGTCACTGCGCAACGCCGCCTGGGCTTCAAGGATCTGCGCCTTGAACATGTCGACCCTGGCCTGAGTAGCGCGAAACTCGGACTCGGCCGCCTGCACGTCTTCGGCCCGTGTCGCACCTCCGGCCGCCAGACGTTGCTGACGTTGCTGCTTCTGCTGCGCCAGTTCGTGCAGCGCGCGCTGCTCCTGAAGCTGGGCCTTGAGGTTGTCGATGGCGTAGCGCGCTGCATCGAGCCTGGCTTTTTGCGTGGACGGATCGATCTCGACCAACAGTTGACCTTCCTTGACCTGATCACCCACCTGCACATGGATCTTCATGATCTGCCCGGTTGCCTGCGAGCCCACGTCTACATAACTGCGCGGTTGCAGCGTGCCCAGCGCCGTCACGCTGTTTTCAATGCTGCTGCGCGTGACGGTGACGGTAGGCGTCCTGTTGTGGTCGCCCGGCAGGATCTGCCACGCGCACAAGGCAATGACCGGAAACAGGCACAGTGCCGCGAGGACAGTGCGTCGAGGGAGTCGAGAGCGTTTCATGCAGGGTTCCTGCCTGGAAAAAATCGGCCGGTCGACGGGCGACGGCTACTGGGGCTGTCATTAAGACGAGGGGAGTGCGGCGGAATTTAGCGCTGTCAATTAATTGGCTTTGTTCACTAAATTTTGTTCTGCCGAATCGTTTAAGGGGAGCGGCTCATTCCAGCCGTGTTCCGTTTTCCTTTCGAGGTGAAGTCAGCATGATCATGTCCAGGCCGTTGTCCGGTTTCCTTGTCGCGGGTCTGTCGTTCGGGCTGGTTTTGCCCGCCCAGGCACTGATTGCCCCCGAGCATCAGAACGCCTCGGCGCAGGTGCGTCGCACGACATTTGGCGTGCCGCATATTGTGGCTGCTGACGAGTGCGGGCTGGGTTATGGCATCGGTTACGCCTATGCCCAGGACAACCTGTGCCTACTGGCGAGCGAGATCGTCACGGTCAATGGCGAGCGCTCCCGCTATTTCGGGCCGAACAAGGCGACCCTCGAACAGCGCAACAATATGGCCAGCGACCTGCTGTTCAAATGGTTGAACACGCCTGAAGCACTCGCGGATTTCTGGAAGGCCCAGCCGCCCGAGATTCGTCAATTGATGCAGGGTTACGCGGCTGGCTATAACCGCTCGCTGGACGAGCAGAATGCCAAAGGTCTGCCCACAGCCTGCGCCGCCGAATGGGTACGACCGATCAGTACCGACGATCTGGTGCGCCTGACCCGCCGATTGCTGGTCGAGGGTGGCGTGGGGCAGTTCACTGAAGCGCTGGCTGGTGCCAGACCGCCGCAAGCGGGTGCTCAGGCCGGGTTGCAGAGCGAGCAGCGTGAAGCCCTGCAACTGGCCGCCGCGCGCAATGAACAATTTGCGCTGGAGCGTGGCAGCAATGCAGTGGCGATAGGACGCGAACTGTCTGCCAACGGACGCGGCATGTTGCTGGCCAACCCGCATTTTCCGTGGGGCGGTGGCATGCGTTTCTACCAGATGCACCTGACCATTCCCGGCAAACTGGACGTGATGGGTGCTGCGTTGCCGGGTCTGCCGCTGATCAACATCGGCTTCAACCAGCACTTGGCCTGGACCCACACTGTCGATACGTCCAAACACTTCACGCTGCATCGACTGACGCTTGACCCCAGGGATTCGACGCGTTACATGCTCGACGGCAAATCAGTGGCGATGGGCAAGCAACAGGTGAGTGTCGAGGCGAAACAGGCGGACGGCAGCATCAAGCCTGTAACCCGCACGATCTATTCGTCGAAATTCGGCCCTGTGGTGCAATGGCCGGGCAGGATGGACTGGGACGACAAGTACGCCTTCAGCCTGCGCGACGCGAACCTCAAGAATGACCGCGTGCTGCAACAGTGGTACGCCATGGATCAGGCGAAAAACCTCAAGGCGTTTCAGGATTCGGTGCGCAGCATTCAGGGCATCCCATGGGTGAACACCGTGGCGGTCGATGCCAAGGGGCAGGCGCTGTACATGAACCTGTCGGTGGTGCCGAATGTGGATGCGGTCAAGCTCGCCAAGTGCAGTGACCCGCGTATCGGCACCGAGCTGATCATCCTCGACGGTTCGCGCAGCGACTGTAACTGGGACATCGCGCCCGAGGCAGCGCAACCCGGCATCTATCCGTCATCGCGTCAGCCGCAACTGCTGCGGACCGACTTTGTGCAGCATTCCAATGACTCGGCCTGGATGGTCAATCCGGCGGTACCGCAGAAAAACTTTTCGCCGCTGATCAGTCAGGAAGGCCAGCCGCTCGGGCTGCGTGCGCGTTTTGCGCTGGATCGACTCGGCAAACTGCAGCAGTTGGGTAAGGTCAGCGTCGAGAACCTGCAGGCCATGGTGATGGACAACGAGGTGTATCAGGCCGGGCAGGTGTTGCCGGATCTTTTGCAGTTCTGTGCGACGGGACTGGGTGATGATGAAAAGCGCCTGGCACCGCTGTGCACGGCATTGAAAGCCTGGGACGGTCGGGTCGACGTGAGCAGTGGTTTGGGCTTCGTGTACTTCCAGAAAATCATGGCCGCGATGCAGTCCGTCGGCTCGCGCTGGCGGGTGGCGTTCGACGCCAAGGACCCGATTCACACGCCCCGTGGTCTGGCTATCGAGTACCCGGAAGTCGCCACGGCGTTACGCGCTGCGATGCTGACGGCGCAGGACGAGGTGAGCAAGACAGGCCTGACGGCGAAGACGACCTGGGGTGATATTCAGGTATCGAGCCAAAGCGGTGTACCGGTTCCGATCCACGGCGGTCCCGCAGCACTGGGCGTCTACAACGCCATGCAGACAGTGGCGGGCAAGGATGGCAAGCGCGAAGTAGTCAGCGGCACCAGCTACCTGCAAGTGGTGACATTCGACGAAAATGGACCGCAGGCCAAGGGATTACTGGCGTTCTCCGAATCGAGCAATCCGCAGTCGGCCCATTCGCGGGATCAAACCGAGGCGTTCTCTAACAAGCAGTGGGCTGACTTGCCGTTCACCGAGCAGCAGATCAAGGCTGATCCGGCGTATCAGGTGCAGGAAATCAAAGAGCAGCTTTCTCCGTCCGTACGCTGATCAGGCTGAAGCAGTGATTGGGCCACATGGCCCAATTCACTTGGTGATTACGAGGTTTCAGCCGCCCTGAGTATCGATGTCTGCATCAACGCCCTGAGTCGGCTGATGATTGCGTTGAGTCCGGGGCTTTTCCTGCGGCTCATAGTCAGGCACGTAGGCACTTTTTTCAGACGATCCTTGCGATTGGCTCTGGCTCTGACTTTGCTGTTGATTCTGACGTTGACCATCATGCCCGCTCGAATCCGGCACAGCATCCGGCTCCTGCGGATCGATGGCCGGATCGTTGCGTTCCGTGCCCTGGTCCGGAGGCGTGTGCTGACCGGGTGCCTGTTCTTTTTGCCGTTGCGGTTCGGTAGACATGAATACCTCGAAAGTCTGCTTCAAAAAATGGCTGACAGACTTTCGAGGTGCGGGGAAGAGGGATCGTTCGATCGGATTGCCGAGTGGTATGAGCGGGCTGACTGGGCACGATCAGGACGAAGGAACCGCGGCGAAGCCGGGGCCGGAACCGGAGCGAAGGACTTTGGCTACTTTGGTCCCCCAAAGTAGCGCGCCGTAAGGGCGCAAAGGTGACCTGAACCGGGCGCTCGGCTCACTGAGCCCACAATCTGTGCCAATTGTGACGCAGCGCGTTACAGGATGCATGCTCACGCGGAGTGAGCATTGTCGGTTCCCTCTTACAACACCTTCTTGATCGCGTCGCACACAGCGTCGATGTTTTTCTGGTTCAACGCCGCGACACAGATACGACCGGTGTCCAGCGCATAGATGCCGAACTCGCTGCGCAGGCGCTGGGCCTGTTCGGCGGTCAGGCCGGAGTAGGAGAACATGCCGCACTGACGGCCGACGAAGCTGAAGTCCTGACCGGCCGGGTTGTCGGCCAGACGCTCGACCATCGCCTTGCGCATGCCCTGGATCCTCACACGCATTTCGCCCAATTCCTCTTCCCACATGGCACGCAGCGCCGGGTCGTTGAGCACGGCCGCGGAGATGATTGCGCCGTGGGTCGGCGGGTTGGAATAGTTGGTGCGGATCACACGCTTGACCTGGGACAGCACGCGGGCGGTCTCTTCTTTCGATTCAGTGATGATCGACAGCGCACCGACGCGCTCGCCGTACAGCGACAGCGACTTGGAGAACGAGCTGGAGGCGAAGAAGGTCATGCCGGACTCGGCGAACAGGCGCACGGCGATGGCGTCTTCCTGAATACCCTGGCCGAAACCCTGATAGGCCATGTCCAGAAACGGTACGTGACCCTTGGCCTTGACCACTTCCAGGACCTTTTTCCAGTCTTCCAGATTCAGGTCGACGCCGGTTGGATTGTGGCAGCAGGCGTGCAGCACGATCACGGAATGGTCAGGCAGGTTTTTCAGGTCTTCGAGCATGCCGCCACGGTTCACGTCGTGGGAGGCAGCGTCGTAGTAGCGATAGTTCTGAACCGGGAAGCCTGCGGTTTCGAACAGCGCACGGTGGTTTTCCCAGCTCGGGTCGCTGATGGCCACAACGGCGTTGGGCAGCAGTTGCTTGAGGAAGTCTGCGCCGATCTTCAGCGCGCCAGTGCCACCGACCGATTGGGTGGTCAGAACACGGCCCGACGCGATCAATGGCGAGTCGGCGCCCAGCAACAGCTTCTGCACGGCCAGGTCGTAGGCCGCAATACCGTCGATCGGCAAATAGCCACGTGGCGCGTGCTGTGCAACACGGATCTTCTCGGCTTCGGCCACTGCGCGCAGCAGAGGAATGCGCCCGTCTTCGTCACAGTAGACGCCCACACCAAGGTTGACCTTGGTGGTGCGGGTGTCGGCGTTGAATGCTTCGTTGATACCCAGGATAGGATCGCGGGGCGCCATTTCGACAGCGGAGAAGAGGCTCATTTTTGCGGCAGCTCTGAATGAAGGAGGGAGGGGTATGCACGCCGCGGCCGAATGCGCCAAAGCGGTGCACAAACGGGGACCTAGTATAAAGAGCATCCCCCTGAGGGGCGACAGGGCAGGGCGGGTTTTTTCAAGGTTTTTCGGTTTATTTGCAGAACGTTCGTCCCGTTGAAACCTCAATGATGTAGCCACTGGTGAAATGAGCGCCTTGAAACATGCGCAAACGTCTCCATTTAATGTGTATCACTTCAAGCACTGCCACTGCCGCACGTCGTCTCCCATTGACGGGATGAGTCGTCGGTGGTGTTTTCGTCATTGCCGGTACAGGCCGCGCAGACGAGTCCTTGTCGCGAACCCCGACGCGAACGAATTCAAGAGGTAGGTTATGTCCGAGTTCCAGCTCGTTACCCGTTTTGAGCCCGCTGGTGATCAGCCCGAGGCCATTCGCCAACTGGTCGAAGGGATCGACGCCGGACTTGCGCACCAGACCCTGCTGGGTGTGACGGGGTCGGGCAAGACGTTCAGCATCGCCAACGTCATCTCTCAGGTGCAGCGCCCGACCCTGGTGCTGGCGCCGAACAAGACCCTGGCGGCGCAGTTGTATGGCGAATTCAAGGCGTTCTTTCCGAACAACGCCGTCGAATATTTCGTCTCGTACTACGACTACTACCAGCCGGAAGCCTATGTGCCGTCGTCCGACACCTTCATCGAGAAGGATGCGTCGATCAACGACCACATCGAGCAGATGCGTCTGTCCGCGACCAAGGCACTGCTGGAACGCAAGGACGCGATCATCGTCACCACGGTGTCGTGCATTTATGGTCTCGGCAGCCCCGAAACCTACCTGCGCATGGTCTTGCACATCGACCGGGGCGACAAACTGGATCAGCGCGCCTTGCTGCGCCGTCTGGCTGACCTGCAATACACCCGCAACGACATGGACTTTGCCCGCGCCACCTTTCGGGTGCGGGGCGATGTGATCGACATCTATCCGGCCGAATCGGACCTGGAAGCGATTCGCGTCGAGCTGTTCGACGACGAGGTCGAGAGCCTGTCGGCGTTCGATCCGCTGACCGGCGAGGTGATTCGCAAGCTGCCGCGCTTCACCTTTTACCCCAAGAGCCACTACGTCACGCCCCGCGAAACGCTGCTGGACGCGATGGAAGGCATCAAGGTCGAGCTTGGTGAGCGTCTGGAATACCTGCGCAGCCAGAACAAGCTGGTCGAAGCCCAGCGTCTGGAGCAGCGCACCCGATTCGACCTTGAGATGATTCTGGAGCTGGGCTACTGCAATGGTATCGAGAACTACTCACGCTACCTGTCGGGCCGTCCGACAGGCGCGCCGCCGCCAACACTGTACGACTACCTGCCGCCGGACGCCTTGCTGGTGATCGACGAGTCCCACGTCAGCGTGCCGCAGGTCGGCGCCATGTATAAAGGCGACCGCTCACGCAAGGAAACCCTGGTGGAGTACGGTTTCCGGCTGCCATCGGCGCTGGACAATAGGCCGATGCGTTTCGAAGAGTGGGAGAACGTCAGCCCGCAGACCATCTTCGTTTCGGCGACTCCCGGCAAGTACGAAGCCGAGCATGCCGGGCGTGTGGTCGAGCAGGTCGTGCGCCCGACCGGTCTGGTGGACCCGCAGATCGAGATTCGCCCGGCGCTGACCCAGGTCGATGACCTGCTGTCGGAAATCAACAAGCGTGCCTCCATCGACGAGCGGGTGCTGGTGACCACGTTGACCAAACGCATGGCCGAGGATCTGACCGATTACCTCAGCGACCATGGCGTGCGGGTGCGTTACCTGCACTCGGACATCGACACGGTGGAGCGGGTCGAGATCATTCGTGACCTGCGTCTGGGCACTTTTGACGTGCTGGTGGGCATCAACCTGCTGCGCGAAGGTCTGGACATGCCGGAAGTGTCGCTGGTGGCAATTCTCGATGCCGACAAGGAAGGCTTCCTGCGTTCCGACCGTTCGTTGATCCAGACCATCGGTCGGGCGGCGCGTAACCTCAATGGCCGGGCGATTCTGTATGCCGACCGGATCACCGGCTCCATGGAGCGGGCGATCAACGAGACTGAACGTCGTCGAGAAAAACAGATCGCGTTCAACCTTGAGCATGGCATCACGCCAAAAGGTGTGTTCAAGGACGTGGCCGATATCATGGAAGGCGCCACCGTGCCGGGCTCGCGCAGCAAGAAGCGCAAAGGCATGGCCAAGGCAGCCGAGGAAAACGCCAAGTACGAAAACGAACTGCGCTCGCCCAGCGAAATCACCAAGCGCATCCGTCAATTGGAAGAGAAAATGTACCAGCTGGCCCGCGACCTGGAGTTCGAGGCCGCAGCACAGATGCGCGACGAAATCGGCAAACTGCGCGAGCGCTTGCTGACGGTGTGATGCAGCGATGGCTCGCTGCATCCAGCACGCTCCGCGTCCGCTCTCGAACGTGGCGCAGAGTATCGTGGGACGCATGCCCACGCGAAGCGCTCATCGTTATACACAAGTCATCTGGCTATCCAGTGAGACAGCGGAACTGCCGTGCTTTTTTGCGCGATAGTGCGGACGCAGCCGATTGCGACGTGGGTGAAGGCTGAGTCCTGGCGCTGATTCGA
>NZ_LKEH01000043.1:45646-97773 GCF_001642795.1 Pseudomonas viridiflava | reverse complement strand
TCAAAGTAGCGCGCCGTAAGGGCGCAAAGGTGACCTGAGCCATGCGCTCGGCTCACTGAGTCCGCAATCTGTGCCATGTGTGACGCGGAGCGTCACGTGGGGCATGCCCACGCGATGGGCACGATCAGTGTCGAGGCAGACATCTGGGTAGCGATGTCTGCCCCACCTCACAAATCATCAAAGAACCGTTCATGCCAGTCCACCAGCGGCTGCGGCGAATTGAGTTTCTGTCCGTAGATCACCGAGTACGACAGCACGTTCTGTACGTACTGACGGGTTTCGTCGAACGGGATGCTTTCGACCCAGACATCGAAGGCCAGGTGATTGGCGCCCTTGAGCCACTGGCGTACGCGGCCGGGACCGGCGTTGTAGGCTGCAGAGGCAAGCACACGGTTACCGTTGAACTGGCTGTGCACCGAACTCAGGTAGGCGGCACCGAGTTGAATGTTGGTGTCCGGGTCAAGCACCTGCTGGGGAGAGGCCAGCGGGATGCTGTACTTGCGAGCGGTTTCCTTGGCAGTAGCGGGCATCAACTGCATCAGACCGCTGGCACCGACGCCTGAACGCGCGTCATCCATGAAGGCGCTTTCCTGACGAGTAATTGCAAACACCCAGCTGGAATGCAGGCCGCGGATCTTGGCTTCGCGAACCAGCGTGTCGCGGTGCGCCATCGGGAAGCGGATATCCAGATCGTCCCAGTACTGGGCCTGGCTGATGGTGCGAATTGCCGGGAAATACCACTTCAGGTCGTAGGCCAGCTTGGCCTGGGCAACCATTTCATCACGATTGAAATGGCGACTGACGTGGTACCACTCGCGACGACCATCGACGATTTCGCCACGGTCATGAAACTCCAGCGCGCGACGGACGCCCGGCGTGTTGCGGACTTTGTTGATCAGTGCCTGGCTGAGCACCAGCGGTTTATTGTTGAGCTGGTAGGGGCTCTGTATACGGTCGGCGGCCAGGAAGCCATAGAAGTCACGTTCCTTGGCCACGTCCTTGTACAGCGCGGGAATCAGCGGGCTGTTGGGCTGGGCCAGTTCGAGCGCACGGGCTTCCCAGTAACGCCAGCGGTTGGTGCTGGCCAGATCCTTGGGCAGACGGCGTGCCAGTTCATAGGCATCTTCCCAACGGCCCAGACGCAGCAACAGGCGCATGCGCCATTCGGTCACCGTGTTGTCGCGCAGGTCCGGGTCATATTTGGTCATAACCTCAAGGGCACGATCATCGTAGCGGCGCGCGAGGGTCAGGCCGATTTCCTTGGCGATTTCCACCTGTTCTTCACGGGAGAAGTGCATGGTGATGGCGTAGCTGTCCAGCATCGCCAGGGCTTTCTGCGGGTCCTGACGTGCCAGTCGACGCAGACCCAGGCCTACGACGTCAGACATGGCTTCATCCACCGGCACGAATTGCCCGGGGTTGTTGATCATCTCAGGCTTCTGTGCGACCGCAACCAGCAGTTTGCCCTGCGGAGCGAGCGAGTTGAGGCTGTTGACCAGCGTGTTGGCCAGCGTGTAGTTGCGCGACTGCGCCGCCAGCTTGGCGCGCTGCCAGCGTTTTTGCTCGGTCAACTGACCTGCCGCAGCCCATTGCGCGAAAAACGCGTCGCAGGCAGCCGGCAGGGTTTTGCCGGTCATCCACAGCTTCTCGGCACTGGCATAGCCTTCGGCGCGCTTGTTGTTGTTCAACTGGTACTGGCCATAAAGGCAGTCCAGCTCGACGAAATTCATCTTCGGGTCGTAATACTTGACGAACGGCTGCCAGTCGCCGCGCTCGGCCAGCCAGCGCAGCCAGCGCAATTTCATCCAGTTGGCCTGTGGCAGATCACCGTGCTCGGCGAGAAATTTCTCGATCTCGGCGTTGCTGGCAGTCTTCAGGCGCGCCGTCAGCTCGTCGTATTCCAGATACGGCTCAAGCGGATAGTCGGCGAGCACGGCGCTGTACATCTGGTAGGGGCCCAGGTCGCCCTTGGCCAGAGCCCGCTTGGCCTCGTCGTAATATTTGCGTTGTTGGGTAAGGTCTGCCGCGTGAGCAGTCTGGACGGTAGTGGCAGAGAGGAGCAGGCACGATAGAAAGCTGAACAAACGACTGCGCATGAGACTTCCGAGCAGATGAGTCGTGAAAAGTGCCGCTAGCTTAGCCTTTTGCCAGCTCATCGTGAAAGCACTGCCGACGAGCTTGACTCATGAAGAAATAATTCGCGGGTATAAGGAAGGCATATGTCGACCGCCTGCACGACGAATCCCGACATCCACCGGCTATCTCAGGTAGAATGCGCGCCCGGTTTTTGGAGAAGCTCATGACCCTGCTCAAATTCAGCGATGTGTCCCTTGCTTTCGGCGCCATGCCGTTATTGGACAAGGTGTCCTGGCAGATCGCCCGTGGTGAGCGGGTGTGCATCATTGGCCGTAACGGCACTGGCAAATCCAGCATGTTGAAGCTGGTCAAGGGGGTTCAGAAGCCCGACGAAGGCGCTGTCTGGCGTGCACCCGGTCTCAAGATCGGCGAGCTGCCCCAGGAATTGCCGGTAGCCGACGGACGGACAGTGTTCGACGTCGTAGCCGAAGGTCTGGACGGCGTTGGCGCCTTGCTCGCCGAATACCACCATCTGGCCCAGAACTGCGTGACCGAGGAAGACCTCAACAAGCTCATGCATGTGCAGCAGGACCTCGAGGCCCGTGATGGCTGGCGTCTGCAGCAACTGGTCGAAAGCACCCTCAGCCGTCTGCAGTTGCCTGCCGACAAGACGCTCGCCGAGCTGTCCGGCGGCTGGCGCCGTCGTGTCCTGCTGGCTCAGGCGCTGGTGTCCGAACCCGATCTGCTGCTGCTCGACGAGCCCACCAACCACCTGGATATCGGCGCAATCGCCTGGCTTGAAGAAGCCCTCAAGGATTTCCAGGGCGCCGTACTGTTCATCACGCACGACCGGGCATTCCTGCAGAATCTGGCGACCCGTATCCTGGAACTGGATCGCGGCGGCCTGATCGACTGGAACGGCGATTACGCCAGCTTCCTCGTCCACAAGGAAGCGGCGCTGGCGGCCGAAGAAACCGCCAACGCGCTGTTCGACAAGCGTCTGGCTCAGGAAGAAGTCTGGATTCGTCAGGGCATCAAGGCCCGTCGTACCCGTAACGAAGGCCGGGTACGCGCGCTGAAAGAGTTGCGTGTCGAACGCAGTGAGCGTCGCGAGCGCACCGGCAAGGCCAACATTCAGCTCGACACTGCCGAGAAATCCGGCAAGCAGGTCATGGTGCTGGACAACGTCAGCTTCGCCCACCCGGGTGGCCCGATGCTGATCAAGGACTTTTCCATGGTCCTGCAGCGCGAAGACCGTATCGGTCTGCTGGGTGCCAACGGTACCGGCAAGACCACGCTGCTCAAGCTGATGCTCGACAACCTGCAGCCGACCGGCGGCAAGGTTGAAGTCGGTACGCGTCTGGACGTTGCCTACTTCGACCAGTTGCGCCACCAGCTCGATCTGGAAAAGACCGTGATCGACAACGTCGCAGAAGGTCGCGATTTCATCGATATCGATGGCCAGAGCCGTCATGTACTGAGCTACCTGGGCGACTTCCTGTTCAGCCCTCAGCGCGCCCGTACGCCGGTGAAAGCGCTGTCGGGTGGCGAGCGTGCCCGTCTGTTGCTGGCCAAGCTGTTCAGCAAGCCGGCCAATCTGCTGGTCCTCGACGAACCGACCAACGACCTGGACGTGGAAACCCTGGAACTGCTCGAAGAAGTGCTGTTGACCTTCAAGGGCACGGTACTGATGGTCAGTCACGACCGGGCATTCCTCGACAACGTCGTGACGAGCACGCTGGTGTTCGAAGGTGAAGGCAAGGTTCGCGAATACGTGGGTGGTTATCAGGACTGGCTGCGTCAGGGTGGCTCTCCGCGCCTGCTGGGCGTGGCGGATACCAAGTCGGGCAAGGCCGAGCTGGCCAGTGCTGTTGTCCAGGCTGCCCCGGTAGCCGCTCAGGAAATGCCGGTCGCCAAGAAGAAGCTCAGCTACAAGCACCAGCGTGAGCTTGAAGCCTTGCCGGGCCAGATCGACGAAGTTGAAAGCAAGATGGCTGCGTTGACAGCTGAAATGGCTGCGCCGGGCTTCTATCAGCAGCCAGCCGAGCAGACCACCGCGGCATTGGCGCAGATGGAAAGCCTGCAAGGCGAGCTGGATGCCTTGCTGGAGCGCTGGGCCGAGCTGGACGAGTGATCCTCTGACGTTAAAAGCAGAAAGCCCGGATCATGTCCGGGCTTTTCGCCTTCATGCCGAGGTTATTCGGACTTCTTGAGACGTACCGCCAGCACATCGCACGGTGCGCCGTGCAGAACGTCATTGGCAGTGGAGCCGAGCAGTAGCGCGAGGCCGTGGCGGCCATGGCTGCCGATGACGATCAGGTCGCAGTCCTGCTTGCTGGCGAGTTGGTGAATTTCCTGGCGCGGCTGTCCATACACCAGATGGCTTTCGCCGGCTCTCAGGTCAGGATGAGTGATCTTCAGCTTTTCCAGTTTTTCCTTGGCCTGATCGAACTGCTGTTGTTGCAGCTGAGACAGGTCCATTGGAACGTCGCCCCCGAAGGCCATCGCCATCGGTTCGACGATGTGCACCGTGGACAGCTTCGCATTGCTCTCTTTTGCCAGCTCCAGTGCACGCTTGAGCACCGCACTGCATTCGTCGGTGAGGTCAATGGCAACCAGAATATGTTGATACGACATGAGGGTGTCCTCCGAGAGGGTTGCGATAGGGTGAGTATGGCTCTTTCGTTCGCATCTGGGCAGACCCCGTGCAAGCCACTGTTTTCAAATTGTTGTTTAGCCTGAATCGGGCGGGGGCAAGAAATATGACGGTCTGGATAGTCCTGTCAATCATTTGTGTGATGTTGAGCCCACTTGTGTGGTTGCGTCCGTCGCGTCATCAGAGCGGCAGGATGGCCTTGCGCATGGAAGCGCGGCGTATCGGCATGGCCATGCAGCTTGCGCCCCAGGAGTGGCCTCACTGGCTTCCCAGGCAGCCGCCCAGTCCGTGCGCGCAGTACCATCGGCCACGCAGAAGCTCGAAGCCCGATGTCTGGACCTATTGGCAGACGGAGCCGGGAATCTGGGTTAACCGCTGGCGCGAGCCCTGCGAGGACGTCGCATTGCTGACGCACTTCAGCACGCTACCGGCTGATGTCTTCAAGGTCGAGGCGGATTCGCAAATGATTGCGGTGTATTGGGCCGAGCAGGGAGAGGCAGATGTGTTGCAGCGTATTAATGCCGTGCTCAAGGCGCTGGCCTGAATACCCGCCGAATCGCAGGCAATAAAAAGCCCGATAACAACATCGGGCCGGGGTTGGCCAGGCAGGCCGATAATTCCTGGTATGCCGGCACCCAGTAGCTGAATGCCGGTTATCACCGCTGCGCACCCGTGATCGCAATCATCGCGGGCCTCTTGTGGCGCAGTTCGCTGACTCTAGACCTTCTGCTCTCTTTTGTCGCGTTTTTCTCGACGCATCTCTCAAATGAGCCTCAACGGTGCAGAATCTGCGGGCTTTGAGCTGATCTTCGCATTATCACTTTGTTGAATGGTGGCAAATCAAACATCGGTTTGCTGGTCAGGAATCGCTTGTGCCTTTTGCAATCCGCCGTTTTTATGGGTGTTTTGGCGAATTGACAATTATCCGGTTTTGCCTGATGGTGTGCGTACCCAAATCAAACGGGCGTATGAAATGAGCGTTTGGTCGTCAGACGGCTCTGACAGAATCCTGGCTACCTCGTCGCAGCGGATGTACGTGTGATTTGGCGTGTTCATCGACGGCGACGTCGTAGTCCCGCTGAACGTTAAGGTTCGGCGGGTATTGTTCAGCTTCCATATTGTGGAGATCAGTTGATGATTTACGAAGGTAAAGCCATCACGGTTAAGGCTCTTGAAAGTGGCATCGTCGAATTGAATTTCGACCTCAAGGGTGAGTCCGTCAACAAGTTCAACCGTCTCACCCTCAACGAACTGCGTCAGGCAGTGGATGCTGTCAAGGCTGACGCGTCGGTCAAAGGTGTGATCGTCACCAGCGGCAAAGATGCATTCATCGTCGGCGCTGACATCACCGAGTTTGTCGACAACTTCAAGTTGCCCGAAGCCGAGCTGGTCGCTGGCAACCTCGAAGCCAACCGGATCTTCAGTGATTTCGAAGACCTTGGCGTGCCGACAGTCGTCGCCATCAACGGCATCGCGCTGGGCGGTGGCCTCGAAATGTGCCTGGCGGCCGATTACCGCGTCATGTCGAGCACTGCGAAGATCGGCCTGCCGGAAGTCAAGCTGGGTCTGTACCCGGGCTTCGGCGGCACGGTTCGTCTGCCGCGCATCATCGGTGCCGACAATGCAATCGAGTGGATTGCGTCCGGCAAGGAAAACGCTGCCGAAGACGCTCTCAAGGTCGGCGCTGTGGATGCAGTCGTTGCACCTGAAAAACTACAGGCTGCGGCGCTGGACCTGATCAAGCGCGCCATTTCCGGCGAGTTCGATTTCAAGGCCAAGCGTCAGCCCAAGCTGGACAAGCTCAAGCTCAACGCTATCGAGCAGATGATGGCATTCGAAACCGCCAAGGGTTTTGTCGCAGGTCAGGCCGGCCCCAACTATCCGGCACCGGTCGAAGCGATCAAGACCATCCAGAAAGCCGCGAACTTCGGTCGTGACAAGGCGCTGGAGATCGAAGCTGCGGGTTTCGTGAAAATGGCCAAGACCTCTGCTGCGCAGAGTCTGATCGGCCTGTTCCTGAACGATCAGGAACTGAAAAAGAAAGCCAAGGGTTACGACGAAATCGCAAAAGACGTGAAGCAGGCGGCTGTACTGGGCGCTGGCATCATGGGTGGCGGCATCGCGTACCAGTCGGCGGTCAAGGGCACGCCGATCCTGATGAAGGACATTCGCGAAGAGGCCATTCAACTGGGTCTGAACGAAGCGTCGAAACTGCTGGGTAACCGCGTCGACAAGGGCCGTCTGACGGCTGCGAAGATGGCCGAAGCGCTCAATGCGATTCGTCCTACGCTGTCCTACGGTGACTTCGGCAACGTCGATCTGGTTGTTGAAGCCGTGGTCGAGAACCCGAAGGTCAAACAGGCCGTTCTGGCTGAAGTCGAAGCGCAGGTGGGTGAAAACACCATTCTGGCGTCGAACACCTCGACCATCTCGATCAGCCTGCTGGCGAAGGCGCTCAAGCGCCCGGAAAACTTCGTGGGCATGCACTTCTTCAATCCGGTGCACATGATGCCGCTGGTTGAAGTGATCCGTGGTGAGAAGTCCAGCGAAGAAGCGGTGGCCACCACCGTCGCTTACGCCAAGAAGATGGGCAAGAACCCGATCGTGGTCAACGACTGCCCGGGCTTCCTGGTCAACCGTGTGCTGTTCCCGTATTTCGGCGGTTTCGCCAAACTGGTCAGCGCTGGCGTCGACTTCGTGCGCATCGACAAGGTCATGGAAAAGTTCGGCTGGCCGATGGGCCCGGCGTACCTGATGGACGTAGTCGGCATCGACACCGGCCACCACGGTCGAGACGTCATGGCCGAGGGCTTCCCGGACCGTATGAAGGACGACCGTCGTTCTGCCGTCGACGTGCTGTACGAAGCCAATCGCCTGGGTCAGAAGAACGGCAAGGGCTTCTACGCCTACGAGATGGACAAGAAAGGCAAGCCGAAGAAGGTCAACGATCCGGCTGTGCTGGACGTGCTCAAGCCGATCGTTTTCGAACAGCGTGAAGTCACCGATGAAGACATCATCAACTGGATGATGATCCCGCTGTGCATGGAAACCGTGCGCTGTCTGGAAGACGGTATCGTTGAAACCGCCGCCGAAGCCGACATGGGCCTGATCTACGGTATTGGTTTCCCTCCATTCCGTGGTGGTGCGCTGCGTTACATCGACTCGATCGGTGTTGCCGAATTCGTTGCCCTCGCTGACCAATATGCCGAGCTGGGTGCCTTGTATCAACCGACCGCGAAGCTGCGTGAGATGGCCCGAAATGGCCAGAGCTTCTTCGGTTAAGCGCCTTCTGAGGAATGAACGTATGAGCTTGAATCCAAGAGACGTCGTGATTGTCGACTTCGGTCGCACCCCGATGGGCCGCTCCAAGGGTGGCATGCACCGCAATACCCGCGCCGAAGACATGTCTGCGCACCTGATCAGCAAGCTGCTGGAGCGCAACGACAAGATCGACCCGGCGGAAGTCGAGGACGTGATCTGGGGCTGCGTCAACCAGACCCTGGAGCAGGGCTGGAACATCGCGCGCATGGCGTCGCTGCTGACCCAGATCCCGCACACCTCTGCCGCCCAGACCGTGAGCCGCCTGTGCGGTTCGTCCATGAGCGCGCTGCACACCGCTGCGCAGGCGATCATGACCGGCAACGGCGATGTATTCGTCATCGGCGGCGTGGAGCACATGGGCCACGTCAGCATGATGCACGGCGTCGATCCCAACCCGCACATGTCGCTGTATGCCGCCAAGGCGTCGGGCATGATGGGGCTGACCGCAGAAATGCTCGGCAAGATGCACGGCATTACCCGCGAGCAACAGGATGCCTTTGGCCTGCGCTCCCACCAGCTCGCCCACAAGGCGACGCTGGAGGGCAAGTTCAAGGACGAGATCATCCCAATGCAGGGTTATGACGAGAACGGCTTCCTCAAGGTCTTCGACTACGATGAAACCATTCGTCCGGACACCACCCTGGAAAGTCTGGCGGCGCTCAAGCCGGCATTCAATCCGAAAGGTGGCACCGTGACAGCGGGCACGTCTTCGCAGATCACCGATGGCGCGTCATGCATGATCGTGATGTCGGCGCAGCGTGCCAAGGACCTCGGCATCCAGCCAATGGCGGTGATCCGCTCGATGGCCGTTGCCGGTGTGGACCCTGCAATTATGGGCTATGGCCCAGTACCTGCGACCCAGAAAGCACTCAAGCGTGCAGGCCTGGGCATCGCCGATATCGACTTCTTCGAGCTCAACGAAGCGTTCGCTGCACAGGCTCTGCCCGTGCTGAAAGATTTGAAAGTGCTCGACAAGATGAACGAGAAGGTTAACCTGCATGGCGGCGCCATCGCTCTGGGCCATCCATTTGGATGTTCCGGTGCGCGCATCTCCGGCACCTTGCTCAATGTCATGAAGCAGAATGGCGGCAACCTCGGGGTTTCCACCATGTGTATCGGACTGGGACAGGGTATCGCGACCGTTTTCGAACGCGTCTGATCTGCCTGACGTGATGCAAGCCGGGGCTTGATGCTCCGGCTTTTGTATTTTTGAAAAAGCGGTTTTAACCCCAATGTTAAGGCTGTGTTTCTGTTTTGAACCCGTTTCACGAGGGCTGCACCATGCAACTGCAACCAGGGCTCTACCGCCACTATAAAGGTCCGGAATACCGGGTGTTCAGTGTGGCGAAGCATTCTGAAACCGAAGAAGACGTCGTGTTCTATCAGGCGCTCTACGGTGATTTCGGCATGTGGGTTCGTCCGTTGGATATGTTCCTGGAGTCCGTCGAGGTTGACGGCGAGCAAGTCCCGCGCTTTGCTTTGGTCCAGGCCGAACCGAGCCTGTTTTCGGGTTCGTGACGCGCAAATTCACAACAGGCTGTGCTTGACCTCACCTTGTAGCCACTATATATAGCGTGGCCTTTACAAGCTCGTCATTGTCTTTCATCTAGTATTCAGGAATTTTCTGATCCATGGGCAAATCGCTGGTCATCGTGGAATCCCCGGCTAAGGCCAAGACCATCAACAAGTATTTGGGCAACCAGTACGTGGTGAAGTCGAGTATCGGCCATATCCGAGACCTGCCCACCAGCGGTTCGGCCAGTGCTGCCAAAGAGCCTGCCGCCAAGCGTGGCAAGGCCGCCGCAGGCGAGGGCCCGGTACTGACGCCGAAAGAAAAGGCGCAGCGCCAGCTGGTCTCACGCATGGGCGTCGATCCGGAGCATGGCTGGAAAGCCAAGTACGAAATCCTTCCCGGCAAGGAGAAGGTGATCGAAGAGCTGCGCAAGCTCGCCAAGGATGCCGACACCATCTATCTCGCGACGGACTTGGACCGCGAAGGGGAAGCTATTGCCTGGCACCTGCGCGAAGCCATTGGCGGCGACGATAGCCGCTACAAGCGCGTGGTGTTCAACGAGATCACCAAGAAAGCCATTCAGGAAGCCTTCTCCAAACCGGGCGAGCTGGACATTGCGCGGGTCAACGCCCAGCAGGCGCGTCGCTTCCTGGACCGCGTGGTCGGTTACATGGTTTCGCCGCTGCTGTGGCAGAAAGTCGCTCGCGGCCTTTCCGCAGGCCGGGTGCAGTCGGTTGCCGTGAAGCTGGTGGTGGAGCGTGAGCGCGAAATCCGTGCGTTCAATCCCGAAGAATATTGGGAAATCCACGCCGATCTGGGCACTGCCAAGGGCGCCAACGTGCGTTTCGAAGTCGCCCGTGAAAACGGCGAAGCCTTCAAGCCGTTGAACGAAGCGCAGGCCATGGCCGCGCTGGAAAAGCTCAAGGCTTCCAGCTACAGCATCATCAAGCGTGAAGACAAACCGACCAGCAGCAAGCCGTCGGCGCCGTTCATCACTTCAACCCTGCAGCAGGCAGCGAGCAATCGTCTGGGCTACGGCGTGAAGAAGACCATGATGATGGCCCAGCGCTTGTATGAAGCTGGCTACATCACTTATATGCGTACCGACTCGACCAACCTGTCGGCCGACGCGGTGAGCATGGCGCGCGATTACATCGAAACCGAGTTCGGCAAGAAGTACCTGCCGGAATCGCCGAACGTCTACAGCAGCAAGGAAGGCGCACAGGAGGCTCACGAAGCGATTCGTCCGTCCGACGTCAACATGCACCCGTCCAAGCTGTCGGGCATGGAGCGCGACGCCGAGCGCCTGTATGAGCTGATCTGGCGCCAGTTCGTGGCCTGCCAGATGCCGCCTGCGCAATACCTGTCGACCACCGTCAGTGTTGCCGCCAGCGATTTCGAGCTGCGTGCCAAGGGTCGCATTCTCAAGTTCGACGGCTATACCCGCGTCTTGCCGCAAATGGCCAAGCCTGGCGACGACGACGTCTTGCCGGACATGGCGCAGGGCGAAACCCTGAAGCTGAACAAGCTCGATCCGACCCAGCACTTCACCAAGCCGCCAGCGCGTTACTCCGAAGCGAGCCTGGTCAAGGAAATGGAAAAGCGCGGTATCGGCCGTCCATCGACGTACGCAGCGATTATTTCGACCATTCAGGACCGCGGCTACGTGGCGCTTCACAATCGCCGCTTCTATTCGGAAAAGATGGGTGACATCGTCACCGGTCGCCTGTCCGAGAGCTTTGCCAACCTGATGGACTACGGCTTCACCGCCGGCATGGAAGAAAACCTCGACGACGTGGCCCAGGGACAACGCGACTGGAAGAACGTGCTGGACGAGTTCTACGGCGATTTCCGCAAAAAGCTGGAAGTGGCCGAAGCGCCGGACAGCGGCATGCGCGCCAACCAGCCGGTCATGACCGACATTCCGTGCAAGGTCTGTGATCGTCCGATGCAGATTCGTACCGCCTCCACCGGCGTGTTCCTCGGTTGTTCGGGCTACAGCCTGCCACCCAAGGAGCGCTGCAAGGCTACCGTCAATCTCACGCCTGGCGACGAAATCGCCGAGGACGACGAGGGTGAGTCCGAGTCCAGGGTTCTGCGCGGCAAGCATCGCTGCCCGATCTGCAGCACGGCCATGGATGCCTATCTGCTGGACGAGAATCACAAGCTGCACATCTGTGGTAACAACCCGGATTGCACTGGCTACGAGATCGAGAAGGGCACCTACCGGATCAAGGGCTACGAAGGCCCGAGCCTGGAATGCGACAAATGTGGCAGCGAGATGCAGCTCAAGACCGGCCGTTTCGGCAAGTTCTTCGGCTGCACCAACCCTGAGTGCAAGAACACCCGCAAGCTGCTCAAGAGTGGCGACGCGGCACCGCCCAAGATGGATCCGGTCAAGATGCCGGAACTCAAGTGCGACAAGGTTGATGACACGTACATCCTGCGTGATGGCGCTTCCGGGTTGTTCCTGGCGGCCAGTCAGTTCCCGAAAAACCGTGAGACCCGCGCACCGCTGGTGATCGAGATCGCGCCGCACAAGGACGAGATCGATCCGAAGTATCACTTCCTCTGCGAAGCGCCGAAGAAGGATCCGGACGGCCGTCCGTCGGTGATCCGTTACAGTCGCAAGACCAAGGAGCAGTACGTGCAGACCGAGGTTGAAGGCAAGCCTACCGGCTGGCGTGCGTTCTACGATGGCAGCGCCTGGAAGGTCGAAGACAAGCGTTGACCCTTGACGTCCGGCACCCACGTGCCGGACGTTCTTCCAAGGCAGCGCGGTCCGGCTATGCTGGTCTTATTCGATTGTGATGGAGAGTTGCCATGGCTCATGAACTCTACACCCGTACCAACCAGAAGATTTATTTTGCCGGGCTGGCGCTCGAGGCGTTGGGCAAGGCCGAGAACGGTCAGGTGATCAACGCACAGGCGTTGCAGCAGGCTGAGCGCGAATCGGTGCTGTTTCATCTGTACGGTGCCTTGTTGGGGTTGTGCCACGAGATTGCAGGCTATTACCGCCTGCCACAGGCCAGCGCGCCGCGTGCAGAGCAGTTGCTGACTCAGGAAGTGCTGGACGCTATTGCGATCCCTGAGATGGCTGAGCTGGTCGAACTGGCTCAGCACCGCGAGACCTGGCTGGCCAGGCTGCTGGCGGCTTACAACGCGCTTTTTCAGCCGCCGCGTGCCCCCGTCAAACCCAAGGGTGACGTGACCCAGCCGATGATTGTGGCAGTGAATCTGGATGCCGAGCCGGAGCCGGAATTGACCCGCGAAGAACTGGAGAGCTGGCGCCAACAACTGAAAAGCCTGGCGGTGCGTTTCCGTGAAGGTTTGAGCGAGTGCTGAAAAGCAATGATGGAAGGGCTGGCAGGCTGTTACAATGCCAGCCTATTGCGGAGTAACTGTACTGATGCCTACCTCTTTTCTTGAAATTGTCGAACTGCCTGACGGTCGAATTGAACTGCGTCGCGCTGATGACGAGGGCTCGTTGGTCACGCTGGACTTCTCGGCCGATGCCAAGGCGTTCATGCAGGGTCAGCACGTCGAGGTCGCCAAGGCGATGTTGAGCGTTGGCGTGCAAATGGCCGGTCGCCTGGCCGAAGGCGAAGTCGAAAAGGATGACGGGCCTCACGTTCTGCACTAATCGGTCCAGCTGATCAGTGACCGGGCCTTCAGCCCAGTCTGATATTCAGGCTTTGCGCTTCACCAATCCTCGCAGCACCGATCAACTGCTGGCGCGACGACGTGCTGAGTGGGTTGATCCAGCTCACCACGGTATGGCTGCGTCCCAGCCGTAGCGCCTCTCGCGTCAATTCCAATGCACTCTGAGTGCCGCGTGGCTGAAGCAGAAGAATCCTTTCCCGATTCAGACCGGCATCGCGTAGCCATGCCTGGGTCAGGTTCGACGGCGGCGCGATGAGAGTCAGCCAGCGTGCATCGTCATCCTGACTGAGCTCGCGAAGGATGGGGGCGAGCAGGTTCATGCAGTTCCCTGCAGCACCGCGCAAGGACAGTTCGCTGAAAGGCTCAGGCTCATTGCTCCAGGGCGTTTCGACGATATCCGTGATCATCGGGGCGATGGGCTGGGCCATGAACGCCTCGAACAGCGGTAATTGCGAATGCGGTGCTTGATGGAACTGCATAACGTCTCCTTAGCGGCGAATGACGCCGACGCTCAAACCTTCGATCACCAGATCCTGATCCTTGAGATCGACCTCGATAGGCGCGAACTCCGGGTTTTCAGCCAGCAGCCAGACTTTGCTGCCTTCACGCTTGAAACGTTTGACGGTCACTTCGTCGCCGATCCGGGCAACAACAATCTGGCCGTTGCGGGCTTCACGTGTGGTGTGCACCGCCAGCAGATCGCCGTCGAGGATGCCGATGTCCTTCATGCTCATGCCGTGCACGCGCAACAGATAGTCGGCGCTTGGATGAAAGAAGGTCGGGTTGATGTTGCAGGATTCTTCGATGTGCTGCTGCGCCAGAATTGGTGCGCCGGCGGCAACACGGCCAATGATCGGCAGGCTGCTTTCGTCGGGTTTGGCTTCGAAACCGGGAATGCGGATACCGCGTGATGCGCCCGGGGTCATTTCGATTGCGCCCTTGCGGGCAAGCGCCTTGAGATGTTCTTCAGCGGCGTTTGGCGACTTGAAGCCCAGCTCCTGAGCGATTTCCGCACGTGTCGGGGGAAAGCCGTTGTCTTCGAGGCAGCGTTTGATGAAGCCCAGGATCTCGGCCTGGCGTGGCGTCAGTTTAATCATGTCGAGCGCTCTGTCTTTTTATACAGTGACTGGGATTATATACAGTGGAAGCGCAATGGCAATCGACTATTTCGTTTTCACCGCCGAGCGGTTACAACAGGCATCACCTTGCGCTGTGCGTGGGTGATGCAACCAGCCTTGCTGGATGCCAGACATTTCATCGTTTATTTCATGAATTCGTGACTGTCCGGCCATAAAATGAACGCGTTTGCTTGACAATCAGGGCGTATGATACGTATGTTTCAAACGTTCGTTTGTTAGGCAGAGAGCCATGGCACAGTCGGAAACCGTTGAACGCATTCTTGATGCTGCGGAGCAGTTGTTCGCAGAAAAGGGTTTCGCTGAAACCTCGTTGCGTCTCATCACCAGCAAGGCCTCTGTCAATCTGGCTGCGGTGAATTATCACTTCGGGTCCAAGAAGGCGCTCATCCAGGCGGTTTTTTCGCGTTTTCTGGGGCCTTTCTGCGTCAGCCTCGAACGCGAACTGGAGCGTCGTCAGGCGAAGCCCGAGCACAAGCCTACGCTTGAAGAGCTGCTCGAGATTCTGGTCGAACAGGCGCTGGTCGTGCAGCCGCGCAGTGGCAATGATCTTTCCATCTTCATGCGTCTGCTGGGGCTGGCGTTCAGTCAGAGCCAGGGCCACTTGCGACGCTACCTCGAAGACATGTACGGCAAGGTCTTTCGCCGCTACATGACGCTGGTCAACGAAGCCGCGCCGCGTATCCCGCCCATCGAACTGTTCTGGCGCGTGCACTTCATGCTCGGTGCTGCGGCGTTCAGCATGTCCGGCATCAAGGCCCTGCGCGCCATTGCCGAAACCGATTTCGGCGTCAATACCTCGATCGAGCAGGTCATGCGCCTGATGGTGCCTTTCCTGGCTGCCGGCATGCGTGCGGACACCGGGGTGACCGATTCCGCCATGATCGCCGCTCAGCTCAAGCCGCGCAGCAAGAGCATCAGCACACCTGCACCTGTCGCCGCCAAGGCCTGAGCATCGCTGAAGCCCTTCGCATTGCACAGGGCTTCAGGATCAAGCACCATGCCCGCATTGTAATCGGGCACTGGTGTGTAAGGGTTTTTCTATGAGTTCTGGCCTGCAAGGCTCCCTGATGGTCGATGTCGCCGGTACCTGGCTGACCAGCGAAGACCGTCAGTTTCTGCGTCAGCCCGAAGTGGGCGGTCTCATCATATTCGCTCGGAATATCGAGCATCCCCGTCAGGTGCGTGAACTGAGTGCCGCGATTCGCGCCATTCGGCCCGACCTGTTGCTTGCAGTGGATCAGGAGGGCGGGCGCGTTCAGCGTCTTCGTCAGGGTTTTGTGCGTCTTCCGGCGATGCGCGCCATCGCTGAAAAGCGCGATGCCGAGCTTCTGGCGGAGCATTGCGGCTGGCTGATGGCGACCGAGGTGCTGGCAGTAGGGCTGGACCTGAGTTTCGCCCCGGTGCTGGATCTGGATTATCAGCGCAGCGCAGTCGTCGGCACGCGGTCCTTCGAGGGCGATCCCGAGCGTGCGGCCCTGCTGGCAGGCGCGTTCATTCGCGGCATGAACGCAGCGGGCATGGCAGCCACCGGCAAGCATTTCCCCGGTCATGGCTGGGCGGAGGCTGATTCTCACGTGGCGATCCCCTCCGATGAGCGCAGCCTGGAGCAGATACGCGCCAATGATCTGGTGCCGTTTGCGCGTCTGAGTCAGCAACTGGCGGCGGTCATGCCGGCGCATGTCATCTACCCGAAAGTCGACTCGCAGCCGGCCGGTTTCTCACGCCGCTGGCTGCAAGACATCCTGCGCGACGAACTGAAATTTGACGGGGTTATCTTCAGTGATGACCTGTCGATGGCGGGCGCGCATGTGGTCGGTGATGCGGCAAGCCGTATCGAGGCCGCGTTGACGGCGGGCTGCGACATGGGGCTGGTGTGCAATGACCGTGCGGCGGCAGAGCTGGCGCTCACCGCGGCGCAGCGCATGAAGGTCAAGCCTTCGGCGCGTATCGCCCGCATGCGTGGCAATGCCGTTGCCAGCACCGAGTATCGACAGGATCCACGCTGGCTCGCCGCGCTTGCTGCACTGCGCAGCGCCCAATTGATCGACTAAGGATTAGCAATGACTGTTTACGCGATTATCGGTGGCACCGGCCTGACCCAGCTCGAAGGGCTGAACATTCGTCAGTCTTTGCCCATGAACACGCCTTATGGCGCGCCGTCCGGCGAAATCCAGATAGGCGAGTACGCCGGACGTGAAGTGATGTTTCTTGCGCGTCATGGCCATCCGCACCGCCTGCCGCCGCATCAGGTCAACTACCGCGCCAATATCTGGGCCTTGAAGCAGGCCGGCGCCGAAGCGATTCTGGCCGTTAACGCAGTGGGTGGCATTCATCCTGCGATGGGCACCGGGCACTTCTGCGTGCCCCATGACCTGATCGATTACACCAGTGGCCGTCAGCACACCTTCTTCGCCGACGACCTGGAACAGGTTACCCACATCGACTTCAGCTACCCCTACAGCGAGGCGCTGCGCGCCCGTCTGGTTGCAGCGCTTGCGGCTGAAGGCTGCGAGTTCAGTGATCGTGGGGTGTACGCCTGCACACAGGGACCTCGTCTGGAAACCGTGGCCGAGATTATTCGGCTGGAGCGTGACGGCTGCGACATCGTCGGGATGACCGGCATGCCGGAAGCGGCGCTGGCCCGCGAGCTGGAGCTGGATTACGCGTGTCTTGCGCTGGTGGTCAATCCGGCGGCAGGCAAGTCGACCGCTGTCATCACCATGGCTGAAATCGAGCAGGCCTTGCGTGACGGGATGGGCAAGGTCAAGGCAACGCTGGCGCGGGTGCTGTCGGCGCAGTAGGCCCACATTCGGTCTGCGCAGTATCAGGGCTTTCGGCGAAAGCCCTGACGTGTCGTCAGACCATACGCTTGAGGGTATTGTCCTTGCGCACCAGGTGGTGCCAGATCGCTGCCACCACATGCAGTGCGATCACGTAGTAGAAAATCGAACCCAGCAGTTTGTGCAGGTCCTCGAAATATTCCGCCGTACGATCCGAAGTCGCGAATGGCCAGGGTATCTGCAGGTCGGTGAGCGGGACGGGCAGGGCGCCTTTTTCCACCATCACCGTCAGCAGGCCCAGCACGGGCTGAATGAAAAGAAATGCGTACAGCGCGTAATGCGAGACCGTTGCGGCCACACGTAACGCGCCTTCAAGTGGCGGGGTGATGCCCGGCGGCCGGTGGCGACGTCGCTCGGCAACGCGGAAAAATGCCAGCGTCAGAATCAGAATGCCGACCCAGAAATGGCTCTGCACGACCAGCAGGCGATATTCCGAACCCTTGCCGAACTGACTGCGGCTGAGAATCAGCGTGTAGGCCAGCACGATCAGCGCGGCCATGACCCAATGCAGCCAGCGGGCTTTTGAGGTGTAGCGTTGGGAGGTCGGTGCATGCACGTTCTGAATTCCTTGTCGCATTTTTCGGCAGTGTGCCTCGGATTCGACACACTGCGTAAGAGTCTTTCAACGGTCATGCGTTCATCGGCAGCTTAAGTACCTATGCGCATGCGCTGACAGGATGCTGGTTTCCTGACGCGAGTCTCCCCGATGGGGGTGCATAAGCAAGCCTTGTGCCTCCCCGCTATTTCAACGGGTAACTGAATGTTCCCCCAGCCTGTTCGCAGTCGATTCGGGCCTGAGCCTGCTCCGGAAGATCGTAGTACCAGGTGAACACTTTCGCGTCGCTCGGAATATCCAGCGTGGCCTGTCCCGGTTCCTTGCTGGTCGACTGCTCGTTGGCCAATGCTTCCTGCGTGAGTGTCGCGCTACAGGACGCTATCGGTTTTTCAGGGCACGCGGAGACCTTTCGTTTCTGCCGGGGTCTTGAGCCCCTGTCTTCATTACTGCACGACCAATCGATAGTGCCGGGCGGCATGCGTTGAAACTCATAGCAGGTATGGCCCTGAACGACAGGGACCTGCGGGCTGGAGGACGTCGTCGTCACGTCACAGGCCTCTCCCCAGGCGATACCGGTGTAAAGCAGGCACGCGGCCAGAATGACGCAACTTCCTTTCCACGACTTGATCCATGACCTGGACATCGTGTGGTTCCTCGATACGGATTTTCCTCACTGCTGTTGAAAAAATCCGAATGGGCCGGATGACCAAAGTTCCTCCAGGCTCGACGAGTGGGTGGATATGGCAAAGGAATGGCATTGCCGTTCAGCAATGGAACCTGTGCCAACGGGTGGCTTCATATACGTTGAATATCTATCCAGGAGTCAGTCTTGACCAGTGCCAATACGCCCGTCGGCCAGGCTACGCCGGTATCGGCCAGCATTTCCCTGAATGTACTGACCATGAACATGCACATGGGCTTCGGCATTTTCAATCGTCGATTCATTCTTCCCGAATTGCGTGAAGCGGTGCGCAGCGTGTCGGCTGATGTGGTGTTTCTGCAGGAAGTGCATGGAGAGCATCAGAGTCACGCCCGAAACGTGAAGGACTGGCCGACCATTTCGCAGTACGAGTTTCTGGCTGACAGCATGTGGAGTGACTTCGCCTACGGTCGTAACGCGGTTTACCCGGACGGCGACCACGGTAATGCGCTGCTCTCCAAATACCCGATCGTGAGCCACGAGAATCTCGACATCTCTATTGACGGTACGGAGCAGCGCGGACTGCTGCATTGCATTCTTGACGTGCCGAATCATGGTCATGTGCACGCCGTCTGTGTGCACCTCGGCCTGTTCGAAAGTCATCGGCGCAAGCAGCTCGGTTTGCTTGCCGAGCTGATGGGCCGTCTGCCTGATGGAGAGCCAGTGATCGTTGCCGGAGATTTCAACGACTGGCGTCAGCGTGCCGACGCCCTGTTGCAGGGAACCGGGCTGCATGAAGCCTTCGTTGAGCGCTTCGGTGCACCGGCCAAGAGTTTTCCGGCGCGCTGGCCACTGTTGAGGCTGGACCGGATCTACGTACGCAACGCCACGACCCACAGGCCCAAGGTGCTTTCCAATCGCCCCTGGTCTCATCTTTCCGATCATGCACCGCTGGCGGTGGAGGTGACCTTATGAGCAACACGGCTGGCCGCAGTAAAGAACAGTGGCGCGACGGCAACTCGGTGGAGTTGCTGATCAACGGTGAGGATTTCTTTACCCGGGTGTTCGAATGCATTCGTGCCGCTCGCACTGAAGTGTTGATCGAGACCTTCATCATTTTCGAAGACCGGATCGGCGTCGGCCTGCAGGAGGCCGTGATCGAAGCGGCCAGAAATGGCGCGAAAGTCGTGATCACCGTCGATGACTACGGCACGTCCGACCTCAGCTCCGCGTTCGTCAGGGCCATGATCGATGCGGGCGTCCAGATTCAGCTGTTCGACCCGCGCCCGCGGTTCATGGGCATGCGCACCAATCTGTTTCGCCGGCTGCATCGCAAGGTGGTGGTGATCGACGGCGAAATCGGTTTTATCGGCGGCATCAATTACAGCGTCGATCACATGACTGACACTGGTCTGACCGCCAAGCAGGATTATGCGGTGCTGGTACGCGGGCCGATCATTCAGGACATTCATCGCAGCGCTGTGAACATGCTCAGCGATGCGGTACGCGCCAAGCTGACGCCGATCCCACTCAAGCTGGAGCCGGCTGGCAACGCCCGTATGCTGCTGGCCGAGCGCGACAATGCCGAGCACACGACGGACATCGAAGAGCGCTACCTTGAGGCCATTCGCGAGGCGAAGCAGCGCATCACGCTGGCCAACGCCTATTTCTTCCCCAGCTACCGCTTCCTGCGCGAACTGCGCAACGCGTCGCGGCGCGGCGTCAAGGTCACGCTGATTCTGCAGGGCAAGCCGGATATGCCCTTCGTGCGGGTCTGCTCGCGTCTGACCTACACCTATCTGCTGCGCGACGGCGTGATCATTCATGAGTACAAACAGCGTGCGTTGCACGGCAAGGTCGCGCTGATCGACCAGGACTGGTCCACCGTCGGCTCCAGCAACCTCGATCCGTTGAGTCTGGCACTGAACCTGGAAGCCAACCTGTTCATCCGTGATCAGTCGCTCAATGATCGGCTGCAGACGCATCTGATGGAACTTGCCGCAGCGCACAGCACCCAGATGAGTTTGAAGGGCGCGGCGCGTGGCCAGTGGTGGCGCGCTCCGATGATTGTGTTGAGCTTCTTTTTCCTGCGCAGGTTTCCGGCAATCGCCGGTCTGTTCCCGGTTCATGGCATGCGCCTGAAACCGTTGCGGGCGAAAGATGTGGTGCCGGAAGCCAAGGTGATTGAGCAGCAACAAGCGCACCACGAGCTGGATCAGGAGAAGACATCATGACGCAGGCAGCCAGCGCATCCTCGCAGGGCGCAAAGGGTGACAAGAAAAGTGACAAGTGGAAGTGGGCGAAACGGGCATTCAATCTGTTTTTCTTCATCGCCGTGCCGGTACTGCTGTTCCTGCTGGTCAAGAACCTGGACTGGCAGGAGGTCAAACAGGCGCTGCAATCCTACAAGCTCAGCACGCTGTTGATGGCGGCCTTCGTGGCGCTGCTCAGCTATCTGACTTACTGCGGCTTCGATGTTCTGGCGCGTTATTACACGCGCCACAAGCTGTCGATCAAGCAGATCGTCCCGGTGACATTTGTCTGCTACGCCTTCAACCTCAACCTGAGTTCCTGGGTGGGCGGGATTGCGTTGCGGTATCGGCTGTATTCGAGGCTTGGGCTGGACGTGGCGACCATCACGCGCATTCTGAGCCTGAGCCTGATCACCAACTGGCTGGGCTACATGCTGCTGGCGGGTTTCGTGTTTTCCATGCGCTTTCTGTCGTTGCCCAAGGAATGGTCGATTGGCACTGACACGCTTCAGTTGATCGGTTTCGGTCTGCTGGCGGTGTGCTTTGCGTACCTGGCGGCGTGCCGTTTCTCCAAGCGTCGCTCGTGGAAGATTCGTGATCAGGAATTCAACCTGCCTTCGATGAAGCAGGCCCTGATGCAGGCCAGTCTCGGTGCCTTGAACTGGTCGCTGATGGCGGCGGTGATATTCATCCTGTTGCCGGAGAAAGCCTTCTATCCGGCGATTCTGGGCGTACTGCTGATCAGCAGTATCGCAGGCGTGATCACCCACATTCCGGCCGGGCTTGGTGTGCTGGAAACGGTATTCATCACACTGCTTTCACACGAGTTCTCCAAGGGCAGCCTGCTGGCCGCGCTGATCGGATACCGTGCGATCTACTTCCTGCTGCCGTTGTTGCTGGCCGTGGTGGTGTACCTGGTGCTGGAAAAGCGTGCAAAAAAAATGGGCGAACGAAATCAGCAGCGTATGGGAGAGGAGGCCAAATCCTGAACGTGGCGGGGGAGGTGAAAGGCCGTGTTGACGGACTTCACTTCCCCGTGTCTCGCGCCTCGTCAGTCATCGAATCCTACCTGCTCGTGTATCTCGTCCACTTTCAACTCAAGTCGATACGCCACGGCGATGAACAGTGCCTGACACAGGCACAGGGTGGCGCTGAGTGAGCGAAAGGCGAACGAACTGCCCTCGTTGACCAGCAGCACCGAGTTGGCCCGTTTGGCCAGAGGCGAGAGATTGCTGTCGGTGATGATCAGTGTCTTGGCCTGATGGTGCTGGGCGATGCGCAGGCAGTGCTGGGTTTCCTTGCCATACGGCGTGAAGCTGATGGCGATCACCAGATCGTTGGCCCGTACGCTGCGCATTTGCTCACGGTAGCTGCCCCCCAGTCCCGAGATCAGGTGGATGCGTTTGTTGGTGTGCTGCAGGTTGTAGACCAGATAGTCGGCGACCGCGAAGGAGCGGCGTACACCTACGACGTAGATATTGTCGGCATTGACGACCAGATCCACGGCCTTTTCGAATTCCTCATCATCGAGTTCCGCACCCAGGCGTTCCAGCCCGGACAGGGTCGCGTTCACGCACTCGCGGGCAAGGTCGCCACCGCTGGCCTTGTGCGATTTGTTGGCAATCATGCTGCGAATACGCTGCTGGTAGTTCTGCACCGGCGTGGTCTTGTGCGTGTACGCTTCGCGAAACAACGCCTGCATCTCACTGAAACCGCTGAACCCGAAGCGCTGCGAGAAGCGCACGATGGCTGACGGGTGGACCTCGCATTCCCGCGCAATATCGCTGATCCGGTCAACCATGATCCGGTCACTCTGCTGGCTCATGTAGCTGGCAATGCGTTTGAGCTGACGGGGCAGGGCGTCGTACTCGTCGGTGATCAGCCGCAACAGGCCTTCGGCGCTGGTCGGTGGCAGGTCGACGCTAGCCTCTGGCAGAGACGGCTGGTCGGTGCTGTTCATAGTCAATCCTTCTTACGTTTTTCCGGGGCATTGGCGTGTAGAGAAGCCCCGACAATAAAGGCTGCTTTTGGCAGGATCGGAACTATATCGCACCTGCCTGCCCATTGTGCCAGCACTTGCGACGGCTTATGGAAAAAATATTCCACAATAAAAAATTATAGAATAAATATTGATTGATCCGTCAGGACGTTTTAGGCTGCATTCACAAGGCACGGCGTGTACCTGATACGCGCCATGCAGGCTGATAAAAATAACAGGAGCCACCATGGGCCAGACACGCTTTGCTACCGGGCGTCAGTTGGATCTAATTTGTCTTGGACGCCTGGGCGTCGATCTTTATGCGCAGCAGGTGGGTGCCCGCCTCGAAGACGTTTCAAGCTTCGCCAAATACCTGGGCGGCTCGTCGGCGAACATCGCGTTCGGCACCGCGCGGCTGGGGTTGAAATCAGCCATGCTCAGTCGGGTCGGCGATGACCATATGGGGCGCTTTCTGGTTGAATCCCTGGCCCGCGAGGGCTGCGATGTCAGCGCTATCAAGCGCGACCCCGAGCGGCTGACAGCGATGGTGCTGCTCGGCTTGAAAGATCGCGAAACATTTCCCTTGGTGTTCTACCGCGAAAATTGCGCCGACATGGCCCTGCGGGCTGAGGACATCGATGAGGGGCAGATCGCCTCCAGCAAGGCGCTGCTGATCACCGGCACGCATTTCTCTACCGATCAGGTCTTCAAGGCCAGCATCCAGGCCCTCGACTATGCCGAAAAGCATCAGGTCCACCGGGTGCTGGATATCGACTACCGGCCTGTGCTGTGGGGGCTGGCCGGCAAGGCCGACGGCGAGACGCGCTTTGTGGCCGATCAGAATGTCAGCCAGCATGTGCAGCGCATCCTGCCGCGTTTCGACCTGATCGTCGGCACAGAAGAAGAATTCCTGATTGCCGGCGGTGCGACCGATCTGCTGAGCGCCTTGCGCACCGTTCGCGAGCACACGGCCGCCACGCTGGTGGTCAAGCTCGGTCCGCAAGGCTGCACGGTGATTCACGGTGCTATTCCGGCGCGTCTGGAAGACGGTGCGATCTATCCGGGCGTCAGGGTCGAAGTGCTTAACGTGTTGGGCGCGGGCGACGCCTTCATGTCCGGTTTCCTCAGCGGCTGGCTCAAGGACGCCAGCGACGAACGCTGCTGCCAGTTGGCCAATGCCTGTGGCGGGCTGGTGGTGTCCCGTCACGCCTGTGCCCCTGCCATGCCGACGCCTGCCGAGCTGGATTATCTGTTCAACAGTTCGCAACCCATTACCCGGCCGGACCAGGATATCGGCCTGCAGCGGCTGCATCAGGTCAGCATCCCACGCAAACAGTGGAAGCAATTGTTCATTTTTGCGTTCGATCACCGCGGGCAACTGGTCGAACTGGCGCAACAGGCGGGCCGCGACCTGAGCAGTATCGGCAGGATCAAGCAACTGTTCGTGCAGGCGGTGGAGCGGGTCGAAAACGATCTGCGCAACCGAGGTATCGAGGCTGACGTGGGTCTGCTGGCCGATCAGCGTTTCGGTCAGGATGCGCTCAATGCCGCCACCGGTCGTGGCTGGTGGGTGGCGCGTCCGGTCGAAATTCAGGGCTCCAGGCCCCTGGCGTTCGAACATGGCCGCTCGATTGGCAGCAACCTGATCAACTGGCCGCAAGAGCAGATCATCAAGTGCCTGGTGCAATACCACCCCGATGATGAACCGATGCTGCGCCTGGAACAGGAAGCGCAGATCAAGGCGCTGTATGAGGCTTCCAAGGTCAGCGGGCACGAGCTGCTGCTGGAAATCATCCCGCCGAAAGATCACCCCTCGACCTATCCCGACGTAATGCTGCGGGCCTTCAAGCGCCTCTACAACCTGGGCATCTATCCTGCGTGGTGGAAGATCGAAGCACAGACTGCCGAAGTCTGGCAGCAGCTGGATGCCTTGATCGAAGAGCGTGATCCGTACTGCCGTGGCGTGGTGCTGTTGGGCTTGAATGCACCGGTCGAAAGTCTGGCGGAGGGATTTGCCGCTGCACGCAACAGCCGCACCTGTCAGGGGTTTGCCGTCGGCCGGACGATCTTTCGCGAACCGAGCCGGGCCTGGATGGCCGGGGAGATCGATGACGCGACCCTGGTGGCCAGGGTACAGAGCACGTTCAACTGGTTGATTGAATCCTGGCGCGAAAGCCGCGCCTGAATTCAAACGTCATTGACGCCGTGATAACAACAAAAAGGTCCAGCCATGCCCGCTTCCGTATCCAATATCCGCATCGGCATCAACCCGATTTCCTGGAGCAACGATGACCTGCCTGCGCTGGGTGGCGAAACGCCGCTCAGTACAGCGCTGAGTGAAGGCAAGGCCATCGGCTACGAAGGCTTCGAGCTCAACGGCAAGTTTCCCAGGGACGCCAAGGGCGTCGGCGATGTCTTGCGGCCCTACGACCTGGCGCTGGTGTCCGGCTGGTACTCCAGTCGTCTGGCCCGTCGGGCGGTGGCCGAAGAAATCGAAGCCATTGCCTCTCACGTACAACTGCTTGCCGAAAACGGCGCCTCGGTGCTGGTCTATGGCGAGGTGGCCGACTCGATTCAGGGGCAGCGTATTCCTCTGGTCGAACGACCGCGTTTTCATACCGATGAAGCGTGGCGTGACTACGCCGACAAGCTCACCGAGCTGGCCCGGTTCACGCTGTCGCAAGGTGTACGACTGGCGTACCACCACCACATGGGCGCCTA
Organism: Pseudomonas viridiflava; assembly: GCF_001642795.1. Lineage (GTDB taxonomy): Bacteria > Pseudomonadota > Gammaproteobacteria > Pseudomonadales > Pseudomonadaceae > Aquipseudomonas > Aquipseudomonas viridiflava. The sequence continues at coordinate 72,418 of NZ_LKEH01000043.1, read as the reverse complement.
TGTTGAATCACCCCAGGACATCGATCGCCTGATGGCGTTGACCGGCAGCGAAGTGGGACTGCTGTTCGATTCGGGCCACTGCTACATGGGCGGTGGCGAGCCGCTCGACGTACTTAGCCGCCATATCGACCGCGTCTGCCATGTGCATTTCAAGGACGTGCGCAAGCCGGTCGTGCAGTTGGCGCGCAATAATCTCTGGAGTTTTCCGGACTGCATCATCAACGGCACGTTCACGGTTCCGGGTGATGGTGATATTGATTTTTCGGCGTTGCTCAAGGTGCTGTTGCAAGCCGATTACAAAGGCTGGCTGGTAGTCGAGGCCGAACAGGATCCAGCCGTCGCGCCCAGCTACGTCTATGCCAAAAAAGGCTATGACACGCTGCGCCAATTGCTGGCCGATGCTCGATAAGGAGGACTGGACAATGAATCTGTTGATCAAAAGCGAAACTCAGGGTCGAGACATCGTTGCGCTACCTGAGGGCGCACTCGAGTACGTGGGCTTCTCCGCCTACCGGCTTGAGGCCGGGGACCGTCTACCGCTGAATGCAGGTGATCATGAGCTGTGTGTGGTGCTGCTCACCGGACATGCGAGTGTCAGCGGCGAAGCGCCGGGGCAGGGTGCGTTCAGTTGGGAAAATATCGGAGACCGACACTCGGTGTTCGAAGAGAAATCGCCGTTTGCGGTCTACCTGCCGCCTGACAGTCAGGCACAATTCACCGCGCTGGGGCCGGCCCATCTGGCGGTTTGCAAAGCGCCCGGCGACCGCACGAAGCGCGCCCCGGCGCGGCTTATCACACCCGACAGCATGAAGCGCAGCGTGCGCGGCAAGAACGCCAACACCCGTTATGTGTGCGACATCCTGCCGGACACCGAAGTCGCTCATTCGCTGCTGGTTGTCGAAGTGCGCACGCCGTCCGGCCATTCCTCGAGCTACCCGCCCCACAAACATGACCTGGACAACCTGCCTCACGAGAGCTTTCTCGAGGAAACCTACTACCACCAGGTCAATCCGCCTCAGGGGTTCGTGTTCCAGCGCGTCTACACCGACGACCGCAGCATCGATCAGGCCATGGCCGTGGAAAACAGCGATCTGGTGGTCGTGCCCAAGGGCTATCACCCGGTCACCGTGCCTTATGGCTACGAATCCTATTACCTCAACGTGATGGCCGGTCCCACCCGTGCGTGGCAGTTCCATAACGATCCGCAGCACAGTTGGCTGCTGGAACTTTAATTCTCTCTTTTACATGGAGTCAGTCAGATGAGCGATTCACCGGTGATCGGCCACTACATCAACGGGCAGGTGCACAACGGCGATGGCGAACGCTACAGCGACGTGTTCAATCCGGCGCTCGGCAGTGTTCAGGCACGCGTGGCGCTGGCCAGCCTCAAGACCGTCGATGAAGCGGTTGCGTCAGCGAAAGCGGCTTTCCCGGCCTGGGCCGATCAGTCTTCACTGCGCCGCGCCCGCGTGATGTTCAAATTCAAGGAATTGCTGGATCGTCATCATGACGAGCTGGCGCAGATCATCTGCCGCGAACATGGCAAGGTATTGTCCGATGCGCGTGGCGAAGTGGTACGCGGCATCGAGATCGTCGAATTTGCCTGCGGTGCTCCCAGCCTGCTCAAGAGCGATTTCAGCGACAACATCGGCGGCGGTATCGACAACTGGAACCTGCGTCAGCCGCTGGGCGTCTGCGCCGGTGTCACGCCGTTCAACTTCCCGGTCATGGTGCCGCTGTGGATGATTCCCATGGCGCTCGTCACCGGCAACTGTTTCATTCTAAAACCGTCCGAGCGTGATCCTTCGGCCAGCCTGTTGATGGCGCGCCTGCTGAAGGAAGCCGGTCTGCCCGATGGCGTCTTCAATGTGGTGCAGGGCGACAAGGTCGCTGTGGATGCGCTGTTGCAGCACCCTGATATCGAAGCGGTGTCCTTCGTCGGTTCGACACCGATTGCCGAGTACATCCATCAGCAGGGCACGGCGCACGGCAAGCGCGTCCAGGCGCTGGGCGGTGCGAAGAACCACATGATCGTGATGCCAGATGCCGATCTGGATCAGGCCGCCGATGCCTTGATTGGCGCTGCCTTCGGCTCGGCTGGCGAACGCTGCATGGCGATCTCCATCGCGGTGGTTGTGGGTGACGTGGGTCAGGCACTGATCGACAAGCTGCTGCCGCGCATCGACCAGCTCAAGGTCGGCAACGGCATGAACGCCGATTCGGACATGGGGCCGCTGGTCACTGCCTTGCACAAGGCCAAGGTCGAAGGTTACATCGACCAGGGCGTCAAGGAGGGCGCGAAACTGATCGTCGACGGGCGCAACTTCAAGGTGCCGGGTGCCGAGCAGGGCTTCTTCGTCGGTGCGACGCTGTTCGATAACGTCACGCCCGACATGCAGATCTACAAGGAAGAGATTTTCGGACCGGTGCTGGGCATCGTGCATGCGCCTGATTTTGCCAGGGCGGTCGAGCTGATCAACGCTCACGAATTCGGCAACGGCGTGTCGTGCTTCACCAGCGACGGCGGTGTGGCGCGCGCGTTCGCCCGTTCCATCAAGGTCGGCATGGTCGGCATCAACGTACCGATTCCGGTGCCGATGGCCTGGCATTCGTTCGGCGGCTGGAAGCGCTCGCTGTTCGGCGATCACCATGCCTACGGCGAAGAAGGCCTGCGCTTCTACAGCCGCTACAAAAGTGTCATGCAGCGCTGGCCGGACAGCATTGCCAAGGGCCCTGAATTCAGCATGCCAACCGCCAAGTAGTTTTCTTCAACGGGAAGTGGAGAACAAAAACAATGAGCCAACCCCTGCGTTTTGCCCTCAACCGAATGGTCGCACCGCGTCTGTCTCTGGTTGATTTTCTGGATATGGCGGTCAGCCTCGGGGCCGATGCCATCGAAATCCGCAATGACCTGAAGGGCATCGAGATCGAGGACGGCACGCCACCACAGGTGGTGCGTGAGCAGTGCGCCGCAAAAGGTGTGCGTGTCCTGTCGATCAATGCGCTGTATCCGTTCGACGTCTGGAACGACGAGCGCCATGCCCAGGTGACGAAGCTGGCGCAGTACGCCCGTGACTGTGGTGCCGAGGGGCTGGTGCTGTGTCCACTCAACGACCGTGCCGACCCGCGCAATGCCGCACAACGTGCGTCGGCCCTGCGCACCGCCTTGACGGCGCTGGCGCCGATCCTGCGCGAGCATGGTCTTCTGGGTTTCGTCGAGCCGCTGGGGTTCGAGGAGTGCTCGTTGCGCCTCAAGCGTCAGGCGGTCGATGCGATCAAACAGGTGGGCGGGCTGGATGTGTTTCGTCTGGTTCACGACACCTTTCACCACCATCTGGCGGGCGAGGTCGAGCTGTTTCCGGAGCTGACCGGGCTGGTGCACATCTCCGGCGTCGAAGACGCAGATGCACCGCTCAACAGCATTCGCGACGGGCATCGGGTGCTGGTGGGCGAGGCGGACATTCTTGGCAACGCTTCACAGATAGAACGCCTGCTGGGTGGCGGCTATACCGGTTACCTGTCCTTCGAGCCCTTTGCCGAGAGCGTGCATGCGCTGGACGACATCTCTCAGGCAATGTCGGCAAGCATGGGCCACCTGTCTCGCGCTGTAGCGGCGGGCTGAAAACACCTTCCACCTCAAACAACAACAAGGTGCGAGCATGAGTACTACCCGACTGACCATGGCTCAGGCTCTGGTGAAGTTTCTTGATAACCAGTACGTCGAAATCGACGGCGTGCAGAGCAAATTCGTCGCTGGCATATTCACCATCTTTGGTCACGGCAATGTGCTGGGCCTGGGCCAGGCACTGGAACAGGACAGCGGCGAGCTGGTGGTCCATCAGGGCCGTAATGAGCAGGGCATGTGCCATGCGGCGATCGGCTTTGCCAAGCAACACCTGCGTCGCAGGATCTACGCCTGCACCTCGTCGGTGGGGCCGGGTGCGGCGAATATGATTACGGCAGCGGCCACGGCTTCGGCCAACCGTATTCCGTTGTTGCTGCTGCCCGGTGATGTGTACGCCAGCCGCCAGCCGGACCCGGTGCTGCAACAGATTGAGCAGTTTCATGACCTGAGCATCAGCACCAATGATGCGTTCAAGGCCGTGAGCAAATACTGGGACCGCATCAACCGTCCCGAGCAACTGATGAGCGCAGCGCTCAATGCCATGCGCGTGCTGACCGATCCGGCCGACACCGGCGCCGTGACGCTGTCACTGCCACAGGATGTACAGGCCGAAGCCTGGGATTACCCAGACAGCTTTCTGCAGAAACGCGTGCACCGCATCGACCGTCGACCGCCCAGCCAGGCAATGCTCGACGACGCGCTGGCGTTGCTCGTCGGCAAGCGCAAGCCGCTGCTTATATGCGGCGGGGGCGTGCGCTATTCCGGGGCTGCGCAGGCCCTGCAGGCTTTTGCCGAACGCTTCGGTATTCCCTTCGCTGAAACCCAGGCGGGCAAGAGCGCCATCGTCTCGGCGCACCCATTGAACATGGGCGGCATCGGTGAAACCGGTACCATCGCGGCCAATCGGCTGGCAAAGGAAGCGGACCTGATCATCGGCGTCGGCACCCGCTACAGCGATTTCACCACCGCGTCCAAGTGGCTGTTCCAGAACCCGGATGTGCAATTCCTCAACCTCAACGTCGGCGCCTTCGATGTGCAGAAACTGGACGGTGTGCAAGTGCTGGCTGATGCGCAGGTGGCCTTGCAGGCGCTGACCGGACAGCTGGAAAGCCGCGACTACCGGGCTGCCTGGGGCGACGCACCACGAGCGGCCAGGGCCGAACTGGATGCCGAAGTCGACCGCGTGTATGCCGTGGAATATCAGCCCGAGGGTTTCGTACCGGAAATCAACGACCACATGGATCCGGCCGTGCTGCGCGTTTTCATCGAGCTGACCGGCTCGTGCCTGACCCAGAGCCGCGTGCTGGGCATTCTCAATCAGAACCTGCCAGCCGATGCGGTGATCGTCGCCGCAGCGGGCAGCCTGCCCGGGGACTTGCAGCGTGCCTGGCGCAGCACCGGCGTCGATACCTATCACGTCGAGTACGGTTATTCGTGCATGGGCTACGAGGTCAACGCTGCGCTGGGCGTGAAGCTCGCCCAGCCGCAGCGGGAGGTGTTCGCGCTAGTGGGGGACGGCTCTTACATGATGCTGCACTCCGAGCTGGCCACCTCGATCCAGGAGCGGCGCAAGATCAACATTGTGCTGCTCGATAACATGACGTTCGGCTGCATCAACAACCTGCAGATGGAACACGGCATGAACAGCTTCGGCACCGAGTTCCGCTTCCGCAACGAAGACACCGGCCAGCTCGACGGCGATTTCGTGCCGGTGGATTTTGCCATGAGCGCGGCGGCGTATGGCTGCAAGACCTACAAGGTCAGTACCGCTGAACAATTGCTCGAAGCACTGGCGGATGCGCAGCTTCAGACCGTCTCGACCCTGATCGATATCAAGGTCCTGCCCAAGACCATGATTCACAAATACCTGTCGTGGTGGCGGGTCGGAGTGGCCGAGGTTTCGACCACCGGCACCACGGCCCAGGTGTACGAAAAGCTCAACCAGCAACTGGCCAAGGCTCGTCAGTATTGATCAAAAGCGTTTTTGCAGACCTTCAAACAAGAACAATCATTCATACAGGACAGTGAAATGACTTTGAAACTAGGTGTGATCGGTACAGGCGCAATCGGTCAGGATCATATCCGTCGTTGCAGCAAGGCCTTGATCGGCAGCCAGGTGGTGGCCGTCACCGACATCAATCTGGAGCAGGCCGCCAAAGTGGTCAGCGACCTGGGCATCAGTGCCGAGGTGTATGCCGATGGCCATGCGCTGATCGCCGCGCCCGACGTGGAAGCGGTGCTGGTCTGCTCATGGGGCGCAACCCACGAAGAATATGTGCTGGCCGCCATTGCAGCGGGCAAGCCGGTGTTCTGCGAGAAGCCGCTGGCCGTGACGGCGGCAGGTTGCCGACACATCGTCGAAGCCGAAATCGCAGGGGGCAGGCGTTTGGTGCAGGTCGGTTTCATGCGGCCTTACGATCATGGCTACCGCGCCCTCAAGGCGGTGATCGACAGTGGCCAGATCGGCGAGCCGTTGATGCTGCACTGCGCGCACCGCAACCCGCGGGTCGGCGAGAACTACAAGACCGACATGGCGATCACCGACACGCTGATCCATGAACTCGACGTGCTGCGCTGGTTGCTCAACGACGATTACGTCTCGGTGCAAGTGGTGTTCCCGCGCAAGACCAGCAAGGCACTGGCTCACATGCGCGACCCGCAGATTGTGATGCTGGAAACCGCGCGTGGCACGCGCATCGACGTCGAGGTCTTCGTCAACTGCCAGTATGGCTATGACATTCAGTGCGAAGTGGTCGGCGAAACCGGCATTGCCAAACTGCCCGAGCCGTCGCAAGTCCAGTTGCGCAGTGAGGCCAAACTGTCCAACGCGATCCTGATGGACTGGAAGGACCGATTCATCGCCGCCTATGACGTCGAGTTACAGGCTTTCATTGATGGCGTCACTGCTGGCACACTCACGGGCCCTTCGGCCTGGGATGGCTATTGCGCCGCCGTCGCCGCCGATGCCTGCGTCCAGGCGCAGGGCAGCGGGGCGATCGTGCCGATCAGCCTGGAACAACGTCCGGTGTTTTACAACTGACCGGAGGCTGACGCAAAGGCGCCGCTTTATCAGCGGCGCCTGTTTTGAACCATTGCCAGGCGATTGCTGGACAGGAGAATGCCATGCGAACAGGACTGGTGGGTTACGGCAAGGGAGGACGCTACTTCCATGCCACGCTGATTTCGAGTTTGCCAGGTGCGTCGTTCGTGGGGGTCGTCACCCGGTCACCCGAGCGCAGGCAGGAAGTGGCCAATGATCATCCCGGCGTTGCCACCTTCGACACGCTGGCTGAACTGGTAAACGCCGGGGTCGATATGGTGGTGATCTCCACGCCCTTGGCATCACGTCGTGAGCTGATACTGGAAGCCATCGAGCTGGGTGTGAACGTGGTCAGCGATAAACCGTTCGCCAACGACGCCGCGCAGGCCCGCGAGCTGGTAGAGGCCGCCGAACGGCGTGGCGTGCTGCTCAGCGTCTATCAGAACCGACGCTGGGATTCGGACTTTCTGACGGTGCGCAAGCTGATCGACAACCAGGTGCTGGGCACGATCAGCCGTTTCGAGTCCAGTATCGAACGTTATTCGCCGCGCTCGGTGGGCAAGGCCAGTGGCGGCGGGGTGCTGCGCGATCTGGGCAGTCACTTGGTGGATCAGGCACTGGTGCTCTTCGGACCGGTAGAGCGGGTGTACGCCGAGCTGCAGTTCGCAGGCACTGAACGTGAGCTGGACCATACCTTCTTCGTCGCGCTGACCCATGCCAATGGTGTGGTTTCGCACCTCTCCGGCAGTTGTCTGCAGAACACCCCGAGGCCGCGCTTCAGGGTCAGCGGCTCACAGGGCTGTTACAGCGTCGAAGGGCTGGACGGTCAGGAAGACGCCGCGTTTGCCGGATTGACGCCGCGTTCCGAAGGCGAGCGCTGGGGCGTCGAGGAACATCGACGCTGGGGCTGGTTCGAGCAGGGCGATCATCGTGAACGAGTGCCTTCCGAGCGTGGCTGCTGGCTGGCGTTTTATCGCCAGTTGCAGGACGCGGTCCACGGGCAGGCGCAGGTTCCTGTTGATCCGCACGACGCCGTTGCGTCGGCCCAGGTCATGGATGCGGCACGTCTGAGTTCACGCGAGGGGCGCGTCGTGGTTCTGTAACGTTTTGAGTGGATGAATAGATGCATACGGATAGCCCGGCACCCATCAGGGAGTCGGGCTTTCTGGCATTCTCGGGCAGACAAAAGAAAAAACAGAATAAATTCTAAAATCAGTTGAATTGGAAAATATTTTCCAATAGAGTCGTTTTCAGGTTACCGACTATCGAACCCTCTGGGCTGTCAGACATGTCTGAACGTCACAGGTAGCAAGCCAACAAAAACAAGATAGGTACTGTCGATGAAAACCCCCACCTCTGGCGTACCCGCCAAGCGTTCTGCACCCCCTGCATTCTGGCTCCGGCTCATGGAGCGCTTCCTGACCCTCGTTGCAAGCGGCATGTGTGTGCGCCACAAGGATGCGTTGCTGTTCTGCATTCCCGGCGCGACCGGCGTGCGCCTGCCCCGATAAGTCACCCCTTGCTTGATAGCTTCATCGCTACGTCGTTACCAAGTCCGAACAACAACAAGAATTTGGAGACAGACCTTCATGAAGACCCCGATTCGTTTCACCGCAATGGCCCTCGCGCTGATGCTCGGCAGCGGTGCCGCCCTGGCCGACATCAAGGTGGGCGTGGCCATGTCGCAGTTCGACGACACCTGGCTGACCTACCTGCGCGAAGACATGAGCGCCAAGGCCAAGACCATGTCCGATGGCGTGTCGCTGCAGTTCGTCGATGCACGGGCTGATGTGAACAAGCAGCTCGATCAGGTCCAGGAGTTGATCGGCAAGAAAGTCGACGCCCTGATCGTCAACCCGGTGGACACCGCCGCCACCGCCAGAATCACCAAGATTGCGGTCGCGGCCGGCATCCCGCTGGTCTACGTCAACCGCCGCCCGGATGATCCCAAACTGCCTGCAGGCGTTGCCACCGTGACCTCCGATGATGTCGAGGCCGGGCGCCTGCAGATGCAGTACATCGCCGAGAAAATGGGCGGCAAGGGCAGCGTGATGATTCTGCTGGGCGATCTGGCCAACAACTCCACGAAAGGCCGTACCGACGGCGTGAAGGAAGTGCTGAAAAAATACCCCGGCATCAAGATCGATCAGGAACAGACTGGTATCTGGTCGCGCCAGAAGGGCATGGACCTGACCAATGACTGGATTACCCAGGGCCGGGATTTCAACGCTGTGCTCGCCAACAACGACGAAATGGCAATCGGTGCCGCAATGGCCCTGAAGCAGGCTGGCAAGAAACAGGGCTCGGTCTTCGTGGCCGGTGTGGACGGCACGCCCGACGGGCTCAACGCGATCACCAAGGGTGACCTGACGGTCTCGGTCTTTCAGGATGCAAAGGGTCAGGCCAACGGCGCTATCGATGCAGCCGTGAAGCTGGCGAAAAAGGAGACCCTGGCGTCTCAGACCATAGTCATTCCGTACCGCCTGATCACGCCTGAAAACGTCGTCACCTTCAAATAAGAACAGCCAACAGGCGGGGCGGATCCTGCGCCCCGGTCCTGTCGCTTGAGGAGCTTGTCACCATGCCCGGTTCAGCGACTGCCACCCCCACGCCCGCCCAGCGCGATTCTTCCGGTAGTGCAGGTCACGATGTCCTGAATGCCCAACCGCCTTATCTGCTGGAAATCAGCAATATCAGTAAAGGCTTTCCAGGCGTCATTGCACTCAACGATGTGCAACTGCGGGTCCGTCCCGGCAGCGTACTGGCGCTGATGGGCGAGAACGGTGCCGGCAAATCGACCCTGATGAAAATCATTGCCGGTATCTATCAGCCCGACGCAGGCGAAATTCGCCTGCGAGGCAAGCCCGTCACGTTCGACACGCCGCTGTCGGCACTGCAGTCCGGGATTGCCATGATCCATCAGGAGTTGAACCTGATGCCGTTCATGAGCATTGCGGAGAACATCTGGATCGGCCGTGAGCAGCTCAACGGCCTGCACATGATCGACCACCGGGAAATGTTCCGCTGCACCGCCGAACTGCTCGAACGCCTGCGCATCAAGCTGGACCCGGAAGAGCTGGTGGGTAATCTGAGCATCGCCGAGCGGCAGATGGTCGAGATTGCCAAGGCGGTTTCCTATAACTCCGATGTACTGATCATGGATGAGCCCACCTCGGCCATTACCGAAACCGAAGTCGCGCATCTGTTCTCGATCATTTCCGACCTGCGTGCGCAGGGCAAAGGCATCATCTACATAACGCACAAGATGAATGAAGTCTTCGAGATTGCAGACGAAGTGGCAGTGTTTCGTGATGGTTGCTACATCGGTCTGCAGCGCGCCGAAAGCATGGACGGCGACAGCCTGATCTCGATGATGGTCGGTCGCGAGCTGACCCAGTTGTTTCCAGAGCGTGAAAAGCCGATCGGCGATCTGCTCCTGTCGGTGCGTGATCTGCGCCTGGATGGCATTTTCAAGGACGTGTCCTTCGATCTGCATGCCGGTGAGATTCTGGGTATTGCGGGGCTGATGGGCTCGGGCCGCACCAATGTGGCGGAAACCCTGTTCGGCATCACGCCCAGCGACGGTGGAGAAATTCACTACGATGGCGCAGCGGTGCGCATCGGCGATCCTCATCAGGCCATTGGGCTGGGTTTTGCGCTGCTGACCGAGGATCGGAAACTGACCGGACTGTTTCCCTGCCTTTCAGTGATGGAAAACATGGAAATGGCAGTACTGGCCAACTACGCAGGCAATGGCTTCGTCAAACAGAAGGCCTTGCGGGCGCTGTGCGAAGACATGTGCAAGAAGCTGCGGGTCAAGACGCCGTCGCTGGAGCAGTGCATCGACACACTGTCCGGCGGCAATCAACAGAAGGCGCTGCTGGCCCGCTGGCTGATGACCAACCCCAGAGTTCTGATTCTCGACGAGCCGACCCGCGGTATCGACGTGGGCGCCAAGGCCGAGATCTACCGCCTGATCGCCTTTCTGGCCAGCGAAGGCATGGCGGTCATCATGATCTCCTCGGAATTGCCCGAAGTGCTGGGCATGAGCGACCGGGTCATGGTCATGCACGAAGGCGAAATGATGGGGATCCTGCCGCGCAGTGAAGCGACTCAGGAAAAAGTCATGCATCTGGCTTCCGGACATCGAGTCCATTGAGTTCGCAGGGCTGGCCTCGGCCAGAAGAACACGCCAGAACAAGAACAAGAGGGTAACACCATGAGCAACGCTATCTTGCAGAACAAGCCGGCCCTGGCGCCGACCAAGAACAAACGGCGACTGCCGACCGAACTGAGCATTTTTCTGGTCCTGATCGGTATCGGTCTGGTCTTCGAACTGTTCGGCTGGATCGTCCGCGATCAGAGCTTTCTGCTCAATTCGCAGCGGCTGGTGCTGATGATCCTGCAGGTGTCGATCATTGGTCTGCTGGCCATTGGCGTGACGCAGGTGATCATCACCACCGGCATCGACCTGTCTTCAGGATCGGTACTGGCGTTGTCGGCGATGGTTGCCGCCAGCCTGGCGCAGACCTCGGATTTCTCCCGTGCGGTCTTTCCGTCGCTGACCGATCTGCCCGTATGGATACCGGTGGTGGTCGGTCTGGGTGTTGGATTGCTGGCCGGTGCGATCAACGGCAGCATTATTGCCATCACCGGCATTCCGCCGTTCATCGCAACCCTCGGCATGATGGTGTCGGCTCGCGGGCTGGCGCGCTTCTACACCGAAGGCCAGCCAGTGAGCATGCTGTCGGACTCCTACACCGCCATTGGCCAGGGCGCGATGCCGGTGATCATCTTTCTGGTGGTCGCGGTCATCTTCCACATCGCACTGCGCTACACCAAGTACGGCAAGTACACCTATGCCATCGGCGGGAACATGCAGGCGGCCCGCACTTCCGGGATCAACGTCAAGCGTCATCTGGTCATTGTCTACAGCATCGCCGGTTTGCTGGCTGGCCTTGCCGGTGTCGTGGCGTCGGCGCGGGCAGCAACCGGGCAGGCCGGGATGGGCATGTCCTATGAGCTGGACGCCATTGCCGCTGCGGTAATTGGTGGCACCAGTCTGGCGGGCGGGGTGGGGCGCATCACCGGTACGGTGATCGGCGCACTGATCCTCGGCGTCATGGCCAGCGGGTTCACGTTCGTCGGGGTGGATGCCTACGTTCAGGACATCATCAAGGGGCTGATCATTGTGGTGGCGGTGGTCATCGACCAGTATCGCAACAAGCGCAAGACCAAGCGCTGAGAGCAACCTGCGCACACAAGGGCCTTCGAGGCCCTTTTGTGCGTTATAAGGTTGCTGGAACCGATTGGTTCTGTGTCGGTCAGACCCTCATCCAACCCAGCGTAATACAGGTTCGGTGCCCGGTTTTCAGGGGCTGCCGCGCAATTGTTGGCCAAAAGACTTCAATTGTGTTGCCGAGTGCGCGAGGCGGCCTTAGACTGCCGCCCCTCGTAAATTGAGTGCCAGGTGGCGCTTGGAGATCATGGCGCTTGTACGGCAACGTTGAGCCGCTCCTCAATGCACGTTTTTTTATAGAGAAATCAATGACAAAGGAAAAGTTGCTGGCCATGCCGGCCGATGACTACATGAACGCCGAGCAGCACGCTTTCTTCGTCGAGCTGTTGCAGAACATGAAGGTCGAAATCCACGAGCGAATCGAGCAAAGCCGCATCGCGATCGAGAGCCTGGATACCCCTGCTGATCCCGCCGATGCTGCTTCTGTGGAAGAAGAGCGTCACTGGCTGGTGAACGTGATCGATCGTGATCAGCGCATGCTGCCGCAGCTGGAAATGGCGCTGTCGCGTATCGCTGAAGACACGTTCGGCTGGTGTGATGACAGCGGCGAGCCGATCGGCCTGAAGCGCCTGTTGATCAGCCCGACGACCAAGTATTGCATCGAAGCGCAAGAGCGTCACGAGCAGATCGACAAGCACCAGCGCCAGGCCTGATTTACCGGCAGCGGGCAGGTGTCACGAAACCGGGAGGCAAGCGATTGCCTCCCGGTTTTCTTGTGCCTGCGTTTTATTGAAAGGAATATTGCTCTTACCACCAATGGCTCATGGCAGATGGCCGGTTTCTGGCGTTTAATGAGGACAAACAACGATAAATAAACGCTTGGGGTGATGCAGCATGTCCGACAACGCTTTCGTGGCAAACCGGTCCTGGGTGCCCGTTCTACAGACGCTCGCGCTGTGCCTGCTGTTGGCCGCGATCAATTTTGTCGGCGTCTCGCTTTACCTCGCCGTGCCGGTCGCCCTGTTGGTGATCTGGCTGCCACGTCTGCTGCCCGCCAACGCCGCTCGCCCCGCAGTCGTGTCTGAAGACAGCGCCATCGGTAATCTGACCCGCGACCTGTCCCGCACCACCAGCCACAACGCGCTATCCGCTGCGCAAGTCGCGTTTTCCGTACGTCAGCTGGCGGGCAGGGTGCAGTCACAACTCGATGCTGCGGAACAGGTGGTGAGCAGCGCCGACGTCATGATCACGACAGAACGGCAGACGGCCCAGTTGAGCCAACAGGCCCTCAGCGCGGCCAGCCAGGCCCGCCAGCGCAGTGATGCGGGCAGCGTGGTTCTGAACGAATCCATTCAGCGCATGCACCGCCTGAGTCAGGGAGCGGTGGAGAGCCGTGAACTGATCGAGGCACTGAATCAGCGCAGCGAGGAAATCCAGCGTGTGACGATGGTGATTCAGTCCATTGCCAGCCAGACCAACCTGTTGGCGCTCAATGCCGCCATCGAAGCCGCACGCGCCGGCGAGCACGGGCGCGGTTTTGCCGTCGTGGCTGATGAGGTGCGCGGGCTGGCCGGTCGCACCGCCAGTGCCACGCAGGAAGTCGGGCAGATGGTTGCCGATATCCAGCAACGCACCACCCAGGTGGTCGAACAGATTCGCCAGTTGTCAGCGGATCTGGACAGTGGTGTCCAGCAGGTGGAACTGACCGGTGAGCACCTGGACAGCATTGCGCGTCTGGCGGTCGAGGTGGAGAGCCAGGTGGGTGAAATTGCCCACGGCGCGCAGACCAATCAGGACCAGTTGGCCGGCCTGTTCGAAGCCGTTGAGCGCATGCGCGGCGATCTGGCCGTCAGCGACGAGCAGACCCGGCATCTGGCTAAAGCTGCCGTCCAGATGGAGGGGCAGGCCGAAACGATCAGTCAGCGTCTGGCGCAGGTCGGTCTGGATGATTACCACCAGCGCATCTACGATCTGGCCCGCGAGGGGGCGCAGCAGATCGCGGCGAAGTTCGAAGCCGACATCGAGCGGGGCACCGTCAGCCTCGATGATCTGTTCGACCGGCAGTACAAACCCATCCCGAATACGTTGCCGACGCGTTTCAATACCCGCTTCGACCGCTATACCGATCAGGTCCTGCCCGCTGTGCAGGAACCGTTGCTGTCGCGGCATGAAGGGCTGGTGTTCGCCATCGCCTGCACGCAACAGGGTTACGTACCGACTCATAACAATGTCTTCAACCAGCCCTTGACCGGAGACGCTGCTGTCGACAACGCCCGCAACCGCAGCAAGCGCAAATTCGATGATCGCACCGGCATCCGTTGCGGCAGCCATCAACAGCCCGTGCTGCTGCAGACCTACACCCGTGACACCGGTGAGCTGATGCATGACCTGTCGGTGCCGATCATGGTCAAGGGCAGGCATTGGGGTGGACTGAGACTGGGCTACAAGCCTGAAGCGGTAGCTTCGAAGTGACAGATCACTCACTTGCGGTTGAATAGCGTTCAAAAGGGCGGCAAACAGTTTGAATATGTTTATTGCGGTAGTTGATATATAAAAATATAGTTTCTCTATTTTTATCGGATTTGTTTGCCCTGATTTATTGTGAGTGTTTTATTGTTGTAGGAAGTTTCTGAAAAGTCTTTCCGTGACTTGACTGTTCGTATGGGCTGAGCAAGCTAGTTGAATCAACGGCGTAAATAGTTGATTTGACAATCGCCGCTACAGGGAACATCTAAGGACGGAAACAGGATGAAAAATACAGGGAATGTTAAAGAAGGCGCTACCGTTTCGGACGCTGCTGCACTGCGCGTCACTATACGGGCAGGCGTTTTCTTCGATGGAACAGGCAATAACCGACTCAATAGCCGGATCGGCGCGGACTGTCAGGCGCTTATGGAAGTCAATGGCGAACGGCATATCAGGGAGTGTGCAGGGCGCCATTCGGATCCTTCCAGCAGTTACAGCAATGATCTGACCAATATCGCCAGGCTGGTCGATCTCTATCGTGATCAGCAGATTGCCGCCAATGATGGGGGTGGGCTAAGGGTTTACTGGCCGATCTATGTCAGTGGTGCAGGGACAACGTCGGGCAGTCGCGATTCGCTCTGGCCGGGCCAGAGTTTCGGTCGTGGGCCCACGGGCGTGGTGGCCAAGGTCGAGCGAGCGATCAGAAAGCTGGACTCGCGCGTAAGAGCGTTCCCGCAACTCAATCCGGGGTGCGTCATCGAGGCGATCGAACTGGATGTCTTTGGGTTCAGTCGGGGCGCCGCGTCAGCCAGGCACTTCGTCAACGAAGTGCTCAAACAGTCCGCAGGCCTGCTTGAGCCTGTGCTCGGCAGTCGCAAGGTTCGGTTGAGCGAAGACTTCAGCTGGAAAAACCGCAGTGTGCGGGTCAAGGTGGTCGGGCTGTTCGATACCGTCGCTGCCATCGGCAGCCTCAAGGATCTGGGCAACGTCAGTGACTCGGCCAATCGACGCGTCAATCTCTACCTGCCGCCCGATTGCGCACAGCAGGTCCTGCATCTGGTGGCCCGTGATGAGTTGCGCCGCAATTTTGCGCTGAACAGCATCAGACCGGTGTGGCCGCGAGAAATCGTGCTGCCGGGCGCGCATGCCGACATCGGCGGCGGGTATTTGCCGCAGATGGAGGAAAGCGTGATGCTGACCCGGCCACGTGTCAGCACCCTGTACGCAGATGATCTGCATGAATCGACGTCTGCATGGCTGCAAGCGCAGGCCGAACTGAGCGAGATGGATGCAGAGCGCTGGATCGATCCGCTGGACACCCAGGCGTCGCTGCAGGTCCAGGCGTGTGATGAACAGTGCCGGTCTCGCGGCAGGGGATCTTTTGGGGGGCGTTCGACGGTTATTGCTGTCTGTCTGCGGCGTCAGGTGTTCGGCCATCTGTCACGGGTGCATCTGCGCGTCATGCATGCGCTGGCCTGTGACGAAGGCGTCCCGTTCAAACCGATTCCCATCGTGCAGGAGCTCAAGCTACCGCCCGAACTTGAAGGGATTGCCTGCAAGCTGATCGATTATGCGCGGGGGGATCCCTACACGCTGAGCGACGATGAAGAGAAAATTCTTCGCTGGCGCTACATTCATCATTCGGCGCACTGGAGCGCGGCGATAGGCAGGCTGGGCAGTCTGGGTGACGCAGTGTTCGTGCATGCGCCGGAGCCAGGCGGACGGGTGCTGCATCCCAATGTCGGACAGCATGGCTATCCTCAATAAGCCTGGGAGAGTGATGCAGTCTGACCTGCATCACTCTTTTTCGGTCAGGGTTGCTTGTGCAGAAGTACGTTCAGTTCGTCGACCACAGGTGCCCACTCGGCATCGGCGCGCAGCTCTTCCTTGAGGAATGCTGCCTGTTGGGGAGTCCAGAATTCGGCGTCGATCAGTTTCACCTCATCGGGCAGTCGATGTTGGGCAACAAAGGCATCGATACTGTTCTCGTCATTATCCAGACCCAATTGGGCAAACAGGCCTGGCAGGTCAGGGTTGGGCAATTCCATGTCATCTCCTCGACGAGGGCGAACCCCGTACAGTCATTGGTCCTGCATCGGAGTGGTGTGCCCGGACAAGAGTTCGATGCATTTTTCCCTGGAGATGAGCCGACTTTTCTTATACGCAAGGCAAGTGCTATGTTCATACATGCAACGAGTCACTCCTCAGTGAGAATCAGGCACCCCTTACGTGTCCAGGGCGTCTCGGGTTCATCGCAGGTGACGCCTGTGCGACATCGTTTGTACAAAAGGTATATATCCCGTTGACGCTGTGAGCCGGTAGAATCCGTCGCCAGCCTGCACAGGGTACGGGGTGGCCTGCCTGGCACCCCGCAGTGCAGCGCGTCAGCAGGTCTTGGTCGCGCCACGCGGCAACACGGATGAACGACTTTTAACTGCCCGCATACCGGGCAGCATCATTTATCACGTTGGGGGTTTGTACTTTGGCTGTAAGCAACCTGGATACGCACGCGTTATTCGTGCTCGGCGATCTGCGGGCACAGTTGGTCAAGCAGTTTCAATCACGTTTTGTCTATGTCACCGAACAGTCGGCCGAAGGCATCTACATCGCAGAGATCGACACCGAGTCCGCCATGGTCGTCGATGACAAGCCGCGCCTTGAACTCAAGGTCGGTGATCATTTTCGCGCCTCTGTATTGCCGAGCCGTGAGGGTGGGAAGTTCGAAATCAAATTCCGTGAAATCAAACTGACCGTCTACGGCCTGGGCGATTACGCGTTTGTCGATACCGCTGAAGGTCACGGCATTGTGTTCAAAGAAGGTCACACGGTGTTCATGGTGTTTGCCGCCACTGAACAGCTTCAGTCCGGCATGAGCAAGACGCTCAAGACGGCTGTTGGCAAGGCTGCAAAATGGCGCAAGGGCGAACTGTCATTCAAGGCCAGCGAATAACGCTGGCGATTGCGCTCGTCATCCGCCAGCGGACTCGCCTTCGTTGCGTCCGCCGCTGACTTCCGCTGGTACGTCATCGCCGGCCATGCGCTTGCGAAACAGCGCGGTTCGCGCCAATAGCAGTGTGGTCACAGGGACTGTGATCGCCAGCAGGACAGGGATCAGCCAGGCGTGAATCACCGGCTCCGACTTGAGTGCGGAGAAGTAGATGATCGAGGCCAGCGCGACGCACCAGGCACCCAGTGTCGAAGCCAGGGCAGGCGGGTGCATTCTCTGGAAAAAGTCCTTCAGGCGCAGCAGACCCAGTGCTCCGGTCAGGGTGAACAGGCTGCTGGCAATCAACAGCACGGCAGTCAGTACCTCGGCCCAGAAAGGCACGTTCATCGGTAGTGAAGTCATTCGATTACTTCTCCGCGCAGCAGAAACTTGGCCAGGGCAAACGAGCCGACGAAGCCGAACAGTGCGATCAGCATGGCGGCTTCGAAATACGTGTCACTGGCATAACGGATACCCAGCACCAGCATCATCAGCATCGCGGTGATGTACAGGTAGTCCAGCGCCAGTACGCGGTCCTGGGCAGACGGTCCTCTGATCAGCCGGATCAGGGTAATGACCATGGACAGGGCGAAGATCAGCAGGCTGATCAGAATGGCAGTGTCGAGCAGGGCACTCATTGGAAAATCTCCATCAAGGGGCGCTCATAGACGGTCTTGAAGTGCTCGATGAATTGCGCCTCATCCTCAAGATCGAAGACATGCATCAACAGCACGCTGCGATCCAGCGCCAGTTCCGACCAGACAGTCCCCGGTACTACCGTGGTTACCATCGCCAGCGCGGCAAGGCCATGGGCGTCGTGCAGGTCCAGCGGTATCCGGACGAAGGCCGAGCGCGGCGGACGACGCTTGAGTCGCCAGACACTCACGCCGACCTGGAAGTTGGAGACCACCACATCCCACCCGACCATCAGCAGGAATTTGAGGATGACGCCCGGCTTGCGAATGCGCACCGGCAACGGTCGCAGCGGCGCCATGAGCAACGGCGCCAGAAAGCCCAGCACGGCGCCCAGCAACAGATGCCCCGGACTGATGGACAGGTTCAGCACCAGCCACAGTGCCCACAGGGCCAGAGAAAAAACGGGGGCGGGGAACAGGCGCTTCATGGCTGTACCTCCGGCGCGCCAGCGTTGCTGTTGGGGCCTGGTACCGGACGCGTTGCCAGAACCGACTGCACGTACTGCTTGGGTTCATGCAGGGCGGCTGCCGTGTCCTGGGTGTAGCGCAGTAATGGTTCGGCCTTGAACGTCAGGGCAACGCACAGGCCCAGCAGGATGATGATCGGCAGGCATTCGTTGCGACGCAGGATGGGCGATGGGCGTTCGTAGGGGGTCCAGAATCGTTGGGTGCCAAGTCTGGAAAAGGCGATCAGCGAGGCCAGCCCCGAGAAAATCAGCAGGGCGATCAGCATCCAGGCAGGCGTCGACAGGGCTTCGTCCTGTGCGACGTCCAGGCCGAGCGGATTCATGAGCGCGCTGAGCAGGGTCAGTTTGCCGATGAAGCCGGACAGCGGCGGCATGCCGATGATCAGCAGCGCGCAGATCACGAAGCTCAAACCCAGAAATGCCATGGTGACCGGGATGACTTGCCCGACCACGACTTTCTGCTCTTCGTCCAGGTTGGTGCCGGGCGGTGGATGCAGTGACTCCAGGGTGCGTGGCAACTGGTCGGCGTCTTCTTCCAGTGGAATCTCGTTGGCCGAACGCGAGCGCTCGACCAGCTCGGCCAGCAGGAACATCGCGCTCAGGGCCAGTGTGGAACTGACCAGATAGAACAGCGCGCCAGAAGTAAGGCTTGGTTGCGCGAAGCCGATGGCCGACAACAGAATGCCTGCCGACACCAGAATGCTCAGGCTGGCCATGCGCTCCAGTCGTTGGGCCGCAATGATTGCAATGGCTGCCGTGACGATGGTTGCCATGCCGCCGTAAATCAGCCAGTCGCCGCCAAAGAACGCCGACGCACCCGCCTGACCTGAAAACAGCAGTGTCCACAGACGCAGCAGGGTGTAGATGCCGACCTTGGTCATGATCGCGAACATCGCCGCAACCGGAGCGCTGGCGGCGGAGTAGGCGGGGACCAGCCAGAAGTTCAACGGCCACATGCCAGCCTTGGCCAGAAACGCGGTGGCCAGAATCGCGGCCCCGGCGTGCAGCAGACCCTGATCGGCTTCGGATACTTGCGGGATCTTGATCGCGAGATCTGCAAAGTTCAGGGTACCCGTCACCCCGTATATCAGCGCGGCGCCAATCAGAAACAGCGACGAGGCCAGCAGGTTGATCGAGATGTAGTGCAGACCCGAGGTGACCCTGGCACGGCCGGAACCATGCAGCATCAGGCCGTAGGAGGCTGCGAGCAGGACCTCGAAAAACACGAACAGGTTGAACAGGTCTGCGGTAAGGAACGCGCCGTACAGGCCCATCAGCTGAATCTGGAACAGTGCGTGGAAACTGGCGCCGGCCCGGTCCCAGCGGGCCAGGGCGAACAGCAGGGCGCAGACACCGACAATGCCGGTCAGCACCATCATCATGGCCGACAGATGATCCACCACCAGCACGATGCCGAACGGTACGCCCCAGTTACCCGGCAGGTACACGCCTATCGAACCGGTGCTGCCGGTGTCCTGGACCCAGAACAGCAGCACGACGGAGATACCCAGCCCGAGCATGCTGGAGAACAGGTTGATACGGCCCTTGAGCGGGCGACGTTTCTCGCCCAGCCACAGCATCAGCCCGGCCGTCGCCAGCGGCAGAAGGATGGGGGCAATGATCAGTTGATTCAGCCAACTCATGCCTTGGGCTCCCGGCCATCAACGTGGTCGGTGCCGGTCAGGCCTCGGGAAGCCAGCAGCACCACCAGAAACAGCGCGGTCATGGCGAAACTGATCACGATGGCCGTCAGCACCAGTGCCTGGGGCAGGGGATCGGTGTAATTGAGCAAGTCCTGGGGAACGCCGTCCTTGATGATCGGCTCCCTGCCGATGAACAGGCTGCCCATGCTGAAGATGAACAGGTTCACGCCATAGGACAGCAGGCAGAGGCCCATCACGACCTGGAAGGTCCGCGGGCGCAGCATCAGCCACACACCCGATGCGGCCAGAACGCCGATGGCGATTGCAATGACTTCTTCCATCAGAGGGCTCCTTGCGGGTTGGCGACAGGCTTGGGTAACGGCGTCGGGCGATGGCTGCGTACCGACTGGTGAGCCAGCGCGGTAAGAATCAGCAGCGTCGCGCCCACGACCACGGCATAGACGCCGACGTCGAAGAACAATGCGCTGGCGAAGTGGATATCACCCAGGATCGGCAAGTGCAGATGCGCGGTGTGGGTGGTCATGAACGGATAACCCAGCACCATCGAGCCTGCTCCGGTGAGCACGGCGCACAGCAGGCCGGTGCCCATCCAGCGCAAGGGCCTCAGGCTCATCTGCGCTTCGACCCACTGCGTGCCGGCGACCATGTACTGCAGAATGAACGCCACCGACATGACCAGCCCGGCAACGAAACCGCCGCCCGGCTCGTTGTGGCCGCGCATGAACAGGTACATCGACACGATGAAGGCGATCGGCAGCAACAGACGTACCAGTGCGGCGGGGACCATCATGAAGCCCAGAGCGGTGTCGCTCGCACTGCGCGGGTTGATCAGATCGGTGACCACGTCGCGTGCCAGCAGACGCTGCTGGGCGGGTAATGGAATGCTTTCCTTGGGCGGGCGGAAACGACGCAGCAGGGCGAAGACCGTCAGGGCGACAGCGGCCAGCACGGTGATCTCGCCAAAGGTGTCGAAGCCGCGGAAGTCCACCAGCATGACATTGACCACGTTGGTGCCGCCGCCTTCGGGAAGGGCACGGCTGAGGTAGAACGAGGAGATGGCGTTGGGTGTCTGGCGGGTCAGCATGGCATAAGACAGGATCGCCATGCCAAGGCCGACCATGACCGCCAGCACGAAGTCGCGGATCCGGCGGGTGCGGGCTCTGAGTCGGGTACTGGTGGCTGCGACGTCTTCGTTACGGCGTGGCAGCCAGCGCAGGCCGAGCAGGATCAGCACAGTCGTCACGACTTCGACAACCAACTGGGTAAGCGCCAGGTCAGGCGCGGAGAACCATACGAAGGTGATGCAGGTCATCAGGCCGCAGACGCTGACCATGACCAGTGCTGCGAGGCGGTGATACTTGCCCTGCCATGCCGCGCCGAGCGCGCAGACAATCGCAATCAACCACAGTGTCACGAACACGCCGGAGCCCGGAATCTTCGGACGATCCCCCCAGGTCAGACCACTGAAGTACATCGGAATGAAGCCGCCCATCACGGCCGCCAGCACCAGCAGGAACAACTGCGGCTGCAGCCGGCGCGTGCTGACCTTGCGCTCGAAGCGCCGCGCCCAGTGCATCACGACCACCAGACTGCGTTCGAAAAAGCGCTTGCCGTTAAGGCGTCCCACCAGCGGTGGAACAGGGAAGCGGTCGGTCTTGAGGGAGTTGCGCAGCAACAGATAAAGAAGGATGCCGCCCGCCATCGCTACCAGGCTCATGATCATCGGCGCGTTCCAGCCGTGCCAGATCGCCAGGCTGTACTCGGGCAGGGTTCCGCCGACCACCGGTTGGGCGGCAGCCGCCAGCAACGGCGCGACCGACTGGGATGGAAAAATGCCGACGATGATGCAGGCCAGCACCAGAAACTCGACCGGCGCACGCATCCAGCGTGGCGGCTCATGCGGCATGTGCGGCAGGTCTTTCGCGATTCGTCCGAAGAATACGTCGACGGTGAAACGCAACGAATAGGCCACGCTGAACACACCGGCGATGGTTGCCACTACAGGCAGTGCGATTTCGACCCAGGCAGTGGCGGAAATGAACACGGTTTCGGCGAAGAACATCTCTTTGGAGAGAAAGCCGTTGAGCAGCGGTACACCTGCCATTGAGGCACTGGCCACCATGGCCAGCGTCGCGGTGTAGGGCAACAGTTTTATAAGTCCGCTGAGTCGCTGGATGTCCCGGGTTCCGCTTTCGTGGTCGATGATGCCCGCCGCCATGAACAGCGAGGCCTTGAAGGTGGCGTGGTTGAGAATGTGAAACACCGCAGCGACGGCAGCCAGCGGGCTGTTGAGGCCCAGCAGCAGGGTGATCAGGCCAAGGTGACTGATGGTCGAGTAGGCCAGCAGGCCTTTCAGGTCATTCTGGAAGATCGCGGCATAGGCGCCGAGAATCAGGGTGCAAGCTCCGGCACCGCTGACGATCCAGAACCATTGTTCAGTGCCTGAAAGGGCAGGCCACAGGCGTGCCATGAGAAATACGCCCGCCTTGACCATCGTCGCCGAGTGCAGATAGGCCGACACCGGGGTTGGCGCGGCCATGGCGTGAGGCAGCCAGAAATGGAAGGGAAACTGCGCGCTTTTGCTCAGTGCGCCGATCAGGACCAGGGTCAGCATGACCGGGTACAGGGTATGGGCACGGATGGCGTCGCCGGAGGCCAGAACGCGGTCCAGATCGTAGCTGCCGACGATATGGCCGAGGATCATCATTCCCGCCAGCAAGGCCAGACCGCCTGCACCAGTGACCATCAGTGCCATGTAGGCACCGCGTCTGGCATCGGCACGGTGGTGCCAGTAGCCGATCAGCAGGAACGAGAACACGCTGGTCAGTTCCCAGAAAAACACGATCTGAATCAGGTTGCCGGACATCACCAGCCCGAGCATGGCACCCATGAAAGCCAGGAAAAACGCAAAGAAGCGGGGCACCGGATCGTCCGGTGACATGTAGTAACGGGCATACAGTGACACCAGTGCACCGATCCCCAGCACCAGCATGGAAAACATCCAGGCGAAGCCATCGATGCGCAAGACGAAGTTCAGCCCCAGGCTTGGCAGCCAGAAATACTCTTCACGGATGACGCCGCCGTCGGCAATCTGCGGAAACCACAAGGCCATTTGAACCGCGCCGATCAAGGCGACGAGACCTGCGAGAAGGGATTCTGCGTTACGCGCGTTGTGCGGCAAAAACGCCGCCAGACAGCTGCCGATGAAAGGCAGAAGCAGTAGAACTATCAGGGACATAGGCTTCTAATCTGCGGGGAAATATCAAGCATCATACGTGCCAGACACTTCGAGACCAAAGGGACAGTTTTTCGAATTTCCTACAAAAAGTGTCTGATGGCGTTTTGTAAGCCATCTTTACCGGGGCTGATGTCAGTCTCAGCATCAGCCAGTGGTTTCAGTCCGCTTTTTCCACACCTTCTTCTTCGAGGGTCATCGGGTGGACGGTCGATGGCCGACGCCGCATTTCACTGACAATCACGCCAAGCACAATCAAGGCCCCGCCCAGCAGGGCAATGCCCGGCAAACGCTCACCTGCCAGTCGTCCGACAATGCCGGCCCACACGGGTTCACCGGCATAGATCACTGTTGCGCGGGTGGGCGAAACGCTTTTCTGTGCCCAGTTCATGGCCACCTGAATCACTGCGCTCATCGCGCCGAGCCCTACGGCGATGAATACCAGTAACCAGGAAAAGTCCGGCAGCCGTTCCTGGGTCGGAACGATCATCAGGAACGCCAGGATCGACGCGGTCGCCAGTTGCACCACGGTGACCCGCCGCACGTCGACTTTACCGGCATAGGCGCTGATCATGATTATTTCGGCGGAAATGGCCACCGCGCTGATCAAGGTGGCAATCTCGCCCGGACTCATGTGCAGTGAAGCGCCCTGCGGACCTGAAAGCAGCATTAGGCCGGTGAAGGCCAGGGCGATGCCAAGGCTCGGCATCAGACCCGGACGCCGCCCCAGTACCAGCCATTGCAGCAAAGGTACGAACGGCACGTAGAGCGCGGTAATGAACGCTGACTGACTGCTGGGAATGGTCTGCAGGCCGATGGTCTGCAAGCCGTAGCCGAGCATGATCGCCGCGCCAATCAGGACACCGGCCTTGAGCTCCAATAACGTCAGCCCGCGCATGACGTTCATCGAGCACAGCGCGACGATCATGGCGGCGGCAGCGAAGCGCAGGCCAACAAAAAACATTGGACCGCTGACCGTCATGGCGTGCTGCACGAGCAGGAACGTACCGCCCCATAGCATGGTAATGAAGATGAGGACGGCTTCCGCCTTGCTGATACGGGGTGTACGGCTGATAGACTTCATGTCGGCTCCAGATCCCACGGCCTTGCTTGTGACAAGCGGGTCGACACACAATGGCGTCGCGAAAGTGTGCAGTATAATGCGCAACGGATTCGGATGAGCACTCCCATGGACAAAGAAAATTCCCAGCGCGCGCCAGTACTGCAGCATGTCAGTCAGAACGTACGTCGCCTGCGCAACGCGGCCGACCTCAGCCAGACTGCGCTGGCAGAACGGTCCGGGGTCAGTCGACGCATGCTGGTGGCCATCGAGGCCGGTGAAAAAAACGTCAGTCTGGCGACTCTGGATCGGGTTGCCGAAGCACTGGAAGTGGCGTTCAGCGACTTGATTCAGGCACCTGACATTCGTGACCACAGCCGTATCAATGAACTGGCGTGGGCAGGTACGATTCACGGCAGCAAGGCCGTTCTGCTGGCCAAGGCCAATGCGCGGCGCGAAGTCGAGTTATGGGAGTTCTGCCTGGCGCCCGGCGACCTGTATTCAGCCGATGCCGACCCGGAAGGCTGGAGCGAGCAGGTCTATGTCGTTGAAGGGGATCTGACCATTCGGTTTTCCGATGGAATCGAACCTCGAAAGGTCGGCTCCGGCGAGTTCTACATGTTCCCCAGCAGTCAGCCGCACCGTTATTGCAACGAAGGTAACGTCACGCTGCGCTTTGTGCGCAATGTGGTGCTTTAACGTACCGACCTCCATTCATTGCAACATTCGCCAGAGGCCACGTTCGATGATCGACGACCATAACCCGACCGCCGACATCCTGATTGTCGGCGGCGGGCTGAGCGGCACCATGCTGGCCGTGCAATTGCTGCGCATACCCGGAAAGCGTCGAATCCTGATTGTCGAAACCCGTGAAGAGCTGGGCCGCGGTGAGGCGTACAGTGCGACGGAAATCGGTCACACCCTCAACGGCAATGCTGCCCGCATGAGTGCCGATGCGGATGATGCAGACGACCTGACGCGCTGGCTCACCGAATACCTGGCCAGCGGCGGCTGGCCCGAGGCTGCCGCGCAACGGGTGCCGGTCGCCGAGCTGTTTCCGCCACGCGGTATTTTCGGGCTCTACGTTCAGCAGCGATTGAAGGAAGCCCAGGCACTGGGCGCGACCCGTGGATCGACTGTCGAGCACGTGCGCGGTGAAGTGGTGGATCTTCAGGAGCAGGCCGCCGGCGTGTCAGCCACGCTTGCCGATGGCCGCGTACTGCAAGGGCACTTCGCCGTATTGGCGACTGGCATGTATGCGGCGTCGCGTACACCGCAGCGCGAGTCGAGCGGGCTCAATGCGGCGGCGCTCGATCCGTGGGACGTCAAGGTCATGCGCGAGCTCGATCCCAAGGCACGGGTGTTGATCATTGGTTCCGGGCTGACGATGGTGGACGCCGTGGTATCGCTCGAACAGGCAGGGCACCGGGGGCCGATTCAAGTCTATTCCCGTCATGGACTGTTACCCCATGTGCGGCGACAGCCGCCCGAATGGCCGGATTTTCTCGGCCAGGATCACGGCATCCGCACCACCCGGCAGTTGATTCGCAAGGTCCGCGAGCAATGTGAACTGGCCATCGAGAGCAGTATCGACTGGCAGGCACCGCTGGACACGGTCCGCGCCAACATTGGGCGATTGTGGAACCAGGCCAACGACAGGCAGCGTCGTCAGTTCGTCCGTCACGTGCGGCCCTGGTGGGAGAGTCATCATCATCGCTCGCCGCCGCCAAGTGCGGCACTGGTCGCGCGGCTCTTGAAGGAAGGGCGACTGAGCATCCATGCGGCATCGTTACAGGGAGTCTCGACCCTGGCGTCAGGTCAAGTGCAGATTACGCTGCGTTACCGAGGCGATGATAAGCCATCATCAATCACTGGCGATGCGTTGATCAATTCCACCGGCATCGAATACGACTGGCGTCGCGTTGATCGTGCTCTACCGCGTCAACTGCTGGCCAGAGGGTTGATCCAGCCGGGGCCTTTGGCGCTGGGCATCGCAGCCGATTCCCGCGGCGCCGTGCGTGATGCGCAAGGCCGTTATTCTTCACGCCTGTTCGCCATGGGCCCGCCGTTGCGCGGGATGTGGTGGGAGAGTACCGCTGTGAATGATGTGGCGAGTCAGGCCAAGGCGCTGGCCATTCATCTGGCAGACTGAGTCCGCAACGTTTCAGGCCTGATCCAGCAGATAAGGTCCTGCCCCGCGTTTACCCAGCTCATCGCCCTTGTTGCGAAGGGGGCAGGCTTCCATCGACAGACACCCGCCACCGATGCAACCCTTAGGGTGGCGCTCATCGTTAC
>NZ_LKEH01000043.1:248-45633 GCF_001642795.1 Pseudomonas viridiflava | reverse complement strand
CTACTTTGAGGGACCAAAGTAGCCAAAGTCCTTCGCTCCGGTTCCGGCCCCGGCTTCGCCGGGGTTCCTTCTTCCTGACACTGATTCGGAGGTCGCTGCAAATGGGCCATCCATGGCCCAGTGCAGCTCAATCGGCATCCATGCCGATTGCCCCCCGAATCAGCGCCAGGACTCAGCCTTCACCCACGTCGCAATCGGCGGTGTCCGCACTATCGCGCAAAAAAAAGCACGGCGGCGCCGCTGTCTCACCGGATAGCCAGATGACTTGTATAACGATGAGAGGGCGACGGTCCGGTCACACGGAGAGGTGCAGCATCCGGTCTCCCTGCAGGGCCTCACCCGGTCGGCGCTTGTTGACGGCCAGTTCGCCGATTCTGATCAACCGGGTGCGTGTGACATTGCGTGTCAGGCCCAGCAGGCTGGCGGTGTGCACCTGATTGTGATGGCAGAATCGATACGCGGCTCTCAGCAGCGCGTCCTCGACTTTTTCATGCAGGGCACCGGCCTGCTCCTCGAACAGTGTCTGGAATGCCCGGTTCAGCAACTGTTCCGGGGTCTCTTCCTGCTGAGTGTATTCATCCTGACGCTCGATACGCAGGTTGGACATGCGCAGGTCGTCGCGCTGAATCACCCCGTCACGGCAGACCAGCAGGGTGTGGTGAATCACGTTTTCCAGCTCGCGGATATTGCCGGGCCAGCTGTAGGTTTTCAGCTTGTGCTCGGCTTCCGGGCTGACCCTGACCGGGCCGTTCCTGAGACGCTGGCTGTAGACCTGAATGAAATGCAGCGCCAGCGGCAGGATGTCGCCCGGCCTGTCCCGCAACGGGCTCAGTTCCAGATTGACCACGTCCAGCCGGTAGTAGAGATCCTCACGGAAGTGCCCGGCGTTGATGGCTTTCTCTAGCTGCACGTTGGTGGCCGCCAGCACCCGTACATCGATCGGAATGCTCTTGCGCGAACCCAGACGCACCACTTCGCGCTCCTGAAGCACGCGCAGCAATTTGACCTGCAGGCTCATGGGCAGGTCGCCGATCTCGTCGAGAAACAGCGTGCCGCCATTGGCCTCTTCGAACCAGCCTGCCTTGGCGCCGATAGCGCCGGTAAAGGCACCTTTCTCGTGACCGAACAGCTCGGCCTCGATCAGGTTTTCGGAAAAGGCTCCGCAGTTGACCGCCACGAACGGCTTGTCGCGGCGGGCGCTGAGTGCATGGACGTGACGGGCCACCAGCTCCTTGCCGGTGCCGGTTTCGCCGATGATCAGCACGCTGGCATCGCTCGGCGCCACCTGTCTGACGTGCTCCAGCAGGGCTCTGGATTTCGGGTCTTCGAACACCTGCGCCGTGGCCCGGATGGAGGTGGCCAGCGCAGGCGAGTGCGGTAGGGTCAGCAGTTGCACTGACATCACTTGGCCTGCGGCGGCAGGTCGTTGGCGATCATCTCGCCGAACGGGCCGGTCAGGTTGGTGATGCCGCGTCCCGCCAGGCTGGCGTACGGCTCCGGCAGCAGCGGGAACACCAGTTCGGCAAAGCGATAGGCTTCTTCCAGGTGCGGGTAGCCGGAAAAGATGAAGCTCTCGATGCCCAGGTCCGCGTATTCCTTGATGCGTGCCGCCACTTCTTCGGGGTTGCCCACCAAAGCGGTACCAGCGCCGCCACGCACCAGACCGACGCCTGCCCACAGGTTCGGGGCGATTTCCAGGTTGTCGCGACGACCGTCGTGCAGGGCAGCCATGCGGCGCTGTCCTTCGGAGTCGAAGCGCGAGAAAGATTTCTGCGCTGCGGCGATGGTGTCGTCACTGATGTGCTCGATCAGCGTGCTCGCCGCTTTCCAGGCTTCTTCGCTGGTCTCGCGGACAATGACGTGCAGACGAATACCGAACTTCACGGTCCGGCCCTTGCGTGCCGCGCGCTCACGCACATCGGCCAGCTTCTGGGCGACGGCGGCTGGAGGCTCGCCCCAGGTCAGGTAAACGTCAACCTGATCGGCAGCCAGATCGTGCGCCGCGTCGGAGGAACCACCGAAATACAACGGCGGATAGGGTTTCTGGATCGGCGGGTAGAGCGCCTTGGCGTTCTGCACGCGCAGGTGCTTGCCTTCGAAGTCCACAGCTTCGCCTTGCAGGACCCGACGCCAGATTTTCAGGAACTCGTCGGTCACTTCGTAGCGTTCACTGTGATCGAGAAAACTGCCATCGCCCCGGTTCTCGTCCGGGTCGCCGCCGGTGACGACGTTGATCAACAAGCGGCCGCCGGACAGTCGATCCAGCGTTGCCGCCATGCGCGCCGACACTGTCGGAGAAATGATGCCCGGACGAATCGCCACCAAGTACTTGAGTTTTTCGGTGAGCGGCACCAGCGCCGAGGCGATCACCCACGAGTCTTCGCATGAACGCCCGGTGGGAATCAGTACGCCGTAGTAACCCAGATCATCAGCCGCCTGCGCCACCTGCTTGAGGTAATTGAGCGTGACCGGGCGCGCGCCCTTGGTCGTGCCCAGATAATGGCCATCGCCGTGAGTCGGAAGAAACCAGAAAACGTTCATGAAAAATCCTTGAGTGGTCGGCCGGGTCAGAGTGGGTGAAGGCAACTGTTGGATCCCGGACAGCAGGTCAGCAGTGCCTCGAAGTGACGCCATTTATAGACACTCAGATTTATTCCGTAAAAGAACGTTAATCCATATTTTTAGACTCTTAGGTTATATAAATAAAAGTCAGACGTTCAGGTGCCTCGCTTACACCGCTCTGGCGCTCGTCTGCCGGCCGAAACTTTGCCCACCCCGGCCTGTCACCTTTTTAAGTTCAGAGGGAGTCAGGCAATGGCAAGGGCAATCTGGAAGGGCGCGATCAGTTTCGGGCTGGTGCATATACCGGTGGCACTGATTTCGGCGACATCATCGAAAGGCGTCGATTTTGACTGGCTCGACAAGCGCAGCATGGACCCGGTGGGCTACAAGCGCATCAACAAGGTCACCGGCAAGGAAGTGTCCAGCGAGAACATCGTCAAGGGCGTTGAATACGAGAAAGACCGTTACGTGGTGCTCAGCGAGCAGGAAATCCGTGCTGCGCATCCCAAGTCCACGCAAACCATCGATATCTTCGGCTTCGTCGACAGCCAGCAGATTCCCTTGCAGAACATCGACACCCCTTACTTTCTGACCCCCGACAAGCGCGGCGAAAAGGTCTACGCCTTGCTGCGCGAGACGTTGCACGATACTAAAAAAGTGGCGCTGGCCAATGTGGTGCTGCACACCAAGGAGCATCTGGCTGCCGTCATGCCGCTGGCTTCAGCGCTGGTCATGGTGATCCTGCGCTGGCCGGCCGATGTGCGTGAGCTCGATGATCTGGACCTGAGCGATGCGGTCACCGACGTGCAGTTGAACAAAAGCGAGCGCGACATGGCCAAGCGTCTGGTCAAGGACATGAGTGCCGACTGGACACCCGAAGACTACCGCGACACCTTCCAGGACAAGATCATGCAATTGGTCGAAACCAAAGCCAAGGAGGGCAAGATCCAGGACCTTGAAACCGATCAGGGCGAGGAAGAGCGCAAGAGCGCCGATGTCATCGACCTGACCGACCTGTTGCGCCGCAGCCTGGCGGGCAAGGGCGGCGCCAGCAAGAGCAAGGCGAGCAAACCTGCGGCCAAGGCCAAGGCGTCCGCTACCAAAGAACCTGCCAAGCGCCGTGCGCCGGCTCGCAAGAAAACCAGCAAGGCCTCCTGAGCCGTACGGGGACATTGACCATGGCCAAGCCTGTCAGCGAATACACGCGCAAACGCAACTTCGACATCACCTCGGAGCCTGCCGAGGCGGGCAGCAAAAAGCGCTCGGCAAAGGCTCATGCGTTGAGCTTCGTCATTCAGAAGCATGACGCGAGCCACCTGCATTACGATTTCCGTCTTGAGCTGGACGGCACGCTCAAAAGCTGGGCAGTGCCCAAGGGGCCGAGCCTTGATCCGACCCAGAAACGCCTGGCGGTGCATGTCGAAGATCACCCGCTGGGCTACGCCAGTTTCGAAGGCAGTATTCCCAAGGGGCAGTACGGCGGTGGCGACGTCATTGTCTGGGACCGTGGCGTCTGGGAGCCCCATGGCGACCCGCGCAAGACCTACGCTGAGGGCAAACTCAAGTTCACGCTGATCGGCGAAAAGCTCACCGGTGACTGGGCACTGGTGCGTACCCGGCTCAAGGGCAGCGGCAGCAAGGAGCAGTGGCTGCTGATCAAGGAAAAGGATTCGGTCGCCCGGCCTGCCGACGAATACGACATCATCGAGCAACAGCCGCAGAGCGTGATCAGCGGTGCGCATGTCGGCGTCGGACGGGTTCCGGCATCGAAGGCCAAACCCCGGTCGACAAAGACCAAAACCGATAGTGCAACGGCCAAACCTTCCCGCACGTCGTCCCGCACAAAGGCGAAGGCCGCGCTTCCCGAATTGCTTACCCCGCAACTCGCTACATTGGTGGACGCGCCGCCTGCGGGTGAGTGGCTGTATGAAATCAAGTTCGACGGCTATCGCATCCTGACGCGTATTCAGGGCGATGAGGTGCGACTGTTCACGCGCAATGGCAACGATTGGACCGAGCGGCTGCCCGAGCTGGCCAAGGCGATCAAGGCGCTGAAACTGCAGGACACCTGGTTCGACGGCGAAGTCGTGGTGCTCAACGACCAAGGGCTGCCGGATTTTCAGGCGTTGCAGAATGCCTTTGAAATCGGTCGCAGCAAGGACATTCTCTACTACCTGTTCGACATGCCGTATCTGACTGGTGAGGACCTGCGTGAGGTGCCCATTGAGCAGCGCCGCGATGCGCTCAAACAGGTGCTCGGTAAACAGCGCAGCCGTCTGCTGCGTTTCTCCGATGCGTTTCGTTCGGGGCACAAGGACATCGTCGAAAGCGCCAGCGCGATGGGGCTGGAGGGCGTGATCGGCAAACGGGCCGGCAGTCCCTACGTCAGCAAACGCAACGCCGACTGGATCAAGCTCAAATGCCGACTGCGCCAGGAGTTCGTGATCGTCGGTTATACCGCGCCGCAGGGCAGTCGCTCGGCGTTCGGTGCCTTGCTGCTGGCGGTCAATGATGACGACGGTCTGGTCTATGCAGGGCGGGTCGGCACCGGTTTCACCAGTCAGACCCTTAAGCAGTTGCACGATCAGTTACAGCCGCTGGAGCGCGACACCTCGCCGCTCGACAAGAAGCTCACCTCGGCACAGGCGCGGGGTGTGCAATGGGTGGAGCCGCAGCTGATCTGCGAGGCCGAATTCGCGGAGTGGACGCGGGAAGGCATTCTGCGTCAGGCCGCTTTCGTAGGATTGCGCAGCGACAAACCCGCCAGTGAGGTGGTGCGTGAGTACCCTCAGCCAGCCGACATTGCCAGCCGCCCCAAAGTTGCGAAGGGCGCTAAAGCGAAGGCTGCGCAGACGCCCGTCGCGCGCAAGACGGCGCGAGGCAAGGTCAATGTTGCGAGTGTCGGCATCAGCCATTCGGACCGGGTGATCGACAGCAAGAGCGGCACGCAGAAGATCGAACTGGCCCAGTTTTATGAATCGATTGCCGACTGGATCCTGCCGTATCTGAACAATCGTCCCGTCG
The DNA here is from genome assembly GCF_001642795.1 of Pseudomonas viridiflava. GTDB lineage: Bacteria > Pseudomonadota > Gammaproteobacteria > Pseudomonadales > Pseudomonadaceae > Aquipseudomonas > Aquipseudomonas viridiflava. The sequence goes on along the minus strand of NZ_LKEH01000043.1, from coordinate 40,047 downwards.
CGCTGCTGCGCTGCCCCGAGGGCATCGACGGCGAGCAGTTTTTTCAGAAACACTCCGAGCGCCTGGCGATTCCCCATATCCGGCAACTGGATCGCAAGCTTGATCCGGGCCATGCCGCGCTGATGGAAATCGACACGGTTCAGGCCCTGGTCGGTGCCGCGCAAATGGGCGCCATCGAGTTTCATACCTGGGGGTCGACCAGTGATCGCATCGAAACGCCTGACCACTTGGTGCTCGACCTTGACCCGGATCCGGCCTTGCCCTGGCGCAGCATGATCGAGGCCACACAAATGGTGTTGGCGGTGCTTGAAGAACTTGGGCTTGAGGCCTTTCTGAAAACCAGCGGCGGCAAAGGCATGCACATTATCGTGCCGCTCGCCCGGCATGCCGACTGGGATACGGTCAAAGGCTTCGCCAAAGCCATCGCCGAGTTCGTGACCCAACAGCTGCCCGAGCGTTTCACCGCCACCATGGGCCCGAAAAACCGCGTCGGCCGCATTTTTGTCGACTACCTGCGCAACAGCCGTGGCGGCAGTACGGTCACCGCCTATTCGGTTCGTGCCCGGCCCGGGCTTCCCGTTTCGGTGCCGATAGCGCTCGATGAACTGGCGGGCCTCACGTCTTCGGCTCAATGGGACGTCACCAATCTGGAGCAACGTCTGCGTGAATTGAAAGGCGATCCGTGGGCGGGTTACCGTAACCGGCAGAAAATCACGCAAAAGATGTGGAAGCAGCTGGGGGCCAAGCGGTCCTGAATACTCAAAATAAAACACGTGCAGGACAGATAAGGAGAACGTCATGACGCCACCCCATCACCTGACCCGCAGAAGACTGCTCACCCTGGCGGCAGGTGTAGGCGCCGCACTGGTGTTCGACACCGCTGCCGGTGACCAGAAACCGCCGACGCTGCCATCGTCGTCCGACCCTTCATCACTTCCCTCAAAACTGACATCCGGAGGCAAGACCATGCTGACCCGAGCGATTCCCTCCAGCAATGAACCGCTGCCTGTCGTTGGCCTTGGCACTTATCGCGGTTTTGATGTGGCCACTTCCAGCCCGGCCTACAAGCAGTTGCGCCCGGTTCTGGACGCACTGTTCGCAGCAGGCGGCAGTGTCGTCGACAGCTCGCCCATGTACGGGCGCGCCGAGCAGACCACCGGGGAATTGCTGTCGATCCACGAGCCGCGATCCCCCGCGTTTCTGGCGACCAAGGTCTGGACGCGGGGACGTAGCGAAGGCATCGCGCAGATGGAGGAGTCGTTCAAGCTGCTGCAGACCGACCGGATCGACCTGATGCAGATTCATAACCTGCTGGACTGGAAGACCCATCTGCCTACATTGCGCGATTGGAAGGAACAGGGTCGCATTCGCTACATTGGCATCAGCCACTACACCTCGAGCGCTTACGCTGACGTGGAAGCGGTGCTCAAGAGCGAGCCGCTGGATTTTCTGCAGATCAATTACGCGCTTGACGACCGTGATGTCGAGAAACGGATCCTGCCGCTGTGCAGGGAACGCGGTGTGGCGGTCATCTGCAATCGGCCGTTTGGTGGCGGCGGACTGTTGTCGCGGCTCAAGGACAAGCCTTTACCGGGCTGGGCTGCGCAGGTCGAAGTGAACAGCTGGCCGCAACTGGCGCTTAAATTTCTGCTGGCCAACCCCGCTGTTACCTGTGTGATTCCGGGCACCGGGAACCCGCGTTACATGGCCGAGAACGTCGGCGCCGGGTTTGGCCCGACCTTGACCGATGCGCAGCGTCAGCAGTTGATTGCCTTGGCGGGTTAATCGCAACGGTGTCCGCGAACAATATCGCGAACACCGTCTTGTGCCGTCAGGGTCTTCTACAGAATCCGGTACAGCAGACGCTCGACCCTGACACGACTCACGCGGCGTAGAAACTTGCGCACGCCCTCAGGGTAGTTCGCCAGCGTATCCAGCTCGTCGTATTGACTGACGCGCTGGGTGTTGCGCATCAAGTGGGCGATTTCTGCTTGTCGCGGCGCAGTCCACTGACCTTGCGGATCATCGATCAGCAGTCCGTTTTCCAGGTCGAGGTTGAACGCGCGCGGGTTCAGATTGTTGCCGGTCAGCAGGGTATAACGCTGATCGACCCAGATGCCCTTGAGGTGAAAGGTGTTGTCGCCATGCTTCCACAGGTGCACGTTCAAACGGTGCTGGGCAATGGCCTTGCGGTGCTTCTGGGTGAAACGTCGCAGGCTGATCTCATACAGATAGGGCAGGGCAGAGATCACCTTGAACGGTTCGTCCGGGTGGATGAAAAAGTCGTTGGCGGTCTTGTCGCCGATGATGATATCGACATTCACGCCGCGCTTGAGCGCCCGGTTGATTTCGCGGGTCACGGCCACTGGCAGATTGAAGTAGGGCGTACAGATCGTCAGCTGGATCTTGCTGGAAGCGATCAGGTCGCAAATGGTGCGGTTCAGACCGTTGCGCGGACCGACGCCCAGCAGCGGCACGACGCGAAACTCACCGTTTTCCTTTTCGCCCGAGGAGGTGTCGTAGGCCGCACGTTTGAGGTTGCTGCGAAACGCACGAATCTCGCCGCGCAGGCTGCGTGAACTGGGCGGAGACTGCAGGTCCAGGCGATGCACGGCCGGAGAAGGCAGTATTTCGCGCTGCACCAGATCCACGAAACTGTCTGCCAGCGGTGCGCTCTCGATCAGGTGATAACGGTCCAGCCGGTACTTGTCGAGCTTGTGCAGGTAGACGTTGTTAATGCTGGCGCCACTGTAGATGACGCAGTCATCGATCACGCTGCCCTTGAGGTGCAACACGCCGAAGAGCTCGCGGGTCTGGACCGGTACGCCGTAGATCGGTACTTCCTGGTCGTACTCCAGATTCTGCGCCTGATACCAGGTCGAATTGCCCGGCTGGCGTCCTGCACCGATCAGCCCGCGCTGCGCCCGAAACCAGTCGACCAGCACCACCACCTCCAGCTCCGGGCGGGCAGTTTTGGCAGCGTAAAGGGCATCGAGGATTTCCTGGCCCGCTTCATCCTGCTGAAGGTACAGCGCGATGATGTAGATGCGGCGGGTCGCCGAAGCGATCCTTTCCAGCAGGCAGCGCCGGTAGTCGGCGGCAGAGGGGACGATGGAGATTGCATCGCCCGGCAGGGCAAAACCGCGGAGCGCCGCCAGGGTCGAGCGTCGGAAGTTGGACTGCATAGGCCTCTCGATGGGATAACCAACAGCGGCTGAGCTTACACCACACAACGCATCAGGTCGCCGCCAGTGTCCTGTTTCATCTTGTGACCATGCGTTTCAAGGCGTTTCCTGGTCTCGTAGGGTTCTCTGAAACGATGGCGCAAATCGAGCGCTCGACGGACTGATCCGCAGTCTGTGCCATTTGTGACGCAGAGCGCTCATCGCTATACACAAGTCTGGAAGACGCGCAAAAGGGAGCCAAAACGTAAGTATCTGACTGAATGCATACCCTGTGGGAGGCGCCACTACGTCTTCGACGGAGCGCTGTCGCGCGGCAAACACCGGACCGTGGGAGGCGGCTTGCCGGCGATGAACGATGACGCGATTTTCCTGACATTCCGCGTCGGCTGCATCGCCGGCAAGCCGCCTCCCACAGTAGTCCGTGGTTGCAAGACTTGGGTGCATGGGGATGATCAGCGTGCTTGAGATCTCTGATCGTTCGCACGCTCCAGCGTGGTAACGCCTCTCAGAACACTCTGCATCCGCCTTTCGTCGTGAAACCCGCTGTGTATCCGCTTGCACACAAATAAACGATAACCGTTCCCAGTCACACCTGATAGCATTTCGCATTAACACAAGAAGGGCGCAGTCACGGAAGGACACTGCCCGGCCCACTTTATCGTTCAGCAGGACATCTCCATGCACACCTCGCCATTTCCTTTGCGCCTGACGCTGATTGCGTTTGGCTGTTCCCTGGGTCTTCCCGTCTGGGCCGCTACCGACACGTCTGCCTCGTCAGGCGGCCCGATGGTGCTGGGCGAAACTGCGATCAGCGCTGACAAGATCGCCCCTCAGGCGTTGCCGCCCGTTTACGCCGGTGGCCAGGTGGCTCGTGGCGGGCAGCTTGGCGTATTGGGCAGTTCGGACATCATGGACGTGCCTTTCAGCATGAACAGCTACACCGAGCAGTTGATCGAGGATCAGCAGGCCGAAGACATCGGCGACGTGCTGCTCAATGACGCCTCGGTTCGCCAGTCATCCGGCTACGCCAACGCCTCGCAGGTGTTTGTGATCCGTGGTTTCGCGCTGAATACCGACGACATTTCCTACAACGGCCTCTATGGCGTGCTGCCTCGTCAGATCATTTCGACCGACGCGCTGGAGCGTGTCGAAGTCTTCAAAGGCCCCAATGCCTTCATCAACGGCGTGACGCCAACCGGTTCCGGCATAGGCGGTGGCGTGAACCTGCAGCCCAAGCGCGCCAGGGACACACCGACACGTCGCTTCACCACGGACATCAGCAGTGACGGGCGGGTTGGCGAGCATCTGGATCTGGGTCAGCGCTTTGGTGAGGACAACCGGTTCGGCGCACGCCTGAACCTGGCCCAGCGCGAAGGTGAAACCGGCGTCGATGACGAAGAACATCGCAGCAAGATGTTCGCGCTGGGCCTTGATTATCGCGGCGATAACTTCCGTATTTCCGGCGACTTCGCTTACCAGAAGCAGCGCATCAACCAGAGCCGCAACACTGTGTTCGTGGGCAGCGGCCTGACCAGCGTGCCTCACGCGCCTGACTCCGATACCAACTACGCCCCCAACTGGACCTGGACTGAAACCGAAGACACCTTCGGCATGAGCCGGGTCGAGTATGACCTCAACGATGACTGGATGCTGTATGCCGCGGCCGGTGCCAAACACACCCGTGAAACCGGTATCTATGGATCCCCGACCATCAACGACGCTGCCGGAAACATCACGGCGACGCCGTCTTTCATTCCTCATGATGAAGACAACAAGACCGCCATGGCAGGCATCAATGGCAACCTGCAGACCGGTCCCGTCAGCCACAAGGTCAACTTCGGTCTGTCAGGGATCTGGACCGAACAGCGCAATGCGTACCTGTTCGGCGGCAGCCGCGCCAGCAGCAACCTTTACGACCCGGTGTCGACTGAGCGTCCTGCGCTGAACGGCATCACCGCTGGCGACCTGAACGACCCCGGCATCACCGGCAAGAGCCGCATGCGCAGCGCAGCGTTCTCCGACACGCTGGGTTTCTTCGACGATCGTCTGTTGGTGACGGCGGGGCTGCGTCGTCAGCAACTGCGCGTTCAGGGCTACGCCTATGGCAGCGGCCCGCGGACTTCGCTGTATGACGAGGCAATTACGACGCCCATCTATGGAGTGGTGTTCAAACCGTGGCGCTACGTGTCGTTCTATGCCAACCGTATCGAGGGCCTGGCCCAAGGGCCGACCGCGCCGGGCAATGTGACGATCAATCCGGGCGAGATCTTTCCGCCTGCGCGTTCCAAGCAGGTCGAGGCCGGTGTGAAGCTGGACATGGGCACCTTCGGCGCGAGCCTGGGTGTGTACCGCATCGAGCAACCGGCCGATGGTTATCAGGTTCAGGAAGGTAGCGGCACCCGGTATGTTCGCGATGGCGAGCAGCGCAACAAGGGCGTGGAAATGAATGTGTTCGGTGAGCCGGTCAGCGGACTGCGCCTGCTGGCGGGTCTGACCCTGATGGACACTGAATTGAGCGGGACTGCGGGCGGCAGCAACGATGGCAACGATGCAGTGGGTGTGCCGACCTTCCAGTTCAACGCCGGAGCAGACTGGGACATTCCGGGCATCGAAGGCGCGGCCCTCAACGCGCGCATGCTGCGCACCGGAGGCCAGTACCTGAACGCGTCGAACACTTTGAGTATTCCGACCTGGAACCGCTTCGACCTGGGCGCACGCTACACCTTCAACGTCGCGCAAAAAGACATCACCCTGCGCGCCAACGTCGAAAACCTGATGAACAAGGATTATTGGGCGTCCACCAACGGCGGCTACCTGACTCAGGGTGAGCCACGCACCTTGAAAGTGTCGGGCACCATCGACTTCTGATCGACAACCGTCTGACCGTGTCCCATGACTCGGTCAGCCGGTCTGTTACCTCATCAGTAGCCGTTGCGCTTGAGGATCGTGTCGATGCTTTCCTTGGCCGGACGGCCATAGAACTTCAACAGCTCGGCGGTGCGATTGGTGAAGAAACCGTCCGCGCCATCCTGGCTGATGCGCTTGAAGTCAGCCGGGTCATCCACGGTATACGGATGGATCACCATGCCTTTTTCGTGGGTCAGGTTGTTCATCCAGGGTTTGACCAGGTCCATGTAGCTCTGGTCGCCACCCTTGGCCAGTTGCGACGACGGGCCGGTGCCGATGGCGCCATGCGCCTTGGCCCAGTTGATCCAGTTCTCGAACTCTTCCGGCGACTTGACCTCCTGGGTCGCGTAATAGCTGGATTTGTCCTTCATGCCTGAATCCTTGAAGGCCACATCGGACTTGGGTTCGATGGAGCCTTTGCCGATCCACAGCAGCATGACTTTCGGCACTTTCGGCATTTCTTTCTGCAGCAGTTCCAGGCTCTGCTTTTCAAAGGTCTGCAACACCACACGGCCCGGCATGTGCGCGACGTTCACATGCCCCGGCTCTGCGGCAGGGCGTTGCGCCAGCCAGCCGCGTTTGGCCAGGACTTTCTTCAGGTCGGCTTCGACGCCGGGAAACTGCGACGGCACCTTGGTTTCAATGTACAGCCCCGGCTTGTTCGCGCCGCCTTCGGCGATGTCGATCACCTCATCCAGCGTCAGAATCTGCAGACCGGCGTAGCTGTCACGGGCGCGGTCCGGGTAGGCCTTGTTGAACCACGAACCGGCATCCAGTTGCTTGAGCTCGGCCAGCGTAAACGTGCTGACCGGGTCCTTGGCACGGCTCGGAAAAACCTCGGCAATGTTGGTGGTACGCTCCAGCACATCGTCATGCAAGGCGATCAGCACGCCGTCTTTGGTGCGCTGGATGTCCATCTCCAGGTAATCCGCACCCAGATCCCGCGCCAAGGTGTAAGCCGGTATGGTTTCTTCCGGCGCATCGAACGAGGCGCCCCGGTGAGCCACCACTGCGGGCCATGGCAGTCCCAGTTTTTCACTCAACACCTTGCCCGGCGCATCGGCTGCCGATGCTGCGCCTGACGACAGCATCACACCAGCAATGGCGGAGGCAGCCAGCAGTCGAGCCAGTGGCGTTCGGGTGAACCGGAAAGTGGAAAATCCTTGCATGGGCTGATGATTCCTTAATGGAGAAAACAGTTGATCGCCTCGTACCGTTCGACAGAGGCGCACCCTGAAGCATTAACAACATCGCTTTCGATACGGCAAGTGGAGTGTCGTTCCCGGTTGCACGATGTCGTCCTGAATGTCATTGACGGCACCCAACGATAGCGCAACGTCATCGCTGCATGGCGCACTACGGCTGGCGCACAGTCTGTGCGCCGAATGAGACGGCTGTATGAACGCAGGCTGCGTATTCGGAAAATGTCACTCCTCAAGCGCGTCGACTCGGGTTACTGTCAGGGTTTTGATCATCAGGCAGGAGTGGGCATGACAACGGTATTGGTGCTGGTCGAGAATCTGGATACCTATCTGCCGATTCTGAAAAATAGTGGTTTCGAGCTGATTCGCGCACCGACAGCCGAGCAGCGCGCCGAAGCGATTGCCGCACACGGGCCGGCCATCAGCGCAGTCGTGACGCGTGGCCCGCTGGGCTTCTTTGCTGAAGAGATGGATGCCTTGCCCAACCTGCGCATCATCTGCGTGAGCGGCGCGGGGTATGAAAAGGTCGACCTGCCAGCGGCCGAAGCACGTGGCATCACTGTCACCAACGGCGCCGGGGTCAATGCGTCCACCGTGGCCGATCATGCGCTGGCATTGCTGCTTTCACTGGTGCGTGACATTCCCCAGGCTGACGCCTCGGTGCGCCGCAGCGAATGGCGCAAGGTGGTGCGTCCTTCGCTGGCGGGCAAGCGTCTGGGCATCATCGGGCTGGGCGCGGTCGGGCTGGCGATTGCCCGGCGCGCTGCGGCTTTCGACATCGGCATCGGTTATCACAATCGCAAGGCGCGGTCCGACTGCGATTACACCTGGCACGCCTCGGTGCAGGCGCTGGCCGAAGCGTCGGACATTCTGGTCATCGCCACGCCGGGCGGCAGCAGCACCCATCATCTGGTGGGCGCCTCGGTGCTGGCGGCATTGGGGCCGCAGGGTTTTCTGGTCAATATCGCCCGCGCCAGTGTCGTTGACACAGACGCCCTGGTCGACGCGCTTCAAGCGCAGAAGATCGCCGGAGCCGCACTGGATGTATTCGACGACGAGCCGCGCGTACCCGACGTGTTCAAGACCCTGGACAATGTGGTGTTGACGCCACACGTGGCAGGCCTGTCGCCCGAGGCCTCCAAAGACAGCGTGCAGATGGTCAATGATAACCTGCTGGCTTTCTTCGCTGGCAAGCCGGTGCTGACGCCTGTTCACAGCTGAAAAGTCGTGCGTTGCTGCACGGATGGCTTGCCTGATCGCCCATTCTGCTTGCGCTGATGCCTGTCTATAGTCCTGCCCATCACGCATGACATCGACAAGGGAGCAGGGCATGGACGTAGTTAGCGGGGCAGGCACAATCGTGCGAATCGGTCTGGTAGGAGACTTCAATACGCAGTTCGCGGCGCATCAGGCGATACCGCAGGCCTTGCAGATGGTGGGCGACGCGTTGCAGGTCAAGGTCGAGGCGCAATGGTTGCCAACGCCTGAGATCGGAAATGGCGAGCGGCTGACGGCGTTCGACGGCCTGTGGTGCGTGCCGGGCAGCCCTTATCAGGACATGCAGGGCGCGATGACGGCGATTCGTCTGGCGCGCGAACAGCACATTCCGTTTCTTGGCACCTGCGGCGGGTTTCAGCATGCGTTGCTGGAATTTGCCCGCAACGGTTTGGGCTGGAGCGATGCCGAACACGCTGAATCGGCCCCGGACGCCCCGAACGCGATCATTGCGCCGCTGAGCTGCTCACTGGTCGATGCACTTTCGCCGATTCATCTGTTGCCGGACACATTGATTGCCCGGGCCTACGGCAGACTGGAAATCGAGGAGCGTTATCACTGTCGTTACGGCCTTGTGCGTGAGCTGGAACAGCAGGTTTTCGGCGCTGCGATGAAAATCAGCGGGCGAGGTCCGGAAGGTGAAGTGCGCAGTATGGAGCTGGAAGGCCATCCGTTTTTCGTCGCCACGTTGTTTCAGCCCGAGCGCGCCGCGTTGCTGGGCAGGACGCCAGCGCTGATCAAGGCGTTCGCTCAGGCGTGCAGGGGTAACGCCCGATGATCGCCTCGCGTTTCCCCACGCCTTATTACGCGGTGGTGTTTACATCACTGCGCAACGCTGATGACGGGCAGGATTATGGTGCGGCCGCGCACCGGATGATCGAACTGGCCCGGCAGCAGGCCGGGTTTCTCGGGGTGGAGTCGGCGCGTGACGACACCGGCCTGGGCATTACCGTGTCGTACTGGGCTGACGAGCCCGCGATTCGGGCCTGGAAGGCTCATGCCGAGCATGCCGAGGTACGCGAACAGGGCCGCGCTCGCTGGTATCAGGCGTTCACGACGCGGGTGTGCAAGGTTGAGCGCGACTATTCGTTCTGAAGCCCTTCAGTCTGATGCCAGCCATTCCGACACGGCGCAGCGCTGCGTAAATACGCTGAAACAGTGAATGCGACCCAAGGTGCTGTTTCAATTTGCGGGGATATGCCAGCATTGGGCTCTCAACACGGGAGCCCTTATGAATCACGACCTGACTCCGAACGGCACGCTGCGCATTCCGGAAGGCCTGGATGTTCCCGCGCAGGTGATCTGCCATGCCACCAGTCTGCGCAGGGCGAGCCGACGTATCTGTCAGCTGTACGACGCCGTCATGGCGCCGTGTGGCCTGCGCTCTACGCAGCGCTCGATCCTGATGCAGATCGCCCGCAATCAGGCGCCGACCATGACCGAACTGGCAACGATTCTGGTCATTGACCGCTCGGCACTGGCGCAGAATCTCAAGCCACTGGAGCGTGAAGGGCTGGTGTCGGTGGACGTCGACCCGAACGACAAGCGCAGCCGTCTGGTGCGCCTGACGCAGGCCGGTGTGGAGAAACTGCTGGAATCCCAGACGTTGTGGGAACAGGCCCAGCGTTCTTATGAAACTGCGTTGGGACCTGAACTGGCACTGGAACTGCGCACCTTGCTGGCGCAGGTTGCAGCGGCCGACTATGGCGACGAGTGCGCGTAAGTCGGCCTGCCTGCTGTCAGGGCATGACCGGTGGCGTGTAGGTCAGTGTCGTGCCCAGCGCCCATAGCAGGAACAGCACCAGCGGCGCGTGAACCAGCAACTGCACGAACGAAAAGCCGATCAGATCCCTTGCCTTCAGACCCAGCACGCCCAGCAGCGGCAGCATGTAGAACGGGTTGATCAGGTTCGGCAAGGCTTCGGCGGCGTTGTAAATCTGCACCGCCCAGCCCAAGTGATACTGCAATTCATTGGCGACCTGCATCACGTAAGGTGCTTCGATGATCCACTTGCCGCCGCCCGACGGGATGAAGAACCCGAGCACTGCCGAGTACACGCCCATCAATATGGCGTAGGTGTCGTGGGACGCGATGCTGGTGAAGAACGTCGAGATGTAATGCGCCAGTGTCTGCGCGTCGCCCCCCTTGACCGTGGTCAGCAGTGCGGCAATCGAGCCGTACAGCGGGAACTGGATCAGCACACCGGTGGTGGTTGGTACTGCTCGCGCCACGGCATCCAGAAAGCTGCGTGGCCGCCAGTGCAGCAGCGCACCGAGCATAATGAACAGGAAGTTGTAGGTGTTCAGCCCGGAAATTGCGGTGATCGCAGGTTTGGTCGAGAACTCGTTGAACAGCCAGCCTGCGCCCAGCAGCACCATCAGAATGATCAGCAGTGGACTGTATTCCAGCCATTCACCGGGACGTGAGCGGGCAGGCAGCGGTGGCAGGTTGAAGGCCGGGTCCACGCCGCAGGCCTTTGCGTCACGGGCGCTGTTCGGGCCGGGCGCGGTGGCGTAGGCGACGATCAGGGAAATGACCACCAGCGCCGCCAGCATCACGCCGGACTGCCAGAGGAAAATGGTTTCAGTGAAAGGAATGACGCCGGTGATCGCCAGGATCGACGGTGGCAGGCTGGCCGGGTTGGCCTGCAACTGTGCTGCCGAAGACGACAATCCCAGTGCCCAGACCGCGCCGAGCCCCAGATAGGCTGCCGCACCGGCTGCGCGATAGTCCATGCGCAGATCGGTGCGACGGGCGAGGGCGCGTACCAGCAGACCGCCGAACACCAGGGAAAGGCCCCAGTTGAGCAACGACGCGAGCATCGTAATCAGTGCGACCCAGGCCACCGCCGAACGGCCATTGCGCGGGATGCGTGCCAGACGGTCAATCAGCCTGACCGCAGGGGGCGAACTGGCCACCACATAGCCGCCAATCACCACGAACGCCATCTGCATGGTGAACGGGATCAGGCTCCAGAATCCGTCACCGAACGCCTTCGCTGCTTCGGCAGGTCTTGCGCCGATGGCCAGCGTTGCCAGGGTGACGATCACCACCGCCAGTGCGGCGAAGACCCAAGAGTCGGGGAACCAGCGTTCAGCCCATGCGGCGCAGCGCAGGGCAAATCGGGCGGAGCGGCTTTCTTCAAGGTTGGCGGCCATCTGAGGGCGTCCTGTTGTCATTATTATTGGATGTTTTTTGGAGGGATGCGACGTTAGGTGTGTGCTTGAGAATGTGACGCGGAGCGTCACGGCTGCATGCCCACGCGGAGCGTCGGCACGATCAATTCAGCCTCACATTGATCGTTCCCATGCTCCGCGTGGCAATGCCGTTCAGGACGCTCCGCGTCCGCATCTGGATGCGGAGCGGATACCCGACAGCTATGAAATCAGAACGTCATCTCGATCACATCATCCGGTACGATCAGTTTGCCGGCGGTCTTGGCGACGATTTCTTCGATGCTGACCCCAGGCGCACGCTCGCGCAGGATGAACGCGCCGTCTTCGATTTCGAGGTAGGCCAGGTCGGTCAGCACCTTGCGGATGCAACCCGCGCCCGTCAGCGGCAGGCTGCAGCGGGGCAGCAGTTTGGATTCGCCATCCTTGGATGCATGGGTCATGGTCACGATGATGTTGTCGGCACCGGCCACCAGATCCATCGCGCCGCCCATGCCCTTGACCAGCTTGCCGGGAATCATCCAAGAGGCGATGTTGCCTTCGACATCCACCTCGAACGCGCCCAGAACGGTCAGGTCCACATGGCCGCCACGGATCATGGCGAAGGACTCGGCGGACGAAAAAATCGATGCGCCGATGCGTGCCGTAACGGTCTGCTTGCCAGCGTTGATCATGTCGGCGTCGATGGTGTCTTCGGTGGGGAATTCGCCCATGCCCAGCAGGCCGTTTTCCGATTGCAGCATGACGTCGATGTCCGTCGGGACATAGTTGGCGACCAGCGTCGGAATGCCGATCCCCAGATTCACGTAATAGCCGTCCTTGAGTTCGCGGGCGACGCGCTGAGCCATTTGTTCGCGGGAAAGTGCCATGGTCTGAAATCTCTTTGTTGTTGTGTGCCGATTCCTGCTTCGTGAAGCGCCTGTTGCCCTCAGGATTTTCTGAGGGTGCGCTGCTCGATGCGTTTTTCGAAAGTGCCCTGGATCACACGGTCGACATAAATGCCGGGGGTGTGGATCTGGGTCGGCAACAGCACGCCGGGTTCGACGATTTCCTCGACTTCGACCACGGTGATCCTGCCGGCGGTGGCGACCACGGGGTTGAAGTTCTGCGCGGTATGACGATAGATCACGTTGCCGAAATGGTCAGCCTTCCAGCCCTTGATCAACGCGAAATCGCCGGTGATGGCTTCTTCGAGGATCACGTTGCGGCCATTGAACTGGCGGGTTTCCTTGCCTTCGGCAACGGGGGTGCCGTAACCGGTGGCGGTGTAGAACGCCGGAATGCCTGCGCCGCCCGCGCGGAGTTTTTCGGCAAGGGTGCCTTGCGGGGTCAGTTCGACTTCCAGTTCGCCGCTCAGCAACTGGCGTTCGAACAGGGCGTTCTCACCCACGTAGGAGGAAATCATCTTTCTGATCTGGCGGTCTTCGAGCAGGATGCCCAGACCGAAACCATCGACGCCGCAGTTATTGGAAACGACCGTGAGGCCCTTGATGCCCATGCGCTTGATCTGCGCGATCAGATTTTCCGGGATGCCGCACAGGCCAAAGCCGCCACAGAGCACGGTCATGTTGTCGGTCAGCCCGGCGAGGGCCTCTTCGTAAGTTGCCACTCGCTTGTCGAGTCCAGCCATGATGATCCGCCTTTTATAGTTGTGACCGGCACGTGCTGCCGGAGGATCGGGTTGATTGCATCTTCTCTCGGCTGCAATGATTTGTTAATTTTGTTTTTCTGATCGATTGATAAGAAATATAAATGTATGAACGTCAAGCAGCTTCGCGCTTTCCTGGCCGTGGCGCAGTACCTGAGTTTTGCCCAAGCAGGCGAGCGGCTGAACCTGTCCCAACCGGCCCTGAGCCTGACGATCAAAAGTCTGGAGGAAGACCTTGGCGGTCAGTTGCTCACGCGCACCACGCGCAATGTCAGCCTGACGCCCGAGGGCGAGACGCTGTTGCCGCTGGCACGCCAACTGATGGCTGACTGGGACAATACCGAAGAATTGCTGCGCCAGCGTTTCACCTTGCAGATGGGACGCGTGTCCATCGCGGCCATGCCGTCGTTCGCAGGCAACCTCCTGCCCGGTGCCTTGAAGACCTTTAGAGGCCGCTATCCACGGGTCAACGTGGCGGTGCATGACGTGGTCAACGAACAGGTTCTGGAGATGGTGCGCCATCGCCGGGTCGAGTTGGGCATTGGCTTCGAACCCGAATCGAGCAATGCGCTGTCGTTCACGCCGTTCTACATGGATCGATTCGTAGCCGTGGTCTCCACGGAATCGCCGCTGGCCGGACGGGCTGAAGTGTCTTGGGCCGAGCTGTTGAACGAAGATTTTATTGCTCTGCAGCGCCCGTCAGCCGTGCGCCTGCTGCTGGAGCACGCCATCGAGTCACGACATGGCAGGCTGTCAGTGGCATTCGAGAGTCATCAGCTGTCGACCATCGGGCGCATGGTCGCCAACGGTCTGGGTGTCAGCGCGGTGCCTTCGCTGTGCATTGAACAGATGCAGGAGCTTGGCGCGTGTTGCGTGCCGCTGGTGGAACCGCGTATCGAGCGGCGTATCGGGTTGATGATGCTGGCTGATCACAAGCTGTCGGCAGCGGCTCAGGCCTTGCGCGAGGTGTTGATCGAGCATGCCCGTGAACAGGGGGCGTGAAAGTCGATAGCCACTATCACGGCAGTTGATTTTTGCCGTGAAGGGCCGGGGCGTAACCTTGCTTCATTCCCGAAATGAAGCCAGCCTGGAGGCCCGCCATGAACCGTTTACTTGCCCTTGCTCTTGTTCTGTCATTCACCGTCGCACTGGTCTCCGGTTGCTCGACTCACCATGCGGTCGAACTGCGCCCCTACTCGGTCGAAGAGAGCCATCAACTTGCGATGGAAGACCTGAATCGTCGCGGTCTGTCCTTCGAAGAGTATGAGGCGCGCAAGGCCCAGCTCCTTGCAGACCCGCAGATCCAGCAGGTTCGTCAGTTCGACAACCAGGGTGAAATCAGCGTTGATCGCGGCACACTGAGCCAGAACCCACAGGGTTAACAGTCAGGCCCGAACGAGAATTCTGTTCAAACTGTATGGTAAGAAACTTCGTTTAACTGTCCATGTGTTTGCTGTCGATCTTTCGATAGGGTGAGTACCCGACTCACAGTTTCACAGACACCTGGATCGCGTCATGCCGTTCTCTCTGGATCTACTGCTGGCCTTTGCGCTGTTTGCCTTCGTCACTTCGGTGACCCCCGGCCCCAACAACATGATGTTGCTGGCTTCGGGCGTCAACTTCGGTTTCGGCCGGACGCTGCCACACATGCTGGGCATCAGCATCGGTTTCTTCGTTCTGGTTCTGGCGGTAGGTTTTGGTCTGGGTAGCGTGTTCAAGGCCTGGCCGATGCTCTACACCCTGTTGCGCTACGTGGGCGCTGCCTATCTGCTTTATCTGGCCTGGAAAATCGCCACCTCCGGCCCGGCCTCCGATTCCAGCGAAAGCCGCGGCGAGCCGATGAGCTTCATGGGCGCGGCACTGTTCCAGTGGGTCAACCCCAAGGCCTGGATCATGGCGATTGGCGCGATCAGCACCTACACGCCGATGCAGGGCTACTTCACCAACGTGGTCATCATCTCGGGCGTATTCGCCTTGATCAACCTGCCAAGCGTCGGCATCTGGGCCGGCTTCGGCAGCCTGCTGCGCAACGTACTGCGCGATCCTGTCGGACTGCGGATTTTCAATGGGGTGATGGCGGCGTTGCTGGTGGCGTCATTGTATCCACTGTTCATCGAGCATTGAGCCTGCTCTGAATTGCCCACAGTCCGTGGTCGCAGCGAGTGAGCACAAGCATGGGCATGATCGGCGTGCTTGAGATCACGCTGATCGTTCCTACGCTCCGCGTGGTAACACCGCCCAGGACGCTCCGCGTCCGCTCTTGAATGTGGCGCAGAATGAAGGCCTCCCACCGTCCTGTGTTGTGCTGCGAGAGCAAAATCAGCCCATCACAACGCCAACTGCAAATGCCCACCCGCCGCCTTGTGCCGTGCCTGAAGCCGGTGTTGCAGGCTCAGGTAAAAGTGTTCGAGCCCTTCGTTCAGTCGCTCGGTGAGGACTTCGTCCAGCGTGCCGCCTTCCTCGTTGTCGCCATAAGTGATCTGGGTATCGATAGCGAAGATGCCGTGCAGCACTTCCTGGGATTTGAGCGCTGACAGCACAGGCTTCAAGGCGTAATCCACCGCCAGCATGTGCGC
The DNA here is from genome assembly GCF_001642795.1 of Pseudomonas viridiflava. Taxonomy (GTDB): domain Bacteria; phylum Pseudomonadota; class Gammaproteobacteria; order Pseudomonadales; family Pseudomonadaceae; genus Aquipseudomonas; species Aquipseudomonas viridiflava. The sequence continues at coordinate 24,081 of NZ_LKEH01000043.1, read as the reverse complement.
GATGCTGCCGCCGGTTGCCAGTGGCAGCACCACCTTGCCGTGCAGGGCGCGCTCGGGCAGAAGGTCGAGCAGGGTTTTCAGCGCCCCGGAAAACGAGGCCTTGTAGACCGGCGTGCCGATCAGCAGACCGTCGGCCTGCCGGACCGCTTCGACAAATTCCAGTACTTGCGGACTGTCGAATTTCGCGAACAGCAAATCTTCGGCGTTGAAGTCACGAATGCGCAACGTGGTCACACCGACGCCGTGGTTTTGCAACCAGCGACCAGCGTGAGCCAGCACAACGCCTGAACGGGATTTTGGGGAGGGACTGCCTGACAGTGAAACAACGAGCATGCGGGAATTCCTTGCGATAAGCGTAAGGCTGTAAAGCAGCTTGTGTGCCAGCGCGCTGTGCAGGGGGTTATGCCCCTGAAACGCTGGGTCGGTGGCCTTCTTCCGGTGAAAACGCCCCTGTGCACTGGCTGCTGAAAAACCGGGCAACTGTTGAACGGCTGTTGCGCCAGCAACACTTAAGGTGACTTGAACCCAGTGCCTGGATTCACTGAATCAGCAGTCTGTGACATGTGTGACGCGGAGCTTCACGGGCTGCATGCCGACGCAGAGCATCGGCACGATCGGTGTCATCACTACAAAAACCCAAACCGCAGGCAAAAAAATCCCTGCAACCGAAGTGGCAGGGACAAGATTCAAGCGTCGAGCGGATCAGTTACGGAAGGCGGCCCCGGTCTGTACCACGCTGGCCGAGCCGAGCAGCTGGCTGATGAAGCGACTCCACCGCGTGATGTTGGCCGGACCTACGAACACCACATCCTGAGCCTTGAGTTCGAACTGTCCGGCCAGCAGGTAGGCCGTAGGCTTCTTGGCGTTCAGGTGATACACGGTGGACGGTGCATTGGCGAAGTTCTCTGCGCCGCGGATCACATACACCGCGTCGCCATCGGCGCTGTCCGGACTCAGGCCGCCGGAATTGCCCAGCGCCTCGAGCAGGGTCACGTTGGTGGTGGCAAACGAAATCACCTGCGGATTACGCACTTCACCCAACACATAGATCTTGTTCTTGGAGGCGCTGTTGAGGTGCAGGTAGTCGCCATCCTTGAGGAAGACCTTACTGAGTTGCGAGCCTTTGCGGTTCAGCGAGTCGATGTCGATCATGTAATCACGGCCATCACGGCGCAGCGTCAGGCCTGCCAGGTTGGCGTCGGTGAGGTCGATGCCTGCGACGCTGATGGCCTGCACCAGGCTCAAAGGAATGTTGGTGATCGACTGCGGGCCAGGGCTTTTGAACGAGCCGGACAGCAGCACGCGCTGGCTGTTGTAGCGCAGCACCTTCACGTCGACCTTGACCTCGGTGTACTGCGGCGCAAGGCCCATGCGCAGTTGTTCACGAATCTGGCTGACGGTCTTGCCGCCCGCGCGGATCCTGCCGACGTACGGGAAAAACAGTGTGCCGTCGCTCAGCACCTCGCGGGTATTGGCATCCAGTTGGTCCTGCGAACCGGGCGCGGTCAGCTCGGGGTGTTCGAAGACGGTCACCAGCAGCGTATCGCCAGGCCCGACAATGTATTCCGGGGTCTTGTAGTTCAACAATTCGGCAGGTAAAGCCTTGGTATCCGTAGCGGTGTTCTGCTGCTGTTGCTGCAGGGTTTTCGGGCTGATATCGACCAGTTGCGCCTTGGGTTCGTCCGGGTCGCTGGTGGTGACATCGCCGGGTGTCATGTGTTGGCCGGGAGCGAATACGCACCCCTGCAGGATCAGGGAGGAGAGCAGCAGGACAGCCAGGCTTCGATTCATGGGTGTGTTCCTTCGTGACGGTGCGCCTTGCACCTGAATGATTTCGTTACGTCCATTTCCACTACCGGCAGCAGCACCGGTCCACGTCGTGATCGTTTTTAGCGCGCGCACATACCTCCCTCCGGGCAAAGGCTGCCGGAGCCGTCGTCTAGTCAATGGAATGTCAGAAGGCGTTCTTGTTGAAGAAGCCCTTGAACAGCGTCAACAGAATGATTTTCAGGTCCAGCCAGATCGACCAGTGCTCGATGTATTCCAGATCGAACTCGACCCGTTTGCGCATCTTGTCCAGCGTGTCGGTTTCGCCACGCCAGCCGTTGATCTGCGCCCAGCCGGTGATGCCCGGTTTGACCTTGTGGCGCAACATGTAGCCGCTGACCTGTCTGCGGTACTGCTCGTTGTGGGCCACGGCATGCGGACGCGGGCCGACGATGGACATGTCGCCGCGCAGCACATTGAAAAACTGCGGCAGTTCATCCAGCGACGTGCGGCGCAGGAACGCACCCAGCGGCGTGATTCGTTTGTCATTGCGTGTGGCCTGGCGCACCACGTCGCCATTTTCCTGAACGTTCATGCTGCGGAATTTCCAGACCATGATGGGGCGGCCGTCCAGCCCGTAACGGCGCTGGCGAAACAGCACCGGGCCTTTCGACGTCAGCTTGATGGCCAGGGCGATCAACAACAGTGGAATCGCGATCAGCACCAGAATCAGACTGGACAGCAGGATGTCTTCAGCACGCTTGACCACGCTCCAGGCGCCGTCCATGGGCGAGTCGAAAATGCTGATGCTGGCCAGCCCGTTGATACTCTCGCTGCGTGCGTGCAACAGCTCGAACATGAACACGTCCGGTATCAGGTACACCGAGGCGGTGGTATCACTGAGGCCGGTGATCAGTTCACGCAGGTGCGGTTCGGCACTGAACGCCAGGGTGATGTACACCTTGTCGATCCGGCCCTGGCGGGCGTCTTCGACCAGTTGCTCGAGATCGCCGAGCACCGGCACACGTCTGCCAGTGGCACTCAGGTTCATCTGCTGCGGATTCGAGTCGTAGAAGCCCAGCAGATTCAGGCCCATCCAGGGCGCGCTGGATATCGACTGGGCCAGCCGCTCGCCGACCTGACCGGTGCCGACAATCGCCACGCGCCGGGTGTTGAAACCGTGGCGTCGCAGGCTGTGCAGCAGCAGGCGGATCAGCAGGCGATAACCACACAGGATCGCCAGCACCAGCGCGAACCAGGTCATCTGCCCGTCATCCGGCAGGTTGTCGCGGTTGAGCAGCAGATAATCCACCGACAACAGACTGATGAAGGTCAGCGCCCAGTAATTGAACACCTTGGTCAGCTCGCGCAGGATGCGCTCGCCGCGCCAGGAGCCGTAAAGCTGGTGGTACTCGCCGACCCAGTGAAACACCAGTACAGCCAGAATGATATGCAGCCAGGCCTCGGTGCTGTCGATCATTGCCAGCCGGCTTTGCCAGTACCCGATCAGTACGATGACTGCCAGATCCAGCAGGCGGTGGGCGACCGACAGCGCTGACTGATGGGCATGCAGAATGCCGCGAACGGAGGTGCGCATGACGGTGCTCGCTCAAACGGATTTGATGGGAACGACTCGGGACGGCAACTCGCTGGCAAGACTCTGCGAGGTCTGGGGTGTCCAGGGCTGCGCAGGCAGGCGGGACAGGTGCGCGGCGGCCAGGTGGTCGTCGACGAAGGCTTTGACTTCCTGCTCGAAGCGGGCAATCGAGAACCGCTCGGCGTTGGCGCGACAGGCCTGTACGGTGATTCGCGCCTGCGCGCTCTCGAACTCGTTGACTGCTGCGATCAGTGATTCAACCGTCTGCTGCGGATAGAACACCCCGGTAGGATGTGGATGGTCCAGCCCGCGAACGGTCTCCAGTGCACCGCCCTTGCCGAAGGCGATCACCGGTGTGCCGCAGGCCTGGGCTTCCACCGGACTGATGCCGAAATCCTCTTCGGCCGCGAACACGAAGGCTTTGGCGGTGCGCATGTGCTCGATCAGAACGCTCGCCGGCTGGAAACCCATCAGCGTGATGTTGGGCGCCAGGCGCGCGATGGCCTGCGCCTTGGCCAGGTCAGGCCCATCGCCGATCATGATCAGACGTTTGTCCGGCATGGCAGCGAAGGCTTCGACAATCATCGGCATGCGCTTGTAGGGCACCATGCGCGAGGCGGTGAAATAGAAGTCGCCGCGCGTGCCGTTGGCGGTGAACCCGAGCGTATCGACCGGTGGGTAGATGACCGTCGATTCGCGTCGATACGCCTTGCATATACGTGCGCCGATAAACCCCGAGTTGGCAATGAAGGCGTCCACACCGGCCGAGGTGCGCTGGTCCCACAGGCGGATGTAATGCAGTATCAGCCGCGCCAGCCGGCCCTTGATGCCGGTGTTCAACCCCGCTTCGCGCAGGTACTGGTGTTGCAGGTCCCAGGCATAACGAATCGGTGAATGGATGTAGCTGATGTGCAATTGATCCGGCCCGCTCAGCACGCCCTTGGCCACGGCATGGCTGCTGCTGATGATCAGGTCGTAACCGGACAGGTCCAGTTGCTCGATGGCCAGCGGCATCAGGGGCAGGTAGCGCTGGTAGCGTTTTCTGGCGTTTGGCAGGTTCTGGATGAACGTGGTGGTGGCGACCTTGCCGTGCAGGTGAGCGCGGTCTTCATCGCTCAGGAAATCAATCACGGCAAACAGGTCGGCTTCCGGCCAGATATTGATCAGTGAAGCCAGCACACGCTCGGCACCGGCATAAGTCACCAGCCAGTCGTGGACGATCGCAATTCTCATGGAGATTCCTTGCTGTATTCGCTCGCTCTACTGCAGGCGCGACAGGGCGCGCCTTGACGTTGCTGTTATTGGTTCAGGGTTTGCTTGAAGAGGATTCGGGACTGATGCGCTGTTTGCCGAGCAGCACCGGTTCAGGTTCCATCAGGGCATCGATGCGCTGGGAAAGGCGGTGCGCGGACAATTCCCAGGAAAAGCGTTTCACGTTGTTCAGCCCGTGCAGGCGCAACGCATCGCGCAGCGGGGCGTCGACCAGTACCCGGTGCATGGCCGCCGCCATGTGGCTGACGTCCAGCGGATCGAAATACAGCGCACTGGCCTGCAGCACTTCCGGAATCGAGGCAGCGTTGGCGGCCAGTACTGGACAGCCGCACGCCTGGGCTTCCAGCGGCGGTATGCCGAAGCCTTCGTACAAGGACGGAAACACAAACGCGGTCGCACCCTGATACTGCTCGATCAGTTCGGCGTCGCTGAGCCGCCCCAGAAACCGAATGCGTGGATCACGGCAGGCCAGGCGTTGCAGGTTGGGGTCGGCGAAGATGCCGGTGGCGGCGCCCACAATGTGCAACTGCAAGTCGTTGTGGTCCCGCAGGCTGAGAAAGGCCTGGATCATGCGATTGAAGTTCTTGTGCGCGGCGGGCGAGGACACCGCCAGCAGGTATTTCGGGGCATCGGGCTGCACGGGGCGTGGCCGGAAGCTGTCGCTCACCGCTGCCGGCACGATCAGCACCCTGTTTTCGGGGAACCCGTAAAACTGCGAGATCTCGCCTCTGGAGAAGCTGCTGCTGGTCACCAGGGTTTTGATGCGTGAAAGAAGGATTGGGGTGATGGTGCGGTAGGCCAGTCGGAAGAGCCGGGTATAGCTCTGCGGAAAGCGTACGTAATTGATGTCGTGATGGGTGGCGATCTGGTTCCGGTAGAACATCGGGCCGGTACTGCTGATGGAGATCAGCAGCGGGTTTTTCTGCCGCCGCAGGTACAGCGGCAAGTCGATCTGCTCCCAGAGATGACCCTTGTTGTTACCGATGCACTGTACGTTCAGCGCTTTGGCACTTTCATGCAGTTTGATGCCGTGAGGCGCGACGAACACCAGATCGCTGCGCAGCTTTTTCAGCGCCATGCAGATCTGCTCGGCATAACGCTGAACGCCACTGACGTCCTGGGTGAGAAACCGTGAATTGATAAAGATCATCTCAAGCATCCTGCAAGGTCATGGTGATGTAGGGTGAATGCGGGTGCTTTTTTGAAGGCCGTGTGACCTTCGATCCCGTTCTTGTTGGGCGAACAGCGCAGGCCTTATGCCCAGGCTGATGATTTTTGGAAATTCGTCGATCCGGACCTGGGCCGAACAGCGGCCGTCGGCGCAGTTCCAGGGCGTATCGGTTTCGAAGCGGCCCTTTTCCGGCCGACCGCTGTCGATCATTTCAACGTTGCCGCGCTGCACGCTGCTGGCTTCGACATGGGTCAGGCGCGGCGCGCCGGTGGTCCAGGCCACCAGAATCTGCTCCTGCCCGCGGTTGAACCTGAGCAGGTACGTCGAATCCATTTCCTGGCTTCTCTCGGCGTCGTACTGGTAATCCATCAAGGTCCTGCTGATGGCCTTGAGCGTCGCGTAGGCAGGCTTCGCGCTCAGGTCTTTCCTGAGCAGGCCGAAGTTCTGCTGCGGGTCTTCACTGTCAGTGCCGCTGTCGATCAGTCCGTGCCACCAAAGCCCCTTGATGTCCGGCAGCGTGCGGGCAAGAAAGAAGCTGCGCGCCAGAAAGGCGGCCTGGTGCTGTTCGTTGACGCTGCATTCGCTGGTGCCGGTCGGCCAGCCCATCTCGGTCAGGTACAACGGCACCGGACGGGTCGCCAGTGCGCGCAGGTCGGCATCGACCCAGCGCAGCCAGGCAATCCAGCGCTCGGGCGTGTGGCGCTGTTCGGTCCGGCAGTGCACATAGGGATGCAATGACAGACCATCTATCTGATTGAGCAGGCCGTTCTGGATCAGCTGCTCGGCGAACCCCAGCTCCATCCCCAGGCTGGTGACGGCACCCGCCAGAATCGTGACCGGCTTTTTCTGTGCTCTGAGGCGCGCCACGGTTTCCTCGACCAGCGTGCTGTAGTCCTTCGCCGCCCAGGCATCGACTGGGTTTTCCCGGTCCCACTCGTTCCAGATTTCGTAAAGATCGACCCGGTTGGCCAGCTCCTGTGTGACGAAACTCACGTAGTTGCCGAATGCCTGGCGCACGACGGGATGACGCGGTTTTGCGTGGTTGTCATAAAAGGGGTTGCCGTAACCCAGCATCAGCAGCGGCCTCAAGTGATGCTGGCGAACCCTGTTCAGGTAGGCCTGCCAGAGCGGATCGATGCGCAGAAAGCCGCGCCTGGGTTCGACATGGGTCCAGTACGCACTGTCGCGTACCGAGTTGACGCCTGCACGCTCCAGCAAATCGAGCGCCTGCGTCGGCAGGCTATCGCTGCTCATCAGTTGCGTGTCGACGCCGATGATGAATTGTTCCTCGCCCGTGGCGAAAAGGCTGGTGAACAGCCCCAGCAGAAAGACCGTCAATGATCGTCGTCGACGGGGTGCGGGTGGCTTTGACATGTCTTGTCTCAGTCGGGAAGCACGCTGCGCCGCAGGGTCTGGCGGAGCACGTGCCGATGAAGGTCACTGCGCCGTGAATGGCCCGACCCTAGACAGGGTTGTACTGACGCTGGTCGGGCGTTGTGATGCTGTCGAGCACGGTCTGGGCAAAGAGCGTCTCGTACTGGTCCAGCATCAGGTCCAGGTTCAGCAGCGACGCGACACTGTTACGCGCCTGGGCACTGAGGCGTGCCAGCAGGCTGGGCTGCTGGTGCAGCTTGAGCATCGCCAGCCCCAGCGAATCGGGATCGTCCGGGCTGCACAACAGACCGTTGAGCTGGTCCTGGATGATTTCCGTCAATCCACCCATGCGGCTGGCGATGACCGGACGGGAATAGGCGCAGGCCTCCACCGCCACCATGCCGAAAGGCTCGTTCCAGATGGACGGCACCACCGCCACGTCGATCTGGCTGTAGAACGCTTCGGGCTTCTGGTAACCGACAAAACTGATGTTCGGTGAAGTCACCATTGCCTTGAAGCGTTTCTCATCGTTGATCTGCCCGCGTCCGGCGATCTGCAGCGTCGCGTTGAATGGCAGATGCTGGAACTGATCGATCAGCCAGCCCACGCCCTTGGAATCCGACAGGGTGCCCAGATAGCCGAAGCGCAATGGCGCGTTGGTCGGCTCTGCCGTTTGCGGATCAATAATGCGCTGCTGTGGCAGGGCCAACGGGATGGGGCTTGCGTTGTGCACCACGTAGCCTTTGGCGCCCTTGAAATAGCCCTGGGCCTGCAAGGTGTCGAGCATGTACTGGCTGACGCCTACCACCGTGCTGACCTGGGCTGAACGCTCGTCATGGCCCTTGCGAAACTGCTTGCACATCACGCATTGGCGCTGGCAGCTGTGGCCTTTCTTGAACATGGTGCTGCTGGGGCAGAGCAGATAGAGGTCATGAAGCACCTGAACGATGGGGCGGCCTGACGCAGTGATTTCATCCCATGCCGAGACCGACCAGCCGGTCAGGTTGTGGCACACCACCAGGTCCGGCTGCTCCATTTCCATGACCTGACTAACGTACTCGCGCATGCTCACGTTGTAGCGGTCACGCAGGTGCCAGCCGAGTCGGATCAGGCGGCCGGGCCGCTGCGCCGTGAAATGCCAGTACAGGTTATGCAGACCGGCGCGGTAGACCTTGATCTGGTTGACCGCCGTCATGTGCAATCCCGGCTGATCGGTGGTGGCCAGCACGGCGACCGCGTGGCCGCGTTTCTGCAGGCCTTCTACGGTGCGCTGCAAAATGATTTCCGCGCCGCCGCCGATGTCGGGTGCGTAGAGGCTGCTGATGAAGAGGATTTTCATAGAGGATATGACCTGTTGAGGCCCAGCACGCCAGCTTCGCCATCGTTGATGGCCTGCTCGATCAGGCTCAGACGCTGCGCGGCATCACAACGCCTGGCGATCACGCGCAGCAGGCAGAAAAACACCCAGCGGTTGAGTCGGTAGAGCAGAGGGGACGACGCCCAGACGTTTTTGTCGAACCAGGCCTGGTTGCGTGCGCCGTAATAGGCGCGCAGATCCGAGCCGGCCAGCAAATAGTTTTCGTAGACATTGCGGGTGCGCGCCTTGATGTTCCAGGAGTCTTCCAGGTCATCGAGCAGCGCCTCGGGCACCAGATAAATCCGCCCGCCACCGGCGGTGATCCGCCAGGTGTATTCACTGTCATCGGCGTACAGCTTCAGCGCTTCCAGTGGCAGGCCGATCTTGATGTAAAGGCTGCGATGGGCCAGCAATCCGCCGTAGGTGGCAAAGGGCAACTGAACGGTCTGCGGCACAGTGTGATCGGCCGCAGGCTTGCCCCAGGGCAGACGGCGCCAGATCTTGTAAGGCAGCTGGGCGATGTGAAAACCGAAGAAGCTGGACCTCAGTTGAACGGCGAATCGTCGGGGTACGCCGGCTGCAATGTCAGCCTGATGCGTGGGACGAAACCCGAGCACTGCCGTCTTGTCCCGGCCATCGATGACTTCTCGCTGGTGGAGATGATGGTGAAGCACTTCGATGGCGTTGATGGTAGGTGCGTTGTCGTCATCCATCAGCCAGATGTATTCGGCCCCGGCATCCAGCGCGGCCTGGATGCCGACTGAATAGCCGTGTGCCGAACCGGTGTTGTGTTCCAGCCGGATGACTTCGACCTGACCGGGCCACTTGCTGCTCAGATTCTGCAGCGGCGCGACCGAAGCGTTACTGACGATGATGACCCGCTCGATCAGCGGGCTTTCCAGCGAACGGCTGACCAGCGTGTGCAGATAGTTGAAACGATCACCATAGGTGAGCGTCACCAGGGTGGTCCGGTGGGTCATGGTCTGTTTCCGGTGTTGGCGTGAAGGGGACTGTCGATGGTCGTGGTGTGAGTGGCTGGCAGGCACGCGCTTATTGAATGACGGCGATCTCATGTGAGACGCGCCACTACGTCTTCGACGTAGCGCTGTCCAGCAGCAAACCCCTGACTGTGGGAGGCGGCTTGCCGGCGATTCGGTCGACGCGGTATGTCAGGAAAAACATGTCATCGTTCGTCGCCGGCAAGCCGCCTCCCACAAAAAGCCTGTTCACTCAGCAGATCACGTGTTGTAGATACGAGGCGATGTTTGTTGCCAGACCTGGCGTTACTGCTGCACTGCGCGAACCCTCAAACCCGCGCTTCCATCCGTGCCAGACTGCTGATCGGCAGCACGACTTTCTGCTGACGTTGCAGCATGTTGAGCAGGATCACGGCGCGCTCGGTGCCGTCGGTGGCCAGGAAGATGGCTTCGACGTCGCAAAAACCACCCGTCTTGATCAGCACCGGCTCGCCCTGGGTAAACACCATTCTTGGCGCCGATGCAGACAACCGCTGGCGGATCTGCTCGATCAACTCGTCACGCACCGGCACCGGGTGTCCGCCGAAGGTGACGATGCGTGCCACTCCACGTGTCGAGCGGATCGGGTACCAGTTGTCATGCACCTGATCCATGCGGATGAACAGGTAGCCCGGGAACAGTTCCTCTTCGACCGAAGTCCGGTTGCTGCGCTTTCTTTCCCCCGACTTGAGTGGCCGGTAGCACTCGAAATGCTGGCGCTGCAGGTGCTCTTCGGCACGGGCTTCCTGGCGGGGTTTGGTCTGGATCAGATACCAGCGGGCGGGACGTTCGGATAAGGACATGGGACTCACTCCGCTGCCAGTTGCGAGGAAGGGGCAAGTGTCGGGTCCTGACCGATCCGCACGAACGGATCGTTGGCAACCTGCAGATCGTGGGTCGTGCACTGGCTCAGCAGCGCCTGCACCTGTTCCAGACTGTTGAACATCAGCACGTCAATGATCGACAGGTCACTGACGAAGGGCTGGCCCAGTTGCGGGTACGTGACGGGACGCATGGAGAAAAAGCGCAGCAGCAGACCGTTGCGGGCAAAGCGGTCGCGGTCGTAAAGCTGCATGCCGCCCAGCGGGTTGAGCACCGAGGTGGCGGACAGCGCGTGTGCCACCCGGATCACCCGATCCTGCCTGTCGGTGCATTGGTTGATCTTCAGATCGGAGCCGCGAATGATCGGCGTATCGATCTGCAGATAAGCGCACAGCTCACGCAAGGTGTTTTCCGCATACAGCGCCAGGTTGTATTGCGGATGGCGGATCAGTCGCTCCAGCAACGGCATCACCTGCGCAAAGTACGGCGCCCGGCGATAGTTCTGAGCGATGACATTGATCAGCCGACTGGCTTCGTCGGAAAAATTGTCGATCAGGCTGCGCTGCATGATGGGCAGCTCGAAGTGATCCTTCTTCAGCGGGAAGGTGATCAGTCGGGCCTGGCCGTTGCTCAGGATCCGGTTGCGATTTACCCAGCCCGCCCGGATGTACTGCAGGTCGTCGCCCAGGACGAAGACATCAGCGGCTGCGATCAACTGGAAGTAGCCCAGATAGGGAAACAGGTAGGGCTGCATCATTGCTACGGTTCTGGCCATGGTTAATTCCTTTTAGGGCTTGAAGAGAGCGTTATCCGGGGCGTTCATTTGTTGACGGGGTGGTAGTTGTAGCCATACGCCGCGCAGTCGTAGTCCGAGGTGGTTGCCTTGCGGACTACGGCGTTGAAGATGGCGCCTTTGATCAGAATGCCGTTCTGGCCGAGCCGGCGTTTGCAGGCCTCGATTTCCTTGAGCGTGGTGATGCCGAAGCGTGCGACCAGCAGGCAGGTGCCCGCCTGACGGCCGACCAGCGTGGCATCGGTTACCGCGAGGATGGGCGGGGTGTCCACCAGGATCAGGTCGTACAACGGCGACAGCTCGGTGAGCATCTTGTTGAAGTTGTCGTGCATCAGCAGTTCGGAAGGGTTGGGCGCCGCGAAGCCGCAGGAGATAAAGTCCAGATGGCGAATCTGGGTGTGATTGATCACCTCGGTGCATTTCAATCGGGCAGCCAGGGTGTCGGACAGACCGTGTTTGGGTTGCAGGCCGAAGATCCGGTGCAGGTAGCCCTTGCGCATGTCGGCGTCGATGAGCAGTACGCGTTTGCCGGTCTGGGCAATGATCGCTGCCAGGTTGCTGGACACGAACGACTTGCCCGCGCCGGGCGACGGGCTGGAAATCATCAGCACGTTGTTGCGCGCTTCGAGCATCGCGAAATGCAGGCTGGTGCGCAGGCTGCGCAAAGACTCGATAGCCAGTTCATTGGGCGCCGCAATGCTCAGCAGCTTTGATTCCTTGGGCGCGCCGCCGCCCTTGGTGGTTTTCTCCAGACGGTCCTGCTGGCGAGAGTAGGGCAGCGACGCATACACCGGCATGCCGCTGTTTTCGATGACCTCGGCGCTTTCCACGCCGCGGTAGAAGGCCTGGCGAACAAAGATGATGGTCACCGCTACCAGTGCCCCGACCAGCGTGGCCAGCAGCACAACCAGGGTTTTCATCGGCTTGACCGGCCGTTCGACGTTGGTATCGGCGTTGTCGATCACCCGCACGTTACCGATGCTTCCTGCGCGCAGAATGTCCTGCTCCTGGCTCTTGTTGAGCATCAGGGTGTAGGTCTGGCTGGTGACCTGCATGTCGCGGGTCAGACGCAGCAGTTCCTGTTGCGTCATCGGCAGGGCCTCGATCTTCTTCAGCAAGCCCTGTTTCTGCTGTTCAAGCTGGCTCATCTGACTCATCAGACTGCGATAGGTCGGGTGTTCCTGGGTGTACAGGCGTTCGATCTCGACGCGCTTGAGCTTGAGTTCCGACAGCATCGAGTCCAGCTTGACCACCTGATCCAGCACACCTTTGGTCTCGATGCTCAGGTCCACCGATTTGGCACTGGTCTGAAAGTTGTTCAGGGCCACTTCGGACTCTTCCAGCTGCTTGCGCACCATGGGCAGTTGCGAGCGCAGGAACTGCAGGCGCTGTGCGGCTTCGGCAGAGCTGCGCTCAACGTTCTGGCGCACATAGAGGTGGCTGACCTCGTCCAGAATCTTGTTGGCCTTGTCGGCGTCCTGATCCTCGATGGACAGGTAAATGATCCCCGAATCCTTGCCTGCTTCGGTGATCTTCAGGCGATTCTGGTAGATCAGTGCCGAGGTCAGGGTTCGCTGGCGCGAAATGGTGAATTCGGTGCCAGGGTGCGCATGCAAGGCAGCGACCTGAATCTTCACGCCGTTACCCTCGACGATCCGGTTGATGGCGCCACTGAGCAACAGGTTGTGATCGCTGTCATACAGCGAAAACTGGCCGGGGTTGCCTGCCACCAGCGTCAGCTTTTCGCCCAGCAGGGCTTCGGGTACTTCCAGCTGGAAGACATCGATTTTCTCGCCGCCCCAGGCGTACTGGGTCAGGCCGAACAGCGGCTCGGCCAGCGCACCGTCGTATTCAGGCTTGAACGTGCGATAGAGATAGGGACCGATGACCGGAAAGAAATCGGGCGTCTGGACCAGATTCAGTTTCAGGTCGTCCACCACCTTGCCAAGCAGGGCTCGGGATTTGATCAGCTCGATTTCAGTGGTGGCCTGGGACACCGACGACGGCTTGTTGTTGACCTCGGGTGTGCCCTCGATACCGACTTTCTTCGGCTCGATCTGAATCATCGCGCTGGCCTGAAACACCGGCGTGGCGAGAATCGCATACGCAAGCCCGGCCAGGAAAAACAGGCTGACAGTCCAGATGATCAAGGCCTTGTGATCGAACAACATGCGCAAGATAGTTGCCAGATCGATCCGGGTGTCCTGGTAGTAGTCCAGGGAGGGACGGTTCATGACGGTCATTTATCTTGTTTCTCCTGACTGAAGATGGGGGAGCCAGTCATCGATGCATCGCGAGAGATGCTGATAGGTCTGTTCAAAGGCTGACTTGGGTCGTCGATACGGGTCTGCTATTTCCAGCGTGTGCTGCCATTTGCCGAGCAGGAAGGTTCTGCCGCGCACTTCCGGCGCCAGCTTGAGAATTCGCGAAAAATGCGCCTGCTCCATGAGCAGGATCAGGTCCGCCTGATGCAGCAGATGCCGGTTCACCTGTCGCGCCTCATGGCGGCGGGTCGGCACCTGATGCGACTGCAGGACGGCCTTGGCCAGCGGGTCCATGGCCGAGCCGGACAGGGCGGCAATGCCTGCCGATTGAATGCGCACTTCCGGGTCTGCCAGGCGGTGACGCAACAGCGCGACAGCCATCGGGCTGCGGCAGATGTTGCCAACGCACACCACCAGCACGTTACTGAACATGGGCTTTGCCGGTGCCGGACCAGAGTCGTTTGCTCAGGTTGACGGCAAAGTTGCGCGCCACCATCAACAGCGTCTGCAGCTTATGGCGCGGCTCCAGCGCCGACAGCGACAGGCAGACCGTCTGCATCAGGAAGTATTCGTACAGTGCCTGGTTACCCAGGCGGTTGTAGTAGTTGGCCAGGCTCGAACAGGTCTGCAGACTCATGTGCAACTTGCGTTTGTCGCTGCGCATCGAGAACACGCCGCCCGGATGCAATCGGTAAGCAGCCGGCTTGATCTCGGCGATGAACTTGCCCTTGCCGTAGGCACCCAGCAGCGACCACCAGCACAGATCGTTCAACGGCGCGATGCGAATGTGCAGTTCGGGTGGCATGGCGCTGAATACATTGCGAAAGCAGGTGGTCAGGGTCGAAATGCGGCGCGCCTGCTGCAGCTCCAGGCTGGTGGCGTCGGCGCGCAGATCACCTTGCAACTGAATGCCGTACTGGCCGTTCTCGTCGAATGCGAACGCGTCGTGGTAGGTAATGACGTAGTCGGGATGGCTTTCAAGAAAGTCCACCTGCAGTTGCAGCTTGCGCGGGTCGGTCCAGTAGTCGTCGGCCTCGCAGTAGGCGATGTAACGCCCGCGCGCCTTGGCGAACAGATTCGGCACGCAGGGAATGCCCTGGCTGTACTGGTTGGTCTGTTGATAGAAGGCCCGGATGATCGTCGGGTGGCGTTCGGTGTACTGCGCAATGATACGGGCCGTGCCGTCGGTGGACGCATCGTCGTGGACCAGAATCTCGTAGCTGAATGAGGTTTGCTGGGACAGAAAGCCATCCAGCGTCTGGGCGATGAACGCTTCCTGATTGTAGGCTGGGCAAACGATACTCAGCAGCGGCGGCTGGTGCTCCGGACGCGTCGTGCCGGCTTTTTTTGCAGTGACATCCATGGCTCATGTACTCGGTTTGCTGAACAAGATGTAGATCTTCAATGCCAGTGGCTTGTAGCTCGCGGCGACCAGCGCAAGGGTGATGAAGCCGCTCGCCGCCAAGGCCAGAAACAGGCTGGTGCGGCTCTGACCGGCGATCAGGTCGAACACCGGCTGGCTGATGAAAAGGCCCGCTGCGGTCATCACACTGATGCGCAGGATGTCGCGCAGCCACTGACCATGAATGCCCGGTGCGAGACGTTGGTGGACGATCATCGGCCAGATGGCGAACGACGCTGCACGCAGAAAGAACCAGGCCAGCGCCGCGCCGTATACGCCTTGAAAGTGAATGGCCAGAAACAGGGTCGGCACGGTGATGACGGCTGAAATGACGCTGTACCAGAGGTGCAGGTGCATCTGGCCGTAGGCGTACTGCAGGTAGAACTGAAAGGCGCTGGCCGCCATGATCGCGCTGCCCAGCGCGTACCAACTCAGGATCGGCCGGCTCCAGCGCGCGGCGTCTGCATCGCCTGTCCAGGCGAGCACCAGCGGTTCGGCATGCAGCGCAATGACTGCCGCCAGTGGAAACAGAAAGGTGCAGACGAAACGGTGGGCCGCCAGAAACAGGGCGTGCATGTCGTCGCGTCTGCCTTCGGCCATCAGTACGGTCAGGCGCGGCAGCAGGGTCTGCACCAGCGGGTTGGTCAGCATCATGATGCCGGTGGTCATCAACGCCACGAGCGAGAAATAACCGTACTGGTCCAGCGGCAGCAGGCTGGACAGCAACGCCTTGTCCATCTGGGTCAGCACGATCCACAACACCGCGCTGAGCGACATGCTCGCCGCGAACGGCAGAATCGGCCTGACCCGTTGCCAGTCGAAACCGTCGGACCAGTGTGCAACCGGCATTTGCTGCCAGGCCCGGGTCGCGAAGATCAAGGCTTCGATCAGCCCCACGACGACCTGAAACTCGAAGAAGTCCTGCGGGTCCTGCGAGAACTGGCTGACCAGCACCAGGCCGCCGAAATAGCGCAGGGTGGCAATCAGCACGTTGACTGCATTCAGCCAGGCATGCTGCTCAAGGCCCTGGATACCGCTTTTGTACAGGGTCGAATACAGCCGCAGCGCAATCACCACGCCCATCAGGCCGATGCAGTTGATCAGCGTCTGTGGTTGCAGCGTATTGGCGTTGAGCCAGTGGGTCGCAATCCACGAGCTGGCCAGGTAGATCGTCGTGCAACTGATGATCGCCATCGGCAGGAACATAAGCTCGAAGGAGCGCAGCAGACGGCCCGCCGCATGTTCACTGGCAGGCGCTCCCTGTCCATGGGCCACGGCACGCACCAGGCTGGGTGACAATCCTGCGTCGAGCAGTTGCAGCCATGCCTGCAGCACGGTGAAGAACCCGATCAGTCCATAGACTTCAGCGCCAAGATGGCCGAGGTAGAAGGGCAGGATCAGAATTCCGACCAGCAGGACGTAGGCCTGACCGATGTAGTTCAGGGCGGTGTTGCGAATCACGGACCGTTTGCTGGACATGTCTATCAAATGACCTGGGCAATGACAGGGCTTTGGTAACTCAGGCGGTCCAGGCTGCAGGATTCGAGCAGGGTCTGGATGATCCGGTCCTGGTCGTCCTTGAGCAGACCGGGGTAGATCGGCAGGCACAGCACGCGCTCGCTCAACGCGCGGGAGACGGGCTGTCCTGGTTGCGGTTGCAGGTACTCGAGGGTGTCGAGCGACGGATAGAAGTAGCGCCGAGGGTTGATCTCGCGCAGGTTGAGCGCCGACCGCACCTCCAGCAGCGCCTGTTCGTCACGCAGGCCGATCGGGTAATAGCTGTGGTTCAGCTCGCTGTCGGCCTGTGTTTCCTGCAGGTCCAGATAGTTTTCAAGCCGCGAGGTGTAGCGATGGGCAATCTCGGCACGTTCTTCGAGGATGTTCTCGATGTTGTCCAGAATGCACAGACCCATGGCCGCCGAGAACTCGTTGAGCTTGGCGTTGATGCCGATGCCGTCGATCTTGTCGACGTCAGCAATACCGAAATTGCACAGCAGGTACGCGCGTCTGGCCAGTTCGTCATCATTGGTGATGATCGCGCCGCCTTCAATGGTGTGGAACAGCTTGGTCGCATGAAAACTGAGCGTGCTGATATCACCCCGGTTGAGCACTGACTGACCGGCGTGACGCACGGCAAACGCATGGGCGCCGTCATACACAACCTTGAGTTTGTGCCTGCGTGCGATCTCCTCGATTGCGTCCACCGCGCACGGATTACCAAACACATGGGTGCCGACGATTGCGGTGGTGTCTTCTTCGATACGGCTTTCAATGTGCCGGGGCGAGATGTTCCACGTGCCGGGGTCGATATCTGCAAAGATCGGCCGTATGCCTTCCCACTGCAACGAACTGCTGGTCGCCACGAAGCTGAACGGCGTCGTCACTGCACTGCCACTCAGGCCCAACGCGCGGTACGCCACCTGCAGGGCAAGCGTGCCGTTATTGGTCAGGATGATGTGCCGGACCCCCAGGTATTCCTTGAGTCTGTTTTCAAGCTCGCCGGCCAGCGGACCGTGATTGGTCAGCCAGCCGCGTGCATAGATCCCCTCGACATACCGCTTGAACTTGTCGATATCACCAAGGTAAGTCTTGGTCACGTTAATCATCGAAGCCTCCATGTTCCCGTGTATCACTGTGTAGCGAGGGTTGATTCAGAGCATTGGCGATTGCCGTGTATCGGTTTCCGGAGGCGAAATACCGGTCTGCGCGCTGACACGTGCAGCCCGTTGCTGGGTATGGTCGAGAATCAGGCGGGTCACCCGGCTGCCACTGTGTGGGTCACCGAAATGGAAGATCGCCGTTACACGTTTAAGACCCGGGCCGCAGGCCTGATTGGCGTGCAGGGTGCGATAACCCCAGAACAGGTAGATATCGCCGGGTTGCAGTTTCAGTACCTTGGGCTTGAGCCATTCGTGCCTGATCGCAACCCGCATGGCCCAGCGCGTGAGGCGGTTTTGCAGCAGCGACTTCTCGATGATGTTGAGCGCGATGTGTTGGCGGACGTTACGCAGATTGGGGAACAGCATCAGGTCGCCGCATTCCTCTCCCTCGGTCGGGATGTAGATCGGAATCAGCGCGGTCACCAGACTGGCGTCGTAGTGAAAGCAATTGGACTCACGCAACCCCTGTTCGCCCTGAACGCAGCGCAACACAGGAAAGATCTGATCGCTGATGCTTTGCCGCTGCGCGCCATGCTCATAAAGCTGGCCCAGCAGGTGTTTGAATTCAGGCGTCGACCACAGACTGGCCAACAGACTTTCACTCAAGGCTGATTCACCGTGATAGGCGAAGTACTCACCGGGGTGCTGCGAAGCCTGTCGGTCGGTAAAGGCTCTCAGTTGCTCAAGGTCGGTGTCGTTGAGTACGTTCTTTAATCGTGCGAAACCCTGGGTATCCATGTCCTGGGCCAAATGTTGAACATGTTGCGTATCGAAATCGGGTAGGCAGGGCATTCAGTGGCACCTCGGTTCAGGGGAGGCGGACAACCCAATACATACAACTGGCTGCTGAGTGGAAAAACGGTCTATCGGGCACGCTACCGCCCGAATCATGCGATCCATGCTCTACATCTATCCAACGAATGCCCACGCGACACTTCTTGAACCGACGGCACGTGGCGGATTGCTTCAGGCAATGCTACCGCCACACCGAGCGCGCTCAGTAAATTCAAGGCTTTTATGAGTCAACAGACATCCACCAGCGCCGATAAGGCACTGTGGAAACAACTAACTTCGCGGGCAGAACAACAAATAGCGACAGCTTGACAACATCCAGCGCCGTGCACTGTGGCATTAGCGTACAAACCAGGAGGTGCCTGACAGTGCTATATATTGGTAGCGTCAGCGATTCTGTCAAATTATTTCGTCAGCTTTCTGTTAAATTTTTGATAAATGGTTTCACGCAATTATTAACCCGTTGATTTTATTGGGCGTCAAAAAACAAACATTATGCAAGGCCTGTGAATTGACAGTTTTCAGGCGTCTTTACAGTGCGTGATTCCTGTCAACGCAGTGATCGAAGACTGACTCAAATTAATCACTGTTTGCAGTTGTCTCAATTGACGATAAAGCGGGTTTTATTATTGGTGCGTGCCTGAAGTGACGGTCAGTGCAGTCAAGTGGGGCGTTTTGCGGGAGTGGAAGATGCGCCTGGGCATGGCGCGCTGCCGAACTTTCTGAAAACCTCGGCGGTATCGGACAGATGACAGAGCGGCCGTCGCGGGTGACGACCCTCTATCAATTCTCTGAATCGCAGTCTGCGATTCGTCTTATATTCATAAAAAGAATATATAAATATCAATTGATAATTTTTGGTTCTATATCGAATCGTGCATCATGACGTTACAGGTCTGGTTGCGATGACGCTTTAGCGAGTTCGAACACTGCATCGCACAGGCCACGCCAGTCAGAGGAACCGTCATGAAAGAGTCAGCCCTGTATTTCGATTACGCCGCCACCACGCCTGTCGACGAGCGCGTCATCAAGGTGATGGTCGAGTGCCTGGGTCTCTCGGGCAATTTCGGAAATCCCGCTTCCAGTTCCCATGGCTTCGGACGGAGCGCCCGCCTTGCGGTCGAGAACGCTCGTCAACAGGTCGCAGGTCTGGTGGGGGCTCGGGCCTCACAGATCATCTGGACCTCCGGAGCGACAGAGTCCAACAATCTGGCCCTGAAGGGTGTCGCTCAGGAACGGGCAGGGCGCCTTGGCAAGCCCGGCGGGCACATCATCACCAGTCAGATCGAACACAAGGCTGTGCTCGATACGGCGCAGCAGCTGCAGGCAGGTGGTTTCACCGTCACGTACCTGGCGCCTGATGCCGATGGTCTGATCAGCGCCGATGCCGTCAGTGCTGCCTTGCGTGAGGACACCTTTCTGGTGTCACTGATGCTGGTCAACAATGAGTTGGGGGCGGTCAATGACGTCGCCGAGATCGGTCGGCGGGTTCGCGGTCACGGCGCGTTGCTGCATGTCGATGCGGCACAGGGCGCCGGCAAGGTCGCGATTGATCTGAGCAGCCTTGCGGTCGACCTGATGTCATTTTCCGCTCACAAGATCTACGGGCCCAAAGGCATTGGTGCCTTGTACGTCGGCCCCCGCGCGGAGCAGCGTGTTCTGGCGCAGATTCATGGCGGAGGACATGAATCTGGATTGCGTTCCGGTACCCTGGCCACCCATCAGATTGCGGGGATGGGCGCTGCGTTTGCGTTGGCAGGCGAGACGTTTGATCAGGAGCTCTCGGAAATCGAGCGCTTTAATGGCCTGCTTCTCGAGCAACTGCGTGGCATTCCCGGTCTCTGTATCAATGGCAGTCCTTCAAAAAGGATTGCCCACACGCTGAGCCTCACATTTGGTAACCATGATTTGAATGCCGCTGCACTGGCGCAGCACCTCGCGTTCTCTTCGACATCGGCGTGCAATTCAGCCAAAAATACCCCCTCGCACGTACTGCTTGCACTGGGCCTTAGCCCGCAGGCAGCCAGTCAGACCATCCGCCTGAGCATCGGGCGCTTTACCCGCGAGCAGGATATCCGCCGTGCTGCCGAGGCGATTCGTGCAAGCGTCATCCAGCCTGCTTTCTGGGCGGTTGCTCACGCTTGAGGAGTGCTCCATTATCTGACGGGTGATAGCCGCCATTTTCGGTCAGCAGGAGAACCAATGAGTACGCAAGCGAGCGCCAGTAACACCGTGGCAGAACGATTGGCGCTAACGCGCGCCTTGATGAGCAGGGAGCGCATCGATGCCTATCTGGTGCCGTCGGCAGACCCTCATCTCTCCGAGTACCTGCCCGGTTACTGGCAAGGGCGCCAGTGGTTGTCGGGTTTTCATGGCTCCGTGGGCACGCTGATCATTACCCAGAGTTTCGCTGGCGTGTGGGCGGACAGTCGCTATTGGGAGCAGGCAACCAAGGAACTGGCCGGCAGTGGCATCGAACTGGTCAAATTGATTCCCGGTCAGCAAGGGCCACTTGAATGGCTCGCTGATCAGGCGACTGCCGAGACTGTGGTTGCGGTTGACGGTGCTGTGCTGGCGGTAGCGTCTTCACGCACCCTGGCGAGCAAGCTGTATGCGCGCGGTGCCCGGTTGCGGACCGACATCGATCTGCTCATCGAACTCTGGCAGGATCGCCCGGCGTTGCCGGTCAGCCCGGTCTACGAACATCTGCCGCCCCAGGCATCGGTCTCGCGCCGCGACAAGCTGAATCTGGTTCGCAAGGCGATGAGCGAAAAGGGCGCGGACTGGCATTTCGTTCCGACGCTGGATGACATTGCCTGGCTGTTCAATCTGCGCGGTTCCGACGTTTCGTACAATCCGGTGTTTATCTCGTTCGCCCTGATTGGCCCGCAAAGCGTCACATTGTTTGTCGACTCGAAGAAAGTGAGCGCCGAGGTCCGTCGCCATCTGGAGCAGGATGGCGTCAACCTGATGGAGTACACGCAAATCGGTGCCGCGTTGCGTGAGCTGCCAAAGTCGGCAGGGCTGCTGGTCGACCCGGCTCGCGTGACTTGCGGGCTGCTGGACTATCTGGACAGCGAAGTCACCCTGGTCGAAGGGCTGAATCCAAGTACCTTGCTGAAGTCGCAGAAGACCGAGGCCGACACCGGGCATATTCGTCAGGCCATGGAGCAGGATGGCGCGGCGCTTTGTGAGTTCTTCGCCTGGCTGGACAGCGCGTTGGGACAGCAGCCGGTCAGCGAACTGACCATTGATGAAAAACTGACCGCGGCGCGCGAACGCCGTCCGGGTTACATCACTGCCAGTTTCGCGACCATCGCAGGTTTCAATGCCAACGGTGCCATGCCGCATTACCGGGCTACCGAAGCCGAGCACGCGCAGATCGAAGGTGACGGCCTGTTGCTGATCGACTCTGGCGGACAATACCTGGGCGGTACGACAGATATCACCCGTATGGTCGCGATAGGCACGCCCTCCCTCGAGCAGAAGCAAGATTGCGCCCGCGTGCTGAAAGGCGTCATCGCGCTTTCGCGTACGCATTTCCCCAAGGGCATTCTTTCGCCTCTGCTGGACGCCATTGCCCGTGCACCGCTCTGGACCGAGGGTGTCAACTACGGCCATGGCACCGGTCATGGAGTCGGCTATTTCCTGAACGTACACGAGGGGCCGCAAGTCATCGCCTATCAGGCACCGGCCACCCCTCAGACGGCCATGCTTGCGGGCATGATCACGTCAATCGAGCCGGGAACCTACAGGCCGGGACGCTGGGGCGTGCGTATCGAGAATCTGGTGATCAACCAGGAAGCGGGGAAGACCGAGTTCGGTGAGTTTCTGAAGTTCGAAACCTTGACCCTTTGCCCGATCGATACGCGATGCATCGAGCTTTCGATGCTGAGTCTTGAAGAGCGGCAGTGGCTCAATGATTACCACGCGCACGTCAATCAACGTTTAAGCCCGCTGCTTGAAGGCGCTGCGCTGCAGTGGCTGCAGGCGCGAACCGCTGCGATTTGATCAAGGGTGTCGGTTGCCGCGGTCTCAGGACTTCGGCAACTCATTGCTCAGCGATGAGCCTTTTTTACAGACGATGATCATGCTGCGACTGGTGTAGCCGGCCGGATTGAGGCCGAACGGGTAATCCTCCGGCTCTGCCTCTGTGTCACCCGACTTGGCGATGACCCTGAAGGTCCCTGACTGGCAGGTATTGGTCGCGAGTTCGTAGCATTTGGCCCAGGACGATGAAAGCCCGGAACAGTTGATGTGAATCCCGCGCTTGGTCTGCTTGACGGGTTTCGAGGTTGCCGCACAACCCGCCATGGCCAGAACGGCCACTGCGATAAAGATGAATTTCATTCCTTTCCTTAAGCAAACCATTACTTGAGCGCCTTACGTGCCTGAGTTTCTTATTATGCGTTTCGTAGATGACACACAGACCGGATCTCGAAAATGAGATGGGCTACGGCCTAAACATGGCTCAAGCGCGTGACAATTACCAGTGCCTTGTGACTGGTTCCTGATAAAGACGTTCAGTCCGCGGGCACCAGCTGGGGTTTGGTCGGTGTCGAGCCCAACGTCGCTCCAATCGAGGCGACGATGATTGCGCCGATGGCCATCCATTGGGTGAACGAAAGATCCTCATGCAGAAAAATCAGCCCTGACAACGCCGCAAATACCGGCTCCAGACTGGCGAGCGTGCCGAAGGTGCGTGCCGACATTCGGGTCAGTGCAACCATTTCCAGGCTGTAGGGCAGGGCAGTCGAGAGAACCGCGACGCCCAGTGCGGCGGGGATAAGCGAAACATCCAGCAAGGCGGCCCCCGCATGCACCACGCCGATGGGCGCTATGAAGAGAGCCGCGATCGTGACACCCAGCGCTGCGGTCTGAATGCCGTTATCTGCGCCGGCTTTCTGTCCGAACACAATGTAGGCCGCCCAGCAGGCGCCTGCTCCCAGCGCATAACCTGCTCCCACCAGATCGATACTTGCACTCGATTCTCCTATGGGGATGAGCAACAGGAGGCCGATCACCGCCAGGGCCACCCAGAGGAAATCGATCAACTTGCGTGAGGCCCACAGTGCCACGGCGAGTGGGCCCGTGAATTCGAGCGCGACGGCGATACCCAGTGGTACGGTCTGCAATGACATATAGAAGAGCATGTTCATGCTGCCCAGCGAAATGCCGTAGAGCATTACTGTGCGCAGTGACCTTGCCGTGAGGCGTGCGCGCCACGGGCGTAACACTAATAGAAGAATCAGGCTGGCAAAGATAAGACGCAATGCGGTTGTTCCCTGGGCGCCGACTACCGGGAAAAGGCTCTTGGCCAGAGATGCACCGCTCTGGATCGATATCATTGCGATGATCAGCAACCCCAGAGGAAACAGAAGGGGTGCGATGTTGCTGGATTTGGCAGACATGTCGGTAAAGCGTCCTGTCAGGGCGGTGAAATGAGGCATGCACATGATGCTGAATAATCGCCATTTGGGCAATATATTGCGCATCTGCGTATTCCCTTCTATATAGCAGCGACGTTGACTATCTATTTTTCGGGG
>NZ_LKEH01000043.1:0-222 GCF_001642795.1 Pseudomonas viridiflava | reverse complement strand
GTAGAATTCGCCTCCCGCTGACGAGCAACGCAGAGTTGATCGAAGCGCAAGTGATTGAAGTTGATAAGGAAGCTTGGAAAACTTCAGAAAATAATCGCTTGACAGTTACAGGGGACGCTGTAGAATGCGCGCCTCGGTTGAGACGAAAGGATCAACCCACCGCTCTTTAACAACTGAATCAAGCAATTCGTGTGGGTGCTTGTGGTGTCAGACTGAAGTCAA
>NZ_LKEH01000042.1 GCF_001642795.1 Pseudomonas viridiflava | reverse complement strand
GAGTCGGAGAAGCAGGAGTTCCTGCAGGAGCGGACCGCGGAAATATCGGCGCAGATCGAACTGTCGATGGGGACGGCGCAGGGACCGTTGGTGGCGAGCTTCAAGAGCGAGCACGGCCGGGAGCCGGACTTTCCGACGAAGCTGGCATTGATCGAAACGGCCCGAGCGCAGATCACCGCCCAGGTTCTACAAGAGATGCTCTACGAGCAGATCCCGGAAGCTCTGGATCCGTTCCCGGAGGAGGCGGACAGCGGGAACGTACCCGAGAAGTCGGCCGAGCAGAATCGCAACGATCCGCAGCGGTGGCGCAAGGCGCTGGTTCGGAGCGAACCGCTGAAAGCGTTCGAGGAACTGACCGATCAACTGTTCCCGACCCGTTCGACGCTCTACCGGGTGATGGCGGCCTATTTGATGCAGACACTCTCGGAGGATGGGCAGCAGATCCCGACGAGCAGCAGCGACCCGCTACTTCCGTCGTTCATCAGCCAGCTCGAAGAGGCAATGGTCGAGGACGGCCAGCCGCTCGACGGCCCCGGCGCACTCGTCGAGCGGAAGTAGAGCAGAGCCAGCTCGGGCTCTTCGACGAGGCCGGCGCCAGTCCTGTCGATCCCGCAGCCGTCGATCCTGGGGGTACACCGCTGCCTCTGACGGCCGCAGAAGCTCAACCCACACCGAGTCTCGCCGAGGTGGAGTTGGTGGCGGAGACGGTGATTGAGACCACTGCCGTCGAGGTCTCGGAAGCGTTAGGTTCCGCGGAAGCGGGGGAGGAGGCGCAACCGGGAACGGCCGCGCGAATCCTTCCCGAACCGGTTGATTTCGCCCCCGGGGTCGAGGTTCTGCCGCCGTCCGGAGAGAAGGCGCGGGCACGGGCGAACATCGCCGCTATCGAAATGCTCGGTGTCCTCGACTCCGAACAGCGCTACGCCACCGCAGAAGAGCAGCAGATCATCGCTCAGTGGTCGGGGTGGGGAGCTGTCCCCAACATCTTCGACACCTCGAAAACGGAATGGGCGCAAGACCGCTCACGCCTGGAATCGTTGTTGACCAGTCAGCAGTGGAATCAAGCTCGCTTCACCACCGTCAACGCCCACTACACCGATCCGGCCATCGTCTCGGTGATGTGGGATGCACTCGAGCGCGCTGGTTTCAGCGGTGGACGGGTACTCGAACCGGGTTGCGGTGCAGGCACGTTCATCGGGCACGCGCCGGAATCCGCGACGATGGTCGGTGTCGAACTCGACGGGGTGACCGCACGAATCGCGGCGGCGCTCTACCCGTCCGCGCAGATCCGCAACGAAGGTTTCCAACACACCCGCGTACCCGAGGACAGCTTCACCGCGACCGTGGGCAACGTCCCGTTCGGTGCGCTGCGCCTGCACGACCCCGCACACAACAAGAGCAACCTCTCGATCCACAACCACTTCATCAACAAGTCCCTCGCCCTCACCGCGCCCGGAGGGTACGTCGCGGTGATCTCGTCGGCATTTACCGCCGACGCCGCAGATCCGCGTGCGCGCAAGGAAATGGCCGAGCGGGCCGACCTGATCGGCGCAGTGCGTCTGCCGACCGGTGCGTTCGCCCGAGTGGCCGGCACC
>NZ_LKEH01000041.1:587-1354 GCF_001642795.1 Pseudomonas viridiflava | reverse complement strand
AATTTCGCTACCTTAGGATGGTTATAGTTACCACCGCCGTTTACTGGGGCTTAAATTCTCAGCTTCGCTCCGAAGAACTAACCGGTCCTCTTAACCTTCCAGCACCGGGCAGGCGTCAGTCCGTATACATCGTCTTACGACTTCGCACGGACCTGTGTTTTTAGTAAACAGTCGCTTCTCACTGGTCTCTGCGGCCCCACCCAGCTCAGACAGTAAATGTCGTCACCAGACAGGGCCCCCCTTCTCCCGAAGTTACGGGGGCATTTTGCCGAGTTCCTTAACCATAGTTATCTCGATCGCCTTAGTATTCTCTACCTGACCACCTGTGTCGGTTTGGGGTACGGGCCGTGTGAAAGCTCGCTAGAGGCTTTTCTCGGCAGCATAGGATCACTGAATTCGCCTCAATCGGCTACGCATCACGTCTCAGGCTTGTGTGCGACCCGGATTTGCCTAGGTCACGCCCTACACGCTTACACCAGTATTACCACTGACTGGCTCAGCTACCTTCCTGCGTCACCCCATCGCTTGGCTACTACCAGATCAGGTCCCATGCATCCACCAACTCGAGACCCGAAGGTCTTCTCGTGGCTTCAGGATGGTTAGTATCACTGATTCACCATGGGCGCGTTCACACGGGTACGGGAATATCAACCCGTTGTCCATCGGCTACGCCTGTCGGCCTCGTCTTAGGTCCCGACTCACCCTGGGCGGATTAACCTGGCCCAGGAACCCTTGGTCATTCGGCGGACGAGTTTCTCACTCGTCTT
>NZ_LKEH01000041.1:0-562 GCF_001642795.1 Pseudomonas viridiflava | reverse complement strand
GGGGGCTATTGCGTGAATGCCGCAGCTTCGGTGGTGTACTTGAGCCCCGCTACATTGTCGGCGCAGGATCACTTGACCAGTGAGCTATTACGCACTCTTTCAAGGGTGGCTGCTTCTAAGCCAACCTCCTGGTTGTCTTCGCGACCCCACATCCTTTTCCACTTAGTACACGCTTAGGGACCTTAGCTGGCGATCTGGGCTGTTTCCCTCTCGACTACGAACCTTATCGCCCGCAGTCTCACTGCCGCGCTCTCACTCACCGGCATTCGGAGTTTGGCTGATTTCGGTAAGCTTGTGGGCCCCCTAGACCATCCAGTAGCTCTACCTCCGGTGAGAAACACGCGACGCTGCACCTAAATGCATTTCGGGGAGAACCAGCTATCACGGAGTTTGATTGGCCTTTCACCCCTACCCACAACTCATCCCCTCAGTTTTCAACCTAAGTGGGTTCGGTCCTCCACGACGTCTTACCGTCGCTTCAACCTGGCCATGGGTAGATCACTCCGCTTCGGGTCTAGAGCATGCCACTGACTCGCCCTATTCGGACTCGCTTTCGCTACGG
>NZ_LKEH01000040.1:485-1340 GCF_001642795.1 Pseudomonas viridiflava | reverse complement strand
AAACACGCCTCACGATGATCGAACGGGTCTGCTGCACGGATAGGTGACATCTGATCTGTGGTGCCGAGAGGTGCCGCTGGAAGGATGTGCACCATGCCGAAGCCCTATCCCCGAGAGTTCCGTGAGGACGTTGTTCGGGTTGCCCGCAGTCGCGAGCCCGGAATGCTGTTGAAGCAGATCGCCGCCGACTTCGGGATCAGTGAATCCTGCCTGACGGGTTGGCTGAAAGTGGCCGATATCGAGGACGGAATCAAATCAGGAACTACCGGTGAGGACGTGGTCGAGAACCGGGAACTGCGCAAGCGAATCCGGTTGCTCGAGCAGGAGAACGAAGTCTTGCGCCGTGCTGCCGCCTATCTTTCCCAGGCGAACCTGCCGGGAAAATGATGTACCCGCTCGTTCGTGAGCTGGCCGAGGACGGCATTCCCGTCACGGTGACGTGCCGGGTACTCGAGATCGCTCGCCAGCCCTACTACCGGTGGCTGGCTGACCCGGTGACCGATGCCGACCTCGCGGAGGCCTACCGGGCGAACGCTCTGTTCAGGGCCCATAAGGACGACCCGGAGTTCGGCTACCGGTTCCTGTTCTACGAGGCTCGCGACGCCGGCCAGGTGATGGCCGAGCGCACAGCGTGGCGGATCTGCTCGAACAACGGCTGGTGGAGTGTGTTCGGCAAGAAACGCGGAAAAGCCAAGCGCCCGGGGCCTGCGGTCCACGACGACCACGTCCAACGCAACTTCACCGCCGATGCTGCGAATCAGCTGTGGCTGGGCGACATCACAGAGCATTGGACGAGCGAAGGCAAGCTCTACCTGTGCGCGTTCAAAGACGTATTCTCCAACCGGATCGTTGGCT
>NZ_LKEH01000040.1:0-447 GCF_001642795.1 Pseudomonas viridiflava | reverse complement strand
ATCGGATGAAGTCCCGGCTCGCGGTCGATGCGCTCGACAACGCCGTCGCCCGCCGAGATTTCGTCGCAGGCTGCGTGGTCCACACCGACAGAGGATCGCAATTTCAATCAAAAAAATTCGTCCGTGCTCTGAGCCGCCATCACATGGTCGGCTCGATGGGCCGCGTCGCTGCGGCCGGCGACAATGCCGCCATGGAGAGCTTCTTCTCTCTACTGCAAAAGAACGTCCTGGACCGCCGCCCCTGGCGCACCCGTGACGATCTCAGGATCGCGATCGTCACCTGGATCGAAAGGACCTACCACCGCCGACGCCGCCAAGTCGGGCTCGGCCGATTGACCCCCATAGAATACGAGACCATCATGACCACACCAGCCACTCAGGCTGCGTGACTCAACCTGTCACCTGATCGTGCAGCAGACCCTTTCGTATCAAACGGATCGAATCAGT
>NZ_LKEH01000039.1:0-368 GCF_001642795.1 Pseudomonas viridiflava | reverse complement strand
TTGCATGTGTTAAGCACGCCGCCAGCGTTCGTCCTGAGCCAGGATCAAACTCTCCGTTGAAGACTCTAGATTTCGCGGGCAAGCCCACTAATCAGTCATAGACAAAAAGAGTCAAATCACTAGCAAAAAAACTCAACTAGCAAAAAATGTGTCGGCAACCATTCAGACGGAAGAATGAACAATCACCGACGAAAAATACTCACACCACACACAAACCAACCAAACCCCAAGAGGCGGTTGATCATTCGCGGATGTGAAGTACCAAAAAAATTTTGGCACTGACATTCATCGACACACTGTTGAGTTCTCAAAGAACACGCACACGCCATCACTTCAACCAGGTTGAAAGCTCCGGGGCAAGGGTTACA
>NZ_LKEH01000038.1:460-42587 GCF_001642795.1 Pseudomonas viridiflava | reverse complement strand
GTAAATGCGGGAGAATCAAGGCAGCCGCTGTCCCGTCGCTTCTCCGTTGCGCCGATGATGGATTGGACCGACCACCATTGCCGCTTCTTCCTGCGCCTGCTCTCCAAACACGCGTTGCTCTACACCGAGATGGTCACCACCGGCGCGTTGCTGCACGGCGACAGCGCGCGGTTCTTGCAGCATGACGAGACCGAGCATCCCTTGGCGCTGCAGTTGGGTGGCAGTACGGCGGCGGATCTGGCGGCGTGTGCGCGGATGGCGGAAGGGGTGGGGTATGACGAGGTCAATCTGAATGTCGGCTGCCCGAGTGATCGGGTGCAGAACAACATGATCGGCGCGTGCCTGATGGGGCATCCGGAGTTGGTGGCGGATTGTGTTAAAGCGATGCGCGATGCGGTGAGCATTCCGGTCACGGTCAAGCACCGTATCGGGATCAATGGTCGTGACAGTTATGAGCAACTGTGTGATTTCGTCGGCAAGGTGCATGAGGCAGGTTGCCAGAGTTTTACGGTGCATGCGCGAATCGCGATTCTCGAGGGTCTGTCGCCGAAGGAGAATCGGGACATTCCGCCGCTGCGTTATGACGTGGTTGCGCAATTGAAGAAGGATTTCCCACAGCTTGAGATCGTCCTCAACGGCGGTATCAAGACGCTGGAGCAGTGCCAGGAGCATCTGCAGACCTTCGACGGCGTGATGCTGGGCCGTGAGGCGTATCACAATCCCTACCTGCTGGCGGAAGTGGATCAGCAACTGTTCGGCAGCACCGCGCCGGTTATCAGTCGCGCCGAAGCGCTGGAGGCACTGCGGCCTTACATCGAGGCGCATCTGGCCAGTGGCGGCAACATGCACCACATCACCCGGCACGTGCTCGGGCTCGCTCAGGGCTTCCCGGGCGCGCGACGTTTTCGGCAGTTGCTCTCGGTCGATATCCACAAGCATGAAAACCCGTTGATGCTGCTGGATCAGGCGGCAGCGTTCCTCGAAGGTCGCTAAAGGCGAGCAAACAGGTGTTTTCTCAGTGACGTCTGGCAGTCCAGGCGTCGCCTGCTTGCGCTGGATCAAATCAACCGTTCTTTCCTGTAGCTGCGCCGCCCGGCTCAGGCTATGTTGACGGCATAATCCAACAAGGAAAGCCGCCATGCATAAAGTTCTTGTTCCTTTCGACGGTTCCGAGCACGCGATGCGGGCTGTCGGGTATGTCATTGAGTTGTCTGCCGATCTCAAAAAGCCGCTTGAGGTTCATCTGCTGAACGTGCAGGCCAGTCCAATCGATTACAGCCTCTATCTGGCACCGGACATGATCGAGGGTGTGAAGGCCGGCCTGAACAACGAAGGCAAACGTGTGCTGGATGATGCGATCGAACTGCTGACCGCTGCCGGAACACCCTTTCAGGCGCACGTCGATCTGGGAAATGTTGCGGAGCAGGTCGAGGCGCAGGTGCAGAAGCTGGGTTGCGACGTGATCGTCATGGGCACCCGTGGGTTGAGCAGCGTGACGGGCCTGTTGCTGGGCTCGGTCGCCACGCGGGTAATTCATGAAGCGTCAGTGCCGGTGACGCTTATCAAGTAAGCCGTCGGCTATTGCTGTGCCAGCGAACGTGGCTGGCGCAGCAGTTCTATATGCTCGGGCGGCACCAGCTTGCGCAGGGTCTTGTACAGCGCCCGTGTTTCCAGCAGGTTCCAGATCCGCAGCATGGTTTCCAGCGCATCCAGCGGTTTGCTGATGAAGTCCCGTGCACCCAGTGCCAGGGCGCGCAGGCGAGTGTCACGTGTGGCGTCGGCAGTCAGAACCATGATCGGCACATAATCATTGGTGGGAATGCGCCGGTTCAGTTGCTCAAGGACCGCAAAGCCGTCGAACTCGGGCATGTGCAGGTCCAGTACCACCAAATCCGGCTCGAAACTGTTGAACAGGTCCAGCGTACGCAATGGCTCGGTACTGCTCAGTACGTTCGTCAGTCCTTCCCGGGCGAGCAGTTGCTCCATCAACTCAAGGTTGGGGCGCTGATCATCAATGATCAGGATACGGAAATCTCCGGTCATGTCGGCTCCGGTATGTATTGATCCAGATACGCGAGAAAGGCCGGCACCTGGATGGGTTTGGTCAGGATGGCGGTTGCGCCGGCCGCTTGCAAGGTTCGCTGAACGGTGTCGCTGGCGTCGGCGGTGATCATCAGGATCGGCGTATGCGCGGTCGCAGGCAGGCGTCTCAGACGCTGCAGGACCTCCAGCCCTTGAAGGTCCGGCAGATTCAGGTCCAGCAGGATCAATTGCGGGGCATGCTGCCTGGCCAGGTCCAGACCCAGTTGCCCCTGCATGCTCGACAGCAGCCGAATGCCCGGCCTGCGCTGCAGCAGCGTTTCTATCAGCGCCATGCTCGACAGATTGTCCTCGATGCACAGCACCTTGCCGTGATAGTCGGCAGTGGCAGGGCGTTGCACAGCCGGTAGCAGTTCGGTCGGACGCGGTGCGGGTGCGACGGGAGCCTGCACTTGAACGTGAGGCAGTCTCAGGGTGAAGCGGCTGCCCTGTCCGGGCGTGCTTTCCACCGACAGCTGACCCTGCATCATCTCGAGCATGCTTTTGCTCAGCGCCAGACCCAGGCCGGTGCCTTCAACATTCGGATCGGCACCCAGGCGCTCGAACGGCTTGAACAGCTGATCAATGCGTTCGGCAGCGATGCCGTGGCCGGTGTCGATGACGGTTACGGTCGTGTGCTCATCCAGTTGCTCGACTTCGATCTGCACCTGACCATGGGGCCGGTTGTACTTGATGGCGTTGGACAGCAGGTTGAGCAGCACCTGAATCAGGCGTTGGCGGTCGGCGATCACGCCAAGTTCGTCCGGCATGTCGGGCAGTTCGATCAGCCGGATGTTGCCGTCCGCCGCCATCGGCGAAACCAGCACCAGCGCTTCCTGAAGCACTGCCGACAGGGCGACCGGTTCCAGGCTCAGGGACAGGTGGCCGGCTTCGATACGGGCGATGTCCAGGACTTCATTGATCAGCTTCAGCAAATGCTGACCGGCACGCAGGATGTGCCCGACCTGCGGCCGCTGGCTTGCCGTCGAATCCATGTCCAGCAACTGGGCAAATCCCAGAATCGAGTTCAGCGGCGTGCGCAACTCGTGACTCATGCGCGAAAGAAACTCGCTCTTCGCCCGGCTGGCGCGTTCGGCTTCTTCGCGGGCCGTACCCAGCGCGATCTCTGCGGCACGGCGGTCGGTGATGTCTCGGGTGATCTTGGAGAAACCACGCAGTTCGCCGTTGCCGTCGTACTGTGCTGTGATCACCACGCTGGCCCAGAAACGGCTGCCGTCCTTGCGGCAGCGCCAGCCTTCTTCCATGTAATGCCCTTCGACCCTGGCTTCATGCAACGCCATGTCCGGATGCTGCGGGCACTCCTCTGGCTGGTAGAAAACAGAGAAGTGCTGACCGATGATTTCCTGCTCGGTGTAGCCCTTGATGCGCTCGGCACCGGCGTTCCAGGTGGTGATGTAGCCGTGCTTATCCAGCGCGAAAATGCCGTAGTCCTTCACGCCTTCAATGATGAGCCGCAGGCGTTCTTCGTTGTCCCGCAGGGCGCGCTCACGCTCGGCAAGCAATTGCCCGGCTTCGACCAGACGCGTGCTCAACTGACCGATCTCGTCTTTTTCGGGAGGTTGTGGCCGCAAGGGATGTCCGAGCGCCAAGCGTTGGGCGTTGCGCTGCACCTGCTGGACCCGCGTGACGATGCCTCGCGACAGCATGAGCACCGCCAGAATGGCGCCGATGATGCCGCAGGCGGCGGCCAGCAGCGTGGACAGCAACAGTTGCTGGCGAGTGGCCGACGCGGCGGCAGTGCGTTCGGCCAGCAGCGTGTCCTCGCGCTCGCGCATGGTGCTGATGCGTTCGCGCAATTGATCGAGTACGTATTTGTTTTCAATCAGGATGCGCGTGATATTTTCCGGTACATCCAGGCTGAGTGCCTGCAGTTTTGCCAGTCCATCCGCCTTGGCGTGGATCAGGGGTTCGATCGACGTCAGATACGCGCGCATCTGCTCGTCCTGGATATTGGCATCGAGCCGCACCAGCGCCGCGTCGATCAGCGGTTGCGCGTTCAGATAACCAGGCAGGAAATCCGCCTGCCGGGTCAGCAGGTAGCCGCGCACGCTGGCGGCCGCTTCGGCAATCTGGGTGTGCACCGTTTGAATGTCACCCTGCACCAGCAGTGCTCGACGCACATCCTCTTCAGCCTGCGCGGTCTGGCGCTCGGCGTGATAGATCAACCCCAGCGAGGACATCAACACCACCAGCGGCATCGAAATCGCCAGCAGTGCCTTGCCACGCAGGGGGAGATCCTGCCAGCGGCTGGTGGACAGTGCTGTCATTGCCAGTCGCCCGGTGCCTGAGTGACCAGTCCCAGCGCCACACCACGCACGGCCGCCTGGGTGCGATCAGATGCGCCGAGCTTGCCGATCACCTTTTCCACGTGAGCCTTGGCAGTCCCGGTGGTGATGCCCAGTTTTTCGCCGATCTCCCGGTTGCTGAAACCGCCTGCCACCAGCCCCAGCACCTGGCGCTCGCGAGGCGTCAGGGCTTCGGGCAGTGACGCGCCGCTGGTGTTGCGCTCGGTCATGCGGCGCAGCAGGCGTGCGCTGACCGCACTGTTCAAAGCCTCTTCACCACGTGCCACGCGTTGCAGGCTGGCAATCACCTCATCGCGGCTGGCGTCCTTGAGCAAGTAGCCCACGGCACCGGCGCTGATCGCCGCTTCCAGGTGATCGGTGCTGTCGTCCATGGTGAAGATCACCACCTTGAGCTTCGGCATGCGTTGCTGCAGAAGCCGGGCTGCGCCCAGTCCGTTGAGCACCGGCATGCGGATGTCGAGTATCGCGATGTCCGGTTGCAGTTCTTCGCAGAGCTCAATGGCCTGCTGGCCGTTGGCGGCCTGGCCAACCACTTCGAATTCCGGATGTCCTGCCAGCAGCGAGACGAATCCGGTACGGGTCACTTCATGGTCGTCCGCAAGGACCAGTCGCAGGGTGTCAGTCATTGAATTGCCTTGTCAGCAGTGAAAGGGACGGTCGCGCGCAATCGCGTACCGCAATCGGGACGGCTGACACAGGTCAGGCGGCCACCCATCAGGCTGGCGCGCTCCTGCATGGCCACCAGCCCCAGTTTCTGAACGCCGCTGCCGTCGCTGCGCTGATCGGTCACGAAACCGCGGCCATTATCCTCGAGCAGCAGCGAAACGTTACTGTCACTGATGTCCAGTGCCAGCTGCACGCTGCCAGCCCCCGAATGTTTGAGCACATTGTTGATGCCTTCCTGAGCGATGCGAAACAGGCCGATCTCCAGATGGCTGGGCAGGCGGACCATCGAGCGCGAGCTCCAGTGCACGGCAATGCCGGCTTCGCGCAGGCGATCGGCTTCCTTGTCGACCGCCTGAAGCAGGCCGAAGTCATCGAGCACGGTAGGGCGCAGACCGCTGATCAACTGCCGTCCTTCGCCCACGCAGTGTTGCGCCAGATTGAGGATGGCCTGCAGGTCGGCGCTCATGGGCTCCGGCAGTTCCGGGCAGCGCCCGGCGAAACCTTGCAGACGCTGATGCAGTCCGGCGAGGGTCTGTGCCAGACCGTCATGCAGGTCATAGGCCATGCGCTTGCGTTCGTCTTCCTGAGCAGTGAACAACTGATGAACCAGTTCGGACATGGTCCGCTCCCGCGCCACCAGCGCTTCGAGCAGGCGGTTGTTCTCCAGATGCGCCGCCAGCAGCGTGGCGAGCAGTTGCAGGGATTCAATGTCTTCGTTGTCCGGAGCATTGATCCCGACGCTGTTGGCGAGCAGCAGCGTGCCGAACGCGCCTTCATCTGCACCGCGCAACGGCAGCATCAGCACGCTGGGCAGTCGGTCTTGCGGACAATCCAGCCATTGCGGGCCGACGGCCAGGGTGTCGGTCACCTTGTCCATCGAGTTCAAGCGTTCCTTGCTGCCGTGGCTGGCCGTGATCGTGACTACGTTATCGCTGTTCCACTCAAGCAGCAGACCATGGTCCATGGCCACGAAGGCACAGGCCCGCTGCAGCACCCGCTGGCGCATGGCTTCGGGCGGCAGCTGAGTCAGTTCCTGACCCGTGTCCACCAGAAGTCGCAGACGTGCGGCACGGCTTTGTGACTGGCGATACTGGGTACGGATCGCCAGGGCACTTGCCGGGTCATGGGGAGGGCTTTGCATAGGGGAGGGCTCCAGCGAAGGGTGATGCGCGCGCGAGCACACCTTGAGTACAGCCATTAGAACGCGTAAGGCGATTGTGCGCCTATCTGCCAGTTGGCATAGGCAAATAACCCCGTTCGGCCGATGGAGCAAACAGCGCTACAGGGCAAATTGGCAACCACTGAATCCCTGAACCGATTACCCCGTAGGAGAGTTGCAATGAAACTGAAATTGACCGCCCTGGCCCTGTTCCTCGCTGTTAGCGCCCCAATGGTTCAGGCAGCTGCCGAACCGGCCGGCGGTTACACCTACCGCATGGTGGCCGAGCAGCCAAGCAACGTAAACGATAAAGAGATTGCAGGTCTGTTCGACCGCTGGAACAAGGCTTTGAAAACCGGCAATCCGCAGACCGTTGTCTCTCTCTACGCCAAGGATGCGGTGCTGCAGCCGACTGTCTCGAACAAGGTGCGAGCCAACCCGGCCGAAATCAAGGACTACTTCGAGCACTTCCTGGCCCTGAAGCCGGTCGGTGAGATCAACTACCGGGAAATCCGCCGTCTGGGTCCGGATGCAGCAGTGGACAGCGGTGTCTACACCTTCACCCTGACGTCGGCCGAAGGCAAGCAGAGCAAGGTCCAGGCTCGCTATACCTTCCTTTACCATCGTGTCGGCAACGAGTGGAAGATCTTGAACCACCACTCCTCGGCCATGCCGGAAGTGCAGCCTGAGTACCAGGTCAGCCGCTGATAAAAAGCGTCGAGCCAAAACGAAAAATCCGGAGCCCAGGCTCCGGATTTTTTTGTCGTCTGAAAAGGCTCAAGGCTCGGTTCTGACGCCGTTGACCTTGCGACAGTGAATCAGCGCATCGCGAATCATGAAGTTGACCAGGGTAGGTGAAACGCCCAGTTCCTTGGCGATGTCCTTTTGCGGTACACCGTGCAGGCGATACATCTCGAACGCGTAACGGGTGCGGGGTGGCAGCTCCGAAAGCGCGTCGGCAATTTTTTCCAGACTCGAGAAGTTGATGTGCGACGTTTCCGGTGACGCGCCCTGAATCACCACATTCAAACCCTCTGCCTCGGGGCCGGTGTATCGCTGCTCCAGTGCCTGCTTGCGGTAGTGGTCGATGGCCAGATTGCGCACGATCTGAAACAGATAGCTGAGCTGAGCCTTGAACGTCAGTGTGACCTGAGGGGCCGAACGCAGCCTGAAGTAAGCGTCCTGAACCACATCCTCGGCACGGGACCGACAACCCACGATGCGTGCGGCAATCTTGACCAGCAGCAGGTAATTGTCGACGAAAGCCTGTAGGAGGGGTGAATCGCACTTACTTGTGAATACTTGTTCCGTCATGGAATTCACCTTGCTGCAAAGTCATTGGAGGGGAGCGGCCTTGTGGGTCGCGCCATCACGTGGGGCGATAAATTAGTCTTAATGATAATTATTGTCAAATGCGAAAGCGCATCAGCGCACTTTAAAGGGGCGATTCCGACCAGCGCGCCCGACACGCGTGCAAGGCGGCCGAATGCGACTAATTATTTCCGAACGCCGTCCGTTCTCATTGATGACAGGCCCGCCCATGGCGCAGGCCGGGGATGACATCAGGAGAACACCATGCGTATCAATCGCGCGCATCTAGGCTTTTACACCGGATCCAATGGACGGACGGCCCTGATATGAACAGCTCTACAGGCATGAAGCTGTTCTGCCTGCCGTATTCCGGTGCCAGCGCGATGTTCTACAGCCCTTGGCGGCGCACGTTGCCGGACTGGCTGAATGTGCGCCCGCTGGAACTGCCGGGCCGCGGCATGCGCATGGCGGAGCCGTTGCAGACGGATATCGTGCAACTGGCCGGTCAACTGGCCGATGAAATCGCCGCCGAACTCGACACCCCTTATGCGCTGTTCGGGCACAGCCTGGGCGGACTGCTGGCCTTCGAACTGGCGCATGCACTGCGCGTTCGCGGGCTGCCCGCGCCGCTGGCGCTGTTCACCTCGGCCACGGCAGGGCCTGCGCGTCGCGACGTCAGTGACTACGCCGTGGCCAGGACCGATGCGCAATTGATCGACCGGCTTCGCACGCTCAAGGGTACCCGCGAAGAAGTGATCGCCAATGATGAACTCATGCAAATGATGCTGCCGATCCTGCGCGCCGATTTTCTGCTGTGTGGCAGCTTTGTCTATGGCGTGCGCGAGCCGCTGCAGATCCCCATTCACGTATTCGGCGGCAAGCAGGACAGCGTCAGCGTCGAAGAACTGCTCGACTGGCAGGAAGACGCCGCGACGGGGTTTTCTCTGGATATGTTCGAAGGCCACCACTTCTACCTGGTCGACGAGCAGGCTCAATTGCTACGCCATCTGCGGCGTTACGCCGAACAGCACCTGACTCGCTGGCGCAACAGCGCGGCTCGGCACCTGACCCGCGCAGCTGGCTGATGCCCGCTCGCCCGACGCGTCGCTGATCCTGCGATGCGCTTTTTTTTGATACCCAGACCCGCTCTGGCAAGCCGAATCCAGCAGGAAACCCATCATGGACGCTTTCGAACTCCCCGACACTCTGGCTCAGGCGCTGCAACGTCGCGCCGCGAAAACGCCTGACCAGTTGGCGCTGCGTTTTCTCACCGACGAAAACAGCCAGGGCCTGGTGTTGACCTACCGTGATCTGGACCTGCGTGCGCGCACCATTGCCGCCGCTCTGAAGCGTGAGGCAGTACCGGGAGATCGCGCGATTCTGTTGTTCCACAGCGGGCCGGATTACGTGGCAGCGTTCTTCGGTTGTCTGTATGCCGGGGTCATTGCCGTACCGGCCTATCCGCCGGAATCCAATCGCCGTCATCATCAGGAACGTCTGCTGTCGATCATCGGTGACGCTGAGCCGCGTCTGCTGCTGACCGGTTCCGACCTGAAATCCGCCTTGTTGCAAATGGACGAGCTGGCGGCTGCGGATGCGCCGCAACTGCTTTGTGTGGACACGCTGGACCGCGCCCTGGCCGAGGGTTGGCAAGGACCTGAATTGCAGGCCGATGACATCGCCTTTCTGCAGTACACCTCCGGCTCCACTGCCTTGCCCAAAGGCGTGCAGGTGAGCCATGGCAACCTGGTTGCCAACGAAATGCTGATCCGTCACGGCTTCGGCATTGACCTCAATCCCGACGATGTCATCGTCAGCTGGCTGCCGCTGTACCACGACATGGGCCTGATCGGCGGTCTGTTGCAGCCGATTTTCAGCGGCGTGCCCTGCGTACTGATGGCGCCTGCGTACTTTCTGACCCGCCCGTTGCGCTGGCTGGAAGCGATCAGCGAGTACGGCGGCACCATCAGCGGTGGACCGGATTTCGCCTATCAGCTGTGCAGCTCACGGGTCAGCGAGTCGGCGCTGGAGCGTCTGGACCTGAGTCGCTGGCGCGTCGCTTATTCAGGTTCCGAGCCGATCCGGCAGGACAGCCTCGACGCGTTTGCCGACAAGTTTGCCAGTTGTGGCTTCACGCCCGACAGCTTCATGGCGTCCTACGGGCTGGCCGAGGCCACGCTCTATGTGGCCGGAGGCAAGCGCGGCCACGGCATTCCGTCGTTGCGTCTGGACGAAGCGGCGCTGGCGCGCAACGTCGTGGAGCTGGGTGAGGGCAGTCCGGTGATGAGTTGCGGCACCGGTCAGCCGGGGCATGGCGTACTGATCGCAGACCCGAATACCTTGCAAACGCTGGACGATAACCACGTCGGTGAAGTCTGGGCGACCGGTCCGAGCATCGCCCATGGTTACTGGCGCAACCCTGAAGCGACGGCAAAGACCTTCGTCGAACATGACGGCCAGACCTGGCTGCGAACCGGCGATCTGGGTTTCCAGCGCCACGGCGAGCTGTATATCACTGGCCGCTTGAAAGACATGCTGATCGTGCGCGGGCAGAACCTCTATCCGCAGGACATCGAAAAAGTCGTCGAGCGCGACGTCGATGGGGTGCGCAAAGGCCGTATCGCCGCGTTCGCTGTGGCTCATGCGGGCATCGAAGGCATCGGCATTGCGGCTGAAGTCGGTCGCAGTGTGCAGAAAACCCTGCCACCCGAAGCCTTGATCAAGCTCATTCGACAAGCCGTGGCCGATGCATTCCAGGAAGCGCCGACGGTCGTTGTGTTGCTCAACCCTGGCGCGCTGCCCAAGACCTCCAGCGGCAAACTGCAACGTTCAGCCTGCCGCACGCGTCTGGCCGATGGCGGCCTGGACAGCTACGCGGTGTTTCCTGAAGGCACCGCAAGTCAGGTGGCGCAGGCGCATGCCACGGGTTCGCAGCTGCTGGCCAAAGTCGCCGACGTCTGGTGTGAGCAGTTGCAGCGCGAGCAGATCAGCGTGGATGACCACTTCTTCCTGCTGGGCGGCAACTCGATTGCCGCGACTCAGGTGGTGGCGAAGCTGCGTGAGGTGCTGGGCATCGACCTGAGCCTGCGTCTGCTGTTCGAAGCGCCGACCCTGGGTGCCTTTGTTGCACAGATCGAAGCGCTGCAACTGGCCGCACAACAAGGCGATGAGCCCAGCGAAAAAGCCATCACCCGCCTGCCGGGTGACGAGCACTTGCCGCAATCCCTGGCGCAGAACCGCCTGTGGTTTGTCTGGCAACTGGACCCGCACAGCAGCGCCTACAACATTCCCGGCGGTCTGCACTTGCGTGGCGAACTGGACCGCACGGCCTTGCGCGACAGCTTTCAGCGGCTGATCGAGCGGCATGAATCGCTGCGTACCCGCTTCTACGAACAGGACGGCGTAGCGCTGCAACGCATCGATCCGGCCGGTGAGTTTCAGTTACAGGTGCTGGACATCAGTGGCCTGTCTGGCGACGAGCGTCAAAACCGGGCGCTGGCGATTCGCGAAGAGCAGGCGCGTCAGCCGTTCGATTTACAGAACGGTCCGCTGCTACGCGTAACGCTGGTGCAACTGGACGACGAAGAACACCTGTTGCTGGTGACCCTGCACCACATCATCGCCGACGGCTGGTCGCTGAACGTGCTGATCGACGAATTCTCGCGCCTTTATGCGGCGGCTGTTCAAGGTCAGTCGCTTGAACTGGCTCCGCTGGCGCTGCGTTATGCCGACTACGGCCAGTGGCAGCGTGAATGGCTGGCGCATGGCGAGGCTGCGCGCCAGCTCGAGTACTGGAAGCAGCAACTGGGCGACGAGCAGCCAGTGCTCGCACTGAACACCGATCATCCGCGCTCGGCGCGCCAGCAGCACAGCGCCGACCGCTACAGCCTGCGCCTGAGTGCCGACTTGAGCGCCGCCGTGCGCAATACGGCGCAAGCCTGGCAATCGACGCCGTTCATGCTGTTGCTGGCCAGCTTCCAGACCCTGTTGCATCGCTACAGCGGACACACCGACATTCGCATCGGCGTGCCCGGTGCCAATCGTCCGCGTCATGAAACCCAGGGCTTGATCGGCTTTTTCATCAACACCCTGGTGTTGCGTGCGCAGCTCGATTCGCGCCAGCCATTCTCGGCATTGCTGGCCCAGACCCGTCAGACGGCGCTGGACGCTCAGGCGCATCAGGATGTGCCCTTCGATCAACTGGTCGAAGCCTTTGCGCAGGCCCGCGAGCACGGTCTGTTTCAAGTCATGTTCAACCATCAGCAGCGCGACCTGAGTGCCTTGCGCCGCTTGCCGGGATTACTCGCCGACGAATTGCCATGGCACAGCCGCGAAGCCAAGTTCGATCTGCAATTGCATAGCGAGGAAGACAGAAACGGTCGCCTGACGCTGTCTTTCGATTACGCCGACGAGCTGTTCGAGCGCGACACCATCGTGCGCATGGCGCAGCACTATGTACGGGTGCTGACTCAGGTCAGCCAGCACGCACAGATCGCGCTGGGTGATCTGCAACTGCTCGGCGATGACGAGCAGGCGCAACAGGCACAGTGGAGCGTTGCGCCCTGTGCGCCCGCGACGCGTTGGCTGCCTGAGCTGCTCAGCAATCAGGCCCGACAGACGCCGGAACGGATTGCGCTGATGTGGGAGGGCGGCAGCCTCGACTTCGCCAGCCTGCATGCTCAGGCCAACCGTCTGGCGCATTACCTGCGCGACAAGGGCGTCGGCCCGGATGTCAACGTCGCGATTGCCGCCGAGCGTTCGCCACAACTGCTGATCGGGCTGCTCGCGATTCTCAAGGCCGGTGGCGCGTACGTGCCGCTGGACCCGGATTACCCGACCGAACGCCTGGCCTACATGCTTGAGGACAGCGGCGTCGAACTGTTGTTGACCCAGAGCCATCTGCTGGGTGATCTGCCGAGCGCCGAGGGTGTCTGCACGGTGGCGATGGACACCCTGAACCTGGAAAGCTGGCCGGTCAGTGCGCCGGGCCTGCATTTGCAGGGCGATAACCTTGCGTACGTGATCTACACCTCAGGCTCCACCGGGCAACCCAAGGGCGTTGGCAACACCCACGCCGCGCTGGCCGAGCGCCTGCAGTGGATGCAGGCCACCTACGCGCTGGATGACAGCGACGTGCTGATGCAGAAAGCGCCAATCAGTTTCGACGTGTCAGTGTGGGAGTGTTTCTGGCCGCTGATAACCGGTTCCCGATTGCTGCTGGCCGGTCCCGGCGAGCACCGCGATCCGCATCGCATCGCGCAACTGGTCAGGGATTACGGCGTCACCACGCTGCACTTCGTGCCGCCGCTGTTGCAGGTGTTCATCGACGAACCGCTCACCCGGCAGTGCAACAGCCTGCGTCGTCTGTTCTCGGGCGGTGAAGCGTTGCCGAGTGAGCTGCGCAACCGGGTGCTGGAGCAACTGCCGAACGTGCAACTGCACAACCGCTATGGCCCGACCGAAACCGCGATCAACGTCAGCCACTGGCACTGCCAATTGGCGGACGGCGAGCGCTCGCCGATTGGCCGCCCGCTGGGCAACGTGCTGTGTCGCGTATTGGACGCCGAGCTGAATCCGGCGCCGCAAGGCGTCGCGGGTGAGCTGTGCATTGGCGGCATCGGTCTGGCACGAGGCTACCTGGATCGTCCTGCGCTGACAGCCGAACGTTTCGTGGCCGATCCGCTGGGCGAGGCGGGTGAGCGGCTGTATCGCACCGGCGATCGGGTGCGCTGGGGCAGTGATGGCGCGCTGGAATACCTGGGGCGTCTCGATCAGCAGGTCAAGCTGCGTGGCTTCCGGGTCGAACCGCAGGAAATCGAAGCGCGTTTGTTGGCTCAGCCGGGTATTGGCCATGCGGCGGTGCTGGTGCGTAAAACGGTCGCCGGTCCGCAACTGATCGGCTATTACACCGCAGCGTTTGAGGACCAAAGCGAAGCTGAACAGGCAGAGCGCATCAAGTCCGCACTGGCGCTGGAATTGCCGGATTACATGGTCCCGACGCAATTCGTGCGTCTGGACAGCATGCCCTTGAGCCCTACCGGCAAGCTCGACCGTCGCGCCTTGCCCGAACCGCAATGGCAGACCCGCGAGCACGTCGAGCCGCAGTCGGCGCTGCAAAAGCAGATCGCCGCCATCTGGCGCGAAGTGCTGGGTGTGCCGCGTGTCGGCTTGCGTGATGACTTCTTCACGCTGGGCGGCCATTCCTTGCTGGCCACCCAGATTATCTCCCGCGTGCGTCAGGCCTGCGACATCGACCTGCCGCTGCGCACACTGTTCGAGGCCAGCGAACTGGGTGCGTTCGCCGAGCAGATTGCGAGCATTCAGGCGTCCGGCGTACGCAGCAGCCTGCAACCGATTGCCCGCGTCGACCGCAGCCAGCCGGTGCCGTTGTCGTACTCGCAACAACGCATGTGGTTCCTCTGGCAGATGGAGCCGGACAGCCCGGCCTACAACGTGGGCGGCATGGCGCGCCTGAACGGCGTGCTGAACATCCAGCGTTTCGACGCGGCGCTGCAAGCGCTGATCCTGCGCCACGAAACCCTGCGCACCACCTTTCCCAGCGTCGATGGCGTGGCGTATCAGAACGTCTCGGAGCACACCGGTCTGCAGATGCGCTGGGAGGACATTTCCGCGCTGCCTGCCGAGGTTCGTCAGCAGCGGCTTCAGGCATTGGCCGACAGCGAAGCGCATCAGCCGTTTGATCTGGAAACCGGACCGCTGCTGCGCGCCTGTCTGGTCCGGGCAGGCGAGCTGGAACATTACTTCGTCCTGACCCTGCACCACATCGTCACCGAAGGCTGGGCGATGGACATTTTCGCTCGCGAACTGGGGCTGTTGTACGAAGCCTTTCTTGAAGGCAAGCCGTCGCCACTGGATCCGTTGGCGGTTCAGTATCTGGATTACAGCGTCTGGCAACGCCGGTGGATGGAAGCGGGCGAGCGTCAGCGCCAACTGGATTACTGGACCGCGCAACTGGGCAACGAGCATCCACTGTTGGAACTGCCCGGCGACCGTCCGCGTCCGCCGGTACAGAGCCATCAGGGCGAGTTGTACCGTTTTGATCTGCAAGCCGATCTGGCCGCCAGGGTTCGCGCGTTCAACGCACAGAACGGCCTGACCCTGTTCATGACCATGACCGCCACGCTGGCGGTGCTGCTCTACCGTTACAGCGGCCAGACCGACCTGCGCATCGGCGCGCCGGTGGCCAATCGGATTCGCCCGGAAAGCGAAGGCCTGATCGGCGCGTTCCTCAACACCCAGGTGCTGCGTGTGCAGCTCGACGGGCAGATGAGCGTGGCCCAGTTGTTCGAGCAGGTCCGGCATACGGTCATCGAAGGCCAGTCGCATCAGGACCTGCCGTTCGACCATCTGGTCGAAGCCCTGCAACCGCCGCGCAGTGCAGCTTACAACCCGCTGTTCCAGGTGATGTGCAACGTGCAGCGCTGGGAATTCCAGCAGAGCCGTGAGCTGGCCGGGATGACGGTCGAGTATCTGGTCAACGATGCGCGGGCGACCAAGTTCGACCTCAATCTGGAAGTCACCGAACTGGATCATCGTCTGGGTTGCTGCCTGACTTACAGCACCGACCTGTTCGACGAGCCGCGCATCGCCAAAATGGCCGAGCACTGGCTCAACCTGCTGCAAGCCTTGCTGGCCGATCCGCAGCAACGCCTCAGCGAACTGCCGCTGTTGCAGGACGCCGAGCGTCAGCAACTGCTCGACAGTCTGGGCGTCGAAGCGGGCGAGCAGCGCCTGGATCAGTGCATTCATGAGCTTTTTGCCGAGCAGGCGCGCCTGCGTTCGAACGCGCCAGCGCTGACCTTTGCGGGCGAAACCCTGAGCTACGCCGAACTGGACAGCCGGGCCAACCAACTGGCGCGGGTGCTGCGCGAGCGGGGTGTCGGGCCGCAGGTGCGTGTCGGTCTGGCGCTGGAGCGTTCGCAGCACATGGTGATCGGCCTGCTGGCGATCCTCAAGGCTGGTGGCGCCTATGTACCGCTGGATCCGGAATACCCGTTGGAGCGCTTGCAGTACATGATCGAAGACAGCGGCGTCGGCCTGCTGTTGAGTGATCGCGCACTGTTTGCCGCCCTCGGCGAGCTGCCTGATGACGTGGCGCGCTGGTGTCTGGAGGATGACCTGCCATTGCTGGATGGCTACTCGCACGACGAACTGCCGTTCCTCAGCCTGCCGCAGCATCAGGCGTACCTGATCTACACATCGGGCTCGACCGGCAAGCCAAAAGGCGTGGTGGTGTCCCATGGCGAAATCGCCATGCACTGCCAGGCGGTGATCCGACGCTTCGACATGCAGCCTGACGACTGCGAGCTGCATTTCTATTCGATCAATTTCGATGCGGCCACCGAACGTCTGCTGGTGCCGCTGCTTGCCGGTGCACGTGTGGTGCTGCGGGCGCAGGGGCAGTGGGACGCCGAAGAAATCTGCGGCCTGATCCGTGAGCAACAGGTCAATATTCTCGGTTTCACCCCGAGCTACGGCAGCCAGCTGGCGCAATGGCTGGCGACACAGGGTCAAACCCTGCCGGTGCGCATGTGTATCACCGGCGGCGAAGCGCTGACTGGCGAGCACCTGCATCGCATTCGTGCGGTGTTCCAGCCGGAGCTGTTCTTCAATGCCTACGGCC
Source organism: Pseudomonas viridiflava (assembly GCF_001642795.1). Taxonomy (GTDB): domain Bacteria; phylum Pseudomonadota; class Gammaproteobacteria; order Pseudomonadales; family Pseudomonadaceae; genus Aquipseudomonas; species Aquipseudomonas viridiflava. Next base: position 26,401 of record NZ_LKEH01000038.1, on the reverse strand, counting down.
CGACGGAAACCGTGGTCATGCCGCTGGCGAGTCTGGCGCCGCAGCAATTGCCGGAAGGCGAGGCCAGCGTGCCGATTGGTCAGGTGGTGGGCGCGCGCGTCGCCTACATCCTTGATGCCGATCTGGCTCTGGTGCCGCAGGGCGCAAGTGGCGAGTTGTACATTGGCGGACCGGGTCTGGCGCAGGGGTATCACCAGCGTCCGGGCATGACCGCCGAGCGCTTCGTGGCCGATCCGTTCAGCGGGCAGGGCGGGCGTCTGTATCGCACCGGCGATCTGGTGCGCCAGCGTGCCGACGGGCTTGTGGAATACCTGGGCCGAATCGACCATCAGGTCAAAATTCGCGGCTTCCGCATCGAGCTGGGCGAAATCGAGACCCGCCTGCTGGAACACGGGCGCGTGCGCGAGGCCGTGGTGCTGTCGCTGGATACGCCGTCAGGCAAGCAATTGGCGGGTTATCTGGTCACTGACGTGGCCGCGCAGGATGCCGGGCAACAGGCGCATCTGCGTGACTCGCTCAAAGCGCACCTCAAGGCGCAACTGCCGGATTACATGGTGCCTGCGCACCTGATTCTGCTGGACAGCATGCCGCTGACGGCCAACGGCAAACTCGACCGACGGGCCTTGCCCGCGCCGGACCCCGAGCTCAATCGTCAGCACTACGTGGCGCCGGTCAGCGACCTCGAGCAGCAACTGGCGGCGATCTGGTGCGCAGTGCTGAACGTGGCGCAGGTCGGGCTCGACGACAACTTCTTCGAGCTGGGCGGCGATTCGATTCTGTCGATTCAGGTGGTCAGTCGGGCGCGTCAGGCGGGCATTCATTTCACACCACGTGATCTGTTTCAGCATCAGACCGTATATACCCTTGCTGCCGTAGCAACGACTCAGCAGTTGATCCAGGCCGAACAGGGTCGGGTGAGCGGCGAATCGGGCTTCACGCCGATTCAGCACTGGTTTTTCGACACGCCGATTCCAGAGCGTCAGCACTGGAATCAGGCGCTGGTGCTAGAGCCTGTCGCCCGGTTGAACGCGCAGACGCTGGAACTCGCGTTGCACGCTGTGCTCGAACAGCACGATGCCCTGAGGCTCGGATTCGAGGAGCAGCGCGGTCATTGGCGCGCCGAGCATCGCGCAGTGGTCACGCATGACGCGCTGCTGATCCACGCGCAGGTGGTGCAGATGGACGAATGCGCCGCGCTGTTCGAACAGGCCCAGCGCAGCCTTGATCTGCAGAGCGGTCCGCTGTTGCGTGCCGTACTGGTCGATGGGCCGCAGGGGCAGCAACGGCTGCTAGTGGTCATTCATCACCTGGTCGTCGATGGTGTGTCCTGGCGCGTGCTGCTCGACGATGTGCAGACGTCTTATCGGCAGCTCAGCGAAAACCAGCCGGTTCGTTTGCCGGCCAAGACCAGTGCCTTCCGGGACTGGGCGAGTCGCCTGCAGGCCTATGCCGGCAGCGAGTCGTTGCGTGAAGAGCTTCAATGGTGGCAACGCCAGCTCAGCGGTCCGACCGCAGCGCTGCCGTGCCATGCCCCGCAGGGCGGTCAGCAGAATCGTCACGCCCGAACCCTCAGCGTGCGATTGGACTCCAGTAGCACCCGGCATCTGCTGCAACAGGCGCCGAGCGCCTACCGGACCCAGGTCAACGACTTGCTGCTGACCGCATTGGCGCTAGTGGTATGCCGATGGAGCGGGCAAGTCTCGACCCTGATCCAGCTCGAAGGGCACGGCCGCGAAACCCTGTTCGATGACATTGACCTGACCCGCACCGTCGGCTGGTTCACCAGTGCCTATCCGTTGCGCCTGACCCCTGCGCTCGACCATGCCGAACCGGGTGAGTCCATCAAGGCCATCAAGGAACAGCTGCGTCAGGTGCCGCACAAGGGGTTGGGTTACGGGGTGCTGCGCTATCTGGCCGATGAGGGCAGTCGCAGCGCCATGCAGGCGTTGCCGGTCGCCCCGATCACCTTCAACTACCTGGGCCAGTTCGACCAGAGCTTCGCTGACGACGCGCTGTTCCGGCCGTTGGAAGATTCCGCTGGCGCGGCCCATGACCCCCATGCGCCGCTGCCCAACGAGCTGAGCATCGACAGTCAGGTGTACGGCGGCGAACTGGTGCTGCGCTGGACGTTCAGCGCCGAGCGTTATCTGCCTGAAGTCATTGAAGCCCTGGCGCAGGATTATCTGAAGCAGCTGCAGGCGCTGATCAGCCATTGCCTGACCGAAGGCAGCGGCGGTCTGACGCCGTCGGACTTCCCGCTGGCTGAACTGGATCAGGCGCAGCTGGACGCGTTACCGGTTCCGGCCGCCCGGATCGAAGACGTCTACCCGCTGACACCGATGCAGGAAGGCATGCTGCTGCACACGCTGCTGGAGCCGGGCACCGGCCTGTACTACATGCAGGACCGCTACCGCATCAACAGCGCGCTGGACCCGCAACGTTTCGCGCAAGCCTGGCAGGCGGTGATCGCTCGGCATGAAGCGCTGCGGGCCTCGTTCTGCTGGGACATCGGCGAAACCATGTTGCAGGTCATTCACAAACCGGGCGATACGCCCATCGATTACCTGGACTGGCGCGACGTGGCCAGCGACCAGCAGGAACCGCGACTGCAGGCCCTGCTCAAGTCCGAACGTGAGGCCGGGTTCGATCTGCTGCGTCAACCGCCGTTCCACCTGCGCCTGATCCGTGTGGACGAGGCGCGCTACTGGTTCATGATGAGCAACCACCACATCCTCATCGATGCCTGGTGCCGCTCGCTGCTGATGAACGATTTTTTCGACATTTACACTGCGCTGGGCGAGGGCCGTGACGCGCAATTGGCGCCCGCGCCACGTTATCGCGACTACATCGGCTGGCTGCAACGCCGGGGGCTGACGCAGGCTCGCGACTGGTGGCGTCAGAATCTGGCGGGCTTCGAACGGCCGACGCCGATTCCGAGCGACCGTCCGTTCCTGCGGGAACACGCGGGCGAGAGCGGCGGTATGGTGGTCGGCGACTGCTACACCCGTCTCGATGTCGCGGACGGCGCACGGCTGCGTGAACTGGCGCAGCAGCACCAACTGACCGTCAACACCTTCGCCCAGGCCGCGTGGGCCTTGACCCTGCGGCGTATGAGCGGCGATCGCGACGTCGTGTTCGGTGTCACCGTGGCGGGCCGTCCGGTGGAATTGCCGCAGATGCAGCGCACCGTCGGGCTGTTCATCAACACCATTGCGCTGCGCATCGGCATGCCGGGGGACGAGCAGCGTTGCAGCGTGCGCCAGTGGCTGAGTCAGTTGCTGGACAGCAACATGCAACTGCGCGAGTACGAATACCTGCCGCTGGTGACCATTCAGGAAAACAGCGAGCTGCCCAAGGGCCAACCGCTATTCGACAGCCTGTTTGTCTTCGAGAACGCGCCGGTGGAAGTCTCGGTGCTGGACCGCGCCCAAAGCCTGAACGCCACCTCCGATTCAGGTCGCACCCACACCAACTACCCGCTGACGGCGGTCTGCTACCCCGGCGATGACCTGGGTCTGCACCTGTCCTACGACCAGCGCTATTTCGATGAGCCGACTGTGCAGGGCATGCTTGGCGAGTTCAAGCGCTTGCTGCTGGCGTTGGTCGAAGGCTTCCACGGCGACATGGCCGAGTTGGCGCTGCTCGGCGACCCGGAACGTGAATTCCTGCTGGAAGGCTGTAATCAGAGCGAGCGCGCCTACCCGCTGGAGCGCAGCTACGTCGAGTTGTTCGAGGCGCAGGTTGCCGCGCATCCCGAGCGCATCGCCGTCAGCTGTCTGGAACATCGCGCCAGCTATGTCGAGCTGAACCACTCTGCCAACCGACTGGGCCATGCCTTGATCGGGGCCGGTGTCGGGTTCGATCAGCCGATTGCGCTGCTGGCCGAGCGCGGGCCTGAGCTGTTGGGCATGATTATCGGCAGCTTCAAGGCCGGCGCCGGTTACCTGCCGCTGGACCCGGCGTTGCCGAATCCACGACTGACCGGGATCATCGTTCAGAGCCGTACGCCGGTTCTGGTGTGTACCGAGCACTGTGTGGGACAGGGCAGGGCCTTGCTGGAGGCGCTGCCCGAAGCCAATCGTCCGCACCTGCTGGTCTGGGAAACCGTGCAGCAGCAGGAAACCGCACAGCACAATCCGGGACGCTACAGCGCACCGGACAACCTGGCCTATGTGATCTTCACCTCGGGTTCGACCGGGCAACCGAAAGGCGTGATGGTCGAGCAGCGCGGCATGCTCAACAATCAGCTGAGCAAGGTGCCTTACCTGAACCTCAGCGCTGCCGATGTGATTGCCCAGACCGCTTCGCAGAGCTTCGACATCTCGGTCTGGCAGTTCCTCGCTGCGCCACTGTTTGGCGCCCGGGTCGATATCGTCCCCAACGACATCGCTCGCGATCCTCAGGCGCTGCTCAAACATGTTCAGGTGCAGGGCATCAGCGTGCTGGAAAGCGTGCCGTCACTGATCACCGGGCTGTTGGCCGAAGAGCAGGCGACGCTCGACGGACTGCGCTGGATGTTGCCGACGGGCGAGGCGATGCCGCCGGAACTGGCCAGCCAGTGGCTGCAACGCTATCCCGATATCGGGCTGGTGAATGCCTACGGTCCGGCTGAATGTTCGGACGATGTGGCGTTCTTCCGGGTCGATGCGGCGTCCACCCGTAGCACCTACCTGCCCATCGGCCTGCCGACCGACAACAACCGTTTGTATGTGCTCGATGAAGCGCTGGAGCTTGTGCCGCTGGGCGCCGTCGGTGAGCTCTGCGTGGCGGGTACAGGGGTCGGACGCGGTTATGTCGGCGATCCGCTGCGCACCGTGCCGGTGTTCGTGCCCAACCCGTTCGGTGCGCCGGGCGAGCGGCTGTATCGCACCGGCGATCTGGCACGCCGTCGCCGTGATGGCGTCCTGGAATACGTCGGTCGGGTCGACTATCAGGTCAAGATCCGTGGCTACCGCATCGAACTGGGCGAGATCGAAACCCGCTTGCAGGAGCATGCTGCGATTCGCGAATCGGTGGTGCTGGATATCGACGGTCCGCTGGGTAAGGTGCTCGCCGCCTATCTGGTGCCCAACGGTGTGGTGCAGGACCCCGACGCCTTGCGTGACGACCTGAAGAACCAGCTCAGGGCCAGCCTGCCGGACTACATGGTGCCCTCGCATATGGTGCTGCTGGAGCAGATGCCGCTGACCCCGAACGGCAAGCTGGACCGCAAGGCCCTGCCTGCGCCGGACGTCAGCCTGGCGCAGCAGGATTACGTCGCGCCACAAAGCGAAATGGAGCAGCAACTGACCGCGATCTGGGCCGATGTGCTCAAGGTGGAGCGGGTCGGTATCACCGACAACTTCTTCGAACTGGGCGGCCATTCACTGCTCGCCACCCAAGTGGTGACCCGTGCGCAGAAACAGTTGCAGCGCAACGTGCCACTAAGGGCAATGTTCGAGTTCAACACGGTTCAGGCGCTGGCACAGCATCTGGAAAGCCTGGGCGGACAGAAGGTCGACGAGCAGAAATTCGACCGGCTGGCCGACCTGATGGCGGAACTGGAAGGGCTCTGATCGGCCTGTCGTCGGGCCATCGGCCTTGCGGATGAAAAACTCGTTACCGGGTGTAAATCCGCAGGTCGCTGGCGCGTTTTCAAGTGAAGGAATAAATGCCTGAATCGGCCGGGGCCTGTACCCGGTCGACCCAGGTCATACAACGGTTTCGCTCATCAGACAGCGTATTGAGGGTTGCACAGATGTCAGTCGCTACCAGGTTTATCGATGATCAACCGGCACGGGTTGCCCCGGCGCCGGTCGAGACGCTCTACCAGTTCGACGAGTCGCCCTTGCTGGCGCGCCAGAGTCGCCAGGAGTCCAACGCCCGCAGCTACCCGCGGCGCATTCCGCTGGCACTCAAGCGCGCCAAGGGCATTCATGTCGAAGACGTCGAAGGACGGCGTTTCATCGATTGCCTGGCAGGCGCTGGCACGTTGGCGCTGGGTCACAATCACCCGGTGGTGATCGAAGCGATTCAGCAAGTCATCAGCGACGAATTGCCGTTGCACACGCTGGACCTCACCACGCCGGTCAAGGATCAGTTCGTGCAGGACCTGTTCGGTCTGCTGCCCGAAGAACTGGCTCGTGAAGCGAAGATTCAATTCTGCGGGCCGACCGGCACTGACGCGGTGGAAGCCGCGCTGAAACTGGTGCGCACGGCGACTGGACGCAGCACCGTACTGTCCTTTCAGGGCGGTTACCACGGCATGAGCCAGGGCGCGCTGAGCCTGATGGGCAGCCTGGGTCCGAAGCAGCCGCTGGGTGCGCTACTCAGTGCCGGCGTGCAGTTTCTGCCGTATCCCTACGACTACCGCTGCCCGTTCGGGCTGGGCGGCGCGCAGGGCGTGAAAGCCAACCTGCATTACCTGGAAAACCTGCTCAACGACCCGGAAGCCGGTGTACAACTGCCTGCAGCGGTGATTGTCGAAGTGGTGCAGGGCGAGGGCGGCGTGATTCCTGCTGACCTCGACTGGCTGCGTGGCGTGCGTCGTATCACCGAGAAGGCAGGCGTGGCGTTGATCGTCGACGAAATCCAGAGCGGTTTTGCCCGCACCGGCAGGATGTTCGCCTTCGAGCACGCCGGAATCATTCCGGACGTGGTGGTGATGTCCAAGGCCATCGGTGGCAGCCTGCCGCTGGCGGTCGTTGTCTATCGCCAGTGGCTCGACACCTGGCTGCCGGGCGCGCATGCCGGGACTTTCCGTGGCAACCAGATGGCCATGGCCACCGGCTCTGCGGTGATGCGTTATCTCAAGGAACACAACATTTGCGCGCACGCGACCGCGATGGGCGCGCGGCTGGTTGCACACCTGCGCGAGCTGCAGCGTGATTTCCCGCAACTGGGCGATATTCGCGGACGTGGCTTGATGCTTGGCGTTGAACTGGTCGACCCGGCCGGTACGCGTGACGCTCAGGGTCATCCGCCGGTGTTTGCACGCCTGGCGCCGCTGATCCAGCGCGAATGCCTCAAGCGCGGGCTGATTCTGGAACTGGGTGGTCGGCACGGCAGCGTCGTGCGCTTCCTGCCGCCACTGGTCATCACCGCCGAACAGATCGACGAAGTCGCCGGCATCTTCGGCCGCGCGCTGAACGCCGCAGTCGCTCAGCTTTAATTTTTCGACGTAGCGATACGTTCAATCCCTATAGCCGCCATGAATTGGCACGGCGGCGCTGAACCCTCATGGAGAGCAACAATGACTTCAGTATTCGACCGGGAAGACATCGTCTTTCAAGTGGTGGTCAACCACGAAGAACAGTACTCGATCTGGCCCGACTACAAAGCCATTCCCAACGGCTGGCGCACCGTGGGCAAGAGCGGCTTCAAGAAAGAGTGCCTGGCCTACATCGAAGAAGTCTGGACCGACATGCGCCCCCTGAGCCTGCGCCAGAAGATGGACGCGCAGACGGCGGCGAGCCACTGATCAAGTCGGATTAACGATCGTGCCCATGCTTCGCGCTCGTCGTTATACACAGGTCCGCCTCGACACTGATCGTGCCCATCGCTGCGCGTGGGCATGCCGCCCGTGACGCTCCGCGTCACACATGGCACAGATTGCGGATTCAGTGAGCCGAGCGCATGACGTGGATAACGCTGGAGCTTGGGCACACATCTGCGCCACATTCGAGAGCGGACGCGGAGCGGTCCTGAGCGGCATTCCCATGCGGAGCGTAGGAACGATCAGCGTGATCTGAAGCACGCCGATCATGCCCATGCTTGTGCTCAGCGTTATGCCCGAGTCTTGCTGCGACCACGGACTGTGGGAGGCGGCTTGCCGGCGATACTTTTTCTGAAGCGACCTATCAGTGACTGAACAGACGCCATCGCCGGCAAGCCGCCTCCCACGGGGTATGCATTCAGCCAGGGACGCTCTGCGTCCCATGGGTCAGGCGACGCCAATCACTCAGGCCGATGATTCAGTGCAGGCACTCAGACGCGGAGCGTCCTGAGAGCATTACCACGCGAAGCGTGGTAATGCTCAGGGGATATCAATGAGCGCGACTGCGCCCAATCAGTATCACTTCAGCGCCCCGATGATCTGCTCGATATCCCCCTGCAATTCCGCCAGCGGATCAGCGCCATCGATCCCCAGTACCAGCAACTTGCTGCCTGCCTCGTCAATCGCGGCCTTGACCGGCTCGGGGGGCTGGCGGTGGTCGAGTACCAGGGCCACGTCGTTGTCCTTGAGAGTCTTCGCCAGCTTCTGCACCGCTTCTGGCGTCCATTGTTCGTCGGTCAATGCCAGGTTGTCGATCAGCTCCAGATTCAACCCGCTGACCAGATAACCGAACCGGTCCGACAGGCTCACCACGCTCAGGTTGTCGGCGCTGGCCAGACTCGCTTCGCTGCTGGCGCTGAGTTTGAGCAGTTGCTGCTTGAGCGCTGCCAGATTGCCCTCGATCTTCGGCTTGGCGGCGGGCGCCAGTCGCACCAGGTCTGCCGCCATGACGTCGGCCATGCGACCCATGTTGTTGCTCGCCAGCCACGGCTGACTGTTCAGGCCATCGACACCTTGCCCCGGCTGAACCGCGATGCCGGGCAGGCTGCCGTCCACGGGACGCGCGGCGTCGATCTCAACGATACGAATGTTGCTGCGGCGCGCATTGGGGTAGAGCGGGTCATCGGCCCAGATCGAGCGCAGCCCGATCACCGCATCAGCGTTGACCGCCAGCCCACGCAATGCCTCGGCACCACGCCCGGTGAAGTAGGCAGTCTGGCGAGAGCCGGGCAGGTTGGCTGCTGCAGCCCGCTCCAGCACTACGCCGCTGTCCTTGAGCAGAATCTGCCCCAGGCCATAGGTGATCGGCAGGCTGGCGAGCACGCGTACCGGCTGGGCGGATTGCGCTGTGGCATCAGCCGCAGAGACGGCATTGCAGAGCAGGCCGGTCATGGCCAGCGCGAGGGTCATACGTCGCAGAGTGAACATTTATCCGATATTTCCTTTGAGGCTGGGCACCGTGCCGCGAGCGATGGCGGCCAGGGCGAACGCGACGCCGGCCACCAGAATGATCGCTGCGCCGGAAGGTACAGGCAGGTCGAAGACGATGGGCAGCAGAATGCCGCACAGGGTGCTGACGGTCGCAATCGCCACCGAGATCCAGAAGAAGCCCTTCAGCGACTGGCTCAACAGGCGAGCAGCGGCGGCTGGAATCACCAACAGGGCGCCGACCAGAATCGCGCCAATGACCTTCACCGCCGCCACAGTGATCAGCGTCACCAGAATCACGAACAGGTAATCCAGCGTCTTCACCGCCACGCCACGCACAGCGGCCAGCTGCGGATTGAAGCTGGCCAGCATGATGCGGTTGTACAGCGGCAGGCTCAGGCCCATGACCAGCGAGCCGACGATCAGCAGCACCAGCAGGTCATTGCCGTTGACGGTCAGTACCGAGCCAAACAGCACGTTTTCCAGGATGTGCACGTTGATCTTGCCTGCCAGCACCAGCAGCAGGCTCGCACCCAGCGCCAGCGACACCGACAGGAACACGCCGATCAGCGTGTCGGGCGCTAGGCCGGTGCGGTTGCGCAGGTAATTGAGCACGATGCCGAACAGCAGGCAGTAGCCGAACAAACTGCCATATGGGCCGGTGTAAGGCTCGCCGAGCAGGATGCCGATGGCCACGCCCGTCAACGCCGCATGGCCTACCGCTTCGGAGAAGAACGCGAAGCGCTTGACCACCACCAGCGTGCCCAGACCACCCAGCACCGGACCGATCAGCAACCCGGCAAGCAAGGCATTGACCACGAAGCCGTAGGCCAGCGCTTCAGGCAGATAGCCGGACGACGCCAAGCCTTGAATGAACAGTCGAAAGCTCTCGTAATCCATCACGCAGCGCTCCCGTTCTTGACGTCTGCCGCACGCGGATGCGCGGAAAACAGGGTCAGCAGCCGTTCCGGCGTGAGCGCTGTTTGCGCCGATTCATCGAACAACACCCGACGATTGAGTCCGGTCACCTGATCGGCGAGCCGCTTCACGGCTTCCAGATCGTGTTCGATCCACAGCACCGTAATTCCGGCTCGACGCCAGTCGCCCAGCAGGCGTTCGAAGACCTGAATGCCGGCTTCATCCAGCGCCGACATCGGTTCATCCAGCACCAGCAGCTGCGGAGCCGGAATCAGGCCCTGCGCCAGCAACACACGCTGGCGTTCGCCGCCCGACAGCGCGCCCATGCGGCGTTTGCGCTTGTCCTGCATGCCGACCCGCTCCAGTGCTTCGCCGATGGCCGCAGCGTAGTGCTTCGACAAGCCCAGAAAGGCAGGGCGTCGCTGGCACATGGCGGCCATGAAGTCATCGACGGTCATCGGCAGGCCGCGGTCGAATTCCAGCGCCTGTGGCACATAGCCGATCAGGCCGGGCGAGCCGGGCCATTGCAGGCTGAGCTGGCCCTGATGCGGGGTCTGGCCAAGCAGTGTCTTGATCAGCGAACTCTTGCCGCCGCCATTGGGGCCGACCAGTGCATGCAAGCTGCCTGCCCGCACGTTGAAGGTGATGCGATCAAGAATCGTGGTGCGGCCCAGCGTCAGGCTCACGTCGCTGAATTCAATGCCAGGCCCCTGATGGGTGATCTCAAGGTTTTGCGCAACCGTCATGCGCCTGCCTCCTGAATCGCCCGGACCACGGTGTCGAGGTTGCCGGCCATTTCCTTTTCGTACTTGTCGGCGCTGTATTCGCCATAGGAGATGTGCGACAGCGGGTACAGCTTGACCCCGGACTCACGCTGGATGGTGTCGACGTAGGTGGACGGGAAATCCATTTCCGAGAAGATCACTTTCACGTCCAGCTCACGCAATTGATCGATGGTTTTCTTCAACTGGCTCGGGCTCGGTTCGATGCCATGGGCCGGTTCCACCACTGCCGTAACCTCAAGGCCGAACTCGCGCAGCAGGTAATCGTAGGCGGCATGCACCGTGGCCACACGCAGGTCGGCGTTGGGTGCCTTGGTCAGCTTGGCCAGGGCATCGGCACGCATCTGTCGCAGGCGTTTGCCGTAGGCGCGGGCGTTGGCGGTGTAGGTCTTGGCGTTGTCCGGGTCGAGCTTGCCCAGTTCACGGGCGATGTTGTTGACCTGTGCGATGGATGCGCTGATCGACAGGAAGGTGTGCGGGTTGACCACCTTGCCCGCGCCGCGTGCAGCAACACCGGTGGCAGCCAGCAACGGCACGTCGGCGTTGGCTTCGATGGTCTTGATGTCCGGCTTTTCGCTGGCGGCGATCATGCGGTCGGCAAAGTCGTCATGGCCGACGCCATTGAGCACGACCACATCCAGCGAACCGATGCGCTTGATGTCCTCGGCGCGAGGCTCATAGGCGTGGGGATTGAAACCCGCTGGAATCAGCGGTACGACCTCGGCCTTGTCGCCCACGATATTGGCCACGTAGCTGTAATACGGGTGCAGGGTGATGCCGATGCGCAGGCGCTTGGCCGGGTCGGCGGCGTGGCTCAGCGGCGTCATCAGCGTGGCGCACAGGCCGATCAGCAGAACACGCAGCAAGGGGCGGCGTTTGAAAAAATTAGGCATGGGCGAGCGATCTTCTCTGATGATTTCAGTGCTGATGCTGGCGAGTGACACCAGCGTCGAATTGCGCGACAACCTGCTGCCAGCCTGCGCCGATCAGGGTCTTGTCACTGAGGTCGGCCGGTGCCGCCGTGGCCTTGCGGTTGATCCAGATGTCGGCCTGAGCGTCAGACGAGGTGCCCACCCGCATCAGGAACGAGCCCGCCACCGTCGGCGTCTGGCTCAGCCCCAGATAAGACTGCTCCAGCATCTGCCACGCATGGGCGCCACGGCTCACGGAACTTGCGTCTTCAGCGAACGGCGCAAAACCTTCCTCGCCCAGTTGCTGCGGCGTGACCGGCGTTGATTGCTCCTGAGTCAGCAGGCGGATTTCATCCAGCGTCACGCGCAGGTCGGCATAGATGCCCTGTTCGGCTGCCGTCAGGTCGCGACGCGCATCGAGCTGATGGCTGGCGACACTGTGGTCGTCCTGACGCTCACCGTGCAGGCTGACGACACCTGCTGCAGCCGCCAGAATCACCAGACACAACAGGAGGACGTAGAGGGTTTCATGCCCGGCACCGGCCGGCCGTACGATCTGTCGGGTCGGCGCGCTCATGGGGCCGGGATGTCCGCTTGGTCGATCTCCACGACATGGCCGGGACCGGCATCGAACAGCACGTAGAACTCGGAGGCGGGGCGCTTGAAGGTGACGGTGGAATCCTCACCCAGCTTGCCGGGCACCAGAATGGTCTCGTCATAGCCGATCACATCCAGGGTCACACCCGGCGCGCCGCTGCCATCAGAGAAACCGCCGGTGCAGCGGATCTGTTCATTGTCGATCTGTTTGCACTCACACATCGGGTTATGGGCCTGCACGTTGGCGCTCAGGCCAAGGCCGATCAGGCAGAGCGCAGCGGCCGTCAGCCGCCGGAGGGAGAAGCGGGCGTTCATGGTTTGGCTCCTTGTTTTTTCAGCCAGGCCACGGTGGTGGGCGAGGCCTGTTGCAGGGGAATGGAGGTTTGATGCACGGAACCGTCCCAGCCTTCCATGGTGATCCACAGTTCCGAGTCGGGGCTGGTGGTTTCCGGGATCTGCATGAAGGCGCCCATGCGATAGCCGCCGCCGAAGAAAATTACCCCGGCGGTGCGCAGGTTGCGGGGCTTGCCGATGCGCAGGTAAGTCGCCTTGACCCGATCGATGCAGGCGTTGCATAGCGCGGCATTGAAACTTTTCATGTAGCCCGACGCACCGGACAGACGCGGCGCTTCGTTGCGGTCTTCGGCCAGACGCAGGCTCCACGGGCCGACCTTGAACTCGCCAATCTCCCGCTGCCCGAGGCCCGTGTCGCCGCGATCCAGCGCGTTGTCGGCAAAGTATTTGGGCATGAAACCCAGCGGAATCAGGATCAGCAGTACGTTGATGTGGAAACGCCATTTGTGCCAGAAACGGCTCAGTGACGAAGCGGGTTGCGCGACAGCGGCCTTGCTCACAGGTTGTTCTCCGGGGTGCCGGTCGCCAGCGGCGGCCGAGGGGTTTGCCGGGTGGAAAGCGGTTGGATTCTGTTCTCGCGCTTCAAGGCATTGAGCGTGGCCAGTGCGGTGCGCTTGCTCCAGATCAGCAGGCCGCTGAGCACCATCATGCTCAGCACCAGACCGAAGAACGCCCAGATCAGCTTGATCCAGATGCCGCCGAAGTCGCCGGTGTGCAGCGGACGCATGGACTCGGTCACGAACTCCAGCTTGTTGCGGTCCGACAGCAAATGAGAGGCGGCGATCTCACCGCTGTACGGGTTGATCTCGGCGGTCTGGTACATCAGCGGATACCAGCTGCGGCCGCCGACCTGCAGGTTGCTGTAGGCGTTGAACGGCGGTGTGATGAAACTGGCTTCCAGGCCTGGAATGCGCTCCTTGGCGATTTCCACGGCCTTTTCCAGGCTGATGGTCGGTGCCGGGCTGCCATCGGCGGTCAGCGGCACCGCGCTGTGGGGAATGATCGAAGCGACCTGGGAACGGCTGGAGATACTGATCTGGTTGTCACCGAGGATTGCCTGAATCAAAAACCAGGTGCCGGTGATGGAAATGACCGCAATGAACCAGATCGACCAGACACCACTGAGCCGGTGCAGGTCGCCCCAGAAGATCCGTGGTCCCTGGCTGAAGCGCAGCGGCTTGAAAAAGCCTTTCCAGAACTTCTTGTAGACCACCAGCCCGGTCACCAGCGACGCCAGCAGCGGCAGGCCGAGAATGGAAACCAGATACCAGCCCCACGAGTAGCCATTGGTGAACGGCACCAGCCACCAGCCATGCAGGGCGCGGGTGAAGCGGCGGAAATCGAACGACGGCGTCAGGCCCTGAATCACCCCGGTATACGGATTGACGTAGGCCGGGACTGAACGGCCGTCGGGGTAAGTCACGAACACGCTGAGGGCAAAATAGTCGCCGTCGGGCTGCATGATCGTGCCGACGATCAGGTCCGGCTCGTTACGCTCGAGGGTGGCGCGAATCTGCTCGAAACTCATCCGCTCGGCCGTGTCCGAAGGCGGGTTGTCACGTATTTCCGGCATCGCCAGCCACATGATTTCCTTGCTGACCACAGCCAGGGTGCCGGTCACACAGACAATCAGCACGAAGAACCAGATGGGCAGGGCCAGCCAGCTGTGGACGAGAAACCAGATTTTCGAGCGGGATTTCTTCGACATGGGTAAACGGTCTCGATTCACGGTATGGAGCGGCCTTCAGTCAGGCATGGGCTCTCTGTGGGGCAATATCTGAAAAACGGGCGCGGTTCTACCGACAGGCCCTGCATCCAGTTAAAGACGAATGAGAATACGAAAGATGTAGTTTTTTCTCGCGCTTAAATGAAAGGAAATGTTTCAGAGCAGGTTTTGGGGAGGGTGAATGTCGTGTGCCGGCTAATTTTCCGCCCGCCGGTTACGTTCAATCTGGACATTGGCGTTGCGTCCGGCCGCAGGGGATCAGGCGCTTTTGCCATCAAGGGAGAGTCATCATGAGTCATGCGTTGAGTTTGGATATCCGGCCATTGCTGGCGGGGGCGGGCACATTGCCAATGCTGGTACAGGCGCCCGAGCCAGGTCTGGACTTGATGGAAGCATTGGGCGAATTCAAGCCGCTGGTCGCAGAACACCTTTATCGCGCCGGGGGCATTCTGTTTCGCGGCTTCGACGTGGGCGGCCCTGAAGTGTTTCGCGAGTTTGCTGCTGGCTTCGGCGATCCGCTGCTCAATTACGAATTCGGTTCCACGCCGCGCAGCAACGTGACCAAAGGTGTGTACACCTCCACCGAATACCCGGCGCACCAGAGCATTCCGCTGCACAACGAGCAGGCCTACACCCTGGAATGGCCGATGAAGATCTGGTTCTACAGCATGATTGCCGCGCAGACCGGCGGCGAAACGCCGATTGCCGACAGCCGGGAGATCTACCGCCGCATTCCGGCGCGCATCCGTGACCGTTTCATCGAAAAGAAACTGATGTACGTGCGCAATTACGGCAATGGGCTGGACGTGGAATGGAGTCAGGTGTTCAACACCGAAGATGAAAGCGTGGTCGAAGCCTACTGCCGCGCCCACGCCATCGAGTGCGAGTGGAAGGACGACGGCGAACTGCGCACCCGGCAGATTTGTCAGGCGGTGTCGCGCCATCCGGTCACTCAGGACACGGTCTGGTTCAATCAGGCGCACCTTTTTCACATCTCCAACCTGCAGCCGGAAGTGCGCGAAACCCTGCTGGACGTCGTGGACGAGGAAGACCTGCCGCGCAATGTGTACTACGGCGACGGCTCGGCCATCGAAGAGACCCTGCTGGACGAGATTCGCGGCGCGCTGGACGACTGCACGGTGAGTTTCCCGTGGCTGGAAAACGACGTGCTGATGCTCGACAACATGCTCACCGCCCACTCCCGCGCCCCGTTCACCGGCAAGCGCAAAGTGGTGGTGGCCATGGCGCAGGGGCATTCGGACAAATAAGCGCCGGGTTCCTCGTCTACTGCGTAGAAGATGACTTCAAGCGAGCGCTCGGTCTGCGCCATTTGTGACGCGGAGCGTCACGGGACGCATGCCCACGCGGAGCGATGGGCACGATCAGTGTACGTTACTGATCGTTCCTCACGCTCCGCGTGGGAATGCCGCTCAGGACGCTCCGCGTCCGATCTGCAAGACGCACCGGAGCATCTGCCAATACCCTCAAAACCTTTCTAAATATTTCCCCGCCAATTCGTTCTTGTTGAGACGGCCGCGCCACACGGTCAGCCCCATTCAGCAAGGACATGCCCCCATGAACCCCGAACACGCCCAGAAACTCGCTCGCCGTTTTGTCGAGTTACCCTTGGAAAAACGTCGCTTGTTTCTCGACGGTATGCGTCGTGAAGACATGGATTTCTCGTTGTTCCCGATTCCGTCGTGCGAAGGGCTGGCCGAGCGGGACGGGCTGTCTTATGCGCAACAGCGCATGTGGTTTCTCTGGCAACTGGACCCGACCAGCGCGGCCTACAACCTGCCGATGTCGGTGTGCCTGAACGGCGCGCTGGAGCTGCCGCTGCTCGAGCAGGCCTTCAGCGCGCTGGTCGAGCGCCACGAGAGCCTGCGCACGACCTTTGGTCAGGAAGGCGACCGGGCGTTTCAGCGCGTCGCGCCGGCGGCTCCCGTCCGTATCGAATTGACTGACCTGAGTGCAATGCCTGTCGATCAGCGCTGGGCTGCGGCGCGTCAGGCCATGGCCGAGCAGGCGGTGCAGGCGTTCGATCTGCAACACGGGCCGCTGTTCACCTTGCGCGTCTTGCGCCTGGCCGGGCAGGAGCATGTGCTGCTGCTCAACCTGCACCACATGATCACCGACGGCTGGTCGATGAATGTACTGATCGACGAATGGCTGCGAGGCTACGACGCGCTGGTCGCCGGTCAGCCGCTTCCGTTCCAGCCGCTGGTCGTGCAGTACCGCGACTACGCCGTGTGGCAACGCAGCTGGCTGGAAGCGGGTGAGCAGGCACGGCAGCTGGATTACTGGCGCGCGCATCTGGGCGATGAACATCCGGTGCTGGAGCTGCCGACCGACCGTCCATACCCGGCCTTGCCCAGCCACGAAGGCGCACGCCTCGAACTGGCGCTGGAGCCCGAATTGTTGCGCAACCTTAAAACCCTGGCCCAGCGTCAGGGCGTGACGCTGTTCGTGGTCCTGCTCGCGACCTTCAAGAGCCTGCTGCACCGTTACAGTGGACAGACCGATATCCGGGTCGGCGGGCTGATTGCCAACCGCACCCGCAGCGAAACCGAAGGGCTGGTCGGCTGCTTCATCAACACCCAGGTGCTGCGCAGCGAAGTCACGGCACAGACGCGCTTTGTCGATCTGCTGCAAACCGTGGCCAAAGCCTCGACCGGCGCACAGTCGCATCAGGAATTACCCTTCGACGCGGTCATCGACGCGCTCCAGCCCGAGCGCAGTCAAAGCCACAATCCGCTGTTCCAGGTGATGTTCAATCACCAGCCGGTGGTCGCCGATCTGCTCGACAAGCCACTGGCTTGCGGTCTGCGTGTGGCCAACCTGCCTGCCGAGCAACAGGCACTCGCCCAGCGCTCCCATGCCGCAGCCAGCGACCTGATGCTGGCCACCAGCGGCGAAGGCGAGCAGTTGAACGCCGCGTTCACTTACGCCACCGACATCTTTGACGCGGCAACCATCGCCCGGTTGGCCGCGCACTGGCGCAACCTGCTGGTGTCGGTCTGTGCCGACCCGCTGCAAACCGTGTCGCAACTGTCGATGCTGGCGGCAGAAGAGCGCGCGCTGTTACTGGACGTCGATAACCTCATCAAAGCCGATAGCAGCACGCCTGCGCACCAACTGTTCGAAGCGCAGGTCAGGCGTACGCCCGATGCCATTGCGCTGATCCTCCCTCGGCACGGCGACTCGCCGAGCCTGACCTACGCCGAACTGAACGCACGCGGCAATCAACTGGCCCGACGTTTGCGCGAACGCGGCGTAGGGCCGGATGTGCTGGTCGGTGTGGCGCTGGGGCGTTCGCTGGATACGCCCGTAGCGCTGTTGGCCGTGCTCAAGGCGGGGGGCGCTTACGTGCCGCTGGACCTGTCGGCGCCGAGCGAGCGTCTGCGGCATGTCATGGACGACAGTGGCCTCAAACTGCTGCTGACCCACAGTGACCGTCTCGCCGCTTTGCCGATGCCTGAGGGGCTCGATTACCTGTGCATCGATGAAGTCGACAACATGACGACCGACATAAGCGATCTGCATGTCCCTGTCGATCCGGCCAGCCTCGCGTATGTGATCTACACCTCCGGCTCCACCGGGCGGCCCAAGGGCGTGGCGATCAGTCATGGAGCGCTCGCCGAATTTGTGACCCTGGGTGCCGATTACAGCGACTTGCGCGAAGGCGACCGGGTGCTGCAATTCGCGACCCACAGCTTCGACGGCTTCGTCGAGCAGTTCTACCCGCCACTGTGCCGAGGCGCCGCCGTGGTGCTGCGTGACGAACGTGTGTGGCACAGCGCGACCTTCCATCAAACAGTCGTCGAGCATGGCGTGACGCTGGCCGACTTGCCCGCAGCCTACTGGCTCACGCTGGTTCAGGACTTCGCCGCCAGTCCGCCTGCGCATTACGGCGCGCTGCGGCAGATTCATGTGGGCGGCGAGGCCATGGCCATCGAAGGCTTGCGTCTGTGGCGCGACGCAGGTCTGGGTCATGTGCGCCTGCTCAACACCTACGGCCCGACCGAGGCCACTGTGGTGTCGAGCATTCACGATTGCAGCGCGTTGACGCCGGAAGCGGTGTCCTGGCGTGGCGTGCCGATTGGTCATGCACTGGCCGGTCGTCGTCTGTATGTGCTCGACGACGATCTGAATCTGCTGCCGCAAGGCGCGGTGGGCGAGTTGTACATCGGCGGGCCGGGATTGGCGCGGGGTTATCACGGCCAACCGGGTCTGAGTGCCGAGCGCTTTGTCGCTGATCCGTTCGTGGCGGGGGAGCGCCTGTATCGCACTGGCGACCGCGCCCGGCAGCGTCTCAATGGCGCCATCGAATACATCGGTCGAGTCGACCATCAGGTGAAGATTCGTGGCTTCCGCATTGAGCTGGGAGAGATCGAGTCGCGCCTGCAACAGTGTCATGACGTGCGCGAAGCCGTGGTGCTGGCCGTCCCTCTGGCGAGCAGCACACAACTGGTGGCGTACATCGTGCCGCAAGCCGCGACCGTCAGCGAAGCCGAGCAACTGACGTTGCGCCAGCGCATCAAGGCCGAGTTGCAGGCCAGCCTGCCGGATTACATGGTGCCGACCCACCTGCTGCTGTTGCCGACCCTGCCGCTGACGCCCAGCGGCAAACTGGATCGCAAGGCCTTGCCCGCGCCGGACGTCAGCCAGTTGCAGGCCCGATATCGCGCGCCGGTCAGCGAGGTGGAAGTCTGCCTCGCCGCCATCTGGCAGGAAGTCCTGCATGCGCCGAGGGTCGGGCTCGATGATCACTTCTTCGAACTGGGCGGCCATTCGCTGCTGGCCGCGCAAGTCATTGCCCGTATCAAGACGCAACTGGGCGTCAGCCTGCCGCTGCGCGTGCTGTTCGAAAAACCGGTGCTGGACGATTTGTCTGCCGAGGTCGCGCTGCTGACCGCCAATACCCCTGACAACGACTGGAGCAACATGGACCAGTTCATGGATTCGCTGGAGGAATTTGAAGCATGACCGGGACCACTGCTGCACGTATCGCGAAGCGCTTTGTCGGCCTGTCGCTGGAGCAACGCCGACAGTTTCTCGCCCGGCTGCGTCAGGACGGCAAGGACTTCAGTCTGCTGCCGGTGCCGGTCAGTCGCCACGATTTCACTGCGATCCCGCTGTCCTTCGCTCAGCAACGCCTGCTGTTCCTCTGGCAGCTCGATCCGTCGAGCGATGCCTACAAGATGACCACAGGCCTGCGTCTGCATGGCACTCTGAACGAGACGGCGCTGACCCGCGCATTCGACCATCTGATCGAGCGTCACGAAGTGCTGCGCACGGTGTTTCAGACCGACGGCGACCAGCCGCTGCAAGTGGTGCTGAATGACCAGCACGTGGCGCTTGAGCGCATCGATCTGTCTGCGCTGGACAGCGAACAGCGCGACGCCGAACTGGCCCTGCAGGTGGCGACGGTCACTGCGCAGCCTTTCGATCTGCGCTTAGGTCCTTTGCTGCGTGCCCATCTGTTCCGTCTGGGCAGTGACGAGCATGTGCTGGTGGTGTGCATGCACCACATCGTCTCCGACGGCTGGTCGATGGACGTGATGATTCAGGAGTTCGTCCACGCCTATCAGGCGTACAGCGAAGGCCGCGAGCCGAGCCTGGCGGCGTTGCCGCTGCAATACGCCGATTACGCGATCTGGCAACGCAGCTGGCTGGAGGCGGGCGAGGGCGAGCGGCAACTGGCTTACTGGCGCGATCAGTTGGGCGACGAACAACCGCTGCTCGACGCCGCACAGGACTTCCCGCGGCCGGTCGCGCAGAGCTATCAGGGCGAGCACCTGCGCTTTGATTTCGGTGCCGACCTCTCGCGTCAGCTCAATGCCTTTGCCCGCGCTCACGGCATGAGCCTGTTCATGCTGGTGCTGGCCGGTTTCTCGCTGTTCCTGTCGCGCAAGGCCGGGCAACGCGACATCCGCATCGGTGTGCCCAACGCCAATCGCGGCACGGCCGAGACGGAAGGGCTGATCGGCTTCTTCATCAACACCCAGGTGCTGCGCTGCCAGGTGGACGAACGCCTGAGCTACCGCGATCTGCTGGCTCAGATCCGCGACACCTCATTTGGCGCACAGGCCCATCAGGACGTACCGTTCGAACAACTGGTCGACCATCTCGCACCCGAACGCAATCTGGGCCACAACCCGCTGTTCCAGGCCAAGTTCAACCAGAACGTGGTGCTCAAGCAGAAGACCGCGCTCAGGCTACCGGGTCTGCAAGTCAGCGAGTATCCGTTCGATAAACAGGGCGCGCACTTCGACCTTGCACTGGACATCACCGACGACGGCACGCTGATTCACGGCGACCTGGCCTTTGCCAGCGACCTGTATCGCCGCTCTACCGTCGAGCGTTTCGTGCCCGAGTTGCTGGCACTGTTCCAGACCCTGCTGGCTGCGCCCGACGCGCCGCTGTTCAGCCTGGGCGCGTTGGCCGTCGAGCAGGCACCATGTCCGCTTGAGCCCGCGCTGTCCGTGCTGCAGCAGTGGGATCGTCAGGTCGAACGGCAGCCGCATACGCTTGCGGCCCGTTATCTGGACTGCACATTGAGCACGCTGGAGCTGGATCAGGCCGCCAATCAACTGGCCCGCCATCTGATTCGGCTGGGCGTACAGCAAGGCCAGCCGGTCGCCGTGCTGATGGAGCGCTCGCTGGAGTGGCTGACGTCAGTGCTGGCGATCTTCAAGGCCGGTGGCGTTTACATGCCGCTGGATGTGAAGGCACCGGATGCGCGCCTGCAGCAGATGCTTGTCAATGCGAAAGTCAGAGTAGTGCTGTGTGCCGAAGGCGATGCGCGGGCCAAGTCGCTGAAAGTCGAGGGTTGTCAGGGCGTCAGTTGGACGCCTGCGGTGTGGCAGGATTTGCCAGCCACTACCCTCGACTCGACGCTTGCCGCCGAGTCGCCTGCCTACGTTATCCACACCTCCGGTTCCACCGGCCGGCCCAAGGGCGTACTGGTCAGCCACGGCGCGCTGGCCAGTTACGTGCGGGGTCTGCTGGACAGGCTGCAACTGGCTCCCGAGGCGAGCATGGCGCTGGTCTCGACCATCGCCGCCGACCTGGGCCACACCGTGTTGTTCGGTGCCTTGTGTTCCGGTCGCACCCTGCACGTGCTGCCTGAAGCGCTGGGTTTCGACCCGGACGGTTTTGCCCGTTACATGGCCGAACATCAGGTCGGCGTGCTGAAGATCGTGCCCGGCCATCTGGCGGCACTGATGCAGGCCAGCCAGCCCGCCGACGTGCTGCCCCAGCATGCGTTGATCGTTGGCGGTGAAACCTGTTCGTCGGCGCTGGTCGAGCAGATTCGCCAGCTCAAACCGGAATGCCGGGTGATCAACCATTACGGCCCGAGCGAGACCACGGTCGGGGTGCTGACTCATGAAGTGCTCGTCTTCGACCCGATGCGTCCGGTTCCAGTGGGTAAACCTTTGCCGGGGGCGCAGGCGTATGTGCTGGATGACGTGCTCAACCTGAGCGACACGCAGGTGGCGGGCGAGCTGTACATCGGCGGCGACAGCGTGGCGCTGGGTTATCTCGGACAACCCGGGCTGACCGCCGAACGCTTCGTGCCGGACCCGTTTGCGCAGGATGGCGCTCGGGTCTACCGCAGCGGCGACCGCATGCGCCGCAATCATGAGGGACTGCTGGAATTCATCGGTCGCGCCGACGATCAGGTCAAGGTGCGCGGCTATCGGGTCGAGCCTGCCGAAGTGGCGCGGGTGCTGCTGGCGCTTGAAACGGTGAGCGAGGCCTGCGTGCTGCCGCTGCCGATGGAAGGTGATGAGTCGCGCCTGCAACTGGTGGCGTATTGCGTAGCGTCTGCCAGCGCTGAAATCTTGCGCGAACAACTGTCGACAAGGTTGCCGGACTACATGGTGCCCGCGCAGATTGTGCTGCTCGACCGCCTGCCGCTGACCGCCAACGGCAAGCTGGACAAGCGTGCCTTGCCCAAGCCGGGCGTGGTGCAGCAGCGCTACACCGCGCCGGTCGGCGAGGTCGAGGAAAAGCTCGCAGCGGTCTGGGCCGACGTCTTGAAGCTGGAACAGGTCGGCAGCACCGATAACTTCTTCGAACTGGGCGGCGATTCGATTCTCAGTCTGCAGATCATCGCCCGCGCCAAGCGGCAGGGCATCAAGCTCAGCCCCAAGCAGTTGTTCGAAAAACAGACCATTGCCCAATTGGCGTCGGTCGCCAGGCTGATTCAGAAAAAGCCGGTGGCAACGGTGGAGCAGAGCAGCGGTACGCTCCCCTTGCTGCCGATTCAGGCGCGCTTTTTCGAACTGGAGATCGCCGAGCGACATCACTGGAATCAGACCGTGATGCTCAAACCGCAAACGGTACTCGACGCGACATTGCTGCAAGGCGCGCTGACTGCGCTGATCGAACAACATGACGCCTTGCGCCTCGGCTTCGTTCAGCAGGACGGCCAGTGGCACGCGAGCTTTAATGCGCACGACTCGCGCAATCTGCTGTGGATTCATGAACTGGACAATCGCGAGCAGCTGACCGAGCTGGCCGACAAGGCCCAGCGCAGTCTGAATCTGCACACCGGCCCACTGCTGCGCGCCGTGCTCGTGAACTTGCCGCAAGGCGAGCAACGCCTGCTGTTGGTCATTCATCACCTTGCTGTGGATGGCGTGTCATGGCGTGTGCTGCTGGAAGACCTGCAACAGGGTTATCAGGCGTTGGCGGCTGGTCAGCCACTGACATTGCCCGCAAAAACCAGCGCGTTGCAGCGCTGGGCCGAACAGTTGCAGCGCTATGCACAGAGCGACGCGCTCTCAACCGAGCGTGATTACTGGCTGCAGGCCCTGCAGGGCACCGATCAACCGCTGCCACGCGACAACCCGCAAGGCTCGCAGCGCAACCGCGATGCGGCCCACGCATCGTCCTGGCTGAGCAGGGAGCTGACGCATCAGTTGCTGAAAGTCGCGCCGTCGGCCTATCGCACTCAGGTCAACGACCTGCTGCTGACCGCGCTGGCGCAGGTGCTTTGCGAGTGGAGCCGACAGCCGTCGATGCTGATCCAGCTGGAAGGACATGGCCGCGAGGACCTGTTCGACGACATGGACCTCAGCCGCACAGTCGGCTGGTTCAGCAGTCTGTTTCCGGTCCGGCTGACGCCCCGGCCCGCGCTGGGGGCGAGCCTGTGCGGCATCAAGGAACAGCTGCGAGCCGTGCCGAACAAGGGCATCGGTTATGGCGTGCTGCGTTATCTGGGCGAGCCATCGTTCGCCCGCCAACTGGCTGAACTGCCCGAAGCGCAGGTCACGTTCAACTACCTGGGCCAGTTCGATGGCAGCTTCGACAGCAAGGACGCCTTATGGCTGCCCAGTTCAGACAACACGGGTGTCGCGCTCGACGAGGACGGCCCGCTGGCCAACAGTCTGAGCCTCAACGGCCAGGTGTTCGATGGCCAGTTGCAGATGAACTGGACCTTCAGCCGCGAGCAATACCAGCCCTCGACCATCGACGCGCTGGCGCGTCGTTACGAGCAGGCCCTGACCACCCTGATCGAACATTGTCTGGCCGGGCATCAGGGCGTCACGCCGTCGGACTTCCCGCTGGCCCGCGTGAGTCAGGCGCAGCTTGATCGTCTGCCGATGCCTGCCAGCAACGTTCAGGACGTCTACCCGCTGGCTCCGATGCAGCAGGGCATGCTGTTTCACAGCCTGTTCGAACAGGACGCGGGTCATTACATCAATCAGCTTCGCGTGTCCGTAAGCGGGCTGGATGTGCCGCGTTTCAAGGCGGCCTGGCAGTCTGCCGTGGACGCCCATGACGTGCTGCGCAGCAGTTTTGTCAGCCATGCAGAGCAGTCGCTGCAAGTGGTGCAGCGTCAGGCCGATGTGCCATTTGTGGTGCTGGATGCGCGTGGCAAGCCGGATCATTGGCTGGACGACTGGGCCAACGATGACCGTCAGCGGGGCTTCGATCTGGCCAAGGGGCCACTGCTGCGTCTGGCACTGCTACAGACCGGCGAAGACAATTATCAACTGATCTACACCAGCCATCACATCCTCATGGACGGCTGGAGCAGCTCGCGCCTGCTGGGCGAAGTGTTGCAACGCTACAGTGGCCAGACACTTCCGAAACAGGCCGGGCGATATCGCGACTACATCCAGTGGCTGAGCGCTCAGGACGCTGATCTCAGCCAGCGTTTCTGGACGCAGCAACTGGCCGAACTCGACGAGCCGACCCGGCTGGCGCAAGCGCTCAAGTCGTCGCCGAGCGGGCAGGGGCATGCCGATTACGTGCAACTGATCGATGCCGACGGCACCCGACGCCTGACCGAGTTTGCCCGTGAGCAACGCGTGACCCTCAACACGCTGGTGCAGTCGGCGTGGCTGCTGGTGCTGCAACGCTACACCGGTCAGTCGAGCGTGACATTCGGCGCCACCGTGGCCGGACGTCCGTCGGATCTGCCAGGCGTCGAGGAACAGCTCGGTCTGTTCATCAATACCCTGCCGGTCATCGCCAGCCCGCGCCCAGAGCAGACCGTTGCCGACTGGGTGCAGCAGGTGCAGGCGAAAAACCTCGCGCTGCGCGAACATGAACACACGCCGCTGTACGACATCCAGCGCTGGGCGCGGACCGGCGGCGAAGCGCTGTTCGACAACATTCTGGTGTTCGAGAACTACCCGATGTCCGAGGCGTTGCAACGTGCACCGGACGGTCTGACGTTCAGCGAGCTGCGCAATCAGGAGCAGGCGCATTACCCGCTGACACTGGTGATCGAGGCTGCCGACGTGCTGTCGGTACGCTTCAGTTACGACCGTCAGCACTTCAGCGCCGAAGCCGTCGCGCAACTGGCTGCGCACTTTGATCACTTGTTGCAAAGCCTGAGTGCCGAACCTTCGGCCTGCCTCGGTGAATTGTCGCTGCCGGTCGGCTGGACGCAGGCTGTGCAGGTCTGGCCGACCACGCAGTGCGCTCATCAGCGTTTCGAGGCGCAGGCTGCAGAAACACCGCAGGCCCTCGCCCTGAGTCTGGGTAGCGAGCAATTGAGCTACGACCAGCTCAATCAACGGGCCAATCAGTTGGCCCACAAACTGCGCGAGCAGGGTGTCGGCCCTGACGTGCGCGTGGGCCTGTCGGCCGAGCGCAGTCTGGAGATGATCGTCGGCCTGCTGGCAATCCTCAAAGCCGGTGGCGCTTACGTGCCGCTGGACCCGGATTACCCGCAGGACCGGCTGAGTTTCCTGATGCAGGACAGCGGTATTGAGCTGCTGCTGACTCAAGGTCATCTGATGAATGGCTTACCGGTTCCGGCGAACGTG
Source organism: Pseudomonas viridiflava (assembly GCF_001642795.1). Taxonomy (GTDB): domain Bacteria; phylum Pseudomonadota; class Gammaproteobacteria; order Pseudomonadales; family Pseudomonadaceae; genus Aquipseudomonas; species Aquipseudomonas viridiflava. The sequence continues at coordinate 860 of NZ_LKEH01000038.1, read as the reverse complement.
CAGTGCCTGCTGATCGAGACCTCGTTGGATGGCTACAGCGCCGAGAACCTGATCAACCACACGACGCCGGACAATCTGGCGTACGTCATCTACACCTCAGGCTCGACCGGCAAGCCCAAANCTCGCACACCACAACCTGATGCGCCTGTTCGCCGCCACCGATGAGTGGTTCGCCTTCAACGAACGTGACGTTTGGACGCTGTTCCATTCCTTTGCCTTCGACTTTTCGGTCTGGGAAATCTTCGGCGCGCTGCTGCATGGCGGCCGACTGGTGATCGTGCCCCGTGAAACCAGCCGCTCTCCGGAAGACTTCCACGCCTTGCTGGTCGAGCAGCAGGTCACTGTGCTGAACCAGACGCCGTCGGCGTTCAAGCAGTTGATGCACGTGGCCTGCGAGAGC
>NZ_LKEH01000038.1:0-417 GCF_001642795.1 Pseudomonas viridiflava | reverse complement strand
GCGGGGCTGGCGCGGGGGTATCACAACCGCGCTGCGCTGACCGCCGAACGCTTTGTGCCCGATCCGTTTTCAACGAACGGCGGACGCCTTTACCGCACCGGCGACCTGGCGCGTTATCGCGCAGCTGGCGTCATCGAATACGCCGGGCGTATCGACCATCAGGTCAAGATCCGTGGCCACCGCATCGAGCTGGGCGAGATCGAAGCGCGCTTGCAGGCTCAGGCCGAGGTGCGCGAAGTGATCGTGCTCGCACTGGACGGGCAGCTGGTGGCGTATATGGTGCCGGGCGACCCTGCGCAGGACCCGCACACCCTGCGTGAGGTCCTGAAGGGCGAACTGAGAGCTCATCTGCCGGACTACATGGTGCCGACCCATTTCGTGCTGCTGGACGCCATGCCGCTGACCGCCAACGGCAAG
>NZ_LKEH01000037.1:382-2715 GCF_001642795.1 Pseudomonas viridiflava | reverse complement strand
AGCAGGCCGATACCGCTGTCCTGCATCATGTAGGCCAGCCGGTCTTCGGGGTAATCCGGGTCCAGCGGCACGTAGGCACCGCCTGCCTTGACGATGGCCAGCAGGCCGATCACCAGTTCCAGACTGCGTTCGACGCAGATGCCCACTCGCACGTCCGGGCCGACGCCCGATTCACGCAAACGGTGAGCCAGCTGGTTGGCGCGAGCGTTGAGTTGCGCGTAACTCAGTTGCTGCTCGGCAAAGATCAGCGCGGGCGCATCCGGCGTTTTTTGAACTTGAGTCTCGATCAGCGTATGAATGCACTGTTCGCTCGGGAAGGCCACAGAGGTGGCGTTCCAGTCCAGCATCTGCTGGCGTTCGGCGTCGTTCAGTATCGGCAGTTCGGCTATACGCTGGCCGGGATTGGCGCATATGGCACGCAACAGGGTTTGCCAATGCCCGGCCATGCGCTCGATGGTGTGGCGATCGAACAATGCGGTGGCATAGGTCATGCCCGCACTGAGCCCACCGTCGTGTTCGGCGGTGTTCAGGGTCAGGTCAAACTGCGCCGGGTAGCTGTCGAGCTCGACGGTTTCAACCTGTAGGCCCGCCACACCGCGCACCTCGGCGCTGGCCTGGTTCTGGTGGTTGAATATGACCTGGAACAGCGGGCTGTGACTGAGACTGCGCTGGGGCTGCAGGGCTTCGACCAGTTGCTCGAACGGCAGCTCCTGATGCGCCTGGGCCTGCAGCGCGGTCTGTTTGACCTGTTGCAGCAACTCGTTGAAAGTCGTGTGCAGATCAAATCCGGCACGCAGCACCTGAGTGTTGACGAAAAAGCCGATCAGGCCTTCGGTTTCAGCCCGGGTGCGGTTGGCAATCGGCACGCCGACGCGAATGTCGGACTGCCCACTGTGGCGATGCAGCAGGCTCTGGAACGAAGCCAGCAGCACCATGAACAGGCTCACGCCCTGCTGACGGGCCATATTTTTCAGCCCTTCGATCAACACCTCATCCAGCTCGATGGCGAGTCGCGCCCCGGCATGGCTTTGCAGCGCCGGACGCGGCCGGTCGGCGGGCAGTTCCAGAATCGGTTGTTCGTCACCCAGTTGCTGTTTCCAGTACGCCAACTGTCGCGCCTGCTCGCCCGCCTCCATCCAGTTGCGTTGCCACAGCGCGTAATCGGCGTATTGCAGGCTCAGCTCGGCCAGTTGCGCGTCGCGGCCCTGACTGAAGCCTTCGTAGAGACGCACCAGTTCGTTGACCATGATCGGCATCGACCAGCCATCGGAGACGATGTGGTGCTGGGTCAGGATCAGTAGGTGCTCATCGCTGCGCAGATTCAGCAGCTTGACGCGCAGCAGCGGGCCTTGCTCCAGATCGAACGGACGCTGCACTTCGTGCTGCACGATCGCTTCAACACCCTGCCCACTAGGCAGCGACTCGACCGTCAGCGTGAACGTGCGGGCCGGATGGATGATCTGCACCGCCTGCTCGCCATCCTGACGGAACGTGGTGCGCAAGGTTTCATGACGGGCGATCAGCGCACTGAAACTGTTTTCCAGCGCTGCGATGTCCAGTGAGCCGCTCAGGCGCAGCACGGCAGGCATGTTGTAGGCCGTGCCTTGCGGATCGAGCTGCCAGAGAAACCATTGACGCTGCTGGGCGTAAGACAGACCCAGCGGCTGGCTGCGGTCGGCCTTGACGAACGACGGCACGCTGGCGGCCTGCCCCTGACCGGCACACTGCGCGAACGCGGCCAGATCCCGCGCTTCGAACAGGTGACGCAGGGACAGCTCGACACTGAGCTGCTGACGAATGCGCGAAATGACCTGTGTGGCCAGCAGCGAATGCCCGCCCAGCTCGAAGAAGTTGTCAGTACGACCGACCTGCTCGACCTTCAGCACTTTGGCCCAGATCGCGGCCAATTGCTGTTCCAGCTCGCCTTCGGGCGCGACGTACTGCGCCTGCAATTGGGTGGCATCCGGCGCAGGCAGTGCCTTGCGANCTTGCCGTTGGCGGTCAGCGGCATGGCGTCCAGCAGCACGAAATGGGTCGGCACCATGTAGTCCGGCAGATAAGCTCTCAGTTCGCCCTTCAGGACCTCACGCAGGGTGTGCGGGTCCTGCGCAGGGTCGCCCGGCACCAGATACGCCACCAGTTGACCGTCCAATGCGAGCACGATCACTTCGAGCACCTGGGCCTGAGCCTGCAAGCGGGCTTCGATCTCGCCCAACTCGATGCGATGGCCACGGATCTTGACCTGATGGTCGATACGCCCGGCGTATTCGATGACGCCAGCTGCGCGATAACGCGCTAGGTCGCCGGTGCGATACAGGCGTCCGCCGTCAGCA
>NZ_LKEH01000037.1:0-350 GCF_001642795.1 Pseudomonas viridiflava | reverse complement strand
CACGGCGTCAGACTGGTCACGTCCAATGCTTCGCCACCGAAGATCACCGAACGCAGTGCCAGCGGTTTTGCTCTCTCGCAGGCCAAGTGCATCAACTGCTTGAACGCCGACGGCGTCTGGTTCAGCACGGTGACCTGCTGCTCGACCAGCAAGGCGTGGAAGTCTTCCGGAGAGCGTCTGGTTTCACGCGGCACGATCACCAGTCGGCCGCCATGCAGCAGCGCGCCGAAGATTTCCCAGACCGAGAAGTCGAAGGCAAAGGAATGGAACAGCGTCCAGACGTCACGTTCGTTGAAGGCGAACCACTCATCGGTGGCGGCGAACAGGCGCATCAGGTTGTGGTGTGCGAG
>NZ_LKEH01000036.1 GCF_001642795.1 Pseudomonas viridiflava | reverse complement strand
TTCGACGTCGACATGTATCGCTCACGGAGGGATGAACTCCCCGACGGCGTCGCGGTCGAGCAGGCTCTGGCATCGAATGATGGGCGGGTCCTCACCCCTCAGACAGAGGCCTCCCTCGAAGCCGCAATGATCGAGAGCAGAAAGTCTCCCGATGCCGCAGGTGGAATGTCAATGGCCACGAAGTTCTCCCCGTAGGCGGCCAGTAGTTCTCCCCGCTGGTGGCCACGGGTTCTCCCCGGTGGCGGCCAGTTGTTTTTCCCCACCCGCTTTCTGATTTGGGTTAGCTGAAGGGCTTCACCCCCTTGCCGGTGGTGGCTTCGGTGAGGCGGAAGGAGTCGCCGTCGGTGACGACGACGTGCGCATGGTGCAGGAGCCGGTCAACGGTGGCGGTGGCGGTGGCCAATGTTTTGGGCATGATCTCGTCGAAGCCGGAGGGGTGCAGGTTGCTCGAGACGGCAATCGCTCGGCGTTCGTAGGCAGCGTCGACGAGGCGATAGAATCCTTCGGCGGCGTCTTCAGAGACCGGGAGCAGACCGATGTCGTCGACGATGATCAGGTCGGAGCGGATGATCCTCGTCAGGGCTCGGGCGATGGAGTCGTCGGCACGGTGCCGGCGGACCAGGGCACCGAGGTCTTCGATGGTGAACCAAGACACCGCCAGCCCAGCTTCGACTGCGGCCTGCCCGAGTGCCTCGGTGAAGTGAGACTTGCCAGTTCCCGAAGGCCCACAGACGCAGAAACATTCACGCCGCCCGACCCACTCCAGGGTGCGGAGCGCGTCCTGGGTGGCGCGGGGAATCGACGATTNAGTCGCCGAAGGTCTTGCCGGTAGGGAAACCCGCGCGTTTGCGGCGAGTGTGCAGGTTCGCCCGGTCCCGGCCGGCGGCTTCCTCAGCGAGGAGAACCCGCACGACTTCGGCGGGGTCCCAGCGTTGGGCTTTCGCGGTCGGGATGATATCGCTCAAGGACCTGCGGATATGGGGCAGTTTCAGGCGTTTAGTCAGGTCGATCGCCTCGGCCAACGGGTCGCCGTTAGCGCTGGTAACAGTGCGCAAAGGGGTGCTCATCAGGCGTCATCGCTTTCATCGTCAGTAGTGGCTGGGCTGGCCGGCGCTGGTGTCTGGCTGAAGGTGGACCAGGCGGC
>NZ_LKEH01000035.1:130322-164709 GCF_001642795.1 Pseudomonas viridiflava | reverse complement strand
GTTTCCGTCTGCGCCGGAAGTGGGGCGAATTATAGACACCTCAACGAGCGCGTCAACCGTTATTTTCAAAAACCTGAGATCTATTTCACTGCTCCCAATAAACACGGGGTCAGATCAATCCAGGTCTCCATGACTTACAGACTGGGAAACGCAAACTGCGACGCCTCATGGCTCGCCCGCTGCGGCCAGCGCTGCGTAATTGCCTTGCGACGGGTATAGAAACGCACCCCGTCCGGCCCATAGGCGTGCAGATCGCCAAACAGCGAACGCTTCCAGCCACCAAAGCTGTGATAAGCAACAGGCACAGGCAAAGGCACATTGACCCCCACCATGCCTACTTCAATCTCGTCGCAGAACAGACGCGCCGCCTCCCCGTCGCGCGTGAAGATGCAGGTACCGTTGCCGTACTCGTGATCATTGATCAGTTGCATGGCCGCTTCCAGGCTGTCGACACGCACAATGCACAGCACCGGCCCGAAGATCTCTTCCTTATAGATACGCATCTGCGGCGTGACGTTATCGAACAGGCACCCACCCATGAAGAAGCCTTGCTCATGACCGGCAACCTCAAGCCCGCGACCATCAACGACCAATGTCGCCCCGGACTGAACGCCATCCTCTATATAGCCGCTGACTTTTTCGCGATGCTGCCCCGTCACCAACGGCCCCATGTCCAGGCCACAGGTCGTCCCCGCACCAATCTTCAGGCTCTGGATCTGTGGAACCAGTTTCGCCACCAGCGCATCGGCGATCTGATCACCCACACAGACGGCAACCGAGATCGCCATGCAGCGCTCGCCGCACGAACCATAGGCTGCGCCCATCAAGGCACTGACCGCATTGTCCAGATCCGCATCCGGCATCAGCACTGCATGGTTCTTCGCGCCGCCCAATGCCTGGACACGCTTGCCCCGCGCAGCGCCTTCTTTATAGATGTATTCGGCGATGGGCGTGGAGCCGACAAAACTCAGCGCCTTGACTTCCGGCGCCTCGATCAGCGCGTCCACCGCCACCTTGTCGCCATGCACCACGTTGAGCACGCCTTTGGGCAACCCTGCCTCGTGCAGCAGTTCGGCAATCAGCAGCGTGGAACTGGGATCGCGCTCGGACGGCTTGAGGATGAAACAGTTGCCGCAGACGATCGCCAGCGGGTACATCCACAAAGGCACCATCGCCGGGAAGTTGAACGGCGTGATGCCCGCAACGATACCCAGTGGCTGGAAGTCAGACCATGCATCGATATTCGGCCCCACATTGCGGCTGTATTCACCCTTGAGTACTTCAGGCGCAGCACAGGCGTATTCGACGTTCTCGATGCCGCGCTTCAACTCCCCCGCTGCGTCTTCCAAGGTCTTCCCGTGCTCTTCGCTGATCAGTTGAGCGATGCGGCCTTCGTTCTGCTCCAGCAATTGCTTGAAACGAAACATCACCTGAGCGCGTTTTGCAGGCGGGGTGTTACGCCACGTCGGAAAGGCTGCCTTGGCTGAATCGATCGCCCGCTGAACCGTTTCGCGACTGGCGAGCGCCACCTTGTGAATGGCCTGTCCGGTAGACGGATTGAACACATCGGCCGTACGTCCGTCATCGGAAACGAACTCACCGTGGATCAGGTGTTGAATGCTGCTCATGAAAAACTCCAAAAGGGTTTCCGGCAGGCGCGAATCACTCCGCGCCCGCTGCTTATATAAGAAGGATGTCAGCGAGGATGATCAGTCGATGAGGTTCAGCGTTTCGCCCACTGCGTCGAACAGCCGATCCAGGTCCTCAGCCTTGCTGTTGAAGGTCGGCCCGAACTGCAGGGTGTCGCCGCCAAAGCGCACATAGAAGCCCGCTTTCCACAACTTCATCCCGGCCTCGAACGGCCGCACGATGGCATCGCCGTCGCGCGGTGCGAGCTGGATAGCTCCGGCCAGCCCATAGTTGCGAATATCCACGACGTTATTGCTGCCTTTGACGCCATGCAATGCGCTCTCGAAATGGGGGGCCATTTGCGCAGCCTGCTGCACCAGATTTTCGCGCTGCAACAACTCAAGCGCAGCCAGACCGGCAGCACAGGCCACCGGGTGCGCCGAGTAGGTGTAACCATGCGGGAATTCGACCGCGTATTCCGGCGTCGACTGGCTCATGAACGTCTGATAGATCTCACTGCTGGCAATCACGGCGCCCATCGGGATAGCACCGTTGGTGATCTGCTTGGCGATGCACATCAGGTCAGGTGTGACGCCAAAGCTTTCGGCACCGAACATTGAGCCCATGCGGCCGAAGCCCGTGATAACTTCATCGAAGATCAGCAGGATGTTGTGCTGATCGCAGATTTCACGCAGACGCTTGAGATAACCCTGCGGCGGCACAATCACACCTGCCGAACCCGCCATCGGCTCGACAATCACCGCTGCAATGTTCGACGCGTCATGCAATTCGATCAGCTTGAGCATCTCGTCAGCCAATGCGATACCGCCCGCTTCCGGCATGCCCTTGGAGTACGCGTTACTGGCCAGCAGCGTATGCGGCAGATGATCGACATCCATCAACTGGCCGAACATTTTGCGGTTGCCGTTCACGCCACCCAGGCTGGTGCCTGCCACGTTCACACCGTGATAACCACGTGCCCGCCCGATCATCTTGGTCTTGGAGGCCTGACCTTTGAGACGCCAGTAGGCACGCACCATCTTCACGGCAGTGTCCGCACACTCGGAGCCGGAGTTGGTATAGAAGACGTGATTGAGATTGCCTGGCGTCAGCTCGGTGATTTTTTCCGCGAGCTGAAACGATAACGGATGGCCAAACTGGAAGCCCGGTGAATAATCCAGCACGCCCAGTTGCTTGTAGACCGCCTCCTGGATTTCCTTGCGGGTATGCCCGGCTCCGCAGGTCCAGAGCCCGGAGAGCGCATCGTAAATCTTGCGGCCCTTGTCGTCCGTCAGATAACTGCCTTGCGCTGCAACGATCAGGCGTGGGTCGCGCTGGAAGTTACGGTTGGCCGTGTAGGGCATCCAGTGAGCATCAAGCTTCAGCTGACTGGCGACAGAAAGATCGGACGACTCGAGCATATTCATTGAAACGAACCTCGTGTGTGCTTGAGCAAGCAGTTATTTCAGTTAAGGTGCCATGGAGCCAAAGTCTGGAAAATCTGACTTTCACGATCTTTAGTTTGGTAGAGACTAAACAATGAGCACCCGTCGCACCGATCCTCTGGCACAAGTCAGCGACTTTGATATCCGACTCTTGCGCCTGTTTAAAAGCGTAGTCGAGGCTGGTGGCTTCTCAGCCGCGGAAAGTGCGCTCGGCATCGGTCGTTCTGCAATCAGTCAGCAGATGAGCGATCTGGAGCAACGTCTGGGTTTGCGTCTCTGCCAGCGTGGACGAGCGGGATTCTCGGTGACCGATGAAGGTAAAGAGGTCTACCAGTCGGCATTGCAGTTGCTGAGCGCGCTGGAAAGCTTTCGAACCGAGGTCAACGGTCTGCATCAGCATCTGCGCGGCGAGCTGAATATCGGGCTGACCGACAATCTGGTCACCATGCCCCACATGCGCATCACCCATGCCATTTCGCAGCTCAAAGAGCGTGGTCCGGATGTGCACATCAATATCCGCATGAGCGCCCCGGCCGAAGTGGAACAAGGGGTACTCGAAGGCAAGCTGCATGTCGGTGTGGTGCCTCAGGTCAGCGCGCTGCCAGGTCTCGATTACCAGCCGCTGTATAGCGAGCGCTCGCTGCTGTATTGCGCAGTCGGCCATCCGCTGTTCCGTGCAGCCGATGCTCTGCTCGGCAGCGAGCACCTTGCCGAACAGGACGCCATCGCACCGACGTTCAGACTGCCCGCCGAGATCCAGGCCCATTATCAGGCGCTCAAATGCACCGCCAGCGCGTCGGATCGTGAGGGCATGGCGTTTCTGATCCTGACCGGGCGCTACATCGGTTATCTGCCGGACCATTACGCCAGCGCCTGGGTAAAGGAAGGCAGGCTGCGTGCCTTGAAACCGGACTCCCGGTTTTATGACCTGAGCCTGGTAACGGTGACGCGCAAAGGAAGGCGCCCTCATTTGGTGCTGGAAAGCTTCATGGAAGGATTGGCTGCTACCCGATGAAACACTTCATCATGACAGCAGCAGAACGCGCGCCTACAGAAGCAACCCCTAATCACGGCAGACCCTTGATACCACAGGCGGTATCACACATCCCGTGACAATAACCTGAGCAGGTGGACAGCTTTTTGCATTGGATCCGGATAACGAAACGCCAGCTCATGGCGCCTCCCTCTGCCCCAAAGTCCGAGAGCCTGTCATGCAGCCCGAAACATCCGACAACAGTGACCTGATCTACGGCCTCGACGACCGCCCTAAACCACTGACGGCTACTCTTGCCGCACTGCAACACGTACTCGCCAGCTTCGTCGGCATCATCACCCCGCCACTGATTATCGGCTCCGCACTGGGCTTGAGCGCCTACCTGCCCTACCTGATCAGCATGGCGTTGATGGTGTCAGGCGTGGGCACTTTCATTCAGGCGCGCCGCCCGTTCGGCATCGGTGCCGGGATGATCTGCCTGCAAGGCACCAGCTTCGCCTTTCTCGGCGCGGTGCTGTCGGCAGGCTTTCTGGTCAAGCAGCGTGGTGGCAGCCCGGAAGACATCATGGCGATGATCTTCGGGGTGTGCTTTTTCGGCGCGCTGGTGCAGATCGTGCTGAGCCGCTGCATCGGACAGTTGCGCCGCGTCATCACGCCATTGGTAACCGGGATTGTGATCACGCTGATCGGTGTCAGCCTCATCAAGGTCGGTGTGACCGATCTGGGCGGCGGCTTCAATGCGCCCGACTTCGGTTCGCCGCTGAATCTGGCACTCGGCGTCTTCGTGCTGGTGGTGATCATCGCGCTGAACCGCTCCAACACGCCATGGGTTCGTCTATCGGGGATCATCATCGGCCTGGCCGTCGGCAGTCTGGCGGCGTGGTTCAGCGGCAAGCTTGTCCCGCAACCGATTCATGACCTGCCGCTGATCAGCATTCCGGTGCCCTTTCGCTTCGGTTTCAGTTTTGACTGGAGCGCTTTCCTGCCCGTCGCGCTGATTTATCTGATCAGCAGCATCGAAACCGTCGGCGACCTGACCGCCAACTGCATGCTGGCCAGGCAACCCATCAGCGGACCGAGCTACGTGGCCAGGCTCAAGGGCGGCGTGCTCGGTGATGGCGTGAGCTGCATGCTCGCAGCCACGTTCAGCGCATTCCCCAACACCACCTTTGCCCAGAACAACGGTGTTATCCAGTTGACCGGCGTTGCCAGCCGTTACGTCGGCCTGTACATCGGTGCCGTGCTGTTCATGCTGGGACTGTTTCCGCACATCGGCGCCATCGTCCAGCAGATTCCCAAACCGGTACTGGGCGGCGCAACGCTGGTGATGTTCGGCAGCGTCGCGGCGGCAGGCGTACGGATTCTGGCCCAATCGCCGCTGGATCGGCGCAGCATGCTGATCATTGCGACCTCATTCGGAGTAGGCCTGGGCATCGCCTCACAGCCCGCGCTGCTCCACCAGATGCCCAAGCTCGTGCAGAACCTGTTCGACTCGGCCATCACCAGCGGAGGCATCACGGCCATTCTGATGTGCCTGTTGATCCCTGAAAGCAAAGCCTGCGCCGACGTGCAGACAACTGTGCGGGAAGCCGAACCCTTTGAGCCTCAACGATAATTTTCCAGTGCCTGTGCTTGCGGGATGGCCGCAGGTGCGTTATCTGTTCGTTCGTTGCGTCCCTTGACCTGCCCGGAATCGCCCATGACCCTCCAAGTCCCTGCGCACAACGCTCACGTTGCCAAGCCCGCCAGCCGCATTCGTCAGAAAAATGAAGAGGCGATCATCAAGGCCGCCGAAGACGAGTTCGCACGTCACGGTTTCAAGGGCACCAGCATGAACACCATTGCGCTGAAGGCCGGGTTGCCCAAGGCCAACCTGCATTACTATTTCACCAACAAGCTGGGGCTGTACATTGCGGTGCTGAGCAACATCATCGAACTGTGGGACAGCACCTTCAATACGCTCAGCGTTGAGGACGACCCCGCAGAAGCGCTGGCACGGTACATCCGCGCCAAAATGGAGTTTTCGCGCCGCCAGCCTCAGGCGTCGCGCATCTTTGCGATGGAAATCATCAGCGGCGGCGAATGCATGAGCGAATATTTCAGCCAGGATTACCGCTTGTGGTTCCAGGGCCGAGCAGCGGTTTTCCAGGCCTGGATCGACGCCGGCAAAATGGACCCGGTCGACCCGGTGCATCTGATCTTCCTGCTGTGGGGCAGCACTCAGCACTACGCCGACTTCGCGTCCCAGATATGCCGCGTCACCGGGCGTACACGCCTGACCAAACAGGACATGGACGAGGCCAGCGAAAACCTGATCAGGATCATCGTCAAAGGCTGTGGGCTCAAGCCGCCAGCCTTGTAGAATTCGCACCTTGTCGCCAGCCGGATGCACGCATGCCTTTTACCCTTGTTGGCCCTTGCGAGTTTCGTGAAGAAATCCGCAAGAGCCGCTTCATCACCCTCGCCGCCCCCATCAGCAGCCCGACCGACGCGCAGGCGTTCATCGACCAGCACAGTGACCTGAACGCCACTCACAACTGCTGGGCCTGGAAACTGGGTGATCAATACCGCAGCAATGACGATGGCGAGCCGGGTGGCACCGCAGGCCGCCCGATTCTTGCGGCAATCGAGGCGCAGGGTTTCGATCAGGTCGTGGTGCTGGTGATTCGCTGGTACGGCGGTATCCAGCTGGGAACCGGCGGTCTGGCCCGTGCCTACGGTGGCGGTGCCAACAAGTGCCTGCAGCAGGCAGCACGTGTGGAGCTGGTCAACCGGCTGTCTTTCAACCTTGAGTGCAGCTTCAGCGAACTGGCGCTGGTCAAGGTTCGCCTGGCTGAGTCGAGCGGCCTGGTTGAAGCCGAAAACTTCACCGCCAATGGCGTGGAAATGTCGGTTGCCATCGGCCCTGGGCATGTGGAGAACTTCCAGCGGCAACTGGCTGACCTGAGTCGGGGCAGAATCGTCCTGCATCCGGCATCCACGCTGTAATCAAGCGTTCATCACGATGTGCACAGTTGCCCACATCTACTGTGCATCCGACTGTGGATAAGCTGAGTACATACCGCTGCAAGCCTTGTCGGGCAAGCGATGCAGGCGATTGATCATTTTTTGAACAATACACCCTGATACGTGTGAAACCGTTGATAAAACAGCGATTTAAACGCGCTTAGCACATTCGGAATCCAAGCGTTTCGGCGTTATGCCCGGTTCGATGCGTTTCACACAGGAACTGTGGAGCAACCTGTGGATAACAGGTGCAAGGGTGTCGCAGCGGCTTGGCAGCTCGCGCTCGCTGACAACTGTACGTTTTTTGATCAAATACAGTGAGCCAATTTGGCCCTCGCCGCCGATACGCACGCCCCGAACTGGTGCTGAAACACCGCAAGTGTCTGCGGGAACCTCCAGACAGGCTCGTCACAGGCTTTATTCAGGGCCGCCCGACAAAAGCTGACCCCCTGGCCAGGATTTTGCTTTATCCACGGGCGACCCACTCCTGCCTCAGAGCCTGACATGCCAAACCACGCGACACCTGCGCGTCTTCAGTTACGCCATATCACCAAACAATACCCCGGCTGTCTGGCAAACGACGCTGTCGACCTGACCATCCAGCCCGGAGAAATCCACGCGTTGCTGGGCGAGAACGGCGCGGGCAAAAGCACGCTGATGAAGATCATTTACGGTGTGACGCAACCGGACTCCGGCACCATTGTCTGGCAAGGTCAGCCGCAGATCATGCGCAACCCGGCACAGGCCAGAAGCCTGGGCATCGGCATGGTGTTCCAGCATTTTTCGCTGTTCGAAACCTTGAGTGTGGCGCAGAACATCGCGTTGGCCATGGGTGCGGCAGCCGGTACACCGAAACAACTGGAACCCCGTATCCGCGAAGTCTCGCAGCGCTACGGCATGGCGCTGGAGCCACAGCGACTGGTGCACAGTCTGTCGATTGGCGAGCGGCAAAAGGTGGAAATCATTCGCTGCCTGATGCAGGACATCCGCCTGTTGATTCTCGATGAACCCACCTCGGTGCTGACGCCGCTGGAAGCCGAAGAGCTGTTCGTGACCTTGCGGCATCTGGCCTCTGAAGGCTGCAGCATTCTCTTCATCAGCCACAAGCTGGGCGAGGTCCGGGCCCTTTGTCACAGCGCCACGGTGTTGCGAAACGGCAAAGTATCCGGGCATTGCATTCCGGCAGAGTGCTCGGATCTGGAACTGGCGCGTCTGATGGTCGGCGATGCAGAAGGCCTGACGGCACAGTATGAAAAAGTCAGCGGAACGGCACCGTTCCTGCGGGTCGAGCGACTGTCGTGGCACAACCCCGATCCGTTTGGCTGCTCCTTGAAAGACCTCAGTCTGGAGGTGCGCAGCGGCGAGATCGTCGGCATCGCAGGCGTGGCGGGCAATGGACAGGACGAGTTGCTGGCCCTGCTCAGTGGTGAACAGGTATTGCCCCGCGCCCAGGCCGCCACGCTGCGTTTCGCTGACACACCGGTGGGCCACCTGCGGCCCGATGCCAGACGCAAGCGCGGTCTGGCCTTTGTGCCCGCCGAACGTCTGGGTCACGGCGCAGTGCCGGAACTGAGCCTGGCGGATAACGCGCTGCTCACAGCATTCCAGCAAGGTTTGGTCAGCAAAGGCCTGATTCAGCGCGGCAAGGTTCGGGCATTGGCCGACGAGATCATCCGCCGCTTTGCAGTAAAGACGCCGGACGCCCAGACCGCCGCGCGCAGCCTGTCGGGCGGCAACCTGCAAAAATTCATTCTGGGGCGCGAAATCATGCAGAACCCCAGGCTGCTGGTCGCTGCGCACCCGACCTGGGGCGTGGACGTCGGCGCGGCGGCTGCCATCCATCGCGCACTCATTGCCTTGCGCGATGCCGGCGCAGCGATTCTGGTGATCTCCGAAGATCTGGACGAGCTGTTCCAGATCAGCGACCGCCTCGCCGCGCTGAGCGGAGGGCAACTTTCCCACCCGATCCCGACCGGACAGACCAGCACCGTGCAGATTGGCGGCTGGATGGCAGGTCAGTTCGATCATTCTCATACCCAGGCCCAATTGCCGGGTTAACGGAGCAAAACATGCTGCTTTCTCTGGAACCGCGCGGCCAGCAATCGCGCGCCATGCTGTGGTGCTCTCCCCTGCTGGCCGCCGTGTTGACGCTGGTCTGCGGGTCGCTGCTGTTCATCGCCCTGGGGCTTGATCCGTGGGTAACCTTGCACACCTTGCTGATCGCACCGGTCAGCGACCTGTACGGTCTGTCGGAACTGATGGTCAAGACGTTGCCGATCCTGCTTTGTGCACTGGGGCTGGCGGTCGCCTATCAGGCGCGCATCTGGAACATCGGCGCTGAAGGACAACTGCTGCTGGGCGCTCTGGCGGGCAGCGCAGTTGCGGTCAACATCATCGAGATGGAAAGCCGCTGGGCGCTGGTGATGGTCCTGATGGCGGGCACGCTGGCCGGTGCAGCCTGGGCAGGCGTAACGGCCTGGTTGCGCACGCATTTCAATGCCAATGAAATCCTCACCAGCATCATGCTCAATTACATCGCCTTGAACCTGCTGCTGTATTTCGTGCACGGGCCGCTCAAGGATCCCGCAGGCATGAACTTCCCGGAATCGGCGACCTTCGGCGATGCCAGCCGCCTGCCGCTATTGATGGAAGACGGCCGCGCTCACGTCGGCGTGTATTTCGCACTGTTTGCGTTGGTGGCGGTGTGGGTCTTGCTGCAACGCAGCTTCGTCGGTTTCCAGATCAAGGTGCTGGGCCTGGACAAACGTGCTGCCGGGTTCGTCGGCTTTCGTGAGAAGCGTCTGGTGTGGCTGGCCTTGTTGATCAGCGGCGCACTGGCCGGCCTCGCAGGCGTTTCGGAAGTCACCGGTCCCATCGGGCAACTGGTGCCGCAGGTGTCTCCGGGTTATGGCTACGCGGCGATTACCGTGGCATTTCTGGGGCGCCTCAATCCGATCGGCATTCTGTTCTCCAGCCTGTTGATCGCCCTCCTGTATCTGGGTGGCGAAAGCGCGCAGATGACCCTGAACCTGCCGCCCGCTATCACCCAGTTGTTTCAGGGAATGATGCTGTTCTTCCTGCTGGCCTGCGACGTACTGATTCTTTACCGCCCACGCCTGAAGATGCGCTGGGCCAAGCGTCAGATGACACCTGCTGTAGGAGCCGCGTGATGGATATCGATCTGCTGAGCAATATTTTCTACGCCATGGTGCGTTGCGGCACTCCACTGCTGCTGGTCGCGCTGGGTGAGCTGATCTGTGAAAAGAGCGGCGTGATCAACCTCGGTCAGGAAGGCATGATGCTGTTTGGCGCGGTGATCGGCTTCATCATCGCCCTGAGCACCGGCAACCTGTGGCTGGGCGTGCTGCTGGCGATGCTCGCAGGCATGCTGCTGTCGGCACTGTTCGCGCTGGTTGCGCTGGTGTTCAACGCCAACCAGGTGGCCACGGGTCTGGCGCTGACCATCTTCGGCGTCGGACTGTCGAGCTTTGTCGGCGCGGCATGGGTCGGTAAGCCGCTCAGCGGTTTCGAGCCGGTTGCGATTCCCTTTCTGAGCGACATTCCACTGATCGGTCGCATGCTGTTCGCCCAGGATTTGCTGGTCTACCTGTCCTTCGCGCTGTTTGCGCTGGTCGCCTGGGCGCTGCTGAAGAGTCGAATCGGACTGATCATTCAGGCGGTCGGCGAAAACCCCGATGCTGCCAGTGCGATGGGCCTGCCCGTGTTGCGGGTTCGCACCCTCGCCGTGCTGTTTGGTGGCGCAATGGCTGGATTGGCAGGTGCCTATCTGTCGCTTGCCTACACGCCGATGTGGGCCGAAAACATGAGCGCCGGGCGCGGCTGGATTGCCCTGGCGCTGGTGGTCTTCGCCAGTTGGCGCGTCTGGCGTCTGCTGCTGGGCGCCTACCTGTTCGGCCTGGCCAGCATCCTGCATTTGGTCGCTCAAGGCATCGGCCTGGCAATCCCGTCCAATCTGCTGGCCATGCTGCCCTACCTCGCCACCATCATCGTTCTGGTGCTGCTGTCGCGCGATGCATTGCGCACCCGGTTGTATGCGCCGGTTTCGCTGGGGCAGCCTTGGCGGGCGGGGCATTGAGGATAAGCGGCGAGGCGGCGAACTCACAGCAATAGAAGAATCAAGCCGCCTACCGAACATCGCGCCCATTCAGTGAGCCAATGGGAATGAGCTGTATCACGTAGAAAGAGCTTCAGATGGCGCATCGCTATGTGGTGCGTCAGCGTAGTCAAGGCGGACCGGCCACACTTGCAATACAGCCCAGAACAGTTCCACTACCAGGATACCGATTAAAAGACTGCTGGCTCCCTGAGCCAAAGCGTAGGCTTGCCACGTCGCAAACAACACACGACCAGCCGCGTCGTAACGTCCGAATACCGGTTGCGGATCGCGAATTCTCAACACGGCCCATACGCAAACAATCGAACCCAGTAAGTTGGCCATCAGCATGTGCATGGGCGCAAAAACCGGTAAATCTCCCGCCAGATTCCAGGACTGACTCAACGCACTCAACGTGCCATGAAGGGCGACAAAACTCCAAGGAGTGACGAAAGCTGCCGTGATAATCAGGTCGTACCAGACGCTGGCTCTTACGATTTTTCGGTATTGCCGGGATGTCCACATGAAACGGCTTCCTGCTGATTGAGATTCCAACAGGCTAAAGGCTGGAGTACGCTCCAGGGTCAAGCATTTCAAGGACGGCTTTTCGATGCGTATCGGTGAACTGGCAAAAGCGACCGACGTCAGTCGTGATACGTTGCGTTTCTATGAACAGCGCAGGCTGATTGTCGCGCAACGCAGCGCTAATGGTTATCGACACTATCCTCTAGAGACGGTGCAGTTGGTGTAATTCATCAAGGTGGCGCAGCGGCTGGGTTTCAGTCTGAACGAAATCGGCAGCAATGTTGCCGAACTGTGGGAGGCGCCAGCTCCGGATATTGCAATCGCGGCGCTGCTTGAGGAAAAGCTGGCACTGATCGATACGCGAATAGCAGAGCTCATGGGTCTGCGCAGTGAGCTACATCAGCGCCTGAGTCGACAATGCCCGCTGAGCCCTTGAATCCCTTTTTTCAATCTGCCAAGGAGTTTTTCATGACGACCAAAACCGCGCTGATCATCGGTGCTTCGCGTGGCCTGGGGCTTGGGCTGGTTCAACGCCTGACTGAACAGGGCTGGAAGGTCACGGCAACGGTGCGTGATCCGCAGAATGCCGACAATCTGAAAGCCATCGAAGGCGTACGGATCGAAGCAGTGGACATTGATGACACCGCTTCGCTGGAAGTGCTGGTCCAGAAGCTGAAGGGGGAAGTGTTCGATGTGCTGTTCGTCAATGCCGGGATCATGGGGCCTAAACACCAGAGCGCGGCTCAGGCGACGGCCGCCGAACTGGGTCAGCTGTTTCTGACCAATGCCATTGCGCCGATCCGGCTGGCCGAACGCTTCGTCGACCACATCCGACCTGAAACCGGCGTACTGGCGTTCATGAGTTCGGTGCTGGGCAGTGTTGCCTGCCCTGAAGGCGAGACCATGACGCTGTATAAAGCCAGCAAGGCCGCGCTTAATTCGATGACCAACAGCTTTGTGGTGCAACTGCCCGAGCCACGTCCGACCGTGTTGTCGCTGCATCCGGGCTGGGTCAAGACTGACATGGGTGGCGAAAATGCCGCCATTGACGTGCAGACCAGCACCACCGGACTGGTTGAGCAGCTGAATGCCTATGCGGGCAAGGGCGGGCATCACTTCATCAACTACAAGGGCGAGACGATTGCCTGGTAAGTCATGAAGAGCGGAACGCTTATCTTCATACACAAGCCTCACTGGATGAATGCACCGCCCTGTGGGAGGCGGCTTGCCGGCGATGCAGTCAACGCGGTAGTTCAGGAAAATCGCGTCATCGTTCATCGCCGGCAAGCCGCCTCCCAGGGTCCGGTGTTTGCTGCGCGACAGCGCTACGTCGAAGACATGATGGCGCCTCCCGCAGTTCGGCTGGTGAAGTGAGACGTGTATGTACAGAACGCTGCGCGTCACACGCACTCTCACGCGCAACTTGATTAAAAACTGATCACTTCAGTAAAATCCACGACCTTGCCGAGGCGCTGTCTGTCTCGCACCCTGGATCAGCAGACAGGGCAACACTGAGCTGGCTAACCCTGAACCCACTTTCAGAGGAGCCGGCCCATGTCCGCGATCCGTATCTGGTTGAAAAATCCCCTTGCTGTGTTCACCGCCAATGACCTCGACGCCCGTGGCGGGCTGGTCATTGAGGGCGGTGTCATCACTGAACTACTCGCAGCCGGGCAGCAACCTGCCCTGCCCTGCGATCAGGTATTCGACGCGCGCGAGCATGTGCTGCTGCCGGGCCTGATCAACACCCATCATCACTTCTATCAAACCCTGACCCGCGCCTGGGCGCCGGTGGTCAATCAACCGCTGTTTCCGTGGCTCAAGACGCTCTATCCGGTCTGGGCGCGGCTGACGCCTGAAAAACTCGCCGTCGCCAGCAAAGTCGCATTGACCGAACTGTTGCTGTCGGGCTGTACGACCGCTGCCGATCATCACTACCTGTTTCCGGGCGGGCTGGAACAGGCCATCGACGTGCAGGTGCAAAGCGTTCGCGATTTGGGCATGCGCGCCATGCTCACTCGCGGCTCCATGAGTCTGGGCGAAGCGGACGGCGGTCTGCCGCCGCAACAGACCGTGCAACAGGGTGAGGTGATTCTGGCCGACAGTCAGCGTCTGATCGAGACCTACCATGAGCGCGGCGACGGTGCGCAGATCCAGATCGCCCTCGCGCCCTGCTCACCGTTTTCCGTCACACCGCAGATCATGGCTGAAAGTGCCGCACTGGCTGAAAAGCTCGACGTGCGCCTGCACACCCATCTGGCCGAAACCCTCGACGAAGAAGACTTCTGCCTGCAGCGTTTCGGCCTGCGCACCGTCGATTATCTGGACAGCGTCGGCTGGCTCGGCCAGCGCACCTGGCTGGCTCACGGCATTCATTTCAATCCTGACGAAATAGCGCGACTGGGCTCGGCAGGCACCGGTATTTGTCATTGCCCGAGTTCCAACATGCGCCTGGCGTCCGGCATCTGTCCGACGCTGGATCTGATCGCCGCAGGCGCGCCGCTCGGGCTGGGAGTCGACGGTTCGGCGTCCAACGACGCCTCGAACATGATGCTGGAAGCCCGACAGGCGCTGTACCTGCAACGGTTGCGTTACGGCGCAGAGAAGATCACTCCGGAACTCGTACTGGGCTGGGCCACCAAGGGCTCGGCACAACTGCTGGGGCGCACTGACATTGGTGAACTGGCGGTTGGCAAGCAGGCAGACCTGGCGCTGTTCAAACTCGACGAACTGCGTTTTTCCGGCAGCCACGATCCGTTGTCGGCGCTGTTGCTGTGCGGCGCAGACCGTGCGGATCGAGTGATGATTGCCGGGCAGTGGCGGGTGATCGACCGTCAGGTCGAAGGGCTGGATCTGCAACAACTGATCGCCGAGCATCGTCAGGCGGCACGGGAACTGATTCAAGGCTGAAGCCAGACCTGTAAAGCTGTGAACGGATCGACACCTACTGCGGTGTTGATCCGCTAGAGTGTCGCCTCCCCAGCCGCCAGGCGAGACATCATGTCTACCAGCCCTCCCTCTTCAAGCCCTCCCGAAGATGACAAAAGTCTGTCGGTCCTGCTGCTGGGACTGGCCTGGCAGCTCTTTCTGCTGATAGGGCCTGCCGCGCTGCTCACGATGCTGCCGCCCTGGCAGGGATTGCTGATCGTACTCGGCCTGGCCGCCACCACCGGTTTGTGTGTATGGGCCGGCTGGAAAGGTATGACCAGCCCACTCACATCACTGAGTGTCAGCGCCATGATTGGCCTGGGGCTGAGTCTGGGTCGCGTGCTACCCAATTACTGGAATGTACTGGTCGCTCTGTTCACGATCATAGTGGGCCTGAACCTGCTTCAAAGATGGGAAAGCAAACTGGGCATCGCCGAACCCTCCGAGGGCAAAAAAGAGGGCGAGAACACGCCACCATCGTTTCGTCAGCGCAGCTACGAAACGAGCAATAGCGCCTGGGGCGGTCAGGAACCGGAACGCACCCCGGAAGGCGAACCTATTCGCGTCTTCAACATGGGTGAAATCGCCATGGGCGGGCCGGTCTACATGGATTACCTGTTCCCCGATGGCGTGCTGCTTCAAGGCATCGGAGCTTCAGCCCGGTTTTCCATCGACGGCCGTTACTTCGCCGCCACCGTCCCTTCCCGCCAAGCGTGGGGTCTGGTCATTCTGGACCGTCACATGCGCCGGGTGTATCACAGCAATAACGACGTGTTCTGGGAGCTGGACGCGTTCAGTGAGACCGATCTGAGCGGACGCATCAGCCCGCTGGTGGATAACCGGGCCTCCACGATCAAGCTGCAGGATTTGCTCAAGACTGCACGGGTCGTCGACATGATGCCGATTGTGGATATCTGGATCGAACCCTCGGCGCGGCCCCAGGACGCTGCCGCCGAACGAATAGAACGCAACGGCCCCCATGACCGGCATCGCATCGAAGGCCATTTGCGCATGCCTGCCAGTCTGCGCGATCTGGAGCAACCGCTGGACGCGTTGCGCTACCCGGCCTATCAACTGAGCCTGGACGGCCGGGAAAGCGATCTGTTTTTCTACGCGGACGATTCGATCATCTGGCGCGAGGACGGCAAGGCGCTGTGTGTCATGGCGCAACGGGCCGACGAAGAAGAGAAAAAATACTGGTGCTGGCAACCTGGAACTGGCTGGCAGGCACTGGCCGAGCCGTGGGTGACCAGCAACCGGGAGATATCGCTCAACTGGCACGCACCGCTAGCCCTGGACGAGCATGATCTGCGCATCGAAGGCTATCTGGCGTTCGAATGCCCGGATCGCGGCCGCTATGGCTACAGCTTGCGATGCATTCACAGCGACACGGAAATCCAGACCGGGCACGATTCCCAAGGCCAATTGCTGGGCGGGAAGCGGAAACTGACCGGAGTTCGTCTGGTCGTCCCGCTGACCGGCAAGGGCGAGCGCGGCACGAGCAGCATCGAGACCGAGCCGTTGCTGGAAGGGCAGCGCGCCCGGCTGAGTTGGCAAATGGACAACGCGGTCGATCTGGGTGGTTACCGCTGTCGCATCGCAGACTGGGAACTGCCGGGGTTTTGGCTGCTTGAGCATCGGGTTTCGGACTGTCAGCGATATCTGGCATTGATCCCGTTCACCGAGTACCCGGCCAGCCCCGGCAAGGTCGTGGTGATCGACCTACTCAAGCGCCGCCGTCTGGAAGGGCCGCCCATGGAAGTGGTTCATCTCATGGACGTGCGCGAGGGCAAGCTCTCGGTCATCACCGTAGCCGGGCGGTTGACGGACGCCTGTGAAAGCACAGCCTTGCAGCGTTACGACCAACCCGCTCCACCTGTCGGGCAGGCGGCAGACTTCTGCGATTACCGCGAGGGCTCTCGTCCGTACTATCAGATTGTCGAGTTGGAGATCGGCAACGATGCCCTGCGTGCGTTGCCGCAATGGCGAACGGTGCAAATCCCTCAGGCCGCCAACGCGGACGGAGATTTCGTGCAGCCCGCACCGGGCAACAGCGACGCCGCCTGGCTGTTCGGCTGCGAAACCGAGTACGCCGACAGCTGGATGCGCAGAAGCGTTTGCCGCCTGGGTGGACACCTGCTGACCGCGTCAGGATGCGCCATCAAGGACCTTGCTCCGTCGATGATCTGGTCACCCGACGCCCGCTACCTGGCCCTCACCCGCCTGCACATGAACCCGGAAAGTCGCTGGGAGTTGTTGCTGCTGGATGTACAGGAACGAACACTGCGCACCTTTCCCTACTCCCCGGGCAACCGACCGCAATTCGAGAGCTTCGACAATGGAAAGCTCAAAGTGCGGGCATTCGAGCGGGATTGGGCGTCAGACGTTGATCGCGACACAGGCCGCGTCAGCTCGACCAGCCTGGCCAGCTTGCTGAAGCTACCGGCGTTGACGCTGATCGAGTGCGAAGGACTGTGGCTCATGCCAGGACAGGAAAAGGACGCAGGGCTCTGGCGAGCGCTGGACAGGACGGCATTAACGCAGTTTGCGCTAGCTCGCTGATCGTTCCACACGCTCTGCGTTGGCACGATCAGCGTAAGCTGCTCAAAGCCGCTCAAAGCCCCAGGCACGACAGCATGATGAACGTCGCGAACAGCACGAAATGGGTCATGCCCTCGATGGCGTTCGTTTCGCCGTCGTTGAGGTTGATCGCGCTGACCAGCAGGGTGATCGCGATCATCACGGTCTGCACCGGCGTCATGGCCATCTGAAAAGGCTGGCCGCTGTAGAGCGCCATGGCTTCCATCACCGGAACGGTCAGGATCACCGTGGACAGCGACGCACCCAGCGCGATGTTGACCACCGACTGCATGCGGTTGGCGAGTGCTGCACGCAAGGCTGTGAGGATTTCAGGTGACGCGGAAATGGCGGCGACCAGAATCGCCGTCATGACCGGCGGCGCGCCGGTGCCTTCAAGCCCCAGGTCGACGGTTTTGGACATGACTTCGGCCAGCGCACCAATGACCACCACGCCGACCACCAGGGTGGCGATGGAACGGGTCAGGTTGACAGGCTCGCCATGCTCCTCGGGCTGATCCTTGCGCTTTTTCTTGTCCGGGTAGCTGTAGCTGAAGAAGTAGCTGTGCGGCCCGACCTGCATGCGCAGGAACAAGGCATAGAGCAGAATCATCGCGCCGATGGTGAAGGCCGAATACAGCTTCCAGTTCGCCTCGGGAATGAACTCGGGGACCATCATGGACACGCCCATCGCGGTCATGATCATCACGCTGTAGGTGCGCGCCGAATCGTCGTTGTACGACTGCTCGCCGTGCTTGAGACCACCCATCAGCGCGGCCAGGCCCAGAATGCCGTTGATGTCGAGCATCACAGCGGAATAGATGGTGTCGCGCACCAGCGTCGGTGATGGCTCGTTGCTCATCATGATCGCCAGGATCACCACTTCGACCAGCACTGCCGACAGCGTCAGGATCATCGTGCCGTACGGATCGCCCACTTTCTCGGCGAGCATTTCGGCGTGATGCGCCACCCGCAGCGATGCGCAGACGATGAAGCCGACCAGCGCCAGACCGGCCACCAGAGCAACTGTCTGACCGTTGCCCAGCAACGTGTGCTCCAGCGGATAGGCGACAAAAGTGGCGATGATCGCCAGTAGTAAAAATTTTTCCTGCTTGAGCAAAGCGCCCATGTTTGTTCCCCAAACCCTTGCGACACATCGCCGCGGATGTATATGAAGGTGTCTGTCATTGAAGCCGTTCAGAGTGCAGGGTGTGACAAAAGGTTTCAAAAAATGCCCCGAATGGGAACGCCACCCATGCGTAAATGACTTTTGATCCCGTCGTCACGATGTGAAATAGTGCCCGCCGTTTTCTTCGCGACCTTTCTGGCGCGCCTGTTTCACGACCAGGTTTGCGTGAACGGGTTTTCGCGGTTCCGTTTCAGTGATTCAGCTTCAGTAACAAAAGGACATTCGTCATGCGTGCTTTTCGACTGACATCTCTGCTGGCCGGCAGTCTGCTGGCGGCCATGGCTTGCGCCACCCAGGCAGTGCCTATCGACATTGATGACGGCCAGCACAAGGTTCACTTGTCCGATGCGCCCAAGCGCGTGGTGGTGCTGGAGTTTTCCTTTCTCGACAGTCTGGCCTCGGTCGGCGTGACGCCCGTAGGCGCCGCCGATGATGGCGATGCCAACCGCGTGCTGCCCAAGGCGCGCAAGGCCGTTGGCGAATGGCAGTCGGTAGGCCTTCGTTCGCAGCCGAATATAGAAGTTATCGCACGCCTCAAGCCGGATCTGATCATTGCCGACCTGGGTCGTCATCAGGCGCTGTACAACGATCTGAAAAGTCTGGCGCCCACGCTGATGCTGCCGTCGCGCGGCGAAGATTATGAAGGGAGCCTGAAATCCGCCGAGCTGATCGGCACTGCGCTGGGCAAAGGCCCGCAGATGCAGGCGCGTATCGCTGAAAACCGCGAGCACCTGAAAGCCGTCGCTGCGCAGATTCCGGCCGACACCAAAGTGCTGTTCGGCGTCGCCCGTGAAGACAGCTTCTCGGTGCATGGCCCGCACTCTTATGCAGGCAGCGTGTTGAAGGCGATCGGTCTGCAGGTGCCGGAAGTGCGCAAGAACGCCGCGCCGACCGAGTTCGTCAGCCTTGAGCAATTACTGGCGCTGGATCCGGGCTGGCTGCTGGTCGGGCACTATCGTCGCCCGAGTCTGGTGGACAACTGGAGCAAGCAGCCGCTGTGGCAGGTACTGAGTGCGGTGCGCAACAAACAGGTCGCCGAAGTGGATGGCGACAGCTGGGCGCGCAATCGCGGGATCATGGCGTCCGAGCAGATTGCCGATGATGCGCTTGCAGTCCTCAAGGGCGGCAAGGCCGTGATCAACCCTTAAATGCGTCGCTGGCTGATGGCGAGCGTGATCGCCGCAGGTTGTCTGGGCCTGTTCTGGATGTCGCTGTTCGCCCTGTCGCCCTTCACCATCCGGCAGATCGACGCCTGGAACGGGCTGTTCACGCTGGGACGCGAGGGCGGCAACATCGCCTACATCGTTGCGCAACTGCGTGTACCGCGAGCCTTGTGCGCGGCGCTGGTCGGCGCCTGCCTCGGCGTGGCCGGAGCCTTGATGCAAGGCATCACCCGCAATCGGCTGGCCTCCCCGTCTCTGTTCGGCGTGACAGCGGGCGCGGCGCTGGGTCTGGCGCTGTTTTCCACAGGGCTGATTGCCCTGCCCTTCCCCGGCGGTGCATTACTGATGACCTGCCTGGGTGGCGCTCTGGCGTGGATTACGGTGTTCAGCCTCGGCGGCGCGTGGTCGCCTGCCACATCGCAAGGCCGACTGGTGCTGGCGGGCGTGGCGGTGGCGGCGTTATGCGCGGCGCTGACCCGCCTGACCGTGATTCTCGTTGAAGCCCAGGCGCAAAGCGTCCTGAACTGGCTGGCCGGGTCGCTGGCCAACGTCGGCGCTGAACAACTGCAATTGCTGTGGCCCTGCACACTGATCGGCGTCGTGCTGGCGATTGTCTGCGCGCCACGCCTGAATCTGATCAACCTTGGCGAGGACGCCGCCCGTTCCCTGGGCGTGCGCATCGGTGCGCTGCGTCTGCTGGTGTTCGTGGTCAGTCTGGTGCTGGTCGGCGCGAGTGTCTGCGCCGTCGGCCCCATTGGTTTTGTCGGCCTGATCGCGCCGAACATTGCCCGCCAGTGGCTGGGCAACGATTACCGCTGGCTGATCCCCGTCAGCGCCGGGCTGGGCGCCGCGATTGTGCTGGCGTCCGACCTGATCAGCCGCGCCGTGGCGTTCCCGGTCGAAACGCCAGCGGGCGTGGTGACGGCATTGATTGGCGCGCCGTTCTTCCTGTTTCTGGCGAGGCGCGCGCTATGAGCCAGCCTCGCTCAAGACTGCTGATCCTGATCGGTCTGTTGCTGCTGGCACTGTTACTGAGCCTGAGTGCGGGCACGGTATGGCTGACGCCGGGCGCGGTGCTCGACCATCTGATCGCTCATGACAGCAAGGACTTCGAAGTCTGGAACCACCGATTGCCGCGAGGTTTGATTGCCATTGTCACCGGCTGTGCGTTCGGTCTGGCCGGTGCCATCGTGCAGGGCGTTATCCGCAACCCGCTGGCCTCGCCGGAAATCCTCGGCGTGACGCAAGGCGCGGGGCTGGCGCTGACCATCGCGATCATCGGCTTTCCACATTTGCCGGTCTCAGCGCTGCCGTTCGTGGCGTGTCTGGGCGGTGCGGGCGGCGCACTGCTGCTGGCGCTGTACAACACCGGCGTGCAGTTCTCCGGTGTGCGCTTCGCACTCTCGGGTGTGGCCATTGCCGTCACGCTGTCGAGCATCACCGAGTTTCTGATCCTGTCCAACCCGCTGGACATCAACACCGCGTTGCTGGCGCTGACCGGCAGCCTGTGGAGCCGCAACTGGCACCACGTGCTGCTGGCCGTGCCGTTGCTGATTCTGATCCCGGTCTCGCTGTTGCTGGCCAAGCCGCTGAACCTGATCGGTCTGGGTGACGAAGCGGCGCAGAGCCTGGGCACCGGTCTTACGCGCACACGCTGGCTGGCGATGGGCAGTGCGGTGCTGCTGACCAGCATGGGCGTCGGGATCATCGGCCCGATCAGTTTCGTCGGGCTGGTCGCGCCGCACATGGCCCGTCGACTGGTCGGCGGTCATCATCAGTTCCTGCTGCCCGCCTCCATGGTGCTGGGCGCATTGCTGCTGGTGCTGGCCGACACGCTCGGTCGCACGCTGATCGCGCCCAGCGAGATCCCGGCCGGGATTCTCACGGCGGTGATCGGCGCTCCATATTTCCTGTGGCTGCTGGCCCGATTCAAAGGTTGATCCCATGAGCATTCTTCAGGCACAGCAACTCGACATCGGCTACGGCGCAACCCGCATCGTGCAGGACCTGTCGTTCAGCCCGCCGCCCGGAAAGGTCACCGCGCTGATCGGCCCCAACGGTTGTGGCAAGTCCACGCTGCTCAAGGCGTTTGCGAGAATTCTCACGCCGCAGGCCGGCAGTCTGAGTCTGGACGGCAAGGCCTACCGCGATCTGTCGGCACGGGATCTGGCCCGCAAGGTGGCGTTCCTGCCGCAGGTATTGCCCATCCCCGAAGGCGTGAGCGTGCGTCAGCTGGTTGCTTATGGCCGCAGTCCGCACAACAGCCTTTGGGGTCGTCTGAGCGGCGCGGATCAGCACAGTGTCGAGCAGGCCTTGCAGCGCATGGAACTGGAGACCCTCGCCGACCGGCCGTTGTCCGACCTGTCCGGCGGGCAACGCCAGCGCGCATGGCTGGCGATGATTCTGGCGCAGGACGCCGCCATCGTGCTGCTCGACGAGCCGACCACCTACCTGGACATCAGCCATCAGGTCGAACTGCTGGACCTGATGCGTGCCCTCAGCGCCGAGGGCAAGACGGTCATCACCGTGTTGCACGATATTAACCAGGCCTGCCGTTACGCTGACCATTTGGCGGTCATGCAGGCCGGACGGCTGGTGGCCAGCGGTACACCCGGTGACGTATTGAACGCCGAACTGGTGTGTCGAGTGTTCGATGTTCAGGTGCAGATCATGCGCGAACCCGTGGCAGGCACGCCCATGTGCATCGTCGAACGCAGCACTCGCTGCACCAGTTAGCGGCGAAGGGCCTGTAACCTGCACCGTCGCGCTGCATATAAACGGGAGTAGAACGGTCTGCAGCGCGTCTGCGTCATAACTTGTCTTTGTGGTCAGCTATTTGCATTGGCGGAGTATCCACTCCAACAAGACTGCAAGGAGCAAGACCCGATGCACCTGACCACCCCACGCCGTCCCCTGAAAAAACTGCTGTGCGCCATGACCGCTGTCGTCGGTCTGGGCGCCAGCCTGCTCGCCTCGGCAGCCGATCCGTTGAAAGTCGGCTTCGTCTACATCGGCCCTATCGGCGACCACGGCTGGACCTATCAGCACGAACAGGGCCGCAAGGCGATGGTCGCGGCGCTGGGCGACAAGGTCAGCAGCAGCTACGTGGAAAACGTGCCGGAAGGTGCCGACGCCGAACGCGTGATCCGCAACATGGCCAAGGGCGGCTATGACCTGATTTTCAGCACCTCCTTCGGCTACATGAACCCGACCCTGAAAGTCGCCAAGCAGTTTCCCAAGGTGAAGTTCGAGCACGCCACCGGCTACAAGCAGGACAAGAACATGGGCACCTACCTGGCCCGCACCTATGAAGGGCGTTACGTTAGTGGTTACATCGCCGCGAAAATGACCAAGACCAAGAAGATCGGTTACGTCGCCTCGTTCCCGATCCCCGAAGTGCTGCGTGACATCGACGCCATCCAGCTGGCGCTGAACAAGTACAACCCCGGCACCGAGATCAAGGTGGTGTGGGTCAACTCCTGGTTCGATCCGGGCAAGGAAGCCGACGCCGCCAACGCGCTGATCGATCAGGGTGTGGACGTGGTTTTCCAACACACCGACAGCCCGGCACCGATCCAGACCGCCGAACGTCGTGGCGTATACGCCGTCGGCTACGCGTCGGACATGGCGCACTTCGGACCCAAAGCTGTCCTGACCTCCATCGTCAACAACTGGGGGCCGCATTACATTCAGGCGGCCGAAGGCGTACTCGCGGGTACCTGGAAACCTCAGGACTACTGGGGCGGCCTGAAGGAAGGCACGGTTGAGCTGCCGATCAGCGACATCGTCCCTGCCGACGTGAAAGCTGAAGCTCAGACGCTCATTGCCAGCATCGAAAGCGGCGAATTCCATCCGTTCACCGGCCCGATCAAGGACCAGACCGGCACTGTGAAGATCCCGGCTGGCGTGGTCGCAACCAACGCCGAGCTGGCGTCGATGAACTACTACGTCGAGGGCATCAAGGCCGAGTTGCCGAAGTAATCTGCCCGAGGGATCGCGTCCATACTCAAAGGGCGCGATCACTTTGAAGACCACCCGATTTCCAGGACCGCTTCATGGATCAGCTTCCCATCATCGATATCGCCCCGCTCTACGGCACGGACACCGAGGCCTGGCAGACCGTTGCCAGCCAGATCGACAGTGCCTGTCGCGAATGGGGTTTCTTCTACATCACGGGACACCCGATCACACCGCAGCGGATCGAGCAGGTGCAATCGGCTGCCCAGCGTTTCTTCGCCCAACCGGCGGCGGAAAAGCTCAGGATCGACATTACCCAAAGCACTCATCATCGCGGCTATGGCGCCATTGCCACCGAGCAACTGGACCCCAGCCTGCCGAGCGATCTGAAAGAAACCTTTGACATGGGCCTGCACATGGATGCCGGGCATCCTGACGTGCTGGCGGGCAAACCGCTGCGCGGACCGAATCGACATCCCGATCTGCCGGGCTGGGAAAGCCTGATGGAACAGCATTACCTGGACATGCAGGCACTGGCGCAAACCCTGCTGCGTGCCATGACCCTGGCACTGGGCATCGAGCGGGACTTCTTCGACAAGCGCTTCAAGGACCCGGTCAGCGTGCTGCGCATGATCCACTACCCGCCGCGTCACACCGCGACCTCGAAAGAACAGCAAGGCGCAGGCGCGCACACCGATTACGGCTGCATCACCCTGTTGCATCAGGACGCTGCGGGCGGTCTGCAAGTGCGCGATGTAAGGGGCGAGTGGATCGACGCGCCGCCCATCGAGGGTACGTTCGTGGTCAACCTTGGCGACATGATGGCGCGCTGGAGCAACGACCGTTACCTGTCCACGCCGCACCGGGTCATCAGCCCGCTGGGTGTCGACCGTTATTCGATGCCGTTTTTCGCCGAACCTCATCCGGACACACGCATCGAATGCCTGCCCGGTTGCCAGAGCGAAAGCCAGCCGGCCCGCTATCCTGTCACTACCTGTGCCGAGTTCCTGTTGTCACGCTTTTCCGACACCTATGCCTATCGTCGAGAGCAGGAGAAAGCGTCTTAGTTGAACGGTCGGTCAGGTTTTACCCAACGCGGCGACGTGCATCTGTAGAATGCCCGCGATCTGCACCTGATGAGAAAAGCACATGTACGACTGGTTGAACG
Organism: Pseudomonas viridiflava; assembly: GCF_001642795.1. GTDB lineage: Bacteria > Pseudomonadota > Gammaproteobacteria > Pseudomonadales > Pseudomonadaceae > Aquipseudomonas > Aquipseudomonas viridiflava. The sequence goes on along the minus strand of NZ_LKEH01000035.1, from coordinate 140,014 downwards.
CACTGCCCAAGGCAGAACTGCACCTGCACCTTGAAGGTTCGCTGGAACCCGAGCTGCTGTTTGCCCTGGCCGAGCGCAACAAAATTGCCCTGCCGTGGAACGATGTGGAAGCACTGCGCAAGGCGTACGCTTTCAACAATCTGCAGGAATTTCTCGACCTGTATTACCAGGGCGCGGACGTGCTGCGCACCGAGCAGGATTTTTACGACCTGACCTGGGCCTACCTGCAACGCTGCAAGGCGCAGAATGTGATTCATACCGAACCGTTCTTCGATCCGCAGACCCACACCGACCGTGGCATTGCGTTCGAAGTGGTACTGGCCGGAATCACCGGAGCGCTCAAAGACGGCAAGTCGCAACTGGGCGTCGACAGCGGTCTGATCCTCAGCTTCCTGCGCCACCTGAGCGAAGAAGAAGCCGAGAAAACCCTGACACAGGCACTGCCTTTCCGCGACGCGTTCGTGGCGGTCGGTCTGGACAGCTCGGAAATGGGCCATCCGCCGAGCAAGTTCCAGCGCGTCTTTGATCGCGCCCGCAACGAAGGCTTCCTGACCGTGGCCCACGCTGGCGAAGAAGGCCCGCCGGAGTACATCTGGGAAGCGCTGGACCTGCTGAAAATCGAACGCATCGACCACGGCGTGCGCGCCATCGAAGACGAACGCTTGATGCAGCGCATCATCGACGAACAGATCCCGCTGACCGTCTGCCCGCTGTCCAACACCAAACTCTGCGTGTTCGACGACATGGCTCAACACAACATCCTCGACATGCTGGAGCGCGGTGTGAAGGTCACGGTGAACTCGGACGACCCGGCCTACTTCGGCGGCTACGTCACCGAAAACTTCCACGCCCTGTACACCCATCTGGGCATGACCGAAGACCAGGCCAAACGCCTTGCGCAGAACAGCCTGGATGCACGGCTGGTGAAGCCGTAAATCCGGATTACTTCCTGCGTCCACAGCCTCGACACTGATCGTGCCCATGCTCCGCGTGGGCATGCATCCCGTGACGCTCCGCGTCACAAATGGCACAGACTGTGGACTCAGTGAGCCGAGCGCATGATGTGGATAACGCCAGAGCCTGGGCACACGTCTGCGCCACATTCGAGAGCGGACGCGGAGCGTCCTGGGAGGCATTCCCACGCAGAGCGTAGGAACGATCATCGTATTCCTCCAGGAGGACTTGTGTATGACGATGAGCACAGCCCTGGGGTTCAACACCTACCACGGTTCGGTGTTCGCCGCGTAACTCATGCCGCGGATGCAATCTTGCTGATTTCCCGCTGCCCACTCGATGATACCTGCAAGGTGCAGGATTCTTCAGTCGTGCGCAGCCAGCCCATCTGGATGAACAGTTGCAGCAGCCCTGCGCCCAGCGCACCACCCAGGTGCGGGCTGCGTTCGCTCCAGTTGGCGCAGGCGCAAACGGTTTCACGCTTGCGCTGGGCGAGCGCCGGAATGTAGATACCGCGTTCGGCGAATTTGGCGATGCCCTTGCTCGTGACCTCGAGGCGCTTTTCCTGCTGCTCTATCCACCCGGCACCCAGCAGACGCTGATAAAGCTCGGCCGCCATTTCGCCGCCCAAATGGTCGCAACAGATGCGCGCACGACGCAATGGCAAGGGAGGCATGGGCTGAGCCACACTTCGGCTGATCTGGTCGGCACTGACCAGCGATGCACTGGCCAGCGCCTCGACCGCCGCACCGACCTCGGGCGCCGCCAGGCGAAAAAAGCGCTTGCGACCCCGCGCCTCCTGCTTCAACAGACCGCCGCTGGCCAGACGCGCCAGATGCGCGCCAGCCGAAGAGGTCGAGAGACCCGCCAACAGTGCCAGCTCATCGGCGGGGCGAGCAGTACCATCCATCAAAGCCCAAATCATTGCGCTGCGCTTGGGGTCGGCCAGCAATGTCGCAATCTGGCTGATGCAAGGTGCATATTCCATGTGTTCACTCCCTGTTGAAACATTCATCTAGTGCGATGACATATTGACAGCAATCACGCCTCAGTAAAGTTGAACGCGCATCCAACTTGAAATGACAAGTATAAACTCTGCACCCCATAAGCCGATTGACTAAAACACTTGTAGTCCCGGCCGCAGTCATGTGCGGGAGAGTTACACTCGACCCTACCTGCACGATTGCGGGCCTCACACAAAGCCGCACGCTGCCGAAAGACCGCCATATACAAGGGCTTCAGGCATACAGCGAGATCAGGCATATTTTATACGGGCAAAGATCCAGACGAAAAAGCGGCAGATAGGGACGATAGGCATCGAATTGAAAAATGCAGAAAGCAAAAGAACTTTGCATAGTGGGACTGCATTTAAACATTATATTTTCCGAAACTTCCGTAGGCTTATTCTTCTACCTTTGTAGCCCTATAAACCCTGAACAGTTCTTATTGGCTTACAGCATGTTGCCTGCACCGCGTACGAAGCATTTCCAGAAGCAGATTGACCGGTTTGCTCAGTTGCGCGCGATGCGCGCACAACAGATTCAAGGGCGCCAGTTCGCCCAATAAATGCGGCATTACTACCTGCAGGCGCCCGGCCCTGACGTCGGCGGCGACGTCCAGCCAGGACTTGTACGCCACACCCTCCCCGGCCACCGCCCAGCGACGCACCACATCAGCGTCGTCGCTGAACCGATTGCCCTTCACCGTCAGGCTTATTTCCCGCTTGCCGTCCTCGAAGGTCCATCGGTCATGAACCCGATCGCCGAGCATGTACAGCAGGCAGTTGTGCTGGGCCAGTTGTTCGATGTGTTGCGGCTGGCCATGACGCTTCAGGTAATCGGGAGCCGCGCACAGAACGCGTCGGTTACCTGGCAGCACGGACAATGCGACCAGCGTCGAATCTTCCGGCTCGCCATAACGCAGGGCCACATCCACGGGCTGGCGAAACAGATCGGCAATACGGTCTCCCAGTAGCAGCCGCACGGTCAGTTGTGGATGTTGCTGCTGAAACGCATCCAGCCAGGGCAACAGCACATTACGCCCAAGGTCCGAAGGCGCCGAGAGCTGCAAAACGCCTTCACAGCGATCCTGACTACTGGCCAGCAAACGCTGCCCTTCCTCAAGGCTGCCCAGCGCAGCACGGGCATATTCGAGGAAGCCCTCACCTTCTGCCGTAAGGCGCAGACTGCGGGTCGAGCGCGCCAACAGGCGAGCGCCCACCTGCTGCTCGACCCGCTTGAGCGCCGCACTGGCCACGGCCGCCGACATGTCCATGACCCGCGCCGCCGCAGACAGGCTGCCCAGATCAGCGGCCCGAACGAACAATTGCAAGTCATCGAAACGCAGCATTAAAGCGCCTTATTATCAAAAATATATTGAAAGAGCCTGCCGTTGTAGCGGGTTTTATCTTTCCGGGAAATAGCCAATGATCCATTCATCACTTTCTCAACCGAGGACCCGTCATGAAAGCTGTCGCTTATTACCAGTCGCTGCCTGTCAGCAACCCTGATTCCCTGCAGAACATCGAACTGCCCGAGCCGGTTGCCGGTGCGCGAGATCTGTTGGTCGAGGTCAAGGCAATCTCAGTCAATCCGGTGGACACCAAGATCCGCCAGAACGTCTCGCCCGAGAACGGAGAGGCCAAAGTGCTGGGCTGGGACGTCGCCGGTGTGGTCAAGGCCGTCGGCAGCGATGTCACGCTGTTCCAGCCGGGCGACAAGGTTTACTACGCAGGCTCGTTGATCCGTCCAGGCGCCAACAGCGAGCTGCACGTGGTGGATGAGCGCATCGTTGGCCACATGCCAAAATCGCTGAGCTTTGCTCACGCCGCGGCCCTGCCGCTCACGGCCATCACCGCTTGGGAGCTACTGTTCGAGCGCCTGCAAATCGTGCAGGGCAAGGGCGAAAGCGGGCAGAGTCTGCTGATCGTCGGCGCAGCGGGTGGTGTGGGTTCGATCCTGACTCAGCTGGCGCGGCAGTTGACCGCGCTGAAAGTCATCGGCACCGCGTCACGCGCCGAGACCGAAAGCTGGGTGCGTGAGCTGGGTGCCCATGAAGTGCTGGATCACAGCAAGCCGCTGAGCGAAGAGCTCAAGCGCGTCGGCATCCAGGCTGTCACGCACGTCGCCAGCCTGACCCAGACCGAACAGCACCTTGATCAACTGGTCGAAGCGCTCCAGCCGCAGGGCAAGCTGGGCCTGATCGACGATCCCAAGGCGCTGGATGTCTCCAAGCTCAAGCGCAAGAGCCTGTCGCTGCACTGGGAGTTCATGTACACCCGTTCGATGTTCGAAACCGACGACATCATCGAGCAGCACAACCTGCTCAATCGCGTGGCGGAACTGGTGGATGCCGGGACGCTGAAGACCACGTTCGGCGAACACTTCGGCACCATCAATGCTGAAAACCTGCGTCGCGCCCACGAACTGCTGGAAAGCGGCAAGGCCAAGGGCAAGATCGTGCTGGAAGGGTTCTGAAGCAACAGCGTTCGGCGTTGTGTCAGTCATCGCGACAGACACAACGCCTTACTTGATCAGGCTGACGCGACCTGCGCGTCACGCCTGGCCTGCAAGCGACGCGTGTACACCGAAGCGCCAACCGACAGCACGCCGCACAAGCTGATGACCAGCGCCATCGGCGTCGAAGTGCCGTCATGCAGCACCCCCACCAGACTCGCGGCAGCCGCCGCCACACTGAACTGCAGACAACCCAGCAAGGCCGATGCACTGCCCGCCCGCGCCCACTGGCCGTTCATGGCACAGGCCGAAGCATTGGGAATGATGCAGCCCAGACTCGCGACACAGATGAACAACGGCACCAGCAGCGGCCAGAGCGCCTCGGTGCGCAACCCGGTAATACCGAGCAGCACCAGACCTGCAGCCAGATAGATCCATACCGTGCGTGTCAGCAGGAACGCCGGGCCGGTCTTGCGCAAAATGCGTGCGTTGATCTGTGCAACCGCAATAAATCCCGCCGCGTTCATCCCGAACAGCCAGCCGTAGTGCTCGGCCGGAACTCCGTACAGCTTGATGAACACGAATGGCGAACCGGCCACATAAGCGAACATGCCCGCCATGGCGATGCCGCCCGTGAGCGCATGACCAATGAAGACCCGGTCGGTCAGCAGCCGTCCGTATTGCCGCAAGGCGCCACGCAGCGGCTGGCGGGGCGTGGTGGCAGGCATGCTTTCCGGTAGACCCAGCGCAACGGCCGTCAGGCACAACGCACTGAAGAGTGTCAGGCTAACGAAGATCGACTGCCAGCCAAAGGCATTGACCAGTATCCCGCCGAGCATCGGCGCCAGAATCGGTGCCAGGCCCATGACCAGCATCAGTTGCGAAAACACCTTGGCCGATTCGACGGCATTGCACTTGTCGCTGACGATCGCCCGCGACAACACCATCCCCGCGCAGCCGCCCAGCGCCTGCACGAAGCGGGCAGCAATCAGCCATTCAAGGCTTGGCGCGAAGGCACAGGCCACCGAGGCCAGCGTGAACAGGCTGACGCCCACCAGCATGGGAATGCGCCGCCCGAAACGGTCGGCCACCGGCCCGTAGGCCAGTTGACCCAGCGACAGGCCGAGGAAATACGCTGCCAGGGTCAATTGGACGTGTTTTTCATCAGTGGCGAAGTACGACGCCATGGCCGGGAAGCCAGGCAGATAGAAGTCGATGGCCAACGGGCCAAAAGCGCTCAGTGCGCCAAGTATCAGGATTGTGCGTAAATTCATCGGGCTTCCATAGCGATGCAGAGCAGCCGATTAGTTTAACCGGCTTACCCTGCAGAGGATGGAATGCGGGCAAATTAATTCAAGATTTTTCTGCTCGTTACTGCTCACATCTGTTGGTTCGAGCAAACCGTGTTACTGCATCTTCGACATCGCGCTGTCGAGAAGCAAACACCAGACTGTAGGAGGCGGCTGCTGGCGATCTGCCGGGAACCGGCAGCAGAACGGACACACGCGATGCGTCAGATGCAATCCGGGGACGCTGCGCAGCCCATCGCTGCCGTCGTAACCTCCGAGAGCTCCCACGCCCTCCGGGCAGAAGCAGATGTACGTACATTCCAGTGACAAGGGTCAGGCCAGTTGCGCCTGATAACCCTCTTCACCCATCAGCCTGATGATGTGTTCGGCACTCAACGTGCTCTCTACCTTGACCTCTTTGCTGGCCAGCTCGACCTGTACCTCGGCGGTCGGATCGTCATGCTTGATGGCCTGGGTGACAGCCCGTACACAGTGCCCGCAGGTCATGCCCTGGACAGTGAACAATTGTATGTGATGCTCCTCTGAGAGTGAATGACAGGCATCTTCAACCTTGTCATCGTGGCAAGGTCAAGTTTTTGTATTGTCTGCCGGGCTGGCGTTCGGCGTTGCCGTGAGCCAAGCTCCATCATCGACGTTTACATCAGGAGTATCAGCAATGCGCTGGTCAGCAGTCAGCCTCTTCAGCATTCTCGGTCTGGTCGCCGCCGCACCCGCCGTTCAGGCCGCCCAGGATTACGGCATTCTGATCATCTCGCGGGAGCGTCTGGAAGTGGCGACCTCCTGTGAGATCGGTATCTACATTCAGGATCAACTGGCCGGGCGACTGTTCCAGGAAGATTCGGTGTCTTTCAACCTGCCGGCCGGCCCGGTGTCTGTGCGCCTGCGTACGCTGCCCGGCAAGATCGTGGGCTGTGAACCGGGATTGGAAGCGCCGACCAACACCACTATCCAGATGCACGCCGGGGACATCCTCAAGTACCGCATCGCGACCAGCCTCAAAGGCATGTACCTCAAGAAAGCCGACCTCAACTATTGATTCGCGCTTGACCTTGCCCATGTGGCAAGGTTGATCCTTGCAGGCACACAGCCTCAGGGAGTGAAAAAGATGCAAGACACCCTCACCTTCGACCTGCCCATCAGCGGCATGACCTGCGCCAGTTGCGCAGGTCGGGTCGAGCGTGCCCTGGCCAAGGTGCCGGGGGTCAACAGCGTGACGGTCAACCTGGCCAACGAACGCGCCCACGTGCAGGTCCAGCCCCAGACCGATCCACAAACCCTCATCAACGCAGTCAGCCACGCCGGCTACAGCGCGACTCTGTTGCAGGACGAGCGCGTCGAAGCCGACCGCAAGGCTGACACGCTGCATCGCGAACGCCGGGCGTTGCTGCTGGCGATTCTGCTCGCAGTGCCATTGGTCGTGCCAATGCTGCTGTCGCCGCTGGGCGTGCACTGGATGCTGCCCGCCTGGGCGCAGGCTGCACTGGCCACACCGGTGCAGTTCATTCTCGGTGCGCGCTTTTACGTGGCCGCCTGGAAAGCCGTCAGGTCGGGCGCAGGCAACATGGATTTGCTGGTCGCCATTGGCACCAGCGCAGGTTACGGCCTGAGCCTCTATCAATGGCTGACCGCTGCGCCGGGCACCGCGCCGCACCTGTATTTCGAAGCCTCGGCCGTGGTCATCGCGCTGGTGCTGCTGGGCAAGTACCTGGAGAGCCGCGCCAAACGCCAGACCGCCAGCGCGATTCGTGCCCTTGAAGCTCTGCGACCGGACCGGGCCTTGCGGGTAGTGGACGGCATCGAGCAGGAGGTCGCCATCAGCGAGCTGCAATTGGGCGACCGGGTGCTGGTCAAACCGGGAGAGCGTTTCCCGGTGGATGGCGATGTCATCGAAGGCCACAGCCACGCTGACGAAGCCCTGATCACTGGCGAAAGCCTGCCAGTGGCCAAAGAGCCCGGCGACCGGGTTACTGGCGGGGCCATCAATGCCGAAGGTCGGTTGCTGGTCAGGACCACGGCGCTGGGCTCGGAAACGGTTCTGGCGCGCATCATTCGTCTGGTCGAAGACGCCCAGACCGGCAAGGCACCGATTCAGCGGCTGGTGGACCGGGTCAGCCAGGTATTCGTACCGGTCGTGCTGCTGATCGCCTTTATCACCCTCGCAGGCTGGCTGTTGGCGGATGCTTCGCTGGAAGTGGCCTTGATCAATGCGGTCACCGTGCTGGTGATCGCCTGCCCCTGTGCGCTGGGTCTGGCAACACCGACCGCGATCATGGCGGGCACCGGTGTCGCGGCGCGCCACGGCATTCTGATCAAGGACGCCGAGGCGCTGGAGCGTGCCCACGAGGTCACGGCCGTGGTCTTCGACAAGACCGGTACGCTGACCTCCGGTACGCCCCGGATCACCAACATGATTGCGCTGGAAGGCAATGAGGAACAGTTGCTGCAACGGGCGGGTGCCTTGCAGCGTGGCAGCGAGCATCCCTTGGCCAAAGCGGTACTGGATGTCTGTCACGAATGGCAGTTGAAGCTGGACGAGATCGAGAACAGTCATGCACTGAGCGGACGGGGCATCGCAGGCACGGTGCAGGGCCACGAACTGGTGCTGGGCAATCGACGTCTGCTGGAGGAAAGCGGCCTGCCGATGGGCGATCTGGCGGAATCGGCGCGCATCTGGGAGGCTGAAGGGCGGACGCTGTCCTGGCTGATCGAACGGGCGCCCGATCCGCACGTCATCGGCCTGTTTGCATTCGGGGACTCGCTCAAGCCGGGCACGGACGAGGCCGTGCGTGAGCTCAATGCCCGCGGCATCACCAGCCACCTGCTGACGGGCGACAATCGCGGCAGCGCCCAGGTGGTCGCCAAAGCGCTGGGCATTCACGACGTCCACGCCGAAGTCCTGCCTGCCGACAAATCGGCAACCGTTATGCAGTTGAAAAGCCATAACGTGGTGGCGATGGTCGGTGACGGCATCAACGATGCGCCCGCGCTGGCCGCCGCCGATATCGGCATTGCGATGGGCAGCGGCACCGACGTCGCCATGCAGGCCGCAGGTATCACGTTGATGCGCGGCGACCCCCGTCTTGTGCCTGCTGCGCTGGACATCAGCCGCCGCACCTACGCCAAGATCCGACAGAACCTGTTTTGGGCCTTTGTCTACAACCTGATCGGTATTCCCCTGGCAGCGTTCGGCTATCTCAACCCGGTGCTCGCCGGGGCGGCCATGGCGTTGTCCAGCGTGAGCGTGGTGAGCAATGCCCTGCTGCTCAAGACCTGGAAACCCAAAGACCCGGGAGACACGCCATGAACATCGGCCAAGCGGCAAGCAAAAGCGGCCTCAGCGCCAAGATGATCCGTTATTACGAATCCATCGGCCTGCTGCAGGCGGCGCATCGCAGCGACAGCGGCTATCGGATTTACAGCCCGGAAGACCTGCACACCCTGGCCTTCATCAAGCGCTCGCGGGATCTGGGGTTTTCACTGGAAGAAGTCGGCAAGCTGCTGACCTTGTGGCAGGACCGCCAGCGCGCCAGCGCCGACGTCAAAGCCCTCGCCCGCCAGCACATCGTCGAGCTGAACCGCAAGATCGACGAACTGGCCGGTCTGCGCGACACGCTTCAGGATCTGGTGGAACACTGCCAGGGCAACGACCGCCCCGACTGCCCGATCCTCAAGGACCTGGCGTCGGGCGGGTGTTGTTCATGAGGTGATGCGGAGCGTNATCGTTCCTACGCTCCGCGTGGGAATGCCGCTCAGGACGCTCCGCGTCCGCTCTTGAATGTGGCGCAGATGTGTGCCCAAACTCCAGCGTTTTCCACGTCATGCGCTCGGCTCACTGAATCCGCAATCCGTGCCATTTGTGACGCGTAGCGTCACAGGATGCATGGCCACGCGGAGCACTCATCGTTATACACAAGTCATCTGGCTATCCGGAGAGACAGCGGCACTGATGTGCTTTTGTACCANGAACACCGCA
>NZ_LKEH01000035.1:93479-130309 GCF_001642795.1 Pseudomonas viridiflava | reverse complement strand
CGGAACCGGAGCAAAAGGCTTTGCTTACTTTGGCCTCTCAAAGTAAGTCGCCGAGGGGCGAAAAGGTGACTGGAGCCATGCGCTCGGCTCACTGAATCCGCAGTCTGTGCCATTTGTGACGCGGAGCGTCACGGGAGACATGCCCACGCGGAGCGATGGGCACGATCAGTGGTGAGGCGGATTTGTGTATCACCCGCCCAGGACGTTCCGCGTCCGCCTTGAGGCTGACGCGGAGCGCTCTGTCACTGCAACCAGGGCGGTGGCGGTTCTTCGGCGGATTTGCTCGGTGGAGCATCGTCGGCAGCGCGGGCGGCCTGGCGACGGGCTTCGTCCAGACGGGCGGCTTCGATTTCGCGCAGCACGCCGCCTACATCGGCCTCGTCCTCCGGCTCGTCGAATTCACCGGTCAACACGGTCGCAGGCGACAACGTACCGGCCTCGTAATACGACCACATCTCCTTAGCGTACTTGGTGTTTCTGAGTTCCGGCGCAAAGCGACCGAAATACAGCGCCATGTTGCCCACGTCACGTTCGAGCATGCTGAACGCATGGTTGTTGCCCGCCGCATCCACCGCCTGCGGCAGGTCGATGATGACCGGACCGCTGGGCGCCAGCAGCACGTTGAACTCGGACAGGTCACCGTGCACCAGACCGGCACACAGCATCAGCACGATCTGCTCGATAAGGAACGCGTGGTATTCGCGCGCCTGATCCGGCTCCAGCACCACATCATTCAGACGCGGCGCGGCATCGCCGTACTCGTCGGCCACCAGTTCCATGAGCAGCACGCCTTCAAGGAAGTCATACGGCTTGGGCACTCGCACGCCCGCACTGGCCAGACGGAACAGCGCTGCCACTTCAGCGTTCTGCCACGCGTCTTCGGTTTCTTTACGGCCGAACTTCGAGCCCTTGGCCATCGCCCGGGCCTGTCGGCTGTTGCGTACCTTGCGGCCTTCCTGATATTCGGCCGCCTGACGGAAACTGCGTTTGTTCGCCTCCTTGTAAACCTTGGCACACCGCAGCTCTTTGCCGCAGCGCACCACATAAACAGCTGCCTCTTTACCACTCATGAGTGGGCGCAGCACCTCGTCGACCAGACCGTCTTCGATCAGGGGTTCAATGCGTTTAGGAGTTTTCATCAGCTTTTATTGTGGGTCCTTTGTGGCCAGATACGCGATTGTTGCCGTTATACGGCAATCCTCCGCCAGCGAGTAGAGGGAAAGTCTTTTGAATTGCGCGGATTATTGCCGAAAATTCACGCAATGCCCCGGTTTCAAGCACCTTTCATGCCGCTTGGCCCTGCAAAGATAATACGCAGCAAAACGTGTAATGCCTGAAAATGGCTGGGCTATTTGAAGAGTTCGCCAGGCGTGTGACCGAACAATCCCTTGAAAGCGGCAATGAATGCGGAGGTCGAATCGTAGCCACAGGCCAGCGCAGCGCTGGTCACGCTGCTGCCCCCTTCCAGCGCATTCAGGGATGACAACAGCCGCGCCCGCTGACGCCAGCCCCGAAAACTCAGACCCGTTTCACGCTGAAACAGGCGCATCAGGGTTTTCTCCGAGGTCCCCAGGCGTGCAGCCCAGTCGTGAAGGGAAATGACCTGATCTGGCGCTTCGATCAGCTCGTTGCACAACCCCAGCAGGCGAGCGTGGCGAGGCAGTGGCAAAGAGAAGCCGACCTCCGGCAGATCCGACAACTGGTCGAGCAGCACCTGGACCAGACGCGACTCAGGGCTGTCGTGTTCGGGATAGGTCGCAGGCAATAGGCAGAAGCGCTTGATCAGCTCACGCGCCAGCGGCGTGACCTCCAGCACGCGGCACCGCTCGGGTGCCCAGCATGAGTCTTCACTGCGGATGTACAGGCTGCGCATTTCGGCACGCATGGAGGTGACCACCTCATGCTCCAGACCTGCCGGAATCCACACGCCCCACTGCGGCGGTGCGAAGAAGCTGCCCTCGGCGGTATGCACGCCCAGAACGCCACTGATGGCATAGGAAAACTGCACCCACTCGTGATGGTGCGCCGGTGTCCAGGAGCCCGCGCCCAGGCTTTCAGCACGCGCGTAAACAGGGCGCGGCAGATCATCCAGCGCCGGTATCTGCCGCTGCCCCTCAAGCGGGCGGCGGTCAATCTGTCCGTTGGAAGGCATGTTATGACCTTATGTCGCAAGACGGCTGTTGACTGACAGAGTAGCCTGCGCACATTCCTGTTTACAAAGTTACCCGAGCGTTCCATGCAATCACTCAAACACTTCAAGCGTGTCGCCACCGACTGGTTCCTCTGGGGCATGGTGCTGGCGACAGTGCTGGCGTACTTCTTCCCACGGTTTGGCGCGACCGGCGGCAGCATGCATGCCGAATACGTCATCAACATCGGCGTCTTCGTGGTGTTCTTCCTGCACGGGGTCAACCTGTCCAGCGAGCAGATCAAAAAGGGCCTGAGCAATTGGCGACTGCACGTGATGATTCAGGCGTTCACCTTCGTGGTATTCCCGCTCATCTGGCTGGCCTGCGACAAACTGCTGGGCTCGCATGTCCCGGCACTGTTGATGCTGGGTTTCTTCTACTTGTGCGCCCTGCCCTCGACCATTTCTTCGTCCGTGGCCCTGACCGGCAGCGCAGGCGGTAACGTACCGGCAGCCATTCTCAACGCCAGCATGTCCAGCGTGCTGGGGATTTTCATTACGCCGTGGCTGGTCAGTCTGGTAATCGGCAGCGGTACGGGCGGGATCGATCTGAGTGACACGCTGTTGAAACTGAGCGCCCTGCTGTTGCTGCCACTGGTGCTGGGCCAGTTGCTGCGGCCGTTGCTGGGCAAATTCTTTGCGCGTCACAAGAAGTACACCAACATCATCGACAAGCTGGTGATTCTGCTGCTGGTCTACGCCGCCTTCTGCAATTCGATGATTTCCGGGATGTGGCAGAGCCAGGGCAACAGCGTAATCCTGACCGCCTTTATCGGCACCGCCGTGCTGCTCGCAGTCATCCTGCTGATGACCACCCGCACCGCACGCCTGTTGAAATTCGATCACGCAGACAAGGTCGCGGCGGTGTTCTGCGCGACCAAAAAGTCGCTGGCCGCGGGTGCGCCGATGGCCGCGTTGATTTTCGGCAGCAATCCCGGGCTGGGCCTGATTCTGTTGCCGATCATGATCTACCACCCGATGCAACTCATCGTCTGTTCGGTCATCGCCGAGAACTACGCCAACCGTCATCGCCAGCAACTGTCGGAAGCGGCGCTGGAGGAAGCGCGGGCCGCATGAGGACGCGCTACATCAGCGCGTCGTCATCGAGGGTCACACGCGCGTAAAACACAATGGCGACGGTCGGGATCAGCGCGGAATAACCCGGCTTGAGTGCCGTGCTGAAGCGCGTAAACACCCGTTGAACTGGCGCCTGACGAATCGCCGCCAGCAACCCTTTCAACGAACCGGGCTGACGCTCGGGCGGTTCAAGGGTGGCGACTGAACGGCTCGCCGACTCAGTGGGCAGTTCCTCATTGCTCGCAGGCTTGAAGATTGACCCTACCGTCAGACGCTCGGCCAGAGTATCGACATGCCGGGCATACACGTCCCACGGCATGGCCTTGACACTGGCGATCGGCATTTCAGCCAGCGGGTGCGCTTTGGTGAAGGCATGCTGGAAGAAAGTCCTGAGTAACAACTCTTCGACCTCAACCACGGTGGCGCACTGATGTAACGCCTCACCCAGATCGTATTGCCGGGCCAGCATGCCGAGCACGCGGGTGTACGAGATGCCGTGACGGCGCGCCGCATTGACCACGCAGTGCCCGGCGACCAGCTGGAACTCGCGGACAAAGGCGTAGGTGCGGTCTTCGTCCGAGTCCTTGAGGTGCGTCCAGCGACTGGTGCGCAAGTGCCTGATCGCCGCGTCCAGCAGATAATCCGGCGAACGGGCCAGCACGCTGTGCAGGTAGATGTCCTGCAGGACCGGGTCCTGATTCGTCAGTTGCAATGCGACCTCGTCCAGATCCATGCCTTCGCAGCCGCTGAAACAAGTGGCGATCAGCACCTCCTGCAGACGGTTCCAGTAATGGTGGTGGCGATAGCCCTGCATGTAGACGTTTTCAAAGTGCTCGACCGGTCCGCGCCCCAGGCTCTTCTCGCCCAGATTGAGCAGCAGCACATGGTCTTCGCTGGACCAGGCATTGATCAGCCGCCCGGAGATACGTCGTTTGAGCACCCTGGCGTCGTCCGCCGAGACACGCACCGCCGCAGCCATGAGCAGCACATCGCCGACCACCAGGCCATGCTCGGGTGGCCGGTCCAGCCCCTTGAGCGCACTGATCAGCAGCCGTCCGCCCAGCGAATGGCCGATCAGGTTGACCCGTGTCACCTCCGGGTGCTGTTCGAACAGGTAACGGTCCAGCTGCGCCAGCAGTACCTTGCCCATGGCTTCGGCGCGGGAGCGGATGCGTGAAAAGTGATACGCGCGATCCCCCGCCAGCGCAGCGGCACCGGCCAGCGGATGCACACGGGCGGCAGCCACCAGCAGGCCACGGGAGCGATTGTCCATTTGTGTGAAATGGCTCGACGGCCAAAACGCGAGGATATTCACACGCTGACGCAGTGCTGCTGGAATGCTGTTGGCCAGCAGGCGTCGGTCGTTGAGATCGTGCCCCGACGAATAGCCATGGATGAAGATATTGGCAACGCTGCCAGAAGGTCTGGGCAGCGTCAGAAACTTGAAATGATTGTCCACGTTGTCCTGTTTCGCCTGACCGTGGCGCTCCCGTTCAATTTCTGACAATGAATCGCTTGGCGATCAGCATGATCAGCCGCAGGCAGAACGCCACACCGGTCAGCGAGATGACGACCTTGGCGACCAGAATGAAGTAGCTTTCGACGTCTTCGGAAATCAGACCGATCAACAGCCCCATGCCGCCAATCAACAGACCGATCAGCACCAGCCCGATGTAAGGACGCAGCCAGCGGGATCTGGAACCCTTGTCGAACAGGTAAAGCAAGGCACCCACCAGGATCAGGAGTACCGCCACGCCAATAATGAGTCCCATCCGTCACCCGTCCGCGCTGCAAAACCGTACGGGACCTGTCAGCCCCGCCGTCGTCGATTATGCCGACGACCCCGGTCTATTGCCATCGGCGTGACGACAGGTCTCTAGCGCTCCAGAATCGCCGTCACGCCCTGCCCGCCCGCTGCGCAGATAGAGATCAGTCCGCGCCCGCTGCCTGCGGCGTCCAGCAGTTTGGCCAGATTGGCGACAATACGCCCGCCGGTCGCCGCGAAGGGGTGACCCGCAGCCAGCGAGCTGCCCTTGACGTTCATCCGGCTGCGATCAATGGAGCCCAGCGGCGCATCCAGTCCCAGGCGCGTTTTGCAGTAATCGGCGTCCTCCCAGGCTTTGAGCGTGCACAGCACCTGAGCGGCAAAGGCTTCGTGGATCTCGTAGTAATCGAAGTCCTGAAGCGTCAGACCGTTGCGTGCCAGCAGGCGCGGCACGGCGTAGACCGGCGCCATCAGCAGGCCTTCCTCGCCTCTGACGAAATCCACGGCTGCCGCTTCTCCATCACGCCAGTAAGCCAGTACCGGCAGGCCGCGCTCCCTGGCCCATTCTTCGCTGGCCAGCAGCACCACCGAGGCGCCGTCGGTCAGTGGCGTGGAGTTGCCCGCTGTCAGGGTGCCTTTGGCGCTGCGCTCGAAGGCTGACTTGAGGCTCGCGAGTTTCTCCAGCGTCAGGTCGGGGCGCAGGTTGTTGTCGCGATTGAGCCCCAGGTACGGCGTCATCAAGTCGTCCTGCCAGCCCTCAGCGTAGGCCGCAGCCATCTTCTGATGGCTTTCCAGCGCCAACTGATCCTGAGGCGCACGCTCGATGCCCCAGTGCTGCGCCATCAGTTCGCAGTGCTGGCCCATCGACAGACCGGTACGCGGCTCGCCATTGCGCGGCAGCTCCGGCTTGATATTGTGCGGACGCAACTGCATCAGTGCCTTGAGCTTGTCGCCTGTGCTCTTGCTGCGATTGACCTGCAACAGAATGCTGCGCAGGTCCTCGTTGACCCCGATCGGTGCATCGGACGTGGTGTCCACGCCACCCGCGATGCCGCATTCGATCTGCCCCAGGGCGATCTTGTTGGCCACCAGCAACGCCGCTTCGAGCCCCGTGCCGCAGGCCTGTTGAATATCATAGGCCGGGGTTTGCGCCGACAGCCGCGAGCCCAGCACGCATTCGCGGGTCAGGTTGAAGTCGCGGGAATGCTTGAGCACCGCACCGGCCACCACTTCGCCCATGCGCAGCCCGTGCAGATTGAAGCGTTCGATCAGGCCCTCCAGCGCTGCGGTGAGCATGTCCTGATTGCTGGCCGTGGCATACGGGCCGTTGGAGCGGGCGAACGGAATGCGATTGCCACCGACGATGGCGACCCGGCGAGTCTGCGTCATGGAAAACTTCCTTTCTTCAAACGGATGGATGAACAGCGTAGATGAGCAAGAACAAACTTCGTTCGACTGTGGTCCATTCCTTTGAACCCCGACCCGAGGAGAGTGTTCCATGCCGTCAGATCGCTATATCGATTTCGCCAACTCCGACGTAGGCCGTCGCCTGGTGAAAGCCGTCGGTCTGCCGACTCCGACACGCCTGGAGCGTTGGCAGGCCGGACGCCTTCGGCCAATCGAAGGCACACTGCTGATCAGCGCAGGCCCGCTGGCCGATCAGGTTCGGGGGTTTGCCCATCGTCTGACCGACTCGCTGTACAGCTTTGGCAGCGACATGCCGGGCGCAACCGCCTGGGTCTCCAACCAGGGGCCTAAGCTCAAGGCCGTGGTGTTTGATGCCAGTACGCTGCTAAGGACCGATCAGCTCAGACAGTTGCGCGATTTCTTCCAACCGCTGCTGCGTTGCCTGGACACCTGCGCACATGTGGTGATCCTCACCCGGTCGCCGCAAGCGCTTGAAGATCCGCTGGCGGCCAGCACCCAACAGGCGATAGAAGGCTTCAGCCGCTCATTGGGTAAGGAACTGCGCAACGGTTCTACCGTAAAACTGCTGCAGGTGGATGAAGGCGCCGAGGATCAACTCGAAGGCGCGCTGCGTTTCTTTCTGACGCCCAAGAGCGCGTTCATCTCCGGCCAGTTTCTGCACCTGACACCTTGCACTTCGCAAGTCCAGGACTGGAGCCGTCCGCTGGCCGGGCGCAAGGCATTGGTGACCGGTGCTGCACGGGGCATTGGCGCATCAATCGCCGAAACCCTGACCCGTGACGGCGCTCAGGTCATCCTGCTGGATGTGCCGCAGTCCCGCTCGGATCTGGAGGCCCTGGCCTCACGCCTCGGCGGGCAGGCACTTGCGCTGGACATCTGCGCTGCGGATGCGCCTGGGCAGTTGCTGGAACACCTTCAGGGCGGCATCGACATTCTGGTGCACAACGCTGGCATCACCCGTGACAAGACCCTGGCCAACATGCCTGAAGACTTCTGGGACTCGGTGCTGGCCGTCAATCTCAATGCCCCGCAGGTGCTGACACAGACCTTGCTGGACCACGGCGCGCTCAACGACGACGCGCGGGTGATCCTCATGGCCTCGATCAACGGCATCGCCGGTACTCGCGGACAGACCAACTACACCACCAGCAAGGCCGGTCTGATCGGCTACGCCCGCGCGATGGCACCCGGACTCAAGGCACGCGGCATCAGCATCAATGCCGTTGCACCGGGCTTCATCGAAACCCGAATGACCGCCCAGATGCCCTTCACCCTGCGTGAAGCCGGTCGACGCATGAGCTCACTCGGTCAGGGCGGTCTGCCGCAAGACGTCGCCGAAGCCGTGGCCTGGTTTAGCCAACCGGGCAGCGGCTCGGTCAGCGGCCAGGTATTGCGCGTCTGTGGTCAAAACGTCATCGGGGCGTAACACCCCGCATTGAGTTCAAGGAGAAGGATGATGACTGCTCACTGGCTCTATCTGAATGCGCTGCAGCCGCTGCCGAATCTGTTCTTTCAGGCAGCACTGCGCCGCAAGGTCACGGGCACGCAACTGCCCGACCTGGGCTTGCGCAGCTGGGTCTCGGTGGACGCCGACAAGCTTGAGGCCTATCGCAAGGTCTGCGGGTATCAGGAAAGCAGTCTGCTGCCACCGACATACCCTCATGTGCTGGCGTTTCCGTTGCAGATGCAGTTGATGACTTCCAAGGACTTTCCGTTCCCCTTGATGGGACTGGTGCACATCGCCAACCGGATCAGCATTCATCGGCCGCTCGGCGGCATCAACCAGCTGTACGTCAGCGTGCAGGCCACCGACCTGCGTCCGCACCGCAAAGGCGTGACCTTCACGCTGGTGACGCATATCGAAGACAGCGTCGGTCTGCTCTGGGAAGAAGACAGCACCATGCTGTGCACAGGGGTCAGGCTGGACGGCGAGATGGACGAACACATCGAGCCGGCTTATCTGCCTGTGATCGAGCACGCGAGCTGGCAGGCCTCGTCGCACATTGGACGCGACTATGCGCGGGTGTCCGGCGACTACAACCCGATTCACCTGAGTGCACCGAGCGCCAAACTGTTCGGCTTCCCACGCGCCATCGCCCACGGCATGTGGCTCAAGGCACGCACGCTTGCCGCGCTGGATGATCATTTGCCTGCGTCCAACGTGGACATCAATGTGCAGTTCCAGAAGCCCGTGCGCCTGCCCGGCGACGTAAAGCTGTTCGCCAGCGCGGCAGGGTCTCATGGGCAACTGCGCCTTGAAGGTCAGCCGGACCTGGTTCACATGGTCGGCAGTTGGCAGCCTGCCGTGGAGTGATCAGGCTTCCTGCTGTCCAGGATCGAACTGTGGGAGGCGGCTTGCCGGCGATGAACGATGAACGATGACGCGATGTTCCTGACATACCGCGTCGACTGCATCGCCGGCAAGCCGCCTCCCACGGTCAGGTGTTTGCTGCCCGACAGCGCTACGTCGAAGACGTGGTGGCGCCTCACACAGATAGCGTTCCTTTAGTCTATTCCTCACGCAGGCTGAACAAACCCAAAAGCCCACTTGCCTGCCAGCCGGTTCCGCCTGAAGCTATGCGCCTTCAGGAGAGCATGATGAACCTCGACGAATTGACCCAGCGGCTGCACCGCATCCGCGACCAGAACGACTGGAAACAATTTCACAGCCCCAAGAACCTGGCCATGGCCGCGAGCGTGGAAATGTCGGAGCTGGTGGAAATCTTCCAGTGGCTGCGCGAAGACCAGTCCCGCGAGCTGTCGCCTGAGCAACTGGCCCATGCCGGGCAGGAAGTGGGCGACATCGTCCTCTATTTGTTGCTTTTGTGCAGCGAACTGGGGCTGGACATGGACGAAGTGGTGCGCAGCAAGCTGGCTGACAGCGAGCGGAGATTCGCCAAGTGAGCGACCGCCATTTCGATCAATTGGCCACCCGTTTTGCGGAAAAGATCTACGGCGGTGCCAAAGGCGCGATTCGACTGGCGGTGCTGCAGGCGGACCTGGAAGAAGCGTTACCCGAACGACCACTGCGCGTGCTGGACATCGGCGCAGGCCTGGGTCACATGTCGTTGTGGCTGGCCGAGCGCGGTCATGAGGTGACATTGGCAGAACCGGCCGAACCGATGCTCGAAGGCGCTCGTCAGCGCTTCGCCGAAGCCGGACAGACGGCGACCTTCATCCAGGCACCCTGGCAGGCGCTGCCCGAACTGCTGACCGATACTTACGATCTGGTGATTTGTCACGCTGTGCTGGAATGGCTAGCCGAGCCGCACACCATCCTGCCGGTGCTGCATCGACTCACAAAGGCGGATGGCTGGCTGTCGCTGGCGTTCTACAACCGCGATGCGCTGATCTATCGCAACCTGCTCAAGGGTCACTTTCGCAAGATGCGCAAGAATGACATGGCCGGTGAAAAACAGAGTCTCACGCCCCAGCAGCCACTCGACCCGCGGGAACTGGCAACGCAACTTGAAGGACAGTGGCGAGTCGAAACCCAGAGCGGCGTGCGCGTGTTCCACGACTACATGCCGGTCGAGTTTCAGGCCAGGGTTGAGCTGACGGGCCTTTTGGAAATGGAGCTGGCACACCGACGCCATCCGGCGTTTGCAGGTCTGGGTCGTTATCTGCACTGGATCTGCCGCCCGATCTGATCTTTTTGCGGAGAACATCATGAAGCACCGTCTCGCCTTGATCGTTCTGTTTCTGGCAACCAGCGCCTGCCAGAGCGACAATCCGTACGTCGCCAGCTCAATGCCGATCCCACCTGCGCCGCCTCAGGCAGCGCAGACGCTGGACCTGAGCGCCTACCCTGCTCCGACCCGCGATTACGGACGCTATCAAAGCTGGGCGTGGCTTAACGGCCAATTGCCCCCCGGCACGGCCTGGATGGACTCGGCGCAGGTCGCTGAAGCCGTCAGTACCGGTCTGGACCAGCGCGGCCTGCGCCCTGCACGCAACAAACCAGCCGATCTGTATGTCAGCGCGGCAACCCGTCAGGAAACACGCCTGCGACAAGTGCGTGAGGATTACGATCCGTATTACGGCGGCGGCCTGGGTTACGACGGCTACCGGCGCGGTTACGGCCCGGGCTATGGCGGTTACGCCAGCGTGCCGGTGGTGCGCACCTATCAGGAGCGCGTGATGGTGGTGCAGATCAATCTGTTCGACGCCCGTACCGGTCAACCGGTCTGGAGCACCAGCGCCGACGCGCGCAGTGGCAATGATCTGTCAGACCGCAGCAAAGCGTTACGTCAGGCCGTGCAACAGGCGCTGACCGAATATCCCCCACGGTAACCCCTTTCGGAGCACTGCCATGTTTCGCCGCCTTGTGTTGTTGTCGTGCCTGCTGCTGATCACTGCGTGTCAGAACAACCAGGTCAACCGTGATTTCGACGCCCAACGGGATTTCGGTGGCTATCGCAGTTGGAGCTGGAAAGAACCCGGCGTCCAGTATCAGCCGGATGACCCGCGCCTCAAGAGCGACCTGACTGAACAGCGCATCCGCCAGTCCATCAGCGATCAGCTGGACCAGCGCGGCCTGCGCATGGCGCCTGCCGGAGGGCATGCGGACCTGAAGGTTCAGGCCTGGCTGATTGTCGAGAACCGCCAGCAACTGGTCAGCACCAATTACGGCGGAGGCTGGGGCCCGTGGGGCGGCTACGGCTACTGGGGCGCACCGATGAACACCGAAACCCGCAGCGTGGACTACAAGGTGTCGACCCTGCAGATCGACCTGTTCGATGGCAAGGACGGCAAGCTGGTCTGGCGCGGCAGCACCGAGCGCATCCTCAGCGACAACGCAGGCAACCCGACCGACCGCGAAACCGCCGTCCGCGCGACCGTTGCGAAAATCCTGGAGCAGTACCCGCCGCGCTGACCGCCTCACCACTGATCGTGCCCATCGCGAGGAACGATCAGTGTGAGGGCTGACATCTGTATGTGATCAGCGGATGCCGCCTTGATGTGCATACGCCAGCACACCTTCATCGCGTTGACTACACTCCCTGACAACAGGTGAGTGAGCGACGGCGATGCCGAAGGAGTGCTGATGTCTCCCCTGAATCGTTACGTCGCGACGCGGGATCGGCAGCGCGGTGCAATAGGCCTGATGGCGGCGCTGACGCTGGCGTTGGCGCTGTTGTGCACGCTGATGGTCATCGACAGCGGCAGGCTGTACATGGAGAAACGCTCCCTGCAACGGATCGCCGACGTCGCGGCGCTGGAAGCGGCCGGGCGCAAGGGAACATGCATGACAGGCGCGAGCGCTGCCAGTTACGCCACTCAGAGCGCCATACGCAACGGCTTCACGCCGGGCAGCGATGGCCGCACACTGGTTGCCACGTGCGGCACGTTGTCGGTGAATGCCCAGAGCCGCAGGGTGTTTACCGCCGACGCCACGCAGTCACAGGCGATTCAGGTTGTGGTCAGCCATCCCGTGCCGCGCAGTATCGCCGCAGGCATCGCTGCACTGTTCGACAGTACGCCCGACTCACCCGACCTCCAGCTCAGCGCCACCGCGGTCGCGGCCAGCGCCTCTCCGCTGGCCTCACTGACCATTCGCAGTGCCGCCATGACAATCGATAGCGCCAAGGCAGCGGTGCTTAACCCGATCGTCGGAGGGCTGCTGGGCGGGACACTGAACCTGGGTGTCGCCAACTGGCAGGGCCTGGTCAACACCGACCTGAGCCTGCTCAATTACCTGAACAGGCTCAAACTCGACCTGAACCTGACGGCCGTCGGTTACACACAAGTGCTCAACACCACCGTTTCCGTCAGCCAACTGGTTCAGAGCGCCATCAATGTGCTGGACCCCAGCGGCACCTTGAACGCCACCGCAACCATCGCGGGCCTGCAGGCCATCAAGGCAGCGGCCGGTGCTACAACGGTTCTGCTCGGAGACTTGCTGGCCGTGCAGGGCAGCGCCGATATCGCAGCGCTGAACACCAGTTTGCGGGTGCTGGATCTGGTGCAGGGTCTGGCGCAACTGGCCAATGACAAGAACGGCATTTCAGCCCCCGTGCAGATCAACATTCCGGGCCTGGCTCAGGTGACGACGCGCATTCAGGTCATCGAACCGCCGCAACTGTCCGCCATCGGCGATCCCGGCAAGATTGACCCGCTCAACCCCAAAACCGGTGCCAATCGCATCTATGTGAGGACAGCGCAGATGCGCGCGCTGGTATCGATCAATTTGCCGGTGCTGGGCACGATGACGTCGCTGGCCAATACCGCAGGCTCAGTGGTCGGCAGCCTGACGCCACTGCTCAACAGTGCCTTGAATCTGAATCTGGCAGGCGTGGTGACTTCGGCGACCTGCGCGCTGGGCCTGAACAGTTGCATGGTCTCGGATATCAAGTTTCTGGACAGCGGTACGCCAGCGACTGGTCCCAAAATCGACCTAAACCTCTCGCTGGCCAGCGCCGACAGCTACATCACCGGCTATACCTGCACCAGCAACACCGTCAAGACCTTGAACGTTCACACCGACGCTACGTTGGTCA
The DNA here is from genome assembly GCF_001642795.1 of Pseudomonas viridiflava. Classification (GTDB taxonomy): domain Bacteria; phylum Pseudomonadota; class Gammaproteobacteria; order Pseudomonadales; family Pseudomonadaceae; genus Aquipseudomonas; species Aquipseudomonas viridiflava. The sequence goes on along the minus strand of NZ_LKEH01000035.1, from coordinate 117,351 downwards.
CCGCCAAACTGGGCCAGATCACAAACGCCTCAGCCTTCCCCGCCAGCACCGACCCTTCCGCCGTCACGGCGATACCGCTGCCGGTGATCGATATCGGTACACAGACCTGCCAGAAGATACTGGGGCTGTTGGGCAACTGCACAGCACGCACGCCCTTCGGCGCCGGGGGCATCGGCCTCAGCTTCGACACGGTCAGCCAGTCTCCGCTGGGCACCGCTGCCGCAATCAACACAACATTCAGCTCGCCGAACCTGCCGGAGATCAACAGCCCGCCCTACTTTCTGACCAACACGACGTCGGTCAAACCCAGCACCGTGCTCAATGGCGTGGTTTCAGGGGTCAAGGTCGATGTCTACAAACCCGCGACGAGCACCACGCTGGGCAATGTGATCACCGGCGCAGCCACCCTGCTGAATAGTCTGACCAGCGCATTGGATGTCATCGTCGAGAACACCCTCAAGCCCTTGCTGACCTCCGTGGTGGACCCGCTGCTGGCGTCCCTTGGCGTGACACTGGCGCCTGCCGATGTGGGCGCCAATCTGAGCTGCAATTTCGGCCAAGCCCATCTGGTGATCTAACCGGCGTTGAAGATCGGCAGTTCGACGAGAAAACGCGCGCCTTCGCCGACGTTGCTGACACTCAACTGGCCACCCATCTGATCGACGATGCCATAGCTGACCGACAACCCCAACCCGGTGCCGACCCCGATGGGTTTGGTGGTGAAGAACGGCTCGAAAATCCGCTCCAGCAAGCGCGGGTCGATACCGCCGCCGTTGTCCTGCACGACGAGCCGGATGATGTTTTCATCGCGCTCGACCTCGACGCTGATCCACGGCTCGAACTCGCGGTCGTTCTCACGACGCGAAAGCAGAGCATCACGGGCGTTGACCATCAGGTTGATCAGCACCTGCTCCAGTTGATCGACGTGCCCGCGCACCTGCACAGGCGCGCTCATCTCACCAATGCGCAGTTGCACGCCCTTGCCTTTCATGCCCTCGGCCAGCATCGACACGGTGCCTTCCACCGCCTGGGCCGGGTCGAACAATTGCTCCTCGATTTCCGAGCGCCGCCCGAACACGCGCATGTGGTCGACCACCCGTGCAGCGCGCTGCACCTGCGTGTCGATGCGGTTGAGCTTTTCGGTGAGGTATTCGATATCCACATCACCCCTGCCCAGCCGCTTCAACACATTGACCACCGCCATGCGCATGACATTGAGCGGCTGATTGATCTCATGGGCCAGCCCGGTCGACATCTCGCCCAGCGTGGCCATCTTGGCGCTCTGGTTCAGTTGCATGCGAGAGCGGCGCACGTCCGTGTTGTCGCGGCCCACGGCCTGAATCTCGATCAGCCTGCCCTGCTCATCGAAAACCCCGCGGTCCGCCCAGATCCACCAGGCGTATTCACGGCCGGGCAATTCAATGCAGATTTCCTCCGTGCTCATCGGCTCTTCGGGCGTTAGCTGGCCGATACGGCGGACGAACGCCTCACGCTGCTCGTCGGACATCCAGTCGCCCAGATTGATACCGGTCAGCTGCTCGGGCGTGCATTCCATATAACTGGCCAGTGGTTTGTTACCGAAGCTGAGTACCAGATCCGGCGTGTAGCGACAGATCATCGCGGGCGAGTCCTCGACCAGAATCCGGTAGCGCTCCTCGCTCTTGCGCACCTGTTCGGCCGCCAGCGTGGCCTCGGTCACATCCAGCCATAACCCGACCGCCTCGACCGGCATGCCGAGGTCGTCACGCAGCAGGCGGGCCTCGTCCAGCAGCCAGTGGTAACTGCCGCCCTTGTCGCGCAATCGGTAACGACGGCTGACGAACCCTTCACGCAACAAATGGCGGCTGCGTTCGAACCAGGTATCGCGGTCCTCAGGGTGAATGTATTCGGCAAGCTGGCCCTCGACACACTCGGCCAGGGTCCAGCCCAGCAACGGCGTCAGGCTGTCGCTGAAAAAGCTTGGCTCAAGATTGCCCTGGTCATAGCGCTGCACGTAGATCACCGCAGGTGAACTGGCGATCAGATTATCCAGCCGCTTGTGCGCGGCGGCGGCATCGGTTTCCTGATTCTTGATATCGCTGACATCAAGCATGAAACCCAGCACTCGCTGCACCTGCCCGCTGATCAAGGCCTGGCCCTGGATCCGGAACCAGAGAGTCTCCTGAGCAGGATCGGCCTGAGCCAGGCGCACGCAGAGCAGCATGGGCGTGCCTTTGTCACGCAACTGGGTCAGGCGACTGGTCAGCTCCTGGCGGTCCGCCGGATGAATCAGCGCCAGCCAGTCCTGACGCGACAGGCTTTCGACCCGATCACCCAGGCGCAGGCTGCGCGCAAGCTGCGGTGCCAGCAGAATCTCGTCCGTGCCGGGCAGCAATTCCCACCAGCCGGTGCCCAGCAGGTCCTGAAGCACGGCCAGACGCTCGACGTGATGCCGGTTATGCTGTTCCGACAGCCTGAACAGCACCGGCCCGGCCAAGGCAGAACACAGGTTCAGCCATTCCCGCTCACCCAGGTCAGGTGCCTGCTGCCCGGCATCGTAGAAGCCGAACAGCAGCCAGGCCTTGGCAACGCCTTCCCGGCTGTGCGGCATCAGAAAACCGTCAGCATTGGCGAACGCGCTCTGCAACGATGCGGAATGCGAGCCCGTGCCGAATGACAGCTGGTGCGTGACGTTGGCGTCAAGGGCGTCCAGTGCACTGCCCAGACGCTGGCCGGCCTGCCACAGTTCGGGCGCCGTGTGAGCGTTGTACTGACAATAAACCCGCCAGCCAGCGCCACCCGCTTCAGGCAGGACCAGCGCCACACAGGGGATGCGCCAGAGCTGTGCAAGCTCTTCGAGCTGCTCGGTGACAACAGCCTTGAGCCGGTCAACGTGGCACACACGCACACGCTCGGCGATCTGCCCGGCCACACGCAGGCATTGCTGGCGGCTGCGGGCAGCGCTGGCCTCCTCCATCAGATCACTGATGTCGAGCAGCTGCAGCAGCCATTCCTTGCCGTGCGCCTGAACCCAGCCGCGTGCGTGCAGGATGTGGGCATCGGCACTCTTGAAGTCCAGATCGAGCATATGCCCCAACCATTCCTGCGGCACACCCTCGATCACCAGCGCGCTGTTGGGCAACAGCAGACTCATCAGGCGCTGTGATTCAGCCATGGGTGCCGCGATACCCAGCCTCGAAGCCAGATGAGCACTGATGCTCTGCACTCGCCCGTCATCATCCAGCAACAGGTACAGATCGGCGCCGATGGGATCGGGCTCAGTATTCAAGGATAGGGTTTGCGGGGCCGGAGGCGCATCGGCACGGCCCAGCCAGCGACTCAGACGGCTTTTCTCAAGGGACAAGTTGCAGGCTCGCTTGGGCAGAAAGGTTATTCGGCAGGCGGGGTATTTCGCCGACACCCGGCAGGGTCAGAAAGGGCAGGACCTGCGCCAGTCTGGATTTCGGATAACTGATGTTGGCCGTCAGCACACCCGCTGTGTAGGTCACCCGCACATGGGCATTGCTGAACCCCAGTGAAGCGGGCATCCATGACAACTGGTTCATGACCACCGTCTCGGCCTGGCTGACAATCAACTGGTTGTAATTGACCGCCGTCGGACTCAGCGCCACGCTGCGACGTACCGCCTCACTGGCAGCCGCATTGAAAGACTGCACCATCAACAGTGGCAGGCTGTAACTTACGACACCATAGAACACCGCGAAAAAGGCCACGAACACTGCCGCAAACTCGATAGCGGCGGCGCCCCGTTGCCTGTGTAGGGAGGAAAGATGCGGGGTGGTTTTCATGTCAACGTCTACTCTGACACTCACGACTTCACATGAGCATAGTTTCTTTCAGGAAAACAGGACGCTTTTTACCGAATGGATTTATTTTTTCTACTTGTATGGTTCGGCCTGTGCGCCGAACAGGATGCGCGGCAACGGAAAATTTCCAACTGGCTGACACTGGGCGTGGCTTTAGTCGCGTGCGGGTACCTGTTGTACAGTGGCCATACATGGCTGGGTGCGACACCGGACGAGGCTGGCTGGGCGACGTTGACCGCTCTGGCACTGACGTTGCCGGGCTATGCGCTGGGCAGGCTGGGGGCCGGGGATGTCAAACTTCTGACCGCACTGGCACTGCTGACCGACAGCCTGTATCTGTTGGGCACCTTTATTGGCGCAGGCATTGCCATCGCACTCTGGAGTGTGTCGATCACTCAGCTATGGCCCCTTGTAAACCAGCACGTTACGCGCCGTTACTTGCACTTGGGTCCGCAGGCGACAAATAAATATCCTTTCTCACCGTTTTTATTGATCGGACTTTTGTTAACGGTATTAATTATCCATTGATCAAAGAGTGCTCTATTGCCATGTACATAGTCACAAAGTACGACTAGGGTCTATTGACAGGCGCGACCCTTTATTTAAACAGCGTCCGCCGCAACCACACTCAATTCTGCTGAATGGATTCAGGCTCCAGTTTTCCACTGTTGCCGATTAGCATGGAGTCGCAGGTGAACAAGTACTCGTCGGTAAAAATATTGGTCGTGGATGACCAGCCTGCTGTTGTCGAAGAGCTGTGCGAGTTTCTCGAAAACAGTGGCTATCACTGCGTGCCTTGCGTTTCCAGTGCGCAGGCCATGGAGCAATTCAATCAGGACGACACTGTCGGGATCGTGCTGTGTGATCTGGACATGCCGGGCATGAACGGCATCGAGATGGTCGAAGCGATGAAGCGTGCGGGCGGCAGGAAGCACCTATTCGAGGCCATCATGCTCACTGGCAAGGCCGAGAAGAAGGACGTCATCAAAGCGTTGCGTGCCGGGATCGCGGATTACTATCAAAAACCCGTCAATCTGGACGAGGTGCTGGAAGGTGTGCAGCTTCAGGTCGAGGCACTGGGCGAGCGCCAGCGAAACCTCCATCAGTTGGGGCTGCTCAATGAAAAGCTCCAGTACCTGGCCGCATCCATTGACGACCTCTACCAGAATCTCGATCAGACCCGGGCCGGGTCATCGATTGAAAGAAAAGCTGAATCTGCCTTAAACGAAGAGCCACGGATACCGGATATCTTTGCCGGGTTGTCGCCACGCCAACTGGACGTCGCAAGGCTGGTCGGCACGGGCCAGACCAACTATCAGATTGCCTGCGAACTGGGCATCACTGAAAACACCGTCAAACTCTATGTCTCTCAGGTCCTGCGTCTGACACGCATGCACAACCGCACACAACTGGCGCTGGCCCTTTCACCCGGCAGTTCAAGTTCACGGCAGCGCGCCAGTGTGACCTGACTGACCGACTGGACCCGGTCAGGTTTCGGTTTCAGGAAGCATGACGTGATAGGGCGCATCCACCAGCGCCGAGTGCACCTGATTGCGACCGGCATGCTTGGCGCGGTACAGCGCGCTGTCGGCCTGGGCGGCCAGACTCAGGCTGTCATCATGCAGCCCGAGGGAAACCACACCCGCACTGAACGTACAGAACAGATCGGCAGGCTGCGCCGGATAATGGATTTCCGCGAAACGATGGCGGATTTCCTCCAGCACCTGATGAGCGCTCTGGATATCCGTGTCCGGCATGACGATGGCAAATTCCTCGCCCCCGTAACGCCCGATGAAATCGGTCTTGCGCAACCTTTGCTTGAGAAACAGCGCCAGACTCTTGATCACCCGGTCACCCATGGGATGCCCGTGGCTGTCGTTGACCTTCTTGAAATGGTCGATATCGAGCATCGCGAAGCACAGCGGCTTGCCTTCGCGACGCGAGCGAAAGCTGCAGTCTTCCAGCAATTGCAGGATATGCGTGTGGTTGTACAGGCCCGTCAGGCTGTCGCGCACCATGCGCGCTTTCAGGTTGCGAGCGCGGGCAGCGCGGTTGCGCACGGTGGTGATCAGGTGACGCGGCTTGATCGGCTTGGTCAGGAAATCGTCGCCGCCTTCGCTCATGGCGTCGAGTTGCTTGTCCTGATCATCTTCCGCGGACAGATAAATGATCGGCACGCTGACGTAACGGTCGTTGTGACGGATGACCTTGGCCAGCTCCGTCCCCGTACAGCCCGGCATGTACATGTCGAGGATGATCAGGTCGGGCTGGAATTCGGCCAGTTCGCCCATCGCCTGGATCGGGTCGAGCAAGGTACGCGTGACGATGCCCGCCGCGTTGAGCACACGTTCGGTGTGCGTTGCCTGTGCGCGTGAATCGTCGATGATCAGCACTTTGTAGGGCTCGTACTGCGCCACGCAGGTCAGGATTTCGATCTTTTCCAGCAGGCTCGACGCCTCCAGTGCACCGGTCAGAAACTCCTGGCCACCGGCACGCACGGCAGCGAGCCGGGTCGGGGTGTCGGTTTCATTGAGACTGAAGAACAGCAATGGCAGCTTTTGCTCGAGCCCTTCCTGAACCTGGGACGCCAGCCTCAAGCCCTGACCGGGCCCACTGAAATCGACGTCCATGACAATGGCAGCCGGATGGCGCTGGGTCATGGCCGTCTGAAACTCCGACACGCTGTGCAACGACAGCGCGGACAGACCGAAGAACTCCAGTTGCTTGGCCAGCCGCTCTGCCCGTTCATGGTCCTGAAGCACCACATAAACCGGTTTGCGCAACGGCGGCAGCGACGTCTGCTCCAGACGGTCGCCATGCCGCAGGCCTGTACGCGACAGGCGCTGCATCAGGCGATTGAGCTCGGTAATGGCGCTGCTGTTCAGGCGGCCCCGATTGGCCTCGACCACACCCAGCGCTTCGTCGATATTCTGAGCCAGAGCAATGTGCTCGGTCTGCTCGAAGCGCTCGGCAAAGCGCAACAGACGCAAGGTCGAATCCTTCAGTTCAGCCATGTCACCGGCCGACCATTCGGACTTCTGCAGCCGTTGCCAGGTCTCAAGAATCTGACGTGCCTGATGAATGACCCGTTGGGCAAAATGGTGCTTCAAGCGATCACGGCTGGGATCTTCGGGCTCGTTCATATCAAGGCTACTTTAGGTTCGCAGAGCGAAACGGTTGATGGCGCTATGCTAGCACCTTCGATACGACACCTGAGTGCCGCAAGTCACTTATTTGACAACAAATATATGGCGCTATGCCATTACGTATAACTATCCCTGTATAGCTAATAGCTATCACTGGTTTTTGCCGTCTGCCGAGGCTCTGACAGAGGGTCTTCGCAGGCCCTGCCCGTTTCTTGTCAGACAAAATGTAACCATCCTGACAGCCACGACTCTTCAGCCAGACGCCTGCGGCGACACAGAGCGATGTCAGCCGCACAATCACGAAAATCCGCCCCGGATACGCTCGTTCATTGCACCTTGAGGTAAGGTTACGGTCGAACGCCACGTAGCATTCAACTCAAGATCGAAAGGACCCCACCATGCTGGATTGGAAAAACCGCGCAGGCAGCGCGGGTGAGCGTACCGCTGACACTGCATCGGTCAAACGACGCGGCTATCTGGGCAGCCTGTTCTACAGCCGTGCGCTGGGTGCCTTGGTCTTGATCTACCTGCTCGTCTGCCTGGCCGTCGGCTGGTACTGGAGCAAGGAGCCTGCACTGTTTCCGGTGCAGCAGAATGCACAGGCCGCCGCCGAGCGCGAAGGCAAACCGATGGTCATCGGCTACACCACAGTCGAAACCCTGAAAAGCGTCGCTCAGACCCTTCTGGACAAGCGCGGCGGCTACCTTTCCAACGACCGCATGCCACCGGGTCTGTGGCTGGACAACATCCCGAGCTGGGAATATGGCGTACTGGTCCAGGTACGCGACCTGAGCCGTGCACTGCGCAAGGACTTCGCCCGTTCCCAGTCGCAATCGGCAGAAGACGGTGATCTGGCGCGTGCCGAACCGCTGTTCAACTTCAACAACCGCAGCTGGATACTGCCTTCCAGCGAATCGCAGTACACCGACGGCATCAACGCCCTGAGCCGCTATCAGGCGCGTCTGTCAGATCCGAACCAGAAAGGCGCGCTGTTCTACGCCCGTGCCGATAACCTGAACAACTGGCTGGGCGATGTGGGTACCCGTCTGGGCTCGCTGTCGCAACGTCTGTCGGCCAGCGTGGGTCGAGTCAAACTCAACAGTACGCTGAAAACCGAATCCATCGCCTCGGTCAAACCGGGTGAAGTGCCACAGGTGGACGAAGAGATCGTCGAGACGCCTTGGCTGGAAGTGGACAACGTGTTCTATGAAGCACGCGGTCAGGCTTGGGCGCTCTCGCACCTGCTGCGCGCCATTGAAGTGGACTTCGCCGACGTACTGGCCAAGAAGAACGCCACGGTCAGCGTGCGCCAGATCATTCGTGAGCTGGAAGCCTCGCAGGAGCCGCTGTGGAGCCCGATGATTCTGAACGGCAGCCCGTTCGGCGTGTTCGCCAACCACTCGCTGGTCATGGCCAACTACATTTCGCGGGCCAACGCAGCGGTGATCGATCTTCGTCAATTGCTGAATCAGGGCTGATGGCGATCCCTTCGAACGAGGCCGCGCACCGCGCCGCCTCGGACGCCGAGCAGATTGCCTGGGTCGACGAGCACGACACGCTGCTGGGCGCACGCCCGCGTATCGAGCTGCGCGAGCAGGCGCTGATCGGCCGGGGCACTTACATTCTGCTGTTCAACCCCGCTGGCGAGCTGTGCGTGCATCGCCGCACGCTGAGCAAGGCCATCTACCCCGGTTACTGGGACGTAGCGGCGGGCGGCATGGTGCAGGCGCATGAAAGCTACGCTGAATCCGCCGCCCGCGAGCTGGAAGAAGAACTGGGTGTGCACGACGTCGCGTTGCAGGCCCATGAGCGTTTTTTCTTTGATCAGCCAGACAACCGGATCTGGTGCGCGGTGTTTTCCGCCGTCTGGGACGGCGCCTTGAAACTGCAGCCCGAAGAAGTCCTGGAAGCGCGCTTCATACCCGTCGTAGAGGTGTTGCGTCAGGCCGAAGAAAAACCGTATTGCCCGGACTCGCTGGCAGCCTTGAAACGCTACCTGAAGCAGGTCGCAAATGTTCAGTAAATTGGCGCATTCAACCCCTTAGCAACTGGCTGTTTTGCCGTTACACTGCGCGACCTTTTCAAACTGGACCGGCCTTGTCGGTCCAATAGCGCTGCCCCTGCCAGAGTGGGGCTTCGCGGTCGATGGCTCCAGCGAGCCCGACCCATCGTCAGTCCTCAACAAGAGGATTTCCCGTGGCTAAAAAAGCCGCTTCCCTCGCCGCCCTGGGTGGCCTGGTATTTTCAACCGACGCAGGGCGTCACTGCCCCGACTGTCGCCAACCCGTTGATGACTGCACCTGCAAGCAGACCGCCATTCCCGAAGGGGACGGTATTGCCCGCGTTCGTCGCGAGAGCAAAGGTCGCGGCGGCAAGACAGTCACCACCATTACCGGCGTACCGCTGGCCGAAGACGCGCTCAAGGACCTGGCCAAGGCCTTGAAGCAGCGTTGCGGCACAGGTGGGTCGCTCAAGGACGGGGTGATCGAGATTCAGGGCGATCATGTCGAACTGCTGCTGGCCGAACTGACCAAAAAAGGCTTCAAGGCGAAAAAGTCGGGCGGTTGACCGAACCCGCCAGCCTGCGAACGGCTGACCGGAACAAATACCGTCATTTCCACTCTTTACACTGCGCCCAGCCGGCTATGAGCTGGCGCTACGACTTCTTTATAGGGGACTTCGATGTCCGTACGACGTACACGCAAAGACGATGGCAGCCAATGGACCGTTGCGGACAGCCGCAGCGTTTATGGCATTCGCCATTGGGGCGCCGGTTATTTTGCGATCAATGAAGCCGGTCGCGTTGAAGTTCGTCCCAATGGGGCTGGCAGCTCGCCTATCGATCTTTACGAGCAGGTCGAAGACTTGCGCAAGAGCGGTCTGTCTCTGCCACTGCTGGTCCGTTTCCCCGACATTCTGCAGGACCGTGTCCGGCAGTTGACCGGTGCGTTCGACAGCAACATCGCGCGCCTGGAATATCAGAGCCAGTACACCGCGCTCTACCCGATCAAGGTCAACCAGCAGGAAGCGGTGGTCGAGAACATCATCGCCACCCAGAACGTGTCCATTGGTCTGGAAGCGGGCTCCAAGCCCGAGCTGATGGCCGTGCTGGCCCTGGCCCCGAAAGGCGGCACCATCGTCTGCAACGGTTACAAGGACCGAGAATTCATCCGCTTGGCACTGATGGGCCAGAAGTTGGGCCACAACGTCTTCATCGTCATCGAGAAAGAATCCGAAGTCGAACTGGTCATCGAGGAAGCCGCCGAGCTCAAGGTTGCGCCTCAGGTCGGTCTGCGCGTGCGCCTGTCTTCCCTGGCGTCGAGCAAGTGGGCTGACACCGGTGGCGAGAAATCCAAGTTCGGTCTGTCCGCCGCGCAGTTGCTGTCGGTGGTCGAGCGCTTCCGCAAGGCCGGTCTGGATCAGGGCATCCGCCTGCTGCACTTCCACATGGGCTCGCAGATCGCCAACCTGGCCGACTATCAGCACGGTTTCAAGGAAGCGATCCGTTATTACGGCGAACTACGCAACCTCGGCCTGCCGGTGGACCACATTGATGTGGGCGGCGGTCTGGGCGTGGATTACGACGGTACTCACTCGCGTAACGCCAGCTCCATCAACTACGACATGGACGACTACGCCGGTGTCGTGGTCGGCATGCTCAAGGAGTTCTGCGATGCGCAGGGCCTGCCGCATCCACACATTTTCTCGGAAAGCGGCCGCTCGCTGACCGCTCACCACGCCATGCTCGTGGTGCAGGTCACCGACGTCGAGAAGCACAACGACGAAGTGCCTGAAATCGCCGACAAGGAAAGCCTGCCGGAAACCGTGCAATGGCTGGTGGACCTGCTGGGTCCGACCGACATCGAGATGGTCACCGAGACCTACTGGCGTGCAACGCACTACATGAGCGACATCGCGACCCAGTACGCCGACGGCAAGATCACGCTGGCGCAGAAAGCGCTGGGCGAGCAGTGCTACTTCGCGGTCTGCCGCCGCCTGCACAACTCGTTGAAAGCGCGTCAGCGTTCGCACCGCCAGGTGCTGGACGAACTCAACGACAAGCTGGCCGACAAGTACATCTGCAACTTCTCGGTATTCCAGAGCCTGCCGGACACCTGGGCCATTGGTCAGGTGTTGCCGATCCTGCCGCTGCATCGCCTGGGCGAAGAGCCGGTGCGCCGCGCCGTGCTGCAGGACCTGACCTGCGACTCCGACGGCAAGATCAAGCAATACGTCGACGAGCAGAGCATCGAGACGAGCATGCCGGTCCACCCGCTGAACGAAGGCGAAGACTACCTGCTGGGTATCTTTCTGGTGGGCGCGTATCAGGAAATTCTCGGCGACATGCACAACCTGTTCGGTGACACCGATTCGGTGAACATCTATCAGAACCCGGATGGCAGTGTTTACCACGCGGGCATCGAAACCCACGACACCATCGAGGACATGCTGCGCTACGTGCACTTGTCGCCGGAAGAACTGATGACCCATTACCGGGACAAGGTCGCCAGCGCCAAGATCACCCCGCGTGAACGCACCTACTTCCTCGACGCCCTGCGTCTGGGACTGACACGCTCTTCCTACCTGTCGTCCTGAACCTGAACGGATGATCGTTCCCACGCGGGAGCGATCATCCGTCACAGTTCCCCGCGTAAGTTCCTTCCTGCGTGCCGTGTAGGCAACTTCCTTTTCTGTGTGCCACCTCTTTACCGCACGGTCTTCTCCGCCAGAATCGCTGACCGCATTTTCGGTAGAGAACACTTCATGCCCGACTCAGCCAGCGCACCCTTCTTTCGCCTGGAGATTGCAAGCCTGCGTCGCCATTTCAGCGTGTTGTCCTTCAGCGCCACCGAGGCAATCAGCCAGCCGTACGTCTTCCAGTTGCAGGTCAGCGGCGATGAGGTCGATCTGGCGAGCCTGATGTATACCTCCGCCTTTCTGAGCTTCAACGGTAGCCCGCAAGGGTTTCATGGCCAGATCCAGGGCGCCACCCGCGTGCATTATCGACCGGGACCCGCGTGCTACCGATTGACCGTCGGCCCGAGGCTGACGTGTCTTGGTCAACGCCACAATCATCGGGTCTTCGAGCAGATGAGCGCTAACCAGATCATCGCTCAGGTGCTCAAGGAGCATGGGCTGAAAGACAGTTACCGGTTCGACCTGAAGAAAGAATGCCAAACGCGCAAAACCTGTTTTCAGCACAACGAGTCCGACCTGATGTTCATACAGCGGCTGTGTGCCGAAGAGAACATTTACTACCACTTCCAGCACTACCGACGTCGCCATGAACTGATATTCAGCGAAGGACTGCGAGGGTTTCGGCGCGCCCCCATCGCAGCCTTGAGCCAGTTTCAGCATCAGCCGGGCGTTACGCAGTTTGCCGTGACCCGGACAGGGACGGACAACCGGGGACCGCAGCGTGCGCAAGGCGAAAGCACCCTGCCCTTCGTCACCAGCGGATTGCTGCTGCCGCTGGCCGGGCTTCCCGAGCGCGACTGGAATCACATGTGGCTGATCACCGGGGTCGAGCACCGCTTCGACGATCAGCCAGCAAAGGATGGCGCGACCAGACAGCCCTATTCGAACCGTTTCCAGGCCGCGCCCTGGCAAGACGGCTTCGTCTCGGATGAACCCTGGCCGTGGTCCGTCTTCGCCCGGATGCAGCGCGCCTGGCTCACGGGCACTGCGGGCGAACTGCAGGAGCGCGATCCGGACGGACGGGTTCAGGTGCAATTCGAATGGGCCAGACAAGGCCCCGATGCGCGCCACACCACGTGCTGGCTGCCTGTCGATCCGGCGTTGCGACTCTTGTGCCAGGGCGGCATGCAAGTAGTGGTGGATTTCAGGGTGAACGATCCCGACAACCCGGTCATCGTCGCGACGCTGCATTCCGGCTCCACGCAACCTCTCGTGCTGTTGGGCGCAGAAGACGTACAGGACGCGCCATGCGTAAGGCTGCTGCTCGACTGGCACAGCGTCCCCGGTGACAGCCAGAGACTGAAGCTGAGCGACGGATCCAAGATTCACCTGGAGCGTGACGGCGATTTGCTGCTGCAGGTGGGCGCCAGTCAGGTCAGGTTCGACTCGGACGGGATGACACTCATCAGCCCGCGTATCGTGCTCGATAGCGAACGACCTGCATGGGAACCTGATGACCGGGATGAACCAGAGTTCACTTACTAACGTACCAAGGTGGTGTAACTATAGGGCCTTGCCACAGTCCGAGACTGCATTGCCTGATCCGGCCGCTCCCCCCTTATCGAGACTCCACCATGCCCCGAGCGATTTTCCGTACGCTGATGACCGGTGCCCTGCTGACGATATTGTCGGGTTGTTCTGTGTTCAAGGTGCTCAATACCCTGACCCCGGCCAACGGCGTTCACGAGGTGCCCGATGTGGCGTACGGCCCGGAAGTGCGTAACCGGCTGGACATCTATACCCCGAAGGCGAACGTTGAACAGGCACCGGTGGTGGTGTTTTTCTACGGCGGCAGTTGGACCCATGGAGAACGAGCCAACTACGCCTTCGTCGGCAGAGCACTGGCTGAGCGTGGCATCGTGGCCGTCGTTGCCGATTACCGACTGTACCCTGAGGTCAGCTACCCGGACTTCGTCGAAGACTCGGCAAAAGCGGTGGCCTGGACCCGCAAGCACATCAAGACCTATGGCGGCGATCCTGACCGGTTATTTGTAATGGGGCACAGCGCGGGTGCCTACAACGCCGCAATGCTGGCACTCGATCCGCGCTGGCTGGCCAGGGAAGGCGTCTCCAACCACATCATCAGTGGCTGGATCGGCCTGGCCGGGCCTTATGACTTCCTGCCCATCAAGGATCCCGAGATCCAGCGTGCGTTTCTGTTCCCGAACACACCACGCGACTCGCAGCCCATCAACCACATAAATGCAGGCTCGCCAGCGGCCTTGCTGCTGGCATCCAGCAAGGACAAAGAGGTCGACCCGAAGCGCAACACGGGCGGTCTTGCCATGAAGCTGCGTGAAGCCGGTTTGCCGGTCCGCGAGTTGTATTTCTCGCGCACCACTCACGGCTCGCTGGTCGGCGCATTCGCCAAACCCTTGCGCAGTCTGGCCCCGGTGATCGACGAGGTGGTCATGTTCGTGAACGGCCCGCACCCGACTGCAGTTGCAGCCAGCCCGGTGACAGCGCCTTAACGGACGAACCAGCCGTCATTGCGCGTCAGACGCAGGGCAATGCTGCCCAGGCTGATGCCGCGCAACAGGGTGAACGCCAGAAAGGTCAGCCATAGCGCATGATTGCCGTGGCTGGCCGCCAGATACGCGACGGGCGCGATGGCGGCTGCGCTGATCAGCATTGCATTGCGCATCTCACCGGCACGGGTGGCACCGATGAACAACCCGTCGAGCAAATAGCTCCAGACGGCCAGCAACGGCATCAGTGCCAGATACGGCAGGTAAACCATGGCGGTTTCGCGCACGTCTGGAATGTCGGTCTGCAAGCGAATGAACCACTGACCGCCCGCCAGAAACAGCACGGCAAACCCGACACTGGCAATCAACGACCAGCCTCCGGCCACTACCAGCGAGCGACGCAGGGTGACTCGATCACGCGCACCGATGGCGTGGCCGCACAGGGCTTCCACCGCATGGGCCAGTCCGTCCAGCGCGTGGGAAGTCAGCAACAGGCCGTTGAGCAGCAGCGCGTTGGCAGCGACCGTCGCATCGCCCAGCCGTGCGCCCTGTACGGTGATCAGAAACATCACCGATTGCAGTGCCAGCGTGCGCAGAAAGATATCGCGATTGACCGCCAGCAGCGGTCGCCAGTTGCTCCACAGCTTCAGCGCCGCCCAGACGATCTGACCGGGCCAGGCGCGCAGCACCTTGTTGGCCAGGATCAGGCCGAGCACGACCCCGGTCCACTCGGCCAGCACCGAGGCCCGCGCCGAGCCGACCACGCCCCAGTCAAGACCGATCACGAACCAGAGATTGAGCGCGATGTTGACCAGATTGGTGGTCAACAGAATCGCCAAGGGCGCTCGTGCGTTCTGAGTGCCCAGAAACCAGCCGACCAGCGCATAGCTGGCCAGCGCGGCGGGCAGACCGAACAGTCGGGTGTGAAAGAAATCCAGTGTCATCTGCTGTAAATCGGCTGACGGTTGCATCATGGCCAGCGCCAGCTGGCTGAAGGGCACGGCGACCACACCCAGCAGCAGCGCCAGGCCGACCGCCAGAAGCAGGCCCTGCAACAGAATCTGGCGCAGCGCGGCACCATCCGAGCGCCCCGCCGCCTGTGCCGCAAAGCCAGTGGTGCCCATGCGCAGAAAGCCCATGGCCCAGGCCAGAAAGGTATACAGCGTCGCCCCCACCGCCACAGCGCCCAACTGATGCGCATGCGGCAAATGGCCGATCACCGCGCTGTCGACCAGCGCCACCAGTGGCACGGAAATGTTCGACAGAATCATCGGCGCGGCCAGCGCCCAGACACGACCGTGGGTGGGGCGATGACGCCAATCGTGGAACAAACTGGACATGAGGACTCCCGGCAAGGCGGGCATTGTAGCCAGCGCTGCGCGGGTTTGCCGACTGAAGATTTTTGCGCCAGCCATAACACTGATCGTTCGGCACGCTCCGCGCTCGGCGTTATACACAAGTCTGGAAGACGCGCAAAACGGAGCCAAAACGAAAGTATCTGACTGAATGCATACCCTGTGGGAGGCGGCTTGCCGGCGATGGCGTCAGTTCAGTCACTGAGAGGTCGCTTCAGCNGGCGTGCTTGAGATCACGCTGATCGTTCCTACGCTCCGCGTGGGAATGCCGCTCAGGACGCTCCGCGTCCGGTTGCGCCACCTGCGAACAACGTCTCAATACGAAGGTCTATTCGCGCGCTTTGTAATACTTGTAACCTTGGCTGATATATAGTCTCACCCGTTACAGCTCCCCCCTCTCAATTGCCGTCGATGAGTGCCCAAATGTTCAACAAAGGACTGTTTTTGGCTTGCGCGCTTGCGCTGCTGAGCGCCTGTGATTCTTCAACCTCGGAAAAGCCTGCGCCCGCAGCAGCGCCCACCACCCAAGCGGCGGCAACCGAGGCCAAGCCCAAGCCGGCGGTGGATCTGGCCGCGCTGAGCAAGCGCTACGCGGGCCGCGAACTGACGG
Source organism: Pseudomonas viridiflava (assembly GCF_001642795.1). Lineage (GTDB taxonomy): Bacteria > Pseudomonadota > Gammaproteobacteria > Pseudomonadales > Pseudomonadaceae > Aquipseudomonas > Aquipseudomonas viridiflava. The sequence continues at coordinate 101,268 of NZ_LKEH01000035.1, read as the reverse complement.
TCATCGATGTGTCGGAAATCCAGGTCGACGGCGCCAGCACGCTGTCGGTGAGTTTTTCCGTACCGCTGGACCCGGAACAGAAGTTCGGCGAAAAGCTGCATCTGGTGGACAGCAAGAATGGCAAGGTCGATGGCGCGTGGGAACTGTCCGACAACCTGATGGAGCTGCGTCTGCGCCATCTGGAACCGCAACGCAAACTGGTCCTGACCGTCGATGCCGGGCTGCTGGCCGTCAACAAGGCCAAGCTGGCGGCCGAATTCATCAGCCGTCTTGAAACTCGCGACCTGCAACCCAGCGTGGGCTTTGCCAGCCGTGGCAGCCTGTTGCCGACCCGCCTTGCAGAAGGCCTTCCGGTAATCGCGCTGAACGTCGACAAGGTGGATGTCGAATTCTTCCGCGTCAAAGCCGACTCGATGCCCAACTTCCTCGCGCAGTGGGATGGCGCATCCAGCCTGTCCAGCTACAGCTCCGAAGAGCTGCTGCCGATGGCTGATCTGGTGTACGGCGGCCGCTTCGACCTCAAGCCCGCCCGCAACACCCGCGAAACCCTGCTACTGCCGATCGCCGGGATCAAGGCCCTGCAACAGCCGGGCGTTTATCTGGCAGTGATGCGTGCTTCGGGCACTTACAGTTATTCGCAGCCTGCGACCCTGTTCACCCTCAGCGACATCGGCCTGTCGGTGCACCGTTACAGCAATCGTCTGGATGTGTTCACTCAGGCACTGGAAGGCGGCAAGGCCATCAGTGACGTCAACGTCGAAGTCTACGATGACAATGGCAAGGTGGTCGCCCAGGGCAAGACCGAAGGCGACGGCCATACGCAACTGCCCTTGCCCGCCAAGGCTGCAGTGGTGCTGGCGCACAAGGATGAACAGACCAGCATGCTGCGCCTGAACAGCTCGGCGCTGGACCTGGCGGAGTTCGATATCTCCGGCCCGCAGGCGCATCCGCTGCAGTTCTTCATCTTCGGCCCGCGTGATCTGTATCGCCCCGGCGAAACCGTATTGCTCAATGGCCTGCTGCGCGACAACGATGGCAAGAACGTCAAGCCGCAGCCGATCACCGTGGAAGTACGCCGCCCTGACGATCAGGTCAGCCGCAAGTTCGTCTGGGAGGCCGACAAGGACGGCTTCTATCAGTATCAATTACAGCTCGCCGACGAAGCCCCGACCGGGCGCTGGCAACTGGTGTTCGACCTGGGCGACGGCAAGCCGCAGCTCTATGAGTTCAAGGTTGAAGATTTCCTGCCGGAGCGTCTGGCACTGGAACTCAAAGGCAGCGATGTACCGGTCGCGCCCGCTGACAATCCCGAGTTCGACGTCACTGGCCGCTACCTGTATGGCGCCCCAGCCTCGGGCAACACCCTGACCGGTCAGGTGTACGTGCGTCCGTTGCGCGAAGCCGTGCCCAAACTGCCGGGTTACCAGTTCGGTTCGATCACCGAGGAAGACCTCAAGCACGACGTCGATCTGGAACCGGTCACCCTCGACCCCAACGGCCATACGACACTGGCTGTTGAAACCAAATGGTCTGAAGCCAAATCTCCATTGCAACTGATTCTGCAGGCCAGCCTGCAGGAGTCCGGCGGCCGCCCGATCACCCGTCGTCTGGTCCAGCCGATCTGGCCTGCCGAGCAGTTGCCCGGCGTGCGCGCGCTGTTCGGCAAGAGCACCGGCGACGATGAATACGACGAGGACGCCAGCAAGGGCGAAGCCCAGACCGATGGCGACGGCCCGGCCGAATTCGAAATTGTCATGGCAGACGCTGCGGGCAACAAGCTGGCAGCAGACAACGTCAAGGTGCGCCTGATTCGTGAGCGCCGCGATTACTACTGGAACTACTCGGCCGATGATGGCTGGAGCTATCACTTCAACGAGAAATTCCTCAACCTGAACGAAGAAACCGTCAGCCTCAAGAAGGACTCCACGGCCAAAATCAGCTTCCCGGTCGAGTGGGGCCCGTACCGCGTCGAAGTGGAAGACCCGTCCACCGGCATGGTCAGCAGCATGCGTTTCTGGGCCGGTTACCGCTGGCAGGACAACACCGACGGCGGCGCGGTGAGGCCGGATCAGGTCAAGCTCGCGCTGGACAAGCCTGCTTACAACGACGGCGACACCGCCAAAATCACAGTCACGCCGCCTGCCGCAGGCAAGGGTTATCTGCTGGTCGAGTCCAGTGAAGGGCCGTTGTGGTGGAAGGAAATCGACGTGCCGGTCGAAGGCAAGTCGTTCGATATCCCGCTGGACAAGAAGTGGGCACGCCACGACCTGTACGTCACGGCACTGGTGGTACGTCCCGGCGAGCGCAAGGCCAATGTCACGCCCAAGCGCGCCGTCGGCGTTCTGCACCTGCCGCTGGACCGTTCGCAACGCAAGCTGGCGCTGCACGTCACCGCTCCCGAGAAAATGCGTCCCAAACAGCCGCTCAAACTCAAGGTCGCCGCGAAAAACGCCGATGGCAGCGTGCCGAAACAGGTTCGCGTGCTGGTCTCGGCCGTGGACGTCGGCATCCTCAACATCACGAGCTATGCCACACCGGATCCGTTCGCCAGCCTGTTCGGGCGCAAGGAATACGGTGCCGACCAACTGGACATCTACGGCCAGTTGATCGAAGCCGGTCAGGGTCGTCTGGCCAGCCTTGCCTTTGGTGGTGACGCCCTGACCAAGGGCGGCAAACGTCCTGACACCAGCGTCACCATCGTGGCCCTGCAAAGCGCGCCAGTGACCCTGAACGACGCCGGAGAAGGCGAAGTCAGCGTGGACATTCCGGACTTCAATGGCGAGTTGCGCATCATGGCGCAAGCCTGGACCGAGGACCGCTATGGCATGGCCGAAGCGAAGACCGTGGTCGCCGCGCCGATCATTGCCGAGCTGTCGACACCGCGCTTCCTGGCGGGTGGCGACCAGACTACGGTGGCGCTGGACGTCTCCAACCTGTCGGGCGCCGCTCAAAAGCTGGACGTGAAGATTAGCGCCGAAGGCCAGTTGAGCATCCCCGGCGGCGACCAGTTGAAACCGCTGCAACTCAAGCAAGGCCAGCGCGTCACCCTGAAAATACCGGTGCTGGCGCAAGGCGGTCTGGGTCAGGGCAAAATCAAGGTGTTGGTGGAAGGCCTGAACCTGCCGGGCGAAAACCTGCCTGCGTTCACGCGGGAATGGACCGTCGGCGTGCGTCCGGCCTACCCGGCGCTGCTCAGGCATTACCGGGCAACGCTGAACGATCAGCCCTGGACCCTGCCGGAAGGCGCGCTGGAAGCCTTTGAACCTGCAGGCCGCGAAGCCATGCTGTCGCTGTCGAGTCGTCCGCCGCTGAACCTGGGTGAGCAGATTCGGGCATTGAAAGCCTACCCTTATGGCTGTCTGGAGCAGACCGCGAGCGGCCTGTATCCGTCGTTGTACGCCGATGCCGCCACGCTCAAGCGTCTGGGCCTGACCGGCGAACCGGATGCCGAGCGCAAGCGCAAGGTCGAAATCGGTATCGAGCGCCTGCTGGGCATGCAGCGTTACAACGGCAGTTTCGGCCTGTGGGGCTCGGACAGCGAAGAGGAATACTGGCTGACCGCTTACGTCACCGACTTCCTCCTGCGTGCCCGTGATCAAGGCTTTGCCGTGCCGCCGGACTCGCTGAAGAAAGCCAACGAGCGTCTGCTGCGCTACTTGCAGGACGCCGGTCAGATCCAGGTCAACTACAGCCAGAACGCCGAGCACACCCGCTTTGCGGTTCAGGCCTACGCCGGTCTGGTGCTGTCGCGCAGTCAGCAGGCGCCACTGGCGGCCCTGCGCAGTCTGTTTGATCGCCGCAGCGATGCACGCTCCGGTCTGCCGCTGGTGCAGCTGGCGGTCGCGCTGGAGAAAATGGGCGACAAGCCGCGTGCCGATCTGGCACTGACGGCAGGTCTGGCGATCAGTCGCAAGAACGAATGGCTGGGCGACTACGGCAGTTCGTTGCGTGATCAGGCGCTGATTCTGGCGCTGCTGGAAGAAAACGACATGGCCAAGGACAAGCGCGATGAACGCTTGTTTACCCTGGCCGATGAGGTCGCCGCCAATCGCTACCTGTCCACACAGGAAAGCAATTCGCTGTTCCTGGCCGGTCGCAACCTGCTGAACAAGCCGGACAAGGACTGGGCGGCAAAACTCACCAGCGGCACTGAACTGCGTGACCTGAGCAACAAGCAGCCAGCCCTGAAGCTCGACGGCCCGCTGCTGGCGTCGCCACTGTCGGTCCACAACGAAGGCAGCGACCCGCTTTATCAGCAACTGACTGTGTCGGGCTACCCGACTCAGGCACCGGTTGCAGGTGGCGAAAACCTTACGATTCGTCGTGAATACCTGAGCCTGAGCGGTGCGCCGCTGAACGTCGGCGCGCTGAAAACCGGGCAATTGGTGCTGGTGCATCTGGAAATCGGTGCCCGTCAGCGCGTGCCGGACGCGCTGGTCGTGGACTTGCTGCCAGCCGGTCTCGAGTTGGAAAACCAGAACCTGGCGCAAAGTTCGGCCAGTCTGGCAGACGCCAGCGAAGAGGTGAGAACCCTGCGCGAGTCGATGGAGAACGCCGGGATCAAGCATCAGGAATACCGCGGTGACCGCTATGTGGCCGCGCTGGATATCAACGGCGGCACCAGCGTGCACCTGCTGTATCTGGCCCGCGCTGTGACACCGGGCACCTATCGTGTGCCGCCGCCGCAAGTGGAGTCGATGTATCGGCCGAACTGGCAGGCCCTGGGTGATGCGCCTGCGCAGATGGTTGTGAAGGGTAAGTGATCTGCCTTACGTGCCCGCTTGCACAGGGGCACGTCGCAGGGTGAAGGGCCGAATCAGTGAATGATCCAGCTCAGCAGCCAAAGGCCCAGTGCCAGCCAGATGATCCCGAGGATGATCGACGCACGCATGAAGGCACGGACGGCGGAGTACAGCAGCATCAGCCCGATGACCAGGGCCACGATGCTGATCAGCGAGGTGTCCATGCCCAATGTGCGGGACAATCCGTCGACAAAGTTGCCGCCCGCGTGGGTGAAACCGTTGAACAGCCACGCCAGACCGTCGACGAAGAAGCGGATGACCGCGCCGATCGCCTGCCCGAGCCACTCAAAAAAGCCTTCTACCTGCATATGTCCATCCTGATTGGGGCCATGAATAAAATGATCTGTGCGCTTTGGCTGTCGCCAGGCGTGTCAGGTTCCGTGGATCATAAAGGCTCTTTGCGTTGAAACCTGAATTTCTTGTGCGTCTCATGACAGTTCTCCAGCCTGCACCGGGCTCGCTGCGCACGTCGCGCCTCTACAAATGTGTGCGCTGGACGGTCTGTATCTTGCTGCTGTTGGTCGCCCTGCTCTGGCTGGCGGACCGCATCTGGCCCCTGCCGCTGCCCAAGGATGATCTGGCCCGCGTGGTGCTGGCCGAAGACGGCACGCCCTTGTGGCGCTTTGCCGATGCCAACGGCGTGTGGCGCTACCCGATCAGCAACGATCAGGTGTCGCCGTATTACCTTGAAGCGCTGCTGACCTACGAGGATCGCTGGTTCTACAGCCATCCCGGCGTGAACCCGCTGGCGCTGGTGCGTGCTACCTGGCAGAACATCAGCGGTGCGCGCGTGGTGTCGGGCGGCAGCACGCTGTCGATGCAGGTCGCACGCCTGCTCGACCCGCATTCACGTACGCTGTTCGGCAAGCTGCGCCAGTTGTGGCGCACGGCACAGCTGGAATGGCACCTGTCCAAGGACCAGATCCTCGGCATCTATCTCAACCGCGCGCCGTTTGGCGGCACGCTGCAAGGCGTGGCGGCTGCAAGCTGGGCGTATCTGGGCAAGTCTCCGCATAACCTGACCCGTGCCGAAGCGGCGTTGCTGGCGGTACTGCCGCAGGCACCCAGCCGCCTGCGTCCGGATCGCCATCCGCAACGGGCTCAGGTCGCACGGGACAAGGTGCTCCGGCGCCTGGCCGAATTTCAGGTGTGGCCACAGGGCAGTGTGAACGAAGCGCTGGAGGAACCGTTGTGGCTGGCGCCGCGTCAGGAACCGAGCCTTGCTCCGCTTTTGGCCCGACGCCTGAACCGCCCGAACAGCCCGCCGCTGATTCGCACCACGTTGGACGCCAGCCTGCAACGACGCATGGAAGACCTGCTGCTGGGCTGGCGGGCGCGTCTGCCGGAGCGCACGTCGGCGGCCATTCTGGTGGTCGAGGCCGAAACCATGGCGGTACGCGCCTACGTCGGTTCGGTGGATATCAATGACGCCAAACGTTTTGGCCATGTGGACATGGTCACCGCGCTGCGCTCTCCGGGGTCGACGCTCAAACCGTTCCTCTATGGCATGGCGATGGATGCCGGGCTGATCCACTCCGAATCGCTGATGCAGGACGTGCCGCGCCGGTATGGCGATTACCGGCCAGGCAATTTTTCGACCGGATTTGGCGGCCCGGTCGCGGCCAGTTCCGCGCTGTCGATGTCGCTCAATCTGCCTGCGGTGCAGTTGCTGGAAGTCTACGGGCCGAAGCGCTTTGCCGCCGAACTGCGCAACGGCGGAGTGCCGCTGACCCTGCCGCCGCTGGCGGAGCCTAATCTGGCGCTGATTCTGGGGGGCGCGGGCAGTCGGCTCGAGGATCTGGTGACCGGTTACAGCGCTTTCGCTCGCGGCGGACGCAGTGCAGACGTGCGCTTGCAGCCGCAGGACCGATTGCGTGAGCGACGCATGATGTCGCCCGGCGCGGCATGGATCATTCGGCGAATTCTCAGCGGCCAGTCGCGCCCGGACATCGACCCTCGCGCCGAACTGGTGCAGCGCCCGCAACTGGCCTGGAAGACCGGCACCAGCTATGGCTTCCGCGACGCCTGGGCCATTGGCGTGGGGCCGCGCTTTCTGGTCGGTGTGTGGATCGGCAGGCCGGACGGTACACCCGTGCCGGGACAGTTCGGGCTGGCCTCGGCTGCGCCCCTGATGCTGCAAGTACACGATGTGCTGGTCAATCGCGACAGTCAGCGCGGCATCGCTGCGCCTGTTCAGCCTGTGCCGATGAACGTTGGCGTGGCTGCGATCTGCTGGCCACTGGGTCAGCCGATGAGCAAGAGCGACCCGAACTGTCGCCGCCAGCGTTTTGCCTGGACCCTGGACGGCACCACGCCGCCCACGCTGCAAGCGGCCGACCAGCCGCTCGGGCTGGGGTTACAGGAAAGAATCTGGATCAACGCCAAGGGACTGCGCGTCGCCGCCAGTTGCCCGGAAGCTCAGCCACAGGACATCGCGCTGTGGCCCGCACCGCTTGAACCCTGGCTGCCCCGAGCCGAACGCCGTGAAGCACGCCTGCCTGCTGCCGACCCGGACTGCCCGCCACAAAACCTCAATCTGGCGCCGCCACTGAGCATCGTCGGCGTGCGCGAAGGCGACAACCTGCGCCTGCCCGCCGCCAGCCGTCAGGCCTTGCGCCTCAAGCTCTCGGCGCTCGGCGGCAGCGGTCGCCGCTGGTGGTTCATCGACGGCGCACAAGTGGCGGACACCGAAAATCAGCAGGACTTCACGCCGACCCTGAACAGACTGGGGCGCTATCAACTGAGCGTGCTCGACGAAAGCGGCCAGACGGCCCGGGTGGAATTCAGCGTGGTGGATTGAGGGCCTGTGATCGTTCCCACGCTCAAGCATGGTAACGCCGCCCAGGACGCTCCGCGTTCCGGTTCATGCACCTATCAGGCGTGCGTACTCAGGTCCAATTGGGACGCGGAGCGTCCCGGGATGCATGCCCACGCGGAGCGCTCATCGTTATACACAAGTCATCTGGCGNNNAGCGGCACTGCCGTGC
>NZ_LKEH01000035.1:33816-93469 GCF_001642795.1 Pseudomonas viridiflava | reverse complement strand
CGGCTCACTGAGTCCACAGTCTGTGCCATTTGTGACGCGGAGCGTCACGGGAGGCATGCCCACGCGGAGCGTGGGCACGATCAGTGTAGGGTCTGCGGAATATGATCGTTCCCACGCTCCAGCGTGGTAACGCCTCTCAGGACGCTCTGCGTCCGCTCTTGAATGCGATGCAGAGCTTCACTGGATGCATGCTCACGCGGAGCGATGGGCGCGATCAGGCAGGCAAGGACTCACTGAACCTTAAAGATCTTCGGCTCGGGAAAGAGGTTGTTCAGGGTTTCCAGCAGGCGGACGTGGTAGATGGGTTTACGGAACAGGTCCAGCACCTGCAGCCGCAGCATGTCGCTCACGTCGTCCATGTCGGCATGGCCGGAGGTGACGATCACCGGCAAGTGCTGACGCGAGGTGTGTTCCCTAAGGTGTTTGATCAACTGCAGACCGCTTTCCTCGGGCATTCGCAGATCGGTGATCACCAACGCGATGTCCGGGTGAAGGGTCAATTGCTGTAAGGCCATCTTTACCGAAGAAGCCGTGAAGCAGCAGAACCCCTCACCTTCAAGCAATTCCGCCAATTCTTCATTGGCGTCTTCTTCATCATCGACCAGAAGCAGCTGTTGGCGGGTAGGCTGGACGGCCATCGTGAATACCTTTAAACATGAGTCGTCGCGAGCAGGATATCCAGATTTCCCCGTGTGAAAAAGAGCACCACGGACAATTACCGTTCAAATCACAGCGCATTCTGGATATTGGTAAACATTGTAGCGATCCTGCTACTGATCTCCGGCACAAACGCAACCAGCGCAACCGCGACCATCGCTGCCAGCAGTGCATACTCGATACCTGACGCCGCCTCCCTGTCCTTGATAAATGAACTGACCCGGGTGTGACACTCAACGTAAAGCGCGGTAAGGAACATCTTATTTCTCCTTGCGCCCTGAATGGCGCGACATGCATGCACATGTGAAACCGTCTGCACCTACAGCATTGTCTCCATTCCCCAAACCCACAATCGTAATAAAGCATTAGTCGAAAAGTGATAGTCGACGTCACACGCGACTTGCTGAAAGATCCCGCCAGCCCATACCGCGCCTGCTCCTTCACGTACCCCGCCAAAGCGCGCAATCCGACAAAAGTACGGGCACTTTGATAGGCCGTCGAATGGCGTTTTGAAGGCGTTGGGCTATCTTCATAGAACGAAATGGATGCGTTCATCCTTGCCCGCTTGCGCAGTTCACGCATGGGTTCGAGGTTGTCGTGCGATGACAAAGGGAAAGTTGCCATGAGCAGTCGTATCACCATGGTGCTCGCCGTGCTGTTTTTGCTGGGCGCGATCATCGCCGGGTATCTGGGAATCATCGTCAGTCGCCAGCCTGAAGCCGAACAGCCCGTCGCTGCTCCGCAGGCGCCTGCAGAGCCTGTTGCAGTGCCAGCCGCTCCGGTCACCGCTCCGATGGAAGACACCTTGCGCCAGAACGTCGTTGTGCTGGCGCGGGATGTTCCGGCCTACACGCCGATCACGGCGGATGACCTGACGGTGGAACGCCTCAAGGTCGCGCCGGTCGGGAGTTTCGACTCCATCGAGCCTGTCGTCGGTCGCATGAGCTGGCGCGCGCTGACCGCAGGAGCCTGGCTGAACGAAAGCAGCTTCGACGTCGGTGGCACGCTGGCCCGTATGATTCGCCCGCACGAACGTGCGCTGGCCCTCTCGGTGGATGAAGTCACTGGCGCGGCCGGGCAGTTGAGTCCTGGTGACTACGTGGATGTACTGCTGTTTCTGCCCAGTGACACCGATAACCCTCGCCGCTCCAGTCAGGTGGCGGTCCCCGCGCTGCGGGTCCTGAGTGTGGGCGAGTTGCTCGGACCGGGTCTTGACGGCAAGCCGGTCGATGCCATCAGCGCCAGTGACCGCATCAAACAGGAAGAGCGCCGCGCCACCGCTCGCACTGTGGTGGTGGCCGTACCTCAGGCCTTGCTCGCCCGCCTGATGCTTGCCACCCAGAGCGGTACGTTGCGTCTGGCCGTGCGCAGCGCCTCAGAGGGCAATCTGCAGGATTACTGGGCCAGCGAGAGCGCAACCCACGCAGTGGCCGAGCGTCTGGATACAGCCAATCGTCAGATGGTCAGTTTCAGCCAGTTGAGCCTGAGTCCGGCAGCGAGCTCCGTCCAAACCGGCGCACCTCGTACAAAGCATGAAGTCGAGGTCATACGCGGTAACCAGATCACGCAACAAACTCCCTGATCGAGCAAGGATTGCCATTGATGAGCTGTTGTTCCCTGTCCGCTACAAAACGCAGATTGCTGGCGTTGCTGTTGACTGCCTTATCGGCCCAATCGGCCCAATCGGCTTGGGCAGCGTCTGAAAAGTGCACCGGGCTCGCGGCGCTGCCCGCCGTGGTGGAAGTCAGCCAGGGCGTGCAGCAGAACGTCCAGTCGCCGGTAGCGATCACGCGGATTGCCGTGGGCGATCCGAAAATCGCCGATGTGCATGTGAGCAGCAATGACGGTTTTCTGCTCACCGGCGTTGCTCCCGGCACGACCAGTCTGATGGTCTGGACGGCCTGCTCCAAAGCCCCGCGCCAGAGCATGGTGTTCGTGCGCGGCCGTGCGACCACTTCGATGGTGGATGCACAGCCCCTGCCCTCTGCTGAAGCGCAATTGCCCAGTCAGGTCCAGACCGATATCCGCTTCATCGAAGTGAGCCGTCGCAAACTCAAGGAAGCCAGCACGTCGATCTTCGGCAAAGGCTCGAACAATTTCCTGTTCGGCGCGCCCGGCACCGTGCCCGGCGTGAATGTCACACCGGGCACAGTCAGCGGGACAAGGCCGAGCATTCCGCTGAACAACGACACCTTCAACATCGTCTGGGGCGGTGGCAGCAGCAAGGTGCTGGGCATGATCAATGCCATGGAGAACAGCGGCTTCGCCTATACGCTGGCGCGCCCGAGCCTGGTGGCGCTCAACGGACAAAGCGCGAGCTTTCTGGCCGGCGGCGAGTTTCCCGTGCCGGTGCCCAATGGCGAAGGCAACGGCATTTCCATCGAGTACAAGGAGTTCGGCGTACGTCTGACCCTGACGCCGACCGTGGTGGGCCGCGACCGGATTCTGCTCAAGGTCGCTCCGGAGGTCAGCGAACTGGACTTTTCCGCAGGCATCACCATCGCAGGCACCACGGTTCCGGCCCTGAATATCCGGCGTACCGACACCAGCATCTCGCTGGCCGACGGCGAAAGCTTCGTGATCAGTGGGCTGATCAGCTCCAGCAACGTCTCGTCGGTGGACAAGTTTCCCGGCCTCGGCGACATCCCGATTCTGGGCGCGTTCTTTCGCAGCTCACAGATACAGCGCGATGAGCGCGAACTGCTGATGATCGTCACCCCGCACCTCGTCCAGCCCCTGGCCGCCAACGCGCAGCTGCCGTCGCTGCCTGGCGAAAGCCTGCGCAACTACGACCCCAGCTTTCTGCGCATGTACTTTCTGGAAAACGGCGACTTCGATCGTCAGGGCGGTTTGTCCCAATGAGTCAGAGCCTGAGCCAGACGTTTCTGGCAATCACCCGCAACACCACGGACCTTGAGTGGCTGCAAGGCGCGCTGGGCTCGCTGGGCCAAGTGGTCAGCGCGGGCACCGGAAGCCTGGATGACCTGTTGGCACTGGTGGATGTCACCTTCGCCAGCGTGGTGTTCGTGGGCCTGGACCGGGAACATCTGGTGAACCAGAGCGCGCTGATCGAGGGCGCACTGGAAGCCAAACCGATGCTGGCGATTGTTGCGCTGGGCGACGGCATGGATAACCAGTTGGTGCTCAACGCGATGCGGGCCGGGGCACGGGATTTCGTGGCCTACGGGTCACGCTCCAGTGAAGTGGCGGGGCTGGTCCGGCGCCTGAGCAAACGCCTGCCTGCCGTAGCGCCCAGCCTCAACATGAGCGGGCTGTCGATGCTGTATGGCGCGCAAAGCGATGGCGACGGTGCCTTGATCGCCTCGCATCTGGCCATGACGGTACAGAAAGCCGGACAGCGAACCCTGCTGTTGGACCTGGGTCTGCCGCGCGGTGACAGCCTGGCCATGCTCGGCCTGGAATCCTCGTTCAGCTTTGGCGATGCCCTGCGCCACTTGCGCAGGCTCGATGCGACACTGATCGACAGCGCTTTCACGACCCACCAAAGCGGCTTGCGGATCCTCGCCTACACCGAAGCCGACGACCACCTCGAGCAATCCAGCGCCGCGGAGCTGTACATGCTGCTCAGCGCCCTGCGCCAGCACTTTCAGCACGTGATCGTGAATCTGGTCGGCCAGCCGGACAGTGAGGCGTTGCGCACGCTGGTCAGTCACTGCGACCAGTTGCTCTGGTACACAGACCAGAGCGTGCTGGGCTGTCGACGCAATCTGAACGTGCTCAACCTGTGGCGCGAAAAAGGCATGAAGCTGCAACACGCAGGGCTGCTGGTCGATCGCTACCTGCGGTCGGTGGCGCCCAATTCGGACACCATCGGCAAGACATTCGGCCTGCCGGTACGCGCCGTGCTGCCCTACGCCCCGGAATTGCGCCTCAACGCCAAGAATCAGGGCGTGACGCTGTTCGAGCTGGCCTCGCGGGATTCGCTGTGTTCCGGGCTGCGCAAACTGGGCGAGCATCTGGCAAGCAACTCCGAAGCCCAGGACAAACCCGGACAAGGCTGGCTGGCCCGGCTATGGGGGAACAGGTAATGCCGGAAAAACTGTTTGGCGTCTCTTCGCGCTCGCAAAACAACGCCGATGACGGACAGGGTCTGAAACTGGTGCTGCACCGCTACATCATCGACGGCATCGAAGAAAGCGGCAAAAACCTGCTGGAAGGTTCACGGCCGGTGCTGGCGCAGTTTGTCATCGACAAGGTTGCCGAGTACGTCGCTCGCCTGCGACTGGCCATTTCACGCTACGAAATGGAGCGTCTGGCAGAAGAACTGGTCGACGAACTGACCGGTTTCGGCCCGTTGGAAGTCCTGCTGCGCGACGACTCGATAACAGAAATCCTCGTCAACGGACCGAGCAAGGTCTTTGTCGAGCGTGACGGAGTGCTGCATCACACCGACCTGCGTTTCATCGACTCGCATCACGTCGAGCGCGTCATGCAACGCATTCTTGCGCCGTTGGGGCGCCGACTCGACGAATCGTCCCCCATGGTTGATGCACGACTTCCCGATGGCAGCCGCGTCAACGCGATCATCCCGCCCATTGCCCTGGACGGGCCGTGCCTGTCGATCCGGAAATTCCGTCGCGAGATGTTCAAAAGCGCGGACCTGGTGGCGATGCAGACCATCGATCAGCCGATCTTCGACTTCTTTGCCGAGGCCGTAGGCAAGCGCTGCAACATACTGGTCAGCGGCGGGACCGGCACGGGCAAGACCACTATGCTCAACGTACTCAGCCAGCTGGTCGACATGCACCAGCGTCTTGTGACCATCGAGGACGTGGCCGAACTTCAGCTCAATCACCCACACGTTGTCCGTCTGGAAACCCGACCGCCCAACGCCGAAGGTCACGGTGAAGTCCGCGCCAGCGACCTGATCCGCAACTCGCTGCGGATGCGCCCGGACCGCATCATTCTCGGCGAGATCCGCGGCGTCGAGGTGCTGGACGTACTGACCGCCATGAACACCGGTCACGATGGTTCGATGAGCACGGTACACGCCAACAATGCCCAGGACGCCCTGCTGCGTCTGGAAACGCTGGTCGGTCTGACCGGGCGGCAGATTCCGGAAAAGACCCTCAGGCAGATGATCTGCGCGGCGCTGGACGTGATCATTCAGCTGACGCGCCTGCCCGACGGACGCCGGGCGGTCAGTGAAGTAGTGGAAGTCGTGGGCATCCGCGATGACATCTATGTCACCAACACCCTGTTCCGTCTGGATCGCCGCACCGGGTTCGGGTTCCAGCGCGAAGCAATGCATGCCGCCGGCGAAAAGCTGCGACCCGGATACTGAGGCGAAGGAGGCCCTGACATGAGCGCATCACTGTGGCTGGCAATTATCGCCGCGCTGTTGCTATGCGCTTCGGCCTGGCTGTTCCTGACGGCGTTGAGTCGGGCCGACAGCGAGCGGATCATGGAGCGCCTGATCGCAGGCCAGGTACAGCCAATCGTCGAAAGACCTGGCTGGGCCTATCTGGACCGGGCCTTCCTGCGCGCAGGTCTGGGCCACCCGACCGAGCGTTTTCGGCTACTACTGATGACATGGGCGGCCATGATCCTGATCGGCTATGCCATGTTCGGCTGGTTTGGCGCCGCAATCGGTCTGATCGGCATGCCATTGATGCTGCGGCTGTTCGTTTCGTGGCGCTATCACAAGCGAGTGCGACGCATGGTCGAGCAGTTGCCGCAGTTGCTCGATCACACAGTTCGCAGCCTCAAGTCCGGCAGAACGCTGGCGGACGCCGTTCTGCATGGCATAGAAGCCGCCGACCAGCCGCTGCGCGACGGCATGAGCCGCATCGAACGTAACGTGCAACTGGGCGTCGGCCTGCCGGATGCTGCACGGGACTTCGCCGAACTGTATGAACGTGACGAGTTTCACCTGTTTGCACTGGGCCTGCGCGTCAACCACCGCTACGGCGGCAACGCCAGCGAGCTGATGGAAAACCTGATCAGGTTGATTCGCGAGCGGGAACAGGCCAGTCGTCAATTGCGCGCCATGACCGGCGAGACGCGCATGACCTCTGTTGTACTGGCGCTGCTGCCAGTGGGCATGGCGGGCTACTTTCTGGCGGTGAACCCGACTTATCTCATCCACATGTGGAACGACAGCGGCGGCCGGATCATGCTGATGGCAGCCTTCATTCTGCAGGTAGTGGGCTGTCTGGCGCTGTGGCGCATGTTGCGGAGTATCTGAAAATGGCCATCGCACTGTGCGCAATGATGCTGGTGGCTGCCGCTCTGCTGGTGCTGTCCAGCATCGCCCGCCAGCGTCGCAGTGAACGATTGGTGACTCAGCGTCTGAAGGGCCAAACCGTGCGCGAAAGCCGCATCGGCAGTTGGCTGCGCCTGTTGGGTGACACGCGCCTGGGCCAGCGCACTGTCAGCCTGGACAGCGAAACGCAATTGCTGCTTAACCGGGTCGGCTGGCGGCGGGCCAGCAAGCGCTCGTTGTACGCGGCCTGCCAGATCGGCGTGCCGCTCGGGCTGGTTACCGTGGTCGTACTGGCTCAGATGCTGTTCTTCAAGGAGGTTTCACAGCCGCTGGTGGCGCCCATGTTCGCGCTGTGCATCGGTTACTTGCTGCCTAAAAGGGTTCTGGCCGCCTACGCCAAGGCGCGTCAGAAACAGGTCGTCGTCGAGATATCCACCTTCATCCCGTTGCTGCGCATTCTGTTCGAATCCGGCATGGCGGTGGAGCAGGCGTTGCGAGTACTCAGCAGTGAAGGCAAGGACCTGCTGCCGGTCCTGTCGGAAGAAATCCGCGTCATTCTTACCCGGGTCGACTCCGGTCTGGAGCTGGGTGAAGAGCTGCGCAAGGCCTCGATCCTGATGGATGTGGATGAATTCAGCGACACCTGCGTGATTCTCAACCAGTTGATCCATCAGGGCGGCGGTGCGTTGAAATCGCTGCTGACCCTCAAACAATTGATCGACGACCGCCGCCTGACGCGCCTGCAGGAGTACATCTCCAAGCTGTCGGCGAAGATGTCGGTGGTCATGATGCTGTTTCTGTTTCCCGCGCTGCTGATCGTGCTGGCAGGCCCCAGTTTTGTCGCCCTGAGCCGTGCTCTGGGCGGCTGAGGTTCAGGTTGTTCAAGGAAGAGATGCAATGAAGGCAATCATCACGTTACTCGGATTATTGATGCTGACCGGCTGCGCCAGCGACGGCAGCACCCTCTGGATCCAGTCATCCACTCAGGCTCAGAGCTGCCCCAAACTGACATCGGATCAGGAACTGGCCCTGAATCTGGCCCAGAACATGGCGGACGAAGGCCGCCTGCACGCCAGCCTCGCCCATCTGGAAGAACTGCCGGACAACCTGGGCGAAGTGCGCCTGCGCAAGGCCCGTGTGTTGCGGCTGCTGGGCAGTAACGAAGCGGAGCCGCTGTACCGCAGCCTGCTCGGCACCTGCCGCGCGGCTCAGGGTGAACATGGCCTGGGGCAACTGGCCGCCGCACGTGGCGACAACGTCCAGGCTCAACAGCATTTGCTCAGGGCCAGCAAACTGGAGCCGACCGATGAAAAAATCCGCAATGACCTGGGTGTGGTCTATCTGAATCAGTTGAAGCTTGAACAGGCGCGCTTTCAGTTTCTGACGGCCATGGAACTCAAGCAGTCCGATCCGCTGGCAGCGGTGAATCTGGTCACGCTGCTGATTTATCAGGACAACTGGAAGCAGGCAGCCGAACTGGCATCACGGGCCAACCTGACGCCCGAGCAGATCACCGACGCGACCGCGCGCGCTGAAAAGCTCAAGGTCACGGCCGCTCAGCCTGCGGCCCTGAAGACCCCGATCACCGCCAGGCTTGATCAGCCAGGCCAAGGAGCACGACCATGACCCGTACAACCCGGACGTTCTGCATCATGTGCGCTGCCGCAATCGTTTTTTCATCTGGCGCTAGGGCCATTGATGGCGGCACCTCGTCAAAAAGTCAGCCTGCAGGCCAGAGCCAGACCGAAACCTGGCTGAATGTGCAGGCCAAAGGGTCTGCCGCTTCTGCGATACCTCAGACCAGCACCTCTGCCGAGCGTGACCTCAGCCTGCAACGATGGCTTGACACCTACAAGCATGAGATACCGGCGTATTACGACCAGAAAGCCGGTGGCAGCGTTTCTTCCGGCAAGTAGGATCGACCCTTCGGAGTCCTCCTGAAACTGGCTCTTACACTCCTTGCCGCAGCACGCGACGAAGCACTCCGTTATCATGCGCCAACTTCGAGTTCCGAGATTCTGGACTGCCATGCGCCGCTTGCTATGCCTGATGCTGTTGATCCTGACCTTGCCCGCTTTCGGCGCAAGCCTGCTGGACGATCGTCCCGCCCCGACTCTGGGTGGCGCGGCCCTCGATAACAGCAAGCAATTCCTGCCGGTTCGTCAGGCCTTTCAACTGAGCCTGATTGAAACCACACCGCAATCGATCAAGCTGCGTTTCGTCGCCACCGAAGGCTACTACCTGTATCGCCATCGCTTTCAGTTCCGCACCGAGCCCGCCGACATTGGCCTGGGCGAAGCGCAACTGCCCAAAGGCGAGCAGAAACACGACGAGTACTTCGGCGATGTCGAGGTCTACCACGGCATTCTGGACATCGATCTACCGCGCAAACCCGGCGAAGAGCGACCTTTTACCCTTGCTGTGACCTATCAGGGCTGTGCCGACAAGGGCTTGTGCTATCCGCCCGAGACCGAGCGGCTGGACATTGGTGACGTGAAGGCCAGTCAGTCTGCTTCCACGTCAGCGTCCGTTGCAAAAACACCGTGGAGCTGGAAAGAGCTGGCACTGTTTTTCCTGGCAGGCGTGGGCCTGACCTTTACACCGTGCGTGCTGCCGATGCTGCCGATTCTGTCCGGCGTGGTACTGCGCGGACAGGTCGGTGGTCTGCGTGGTTTGAGCCTGTCACTGGCCTACGTGCTGCCGATGGCGATCTGTTTTGCATTGCTCGGTGCGCTGATGGGCATGTTCGGCGCGGGTCTCAATCTGCAGGCACGCCTGCAATCGGCCTGGGTGCTGGTGCCCTTCTCGGCCTTCTTCGTCATTTTCGCCATTGCCATGTTCGGCCTCTTCGAACTGCGCCTGCCGCAGGGCCTGAGCAATCGGCTTGATCGCATTGCGGGCAAGACCGAAGGCGGCTCGCTGTGGGGCGCTGCGGTGTTGGGCGTAGTTTCCAGCCTGCTGGTATCGCCCTGCGTTTCAGCACCTCTGGCGGGCGCGCTGCTGTATATCAGTGCCAGCGGCGATGCAGTGGGCGGCGCCTTGAAACTCTTCGCATTGGGCCTGGGCATGGGCGCCCCGCTGTTGCTGGTGGCTACCGGTGGCGCGGCCTGGCTGCCGAAAAGCGGACCATGGCTGGTCACGGTAAAAAACGCTATCGGCGTGTTGCTCCTGGCATTGGCCATCGGCTTGCTCAGTCGCGTTCTGCCCGGCCAGATCACCCTGTTGCTGGTCGGTTTGTTGAGTGCTGGCGTAGCGCTGTTCATGGGTACGCTGCAACTGACCGACAAAACGCCTCGCCAAAAGCTCGCCCAACTCATCGGCCTGCTGCTATTGGTCTACGCTCTGGCATGCTGGTACGGCGCATTGACGGGCCAGACCGATCCCACACGTCCGCTGGGCCGCGCGCAGACGACGGCCAGCAGCGGCGCGGTAGCGTTGGCAACCAACCCATGGCAAACCATCACCACCTCCGCAGAACTGGACCGCGTGCTCGACGAAGCGAAGCGCGACGGCAAACCCCTGATGCTGGACTGGTACGCCGACTGGTGTATCAGCTGCAAGGTCATCGAACATGAAGTGCTGCCCGATCCGGGCGTTGTTGCAGGATTGTCGGGCTATCGGCTGGTGAAGTTCGACATGACGGACAGCAACGCCGAGCAACGCGCACTGCTGGATCGCTACAAGCTGTTCGGCCCACCAGCGTTGCTGTTTTTCAGCAAAAGCGGCGAAGAACTGCAAAACGTTCGGGTCGTCGGCGAAATCGACGCTGCGGGGCTGATCGAGCGTCTGAATGGAGCAAATGACCAAATCTAGCGCCTGAGTCACAAACTTTGCGCGAATATCGCTCATCGTGCTGGCTACTGTTGTTAACTGGACAGTCCTTTGCCCTTCCGGCATAGTCGCCGGGCGTAAACGCTCGCAGACAATAAAAGGACTACACAATGGCGACCATTCTGGTTCTTCACGGACCTAACCTGAATCTGCTGGGCACTCGGGAACCGGGTGTCTACGGCACAGTCACCCTGCCCCAGATCAATCAGGACCTGGAACAGCGCGCCCGCGACGCTGGCCACCATCTGATGTACCTGCAAAGCAACGCCGAATACGAGCTGATCGACCGAATTCACGCCGCTCGCGACGAAGGTGTGGACTTTATTTTGATCAATCCGGCCGCTTTTACGCATACAAGTGTGGCAATACGTGACGCGCTGATGGGAGTGAGCATCCCATTCATCGAAGTGCATTTGTCAAACGTGCACAAACGCGAACCTTTCCGCCATCACTCCTACTTTTCAGATGTCGCTGTAGGAGTGATCTGCGGCCTTGGCGCCAGCGGTTACCGACTGGCCCTGGAGGCCGCCCTGGAACAATTGGCCGTTGGTTCCAGGCCATGAATGGTGCAGCCAGACGCTGACCTCATGGCTTGAACCGGCTGCCGAACTGACTTACAGACCCCTTGGGAGTTGATGATTGATGGATATTCGCAAAGTCAAGAAACTGATCGAATTGCTGGAAGAGTCCGGCATCGACGAACTGGAAATTCGTGAAGGCGAAGAGTCCGTACGAATCAGCCGTCACAGCAAGACCCCGGCGCAACCGTATTACGCACCGGCGCCAGCGCCTGTAGCTGCACCGGTTGCCGCACCTGCGCCAGCCGCCCCGGTTGCTGCTGAAGCGCCATCGGCACCTGCGCTGAACGGCCACGTCGTCAAATCGCCAATGGTCGGTACGTTCTACCGCACCCCTGCGCCGACTTCGCCTGCATTCGTTGAAGTGGGCAAGACCGTCAAGGTCGGCGACACCATCTGCATCGTTGAAGCGATGAAAATGATGAACCACATCACTGCCGAGAAAGCCGGTGTGGTCGAATCCATCCTGGTAGAAAACGGTCAGCCGGTTGAATTTGACCAGCCGCTGTTCACAATCGTTTGAACCGGGGAGAGCCTGCGATGTTGGAAAAAGTTCTGATCGCCAACCGCGGCGAAATTGCCTTGCGCATCTTGCGTGCCTGTAAGGAACTGGGCATCAAGACCGTCGCTGTACACTCCACGGCCGATCGCGAGTTGATGCACCTGGGCCTGGCAGACGAAACTGTCTGTATCGGTCCGGCGCCAGCCAACCTGTCCTATCTGCACATCCCTGCAATCATCGCGGCCGCCGAAGTCACCGGCGCCACGGCGATTCACCCGGGCTATGGCTTTCTCGCGGAAAACGCCGACTTTGCCGAGCAGGTCGAGA
Organism: Pseudomonas viridiflava; assembly: GCF_001642795.1. Classification (GTDB taxonomy): domain Bacteria; phylum Pseudomonadota; class Gammaproteobacteria; order Pseudomonadales; family Pseudomonadaceae; genus Aquipseudomonas; species Aquipseudomonas viridiflava. Next base: position 81,348 of record NZ_LKEH01000035.1, on the reverse strand, counting down.
AATCGGGTTTTGCCTTCATCGGCCCCAAGGCCGACACCATTCGCCTGATGGGCGACAAGGTATCGGCGAAGGACGCCATGAAACGCGCCAACGTGCCTACCGTTCCAGGTTCCGACGGTCCGCTGCCTGAAGACGAAGCCACTGCGCTGCGTATCGGGCGTGAAGTCGGCTACCCGGTGATCATCAAGGCCGCCGGTGGCGGTGGTGGTCGCGGCATGCGCGTGGTTCACAAGGAAGAAGACCTGATCGAAGCTGCTGCCCAGACCCGCGCCGAAGCGGCTGCCTGGTTCAGCAACCCGATGGTCTATCTGGAAAAATACCTGACCAACCCGCGTCACGTGGAAATCCAGGTCATTTCCGACGGCCAGGGCAACGCGATTCACCTCGGTGATCGTGACTGCTCGCTGCAACGCCGCCACCAGAAAGTACTGGAAGAAGCACCGGCTCCGTTCATCGATGAGCAGGCGCGCAAAGACGTCTTCGCTGCCTGCGTCAAGGCATGCGTCGACATCGGCTACCGCGGCGCGGGCACGTTCGAGTTCCTGTACGAGAACGGCCGCTTCTACTTCATCGAAATGAACACGCGTGTTCAGGTGGAGCACCCGGTTTCGGAGATGGTCACCGGTATCGACATCGTCAAGGAGATGCTCAGCATCGCCGCCGGCAACAAGCTCTCGTTTACTCAGGATGACGTAGTCATCAAGGGTCATTCGCTGGAGTGCCGGATCAACGCTGAAGATCCGAAAACCTTCATCCCGAGCCCAGGCCTAGTCAAGCATTTCCATGCGCCGGGCGGTAACGGCGTTCGTGTCGACTCGCACCTGTACAGCGGTTACAAGGTGCCATCGAACTACGACTCGCTGATCGGCAAACTGATCACCTGGGGCGCGACCCGCGAAGAGGCCATGGCACGCATGCGCAACGCCCTGGACGAAATCGTGGTCGACGGGATCAAGACCAACATCCCGCTGCACCGTGATCTGACCCGTGATGAAGGCTTCTGCGAAGGCGGCGTCAACATTCACTACCTGGAGCACAAACTGGCCAATCAATAAGCCAGTGTGTTTCAAAACGACGAAGCCGCAGTGATGCGGCTTTGTTGTTTGCACCGCTTGGAAGTAAACTTGCCCGCTTCTCGCGGCCAAGCCCGCACTTATTTTTGAATCGAAGGTAATCCGCCATGCCTTGGCTGCAAGTCCGTCTCGCCATCAGCCCAGAACAAGCCGAAACCTACGAAGACGCTCTTCTCGAAGTCGGCGCCGTGTCCGTGACCTTCATGGACGCTGAAGACCAGCCGATTTTCGAACCCGAACTCAACACAACGCCGCTGTGGGCACACACCCACCTGCTGGCGCTGTTCGAAGCCGACACGGACGCCGATATGGCGCTGGCGCACCTGCGCCTGCTGACTGACGCCGAATTGCCCGAGCACACCGCCGAAGTCATTGAAGACCAGGACTGGGAACGCAGCTGGATGGACAACTTCCAACCAATGCGCTTTGGCCAGCGCCTGTGGATCGTCCCGAGCTGGCATGCCGCACCCGAGCCTGAGGCGGTGAATCTGCTGCTCGATCCAGGCCTGGCGTTCGGCACCGGCACGCACCCGACCACCGCACTGTGCCTGGAATGGCTCGACAGTCAGGACCTCAAGGGCTGCAACGTGCTGGATTTCGGCTGCGGATCGGGCATTCTGGCCATCGCCGCACTGTTGCTGGGCGCCGAACAGGCGGTCGGCACCGACATTGACGTGCAGGCCCTTGAAGCCTCCCGTGATAACGCCGGGCGCAACAACATCGCCGAACAACGCTTTGCGCTCTACCTGCCGGAAGACCTGCCCCGTGAACCCGCCGATGTACTGGTCGCCAATATTCTGGCCGGCCCGCTGGTGTCACTGGCCCCGCAACTGGCAGAACTGGTCAGGCCGGGCGGGCGTCTCGCGCTGTCCGGCATTCTGGCCGAACAGGGAGAAGACGTGGCTGCAGCCTATGCTGCTACATTCGATCTGGACCCGATCGCGAACCGTGATGGCTGGGTACGCATCACGGGCCGTCGCCGTTAACCGCCGCCTGAACCGGACCGCCGCATGACCGACAGTTTCGTCACCCAGTGCCCCCACTGCCAGACCAGTTTCCGAGTCAGCCACGCGCAACTGAGCGTGGCACGCGGCGTGGTGCGCTGCGGCGCCTGCCTGCAGGTCTTCAACGCCGCCCGACAATTGCTGGAGCAGCGAGCAAGCGACGAGGCCGGGAAACCGATGCAGACCGACGCGCCATTGATCGTCGAACCGCCGATTGCCGAGCCTCTTCAGCTCACTCTGCCCGTTGCGCAGGTGCCCACTGCAGAGCCTGCTGCGCCAGCCCGTATCGAGCCACCCAGAGTTCAGGACGAAGACGAGGATCTGTGGCAGGTCAGCGAAATGGATCTGGACAACCTGAACCTGGACGAAGAACTGGCGCGCCTCGAAAAGCGCGACAACCCGCGGTCAGACAGCTTTGCGCGCCACAACCGTAACGATGACAGCATGCTGACGGCGCAGCGTGACAACCCCAAAGCGGATGAATCCGCATGGGTCGACACGCTGCACAACGATGACGTCAGTCATCTACCTGAACTGCAGGCCGAAGTGGTCGACGAGCCTGCGCATCATGATGATGACGAGCACGGCCACCCGTCCGACAACGACCGCACCGAACCGTCGCTGTCCGCAGGCAACCACCTGGACGATGACGAGCCTATGGCGCCGCCGGTCAGTCTGCGCAAACAGCCTGCAACCGAAAAAGTCGAACGCTGGTCCGCAGTCGACGACGATGACATCGATGATCATGATGACGAATACGTCAACGACGAGCCGGAACCAGATCCGCGCAGCAAACGCACGCGCAATGAACCCGCCGTACGCGACAAGCCCCTGATCGACCTGACGGACGATCCTCTGCAACTGGACTGGCAGCCACCAAAGCCGCGATCGGGCCGTCGCCTTGCGTGGGCACTGCTGATCCTGCTGGCCCTCGTGGGACTTGCCGGGCAATACATCTGGTATCACTTCGATCAGTTGGCGCGCCAGGATCAATACCGTCCATGGTTCCAGCAATTGTGCCCGCAGATTGGCTGCAAGGTGCCGTCGAAAGTCGACATTTCCCTGCTCAAAAGCAGCAACCTGGTGGTGCGCAGTCATCCCGAGTTTCAGGGTGCCCTGATCGTGGATGCAATCATCTACAACCGCGCCTCGTTCTCCCAGCCGTTTCCGCTGCTGGAGCTGCGGTTTGCCGATACCAGCGGTCAACTCATTGCCAGTCGTCGGTTCAAACCGGGCGAATACCTGAGCGGCGAAATGGCGGGCAAGGAAGAGATGCCGCCGCAGACTCCTATCCATATTGCGCTGGATATCCTCGATCCGGGGGCGAAGGCCGTGAATTACAGCCTGAACTTCCGTTCGCCCGAATAGCGATCCTGCAGGGTGAAACCACCCTGCACAGACCTGCTTTATCTGTTGTTTTCCCCGAACAACCCAGCATTTTCGCCAGGCATTCCCTGACAATCGCTCTGGAATCCCGGCCTTGCCGAGATGGAAAAAGTTGTTCAGATTTTATCCAATTCAGCCTTTATCCAGTCATCGAGAGCGGGTATCATGCCCACCCTTTTTCAAACTCTCGGCTCGGTCTGACGGTTGCACAAGCAGCTGGCTGAACGACCCGTTGCAGACCGTGTGAAACGGTTGTTTACACGGCCTGCGGATGATTCGGCCCCACTATAGGTAAGGCTATGTCGGCGGTACGCATCGGCCCATATACATTGCAGAACGGCTTGATCCTCGCCCCGATGGCGGGCGTCACTGACCAGCCTTTCCGTCAGCTGTGCCGTCAACTCGGCGCAGGGCTGGTGGTCTCGGAAATGGTGACCAGCGACATGAGCCTGTGGAACAGCCGCAAATCGCGTCTGCGCATGATCCACGAAGGTGATCCCGAGCCCCGCTCGGTACAGATCGCCGGTGGCGACCCGCAGATGCTGGCGGACGCGGCACGTGCCAATGTCGAGCTGGGCGCCCAGATCATCGACATCAACATGGGCTGCCCGGCCAAGAAGGTATGCAACAAGGCAGCCGGTTCAGCGCTGTTGAAAGACGAACAACTGGTGACCGAGATCCTGCAGGCCGTGGTGGCTGCGGTCGATGTGCCGGTCACGCTGAAGATACGCACCGGCTGGGACCGGGAGAACAAAAACGGGCTTACCGTCGCAAGAATCGCCGAGCAGGCCGGCATTCAGGCCCTCGCGGTTCACGGGCGAACCCGTGCAGACCTTTACACCGGTGAAGCCGAGTACGACACGATTGCCGCCATCAAGCAGGCCGTGTCGATCCCTGTATTTGCAAACGGCGACATCGATTCACCTGAAAAAGCCCGGTATGTACTGCAGGCCACCGGAGCGGACGGGTTATTGATTGGCAGGGCAGCCCAAGGGCGGCCGTGGATTTTTCGCGAGATAGACCACTACCTGCGTACCGGCGAGAAACTCCCGGCGCTGCAGATCGGTGAGGTGGAGCGGATTCTGCTGGAGCATCTGGCAGCGCTTCATGTTTTCTATGGCGACGTGATGGGCGTGCGAATTGCACGCAAACATGTCGGCTGGTATCTCGCAACCTTGCCGGGCGCCAGGGAGTTTCGCGCCCGATTCAATCGATTGGAAGATACGGAAGCACAGTGCGCCAACGTTCGGGAGTTCTTCAGCCAAGGCTGCAAGGGCCCGGATAACCAGAACGATAAAGAGGTGGCCGCATGACGATGATGACCGAGACTTTAGTGAGTGGAACAACACCCGTGAGCGACAACGTCAATCTGAAACAACACCTGAACACGCCGAGCGAAGAGGGTCAGACCCTGCGCGGCAGTGTCGAGAAGGCGTTGCACAATTATTTCGCCCACCTCGAAGGCGCATCCGTCACTGACGTCTACAACCTGGTGTTGTCGGAAGTCGAGGCTCCGCTTCTGGAAAGCGTGATGAACTACGTCAAGGGCAACCAGACCAAGGCCTCCGAGCTGCTGGGCCTCAATCGCGGCACGCTGCGCAAGAAACTCAAACAGTACGATCTGCTTTAAGCATTCAAAACAGAAAAGGCGACCCACCTGACAGCGGTCGCCTTTTTTTGCTGACTTCTTTTGCTTTTGATGGAAATCGAGATGACCGACCAGACTACCCGCCTGCCGATCCGCCGCGCTTTGATCAGCGTATCCGACAAGACCGGAATCCTCGAATTCGCCCGCGAGCTTGAAGCGCTGGGCGTCGAGATTCTGTCCACTGGCGGCACGTTCAAGCTGCTCAGGGACAATGGCGTTGCGGCAGTGGAAGTGGCCGACTACACAGGCTTCGCCGAAATGATGGATGGCCGGGTCAAGACCCTGCACCCCAAGATCCACGGCGGCATCCTGGGTCGTCGCGGCATCGACGATGCAATCATGAACGAGCACGGTATCAATCCGATCGACCTGGTTGCCGTCAATCTCTATCCGTTCGAAGCCACCGTCTCCAAGCCGGGCTGCGACCTGCCGACCGCGATTGAAAACATCGACATCGGTGGCCCGACCATGGTCCGTTCCGCCGCCAAGAACCACAAGGACGTCGCCATCGTCGTCAACGCGAGCGACTACGGCCAGGTGCTGGAAAGCCTCAAGGCCGGCGGCCTGACCTATGCCCAGCGTTTCGACCTGATGCTCAAGGCGTTCGAACACACCGCCGCCTACGACGGCATGATCGCCAACTACCTGGGCAGCGTCGATCAGACGGCACAGACCCTGAGCACCGAAGGCCGCAGCCAGTTCCCCCGCACCTTCAACACCCAGTTCGTCAAGGCACAGGAAATGCGCTACGGCGAGAACCCGCACCAGAGCGCGGCGTTCTACGTTGAAGCCAAACCTGCCGAAGTCGGCATCGCGACCGCCACCCAGCTGCAAGGCAAGGAGCTATCGTTCAACAACGTGGCCGACACCGATGCCGCGCTGGAATGCGTGAAGAGCTTCGTCAAACCTGCCTGTGTGATCGTCAAGCACGCCAACCCGTGCGGCGTCTCGGTCTGCCCGGACGAGGAAGGCGGTATCCGTCAGGCCTACGAGCTGGCCTACGCGACTGACACCGAGTCGGCCTTTGGCGGCATCATTGCGTTCAACCGTGAGCTGGATGCCGAGACGGCCAAAGCCATCGTCGAGCGTCAGTTCGTCGAAGTGATCATTGCCCCGAGCGTCAGCGCCGAAGCGCAGGCCATCGTGGCCAGCAAAGCCAATGTGCGCCTGCTGACCTGCGGCCAGTGGAGCGAGCGCACCCCTGCGTGGGACTACAAGCGCGTCAACGGCGGTCTGCTGGTGCAGAGCCGTGACATCGGCATGATCACGGCCGACGACCTCAAGGTCGTTACCAAGCGCGCTCCGACCGAGCAGGAAATCCACGACCTGATCTTCGCCTGGAAAGTCGCCAAGTATGTGAAGTCCAACGCCATTGTCTACGCCAAGAACCGCCAGACCATCGGCGTCGGCGCAGGCCAGATGAGCCGCGTGAACTCGGCGCGCATCGCCGCCATCAAGGCCGAGCACGCCGGTTTGCAGGTTCAGGGCGCGGTCATGGCTTCTGACGCATTCTTCCCGTTCCGTGACGGCATCGACAATGCGGCCAAGGTCGGTATCACCGCCGTCATCCAGCCGGGTGGTTCGATGCGCGACAATGAAGTCATCGCCGCGGCAGACGAAGCCGGTATTGCGATGGTTTTCACCGGTATGCGCCACTTCCGCCACTAACTCAGGAAACGGCCGCACTGCCGCAGGCGTCTGCTGCGTTGGATGGGGCTCCGCTGATGCTCATTGCCAGGAGGCAACTCCGCTCAGCGAAGCCCCATCCGCCTTGCATACACCTACGTCATTGCGACCTCGTACCGCGGGGTCATCTGACGATGAACTGCCGCGCTACCTCCCAGAATCAGCGTCATCGAGGTTTTTGACATGAATGTTTTGATTATCGGCAGTGGCGGTCGTGAACACGCCCTGGCATGGAAAGTCGCGCAGGATCCACGCGTAGAAAAAGTGTTCGTTGCACCGGGCAACGCAGGCACGGCCATCGAGGCCAAGTGCGAAAACGTGGCGATCGACGTGCTGGCGCTGGAGCAACTGGCTGACTTCGCCGAGAAGAACGTGTCGCTGACCATCGTCGGTCCAGAAGTGCCGCTGGTGGCTGGTGTCGTGGACCTGTTCCGCAGCCGCGGTCTGGATTGCTTCGGTCCAACCGCCGGTGCAGCCCAGCTTGAAGGTTCCAAGGCATTCACCAAGGATTTCCTGGCACGCCACAAGATCCCGACCGCCGATTACCAGAACTTCACCGAAATCGAGCCGGCGCTGGCCTACCTGCGCGAAAAAGGCGCACCGATCGTCATCAAGGCCGACGGCCTGGCGGCCGGCAAGGGCGTCATCGTTGCAATGACCCTGACCGAAGCCGAAGACGCCGTACGCGACATGCTGGCCGGCAATGCCTTTGGCGACGCAGGCTCGCGCGTCGTAATTGAAGAGTTCCTCGATGGCGAGGAAGCCAGCTTCATCGTCATGGTCGACGGCAAGAACGTTCTGCCCATGGCCACCAGTCAGGATCACAAGCGTGTCGGCGATGGCGACAGCGGCCCGAACACCGGCGGCATGGGTGCCTACTCCCCTGCCCCGGTGGTGACCGCCGAGGTTCATCAGCGGGTCATGGACCTGGTTATCTGGCCGACCGTCCGGGGCATGGCAGAGGAAGGCAACGTTTACACGGGCTTCCTCTATGCTGGTCTGATGATCGACAAGGCTGGCAATCCCAAAGTGATCGAATTCAACTGCCGTTTCGGCGACCCGGAAACCCAGCCGGTCATGCTGCGACTGCAATCGAGTCTGGTCCTGCTGGTCGAGGCCGCCCTGGCACAGGCGCTGGACAAGATCGAAGCGCAATGGGATCCACGTCCGAGCCTGGGGATCGTTCTGGCAGCAGGCGGCTACCCTGCCGACTACGCCAAGGGCGATTTCATCAACGGGCTGGATGAAGCCGCTAAACTCAATGGCAAGGTTTTTCACGCGGGCACGGCTCTGCAGGATGGCCGTGTCGTGACCAGCGGTGGTCGTGTACTGTGTGCGACAGCCCTGGGCGACAGCGTGGGCAACGCTCAGCAGAACGCCTATGCCCTGGCGGCAAAAATTGATTGGGAAGGTTGCTTCTATCGCAAGGACATTGGCTACCGGGCCATTGCCCGTGAGCGTGGTGAGAGCCAGGAATAAAAGACCAGGCCAGCCTTTTTCGGAGGCTGGCCGGTGTTCCCGGCGCTGCGCAGTTTTACCAGATATTCACTCACGAAGGGATTTCATTGTGCGCTGGCTCAGGATTGCCATAGCCTCAACCGTCGGGTTGATGACCTTGCTCTTCATGCTCTCGGCTCAAGCCGAACATGGATCGGGCTGGTCAACGTTGCTCGACGAAAAGGCAAGCCTGGACCTGGAGGAAATCCGTTCGGCGCGCTATCAGAATCAGTTCAGCCCTGTCGAACTCGAACGCGTCACTGCAGCGGGCAGACACAGCGCTGTCTGGCTGCACTATCGACAGCATCCGACCCAGCACGAGCAACTGCTGCGCATCTTCGCACCTGACCTTGCCACCGCCGACATGTACGTCATGGACGGAGATCGTCTGGTCGATTACATGCGCACAGGCAATGAAGTGCCCAGGCAGGATCAGCGACTGCCATCCAACGACTTTCTGCTGACCGTACCGCAGAGCAGCGTCCCGCTGGACATCTACCTCAGGCTGGTTTCAACCCAGCAAATGCGCCCCAGCATCACGCTGGAGCCCGCCATCGAAAGCGCGGCCGACGAAACCGAGCCGTTTCTGTTCGGCCTGCTGTTCGGTGCACTGGCCATGCTCATTGTTCAGAACCTGACCCGCTACGGACACTCCCGCTCGCGCAGCAATCTGTGGCTGGCGGCCTGTGAGGCCTTGCTTGCACTGAGCGCCCTGCTGCTGCTCAACCTGCTCAGCCCGCTCGAGTCCTGGAACATTGCACAGACTCCCGGCGCCCATCTCGCCTTGCTGATGGCCGCCATTGCCGGATTGATCTACACCTACTGCTTCTTTGTGCATCGCAACGTGAAAGTGCTGGATCGTCTGCTGCTGGGCAATGCCGTGCTCATGGGCATCGGTGCGCTGCTTGTGATGCTCGACGACGACCTGCCCATCAACATCCTGACCTTCGTGCTGGTTTCCCTGACCACGCTGAGCATCCTCGCGGTCTCGGTATGGCACTGGCAGAAAGGCTACCGCTCGGCGCGTCTGTTCGTGCTGGGCATGATCACCTTCAACATCGGCTACATGATCGTGCTGCCCGGCCTGCTGTGGCTGAGTCTGGTGCCGCCACAGTGGCTGATCCTCGCCCTGCTGTGCGTGTTCTGCATCAGCGGGCTGTTGATGAGCATCGCCCTCAGCGAGCGCCAGCGCAGCATCACCGAAGACCGATTCAGCATCAGCCGCGATCAGGCCGCCAGCACGGCCGAAATCAACGCCAAGGCCGAATTCCTGGCCAAGATCAGTCATGAGATCCGCACTCCGATGAATGGCGTGCTAGGCATGACCGAACTGCTGCTGGGCACACCGTTGTCGGTCAAGCAACGCGATTACGTGCAGACCATTCACAGCGCAGGCAACGAACTGCTCACGCTGATCAACGAAATTCTCGACATCACCAAGCTTGAATCGGGGCAGATCGAACTGGACGACGTGCAGTTCGACATCAGCGCGCTGGTCGAAGACTGTCTGAACATCTTCCGCGCCAAGGCCGAGCAACAGCAGGTCGAACTCATCAGCCTGATTCAGCCCCAGGTGCCTCGCGTAATCGGCGGTGACCCGACCCGACTGCGCCAGACACTGTTGAGCCTGCTGGAAAACGCACTCAAGAAAACCGAAGAAGGCGAAATCCTGCTGGCCGTCGCGCTGGATACCGCGAAATCCGGCACGCCGCGCCTGCGCATCTCCGTGCAGGACACTGGCGAATCGCTGTCGGATGAAGAACGCGATGCACTGCTGCATGCGGAACTGCACAGCAAGAATTTCCTGGCCAGCAGCAAGCTGGGCGGCCACCTCGGGCTGGTGATTGCGCGGCAACTGATCGTGCTGATGGATGGCGAATTCGGCATCCAGAACAGCGGCACGCCGGGCAATACCCTGTGGCTGACGCTGCCGCTGGACGCCAAGCTGCTGGAACAGCCCACCATCGATCTGGACAGCCCGCTGAAGGATGCCCGCGTGCTGGTGGTCGACGACAATGACACCTGCCGCAAGGTGCTGGTGCAGCAATGCAGCGCCTGGGGCCTGAACGTGAGTGCCGTGGCCTCCGGCAAGGAAGCGCTGGCCCTGCTGCGCACCAAGGCGCACCTGCGGGATTATTTCGACGTAGTGCTGCTGGATCAGAACATGCCCGGCATGACCGGCATGCAACTGTCGGCCAAGATCAAGGAAGACCCAAGCCTCAACCACGACATTCTGCTGATCATGCTGACCGGCATCAGCAATGCGCCGAGCAAGATCATCGCCCGTAACGCGGGCATCAAACGCATTCTGGCCAAGCCTGTGGCGGGCTACACGCTCAAGACCACACTGGCCGACGAATTGACCCAGTTGAACAAGGGCGTCACACCGATCAATCCGGCACCGGTGCTGAACATGCCGGTTCGTGTGCCCAGTGACTTCCGCATTCTGGTGGCAGAGGACAACAACATCTCGACCAAGGTGATCCGCGGCATGCTGGGCAAGCTCAACCTGCACCCCGACACGGCCAGCAATGGCGAGGAAGCCCTCCGCGCCATGAAAGCGCAGCGCTACGACCTGGTGCTGATGGACTGCGAAATGCCGATCCTCGACGGCTTCTCGGCCACCGAGCAGTTACGCGCTTGGGAAGTCGGCAACCAGCGCGTACGCACGCCGGTAGTAGCCCTGACCGCGCACATCCTTACCGAACACAAGGATCGTGCACGTCAGGCTGGTATGGACGGCCACATGGCCAAGCCGATCGAACTGTCTCAGCTGCGTGAGCTGGTCGAGCACTGGGTGGCGCAACGCGACAAGGTTCGCGGCCTCACATCGGCTGGCGAACTCTACCAGCAGAACTGACAACGTCAGGTCAGGCAGCGCGCTGCCTGATAGACTGCTCTCGCCCGCCCTCTGCCGCCAAGAGCCCACGCCATGCTCCATGTGTTGTCCAGCGTTTACCTGAAGATGCTGGTGCTTTACAGCCCATTCTTCGTCCTGTCCTGCTTCATCAGCCTGACCCGAGGCCACTCGCGCAAGGAACAGAAGCGCCTGGCCTGGAAAGTAGCGCTGGCAACGCTGGTTTCAAGCGTCCTGCTGTACCTGTTCGGGCGGGTGATTTTCGATGTGTTCGGGATCACGGTCGATGCGTTCCGTATCGGCGCCGGCAGCGTGCTATTCATCTCGGCGCTGGGCATGGCTCAGGGCAAGTCCGCAGTCCAGACCGACAACATCCAGCAGGACGTGACTATCGTTCCGCTGACCATCCCGATCACCGTCGGCCCTGGCACCATCGGCGCCCTGCTGGTCATGGGCGTGAGCCAGCCACACTGGGATGACAAGCTCACCGCCATTCTGAGCATTGCGCTGGCCAGTCTCACAGTCGGTGTGGTGCTTCACCTCTCCAACCGTATCGAGCGGATCCTCGGCGATCAGGGCCTGCAGATCGTCAGTCGGCTGATGGGGCTTTTCGTCTGTGCGCTGGCCGCGCAGATTATCTTTACCGGCGTCCGGGGCTATCTGGTGCCGTGAGCTGGTTCAGATCTGAACCGAACGAATCAGACTTTTGCTTCTTCCAGCCAGATAACGGATGACATCCTCGCGATGCGCCATATAGGTCCGGCTATCGAAGGTGTAACTTCCACCTTTGAAAAAGAACACCAGCCTGCGCCCACCAGCCGAATAAGTGTCCGCCACCAGCTGCAGACCACAGAGCAGCATCAGGATCTGACCGTTACCTGTCTTCGCGCAGGGTACGATCTGAAAGCTGCCAAGGCGTGATCTTCCAGAGCCCGACTTAAAATAGGCACCTGCTGCCTGATAGATGCCCGCCGCCTCGAATGAACGGCGGACAAGATCCCCGAGCAACTGATGATCACCCACGCCCTTGATGGCAAATGTCGCGTTTCTCAAGTCCGCCACACTGCTGACCAGCAGCGAATCATCCACGACCAGACTCCGGGCATGTAAGCCACGAACGTTGAGCCTGCTGCGGTAGTAGTGCATCCAGCTGCTCCACTGCTTCTCGAAGTCCAGATGCGCTCCGGCGAACAGCTGGGCATCCAGCAGTACATCCTGAAGATCATGACGTTCCTGGACAGACAGACCCGGCAGAAACGTCACCAGACTCGGTATGTTGCCCAGATAGACAGCGTTGTTTTTGTCCGCACTCATTGTGATATTCCCCTCCGTGGGATGTGCTCCGGGCTATAGCTGGATGACCGCCTCCCTGGCACGACGGGCCAATTCATCCTGAATACGTAAGCGTGCAGGATCAAACAGCTCGCGGCTGAACAGGTACGCCGCTCCGGCACAATCAACCCTCATCTCGCCACTGAGTACCTGCCACGGGAAAAAACCTTTTCTGAACGCCATCGTGGTCATTTGCAGGCCGCACAGCATGATAGAGGCCTTACCCTCGCCACTCATGACACAGGGCACCACCTGAATGCTTTCGGAGCGCCCTGAACTGAACCATGAATTGAAGAAAGCCTTGGCTTGTCCGCTGTTCATGAGCGTATCGAATGAGTGACCGAACAGCTCACGAAGCTCGGCAGAAGGGAATCCATTCAGAAACGGTTCATGCCGCAAGTCGCGAAGGCGGCGAATCATGAACATCGAATCAGCGATGATTGCGGTACGTTGCGCTCCGGCATCATCCACGGCCCCCCGGTAAGCCTCCAACCATCCCCTCCAGTTGCGTTGCACCGACGTCTCGTCATCGGCGCGAAACTGCGCATGGAGCAGGCAGTCGAGAATGTCCTGCCGCAGGTCAGCGCTGAAACCTTCCCCGAACGACACCAGGTTGTTTCCACACAAAACGCTGTCATGGCTGAGCGACATGGCTCACCTCCTCGATCGACATGACCAGCACGGGATCCTGCTTCTGCCGGGCGCTATGGAACACGTCGCGAAACGGTGCATAGACCTGCTCCATCAGACTCATGGAATAAGCGCTCACCTCAATATTTCCAACGATCTGTCCGGGATCGATCTGCTCGAACAAAAATCCATCCGTAAGCGCCTGGCGAGTCTGGAAATGCACCAGCGCCATATCAAGGGTGCGATCAGCAGCGATGAACCCCAATTGAAATGCGAAGGTGCTCTTCCCTTCCCTGGCTTTGCCTGACTGATCGTTGCTGTCCGCCAGGAAGTCCTCGACGCGCAGGGCCTGACTTGCCAGCAGCTTTATCGCTGCCTGTGCAGCAGGTTGCGCGCTTGCCAGTCGCATGAACGTTTCAGTCGAGGTCAGTGCCGAGCCCGGAACGGATACGGACAAGCCTTGCGCGGCAAGGCTCCAGACCGTATTCGGCGCTCCCGCCGCCAGTGGCTCGCTTACGTGCTCACTCGCTTTCAGCGCCCAGCCAAAACGCAGAGCAGCTGCGAGCCATAAATCCTTCCAGCTCTCGAAATCACTGAATCGTTCGTGTTTTTTAGAGGCTGCCAATTGCAGGTACAACATTGAATTCAGGATATCGTTCTGCCGGTCAGCCTCCAGCGCTTCGGGAAAGAACAACAGACTGCCCGCGTTGACCACACATCCTTTAAATACCTGTTCCATTCTCAGTTCCTTCTGAAAAGTTGCGGAAGCACAGGGCTTCCGCAGGCAAAGAATCAGATATCAAACTCTTCCAATGCATTCCTGGCGTTTTCATCAAGCTTCTTCTGAACCACATCGCGAACGCTGGCATAGACGCGAGTATTGAACACCAGGCTGTTTTCACCCTTGTAAGTCTCGACATCCGAATTCTGCCATTCCCAGAACATCACATTGGTCACATTGATGTTGCTGCTGAAGGCAACCGCACCCATGGCCAGGCTGACATCGCCATCGGCAGACTCGGCGCAGGCAGCGATCCGGAAGTTACCGCCACGATGGGTTTTGGTCTGGCGCTCGAAAAGACGCAGTGGCTCTTTCCTGGCGCTCAGGGCGGTGACCGCATCCTTGGCCACCTTCAACATGGCGAGCGATGCAGGCCCTGGCAGTGTTGCGGCAGCAATCGCCGAGCCCAGAATCTCCAGACCGACTTCATCCATGGTGAAACGTTGCTGGGTAGCGCGATAACGAGCATAGCTCCACTTGGTCGAAAGCCAACCCAGCTTGGAAAGTACCGTATTGAACAGACCGTACCACTGGTCACTCTGGGATTCGGGATTGTATTTGACGTTGGCAGCCAGGGTGGCGTAGAGCAGGGAGTTCATCACGTCGTCTTTATTCTGACGCGATACACCCTCGGCGAACGCGATAAGCGTGCCGCCTGCTACAGCCGCACCTGCACCCTCTCCACTTTCCTGAGGATCCGACAACAGGCTTGCGGCCGTCGGGAGCGCAGCCTGCGCGTCAACCTGTTCGGCAAGCGAACGCGAGGCGTCAGCCAGCTCGTAATTTGCCAGACCTGCGTAGTCCATTTGATCGATGTTATTCATGGTTGCTTCGTGCTTCATTTCATTAGTCCTTTAATTCATGAAAGTCCTTGTGGACGCAATCGAGAATAACCAAACCAGTCTGGAACGTTTCCATGGCCTACTTTGCAACGCCCGCACATAGGCGCAAGCGTCCAGCCCGATAAAGGAAAATTTGAATATCAGCGAAGTTGATCACTCCCCAGAAGACATGGGGGTTCACGAACTTTCATAAGAAGCCGAGGGAAACCGGCTACAGCGCCCGCCGCTCTAACGGAATAAATTCATTCAGGCCAGAACTCAAAAACCTGTCGAGATCACCGCGCACGTGTGAATGAGCTTCGGCGTTTTCCCACCTCCGTTTGGAAGAACGCCGACCGTCAGTTTCATAACTTCTCAGGTTTGGCGCCATACCAGCGTGGCGTGTAGACCCACAGACCGCCCTCATTGCGAGGAAAGGTACAGGTCAGAGACGAGCCGATCAGCACCATCGTGCGCATGTCCACCTGCTCCGGCGTCAACTCGCCCAGCGTGATGATCCGCAGGGTCTGACCCGGACGGCCAATGTCACGGCCCAGTGTGACCGGCGTCTCTGGCGTGCGGTGCTGACGCACGATCTCCAGTGCCCGGCCCAGTTGCCAGGGCCGCGAGCGGGAAATCGGGTTGTAGAACGCCAGCGCCAGATCAGCCTGACAGGCGAGGTCCAGACGCTTTTCGATAACGTCCCACGGCTTGAGGTTGTCCGAAAGCGAGAGCACGCAGAAGTCATGCCCCAGCGGCGCACCGGCCTGAGCGGCGGTTGCCAGCGAGGCCGAGACGCCGGGCAGGATTTCCAGTTCGACGGCGTGCCACTGCGGATTGTCCGACTCGTGCAGCGCTTCGAGTACGGCCGAGGCCATGGCGAACACACCGGGATCGCCCGACGACACCACCACCACAGAGCGACCTTGTGCTGCCAGCTCGAACGCATGGCGTGCCCGCATCATCTCCTCGCGATTATCGGTGCAGTGCAACACCTGATCCGCGCGAAACGGCCCGGCCATGCGCACGTAGGTTTCGTAACCCAGTACGTCATTGGCCCGCGCCAGTTCGGCCTTGACTGCGGGCACCATCAGGTCTGCCGCGCCCGGCCCCAGGCCGATCACAGCAAGACGCCCACGGCCACGACCGATGAGGCTCACGTCCAGCGGCTGAGCCGCGACCGAGATAGCCAGGCCCGAACTGCTCACAGGTGGCAGTAATTGCGGGACCGCACTCATCGCCATCTCATTGGGCGAGCCCGCAGCGGCAAAACGCACCGGCACGTCCAGCTCTGCGGCAGCCTGATGCAGCAGCGCATTGGCCATGTGGTGCTCACCCGCCAGCAGGCAGGCCAGAGACTGTTCGGCAATGCGGGCATCACGCAGGGCCTGACGAACCCGAGACGTCAGTTCAGGCGAGCAATCGTCCACCGCCACCAGCACGTTGCGCGGATAGATCAGCAGTTCGTTGGCCGACGGTTCACGCAGACCGG
The DNA here is from genome assembly GCF_001642795.1 of Pseudomonas viridiflava. GTDB lineage: Bacteria > Pseudomonadota > Gammaproteobacteria > Pseudomonadales > Pseudomonadaceae > Aquipseudomonas > Aquipseudomonas viridiflava. The sequence goes on along the minus strand of NZ_LKEH01000035.1, from coordinate 65,141 downwards.
AGCCAATGTGGATCGACAGTTCTGCCTGCGGATCTTCAGGCAGTTGCGCCTGAGCCAGCCAGGGCGCGTCACCTTCGATACGTACCTGCTCGCCGGACAGCAGATCGGACACGAAGCGCTTGCCCAGCTCCAGATCGCCCAGCGCATAGCCACTCGGCGGATTGAGCAGACACGTGCCGAATCGCAGTTCACCACTGGTGGTGATCGCCGGATTGACCGCAAGGCCTGCGGCAATTGTGCGGGCCATGACGTTGACGCCGCCCAGCCCGCCGAGCAGCGGCACCACCGCGCTGCCATCTTCAGCCACGGCCAGCACCGGCGGCTCGACGCCCTTCTCCAGCAACAGCGAGGCCAGGGTGCGTATCACGATGCCCGCCGCGCACAGCGCAATGATCGGGGTGTTCTGCTGATAGAGCTGACGCACGGTGGCGCCGAATTCGGTGTAGGTGCTATCAGCGCCCTGTACTCGTTCAGCCAGACCGTGAATCACTGCATCGGGATACAGACGCTGGATACGCCGTGCGGTCGCAAGGCTGCCGTTGCCGAGAATGACGATGGCGGGAATGTTGTGCGTCATCAGCCTTGCCACCTGTCGCCGGGAACAATGATCAACGAGAAATAGGGCGAGGACATCGGGTCGACCTGATCCAGCGGCACGATCTTCTGATTGGCCATGGTGGCCCGCTCGACGTAAAGCGCACGTTCGTGCATGCCCAGTTCGGTCAGCACTTCTCGCACCTTATGGAAGTTGCGACCCAGCTTCATGATCACCGCCGCGTCGGCATCGGCGAGCTTGCGTTTCAGGTCTTCATGGGAGAGCACGCCAGACAGCACCGACAGGCTCTGATTGCGATACACCAGTGGCGCACCCAGCACCGAAGCGCCGCCCAGCATCGAGCAGACGCCCGGAATCACCTCAGCTTCGTAACGCTCGGCCAGACGGTCGTGCAGGTACATGTAGGAGCCGTAGAAGAACGGGTCGCCTTCGCAGATCACCGCCACGTCCCGGCCGGCATCCAGATGCGCGGCGACCTGTTGGCTCGACTCGTCATAGAAATCACTGATGACTTTTTCGTACGACAACGGCGCAGGCAGCGCTTCGGTGGTGACCGGGTAGACCAGCGGCATCAGCGTCTGCACCTCCTGAAGGTGCGCCTCAATAATGCCGAACGCGTTGCCTTTCTTGCCCTTGGCCACGAAATACGCGACCACCGGCGACTCTCGCAGCAGGCGTAGCGCCTTCACGGTAATCAGTTCCGGGTCGCCGGGGCCGACACCCAGGCCAATCAATCGACCGCGTGCCTGCATCATTCGATCTCCGTGGCCAGTGCGTTGACGGCGGCCACAGCCATGGCGCTGCCGCCACGACGGCCCTGCATGATCACGAACGGCACGCCACGGCTGTCAGCGGCGAGCATGGCCTTGGATTCGGCGGCGCCGACGAAGCCAACCGGGAAACCGAGGATCAGCGCAGGCTTGGGCGCACCGGCATCGAGCATTTCCAGCAGATAGAACAGCGCCGTCGGCGCGTTGCCGATCACCACCACACTGCCTTCCAGGTGCGGACGCCACAGTTCCAGCGCCACGGCGGAACGGGTGTTGCCCAATTCCAGCGCCATCTCGCGTACGCCTTCGTCGTGCAGCGTGCAGATGATTTCGTTATTGGCCGGCAGACGCGTGCGGGTGATGCCCTCGGACACCATGCGCGCATCACACAGGATCGGTGCGCCCGCCGCCAGCGCATCACGCCCGGCCTTGCCTGCACCCGGCGAGAAGCGCAGGTCTTCGATGACTTCGACCATTCCGCAGGCGTGGATCACGCGCACGGCGAGTTTTTCCAGGTCGGCAGGGATCGTGTCCAGGCGCGCTTCAGCGCGAATGATCGAGAAGGAGTTGCGATAAATCTCCTGACCATCGCGGATGTAATCAATCATGCATGTTGCTCCGTGAGTCGGCGTTCAACAACGCACCGACTGCTTCAATAGTGAGGTCACGCGCGCGCAGCACACCGAAACCGGCATGGGCTGCGTCGCGAAAATAAAGGTCATAGCGGCCGGGCGAGACGGCCAGCAGGGTCACGGGCGCCACATGCGCCGCCGCGCAGGAACGTCGGCAACCCGTGAGGTGCACCGCCTGGCTTTCATGCAAGCTGGCGGCCAGCAATCGGGCGTCAGACTTGGTGTCGGCCAGTCCTTTGGCACACCCGGCAGAACCGGTGCAGGCAGCAATGTGCGCCAGCGGCTCCTCGACCGAGCCGATCAGGCCGGCAGCCTGCAACGCATTGAGCACATCCGGTCCTCGTTCGACCGGAACGTTGGGCAGCATCAGGCTTTGCCAGGGCGCCAGGCGCAAAGAGCCGTCGCCCTGCTCCGTGGCCAGTTGCGCGACAGCCGAGAGCATCCCGGCATCCAGACGTCCCAGCGGTACGGCAGCGCCCACCGCGACCAAGCCTGCATCGGCCTGTGGATAAATCCCGATATGGCGATCTGGCTGGATGGCAGGACGTTGCCAATCTGTAATCCCGGGCTCGACGCGCAAGGCGACGTTCAAGCGCGCTGAAAGCCGGCTGAGGATTTCGTCGGTCGATACCTCGGCCAGCAGATGGCGCATGCGGGTGTGCTCCGGGCGCGCCAGATCGAGAAACAGCTCCAGCAACCCCACGACCAGTGCCTGTCCGTAGACCAGAGGCACCGCGCCCAAAGGCTTGTCACGAGCCGGACAGCCTGCCAGACCGAACGCCAGCATCATCTGGTCGCCATGCTTCAGCGCCGAAAGCCACAGGTCATGAGGATGCTCCAGCATCACCAGCGCTTCGCCAGCGTCCAGCGAAATCGCGAACTTGGGCGACAGCTCGTGGAAGCGCGGATGCGTTTCCAGCGCCGCGAGAATCTGCGCTGCCAGCGGCCGGGCATCGAACAGGCTCTGCGCATCCAGGCCGGCCACCGGGCTGAGCATCAGGTTGCGCACATCGTCGCTGTCGGGATTGTCCGGGCCGAGACCTGCGTCCATCAGGACACGGATCAGCCCATCGTGGTCATCGCCTACGCCGCGAATCTGCAGGTTGGAGCGGTTGGTGGCTTCGATCACGCCCTGTGCATAAGTCCGCGCCGCGTGAGCCACAGCCTGCGCCTGCGCGGCCAGCAGCACCCCGCCGGGCAGTTTGATCCGGCAGATGCCACCGTCCAGCGCCGGGACGATACGCAGCAACCCCGGACAGGCCGAGGGGCGTAGCGTTGCGCTGGATGTGCGAGCGTACTTCTGCTCGTTCAAGGGATCACCTGGCAGGAACCGGCTGGAGCCGTACGTGGATTAGAGCACTTGTACCCCGTCGGGCGCGGTATTATGCCTGCTTTGTCCGCAGGCATGAAAAGGCGCTCTGTCGGAAGTTCGGATTGAGGGGTGTGCATGTCGCCTTGGCTGACAGTCGTGGGAATCGGAGAAGACGGTTACAAAGGCCTGGGCAGGAACGCCCGGCATGCTCTGCTGCACGCCGATCAGGTGTTCGGCGGGCCGCGCCAGCTGGCCTTGCTGCCGCCTTGCATCCGCGCGGAACGTCGTACATGGCCGAGTCCTTTTTCGCTCAATACCGTTCTGGAACAGCGCGGCGCCGAAGTCTGCGTGCTGGCCAGCGGTGATCCGATGCTGTTCGGCGTTGGCGCCAGCCTGAGTCGTGTCGTCGCCATCGATGAGATGCGCGTCCTGCCAGCCCCCTCTTCCTATTCACTGGCCGCAGCGCGGCTGGGCTGGCCGTTGCAGGAGGTCGTCACGCTGTCGGTGGTTGCCCGTCCGGTCGCCGCGCTCAATGCCCATATTCATCACGGCGTGCGCCTGCTGGTACTGAGCAACGACGGCAGCAGTCCGGCGATCATTGCCGGGCTGTTGCGTGAGCGCGGTTTCGGCCCCAGTTACATGACCGTGCTGGAGCACCTGGGCGGCGACGCCGAACGACGTGTCGACGGACTGGCCGGCGAATGGGGCAACCCTGACATTGCGGCGTTGAATCTAGTCGCCATCGACTGCCGCGCCGATGCCAATGCCACACGCCTGACGACGCTGGCAGGCTTGCCGGACAGCGCGTTCGAGCATGACGGCCAGTTGACCAAGCGTGACGTCAGGGCAATCACACTGGCCCGCCTGGCCCCGGTGCCGGGCGAGTTGCTGTGGGATGTCGGTGCCGGTTGCGGCTCCATCGGCATCGAGTGGATGCGTGCCCACCCGACCTGTCGCACGCTGGCCATCGAGGCTGACGAAGGACGCCAGCAACTGATCGAATTCAATCGCGATGCACTCGGCGTGCCTGGCCTGCAGCTGGTGCGCGGCACGGCACCTCAGGCCCTGAGCGGTCTTGAACGGCCGGACGCAATCTTCATCGGCGGAGGCGTGACCCGTACTGGCGTGCTGGACGCCTGCTGGGAGCAGTTGCGTTCTGGTGGCAGGCTGGTCGCCAATGCGGTCACGCTGCAAAGCGAAACAGCACTGATGGCCTGGCGCGAGCGTTACGGCGGCGAACTGACCCGCATCCACGTCGCCCACGCGCAGCCGTTGGGCGAGTTCGACACCTGGCGTCAGGCCCTGCCGATCACCCTGCTGGATGTGGTCAAGCCCTGATGCGTGACGAGACCGCCGAACAACCCGCCCCGCTGCGCAGCGGCCTGACCACGGGGAGCTGCGCGACCGCGACCAGCCTCGCTGCGGCCAGGTTGCTGCTCAGCGGGCAGGTGAACGATGCGGTGGAGATCGTGCTGCCCAAGGGCAAACAGGTGCAGATGCGTCTGGAATTCTGCCGCTGTGTGGATGATTACGCCGAAGCGGGCACGCTGAAGGATGCAGGCGACGATCCCGACGTGACCCACGGTGCGCTGGTCTTCGCCCGTGTCAGGCTCGAATCCGAGCCCGGCGTGCGCTTCATCGCGGGAGCAGGCGTGGGCACGGTAACCCGCCCCGGTCTGGTGCTGGGCGTTGGTGAGCCCGCCATCAATCCTGTGCCACGTCGCATGATGACCGAGCATCTGATGCATCTGGCCGAATCGCTGAGCTATGAAGGGGGATTCGAGGTCACGATCGGGGTCGAGGGTGGTGAAGCACTGGCGCTCAAAACCATGAACCCGCGCCTGGGGATTCTCGGCGGGTTGTCGATTCTGGGCACCAGCGGCATTGTCCGGCCATTTTCCTGCGCGGCCTATATCGCCTCGATTCATCAAGGCATCGATGTCGCATTCACCAACGGCTACGTGCACATCGCCGCCTGCACCGGCAACGCCAGCGAAGACACCATGCGCCGGGTCTACAACATTCCAGACATCGCCCTGATCGAAATGGGCGACTTCGTCGGCGCAGTACTCAAGCATCTGCGCAAGGTGCCTGTCACCCGACTCAGCCTGTGCGGCGGCTTCGGCAAGATCAGCAAACTCGCCGCCGGGCACATGGACCTGCACAGCCGTCATTCCAGCATCGACCTGCCACAGCTTGCACTTTGGGCGGCCGATATCGGGGCCGATGCTGCGTTGCAACAGCAGATACGCGACGCCAACACCAGTCAACAGGCCCTGGCGATGAGTGCTGCGGTCGGTGTGCCGCTGGGTGACGCCGTCTGCCAGCACGCCCTGAATTTCGCCCGCAGCATGGTGCCCGCCAGCGTGCAGGTCGAGGTGTTTGCCATTGACCGCCAGGGCGGGATCGTCGGGCAGGCGGGCGTTGCGTCACGTGGAGAAACCGTATGAAACGCATTCTGTTGTTGGGTGGCATCACCGAAGCCCTGGCCATCGCCCGAACGCTGGGGCCAGAGCATATTTACAGTCTGGCGGGCGTCGGCCGGGTGCCGACCGATCTGAAGTGCCAACTGAAAGTCGGTGGTTATGGCGGCGCCGAAGGCATGGCGCAGTACATTCGCGAGCAGAACGTCGACCTTTTGCTGGACGCCACACACCCTTACGCAGCACAAATCAGCCACAACGCTGCGCTCGCGGCGAAAAGCGCAGGCATTCCCTGCTGGGCCTTGCGCCGCACCGCCTGGACAGCAGGCCCCGGCGATGACTGGCGGGAAGTGACTGACTGGCCGGAACTGGTCGCGGCGCTGGCGCCGTTCGAGCGCCCCTTCTTCACCCTGGGTCGCGAGCCGCTGCAGCATCTGGAGGAAATCCCCGAGCATCAGTTCTGGACCCTTCGCGCACTGGACAGCTACCCCGGCAACGAACGCTGCGACGTCATCGGCGCGCGCGGCCCCTTCCATCTGGAGGACGAACGACAGCTGTTCGAGCAACGCCGCATCGACGTACTGATCAGCAAGAACAGCGGCAGCGGCTCCACCGAGCCCAAGCTCGACATCGCGCGCGAACGCGGCGTGCCGGTGCTGATCCTGAAACGGCCCGAATTGCCAGCAGCGGATCGGGTGCTGTGGAGTGTGGACGAGGTGTTGCAAGCGCTCGTGTAATGACGGGGGCTGCGCCAATTCGGCTATAGCAGACTTCTATTGGACACACGCCCTACCCTGTCCGATCATTCCCGGCACATCGCAACACCCTTCCCAAGGAGCACCCTGCCATGAGCAAGCCAAAACGGCCGAACAAGGCCAAATCCATCATCGCCCAACCATTGTTCCGCAGCCGACAGGAACAACCCGCCAAGGGCAAAGGCAGCTACCGCCGCGAAGCCTTCCAGTCTAAAAGCTGGGAGGCTTCTTCCGTTATAGCGGCCTGATATCAAGCAACATCTCCGGGGCGCTTTTGGATGCTTGGCCGTGTTATGGTCTGCACCTAACGGTAATACCCTTGGACTCAAGCATGCCTTCTTGTTTTACCCATCGCCCGCAGTTGCGCCAACTCATCGCCGCCTCCAGCCTTATCGCATTGGTAGCTTGCGCAGAAAAACCCACTGCAGCCGATGCCACGCCTCTCCAAGCCGCCAAAGCCCAGACCGCCGCTCCGGCCGTTGCGCCAACACCCGCACTGGTTGTCGATGACTCGCTGACCATTCAGCCCGCCGTCAGCTTCGCCGAATGGCAGGCAGGTTTTCGCGCTCAGGCCCTGAAAGCCGGGATCCGCGCCGACGTCTTCGATCAGGCTTTTGCCGGGGTCACGCCGGACATGAGTGTCGTCAAGGCCGATCGCAGCCAGCCCGAGTTCAGCCGCCCGGTGTGGGAATATCTGGACGGTGCGATTTCCGCCGCTCGTGTGCGTAAAGGTCAGGCACTGCTCTCGCAATACGCTGATGATCTGCAGAAGATCGAACAGCAGTACGGCGTGGACCGTCAGGCGCTGGTCGCGGTGTGGGGCATGGAGAGTAACTTCGGACAGTTCCAGGGTTCGCAGTCGGTCATCCGCTCGCTGGCAACGCTGGCCTACGAAGGCCGCCGTCCGGGCTTTGCGCAGAGCCAATTGCTCGCCGCACTGGAAATCCTTCAGCATGGCGACATCACGCCAGACAGAATGCTGGGCTCCTGGGCTGGCGCGATGGGCCAGACCCAGTTCATTCCGACGACCTACAACACCCACGCCGTTGACTTCGATGGCGACGGCCGCCGCGACATCTGGAACACGCCAGCCGATGCCCTCGCCTCCACTGCGCATTACCTGCAAAGCTCCGGCTGGCAGCGCGGTCAGCCGTGGGGCTTTGAGGTCGTTCTGAGTTCAGGTTTCGACTATGCACTGGCCGACTCGACGACTCGCAAAAGCCTGGCCGAATGGCAGCAACTGGGTCTGAAACAGCCAGACGGTTCAGCGATTCCGGTCGCGGCCAGTCAGCAACAGGCAGCGCTGCTGTTGCCAGCCGGTTATCGCGGCCCGGCGTTCCTGGTGCTGGATAACTTCCGCGCGATCCTCAAGTACAACAACTCGACGTCCTACGCGCTGGCGATCAGTCTGCTTTCCGATCGATTCAAGGGCGCAGGCTATGTCGTGGGCAGTTGGCCACGCGGAGACGTGCCGCTGAGCCGCTCTGAGCGCATCGAGCTGCAAACCCTGCTCTCTGCCCGTCAATATGACGCAGGCGCGCCAGACGGCATCATCGGCGCCAATACGCGCAAGGCCATCCGCAGCGCACAACAATCATTCGGCTGGCCCGCCGATGGCTACCCGACGCATGAACTGCTGAACAACCTGCGCAAGCCTTGAGAAGGTGACGCAGAGTGTGGGCACGATCAACATCACAATCTGATCGTTCCCATGCTGCGCGTGGGAATGCCTCTCAGGACGCTCCGCGTCCGGGATCGCAGGCCAGCGCAATAATCCAGAGATAAAAAAAGGCCAGGTATCACTACCTGGCCCTTTTTGTCTTGCGGCGTAACGTCAGAGCATCGCCTTGGCGATCTTGGCCTGCTCATCGGCGTGGTACGAAGAACGAACCAGCGGGCCCGATGCGACGTTCTTGAAGCCCATCTTGTAGCCTTCTTCGGCAAACCAGGCGAACACGTCCGGGTGAACGAAGCGCTGCACCGGCAGGTGGTTACGCGAAGGCTGCAGGTACTGACCCAGGGTCAGCATGTCGATGTCATGCTCGCGCATGCGCTGCATGACTTCGATGACTTCCTCGTCGGTCTCGCCCAGACCCAGCATCAGGCCGGACTTGGTCGGTACGTGCGGGACCATCTGCTTGAAGCGTTGCAGCAGGGTCAGCGACCACTGGTAGTCCGAACCCGGACGCGCAGCCTTGTACAGGCGCGGCACGGTTTCCAGGTTGTGGTTGAACACATCCGGTGGCTCGGCGGCAGTGATTTCCAGCGCCACGTCCATACGACCGCGGTAGTCCGGTACCAGCGTTTCGAGCTGTACGCCCGGCGAAAGCTTGCGGATTTCGCGGATGCAGTCGGCGAAGTGCTGGGCACCGCCGTCACGCAGGTCATCACGGTCAACCGAGGTGATCACGACATACTTCAAACGCAAGTCGGCAATCGCGACGGCCAGGTTCATCGGCTCATCGGTATCCAGCGCCTTGGGACGACCATGGCCGACGTCGCAGAACGGGCAGCGACGAGTGCAGATGTCGCCCATGATCATGAAGGTCGCGGTGCCGCCGGAGAAGCACTCGCCCAGGTTCGGGCAGGACGCCTCTTCGCAGACGCTGTGCAGCTTGTGCTTGCGCAGCAGTTGCTTGATGCGGTCGACTTCCGGGGAAACCGGAATACGTACACGGATCCAGTCAGGCTTTTTCGGCAGATCGACCGTTGGAATGATCTTCACCGGAATGCGCGCAACCTTCTCCGCGCCGCGCAGCTTGACGCCGGCTTCGACTTTCGGACGGGCCACACGCTCGGATACGTCGAGCGCCGGGATCAGGGTTTGCACGGTGTCAGTCATATTCGTTTATTCCGCCCGTTAGGGTCGCCTGCTCAGCGTAGTCGAGGTGTCTGACGAGCTGCGCGCGCAGTCGGGCACTTACCTCGGAAAATTCTATCTGCTCTGCGTGATCGCTCAGCTGGGTCATTGCCAGCCCGGCGTAGCCACAGGGGTTGATCCGGCGGAACGGCTCAAGGTCCATGTCGACGTTCAGCGCCAGACCATGAAACGAGCAACCGTTGCGAATGCGCAAACCCAGCGATGCGATCTTTGCGCCATTCACGTATACGCCCGGTGCATCCGCCTTGGCGGCTGCCGTCACCCCATAACTGTCCAGCAGGGCGATGAGCGTGTTTTCGATCCGGGTGACCAGATCGCGCACGCCGAAACCGAGGCGCCTGACATCCAGCATCAGGTACGCCACCAGTTGACCGGGGCCATGATAAGTCACTTGGCCGCCACGATCGACCTGTACGACAGGAATATTGCCCGGCAACAACAAATGCTCCGCCTTGCCGGACTGTCCCTGGGTAAAAACAGGAGGATGCTGCACCAGCCAGACTTCGTCCGCCGCGTCTTTGCCGCGGCCATCGGTGAAGCGCTGCATGGCGTGCCAGGCGGTTTCGTAATCGATAAGACCCAGATCACGAAAGCCCAGAGCGTCACCCATCAGAGCACCATGTGCACGACACCCGTAGCGCGCAGAGCACTATTGATATCGCGCAACTGGTCTTCGCCCGTGGCGACGATATGCAGTTGTACGGTGGTGTACTTGCCGTTGCTGCTCTGACGCTCGGCGAGCGTCTTGATGTCGATCTTGGCGTGTCGGCTCAAGACCTCGATCACGGCATCGGTGAAGCCGACGCTGGTGTCGCCGATCACCTTGATCGGGTAGTCAGCGCAGGGGAATTCGATTTTGTGCGACTTGACGTCGGTATCGGTCATGGCAGTAAAGGTCTCACAAGCCGTGACGACGGACACGCGGCCCGCTCAGATCATGAGCAGGCCGCGAGAAGGTCGGCATTGATTACTAATAAGGTCAGTTGAACAAGCCGTAGAAGAACAGGCGGATGCTATCCCACACGCGGCGGAAAATGCCACCTTCCTCGACAGGTTCCAGCGCAATCAGATTAGCGGTGTGAACCACCTTGTCTTCCATCTTCACTTCAACCTTGCCGATCACGTCGCCCTTGGCGATTGGCGCAACCAGTTGCGGGTTCATGGTCATGCTGGCAGACAGTTTCTTCATGTCGCCTTTTGGCATGGTCATGCTCAGGTCTTCAGCCAGACCGGCCTTGACCTGACGAGCCGTACCTTTCCAGACCGGAGCCTGGGCCAGTTCGGTGCCCTTCTGGTAGAAGTTCTGGGTTTCGAAGAAGCGGAAACCGTAGGTCAGCAGCTTCTGGGTCTCGGCTGCACGAGCCTGTTCGCTGTTGGTACCGAATACCACGGCAATCAGACGCATGCCGTCACGAACGGCGGAAGACACCATGCAGTAGCCGGCCTCTTCGGTGTGGCCGGTTTTCAGACCGTCAACGGTCTTGTCGCGCCACAGCAGCAGGTTGCGGTTAGGCTGCTTGATGCCGTTCCAGAAGAACTCTTTCTGCGAGTAGATCGCGTAGTGAGCCGGATCTTCGTGAATGATCGCACGGGCCAGCTTGGCCATGTCGTGAGCCGACGAGTAGTGATCAGGGTTCGGCAGACCGGTCGGGTTCATGAAGTGGCTGTTGGTCATGCCCAGGTCGCCAGCCGTCTTGTTCATCATGTCGGCGAACGCGTCTTCGCTACCGGCGATGTGCTCGGAGATCGCAACGCTGGCGTCGTTACCCGACTGGATGATGATGCCGTGCAGCAGATCGCTGACGGTCACCTGGCTGCCCACCTTGATGAACATCCGCGAACCGCCTGTGCGCCAGGCGTTTTCACTGATGGTCACCGGATCGTTTTCACCGATCTGGCCACGACGGATTTCCAGGGTCGCGATGTACGCGGTCATCAGCTTGGTCAGGCTCGCAGGCGCCAGACGCTGATCACCGTTGTTCTCGACCAGAACGTTGCCACTGGTGGCATCCATCAGCACATAGGCCTTGGCGGCCAGCTGCGGCGCGGCCGGAGTCATCTGTTCTGCGGCCCAGGCAGCCGGAGTGATTATCAGGGGTACAAGCAGGCACAAACGTTTTGCAAAGGTGGTGATGTTCATCCGTCTCTCGAAAATGCTAATGGGCAAACATGCCCTTGCGGGCAAAGCTGAACAGACCGGCGAAGCGAAAACACTTCGGTACGGCTCGTGGCGCCAGGCTGTAACCCTGGCTGACAAAGTCGTCTGTTCGACACACGACCTCGTGGGCAGTTGCCTGCATCGCCTGCTCGAAGGCAAAAGCGCGAAGCCTGCAACTGCAGCTCGCCCTCCACTACTGCCGGAGGGCGACTGTCATAAAATCCGTTACTGGTCCGATGTCACCACGCTCGGCTGACCGAGGTTGGCCGACCGAACGCTGTCCTGCAACTGCTGGGCTTCACCCGGCGTGCCTACGGGTCCCATCCTCACGCGATAAAGCGTCTGCTGATTGCGTGCTATCGAACTCACGAAAACCGGCGCTCGAACCATCCCGCTCAGCTTCGACCTCAGGAGCTCCGCAGCGTCCGGATTCGCGAAGGCTCCGACCTGGAGAAATAGCCCAGCGGCTTGTCCTGAATCGTTTTTTTTTGCGTCAACCTGTACAGGCACGACGGGAGCAGCGTGTTGCTGAGGTGGCGGGGTGTACTGTTCGACCGTTCCGGTGGAGGTACTCAACGCAGGCGGTGTCGCCTGTGCCACCACTTGCGGCTGATTGAGCATCAGCGGCGCAGGGCGGCCGCGCTGTGCCCACCACTCCTGCGGATCGATACCTTCGACCTTGACCCGCGCGGTACCGCTTTCGGCGTAACCCAGCTTCTTCGCAGCAGCGTAGGACAGGTCGATGATGCGATCCGAATAGAACGGACCACGGTCGTTGACCCGCAGAATCACCGTGCGGTTGTTGTCCAGGTTGGTCACTTTGACGTAACTGGGCAGTGGCAGCGTCTTGTGCGCCGCGCTCATGCCGTAAAGGTCGTAGACCTCGCCGTTGGCGGTGTTCTGGCCATGAAACTTGGTGCCGTACCAGGACGCCGTGCCCGAAGCGACATAGCGCTTGGACTCGCTCATCGGGAAGTAGGTCTTGCCCAGCACGGTATAAGGGTTGGCCTTGTAGGGACCGGTGTGCAGGGTCGGCGTCGCGTCCGGGATGCGTGAAACATCCACGTCCCACCACGGCGCGCCGTCCTTGTGGGCACGGTTGATGTCCAGGCCCGGCATCGAGCGCACCACCGCGCCGCCCTTGGGCGACTGCTGCGTGGTACGCGATGGAGACGAGCAACTGGCGACCAGCAGGGCCAACCCTGAGAACGCCAGTAATTTCAATGATGTACGAATCGGCAATGCCCGCATTACTTGACGCCTCGAGCTTGAACCAACGATTCAGACAGCTGATACACGGCCATGGCGTACATCACACTGCGGTTATAACGGGTGATTGCATAAAAATTGTTCAAACCCATCCAGTATTCGGGACCCTTGTCGCCGTCGAGGCGAAACGCTGTCACCGGCATGTCGTCGCGCAGCGCATCATGACTCGCCCAGCCCAGCCCTCGCAACTCCCCGACCGACATGACCGGATCAAGACCAGGGCTCAATCCCTCGTCAACGCGGTCGCCACGGGCATCGGCGCGGCTGACGACCTGCTGTCCGCCCACCCAGCCGTGGCGCTTGAAGTAGCTGGCCACACTGCCAATGGCATCATCAGGATCGGTCCAGATATTGATATGGCCGTCGCCGTCGAAATCCACGGCGTAGGCGCGAAAGCTGCTCGGCATGAATTGCGGCAGCCCCATGGCACCGGCGTAGGACCCCTTCAGCGTCAACGGATCGACCTGTTGCTCACGCGCCAGCAGCAGAAACTCTCTCAGTTCCTTGCGAAAGAACGGCGCGCGGGGCGGATAGTCGAAACCCAGCGTCGACAGTGCATCGATCACGCGGTAATTGCCGGTGTTGCGACCGAAGAAGGTTTCAACGCCAATGATCGACACGATGATCTGCGCCGGAACGCCGTATTCCTGCTCGGCACGCGCCAGGGCGGCCTCATGCTGACGCCAGAAATCGACGCCGCGGGCAATGCGCGTGTCGGTGATGAACATCGGGCGGTAGTCTTTCCACTGTTTCACGCGCTCGGCAGGACGGGAAATGGCATCGAGGATGGCCTGCTTGCGCTCGACCTCCCGGAACAACCCCATCAACTGCTCGCCGGCAAAACCGTGGTCACGGGTCATCTCGCCGACGAATTCGGCCACTTGAGGCGAGCCATCGTAATCCCCGGCAATGCTCTCCTGCACCGATCCAAGGATGCCCACCAGGCCGACCACCGGAGCATATCGAGCCCAGTTACGCATTGCTTGCATTGAGTTGTTCACCTTAATCAAACCTGAGCGATCCATTTACGATGCGTATGGATCGACATCAAAACCCCAAACGCTGACAGTAGGGTCACGAGCGAAGTTCCGCCGTAACTAATGAAGGGCAGCGGGACACCTACAACCGGCAGCAGGCCACTGACCATACCGATGTTGACGAAAACGTAAACAAAAAACGTCATGGTCAGCGCCCCTGCGAGCAACTTTCCGAATAATGTCTGCGCCTGGGCGGTAATCACCAGCCCGCGACCGATCAGCAGCATATAGATGATCAGCAACGCGCAGATGCCCACCAGACCGAACTCCTCGCCCAGTACCGCGATGATGAAGTCGGTGTGGCTTTCCGGCAGAAAGTCCAGGTGCGACTGGGTGCCCAGCAGCCAGCCCTTGCCGAAGACGCCGCCCGAACCGATGGCCGCCTTGGACTGGATGATGTTCCAGCCCGTGCCCAGCGGGTCGCTTTCCGGGTCAAGGAAGGTCAGGACGCGCTGCTTCTGATAGTCGTGCATGAAGAAAAACCACATCGCCACGGCCGCCGGCACAGCTGCCGCCAGTACGCTAATGATCCAGCGCCAGCGCAGACCGGCCATGAACAGCACGAAGGCACCCGATGCCAGAATGAGCAACGAAGTCCCGAGGTCCGGTTGGCGCACAATCAGAATGAACGGCACCCCGACCAGCGCCAGGCTCACCACCACATGCTTGAGGTGCGGCGGCAATGTCCGCTTGGACAAGTACCAGGCGATGGTCGCCGGCATGATGATTTTGAGGAATTCGGAAGGCTGGAAACGGATGACACCCGGAATGTTGATCCAGCGCGTCGCGCCCATGGCGTTGTGCCCCATGACGTCCACCACCACCAGCAACAGCACGCCAATCACGTACAGGACCGGCACCCAGCGGGCCATGAACCTGGGTTCCAGTTGGGCGATGATGACCATGGCCACCAGACCGATGCCGAACGAGCTGGCCTGCTTGATCAGCAGGTCCCAGTTCTTGCCGCTCGCCGAATACAGAACGAACAGGCTGCCCGCCGCCAGCGTCAGCAGCAGAATCAGCAACGGACCGTCGATGTGAATGCGCTGCAAAAAAGTGGCGCGGCGGCGCATCACATCTTCGCTGGACAGGATGCGGTCGAAATTACTCTTCACGGGCCGCAGCCTCCAGATTCATGGAATCGGCGTACTCAGGCTTGAGCTGGCCGTTCTCGTCGAGCAGCCAGGCATCCATTACCTGACGAACAACAGGTGCCGCCACGCCGGAGCCGGACTCGCCGTTCTCCACCATCACTGCGACGACGATTTTCGGATTGTCGGCGGGCGCAAAGCCGACGAACAGGGCGTGGTCACGATGCCGCTCCTGAACCTTGGTGCGGTCGTACTTCTCGCCCTGCTTGATCGCCACGACCTGTGCCGTACCGCTCTTGCCGGCGATACGGTATTGCGCACCGATGGCTGCCTTGCGCGCCGTGCCGCGCGCACCGTGCATCACTTCCTGCATGCCGTGGTTGACCCTGGCCCAGTTGGCCGGGTCGCGCAGAATGATATTCGGCATCGGGTTCTCGTCCACGGGCGGCTTGCCTTCGATGGTTCTGGCCAGATGCGGCCGGTTCCACACGCCCTTGTTGGCCACCAGCGCAGTGGCCTGGGCCAGTTGCAGCGGCGTGGCCTGCATGTAGCCCTGGCCGATACCGAGAATCAGGGTCTCGCCGGGGAACCAGGCCTGACGGCGAGTGGCTCGTTTCCAGTCACGGGACGGCATCAGGCCTGGGGATTCTTCGAACATGTCCAGGGAGACTTTCTGGCCGATGCCGAACTTGTTCATGTACGTGGAAAGCCGATCGATGCCCAGCTTGTGAGCCAGGTCGTAAAAATAGGTGTCGTTGGAGCGCATGATCGCGGTGTCCAGATCGACCCAGCCGTCACCGGTACGGTTCCAGTTACGGTATTTGTGGTCGTAATTGGGCAGTTGATAGAAACCCGGATCGAACACCCGCGATCCCGGTGTCACGACACCTGCATCAAGACCGGCAATGGCGACCGCAGGCTTGATGGTCGAACCCGGTGGATAGAGCCCGCGCAGAATCCGGTTGAACAGCGGCCGGTCGATGGAATCACGCAGCTCGGCGTACGCCTTGAAGCTGATACCGGTCACGAACAGGTTCGGGTCGAAGCTGGGTGCGCTGACCATCGCCAACACTTCACCGGTTTTCGGGTCCAGCGCCACGACGGCGCCGCGACGCCCGCCCAGCGCAGCCTCCGCTGCTTCCTGCAGATTGATGTCCAGGCTCAGGACAATGTCCTTGCCGGGGATCGGATCGGTACGCTTGAGCACCCGCAATACGCGGCCGCGAGCGTTGGTTTCGACTTCCTCGTAACCGACCTGACCGTGAAGTTCGGGCTCGTAGAAACGCTCGATGCCGGTCTTGCCTATATGGTGGGTGCCGCTGTAATTGACCGGGTCGAGGCTTTTAAGCTCTTTCTCGTTGATGCGGCCCATGTAGCCGACCGAATGCGCGAAATGCGGCCCCTGCGGATAATGCCGGACCAGTTGCGCCACGACCTCGACGCCCGGCAGGCGGAACTGATTGACCGCAATCAGGGCAATCTGCTCTTCCGTCAGCTCGAACAGAATGGGAACGGGCTCAAATGGACGCCGCCCCTGCTTCATGCGTTTTTCGAAAATGATCCGGTCGTCAGGCGTGAGCTGCAGTATCTCGACGATGGTGTCCAGCACTGCGGACCAGTCGCCGGAACGCTCACGCGTAACCGAAAGACTGAAACTGGGCCGGTTGTCCGCCACCACGACGCCGTTGCGGTCATAGATCAGGCCCCGGCTGGGCGGGATCGGCTGAACGTGAACACGGTTGTTTTCCGAGAGTGTCGAGTGGTAGTCGTACTGAATGACCTGCAGAAAATACAGGCGAGCGATCAGCACGCACACCAGCAACACGACCGCCACAGCACCGAACACGACCCTGCCGCGCACCAGGCGTGCGTCTTTCTCATGGTCTTTGAGGCGGATCGGTTGAGACATTTAGGCCGTATTCACAGTAAAAACGATGCTACTTGTGATAAGGGTGCCCGGACAGAACTGTCCAGGCGCGATACATCTGCTCACCGATCAGGATACGCACCAGCGGATGCGGCAAGGTCAGCGGCGACAGCGACCAGCGTTGCTCGCTGCGGGCACAGACTTCCGGCGCAAGCCCCTCGGGGCCGCCCACCATCAGATTGACCGTGCGTGCATCCAGGCGCCAGCGATCAAGTTCGACCGCCAGCTGTTCGGTGCTCCACGGTTTGCCCTGCACTTCCAGCGTGACAATGCGCTCGCCCGGCTGCACCTTCGCCAGCATCGCTTCGCCTTCCTGACGGATAAAGCGCGCGACGTCGGCGTTCTTGCCACGGGTATTGAGCGGAATTTCCACCAGTTCAAGCGCAAGCTCGGACGGCATCCGCTTGGCGTACTCATGCCAACCTTCTTCCACCCACTTGGGCATGCGCGAACCAACGGCAATCAGACGCAAACGCACGATAATGCCTTATTCGTTACCCGGAGTATGGTGCGCAGCGCTGGCAGCGCGGCTTTGCTCGGCACCCTGCCACAGGCGTTCCAGGTCATAGAACTGGCGTGCAGCGGCAGTCATCACGTGAACGATAACGTCGCCCAGGTCCAAGAGGACCCAGTCGCTGTCGCCCTTGCCTTCTTCGCTCAGCGGCATGAGGCCGGCAGCCTTGACCTTCTCGCGAACGCTGTCGACCAGTGCATTCAGCTGGCGATTGGACGTACCGGTGCAGATCAGCATGTAGTCGGCGATGCTGGTCTTGTCACGGACATCGATGGACAGAATGTCTGCGCCCTTGACGTCTTCCAGTGCGGCGGTTGCCACGGCGACGACTTCTTCACTGCTCATTTTTTGCTTTGTCATATAAAACTCATTCAGCTCGTATGTGTGGGAGCGCCCAAACGCTTATCTGTAAAAAAAGCAGTTTCAGGGCGACCCATCAGTGTTCGGCGCACGGTAAAGCCCGTGCGCATCGATATAGGCCAGTACCGCGTCTGGCACCAGAAAACGTACCGACTTACCGCTGGCCAGCAGTTGACGGATCTGGGTGGCAGACACCGATAAAGGCGTCTGCCAGACGAATGTAATGTTGCCGCCCGGCCCTTTCAGGGCTTTGGGATCGCTGACTGCGCGTGCCGCCAGCAGGTTGCGCATGGCATCCGGCGACTCGCTGTCCGCGTCCGGGCGTTGCAGCACCACGATATGGCAGTGCTCCAGCAATTCTTCCCACCGATGCCAGGAGGGCAGCCCGCAAAAGGCATCCCAACCCAGCAACAGAAACAACTGGTCCTGAGGCGCGAGTTCGGCGCGCATCGATTCCAGGGTGTCGAGGGTATACGACGGTTTGTCCCGCTTCAGTTCACGGTCATCCACCGTCAGGGGTGACACGCCTTGCACTGCACTGCGGACCATCGCCAGACGATCCTCGGCCGTGACACTCGGCATGTCGCGATGCGGGGGCCTGGCGCTGGGCGTCAGGCGCAACTCATCGAGTTCCAGCAGTTCGGCCACTTCCAGCGCACCGCGCAAATGGCCGATATGAACCGGATCGAACGTGCCCCCAAGCATGCCGATACGTCTGGGCAGCGTTGTCATGGGCTCGCTCAAGTCAGGCTTGTCCGCGCAGCTGACCGTCACCGATCACGATGTACTTCTCGCAGGTCAGCCCCTCCAGGCCGACCGGTCCGCGGGCGTGCAGCTTATCAGTAGAAATGCCGATCTCGGCACCCAGCCCGTATTCGAAGCCGTCGGCAAAGCAGGTCGGCGCGTTGACCATCACCGAACTCGAGTCGACTTCCGCCATGAACCGGCGCGTCTGACCCTGGTGATCGGACACGATGGCATCGCTGTGATGCGAACCATAATGGTTGATGTGCTCAATGGCTTCATCCAGACCAGTAACGACACGAATCGACAGAATCGCCGCCAGGTACTCGGTGTGCCAGTCCTCTTCGGTTGCCGCAACGACGTCGATCAGCTCACGGGTGCGTTCGCAACCACGCAGCTCGACGCCCTTCTCACGGAACTGCGCAGCCATGGGCGGCAGAAACTCGGCGGCAACGGTCTGATCGACCAGCAGGGTCTCCATCGCGCCGCAGATACCGTAGCGATAGGTCTTGGCGTTGAACGCGATCTTCTGCGCCTTCGCCAGATCGGCATGGGCACTCACGTAAACGTGACAGATGCCGTCCAGATGCTTGATGACGGGTACACGGGCGTCACGACTGACGCGCTCGATCAGGCCCTTGCCGCCACGCGGGACGATGACGTCCACGTACTCGGGCATGGTGATCAGCGCACCCACGGCAGCGCGGTCAGTGGTTTCGACCACTTGCACCACGGCAGCAGGCAGCCCGGCGTCGGCAAGACCACGCTCGATGCAGGCGGCAATCGCGCGATTGGAATGAATGGCTTCTGATCCGCCACGCAGGATGGTCGCGTTACCCGACTTCAGGCACAGACTGGCGGCATCAATGGTCACGTTCGGACGCGACTCATAGATGATGCCTACAACACCCAGCGGCACGCGCATCTTGCCAACCTGAATACCCGACGGCCGATAACTCATGTCGCGAATCGCGCCGACCGGGTCCGGCAGACTGGCGACCTGACGCAACCCGACGATCATGCCGTCGATGCGTGCGGGGGTCAGGGCCAGACGCTCCAGCATGGCCGGCTCAAGACCGTTGGCCTGACCGTTGGCCAGGTCCAGCGCATTGGCGGCGGACAGCTCGGCACGGGCTTCGTCCAGAGCGGCGGCAGTGGCCAGCAGCGCGCGGTTTTTCTGCGCAGTGCTGGCACGGCCGATCACTCGCGAAGCTTCACGGGCGGCGCGACCCAGGCGGGTCATGTAGTCAAGAACGGACTCAGTCATGGTCTCAGTGGTCTTGGCAAAGAGGAAAGCGGCCGATTATAGCTGTCGTGCCGCTCGAACGACAGCGCAGACAGGCGGATGGTCGATAACAGTGCGCACTTTTCTGCAACTGTCGCCATTCGCAACGGTCGAGATGCCGCCATGACACGCATCAGGCGTGCCTGAGCCCAGTCACTTTCAGAAACAACAAAGTCTGCCGACACGACACATTCAGCTGCAATTCAAGCAGCGCTTGTTATTATCGGCAGCCTCCTATTTCAGTTGCCAGCCTATGCCGACCGCACTTCCCGACAGCTTCTTTCATCGCGACGCCCAGACCCTGGCGCGCGAGCTGCTGGGCAAGGTTATCCGGCACAAGGTCGGCGAGCTGTGGCTGGCGGCGCGCATCATCGAGACCGAAGCCTACTACTGCGCCGAGAAAGGCAGCCACGCCTCGCTGGGCTACACCGAGAAGCGCAAGGCGCTGTTTCTCGAAGGCGGGCACATTTATATGTATTACGCCCGGGGCGGCGACTCGCTGAATTTCAGCGCCGAAGGGCCGGGCAATGCGGTGCTGATCAAGTCGGCGTACCCATGGACCGACTCGGTCAGCGATGAAAACGCGCTGGCACAGATGCAGTTGAACAACCCTGAAGCCAGCGGTGCCATCCGCCCTCCACAGCGACTGTGTGCGGGTCAGACGCTGCTGTGCAAGGCGCTGGGCCTTAAAGTGCCGATGTGGGACGCAAAGCGTTTCGATCCACAGAAGCTTCTGGTCGAGGATGTCGGCCAGCACCCGACCCGTATCATCCAGACCACACGACTGGGCATTCCCACCGGGCGCGATGAGCACCTGATGTATCGCTTCGTCGATGCCGATTACGCCCGCTTCTGTACTCGAAATCCTCTCAGACGCGGCCAGGTCGAAGGCCGCGACTACTTACTTCTCGATCAAGGAAACTGACCCATGGGCGAACTGCTCAATGGCATGACTGGCTGGCTGACGGCAAACCCTTCGTGGGTCGCCGTCGCGATCTTTGTGGTGGCGTTCATAGAATGCGTCGCGATTGTCGGGATCGTCGTGCCGGGCACTGTCATCATGTTTGCCATTGCCGCACTGGCCGGCAGCGGCATCCTGCCGTTGAGCGAGGTGTTGCTGCTGGGTTTTCTTGGCGGATTGCTGGGCGACGCAGTGTCGTACTTCATCGGCCGTCGCTTCCATCAGCGAATCCGCCAGTTACCGGGGCTGCGCACCCATCCGGAATGGATGACGGGCGCGGAATCCTATTTCCACAAATA
This sequence comes from Pseudomonas viridiflava, assembly GCF_001642795.1. Lineage (GTDB taxonomy): Bacteria > Pseudomonadota > Gammaproteobacteria > Pseudomonadales > Pseudomonadaceae > Aquipseudomonas > Aquipseudomonas viridiflava. The sequence goes on along the minus strand of NZ_LKEH01000035.1, from coordinate 44,167 downwards.
CGGCATCGCCAGCCTGCTGGTCGGGCGCTTCATCGGCCCGCTGCGGCCAATGCTGCCCATGATCGCAGGCATGTGCGACATGCCGTTCCCGCGCTTTGCGGCGGTGAGCGTAGTGGCCGCCGCCGGCTGGTCGATTGCCTACCTGATGCCGGGCTGGGCCGCCGGTGCGGCCATCCGGTTGCCGCTGCCGGACGGCTTCTGGCCAGAGGCCGCTGTAGTCGGCGCAGGTCTGGCACTGCTGATCGGGCTCAGCATTCAAAGCAGCATTCGCCAGAAGCGTTATGCAACCAAAGTGATCTCGCTGACCAGCCTGCTGCTGGTCGCCTCGCTGTTCGTGGGCTGGCCGTACCTGAAGGATTTCGATAATGGACTCATGACGCTGGTGCAGGAGCACCGCAGCGAAACGGCTCAACACATTGTGGTGCTGGTCACTGGACTGGGCGACTTCAGGACTCAGCTGTTTGCTGCCGCGTTGCTGATCATTGTGCTGCTGATCGCCAGACAATGGCGTCATGCAGCGTTCGCGCTGGCGACCACACTGGGCACCGCTATTGCCAATGGCACGTTGAAAGCATTCTTTGCGCGGGCTCGCCCGGAAGTGCTGCTCGATCCGCTCACCACTTACAGCATGCCGAGCGGGCACAGCTCGGCGGCATTCGCGCTGTTCATGACCGTCGCGGTGCTGGCCGGACGTGGCCAGCCGGTGCGGCTGCGGCTGACGTGGTTGCTGGTCTTCGGGATTCCGGCACTGGCGATTGCCCTGTCGCGGGTATATCTGGGCGTGCATTGGCCGACGGATATCCTGGCAGGCATGCTGTTGGCGTTCTGCATCTGCGCCGCGAGTCTTGCGATCATCCAGCGCAACGAGTCGCTGCCAGCCATGTCACCCAAAGTCTGGTGGCTGATTATCCCGGCCCTGACCGCCCTGCTCGGCTCGTTTGCCGTGCACGCCCTGTCGCACGGGGTGCTGCGTTATCAGTATTGAGGACTGACGCTGATCGTTCCGACGCAGAGCGTGGGCACGATCATTCATACGACTTCAGGCCCTAACGCTGATCGTTCCTTCATCCAGCGTGGGAATGCATCTCGGGACGCTCCGCGTCCAAGGGGTCACACCGAAACATCTGCGTGACCGGACGTAATGGAGTGCGGAGCCTCCCGGGCGGAATGCCAACGCAGGCTCAGGCCTGCAGATCGCCCTGCATCTCATCCAGCAATTCCTGAATGGCATCCAGGCGCTCTTCCGGATCGTCGATTTCCAGCAGTTCGATCTTGTCTTCTTCAGTAAACGGCAGCAGATACGCCAGCTGATTGGACAGCGACTGCTGACCCGTGGCACTGACGCCCATGTTCAGCGACGCAACCATCGGGTGTTCGGCCAGCGCTTCGAGCAGCGCAACCAGATCGGCATCCTCTTCCTGCAAAGGGCGCTCTTCGGGCTCGTCCAGCCACTCCACGTCTGCCACCAGCAACTGATCGCGCTGCACCTCTGCGGCCACCACGCGGAAGCGTCGTCCGCCGACCACGCGAATACCCAGCAGGCCATTGTCCTGCTGCTGAAAATCCTGAACCAGCGCCTCGCAGCCGATCAGCGAGTAGCCGCCGGGAGCAGAGCCCGTTTCACTCCCCTGAGTGATACACACCACACCGAACCCTGCGCCCTGCTTCATGCAGCGGCCGATCATGTCCAGATAGCGTGCCTCGAACAGTTGCAGGTCAAGCACGCAACCCGGAAACAGCACAGCGTTCAATGGAAACAAAGGCAACGTCATAAAAAGCCCCTTTAAACGACCAACGACATCGCCAACGGCAGAAACACTGCCGTCGCAACCCCCATCAGGCTCATCGCCAGTGCAGCGAAAGCCCCTGATTCTTCTCCTTCCTGCAGCGCGACGGAAGTCCCGACCGCATGCGCTGTCAGACCTAGGGCCATGCCCCGTGCAGCCTGATTCTCGACACCCGCCAGCGACAGCAGACCGGGGCCGAAAATGGCACCGAACACGCCGGTAATCAATACGAATACCGCCGCCAGCGCTGCGACGCCACCCATCTGCTCCGCTACCAGCATGGCGATGGGCGAGGTCACCGACTTGGGCGCCATGGTCATCAGAATCATGTGATCAGCGCCGAACAACAGGCCCAGTCCCACGCAAAGACCTGTGGCAAAAACGCCGCCAATCACCAGCGTAGTCAAGGTCGGCCACAACAACTGCCGAATGCGGCGCAGATTCAGATAAAGCGGCACCGCCAGCGCGACGGTGGCCGGCCCGAGCAGAACCCCGAGTATTTCAGTGCTTTTACGGTATTCGGCGTAGTCCAGACCACACGTCAGCAGAATACCGATCACCACCAGCATCGAGACCAGCACCGGCTGCAGAAACAGCCAGCGGGTTTTCTCGTAGGCCGCCATGGCCAGTTGATAGGCGCCCAGCGTGATGGCAATGCCGAATAGCGGATGATGGATCACCGAGACCCACGCGCCGTGCCAGTCCAGACTCATGACGGCTCCCGACGGCGGGCCTGACGCTCGATGAGCTTCTGCATCAGCCAGCCGGCGAACGTCAGGGAAATCATCAGCGACAACGACAAAGTGCCGAAAATGGCCCAGAAATCCTGAGCAATGGCGCCCGCGTAGACCATCACGCCCACTGCGGGCGGCACCAGCAACAACGGCAGGTAACGCAGCAGACTGCTCGCGGCCACGCTGACGTGCTCGCTGACCTCACCGCGCATCATCAGAAACGCCATGAGCAGCACCAGACCGATGATCGGCCCTGGCAGTATTGATAGAAACAAATGGTTGAGCGCTGTCCCCAGTAATTGGAACAGCACCAGCCAGGTCAAACCCCTTAGCAACATGAGCACTCCAGCACACTAGACAGATCCGGCGAATTCTCGGCCGCATTATAAACATGACGCGCCAGTGCCTATGTGCAGGTATTCGCCTGCATGACGTTCCTTGACCAACCTGCAACCCTCTGCTGATCTAGTGGTTCGCCCGCAGGCAATGTCCTACGCGGGCAGCGGCGTCACGCTACAACATCACATGACAAGGAGAGTGAAATGCCTTTTGTACCGGTTACAGAGCTCAAGAACTACATCGGCAAGGAACTGGGATGTTCCGACTGGCTGACCATCGATCAGGAACGCATCAACCTGTTCGCCGAGGCGACAGGGGATTTTCAGTTCATCCACGTCGATCCAGTCAAGGCTGCAAACACCCCGTTCGGCGCAACCATCGCTCACGGTTTTCTCACGCTGTCGCTCATCCCCAAACTGATGGGTGATCTGTTGGTACTGCCCGAAGGCATGAAGATGGTGATCAACTACGGACTGGATACCGTGCGCTTCGTTCAGCCGGTGCTGGTCAATTCCCGTGTGCGCCTGAAGGTCGAACTGACCGATGCTACCGAGAAGAAGCCCGGCCAGTGGCTGCTCAAGGCGACCACCACCATGGAGATCGAGGGACAGGAAAAACCGGCTTTTGTCGCCGAGCCGCTGTCGATGTGCTTCGTGTAACCTGTCTGAAAAACGAAACAGTCGTAACAGACTGTTTCGTACCCGTTACTCACTGCGGCATACTCGCCGACGGTTGAGACATAACATCTGCAAAAGCAGAGCCACGCTCAATCCTGAATCACTCTTCCGGGATCTCACATGCGCGCGCTCGCCCCACTGGCTTTGACACTCTTGATCGCAGGCTGCGGTGATGGCGAATCACTGCTGCCTCCAGACGGCCGTCTCGCGGATGGCGGGCGCTACCGTGGCGATCTGGTCGACGGCGTGCTGCAGGGTCAGGGCCGGATCGATTACCCCAACGGCAGTTGGTACGAAGGCCAGTTTGATCGCGGCCAGAGGCAAGGCATCGGCGAGTTGCATGCAAGCAACGGCGACATTTACAAGGGCGGCTTCGAACAGGGCCTGTTCAACGGCCAGGGCAAGCTCACCACCAGCAGCGGCGCCAGCTATGTCGGCGGCTTCAGGCTGGGTCGCCGCGAAGGCGAAGGCACCCAGAAGGACAAGGGCCTGTTGTACCGCGGCCAGTTCAAGGACGGCCTGTATGACGGCCCGGGCCGCCTGGAACTGGAGGACGGCAGCCAGTACCAAGGCCTGTTCGCCAACGGCAAGCCCAACGGCGAAGGCATACGCAGTGACGCCAGCGGCAATCAGTACAGCGGCATGTTCGTCGATGGCCAGTTGCAGGGCAACGGCAGTTTCACCAGCGCGGACGGCGACCAGTACGTTGGCCGCTTTCGCAACAGTCAGCTCGACGGCCAGGGTCGCTATGAAAACAGTGACGGCGACGTCTGGAGCGGCGAATTCAAGGAAGGCGCACTGACCGGCAAGGGCGAACTGCTCGGTTCCGACGGCAGCCGCTATCAGGGCAGCTTCGATAACTGGCGCTTCGCAGGCGAGGGAAAGCTGCACCTGCCGGACGGCAGCACCTATGTCGGTGAGTTTGCCGATGACACCTATCAAGGCAAAGGCGTGCTGACCGCGGCCGACGGCACGGTGCAGAGCGGCATCTGGGCCAACGGTCAACGTATCCGCGACGCCAGGGGCAAGCTGTTGCCCGACGCGCTGGAAACAGGTCTGCTTGCGCAGGGTTCGCTGCTGGAAAAGGCGCTGGCTGCCGTGCCCGCCTCCACCGCTGCACCCGAACTGTACAGCCTGGTGGTGGGCGGCGACGGCAAGCAAAGCGTGTTCATGCGCGAAGCGGATTACGTGAGCAACCTGCTGGCCACGCGTTTTGGCGCAGTCGGGCAGATCAGCCTGGTCAATCATCGCGACCATATGGACGACCGGCCGATGGCGACCCGCGAGACCATCACCCGTGCCGTGCAGACGCTGGCACAGCGCACCGGCCCAGAAGACCTGATCTTCATTTACCTGACCAGTCACGGCACGCAGGACCACGAACTGGTGCTTGACCAGCCGCGCCTGTCACTGGCCGACCTGCCTGCCGACGCACTGGCTGCAGCGCTGGCTCCGCTGAAAAACCGCGACAAAGTCGTGGTGATCTCGGCCTGCTATTCAGGCGGCTTCATCCCGGACCTTAAAGACGAGCGAACGGTGATCATGACCGCGTCCCGCGCTGACCGTGTTTCCTTCGGCTGTTCGGAAGAGGCCGACTTCACCTATTTTGGTGATGCACTATTCGGCAGGGCGCTGGTCGAAACCGATGACCTGCAGCAGGCTTTCAATGACGCCAAAGCCTACGTGTCCCGACGCGAAACCGAAGACAACTTCGAAGCGTCAGAGCCGCAGATCTGGGCACCCAAGGGCGTTATTGCCCGCTGGCAACTGCTGCGCAGGAATCAGGCAGAACGCGCGCTGAATACGGCGTTGAATCGCAAGGAAGCGAAGACCTCGAGTAGCCGCTAGGCTTATCAGTATCAAGGGAGAAACATTATGTACTTGACGCCGCAACACATCCTGCTCGCAGGGGCCACTGGCCTGACCGGCGAACATCTGCTGGACCGCCTGCTCAACGAACCTACCGTCAGCCGCGTTCTGGCCCCCACACGCCGGGCGCTGGCAGAGCATCCTCACCTTGAAAACCCGGTGGGCGACCTGAACACGTTACTGCCGTCGCTGGGTGGCCGCGTGGACATCGCGTTCTGCTGCCTGGGAACGACCATCAAACAGGCTGGCTCGCAAGACGCCTTCAAGGCCGTTGACCTGGATCTGGTTGTGGCCTTCGCCAAACGGGCACGTGAGCTGGGTGCCCGACACCTGCTTGTCATCAGCGCCGTCAATGCAGATGCCAGATCCAGCGTGTTCTACAGCCGCATCAAAGGCGAGATGGAACAGGCGCTCAGAGCACAGGACTGGCCGCAACTGACCATCGCCCGCCCGTCTCTATTGGTCGGCAATCGCCCGGAAACCCGCTGGGCCGAGCAACTGGCCGCGCCCATCGCCAAGCTGATCCCCGGCAAATACGGCGCGATCGAAGCCTGCCAACTGGCCCGCGCCCTGTGGCGACTGGCGCTGGAAGAACAGGACGGCGAACGCATTGTCGAGTCGGATGAGCTGCGCAAGCTGGGGAAATAAAGAAGTCCCTGATCGTTACTACGCTCCAGCGTGGCAACGCCTCCCGTGACGCTCCGCGCCACAAAGCGGACGCAGAGCGCTGGGCACGATCAGTGTTGAGGCGGATGTGTGTATCACGATGAGCGCAGAGCATCGGCACGATCAATATTCAACGAGCGTCAAAGCCCGCCTGTAGCCTGAACACCGAAACCCAGTGCTGTCAGCAGTGACAACGGCAGCAATAACGTGTCGAGGACGGCGCTGCCCGGCATGTCCAGTGCCGGATAGCTCGGCGCTTCAGCCCCGAAACGGTCGGTCGCACAGCAACCGCCCTCCAGCGAATACATATTGAGCCGCGTACCGGCGTAAACCACCGGCGCGCCGGGCTTGGCGGCGTTAAGCGTGCGAGCGGTGGCGCAGCCGGTCATGACCAGCGCCAGCGCAATCACCAGCAGCTTATTCATCGCCACCGACATGGTGCTCGCCCCAGCGCGGCAACATGTCTTGCGGCACATTCAGCAGATTGAGAATTCGCGCGACCACGAAATCCACCAGGTCATCAATGGTCTGCGGCTGATGGTAGAAGCCGGGCGATGCGGGAAGGATCACCGCGCCCATGTTCGACAGCTTGAGCATGTTCTCCAGGTGAATACTGGAGAACGGCGCCTCGCGTGGTACCAGAATCAACTGACGACGCTCTTTCAGCGTCACGTCGGCCGCTCGCTCGATCAGGTTGTTGCAGGCGCCGGTCGCAATCGCCGACAGCGTGCCGGTCGAACAGGGCACCACCACCATCGCGCTTGGCGAGCCCGACCCCGAGGCCACTGGCGACATCCAGTCATCGCGGCCATAGACCCGAATCTGCCCCGCCGCCGCACCGGTGTACTCGGTGAGGAACGCCTGCATCATCATCGCCTTGGGTGGCAGGCGCACATCGGTTTCGGTCGCCATGACCAGTTGCGCCGCCTTGGAGATCAGGAAGTGTACTTCCCGGTCTTCACGCACCAGACAGTCCAGCAGACGCAGGCCGTATTGCGCGCCCGAGGCGCCGGTCATGGCGACGGTAATGCGCTCTGGTCCGCTCATTTCAAGGCCTCGGCCAGTTTGCCATGCAGGCCGCCAAAGCCGCCGTTGCTCATGATCACGATATGCGTGCCCGGTTGAGCCTGGCTCTTGACCCGCGCAATGATCGCTTCAAGCGAATCACAGACCACCGCAGGCACCGAACACTCGGCCGCTGTGGCGCCCAGATCCCAGCCCAGATTGGCAGGCGCATACCAGACCACCTGATCGGCCTGCTGTACGCTTTCCGGCAGACCGTCGCGGTGTGCGCCGAGCTTCATGGAGTTGGAGCGCGGCTCGATCACGGCAATGATCGAGGCGTCGCCGACCTTCTTGCGCAGACCGTCCAGCGTCGTGGCAATCGCTGTCGGATGGTGGGCGAAGTCGTCATAGATCGTGATGCCATGAACCTCGGCAACCTTCTCCATGCGTCGCTTGACGCTCTTGAACGCACTGAGCGCTTCGACGCCCTGCGCAGGCACCATGCCCACATGACGCGCTGCCGCCAGGGTCGCCAGGGCATTGGCTACGTTGTGCTGTCCCGTCATGTCCCACTCGACCGTGCCCTGCACCTGGCCTTCAAAGATCACCTCAAAACGCGAGCCGTCTTCGCTCAACAGACGGGCCTGCCACTGGCCGCCCTGCCCGGTGGTCTGTACGGGTGTCCAGCAACCCATCTCGATGACCCGCGACAACGCGGGTTCTGTAGTCGGATGAATCACCAGACCTTCGCTCGGAATGGTGCGCACCAGATGATGGAACTGGCGCTCGATGGCGGGCAGATCCGGGAAGATGTCCGCGTGATCGAACTCAAGGTTGTTGAGAATTGCGGTGCGCGGGCGGTAGTGGACGAACTTGGAGCGCTTGTCGAAGAACGCACTGTCGTACTCGTCAGCCTCGACCACAAAGAACGGTGTTTCACCCAGACGCGCCGACACTGCGAAATTCTGCGGGACACCGCCAATCAGGAAGCCGGGGCTCATGCCTGCGTGTTCGAGCACCCAGGCCAGCATGCTGCTGGTGGTGGTCTTGCCGTGCGTACCCGCCACGGCGAGAACCCAGCGACCTTGCAGCACATGGTCCGCCAGCCACTGCGGGCCGGACACATAAGGCAAACCTTTATTCAGGACATACTCGACCGCAGGGTTACCACGCGACAGGGCGTTACCGATCACGATCAAGTCCGGCGCAGGATCGAGCTGCGCAGGGTCGTAACCCTGGGTCAGTTCGATGCCCTGGGCTTCGAGCTGCGTACTCATGGGTGGATAGACGTTGGCGTCGGAGCCCGTGACCCGATGGCCCGACTCTTTGGCGAGCACCGCCAGCGAGCCCATGAACGTGCCGCAGATACCAAGGATATGAATGTGCATGACCAACCTCTCAGAACATCCCGGCAGGTTAACGTAGGGACGGTGAAATGGCACCCAGAGTTTGTCCGCGGTCACGTCGCTCAGGGTCTGGTCGAGCGCACAGACATGAGGCTAAAGTTCAGGTCCCGAAGGCGAGGCAAATAGCCTACTCTTGATAACCTGCTGCCAGATGTTTGAAAGCTGAATCGATACAGACTTCCTCACAACAAGAACCAGGAGACATACCATGCGTTACGCTCATCCCGGTACCGAAGGCGCCATCGTCAATTTCAAGGAACGCTACGGTAACTACATCGGCGGCGAGTTTGTCGCTCCGGTCAAAGGTCAGTATTTCACCAACACCTCGCCCGTTACCGGCAAGGCCATCGCCGAATTCCCCCGCTCCACCGCCGAAGACATCGACAAGGCGCTCGACGCCGCCCACGCAGCCGCAGAAGCCTGGGGCTCGACCTCGGTGCAGGCCCGCTCGCTGGTCCTGTTGAAAATCGCAGACCGCATCGAAGCCAATCTGGAAATCCTGGCCATCACCGAAACCTGGGACAACGGCAAGGCGATTCGCGAAACCCTGAACGCCGACATCCCGCTGGCCGCCGACCACTTCCGCTACTTCGCGGGCGTACTGCGCGCGCAGGAAGGCAGCGCTGCCGAGATCGACGGCAACACCGTGGCCTATCATATCCATGAACCGCTGGGCGTGGTCGGGCAGATCATTCCCTGGAACTTCCCGATCCTGATGGCCGCATGGAAGCTTGCTCCGGCGCTGGCAGCCGGCAACTGCATTGTGCTCAAGCCTGCCGAGCAGACGCCATTGGGCATCAGCGTGCTGATCGAACTGATCGGCGATCTGCTGCCACCGGGCGTGCTGAACATTGTGCAGGGTTATGGCCGTGAAGCAGGCGAAGCGTTGGCCAGCAGCAAGCGCATCGCCAAGATTGCCTTCACCGGCTCGACCCCGGTCGGCTCGCATATCATGAAGCTGGCGGCGGACAACATCATTCCGTCCACCGTGGAGCTGGGCGGCAAGTCACCGAACATTTTCTTCGAAGACATCATGAGCGCCGAACCGGAGTTCATCGAGAAAGCCGCCGAAGGTCTGGTGCTGGCGTTCTTCAACCAGGGCGAAGTCTGCACCTGCCCGTCCCGCGCGCTGGTGCAGGAGTCGATTTATCCCCAGTTCATGGAAGCGGTGATGCGCAAAGTCGAGAAGATCAAGCGCGGCGATCCATTGGACACCGACACCATGGTCGGCGCGCAGGCGTCCGAGCAGCAGTTCGACAAGATTCTTTCCTACCTCGATATCGCCAAGGGCGAAGGAGCCGAGCTGTTGACCGGCGGCAAGGTCGAGAAGCTGGAAGGTGATCTGTCGAGCGGCTATTACATCCAGCCGACGTTGCTCAAGGGCAACAACAAGATGCGCGTGTTCCAGGAAGAGATCTTCGGCCCGGTGGTCAGCGTCACGACCTTCAAGGACGAGGCCGAAGCGGTGGCCATCGCCAACGACACCGAGTTCGGTCTGGGCGCAGGTCTGTGGACCCGCGACATCAACCGCGCCTACCGCGTGGGCCGCGCTATCAAGGCCGGTCGTGTCTGGACCAACTGCTATCACCTCTACCCCGCGCATGCGGCGTTCGGTGGCTACAAGAAATCCGGCGTCGGCCGCGAAACCCACAAGATCGCGCTCGAGCACTATCAGCAGACCAAAAACCTGCTGGTGAGCTACGACACCCATCCGCTGGGGTTCTTCTGATCCACTGACGGGATGATCATGCCCATCGCTCAGCGTTGGGCATGCGCCTCGTGACGCTAAGCGTGACAGTCGAGAGCGGACGCGGAGCGTCCTGGGCGGCGTTACCACGCAAAGCGCTCATCGTTATACACAAGTCTGG
>NZ_LKEH01000035.1:0-33786 GCF_001642795.1 Pseudomonas viridiflava | reverse complement strand
ATCACGCTGATCGTTCCTACGCTCCGCGTGGGAATGCCTCCCAGGACGCTCCGCGTCCGCTCTTGAATGTGCCGCAGATGCGTGGANAGCTCCAGCGTTATCCACGTCATGCGCTCGGCTCACTGAATCCGCAGTCTGTGCCATTTGTGACGCGGAGCATCACGGGCGGCATGCCCACGCGGAGCGATGGGCACGATCAGCGTCGAGGCAGACTTATGCATAACGATCAGGGCTCTGCGTAAGTGCGGTCATTTTTATACGCACTATCGTCGTGCACTCTTTCAACAGGCAATGCCCCGGCATAACGCATCACCCTTCAGCACCACCCGCTGCGCCCCGCAAACTCGCACTCATCCTCAGGATGGAGTATTAATTGCTTACATCGCTTCCCACAGTCGTTTGAACCGGGACGTCACCGGTTCGGCCGAAAGACTACGTCCGACGCGAGCAGCGGGACGTCATGGAGAATCTGTATGGCGAGCTTTTCTCATTCTGTCGGCGCGCAGACGTATCGCTTCGACAGCCTCAAAGAAGTCATGGCCAAGGCCAGCCCTGCGCGTTCCGGCGATTTTCTGGCCGGCGTCGCAGCGCAGAACGATGGCGAGCGTGTAGCCGCGCAGATGGCGCTGGCCAACATCCCGCTCAAGCACTTTCTTGAAGAAGCGCTGATTCCTTACGAAGACGACGAAGTCACGCGGCTGATCATCGACACCCACGACGCCCTCGCCTTCGCGCCTGTCAGTCACCTGACCGTCGGCGGCTTTCGCGACTGGCTGCTCAGCGATCAGACCGATGAAACCAGCCTGCGAGCACTGGCTCCCGGTCTGACGCCGGAAATGGCTGCCGCCGTTTCGAAGATCATGCGTGTACAGGATCTGGTACTGGTTTCGCAGAAAATCCGCGTCGTCACGCGCTTTCGCAACACCGTCGGCCTGCGCGGTCGCCTGTCGACCCGCCTGCAGCCCAATCACCCGACCGATGATCCCTCCGGTATTGCAGCCAGCGTGCTGGACGGTCTGCTGTACGGTAACGGCGACGCCATGATTGGCATCAACCCGGCCACCGACAGCACCTCGTCCATCATCGCGTTGCTGGAAATGCTCGACGCCATCGTCCAGCGCTACGAGATTCCGACCCAGTCCTGCGTGCTGACCCACGTTACGACGTCCATTGAAGTGATCAACCGTGGCGTGCCGGTGGACCTGGTGTTCCAGTCGATCACCGGCACAGAAGCTGCCAACGCCAGCTTCGGTATCAACCTGAACCTGCTGCAGGAAGGTTACGAAGCGGGACTGAGCCTCAACCGAGGCACGCTCGGGCAGAACCTGATGTATTTCGAGACCGGACAAGGCAGTGCGCTGTCGGCGAACGCGCACCATGGGGTCGATCAACAGACCTGCGAGACCCGCGCCTACGCGGTTGCACGGCATTTCAATCCGTTTCTGGTCAACACCGTGGTTGGCTTCATCGGCCCGGAGTACCTGTACAACGGCAAGCAGATCATCCGCGCCGGCCTTGAAGACCACTTTTGCGGCAAATTGCTGGGCGTGCCGATGGGCTGCGATATCTGCTACACCAACCATGCCGAAGCCGATCAGGACGACATGGACACGCTGCTCACGCTGCTGGGCGTCGCCGGGATCAACTTCATCATGGGTATCCCCGGCTCCGACGACATCATGCTCAACTACCAGACCACCTCGTTCCACGACGCGCTCTATGCCCGGCAAAGCCTGGGCCTGCGTCCGGCTCCGGAATACGAGGCCTGGCTGGAAAAAATGGGCATCTTCACGCAGGCCGACGGACGTGTGCGTTTTGGCGACAGCCTGCCGCCCGCCTTCCGCCACGCCCTGGCGCATCTGGCATGAGGGAACCGCCTGTGAATGAAATGGAAAGCATTGAAGCCAAGCCGGACGCCACGCCGCCCAATCCCTGGCTGGAACTGCGTCGCCTGACATCGGCTCGTATTGCCTTGGGCCGTACCGGCACCAGCCTGCCGACCTCGGCGCAACTGGACTTTCAGTTGGCCCATGCCCAGGCACGCGATGCGGTGCATCTGGCGTTCGATCATGCGGCCATCAGCGCTCAATTGGCTGAAAAAGGCCGTGAAACCCTGTTACTGCACAGCGCCGCCGCCGACCGCGATAGCTATCTGCAAAGACCGGATCTGGGAAGACGCCTGAACGATGAGTCCGCCAGCCAGCTGCGCGACTACGCCGCCGCTCATCCGGGCGGGCTCGATCTGGCGATAGTGGTGGCCGACGGCCTGTCAGCGCTGGCCGTTCATCGCCACGCGGTGCCCTTTCTGGTGCGCCTGGAAGAACAGGCTGAAGCAGAAGGCTGGACGCTGTCGCCTGTGATCATGGTGGAACAGGGTCGCGTGGCCGTCGCCGACGAGATCGGCGAGCTGCTTGGCGCAAAAATGGTGGTGATCCTGATCGGCGAACGCCCCGGTCTCAGTTCTCCTGACAGCCTGGGCCTGTATTTCACCTACGCGCCGAAAGTGGGGCTCAACGACGCGCACCGCAATTGCATCTCCAACATCCGCCTGGAAGGCCTGAGCTACGGGATGGCAGCCCATCGCCTGCTATACCTGATGCGCGAGGCCTGCTGCCGTCAGGTGTCAGGGGTAAAACTCAAGGACGAAGCCGAGCTCAAGACTGTGGAATCCGACGAGGCCGCCGACAACCTGAACAGACGCACTGGCAATTTCCTGCTCGCCGGTCCCGACGACCCGCATTAGATTGCGCTTTCTAAAGCCGCCAGTCAGCATCGCTGTGACCATCCTGGCGCATTGCATTAGCCCATAGTGAAGTTGAGGCCCGACCATGCGGATCATAAAAGCCACGCTCGAACACCTGGACCTGCTCTGCCCGTTGTTCGTCAAATACCGTGAATTCTACGGCGAGCTGCCATTCCCGGATTCGTCGCGGGACTTTCTGGAGAAGCGCCTGCGCCGCGAAGAGTCAGTGATTTATCTCGCGCTGGCGAAGGATGACGAGAACAGACTGCTGGGCTTCTGCCAGCTCTACCCCAGCTATTCCTCGCTGTCGCTCAAGCGCGTCTGGATTCTCAACGACATCTACGTCGCCGAAGACGCCCGCAGACAATTGGTCGCCGACCACCTGATGAAAGAAGCCAAGAAAATGGCCAAGGAAACCCAGGCCGTGCGCATGCGCGTGTCGACCAGCAGCAACAACGACGTGGCGCAAAAAGTCTACGAGTCGATTGGATTCAAGGAAGACACCCAGTTCAAGAACTACGTGCTGCCGATCAACTCGGACCGTTGATTGTGTTTGCGAGCAATCCGGATTTTTCCGTTTTTGCTCGCCCATACCTCCTGCCTCGCAACAGTTGTAACATCTCTGTTGAAAGCTTGCGGCCCTCTGCCCGCATTCTCCTTCTATAATGCCGCGCGTACTGCACACGTAGTTTCTTCCGCATGCGACCCGGATCAGGGTTCTCGCCTCAGGTGCTTCAATGGAATTCAACCCGCTCGACCTCATCCTGCATCTCGATGTTTACCTCGACATGCTGGTGACCAACTACGGCACGTGGATCTACGCGATTCTGTTTCTAGTGATCTTCTGCGAGACCGGTCTGGTGATCATGCCGTTCCTGCCGGGCGACTCCCTGTTGTTCATCGCAGGTGCCGTTGCAGCCGGTGGCGGCATGGACCCGGTTCTGCTCGCCGGGCTGTTGATGCTGGCAGCGATACTGGGCGACAGCACGAACTACGTCATAGGCCGCACGGCGGGTGAAAAACTGTTCAGCAACCCCAGGTCGAAGATTTTCCGTCGCGACTACCTGCTGCGCACCCAGGCGTTCTACGAGCGTCATGGCGGCAAGACCGTTACGCTGGCGCGCTTCCTGCCGATCATCCGCACTTTCGCCCCCTTCGTGGCGGGCGTCGGCCGCATGCATTACCCGCGCTTCGTCGGTTTCAGCATGCTGGGTTCGGTGCTGTGGGTGGGCAGTCTGGTCACGCTCGGCTTCTTCTTCGGCAACGTGCCGTTCATCAAGCAGAACCTGACGTTCCTGGTCCTGGCAATCATCGTGCTTTCCCTGCTGCCGATGATCATCGGCGTCGTGCGCAGCCGCACAGGCCGCTCTGTCGACGTCAGCTGACCCATGTGGTCATTCAGCAACTGGCGCAGGCAACGCACGCTGGCGAAGCACCCGGTTTCCACTGAGCTGTGGCAAACCGTTCGCCAGCGCCTGCCGATCCTCGACGGCCTGAGCGCAGAACAGGAAGCGCAGTTGCGCGATGCCTGCGTGTTGTTTCTACACGACAAGCACCTGACCGCACTACCGGGCGTTGAACTGAACGATGAACACCGGCTGTATCTGGCCGCACAGGCGCAACTGCCGTTGCTGAATCTCGGCGACCTGAACTGGTATCAGGGCTTTCACGAGATCGTGCTTTACCCTGACGACTTCGTCAGCCCGCAGCGTCATCGCGACGCCAGCGGCATCGAACACGAATGGGACGGCGAACACAGCGGCGAGGCATGGCTGCAAGGCCCGGTGATTCTGGCCTGGCCAGGCGTGATGTCGAGCGGTGACTGGGACGGCTACAACCTGGTGATCCACGAGCTGGCACACAAACTGGACATGCTCAACGGCGACGCCAACGGTCTGCCACCGCTGCACAGCGATATGCGCGTTACCGAGTGGGCCAGCATCATGCAGAGTGCCTTCGACGACCTCAACCGTCAGCTCGACCTGAACCCAGACGCCGAAACCACCATCGACCCGTACGCTGCTCAGGACGCCGCCGAATTTTTCGCCGTCACCAGCGAATACTTTTTCAGCGCCCCGGACCTGTTGCACGCCAGCTATCCCGCTGTCTACGACCAACTCAAAGCCTTCTACCGCCAGGACACCCTCGCCCGGCTGAAGGCTTTGCAAGAGCAGGACCCGGCTTACAAGGACACCGACTGAAACCGCCAACCCCGCGCGTGGCAACCAAAACAGAATATGCCTATAATCCGGACCACTTTTTGGCGGTTCGCGCCAAAATCTGTCTGGTCAACTACGGGGGCAAAGCCCAATGAGCTACAGCAAGATTCCGGCAGGTAAAGACCTGCCGAACGACATCTACGTCGCGATCGAAATCCCGGCCAACCACGCGCCGATCAAGTACGAAATCGACAAAGACACCGATTGCCTGTTCGTTGATCGTTTCATGGCCACCCCAATGTTCTACCCAGCCAACTACGGCTTCATCCCCAACACCCTGGCGGATGACGGCGACCCCCTCGACGTGCTGGTCGTGACCCCATACCCGGTTTCCCCGGGTTCGGTCATCCGCGCACGCCCGGTCGGCATCCTGCACATGACCGACGACGGCGGCGGCGATGCCAAAGTCATCGCAGTCCCGCACGACAAACTGTCCCAGCTGTACGTCGACGTCAAAGAGTACACCGACCTGCCAGCCCTGCTGCTTGAGCAGATCAAGCACTTCTTCGAGAACTACAAGGATCTCGAAAAAGGCAAATGGGTCAAGATCGAAGGCTGGGGCGACGCAGAAGCCGCCCGTGCTGAAATCACCAAATCGGTTGCAGCCTTCAAAGGCTGATTGACGGTTTGCCATGTCGAGACACCTGCGGTGCGGGTGTCTTGGCATTTATCCCCCTCAAGATATACGCACCTTGCGCCCTCCAAATGAATCAAGCATAGCGTTTGAAATCATTGCTATCGTGAGCCAAAAGCCTCATTAGCCTGGGGTGGATGAAGAGCTTTTCCTTACCTACCTGCGCTTCTTGCAAGACATCAATGCTTACCAAATCCTTCAGATAGCGAGACGCTGCCTGACGCTGGGCAATTTCTTTATCGACAACGTTGCTGATGCGGCAATAGGGCTGCTCGAATATTACATCTACCAGCTCGCGTGAATACGTCTTGGGCAGTCGATCACGGACGAACTGAGCTGTATGCTCTGACAAACTACGAATGGCTGAAATTTTGCCGCAGGTCCAGAGTGCTGTTTCTTCTACGGCGCTAAGCATAAATAACAACCACGGCTCTCAAGCCTGCTCTCTGGTGATATCCAGCAGCGATAAGGTATTGATCAGTGTCGCTTGGCTGGGAATGCTCAGCCGCCGGTTTAGCTGCGGCCAACGCCGTACAGGCCCTGATACGAAGCTTACGTGTCGTTATTTTTCATTTTTAGCGACACGTTCTCCACTCATGTCGTCGGTAGCGACACATTTTATTATCACGTCGTTAAAGCTCAGTCTTGCGCAATGGCGCAAAGCAGGAGTGCTTGATAACCGATGGCTGATACCCAAACGCGAAATCCGTTATAAATGAAGGTCATTCTTCAAAAACTACGTTTAAAAATGCGTTTAATCGCTCTCTCGCAATAAACATCCCGTCAACGCCCGCACACCCGGCCTGAACAAATCCCTCAGCGTTTATCCAAAATTCGGCGATTACGGAACATGCCTACACAACAAACGTCCCGTCTGTAATACCTCTAGCCGCACACCCCCAGCGACAACGCCGACATCAACACCTCGTTCATTTAAACGTCCTGATCGCGCCAGTAAACTCGGCCCCATGAATACATCAGGCGATCGACTCCGCATCCTTCTCAAAGAGTGCCACCTCACTGCGACTGATTTTGCTGCCAACCGCAAGATCACGCCGCAACACGTCAATAACTGGTTCAAGCGCGGCGTCCCCATGGCGCGTATTGATGAGGTGGCTGAATTATTAACCGTTAACGCCCGCTGGCTGCGCACCGGCGAAGGCCCCAAACACCCAACCGACTCCGCCAATGAAAACAACGGCGGCGACACTCGACTGATCGTCCATCAGGATCAAGGAAGAAACATGCTGCGTGGAGACGTGGAAATTCAGATCTTCAAGGAAATCGAATCCACCCATGGCGTCAGCAAAACCGTCCTGGCCGAAGCCCCAGGACAAAAAATCCGTCTGCCGCTGCAGGTCCTGCAAACCATGGGCATCGACCCCAGAAACTGTCTGTGCGTCGCCATGGTCGGCAACAGCATGGCCGACAAGATCCAGGATGGCTCGATTCTGGGAGTGGACCGTGAACTGACGCAGGTGATCGACGGCGAAATCTACGCTATCGAACACGGCGGCATCCTGCGCGTGCGCTATCTCTACCGCCTGCCCAACGGCGGCCTGCGCCTGCGCAGCCACAACGACGCCGAATACCCCGACGAAATCTTCAGCGCCGAAGACATCGAAGACGAACGCATCCGCATCCTGGGCTGGATCTTCTGGTGGTCCACCCTCAACAGCCGGAGAAATGCGATGCTGCTGTTCTGACACTGGCGTGATGGCACATCAAGGCTGGGCATGGGCGGCAAACATCAGTATGCTGTCCGCCATCCAAAGCATCCCCGCCCAGCGGCGATGCCACAGCACGGCAGATGACGCATCTGCCCTGCTCTCTTATCAGCATTCCTTGCGAATGCACCTTTTGCAGGCGATTGCGGTTTACCAAAAATAGACCAAAACTGCCCACGAGAAGCCGGCCACAAGCCGGCTTTTTAACGCCTGCCGAAAGCCAGCCCCACCCACCGAAATCGTACGTTTCAGCACGGCGTCATCGTCCTCATTACGCGCCACATATCTTCTCAACCCAAACCCTGGTGCCAGAAACTGACACCCCGCCATGCTCAGATAACCCAACAGGGAAACGATCCCGGCGCAAGGTCCTGACAACGGCGGCTAACGACTGATGATGACGCTTTATTACTCACCCGGAACCTACTCGCTGGCGGCGCAGATTGCGCTGCACGAAACGGGGCTCGCGTTCAGATTGGTTGAGGTCGATCTCCGCAATCAGTCGTTGCTGGACGGTACCGACTTTCATGAGATCAATCCCAAGGGCTATGTCCCGCTGCTGGAGTTGCACGACGGCGAGCGAATCAGCGAGTTGGCGGTCATCCTGACCTGTATTGCCGACCAGGCGCCCTGCCTTGAACTCGCGCCAATGCATGGAACACTTGAACGTATTCGTTTGCTGGAAACCTTGAACTTCATTGCGACCGAGATGCATAAAGCCAACAGCGTCCTGTTGAGTCCGCGTATCGACACGACGACTGCGGCCTACTATCGCCAATGGCTACGCGGGCCGTATGAGTGGCTGGATGAACAGCTTTGCAGAGGGGCCTGGTTGATGGGCCATCACTTCACGGTTGCAGACGCTTATGCCTTCGTAGCGGTGCAACATGCTATCCACCTGAACATAAATTTGAGTGACCTGCAGGCAATCGAAAGGTTTATGGAGCATATGCAGCGCAGATCCTCGGTCCAAGCCACTGCATGCTTGAATGTAACGCGTCTGCCTGATAGTACTTTTGCCGAAAAAGCTGGTTCAAATCACACACAACGCCTGTCAGCTTGAACAAGGCCCTGACCTTAATAAAAAGCCACTTCCTGAAAGCACTCAAGAGGCTCATCAAATGGCGTTCAAACAATCATCTTTCGCCTGGATACTGCTGCCCTTTCTGCTTGCCTGGACAACCATCGGCTGGACACAAACGCCTGAGGTCAACGACCAGATTGACGGCCTTGTCAGAGAGCCTCTTGTCCTGAACATCAGCCTGCCTGACGGACAGAGGGCGACGCTGGATGCGTTTGTCACACGCCCCGACAGGCCTGGACGCTGGCCGGTTGCGTTGATCACCCATGGCACCGATGGCAATCAGATTGATCGCGCTATCAGCCCTAACCGATTTTCATCGGCGGCGATAGCCTTTGCTCGTCATGGCTACGCGTCAGTTGTGGTCATGCGCCAAGGGTATGGAAAGTCTTCAGGCGTCACCGAGTACCAGCACCAGGTTGGAACCTGCGAGCATCCCCATCATGCGAGGGCCGGTAAAATTGCAGCCGACGATCTCATCGCCGCTCTGAGCGCCATCCGGCTTGAATCGTGGGCCTCGCCTGATGAAGCCATCATGATGGGGCAATCTGCAGGAGGCTTCGCGGTATTGGCTGCCGGTGCCGACAATCCTCCGGGCGTGCAAGCGATCATCAACTTCGATGGTGGTCGTGGCGCAATCAAGTCGGGTGGGGTTTGCGACAAAGAGCACTTGTTAGCATCCATCGCAAGCTTTGGCAGGCGGTCACACGTGCCTGCCCTCTGGCTTTATGCCGTTAATGACGAGGTGTTTCCTATGCCGCTGAGCAGAGAGATGTTTGATACCTATCTCTCTGCCGGAGGCATCGGTGAGTTTCAGGAGGCTCCGGCATTCGAAAAAAACGGTCATGTCTTTATAGAATGGGCGCCTGAACAAACGTGGTGGAATACCGTTGCCGACTTTCTGAACAAACAGCAGCTTGCATCTCAGGAAATCGTGGCACTGCCTGCAACCGATCTTCCCGCACCCGCAGAACTGAGTGCTGCAGCAAAGGACGCCTTGCGTGCATATGCGCAAGACCAGTCGTACGAGAAAGCGTTCGCAACCAATGGCAAAGGTGTCTGGGGCTGGAGTAAGGGTGAGCGAACTCAAGACGATGCCGCCGCCAAGGCGATGGAATACTGTCAAAAGAATGTTATTGGCGATCGACCCGCTTGCACCGTCTACGCGCTAGGCAACCATCTGATGGCTTCAGGTGCGCAAGTTGACGCCAGCTCCCACTGAAGGACGCCGGACGTCAGCCGCTAATCCGCACACTCACCAGACCTGTCTAGCCCCCGATCTCTCCAAAGCCTCCAGACCCTGTCCCATCCGGCCTCATGGCTCACGCCCTCAACCACCACCACCCGATTGCACACACCGCTGCGCAACCGCTCGCGATACGCCTGTGCCAGCGCAGTCGGAACGACTTCATCCAGAGCCCCTGAGAAATGCCGTTGAGGGATGCCCGCCAACCGACGCGGGTAGTCCAGTGGATCGAGTGAGCCTGCAAGGGGTGTCAGGTGATGGGTGTGTGCCCATAGGCGCGGGCTGAGGTTGCCTGCGAGCGTCTGGACTTGGGTCACGTCATCTCGCTGAGCAGCCAGCAGCAGCGCCAGGGCGGCCCCGCCGGAGTAGCCGACCAGTTCGAATGACGGGTTGCCATAACGCTGTTTCAGAAGGTCAAGTGCCTGGCTGAGGCTGGTGACGACCTCCTGCGAGAAACGTCGATCTGTCCAGAGCGCTGTCTTGCAGCCAGGCGAGGTGAGGAACTGGCAAGGTCGTGCGAGGTAGGCGTTGGGTGTCGGGTCGTCGATGGCCAGACGCGGCACCAGCAATTTTCGGGGGCTGGGGTCGAGGCTGGGTTGGGTCGCAGTGGCCCAGGCATGACCGTCGCCTTCAAGGTAAACGCGCAGACGGCCCGCAGGCGGAACATGGTTCGGCAGCAGCGCAGCCAGCCCGAACGGCTGGCCGGGCAGGATTTGCAGTTGCCGACCATGCTCGTCAGCCAGTTGTTGCAATGCCTGACGCGGCGATTGGCAGCCTGCGATGAGGGCGCCGATCAGCAGCGCCATCAAAGCCTGAAGGAAAACGCCCCAGCGATAAGGGCCGGGACGGGAGTTCGTCATCAGAAGTCGTAACGCACTTTTGCCGAGAACACATCGGCATCGAAATCCGACTTGCCGATGTAGTCGTAATTCAGGCCAAGGGTGATCGCCCCCAGCTTGTAGTCCGCACCCACGCCTGCTTCGTAGCTGTCGCGTACCGCCTTGGCACCGCTGGTCACGAACGGTGTGCTGCCGAGCAGGAAGGTCGATGTGCTCTTGGCCTCGTCGGCGGCGAAATCGTGATACGCCATCAGTTTGGCTTGCGGTTCCAGCGTTCCCGCGCCGAGAGCGAAGCTGCCCGCCACGCGTACACCCGCGCCCAGCTCGATGGCTTCATAGCGCTGGTCTTCGACCTTCAACGCGGCCGACGAGTTTTTCTCGCGATAGCCGTCGATGTTCACCTGGCTGTAACGCGCAGCCAATCGTGGCTCGATCAGCGTTTGCGGGGTGACGTGGTAGGTGTAGCCGCCCACCAGATTCAGGCCCAACAGGTCGCTGTCATAGTCCGATTTGGCACGCGTACCGGCGATGCTGCGTTTGCCCTGGTTGTCGTTGAAGCCGTAGGTCAGGCTGGAATCGACAAAGTAGTTGCCCAGCTCGAAACCGCTGTACAGGGTGAATGCATGGCTGTCGACTTCGGTCTTGTTGCCGTTTTTGCCATTCACGTCGGTATTGATGAAGCTGTACGCCAGACCCACGGTCAGGTTCTCGTTCAACTTGCCGTCAGCGCCGACTGCAACGCCGTGGCTATAGGCGTTGTAGCCCGCCACGCCGTCACGCTGGCCTTGAGTGGCGTCGCTATAAAGCGACTGGACCCATACGCCCGCATCCTTGAAACCTTCGCCCGACGACGCGCCGCGTATCGAGCTGGTGCGGCTGCCGGTGACGCCACTGATCAGGCTCTGGCTGGTGGTCGCGGCACGGGTTGCGCCGCCGTTGATTTCCGGTGTCAGTTGCGAAGCCAGCTTGGCAACCTGAGCTTCATCAGCGTTCAGCAAGGCTTGCTTGAACGGATCGCTATCGTTCATTTTGCCGATGATGCTGTCATCAACGAGGTTGACCAGCGTTTTCTGGCTATTGGTAGAGCCGCCGTTATCGGTGACGATCTGGGCAACCTGTTCCTTGCCTTTGGCCGTCACCACCGCAACCACTTGAGTACCGCTGACGGTGTAACTGTCGACGTTGAGCAGCGCCGATGTGCTGACGACATCAAGCTTGCCGTTCGGGTCGACTTTCACACCCTCTTTGTCAAGCAGATCAATTCGGCCTGCTTCGAGCAGTTTGTAGGTAGTGCCTGTGGCGCTGAAATCCTCACCCTTGGCGGCCAGCCTGATCTGGGCACCTGGTTCGAACTGGGCGGCGTCGGTGACTCTCAGGACGGCCGTATTCACGTTGGTGGCGCTGCTGAGATTCAGGGCCAGCGCAGCGTTGCCTGCGACGTAAATGCCGCCATTGATGCTGGTGTGCGGAGCTTCCAGCGTAAAGGTGGTCGCCGGGCTGCCCGTATCGCCAACAAGGATCAAACCATCCTTTTTCAGACGGATGTTATAGCCGTCAGTGCTGGTATTGGTCGCCGTGAAGGACGTGTCACCTTCCAGTTCAATATTACTCAGGTCTATCAGGTTGCCGACAATGACACTGCCCTTGCGCAGGATCAGTTCGACCGGGCGATTGCTTGCCGAGGCATCGATGGCCTTGTCGGCAGAAATGATCGAGCCATTGTTGAAGATATTGAAGTCGCCTCTTTCAAGGAACCACGGCTGGGCGCCCGGCAAATTGAAGCGGGTATTACCGATGGCGATGGCGGTACCCTGCCCGCGTATAGTCCCGTCGTTGGTCAGGTGCGTGGTGTTGCCGGTGAAGCTGGCGCCGTCGATCCGCACGCCTTCAGCGTTTTCACCTGTAGCGACAATGGTGCCCTGGTTGTTGAAATAGCCAAGCTCTGCAAAAGCCCCCGAGCTGCTGGTGGTCAGGTCAACACCCGTCGCACCCTTGCCGGAGACATCGATCTGGCCACGATTGAAGAAGGTGCCGACGATCTTGCCCCCCTCCACGCTGACACCTTTCACCCCTTCTCCGCTGCTGCTGATGACGGCATTGAGAATCAGATCCTTGTCGACCCTCGAACCGTTGAGACCGACGATATTCTGCAAACCGCTCCCGCTATAACTTCCGCCCATGTCGAGGTTGCCAGTGTGAGTCTGGCCCTGGCTTTTGAAACCGGAATTGGTCAGTTGAACGGTTTCGGCGAATGCGGGCATCGCGTAGGCGGCCACCGAGAGGGCGAGCAGGGTCTTGCGCAGAACAGGGATCACAGTTCATTCCTTTAACAGCGTATTGGACAAGCTTCCGTGCGTGGTAGAACCTGACTGTAATAGCGGGCAGTGGCGTCGCGCAGAAGGGCGCGGCGAGGATACAGAAAGGCCATCATAATGACATCATTTATTTGACGTCATTAAAACGACAACAGCCTGTACTCGAGACCACTCATAAATAAAATAAAACTACGAAATCCGCGATTTGTGCAGCAATCTGCTGCACAACAGCTCGCCGTTGCAGACTGAAAAATCTGCAATCGAACGCCTGACATGATTTTCAACTCATACCTTCAGCATTCAACGACTCCCTCCTCACACCACTCACTGAGGCCTTCCGTATGACTGACACTCCTTATACCCCGCCCAAGGTCTGGCAGCACGAAGCCGCGTCAGGCGGCACCTTCGCCAGTATCAATCGTCCCACCGCCGGCCCTACGCACGAAAAGGAGCTGCCGGTCGGCAAGCACCCGCTGCAGCTTTATTCGCTGGCCACGCCGAACGGCGTCAAGGTCACGATCATGCTGGAGGAACTGCTGGAACTGGGACACAGCGGCGCGGAATACGATGCGTGGCTGATCAAAATCTCCGAGGGCGATCAGTTCTCCAGTGGGTTCGTCGGAGTCAATCCGAACTCGAAGATCCCGGCGCTGGTGGATCGCAGTCACGACACGCCCGTGCGTGTGTTCGAATCGGGATCGATTCTGCTGTACCTCGCGGAGAAGTTTTCCAGCTTCCTGCCCGCTGATACGGCCGGGCGGACCGAAACATTGAACTGGCTGTTCTGGCAGATGGGCGCAGCGCCTTATCTGGGCGGTGGTTTCGGGCATTTCTACGCCTACGCGCCAGAGAAACTGGAATACCCGATCAACCGTTTCGCCATGGAAGCCAAGCGTCAGCTGGACGTGCTGAACCGTCGTCTTGGAGAAAGCCGTTATCTGGGAGGCGACACTTACACCATCGCCGACATCGCGGTCTGGCCATGGTATGGCGCGCTGGTGCAGAACAAGGTGTATTCGGCGGCAGAGTTTCTATCGGTGCACGAATACCCGAACCTGATCCGCTGGACCGAAGAAATCGCAGCGCGGCCTGCCGTGATACGCGGCAAGAAGGTGAATCGCACCTGGGGCGAGGAATCGGAGCAGGTTCCAGAGCGGCATCAGGCGTCTGATCTGGACAAGTAAGGCGTCACGCGGCGCTGTTGTGATGCTTCAACCAGCATCACATCAGTGCCGACACGATGGCCAACATCGCTTAACCTTATGCGCTGTTGATCCGCCATCTGACACCGGAGCCCCACATGCCGCACGACAAAGACCCACGCGCCCATACCGCCCTGTCGCAACGCGGCCGCAGTGCAGACAGCGGTCCGGGGTTGTCGGTCAATCCGCCGGTCGTGCGGATCAGTACGGTGCTGTTCGACAGCCTCGCGGCCTTGCGCGAAGCGGAAGTGCGGACGGCCGGGCCTGAGCGCTCGTTGACGTACGGTGCCAACGGCAACCCGACGGCGTTTGCGTTGCAGGACCTGATCACTGAACTGGAAAGCGCCCACGGCACCTGCCTGTACCCCACCGGGCTGGCTGCGGTGGCGCAGATGTTTCAATCGTTTTTGCGTCCCGGCGATCATGTGCTGATAACGGAGTCGGTCTACGGGCCGGTACGGCGTCTGGCCAACACGATGCTGAAAGCGTTCGACATCCAGTTCGATTACTACGCCGCGAATGGCAGCAACATCGAATCCCTGATCAAGCCCAACACACGCATGATCTATGCCGAAGTGCCCGGTTCGCTGACCTTCGACATGTGTGATCTGCCTGCGCTTTCGCGGCTGTGCAAAGCGAGAAACCTGCTGCTGGCTGTGGATAACTCGTGGGGGTCTGGCGTGTTGTTCAAGCCGCTTGAGCTGGGTGCAGACATTTCGCTGATGGCGCTGACCAAGTACGTTGCCGGGCATTCGGATGTGATGATGGGCAGTGTCAGCGTTACCGAAGCCCATTGGAAAACCCTCAAGACCATGAATACCGCTGTTGGCAATACGGTCAGCCCGGACGATGCGTATCTGGTGCTGCGCGGCGCTCGCAGTCTGGCGGCGCGTATGGCTATGCATGAGCGTCACGCCCTGCAGGTTGCGCAGTGGCTGCTGGAGCAACCGCAGGTGGCGCGGGTGCTGTATCCGGCGCTCGAGAGCGATCCGGGCCACGCCATCTGGAAGCGGGATTTCCATGGCTGCAATGGTTTGCTGAGTTTCGAATTCAAAACGACCGATCGTCAGGTGCTCGATCGTTTCGTCGGTGCCCTGAAGCTGTTCGGGATCGGTTATTCGTGGGGCGGTTTCGAAAGCCTCATCACCGAGATTGAACAACATGGCCCCGATCGCGGTGACGGCCCGATGCTGCGGCTGCAAATCGGTCTGGAAAGCCCGGATGACCTGATTGCCGACCTGCGGTCAGGTTTCGCCGCAGTCTGAACCCGGCGGGCTAACCTGAAAGCGCTACAGCGCTGTCATCCGGCTGCCGAACAGGTCGCCGTCATTTGCCCCACGGGCGTCGCTCTGCTAGTGTCGCCCGGTTTAATCTCTACCGGAAATGCCCTCATGGCCCGCAAGAAAGCTGCACTGGATTTCGAACAGTCTCTCGCTGATCTGCAAACGCTGGTAGAGCGACTGGAGAATGGCGAGTTGTCACTGGAAGACTCTCTTACCGCCTTCGAACAGGGCGTGCGTTTGACGCGCGACTGTCAGAGCGCTCTGACCGCTGCCGAGCAGAAGGTTCAGGTGTTGCTGGAGCGCGATGGTGAACTGGCCGAAGAGCCTTTCGACGACGCGGAATTGCCTGAATGATCGCGAGCTACCAAGCGCAAAGCCAGGCCCGCGTCAACGCGGCGCTTGAAGGTCTGTTCCAAGCCCCAACTCCTGAATTGACCCGTCTCTACGACGCCATGCGCTACAGCGTGATGAATGGCGGCAAACGCGTGCGCCCGTTGCTGGCCTATGCGGCCTGTGAAGCACTGGGTGGTGTCGCGGAAGATGCCAATGGCGCGGCCTGTGCGGTCGAGCTGATCCATGCCTATTCGCTGGTGCACGATGATCTGCCTGCGATGGACGATGACGATCTGCGTCGCGGCCAACCCACGACGCACAAGGCGTTTGACGAAGCCTGTGCGATTCTGGCGGGCGATGGCCTGCAGAGCCTGGCGTTCACCGCCCTGCTCGCGCCGAACCTGACCTCGCGTGACGCGCAGACGCGCCTGCAGATGGTCAGCACTCTGGCGACAGCTGCCGGGCCGGCCGGCATGGTGGGTGGTCAGGCAATCGATCTGGGTTCGGTGGGTCTGAAGCTGGATCAGGCTGCACTGGAATACATGCACCGCCACAAGACTGGCGCACTGATCGAAGCCAGTGTTCGACTGGGCGCACTGGCGAGCGGCCGTGCCGACCAGACACAACTTGATGCACTTCAGGTGTATGCCCGAGCCGTAGGTCTGGCTTTTCAGGTGCAGGACGACATTCTCGACGTGGAAAGTGACACTGCCACCCTCGGCAAACGCCAGGGTGCGGATATTGCCCGCGACAAGCCGACCTATCCGGCCTTGCTGGGGCTTGAGGCCGCCAAGGGCTACGCCCTGGAGCTGCGCGATCAGGCGCTGACTGCACTAGACTTGTTCAGTAACGCAGCAGAACCTTTGCGCGAGCTGGCCCGCTACATCGTTGAACGCCGTCACTGATCAGCATTACCGACCATCGAAATCGGGTGAATCAACAGCAGTTCATCCGGTCACAGTCATCAGGTCCGGTTCAGCCGGACGCCGCTGATGCACTTCATGGGCAGCTTGCGATGCATAAGGTAAACTGCCGCCTCTTTTACTTATAACGATTCGCCTGATGCCCACGACGTTCAAAGAGATTCCCCGCGAGCGCCCGGTTACGCCGTTGCTCGACCGAGCCAATACACCGGATGGCCTGCGCCTTCTGGGTGAAGCCGAGCTGGAAACCCTGGCCGATGAGCTGCGCCTGGAACTGCTCTACTCCGTTGGCCAGACCGGAGGGCATTTTGGTGCCGGTCTCGGCGTCATCGAGCTGACCATCGCCCTGCATTACGTGTTCGACACGCCGGACGACCGCCTGGTGTGGGATGTGGGTCATCAGGCCTACCCGCACAAGATCCTGACGGGCCGTCGCGCGCGCATGTCCACGCTGCGCCAGAAAGACGGTGTCGCGGCATTCCCGCGTCGCAGCGAGAGCGAGTACGACACGTTCGGCGTTGGTCACTCCAGCACCTCGATCAGCGCGGCTCTGGGCATGGCGATTGCCTCGCGCCTGCAGGGCAGCGACCGCAAGTCCATCGCCGTAATCGGCGACGGCGCGCTGACGGCGGGCATGGCATTCGAGGCGTTGAACCACGCCCCGGAAGTGGCCGCGAACATGCTGGTCATCCTCAACGACAACGACATGTCGATCTCGCGCAACGTTGGCGGGCTGTCTAACTATCTGGCCAAGATCCTTTCCAGCCGCACGTATGCAAGCATGCGTGAAGGCAGCAAAAAGGTGCTTTCGCGCCTGCCCGGTGCCTGGGAAATTGCCCGTCGCACCGAGGAATACGCGAAAGGCATGCTGGTGCCCGGCACGCTGTTCGAAGAGCTGGGCTGGAATTACATCGGGCCTATCGACGGTCACGACCTGCCGACCCTGATCGCCACGCTGCGCAACATGCGTGACCTTAAAGGCCCACAGTTTCTGCATGTGGTCACCAAGAAAGGCAAGGGTTTCGGTCCGGCAGAAGTCGACCCGATCGGCTACCACGCGATCACCAAACTCGAACCGTTGAATGCGCCTGTCGCGATCCCGAAAAAGGTCAGCGGCCCCAAGTATTCCGGTGTGTTTGGGCAGTGGCTGTGCGACATGGCTGAAGCGGATTCACGGCTGGTGGGCATTACTCCAGCCATGAAGGAAGGCTCGGATCTGGTCGATTTCAGCGAGCGCTACCCTGAGCGTTATTTCGACGTGGCGATTGCCGAGCAGCACGCCGTCACGCTGGCTGCGGGCATGGCCTGTGAAGGCAGCAAGCCGGTGGTCGCGATCTATTCCACCTTCCTGCAACGCGGTTATGACCAACTGGTGCATGACGTGGCGGTGCAGAACCTCGACGTATTATTCGCCATCGACCGCGCCGGTCTGGTGGGCGAAGACGGCCCGACGCATGCGGGCAGCTTCGACTTGTCCTACCTGCGCTGCATCCCCGGCATGGTGGTGATGACGCCGAGCGACGAAAACGAACTGCGCAAGATGCTCAACACCGGCTACCTGCATAACGGTCCTGCCGCTGTGCGCTATCCGCGCGGAACGGGTCCAAACGCTGTGATCGAAAAGGATCTTGAGCCAGTTGAAATCGGCAAAGGCATGGTGCGTCGTCAGGGTCAGGGCGTCGCGATTCTGGTGTTCGGCGTGCAGCTGGCCGAAGCCTTGGTCGTTGCGCAGAAGCTGGACGCAACCGTCATCGACATGCGCTTCGTGAAGCCGCTCGATGAAGCACTCGTTCGTGAGGCAGCAGCCAATCACGAACTGCTGGTCACGCTCGAAGAGAACGCCATCATGGGTGGCGCGGGCGCTGCAGTCAGTGAGTTCCTGGCGCGGGAAAACATCCTCAAATCCGTGCTGCACATTGGCTTGCCGGATGTATACGTCGAGCACGCCAAACCTGCGCAGATGCTGGCCGAGTGTGGCCTGGATGCGCCAGGCATCGAAGCGGCGATCAACAAGCGGCTGACGCTGATTGGTTGATTGACGCGAAAACATTGAAAGCGCTCATTGAGCGCTTTTTTTGTATTTAACACCGCTCAGGACGCTCCGCGTCCGCACTCCCCCGCTGCCATCAGCCTAGCTGCGATGGAATCCGATACAGATACAGCAGCACCACGCTCGCAAATGCCAGCAGGCAGACGGGCAACGGGTGCAGGCCGAAGAGCACGGCAATGGCGGCGATCCAGGCAGGGAGCCCGGCGTAGAGGAAGGCCAGACGTCGAACGGCTGCAAGGTGCAGCCAGGCGGCGGGTTCCTGAGGGGTGTCGAGTGCGGTCTGGGTGGTGATCAACGCACGCTTGTAAGCCCCGAACGGCTTGAGGCTGACGAACATCGAACCCACGCCTGCGACGAACAGCGGAAGAGCCAGCACGGTCATCATCGGTTCGTTACTGCCGAAAAACAGGCACACGACCAGCAACGGCGCAAGGGTGAGGCCGAGCTGGCGCCACCATGCCATCGCCAGTCGCTGGCGAACCTGACTGCGGGTCAAGCGGGCCCAACCTCGCTCTGATGCTCGTTGCCCATCATGTGGCCCAGCTTGCCGGCCTTGGTGGCCAGATACAGCTTGTTGTGCGGATTCTGGCCGGTGTGCAGCGGCACGCGCTCCGCAACCTTGATCCCCATGTCGGTCAAGGCTTTGACCTTGCGTGGATTGTTGGTCATCAGACGCAGCGACTGGACGCCCAGATGCTGGAGCATTGGCAGGCAGATCGCATAGTCGCGCTGATCAGCCGCAAAACCCAGACGCTCGTTGGCTTCAACGGTGTCGGCACCGCCGTCCTGCAATTCGTAGGCGCGGATCTTGTTCATCAGGCCGATACCACGACCTTCCTGACGCAGGTACAACAGCACGCCGCGGCCTTCAGTGGCAATGGCGCGCAAAGCGGCTTCAAGCTGGGAACCACAATCGCAACGCTGACTGAACAAGGCGTCGCCGGTCAGGCATTCGGAATGAATACGACCCAGAACGGGGGCGCCATCTGCCACGTCACCCAGACTCAGGACAACGTGTTCACGCCCGGTTGCCGACTCGATGAAGCCGTGCATGGCAAATTCTGCAAAAGGTGTGGGCAGTTTGGAAGCGGCGACAAATACGACGGGCACCGTGTGCTCCTAATCAGTATGAAGACTGGAAATTCGCAAGATTTGCATTGTAACAGCAGGTTCCTGCAGACGCTTAGGCTGAATTCTCGGGCATTCAGATCGTAAAGTTCGATCGATAGAACCCGATCGAACCCCAAGCGGGCGGGACATTCACGACCCACCCCGAAAATGCTGGTAACCACGGGTCGACGGCGTGACGTCCTGTCCGTCGCCATCAATCAGCGCGACGCCCTGCCCCGCAAGGACTCGGCCGATGACATGCACCGGCCAGCCGGCTTCCAGCAACGCGGCCAGATGAACCGGTGGCAGCGTGAACGCCAACACGTAATCATCGCCGCCGCTGAAGGCTTTTTGCCGAGCGGACTGAGTGTCGAAAAGCGTGAGCAGTTCGGCGGACATTGGCACTGTGTCGCGCTCGATCAACAGTCGGACGTTCGATGCCTGGGCGATGTGCCCACAATCGGCGAGCAGGCCGTCGGAAATGTCCAGCGCGGACGTGGCCTTGCCACGCAGCGCCTGGCCGAGCGCCAGTTGCGGCTGAGGCGACCAATAGCGCGCCAGCAGAGGCTCTGCAACAGACGGCTCGGCGTTGCGCTCACCCAAGACCAGCGGCAAGGCTCCGGCAGCGTCACCCAGCGCACCACCGACGCACAACAGGTCGCCTTCCCGGGCACCGCTGCGTGTCAGCGCCAGCCCGGCGGGCACGCCGCCAAACACAGTCAGCGTCAGGCTCAACGGTCCACGGGTCGTGTCGCCGCCGATCAGGCTCAACGAACAATGTTGCGCCATCCGGCTCAGCCCGAACGCGAACGCTTCAAGCCAGTCGATATCGACACTCGGCAAGGTCAAAGCCAGGGTGAAGCCGACAGGGCGCGCGCCCATGGCCGCCAGGTCACTGGCAGACACTGCAAGCGCGCGCTGGCCGAGCAGAAAGGGGTCGCAGACTTCGGGGAAATGCACCCCGGCAACCAGGGTGTCGGTGGAGATCGCCATCTGTTCACCGGACGGCAATGCCAGCAAGGCGCAGTCGTCGCCGATGCCCAGCGCCACTTCTTCGCGCGCCTGCGCACAGGGCGCAGCGGCGAAGTAATGACGGATCAGCTCGAACTCTCCCATGAAGGTCAGGCGCTGATCAGCGCTTGTGGGCCTTCACTTCGACTTCACGCAGGCGCGGCGCCAGCTTGTCCAGCACACCGTTGACGAACTTGTGGCCGTCAGTGGAGCCGTAGACTTTTGCCAGCTCGATGCCTTCGTTGATCACGACGCGGTAAGGCACGTCGATACGCTTGAGCAATTCGAAGGTGGACAGGCGCAGAACCGCCAGCTCGACCGGATCGAGCTCTTCGATGGTCAGGTCCAGGCAAGGCGACAGCGCGGTGTCGATCTCGGTCTTGTTGGTGGCAACACCGTGCAGCAGCTCACGGAAGTAAGCGCCGTCAACGTTGCTGAAGTCGTTGTCGACACGGAACTGTGCCTCGATTTCGTTCAGCGAATGACCTGCCATGTGCCATTGGTACAGGGCCTGGGTCGCCATCTGACGCGCTTCGCGACGCTTGGCGCTCTTGCCTTTGGCGGCCTCGGGCGACTTGGCATCGCGCGGGTTGAACTGATCGGTATCGTCGGAAATCACTTGGCCTCCAGCTGCGACAGCAGACTGACCATTTCGATGGCGGACAAGGCAGCTTCAGCGCCCTTGTTGCCAGCCTTGGTGCCGGAGCGTTCGATGGCCTGCTCGATCGAATCGACCGTCAGCACGCCGAAGGCAACCGGAACACCGAACTCCATGGAAACCTGAGACAGGCCTTTGACGCACTCACCGGCGACGTATTCGAAGTGCGGGGTGCCGCCACGAATGACCGCGCCCAGCGCGACGATGGCGGCGAACTCGCTGCGTTGCGCAACTTTCTGCACAACCAGTGGAATCTCGAAAGCACCCGGCGCACGGATGATGGTGATGTCGCTTTCGCTCACGCCATGGCGTACCAGCGCATCAACGGCACCGCTCACCAGGCTTTCCACGACGAAGCTGTTGAAACGGCCAACCACCAAGGCGTAGCGGCCTTGGGGGGCGATGAAGGTACCTTCGATGGTCTTCAAGGTCATTCGGTGAGTCTCGTATTAAAGAGCAAGCCCGCCTTGAGGCGGACTTTGGAGGATTTTAGGCCACGAATCACAACTGCCAGGCCGATGGACACGAAAAACAGGCTTTCGCGTGCATCGACCTGCCGGTATTTATTCGGAGGGCACGTATTCTACAACTTCCAGATCGAAACCGGATATCGCATTGAACTTCATTGGTGAACTCATCAGGCGCATTTTGCGTACGCCCAGGTCACGAAGGATCTGCGAACCCGCGCCGACGGTGCTGTAAGTGGTCGGTGTCTTGATCGGTTGTTGCCCGGCCGTTTCGCGAATATGAGCCAGCACCACGTCGCCATCCAGCGGATGGCCCAGCAGCAGAACCACGCCGCTGCCTGCCTTGGAGACCGCGCTCATGGCGGCTCTCAGGCTCCAGCGGCCTGGCTGCCTGACCATCAGCAGATCGCGCAACGGGTCCATGTTGTGCACACGCACCAGGGTCGGTTCTTCCGCGCAGATCTTGCCCAGGGTCAGTGCCAGGTGGACGTCACCTTCGACCGAATCGCGGTAGGTCACCAGGTTGAAATGCCCCAGTTCGCTGTCCATCGGCTGCTCGGCAATCCGCTGAACGGTACGTTCGTGGATCATCCGATAGTGAATCAGGTCGGCGATGGTACCGATCTTGATGTCGTGTTCGAGGGCAAATGCCTCAAGCTCCGCACGACGCGACATGGTGCCATCGTCGTTCATGACTTCGCAGATCAGGCCGCTCGGTTCGAAACCGGCCATGCGCGCCAGGTCGCACGCGGCTTCGGTATGACCGGCGCGGGCCAGTGTGCCGCCTGCCTGAGCCATCAGCGGGAAGATATGGCCGGGGCTGACGATGTCATCTGCCTTGGCGTCCTTCGCAGCAGCAGCCTGCACGGTGCGCGCGCGGTCTGCAGCCGAGATGCCGGTGGTCACGCCTTCGGCGGCCTCGATTGACACGGTGAACTTGGTGCCGAAACCAGAACCGTTGCGCGGCGCCATCAGCGGCAGCTTCAGGGTCTCGCAGCGCTCGCGGGTCATCGGCATGCAGATCAGGCCACGTGCGAAACGGGCCATGAAGTTGATGTGCTCAGGCTTGACGCATTCGGCGGCCATGATCAGGTCACCTTCGTTCTCGCGGTCTTCGTCATCCATCAGGATGACCATCTTGCCCTGGCGAATGTCTTCTACCAGTTCTTCGATACTGTTGAGCGCCACGCGGCACCCCCTTCAATCAATTCAGGATTTGAGGTAGCCGTTCTCGGCCAGAAAGCTTTCGGTGATGGTGCCGTGACCCGGCTCTGCGGCCTTGTCGCCCAGCAGCAGACGCTCCAGATAGCGCGCCAGCAGGTCGACTTCCAGATTCACCTTACGGCCTGGACGGTAGTCGGACATGATGGTCTCGCTCAGCGTGTGCGGGACGATGGTCAGCTCAAACTCGGCGCCGTTGACCGAGTTGACGGTCAGGCTGGTGCCATCGACCGTGATCGAGCCCTTGTGGGCGATGTACTTGGCCAGTTCACGCGGCGCTCGCACACGGAACTGGATGGCACGGGCGTTATCTTCACGCGAGACGATTTCGCCCACGCCGTCGACGTGACCGCTGACCAGATGACCGCCCAGACGCGAGGTTGGCGTCAGGGCCTTTTCCAGGTTCACGCGGCTGCCTGACTTGAGGTCAACGAAGGCGGTGACGGTGAGGGTTTCACGACTGACGTCGGCCCAGAAACCGTCGCCGGGCAGTTCGACGGCCGTCAGGCACACGCCGTTGACGGCGATGCTGTCGCCCAACTGGACGTCGCTCAGGTCGAGCTTGCCGGTTTCCACATAAACGCGGACATCGCCGCCTTTAGGGGTCAGTGCGCGGATGCTGCCGATGGAAGCGATGATGCCGGTAAACATGAGTCCTCCTGGAGAACAAGGGCTTCGCGTTTAGCGAAAGTCTGGAATTATACGCCGGGTACGGGAACAGGGAGAGCAATGACTCGCCAGTCATTGCCGACGGCGCGCATTTCTACGATATTCAGTTCCAGCGCTTCGCTCATTTGCGCCAGTGGCAGGTCGAGCAATGGTCGGGCCGAGGAGCCGAGAAACTTGCCGGCGATGAAAATCTGGAATTCGTCCACCAGCCCAAGACGCGTGAAAGCACCTGCCAGCCGCGGACCGGCTTCGACCAGTACTTCGTTGACGCCGCGAGTCCCCAGTTCAGTGAGCAACTTGCGCAGGTCCACGTGACCTGCGCTGTCAGCCATCGCGACAATCTCGTGGCCTTCATCGTGATAACGACCCCGGGCCGACGCTGCGGCGCAGGTGGCGACCAGCGCACTGCCTGCCTGAAGGAATGGCGCGTCGAGCGGCACGCGCAGGCGGCCGTCGATCAATACACGCAGTGGCACACGAGCCGCCGCCAATGCAGTCAACTCAGCGTTCAGGCCCAGCTCGTCCGGGCGCACGGTCAGGCGGGCCTTGTCGGCCAGCACCGTATCGGCACCGGTCAGTACCACACTCGATTGCGCCCGCAGACGCTGAACCGCAGAGCGCGCTTCTGGACCTGTAATCCACTGGCTTTCGCCACTGGCCATGGCCGTGCGGCCATCCAGACTCATCGCCAGCTTGACCCGCACATAAGGCTGGCCGGTTTCCATGCGTTTGATAAAGCCCTTGTTCAGGGCACGCGCTTCGGCTTCGAGCACGCCGCACTGGACGGCGATGCCTGCGGTCATCAATCGCAGCAAGCCACGACCGGCCACCTCCGGGTTGGGGTCCTGCATGGAAGCCACGACCCGCGTGACCCCGGCATTCACCAGCGCATCGGCGCAGGGCGGCGTACGACCATGGTGGCTGCACGGTTCAAGGGTGACGTAGGCTGTTGCGCCTCTGGCCTGTTCGCCAGCCTGACGCAACGCATGGACTTCTGCATGAGGCTCGCCGGCAAGGGCATGCCAGCCCTCGCCGACGATCTGCCCTTCCCGCACGATGACGCAACCGACACGAGGATTGGGGTGTGTGGAATACAGCCCCTTGCGCGCCAGTTCCAGCGCCCGGGCCATGTAATGAACGTCCAGAGCAGCCTGTTCAGTCAGCAATGCACTCATTCCTTGCCAGGCTCGCGGGCCAGGCGGTCGATTTCTTCACGGAATTCGTTGAGGTCCTGAAAGCGCCGGTAAACCGAGGCGAACCGGATGTAGGCCACTTCGTCGAGTTTCTGCAACTCGCCCATGACCAGTTCACCCACGACGAGGGATTTGACTTCACGCTCCCCGGTCGCACGTAGTTTGTGCTTGATGTGCGCCAGCGCCGCTTCGAGACGTTCGACACTGACGGGGCGTTTTTCGAGGGCACGCTGCATACCGGCGCGCAATTTCTCTTCATCGAAGGGCTGACGGCTGCCGTCGGTCTTGATCAGGCGCGGCAGAACCAGCTCGGCGGTTTCGAACGTGGTGAAGCGTTCGCCGCAGGCCAGACACTCGCGACGGCGGCGGACTTGTTCGCCTTCGGCGACTAGGCGGGAGTCGATGACTTTGGTGTCATTGGCACCGCAGAAGGGACAGTGCATGGTGGCAGGCAACAAAAGAATGAGGAGCGCCATGGTAGCGCATCCCGCTGGCAAGACAAGGCTTGGGGTTTACGGTATATAGACGCGCAATATCGTGATGTGAAATTGCCCGAGCTCGGTAATACTGCATCGGTATCCGGCGTCGTACAGCCTTTCGTTTTTTGTCTTGTGGAGCTCTTGATGACGCTACGCCCCCTTTTTCTGCTCGGACTGTTCGGCTTGCTGGCCGCCTGCAGCAGCAATGACGCCCCCGAACCGGTCCCGGCCAAGCCTGTCGCACCAGCGATCAAACTTCCTACCGGCCCAGGTCCGCTGCAGCCTTATCAGCGCGAATTGAGCGGTCAACTGCTGGGCGTACCGGCGGGGGCCGAAGTCGAGCTGGCGATGCTGGTGGTCGATGAACGCAATCGTCCGCAGAAATTGCTGACCAGCACCAAGCTGCAAGGTAACGGGCAGTCGCTGCCGTTCCAGTTGCGCTTCAACCCGGAAGCCTTTCCGGTGGATGGCAGGGTCGAGTTGCGTGGCCGGGCCAGCCAGTCGGGGCAGTTGATTCTGCATCTGCCGTCGATGCGCATTCAGCAGGCCACCAGCCAGGCCTTGGGGCAGTTGCAGTTCGTCAAGGCACCATGACCGCCCCGCAACACCTTCAGCAGGCGCTGCACGAATTGCTCGGCGATTCCCGACTGGTCGTGACAGCGCTGCCGCAGACCACGCTGAAACTGTGGCTGATCGACGCCGATAACATGGACCGTGCGTTCAGCCCCGATGAGACTCGACGCATTCTGGAGGACCCGCCCTACTGGAGTTTCTGCTGGGCGAGCGGTCTGGCGCTGGCGCGCTTTCTGGCCGAGCAGTCGCACTGGGTAAAGGGCAAGCGCGTGCTGGACTTCGGTGCGGGCTCAGGCGTTGCGGGCATTGCTGCCGCCAAGGCAGGCGCGCTGGAAGTGGTGGCCTGCGATCTCGATCATCTGGCCATTGCTGCGTGCAGAGCCAATGCTGACCTCAACGACGTGGCCCTGAACTACTC
This sequence comes from Pseudomonas viridiflava, assembly GCF_001642795.1. Taxonomy (GTDB): domain Bacteria; phylum Pseudomonadota; class Gammaproteobacteria; order Pseudomonadales; family Pseudomonadaceae; genus Aquipseudomonas; species Aquipseudomonas viridiflava. Next base: position 7,392 of record NZ_LKEH01000035.1, on the reverse strand, counting down.
GACGGACTTCTTCGCCGAGGCCGACCGCTTCGACCTGATTCTGGTCGCCGACGTGCTCTACGACCGCGCCAACCTGCCCTTGCTCGACCACTTCCTGAGCCGCGGCCGTGAAGCGCTGGTGGCCGATTCCAGGGTTCGGGATTTTCAGCATCCGGCTTACCAGCGCCTTGGAATGCTGCACGCGCTGACCCTGCCTGATCTGGCCGAGCCACACGAGTTTCGGGATGTGAGCCTGTATCACGCCGTACGCGCATAACGGCCCTCAAGGACAGGCCCAATTTGCCAGACAACATGCAGGCTGCATGAGAACCACACTCTATGTGGGAGGCGGCTTGCCGGCGATGGCGTCAGGACAGTCACTGAAGCGTCGCCTGAAAGAATGCTTCGCCGGCAAGCCGCCTCCCACAGTTTGAGTCGGTGTCCGACCAACCTGATCTACTGATCCCCCCCGCTCTCCCCGAGACTTCCCTTTCAGCATTCCCCGGCGGGCTTTATAGTTGGCGGCATTCAGATTCTCCGAGACGCGCCATGAGCCAGGACACTGCTTACATCTTCGATGCAACCACGGCGACTTTCGATCAGTTGGTGATCGACAAGTCATTCGACCAACCCGTACTGGTGGATTTCTGGGCCGAGTGGTGTGCGCCGTGCAAGGTGCTGATGCCTCTGCTGCAACAGATCACCGAGAGCTACCAGGGTGAGTTGCTGCTGGCCAAGGTGAACTGCGACATCGAGCAGGACATCGTCGCCCGTTTCGGCATCCGCAGCCTGCCAACCGTGGTGCTGTTCAAGGATGGTCAGCCGGTGGACGGTTTTGCCGGAGCACAGCCGGAATCTGAAATCCGCAAGATTCTCGAACAACACGTGGTCATGCCACCACCGCCCGCCGCTGATCCGCTCAAGCAGGCGCAGGAATTGTTTGCAGAGAGCCGCTTTGCCGACGCTGAAGCCATGCTCAAAGTCTTGCTAGGCGAAGACAACACCAACGCGGCGGCGCTGATTCTGTACGCGCGCTGCCTGGCAGAACGTGGCGAGCTGAGTGAAGCGCGTCAGGTGCTGGATGCCGTCAAGAGTGACGCCCACAAGGCCGAGCTGGCGGGCGCCAAGGCGCAACTGACCTTTCTTGCCGAAGCCGCCACCCTGCCGGATGCTGCCGAGTTGAAAAGCCGTCTGGCGCAAAATCCGCAGGACGACGAAGCGTCCCATCAACTGGCCATCCAGCAGTTGTCCCGTCAGCAGTACGAAGCGGCGCTGGACGGATTGCTCAAGCTGTTCATCCGCAATCGCAACTACGCCGAAGGCCTGCCGCACAAGACGTTGCTGCAGGTGTTCGACCTGTTGGGCAACGACCATCCGCTGGTGACGATGTACCGTCGCAAGCTGTTCGCAGCGCTGTACTAAGCAAGACGCTGGCCGGTGCCGGTATCCCAAGGATGCCAGACACCGGCCAGCGTTGAATCATTTCGCAGCGACCCAACTGTACAGCGGCGCATCCGCCCCGCTCTCGACCTTCACATTCGCGCAATGCCGCAAACGCACCAACAGGCGTTTGCCCGCTGCAGTGCTGCCAGCAACGCCTTCCAGTTGCGCCAGAAGGTCCGGCCCGCTCATCTGTCCGGCCTTTTGCAAAAGGTCCTGCGCCACCTGCCAGACCTTGTCGTCCTGATTGACCGGCCTGCTCTGGACCACAGCCGCCGCCGCTTCAGGCGCCGAGGCCTTCAACTGCGCGCCCAGTTGGGCCCAATCGCCTTCGTCCAGTTCCAGTGTCAAATCCACCGGCCACTGGCCCACGTTTCCACGAATACGCAACATGATATGCACCTGCTGACAGTCAGATGCGCATGCTCCCACACGTGGGCGCGCATTCCCACGCTCAGTCACACAGCCAGCGACTCATCAATGACTCATCGCCCATCATGAAGCTGCCGAACGCCCTGATGTCGTAAACGTTTTCCCAGTGCTCGACGATCTTTCCATCGCGAAAGCGCCACAGACCGCAGAACGGCATGGCGATTTTCTTGCGTTCGCAGGTGGCGCGCATGTAACCCATGACCGAACCGAAGTGATCGTCCGCAACGATCTCGTGAACGTCCATATAAAGGGTCTGGCGGGTGTGCTCGATCAGGTCCAGCTCATGGTTCTGCACCGACCGTCTGCCGATGACCATGGACAATCCGCCCCGGGCACCTCGGTCCGCCTTGTGCAGCACAATATCGTGATCCGCAAACTCGGCGATGCGAGCCAGATCCTTGTAGATCGCACGCAGGGTTTCAACGTTGGGATGGAGCTTTTTCATGAGGGGTCTTCCTTGATGCGGTGCAGGTCCCTGGATGTATTGCTGCCACTGACGACGCATCCTGCATTCCTTCAGTGGCTACCCCATTCAGGGTAGGATCTGACGACTTGGTCCGTGAGAACGGTTCGGCATAATCCGAACCTGCGCTATTCCAGCCCTCGTTACTGGAAGCACCGTCGTTCAGAAAAAACACCTCACGCCACGCATGACTTGTTATAAGATCACATAACGATTTTTCCCGAAAATGCACTACCGGAGTCTGTTATGCGCCGTCTGCTACTCGCCCTGCCCTTTGCCCTGCTGCCACTCGCTGTCGCCCATGCCGCTGAAGAACACGATCATGATCACGGCGCAGAACACGGCAGCCTTGGCGCTCATGAGCACGGTGTAGGGCGTCTGGACGTGGTATTGGAAGGCAAGACGCTGGAGTTCGAATTCGACAGCCCGGCCATGAACATTGTCGGGTTCGAGCACGAGGCAACGTCGGCTGAAGACAAGGCCAAGCTGGCCAAGGCGCGTGAGTTTCTGCTCAAGCCCAATGCGCTGTTCAACATTGCCGATGCGGCCAACTGCTCGGCCACGTCGGTGAAAGTGGAAAGCCCGCTGTTTGGCGACAAGGACGATGATCACGAAGAACACGCCAAAGACGGCGACGCCGATCATCACGAACACAGCGAAATTCATGGCACTTACAAATTCGTCTGTGATGCACCTGCCATCCTGAAGAAGCTGGACCTGTCGCAGATCTTCAAAACATTCCCCGACACCAAGAAGCTTCAGGTACAACTGATCTCGCCAAGTGGCCAGTCGGGTGCAGAAGTGATTGCAGCGAACCCTACGCTGAAGTTCTGATCCCCTTCGCGGCACATTGACCGGGCTTGGCCCGGTCTTTTGATTTTCAACCGAGCGTGAGTCAGACCATGACCCAAGCACTGATCGAGCTGTCCGACCTGAGCTTCAACTGGCCGGGTCAGCCGCAGCTTCTGGACATCCCCGAATTTCGCCTGGAAACCGCCGAAACCCTTTTCCTGAAAGGTCCGAGCGGCAGCGGCAAGACTACGCTGCTGGGCCTGCTGGGCGGTGTGCAAAAACCCACTCGCGGCACCATCCGCCTGCTGGGACAGGAGCTTTCGAGCCTGTCCGCAGCAGCGCGGGACCGTTTCCGTGTCGACCACACCGGCTATATTTTTCAGCAGTTCAACCTGCTGCCGTTTCTGTCGGTGCGCGAGAACATCGAACTGCCCTGCCACTTTTCCAAAGTCCGCGCCGAACGTGCGAAACAGCGGCACGGCAGTGTCGAAAAAGCGACAACGACCCTGCTGACTCACCTGGGCCTGAAAGACCCGGCCATGCTGACCCGACGTGCAGACTCGCTATCCATCGGCCAGCAACAACGCGTCGCCGCAGCACGCGCCCTGATCGGTCAACCGGAACTGGTGATCGCCGACGAGCCGACCTCCGCACTGGACGCCGACTCACGCGAAGCGTTCATTCGCCTGCTGTTCGCCGAATGCCGCGAAGCCGGCGCCAGCCTGTTGTTCGTCAGTCATGACCAGAGCCTGGCACCGCTGTTCGATCGCAACCTGTCGCTCAGCGACCTCAATCGCGCCGCCGTTGCCGTGGAGATTTGAGATGTATCTGTTTCGTCTGGCCATGGCCAGCCTGGCCAACCGTCGCTTCACCGCGTTCCTCACCGTCTTTGCCATCGCACTGTCGGTCTGCCTGCTGCTGGCTGTCGAGCGGGTGCGTACCGAAGCACGTACCAGTTTCGCAAGCACCATCAGCGGCACAGACCTGATCGTCGGCGCACGCTCCGGCTCGATCAACCTGCTGCTGTACTCGGTGTTTCGCATCGGCAACGCCACCAACAACATCCGCTGGGACAGCTTCGAGCATTTTGCCGAGAGTAAGCAGGTGAAATGGGCGATCCCGATTTCACTCGGCGACTCGCACCGCGGCTACCGGGTGATGGGCACCAACGCGTCGTACTTCGAGCATTATCAGTTCGGCCGTCAGCAGCATCTGGAGCTGGCCGAGGGACGTGAATTCAAGACCGATCCGTTCGAGGTGGTGCTCGGTTCGGAGGTTGCCAAGGCGCTGCACTACAAGCTGGGCGACAAGCTGGTGCTGGCTCACGGCGTAGCGGCGATCAGTCTGGTCAAGCATGACGACAAGCCGTTCACCGTGGTCGGCATTCTCAAACCCACCGGCACACCGGTAGACCGCACATTGCACATCAGCCTGGGCGGAATGGAAGCCATTCACATCGACTGGCACAACGGCGCGCCCGCTCGTGGCAATGAACGCATCTCTGCCGATCAGGCGCGCAACATGGACCTGACGCCGACAGCGATCACAGCATTCATGCTCGGCCTGAACAGCAAGATCTCGACCTTCAGTCTGCAGCGCGAGATCAACGAATACCGTGGCGAACCCATGCTTGCGATTCTGCCGGGCGTGGCCTTGCAGGAACTGTGGAGTCTGATGGGCACAGCTGAAAAGGCGCTGTTCGTGATTTCGCTGTTCGTGGTGCTGACGGGGCTGATCGGCATGCTGACGGCCATCCTCACCAGCCTCAACGAACGCCGCCGCGAGATGGCGATCCTGCGATCGGTTGGTGCCAGACCCTGGCACATCGCGAGCCTGCTGATACTCGAAGCCTTCGCGCTGGCGCTGGCGGGTGTTGTCAGCGGCCTTGCACTGCTCTATATCGGTATCTTCGTGTCTCAGGATTACGTAATAAATACTTACGGTTTGTACCTCTCGCCTATGCCACCTGGCCAATATGAATGGACATTACTGGGTGGCATCCTCGCTTGCGCGCTGTTGATGGGAACCGTGCCAGCCTGGCGAGCCTACAGGCAGTCACTGGCAGATGGTCTGTCGATTCGTTTATGAGGACCTTCATAATGCGGCGCATGCTACTCACTCTGCTGCTCTCGGTTTCCACGTCACTGTGGGCCGCCGAGCCGCGTGTACTGACCTGGGCCGAGATGATTCCGCCTGATGCACCTGTCGTGAAGCCGGTGACCACGCCGATGCACGACCTGTCGAAGATGTCCGATGCATTGGCCATGGAGCAAGCTCCCGCGGCCAGCCAGCTGGCGCCTCATGCGCCGGTGGTCAAGGCACTGGATGGCAAGCAGGTGCGTCTGCCGGGTTACATCGTGCCACTGGAGGTCAGTGAGGAAGGCAGAGTGATCGAGTTTTTGCTGGTGCCGTATTTCGGTGCCTGCATCCATGTGCCGCCGCCGCCGGCGAACCAGATCGTGCATGTCACGAGTGAGCTGGGTGTGAAGGTCGATGAGCTGTATCAGCCGTACTGGATCGAAGGACCGATGCAGGCCAAGTCGTCTTCAAGCGAACTGGCAGAAGCGGGTTATCAGATGCAGGCAGACAAGATTTTTGTCTACGAATTGCCAGACACGTGAAGAGAAAGGGGTTCCCAGCGATTTCATTGAGCTGAGTCAAAGTCGCCGCTCGACAGCGCTTTAACATTCCGCCCATAAATTTCGACTGATTTCCTGGAGCCCCAATGAACAGACATCTGCTTCGCGCCTCTCTCGTCGCGCTCGCCATCGCCGCCCCTACTGCCGCCCAGGCATACGAGGCTGGCGACTTCATCGTTCGCGCTGGCGCAGCGCACGTACAACCCAACGAAGACAGCGGCGAGGTCAGACTCGACGGCTCCAAGGTTTCAGGCACCAAAGCCACGCTCGACGGCAATACACAGCTCGGTCTGACGTTCGCCTACATGCTGACGCCGCACATCGGTATCGAACTGCTGGCGGCAACACCGTTCAGCCACACCGTTGCGGTGAAGGGCCTGGGCCCGGGTCTTGACGGCAAACTGGCCGACATCAAACACCTGCCGCCGACCCTGTCGCTGCAGTACTACCCGATGGAGCCGTCCTCCAAATTCCAGCCTTATGCTGGCGTGGGCATCAACTACACCATGTTCTTCGACGAAGACCTGACGGGCGACCGCAAGAACCAGGGCTTCAGCAACCTCAAGCTGCAGGACTCGGTCGGCCTGGCCGCGCAACTGGGCATGGACTACATGATCACTGACAACGTACTGGTGAACGCCTCGGTCTGGTACGTCGACATCAACACCCAGGCCACCGTGGACGGCCCGTCGGCACTGGCGGTCGGCCGCACCAAAGTGGATGTGGAAATCGATCCGTGGGTCTACATGGTGGGCGTGGGTTACAAGTTCTGATCCACGGCGTTTGAATCGTTTAAAACACAAAGGCACCCGTTGGGTGCCTTTGCTTTTTATGGGCGTTCAAGTGCCTTGAACGTGCCACCGTCTATGTGAACGGTCGAAAATAACCGTGGGCCATTGCTTCCTCTTGGAAACTCCAATTCGTAATGGGCCCAGAGAAACTGCTCAGGCGTCTTCAAAACAGTGTTGTCGCGAGCGTCTATAAAGCGTCCGACAGACGTGATAACGAAGCCCAGGACCGTAATCAGTCCTGGATACATCTGTAGGTACTGAAAGAAAGTAGGCCCCGTCGAGTAGCTGTATCGAACAGAGCTCGGGCCAAAAATGACCATAAGAGCCCCACAAATCGTCAGGATAAAACCACACGTAGTCACAAACCCTGGCGCGATGGGGCCTGCGTCTCTGCGACCCGCCTTCGCTGCATCCAGATAACGTGAATACCGGTCCATGAAATCATCGACGACGAACTCGCCAGGCACATCGCGCACTACAATTTTTGGGCGTTTATCAACATCGTTTTCGTCCTGCATGCCGTACGTCCGCTGTAATAGGGCGACGGATGCTAAGAGTCGTTGTGCGGGTTGAGAAGATCAAAAGTCGCAACTACAAAAAAGACAGAACGGTCCTACAGCCTCGATACCGAGCGCGGACGCGGAGCGTCCTGAGAGGCGTTACCACGCAGAGCGTGGGAACGATCAGAGTGATCTCAGGCACGCCGATTATGCCCATGCACCCAAGTCTTGCTGCAACCACGGACTACTGTGGGAGGCGGCTTGCCGGCGATGCTTTTCTGAGGGGACCTATCAGTGACTGAACTGACGCCATCGCCGGCAAGCCGCCTCTTATCAAACATAAAATAACCCATTGT
>NZ_LKEH01000034.1 GCF_001642795.1 Pseudomonas viridiflava | reverse complement strand
ACCGCGAGCATGGCCACCAGCGTATCGAGGCCGCGACGGGCCATGACGGCCACGCGGTCGTCGGTGCGCACACCGAGGCTGATCAGGTGATGGGCCAACGCGTTGGCGCGCAGGTTCAGTTCGCCGTAATTCAACGATTGCTCGCCTACCTGTGCGGCAACGGATTCAGGCGCGTGCTGTTCGATACGCTGCTGCAGCGTCAGGCTGCCAGCGAAGTCAGACGGCTGCGGATTGAAGTGCTGCAGCAGGTGCGTGCGCTCTTCGAGCGGCAACATGTCGAGCTGTTCGGCCGAGGCCTGCGGCGATTGATCCAGCGCCTCCAGCAAATGCTCCATTGCACGTTGCAGATATGCGCAGATGCGCTGAGGGTCAATCTGCGGTGATGTCTGGGCCGTGAGGCTGAACGCTTCACCCAGGTCATCGACGCTGACCACCAGCGGGTAGTTGCTGCGCTCCTGCGCATGCAGTACCTGGATGCCCTGCCAGGTCTCGCTGCCCGCCTCGGCAGGCGCGCTGTGGCGATAGTTGAGCAAGGCATTGAATAACGGTGTAGGTGCTGCAACACCGCTGCAACGCTGGGCCAGCGCCAGTGGCGCATGCTCATGACGCATCAGCGTGGTCAGGCGCTGATGCGTGGCGCGAATCGCGGTGCGCAGGTCCTGATCGCCCAGATCCAGACGCAACGGCAAGGTATTGATGAAGATCCCCAGCGCCCGTTCGGTGGCCTCGGCCCCCAGCAGACGACCCATCAGCACGGTCCCGAAAACCACGCGCTGACGCCCGGTCAGGCCAGCCAGTACACGCGCCCAGCCCAGGTGGAACAGGCTGGCGACGCTGACGCCCAGCGTGCGTGCCTGATTGCGCAGCCGCTGGCACAGCAACGGGTCCAGCGCCAGGGTGAATTCGCCGATGTCGCCGCCCTCTCCACTGAGGTCCTGCAGGTCGTACGCCAGTGTCGGTTCGTCCAGGTCGGCCAGCATGCTGCGGAAGAACGCTTCATGCTCGGCTTCGCTGACGCCCAGCAGTGCCTGCGCCACGTAGTTGCGGAACGGCACCGGGGTGCCCAGCGCTTCGGCTTGCCCGGACAGACACGCCTGAATTTCGTGGCGTACCACCTCCAGCGCGCTGTGGTCCATGGCGATGTGGTGAAACACCAGGGTCGCCTTGACGCCGTCGTCGGTGTTCGGGTTGCAGATCAGGCGGATCAACGGTGCCTGTCCCAAATCCAGCAGGATGCCTGCCGTGCTCTGCAATGTATCGACGACCAGTTCCGCATGACGCCAGACCACCTGCACCGGCGTATCCAGACCGTCCCAGTGCACCGAAGTGCGCAGAATGTCGTGGCGTGCGATCACTGTTTGCAACGCCAGTGCAAAGGCATCGAGGCTCTCACGGTCGGCAAAGGCGAATTCCACCTGCATCACATACGGGTCGCCGTGAGTTGCCGTGACGTGGTGATAGAGAATGCCCTGCTGCAACGGCGCCAGCGGATACAGGTCCTGGATGTTGGCAGCGCCGCCCGGTATGGCCTGGACCAGTTGATCGATGGCTGGCTGGTCGAGCACCACCAGGGTCAGCATCTCGGGTGTGATATGGGTACAGCCGCTCGGAATCGCGTTTTCCGGGAAGGTCTGCGTGCCACGTCGGATGGTCAGCGCATCACCTTGTTCGAGGCGCTCGATCAGCGCCGGTTTGTGTTCACGCAGGCTGTCCAGCAGGCCTTTATCCGTCAGTGCGCGGCGATTGCCCTGCACCACCAGTTGACCGTCCTTGACCGTCAGGTGGATGTCGTTGGCTTTCAGCGTCGCCAGAAGTTCGTTGATGCTCACAGGATAATCTCCATGTTCTCTGTGATGGCTGCGTAGTCCGCCAGCGTAGGGTGCTCGAACAGTGCGCGGACATCGGCTTCAAGGCCTTCCTGACGCAGGCGCGCGGTCAGGCTGACCGCCAGCAGCGAGTGGCCGCCCAGTTCGAAGAAATTGTCGTGTCGTCCTACGTTTTCGATACCGAGCAGTTCGCTCCAGAGTTCGGCCAGCAGGTTTTCCATCTCGCCTTCAGGCGCTTCATAAGGTCTGGACAGCAACGCATCGGCGCCCGGCACCGGGAGCGCGTGACGATCCAGTTTGCCGTTGGGGCTCAGCGGCAAGGCGTCGAGATGTACGAAGAGAGCCGGGACCATGTAGTCCGGCAGATGTTTGCGAAGAGCATCGCGCAAGGCCTCGACTGACTGCGGCGCGCCGGTGTAATACGCTACCAGCCGCTGACCGCCCGGCTGCTCGTCGCGCACCAGCACCACAGCCTGCTCGATACCGGGGTGACGAATCAGGCAGGCCTGAATGTCGCCCGGCTCGATCCGCAGCCCGTTGATTTTCACCTGATCGTCATTGCGACCGAGAAACTCCAGATTGCCATCGGCCTGCTGGCGCACCAGATCGCCGCTGCGATACAGGCGATCGCCCTCGACGAAGGGGCTGTCGATGAAGCGTTCGGCCTGCTGTTCCGGCAGGTTCAGGTAACCGCGGGTGACTCCTGCACCTCCGATGTGCAATTGTCCGATGACGCCCTGTGGCACCAACCGATCATGCGTGTCGAGCACGTACAGACGCGTGTTGCTGACCGGACGGCCAATCGGCAATGCCGTCTCCGGCAGCGGCATCTGCGGGTCAAGCGTCCAGAAGCTGCAATCGACGGTGGTTTCCGTCGGTCCGTAGACGTTGTGCAGACGCACCCACGGCAGCCGCAGGCGCACCTGCTCGGCCAGCGCAGCCGTCAATTCGCCGCCACCGCAGACGATGTCGGTGAGGCTGTGACATTGGCTGCTGTCCGGCATGTCGAGAAACTGCTGAAGCAGCACCGGCACGAACTGCACCACACTGACCTGCCGCTCGCGGATCAAACGGGACAGATAAGCCGGATCGCGCTGCCCGTCCGGGCGAGCCAGCACTAGCGGCAGCCCGCTGCACAGTGGCCAGAAAATCTCCCAGACCGACGCGTCGAAACTGATCGGCGTCTTGTGCAACAGCCCGCCGTGCGGCGTCGCCGGGCACAGCAGTGAGCCCCAGCGCACCAGATTCGTCAGGTTGCGATGCTCGACCATCACGCCCTTGGGCTTACCGGTGGAGCCGGAGGTATAGATGACATAAGCCAGATGACGGGCCGTGAGGCTGGCCACTTCAGGGTCATGAAGACGTTCGTGGCTCCAGTCCGGTGCGTCCATATCAACGCGCAATACGTGCTCCTTTTCCAGCAGCTTGCGGGTCGAGGCCTGCACCAGCAGCACGTTCGGCGCGCTGTCTTCAAGCATGTAATGCAGCCGCTCGCGGGGATAACCCGGATCGAGCGGCACGTAGGCACCGCCCGCCTTGAGAATGGCCAGCAGGCCGATCACCATCGGCGTACCGCGCTCGACACAGATCGCAACCCGATCATCAGGTTGCACGCCGAGATCGATCAGGTGATGAGCCAGAGCGTTGGCTTGCTCGTTGAGCTGCCGCCAGCTCAACTGCGCATTTTCCGCCAGTACGGCGATGGCCTCCGGTGTGCGGGCAACCTGAGCCTTGAACAGGTCAAGAAGCGTCTGTTCGGGGTCATGGGCGGTGGACGTCGCGTTGAACCCGACCAGCAATTGCTGGCGCTCACGTGCGTCAAGCACCGGCAATTCCAGCAAAGGCAGACCGGGCTCGGTGTCCAGCGCATCGACCAACCCCGTCAGCGCCTGCTGCATGTAGCCACAAATGCGTTGAGCACCCACTTTGGGCGCGACAGTGACAGACAGACGCAGGGACTCGCCCAGGTCGTCGACATTGAGGCTCAACGGGTAGTTGGTGTGTTTCTCACTGGCCAGAATCTCCAGGCCTTGCCAGCTGTCGCGCTGCGCGTCCTGTCTTGCCTGACCTGCGCTGTGGCGATAATTGAGAATGGCGCTGAACAAGGGTGACGCTGTGCCCACGCCGCTGAAACGCTGGGCCTGCGCCAGAGACGCGTGCTCATGCCCCAGCAATGTGGCAAGACGCGCATGAGTGGCGCGTGCGCCATCACGCACGCTGACCTCATCCAGATCCACCCGCACGGGCAAGGTGTTGATGAACATGCCCATGCCACGGTCCGCACCGGCACCGCCTTGCAGACGACCCAGCAATACCGTGCCGAACACCACACGATCATTGCCGGTCGCGGCACCCAGAACCCGGCCCCAGGCAAGGTGGAACAGGCTGGCGACACTGACGCCCAGCTGCCGTGCCTGGCGGCGCAGGCGGTGCATCAGTTCGTCGGGCAGTGTGTGCTGGTGTTCTTCGATGCAGCGACCATCGCCCTGCACATTGCCTTGCACATCACGCAACCCGAACGGCAGGGTCGGTTCGTCGATATCGCCCAGTTGTTCGCGGAAATACGCCTCGTGCTCGGCCTCGCTGACGCCCAGACGTGCCTGCGCCACGTAGTTACGATAAGGAACGGCAGGCAGCGCGGTTTCAGGCTCGCCGCGCAGATGGGTGAGCAATTCCTCGCGCATCACTTCAAGTGCTGTCGCGTCGACCACAATGTGATGAAACAGCAGCGTGGCAGAAATGCTTTCGCGCGACAGGTCACGGTTGTAATCCAGCCGTATCAGCGGCGCACGGCCCAGGTCCATGGGGGCCGGATGTGTCAGATCGGAGACTTCTTCGACCGACAGCTCGGCATGCCGCCAGACCACTTGCTGCGGCGCTTCCAGGCCTTCCCAGATCACGGCGGTGCGCAGGCTGTCGTGACGGGCGATGACTTTGCGCAAGCCTGCGGCAACGCTCTGCAGACGAGCCATGCTGTCGAAGTTCAAACGCAATTGGAGCAGGTAAGGATCATCCTGCTCAGCCGTCAGGTTGTGGTACAGGATGCCTTCCTGAAGCGGCGCCAGCGGGTAGATTTCCTGCACGTTGGCAGAGCCGCCCGGCACCGTCGAAACGATGCGCTCGATGGCGGCCTGATCCAGACGCGTCAGGCTCAACATGTCCGGCGTGATGCGTGTGCAGCCGGTGGGCACGTGGTTGTCCGGCACCACGATCTCACGACCGTTGCCGACCGATGCGGCCAGTGCTGCGACGGTCGGCTGACCAAGCAGAACGCGCACATCGGCACTCAGACCGGCGTTGCGCATTCGTTCGACCAGACTCACGGCCAGCAGCGAATGCCCGCCCAGCTCGAAGAAGTTGTCATGGCGCCCGACGCGTTCCAGGCCCAGCACCTGCTCCCAGAGCCCGGCGATGATGACCTCGTTTTCACCTTGCGGCGCTTCGTAAACAGTCGCCGTCAGATCGGCGAGTTCAGGGTCCGGCAAGGCCCGACGGTCGAGTTTGCCGTGGCTGGTCAGTGGCAAGGCCGCCAGACGCATGAACGCCAGCGGCACCATGTAACCCGGCAACCGGTCCAGCAGCGCCAGACGCAGCGCATCGGTGTCCACGTCGACCGTCTCGGTGAACCAGGCCAGCAGACGCTCGTTGCGCACCAGCACCACGGCGTCTTTCACGCCGGACTGACTGGCGAGTGCCGTCTCGATCTCGCCCAGCTCGATGCGCATGCCGCGAATCTTGACCTGATCGTCGTTGCGACCCACGTAATCCAGCGTGCCATCGCTGTTCCAGCGCACCAGATCGCCGCTGCGATACATACGTGCCTGGTTATCAGCACAGAACGGATCGGCGAGGAATCGTTCTTCGGTCAGGTCCGGGCGATTCAGGTAGCCACGGGCAACGCCCGCGCCCGCGATATAAAGCTCGCCGATCACACCGACCGGCACCGGTTGCTGTTGCTCGTCCAGCACATACAGGCGGGTGTTGGCTACCGGGCCGCCAATGTGCAATTGCGCGCCCGGAATCACCTGCCCCGACGTCGCGACCACGGTGGTCTCCGTCGGGCCATAGTTGTTGATGACCGTAAAACCAGGGTCCTTGTCGAACTGGCGCAGGCGGTCGCCGCCGATCAACAGTGCGCGCAGGGTCGGATGCTGACGTGCACGGCCGAACGCCTGCTCGGCCACTGGGGTTGGCAGAAAGCTGACCTGAAGCGGCTGTTCCAGCCACCAGTCGAGCAGTTCGTCGACGTGCTCATTGGCGACTTCGGTGGGCGGCACATGCAGCACGGCGCCTGCACAGAGCGCCGGCCAGACTTCCCAGGCCATGGCGTCGAAGCCGAAACCGGCAACGGTGCTGGTGTGGCTGCCTGCGTGCACGTCGAATGCTTGGCAGTGCCAGTGCACCAGATTGTTCAAGGTGCGGTGTTCGACCATCACGCCCTTGGGCTGGCCGGTGGAGCCGGAGGTGTAAATGACATAGGCCAGCTGACGGTCGTTGAGGCCCGCCACCTGCGGATTGCTGTCGGCTGCGTCGTGCCAGACGCCAAGGTCCAGATTCACCTGACGCACTTTGCCCACCAGACTGGCCGTCGAGTCTTCCGTCACGACGGCGCGTGGCGCGCTGTCTTCCAGCAGCCAGGCGATACGTTCTGCCGGGTACGCCGGGTCTACCGGAACGTAGGCGGCCCCTGCCTTGAGAACGGCCAGCATGGCGACCACACGGCCTGCACCTCGACGCAAACACAACGCAACACGCTCATCCGGTTTCACGCCCAGGCTGAGCAAATGGTGGGCAAGGCGATTGGCCTGCCGGTTGAGTTCGGCGTACGTCAGCACCTCGTCACCTTGTATCACGGCCTGAGCCTGCGGATGGGTGGCTGCGCCGGCTTCGACCTGTGCGTGTACCGTCAGACCTTCGACAAAGCTGCGTGCGCTGGCGTTGAAGGTCGTCAACACACGTTCCCGCTCGGCCGCTTCCAGAATCGACAGGCTTTCCAGCGGCTCGGGCAAGCCCTGCTCCAGCGCCTGCACCAGTTGCGTCACAGCGTTGTTCATCCAGCCGGCGATGCGCTCGGCGCCCATGCCATGCCGCGCAAGCACATGCAGGTCGAACCCTTCGCCCAGATCGTCCACGCTCAGGGTCAGCGGGTAATTGCTGCGCACTTCGCCGCCCAGAACGCGCACGCCCTGCCATACACCTTCGCCGTCGCGAGGCCGGACTTCGGCGCTGTGGCGGTAGTTGAGCAAGGCGCTGAACAGCGGCGCGCCGGAAGCCACGCCGCTGCAGCGTTGAGCCAGCACCAGCGATGCCTGTTCATGGGCAATCAGGGCCGACAGCCTTGAATGCACGGCCTTCACGGCATGACGGGCGTTGCGCGTGGTATCAACCCGCAGCGGCAAGGTATTGATGAACACACCCAGCGCCCGGTCTGCGCCCTCGCCGCCTTGCATGCGACCCAGCAGCACCGTGCCGAAGACCACATCACGACGATTGGCGATGACACCGAGCACGCGGGCCCAGGCGGCGTGCACCAGGCTGGCTGCGCTGACTCCCTGCTGGCGGGCCTGCTCGCGCAGGCGCAGTGCCAGATCGTTGTCGAGTATCCGTCTTGCCTGCTCGACATCACCGCCATCGGAGCGAACGTCCTGCACCCCGAACGGCAGGGTCGGTTCGTCCACATCACCCAGCATGTCGCTGAAAAACGCTTCGTGTCGCGCGTCATCATTGGCCATTCGCACATGGGCCACATAGTTACGGTATGGCACCGGCGCAGCGAGACGGGTTTGTGGTTCGAGCAGCAGTGCTTCCATTTCCCGAGTGACGATTTCCATCGCAGCGTTGTCGAGCACCAGATGGTGAAACAACAGCACGGCAGCGACTTCACCGTTGACCGGGTCAGCGGTATGAACCAGACGCATCAACGGGGCCTGGGAAAGGTCCATACGATGATGACGGGCGTCGAACTGCTGGTGCAGACGATCCATCACGGAGTCGGCAGCGTGCTCATCGGCAGCGCTGTTGAGGTTGACCTGCTGGACCACCAGATCGGCCTTGCGCCAGACCACCTGTTGGGCGCTCTCAAGCCCTTTCCAGGCCACAGCGGTACGCAGAATGTCGTGACGATCGATGACCTGTTGCAAGGCATCGGCCCACGCGTGCAGACGCTCAGGGCTGTCGAACGCCAGACGCCATTGCAGCAGATAGGGGTCGCCCTGTTCGGCAGACAGGTGGTGATAGAGAATGCCTTCCTGCAGCGGTGCCAGCGGGTAGATTTCCTGCACATTGCCAGCGCCGCCCGGAACGCTGCAAACGATGCGGTCTATCGCGGACTGATCGAGGCAGGTCAGGCTCAGCATCTGCGGGGTGATGCGTTCGCAACCCGGTGGCACGGCGTTGGGCGGTACAGCCTGTTCATGAACATCTGCCCTGCTCGCCGCCAGTGCAGCGACGGTTGGTTGTGACAACAACGCATGCACATCAGCCTTGAGCCCGGCAGCACGCAGACGCTCTACCAGTTTGATCGCGAGCAACGAATGGCCGCCCAGTTCGAAAAAGTTGTCATGCCGCCCTACCCGTTCAACGCCCAGCACCTGCGCCCAGACAGCTGCCATTGCGATTTCGGCTTCACCTTCCGGTGCTTCGTACGCCTGGCCCAGCAGACTGGCAGGGTCAGGATTCGGCAACGCACGGCGGTCAAGCTTGCCGTTACCGGTCAGCGGCAGCACCTCCAGCCGGGTAAACGCGCGCGGCACCATGTACGCCGGCAATCGGGCGCGCAGGGCCTGGCGCAGTTCGTCGGTGTCCACGCACGAGGTTTCGGTAAACCACGCCAGAAGCTGCTCGTCGCGCACCAGCACCACGGCTTCCTTTACACCGGTCTGGCTGGCAATCACCGCTTCGATTTCGCCGGGCTCGATGCGCATGCCGCGAATCTTGACCTGATCATCGTTGCGGCCCTGATAATCCAGCGTGCCGTCGGCATTCCAGCGCACCAGATCGCCGCTGCGGTACATCCGCGCCTGTGGGGCCAGGCTGAAGGGATCGGCCAGGAAGCGTTCTTCGGTCATTTCAGGGCGGTTGAGATAGCCACGCGCCACACCCGAACCACCGATGTACAGCTCGCCTGTCACCCCGACCGGCAACTTTTGCAGCTGCGCGTCCAGCACGTAGACCCGTGTGTTGGCGATCGGACCGCCAATGTGCAGCGATGCACCGGCCTGCACCAGGCCAGAGGTCGCAACCACCGTGGTTTCGGTGGGGCCGTAGTTGTTGACCACGGCGTAGCGGCGGTCTTCGGCGAACTGACGAAGACGGTCACCGCCGATCAACAGGGTGCGTAGCGTCGGGTGATCCTCATCGAGGCTGAACGCGTATTCGGCAACCGGTGTCGGCAGGAAACTGACGTCCAGTGGCTGTTTCAACCACCAGCGCAGCATCGCATCGACGTCATCGCCATTTTCCTGAACCGGTGCCAGATGCAGCGTTGCGCCTGCGCACAGGGTCGGCCAGATCTCCCAGGCCATGGCATCGAAACCAAAGCCTGCCAGACAGGACGCATGCCCGCCTGCACTCAGCTTGAACGCCTCGCAGTGCCAATCCACCAGATTGGCCAGCATCCGATGCTCCACCATGACGCCCTTGGGCTGGCCGGTAGAGCCTGAGGTGTAAATCACGTACGCCAGATGGCTGCTGCGCAGCGAGACAATGTTGGGCTTGATGTCGGAACCACGGTCTTCATGGCAGTGGTCCAGTTCGATCACTGGCTGGGTCAGTTTCGGTAGACGCTCACGCAGGTTTGCACGCGTCAGCACCACCGACGGCGCGCTGTCGTTCAGCAGATAAGCCAGCCGCTCGCGTGGATGTGCAGGGTCAACCGGTACGTAAGCGGCACCGGCCTTCAGAATGGCCAGCAGGCTGACCAGCGTGTCCAGCCCTCGGCGTGAGACCACCGCAACCCGGTCGTCCGGCACAATGCCCGACTCGATCAGTCGTCGTGCCATGCTGTTGGCACTGCGATCGAGCTGGCTGTAGGTCAGGCTCTGACCATCGAAAATCGCTGCCACGGCTTCCGGACAATGACGGGCATGCTGCTCGATACGCTGATGAATCAACAGCTGACTGGCTGACACTGTTTCGGTGTCGTTCCAACGGCTCATTTGTCTGCGTTCGGCAGGTGTCAGCACATCGAACGCGCTGACCTGCAATGCAGGGTTTTCCAGCGCCTGCTCGATCACCTGCAGAAGCCGCTCGCCGATCGACTGGGCTTGCGCATCATCGAACCAGGCGCGGTGATGGACCACGTGCAACGACGCCTGATCGCTGAACCTGTTGGTGCGCATGTGCAAGGCCAGAGGCGTCGGCTCATAGCCATTGGAGACTTTCACGGCCTGCGCCTGAATGTCGCCAAAACGGTAGTCGTAATTGTCTTGCTCGTAAGAGACCGAGACCTCGAACAACTGCGCCCGGTCTTCACGGGACACGCCCAGGGTGCGGTTGAGCTCGCTCAACGGAAAGCGCTGGTGACGGAAGTCGCGCTTGAGGCTGTCACGCACTTCGGTGACCAGCGCAGTGAAATCCAACTCCTGCGCGAAGGCCATGCGCACCGCGCTGACCTGAGCGAAATGCCCCAGTGTCGCCTTGAAGCGTGCGCCCGTGCGGTTGAGCAATGGCAAGCCGACCACCCAGTCGTCGCGCTGTGCCGTACGGGTGAAGTAAACGTGCAGCGCAGCCAGCAGAACGTGAAACGCCGAGGCGCCGCAGCGCTCGGCGAACTGATTCATGCGCGTGTGCAATGCGGCCGGGAACGCCAGTACACAGCTATGGGACGGCGCCGGGTCGGTGGACCTGCGGTTGTGGTAGCGGGACACCAGCAGCGGCTCCGGCAGATCCCGATATTTGTCCAGCCAGTAGGCTTTGTCCCGCGCATAACGGGGCGAGTCGTGATAACGCGCATCGTCGGTGATGAAGTCGCCGTAGGACGGCCCTTGAAGATCAAGGCTGTCGCCTTCGCAAAGCGCGGTGTACTGCTCGGCCAGTGACTTGAGCAATTGTCCGAAGCCCCAGCCATCGAGAATCAGGTGATGGGCCTGAATGCCCAGCCAGTATTGATCCTCATCCGCGCGCACCAGGCAGAACCGGAACAGCGGGCTGCCATCCAAGGCATAAGGACGCTGCATCTGCTCGCGAATCAAAGCCTGAGCGGCACTGATTCGCTCGGGGTGGTCACGCAGATCGTGAAGCGGCATGGACACCGGGATGAAATCGGCGTAGCGCTGCATCGGCAAACCGTCGGCACCTGCCCCCGGCAACAGGACCGTGCGCAGGGCATCATGTGCGGCCACCAGTTGCTCGAATGCACGCTGCAACAGGAAAAGATCGACATCACCGACCAGCTTCACATAGCCGCCGACGTTATACAGAGGCGAGTCGCCACGGCTGATCTGGTCCAGCCAGATATCACGCTGGGCAGCGGTCAGGGGGAACAAATCAGTGGCCGACATGTCTCAAGGTCCTTCCTGGAAAATTAGTCGGGAATTGAAGCACTGGCCCGTTGACACTGTATGTCCCGCTAAACCCGGACGCTGGCTTATAGCCATTACCCGATCACCCAGCCTAGACGCTTCGGCCTCTGCGTAGGATGATGCCGCCTCCACCTAGTCCTGAGCCTGCCCTGCGTGCGAAATGGGGCGGTACGCCTGTCCCTGTTTTCTGCTACAGACGCCGGATGGATCCTTCGGTTGAATACGCCGAATCATCCGCTGTATCTGCCGTCACCCTGCCGGAGGTCCGTCGCAGGGCGGCGCTTAGGCACGGACAGTGTCAAGGAGGCTAAAAGATGAAATCGATACGCTCGCCGAATGCCAGCCACGACCCGCGTTTTTATCAAGAGCTCGGGCAACTGGTTTCGAGCACCGGCAGCTCCACATTTGCCGGGCAAATGCTGCAATTGGTCGACACGCTGGTCTCGGTTCAGGGCATCGTGCTGTGCGAATGGGCGCTTGATGCCGCTTCAAATGTCGAGCGCATCACCCGTCTGGGTGGCGCAGGCGTTCAGCACGATATCTGCGCATCCGACGTCCTCCAGCAGTCATTGCTACAGAGCATCGTGCACATGGACGCCTCTTTGCTGGTCCAGACCCGAGTGCCTGTGGGCCAGAAATCGGCACGCCGTGACATTCAGGTCTGCAGCCTGGTGTCCAGCAGCGGCGAATTGCGGCGCATCATCTGCTTTTATCGACTGGCCGGCTCCAAGGCTTTCTCGCTGACCGAGTTGTCGTTGCTCAAGAGCCTCTCCGACACACTTTTGCCGCTGGTCGAGCACCACTCACAACTGCTGGTGCAATCTGCGGCGGAGAAAATCGAATCCGAGCCGGGCTCGATCGACGAAGCGTTCAGCGGGCGTCTGGCGCAGGACGCAATCACGCTGTCGGCGCGTGAGCAGGAAGTCTGCATCGGCCTGCTGACCGGTGGTTCGGTTGCAGAGATGGCACAAAGACTGAACCTCAAGAACAGTTCGGTGGAAACCTACCTGAAACGCGCAACCGCCAAGCTTGGCGTCAGTGGCCGACACAGTTTGGCGAGATGGATGGCCGGACCGTAAGTCAGACACTTCTCACTGCGTAGGAAAAAGGGGCCATGACGCGTCAGCGCATGGCCCTTTCTGATACTGATCGTGCCCATCGCTCCGCGTGGGCATGCCTCCGGTGACGCTCCGCGTCACAAATGGCACAGACTGTGGACTCAGTGAGCCGAGCGCCCGGCTCAGGTCACCTTTGCGCCCTTACGGCGCGCTACTTTGAGGGACCAAAGTAGCCAAAGTCCTTCGCTCCGGTTCCGGCCCCGGCTTCGCCGGGGTTCCTTCGTCCACGTCGCAATCGGCGGTGTCCGCACTATCGCGCAAAAAAAGCACGGGAGTGCCGCTGTCTCACTGGATAGCCAGATGACTTGTGTATAACGATGAGCGCGGAGCGTAGGAACGATCAGCGTGATCTCAAGCACGCCGATCATGCCCATGCTTGTGCTCAGCGTCNACCTATCAGTGACTGAACGGACGCCATCGCCGGCAAGCCGCCTCCCACGGGGTATGCATTCAGTCAGTCACCTTCGTTTTGCCCCCCCGTTTTGCGCGTCTTGCGGACTTGTGTATAACGACAGGCGTGCTGCTCAGTTCAAACGAAACGCGATCACGCTGTCACCCAGCGTCGTGCCCAGAGAACCGTGGCCGCCTGCGGAGATGATCACGTACTGCTTGCCATCGCTTCCGGTGTAGGTAGAAGGCGTCGCCTGCCCACCTGCAGGCAGTTCGTATTGCCAGAGCACCTCGCCGGTGTTCACGTCGTAGGCGCGGATGAAATTGTCAGCCGTTGCTCCGTGAAAAACCAGACCGCCTGCCGTGACCAACGGACCGCCATGGGCCACCATTCCCATCGGGAACCCAACTGGAAAGCGGTCTTCCATGAAAGTGGTCTTTAGGTTCTTGGTAGTCCCGACCCGGCGTTTCCATTCGGTCTTGCTGGTGTTCAGGTCCACACCGACCATGCTGCCCCAAGGCGGCGCGGTGCAAGGAATGCCCAGGCCTGACGCCAGTCGCGAGATGCGGATGGCGTAGTCGCCGTTGAAGTTTTCGTTCCAGTACGGCTTGCCATCCTTGGTGAACAGGCGCTTTTCCTGATCCTGCTCGGGACGCTTTATCAGGTTATAGATGTAGGCCAGACGCACGGGCGTCGCTACCAGAATCTGCCGGTCGGGATCTACCGCCACAGAGCCCCAGTTGAATACCCCGATGTTTCCGGGATAAATCAGCGAACCGGACTCGGTGGCCGGCGTCCAGGGATTGCCATCGTAGCGCAGCGTGTTGAAGGTGGTGCGGCAGGCCATCTGATCGAACGGCGTGACGCCCCACATCGACTTCTCGGTCAGCGGCGGCGGAATGAAATTGAGTCTTGAAACCGGCTGGGTCGGCGCAAACCGTTCACCCTGCACGCCACCTGCTGCCTGCACCCTGGCCTGATCGACAGGCGTGATCGGCTCACCGGTCAGACGATTGAGTACAAAGATGTTACCCACCTTGGTCGGCAACAGCAGCGCGGGCTGTTTGCTGCCCTCCTTGCCCAGATCAAGCAACGAAGGCTGCGACGGGTTATCGCGATCCCACAGGTCGTTGTGGGAGGTCTGGAACTTCCATTTGAACGCACCGGTTTTCAGATCCAGCGCCACCAGTGCGTCACGGAATTTCTCGGTATTGCTGTTCGGGTCGCGACGCGTGCCGGTTTCATCGGGCGACGCATTGCCAAACGGCACGTACACCAGACCGTTTTTCAGGTCGGCACTCAACGTCGCCCACGCCACCGGGGTGTCCTGTGGATAGTTCTGCTCTGCGGAAACAGGCGCGGTATTTTGTGGATTTTCGGGATCGAAGTTCCAGACCAGCTTGCCGGTCATGACGTTGTAGGCGCGAATCACGCCAGACGGGTTGCCCTGGTCATAACCGTTATCCATCACCGAGCCACCGAGCACGATGAGATCCCCGGCTACCAGCGGCGCGGCGGTCTGCATCAGGGCGTGCGGGCGGACCTTGCCCATGTTGTCGTGCAGATCGACTACACCATTGCTGCCAAAATCGCTGCAGAGCTTGCCGGTGTCGGCATCGAGCGCAACCAGCCTGGCGTCCGCTGTGGCCATGATTATGCGTTTTGCGCACTGCGCTGCCGGTGCATTCTGAGCCGTCGGCGCTGCGTAGTAACTCACGCCACGACAGGTCTGGTGCTGCTGGAGGTAGGAACGGGTTTTCTCCGGGGTGTATTTCCAGTCCGGCTTGCCGTTTTCCGGGTTGATGGCGTGTACTTCGTTATGAGGGGTGCACACATACACGCGGTTGTTGACCTTCAACGGTGTGGCTTCGAAGGTGTATTCGCCAGCATCCTTGTCCGCGTCACGCAGATCACCGGTGTGGTACTCCCACGCCACCGCCAGTTTGTTGATGGTCTGCGGATTAATCTGATCCAGACTCGAGAAACGCTGACCGCTTGGGGTGCCGCCATAGGCCACCCATTCATTGCCTGCGACCTCGGTACTGCGTGATGCGGTCGAGGTGCCGATCTGGCCCTTCACTGCGTAGGGGTCATAGAACATGAGCGCAATCACGATCAGCGCCATGACGGCGACAGTGCCGCCCAGAAAAGGGTCAAAGCCGCGATTGCTGCCGGCAGCCTGGTTGCGCAATAACGGGCGCACTATCCAAGGCATTGCCAGCCAGAAACCGATCAGCGCGAACAGGTCGCCGCGTGGAATCCACTGCCATTTATCAAAGCCGACTTCGTAGACGATCCACAGCAGAATCCCCCACATCAGCAGCGCATACAGCGTCAACGCCGATTTTTTCTTCAGAAACACCAGTACTGCGGTGGCCAGCACGCCCAGGGCAATCACCGAATAAGCCGGCGAGCCGCCCACCGCTACCAGTTGTGCTCCCATATAAAGCAGCGCAATGCTCAGTATCGCCATCACGATACCTGTCGCTCTTAAAATCATCGTCCCTGTCCTTTCTTGTTATGTGATGAAACCGTGTGTTGAGCGCGTGTTTTTCAAGCGGCGGCTGAAGCCATCGCCGACAAGCTGCCCCCCCCCACGGTCCCGTGCTTGATGAACGACAGTGCTATGTAGAAGACGTTGTGGGGCGTTCCACAAGACTGCATCCAGCTAGCCAAAGCGTTGTCTGACGACATACCTGTTTGGCACTGAAACGCAGTAAAGCGGTTTATGAAAGTGTTGGCAAGGCAACAAACTGTCAGGTCGTCATACTTTGCGCGTGGCGTCGTCCAGCGCAAGGATGGTGTGTGCGTTGGTCACTGTGGTCGCGAGGGTGTTGATCACTCCGGAACGCAAGGCGCCCAACGTCGCCGCCGCCTTGGTGTTTTCGCTGGCGATGGCCACCACATCCGGAATACGAAAAAGCTCCTGCACCGTCAGCCCGATCACCCTGCCCTGAATGGCATTGACCGCGGGCTGGCCGTGGATGTCGATGAAGTCGTAGCCCATCATGTCGCCCACCGTGCCGGACAGCCGGGCCTGGGCGATTTCCTGTGGCGAGAACCAGCCCATGCGCACCATGTTGCTGTTCTCACTCATGTCGCCGATGCCGATCAAGGCAATGTCGGCACGTCGCGCACGGTCCAGGGTAGAACGCACGGTGTCGTTATTGATCAGCACGCCGCGCAATTCAGGATTGGCGACCAGCGCCGGGGCGTACAGGCTTTCGCTTTCGCCGCCGAAACGCAGCGCCAGCCGCCGACAGATGTGATCGGGGTTCATGTACTCGCCTGCCTTGAGCGAGCCGCCGATGGCACAGACAAAGGTACAGTTGCGGGTCACGGGCAGGAACACATTGTCCGCCACCGCACCCACATTGCGGCCCATGCCGACGGCGACGATCATGCCGTCACTCAGGGTCTTGTTCAGGTAGTTGGCAACCAGACTCGCGACTGCAGAACGCTGGGTGTCGGGGTCGCTGTGATCGACTGCAATCAGGGCGCGATCCAGCTGAAAACGCTCGACCAGCGCCTGCTCGAGTTCGTTGTTCATTGCCGGGTGCTGCAGAACACGCACTTCGACAATGCCTTCGTCACGCGCGCGTTTGAGCAATCGACTGACTTTTGCACGGGACAGGTCAAAACGTTTGGCGATGGCTTCCTGAGTGACGTTCTCGAGGTAATAAAGCATCGCGACCTCGGTCATCAGATCGATGTCGCTGGCCATGCGCTGGTTACTGTCACTCATGTGGACGGGCTTCCGTTTCGACGTCAAAGGCGCATTCTCCCTACTCCCTGCCCTCTGCGTCCACTACTGATGCCCGTCGCGTTCGATGGCGCTGATGCGGTCGACCTTCGCACCCGAGCGTGCCGCCTCGAACTCCGACTCCAGAAACGACTTGACGATGCTTTTCGCCAGCTCCACACCGATCACCCGCGCACCGATGGACAGGATCTGCGCATCGTTGCTTTTGCGCGCCCGTTCTGCCGAATAAGTGTCATGGGCCTGCGCTGCACGAATGCCCAACACCTTGTTGGCCGAGATCGCCATGCCGATTCCCGTCCCGCACACCAGTATGCCCAGCCGCTGCTGCCCGGCATTGATGGCCGTTGCCACGGCAAGGGCAATGTCCGGATACAGCACCGGCGCTGTCGAGTGGGTGCCGAAGTCGGTTACCGGATGCCCCAGCGTTTCGATGTGCCGCTTCAACAACTCTTTGAGTTCATAACCCGCTTCATCGCACCCGATGGCCACCGGGAAAAGTGTGTTCATGGCGTTTGGCTCCACTGCCGGGGTCACATATCACTGACCAAATGTTCAATCGGTGAAATTCCGATCACTTATTTCTCAGATATTACCGGGATACTGTCAAGCAAGTTTTCGACGCAGATTCAAACGATCGCTTAAAAACCAGCTTTAACCGCGATTTAAAAGCCTTTCGAAATTTATCGAGGAAAGAGATTGACTGCACAGAATTTCATTTGATACACATATGCTCACTGAGCCACACCAGTGCACCTAATAAGAATTCACAGCACGAGGACACGCCGATGGCTATGCCATTACTGCTCCAGGCTGAACATGTCGCCAAGGCCTACGCCGGCATCCCTGCCCTGCGTGACGGTCGACTCTCATTGCGCGCAGGCAGTGTTCACGCCCTGTGCGGCGGCAACGGCGCAGGCAAATCGACCTTTCTCAGTATTCTGATGGGCATCACCCAGCGTGACGCGGGGACCATTCTGCTCAACGGCAATCCGGTGCAATTCAATCGCCCAGGCGATGCGCTGGCTGCCGGAATCGCGATGATCACCCAGGAACTCGAACCCATCCCGTACATGACCGTCGCCGAAAACATCTGGCTGGGCCGCGAGCCGCGTCGTGCGGGCTGCATTGTCGATACCCGCGAGCTCAACAGGCGCACCCGCGAGCTGCTTGAGAGCCTGGAATTCGAGGTCGAGGCCACCAGCCCCATGCATCGCCTCAGCGTGGCGCAGATTCAACTGGTAGAAATCGCCAAGGCCTTCAGTCACGACTGCGAAGTCATGATCATGGACGAGCCCACCTCAGCCATCGGCGAGCGCGAAGCGCAGACGCTGTTCAAAGCCATTCGCCGCCTGACCGCGCGAGGCGCCGGTATTGTCTATGTCTCACACCGCCTCAGTGAGCTGGCGCAGATCGCCGATGACTACACCATCTTCCGCGATGGGGCTTTTGTCGAAACCGGCCGCATGGCGGACATTGATCGCGCCCATCTGGTGCGCGGCATCGTCGGTCAGGAGCTGACACGCATCGACCACAAAGTCGGTCGCGAATGCGCTGCCGAATGCTGCCTGAACGTTGACAGCCTGAGTCGCAACGGCGAGTTCCACGACATCAGCCTTCAACTGCGTCAGGGCGAGATTCTCGGCATCTACGGCCTGATGGGCTCGGGACGCAGCGAATTTCTCAACTGTATATACGGACTGACCACGCCGGACTCAGGCACCGTTACCCTGCAGGGCAAGCCCATGCCGGTCGGCCTGCCCAAGGCAACGATACGCGCAGGCATGTCGCTGGTGACCGAAGACCGCAAGGACAGCGGCCTGGTGCTGACCAGCAGCATTCTCTCCAACATTGCCCTTTCGGCGTACAAGCGTCTGTCGACCTGGTCGCTGATCGACACACGCAAGGAAACCCGTCTGGCCGAAGACATGGTCAGGCGCCTGCAGATCAAGACCACTTCACTGGACCTGCCCGTCGCCTCCATGAGTGGCGGCAATCAGCAAAAAGTGGTGCTCGCCAAGTGCCTGTCCACCGAGCCCGTCTGCCTGCTGTGCGATGAGCCGACCCGGGGCATCGACGAAGGCGCCAAGCAGGAGATCTACCACCTGCTGGACCAGTTCGTGCGCGCCGGTGGCGCTGCCATCGTGGTGTCTTCGGAAGCGCCGGAACTGTTGCGCCTGAGTGACCGAATCGCCGTATTCAAGGCCGGAAAGCTGGTAACCATCAGCAGCGACACCGACCTTTCCCAGGAAGCCCTGTTGAGTCTTGCCTCATGAATGCCAAAACCGTCATCGCCCCCGCTAACGCTGCACCCCGAAGCCGCCTGCGTCTGTCCCTGGACCGTTTCGGCCTGCCGCTGGTGTTCATCGTGCTGTGTATCGTGATGGCGTTCTCCAGCGAATACTTTATGACCTGGCGCAACTGGATGGACATCCTGCGCCAGACCTCCATCAACGGCATTCTCGCGGTCGGCATGACCTACGTGATCCTGACCAAGGGCATCGACCTGTCGGTCGGCTCGATTCTGGCCTTCGCCGGGCTGTGCAGCGCGCTGGTTGCGACCCAGGGCTATGGATTGCTGGCGGCAGTGAGTGCCGGGATGTTCGCTGGGGCAATGCTCGGGGTGGTCAACGGCTTCATGGTCGCCAACCTGTCGATTCCGCCTTTTGTCGCGACCCTCGGCATGCTCAGCATCGCCCGCGGCATGACCTTCATTCTCAACGACGGCAGCCCGGTGACTGACCTGCCTGATGCCTATCTGGCGCTGGGCACCGGGCGAATCGGTCCGATTGGCGTGCCGATCATCATCTTCGCAGTGGTGGCGCTGATTTTCTGGATGGTGCTGCGTTACACCACCTATGGCCGCTACGTGTACGCCGTGGGTGGCAACGAGAAAAGCGCCCGCACCTCAGGCATCGGCGTGCGCAAGGTGATGTTCTCGGTGTACGTGGTTTCCGGATTACTGGCGGGTCTGGCCGGTGTGGTGCTGTCCGCCCGAACTACGTCCGCCCTGCCCCAGGCCGGCATGTCGTATGAGCTGGATGCCATCGCAGCGGTGGTCATCGGCGGCACCAGCCTGTCGGGCGGCACGGGCAGCATCGTCGGCACCCTGTTCGGCGCGTTGTTGATCGGCGTGATCAACAACGGCCTGAACCTGCTCGGCGTGTCCTCCTATTACCAGCAGGTCGCCAAGGGCCTGATCATCGTGTTCGCAGTACTGATCGACGTGTGGCGCAAGAAAAAACGCTAATCGCTTTTCCTCTGAATGAACGACTGACTACAACAATAACGGAGTTCTCATCATGAAATTCGGCACATCCCTGGCCGCTGTCGCGGCGCTCACCCTGCTTGCCAGCAGCATTTCCCTGGCAGCTGACGGCAAGACCTACAAGATCGGCGCAGCCGTTTACGGGCTCAAAGGCCAGTTCATGCAGAACTGGGTACGAGAGCTCAAGCAGCACCCGGCGGTCAAGGATGGCACCGTGCAAATCACCGTGTTCGACGGCAACTACGACGCGCTGACCCAGAACAACCAGATCGAAACCATGATCACACAGCACTACGACGCGATCATCTTCGTGCCCATCGACACCAAGGCCGGCGTCGGCACCGTGGCCCGCGCCATGGAAAACGATATTCCGGTCATCGCGTCCAACACCCGTGTGGCAGGGACCAAAGTGCCCTACGTCGGCAACGATGATGTCGAGGGCGGACGCCTGCAGGCTCAGGCCATGGTCGACAAGATCAAAGGCAAGGGCAACGTGGTGATCATTCAGGGGCCGATTGGTCAGTCGGCCCAGATCGACCGTGAAAAGGGTGAGATGGAAGTCCTGAAGAAACACCCTGATATCAAGATCATTGAAATGAAAACCGCCAACTGGTCGCGTGCCGAAGCGCTGGCCCTGACTGAAGATTGGCTCAATGCGCACCCTAATGGCGGCATTTCCGGGATCATCGCCCAGAACGACGACATGGCGCTCGGCGCCTTGCAAGCCGTCAAATCACGCGGCCTGACCCCTGCTGAAGTGCCCGTCACCTCCATCGACGGCATGCCGGACGCCATTCAGGCTGCCAAGAAAAACGAAGTGACCACCTTCCTGCAGGATGCCCAGGCCCAATCCCAGGGCGCGCTGGACGTCGCCCTTCGCGCCCTCGCCGGCAAGGATTACAAGCCGCAGTCCGTGATCTGGGAGCGTTACGCCAAAGACGTGAAATGGGGTGATGGCACCGACAAGAACTACATCCTGCCATGGGTGCCGGTGACCGACGCCAACGCCGATGCGCTGTATCAACAGGTGAGTGGCGGCAAGTAACCCTCTGCTGATCGTTCCGATGCGCTGCGTTCGGCGTCATACATAAGTCCTGAAGAGGCACAGAAGGTAGCCAAAACCAGAATGCCTGATTGGATGCACAACCTGTGGGAGGCGGCTTGCCGGCGATGGCGTCAGATCAGTCTCTGATGTGCAGCATCAAAAAGCATCGCCGGCAAGCCGCCTCCCACAGTCCGTTGGTTGCGGCAAGATTTGTGTATAGCGATGAGTAGTCAGCGTGGGAACGAGCATAGGCAGACAAAACCCTCAACAACAGGAGTCATGTTCATGTCTGGATTCTGGAATCAGGCCTTCGACCTTACCGGCAAATGCGCCGTCATCACGGGCGGCGCGGCCGGGATCGGTCTGGCCTGTGCCAGCCTGCTGGTCGAGCGCGGTGCGCGGGTTGCGTTGCTTGATCGTGACCCCGCAGTGGTTGAAGTCGCCGCACGCCTGGGCGACGGCCATCTTGGTATCGCCGTGGACCTGCGTCAGCTCGATCAGGTGCAACGCAGCGTCGACCACTCCTTTGACCACTTCAAGCGCCTGGATTACTTGATCAACAGTGCGGGCGTCGCCCTGCTGGACAAGGCCGTCGATGTCAGCGAAGACGCCTGGGACACCACGCTGGATATCAACCTCAAGGCCAGTTTCTTCGTCGCTCAGGCCTGCGCACGGCACATGCTCGCGCAAGGCGGCGGGCGCATTGTCAATCTGGCGTCACAGGCGGCAGTGATCGGCCTGGATCGCCACGTCGCCTACTGCGCCAGCAAGGCTGCGGTGGTCGGCATGACTAAAGTGCTGGCCATGGAGTGGGCGCCGCACATCAACGTCAATGCCATCTCCCCCACCATCGTCGAAACCGCGCTGGGCAAGAAAGCCTGGGCGGGCGAGCTGGGTGAAAAGGCCAGATTGCAGATCCCGGCGGGACGCTTCGCCCAGCCGGAAGAAATTGCCGGGCTGGCGCTTTACCTGCTCAGCGACGTCGCCGCCATGATCACCGGAGAGAACGTGGTGATCGACGGCGGCTACAGCATTCAGTAACCCCCTTTTCTGTCGCGAGGTTTCGTCATGTCCACCGCTACCGAACGCACCGCCGAACAACTCTCTCCCGTGATTCCCGCCACCATGCAGGCCGTGGTCTGTCATGGCCCGGAAGACTACCGGCTTGAAACGGTCGACGTCCCGACGCCCGGCCCTGATGAGATCCTGACCAAGGTCGAGCTGTGCGGAATCTGCATGGGCGACATCAAGACCTATCGCGGCGCGCCCTCATTCTGGGGCGATGCCGAGCAGCCGCGCTACGTCAAACCGCCTATGATTCCCGGCCACGAGTTCGTTTGCCGCGTGGTCGCCCTCGGCCCGGGTGCCGAAAAACGCGGGGTGAAGATTGGCGACCGGGTGATTTCCGAGCAGATCGTACCGTGCTGGGGCTGCCGCTTCTGCAACCACGGGCAGTACTGGATGTGCCAGAAGCACGACTTGTATGGTTTTCAGAACAATGTTCAGGGCGCGATGGCCCAATACATGATCTTCACCAAGGAAGGCATCATCCACAAAGTGCCCGACTCCATCGCGCCGGACGAGGCGATTCTGATCGAGCCGCTGGCGTGCTCACTGCACGCAGCAGAACGCGCCAATGTCGATTTCGACGACGTGGTGGTGGTTGCCGGGGCCGGCACGCTGGGCCTGGGCATCATCGGCGCGGTGCGCATGCGTAACCCGAAAAAGCTCATCGTGCTGGACATGAAACCCGAACGCGCCGCCCTCGCCCTGCGCATGGGTGCGGATGAAGTCTGGAACCCGGCCGAGGTCGATGTATTGGCAAAGATCCGCGACATCACCGAAGGCTACGGCTGCGACATCTATATAGAAGCCACCGGACACCACAAGGCGGTCAACCAGGGCCTGGCAATGCTGCGCAAGCTGGGTCGTTTCGTTGAATTCAGTGTGTTCAACGACGAGGCCACGGTAGATTGGTCGATCATCGGCGATCGCAAGGAACTGGACGTGCTGGGCTCACATCTGGGCCCCTATATGTACCCACGCGCCATCGATTTCATTGGCAATCGCAAGATCGACATGCGAGACGTGGTCACCCACAAATTCCCCCTCGCCGATTTCAAGGAAGCCTTCGCCGTGATGGAACGCGGCGATAAGTCGCTGAAAGTGGTGCTGGAACCGTAACACGCACGCTCCTTATAAAAAGAACACAGGAAACCGCGTTATGAATCGAGTCATCAACGATCCGGACCAAGTGGTCGAGGACATGCTGCGCGGCATTCTGGTTGCGCATCCCGAGCTATCGCAAGGCGACAGCAACCCCCGAGTCATCAGCAAAACCACGCCCTCACCCCACGGCCGGGTCGGCATCGTCACCGGTGGCGGTTCGGGTCACGAGCCCGCGTTTCTCGGCTATGTCGGCCCCGGCCTGGTCGATGCCGTGGCAGTCGGCGAGATATTCTCTTCACCTACCGCCAAAAGTTTCTTCGATGCCTTCCGCGCAGCGGATCGTGGTGCTGGCGTGGCCTGCCTGTACGGCAACTACGCCGGTGACAACATGAACGTAAAGCTGGCGATGAAAATGGCCGCCAGCAAGGACTTGCAGATTCGCACCGTGGTCGCCAATGACGACGTGGCCTCGGCACCCAAAGCCGACATTGCCAAACGTCGCGGCGTGGCCGGTGAGATCTTCATGTGGAAGACCGGCGGCGCTGCCGCAGCGCTGGGCTACGACCTGGACGGCGTGATCCGTGTCGCTCAGAAAGCCGTCGATCAGTGCCGCTCCATCGGCATCGGCCTGACGCCTTGCACCATCGCGGCAGTCGGCAAGCCCAACTTCCAGATCCCGGACGGCCAGATGGAACTGGGTATCGGCCACCACGGCGAACCCGGCATTGAGGTCATCCCCATCGAGTCCGCCGCCGCCATGGCTGAACGCATGCTGGCGCCGATTCTCGCTGACCGGGATTTCCATCAGGACGACAGCGTCGTGGTGCTGGTGTCGGGACTCGGCGCCACGCCGGTCATGGAGCTGTACATTTTCTATGCCGAAGTCGAACACCAGCTCAAGGCGTGCGGCCTGAATATTCATCGCTGCTACGTCGGCAACTACTTCACGTCCCTGGAAATGATGGGTGTGACCCTGACCCTGCTGGGCCTGGACGCCGAGCTGAAAACCCTGATCGACCACCCTTGCCGTTCCATCGGCATGACCCAGGCGGAGTGAACCATGAGCCAGCATTTTTCCTCTCGTGACGGCAGCGCCATCGTCACCGATCTGGTCACCGTGATCGTGGCCAACCGTGAATACCTCAGTGAAGTCGATGGTGCCATCGGTGATGGTGACCACGGCATCAACATGGCCAAGGGTTTTGCCCACTGCGGTCGCAGCATCGAGGGCCGACAACTGACCCTTGCCGAGGCGCTCGATGAACTTACGCTAAGCCTGATGGAAGGCATCGGCGGCTCCATGGGTCCGTTGTACGGCAGCCTGTTCATTGGGATGGCCGATGAAGTACGCGGCAGTGAGCAGATCGACGCAGCAACTTTCGCCCATTTGTTGCGCGGCGGGCTCACGTCCCTGCAGGACATCACCGAAGCGGGCGTGGGCGACAAGTGCCTGATGGACACCTTGATTCCAGCCGTCGAAGCCTTCGAACAGGCCCACGCCTCGGGCGCTTCGTTCAACGATGCGCTGGAAGCCATGAAACGCGCAGCCTCGCAGGGGCGCGACTCGACCAGGGACCTGATGGCCAAAATCGGCCGCGCCAGCCGTCTGGGCGAACGCTCTATCGGCGTACTGGATGCCGGCGCGGTGTCGTGTTGCCTGATCCTGACCCGGCTGGCGGATTCGGTGCAGCCACGGCTGGTCGGCGCCCTGCCCTAGAGTTCAAAACTGATTCGCTGCTCGCGGCGCTGGGCTGGCGGCAAGGCTTCGCCACGCCTCACCGCTGCCAGCATCTGCTCGACACCCATATGAATTGCATCGGCCGGAACATTGCAGGGTTTGAAGTTCGCTACATTATCCAGACCTTCCCGATGGGCACGGATGATCTTCACGTCCTGCTGGATAACGAGGTGCGTATAAAGGTGGATGAGCGGACGCATCAACCGTAGCATCCAGCGCAGCACTGGAAAGCGGTACGCGATATAGGTGTAGACCCTGGACTGACGTTCGTTTACCGGAGTGATCTGGCTAACGATCAGAAATCCCGAGCGCTGCCCCCACAGGTAGTCGCAAAACGTCACGTTGGGCGCCAGAAACCGATCAGTGTGAACAAGTGGTTCGGCATCCGGATTGGTCAGCCAGTGCAGGATGCCGATCTTGTCGGCTTCGTCGTGGTAGGACACTTCGATGCTGTGGGCCTTGCAGGCCAGCGTCGCCTCCATCGCTCTGCCGCTGCTTGACCTGAAAATACCCTCGTGAACAAACACTGTGTGGGGTACGTCCAGAAAGTTCTGTACCAGGCTGCCGACGTCTGCTTCGAAGGTATTGAGCATGAAGTAAGACTGCCACGGCTGCTCACCGTAAGCAGGCAACCTGAATATCGATTTGGCATGGGCCTCGCCCGTGCCGGTGTAGACCCAGACCAGACCGTCCTGCTCGCACACCGCAAAGTGCCGTTGCCGATAGTGGTAGCCCGGCGATCGCGGCGAGGCCTTATCGGCGTCGACGCTCGGAATATGGACCACGTGACCCTGCGCGTCGTAACGCCAGCCGTGGTAAGGGCATTCAAGGCAGTCGTCAGCGACCTTGCCTGCCGACAATCGCGTGCCTCGGTGTACACACTGATCGAGGAGCGCAACGACGTGCCCGCTTTTCTGCCGGAACAACACGATATTAAGGCCCAGGATCGTGGCGCGATGCGGCTTGCTCTTCAATTCCCTTGCGGTGCAGGCCACGTACCAGTGTTCGAGCGTCGCGTCATGAGGCGTTGGATTTTCGCGGTTCACGGGGGCAGTCACAGATCTTTTTCCGTCATGGCAAGGAGGGCTCGGGCAGTTTCCAGCCGACTGATCAGCCGGCCGGGCTTTACATCGCCAGCGCGAATCCCGCCGATTTCAGAAGCCCGTTGTAACAATCCTGCAAGCCGTTGCGCGCCCCCGCTGACGACGCGAACGCAGACCGGCCCCAACTGCCCCAGCTTTCGTGCCTGTGCGTAGTGAAAAGACGCTTGCAGCGCACGGTCGATTGCTTCCGCAAGACCGTTGACCTCGCCCGTGGCAGAGCTTGCCAGCAGGACGGTGTAGCTCGCTGGCGAGGCCTGTGCGTCGGCCACCAGGCAAGCGTCGTCGGCTGTGTCGAGGCAACCCTGCAAAACACGCTCGACGAATGGCTCATCCAGTTTCTCTCCCACCAGATCACAGGTGTTGGCGGCGCGGCCTATAAACTCCACGCGGGGTGTGCGTCCGGTGTGACCCACGACGCGAACCCTGTCGCCGAGGGCATAGCGATACAGCCCGCTCCCGGTGGTCAAAAGTACTTGGACAGTCTCACCCATACGCAGCGAGTGGGCACCACGCGACGAGCCGTTTTCGTCGAGAAATTCGAGGTGGTGACTGCCGATTGCCAGTGGACAACCCGGCCCGGCGCCCACCGGTATGCTGAGCACGCCTTCGGTGGCGAGCAAGCCTTTGGGCAGCCACCGGGCCTGAGGAAAATGCGACGCCAATCGCGTTGCGTACCCGTGGCTAGGCCCATCCATCCAGCAACTGACTGCTGCCAATCGTGGCCACAGGCGGGTACACAACCCGGTTGCTCTGGCATGGCGTAGCGCCTGTTGACGCTCGGCGGGTAACTGAGTCTCCACCCAGTCAAACACATGGCGGTTATCGGCCGAGTCGATGTCAAACAGCGGTTGCAACAGGCTGGTGAGAAAGGTCGGGCTCCAGACGCTGATAAAGCTCAGGTCTTCAGCGGCCACCAGCGCCAACAGTGTTTGCCTGCGCCAGCGCGTTGCGTCCTCAACCAGGTCGGGCATCAACAACGTACCCGCCAATGAAGCAATCGCACTGCCCTCCAGGTAGGCCAAGTCACTGGTCGAACCGATGGCGATGCCATTTTCGGCTATCGCCTGCGTCTGCATGGGCGGCGACATTGACCAATACCCGCTGCCGTCGCCTATTTCGGGAATCTGGCGGTGCATATCGGCAAGCCATACGGTCAGCGCACCCTGCAACTCGCCAAGGAACGAGCGTGTGTAGGGAATGTGTTTCGGAACAGCGCTGCTGCCGCTCGTGCGCTCGAAAAACAAGGGCGCCTCGCGGGTCAGTATCGGCCCCGACTCACGTTGGGCCCTCTGTATCCAAGGCGCAAGCTGCGTGTAGGTCTGCATTGCAACCTGTTCGCGGAACCGGGTCGAATCGGTTATGGAGGCGAATTCATGAGCGCGCCCGAACGCGCTGTCGCGGTTGGCGGCGAGCAAACGCTGAAGTATCCGCTCCTGAGTGAGCTCAGGCTCCTCGAACATTGCGTGCCAGTGATCGAGGGTGGACTGTGCGCCGTCAGAGAACGAGCGCCACAGCGCATGTTTTGATTGATCGACAGGTCGCATCAGAAATAGGTCTTGTCGAGCGACGACACATCTTCAGGCATACGCTGCGGCGGACTGAACACCTGTAACCAGCCGTACCACAGAGGCCGCGTTTCCTTCAGATTGGAGGCGGCATGCATGTGCTGCCAGTGCATGGAGGGATGCCGGTGGTGCGTCAGGTTGTAATTGAAATTCAGGAAGGCCCAGCGCACCACACGCGGCGCGCGCAAATTATAGGCCCCCTCGACAACATCGATCGGTGTGCGCATGTGATAGACCCATTGCAGCGATGACCATGAAAAACCGAACGCAATGTAGGCAATCAGCACGACGTGCCACGTCCAACCCAGCACCAGGGCGGCCAGCAGCCAGGCGCTCACGCTGGCGACGACTTCGAGGCGAATGCGCCGAAAATCCTGGACGGAAAAGTCCTTGAACGCGGCCGCATAGGTATTGACCTCACCCCGTTGCGCCCATCGATCAGCGAAACGTGCGGGCAGCAACGGGAGTAACAGGCTGCCAATAAACGCCGCCAGCCATATTCCGCCGAGCACGGCGAAGTAATATTCAAGCCGCTTTCGCAGCAGGGATTCGTCGGGCATCGCGAAATCAGCCAGTTCTGCGCGAGTGCGATTACGCGTGTGGTGCCCCAGGTGGTTGACGTGGATCAGCGTGGCAGAAGCGCCAAACAAGGTCGAGGCCCACCACATGATCAAATAGTTGGTCGTTTTCCTGCTGTGCGCCAGACCATGAAAGGCCTCGTGCATCATGGAAAAGACGCCCTGCATGATCAGGCAGAACGGAATCAGCACCAGCCATTTCCAGGCACCTGAATGAGCGTGGGACAGCCAGGTCAGCGTTGTGGCCCATAGCAGGGTTTGTGCGCCCACAACGCTCAGGTTAGCGATGTCGAACCGTTGTGATGGCGAAGTATCCATGATCAAGCACACCCTGTCCCTGTGACAAACCACGGAGTATACCGGTGCGCCAACAATGTATCGAACCCTCTGAGGGTCCGGCGCCATTCGGGGCCTGCAGCTGTGCATGCCGACTCTATGGGTACGGTACTGTCGCATCGACACCGCCAAACGCGGTAGCCTGTGCGCCTTGATGATTAAGGTAATCTGCGCAACATGTCGATTTTCAAACGCCTGCTGTCCAAACGCTCGGCGGCGCAGATAAACGCCGTGGAAATCCCCCATAGGTCCGTCCGCTTCATGCTTGACGAGAGCATCCCTCGCCACTGGCATCATCGTCGTCCACACATCACCCGCTTTTTTGACGGCCTGTCGCTGATGTTTCCGGTTGGCGAAAGGGTTTTCATTGAAAGCGTCATGCACTATCGCCCTCTTATTCAACGAAACCCCACACTACTCAAAGCGGTTGACGGTTTCGTCTATCAAGAGGCCACGCATATTCGTGAACATCGGGCTTACAACCTGTGGCTGAAGGCTCAGGGCGCACCCGTCGAGCAGCTTGAAAGCCTGTTGCAGCGGCGCATCGAGAGAAACGATTGGCTGCCTGCACCGATAAGACTGGCCCTGACGGCGTGCCTGGAGCATCTGACCTCGATCATCTCCGATCAGGTATTGCGTAACCCCGGCGTGCTGGCGGGTGCGGATCCGGTCATGGCCAGACTCTGGCGTTGGCATGCCATTGAAGAGACTGAGCACAAGGCGGTGGCGTTCGACGTCATGTGCGTGGTCGAAACCAACCGGTTGCGAGGTTATCTGCGGCGCTGTGCATTGATGTTCATCGTGGCAGCCAGCTTCCTGTTCGACCTGACGCATTTCACCTACATACTGGTGCGAAGTGATCGGCAACATCACAATTGGCGGGAGTGGTTGCGATTGCAGTGGTGGCTGTTCGTGAATCCCGGCCTGCTGACGCGCATCGTGCCGGCAGCGCTGCTCTGGTTCGTGCCAGGCTTTCATCCGGACCGACTGGACAGCCGCGACGTGCTTGAGGATGCCCGTCGGGCCTTTGACGAGTCTTTCGTGCCCGCTGCGCAGGCAGAGCACTGATGGCGCGACCGACCTGGACACCCGAAGGCTTCGATGACTGGCAATCGTTCTTTCCGGCAACCGGGTTTGTGCGTCCGCCAGCGCCTCTGGACTTGACTGACCGTTTTATCAGTTGCTGGCATCAGCCTGAGGCTCGACTCCCGAAATCCACGTTGATTGTGCTGATCGCGGGCCTCTATTCGGAGTTCATGCCTCGCTGCTTCCATGGCGTTCCTCGGGCGTTGAAATCGTCAGGCCATGAAGTGTTGCGTGTGCCCGTGCGCTCATCCAGAGGTGTCATGGCGCAGGGCTCGCATATCAGCAAAGTGCTCGCGACTCATCTGAGGCAGGGTCAGCGCTTTGTGGTGCTGGCCCACAGCAAGGGGGGCCTCGATGCGCTCGCCGCGCTGGCACAGTCTAATGAACTCCAGAAAGCCTGTGACGGCATCGCACTGGTCCAGCCGCCTGCTGGCGCTTCAACGCTGGTGGATGAATTGCTGGACCGTACACCCGGCATCGGCCGAACGGGCCTCCCTGCCCCATACTACCGGTTTGACCGGCTGCGCCGTACGCTGGTCAATACGCGCTGGCTGGCAGGCGCGACACGGGACATCAGCAGTCGCCGCGACCCGAAAATAACCCAGCTGCTCGATGAGTTGCCCGGCAATCTGAACGCCGTGCATGTGGTCAGTTGGTCTGCGTCAGGGCATTCATTTCTCGACACCCATCACACGCGGCTCGACAGATTGCGCCCTCGACACGCCCACGACGGTCAGTTCTATATCGAACGATTGTGCCTGCCCAACGTGCCGCAGATCTGCCTGCCCCATCTGGATCATGGCCAGCCAGTGCTCGGGGGCGGAGGTTTCGATCAGGTCCGTTTCTGGATGACGCTGCTGGATGTTCTTCAGCCGTCCAGCCGGAATCCGCAGGCCAATTAGACTTGACGGCTACACCAGATAGATTTCGAAACCTGGAATCCGATCCGCGTTTTCACTGAGAAACGGCCGCGCCTCGGGATTACAGGGTGCCGTGTACAAATCCATCGCGGTAGAGATTGAGCGGTAGCGATTCATCGCGGGCCAAAGCGGATCACCGTCGTACAGACAAAGTTGCATCAAGGCGTACTGCCCACGAACTTGTGCCCAGGCTACATCCAGCAGAGCGGCAAACACCGCCGGGTCACGTCGTTTTATCTGTAGGTGGGTCAGGTAGATATCCTGTAGCGCGTCACCCGGCGCGGCAATGCCCGGTCTGCCTGCGAGCGGTGCAAGTGCGTTGTATCCGCGCCGCAACAGTTGGTGTCCTGCCGGTAGCTGCTCAACCACGATGCGCTTGATCTGTCCGGAATCCCACGGCGCGACACATCCCAGAATGTTGTCGCAGGGGTCTACCGCGATCAGGAATGAATCAAGGCTGAAACCAGGCCAGTCTCGCAACCTTCTGCTGAACTCTGTCTCGCTAAACACATTGCCAAACGGCTGCTGAGCCGACTCGTCGTCGATAAACGCTCTTAGCGCATCAAGATGGCTCGGCGTTGCCTGTATGACGCGCACATGGGCCGGGATGCGCGGCGCACTGCCCCAACCACGTTGGGCGTAAATCGAAACGTTGCTGTAGCCGCGCCAGTGCGCGAGCTTGAGGGGGTTGGCCTGGCGACGTCTGAGCAGCGACCGTGTCGCCAGCGTGTTGTCGCGGATGACGCAGCAATAGGCGTGTTGAACACCGGTTTCCAGTGAAAGCTCGCCGAGTCGCGACTGCACTTGCGCCATCCATGAGCGGGACAGTGCCCGGTCAGGCACCAGACGCAAATCACCCAGATAGGCCACCTGCTCGACACCGTGATGCATATAACCCTCACGAACAACCAGGCTGGCGGTGCCTTTCACAACCCCGTCCTCGCTTGAGGCCAGCCAGGTGCGGTGGTCGGGTGCGTGGCAGCGATGCAAGGCAAAATAATCCGGGCTGCGATCAAAGCGCAGAGGTACACGGCCAGGCATCGCGTGGCGCTTCTGAAAATCAAGCAGCTGCGGATTGTCCGAAGGGAGCGCCTGACGAATCAACACGCAGAAGGCTGCGCGGTGACAAACAGGCGTCGGGCGAAGGGGCGCAGGTTTTCAGGCGTAAGCTGGCACAGGCATACCAACTCGTCCCCGTTGGCATAGCCCGGGTTGCGCTCCAGAAAATAGGCGACCTCCTCAAGCCTTGAGTGGCTCTCCGGCACCTCTGCCAGCATTGGAACGAGGCGACCTTGAGGCGTCTGGAAGCGCAGCAAGCCTGTCGTCGAGTCGTACGCATCACCGAAGTGGGTGGTGGCCAGATGATCCATTAACGCCTGCACGTCCGGAGCTGTCACCTGGCCTGCACGCGGCGCATAATTCAGTATCATGGCGCGCAGATAGCGATACGTGCGATGCCCCTTGCAGATCAGAAACCAGTAAAAAGGCACCTGCGGACGCTGTCGCCACAGATCGCCCACGAGCCGCGACCAGGCAAACGTCAGTTGCTGACTGCCCCAGTGCTCGGGATCGATGATTGTATCGCCGGAGAACACAAATCTTTTCAGTTGGTTCTGCCAGAGCATCTCGAACAGCTTCAACGTCGTAAAACCGACGATTCGATCACCCGCGTCACGCAGAATGACGCAATGCGTCTTGTCATCAAGATCGTGTCCAAACCG
This sequence comes from Pseudomonas viridiflava, assembly GCF_001642795.1. Taxonomy (GTDB): domain Bacteria; phylum Pseudomonadota; class Gammaproteobacteria; order Pseudomonadales; family Pseudomonadaceae; genus Aquipseudomonas; species Aquipseudomonas viridiflava. The sequence goes on along the minus strand of NZ_LKEH01000034.1, from coordinate 42,341 downwards.
AATCCGGCAGGTATCCTGATAGCAAGCCGAGTAAAGTTCGAACATCTGCTCGATTTCATTCAGTGACAGATCAGCACATTCAACGGTGGTAGCGCGCAAACTCATGGAAGACTTCGATAGTTGGAAACACACTGGCCGGATTCTGACGGGGTGGACCGTTCAGGGCAATCAAACTGTCTGCCGTTTTGACGTTGCAGCCCCGACTGCGAGCGGATCCCCTCGGTTACCCGCACTTGCCAACCTTTGATCCAGGCCGTCCGTACATGTCCCCTTCTCGACTCGACCCGAACCCAGTCACCCGCCCTTTTGCCTGGCTGATCGCCTACCTGTTGGTCACCGGCGTGCTGTATTTCCTGGTGACGCATTTTCCAATGGGCGTGGTTAACGTCATCGAGCCGGGGGCCGTCGACCGCTATATCCCTATGCTGCCTTTGTCCCTGCCGCTCTACTTGAGTTACATGCTGGTGATGCCCGTGCTTGTCTTTCTGGGGCGCACGTCAGACTGGCTGCTGCCAGTATTTTTTGCTGGCGCACTGGCCGCCGGGCTGTGTCTGGTCTGCCACTTGTTTTTGCCGACCATGATCGTACGCCCGGACAGCCTTCATGCGGCGCTCGACTGGCTGTATCACTTGGACAAACCATTGGCAGCGTCGCCCAGCGGGCACGTGGCGTTGCCCGTCGCAATCGCCCTTACCCTGTTCGGCCTAAGGGTGCGCCATGCCTTGGCATTTGCCGTGTGGAGTCTGGTGCTGATGATGAGCGTCATGACGACCGGGCAACATCTGTTCGCCGACATGGCCTTTGGCGTTGCCATTGGGGTGGGCTGCGCAGCGCTGACGCTGTTGTTCAGACGCTTTGCCATAGACCTGCGCACGATGGGAGCACTGTTGCTGGAGTGGCTGTGCATCATCGTTACACTGCGCATTGCGCTGTATATGGCCGACTGGAGAATCTGCGTCGCGGCCATGATCATCATCGCCGCCCGACAGCATGCCCTGTTTGTTTTGTATCACGATGCCACGCACTACCACCTGACGCGTCGGCGCAGCGTCAACGACTTTCTGATCAATGCCGCCATCGGCGTTCCGGGGCTTGTTCCAATCGAGTTCTACCGGCCTCTGCACCTTGAGCATCATCAACATCTTGGCACCGAGCAGGATCCAGAACGGCGTTTTCTATACCACCGTCAACCCTGGCGCTTCACACCGTTGGGTGCCGGGCCGTTGCTCAGGCAATTGGCGGGCGACCTCCTGCTGGTCAACACCGTGCGCAACCTGATCGCTTACCGGACCAGCGGGGGTGCGCCGTTGCCGGTCACGCGTCCTTTGATTGCGGGCGTACTGGTGTGGGTTTCCATTCTGGCGCTTCTTGTCTGGCAGTGTTCGGCGCACCAGCTGGCGCTATTGGCCATGCTGTGGTTCGTCCCGCTCGCCACGCTCGGCGCCCTGCTTCAGAAAATCCGCAGCATGGCCGAACACAGCGGCGGTCCCGGCTCCACACCCGGCTGGCAGGCATGGACCTACTCATGGCGCGTGGGCTGGCTGGGACGGTTCTTCATCTGGCCCTATCACATCAACCTGCACCTGCAGCATCACCGCGCCGCAGGTGTTCCGTGGCATTCACTGCCCACGACAGTCAGCGCCGACGAGGCACTGATAGCGTCCCGCAAGCTGACCGACTTGATGTGGTCCAGGCGCCGTTAGCCTGGTTTGCGGCACACCTGCCTGGGTCAGGCAAATACCCAGGCACGTCGAATACGCCGGTCTGATTGCCGAAGGCTCAGCTTTCTGAGCACACCTCGGGAAACACCGGCTCCCCCAGATTCAGCATCAACCGATTGGCCCAGGCGAAAATCGAGATCGCGTGGATCAGGTCCAGTATCTGTGCGTCGTCCAGCCCCTGCTCGCGTAGCGCGCTGATACTTCCGGCATTGAGCGAAGCGGGTTCAAGCGTCAGGTCGATGGCGAACCGGACGATAGCGCGCTCCCGATCATTGGTCCCTGCGGTCGCCGGGTCGGCGAACACCTGAGCGATGACGTCGTTGCGCTTGGCCAGTTGCTCGAAGCGCTGCGCATGCACCGAGGCACAGTACACACAGCGGTTGATGCGAGAGACCACGGTGCTGGCCAGTTCCCGCTCGGCGCGGGACAGACCACCCGGCGCGTACATGATGGCGTTGAATGCCTGAGAACGCTGACGAAGAATCGCCGGGTGATGCGCCAGGGTCAGGTAGTAATCCGAGGTTTTGGCCTGCGGATGGCTTTCTTCAAGCACGGCGAGCTGTTCAGGCGTAGCGCTGTTCAGATCGACAGTGGGCAGCCAGGCTTTCCAGCCAAGCACCTGATTGGTGAAGCCATTGCTTTCGATAAGCTCGCTCATTGAGCTGCTCCGGCAGAGTGCAGTGCAGCCAGCCCGGCGGCCAGACGCACTTGATAGGACATGAACGCAATCAGCTGTGCGAGCACCACGATTTCGGCGGTGCTCAACCCTTCGTGCTGCAATGTCAGCAGCGCGGCCTGATCACCATGCACCGGCGACTCGATCAACGTGCGGGTGAAACGCAGAATCGCCGCCAGCCGTGCATCGTCCAGTACATCAATGGCGCCCGCATCGACGTCGGCCAGTACCGATGCTTTTGTTCCCAGAGCCTGCAATTGCTTCAGATAATGCGCGGTCAGCGTGGCCTGCTCGCCGAGCCTTGCGGCGTAATAGGCCACCCACAGGCGCTCGCTCAGCGACAGGTCGTTATCCAGCGCCGGATCGAAAAACAGGTTCTGACTGCCTTGGGTTGCCGAAGCCACTTTTTCACGCGCGTGGCGGATCTGGTGCACAGGGCTGCCTGGCGCAATATTCAGCAGACTGTCGAGCAGATCCGGCTGTGGGTGAATTTCAGTCGTCAACGTCATGGGCATTCTCACTGTGAGTGTGGCCTTCGCACCGCGCGTCAAATGCTGATGCGAAGGCAGAGAGATCAGGGTTGTTCGGTGACCATGGTCGCAGCTGTGCGGTCGCTGACCAGTGGCTCGACTTTCAGGCCTTTGCGCGCTGCCCAAATGTTCTGATAGTGGAACAATGGAATGATGCCCACGTCATCGCTGACGACCTTGACCGAGTCCTGAAGAATCTGGCGGCGTTTGGCTTCATCGAATTCGGCGGTCGAATCGGCGAGCGCCTTGTCCACCAGCGGGTTGCTGTAATGACCCCAGTTGGATGCGCCCTGCCCTTTGGCGCTGTCGACGGTGGTCAGGATATTGGTCAGCGCGTACGCCGCCTCGCCCGTTCCGTTACCCCAGGTGATGACGCTGATCGCCAGTTCGTTCTTGTTGGCCTTGCCGGCATAAACCGCCCATGGCAGCACTTCAAGCTGGACCTTGACGCCAATGCGCGACCAGAACTGCGCGACGGCCTGCATCACTTCCGGTGCCTGCGGGTAGCGATCGCCAGGCACATGCACGGTCAACTGAAAGCCTTCGGGAAAACCGGCCTGTGCCAGCAGGTCCTTGGCCTGCTTCGCGTCATACGGGATGTTCTTCACGTCCGGGTTGTAACCGAAGGTATTGGCTGGCATCCACTGATTGGCCTCGGTCACGGTGCCTTGCATGATGCGTTCATTGATGGCCTGACGGTTAATGGCCAGCGACAGTGCCTTGCGCACCCTGACGTCGAGCAGCGGGTTTTCGGGCAGCGGCTTGCCCGCATTGTCGCGAATGAACTCGTTGGGGCCAGCGCGGAAACTCGGCTGAATCAGCAACGCCCGCAGGCCCTGATAGGCATAGACCTTGACCGTCGGTGTCTGGCGCAAGCGTGCCACATCGGTCGGAGAAACCTTGTCGATCACGTCAACGTCACCTGCCAGCAATGCAGCGGTCCGGTTGGCCGCGTTGGCGATGAAGCGGTAATCGACCTTGTCCCAGGTCGGCTTCGCGCCCCAGTACGCGTCGTTACGCTCGAAAACCGTCCGGTCGCCCGGCACGAAGGACACGAAGCGATAAGGTCCGGTGCCGACCATGGCCTTGCCGGAGTTGTAGTCGGCACTGCTGGCGTTGGCGCCTGCGTGACGGCTGACGATGTAGATCGAATCAACATCCGGCAGCAGGTTGGCGTTGGGCAGGCGGGTCTTGATGATCAGCGTGTGGTCGTCCCTGGCGGTCACGGATGCAACCGTGCGCGTGGCCCCGGCGTAGGACGCCACGCTGCCCGGCACGTTGCGGGCGCGCTCGAAGGAGAACATCAGATCATCCGCAGTCAGTGGCTGGCCGTCCTGCCATTTGACGTCATCACGCAGGTCGAACTCCCACGTGGTGTCATCGACCACTTTCCAGCTTTTCGCCAGGCCAGGCAGCGTCTTGTCGTCGCGGCGGCTGACCAGCGACTCGAACGCATGCAAGGCGACGGAACGGTCTCCTGCGTAGTTGTTCAGTTGCGGATCAAGGGATGAAATCGGGTCGGCATAGCCGATGCGCAGGCTCTGTGCGGCCGCACTGCCTGCGGCCAGAACAAGCGCTGAAGCTAACAGGGAACGAACAAGTGGTTTCATGAGAATTCCTGGTACGCAATCAATGGCAAGAGGGAGCACGAGCATCTGCGCGCTCGTTCAGAGGTTGTCGTTGAGGTGACACGCGCTCCGGTGGTTCGGCGAAACCTCCCTCAGCGCTGGAACTTCTTCGCGGCAGCGCGCCATGGCGTGCGGGCAGCGAGGATGGAAATGACACCCGGCAGGCGGGTTCAGCGGGCTGGGGATTTCCCCTTTGATCGCGTCATAACGGGTACTGCGGATATCGAAACGCGGGATCTGCGCCAATAACGCCTGGGTATAAGGATGATTGGCACGGGCGAACAGATCGTCGACCGATGCCGTTTCGACTACCCGGCCCAGGTACATCACGACGACCCGGTCACACAGGTGCTCGACCACCCCAAGGTCATGGCTGATGAACAGATACGTCAGGCCCAGCTCATCGCGCAGGTCCATGAACAGGTTGAGAATCTGCGCCTGGATCGACACGTCCAGCGCGGCGACCGACTCATCGCACACCAACAGCTCGGGCTGCACGGCCAGCGCTCTGGCAATACCGATGCGCTGGCGCTGACCACCGCTGAACTGGTGCGGGTAACGCTGGCGCAACTGCGGACTGAGCCCGGCGCGCTGCAGTTGCGCACTGACGTAGTCGTCCATGCCTTTGCTGTCGGTCAGGCCATGCAGCAGCGCACCTTCGCCGACAATACGGTCGACCCGCAGACGCGGATTGAGGCTCGACGACGGGTCCTGAAAGATCATCTGTACCTTGAGGCGCAACGCCTTGCGCTCGCTGGCCGTCAGGTTGTCGACGGGCTTGCCGTCCACCGACACCGAGCCCGAAGACACCGGCAGCAGTCCGGCGACCATGCGCCCGAGTGTCGACTTGCCGCAGCCGGACTCCCCGACCAGTCCCACCACCTCGCCCCGTGCGATGCACAGGTCCACGCCATCTACCGCATGGGTGACAGGTCTGGGTCGCGTCAGGTGCAGGCGCTGCAGAACGCCTTGAACGGAGCGTTCAGCCACCGGCTTGCCGAATGTCTTGCTGACCTGATGCAGTTCGATCAGGGGAATCTGTTCACTGGACATCGGCGGCTCCCGGATGAAAACAACGCACCGTCTGGCCGGGCGCGATTTCGCGTGGCGCAGGTTCCTGCGCACAGACCGACGAGGCTCTTGGACAACGGGCGGCAAACGCGCAGCCTTCCGGCATCGACAGCAGATCCGGCGCCATGCCGGGAATCTGCCGCAGGCGCTGACCTCGCCGGTTACGACTGGGCAGGCTGTCGATCAGCCCTTGGGTATAAGGATGTTGCGGGCGGTCCAGCACATCGGCGACCGAGCCCTGTTCGACGATGCGCCCGGCATACATGACCGCCACGTCGTCGGCCAGCCCGGCCACCACGGACAGGTCGTGGGTGATCCAGATCAGCGACGTACCCTGCTCCCGGACCAGCTTCTGCACTTCGCTGAGAATCTGCGCCTGAATGGTCACGTCCAGCGCGGTGGTCGGTTCATCGGCAATGATCAGGTCCGGGGCGTGCAACAGCGCGATGGCAATCGCCACACGCTGACGCATGCCGCCGGACAGTTGATGCGGGTAGGCGCGCAGGCGCTCTTCAGGGCTGGCAATGCCCATCAGCGCCAACGTGCGGCTGGCGTGCTCACGTGCTTCGCGTTTGCTGAACGGACGATGCGCGCGGACGGCCTCGACCATCTGCGTGTCGATCCGCAGGACAGGATTGAGGGTCATCATCGGGTCCTGAAAGATCATCGCGACCCGATTGCCCTGCACGTCGCGCAGTTGCGAGGCCGTGAGTTTCGTCAGGTCACGCCCCTTGAACAGCACCTGACCTGCGCTGATACGGCCCGGCTCGTCGACCAGCCCCAGAATGGAAAACCCCGTCACCGATTTGCCCGATCCCGATTCACCGACCAGCCCGAGAATCCGGCCCGGTTGCACGCTCAACGACACATCACGCACGGCCGGTAGCACGCCTGCACGGGTGTAGAACGAGGTGCACAGCCCGCGCACATCAAGGGTCGGCTGTTCAGCCATCGGTGTTGTTTCAAGCGGGTTCATCGCTGCAACCTCGGGTTCAGCACATCACGCAGACGGTCGCCCACCAGATTGATCGCGACGATGGTGATCAACAGCGCCAGCCCCGGAAACAGACTGATCCAGTATTCATTGCTGAGCATGTACTGGAAGCCATTGGCGATCAGCAGCCCCAGCGAAGGTTCGGTGACCGGCACACCCAGGCCGAGAAACGACAGGGTCGCTTCCAGCGTGATGGCGCGGGCAATCTGCAGTGCGCCAATCACGATCAGTGGCGGCAAACAGTTGGGCAGGATGTGGCCAATGACAATGCGCCATGGACCAATGCCCTGCCCGCGCGCCGCGTCGACGTATTCACGACGGCTTTCAGTAAGGGCCTGGCCCCTTGCAGTGCGGGCGTAATACGCCCATTCCAGCAATACCAGGGTAAGCATCACGTTACCGACGCCTTTGCCCAGCCAGGCGAGGATCATCAACGCCATGAGAATCACCGGAAACGACAGCAGCAAGTCCACCAGACGCATCAACAGCGCATCGACCCAGCCGCCGGCATACGCAGAGACCAGCCCCAGCAACGTGCCGATCACAGCGGCGATCAGTGCCGAACCGATCCCGACCCACAGACTGATGCGCAGGCCGTAAATGATCGCTGAAACCAGATCCCGCCCTTGCCCGTCAGTGCCCAGCCAATAGGTGTAACCGGTGTCCATGTTCGGACTGCCGGGCGCCATGCGGGCATCCATGACGTTCAACTGCATCAGGTCGTAAGGGTTCTGCACCAAGATCCAGGGCGCCAGCGCGGCGACCAGAATGATGATCATCAGAACCACCAGACCCAACATGGCAGACGGCGAGCGGGTGAACTCGACCGCCACGCGCCGCCACGGCGACTGCACTTGCAGACCGACGCTGGCGGTGGCTGTTTTGGAGATGGCATTCATCGGGAAGCCTCGACGCGTACGCGGGGATCGAGCAGGTAATACAAGCCGTCGACGATCAGGTTGAGCACCACGAAAATCACCACGACGACCATCAGGTAAGCGACCACCACCGGGCGATCCAGCATGTTGATGCTGTCCAGAATCAGCTTGCCGGCGCCGGGCCAGGCAAAGATGCTTTCAGTGACCACCGCGTAGGCAATGGTCGAACCCAGCTCCATGGCCAGTACCGTCACCACAGGGATCATGGTGTTGCGCATGACGTGCATGCACATCACCCGCAACGGCGACAGGCCCTTGGCCCGGGCAAATTTGACGAATTCCTGGGGCAGCACCTCACGCACACCGGCGCGGGTCAGGCGCAACACCAGCGAAATCTTGAACAGCGCCAGATTCAGCGCAGGCAGCAGCAGGTGCTGCAAGCCGTCCAGCGTCAGCCATGACCACTGCACGCCCAGCCATTCGCGAGTCTCGCCGCGCCCACTGGCGGGCAGCCAGCCCAGCGTGATCGAGAACAACATGATCATCATCAATGCCACCCAGAACGCTGGCAGCGAGAAGCCGACAATGCTGCCCGCCATCAGCAGCTTCGAAACCGGATGATCCGGCCAGGTCCCGGCAAACATGCCCAGCGGCACGCCGATCACCACGGCCAGAAACAGCGCGCTGAAAGCCAGCTCAAAGGTTGCTGGCAGGCGTTGCAGAATCAGGCGCATCGCGTCTTCGTGATAGACGAAGCTCTGGCCGAGATTGCCGTGCACTGCGCCCTTGAGAAAGATCAGGTATTGCTGCCACAGCGGCTTGTCCAGCCCCAGATGCGCAATCGCCTGCAGGCGCTCGGCCTGATTGAGGTCTTCGCCCACCAGAATGTCCATCGGATTGCCAATGGCGTTCAGGCCGATGAACACCACCAGGGTCATCAGCAGAATCACCAGCAGCGACTGTGTCAGCCGACGCAATGCCCAGCCGATCATGAGCGTAACTCGTCGGCATTCGGCTGGCTGGCGACCCACTCGTCACCCAGCAATTCCGGATCGGCGTAGTCGCGCATGGCCTGAAAGTGCAACGTCACGTCTTCATTGAACAATTGCCCGACCAATGCGTGCGCCAGTCGCTTGGAGCCTTCGCTGATCGCCGGGATGTCACCGGACACCGCGCCGTAGCTCAACGCTGCCGGGTAGCTGAAACAGTGAATGTGCTCGATTCCGGGGCAGGCACCTGGCGTTTTCTCCTGAAATTCGAAACAGTTGCCCAGATCCGGCAACTGAGCCAGTTCCGCATCCTGTTCATCGGCAGCCGCCTTGAAGCGGTCCTGCCAGACGCGAATGTGCGCCGAGAACGGTGCGAACTCAGGCCGCTGCGCAAAGTCGGTCCGAAAACCTGTCGCAAACACCACAAAGTCCGCCTCGATCCGTGCCGACGGCGTGTCCAGCCATACGCCACCCGCAGGATGCTGTTCGACACCCACCAGCGGACACCCAAGTAGAAACCGTGCCTTGCCCGAGCCGGAGACCCGCAGCGTACTGCCGCGTGGCGGCGGAACCTGTTGAGTGTTGAGGTAATGACGCAGGCGCCACTTCCACTCATCCGGCAGGCGCCAGTAACCGTGGACCATTCCCGGATTACCTGCGCCCTTGCCCTTGTTGACGCGCGGCAGCACTGCACGGCGAATCAGCAGATCGACGCCTGTCGCGCCCGCTTCCAGCGCAGTCGCGGCGCTGTCCATGGCCGAAGCGCCACCACCGATCACAGCGACACGCTTGCCCTCGAACCAGTCGTCCTGCAAGCCGTCAGCGGAGTGAGCCCAAAGATGACGAGGCAGCGATTTCGCGAACTCAGGCACCCAGGGACCGCCCAGTCCGTCACGGCCGGTCGCCAGCACCACATGGCGTGCCTCGAAGAAAAGAGTCTGCGACGGTGTTTCGATATCCAGCGCGACCAACCCGTCCGCCCTGGGTGCGACCCGGCTGACACGGTGTTCATTACGCACATCCAGACTCAACACCTTGCGGTACCAGCGCAGGTAGTCGGCCCATTGCAGGCGCGGAATCTTGTCCAGCGTCGCCCAGCCTTCGGTGCCGAACTGCGCTTCGTACCAGGCACGGAACGTGAGCGCAGGAAGCCCGAGCGCCGGACCCGTGAGCTGTTTGGGCGAGCGCAGGGTTTGCATGCGCGCCGTGGTCGCCCAAGGGCCTTCATAGCCTGCGGGCGACTGATCGAAGATCACGGCGGCCACCCCCAGATGGCGCAGCTCGGCAGCCAGCGCAAGCCCCGCCATGCCACCGCCGATGATCGCAACGTCCAGCACGGCCCTGCCCTCGCTCTGGCGTGGTTTGACCCACGGGTTGGCCGGCAGGTCCAGCCAGGCCAGGTCCTGACGCAAGCGTGCTTCCAGTGCTGCAAGACCTGCAGGGGCATCTACATGAGGCATTGATCGGTACTCGGTAAATGATCGGGCAGACAACCCGAGCTTTCATTCAACCTTTCAAAATCCATTCCAATAACGAAATAAATGAATTCAATAAGGCTTTGAATGCGAAAACCGAATACTAAAAAGCTTTTTTTATTCCAGCAACGCGCAAAATTGCATATTGATATTCCTGAATGTCAGGTCGTAACGATCTCTACCAACATCCGGACGGTCTTATTCGGCGTAAATGCTCTGCAACAGGGCGTCGTGAGCACTGGCTTCATGCATGACCATGTCCGGCAACAGCGTCTTCGCGGTGGTAGCAATTTCATCGATCAGCGCCAGGGCCACATCGGAGTGCGGGCTGGCGAACGCCGAAATCAGGCCGAAGAAAAACGGGATATTGCAGGCAATCGGCCGCACCACCACACCCTGAATTGGCACTCCCATGGCCGTGAACGGATCGACCAGTGCGACTCCGAGCCCGGCCCTGGCCATCTGCATGGCGATCAATGACGTGTTGGTGTCGAGCATGTGCGGCAACTCGCCGCCCGCTGCCTGAAACGCTTTGTCGATGCGCCGACGAAACCGATAGGGATTGGCCATGGTGATCAGCGTCTGACCCGCCAGCACGTCCAATGGCAGCACGTCATAAGCGGCCAGCTCTGAATCGGCCGGCAATACGGCGACGCAAGGTGCTTCGCCTATCCAGTGAATCTCCAGCCCGCGATGCTCCAGCGGCAGGCTCACCGCCCCCAGGTCCGTGGTCTTGGACAGCACCGCCTGCACCACATTTTCCGGCGACATGCTCTGCAGCTGGATCTGCCGTGGCTTCAAGTGCTCGGGCAGGCGTGCCAGCGCAGCGGGCAGCAGCCCGGCGGCCAGGGCCGAAATCGCCACCAGCTTGATCTGATGATTCTCTTCCTCGGCGATATGCTGTGCGCGCTGGCGAATGTTGCGAATGCCCAGCAGCGCACTTTCTACCTCGCCATACATCATGAAGGCCTTGTGCGTCGGCGTGACCTTCGGCCCGCTGCGCTCGAACAGCGCAAAACCCAGCTCCTGCTCAAGTTCCTGAATCACCCGGGTGACCGACGGCTGCGAGCGGCCGAGCATCTTGCCAGCGGCGGTGACACTGCCTGCTGACATCACTGCCGCAAAGGCTTCAAGTTGACGCAAATCCATAAGAACCCTTGATCGATACCGATGATGGCCGGAGCGCGCGTTGCGCGGCTTTGCCGTTCGAGTGGCGAAAGTCTACACGCAGTGTGGAGCGGACGCGCCTGTACGGAGTACGATTTGCAGAGCCAGCACTGCCGCCCGAGAGCCCGACCGAACGCCGCCACTCTGCCACAGTCTCAACCCGGGCAACCCTGGAGGACAAAACGGATGATTTTCAACTCGCTGGTGTTTCTGGCCACGCTGATCGGCATGGAAGGCTTTGCGTTCCTGGCGCACAAGTACGTCATGCATGGCTGGGGATGGGGCTGGCATCGCTCGCACCATGAGCCGCGGACCGGCTGGTTCGAAAAGAATGATCTGTATGCAGTGGTGTTTTCCGGCGTCGCCATCGTGCTGATTGCGCTGGGCACCGGGGGTTATCATCCGCTGGAGTGGATCGGTGCAGGAATGACGGCCTATGGCCTGTTGTATTTCGTAGCGCATGACGGACTGGTTCACCGGCGCTGGCCGTTCAGCCTTGTGCCACGCGCAGGCTATGCCAAACGGCTTTATCAGGCGCACCTGATGCATCATGCGGTGTCCGGCAAGGAACGCTGCGTGTCATTCGGCTTTCTTTACGCGCCTTCTGTGGCGAAGCTGAAGGCGCAACTGCGTGAACTGCATGGCGGGCCGCTCAATAGGCACGACGAGGACGTTTCCACAGGTCGGTCGGACGTCGGGGATAGCGCTTCCCGCGCGAAATAGTGGCCTGCCATGCGCCGGCGGCGACCAGTCTGAGCTTGTCGAGTTTTGAGGTCGATTGGCGTGAGTCCCACGCCTGCGCTCCGGCCTCCCGCACCTTCACGCCTATCTCGCGGTAGACACCTCTGGCGGTGGCCACTGCCCAGGCCGAGCGCCACGGCAACGCGGCCAGTCCGGCATGCGCGCTGTCATAGAATGGCTCAGCCATGTCTAACAGCCGCCGGGCTAGCACGGCAATGCGCTGGCGATATTCCGGCTCGGCCAGCCGGTCACGCGGTATGTCCAGTTCGGTCAGCCAGTCGGCGGGCAGATAGCAGCGTCCGACGGCAGCATCTTCGACGATATCGCGGGCAATGTTGGTCAACTGGAACGCCATGCCCAGATCGCAGGCCCGATCCAGGGTCGCTTCGTCACTGACGTTCATGACCTGCGCCATCATCAACCCGACGACCCCGGCCACGTGGTAGCAGTATTCCAGCGTGTCTTCGATGCTGCGGTAGTCCCGTTGATTAACATCCATCGCAAACCCTGCGAGGTGATCCAGCGCGTAGTCCTGACGTATGCCGTGGCGGTAGACCACGTCCTTGAACGCGGCGAAGGCCGGGGTCTGCGGGGGGATGCCTGCGTAGACGTCATGCGTCCGGGCGATGAGCCCGGCCAGACGCTGGCGTACTTCAACGGGCGAGACGACCGTTGCGTCATGCCCCGCTTCCTGCCCATCGATGACATCGTCACAGTGACGGCACCAGGCGTACAGCATCACGGCGCTGCGGCGTGTCAGCGGATCGAACAGTTTCGAGGCGGCCGCGAAGCTCTTCGAACCGACGGCAATGCTCTGTAACGCATGGTCTACCAGTTGCTGATCCTGTGTATCCGGTGCAGTCATGCGTGGACGCCCTCCAGCATCAAGCCTGCGGTGGCCTTGGCCGAGCCGATCACACCGGGAACACCTGCGCCCGGATGCGTCCCGGCGCCGACCAGATACACATTGGCCAGATTCGCGTCGCGGTTGTGAGGCCGAAACCAGGCACTTTGCTGCAGGACCGGCTCCAGCGAAAAGGCCGAGCCCAGGTGCGCATTCAGCTCATCGCGGAAATCGTTGGGCGTGAAGATCCGGCAGGTCACCAGGTCTTCGCGCAGGCCGGGCATGTAGTACCTCTCAAGGTATTCAAAGATCCGGTCCCGGTAACGCGGCCCTTCGATTTCCCAATCAATCGGCGCATTGCCCAAGTGCGGAACCGGTGACAGCACATAATGGCTGGAACAACCCGGTGGTGCGAGGCTCGGGTCGGTGATGCAGGGTGCGTGCAGGTAGAGCGAGAAATCCTCGGCCAGTGCGTCGCCTTTGAAGATTTCCTGGATCAGTTCGCGGTAACGCGGCCCGAAGCATACGGTGTGGTGCTGCAATTGCGGCTGTGGTCGCCTGAGGCCGAAATGAATGACGAACAACGAGTTGCTGAACCGTTTTCGCTTGAGCCGCGCGCCCTCCTTCACGCCTCGCGGGTGCTGAGCAAGCAGATCGGCGTAGGTGTGCACCACGTCGGCATTCGAGGCCACGCAGTCGGCGTTCAACACCCGGCCGTCATGCAACCGCACACCCGTGGCGCGTGCGCCGCTGACTTCGATGCTGGCGACTTCGGCATTGAGTTCGATGCGTCCGCCGATGTCCTCGAACAGTTTGACCATTCCCTGCACCAGTGCGCCGGTCCCGCCCTTCGGAAACCAGACGCCCCATTGGCGCTCCAGCGCGTGAATCAGGGTGTAAATGGACGACGTTGCAAACGGATTACCGCCCACCAGCAACGAGTGGAACGAGAACGCCTGGCGCAGTTTCTCGTCTTCGATGAATTCGGACACTTTGGAGTAGACGCTGCGCCAGGCCTGAAGACGCGCCAGTTGCGGACCGGCCTGAATCATGTCGCGAAACGACAGAAACGGCACAGCGCCCAGCTTCAGATAACCCTCGTTGAACACCGCTTTCGAATACGCCAGAAACCGCTGATAGCCCGCGACGTCCCTGGGGTTGAGCGCGCCGATCTGGCGATCCAGAGAAGCCTGATCATTGGCGTAGTCGAACTGCGTGCCGTCTTCCCAGCACAGACGGTAGAACGGCGAGACCGGCAACAGGTCGACGTAATCCTTGATCGATTTACCGGCCGCCGTGAACAACTCTTCGATGGCCGAGGGGTCGGTGATCACCGTAGGCCCTGCATCGAAAGTGAAACCCTCATCTTTATAGACGTAGGCCCTTCCGCCCGGCTTGTCGCGCTTTTCGAGCAGGGTTGTCTGCAGGCCTGCGGCCTGAAGCCGGATCGCCAGTGCCAGGCCGCCAAAACCGGCGCCAATCACCACGGCGTTTTTTGCTGGGGTCATAGAGAATTCTCGTAATGTCTGGGCAGATAACGTACGGCGGCACGCATGGCTTCAGCGACCGGCACGGGAGGCTTGCCGACCAGCACCCGGACCTTGTCGCGGGCGAGCGTGTCACCGGCGTAAAAGCGGCGAATCAGGTTGTCGGGCAACCCGTAAAAGCGTTGCATCACTTGCCAGCGATCCTGAGGTCGGCCAGCCAGAAACAGCATCCGGTTGAGCAGCCGATAGAAGCGCTGACGCTGCCATTGGGCCTGCGCAAAGGCGCGAATGCCCTGCGCCAGCGACTCGGCTTCGAAGTTTTTCTGATGAGTGATCCAGTCGGCCAGCCTCACGGCCAGTGGCAGCGAGTAGCCGGTGGTGCAGTGGAACAGTCCTGCGCGCAGACCTGAACGCGGCTGGCCCGGATGTTCGTTCCAGAACGCATTGAAATCGCCGGCCAGCGTAATGGGCAGCACGCCCTGCTCCTCGCGAAGGCAGGTCTGAATCGTCCAGCCGTGCTGACGCGCATAGTCGGCAATGTGCCGACGCAACTCATCCGGTGACGACGATTGCCGATCCACGTAATGGGTGTCCTCGATCAGCAGCGTATCGCGGGTGAACGGCAGCACGTAAACGAAGCGATACCCGCTTTCCTGCGGCACGCGGGCATCCATGATGATCGGCATGTCCAGCCCGTGGGGATGCTTCAATTGCAGCAACTGACCCAGAAACGCCTGCTGTCCCAGCACCAGATGCGCACTGGGCTGCACGCCACGCCCATCGATCACGGCGCGGGCCTGCAAGCGCTCGCCATTGTCGAGCAGTACCGAGTTCGGGCTGACTTCAGTGATACGCGTTCCAGTCATCAGGCTATCGCCCAGCGCAGGGCCAATGACCTGAGCGAAGCGCTCGGAAGTGATACTCGCGTAGCCACTCTCCATTCGCCGCGCGCGCTGTGGAAAGTAGACGTCGTAAGCAGGCCAGGTCTTGACCACCAACGGGCGGATCCATTGATGCTGGTCCGGGCTCAGGTCGCCGTCATGAAAGGACCAGGTGTGGTTGCCGCCCAACTGCGGCTGCTCCTCGATACACAGGATATTCAGCTCGGGCCGAC
This sequence comes from Pseudomonas viridiflava, assembly GCF_001642795.1. Lineage (GTDB taxonomy): Bacteria > Pseudomonadota > Gammaproteobacteria > Pseudomonadales > Pseudomonadaceae > Aquipseudomonas > Aquipseudomonas viridiflava. Next base: position 27,026 of record NZ_LKEH01000034.1, on the reverse strand, counting down.
GCTGCTTGAGTCGCCAGGCGATCAGCCCGTTGGCCAGCCCGCCGCCCGCCAGGATCAGGTCATAACGCATGAACGCCTCCTGCGAACACCGGTTGGCGCGTGCGAAGCACATCCTCGACGATGTTGGCGGCCTTGAAGGTTCCGCCTGCCGAATCCAGTTCAGTTGCCAACTGACGCAGCGGTTTGTCGGCGTGCACAAGCAGGTTTTGCAACTGGGCCTGGATCTTCGCCGCTCGGGCGCGACGATGCAGCTGCTTGCCCAGCCTGTGATAACAGACCCTGGCCGCCACACCGGGCTGATCGAAGGCAATCGGCATGACCAGCATTGGCGTGCCGGCGGCGATCGCATCCATCACCGTGTTCAGGCCGCCATGGGTAATCACCACATCGGCCTGCTCCAGCACCCACTGCTGAGGCGCGAATGCCGTCACCCGAACATCGCCCATCTGTCTGAGCGTCTGTTCCTGAGCGGCATCAAGGCCGCCACAATGAGCGATCAGCAGTTGGGCGTTCAGACGCTGACAGGCAATCACCATCTGTTTGAACATACCCAGCCGACCACCCTGCAAGGTGCCCAGACTGACGAAAATGAACGGCCGGTTCGGATCGATGGACCACTCGCCCTGTACCTGATGGGGCGCGGATCGCAGCGGGCCGACTGTATGAAAATGCGCAGGCCGGTTCTCACGGGGGAAATCGAAACCGTCCAGCGTCTGGCTGATCTGCGCAAACGGCGACAGGTACTCGTGCATGCCATTGCGCGGGGTCACGCCCAATCGATGGGACGCGTCGTGCAAGACCTTGCGCAGCGGGCACATCATCCAGTCGTAAACCCGAGTGCTTGCCTCGTACAGGCGTCTGCTGCGCGCATCGGTGCCGTAGGCAAACGGCATCACCGGCAGCGGCAACTGGGGCTCGCGGTTGATCGGCAGTGCGCAGGCCACTGAAACGAATGGCAGACCCAGCGCCTCCGCCACCAGACCGCCGCCCGCCTCCATCTGGTCGCACAGCAGTGCGTCGATGGCTTCGTGCGCAAGTGCGGCAGGCAGTTCGGTACAGAACATGGCTGTCGTACTACTCAGGTCGCGAATCACGCGGCGCAAGCCCAGCGGGCCGTGCGGAGCCGCAGCCCGGCGCAACGACCCGGCCAGACTGCCAGGCGGGTGGCTGATGGCACCCAGGGTGTAAAAGCCAATGCGTGGATCCGTCAGCCAGCGATGGGCATCGGCCTGATGAAAGAACGTGACCCGGTGACCGCGCTCAATCAATTCCAGCGCCAGGGCCTGGAGCGCCTGAAAGTGGCTGTAGAACGCGGGTGCCACGACGCCGAAATGACTCATGAAGCACGCTCGCTCGACGGGAGTGGATCGAGCAGTCGCGCCTCACGCAGTGCAGCCAGATCTCTGGAGCCGGTACAGAAGCAGGCGATGCGCAACTGGCGAATTATTGTTTCAAAATGTTCAATCACGGCGGAATCCGATTCCAGCGCCTCGGTAAGCACACCGGCAGCCTGTCCGACCAGATCCGCTCCGAGACGGATTGCCCGGGCAGCATCTATGCCGTTACGAATGCCTCCGGAGGCAATCAGCGTCGTGTGCGGCAGTGCCTGCCGGAGATTGATCAGACTCGTGGCCGTCGGTATGCCCCAGTCTGCAAAGGCCATCGCTACCTCTCGATCCGCCGACCGGGTGGCGCGCTCGCCCTCGATCGCTGCCCAGCTCGTGCCGCCCCTGCCCGCCACATCCAGCACCTGTACGCCGTGGGCAACCAGCGCTCGGGCGACCGGGGCCGACAATCCGGCACCGACTTCCTTGACGATGACCGGCACGCCCACACTTTCGACCGTGCGCGCAATCGCCTCCAGTACGCCGCGCCAGTTCTTGTCGCCCTCCGCCTGAACGGCTTCCTGCAAGGGGTTGAGGTGGATGATCAACGCATCGGCCTGCAACGCATCCACTGCCCGGCGTGCCAGATCAAGGCCGTCCGCTTCCAGCAACTGCGCCGCGCCGATGTTGCTCAGTAACGGGATATCCGGGGCCAGACGTCTGAGTTCGCGGGTCAGGCCCTGATCGTTGGGGCTGCGCAATCCGACTCGCTGCGACCCGACGCCCATGGCAATCCCCAGCCGTTGCGCGGCCTGGGCCAGATGCCGGTTGATCGCTGTCGAGCGCTCGGCACCGCCGGTCATCGAGCTGATCAACAGCGGTGCGCGCAGGGGAATACCCAGCAGACTGCTGCTTAAATCAATGTCGCCAAGGTTCAGTTCCGGCAACGCGCAATGTTCGAAGCGAACCGCTTCAAGGCACGTGCCAGAGCCTGTGAAGCTTTGTTTGAGGACGATATCGAGGTGATCATCCTTGCGCCGACTGAGGTCGATGTTGTCCATGACAGCTCCGATTTAGCTGGATCATTTTTCCGAGCGTGTGGTCTCTAGATTCTTGAGGCACTCAGGAGCGGAGGTCGTTCCGTTTGATTGAAAGCCAGGAAATGAGCCTGAGACGAGACAGTTGGACTGTCGAGCCTATATAGCCAGAGTAGAAGCAATGACAAAAATGGAAATGGATGCCTCCCTCCATAGCGGACTGATCAAGCAGCTGGCAGACATGCGTGAGCGCATCGAGAAGCGTCTGGATGAATTGCTGCCGCAGGAAGGTAACGAGCGCGACCTGGTTGCGCTGGCCATGCGCGAAGGCACGCTGGCTCCCGGCAAACGCGTGCGCCCCATGCTGTTGATGCTGGCTGCCGAGGGGCTGGGTCATTCCGACCGCCAGTCTGAAGGCGCGTCGCTGGATCTGGGTTGTGCCGTGGAGATGATCCACGCAGCCTCTCTGGTGCTGGACGACATGCCGTGCATGGATAACGCGCAGCTAAGACGAGGACGTCCCACCGTGCACCTGAAATTCGGTCAGGATGTGGCGATTCTCGCGGCGATCGCTTTGCTGAGCCGGGCATTCGGCGTGGTCGCGGCGATCAATGACGTGCCGCCTGCGAACCGTACCCGGATTGTTGAAATCCTCGCCGACACAGTGGGCATGCAAGGGCTGGTCCGCGGACAGTATCAGGACTTGCGCGAAGGTCAGCACAGTCGCTGTGCCGAAGAGATCGCCCTGACCAATCGGCTCAAGACCGGCGTTCTTTTTGGCGCCATCATGGACATGGCCTGGCTGATCGGCAGTGACGACGAGCGCGTACGGCTCGAGCTGCAGGGATTTGCCACGGAGCTGGGGCAGGCTTTTCAGCTCTACGACGATCTGCAGGACGATGCGTTCGACAACGCCAAGGATCAAGGCAAGGACAAGGGCAAGTCCACGTTCGTTTCCCTTTATGGCCAGCAGAAAGTGGCTGAACAGCTTCATGCCCATCTGTCGATGGCGGAGAAACACCTCGACCGGGCCTACGGCGATGCGCAAGCCATCAGCGCCTACCTCAGGCTGGTTTTTCTGAAAGCGTTGTAACACAGGCTGCCTGTTCGGCCGTCATCACTCGATTTCGGCCTTGTTCCTTTCCCTGATACAGCAACGCATCCGCACGATTGAGCGCAACCTGAAAGGCCTCGCCCGGATGAATGACCGCCGTCGCCAGCGTCGCCGTCACGTCCAGCTTGCGGGTGTCGATGTGCCCTGCTTCCTCACGGATTCGCGCCCAGATACGTTCGGCCACCTTGCGCGTATCGGCCAGCGAAGTGTCCGGCATCAGCACCAGAAACTCTTCGCCACCCCAACGCGCGGCCATGTCGTTCTGACGCACGCAGGTGCTGATGATGCCTGCGACCCGCTGCAGAATGAGGTCGCCGGATTCGTGGCCGTGAAGGTCGTTGATCTGCTTGAAATGATCAATGTCGAGTAATATCAGTGATGCGGAAAGCCCCTGGCGCTGCGACTCCATCTGTCGCACGCGATGCAGGATTCGGCGCCGGGTGTAAAGGTTGGTGAGGCTGTCCCGATTGGCGATATGAAACAGGCTCAATTGCATCGAAGAGGTAAAGCGTACCGACAATGCCGTGGCGTAGATCGACAGCGATGTGGCGATCAGCACGTTGGCGATGCCAAACATATCCAGCACCTCCCTGCTCAGCCCGGACGAGAGCCCCATGTGACGGCGAAACGCGAAACAGCCGACGGCCGCCATCAGGATCGACAGGCTGTAGACCAACCGTCGGAACGTGGCCAGTTGAAAGGTGAAGGCGATGATCGGCACGACGCAGAACAGGTAGAAACTGAAATTGCTGTCCCAGCCTAGCACCCAGGTGGCCAGAATCGCGTGGCCGATGATTTCAAGGCTCATCAACTGACCCGCCTGCCGGTAGCGGCGACCGCGTATCAGGTACAGGCAATTGATGTAGATCAGCGTGCTCAGGAAGTTGGCGCCCCAGAGAACGGGCACGTCCAGTGCGATGAACAGCCCGAACAGAACAAAATGGATCAGGAGCGCGACGTACACGATGGGAATGATGTGTTTCCAGAACTGGACAGCAGTCTCCTTGAAGAGCTGGGAACGGTCATCGGGGGAGAGGATCATCACGTTATCTCGAAAGTACAGGTTGAATACGACCGTGGGGTATCAAGGCGTGATTCATGTCGTATTGTCGGCATGAACAGGCTGCGCTTGATGCGTCCCAGCAACAATAATTGTCGTTGCAACCGGGCTGTGAGGCTCTTGTTTGAAGGCATTGGCCCTTGAAAGTGCCCGTAGGGCCACAGAACAATTCGCTCGGGTGCTCTGGCATGCGGCTTGTGAAGGTGAAATGCCTCATGCAGGTCAAACACTGCTTTAATGGAACGCTGCTTCCCCAGCGCATGGCTGGCCTCGAATGACTGATAAGGAAGGGTACGGATGGAACGTCTCACAGCGAAAGACTTTGCACCTGAACTGCTCGAACTTTACGACTATTACGCCCATGGCAAGATCAACCGACGCGAATTTCTCGACCGCGCGGCAGTGTTCACCCTGGGCGGCCTTACCGCAAGCGCCCTGCTCGCTTCCCTGAGCCCCAACTATGCGTTGGCCGAGCAGGTGGAATTCACCGACCCGGACATCATCGCCGAATACGTGAATTACCCCTCGCCCAAAGGCCATGGTCAGGTGCGCGGCTATCTGGTGCGTCCCGCCAAGGCGACCGGCAAGGTTGCCGCCATTGTCGTGGCGCATGAAAACCGCGGGTTGAACCCGTATATCGAAGACGTTGCCCGGCGCGTGGCCAAGGCAGGCTTCATCGCCCTGGCACCGGACGGACTGTCATCGGTGGGCGGTTATCCGGGCAATGACGACAAGGGCCGCGAGCTTCAGCAGAAGGTCGACCCTGAAAAACTGATGAACGACTTCTTCGCCGCCATCGAGTGGCTGATGAAGCACGACGCAACCACGGGCAAGGTCGGTATCACCGGATTCTGTTATGGCGGTGGCGTCACCAACGCAGCGGCGGTGGCCTATCCGGAGTTGGGCGCGGCGGTCTCGTTTTACGGACGCCAGCCGAATTCGGAGGATGTGGTGAAGATCAAGGCGCCGATCATGATCCATTACGGCGAGCTGGACACCCGCATCAACGAAGGCTGGCCTGCTTATGAAAAGGCCCTGAAAGCTGCCGGCACGACTTACGAAACCTACATCTATACGGGCGCCAACCACGGTTTCCACAACGACTCGACCCCGCGCTACGACGAAGCCGCCGCCAAACTGGCCTGGGAACGGACGCTGGGGTGGTTCAGGAAGTACTTGGTTTGAGTGTGGAGCAGGGCTTTCGCCAAACTGATCGTGCCCATCGCTCTGCGTGGGCATGCCTCCCGTGACGCTCCGCGTCACAAATGGCACAGACTGCGGATTCAGTGAGCCGAGCGCATGACGTGGATAACGCTGGTGCTTGGCCACGCATGTGCGCCACATTCAAGAGCGGACGCGGAGCGTCCTGAGAGGCATTACCACGCTGGAGCGTGGGAACGATCAGCTGATCTCAAGCACGCCGATCATGCCCATGCCTGCGATCAGCGTTACCCCGCCCGCATCCGCTCCAGCAGCACTTGCAACGGATGCCTGATGACCTTGCCATCCTGACGCTTGACCTGACTTCTGCACGAGTAACCATCGGCAACCAATCGGTCACCCCCACCATGACGCGCTACCAGCGGCTGCCAGGACTGGCTGTAGATGGTTTTACTGGTCTTCACGTTGCGGGTTTCATGGCCGTAGGTGCCGGACATGCCGCAGCAGCCGCTTGGCAATACCTGCAGAGTCAGGCCGTTACGGGCGAAGGCTTGCTGCCAGAGGCCGACGCTGGCCGGTTCGTTGGTTTTTTCGGTGCAGTGCGGCAGGAAGTAATACGTTTCGCTTTCGGCTTCCGAACCCTGCTCGACCAGCGCCGAAGCCAGCCATTCCTGCGGCAGCATCACGGTCGGCACGTTTTCGCTGCCCAGGGTCTTGCTGTATTCCTGGCGATAAACCAGCGTCATTGCCGGATCAAGGCCAATCAGCGGAATGCCGGAATCCTGAAGCTTGCGCAGTGACTGACTATTGAAACTCGCTGCCTTTTCGAACGCTGCCATGAAGCCCTGAACCTGCAAGGGCTTGCCGTTGGGGGCGAATGGCGCAAGGTAAACCTGGTAACCCATACGCGAGATCAGCTCCAGCCAGTCGGCCGCCAGCGGGGTTTCGAAGTAACGGGTAAACGCGTCCTGCACCAGCACCACCGTACGCTGGCGCTCCTGCTCAGTCAGCGCCGCGAGACGCGCAGGCGTTGCAATGCCGACGTTCCAGCGCGCGCAGGCCGCACGAAAGTCCATCAGGCTCAGCAACGGGCTGTCGACCATGCCCGCCACATGCTCAAGCAGATAACGGACCGGCTTTGCCCCCATCACGCCGTTGTACAGCCTGGGAAAACGCGCCAGATGCGGAATGCTGAACTCCAGCGAACCGATCAGGTAATCCTTGAGCGGACGCAGATAGCGGCTGTGGTACAGCTCCAGAAAACGCGATCGAAACTCCGGGACATTGACCTTGACAGGGCACTGACCAGCGCAGGACTTGCACGCCAGGCAACCCGACATGGCGTCGTAGACTTCGTGGGAGAAGTCTTTCTGCCCCGCCACTCGGGCCACGCTGTTGACGGTGCGCTCGGCCAGGCTCTTCACCACATTGGCCGTACGCGCCCTGGCGCTTGCAGTCAGCACGTTCACATCCTGCTCGCCCTGCAGACGCAACCATTCCCGGACCAGCGACGCCCGACCCTTCGGTGAATGAACGCGGTCGCGTGTGGCTTTCCAGGACGGGCACATCGCATCGTCGGGATCGTAGTTGTAACAGGCGCCATTACCGTTGCAATGCAACGCCGTGTCATAGCTCTGCCAGACACGCTCGTCGATGGTCCGGTCCAGATCACCCCGCAGTTTCACCTCGTCCACCAGGGTCAGACGCGCCTCAGGCACCGAAGCAGGCGTGGCGATCTTGCCGGGGTTGAGCTGGTTGAACGGGTCGCAGGCAGCCTTCAACGCCTGAAGCGCAGGATACAGTTCACCGAAATACTCGGGCACGTACTGTGAGCGCAGGCCCTTGCCGTGCTCGCCCCAGAGCAGACCGCCGTAACGCTTGGTCAGCGCAGCGACGGCATCGGAAATCGGACGAATCAAGGCGGCCTGCGCCGGGTCTTTCATGTCCAGAATCGGCCGAACGTGCAGCACGCCCGCGTCCACATGGCCGAACATGCCGTACTGCAGACCGTAGCTGTCCAGCAGCGCACGGAATTCCTGAATGTAATCGGCCAGGTTTTCCGGCGGCACGGCCGTATCCTCCACGAACGGCTGCGGCCGCGCCTCGCCTTTGACGTTGCCCAGTAAACCGACAGAACGTTTACGCATGGTGTAGACGCGATTGACCGCCGCACTGCCGGTCGCCAGGGTGTGGCCGAGGCGCACGACCGAGGTATCCGTCTGCAGGTGCGCGACAAACGCATGCACCCGCTGCTCGACTTCGTTCAATTCGTCGCCACTGAACTCGATCAGGTTGATACCCAGCGTCGGCGTGGCCGGATCCTGAGGAAAATACTCGGCAACGCCGTGCCAGACGATGTCCTGCATTGCCAGCATCAAGACCTTGGAATCCACCGTTTCGATGGACAGCGGCTTGTGCGCCATCAACGCCTTGGCGTCGCGCAACGCGTCCATGAAGCCTGCGTAACGCACATTGACCAGAATCGAATGCTTGGGGATCGGCAGCACGTTCAGCCTGGCTTCGACGATAAAGCCCAGTGAACCTTCGGAACCGCACAGCACGCTGTTGAGGTTGAAGCGCCCGTCTTCCTCACGCAGGTGCGCCAGGTCATACCCGGTCAGGCAGCGATTGAGGGGCGGGAAAACGTCCTTGATCAGTTGCGCCTGAGTGTCGGCAATCTGCTGCGCGCAGCGATAGACGTCGCCTGCACGATCAACACGCGCCTGTTCGCGCATCAGTTGCTCGGCATCCATGGCCTGGGTGTTCACGTATGAACCGCCCAGCAACACGGTGGACAGTTCCAGCACGTGGTCACGGGTCTTGCCGTAGGTGCAACTGCCCTGCCCGCTGGCGTCGGTGTTAATCATCCCGCCCACCGTGGCACGGTTGGACGTCGACAGCTCAGGCGCGAAAAACAGCCCGTGGGGCTTGAGCGCGGCGTTGAGCTGGTCCTTGACCACGCCAGTCTGGACGCGCACCCAGCGCTCCTCGACGTTGATTTCGAGAATATTGTTCATGTGCCGCGACAGATCGACCACCACGCCATCGGTCAGCGACTGGCCATTGGTGCCGGTGCCGCCGCCCCGGGGGGTCAGGACGACCTCTTTATATTCGGGGCGGGCAGCCAGCCGGGCGACGATGGCCACGTCATGGCTGTCCATCGGGAACACCGCAGCCTGTGGCAGGCGCTGGTAGATGGAGTTGTCGGTGGCCAGCACGGTGCGTGAACCCATGTCCCGGGCGATTTCCCCGCGAAAACCGCCCTCGCTCAGGGCGTTGAGGAAACGGTCGTAGTGACCGACCTGTTCGGACGTGGGCTTCAGCAGCGCAATCATGGTGGTGTTCCTGACGGGTTAGGCTTTTTATATGCAAAGCACGTATGCTTCGAAGGGCTCGCAAGCACGGCAATATCAACGGTTGGCGTGATTCTCCGGCCTGCGGCGCCGCAGTGCAAACGTAAAACATGCCGTTTTTCCATGAGCTTTATGAATGAACCCCAGAAGACTGACGCCTTCGATGTCGCTGCTGATCGCTTTCGAAGCGGCCGCCCGGCATGGCAGTTTTACCAAGGCCGCCGATGAACTGACCCTGACCCAGAGCGCGGTGAGCCGTCAGGTGCAGGCGCTCGAAGCCCAGCTTGAGGTCGAGCTGTTCAAGCGCGATGGCCGGCGTATCGAGCTGACCACCGCAGGGGCGCTGTACCAGCACGAACTGGCCGCAGCCCTCGGTCGAATCCGCAGCGCGACGCTGCAGACCATCGCTCACAAGGCCGAAGGCGGCACCCTGCATCTTGCCGTGCTGCCCACCTTTGGCTCCAAATGGCTGCTGCCGCGCATGAATGACTTTTACGCGAGGCATCCGGGCTATGTGGTGCACGTGCATTCGCGCATCGTGCACGCCGACCTGACGCCAGCCGCCAGCGAGATGAACGCCATCATCTGCGCAGGCACCGGCAACTGGCCGGGCTACATCGCCCACCCGCTGGTCAGTGAAAAGCTGGTACTTATTGCCAGTCCCGGCGCGCTGAAAGGGTATGCATCCATGACCCCGGCACAGGTGGCGCACTACTCGCTGCTCAGCGTGGTGTCGCGTCCCAACGCCTGGTCAGACTGGTTCGAGCGTAACCGGCTGGATCATCATGTGATGCGCCCCGGCCCGAGTTTCGAGCTGACCTCACACCTGATCCAGGCCGTGGCGGCAGGCATCGGTATCGCGCTGGTGCCACGCATTCTGGTGCTGGACGAACTCGCAAGCGGCGAACTGGTGACGCTGTTCGAACCGCTGGACAGCGGCCGTAACTATTACCTGGCCTACGCCACGCGCTTTCAGAACCTGCCGTCACTGTGCGTGTTCAGGGACTGGCTGCTGTCCATTCCGTTTCCCGACAGCCTTTGATCCGGAGTCTTCATGCGCATCGAACCGCTGCCACCCTTGCAGAACCTGATTGCTTTCGAGGCCACCGTACGCCATGGCAGCTTTACCCGGGCGGCGACCGAACTGCACCTGACGCAAAGCGCGATCAGTCGGCAAGTGGCGCAATTGGAAGAGTTTCTGGGCAGAGCGCTGTTCCGTCGCGAGCACAAGCGCATTCACCTGACCGTTGCCGGGCAGATCTACGCCGAACAGATTCATCGTGTACTGACCCTTTGTGCGGAGGCCACTGCTCAGGTCATCACCCACAGTGGCGAGCAACAACTGACACTGGCCTGTTCCAGCGGCGTCGCGGCCTTGTGGCTCGGTCCTTTGCTGGGCCGTTATCGGGATGAATTTCCCGGCGTCGATATCCGGCTGCGCGTCGTCGACGGGCTGGATTCGCTGATCCGTGCCGAGTTCGATCTGGCTTTGTATTTTCTGCGTGAAAGCTCGCCTGCCGGGCTGGACAGCCGGTTGCTGTTTGCCGAGTCGGTCAACGCCTATTGCTCGCCTGAGTATCTGAACGGCCAACTGCTCGAACCTGCGCAATTGCTCGACTACTGTCTGCTGATGCTGGAAGACGGCCAGCGCCAGTGGCTGTCCTGGAATGACTGGTTCGGCCGTCAGGGCGTGGATGCCTCGCTGATCCGCAAGCGCATGACGGTCAACCTGTATCCGGTGCTGGTGGATCTGGCAATGTCCGGTCATGGCATTGTGCTGGGTTGGCAGCCGATGATCGACAGGCATGTGCGTTCCGGCGCGCTGGTGCCTGCGTGCAGCACAAGTGTCGGCGCGGTGGGCGGCTATTACCTGCTGACGCCCAGCGGCAAGATGCCCCGCCGCGCGGCGCGTGCCTTCGAGAAATGGCTGAGCGACGAGATCAGTTCGCAAGGCTGATCGTTACAGAGAGCACCTGCATGCGTGCCGCGCATGCAAACCTGCGTAAAGAGCGTTTTCTCCAAACCGGGCATAAGCCTACTCTCAACCCTAACGGGCGCTAGACCTGATTCTGTTTCACCTTCCGACTCTGCCCCCTTTTCAATGCAGGGTCGTTCCCTGCGTGTATTGCATGCAGGAGCTAAAAAGTGAGCACACTACAACAATCCCTCACACATCCCCAGAACAGGCAGGCGCGCCGCGCCATCACTGCCACGGTCATCGGCAATGGCCTGGAGTGGTTCGACTTCACGGTCTACAGCTTTTTCTCGGTCATCATCGCCAAGGTGTTCTTCCCGACCGGTAGCGAACTGACGTCCTATCTGCTGGCACTTGCGACCTTTGGCGTGGGCTTTTTCATGCGTCCGGTGGGTGGCATCGTGCTGGGCATCTACGGCGACAAGCATGGGCGCAAGGCGGCCTTGTCGCTGACCATCCTGCTCATGGCCTTCGGAACGCTGATTATTGCCCTCACGCCGAGCTTCGCGCAGATCGGCTACCTGGCCCCGGTGCTGATCGTGCTGGCGCGTCTGCTACAGGGTTTTTCCGCCGGCGGCGAGATGGGCAGCGCCACGGCGTTTCTGACTGAACATGCGCCGGCCGGCCGTAAAGCGTTCTACTCCAGCTGGATTCAGGCGAGTATCGGCGTCGCCGTGCTGCTCGGCTCGGCACTGGGCGCGATTCTGTCCAGCTACCTGACCCAGGCACAGCTGGAAAGCTGGGGCTGGCGCGTGCCGTTCCTGATCGGCACCCTGATCGGCCCGGTGGGTTTCTACATTCGCAGCCGGGTCGACGAGACCCCTGCCTATACCGCCAGCAAACCGGTCGATTCGCCGCTGCGTGAAGTGATCAAGACCTACCCGCGCCAGACCCTGATCAGCTTTTCGCTGGTGGTGCTCTGGACCGTCTGCACCTACGCGATTCTGTTCTACATCCCCTCTTACGCCCAGCGCGTGCTGGGCCTGCCGTCATGGATGGGTTTCAGCGCGGGGATGATGGGTGGCGCCGTGTTGATCGTCGCCACACCGCTGGTGGGCGCCATGGCGGATCGCAGCGGCAACCGTTCATGGCTGCTGGGCTCGGCCATCGCCATTTTCTTCAGCGCTTACCCGATGTTCCTGTTCATCAACCAGATGCCTGGGCTGTTCTCGCTGCTGATTTTCGAACTGGTGCTGGGTCTGCTGATTTCCGGCTACATCGGCTCGATTCTCGCCGCGTTCGGTGAGTTGCTGCCGACCCATGTCCTGTCCACGGGTCTATCGGTCGCCTACAACTTCGCAGTGACCATTTTCGGCGGTTTCGCCACCTTCACGATCACCTGGCTGATTGCCTCGACCGGCAGCAATCTCGCGCCGGCCTTCTACATCATGTTCGCGGCGATTGTCAGCGGCATCGGCGCGATGCTCTATCGCGACCCTGCCCCTGCCGTAAATCGCCCTCTGACTGGAGCCTATCAATGAGTACTGCTGAATCCCCACGCCTGATCCTGCGCAACGGCCGCATTCTGGACGTTGAACTGGGCAAACTTGTTTCAGGTCAGGAAGTCGTGATCCAGGGCGAGCGCATTGTCGATGTACGCGCCGAAGGCGAGCCTGCCGGACCGGACGATCAGGTGATCGATCTGGGCGGCAAGACCCTGATGCCGGGCCTGATCGACTGCCACGTTCACGTGCTGGCGTCCAACGCCAACCTGGGCATGAATGCGCTGCAACCCAACGCAATCATCATGTACCGCGCCCTGCCGATTCTGTCTGCAATGCTGGATCGCGGCTTCACCACGGTGCGTGACGCAGGCGGCGCTGACTGGGCGCTGGCGCGTTCCATTCAGATGGGGCTGATCCCAGGGCCAAGAATCTTTGCCTCGGGCAAGGCGCTGTCCCAGACCGGCGGCCACGGCGACATGCGCGCCCGTGGTGAACTGCTGCTCAACGAGCCCTGTTCCTGCTGCTTCCGGGCCGGTGCTATTGCCCGTGTAGTGGATGGTGTCGACAACGTACGCCTGGCCGTGCGTGAAGAGCTGCAACAGGGCGCGAACCAGATCAAGATCATGGCCTCGGGCGGTGTGTCTTCGCCGACCGACCCGATCGCCAACACCCAGTACAGCGAGGCTGAAATTCGCGCGATTGTCGATGAAGCGGCGGCGGCCAACACCTACGTCATGGCTCACGCCTACACCGCACGCGCCATTCGCCGGGCCATCGAGTGCGGCGTGCGGACCATCGAGCATGGCAATCTGGTGGACGCTGACACGGCGCGGCTGATGGCCGAAAAAGGCGCGTTCGCCGTGCCGACCCAGGTCACTTACGAAATGCTCGCCGAGTACGGCGAACGCTTCGGTCTGCCGCCGGATTCAGTGGCCAAGATCGAGGACGTCCGTCAGGCCGGGCGCAACGCGCTGGTACTGTTCGCCGAAGCCGGTGTGCCGATGGGATACGGCTCCGATCTGCTGGGCGAAATGCATGAGTACCAGACTCACGAACTGAAAATCCGCGCCGAAGTGCTGGGCAATCTGGCGGCATTGCGCAGCGCAACCAGCGTGGCGGCGCAGATTCTGCAGCGCGAAGGCGAACTGGGCTGCATCGCCAAGGGCGCGATTGCTGACGTGCTGGTCGTGGACGGCGATCCGCTGACCGACATTCACTGTCTGGTTGGCCAGGGCGAACGACTGGCGATGATTGTTCAGGGTGGCAAGGTGCGCAAGAACACGCTGATCTGAATGGCCAAACCGGCTCGGCCCTTGATCCAAGGGCCGAATGTCTCTGGTCAAACAACCCGTAAGCCACTTGAGAGAAGCGATTTCTTTCGTGGGAGGCGGCTTGCCGGCGATGCAGTCGACGCGGTACTTCAGAGAAACCGCGTCATCGTTCATCGCCGGCAAGCCGCCTCCCACAGTTTGTATTTGCTGCCAGATAGCGCTGTGTCAGAGACAGAGAAGTATCTTGCGCAGTGGGATACCGACAGGGGCTCAGTCGGCGTTGTGATCCCAGATCCAGTTCCACAGTCCCGGTAGCTTCACGGATTCGTCTGCGTCCCTGACGGTGCGGGCCATTGCGGCGCGCTGCAACTGTGCGCTGTCGTCGTAGAACGGTTTGGCAGACAGTCGCACGCCGGTCTGATTGGCACTGTCGACCAGAATCTGCAGGTACTCACGCGCATGCCGGGCCGTGTAGCGGTTCAGGTCATGGAAGGTCACCACTACCGGAATCACACCATCGACTGCAGGCAACTCGCCCGCAGCGATGCGTTCACGTACCTGAGACAACTGGCTGACCATGTTCGAGCGACGTCTCAGGCTGAAGTTGTAACCCCAGATCTTCCCGTCATTGGCACTCAGGTCGGTCAGCAGTACATGCAGCCCGTGCTGCTGATAAATGCCGAAGGTGCGCTTGTCGTAGTTCCAGAATGGCGGACGCAGCAGAACGGTCGGCGTATCGGTGATCGACTCAATGATTTCGCTGCCCTGAGTCAGCGACTGATGGAGTTCTTCAGAGGTCAGCGAGCGGTGGTTGGTGTGGTGCGGCGTTGCAGTGTGAAAGCCCAGCACGTGACCTTGCGCGTGCTCACGCTGCATCAGCGCCCTTCCCTCATCACTGTTGCCCGCCCCGGTTGCGCCGGTCTGCACGAAAAACACCGCTTTGATGTTCGGTTCCAGCGGATTGTCGGCCAGGCTGTCGAGCACGGTTGCCGTCGGGTTGTAGAAGGTTGTCGCGCTGGGGCCGTCATCGAACGACAGCAGGAAACGTACTGGCGGTTGCTGACGAAGCCGCTCGGCGGTCTCTGTCGTCAGCGGCACAGGCGAACTGATGCAGGCCGACAAACTCAAGACAGTGATCGAGGTCCACAAGACGGCAAAAGCGGTTTTCATGAGCGTGTGTTCCGAATGACCGGGCAATGAACATTCACCGGTACTGCGGCGCACACACTAGCCGCGCGTCAGGATTAAAGCCATAGCGGTTCATGAAACCTGCGCACAATCAGGTTCCCCAGGTCCCGACGGGTAAACGATCACGGCTGCCCGCAGCTTGTCAGTCCCGAAGCAACTCATGCGATTGAAGTCAGCGTGGCTCACCGGCAAATGCTGGCAGTCGATGGCCTGGCGGTGCAGGCTGTGATCGATATCCGGATCATGCAGATAGACGAAATCGGCGTCGCAGTCCGTGACCATCACCCAGTGCGGAGCCTTGGAGCGGGTCAGGCGGTAGCTGCTGATCAGCACCAGCGGTTTGCCGCCTTCCGCCAGCACACGCGGCAGGTTCAAGGCATGATCGGCCAGCGCCTGCACGTCGGAAGCGTCAAGTTCGCGGCAGAACTGTTCGTGGACCAGACGCACCACCTGTTTCTTGGTATCACTGCGCACGCCGTTCAAAAACAACGGCCCGGCTATCGACACCAGCAGCTTCACGGCAAAGCCGCGCCGCCAGGCCGCCAGCGCCAGCCCTTGCGGACTGCAGCCGCCATGGCCCGACGTCATGAATACGGTGGTTGCTTCACGCCAGATCTGCAATTCCTCGGCACGCACCATCAAGCGCTCGGGCTGCAAGGCTTTCATGGCCATCAACAGGCAGGCCGGGCCGCAGGTAAAGTCCAGTGTCTGCTGGTAGTAAGGGACCGAGCGGCCGTTATGCCGGGCATGCTCGACAATGCGCTTTTCATAACGCAGCGCGGGTGCATGGTCCTGATAGTAATCGTCGACCTGAGCGAAGCGCCGATAGCCACTGCGTTCATAAAGACCGATGGCTGCAAGGTTGTCGGGGCGCACTTCCAGACGCAGATACGCGCAATCGCGCTCGACCGCCCGCTGTTCGGCATGCTGCAACAGCTGCTTGCCAAGCCCCAGCCCTCGCGCCGCATTGGCGATGGCCAGCGAGTACAGACGCCCCAGCGACGTGCCACGGTGAAACAGCACCAGCGCGTATCCGGTCAACTGCCCAGCCCGCTCGGCCACGATCAGGCAGGCGTTGGCCCGGCGGATCATCCAGTTGAAACTGCGTGCCGTCAGCCGGTCGCCTTCAAAGCACTGGTCCTCCAGAAACAGCAAATACTCGACATCGGAATCCACTGCATCGCGAAATATAAAATCCATCTGCACCGCCGTAAAAGTTGTGTAACGAAACGGGACATTTCAATAAGCACATGCTTAATAGAAAGGACTGTTTCCCATCGGATCGATTACACATGTCAGCGGCGCAGGTGAAGATGAACGAAGTATCGGCTCAACGTGCAGTTTCAGCAACTACGAAACGTGCTTATCCCGCAGTCCCTTTTGCAGCACAAAGCCAGGTAGTCATTATTGTCGAGCGGTTGGAAGACTGGGCATCCTATTTCCCGAGTGAAAACCTGATGACGGCGCAGGACTATCTGGAGAAGCCGCTGCAAGCCACGGCTGGCAAGCGCGTACAGGTCATCAACCTGTGCCGGAGCTATAAGTACCTGGGCCACGGTTATTATTGTTCTCTGCTGGCCGAAGCGCGTCAGCACCATGTCATTCCCTCCGTGCGTACTATCAGTGAGCTGACACGCAAATCATTGTATGGACTGGCACTGGATGATCTGGACAAAGTGTTGGAAACCGCACTTCAGGATCACCCGTATGACAATACCGAAGGTTTTACCCTGACACTTTATTTCGGCCAGACAACACTCGCACCTTTGAATGATCTGGCGCGTCAGTTGTTCGAAGCCTTTCCCTGCCCGATTCTGCTGGTTGAATTTCGCAAGCGCGAAAACTGGCATATCGCAGGTATCAAGTCCGGTGCCCTGCCCCGTTTGCGTGACGATCAACAGGACGAGTTCGCCCTTGCGCTGGACGGCTTCAGTCGCAAGGTCTGGCGTCAACCAGGCTCGCGCCGCGTGGCACGTTACGACCTGGCGATCCTGCACGACCCGCAGGAACAATTGCCACCCTCCAACGCAGAGGCCCTGGCCAACTTCATTCGCGTCGGCCAGCGTCTGGGGATCGATGTCGAATTGATCGAAAAGAAGGACTACTCGCGACTCGCCGAATACGACGCGCTGCTGATCCGAGAGACCACGAGTGTCGACAACCACACCTATCGTTTCGCCAAGAAAGCTGAAAGCGAGGGGCTGGTGGTCATGGACGATTCGACGTCCATTCTGCGCTGTACCAACAAGGTGTACCTGACCGATCTGCTCAAAAGCCATGACCTGGGCATGCCGCGTACCGAAATCCTCTACAAGGACCGACCCGAAGAGCTGGAGAATGTCGCCAGACGGTTGGGCTTTCCGTTGGTGTTGAAAATCCCTGACGGCTGTTTCTCACGCGGTGTGATCAAGGTCGGTACAGCTGAAGAAATGCACACCGCCACTGCGCAGTTGTTCGAGCATTCGGTACTGCTGCTGGCGCAGGAATTCTTCTACACCGAGTACGACTGGCGCATCGGCATTCTTAACCGCAAGCCGATCTTTGCCTGCCAATACTTCATGTCCAAGGGGCACTGGCAGATTTACAACCACAAGGCTGTCGGGGCCGAAATCAACGGTGAATGCCGCACCCTGGCGGTTCATGAAGCGCCGAGAGCGGTGGTTGAACTGGCGCTCAAGACCGCCAACCTGATTGGCGACGGGCTATACGGCGTTGACCTGAAGCAGTCTGGCGACAAGGTGGTGGTGATCGAAGTCAACGACAACCCCAACCTCGACGCCGGTATTGAAGACGCCTACCTGCAGGACGATCTGTACGGTCTGATACTGGAAGAATTCATTCGCCGCCTGGACATCAAACGTCTTGGCCAAGCCTGGTAATCACCCATGATCAAAGGCCTGAAACTCGACGCCAACCGCCTTCAAGCCTGCGACCCACTGATGGCGCAGGTGCTGTGGTTCAGCAAACCGGACGCCGGCGAACGCACGCTGCTGGCCGAGCGCTTTCACCTGGATGAGCATGCTGTGGCATCGGCGCTGGACCCGGATGAAATTTCCCGCATCGAGTTTCATCCCGATGCGCTGTTTCTGATCTGGAAGCGGCCTGAAAACTATTCAGGCAAGGACAGCTTTTCGTTCGATGTCTCGTCATTCGGTGTTTTGCTCAAACAGGATCAGCTGTTATTGATCTGCGACGACGATCAACCGCTGACGTCACTGTTGACGCAACGCCCGCTTGAACAGCCGTTGGATATTCTGCTGGAGATGCTGTTCAACAATATCCATCACTATCTGGGCCACTTGAAGGTGATCAAGATGGTGGCGCGTGAACTGCAGCAGAAATTCAATTCATCACTGGAAAATCGTCACCTGCTGCAAATGTTCAACCTCAGCGAAAGTCTGGTGTATTACATCAACGCGATTCACAGCAACGGCGCTGTCCTGACCCGGCTGCGCAATCATGCGCAGGGCAAACAGTACGGCAACGCCAGCCTGGCGCTGATCGACGATATGATCATCGAGAACGATCAGTGCTACAAACAGGCCGAAATCTATTCAACGGTCTTTGCCGGACTGATGGATGCGCGGGGCAATCTGGTCAACAACAGCACCAATAACCTGCTGCGCAAGCTGACCCTGATCAACGTGGTGTTCCTGCCGCTCAACCTGATTGCCGGGATCGGCGGCATGTCGGAATTCAGCATGATGACCGCCCCGCTGCACTGGTGGGTCAGCTATCCCGCACTGCTGGTAGCCATGCTGGGTATGGGCGTCGCGATGATCTGGGGATTGCGCAGGATGGCGCGCTCAGCATGAGCCGGTCTTTACCTTGGGAGGCATCGCCACGTCGTCGACGTAGTGCTGTCGTGTGGCAAACACCGGACTGTGGGAGGCTGCCTGCTGCGTCAGAAAACCTATACCTCCCATTCGGCCTTGGCGATCTGCAACCCATGCAGTCCGTTGTAAGCCGCGCGCTGGGGTGGTTGCCAGCCTTCCAGCAGGGACGCCTCCAGGTCGTAGATTTCCACGCCCAACGGCCTGCACACGCTCAACGGATCCTGCGCATCCGGTCCCCACATCGGTAGCGACAGATCGCCACCCGGGCAGGTCGACAACGCGCACAGCAAATCGATTTCGGCGAAGAACTCCAGGTAATCGCCCTTTTGTGCCGGGCAGGCTTTCATGAAGTACATGTCGTCATGGTTGAGCCCGGTGCATTGGAAGATGTTCAGCACGTCGTGTACATCGAACTCGGTCAGACCGTGCGGCAGCACTGCGCGCGTCAGGTTCGAATGACAATGATGATGAAAGTCCTCGCCGGTCAGCATTTTGTTGACGTAAGGATCGCAACGCGTGCCCAACAGGTCGTGCAGGCGTCCGCCATGCTCGTCGATGCCGTAGCCGGCCAGGCTGTCGTCGGTGATGGTGACCATAGGCCGCAGGAACGGCAGGTTCGACCAGAGCCGGTCATGGGTGCTGACGTGCGCGCCCTGCAGTTGCCGGGTTCTGGCGGCCCACATGCGCTCACGAGGATCGTCGGCGTTCCAGACGTTGAAATCGCCCACCTGCGGGCCTACCGGTGTGGTGACACGAAACACCTGTCCTGCCTTGACCTTCCACGCCCGCCCGGTACGGATCGGTATTTCGAACTGCTCGGTCAGCGTGCGCTGCTGCATATTGGCGCGTATGCGCTCGTAAAAGGCCGTATCCACTTGCAGCGCGGCACCTTTACTCACCTGATAGGCAGCGGGATAGTCTTTGTACATGCGGACCTCTCGTGGGCAGTCTGGAAAGGTTCTCAACGCTGCAAATTGCGAGCCCGTTTTGCTCCCTTCACTCACTGGAAATCCCGACTGCGCACATCCAGCCCCGTCAGCAGCGGCGTCAGATCATAGAGACGCTGGGCAATCAGATGCCGCACGCCGCTCTTGGACTCCAGACGGCCGAACACTTGCAGCAGCTGTGAACCGACCAACACCTTGCGCTGCCGCTCGGCCAGATCGCGCCAGACCACGACGTTGACCATTCCGAACTCATCCTCCAGCGTCACGAAGGTCACGCCGCTAGCCGTGCCAGGGCGTTGTCGGCCAATGACCAGCCCGGCCACACTGAGGGTCCGGTCATTCTCCAGCGTAAGCAGGTCCCGCGAGCTGCGAAAGCGCTTGGCAGCCAGTTGCCGGCGTAACAAGGCCAGCGGATGTGGCCCCAGCGTCGTGCCCAGCGTGGCGTAGTCGGCGACCAGGTCTTCGGCCACGGTCGGCAGCGGCAACGTGACCTGATGCTCTTCGCTGGGCAGATCATCGAACAGCGGCCGCTGCGCTTCCACGCCAGCCACTTCCCAGCGGGCGCGATGCCGGTGACCGATCAGGCCGCGCAACGCACCGGAATCGGCCAGCGCCTCGGCAGCACGGTTGTCCAGTCCGGCGCGAATCGTCAGGTCAGTGGCATCCGAAAACGCGCGTGTCGCTCTGGCGCGTTCGATACGCAGCGCATCGTCTTCCCGAAAGCCGCGCACCATGCGCATGCCCAGACGGATCGCCAGATTGCGTGTGTAGTCAGGGTGTTCGATGGGCTCCAGCGAGCAATCCCAGTCGCTGTAACGCACGTCCACCGGACGGATTTCGATGTGATGACGACGTGCGTCCTGCAACAGTTGGTCCGGGCTGTAGAACCCCATGGGCCAGCTGTTGATCAGCGCACAGGTGAAGGCGGCCGGTTCATGGCACTTGAGCCAGCAACTGGCGTAGGTGAGCAAGGCGAAGCTGGCAGCGTGGGACTCGGGAAAACCGTAACTGCCAAAGCCCTTGATCTGCTCGAAGATGCGATCGGCGAAGTCCTGTTCGTAGCCGTTCTTGAGCATGCCCTTGGTCAGACGCTCCCGATGCGGCTCAAGCCCGCCGTGGCGTTTCCAGGCAGCCATCGACCGGCGCAACTGATCGGCCTCGCCGGGCGTGTAATCAGCGGCGATGATCGCCACTTCCATGACCTGCTCCTGAAACAGCGGCACGCCGAGGGTACGCTCGAATACCTTCTTCAATTTTGGAGGGTAGGTGATGGCTTCCTCGCCATTGCGCCTGCGCAGGTACGGATGAACCATGTCGCCCTGAATCGGCCCCGGTCGAACGATGGCCACCTCAATCACCAGATCGTAGAACTTCTCGGGCCTCAGGCGCGGCAGCATGGCCATCTGCGCGCGCGACTCGATCTGGAACACGCCGATGGTGTCGGCGCGGCTGATCATGTTGTAGGTCGGGCGGTCATCGGACGGCATCTCGGCCAGTGTCCAGCGTTTACCGCGATGCAAATGCACCAGATCGAAGGTTCTGCGCAACGCGCTGAGCATGCCCAAGGCCAGAATATCGACCTTCAGCAGGCCGACCAGATCCAGATCGTCCTTGTCCCACTGAATGATGGTGCGCTCGGCCATCGCTGCGTTCTCGACCGGCACCAGAGTGTCCAACGGATGCTCGGAAATCACGAATCCCCCCGGATGCTGCGACAAGTGTCGGGGGAAGCCGATCAGTTCGTCACTCAGGGCCAGCACGCGCTTGAGCATCGGCGCTTCAGGGTCCAGGCCGTATTCGCGCAGCCGCTCGGGGGATGGCAGCGTATCGCTCCAGCGGCTGAAGGCATCAGCCAGTGCGTTGATCTGATCCGGCGGCAAGCCCAGCACCCGCGCCACGTCACGCATTGCGCCGGAACCGTGATACGTGCTGGCCACGGCGGTGAGCGCTGCCCTGCCCCGACCATAGCGCCGGAACACATACTGAATGACCTCTTCGCGGCGGTCATGCTCGAAATCCACATCAATGTCAGGCGGTTCGTTGCGTTCCCTGGAGATGAAGCGCTCAAACAGCAGGTTGCTCTTCTCCGGATTCAGCTCGGTAATCCCCAGCGCATAACACACCACCGAGTTGGCCGCCGAACCTCGCCCTTGGCAAAGAATGTGCTGGCTGCGAGCAAATTCGACGATGTCGTGGACCGTCAGGAAATAGCTGTCGAACTTCATTTCCGCAATCAGGGCCAGCTCCTTCTCGACCTGCTCACGGGTTGTCGGGCGCAGGCCGTCTGGCCAGCGTTTGCGCACGCCCCGTTCGGTCATTTCGCGCAACCAGGACGACGGCGTCTGGCCCTTGGGCACCAGCTCATGGGGGTATTCGTACTTCAAGTCGTCAAGGTCGAATGTACAACGGCGGGCGATGCGTACCGATTCGGCCAACAGCCAGTCGGGGTACAGCTCGGCGAGCGCATCCGGTGTGCGCAAATGGCGCTCGCCGTTGGCAAACAGCAGATGCCCGGCCTCGGCCACCGTCGTGTGGTGACGGATCGCAGTCATGGTGTCCTGCAACGCACGTCGTCCTCGGGCGTGCATGTGGACGTCGCCGCTGGCAACCGCCGGAATGCTCAGGGACTGCGCCAATGCCAGCAGATCTGCAAGACGTTGTTCGTCATCCGGTCCTCGATGCAGCTCGACGCCGAGCCACAGGCGTTCGGCAAACCGTTCGCGCAACCAGTTGCCCTGAGCCAGACAGGCTTGCGTATCGTTCTCGATATCTGGCAGCCAGACCGCCAGCAAACCGTTGGACGCTATCTCGAAGTCATCGGGCAACAGCCGGTACTCGCCCTTTTTGGCGCGACGCCGGGCCAGGGTGATGATCCGGCACAGCGTTTGATAGCCGCCGAGGTCTTCTACCAGCAGGACGATCTTCGGCCCGTTTTCGATCTGCATCTCGCTGCCGATGATCAGTGGCAGACCACTGTCTTTCGAGGCCTGCCATGCACGTACGATCCCGGCCAGCGTGCATTCGTCGGTGATCGCCAGCGCTGTATAACCATGTCGTTTTGCCCTTTGAAACAGTTCCTGAGCGCTTGAAGCGCCACGCTGGAAGCTGAAGTTCGACAGGCAGTGCAGCTCGGCGTAATCCATGTTCACGCGAACCAGCCGTGCAGCAGCAGTTCGCCGCTTTCGCCCACCGTGCGGTAGGCCCAGGCGCGTTGGCCGCTGAGGGTTTCCACCAGGTAATAATCGCGTCGCACATCACCACCGTCCCACCAGCCTGACTCGATGCGCTCAGGCCCGGCCACGATGCGGGTGGTGTGTGCAGGCAATGGCTGTGGTTGGTGCAGCAACCAGCCCGGACGCGGATGACCGTGGACCTGCGCAATGACCTTGCTTTCAGCCACAGGCCGCCAGGCGCACTCGGGACGATGATCGGCAAGCGCTCGCAGGCCGTTGACCGACTCGTCGCCCAGCCGTGCCCGCAGGCGCTCGCGCAACTGCTCCCAGGGCAGCGTCTGTTGTTCGCGTTCATCGAACAGGGTTCGGTGCGTCGGGACGAAATCCGGCAAATCCTGCGCCAGCAAGCGCACCGCCCGCACCGGAGAAGCCACCAGCACCTGCTCCAGCCTGCCGCGGGCCAGCTCGAACAGCATCGAGGCATCCCGTTCGGCGCTGAGCAGACCGACCTGCACGACGGAATCCGGCCCGTCCACATGCTCCAGGTACAGGACAAAACGCTGCACGCCGCTGTCGCGACCAGTCAGGAACATGGCCAGATCGGCAATCAGGCGCTTGAGCGGGAACAGAAGCGCCTGATGCGATTCGACGTCGAAATTCAATTCGATGCGCAGGTCGAAAAAGTCCGGTGGCGTGTAGCACTCCAGCGCCACCGACCGCTCGCCGAGCAGTGTGTCGAGGTGCTGCAGCACGCTGGCAGGAAAGCGCCGCGCCAGGGTATCGCGTGGCAGGGCCAGCACCTGCCGGACATTGCGCAGCCCCATGCGGGCCAGTGCGATTGCCACTTCGCGAGCGAGACCGATGCGGTCCACCGGCATTTGTTCCAGGGTGCGACGCAGGTCATGCGGGCAATCGATACTCAGCCCGTCGTGCATGTTGGCCAGCATGCGCGCCGCAATCGGGTTGGGTGCCACGACGATGCGATGACGAAAGCCGAGTCCGGTCAGCTCTTCACGCAACCTCGCCTCGAACACCGGCCACGGCCCGAACAGCTTCAGGCTGGACTCGATTTCCATCAGCAGCACGCGTGGGTATCTGAGGCTGACATTGGAGCTGAAACCATAGGCCCAGGCGGCCAGCAGTTGCTGCAAACGCTCGGTTTCAGTCGGGTCATGCGGGACCATGGTGAAGCCTGATACCAGCGCCTGCGCCGCACTGAGCGATTGACCGGGTCGCAGGCCCAAGGCTCGAGCGGCCGGATTGACGGCCTGCAACACCCGACGTTGCGCACTGCCGCTGATCAGGGCCAGCGGTTCATCCGGATCGGTATGGCGGCGCATGACGCCGTCGAGTGCCAGTTGCGGCAGCAAGACACAGGCCCACAGCATAAGAACCTCAAGCGTCGGTCGGGAAAGGTATCGGCAAGGCGGGAGCAAGCCCGCCACGGCATTTGAGCACCCGTAGTTGTGCAGGACGGGTATCGACAGCAATGCGCAGCGCAGCGGGCGACGGGTTGGCAGCGGCCAGTTGAGGCCGGCAGGCGAAGGCCAGGGTCTGCCCGGTTTCAGCAGCCACTTGCAGGCGACGCAGCGCACGGTCGTCGACCATGCCGGGCCAGCACACCACGGCGCCACAACTGCCGGAACGCAAACATTGTTCGGCGGCCCACAAGGCATCCTTGCTGCCAGCCTCGATCAGGGTCATTTGCCGCAGGTCGACTCCAGCCGCCAGCCAGGCCTGCGGGTACGGCAGGTAAGGCGGCGCGACCAGCACGATGCGTTCGCCTATGCCGGACAGCCTCGCCAGACTGGGCCACAGCAGACGCAATTCACCACTGCCATTGGCCGGAATCAGGATTTCAGTCAGCGCCGATGGCGGCCAGCCGCCTGTGGGCAGGACGCTGTCGAGCAAGGCATGGCCGCTGGGCTGCGGGCTGACCTGCGGCGCAGACTGCTGACGCCCTTTCCAGACCCTGCGCTCGTCCAGCAGGCTGTCCAGGCTGACGACAGCGCCCATCATTCGCGCCGGACCAGACCGCAGAACACGCCTTCGATGGCGAAGTCCTGATCCGGCGTGACAATGATGGGCTTGTAAGCGGGATTGCGAGGCAGCAACTGCAGCCCGTCTGCACTGTGCCGCAGGCGCTTGATAGTGACTTCGCCATCCAGCCGGGCGACAACGATCTGGCCGTCGCTGGCCTGCGGGTTGCGGTGCACGCCAACCAGATCGCCATCGAGAATGCCGTCTTCGATCATGGAATCGCCCTGTACGCGCAGCAGGTAATCCGGCAAGCGGGTAAAAGTGCTGCGATCCAGATGCAGCGTGGCGTGCATATCGAGGTCTGGCCCGATGGGCGCACCGGCAGCGACCCGGCCCAACACAGGGATTTCCAGCAGCTCGGGGCGGGTTTCGTTCTGCACCAGACGAATGCCGCGTGCCTGATGCGGCACGACTTCGATCAGCCCCGCTTCGGTGAGGGCCACAATGTGTTTGCGTGCCACGCTGCGTGAAGCAAAGCCGAACGCTTCGGAGATTTCCGCCAGGCTCGGCGATTGCCCTTGCTGCGCGATGCGATCGCGGATGAAGGTAAGGATGGCGCTGCGACGGGGAGATAATGTGCTCATGGAGTACATTTGTACTCTTTTGCGTTTTTTCTGGCTAGTGCGTTTTGTCGGATCAGCAATGCCTTCCGATGATCATTGCCATGCTTGCAGACGATAACGTTCTTACATTATTTAGATAATCTGAACAGTTAAATCAAAAACAGCCGGTTTATTGCGCAATGCGAAGAGTACACACTTGATCTGTCTTTTCATTCCAGGGAGAAAGCATCGTGATCACACGTCAACTGGGCCAGCATGGCCCGCAGGTTTCTGCAATCGGACTGGGCTGCATGGGCATGTCGGACTTCTACACCACGGGCATCGACGAACAGGAGTCCATCGCGACACTGCATCGCGCTCTGGAACTGGGCGTCAGCTTTTTCGACACTGCCGACATGTACGGCCCGCACACCAATGAAGCCCTTCTCGGTCGTGCCTTGCAGGGCAAGCGCGACAGTCTTTATCTGGCCAGCAAATTCGGTATCGTGCGCAGCGATGATCCGCATGCCCGCGGTGTCGATGGCCGTCCCGAGTATGTCCGCCAGGCCATCGATGGCAGCCTCAAGCGCTTGAACACTGACTATCTGGACCTGTATTACCAGCACCGCGTCGACCCGAATGTGCCGATCGAGGACACCATCGGCGCCATGGCCGAGCTGGTGAAGGCTGGCAAGGTGCGCCACATCGGTATTTGCGAAGCCAGCGCAGAGACCATCGAGCGCGCCCACAGGGTACATCCACTGGCGGCGGTGCAAAGCGAGTACTCGCTGTGGTCGCGCGATCCGGAGCAAAATGACGTGCTTGCCACCTGCCGTCGCCTGGGCATCGCGTTTGTAGCCTACAGCCCGTTGGGACGAGGGTTTCTGACCGGAGAACTGCGCGCCCCCGAAGACTTTGCGCCAGACGACTACCGTCGCTTCAGCCCGCGCTTTCAGGGTGAGAACTTCAACCGCAATCTGCAACTGGTGGAAAAGGTCAAAGCCATCGCGGCAGCCAAGGGCATCAGCGCCTCACAATTGGCCCTGGCCTGGGTTCTGGCTCAGGGCGAGGACATCATTCCGATCCCTGGCACCAAGCAGCGCAAGTACCTGGAAAGCAATGTGGCGGCTGCTACGGTGGCGTTGAGCAAAGACGAACTGGCGCAACTGGATGCGATCTTTCCGGCCGAGGGTGCCGTGGCGGGTGAGCGTTACAGTGCAGAATCGATGAAGTTTGTAAACGGCTGATCGGGCGGATCTGATCAACCATCAACAGCCTGACTGAAGAAACACGCTATGTGGGAGGCATCACCATGTCTTCGACGTAGCGCTGTCCCGTAGCAAACACCCGGCTGTGGGGGGCGGCTTGCCGGCGATGCATTCGACGCGGTGTTTCAGGAAAATCGCGTCATCGTTCATCGCCAGCAAGCCGCCTCCCACGGTCCGGTGTTTGCCGCGCGACAGCGCTCCGTCGAAGACGTGGTGGCGTCTCTTATCAAACATAAAATAACCCATTGTTTTTGCTCTTAAAACTCAAGCCGCTTTGACCAGTTGCAATCC
>NZ_LKEH01000033.1:966-1177 GCF_001642795.1 Pseudomonas viridiflava | reverse complement strand
TTCACCGAACACGGGCTGGCGATGCCGACCGACCACAACGAGCGACTCGCCGCCGGCCGCCGGCAACGGCGGATCGAAGCGGCCCCTGAACCGCTGCGACCGGCAATCGCAGGATTCGCCGAGTTCATGCTTACCGCCAAGGCCCGTGCTCGCCGGGCCGGAACACTGCCCCGCAGCGATTCGACCATAGAGGCCGCACTGGCGGCCGTTC
>NZ_LKEH01000033.1:0-960 GCF_001642795.1 Pseudomonas viridiflava | reverse complement strand
GTTCCTAGTTTCCCTGCCGAAGTCGCGCCAGCGAAGACTCACCGTGCTGCGCCAGTTTTTCCGATTCGCGCGCAGTCACCGTCTGGTCCTTGTCGATCCGACGAAGAGCCTGGACAGGAAAGAGGCCAAGGGTTTTCGTGGCCGGACGCTCACTCTCGAGCAACAACGCCGGTTGTTCCAGCGGTGGACCANGGTGCATCCGCATGAATCCCTGGTCGGCATCCTCGCCTTGCTGCATGGCGCTTCCAGTCGCGAAGTCCGGCTGCTGACCTGCGACGATGTCGATCCGCTTCGACAGACCGTCAGGCTTGGCGAGCGACCGCATCCGGTCCCGATGGACCCGGCGAGCTGGACGATCGTGCAGCGCTGTTTGGCCCAGCGCGCCTCCTGGCGCACCGCCAATCCGCACGTCATCGTCACCAAAGGGACCAAGGCCGGACGGTCACCCGCATCGGTCGCCTATCTGAGTCATGTGCTCGACGATTGCGGGTTCGGCCCGCGGATGATCCGCTGCACTCGCCTTATCGATCTGGTCAACACCATGGATCCGAAGCTCGTCGCCGCGGCATTCGGCATGACCGCCGAGGCCGCCATGATCTACCTGGCAGACTTCGTCGACCCCACCCGACTGCCGAACCCGTGAAACTTCGGCGCGACTACGCACAGATTCGCGCGAACATGTGCGCTTTGGAGAACGACTCGTTCGACGCGATCGCGACGGAATTTTTCTCCTCCCGTTCGGTCAAAACCTGGAAGAGCAGCTCAGCGCCTCGCTTGTCGAGTTCCATGTAACCGAGCTCGTCCAGCAAAAGTAGATCCACTCGCCCGTAACGGGCGATCGTGCGAGCGAGTTGTTTCTCGTCGGCGGCTTCGACGAGCTCGTTGACCAACCGGGTCGCGAGGACGTATTTGACGCGGTAACCGTGCTCGGCGGCCGCAGCCCCGAGCCCGATGAGGAGA
>NZ_LKEH01000032.1:49528-66492 GCF_001642795.1 Pseudomonas viridiflava | reverse complement strand
ACCCACGTCGCAATCGGCGGTGTCCGCACTATCGCGCAAAAAAGCACGGCAGTGCCGCTGTCTCACTGGATAACCAGATGACTTGTGTATAACGATGAGCGCTGGAGCCTGGGAACGATCGGGGATCTCAAGCACACTGATCGTGCCGATGCTCCGCGTCGGCATGCATCCCGGGACGCTCCGCGTCCCTTACGCAGATCTCGCGGGACACTGCCCCCTCAAAACTCCAGCTGCGCCGAGAACGCCACGGTCCGTGGATCGCCCAGGTAGCTGCTGTTGAGCCAGTATTCCTTGTTGGCCAGGTTGCTGACGTTGACCCGCAAGGTCAGGTCGTTTTCCGAAACGCGCATGCGGTAGCGGGCACCGGCGTCGAAGGTGGTGAACGACGGCAGGTCGTTTTCGTTGCTTTGGTCGGTGTACTGCTTGCCGGTGTAGAACGCGCCACCGGTCACGGCCAGGCCCGGCACCTGATTGATGTCGTACTCGGCGTAGACCTTGGCCAGTTGCTTGGCGACGTTGGTCGGTGCGTTGCCTTCATCCGCCGCGACGCCGGTTTTCTTGATTTTCGGGTCCAGCAGCGTGAAACCGCCCACAAGCGTCAGTTCCGGAATGACCTTGCCGGTCACGCTGAACTCCAGGCCGTTGTTTTCCTGTCGCCCGTCCACCACGTAGATGTTCGAGGCGGTGGTGTAGCCGTTGGGCTTTTCGATGTTGAACAGCGCGAGAGTCAGCAGGGTTTCGCCCAGTGTCGCCTTGGCGCCGATTTCGTACTGTTCACTGACTTCCGGCGCAAACGCCTGACCCGCGTTGGCCGTGCCGCTCGGCGCGATGCCGCCCGACTGCAGCCCTTCGATGTACGTCGCGTAGGTGGTCAGCCAGGGCACTGGCTTGTAGACCAGCGAGATGTTGGGCGAGGTTTTGCTCTCGTTGTACGTCGTTTCGGTTTCCGCCGAGCCAAAGGCTCGGGCGTAGACGAACTCGTTGGCATAGGTCTTGATCTGAGTGTGGGTCACGCCGAGGATCGTCGACCACTGCTCGTTGAAGGTGATGACGTCACCGATCAGGAAGTTATTGCTCTCGGTGCTGTTGGCCAGCCGCTGATTGCCATGACCGATGGAATAAGCCGGTTTTCCGACCTGCGGCGTCTGGTCGAGCGGGATGGTGCCCACTGGCGAGGTGTACTGCGGGCCAGGCTGGGCGGGCGTGTACGGGATGTGGTCTTCATACTGTTTCTGACGGGATGTGTTGCCCTGATAGCCCATCGTGACTTTGTGTTCAAGGAAGCCGGTATCGAACGCCGCGTCGAGAAACAGCGAGCCGGTCTTCTCTTCGGTGTCGATAGGCGCGAAGGCGTAGAGCGGCTGCGAATAAAGCCCGGCGCTGTAGACCGTAGGGCCGGTGTAGGTGTTTTCGCTGGTGTACTGCTGCGCAGCGAAAGCAGCGCGAAGCGTGAAAGTGTCATTCAGACGCCATTTGGCCCGAACGCCCGCCTTGTCCGACTCATAGTCCGAAAACGACCACTTCTGGCTGTACAACGTGTCGTTGTCCAGCGACGCAGCGCTCGGACGAAGCGACTGGTCGCCGAAAAACCAGTAGCTGGTCAGGCCGCGAATCTGGGTCTTCTTGTGCGACGCGTCAAACTGCACCAGCAGATCGTCGGAGACGTTCCAGTCCAGTGCCAGCGAGATCATTTCCCGGCGACGCTTGTTCAGGTCGACGGCGGTCTCGCCATCCTGAGTCAGCACGTTGAGGCGATAGGCGAACTGGCCTTCGCTGTCGATCGGACCACCGAAGTCGCCGTGCAGGTAGTAATTGTCGCCACCGGCATTGCCCAAGGTCACGCTGTTGTAACGCTGGTAGGTCGGGCGCTTGATCACATAATTGACCAGACCGCCGGGCGACGCCGGACCATAAAGGAAGCCGGTCAGGCCGGTGATGACTTCCAGTTGCTCCATTTCTTCCAGATAGTTGCTGCCGTCCGCGCCGTTGGTAAAGCGCAGACCGTCGTTGGCAATGTTCAGGCTGCCCGCGCTACTGAAGCCACGGATATTGACCGCGCTGGCGTAACCGGCGCTGGTCGGGGAATACATCTGGGTGAACGGGTTGTGCTTGATGACGTCGTCCAGCGACGTCGCCTGAATGTTCTTCAGCAGGGCCTGCGGCGTCACACTGATGGAATACGGCGCATCCTGAAGCTTCATGCCACCCAGCGCACCGACGCTGCTGACGTTCTCGCTGCGATAACCGGCGGCCTCAGAACCTGAGGCAGCCGAAGCGCGCGCGTTGATGGTCACATCCGACAGGTTCAGCGTGCCCTCTTCCATTGCCATCAGGGTGTAGGTTCCGGCAGCGCTCTGCACCAATTGCAGGCCGCTGCCGCGCAACGCTTCACGCAAGGCACCGGTTGCATCGAACTGGCCCTTGACCGGAGCGCTGGATTTTCCGGCAGCCAGCGCAGGATCGAGGCTCAGCGCCAGACCGCTCTGGCTGGCGATCTGGTTCAAGGTGGTCGCCAGAGGCGCGGACGGCAGGTCGTAGGCTTGAACGCCGGCAGCCTGTTGCGCCGCCATCAGCAAGGGGCTGGCCAACGGTGCACAGAGGGCAATGGCCATCGCCAACATGCTGGGGCGCAAAAGGGTGTCTAACGAACGGGACATCGGGCAACTCCTGGCTGGAATATTCTCAATGCCTGTTAGCCGGGCGAAACGCCGAAAGTGACAGGGCTGATTGAAAACAATTCCGTTTCAGGGCATCGACCCGATGGCCGAAGACTGAAGTCGCGCGGCTGCTGCGTCAGTCCAGTTTCAAGTGCGAGGTGTCTGGCACGGGCCGGGTATTGGCGCGTGGGACCTGTCCCATGTCGCTGCCCACTGGCGCAACGCTGAGCCGGGACAGGTCCAGTTGCGGGACGACCGGCGCAGGTTTCGGGTCCTGCATGTCGCTGCCCGCCTCGGCCACGGAATAGTCCGGCGCATCGACATCGGAGAACGCGGCCATGTAGGCGTCTCGCGGCTTGATCTGCAGACGACCGGGGCGCACTGGCGTCTTGCGCAGCCAGGTAGGCTCGTCAGGCGGACGTGCCAGTTCGACCTCCTCCATCTCTTGCGCCTCGGCAGCCGGCACCGTTACCAACGGCTGCGCAGCTTGCTCCGGTTGCGGCACAGCGGGTTTCATCATGACAACCCTGGCGACAGCCCCCGCGCGCTCCAGCGTTGCGCGGTACTTCTCGGCGGTTTGCTCATCCAGGTTGTTCTTGAGCACCAATCGTCGCCCCGAAAACAATAACTCCAGACGCGACTCATCCGCCTGGAACAGCTTTCCCAGGTTGGCTTTGACCCTCTCAAGCTGGGCACCTTCGACCAAACGGCCGTCGAAGACGATCTCATAACCACTCATTCGGTACACCCGTTGGAACGTGAGCAAAGTATGGCGCAGCCCCGAACATCGGAACAAGCAGGTTACCCCTGCCCGTCAAGTTGCTAAACTCGGGCCACTTACGGAGCAACCTCATGTTTTCTCAGGCGCACATTACAAGAACGCTAAGCCTTGCGCTGCTCATGCTTGGGCTCACAGGATGCTCGGTCTGGAGTTTTGACAGCTTTCAGGACCCGGAAGTGCATTTGCTGAAGGTTCAGGTCGTCAAGGCCAGGCTGACGCAACAGGATTTCAAGCTGCACTTCGAGATTGATAACCCCAACGACTCGCGTGTTCTGGTCCGGGCGCTGCAATACAAGATCAGTCTCAATGACGTGGTGCTGGTCGACGACAGGTCCAACGACTGGTTTTTCGTCGATGCCCACAGCCGCAGGACCTTTGTGGTGCCTATCCGTACCAACCTCTGGCGGCACGCGAAGTACCTTGCCCAGTTGTTGAAGAAGCCGGACGAAAGCATTCACTACAGGCTTGAAGGCAAGCTAAAGACTGGCTTTCTGTTCCGAAACACCGTTCGAATAGGCCGCTCGGGTGATGTCGCGCCTGAAGAGTTGATCCACAGGCGCTGATACCTCTGGCTAGCCTCCCAGCCGTCCCTTGACCAGTTCCATCAGAAACTTCCAGATGTCTGCCGCCCAAAGTGCGCGATTGATGGCCGCGATCAGCGAGCCCCCGAACGAACCCAGCAGAAAGCCCACACCGGTGATGTTGCGAGGCTCATCCACACCCAGGTAATTGCTGGCGATGCCGGTCAGGAACACTGCGCAGGCAACACCTGTGATCAAAAACACCAGCCAGCCGCGCACGTCGATGAGACTTGCCTTGTGCCACCAGCCGGAAATGATGGCGCCGACAAGGCCAGCCACCAGCCATTCGAATCTGTCTACCAAGCCATTCAAGAGCTCCATGAGCCTGACTCCGTACAAAAGATGATGAAATTCACGCACTGCCGAGTTTCAGGATTGAGACTAAATTTAAGCATACTTAAATAAATCGTCAAGCTTGCTGAACATAAAGCGTTTTAAGCGGGACCTGTCTGGTAATTTCCCGAGAACGCTGCGGCAGACGCAGAGTGCTCAGGGCGCAAATGATAGGCACAGCCTGGGACCGATTGAGCTCAGCGCCGTTCAGATGGGCGCATCAGGCCACCTTCAGCCGTCGATATAGCGTTTCCAGCCAATCCACACCGAGCCGTCTTCCCGGCGATCGACTTGAATGCCGTCGGTTTCTTCGATTTCCTGGAGCACGGTGTCCCAGATCTCGGAAGGCTCGCCATCAAGACGGGTAACGGTGATGAACTGGACCTTCTGCACATCGGGCGACGCCACCATGCGCTGAATGCGTCTTCCGATCTGCTCGTAGGAAAAGGACGCGTTTGTTGCTGAATACAGATCGCTAGCCATGACAACCTCCTTGGCATAACTGTATTTATATACAGTATTCCAGCCGTAGGAAGTCGGCAAGGTGCAAGTAGGAAAAGTATCGACGCGGCGTTGGCTAGAAAACACTCGTCAGCCTTGCCGGACAAGGCTCAGAGCCTGCCGGTCATCCGCACCGCCACGCCGATTATGCGACAGTCGGCACCGCACTCGATCATTCGATAGGCAGGGTTGAGCGGTTTGAGATAGCGAACGCCGCCGTCTTCGACCAGTTTCTTGAACGTGGCCTCATTACTCGCCGGCAACTTGGCAATGACCAGCTTGCCTGGCTGCACATCGGCTTCGGTGTCCACGAGGATCATCATCCCCTCAGGCACGCTGACACCGGTTGGCGCAGTCATGGAATCGCCTTTGACCTCCAGCCAGAACGCCGGTCCCTTGGAGTCGTAGTCGGAAATCTCATAACGGTCGGAAAAACCTTCCGGGTACGGCTCGACGGCCTCTTCCCACGAGCCCGCCGAGACCCAGCTGATCACCGGATAGCGGAAGGACATCTTCGGCTGATCAATCAACGCGACGTTGGCGTCATGAGGCGAATCGCGTTCCGGCCCTTCACCAATCGCCAGCCATTCGGCGCGAAAGCCTGTGGCCCTGGCCAGCGCGTAGAGATTTTCAGGGCGCAGGCTCTTGCTCTCGCCACTCACCCATTGCGTGACGGCCGAATTGGCCACGCCACACGCGGCGGCAATTTCACCCTTCTTCTTGCCGCTCAGGGCGATGGCTCGGGCGATACGTTCGTGTCTGTTCATAAGCTCTGCCTCACACCGCTTGAGGAAATAAAAGCGAACGTTTGACGCCGCGAATGTAAGCATGCTTAAAAAACGCAACTATTTCCAGAAAAAAACACGGCGATACAGCCAGCGACCATTTGCGGGATAATGCGCGTCGATTTAATTGCGGAGTAAACCCGATGAACCAGCAAGCCCATGTTCATGGTCCTGATTGCAACCACGATCATGATCATGATCATGATCATCACGACCACCAGCACGGCCACGTCCATGGCCCGAACTGCGGTCATGCCCATCAGGAGCCAGTGCGTAACACGTTGAAAGACGTAGGTCGCAACGATCCTTGCCCATGCGGCAGCGACAAGAAATTCAAGAAATGCCACGGCGCGTAACACGCCGGTTTTTCTGCCAACGGCCTGCCTTGCAGGCCGTTTTCATATGTACGGGGCGCCGAGGGAAGCGTAAAACGAAGGACTATGATCACCCACAAGGAGCGCTCAATGATCGACCTGCATTACTGGACCACGCCCAACGGTCACAAAATCAGCCTGTTTCTGGAAGAGTCCGGCCTGGCTTATAAAGTGTTTCCGGTGAACATTGGCAAGAACGAGCAGTTCGAGCCCGACTTCCTGAAAATCTCCCCCAACAATCGCATCCCGGCCATTGTCGATCACGACCCGGCTGACGGCGGCGCGTCGCTGAGCCTGTTCGAGTCAGGCGCCATTCTCTTGTACCTGGCCGAAAAGACCGGACGCTTCATTCCGAGCGATCTGCGTGGTCGTCAGGAAGTCTCGCAATGGCTGTTCTGGCAGATGGGCGGACTGGGGCCGATGGCTGGACAGAATCATCACTTCAACCGCTTCGCCAAAGAGAAGATCCCCTACGCCATCGAGCGCTACGTCAACGAAACCGCCCGCCTCTATGGCGTGCTGGACAAGCGTCTGGCTGATCGTGACTTCGTGGCGGGCAGCGAGTACAGCATCGCGGACATGGCGATCTACCCGTGGGTTGTGCCGCACACCTACCAACAGCAGGACCTGAACGACTTCCCGCACCTCAAGCGCTGGTTCGAAAGTATCGCCAATCGTGATGCGACAAAACGGGCTTACGCGCTGGCCGAACGGATCAATCCTTCCAAGGCCTGATGTCCTGCGAGCGTGCCACCGGCGAGGCTGGTACGCGGTTCTTTGTAAAATCCTGAAATAACTCGCCCTGCCTGCTTGCGTGCCGGCTGACGGCTCACTAACGTAGCGGCTTTTGTACATATCCCCTCCAGGAGCTTGCCCATGGCCTCGCCAGCCTTTCTACATTTTCTGCCTCGATTTGGCGCTGCCGCCGCTGCGGTGAGTTTCCTGAGCCTGGCGGGTTGCCAGTTGGGCGGCGGAGATAACGACACTCTGCTCCCTGCCTCCGGGACGTTCGCGCTCAAAGGCCTGGCGCAGAATGTGTCGGTGCGGCGCAACAGCATGGGCATGCCACTGATTGAAAGCAGCACTTACCACGACGCGCTGTTTACGCTGGGCTATGTGCATGCTGGAGACCGCATCAGCCAGATGCTCGGCATGCGCCTGTTGGCGCAGGGCCGTCTGTCGGAAATGGCGGGGCCTGACGCGCTGGAAGTGGACCGCCTGATGCGGTCGGTCAACCTGAAGCAGAACGCGAGCGATCTTTATAATGCGTCGTCGCCACGCCTCAAGCGTTTCTTCGACGTTTATGCACGCGGCGTGAACGCCTACCTGTTTCGCTATCGCGACAAGCTGCCGGCCGACGTCGCCAACTCGGGCTACAAGCCTGAGTACTGGAAACCCGAAGACTCGGCGCTGATTTTCGCCCTGCTCAACTTCAGCCAGTCGGTGAACCTGCACGAAGAGCTGTCCGGGCTGGTGCTCGCCCAGAAAGTCGGGGCTGACAAACTGGCCTGGCTGCTGCCCACCTATCCCGATGAAGAGCTGCCGTTCGCCGAGGCTGACAAGCTCAAGGGCCTGAACCTCAACAATCAGGTCAATGACCTGAGCGACCTGAACAAGGTTGCCCTGCAACTCTCCGACCTGAACATGCTGGGCGTCGCCGCCTCGAGCAACTGGGCCATCGCGCCGCAGCGCAGCCGCAGTGGCAAAAGCCTGTTGGCCAGCGACATGCAGTTTCCGGGTGGTCTGAACTCAGCCTGGAGCTTCGTGCAGATTCGTGCGCCGAAATATCAGGTGTCCGGCGCCTCCATCGCAGGCCTGCCGCTGGTGCTCAGCGGTTTCAACGGCAAGCTGGCGTGGAGCATGAGCAACGTCAAGGGCGACAATCAGGACCTGTTCCTGGAAAAGATCAAGCGTGAAGGCAATCGTGTGTCCTACATGGCCGATGGCAAATGGGTGCCCGCCATCGCCCACGATGAGACTTTTCTGGTCAAAGGCAACCGCGCCGTTCGCGAAACGGTCTACGCGACCCGTCACGGCGCATTGCTCAACGCCAGCGCCACACCGCCCGGCAATGGCCTGAGCCTGGCGCTGCAAACGCCGAGCTTCAAGGACGACAAGACGCTGGATGCCTTCTTCGATCTGTCTCGCGCGCCCAACGTGGAGAAAGCGTTCGACACCAGCCGCGAGATTCGGGCGATCACCCTGAACATGGTGTTTGCCGACGCCTCCAACATCGGCTGGCAGGTCACCGGCCGTTTCCCGAACCGTCGTGAAGGCCAGGGACTGCTGCCTTCGCCGGGCTGGGAAGGCAAGTACGACTGGGACGGTTTCGCCGATTCGATGCTGCATCCTTACGACCAGGATCCTCGTCAGGGCTGGATCGCCACAGCCAACCAGCGCACGATTCCGAAAGGCTACGGCATGCAGCTTTCCAATTCGTGGGGCAACCCGGAGCGCGCCGAGCGGATCGCCGAACTCGCCAACGGCGGCAAACAGGACCTGCGCAGCACCGTCGCCATGCAGTACGACCAGACCACGACGTTCGCCGCCAAGCTCAAGACGATGTTCGAAGCGCCGGGCATGAGCAAACCGTTGAAACAGGCCATCGACGCACTGCCCGAGGCCGATCGCAACAAGGCACGCGAGGCGTATACGCGCTTGATGGCGTTCGACGGCAAGCTGAGCGCCACCTCGGCTGATGCTGCGCTGTACGAGCTGTTCCTGCAGGAAAGCGCCAGACAGATTTTCCTGGATGAACTGGGTCCTGAAACCAGCCCGGCGTGGCAGGCACTGGTCGCCAACGCGGGCTCATCTTACTCGCCGCAGGCCGATCACCTGCTGGGCCGTGACGACAGCCCTTATTGGGACGACGTCAAAACCCCACAGAAGGAAGACAAGCCAGCGATTCTGGCGCGCAGCCTGGCCGCAGCCGTCACCAGCGGCGACAGCCTGTTGGGCAGCGATCACAAGGCCTGGCAGTGGGGCAAACTGCATCGCGACAACTGGACCGCGAGCAATCCGCTGGTCAAGCAGATGGGCGGTGTCGAGTACAACCGCAGCGCTGTTCCGGCAGGCGGCGACCACACGACCATTAACGCATCCGGCTATGAATGGGGCAAAGGCTTCGATGTGCGCATGACACCGGGCCTGCGCATGATCGTGGACTTCAGCTTGGTAGAACCTATGACAGGCCTGATCAGCACCGGCCAGTCCGGCAACCCGGCCAGCCCGTACTACGCCAACAGCATCGAGCCCTGGCTCAAGGCGCAGTACATGTCGATACCGCTGCAGCAGTCGAACTATGAAAAGGGTTACGGCAAGCAGCGCCTGACACTGACGCCCGGCAAGTAACGCCCTCGACACTGATCGTACGCCGGGACGCGGAGCGTCCCGGGAGGCATGCCCACGCGGAGCGGGCACGATCAGTGTCGAGGCGGAGTTGTGTATCAGCGCGCCCCAAAACTCCACGAACTTCCCGCCCTGCCCCGGCTCATAGCTAACAAGCCCATCCATACGGTTGTCCCATGGATCTTGTCGTAGCGCGCCCCGAAGGTTTGTATTGTCCACCCGGTGATTTCTATATCGATCCCTGGCGCCCGGTCGAACGGGCGGTCATCACGCATGCGCACGGCGACCATGCCCGTACCGGTAACGAATGTTACCTGTCGGCCGCCAGTGGCGAGGGGATTTTGCGTTCGCGTCTGGGCCAGGACATCAATCTGCAAACCCTCGAATACGGCGAGCAGATCACCCATCACGGCGTGAAGCTCAGCCTGCATCCGGCCGGTCATGTGCTGGGCTCGGCGCAGGTGCGGCTGGAGTACGAGGGCGAAGTCTGGGTTGCCTCGGGCGACTACAAAGTCGAACCCGACGGCACGTGCGCAGCCTTCGAACCGGTGCGTTGCCACACCTTCATCACCGAATCGACCTTTGGCCTGCCGATCTATCGGTGGGCGCCGCAGTCGCAGATTTTCGAAGGGATCAACGACTGGTGGCGCGCCAATGCCGAGCAGGGCAAGGCGAGCGTGCTGTTCGCCTACTCCTTCGGCAAGGCGCAACGCATCCTGCACGGCATCGATTCCAGCATCGGCCCAATCCTGGTGCACGGCGCGGTCGAGCCATTGAACCGGGTGTACCGCGAGGGCGGTATTCGAATCCCGGAGACCCAATACGCAGGCGATTTCAAAAAGACCGACCCGGCGCTGCGCCAGGCACTGATTCTGGCGCCACCGTCGGCAGGCGGCAGCAGCTGGATGAAGCGTTTCGGCGAGTACAGCGACGCGTTCGCCAGCGGCTGGATGATGCTGCGCGGTACACGACGTCGCCGCGGTGTGGATCGTGGCTTCGTGCTGTCCGATCACGCCGACTGGCCCGGCCTTTTGTGGGCCATCGAACAGACCGGCGCGGAACGGGTGATGGTCACCCACGGTTCGGTCGGCGTACTGGTGCGTTACCTGCGCGAACTGGGGCTGGACGCGCAAGGCTTCACCACCGAATACGGCGATGAGGACGACTCAAACACCCCTGCGCAAGCAGAGCCGGAAAGCACAGGCGAGGCACTGTCATGAAAGCCTTTGCCGAGCTTTACACCCGGCTGGACGCCACCACTTCGAGCAACGCCAAGCTCGCGGCCATGCGCGAGTATTTCGAACAGGCTGAACCACAGGACGCCGCCTGGGCCGTTTACTTCCTGTCCGGCGGACGCCCCCGGCAGCTGGTGCCGACCCGCATCCTGCGCGAACAGGCCATGACGCTGGGCAATCTGCCGGAATGGCTGTTCGAGGAAAGCTATCAGGCCGTAGGTGATCTGGCGGAAACGCTGTCACTGCTGCTGCCACAGGCCGAGCACAGCAACGATGAAGGCCTGGCGCTCTGGATGGAAGAAAAGCTCTTGCCCCTGCGCGGCCTGCCGCCTGAAGAACTGGCCGAGCGCCTGCCCGCGTTCTGGTCGCAACTGGATCGCAGCAGTCTGATGGTCTGCATCAAGCTGATCACCGGCAGCTTCCGGGTGGGCGTCTCGAAACTGCTGGTGACTCGCGCCCTCGCCGCGCTGGCAGACATCGACAGCAAACGGGTCGCGCAGCGCCTGGTGGGCTATACCGACCTGTCGCACCGGCCGAGCGCCGAGGGTTATCTGAAACTGATCGCGGCCGAATCGGAAGATGAGCACGCACAGCGTGGCGGTCAGCCCTACCCGTTCTTTCTCGCCCACTCGCTTCAGCAGCCTGCCGACCAGTTCGAAGAACTGTTGGGCCCGGCCGAGCACTGGCAGGTGGAATGGAAGTGGGATGGCATTCGGGCGCAGCTCGTCAAACGCGACGGACGACTGTGGATCTGGTCGCGTGGCGAAGAATTGGTCACGGATCGCTTCCCCGAGCTGCACAGCCTGGTTCAGTGCCTGCCAGATGGCACCGTGATCGACGGCGAAATCGTGGTCTGGAAAGCCCCGCAAGCCGCACCTGACAGCGAAGCGGAATTTGCGCTGGACAGCGAAGCGCCTCAGGCCAGCCCCTCGGTTCAACCGTTCGCCTTGCTGCAACAGCGCATTGGCCGCAAGACACTGGGCAAAAAGATTCTCGCCGATGTGCCGGTCGTGATCCTGGCTTACGACCTCCTCGAATGGGAAGGCCACGACTGGCGCAGCCGTCCGCAACATGAGCGCCGGTCCCAACTGGAAATCCTGATCGGCGAGGCTCGCAGCGATGTGCTCCTGCCCTCCCCGGTACTGACCGGCAAGGACTGGCTGGACCTGGCTGACCAGCGCGAAGCCTCCCGCAGCCTGGGTGTCGAGGGCATGATGCTCAAGGCGCGTGATTCGCTGTATGGCGTCGGGCGCACCAAGGACATGGGCGTGTGGTGGAAATGGAAGGTCGATCCGTTCAGCGTGGATGCGGTGCTGATTTATGCACAACGCGGCCACGGACGACGTGCCAGTCTGTACAGTGACTATACCTTCGCGGTCTGGGACGGTCCGCCCGAATCAAGCGAACGCACCCTTGTGCCGTTCGCCAAAGCCTATTCCGGGCTGACCGATGAAGAAATGCGCAAGGTCGACGCCATCGTGCGCAAGACCACGTTCGAGAAATTCGGCCCGGTCAGCAGCGTGACCCCGACGCTGGTGTTCGAATTGGGCTTTGAGGGCATCGCCCTGTCCAAGCGGCACAAGAGCGGGATTGCCGTGCGTTTCCCGCGCATGCTGCGCTGGCGGCAAGACAAACCGGTTGCTGAGGCAGACAGTCTGGCCACATTGCAGGACCTGTTGAGCTGACGCACCTCAAGGGTGCGCTCGAAATGCAGCGCACCAAATATGATCATTCCTACCCACTCTGTCGCCGCTCGTGCGGCCGGTTCGTTACGAATCTGCTTCACCCGTCCGGCATTCAGCGACTCGCTTCCTATAAAACCGACCTGCCCGCAGACCTCAGCCGCGATGAGCAGGCAGAACGCCATGCATTTATATGAAATAGCGACAACCGCTTACACTTCAAACGCACGTTCGTCTCTCTGGTTCGGAAATTGCTACTTTTAGACATCTGGCCTACGCCGGTAGCAACAAGCCTCGCGTGTTCCCAACACCCCCATCAGGTTTTAAGGACTGAATAATGAAAAAAGCATGGCTGACCCTTTCCGCACTGGCTTTGTGCCTGGCCGCTGGTAACACGATGGCCAAGGAGTACAAGGAACTGCGCTTTGGCGTCGATCCTTCTTACGCACCGTTCGAATCCAAAGCCGCCGACGGCAGCCTGGTGGGCTTCGATATCGACCTGGGCAACGCCATCTGCAAAGAGCTGAAAGTGACGTGCAAGTGGGTCGAAAGCGATTTCGACGGCATGATCCCTGGCCTCAAGGCTCGCAAGTTCGACGGCGTGATCTCGTCCATGACCGTGACCCCTGCTCGCGAGAAAGTCATCGACTTCTCCAACGAACTGTTCTCCGGCCCGACCTCGCTGGTGTTCAAGAAAGGTGCAGGCCTGACGGCTGATCCAGCCAGTCTGAAAGGCAAGACCGTAGGCTACGAGCAAGGCACCATCCAGGAAGCCTACGCCAAGGCCGTACTCGACAAGGCTGGCGTGAAAACCCAGGCCTACGCCAACCAGGATCAGGTTTACGCTGACCTGACCTCCGGCCGTCTGGACGCCTCCATCCAGGACATGCTGCAAGCCGAACTGGGCTTCCTGAAGTCGCCAGCCGGCGCCGACTATGAAGTCAGCAAGCCAATCGACAGCGAACTGCTGCCCGCCAAGACCGCCGTCGGCATCGCCAAAGGCAACAAAGAGCTGAAAGCACTGCTCGATAAAGGCATCAAAGCCCTGCACGATGACGGCACCTACGCCGAAATCCAGAAGAAGCACTTCGGCGACCTGAATCTGTACAGCGGTAAATAACACCCCGACGCCCATCGATTTCGGCGATGATTCGCCGCCCGCTTCGATGGGCGTTTCTGTTCGTGACCGCTCAAGGCTTTATCCATGCTCGACTCACTGATGCACACCCTCGGACTTTCGGCTTTCAGCCTGAAGGGCTTCGGCCCTCTGTTGCTGCAAGGCACATGGATGACCATCAAACTTTCGGTACTGTCCCTGTTTCTGAGCATCGTGCTCGGGCTGATCGGGGCCAGCGCCAAACTGTCGAGCTCAGCGCTGCTGCGCGTGCCGGCACAGGTCTACACCACCTTGATTCGCGGCGTCCCGGATCTGGTGTTGATGCTGCTGATTTTCTACAGCCTGCAAACCTGGCTGACCAGCCTGACCGATGCCATGGAATGGGAATACATCGAGATCAACCCATTCAGTGCGGGCGTTATCACGCTGGGTTTCATTTATGGCGCGTATTTCACCGAGACCTTCCGGGGCGCGATTCTGTCCGTGCCACGGGGTCAGATCGAAGCGGCCACCGCCTACGGCCTCAAACGCGGCCAGCGGTTTCGCTATGTGGTGTTTCCGCAAATGATGCGTTATGCCCTGCCGGGTATCGGCAACAACTGGCAAGTGCTGCTCAAGGCGACCGCGCTGGTGTCGATCATCGGCCTCGCCGATCTGGTCAAGGCCTCGCAGGACGCAGGCAAGAGCACCTATCAACTGTTCTACTTTCTGGTGCTGGCGGCGCTGATCTACCTGGCGATCACCAGTGCATCGAACTTCGCCTTGCGCTGGGCTGAACGGCATTACGCCGCAGGCAGCCGGGAGGCGCAGCGATGATCGAGTTACTTCAGGAATACTGGAAACCCTTCCTTTATACAGACGGCGTGAACGTGACCGGCCTGGCCATGACCATGTGGCTGCTCAGCGCCTCCATTGCCATCGGTTTCTGCCTGTCGATTCCGCTGTCCATCGCCCGCGTGTCGAAGAACCGCTGGGTCCGCTGGCCGGTGCAGTTCTACACCTACCTGTTTCGCGGCACCCCGCTCTACATACAGTTGCTGATCTGCTACACCGGCATTTACAGCATTGCAGCAGTGCGTGAACAGCCGTTGCTGGATGCGTTCTTTCGCGACGCGATGAACTGCACCATCCTGGCGTTCACGCTGAACACCTGCGCGTACACCACCGAGATTTTTGCCGGTGCGATCCGCAGCATGGCCCACGGCGAGGTCGAAGCGGCCAAGGCATATGGTTTGAGCGGCTGGAAGCTGCACGCCTACGTGATCATGCCGTCGGTGCTGCGCCGCTCGCTGCCTTATTACAGCAACGAAGTGATTCTGATGCTGCACTCGACCACCGTGGCCTTCACTGCCACGGTGCCGGACATTCTGAAAGTCGCGCGGGATGCCAACTCGGCGACCTTCATGACTTTCCAGTCCTTCGGAATCGCTGCCGTCATGTACCTGACCGTCACCTTCATTCTGGTCGGGTTGTTCCGTCTTGCCGAACGTCGCTGGCTGGCCTTTCTCGGCCCCGCTCATTAATCAGGACAGAACCGATGCAGCATCACACCCATGACTTGCTGTCTCCGGTGCCCGGCACCGGGCGCTGCGTTCACAGTTTTCATTACGGGCCGCAGAACGGCGCGGGCAAGGTCTACATTCAGGCTTC
This sequence comes from Pseudomonas viridiflava, assembly GCF_001642795.1. Taxonomy (GTDB): domain Bacteria; phylum Pseudomonadota; class Gammaproteobacteria; order Pseudomonadales; family Pseudomonadaceae; genus Aquipseudomonas; species Aquipseudomonas viridiflava. The sequence continues at coordinate 51,448 of NZ_LKEH01000032.1, read as the reverse complement.
ACTGCACGCTGACGAACTGCCCGGCATGCTGGTCGCCTGGTACCTGAAGCAGCGTCTGGCCGAACTGGAAAACGCCGGTCGCCTGCTGGGCGAAATCGTCGTGGTGCCGGTGGCCAACCCCATCGGCCTGGAACAGGTGTTGATGGACACGCCACTGGGCCGCTATGAACTGGAGAGCGGACAGAATTTCAATCGCGGGTTCGTCGACCTCGGGCAGCATGTGGGTGACGAGATCGAAGCGCGGCTGACCCAGGACGCAACTCAGAACCGTACGCTGGCGCGCGACAGCCTGCGTGCAGCCCTCAACGCTCAGACTGCCACGACCCAGTTGCACTCGTTGCGCCTGACGCTTCAGCGGCTGGCCTGCGATGCCGATATGGTGCTGGACCTGCATTGTGACTTCGAGTCGGTCGAGCACCTGTACACCACGCCCGAGGCCTGGCCGAAGGTCGAGCCGCTGTCGCGTTATCTCGGCGCGCAGGCCAGTCTGCTGGCCACCGACTCTGGCGGTCAGTCGTTCGACGAATGCTTCACGCTGGTCTGGTGGCAATTGCAGCAGCGCTTCGGTGAACGCTTTCCGATCCCGATGGGCAGCTTCTCGGTGACCCTTGAGTTGCGCGGGCAAGGCGACGTCAATCATTCACTGGCGAGCCGCGATTGCCAGGCGATCATCAATTACCTGATCGACTTCGGCCTGATCGACGGCGAACGGCAGATGCCGCCCGAACTGCTGTACCCCGCCACGCCTCTGGCTGCCGTCGAGCCGGTCGCGACACCGGTCGGCGGCTTGCTGGTGTTCTGTGCGATGCCGGGCGAACACGTCGATTCAGGGCAACTGATCGCCGAAATCATCGACCCGATCAGCGACGCCGTGACCAGCATTCACGCGCTCAACGCCGGTCTGCTGTATGCGCGCTCGTTGCGCCGAATGGCCACCGCTGGCATGGTCATCGCCCATATCGCGGGCACGCAGGCCTACCGCAGCGGCTACCTACTTTCTCCTTGAGGACCTCTCATGTACAAACTGACCATCGATGGCCTGCACAAGCGCTATGGCGACAACGAGGTGCTCAAAGGCGTATCGCTCAAGGCCAGCAGCGGTGATGTGATCTGCCTGATCGGCGCAAGCGGTTCGGGCAAGAGCACGTTCCTGCGTTGCATCAACTTTCTGGAACAACCCAACGACGGCGCCATGAGTCTGGACGGCCAGCAGGTGCGCATGGTCAGCGACAAGGACGGCATGCGCGTTGCCGACCCGGACGAACTGCAACGGATCCGCACCCGACTGGCGATGGTGTTTCAGCACTTCAACCTGTGGGCGCACATGACCGTGCTGGAAAACATCACCATGGCGCCACGCCGGGTATTGGGCGTGCCCAAGGCAGAAGCCGAAGCCCGCGCACGCAAATACCTGGAGAAGGTCGGCCTGCCTGAGCGCGTGGCCGATCAGTATCCGGCGTTCCTGTCCGGCGGCCAGCAACAGCGCGTGGCGATTGCCCGTGCGCTGGCGATGGAACCGGAGATCATGCTGTTCGATGAGCCGACCTCGGCGCTCGACCCGGAGCTGGTCGGTGAAGTGCTGAAGGTGATTCAGGGTCTGGCCGATGAAGGACGCACCATGATTCTTGTGACCCACGAAATGGGCTTCGCCCGCAAGGTCGCCAGCCAAGTGGTGTTTCTGCATCAGGGCCAGATCGAAGAGTCTGGTCACCCGGACGAAGTCTTGAACAACCCCAAGAGCGAACGGCTGCAGCAGTTCCTGAGCGGAAACCTGAAGTAACTGCGCAGGTGGCGCGCTGCGATGCGATGATCGTTCCCACTCGGCGCTCGTCGTTATACACAAGTCCGCCTCAACACTGATCGTGCCCATCGCTCCGCGTGGGCATGCCTCTCGTGACGCTCCGCGTCACACATGGCACC
>NZ_LKEH01000032.1:0-49523 GCF_001642795.1 Pseudomonas viridiflava | reverse complement strand
CACGCGGAGCGTAGGAACGATCAGCGTGATCTCAAGCACGCCGATCATGCCCATGCTTGCGCTCAGCGTTACACCCGCGTCTTGCTGCGACCACGGACTGTGGGAGGCGGCTTGCCGGCGATGCTTTTTCTGAAGCGACCTATCAGTGACTGAACTGACGCCATCGCCGGCAAGCCGCCTCCCACGGGGTATGCATTCAGTCAGACACTTTCGTTTTGGCCCCGTTTTGCGCGTCTTGCGGACTTGTGCATAGCGATGAACGCTCTGCGTGGAAACGCCTTTCGAAACCCTCCGCGTCCAGCTGCGTCACGCCATACATAACCGTTTAAAACTATTACCCTTTTCCCGCTGTCTCTGAATTATCGCCCTTCAGAGCATTTTCAACCGCATGAGCAGACCCAACGATTTCGCTCAGCGATGGTTTCGGGCCCGAGGCTGGAAGGCGTTCGCGTTTCAAAAGGAAGTCTGGGCAGCCGTGAAACAGGGCGAGTCCGGCCTGCTGCACGCCAGCACCGGCTCGGGCAAGACTTATGCGGTGTGGTTCGCGGCCCTTAACCGCTTCGCCACCACCAAAACCCCGCCCGAAGACAAACCCCGCAAGAAAAAGCCGCCCGCCGCACCATTGAGCGTCATGTGGATCACGCCCATGCGCGCACTGGCTGCGGACACCGCACGTGCACTGGAAGCTCCGTTGGGCGAGCTGGACATCAACTGGTCTGTGGGTCTGCGCACCGGCGACACCAGCAGCAGCGAACGTGCCCGACAAGGGCGTCGTCTGCCATCGGCACTGATCACCACGCCTGAAAGCCTGACCCTGCTGCTGACCCGCGCCGACGCCCAGCCGACGCTTTCCACGTTGCGCATGGTTGTCGTCGACGAGTGGCATGAGCTCATCGGCAACAAACGCGGCGTCCAGCTGCAACTGGCATTGGCCCGTTTGCGCCAATGGAATCCACAACTGATTGTGTGGGGCATTTCGGCCACGCTGGGTAATCAGCAGCACGCACAGGAGGTGTTGCTGGGCGAAGGCGGCGTCACGGTTCAAGGCAAGGTCGTCAAACAGTTGCAGGTCGATACGCTCCTGCCGCCTTCCATTGAGCGCTTTCCGTGGGCCGGGCACATGGGCCTGCGCATGCTGCCGCAGGTGGTGGCGGAAGTGGAGAAAAGCGCCAGTTGCCTGCTGTTCACCAACACTCGCGCACAGTCGGAAATCTGGTATCAGGCGTTGCTTGAAGCGCGCCCGGACTGGGCAGGACTGATCGCCCTGCATCATGGCTCATTGGCCCGCGAAGTGCGCGACTGGGTAGAGCGGGCCTTGAAAGAAGGCTCGCTCAAGGCTGTGGTCTGCACCTCCAGCCTGGACCTGGGCGTGGATTTCCTGCCCGTGGAGCGCGTGCTGCAGATCGGCTCACCCAAAGGCGTTGCACGTCTGATGCAACGTGCCGGTCGCTCGGGGCACGCGCCTCGCCGCCCTTCGCGCGTCACGCTGGTGCCAACCCACAGCCTCGAGCTGGTGGAAGCGGCCGCCGCCCATGACGCCGTAGCGGCGCGAATGATCGAACCCAGAGAATCGCCTCACCAACCGTTGGATGTGCTGGTGCAGCATCTGGTCAGCGTGGCGCTCGGCGGAGGCTTTGTGCCGGATGAGCTGCTGGCGGAAGTGCGCACAGCCTGGGCGTACCGGGACCTGAGCGACGAGCAGTGGCAATGGGCGCTAGCCTTCGTGCGCAATGGCGGCCACTCACTCACCGCCTACCCCGACTACCGCCGCGCCGAGCCGGACGAACACGGCATCTGGCGCGTGCCCGATGCGCGACTCGCGCGTCGCCACCGGATGAGCGTTGGCACTATCGTCAGCGATGCCACGATCAACCTCAAATACTGGAAGAAAGGTGGCGGCGGCGGTTCGCTTGGCAGCGTCGAAGAAGGCTTCATCGCCCGCCTCAAGCCCGGCGATGGCTTTCTGTTCGCCGGTCGGCTGCTGGAGCTGGTCAGGGTCGAGAACATGACCGCGTACGTCAAACGCGCTACTGGCAAGAAAGCCGCCGTGCCGCGCTGGAATGGTGGGCGCATGCCCTTGTCCAGCGAACTGGCGGACGCCGTGGTGGAGAAATTCGACGCCGCCGCGCGCGGCCACTTTGACAGTCCCGAGATGCAGGCCGTCAAACCGTTGCTGGAAGTGCAGCGCCAATGGTCCGGATTGCCGCAACGCGACACGCTGCTGGCCGAGACGCTCAAGTCCCGTGAAGGCTGGCATCTGTTTCTCTATCCGTTCGCAGGCCGCCATGTGCACCTGGGGCTGGCGAGCCTGCTGGCCTGGCGCCTGAGTCGACACCAGCCGCTGACGTTTTCGATAGCCGTCAATGATTACGGACTGGAACTGCTGAGCGCCAGCGAGCTTGATTGGGCGCAGGTGCTCGATGACGATCTGTTTTCGGAAGTCGATCTGATGGCTGACATTATCGCCAGCCTCAACGCGGGCGAACTGGCGCTGAGACGTTTTCGGGAAATCGCTCGCATCTCGGGGCTGGTGTTTTCAGGCTATCCCGGTGCAGCCAAGAGCAACCGTCAATTGCAGGCCTCCAGCGGCCTGTTTTTCGAGGTTTTCAAGCAGTACGACGCCGGCAACATGCTGTTGACTCAAGCGGAGCAGGAAGTGCTGCGCCAGGAACTGGATCTGGTCCGACTGGAACAGACCCTGCGCCAGATCAACAGCCGCAGGCTCGATCTGCATACGATCAAGCGTGCCACCCCGCTGGCGTTTCCGTTGCTGGTGGAGCGCTTTCGCGAAAGCCTCAGCTCGGAAAAACTGGCCGACCGCATTGCTCGCATGGTGCGCGACCTCGAAAAAGCCGCAGGGCCGGAGCCTGAACGATGAAACCCTGCATGGCCATCACGCTGGCAGACGAGGAATTATGGTTGCTGGCAGACAAGGCCATTTACTACCCGGCCGAACGCGCCCTGCTGATCGCCGACGCCCACTTTGGCAAGGCAGCGGCCTACCGCAAACTGGGCCAGCCGGTGCCGCATGGCACGACCCAGGAGAACCTGCGACGTCTCGATCAATTACTGGATGAGTATCGCTGCGAGCACCTGATCTTCCTTGGAGACTTTCTGCACGCCCCCGAATCACACGCCCTGAGTACGCTCAATACACTGCACGAGTGGAGAGAACGCAGGTCAGGATTGAAGATCACCTTGATCCGCGGCAACCACGACAGGCGCGCGGGAGATCCGCCATCCAGCCTGAAAATCGATGTAGTACCGGAACCGCTGCTGCTCGGCCCCTTCGCCTTGCAGCATGAACCGGACCCGCACGCGACCCACCACGTTCTGGCCGGGCATGTTCATCCGGTCTACCGGCTGCACGGACGGGGGCGCCAGAGCCTGCGGCTGGCGTGCTTCTACCTGGGCGAGCGCATCAGTCTGCTGCCAGCGTTCGGGGAGTTCACAGGGGGCTTCAATATTCAGCCAGCCATCGGCACGACCATTTATGTGACCGGAGACGGCGCAATCTGGCGCGTGGCCTGAGACGAGTCAAATGGCTTGAAAACAAAAACACCCACTGCCTGTCGAAAGGCAGCGGGCGTTCAGGAATCAGGCTACAGGCGCGGGTGGTGGCTTGTCCGGCAAAGTAGGTTCACCGGGCTCCGGCTGTTGCGGGGACGGGGTATCAGGATCCGGTTGACCCGGAACACCGCCCCCCACCATGTTCAATTCGGTGTGAGCCATCAGAGACCAGGCGAGCAGGCCGATCTCGTTGAGCGGAGGAGATGTTTCCTGTTCAGAGGTTTTGAACGTTGTCTTCATAGGTCACTCCTGATCAATGGCCTTCGCCTACAACTGTAAACGAATGCATGTGAGGCAATAGAGTGCGAAAACGAACATTAATTCCATTCAGGGACAGGAAACAACGGCAAAATCAGGTACGTGGCAGTGTGACGCCACGCTGGCCCTGGTACTTGCCGCCACGGTCCTTGTAGGAAACCTCGCACTCTTCGTCCGATTCCAGAAACAGCATCTGCGCCACGCCTTCGTTGGCATAGATCTTCGCCGGCAATGTCGTGGTGTTGGAGAACTCCAGCGTCACGTGGCCTTCCCACTCAGGCTCGAGCGGCGTCACATTGACGATGATTCCGCAGCGCGCGTAGGTGCTTTTTCCCAGACAGATGGTCAGGACGTTGCGCGGAATCCTGAAATATTCGACGGTGCGAGCCAGCGCAAACGAGTTCGGCGGGATGATACAAACGTCGCTCTTGATATCGACGAAGCTTTTTTCATCGAAGTTTTTCGGATCGACAGTGGCCGAATTGATGTTGGTGAAGACCTTGAATTCGTCGGCGCAACGCACATCGTAGCCGTAGCTCGACACACCAAAGGAGATCAGCCGGTTGGCACCTTCGCCACGCATCTGACGCTCGACGAAGGGCTCGATCATGCCGTGTTCCTGCGCCATGCGGCGAATCCACTTGTCCGATTTGATGCTCATGGCGATGTCCTGATTTGCGTGGTGAAAAAGATGTTGGGCATCTTACCGGGCCTGCGCCACGTGTTCAAAGGCAACATATGTATAGCTGGCGAGACCTGAGCCGCCGTTTCGAAGCGAATGGAAATAATCATCAATAGACCATTGGCACGTCCGACAAAAAGGGTTAAGGTGGCGTCACTGTGTTGCTTGTGTCACTGAGAATCTCTACACGATGTTGAATTTCGATCCAACCATCTCCATGAATTTTCCAGCTCTTTGCACTCAGTCTCGGCCAGGGCTCTTCCTACGCCGCAGTTAACTTTGTCCAAGGAGATATACTATGTCCAATCGCCAAACTGGTACCGTTAAGTGGTTCAACGATGAAAAAGGCTTCGGCTTCATCACTCCACAATCCGGTGACGACCTGTTCGTGCACTTCAAAGCTATCCAATCCGACGGCTTCAAAAGCCTGAAAGAAGGCCAACAGGTTTCTTTCATCGCTACCCGCGGTCAGAAAGGCATGCAAGCTGAAGAAGTTCAAGTTATCTAACTTGTACTGATTTGCTTAAAAACCCCGCCCTCAAAAGCGGGGTTTTTTATTGCCTGCGATTCAAGCCAAGGCTTGGCTGTCGATTCGAATGGGGCCGAACGAGCCGACCCACACTCGATATTTTCTTACCGATCAGTCGTCACTGACAGAGATCGTCGGCATGGCCGGACTGGCCGCTTCCTGCAGAACGATTCGCGCGCCGACATGGCGAGCCAATTCCTGATACACCATCGCAATCTGACTCTCCGGCTCGGCAATCGCTGTCGGCTTGCCACCATCGGCCTGCTCGCGAATCAACATCGACAGCGGCAATGAGGCCAGCAACTCGACGTCGTACTGCGACGCCAGCTTCTCGCCACCGCCTTCACCGAAAAGATGCTCGGCGTGTCCGCAATTCGAGCAGATATGCACGGCCATGTTTTCCACGACGCCCAACACCGGAATATTGACCTTGCGGAACATCTCGACGCCCTTGCGCGCATCCAGCAAGGCGAGGTCCTGCGGGGTGGTAACGATGACGGCACCGGCCACCGGGACTTTCTGCGCCAGCGTCAGCTGGATGTCACCGGTGCCTGGCGGCATATCGATAATCAGATAATCCAGGTCATTCCAGGCAGTCTGGGTAACGAGCTGCAGCAAGGCGCCCGAAACCATCGGACCGCGCCACACCATCGGCGTGTTGTCGTCCGTCAGGAACGCCATCGACATGACTTCGATACCGTGCGCCTCGATCGGCACGAACCATTTCTGGTCCTTGATCTTCGGCCGCGTACCTTCAGGGATGCCGAACATCACGCCCTGGCTCGGGCCATAGATGTCCGCATCGAGAATGCCCACCCGAGCACCTTCGCGAGACAGCGCCAGCGCCAGATTGGCTGCCGTGGTGGATTTACCGACGCCGCCCTTGCCCGAGGCAACAGCCACAATATTCTTCACATTGGCCAGACCCGGGATCTGACTCTGCGCCTTGTGGGCGTTGATCACGGTATCGATTTCGACCTTCGCTGCCGAAACCCCGTCGATATTCTCGATCGCGGTCTTCAACACATGCGCCCAGCCGTTCTTGAACAGGTCAGCGGCATAGCCCAGCTCAAGCCGCAGGGTGACGTGCGATCCGTCGATGTCGATGGCCCGCACGCAACCGGCACTGAGCGGGTCCTGATTCAGATAAGGGTCGGTGTACTGGCGAAGAATCGTCTCCACCGTCGCGCGATTGACAGCGCTCATGGGCTCGCTCCGAAAAAAGACTGACTAAAACAGGCGGCTATCCTACCTGTTCTGTCGTGTGCCGACATGGTTTCGCTGCACATCCGGGCGCATTCCCACAGCGGCACGAGGTGAAAAAAATTGCTCAGACCTTTATAGTGGCCGACCTCCGTTCCAATTCAAGTAGCCGAGCCCAATGTCCGAGCCACGCAAGATTCTCGTTACCAGCGCCCTGCCCTATGCCAATGGTTCCATCCACCTTGGCCACATGCTCGAGTACATCCAGACCGACATGTGGGTGCGGTTCCAGAAGCACCGCGGCAACCAGTGCACCTATGTTTGCGCAGACGATGCCCACGGCTCGGCAATCATGCTGCGCGCCGAAAAGGAAGGCATCACGCCTGAACAGCTGATCGCCAACGTCAAGGCCGAGCACAGCGCCGACTTCGCCGACTTCCTGGTGGATTTCGACAACTTCCACTCGACGCACTCGGACGAAAACCGCGAGCTGTCGAGCATGATCTACACCCGCCTGCGCGATGCCGGGCATATCGCCACGCGCTCGATCACGCAGTACTTCGATCCTGAAAAGAAGATGTTCCTGGCCGACCGCTTCATCAAGGGCACCTGTCCGAAATGTGGCACAGAAGATCAGTACGGCGACAATTGCGAAAAGTGCGGTGCCACCTATGCACCCACCGACCTGAAAGACCCGAAATCGGCGATCTCCGGCGCGACGCCCGTGCTCAAGGATTCCAAACACTTCTTCTTCGACCTGCCCGCCTTCGACGCCATGCTCAAGGGCTGGACACGCAGCGGAACACTGCAGGACGCCGTCGCCAACAAGATCGCCGAATGGCTGGACAGCGGCCTGCAACAGTGGGACATCTCCCGCGATGCGCCGTACTTCGGTTTCGAGATTCCTGACGAGCCGGGCAAATACTTCTATGTCTGGCTGGACGCACCTATCGGCTACATGGCCAGCTTCAAGAACCTGTGCGCACGCCGTCCGGATCTGGACTTCGATGCCTATTGGGCCAAGGACGCGACTACCGAGCTGTACCATTTCATCGGCAAGGACATCGTCAATTTCCACGCCCTGTTCTGGCCCGCCATGCTGGAAGGCGCAGGCCTGCGCAAGCCGACCGCCATCAATGTCCATGGCTACCTGACCGTCAATGGTCAGAAGATGTCCAAATCCCGTGGCACATTCATCAAGGCGCGCACCTACCTTGATCACCTGCCCCCTGAATACCTGCGCTACTACTACGCCTCAAAACTGGGCCGTGGCGTGGATGACCTGGACCTCAACCTTGAAGACTTCATCCAGAAGGTCAACTCGGACCTGATCGGCAAGGTCGTGAACATCGCCAGCCGTTGCGCCGGCTTCATTCACAAGGGCAATGCCGGTGTCATGGTGTCTGCCAATGCAGCGCCGGAACTGACCGATGCCTTCCTGGCTGCCGCGCCGAGCATCGCTGATGCTTACGAAGCCCGCGATTTCGCCCGTGCCATGCGCGAGACCATGGCCCTGGCCGACCGCGCCAATGCCTACATCGCCGAAAAGGCGCCCTGGGCGCTGGCCAAGCAGGAAGGCAAGCAGGACGAAGTACAGGCCGTCTGCGCATTGGGCATCAACCTGTTCCGCCAGTTGGTGATCTTCCTCAAACCGGTGCTGCCGAAGCTGGCTGCCGACGCCGAGGCGTTCCTCAACGTCGCACCGTTGACCTGGGATGATCACAAGACACTGCTGGTCGACCATCAGCTCAATCCGTTCTCGGCCCTGATGACCCGGATCGATCCGGTCAAGGTGGAAGCCATGACAGCTGCATCCAAGGAAGATCTGACTGCGAGCGCGACTGATACAGCGCCCCAGGGCAACGGCGAACTGGCCAAGGATCCTCTTTGCGCGGAGATCGACTTCGATGCATTCGCGGCAGTGGACCTTCGCGTCGCATTGATCCTCAAGGCCGAACACGTGGAAGGCGCAGACAAACTGCTGCGCCTGACCCTCGATATTGGTGACGAGCAGCGCAATGTGTTCTCCGGCATCAAGAGCGCTTACCCGAACCCGAGCGAGCTGGAAGGTCGCCTGACCATGATGATCGCCAACCTCAAGCCCCGCAAAATGCGCTTCGGCATTTCGGAAGGCATGGTGATGGCGGCAGGTCCCGGCGGCGAAGAAATCTACCTGCTCAGCCCGGACAGCGGCGCCAAGCCCGGCCAGCGCATCAAGTAACACCCCGCAAAGCCCGGTATCCGTTGATCGTTTACGGATGCCGGGCTTTTGCATATCCGCAAGAATGATCCCCTGATCCCTACTGGCTACAGCCTGGTCCTATCGGCAAGCGCATGAACCTGATCCAGCACATTGACGCCCTTCTTCCGCAGACACAGTGCGGCAAGTGCGGGCACCCCGGTTGCAAGCCTTATGCGCAAGGCATCGCCAGTGGCGAAGCAATCAATAAATGCCCACCCGGTGGTGATGAGACCATTGCTCAGCTGGCCAGCCTGCTGGCGGTTCCGGTTTTGCCGCTGGACACCGAACGCGGATCGGCACCCGCCCAGGTCGCCTTCATTCGCGAAGCCGAATGCATTGGCTGCACGAAATGCATTCAGGCCTGCCCGGTCGACGCCATCGTCGGTGCCGCCAAACTGATGCACACGGTGATCATCGACGAATGCACAGGCTGCGATTTATGCGTGGCGCCCTGCCCTGTGGACTGCATCGATATGCATCCATTGCCTTTGGCGCAGCTCATCCCTGTGGCTGTCATTCCAATTGTGGGCGACGTGACGCTTGATGCGCAGCAGCAACAGGCTCGTTTGCGCAAGCGCGATCATGCCCGACAGCGATTCGAGTCGCGCAATGCAAGGTTGCAGCGCGAGCAGGAGCGACGGCATGCAGAGCGGCTCGCGCGCTCGCAGAAGTCTGCGTCAGGCTCAGAGGCATCCTCAGCCGCAATGCTGCGGGTGCAGACGGCCAAAACGGGTACGGGCGATGAAGCACTCAAAAAGGCGCGAGCCGCCGTTGCCATGAGCCGTGCTCAATTGAACAAATCTCTCAAGGCGTTTGGTCACCCGCCTATCGCCGAACAAGCCGCACGCCTCGTGGTGCTGCAGCAGGAATATGAAGCCGCAGAGCGGACACTGGAAAAGCTTTTGTCGACACAGGATGTGGAACCGACCCGGCCGATCGCGAAGCTCGATGCAAGTGCAGTGAAGCGTGCCAAGATCCAACAGGCGATGGCACACGCAAACCTCAAGAAAGCGCAGGCGGCCAACGCTCTGCCAGAACAACTGGCAAGCCTGGAACAAGCCTTGACGCTGGCCGCTCAAGCGCTTGCGTCAGCAGAACAGGCACTCGCACGGTCTCAGGACCCATCAACCTGAAATAACAGCCATGCTCAGGTTTGGCAACTTGAGCGATACAGTGGCACATTTACTGCGCCGACACCCGTGCTTACCTCATGACCTGCCCCAAGGAACGCTCCGCCCATGAATGCCGCAAAACGCCTGGAAATTTTCCGCAGGCTTCACGAGGATAATCCGGACCCCAAAACCGAGCTGGCCTACACCACGCCGTTCGAGTTGTTGATATCGGTGATTCTGTCGGCGCAGGCAACCGACGTGAGCGTCAACAAGGCGACCGCACGGCTGTACCCTGTCGCCAACACGCCCGAGGCAATTCATGCACTCGGTGTGGAGGGACTGTCCGAATACATCAAGACCATTGGCCTGTATAACAGCAAGGCCAAGAACGTCATCGAAACCTGCCGCCTGCTCATGGAACGGCACAACGGTGAAGTCCCCGAGACCCGCGAAGCCCTTGAAGCGCTGCCCGGTGTAGGACGCAAGACTGCGAACGTGGTGCTCAACACCGCATTCCGTCAGGTGGCGATGGCCGTAGACACCCACATCTTTCGGGTCAGCAACCGCACCGGCATCGCGCCCGGCAAGAACGTCGTCGAGGTCGAAAAGCAACTGATGAAGTTTGTGCCCAGGGGTTACCTCCTGGATGCGCATCACTGGCTTATCCTGCACGGCCGTTACGTATGCCAGGCGCGCAAGCCCCGCTGCGGGAGTTGCCGCATTGAAGACCTCTGCGACTACAAATTCAAAACCTCTGACGATTGATACAGATAGATTCCAGCGAGTGAATCGATTGAAAAAATCTTTTTTACCCGCCACAGCTTTGTCGATATAAGGAGCGCCAATAGAGCCGAAGCCTGGAGTCACTTCATGAGTACTGGCAAAGAGCAATTAGACGTCGAGGATGATTTCGTTGCTGTTGATGCGGACGAAGTCGAGCAGGTGGCCGTGGAGCCAGCAAAGACCAATTTGAGCAAGCGGCGCACCATCGACAATCTTCTGGAAGAACGTCGCTTGCAAAAACAGTTGGCGGACTACGATTTCGATCTGTAGCGCTCGCAGCGGGCAAGGCAGGCCACCGTGTTTAACGTCATGGCGTGAAAGCCCCTCGCGAAGAGAGGCTTTATTTCCGGGAATTCGCGATCGCAGTCAACAATCGATTTATGCCGGGATTATCACCTGAATCCCTGTCATGCGCCGCTTCATACCAATCCATTCCGTTGCGCCAGCTCGATCAGATCGACAAGCGAGTGCGCATTGAGCTTGAGCAGCAGTCGAGTCTTGTAGGTACTCACAGTCTTGTTGCTGAGAAACATGCCATCGGCGATTTCCTTGTTGGTCTTGCCTCTCGCCAGTTGCTGCAGAACCATCATTTCGCGCCCGGACAGGCGATCAACCATTTCCGACTCACTGGCATTACCCATGCTGGATCGAACCGTATGCAGCGCCTGGTTGGGAAAATAGCTGTAGCCCGACAACACCGCCTTGATGGCACTCAACAACTCGGTCAGATCCTGCTGCTTGCAGACATAGCCGGCGGCACCCGCCTGCATGCAACGCATGGAAAAGTGACCGGGAGCCTGTGACGTCAGGATCAGGACCTTGAATGGCAGGGTCATGGCAGACAGCCGGGCGATGACTTCAAGACCGTCGAGTTTGGGGATACCTATGTCGAGGATGACAATATCAGGCAGATGCTCGCGGGCCAGTTGCAGTGCGTCCACTCCATTGTCTGTCTCCGCAATGACCTCATAGCCATGACGCTCCATCAGCATGCGTACAGCAAGGCGAATGACAGGATGATCATCCACGATCAGCACTTTATTCATGGGCAGTCCAATTTTCGCTATTCGAATTTTCAGAGTCAGCACAATAGCTTAGTCGTTTAGTGCTTTGCATGGCGCTCCCCCCCGAGTACCAACACCCAAAGACCGTTCATACATTTACTGCGGAATATTCCTACAAAACTCGAGACGAACGAGCTCTTTCTTATCTTTTTCACAGAGCCTTCCTTATCGGAATTCGATAACAGTATGACTAGCCGGAGCAGCGGAATAGAGCACCTGCGTACCGGACAGGATGTATAGCGAACCCGACCATTAATCGATTCCTGACTGATTGAGCGTCACTTCAATTAAAACCAATCCGCACAGGTCGCCGTAAGATGCCCCCGAACCAGCGCAGTGCCATCATCCAGGGGCAGATGCATTTCTCCTTAGATTTTTGTCTTCTGAAAACGCTTGCGCTTGCAACGTGCCGAACCCTTTACGGCCGTTGATTTCAAGCATGACGATAGCACCTGTTACCGGCTTCCGAACCAGAGCGCCTTTTGGTTGAAAGCAGTGAGACTGGATGTAACAAGACACTACTCTTCGAACCCTGCTCCGCCCGGCCTCCCCTCATCTCCAGATCAATGTCCGGACTCTGTTGAAAATCACACAAAAAAACGATCTTTTTGTATATATATATGTTTGGAGAGGGACCTCACACAAAAACCAGAAACGTCCTACAAACTCCTACTCCTTCTACCCAAGCCTCCCTGACCCAACTGCTTTAACGTCACAGACCTTTACCAATACCCGACAGTAAATCACATAAACAGATGCCATCGCCATTTCTTACAAAAACTTTAGTACTTCTCTTGCCTTTCACATCGAAAATAGCTCATTCGACAGAAAGCTAATACTATATTTTTGCTCAACGCCATAGCAAAACCATCGAAGAGGAAAAATACTACAAAACTCACAGACGGCATCAGAACGCATGTAAGACACTGACTGAACGCCCAATTGTATTCATGTAAAGCGCCACTTTTTCACTTGCAAATCTTATTACCAGTCGTTACTTTTTTAAGAGCAAACTCATTAAAAGGATGATGAAGCCCCTGCAGTACTACTGCAGACGTCGCACAATCCTTCATTAATGACACTTCACACTACATATATAATTCCGTTTATCGAAAGTTGAAGACAACTGAGCGACATGGATAGGGCCTACCCGCAACATCAGCACCTTGATGACACCCACACGCGTCTTGTAACTCGCTGAGTGCGGTCATGTGTATAACCATGTTCAAAAAGGACTTGCCATGAACAAGAAATTTTCACGATCCACGTCAAAAGACCCGACCGGTCTCGACTTGATTGCAGCAGTGGAGGCATTCGTCGCCAAGGGCGGTGTGATCGCGATGATACCTGACAACGAAACTGCAGAAACCACGGGCGGCGTGAAGCCTGACAACAATCCCGTCGTAGAGACTGAAGCAGACGTCCTGTCCAAAGTGGCGCTGTTGAAAAGTCTGGTCGCCAAAGGCGCCGGGTTTTCTTCTCTTCAGTATTCACTCAGAATGAACAGGAAAGACATACGCAAGTTGGCCATTGATCATGGCGTTAAAATAAACTGCAGCCGCCCCGTCGAACACAGGGAACGTGAAAGGCGACATGAGGCAACAGACATTGACGACGTGGTAGCCGGTCATGTCATGCACTATTACAGCCTTGGCTATACCGTGTCCGAAATTGCGCAGGTTCTTGATTTGAGTCTGCGCCAGGTCTTGAACATCGGTAAAGCGTATCGACTTGAATTGAGGCAGGAGCGAAACCCGGACATACCCTAGACGCCGCTGGCCACGCGACAGGCGCCCGCCCGCGGTGGATCGGAACGCCTTCATTGTCAGGAGTCCATCCACGCCATCACCCGGGTGATAGCGGACATAGACAATAACAATACATAGGTAACGCAACCGACGGGCCGAATCGAGTAGAAAACACTTGAAGTTCTTTAATTTGAATGGCGCAAAAAACGATCGCTCATCCCCGAAAAGAAAGTGATTGCCATGATGCAATTATCCATTTGCGTACACCTCTTTTTACAGGAGACTGTCCATGCCCCACCTTGCCCGAATCATGAACCCTATCAGCATCATCGCATTGTTTGCCGGTCTATCGGAAGCCTCGGCGACCGCCGTACTGCCTTACCTGAATAATGAAGACCGACACGTTTATGTCTGGTTTTTGATTGTCTTTCCGTCGTCACTGGTTGTCATGTTCTTTCTGACCATCAACTTCAACCGCAAGGCGCTTTATCCTCCCTACCGCTCAGTCAATCCCGACTTCCCAATTGTTGGAGTGCCGTTCTGCAGGCGTTGTAACGAACCTGTCGGCTCTGCGTGCACACCGTACAACCCCATTGATGACTTTGACAGACCGCACAGCGAATCGCAAAGGAGGCGAAACGGACACCGGACTTCAAACAGGTTTTGCATTGTCGGCAAGCTTGTTCAAGAAAGTCATATCTCGTCTGTCTGGAAGCGACGCTGTTAACTGAACGGCTACACGTGACAGTGGGACCCATTCTTCAGGCACTGGAAGCGATTTCAATTTGACACTTGTGAGGCATAGACCATGTCGGAATTAAAAGAGTATCGAGACATCGAAAAACAGCTCGACCAGCAACTGCAAAAACTTGAGCGTTTCAGAAAAGACAGTCGACTGGCAGACGAATTGGCATTGGAAAGAAAGCTTTCCCTATTGCTTAATCGTTACAGCCTGAAGAAAAAGGAGTTGATCAACTTTTTGAACTCACCTTATGTGCTTTCGAAAAGCTGCGAAGGCGAACAAAAAGCGGCGCATGGAACCAAAGGCGGGAAATCGCACAAGGCAGGAGAAGCCAGGCATTGAATGCCTGCACCGACTGAAGGTTCGGTAGACATATCAGAATGCAGCCCCCGAAAGGGCTGCATTTTCAAGCGAGAGACCGCATCAGAACAGCTTGCGGCCCTTGTTTGCGGCAATACGCATCCGCAGGGCGTTGAGCTTGATGAAGCCGGCAGCGTCAGCCTGATCGTAGGCACCAGCGTCGTCTTCAAACGTCGCGATGTTGGCGTCGAACAGGGAATCATCCGACTTGCGGCCGGTAACGATCACGTTGCCCTTGTACAGCTTCAGGCGCACAACACCGTTCACGTGAGCCTGGGACGCATCGATCATCTGTTGCAGCATCAGACGCTCAGGGCTCCACCAGTAGCCGGTGTAGATCAGGCTGGCGTATTTGGCCATCAGCTCATCCTTGAGGTGAGCGACTTCGCGGTCCAGGGTGATCGACTCGATCGCACGGTGGGCGCGCAGCATGATGGTGCCGCCAGGCGTCTCGTAGCAGCCACGGGACTTCATGCCCACGTAACGGTTTTCCACGATGTCCAGACGACCTATACCGTTTTCGCCGCCGATGCGGTTCAGGGTGGCCAGTACGGTCGCCGGGGTCATTTCAACGCCGTCCAGCGCGACGATGTCGCCGTTGCGGTAGGTCAGTTCCAGATAGGTCGCGACGTTCGGCGCGTCCTCTGGAGACTTGGTCCAGCGCCACATATCCTCTTCGTGCTCGGTCCAGGTGTCTTCCAGCACGCCGCCTTCATAGGAGATGTGCAGCAGGTTGGCATCCATGGAGTACGGGGACTTCTTCTTGCCGTGACGCTCGATCGGAATGCCATGCTTCTCGGCGTAGTCCATCAGCTTCTCGCGCGACAGCAGATCCCATTCGCGCCATGGAGCGATCACTTTCACGCCTGGCTTGAGTGCGTAGGCACCCAGTTCGAAACGCACCTGGTCGTTGCCTTTGCCGGTTGCGCCGTGGGAAATGGCGTCAGCGCCGGTTTCGTTGGCGATTTCGATCAGACGCTTGGCGATCAGCGGACGGGCGATGGAAGTACCCAGCAGGTACTCGCCTTCATAGACGGTGTTGGCACGGAACATCGGGAACACGAAGTCGCGAACGAACTCTTCGCGCAGGTCGTCGATGTAGATTTCCTTGACGCCCATGGCCTGCGCCTTGGCGCGTGCAGGCTCGACTTCCTCGCCCTGACCCAGGTCAGCGGTGAAAGTCACCACTTCGCAGTTGTACGTGTCCTGCAGCCACTTGAGGATTACCGAAGTATCCAGACCACCGGAATACGCGAGAACTACCTTGTTTACGTCCGCCATGCCATCACTCCACCGCGTTGTACGGAAAACCGACGATTCTACCGTTCAAAGCAGGAAATTTACAGGGGGGCGACAGCTTCTGACGACGAGGCGACAGGTTTTGTCAGCCTCGCGACAGAAAGAAGAGGTGTCTCAGGAGGTATGCGCAGCGCTCGCCGAGGCCACTGGAACCGGCCGTTCTTCAGGCGCTACGCGTTCAAGGTGCACGTTCACACGACGGTTGCGGGCGCGGTTGGCGTTGTTGGTGTTGGGCGCGAGTGGATACCGCTCGCCATGAAAGCGCAGAGTGATCTGTTGCTCTGGAATGCCCTGGGCTTTCAGGTAATCCATCACCGCCAGTGCACGACGACGTGACAGGTCGCGGTTGGTCAGGCGATTGCCGCTGTTGTCAGAATGCCCGTCCAGTTCGACGTGGTTGACCGTCGGGTCTGCCTTCAGATAGGCGACCATATTGTCGAGCCGTGCCTTTGCGGCCGTATCCAGTTCGATACCACCGCCAGGGAAGCCGACTTCGGCCTGTTTGACCTGATCGAAATTCATCGGCAGCAGCTTGGCAGTGCAGGCCTGATATTCAGTGAAGGCCTTGCTGAACTTGACCGGCAACAGACGCACCTCCATCTGTCCGCCGTCACGGGAATAATGACGAATCAGTGGCGTGCGCCCTTCCATCAGGCCGTTGATAAGACGTCCGGCCTGAGCGTGAGAGGTGTTGAACGGTATTTCGCCATTGCTGACGCGCACCGACCCCAGGTTGATGTCGCCACGGCCTGGCTGCCACGGTGCCGCAGCGGCCAGCAGCGTGGCGGAACCGTTGCCCAGCATGTTGTAGGAAGCCTTGAGCCGGAATGTGGCCTGCTCACCCGCGCGGCGCACGAACTCACCCACACCGAAGTCGGTGATGGGCTGAGTCAGACGGCACTCGAACTGATCGCCTTCGACTTTCCATTCGATGCTTTCCAGACGCGTCTGGAAATTGATAGCCATCGCTGGAAGGCTGGCGAACACGCTGAGCAGGGCTAGATATCGCTGGCGCACGGGAGGCTCCACTTGAAATGATCGCGAAACGAAATACGGTTTCTATGTCGGGCTATCGGTAACTTCCTACAAAACTTGATAGCGAGTGCCTGAGAGAGTCTTTTCCGGTAGCATTCCCTGCGAGTTTGACCCGCCTGGAATCCCCAATGTCTGACCGCCTGACCCTTCTGCGTCCCGACGACTGGCACATCCATCTCCGTGACGGAGCTGTTTTGCCCCATACCGTCGCTGACGTAGCGCGCACCTTTGGCCGCGCAATCATCATGCCCAACCTCGTGCCGCCCGTTCGCAATGCGCAGCAGGCCGATGCCTATCGCCAGCGCATTCTCGCTGCACGCCCGGCCGGCAGCCGCTTCGAGCCGTTGATGGTGCTTTATCTCACCGACCAGACAACGCCCGAAGACATTCGCACGGCCAAGGCCAGCGGTTTCGTCCACGCCGCCAAGCTGTATCCGGCCGGCGCCACGACCAACTCCGATTCGGGCGTGACCAGCATCGACAGGATCTTCCCTGCCCTTGAAGCCATGGCCGAAGTCGGCATGCTGCTGCTGGTGCACGGCGAGGTCACACGTGGCGAGATCGACGTATTCGATCGCGAAAAAGTCTTTATTGACGAGCACCTGCGTCGCGTCGTCGAGCGTTTCCCGGCACTGAAAGTGGTGTTTGAACACATCACCACTGGCGAGGCCGTGCAGTTCGTCAACGAAGCATCGGCCAATGTCGCGGCGACCATCACTGCGCATCACCTGCTCTATAACCGCAATCACATGCTGGTCGGTGGCATTCGCCCGCACTTCTACTGCCTGCCGATCCTCAAGCGCAACACCCACCAGACGTCCCTGCTGGATGCTGCCACCAGTGGCAACGGCAAGTTCTTTCTGGGTACCGATTCCGCCCCGCATGCGCAACACGCCAAGGAAGCGGCATGCGGCTGCGCCGGTTGCTACACCGCTTACGCCGCTATCGAAATGTACGCAGAAGCCTTCGAGCAACGTAACGCGCTGGACAAACTGGAGGGCTTCGCCAGCCTTCACGGTCCGGCGTTCTACGGCCTGCCTGCCAACCAGGACACCATCACGCTGGTGCGTGAAGAGTGGACCGCCCCTGCCAGCCTGCCGTTTGGCGAGTTGTCCGTAATACCGCTGCGTGCAGGTGAAAAACTGCACTGGCGCCTGGAGGAAAACGCGTGAGTGAAGATCATTTCGACGACGAACCGGAAGGTCATGGTGGCGGCGGTGTTGGATCGCGTCACCCGATGGCGGCCCGCTTTCGCGGCTACCTGCCGGTCGTCATCGACGTAGAAACCGGCGGCTTCAATTCGGCCACCGATGCACTGCTGGAAATTGCGGCCGTCACCATCGGCATGGATGAAAGAGGATTCGTGTTCCCGGAGCACACTCATTTCTTCCGCGTAGAGCCCTTCGAAGGTGCCAACATCGAAGCCGCTGCGCTGGAGTTCACCGGGATCAAGCTCGATCACCCGTTGCGCATGGCAGTCAGCGAAGAAACCGCCCTGAACGATATCTTCCGCGGCGTGCGCAAGGCCCTCAAGGCCAACGGCTGCAAGCGCGCGGTGCTGGTCGGCCACAACGCCAGCTTCGATCTGGGCTTTCTGAACGCAGCCGTCGCGCGCCTGGACATGAAACGCAATCCGTTTCACCCGTTCTCAAGCTTCGACACGGCAACGCTCGCAGGCCTGGCCTACGGTCAGACCGTACTGGCCAAAGCCTGTCAGGCTGCCGGTATCGACTTCGACGGCCGCGAAGCCCACTCGGCCCGCTACGACACGGAAAAGACGGCAGAGCTGTTCTGCGGCATCGTCAACCGCTGGAAGGAAATGGGCGGCTGGGAAGACTTCGACGACTGAGTCACCCCGCTTATGAACAGACCGGCCCAGTGCCGGTTTTTTCATGCCTGCCGTGCAGAAGTACAGGCAATAAGATCCCGGGATTTACCACTCATCGCCCTACCTGAATCGAACCTAAAACAGTTTTGACAAGCATTCTCATTACCATTAAGCTCCGGATCACCCAGCCATAAACCAGCGATGGTCCATAGCTTATGTATGTTTGTCTCTGCCAAGGTGTTACTGACGGTCAAATCCGGGAAGCAATTCTGGAGGGCTGCTGCAGTTATCGCGAAGTTCGCGAGACGCTGGGTGTTGCAAGTAAATGTGGGAAATGTGCCTGCCTGGCCAAGGAAGTGGTGCGTGACACCCTGACCGAGCTTCAAAGCAGCCACGCTGCACTGGCCTATACGACAGAATTTACTGCGGCCTGATTACCCTATTTCAAAGAACCGGACTCGATGTCCGGTTTTTTTATGCCTGTAATTCAAGCGCTTAGCGTCAAGATGCGGAACTCAAACATTCTTATTCCTATTTAAATTCACTTATTATTCAATAACTTAGGTTTGACAGACATTCGCGTGCAGCTCACACTCGCGGCTTATATACACAAGCCATCGGCAGGACCACGAACATGAAAGGCGACATTACAGTCATCCAGCATCTCAACAAGATCCTCGGTAACGAGCTGGTCGCCATCAACCAGTACTTTCTGCATGCACGCATGTACGAAGACTGGGGTCTGAAAAAGCTCGGTGCGCATGAGTATCACGAGTCTATCGACGCGATGAAGCATGCTGACAAGGTCATCAAGCGCATCCTGTTTCTGGAAGGCCTGCCTAACCTGCAGGACCTGGGCAAGATCCTGATCGGCGAGCACACCAAGGAAATGCTGGAGTGTGACCTCAAGATCGAACAGAAAGGCCTGGCTGATCTGAAAGCTGCCATCGCTCACTTTGAAACCGTTGGCGACTTTGGCAGCCGTGAGCTGCTGGAAGACATCCTCGAGCCCAAGGAAGAGCACATCGACTGGCTGGAAACCCAGCTGGGTCTGATCGACAAAGTGGGTATCGAAAATTACCTGCAGTCGCAGATGGGCGACTGATACGTCGATCCGCTGATACGAAAAAAGCCCGCCTCCATTGGAGAGCGGGCTTTTTCTTGTCTGTAGAACGGCTTGATGAACCGGCGTGTATTGCTACCGACCCATCAAATCACCGTCTTACTCGGCCTTGGCGGCCGATGCAGTCTTGACCAGCTCTTGAAGCGAGCCGTCAGCCATCATCTCGGTGATGATGTCGCTGCCGCCAACCAGTTCACCGGCAACCCACAGCTGTGGGAACGTCGGCCAGTTGGCGTACTTGGGCAGATTGGCGCGGATTTCGGGGTTCTGCAGGATGTCGACATAAGCGAATTTTTCGCCGCACGCCATCAACGCCTGGGAAGCCTTGGCCGAAAAGCCGCACTGTGGCGCGTTTGGAGCGCCTTTCATGTAAAGCAGAATGGTGTTGTTGGCAATCTGCTCTTTGATCGTTTCGATGATATCCATGAAGCACCTCGGCTGAATTTTCCGACTCAGTTGTCGGCACGGTGGCGCATTGTAACGGAATCCCGACTGAGACGCTCTGTCTTGAACCTCAACACGCGGCGACCTGCACCGGTACGCCATTCAGCGCCGCGTTGCCGGAAAGCACATCCAGCTGACGTTCGTCGGTCAGGTCATTGGCGCTGACACCGGGCTGATTCTGCGCAATTTCCATGCGCACACCGGCACGTGCGTGGCCCCAGCCGTGAGGCAGGCTGACCACACCGGGCATCATGTCCAAACTGCCCACGACCTCAACCTCGATCATGCCGACCCGCGAGCTGACGCGCACCTGCTGCCCGTCGTTCAAACCTCGACGGCTCAAGTCGTCGGGATGCATCAGTAACTGATGACGCGGCTTGCCCTTCACCAACCGATGATAATTGTGCATCCAGGAATTGTTGCTGCGCACGTGGCGACGTCCAATCAACAACAATTGGTCCGGCTGCGGCACGGGGGCGTCTCTGAAACGGGCCAGGTCGGCCATGATGACGTCGGGCGCTGCCTGAACATGGCCGTTGGCGGTCTTCAGGCGCTCGCTGAGGTTCGGTTGCAGCGCTCCCAGATCTAGACCGTGAGGATGATTGTCCAGCGTCGCCAGCGAAAGCTTGTGAACCGATGCATCGCCATAACGCCCGCTGCGCAGGCCATGATCGATCATCTGCGCGGGTGGCATGGTGGGCTTCAGGTCTTTCTGAGTCCTGGCAGCAAATGCCCTGGCCAGGCCGACGAAGATTTCCCAGTCATGCAGTGCGCCTTCGGGCTTGTCGAAGATCGCTCGATTGAAGCGGGTGATGTTACGCACCGCGAGAGTATTGAAGGTGGTGTCGTAGTGGTCATTCTCCAGCGCGGAGGTGGACGGCAGAATCAGGTCGGCATAGCGAGTGGTTTCATTGATATACAGGTCGATGCTGACCATGAACTCCAGCCCTTCAAGGGCTCTTTCGAGTTGGCGTCCGTTCGGCGTCGACAACACTGGGTTGCCTGCAACCGTCACCAGCGCACGCACGCGCCCCTCCCCTTCATGCAGCATCTCCTCGGCCAGCGCCGAGACCGGCAATTCACCACCGTATTCAGGCAGACCGGACACGCGGCTCTGCCAGCGATTGAAGTGACCGCCAGACGTAGAGCCAACGATGTCCACCGCAGGCTGGGTACAGAGCACCCCACCGACACGGTCAAGGTTGCCGGTCACCAGGTTGATGAGCTGCACCAGCCAATGGCACAGGGTCCCGAATGCCTGGGTCGAAACACCCATGCGTCCGTAGCAGACAGCTGTCTCGGCGGCTGCGAAATCCCTGGCCAACTGACGGATCTGTTGCGCGTCGATGCCACAGCGCAGACTCATGGCTTCGGCACTGAAATCGGAAATGGCCTCCCGCACCTGATCGAGTCCATCGACAGGCAAATGGCTGTCACGGGTCAGACCTTCTTCGAACAGCGTATGAAGCAACCCGAACAGCAATGCAGCGTCGCCGCCGGGGCGCACGAACAGGTGCTGATCGGCAATGGCGGCGGTCTCGCTGCGTCGCGGGTCGACGACCACAACCTTTCCGCCGCGAGTCTGTATGGCTTTCAAACGCTTCTCAACGTCGGGGACGGTCATGATGCTGCCATTCGAAGCCAACGGATTGCCGCCCAGAATCAGCATGAAATCCGTGTGATCGATGTCCGGAATCGGCAGCAGCATGCCGTGGCCGTACATCAGAAAACTGGTCAGGTGATGAGGCAACTGGTCCACAGACGTTGCGGAGAAGCGATTGCGCGTCTTGAGCAGACCGAGAAAGTAATTGCTGTGGGTCATCAACCCATAGTTGTGAACGCTGGGGTTACCCTGATAGACCGCTACGGCATTCTGACCATAGCGTTGCTGGATAGCGGACAGCCGCTCGGCTACCAGCTCGAACGCATCCTGCCAGGCAATCGGCTGCCATTGATCGCCTGAACGCAGCATGGGCTGGCGCAGGCGATCAGGGTCATTCTGGATGTCCTGCAGCGCGACGGCCTTGGGGCAAATATGGCCGCGGCTGAAACTGTCGAGCGGATCCCCCTTGATCGAGGTGATTCTTCGCGTCGCGTCAGGCTCGAGCGTGGTTTCGATGGTCAGGCCGCAAATGGCCTCACACAGATGACAGGCACGGTGGTGTTCGGTCCGGGTCATCGCAGCCTCATAGTGGTGTCGTGGCAATCCGTTCGATTGCGGAACAATCACTATGGTGCGTGTAGACGGCCTTCGCCACTCGGCTTCGCATCATGAATCAGGGGCCATCAGGCCGACGGATGCTTCGTCGGTCAACCGACGATCGGTGTGACAACCTTGCGCTGCAGCTGGATTTCGGTCACGGTTTCGATCTGTTCCTGGGCCAGGTGCACGCCGGTCAGGTCGCCGATCAGACGCCAGTGCTCATCGAGCCCCGAGCTGATGGTCGCCATGCGATCGATCATGCGGCGTCCGGCGGTGCGCGTGACTTCGTCTTCGCTACGCAACAGTTCAAAGGACATGGAGGTCATGGAGGCGGTGAGGTGGGTCAAGGTACGGGCAGTCAGCCCGAGCAATTCCGTTAGTTGACGCTCTTTAGAATCCATTCCCGATCTCCCAATCAATGATGATACCAACGAGGCTTTATAACCTACGGCCGTTGTTTAGGAAACGGTCATTATTCAAGGCGCGTGAAGCACGTCGCATTCGCTGCCGGACTGTTGCAGGATTGGTACTAATTGCCAATCCCGCTTTGGGCAGTGTACAAATGCTGCCTTTGGATAGCGAAGCGATGGCTAAAGGCCTGCTCCAGCGTAGTCCGTTTTCAGCGCGATGCAGGATTAATATAAAGGCTGAAGCGCGGCACCCCGATTCACACCGCTATCCAAAATAAAGCATGCTATTGGTAAGACGCGACATTTTTTTATACTATCGCGCCTCTCTTATTCGTCGCCTCGCGCGGCTTTCGCCGCAGTGCTTGCCCGTTTTCTCGATAAAACCCGGCTTTGAAACACTGCGGTCTGTTGCAAAAAAGGTAGTTAATCATGAACGCCAGGCACTTTCTCTCGATGATGGATTACACCCCAGACGAACTGCTGGGCTTGATCCGTCGTGGCGTAGAGCTCAAAGACCTGCGAAATCGCGGCGTGCTTTTTGAACCCCTGAAGAACCGGGTACTGGGGATGATTTTTGAAAAATCCTCGACACGTACCCGTCTTTCCTTCGAAGCCGGCATGATCCAGCTGGGCGGCCAAGCCATCTTTTTATCCCACCGCGACACACAACTGGGCCGTGGTGAGCCGATTGCCGACAGCGCAAAGGTCATGTCCCGCATGCTCGACGCGGTCATGATCCGTACCTATGCCCACAGCAATCTGGTCGAGTTCGCTGCCAATTCCCGTGTGCCGGTGATCAACGGTCTGTCCGATGATCTGCACCCGTGCCAGCTGCTGGCCGACATGCAGACCTTTCTTGAGCATCGTGGCTCGATCAAGGGCAAGACCGTGGCGTGGATCGGTGACGGCAACAACATGTGCAACAGCTATATAGAAGCGGCGATCCGGTTCGACTTCCATTTGCGCGTTGCCTGCCCGCTGGGTTACGAGCCCAATCCCGAATTCATGACCCTGGCCGGGGATCGCGTGACGATTGTTCGTGACCCGAAGGCAGCGGTCGAAGGCGCGCATCTGGTGAGCACCGATGTCTGGACCTCAATGGGCCAGGAAGAGGAAACCGCCAAGCGCATGGCCCTGTTCGCACCGTTCCAGGTAACGCGCGCGCTGCTCGACCTGGCTGATAAAGACGTACTGTTCATGCATTGCCTGCCAGCTCACCGGGGTGAGGAAATCAGCGTCGATCTGCTGGACGATCAGCGCTCGGTGGCGTGGGATCAGGCGGAAAACCGTCTGCATGCGCAGAAGGCGCTGCTGGAATTTCTCGTCGCGCCGTCCTGTCAGCCGGCATGAGTCAGGCCTTGCTGCTGAACCTGCGCAATCTGGCGTGCGGCTATGACAACCAGCGTGTGGTGCAGGATCTGAATCTGCACCTCAACGCTGGTGACATCGGCTGCCTGCTGGGCTCTTCAGGCTGCGGCAAGACCACGACATTGCGCGCCATTGCCGGTTTCGAACCAATCCATGCGGGCGAAATCACGTTGGCGGGCGAAGTGATCTCCCGTCCAGGCTGGACGCTGGCACCGGAAAAACGCCGTATCGGCATGGTGTTTCAGGACTACGCCCTGTTCCCGCACCTGAGCGTCGCTGACAATATTGCCTTCGGCATCCGCAAGCATCCGCGCCGTGAACAGGTGACGACTGAGCTCCTGGAACTGGTCAATCTCGCCGGACTGGGCAAACGCTATCCGCACGAACTGTCTGGCGGGCAACAGCAGCGCGTAGCGCTCGC
Source organism: Pseudomonas viridiflava (assembly GCF_001642795.1). GTDB lineage: Bacteria > Pseudomonadota > Gammaproteobacteria > Pseudomonadales > Pseudomonadaceae > Aquipseudomonas > Aquipseudomonas viridiflava. The sequence continues at coordinate 25,099 of NZ_LKEH01000032.1, read as the reverse complement.
CCGGGCACTGGCACCGGAGCCGCAGTTGTTGCTGCTCGATGAGCCGTTTTCCAATCTGGATGGCGAGTTGCGCAGGCGCTTGAGTCACGAGGTACGCGATATCCTCAAGGCTCGTGGCACCAGCGCAATTCTGGTGACCCATGATCAGGAAGAAGCGTTCGCGGTCAGCGATCACGTCGGCGTGTTCAAGGAAGGCCGACTGGAGCAATGGGATACGCCCTATAACCTGTACCACGAGCCGCAGACCCCCTTTGTCGCCAGCTTCATTGGCCAGGGGTATTTCATTCGCGGTCAGATGATCGACCACGAATCGGTACAGACCGAACTGGGTGTTTTGCGCGGCAACCGGGCTTATCCGGGCGTCAGTGGCAGCGCAGTGGACGTGCTGTTGCGCCCGGACGACATTGTTCATGCACCGCAAAGCGCGCTGAAGGCGCGGGTCATCGGTCGAACCTTTCAGGGCGCATCAACCCTGTATCGCCTGCAATTGCCGACCGGCAGCCAGCTTGAAGCGATTTTCCCCAGCCACGCCGATCACCTGACCGGCGAGCAGGTCGGCATTCAGGTCGCCGCCGATCATCTGGTTCTGTTTGCTGCGCCGGGCAGTGTCGCTGCGAACGCGGTCAGCGGCTGAGTCACTGCATCATTCACGGCCGATAGCAGCGAAGGTCGCGCTGGTGTGAGCCGCCAGCACCTGCGCCGAAAGCTCCACTTCCAGCCCTCTCCTACCCGCGCTGACAAAAATGGTCTCGAAGGGTGTAGCCGTTTCGTCGATGAACGTGCGCAAGCGCTTTTTCTGACCCAGCGGACTGATACCTCCCAGCAGATAACCGGTCGAGCGCTGCGCTGCGGCAGGGTCGGCCATCTCGGTTTTCTTGGCACCTGCAGCGTGAGCCAGCGCCTTCAGGTCCAGCGTTCCGACGACCGGCACCACGGCGACCAGCAACTCACCCTTTTCGGTACTGGCCAGCAGCGTCTTGAACACGCGCGCTGGTTCCAGACCGAGCTTTTCAGCCGCCTCCAGACCATACGATGCCGCCTTGGGATCGTGTTCGTAGCTGTGGATGCGGTGTTCGGCCCGAACTTTTTTCAATAAATCCAACGCGGGGGTCATTCATCACTCCGGACAGATCAAGGTGAGCGCTACTTTAAGCCAAATAATCGGGAAGCGCCTTGATCCATAAAGGCTGCAACCTTGATGGCTATTTAAAACCATCAAGACTTTTCCTACAAAACATGCAGAAACAAACTAAGACCTGACCGTGATATTTTTCAGTGACCGTTCAGTTCCGACCTTTGACAGGGTTCTTTCTTGTCTATATTTTTTCGTTTACGAATATTAACGAACGCTGTTTTTCGGTATAACTCGCACCCGTGACCAGCATTCCGACGAATCCTGACACGCCGCAATAACGAGCATCCGTGTCTGCATACGGTGCCGCGACAAAAACAAAAATGAGGTATTCATGACCATTGCAACCCGACAACCGACGCTTTCCGCACAATGTACTGCTGAATTCCTGGGCACAGCCCTGATGATTTTTTTCGGGACCGGATGCGTTGCAGCGCTCAAGGTCGCGGGTGCTTCTTTCGGACTTTGGGAAATCTGCATCATCTGGGGGATGGCCGTCAGCATGGGCATCTACCTCAGCGCAGGTATTTCCGGCGCACACCTCAACCCGGCGGTCAGCATTGCGCTGAGTCTGTTTGCCGGTTTCGAAAAACGAAAACTGCCTTTTTATATCGCTTCCCAGATTGCCGGTGCGTTCTGCGGCGCAGGCCTTGTGTACCTTCTGTACGTCAGCCTCTTTTTCGACTTCGAACATGCGCACCACATCATTCGTGGTACCGAACAGAGTCTTGAACTGGCATCGGTGTTCTCCACCTACCCCAACCCTGCCATTTCCGTGGGTCAGGCCTTCCTGGTCGAGATGGTCATCACCACCATTCTGATGGGCGTGATCATGGCGCTGGGCGATGACAACAACGGCCTGCCGCGCGGCGCACTGGCGCCTCTGCTGATCGGGCTGCTGGTCGCGGTAATCGGCAGCGCCATGGGTCCGCTGACCGGGTTTGCGATGAATCCTGCTCGCGACTTCGGCCCGAAAATGATGACGTTCATTGCTGGCTGGGGTGAGATAGCATTCACCGGCGGTCGTGACATACCTTATTTCCTGGTTCCGATTTTTGCGCCCATTCTGGGTGCCTGCCTCGGCGCCGCCGGCTACCGCATGCTGATTGCGCGTCATCTGCCCGGCGCCGACCTTGTTGCAAACGAAAAAGACCTCAAAAAAGACACCAGCGCGGTTCGCGGCAAGGCTCAAGCGTCATCTTGAATTCCACCCCAATAACGCAAGGCAATCGACATGACTGACACACAGAACAAGAACTACATCATTGCCCTTGATCAGGGCACCACCAGCTCGCGGGCCATCATCTTCGACCGCGATGCCAATGTGGTGAGCACTGCCCAAAGCGAATTCGTCCAGCATTATCCGCAGGCTGGCTGGGTCGAGCATGACCCGATGGAAATCTTCGCCACCCAGACCGCGTGCATGACCAAGGCGCTGGCCCAGGCCGATCTGCACCACAACCAGATTGCCGCTATCGGTATCACCAACCAGCGCGAAACCACCGTGATCTGGGAGCGTGACACAGGCCGCCCGATCTACAACGCAATCGTCTGGCAATGCCGCCGCAGCACTGAAATCTGCCAGCAGCTCAAGCGCGACGGCCTTGAGGAATACATCAAAGACACTACTGGTCTGGTCATCGACCCGTACTTCTCCGGTTCCAAGGTCAAGTGGATCCTGGACAACGTCGAAGGCAGCCGCGAGCGCGCCCGCAAGGGTGAGCTGATGTTCGGCACCATCGATACCTGGCTGATCTGGAAATTCACCGGCGGCAAGGTTCACGTCACCGACTACACCAACGCTTCGCGCACCATGCTGTTCAACATTCATACCCTGGAATGGGATCAGCGCATGCTCGACGTGCTGGATATCCCGCGCGAGATCCTGCCCGAGGTCAAAGCCTCGTCCGAGGTCTACGGCCACAGCAAGAGCGGCATCCCGATTGCCGGCATCGCGGGCGACCAGCAGGCAGCACTGTTCGGCCAGATGTGCGTCGAGCCGGGTCAGGCGAAAAACACCTACGGCACCGGCTGTTTCCTGCTGATGAACACCGGCAAGAAAGCAGTGAAATCGGCTCACGGCATGCTCACCACCATCGGCTGCGGCCCGCGTGGCGAAGTGGCCTATGCGCTGGAAGGTGCCGTATTCAACGGCGGCTCGACCGTGCAGTGGCTGCGTGACGAATTGAAGATCATCAATGACGCGCTGGACACCGAATACTTCGCCAGCAAGGTCAAGGACAGCAACGGCGTTTACCTGGTGCCGGCCTTTACCGGTCTGGGCGCACCCTACTGGGACCCGTATGCACGTGGCGCGCTGTTCGGCCTGACCCGCGGCGTGAAAGTCGATCACATCATCCGTGCGGCGCTGGAATCCATCGCCTACCAGACCCGTGACGTACTGGACGCCATGCAGCAGGATTCCGGCGAACGCCTCAAATCCCTGCGTGTGGACGGCGGCGCGGTGGCCAACAACTTCCTCATGCAGTTCCAGGCAGACATCCTGGGTACTCATGTAGAACGTCCTCAGATGCGCGAAACGACTGCACTGGGCGCCGCGTTCCTGGCGGGTCTGGCCATCGGTTTCTGGAGCAGCCTGGACGAGTTGCGCAACAAGGCTGTGATCGAGCGCGTTTTCGAACCACTGTGCGAAGAAGCCCATAAAGAGAAGCTGTACGCCGGCTGGCAAAAAGCCGTGGCCCGCACCCGTGACTGGGAACCGCACGAAAACGAGGAGTAAGCCTGCCGGTCTGGCGAGGAGCAGGATTTCCGGCTGACAGAGCCCATGTCCCTGCGGCATGATGGGCGCCATTTGCAGTGGGCGCCCAAGGAAAAACAATGAACCTGCCTCCCCGCCAACAACAGATCCTCGAACTGGTCCGTGATCGCGGCTACGTCAGCATCGATGAAATGGCGACGCTGTTCGTCGTGACCCCGCAAACCATCCGTCGAGACATCAACCAGCTTGCGGAAATGAACCTGCTGCGTCGCTACCACGGCGGCGCGGCCTATGACTCCAGCATCGAAAACACCGCCTACGCCATGCGTGCGGATCAGATGCGCGATGAAAAGCAGCGGATTGCTGAAGCCATCGCAGCGCAAATTCCCGACAACGCCTCGCTGTTCATCAATATCGGCACCACCACCGAATCCATCGCTCGCGCCCTGCTCAATCACAACAACCTGAAAATCATCACCAACAACCTGCATGTCGCATCGATCCTGAGCGCCAAGGATGATTTCGAAGTGCTGCTGGCAGGCGGCAATGTGCGCCGTGACGGCGGCGTGGTGGGCCAGGCCAGTGTCGACTTCATCTCGCAGTTCAAGGTCGATTTCGCGCTGGTCGGCATCAGCGGTATCGACGAGGACGGCAGTCTGCTGGATTTCGATTATCAGGAAGTCCGCGTGTCGCAGGCGATCATCGCCAATGCACGCAAGGTGTTGCTGGCAGCCGACTCCAGCAAGTTCGGACGCAACGCGATGGTCAGGCTCGGGCCGATCACCCTTATCGACTGTCTGGTCACTGATGAACCACCTGTGCCAGCACTGCAGCAGTTGCTGAACCAGCACAAGATTCGGCTTGAGGTGGTGTGAGCACGCAACCTGACCTGATCGGCGGCGTGTATCCCGTGAGGCCCTGCGTCACATCGAGAGCGGACGCGGAGCGTCCTGGGCGGCGTTACCACGCAGAGCGTGGGAACGATCATTTGCGCAGCGTGTTCCGCCTCCACACTGATCGTGCCCATCGCCGCGTGGGCATGCAGCCCGGGACGCTCCGCGTCCCATTGAGTCAGGCGCAAGAGACTTTTCTGACCCACCACCGCTGGACGCGGAGCGTCCTTAGAGGCATTCCCACGCGGAGCGTGCGGAACGATCAGTGTAAGCACGATGACCGATCGTGCCCAAGGCGACTGACTCGCGAGCTCTCTACCCCGCCGCTCGCAGCGATGATCGCCGATCCATGACTGCCACCCATCCCGTCCTACAATGTTCATATTTGTTCTTTTCTACGTTCATCATCAGTAATTTCAATCAATAGTCGCTGGCGAGGGGATTTTTATTGAGCTATGATTTTCGAAAGTGAACATTAATGTTCAGATTCGCCTTTCGAGCACAGCTCAAGCATCCTTCAGGAGGCCAACAATGCCCCAGACCCACGCGACATCCGCCGCCCCTCTTTCCGAGGTCTACGACATCGCCGTAATCGGTGGTGGCATCAATGGCGTCGGCATTGCGGCAGACGCGTCCGGGCGTGGCCTGTCGGTCTTCCTGTGTGAGAAAGACGACCTTGCCAGTCACACTTCGTCGGCCAGCAGCAAGCTGATCCACGGTGGACTGCGCTATCTGGAACACTACGAATTCCGTCTGGTACGTGAAGCACTGGCAGAGCGTGAAGTGCTGCTGGCCAAGGCACCGCATATCGTCAAGCCCATGCGCTTCGTCCTGCCGCACCGCCCGCACCTGCGTCCGGCCTGGATGATTCGTGCCGGCATGTTCCTTTACGATCACTTGGGCAAGCGTGAGAAGTTGCCTGCTTCGCGCACGATTCGTTTCGGCGCCGACAGCCCGCTGAATTCCAGTATTACCCGTGGTTTCGAATACTCCGACTGCTGGGTCGACGACGCCCGCCTGGTCGTGCTCAATGCCATGTCAGCCCGTGAAAACGGTGCCCACATTCATACCCAGACACGCTGCGTCAGCGCCCGTCGCATCAAAGGTCTGTGGCACCTGCATCTGGAACGCAGCGACGGCAGCCTGTTTTCAATTCATGCCAAGGCGTTGGTCAACGCGGCCGGTCCGTGGGTGGCCAAGTTCATTCGTGAAGACCTGAAGCTTGAATCGGCCTACGGTATTCGCCTGATCCAGGGCAGCCACCTGATCGTGCCGAAGCTGTACGAAGGCGAGCATGCATTCATTCTGCAGAACGAAGACAAGCGCATCGTATTCACCATCCCGTATATGGATCACTTCACTATTGTCGGCACCACCGACCGTGAGTATCAGGGCGATCCGAACAAGGTGGAGATCACCGACGGTGAGATGGACTACGTGCTGAAAGTGGCCGACGATCACTTCAAGAAGCAACTGACCCGCGCCGACGTGCTGCACACCTACTCCGGTGTCCGCCCGCTGTGCAACGATGAATCCGACAACCCGTCTGCGATTACTCGTGACTACACGTTGTCGCTGTCCGGTGGTGCCGACGAGGCGCCGATCCTGTCGGTGTTCGGCGGCAAGCTGACTACCTACCGCAAACTCGCCGAATCGGCCATGGCGCAACTGGCACCGTTCTTCAAGCAGATGAAGCCGAGCTGGACCGCAACATCCGCACTGCCGGGTGGCGAAGACATGACGACGCCGGAAGCGCTGGCCGGCGAACTGACCCGCCGTCACACCTGGTTGCCAACCCCGATCGCCAAGCGTTGGGCGATTACCTACGGCAGCCGCAGCTGGCGCCTGCTGGAAGGCGTGCAGAGTCTTGAAGACATGGGTCAACATCTGGGTGGCGGCTTGTATGCCCGAGAAGTTGATTACCTGTGCGATCAGGAATGGGCCACCAGTATCGATGACATCCTGTGGCGCCGTACCAAGCTGGGTCTGTTCACTACGCCGGAAGAACAGGCAGCGGTAAGCAATTACCTGGAAACGGTTGCACGCAACAAGGCGGCGATCGAAGCGGCCTGATCAGTCGCAGCGCTTGGTTCGAGCGATGACCGGAAAACTTGTGTAGGCGGCTGTGGCGTCAAACCAGCCGCCTTTTCTCACACGACCACGGAAGAAACCCGGTTTTCTGTGGGAGGCCACACCACGTCTTCGACGTAGTGCTGTCGCGCAGCAGACACTTGCCTGTGGGAGGGAACTGCCCGCGATGCAGTCAACGCGGTCTATCAGAAAAATCGCGTCATCGTTCATCGCCGGCAAGCCGCCTCCCACGGTTCGATGTGAGTGATACTGACGGCATCCGCCGCTGCCTATGATGCCCTTCACATCCTCCCGCATTACTTCCCCTCTCTGCCCCAGTCCATTCGGTTTTCCGAACACCCATCGCTGCAAGATTCGGCATCCCGGACAAGCCCCTGCCGTCCAACGCACCGCCACCAGATAAAACCCCTTTAATTTCAGTCAGTTGACCATCCTCGAAAGCCTGGCACGACTCATGCTCTACACTTTGCATCGACCGCTTCGACATTAGCGTGTGTCTACCCTGGACGCCGTTGAAGCCATCGTCAAAGAAGTGGATGTCCCTCAAGGCGTCCTATCAATAAAAATGAAATCGAGGATTCATCGATGCGCATCGTTCCCCATCTGCTGGGCGCAGCAATCGCTGCCGCTCTGATCAGCACTCCGGTTTTCGCAGCAGAACTGACTGGCACTCTGAAGAAAATCAAAGAGTCCGGCACCATCACCCTCGGCCACCGCGACGCCTCCATCCCGTTCTCCTACATTGCTGACGCTTCCGGCGTGCCGATGGGCTACTCCCACGACATCCAGCTGAAGATCGTCGAAGGCATCAAGAAAGAACTGGACATGCCTGACCTGAAGGTCAAGTACAACCTGGTGACGTCCCAGACCCGTATCCCGCTGGTTCAGAACGGCACCGTTGACGTGGAATGTGGCTCGACCACCAACAACGTCGAGCGTCAGCAGCAGGTTGATTTCTCGGTCGGCATCTTCGAGGTCGGCACCCGTCTGCTGTCCAAGAAAGATTCCAGCTACAAGGACTTCGATGACCTGAAAGGCAAGAACGTCGTCACCACCGCCGGCACCACGTCCGAGCGCATCCTGAAGGCCATGAACGCCGACAAGCAGATGGGCATGAACGTCATCTCCGCCAAGGACCACGGCGAGTCCTTCCAGATGCTGGAATCGGGCCGCGCCGTCGCGTTCATGATGGACGACGCCCTGCTGGCAGGCGAAATGGCGAAGGCCAAGAAGCCGGATGACTGGGCAGTGACCGGTACCGCACAGTCCTACGAAATCTACGGCTGCATGGTTCGCAAAGGCGATGCACCGTTCAAGAAGGCCGTGGACGACGCCATCGTCGCAACCTACAAGTCGGGCGATATCAACACGATCTACAACAAGTGGTTCCAGTCTCCGGTCCCTCCAAAAGGCCTGAACCTCGAATTCCCGATGAGCGAAAAAATCAAAGAGCTGATCAAGAATCCGACCGACCAGGCGGCCGAACCCGCTAAAGCAATCGAAGAAAAGAAAGCCTGAGCAACCGGTTCAGCCTCGCTGAACTGACTGCACCCCGAGCGGGCTGAATCACCCGCTCGGGAACCGACACTGCGTGCATCTCGATAGCAATAGAACAAGAGGGGGAGACCCTGATGAATTACAACTGGGACTGGGGCGTGTTCTTCAAGTCCACCGGCGTCGGCAGCGAAACCTATCTGGACTGGTTCATATCCGGTCTGGGCTGGACTATCGCCATTGCAGTCGTCGCCTGGATCATCGCCTTGATACTGGGTTCGATACTGGGCGTCATGCGCACTGTACCGAGCCGTCTGGTATCAGGCATTGCCACGACCTACGTGGAAATCTTCCGTAATGTGCCACTGCTGGTGCAGCTGTTCATCTGGTACTTCCTGGTACCCGACCTGCTGCCTGCAAACCTGCAGGAGTGGTACAAGCAAGACCTCAACCCGACCACCTCGGCATTTCTGAGCGTCGTGGTCTGTCTGGGCCTGTTTACTGCTGCACGGGTCTGCGAACAAGTCCGCACAGGCATCCAGGCGCTGCCAAAGGGCCAGGAATCGGCCGCTCGCGCCATGGGCTTCAAGCTGCCGCAGATCTACTGGAACGTGCTGCTGCCTCAAGCCTATCGCATCATCATTCCACCGCTCACCTCCGAATTCCTGAACGTGTTCAAGAACTCTTCGGTGGCGTCGCTGATCGGCCTGATGGAGTTGCTCGCACAGACCAAACAGACCGCCGAGTTTTCCGCGAACCTGTTCGAAGCCTTCACGCTGGCCACCCTCATCTACTTCACGCTGAACATGAGCCTGATGCTGCTGATGCGTGTGATCGAGAAGAAAGTCGCCGTGCCCGGCCTGATTTCCGTAGGAGGTAAATAATGGACTTCACTGGAATCGTTCCGGCCCTGCCGGGCCTGTGGAACGGCATGGTCATGACCCTGAAGCTGATGGCGATGGGTGTGGTCGGCGGTCTGTTGCTCGGTACCGTGCTGGCCTTGATGCGACTGTCCTCGAACAAGCTGCTGGCCAACGTTGCTGGCGCTTACGTGAACTACTTTCGCTCCATCCCGCTGCTGCTGGTGATCACCTGGTTCTATCTGGCCGTGCCGTTCGTGCTGCGCTGGATAACCGGCGAAGACACCCCCATCGGTGCGTTCACCTCCTGCGTCGTGGCCTTCATGATGTTCGAGGCGGCCTACTTCTGCGAAATCGTGCGTGCCGGTGTGCAGTCGATTTCCAAGGGACAGATGGGCGCGGCCCAGGCGCTGGGCATGAACTATAGCCAGATGATGCGCCTGATCATCCTGCCGCAGGCGTTTCGCAAGATGACGCCCCTGCTGCTGCAACAGAGCATCATCCTGTTTCAGGACACCTCTCTGGTTTACACCGTCGGCCTTGTGGACTTCCTCAACGCCTCGCGTGCCAGCGGCGACATCATCGGCCGCGCCAACGAGTTCCTGATCATCGCCGGTCTGGTGTATTTCACGATCAGCTTTGCCGCCTCGTTGCTGGTGAAGCGTTTGCAAAAAAGGTTCGCCGTATGATTTCCATCAAAAACGTCAACAAGTGGTATGGGGACTTCCAGGTACTGACCGATTGCAGCACCGAGGTCAGCAAGGGCGAAGTGGTCGTGGTCTGCGGTCCTTCCGGTTCCGGCAAATCGACCCTGATCAAGTGTGTGAACGCTCTTGAGCCATTCCAGAAAGGCGACATCGTTGTCGACGGCACGTCGATCTCCGACCCCAAGACCAATCTGCCGAAACTGCGTTCGCGCGTCGGCATGGTGTTCCAGCACTTCGAGCTGTTCCCGCACCTGACCATCGTCGAAAACCTGACCATCGCCCAGATCAAGGTGCTGGGTCGCAGCAAGGCCGAAGCCACCGAAAAAGGCCTGAAGCTGCTGGACCGTGTCGGCCTGTCCGAGCATGCCCACAAGCACCCGGGCCAGCTTTCCGGTGGCCAGCAGCAGCGTGTGGCGATTGCCCGTGCGCTGGCGATGGACCCAGTGGTCATGCTGTTCGATGAACCGACTTCGGCACTCGACCCCGAAATGGTCAACGAGGTGCTCGACGTGATGGTGCAGCTGGCTCACGAAGGCATGACCATGATGTGCGTGACCCACGAAATGGGCTTCGCTCGCAAGGTCGCCAATCGTGTGATCTTCATGGACAAGGGACAGATCGTCGAAGACTGCCCCAAGGAAGAGTTCTTCGGTGACGTCTCCGCACGTTCCGAACGCGCCCAGCAATTTCTCGCCAAGATCCTCCAGCACTAAGCATTACGCTGACAGCTGCCCGTTACACACGGGCAGCTGTTCGGCTCAGGACGACTGTGATGAAATGCGACCCCACTCTTTATCGCGCCGCGCCGCCATCACTCGCCGTGAAACCCCGCCTGATTCGCCAGCTGTTCCTTCCGCCCCTGATCTTCGTACTGATGATCGGGCTCGGTTACGCTGCGTATCTGGTCAGCGAAAACAATGGCATCAAGAGCCTGAGCGAAAGCGGCGAACGTCAGCTGGAACTGCATGCTCGCACCGTCGAAAGCGAGATCAGCAAGTACACCTATCTGCCCAGCGTTCTGGAACTGGAATCCAGCGTGTCGCAGTTGCTCAACGAACCGAGTCCCGAACTGCAACAAGAGGTCAATCGCTACCTTGAGGGCTTGAACCGCCGCAGTCGCAGCCGTGCCATCTACGTGCTCGACACCACGGGCCGGGTTCTGGCCACCAGCAACTGGCGCGACAGCGACAGTTATCAGGGCGAAGACCTGTCCTTTCGCGCTTACTTTCAGGACGCCGTGCGCGGCCTGCCCGGACGCTTCTACGGAATCGGCACCACCACCGGCGAATCCGGCTATTACCTGGCCCACGGTCTGGAAGAGAAAGGCCGGATCATCGGTGTCGCGGTGATCAAGGTCCGACTCGAAGCCCTTGAAGAGCGCTGGCAGCGGGCACGCCTGGAAGCCTTCGTCAGCGATGAAAACGGCATCATCATTCTGTCCAGCGACCCGGCCCGACGATTGAAATCGGTGCGCCCGCTGACACCGGACATCAAGGAACGACTGGCGCGCAGCCTGCAATATTACTGGTGGCCGCTGAACGAGTTGGTGCCACTGGAACGCGAGTCACTGTCCGAGAGCGTCGAAAAATTCACCTTCCCCGCCAACGCCACGGTTGACCGCGAACATACGCAGGTCAGCTATCTGGCGCAGACACGCCCGTTGAGCGACAGCCCCTGGCACCTGACCTTGCTCACCCCGCTTGAAGACCTGCGCCGCGAAGCCGCCAGCCAGGGCATGCTGGTCGCCGTGGCCTGTGCGCTAGTGACGCTTTTGCTGATTGCCTGGAACGAACGCCGCAAGGTGATCGCGACTCGACTGGCCGCACGCGAGGCGCTGGAAGCCGCCAACAATGAGCTGGAGCGCAAGATTGCCGAGCGCACCGAGCACCTGCGCGCCAGCAACGAACGCTTGAAGGCGCAGATTCGTGAGCGACGACAGGCCGAGGACACGTTGCGCAAAGCCCAGGATGAACTGGTGCAGGCCGGCAAACTCGCCGCCATCGGCCAGATGTCTACCAGTATCGCCCACGAGTTGAACCAGCCGCTGGCGGCGTTGCGTACGCTTTCCGGTAACACGGTGCGCTTTCTGGAGCGCGGCGCGCTGGAAACTGCAAGCGCCAACCTGCGCACCATCAACGATCTGGTGGACCGCATGGGTCGCATCACCTCCAGTCTGCGCGCCTTCGCCCGACGCGGCGACGACAAGGGCCAGGCTCAACTGTGCAAGGCTCTGGACGCCGCACTGCAGTTGCTTGCCGTACGCATCGAACAATCCGCGCTTCAGGTGCATCAGGATTTTGCCGATGCCACGCTCGCCATCGACCAGACCCGTCTGGAACAGATCCTCGTCAACCTGATCGGTAACGCGCTCGACGCCATGCATGCACAGCCCAGCCCCGAACTGTGGATCGAAGGGGCGATTGCCGAGGGTCGCTATCGCCTGCTGGTGCGCGACAACGGTCACGGAATCGACATGGAAGCGCGCAAACATCTCTTCGAACCCTTCTTTACCACCAAACCCGGCGAGCAAGGCCTCGGGCTCGGCCTGACCCTGTCGGCAAGCCTGGCGGCTGCGGCGGGCGGCAGTCTGAGTGCCGAGCATCCGGGCGATGGCGGCACCTGCTTTGTCCTCTGCCTGCCGTTCCTGAAAAGCGCTCCAACCGAACCTCGCCAGGGCGAGCCGACATGAGGCAACACCCATGAACATCAACAATGACCTGACCGTCCTGATCGTTGAAGACGATCCGCACGTGCTGCTGGGTTGTCAGCAGGCACTGGCGCTGGAAGATATCGTCAGCGAAGGTGTTTCGAGCGCCGAAGAAGCCTTGCTGCGCATTGGCGATAATTTTGCGGGTATCGTCATCAGCGATATCCGCTTGCCAGGCATCGACGGACTGGAATTGCTGACCCGCCTCAAGGCGCGTGACAGCAGTTTGCCCGTGGTGCTGATTACCGGGCACGGCGACATTTCGATGGCCGTCAATGCCATGCGCGATGGAGCGTATGACTTCATGGAGAAGCCCTTCTCGCCCGAGCGTCTGGTGGACGTCACGCGTCGCGCGCTGGAGCAGCGCGGACTGGCGCGGGAAGTGTGGTCGCTGCGCAGGCAACTGGCCGAACGCGATTCACTGGAAGGCAAGATCATCGGCCGGTCACCCGCCATGCAGAACCTGCGTGCCCTGATCGCCAACGTGGCTGATACCTCGGCCAACGTGCTGATCGAAGGTGAAACCGGCACCGGCAAGGAGCTGGTCGCCCGCTGCCTGCATGATTTCAGCAGGCGAAAAGCCAGTCAGTTCGTGGCGCTCAATTGCGGAGGACTGGCGGAAAGCCTGTTCGAATCGGAAATCTTCGGCCATGAGGCCAACGCGTTCACCGGCGCAGGCAAGCGCCGGATCGGCAAGATCGAGCACGCCGACAACGGCACGCTGTTTCTCGATGAAGTGGAAAGCATGCCAGTCAACCTGCAGATCAAACTGTTGCGGGTCCTGCAGGAGCGCACGCTGGAACGTCTGGGTTCAAACCAGAGTGTGGCGGTGGATTGCCGGGTCATTGCCGCCACCAAGTCCGACCTGAATGCGCTGGGCCGGACCAACCAGTTTCGCAGCGACCTGTATTACCGCCTGAACGTCGTGACACTTGAGCTTCCGCCGCTGCGCGAGCGCCGTGAGGACATTCTGCAACTGTTCGAGCACTTCCTGCAGTTGTCCTCGCTGCGCTTCGACCGCGAGCCACCGGAACTGGACCGCCAGACCGTGTCCAGCCTGATGAGCCATGACTGGCCGGGCAATGTGCGGGAGTTGCGAAACGTTGCCGAACGCTTTTCGCTGGGTTTGCCGGCCTTCAAACAGACCGGCACTGTGATCGAGAATCAGAGCCTGGGCTTTGCCGAAGCGGTGGAGGCCTTTGAGCGCAACCTGCTCAGCGAGGCCCTGCAACGCAGCGGCGGCAACCTCAGCCAGGCCAGTCAGGAACTGGGCATGGCCAAGACCACGCTGTTCGACAAGGTCAAGAAATACGGGCTCTGAGCCGTTCAGTCGCGGCGCGATGGCGCCTTTCAAGCAGGAGAATTCATTGGATCTGGTACTCAAGGCCCTATTGGGCGGCGCGGTGGTGGTGATACTCGCGGCACTGGCCAAGACCCGCAATTATTACATTGCAGGCCTGGTGCCGCTGTTTCCGACCTTCGCACTGATCGCCCACTACATCGTCGGCAAGGGCCGCTCGCTGGACGATCTGAAAACCACGATCCTGTTCGGCATGTGGTCGATCATCCCTTACTTCGTCTACCTCGCGGCGCTCTACCTGCTGGTGGACCGCCTGCGCCTTGAAGCCTCACTGGCGCTGGCCGCCGTCGCCTGGCTGATCGCTGCGACGCTGCTGGTGACGGTGTGGGTCAGGGTTCATGGGTGACGGCGTAAGGCTTTACCTCACTTCGCCTCGCTGAGAATCTGCCGGATTGCACTGACGAACACGTCAACCGGCTGACCGCCCGAGACGGCGTACTGGTCGTTGAACACGATGGTCGGCACCGAACTGACGCCGCGAGAGGTCCAGAGCTGTTCGGCCTCGCGTACTTCGTTGGTGTATTCGTTGTTGTCCAGAACGGCTTGGGCACGTACGCGGTCAAGGCCCACTTTCTGCGCCACATCTGCCAGGGTCTGGTGATTGGAAGGGTCTTTCAGATCGCTGAAATACGCTTCGAACAGCGCGTCTTTCAAGGCATGCTGCTTGCCTTCAAGCTCGGCCCAGTGCAGCAGGCGGTGGGCGTCGAACGTGTTGTAGATACGCCGCTCGCCCTGGGCAAAGACAAAGCCCTGTTCAGCGCCGCGCTCACGGATGGTGTCGTGAATGCCTTCGATCTGTTCCGGTGTCGAACCGTACTTTTCCGCGATGTGTTCCTTGATGTCCTGCCCTTCGGCCGGCATGTTCGGGTTCAGCTCGAATGGCTGGAAATGGATTTGCGCCTGTACTTCATCGCCCAGTTCAGCCAGCGCCTTGTCCAGCGCCCGCAGGCCGATGACGCACCAGGGGCAGGAAACGTCGGAAACGAAATCGATTTTCAGTGCAGTGCTCATGCTGGCCCTCGCTCAATCGGCAAAAGCCACACGATACACCTCTGCCCATCCCTTTCAACCGTGCCCGGTTTTACAACTGCGCCAGGCTGCGACCATCTTCGTGCTGCGCCTTCAGGTAAGGCAGCACTGCACCGAGCAACGGGGCCTTGAACGCTTCCTGAAAACGGTGCGCAAGCCCTGGAATCAATCGCAACTGACTACCCTGAATATGCGCCGCCACATGCACACCGTGCATCACCGGCAACAGCGGGTCGGCCGTGCCGTGTACGACCAGCACTGGCAAGCGCAGCCGGTTGAGCAGTTCCACCCGGCTGGGCTCGGCCAGAATCGCCATGATCTGACGCTTGACCCCTTCCGGGTTGAACGCCCGATCATAGGACACCGCTGCCTGATGCAGCAGTTGCGCACGATCATCCTTGACCTGCGGACTGCCCAGCGCCGCCAGCAGATCGGCCTGTTGTTCGATAGCCACCTCGCGATTCGGCGCGCCACGGCGGGCCAGAAGCTGCATCAGGGCGGGGCTCGGCATCGGCAGCCCCTGGGCACCGGAACTGGTCATGATCAGCGTCATACTCTCGACCCGCGAAGGGGCAAGATCTGCCAGATGCTGGGCAATCATCCCACCCATGCTGGCACCGAGCACGTGGAACTGCCGAATCTGCAACGCATCCATCAGGCCCAGCGCGTCATCGGCCATGTCCGTCAGCGAATAAGGCGCGGACACCGGCAGGCCCAGCTTGTAGCGCAGCACTTCATACGTGAGGTTGGCATCGGCAGGCTGTTGCACCCAGGTCGACAGACCGACATCACGGTTGTCGTAACGAATTACGCGGTAACCCTGCTGACAGAGCGCAACCACGACTTCATCAGGCCAGTGAATCAGTTGCCCGCCCAAACCCATGACCAGCAGCAAGGCAGGGTCGGATTCACTGCCGATACTCTGGTAGGCAATCCGGACTTCCTTGAGGTCGGCCACGTGCACAGGAACATTGACATCACATCGATCAGCCGCAAAGGACTGCAGGCCGCACAAAAGCGCGGCCAGAAAAATTAAAACCCGCATGAAAAACACCAAAAAACAGATCCCCAGTAGGCAACGAGTCTGATGATGTTTTGCAAAGCGCGCTGCCACAGTTACGTGACAATTTGATGAAGGGTGCTCAACGGTCGTTTACGGACCTGAACCGAACCGGTCAGGCACAGGCCAGCAGCAGGTTGTCACCAAACCGGGCGCGCGCCTCCTGAACAAGTTCGAGCTGATCGCTGGCGCTGCCAAGAGACAGGACCTTGTAGGTCGGCAGACGATCAAACACGGGCGCCAGTTGCTCAGGCACGCTGACGCTGTCGATGTGAAGGCCGGTGACCGGCAACAAGGCGGCTACACCAAGATTGTCCTTGAGGTCGCCACGGTAGGTCGCGACCAGCTTTTTCAGCGGCGAGTATTGAAGGATGTGGTAGGCGCGCTCGAACGCGTTGCGCCACTCCAGCGGCAGGTCCAGGGTCAGGATCGGCTCATCGATCTGCACCCACTCGACACCTCTGGCAGCCAGTCGACCGAAAATCTCGCCATAGGCCGGCAGCAGTCGTTCCAGCAGGTCGAGCTTGTCGAGGCCCTGTTCTGCCTGAGCGAACCACAGATACGTCAGCGGACCGATGACAGAGGTTTTGTGACCCTGCGCTTCGGCTTCCTGAGCATCCTTGAGCAGCGGCTCCCAGTCCGGCTGGAAACGTTGCTCCTGAATAAGGTGGGGAACCAGCGAAGAAAACTGCTCGGCCAGCCACTGGACTGGCGTGTGTGAACAGGATTCATCACGCTGCCAGCACGCCTGCAGAGCCTGTTGCAATTCACGGTCGGCGCCGATGCGCAGGGAGTCAGGGGTGTGTGCCAGAGCCATGAGGCGTCCTCCATAAAAGATGGCGCCATTGTCGACAGCCGAAGCATCATGAGACAAACTCATTTTTTTCGTGTTGATCACAAATACTATTCATGGAGCACTGACCGTGCTTGAGATACGCCACCTCAAAACCCTCCACGCCTTGCGCGAAGCCGACAGCCTCGTAGAGGCGGCGGAACGTCTGCATCTGACCCAGTCGGCGCTCTCGCACCAGTTCAAGGAACTGGAAGAGCGCATGGGCATGCCGCTGTTCGTGCGCAAGACCAAACCCGTTCGGTTCACCAGTGCCGGACTGCGCCTGCTGCAACTGGCCGACTCGCTGCTGCCTCAACTTCGCGCTGCCGAGCGGGACATTGCGCGACTGGCGGGGGGTACGGCGGGTCGTCTGCACATGGCCATCGAATGCCACAGCTGTTTTCAGTGGCTGATGCCGACCATCGACCAGTTCCGTGATGCCTGGCCGGAGGTGGAGCTGGATCTGTCCTCGGGTTTCTCGTTCGCCCCGCTGCCCGCGCTGGCCCGTGGCGATCTGGATCTGGTGGTGACTTCGGACCCGCTGGAGTTACCCGGCATCACTTACGTGCCGCTGTTCACCTACGAAGCGATGCTCGCGGTGGCCAATCAACACGCACTGGCGAGCAGACCCTATGTGGTTCCTGAGGACCTGCTGACTGAAACGCTGATCACGTATCCGGTTGAGCGCGACCGCCTGGATATCTTCACGCGCTTTCTGGAGCCAGCCGACATCGAGCCCGCACAAGTGAGGACGTCGGAACTGACCGTGATGATGATGCAACTGGTCGCCAGCGGCCGTGGCGTATGCGGCATGCCGCACTGGGCCCTGCACGAGTACAGCTCGCGCGGCTACGTCAAAGGCAAGCGGCTGGGGGAGAAGGGATTGTTCGCAACGCTGTATGCCGGTATTCGCGCCGACATGCTGGACGCGCCCTACATGCGCGATTTTCTGCTGACCGCCAAGGACACGTCGTTCTCGACGCTGGACGGTGTCAGCGCGGTTCGCTGACACCTTGCCTGCAACTCAGACGACCTGGGCCTGCCGCTGCCTGTAGAGCGGCAGAATCAGGTCGCGGGTCAGCGGCGCCAGATGCAGCTCCACGTCAGTCTGCGTGCCGACCCAGATCACTTCCTCGATCTCGGCAGCAGGTATGGTCTGCGCATCGGTCATCACCTCGAATAAATGGCAATGGACCTCAAAGCCAGGCTCATTGGCGGCAGGCGCAGTGAACTCGCCGAGGAACGCGGCCTGTTGCGGATCAATGATCAGCCCCAGCTCTTCTTTCAGTTCTCTGGCCAGTGCCATGGCTGCGGCTTCGCCTGGCTCGATCTTGCCGCCCGGCTGCATGAACGCCTGGGTGCCGCGCTTGCGCACCAGCAGGGTCTTGCCATCGGGGGCGATCAGCAGAGCTGCCGCGATAGTGATGATCTTCATGCAAAAATATCCGTCTTCAGCAGTCGCGACTCGTCGGCGCGTTCCAGGGCCAGCGTGATCAGACGATCTATCAACCCGGCGTAGGAAAGACCGCTGGCCTGCCACAACTTGGGGTACATGCTGATGGAGGTGAAACCTGGAATAGTGTTGACCTCGTTGATGATGATGTCGCGCGCTTCGGTAACGAAGAAATCGACCCGGGACAGCCCCGCGCAACCAAGCACCTTGTAAGCGGTCAGCGCGACATTGCGCACCTCGTCGCTCAGATCGACGGCCAGCTCTGCCGGAATCGCGATGCGTGCCTGATCGCCGTTGAGGTACTTGGTGTCGTAGGCGTAGAACTCGTCGTTGGCCACCACTTCACCGCACACACTGACCTGCGGATCGCGGTTGCCCAGCACCGCACATTCCACTTCACGGCCCACAATGCCCTGCTCGATCAACAGTTTGTGATCGAACTGGAAACCCAGCGCCAGCGCGGAATCGAAACCAGCTTGGTCCATGACCTTGCTGACACCGACCGAGGAGCCCTGGCTGGCCGGTTTGACAAACATCGGCAGACCCAACTGACCGGCCACCTCAGCAAACTGAATCGTCTGACCGCGGGTCAGCACCACGAACGGCGCGACGGCAATCCCGGCATCGCGCAGCAGACGCTTGGTCACGTCCTTGTCCATGCAGGCAGCCGAGCCGAGCACGTCAGGGCCTACAAACGGAATCGCCAACAGGCGCAGCAGGCCTTGCAGCGAACCATCTTCGCCAAAGGCGCCATGAATCAGCGGAAACACCACGTCGATACGCGACAGTTGCTCACCGGACTCAACCTCGACGAACTGCCCGTCAGTGCTGCCCGGCAGAAGTGCCAGACGCTTGCCTGCAGTGCTGAGACTGATCTTTGCAGGGTCGCCCGCGTTGAGCAGGTAATCGCCTTCGTCGAACCGCAACCAGTTGCCCAGTTTGTCGACGCCGATCAGGGTCAGCGCGTAGCTTTCACGATCAATTGCGTTGATCACGTTGCGCGCGGACTGCAACGAAACTTCGTGTTCGCTGGATTGCCCACCGAAAATGATGGCCACTGACTTTTTCAAAGCGGGTACTCCTGTTTTTCAGGCCGCGAAGATAAAAGCAATTCCCGCCAATAGTCCAGAGGACGAGTGGTCGCAACCCGCATTCCCGGCAAAAAAAATCCCGGTCGAGGGCAATCCTGTGCGGATGGCCCCTGACCGGGACGGGTGATGGATCATTGACCTGCCGAAGCGTCTTTCTTGCTGCCGGAACCAAAGGTCGCAAAACGCTTGTTGAAGCCTGCGATCCGGCCTTCGCTGGTGGTCTTGCGTTGCTGGCCGGTGTACATCGGGTGCGATGCACTGGACACGTCGAGAGCGACGTAGGGGTACGTATTGCCATCGGTGTGCTGCTGCGTGCGCTCTGTGTCGACGGTGGAACCGATCAGAAAGTAGGCGTCGGCTGCAGTGTCGTGGAACAGCACGGTGCGGTATGCGGGATGGATATCGGGTTTCATGGATGCCTCCAGGCAGCAGGTGATTCAAGCGTTATACAGTAACATAACGATATTTACAGATGATAATGATTCCTGTCGATACGCTGCATCGGCGGGCTTGATCAAGGCCCGTGTTTCACTGCGATTGCTCGCTGGGTACGTCAACAGGAATGACGTCCTGTGCACCCCTGCGATGCTGTTGGTTACGTCTCGATGCTGCAGAACGCCTTGCAGAACGTGATCAGGGCCAGCACTCCACCGGACCCACGACCGCTTTATGCACAAGGCAGATGAGCTAGGTTTCGTGGCGCTCGACCTGAACGAACAGGCCCTCATCCAGCACCTGCGCCGGACCAGCCTTGAAGGTCGTGAAGAGGTGTATGCCGCGAACGCACGTCTGCGACATCTCAAACCCCGCGTGCTGGAAAGCTGAACGAACGCTGCGGCACAGGCAAAAGCCATCACCGGCACGTCATTTACTGCTCACACCGATAGCGGCAATCCGCTACATTCCAAGGGTGCGCCCTGTCGACCCGCTCGTGCGAGCAGGCCGGGGCGCAGACACTCCGGCAGCCCCGCATTCCTGCAAGTCGTCACAGGCAGGCGAAGACGGAGCGCCCAGCGTAGAAAACCGCCATTAGTCCAAGGATGTCGTATGAGCCTCTCGCTACTCAGTCGTTATGCCGTTTTCGTTGGATGCGTACTTTTCACACTGTTCAGCCTGCCGCTCTGGCACCACGAGTGGCTGTGGCCGTTCACGCTGCTGACCGCCGTCCTGAGTGTCGTGGGCATCATCGATCTGCTGCAGTCGCGGCACTCGGTTCGTCGCAATTACCCGATCCTGGGCAACATCCGCTACGCCGTCGAAGCGATACGCCCTGAAATCCGCCAGTACCTGCTCGAGTCCGACAGCGACGCCCTGCCCTTCTCGCGGGCCCAGCGCTCGCTGGTGTACTCGCGCGCCAAGAACGAATCGGCCGACAAGCCCTTTGGCACATTGATCGATGTGTATCAGACCGGTTTCGAATTCATCGGCCACTCCATGCGCCCTGCTCCGTTGAGCGACCCCAACAGCTTTCGTGTATCAATCGGCGGTCCGCAGTGCTCGCAGCCCTATTCGGCATCGATCTTCAATATCTCGGCCATGAGCTTCGGCTCACTTAGCGCCAACGCCATCCGCGCCCTGAACAAAGGCGCGAAGCTGGGCAACTTTGCCCATGACACCGGCGAAGGCAGCATCAGCCCTTATCACCGCGAACACGGCGGCGACCTGACCTGGGAACTGGGCAGCGGCTATTTCGGTTGCCGCACAGCGGATGGCCGCTTCGACCCCGAGAAATTCGCGGCACAGGCTACTAACCCGCAGGTGCGCATGATCGAAATCAAGATGAGCCAGGGCGCGAAACCCGGTCATGGCGGCATCCTGCCCAAACATAAAGTGACTCAGGAGATTGCAGATACCCGCGGCATACCCATGGGCGAGGACTGCATTTCGCCGTCCCGGCACAGCGCGTTCTCCACACCTTTCGAACTGATGCAGTTCATTGCACAGCTGCGTGAGTTGTCGGGCGGCAAGCCGGTCGGCTTCAAGTTCTGCCTGGGTCATCCGTGGGAGTTCATGGGCATCGCCAAGGCCATGCTCGACACCGGAATCTACCCGGACTTCATCGTCGTCGACGGGACAGAGGGCGGAACGGGCGCCGCGCCAGTGGAATTCACCGATCACATGGGCACACCGATGCGTGAGGCACTGTTATTCGTGCATAACACGCTGGTTGGCCTGAACCTGCGCAGCCAGATTCGTCTGGGTGCCAGCGGCAAGATCGTCAGTGCTTTCGACATCGCCAGCGTGTTGGCAATTGGCGCCGACTGGGCAAACTCCGCACGAGGCTTCATGTTCGCCATCGGTTGCATCCAGTCACAAAGTTGCCACACCAACAAATGCCCGACCGGCGTTGCGACTCAGGACGCCCTGCGTCAGCGGGCGCTGGTGGTGCCGGACAAGGCCGAGCGGGTGTACAACTTCCATCGCAACACCCTCAAGGGGCTGGCCGAAATGCTTGCAGCCGCAGGCCTGGATAACCCTTCACAGCTGGAAGCCAAACACCTGGTGCGACGCATGTCAGCCACGGAAATCAAACTGTTCTCGCAAACCCACGTCTTCCTGCAACCGGGGCAGTTGCTGAACGGCGTGCAAGACGACAGCTTCTATTCAAGGATGTGGCGGATGGCCCGCGCCGACAGTTTCGAACCGGCCGATGAAGTGGCGTAGGGCTTCGCCTTTGGCCAGGTACTGCATCTGGAGACATTCTGTAATAGCCTGATTTTGCAATTGGCATGATTTAACGCCACCCTGCCGCGCCGCCGAGAGAGACAGACTGGCGGCGCGGAACCTCGGCCCTGTGCGGCTCATCTTATTAGCAACTTTCAAGAGTCCACCGTTATGACTAACGGACGCGATCATCGAATCGATTTCTTTCGAGGCCTGGCGCTGATCTTCATTTTCTGGGATCACGTGCCGGACAACCCTCTGGCCCAACTGACCGTGCGCAATTTCGGCTTCAGTGATGCAGCGGAGATCTTTGTGTTTCTGGCGGGCTATGCGGCCATTCTGGCCTACGGGCGCATTGCCCGACGCGAAGGCCTGCTGGTTGCAGGCGTGCGGATCCTGCGGCGCACCTGGGTGCTGTATGTGGTGCACATCTTTCTGCTGACGCTGCTGATGGGCATCGTGTTCGTCGCCAACAACCACGTCGAAACCCGCGACATGGTGCAGCAAATGGGCCTCGAATATTTCGTCGGCAATCCGCAACAGGCATTGGCCGACGAACTTCTGCTGCGCTTCAAACCCAACCTGACCGACCCGTTGCCGCTTTACATCGTCCTGCTGCTGACCCTGCCCCTTACTCTGCCGTTGATGCTGCGCAAGCTGGAACTGGCGGTGGGGCTGTCGATTGCGCTGTACATGATGGTGCCGCTATTTGGCTGGAACCTGCGCGCTTACGAAGGCGGCGGTGTCTGGTACTTCAATCCGGTCGCCTGGCAGTTGCTGTTCGTGCTCGGGGGCGCCTGCGCGCTGCGGGCTGAAACGCACGTCGTCAACAAACGCCGCCCGTTGCATCGGCAACCGTTATTCATCGTATCTGCCGTTTATGTGCTGATCGCAGGCGCACTGACCTTCAGCGAAAAATGGCCGGACCTGCATACGACGCTGATCTCGACGCTGCAACTGGAAACCTTCTACCCCATCAGCAAGACCGACCTCGCACCGGTTCGCCTGCTGCACTTCCTGGCGCTCGTCTATGTGGTTGCCCGCCTGCTGCCCACCACCAGTACCTGGCTCGAGAACTGGCCCGCCCGCCAGACCTGCCGCATGGGCCGCTACTCACTGGAAGTCTTCTGCCTGGGCGTACTGTTGGCACCGCTGGCCGACATGGCCAATGCCCTGGCGGGTGATACTTGGCCGATGCAACTGACCACCGCAGTGATCGGGTTGGGACTGATGATGCTCATGGCCAACGGACTCGAACTCAACAAACGCTTCGACAAAGCGCCCCGCCTGTTGCCCACGTAAGAACAGCCTCACACTCGACAGCCCTCTCGGAAGTTTCCTACTGCTTTATCAGGCCAAGTTTTTCTGGACATGGCCGTTATCCGGTATGAACTCAACGGGAGGGTAATGCCTTGAATATCAATACCGTGACAAGCTATGTAAGCACACTAACGTCCGAAAGACCGTTCCAGAATAGGGAGGTAGGAAATATCAGTCGGGATATCGTCGCCATGTCGATTCCCCCAGAAAATCTGATGCTGCCACTCAAAGCTGTCCGCGACCCGAATGAGGAGTTTTACCGTTACGAAAAAGCGCCTTGGCTGACCGAACACGCCCAAGGCGATATGGACAACTACCTCACGCAAATTTCCAGTGAATTTTTCGAAGTTAGCCGACAAGAATTTCTGAAGGAGGAAATCAAGAGGTTTCAAGAATCCGCCTGCAGAATGTTCGACGACTTTCACGATTTCAAGCAGCAGCTTTCCTACCTGAACCCGGAGCTTGCCAAAAAACACTATGGATTCACACTCGGCTTCGATGAACACATCAAGGTGACCGACCCGGACGGTGTATTGACGCCCGCCGAGCATACTTACCTCACCGAGGAGCTTAACAAGCGTCAGCCGCTCAAGGATGCGCTGGTCAACAACGCCAAAAGCATCATGACGCTGCTGGACCATTACCCGGAAAAATTCGGCACCGAGCACACACTCAATCTTGAAAGCTTCAGCAAGGTTATCGATTACGGCCAGGTATTCAGCCGCAACACCATCGGCAACTTCATGGACACCATCATCTACCAGATCGAACGTAATGCCCCTAAACGCGAGGTCGTGGAGGGCGCACAGGTGGATGTTCACGTTTGAATTGAGAAAGGCTTCACAACGAAACATCGTTTCGGAAATGCCCTACAGGGTTATCAGGCCAAGCTTTTAAATCTACTGCCGTTATCAAGGAAGCGTCATCCACTCAGCAAGGAGCGAGACATGAATATCAACAGCGCTATTCCAATGACCATGAAACCTTACATGCCAGCGCCTGACCGTATACCTCAGACGACCAAACAGGTGCCATCCGACGTAATGACGGATCAGCAAAAGAAAGAAGCTTTTGCAAAAGAGTTTTACACAAAGGAGGAAGAGCCTTGGAAGGGACAATTTGTCAATTGTGGGGACAACATAATAAAAAACGAACTGCGCGAGATGACGAAAGAGCAGTATTTAACTTTTGCGCGCATGGAGGCTAGCATTGAACTGAGCAACCAATATTCATTTTTTTGCTACTTCAAAGAACAGATTTTAGATACGCGGCCTGACCTAGCAGAGAAAAGCTTCAGCTTCACTCTTGGCGACGACGCGGAGATCAAAATACTGGACTCCGGAAAAAGTCTAAGCGATGACGACTTGAAGTGGTTGACCAGAGCCATCAACTCCGACGTCGACTTCAAAAGCTCGGTCAGACAAGGTGCGAAGCTTATCATGAGCCTCGTTGACCACGACCCCAAAAAATTTTCAGGAAAAACCAATCTCAGCCTTTTGAACTTTCAGCACATTATCGATCTCGGCAAGGTACTCTCACATCCAATCGACATGACTGAAGGATGGATGAAGCAAGTAAAAGAACAGGATGAGAAAAACGGGAACTCTTTGATAGACACCTACGCGTAGGAGTTCCAAAACGCTCTCCGCAAGCGAGAAGCTCGTAAAGCAATCATTGATAGATAGCA
>NZ_LKEH01000031.1 GCF_001642795.1 Pseudomonas viridiflava | reverse complement strand
GTAGGTCGCCGAGGGGCGAAAAGGTGACTGGAGCCATGCGCTCGGCTCACTGAGTCCGCAATCTGTGCCATGTGTGACGCGGAGCGTCACGGGCGGCATGCCCACGCAGAGCGATGGGCACGATCAGTTTCGTTGGGTATAACGATGAGCACAGAGCGTAGAAACGATCATGGCGTTGCGGATACTGATCGCATCTACCGAACTGATTCCTTCATCCCAATGTGGAAGATCCGATATCACCGGTCACGACCGGATCAAGCTTGTCTGCGTCAACGAAGTCGTCCAGACCGAGGATGTCCAGGTCGAGGTAAGCCTCGGGATCGCGGTCTTCATCGGCGTCTGCGTCGTTCAGGGGTGACTGGTCGCCGCCAAAGTGATGGATGTCTCGTGTTACGTCAGCGTGGGTCTGTGAAGGTGTGTGCATGATCTGGATGCTCCTGTCGGTCGTCAACGAATCGGACACGCTCCGGGTGCCCGCATTACCGAAGGCTAACCCAGCGGCGTCCAAAAGCCAGCGCCTGAAGGTGAAATCTTCAGGCCCACACTTCAGGCCCACACCAGAAAGTCTCCACCATTGTCCCGCAGCATCTGCAGCATGCCCTGCGCGGCGGGCGACAGGTAGCCGCCGCTGCGCAGGGTGACGCCGATGGTGCGCTTCATGGTGGTCTGTTCCAGCGGCACCTCGCGCAGGTGTTGCATGGTCTTGCCGAACTCCAGCGATTCGCGGGCGACGAAGCTCAGCAGGTTGCTCTGGGCGATCAGGGTGGGCAACAGCGAGATCGAATTCGCTTCGATCTGCACCGTGGGCAACGGCAAGCCATTTGCGGCAAAGGTCGCATCCAGCCATTTGCGAGATGACACGCTCACCGGCGGCAACACCCAGCGAAAGGCGCACAGGTCGCTCATTTGCAGCGGTTTGTTCTTGAAGATCGGGTGCTGCTTGCTGGCAATGACCACGGCTTCGTCTTCAAGCACCGCAAAGCTGGTAACCCCTTCACTGTCTGGCGCCAGCGCGCAGATGATCATGTCCAGTTGCCCAGAGCGCAGCGACTCGCGCAGCAGGTCGTCCTGACCGATCACCAGCTTGAAAGTCACATCGGGCGTGCGTTGCAACAGGGCCGAGGTCAGTTTCGGCATCAGGTATTCAGCCATCGTCGCCGCGCAGCCGACGCGAATGTTGCCGACCATGCCGCTGGCAAAGTCCCGCACCTCGCGCTGGGTCTGGGCAATGCTTTGCTGCAACTCCTTGCCCCGTGCCTGAAGCAGCTCGCCGACGGGTGTCAGCTTGATGCGCCGACCATCCCGCTGAAACAGCTTGGTGCCGAACGATTCTTCCAATCGCTGAATGCTTTTGGTCAGCGCGGGCTGGCTGCGGTTGAGCTTTTCAGCGGCCCGGCCCAGATGGCCCAGTTCGGCGATGGTTTCAAAATACGTCAGATCGCGCAGGTCCATATCTATCAACCAAAGTTATCAATTCATGATTATTAGAAAATAGACTTGATGGGTTGTGATGTCGATACTTGTCGTACTCGATCAGGGCCATGCGCCTGTTGATCGACCCGCAACACTCGCAACAACAGGGAGAATCTTCTTGCAACGCACCTTGAGTCTGTCTCTTCCCACCCTTTCCCCGCCGGTTCAGTGGCTGGGTTTGATCCTTCTCGCTGGCAGCGCCGGCCAATTGCTGAAACTGATCAACATGCCTGCTGCGATGTTCCTCGGGCCGATGCTGGTCGCCATCGGTTTCGGCGTATCGGGCGCCACCATTCGTATGCACAAGCGACTCTTTCAATTTGGCCAGGGCACGGTGGGAGTGCTGATCGCGCACGCCATGTCGGTCAGCGTGCTGATGACCGCGCTCGAGTCCTGGCCTGTCATGTTGCTGGCCACACTGCTGACCGTGGTGCTGAGCGCAGCCGTCGGCCTGCTGCTGGTTCGGTTCGCGGGCATACCGAGCAGCACAGCGGCCTGGGGCACATCGCCGGGCGCCGCGTCGGCGATGGTCGCCATGTCCGAAGATTACGGCGCCGATTCGCGGGTCGTCGCGACGATGCAATATGTGCGAGTGGTCTGTGTGGTTGTGATCGGCGCGTTGGTCAGCCACTTCATGGGCGCATCGAGCAGCGGCGCGCAGGCGCACAGCACCGAAGTAATGCAGCAAGGCTCCAGCCTGATGGACCTGGGCCTGAGTCTGGCGGTGATCGTGGTCGGCGTGCTGCTGGGTTCGAAACTGCCCGCAGGTGCGTTGCTGATGCCGTTGATACTGGGCGGCGCGCTGCAACTGAGCGGCGTACTGGAAATCACCATCCCGCAGTGGCTACTGCCATTGGGCTACGGTGCTATCGGCTGCTACGTCGGCCTGCGCTTCGACCGTCCGACCGTGCAGTATGTCTGGCGGCGTCTGCCGATGATGATTCTCGCCTCGCTGGTGCTGATCGTGCTCTGCGCCCTGTCCGCCTGGTTGATCGCGATGATGATGGACAAGGATTACCTCTCGGTTTATCTGGCCACCAGCCCCGGCGGCCTGGACACCATGGCGATCATCGCCATCGACACCCACGCCGACGTCGGCTTCGTGCTGGCCATGCAGACCTTGCGCCTGTTCGGTGTGATTCTGACCGGCAGCTTTCTGGCCAGACAGATCATCCGCCTGACCGACAAGCGTGCAGCGTCACACTGAGGTTTGAACGCAGCCTCAGTCCAGCCCGGCCAGTGCACTGGCCAGACTCGGCGACAACGGCAGTACCGGCAACAGCGTGGCCTGATACGCGTGATACAGATCAGGCTTGCCGGGCCAGATGTCTTCGCTCGGCACATTCTGTTCGTTCAACTCATGACGCCAGCTGCCGTGCTCGTAATCGATGAACAGCGTTTCATTGAATTCCCAGAACACCCGATACCAGTCTTCGTATTGCTGCTCGCCGGTACGCTGCAGCAGTGATGCCGCCGCAGCAGCCGCTTCGCAGTGCGTCCAGTGCAGACGATGGCGAACCACCGGCCTGTTCTCCCAGTCCAGCGTGTAGACGATACCCGGCGCACCGTCGACGTCCCAGCCGTAGCGACAGGCATTGGCGAACAACTGGCGGGCGTCTTCGAGCAGCCACTCGGGACTGGACCGTCCGGCGTCACGACGCGCGGATTCAAGGTGCAGCACCAGACGCGCCCATTCGAAGGCGTGACCCGGTGTGGTGCCGAACGGGCGGAAGCCATCGGCGGGATTCTCACGGTTGTAATCCGGCAGTGGCGTCCAGTCCTGAGCGAAATGCTCGATGACCTGAAAGTCGCTGCCGCCTGCGTGCTGATGAATCACACGCTCGACGATACTCAACGCACGATCCAGCCAGAGCGCGTCACCGGTCACGTCGGCCAGTGCCAGAAACGCCTCGGTGCTGTGCATGTTGCTGTTGGCGCCGCGATACGCTTCCTCGCCGCTCCAGTCACGGGCGAAGGACTCGCGCATCGCGCCCTCGTCCTCGCTCCAGAAATGGCTGTTGATCATCTGAATTGCATCCGACAGCAGCGCCTGTGCACCGGGCCGTCCTGCAACCACCGCCGAACTGGCCGCCAGCGCGACGAAGGCATGCAGATAGGCTTGCTTGTCGGTGGTTCCACCGTCTTCGAGCGCCGCGCTGAACCAGCCGCCGTGCTCGGCATCGCGCAACGGACCGCCAAGGGCAGCAACACCGTGATCCACCAGCGCGGCGCAGCCGGGAATACCTTGCGCGTGGGCCATGGCGAAACAGTGAGTCATGCGTGCAGTGTTCATGGTTTCGGCGGTGGCACCCACCATCAGACGGCCGTAGTCATCAAGGCTGCCGAAACCGTTCTGCAGCTTCGCAGCCTTGGCAAAGGCCAGCAGGCGATTGCCTTCCTGGGACAGCCATTGATGATGGGCTGGCGAACGCAGCCAACTGCTGAAGGTTTGTTTTTTATTGTTCATGACGCTGAGCAGCCTCCATCGATAGACATACCTGCACGGTGGTCTTCGCGACCGGGTGCAATAATGCGCGCCCGGCCGGTCGGCGGCAAGCGCGCTCAGGCCCTGTCGATGTCGGTTTTTCAGACCTTGAAGCGAGCCACGACCTGGTTCAGATCGGCGGCCAGACGCGACAGTTCGTGGCTTGAAGCACTGATCTGATTGGCACCCTGGGTCGACTGCATGGACAGGTCACGGATGTTGACGATATTGCGGTCCACTTCACGCGAGACCTGAGCCTGCTCTTCCGCAGCACTGGCGATCACCAGGTTGCGTTCCGAGATCTGGTTGATGGACGAGGTGATTTCGCTCAACGATTCGCCTGCACCCTTGGCCAGCGACAGCGTGGAGCTGGCGCGGTCACGGCTGGTATTCATGGACTCCAGCGCCTGGGCCGAACCGCTGCGCATGGCGTTGACCATCGAGTCGATTTCCAGCGTCGACTGCTGGGTGCGATGCGCCAGCGCCCGCACTTCGTCAGCCACCACGGCAAAGCCGCGACCCGACTCCCCGGCACGTGCCGCTTCGATGGCGGCGTTGAGCGCCAGCAGGTTGGTCTGCTCGGCAATCGAACGGATCACGTCCAGCACCTTGCCGATGTCCTGAGACTGATCCGCCAGGTTCTGCACCAGAACCGAAGTGGCCTGAACGTTTTCGGTGAGGGTCTGGATCGACTGCACCGTCTCGATCACCCGGTTCTGCCCGGCCTGCGCTGACGAGCTGGAATGACTGGACGCATCAGAGGTGGACACTGCGTTGCGGGCGACCTCTTCAACCGCCGAGGTCATTTCGTTGATGGCGGTGGCGGCCTGGTCGATTTCGGCGTTCTGCTGGTTAAGCCCGCGATAGCTGTCCTCGGTGACCGAGTTCAGTTCAGTGGCGGCCGATGCCAACTGGCCTGCGGAACTGCCGATGTGGCGCATCGCTTCGCGCAGGTTGCCCTGCATCTGCTCCAGCGCCCGCAGCAAGCGGGTGACTTCGTCGTTGCCATCCACCGCGATGCTGTGGGTCAGGTCGCCCTGGGCCACATGCTCGGCGGCACTGACGGCGCGTTGCAGCGGACCCACGATGCTGCGGGTTAACCACAGCGCCAGTCCGATGGTGCCCAGCGCGGCGAGCACGACGAACACCAGAACGATGCTGCGCGATGCCTTGTATTGAGCCTCGGCCGCCTTGCCCTCCGCATCGACCTTGGTGACGTAGAAGTCGGCCAGATCATTGAGCTGTTTGCCCGAGCCGTCGACGATCTGCTTCATGTCAGCCAGCAACAGCTTGTTCAGTCCCTTGCTGTCGCCTTGAGAGGCAAGCACAAAAGATCGATCCAGCGCGGTACGGTACTGGCCCATGGTGACCAGAAACTGATCGGCGAGGACCTTCTCTTCCGGGGTGTCGACAAAACCGTTGAGAATGTCGAGTTTCTTGGTCAGGTCGCCCAGGCGCACGTCCATCTGCCCGCGGTAGGTAGAGATGCTTGCAGGGTCGGTGTCCAGCGCCATGCGCAGGGAAATGGTGCGAATACGCAGCATGATTTCGCGCACATCGTTGACCACCCGCATGCTCGGCACCCAGTTGGTTTCGACGGCCACCTCGCTTTCACGGATGGCAGACATCTGCACCAGTGCGAACCAGCCCAGCAGCGCCACCAACAGGGAAATCAGGGTAAAACCCAGACCTGCACGGCGGGCGATCGTGAGTTTGCGTAAATTCATGGCCAGGGCTCTTTTATATTTGGAAAGGCAGTGTGGGCAGCAGCGGTTGTCAGACAACCGCCAAGCGTATCGACATTGTCGGACACTTCTTTAGGCCATCGGCCATCATTTCATTTTCCAGAAACCGCCCGACGAATGAACCCGCTCAACCCGGCGGTATGTATGTCTACTGTCATATACGGGACATCGGCTTATACAAACGCGGAGGTTTGCCATGCATCTTGAAGGTTCCTGCCATTGCGGCGCCGTTGAGTTCAGTCTGGACAGCGCCCACCCCTATCCTTATCAACGCTGCTACTGCTCGATCTGTCGCAAGACCCAGGGCGCGGGAGGCTATGCGATCAACCTGAGCGGCAATGCTGCGAGCATGAAGGTCAAAGGCAAGGAAAATATCTCGATCTATCACGCAAAAATCCGCAAGGACCATCACGTGGAAACCAGCAGTGCCGAGCGGCATTTCTGCAAGGTCTGCGGCAGCGGCCTGTGGCTGTTCAGCCCGGATTGGCCGGACTTGATCCATCCGTTTGCGTCAGCCATCGATACACCGTTGCCGATGCCGCCGGAGCGCACTCACATGATGCTCGACTCCAAGGCGTCGTGGGTTGAGGTGGATGTGCATGAGGGCGATCTTCAGTTCGATGGCTACCCTGAAGAATCAATTGCCGACTGGCATGAACGGCTGGGGCTCGAGCGTTGAGATCTGACAATTCACCGGGATGCCTCCATGCCACTGCCCTGTAACTTACTGAAGAAACGCGATTTGTGGGAGCGCGACAGCGCTACGTCGAAGACGTAGTGGCTGCCTCCCATAACCACCGAGCTTCATCCTGAGGCCGCCAGCTGCCACACCCGCGCCACATCCCGCGCCCGTTCCTGAAGCAGGCGAGGCGCTTCGCGACAGGCCTGTTCAAGGTCCATCGGCCCGCTGGTCAACGCGAATGCGGCGCTGATGCCGTGCTGATAAAGCTGCTCATAACCTTCGCCCAGTGTCCCGGCCAGCACGATGACCGGTACACGCTGGCGTTGGGCGACGCGTGCAACGCCCAGAGGCGTCTTGCCGCGCAAGGTCTGGGCATCGAAGCGCCCCTCGCCCGTGATCACCAGATCGGCACCGACCAGCGCCTGCTCGAGGCCCGTCAGGTCTGCGACCACCTCGACCCCGGCACGAAACGAAGCATTCAGATAAGCCTTGGCCGCGAAACCCATGCCGCCTGCTGCACCGCTACCGGGGCTGTCACGCAGGTCGCGCCCCAACGTGCGGGCCGAGTGATCGGCAAAATGCGCCAGCGCGGCGTCAAGCGCCAGCACCTGATCGGGCGAGGCGCCCTTTTGCGGACCGAAGATATGCGATGCGCCGTTGGGACCACAGAGCGGGTTATCGACGTCGGCTGCAATTTCGACACGTACATTCGCCAGCCTCGGGTCCAGACCACTCAGGTCGATCCGCGCAAGCTCGGCCAGAGCCCGGCCCCCTCGCGGTAATGGCTGATCATCCCGGTCCAGAAACCGCGCGCCCAGTGCCGAGAGCATGCCGCTGCCGCCATCGTTGGTCGCGCTGCCACCGATGGCCAGAATGACCCGTTGCGCACCAGCATCCAGCGCCGCCGAGATCAATTGACCAGTCCCTTCGGTGCTGGTCAGGCAGGCGTCGCGCTGCTTGAGGGTAAGCAATTGCAGACCGCTGGCCATGGCCATTTCGATGATCGCGGTGCGGCTCTGCGCCAGCCAGCCCCATTGAGCCGAGACGCTGTCACCCAGCGGGCCGCTGACCTGTGCGCTCATCCATTGACCCTCGCAGGCGTCCAGCACAGCTTCGACAGTGCCTTCACCACCGTCGGCCATGGGGCACTTGACCAGCTCGGCATCGGGCCAGACTTCGGCCAGGCCGCTGGCAATTGCGTCGGCGACGGCCTGGGCACTGAGGCTGTCTTTGAAGGAATCGGGGGCGATGACTATTTTCATTGTTGTTCTCCATGTCCGTCACCGGATGTTCTCATCCCCTGCCCGCCTTGCCGCCTGCCCGGCGCACAACGATTCTGCGAGGTGATCGGGCATTTGAACAAAACCTGCCTTCAGCCCTGTCGGGGGTTCATCTGCGCGCCCAGATAAAGACGCAACAGGTCAACGGTCTTGTAAGGGTCGCAGCCGGTCAGTTCGGCAATCTTCTCCAGCCGGTAGCGCAGACTGTTGCGATGGATACCCAGCGCATCGGCGCAGGCCTGGCTTTCGCCGCTGTGGTCAAACCAACTGCACAGGGTTTCGAGCAACTGACCCTGATGGTGCAAACGGGCAATCGGCTCGGCAATTTCGGACGCCAGCCAGTCATGCCGGTGACGCCAGAACAGCACGGGCAGACGGTGATCGGCCAGACGCACCAGCTGTTGTTTCGAGTGGGCCTGCGCGACGTAATCCAGCAGATCCCGTGCAGCCGCGCAGGCATGGCGCAACTCGGGCAAGTCCGCCGAAGGTTCCACCGTGGCCATGCGTATCACGGGCCAGTGGTGCTCTTCAAACTGCTTGAGCAGCGCATTGTCGTCGCGATCCTTGATCGCCGCGCGGCACCAGTAGAGCAAGGTCGGTTCGCGCAGCACGAACCAACTGTCGGCATAGCGTGAGCCCAGCCATCCGGCAATCTGGCTGGCCGCGGAGGTCTGTGCACCCAGCTGAATCAGCACCGCCTGACGGGGCAATTGCGGCTGCAGGCCCAGTTGGCGGGCTTCGTCGACCAGGCTTTCAGGGCAGTCGGGCAGCAACAGCCGCGCCAGCAGGTCTTCGCTGCGTTGCAGGCGCCATTGGCGATCAGCCTGTTGGCGGCGCTGTTCCATGAGCATTTCAGCGGTCATCTTCACCAGTTCGCCGTAGACACGGACCTCGTCCGGTTCGCCGGTGATACCGAGCACACCGACCAGTTTGTGGTCGAGCATCAGCGGTAGATTGACGCCCGGTTTCACGCCGCCCAGATGCAGCGCAGCCCGGGAATCGATTTCGAAGACCTGGCTGTTGGCGAGAACCCGTTGCGCACCTTCGTGCCGAGTGCACAGACGCTCGGGATCACCGCTGCCAATGATGATGCCCAGATAGTCCATGACATTGACGTTATAGGGCAGAATCGCCATGGCGCGATCGACGATGTCCTGAGCCAGGTCCCGATCAAGCGCAAACATGAAGAACTCCCGGTGCCACGAGGGGCTTGGAGTGAGTAGGCATGCGGATACATTTTGTTGAAGTTATTGAGCCAGCGAGTGTGCCTGAAACCATTGGTGAGCGCGATGCGCGTGGCACAGTGCCCACGCAGCCTGCCTCAGCGTTATACCCAAGTCTTGCTGCAACCACGGACTACTGTGGGAGGCGGCTTGCCGGCGATGGCGTCAGCTCAGTCACTGATAGATCGCTTCAGAAAAAGCATCACCGGCAAGCCGCCTCCCACAGGGTATGCATTTAGTCAGATACTTACGTTTTGGCTCCGTTTTGCGCGTCTTCCAGACTTGTGTATAACGATGGGCGCAGACCGTGCGCCACCCTTTGCATGACCCAATCAACCCCGCCAGACCCAGGGCTTCCAGAACTTGATCAGATCCCGACTCGCCAGCCTGCTGTCCCTGCTCACGCTTTCAGCCTGCACCTCGATGGCCGAGAGTGAAGACCCTACCCGACGCTTCGAGGATTACCGTCAGCAGACCCGGGAACTGATCCGCTCCCAGCGTACCTTCCAGACGTCCGACCACGAAGCCGAACTGAACTGGAATGCGCCGCAACAGTGGACGCCGAGCGGTGAGATCAAAGGCGGCGTGCTGATGGTGCACGGTCTGGGGGATTCACCCTGGTCATTCCACGACGTCGGTCAGCGGCTGGCCGATCAGGGGTTTGTGGTCCGCACCGTGCTGCTGCCCGGTCACGGCACCAAACCCGAAGACATGCTCGACGTGACGCTGGAGCAATGGCAGCAGGTGGTCCGCGAGCAGGCAAACCTGCTCGGCAAGGAAGTGCCCAAGGTGTATCTGGGTGGTTTTTCCACCGGTGCCAATCTGGTGCTGGACTACGCCTACGACCATGACGAGATTGCCGGGCTGCTGCTGTTCTCGCCCGCCTTTCGCTCCGACAGCGGTTATGCCTGGCTGACACCCTGGATCGGCTGGGCAAGACCATGGCTGCTCGCGCCCTCCAAGGAAAGTCTGCGGCCGATGCAGACGCCGCTGCGTTACATGAATGTGCCCACCAACGGGTTCGCCCAGTTCTATCGCAGCAGCGCTCTGGCTCAGAATCGCCTGCTCAGACGTAAATATGACAAGCCGGTGTTCATTGCCATCGCCCAGCACGACTCGGTGCTGGACACCGCCTACGTACTGGACACCTTCAACGAACGCTTCAGCCACCCGGACAGCCGCCTGATCTGGTACGGCGATCTGCCCGCCAAGGCTGCGCGCACTTCACGGGTCGAGGTGCGCACCGACTACCTGCCGGACTACCGCATCAGCCGCTTTTCGCACATGGGCCTGCTGTTCTCCCCAAACAATCCGCTGTACGGCGTCAATGGCACGCAGCGAATCTGCTGGAACGGCCAGACCGACGAGGACACGGCGAAATGCATGGCGGGCGAGCCGGTCTGGTACTCGGACTGGGGTTACCGCGAGCCGGGCAAGATCCACTCGCGACTGACCTTCAATCCCTATTTCGACTGGCAGATGCAACTGATGCTGGGCGTACTCAAGGATGCGGACGAGGGCTAATCCTGCGGCACCAGACGCTCACGGCTGTTGCTCAGGTGGGTCCACATGGCTGCACGCGCCGCGTCCGGGTCCTTGCGACGAATAGCGCTGAGCAGCGCTTCGTGTTCCAGGTTGGCCAGGTAGCCCTGATGCGCCAGGTTATTGCCCGCCCGCTCGCTTGAGGCAATACGGCTGCGCGGAATGATCGCGCTGCCCAGGTGCTGCATGATTTCCATGAAATACGGATTGCCGGTCGCTTCGGCGATCAGCATGTGAAAACGCTTGTCCGCCTCGACGCAACTGTCATCGTTGGCCAGCAGGTCCTGATAGTCGTCCAGCGCCTGACGCATGGCCGCCAGTTGCTCTTCCGTACGACGCACCGCCGCCAGCGCCACAGACTGAGTTTCAAGGCCGATGCGCAGCTCGATGATGTCGCGCACCCGCGACACGGTTTCGACCTTCAGACGCAACCCCGTCTGATCGCCGCGCTCCAGCACAAAGGTGCCGATGCCATGATGGGTCACCACCAGCCCCGAGGCCTGCAACTTGGAAATCGCCTCGCGCACCACCGTACGGCTGACGCCGTGCTCACGGACGATCTGGTTTTCCGATGGCAGCTTCTCACCCGGCGCAATCTTGCCCAGCAGGATGCGCTGGCTCAGTTCGGTGACCAGATCAGTGGCCAGACTGTGCTGGCGGCGTTTGGGGGCGGTGCTGGCGGGCTCTTGCATGAAGGTTGTCCTGACGTTGTCTGGCGCTTGTCTGATTGTGCGGCGCCTGGTGAACCCGTAACGCAGCGGCAAGGTTGACGAAGGCGTATGGGGCCTGAGTTTCAGGGTCACCAGAACTTGTCTGACTTGTATTACAAGTGAACCAAGCTTGTCAAAACATCTCCTGCCTTCCTGTCCGTCTTTTTATGACGTGATACTCCATAAAAAATGATCTTCAGTGACGGCTAACGATACTCAACCCGAGCGCAAAACCCTTTAAATGCTTGGCCTCCAATGACCTGAAGCTGAATAAACTCCACGAAAAACGACTGAAACCTCTCGTCGGCGACCGCAAAAATTAATCGTGATCCGACCGTCGAGGGGGCTTGCGCAAGTGCATCCAACTTGTATGATGACCGACAATGCGAAGGACACACCTCGCACATACCCGCATAAAAACAACGAGTGGGAGATTCAATTGTGAGCACATCCAATTCCGGGATGGCCGCCGGCGCAGATTCGGTCCTGACTTCAGCCGTATCGAAAGTCAAACGTCATGTCCTGCCGCTTTTCGTCATCATGTTTATCGTCAACTACATCGACCGGGTGAACATCGGCTTCGTGCGCTCGCACATGGAGCACGATCTGGGCATCGGTGCTGCCGCCTACGGCCTGGGCGCCGGGCTGTTCTTCATCGGCTATGCGTTGTTCGAGGTCCCTTCCAACATCCTGCTGCAGAAAGTCGGCGCACGCATCTGGCTGACGCGGATCATGCTCACCTGGGGCCTGGTCGCGGCCTGCATGGCCTTCATCCAGAACGAAACCCACTTCTATATCCTGCGCTTTCTGCTGGGCGTGGCCGAAGCAGGCTTCTTTCCAGGCGTGATCTACTACTTCACCCGCTGGCTGCCAGGCGTTGAGCGTGGCAAGGCAATCGCCATCTTCCTCAGCGGTTCGGCCATTGCTTCGCTGATTTCCGGCCCGTTGTCCGGCCTGCTGCTGCAGATCACCGGGTTCGGCCTGAAAGGCTGGCAGTGGATGTACTTCATCGAAGGCATGTTCTCGGTGGGCCTGTGCTTCTTCGTCTGGTTCTGGCTGGACTCCAAACCGCACGATGCCAAGTGGCTGACCCGCGAGGAACAGGACGCACTGGTCAACGCCATCGACGCCGAACAGGCCGCTCGCGAAGCCGCAACGCCAGTCAAGGCGTCCATCGGCAAGCTGCTCAAGGACGGTCAGATCATCCTGTTCTGCCTGATCTACTTCTTCATTCAGTTGACCATCTATGCGGCGACCTTCTGGCTGCCGAGCATCATCAGAAAAATGGGCAGCCTGACCGACTTCGAAGTCGGCATGTTCAACTCGATCCCCTGGCTGCTGTCGATCATCGGCATGTACGCCTTCGCCACCCTGTCGGCCAAATGGAAACGCCAGCAGGCCTGGGTTGCTGCAGCGCTGCTGATTGCCGCGGCGGGCATGTTCATGTCCACCACGGGCAGCCCGATCTTCGCGTTCGTTGCCATCTGCTTTGCGGCACTGGGCTTCAAGTCGGCCTCGTCACTGTTCTGGCCGATTCCCCAGGCTTATCTGGACGCCCGGATCGCCGCTGCGGTCATCGCACTGATCAACTCGGTCGGCAACCTCGGCGGTTTCGTGGCACCGACCACTTTCGGCCTGCTGGAAGAGCACACCGGCTCGATTCAGGGCGGCCTTTATGGCCTGACCGCCACGTCGCTGATTGCCGCAGTCATTGTCTTCGCCGCCCGCAATACGCCAAAGCCAGGCGCGACGCCGGTCGCCGCTGTGCAGACGCCTGCGACTCACTGACGCTCACTCCAATAACAATTTCGCACAGGATTTCACCATGAACGCTCAGCACTCCAACATCACTGCCAAGGCCCCGGTCATCACCGAGATGCAGGTCGTGCCGGTAGCGGGCCATGACGACATGCTGCTCAACCTCAGCGGCGCGCACGGCCCCTACTTCACCCGCAACATCGTGATCCTCAAGGACAACGCAGGAAACACCGGCGTCGGCGAAGTGCCGGGCGGCGACCTGATTCGCCAGACCCTGGAAGACGCACGCTCGCTGGTGGTCGGCAGCAGCATCGGTACGTACCAGAAGATCCTCAACGACGTGCGCAAGGCTTTTGCCGAACGCGACTCGGGCGGCCGTGGTCAGCAGACCTTCGACCTGCGTATCACCATCCACGCCGTCACCGCGCTGGAAGCCGCCCTGCTCGACCTGCTCGGCCAGCACCTGGGCGTGCCCGTTGCCGCCTTGCTGGGTGAAGGCCAGCAGCGCGATCAGGTGGAGATGCTGGGTTATCTGTTCTATGTGGGCGATCAGCACAAGACCGATCTGGCCTATCGCAGCGAACCGGATGCCGACAACGACTGGTTCCGCCTGCGCCACGAAGTCGCTTTGACCCCTGAAGCGGTAGTACGCCTGGCTGAAGCCGCGCACCAGCGTTATGGCTTTCAGGACTTCAAACTCAAGGGCGGCGTACTGCGTGGCGACGAGGAAATCGAAGCGGTCACAGCGCTGGCAGAACGCTTCCCCGACGCTCGCATTACTCTGGACCCGAACGGCGCCTGGTCGCTCAAGGAAGCCATCCGTCTGTGCCGCGACCAGCATCATGTGCTGGCCTACGCCGAAGACCCATGCGGAGCGGAAAACGGATTCTCCGGCCGCGAAGTAATGGCCGAGTTCCGCCGCGCCACAGGCCTGAAGACGGCCACCAACATGATCGCCACCGACTGGCGCGAGATGGGTCACGCGATTCAGTTGCAGTCGGTTGACATTCCGCTGGCCGATCCGCATTTCTGGACCATGCAGGGTTCGGTGCGGGTTGCGCAGATGTGCAACGAGTGGGGTCTGACCTGGGGCTCGCATTCCAACAACCACTTCGACATCTCGCTGGCGATGTTTACCCATGTGGCCGCCGCTGCGCCGGGCAATATCACCGCCATCGACACTCACTGGATCTGGCAGGACGGCCAGCGCCTGACCAAGGCCCCGCTGCAGATCGTCGGAGGCAAGGTCGAGGTGCCGAAAAAACCGGGACTGGGCGTTGAACTGGACATGGATCAACTGGCCAAGGCACACGAACTCTATAAAGGCATGGGCCTGGGCGCGCGCAACGATGCCGTGGCCATGCAGTTTCTGATCAAGGACTGGACGTTCAACAACAAGCAGCCTTGCCTGGTGCGCTGAACCGCCTTCGACTGATTCAAGAACACTCGCCACACCGTTGGCACACGGCGCGCAATCCCCTTGCGCGCCGTTTTTTCTCGCTTCGCACTGCCTCGTGATACTGTCTTGCAACAATCAGTAACGACTAGCCCACATGCGCCATATCGTTCATACCCACCCTCGCCTGACCATCGCTGCGCTCGTAGGGCTGACGTCCGGCGTCGCCTCCGCCTGGGTGCTTCCCGACACCACAGTGACCCAGAATCTGCTCATTGGCTGGGATCTGGGCGTCTGGCTTTATCTGATCCTCATATTCATCCGCACCCTGCACAGCGATGCGAGCGATGTGCAGCGCATCGCCATGATGGAAGACGAGAATGCCGGCGCGATCCTGATGACCGTGTCCATCGCCGCACTGGCCAGCCTGGCCGCGATCATCGTTGAAATCGCGGGCACCAAAGGTCTTTCGCCGCATGCCCAGTTGCTGCATCACGCGTTCACCGGTGTCACCGTCATTGGTTCATGGCTGATGATCGGCGTCGTGTTCAGCCTGCATTACGCCCGTCTGTTCTATACCTGGAAAGGCAAGGAGCCGGCACTGTCTTTCGCCGGTGGCGAGAAAAACCCGGATTATTGGGACTTTCTGTATTTCTCGTTCACCTTGAGCGTTGCGGTCCAGACCTCCGATGTAGGCGTGGCGACGCGCCAGATGCGCCGGATCGTGCTGGCCCAGTCGCTGATCTGTTTTGTTTTCAACACGGCTATTCTGGGGTTCTCGATCAATATCGCAGCCAGCCTGTTCGATTAGCCGCTTCCTCAAAACTGCTTAGGGAGACCACTGTTCATGAACCGATTGACCATTGCTGTGCTTGATGACTGGCAGAACGTGGCCAGCGATGTGGTGGACTGGTCGCCACTGCACTCCATCGGCGAGGTCAGCTTCCTGCATGACTTCCCCGCCGACACTGCCACCATGGTCCAGCGCCTCCAGCACTTCGATGTGATCTGCGTGATGCGCGAACGAACCCTGTTCGACGCCGCCCTGCTCGGCCAGCTCCCGCGATTGAAACTGTTGACCACCGGCGGCATGCGCAATGCGGCCATCGACGTCGCAGCGGCCAAACGGCTGAATATTACGGTGTGCGGCACCGACAGCTACAAGCAGGCAGCGCCGGAGCTGACCTGGGCGCTGATCATGGGCATCACTCGCAATCTGGTGACCGAAGCCAATGCATTGCGCGCCGGTCACTGGCAAGTCGGGTTGGGCAGCGATCTGTACGGCAAGACGCTGGGCATTCTGGGGTTGGGCAGTATCGGCAAGTGGATTGCCCGCTACGGTCAGGCGTTCGGCATGGAGGTCATCGCCTGGAGCCAGAATCTGACACCGGAGGCCGCCGCCGAATGTGGCGTCACTTATGTGAGCAAGCAGGCGCTGTTCGAGCAGGCCGATGTACTGTCGGTGCATCTGGTGCTCAGCGAGCGCAGCCGAGGGCTCGTGGATGCTGAAGCGCTGGGCTGGATGAAGCCCGGCGCGTTCATCGTCAATACGTCGCGCGGGCCGATCATCGACGAAGCGGCGCTGATCGAAACCCTGCAACAGCGCAGAATCGCCGGAGCCGCTCTGGACGTGTTCGATACCGAGCCGCTCCCGGAAAACCACCCGTTCCGCACGCTGGGCAACGTGCTGGCGACGCCGCATATCGGCTACGTTACCGAGAACAATTACCAGACCTTCTATGGCCTGATGATCGAGAACATCCAGGCCTGGCACGCGGGGACGCCGATCAGGGTGTTCGCCTGATCGCGGCCGTTTGATGCTTATAGGGTGTAGGCGATTCCGACCTGCACCGTGCGCGGGGCGCCCGGATAGGCATACACGTTGCCGAACGCGCCTTCTTCGTAGTCCTTGTCGAAGACGTTCTTCACATCCAGATTGAGCTTCACGTGCTCGTTGACCTTATAGAAGGCCAGCAGATCGAACACGGTGTAACTGTCCATCGAGAAAGCGGTGTTCGCAGTCTGCCCGGCACGTTGATCGACATAACGACCGCCCGCCCCCAGGCCCAGGCCACGCAGCGCGCCGTCCTGGAATTCATAGACGTTCAACAGGCTGAACGTCTGCTCGGGGATGTTCAGCAGACGGGTACCGGAGCGCAGGGTGTTGTCCTTGGTGACCTCGGCATCGACGTAGGCATAGCTGCCCATCACACGCCACTCCGGGGTCAGATTGCCAACGACGTTCAGGTCCAGACCGCGACTGCGCACTTCGCCCGCTGCCACGCTGAAGGTGGAATCGACCGGGTCGGTGGTCAGCACGTTCTGTTTCTCGATCTGATACAGCGCAGCGTCGACGCTCAACTGACGGTCCAGCGCTTCCCACTTGACGCCCACTTCATAGGACTTGCCCTCCTCAGCCTTGAAGCCGCCACCCAGACGGCTCGCGCCGGTGTTGGGCTTGAACGAACGAGCCGTGTTGGCGTAGATCGCCACGGTGTCGGTCAGGTCGTAGGTCAGGCCGAGACGCGGGGTCACTGCGTTGTCGCTGTTGGTGAACGGCACGCCGACGCCGAAGGTGTCGTAGTCATGCTCGAAACGCTCGAAACGCACACCGGCCAGCAGTTTCATGCGCTCGGTCAGCGCTACCTGATCCTGCACAAAGGCGGCGTAGGTCTTGAGGTTTTCCTTGTCGTTGGTGGTAGTTCGCGTCAGCGCCGGACGGGCCTGTCCGTAAACCGGATCGAAAATGTCGATGGTGTAGGCGTTCACCGCACCACTGGAGCGTCGGATGATCGACTTGTAGTCGTAGTCTTCGTACTCGACGCCTGCCAGCAATGTGTGGTCAAACGCGCCGGTGGCGAAATGTCCGGTGACGTTCAGTTGCACGTCGCGATCAGTCCATTCCAGTTTGCGGTAATTGAAGTTACGGCCCAGCGCGCGCCCGTCGGCTGCCAGGCCGTTGGCTTCAATGGCGTCACCCTTGAGCGAGCCGTCGAGCATCTGGATGCCGCCGCCCAGTTTCCAGTCGGCGTTCAGGTCGTGGTCGAAACGGATCTGCGCCATGTTGTTGTCGTTGTGCAGTTTGCCCACGTCTTTTTCACCGAAGAACGTGTCCCGCGAAGCGGTGCGGGTCTGCGCGGGATAACGCGTCAGGCCACGGTCCAGCGGCGCGTTGTTGCGCATGAAGTCGCCTTCGAAGGTAATGCGCGTAGCGTCATCGACCTGCCAGCTCAAAACAGGTGTCACACCGTAGCGTTCGGTTTCGACGTGATCGCGAAAGGTATCGCCGCCCTCGCCCACCACGTTCAGGCGATAGGCAAATCGCCCGTCATCATCCAGCGGACCGGATGCGTCCAGCGTGCCGCGCTTCATCCCCTGATCATTGAGCTGGCTGCCCAGCGTGACCGAACGCTCGGCCAACGGCTGTTTGGACACCACGTTGAACGTGCCGCCCGGATCGCCACGCCCATAAAGCGTAGTGGCAGGACCGCGCAGCACTTCCAGACGCTCGATGGTGTTGGCGTCCGGCATGTTCGGGTAGCCGCGGTTGATCGGGAAGCCGTTGCGATAGAACTCACCCGTGGTGAAGCCGCGTACGGTAAACGTGGTGAGACCCTGACCGCCGAAGTTGTTGGCACGCCCCACGCCGCCTGCGTAATCCAGCGCATCCTGCAGACGCGTGGCACCGATGTCTTCGACGGCCTCGCGGGTCACGACACTGATCGACTGCGGCGTTTCGTGCAAAGACGTATCGGTACGGGTGGCACTGGCAGAACGGGTCGCGCGATAGCCCTGGACAGGGCCTTGGGCAGTCTCGATATCCGTGGCGCTCTGGATGTCGATGTTCTGCAGTTCGATCGAGGAATTGTTGGCAGTCACCTGATCGGCCCAGGCTGATTGGGAGATTGCTTGAATGACACAAAGAGACAGAAAGGTACGACGCATCGAGGTGCAGCCCTTGGCAAGAAACCAGGCCTCGTGGGACCCGGCGGGATTTTTTCGCGAATAGTACAGATTCTTATTAGCACTTGATACAAGTTACCAAAAAAGACATTCCGTCCATTCAAGTGCATAAGCGCACGGGCTCTGTGAGAACTGGCTCATACATTTGCCGATACCGCAGGCGGGCGGCGAACGACGGCGTGCGGCGCCTGTCTCAAGCATCGGACCGGCGCAGCCTGCGTCCTCATCTCCAGCGCATCAGCAACGCATCAGGAAACGGTATGGACCACGAAGTAGACGGCAAGACCCCCGGCCTGTCAGCCGAAGAAGAGCGCGAGATCGATGAGAACCAGCCGCCCCGCGCGGCGGTACTGCATGAAACCATCCGCATGCAGGGCGACCATGAGCTGGAACGCAGCGTCGCCGCCCTGTGGTGGTCAGCCCTGGCGGCCGGCCTGACCATGGGCCTGTCGCTGATGGCGATGGGTTTGCTCATGTCGCGGCTTGAAGGCATATCCGGCAGCCACGTGATTACCAGCCTGGGTTATTCGGCGGGCTTCCTGGCGGTCATCCTGGCTCGCCAGCAACTGTTCACCGAAAACACCATCACTGCGGTATTGCCGATCATGAGCAAACCGAACCTGGCCAATATCTGGCGGCTGTTGCGCCTGTGGGGCGTGGTGCTGGGTGGCAACCTGATGGGCACCCTGCTGGTGGCATACGTCATGCTCAACCTGCCGATCTTCGATGCCAAGACCGACCACGCGTTTCTGGAAATCGGCCGCAAGGTCATGGAAAACGATGTCAGCCAGATGTTCTCCAAGGGAATCGTGTCCGGCTGGATGATTGCGACCATGGTCTGGATGATCGCCTCGATGGAAAATGCCAAGATCGCGATCATCGTGCTGATCACCTACCTGATGGCACTCGGCGACTTCACGCACATCGTCGTGGGCTCGGCTGAAGTGTCGTATCTGGTGTTCGCAGGCGAGCTGGGCTGGAAGGATTTCTGGTTCACCTTTGCGGGTCCCACGCTGGCGGGCAACATCATTGGCGGCAGTTTTATTTTCGCCCTGATCAGCCACGCGCAGATCCGCAGCGAGAAAGACACCAGCGCCAAACTTGAACGGGACAAGAAACGTCGGTCGGAAGAAAAACGCCTGGCCGACGCACAGAAGCTCAAGGACGGCGATGCCGGAATGCCGAAAGACATATGATCCCCGTCATTAAACTTTCTTTCAGGAACTTCGCCGCCATTTAGGGGCAAACTAGGTCTTTGAACGTACTTATTCAGGCAGGGACCATGACCCGAATTCTGGCAATCGAAGATGATGCCATCACCGCAAA
Source organism: Pseudomonas viridiflava (assembly GCF_001642795.1). Lineage (GTDB taxonomy): Bacteria > Pseudomonadota > Gammaproteobacteria > Pseudomonadales > Pseudomonadaceae > Aquipseudomonas > Aquipseudomonas viridiflava. The sequence continues at coordinate 126,546 of NZ_LKEH01000031.1, read as the reverse complement.
GGAAATCGTCGCAGAGCTCAGCAGCCACGGACTTGAAGTGGACTGGGTGGACAACGGCCGTGACGGTCTGGCGCGTGCAGTGAATGGCGACTACGACTTGATAACCCTGGACCGCATGCTGCCGGAGATCGATGGCCTGACCATCGTCACCCAGCTGCGCGCCCAGGGCATCGCCACGCCGATCCTCATGATCAGCGCGCTGTCCGACGTGGACGAGCGCGTTCGTGGCCTGCGGGCCGGAGGCGATGATTACCTGCCCAAGCCGTTTGCATCCGATGAAATGGCGGCACGCGTCGAAGTGCTGCTGCGCCGCAGCAATCCGGTCAGCGCCGCGAAAACCGTTCTGCAGGTGGCCGACCTCGAGCTCAACCTGATTACCCGTGAAGCCTGTCGGGGTGGCGAGCCGCTTGTGCTGTTGCCGACCGAATTCAAACTGCTCGAGTTTCTGATGCGCAACAGCGGACAGATCATCACCCGCATGATGATTTTCCAGGAAGTCTGGGGTTACCACTTCGACCCCGGCACCAACCTGATCGATGTACACATCGGTCGCCTTCGCAAAAAGATCGACCAGCCTGGCATCGCACCGCTGATACAGACCGTGCGAGGTTCAGGTTATGTCATTGCCGAACCCGTCTAACGGTTGGCGCTCATCTTCCAGCAGACTGCTGGCGCTCTACAGCACACTGTTCGTGGCCTGGAGCGCCATCCTGCTGGGGGTTCTGTACTGGGAGGTCAACGGTTACCTGGATAGCCTCGCACGTCGCTCGCTAACCCATCGCCAGCAGTTGTTCACGCGCTTCGAGGGGCAGGCGCTGATCGATGCGCTGGCCACCAGCATGACCTTCGACACTCGTTCCGTAGACGCCTATGGCTTGTTCGACGATCAGTTCCGACACATCGCCGGGCCGATCACGCACATCCCCAAAGTGCTGCCCATCGACGGTCAGATCCATGAACTGAGCAGCTGCATCGACTCCGAAGACCCTGGATTGCCCAAGGACAGCTGCGACGCGATCGTGTCGCACACCGTCGACGGCCGCTGGCTGGTGCTGGTGCGCGAGAACGGTTCATTGTTCGCGGTCAGCACGCTGATTCTGCACGCCCTGCTCTGGGGCATCTCGTTGACGATCATTCCCGGAGTCGCCGGTTGGCACCTGCTGCGCCAACGACCTCTTCGGCGTATCCGCGCCATCCAGCTCAGCGCAGAGTCGATCATCGCCGGAGACATGGCCGGACGCCTGCCAGTCTCCAGCAGACGCGACGAACTGGACATGCTGGCGGTCATCGTCAATGCGATGCTCGACCGCATCGAAAAGCTCATGAACGAGGTCAAGGGCGTCTGCGACAACATCGCCCATGACCTTCGCACGCCACTGACCCGTCTGCGTGCCCAGCTGTACCGCATCCAGCAGCAGGCCAAGTACGATTCGCCCTGCGCGCTGCAGATTGCGCAAGTGATCGGTGAAGCGGATACGCTGATGGCGCGCTTCCGCGGCCTGCTGCGCATCTCGGAACTGGAAGACCGGCAGAGGCGCTCTGCCTTTGTCGAACTTGAGTTGCGTCCACTGTTGCAGGAACTCCACGACTTTTACCTGCCGTTGGCCGAAGAAGACGAGATCACCCTGCTCCTGAAGATGGAAGACACGTTGCCGACGCTCGTCGGAGATCGCGCCTTGCTGTTCGAAGCCCTGGCCAATCTGCTGAGCAATGCCATCAAGTTCACGCCAGCGGGCGGAACAGTCATGGTCAGCGCCTACGCGGACAAGGAAGGCAAGAGCCCTTGCGTCGACATACAGGATTCAGGCCCCGGAATTCCGGTGACTGAACGGGCCGCCGTGTTTCAACGCTTTTACCGCAGTGAAGCGGGCAATCAGCACAGCGGTTTCGGTCTGGGCCTCTCAGTGGTGGCAGCCATCGTCAACCTGCACGGTTTTACGCTGCAGATCGGCACCAGTCCATACGGTGGCGCGAACCTGAAACTGACCTGTCGCACGGCACGTCCCTTGGTCTAGAAAAACGGCACGAACATCCACTCGTGCCTGCTTTTTGACGAGGTTAACGGCTCTGGCACAGGCCTTTCAGGCGTTTCGATAATAATCTGACGCGACTTGCCAAGCGCTAAAGTGTAACATTATGTTTCAGAACCAGGCCGCACTGGACCGTTTCAGCCCGCACAAGTTCCCTTCAATAGTTCCGCTTTTCCGCCTTGATCTGTCTCTTTTCCCCGAATAACCCTGTTTCGCTATCAAGTATTCCCATAGCTGCCCGATAGAAGAACGTGAACCAATCGGCATTTTTGTGGCGTCAGCATCTTGTCGGTATACCAACACTGCGTTATCTATGGTCACCGCAAGACGGACTAAAGATGCACCCAAAACAAGAACTCATCGGATTTCGCCCTGAACCGGGCGGGGCTTTGGCATGGTCGCCGAGGCAGAGAATGCTGGAATAAAATTTCGTAGGATCGACATCGGCTGGGAGGCTGTTATGGGCGCACAATCAACTATTTTAAACGTGGGCGATTACAAGGTTTACACCGAAACTTACTGGAAAGGCAGCCATGTAAAGACCATCATGCTGGTCAACGGCGCATTGTCGACCACGGGCTCTTTTGGGCAAACCGTCAAGTACCTTCAACCGCACTACAACATTGTCCTGTTTGATCTTCCGTTTTCCGGCCAGTCGCGGGCACACAATGCCGACGACATGATCGTGACCAAGGAAGACGAAGTCGGCATCCTGCTTCAGCTGATTGACCGCTTTCAGGTCAACTACCTGCTTTCCGTGTCCTGGGGCGGTGTTTCGGCCCTTCTGGCGCTGTCGGAGTGCCCGGCCTCGGTCGAAAAAGCCATTATCAGTTCGTTCTCGCCTGTGCTGAACGAGCCCATGCTCGATTACATCGACAAGGCTCAGGTGTACCTCGCCGCTCGTGAAAAACGCAAGATCGGCTCCCTGCTCAACGATACAGTCGGCAAGTACTTGCCGCGCCTGTTCAAGCTGTACAACTACAAGCATCTGATCAGTCTTGCCGAGCACGAATATGGCCAGATCGACTTTCACATCAGCCAGATTCGCCAACTAAGCGCCAGTAACTATGTCGAGCGTTTTTCCTCGATCAAGATCCCGGTATTGTTCGTCAACGGCGAGAAAGATGAATACACCACTGTTGACGATGCGCGCACTTTCGCCGACTACATCCCTCGTAGCACGTTCGACATAGTTCCCGATACCGGGCACTTTCTCGACCTGGAAAGTAAAGCCGCTTGGCACCACTCGCAGCGCAACGTGCTTGCCTTTCTGGGTACAGAAGCCTGCAACGAGGCATGGCCCAGCGCGACTGCGATGGCCTGAGATCGCCCGCGCCACGCCCCGTGGCGCAGTGGTTCATGGATGAACGTTTCTTTTTCCGGGCAGTGGCGACTCATTGATGATGTTTTTCTGTGCAAAGGATGTGCGTCGGCTCGGCCATGCGTGTGAAAAACGCCGACCGGCACACATTCCCCCTTTTCAGCGCTGGCTGACCCTGAGCTGCACCTTCGCACTGACACTTTCACTGGGTGCCTGCTCTGCCGGCAAAGCCCCGGAAAAAGCGCCGGTCCGCGTTACGGTCCAGACGGTTCAGTCGCAGGAGATCGCCACCCATGTGGTGCTCAGTGGCGATATCCAGGCACGCAAGATCACTGACCAGTCCTTTCGAGTGTCGGGCAAGCTGGTGAAACGGTTCGTGGACGTAGGTGACAGAGTCCACGTCAACCAGGTGCTGGCCAGACTGGACCCGCGCGAGCAGCGCACGGGTCTCGAATCGGCCAGTGCCGACGTGGCAGTGAGAGAATCCCGTCTGCGTCTTGCCGAGCAGAATTATCAGCGCCAGCAGCGTTTGCTACCCAAGGGCTACACCAATCTCAGCGAATATCAGCAGGCGCGTTCCAGTCTGGAAAGCGCTCGTGGTGATCTGGTGTCGTTCAAGGCGCAGCAGGCTACTGCCCGTGAGCATGTCGGTTATACCGAGTTGGTTGCCGTCGCCAACGGCGTGATCACGTCTCGACAAGCCGAGGAAGGTCAGGTGGTGCAGGCCGCCGCGCCGGTGTTCAGCCTGGCGCACGATGGCGAACGCGAAGCGGTGTTCGCCGCCTATGAGTCGCTGCTCGGCACCGACCGGATCGGCGACCGGGTCACGATCAGCCCGGTAGGCCAGCCCGGTCTTGAACTGATCGGCAGGATTCGCGAAATCACCCCTATCGTTTCCGCCGCCAGCGGCACGTTACGCGTGCGGGTCGCTCTGCCAGAGACTTCCGACGCTCCGGGCCTCGGGTCAGTGGTGAGCGCCCGCCTCGACAATCGCGCGCAACGCGCCTTCGTCCTGCCGTGGTCGGCGCTGACACGCACCCAAGGGCAACCCGCAGTCTGGCGGGTGGATGACAAGTCCCACGTCTCACTGCAACGAGTCAGGGTATTGCGTTATGACCAGGGTCAGGTACTCGTCGCAGAAGGGCTGTCCGAAGGCGACCGGGTTGTCTCTCAGGGTCTGCAGTTTCTCTACGCCGGGCAGAAGGTCGAAGTGGCCACACAGACCGGACTCGCAATCGCTACCGCAGAGATCACAGCCTCGGAACGACAGCGATGAATATCAACTCCCGCCAGCCTCGAGTCCTGACCTGCAGCTGGCTGGCCTGCGCAGTGCTGATCGCCCTGCCCGGCTGCCGCGACAAGCCGGTTCGCGAAGTGGTCGAGCGGCCGGTGCTGTTCACTGAGATTGTCGAGCCCCACAAGGCCCTGCATGGCCGCTTCGCAGGCAGCATTCAACCGCAGTACGAAGTGCCGCTGGGGTTCCGCGTCGCAGGGCGCATCGCCACCCGTCAGGCCGAGGTCGGCAAAGCTGTGCGCAAGGGCGATCTGCTGGCCACGCTTGAGCCCAGCGAGCAGCAGAATCAGCTGCACGCCCGACAGGCGGAACTCAGCAAAGCCCAGTCCTCGTGGCAACAGGTTCGTGACGAACAATTGCGCTATCAGCAATTGTTCGAGCGCGGCGTCGGCTCACGGGCGCGTCTGGATCAACTGAGCAGCGACCTGCGCAATCAGGAAGCCTTGCAGCAGCGCGCCGATATCGCGTTGCAGCAAGCCCGCGATCACCTGTCTTACACGCGCCTGCTGGCGGAATTCGACGGACTGGTGACCGACTGGCGTGCCGAAGTCGGTCAGGTGATGGCTGCCGGGGAGCCCGTGGTCAGCCTGGCGCGTCCGGAAAGCCGCGAAGCGATGGTCGATCTTCCGGTCGGTCTGGTTGCCTCACTGGCCGACTCTGCACAGATCCGGGTGTTGTCACCCTTGAACGAGCAGATTTCGGTCAGGGCGAGGATTCGTCAACTGTCCCCGCAAATCGATCCCACCACACGCACTCAGCGGGTGCGGCTGGCCCTGAACGACACGCCGGATCTGTTTCGGCTCGGCTCGACCATCAGTGTCGAGATCAGCGGCGCGGCGCCAGCGTCCCATCAACTGCCTGGCAGTGCTGTCGTGCAACGCGGCGGCAAGGCGCAGGTGTGGGTGATCGATCCGCTGACATCGACCCTGAGTCCGCGGGAGATTCAGGTATTGGCGCGCAATGGCTCAACGGTTCAGGTCGACGGTGAGTTGCACGTCGGCGACAAGGTCGTCACGGCGGGCGTCAACACGATGCAGCCCGGACAGAAAATTCGCGTGCAATGAGAGGTCGGTTTGTGAGGGAGCGCTTCAATCTGTCGGCCTGGGGCCTCAAACATCGCACGCTGGTCTGGTACATGATGTTCGTTTCGCTGCTGATGGGCAGTTGGTCGTTCCTGAATCTGGGTCGCGAGGAAGACCCGTCTTTCGCAATCAAGACCATGGTGATTCAGGCGCGCTGGCCTGGCGCGACCCTGAACGACACGCTGCTGCAGGTGACGGATCGCCTGGAGAAGAAGCTCGAGGAAATCGACGCGCTGGACTACGTGAAAAGCTACACGCTGGCCGGTGAGTCCACCCTGTTTGTGTTTCTCAAGAGCGAAACCCGCAGCGCCGACATTCCCGAGGCCTGGTATCAGGTGCGCAAGAAGATCAGCGACGTTCGCGGCGAACTGCCCGCCGGTATTCAGGGTCCGGCGTTCAATGACGAGTTCGGTGATGTGTTCGGCAGCATCTATGCCTTCACGACCGATGGCCTGTCGTTTCGCCAGTTGCGAGATTACGTCGAGCAGGTACGGGCCGATATCCGCAGCGTACCCAATCTGGGCAAGATCGAACTGCTGGGTGCGCAGCGCGAAGTCATCTACCTGAATTTCTCCATTCGCAAGCTGGCTGCTCTGGGGATCGACCAGCGTCAGGTGCTGCAAAGCTTGCAGGCCCAGAACTCGGTCACACCGGCGGGCGTCATGGAAGCAGGCCCCGAGCGCATTGCCGTCCGGGCCAGCGGCCAGTTCACCAGCGAGGAAGACCTTCTGGCGGTCAACCTGCGCTTCGGCGACCGCTTCTTCCGCCTCAGCGATCTGGCCACGGTCGAGCGGCGCTACGCCGACCCGCCCTCTTCCCTGTTCCGCTTCAACGGTCAGCCTGCCATCGGTCTCGCGGTGGCCATGAAACAGGGCGGAAACATTCAGGCGTTCGGCACGCAGTTGCAGCAGCGCATCGAGGAACTGACCACCGAATTGCCGCTGGGCATTGATGTGCATCTGGTGTCGAGCCAGGCCGACGTGGTCGAAAAAGCCATCGGCGGCTTCACCCGCGCCCTGTTCGAAGCGATCCTGATCGTACTGGTGGTCAGTTTCATCAGCCTGGGCGTCCGCGCCGGGCTTGTAGTCGCCTGCTCGATCCCGCTGGTGCTGGCGCTGGTCTTCGTCTTCATGGAATACAGCGGCATCACCATGCAGCGCATTTCCCTCGGTGCCCTGATCATTGCCCTGGGACTGCTGGTGGATGACGCGATGATCACAGTGGAGATGATGGTGACCCGCCTGGAGCACGGCGACAGCCGGGAACAGGCCGCCACCTTCGCCTATACCTCGACCGCCTTTCCCATGCTGACCGGTACGCTGGTCACGGTTGCGGGTTTTGTACCGATCGGTCTAAACCATAGCTCGGCGGGCGAATACGTGTTCACCATGTTCGCCGTGATCGCGGTGGCGCTGCTGCTGTCGTGGCTGGTGGCGGTGCTGTTCGCGCCACTGATCGGCGTACACCTGCTCAAGGTTTCTGCCGTGCATGCGGCACCGGGACGCTGGATGCGGGGGTTCAGTCGGTCGCTGGTCAGGGCGCTGGAACACCGCTGGTGGGTGATCGGCATCACCACGCTGATCTTTATCGGCTCGCTGTTCGCCGGCAAGCTGCTGCAGAACCAGTTCTTCCCGGACTCGGACCGCCCGGAAATCCTGGTCGACTTCTACATGCCGCAGAACGGTTCGATCGAAGGCACTCGCCAGACCATGGACCGCTTCGAGTCCACCCTCAAAGACGACCCGGACGTACTGCGCTGGAGCTCCTACGTCGGCAAGGGCGCCGTGCGTTTTTATTTGCCGCTGGACCAGCAACTGAGCAACCCGTTCTACGGCCAGATGGTCATCGTCAGCCACGGTGGCGAAGCCCGCGACCGGCTGATCGAGCGTCTGCGCCAGCGCTTTCGTGATGACTATGTGGGCGTCGGTGGTTACGTGCAGCCGCTGAACATGGGGCCGCCCGTGGGCTGGCCGATTCAATACCGGGTCAGCGGACCGGACATCGAACAGGTCCGCAGCCAAGCCATGGCGCTGGCCGCGCTGCTCGACACCAACCCCAACATCGGCCAGGTGATCTACGACTGGAACGAACCGGGCAAGGTCCTGAAAATCGACATCGCGCAAGACAAAGTGCGCCAGTTCGGCCTGTCCTCCGAGGACGTGGCGCAGATTCTCAACAGCCTGGTCAGCGGCACGACCATCACCCAGCTGCGCGATAGCACTTACCTGATTGATCTGGTGGGACGCGCTGAAAGTGATGAGCGCAGCTCGATCCAGACCCTCGGCAGCCTGCAGATCCCGACGCCGAACGGCTCGACCGTACCGCTGCTGTCATTCGCCACCCTCAGCTACGAACAGGAGCAACCGCTGGTATGGCGCCGCGACCGCCTGCCCACCATCACCCTGAAAGCCAGCGTGCTCGGCAAGCTGCAACCAGCGGCATTGGTCAAACAGCTCAAACCGGACGTCGATGCGTTCAGCGCAAGTCTACCCGTACGCTATTCGGTGGCCACAGGCGGTGCAGTCGAGGCCAGCGCCCGTTCACAGGGACCGATTCTCAAGGTCGTGCCGCTGATGCTGCTGATGGTCGTGAGCTTTCTGATGATCCAGTTGCACAGCGTGAAAAAACTGCTGCTGGTGGTCAGTGTGGTGCCGCTGGGGCTGATCGGCGTTGTCGCTGCGCTGCTGATTTCCGGCTACCCACTCGGCTTCGTGGCGATTCTCGGCGTGCTCGCGCTGATCGGCATCATCATCCGCAACTCGGTGATTCTGGTGACCCAGATCGACGAATTCATGGCCGCTGGCGAAAGCCCCTGGGCGTCCGTCATCAAGGCCACCGAACACCGCTGCCGCCCGATCCTGCTGACGGCGGCCGCCGCCAGCCTGGGCATGATCCCCATTGCTCGCGAAGTGTTCTGGGGACNCGATGGCCATCGCCATGATCGGCGGCATTGCAGTTGCGACCTTGCTGACGCTGTTCTTTCTGCCTGCGCTGTATCTGGTCTGTTATGGGATCAGGCCGATGGGAGATGATCGCAAATAAAGCTTTGGATGGCAGGCGGCGCGAGAGCAGCCTCCAATCATCACTCACAGAAATATCTTGTATCACCTCGGCATGCCTACTTAATTGCGGTCAAAACCATTAGCCTGCTCAGCATTCCATCCTGAACGGCCCGCGCACGGTAAAGCGTGCGTGAAGCCCGATTGCACGAGCGAGATCCGTGATGCCCCACTCGACCCAAACCTCCCACGGCAGCGTGACCATGACCGGTGGTCTGGTGATGCTGTTTGCGTTCTGCTGCGGCGCTATCGTCGCCAATATCTACTACGCCCAGCCGATCATCGAACTGATCGCGCCGGACATTGGCCTGTCCAGTACGGCGGCGAGTCTGATCGTGTCGCTGACGCAGATTGGTTACGCGCTGGGTCTGTTCTTTCTGGTGCCGCTGGGTGACTTGCTGGAAAACCGCAAGCTGATGCTGCTGACCACAGCAGTCGCGACGCTGAGTCTGCTGGGCGCGGCCTTTGCCGAGCAGCCGAATCTGTTTCTGCTGGTCTCGCTGCTGGTGGGCTTCAGTTCGGTGTCGGTGCAGATGCTGATCCCACTGGCGGCGCATCTGGCGCCTGAGGAATCGCGGGGCCGTGTGGTCGGCGGGATCATGGGTGGGCTGCTGTTGGGGATTCTGCTGGCAAGGCCCATCTCGAGTCTGGTCGCCGATCACTTCGGCTGGCGGGCAGTGTTCGGCTCGGCGGCTGTGGTGATGATCGGCATCAGCGTCGTTCTCGCGACCACCATGCCCAAACGCGTCCCTGACCACCGAGCCACGTACGGCCAGTTGCTGTTTTCGCTGTGGACCCTGTTGCGCACCCAGCCGGTGCTGCGCCAGCGCGCGTTCTATCAGGCCTGCATGTTCGCGACATTCAGCCTGTTCTGGACGGCCGTGCCGCTTGAGCTGTCGCGCAATCACGGGCTGTCGCAAACCCAGATCGCCATTTTCGCGCTGATCGGTGCCATCGGCGCCATTGCCGCGCCCATCAGTGGCCGACTGGCTGACGCGGGTCACACCCGGATCGTTTCGCTGGGCGCTTTGCTGCTCGGCGCGCTCAGCTTCCTGCCGGGGTTGATTCACCCGGTATACAGCGTCATCGGCCTGGCAGTAACCGGCGTGGTGCTGGATTACTGCGTGCAGACCAGCATGGTGCTGGGCCAGCGCACCGTCTACGCACTGGACTCCGCCAGTCGCAGCCGACTCAACGCCTTGTACATGACCAGCATCTTCATCGGCGGCGCCATCGGCTCGGCCGTTGCCAGCCCGCTGTTCGATCATGGCGGATGGACCTGGGTGATGATCGCTGGCACAGCGCTGCCGCTGATCGCATTGCTGGCATTCCTGAAGGATTCATCCGGCGCGCGAGCCGCACGGGTCAGCCAGGGCTGAGTTCAGCCGTAGTTTTTTCGCGGACAGAACAGTCTGTCCGCGTCTCTTCCAGCCACGCCCTTCTGCCTGAAGCAGATCTATCTCGTTGATTGCGCGACGCAACGCTGCACTTTGCACGAGAATTACCGGATAATCGCGCCGCGACGGTATGGTCCGATCGCCCTTCTGTTTCTTTCCCGCATCAAAAAGTTCGCACTTCCAGCAGCGCGATTGAACACGGACTGTACAAGCGCCTCATGAACAGGCCTTTTATCTGCCATGCAGTTGATCTGTCATCGGCACGCATTTCTCGACACTCGAACAAGGCAAAACAGCAATGGACGCAGCACCACCCGTACCCGCTCCCTCACCCGCCGCGCGCAAGATTTCAGCGATTTTTGCCAGGATATCCTTAGGTATCGGCAGCATGATCGGTGTCCTGTGGAGCATCTTTACCTACCTCTTTCCAGACCCGAGTGTTCTGGGCCTGAACGTCGACTCTATCAACTGGCAGACCTTGATCACCGTTGTCGCCAGCATGACGCTGTGCGGCGGACTGGGCATCGCGATCATGGCCAGAAAACTGCCCGGCTTCCTGAAGCTGGGCGTATGGCTGTTGTTGGCGTTGATCCTTTGCGGGGTGTTCTTCAAGCTGGGCGGCGAGTACGCCAAGCCCTCGGTAGAGTTTGCCCGCAGTCAGAAGCTGTTCGTTGAAAACGACAACGCCAATGTGTTCGGCAAGCGTGCCGAGACCGTCGACAACCTGACGCTGGAACTGCTGGAGTGTGATCAGAACGGTCAGGCGCCGACTTGTACGCTGGAGTTGCTGAACAAGAGTCCGGACCGTGACTTTCGCTTCCTGAACCCGGTCAGCCTGTTCGACGAAACGGGCGGCGCGCTGAACATGATTCAGATGCGTGTCGGTGATACAAAATTCGATCGCTGGGATTCATTCCAGCTGATTCGTAATGTTCCGACCCGCGTGACGCTGACCTTCGAGGCAGCCAAGGGCCGACTCAAACTGTCTCCCGCGCTCAAGCTCACCTTCCGTGATCGAGAAAGCAAGGAAAACGTGCTCAAGTTCAAGGATGTGAAGNGTCAACTGATCAGTGGGTACTGGTTGCATCCCTGCAGCGCGTCAAGAAGTTTTGCTTCCGGAAGCCGCCTCTTATCAAACAACACGTGATCTGCTGAATGAACACGTTTTTTGTGGGAGGCGGCTTGCCGGCGATGAACAATGACGCGATTTTCCTGACATACCGCGTCGACTGCATCGCCGGCNAAGCCGCCTCCCACAGTCCGGTGTTTGCTGAGCGGCAGCACTACGTCAATGAGACAGCCTGTCAGCGGGCCGACCTTTCGAGCCACTCGGCGAGGTTGGCAACTTCGGCGCCACTCAGGCTGTGCCCTACCCCTTTATAGCCATGGAACTCCGGCTTCAGGCCGAGCGCTTTCAAGGCAGAATCCGCATCAGGACCACTCGCGTAGGACACTTGAGGATCCTCCTCGCCGTGACCGATGAAGACCTTCAGACGCTTGAGTGCGTCACTGGGTTTGACTTCCGATTTCACCACCGGCAACAAGCGCCCGCTCAACGCCGCAAAGCCGCCCACCAGCGCTGGCTGACGCAGAGCAACTTCGTAACTCATCATCGCGCCCTGACTGAAACCGATCAGAAAGACCTTATCCGGTTGAGTCTTGTACGTGGCTGTCGCCTGGCGAATGAATGCCGTGAGGCGCTCGGTACTGCTTTTAAGCTCTTCGGTCACGCCGTCGTACTCGGCAGAGCCAGGCTTGCGGGTAAACCACTTGTAGCTGTCGGATTGCAGCTCGACCGGGGCTTGAACCGACAGGTAATTGTAATCGGCAGGCAGGCGATCCTTGAGGCTGAACAGGTCCGCTGCGTTACTGCCGTAGCCGTGGATGAAAATCACCAGCGGTTTGTCAGGTGTATCGGTGGTGGCCTGGGCCAGGTAATCCAGCGGCAGGTCGGTGTGTAACGTGTCTTGCGCCTGAACCAGTCCAGAACAGACAAACAGCAAAGCGGCGAAAAACTTCAGCATCAGTTAATGACCTCTGGTTGCACGCTGCCCGCAGGCAGCGTCTTCGGTGGACGATGGATCAGAAACTACCACAGCCTCAGTCCTGCAGGCTGGCTCGCGGGGTTCCGGGCTTGAGCAATTGCATCTGCTGGCGGTAGTCATCGGTAACCTGACGCGCCTGGCTGCTGCTGGTGATTACACGTGGAGTGATCAGCACGATCAGCTCGGTGCGGTCCCTGGATTTGAGGCTGTTGCCGAACAGCCATTTCAGACCCGGAATACGACCCAGAAACGGCACACGGTTAGTCGTCTCGGCATTGTCCTGTTTGATCAAGCCGCCCAGCAGCACGGTCTGGCCACTTTGCGCCGCCACCTGCGTCGCCACCGAGCGCGTGGAGATGCGTGGGTTGCCGTTCAGGTCGGTGGTGCCTGTGTCGGCATCGCTGACCTGCTGTTGGATATCCATGTAAACCAGACCACCCGGATTGATACGCGGTACCACATCAAGGATGACACCGGTCTGCACGTACTCGACGCTGCTCAAGGTGGTAGCGGACGCATTGGTGTTGACCGTAGTCTGGCTGATCGGAATGTTATCGCCGACCTGGATCTGCGCCTGCTGGTTGTTCATCACCACCAGCGAGGGTGCCGACAGCACCTGAGTGCGGCCGTTGCTTTCCAGGGCACGCAAGGCAACCTGCAGGTTGTTGCTGACGAACGAATAGAAGAATGAGTCGCTGGCTGCCAACGCTGCGCCGCCTGCACCCAGCGCGCTTTGACTGCCCGCGGTGTTGGTGACGTTGCCCGGAGTCCCGGCGTTCCCGGCCAGACGGCCCAGGTACCATTGCACGCCCATGTCCAGCTCGCCGGTCAGTTTGACTTCGAGAATCCGTGTCTCGATCTGCACCTGCAGCGGCGGGTTGTCGAGGCGCTTGATCGCCGACTCGATTTCCTTCCACTGCGCAGGACGCGTGCGGACCAGCAACTGGTTGCTGCTCTTCTGCGCGGTGATGCGGGTGCTGGCGTCCAGGGATTTGCCATTACCAGCCGAACCGCCCGCCTCTTCACCGGCCGCATCGGATTCTGCGCCATCCTGCTCTTCACCGGATTCGCCGTTGGTACCGTTCTGACTATTCATGCCCTGGCTGTTGCCGAAACCACCACCACTGTTGCTCATGCCGTTCATGCCGTTGCCCATGCCACCGCCGCTGCTGATGCCGCCGCTGCCCATGCCATTGGAACTGCTCATGCCATTGCTGCCGGTGCCGTTGAGCGACGACAGACTGGTCGTGCGCAGGCCGGGAGCGACCTTGGCGGCCGAATCTTCCTTGATCGCGCCGGTGCCGTAGATCTGCCGCAGGTATTTGGCCAGATCGGTGGCCTTCATGTTGCGCACGTCATAGACGTACATCTGCGGCTCGTTGCCGCCGCCTTCGTCTATCGTGTGAATCCACTCGCCGACTTCGCGCAGGTACTCAGGCTGCGAGGAGATCGCAACCACCGAGTTGGTCCGCTCGATGGGCAGAAAACGCACCATGCCTGCCAGCGGCATGCCGCTGTCGGGGCCGAACATTTTCTGCAGCTCGGGCATCAGCTCGCCGACCGAGGCGCGCTGCAGGCCGAACACGCCCACCGACATGCCCTTTAGCCAGTCCACGTCGAAGGTATCGATGGTGTCCTGATAGTTGGCCAGCTCTTCCGGTGTACCCGCCATGCTCAACACATTGCGCGCCGGATCAACCAGCAGGAAGGCATTTTCCCGGGCAAACGGCTTGAGCAGTTTCTGCATTTCGTTGGCGGAGATGTAGCGCAACGGGAACAGCCGCGCCGACATGCCGGCCGACGGCTGAGCGACGCGCATTTCCGGCACCAGTTTGCCTGCAACGGCCTGGTTGGACGGCAGGATCACGTAGCGGTTGCCCTGCTTGATCATGGCGTTGTCGGTCCAGGACAGCAGGGTTTCGAGAATCGACAATGCCTGCTGCTTGTTGACCGGCTTGGACGTCGAGAAGCTCACCTCGCCCTTCACACCCTGGGCGATGCTGTAGTTCTCGTGCAGCAGGTCACCCATGATGCTGTTGATCACCGCCTGAATCGGCTGGTTGGTGAAGTTGAAGACGATGTCGCCCGTCTCCCCGGCTTTCGCTGCGGGAGCCGCGGCAGGCTGGCGAATGAATCGCTGGTTGCCCTGAATGATCTGGCGTTGCGGCGAGGCCGTTGGCGACTGAGGCTGTGCCTGCACCGGCAGCTGTTCGCTGCGCGGATCCACTGGCGGACGTTGTGAACCGGTTCCCTGGAGCGCTTCCTGCAGCATGCCATTGTCGGGGTCGAGGGTGTCCTGCCGGGACGCGCAGCCGCCAAGGGCGACAGCGGTGGCGAGACAAAGCAAGGGGGTGCGCAAGGTAGCGATGGCGGAAACTCCAGAAAAGGTACCCATCACAGGGTGGAATCGTTGGTAAGGGAAATCGGGGGTGTCGTCGACGGCGGCGGCAGACGCGGCGCAGGAAGGCGCAAGGTCTGCGTGCGGCCGTCGAGACTGAAGGTGGCCTGCATCGGATCGAGCTGTTCCAGGGTCCAGCCGTTGCCCAGCTTGTCACCCTGCTTCACTTTGAGTGCCGGACCGCTGGCCTGCTTGAGCAGCGCCACGCGCAACGTACCGTCGAGAACGACACCGGTCAGCGTCAGGCCGGAAAGGCTGGCGACCTGCACATCGCTCTTGCCCACTGCCTTGTCAGGGCTGCGGTCGGTGCTGAACAGCGGGGTTTCCCAGGTATTGGCCAGACTGTCCAGCGTCGCAGTGGGCGCGCTGTGGGTCTGAGCCGCACGGTCAACCGGGTTGCGCGGCGCCTGCTCGGGCAGCCAGCCAGGCGAATGCGCGGCGCCACTGATAATCAGGGCTGCCAGCGCGGCCAGCAACGCGGTGATGCCGAACAGGGTCAACTCCAGAGGACGCAATGAACGAATCATTGTTCGGCCTCCCCGGCAGAAGCCGGTTGCAGGTAGCCGCGTACCAGCAGGTGCACCACCAGCTTGCCGGCACCGCCTGTGGCCGGAGCATCGGTGTCGCGACGCAGGCTCATTTCATCGACGAACAGGAACGGACGCTGGTATTCCAGTGCATGCAGAATGGCCGTCAGCGGCTCGATGGCGCAGTCCAGTGTCAGGCTGACCTTGACCTGCCGATAAGGCTCGGAGCTGTCCTGCTCCGGTGTGATCGGCATGCGCTGGGTCAACGCGCAACCACCCCCGGTATCGGCCTGATCGCTGATCAGGTCGGCGACACGCTGCATCAGATCAGCGGCGACTGCGCTCGGATCATCGCCCGGCAGCAGACTGGTGCTGCTGGCCGGGTCACTGCGGGCCTGCTCCAGTTGCTCGCGCAAGCTGTCACCCTGTTTCAGCAACCCGGCATAGCGTTGCTGCTGTTCGCGCAGTTGTTCGGTCTGTTCGCTGATGTCACGCAGAGGGCCGGCGAACCAGCTGTCGATCAGCAGCCAGTAGGCCAGATAAAGGACCAGCGCCAGAATGATCAGCGCCGCACCCCGCCGCTCACGGCTATTGAGCGGACGACGCATCGGCGCTCTCCTGCGAATCTGATTGATCGGACTGCTCGGACTGATCCTGCGGCGGGCTCTGATGCAGATGAGCACGCAACGAGTACTGGTCCTTGCCAGTCTTGCTGTCCGGCTGGATCACACCCTGAAACTGGGCGTTGTCCAGGCTGCGGCAATCCTTGACGCGGGCGATCAGCGCGCTGGCCTTGGCGCTCTGACCGGCAAAGGCCACCTCGGCGCTGTCGCTGATTTCCAGATGGTCGATCCAGGTATCGGACGGCAGACAGGCAGTCAGTTCGCTGAGCAGCGCCGACAGGGGCGGTTGGGCAGCCTTGCGTCGCAGCAGGTAATTGGCAGCGCCTCGGGTGTTGGTCAGTTGCTGACGCAATTGCTGGACCTCGCTGACCTGGGCTTTCTGCGCCTTGACCTCGGCCTGCATCTCTTCCAGCAATTGCTGACGGTCGTTGAGCCACAGCAGCATGGTGCCCAGCAAAAGCCCGGCGCAGATCCACAGCAGCCAGCGTTGCAGGCGATGGCCTGAATGCGATTGCTGCGGACGCAGCGGTGCTGGCAACAGGTCAACACCCAGGCGTTCATCCGGCGTGCCGACATCCACAGTGTCGGGGCGCAGGCCGAGCGCGGCGCATTCTTCCAGAATGGCATCCAGGCGCTTGCGCAGCACGGCCACCAGACGGACCTGAATGAAGCCGGCATTGCGACTTTCCTGACGGGCAACAAAATACAACTGCCCGGCATCGAAGGGCGTAAAGCGGTCCAGCTCGTAGCCGACCACTGTCGACAGATTGCGCGCCGCTGCGACCGGCAGTTGCAGGCTCTGCACCAACACCAGGGACGAGGGCAACAACAGGATCTTCTGTGCATTGGCGCCGGTTGCGGCAACCGGTTCGACCAGCGGCCAGACATACATCTGTTCGACGGTTTCGCGAACCAGCCATCGACGGACACGCGGCGGCAGGCAGGCGCGCAGTTCTGCGCTCCACCATTGCCAGGCCTGTTGCCCCAGACTGCCACGCCATTGCTGGACGACCCGGTCGCGTAGCGCGATCACCGGTGCCAGACGTGCTGAAACGGATGCATTCATTCTTGCCAACGCAATACCCGATAGGGCTGTGCGCCTCCCTCCGATGGGCTTAATAACACAATGGTCTGTAACAGGGCGACTACGCCGCCCGGTCGTTCTGCGCGGCTGTCGATGGCCAGTACCTCACCGGCATCGGCTCCCACCGCGCTCTGGTTCGGCAAGTTCAGCGCCCGGCGCAGCAGCGCCGAGGCAAAAGCGGGGTCGGGCCGGTCCAGCCCGCTCCATAACGTCACCTCCGGCAACAGCCGGGTGTACAGCGCCTGCGTCATGCCCGGCAACTGTCGTATTTCTTCAACCACACGCAGTGGCGCCTGACCGTCGTCCCGTTGCGCCTCTACAGTCTGGGCAATACTGCTGGCCAGATTACGGTTCGCGCCGCAGGCCTGCAGCAAGCGGGCGATGTCGGCCGCTGGCGCGCTGTTGAGATCCAGCTTGCCACGCTCGCTGCGAATGCTGACCAGCAACTGCGTGTCGTCCATGCGCAACGCCACTGGCCGTCCATCGGCCACCCAGCGTTTGCGCTGTGCAGGGTCCAGCAAACCCTGCACCGCCATGTTCAAACCGCCTTCCGCTGCGAGCAGCGCGTGGGTGTTCTGCCGCAACCAGAGCGCCTGACGGCTTTCCAGTTGCACCCAGCCGGCCAGTCCGCCCAGCAGCAGGCTCAACACCGCCAGAACCCACAGCACCACCAGTAGCGCCACGCCCTGCTGGCGCGTGTGAAAATCCTTCACTGGCCGCCCGCCCCACCCGAAAGGTCCAGACGCAGGGCGACCACTTCGCTGACCCAGGGAATCGAGCCCTTGACCTGCGCATCGATGCGCACTGCACCCGGCAGGCGCGTCGGCCATGGCCATTCGTTCAGCCATCCAGTGGGCTTGCCTTTCGGCGTCAGGCCACGGTAACTGAAATTCAACGACTGCACGTTGTGTAATAACACCTGCGGCTCGCCCCAGGGCTCAAGCGTGATGCCATTGGCCGAGGTTTTGATCCGGGAGAACGCCACCTGCAGATCACGATCACCCTCAGGCCCTTTGAGCCCGAGGGTATGCAACTGGATGCCTCCGCCCAACTCGCCCGGCAGCGTGGCCACGAACCTGAGATCCTGAGCCGTGCCCTCGAAAAAACCGCTCTTGGCGTCATCTTCGGCGGAGGTGTCCAGCGGCAGTGCCTGGCTGATGGACGAGCGCAGAAACGCCTGTGCCGCGCGCATCTCATCCAGTCCCACCGTATAGCGCTCAGCCTTGAGCACCGCGCGATTGGCCCCCAGCAAGGCACCGGCCACCAACACCAGCAACACACCCAGAAGACTGATCACCAACAGGACTTCCAGCAGGGTGAAACCTCGCTGAGCGCCCTTCAAGACCCGGCACCGGTCACGGCGCCGCGCAGCCGCAACGTACTGAACTGCACGCGCCGCTGATGCTCCAGCAATGTCAGGTCCAGACGAAACAGCCTGGCCTGGTCGTTACCGCCCGAGACCTGACGGATTTCCAGATTCCAGTCGATACCCGCCACCCGCCCCTTGCGCGTTCCGTTTTCAAGCGGACCGCCGCTTTCCTGATCGAACACCGTACGCGCCGCGTGGCTAAGACGATCGCTGTGCGACACCTGCTGCAGGGAGCGTGCGCTCTGCCCGAAAGCCACCAGCAGCACGCCACTGCACACCGCCATCACGGTCAGCGCGGCAAGCATCTCCAGCAGAGTGAACCCGGACTGCGACGCTTTCATTAAAGGGGACGCACCTGGACACTGCCGGTGAGCCAGCCGATGTCGATGCGCCAACGGCGATCGCCGTCAGCGACCATAAGGTTGCCGCCGCTGGAACCGCCATCCGGGTAAAACTCCACTGCCGACCCGAGATCGGACGCCGTCTGCATCGTCACCTGCAAATGCGCGGGCCAGTGCTGTTCACGCTTGCCCGGTGCCTTGAAGGTCAGGTGACGCAGGTCGAATTCGGTGCGTGCCGGTTGACCGGTCACAATGGCCCGAACCCGCGTGGCCCGCAACGCCTCGACCATGTCACCGACCGCACGACGCTCACTGGCAGTGCTCAACCCCTGCTGCAGACCGAAACCCACGAGGCCGACAGCGATGCTCATCAACACGAGCACCACCAGCATTTCCATCAGGGTAAAACCACGGCTTGCAACAGGCGATTTCATACCGGCATTTACTCCCAGTTGCCCAGGTCGGCGCTGTAACCTTCGCCGCCGGGTTGGCCGTCCTGTCCGTAGAAGATCAGGTCGAAGCTGCCATGCTGACCGGGGAAGCGATAACCAAATGCGTGGCCGAACGGGTCTTTCAGGTCCGAAGGCTTGGCGTACGGACCATTCCAGCCTGCGGCATTGCCAGGCTTGTCGGTCAACTGTTGCAAGGTCTTGGGCGGAGAACCGACGTCCAGCGCATAGCTTTCGATCTTCATGCCCAGGCTCGCCAGCTGCGCCTTGCCTGCGCCGTATTTGCCCTTGTCGACGTTGCCGCCCACCTGGCGCACAACGATGGTCGCCACGATGCCCAGCAGCACGATGACCGCGAGCATTTCCAGCAAGGTGAAGCCGCTTTGTCGGCGTGCAGGGGTAAAGCGTGTACGGCTAAGGTTCATCGGGATGGTTTCCTCGTTCATGAATTCAGATATTGCTGGTCAGGCTCATCAGCGGCAGCATGATTGCCAGCATGATCACAGCTACCATGCCTGCCATGACAACCGTGAGCGCCGGGACCAGTGCGGCGAGCATGCGGTCGATGCCGCGCTTGGCTTCGACGTCGAACACGTCGGCCACTTTGAGCAGCATGCTGTCCAGTTCGCCGGCCTGTTCGCCGACTTCGATCATTTGCAGGGCCAGATCGGGCAGCAACGGTTGCGCACCAAACGCGGCCGCCAGCGTGCCGCCTCCTTTTACCGACTCGGCGGCCTGCTCCACCTGCGCCTGCAATGCGCGGTTGGTGCAGACCTGACGGGCAATCACCAGCGCCTGCAACAGGGCGACGCCATTGCTCAACAACGTGCCCAGCGTGCGGGTCAGCCGTGCGGCCTCGATACGTTGCAGCAGCGGGCCGATGACCCGGATGCCCAGCACCCGGCGATCATGACGTTCGCGGCGCTGCGGATCACGCATGCTGATCACCAGTCCCCAGATCAGCACGATCAGACCGGCGAACACCGCCAGCCCGTAACTGCCGAGAAATTGTCCGAGGTTCAGGATCACTTCGGTAATCAACGGGATGGGCACCCCGAGATCCTTGAAAATAGGCACGAACTGCGGCACCACGTACGCCAGCAGCAAGGCCAGCGAACCGAGCACGCCGACCACCAGAAACGCCGGATAGATCAGTGCATTGATCACTTCGCCGCGCAGCAACTGACTGCGCTCCAGATAATCGCTCAATTGACGCAAGGTGCTTTCCAACGCGCCACCGGCCTCGCCTGCGCGAACCATGCTGATATAAAGCGGTGAGAACTGGCTGCCCTCTTCTTCCAGCGCCACGGACAATGGCTTGCCGGCCTTGACCTGCTCGCGAATACGCTCGATCAACGCACGGGTCTGGGGCTGGCCGGGCTGCTTGAGCAGAATGCCAAGCGAGCGTTCCAGTGGTTGCCCTGCGCCGAGCAAGGTCGCCAGTTGCTGGGTGAAGCTGACCAGCGCTGCACCGTTGAGCATGCCGCTGCCCAGCGCACGACGCAGTCCGCCGAGACCTGCACTGTCGACCTGCAAGACCATCAGGCCGCGCTTTTGCAGGGCAGCGACTGCAGCATTCTGATCCCTGGCTTCCAAGGTGCCGTTCTGCGGCGCGCCCTGCGCATCCAGCGCGCGGTACTTGAACAGACTCATGAGCCTTCACCCCGTGTGACGCGCAGCACTTCTTCCAGCGAGGTGACCCCGGCCACCGCCTGACGCAGGCCTTCTTCATGCAGCGTGCGCAAACCACCGCGACGGGCCGCCTCCTCCAGCGTGGACGCATCGGCATGGCGCATGAGCAGGCTGCGCAGCTCTTCATTCATGACCAGCAGTTCGGTGATCGCACTGCGGCCACGATATCCGCCGCCCGGCGCATCGGATCGCGGCCGGTACAGGCGGATCGGGCGTTCGTCGGTGAACCGTTCGAGGCCATGCTCGGCAATCAGCTCAGGCGGCGCTTCGAAGGCTTCGCGGGTTTCCGGGTCAAGGCGACGGACCAGCCGCTGCGCCAGAATGCCGTTGACGGTTGAAGCAATCAGGTAGCTTTCGACGCCCATGTCCAGCAGACGGGTGATACTCGCCGCCGCACTGTTGGTGTGCAGGGTGGAAAGCACCAGGTGACCGGTCAGCGACGACTGAATGGCGATGCGGCAGGTTTCAAGGTCGCGCATCTCACCAATCATGATCACGTCCGGGTCCTGACGCACGATGGAGCGCAGCGCTCCGGCAAAGTCCAGACCGATGGCCGGTTTGACCTGAATCTGATTGATGCCTTCAAGCTGGTATTCCACCGGATCTTCAACGGTGATGATCTTGCGCTCGGAGGTATTGAGCCGTGACAGCGCGGTGTAGAGCGTGGTGGTCTTGCCGGAGCCGGTGGGGCCGGTAACCAGCAGAATACCGTGAGGCCGTTCGAGCACATCGAGAAAGTGGTCGAGGCGCTCGCCGTCGAAACCCAGGCTGGGGAAATCGAAATCGATGGTCTGACGATCCAGCAGACGCATGACCACGGATTCGCCAAAACTGGTCGGCACGGTCGAGACCCGCAGGTCCAGTTCCTTGCCTTGAATACGCAGCATGATCCGCCCGTCCTGCGGCAGGCGGCGCTCGGCGATGTCGAGCCGGGCCATGATCTTCACGCGGGAAATCACTGCCGCAGACGAACTGGACGGCGGCGCTTCGGCCTCGTGAAGCACGCCATCGATGCGGTAACGCACCTTGAGCTGGCTTTCGAACGGCTCGATATGAATGTCAGACGCACGCTGCTCGACGGCGCGTTGCAGAATCAGGTTGACCAGGCGAATGACCGGCGCTTCGGACGCCAGGTCCTTGAGGTGCTCGATGTCCTCCAGCGAGCCGCCTTCGTCGTCGAGGTTCTCGATCAGCGTGCCCATCGCCGAGCGGCCCTGGCCGTAATAACGCTCGATCAGGGTTTCCACTTCGTTGCGTGGACCAACTGAAACCTGCACCGCCACCTCACAGGCGTAGGCAATCGCTTCAAACGGATACAACACGCTGGGGTTGGCGCTCAGCACTTGCACCCCGTCCTCGCCCCAGCCGACCGGCACCACCTGATACTGGCGCATGAACCGCTCGGTCAGCGGGGGCAACGGGTCCAGCATCGGCGGCAGTGCTTCGGCCATTAATAATGGCGCGTTCAACAGTGCGGCCCAAGCCCGTGCAAGCTCGAACTCGGACACCAGCCCGAGGCGTGTCAGCAATCCCAGCAGCTCAGTGCCTTCGGACTCCTGCTGCAAACGCTGGGCGCGCTCCAGATCCTGAGGCTTGAGGCCGGCATTTTCCGTCAGCCAGGCACACACCTGCCCTGCATCGGGGATCAGTATTCGAGTGGCATCGACGGGAATTGGCTGCATGGGCAAGAACATCTACTGCTCGGAGGGACAGGTTCACGACCCTCACCCGCCTTTGAAAGGCACCGCGAGAGCCGTGGTCAGAAGCATCAAACGGTCAGTTTGACTGTTTCTGAGGCGTTGCGTTCTGTGGACGCCCACCTTTTGTGGTTTGAGTCTTCTGCTGCTGCGCCTTTTGCGCCGCTTTTGCATCGGTGGTCTGGGTCATCACGGTCGAATCACTGGCACCCGACGCTGCATCGGTATCAGTCGCTTCGGCTGCGAAAACAGCACCACTCAATGCCAGACCCGCAATCACACCTGCTGCCATGTTGGACAACTTCATAACAATTACTCCACTGGATAAAACAATAAGCCCTCCGACAGGAAGGGCCATTAACGATAAAGATCGGAAAGAACACCACAGTGCCACTACTGGAAACAGAACAGAGACCAGAGCGCACCTGAAAAATCTTAAACCCATCGACCAGTAGGTTTAAGAAGAGTTCCTGAAGTGTAAGAAAAAAACCACAAAAGCAAGAAAAATACGCTTTTGTTTGACATTAACGCCTGAATTTCGACTTAATTGTAACGCTTTGCAAATTCAAAGTGCCATCAATGATAGCGCAGTGATGGCACTTTAAGCAATATAAAACATAATAACTAAAACGTGAAACTTGATTGAAAAAGTCCACGAATCGCACGCTGCAATAACAGCGAAAGTCGCGATTACGGGTCACTGTTGCCTAAAGAAAAGAACACAGCCAGACGCTGAATAATGCGGCTGCCTGTGGGAAAACTTTTAATTGAAATGTCGTTGGAGAGCTGTATGAATAAGCGAAAGATGATGGGTGCGCATTCCGCACTGGCCTTGCTGGCGCTGGCTGTGTCGCAGGTGCATGCTGCTGACGCTTCGACGCTGCAGGCACGGGAAGCCCGTGCTGAAAAAGCGGCACA
The DNA here is from genome assembly GCF_001642795.1 of Pseudomonas viridiflava. Lineage (GTDB taxonomy): Bacteria > Pseudomonadota > Gammaproteobacteria > Pseudomonadales > Pseudomonadaceae > Aquipseudomonas > Aquipseudomonas viridiflava. Next base: position 103,220 of record NZ_LKEH01000031.1, on the reverse strand, counting down.
GAAGACGCTGGACAAGATGACCCAGGAAGAAAAGCTGGCCTATATCGGTGGTACGGGCGGCTGGGATGTGAAACCCCTCTCCAACTACGGCGTGCCGCAGATTCACGGCGCCGACGGCGGTGTCGGTGTGCGTTACACCAGCGAAGGCAACGCGCAGGGCGTGGTTTATCCGTCCGGCCCCAACCTTGCTGCCACCTGGAACCCACGTCGCGCCATCGACCTGGGCCGTGCGCTGGGTTATGACACGGCAGTCGGCGGCTATCAGTTCGTCACCGGCCCTGGCGTCAACCTGTACCGTATGCCCTACGGCGGCCGTGCGTTCGAATACCTGTCCGGTGAAGATCCGTTCCTCGGCGCCAGCCTGGCGCCAGGCGTGATCAACGGTATCCAGTCCCGTGGTGTGTGGGCCAACGCCAAGCACTACGCGGCCAACGACCAGGAAAGCAACCGCTTCAACCTCGACCAGATCATGAGCGAGCGTGTACTGCGCGAAATGTCGCTGCCTGCGTTCGAATCGGCGTCGAAGAACGGCAACGTCGCGATGATGATGTGCGCGTTCCAGAAAGTGAATGGCGAATTCGCCTGCGAAAACGATCACCTGATCAGCCAGATCCTGAAGAAGGAATGGGGCTACAAGGGCTTCGTGCAGAGCGACTACAACGCTGTGGTTCATGGTCTGGACGCCGCTCAGGCGGGCACCGACCTGGACATGATGGGCTTCCAGATGAACAGCACTGTTCTCAAGCCTTACCTGGACAGCGGTGAACTGAGCGCGGCAACCATCGACGACAAGGTCCGTCGCATCCTCAAGCAGATCTACCTGTACAAGTTCGACAGCAAGACCCCGTCGACCCTGCACAACATGAACAGCGCAACCAGCAACAAGGTCGCCCTGAACGCTGCCCGTGAAGGCATCGTGCTGCTCAAGAACCAGAACAACCTGCTGCCGCTGAACAAGCAGAAAGCCAAGCGCATCGCCGTGGTCGGCAACCTGGCCAAGTACGCGCCGCCTACCGGTTTCGGCAGCGCCAATGTCATGGCCAGCCATTACATCAGCGAGCTGAGCGGTCTGCAGCAGATGGCGCCAAACGCCAAGGTTGAATTCATCGACGGCCTGTCGCTGGACCCGACCACCACCACCTGGAGCAGCACTGACCAGGCGGGCAAAGACATCCAGGGCATGAAGGCCGAGTACTTCAGCAATGCCAACTGGTCCGGCGATGCTGCCGTGACCCGTACCGAGCAGCATGTCGATCTGGATTGGGCCAACGACAAGGACCTGCCGTTCGAAAGCAACCTGTCCGGTTCCGACCCGTACACCAGCAAAGGCTCGACCGCAGGCTCGCTCAACGGCGATACCTCTTCGACCTCGATCCGCTACACCGGCAAGATCACACCGACCGAAAGCGGCGAGCAGGTCTTCAAGGTTCGTGCTGACGGCGCCGTGCGCCTGTGGGTCAACGGCAAGCTGATCATCGACAACGGTGACGGCAAGCCGCTGCCGGGCAACAGCATTCCGCCAACCATCCCGGAATTCGCCAAGATCAGCCTGCAGGCGGGTCAGTCCTACGACGTGAAGCTTGAATACTCGCGCCGTGCCGGCTACCTGTCGACCATGGGCGGCCTGGTGGGCGTACAGATGAGCTGGGCGTCGCTGAACGCGCCTCAGGATCTGTCGGCCTACGACGCAGTCGTGGTGGCAGTGGGTAACAGCAGCGAATACGAAGGTGAAGGTTTCGACCACAGCTTCGATCTGCCTGAGTACCAGAGCCAGTTGATCCAGAGCATCGCCAAGGTCAACCCGAACACCGTCGTCACGATGTTTGGCGGTACCGGTCTGAAGATGAGCGACTGGATCGAACAGGTTCCGGTAGCGCTGCACGCGTTCTACCCTGGCCAGAACGGCGGTCAGGCACTGGCTGAAATTCTGTTCGGCAAGGTCAACCCGTCGGGCAAGCTGCCGATCAGTATCGAACGCAACATCGAAGACAACCCGATTTTCGAGACCTTCCCGAAATTCGACAACCAGAACTCGCTGGCCGAAATGAGCTACAAGGATGACCTGATGCTGGGTTATCGCGGCTACGAGAAGAAAGGCATCAAGCCGCTGTATCCGTTCGGCTATGGCCTGTCGTACACCACCTTCGGCTACAGCAACATCAGCGTGACGCCTGGCGTTGCGGTGGGCAACACGCCGATCAAGGTGTCGTTCGACCTGACCAACACCGGCAAGGTGGGCGGTTCGGAAGTGGCGCAGCTGTATGTCGGTCAGCAGAACCCGAAAGTCGAACGCCCGATCAAGGAACTCAAAGGCTACAAGAAGGTGTTCCTCAAGCCGGGTGAAAGCAAGCGCGTGACCATCGAGCTCAACGATCGCTCGCTGGCCTACTTCGACACCAAGACCAACCAGTGGGTGGTCGATGCCGACACCTTCAACCTGTCGCTGGGTGCTTCGTCGCAGGACATTCGCCTGAATGCCAAACTGACCAACTCGTTCCGCCAGGAACTCTCGACCACCACCAGCAACCCGCTGCCACGTTCGGCGCTGAACTCGGTGAACGTCGAGAAGCCACCGGTGAAGACCGGCGGCGTGTTCGATCAGACTGTCGAGTAAGCGTTACGCAGTGACTGAGTGAATCAGGGACAGAACAAGGCTCAAGGACGAGCCCTTACTGCTGCATCGACCTGCGCAATGTAGGCATCGAACGTCTCGACCAGATCCACCCGCTCGGGAAAGCGCAGCCACTGAATCTGCAACCCGTCCATCATCGACAGGATCTGCTGGATCAGCATGTCCAGATCCACATCCGCCCTCACCTCCCCACGCTCAACCAACACCGTGAACTGCGCCAGCAGGTGCGCGTGTATGCGCGCGTAACGGGTCTGGAACCACTCATAAGCGGGCTGGTTGTCCAGCAAACTTTCGGCATTGAGAATCGAGAACGCCCGCACCACGCCGGGTGCAGTCGAGTTGGATTGATTGATCGCACGCAGACCGCCCAGCAGACCGGTCAGGCTGTCGTCCGTACGCACTTGCGCGGCAATGCGCCCGTTGACCTCGTCGCGTCGTTCCAGCACGCCCATCAGCAGGGAAATCTTGCTCGGAAAGTGATGCAGCAATCCGGCAACCGAAATGCCGACGATGGCCGCCACCTTGGCCACCGACGCACCGGTGTAGCCCTCCAGCGAGAACACCTGCAAGGCGGCATCGAGCAGTTCTTCGCGTCTTTTTTCTCCCTTCGGCGCACGTCGTTGCCGAGGTGCCGTGGCAACCGTTTCCCTGGGGTCATGCTGGGTCATATCAGGTTCCTTCTTGAACAGTCGCGTACCCTAACCATTCAGGCAAAAGCTGGCAACGGTATTGACCATGAAGGGTATTTCACACCGGCACGGACAGCCCGGAACGGCAGTGCCGCTGCAGAATCAGCGCCATCAGCAGCGCGACACCACTGATGCCGAGCGACAGCCATAACAGGCCGCGATCACCGGTCGCCTCCTGAACCCGGGCATAGACCCAGGGCGCCGCCGCAGAGAGAAGAAAACCGGGGGCCAGCAGGCGTCCCTGCAAGCGTGCATAGTGATGATGTGCAAAGAGCTCGAACGGCAGACTGGCCCGTAACAACGTGCCCAGCCCGTTCATGGCGCCATAGCCGAAAACAAACAGACAGGCCAGCACCGCCAGCCCCTGGCTGTGCAAGGCCATGACGAAACACAGCGTCATACCGGCCGCGACCCAGACGTTCAGGCCCAAGGCCGACAGGTTCTGCCCCAAGACCCGGCTCATCAGCCGTGCGCAGGTCTGGCCGACGCCCCACAACGCCACCCAGGCCACCGGCACACCGAGACCTGCCAGCAAGGCCGGCAAATGAGCGGAAAGCCCCGCTGACAGGAAACCGATCAACATCATGCACAGCGCATAGCCCGACTGGCGCAGCCAGCTCGCCGTCGCTTCCTCATCGGACATATCATCGGCCGGTGTGGCAACCGGAGCCGCTGCATCGGGCAGTCCGCTCATAAGCAGCCCCCCCAGCAGCGCGAAACCTCCGTAGACCGCTACCGCGCTGCGCCAGCCGAGCGTCTCCAGCAACACATGCCCCAGCGGCCAGAACACGGCTGACGACAGACCGCCCAGCAAGGTGATCTGCACCATCAACGGACGTGAGCGCGCACCGATCAACCCGGCCAGCGCAGCAAACAGCGCGTCGTAAAGCGACAGACGCATGCCGACGCCCAGCACGGCCCAGCCGAAAAACCAGACCGGCACGGTTTCGCACAAGGCCAGCACGCAGCACCCTGCAGCCGCCAGCACGCTGCCCAGTTGCAGCACCTGACGAGCCCCGAGACGCAGGATCAGCCACGAGACTGCGGGCGATACAAAACCCATGACCAGCAACGCCCCCGACAGACCGGAAAACACCCGCTGCCCGCTCCAGCCCAGATCTGCAGCAATGGCATTACCGAACGCACCCGGCAGATAAAACGTGGTGCCCCAGATGATCAACTGCGCCAGTCCCAGCCTGAATACGGCGAACCGGGACAGGTCGGGACTGTGCATGTCAGTCAGACCGTGCGATCAACGGGGAGCGTCGAAGCGCCATCGCCCAGCGCACACTGCATCAGCACGGTGTCCACCCAGCGCCCATGCTTGAACCCCACCGACTCGAACACGCCGACGCGGCGGAATCCGAAGCTTTCGTGCAGGCCGATGGATGCGGCGTTTTCGCTGTTGCCGATCACCGCCACCATCTGCCGCCAGCCACCCTGTTCGCAGTGCCAGATCAGATCACCCAGCAGCGCCCGGCCGATGCCCATGCCGCCCATTCCATCGCGGACATAAACAGAGTCTTCCGCGGTAAAGCGATACGCAGGACGAGGCCGGTAAGGCGTGGCATAGCCATAACCGACCACTTCCCCGGCATGCTCGGCCAACCGGTACGGCAGGCCGTTCTCAAGGACCAGCGCGCGGCGACGCATCAGCTCCTCAACGCTGGGCGGTTCGAGTTCGAAGCTGGAGATGCCATGCAATACGTGGTCGGCATAAATCGCCTGAATGACGGGCATGTCGTCTTCGCGGGCGTCGCGCAATGTAAATATCAGGCTCATGGCAGGCTCTTGGCGGATGTCTGGAAGTGGCCGTAATGATGCGTTCGTCTTAATCATTAAAAAAGCTATGATTAATCATCCACAGCATAAGAAATACTTTGTCATGCGCCGCCTCAACCTCAATCATCTGCACACCTTCTCACTGGTCATCGCTCATGGCAGCTTTTCCGCCGCCGCCGAGCGGCTTCACCTGACGCAGCCTGCAGTGAGCCTGCAAGTGCGGCAGTTGGAAGATCAGTTGAACCTGCGCCTGATCGAGCGGGTGGGCAAACGCTTGAAACCCACCTCGGCGGGCGAGACCCTGTTGCAGCACATTTCGCGCATTGATGCGGTGGTCGAGGACGCGCTGCTTGACCTGTCCAGCCACGCCGACGGCATCGCCGGACAAGTCGCCATCGGCACTGGCGCCACGGCCTGCATTCATTTGCTGCCGCCGTTGTTGCAGACCTTGCGTCGGCGCTTCGCACAACTGGATGTGCGGGTCAGCACCGGCAATACCGACGGCATTCTCAAGGCTGTGGAAGAAAACCGCCTGGACCTGGCGCTCGTCACGCTGCCCGCTTCGGGGCGCAGCCTTGATGTCACCCCGCTGCTCGATGACGAATTCGTGGCCATTTTCGCCAGCAGCTATCAGCCCGTGCCCGGCGCGATGACGCCCGAGCATCTCAGTGAACTGCCACTGGTGGTGTTCGAAGCCGGAAGCAGCACGCGCCTGCTGATCAATGACTGGTACTTACAGGCTGGAATTCGCGTCAAGCCGGTAATGGAGCTGGGCAGCATCGAAGCGATCAAGGAAATGGTCGCGGCCGGACTGGGCTACAGCATCGTGCCACGCATGTCGGTGGCTGCGGTGCATCATCGGCGCGGTCTGCAGGTGCACGCGCTGACGCCGGGTTTGAGCCGTACTCTGGGCATCGTGCTGCGTCAGGACAAGCCGGTCAGCAAGGCACTTCGTCAGGTGCTTGAAGCATTGCATGCCCTGAAAGGGTCATAAACACGGCTCATGATGACCGGAACAGGGTGCTCCTGCCTTATATATAGCCGCAGCCCTGCGGACAGTTGTCGTACCGTCACAAACGCTGCCCGGCAGTTGCATCGGCAGCGACTCAAGTTGTACGATGACTGCCGACTTTCCAGAGACTGGACGGCTGGCCCGCTCGACGACTGCCCGCCAACCCCGAACACCGTAAAGCAACTCGGCAACCCATAAGGAGTGCAAGGCCCCGTAACCGGCGCCCGCCTCCACCTTCAAAACAACAGGAGATACCGATGCCTAACATTCTCGGCCAGAACTTCATCGCTGGCGGCCGCAGCGCTCTGGGCCAAAGCCTGCAAAAAAGTCTGGATGCCACCACCGGCGAAGAACTGCCCTACAGCTTTCATCAAGCCACCGACGGCGAGATCGACGCTGCGGCCCTGGCTGCCAAAAACGCCTTCCCTGAATACCGTCAACTGAGCCCGGCCCGCCGCGCCGAGTTCCTCGACGCCATTGCCGACGAGCTGGACAAGCTGGGTGACGATTTCGTCGCCATCGTCTGCCAGGAAACCGCCCTGCCGCAAATGCGCATCCAGGGTGAGCGCGGTCGTACCAGCGGCCAGATGCGTCTGTTCGCCAAAGTCCTGCGCCGTGGTGACTTCGTCGGTGCGCGCATCGACCAGGCCCTGCCGGACCGCAAGCCACTGCCGCGTGTTGACCTGCGCCAGTACCGCATCGGCGTCGGCCCGGTTGCCGTGTTCGGTGCCAGCAACTTCCCGCTGGCCTTCTCCACCGCTGGCGGCGACACCGCTGCCGCACTGGCCGCCGGTTGCCCGGTGGTGTTCAAGGCCCACAGCGGTCACATGGCCACAGCCGATCTGGTTGCCAGCGCAATCATTCGTGCCGCCGAAGCCACCGGCATGCCGAAAGGCGTGTTCAACATGATCTTCGGCAACGGCGTGGGCGAAGGCCTGGTCAAGCACCCGGCCATCCAGGCTGTCGGCTTCACCGGCTCGCTGAACGGCGGCAACGCCCTGTGCAAAATGGCTGCCGAGCGTCCACAACCGATCCCGGTCTTCGCCGAGATGTCGAGCATCAACCCGGTCATCCTGCTGCCGGGCGCTCTGACTGCGCGTGGCGAAACCGTGGCCAAGGAACTCGCGGCGTCCGTGGTGATGGGTGCCGGCCAGTTCTGCACCAACCCTGGCGTGGTCATTGGTCTACGCTCCCCGGCCTTCTCTTCGTTCCTCGAGCAACTGACCGAGCAGATGGGCAGCCAGGCACCTCAGACCATGCTCAACGCGGGCGGCCTGCGCAGCTACAGCAAGGGCGTCGAGCACCTGCTGTCGCATCCGGGCGTCACCCATCTGGCTGGCAAGCCGCAGGAAGGCAAACAGGCTCAGGCACAGCTGTTCAAGGCTGACGTCAGTCTGCTGCTGAACGGCGATCAACTGTTGCAGGAAGAAGTCTTCGGTCCGACCACACTGGTCATCGAAGTCTCTGACGATGCGCAGCTGAAAGACGCGTTGCAGGCCCTGCGCGGTCAACTGACGGCCACCCTGATCGGCGAACCTGCCGACCTGAGCCAGTACAGCTGGCTGCAACCGCTGCTGGAAGAGAAAGTCGGCCGTATTCTGTACAACGGCTACCCGACTGGCGTTGAAGTATGCGAAGCCATGGTTCACGGCGGCCCCTACCCGGCCACTTCGGACGCACGCGGTACGTCGGTGGGCACGCTGGCTATCGACCGTTTCCTGCGTCCGGTCTGCTACCAGAACCTGGCCGACAACCTGTTGCCGCCTGCGCTGCAGAACGCCAACCCACTGGGTCTGCGTCGCCTGGTCAACGGCGAATGGAGTGATCAGCCGATCGCTTGATCGCTGACAGCTCACTGAAACAAAAAGCGGCGCGACCCGAAAGGGTGGCGCCGTTCTTTTTCATGCGGGGTCTGCACCCCGAAAATCACCGGTGCAGACCCTTGCGTCGCTCAGCGGATCAGACAGCCTCCGAAACGTGAACCTGTACCGGCACATTGTGCGATCCGGTCAGGGGCAGCCCGAACAGCAGCACGTCCGCGCGCTGCTCGCCGAAACGGGCGATGTTCGGCAGGCGCGCCCACAGATGCGCCCCAATGGCCGTCACGATCTTCTGACTCGGCAGGTTGGCCGCCATGATCCAGGCCACCAGATTCTCAAGCCCCACCTGTCGCCCCAACAGCACGGTCGCCTTGCCCAGCACCACACCGATGCCACTGCCATAGTGATCGCCGCGCACGTAGATCGCGGTCTCGCCGGTCTGGAAGCACGCCTGCGTCCCCCAACTGAACCGGTTGATCGACAGCCACCCCAGCACTTCACCCCGCCGTTCATAGACATACACCGGCAGGCCATCGCGCTTGTAGAGGTTGACGTAGAACTTCACCTCTTCGTACGTCATGGGCCGGGTCACAGGAGAATTGGCACCGCTGGCCGCGGTCTCGTTGAAGATACTCATCATTGCCGGCAGATCATCGTCGGTCGATTCGCGAATGCCGCGTGGCAGGCGTTGCAGTGAGTGCCGGTCGACAAAACTGTTCATCAGTGAACCTCCTTGGAATACACGCTGGACTTGAGCTGTCCCCGGGCACGCGCCAGGCGCGAGCGAATGGTGCCGATCGGGACGGCCAGGTGCCGTGCCGCGTCCTGATAACTGACGTCGGCATCGACGACCAGGTCCAATACCGCGCGCATGTCCACCGACAGCTCCTCGATGGCCGCCAGGGTTCGTCCCAATGTGCGTTGCTGATCGCTCAGCATGCTCGGGTCATGACCGTGCTCGAAACTCTCCATTTCGGTATCGGTCAGTTCCATGCGCTGAGGCTGGTTGTAAAACGTCTTGAAGTGGTTCCTGACCAGGTTCGCTGCAATGCCGAACAGCCAGGTTTCAGGTCGTGAGGTGCCCATGAACTTGTGCTGATTGCGCCAGGCTTCCAGATACGTCATCTGCATCAGGTCATCCACGTCGGCCTGATTGAACACGCGTTTGCCGATGAATCCCCTGAGTTTCTTCTCGCTTGTCCTCGCGAGCCCACCCAGATCCAGCGCAATGACTCCAATAACAGTTCCGTCTCGCTGAATGTCTTTCCCTTCCACGTCTATCTCCTGATACGCAGTTGTGATGCCAACAATGGCGACTAAGGGAGAGCAGCGAACGTACCAACCTTTTAGTATTTTTAAATTATTGATAAATAACGTTTTTATCTCGGCGAAAACCCCGTTTTGTGCCAGATATGGCATTCCCGACATAAACGCTGTGCCAGTTGTTGCACAACTTTTTACGGTTCCGCTGCGCAGGAACCAGTTGCCCGCAATCGCCACTCAGGACACACCTGTTCCGAGGCGATAGCGCTGCCCATGAAGATCAATTCCTATATCGACATCCGCCCCGAGCCGGACCTGATCCCGCGCCCGCCGGTGCCTGAAACCAAATCGCTGGTTCCGAAAAATCCATTGCAGGACTCGATGGAAGAAGTGGCGATGAAATTCAGCGAAAGCGTGGAACGCCACAGCAAGGGGCTCGATGAGCGGCATGTGCGTGAAAGCACGAGTTCGCAGCGGGTCGAGCGGGTCGAAAAACTCGCCGAGCTCTACCGCCTGCTCGACAACGCCGATCAGCCCAGCCTGGAACAACAGGCCAGGCGCCTGCAGGGTCAGTTGCAGCAGCAGGGTTCGCTCAAGGATGTGCTTGCCCAGGCTGGCGGCGACCCGACGCGGGCCGACCTGCTGTTGCAACAGGTGGTGCGCATGTCCGCTACCGAAGGCAAGGAAGACACTCACGATCAGGCCATGGCGCTGATCGACGAACTGCGCCTGAGCCACGGCGACAAGATCCGTGCGGGCCTGAACACCGCCAGCGCCATCGCCCTGTTCAGCAGCGATCCCCAGCAACGCAGCGCCATGCGCCTGTTGTATTACAAGGCCATCGTCGGTCAGCAACCGCTGGCCAGTCTGCTGGAGTCGCTGCTGGAGCGCTTCAACGAGGATCAGTTCGCACGCGGCCTGCGCACCCTGCAACGGGCACTGGCCGATGACATCGCCGCCCTCGCCCCGTCGATACCGGGCGCTGCCCTGCGGGCCATGCTGCGCGGCCTGGGGGCCAGCGGACAGTTGAACAACCTGATCAAGACGTGCCTGGCGCTGTTGCAACGCCTGGCGCATAAGGCGCCCGGCAGCAACATGACCCCACTGGCCATGAGCAAGCGGGTACTGCGCTTCTGCGGTAATGGTTTCTTTGCCCGCGACCTGACGCTGTTGGCCGAGGAAACCATCGGCCGCACGCCCACGCTCCAGCCGCTGTTCTTCAACGGCTTGTACCCGCTGCTGCAGAACCTGCCGCTGACACTGTGGAAAGACCTCAAGACCCGACAGAACGGCCTGCGTCTGCTGCAGGGCCTGATGGATGAAATGGCGCGCCACGAACGCAAGGCGCTGGGCATGGACGATGTCGGGAGAGTGTCAGGATGAACGGCATTATTCACCTGCTCAACCGCTTGGCACTGGCGGTGATGGGCCGCACTGAAATCGTCGGCGCAGTGATGGTCATGGCCATCGTCTTTATGATGATTCTGCCCCTGCCGACCTGGCTGGTGGACGTGCTGATCGCACTGAACATCTGCATCTCGTCACTGCTGATCGTGCTGGCGATGTACCTGCCACGTCCACTGGCCTTCTCGACCTTTCCGGCCGTGCTGCTGCTGACCACCATGTTTCGTCTTTCGCTGTCGATCGCCACGACCCGTCTGATCCTGCTGCAACAGGACGCCGGACACATTGTCGAAGCCTTCGGCAGCTTCGTGGTGGGCGGCAACCTGGCGGTCGGTCTGGTGATCTTTCTGATTCTGACCATCGTCAACTTTCTGGTCATCACCAAGGGCTCGGAACGGGTGGCCGAGGTGGCTGCGCGCTTCACGCTGGACGCCATGCCAGGCAAACAGATGTCCATCGACAGCGACCTGCGGGCCAACCTGATCAACGTGCGCGAAGCCCGGCACCGACGTGAACAGTTGTCCAAGGAAAGCCAACTGTTCGGTGCCATGGACGGCGCGATGAAGTTCGTCAAGGGCGACGCCATTGCCGGTCTGGTCATCGTGTTCATCAACCTGATCGGCGGCTTCTCGATAGGCGTGCTGCAGAACGGCATGGAGGCCGGTGACGCGATGCACCTGTATTCGGTGCTGACCATCGGCGACGGTCTGATTGCACAGATTCCGGCCCTGCTGATCTCGCTGACAGCGGGCATGATCATTACCCGCGTCGCGCCCGACAGCCAGACGGCCGACGCCAACATCGGTCATGAAATTGCCGAGCAGCTCACCAGCCAGCCCAAGGCATGGGTCTTTTCATCCATTGGCATGATGGGGTTCGGGCTCATTCCGGGCATGCCGACGGTGGTTTTTGCCTGTATAGCCCTGCTGTGCCTGTTCAGCGGTCTGATCCAGCTCTGGCGCATCCGCCAGAAAGAACTGCATCAGGACAGCATCGGCGCAGCCAGCAAAGGCGCGCCGGAGCTGAACGGACGCGAAGACATTCGCCGTTTCAACCCGTCACGGGCCTATCTGCTGCAATGCCATTCCAGCCATCAGGGTACGGCGGAGCTCGACAGGCTGATACAGGGCATTCGCCAGCGCCGCAACACGCTGGTGCACAACTTCGGCCTGACGCTGCCCTCGTTCGACATGGAGTTCGCCGACCACTTCGAGCCTGATGAATTCCGCTTCTGCGTCTACGAAGTGCCATTCATTCGCGCCACCTTCACCAACGCGCGGCTGGCGGTCGATCATCGGGAAATCGATGAGGACGCCGGTGAGCCGGGCCGTGTCGAACGCGATGAGACTCGCTGGGTCTGGGTGGACATCGATGATCCGCTGCTCAAGGAAGAAGAGCACGCTGGCGTGTCTTCGCTGGAGCTGATCCTGGAACGCATGAGCCGAGCCTTTCAGGCCACCGGACCGCAATTCATCGGCCTGCAGGAGAGCAAGGCCATCCTCAGCTGGCTGGAAAGCGAGCAGCCGGAACTGGCGCAGGAGCTGCAGCGCACCTTGCCGCTGGCCCGTTTCGCCGCCGTTCTGCAACGCCTGTCCGCCGAGCTGGTGTCCCTGCGTTCGGTCAGGCCGATCGCCGAAACCCTGATCGAGCAGGGCCAGCACGAGCGCGACCTCAACGCGCTGACCGATCACGTGCGCATCGCCCTCAAGGCCCAGATCTGCCACCAGCACTGTGAAGAGAACACGCTGCATACCTGGTTGGTGACGCCGGAAACCGAAGTGCTGCTGCGCGACTCCCTGCGCCAGACCCAGAACGAATCCTATTTTGCCCTCGAACCGGAGCTGGGCAACGCGCTGGTGGAACAACTGCGCGAAGCCTTTCCGCTGCAAGCCAGCCCCCGACCGGTCCTGCTGGTGGCGCAGGACCTGCGCAGCCCTCTGCGCAGCCTGCTGACCGACCAGTTCCACCATGTTCCCGTGCTGTCCTTCGCCGAGCTGATCCCCACGGTTCAGGTCCAGGTGCTGGGGCGGATCGACCTGCAAGAAACCTACGACCTGATGGCCTGACGGAGCACCCATGGAAACCGACAAACTTTACGAATTGCGGGTCCTGACCGGGCTGCATCGCGGCGCAGCACTGCCCCTCAACGGCGAGCAGTGGAGCATTGGCTCGTCTGCCGGTGCAGACCTTGCACTCTATGATCCGGGCATCAAGAACCGGCACTGCACGCTGCGACTGGTCGATGAAACGTGGTCGCTGGCCAGCAGTGAGGGGCCGGTCACCGACAGTGAAGGCCACAAGGTCGAGGCCATCAGTCAACTGGAGCCCGGCACGCCGTTCGCCGTCAACGGCGTGTGGCTGTCGGTGATCAGCGCCAACACCGAATGGCCCGCCGAGGACGATGAAGACACGCCTCAGGCAACGGAAGAAGCTGAACCGCAGCCCGCGATGCTCAGCGCCGAGCGCGACGCACAACCGCTCAAACCTCCCCGTTCGCTGCTGGGACCCATGCTGTTGGTCGCGTCATTGCTGGTATTCGTGGGCGCCTTGATGTGGCTGCTCAAGCGCGAAGACCCTGCGCCGCCCGCGCCGCAGAAACCGTCTCGGGTCGTGCTCAAGGACGCCACCGAGGTCAAGAACGTACTGCTCAAAATGCTCACCGAGCGCGAGCTGCAGAAGCGGGTCACGATTGCGGAAGAACAGGGCAAGCTTTTTCTGCACGGCGACTTTGACGAGGATGATCTGCTGCAGTCCACCTCGCGCATGCTGCTGCGTTTCGAACGTCAGTACAGCAGCCCGATCCAGGTGCTGAATGCGCTGCCCACGGCGACCGCCGAGCTGCCGTTCACCATCATCCAGATCAGCAATACACGGCTGGCAAGCATCCTCACCAGCGACGGTCGTCGGCTGTTTCTGGGCGACGAAGTCGATGGCATGCGCTTCGTGGACATCAACGAGCACAAGCTGGTATTCGAAGGCGAACGTCGTGTCGAGGTGAGCTGGTGATGGAGGCTGCGCTAGCACGTCTCGAGTCATGGCGACAGGCCCAGAGCGAGCGTCTGTCGCACTGCGCGCCGGTGCAGATCCGCGGCCGGATCGCTGGCGTCAACGGCATTCTGCTCAACAGCTACATGCCACGGGCGAGGATCGGTGATCTATGTGAAATCAGCCGGGCCGATGGCAGCGAGGTGATGGCTGAAATCGTCGGTTTCGACCGGCAGCACACCTTGCTGGCTGCGCTGGGACCGCTGGACGGCATCGCCATCGGCGCACCGGTCAGGCCGCTGTTTCAGCCGCACAGCCTAGTGGTCGGCGAGTTTCTTCTGGGCGCGGTGCTCGATGGCTTCGGCCGCTCGCTCAGTGGCGACGGCCCTTCGGCCTTCGCCCTGTCGGGTGCCGTGGGTGCACAACCGGTGATCCGCGATGCCCCGCCCGCCACCGAACGGCCCAGAATCGATACGCCACTGTCCACCGGGCTGCGCTCCATTGACGGCTTGCTGACACTGGGCGAAGGACAACGTGTTGGCATCTTTGCCGGTGCCGGGTGCGGCAAGACCACCCTGTTGGCCGAGATGGCGCGCAACACGCCGTGCGAGGCCATCGTGTTCGGCCTGATCGGCGAGCGGGGCCGTGAGCTGCGCGAATTCCTCGACCATGAGCTGGACGAAGAGCTACGCCAGCGCACCGTGCTGGTCTGCTCCACCTCGGACCGCAGCAGCATGGAACGCGCCCGCGCAGCGTTCACCGCCACCGCGATTGCCGAAGGTTTTCGCCAGCAGGGCAAATCGACCCTGCTGATCATCGACTCCCTGACCCGCTTCGCCCGGGCACAACGCGAGATCGGTCTGGCCAGCGGCGAACCGGCCGGACGCGGCGGCCTGCCGCCCTCGGTCTACAGCCTGCTGCCACGCCTGGTGGAGCGCGCCGGCCGCACCCACGATGCGGCGATCACGGCGCTGTATTCGGTCCTGATCGAACAGGACTCGATGAACGACCCCATCGCCGACGAAGTGCGCTCGCTGCTCGACGGCCACATCGTGCTTTCGCGCAAGCTGGCCGAGCGCGGCCACTACCCGGCGGTGGACATTCTCACCAGTCTCAGCCGGACCATGAGCAATGTGGTGGGAACCGAACAGGTCCACGGTGCCACACAGGTACGCAGACTGATGGCGGCTTATCAGCAGGTAGAAATGCTGATCAAGCTGGGCGAGTACCAGCCGGGTAACGACCCGCTGACCGATTTTGCCGTGCAGTCCCGTGACCGGATCATGGGCTTTCTTCAGCAGTCGCTGCGTGACCCGGTGTCGCTCGATGAAACCCTGGACCACCTCATACAGGTAACTGCCGATGTCCCACGATGAACATGATTCGCAGGATTCAGCCAACGACGCGCAACTCAATGGCCTTGGCGAAACGCTGGACGTCCTGGCGCCGATTCGCCGCCACAGGCTGACCCTGGCCGAACAGGCCTGGCGACGCCAGAGTCAGGTGCTCGCGGCCCTGCATGCCCGCCTGCTGAGCATGACTGACGAGCTTGAGGCGCTGCGTGAGGCGCACCGCCACTCTCGCATCGAACAGCGCGAACGGCATGCGCACCGCGCACTGCCGCTCAGTGAGATGAACGACTGGCTGGCCGCCGAGCGTCAGGCGATCCGGCAGATCGAACGCAGTGAAAAGCAACTGAGCGACCTGCAGCATGAGCATCAGCAGCAAAAGCTCTGGGCCGAAGACAGCCAGCGCGAATTGCGCAAACGTCAGCGCGATGTGGAGAAGCTGGACTTCCTCGTCGATCTGGCACGGGAGGCGTCATGACCGCAAAGCCTGCCCTTCACAAACCGGTGCCGCCGCGCCCACCAGAGCCCAAGCCTCGCGCGACCGGCAGCTCCGGCAACGAGACAGCCCAGCCAACGACCCGCTTCGAACGTCGCGAGCATGAACCCAGCGAAACCCGTCACGAAGGTGACTTGTTCGAAGCCATGATGAGCGCGCCGAACGATATCGGTTTCTGGGGCGGTGCCGACCTGCCACAGACGTTGCCCGATCCCTGGCGCGACGGTGAGCGACAGGGCGGACATGCAGGGACACCGCCCTCCCCGGTAACACCCTTGTGGGACCCGCTGATCGAACCGATCGAAGAGCACCTCAACGCCGACGACCAGATGCCCATGGAAGCGACCTTTGAACTGCCCGAACTGGGCAAGGTGATCGTGCAGGTGGTGCCGCGTGCCGACGGGCTGGACATCGCACTGCGCTTTGCAAGAGACGTTGCCTTGCAGCGTTGCCAGGAATATCGCGAGGCCAGCCGTGAGTGGCTCAGCCAGCGACTCGGCCGCCGCATACGCCTCACCCTCGGACAGGCAGACCAGTGACATGAATGCACATGCACTTGATTTACGCGCCATCAGCAACGCCGAGGCCAGCGCCCGGAAACGAATCGGCAGCGGGCTGAGCCTGCCATTCGAACTGGATCAGCAGCAAGGCTGGCTGGACCTGCGCCTGAGCGCGTCACCAAACCCGGCACGCCATGAAAGCCAGCTGGACAGCGCGGCCGGTGCCTTGCGACTGACCGAGGCTGAAGCCCTGCTGGGACTGCTCTCCAGTTGCCCTGCCCTAATGCCGCAAGCGGATTCGGCCAACGATGAACATCACTGGTACTGGCAGTTGTACAACCACTACCTGAGCCCGGAACTGCAGGACCTGTTTGGCGACCTGCAGCCCCTCGATGCACCACCGACGACGGGGCTGGACTGCCTGCTGCAGGCAAGGATCAACGGCCTGCGGGTCAGCGCACGCCTGTCTGCGCAGCCCGCGACGCTGCTTGACCTTCTCGACCGAGGCCAATGGCAGGCTGAATCTGCCGCCATGCCGTGGCAATGGCCGATCAGCGTACCGCTGCTGCTGGGTCATCTGAACCTGAGCCCTTCGCAACTGGCCAGTCTGCGCCCGGGCGATGTGCTGTTGCCTGATCACTCGCTGTTCACACCGGACGGCCAGGGCACCCTGCAACTGGGCGGGTGCCGCTTGAGTCTGGCCCAGACCAGCGCCGACGCGCTGTGCTTCACCCTCACCGAACTGGAGCAAATCCCCATGAACGCCACGATCGACCACTTCTCCGCCGCCGACGATCACCCGCTGCACCTGGACGATATCGACGAGCACGAGCACGACCCGGAAGCAGACAGCACCGACGCCAACGAAGACGGCCTGCAGCGTTTCAATGACCTGAGCATGGCGCTGACAGTGCGGGCAGGCAACCTCTCCCTGAGTCTGGGGCAATTGCGCTCGCTGGCTGTGGGTTCGGTGCTGACCTTCAACGGCTGCACGCCCGGCCACGCCATGCTGCACCATGGCGAACGGGTTCTGGCGCACGGCGAACTGGTCGACGTCGAAGGCCGCCTGGGTCTGCAGATCACGCGCATGGAAGCGCTGCGGTGAACCTGCAGGATGCCAATCCACTGACGCTGGCGCTGTTTCTCGGCGCCCTGTCACTGGCGCCCCTGCTGATGATCATCTGCACCGCGTTCCTGAAAATCGCCATGGTGCTGCTGATCACGCGCAACGCCATCGGCGTCCAGCAGGCGCCGCCCAACATGGCCCTGTACGGCATCGCTCTGGCCGCCACGCTGTTCATCATGGCGCCGGTGTTCAGTGAAATGGGTGACCGGGTCAAAAAGCTGCCCGAGCACCTGGACACGTTCGCGGCCATGGAAAGCGCCGGCAAGCATGTGGTGGAGCCCTTGCGCACCTTCATGACGCGCAATCTGGACCCTGACATCCAGACCCACCTGCTGGAAAACACCCAGCGCATGTGGCCCAAGGAAATGGCCGACAAGGCCAGCCGCGACGACCTGCTGCTCGTGGTCCCGGCCTTTGTGCTGTCCGAGCTGCAGGCCGGTTTCCAGATCGGCTTTCTGATCTACATCCCGTTCATCGTCATCGACCTGATTGTCTCGAACATTCTGCTGGCGCTGGGCATGCAGATGGTTGCCCCCATGACCATTTCGCTGCCGTTGAAAATTCTGCTGTTCGTGCTGGTGGATGGCTGGACGCGCCTGCTCGACGGACTCTTCTACAGCTACATGTGATCGCGCGAGGCACTATGGAAACCCTGACGCTGTTCAAGCAGGCGATGATGCTGGTCGTGGTGCTGTCTGCGCCGCCGCTGATCGTGGCCGTCGTGGTCGGCGTCATCACCTCGCTGCTCCAGGCGGTGATGCAGTTGCAGGATCAGACCCTGCCGTTCGCCATCAAGCTGGTCGCCGTCGGGCTGGCGCTGGCGCTGACCGGGCGCTGGATCGGCATCGAGTTGATGCAACTGGCCTATCTGTCATTCAGCATGATCAGCCAGACGAGGGCCTGACATGTTCGAGCCCGCGTTCAAGGAACTCAGTGAAACGATCATTGCACTGACCATCGGCATGGCGCGTCTGTACCCCTGTCTGTTTCTGATTCCGGCGTTTGCGTTCACCGAGCTCAAAGGCATGCTGCGCCACGCCATCGTGCTGGCACTGGCGCTGATTCCGATGCCTGCCATTCGCATGGGACTGACCGGGCATGAGCTCGACTGGCTGGATCTCTGCGCCCTGCTGCTCAAGGAAAGCGTAATCGGCCTGCTGCTGGGCCTGTTGCTGGCCATGCCGTTCTGGCTGTTCGAATCGATCGGCTGCCTGTTCGACAACCAGCGCGGCGCGCTGGTCGGCGGGCAGATCAACCCGGCATTGGGCGACAACACGTCGGAGCTGGGCCACATGCTCAAGCAGGTGCTGATCCTGCTGATGATCCTCGGCGGTGGCTATGCCAGCCTGACGCAGATCATGTGGGACAGCTACCTCGTATGGCCCGCCACGCAATGGGTGCCGGTGACCGGAGCAGCCGGTTTCGAGGTGTACCTCAAGCTGGTGGCCAGTACCTTCCGCTTCATGGTGCTGTATGCCGCGCCGCTGGTGGGTCTGCTGCTGATGATCGAATTCGGCATGGCGATTCTCAGCCTGTACAGCCCGCAGCTTCAGGTGTCGACCCTGGCAATGCCTGCAAAGAGCCTGGCCGGTCTGTTTTTTCTGGTGCTGTACATGCCCATGCTGACGCTGCTCGGCGAAGGCCGCCTGGCCGATCTGAGCGACTTGCGGCATCTGCTGCCGCTGATGCTGCACACCCCCTGAAGCCCTGCCTGCCGGACCTTGAGCCATGAGCGAAAAAACCGAAGAACCCACCCAGAAAAAGCTCGACGACGCGCGCAAGAAGGGTCAGGTCGGGCAAAGCCAGGATGTACCCAAGCTGTTCATTTTCGCAGCGCTGATGGAGATGATTCTGGGTCTGGTGGATGGCGGCATGTCGCGCCTCAAGGCCTTGATAGCCCTGCCCCTGACCGAACTGGACCGGCCGTTCAATGCCGCGCTTGGCGAAGTGCTGACCAAGGCGGGCTGGGAGCTGTTGCTGTTCATGCTACCGGTGCTGGGGATTGCCGCCGCCATGCGACTGGCGGGCGGCTGGGTGCAGTTCGGCCCCCTGTTCGCAACCGACTCGCTGAAGCTGGATTTCGAGCGCCTGAACCCGATCAACCAGTTCAAGCAGATGTTCTCCTCCAGGCAGCTGTTCAACCTGTTCAACAGCCTGTGCAAGGCCGTGATGATCACCTGCGTGCTCTACGTGCTGCTGCCTCCGGCGCTGGGCGATTTGATCGGTCTTGCCCGCACCGACCTGGACAGTTACTGGATGGCGCTGGTCGAGCTGTTCACTCACCTGTCGCGGACCTGCCTGGGGTTGCTGCTGGTGCTGGCAGGATTGGACTTCGCACTGCAGAAGTACTTCTTCGTCAAGGGCCAGCGAATGAGCCACGAGGACATCCGCAAGGAATACAAGGAGTCCGAAGGCGACCCGCACATGAAATCCCATCGCAAGGCGCTGGCCCGTGAAATCACTGACCAGCCCGGCAGCGCAGCACCCGCCAGGGCACCGGTGGAGGATGCCGACATGTTGCTGGTCAACCCGACGCACTTTGCCGTGGCCCTGTTCTACCGTCCGGATCAGACGCCGCTGCCACGCATCATCTGCAAGGGCCGCGATGCCGAAGCCCGCGAACTGATCGAGCGCGCTCGCGAGGCCGGTGTGCCGGTGGTGCGTTTTGTCTGGCTGGCGCGAACGCTGTACCGCGAGAACGTCGGCCAGTTCATCCCGCGCGCCACTCTGCAGGCAGTGGCCCAGGTGTATCGCCTGCTGCGGGAAATGGACGAGCAGCTCAAGGGTGATGTGATCGAAATGCCGCATTACTGAGGACGCGGAACCAGTTCGGCGCGCACTCCACTCAGGGCAAAGGAATCCTTCCTTTTACAGTCCGGACATCCATCGCGAGGTTGTCCTGGCCAGCCATGACATTGGAGAACCTCAATGCTTCCAATCAATAACGCGCCCGTGACCGGACAGGTCCATGGCGCAACCTCCCAGGGTCAAAATCCACGCGGGCTGGAGCAGCGACCCGAGCCGCCGACCCAGCGCGCCTCGGTGTCGGTCGTTCAGTTGGGCAAGCAGCCCGTACAGGTCCCGGTGACGCAGCAGCCCGATATTCCCCCGCGCACCTTCGGCCCGACACCGGGCGCGTTGACGCCGACTGCGGCGCCAGAGCAGACCGCACCGCAACTGGACGCCGACGATATCGCTCATATCAGCTCGGCTCGACGCCCGCCGGTCACGCGTTCGTCCTCCACAAGCAGCGAGCGTCCGACAACGGCGCTGCAACGGGAACTGTCGTTCAAGGACTGGCTGCCCAGCCAGGAAAGCTCACCGGCACGCTCCGACCATCAACCTGGTCCGTCTCGATCGGGCGGCAACACACCGGCACAGAGCCATGCTTCGGGCAGCACGCAAGACGCGTCTCCAAGACCTCAGTTGACCCGCAGTGCCGCAGGCAATGCTGGAACCTTCCGTATGGAGAACGGCAACCTGGAGCGCAACACACCCTCCATCAACATCATTTCCCTGGACGCCAAAGGTCGACCGGATTTCGATCACTTCATTCCATCCGCACTGGGTAACCTGCTCAAGGACCGGCTGGGCCAACCGGGCAAGAGCTATCTGGCCACAAACTCGGCGAGTGACCGCGATCAAGTGCTGCTCGAGCCCAAAGGTCATCTGGTACAGATAGCCCAGACCGACGCTGCTCTGGCCTTGCTTCGCAGCAGCAAACCGCTGAGTGTTCCGCCTGGCAGCAAACCCGACAGCCTGAAACTGCAACGCGAAGACAACTCGGCAAGCATCGCCGGCCACGACAGTGGCGCCCAGTCATTGCCGGACAGCGCCCACATCGCTCATTTGAGCGGTGCCCATCTGGACAGCAGCGGAAAGCATCTGCGGCTGCAGGACGAGAAGCTCTACGAACTGCATCCGGCAACCGCGACCTGGTCTCCCAGCGAAGACAGCAAGGAGACCAAATTCAGCCACCTTGCGACCCAAGGCGATGGCAAGGTTTACGGCCGGACGGGCGATACGCTGGTCAACCTCTCCAGTAGCGAAAAAAACAAGCCGGACATGAAGCTTGAAGGCCTGACGGCGCATTCGGTCTCTCCGGATGGCACCGTGGCGATGCTCGCCGGTAAAGACACCCAGACCTTGCAGTTGGGCGAAATGGGCAAGGTGCCAGACATGCACCTGACGCTCGAACTCAACGATGGCAAATCCGAAGCCAAACATGTCGGCCTGACCCGTGACCGCCTGTTCGTGGCCGACGCCGAAGGCCAGCTCTACAGCGCCGCGCGAAAGGACCTGAAAAGCGAAGACGGCATACTGCACCTGCAACCCGAGAAAAATTTTCAGCCTGAAGACTCGACTCTGGGCAAGCGCCAGCAGGTCACAGGCTTCCTGAGCGGTGAAAACGGTCAGTTGCACGCGCTGATCAAAAACGATGTCGGCGACATCCACAGCCACACCCTCGACGAGGCGAATTCCAGCCTGCGCAACGGCTGGAACCTGACCGACGTGGTGGTCGTCGAGAACAGGCGCGGCCTGCCGGAGGGTAAGGTGCCGACCCCGGAAAACACGTTCGATCTGGACCGCAACGGTCGGGTGGGCATCGTAGACAACCGTGTACAGAAATGGGATGCAACCACGGAAGGCTGGAAGGACACCGGCGTCAAGGACATCGACCGGTTGCAGCGCGGCAACAACAGCAGCGCTTACGTGCTCAAGGACGGCAAGATCTCCGAACTGAAGGTCAGCCCCGAATACACCAAGACCTCGTTGAGCGGCACCCACAACCTCAACCAGCCGACCCGCTCGACCAAAGTTGAAATGGGCGATGCCATCGAAGGCCTCGATGACCGCGTCATCAAGGCGTTTGCCATGCTCAACGACAAGCAGTTTGCCGCCGTCGATGATCAGGGCCGCCTGACGGCCCATCACAAGACCGGCGAGCCTACCGAGCTGACCCGCAAGGACCTGTCCGGCGAAGTCGCCTCGCTGACCCTGGACGAGAACCACAACCTGCACGCCACGACCACCACGGGCGAGTTGTACTTCATGTCCAAGGACGACTGGCAGGCACCGGAATCGGACCCCAAGCCTGACGCGAAATGGCAGAAAATCGACACGCCCGGCAATCGTCCGGTCGACAGTATCCGCAAGGAGGGCAACAACACCGTCAGTGTGAAACTCAAGGATGGGGCGCCTGACGAGGGCTCCTTCGTCCTCAAGGACAAGCAGTTCCAGCCGATGGAGCCACGCAGGGAGCCGGAAAACGGGTTGAACAATCTGTTCGGGCGACTGGATGATGGCTCGAAAAACGTCAAGATTTTCGGCACCGGCAACACGTTGAAAATCAGCAGCACCCTGGCGGGTCGCAGTGACACCTCGCTCAGTCACAAGTCGAGCGTAAAGGAGTTCATTCCGGCTCACATCGTGAAACCCGACCTGAATATTCCTCGGCCGATCATGAACGGGTTCTACCACATCCAGCATCGGATCAAGGGCCGCGAAGGGCTGCAGGAGGTGTATCAGGCAGAGGCACCTGTATTCAAGGAACTGACTGAGATAAAGAACTCCTCAAGACCCGCGCCTCAGCTTGGTCAGACCCTGAAGGAGCGTATATCCCGCCTGGATCTGGGCCCGGAAGGCAAACAGCTGGTCGAGGATCTGGAAAAACTGCGTGATGATCTGGAAAACCACAGCCACGGGGTTGTCCAGCAGTTGGGGCAGAAGACAGGCGTGCTCAACCTGCACGGCGAATTCATCAAACCCGAGCGCAAGCCGACAGAAGCCCAGATCGCAAAAGCGGCACACGCCAAGCCGGTCAAGAATGACCTGGCCGCCGATGTACAGGGCGCATTGAGCAAGGTCGCACCCTCCTCCGAAAACCCGGCCGGCGTCCTGCTCAAACGGCTCAATGACAACGGCATGAAGCTCAAGCACCTGGACGGCGATACGTCTCCCGATCACCGGCGCAGTCAGAGCGACAAGCTTGCCTTGAGCAAGGCGCGTCTGGCGCTGGACGTCGTGACGCTGGACAAGGTGGGCAAGCTGCTCGACAAGGCCGAAACGCGCAGTCCTGAAGTGGATAACGCCACCCATGTGAAAGCGCTCAAGACAGAGCTGAACGCACTCAACAAGCAGTACAACGACAACCCCGTCAAGGTCGTGACCGAAATGGGCTTCAGCGGGCATAAGCAACTGGAAGACGGTTACGACAGCATCAAGTCGTTTCTCAACGGCTTCAAGGACCCGACTCACGCCACCAGTGTGAACATGCGCGCGGCGATGGGTGCGACCAGCCAGGCGGATCTGGCCGACAAGATGAAAAGCGCGCTCAAACACCTTGAGCACCCTGACGATGAAATCGCCATGTCACGCAGCTATGGCGTGACGGCGACGACCCCGTTCTTCAGCCTTGCCAACCTGGGTGCAGGACCCTGGCCCAGCGCGTCGGTCGGCGTGGCACGCAACTACGCGTTCAATGCCGAGCGCGGTGACAAGGGTGTGACGGTCTACATGTTCCACGAAGGCGGTGTTAGCGGCAGCGCAGGCGTGGGCGGCGGTCAGAGACTGGTGCCCAACTTCGGTGAGTACAACATCAATGATCAACGGGGTTTTGTGGCCCTTCGACTCGGCGGCGACGGCACCTTGCAGGGAACCGGTATGTCACGCAGTGGTACAGCCTTCACCGTGCCTGACGAAAAAATCGACCAGTTTGTCGACGATCTGTTTGGCGGCAAGGTCACCGCGCTGGACGTGCTCAAGAACGGCACGGCACATGAAGCGCACTCGATGAAGCGCTTCAATGCAGATGCAACCGGGGGCGTGGGTGTCGAGCTTCGCGTCGAGCTGGGACTGAGCGATCCCAATGAAAAAGAATGGACCGCGGGAGCCCGGGCAGGCATCGGCGCCAACATCAACCTGAATTTGGCCACATTTACCAAATATTCGGCGACCCAGGAAAACGACAAGGGGCTGCTCGACGAGAAATCCAATAATCGGGTCCGTTTTGCCAACACCGCCGGCGCCACCGCCTACGCACGCGCGCAGATCAACCTTGGCCACACTGACCAGGCCGCTGCAGCGCAACCGGCAACGACTACACAGCCTTCAGCTGCTGCTCCGACGCCGGCAGCGGTGGCACAACCGGGCGCGCAGGCTTCGGCGTTCGGCCCCAATGCGACGATCACTGCATCTATCGACTCCAGAACCACCAAGCGCACCAAATTCCAGACCAAGGAAGGGGTGGCCATGACCGCCCCGGAACTGACAAAGCTTAACAAGCAGCTGCAAAGCGCCTTCAAAGACAAGCCCACGCAAGACAAGCTGAAGGGACTGGCCGATGCGAAAAATCCTGATCACGCGGACAAGACGCCTAAAGAGAAAATCCAGGCGCACCTGGATGGGCTCAACACGCTGTTCGAGGGACGCTCTGCGAATAACAGTGCGCAAAAAGCTGCGCTACTGAGCCTGAGCCGCGCAACAACCAAACACGATGCAGCCGTCGATAAACATTCGGTGCTCGACAACGCCCGTCATGAAAGCAACTACACCAACCTCTCGCGTCTGGATGAGCAAAGTGTCGCCTCGAAAATCATGAGCATGCTCGGCAGTCTGCACTCGCCGAGTAACGCCGAGAACATTGCCAAGCTGATCGCCGAGGAGCCCAACCTGAAGTCGCTGATCGGCCAGATGAAAGCCAGCCCCGGGACCATGGCCCGGGTTCGTCTGGAGCCCAAGGACGAGATGATGCAGAAGGTCGACCAAGGTACTCGCGACGGCAGCATCACCCAGAAGGACATCATCGGCATGCTCAATGACCGCGACAACCTGCGAATCAAGGCCATCACGGTGTTCAAGCTGGCGGGTCAGTCTGACGGCTTTACCACCCCGACGCCTCTGCTGAGCGCCAGCAGCTCGGCGGCAGTCAACGTCAACAAGACGCTGGCCAAGATCAACTTCAACTACGGGGAAGATCAGAACAGGCCGAGCAGCTTCAGCGTCGACGGTGAGATGTCTCGCCCGACCAAGGAAGGTATCGCCACGGCGCAAGCCTTGAAAAAGGACGGGATGGAATTCAGGGCCTGACGCGTCTGCGTTTTGTCCAGTGCCTGTTGAATACGCTCGTGGTGCAGCGCTGACTGCATCACGAGTTCTCTTTAGCGTTCTCAAGGAATAGCAAAATGACCACGGCCTTTTATTCGCTCGACGACTTTCCCGCACTCGCCAATCTGGTTGCCAATTGCTCGGTGATCCAGCAGGAGGTCGCCGCCATGGACGCCCCGCTGCTCGACATCGATCGTACCGACAAGTCCCATCAGCAGGTTCACACCGAAATCAGCGAGCACCTGCAGCAAGGGGGTGATTACGGCTGGCTCAAGGGTTGGGGCGCCGCAGGCGGCAACCGGGACTGGACGCAGTATGCGCTGCTGTTTCGAGACACGCCCATCGGCCCGGCCCAGGCGGCCCTGCCCCGCACTCTGGCGCTGTTCGCACCGCTCAAGGGCATCAAGGTGCTGGCGCTGGCCCGTCTGGCACCGCACAGCCTGTTAAGCATTCATCGCCATCCCGAACTGACCGACGAAGGCCTGCTGCAGATGCACATCACACTGAGCGCAGCAGGCGAAGCGAACTTCTCGTACCTGAATGTGGCGGGCGAGTTCTATCACCAGCAACCGGGAACAGGCGCGATCTTTGACGGCGCGCTGGATCACTTCGCGGTCAACGCAACGCCGGTCCCGCGAACGATCATCTACATGGAGTTCGAAAAAGAGCGCTTCATGAAGCCCGCCACCCACTGACACCTCTCCCGAAGCACCGCTTAACGTTATACACAAGTCTGTCAAACACTGATGATCGTGCCCATCGCTCCGCGTGGGCATGCATCCCGTGACGCTCCGCGTCACAAATGGCACAGACTGCGGACTCAGTGAGCCGAGCGCATGGCTTCAGTCGCCTTTTCGCCCCTCGGCGACTTACTTTGAGAGGCCAAAGTNGGCCCAGTGCAGCTCAATCGGCATCCATGCCGATTGCCCCCCGAATCAGCGCCAGAACTCAGCCTTCACCCGCGTCGCGATCTGCGGTGTTCATGCCATCGCGCTACAAAAGCGCATCAGCGCTGCTGCCTCACTGGATAGCCAGATGACTTGTGTATAACGATGAGCGCTCTGTGTGGGCATGCCGCAAGACAGCGCTCCCGGCGATATCCGCGCCAGACGCAGATTCGGCAAAACCCACCTATAAAAAAACGGGCTCACAGGAGCCCGTTTTGTTTTCCACGATCAGCGCGTCAATGCACGTTCGGTTTGCCGCCTGCCGCTTCAAGCAAACGGTCGGCCATCAGGCGTACGATCCAGAAGGCTGTCAGCGCCGCATCGCCCTGCAGCTCGCCCTGCCCCGCATCACGCTTGAAGCCCGGTTCCAGGCTGTCGACGTAATGATCCAGACTGAAGCGATCGCCCACCTGAGTGGCCGGCTTCTCCAGGGTGTCGCGCATCCGGTCGGTGACCAGTGCGATGGCTTTCTCGAAGGCTTGGCGCTGCGCCGGAGACAGATAGCCCCCGGCACGCACCAGTGCTGCCCAGGAGCGCTCTTCAGGAGTGTCCTGCGCCTCCTGCAACGCTTGCGGTTGTCGCGTGACCGTCATCTCAAACCTCCTTGTGGTTGGTCGAGCCTGGCAGTTTGCTGTAGGCGTTCTCGACGTTCTTCAGATCGATGCCGCTGGTGGACAGGTTCAGGCCTTCGCTGTCACTTTTCACGAAGGAGAATTTGCCGTTTTCAGCACTGATGTTTTTCAGGTCCAGGTTCCAGTCACCCTGCTGACCGCCATTGGTGCGCATGAAGGTGCCGAAATCCTTGACCTTGAAGTTATCGACGTTCACGTTCGCATCGGCGTTGAGCTGGAACACCTTGTCATTGGCGCCCTGGGCACTGCTGTTAGTGATGTTCAGGTTAGTGACCTTGGCACCGCCCTCACCCTTCACGGTCAGCGCGTCTTCGCCGACATTGGTCCAGTGGACGTTATCCACGTTCACGGCCTTTTCGCTGGCGGCGCGCACATGCACGCCATCGGCAGCGTTGTCACCGAGTACCACGTTTTTCAGGGTGGCGCCCTCAGCCAGTTCGAACATCGGCTTCTGTCCCTCGCCCTGTCCGCCATCTCCCAGAGCCTTGCCTGCGGTGAAGGTCTTGCCGCCGCCGTCGAACGTCTCGCCAGGACCCACTTTGATGGTCTCGTTGATGACGGTCGGATTGCTCGAGGCCGTCGGGAAAGAGACCGGCGTGGCCGAGCCGCTGGTGCCAGTGCCGGTCGGACCGGTAGGTGAAGGTGTTCCAGTCGGACCCGTCGGTGTCGGCGTGCCGCCGCCCGCGCCCGGTGTTGGCGCTGGAGTACCGCCACCGCCTCCGATGGAAGGTGTTCCACCACCGCCACCCAGGGAAGGTGTTCCACCTCCACCACCGCCACCGCCACCGCCACCGCCAACAGAAGGTGCTCCACCGCCACCTCCGGTGCCTGTCGGTGCGACACCACCACCACCACCACCACCACCTTTGCCTGCGCCATCAGACGGCTGGCTGAAGGCTTCCGGATGGCTGTCCATGAACTGGGCGATCATTTCCAGCAGCTCCTTGAGCTTGCCGTTCTGGGACACCTCACCGCCGCCATCGGCAGTCGGCTGAATGGAGTTGTCCAGCGATCCGCCACCCAGTTTCTGCATCAGCGTGTTGACCAGATCCTCGGTGCTTGATCCGCCCGCCGCGCCCTGAGTGCCGCCCAGCCCCTGGCTCTGACCCAGCGCACCGGCATCCTTGCTTGCACCGGCTCCGCCGCCGCCAATACCACTGGCACCACCCGAACCACCGCCCGAACCGTTGCCCGCGCCGGAAGACGAATCCGAACCACCGAGGATTTTCTCGAACAGCGCCATCAACACTTGAGTCAGCAGTTCCTTTTCGCCACCGCCGGCAGCGCCGGAATCCTTGGTCTGCTTGTCACCGCTCTGACCGTTGCCCTGAAGCGACTGCAATAACGAATCCAGATCGCTTTGCCCGCCCTGAGCGCTTTTACCGGCCGATTGCCCCCCGCCTGCACCCGAGCCCGAGCCAGAACCAGACCCGGAACCCAGCAGCATCTCGGCCAGCATCCCAGCCAGCTCCTGCAGCGCGGACTGGCCGCCCTGAACGCCCTGGCCAGCGCCGGTCAGTGAAGCGCCGATACCCATGCTCGTGCCGCCCACGCCGGGAAGGCTGGACAGGTTTCCCATCGAACCTGAAAGGCTTGTTAAATCAGACATTGCTTACCCCGCTCCATCAGTGAATGTGTCGGAAAACGACAGTCGATTCCGCCGATCCGTCGGTGTCACTGGCAGGCATGACCGCCATGACACTCATCGCTGTGTGGCCTGCCGAGGACCTGCGGTTCCCGACGTCTCGGTCAATTGAGCAGGGAAACCACTGCGGTGCGGGTCTGCTGGGTCTGGGCAATGAAGCCATTGACCAGGTCACAGAAAGTGCCTTCGTTCAGACCAGCCAGTTCACGCTGGGTACACAGACGCACATCCTGCTGATCGAGGGCGAGCCAGCAGCCGCGAAGTTTCGCAGTGTCGAAGTTGGTGGCAAGCAGGCGTTGCAGGTTTTCCGGGCTTTTGCGCAGTTGGCCAAGCCGGCTATGAATAACCACATGGTCGCTGTGCGCAGCGACTTCAATAACAGCCGCCTGACGCTGCTGACCGTCGTAGAGCGCGCACACGCCATTCTGGAGGGTTAACGGTGTACCGAGTGTGGCACTTAGACGGGCAATAAAACGTTGCATGTCGCGTTGGGAGTTCGCCATTGAATAATCCTCAAGTTAGTCATTGCGGTAAACACACCGCGGCGACAAGTGAGTGGAAAATTAATGGCGTCCGGTTCCGGCTGGAACAAATATTCCGAATTCAGTTGTTGAACCCTGCCAGCATCAGAAACTCGCCCACCAGTTCCTGAAGGGCGTCCTCACGCCGATAGTCAGGGTCCAGTTCATGCCACACGACAAACCGTTGCTGGCTGTCCAGGCAAATATAGTAACCATCATAAGACTCGATATTCTCGAATCGACGCTTGAGCGCGTCGGAAAACAGATCCGGCCGTTGGGCCCTGCGCTCGATCATCAGCGACAGCCCCCAGCCCACGCTATCCTTGCGATGAACGAAGTCGATCCCCGGAGCCCATTGCCAGGTACTCGGTCGCTGCTGGCCGATACTGACGAAGAAGTCCCGCTGATCATTACTGCGCAAAATCGTTTCAGTCATTCAGATGTACCAGGCTGTATTCAGATGAATCGTTGCGCAATTCCGGCGACCACCAAACTTTAAGGCTGGAACTGTTGGCGCCAAGTTGCTGGCAATCACTGGAAAAACAAGATGTTTGCATTGTCGCACAGGCGCTCAACAATACCGCGACGACAAACAAGGTACCCACACGCACCCACTTCATTTAGGAATCTCCCGACAAAAGGACTGTATTGAAATGACCGTTAACGCGTAAGACGAGTGCCGGACATGAATGACTGCACCGTCAGGGACGGTATATCCATGTATCAACATCGGCATCAAGGCGGCAATATTGAAACTCTCACAGGGGCTGCAGGAACCGCAGTGGCGGCGGCAGGTCGTGTGGCCACGAACACTTCGGTGGACTGGCCGGGCTGCAATTCCGTTACGGGTAACATTGTTACTGCAAGTGTCCGGACTCCGGCGCAGGACGCCAGCGAGAATGCCTTGGCACGACCACTGTCGTTGCGAACCACGCCGACGGTGATATCGAAGGTGTCGCCCCTGAACCATTGTCCCCGGGACGCATCGATCGAAAGATCCTGATCCACTCTACACAGGTCCTTCAGCGCCACGCCAGATGATAACTCTTTGATATCAGGCGGCAGCCGTCCGTTGGCCAGCTCCGAAAACGTCTTGCTCACCCGATCCCTTTTCTGTTGCCGGGTACTGGGCGAGCCGCTCAGCGCAAGGGCTCTGTCGAGCTGCGGGCGGTTTTCCCTGGCGATATAGCGCGACGGATCGAGCTGATCGCCCACCAGTCGCGGTGTGAGGATGAATAAACGTTCACGTCGCGAGACTTCATGGCGCTTTGAAGTGAACAGCGCACCGATCACCGGCAGGCTTCCGAGAATCGGCACCTTGTCCTGACGCTCTCCGCTTTCATCGACATGAAAACCGCCGATGACCAGCGAACGGTTTTCTCCGATGACCGCCTGGGTGCTGACCGTGCCGCGCTTTACATCCGGCGTATCGTTATCGCGGGTACGCTCGAGCTGGCCGTCTTCGATATCGACGATCAACTGAAACCGGTTGGGCTGCTCACCGGCAATGGTTCTGGGAATGACCCGCAGGCTGGTGCCCGCCGTCACCGGCTGAACATTTGCAACCCGCTCGCCGGTGGTGGTGATGTAAGCCGTGCGGCTGAAATCGATCACCGCCGGCTGATTTTCCAGCGTCAGCACCGAAGGCCGGGCAATGACCGAAGCAACACCCTGCCCTTCGAGCGCCTGAATGTCGGCAAAGAACCGGTCGAAATCGTTGATGAACAGGGTCGATGAACCACCGGTCAGCAACGAGCTGCCGAAGTTCACCGAGCCTGCCCGCGCAGACCACCGGGATTCCAGGCTGCTCAACTGGCTGCGATCAATGTCGAGGATCACCGCGTCGATTTCCACCAGGTTGCTGGGCTGATCGAGCTGCTGCACCAGCTGCTGGTAGGTCTCGCGCTTTTCTGGATCATCGTAGATCAGTACCGCGTTGTTGCGCACGTCCGCCACCACACGGCGGTTGCTGTTCGATTTGCTCTCGCCGCTACGTGCGGGTGTGGCCTTGCGGTTGCTGGCCAGGTTCATGATCTTGCTCTGGCCCATGTCGGCCATGTCCTGCATGGCGCGGATATTGGCGGCCGGGTCCTGCGGCAATGGAGGCCTGTGCTGGCTTTCCAGCAAGCCGTCCAGCAGGGTCGCGACACCTGGAATGGTGATGCTCTGCTCGCGATACTGAATCTCGCGGTCGGCTACGGCGGCGTATCGCAACGAAAACATCATGACCTGATGCTTGTCCTGCGCCTTGACTTTCTCCTTGCTGAAGCCGCGAATCAGCTCGACATAGCGCGCCGGTCCGCTGACCAGCACCACGCCTTCATCCGGCAACTCGCCCCAGCCGAAACGCTTGTCCAAGAGACCGATATCGGTGAGGGCCTGCTTCAGATCCGGCGCTGCGTCAGCCGACACCTCAAGGCGCTGGGACACCTGGCCCGACTGCGGGCTCACGTACAGCTTGCCGTTGTACAGAAACCACTGGAATTGATGTTCCAGCGCCAGCCGGTCTAGAAACTCCTGGGCATTGCCCGCGCGAATCTTCGCATCCACCACACCGGTGATACCGCGGCTGTCGAGACCCACGCCATACGAGCTGGCGAAATCCGACAGCACTTTGGTCAACGGGGTTTGCGACGCCTCGTACGCATAGGCGGACTGGCGCCACTCTTCAGGCACACCCGCAGTGACGACTTCAGCCTGCACACACAACACTGATATCCAGAAAAGCCGTTTCAGGCACTGCTTAAACATACGAATTCCCCAGAGACAGAGGACGAACCGGGCGTTTTGCAGGCGATGCTGCCGCTTCGAGCATCGATTCCCACACGTCGCGCTGGTTGACCAGCGCCTCAATGATGCTGATGACCGGCGAGGTGCCCTGAAAGGACTGAAACTGCACCAGGCAGAGCCGATGGCTTTGCGGATCCAGTGCGAGCGCAGCACTGAAGCGTCGAATGCTGGGGCCCGACAGGCGTAGCGCGGCGGCCAGGCTTTCATCGTCGCCACGCCAGGCAGCGCTGAGCGGCGCGGTATAGATCAGCCCGTTGGTGCCGCGTTGAATGCGCAACGGTTGCTGATCGATCTGCAGCAGCAACTCGGCCGTGCCACTGTCGAGCCAGCGCTCGACCGTGGCGAGCAGGTCAACGGATTTCATTGATGATCGCCTTGGCCAGGTTGTGCTTGACCACAATCTCCTGGTTGGCGGCCCAACTGGCGGTGGATGACTGGCGAATGGCCGAGTTAAAGGCGTGCCAGTCTTCAGGGGAAAAGGCATCCATATTCAGCGCAGCCGAATCCAGATCCTGCTGGGCGTTTTCAAAATTACTGTCAAGACGGCGTCTGAGTGCATCTGAAGAAAGCATGGTGATACTCCTGGTCCGGGAACTGCTGACTGAGTGGCAAGGCACCGGTTTTGGTTCCAGAACTTCATGCTCAAGGCCAGATCTGTTGCTGCAACCCGCTCCAGCCGAGGCTGAAATCGCCGTGTTCGGTGCGCAGGCTGATGGCGTCCGGGTCCAGACTGGCGTCGGTTCGCAGGGTCCAGCCGGGCTGATCATGCGTTTCAAGACTCAGCTCCACCGCCTCCAACTGATCGGGATGGCAGAACAGCAAGGCAGCGTCCTGATTCGAACTGGCCAATGCCAGCTGACGAATCACCGACCTGACCTTTTTATCGGTCGGTACTTTCTCCAGCAGGCTCTCCAACGCCTGGCTCACCAGTTGCGCGGCGGTTTCGACCAGCGTTTCCAGCGCCTGCTCGCGCTGGGTGCGCAGGTCATCGAGCAACACCTGCGCTTCTTCCCAGACCTGGGCCCGTGCCTGCTCTTCACAGGACTGACGCAGCACATCGGCTTCGGCGTAGGCCTGGGCGAGAATCGCCTCGGCCTGGGTGCGGGCGTTCTGCAACACCTCATCGGCCAATAGACATTCCTCAAGGGTCTCCCGACGCAACAGCGGCTCGATGAGCGTGATTCGATCAGCTGGAAGATTCAGACTGCGACGGGTCAACATGAGTGTTTCCTTCATTACGAGCGTTCAGTACGTACCCGGCAATGGCCTGCCATAGCGCACGCAGACGCACGGCAGGCACTTCTTCGAAAACCATCCGCTCGGCCTCCTCGACCGCAGTGCGATCAAACCTGAGTCGCAACCTTTGCCACAGCCGCTCACCGACACGGCGGCGCAACAGACTCAGTCCGGCCACTTCGCAGGGATCGGGGTTCCATTGTTCAGGCATCCAGCGACCGGGCTGCAAGCCCTTGCCGAGCCGACGACACCACAGGTGGGCAGACTCATCCAGATCAGCGGTTCGCGGCCGATGGGTACCGGCGCAGACCGTCACACACAGGCTCAGCGCCAGCGTCCATTCCTGCGGCTCAAGGTCCAGCAGCGGCATGAGCAGCGCCTCGGGCCTGGGCGGTATCGCCGACGTCATGCCTAGACAGCGATCGGCCGACTGCGCACTGACCTGCTCCAACAGGTGAAGGGTCGAGGCATTGGCCTGCTCCAACAATTGCCAGCTGGAATGTGCGTCGCGCCAGCCCTGAGCCCACCAGCGAACCCAGATCAGCGCCTGAGGTTCGCTGATGTTCATGGTGTGGCTTCACTCGACGCCTGCGCAGGATTTTTTCGCAGCAGACGCTCTCGCAGCCGCGGATTGAGTGCCCACAGACCGGCCAGCAACAGCACCAGCCCGACACCACACAGCACCGCCACCCACTGCAGGAACTCGAAACGTTCGCGTGTGACGTTGAACGGTCCGATGCTGACCATTTCCACCGACTCCTGATAACCCTGGGCCGGCACGAACACCACGGCCAGTTTCCGTTCGTCCGCATTGGCCATGCCGGGAATACTGCTGGCGACCATGCGCCGGATGCGCGGCAGCACGCTGTCGGGTTCGAGGTCCGCCCGATGCTTGATGAACACCGCAGCCGAGGCCGGTTGCACAGGTTCCCCCGGCGCGATGCGTTCGGGCAGCACCACATGAACCCTGGCGACGACCACGCCGTCGATCTGCGACAGGGTCTGCTCAAGTTCCTGAGATAACGCGTAGATGTAGCGCGCCCGTTCTTCCAGCGGCGATGAGATCACGCCTTCCTTGCGAAACACCTGGCCGAGCGTGGAGCGGGAACGACGCGGCAGACCCACGGCCTCAAGCACCCGCACAGCGCGGGAAATGTCCTGGGTGGACACGAGCACCGCAACGCCGCCCTTGTCCAGGCGCTTCTGCGCATCGATGTTTTTGCCGGCGAGTTCGGCCAGAACTTCGTTGGCGTCCTGTTCGGTCAGGTCGCGATGCAATTCCATGCGATCACCACAACCGGCCATCAGTAATGCCAACAGAACGACTACAACAAGCCTGACTGTCCTGGGATGCATAATCACGCCTTATTGCAGACTGGTCAGTTTTTCCACGGTCTGGGCGGCCTTGCTCACCAGCTTGGCGCTCAACAGACTTTCCAGATAGAACGAGGACAACGAACGGTTGGCCTCGATCAGGGTTTGCGGGTCGTTGGAACGGGCCGCGCGCTGCAGATTGCGGTCGACCTTTTCCGAATCTTTCTGGTAGGCAAGCGACGCCTCGGAGAGCGGCGAGATCATCCGTTGCGGGTCGTTTTGCGCAGGCGCTGGGTTCGAGCGCATGGCCGCGTTGAACCAACTGATGTCCGCCTCGGCAGGAGCCGCATCTGACGCTGCATCAAGTTCGGGAAGACCCGGTTGATGGTGGGATATGCGAGTGATCGCCATAGTTGATTCTCCTGCCAAGACGAAGGTTTACCCATCAACCGCGATAGTTGGTGGTGCTTTGCTGAACCAGAACCGACAGGACGTTGCCCGCCGCGATGCTGGCATCGGTTTTCAGGGTGTTGCCCGCGCCGCCGTTCTGGAAGTTCTGCTCCGCATTCGGAAACAGGCCGCCCAGCGAGTCGCCTTGCGCGCTGCCCTTGATTTCTCCCTTGATCATGTCGATGGCTTTCTGGAACTGCTCGCTCTCGCCCTTGGACATGACGTTGTCGCCTTCGGACAACTCGCCCATCCAGTCCTTGGACTTGCCATCAGGCTTGCCGAATTCTTCAGGGTGCATGTCCATGAAACGCGACACTTCCTTGAGCACATCCTTGTCCTCGAATGAGAACGTCGTCTGACCGCTCTTGGCGTTGGGGCTGGTGTTGGGCTGCAGGAGGTTGTCGAGCTTTTCCTCGCCCAGGCTGCCGAGCAGCGCTGCCAGCAGCTCCTGCAGACCGCCGCCGGAGGCATTGCCGCTGTTGGCAGCCGGTGCGCCCCAGTTGGAAGCAGGATTCTGACCGGAGCCAACACCCTGCCCGGTGCCCGTACCCGTGCCGCCCGAAGCGCTGCCGGTCGAGCCGCCACTGAGGAACTCGGTGATCAGCCCTTCAAGTCCTTTGGTGAAGGCTTCCTTCTCTTCACTGTTCAGGTACTTGTCTTCGGAAAGCTCGTCGCGCCAACCATTGACTTTGCCTGTGGCGTCGTCAGGTTTTCCGTACTTTCCCGGGTTCTTGTCCATGTGATCGGCGACCATGCCGAGCAGTGGATTGTCGGTATCGCGGATGTTGGCACCGCTGCCGTGCTTTTCGAACATCGAATCGCCCAGCAGCGAAGCGATCTTGCCTGCCGCGCCGCCCGAATCGGACTGCATGGAGGTCATTTGCGTGCTGGCGAATGTACTTTGGAAGGAGGCACTTTGTGGAACGCTTGCAGTAGAAGAAATCATGAATCCACTCCTTGAAAACCGCACAGGTTGAAGCCCTCTCGGTGTAGACCGAGAGGGCACGCCAACCACTTAGTAGTTGATCGCCTTACCGGTTTGCTGTGCAGAGTTCTGCGCCTTGGTGGCGGAGTCCTGATAGGCGCTGGCGATACCGTTCACGGTATCGGTCATCATCTTGTTGGATTGGGCTTCAGCGTTCATTGTTGTGGTTGCAGCTGCAGTTGCATCCATTTTGGTCATTGCAGCCATCGAAGCGCCGAGCGAAGCAGTACCAGCCATAGTTATTACTCCTGATCATCGAGAATGTTCGAACACATCATGTGTGTTCGAAGCATGAGTGGCCGACAGTCAAAAGCAGTTCCATTGAATGACGACAATCATTTCAAGGTGATGATCACAGCTCGGGCGAGTTGATGCTCAGGCGCTTCATGCGGTGATACAAGGTGCGCCGTGGAATACCCAGTTCATTGATAACCGAGTCGATGTTCTTGGGATGGCGCGACAGACAATCCTGGATAAGTGCCTTCTCGAATTGCCGAAGGTAACTCTTCAAATGAATACTGCTTTCGGTCTGAGAATCGTTCTCGCTACTCAGCGGCGGCATACCCAGGACAAAACGCTCCGCCGCACATTTGAGTTCGCGGATATTGCCGGGCCATCGGTGGCTGAGCAGCCGGTTGAGGATATGCGGGGCGCGAACCGGAATGGGCTGACCATGCTTTTCGGCGGTCTCGACGACAAATCGCTCGAACAGCAAGGGCAGATGATCCAGTCGGGAGCGCAACGTCGGCAGCTGAATCTTGATGACATTGAGCCGAAAGAACAGGTCGCGGCGGAACTTGCCTTCCTCGACCAGTTTTTCCAGCGGAGTCTGGGTTGCCACGATCACCCGAAGGTTCAGCGGCACGAACCGGGTGGAACCCAGCCTCTCTATTCCGCGCATCTCCAGCACACGCAACAGCTTGGCCTGCAACAGCAGCGGCATGCTGTCGATCTCGTCCAGATACAGCGTGCCGTTATGGGAAGCCTCGATATACCCGGCTCTGGATTTGGAGGCGCCGGTGTAGGCACCGGCCATCACACCGAACAGTTCGCTCTCGGCCAGTTGCTCGGGCACCGCCGCACAGTTGATCGCAACCAGCGGCCCTTCCCGGCCGGACAGCTGATGAATCCGGCGGGCAAGTGTGTCCTTCCCTGTGCCGGTTTCGCCTTCCAGAACCATATCGACATTGAGCGGAGCTGCCTTGCGGATAAAGGACTGCAGAGTGCCAAAGATATCGAGAACCTCATGCTCCATCGGCAATGAGTCGTTGTTCATAGCACACTCATCCATCCATTCCCCTTACGATGATAATCAGTTCCGTCGAATATCAGGAATACTTCGGGTACGGACTTCAAGAGTCGCCAGGCGTCCGGTGCCGCGAACCGCCTACTTTAAATTAATGTAAGACAATTATCTTGTGGTGTTTTTCTATGGTGCCTATTGAGGCAATCATGACGGCATTCGGTTTACCGAATGTGACGTGGCACTGAAACAGGGCATGTCAGCAAAATCTGCACAATGATGCGCAACTTCCAGCAAATGATTTAATAAGGTTGTCATCAACGAAGTGTAGAGCTGTCCGGGCACCTCTTGTTTGACAGTAGTTGTTGTAACATGCACCGAAATTGCGCTGTGATCCGGCAGACAATAGTCGGTTTTCCGAACGCATTCGTGGCGGCTTAGTTGGCTGGATTCTGTACGACGATAGATTTTTCGAGCGGTGTGCAGAGCAAAAAAACATGGCATTCGATTGTGACAGCTCCATTTTCGCACCCTGCGCAGCCGGATCGAGGTCATCGAAGACGTTCGGAACGACATCAGGAACGATCATGGAACCGGTCTGGCACATCGATCACTCAGGGGCTACGGGCGGCAGGTTTTTCCTCACGCAGGCGACAGATTTTTGCAAGCTCGACGCCACGAAAAAATTTCCTTTTTGTGCGTCATGACACTCCGCAAGACCGGAATTCCCGGACAAATCTCTGCACAGCAGCAGAGCAGATCATGAGCTGTTCATAAATTAACCACACAGCTGCACCCCACGCCAATCAAGGGTTTCAAAAAGTTACCCACAGACATACCCACGATTTCCGTGGACAACTTATGGCAAATTTCGAACCTTAAAACCGTTCAAGAGCGCAAGCCAAAAATCTTACATCTATCTGCTGCAAATCCAGCCCCGAATATGCATGGTCATGCCCCGGCCTATCGATAGATGAAATTGACTGTTGCTTCCTGGCGCGCTTGCCTCTGAAATGGATCCTTTACCCGAGGCAGTCTGCAGATGGAGCAACAATGTGACGTGGCCGTTCTGGGCTTGGGCGCGATGGGTGCCGCCACGCTTTATCAGTTGGCCAGAGAAGGCGCGGATGTGCTTGGGATCGACCAGTACGCACCTCCCCACACGCTGGGTTCCAGCCATGGTGATACGCGCATCACCCGGCTGTCGGTAGGCGAAGGGCCGCAATACCTGCCGCTGGTGCGCAATTCCCACCGCATCTGGCGTGAGCTTGAAGCATTGACCGGCGAATCCCTGTTCGAGCAGTGCGGCGTGTTGGTGATGACATCCAGCCCGGCGTATGACCCAAACGACCCGGAAGATTTCACCCACAAGACGATCGCCCTCGCCCGTGAGTACGGTGTGAAGCATGAAGTGCTTTCAGCCGGGGCCATTCGCGAACGATTTCCGCAGTTCAGCCCGGTCCTGGACACCGCCATCGGCTACTTCGAACCTGACGGAGGTTTCGTAAGGCCGGAGCGCTGCATCGCAGCCCAGTTGCAACTGGCCGGAAAACTGGGCGCACGCGTCCGCCTGAACGAAACCGTGACCCGCCTGCAGGCTCATGGTGATCAGGTGCGCATCACCAGCGATCAGGGATCGATTATCGCGAACAAGGTGGTGGTCAGTGCCGGGATGTGGTCGTCGCAACTACTGGGCGAGCCCTTTACCGATCTGCTGCGCGTCTGTCGGCAGCAGCTGTTCTGGTTCGCACTGGAAGACACTGCCGCCTTCGCCCCGGTATCGCCCAGCTTCATCCTGACCCACGGCCCTGGCGAGGTGGATATCAATTACGGCTTCCCGCCATTACCCGGCGAAGGCAGCATGAAGATTGCTACTGAGCAGTATCTGCATGCGTCACAGGCCTGCGAGCTGGACCGCAGCGTCAGTGCCGAGGACGAACAGACGATGTTCCAGACGCAGGTCAGCGGCAAAATTGCAGGCATAAAGGCAGACGTGGTGAAGTCATCGGTGTGCGCCTACACCGTGACGCCGGATTACCACTTCATCATCGACGATCACCCGCACCTGAAGAACGTGACCGTGGTCTCGGCCTGCTCAGGACACGGCTTCAAGCATTCCGCTGGTCTGGGGCTGGCGCTGGCGCAGCGTTGTCTGCGCGGCACCAGCGACGTGGACCTGTCGGCATTCTCGCTCAAGCGTTTCGGCAAAACCGCCTGACGCTTGGTCAACGCGGCTGCACGAACGCCTCGTCGATGCGCGCCAGATCGGTATCGCGCAAGGT
Source organism: Pseudomonas viridiflava (assembly GCF_001642795.1). Lineage (GTDB taxonomy): Bacteria > Pseudomonadota > Gammaproteobacteria > Pseudomonadales > Pseudomonadaceae > Aquipseudomonas > Aquipseudomonas viridiflava. The sequence continues at coordinate 64,011 of NZ_LKEH01000031.1, read as the reverse complement.
GCCTGCGTGGTAGTGCAACTTGATCCAGGCCATCAGGTAGTCGTAACGAGCACGCGCCAGGTCGCGGCGCGTGCTGTAGAGCTGTTGTTCAGCGTTTAGCGCATCGAGGTTGATGCGCTCGCCACCCAGAATGCTCTGGCGCGTCGACTCGACCAGCGCCTGCGCCGACACCAGCGCCTTTTGATAGGCGCGCAGTTTATTCACCCCGGAAGTGGACGCATTGAATTGCCGACGCAGTTCGATCAGGGTTTCCCGGGTCTTGCCTTCCAGCTCGTACTCCGCCTGCTCCCTCACGCTGTTGGCCTGACGCACCGAAGCGCTGGTTCCGCCGCCTGCGTACAGCGGCAGGCTGACCTCGATGCCCACCGTGTTGGTGTCGTACCGCTGGTTGTAGGTATTGCCGCTGTCGGACTCGTTCTGGCGAATGCTCGCGTAGGCATTGACCCGTGGCAAATGACCGGCACGGTTACGCTCCACTTCGTAACGAGCCACTTCAAGTGCCTGGCGTTGCGAGGCGAGAATCGGGCTGTTGGCCATTGCCAGCGCGTGCCACTCGCTGTAGCTCGACGGTTCCAGAACCATGGCCTGAAAGCCGTCCCTGAGCGGATCCAGCTGCTCGATGGAAATCGCCTGTTCACCCAGTAGCGCGCCCAGTTCACGCAAGGCGGCATCCTGCTCATCGCGGGCCTCGATCTGTTCGGCAATCGCCAGTTCATTGCGCGATTCGGCTTCGAGAATGTCGGTGCGTGTGCCCTCGCCTTGCTGAAACATCTGCCGGTTCTGTTCGAACTGACGCTCGAAAGCCTGTTGCTTGGCCTGGGCGATATTGATCTGGTCCTGAGCGAACAATGCCTGGGTGTACGCCGTCAGAACCCGAACCAGCAGTTCCTGACTTTTACCGCGAAAGGTCTCATCGGCAAACAACGCCTGAGCGACGCCTTTGCGGTAGTTGGCGTAGGCCTCGTAATCGAGCAGGGGCTGCTGGATCGTGAGGCTGGAACCGAAACTGTTGTAATGACGATGATCGGTGGTGTCTTCACGCCCGCCCTTCAAGGTCGCCTTGGAGTCGTTACGCCCCTTGTTGTAGTTGTACGACACTCTGGGCAGCAGGCCTGCGCGGCCGATGGCACGATTTTCCAGCCCCGCATCACGCTCCTTCAGCGCACCCAGAAAAACCGGATCATTGCGCAGCGCCTGCTCGTAGATCTGAAACGGCCCCAGGGCATGGCTTGCGGGAGAGACGCAGAGCAACAGGGCTGCCAGCGCGGCAGCCTTACGGGTCAAGTGGATCATCCTATTCCTCGGTCAACGCGGAGCCGGCACGATCCAGCAGAGGTTTGAACAGATAATTGAGCAGCGAACGCTCGCCGGTGCGCACGAACATCTCTGCGGGCATGCCGGGCTTGATCACCAGACCGTTGAGCTTCTCCATCACCGCATCACTAACCGAGGTGCGCAGGACGTAATAAGGCTGACCGGTTTTCTCGTCTTCCAGCTGGTCGGCCGATATGAGGCTCACCTCGCCCGTTACCCGTGGCGTGCTGTTCTGGTTGAAGGCCGTGAACAGAATGTCTACGGGCAGATGACTGCCGACCTTGTCGATCAGGTTGACCGGCAAGCGGCCTTCGACTTCGAGCCGGGTGTCTTGCGGGACAACTTCCAGCAGGGTCTGACCGGCGCGCACCACGGCGCCTTCCGTGTGTACGCCGAGGTTTACGGCGATGCCGTCAGCAGGTGCAAGAATCTCGCTGTGCTGCAGACTGAAACCCGCAGACGCCAACTGCTGCTCAAGTGTGAGGGTCTTGACCTGCGCGTCGGCCCACTGCGTACGCACCTCTTTCTGGTATTCCTCACGCTGTTGCTGCAGGCGCAGCCGTGACTCGACGATGCCCTGCTCGATCCGCCCGGTTTCTCCGGCGTTCTGCGCCATTTCCTGCTGGACCTGGGACAACTGGCGCTCGTATTCCAGGAGGCGGTTGCGCGGAATGAAGCCGTTTTGCGCGAGCGGTTGCAGGTTGCTCAACTGCTGGCGCAGCGAATCGGCCTGCGCCAGAAGATCGGAGCGCGCCCGACGCATGCCGGCCAGTTGCGCGCCTGCACCTTCGATACTCGCCTGCAGCCCGGCCTGTTCACGCGCAAGGGCCTGCCTGCGGCTGCTGAACAACTGGCGCTGCCCTTCGAGTACCATTGCCAGCCGCGGATCAGGGTCCTGTCCCTGCACGGCGGCAATCAACTCGGCGGGAAAATTCACGTCGCTCAGGTTATCGCGCTCACTCTGCCAGCGCGCCAGACTTGCCCAGGCCAGCCGATATTGAGCGCGCAACGACTGAACATCAGCTTCGACCTGGGTCTGATCCAGACGAAACAGCGGCTCGCCTTCTTTTACAGCCTGTCCTTCAGTGACCAGAATCCGGCTCACTACGCCGCTGTCCAGCGACTGCACCGCCTTGCGCTTGCCCGATACCACCACCGTGCCCTGCACTGCGATGCCTTGATCCAGTGGCGCAAGACTTGCCCATAAAAAGAAACTGCCGGCACCGACGAGCGTCAGCAGCCAACCGGCACGGGTAAAGAACTGCACGCTGCGTTCCTTGCCCGGAACGGCGTAATCGTTGAGGAGTGGGCTGCTCATACTTCGGACTGCCTGTTCTGTGTGCCGTACTGGCGGCTCATGGAAAGCCCGACGGCCGGACGCGGTGATGACGGTGGTTGCGGCTGCACGGAAGGTTGCGGCTGAGGAGCCTGCCCGGACAGGGCCTGAAGAACCTGTGCCGTGGGTCCGAACGCTTGCATTCGTCCTTCGTTGAGCACCAGCAGTTGATCGGTCTGAGACAAGGACGCGGTTCGATGAGTGACCAGCACCACCGTACAGCCACGAGCTTTGAGTTCACTGATCGCTCGGGTCAATGCGGCCTCGCCTGCGGTGTCCAGGTTGGAGTTGGGTTCGTCGAGCACCACCAGCTTCGGTTCGCCATATAAGGCCCGGGCCAGTGCGACCCGTTGCTTCTGCCCGCCGGACAAGCCGCCGCCGTCGTCGCCCAGGCGCGTGTCGTAGCCCTGCGGCAGACGCAGAATCAGTTCGTGCACACCCGCCAGTTGCGCCGCAGCCACCACAGCGCTGGCGTCACCTTCACGGAAGCGCGCGATGTTCTGCGCCACGGTGCCGCTGAACAGTTCGATGTCTTGCGGCAGATAACCGATGTAAGGCCCGAGCGCTTCGCGATCCAGACGGTGCATGTCGGCACCGTCGAGTCGCACCGTGCCACCGAGCACCGGCCAGATGCCGATCAACACACGCGCCAGGGTCGATTTTCCGGAACCGGACGCCCCCAGCACGCCGAGCACTTCGCCGGCTTTCAGCTGAAAGTTGACCTGATGCAAGGTCGGCACGGTCACACCCGGCGGTGCGGCGCTGACCTGTTCGAGCCCCAGTTGACCGCGTGGCACCGGCAACGCCATGCGTTGTGCGGGTTCGGCGTAGGTCTTGAGCAACTGATCCAGCCGTCCATACGCCAGACGCGCCGAACTCCATTGTTTCCAGACGGCAATCAGTTGATCGATCGGACTCAATACCCGCCCCATGAGGATCGAACCTGCGATCATCATGCCGGGGGTCATCTGGCCACGAATGACCAGAAACGCACCGAGGCCCAGTACCAGCGACTGCAGACACAGGCGCAGCGCCTTGCTGATCGAACTGATCACCGCCCCGGTATCGCTGGCGTCATTCTGACGAGCCAGAAAACGCCCGTGGACATCGAACCAGCGTCGGCGCAAGGCATCGAGCATGCCCATGGCCTGGATCGCCTCGGCCTGCTGCAGATGACGGGTCGCCAGTTGCGAGGACTGCTGCGAAAAACCGCTGGCTTCGCCAAGGGGTTTACGGGTCAGCCACTCGTTCAGACAGGCCAGCGCCACCAGCAACGCGGCGCCCACGGTGGCCAGCAGCCCCAGCCAGGGATCGAAGAGAAAAATCACCGCCAGATAGATGGGAAACCAGGGCGCATCGAAGAACGCGAACAAGGCCGGACCGGTCAGAAACTGGCGAATGAACGTCAGATCACCCAGAGCCTGGCCCGCCTGACGTTGCCCCGCATGCAGATTGCTTTCGAACGCCGCCTGATAGACACGCAGATTGAAGCGACGCTCCAGCTCACTGCCGATGCGGATCACCACGAAACTGCGGATCATTTCCAACAGCCCAATGAAGGCAAAAAAGCCGACCACCATCAGGGTCAGCATGACCAGCGTGGTCTGATTCTGGGAGGTCAGGACGCGGTCGTAGACCTGCAACATGTAAATGGATGGAGCCAGCATCAACACGTTGATCAGCGCGGTAAAACAACCGACGCTGATCAGCGCGCGTTTGTAGTGCCCCAGGGCTTTATAAAGCGGAGGGTGGGCACCCAACGGCAACGCACTCATGATTCTTCCTTGAAGGCCGCGTTCGCAGCCGGGTGACATCGGTCAAAGTTATCGGTTTGCGAATCCGTGCGGCTCAGTCCTGCTCGATAAGACGTGCCAGCGTGAGCAGGTCGCCTCCAGGCAACCGGGCCTGATACAGCTGATTGCCCATGTGGTTGAAATGGATCAGACCGGAGCCTTCCTTGTCGGTAAACGCCAGCCCGTCAGGCGTGGGAAACCATCCCGTTGGCGTATCGCTCAGCCAGCGCGAGGCGCAGACCGGGTCCCCGCCCAATTGCGGCGCGTCGGTATTGAGTTGCAACTCACACGCCTCACTCGGCCGGGCCTGAGCGAACAGTCGCCACTTGCCACTGAGTTCAGCGGGGCTGGGTAACTTCAAACTCGTCGCCATACTGACTCCAGAAATCGCTGCCAGCAGCGCAACGGCTGCCGCAATGTTTCGAAAAAGGTGTTGGATGCTCATGATGGCCATATTCCAGAACATGGGCGGCTCATGCGAGCCACCCATGAGTACTACTGTTTACACCACGATATCGGTGGCAACCGCCTGGCCGACAGTGCCGACCAGGAAGTCAGCGACGCCTTGACCGGTGAAGTCAATGGCGAGGCTGCCCAGGTTGGTGCTCTGGGTGTAGCTCAGGATCGCTTCGCCCGCATGACCGCTGAACGCGTTCACGAACTGCAGCGAGGTCAGCGACGAGATGGCCGACACGTCGATCTTGTCCTGACCGCGGGTGAAGTCACGGATCGTGTCTTGTGCTGCCCGGTTGGAGTCGGAACTGGCACCGAACACGAAAATGTCCGCGCCCGCGCCGCCCCACAGGGAGTCAGCACCGCCACCGCCGTAGATGATGTCGTTGCCGGCACCGCCCTTGAGGTCGTTGGCCGCAGCATTACCGACCAGCAGATCATTGCCTGATCCGCCCACGGCGTTTTCGACCAGAACGCCCTTGGCGATGGAAACGTTGCCCACCATGCCGCCGACATCCGAGAACGACGCTTCGTTGAGGTTGATTTTCTGGTTCTGAGTGAAACCGGAGAAATCCAGCGTGTCCTTGCCGCCGCCATCCCAGACCGAAAACACCACCTTGGAAGAGGCGGAGGTTGCGCTGTAGAAATCACGACCGGCAGTGGAGTTGAAACCGTACACCGTATCACCGGCACGGGTGCTCATGTTGGCACCGTAGAGTTGCTGGATGGCTGCGATGTCATCCATCAACGGCCCTGACGAATAGGTCGGCGAGCCGCCCTTGACGAAGTTCTGATCGGTGTTGGACTCACTCCAGTAACTCATGACGCTGTAGCCACGTGTGTCTTCTGCGTAGCTGACATCGTTATAGGTCGGGTTGCCTTCGCCGGCGTTGTAGTCGCCAGGGTGAGACAGGCCCAGAGAGTGGCCGATTTCGTGGGTCAGTGTCTGACGACCGTAGTTGCCATTGTCTGGCGTCAGGTTGACCGTGTAGGAGTTATTGGTCAGGTACCAGGACTGGCCATCGTACCGGCTGTTGCCGCTTGGCAGGTAAGCGAACGCCGCTCCGCCGCTGCTGCCATCGCTGTAGTTGCCGAACGTCATGTGCCCGTCGCCGCCGGAAGCGGCCTGGGTGAACGTAACCTTGGCGACATCCGCCCAGGATTGCATCGACAACACAGCTTGAGCCTTCTGCTGCGCGTTGAATGCACTGAAGGTCCCCAGCGACGTATCGAACCCGGAAGGTCGAGCCGTCAGGAACGTATAGGTGAGATTGATGGTGCCGTTGCCGTCACGATCCACCCATGCAGCGTCGTCGCGGAGGATGTAGTCAGCAGCTTGATCGACAGAATACGACGGTTTGCCATTGATCGTGAGATTGCCACCGCGATCGTAGGTATGGACAAAAGTATCGATCTGGTTGAACGCCGAGCTTCCGGTTGCCGCCAGTTGCACGGCCGAGAGAGCAGCATTTTCTTTAACTTTCGACATGTCACTTCCTTGTCTACAGATTGAACAGTTTGGTACGACAGCCTCCCTCGGGTAGCGAGAGAGTCCTGTCACTCGCTTTTGAAGCGTAAGCAAACTGACACATTCGGAAATCCTGTGTCTATCCCTCTGCGATGATGTCAATTAGCCAAAAGCAGGAAAATGCCTACAGGCGTTGGGGAATAACCTGATAATTATTTTAGTGATATGCCAATGCGCCATAAGCCGCTGAAAGACTTGTAACAATCTTGATAAATATGACCGATCGGTCATGGAATTTTTGATCGAAGGGTCAGGGATTTTCACAGCGTATCAAGGCTGACCTGAACCCTTCCGCACGGCGCTTGAGGTTCGAGTGCCCTGCTCTTCAGCAGGGACCAATCGACCACTTTCCGATTTCACAAAAGCAAACGCCCCGACAAGTCGGGGCGTTTGTTTATTGCGTGGCGACCTTGTGTTCATTCAGCAGAGGCAAGCCTCTGTGAGCGACAAGCCGTTATCAGTCGTCGCGGCTCATGATGCCGAAAATCTGCAGCAGGCTGACGAACAGGTTGTAGATCGAAACATACAGGCTGACCGTGGCCATGATGTAGTTGCGCTCGCCGCCATTAATGATGGCGCTGGTCTGGAACAGAATGCAGACCGACGAGAACAGTACGAAACCGGCGCTGATCGCCAGCTGCAGGCCACTGATCTGGAAGAACATGCTGGCCAGCACCGCACCCAGCAGAACAAAGAAGCCTGCGGTGATGAAGCCACCCAGGAAACTCATGTCCTTGCGAGTGATCAGCACGTAAGCCGAAAGACCACCGAACACCAGCGCGGTCATCGCAAACGCAGAGCTGACCACTTCAGCGCCGCCCGCCATACCCAGATAACGGTTAAGGATCGGGCCCAGCAGGAAACCCATGAAACCTGTCAGGGCGAAGGTCGAAACCAGACCCCATACCGAGTCACGGAGTTTGTTGGTCAGGAAGAAAAGGCCGTAGAAGCCGATCAGCACCACGAAAATGTTCGGGTAGCCGACGCGCATCTGTTGAGCCATGAACGCCATGACACCGCTGAATGCGAGGGTCAGGGCCAGAAGACCATACGTATTGCGCAGGACACGACTAACCTCTAGCTGGTCGGCCTGCATGCCGGTTTTAAGGGCGTAATCCTGTTCGCGCATTGCGAAACTCCTTACTGATGAAATGTTGAGTTGCAAAGATCATAACAGAGGCGCTGCAACTGGCTAGTCAGAGAGTTTGACAGCTTGTTTCATTCCGGTATTATGGCGCCCGCAACGAAGTGGAGGTATGGCCGAGTGGTTTAAGGCAGCAGTCTTGAAAACTGCCGACTGTAACAGGTCCTAGAGTTCGAATCTCTATGCCTCCGCCATATTTGGTAGCGCAAAGCCCTGATCATTCAGGGCTTTGTCGTTTCTGGGGTTTACACGCCAGGATCGGATGTCGGGTGTTCGTCCTGATCCCACGACAGATGCCGGAGCTTGGCCCGCGCTCCTGAATTGTGGATACTGCCCGCTGGCCAGCCCACGATCACGGAAGACTGAAATGGCATACAGCCCGACAGCCATGACAGTAGACCTCGCCATTGGGCGGTACGCACGCTTCAGTCGCCCGTCAAGCAACCTGATCGGTGGCACGCATCCTGTTCACGGCGATCCTCTTTGCCCTCAGCCAGGCCCTGAGCATCCCGAAAGACAGCATCTGACGGGGTGGTTCAAGCCCAGAGGGCCCCGGGATACATTTGAAGACCTCGCCATAGGGCGTTATGCACGCTTCAGTCGCCCTTCCACGAATCTGGTTGGCGGTACTCAGCCGCTTGCTGACAGCACATCCGAGTTCTTCATCGTTCGAGATGACTCAGCACATGGACAGTCCTTCAGTATTCCCAAAGCGCCTGATCTGCAAGCCAGGTCCCAATGGCTCAGACGAGGGGAATCGATCACCGTTGCTGGACTGACACTGCCCGATGGCCTGATCTACGCAGGTGGGAATGACGCAAGGCTCAGGAATATCGAGCCCTCTTTCATCGATACCGCCTTGCCGGCCAGCAGCTCGCCTGTAGATCTTCAGACGCCGCGGGCGCTCTATCTTTCGACTTACGTCTCCTTCAGTCCAGAAGCACGTAGGGGCTATCTACAGTGGCTGGCGGGTGGTCGCTGTGATCCTTGCGCAGAAATCGGCTACGCATTCATGTTCTTTTACGGTTTGGAGCGTCGCGCGCTGGTGGATGCGACATCCGATGCGACCGCACGTGAAGAAATACCTGTCATAAAAGCAGAAGTGGAACGATTGAGGGCGCTGTATGCCAGCGACGCCTCTTTTTATAACCATGCTTCCAGGCTTCTGGATTACCTGAGTATGTCGGTCATTCCGATACGGATGTATTTGAATGAACCTTCAGAACCGGCGATGGGCATTCATGAAGTACCTGTTTCTGTGCGAGTTGCGCTCGGCCAGATGGCGACCGATCAGTACCCGCTCAACGCCGGTTGGGCCATGGCCTGGGCCCTGACTGATCCGAATATTTCACTGCGCACACCGGCCGTGAGATGCCCGGAGCTGTTTCAACGTTTGTTCCGGGAAGAATACGACGCGAAGTTTCCTCGCGGCCTGGCCCTGCCGAACAACAAGACACGTCTCAAGGCCTCGTACTGGCCGATATCACCCAAAATCAACACTCAGAAGTTGTCCGTAGGCGATCTTCCAGATGTCACTGCGACTTCCGGTACACGCAAAAAGCTTCAAATCATCGTGGAGAAATGCGCTCAGGTACTCGAACCGTTCAGCCGATATGTGGGCCGAAATCCTGAAAACCCTTATGTTCTGGACGGTCTGCTCCGCCTGCCAACCGCCCTATGGCCCGACCCTGCGAAACAGGAGCTGTCCGCCTTGCAGGCAGGCGTAGCGCATGACGCAATTCTGATGACACTCAGTGAACTGACTCAACGGTTCGACTCCATCGAAACGCTGTCACGGGATAAGGTCGTTGCACTGGCAAAAGCGCTTGAGGAACGAAATATCGGAATGGAGCCCGACGTGTTGTCCGGCAGCCGCACCCCTAAGGCTGAAGACACCATTGTGTTGTTTGCAGCAGAGCCGGAAGACGGCACGCTACGCGCCACCCCTGACTATCACGCTGCAGTCGTCACGCTGGATCTGGCCAGCGCCGTGGCGGCAGCAGATGGCGAAACGAGCCAGGACGAAGTCGCATTGCTTGGGCTGCACATCGACTCATGGAGCCATCTGTGTGTCGCCCATCGCAAGCGTCTCAAGGCGCACCTGCAGATTCAGTTGCTACAACCGCCATCGCTGGCAAGCCTGAAGAAGAAGCTGGAGCCTCTGCGGCAGGAGGACAAGCGCACCATCGTCTGTTTTCTGGCACACCTGGCCCAGGCGGACGGGACCGTCACACCTGATGAAATAAAGTTGCTTGAACGTGTCTATAAAGCACTTCAACTCGATCCTCAATCGATGTACAGCGACCTGCACGGGGCGGCCGCTAATTCGTTCAAAGGCCCGAATGTGACTGGCGCGTCGGGATCAAACATCCCTGTCGCTCAGCAAACGTCAACTTCACCGGCAAACAGGCGCGCAGGCTCCGGTATCGTTCTGGACATGGCTCGGGTCGCGCAATTGCAACGCGAGACAGCTCAGGTATCAGCACTTCTGGCCACCGTTTTCACGGATGAGCAGGAGGAACAACCCCCGATCATCACAGAAGACATTCCGCAAACAGCCCCCGAGACTGGCGTTCGTCTGTACGGACTCGATGCCGAACACTCGGCGTTCTTGCGCTTGTTGGTGTCTCGTACCGAATGGAGTCGGCAAGAGCTGGAAAACACCGCTTCAGACATGGAACTGATGCTCGACGGTGCGCTTGAGCAGATCAACGAAATGGCATTTGAGCTTTTCAATATGCCGATATCCGAAGGCGATGATCCGGTCGACATCAATCCGGACATCCTGAGCGAGTTAGCGTTATGAGTACGATACGAGCCAGAGACCGCGACGCGGTCATCCAGTCATTACGCGCAGGGGTCGTTCCGAGGGTCGGACAGCACTTGATTCAGGTCGGCCGGGTTGGAGAGCTGGATGCCCTTATAAAAGACATCAACCGTCTGGCGGAGGGTGGCTCGGCATTCCGTATCGTCATTGGCGAGTACGGCGCAGGCAAGACCTTCTTCCTCAATCTGGTCAGAGGCATCGCGATGGAGCGCAAGCTTGTCACCCTGCACGCAGACCTCAACCCCGACCGGCGGCTGCACGCCTCTGGAGGCCAGGCCCGCTCGCTGTATGCCGAGCTTGCGAAGAACATGTCCACGCGTACCAAGCCAGATGGTGGCGCGTTGCAAGGCATCGTGGAGAAATTCATCTCCCAGGCCAAGACCGAGGCGAAGAGCAAAGGCATCGAAAGCGAAGCCGTCATTCGCCAGTACCTCGCCGAATTGACAGAGATGGTCAATGGCTATGACTTTGCCGAAGTCATAGCCGCCTATTGCCGTGGCTTTGAAGACGGCAATGAACAACTCAAGGCCGATGCCATTCGCTGGCTGAGAGGCGAGTTCACGACCAAAACCGATGCTCGTGCGGCGCTCGGGGTAAGAACCTGCATTGACGATGCGTCTATCTATGACCAGCTCAAACTGCTCTCCCGATTCGTGCGGCTGGCGGGTTTCGGCGGACTGATGGTCTGTCTGGATGAGCTGGTGAATCTGTACAAGCTTGCGAACACACAGGCACGCAACGCCAACTACGAACAGATCCTGCGCATTCTCAACGACTCACTGCAAGGTTCGACCGACGGTCTGGGCTTCGTGCTCGGCGGCACACCGGAATTCCTTATGGACACCCGCCGCGGGCTGTACAGCTATCCTGCCCTGCAATCACGACTGGCGGAGAACACCTTCGCCAAAGCCGGCTATGTTGATCTATCCGGGCCGGTCATTCGCCTCACCAGTCTTACCCCCGAAGACTTCTACGTCCTGCTGCAGAACCTGCGCAACGTCTACGCCTGCGGCGACCCGGAAAAATACCTGCTTCCAGATGAAGCGTTACCGATCTTCATCGACCACTGCGGCCAACGACTTGGAGAAGCGTACTTTCGTACGCCTCGCACCACGATCACAGCATTTATCAACCTTCTGGCGGTACTCGAGCAGAACCCTGGTACCCATTGGCGTACGCTGCTCGACGCGGTGGAAATCGCACGGGATGACGGTGGTCGAAGCGATCTCGACGTAGAGGCAGATGATGAACTCACCAGTTTCAGGCTCTGAATCATCGTCATTCGAACGGCTGCACCCGGATGTGCAGCATTGGGTCTGGTCCCAGGGCTGGACCTCGCTCAGGGATGCTCAGGAATGTGCCATCCCTGCGCTGATCGATGCCGACCGTGACGTGATCATTGCGGCCTCTACTGCGGCGGGAAAGACCGAAGCGGCTTTCCTTCCAATCCTGACCAACCTGCTGGTCAACGACCAACCTGCCGGGGCCGTTCTCTACATAAGCCCGCTCAAAGCACTCATCAACGATCAATGGGATCGGTTGAGCCGCCTCTGCGAGCGACTGGAGGTGCCGGTGGTTGCCTGGCATGGCGACGTCTCGGCAAGCAGAAAGCACCGGTTTCTCACATCGCCCAGCGGCATCCTGCTCATTACCCCCGAATCGCTCGAAGCCCTGTTCGTGAACAGGGGCTCTGCCGTTAAAGGATTGTTTCAGCAACTGCGGTACATCGTGGTAGACGAACTTCACGCGTTTATCGGCAGCGAACGCGGCAAACAGCTCCAGTCATTGATGCAACGCGTCGAACGCGTCGCAGGCAGACAACTTCCCCGCGTTGGCCTTTCTGCCACGCTGGGTGAAATGTCGCTGGCGCGAGAGTTCCTGCGACCGGGCCAGAATCAGCGAATGGAGGTGATCGAATCAAAATCCTCCGGCCAGAATCTTCAAATTCAGGTACGCGGCTATACCCTGCCTCCCATGATCAAACTCATCTCAGGGCAGAAACCCGCCGAGACAACAGATCACGACGAAAACGAGCAAGAAAACGAGTCGGGAAGCCGACACGCAATCGCCGCACACCTCTATAAATTCCTGTGCGGCAGTAACAACCTGATCTTTCCCAACAGCCGTGACAAGGTCGAGTGGTACGCCGACAGGCTGCGTCATCTTTGCGAGAAGGATGGCCTTCCAAATGAATTTTTCCCGCATCACGGAAGCCTGTCACGGGATTTGCGCGAAGACACAGAACGCGCCCTCAAGGCAGGTACGCCGCCCGCCTCTGCGGTCTGCACGACAACCCTCGAACTCGGTATCGACATCGGCAACATCAGGACAGTGGCGCAAATCAATTCACCGCCATCGGTGGCAAGCCTGCGTCAGCGTCTGGGGCGGTCGGGACGCCGGGAGGGGGAACCCGCGACCTTGAGGGTGTACTGCGAGGAAAGCACCCTGACACCTGATTCAGACCTGTCCGATCAGCTCAGGCAAAATCTGGTGCAGACGATCGCGATGATTCGGCTGCTGATAAACAAATGGTTCGAACCTCCCAGAGCCAATGGGCTTCACGCCTCAACACTTGTCCAGCAATGCCTGTCCGTGATTGCACAGCAAGGTGGCGCCAGTGCTTCGGAGCTGTGGAGCGCGCTGGTTGCCAGCGGAACGTTTTCAGCCATCACCAGGCCGGACTTTCTGGCGATGCTCAAGGCGCTGGGCGAGCAAAAACTCGTTGTACAGGACAGCTCCGGACTGTTGTTACCCGGAGAGATCGGTGAACGACTGGTCAATCATTACGAGTTTTACAGTGCATTCCAGAGCGACGAGGAGTTCAGGCTCATTCGCGACGGCAAGCCTCTGGGCTCCGTGCCCGTCAGCCGGCCGCTCACCCAAGGCCAGCGCATCATATTCGGCGGCAGACGCTGGCAAGTGATGGACATAGACCTTGAGAAGAAAGTCATCGTCGTCAAACCCGCGCGTGGCGGCGAGCCTCCGACATTCGACGGTCTGAGTGCAAAGATTCACGACGATGTCAGGCAGGAGATGCGATCCGTACTCGTGGAAACGGCACCCTGCCCATTCATTGATGCCAATGCACAGAAACTGCTGGAAGAAGCACGCCATACCTTTCGTTCTTTGGGGCTGGATAAACGGCACCTGGCCGGATCAGCATCCAGAAACTATCTGCTAACCTGGAAAGGCGACTACATCAATGACGCACTTTCGCTGCTGCTCAACCGGGAAGGCGTCATGTGCGAGTGCTCGGGGCTCGTACTGGACATCGGCGCGCCGAAGGAAAGCCTCATGGCAGCGCTGCGCGAAATTGCCTGTCTGGATGCCATCGACGTGGAACCACTCCTGAAAGAGGTGAAAAACCTGATCAGGGAAAAATGGGACTGGGCGCTGCCTTTGCCACTGCTTATCAAATCATTCGCTTCCAGCCAACTGGATCTGGGAGGGGCAATTGAGCTTGCGAAGGTGTTGTCGCTCAGTGACGGCTCATCCTGACTCTGCGTTGCATCATGCTAGCTGCGTACATGACGAAAAAAGGGCTAGCTAACGCCTCGGCAAAGCCCCTTTGTCTCGGCAAACTCACACCCCCGCCCTCGAATTCTTTATCATTGCGCATGTTTTGCTGGCAGAGCCGACAATGAAATTCGCCATCTCCCTTTTTTCTGCAGGCCATGCGCCGTCTTCCCGGCGTGGGCTGCTGTTTGCCCAGGCGGTACTCGCGGGCGGACACGAGATTGTCCGGCTGTTCTTCTATCAGGACGGTGTGCACAGCGCGTCGGCCAATGCCGTTACGCCTCAGGATGAACAGGATGTGCCGCGTCAGTGGCGCGACTTTATCGTCGAGCACCAACTCGATGGCGTGGTGTGCATCGCCGCTGCGCTGCGTCGCGGCGTTCTGAATCAGGAGGAAGCCGAGCGTTATCAGCGCCCTGCGGCCAATCTGCTGGAGCCTTGGGATTTATCGGGGCTGGGTCAGTTGCATGACGCCGTGCAATCGGCAGACCGACTGATCTGTTTCGGAGGGCCTTGAAATGCCCAAGTCACTTTTGATTGTCAGCCGCCAGTCGCCTTGGTCGGGGCCCGGCGCGCGTGAAGCGCTGGACATCGTCCTGGCAGGCGGCGCGTTCGATCTGCCCATCGGTTTGCTGTTTCTGGATGACGGCGTGCTGCAGCTGCTGCCGCAACAGAGCGCAGCAGCCTTGCAACAGAAAGACCTGACCGCCAATCTCAAGGCATTGTCGATGTTCGGCGTTGAAGACCTCTATGCCTGCGCGCAGAGCATTGCCGAGCGCGGCGTCCCGAGCGATGGCCTGGATGACGACATCTGCCTGCTGTCCGGCCGGACCGAGCTGTCGGCCTTGTTCGAGCGCTACGACCAGGTGATTACGATCTGATGAGCACTTTGCACGTTCTTTCCCATTCCCCCTTTACCGACAACCGTCTGGACAGCTGCCTGCGTTTGCTGGGCGACAACGACGGCATTCTGCTGTCTGGCGACGCCACCTACGCTCTGACGCCGTCGAGCCCTGTTTCGCAGAAGCTGCAGCAGGCCGGTTCGCAATCGCTGTTCGTACTGGACGAAGACCTCAAGGCCCGTAACCTCCCGTTGCCAGCCGGTATTGTCAGCGTGGATTACGCAGGCTTCGTCGAGCTGTCGATCCGTTTTGACAAAGTGAACACCTGGCTATGAAACAGTTGATCGTCGCCGGGCGCACACTGGAACTCGACAAGGACGGGTTCCTCACGGACCTGAACGACTGGTCGATGGACGCCGCCCATGCACTGGCTGGCGAAGAAGGCCTGACGCTGACGCCTGAACACGTCGAGATCCTCGAACTATTGCGTGGCTTTTATGCAGAGTTTCAGCTGTCTCCGGCGACCCGGCCGCTGATCAAGTACACCGCACTGAAACTGGGTGCCGAAAAAGGCAACAGCATGCACCTCAATCGCCTGTTCAACGGCACCCCCGCCAAACTTGCCGCCAAGCTGGCGGGCCTGCCAAAGCCGACCAACTGCATATGAACGACTACGCCCCGCTTGTCACCGAAACACCCGAAGAGCACCCTTTTGCCCAGTTCGTCCGCATTCTGGGCAAAGGCAAACGTGGCGCACGCAACCTGACGCGCGAAGAAGCGCGCGAGGCCATGGGCATGGTGCTCGATGAAAAGGTCGAGGACACCCAGCTCGGCGCCTTTCTGATGCTGCTGCGCCATAAAGAAGAAAGCCCGGAGGAACTTGCCGGTTTCACTGAGGCGGTACGCGAACGCCTGAATGCGCCACCGATCACGATCGACATCGACTGGCCGACCTACGCAGGCAAGAAACGTCACCTGCCCTGGTATCTGCTGGCCGCCAAGTGCCTGTCCCAGAACGGCATCAGGATCCTGCTGCACGGCGGCGGTGCTCATACGGCCGGTCGGCTGTACACCGAGCAGTTGCTCGGTTTGCTGAATATTCCGCTGTGTCGCAACTGGTCGTCGGTCGAAACAGCGGTGGCACAGGGCAATCTGGCGTTCATGCCGCTCGCCGACTGGGCACCGCAACTGCAGCGCATGATCGACCTGCGCAACACGCTTGGGCTGCGCTCGCCGATTCATTCGCTGGCGCGGATTCTCAATCCGTTGCAGGCGCGCTGCGGGCTGCAAAGCATTTTCCATCCGGGTTATCAGAGCGTTCACCGGGATGCCAGCAGCCTGCTGGGTGACAACGCCATCGTGGTCAAGGGCGATGGCGGTGAGATCGAGATCAACCCGGACACCATCAGTCATCTGTACGGCACGACGGGCGGACAGCCCTGGGATGAGGAATGGCCAGCCCTCTCGCCGCGACGTCACGTCAAACCCGCCACGCTCGACCCGGCGCAACTGGTCGGTTTGTGGCGCGGCGAACTTGAGGACAGTTATCCGCAACTCGCGCTGATCTCGACCATGGCCTTGGCGTTACGCGGCCTCGGCATGGCGCGTGATGAAGCGTTTGTGCAGGCGCAGACATTCTGGGAGCGCCGCAACAAGGATCTGTGACCGATCGGCTTTATCGATAATGATCGGTCAGAATTTGCGTTTTTCGGTCGAACCGATGTCACTAGACTGATTCCAAGCTGTACTTAATTCAGAAATGGGGATTCAGACATGGGCCTTCTGGTCGAAGGACGCTGGCAGGACCAGTGGTACGAAAGCAGCAAAGACGGCGCCTTCCAGCGCGAAAACGCCCAGCGTCGTAGCTGGGTCACGGCCGACGGTAAACCTGGACCGTCAGGCGATGGCGGTTTCGAAGCACAGGCAGGCCGCTACCACCTGTATGTTTCTCTCGCCTGCCCATGGGCGCATCGCACGCTGATCCTGCGCAAGCTCAAGGGGCTGGAGAGTCTGATCGACGTTTCGGTCGTCAGTTGGCTGATGCTGGAAAACGGCTGGACCTTTGATCAGCAGAAAGGCTCCAGCGGCGATGCCCTCGACAACCTGACCTTCCTGCATCAGCGCTACACCGCGGATGACCCTCAGTACACAGGCCGAGTGACCGTGCCGGTACTGTGGGATAAACAGCAGAAGCGCATCGTCAGCAACGAGTCGGCGGAGATCATCCGCATGTTCAACTCGGCATTTGACGAGCTGACCGGCAACCGCCTGGATTTCTATCCATCAGCGCTGCAGGCCACTATCGACGAGCTCAACGAACGCATCTACCCCGCCGTCAACAATGGCGTGTATCGCGCAGGCTTTGCCACCTCGCAGCATGCCTACGAAGAAGCATTCGATGACGTGTTTGCTGAACTGGGCGAGCTGGAAAACCTGCTGGGCGAGAAGCGCTATCTGGCAGGCGAGCACCTGACCGAAGCCGACGTGAGGCTGTTCACCACCATCGTGCGCTTCGATGCGGTTTATTACAGCCACTTCAAGTGCAACCAGCGGCGTATCGCGGATTACCCGAACCTCAGCAACTGGCTGCGCGAGCTGTACCAGTGGCCGGGTGTCGCCGAGACGGTGAATTTCGAGCACATCAAAGGCCACTATTACGCGAGCCATCGCACCATCAATCCGACCGGGATCATTCCCAAAGGCCCGGCATTGAACCTTGAGGCCAGCCACGATCGTGAACGGCTGTCCGGCATGGGCGTCTGGGAGAAGTAAACGGCATGACAATGGATAGCCCGGCGGGCTATCCATCAAGTGGCATCAGACGGTCGCCTGATTGCCTTCGAACCAGGCCAGCTTTTCACGCAACTGAACCACTTCGCCAATGATGACCAGCGTCGGCGCATGCACTTCGTGCTCGGCCACCAGTTGCGGCAGGTTGGCCAGCGTGCCCGTGAACACTCGCTGATTGGTCGTGGTGCCCTGCTGAACCAGCGCCGCTGGCGTGTCCGCAGAGCGGCCATGCCTGATCAGTTCCTGGCAGATCACCGGCAAACCGATCAATCCCATGTAGAACACCAGGGTCTGCGCCGGAGCCACCAGATCGGACCATGGCAAATCGGTGGAGCCATCCTTGAGGTGACCGGTGATGAAACGCACCGATTGCGCATGATCGCGGTGGGTCAACGGAATACCGGCGTAGGCCGCACAACCGCTGGCGGCTGTAATACCGGGAACCACCTGAAACGGAATGCCGTGAGCCGCCAGCTCTTCGATTTCCTCGCCACCACGGCCGAAGATGAACGGATCGCCGCCTTTCAGACGAACCACCCGCTTGCCCTGCTTGGCCAGATCGACAAGTTGCTTGTTGATCTGATCCTGCGGTACAGCATGTTCGGAACGGCGTTTGCCGACATAGACCCGTTCCGCATCACGGCGGCACAGATCGAGAATGGTCGGCGCCACCAGACGGTCGTAGAGCACCACGTCCGCCTGCTGCATCAGGCGCAAGGCCTTGAACGTCAGCAAGTCAGGATCGCCAGGGCCTGCGCCCACCAGATAGACCTCGCCGGTTTCCGCTGGCGGTTCACCTGCGATCTTGGCGATCAGCAGGCGCTCGGCCTCGGCGCCCTGCCCGGCCAGTTGACGATCGGCAATGGCACCTTGAAAAACATCTTCCCAAAATGCACGGCGCTGCTGGACGTTCGGAAACAGTCCTTTGACCTGATGACGGAAGCGCGCAGCCAGACCGGCCAGTTGGCCGTAGGTCGAGGGAATCCAAGTTTCCAGCTTGGCACGGATGAGTCGAGCCAGCACCGGCGCATCGCCGCCACTGGACACGGCAATCACCAGCGGTGAACGGTCGACGATGGCCGGGAAGATGACCGTGCACAGCGCAGGCGCATCCACCACGTTGACCGGCACACAACGCGCACGGGCATCGTGGGAAACCTGAGCGTTGAGCGGCTCGTCGTCGGTGGCGGCAATGATCAGCACGCAGCCGTCCAGATCATCTTGGTGATAGCCACGCAGAATCAGCTCACCGCCGCTCTGGACGACCAAGTCGCGCAACTGGCTTTCGATTTCCGGGGCGACGACGCGAATAACGGCACCCGCCTCGAAGATCAGCCGGGATTTGCGCAGGGCGATTTCACCGCCGCCGACCACCAGCACGCGACTGCCACGCAGGTTATGGAACAGCGGCAGGAATTCCATTTAACCGATGACCTCAAGGCCGCCCATGTAGGGCTTGAGAACGTCAGGCACACGAATCGAACCGTCTGCCTGCTGATAGTTTTCCAGCACCGCAACCAGCGTACGACCTACCGCGAGACCGGAGCCATTCAGCGTATGCACCAGTTCCGGCTTGCCGGTTTCCGGGTTGCGCCAGCGAGCCTGCATGCGACGCGCCTGAAAGTCCCCGCAGTTGGAGCACGAGGAGATTTCACGGTACTTGTCCTGGCTCGGAATCCAGACTTCAAGGTCGTAGGTCTTCACGGCGCTGAAACCCATGTCGCCGGTGCACAGCGCCAGTTTGCGGTAAGGCAGCTCCAGCAGTTGCAGCACGCGTTCGGCGTTGCCGGTCAGCGATTCAAGGGCGGCCATGGACTCGTCCGGCGCAACGATCTGCACCATCTCGACCTTGTCGAACTGATGCTGGCGAATCATGCCGCGAGTGTCACGACCCGACGCGCCCGCTTCGCTGCGGAAGCACGGCGTATGGGCGACGAACTTCATCGGCAGCTGTTTGGCGTCCAGAATCTCGCCCGACACGATGTTGGTCAGCGACACTTCGGCGGTCGGGATCAGGTACAGATCCGCTTCGCCTTCACGGGAAATCTTGAACAGGTCTTCTTCGAACTTCGGCAATTGACCGGTGCCCTGCAGCGCTGGCGCCTGAACCAGATAAGGCGTGTAAGCCTCTTCGTAGCCATGCTCGTTGATGTGCAGGTTGATCATGAACTGGGCCAGCGCACGATGCAGACGTGCGATAGGGCCACGCAGCAGGGCAAAACGCGCGCCAGACAGCTTGGCGGCGGTTTCGAAATCCAGCCAGCCGTATTGTTCGCCCAGCGCGACGTGGTCCTTGACCTCGAAATCGAAGCGGGTTGGCGTGCCCCAGGTGCTCACCTCGACGTTGCCGTCTTCATCGGCGCCTACCGGAACCGATTCGTGTGGCAGGTTCGGGATATTGAGTACCAGCGCGTCCAGTTCGGCCTGAATCCCATCCAGCTCGACCTTGCCTTCGCTCAGCTCGGTGCCCATGCGCTCGACGTCCGCCATCAGTGGCGCAATGTCTTCGCCGCGTTGCTTGGCCTGACCGATGGATTTGGAACGGGCGTTACGCTCGGCCTGCAACTGTTCGGTGCGGGTCTGCACAACCTTGCGCTGGGCTTCCAGCGCTTCAATACGGGCCACGTCCAGTGTAAAGCCACGGGAAGCCAGGCGATCCGCTACGTCCTGAAGTTGAGTACGTAACAGTTTGGAATCGAGCATATCGTTCTCTCGTCTATCAAAGTCTGGTCAGGGACAGGCCAACCCAGGTTGCGAGCAGCCCGCCGAACACGCTGATACCGGCATAGCCCAGGGCCAGCGGCAGTTGCCCGCTTTCCAGCAGGCGCAGCGTATCCAGTGAAAAGGATGAAAAGGTCGTCAGACCCCCTACAAAACCGACGATCAGGCCGGCTCGAATTTCGATGGGCACTTCAGGGCGCAGCAGAAACAGCCCGTACAGTATGCCGATGATCAGGCAGCCGACGATGTTGACCGCCAGCGTCGCCGTATAAAAATAGCGCGGCCAGTGGGCACTGACCCAGGTACCTGCCGCGAAACGCAATAATGTACCAGCGATACCGGCGATCGACACCGCAAGAATGGTCTGAATCACTACTTTCTCCGCTTGCGAGGGCTGGCTTCATCCAGCGCGTTCAGGTGCCTGAGCTTTTCGCCGATCTTGAGTTCGAGTCCACGAGGAACCGGCTGATAATACTGGCGCGGTTCAAGCTCGTCAGGAAAGTAATCTTCGCCTGCCGCGTAGGCATCGGGCTCGTCATGGGCGTAGCGGTATTCTTCGCCATAGCCGAGTTGCTTCATCAGCTTGGTCGGTGCATTGCGCAGGTGCAACGGAACCTCGAGCGACCCGTGCTCGGAGGCTTCGCGCATGGCGCTCTTGAACGCCATGTACACCGCGTTGCTTTTCGGCGCGCAGGCCAGATAGACAATGGCCTGAGCGACCGCCAGCTCGCCTTCCGGGCTGCCGAGGCGCTCCTGAACATCCCAGGCCGACATGCACAGCGGCAAGGCGCGTGGATCGGCGTTGCCGATATCCTCACTGGCCATGCGCACGACACGGCGCGCCAGGTACAACGGGTCACAGCCGCCGTCGATCATACGCGCGAACCAGTACAGGGCAGCATCCGGGTTGGACCCGCGAATCGACTTGTGCAGCGCGGATATCTGGTCGTAGAACGCTTCACCGCCCTTGTCGAAACGACGTCGGCTATCGCCCAGCAGGCTTTGCAGCAGTTCGGTGCCGATCTCACTGCCATCTTCGGCAAGATCGGAAGCGTTCTCGAGCAGGTTGAGCATGCGACGCCCGTCACCGTCGGCGGCCGCCATGAGAATCGCAAAGCCTTCATCGTTCAAGGTCAGCTGGCGCTGTCCCAGACCGCGATCCTCGGTCAGTGCACGATGAACCAGCTTGCGCAGTGCGGTTTCGTCGAGGCTCTTGAGCACATAGACCCGTGCCCGGGACAGCAAGGCGTTGTTCAGTTCGAAGGACGGGTTCTCGGTGGTCGCACCGATGAAAATCAGGGTCCCGTCTTCGACATACGGCAGAAACGCATCCTGCTGCGACTTGTTGAAACGGTGCACTTCGTCAACGAACAGGATCGTGCGTCGACCGTACTGGCCTGCCTGCTGTTTGGCGACCTCGACGGCCTGACGAATTTCCTTTACCCCGGCCAATACGGCGGAAACCGTTTCGAAGTGTGCGTCCGACACCTTGGCCAGCAGCCGGGCGAGCGTGGTCTTGCCCACGCCCGGCGGCCCCCAGAAGATCATGGAGTGCAGCGCGCCCTGCTCCAGCGCCTCGCGCAGAGGCTTGCCATGAGCCAGCACGTGCTCCTGACCGACGTATTCGTCCAGATTGGTCGCACGCAGACGTGCGGCCAGTGGCTGGGCGATGGGTTCACGGCTAAACAGGTCCATGGTTCGGAATCAGGCCTTCTTACTCTTGAATGACATCAGCACCCTTGGGAATCTGGAACTGAAACTTGCTGGCAGCGATAGGTTCGTTGGCCTTGACGCCGGTGAACAGGATATTGGTGCGCTGGCCGACGCTGTCGACCAACTGCATGTCGTTGATGATGCCGTTACGGAACGACAGGCGCAGGCTGTCGAACAGGGTGTCCTTGGTCTTGGGCTTGAGCACGAAGTCAATCACGCCACCCGCTTCCTTGGCGGTGATGTCGAAGCTTTCGCTGATCTTCGACACGTCACCGGACAGCAGCAGCGCCGGGGTCTGGGTCAGGCGTTGATCGAGGGTCTTGATGGTGACCTGCTCCAGATCCGGGTCCCAGAGCGAGACTTTCTTGCCGTCGGACACCATCAGTTGTTCCTGAGGTGCGTCAGTGTGCCAGTTGAACAGGCCGGGGCGTTGCAGCGCCATTTCACCCGTGGTTTCCTGCAATTGGGTGCCGCCACCATCCAGCGTCAACTGGGAGAAGCGTGCGGTCAGGGTGCGGGAGTTTTCCAGCAACTGGGTCAGGCGTGTCACGTCCTTGCTGTCTGCATGGGCGGGGATCACGGAAAAAGTCAGTGCGGTTGCCAGCAGCATGCGGATAAGACGCATGGAATTCCTCTTTGCAGTCATTGGATGTCACGACAGCGAGCAGGACTCACTGTCGACGCAGTTTTGCAATCAGTCACGCATCGGGCCGGGGGCAATGACTTCACGGGAGCCGTTGGTGTTCATGGACGTCACGACACCCGCCATCTCCATCGCCTCGATCATGCGCGCCGCGCGGTTGTAGCCAATCTTGAGTTTGCGCTGTACGGCAGAGATAGACGCACGACGACTCTCGAGTACGAATTTGACGGCTTCGTCGTAGAGCGCATCGCTTTCGCTGTCCTCACCGCCTTCACCGCCACCGCCATCGAAGCCGCTGCCGGCCTCTTCCACGCCAGCCAGAATATCGTCGTTGTAGTCCGGGGTGCCGCGAAGCTTCCAGGCTTCCACCACACGGTGTACCTCTTCGTCGGAAACGAACGCACCGTGCACACGAATCGGCAGGCTGGTGCCCGGAGGCATGTACAGCATGTCACCGTGGCCCAGCAGTTGCTCGGCGCCGCCCTGATCGATGATGGTCCGTGAGTCGATCTTGCTCGACACCTGGAACGCCATGCGCGTCGGGATGTTGGCCTTGATCAGACCGGTGATCACATCCACCGACGGCCGCTGGGTCGCCAGAATGAGGTGAATACCCGCAGCACGGGCCTTCTGGGCGATACGGGCAATGAGCTCTTCAACCTTCTTGCCGACGATCATCATCATGTCGGCGAATTCGTCCACCACAACCACGATGGTTGGCAACTTGGTCAGCAGTGGTGCTTCGTCGTGAATGCTTTCACGCTTGTACAGCGGATCCGCCAGCGGCTCGCCGGCGTCCTGGGCGTCCTTGACCTTCTGGTTGAAGCCCGACAGGTTACGCACGCCCATCTTGGCCATCAGCTTGTAGCGACGCTCCATCTCGGCCACGCTCCAGCGCAACGCGTTGGCAGCGTCCTTCATGTCGGTCACCACCGGACACAGCAGGTGCGGAATGCCTTCGTAGATCGACAACTCCAGCATCTTAGGGTCGATCATGATCAGCTTGGCGTCATCCGGGCCGGACTTGAACAGGATCGACAGAATCATCGCGTTCACACCCACCGACTTACCGGAACCGGTGGTACCCGCCACCAGCAGGTGCGGCATCTTGGCCAGATCGGTAATCACCGGCTTGCCGCCGATGTCGTGACCGAGCGCCAGCGTCACCGGGGACTTGGCGTTGTCGTATTCCGGCGTCGAAAGAACCTCGGAGAAACGCACGATCTGGCGGTCCTCGTTGGGAATCTCGATACCCACGGTGGTCTTGCCGGGGATGACCTCGACCACACGTACGCTGGTCACTGCCAGCGAGCGCGCAAGGTCCTTGGCCAGGTTGGAAATACGGCTGACCTTGACGCCCGCAGCCGGTTGGATTTCATAGCGAGTAATCACAGGACCCGGATGAATCGAATCCACCGTGACCTCGACACCGAATTCCTTGAGCTTGATTTCCAGCAGATGACCCACGGCCGCCAGGGACTCGGGGGAATAATTGAGCTGCTTCTTCTCCGCCGGATCAAGAATCGAGATCGGCGGCAAGGTGCCTTCGACTGCGCTGTCAACGAACAGCGGGGCCTGCTTTTCCTTCTGCACGCGCTTGCTGGGCTCGGGCGGACGCGAAGGTGCCGGAGCAATGACCGCAGGCACGTGTTTTTCACGCTCGGTCATGTGTTTACTCAGCGAGACTTCGCGCTCGATGATCCGCTCTCGGGCCTTGGCCTGCTCACGGCGATCGGACGCCGCAGGCGCGACCACGTCGTTGACCTGCATATCGACTTCACGCAATTGCGCGACCATTTGCTTGCGCTCGACACGGGCAGCCCACCAGCGGTTGGCGGCGCCCTGGAACAGCTCGAACAGGTCCAGGGTGATCTTGCCGGTCACGTCCATGACCTTGAACCAGGACAGATCGGTGAACACGGTCAGACCAAACAGGAACAGCGCGATGAACAGCAAGGTGCTGCCCTGGATGTTCAGTGCCTTCTTGGCCAGGTCGCCCAGGACTTCACCCAGCACGCCACCGGCAGAACCCGGAAAGCCTGCTGCGAAGTGAAAATGGATGTGCGCCAGCGCAGCACCTGCCAGCACCAGAAACACCAGACCGATCAGGCGCCAGGAGAACAGCCAGCCGCTCCACTGCCAGGGTTCGTGACGATGACGAAACACCTGCCAGGCCTTGATGGCCAGCAGCAGCGGAAAGATATAGGCAAAGTAACCCAGCACCATGAACAGGATGTCGGCACAGAACGCACCGGCACGCCCGGCAGCATTCTGCACTTGCGCGGCGCTGCTGGTATGGCTCCAGCCCGGATCGCTCTGATCGTAGGTCAATAACGCCATCATCAGGTACAGGCACAGGGCGCCGAAGGCGATCAAGGCACCTTCCTTGAGCCGGTAATGCAGTTGCTGTCGCCAAAGCGGAACAGCGCTGGGTGCTGGTGTGGATTTCTTCAAAACGCTTTATTTCCTGCGCTGGAGCGCGAACATCTCGTTGATTGACGTTGAACGGCTGTCGCCGGCACCGGCTGCGCCCTGATGAAAAAGGCCACAGCCCGCTGTGAGGCCTGATCGAGAACCGTTTGAATGATAATGCGCAAAGCCGGCATTGTAAGGCCTTAGAGGCCTTGAGGTCTGTACGAAAACTCGCTTGACCGGTTTCATGCCTGATAAAAAAGCCTGCGTAGAGGTCGACCATCCTCATGCATCGTCGACAGCGTTCAATTTGAGCACGCATTTTCTTTTGTGACAAAGGCTTATGGCAGGATTCTGCCAACAGCCCGCAACACGGCGCCCATGACCCCGCGATCCTTTGCGCGCCCTACCGCTAGCAGCCGACAAGCGCCATAATGACGACCGCTTGTGACCGCGTTTGCCGCACGGAGTTGCAAACACGTATCGCATGCGCCCTCCCCTTCCGCAAAGTCGTGATGCCCATGCTGACCTGGTTACAACGCAACAGCCTCGATTTTCCGCCACTGGACAAGGCCCTTCGCGAGCCAAACGGATTGCTCGCTGCGGGTGGAGACCTTTCTGCCGACCGCCTGATTCGCGCCTACCGTCACGGCTGCTTTCCCTGGTTTCAGGACGGCCAGCCCATCCTGTGGTGGTCGCCCGACCCGAGAACCGTGCTGCTGCCTGAAGAGCTGCACGTCTCACGCAGCCTCGGCAAGGTTCTGCGCCAGGCTCGCTACACCGTCACCTTCGATCAGAACTTCGCCGCCGTCATACAAGCCTGCGCTGCGCCTCGCAGTTACGCCAATGAAACCTGGATAACTCGTTCGATGCAGGACGCCTACCTTGAGCTGCATCGCCGTGGACACGCCCACAGCGTCGAGGTCTGGGAAAACGACGTTCTGGTCGGTGGCCTTTATGGCCTGGCGATGGGGCAACTGTTTTTCGGGGAGTCCATGTTCAGCCGCGCAGACAACGCTTCCAAGGTCGGATTCGCCACGCTGGTGGAACGCCTGCACGCCTGGGGCTTCGTTCTGATCGACTGCCAGATGCCGACCCAGCACTTGCACAGCTTCGGCGCCCGCTCGATCCCGCGCCAAGCCTTTGCCGATTATTTGAACCGTCATCTGGATCAACCGACTAACGCAGACTGGTTGCCTAGGCGAGTTTGACAGGCTGGCATACACTCATGATTAAAGGTTTTTCGACAAGGGGGCGATCATGACGGAGCTGGCGCGGCTTAAGTTTTATGCCACTCAACCCCATACCTGCAGTTACTTGCCTGAAGAGCAGGCGACGACGCTGTTTCTGGACCCCAGCCAACCCATGGATGTTCAGGTTTATGCCGACCTGTCCGATATGGGTTTTCGGCGTAGCGGCGATCACCTTTACCGCCCTCACTGCCAGAACTGCAGTGCCTGCGTGCCTGCACGCATCCCCGTGAATTTGTTCGTGCCCGACCGCCAGCAAAAACGCATCCTCAAGCGCAACGCCGACATTCAGGTGCGCAGTACCAAGCCGGTTTTTACTCAGGAATACTTCGATCTCTACCAGCGCTACATCGAACAGCGGCATGCCGACGGCGACATGTTTCCACCGAGTCGCGATCAATTTTCGACATTTCTGGTGCGTGACCTGCCGTTCTCACGTTTTTATGAGTTCCGTCTCGAGGGTCGTCTTCTCGCAGTGGCGGTGACTGACCTGCTGCCCAACGGTCTTTCTGCGGTCTATACCTTCTACGAACCCGAAGAAGAACGCCGCAGCCTGGGCCGTTATGCAATCTTGTGGCAGATCGCTGAAGCCGCGAGGTTGCAGTTGCATGCGGTGTATCTGGGCTACTGGATAAAGAACTGCAAAAAGATGAATTACAAGACGCAATATCGCCCTATCGAGCTGCTTACCAATCAAAGATGGGTCACTCTGTATTGAACCCCTTGGCTTAAACAGGTTTTTTCGGGCACAATGCACGCCGCTTTTGCCTGGCGCCACTTGCACCGGGCCACTCATTTGTATACCGAGGGCTTTACTGCATGTCGAAAGAAGACAGCTTCGAAATGGAAGGCACTGTCGTCGACACCCTGCCCAACACCATGTTTCGTGTGGAGTTGGAAAACGGGCACGTCGTAACCGCGCATATCTCCGGCAAGATGCGCAAGAATTACATCCGTATTCTGACCGGTGACAAGGTGCGTGTAGAGTTGACGCCCTATGACTTGAGCAAAGGGCGTATCACCTACCGCGCTCGTTAATCAGGCATCAACAAAAACGCCCGGCATATGCCGGGCGTTTTTGTTTCTGACAATAGCGGACAATCCGACCAGATCCGGGACTGCGCCCGTTTCCGGGCGCACCCCCTACTGTATCACGCCATCTCTGCCGTGGTTTCGTAGTCGAACGTGATCTCGCCGTCCTTGATGTCGATGTGAACCACACCGCCGTGCTCTGACAATTCGCCGAACAGGATCTCTTCAGCCAGTGGCCGCTTGATCTTGTCCTGAATCAGACGAGCCATTGGTCGAGCGCCCATCGCCGCATCGTAGCCACCCTGCGCCAGCCAGCTTCTGGCCGCGTCGGAGACTTCGAGCAGTACACGCTTGTCTTCCAGCTGCGCCTGAAGCTCGGTGAGGAACTTGTCCACCACGCTCTTGATGACTTCGTGGCTGAGACGGCCAAACTGGATGATCGTATCGAGACGGTTGCGGAATTCCGGCGTGAAGCTCTTCTTGATCACTTCCATCGCATCGGAAGAGTGATCCTGGTGAGTGAAACCGATCGAGGCCCTCGCAGCCGATTCGGCACCGGCGTTGGTGGTCATGATCACGATCACGTTACGGAAATCGGCCTTGCGCCCGTTGTTGTCAGTCAGCGTACCGTGGTCCATGACCTGCAACAGCAGGTTGAAGACTTCCGGGTGCGCCTTCTCGATTTCATCGAGCAACAGCACGCAATGCGGCTGACGCGTGATGGCCTCGGTCAGCAGACCGCCCTGATCGAACCCGACGTAACCCGGAGGCGCGCCGATGAGACGTGAAACGGTGTGCCGCTCCATGTACTCGGACATATCGAAACGAATCAGCTCGACGCCCAGCGCCTTCGCCAATTGGCGAGCCGCCTCGGTCTTGCCGACACCGGTCGGACCTGCGAACAGGAACGAGCCGACTGGCTTGTCCGGCGACTTGAGGCCTGCACGAGACAGTTTGATCGCAGTGGACAGCGAATCGATCGCGGCGTCCTGGCCGAACACCGTGAGCTTGAGGTCGCGCTCCAGATTACGCAGCAGTTCCTTGTCGGAGCTGTTGACGTGTTTCGGGGGAATACGCGCGATCTTGGCGACGATGTCCTCGACCTGAGGCACGTCAATACGCTTCACTCGCTGCTCCACCGGCTGCAGACGCTGGTAGGCGCCCGCCTCATCGATCACGTCGATAGCCTTGTCAGGCATATGACGATCGTTGATGTAGCGCGATGCAAGCTCTGCAGCGGCGCGCAGCGCCTCATCACTGTACTCGATGCTGTGATGCTGCTCGAAACGCCCCTTGAGGCCTCTCAGGATGCCAATGGTGTCTTCCACCGAAGGTTCGGACACGTCGACTTTCTGGAAGCGGCGTGCCAACGCACGGTCCTTCTCGAAAATCCCGCGAAATTCCTGGAAGGTGGTCGAGCCGATGCAACGGATATCACCCGATGACAGCAATGGCTTGAGCAGATTCGACGCGTCCATGACGCCGCCGGATGCCGCACCCGCACCAATGATGGTATGGATTTCGTCGATAAACAGGATCGCATGCGGACGCTTGCGCAATTCATTGAGCAGCGCCTTGAAGCGCTTCTCGAAATCGCCGCGGTATTTGGTACCGGCCAGCAATGCACCCAGGTCGAGCGAGTAGACGACACTGCTGGCAAGCAGGTCAGGGACCTGATTGTCGACAATGCGCTTGGCCAGACCTTCGGCAATTGCCGTCTTGCCGACACCCGCTTCACCGACCAGCAGGGGGTTGTTCTTGCGACGACGCGCCAGGATCTGTGCGACACGCTCGACTTCGCTTTCGCGGCCGACCAGCGGATCGATGCGCCCCTGACGGGCCAGTTCGTTCAGATTGCTGGCATAGGCATCCAGAGGATTGCCAGAGGAAGATGCTTCACCGCCCTCGTCGTCCTGCATATCTTGCTCACCTTCAGAAGAGTGTTCGCCATGCCCTGGAACCTTGGAGATACCGTGGGCGATGTAATTGACGACATCAATCCGGGCAACGCTCTGCTGCTTGAGCAGAAACACGGCCTGGCTTTCCTGCTCACTGAAAATCGCAACCAGCACATTGGCACCGGTCACTTCACGCTTGCCGGAGCTCTGTACGTGGAAGACTGCGCGCTGCAGGACGCGCTGAAAACCCAACGTCGGCTGGGTTTCGCGATCCTCGTCGTGGACGGGGATCAGTGGAGTGGTGGAGTCGATAAACTCCTGCAGATCATGCTTGAGCTTATCGAGGTTTGCGCCGCAGGCACGCAAGACAGTGGCTGCAGCCTCATTATCCAATAAGGCCAGCAGGAGGTGCTCGACCGTCATGAACTCATGACGTTTTGAACGAGCTTCCTTGAAGGCCAGATTGAGGGTGACTTCGAGCTCACGGTTTAACATAGCTTCACCTCATACCCAAGTGGTCGGCGATTAACCGTCCTTCTCGATCTCACAGAGTAGTGGATGCTGGCTCTCCCTGGCGTATTGATTGACCTGCATTGCCTTGGTCTCGGCGATGTCGCGGGTAAACAATCCGCAGACTGCCCGTCCCTCTGTATGGACGGCCAGCATGACCTTGGTAGCCAGCTCACGATTCAGGTTAAAAAACACCTCGAGCACTTCAACGACGAAATCCATCGGGGTGTAGTCATCGTTAAATAAAACCACCTTGTACATCGGTGGCGCCTGCAGGGTCGGCTTGGCGTCCTGCACTGCGATGCCAGCCGAGTCGTCCTCGTGTGATTGCGGACCATCCTGATTGAATGTTAGTCGAATCTTGCTGAATGCATGCATGGAAAGAAACGTTCGTGGTAAAGGGCGGATTGAGCCTGAGTCGCGATCTGACCAGTTTTGAATTGGACTGCCGCATGACCTTGACTATCAGCTAAACGGTGTTACAAACAATAGAGCCCACATTGGGTAAAAAGGGTCCGCGCAGTCAACCAAAATTTTTTAGGTCAGGCGGATTGAGGTGGATGATACTCCAGACGGAGTCCTTTGCAGAGGGATATGGCTATGCTCAGTGGTAAAGTCAAGTGGTTCAATAATGCAAAAGGCTATGGATTTATCCTTGCCGACGGCAGGGATGAAGATCTGTTCGCTCATTATTCGGCTATCCACATGGATGGATACAAAACACTCAAGGCGGGCCAGCCGGTCAGCTTTGAGATTATCCAGGGCCCGAAGGGTTTGCATGCAGTCAATATAACCACGGTCACGGCAGGCGTCAGCGCTGCGACCGAGGGTTCGAATGCAACCCAGAAAGCTTCAAATGTGCCAGCCTAGGGCGAACCACCACAAACGCCAGCCATAGGAGGCAGCCGGTTCTGAAGTGATTGAACCGGCTGTTTCTGATAGCTGGGGCGGTTTACATGTGCTCAATGAGCGCATCGCCGAACGCTGAGGAGGACAACAACGTTGCGCCCTCCATCAACTGCTCAAAGTCATAGGTCACCGTTTTAGCGGAGATTGCGCCGTTGGTGCCTTTGATGATCCCCCCGCCTCCACACATCCATATTTCGGCCGATAGAATCACCGACCCCGGATTGACCTGGTCCTTGCCCTCCTGCCCGGGAGCAGTATCCCGCGCGACCTCGAACATCGCAACGGTGTCCGACAGCCTGGTGCCCGTCGCAACTCAACATTGAGCGAGCGTATGCCGCCGCCGACAAGCGTGGTCAGCGATCCCTTGTGGACACAACGTATTCCCTGACCGTGTCGAGGGCTTCATCAGACAGCCAGGTGTCGGGGCCATAGACTTGGGTCGCCTTCTCTCCCGCATAGACCTCCATCCAGGAAATCCTGCGCTGACCGCCGTACGCCTTTTCAACAGCCGCATCCACGACCTTGATCATCACCGGACTGATGTCGACACCGGTTCCGTCACCTTCTATATAGGGAATGATCGGTGTGCCGGGTACGCTCAGGGAGTGATCGGGGTTGACCGTTATCTTTTCACCCACCATCTGGAATGCTTATTCTCTGGTATTCCATGACTGACTCCGTTTTCGGGTCTGTTTGGACTGCGTGACAGGCATTGAGCGTAGCCATGCCCACCGCCACCCGCAAACCGAAGCGCCCCACAGAGATCTCATAACCCCCTCGAAAACATTGACTCAGAGCGGTTTCGTTCGACCAACGGCGAATATTCATTATTCGATAGCACGCATAGCATTAATGCTTGGCGCCAAGGGTTTGATATACTGCGCGCCGTGACCGCAGAGTCATAAAGGCTGACCCGTCTGAACCAGACCTCTCAGCCTTACAGATGCGCCGGACTGAAGCTCGGCCCGGCAGCTTGACGCTCGACTGATGCACCCAACATCACCGCGAATAAACCTCGACCCAGGCTCATGACTGAACTGTGAGCAGAGTGCATACCCTGCGCGTATCGAGATTTTGTGCATGCTCAGCAAAACAGAGAGTTAATACGAATGTCCAACCGCTCGAAGATCATCTATACCTTCACCGACGAAGCTCCGGCCCTCGCCACCTATTCGCTGCTGCCCATTATCGAAGCGTTCACCGCCTCCTCCGATATCGACGTGGAAACGCGTGATATCTCCCTGGCAGGCCGCGTTCTTTCCAGCTTCCCGGAGTCGCTTGGCGCCGATCAACAAGTGCCGGATCATCTCGCCGAGCTCGGCAAACTGGCCACCACGCCAGAAGCCAACATCATCAAATTGCCCAACATCAGTGCTTCGGTTCCGCAGTTGAAAGCGACCATCAAGGAGCTTCAGGATCAGGGTTTCAAGATTCCCGACTACCCTGAAGCACCGACCACTGACGCCGAAAAAGAAACCCGCGCCCGCTACGACAAGATCAAGGGCAGCGCTGTAAACCCGGTTCTGCGTGAAGGCAACTCCGACCGTCGCGCGCCACTGTCGGTCAAGAACTACGCTCGCAAGCACCCGCACAAGATGGGCACCTGGTCTTCCGACTCCAAGGCCCACGTTGCCCACATGAGCAACGGCGACTTCTACGGCAGCGAAAAAGCCGCCCAGATCGAAGCGGACAACACCGTCAAGATCGAATTGGTCGCTCAGGATGGCACCACCACCGTCCTGAAAGAAAAAACCGCCGTGAAAGCGGGCGAGATCGTCGATTGCTCGGTCATGAGCGCCAAGGCACTGCGCAGCTTCATCGCCGCTGAAATCGAAGACGCCAAGAAGCAGGGCGTACTGTTCTCGGTGCACCTGAAAGCCACCATGATGAAGATCTCCGATCCGATCATGTTCGGCCAGATCGTCGACGAGTTCTACAAGGATGCCCTGACCAAGCACGCCGACACGCTGAAGCAGATCGGCTTCAATCTGAACAACGGCATTGGCGACCTGTACGACCGCATCAGCGCCCTGCCCGCCGACAAGCAGGCCGAAATCAAGGCTGACATCGCTGCGGTCTACGCCGTTCGTCCGCAACTGGCGATGGTCAACTCCGACAAGGGCATCACCAACCTGCACGTACCGAGCGACGTGATCGTCGATGCGTCCATGCCCGCCATGATCCGTGACTCCGGCAAGATGTGGGGCACCGATGGCCAGTTGCACGATGCCAAGGCCGTGATCCCGGACCGCTGCTACGCCACCATCTATCAGGCAGTCATCGAAGACTGCAAGAAGAACGGCGCATTCGATCCGACCACCATGGGCAGCGTACCGAACGTCGGCCTGATGGCTCAGAAGGCCGAAGAGTACGGCTCGCACGACAAGACCTTCCAGATCAATACCGACGGCGTGGTCCGCGTGACCGACAGCCAGGGCAATCTGCTCATGGAGCAGAAGGTCGAGACCGGCGATATCTGGCGCATGTGCCAGGCCAAGGACGCACCGATCCAGGACTGGGTCAAACTGGCCGTCAACCGCGCTCGCGCAAGCAACACTCCAGCCATTTTCTGGCTCGACGCCTCCCGTGCGCACGACAGCGTGATGATCGAGAAAGTACGTCAGTACCTGGGTGATCACGACACTTCGGGCCTGGACATCCAGATCCTGTCGCCGGTCGAAGCCATGAAGCTGACTCTGGAACGCACCCGCGCCGGCAAGGACACCATCTCGGTGACCGGTAACGTATTGCGCGACTACCTGACCGACCTGTTCCCGATCATGGAGCTGGGTACCAGCGCCAAGATGCTGTCTATCGTCCCGCTGATGAATGGCGGCGGCCTGTTCGAAACCGGCGCTGGCGGCTCGGCACCGAAGCACGTTCAGCAGTTCGTGGAAGAAAACTTCCTGCGCTGGGATTCGCTGGGTGAGTTCCTCGCCCTGGCTGCTTCTCTGGAGCATTTGGGCAACGCCTACAACAACCCGAAAGCACTGGTTCTGTCCAAGACCCTCGACCAGGCCACTGGCGAGTTCCTGGACCGCAACAAGTCGCCTTCGCGTAAGGTCGGCGGCATCGACAACCGTGGCAGCCACTTCTACCTGACCCTGTTCTGGGCACAGGCGCTGGCCGCTCAGAATGACGATGCAGCCCTCAAGGCGCAGTTCGCTCCGCTGGCCAAAACCCTGACCGACAACGAAGAAAAAATCGTTGCCGAGCTCAATGCGGTTCAAGGCAAGCCAGTGGAAATCGGTGGCTACTACTACGCCAACGCCGAGAAGACCAGCAAAGCCATGCGCCCAAGCGCAACCTTGAACGCAGCCATCGCCGCGTTGTAAGAGGCAACCCGGGCGACGCCATCCAGCGTCGCCCCTGAAAGCCCCGGCCATGCGCCGGGGCTTTTTCGTTCAAGCGAAGAGCGGGCTCCAGCCCCTATACTTCGCGCTTCATTCCTCTCATGAAGGAGCCCTGTATGGATTGGCAAGCCCACGTTACCGTCGCCACGATTGTCGAAGATCAGGGTAGATTTCTGTTCGTCGAAGAGATCAAGGGTGGTCGCAAGGTGTTGAATCAGCCCGCCGGCCATCTTGACCCGAACGAAAGCCTGCAGCGCGCAGCTGTTCGCGAAACGCTGGAAGAGACCGGCTGGGATGTCGAACTGAGCAGCGTGGTGGGGATTTACCTCTATACCGCGCCCAGCAACGGCGTGACCTATCAGCGTATCTGCTTTGCCGCCAAAGCTTTGCGCCATCATCCCGACTACGCGCTCGATGACGGCATCGTCGGCCCGATCTGGCTCACTCGCGACGAACTGCTTGCCGAGCAGGACCGCTGGCGCAGCGAACTGGTACTGCGCTGCGTGGACGACTATTTGAATGCCGAACGATTCAGTCTCGACCTGCTGCGCGACAAGGCGTGAGACTGGACGCCCTCAGCCTGATAGAATCGCGTCCTTTTCAAGGCCACCCATTGAATCCCTATGCGTGATCCAGCTCCCTCCAACTCAGAAATGAAGCGCGTGATCGTCGGCATGTCCGGCGGCGTGGACTCTTCCGTTTCCGCCGTACTGCTCATGGAGCAGGGTTATCAGGTGGAAGGCTTGTTCATGAAGAACTGGGAAGAAGACGACGGAACGGAATATTGCACCGCCCGCGAAGACCTGGCCGACGCACAGGCTGTGTGCGACAAGATCGGCATCAAGCTGCACACCGCCAACTTTGCCGCCGAGTACTGGGACAATGTGTTCGAACACTTCCTGGACGAATACAAGGCCGGGCGCACCCCCAACCCGGACATCCTCTGCAACCGGGAAATCAAGTTCAAGGCCTTCCTCGACTACGCCCTGATGCTGGGTGCCGACCTGATTGCCACCGGCCATTATGTGCGCCGCCGCGATATCGATGGCCGCACCGAACTGCTCAAGGGGCTGGACCCGAACAAGGATCAGAGCTATTTCCTGCATGCCGTGGGTGGCGAACAGATCGCCAGAACACTGTTCCCGGTCGGCGAACTGGAAAAGCCGGAAGTGCGCGCCATTGCTGAAAAGCATGGCCTGGCGACCGCCAAGAAAAAGGATTCCACCGGGATCTGCTTCATCGGCGAGCGTCGCTTCACGGATTTCCTGCGCCAGTACCTGCCCGCCCAGCCCGGCGAGATCAAGACCACCGACGGTGAAGTGATCGGTCGCCACAGCGGCCTGATGTACCACACCATCGGCCAGCGCCAGGGCCTGGGCATCGGCGGCCTGAAAGACGCCAGCGATGATCCGTGGTACGTGCTGGTCAAGGACCTGGAACATAACGAGCTGATCGTGGGCCAGGGCAATGATCACCCATGGCTGTTCTCCCGGGCGCTGGTCTCCTCGGAGATCTATTGGGTCAACCCCATCGACCTGAGCAGCCCGCGCAAGCTGACCGCCAAGGTCCGCTATCGGCAGGGCGACCAGCATTGCACGCTGGAAAAGACCGCTGATGGCTATCGCGCCACGTTCGACGAGCCGCAACGTGCGGTCACACCCGGCCAGTCCGTCGTGTTCTACGAGGGTGAAATCTGTCTGGGCGGTGGCGTAATCGAAGTCGCCGAACCCTGGACCAGCAAGGACAAGCGTTGATGACCCCGACTCAGGAACAACTGACCGCCCTGGGTGGCGTGTTCCAGGCCGCCGTACTGGTCGACCGGATCGCCAAGACCGGTCAGGTCAGCGAAGCGGCGATGAGCTGCATGATCGGTAGCCTGCTGGTGGTCGACCCCAAGGACACGCTGGACGTGTACGGCGGCGACGATCTGAACCTGCATGAAGGCTATCGCGCAATGGTCAGCGCTCTGGAACGCGACCCCGCGACACTGCAACGCGAGCCGTTGCGCTACGCCCTGGCCATGCTGGGCCTGGAACGCCAACTGGCCAAGCGTGACGACATGCTGGAAGTGATCGGCAAACGAATCCCGGTGATTCAGTCGCAGGCCGAGCACTTTGGCGTGGCCCACGAGAACGTGATCGCTGCTACCGGCGCTCTGTATCAGGACACGCTGAGCACATTGCGCCAGCGTATTCAGGTGCACGGCGACATGCGCAACCTGCAGCAACCCAACAACGCATCGAAGATTCGCGCCCTGCTGCTGGCCGGGATTCGCTCGGCGCGGCTGTGGCGGCAGGTTGGCGGTCATCGCTGGCAGCTGGTATTCAATCGACGCAAGCTATTGAAAGAACTTTACCCATTGCTGCACGGCTGACCGCCGCGCCGCAATGACCCTCACCACCACAGGCATGGTGCGATCTACGCTGGTCAGTCCGCCTCAGTCGGACTGATTTTTCATGTATGATACGCGCCCTTTTTGTTGCCCGACTGTCCGAGAGCACCCCATGCAGCTTTCTTCGCTCACCGCGGTTTCCCCTGTTGATGGCCGCTACGCCGGCAAAACCCAGGCTTTGCGCCCTATTTTCAGCGAATACGGCCTGATCCGTTTTCGTGTGATGGTCGAAGTGCGCTGGCTTCAGCGTCTGGCGGCTCATCCGCAGGTCACTGAAGTGCCGGCATTCTCCCCGCAGGCCAACGCCATCCTCAACACGCTGGCCGAAGACTTCTCTGTGGAACACGCCGAGCGCGTCAAAGAGATCGAGCGCACGACCAACCACGACGTGAAAGCCGTGGAATACCTGCTCAAGGAACAGGCTGCCAAGCTGCCCGAGCTGGAAAACGTCAGCGAGTTCATCCATTTCGCCTGCACCAGCGAGGACATCAACAACCTGTCCCACGCCCTGATGCTGCGCGAAGGCCGCGACACCGTCATGCTGCCGCTGATGCGCCAGATCGCCGATTCCATCCGTGAACTGGCCATCCGTTTCGCCGACGTGCCAATGCTGTCGCGCACTCACGGCCAGCCAGCCTCTCCCACTACGCTGGGCAAGGAACTGGCCAACGTCGTCTACCGACTGGAGCGCCAGATCGCACAGATCGCGGCAGTGCCATTGCTGGGCAAGATCAACGGTGCAGTGGGCAACTACAACGCTCACCTGTCGGCCTATGCCGATATCGATTGGGAAGCGAACGCGCGCGCGTTCATCGAAGACGAACTGGGTCTGGGCTTCAACCCCTACACCACTCAGATCGAGCCGCATGACTACATCGCCGAACTGTTCGATGCCGTCGCACGCTTCAACACCATTCTGATCGACTTCGACCGCGACATCTGGGGCTACATCTCCCTGGGTTATTTCAAGCAGCGAACCATCGCGGGCGAGATCGGCTCTTCGACCATGCCGCACAAGGTCAACCCGATCGACTTCGAGAACTCCGAAGGCAACCTGGGCATCGCCAACGCACTGTTCCAGCATCTGGCCAGCAAATTGCCAATCTCCCGCTGGCAGCGCGACCTGACCGACTCCACCGTGTTGCGCAATCTGGGCGTAGGTTTTGCCCACAGCGTGATTGCCTACGAAGCCAGCCTCAAGGGCATTGGCAAGCTGGAACTGAACGAACAGCGCATCGCGGCTGATCTGGACGCCTGCTGGGAAGTCCTGGCCGAGCCGATCCAGACGGTCATGCGTCGCTATAACATCGAAAATCCGTACGAAAAGCTGAAAGAACTGACACGCGGCAAGGGCATCAGCCCAGAAGCGTTGCAAACTTTCATCGACGGCCTGGACATGCCTGCCGAAGCGAAGGCCGAGCTGAAAAAGCTCACCCCCGCCAATTACATCGGCAACGCGGCAGCTCAAGCCAAGCGCATCTGACACGCAAGACAATTTGCACACGCCCGGCTGTGCCGGGCGTTTTCATTTCAAGGGCTTACACATGAATCCTGATATTCCTCTTCAACTTCTGGGCGGCATCAGCGCGCGCGTCTTCATGCGTGATTACTGGCAGAAAAAGCCATTGCTGATCCGTCAGGCATTGCCGGACTTCCAGAGTCCGATCGATGCAGACGAGCTGGCCGGTCTGGCCCTGGAAGAAGAGGTCGAGTCGCGACTGGTCATCGAAAAAGGCGAGCGTCCCTGGGAGCTGCGTCGCGGCCCGTTCGCCGAAGACGAATTCAGCAAACTGCCTGAGCGCGAGTGGACGCTGCTGGTCCAGGCAGTGGATCAGTTCGTTCCGGAAGTCAGCGAACTGCTGGAGCACTTCCGGTTCCTGCCAAGCTGGCGTATCGACGATGTGATGATCAGCTACGCCGCACCCGGCGGCAGCGTCGGCCCGCATTTCGACAATTACGACGTGTTCCTGCTTCAGGGCCACGGCAAGCGGCACTGGCAGATCGGCCAGATGTGCGACTCCGACAGCCCTCTTCTGCAGCATGCAGACCTGCGCATTCTTGCCGACTTCGAAGCGACCGAAGAATGGACGCTGGAGCCGGGCGACATGCTTTACCTGCCGCCACGTCTGGCCCACTGCGGCGTGGCCGTGGACGACTGCCTGACCTACTCGGTAGGCTTCCGCGCCCCTGGGGCAGCCGAAGTGCTGACCCACTTCACCGACTTCCTCAGCCAATTCATCACTGATGAAGAGCGCTATACCGACGCCGACGCACAGCCGGTCAGTGATCCTCATCAGATCCAGCATGACGCACTCGACCGTCTCAAGGCTTTACTGGCCGAGCACATGGGCGACGAGCGCCTGCTGCTGACCTGGTTCGGCCAGTTCATGACCGAACCACGCTATCCTGAACTGGTGACCGGCCCGGAACTGGCCGAAGAAGACCTGCTCGACAGCCTGGAACAGGGCGCAGTGCTCATTCGCAACCCGAGCGCACGCCTGGCCTGGTCGGAAGTGGACGATGATCTGCTACTGTTTGCCAGTGGTCAGAGCCGCCTGTTGCCGGGCAACCTGCGCGAACTGCTCAAACTGATCTGCGCTGCCGATGCACTGCACAGCGAAAACCTTGGCCAATGGTTGGCCGATGACGAAGGACGCAATCTGCTTTGCGAACTCGTAAAACAAGGAAGCCTGGGATTTGCCGATGAATAAAGTCACCGTATCTGTTGCAGACTGGCAGAGAAAAAACGCCGATATCAGGCGCATCCGCGATGCGGTCTTCATCGCCGAGCAATCGGTTCCGCCGGAGCTTGAGTGGGACTCGGAAGACATGGACGCCGTGCACTTCCTGGCATCAGAGGGCGATTACCCGATCGGCACTGCCCGCCTCCTGCAGGATGGTGAAATTGGTCGGCTGTCTGTGCTCAAGGACTGGCGAGGCCTGAAAGTCGGCGAAGCGTTACTGACCGCTGCGATCAATGAGGCCGAGAAGCGCGGCCTGAAGGAGCAGAAACTCAGCGCTCAGGTTCAAGCCATCGCGTTTTACGAGCGCTTTGGCTTCACCGTGGTCAGTGACGAGTTTCTCGAAGCAGGGCTGCCACACGTGAACATGGTACGCCAGGCCTGAGCACCAAGGTATGTAGGCGTTAAAAAGCGCACTACAAAAACATGACGCCCCGATTTTCCTGTTCCAGCCGGACTATGCTGGAACACAAATGTCGGGGCGTTTTGCCATCTGGACATTCAGCTTGCCCGCCACAGGCCGACAACATGGCACACTCATGCTTTACGCAATCATTGCGGAGACTGGACATGTCAGGACGTACCCTGCTCGCCTCGCTGCTGATCCTAATCAGCACCTGCACACTCGCGGCGACGGAAGTCGTGCCGCTCAATTACCGGACCAGCGCCGATCTGCTGCCCGTCGCCAAGTCTTTTCTGGGCCAGGACGGCACGGTCAGCGCCTATGGAAACCAGCTTGTCGTCAACGCTGATTCGCGCAAGATCGAAGAACTTCGCACCTTGATTTCGCAGCTCGATACCGCACCAAAGCGCTTGCTGATCAGCGTGGACACCGGCGAAAACGCCTCCCGCAGCGCCAATGGGTCCCGGGTCATCAACTACGGCACAGTCAGTCGTGAAGGCGGGGTGCAACAGATACAGGCCACCGAGGGTGCGCCAGCGCTCATTCAGGTCGGACAAAGCGTGCCCTTGACCACCTCGTCAACCGATTCCTATGGCTACGCGCAGAGCAATACCGAATACCGCAACGTGACTCAGGGGTTTTACGTCACCGCCAGCGTCACAGGCGAGACGGTGCACCTGAACATCAGCACCAACCGCGACCGGATGAGCCAGGAGCGGCCTGACGCCATCAAGGTGCAAAGCACTGACAGCCAGGTCAGCGGTCGCCTCGGCGAATGGATCACGCTGGCCAGCAGCAGCGACCAGTCGATGGCCGACCAGAACGGCGTCGCTCAACGCTATTCGACCCAGGGTCGGGACGACATGGTACTGCGCGTGATGGTGCAAACCCTCGAATAGCCTGCGCATGCCTGAAACCCAGTACCTGCGGGGCTTTTAATGACCAGTAGGTCGCTTTCAAACAGATATGTAGTGATTATTAAAAAGCACTACAAATTGTTTGACGGGTCAAAAATCGCGAGGCATGATTGCCTCGCTCCCGCTGATCAGAGGCCCTGAACAGGCCTTCGAATCGCCGCTCTGACTCACCCACTAGAGCCGATTCGTGTCCGCACCGCCCACAAGGCAGTTTGACGAGATTGCGACTGGAACGAAGTTGTCCCGAGGGACGGAAGCGTAAACGGTAACCCGGCAAGGCTTTTTGGTGACGCACAACGGCATCCACGAGCCAGACTGTCCACTTGACTGAGTCATGCCCGGCACCCTGCTCTCTCCTCGAGCCATCGTTCACCCATCGCCATCCGTTAACCGGCGGCCCGATCCAGGGTTTCCTGTCAGCGAGCAGCCATCTACCGTGCCTTCGATAAACAAGGCGTTTTGGCGGAGCAGGACTTTCCAACAAGACCTACTTCTAGAGGTTTATCTCCATGGCACTGACACGCGAACAACAAATAGCGGCTCTCGAGAAAGACTGGGCTGAAAATCCGCGCTGGAAACACGTGACCCGTACCTACTCCGCCGCCGATGTGGTCCGCTTGCGTGGCTCGGTTCAACCGGAACACACCCTCGCAAAAATGGGCGCTGACAAGCTCTGGAATCTGGTCACGCAAGGTGCCAGGCCATCCTTCCGGCCTGACAAGGACTTCGTCAACTGCATGGGCGCGCTGACTGGCGGTCAGGCGGTTCAACAGGTCAAGGCCGGCATTCAGGCGATCTACCTCTCCGGCTGGCAGGTTGCCGCCGACAACAACTCCGCCGAATCCATGTACCCGGACCAGTCGCTGTACCCGGTTGACTCAGTCCCGACCGTGGTCAAGCGCATCAACAACTCGTTTTGCCGTGCCGACCAGATCCAGTGGAAAGCCGGCAAGAACCCGGGCGATGAAGGCTATATCGACTACTTCGCGCCGATCGTGGCAGACGCCGAAGCCGGTTTCGGCGGCGTACTGAACGCCTACGAGCTGATGAAAAGCATGATTGAGGCCGGTGCTGCAGGTGTGCACTTCGAAGACCAGTTGGCCTCGGTAAAAAAATGCGGCCACATGGGCGGCAAGGTATTGGTGCCCACCCAGGAAGCCATTCAGAAGCTGGTGGCTGCCCGTCTGGCTGCTGACGTCGCTGGCGTGCCGACCATTATTCTGGCCCGTACGGATGCCAACGCGGCAGACCTGCTGACCTCGGACTGCGACCCTTACGACAAGCAGTTCGTGACCGGCCAGCGCACACCGGAAGGTTTCTACAAGGTCCGTGCCGGCCTGGATCAGGCGATCTCACGCGGCCTGGCCTACGCGCCATACGCCGATCTGATCTGGTGCGAGACTGCCAAACCGGATCTGGACGAAGCACGTCGCTTCGCCGAGGCGATCAAGAAGGAATACCCGGACCAGTTGCTGTCCTACAACTGCTCACCTTCTTTCAACTGGAAGAAGAACCTGGACGACGCGACCATCGCGAAATTCCAGCGCGAGCTGTCGGCAATGGGCTACAAGCACCAGTTCATCACGCTGGCGGGTATCCACAATATGTGGCACAGCATGTTCAACCTGGCGCATGACTACGCCCGCAACGACATGACCGCCTACGTAAAACTGCAGGAGCAGGAGTTCGCTGACGCCGCCAAGGGCTACACCTTCGTGGCCCACCAGCAGGAAGTGGGCACCGGCTACTTCGACGACATGACTACCGTGATCCAGGGCGGCGTGTCATCGGTCACCGCCCTGACCGGCTCGACTGAAGAAGAACAGTTCCACTGATCCACCCGGCAACGCGCTCGATAAAAAAACCGCCCCAAGGGGCGGTTTTTTTATTCCGGGGTATCGATGCGCGGTATTGATCCGGGACAATGTAAGCCGCTGCACGTAATGCGATAAATCTGCAGGCTTTTAATCAACTCATGGCGTAACTATGGCAAGCAGAACTTACAGCGCCCCTCAAATGATATCAATTATCATTCAAATTGCGTTTCATTCATTTTCGACCGATTGATACATAATGGATGAAAAGCCCTGTAACGCCCGCCTGGCAGGCCCTACAGCCTTTCAAAGGGCTTATAGCCGATTGATTCGTTGAATAAATTTGATGTAGAAAATTTACTTGCCAACTGTTTGCACATAAAATCATCGCGTTGACTGCTCTGCGACATTTCGTCACTGCCTCGACTCTTTATCAAGCACAGAGACCTTTGCTCTCTAACAAGGACTGCCAGCATGCCCGAATCGACAGGATTGATTGCCCACAACTGGGGCTTCGCCATTTTCCTTTTGGGTGTTGTCGGCCTTTGCGCCTTCATGCTCGGTCTCTCCAGCCTGCTCGGAAGCAAGGCGTGGGGCCGCAGCAAGAACGAACCTTTCGAATCCGGCATGTTGCCTACCGGCAGCGCGCGTCTGCGTCTTTCCGCAAAATTCTATCTGGTCGCGATGCTTTTCGTGATCTTTGATATTGAAGCCCTTTTTCTCTTTGCCTGGTCTGTGTCCGTCCGCGAAAGCGGCTGGACCGGATTCGTCGAAGCTCTCGTTTTCATAGCAATTCTGTTGGCAGGTCTTGTCTACCTATGGCGGGTTGGAGCACTTGATTGGGCTCCTGAAGGTCGCCGTAACCGACAAGCGAAGCTGAAACAATGAGGCTTTGGCGATGCAATACAACCTTACAAGGATCGACCCGGACGCTCCTAACGAGCAGTACCCCATCGGCAAACGGGAAACCGTTTCCGATCCGTTAGAAGATCAAGTCCACAAAAACATTTTCATGGGCAAGCTTGAAGACGTGCTGAACGGTGCGGTCAACTGGGGGCGGAAAAACTCCCTGTGGCCTTACAACTTCGGCCTGTCGTGCTGCTACGTGGAAATGACCACCGCCTTCACGGCTCCTCACGACATCGCGCGCTTTGGCGCCGAGGTTATCCGGGCTTCGCCACGTCAGGCGGATTTCATGGTAATCGCCGGTACGCCTTTCCTGAAGATGGCTCCCATCATTCAGCGTCTGTACGAACAGATGCTTGAACCGAAGTGGGTCATTTCCATGGGCGCCTGTGCCAACTCCGGTGGCATGTACGACATCTATTCCGTGGTTCAAGGTGTGGACAAGTTCCTCCCCGTGGATGTCTACGTGCCCGGCTGCCCGCCCCGCCCCGAGGCATTCCTGCAAGGCCTGATGCTGCTGCAGGAATCCATCGGCCAGGAGCGTCGCCCACTTTCCTGGGTCGTCGGTGATCAAGGCGTCTATCGCGCCGACATGCCGTCGCAAAAGGAACAGCGCCGCGAACAGCGTATTCAGGTCACCAACCTGCGCAGCCCCGACGAAGTCTGATCCAGCCCGTTCTTCTTATAAAAAAGACAGGAACCGGGGTTGATTCTGTACGTTGACCGAAGTGATTGAGACCTATGACTGCAGACAACGCTCTGTACATCCCGCCTTACAAGGCTGACGACCAAGACGTCGTCGTTGAACTGAACAACCGTTTTGGCGCCGAGGCCTTCACGGCGCAGACGACCCGCACCGGCATGCCTGTGCTGTGGGTCGAGCGCGCCCGACTGGTGGAAATCCTGACGTTCCTGCGTCAGGTGTCCAAGCCCTATTCCATGCTCTACGACCTGCATGGCGTGGACGAGCGCCTGCGCACTCACCGCCGCGGACTGCCGGGCGCCGACTTCACTGTGTTCTATCACCTGATGTCGATAGAACGTAACAGCGACGTCATGCTCAAGGTAGCGCTGTCGGAAGGCGACCTGAGCGTGCCGACCGTCACCGGTATCTGGCCAAACGCCAACTGGTACGAGCGTGAAGTGTGGGACATGTTCGGGATTGATTTCCCGGGCCACCCGCACCTGACCCGCATCATGATGCCGCCGACCTGGGAAGGTCACCCGCTGCGCAAGGATTTCCCCGCGCGCGCGACCGAATTCGATCCCTACAGCCTGACGCTCGCCAAACAGCAACTGGAAGAAGAAGCCGCGCGCTTCAATCCGGAAGCCTGGGGCATGAAGCGTTCCGGCAAGAACGAGGACTACATGTTCCTCAACCTGGGCCCGAACCACCCGTCGGCCCACGGTGCGTTCCGTATCATCCTGCAGCTGGACGGCGAAGAAATCGTCGACTGCGTCCCGGACATCGGCTATCACCACCGTGGTGCCGAGAAGATGGGCGAACGCCAGTCATGGCACAGTTACATCCCTTACACCGACCGCATCGACTACCTCGGCGGGGTGATGAACAACCTGCCGTACGTGCTTTCGGTCGAGAAACTGGCCGGGATCACCGTGCCAGATCGCGTCAACGTGATTCGTATCATGATGGCCGAGTTCTTCCGCATCACCAGCCACTTGCTGTTCCTGGGTACCTACATCCAGGACGTG
The DNA here is from genome assembly GCF_001642795.1 of Pseudomonas viridiflava. Taxonomy (GTDB): domain Bacteria; phylum Pseudomonadota; class Gammaproteobacteria; order Pseudomonadales; family Pseudomonadaceae; genus Aquipseudomonas; species Aquipseudomonas viridiflava. The sequence continues at coordinate 19,141 of NZ_LKEH01000031.1, read as the reverse complement.
GGCGCGATGACCCCGGTGTTCTTCACCTTCACCGACCGCCAGAAGGCGTACACGGTGATCGAAGCCATTACCGGTTTCCGTCTGCACCCGGCCTGGTATCGCATCGGCGGTGTTGCACACGACCTGCCACGCGGCTGGGAAAAACTGGTCAAGGACTTCGTGGACTGGCTGCCAAAGCGCCTCGACGAATACACCAAGGCTGCATTGCAGAACAGCATCCTCAAGGGCCGTACCGTTGGCGTCGCTGCCTACAACACCAAAGAAGCGCTGGACTGGGGCGTTACCGGCCCAAGCCTGCGTGCCACCGGCCTGGACTTCGACCTGCGCAAGGCTCGCCCTTACTCGGGTTACGAGAACTTCGAGTTCGAAGTCCCGCTGGCCGTGCATGGCGATGCCTACGACCGCTGCATGGTGCGCGTGGAAGAAATGCGCCAGAGCATCAAGATCATCGACCAGTGCATGCGCAACATGCCGGCTGGCCCGTACAAGGCGGATCACCCGCTGACCACGCCGCCGCCCAAAGAGCGCACCCTGCAGCACATCGAAACCCTGATCACGCACTTCCTGCAGGTTTCGTGGGGCCCGGTCATGCCGGCCAACGAATCCTTCCAGATGATCGAAGCGACCAAGGGTATCAACAGTTATTACCTGACGAGCGACGGCGGCACCATGAGCTACCGTACCCGGATCCGCACCCCAAGCTTCCCGCACCTGCAGCAGATCCCTTCGGTGATCAAAGGCAGCATGGTCGCGGACTTGATCGCGTACCTGGGTAGTATCGATTTCGTTATGGCCGACGTGGACCGCTAAGCATGAACAGCCCGCTTATCCAGACAGACCGTTTCGCGCTGAGCGAAACAGAGCGCTCGGCCATCGAGCATGAAATGCATCACTACGAGGACCCGCGCGCGGCGTCCATCGAAGCCCTGAAGATCGTTCAGAAGGAACGTGGCTGGGTGCCGGACGGTGCGATCTACGCCATTGGCGATCTGCTGGGCATTCCTGCCAGCGACGTCGAAGGCGTGGCCACTTTCTACAGCCAGATTTTCCGTCAGCCGGTCGGACGCCACATCATCCGTGTCTGCAACAGCATGGTGTGCTTCATCGGCGGCCACGAGTCAGTGGTCGACGAGATCAAGACTTCGCTCGGCATCGGTCTGGGTCAAACCACCGAAGACGGCCGCTTCACTCTGCTGCCCGTTTGCTGCCTGGGCAACTGCGACAAGGCCCCGGCCGTGATGGTCGATGACGATACTTTCGGCGACGTACAGCCTGCTGGCGTTGCCAAGATGCTGGAGGGTTACCTATGACCATCACGTCCTTCGGCCCTGCGAACCGCATTGCGCGCACCGCAGAAACTCATCCGCTGACCTGGCGTCTGCGTGACGACGGCGAGCCGGTGTGGCTTGACGAATATCAGACCAAAGACGGCTACGCAGCAGCACGCAAGGCGTTGCTCCAGCAATCAGCCGACGAAATCGTCCAGTCCGTCAAGGACTCCGGCCTCAAGGGTCGCGGCGGCGCAGGCTTCCCCACTGGCGTGAAGTGGGGCCTGATGCCCAAAGACGAATCCATGAACATCCGCTACCTGCTGTGCAACGCGGACGAAATGGAGCCCAACACTTGGAAGGACCGCATGTTGATGGAGCAACTGCCCCATCTGCTGGTCGAGGGCATGCTGATCAGCGCCAAGGCACTGAAAGCCTATCGCGGCTACATCTTCCTGCGTGGCGAATACGTTACTGCGGCCAAGCACCTGAACCGCGCCGTGGCCGAAGCCAAGGCAGCGGGTCTGCTGGGCAAGAACATTCTGGGCACGGGCTTTGATTTCGAACTGTTCGTGCACACCGGTGCCGGTCGCTACATCTGTGGTGAAGAAACAGCACTGATCAACTCCCTGGAAGGCCGTCGCGCCAACCCGCGTTCCAAGCCGCCCTTCCCCGCTGCCGTGGGTGTCTGGGGCAAGCCGACCTGCGTGAACAACGTTGAAACCCTGTGCAACGTGCCGGCCATCGTCAACAACGGCAACGACTGGTACAAATCGCTCGCCCGCGAAGGCAGTGAAGACCACGGCACCAAGCTGATGGGCTTCTCCGGCAAGGTCAAGAATCCTGGCCTGTGGGAGCTGCCATTCGGCGTACAGGCCCGCGAGCTGTTCGAAGACTATGCGGGTGGCATGCGCGACGGCTTCAAGCTCAAGTGCTGGCAGCCAGGCGGCGCCGGTACCGGTTTCCTGCTGCCTGAACACCTCGACGCTCAGATGTACGCCGGCGGCATCGCCAAGGTCGGTACGCGGATGGGTACCGGTTTGGCCATGGCAGTCGATGACTCGGTGAACATGGTTTCGCTGCTGCGCAACATGGAAGAGTTTTTCGCTCAGGAATCCTGCGGGTTCTGTACGCCATGCCGCGACGGTCTGCCATGGAGCGTGAAGATGCTGCGTGCGATCGAGAACGGTCAGGGCCAGCCGGGCGATATCGAAACCCTGCTGGGTCTCGTCAATTTCCTCGGCCCTGGCAAGACCTTCTGTGCACACGCACCAGGAGCCGTCGAACCGCTGGGCAGTGCGATCAAATACTTCCGTTCCGAGTTCGAAGCCGGTATCGCACCCGCACGACCTGACACGCTGACACCCGGCAAAAGTCCGACCATGGTCGGCGCATAACAAGACACACCGGACGGCGGACTTTTCAAGGCCGCCGTCCTCGTACCTGCTGACGCCCTGACGGGCTGAACGCTGCAGGTGCTACCGAGATTCCATTAGCCACGCCTGCTGACAACGGGCCAACGAAGATCTTTGAACCATGGCTACTATCCACGTAGACGGCAAAGCCCTCGAAGTCGATGGCGCAGACAACCTGTTACAGGCTTGCCTGTCGCTGGGCCTCGATATTCCCTATTTCTGCTGGCACCCTGCCCTGGGCAGCGTTGGCGCCTGTCGCCAATGTGCGGTCAAGCAGTACACCGACGAGAACGACACGCGTGGTCGTATCGTGATGTCCTGCATGACGCCAGCCACCGACAACACCTGGATTTCCATCGAAGACGATGAATCCAAGGCGTTCCGCGCCAGTGTCGTCGAATGGCTGATGACCAACCACCCGCACGACTGCCCGGTCTGCGAAGAAGGCGGTCACTGCCACCTGCAAGATATGACAGTGATGACGGGCCACAACGAGCGCCGTTATCGCTTCACCAAACGCACCCACCAGAATCAGGAGCTGGGGCCGTTCATCGCGCACGAGATGAACCGCTGCATCGCCTGCTATCGCTGCGTCCGTTTCTACAAGGACTATGCGGGCGGTACGGATCTGGGCGTTTACGGCGCACACGACAACGTCTACTTCGGTCGCGTTGAAGACGGCACGCTGGAAAGCGAATTCTCCGGCAACCTCACCGAGGTCTGTCCGACCGGTGTGTTCACCGACAAGACCCACTCCGAGCGCTACAACCGCAAGTGGGACATGCAGTTCTCGCCAAGCATCTGCCATGGCTGCTCCAGCGGCTGCAACATCAGCCCGGGCGAGCGTTATGGCGAACTGCGTCGCATCGAGAACCGCTACAACGGTTCCGTGAACCAGTATTTCCTGTGCGACCGTGGCCGCTTCGGCTATGGCTACGTCAACCGCAAGGATCGTCCTCGCCAGCCACTGCTCGCCAACGGTCAGGTCAAACTGAGCCTGGACGAAGCACTGGACAAGGCGGCCGATCTGCTGCGCGGGCGCAACATCGTGGGCATCGGCTCGCCACGCGCCAGCCTGGAAAGCAACCATGCCCTGCGCGAACTGGTGGGTGCCGAGCACTACTACAGCGGCATCGAGGCCGGTGAGCTGGAGCGTATCCGTCTGATCCTCAAGGTTCTGAACGACAGCCCGCTGCCGGTTCCTACCCTGCGTGACATCGAAGATCACGACGCCATCTTTGTCCTGGGCGAAGACCTGACCCAGACCGCTGCCCGTATGGCATTGGGTCTGCGTCAGGCCGTCAAGGGCAAGGCGGAAGACATGGCTGCGGCCATGAAAGTCCAGCCATGGCTGGACGCTGCCGTGAAGAACATTGGCCAGCACGAGCTGAACCCGCTGTTTATCGCCAGCCTGGCTGAAACCCGTCTGGACGATGTGGCTGAAGAGTGTGTGCATGCTGCGCCGGATGATCTGGCCCGTATCGGTTTCGCCGTTGCCCACGCACTGGATGCCAGCGCGCCGGCCGTCGAAGGCCTGGACAGCGAAGCACTGGAACTGGCCCAACGCATTGCCGACGCCCTGCTCGCTGCCAAGCGTCCACTGATCATTTCCGGCAGCTCGCTGGGTTCGACCGCACTGATCGAAGCCGCCGCGAACATCGCCAAGGCCTTGAAGCTGCGCGACAAGCAAGGCTCCATCAGCCTGATCGTGCCGGAAGCCAACAGCATGGGTCTGGCCATGTTCGGCGGTGAGTCGGTTGACGCTGCGCTGCAAGCTGTCATTTCCGGCAAGGCCGACGCGATCGTGGTGCTGGAAAACGACCTTTATCGCCGCGTCGATGCCTCGCTGGTTGACGCTGCACTGAGCGCCGCGAAAGTGGTGATCGTTGCCGATCATCAGAAAACGCCGACTTCCGATCGTGCCCATCTGGTTCTGCCCGCTGCCAGCTTCGCCGAAGGCGACGGTACGCTGGTCAGCCAGGAAGGCCGTGCCCAGCGCTTCTTCCAGGTGTTCGATCCAACCTACCTGGATGCCAGCATCATGATCCATGAGGGCTGGCGCTGGCTGCATGCACTGCGTGCGACCCTGCTCAACAAGCCGGTGGACTGGACACAACTCGACCATGTCACCGAAGCCTGCGCCAGCAGCTCTCCGCAACTGGCCGGTATCGTCAATGCCGCACCGTCAGCTTCGTTCCGCATAAAAGGCCTGAAACTGGCTCGCGAGCCCCTGCGTTACAGCGGTCGTACCTCCATGCGCGCCAACATCAGCGTTCATGAACCGCGCACCTCGCAAGACAAGGACACCGCGTTTGCCTTCTCCATGGAAGGTTATTCGGGTTCTGCCGAGCCGCGCCAGCAAGTGCCGTTCGCCTGGTCTCCGGGCTGGAACTCGCCACAGGCCTGGAACAAGTTCCAGGACGAAGTCGGTGGTCATCTGCGTGCTGGCGATCCGGGCACACGCCTGATCGAAAGCAAGGGCGACGGCCTGTCCTGGTTCGCCAGCGTTCCTCGTGCTTTTGCACCAGAGCGTGGCACCTGGCAGGTTGTGCCGTTCTTCCACCTGTTCGGCAGCGACGAAACCTCGTCTCTGGCGGCACCGGTTCAGGAGCGCATTCCACAGGCCTACGTGGCACTGGCCAAGTCGGAAGCGGATCGTCTGGGCGTCAACGAAGGCGCGCTGATCTCGCTCAATGTCGCGGGTCAGACTCTGAAGTTGCCGCTGCGCATCAACGAAGAACTCGGCGCCGGTCTGGTTGCACTGCCGGCAGGTCTGCCGGGCATTCCTCCGGCAGTGTTCGGCAAATCCGTTGACGGTCTGCAGGAGGCAGCGCAATGACCTGGTTCACCCCTGAAGTGATTGACGCAATCATCGCGGTCGTCAAGGCCATCGTGGTGTTGCTGGCCGTCGTTGTCTGCGGTGCGTTGCTCAGTTTCGTGGAACGTCGCCTGCTGGGCTGGTGGCAGGACCGTTACGGTCCGAACCGCGTCGGCCCGTTCGGCATGTTCCAGATCGCTGCCGACATGCTGAAAATGTTCTTCAAGGAAGACTGGACGCCTCCGTTCGCCGACAAGGTGATCTTCACCCTGGCGCCGGTCGTGGCCATGAGTGCCCTGCTGATCGCGTTCGCCGTGATCCCGATCACTCCCACCTGGGGCGTGGCGGATCTGAACATCGGCCTGCTGTTCTTTTTCGCCATGGCCGGTCTCTCGGTGTATGCGGTGCTGTTCGCTGGCTGGTCGAGCAATAACAAGTTCGCCCTGCTGGGCAGCTTGCGTGCCTCGGCGCAGACCGTGTCCTACGAAGTGTTCATGGGCCTGGCGCTGATGGGCATCGTGGTCCAGGTCGGCTCGTTCAACATGCGCGACATCGTCGAATATCAGGCGCAGAACCTGTGGTTCATCATTCCGCAGTTCTTTGGCTTCTGTACGTTCTTCATCGCAGGCGTGGCAGTGACTCACCGTCACCCATTCGACCAGCCGGAAGCCGAGCAGGAACTGGCCGACGGTTACCACATCGAATATGCCGGCATGAAATGGGGCATGTTCTTCGTTGGCGAATACATCGGCATCATTCTGATCTCGGCGTTGCTGGTGACCCTGTTCTTCGGCGGCTGGCACGGCCCGTTCGATATCCTGCCATCGCTGGCCTTCTTCTGGTTCGCCTTGAAAACCGCGTTCTTCATCATGCTGTTCATTCTGTTGCGCGCTTCCATTCCGCGCCCACGTTATGACCAGGTCATGGACTTCAGCTGGAAATTCTGTCTGCCGCTGACCCTGATCAATTTGCTGGTGACTGCTGCGATTGTGTTGTTGAACACACCGGCAGGCTCGGTTCAGTGAGGATTTGACCCATGTTCAAATATATTGGCGACATCGTTAAGGGTACTGGTACCCAATTGCGCAGCCTGGTGATGGTGTTCGGTCACGGCTTCCGCAAACGCGACACCCTGCAATACCCCGAGGAGCAGGTTTACCTGCCGCCCCGCTACCGTGGCCGTATCGTTCTGACGCGTGACCCCGATGGTGAAGAGCGCTGCGTGGCCTGCAACCTGTGCGCCGTGGCCTGCCCGGTGGGCTGCATTTCGTTGCAGAAGGCGGAGAAAGAGGACGGCCGCTGGTATCCGGACTTCTTCCGCATCAACTTCTCACGCTGCATTTTCTGCGGTCTGTGTGAAGAAGCCTGCCCGACCACCGCAATCCAGCTTACGCCGGACTTCGAGATGGCCGACTTCAAACGTCAGGATCTGGTGTACGAGAAGGAAGATCTGCTGATCTCCGGCCCCGGCAAGAACCCCGACTACAACTTCTACCGCGTTGCGGGCATGGCCGTTGCCGGCAAGCCCAAGGGCTCCGCGCAGAACGAAGCCGAGCCGATCAACGTCAAGAGCTTGCTGCCTTAAGGAAGTAAAGATGGAATTCGCTTTCTATTTCGCATCCGGTATCGCTGTCGTGTCCACCCTGCGGGTGATCACGAACACGAATCCGGTGCACGCCCTGCTCTACCTGATCATTTCGCTGATCGCCGTCGCCATGACGTTCTTCAGTCTTGGCGCACCGTTCGCCGGTGTGCTGGAAGTCATCGCCTACGCTGGCGCTATCATGGTGCTGTTCGTGTTCGTGGTCATGATGCTCAACCTTGGCCCGGCCTCGGTCGAGCAGGAACGTACCTGGCTGAAGCCGGGTATCTGGCTCGGTCCGGTCATCCTCGGCGTGTTGTTGCTGGCAGAGCTGCTGTATGTGCTGTTCGCCAACCAGACCGGCGCTGCCATCGGTCACACCACGGTCGACGCCAAGGCGGTCGGTATCAGCCTGTTCGGGCCTTATCTGCTCGTCGTGGAACTTGCCTCGATGCTGCTGCTTGCAGCTGCAGTCACGGCATTCCACCTGGGCCGCAACGAGGCGAAGGAGCCAAGCCAATGAATGCTATCCCTCTGGAACACGGCCTGGCGGTTGCCGGTGTCCTGTTCTGCCTCGGCCTGGTCGGCCTGATGGTGCGACGCAACATTCTCTTCGTGTTGATGAGCCTCGAAATCATGATGAACGCCTCAGCTCTGGCGTTCGTCGTTGCCGGCAGCCGCTGGGCGCAGCCGGATGGACAGGTCATGTTCATCCTGGTGATCAGCCTTGCAGCCGCCGAGGCCAGTATTGGCCTGGCGATCCTGATGCAACTGTATCGCCGCTTCCACACGCTCGATATCGACGCTGCCAGTGAGATGCGCGGATGAATCTTCTCTTTCTGACTTTTGTATTTCCCCTCATCGGTTTCCTGCTGCTGTCGTTTTCACGCGGCCGCATTTCGGAAAACCTGGCAGCGCTGATCGGCGTCGGCTCCATCGGGCTCTCGGCCATCGTTGCGGCCTGGGTCATCTGGCAGTTCAACGTCGCACCGCCGGAGGGTGGTCATTACACCCAGGTGCTGTGGCGCTGGATGGACGTGGATGGCTTCCAGCCCAACTTCGCGCTGTATCTGGACGGCCTGTCCGTCACGATGCTGGGTGTCGTGGTCGGCGTAGGTTTCCTGATCCACCTGTTCGCGTCCTGGTACATGCGCGGTGAAGCGGGCTACTCGCGCTTCTTCTCCTACACCAACCTGTTCATTGCCAGCATGTTGTTCCTGATCCTGGGCGACAACCTGCTGTTCATCTACTTCGGTTGGGAAGGCGTAGGCCTGTGCAGCTACCTGTTGATCGGTTTCTATTACAGCAACCGCAACAACGGCAACGCAGCCCTCAAAGCGTTCATCGTGACCCGTATTGGCGACGTGTTCATGGCCATCGGCCTGTTCATCCTGTTCCAGCAACTGGGTACGCTGAACGTTCAGGAGCTGCTGGTAAGGGCGCCGGAGCACTTCAAGGTCGGCGATTTCTGGATCGTATTGGCGACGCTGATGCTGCTCGGTGGTGCTGTCGGTAAATCCGCACAGCTGCCACTGCAGACCTGGCTGGCGGACGCGATGGCCGGTCCTACCCCGGTTTCCGCACTGATCCACGCCGCGACCATGGTAACGGCTGGTGTCTACCTGATCGCCCGTACCCACGGCCTGTTTGCTCTGGCTCCGGACATTCTGCATCTGGTTGGCATCGTCGGTGGCGTCACTCTGGTACTGGCGGGTTTCGCAGCACTGGTACAGACCGATATCAAACGTATCCTCGCCTACTCGACCATGAGCCAGATCGGCTACATGTTCCTGGCGCTGGGTGTTGGCGCATGGGAAGGCGCGATCTTCCACCTGATGACGCACGCGTTCTTCAAGGCGCTGCTGTTCCTCGCATCGGGTGCCGTGATCGTTGCCTGCCACCACGAGCAGAACATCTTCAAGATGGGCGGCCTGTGGAAGAAACTGCCACTGGCCTACGCCAGCTTCATTGTCGGTGGTGCCGCTCTGTCTGCCCTACCGCTGCTGACCGCCGGTTTCTACTCCAAGGACGAGATCCTCTGGGAAGCGTTCGCCAGCGGTAACAACGGTCTGTTGTACGCTGGCCTGGTCGGTGCGTTCATGACCTCGCTGTACACCTTCCGCCTGATCTTCATCGCGTTCCATGGTGAAGCCAAGACCGAAGCGCACGCGGGTCACGGCATCGCTCACTGGCTGCCACTGTCGGTGCTGATCGTGCTGTCGACCTTCATCGGCGCGCTGATCACGCCTCCGCTGGCCGGCGTACTGCCGCAAAGCGTTGGCCATGCCGGTGGCGAAGCCAAGCACAGCCTGGAAATCGCCTCGGGTGCCATCGCACTGGCGGGCATCCTGCTGGCGGCACTGCTGTTCCTCGGCAAGCGTCGTCTGGTGACGGCCATTGCCAACAGCGGTCCCGGCCGTTTCCTGTCAGCCTGGTGGTTCGCCGCCTGGGGCTTCGACTGGATCTACGACAAGCTCTTCGTCAAACCTTATCTGGCGATCAGTCATCTGCTGCGTAGCGATCCGTTCGACCGCACCATCGGCTTGATCCCACGTCTGGTCAAAGGCGGTCATGACACCATGAGCCGTACCGAGACCGGCCAGCTGCGTTGGTATGCTGCCTCGATTGCCGTGGGTGCCGTTCTGGTACTCGGTGCCGTCATTCTGGTTGCGGTCTGACATGAACCTTGCGAATTTGCGAAAGGAATTGAGCCCGTCATGATTCTGCCTTGGCTAATCCTGATCCCCTTTATCGGCGGCCTGCTGTGCTGGCTGGGTGAGCGCTTCGGCCCTACCCTTCCGCGCTGGATCGCGCTGCTGACCATGACCCTCGAACTGGCCCTGGGCCTCTGGCTCTGGGCCACCGGCAACTTCGGCTACGCGCCGGTGCCCGGCGCGGATCCGACCTGGACCCTGGAATTCCATCAGCCGTGGATCACCCGTTTCGGCATCGACGTACACCTGGCGCTTGATGGCCTGTCGTTGCTGATGATTCTGCTGACCGGCCTGCTCGGCGTGCTGTCGGTGCTCTGCTCCTGGAAAGAGATTCAGCGCAAGGTGGGCTTCTTCCACCTGAACCTGATGTGGATCCTGGGCGGTGTGGTTGGCGTGTTCCTCGCCATCGACCTGTTCATGTTCTTCTTCTTCTGGGAAATGATGCTGGTGCCGATGTACTTCCTCATCGCGCTCTGGGGTCACAGCTCGGCAGACGGCAAGAAGACCCGTATTTACGCTGCGACCAAGTTCTTCATCTTCACTCAGGCCAGCGGTCTGATCATGCTGGTGGCGATTCTGGGTCTGGTGCTGGTGCACTTCAATCAGACCGGCGTGATCACCTTCGCCTACGCCGACCTGTTGAAAACCAAGCTGGCACCGGGTACCGAGTACATTCTGATGCTGGGCTTCTTCATCGCGTTTGCGGTGAAGCTGCCGGTCGTGCCGTTCCATTCCTGGCTGCCGGATGCTCACGCTCAGGCGCCGACAGCGGGTTCCGTCGATCTGGCGGGTATCCTGCTGAAGACTGCGGCCTACGGCCTGCTGCGTTTCGCGCTGCCTCTGTTCCCGAATGCCTCGGCAGAGTTCGCGCCGATCGCAATGACGCTCGGTCTGGTCGGCATCTTCTACGGTGCCTTCCTGGCTTTTGCACAGACCGACATCAAGCGTCTGATCGCGTTTTCCAGCGTCTCGCACATGGGTTTCGTACTGATCGGCATTTACTCCGGCAGCCAGCAGGCTCTGCAAGGCGTCGTCGTGCAGATGCTGGCGCATGGTCTGTCGGCCGCTGCGCTGTTTATCCTCAGTGGTCAGTTGTACGAGCGCCTGCACACGCGTGACATGCGCGAGATGGGTGGCCTCTGGTCGCGCATCGCCTACCTGCCGGCCATCAGCCTGTTCTTTGCAGCCGCCTCCCTGGGTCTGCCGGGCACCGGTAACTTCGTCGGTGAGTTCCTGATCCTGCTGGGCAGTTTTGTCAGCTCGCCATGGGTCACGGCCATTGCCACTTCCGGTCTGGTATTCGGTTCTGTCTACTCGCTGATCATGATCCACCGCGCCTATTTCGGCCCGTCCAAATCGGACGAGATTCTCAAGGGCATGGATGGACGGGAAATGATCATGGTGCTGGGCCTTGCCGTGTTGCTGATCGTGCTCGGGGTCTTCCCGCAGCCGATCCTCGACACCTCGGCAGCGACCATGCACGGCGTGCAGCAATGGCTAGGCACTGCCTTCACTCAACTCGCTTCGGCCCGGTAAGAGCGCTATGGACCTGACGATTCAACACTTTATTGCGCTTGCGCCGCTGCTGATTACCAGCCTCACCATCGTTGTGGTGATGCTGGCAATCGCGTGGCGCCGCAATCACTCGCAAACCTTTCTGCTTTCGGTAGCGGGTCTGAACCTGGCCCTGCTTTCCATTTACCCGGCCTTGAAAGTCGCCCCGCTGGCGGTTACACCGCTGCTGCAGATCGACAACTTCGCCTGCCTGTACATGGCGATCATCCTCGCTTCTACCCTGGCCTGCGTCACCATGGCACACGCCTATCTGGGCGACGCCAAGGTCGGGTATCCGGGCAACCGCGAAGAACTCTACCTGCTGATCCTGCTGGCAGCCGCTGGCGGTCTGGTTCTGGTGAGCGCTCAGCATCTGGCTGGCCTGTTCATCGGTCTGGAGCTGTTGTCGGTGCCGGTCTACGGTCTGGTGGCCTATGCCTTCTTCAACAAGCGTTCGCTGGAAGGCGGCATCAAGTACATGGTGCTGTCGGCTGCGGGTTCGGCTTTCCTGCTGTTCGGTATGGCGTTGCTGTACGCAGAAGCAGGCTCGCTGAGCTTCGAAGGTATCGGCAAGGCCATCGCTGCGACCGGCATGCCGAGCCCGATTGCCAGCCTGGGCCTGGCGATGATGCTGGTCGGCCTGGCATTCAAGCTGTCGCTCGTGCCCTTCCACCTCTGGACGCCAGACGTCTACGAAGGTGCTCCGGCTCCGGTTGCTGCGTTCCTGGCCACCGCCAGCAAGGTCGCGGTGTTCGCCGTACTGGTGCGTCTGTTCCAGATCTCGCCGGCCGCGAGCAGTGGCGTGCTGCAGGACGTGCTGGCAGTCATCGCGGTGGCTTCGATTCTGGTCGGTAACCTGCTGGCACTGACTCAGACCAACCTCAAGCGTCTGCTGGGCTACTCCTCTATCGCGCACTTCGGTTACCTGATGATCGCCTTGGTCGCAAGCAAAGGCATGGCGGTCGAAGCCATCGGCGTTTATCTGGCGACTTACGTGCTGACCTCCCTGGGCAGCTTCGGTGTGATCACCATGATGTCGTCGCCTTACAGCGGTCGCGATGCCGATGCGATGTTTGAGTACCGTGGTCTGTTCTGGCGTCGCCCGTACCTGACCGCTGTCATGACCCTGATGCTGTTGTCGCTGGCGGGTATTCCGCTGACGGCTGGCTTCATCGGCAAGTTCTACATGATCGCGACGGGCGTCGAGTCCCAGCTGTGGTGGCTGGTCGGTGCATTGGTACTGGGCAGCGCCATCGGCCTGTTCTACTACCTGCGCGTCATGGTCACGATGTACCTGGTCGATGCCAAGCTGCCGCGTCACGACGCAGCCTTCAACTGGGCGCAGCGCACCGGTGGCGTGATGCTGCTGGCGGTGGCGATCCTGACCTTCGTGCTGGGTGTTTACCCGCAACCGTTGCTGGATCTGGTGGTCAACGCGGGCATTCACATGCCGGGCTGATTACCTGAACATAAAAAACCCTGCTATCGAGCAGGGTTTTTTTTGCCTTCAATAAACCTAGCCCGGCAATCGAACCGGTTTCTTCGCACCGCTGAACAAGCCCCAGGTGGAGATGAACAGCGCTGCAATCAATGGACCGATCACAAAGCCATTCAGACCGAATACCGACATCCCGCCCAGCGTAGAGATCAGAATCAGGTAGTCCGGCATCTTGGTGTCCTTGCCGACCAGAATCGGACGCAGCACGTTGTCTACCAGGCCAATGACAAACACGCCGAAAAGACCCAGTACAACGCCCTGCCAGATCATGCCACTGAGCAGGAAGTACAACGCAACAGGCGCCCAGACGATCCCCGCCCCCACCGCTGGCAGCAAGGACAGAAAGGCCATGATGACAGCCCAGAGCAACGCGCTCGGGATATCCAGCGCCCAGAAAATGAACCCGCCCAGCGCGCCCTGCGTCACCGCTACGACCACGTTGCCTTTGACTGTGGCACGCACGACACGGGTGAATTTGAGCTGCAGACGACGCTTCTGCTGTTCGGCCAGCGGAACCGCGTTGCGCATCTTGCGGACCAGCTCGTGGCCGTCTCGCAGGAAGAAATAGAGCAGGTACAGCATGATAAAAAAGCTCACCACAAAATCGAAGGTCCCTTGCCCGAAACTGAAGGCCTGAGTCGCCAGATACTGGCTGCCCTGCATCGCGCCCTTGGCAATCTTGTCACGCAGTCCCTCAAGGTCGCCCATGCCAAGCCGGTCAAGCAACGCCTGCAGCGAGTGAGGCAGCAAGGTCTTGAATTCAGCCAGATAGCCCGCGATATCCAGTTGCCCGGTCTCGACATTTTTATAGAGCGTGGTGCCTTCCTGAACCAGCAACGCACTGATGATGATCACCGGCAGAATCGCGATGACCAGACAGATCATCAGCGTGCACAGGGATGTCAGGTTGCGTGACCAGCCAAATCGAAGCAACAGCCTGCGCTGAAGCGGCGCAAAGATGATGCCGAGGATAACGGCCCAGAATACCGCGCCGTAGAACGGCAGCAGAATCCAGATGAAGGCGATGGTCACCCCCACCAGTAGCAGAAGTAGTGTCTTGTATTGCTGTACGGTTTCGTTCATGTCCAGTCCATGTCATTAGACCGCGCATTGCGCGCGGTCTAGCTGTTAGTCAGCGGACAAACGTACGAGTGCCATGGGAAACGATGACAGCCGGGTCAAACCCGAAATTGGCCCACCAGTCCACCCAGACGTGAACCCAGTTCGGCAAGACTGCGCGACGTCTGCGCACTTTGCCGGGTTTCGTCTGCCACGCTTTCGACCGCTCCGGCGATCTGGTGGACACTGCGATTGATTTCTTCCGCCACGGCCGTCTGCTCTTCAGCCGCACTCGCGATTTGAGCGTTCATCGAATTGATGGTCGCAATCAGTTCGCCTATCGTGCTCAGCGATAGCCCGGCCTCGTTGGCCTGGGTCGACGTCCCGTCACCGGCCTCACTGGAACGGCGCATGGCCGAGACGGCTTCCTGTGTACCGTGCTGCAGACGGTCGATCATCCCCTGAATTTCCTGCGTGCTCTGCTGAGTGCGGCTGGCAAGCGCTCGCACCTCGTCTGCCACCACGGCAAAGCCACGACCCGCTTCCCCTGCTCTTGCGGCCTCGATGGCGGCATTGAGGGCCAGCAGATTGGTCTGCTCGGCAATGGAGCGAATCACACCGAGCACGCTGACAATCGAGGAAACGTCCTGCTGCAGGCTGTCCAGCGATGTACCGCTCTTGCGGATGTCGTCCACCAGTGCGTGGATCTGCCGAATGCTGCCGTCGACGACACGCTTGGCGGTGCGCCCCTGCTCATCGGTCTGCTGAGCAGCCACCGAAGCAGCCTGCGCGCTCTTGGCGACCTCTTGTGCGGCGGCTGACATCTCGTTGATGGCGGTGGCCACTTGATCGGTCTCGTGGCGCTGACGCTCCATTGCGCTTTCTGAACGTTGCGCCTGCGACGACACTTCACTCACCAGCCCATTCAACTGCCCGGTCATTTCAGTGACCTGCCGAACCATCCCATGGATCTTGTCCACGAAACGGTTGAAAGATGTGGCAAGCTCACCCAGTTCATCGTTACTGGTCACCGCCAGACGACGTGTCAGATCGCCTTCGCCTGCAGCGATGTCATCGAGGTTGTCTTTCATCAGGCGTAGCGGGCGCAACAACGTGCCGGTCAGCAGCATGCCGGCGATGCTGATGACCACCAGGACCAGCAACGTGATGCCGAGGATGCTGTAGAGCATCTCCTGCAAGCGTGCTTCAACGTTCTGCCTGACGACGGCAACCTGAGCATCGATGCCGTCCAGATTGACCGCAGAGCCTACCACCAGGTCCCATTTGGGCAGGTACTCGGTGTAACCGATCTTGGGCACTGGTTCGGTCTTGCCGGGCAGCGCCGAGGAATACATCACGTAATGGGTCCCCGCCTTGCCGACGGCAACCAGTTCGCGATTGAGGTAGACCCCATTCGGATCGCGCACGTCATTGAAGCTCTTGCCCAGACCGTCGGGATTGGTACTTCTGAAAATACGGATGACCTGGGAATCGTAACCGAAGAGATAGCCATCCTTGCCGTAGGAGACTGCGGAGAGCAGCTTGATGGCCGTGGCCCTCGCGGTTTCGTCACCGGGAGCGGACGCCTCGTAAAGGGGTTTGATGGCAGTCATCGCAATGGCGACGTAGTTTTGCAGAGTGGTCTTGGCCTCGGAGAGCAAGCGCTCTCGCGTGTCGCTGACTTCTCGGTCAGCCTGCTGGTGCAACATGAACACTGTGGTCGCACTGATCACCAGCCCGAACATCAGAACCGGCAGTATCGCCAGTGACAGCACCTTGGCTTTCAGACTAAGACGCATAGGATTGGCCTTATGGTTATTTTTATAAAGTCAGGTATACCTCTCTGTTATCGGCGGCCGTGTCTGAACATTAAGACCTGTCCTGATTTTCTGTCAGGTTGAGCTGAAGACGCTTCAAGGGGCGGTTCGCTCGGGAAGATCGATCTGTACCCGCAGTCCATGCAGCGGGCTGTCGAGCAACTGGAGCTGGCCACCCCAGGCCTCCACGATGTCACGAACGATACCCAGACCGAGACCGTGCCCGGTGATCTGCTCATCCAGACGGGCGCCCCGGCTGAACACCTCTGCGCGTCGAGACTCCGGAATACCGGGACCATCATCGTCAATCAGCAAACGGAAGCCCTGATCCTGACGCAGGATATCCAGTTGCACCTCGCTGTCCGCCCACTTGCAGGCGTTATCCAACAGGTTACCCAGCAACTCGAGAATGTCTTCCCGGTCCCAGGGCAAATACATGCCGCCTTGCACCTTGTTGACCAGGTCCAGATGACCGCCGTGAATCATGCCTAGCGTGGAGAAAAGTCCGGGCAACTCGGCGTCGCAATCAAAGCGCGCGCCAGGCAGCGCGTCACCGGAAAGCCGGGCGCGGTTGAGCTCGCGTTCCAGACGCAGTCGAATGTTTTCAAGCTGTTCCTGAAGGGTTTTGCGCAGCGCCGGGTTGTGGTCGAGTTGATTACTCAACGCAAGACTGAGCAGCACCGCCAAAGGGGTCTTGAGCGCATGCCCCAGATTACCCAGCGCATTGCGCGAGCGTTTGAGGCTGTCTTCGGTATGGGCGAGCAGATGGTTGATCTGGGCAACCAGCGGTTCAAGCTCCAGCGGCACATGTTCGTCCAGTTGGGAGCGCTGACCTTGCTGAAGTTGCGAAATCTGTTCACGAACGGTTTCCAGCGGCCTTAACGCTCTGAAGACAGTCACACGCTGCAGCACCAGAACCAGTATCAATGCGGCAAGCCCCAGCCCCAGACCGATCTGCTGCATCCGGCGGAAACTGGCTTTGACCGGCGTGTAATCCTGAGCCACGGTGATCGTGATCTTCTTACCGAACTTTCGGTATTCCGCGGTCAGCATCAGCAACGACTGACCTGTCTGGCCCAGTTCAAAGTTAGCATGCAAACCGACAGGGCCTGACTCGGGCAATTCGAAATCCCACAGCGAACGAGACCGCCAGTGACCTTGCGGCAGATCCATACGGAAGTAATGTCCGGACAGTGGACGCTGATAGGCACCTGAAAGACGATGATCATCCAGTTGCAGACCTGCCGGTCCGCGAACCAGCGCGACGAGCAGGTTCTCGCTTTCGTTACGCAGACCCGATTCCAGATAGCGCTGCAGGCCCAGTTCGAAGAGCCAGAGGCTGGTCTGCGCCATGACCAGTCCCACGACGACCATGACGGCAATCAGGCCCAGGCTCAACCGCCGCTGTATGGACTTCAACCGCCTGCTCCACCATATACATAGCCCTGACCACGGCGCGTCTCGATCACACCTTTCCCAAGCTTGCGACGCAGGTGGTTGACGTGCACCTCGATCACATTGGAATCACGCTCGTTTTCACCATCGTATAAATGCTCGGAAAGATGGCTTTTGGAGAGGATCTGCTCGGGATGCAGCATGAAGTAACGCAGCAAACGAAACTCGGCCGACGTGAGCTGAATATCGGCACCATCTAGCGATACGGATTGCCGCCCCTCGTCCAGTTTCAGGCCTGCTGCTTCCAGCGTGGGCTGGTTGGCCAGCCCGTGGGAGCGGCGCAACAATGCCTGAATGCGCAGTTGAAGCTCTTCAGGATGGAAGGGCTTGGTCAGGTAGTCATCTGCACCGGCTTTAAGCCCTTCGATGCGCTCGGACCAGGAGCCGCGAGCAGTCAGTATGAGCACCGGAATGGCAAGTCCACCGCTTCGCCATTGCTCAAGTACTTCAAGACCGGGCATGCCGGGCAAACCCAGGTCCAGAACGATGAGGTCATAAGGTTCGCTTGCACCCTGATAAACCGCATCACGCCCATCGGCCAACCAGTCAACCGCGTAGCCTTGCCGCCCGAGTGCAGCGATGAGTTCATCCGCCAAGGGCACGTGGTCTTCAACCAGTAACAGCCGCATCAATCTTCCTCGTCTTTCAGCAGTCGGCTATCGCGAGCGTCAAACTTCAGCTCACGAACAACGCCCTGCGGGGTCAGCAATTCAAATTCGTACACGTAGACATCGTGTTTCTCTTCAAGCTCAGCCTCAAGCAGCTTGGAGCCCGGGTGAAGGCCCAACGCATGCTCGATGAACTGCTCAAGGGGCAAGATGACGCCCTGCTGTCTCAGCCTGAGGGCTTCATCCTGATTCAGGTCTCTGGCATACGCAAAGGAACAAACCAGGCTCAGACCAAGGATTGCGCAGAGAGGCTTGTCAACATTCATTAATTATCCTGATGATTCCGGAAGACGTGACCTGTGACGGCATCTATTTCGACGTCCCACTCAACGTTTTTAGCGTCCAGCAGCTCGACTTTGTAAACATACCTGCCGTACTGGTTCTTCAGCTCTGTGTCGATGATCCTGGCGCCTGGATGCGTGGACAGTGCCTGGGCATCAAGGTGTTCGTAACGCTGAAGCGTCCCCGCACTGCTCAGTCGCAAGACCTCGTCGGGATCAATATTGCGTGCGTGGATCATACAGGCAGTCATTGAAAGCGCTAAGGCAGTCAAGAATGTGATCGGCATTTTCATTATTGGAAGGCTCCATGGCGGCCGATGCTTTTATGGCAACCATCATAACGCCGGGAACTTAATTCAAACTGAACACTTATGGCTAGGAGCCATCACCTTAAGGCGTTCAAACCGCCCTTCCCTCTCCGCGATCATGGAGTTTCAAACCATTGCTGTTAAACTCGCGTACTGCATTTGTCGCATCAGCGATCGCCATTTTCCTAGAGCTAATACATTTTGGAAATCTTTAAAGAGTTTACATTTGAGTCAGCCCACCGCCTCCCACACGTACCGGAAGGCCACAAGTGTGGACGCTTGCATGGGCATTCCTTTCGCGTGGGCATTCACCTGGCAGGCAAGGTAGATCCGCACACGGGATGGATACGGGACTTCTCTGAAATCAAGGCGATCTTCAAGCCTTTGTACGAGCGCCTCGATCACAACTACCTCAATGACATCCCGGGCCTTGAAAATCCGACCAGTGAGAATCTGGCGAAATGGATCTGGAATGAATTGAAGCCTCTTCTACCTGAACTCTCGGCGGTCCGTATTCACGAAACCTGCACGAGCGGGTGTGAGTACCGCGGAGAGTGATATCAAAACCACCTTGAACAGGTGGTTTTTTTTGCCCTGAATATAGAGGCGTCAGAGATATTTCAGCGCCCAAAAACAAAACCCCTCACCGCGTAAGCGATGAGGGGTTCTGGAATTGAATCTTGACGATGACCTACTCTCACATG
>NZ_LKEH01000030.1:63681-147829 GCF_001642795.1 Pseudomonas viridiflava | reverse complement strand
AGCCCGACCTGACTGAGCACCACGCGCTCACCTGCGGCCATGGCGGCTTGCAGGCAGTTGGAATCGTCCGGTTCGACGCCGATCACCTTGATCTCGGGCCGCAAATACTTCACGTAGGCCGCAATCCCCGCGATCAGTCCACCGCCGCCCACCGGCACGAAGATCGCGTCCAGTAGGCCCGGCTGCTGACGCAGGATTTCCATGGCCACCGTGCCTTGACCGGCAATGGTGTCGGGGTCGTCATAGGGATGGATGTACACAAAACCCTGCTCGTCGACCAGCTTCAGCGAATACGCCAGCGCTTCGGGAAACGAATCGCCATGCAGCACCACGGTCGCCCCGCGGGAGCGCACGCCTTCGACCTTGATTTCAGGCGTGGTGCGCGGCATCACGATCGTCGCCTTGATGCCCAGCTCCCGCGCCGCCAGCGCCAGCCCTTGCGCATGGTTGCCCGCCGAGGCCGTGACCACACCACGCGCCGCGTCTTCAGCGGTCAGTTGCGCCAGCTTGTTGTAAGCGCCACGAATCTTGAACGAGAACACCGGCTGCAGGTCTTCGCGCTTGAGCAGCACCTGATTGCCGAGCCGTTCGGAGAGTTGACGGGCGCCGTGCAGCGGCGTCTCGATGGCGACGTCGTAGACGCGGGAAGTGAGGATTTTCTTGACGTACTGTTCAAGCATCGGGACGACATCACTGGCGGAAAGGGCAAGACCGGCAAGTCTACCCCGCAGTCCGATGCACGACCATACGAATGACGGGGCTTTACGCCGCGCTCGCCGCTATAATGCGGGCCCTTTTGCACACCTCTGGCACCGTGGAGCCCGCATGACCCAGGATCAACTCAAACAGGCAGTCGCCCAGGCAGCTGTCGATTTCATCCTTCCGAAGCTCGACGACAAGAGCATTGTGGGCGTCGGCACCGGCTCCACGGCCAACTGCTTCATCGACGCGCTGGCCAAACACAAGGCCGCCTTCGACGGCGCCGTCGCCAGCTCCGAAGCCACCGCTGCGCGCCTCAAGGGCCACGGCATTCCGGTGTATGAGCTCAACACGGTCAGCGATCTGGAGTTCTACATCGACGGCGCGGACGAGAGCGACGAGCACCTGAACCTGATCAAGGGCGGCGGCGCAGCCCTGACCCGCGAGAAGATCGTGGCGGCTGTCGCCAAGACCTTCATCTGCATCGCAGACGGCAGCAAGCTGGTGCCCGTGCTGGGCGCTTTCCCGCTGCCGGTTGAAGTCATCCCGATGGCGCGCAGCCATGTGGCGCGCCAACTGGTCAAGCTGGGCGGCGACCCGGTCTACCGTGAAGGCGTGCTGACCGACAACGGCAACATCATTCTCGATGTGCACAACATGAGCATCACCAATCCGGTGGAGCTGGAAGCACAGATCAACGCCATCGTCGGCGTGGTCACCAACGGCCTGTTCGCTGCACGTCCGGCTGATCTGCTGTTGCTGGGCACGGCTGAAGGCGTGAAAACCCTGACCCGCTAAGTGTCACGGCTTGAAGAAGTGCCCACCTTGCGTGGGCACTTTTGTTTCAACTGGCTAACGTTTCGCAGGGTTATGGCTTGCGAAACACATAGAACAGGTTCGGCTCGCTCACCAGATACAGCACTTCATCGTCGTCCATGGCCACGCCTTCGGCCTGGGGCACGGTCTTGCTCAGGCCCATCTGCCCCTTCTTCAGCGAGCTGCTGCCAATCGGACGACCATCGATATCCAGTTCGACGATCTGCCTGGACTCATCGGAAAGTGCCAGCAGGTGACCGCTGTTCTGATCGAACTGCAGGCTGGAAAGATCGCGCACGAACAGACCGGCATCGCGTTTGCTGTCGGAAATCACCTGAAGATTGCTTGGGCCGTCTGCATTCGTCTTGGGGAAGCCGCGCACCTCGATGATCTGCACCGGATCACGCTCGCGGGCGACAAACAGACGCTCACGGTGCCGGTCATAGGCCAGACCTTCATAGCCCTTGTTGCCGCCCGCGTTGAGCCCCAGCGTCAGTTGTTCGGCATTGGCCGCATCCACCGACTGGGTGCTGTCATCGATGTGCACCTTGATCAAGCGCTGCTGGCGCTCGTCGCTGATCACGTACACGCCAGGACTGATGTACTCGACGGCTTCCGCATCACCGAAACCGATCAACTTGATGCGTCGCAGGATGCGCCCATCAAGGCTAAGCTCGACCATTTCGGCGTTCTGGTTGGTCACCGTGAACAGACTTTTGCGATCAGGATCGTAGCTCAGGCCCGAAACATCGTCTGTCAGCCCGTCGATAACCTGCCCTTCGATCACGGCGCGGTATTGATCAAGACCAATGGCTTCCTGCGAATCGGACTGCCAGAACATCTGCCAATCGAACTGAGCACGCTCCACGAAACGGTATCGCTGGTTGGCGATGGAAAACAGCACGACGATCAACGGCACGAGGATGACAAGCAGGAGCAAAGAGCGGGTAGAGCGACGCATTGGGGTGACTCGAAAAGGTTGAGCGGGCGGCATTGATAGCACGCCATTCTGAAAACAAGCTTAATGGCGTAGTGCTACTTTTTTACCAAGTATGTGTCGCCGTCCTGGCTCAGTGCTTGCGAAACGAATAGAACAGGTTCGGTTCGCTCACCATGTACAACGTTCCTGCCTCATCCAGCGCAACGCCTTCAGCACGCGGAATCGTTTCTTTCAGGCCATTCATGCCACCCAGCAAGGTCATGAAGCTGACCTGTTCGCCCTGCTCGTCCACTTCCAGCAGCAGATGCGAGTCCGCCGACAGCGCCAGCATGTGACCGGTGCGCGGGTCGATACTCAACGACGACAGGTTGCGCATGTCCAGCGAACGGCTTGGCAGTTTCTGCTTATCGCCCTTGAGTACGTCACTGCCGTCGCTTGCCCAGGTAAACAGCGCTGCGGGCCGTTCTTCGCCCAGAATCAACTGTTGGCGACGCGGATCCCAGGCGATGCCTTCGAAACCCTTGTTCTGGTTGTCGGATTTGCCCAGATCGTATTTCGGGAAGTCCTCGATGTTCAGCGTCGTGGTCTCTGCCGTGACCTTGACGATGGTCAGTTGATGCTGACGCTCGTCGGTGATGGCGATCAGTCCGTCGTTCATCACTGCCACGCCCTCTGGATTGCTCCAGCCGACCAGCGGGATCTTGCGCAGCACATCACCCGTAAGCGTCAGCTCGACCAGAAAGGCGTTCTTGCCCATAACGGCGAACAGGGTCTTGGTGATCGGGTTATAAGACAGGTCCGACGCCTCGTCCGTTTCCATGCCGGGCAACGCTTTGGCATCGATCTCTACATGGTAGTCCGGCAACCAGATGCTTGCGCTGCGGCCCGCCTTGTTCTCGAAACTTTCCTGAACCCAGAGCACCGCACGATCATCCCAGTGCATCGCAAAGGCCAGGCCGTAGCCCATGATGACCGCCAGCAACAGCCACGAATACCAGCGCAGGCTCCGAATGAAGGCAAAGCGTTTCTTGGAGGCAGGCAATGTTTGGGCAGGAAGGGGCATTCAAGGTGTTCCCGAGCAGAGGTAACGTCGACAGGGCTTATCGCCCTTGAAGGGCCGGCAGGATTATCCAGAACAGGTGTGAAAAAAACGCAAATCGGAATGAACTATTACCCAGGGGACAAACAAAAGCCACCCGGACGTTGATCACGGATGGCCTTTGGTGAGCGGTTTTCGAAACGCTTAGCGAACGACGCTCTCGAACGGCGTCTGACCGCCCAGTTCAAGGACGATCTCATCGCCAGCTTCGAATGGCCCCACGCCCGCTGGCGTGCCGGTCATGATGATATCGCCGGCCTGCAGGGAGAAGTTGGCCGCCATGTGCTGGATCATCGGCACGATCGGGTTGAGCATCAGGCTGCTGTTGCCGTCCTGAACGACCTTGCCGTTGATAGTCAGGCGAATGCCGATGTCGGTCAGGTCCGGAAAGGTCTCGGCCGGCACGAACGGTGCGATGACCGCAGCCCCGTCGAAGCACTTGGCCAGTTCCCACGGCAGGCCCTTCTCACGCAGACGCGACTGCACGTCACGCAGGGTCAGGTCCAGGCCTGGTGCAAAACCAGCGATGGCGTCCAGCACTTCTTCACGGGAAGGATTTTTGGTCAGCGGCTTGCCGATCAGCACAACGATTTCGGCTTCGTAATGCACCGAACCACGGTCGGCCGGAATGGTGAAACCGCCTTCCAGCGCAACCACGGCGCTGCCCGGCTTCATGAAGATCAACGGCTCGGTAGGAACCGGGTTGCCCAGCTCTTTGGCGTGCTCAGCGTAATTGCGACCGATACACACCACTTTGCCCAGCGGAAAGTGGATATTCGTTCCATCGACATATTTGTGCTGGTAGCTCATGACGTCTCCTGAGTCTGATAAAGGCGGTTTTTATAAGGTTTTATAACGCGTTGTGAAACGTTACGACAGTCGTCAAACAGCGAATATCTTGCCGGGGTTCATGATGCCGTTCGGATCGAAGATCGCTTTCATGGCTTTCATGTACTCGATTTCGACCGGCGAGCGACTGTAGGTCAGATAATCGCGCTTGGTCATACCCACGCCGTGCTCGGCGGAAATCGAGCCGTTGTATTTCTCGACCGTCTCGAACACCCACTTGTTGACGCGGGCGCATTTGATGAAGAACTCGTCCTTGTCGAGGTTTTCCGGCTTGAGGATATTCAGGTGCAGGTTGCCGTCGCCGATATGGCCATACCAGAGCACATCGAAGTCGGGGTAGTGTTCGCCAACAATGGCGTCAATTTCAGCCAGAAACTGTGGCACTTTCGAGACAGTGACAGAGATGTCGTTCTTGTAGGGCGTGAAGTGCGAGATGGTTTCGGAGATGTACTCGCGCAGCTTCCACAGATTGCGCAACTGCTGCTCGCTCTGGCTCATCACGCCATCCAGCACCCAGCCCTGTTCGACGCAGTGTTCGAAGGTCGCCAGCGCCTGGTTGGCCAGGTCCTCGGTGGTGGCTTCGAATTCCAGCAGCACGTAGAACGGACATGGCGTATCGAACGGCGAAGGCACGTCACCCCGCGCCATGACCCGGGCGAAGGATTTGTCGGAGAAGAATTCAAAGGCCGTCAGGTCGAGCTTGCCGTGGAAGGCGTGCAGCACCGGCATGATCGAATTGAAGTCGGTGGTGCCGAGCACCATGGCGGTCAGGTTTCGCGGGGCACGGTCCAGACGCATGGTGGCTTCGACCACGAACCCCAGCGTGCCCTCGGCGCCGATGAACAACTGGCGAAGATCGTAACCGGTGGCGTTCTTGATCAGATCCTTGTTCAGCTCCAGCAGATCGCCCTTGCCGGTCACGACCTTGAGGCCCGCGACCCAGTTGCGGGTCATGCCGTAGCGAATGACCTTGATCCCGCCCGCATTGGTGCCGATGTTGCCGCCAATCTGGCTGGAGCCTGACGAGGCGAAGTCGACCGGGTAATACAGCCCGTTTTCTTCAGCCGTCGTCTGCAATTGCCGGGTGATCACGCCCGGCTGGCAGACGGCCGTG
Organism: Pseudomonas viridiflava; assembly: GCF_001642795.1. Taxonomy (GTDB): domain Bacteria; phylum Pseudomonadota; class Gammaproteobacteria; order Pseudomonadales; family Pseudomonadaceae; genus Aquipseudomonas; species Aquipseudomonas viridiflava. The sequence continues at coordinate 142,312 of NZ_LKEH01000030.1, read as the reverse complement.
CGATCCGTCAGGTTGAGGTCCAGAATCCGGTTCATGTAGTCGAACGAAACCACCACCTCGCCATTGGCCGCCACCGCAGCGGCCGAGAGACCGGTTCTGCCGCCCGAAGGCACCAGCGCGACCAGACGCTCGTTGGCCCAGCGCACGATGGCCTGCACCTGTTCGATGGTCTTGGGAAACACGATGGCCAGCGGGGCCGGGGTGAATTGTTTGGTCCAGTCCTTGCCGTAAGTCTGCAGGGAATCCTCGTCGATCAGCACTTTGCCGGGGTCAACCAGGGTCTTGAGCTCATCAATCAAAGCGGGATGGGTCATGGACTCAACTCTCGAACAATTCATGGGCATCCTGAGAACGGTTCACGTTCAAGAATGGGGTTTCGCGGGGGGCTTATGCTAGCATACGCCCCCCGTGAACAGCGCCTGACGCCGTTTCGGCCACCCCCTGCCAATTTTCTCCGGGACACAGGTTTACGCAGATGAGCAAGACTTCCCTCGACAAGAGCAAGATCAAGTTCCTTCTTCTCGAAGGCGTCCATCAATCCGCCGTCGACGTCCTCAAGGCAGCCGGTTACACCAGCATCGAGTACCACACCAAGTCTCTGCCGGAAGCCGAGCTGAAGGAAAAGATCGCCGACGCTCATTTCATCGGTATCCGCTCCCGCACCCAACTGACCGAAGAAATGTTCGATTGCGCCAAGAAACTGGTCGCGGTCGGCTGCTTCTGCATCGGCACCAACCAGGTTGACCTGGGCGCTGCCCGTGAACGCGGTATCGCAGTGTTCAACGCGCCGTACTCCAATACCCGTTCGGTTGCCGAACTGGTACTGGCCGAGGCCATCCTGCTGCTGCGCGGCATTCCCGAGAAGAATGCGTCCTGCCACCGTGGTGGCTGGATCAAGAGCGCTGCCAACTCGTTCGAAATCCGTGGCAAGAAGCTGGGCATCATCGGCTACGGCTCGATCGGTACGCAGTTGTCGGTTCTGGCTGAAAGCCTGGGCATGCAGGTGTTCTTCTTCGACCCGCTGACCAAGCTGCCACTGGGCAACGCAACCCAGGTCACCAGCCTGAACGAACTGCTGGGTCTGGCCGACATCGTTTCCCTGCACGTGCCTGAGCTGCCGTCCACCCAGTGGATGATCGGCGAGAAGGAAATCCGTGCCATGAAGAAAGGCGCGATCCTGATCAACGCGGCACGCGGCACCGTGGTCGAACTGGACGCCCTCGCTGACGCGATCAAGGACAAGCACCTGATCGGCGCGGCCATCGACGTATTCCCGGTCGAGCCGCGCTCGAACGACGACATCTTCGAAAGCCCGCTGCGTGGCCTGGACAACGTGATTCTGACCCCGCACATCGGTGGTTCCACTGCCGAAGCGCAGGCCAACATCGGTCTGGAAGTGGCAGAAAAGCTGGTCAAGTACAGCGACAACGGCACCTCGGTGTCCTCGGTCAACTTCCCCGAAGTGGCACTGCCCGCTCATCCTGGCAAGCACCGCCTGCTGCACATCCACGAAAACATCCCGGGCGTGCTCAGCGAGATCAACAAGGTCTTCGCCGAGAACGGCATCAACATCTCCGGTCAGTTCCTGCAGACCAACGAGAAAGTCGGTTACGTGGTGATCGACGTCGACGCCGAATACTCGGATCTGGCGCAAGAGAAGCTGCAGCACATCAAAGGCACCATCCGCAGCCGCGTTCTGTTCTGATAGCCCTGCTGCATTGAAAAAGGAGACCTTCGGGTCTCCTTTTTTTGTGGGTCGGTTGTCAGTGGCGCAGCAGTTTGCGCAACGGCACGCCGTCTTTCATGACCGGGGATTTGATGACGATGTAGCTGAAGTATTTGGAGATGCCGATGTTCTTGTCCAGCAGCTCTTCGATCACTTCCTGATAGTGCTGGATGCTGCGGGTCATGAAGCGCACCAGATAGTCGTAGCCGCCGCTGATCAAGTGACACTCCAGCACTTCGTCCACGTGGCGAATGTTGGCTTCGAACTTGGCGAAGTCTTCGCGCTTGTGATCGCTGAGGGAGATTTCCGTGAACACCGTGACCGACTCGGTGATTTTTGCGAGATTCAGGTGCGCCTTGTAGCTGGAGATGTAACCCGCCGACTCCAGGCGCTTGACGCGTTGCAGGCAGGGGCTCGCGGAAAGCCCGACGGCGTCGGCAAGGCTGACGTTGGTCATGCGCCCGTCTTTCTGGAGTTCTACCAGGATATTGATATCAATCCGATCCAGTTTGACCAAGCCTTCCATTACCTACCTCGTGTTGTGCCGTTCACAGTGCCTACCTTCTAGCAAAATCAGCGCCGTAAGGACAGCTGATGCTGAGCGACCAGATCGGCCATGCTGTTGATACAGATGTCTGCCGGACATGGCTGGCTGTGTTGCGCACGGCTTCTGCGGATCAGACAGAGACCGCCGCTGCCCAACGCGGTGGCGGGCGGGCGCGACACCACCAGGGTTTCGGCAGGGTCCAGGTCCATCCCGGCAAGCCATTGCGGATCGTCCAAAGGGTGAGTCGTCAGTGACAGCAGACTGTCGGGCTCAAGCCCCAGCCGCTCGCAGAGCAAAGCCCGGTCCTGAAGATCACGGTCGGCGTAGACCAGCAGTCGGTAGAACTTGCGCAGATAGAGCATGGCGCCGGGTGCGTCTTCGAACAGCGTCCAGTTGGGTACCGAACGGGCGAAGCTCATGCCCTCCTCCCAACTGGTCTTGATGCCCAGCCGCTCGGCCAGCTGGCGATGGGCAAAACACAACAGGCCACTGAAACCCAGTTCGTCAAAACGTGGATAGAGCGTGGCGATGACCGCGTTGAATTCGGTCAGCACAGCATCGCGGTCCGGCGCGGACATGGCGTTGTCCAGCAGCGGCTGCAAGGCGGTCCACACCCCGGAGTCGCGATCCACCAGAACTTCATCACAATCGATCAGCAGTGCGCGGTAATCAATAAGCCCCATGGCAGGCAACGTCTCCTTTCCAACAGTGAACCACGGCGCCCGGTCGCAGCGTCTTGCAACGTCATGACCGGGCCTGGGCTCAGTTGGATTTCAATACTCGTGCCAGCGCGGCGTCGAGGATGGTCAGTGCTTCGTCAATCTGCTGCTCGGTGGTCACCAGCGGTGCCAGGAAGCGCAACACGTTGCGGTACACGCCGCACTTGATCACCAGCAGTCCGCCGATGCGTGCCTGATCGATGATCTTCGAGTTGAGGTCAGCGTCGGGGCTACGCTGGGCGTCATCCTTGACCATTTCCATGGCCAGCATGAAACCGGTGCCGCGCACGTCGCCGATGCAGCTGTAACGCTCTTTCAGCTTGAGCAGTCCGGCACGCAGGTGCTGACCCAGTTGCTCGCCACGCGCCAGCAGATGTTCCTGTTCATAGGTGTCGATGACTGCCAATGCGGCGGCGCAAGACAGCGCATTACCGCCGTAGGTGCCGCCCAGACCGCCCGGAAGCGGTGCGTCCATGATCTCGGCGCGACCGACCACACCCGACAAAGGCATGCCGCCCGCCAGGCTCTTGGCGACAGTGACCAGATCCGGCTGGATCCCGGCGTGCTCGAAACCGAACCACTTGCCGGTACGACCGAAACCGGTCTGGATTTCGTCCAGAATCAACACGATGCCGTGCTGCTCGGTCAGCGCCCGCAGCGCCTTCAGAAACTCGACCGGCGCGGTCAGAAAACCACCGTCGCCCTGCACAGGCTCGATGAGAATGGCCGCCACGCGGTCAGGCGCAACCTGGGTCGCCAGCAATTCATGCAGCGCAGCCAACGCCATTTCGCTGGTGACACCGCGGTACTCATTCGGATAAGGGGTGTGAAACACTTCGGGCGCCATCGGCCCGAAGTTCTGCTTGTAAGGCTGGCTCATGCCGGTCAGCGTGGTGCCGAGCAGCGTGCGACCGTGAAAGCCGCCTCGGAATGAGATGATCGCCGGGCGATTGGTGTGAGCGCGGGCGATCTTCACCGCGTTTTCCACCGCTTCGGCACCGGACGTGAAGAACACGGCCTTGTGATCGATGCCGCTCTGACCTGCGACCAGTAGGCTCAAACGCTTGGCCAGATCCACATAAGGCTGGTAGGACGCCACCTGAAAACAGGCATGGGTCACTTTTTCCAACTGACCCTGAATGGCCTTCACGACGTTCGGGTGATTGTGACCGATGTTCAATACGCCGATGCCACCCACGAAGTCCAGGTAACGTTTGCCGTCGACGTCCCACATCTCGGAACCCTGCGCACGGTCGATGACCAGCGGGTGGGCCGTGACAATGCCGCGCGGCACGAACTGATCGCGCTGACGGAGCAGATGAGGTGTTTCGTCGACTTTGCTGTTCATGGTTTTACCTATAGTGAGCCAGGCAACCGGCGGGTGGCTGCGATGCTGTTCAGGTTAAGCGTTCGGCGAAACGATCTACGCCGAACTTGGCCCCTCAGAAGTCCATATCGACTGTTTTTCACGTCGCAAACGGCAGATTCCTTCACGGTCTCGAAGGCCCGGTTAATCTGCCGCAAAACGCTCTTTTTCAGCGCGCACAGCGCTTGAGGACGGGCCTTTCAACAGATCGTGCTTCACCGTTGCGGCAAGATGGAGACCCCCTCTAATCCTCAGGAAAAGCCCATGCCCGCCTTTCTCTACAAAGCCGATCCTGCACGCGCCGAACGCTGGCGAGTGCTGTTCGCCGAGCACGCGCCAGACATCGAATGGCGGGAATGGCCGAACATCGGTAACCCCGAGGACGTTCATTATCTGGGCGCCTGGCTGGCACCGGATGATCTGCAGGAAGTACTGCCAAACCTGAAGGTGTTGTTCGCCCTGTCGGCAGGGGTCGATCAACTGGACCTGAGCCGCATCCCGAAATCGCTGCCGGTCGCGCGCCTGCTCGATCCGGGCATCAGCCGGGGCATGTGCGAATACGCGACGTTTGCGGTACTGAGTCTGCACCGCGACATGCTGCGCTATCGGCAACAACAGGTAGAAGGACGCTGGAAATCGCATCCATTGACCCCTGCTCATAAACGTCGAGTGGGTGTCATGGGGCTGGGCCTGCAGGCGCAGCAGATTCTGTCGAGCCTCAAGCCATTCGGTTTCGAGCTGTCAGGCTGGGCACGAAGCGAGCATCACATCGAGGGCGTGAAATGCCATGCCGGTGAAGAACAGCTCCCGGCCTTTCTGGGCCAATGCGACATTCTGCTGTGCGTGCTGCCGTTGACCGGGCAAACCGAAGGCATCCTCAATCGCACGCTGTTCGAGCAACTGCCGCAAGGCGCTGCGCTGATCAACATGGGGCGCGGTGGGCATCTGGTGGAAAACGATCTGCTGGCGGCGCTGGACAGCGGCCAGCTCAGCGCGGCGGTACTGGACGTGATGCAACAGGAGCCCGCGCCTGCGGATCACCCGTTCTGGACGCATCCGAATATCCTGCTGACACCGCACGTTGCGGCCATGACCCAGCCGGAAAGCGCATTTCCCGGACTGCTGGACAATATTCGGCGCTTCGAACGCGGCGAGGTCATGAACGGACAGGTGGATCGCGGCCAGGGTTACTAGCTGCAAGCCGCTTCGCTTGCCGACAGCCGTGACGGGTTTGTCTTACAATAGCGCTCGTTCAACCGAGAGCCTCGTCATGACCCGCACTGTCGCCCCGCGCAAACCCCGAGCACGCAGCCAGGCCAGAATCGACTCGATTCTGGACGCGGCACGCACGCTGCTGGCGTCGGAAGGCGTGGCCAGCCTGTCGATCTACAGCGTGGCGGAGCGCGCAGGTATTCCTCCGTCGTCGGTCTATCACTTCTTCGCCAGCGTGCCTGCTCTGCTTGAAGCGCTGACGGCAGACATTCACGCGGCGTTCCGGGCCTCCCTGCAGGCACCCATTGAACATGATTCGCTCGACAGCTGGCGCGACCTGTCCCGCGTGGTCGAGATGCGCATGCTGGACATCTACAATGCCGACGCCGCAGCCCGTCAGTTGATCCTGGCCCAACACGGTCTGACCGAAATCAACCAGGCCGACCGCCAGCACGACATCGAACTGGGCCACCTGATGCTCGACGTGTTCAACCGCCACTTCCACCTGCCCGCGCTGCCGGATGACGTGGATGTGTTCGCTCTGGCCATGGAACTGGGCGACCGCGTGTACGCCCGTTCGGTGCAACTGCACGGCGAGATCACGCCGCGCATGGCGGTGGAAGGGATGCGGGTGTTTGATGCGTATGTGGGGTTGTATCTGCCGCCTTTTCTGGTGAAAAGAAGTGTTCCAGTGATTGGCTGACAACGATCCTGGTTGCCATTGGCAGATCATCCACAGCCCATCAACTCAGGAAGGCACTTCTGACGACGATGCAATTCAGCGCGTCGTAGCGATACCAGCAGGGCACTCCGTGCGCAGAGAGTTCTACGTATAGCCAGCCGGAAGGAACAGATCCCGGCATCCTGCAAAACGGGCAGGAGCAATACCTGACAAAACTGCTAGCCCGGCTGCTCAAGTCGACCAACCGCCGCTTCGCGCAAGATCAAGAGGCGCACACTGGACAGCGTGGCGTTTCGATGATTGCCTGGCGAAGGCAATGTCTTTCAAAAACCATGGATGACCACGTCAATACAACCACTCTTTATGATGAGGGAACATCATGAACCATCAAGACAAGCAATCTACAGGCCCCGTGCTGGACACTGCGTTCGGTGAAGGTGGTATAGCCAGACTGAATGTTCTGGAGACCGGCGTCGTGCATACAGTCGAACAACGCGCGGACGGAAAAATCATTTCATGCGTTGCCGACAACTCTCGCTGCGGCCTCAACTGCCTTTCTGACACTGGAGAACTGGACGTGTCGTACGGAGATTCAGGCTATGCAGTGCCGGAATTTGATGCGTCGAACTTTGCCTGGACTTTCAATCAGGTCATCAGGTTGCCAGATGAAAAAGATCTGTTGTGTCCTGTGTCTCATGGAGCCAATGCACTGGGTCTGGCACGCATTGCCGGATCTGGCAAACTGGATACAACGTTCGGCGGTAATCACAACGGGTTTATTGTTCAATACCTGCCCTTGGAATCCCAAGGAAAAGCGGGCTCTGGAAGCAAGCCAGTCAGACCCGATCCGCGCGTCGAACAGGAAGCAGGTGTTCTTCACGCCGCCATGTCTCAACATGCGGCTGCGTGCATTTCAAAACATCAGGCAGATTCAAGCGTTATCGTCTGCGCGACCCTTCAAAACCTCCCCGATGCCTATGTGCTGAAATACACCGTTCAAGGAGCGCTGGACGCATCATTCGGACAGGGAGGCGTCACCACCATCAAGCATGCATCACCCGTTGGGCTTGTAGCCTTGAGAAATCAACTGACATTGAAGGACGGCAAACTTCTCATATGGGGATCAATGCAGGAGCCTGCTGAGGGTGAAACAGGCTTCATCGCTCGTCTGAATGCAGATGGCTCAGTTGACACCGGCTATGGCGCAGCGGGCTACTTGATGTTCGATCCCGCAGCAGATGAAGACGCGACAGTGCGTCATATCGTCAATCTACGGCCTGATAACGATGGCGGCTACTGGGGCTTTGGCAATGCGTCCCCGACTGGTTCAACGCGCTATCAGGGAGCCTTATTCAAACTGAACGCGGATGCACTTCCAGACAGTCAATTCAATGGCGGCCGTCCACTGTTCTGTACAATCAGTGATTCGGCAACCCTGCTGTACGACATCGAAATTGATTCGCTCAATCGGCTCATTATCGGCGGTGGTTTTTGGCAGGGCCCCAATAACGGTGCGGGATTTATCGCACGCCGGCTGCCTGATGGCTCTGCGGATACGTCTTTTACCGACTCTGGATGGGCCAAGTCAGGAATGGGGCAACAGGATCGAGTTACTTCACTGAAGCTACAGGAAGATGGAGCATTGCTGGTAGGCGGCAATGTAGATATCTATCGCCCCGTTGTGGCCCGATTTACACTGCCTTCCTGAGCATTGCCCCGTCCCTACTCGTTTGCCTTGCAAGCGGGGCGAGAGGACGTCGATAAATAGCTCAAACTGCTGAGCACAATGATAAAACCCCGAAGGGTCTTCACCGTTCGGGGTCGGGTGTTTACGCCTGTTCACAGTTTGGCGATCGACACCTCGGTGGATTTGACGAAGGCAATCACTTCGCTGCCCACGACCAGTTCCAGTTCCTTGACCGAGCGGGTGGTGATCACCGACGTCACGACGCCGGAAGCGGTCTGTACATCGATTTCGGACAACACGTCGCCGTGGACGATTTCCTTGATGGTGCCCTTGAACTGGTTGCGAACGTTGATGGCTTTGATAGTCATGGCAGGTCTTCCTTTGGGTGATCGGAGTTAAGTAGCCCAACGCAGTTGCGTGGGCAAGGGTGAAGAAGGTTCAGGCTCAGGCGGCGAGCCGGGAATGGCCAGCACCTGATTGAGGACTTGGGTTTCAAGCGCCGCGAGACGATGCGAGCCTCGCGCTCGAGGACGTGGCAGATCGACCAGCAGGTCGAGGCCGATACGGCCTTCTTCGATCAGGATCACGCGGTCGGCAATGGCAACGGCTTCGCTGACATCGTGCGTCACCAGCAGCACAGTGAAGCCATGCTGGTGCCAGAGTTTTTCGATCAGTTGCTGCATTTCGATGCGCGTCAACGCATCCAGCGCACCCAGCGGTTCGTCGAGCAGCAGAAGGCGGGGCTTGTGAATCAAGGCCCGTGCCAGAGCGACGCGCTGCTTCTGACCACCGGACAAGGCGGCGGGCCATTCATTGGCGCGCTCAGCCAGACCGACTGCATCCAACGCTTCGAGCGCCTGTCCGCGCCAATCGCCCGTCAGGCCAAGGCCGACGTTGTCGATGATCTTTTTCCACGGCAGCAGACGTGCTTCCTGGAACATCAGGCGCGTGTCTTCGCGGGCATCGCCAAGCGGTGCGGAGCCTGCAAGCAGCGCGCCTTGAGTCGGGCTGTCGAGCCCGGCCAGCAGGCGCAGCAAGGTGCTTTTGCCGCAGCCGCTGCGACCGACGACGGCCACGAATTGCCCGGCCGGAATGTGCAGGTCGATGTCCTTGAGCACTTCACGCGAGCCGAACGCCTTCTTGATGTTCTGAATCGCCAGTGGAATGCCGCGCAGCAGGTGTGCCGGTTGTTGTTTCAGATTGCTCATGCGGCACCGCCTTTGCTGACTTGATAGGCCGGGTGCCAGCGCAGGCAGACCCGTTCCAGCCCCCGCGCCGCCAGATCCGCGAGTTTGCCGAGCACGGCGTACAGCACGATGGCCAGCACCACGATGTCGGTTTGCAGAAACTCACGGGCGTTCATCGCCAGATAGCCAATGCCGGAGCTGGCCGAGATGGTTTCAGCCACGATCAACGTCAGCCACATGAAGCCCAGCGCGAAGCGCACGCCGACCAGAATCGAAGGCATGGCGCCTGGCAGGATCACATGGCGAAACAGGCTGAAGCCGGACAGGCCATAGCTGCGCGACATTTCCACCAGCGCCGGGTCGATGTTGCGAATACCGTGATAGGTGTTCAGGTAGATCGGGAACAGCGTGCCCAGCGCCACCAGAAATATCTTGGCGGTTTCATCGATGCCGAACCACAGGATCACCAGCGGGATGAGCGCAAGGTGCGGCACGTTGCGGATCATCTGCACCGAGCTGTCCAGCAGGCGTTCGCCCCACTTGCTCAGGCCGGTGATGAAGCCCAGCGCAAGACCGATACCGCCGCCGATCACAAAACCCAGACCTGCACGCCAACCGCTGATGGCCAGGTGTGTCCAGATTTCACCGCTGGAAACCAGCGTCACGCCCGCTTCGATAACCGCGCTGGGGGCAGGCAAAATGCGCGTGGATAACCAGCCGGCGCTGACCGACAGCTGCCAGACCGCCAGCAGCAGAACGGGTAACGCCCAGGGCGCCAGCCGGTGAATGAGGCGTTGCGAAGCACTGAGGCTCATGGAGTGGTCTCCTCGAAGGGCCTGTGGATCACTGTGCTTGAGCAACAGCAGCCGGTGGCGACCAGACCACATCAGCAATGCTGAGCGGCTTGGGGATCAATTTGAGCTGGAAGAAGGTGTCGGCAATCTTCTGCTGGGCAGCAACCACGGGCGGGGTGATGAACAGCGCCCCATAGCCTTGACGCTTGACCGAGGTCAGCGTGATATCGGCGGGCAGCCCCAGCAGCGGCGCAACCTGTTTGGTCACTTCCTCGGGATTGGCCTTGGACCACTCACCCACCGCACGCACTTCTTCGATCAGCGCCTGAATCACCTTCGGGTTTTTCTGCGCATAGGGTTTGGTCGCGAGATAGAACTGATGGTTGTCGACGATGCCGGAACCGTCTCTCAGGGTGCGTGCCTGCAATTGTTTCTCGGCAGCGGCCTGGTACGGGTCCCAGATGACCCAGGCGTCGACACTGCCACGCTCGAAAGCGGCACGGGCGTCGGCGGGCGGCAGGAATACGGTCTGGATATCGGAATACTTCAGACCTGCGTCTTCCAGCGCGCGAACCAGCAGGTAATGCACGTTGGAGCCTTTGTTAAGGACGACTTTCTTGCCCTTGAGGTCCTTGACCGAGGTGATCGGAGAATCCTTGGGTACCAGAATCGCCTCGCTGGTCGGAGCTGGCGGTTCGTAGGCCACGTAGAGCAGATCGGCACCGGCCGCCTGCGCGAATACCGGAGGGGTTTCTCCGGTGACGCCGAAGTCGATCGAGCCAACGTTCAGGCCTTCGAGCAATTGCGGTCCGCCGGGGAACTCCGTCCACTGCACCTTCACGCCCTGCTCGGCCAGACGCTTCTCGAGCGAGCCCTTGGCCTTGAGCAACACCAGCGTGCCGTACTTTTGATAGCCGATACGCAGGTCCTCGGCCTGAGCCTGGCTCAAGGCACCTAACGTGAATGCTGCAGCCAACAGAGCGGCCAGACCTCGACGCAAAATGACAGTGCGCATGGCGCGCTCCTTTACCGGGTATTGGGTGGCGGGGACCGCCGGAATGAAGGAGACAGTAACAGTGATTTTTTATATCTATAAATCTTATTTATTCATTTGGTTATTCCATATGGAGATATACAGGCCGTCGCTTTGAACCCATCATGAATCTGGAGGTGCCGTGTCGCTTCAAGGTCGGACGCGGAGCGTCCTGAGCGGCGTTACCACGAGGAGCGTAGGAACGATCAGCGTGATCTGAAGCAAGCCGATCATGCCCATGCTTGTGCTCAGCGTTATACCCGAGTCTTGCTGCGACCACGGACTGTGGGAGGCGGCTTGCCGGCGATGCTTTTTCTGAAGCGACCTATCAGTGACTGAACGGACGCCATCGTCGGCAAGCCGCCTCCCACGGGGTATGCATTCAGTCAGTCACTTTCGTTTTGCCCCCCGTTTTGCGCGTTTTGCGGACTTGTGTATAACGATGAGTGCTCCGCGTGGGTATGCAGCCCGTGACGCTCCGCGTCACATTTCCAAGTGAACACAGGGGCAACGAACATGACTGTCCTCAAAAACCGCGCATAAAAAAGGGCCGATACATCGGCCCGAATACCCCACGCTTGGTGAATCGTAAATCAGCGGTTCGGCTGAGGCGTCAGGCGCAGATAAGGCGTGACGGCCGTGTAGCCCTTGGGAAAGCGCTGCTTGATCTCTTCCTCGTCCTTGATCGAAGGCACGATCACTACGTCCTCACCATCCACCCAGTTGGCGGGCGTGGCGACCTTGTAGTTGTCGGTCAATTGCAGGGAGTCGATGACCCGCAGAATCTCGTGGAAATTACGCCCGGTGCTGGCGGGATACGTAATGGTCAGGCGTACCTTTTTGTTCGGATCGATCACGAACAGCGAGCGCACGGTGAGGGTGTCGCTGGCATTGGGATGAATCAGGTCATACAGGTCGGACACCTTGCGGTCCGCGTCAGCCAGGATCGGAAAATTGACCTGGGTGTTCTGCGTGGTGTTGATGTCGTCGATCCATTTGACGTGCGAGTCCACCGGATCCACCGACAGCGCAATGGCCTTGACGCCGCGCCTGGCAAACTCGTCTTTCAATTTGGCCGTGAAACCCAGCTCAGTGGTGCAGACCGGCGTGAAGTCTGCGGGATGGGAAAACAACACACCCCAGCTGTCGCCCAGCCACTCATGAAAGCGTATACGGCCTTCGCTGGAGTCCTGTTCGAAGTCGGGGGCGATATCGCCAAGTCGCAGTGTCATGGTGTGGCTCCTGTCTTGTTCGATTGAGTCTTTCAGTCAAGACCACTCTGCCTGTCGCTGAAGCAAATTAAAAAGAATGGATATCGCTTTGATTAGATCGATAACGAATATCAAAAAACAGGCAAAAGAAACCCCGCACGGGGCGGGGTTCCTTTGACACTCAGTACACTTACATGAAGTTGTAGGTGTAGTTGAAGATGATGCGGGTCTGATCAGTATTTTCCGAGTTATTCAGACCGTCTTCGGCGCGATAGCTACCGTGACGCACGGTAGTACCAAAACCTTTCAACGGACCGCTCTGGACTACGTAGTCAACGCGCATGTCGCGTTCCCACTCAGAGTAGTCGTTGTTACGAGTAGCGAGGGTGTTACCACGAATGTCATCAGCGTGGAGGTAAGCGATCGCTGCTTTCAAGCCAGGAACACCGACCTTAGCGAAGTCGAACGAGTACTGACCGAACGTGGTGTTTTCACCAGCGCGGTTGAAGCCATTGACCATCGAGTCGGTGAACAGGTAGAAGCTGGAACCGCCGTTGCCTTCCGCACGGCCGCGGCTGTCAGTCACGCTGCCTTGGCCCAGGTAAACCATACCGCCATCATCGCCTACCTGCTGGTGACCAACCATGAACGAGTGACCGCCCAAGGCGTAGGTGAACATGGCAGACCAGGTCTGGTTGTCCACTTCACCGGCATTCTTGGCGTAACCGTTGTTGTTGTTGAAGCGATAGCCAGCAGTGCCCTGGCTGTTCTTGCCATCTGAACTGCTGTTGAAATAGCGAAGGTCAGTCTTGAAAGACTGGTTTTCGTCGATCTGGTAGAGGTGAACCAGACCCAGGAAGTGTTGCTTGTAGAAGTCTTCCAGGTTTGCGTAGTAGTACTGCAGGGTCAGGTCTTTGGTAACTTTCCAGTCTGCACCGGCGAAACGGAATTCGTCGCTGGTCTGGGAAGCGCCAGCAATGGACAGGTCAGTCCAGTTGCTTGATGCACGGCCGATGGACTGGCTCAGTTGACCGCCAGTGAACGTAACGTTGTCCAGATCCTTGGAGGTCAGGATGCCGCCCTGAAATGCCTGCGGCAGCAAACGACCGTCGTTGCTCACAAGGATTGGCAGGTTAGGGGCCAGAGCGTTACCGATCTTCAGCTCTGTCTTCGAGAAGCGTGCCTTGACGTTTGCGCCCGCACGGGACCACGAACTAACAGCCGAACCGTCCGTGTCGCTAGGAACGATGGTGCTGTTGTTCGGGTGGTGACCGCGACCGCCATCCAGGTGTACGCCAACCACTGCCTGAGCGTCCAGACCAAAACCAACAGTCCCTTGAGTGAAGCCCGACAGATAGTCGAATTTCAGGCCGGTGGCCGTTTCGCGGTTATCGTTGGTGCCTTCGCGAAAATCGTTGTTGAAATACAGAGTACGAGAACTAACGGACGCTTTACTGTCTTCGATGAAACCAGCTGCACCGGCCTGTTGCGCCAATACACCAACGGTTACGGCCAGGGCCAGGGTGGACTTCTTCATTGCAACGCTCCTCGTGAATCTAATTTTTTATTTCCACGGTGCCGGGCATTTTTGCCCTGACCCATGGATTCGCGCAGGTGACAGGCCCGACCTTGAGGTCAATGGTTTCTGTGCACCCCGACTGCATGACTAGACCGCGCATGTCGGTGGCTGGACGGTAGTGAAAACCCTGAAGAACAGAAAGGAATCAATTAACCCCAATCAATAACTTTTCGGCATATGTCACAACTCGTGTCAATCACGACGTCACGGAGTGTATCGACCTAATTCGCTAATTCACAAAATATATTTTGCTACCGCTCGTCAGATCGTTCTGTTTCGTGCAACCAAATGGCCAGTTCAAGACCCGCCGGTCACGCCCAACCTAAAGAAAGCCTTTAGCCATCTCAGCTAAAACCCTTGTAGATCGGGAGCTTCGGAGAGAATAGGGATCAAATGTTACAGTTGTCATCACTGCGCAGACGCACGCTCCCCCGCCTCAAATTTTTTTTGAAGAATGGTTTTTCAGGTCATTAAAAGGTCGGTTTTGCCTCGTGAACCACTCCCCACAGGGGCGCATGCGTGAACAAATCGCCCGTTTTACTGTCCTGCGCCAGCGATGTGAGCCAGTTGGCAGATGCAGAATAGACGTGAATGTGCGGATTGCCCGTTTTGCATTCTCAAAAAAGAGACAAAACCGTTTCTAAGCTAATGCTCAAACGTTATTTATTTAGCAATTCTTAGATCATTTAGGCTCCAGATCAGCCAATACCCGGCCCGCCTGATTCGGAGCAACCTCATGAAATTGCACTTCCCCTTGCGCCTGCTGACGGCGTTGTCGCTGACGGGCGCGGCTTGTATCGCTCAGGCGGCTGACTTTACCGTGGCTTACCAGACCACGGTTGACCCGGCCAAAGTCGCCCAGTCCGACAATGCCTATGAAAAAGCCACTGACTCGAAAATCGCATGGCGCAAGTTCGAGAATGGCGCTGACGTGATCACAGCGATTGCTTCCGGCGATGTACAGATCGGCTATCTGGGCTCTAGCCCGTTAACAGCAGCCGCCACCCGCAAGCTGCCGGTGGAGACGTTCCTGATCGCTACCCAGATCGGCGCCGCAGAAGCGTTGGTGGCGCGCAACGGGTCGGGAATCAATTCGCCGCAGGACCTGATCGGCAAGAAAATCGCCGTGCCGTTCGTGTCCACCGGGCACTACAGCCTGCTGGCCGCGCTCAAGCACTGGAAGATTGATCCCGCCAAGGTGACGATCCTGAATCTGGCGCCACCGGCTATTGCTGCGGCATGGAAGCGTGGCGACATTGACGCCACTTATGTCTGGGACCCGGCGCTGGGCGTCGCCAAGGAAACCGGCAAGGTACTTATTACGTCCGGCGAACTGGCCAAGGTCGGCGCACCGACCTTCGACGCCTGGATCGTGCGCAAGGACTTCGCTGCCAAGCACCCTGACGTGGTCAGCGCCTTCGCCAAGGTGACGCTCGACGCTTACGCCAGCTACCGCCAGGACCCGAATGCCTGGATCGCCAACGCGTCCAACATCGACAAACTGACCCGGCTTTCCGGTGCCAAGGCCGCAGACATCCCCGGCCTGCTGCAGGGCAACGTTTATCCGCTGGCCGCGGACCAGACCGCGCTGCTCGGTGCGCCCACCATCGAAGCCGCGACCAAAACCGCCGCCTTCCTCAAGGAGCAAGGCAAGGTCGACGCCGTGCTGCCTGATTACTCGCCTTACGTGACCGATAAATTCATCCCTCGCTGATCGACCCGGAAGGAGCAAAGGGCCATGGCCTTATTGAAGCTGGAGCGCATCGGCGCACGGTATCCCGGCGCAGCGCAGCCCGTGCTGACGGACATCAACCTGAGCCTTGGCCCCGAGCAATTGCTGGTAGCACTTGGGCCATCCGGCAGCGGCAAGACCTCGTTGCTGAACCTGATAGCAGGCTTCATCAAGCCCGCCACCGGACGCATCACGCTGGACGGCAAAGACGTTGAAGGGCCAGGCGCCGAACGCGGCGTCGTGTTTCAGGACGATGCCTTGCTGCCTTGGCAGGACGTGCTGGCCAACGTCGCTTTCGGCCTGGAGCTGGCTGGCATCGGTCGGGCCGAACGGGAAGCGAAGGGGCGGGACATGCTCGCGCTGGTGGACCTGAGCGGCTTTGAAAGACGGCGCATCTGGCAACTGTCCGGCGGACAACGCCAGCGTGTTGGTCTGGCACGGGCGATGGCCGCAGACCCCCGAGTGCTTTTGATGGACGAGCCGTTCGGCGCGCTGGATGCCTTTACCCGCGAAAGCATGCAGGAGCTTTTGCTGCAGGTCTGGCAACGCACGGCCAAACCGGTGTTCCTGATCACCCACGACATAGAAGAAGCGGTGTTTCTGGCCACAGACCTGATCCTGCTCGCGCCCAATCCGGGACGCATCGCCGAACACCTGCGCCTGGACTTCGGCCAACGTTACAGCGCTGGAGAGTCCGCACGGGCGATCAAATCCGATCCGCGCTTCATCGATACCCGCGAGCACGTGCTGGCCAGCGTATTCTCGCAACGCGCCCGAGAGCAGCAGGCATGAGCAGCTATGAACTGAGCAACCCGATCAAACCCGGTATTTCGGCACGCAGGCCGCGCTTATACCTGAGCACTCGCGCTATCAGCGTCGTGACCCTCGTGGTGCTGCTGACCCTGTGGTGGGCCGTGACTGCGGCAGAATGGATCGAGCCATTGTTTTTGCCGCCGCCCTCGGCCGTACTGGAAAAAGCCTGGCTGCTGCTGACCAAGGGCTACATGGATTCAACGCTCTGGCAGCATCTGGGCGCCAGCCTGCAACGTATCGGCCTGGGTCTGGGCGCAGCGATCCTGACGGCCATTCCGGTAGGAATTGCCATCGGCCACAACCGTATCGCGCAGGGCATTCTGGACCCGCTGATCGAGTTCTACCGCCCTATCCCGCCGCTGGCCTACCTGCCGCTGATCGTGATCTGGTTCGGTATCGGCGAGTTTTCCAAAGTGCTGCTGATTTATCTGGCGATCTTCGCGCCGATCGCGATTGCCACCGCAACCGGCGTGCGCACGGTCGATCCGGCCAGAGTGCGTGCCGCGCAATCGCTGGGCGCCACACGCTGGCAGCTGATTCGCCACGTCATCCTGCCCAGCGCGCTGCCGGACATTCTGACCGGCATTCGAATCGGGCTTGGCGTGGGCTGGTCGACACTGGTCGCCGCCGAACTCATCGCCGCTACCAGCGGGCTGGGGTTCATGGTGCAGTCGGCGGCGCAGTTTCTGGTCACCGATGTCGTGGTGTTGGGCATTCTGGTCATCGCCATCATCGCCTTCGCCATGGAGCTGAGCCTGCGGGCACTGCAACGCCGGCTGGTGCCTTGGCACGGGCAGCATCACTGATTCGGCAGGTTCTGGACACAAATTGCATCAGCTTGGTGTGGAGCACCGTTGTGATGCGCAAATTGGGTGCATAAATAGGGGCGGCGGGCTGCACGGCCGGAGCAGCTGAAAGACTCGGCGACCATTATCGAATTATTCAAAACCCGCCAAACGCTGGCTTTCGAGGGATTAACACCGGTTTTATCGCTTCTTTTTCAAAACTGGCACGCTGCCTGCAATAGATATTACATCACCAGTTTTGGGGACCTTGGTACAGGCAGGCCGGGGAATCCCCTCTTTTATTCCTCCCGGAGACTGACCTCCAGTCTCCAGCGCCCGTCCACCCTCTCAGTGCGCCAGTCGCCCTGAAGTGGACGGGCCGCCAGGAGCGTCAGCACCAACCCCTTCTCCCCTCGTTCCAGCTTCCAGCGCGCAACCTTGCTGTCGAATCGCAATTGGCCGCTCCACGGCCGTCCTGAAGCATCGAGCCTGAGCACTACTGCGCCGTCCACCGTGCGGCCCTCATAGCGGGGCTCTTCGTCGAACCACAGCGCCAGCCCCGTCGGCAGCTCTTCAATCTGCTCCAGTTCAACCGGCACAGGTTGCTGCAGGCGACCGATGATTGTGCCAATAGTGAAGCCGACAATGGCCATCGAACCAAGAACACGCGGCCATAGCTTCGGTCTGGGGTCCTCTTCAGGGGTAGAATGCATCCCGTCCTTTTGTTCGGAGCCGTGCATGTTTCACGTCATCCTTTTTCAACCAGAAATTCCGCCGAATACCGGCAATGTCATCAGACTGTGCGCCAACAGTGGCTGCACCCTGCATTTGATCGAACCGTTGGGTTTCGAGCTGGACGATAAACGCCTGCGCCGGGCGGGTCTCGACTATCACGAGTATGCCACGCTGCAGACGCACGCCGACCTGGCCAGTTGTCTGGAAAAGATCGGCAACCCACGGCTGTTCGCCTTCACCACCAAGGGCTCGCGACCGTTTCATGATGTCAGTTTCGAGCCGGGCGATGCGTTTCTGTTCGGTCCGGAAAGCCGGGGCCTGCCTGCCGATATTCTCGACTCGCTGAGCGGCGACCACCGCCTGCGCCTGCCCATGCGTGAAGGCTGCCGCAGCCTGAACCTGTCCAATACCGTCGCCGTGGCCGTTTACGAGGCGTGGCGGCAGCATGGGTTTGCGTAACTCCTCAGGCGGACGCGAAGCGTCCTGAGAGGCGTTACTACTCTGGAGCATGGGAACGATCCAAACACCGAACTGTGGGAGGCGGCAAGACGGCGCTGTGTCGGTCCACAGACATATGCCCCACAAAAAAGCGCCCCGAAAGGCGCTTTTTTACATTCAGCCGTAACGCTTACTGAACAGTCGGCGTTTCGCCGGCTTCCTGCATGCGTTGCAGTTCCTGTGCGTACAGCGCGTCGAAGTTCACCGGGGCCAGCATCAACGCAGGGAACGAACCGCGGACAACCAGGTTGTCGATGGCTTCGCGAGCGTAAGGGAACAGGATGTTCGGGCAGAATGCGCCCAGGGTGTGGCTCATCGAAGCGTCGTCCAAGCCCTTGATCAGGAAGATACCGGCCTGTTGCACTTCAACGATGAAGGCGACTTCATCACCGTTGTTGACGGTCACGGACAGGGTCAGCACCACTTCGTAGAAGTCGCCTTCCAGCGGCTTCTGACGGGTGTTGAGGTCGAGGCTGACAGTCGGTGTCCATTCCTGGCGGAAGATCGCCGGGCTTTTCGGTGCTTCGAAAGACAGGTCGCGAACATAGATACGCTGCAGGGAGAATTGCGGAGCGTTTTCTTCTTCGTTGGCCACGGCGCCGTTGTTCGGTTGATCGGTCATTTCGGATCCTTCTCAAATGGGGCGGTTAAATAGGGGAATCAGCCGAGCAGCGCATCGAGCTTGCCGGCGCGTTCCAGAGCGAACAGATCATCACAGCCGCCCACGTGGGTCGAGCCGATCCAGATCTGGGGTACCGAAGTACGACCGGCCTTTTTGGTCATCTCGGCACGAATCTGCGGCTTGCCATCGACCCTGATTTCCTCGAAGGCCACACTCTTGCTCTGCAACAACTGCTTGGCCCGTATGCAATACGGGCAGTAGTCGCTGGAATAGACGATGACTTGAGCCATTTTCATTTCACCAGTGGGAGATTGTCGCCGCGCCAGGTCGAGATACCGCCGGACAGCTTGGCCGCCTTGAAGCCGGTCTTGAGCAGCTCGCGGGCGGTGCTGCCAGCATGCTGCCCCATTGCATCGACGATGATCAACGTCTTGTCCTTGTATTTCTGCAGTTCTGCGGTGCGGGTCAGCACTTTGTCCTGCGGAAAGTTCAGGGAGCCGACGATGTGGCCGTTGGCGAAATCCTTCTTGGAGCGCACGTCGATGACCACGCCCTGGTCGCTGTTGACCAGTGCGGTCAGCTCGCGCGTGCTCAGGCTCGCGCCGCCTTTGCTCAGTTCGTAAGCGATCAGCAGTCCCAACAGAATGACGAAGGCACCGGTGATCAAATAGTGGTTAGTAGCGAATTCAAGCAGATGAGCAACCATCGGTAGGTTCCAGGGCGTTAAAATGTCGGCCAGTATACACAGCACCCAAGGTCGGCCAAAGTCCGTACGGCAGTGACGCCGTTTGAACTTGTCCTTAAAATGCCGATCCCTTGTTCTTTATTCCAACCAGCCTCGAGTGGGTTCTATGACTGCCACCCCAAAACCTCTGGTCCTTATCATCCTGGACGGCTTCGGACACAGCGAACACCGTGAAGGCAACGCTATCCTAGCTGCGAAGATGCCAGTCATGGATCGCCTCTACAAGACCATGCCCAACGGCCTGATTTCAGGCTCCGGCATGGATGTCGGTCTGCCGGACGGGCAGATGGGCAATTCTGAAGTCGGCCACATGAACCTGGGGGCCGGGCGCGTGGTGTATCAGGATTTCACTCGAGTGACCAAGGCGATTCGCGACGGCGAGTTCTTCGAGAACCCGACCATCTGCGCCGCCGTGGACAAGGCGGTTGCCGCGGGCAAGGCCGTACACATCATGGGCCTGCTGTCCGATGGCGGCGTTCACAGCCACCAGGACCACCTGGTCGCCATGGCCGAACTGGCCGTGAAACGTGGCGCCGAAAAGATCTACCTGCACGCGTTCCTCGATGGCCGCGACACGCCACCGCGCAGCGCGAAGAAATCCCTTGAGCTGATGGATGAAACCTTCGCCCGCCTAGGCAAGGGCCGCACCGCCACGATCGTCGGCCGCTATTTCGCCATGGACCGTGACAACCGTTGGGACCGCGTCTCCAGCGCTTACAACCTGATTGTCGACAGCGCCGCCGAATTCCACGCAGACAGCGGCGTGGCCGGGCTTGAAGCCGCCTACGCCCGTGATGAAAACGACGAGTTCGTCAAAGCCACGCGCATTGGTGAGCCGGCAAAAGTCGAAGACGGCGACGCCGTGGTGTTCATGAATTTCCGTGCCGACCGCGCCCGCGAGCTGACCCGCGTGTTCGTCGAAGACGATTTCAAGGACTTCGAGCGCGCCCGCCAGCCGAAGGTCAACTACGTGATGCTGACTCAGTACGCCGCCAGCATTCCTGCGCCGTCCGCGTTTGCCGCAGGCAGCCTGACGAATGTGCTGGGCGAATACCTGGCCAACAACGGCAAGACGCAACTGCGCATCGCCGAGACCGAGAAATACGCTCACGTGACCTTCTTCTTTTCCGGCGGTCGTGAAGAACCGTTCCCGGGCGAAGAGCGCATCCTGATTCCGTCGCCGAAAGTGGCCACCTACGACCTGCAGCCGGAAATGAGCGCGCCGGAAGTGACCGACAAAATCGTCGATGCCATCGAGCATCAGCGCTATGACGTGATCGTCGTCAACTACGCCAACGGCGACATGGTCGGCCACAGCGGCATTATGGAAGCAGCGATCAAGGCCGTTGAGTGCCTGGACGTCTGTGTCGGCCGCATCACTGAAGCGCTGGAAAAGGTCGGTGGCGAAGCACTGATCACTGCGGACCACGGCAACGTCGAGCAGATGACCGATGATCACACCGGTCAGGCTCACACCGCGCACACGTCCGAGCCCGTACCGTTCGTGTATGTCGGCAAACGCCAGTTGAAAGTCCGCGAGGGCGGTGTGCTGGCCGATGTCGCGCCAACCATGCTGCACCTGCTGGGCATGGAGAAACCGCAGGAAATGACGGGTCACTCGATCCTTGTGAACGAGTAATCGGCTAAAAACCGGCACAAGGCCATCAGGCGGTGCCGGTTTTTTGTGTTACAGGCCCCAAAGCAGTACGACCGGGGCGTTTTTTTTGTACCCCATGCCGGGCATACTAGGCCTGACACTTTTTCTCACAATTCCTCGGTATCGCCCACCCTCATGCTTCGCGCCTTGATCGCCCTTGTTCTGATCTGCCTGCTCAATCCGGCATTTGCCGAAGACGAGCGTGCGCAAACCCAAAAACAGATAGACGCTGCGCGTCAGGATGTCGCTGAGCTGCAAAAAGTCCTGAAACAGGTTCAGGAAGAACGCACAGGCGTCCAGAAGGACCTGCGCACCACCGAAACGGAAATGGGCAAGCTGGAAAAGCAGGTCGAGGTCCTGCAAAAGGAACTAAAAAAGACCGAAGCCGAGCTGACGAAGCTCGACGGTGAGAAAAAAAAACTGAATAGCGCCAAGGTTGAACAGCAACGCCTAATCGCCATTCAGGCCCGCGCCGCTTACCAGAGTGGCCGCCAGGAATACCTCAAGCTGTTGCTCAACCAGCAACACCCTGAAAAATTCGCCCGCACCCTTACCTATTACGACTACCTGAGCCAGGCGCGCCTGGAGCAGCTACGCAACTTCAATGAAACCCTGCGTCAGCTGGCCAATGTTGGCAAAGATATCGACCTGCAGCAGGCGCAGTTGCTGGTTCAGAAGAGCAACCTCGACAGCCAGACAGAAGAATTGGCCAAGGTTCGCCAGGAACGTCAGCAGGCGTTGGCTAAACTTAATCAGGACTACAAGGCCCGCGACCAGAAGTTGCAGGCCCGTCAGCAGGACCAGGCCGATCTGGCCAAGGTCCTGAAGACCATTGAAGAGACGCTGGCCCGACAGGCCCGCGAAGCCGAAGAAGCACGCCAGAAGGCCCTGTTGGCGGCAAAGGAAGCAGAAGAGAAGCGTCAACGTGAAGCCGAGGCCGTCGCCCGCAACAGCGGTAAAACCGACGATGAACCCGCTCCGCGCCGTCCGGTCAAAAGCCCCGGCGCGCTGGTTTCAAGTGCCGGTGTTTCGTATGGCGGACCTTTTGCAGAGGCCAAGGGAAAACTTCCATGGCCCATCGATGGTCGATTGCTTGCACGCTTTGGTGAAGCGCGCGGTGATGACGAGCGGACCAAATGGGACGGCGTCATGATCAGCGCTTCGGCCGGAAGTCAGGTACATGCCGTACACGGAGGGCGAGTGGTTTTCGCTGACTGGTTGCGCGGCGCCGGGCTTCTGGTCATTCTCGACCATGGTAATGGCTATTTGAGTCTGTACGGACACAATCAGAGCCTGCTCAAGTCGGCAGGCGATATCGTAAAAGCCGGTGAAGCGATTTCCACCGTAGGCAACAGCGGCGGTCAGGACACATCAGCGTTGTACTTTGCTATTCGTCAGCAGGGTCGCCCAAGCGATCCAGCCCAATGGTGCCGCACTCAAGGATAAGTCGGCGCCAATATCAGTAGGAGCTCGTTAGACATGCTGCATTTGTCCCGCCTCACCTCGCTGGCCATGGCGATTGCCATCGTTATCGGCGCGCCGCTGGCGCAAGCTGCCGAAAAGACCACGCCAGCTCCGACAGCAGCAGTCGCTCCGGCCAATGCCAACGCCAAGCCGCCGCTGCCGCTCGAAGAGCTGCGCACGTTTGCCGAGGTCATGGATCGGGTCAAGGCCGCCTACGTAGAGCCGGTGGATGACAAGACCCTGCTGGAAAACGCCATCAAGGGCATGCTCAGCAACCTCGACCCGCACTCCGCCTACCTCGGCCCGGAGGATTTCCAGGAGCTGCAGGAAAGCACCAGTGGTGAATTCGGCGGCCTGGGCATCGAAGTCGGTGTGGAAGACGGCCTGGTCAAAGTGGTCTCGCCTATCGACGACACCCCGGCCTCCAAGGCGGGCATCGAAGCCGGCGACCTGATCGTGAAGATCAACGGCGCGCCGACGCAGGGTCAGACCATGCAGGAAGCGGTCGACAAGATGCGCGGCAAGATCGGCGAGAAAATCACCCTGACGCTGGTACGCGACGGCGGCACGCCGTTCGACGTGACGCTGGCGCGCGCGACCATTCAGGTCAAGAGCGTCAAGGCGCAGATGCTGGAGAACGGCTACGGCTACATTCGCATCACCCAGTTCCAGGTCAAGACCGGCGACGAAGTGGGCAAGGCGCTGGCCAAGCTGCGCAAGGACAACGGCAAGAAGATGAGCGGGCTGATTCTGGACCTGCGCAACAACCCTGGCGGCGTATTGCAGTCCGCTGTGCAGGTGGCGGACCACTTCCTCACCAAGGGCCTGATCGTCTACACCAAAGGCCGTATCGCCAACTCCGAGCTGCGTTTCTCGGCAGACCCGGCAGACGCCAGCGAAGGCGTGCCTCTGGTGGTGCTGATCAACGGCGGCAGTGCCTCGGCGTCGGAAATCGTCGCCGGTGCGTTGCAGGACCAGAAACGCGGCATCCTGATGGGCACCGACAGTTTCGGCAAAGGCTCGGTGCAAACCGTACTGCCGCTGAACAATGACCGTGCACTGAAGATCACCACGGCGCTGTATTACACGCCAAACGGTCGCTCGATTCAGGCACAGGGCATCAACCCTGACATCGTGGTGCGTCGCGCCAAGGTCACCAATGAAGCCGATGGCGAGAACTACAAGGAAGCCGACCTGCTCGGTCACCTGGGTAACGGCAACGGCGGCGCGGACAAACCGACCCTCAAGGGCGGCGCGGCAGCCAAGGCGCGTCCGCAGGACGATGACTTCCAGCTCAGTCAGGCGCTCAGCCTGCTCAAGGGATTGAGTATTACGCGCGGCAACTGATGGATGCGTATTCTCAGCCTTCTGCTGTTGGCATTCTCGATCACTGGCGCTGCTCATGCGGCGCCAGTCGAGACCAGTGCAAAACCGGCCAAAGCCTACCTCAGCCTGATCATCGATGACCTGGGCCAGAACCCCGAGCGCGACAGCCGTACGCTCGCCCTTCCCGGCCCGGTCACGCTGGCGATCATGCCCGACACACCCCACGCCACCGAATTCGCCAGACAGGCGCATCGCGCGCGCAAGACCGTGATGCTGCACATGCCCATGGACCCGGCGACCGGGCCTTATGCGTGGCACCCTGAACTGCCGTTGCCGGAACTTGAAAGCCGCCTGAACGCCGCACTGCTCAAGGTGCCGTACGCAGCAGGCATCAACAACCACATGGGCAGCCGCATGACCGCAGAGCCGGTTGCCATGGCGTGGTTGATGAAAGAGTTGCAGCGTCGGCATATGTTCTTCGTCGACAGCCGCACCAGCGCCAAGACCGTCGCCGCCGCCCAGGCGCAACGCATCGGTCTGGCCAGCGTGTCCCGCGATGTATTTCTCGACGATGAGCGCACGGCCGAGGCCATAACCCGGCAGCTACAGACGGCAATCAAGCTGGCGCAAAAGCAGGGCTCGGCGGTGGTGATTGGTCATCCCTACCCTGTCACGCTGGACGTGCTTGAGCGCGAACTGCCCAAACTGAAAGCTCAGGGCATCGAGTGGATCGAATTGCGCGAGATGATCAGCCAGCGTGGCAACAAGGCCATGGCCGGTCATGGCAAAGACGGAACCTATCGCTAGGTTTACAGGTAACGGTCGTTGATTTTCTTCAACTGTCCTTCGTCGCGCATCTTATCCAGCGCGGCCTGCAGGCGATCCACTACGTCCTGCGGCGTGTCCTTGTTCAAGGCCAGATACAGCTCGGCGGTATGGAAACGCAGCACGGTCTTGAGATCGGTGATGCCTTCCTGCTTGGCCAGATAAAGCCCTACAGGATCAGCCGTTGCCCACAGATCAATCTGCCCGTTGACCAGTTTTCGAGCGTTGTCCTGATCGCGCAGCATCACCACCGGATCCAGCCCCTGGAGCGCCAGATGCTCGGCGACCGCATCGCCCTTGTAGGCGCCAATCCGATAACCCCGGGCCTGCTCCAGACTCGACAGCGCAACCGTGCTGTTCGCCGGTGCCAGCAGGACCCAGTCCACCGGCCCGATGGGTCCTACCCACTTGAAGAGGTTTTCCCGCTCCGGCGTACGCACCGTAGAGAACACGCCATAGCCGTGCTTCTCCAGCGCAAGCTTGTACACACGCTCCCAGGGAAAGCGCAGGGTGAGGTTGTAACCGACACCGGCACGCTTGAACATTTCGCGAACCACATCCACGGCGATGCCATTGATGTTGCTGTCCTGAGCGAAATTCTTGCCATCTGCAGCCATGTTGTAAGGCGGGTAGTTTTCGGTCAGCAGAACCATGGAGTATCCCGACGAAACGCCAGCCCGGGCGACCTCGCTGAGCAGAACCCCTGCTCCGACCAGTGCGAGAAAAAGACGTTTGAGCATGTTCCGGCACTCGATCTTGAACGACTGAGGCAGAGTGCCGTGAACCTGCGG
Organism: Pseudomonas viridiflava; assembly: GCF_001642795.1. Classification (GTDB taxonomy): domain Bacteria; phylum Pseudomonadota; class Gammaproteobacteria; order Pseudomonadales; family Pseudomonadaceae; genus Aquipseudomonas; species Aquipseudomonas viridiflava. The sequence goes on along the minus strand of NZ_LKEH01000030.1, from coordinate 116,576 downwards.
CAGTGTCTAGCCCGGTGCTATTGGATGTCGCTTCCAGGCAATAAGTCAGAAGCAAAAGCAGGGTGCCAAACGAAAAAGAGCGCTGCTCTCTCAAACCCGGAGGCTTGAAACAACAGCGCTCGCTTCATGCACAACAACTCAGCGCATGACGATACCGCAGCTGGTCATGTAAGCCTTGGCTTCAGGCACCGTGTATTCACCGAAGTGGAAAATACTCGCGGCCAGTACGGCACTGGCGTGGCCTTCCAGCACGCCAGCAGCCAGATGCTCCAGATTGCCGACACCGCCCGAGGCGATCACCGGAATGCCCAGCGCATCACTGATGGCGCGGGTGACGCCCAGGTCGAAGCCGTTCTTCATGCCATCCTGGTCCATGCTGGTCAGCAGGATTTCGCCTGCACCCAGCTCTTCCATCTTCTTCGCCCAGACCACAGCGTCCAGCCCGGTCGGCTTGCGGCCGCCGTGGGTGAAGATTTCCCAGCGCGGCGTTTCACCCGGTCCGGAAACCTTCTTGGCGTCGATGGCGACCACGATGCACTGCGAACCGAAACGCGCAGCGGCTTCGCCGACGAACTCCGGGTTGAACACAGCAGCGGTGTTGATCGATACCTTGTCGGCACCGGCGTTGAGCAGGTTGCGGATGTCCTGCACGGTACGCACGCCGCCGCCCACGGTCAGCGGGATGAATACCTGACTGGCCATGCGCTCGACGGTGTGCAGCGTGGTGTCACGGCCATCGACGCTGGCGGTGATGTCCAGAAAGGTGATTTCGTCGGCGCCCTGCTCATCGTAGCGACGAGCGATCTCCACCGGATCACCCGCGTCGCGGATGTTCTCGAACTTGACGCCCTTGACCACTCGACCGTTGTCGACGTCCAGGCAAGGGATGATGCGTTTGGCTAGGGCCACAGGATCAATCTCCGGTTAATTGAACCAGCGCAGACTCAGCGCTGTTCCAGATCACACAAGGCCTGGGCCTCGGCGACGTCCAGCGTGCCTTCGTAGATGGCGCGACCGGTGATTGCACCGATGATGCCCGGCGCCCTGGCATCAAGCAGCGCCTTGATATCACCCAGGTTATGGATGCCGCCCGACGCGATGACCGGAATCCGCGTTGCCGCCGCCAGTGCAGCGGTGAACGGGATGTTGCAGCCCTGCATCATGCCGTCTTTGGCGATGTCGGTGTACACGATGGCCGACACGCCGTCGGCTTCAAAGCGCTTGGCCAGGTCGATGACCTGCACCGAGCTGACTTCAGCCCAGCCGTCAGTCGCGACGAAACCGTCCTTGGCGTCCAGGCCGACAATCACCTTGCCAGGGAACGCGCGGCAGGCTTCGGCCACGAACTCGGGCTCCTTGACCGCCTTGGTGCCGATGATCACGTAGCTCACGCCCGCCTTGATGTAGTGCTCGATGGTTTCCAGCGAACGGATGCCGCCGCCGATCTGGATCGGCAGGTTCGGGTAACGCCTTGCGATGGCAGTGACCACGTCACCGTTGACCGGCTGGCCTTCGAACGCGCCGTTGAGGTCAACCAGATGCAGACGGCGGCAGCCACCTTCGACCCACTTGGCGGCCATGGCCACCGGATCATCGGAGAACACCGTGGAATCTTCCATGCGGCCCTGACGCAGGCGCACGCAGGCACCGTCTTTAAGGTCGATAGCGGGGATAATCAGCATCGGGGAACCTACTTGTCCGGAAATTAGTTTTTCTCGAGCGCCCACAGGTCACTTTCGATGCTCTCGAACCTCTCCTTGAGGTGCTGCTGAACATCGAAAATGGCTCGATTGTAGTAATGCGGGGCAATCTCGCGCGTGAACAGCTCAAGCACCTCAGCCACCTCAAACGACCCCAGCTCCAGCTCGAAACGGTCTGCAAACAGACGCTTGAGCTTATCGATCGCCTGCTGCTCATGCTCGGGCGAGAGGGTCAGGATGGGTGGCTTGGCCTTGGCTTTGCTCATGTCGGTTACCAGCGACCGTCCCACGCCGCGAAGTTCTGCAGCAACTGCAGGCCATGGGTATGGCTCTTCTCCGGGTGGAACTGCACGGCAAAGCGCGAACCGTCGGCCAGCGCTGCAGCGAAGTCGATGCCGTAACGGCCACGGCCCACCACCTGACGCTGATTGACGGCGTCGATGTAGTAGCTGTGGACGAAGTAGAAACGCGCCAGATCGGGGATGTCGTGCCACAGCGGGTGATCGACCGACTGAGTGACCTGATTCCAGCCCATGTGCGGCACTTTCAGGTGCTCGCCATCTTCGTGCAGGTCCTTGCCGAAGAACTTCACCTGGCCGGGAAACATGCCGATGCAGTCCACGCCGTCGCTCTCTTCGCTGCTATCGAGCAAAGCCTGCATGCCGACGCAGATACCCAGAAACGGACGGTCCTTGCTGACTTCCTGCACCAGCGAGTCAAAGCCCAGACGGCGGATTTCGGCCATGCAGTCGCGAATCGCACCCACACCCGGAAACACCACACGGTCGGCTTCACGAATCACATCGGCGTCGCTGGTGATCAGCACACGGCCTGCGCCAACGTGCTCCAGGGCCTTGGCGACCGAGTGCAGATTGCCCATGCCGTAATCGATGACCGCAACTGTCTGCATCAGAGAACACCCTTGGTGGAAGGCATCTGCCCGGCCATGCGCTCATCCAGCTCGACCGCCATGCGCAGGGCACGGCCGAAAGCCTTGAAGACCGTCTCGATCTGGTGATGAGTGTTGTGGCCACGCAGGTTGTCGATGTGCAGCGTCACGTTGGCGTGGTTGACGAAGCCCTGGAAAAACTCCTGGAACAGGTCAACGTCGAAGCCACCGACGGTTGCACGGGTGTACGGCACATGCATCTGCAGGCCGGGACGGCCCGAGAAGTCGATGACCACACGCGACAGCGCTTCATCGAGCGGCACGTAGGCATGGCCGTAACGGCGAATGCCTTTCTTGTCACCAATGGCCTGGCTGAATGCCTGGCCCACCGTGATACCGACGTCTTCCACCGTATGGTGATCGTCGATTTCCAGGTCGCCCTTGCACTCGATGTCCAGGTCGATCAGCCCGTGTCGGGCGATCTGGTCGAGCATGTGCTCAAGGAAAGGCACGCCGATATCGAATCGGGCCTTTCCGGTGCCATCCAGGTTGATCGAGGCTTTGATCTGGGTTTCCAGAGTATTGCGCTCGACGTAAGCCTTACGTTCGGCCATCACCAGCTCCGCAAAATCATTGGGCGAAAAAGGCGATCATTATAGGCCCAGAACGGCCCCGCATGAAGCAAACAGACGACAGACAGGGGATTTACTGTGCAGCGGCCTTTTGCGCCTCGGCAAGTCCGCTTTTATCAAGCGACCTGGAAACCACTGAAGAAACGCCAGCTTTTTGTGGGAGGCGGCTTGTCGGCGATGCAGTCGACGCGGTGGGTCAGGAAAATCGCGTCATCGTTCATCGCCGGCAAGCCGCCTCCCACGGTCCGGTGTTTGCTGCGCGACAGCGCTACGTCGAAGACGTGGTGGCGCCTCCCACACATCACGTTTCCCCAGCGGATTACAGGTTACCCATCACTGGAGAAATCAGCTGAAAAGGCCTGCAATAGCGTCGCAGACCTTGGCGATATTCCCCTCGTTCAATCCCGCCAGACACATGCGGCCGCTGCGGATCAGGTAGACGCCGTGGGTGTCCTTCAGCTCGTCGACCTGCGCAGGCGTGAGGCCGGTGTAGCTGAACATGCCGTTCTGGCGGAGGATGAAGCTGAAATCGTGCTGCGGGACCTTCTGCGCCAGCACCGCCACCAGATGAGTCCGCATGTCGAGGATGCGTTGACGCATCACTTCGACCTCGGTCAGCCACTGGTCTCGCAGTTGCGGCGAGTTGAGCACGCGGGAAACCACCTGCGCGCCATGGGCAGGCGGGCTGGAGTAGTTGCGGCGTACGGTCGCCTTGAGCTGGCCCAGCACGTTGACGGCCGAAGCGCTGTCTTCACAGACCACCGACAGCCCGCCCACACGCTCGCCGTACAGCGAGAAAATCTTCGAAAACGAGTTGCTGATGAACGCCGTGACACCGGCCTTCGTCATCGCACGAATGGCATAGGCGTCTTCATCCATGCCCTTGCCGAAGCCCTGATAGGCGATGTCGAGAAACGGAATCAGCTCGCGAGCCTTGACCAGTGCGACCACCTGATCCCACTGCGCAACGGACAGATCCGCGCCGGTCGGGTTATGGCAGCAAGGGTGCAGCAACACGATGCTGCGTGCAGGCAATTGCTGCAGCGCATCCAGCATGGCGTCGAACTTCACGCCGCCGGTCTGGGCATCGAAGTAGGGATAGGTGTTGACCTTGAAACCCGCGCCACCAAACAACGCGTTGTGGTTTTCCCAAGTCGGATCACTGACCCAGACCTGCGAATCCGGGAACGCATACTTGAGGAAATCGGCCCCCACTTTCAGCGCGCCGGAGCCGCCCACGGTCTGGATCGTGGCGACACGACCGGCGAGCACGGCCGGATTGTTCTCGCCGAACAGAAGGGTCTGCACCGCCTGACGATATGGCACGAGGCCTTCCATCGGCAGGTACAGCGAAGCCGTCTGCTCGCCCTCGGCCAGTTGCTGCTGTGCGCTCACTGCCGCGTCGAGACGAGGAATGCGGCCTTGTGCGTCGTAATACAGACCAATGCTGAGATTGACCTTGTCGGCGCGAGGATCCTTGCCGAAGGTTTCCATCAACGAAAGGATCGGATCACCGGCGTACGACTCCACGTGGGCTAGCATGCAAACAACTCCTTAAAGAATGAAATCAGGCGGGATAGGGGATCTGGCCTGTGGCTCTGCTGCGGGATATTAACCCCGCCCGCCTCTCTCGTCTTGCCACACAAACCCGAAAACCGGGCAAAAAAAAGCGCATGCACCGAAGTGCACGCGCTTTTTTCAGGACTCGCAGACTGTTAGTGGAACAGTACGGCGGTCTTTTGCAGTGTCACCCAGACGCCCCACGCCAGTGGAATGCCCACTGCCAGCCAGGCGGCAATCACCAGCGGCTTGCTGCCCGCTGAAGCTTTCCATTCCAGCGAGGTGGTCGCATCAGCGCCCTTGTCGTGGCCGATGGCTTGTTCAGCCGCCAGCTCCGCGTCGGTCATGAAGTACTTGTCGGCCACCGGACGGATCAACAGGTTGCAGATGAAGCCCAGCACCAGCAGACCGGCAAGGATGTACAGCGTGATGTCGTAGGCATCGGCACGTGCAACACCGTGGCTGAGTTGATACTCACGCAGGTAGTTGACCAGTACCGGACCCAGTACACCGGCTGCAGCCCAGGCAGTCAGCAGGCGACCGTGGATTGCACCGACCATCTGTGTGCCGAACAGGTCGGCCAGGTAGGCAGGTACGGTTGCGAAACCGCCGCCGTACATCGACAGCACGACGCAGAACGCAGCTACGAACAGCGCGATGCTGCCCATGTGACCCAGTGTCGGCACCGACGCGTAGAGCACGAAGCCCAGTGCGAAGAACACGAAGTAGGTAGCCTTGCGACCGATGTAGTCCGAGCAAGAAGCCCAGAAGAAGCGACCACCGATGTTGAACAGGCTCAACAGACCGGTGAAGCCCGCAGCGATGGCGGCGATGGCTTTCAGTTGGTCAGCGTTGAGCTGGCTGAACGTCAGGTCATTGCCCAGCAGCTTGCCGGCGAACACTTCCTGCAGCAGTGGCGAAGCCATGCCCAGGATGCCGATACCGGCCGAAACGTTCAGGCACAGCACCAGCCAGACCAGACGGAACTGCGGCGTCTTCCAGGCCACGCTGACGTGCACGTGACGGTTGGTGATCATCGCGTTCTTGGCCTTGGCAGCCGGAGCAGTCCAGCCTTCAGGTTTCCAGCCGGTCGGAGGAACGCGGTAGCCCAGTGCGCCGCCGATCATGAAGATGAAGTAGATCACCGACATCACGACAAAGCTCTGCCATACGCCCACGCTGTCCGCAGAAGCGAAGTGGCCCATCAGGAAGGTCGCCAGAGGTGCACCCACCATCGCGCCGCCGCCGAAGCCCATGATCGCCATGCCGGTCGCCATGCCGCGCTTGTCCGGGAACCACTTGATCAGGGTCGACACCGGGGAGATATAGCCAAGCCCCAGCCCGATACCGCCGATGACACCCGAGCCCAGCCACATGAGCCAGATCTGGTGGGTATAAATACCCAGCGCCGAAATCAGCAGACCTCCACACCAGCACAGTGCCGAAACAACACCGGCCTTGCGCGGACCTGCGTGCTCAAGCCAGCCACCCCAGATGGCAGCCGAACAGCCCAGGAAGATGAAGAACAGGGTGTAGATCCAGCCCAGCATGGAAATCTGCCAGTCACAGGTCGATGCAAACATCTGTGCAAAGAAGCCCATGTCCGGTGTGCATGCCACAGGTGCAGAAACACCGACCGCTTTCGACAACGGCAACCAGAAAACCGAAAAGCCGTACGCCATACCAATACAAAGATGGATGGCCAGTGCGGCGGGTGGAACAAGCCAGCGGTTGAAACCGGGCTTGGCGATAATGCGCTCTTTGGACAAGAACGCAGGCTGAACGGCTGCGCCGCCCAATGCTGTGCTTGTGCTCATTATAATTACCCCAATGTGTGAAGCTTGCAGATGGTCCCGCTGATCCGCCACAGACTCCATGCCGAGCGGCCATGTCTGTTTTATCGGCAGGATGTTCAGATACGTGACAAAAAGACGCACCCGAGCCAGCAGATGCGGAGACTATCACTTACTGATGGCTAATAAGCATCTTGTTACAGTGTTTTTATTATTAAAATCACCCACTTAATCCACGTTATCTATGACCCCATAGATGCAGTCAATTAAACATCAGGAGAAGATCCATGCCGGTCTTAGTTGGGCTATTAAGTTCGCCCACTTTTCAGGATCAGGAAGACCTGCAAAAGATATATCTCGACGCACCGGCAGATATGTTCCCGCCCTTTTTCGGTGCAGCACAGTTGATCGAAACAACATGGGCAGACGGCGCCTTGCTGGCCGGACGCTTCAACGACCGCTTGTTGGGCGCGGCCCGGCTTGAACGCGGCAAGACTGTCTGGCACCTGTCTCATCTGTGCGTGCGCAAACCGACACGTCGACGCGGCGTGGCCGAGCGCATAGTCTGCGAGGGGCAGAAACTGGCCCGGGAGGCGGGTTGCGAACTACGCTTGCTGGCAACCGCCGAGTGTCCCGAAGTCCTCGCCCTGGCGGCCAGGCTTTCTGTGCAACTGGACGTCGCAACGCCCTGAATCATCGGGCGTCATCCAGCCATGAAGGCATCCGAAGCCCGAGACCCTCCTCAGAGCGGTATACTCGTGGGCTATTTTTGAACATCGACACAAGGACTCGCCCATGAAAGCGTTCGGCAAAATCCTGGGGCTGTTTATTCTCGGGTTGTTGCTGATCATCGTGGCTCTCGGCTTCGCCCTGACCCATCTGTTTGATCCCAACGACTACAAAGACGAGATTCGGCAACTGGCACGTGAAAAGGCCAACGTCGAGCTGACGCTCAATGGCGATATCGGCTGGAGCCTGTTCCCCTGGCTCGGGCTGGAACTGCACGACACCCATGTGGCGACCCTGACCGCTCCCGACCAGCCCTTTGCCGATGTTCAGATGCTGGGCTTGTCCGTTCGGGTTCTGCCCTTGCTGCGCAAACAGGTGCAGATGAGCGACATCCGTGTCGAAGGCCTGAACCTGATGCTGCATCGCGATGAGCAGGGTCACGGCAACTGGGAAGACATCGGCAAGCCGCCTGCCGTCGCGTCCACCGATGCGAAACCGGAAACCACGCCGACGCCGGAAGCACCCAAGCCGGAACGCTCTTCTCAGCCGCTGAAACTCGATATCGACAGCCTGACCGTGAATAACGCCCGCGTGGATTACAGCGACGCCCGAAAAGGCCAGACCTTCACGGCAGAAAGTATCCAGCTGAGCACCGGTCCGATTCGCGAAGCGTCGGATATTCCAATCAAGCTGACCGCCTTTCTGAGCACCAACCAGCCCGTGGTGCGCGCCAAGACCGAACTGGTCGGCGAACTGCGCATGGACCGCGTGCTCAAGCGCTATCAATTCGAAGACATGCGCCTGTCCGGCGAAGTCGCTGGCGAGCCACTCAAGGGCAAGACCGTGACCTTCTCGGCACAAGGTCAACTGCTGGTGGACCTGGCAGCCAACATTGCCGAATGGAACAGCCTGAAAATCTCGGCCAACCAGCTGCGTGCGCTCGGTGAACTGCGTGCCCGCGAGCTGGACAAGACCCCGCAGCTCAGTGGCGGCCTGTCCATCGCCCAGCTCGATGTGCGCACCTTCTTTGAAAACATCGGCCAACCATTGCCAGCCATGGCCGATGGCGCACTCAGCAAGGTCGAAATGGTCACACGCCTCAGCGGCACGCCCACCAGCGTGGTGCTGGACGGCCTGAACCTGAAAGTGGACGACAGCACGTTCACCGGTCGCATCGCGATAGACGACTTCGCCAAACAGGCCCTGCGCGTGCAACTCAAGGGCGACACCTTCGACGCCGACCGCTATCGCCCTGCCGAAAGCGAAGAAAGCGAGGGCGCCAAGGCCGCGCGCAAATCCGAGGTGCAGAGCGGTGAGGCCGCAGCTGTCGCCGGGGATTCGCCATTGCCCGAACAGCCCACCAAGGCTGCCTGGAGCACTGCCAAGTTGTTGCCACTGGAGCGCCTGCGCACGCTGGATGTCGAGGCTGACATCAGCCTGGGCAAACTCACCCTGAACAAACTGCCTATCGACAATGCGGTGTTCAAGACCCAGGCATTGGGCGGTGTCATCAAGCTCGATACGCTCAGCGGCAATCTCTACAACGGCAACTTCGAGGTCAAAGGCAATCTGGATGCACGTCCCGACCTGCCGACCATCAGTGTGCAAACCCGCACTGCGAAAGTGCCGGTGGACCGCGTTCTGGAAAGTCAGGGCCAGACGCCGCCGGTGCGTGGCCTGCTGACACTGAACAGCAGCCTGACCGGCCAGGGCAACAGCGAGAAAGCGCTGATCGACAGCCTCAACGGCACCGCCAGTTTCGCGCTCAACAACGGCGTGCTGGTCAACGCCAACCTTGAGCAGCAACTGTGCAAAGGCATTTCGACGCTGAACCGCAAACCGCTGACCGGCGAGCCGCGCGCCAAGGACACGCCCTTCCAGCAACTGGACGGCAATCTGGTCATCCGCAACGGCGTGGCGAGCAATCCCGACCTGAAAGTGCGCATCCCCGGCCTGACCGTCAACGGCAATGGTGACGTGGATCTGCGCGTGCTGGGCATGAACTATCGCGTCGGCATCATCATCGAAGGCGACAAGAGCGACATGCCGGACCCGGCCTGCGAGGTCAATCCGCGCTACGTCGGCATCGAGTGGCCAGTGCAGTGCCGAGGCCCGCTGGAACTGGGCGCCAAGGCCTGCCGTCTGGACCGCGAAGGCGTCGGCCAGATCGCCGCAAAACTGGCAGGCGACCGGATCAGCGAAAAACTCGAGGACAAGCTCAACGAGAAGCTGGGCGACAAGGTCAGCCCGGAACTCAAGGATGCGCTCAAGGGGTTGTTCAAGCGCTAATCGGCACATAACAAGCTGTGGAAGGCGGCACCACGTCTTTCGACGTAGCGCTGTCGCGCAGCAAACGCCGGACTGTGGGAGGCGGCTTGCCGGCGATGAACGATGACGCGGTAGGCCTGACAGACCGCGTCGACCTGATCGTCGGCAAGCCGCCTCACACATTCAGTACCCGCATTTCATCAGGTCACGAGCTGTTTCACAGGAGCCCACCAGGCGATGCAACCCGAGCAATTTTCCAGCGCAGTTCTGGATTGGTACGACCGCCATGGCCGACACGACCTGCCCTGGCAGCAAGGCATCACGCCGTATCGGGTCTGGGTGTCGGAAATCATGTTGCAACAGACGCAGGTCAGCACCGTGCTGAACTACTTCGACCGCTTCATGGAAGCCCTGCCGACCGTGCAGGCGCTGGCTGAAGCACCCGAAGACGAAGTGCTGCACCTGTGGACCGGCCTGGGTTACTACACCCGCGCCCGCAACCTGCAAAAGACCGCGCGTATTGTCGTGGCTGAACACGGCGGCGAATTTCCCCGCGATGTCGAAAAGCTGACCGAGCTGCCCGGCATCGGCCTGTCCACCGCAGGCGCCATTGCCAGCCTGAGCATGGGCATACGCGCCTCGATCCTGGACGGCAACGTCAAGCGCGTTCTGGCGCGCTTCACGGCGCAGGAAGGCTATCCGGGCGAGCCCAAGGTTGCCAAACAGTTGTGGGCCACGGCAGAGCGCTTCACGCCCCACACAAGGGTGAACAACTACACCCAGGCGATGATGGACCTGGGCGCCACCCTCTGCACCCGCAGCAAACCCAGCTGCCTGCTCTGCCCGCTCGAGCGCGGCTGTCAGGCGCACATGCTGGGGCTGGAAACCCGCTACCCGATCCCCAAGCCGCGCAAGACCGTGCCGCAAAAACGCACCCTCATGCCCATCTTCGCCAACGGCGACGGCGCAATTCTGCTGTACCGCCGCCCGTCCAGCGGACTATGGGGCGGCCTGTGGAGCCTGCCGGAACTCGATCACTTCGACGACGTGCAGCATCTGGCAACACAACACTCGCTGGAATTGGGCAAGCATCACGAACTGCCCGGCCTGATTCACACCTTCAGCCACTTCCAGTTGAGCATCGAACCCTGGCTGGTACAGGTCCAGGAGTCCGCCCATCACGTGGCCGAGGCCGACTGGCTCTGGTATAACCTCGCCACCCCGCCGCGCCTGGGCCTTGCCGCCCCGGTGAAAAAGCTGCTCAAACGCGCAGCCGACGTATTGAACGCAGGAGAGTCGTCATGACCCGCACCGTAATGTGCCGCAAGTACAAAGAAGAACTGGAAGGCCTCGAACGCGCCCCTTATCCCGGAGCCAAAGGCGAAGACATCTTCAACCACGTTTCGAAAAAAGCCTGGGCCGACTGGCAGAAACACCAGACCCTGCTGATCAACGAACGCCGCCTGAACATGATGAACGCCGAAGACCGCAAATTCCTCCAGGCCGAAATGGACAAGTACCTGTCCGGCGAGGAATACGCCCAGGCTGAAGGCTACGTTCCGCCCGAGAAATAAAGCGTTTCGCACAGTGAAGGTCGTAAGCGTCGGTAATAATTCAATATTTTTTGAGAACGCGCTTGACGACCTCCTGAAAAACACGTTTAATGCGCCCCGTTGCCCAGATAGCTCAGTCGGTAGAGCAGGGGATTGAAAATCCCCGTGTCGGCGGTTCGATTCCGTCTCTGGGCACCACCTTCCGTTTTCAGGTGATGCCAAGCACACCTGGAAGCACACAAGAAACCCGCCTAGTGCGGGTTTTTTGTTGTCCGGGATTTACAGCCGCCCCCTGCTCAATCCGAATCAACCACAGCCGATGAGACCCCCTCTCCAAGCGAATACCGGCCCGTCGCTCAATTGAATGCCGATTCGACATTTCATGTACCACGATTCCGCTTGCCCGCATTTCATGATGCATGGAAAAGTCGCTGCAATTCGGCATCGCAGCTTTGAAGCCTGCCTACGTGGAATGGACTCGTAGAACAGCTATACGCAGTGCGTCTTTGATAAGGACTTGAGAGACATGGAAAGTGATGAAGTAGCAAAACTCAAGATCATGGTGTCCCGGCTCTATGGCCTAGGCGTCGCCAACCTCTCCAAGGTCATGAACCTCAGTCATGCATTGGTAAGCTCGGAGAGCCTTTCGCCAGCAGCGAGAGACGCCGCTCAAATGGCTTTTGACAGCATTCAGGAGCAGATCGACATACTCCGGGAGTTGGGAGAGATAGAGGGCATCACAGATGCCGAGCAATAACGTTGATGTTAGGATCCTTCAAGCCCAGTATGAAAAGCTCAAGACCCGCGGCGGACCGACCGAGCCGCCTGGAGGTGATGGATTGGAAAAGCGTGTAGAAAAACTCGAGTCCACAATGGCCGACATTCAGGTCAGGCTCATCCGCGTGGAGTCAAAGCTGGACTCCACAGCGACCAAAGCCGATCTCTCCGAGCTGACAGCCTCGCTGCACAAATCCATGAACGAGCAGACCTGGAAATTCCTGGCAGGCGCCACCAGCATGGCTGCATTGTTTTCAGCCATTTCTTTTGGGCTTGCTCGTGCACTAAGCTGAATAGAGAATCTCAATATCCCGCCCGGCCTGCTGCCGGGCTTTTCAAGCCTGGGCCGCCCTCCTGCACGCCTCAAGCGTTGAGCGAAGCAACCCCATTGAACTAATCCCCTACCCATCCCCTCGAACTCATACATTTGTTTTCAAAGGGAAAAATCCTGTGCTCAAGTTTACCGCCTCCGCCCTCGTCATCGCCGCCACCCTTGGCCTCGCCGCCTGCGACAGCAAATCCGAGCAGAAAGCCCAGGACGCTCAGGCGCATCAGGAAAACGCTCAACAGAAGATGGAATCGGCTCAGGCCAAGGTGAACGACGCAGCGAAAGAGAATGCCGAAGCCGCCAAAGACAAGGCTGCATCCAAGGAAGCTGCTGCCGAAGAGTCGAAAACCTTCGTGCCGACCTCCGAAGTGACCAATACCGTTCAGACACCTGAAAAAAAGTAAAAACGGCCTGTTTTCTTCACAAAGTTTTCACAGCCGATAAGCCATTGTAGAGCTGCTCCCAAGTGTGAATCCTTAAGCCCGCTCCCCCATCGCGGGCTTTTCTTTGTCCGGCTTTTGGCGCTGACCGCTTTCAGCTAAAAGTTACCGCCAATCCTGATCCTATCCCGCCCGTCCAAAACGTCATTCCAGCCCTAATGCCTTCAGCTCTGGTGTCGATAGCCTGATGACGAGAATTTCGTAAAACAACACCAAAGGCGGCAGGTTATGTTCGGAAATAAAAGCAAAAACGAACTGGCAGCCATGAAGGCAGAAGTAGATAGCGCAAAAGGACTGATGGGCGCACTTGAAAAATCGATGGCGGTGGTCGAGCTGGATCTTGATGGCAGGATCCTGCGTGCCAACGACAACTTTCTAACAGCAATGGGTTATCGGGCCGAAGAGCTTTCCGGCAAGTCCCACCGCGACTTCTGCGAACCTGAAATGGCACGCAGTCGTGAATATGCCGATCTATGGGCATCGCTGCGGGCAGGTAAATTCATATCAGGCACCTTCAAGCGTGTCAGCAAAACCGGGAAAAGTGTCTGGCTAGAGGCCAGTTACAATCCGGTGATAGACGCTCAGGGCAAAGTGATCAAGATCGTTAAGTACGCACTCGACGTCACCCGGAAGGTCATGCTTGAAAACGAAACCCACAGCAAACTCAATGCAGTGGACCGCGCCATGGCGGTGTGCGAGTTCGACCCGGCCGGCCATGTGCTGACAGCCAACGACAACTTCCTGCACGTGATGGGTTTTTCGCTGACGGACATCAAAGGCAAACACCACAAGACCTTCTGTGAGCCGACGTTCGTCAACAGCTCGGAGTACACAGAGTTCTGGCGCAAGCTGAACCACGGCGAGTTCGTGGGCGGCCAGTTCAAGCGCCTGGGCAAGCATGGCCGAGTCGTCTGGCTGGAAGCGACCTATAACCCGGTCTATGACGTCGAGGGCAAGCTGTACAAGATCGTGAAGTTCGCCAGCGACATCACCGACCGTGTAGAAAAGCAGGAAGCCGACGCACACGGCGCGTCCAAGGCCTATCACATCTCGGCCGAAACCGAGAAAGTGGCCGAACAGGGCACGCTGGTGATCCAGGAAACGGCACGCGAGATGCGGCAGATTGCCGAGAACATCGGCGCATCCGCCAGACTGGTCGGACAGTTGGGTGATCGTTCGGAACAGATCACGGCCATCGTCAACACCATCCGTGGGATTGCCGACCAGACCAACCTGCTGGCACTCAACGCTGCCATTGAGGCGGCACGGGCTGGCGATCAGGGTCGTGGCTTTGCGGTCGTGGCCGATGAAGTCCGGCAACTTGCGGGACGCACCAGCGGCTCGACCACGGAAATCGCCGAGATGATCGGCAAGATTCTGGCCGAGACACGCGAGGCCGTCGCGAGCATGAGCGCGACTCAGGAAGGCGCAAACCGTGGCGTTACGCTGGCGGATCAGGCCGGACAGGTGATCGTGCAGATTCGTGACGGCGCGAGCGATGCCGTTGAGGCGGTCAGCATGTTCGCCAACCGTATGGACGAGGCAGAAGCCTTCTCCAAAACCGGCAAAAAATAACTGTTCGCTGTACCGCTACACTGAAAGCCCGCGCCCTGCGGGCTTTTATGTTTCTACGCCCAGGACATCAATAGCAAACCCGCTCGCCAGCATCCCGGCCTTGGCTATTCGGGCTCTGTGCGCTTCAATAGCCGCCATTGCCCTTACCGCCGGACAAAGGACCGCCTCATGGCCTCGCCAGACAAGCAACAAAAACGTGCCAAGCGCGCAAAGATCAAGGCCAAGCAGAACCGCTCCGGGAAGTCGCCGACCAACGTCGTGCACCCCGTATTCGCCTCTGCGCTGGTCAACCAGCCGTTCGACGATGTGCAACTGGACATGAATACGTTCGACTTCAAGGACATCGTTGAAAACGGTTTCGACCCGGCCGACTACGAAGACCTGTTCGACACCATGAAGTCCGCCGAGGCCATCAGCCAGTTGGCGATGTGTCTGGTGTTCCTGCAATACCCGGTGCTGGCGCTGGTGGTTTCGGAAGAAGACGAAGAGGAAGCGACCGACTTCATGATGGGCCTGCTCATCACCTACCGCGCCATTCACCACAACGAAGACGAAGACACCGCCGTGGAGTGGGTCGAAGGCAAGGCTTTCCAGGCAGATTTCCAGATGGCGTCGGACTTGCTGATGAAGCGCGACGCCAGAGCGATGCGCTGAAAGAGTTGATCGTTCCCACGCGCTCATCGTTATACACAAATCCTCCTGGAGGAATACGATGATGATCGTTCCTACGCTCTGCGTGGGAATGCCTACCAGGACGCTCCGCGTCCGCTCTCGAATGTGGCGCAGATGTGCGCCCAAGCTCCAGCGTTATCCACGTAATGCGCTTGGCTCACTGAATCCGCAGTCTGTGCCATTTGTGACGCGGAGCGTCACGGGCGGTATACCCACGCAGAGCGTGGGCACGATCAGATATTTGCCATCACCCCAGCGCAGCAGCCCCGACCCGCGAAGCCTTGCGGCGGCGGGAGACGATCAGGCCAGCCCCGACCACCAGCAGGCTGAGCAAGCCGGTCGCGATGATTTCGATGCGGTGCTCTTCCTGGATGAGCATGATCGTCAACACCGCAACGATGAACACAATCACCATCCAGGTCAGCCACGGGAACAGCCACATCTTGAAATCGATGGCCTCACCCGCCGCGATGCGCTTCTGACGCATGCGCAGTTGCGACACGGCGATCACCAGATACACCAGCAAGGCGATGGCGCCGGAACTGGCCAGCAGGAAGTCGAACACAGCAGCAGGTGCGATGTAGTTGGCGAATACGGTCAGGAACGCTGCCGCCGTCGACAGCAGAACCGCCCAGTAAGGCGTGCCGCCCTTGCTGGTGCGCTTGGACAATGCAGGTGCGTCACCCCGCTTGCCCAGCGAGAACAGCATGCGCGACGCGGTGTACAGCGCCGAGTTGAGGCAACTGGTCACCGCAACCAGCACCACCAGATCAACAATCAGCTTGGCATTGGGAATGCCCATGGCATCCAGCACGGTCTGGTACGAGCCCACTTCCGCCAGGCGCGGGTCGTTCCATGGCACCAGCGACACAACGATGAAAATCGAAACCAGATAGAACAGGAAGATCCGCCAGATCACCGAATTGGTGGCCTTGGTGATCTGCTTGCCCGGATTTTTGGATTCAGCCGCCGCGATGGTCACGATCTCGGTGCCCATGAACGAGAACATGGTGGTCAGCATCGCCGCCAGCACCGCGCCCATGCCGTTGGGCAGGAAGCCGCCGGTATCGAACAGATGGCTGACACCGCTGACCTGGCTGGTCGGCAGCAGGCCGAAGATTGCTGCCACACCCAGCACCACGAACGCGATGATCGCCACGACCTTGATGAGCGCGAACCAGAACTCGAACTCGCCGTAGTTCTTCACGCTGAACAGGTTGGTGGCTGTCAGCAACAAGGTGATGACCAGCGTGAACATCCAGATCGCGATGTTCGGAAACCAGGCGTGCAGGATGGTCGCCGCCGCGTTGGCCTCCAACGGAATCACCAACACCCAGAACCACCAGTACAGATAACCGATGGTGAAACCGGCCCAGTGCCCAATGGCTCGGTCGGCGTATGTCGAAAATGAACCGGTGTCAGGCGAGGCGACGGCCATTTCAGCCAGCATGCGCATTACCAGCACCACCAGCGTACCCGCTGCAGCGTAAGCCAGCAGCACGGCAGGTCCGGCCTCGGCAATGGCGTGGCCGGAGCCGACGAACAAACCGGCGCCGATGACGCCAGCGATCGACAGCATGGTGATGTGTCGAGGTTTCAGCCCTTGTTCGAGCTCGGAAGAGTTAGCGGTACTGCTCATAAAACCACCTGTGCAAGACGAGCGAGGCACACCGGTGCGTCTCGTAAAAAGAAAGCAACGGTGCCGTTCTGTATTCTTGACGCAAGAATTGCGCCAAAATATTTCAAAAACGACGTCGCTCCTGAAACACAAGGGTTGTAGGCGAGCGGGCCCTGAATGGACAAATTGAAAATACGGTCTATGGCGTAGGATTTGTTACCTGACGCCCCNAAAACCGCTTCACACCACCGCACCGAAAATGCACACGCCACACATAAAAGCCCACCAATGGTGCGCACCATCAGGCACCGCTCCGCAAAAGCTGCTTCCAACACCCGGTCAAAAATGGCAACATCGCGCCTTTTTCGCGCACGCCCACCTCGACCGGGTACCCGATCCACGCGCCCGTCTGCTATTTAGCGACAGTCTGCTGCGGCGATGCGACAAACCGTAAAACGCTGTCACATTCACTCTTCGGCGCAGTTGGTTGTCTTTTGAACGCTGTGCTAGCTTGGCGCTCGCCTCGCAGAAAGAGCGCACAACACTATGAGGACCCCACATGGCTGAGGCCACGCCCGCCCTGGAAATCCGCAACCTGCACAAACGCTACGATCAGTTGGAGGTGCTCAAGGGCATCTCGCTGACAGCGCGTGAAGGTGACGTCATCTCGATTCTGGGTTCATCCGGTTCCGGCAAGTCCACCTTGCTGCGCTGCATCAATCTTCTGGAAAACCCGCATCAGGGTCAGATTCTGGTCGCAGGCGAAGAACTCAAGCTCAAGGCCACCCGCAACGGCGAGCTGGTTGCGGCCGACAACAAACAGATCAATCGCTTGCGCAGCGAGATCGGTTTCGTGTTCCAGAATTTCAACCTGTGGCCACACATGAGCGTGCTCGATAACGTCATCGAAGCGCCACGCCGCGTGCTGGGCCAGAGCAGGGCCGAAGCCATCGAAGTCGCCGAAGCGCTGCTGGCCAAGGTCGGTATCGCCGACAAGCGTCACGTCTATCCGGCCCAGCTCTCGGGCGGTCAGCAACAACGCGCGGCCATCGCCCGCACGCTGGCCATGCAGCCTAAAGTCATTCTGTTCGACGAGCCGACTTCGGCACTCGACCCGGAAATGGTTCAGGAAGTGCTCAACGTCATCCGCGCGCTGGCAGAGGAAGGCCGCACCATGCTGCTGGTGACCCACGAAATGAATTTTGCACGCCAGGTTTCAAGTGAAGTCGTGTTTTTGCATCAAGGAATGGTCGAAGAACAGGGCACACCGCAGCAAGTGTTCGAGAACCCGCTGTCGGTAAGGTGTAAACAATTCATGTCGAGTCACCGCTAACGGAGCAACACCCATGCAGACGTACAAGAAGATCCTGCTGGTCGCAGCGGCCACCCTGGCTTTTACGACCAGTGCATTTGCCGAAACCTTGAAGATGGGTATCGAAGCGGCCTACCCGCCGTTCAACAACAAGGACGCCAGCGGTCAGGTCGTGGGGTTCGACTATGAGATTGGCCAGGCCCTGTGCGCCAAGCTCAAGGCTGAATGCCAGGCGGTGACCTCTGACTGGGACGGTATCATCCCGGCCCTTGAAGCGAAGAAGTTCGACTTTCTGATCTCGTCGATGTCGATCACCGACGAGCGCAAACAAGCCGTCGATTTCACCGATCCGTATTACTCGAACAAGCTGCAGTTCATTGCGCCGAAAACCACGTCGTTTGATGCTGACACCGCCGACCAGGCCAAACAAAGCATCAAAGGCAAAACCATCGGTGCCCAACGCGCGACCCTGTCAGGCATCTGGCTGGAAGACCAGCAGCTCGAAATGCCCGATGTGAACGTCAAGCTCTATGACACTCAGGAAAATGCTTTCCTTGATCTGTCGTCCGGCCGTGTCGATGCCATGCTCGCCGACAAGTACGTTGGCTACGAGTGGCTGAAAAGCGAGGCTGGCAAGAACTTCGAGTTCAAGGGCAACCCTGTCAAGGATGACGACAAGATCGGCATCGCCGTGCGCAAGGACGACCCGCTGCGTGAGCGCCTGAACACCGCCCTGAAAGAAATCATCGCTGACGGCACCTACAAGAAGATCAACGACAAGTATTTCCCTTTCAGCATTCTCTGATTCACCTGACGGCGTCGCTGCGGCTTCGACTCGAAGCCCGGCGACCGGTCCTGAATAAGCCTGCCCATGAACATTGATCTCCACGGATTCGGCCCGGCCCTCGCGGCTGGCGCGCTGATGACCGTCCAACTGGCTCTTTCGGCCCTGTGCCTGGGCCTGATACTCGGCCTGCTCGGCGCCCTGGCCAAGACCTCGCCCTACAAGCCCCTGCAATGGCTGGGCGGCACCTACTCAACCATCGTGCGCGGCGTTCCCGAATTGCTCTGGGTGTTGCTGATCTACTTCGGCACCGTCAACGGCATGCGCGCGTTGGGTGAAGCCTTCGGCAAGCCGGACCTGGCGCTGAGCGCGTTCGCCGCGGGCGTCATCGCGTTGGGCCTGTGCTTCGGCGCCTACGCCACCGAAGTGTTTCGCGGCGCCATTCTGGCGATTCCCAAAGGTCATCGTGAAGCCGGGCTGGCGCTGGGCATGTCGCGCACGCGCATCCTCTACAAGCTGATCCTGCCGCAGATGTGGCGCATCGCCCTGCCCGGCCTGGGCAACCTGTTCATGATCCTGATGAAAGACACCGCGCTGGTCTCGGTGATCGGCCTCGAGGAAATCATGCGCCATGCACAGATCGCCGTGGGCTTCACCAAGCAAGCGTTCACCTTCTATATGGTCGCGGCCATCATGTACCTGGGCCTGACCGTGCTGGCGATGATCGGCATGTACTTCCTGGAAAAACGCGCCGCCCGCGGCTTTGCGAGGAGCGCATCATGAACTGGGAAGTCATCATCAAATGGCTGCCACGCCTGGCACAGGGCGCCACCCTGACGCTGGAGCTGGTGGCGATTGCAGTCATTGCGGGCCTGATTCTCGCGATCCCGCTGGGCATCGCCCGCGCCTCACGGCACTGGCCGGTTCGCACCCTGCCCTACGCCTACATTTTCTTCTTCCGCGGCACACCGCTGCTGGTGCAGCTGTTTCTGGTCTACTACGGCCTGGCGCAGTTCGATGCCGTACGCGCGAGTTCACTGTGGCCCTATCTGCGCGACCCTTTCTGGTGCGCGGTCATCACCATGACCCTGCACACCGCCGCCTACATCGCAGAAATCCTGCGCGGCGCGATTCAGGCAGTACCGCCCGGCGAAGTCGAAGCCGCCCGCGCCCTGGGCATGTCGAAGTGGAAAGCGCTGTTCTACATCGTCCTGCCACGCGCCGCCCGCATCGGCCTGCCTGCCTACAGCAACGAAGTGATCCTGATGCTCAAGGCCAGCGCCCTGGCCAGCACTGTCACGCTGCTGGAACTGACCGGCATGGCCCGCACGATCATTGCCCGCACCTACATGCCGGTGGAGATCTTCTTCGCCGCAGGCCTGTTCTACCTCGTGATGGCGTTCGTGCTGGTACAAGGCTTCCGCCTGCTGGAAAAACTGTTACGCGTAGACGCGAGCCAGGGTCGCTGATATGAAGGGGGCTGGCTTTCATCCGGCCAGTCTCCCACGCGAAGCCGCCGACCATGAATTCTGAACCCAGCCTGCAGAACGACACGCTTCGCAGCCACTTTGGTGCGCTGGACAGCTTCCTGTTCGCGCATCAGGGTTTGTGGCGACCCAGGCCCTTCATCCATCTGCGGCTGCCGTGGGAAGACCAGTACCCGGAGCTGGCGCAGTGGTTGCGCCAACGCACCCTCGAACAGGCTGAAGCGGCGCACCTGGACCCCGACCAGCTCGACGCGCCCTTCCCGTTTGCGGCACTGGCATCCGAAGCCGTTGCCCTGAGCCAGGTCGCCGAACTGCCCGTCTACCCGCTCGCCCCCGTCGAGCCGCGCATGAGTGTTGATGTGCCAGGACGTAAGTGGCAGCAGATCGAAGCCTTCGCACGTCATGTGGACACCGGACAGGCAGGCATCCACTGGCTGGACTGGTGCGCGGGCAAGGGCCATCTGGGTCGTCGCCTGACCGGGCGCGGCCAGCAACTCACCTGCCTTGAGCGCGACCCGGCACTGGTCGAAGCGGGCCTTACCCTGAGTGCCCGCCAAGGCTTGAACGCCGAGCATGTCCAACAGGACGTCATGGCCGATGATGCGTGGCGCAGCCTGCAGCCGCACCATACGCCCGTCGCGCTGCATGCTTGCGGTGATCTGCATGTACAACTGATGCAACTGGCCAGCCACACCGGCTGCCAGCGACTGGTGATTGCGCCCTGCTGTTACAACCGCACCCGCTTCGATCATTACCAGCCGCTGTCCCGCGAGGGCAAAGCATCGGGGCTGACCTTGTCGCGTGACGAACTCGGTTTGCCGTTGAGCGAAACCGTGACCGCTGGCGCCCGCGTCCGTCGTCAGCGCGACACCTCGATGGCACGCCGCCTGGGGTTCGACCTGCTGCAGCGCACCCTGCGCGGCATCGATGAATATATGCCTACACCGTCATTACCCGTCTCGTGGCTTGACGCTCCCTACGAAGATTACTGCCGTCATCTGGCTCAGCTGAAAAACCTGCCCTTGTCGGGCGAACAGAACTGGGCGCAATGGGAGGCTGCGGGCTGGCAGCGACTGGCTCAGGTGCGCAACCTGGAACTGGTCCAGAACCTGTTCCGACGCCCGCTGGAAATGTGGCTGGTGCTTGATCGAGCGCTGTATCTTCAGGAGCAGGGTTACCGGGTCAGCGTCGGGACTTTCTGTCAGCGCCAGCTTACGCCTCGCAACCTGCTGATACTGGGTCAAAAATGAAGCTGTAAAACCACAGAACATCCTGTGGATAAGTCTGTTGATGAAAATTCTGAATGGCGCGTTAAAGCTTGGCGCACCAGTTACTGAAGTCCCTGATTTTTCCTGCCTGTTCCGTCAGGAACCCACAAAAACAGTGGTTTGCGACACAGGGCGGGTATTTGCACACTTATTGGCATGTACGCAAATATTGATGTAGCGATTGTGCATAAAGATTTGGTAACGGCTCTGGAACGGGCCTGTTGCGGTGCCGGATCGCATACGGGTAACACGCCGTTCACGATCCGGTTTTCAAGCGGATATCTCAGACTTCTTCGACACACTCCAGGGATCGCTCGACCATCACCTTGGCCATCTCGGCCATGTGCATGGCAGCAAACGCCAGGTCCCGTTTCGACCCGATCAACTCATCGCCCAGTTCATAAGCCGTTGCCGAGGCACAGCGCAGAAAATCCAGCGCATGCAGTAACGTCGCTTCCAGATTCATGTAATCGGCACTGTTGTCTTGGGATTCGTTGTTGGGGCGACTGGTGGGCAGGTAACACGCCATCGCGCGTTTGACGACGGCCTGATCGAAGACCGGTGCGCCAGTGGATGCTTTGGAAGGTGGATCGGGTGTGACTTTGACCATGTTCTAGCTCCTTCGATGAAATCGCTGTCCTCTCGCTACTAAACGAAAGGGCGGCGACTGTGCACGAGTTAGTAGACCGGTGAGCCAGGCAACCGGCGCACCCGAAGGCGCCAAGCGCACAGCCGCCA
This sequence comes from Pseudomonas viridiflava, assembly GCF_001642795.1. Taxonomy (GTDB): domain Bacteria; phylum Pseudomonadota; class Gammaproteobacteria; order Pseudomonadales; family Pseudomonadaceae; genus Aquipseudomonas; species Aquipseudomonas viridiflava. Next base: position 94,453 of record NZ_LKEH01000030.1, on the reverse strand, counting down.
TAGCATCGGGACGGACCTGATGAAACACGGTTGTGATGCCTTGCTCATTGCGGGCTACTAAACCCCATCGCTGATGGGCAGCGACGGACGGGAGATTAGAAGCACAGACAGCAAGGCACAAGCGGGCCGGGATTCTCTCGGAAATGTCCCGCAAAGGAAAGAGACGAAGCCTTCAAAAACACGCCTGAAAGCGTTGCAAGACATGAGTGATGCAGGTTTGACGACCGTTCCTCACGCTCCGCGCTCATCGTTATACACAAGTCCGAAAGACGCGCAAAACGGGGCCAAACGAAAGTGTCTGACTGAATGCATATCCCGTGGGAGGCGGCTTGCCGGCGATGGCGTCTGTTCAGTCACCGATAGATCGCTTCAGAAAAAGCATCGCCGGCAAGCCGCCTCCCACGGTAGTCCGTGGTTGCAGCAAGACTTGGGTGCATGGGCATATCGGTGTGCCTGAGATCACTCTGATCGTTCCTACGCTCCGCGTGGGAATGCCGCCCAGGACGCTCCGCGTCCGATTCAACTGACTACGCAGATCCTGAACTCACACGCATACCCACTAAAACTGATCTTCCTTCAACCGCGTAAACGGCACACTGCGCCCCTGCAACTTACGCAACGTCAGCTTGTACGCGCTGGATTTGATCTGACTGCCCATCGGCGTTTCTTCCAGCAGGATCCGCCCCGAGGCAAACGCACAGCCCGTATCCAGCATCTTGTACTTGAGCAGGTACAGACCCGCGTCCATCTTGGCGAACGAGAACGACGCACCCACCGGAATATAGGCATGCCGGAACGCCTTGCGCCCCATTGCGTCCGTGACCTTGGCGTAAACCGCAGAACCGCCTGCCGTGTTATCAACAGTGATCTGCGACCAGCCATTATCCTTGAGCGTCGGCATGTCCTTCACATAACCCGCCTTCTGCGGCCAGGGCGCGCCCATCGGATCAACCAGCGGCACCTCACACTCCGACGCAGCCACGTCCGCAGCTTTCTCAGCCACGCTGACAGGCTCAACCACAGGCTCGGGCTCAACAGCCGGTTTGACCCACGACTGCACCACAGGCACCGATTCAGTCGGCACGAAAGACTTGCCAGCATTAGGGTCGTACCCCATCCACGCGCCGCCCGCACAGAAAATCACAAACACCGCCGCCCAGCGCCACACACTGCCGTGGCGCTGACTTCTGGAAGGCTGGGGAGAACCATTGGCCCGACGCTCAGGGCCGGTATAGGTGGATTGCTGCGGTGCAGCAGACGCCGAGCCCGACGCACTGGCATACACATGAACGGCACGCCCACGCATCGCCTGCACCTGCCTGCGGCGTGCAGCGTCTTCGCGAGCCCTCTGCTCATCGGCCACCAGCTGCGCGTCATAAACCGCGCGTCTGCCAGCATCGGCCAGCACATCGTGAGACGCGTTGACGACACTCATCATGTCCGAAGCGTAAGGGTCGGAATTCCTGTCCGGGTGCAGCTTCTGAGCGATCTTGCGATAAGCCTTCTTGATCTGATCAGGAGAGGCATCGCGAGCGACATTCAGCAGCTCGTAATGCGTGGGCGTTCTCTGCATTGCACTAGCTGTCCATGGCCGACTGCCATTTTGATACAGCTATATCGGCCAGAACCGCTCGAACTCCAATCGCAATGCTACACACCCGATACAAACACAAAAAAATGCCCGGATCCTGAGACCCGGGCATCGTTTTCAGACATCGAGACCATCAAAGACCCGCCGAAGCGACCTTGACCGTACCCGACTTGGTGACGACTTCATCAGCGTCCAGACGCACATTCATGCGATTCAGACGGCAATGCACAGCCTCTCTGTCACCTGACGCCTATCCAAGCGGACAAAACGTCGTTACCAATATCTCCAAACCGCTTCTCAGTAGATGGCCGACCTACGGTGTACTGCATCCCCGAAGCCCTGCAACGATCCTTCGTGTCATTCAATGGATAATCCTTTATCCCTGACTGAAAAGTGAACGCCCCTCGCCGCCTGACTCAGTGGCTTGGGCCGTTGAGAACAAGCCTATGCAAAGCGCCCCGAGCGTGCAAACGGCCCAAAAGCCACTAACTCGCCTGGAGCGCTGAACGACTACAGATAGCCACCACCGGCTAAGTCATTGATTCGCATGGGCGGGTTAAAAATCGACGCGGGTTATAGCCGAATCACTCTCATCGAAGCGGGGCCAAACCAGCATGTTGAGACACCCTTCTACCCGCCATCAGGCAGCCTAATCCGCCAAACCTTAGGGAAACGTCCTTCATCCACCACCGACCCTGTCCTGCACGCCGACGCTAAGCCGCACCGGCGGTCAAATTTTTTCAACTGAATCAGTCAGCTAGGGTTTACAAGCGCATCAGACTCTATATACTCGCAGCCCATTACGCCGGTATAGCTCAGTTGGTAGAGCAACTGACTTGTAATCAGTAGGTCCCGGGTTCGACTCCTGGTGCCGGCACCATACGCAATACCGAAGAAGGCTCACCGAAAGGTGGGCCTTTTTTGTTTATAGCTTTCCGCTTGTACGACTTTCGCCGTTCGTTCACCGTTTTATTGGACCCAGAGGCCCTGAAGAAGTCAGGATATCTACCGCATATCCTCGGGGCAGGTCAAAACCTGCGACCTGCAAGTTTTACGAAACTTTCGTAATCAGAGATTCCTTCTTCCCGGAAAGTTTGGTGACGGCCTACGTTTCAAGCCGAAGCCGTGACTGCCGACAAATTTCATACTAGGTCGCATACACCGCTGAATCGACTGGGTAGGGGTAGGGGCAGGGGCAGGCATTGGCACACATGCTGCCGCAGGTGAAGCCTCCACCATTGGTGGAAAACTCAAAGTTCGATCTGACATCGCGCTCGTCCAACCTGCAATGTAGCCCAATGGGGGATGGACTTACCCTTTTCCCCCTCGAGTGAGGGCCGTGTAAAACAGGCCATTGGCGGAAGTTAACTCCTTGCGACGAAGGAAGTCTCGGCGCGCCGCTCATGTGCGGATCTGTCAGTGAATGAGAGGGATCACCTGATTTGGCGGGCGTAATTCTTACGGACGACACGACCGATGTAACTGTTCAACCCCCGCCCAGCGCGCGCCAGCTTTTGAAGTTCTGCAACGATCGGCGCACCGGGTCTGGTTGAATCGTAAAGGTACTGGGAATGATCCTTGAACTCGACCACGGTAGATCCGGTACCAATCTCGTAGCCGACAACGCCCGAGTCCCCATTCAAATACTGTAGCGCTCCATACTTCCTTCACTAGCCAATTAGCTGGCAATTCGCCATCCATAGAAATCTAGTAGCGATAGTTGCAGTTGTCGAATTGTAATTCCGTGTAATTCCGGAATTTCCTCAACGGCGGCACAGTGCCTAGGGATCGGGGGCGGCCCCATAAAACACCGTGCTGGCAGCGACACTTTGGGCTTGGCAGAAAGCATTTATTTGGTTCACGGAGCGTTGTCTCACCAGCCACGATGAGACGGATCCAACGATCCGCTTACTATTCAATTACCCGCTCGGCACCTCAAATCTGGGATGTGATTCAGATAGTCACGACCGACAGTAACCGGCCCATAATCTGTAGAAAAAAGCCAGTGCGCTTATAACCCGTATTCTGGAGTGATACTAATTTGGAAACCACGCTCTGCGCCGGTTTTTCATATGATCACTCACACTGGCCGACATTCAACAATTTTCATTTCCGATGCTTTTCTGTGGCTCGTTGTGTAAGGCGATGACTGAAGTGAGCTTTCGGTGCCGGAGATCAGCTCTTTGAACAACCACCCAAATACCACACAATATACGTTTTGGCACCAGCGCAAGGAATAGACATGAACGTCCCCGCGATCGCCGCAATGCTAGTCAAACGACTTGACAGCCTGCAGCACGACATCCGGCAGCAATGGAGCAATCCAAAAGGCACACACACCCGCCATTTCATCGTAGACGAGCTTCTGACCGATGACATGGCGCAGGCGATCTACGACGCTTTTCCAAAGGCTGCTGACGGTTTCTTCGATCGCAAGTCATTCCGCGAGAAGAAAAAAACAATGACGGATCTGAGTCACTTCCCCGAGATCCTGAGCAACATCACTTACGCGATCCAGCATCCGGACGTGGTGGCCAAGGTTTCCGAGCTGGTCGGCTTCGAGCAAATCACTCCAGACCCGTCATTGTACGCAGGTGGGCTGTCGATGATGTTTGAGGGGGATTTCCTCAATCCGCACATCGACAACAGCCACGATGGCGCGCGAAACCTCTACCGCCGACTCAATCTGCTGTATTACGTCACGCCGAACTGGTCCCTTGAAAATGGCGGCAACTTTGAGTTGTGGGACCATCAGGTGAAAACGCAGAAGACTGTAGTTTCCGCGTTCAACCGTCTGGTGGTGATGGAGACAAACAAGGACTCCTGGCACTCGGTCAGCCCTGTAACGGTGGGCACCGCTCGTTGCTGCGTCTCAAACTACTATTTTTCCGAGGTATCGCCGGACGATCACGACTATTTTCACGTGACATCTTTCAGCGGTCGTCCAGGCGAAACGGGACGTCGATTACTCGGTGTAGTCGATAACGGCATTCGCAACGTCGTGTCCAAGGTTCTTGGGAAAGGACGGGGTCGCAATCTGGTCAATAAGACAGAGAAATAGCCCTCATCAGAGCGTTACTGGCTGGAGCTTCGTGGACAGTAACGCCGATTTGGCCACATCGGCTGTAAACGTTACTGCGTTCCTTGGCACCGGACTCGGGCAATGCTGGCATTAAGCGAACGCACGCACCTTGAAAAAAGCCGGAAGGCAGGTTTCGAGATCAGTCATAAAACTTCCCTCGGTCCTCTTATCCTGTAACGCCCCGACACACCGCCCGTCACCCCCCTCTAAAGCTCCACCCCTACCCCGTCGATACCCTGTGGACAAACACAATCATGGATCGATGAATATGCTTACCTCACTAAATCCATCCGCTATCCCATCTATCGTCGCCAAGCTCACACCCTCCGACATCAAGCTCACGCCTCAGCCCATGAGCGATGCGGCCAAGGAGGCGTTGCTGAATGCCAAGCCGATCGTGGTTCCGCCTCCCGTTGTAGTACCGCCGACCACCACCGGGCCCATCGTAGTGATCGACACGGTTATAGGGCCTGAGCAGTCGCCGGATTTTCCTCGACTGGCGGAATTGAACAAATCCATCACTGCGCAGATGAAGGGCTCCTTCGAGGACTTCAAGGCTGGTTTGGCGTACTTGTATCCGGATCTGGCTGACAAGAAGTTCGGTTTCACGGTGCAGGAAGATGGCAGCCTGAAGGCGATCAACAGTTCCGGGCAGTTAAGTGCTTCCGATATGGAGCGTTTGAATTCGCTGTTGAATGCGTCCAGTGATCTGAAATCAGCGGCGGTGGCTTATCGCGACTCGGCCATTGATATGGTGAATGCGGATTCCGCTTTTTCGGGCAGCTACCTCGGCATGTACAACCTGACCAAGGAAAACTTCGCCAATACGCTGGATCTGGGAGCGTTGTTGATCCCCAAGACCTTGACACCGTCCAAGGAGCAGTTTGACGGGATGTTCTTCAATCAGATGGCCTCCAAGGCCGAGCGGGCGACGCCGGAAGTTCTGACGGCGAGGATGGAAGCGCGTTCGAAGGGGTTTGCAGCGACGGCGTGATGCTTGATCAGGGCTTCTGGCGGAGGTAGTAGTGATCGAACTCGCCGCTTTCAACGAGCCGGAAGCCATGGCGGATGTAAAAGCGGTTTGAGTCGCTACCCTTGAGAGCGCCGACTCGGACCGCTGTCCCGCAGGTATCGGCCTCGCTCAGTATCTGACGAAGCACTGTGGAGCCAATGCCCTGTCCTTGGGCGCCTGGCCTGATATAAAGGTGATCCAGCAGCCATTCGTCCCCCAACGGTTTCAGTACCACGAAACCCACTCTTCTTCCGTTAGCCTCGATATGGCGTGTGTGCTGTACGGAAAAGCCTTGGCGGAATCGCTCTCGGGCGCGCTCAGGATCAAAGCGACCCAAGCGCTCCAGGCTCTCGCGCATGGCATCGATGCGCAAACTGACCAGCGCTTCGAAATCGTCAGGCTGGGCGGGGACGAGTCTGACTGTCGAGCTGGTTTCAGGATGCAGGGCCATCGGGCTTACTCCTCCTCATGCGTTCTACTGCCTTTGCGCCCCACCCACTCCTCCCGCGTCATCTCCCAGATCTCCTCCGGGAATCTGCCGCTCACGTAATCGCTTTCCCCGGTCGACACCAGTCGCATGCCTTCCTTGATCGAAACCCGTCGTGATCCTCCGTTCGGTGCAGCCTTGGGAACCTGCATTACAGGTTGGCCGAGGGTTTCGAACCAGAACGCGTTTATCACCCCACAGGCCTCCTGCATGTAGCCGTTGCCCTGCCAGTCCGGGTGCAGCCAGAAGCCGCGGTTGTTGCCGGGGGTGGTCATCAGGCTGATGCTGCCGATGATGTTGTTCGGCGCAGTATGCAGGCGGATCATCCAGTGCCACTGGGTGCCTTGCTCACTGGCTGGCAGGGCGACGTCCTGGATGTAGCGCAGTGCGCCGTCTTCGGGATACGGCCAGGGCACGCGGTTGTTCAAGAATCGTACGATTTCCCAGTGCGGGAAAAGCTGCTGCATGGCGGGTGCGTCGGCCAGCTGGAGAGCTGTCAGCAGCAGGCGCTCGGTTTGCAGGGTTGGGGTCGTGCTCATGACGAGGTCCTTGTCGTGTCGCCGGATTTACAGGATGAACGGTCCCCGTTCGGGCAATTTTGGTCGAACTGCTTAACTTGAATCAGGGTCTACCCAGCATCTTTAACATTCGGTATTAATTAACTGTGTCCAGAATTATCACAGACGAGACGCCCGAGCACGTCGTCGATGAGCAACAGGTCAAATTGTTCGGCTCGCCCAAGGAACGGCTGGATTTCTATCGGCGCGAGATTCACTACGAAACGACCAACCTGTCGAACCGCACCAACGCCTATTTATCGGCGCAGTCGTTTCTGGTGATTGCTTATGCGTCGTCGATGGCGAACGCGAATACGGATTGGGGCGTGATGTTCACGCTGGTGGTGCCGCCGATGCTGGCGTTGTTGGGGCTGTTCTGCACGATTGCGGCATGGCCAGGCATTCGGGCGGCGTGCGACATCATCATGCACTGGCATCGCAAGCAGGCGGGGTTGCTGCGCAGCGAGCCGGTCATCGGGCTGACCTATGACGACTCGCCGCTTTTCAGCGACTGGGAATCCAGCGAAACCGGGCCGAAGAAATCACTGCTGTTCTCCAAGCGCACGCCATGGCTGTTCAGTTTTTTCTGGCTGTTTCTGGGCAGTTTCGCAGTGTTCGTGCAATTGCTCGCACTGGACAACTGATTACGGTTTCAAGGCACCAGAATGATCTTGTCTCCCCTGCCCTCGTTGACCTCCGCATAGCGCGCGACACCTTCACTCAAGGGCGATTCAACCAGATCGCCCGGTAGCGCCAGCATCCCCTGATCGAAGAACTGACCGAACTGATCCAGCATGGTGGCGCAGGTCGCGCAGTCGTAGAGCAGCGAGTTGATGCCGACCACCGATCCGCCTTTGCGATACAGCGCCAGCGCAGGCAGTTGCACGTGGCCGTCAGCGGGCGCGGCGATGATTGCGATACGGCCGAATGGCGCCAGCGCAGGGACGGCGGCGGGCAGCCAGAAGCCGGTGGTGTCGAAGATCACGTCGGCGCCACCTTTGAAGATTTCGTTGACCTGACTGCCAAGGCTCTCCGGGGTATCGAGCAACAGGCCGGCGAAGCCGTCGGCTTCCAGCGCCTGAAGGTGCTCGGGACGACGCACCGCGCCCAGCACCTGAGCACCGAGAATCTTGCCCAGCGCCAGTGCGGCACTGCCGACCGCGCCATTGGCACCGATGACCAGCAGGCGTGTTCCGCTTTTTACCAGGCTGCGCTGCAGGGCATCCCAGGCGGTGGTGTAAGGCACGCCAAGGCTCGCGGCCTGAACGAAGCTCAAGGCTTTGGGTTTGAGGGCGACGCCTGCGGCAGGCAGGGTGATGTATTCGGCATGCGAACCGTCGCGAAAGAAGCCGGGCTCTTTGCCGGTGCCCCAGACTTGCTGACCGATCAGCGCTTGCGGGCCTTCAATGACCACGCCCGCAAAGTCGCGACCGGGAATGCGCGGCAGTGTGGTGTAGGGGAAGCGACCCAGCACATTCTTCACGTCGCTGGGGTTGAGGCCGGCGGCTTTTACCTGAATCAGTACTTCGCCTTCGGCAGGCTTGGGTGTTGGCAGTTCAACGTATTGCAGGGCGGCGAGGTCGCCGGTTCGGGAGAATTGCAGGGCATTCATTGAGGAGGCCTTTTTGAAAATGGAAGACTGAAGATCAGGAAACCCAGGAGGTCAGCAGGTGCTTGCCCATCGGCCAGGCCTGTTCACCCAGTTGCATACCCAGCAGACCGACCAGCGCGATGGCAGGCGGTGCGGGCGAGCGGAAATCCAGTGCGCCGTACAACAGGCCGACGGCCGCGCCGATGGCGAGGGAAATGAGGTAACTCATGCAGAAGCTCCGAAGAGGTAAGCGATGAGCAGAGTGTATGGAAGGGCTGGAATGCGGATCGGCCAAGGGCTTCTGTTTATCGGCCAGATGTGGGCGTGATCGTGCTCTGCGTGTACATGCCCTCAGTGAAGCTCTGCGTCGCGTGCGAGAGCGGACGCGGAGCGTCCTGGGCGGCGTTACCACGCTGGAGCATGGGAACGATCATCAGTCATACACAAGTCTCGCGGCAAACCGCCTCCCACGGGGTATGTATTCAGTCAGGCACTCTCGTTTTGATCGTTGCTGGCAACATACTGCGACGGCGCAACGCCCAGTTCGCGGCGGAACATGTCGCTGAAGCTGCTGGGTGAATAGCCGAGCGAGCGGGCGATGCGGCTGACGGGTACGCCCTGGATGACTTCGGCCACGGCAGTGGCCAGTTGCACTTGCCTGCGCCATTCGGCGAAACCCATGCCGAGGGCGCTTTGAAACAGACGCGATAGCGTCCTTACGCTGGCCCCGGCATTTTCGGCGTGCTGTTCGAACGGGATGTCCAGTGAAGGCTCGCTCATGACGGCCTGGCACAGGTTCATCAGGCGCCGGTCCGAACCGTCGGGCATGGGGATTTTCAGCAGCGAGCGGCGGGCGCGCTTGAGCTCCAACAAGCCCAGATTCACCAGCGCGTCGTAATATTCCTGCTCACGGTCGCGATCCAGCGTCACCAGATTGAGGATGACTTCGCGCAACAGGCCACCGACTTCAAACACCTGCACAGTGCTTTCCAGCGTCTGGGCAATGGCCGGGCGCAGGTAGATATTGCGCATCTCCAGGTCCGACACCACGCGAATCCCGTGCTCGACGCCGGGCGGCAACCAGACCGCGCGTTGCGGCGGTACAACCAGGGCTTCCAGCGGCGTTTCGACCCACATCACGCCCGACATGGCGTACAGCACCTGCCCCCAGACATGCTGATGCGGCTCGATGAAGCGCCCACGCGGATAGGTGCGCGACAGCGGCTGAACGGGAACGGCGATGTCGGAAAGATCGGGCGGTGCGGCAAGGGCCATGACAGTGACCGGCTCGGGGAAGTGAACGCATGGTAGCAAAGCCGCCTGCGCACGTTGAGCGGCCTGGAGTCAGCACAGACAAAAATGCCCCGGTCCGGAACCGAGGCATTTTGATGAAGCGCTAACCCGTCACACGATCAGAAAACGTTGATCGGGTAATCCACAAAGATGCGGGTTTCGTTGCCTTCGCTGTTGTAAGCCTGAGCATCGGCCGACACACGCAGGAACGAGTTGCGCAGACGAATCGACAGGTCCTTGGCCGGGCCGCTCTGCACGACGTAGGTCAACTGGCTAAAGATTTCGCGTTCGGTACCGTTGCCGCTGCCTGCAGTGCCGTCGTCGATGTTGTCGCCACGCACGTAAGCAGCGCGGTAGCTCAGGCCAGGAGTGACCAGACCGGACAGATCGACGCCATAGGCAGCCTGCCACGAACGCTCGTCCTTGCCGTTGAAGTCGGACCAGTAGGAGTTGGCCAGGTAGATGGTGTTACCGCCATCGCTGGTGCCGCCGTCATTACGATAGCCGCCGTACACATAGCCGATGTCACCGCTGCTGCGCTGGTGAGCGAGGGTGAACGAGTGGATGCCCACCGCCCAGGTCGCCGCCAGGCTCCAGATCTTGTTGTCACGGTCGTCGCTGTTGGCGAAGTCCTTGTCCAGTTTGGTCTTGTAGCCGTTGAAGTCCAAGGTCAGCGACTGTTCCTGCGGCAGAGCGAACACGTAGTTCAGGTTCACGTACTGCTTCTTCAAGACGTCTTCGTCGTCGGACGCGTAGAAAGCGGCAGAGAATTCCTTGGTGAACTTGTAGCTGGCACCGTAGACGTTGATGCTTTTCAGGTCACCGCTGTCACGGCCTTCGGCGCTCTTGCGCGCCTGCTGGGTGAAACGACCCGCCACCACTTCAAGGCCATCGATCTCCTTGGAAGTGATCATGGTGCCGGTGTAGCTTTCCGGCAGCAGGCGCGAGTTGTCGTAGCTCAGCACGGGCAACTGAGGCATCTGGTCGCCGTACTTGATGACGGTGTTGGAAATACGGGCTTTGACGGCCGCGCCAGCACGGGTCAGATCGTCGGCAGCATCGCCCTGACCGTTGTCGCTTTTCTTGAAGAAGTCGATACCACCGGCACCGGCGCGACCTTTGCCGCCGTCCAGACGAATGCCATACAGGCCGAAGGCGTCTACGCCGACACCGACAGTGCCCTGCGTAAAGCCTGACGTGAACACGCCCATGAATGCCTGGCCCCATTCGGCCTTGTCTTCACGGTCGTTCTTGTAGTCGCGATTGATGTAAGCGTTGCGCAGATTGACGGTCAGGCTGCTGTCTTCGACGAAACCTTTGGAGTCTGCCTGCCCTTGAGCCATGGCCTGGCCAGCGCTGATGATGCCCAGAGCGAGCATACCCATACGTGTGTTAAGCATCTGTCTTCCCTTTTTATACGAGTTGACACGCGCTGTGGCGACGGCGAAAGCCGTTCAGGACTCTCAGGTTCCAAACCTGACAGCCGCACGATGTCATCGCAGTGGACTACTGATGCACGTACATGGCGCAAAGCCACAAGCGGTGGGACGCGAATCCTAGTCCCAGGGCTTGAAGGGTGTCAAACACGCAGAGGGCCGAAACAGAGCAGTCGGCACTTAATCCTTCAGCACACCCAGCAATGCCTCAAGTTCGGCATCATTGAATAAACCGGCCGGATAGCGCTGCAGCAACATGGCGCGTACATCCGGTCTTGGTTTTGCAGGCCTGGTCGTCCTTAACCAATCCGCCATCAACTGACGGGCCTCGTTACTGGAAGAAGCAGACAACCCACGAGCACGATGCTGGCTGATAACTGCGTTCATAGTGACAACCTCTTAATTCATGAGGGGCTAAATTTACGGACGCTGTGTGACAGTCACGCGAAGAAAACGAATCAGGCCTCCTGTTGATTAAAGATGAGATTCCGATAAACGCTACGAGGTATTTCGCAAAAAAAAGCCCATCGGACGATGGGCTTGAAGCAGCAAGAACAGGACCAGTTGGCCACTATCAGATGTTACTAATCATTACTGACTAGTCCTTGTGAGGGGCCGGTTGCTGTTGTGTCAGGCAGTGAATATTGCCGCCGCCCAGCAGCAATTCCCGACCTGGAACCATCACCACTTCGTGCTCTGGAAACAGTTGTTGCAGTATTTGCCGGGCTTTTTCGTCCATCGGATCGTCAAAACTCGGGGCGATGATGCCGCCGTTTACAATCAGGAAGTTCACGTAGGAACCGGCCAGGCGCACCGATGGATTGCGCTCCTGACTGCCATGCACCTGATCGACGCCCGCGCAGTCTTCGTCCGTTGCGAACAATGGGCCCGGAATCGGCATTTTGTGCACGATAAACTCGCGACCCTGGGCGTCACGGGTGTTTTCCAAAATACTCAACGCGGCGTGGCAGCGTGGGTAGTTGGGGTCTTCGGGATCATCGGTCCAGGCCAACAGGACTTCACCCGGACGGATGTAGCAGCAGAAGTTATCCACATGCCCGTCGGTCTCGTCGTTGAACAGGCCGTCCGGCAGCCAGACGATCTTGTCCACGGCCAGGCTGTCGCTCAGTACGGTCTCGATCTGCTCGCGGGTCATATGAGGGTTGCGGTTACGGTTGAGCAGGCATTCCTCGGTGGTGATCAGCGTGCCTTCGCCATCGACGTGGATGGAGCCGCCTTCCAGCACGAAACCTTCGGTCACATAGCGCGGGCAGCGCTCGATTTCCATGATCTTGCTCGCCACTTGCGAGTCGAGGTTCCACGGCGCGTACAGACCGCCGTCAAAGCCGCCCCAGGCGTTGAAGTCCCAATCCACACCACGCACTTCGCCACGGTGATTGATGACGAACGTGGGGCCGGTGTCGCGCACCCAGGCGTCGTTGTTGCTGATTTCCACGACGCGGATGTTCGGCATGTCCAGGCGAGCACGGGCGTTGTCGTACTGCGCGGCGGAAACGGCAACGGTTACCGGTTCGAAACGTGCGATGGCCTTGGCAACTGCTATGTGTGCAGCCTGAGCAGGCTTGCCACCCAGACGCCAGTTGTCCGGGCGCTCGGGCCAGACCATCCAGACCTGAGTCTGCGTGGCCCATTCGGCAGGCATGTGAAAGCCATCGGCGCGTGGCGTGCTGTTGAGTGTGGTCATGTCAGTCAAGACTCCAGTGGGAGGTCGAAGGTGTTGATCGTGACCTTAACAGACCGGCCATGACAATCTGGGCGACTTTATAGCGGATAAAAATCTGCATAAGAAGGGATAATTGGATTTTTTTGGTATTTTATCGCTTAATTTATCGATATTAATCTGGATTTTCTATCAGCCCGATCCAATGTGACGCGGAGCGTCACGGGAGGCATACCCACGCGGAGCATGGGCATGATCGGTGTGCTTGAGGCCCCGATCGTTCCTACGCACCAGCGTGGTAACGCCTCTCAGGACGCTCCGCGTCCGCTCTTGAATGCGACGCGGAGTCATGGGCTCGATCATTCTGGCCCTCAGCTCACTCAAGCTCGCGCAGTACCTTCGACACCATGTCCACGAAGAAGTCGGCGCTCTGGCGGGTGGTGCACATTGGCGGTTTGATCTTGAGGATGTTCAGGTAGTCGCCAGTCGGCTGCATGAAGATGCCCAGCTCGCGCAGGCGTTCGCAGAGTTGCGCGGTTTCTTCGGTCGCGGGTTCGAGGGTCTGGCGGTCACGCACAAACTCCACGCCCAGATAAAACCCCATGCCATGCACCGCGCCCACCAGCGGATGATGATCGGCCAAGGCTTGCAGACGCGCCTTGAAGTGATCCCCGATGACCCGGGCGTTGTCCCAGAGCTGTTCTTCTTCCATCACATCCAGCACGGCCATGCCGATCCGACAGCTGACCGGGCTGCCACCTGAAGACGAGAAGAAATAACCCTCGGCCTCCAGCGCCTCGGCGATCTCACGGCGAGTGATGACAGCGCCCAGTGGATGGCCGTTGCCCATGCCCTTGGCCATGCTGATGATGTCCGGCACCACACCCTGCTCTTCGAAGCCCCAGAAGTAATGGCCCAGACGCCCGTAACCCACTTGCACTTCGTCAGCGATGCACACGCCGCCCGCCGCGCGAACCTTGTGATAGACCTGTTGCAGATAACCCGGCGGCAGGGAAATACCGCCTGCGTTGCCGTACACCGGCTCGCAAATGAAACCCGCCACCTGACGCTGCTGCCCGGCCAGTTTTTCCAGCACCTCATCGACGCTGCGCACGTACTCGGGCGCGCTGTCAGGACCGCGATACGGCCCGCGATAGACGTTGGGCGCCGTCACCGGATGCACCCAATCCGGCCGGGTGCTGAGCGCCTGCGGGTTGTCGGCAATCGAGGTGGAAATCGCATCGGTCGCCACCGACCAGCCGTGATAGGCCTCCAGCACGCTGAGCATGTCGCGTCCGCCGCTGTAGGCCCACGCCAGCCGGATCGCCAGATCATTGGCTTCAGTGCCGCTGTTGACCAGAAACACGCGATCCATGCCCTCCGGCGCCAGCGCGAGCAGGCGCTCGGAAAACTCGGCGATGGCCGCGTAGTGAAAGCGTGAGTTGGTATTGAGCAGCGACCACTGACGACTCGCCTCGTGAGCCATGCGCGGATGACCATGGCCCAGCACGGCCACGTTGTTGAGCATGTCCAGATAGGAGCGGCCGTGCATGTCGATCAGATGGTTGCGCCAGCCGCGCTCGATCTGCGGCGGCGCGTGGTAATAGTGCTTTTGCGAACGGGCGAAACTGGCGTCACGTCGCGCCAGCAGATGCGCAGGGTCTTCCAGCGCCGGTGCATCGCAATCGAAGCCCAGCAGCGCAGCGGGCGACGGGCAGAACGTGCGCCAGGCACCGGTCCATGAGGGCGTGGTGAACAACGGCGGGCTGAGGTCTGACACGGTACACAGTTGCAGCAGCAGCGAGCCTGCGCCGTGCCCGATCAGGTCACCCGCGCTCACCGCCCCCTGCACAGTCAGATCAGCCATGACGCCCCACAGACGCAGGTTCACACCCTCGCCTGCCAGCATCACGGCACCATCGGCCATCAATCGGAGCGCACCGGCGAAGGGTGCATGCACAGGCGTTTCGGCCGGCACATGAAGCTCGACATGCAGGGCAAACGTTTCAGGCTCAACGGCGCTGTCGGGCATCGTGCGCGACAGGCGATATTCGCCAAACCGACTGGCAGCCAGACCCGTGTGCTCGGCGGCCTCGCTGAGCAGGTATTCATCGATACCGCTCTGCTCCCAATTGCCCGCAACGAAGTGCTCGCTCAGGACGCCCAGATCGACCAGCGCCGGCTTCACGCCTGCCAGCGTCGGCAGCAACGGTGCGTACGCAGGTTGCTCGAACGGTGCAGGGTTCAAGCCCACCGCCTGCAGAATTGCCGCCTCCATCAGAACCATGGGCACTGAAGTCGCAACGTCGAAGATGTTCCACTCGCCTTCAAGGTTGGCCTGGATATACGCATTGCCCGGCTCGACGCTGGCCTGCTGCTCGCTGCTGAGCACCAGCACCGCCGAGCGGGCGACGATCAGCGGCCACAGCGCCTGTAACTCTTCGGTCTTGAGCGGGTTGATGGCGTGGTAGGCCTGAATGGCCGGGAGGATATACAGCGGATCGCCTTCGGCATGGTGCAGCAGTGCCGCGCAGGTGACCGACAGATCCGCCACTCGCCACGTGGTCAGCAGATCGCCGAAATCGATCAGCCCTTGCATCTGCCATTGCCGCTGGGCGTCGCGCAGCCAGACCACGTTGTGCTCCGTGATATCCAGATGCACGGCCTGAATGGGCAGCGCCGGGATCAACGGCAGCAGCCGTCGATGCGCCTGCTCGCCCGCCTCGATCAGACAGGCGCGAGCGTCAGCGTTCTCGATCACCGGCAACAGGTGCTTGATCAGTGCATAAGCATGGCGCGGGTCCCATTGCAGAATGCGCTCAAGGCCCGGATGTTCGAAGTCGGCCAGTGCCCGGTCGACCTTTGCACACAGCTCGCCAAGCCCGACCACGACGTCACGTCCCAGATGCGCAACATGCCCCAGCGACTGCCCGTCGATGAACTCCAGAAGGCGTACGTGCACCGGCTGGCCATCGATTTCGAGGGAGAGCAGTTGTTCGGTGTCATTGGCGCGGATCACGCCAGGAACGCTCAGCCCACTGTGCCCCGCCAAGTGCTGAAGCGCGCCGTGCTGGGCATCCAGCTCTTGGGTCGAGTAGGCGCCGTGGCAGATTTTCAGCACATAGCGACGCTTTTCGGTCTCCAGCAGAAAATTGCGGTCCTGCTGGCTGCCCAGGGTTTTCAGCGTGCCACTCAGCCCATAGTGTTGCTGGAGCAGTTGCAGGGCCTGTTCCGAACTCACCTCGGGGCAAGGCAGGCTGGAACGACGGATAAGCGTGGCGAGCGGCATGTGGACCTCTGTTTTTATTCGCTGGAACGGCAGAGCGCTTTATTTTCGGTGCGGCAACTATAAGGGGATTGGCCCGTCGTACCCAATCACGTTCGGGCATAAAAAGACGACGTCGGTTTCGTGTCGCGTTCAGCAACAGGAATTGATTTATTTAATGCCCCGAGAGCCGATTAATGCCCGATCCTGTAGGTCGTATTCGGGCAGCTATGCTGCTTTACACTTCACCCACACCAAAGGTCAGTTCATGCGAATTCTTGTTACAGGAGGTGCAGGTTTCATCGGTTCGGCATTGGTTCGACACCTGATCCAGAACACCGATCATGACGTGCTGAACTTCGACAAGTTGACCTACGCAGGCAACCTGGAATCGTTGCACCCTATCGCAACCAATACCCGTTATGAATTCGTCCAGGCCGACATCTGCGATCAGGCGGCCGTCAGCGCCGTACTCTCACGTTTCGAGCCGCAGGCGATCATGCACCTGGCGGCCGAGTCCCACGTCGACCGCTCCATCGATGGTCCGGCCGAGTTCATCCAGACCAACATCGTCGGCACCTACAGCCTGCTGGAAGCCACACGCGCCTATTGGCTGAAATTGCCCGAGGCCGAGCGTCAGGCGTTTCGTTTTCACCACATTTCAACGGACGAAGTGTACGGCGACCTGCACGGCGTCGATGACCTGTTCACCGAGACCACGCCCTACGCGCCCAGCTCGCCGTATTCGGCCAGCAAGGCGGCGTCCGACCATCTGGTCCGCGCCTGGCATCGCACTTACGGCCTGCCGGTGATGCTCACCAACTGCTCGAACAATTACGGGCCATATCACTTTCCCGAAAAGCTGATTCCGCTGGTGATCCTCAACGCTCTCGCGGGCAAGCCGCTGCCGGTCTATGGCAACGGCCTGCAAGTGCGTGACTGGCTCTACGTGGAAGACCACGCCCGCGCACTGCTCAAGGTCGTGACCGACGGCGTGATCGGCGAGACCTACAACATCGGCGGCCATAACGAGCAGAAAAACATTGATGTGGTGCGCGGCATCTGCACGTTGCTGGATGAACTGGCGCCGCAGAAACCGGCGGGCGTGCAGCAGTACAGCGAGCTGATCACCTACGTGGTCGATCGCCCGGGTCATGACCTGCGCTATGCAATCGACGCCGGCAAGATTGAAAGGGAGCTGGGCTGGACACCCGAAGAAACCTTCGAGTCCGGGCTGCGCAAGACCGTGCAATGGTATCTCGATAACCTGGACTGGTGCCGCAAGGTTCAGGATGGCAGTTATCAAGGAGAGCGACTGGGCTTCACTGACCACAAGGACCTGATTGCATGACCAAAGGCATCGTTCTGGCCGGGGGCTCCGGCACCCGCCTGCACCCCATCACGCTTGGCCTGTCCAAGCAGTTGCTGCCGATCTACGACAAACCCATGATCTATTACCCGCTGTCGGTGCTGATGCTGGCCGGTATCCGGGAAATCCTGATCATCTCCACGCCGGAGGATTTGCCGCAGTACCGCAAGCTGTTGGGGGACGGCAGCCAGTTCGGTGTGCAATTTCACTACGCCGAGCAGCCGAAACCGGACGGTCTGGCGCAAGCCTTTCTGATTGGTGAGGCGTTCATCGGCAACGATTCGGTGTGCCTGATCCTGGGTGACAACATTTTCCACGGTCAGCATTTCAGTGTGCAGTTGCAGCAGGCGGCGGCCCAGAAGACCGGCGCGACGGTATTCGGTTACTGGGTCAAGGATCCTGAGCGTTTCGGGGTGATCGACTTCGACGAGACTGGCCGAGCGCTGTCCATCGAAGAGAAGCCCAGGGCGCCCAAATCCAGCTACGCGGTGACCGGGCTGTATTTCTACGACAACGAGGTGATCCGGATTGCCAGAGACGTCAAGCCGTCGCCCCGTGGCGAGCTGGAAATCACCGACGTCAACAACGCCTATCTGCAACGCGGCGACCTGCGTGTAGAGCGCTTCGGACGTGGCTTCGCGTGGCTCGATACAGGCACTCATGATAGTCTTCTCGACGCCTCGGCCTACGTACAGACCATCGAACACCGACAGGGCCTGAAAGTTGCCTGCCTTGAGGAAATCGCCTATCAGAACGAATGGATCGACCGTGACCATTTGCTCAGGCGTGCCGACTACTTCGGCAAAACCGGTTACGGTCAGTACCTATTCAAGATCGCAGGGGAAACCACGTGAATGTAATTGCAACAAAGCTGCCCGATGTCCTGATTCTGGAACCCAAGGTGTTCGGCGACGAACGCGGCTTTTTCTATGAAAGCTTCAATGCCAAGGCGTTCAGTGAAGCCACCGGTCTGGACAGGCAGTTCGTGCAGGACAATCACTCCCGCTCGCAGAAAGGCGTACTGCGTGGCCTGCACTACCAGATCGACAATGCCCAGGGAAAACTGGTGCGCGTCACCGCAGGCAAGGTTCTTGACGTTGCAGTGGATATTCGTCGCAGCTCGCCGACCTTCGGCCAGTGGGTAGCCGTTGAGCTGTCTGCCGAGAACGCCCGTCAGTTGTGGGTGCCCGAAGGCTTCGCACACGGCTTCGTGGTACTGAGCGACTACGCCGAGTTTCTGTACAAGACCACCGACTACTACACGCCGTCGGCAGAGCGTTGCATCAGCTGGAACGATCCGGACCTGGCCATCGACTGGCAGCTCGACGCAGCACCGCAGTTGTCGGCGAAGGATCAACAGGGCAAAAGCCTGAAAGAAGCCGAACTGTTCGCCTGACCGTTCCGGCAGCGGCGGTTTGTCCGGGTGCCTGACGCGGTCGTGGCGGGCATAATAGGCCTTTGATGCCCACGTCAGGATCGACCGGGTTTTCCATTGCCCGCAGGGACATCATCGCGAGGCGCCGCAGTCGCTGCCAGGGGGTTGAACCTCTGTTCGACGCCAGCGGCGGCGTCCGCGATAGCCGCTGCAGGCACCGCCAACCACTCGGCGATTGCCAATGACCACGACCTCTGCCCTGCCTCCCCGCCCCCGCTGGCGCAGCCTCGCCCTGCTGGCCATCTGTCTGGCACCGCTGTTGTGGCCGCTGGAACACCTTGCCGAGCGCTATTACCGCAACGAGCTGGCCAATCAGAACCGCCAGACGCTGGACCTGTACGTCGCCAACCTGCTCGGCACGCTGCATCGTTACGAAACCCTGCCACAGATCCTCGGTGACCTGCCCGCCTTGCGCGCGGTTCTGACATCTCCGGGCGACGGCACCGCACAGGGCAACGCCAACCGCCTGCTCAGGGACATCTCGCAACAGACCGGCGCGGACGTCATGTACCTGATGGACGCCAAGGGCCTGACCCTGGCGGCATCCAACTCGGATCAACGCGACAGCTTCATCGGTCGCAACTTCTCGTTTCGTCCGTACTTCACCGACGCACTGGCAGGCAGAACGGGCCGGTTCTTTGGTCTGGGCACCACGTCGGTCAAGCGCGGTTATTTCTTCGCAGGGCCCGTGCACGATGGCGAGCGGGTGATCGGCGTGCTGGTGGTCAAGGTCGATCTGGACCACACCGAAACGCTCTGGGGCAAGACACCCGAGCAACTGTTGCTGACCGACCAGAACGGCGTGGTCATTCTGACTTCCAACCCGGAATGGCGCTTTCGGGCGACACGGGACCTGACCGACGACGAGAAAAAAGCCATCGTTGCGATCCAGCCCTATCCGACCCGCGACCCGCGTCCGCTCAAGATCGATGACCACGCGTGGCTGACCCAGAGCCAGGCCATCACCGAGACCGGCTGGAACGTAAACATCCTCGCGCCCCGTGCGCTGATCGACCGTCCCGTACGCACCGTGCAGGCGATTGGCGGCGCGGCGTTGCTGGTCCTGATGCTGTTGCTGGGTCTGATGATGCAGCGTCGGCGTCACTATCTGGACCGCATCGCCTTTGAGGCCAAGGCCCGGCGTGAACTGGAAATGCGCGTCATCGAACGCACCAGCGATCTTGAAGGCCTGAACAGCCGGCTGCGTCAGGAAGTGCTGGAGCGTGAACAGGCGCAGCAGGAGCTGGTGCGGGCTCAGGACGAACTGGTGCAGACCGGCAAGCTGTCGGCACTGGGCACCATGTCGGCCAGCATCAGCCATGAACTCAACCAGCCGCTGGCCGCCATTCGCAGCTATGCGGAAAACGCCGAAGTGTTGCTCGATCATCATCGCACCGAAGAGGCACGCGGCAATCTGAAGCTGATCAGCGAACTGACCGGGCGCATGGCCTCGATCATCGCCCACCTGCGCGCCTTTGCCCGGCGCGACCGGCATGCGCCGGAAAGCGTGGCGCTGCAACCGGCACTGGACGACGCGCTGGCGTTACTGACCAAACGTCGGCGCGCCATGGAAGTCGAGTTGATCCGTGACGTGCCCGACGCGACACTGTGGGTGCAGGCTGGCGAAACCCGCCTGCGCCAGGTGCTCGGCAACCTGCTGGCCAACGCGCTGGATGCTCTCACTGAAAAGGGTCCGCCGCGCAAGCTGTGGATCAGTGCAGAGCAGACCCGCGAAGGCGTCAATCTGTACATTCGCGACAACGGGCCGGGCTTTTCCCAAGAGGCCTTGGCACGGGCACGCGAGCCATTCTTCACCACCAAGACCCGCACTCAGGGCCTTGGGCTGGGGCTGGCGATCTGTGACACCCTGATGCGTGCGCTGGACGGCGAACTGCTGTTCGCCAATCACTCGAGCGGCGGCGCACTGTTGACCCTGCGCCTGCGTGCCGGCGCTTCCGGCGCCAACCTTCAACCGCCAGAGGACCTATCTGCATGAGTTCGGACACAGCCATCGACAGCCAGATCCAGGTGGTGCTGATCGACGACGACTCCCATCTGCGTCAGGCACTGCGCCAGACCCTGGATCTGGCGGGCCTGAACGTCCTGTCGCTGTCCGAAGCCGACGGGCTGGCCGAGCGCATCGGTCGCGACTGGCCAGGCGTGGTGGTCAGCGACATCCGCATGCAGGGCATGGACGGACTGGAACTGCTGGTGCAACTGCATGAACAGGACCCGGACCTGCCGGTGCTGCTGATCACCGGTCACGGCGATGTGCCGCTGGCGGTGAAAGCCATGCGCGCCGGAGCTTACGACTTTCTGGAAAAACCGTTCGCCAGCGATGCCATGCTCGACAGCGTGCGCCGTGCCCTGGCCTTGCGTCGGCTGGTGCTGGATAACCGCAGCCTGCGTCTGGCCCTGAGTGATCGCCAACAGCTGAGCACGCGTCTGGTCGGTCAGTCGGCACCCATGCTGCGCCTGCGCGAACAGATCGGTGCGCTGGCAGGCACTCGCGCCGATGTCCTGATTCTGGGCGAAACCGGTGCGGGCAAGGAAGTGGTTGCGCGGGCGCTGCACGACCTGTCCAACCGTCGAAACGGTCCGTTCGTGGCGATCAACGCAGGAGCGCTGGCCGAGTCGGTGGTGGAAAGCGAGCTGTTCGGCCACGAGCCGGGCGCCTTTACCGGCGCGCAGAAACGCCGCATCGGCAAGTTCGAATTCGCCAATGGCGGCACGCTGTTTCTCGATGAAATCGAAAGCATGAGCCTGGATGTTCAGGTCAAGCTGCTGCGCCTCCTGCAGGAGCGTGTGGTCGAGCGCATGGGCAGCAATCAGCAGATCCCGCTGGACATCCGCATCATCGCCGCCACCAAGGAAGACCTGCGTCAGGCGGCGGATCAGGGGCGCTTCCGTGCCGACCTGTATTACCGGCTGAACGTCGCCTCGCTGCGCATTCCGCCGTTGCGCGAGCGCGGTGAAGACGCGCTGATGTTGTTCGAGCATTACGCCGATGCGGCCAGCATGCGTCACGGCATTCCCACGCAGGAACTCAAGCCGGGCCAGCGTGCCTTGCTGCTGCGTCACAGTTGGCCCGGTAACGTTCGGGAGCTGCAAAACGCTGCGGAACGCTTTGCGCTGGGGCTTGAACTGGAGCTGGAAGGCAATGCGATGCCGGACGCGCCGCCCGTCAGTGGCGGCTTGAGTGAGCAGGTGGAAAGTTTCGAACGTGCGCTGATTGCCGCCGAACTGGCTCGCCCGCACAGCTCGGTGCGCAGCCTGGCTGAAGCGCTGGGCGTGCCGCGCAAGACCCTGCATGACAAGCTGCGCAAGCACGGTCTGAATTTTGGCGACAGCAGCGGAGCGTCCGATGAAACCGACTGAGCCACAGGCACCGTTGCCCGGCAACGCAGCGGCGGAACTTGAGCAGGTGCTGCACCATGACATCCCGCTGACCCGCGAAATGGGTATCCGCGTCATCGACTGGCAAAACCATCGACTGCGCCTGCACCTGCCGCTGGCACCCAACGTCAACCACAAGAGCACGCTGTTCGGCGGCAGCCTGTATTGCGGCGCGGTGCTGGCCGGATGGGGCTGGCTGCACCTGCGCCTGCGTGAAGCAGGGATCGACGACGGGCACATCGTGATTCAGGACGGGCAGATCAGCTATCCGCTGCCGGTCCGCGAGGACGCCATTGCCGTGTGTGATGCGCCGGATGTGGCGCAGTGGGACCGGTTCATTACCACCTACCAGCGGCGCGGCCGCGCACGCCTGGAGCTGCCGACCCACATTCATGCGCAGGACAGCGATGAATCGGCCGTGAAGTTTACCGGGCAGTTTGTGTTGCATCGATGAGCGGACGCGGAGCGTCCTGAGCGGCATTCCCACGCGGAGCGTGAGGAACGATCAAAACGAAAGTGCCTGAAGCAATACATACCCCGTGGGAGGCGGCTTGCCGGCGATGGCGTCAGGTCAATCACTGCTATGTCGCTTCAGAAAAAGCATCGCCGGCAAGCCGCCTCCCACAGGTACTGCGTACATTCAGCAGGATCTGCGCGTAGCGATAGCGTGAAGACTTACGAGCAGTCAGTTCAAGACTGCGCCAGCACCAGCAATTTCTCACGCCACTCGGCTTTGGCGGGCAGCGCCAGGAAAAACGGGTTGAGCAGCGACTCGCGGGCAGGATAAGAGAAGCGCTGGCCGTCGAGTTGCAGGACTTCACCGCCGGCCCCTTCGAGAACACCCTGCGCCGCAGCGGTGTCCCACTGCGAGGTGGGGGCCAGACGCGGGTAGCAGTCGGCAGCGCCTTCGGCCAGCAGGCAGAACTTCAACGAACTGCCGATGTTGGTCAGCTGCAGCGGACCTAGGCCTGCTGCCAGACCTGCCAGCAAATGTTCCTGCTCGGGGCTTGAGTGTCTGCGGCTTGCGACGACAGTGAACGCTTGCCCGCTGTGCAATTCGTGACGCACCTGAATCGGCGCGCAATGACCGGGTGAGTCGCTGCGCCACGCGCCCAGTTCTGCGCCTCCGAAATAGCAGCGGTCATTGGTCGGCATGGACACCACGCCAAACACCACGCGACCGTGCTCGATCAGCGCGACGTTGACCGTGAACTCTTCGCTGCCGGAAATGAACTCCTTGGTGCCGTCCAGCGGATCGACCAGCCACCACCGCTCCCAGGTCGCACGCTTGCTGAGCGGGATGTCGGCGTCTTCCTCGGACAGCACATGAATCGTCGGATCCAGCGCCAGCAGACCCTCGACCAGCACCTGATGGGCCGCCAGATCGGCCGCCGTCACCGGCGAATCATCGGCCTTGGAGGTCACGCTGACGTTCGCGCGCCAGAACGGCAGAATGGCCTCGCCCGCCAGACGCGCAAGGTCGATGACGGGAGCGAGCAGCGGATGCGGCAGGTTGTCGAGCGAGTCGGTCATGGTTGGAACAGTCCACGTTGGGTCAACAGGTCACGGGTGAGGTACAACGCAGCCAGGGCGCGCCCTTCGCTGAACTGTGCATTCTGGGCCAGGCTCGCCAGCTCCCGCAGGTTGATCTTGTCCACACGGATCGGCTCAGGCTCGTCCCCTTCCAGCCGCTCTTCGTACAGATCGGTCGCCAGCACGACCTGGATTTTCTGGTTCATGTAGCCGGGCGACAGCGACAGCTCGGTCAGGTGCTCCAGTTGGCGCGCGCCGAAACCGGCCTCTTCCTTGAGTTCACGATTGGCCGCGGCGAGGATGTCTTCGCTCGGCTCGATCAGCCCTTTGGGCAGCGACAGCTCGTACTCGTCGGTGCCGCCGCAATATTCTTCAATGAGAATCGCGTGGTCGGCATCGAGCATCGCCACGATCATCACCGCGCCATAGCCTGTACCTCTGCCCACCAGACGCTCATACGTACGCTCGACCCCGTTGGCAAAGCGCAACTGCAGCTCCTCCACGCGGAACAGACGGCTGCTGGCGACGATGGCGCGGGCGAGAACGGTTGGTTTCTGACGCATGACAGGCTCCTTCACATGGACGGGGTACTATAACGCGGCTTTTCCGAATGTTCGTGTCGGATATGCTTACTCATCAGAACCCACTTCCAAGAGGCAACCATGCTTTCCATGCCCTGGAGCGAAATCGATACCGTCCTGCTGGATATGGACGGCACCTTGCTCGATCTGCATTACGACGACCACTTCTGGTTGCAACACCTGCCGCAGCGTTACGCCGAACTGCATGGCATCAGTTTCGCCATGGCCTGGCTGGAATTGAAACCGTTGTTCGAACGCAACGCAGGCACGCTCAACTGGTATTGCCTGGACTTCTGGAGCGCCGAGCTGAAGCTGTCGGTGCGTGACCTGAAGCGGGAAATCGCCCACATGATTGCGCTGCGTCCGGACGCAGAGACCTTTCTGGCGGCGATCAAACAGGCAGGCAAGCGGGTGATCATGATCACCAATGCCCACCGCGATTCGCTGTCGTTGAAGATGGAGCGGATTGAACTGGCGCCCTACTTCGAGCGGTTGATCAGTTCCCATGACTACGGCTTTCCCAAGGAAAACCAGCAGTTCTGGGACGCGCTGCACGCCGACACGGCCTTCGACCCGGCCCGCAGCCTGTTCATCGACGACACCCTGCCAATCCTGCGCAGTGCTGGCCGTTTCGGTGTCGCGCATTTGCTGGCGGTCAGCCAGCCCAACAGCCAGAAGGCCCCGAAGGACACTGAAGAGTTCGCGGCCGTCGAGGATTATCGGGAATTGATCAAGGGATTGTGATAGGCCTGTAGACGCTCTGCATCGCACCGCAAAGCGGACGCGGAGCGTCCTGGGAGGCATTCCCACGCGGAGCGTAGGAACGATCAGTGTGAGGGCTGGCATCTGTACCCGATCGTGCCCATGCTCCGCGTGGGTATGCAGCCCGTGACGCTCCGCGTCACATTCGAGAGCAGACGCGGAGCGTAGCGGACGATCATTTGCCCGAGCGACTACTCACTCCGGAATACGCAGTTTCTGCCCCGGATAGATCTTGTTCACATCCTTGAGCATGGGTTTGTTGGCGTCGAAGATTTTCTGGTACTTGTTCGCATCGCCATACATCGCTTTCGAGATCGCGCTCAGAGTGTCGCCTTTTTTGACCTCATAGAATCTGGACTCGGTCGCGGCTGGCGCGCTGCTGGCGACGGTCATCTGGTCGTCCACTTTCTCGACGCCCTCGATATTGCCCAGTGTCACCAGGATTTTTTCCTTCTCTTCCTGACTGGCCACCTCGCCCTTCACGATGACTGTTCCGCCGTCGACTTCTGTCTGAATGTTGGGGTTGCCCAATCCGACCTTGGAAATATGATCCTTCAGGACTTCATCTGCGTTGGCATTGCCGGGCGTGATCGCATCAAGGATCTTTTCGCCCGCCTCTTTCACAAAACTCCAAATGCTCATAATCCGGTTCTCCTCAATTGAGTTGTCAGATGTGCACCATCAACCATAGCCCTTATAAACCGTGGCCTGCAGAGTTCCGACCAACGTGGGCTGACCATCGTTCAGCCTGAACGCGTAGAATCGACCACCTGGATTGCCCACCGGAGTGAATATGGACATCAAGCAACTCAAATTCCTGATCGCCCTCGACGAAACCCGCCACTTCGGGCAAGCGGCTGCGCGCTGCAATATCACCCAGCCCACGCTGTCGATGCGGCTGCGCAATCTGGAAGAAGAGCTTGGCTTGCCGCTGGTCAATCGCGGCCAGCGCTTTGAGGGTTTCACCGCACCGGGCGAGCGCGTGCTGGCCTGGGCACGCACGGTGCTGGCGGCTTATGACGGCCTGCAGGCCGAAGCCGCTGCCTGTCGGGGTCATCTGGTCGGTACGTTGCGCCTGGGCGTGGTGCCTCTCTCGAGCTTCGATCCTCTGCCGCTGCTGCACCGGCTGCATCAGATGCACCCCAACCTGCGTT
Source organism: Pseudomonas viridiflava (assembly GCF_001642795.1). GTDB lineage: Bacteria > Pseudomonadota > Gammaproteobacteria > Pseudomonadales > Pseudomonadaceae > Aquipseudomonas > Aquipseudomonas viridiflava. Next base: position 68,228 of record NZ_LKEH01000030.1, on the reverse strand, counting down.
TCGAACTGTCTTCGCTCAGCTCCGAGCAGGTGCTGGAGCAGTTGGCGAGCAATCGTATCGATCTGGGCGTCTCGTACCTGGAGCGGCTGGACAACGACCGTTTCGACTCGCTGGCGCTGGACGACACGAAAATGGGCCTGCTCTACGACCGACGCCACTTCACCTTCGGCGATGAGCCGTTGAGCTGGGCGGATCTGGTCGAGCTGCCGTTGGGCATGCTGACCAGCGGCATGCACTTCCGCCAATCCATCGATCACAACTTCCACAGCCGGGGTCTGCAGCCCCAGCCTTTGCTGCAGACCGATGCCGTTCATCAGTTATTACAGGCCGTACATGGCGGTTTCTGCTGCGCAATCATGCCGCTGGACGGCGGATTGGAGACGCTGACCGAGCATCTTGCCATGCACCCGATTGCCGATGCCCGCACGTTGGCCCAGCTGGGGCTGATCATGCGCCGCAGTGCACCTCGCTCGGCGCTGGCGGAAGCGTGCTTTGCGCTGGTGGCAGAAATTCCTCGATAAGACATTGATCGACGTCATCTATCAGTGCATCGGAACTAGCGATTAGACGATACCGGACAACACGCCTAGTCTTACAGGTGTCAATCTGCCGGTATCTCTGCCCATGCAAGCCAAGCGCACGGTCGGCACCGCGTCTGCTTTCGCGCCCGCCCCCGAAGCCAGCCAGTCCTACAGCTACGCGACCCTCGAAGGTCAGGACGGCGCACGCACCGAGCTTGCTGAAGAAGTGGCGCTGGCCATCGCCTACAACGGCATCAGTCAGGCCGTCATGCTGGTCAGCCCGACCGATCTTGAAGACTTCATCGTCGGTTTCAGTCTGGGCAGCGGAATCATTGCCTCTCGCGATGAAATCTACGACTTCAAGCTCAGCGGCTGCGGCTCTGCGATGCAGGCCGAAGTCGAAATTGCCAGCCGTGCCTTCTGGGAAATGAAACAACAGCGCCGCCAACTGGCTGGCACCAGCGGCTGCGGCCTGTGCGGCGTCGAAGCGGTCGAACAGGCGCTGCCGGAACTGAACGTTCTGCCCGGTGCACCGCTGCCACCGATCCAGTGGCTGGAAGGACTGCGTCAGCGCATCGGCGAATTCCAACCCTTGGGCCGACACTGCGGTGCGGTGCATGCCGCCATCTACATGGATGGCAACGGCCAATTGCTGCTGGGCCGCGAAGACATCGGTCGCCACAACGCGCTGGACAAGCTGATCGGCGCGCTGGTTCGTCAGGACATCCCTCTGGCAGGCGGCGTTGCCATCGTGACCAGCCGATGCAGCCTGGAGTTGATCCAGAAAGTTTTGCGCGCAGGCATCCAGACACTGATCAGCCTGTCGTCGCCCACCGGCCTGGCCCTGCAATGGGCACGCCGGCACAACCTCAATTTAATTCACCTGCCGCAGCACAGTGCGCCGCGGGTCTATAGCCCTGCGATGGAGATTCAAGCGTGAGCACTCATCACCAAGCCGACAAGACACCTACCCCCCGCTACAAGCCATACAAAGGTGCGGCAGGCGGCTGGGGCGCACTGATCAGCGTGACGCAGGCCTGGCTGGGCAGCGACAACGCGCTGAAAAACCTGCGCATGATGCTCAAGACCAACCAGAACGGCGGCTTCGACTGCCCGGGCTGCGCGTGGGGCGATTCGCCGGAAAGCGGCATGGTCAAGTTCTGCGAGAACGGCGCCAAGGCGGTCAACTGGGAAGCAACCAAACGTCGTGTGGACCCGGCTTTCTTCGCCCGTCACAGCGTCACTTCGCTGCTGGAACAGAGCGATTACTGGCTTGAGTATCAGGGTCGCCTGACCGATCCGTTGGTCTACGACGCCGAAACCGACCGTTACAAGCCGATCGACTGGGACGCAGCCTTTGCGCTGATCGCCAAGCACCTGAACAACCTGCCCAGCCCGAACATGGCCGAGTTCTACACCTCGGGACGCGCCAGCAACGAGGCGGCGTATCTGTATCAGCTGTTCGTGCGCGCCTACGGCACCAACAACTTCCCCGATTGCTCGAACATGTGCCACGAGGCCAGCGGCGTTGCGTTGTCGCAAAGCGTGGGCGTCGGTAAAGGCACCGTCACCTTCGATGACTTCGAACACGCGGACGCGATTTTCGTACTCGGCCAGAACCCCGGCACCAACCACCCGCGCATGCTGGAGCCACTGCGTGAAGCGGTGAAGCGTGGCGCACAAGTGGTCTGCGTGAACCCGCTCAAGGAACGTGGTCTGGAGCGTTTCCAGCATCCGCAGCACCCGGTGGAAATGCTCACCAACGGTGACCGTCCGACCAACACCGCCTACTTCCGCCCGGCGCTGGGTGGCGACATGGCGCTGCTGCGCGGCATGGCCAAGTTCCTGCTGCAATGGGAACGCGAGGCACAGGCTGCCGACGCGCCGTCGGTCTTCGACCACGCGTTCCTCAACGAACACACTGAAGGCGTGCTGGATTACCTGGCCGCCATCGATGACACCTCGTGGGACGAGCTGGTCGAGCAGTCCGGCCTGACGCTTGCCGACATCGAACAGTCGGCGCGCATGTACGCACTGGGCAAGAACGTCATCATGTGCTGGGCAATGGGCATCACTCAGCATCGTCATTCGGTGGCGACCATTCAGGAAATCGCCAACCTGATGATGCTGCGCGGCAACATCGGCAGGCCGGGCGCAGGTCTGTGCCCGGTTCGCGGCCACAGTAACGTGCAGGGCGACCGCACCATGGGCATCAACGAGCGCCCTCCGGTGTTCCTGCTCGACGCGCTGGAAAAACGCTTTCAGTTCAAGGTGCCACGCGAGAACGGCCACAATGTGGTCGAAGCCATTCATGCCATGGCCGAAGGCCGTTCCAAGGTGTTCATCGCACTGGGCGGCAACTTTGCCCAGGCCACACCTGACAGCCATCGCACCGCCGAAGCACTGAGCAATTGCGACCTGACGGTTCAGATCAGCACCAAGCTCAACCGCAGCCACCTGTTCCATGGCAAGGACGCGCTGATTCTGCCGTGCTTCGGTCGTACCGACATCGACATTCAGGCCAATGGCCCGCAAGCGGTCACGGTGGAGGACTCGTTCAGCATGGTTCACGCCTCGAACGGTCAATTGCAGCCTTCGTCGTCGCAGATGCGCTCCGAGCCTGCGATCCTGGCCGGTATCGCCAACGCCACACTGGGCAAGCAGCCTGTGGACTGGCTGTGGTTGGTCGAGGACTACAACCGCATCCGCGACCTGATTGCCGACACCATTCCGGGCTTCAAGGATTTCAACGAGCGCATCAAGAACCCGGGCGGCTTCTATCTGGGCAACGCGGCGGGTGCACGTCGCTGGAACACGCCATCGACCCGCGCCAACTTCAAGCCCAACAAGCTGCCGGGCACCCTGTTGCATGAAGGCATAAGCTCGACTGGAGAGGTGCCGGACCTGATCATGCAGTCCATGCGCTCGCACGATCAGTACAACACCACGATCTACGGCCTGGACGACCGTTATCGCGGCGTCAAAGGTCAGCGCGACGTGCTGTTCGTCAACGAAGCCGACATCATTCGCCTGGGCTTCCAGCCCGGCCAGAAAGCCGACCTGATCTCGATCTGGGACGACAAACGCGAGCGCCGCGTCAAAGGCTTCACCCTGCTGCCGTTCGACATCCCGGCAGGTCAGGCTGCAGCCTACTACCCAGAGGTCAACCCACTGGTGCCGCTGGAAAGCGTCGGAGAAGGCAGCAGCACGCCAACGTCGAAGTTCGTGGCGATTCGTCTTGAGCGTTCCACTGAGTCGGCGCGGATTATCTGACGCCCACAAAAAAAGGCCCGTTTCGCTGGAAACGGGCCTTTCGCAAGTAACCTCAGACTGTGTTTTCAGGTTTAAGTTCCTTAGCCAAAACAATAACTTAGCATTCTGTGTTGCATTCGTGTTACTCGTCGGATTTGCATTGCTACATTCTTCACTTGACACGAATATCGCGCCGTCATCCCTATGAGATTCCCTACATGAAGTATTCCTCGATACTGTTGTTGTCTCTTACCCTGACCACCGGCTTCGCCTCTGCTGGCGATAACGTGACGGCAGGCGTAGGCGGAGCATTGGGTGGGGTACTCGGTTCAGTCGTCGGCCAGCAGCTCGGCGGTAGCACCGGTTCAGCGATTGGCGCTGGCGTCGGCGGCGCAGCCGGTGGTGCAGTCGGCGCAAACCGCCATAACCGCACAGAAGCAGCCATTGGTGGCGGTCTGGGCGCGGCAGGCGGTAACGTGATCGGCCGCAGCGTGGGCGGCAATACCGGCAGCCTGGTTGGCTCGGCTGCTGGTGGCGGCGCAGGTGCGGCGCTGGGTAACTACATGGGCACTGAAAGCCAGAAAGACGAGCGCGGATACCGTGGTGGTCGTGACGACCGCCGTGAATATCGGGGCCATGGCAACCGTGGCAAGCATTACGGCCATCGCAAACATGGTCGTGGCTACTACCGCGATCGTTGATCGTCAAAATGTCTGAAAACCGGCCGCTCTCGAGCGGCCGGTTTTCGTTTGGGGCTGACAGCGCGCGCCAGCT
>NZ_LKEH01000030.1:9037-63664 GCF_001642795.1 Pseudomonas viridiflava | reverse complement strand
CAAGCCGCCTCCCACGGTCCGGTGTTTGCTGCGCGACAGCGCTACGTCGAAGACGTGGTGGCGCCTCCCACGGTCAGGTGTCTGCTGCAGATAAGCGCTGTGTCAGGCTTATAGGCCTTGGCCGTCGTTATGAGTCCATCCGACCCTGCACCCACGTCCTGACCTGCGCATACGGATAGTCCTCAAGCTCGGCAAACCCTGCGGTCGCCCGCGCCTTGAGTTTGGTGAACAGCGGCACGCTGATGCCGCACAGGAAACGCGTCAGGCATTCGGCGCTGGGTAGCTGGCCGTTGTAGTCATGGTGCTTGCGGATGAAATCGCCACACAGGTGCTGAAAATCCCTTTCATCAAGCGGCTGCAGCGCGGGCGGCTCTGGGAGGTAAGCGACCTGACCGTGGCACACCGAACAATGTCCGCAACGCTCCGGCGCATTATCGTCTCCGAAGTACCGCGCCAGACGGTGGGTCAGGCACTGATCGCTGGCGAACACCTCCAGCATGGTGTGAATACGGGCGACCTCGGTCGTTTCGTGCTCACTGAAGTAGACGTGCAACTCGTTACTCAGCGCATCCGGGTCAAAGTCGGTGCGCAGCAGGCTGTAGACCTCGGTCATCTGCTTGCTTTCCAGCTCGATCCAGCCTTTCTCCTGAAAGTAATCCAGCGCCGTGACTACACGCCCGCGCTCGGCGCCGTATTGCTGATACAGCGCGTCGAAGTCCACCGTCGCCCAGGTTCGCGCCCGGCTGGACGTCTGAATCACAGCTTCGACAAACTGACGCCGCTCGCCCTCGAAGCGCGCCATCAACTCAGCGGGCTCGATCAGGAATTTGAAACGGTATTCGGCAAAGTACGCATAACGCGGCGCGATGATCCCGCGCAGCTCCAGTTGTACCAGCAGGGTCTTGAGCGGCAGCTGGCGGATGTTGCTGAGATCGGCCAGCGGGTTCAGCAGAAACTCCCACTGCCCGTCATGACGCGCGGCGAGCAGGTCGTCCAGCACCCGTGCTATACCCTCGCGCTCCGGCGTGTCGCCATACACGAAGTTTTCCAGCACGTTGAGGCTGTCGCGGTTGGCCAGCACCAGACAATCGGACGCCGCGCCGTCACGCCCTGCCCGACCGATTTCCTGGCTGTAGTTCTCGATGGACTTGGGCAGATCGAAATGCACCACGTTGCGGATGTCGCTTTTGTCGATGCCCATGCCGAAGGCGATAGTCGCGACGATGCAGTTCAACTGGCCACTCATGAACTGTTTCTGGATCGATTCACGCTTATCGTTCGGCAGACCGGCGTGATAGGCACTCGCGGGAAGTCCGTTCTGCTGCAGATGCGCGGCGATGTATTCAGCGGTCTTCTGCAACGTGACGTAGACAATAGTCGGCTGCCCGCCTCGCTCGCTCAGCCACTCGACCAGCCGCCGACGCTTGTCGCGTCCGGCAACCGGCTCGACCCACAGGTGCAGGTTGGGGCGATAGAACCCGGTGGTCACCACGTCCTGCGGGGCGATGGCGAATTTCTCCTGCATGTCGATGATCACCTGCGGCGTGGCCGTGGCGGTCAGCAGCAAGGCTTGGGGGATGTTGAACTCACGCTGGTAGTCGGGCAGCTTCAGGTAATCGGGACGGAAGTTGTGGCCCCATTCGGAAATGCAGTGCGCCTCGTCCACCACCAGCAGCGAGATCGGCACTTGCGTGATGAACTGTCTGAAACGCTCGTTCTTGAGGCGCTCCACGGAAATCATCAGAATCTTCAGCTCGCCGGACCGCGCCCGCGCCATGACCTGCGCGACATCTTCCCGGCTCTGCGCCGAATCGATACTTGCCGCCGAAATACCGTGACGCTGCAGGAACGCCAACTGATCCTGAATCAACGCCAGCAATGGCGAAACCACCAGCGTAAGATGCGGCAACATCAGCGCAGGCAACTGGTAGCACAGGGACTTGCCCGAGCCGGTCGGGAAAATGGCTGCAGCAGAACGCCCGGCAAGCACGGCGCTGATCGCAGCCTCCTGCCCTGGACGAAACTGCGAGTAACCGAAAACCTGTTCAAGACGCTCGTGCATAGGCAAAATTCCCTGGTGAATCAAAACGGACTCGACCTTAGCCTGTCGAGCACCGCGAATACACCTCTAATACATTTCAGAAATCCCGCCGAACGCCGATATCCTTGAAGTTTCGCGCCCGCTGCACGGCGACAAGACCTGGCAGCGTACGATGGATGACTCAAGGAGCAGGGATGAATTCCAATCAGCAGCAGCCTGACGATGACGGCATTATCCGCATCCAGCGTCTGGTGCCCGGTCAGGTCGATGTGGTGTTGGGTTCGCATCCGGCCCGGCGATCAACGCCACGTCCTCGCAAGCCGCGCGCCTACGGCCTGTGGCTGGCAGGCCTGATCGTTGTGGGTTGCCTCGGCGGCATGATTGCTTCGCAGCTGCGCAAGCCCAAGGTCATTGTTCCTGCCATTGAGCAGCCCGCCGTTGAGGCGCAAACACCCGAGACGGACTCCGAGCCCGCACTGCCTGCCAGCACGCCTTCTGCCGCCTTGCGCCAGGAGCCTTACGTGGTGCCGACACCTGCTCCTGCGACCACGGCGGCACAAAACGCCCCAGTGCAACCGCTGGATAACTGTCTGAAGAACGGCAATGTCATCGACGAAAGCGTTCTGAACTGCCGCTTCGGTCAGGTCCCGCGAGCCGTTCAGGCCGAGCCGGCCAAAGGCATGGTGTCCGCAACCTACATGGCTGAATTCAAGGCCGATGCCGCTCGCCCCGCAGCCCGTCCGTCACGCCCTTACAAGGTCGCAACGGTGTCGATACGCGAATGGGACGGCCGCGACCGCTACCGCGCGCAATGGCGTGTCTATGACAACACCATCGACGGCGACAGCGTGTGCGAAAACTTCCTCGCCCGCTCGGTGGAGCGGCGCGAGTGCCGCAGATCCGCTCAGGTCAATTTCCGCGAAGAATGCCGGGACTGGACCAAGCGCGCCAGTCGGGACCGCGATCAGGAAAGCAGAAACGCCGAACAACGCTATTGCGAAGCAGCGGCGACCTTTACGCCCTGATCGATCTGGCCATTTTTTGCCCAGTCCCGCAGCAGAAACTTCTGGATCTTGCCGGTCGAGGTTTTCGGCAGCGGTGTGAACACCACGGTTTTCGGGACCTTGAAACCTGCCAGGTGCTCGCGGCAAAAACGCATGATCTGCTCGCCCGTCACCTGGTCACAGCCGGTCTTGAGTGTGACGAAGGCACACGGCGTCTCGCCCCACTTCTCGTCGGGTCTGGCCACCACCGCCGCCTCAAGAACGGCAGGATGGCGATACAGCACGCCCTCGACCTCGATGGTCGAAATGTTCTCGCCGCCAGAAATAATGATGTCCTTGCTGCGATCACGAATCTCCAGATAACCGTCGGCATGCCAGACGGCCAGGTCGCCGGAATGAAACCAGCCGCCCTCGAAGGCCTTGTCTGTCGCGGCCGGGTTGCCCAGATAGCCTTTCATGACCGTGTTACCGCGCATGTAGATCTCGCCAATGGTCTGGCCGTCCTTTGGCACCGGCTGATGGGTATGCGGGTCGGCGACCATGACGTCTTCAAGCGTCGGGTAACGCACGCCCTGACGCGCCTTCAGCGACGCACACTCGTCAGGCGGCAACTCGTCCCACTCCGCTTTCCAGGCACAGACGGTGACCGGGCCATAGGTTTCGGTCAGGCCGTAAGCATGAGTAATACAGATGCCCATCGCCTCGACCGACGCAATGACCCGGGCAGGCGGCGCAGCACCTGCGGTCATCGCATTGACCCCGTGCCCGAACGAGACGGCCGCGGCATTGGGCAGATTGGCCAGCGCATTGAGTACGATGGGCGCCCCGCAGAGATGACTGACCTTGTGCTCGCTGATCAGCGTGATGATTTTCTGCGGATCGACCCGCCTCAGGAACACATGTGTGCCGGCCTGCGCAGTGATCGTCCACGGATAACACCAGCCATTGCAGTGAAACATCGGCAACGTCCATAGATAGACGGGATGCAGACCCATGCCCCACGCCATCTGATTGCCGATGGCGTTCAGAAACGCGCCGCGATGGTGATAGACCACCCCCTTGGGATCGCCGGTCGTGCCGGAGGTGTAATTCAGGGAGATCGGCGCCCATTCGTCCTCAGGCCACTGCCACTCGAACTCGGGATCGCCCACGGCGAGCAGTGCCTCATAGTCGAGCTCGCTGAGCGCCCGCCCTTCGCCGTATTCCGGGTCGTCCACATCAATCAACAGCGGCGGATGCTCCAGCATGGCCAGTGCCGCATGCACCACCACATGAAACTCCCGGTCAGCGATCAACACCTTGGCTTCGCCGTGCCCGAGCATGAAAGCGATGGCCGACGCATCCAGGCGCACATTCAGCGTATTGAGCACCGCCCCCAGCATCGGCACCCCAAAATGCACTTCAAGCATTGCCGGAATATTGGGCAGCATCACCGCAACCGTATCGCCGCCTTGCACGCCCAACTGGCTTAACCCTGAAGCGAGCTGACGACAGCGGCGATACGTCTGCGCCCAGTCCCGCCGGATCGCACCATGGACCACCGCCGGATAATCCGGGTAGGTCGCGGCAGTACGCTCAAGAAAACTCAACGGCGTAAGCGCCATGTGGTTGGCCGGGCCTTTGGACAGCCCCTGATGGAAGATCGACATAGACACACCTGGCGAATTATTAGCTCTGGACCCCAGCGGGCCGGTGATTTCGTGGTTCTGCTGTGCTCAGTTATAGCTCGCGCAGGCAGGACTGCATCACCCGACCTTCGACTAAATCCCACGCAGGTATAGCGAAAGGCTTACACGCTAATGAGTCATCAGCTATTTTTGAACCCGTGACATAGCCGTAATATTGGATCCAACAACTGGTGAACAAGGAGTTCGCCAGGATCAGGGACGATCGACCATCGCCACGAAGGCAGCCGACAGGGAGTTGGAATGGTCTTGGTACAAACCCGCTTCGGCGGGTTTTTTATTGCCTGCGATTTGTGAAGCGTCATGGACGAATGATCAAAAATATGTACGCCCTCTTCCTCCCACGCATCACTTGTCACATTCCCACGGCATGTTGGATGCAGGAACAGGGCTGCAACGGCCTCGTATAGCCAAAGGCTTACACGCCCTAGGGGTAGTTGGCTATTTTTGTCCAACAACAAGAGCCGTAAGATTGGATCCAACAAGTGGTGAGCAGGGAGCACACCAGGATCAAGGATGATCGACCATCGCCTAGGAGGCGTCCGACAGGAAGTCGGGATGGTCTTGGGAAAACCCGCTTCGGCGGGTTTTTTGTTGCCTGTCGAAAACGCCCCCGCTATCGACGCCTCGCCTTCCTCTCGCGCAGCATGGCCCTGCGACTCTCGATATGGCGCTTACGCGCATCCCTGAGCTTGTACTCTTCACGTAGCACCTTGCGCTGAGCGCGATTAAATACAAACTGCTCACGCAACTCCCGGTGACGCCTGCTGTTCAGTGACAAAAAGCCAAGCAACGGAAACAGCACGCCCAGCATCGAACTGATCGCATCGACACGCCGATCAGGCAAAGCCCAGGTCACCAGCACCGCAGCCAGACAGATTGCCAGCAACGCCACCAACACCCACATCCCCCACAGCCGCCCTCTTGCCAGCAAAATGCCGCCGGCTGACATGATCACACTGGTGCCCATCATGAGCTTGAAGGCATCCATGGAAGCATCGCGGTCATGACCAAACCAGGCCTGCGTGATGATGCTTGTCGTGATGGCCAGCGAAAAAATGCACATGAAAATGGAAAACATGAACATCGGAAAGTAGCGGGCACGGAAGGTGTACGGGGCGTAGAAATACATCAGCTTTGGGTCGAGGGGGCCTGGCTTGTTGCGGGATTGTTTGCCCAATTTCTAGTCTTCCTTGATGGGGTCATGACCTGTCCTGCAGAACGAACTGCGTGGAGCCTATTTCAACCGCAACTGGACACGGTCCGGATCCTGTTTGCAGGGGCTTTTGTCAGCATGGCATCACGGTAAATGGAATAGTGAGATTTGGCATCGTCGTGCCGACCCAGCGCCCAAAGCGAGTCCGCGACATTCAGCTGCAGAGGAATCCTTCCTGGCGCCAAATCCAGTAACTTTTCATAAATCTGCATGGCCCAAAGATGCTCTCCACCTTCGGCGAAGTAGAAACCAAGATCATTGTAAGCAGCAATATCTGCGTCTACCGGATAGCACGCCATGTATGACGGAACCCCCATAAACAGCGTGTCGCTCAACGAAAGCGCGCGGGGCCTGGCAGAGGACAATTTCGACGCCTGATTTCTAACCTCCTGAGGCGAAGATCCTGATGTTGAAAAATCAAACAAATGGCCTGTACTGTCTTTCCATGCATCGCCAACCCATTCTCCGTCACACTGAATCGCGGAGCCGAGATTTTTGGCGCAACCGCTCTCCAGAGAGATCACATCACAGTGGGTTTGCTCGGAAATAATACGGTTGCCTTGCGGATCTTCGACATAGCCGATTGCTGTGCGCTGGATGAGCACGTTCTTTTTATCTGGCGATACCATGCTGTTATCAGATCCAGCTACAACGCCTATACCGGAATCGACAGTCCCGTCGGGCGGTGCATATAGAAGGAAACGATGTGTGGGGGACTTATATTCCACACGACTCCAGCCACCGAATTTTTCGTTGAAATGACTGAAATGCAGCGTGCTACCGCCAATCCCGACACAATATCAACTGGATCCGTGTCCGCGTGACATAGCATGGAGCATGAAAGAGACAGGGTCACGGCCATCATTTCACGATTAAACATTCAATCACCCTGCAATCGCATAAATTCAAAAAATCTTAAAAGCAGCCGCCGACAAAACATAGCGAACCCATAAACATTCAAACACGATTTATTGACGCGCTATTATTGCCCTATCAATAAATGGGCGTTTGAAACCTCATCCTTGCCATACAGCCTTTCAGCGATTCACCGTACAACTTATTCGTCATGGCACAATTCTTCCCTGCGTAACCCTTCCAAAAAGCGCCAAAATCGCTGTCCCCGCTAACGTATTCAAAAGCCTCGGCGTAATCGAAGGATGTTACATTGTTATTTACCATCGAAACAGCTTTGTAGAATCCATCTCCCACAACGCCTGTATGAAGATAAATAAGCTCGCTCAAGCGAAAGCTTGTGAATTGCGTTTTACAGGAAATAATTTCCACGGGGGACTCAGCACCCGAGTGTTTCAGGTCGTCACAATATTCCTCTTTTAACGTGACCCACGCCTTCTGTGTGGAGAGCAGCTCAGACTTGGAAGGCGAGTCCAGCTCAGAAAGCAGCGACTTGTACTGCGCGTTCAATACTTTATCCAATTTGGCATAAGACGCTTGGGTACAAGTAATAATATCCGGATTGGATATTTCGTTGACATTACAGTCGCTGTCAGCGAACGCAGCACCCGTCAAGCTCAGCATACATAACACGGCAAACAACGCGTTTGATAAGGCTAACGACACCATCTGACATCTCCTGCTGGTACGACTTATGAGAAGGCCTATATCACCGAAGACAATTCGATCCATCGATGTAAAACAGCCCCGCTTTTACTTTCGTATGCGATCTTCAAGAAGCCAAAGCGATATTCCAAAATACGCACACGATCACCCTTGATCAGATAGCCTTTGGTCCGTGAGCCTTCCGAAGCATCAATATATAACGTGGCTTTATCTTGGCTTACTGCCGCAGCAAAACTTCCTGGCTCAAGCGATAATGCATTTTTATCAAAAACCTGATCACACGTTAGTAACGTGAAGCGCCTGAAGCTCAGGCGCGATGCAAATCAGAGACGAGCCGAAACCCTTAGTCCAAATTTAGATCAACACTTATCTAGATCTGCACATAGCACCCAGCCACTTATTTTTTTCCCTTTTGCGCTTGTATAAACTATGGAGACCCAACCGGCCTCCATAGCCTTCTGCTCGACTTCATCTCCGACAATGAGGTACATCTTAGTAATATCGCTGGCGACCGGGCTGTTATGAATATAAGTCTTTTTATTAACCTTTAATTTAATGGAAGCACCAGATCTCCAATCATCGAACCCCTTAGAATTCAACCTAGAAACAATGGATTTTTCCGTTTTATACGGAAACGTATAAACAATCTTATTTTCCTTATCTAAAACGTCTGCGCCATAACCGAAATAGCCAGACAGTTTATCATCCTCGACGTAGCGATCATTTACGGGCTTATAAACCTGAACAGTATAATAGTCTCCAGAGTACCTTTCACCCGTGTCTGACCTTATCTCTACTCCATGAATCACGAACAGCCTTTTGTCATTGTTTGGCTCAATATTTGTGAAAAATGCAGCTTTTACTTTCCCGGTATCTGCCAGGAAGGGAAGCTGGCCAATTAGTTTTTTTGTTCCATCCTCACAATCAAAAAGATTAATATCAATTCCAACCTGCTTATCCCCTTCCGCGAAGGCGCTTCCAGTTTCGTCTTCAACAGCAACAAAATCAAAAACTATAGCTGCGTTTCCAGCAGTTATAGCTGGAAACGCTTTACTCTCCGGAAGCACACACGAGACCGCATTGAGCGAAGACAAAACAGAAAAAACAAAAACAAACGCTTTGAAAAATTTCATTTTCTTACTCCGCACAAGAATTTAATTCAGCCTTGAATACGGCTAATATTTCTTTTGTGAATTCGATTCGCTCATCAAGTCCTTTAAGACCCGAATTTATTTTGGCTGTTACCGCTCGAATCTTGGCATCTATTGCTATAGCGTTGTCATCCGCAATGTTACCGATTGAGTTCTGCTTCCAAAACCATGCCCCAGTCTCGATAATCACTTTTGTATCAGTCTCAACAAGAGCCGGATTAGCATCTATGTTGGCTCCTATAGCCAATGCGCACTTATGATATGTTTCGTAGTGCGTAAGATGAAGTAGACCACGCCCTCTATAATCATTATCCGGATAGTCTGAACTACCAAAGCTGTGTTTACCGTACCCTGCATCATTCCCAATCAAATGCTGATCAACATAGACTATTTTTTGTGCTCGAGTAAGATTCATTCCTAAACGTCTAAAACCATTATCTATCGCTGTAGGAGCCATTCTATATAGTCTCTCCGCAGTATAACTGCGTCGAGTATAATTCAGGCTTTCTCTGAAAGCAGTAAAACGTTTAGTTTCATGCTTCCCTTGACCTAGAATATGGACAACTTGAGAGCACGTATTCACACCGTACTTAGGGAAAATCTCATTAGCCTTAGTGGTAAATTCAGTTAAAAATTCATCACTCACGGCAGAACCAACAAACTTCCGAACTAACGCAAGTGTAAGAGATATATTTTTCCCGCACTTCTTACAAACCGCACCGCCTGTAGACTCAAGCATATTTCCTACAAAACTCACTGGATGAAAGTGCTTGACCACCCCGCCATTATCACCAATCTTTGATTCAGCGACCAATTCATCCCAAAACACAAAATTATCTATTCGTTCTTTTTCGTGCTTCAAGACGGCCGGGTAATCCTTTAATAGTTCGTCTAAACGAGCCCACTTAGACGTACCCGACTTAAACTTCCATTCGGTTGGGTGATCAGCTATAAGCTTTGACCACCGGTCTCTGAATTCGTTATTCTTTAAAGCTGCCAGCAAATCTTCAGAAGTTAACTTACCGTCTTTATTCCCAAGCAAGTCTATTTGTTTGTAAAGCGTCATGAAGAATTCAGGCATATCATCAGGATCAAGAAAGCCATCTGATGCCTGATTACTTTCTTTAACTACTTTAAAGCCTAACCGTTCCCAATCATGCTGACTTATGACTGTTGCTAGTTCTTTCTTAATCAAACCAGACTTATTTTCACCGCTATCCAATATTGAAACGTCATACCATTCGATCGTATCTTTAAATGGAACTGCCTTTGTTAACTCGACGAAATTTTCGGTCAATATTTCAACAGTACCGTTCTCAGGCGGTTTTTTCTTTAACACCGTAGCAGCAGGAATATGTATATATTGCTTGCCCTCCTTCACGCCAGCCTTATTCTTCAAAAAATCCTCAATTCTAGGATCAGCCGAAAAGACCTCCACATGCACCTGATGCTTGCTGGAAACCCCACCTGTTGGCCCTGCAATGTTTTCGTTAAGACCCAGATACCCGATTGGATCTCCTGCTTTTATTGCCGTATCCATTGGAACGACGACATCGAAAACGGTAGGCGTCAGCTCTTGCCATTGAACAAAGCGATTGGGAGAGACATCCTCGACGCAAGCCCAGAAAGACGCTGGCACTGGCATGGTATGGCCTTTCAAGCCCGTCGTCGGACCTGAGGTGCTCGGAATGAACGTACACTCAGCCATTCGAACTGTCTTGGTTCCAATCTTGAGATTGAGCACTTTTGCACTATCGAACTCAATCGTGCTGTTCGTGCATAAAACAAGGCCCTGACTGGTACCCTGCGTCGTTGCTGCGCTTATGGGTTGTCCTGCCGGAGCACCGTGAGTGAGTGACGCAGGCGGCTGGCGGAGCGTGAGCCCGCTTGCGGTCACCACCGCTCTGACCTTGCCTTTCCAGTAGCCTGGCTTGGTTCTCTCAGGCGGGACTACTTCTTGCCAGCTGGGAGTGCCATCAGATTTGGGGTATGAAGCGCCATTCTGTTTGTAGGCAAACCAAAACTCCTGCCCATCTGTGCGCCCGCCAACTGCACCTTTTATGAGTTTTCCTTTGGCATGAACACGATCAGCGTGCTCTTCCAGAATTTCGATTTCGGCACCTGCGGAGATGGCTCCATATTCCTGACAATCGGGAGCGCCCTTGATGTCGCTTCTTGCCCTGAAGCCGCTCGCAATCATCTTGATTCGCGGAGTGGGGATCTCGTCTTGCGAAATGGGATAGCGCTCAAACGGTAACAGATGCATGTACAGGCTGTAGAACGTCAATTCGTTGCTGGTGCCAGGCTGCACTTCAGTGTTAGGTGGTGATTTATAGTCATGGCGCACGAGACAAAACGAATTTGAATATTTCAGGGTTTGGGTTGCCTCAGCACCTGCAAATTCGCTTGTCAAATAATCCTTGTTCAGGCGGTAGGCGACGACTACACCGTTGCCTATACAGCGTACAGGCTCTTCTCGAACGCATTGCGGCGCACTCTGATCGCTGATGTGGATGCCACCGTGCCAAAATTTATGGCTTCCCAAAAGATAGTGGCCTGAAGTTTCTTTCTCCAGGGCGGCAAACACTTCTTCCGCGTCCTTGAATTGCGAGCCTCCCGCTTTGCGAATAGGAAACTGGAAGCTGGCCGAAGAACCTACCTGCTCAGACGGTGCTGGGCTACCTCCAGCGGCCGAACGTTCGCTCCACCAAACCTCCGGACTGATCAACGCACCGGTAGGACCTTTCATTTGATAATGAACGTGCCTAGCGTAGGCCGCTGCTCCGCCCGGACCTCTTCCTCCCATCGCGCCAATTTCATCGCCAGCGGCAACAGTTGCTCCGACTGCGACCGTGTGACTGCTCGTATGCAGAATTTCGTGACTATTGCCATCTGCGTCTTTTATCTTGATCGATCCATATGAACCGCCCACAAATGTCACCGTACCCGCTATCGGCGCATACACTTTGGGGTTCTGCAAATTAATGCCGCTTTGACCTCCGACATAATTGAAGTCAGTACCGCCATGAGGTCCGCTAGCGCGTTGCTCGCCATAGTGACCCGTGATGTGGGGCTGTATACCATTTACCGGAGGCAGGACCCGAAGCATAACTTCAGCAAAAGACATATAAATTCCTTTTCAACCAAGCGTCAAAGTGAATAATCTTTGACTTCGTCTAAAAACCAGCAGCTGCTCAACTTGAAAACGTACAAGACTTGATAGTCTGTATCAGGTTTTTCCAGCTTAATCGTGGCTGTTTTCTGGTCATTATCAACTACACCAAGCGTAAGCCCACGCTCCGTACGTACACTCTTTTCAGGGATGAGTGGGAACGACGCATTTTCCTTGGCAACCAGCTGAGTTTCCTGCTTGGGCTCTGGTTCAGCATCTACTGTCACTATTTTTTTAAGAGGAAAAATAGTGAATTGCTTCTGAATGGCCGCGTCCTCTGCAAATACGTCCACAAATTTGGAAATATCCTTCGAAGGGCAGAGTACTTGCCCACTGCTAGCCGCCTCAGCCCCCACAGTGAAAGTACTAAGTAGCAAGAAAGCTATGGCAAACCGTAGAACCAAATTCTTTTTCATCAATAAATCCTTGTTCTTTACTCAGAAAACACAAAAAAAGCCTTCGGCTCAACCTTCTCGGGCGGTGCATTCACCAACGCCTGATCCATCAAACTCCCCGCCTTGTCCTTATCCACAACCCCAGGCAATACCGGTGGTTTGATGCCGATCCCGGTGCCGTTCCCTGCGGAGCCACCAGCATTGACCTTGACGATCGGTCCGACCATGGTGATTCCGCCGGCGTCGAGCTTGATGAAGCTTCCACCCGCTTTCACGGTGAGTTCCACGCCCGCTTCGATGACGATCTTCTCACCGGCTTTCAGGTGGATCTCGGTGCCTGCACTGGTCAGTTGCGCGGTGCCCAGTTTGACGTGCTGGTTTTGCGCGACGGTCAGGTGGTCGTCCATGCGGACTTCGGTTTTGCGGTCGGCGTAGGTGGTGCGGTGTTCTTCGGCCTTGAGTTCGGTGTAGGTGTTCTTTTCAACGGTGTCGTGGCGTTCGTTGCCAACGCGGATTTTCTGGTCGTGCTCGATATTCTCGTCCCAGTCGCGCTGGGCGTGGATGAAGATCTGTTCAGCACCTTTTTTATCTTCGATGCGCAGTTCGTTGTAACCGCCGCCGCCCGGCGAGCTGAGGGTCTTGAACACCGTGCGGGTTTTGTTGGTGGGCAGCGGGTACGGAACCTGGTTTTCCTTGTGGTACAGGCAGCCGGTCACCAGTGGCTGGTCCGGGTCGCCCTCAAGGAATGACACCAGGACTTCCATGCCGACGCGCGGGATGCTGATGCCGCCGTAGCGGTCACCCGCCCAACTGCTGGATACGCGCAGCCAGCAGCTGGTCTTGTCATCGGCAAGGCCTTCGCGGTCCCAGAAGAACTGGACCTTCACCCGGCCATACTGGTCGCAGTGGATTTCTTCGCCCTTGGGGCCGGTGACCACGGCGGTCTGGCTACCGAGCACGCGCGGTTTGGGGTGTTCCAGCGCTGGGCGATAAAAGACGGCCCACGGGGTCGCCAGGAATCGATTGCGATAGCCCTGGTGGAAGTCGTCCTTATTGTTGGTGGTGTCGCTGGTGACCGACTCTTCGAGCACTTGCGGCTGTTTGCCTTCATGGAAGATTTCGGTCAGCAGCCACAGGTCGTTCCACTCGGCACGAGGGTGCTCGGATAGCTGGAGAAAATGCCCGCTCTTGAGCGCGGTCTGATCGCCCCAGCCGTCGGCTTGCTGGTAGTCGGCACGATGACGCTCCAGCGCTCGCTGGCTCAGGAACTTGCCACGTGCGCGATCAATGAAGCGGCCCGGATAGTCATAGTCCTCCAGGTCCGGCTCGTTGCTTTCGTTGGCGGGCTTGTAAGCGGCTTCAAGTTGCAGTTTCGGCTTCTCGAAGTCGTAGTCGCGTCGGGTCACGCGGCCTGTGCGGGTTTCCAGGCGCAGCTTGAAGCCCTTGATGACAGGCACGTCAGCGACCAGACCGCTGCCTTGTACATACGCCGTGGGCTCACCCAGCTTGGGGAAGACGGTCTGGTCATCGCCGAACACCAGTACATGCCCTTCCTGGCTGTGCTGGAAGTGGTAGTGAACACCCTCTTCCTCGCAGAGTCGCTGCACGAAATGCAGGTCGGTTTCATCGTATTGCACGCAGTAATCACGCTCAGGGCACGGCTGGCCGAGCTGGAACTTGTAGCCGTTACCCTTGATGCCGTGCTCTTCCAGGATCAACGCGATGATTTGCTGCGCCGACATCTGTTGATAGATACGCTGGTTGGTACGGTGATGCAGATACTGCAACTGCGGCACCAGAGACAGGGTATAACGCGTCAGACGCTTGCCCGCGTCCCCCTGGGCTGCGCGGTAGATCTGCCCGTGGATGCCATTACCCTGAGGGTCGAACGCCAGAAACGCCTGCTTGTGCAGAAGCGCTTCCAGATCGATGTCCGGGTTTTCGCTGACCAGTTCCAGGTCGAAACGAAACGGCTGGCTAATACCTTCAGTACCTGTAAACGACAGCACCTGCAGATCGCCCGAGAAGTCTTTGACGGTCAGGCTGAAGTGCGTTTCGTTAGATGGATTGAACATCATTTGCTCCCTGTTCGGTCGTCATCCGTTACACCATGGCATCAAGCGTTGCAGCCTGGACGAAGTGACGGCGAAAGCGTCACGCAGTTGTTTGGCGGTGATCTTGCGATCCCGTGCATCGAATGTCAGTGCCGTCCGCAACGCAGGCCAGCAGTGTTTCGGTAAATTCCCCGGGGCCTTCAGCTCACGCTCAAGACGCTCGTCGCGGGCCTGGATCGATGGCAGGCGGCGAAACGGATGCTTGCCTCCCGCCAATTCGAAGATTACGCAGGCCACACCGTACACATCGGCACTGGCTGACAGTGCCTGGCCTTCCAACAGTTCCGGTGCGGCGTAGCCCGGCGTCCAGGCATTGAAACGGTCGCGACTCAGATGAGGCAATCCCGGCATAACGCCCTCCTCGGCCTGGCCAAGTCCAAAGTCGAACAGGCGCACGCCGTCTTCGCTGAGCATGACGTTGCTGGGTTTCATGTCGCCATGCAGCACACCACGAGCATGGGCGTAGGCCAGTGCATCGAGCAGCGGCAGCGCGATGTCACGCAATTCTTTCCACGGCAGGCCAAGAGGCCGCTCGCAGAGCAGTTTGTCCAGGGTCAGCCCACGCATGAGTTCCATGGTGATGAAAGCCCGCTGGCACTCAGTGTCCACTTCGAACGTGTGCAAGCGCAGCACGTTGTTATGGCGAAGGCGTCGGGTCAGGGCGAACTCGCTGTAAAGCAAGGCACTGGCGTCCGGCGACTCGGCAAATTCTTCGCTGAGGATTTTCAGCGCAACATACGGATCAGGCTCGCCGAACTGTTCGCTCAGCAAGTCCCGTGCACGGTAGACCGTGCCCATGCCACCGGCACCCAGCAGACGCTCGATACGGTAACGCCCCGCCAGCACCTCGGGCATCTCACCGATACTGGCCTTGGTCGGTGCCAGTGCAGGTTCGGCCTTGTGCGACTTGGCAAACGCAAAGTAGGTCAGGTTGTTGTCCTGCTCCTCGTTCACCTGCAGGTCGTCGGTCGGTCGCATGAGCTCAGTCATTTGCGGATCACCACCGCCGTCAGATTATCCCGCGCCGAGCCACGCAAGGCGCCATCGAACAGGCGCTCCAGCGCGACCTGGGGTGCGGTCAGACTCAGGGCGCTACCCAGTGCATCACTGCTGAGTCCTTGGTACAGGCCATCGCTGCACAGCAGAAACGCATCACCGGGATATACCTCCAGTTCCAGTACATCCAGGGTCAGTTGTTCTGCTGCACCAACCGCACGCGTCAGGGCATGCGCGGCAGGATGGGCGCGGGCCTGCTCGACGCTCATTTTCTGCTCGTCGATCAGTTGCTGTTGCAGTGAATGGTCCTTGGACAGCTGATACAGGCGCTGTCCACGCCATAGATAACAACGGCTATCGCCCGCCCAGATGCAGGCGGCACGATTGCCTTCGACCATCAACGCCACCACGGTGCTACCCATGATGCTGTCGTGGTGACCCGCAGTGACCGTCAGCTCCTGACCCAAACGGCGGTTGAGCCAGTGCAGACATTGACGAATGCCCTTGAGGCGCTCGTCAAAGCCTTCCTGCACCGGCAATTCCGCCAGACTGGCGACGATCAACTGGCTGGCGACATCACCACCCTGATGACCGCCCATGCCATCCGCGACCACCCACAGCCCATGCTGTGGGGAGTCCAGAAAAGCGTCTTCGTTGCGCGCCCGAACCTTGCCGGCATCGGTGCGCGCAGCGCTGCGCCAGGGGCTGGCTACCAGCATCAAAGCTGCCCCGGCATACGGAAGCTGCGCAGCGTACCCATGTCGAACGGGTTAGGCGTGCGCTGGCTGGTCAACAGGTAGTTGGCGCGCAGACCACCCACGTCGGCCTTGAGCACCAGGACGTCACGCCCCTTCAGGTATTCGGTCTGCATCAGATCGAACAGGCGGAACAGCGACCATGGGCCGGTGTTCTTCTCGAGACCCAGCGGACGGCCAGCCATTCTGTCGAGTACCAGACTGGTGCGACCGTCTTCGGCATCAGTAGGCCATTTGAACGACACCGGTACGATCGGACCATGACGGTATTCAATGGTCTTGTCGCCAAACTTGAACTCGGAGCGGCTGACAGCCGGGTCGAGGGTGTAAGGCTCCAGCTTGAACTGCACTTGCGGTTCGGCAGGGTTGTCGGCAAAGAAGCTCTGACGGATCACCAGTGCCGAGGCCATCTGGTCGAGGTAGACCTTGGAAACCGGCAAGGTGTAACCATCGACGCTGCGCATGCGGTAGTTGCCCGGATCGCCACTGACGAACGGACGCATGTAGCTGTCGAAGAAGCGATCGGCAATACCCTGAGCCTTGAAGAATTCACGGAAATCGCTGATTGCCACGTCGCTGGCGCTGTGGGCATCGAACGGATAACGCTTGCTGATCGCCTTGCCGTAGAAGCTGTACAGCTCACTCTGGTAGCGCTGGTTCAGGTATTGATAGGCATCGCCCAACACCAGACGCCAGGTGTCTTCTGCCAGCACGTTGAACCACACACCCACCGGACGTGGCAGACGACCGGATGTCGTGCGCAGGTTGCTCAGCGCATCACGCTGACCGCCCATGCGGTTTTTGGCCATCTCGAAAGCAGCCTGATCCGGCGAGCTGGAACGGGCCAGGCTTGCCATCTGCAGTTGCAGCTCGTTGAGCGCGGCCAGAGCCGGGGTCAGGTCGGCAGTCGGGCCATTGTTGTCATCCAGCAAGCGATGCAATGGCTCGAAGCGGCTTTGCAGAGACTTTCTGGCGGTATCCGGCAGGTTTTTCGCCAACGCATCGGATGCCTTGCCCGCTGCAGCGGCCGCCAGCTTACCGAGCTTGCCGCCATTCTC
The DNA here is from genome assembly GCF_001642795.1 of Pseudomonas viridiflava. Classification (GTDB taxonomy): domain Bacteria; phylum Pseudomonadota; class Gammaproteobacteria; order Pseudomonadales; family Pseudomonadaceae; genus Aquipseudomonas; species Aquipseudomonas viridiflava. The sequence continues at coordinate 46,499 of NZ_LKEH01000030.1, read as the reverse complement.
CGCCAGTTGGCCTGCTGCATCAGCGGCCTCATCAGCCGTGTCGGCGACCACCGGGAAACGGGTGTTCTCGCGCACTTCAACCAACATCTGGATGATCGGCGAGTTGGCCGACGTCAGACCTGCCAGTTGCTCGGCGCCTTCGCCGAAGTCATTGATCGCAGGCAGTTGAACCTGGCCTACCGCTTCACCCCAATAGTTGGCGTAGTCACGGAAGTACAGCTGCTCCAGTTCAACCATCAGACGACGCAGGTCCATGGTGCTCAGACCAGCACCTTCACCCAGAACCCAGTTGTCGCTCAGGATATCGGTGACCAGTTTCGTGCCCTGAACAGAGAAGTACTGCTGGTAGCCCTGTTGGGTGTAGAAGCCGGGGATTTTGTAATCGGTGCCGACAAACAGTGCGCCCTGAGGACCAAGGTGCTGGCTCAAGGTGTATTCCGGCAGATTACGGGCCTGCTCGCGCAGCATGCGGTAAACCACAGTCGCCAGGGACTCGCTGCGCAGAATCTGACGCGCCTGAGCCACAAGTGGATCATTCAGCGGGTAGCTGAATGGCTGCTTCAGCAAACGATCAAAATGGGTGTTCAAGCCGTTCTGTACCGCTGTATTGCCGGTATAGCGCTGAGACCATTCGGTGGCGACCCAGTCCTTGAGCCATTGCGCGTCGCGGCGATCCGTCATGTTCAGCATCAGGTATGCACGCAGGCTGTTGAGCAGGCGGTCGCGATCCTTGGTGTTGGCGCGGATCTGGCTTTCCAGCAGGTTCGCTACGCGGGGCAGCAACTGATCATGAAGCTCGCGCTCGTAAGCAACCCTGACCACCGGGTTGACCTCTTCGCCCTGATACAGACCAACACGCTCGTGGTAACTCACATCGCCTTTTTCGGGAAATACCTGAGTGGCCGCGTAGCTTGTGTCGAGCGTCTTGAGGACCGCCATGGAATCATCGCGGGCGGTCAGTGCCGAACGCTGCTGCGTCCAGTTCTGGGCCAAATTGCGCAGATTCTCCAGGCGTGAATAGTTTGCAGAGAACCCGCCTGCCCAGAGCACGCCAAACAGCGCCAGAGAAGCAAGTGCCCCCACGTACAAGGCACGCTGGCCCCAATGAATACGGCTGCGCTCGCGCTTGTCCAGGCCAGCAAGATCGGCCTCTGGAAAGATGACACGGCTGAGCAGGTGATGGATAAACCGTGACCGGCCGCTGCGCAGGGTTGGCAGCACGCCAGCACTCATGCCCAGATTGGCACCGATACCTGCGGTGGTGGCGTCCATTTCCTCTGTGAGATGCGGTGCGCTGGTCAGGTAGAAACCGCGCAGCTGGCTGACACGCTGGTAGCGGTTGCCAGTGAATGCGAGGTCAACAAACAGACACAGGCGTTCGCCGATCTGCCCCAGTCGATGCGGGAAGTCGAGAATGCGGCCACGGCGTTGGGTATCACGCTCCTGGTGCATGCGCATGATCACCTGACTGTTCAGGCGACGCAGCAACTCCTCGAACTCGGTACGCAGCACCGCGACATCGGTGCCCTTCTGCTCTTTGCGGAAGCTGGTGCCGAGGACCTGATCGCTTTCTTCACGCGTCAGTTGATCGAAGAATTCGTCGAAACCCAACAGACGGTCGGCTTTGCTCAGCACCAGATAGACAGGCACATCGACGTGCAGTTTCTGATGCACATCCTGCAAGCGCGCACGCACCTGACGAGCCAGTGTTTCCAGGTGCTGCTCGCTGCTGTTCAGCAGGGTTTCCACCGGAATGGTCACCAGCACACCGTTCAGCGGACGATTGCGACGACGTTTGCGCAGCAGATCCAGCAAGGTGCTCCAGGCACTGCCATCGACTTCGGCATCCGGCTGGGTCAGGTAGCGGCCAGCGGTGTCGATGAGCACGCCGTGATCGGCGAAGTACCAGTCACAATGGCGAGTGCCGAGGGTGTCGCGGGTCAGCTTGCGTTCGATCTTGTTGATCGGAAACTCGAGGCCCGAAAAATCCAGCAGACTGGTTTTGCCACTGCCCTGCGGACCAATCAGCAGGTACCACGGCAAATCACTGCGCCAGCGCTCGCTGCGACCACGATACAGGCTTGAGGTCTTGAGGGTTTTCAACGCGTCCTTGAAGCGCGTTTTCAGCTCTTTCTGCTCTTCGTCGATCTGCTCTTCACGGCGGATACGATCCTGGCCATCTTCGCTTTCTTCGAGGGCTTTCTTGCGAACACCCGCGCGCCAGCTGACGAACACCATCGTCAGGCCCCAAATCAGGAACAGCACGCTGATGGTCAGCAGGCGCGAGGTGGAGCTTTCCCAGAACTTGTAATCATCAACCGCCAGCAGCGGCCCGACGAACCACACCAACAACGCAACGAACAGCACCAGCAGCAGCGTCCAGACCCATGTCTTGCGCAGGAATGCGCCGACTTTCTTGAAGAAGTTTTTCATCATGCGTCCCTGTTTACGGCTGCGACTGCGGCTGGACCGCGGCCGGATCAAACGGCTGATAAGGTTGCAAAACGGTTTCGCGCTGTTCACCCAGTACCCAGGCGAAGCCGAAATACATCACCGCCAGGCAGACCAGGGTAAACAACACCACCATCCAGGCAGGCACGATGCGCACCAGACTGCGGCGCTGATTGTTCAAACCTTCCCAGTGAGGTGACAGTTCGCGAGGCACGTCGCCGCGCAATTGGCGAATCTGGCGATACAGCGCATCGCGGATGCCTTCAAGCTCGAGCATGCCGCGCGCCTGCACCCGGTACTTGCCCTCGAAGCCGAGCGACAGACACAGGTACATCAACTCCAGCATCGGCAGATGCTTGACCGGGTTTTTCGACAGCCTGTCGAGAAGCTGGAAAAACTTTTCGCCCCCGAAGGTTTCGTTGTGGAAGCTGCTGAGCAGGCTCATCTGCGACCACTCGCTTTCGTTACCCCACGGGGTGGTCACCACTGCCTCGTCCACCACCGTGCACAACACGTAACGGGCGGCCATCACCTGGCTGCTTTCAGCACCGTTGTGCAATGCGCGGACTTCAAACAGTTTCAGGCCGGCAGTCAGTCGCTCGTTGAGCGCGTACATGTCTTCGCGGGTGTCGCTGTGCTTGAGGCGTACCACTTCCGACAGCAGATCGGAGGCAGCCGCGACCAGCGAATTGAGGCTGATGTTGAAGGCCTCGGCCGGGCGCAGACGTGCCGCGTAGATCATGCGCTCTTCCAGTTGCTCGAACCGTGGCGGCGCAGCGAAGTCCGTCAGCGGGCTCGCGGCCGGGCCGTGGCCCTGGCGGTCGAGCAGGACGGTTTTATCGTCCTGGTTGTAATCCGTGTCCTTGCTCATGTCGGTCAGTTCCTGATAGCCCAGAATTTCAGTTCAAGCTCGGCGAATTCGCCGGACACGTGGAACGCGAAGCCGCCGGAGCGCTCGAGTTGTGCCAGGTCTTCGGAACTGAGTTCGAGGATGAAATAGGTTTTGTTGGAGTGGAACGCGATCTGCCGCGGGGCCACCGGTAGCGGTTTGACCTTGATACCTGGCAGATGCAGGTTGACCAGTTGGCGGATACGCTCCACAGGACCGACCTTGAGGTGCGCCGGCAAACGGTGGCGCAGCTCTTCGGAGTCGCAGTTGGCGCTGGCTGCCAGCACGAACGACGCCGAGCCCAGCAGTTTGTGATCGTGCAGCGGCGATACGATGATGCCGTACTGACGGGCCTGCAGAACCAGCTCGATGGCGTGCTGCTCCAGCACCATGGACAGCACCTGACGGATCGCCTCCATCAATTTGCGGAAGCTGGCACCCTGATCGCTGTGCTGATAACGGCTGTCCAGACGCGGTCTCTTGCTGTCACTGGAGAAGGTCGCCAGATCGCCGAGCATGGTCAGCAGCGTGCGATACAGCTCTTCAGGGTGTACTTGCTCAAGGCCAAGATAGTGACGCAGCAGCAACTCAGTGCGGTTGATCAGTTGCAGCATCATGAAGTCGCCGACTTCAGCGCCACCCACCTTGCCATTGGAGCGAATCCGGTCAGCGATCGTGTCGCCCCGGTGGCTGAGCATGCTGATGACTTCCTTGAGGCACGACAGCAGGTAGCTGGACGCGTGAGCCTGGATATAGGTCGGCACAAAATCGGGGTCGAGGCTGATCACGCCATCCGGCGTGGTATCGAGCACTTCGCAGACCTTCAGCTTCACGTAAGCCTGGTCGCTCTGCTGCTGGCCGAGCAGCAGTTTGAAGTCGGGACGACCGCAGCTGACCTGACTCGAAGAGTCATCGCCCGCGTTGGAGTCGGACACCTCCGCCTCGTAAGCGGTGTAGCGCGCCAGCACATCGGACTGCTCCGGACGACGCGATTCGATGTGGTTACCCGTGACCAGCGGCAGTGCGAGATAAATCGGCGTATTGCCGGTGTTGGGCGGCACGTCGAGCGCCAGTGGCTCGGTGTTGCCTCCCAGCTCGAACAGGCTGCCGTCCGGCAGAATTCCCGAGGCATTGCTGATGACCAGCTTGCCCATATTGAGAAACTGCAGGTCGATGTCCAGGCTCAGAAAACCCCAGGTGTAGCTACCCAGCAACTGGGTACGGGTTTTCATCTGGTGATCGTAATAGCGATCGTTGTGCTGGAAGTGCTGCGGGCGCAGCAACATGCCTTCCTGCCAAATGACTTTATGGGAATTCATGGTCAGTCATCTGCCTTGGCGAGCGGTTCATTAGTGTTGCGAATGCCGTTCTGGTCGAGCGTCAGATCGGCGTCAGTGATCTCTACCGGCGTCACTTGCAGCGTGTAGCGCCATCTGCTGTCCGGCAGGTCCCGATAGGCTGCAAGAACGCCGACGTAGCGGCTGCCTTCCTGCAGGCTGAGCTTGAGCTCGACGGTTTCACCCGGACGCAGTTCCAGTTCCTCGGAGGCAACCATGTCTGGCGCCAGCGACTCCTTCGCGCGTTCATACAGGCTGAAGAAGTCCGCGTTTTCAAACGCCACCGGGTGCTTGAGTTCGAACAGTCGCACGACGACAGGCGACGGGCGACCATTCAGATCCGGGTTCACCTGATCGCTGGCGGTCAGCTTCAGGTTGAGTTTGGTGACGTGTGAATACGGCGACAACGTAGAGCAGCCAGCCAGCACCACCAGGGCGGTCAGCGCAGCCAGCATGTTGAAGAAAGCAGTCGAGCGGCGAGACATGCGTATCATCCTTGGTGGTCAGTGTGGAGTGTGGAAATCAGACGAATCTGCTCTTCGTAGGCCTGAGCGAAATCGCGGGCCAGAAGGCGCTCGCTCCAGTCGGTATCCTGGCGCAACGCCTGGTGATAGCGGCCATAGGCTCTCCAGCGGCTTCCGGAGGTGGCAATCAGCGGCTTGTTGTCGCGCTCGAAACGCAGCGTGAGCTGTTGCGGAGAGAAGTGTTCAAGCGTGCCGCGAACAGCCGCGCGGCTGGCTGTGAGCAAGGCGACCTGATGGGCCTGCAGATCACGGAAGGCGCGCGATATCGCCTGATCGGCCGGCAACTGTCCGGGCTTGTTGCCGTGCAACAGAATGTCCAGCGCTTCACCGGCATCGACGGCAAACTTCAACGGGTTTTTCTGCGAGCCTTGCACCGTGGTCTGCGCCAGACGCAATTCGTTCTTGAGCTCGCTGCGCGTGCGCAGGCTCTGCTGCAAACCGCCGACGCTTTGCTTGAGCAAGCGCGCTGCGTTCAGAGCCAGAGCCTCTTTCGCATCGTGGTCGAGCCCTTTGAGGTCAACGCCCAGCGCAGCCCCGAATTTTTCCCAGAAACCGTCAGACTGACGCTCGACCGGTGGCGGGGCTGGCGCAGGTGCGGGCTCTTTTGGAACCTCGACCAGTTCCGGCACCAGCAGGCTTTCCATATCGATACGTGCATAGTCAGCGCGTTGACGGCCGTCATCAATTACGTTGCTGGGTGAAATCAGCTCTTCGATTTCCGAGTAAACGCGCTCCTGCTGATCAAGCGCATTGAGCGGATCAAGATCGAGGAATGCGTCGTCCGGAATGATGCTGCCAGCCGCCTGAGGGCGACCGACTTCCACGTCGAAGGCTGCCGGGTCGCGTACCAGTCGGGCACGGATTTCGAAATCACCGAGAATGTATTCACTGCCGTGCTCGATGCGTACCGCTTCGCCCTTGCGCAGACGCGTGCCATTGGTGCTGTCCTGGATACCGTTGCTGCTGGTATCGGTCAGAAAAAACGAGCCGTCGCGATAGCTGATCAACGCGTGATGATTGGACAAGTGCCGTTTGCGGTCCGGGATGATCCAGTCGCAATCGTCCCCCCGGCCAATCACGCCGCCAGCCTGTTTGAAGGTCTTTTGGCACAAGTCAGTGGGCACGAACTGCTTGGTGTTCAGCATTTCGAAAACCAGTTCCATAATGATGCTCCTTGCGGTCACTTGCCGCGGTTGACCGCCTGCGGATCACCCAATGGGCGATAGGTGTTGTCGTTGAATTTGTAATTGCCGCTGCAGCCCCCGAGGCCGCATAGAACGACAACAGTGAGCAGGACGGCTTGCCAGTGACGAACAGACATCAGAGGGTCTCCAGAAGTGAGCAAAAAGCGCCGCCCCTTTCGGGGAGCGCTGTCAGAAGCGAATAAGGTGAAAACAAGTGCTTTTGCCTACCCATTGAAGTCACCCAGATTGATATTCAGGCGCCCAAGGCGGTAAAGCAGCGTGCGCCTCGGCAGGCCGAGTTCACGCGCGGAAAGGGTCTGGTTGCCATCGTTCTTGCGCAGGCAGTCGAGCAGCAGGCTGCGCTCGACCTGTTCCAGCCGCTCGCGCAGATTGAGGCTGCTGTCCTCGGGCACAGCGTCCGGGCGCAGAGAGAAATGCTCGGCCAGCAACTCATTGCCCTCACACAAGAGGACTGCACGTTCGACCAGGCCTTTGAGTTCGCGCACATTGCCGGGAAACGCATAACCGGAAAGGTGATCAAGGGCCGCATCCGACCAGCGCAACGCACCGCGCTGCAGGAACGCACACGTCTTGTCGGCGAAGTGCCGGGCCAGGTCGAGAATGTCTCCCTCACGATGTCGCAGGGCTGGCAGCTCAATGGGAAACTGCGCGAGTCGGTAATACAGGTCCTCGCGGAACTTGCCTTCGCTGACCATCACAGCCAGGTCCCGGTGCGTCGCGGCCAGGATGCGCACGTCGATCTTGCGCGTGTCGTTGGAGCCCAGCGGGCGAATCTCGCCCTCTTGCAGCACGCGCAGCAGCTTGGCCTGAAGCGACAACGGCATGTCGCCGATTTCGTCGAGCAACAGCGTGCCGCCATTGGCAGCCTCGAACAGCCCGGTGCGATCACGATCAGCGCCCGTGAACGCGCCTTTGCAGTAACCGAACAGTTCGCTCTCAAGCAGGTTCTCTGGAAACGCGGCACAGTTCTGAACGATGAAGGCCTGAGAGCGACGCGGACCGAAGTCATGAATCGCCCGCGCAACGACTTCCTTGCCGGTGCCTGTCTCGCCGCGCAGCAATACGGTGTAAGGGCTGTGCAACACCTTGCTGATCATGGAGTAGGTTTGACGCATGCTTGCGCTTTTTCCGATCAAACCGTATCCGCTGATGCTCGGCGTGCTGACCACGGCCGGTCGCACCTCATCCACAGGTTGATGCAAGCGTTGCAGCAGGTTGAGTTGACCCAGTGCGAACGAACCAAACTGACCGAGGGAATCAGCAAACCCCTGCAGATCGACATGCCGGTGGCTCGCACACAACAACACGCCTTCAACGGCCTGCTGATGGTTGATGACCGGCACACACAACAACGACTGCCACGGTGTGCTTTGCGTCGGCAGAAAACTGGTTTCGTGCAGGCTGCCGCTCAGTTCGCCCAGACACACCACGCGGTTCTGGCAAAGGGCGAACTGCAACAACTGCTCGCCGTTGTAATCCACCGGCAGGCCTGCGGCTTCCCGTGGTTGCAGGATTCCGTCCAGGCACTCGGCTCTCATTTTCAGGCAGGTGTGAGTGGCATCCAAAAGATAAAGCTGTGCCAGCTCGCAGCCGCTGAGTTCAGCAAGACCGCGCACAAAATCACCCAGCAATTCGGCGCCGTTGGCCGCCCTCGCCAGGCTGGCGAACTGCGCCAGCAAGGCTTCGGCGTACGCCAACGGCTGCGGCATCTGAGTGAACATCACGCCCACCTCAGGCAAACTCGCAAGTCACACTGCCGGAGCTGTCCAGCGTGGCATGAACACGCTTCAGACTTTCTCCGGTAGCCATGGCGTCGAGCAAGCGGTCAGCGACCAGCGGCAGGACATGAAGGTCCAGCAGGTGGTCGATCAGACGCGCACCGCTGTCGCTTTGCGTGCAGCGCTCGGCCAAATGATCGACAAGGTTCTGGCAGTACGTGAACTCCAGCTGACGACGGTTCAGACGCTCGCCCAGACGACCGAGTTTGATTTCGATCAGCTCGCGCAGCACCGGCCCGCTGACCGGGTAGTACGGCACCACGCGCATGCGCGCCAGCAGCGCGGGCTTGAAGTGCTTGCTGAGGACCGGGCGAATGGTTTCTTCAAGCACTTCGGCGGTTGGCCGTGCGCCGTCTTCGCACAAGGCGCTGATCTGGTCGCTGCCCAGGTTCGAGGTCATCAGAATCAACGTGTTGCGGAAATCGATCTCGCGGCCTTCGCCGTCGTTGGCCACACCCTTGTCGAAGATCTGATAGAACAGGTTGAGCACGTCGGGGTCGGCTTTCTCGACCTCATCGAGCAGCACGACCGAATACGGCTTCTGACGCACCGCTTCGGTGAGCATGCCACCCTCGCCATAGCCCACGTAGCCCGGTGGTGCACCGATCAGGCGAGAAACGGTGTGCTTCTCCTGGAACTCGGACATGTTGATCGTGGTGATGAAACGATCACCACCGTAAAGCAGATCAGCCAGCGCCAGCGCGGTTTCGGTCTTGCCGACGCCGCTCGGGCCGACCAGCAGAAACACGCCTACCGGCGCATCGGGTTTGTTCAGACCGGCAGCGGTCGCACGCATCGAACGGTCGAGGGCATGAACAGCCTGCTCCTGACCACGGATACGAATACGCAGGTCCTTGGCGAAGCTGGCCACCTTGGCGTTGTGCTCACGAGCCAGTTGCGCCAGCGGTACACCGGTCCAGGCACTGATCACTTCAGCCACAAGGCGCGGGCAGACCTCGAAGCTCACCAGTCGCTCCTTGACCTGCAGTGCGGTCAGAGCCACGTGCGTTTCGTTCAGAGCAGCGGTCAGCGCTTCGACGCTTTGCGTTTCATCCAGCGCCACGGCCTCGATGACCGTGCCCTCGTCGTCCTCTTCGATTTCAACGGTCGGCTCGACAGCGGCCGCTTCACGGGCCTTGGCCAGTTGCTGACGCAGTTCCAGCAAGCGTTCGGCGAGCGTCTTCTGTTCAAGCCACAACGCTTCCAGCGCAGCCCGCTCTTCTTCGGCAGCTTCCAGACGCGTTTCCAGCGCTTCCAGCGCCTCGTGATCGATCAGCAGACCGGCTTCGGCGTCACGACGGAGTGCCTGACGCTGGCGACCGCCTTCAGCCAGTTCGCCACGCAGGCGCTCGAGGCTTTCCGGAGCAGCGGCAAGACTGATGCGCACGCGGGCACACGCTGTATCGAGGACATCAACGGCTTTGTCAGGGAGCTGGCGGCCAGCGAGATAGCGGGCGGACAGCTCGGCGGCGGCAACTACGGCGTCATCGCGCAGGTAGATGCCATGGCTCTTCTCATAGACCTGCGCCAGGCCGCGCAGGATCGTGACGGCTTCGCTGACGGTCGGTTCATGCAACTGAACAGGCTGGAAACGACGGGCCAGCGCCGGGTCTTTCTCGAAGTACTTTTTGTACTCCGCCCAGGTCGTGGCAGCGATGGTACGCAGTTCGCCACGCGCCAGCGCCGGCTTGAGCAGGTTGGCTGCATCCGAGCCACCCGCGTTACCGCCCGCACCGATCAGCGTGTGGGCTTCGTCGATGAACAGAATGATCGGCTTCGGCGACGCCTTGACCTCGTCGATCACACCTTTGAGACGACGCTCGAATTCACCTTTGACGCTGGCACCGGCCTGCAAGAGCCCCATGTCCAACGACAGCAGTTCTACGCCCTTGAGCGCCTGCGGTACTTCACCCGCTGCGATGCGCGATGCGAGGCCTTCGACGATGGCGGTCTTGCCGACGCCAGCCTCACCGACCACGATCGGATTGTTTTTGCGGCGACGAGCCAGAATGTCGACCATCTGCCGAATCGCGCCATCACGGCACAGCACCGGATCAAGCTTGCCGTCGCGGGCCTGCTGCGTCAGGTTGTGAGTGAAGCGCTCCAACAGCGACTCGCCTTGGGCAGCCGGTTTGCCATTGGCAGGCTGCTCCTGTTGAGACAAGGCAAACTCTTTAAGTCGATCGATATTCAGCTTGGCCAGCAAAGGCTGATAGCGGCTGCCTGCGTAGCGCATCGGGTTACGCAGCAGTGCAAGAATCAGCGCGGCCTGCTCGACCTGGGTCTGGCCCAGTTCAAGGTTGGCGACCAGCAGGGCGTCCTGCAGCCACTGCACCAGTTCCGGAGCAAATACCGGGTTACGCGAGGCGCTGTGCTCAACCCGAGATTGCAACGAGGCGCTCAACTCGCCAGCGTCCACTTCCGCATCCTGCAGGGCGCGCGCGAGCAGACCTTGCGGACGCTCAAGCAGCTCCAGCAACAAATCTTCAACCAGAATCTTGCTGCCGCCACGGGCGACGCAGCGCTCCGCAGAACTTTCCAGATCACGGCGGGTTTCGGCGTCCAGCGCTTGAATCAGTTGTTGCAGGTCTACGTTGCTCATCAGTCATTGATCCTTAATGAATTTTGCTGCCCAGGGTCACCACGCCGTCCGCTTTCTCGCGGCCGAGCCAACTGGTCCATCCCAGGCGACAGGCGTTCTGTTCACCGATACGCAACTCGCGGATTTCTTCCTGGCGCAGAACCAGTCGAATGTCGTAGTCGAGCGGGTCACGCAACGTGAACCGCACCAGCGCGCACAGCGGTTGATAGCCGAAACCGATCGGCAGGAATTCGTGAAAGCGTTGCCAGTCCAGCTCGCGGATGTGAATGCGAAACTTGCCGCTGCGGTCGCGCACGTGATCGCCCAGCACCAGATCCTCACCGAGCATGCTGTTGGCACGTCCCAGACGATTGCGCTGTTCGTCGAGAATTTCCACCCGGCGCTCGATGCACTGCTCGATGGTCAGTTCGGCATGTTTGAAGTAATAACGCAGCACCGCTTCGATCAGCGCAGCCGAGTGCGCACGCAGGCTGAGCAGGCCCAGATAGGGCAACAGGCGTTTCCAGTTCAGCTCCTGAGCGCGCCGAATTTCTTCGCCGCCCAGGCCGATCAAGGCAAACAGTTGTGCCGAAAACGGATCGAGCGCGCCGCTTTCAAAACTGGCGCGGTAGCGATACTTCTTCCAGATCGGCAACATCAACCGTTGCAGGCGATGGTGGAACAGGTCGAGGAAATTACGCGTCGGGTTGCCGTCTTCGCTGTCGCCCAGCGCCTGCTCACCGTAGAACGCCGGCAGTGGCGAACCCGAACCGACCAGACCGATCAGGTTGAACTGCATACGCGCGCGCAAATGCCCGTGCTCGTGGAAAAACTCCACGCGACTGACGTCACTCGACGGGAAGCCAAGGCTCGGGTTGGCCTGAAACTCCAACTGGTCGTACAGGTCGTCTTCGCTCAGGTGCGGGTGTGCATCGCGCAGCCGGTCGACAACCAGCAGCACGGCCTGAAACAGCGAGTACTCGCGTATACCCAGGGTCAGCCCGCTTAAAGCAGGGGCTGGAGGCCCATACGTGGTGTCCATTGGTACACCTCTCCCTGTGTGCTTTTTACCCGCAGCTCGTGGTACGAATTGAGGCTGGCGTAAAGCGCAAAAAACTCGTTGAGAACCGAAGCGAACACAAACATGTCGCCTTCGCCGATATACCCCTCAGGGTCGATGGTCAGCTCAGTGCGCAGTCCGCGTACCGGCAACCCTCGGTGCAATCTGTCCACGTGTTTGTGCTTGATCGATTTCAAACCGCCCAGCAGGCGCTTGCTGACCTTCTCCGCATGCTGGTCGTAATAGCGCGGCAGATCGTAGGTTTCGAGAATCACCTTCAACGCATTGACGTCGGCCAGCGACAGGTAGTTGAGCGACATGTTGCTGATCAGCTTCCAGAGGAAGTCACGGTTCAGCGGTGGCGCGAAGCTGGACGTGGCTGGCGTGATGTTGCGGAAACTCAAGAACTCCGGCGTGTCTTCGCAGGCCTGGTTGATATCGCCCAGTTTGAGTTTGCGCGGCAGGTTCTGATTGGTGCACATCAATTCGATCGACAGGGTTTCATGTGCTTCGATGTGGCGAATACCGAAGCTCAGATAAGTGTCGAGACCGTCGTGCAACAACGAAGAACGCTGGCGAATACTGTAGTGCGGACGGCTATTGGGCACGTCGAAACTCGGATCGTGTTCGAAGGATTCGAATGGCACATAGTCCTGATAACCGAGACCACCCGGCTTCCAGCCAGTCACGGTTTCAACCGAGAACACTCCGCAGGTTTCCAGATCGTACTCGGCGGGCAACAGCAGGTACTCGTCCTGCTTGCCATCGAGGCGGATCGGCAACGCGTCATGCTTGAACAGATTGACGATCGGCGTGCAATACAGCTTCACGTTGTCCAGCGTGGGCCGCAGGCGCTGGATCCCGCTCTTGCGAATATCGAAACGCAACTCAACGCCGCGGACTTGCTTGAGTGTCTCTTCAGGTAACGCGTTAAGCAGATCCAGGCCATTGATATCGACGAACAGGAACTTGTCCTGAAACGCGAAGTATTCCTGCAGATAGCGGTAGCCGCGAAAGGTGTTCAGCGGATATGGGATCAACGCTTCTTCTTCGGCAAAACCTACCGGCTGCACGCGGTCGCCCGGCATCTTGAACGCCATCGGCGTGCCGTTGACGCCATTGATGGGTTTGCCAGCGCCGTCCAGAGGAATCAACTCGATGCCATCAAGGTTGCGCAACAAGCTCAGGTACAACATCTGGCTGATGTAACGTTCGCCCGCAAAATGCAGACGCAAGCGGCTCAGTTCCAGCTCACCCAGGTGACCCTCAGCGCTCATCTCCAGACGCAGGCTCAACAGCGAACCACCGCCCTTGACCGAGTAGTTCAGCGCCGTCAGATCCAGTGCCTGAACCTCGGTCGGATAGCACGTGCGGAAACGGCAGCGCACATCATTGATCGGCAGGCTCTCGACCGGCGTATCGCGTTCGACCATCAACGCAGGCCCCGAACGCTTCAACGGATCGAACTGCAAAATGCTAAACGCAGGCAACGGCCGCATGTAATTGGGCCACAGCAAATGCATCAACGAATGGCTGAGCTCCGGCAGCTCGTCATCCAGCTTCTGGCGCAGCCGACCAGTCAGAAACGCAAAGCCCTCGAGCAACCGCTCCACATCCGGATCCCGCCCGGCCTGCCCCAGAAACGGCGCCAACGCAGGACTACGCTCGGCGAAGCGACGACCAAGCTGGCGCAGTGCAGTGAGTTCGCTTTGGTAGTAGTGGTTAAAGGACATGTCTGGCTGCCTGGGTATAGATTCGTTTGATGTGCACTGAAGCTGCTGAGAGCACGACCATGGAAAAAGAAGTTTATTTGAGGGCCCGAGAGAGCCAAAACCGTTCAAACTTGCCAGCCACCACAATTGCCAGAGCAGTAAGCCCACCTGTCAAAGCGCTATAAGCTAGGGCTCGAATGGGGTAAAGTGGTAATAGATAGACCAATATCAACACAACCATGAAAGCAACAATGCACCACTTAAAAATTTGCCGTGGAATGACGGCAATCACTATATTCAAAAAAACAAACAAATAGAAAACCATGTACATGGCAATTCCAATGGAAGCGCCACGAGAGGTCAACCCGCCAAAAATAACTTTATAGAGAGAAACCCCATAGTAATTAGCAACGACATAAATGACGCAGGCAAAAAAATGTATGAGCACGCTTCGTGCTATCCTGGAGATCATTTTTTCCACTCTCCATACTTATCTACAGAGCCTTGCGTTATAGAGGTTCTCAATTTTTGGTCAGAGGCGACGCGGTACACAGTGCTCGTCACAATATTTTCGCGATAGCCCATTCGGCCCGCAAATACTCTTACCTTTTCAGTGCGCAGTTCAAAATTCTCGGAGGCCCATAAGGCACCGCGCAGCACCATGTAATTATCGTACTCATTGGTTTTGTCCTCCGTTGGAAATATAGGAAGACCATCACCATACTTCATACCTGTTTCAACGGTTTTCTTAATAGCAGCTTCCGCAAGCTTGGTTTCTTCAAGGTATAAACGGTAGGTATCAGTGGCGAAAGGGATCTGTCCAACGCCATCAGCCCAATAGGGTTCGCCTTCGATCATTACCATTAAAAATCCAGCCCCCCCTTCTGAGCTGTTTTTCCAATCGCCGGGCATGTTAGGAGCAAAGCTAATTGACATTCTATCAACAATCGAAAACTTTATAATTTGAGCCCAAGTCATTTGCTTATAGGCATTGTAAGCATCGGTACCAGCCGTGCTGGACTCAGGATTCACCCAACACTTTTTACGGTAATTATCCGCCAGCGGTTCAAACCATTGAATTGCTTCTGCGTACAGTTTCTCAGCCTTCATAATTCTGAACTGAACATCTGATGCATTTGGTTTTAGAGCAAAAAGAGGTACACCATTTCCTCTCGTTATCAGCCACACACTGGGCAAAGGAAGCTTTTTCGGTTCTTTATCTTCACTTGGCGTCGTTTCGGCTTTAATTTTTAACTCCGTTTTCCCATCGGAGGTCTCGAATATGTGCGCGGAGCCATCGATAACAATAGAGGTTTCCACGCGCTTACTCCGCCGAAACGTAGATGTTAACCATCTCGCCTTGTTTACCGGTGGAGAAACATCCTGTATTACCGGTTGCTGACGTACAGCCTGCTTTCTCTAGACCGCTATCAGAAACCATTCTGTAATTCAGATTCGTAACTGGCTGGCCATCCACAGTATGAAAAGCAAAAATACGGTTAAAGACGCCTGGAATAACTATTGCTTCGGGCGCCACAAACGCCGCAGGCGTGTGCGAATTACCAATAATCACCGTCCCGGACCCGGCTGTGACCTTGTTGCCATGGGTCCCGACGGAGTCAACCGTGGCGGCCGGTTTTCCGTTGATCAGAACGGTTGTCGCCAAACCGCCCGACATCGCACCACCACATGCCGAGGCATCGCCTTGGCGGGCGGCCGGGAGGCCGTCGAAAAACACGTCGCCGGAGCCAGCGGCGATAGGATTGGTACCGTGGCCGGGGAGCGGGCAAGCCGTGGGGTCGGTGACGCGTGCTGCGGGTTTTCCGGACATAGGAATCTCCTTAGTTGACCTTCACTTGACCGCTACCATCCAGGCGAGCGGCGAAACTGACCTGACGCTTGAAACCCTCAACTTCCAGCAGCCCTTCGATGCTGAAGGACAGGCGAAGCTGATCGTGATCACGCGGCAGGGAAATGACACGCACATTGCTCAGGCGCGGCTCGTAGGCTTCGATGAAGCTTTCGATGGCCAAACGGGCCTGACTCAGAGAGTCGTGCAGGCTCAGACGCATGTCATTGAGATCGGGTAGCCCGTAGTCGGACAGCGTTTGCACGCTGCCCGCACGGGTGCTGAGCATCTTGGCCAGATGGGCAGCCACGGACGCCGTGGCGGAAACCTCGCGGCTCCAGCTGACGCGTTTTTCCGCATCGCCATTCAGGCGTTCGAAAAGGCTGCCGTATCCAGTCATGAGTGAGCTCCGTTTACTCTTTGTCCAGCTTGCCAACCAGCGACAGGGTGAAATCAGCACCCATGTACTTGAAGTGCGGACGCACGTTCAGGCTGACGCGGTACCAGCCAGGCTCGCCTTCGACGTCGCTGACGGTGATCTGGGCGGCGCGCAACGGGCGACGACCACGCACTTCGGCGCTCGGGTTTTCCTGGTCGGCGACGTACTGACGGATCCACTTGTTCAGTTCCAGCTCGAGATCGGTACGCTCTTTCCACGAACCGAGTTGCTCGCGCTGCAGCACTTTCAAGTAGTGAGCCAAGCGGTTGACGATCATCATGTACGGCAGCTGGGTGCCCAGCTTGTAGTTCAGCTCTGCAGCCTTGCCTTCAGCGCTGTTGCCGAAGAACTTCGGCTTCTGCACGGAGCTGGCGGAGAAGAACGCCGCGTTGTCGCTGCCCTTACGCATGGTCAGGGAGATGAAGCCTTCCTCAGCCAGTTCGTATTCACGACGGTCGCTGACCAGAACCTCGGTAGGGATCTTGGTCTCGATTTCGCCCATGCTTTCGAAATGGTGCAACGGCAGGTCTTCAACCGCACCACCGCTCTGCGGGCCGATGATGTTCGGGCACCAGCGGAACTTGGCGAAGCTGTCGGTCAGCTTGGTGCCGAACGCGTAAGCCGTGTTACCCCACAGATAATGCTCGTGGCTGTTGGCAACGGTTTCCTTGTACACGAACGATTTGACCGGGTTTTCTTCCGGATCGTACGGGTTGCGAAGCAGGAAACGCGGAACGGTCAGACCGACGTAACGGGAGTCTTCCGACTGGCGGAAGCTCTGCCATTTGGCGAACTGCGGGCCTTCGAAGTGATCTTTCAGATCTTTCAGGTCCGGCAGGCCGGTGAAGCTTTCCAGGCCGAAGAATTTCGGGCCGGCAGCAGCAATGAACGGTGCGTGAGACATGCAGGCTACGCTGGAGACGTACTGCATCAGTTTCACGTCCGGCGAGCTTGGGGACATGAAGTAGTTGGCGATGATCGCGCCAACCGGCTGACCACCGAACTGGCCGTATTCAGCGGTGTAGATGTGCTTGTACAGGCCCGACTGCATCACTTCCGGCGAATCTTCGAAGTCTTCCAGCAAGTCATCCTTGGAGACGTTGAGGATTTCGATTTTGATGTTTTCACGGAAGTTGGTGCGATCGACCAGCAGTTGCAGACCACGCCACGACGATTCCAGGGACTGGAAGTCAGGGTGGTGCAGGATCTCGTCCATCTGACGGCTGAGCTTGGCATCGATCTCGGCAATCATGCGGTCGACCATTGCCTTTTTGACCGGCTCGTTGCCGTTTTGCGGCTTGAGCAGTTCTTCGATGAAGGCCGATACACCACGCTTGGCGATGTCGTAGGCTTCGTCGTCACGCGTCAGGCTGGTCTGGGCGATGATGCTGTCGAGAATGCTTTGTTCGCCTGTCTCAACGTTTTTTTGCTTTGCTGTACTGTTGCTTGGCATGGGTTTGACTTCCTTGGCTGATAGGGACTCAGGCGTCTGGGGCTGGCTGCTTCAGGCCCAGTTCGCCCAATACGCGACCGCGGGATTCGTCGTCGGCGAGGACGCTTTCGATGGCTTTGCGGAACGCAGGCGCATTACCCAGCGGGCCTTTGAGCGCCACCAACGCATCGCGCAGTTCCATCAGCTTTTTCAGCTCCGGCACCTGTTCAACCAGGCTGGCCGGGTTGAAGTCTTTCATCGAGTTGACACGCAGCTTCACAGGCAGCTCTTCCGTTACGCCTTCTTCATCCTGAAGACGGTTCGGTACGTTCAGGGTCAGCTCTAACTCCTGCTTGGCCAACACTTCGTCGAAGGTCATCTTGTCGATGCTGATCGGCTTGCGATCTTCAACTTTGCGCTCGTCCCTGCGATGGGTGTAATCACCGATTGCCAACAACTTCAGCGGCAGCTCGATCTCTTCCTGATTACCGCCGGTAGCGGGTTTGAAAGTGACGTTGATGCGTTCCTTTGGGGCTACAGAGCCTTCTTTGGCCATGGCTTTTCTCCTTTCGGTTGTGGCCCTGGGGCCTATTCGAGTACCACTTCGAGGTCTAGGTGGCACAGCCTGCGATAAATCTCTTCCTTGCGTTCGCGCACTACATGGTTCTGCGGTAACAGCTCACAGCAGCTATGCAGCAGATGCAGTACTTCCAGTGCAAGATCGGGCTCCCATGCATGAAGGCCCGATTCCTGTAACGTCTGATCCAGCGTCTCGAGTTGCGCCTTGGCCAGTTCGTATTTCTTGGCCACAAAGCACAGCCGGGCCAGGGCGAACTGCCAGAAAAATCGAGCGCGTCCGCCCTGCGCCTTTTGCAGCCCCTGCTTGAGAAGCTGCACGGCGGCTTTCAGGCCGTCCTTGCGCAGAATGGGCAGCGCCGCTTCGAGGGCTACTTCCCAGGCTGGCTGGGTATCGGCAACTTCGACCTTGCGCGGTGCGCTGTTGGTTTGCAGGTGCGGCATGACGCTTGCGGTGACCCATGCCCGGGTAGCCGGATCGGCAAAGGGTGTGCCGTCGTGATAGCGCAGTTCGATGATGCCGGGCAGGCGCTGAAGCAGAAGCGCAAAATGGATTTCCACTTCGCGCATGGCCATCTCGGCGTTCAGTCCTTGCAGGCACTCCCACGCCATGCGCTGGCCGTCGAACCAGAATGGCGCCTTCGCCAGACTCGCTTCCAGTTCGACCAGAAGATCGGCATATTTGGCCTGATCGTAGCGATCCTGATAGGCCTTGAGCTTGTCTGCAGGCAACCCGCGCAGAGCCGTGATCTGCTCGGCGTTTCGCTCGGGGATTGCATCGATCGGCAGCCACAGCAATGTGCGATTGAGGCGCAAGGCTCGCAGATCGCTGGCCTTCTGTTTAAGCCACCAGGCACACAGAGGACGTGCGTTTTCCTGCTGGGCACGCAGGGCCTTGTGCGCTTCCTTTTCGTTATCGATAGGCGCGCCGGGCGTGAACAGCTGTGTGGCCGCCTGTTTGACCTGCGCAACCGCTGCACCAACCACGCCTGGCTCCGGCTGGTTGTCAGCCGCGCGCTGGACCATGCTTTTCAGACGGCGGGAAATCGGCAGTAATAATGGAGCGTCGTCACCCAGATGCTCAGTGCACGCTTTATCGAGGCCTTCAAGGTGTTCGACCAGACGCCGGAACATTGGCAACTGCTCTTTGATCGCGACGTTTTCGTTAAGCACCTGCTCGAGACGCGGCACCAGCCAGCCGACGGCAGCGGCGCGCGTGCGGGCTTTTCTGGGATGAATATCAGCCCAGTGATGTTCGCAAAGGTGGTGCAGAACACCGAGTCCGGCCAACAGTCCTTGAAAGGACTCTCGCTGGTAGAGCGCCCACGCAAGCCATGCGCCTACGCGCAAGTCCTTGGACTGAGTGCGAAGCAGGCTCTCACTGTTTTCTCGAATTTTAAGCCAGTCGATCTGACCGGCTTCGTGCATGGACTGCGCTTTACCCAGCTCGCTTTCCAGTGCCTCGAACTCGACCGAAAAGCGCACGTCCTCTCCCGCGAAGTTTTCAGCGGAAACAGGAACTTTGGCAAGTTCAAGGTAGTGGGCAGAAAGTTTGCTTGAGTAGGACATCCTTGACCTTCGATTACGACGACATCCGTTGGGCCATTAGAGGGTGCGATGGCATAAAGCGCCAAAAAGCCTCGACCACGCGGCTGGCCGGTCGAGAGTCTTACGCTTTCAGAGGTCGGAATCTTACTCACGGAGATGGCCACTAGCAAGCATTCGATTAAACATCAAGGAGACGCGTTTTCATTTTCTGTAGGAAATTTCTTTTTATAACGAAAACGCATTGCCGAGCCGCTCGAAATGCACCTTGACCAGTCGCCTGAAAGCAGCGACACAGAGCCTTTTCAGCAGAAAATTCTGTTATGGGATGTCTACGCGACGGAACGAAAAAGTTGAAAAAATAAATGCGAAAATTTCATAAAAAAATAATAAGGTTGTATGACACACATCATGAGAACTAGGTTTCAAACTGCACCCAAAAAGATGCAATAAATTTCATAAACATCTCTATGACTGGATTACACACCAACTACACGAAAAAGCATCATATGGCCATCATGCGCAAGAAATGGCGNCCTCCTTTTCCCACGCCATGTCAGGTAACTGCCTGATTTACAGACGCTGCCTGCAAGCTGGCACGAAGCTTGATATCTGCAAGGCACCCTCCGGGCGATTTCGCCTCCGGGCACCTTCACTTATTCAGCAAGGAGCACCTCCATGGCTACGCCAGCGTACATGTCCATCACCGGCACCAAACAAGGCCTGATCACTGCCGGTGCCTTCACCGCTGATTCGGTCGGCAACACCTACCAGGAAGGTCACGAAGACCAGGTCATGGTTCAGGGTTTCAGCCACGAAGTCATCATCCCGCGTGACCCACAGTCCGGTCAGCCAACCGGTCAGCGCGTTCACAAGCCAGTCAAGATCACCAAGGTGTTCGACAAGTCCTCGCCACTGCTGCTGGCAGCACTGACGTCGGGCGAGCGCCTGACCGAGATCACCATCCAGTGGTACCGCACTTCGGCTGCCGGCACCCAGGAACACTACTTCACCACCAAACTTGAAGACGCGATCATCGTCGACATCAAGGACTACATGCACAACTGCCAGGACCCGGCGAACGCGCACTTCACTCACCTGGAAGATGTAGAGTTCACCTACCGCAAAATCACCTGGACCCACGAAGTATCCGGTACTTCGGGTTCCGATGACTGGCGTTCCCCGGTCGCCGGCTAAGTCGCGCCGACCGCTTCAAGCATCGGCCAGCTCTGCTGGTCGATGTTGTTTACGCCCCTCCAGAATTTCGCGTGTGCCGGGCCGCTTTAGTTGAGCCTCGACGCGCGCAGCAGCACTGCACGAGGAACAAGGGATGTTCGCGCCGGCCAATCAGACTCACTTCAGCCTGACCGTAGAAGGGCTTTCGAACGACCTTCAAGTGTTCGCCCTTACCGGCCGGGAAGCCATCAGCCAGCCATTCGCCTTCGAGGTAGAGCTGGTCAGTGAGCAACCGTCCCTGGACCTCGAAACGTTGCTGCACAAACCGGCCTTTCTGCAGCTTTCGCCTGACGGCAGCGGCATTCACGGCCAGATCTACCGCGCCGCCCAGGGCGATTCCGGCAAGCGGCTGACCCGCTACGCCGTGACCCTGCGCCCACAGCTGGCGTACCTGGCGCACCGCATCAACCAGCGCATCTTCCAGAACCTGAGCGTGCCGAAAATCATCGGCCAGGTCCTCGAAGAACACGGCATTCAGAGCAACGCCTACCAGTTCAAGGTCGGGGCAACGTACCCGGAACGCATTTACTGCGTTCAGTACGATGAATCGGACCTGCACTTCGTCCAGCGCCTGTGCGAGGAAGAAGGTATCCATTACCACTTCCAGCACAGCACCACCGGCCACACGCTGGTGTTCGGCGATGACCAGACGGTGTTCCCGAAACTGGCGCCCGTGGCTTATCAGCAGGACTCCGGCATGGTCGCCAGCGACCCGGTGATCAAGCGTTTCGACCTGCGCTTGGAGACCCGCACCAGCCGCACGACCCGTCGCGACTACGATTTCGAAAAGCCGCGCATGACGCTGGAAAGCGAAAACCGTGGCGACGCACTGCCTGACCTCGAGGATTACGACTACCCCGGCCGCTTTGTCGACCGGGACCGGGGCAAGCACCTCGCCAAGCGAGCGCTGGAGCGTCATCGCAGCGACTACCAGTTGGTCGAAGGCAAGAGCGATCAGCCGTTGCTAGTCAGTGGCCATTTCCTGGCCATGACTCAACACCCCAAGGCCAAATGGAACGACCTGTGGCTGCTCACTGAAATCCTGCACGAAGGCAAGCAGCCGCAAGTGCTGGAAGAGTCGGTCACCAGCGACACGACCGACCTGAAGGATGACTTCCATCAGGGCTACCGCAACCGTTTCCAGGCCACCCCGTGGGACGTGCCGAACCGGCCGCCGCTGGACCACCCCAAGCCACGTATTCTCGGCAGCCAGAGCGCCGTGGTCACAGGCCCTCAGGGCGAAGAGATTCACTGCGATCAGTACGGCCGCGTCAAAGTGCAGTTCCATTGGGATCGCGAAGGCCAGGCCGACGACAAGACCAGTTGCTGGCTGCGGGTCTCATCCGCCTGGGCTGGCGCGATGTACGGCGGCATCGCCATTCCGCGCATTGGCATGGAAGTGCTGGTGACCTTCCTGGAAGGCGACCCCGATCAGCCGCTGATCACTGGCTGCCTGTACCACAAGGAAAATGTCGTTCCGTACGACCTGCCGGCAAACAAGACCCGCAGCACGTTCAAGACCCTCAGCTCACCGGGCGGCGGCGGTTATAACGAACTGCGCATCGAGGACCGCAAGGGACAGGAGCAGATCTACCTGCACGCCCAGCGCGACTGGGACGAGAACGTCGAGCACGACCAGAAGATCCGCGTCGGCAACGAGCGACACGACACCGTCGAGCAGAACAGTTACAGCGAGTTCAAGGCCGAGGAACACCACACCGTCTACGCCGACCGCAAGGTCGAAGCCCGTGCCGACGATCACCTGACCGTGGCGGTCAATCAGCACGTGAAGATCGGCACCGGCCAGTTCATCGAAGCCGGTCAGGAAATCCACCTGAGCAGCGGCATGAAGGTCGTGCTTGAGGCCGGTAGCGAACTGACCCTCAAAGCGGGCGGCAGCTTCATCAAAATCGACGCCAGCGGCGTCACCCTGAGCGGCCCGGTGATCAACGTCAATACCGGCGGCAGTCCCGGCAGCGGCACCCCGGCAGCCCCGCTGATGCCGGGTCCGCTACAGCAGGCCGATGCCGACAAGGCCGGTGCGGTACTGACCCCGGCGCAAATCAACACCCTCAAACGCAATGCACCGTTCTGTGAAGAATGCGAGAAGTGCAAGGACGGTGCCTGTGCGATCTGACCGACTCACGCCACGAGACTGGCTGACGCAACAACCGTTGCGCAAGGACGAACACCTGTACGTGGTCGTCAGCGCCGCCAGTGATGCCGACGCGCTTAAAACCCTGCACATGACTGAGCCAGACGCCGGATTCATTCCGATCTGGGGCGGCACGCCTTATGACACCTGGCAACCGGTGATGCCCTACCTGAGCGAACTCAAGCCTCGATCAGCCTTCCTGACCTGGATTGCTGAAACCGATGCCGAGGACTGGGGCTGGCTGGCCGTTTCGACGCATCCACCGCAGGTGGTGTTCGAACACCTGCGCAGTCTGACCCAAGTGAAGATGCCGGACGGGGCCGAGGTGTTTTTCCGGTTTTGGGATGGGCGGCATATTTATCCGATTCTGAGCGAACTCGGCGCAGAAGCGTCTGAGGTGGTTCCGGTTTTTGATCGTTATCTGATCAACGGACGAGCTTTGACAACCGGTCAGGGGGTCGTCGGTGATCCGATGCCGTTCCCTTGGTGGAGCGTGCCGGATGCACTGATTAAAAAGCTTGCGGGCGACGATCCCAACACTGTCATCGACAACATGATGCAGTGGCTGCAAGAAAATGAAGCCGAACTGTACTTCTCGTTTCCCGAATCCAATCTGCGGCAGAAAGTGGCGCGTTTCGTAAAGCGTACCTCGCTCACGGAAGAAAACTATACCGGGCTCCTGAAAGCCCACTTGGAGAATGAGGTGACCGTATGAACATTTCCATGGGTTCTATCGTCGGCAACCTGACAGCCGAGCAACCCGATGCTCAGGTCATCATCAAGGACTTCAAGAAGTGCCTCGCGGACTACCGCAAACATGCCGAGGCCTGGTATGGCGGTATTCTGGATGCGGAACAGCAGTTTCAGGTAGGCGATGAAGTCGGCACCCAGGACAAGGACAGCAAGAGCAGCGCTGACCTGTATGCGACATGCCCGGCCAACGGCAAACTCAAGCTGGTGCACAGCTTCGAGTCCGCGCGTTTCGTGCCGATCGGCAACACGCCTGTGCGACTTGTGCCTGTGGTCGACGGTTTATTCATGGGCAAGAATGAGGCTGGCGGTCCTATCAACGTGACCATTGGCCCCAGCGGCATCAAAGAAGTCACGGGGCTCAAGCCGAACCAGCAATACAAGATCACTTTTTTCCCCAACCCGACGCCCGCACAGATCGACAGCCTGTTCAACTCATATCAGGGCGTCATAGGTGAGCTTAGCGGCTGGCTGACCACCCAGTGGAGTACGGACTTTCTGCCGCTCTGGCAGGCGCATAGCGACGCGTCCATGACCGGGCGAGCCATGCAGCAACTGGATTCGGCCTGGAAAGGTTTTCTCAAAGCCATCATGGGCTTGTGGGGGGATATAAAAAGTCTCTACAACCTGGTCGCCCATCCCCGGGAAAACTACGAAAAGCTGAAAAAGTTCTTCACCGAGGAAGAAATCAAACGCATCTACAACGCGTCTAAAGAAGCCATCCACACGGCGTTGCTGATTGCCAGCGACGAGCCGCTGATGTGGATCTATGTGGCTGCGATTGTAGCGTGGGTCAAGATGCTGCCGCCGCAGACCTGTACTGAAGTGCTCGCCGAACTGACCACCGAAGTGCTGATGAACATCTTGATCGGCGTCGTGCTGACCGGTGGTATCGGCCTGACTGTAAGGGTTGCCACCAAAGCACTCAAAGCGACGCAAAACAGCGGCAAAGTCATGGCGCTGATTGAAGACTTCACCTCGATGTTGATGAAGCTCAGCCGGAAAAACGCACAGGCTCACGCCGAAACCGCCAAGCCCCTGCTGCTGAATGCAGAGGCAAAGCTGAACCCTGCGCGCAAGACGGATGTCGCCATCGCGCCACCAAAACCGGCTGTCACGGCTACAGCTCCGAAGAAAAAGCCGCCCATTTCCGGCACAGTGGAACCGGACGCGCAGGTTCAGGCACGGGGCAAGAAGAAGAACGCGACAAAGGTCGAACAGAAAGAGCACGTCGACGACGCGCCTGCACAGTCGAAGAACCCGGCTGATGAACCTGCAGAACCTGCGAAGAAAACCTGCACCAACGGCGACCCTGTTTCAATGGTCACAGGGGAAGAGCTTCTGACCCTCACCGACGGTGAGCTCGGCGGACTCTTGAATCTCGAATGGACACGCCTGTACCGGACGAGCGCAGTCGAAATCGATAGCCGTCTGGGCTACGGCTGGAGCCATTCGCTCTCCCACCGCCTGCAACTGGACGATGAGGGTGTGCTCTGGACTGACAACGAGAATCGTCAGACCCGCTTCCCGATGCCGACCGAGCGGCGTCCGGCCATTACCAACAGCCTGGCCAGTGCAGCGATTTTTGTAGGTGATGCCCCAGGCGAACTGATTCTGACCCAAGCGGGACAAAAGCCGCGCTTCTATCATTTCCGCGCCGGTCGGCTGACAACCATCAGCGATGCCTACGATAACCAGCTACATATCGAATACGACCTTGTTGATCGCATCCAGCGTATCGACAACGGAGCAGGACGCTCGCTGCTGTTGCGTTACAACGACCGACACATCGCCTCGGTCGAGTACCAGCAACAACGTCCGGAATATGACGAGCAAGGCAAGCGACAGGATCCATGGCTGACAGTACAGACCCTCGTCACCTACCACTACAACGAGCGACATCAACTGGTCCGCGCCACAAACGCAGCCGGTGAAAGCGAGCACTATCGTTACAGTGATCAGCACGTCATTCTCGAACGGCAGTTGGCCGGTGGTGCCAGCTTCCATTGGGAATGGGAGCGCGAAGGCAAGGCCTCACGCTGCGTGCGTCAGTGGGCCAACTACTCGCAGATGGACATACGCTACGTCTGGAATGACAACGGAACAGCCACGGTCATCAATGCTGACGGCAGCGAACAGGTCTACGTGCATGACACCAATGCGCGGCTGGTCAGCCAAACCGATCCTGATGGCGCAAAATTACAGAAAATCTACGACGAACAAGGTCGTCTGATTGCAGAAAAAGATGCACTCGACGCAGTCACTGAATACCGCTACAACGATGCCGGACGCCTGATCGCCCTCATTCCCTCTGAAGGACTTCCAACCTATTACGGCTATTTCGACGGCCAACTGGTAAGCGTCGAACGTGGCGAAGCGCGATGGAAATACGATCGAAATCGTCAAGGCGACATCACCGTCCAGATCGATCCGGACGGCAACGAAACCCATTACAGCTACGACCTGCACGGTCGCCTGCTGGAAATCCGTCACCCCGACGGCAGTCGCCACACGCTGGGCTGGAACGGCCTTGGCCAGTTGCTCGAAGAGCGCCTGCCTGATGGCGGTCAGCGCAAATACCGTTACGACGCGCTGGGTCGGCAGATCACCCGTCAGGAAGAAACCGGCGCCATCACCCATTACCAGTGGGACGCAGCTAACCGTCTGGCGCAAATCACTTTGCCCGGCGGCGCCACCCGCGCTTTTACCTACAACGCCTATGGCAAAGTCACTGCCGAACGCGATGAGCTGGGCCGCATCACCCGCTATGAATACGCCGACAACCTGCATCTGGTCAGCCGCCGCATCAACCCAGATGGCAGCCAACTGCGTTATCGCTACGACAATGCCCGCCTGCTGCTCACCGAAATCGAAAACGAGCGCGGCGAGCACTATCACCTCGACTACTACAGCAATGGTCTGATCCAGCGGGAAACCGGCTTCGATGGCCGCACTACCGCCTATGAATACGACCTCAACGGCCAGCTGCTCAAGAAAACCGAGTTCGGC
This sequence comes from Pseudomonas viridiflava, assembly GCF_001642795.1. Classification (GTDB taxonomy): domain Bacteria; phylum Pseudomonadota; class Gammaproteobacteria; order Pseudomonadales; family Pseudomonadaceae; genus Aquipseudomonas; species Aquipseudomonas viridiflava. The sequence continues at coordinate 19,971 of NZ_LKEH01000030.1, read as the reverse complement.
GACGACGGCAGCGAACTCGTCACCGAGTATCAGCGCGACAGCGCTGGCCGCCTGCTGGTCAAAACCCTGGCCGATGGCAGCGCGGTCCACTACCGCTACGACGCTCTAGGCCGCCTGGTCAGCGTCGACGACGGTCACTGGCCGCTCGCTTACGAATACGACCTGCAGGATCGCCTGATTACCGAGCATCAGGGCTGGGGCACCACGCGTTATGAGTACGACGCGCTTGGCCAGTTGAGTCATTGCCGCCTGCCTGACGGCAGCAAACTCGATTACCACCACCAGCGCGGCGGCCAGCTTGGCAGCATTGACCTCAACGGCTCGCGCCTGACCACACACCAGTTCATCGCCGGTCGCGAGCAGCAACGCCAGCAGGGTCTGTTGCTCAGCCAGTATCAGTACGATGACCAGGGCCGCCTTCAGGCCCACAGTGTCAGCCAGCAGGACCGCAACCTGTTCCACCGCCACTACGCGTACGACGCAAATGGCAATCTGGCAGGCGTCAACGACAGCCGAAAAGGCAACCGCAGCTTCCACTACGACCCGCTGGATCGCCTGATCAGCGTGCGCGGCAGCACACCGGAAAGCTTCGCCCATGACCCGGCCGGCAACCTGCTCGCCCAGAACGACCTGCCCGTCGCCAACCTGGCCAACGTCAAAGGCAACCGCCTGCTCATGCAGGGCGACCGGCACTACGACTACGACGCCTACGGCAACCAGATCCGCGAGCGACGCGGCACCGGCCAGAAACTCGTCACCGAATACCGCTACGACTGCCAGCACCGCCTGATCGGCGTCAGCCTGCCGGGCGGCAGTACCGCGTCCTACAAATACGACGCCTTTGGCCGCCGCATCGAAAAGACCGTCGATAGCCATACCACCGAATTCCTCTGGCAAGGCGAACGGCTCATCGCCGAAAGCGCAACCAACCGTTATCGCACCTACATCCACGAGCCGGGCACCTTTCGCCCCTTGGCAATGCTCGATGGCGAAGGTCCGCTGAAGGCCCAGCCGTTCTACTACCAGCTTGACCACCTCGGCACCCCACAGGAACTCACCGATTACAGCGGCGAGATCATGTGGTCGGCCAAATACCGGGCTTACGGCAACCTCGCCACCCTCGACATCGCCGAAATCGACAACCCGCTGCGCTTCCAGGGTCAGTACTTCGATGCCGAGACGGGCCTACACTACAACCGCCATCGCTATTACAATCCGGGCACTGGACGGTTTCTGACACCGGACCCGATCAAACTTGCGGGTGGGTTGAACAACTACCAGTACGTGCCTAACCCGACGGGGTGGGTGGATCCGTTGGGGTTGAGTTCGGCTTGTCCAGGACCTGATTGTAAGCTTCCTACAAACTCCGCGAACGCTACTAAACCTGACCACTTACCAATGACTCAGGAAAAGTTCGACGAAATTATCGACATGGACAAAGCGGATCGGCCACCGAATCCTGGCGACTATCTTCCAGAGAGTTATGTAACCGCTCATCGGGAGCTTTTTGCAAAAGAAGGTGGGTCGTTTGTCGTAATTGAAAGTTGGATCACCGGATCGAGATTCCCGGATTTTCCGCAACGAAAATTTGTAGGATTAACATCGGAAATGGAAAGTGTTGTTGCGAAATATAAAGCATCAGGTAATGACTGGAAAGTCCTGAATGAAGAACTAAATCTTGGCGCAAAGAATCTTGATGGAGAGGGCATATGGATTGTCAAAATAAAACCAGATGACCCGCGATTTAGTTATGAGATGCCAAATGGACGAGAAAATGGCGCCTATCCTAATGAATGGGTTCCAGGTGGAGCGACCAAAAGCGGAACAAAGGAGGCCGCTCTAATTGGTTCAGAAAAGGTAACCCATAACAGTGACGTTGGAACATTATTGAAGAATTTTGAAGACTGGGAGCAACTTCAATGACAACTACTTTCGAAACAGCATTAGATAGACATGAAATATCTGAATTCTTCAAAGGTGAAGGCATCTATTTCGCCAGAGGCTCTGACTGGGGAGATCACCTCTATATCAGTAATTGGCAAGAGATGTGCGGCTTCTTGAAAAATCAGAAAGCAGCGCAAAGCCTACTAACTAGCATTTTCGATGATTACGTGAAGTATCTGGAAGAAAATTACTTAGATGCGCACGGATTACTTTCTAACATAAGCGCTTATTATATCCTCAGAAAAAAACTTCCTTTACTATCAGACAACCAATACGACCTTATTGAAAGCCTTGACAAAAAAAGCAAGAAAAATATAGGGGTCTTATTTAGATTGCTAAGAAAAGAATATGATAAAAAAGCTGAAAACCTGCAGAAATACACATTTGAAGAAGAAATCTTACGATTGAAAAACAATGGATGCAAAGCCAACCTCGAGAGCCTTTAAATGCTTATACCTAGAATACCACCTGACGCCTTTTTTATTTAAAACATAATTGGAAGTTAAGTCAGACCTACAACATAGAGTCGACACCTAGCGAAAGAAAGATAGCGAGCTAAAAATTGCATTAATAGATTCAGAAAAATTGTTAATTATAAAGAGCTAGCGAACACTCAGGACAACTTTAAGAGTGAGAGCAACTTAGATGATTATTAACTTTCAAAATCTTTCGGAAAGAGTATACCGCTCAAAACATCGGAAAACCTGTTATCACGCTAAATCATTTGCTGGATAGAATCCGCACCAATGGATGCGGGGTGAATGTAGAGAAACTCTGGTAGCTAACAACGAAACATGCTCGGCATAACACCGCTCGCGGTACATGAGCTCAAGCCGATCGAGGATCTGCTGCACATGTACGGTTAAGCGATTAAGGCGCTTCCCCCGTACTGATCCTCCTCCAGAGGCCCACGCTAAAATCGCCTCCATCACCAGCAGATAGAGGTATCCAAGCCTGCGGAAATAGCAATATGCTACCCGCCACGAAGGAATCAAATTTCCGAGTCATGCTTATTCAATGGATGGAATTCAATGCATGCTGGACGCTAAAGCCCCCACCACCACTCTGCCTGAAGGCCCCTCTGCTGATTGTCGGATGCATGGCCCCATCAGGCGTGATCAGCCCTTCCTTTCAGACTCAGATCAGGGTCGTGCCTGTCCTGATCTGTACGCGTCAAGAGCGTGCCATCCCGCTTTGCAACGATCAAAACGTTCTTTGCAGATGTCGGCAGCGGAAACTGGCTGTTTAACTATCCGGCCAATCCTGCCTGGGATGTCAGCACGCGATTGCTTGTCTGGCCATCCGCACACGATGCTGAAGATGATGGTCTGCTCACACGGACGTAGTACCTCGATATCAACACTCACCTCGTCATCGCTCAACGCAGAGTAAAGCCATGCGCGCCACCTCACTCCACCTGAAGTTTCTGATCGCGATTCTGACCCTGCTTGGGATCGGAATTACGGCCTATCAGATTGCCGTTCTCGGCATCCCGATGACTCAGAATGAAACCGATCATCTCTGGAACATTGATGCCAAGGTAGAGTTTCAGGCCAATGTCGGGGACGCGATCAAGGTTCAGATGTTCTTGCCTTCGCTGACATCGGACTACGTAAACCTCAACGAAAGCTTCATTTCCAGGAACTATGGCGTGAGCGTCAATGTGGTGGACGGCAATCGCAAGGCGACCTGGTCATCGCGTCGGGCCAAGGGGACTCAGGAGCTGTATTACCGGCTGGTGCTGACCGAGCGATATCGTGGAGAGAAGCCCAAGGAAAAAGGACCGATCTATCGCGACAGTCTGCCGGTTGCGGGTGCAGAGAAAATCGCGGCAGAGGCTCTGGTGGCGCCGATCCGCCGGCATTCCGCCGATGTCGAAACCTTCATGAGCGAGGCCATCAAGCGCGTCAACGATACGGGTAACGATGACGCGAGGTTCCTGCTGGCTGGCAATACGTCGGTAGAGAAAAAAGCGCAGATCACTGAGTTGCTGCTCTCGCTCGCACATGTTCCGATGGAAAGAGTCCACACGATCCGGCTGGTAGCCGATCAGCCGCAAACACCCGAACTCTGGCTGCGCAGTTTCAATGGCAAGAAGTGGCTGTACTTCAACCCGGACACAGGCCAGGCCGGGTTACCGGATGACAGGCTGTTGTGGTGGATCGGTAACGAAGACCTGATCACTGTCGATGGCGGAAAGAACGCAACGGTAAGCTTCAGCCTGAACAACAGCGAAATGAACGCCATGCAGTTGGCCAAGCTGGCGGACGCAAGCGCAGAAAAAAGTTTTCTGTCCTATTCGTTGTACGGTCTGCCGCTGGAGACTCAGAAAACATTCATGATCATGATTGTGATCCCGGTCGGCGTGCTGGTGATTTTGCTGCTGCGCAACTTGATCGGTCTTCAGACACTGGGCACGTTCACCCCGGTGCTCATCGCGCTGGCGTTCAGGGAAACCCAACTCGACTTTGGCATTCTGCTGTTCACGGGCATCACCGCATTGGGCCTGATGCTTCGCTCTTATCTTGAACACCTGAAACTGCAGATGCTGCCTCGCCTGTCCGTAGTGCTGACCTTTGTCGTGATATTGATTGCCGCGGTCAGCCTGCTCAGCCACAAGCTGGGGTTGGAGCGCGGGCTTTCGGTGGCTCTGTTTCCGATGGTGATTTTGACGATGACCATCGAGCGCCTGTCCATTACCTGGGAGGAAAGCGGCGGCGGGCACGCCCTGAAAGTTGCAATCGGCACCCTCTTCGCCGCGTCGCTGGCACACATCATCATGAGCGTGCCGGAGCTGGTCTACTTCGTCTTTACCTTCCCGGCCGTGCTGCTGGTCCTGACCGGCTTTATGCTGGCGATGGGTCGCTATCGCGGCTATCGCCTGACAGAGCTGGTCGAGCTGAAAGCGTTCGTGGAGAGAAAAGCCTAATGACCGGCCTGTGGAAAATCCGCAAGGCCCTGAACGCATGGGGCATACCGGGCATCAATCGGCGCGATCTCGACTATGAACTCAAGTACAACAAGCGCAGGCTCAGCAAGTTGGCCGATGACAAGATCCTTACCAAGGAACGGGCGACGCAGGCGGGCCTTGAAGCGCCGCAGACCTATGGCGTCATTGCCATTGAAAGAGAGATCAGAAAGCTCGGCCAGATTGTCGACGGGCACAGTGACTTTGTCATCAAACCTGCCCGAGGCACGGGCGGAAAAGGCATTCTGGTTATCACCGAACGCTTCGAAGACCGTTATCGAACGCTGTCCGGGCAGATCGTCACCCACGCGGACATTGAGGACCATGTTTCAGACATCCTCAGCGGAGCCTATTCGCGGGGCGACAAGGATCGTGCGCTGGTCGAGTATCGGGTTATTCCGGACGACGTCTTTCAAGGCTTCAGCGGTGACGGGGTTCCGGACATTCGCGTTACCGTGTTGATGGGCTACCCGGTGATGGCCATGCTGCGTATTCCCACGCGGCAATCGGCCGGCTGGACCAGTCGGCAACCGGACGCCATCGGTGTCGGGATCGACATCGCGTCTGGCATGACCTTGCGAGGTACCTGGCTCAAGGATATTGGAAAGCCTCTGGACAAGACTGAGGTTGTCGAAGGTTTCCGGCTGCCGGCCTGGAACGACTTCATGAAGCTTGCTGCCAGGTGCCACGAGCTTTGCGGGCTGGGTTACATCGAAGTGGACATGATGCTGGATCAGAATCTCGGGCCTCTGGTTATTGAAATCAACGCCCGACCCGACCTGAGTGCACAGATCGCCAACGAATGTGGCCTGGCCTGTCGAGCCGAGGGGGTGGAGGCTCGCATCAGAGAACTGGCTCGAGGCGGCGCTGCTGACACTCCGGAGCAGCGAGTGCTTTTCGCACAGAAGTTTCTGGGGCAGATCAGCAGCAGTGTGCAGCGTTAGAGGCCGGATATCGCCCCACGCTCCGTCCTCATCGTTATACACAAACCCACCTCAACACTGATCGTGTCCATCGCGTGGGCATGCAGCCCGTGAAGCTCTGCGCCACATTCGAGAGCGGACGCGGAGCGTCCTGAGAGGCGTTACCACGCTGGAGCGTGGGAACGATCAGCGTGACAATGAGCGCTCCGTCTGGGCACCTCTTTAAAACACAGTCGGAAACCACCCATCCAAAATCCCGACCATTCGGACAGTTTTTCACCCGTCAGCCCTACCGCAATCCCCCTCCCAGCCGATGAAAAAGAATCTGACCGCATCCCCCGCGGCCCCGCTTCCTACCTTCTTCGGACTCAATCATGAGCTTTCTATCCCGTCTTCGGACCACTACCACGCGGACCGGCGGCGTTCTCAGTGTCATTACCTCTGCCCGCGAGCTGAGTGCAAAACTCTCTGCCCTGAGTTTCGACCCGGTTTACCTCACCGGTTTCGTCTCGCCGCATGTCGATTTCGATCAGGTCGCGCGGTCTGTGGCGGCGCGTTTTCCGAATGCCAAAATCAGCTTGTGCACAACGTCGGGCGAGTTGTGTTCGAGTAACGATTCGCTGTATTGCGCAGCTGACAATCAGTGGGATCGGATCGTGCTGGCGTTGTTCGACGCCAGCGTGATCAAGAGTGCCGAGGTGGTGCACATTCCGTTGCACAGTGAGGACATTCGCGGCGCGGGCAAGCGGCTTTCCATGCGTGAGCGTATTGCGCGGCTGACCGACTCGATCAAGCGCACGCAAGTGAGCACGCCTATCGATCATCGCGACACGCTGGCCTATGTCACGTTCGACGGGTTGTCGGCGTCGGAGTCGTTTTTCATGGAAGCGCTGTATGAGTCCGGGCGCTTTCCGTGTCTGTTCGTCGGAGGGTCTGCGGGTGGCAAGGGCGACTTTCAGAAAACGTTGATCCACGACGGCAAGCGCAGTTACGAAAACCACGCTCAGGTGGTGTTCCTCAAGAGCGCGAAGAATGTGCGTTTCGGGGTTTTCAAAAGCCAGAACTTCGAGCCTACGTCACTGAGCCTGAGCGTGCTGACCGCGTCGCTGGAAGAGCGTTACATCAGCCAAGTGGTCAACGCGCGTGGCGAGATCAGCACCATGGTGGCGGCACTGTGTGACGCGTTGCAGTGCGAGCGGCGTGATCTGGAAAGCAAGCTGGCGCAGTACTCGTTTGCCATCCGGGTGGGCGAGGAACTGTTCGTGCGTTCCATCGCGCGTATTGATTACGAAAGCGAGCGGGTCCACCTGTTCTGCGACGTTGCGCCGGGCGAAGAGCTGGTGATGGTCAAGCGAACATCGATGATCGACAGCACACGCAAGGACTTCGCCCGCTTCCTGCAGGGCAAGTCCGGCAAGCCGTTGCTAGGGTTGTTGAGCGACTGCATCCTGCGCCGCCTGAACAACGGCAGCGAACTGGGCCGCATGAACGATGTGTTCGGCGACACGCCTGTCGTGGGCTTCTCGACCTTCGGGGAGATCCTCGGGCTGAACCTCAATCAGACGCTGACCGCGGTGTTCTTTTTCAAGGTGCCTGAGGGCCAGTCCTTCCGCGACGACTACATTGACAACTTCATCGCCTACTACGGTGAGTTCAAGGCGTTCTTTCTGCGTCGGCAGATCAAGAAACTGGCGGGCCTGAGCCATGTGGTGGTCAAACAGATCGATCAGTTCAAACAGCGCAACTTCGTCCAGTCCATTGATCCCAGCGGTCTGGATGAGCAGATTCGTCCGGTGTTCAGTGGCCTGAGCGATCTGGGCGATGTGCTGGTCAAGGCTCACCAGGACCAGGAAGAGATTGCCGGGCAGCTGCGCCACTACTCAGGCGAGTTGCACGTCTCGATGGATGAACTGACCCAGACGATCACGCATCAGGAGAAGGTCATCGACAAGGCGGGCGATACCGTCAAAAGCCTGGTCAATCAGGCCGACGAAGTGGTGTCGGGTTCGCGGGAACTGGCCAAGTCCAGCCTGCGCATCCAGTCGGTGGTGCAGACGATTCAGCAGATCGCCGGACAGACCAACCTGCTGGCGCTCAACGCCGCCATCGAAGCGGCACGCGCAGGCGAGATGGGCCGTGGCTTTGCAGTGGTGGCCGACGAGGTTCGGCAATTGGCGCAGAAGACCTCGCAGAACGCCAACGACATCGGCACCGATATCGAGCGTCTGGCTGAAGAGATTCGCAAGGTCGCCCAGCATATCGAAGAGCAGTCGGCCGAGGTCGGCACGCTGACCGGGTTGTTGAGCGAGCTGGAGGGATCGAGCGACATGACGGCGGGAACATCACAACGCACCCGGCAGTTGGCGGATACCTTGGTGGGGCTGACTCAGTAGCGAAAAAACCCGGTGCCACCGGATATCAGGACTTCGCCTCCTGTCACAACTGTCACAACTGTCACAACTGTCAGTAGATGTTCTCTGCGGATTTTCGAGCACTGGAAGTCATAAGAACGCTGATGCGGGACGTGTCCCTCAAGAAGGCGTAGCCCGAGGCTGCGGTTGCAGCCCCGAGCGACACGCAGGCTTACTGGGCGCCCAGTGCGCCGACTTTGCCCATGACCGTCGCCATGAACTGCTGCAGGGTCATCTTCTGGCCGTTGAAGTCGACCATGTTGTTGGCGTAATGCAGGTCGGAGACGATGGTTTCGCCCTCGACCTTGGCCAGTTGCATCATCTCGGCCATCGCGCTGGCCATGTCACTGGCAGCGCTGGCCTGATCGGCGATGGCCTTCAGGTCGGTCTGGCCTTCACGAATGGCCTGCTGGGTGACGATGTCGCGGATCATCGGCTTCGAAAGCACGACCTTGGCGTTGACCTCGCCTACCGTTTTCACAGCCAGCGCATCAGCGGGCTGATCAAGCGAGCCCGGATCGGTCAGGTCCACCGCGATCTGCATGTGGCTTTCGCCGTTGGCGGTCTTGAGCGAGAGTTTCTCCAGTTCGATACGAGGCTTGCCGGCCAGCAGCGTTTTCGTCTGGGTGTTCATCACTTCACGCTCGGCAGGCGTCAGTTCGAGCTGCAGCGGACGCTCGGCCAGAATCGCGGCCTGCTGTTGCGGCAGGATGGTGTTCTGGTAGAGCTGGTACAACGCCTGAGTGGCCACCGCATTGAAGTTGGCGATCTTGATACCCAGATGGGCGGCACCGACGTCCTTGCCGCCATAGGCGATCATGCCGATGTCGTAGTTGACCTGTGCGGCAAAGTTACCGGCATCTTCCTGAGCGAGGTTGGTGTTGGTGAAATCCTTGAGCTGCACCTGCGGCTTGCCGACCAGCTGGAACGCGGCGGCCTGAATTTTCATGTTGGTATGGCCCAGGTAAAACCCGGATTTACCCTTGGTGCCGCCGGTGTCGAACGTCATGCCTTTGACTTCGATGTTCACCGGACCATCAGGCGACAGGACATTCAGCTGCAGGTTGTCCAGGCTGCCGTCGAGGTCGAACTTCTGAGCGTCGGCGGAGGACGCGGCATTCACAGTCATGCCGGAGAATTTGAACGTACCGTCAGTTTCGTTCATTTCCAGCGGTGCCAGTTGCACCCAGCCTTTGGTGGCGCGGTCATAACCGATGCTGGCCTGACCCTTGAGGGGCGATACGTCCTTGCTCAGCGCAAACCATTTTTCCGAGCTTGGGCTTTTCTCCATCTCGAAATTGCTCAGCGCCATCACAGGCAGCAGGTTCAGGGTCTTGAGGCGGGACAGCGGGATCGGCCCGTGCTGGATGTGATCGACGAACAGGAACTGCCCGCCCTGTGTGCTATCGGACAGGTTCTGGATATCGACGCGGTAGTGCGCGGTGCTGCTGAAGAAATGGCGCTCAAGGGAGAGCATTTCGAGCTTGACGCTGGTGTCGGTGCCCTTGAACGACTTCGCCAGTTCCTGGTTGGCCTGGCTGATGGAGTCGTTCAACGCGCCTTCCAGTTGAGTACCGGTGTACCAGGCGCCAGCCGTCGCCAGAGCTCCTGCCACGACGATCACGCCAACCGCTATACCTGCTGATTTATTCATAGTGACTCGAAGATGTCCGTTCTGATGATGAGAAGTCGTCCCTGAAATCACAGTGTGTTCACACCTGTGAGTCGCGGGTCGACAGAGCCTGCAGCGCTGCCGAAAAGTCGCGAGAGATTATCACCGCCAGCTCGCGACAGCCCAGCATTGTTGGTCAGTTCTGTGTGCGTTTGCACTTATTGAGTGCCCCTTGGACATGGCCTTCTGCCTTTTGTTGCGAACAGGCCGTTCTGAAACTGCCTTCAAGACACGCTCCTTAAAACATGGGGTAGCCATGGTCTTGGCGGAAACGTTAGGCTGAAACGAATTTGCTGACCGGACGGAATCACATGAGCACGACGCAGAACCCACGCGGCCCGATCAAGGCCGTCATTTTCGATATGGACGGCCTGCTGCTCGACAGCGAAGGCATCTACACCGAAGTTACTCACGCCATCGCCAGCCGCCACGGCAAGACGTTTGACTGGGCGATCAAGCAGCACACCATCGGCCGGGGCGCCACCGACTTTGCGGAGTACGTGACCAAAACACTCGAGCTGCCGATGACCGCCGAGGAGTTTCTGGAGATTCGCCAGCCGATGCTCGACGAGCGCTTCCCGCATTCGCCTGCCATGCCGGGTGCCGAGACGCTGGTGCGTCATCTGGCCGAGCACAACATTCCGATCGCCGTGGGCACCAGTTCGTCGGTGCATTACTTCCACGCCAAGACCACGCTGCACCGCGCCTGGTTCGAGCTGTTCGAAACCGTGGTGACCGCTGATGACCCGGACGTGACGGCCGCCAAGCCGGCGCCGGACATTTTTCTGGTAGCCGCGCGCCGTCTGGGCGTGGACCCGGCCGATTGCCTGGTGTTCGAGGACTCGCCGTTCGGCGTCACGGCAGCCAAGGCGGCGGGCATGTATGCCGTAGCAGTGCCTGATTCGCACATGCCGCGTGAACAGTATGAGCATGCGGATCTGGTCATTGATTCACTGGCCGAGTTCTCGCTCAAGGACTGGGGACTGCCGGATATCGGCTAAGCAGCCCTGTCGCTG
>NZ_LKEH01000030.1:0-9018 GCF_001642795.1 Pseudomonas viridiflava | reverse complement strand
TGGGCACGATCAGTGTCGAGGCGGACTTGTGTATAACGATGAGCGCTGACCGTGGGTCGACTCATCTTTTCAATGCCTCGGCATACGCGCCAGTATGTCCGACTGATCCTGCGTGAATGACAAGGAGGATGTTAAACATGAATTATCGTGTTCTTGGCCAGTCCGGTCTCAAGGTTTCAACACTGACTCTGGGCTCGATGATGTTCGGCGAGCAGACAGGCGCCGACGAGTCCTTGCGCATCATCGACAAGGCCTGGGATCAGGGTGTCAATTTCGTCGACACGGCGGACGTGTACAACGGCGGTCGCTCGGAAGAGCTCGTGGGCCAGGCCATCGCCTCGCGTCGCAGCGACTGGGTGCTGGCAACCAAGCTCGGCTACAGCGCTCCCAGTGACATCCCCAACCGGGCAGGCCTGAGTCGCAAACATGTGTTCAACGCCATTGAAAACAGCCTGCGTCGGCTGAATACCGACTATGTGGATATCTATTACCTGCACAGAGAGGATCACGACACGCCGCTGGAAGTCACGGTGTCGGCCATTGGCGAGCTGATACGCCAAGGCAAGATCCGCTACTGGGGCGTCTCCAATTTCCGTGGCTGGCGGATTGCGGAAATCGTCAACGTCGCGCAGCGTCTGGGCGTGGACAAGCCGGTCGTCAGTCAACCGCTGTACAACATCGTCAACCGTCAGGCAGAAGTCGAACAGATCACTGCCGCTGCGTTTTACGGACTCGGCGTTGTGCCCTTCAGCCCGTTGGCGCGCGGTGTGCTTAGCGGCAAGTATGAGCCCGACGTCACACCTGACAGCAGCACCCGTGCCGGACGTCAGGACAAGCGGCTGCTGGAGACGGAGTGGCGTGTGGAGTCCTTGCGCATCGCCCAGCGCATCCAGGCGCACGTGCAGGAGAAAGGCGTCGGCATGGTTGAGTTCGCCATTGCCTGGGTACTGAACAACCAGGCCGTCTCTTCCGCCATCGTCGGCCCTCGGACCGAAGAGCAGTGGGATGGCTACACCAAGGCACTCGACGTCATCTTCACTCCGGAAGACGAGGCGTTCATCGATTCGCTGGTGACGCCCGGTCACGCATCGACGCCTGGCTTCAACGACGTGCAGCATTTTGTGTCAGGCCGTCTGCCACGCAGTTAAGGGTCGGGTCTGGCCGCACTTGGGCGCTGGCAGTGATCTGCCAGCATGCTCAGCGGTGAAAACACAGCTGAAAAATTGCTATGTGTATAAATGCTCATTCGGCACTCGGCCTGAGGGGCGCTAAGATAGTGTTGAACGTATCAACGATTGCTCACCACAATGCGACTCATGTGCCCCATTAAAAACACCGAACACACCTCTACGCTCGCGACTTTCTGGCAAGTCTTGGCTAGTCTGTCGGCAGTCCAGCTAATTATTGGATCCTATCCTGCCGGGTTGATGAAGAAGTATGGCGATGCGTAAATCAGACAGAGAAGCCTTTTTAAGCTCGGTACTGGGCAACGAACAGCCCGCAGCCAATGTTGCCCGGGCCGTTATCGAAGAAAAACTGCGCAATGCAATCATCGACGGCAGCTTGCCGAGCGGCACTGCGTTGCGCCAGCAGGAACTGGCCACGCTGTTCGGCGTGAGCCGGATGCCGGTACGTGAAGCCCTGCGGCAACTTGAAGCGCAGTCCCTGCTGCGGGTGGAAACGCACAAGGGTGCCGTAGTAGCCCCACTCATCACCGAAGATGCGGTTGATGCCTACTCCTTGCGCATCTTGCTGGAGTCCGAAGCGCTGCGGTTGTCGATTCCCCACCTGACCGCAGAAGATCTGGCAGCCGCCAAAAGCTATATCGAGCAGCTCGAAGTTGAGACCGATTACACCCAGATCGGCAGGCTCAATCGTTTGTTTCACATGTCGCTGTACGCTAAAACGCGCAACAAGCGCCTGATGCGGCTGGTTGAAGAAGGTCTGAACGAAGAAGAGCGTTTCCTGCGCTTCAATCTTTCGTCCATGGGCCTTGGCAAACTGTCCCAGGATGACCATTGGGAACTGCTTCGCCTCGCAGAAGCGAAGGCCGTCGAACCGACCGTGGCAGCACTGCAATATCACCTCAATCGCGGCGTTCAGGCCATTACCCAATACCTGAACAGCAAGGCCAGCGAAGAGAAAACCGTACGCCCCCGCAGAAAGACTCACGACTGACCTCCCTCCTGCGGCTTTCCATCCGGATCAGCCGCTGTTGACTCCCCGACTCCCCTCTCCGTCCAGCGCCCGGCACCGTGTTGTCGGGCGTTTTTATATCTATTTTCCCAGGCCGTCGGTTGGTCGGTCGCCTGAATAAGGCAAACTCGGCCGTGACCTCGATGGATCCAACCGGAGGATCCAACGCTGGTCGGGATTCACCGCCTGCGCGTTATCAGGGCGGTGATATCCGTTTATGTGAACGCCACGAAAAGGAGTCAGCGCAACGGGCAGAGAGACATTGGAAGTCGTTTCCGATATCGCCCGCCAAAAACCTATTCATTCTAATTGTTCGGCATCACGGCAACGCTGAACGAGGCATTCGTTCATTATTTATAATTCTGGTCCTTATTGACCGGAAGGGTTGCCTACATCCCTATAAAACTTGAACACCACGTTTTATATGGCAACTTTCAGCCCTGATAAAGTGCAACTTGAAATAATTCAAAAAACCAATTGCACACGTTATTAATTGTGTTTTAACTTTTCATCGCAGTCCTTGTGGAAGGTGCCGTAACCGCACAAATCCAAGGCCTCAAGGGCTGACGGCGCCAGCACATGGCACCGCAAAACTAATGAAGTCATATAAAGAACGTTGACGATTTTAATCGTTTCAACCCGCAGACCCTCGCGTGTCCGTTATTCCAATGATGGACAGCTTCGAATAAACGCTGCGTATTTAATCGCTAACTTTCACGTAGCCAACACTACCAAGAGATAAAGCCATGCCTTGTCAAAAAACAGTATTGGACCAAAAGAAACTCGAACTTAGCCGTCATCCGGTATTCAGTGAAATCACCTCTCTGGACGTGCTGAGACGTTTCATGGAGACCCACGTATTCGCGGTGTGGGATTTCATGTCGCTCACCAAACGCCTGCAACAGGAACTGACCTGTACACAGCTGCCCTGGCTGCCGCCGAAAGATCCCGCCGCCGCCAGACTGATCAACGAGATCGTGCTGGGAGAGGAATCCGATGATCGACTGGATCGGGGTCACTACAGCCATTTCGAGCTTTATCTGGACGCGATGTGCGAGGTAGGCGCCAGCACTCAGCAGATCGAGCGCTTCATTGAGCTTCAGCATCAGGGAGTGCATTACACAACCGCCCTGCAGCGCGTCAACGCAGGCCAGGCGGCATCGGTGTTCGTGACAAGCACCCTCGAGACGGCACTGCATGCGCCGGCTCACAGCGTGGCGGCTGCATTTCTGCATGGCCGCGAGAGCGTCATCCCCCTGATGTTCCAGAGCATTCTCGATGACTGGGGCATCACCGGAAGTCAGGCACCGACGTTTCGCTATTACCTGGAACGCCACATCGAAGTCGACTCCGAAGATCACGGCCCGGCCGCAGAGCACCTGCTGGCACGACTGGTGGCGGGCGATCCGCAACGCGAAAAAGAGGTGTACCAGGCCGCCATCGCCGCCGTGGAAAGCAGGGTTCAGCTGTGGGACACGCTACGACTCAGCATGCGCGCACCGCTGATGCAGGTCAGCGCCTAGCACCGGTCAGTTCCCGAGGGCTGCCCTCAACGGTCAGCGCTCAAGCCTCTACAAGGAAGCCATCATGAAAGCAGAAGACTACAGCTCGTTCATCGATGCGTGGGAAGGTCGCGCCACGATTCGCACTCGCCCACGCCGAATCGTCGAGAACGATGAAAAACTGATCTACCCGCTCAGCCGCCAGCCACTGGTGCTCAGCGAAACCTTCAGCCGCGAATGTGCGCATTTGCGTGATTACGCGCTGGTTCAGAGCCTCTACAAATTCATCAATGATGTGGTGATCTTCGAAACCGAGATCGTCGACAAGACCGCGCGCAGTATCGCCAAGGACAACTTCGCGATTCGCTTTCCCTTCGCCTGCCGCTACGACGCCATGACGGTGGTGGTGGATGAGGACTACCACGCGCTGGTTGCCATGGACTTCATGCAGCAGACCATCGCGCTGACCGGCATACAGCCCATCGAACTGCCGGGTGAAATCGAACTGAGCCGGGCGATCCCTGCGGCGCTTGCACTGGCGCCGGAACACCTGCGCAGCGCTGTAGAGCTGATCTGCGTCGCGATTGCGGAAAACACCGTGACCAACGATGTGGCGGCCTTTGCCAGAGACGACTCGGTCAAGCAGTCGGTCAAGGGCCTGATGGCCGACCACCTGCTGGACGAAGGTCGCCACTCAGGCTTCTGGGCGCGGCTGGTGCGTATCTACTGGCACACGGCAAGCGAGGAGGACCGCCAGTGCATCGCTGACATCATGCCGGTGTTCATCGCGCAGTACCTGACCAGCGACATACAGCACGGCTTTGACTTCACGCTGATCAAGCATCTGCCGGTCGCTGAATCGGTCAGGCAGGCACTCAAGGCTGAATCCCTGGCGGTCAGCTTTCCGATCAATCGCCATCACCCACTGATCGGCAACATCATGCGCTTTTTCAAGGCCAGCTCGATGCTGGACGCCCCGTGTGTACAGAAAGCGCTGGCCGATTACCTGCCCGCCCAGGGGATGCTGCAATGAAACGCCTGGAGATCGTGCTTCTCGGTCACAGCCTGACCCTGAGCGAACTGAATACCGAACTGCAGGCTCACGGTCATACCGTGCAACACCTGACCGATCTGGTCGCGCTGCAATTACAAAGAACGACTCAGGCCTCGATACTGATTGAGGACGGCAGTCTGGTGTTGGGTGGTGACGACCTGAAAGGATTTGGCCAGCCAGCGTTGCTGAGCCTACGTGTCGGGCTGAATAGCACTGCCGGATCGCTGCCGAGACTGGAGTTGCTGTGTTGGCATGGATCAGCCAGGGCACAGCGTCTGATTGTCCGCGAGTGGCTGCCTGTAGAGCCTTCGGGCAATGGTCGAAGGCTGCGCGACGAGGCTGTTGCCGCATGGGTGGACATCATCGCCCTGCAGGTGAGTCGACGCTCACGGGACGATCATTACTTCGCGCAACTGCTCGTTGCGCAGCCTGCTCAGAGCGAGCGCCAGGACGGCTTGCAGGCAATCGATGCGCTGCTGTTCGAGCATCAGTTCAACCAGACCGCGCGACCGGACCTGTTGCATCTGGCGGAAACGCCGCTCACCCGGCGGCTGGCGCTGGCCTTGCAGACCTTTGCTGAACGGCCAGCCTTGTCGGTTCAGGGTCAGTCGTACAGCTATCGCGAACTGGCCATGCACAGCGCCGCCATTCAGCGTCATCTGCTGCCGCTCATTGCACAGGCCAGCAACACGGATACGCCACCCGTGATCGGTATCTGTCTGCCCAAGTGCGCGGCGCTGTATGCCGGCGTGCTCGCGATCCTGGGTTGCGGAGCGGTTTACCTGCCGCTCGACCCGGCTCTGCCGTTGCAGCGGCAGCAGTACATCCTTGAAAACGCCGGAGCCATGCTTTTGCTGCATGACGGATCGCACCCATTGGCGGCCGCCGAGTTTCCCGCACTGAACATCAGTGCCATGCAGATCCCGGAGACAGTCCCTCTCGCAGCAAACGCTTACCCTGCCTGCGATGCGCCGTGCATGGCGCTTTATACATCGGGCACGACGGGGCATCCCAAGGGCGTTCTGCTCAGCCAGCGCAACCTCAGCCATTTCACGGCCTGGTATGCGGACTACGTGGATCTGAATCAACACAGCCGGGTGCTGCAATTCTCGACCCTGAGTTTCGATTCATCAGTGATCGACATTTTCCCGACCTGGCTCAGTGGTGCTGAACTGGTGGTGCCCGACGAGGATCAGCGGCGTGATCCGCTGCAACTGGTCAGCGTCTTGAAGGCCGGGCTTACTCACGCGTTCCTGCCACCCGCTTTGCTGAGCATCTTGCCGTTGGATCAGCCATTGGGGCTCAAGCATGTCGTGACCGGAGGTGACGTCTGTGAGCCTCACGTGATCGCGCAGCTCACCGGGCAGTGTCAGTTTCACAACCTGTACGGGCCGACCGAAGCGACGGTGCTGGTGACGGCCGGGCAGTTCACGCCGAACAGCAGCAATCGCAATCTGGGCAGACCGATCGCCAACAGTCAGGTCTGGATTCTCGATGATCAACTGCAGCCTGTGCCACAGGAGGCTCAGGGCGAGCTGTACATCGTCGGACCCGGGGTTTGTCTGGGCTACCTCAACAATCCCGAACTGACGGCTGAGCGCTACGTGTGGCTGACGCGTCCGGACGGTGAGCGAATGCGCGCCTATCGCACCGGCGACATGGCCAAGTGGACCGCAGAGGGTATCGAGCTGAGCGGACGTCGCGACAATCAGGTGAAGATTCGCGGCTTCAGGGTCGAGCCTGAAGAGATCGAGCATTGTCTGCGTGCCAGTCAGCTGTATCGACAGGTCGCAGTGGTCGTCGATGCGCAGCGGCGCATTCTGGCCTTCGTCGCTCAGCCTCACGGTGCCCAGAATGATGACTCGACGCTGAGCGCGTTGAAGGCTCATACCCAGCAGTTGCTGCCTGACTATATGCATCCAGTTGCCTATACCAAGGTCGATGCCTTGCCATTTGCCAGCAATGGCAAGACTGATCGCAAGGCATTGCTGGAGCTGCCGGTGAGCTTCAGCGATCAGCACTCACGGCGCCTGCCGGAAAACGAGCGGCAGGAACAGCTAGTGGCGTTGTGGGGCGAGTTGCTGGAGCTGCCAACCGGTTACATCTCGACTGACGAGAGTTTTTTCAATCTGGGTGGCCACTCGATTCTGCTCTCGCGCATGCTGTTGGGTATTCGCGAGCGGTTCGGACGCAGCATCCCCATCAACCGCTTCATAGAAGCACCGACCGTACTGACGCTCGCAAGCCTCCTCGATAGCGAAGGCAGCTCGACCTACACCATCAGCCCGAAAGCGCTGATGGATGCGAATCCGCACGTACAGGTAACGACGCTGCCTGTCAGCCAACTGGGCGACGTCCATAAAGTGATCGTGACCGGGGCGAATGGTTTTCTGGGTGTGCATATCGTCCAGGCACTGCTGGACTGGGGCGCGACCGAGATTGCGTGTCTGGTGCGTGAATCGGCCGGGCATAGCGCACAGGAGCGCTTCGAACAGTCGCTGGCGGAGAACAGGCTCGGGCATCTGGACTTGAGTCGAGTGACGGTCTATCCAGCCGATGTCACCCAGCCGCGTCTGGGTTTGAGCGAAGCGGTGTATGAGCGGCTGGACCGTGACTTCGGCACGCTGGTCCATAACGCAGCCAACGTGAACCACGTTCAGGATTACGAAGCGCTGTTCAAGGACAACGTTGAGCCTGTCTTCGAATGCCTGAAGTTGTGTGAAGGACGCAGCAAGAAGGTCTTCAATTTCGTCTCGACCTTGTCTGCCTGCAGCGCAATTGATGGCACCGGCGCCGTGCTTGAACAACCGGCTGCCGCTACGCCGCCTATCTACATCAAGAACGGTTACAACCTCACCAAATGGGTCGCTGAACGTATTTTGCAGCACGCCAGGGATCAAGGCGTGTGGGTCAACATCTACCGACCCGGCAACATCGCCTTCAACAGCCGCACTGGCGTTTGTCAGCCGCAGAAGAACCGTTTGATGCTGATGCTCAAGGGGTCCCTGCAGCTGGGTCAGGTCCCGGCGTTCGACATCAACTTCGACCTGATGCCGGTGGACTTCCTCGCACGTTTTATTGGCTTTCACGCCAGTCGCTATCAGCCCGAGCGCGCCGTATTCAACCTGCATAACCCTGAGCTGTTGAGCTGGAACCACTACGTGGAGTCGTTCCGCGAGGCGGGTCGCGAGTTCAAGTTGGTCAGCGTTGCCGATTGGCAGGCACAACTGGGCCAGGTCGACAGCGATAACGCCCTGTTTGGCGTGCTGGGCTTCTATCTGGATGGCTTTGAAGAAGACATCGGGGACATCTCGATGATCGAGTACCAGAACACCCTGGCTGGCGTCCGCCAGATGGGCGAGCAGTACCCGCAGAAAACCCCCGCGCTGTTGCGCAAGGGCTGCGATTACCTGAAGGAAATCGACTTCATCTGAGTCGAGTCATCAATAAGCAAAATGGAGAACGACATGAACACGATCCACAACAATCTCAAGCCTGACACCCTCATCAAGAACCCGACGCAGTGCCGTGTGTCGGCAGCGGTGGATATCCCGAGCGATGCCAACAGTGTGTGGGCAGTCGTGGGAGACTTCGGTGGCTTTCAGGCATTCATTCCTGCCTTGGAGAGTACTGAAGTCACCGGCAAAGGTGTCCGCTCGGTACGCAAGAAGCTGTTCAAGGACGGCAACTTTGCGATCGAGCAATTGAACAGCCGGGATGATCACGCGCTGTACATGACGTGGTCGCTGATACACACCAGTTTGCCTGTCGGCAATCTGTGGGCATCAATGACGGTGCAGCCCAAGGGTGACAACGAGTGTGTTGCTACCTGGACGATCATTGCTGAACCCGATCAGGGAGGTCCTGAAACATTGCCGGACTTCGAGGCGTTTCTACAAGGCTTCGCAGACAGCGCCATGAGCAACGCACGCAGTCTGTTTGCCTGACTCTGCAGTTATTCAGAGCCGGAAAAGACAAAACCCCTCATCGCGCAAGCGATGAGGGGTTTCNTTGAATCTTGACGATGACCTACTCTCACATGGGGAAACCCCACACTACCATCGGCGATGCATCGTTTCACTACTGAGTTCGGGATGGGATCAGGTGGTTCCAATGCTCTATGGTCGTCAAGAAATTCTGCAGCCGATCCGTTAGCCAGTAACGTGTCAGCGAAAATGGTGACTTCTACTAAAAGACAAAACCCCTCACCGCGTAAGCGATGAGGGGTTCTGGAATTGAATCTTGACGATGACCTACTCTCACATG
>NZ_LKEH01000029.1:543-1142 GCF_001642795.1 Pseudomonas viridiflava | reverse complement strand
ATGCGAGCTTGTTCGCGAGCAGCATCTCGTCGAGCAGTCCAGCTTGGACGGCCGCCGAAATGAGTTTGCCTTTTGCTTCGGTATGCGTGGGCCGGAGTTCGACCAGAATGTTGGAGAAGGTGTCGAACTTCTTCGCTGCTGCCGCATTGGCTAGTTCGAAATCGTCTGTGTAGTAGAGCTTTTCGATGAGGTCGACGACGTCGGAGCCGTGGTGGCCGAAGAGTTCGGAGGCGCGGATCTCGCGGTGGACGTTGATGCCGTCGAGTCGTCGTAGTCCGGGGTCGCGCGGGACGTCGGTTTCCTTGTCGCCGCTGACTTCGTAGATCGAGAGGGGCCAGGACAGTTTGGTGTCGAGATTTGCGTGCCTGATGAGGTTGTCGAGGCCGTCGGCTGCGAGTGCTGCTCGGACTGTGCGTCCGAAGTGTGTACGTCCCGTGGCTTGGGTATTGAGTGCGCGTGCGGCGCGGTAGTCGATGGTTTCGCGGGCACTTTTGCGTTGGTCGGGGCATACGCGGCCCTCGACGTCGACGATGACATAGCGCTTAGGTGTTGTGCTCATGGTGGTGAACCCCCTGGTTCCGTGCGATTTCTCAATGGTT
>NZ_LKEH01000029.1:0-485 GCF_001642795.1 Pseudomonas viridiflava | reverse complement strand
GGCAGGCTGAAAACTCGAAGAGCGAGCGAGCTGCGCCAGCCTTTGTGCTTGACCGCGAACAGCCAGTGTCCGAACAGCCACAGGCCCAGCCCCACTGCCAGGGCCAACGGTGCGTTCATCTCCCCGAAGTGGGGGCCACCCCAGATGAGGCCGGCGATGGTGAGAATGATGAGCAGGCCGCCGAGGAATCTGGCGACGAATGATCCGATTTTCCAGGCCACCAGGACCACTACGCCGNATGCTCATGTTCGTTCCCCCGCACTGTGTATGAGTGTGTTGGCTCATTGTGCGGCACACCTACGACAGATGTGGGTTCTGTCGTGAGTGTGCGGGCGGAGCGGCCCACCGTGTTGTTCACTGTTCTTCTCGCTTGAGAGTCAGGGTGTTTCCGTGACCGACGGAATGCGGTCTGCCCAGTAGGAAACGTCCTATGTGAGAGCTGTTGTCGTCGAGAGCGATTGCCTCGATGCGGACTGCACGGCCGG
>NZ_LKEH01000028.1:875-1096 GCF_001642795.1 Pseudomonas viridiflava | reverse complement strand
AGTTCTTTTCGCAGGGTGATCGCATCGGTTCGAGCTATCGATGTCGTCGTCAGATTGTCGCTCACGCGGGCATGTCGTTCGAGACGGACCGCGGCTTCTATACGCGCGGTGAGGTCGTTGATCTCCGCGTTCAGCAGAGCCAGAAACACTCTTGCTTGCGCGATGTCGGAGTCTTCGTCGGTGGCCGGCACGCTCTTTACGAGGTGACCAAGGTGGAGAGT
>NZ_LKEH01000028.1:271-845 GCF_001642795.1 Pseudomonas viridiflava | reverse complement strand
CCCCGGCTACGGTCTCTTCCGACACCGAGGGGTACTTCGCGATCAGACGTGTACGCGTCTTATCGATCAGGCGGTCTTCCTCGTCGTTCGTCATCTGTCAATGATGCGCCCGGACCACCAGCAGGTCCACAGGAGAAACTCGCAGATCCGTCCGACAAACGAGCCGATCCTCTCGTCACGAACTGGATGCTGGCGGACTTACTGGCCGTCCGGCGTAAAAGGGGTCAGTCCAGGGCGGCGCACGCGATGCACCACGCTCTGCCGTCAACACCAATCGTTCGATGTTCCGGCGCAATACTGGCGGCCAGAATGCACTCAGTGTCGTCGTGATAGACATCGACCGCGCTGGTCTCTGTCGAATGAAACGCTGCAACCTTCATCACTACCTTGCTTCCCTGACCGTCCGGCAGGTGGAGGTCTCACGGGTAATCGTTTCACCACCACCGAGGTCTCACCATCCGAAGAGTCCGCGGTCACAGATCCAACAGATCCCGACGGGATCTCATATGGAACGCCGTCGGCCTCACCATGCACGAGGAAAACGGTGGAGCTGTTCATCCTGCACCGCCAGATT
>NZ_LKEH01000028.1:0-240 GCF_001642795.1 Pseudomonas viridiflava | reverse complement strand
GAGGCCGTAGGGCACTCACCGAACCACGGCGATGAGAGTGACTCCCGCTTGAATTGCGCCACGACATGCACCATGTCCCCCGTTCTGGTTGTCTGCGAAAGGACTGCCTCGCTGAAATCGTCTGTGTATTCGAGGAATTGGCACACCACAACAGATGTTGGCTCAAAGTTGTCGGGAACAGTGCCCGCAGGAGGCAGAGGAGCCGACAACGGTTCCGGAGACTGCACCTCTCCAGGGACC
>NZ_LKEH01000027.1:131190-494187 GCF_001642795.1 Pseudomonas viridiflava | reverse complement strand
CCCAGCGCACTGGTGCGTCTGGATGCCTGGCCGCTGACCGCCAACGGCAAGGTCGACCGTCGTGCCTTGCCGGTGCCGGATCGTGAAGCGCTGCCGGGTCGGGACTATGAGGCACCCCAAGGGGCGGTGGAAACGGCCGTCGCCGAGATATGGAGTTCGCTGCTGCACGTCGAACGTGTGGGCCGTCATGACCATTTCTTCGAATTGGGCGGGCATTCGCTGCTGGCCGTGAACCTGATCGCGCAAATGCGCCGCCAGGGGCTCGATGCGGATATTCGCACGCTGTTCGCGCAGCCGACGCTGGCTGCATTGGCGGCTGCGATTGGCAACAGTCAGCAAACACAGGTGCCCGCCAATCTGATCGAGCCGGGTTGCCTGCGCATCACCCCGGATCTTCTGCCGTTGGTGGAACTGGAACAGGCCGACATCGATCTGATCGTCGCCAGTGTTCCGGGGGGCGTGGCCAACGTGCAGGACATCTATCCGCTGGGGCCGCTGCAGGCCGGTATCTTCTACCATCACTTGTCTGCAGGCGGCGACGATCCCTATCAGTTGCAGGCCCGTTTCGCCTTCGCTGACCGTTCGCGTCTGGACGCATTCTGTGTCGCCCTGCAGCAGGTGATCGCCCGCAACGACGTGCTGCGGACCTCTCTGTGCTGGGAAGGGCTGGAAACGCCGGTGCAGGTGGTCTGGCGCCAGGCCACGCTGTCCGTGATCGAAGTCGCGCTGGATGATCTCGCGGACGCAGAGCCTCTTGGACTTGAACGGGCGCCGTTGCTGCGTCTGGTCCACGCTGCCGATCCTGCCAATGGACGGATTGTCGCGGTTTTGCTGTTCCATCACCTGATCATGGATCACATGGCGCTGGAGCTGCTGAGCCATGAACTGCAGGCGATACTGCTCGATCAGGAAGCACAACTGCCTGCGCCGGTGCCGTATCGCAATTACATTGCCCAGACCTTGCAGGGGCAGGGTGATCAGGGTCATGAGCTGTTCTTCCGCGAGCAGCTGGGAGATCTGGACGAACCGACCCTGCCTTATGGCCAAGGCTGGTTGCCGGGCGCTGACGTGCCAGGTGAAGCGAGGCAGCCGATGACGGCTGACTTGAGTCGCAAAGTGCGTGATCAGGCGCGTGTGCTGGGCGTCAGTGCGGCCAGCCTAATGCACCTGGCCTGGGCTCAGGTGCTCGGACAGTTGTCCGGTCGCGACAAGGTGGTGTTCGGCACCGTTCTGCTTGGCCGACTGCAAGGGGGTGAAGGTGTGGAGCGCACGCTGGGTGTGTTTATCAATACCTTGCCGCTGCGCATCGACCTCGCTGGCCAGTCCGCACAAGAGGCCGTGCTTCAGGCCCATCGCCGCCTGAGCGGCCTGTTGACGCACGAACACGCGCCGCTGGCACTCGCGCAACGTTGCAGCGCGCTGCCCGCCGGTGCGCCGCTGTTCAGCGCTTTGCTCAATTACCGACACAGCGCAGCACCGCAAACTGCCGACGCCACAGCCAGCGAAGCCTGGCAGGGTATCGAACTGCTTGAGGCCGATGAGCGCAGCAACTACCCGCTGACCCTGAGCGTCGATGATCTGGGCGAGGGCTTCGACCTGACCGCGCTCACCTCGTCAGGCATTGATGCGCGACGTATCTGTGCCTACATGGTCTGCGCCGTGGAAGCACTGGTTCAGACCCTGGCGCAGACGCCGCGCTTGAGCCTCGACACGCTGGATCTGTTGCCCGCTGCCGAACGCATCGAGCTGCTGGACGGCTTCAATGCCCGACGCAGCGAGCCTGACAGCGAGTTCACCATTCACCAACGCATCGAGCAGCAGGCAGCCATGGCGCCTGATGCCGTGGCCGCGCAAGTGGGTGATCAGCGTCTGAGCTACGGCGAATTGAACCGTCGCGCCAACGCTCTGGCGCATCATCTGATCGGACTGGGTGTCCGCCCTGACGACCGCGTGGCGGTCATGGCTTGCCGCGGGCTGGACACACTGGTCGGGCTGCTGGCAGTGCTCAAGGCCGGTGCCGGTTATGTGCCGGTCGATCCGGGTCACCCGGACGAGCGTGTCGGCTACCTGCTGCAGGACAGCGCGCCGGTAGCGGTGCTGACTCAGTCCGATCTGCTGGAACGGCTTCCACCACTGGCAGTGCCGGTCGTGGCACTGGACCGCGCTGACTGGCCAATGCGTGAGGACAATCCGCAGGTCGCGCACCTGACCGTCGATCATCTGGCCTACGTGATCTATACGTCGGGCTCCACCGGGTTGCCCAAAGGTGTGATGGTCGAGCATCGAACCCTCAATAATCTGGTGGACTGGCATTGTCAGGCCTTCGACCTGCACGCTGGCAGCCATACCGCCAGCGTCGCCGGTTTCGGCTTCGACGCCATGGCCTGGGAGGTCTGGCCTGCGCTCTGTGCCGGGGCAACCCTGCACGTGCCGCCTGCGGACATCGGCAACGAGCAACTGGATGCGCTGCTCGACTGGTGGACTGCCCAGCCGCTGCAGGTGGCCTTCCTGCCGACGCCGGTTGCCGAATACGCGTTCAGCCGCGAACTGCGTCATCCGACGTTGCGCACGCTGCTGATCGGCGGCGACCGCCTGCGTCAGTTCCCTCGCGACCCCGGCTTTGCGGTGATCAACAACTACGGGCCGACCGAAACCACAGTCGTTGCCAGTTCCGGCGAGATGTCGCCGGGCGGTGTGCTGCACATCGGCAAACCGGTATCCCACGCACGCCTCTACGTGCTGGATGAGCGTTGCCAGCCGGTGCCGCTGGGTGTGCCCGGCGAGTTGTACATCGGCGGCGACGGTGTGGCGCGGGGTTATCTGAACCGTCCGGACATGACCGCCGAACGCTTCCTCGATGACCCGTTCAGCGATCAGCCGAAGGCGCGGATGTATCGCTCCGGCGACCTGGTCCGCTGGCTGGCCGATGGCACGCTGGAGTACCTGGGACGCAATGACGACCAGGTGAAGATTCGCGGCGTGCGTATCGAACTGGGCGAGATCGAGCAGCAACTGGCATCGTACCCGGGCATCGGCGAAGCCGTGGTCGTGGCGCGGCAGCTGGAAGAGGGCGGATTGCGACTGGTGGCTTATTACACCTGTCTGGATGCGCAGCTCGATGCAACCGCGTTGCGAGCGCACCTTACGGGTCATTTGCCCGAGTACATGGTGCCTGCGGCTTATGTCGCGCTGGATGCACTGCCGCTGACCCAGAACGGAAAGGTGGACCGCAAGGCACTGCCAGTGCCGAGCCTGGATGCGCTGGCAACCGCCACCTATCAGGCACCCGAGACACCGATGGAACAGCGCCTGGCCCAGCTATGGGCCGAGGTGCTGGAAGTCGAACGGGTCGGCCGCCACGACAGCTTCTTCGAGCTGGGCGGTCACTCGTTGCTGGCGATCCGTCTGGTCAGCCTGATGCAGAAATCCGGTCTGTCGCTGAGTCTGGCAGAGCTGTTCCAGCACCCGAGCATTGTAGCGTTGGCCGGGCAGCTTGAGCAACGACCTGACGGCACTGCCGACACGCCTGAGGTGATCACAGTACGCGAGGGCAGCAATGGTACACCGCTGTTCCTGATCCACGACTTCACCGGTCTGGACGCCTACTTCCCGATACTGGGCCAGCATCTGGACGGCGATTTTGCGATCTACGGTCTGCCCGGCATCGGCCTGGGACAGCCGCAGCTCAATACGCTGGAAGGTCTGGCAGCCGGACTGGTCGAGCGGATTCGTGGTGTGCAGCCGCACGGGCCTTATCAGCTGGCAGGCTGGTCGTTCGGCGGCGTGCTGGCTTATGAAGTGGCCACGCAACTGCTGGGCATGGATGAGACCGTCTCCTTCGTCGGGCTGCTGGACAGCTACGTGCCGCGTCTGACCGACCAGGGCAAGGCGCGCTGGGAAGGTCCGCAGCTGCTTGAACGCGAGCTGCTGGCACATTGTGCGGCGTACTGGCAGGCGCAAGGCAAGGCTGGCGTCACGCCACTGATGCGCCTTGTTAGCCTGCAGGAACAGGCCGACATGCCTGCATTCAAATCACTGCTGCAACTGTGTCGGGATGAGCAATTGCTGTATCCGGAACTGGCCGAGGCGAGCGATCTGCGGTTGCGTCATTACCTGCAGCGCGAACTGGCTCACGGTCATGCGCTGGCTCATTACCGGCTCGAACCGATGAGCCTGCCGGTGCATCTGTTCCGCGCCGAACAGGTACAGAATGCACCGGGCGATGTAGCCAGCGGGCAGGATTCCAGCCATGGCTGGGCCGAGGTGCTGCCTGCCGGGCAACTGCATTGCGTCAGCGTGCCGGGCGATCACATGAGCATGATGCAGGCGCCCCATGTTCAGGTGTTGGGGCAGGCAATAGGCAAGGCGCTGGCCGCTCAGGCCGGTGCTGTGCAGCCGGCTCAGGTCTACAAGTCGTTGCTGGCCATCCAGAGCGGACAGAGTGCGCGCGCACCGCTGTTTTGTGTGCCGGGGGCGGGCGACAGTGTTACCAGCCTGATCGGTCTGGCCGAAGCGCTGGGGCCTGACTGGCCGATTTACGGTTTTCAGGCACGCGGACTGGAAGGCCGTTACGTGCCTCACAGCCGTGTCGAAGCAGCAGCCAGAAGCTATGTGCGGGAAATCGAGAGCCTGTACCCGCAAGGGCCGCTGCATCTGGTGGGGCACTCATTTGGTGGCTGGGTGGCGCATGCCATGGCGGGCTGGTTGCAGGCACAGGGACGCGAAGTGCTTTCGCTGACCCTGATCGACAGCGAAGCGCCCGGCAACACCACGACCTGCGGCAAGCCATACACCGCCACGGCGGCGGTGCAGCGGCTGATCAATGCGCTGCAACTGTCCAGCGGCAAGGACCTCGGGCTTGATACGCAGGCCTTCGCCGACGCTGACGACGCGGCTCAATCAGTGCAGCTTCGTGAGGCCATGGTGCGCGTTGGCCTGCTGTCCTCACGGATTGCGCCACAGGCGCTGAACGGCATCGTGCGCACGTTCTCCAGTGCATTGCGCACCCTGTATCGGCCGGAAATAGGCTATGCCGGGCCCGCGAGTCTGGTGCTGCTGACCGATCCCGCACTGGATGCAGCGGCCAATCGCGTCGAGCACAGCGACATGACTCAGGGCTGGCAGCAGGTAGTGCCGCAACTGACGCTGTGGAACGGTCCTGGCGATCATTTCAGCATCCTCAAGACGCCTGACGTCTACAGCCTGGCGGCATGGTGGTACGACAGGCAGCCGGTCAGTGTGCGGGAAACGCTCTCATGAAACCCTGAATAAAACCCCGACGGCAGGCATTCGGCCTGCTCCGGGGCTGCGCATGGAAAACGGTAAATCAGTCGTCGCCCCATGAGCGGGCGCGATCTTCAAGGATCAGCAGGCCTCTATGAACAAGTCGAAATTACGCAAGACGGGATTGATCACTGCGCTGGTACTGGTGGCGGGTGTCGTGCTGTATGCCGTCGAGGCACCGGCCAAACCGCCCGCGTACATTACCGCCAGGGCCGAGCGTGGTGACATCGAGAACGCCGTACTCGCCACGGGCGTGCTGGAAGGCATCAAGCAGGTGGATGTCGGCGCTCAGGTGTCGGGGCAGTTGAAGTCGCTCAAGGTCAAGCTGGGCGACAAGGTCAAGAAAGGCCAGTGGCTGGCAGAGATCGATCCGCTGGTATTGCGCAACACCTTGCGTCAGGCCGAAGTGGACGAGGAAAAACTCAAGGCCCAGCGGGCCTCGGCGCAGGCTCAAATGAAGCAGGCCAAACGTCTGTATGACCGCTACAAGGAATTACAGACCGATCAGTCGGTATCCCGTCAGGACTTCGAAAGCGCCGAGTCCGATTACGAAATGCAGCAGGCCAACGTGCGAGCTCTGGACGCTGAAATCAAAAGCGCTCAGGTGCAGATCGACACCGCCAAGGTCAATCTGGGCTACACACGGATCATTGCGCCCATTGATGGTGATGTGGTCGGTATCGTCACGCAGGAAGGCCAGACCGTCATCGCCCAACAACTGGCGCCGGTGCTGTTGAAGCTGGCCGATCTGGAGACCATGACCATCAAGGCCCAGGTGTCGGAAGCGGACGTTATCCATATCACGCCGGGGCAGGAGGTCTATTTCACGATTCTGGGTGAGGACAAGCGCTACTACGCCAAGCTGCGCGGCACCGAGCCTGCGCCGCAGGATTACCTGGAAACCGAAAGCGGCAGCTCGGCTTCCCGGCAGAACTCGGCAGTCTTCTACAATGCGCTGTTCGAAGTGCCCAATCAGGATCAGCGCCTGCGCATCGCCATGACCGCTCAGGTGCGCATCGTTCTGGGCACGGCGCGCAACGCGATTACCGTACCCGTGGCCGCCCTTGGTTCGCGGACCAGCGAGGGTTCTTC
Organism: Pseudomonas viridiflava; assembly: GCF_001642795.1. Lineage (GTDB taxonomy): Bacteria > Pseudomonadota > Gammaproteobacteria > Pseudomonadales > Pseudomonadaceae > Aquipseudomonas > Aquipseudomonas viridiflava. The sequence continues at coordinate 487,812 of NZ_LKEH01000027.1, read as the reverse complement.
CTTTGTGCGGGTGGTGGACGCCAAGGGCTTCGCTCAGGAGCGCAAGGTTCAGGTCGGCATCAACAACAACGTGCAGGCGGAGATCAAGGACGGGCTGGTCGAAGGTGATCAGGTGGTCATAGGCGATCCGACAGCGGTTGTGGCAGGGGCCTGATATGAACCAGAAGGTAGAAGTCGCCGACCTGCACGAAGCCTCGATTGCAGCGCAGCAGCCGTTGCTGCAACTGGAGAACGTGAGTCGCAGCTTCATGGCCGGGGATCGCGAGGTCACCGTCCTCAAGCAGATCAATCTGTCGATTCATGCCGGTGAGCTGGTGGCAATCATCGGTGCTTCCGGCTCGGGCAAGTCCACGCTGATGAACATTCTCGGTTGCCTGGACAACGCCAGCAGCGGCACTTATCGGGTCGCGGGTCAGCAGACCCGCGACCTGGATGACGACGCGCTGGCTGCGTTGCGGCGCGATCATTTCGGCTTCATTTTTCAGCGTTACCACCTGTTGCCGCACCTGGATGCTGTGCGCAACACGGAGATTCCGGCCGTGTACGCAGGCACTTCGCAGGCCGGGCGTCATCAGCGTGCCCAGGAACTGCTGACACGCCTCGGGCTGGGCGGGCATCTCGAGCACCGCCCGAGTCAGATGTCGGGCGGGCAACAGCAGCGGGTCAGTATTGCCAGGGCGTTGATGAATGGCGGCGAGGTGATTCTTGCCGACGAACCGACCGGCGCACTGGACACCACCAGCGGCAAGGAGGTCATGCGCATCCTGCTGGAACTCCATGCAATGGGGCACACCGTTATCCTCGTGACCCACGACCCGAAAGTCGCGGCCAATGCCGAGCGGGTCATCGAAGTCAGCGACGGTGAAATCATCAGCGACAAGCGCACCTCGCCCCGTGTGCAGCCGGTGGTCGAACCCAAGCCTGCACTACAGCCAGCGGCCACCGCCCGGCGCCGCATGATCGCCAGCTTCGGCCTGTTTCGCGAAGCGTTCAACATGGCCTGGATTGCGCTGATTTCGCACCGCATGCGCACGCTATTGACGATGCTGGGGATCATCATCGGCATCACTTCTGTGGTGTCGATCTCCGCCATTGGCGAAGGCGCCAAGCGTTACGTGCTCAAGGACATCCAGTCGATTGGCAGCAACACCATCGACATCTACGCGGGCAGCAACTTCGGCGACAGTCGGGCCAAGTCCATCGAAACGCTGCTGCCGTCGGACGTCACGGCGCTCAATCAGATGTATTACATCGACAGCGCCACCCCGGTGGTCGGGCGCAGCATGCTGGTGCGCTACCGCAACATCGACGTCGATGCACAGCTCAATGGCGTCAGCAGTCGCTACTTCCAGGTGCGCAACATTCAACTGGCAGCCGGCATCACCTTTGACGATCAGGATGCCCGGCGTCAGGCGCAGGTCGTGGTACTGGACCACAACACCGCCCAGCGTCTGTTCGGCCCCGGCGTCGATCCGCTTGGGAAGGTGATCCTGATCGGCAAGCTGCCGTGCACCGTGATTGGCGTCACCAGCGATCACAAGAACCTGTTCATTGCAGGCAATACGCTCAACATCTGGATGCCCTACGAGACCGCTGCCGGACGCGTGCTCGGCCAGCGTCACCTGGACAGCATCAGCGTACGGGTCAAGGACGGCATGCCCAGCAAGGTGGTGGAAGAGGAAATCAAGGCGCTGATGCTGCAGCGTCACGGCACCAAGGACTTTTTCACCAACAACCTGGACAGCGTCATGCAGACGGTGCAGAAAACCAGTCGCTCACTGACGTTGCTGCTGTCGCTGATCGCCGTGATCTCGCTGGTGGTGGGCGGTATCGGGGTGATGAACATCATGCTGGTGTCGGTCACCGAACGAACCCGGGAGATTGGTATTCGTATGGCCGTGGGTGCCCGACAGTCGGATATCCGTCAGCAGTTTCTGGTGGAGGCGGTCATGGTCTGTCTGATCGGTGGCGTCATCGGCATCGGCCTGTCCTATGGCATCGGCTACCTGTTCACGCTGTTCGTCAAACAGTGGGAAATGGTCTTTTCCATGGCCTCGGTGGTGACCGCGTTCGCCTGCTCGACGCTGATCGGCGTGTTGTTCGGCTTCGTACCGGCCCGCAACGCAGCAAGGCTCGACCCTATCGAAGCGCTGGCGCGGGACTGAAGAGCGGCGTGCGGCCCCGGTCGCTCGACGGCATTTCGTCGGGCGACGCGTACATCCAGCGCATCAGCGAGTTGCGCCCGCTGATGCCCAGTTTGACCGCTGCCCGGCGCTGATAGCTGCTCACCGTGCTGACCTTGAGTGCCAGACGCTCCGCCTGTTCCATGGCGGTCTGGCCGGTCAGCAGTCCCACGCACACTTGCAATTCGCGCTCTGACAGCATCAGCCCGGTTTCACGCAGTCGCTCGTGGAAACGGTCTTCGAGGCCCTCTGGCTTCTTCGATTCGGCTTCCAGTGTCGCCAGCTGCAGGGCGTCAACGTGCTTTTCCAGAATCGAAAACAGCAGCGGAGAGATGTCTTCCAGACGACGTCGCTCAGTCATGGAAAAATCACTGGAAGGGCGGCCGCGAAACGCCGTGATCTTGCAGCAGTAACTGGGCGACTCCTGGGCCGGGTTCAACTGGATGGAATCGGTGAAACGCGAGGCTGCCCGAGGCGAAGTCACGGTCTCGTTGAACACCGTGGAAACCTGCGTTTTCGGTGTCTGCCAGGGCCTTGGCAGCAAGTAGAGGTGAGTGGCATCCACGGTCAACTGCGAGTTGATCAATTCGTGAAACATGCTTGAAAAATGGCCGCTGCCGATGCTGGCTATGGCCCTGCCGATCTGGGGAAGTAGTGTAGGGGTCATCTTGCTCATCCATGATTTAGAACTACTGACGTCTTTGAGACGTTAATACGACTTGGCAGTCACATAAACTAATATTTTTATTTAGTTGAACTAGCGTGCCTGCGAAAGATGACGATTTAGAGCAGCGGAAAATTATTTGTTACATACGGAAAGGCCTGTTTTTCCCGAAATACCGCTCCGCGTGGGGATGCATCCGTGAGCTCTGCGCCACGTTCGAGAGCGGACGCGGAGCGTCCTGGGCGGCGTTACCACGCTGGAGCGTGGGAACGATCATGGCGTTCCCTTGCACACTGATCGTGCCCATCGCTCCGCGTTGGCATGCCTCCCGTGACGCTCCGCGTCACAAATGGCACAGACTGCGGACTCAGTGAGCCGAGCACATGGCTCCAGTCACCTTGCGCCCCTTGGCGACTTACATTGAGGGGCCTGATCGTGTCGTTCCCGACACGATCAAGGGGCAGGGTTGGGTCGAGATCGCCGATTTGTGCGGTGCAGGGCGCCTTGGCAATCCCGGCGTAACAACAATCTGTCAAGGTTCGATCATCAGCCAAACCGTTGCAAACCGTGCCGTTGCGCGGTGTAGACGGTCTCTCGGCCCAGTCAGGACGGGGGCTTTATCGAAAAAGTGCGTGGACTCGGGATATAACACTAATTAGAATGAGTCTCATTTGACACATCCATAGCGCAAGGCCTCTCGACATGATCGAAGCAGCGACGTCAACGGACCATTCTCTACATTCCCTGTATCGCGACCACTATGGCTGGCTGGAAAGCTGGCTGAGACGGCGCATGGGCAATGCCTGGGATGCTGCGGACCTTAGCCAGGATACGTTTCTTCGCGTGCTGTCCAGTTCCCAGCAGATCGCCGATATGCAGGAGCCTCGTGCTTATCTGTTGACCGTCGGCAAGCGCCTGCTGAGCAACTTCTATACCCGGCGCAGTCTGGAACAGGCTTATCTCGAAGCCTTGGCACAGTTGCCGGAAGAGGCCGCTCCGTCTCCCGAACAGCGCTGGCTGCTATTGGAAACCCTGCAAGCGCTGGATGAGTTGCTGGATGGGCTGTCCGCCGTCGTGCGCAGGGCGTTTCTGTGGAGCCAGCTGGAAGGCCTGGGTTATCGCGAAATCGCCGAACGTCTGCAGGTCTCCGAGCGCACCGTCAAACGTTACATGGCCCAAGCTTACGAGCATTGTCTGTTGGTGGACTGGTGATTCGTCAGTCGCTGCTGTCCAGCGAAGATCGCGAAGTCGCACGCGCAGCAGCGCATTGGCTTGCGTTGCTGGAGTCCGGCGGTGCCAGCGACGAGGATCACATCAGATTGCAGCATTGGCGCGACAGTGCCAGCAGCCACGAACGCGCCTGGCAAAAGGCTCAGCAGTTGCGGCAGCGTTTTTTCGGCCTGCCATCCCATCTGGCGATGGCCACCCTCGACCGTCCCGACAAGGCAAGGCGCGCGGCCCTCAAAAGGGCACTTGGGCTGGCGACGCTGGTTCCCGCCGTCTGGCTGCTGGGTCGGCAGTTGCCGATCGACGTCTGGCGCGCCGACCTGCAAACCTCCATCGGTGAGCACAAGCGCCTTGCGCTGGCCGACGGCAGCCAATTGCAACTGAACACCGACAGCGCGGTGAACGTCGATCTGAACACCCGGCAAGTCACGCTGGTGCGCGGCGAGATGGCGCTCAAGGTATCGGGCAGTACGCCGCTGACCATCGAGGTTCCGTACGGCAGGATCATCGTCAGCCGTAGCGAAGTCTGCGTGCGTCTCAACGCCAGCGATTGCCGGGTCTCTGTTGTCAGCGGCAGTGTGCGTCTGCAGCCACTGCAAGGGTCTGAGCTGGACCTGCATGCGCAGCAACAGATCAGTCTGCGGCCTCAAGGGGCAGGGCCGGTCAGCGCCTTCGACGCCCTGTTGCCAGGCTGGCGCGACGGCGTGCTGACCGCGCAGAACCAGCCGTTGGGCAGCTTCCTGCGTGAACTCGGTCGCTACCGTCCAGGGTTGCTGCGCTGGGAGCCTGAACTGGAAAACTTGCGTGTTACGGGCAGTTTCCGGCTCGACGACACGGACCGTGTTCTTTCGCTGCTGGCGGCCAGCCTGCAGGTGGATGTGCATAGGCGGACTCGCTACTGGGTGACGCTGGTGCCTCGCAAAACGCTTTCTGCAAAAAATAGTGCGTGAAGCCTGTCCCTTTTTTTCGCCTCACTGGTCATTCCAGGTAAGTGAACAAAAAACTACGAGAGCTTCCCTACATGTCCGCAGTGCCTCCTTATCGTTTACGTCCGCTTTTGCACTTGAGTCTGTTGCTGACCCTCAGTTCCAGCCCGCTGTTCATCTCCAACAGTTGGGCAGAAACCTCGGGGCGCCGCGCCTACGAAGTTCCGGCAGGCAGCCTGAGCGCCGCGCTGACCCGTTTCGCCGGGCTGGCCGGGGTGAATCTTTCGGTAGACCCTGCACTGGTGAACGGCCGCAACAGTGCAGGCCTTTCCGGAGACTTTGCGGTTGAGGAAGGCTTCGCGCGTCTGCTGCAAGGCTCGGGCCTGCAATTGATGCCGGTAGGCGAACAGGCCTACACGCTCGTTCCAGCGCCGAGCAGCGGCAGTCTGGAACTGGCGCCCACCTCGATTCTCGGTGCCGGCGGCACGACTGATGGTCAGGCCTATGCGGGCGGTCAGGTTGCACGCCGTGGCTCGCAAGGCATGCTCGGCGCGCGGGACTTCATGGACACGCCGTTCAGCATGACCACCTACACCCAGGAAGCGGTGAAGAATCAGCAGGCCCGCACGCTGGGCGACCTGATCGCGAGCGATCCTTCGGTGCGTGCGACCAACCCGGCCGGTGGACGTTATGAGCAGTTCACCATTCGCGGCCTGAGCCTGTTCAACAGTGATGTTTCCTACAACGGCCTGTACGGCATCCTGCCGACCTACACGATCGACATGGAAATGGCCGAGCGCGTGGATATCCTCAAAGGGCCTAGCCAACTGGTCAACGGCATTTCGCCGCGTGGCAGTGTCGGCGGCGGCATCAACGTGGTGCCCAAGCGCGCCACAGACAAACCGATCACCGAGTTCACCGGCAGTTATGCCTCCGACAGCCAGGTTGGCGGCGCGGTGGACATCGCCCGCCGCTTTGGCGACGAAGACAAGTTCGGTATCCGGTTCAATGGCGTCAAACAGTCCGGCGATACCACGTGGGATCACCAAAGCGTTGATCGCCAGATGGCAGTCCTGGGGCTGGATTTCCGTGGCGAGCGTCTGCGTCTTTCGACCGATATCGGGCACACCGAACGCAACACCGATGCGCCACAGGAACGTGTACAGATCGGCCCGAACGCCAGGGTGCCCAACGCCAACGATGTGCGGGACAACTACGCGCAATCCTGGAGCAAGGCACGCACCGAGGACACCTTCGGCATGGTCAACGCCGAATACGACGTCAACGATTCCGTGATGCTGTACGGCGGCGTGGGCGCGCGCAAAAGCGACCATGACTTCCTGCGCCATGCGGTTTCGATCACCAACAATGCGGGCGACTTCAGCGTTCAGCCGCGCGACTTCACCCGCGACGAAAACGTACGCACGGCCACGGCCGGTGTGCGCAACTGGTTCAAGACCGGTCAGGTCAGCCACGAAGTGAACCTGGCGGCCAGCTATTTCTACATGGACTTCGAGAATGGCGGTGCCCGCTACGCGGCGTCTCCGAGCAACCTGTTCAACCCCGTCGACACGCCGACGCCCGCCAACCCGACACGCAGGGATGACAAGGTCTACACCGAAAACCGCTTCAGCGGTCTGGCGCTGTCCGACACGCTGGGCTTTTTCGACGATCGCCTGCTGCTGACCCTGGGCGCACGCTGGCAGCGGGTCAAGGTCGATGACTGGACCAACAACGTCAAGGGCGACACGGCGTACGACGAGGAAAAGGTCTCGCCGTCGGGCGGCATTCTGTACAAGGTGACCGATGAACTGTCGGTGTATGCCAACTACATGGAAGGCCTGAGCCAGGGCAAGATCGCACCGTCGACCTCGATCAACGAAGACGAGATCTTCCCGCCCTTCATCAGCCGTCAGGTCGAGGTGGGTGCCAAATATGACCTGGGTTCGTTCGCCTTCACCGGCAGCGTGTTCCGCATCAAACAGCCCGCCTACGAGACCAATGCGGCCTCCCGCGTGTTCGGCCCCAACGGCAAGCGTGAGAACAACGGCGTAGAGCTGACCATGTTCGGCGAGCCGCTCAAGGGCTTCCGCCTGCTGGGCGGCGTGATGTACATCGACAGCGAACTGAAAAACACCACCGGCGGCACATTTGACGGCAACCGTGCGCCCGCCACGCCTGAATACAACGTCAATGTGGGGGCCGAATGGGACGTGCCGACCGTACAGGGTCTGACGCTGACCGGGCGGGGCATCTACACCAGCTCGCAATACCTGGATCAGGCCAATACCAAGGACATCGATTCGTCCGAGCGCTTCGACGTCGGCGCGCGCTATGCCTTCAAGGTCGATCAGAAGACCGTCACGCTGCGGGCCAACGTCGAGAACGTCATGGACAAGCGCTACTGGAGTTCTGCCGGCGCCTCGGACGACAGCGAACCTGGCCTGACGCTCGCAACACCCCGAACCTATCTGATCTCGGCCACTGTGGGTTTCTGATCCATCACTCATGCGCTGCCCAGGGAAGGGCGCCTGCGCTTCACGACTCAATGCGGAACGACTCTGACAGAGAGAACGCCATGCAAAGTGCCAGTTGAATAAATAGTTCACTTATAACGCCATTAAAGTGCGGCCTTCAAAAAGGCAATAACCGATACGCCGACTTTTATGAGTCCGGGCGGCTTGAATATATCCAGCGTTAGTTGGCGTAATACTGTGCGCCTCTCATTATGCAAGTACGAATGCATGGTCATATTAAATTCAGAATTAAATTTCAGTAACGGACTTGCAGTTTTCTGGAAATGAGAATAGTTTGCATCCCGAACTTAGCGAGGGTTACCCCATGTTGAATGATGGCTTATTGCACTCTACTACGTCTTCGCATAAAACCAATGCCAACTATCTGGCCCGGCAGGCAAGGTTTGAATCCAATGTAAGGAGTTACCCGCGCAAGTTGCCGCTGGCGATTGCCAAGGCACATGGGCTCTGGGTAACGGATGTTGAAGGCAACACGTATCTGGACTGTCTGGCCGGGGCCGGAACGCTGGCGCTGGGGCACAACCATGAAGCAATCATGGCCAGCCTCGACGGCTTCCTGACCTCGGGTATGCCGATGCACACCCTGGACCTGACCACGCCGGTCAAGGACGCTTTCAGCGAGACGTTGCTGAGCCTGCTGCCTGGGCAGGGTCGGGACTATTGCCTGCAGTTCTGCGGCCCGTCCGGCGCCGATGCGGTGGAAGCCTCGATCAAGCTGGCGAAAACCGCCACGGGGCGCAGCAACATCATCAGCTTCTCCGGTGCTTACCACGGCATGACCCACGGCGCTCTGGCGCTGACCGGTAATACCGGACCGAAAGATGCGGTCGCCAGCCTGATGCCTGGCGTGCAATTTCTGCCGTACCCGCACGAATACCGCTGCCCGCTGGGCCTCGGTGGCGAGGCCGGGACCGAAGCGCTGAGCTACTACTTCACCCAGTTCATCGAAGACGTCGAAAGCGGCGTATCGCTTCCGGCTGCGGTGATTCTGGAAGCCGTTCAAGGCGAAGGCGGCGTCAATCCTGCGCCGGACAGCTGGCTGCGGCAGATCCGCGAAGTGACCCGTAAACACGGCATTCTGCTGATTCTTGACGAAGTGCAGGCCGGGTTTGGCCGCACCGGCAAGATGTTCGCCTTCGAGCATGCCGGTATCGAACCCGACATCATTGTCATGTCCAAAGCGGTCGGTGGCGGTCTGCCGCTCGCGGTGCTGGGCATCCGCCGTGAGTTCGACGCATGGGCGCCGGGTAATCACTCCGGTACCTTCCGCGGCAACCAGATGGCAATGGCCACCGGTCTTGCCACGCTGGAAGTGTTGCAGCGCCAGAACCTGGCCGGTCAGGCCGCCAGACGCGGACAGTGGCTCAAGGATCAACTGACTCTTTTGCAACCGCACTACCCGGCCATGGGGCAGGTACGTGGACGCGGTCTGATGCTGGGCATCGAGATCGTCGACGAGCGCAAACCTGCAGATCGTCTCGGCAGTTTTCCGATAGACGCCGAACTTGCGCTGGTCATTCAGCAGCAGTGTTTCAAACAGGGACTATTGCTGGAACGGGGTGGCCGCAATGGCAACGTGATCCGCCTGTTACCGCCGCTGATCATCACGGACGAACAGTGCCAACTGGTTATCCAGCGATTCGAAGAGGCACTCAAGGCCGCGCTGAGTCAGTTGCGCACTCAATAACTTCATCACGTTATTGTTATCAAGAACAACCTGACCGGTCAGAACTTAGGACCGAACAAACGTAGCGTATTTGCTGACAGGGTTTATCTGGCCATGGCGTGCCGAGTGATAAGCCGGGCAAGTGCTTGAGTTGTTTTCGCAGCAGATGATTATCTGACACTTTGTTGCGATGTCACTTAGACAGTCAGCGTAAAGCGACTGTGGAGCAGACATGACTAATACCGATCGCACCGTTTTATCAACGATGGTGAGCGAGCTGGCGACGACCCGCGCGTTACTCAATTGCCTGATAAAGGAATTTGCACTGCCGGAACACTGCCTTCAGTACACGTGGCCACAGGGCATGCAGGGCATTGCGCCTGGGTGTTTTGTCGATGGCGGCCATTGGAAAGGCATCCCGCTGACCATCAGCCTGCCCAATAAACAACAGTTCTTCGTACTGGTGGACCGCCGTGACGGCCTGGGCAGCCACCGCTACCTGTCCGATGTCTATGCACGGCGTGGACAGGGCAGCTGGCAGTGCCCGGCATTTCCCGAGTTCGTTCAGCAACTGCTCAGCGCCTGTGAGCACATGACCCGCGCCAGCAACGACGAACTGCTCGATCAGGTCATGCAAAGCCAGCACCTGACGGCCGCCATCGTGGCCCACAACATGACCGGCGAGCACCCAGAGCCGTTGAGCGGCTACCTGGCCAGCGAACAGGGTCTGTGGTTCGGCCATCCCAATCATCCCGCGCCCAAGGCACGGCTGTGGCCAAAACATCTGGCCCAGGAAACCTACGCGCCGGAGTTTCAGGCGAAGACCGCGCTCCACCTGTTCGAAGTGCCAATGGAAGGACTGCGGATCACTTCCAATGGTCTGAGCGAGACACAGGTCATGGCTGGTTTTGTCGATCAGGCAAAGGCCCGTCCCGGACACGCGCTGATCTGCATGCACCCGGTGCAGGCGGAGCTGTTCATGCAGGATCGTCGCGTACAGCGTCTGCTGGAGCTGGGTGAAGTCACGGACCTCGGCACCACCGGACCACTGGCCAGCCCGACGGCTTCGATGCGCACCTGGTACATCGAAGGCCACGACTATTTCATCAAGGGTTCGCTGAATGTGCGCATCACCAACTGTGTCAGGAAAAACGCCTGGTATGAGCTGGAAAGCACGCTGATCATCGACGAACTGTTCCAGCGCCTGCAGCAGACGCAGCCGCAAACCCTCGGTGGACTGTCCACGGTGGCTGAACCGGGTTCGATGAGCTGGGCACCCAAAGGGGTCGGTGAGACCGATGCCCACTGGTTTCGTGAACAGACCGGCGCGATTCTGCGGGAAAACTTCTGCCTTCGCTCCGGTGCCGACCGCAGCGTGATGGCGGGCACCTTGTTCGCTCGCGATCTGCGCTCACGGCCGCTCGTGCATGATTTCCTGCAGCGCTTCAAAGGCTGGGAACTTGGTGATGAGGACCTGCTGACATGGTTTGATCAATACCAAGCCTTGTTGCTGCGCCCGGTCATGGCGCTGTTCTTCAACCATGGCGTGGTGATGGAGCCGCATTTGCAGAATGCCGTGCTGATTCACGATAACGGCCAGCCTCGACAGTTGCTGTTGCGCGACTTTGAGGGCGTCAAACTCACCGACGAACTGGGCATCAAGTCCATCGAGGTCGGGCTGCACCCGCGCATTCGCCAGTCGCTGACGTACTCCCGCGAGCAGGGCTGGAGCCGCATCACTTACTGCCTGCTGATCAACAACCTGTCCGAGGCCGTGCTGGCCCTGAGTTGGGAGCGGCCACACCTGGCGCCTTTGATGTGGCAGCAGGTCGAGCGACAACTGCGCAGCATTCGCAAGGAGCTGGTACGTCCTGCGCCGGAACTGGATGCATTGATTGCAGGCCACTCGATTGCCTGCAAGACCAACCTCAAGGTGCGTTTGGCGGCCAAGGCTGATCGCGAAGCCAATTACGTGCGTCTGGCATCGCCGTGGGGCGAGGAAGCGCGTTACGCCGAGCAGGAAGAGGTGCGTTATGCATAAGTTGCCTGACACGGTGCGTGCCGCCATAGACGAGGCCCGGTCGCTGGAGACGGATCCGCTGGCTGCCTTCGTTTACGATCTGGACGCCCTTGAACAGCATGTGAGCGAGGTCATGGCAGCGCTGCCCGCTGGCGTGGAGCTGTATTACGCGATCAAGGCCAACAGCGAAGCGCCGGTACTGGCGACGCTGGCTCCGCTGGTCAGCGGTTTCGAGATTTCCTCGGGAGGGGAGATCGAGCGGGTGATGGCGTGCCCGATGCGCAAACCCTACGTGTTCTCCGGCCCCGGCAAGCTGGACTCGGACCTGCGCAGCGCGCTGCTGAACAAGGTCGAGGCGTTTCATGTGGAAAGCCTCAACGAAATCGATCGTCTGCAACGACTGGCGAGCGAAGTCGGGCGCGTGCAGCCGGTGTTCATCCGCATCAATCCGCAGTTGCCGCCCACCCAGTCGAGCCGACTGGCCATGGCCGGAACCGCCACGCCATTCGGCATCGACGAAGCGGACCTGGCTGAAGCCGTGCAGCGCGTGGACAGCGCCAGTCACTTGTCGCTCAAGGGCTTTCATGTGCATGCCATGTCGCACCAGCAATCGGTCGAGCGACACGAGCAATTGATCGATCTGTACCTGCAGCGCTGGCCGCAATGGAAAGCCCTGACCCGTCACCCGGAGCAGGTCACCCATTTCAACGTGGGCGGCGGTATTGGTGTCGATTACCTCAGCGGTCAGCGCTTCGACTGGCAGCGCTTTTGCCGTTATCTGGAAAAACGCCTGGGCGAGGAGGCCGATGCGCCGATTCTGCGTTTTGAGCCAGGCCGGTTCATCAGCGCCTATTGCGGTTATTACGCGATTGAAGTGCTGGACATGAAAACCAGTCACGACGAGCACTTTCTGGTGTGCCGCGGCGGTACCCATCAGTTCCGTCTGCCGGTTGCCCAGAGCCATGATCACCCGGTCATTCATCTGCCCAACGTGCCACAGACTGCCGAATCCGAGGAAAAGGCCTGCACCGTGGTCGGTCAGCTATGCACGCCCAAGGACGTATTGAGTCGCAAACATCCCTTCAAGGGCGTGGCAATCGGTGATCTGCTGGTGCTGCCGTTGGCGGGCGCCTATGGCTTCAATATTTCCCATGTGGATTTTCTCTGCCATCCGCGTCCGGCGCAGCATTTCATACGCAACGGTGAACGGATCCGGGAGGACCTTCGGTGAAATCCGGCTTCAACGTCCCGCGCAGTTGGGTGGTGATCAACGTTTTGCTGGGCACACTGACCGTGAGCCTGAGCAACAGCTCGCTCAACCCGGCGCTGCCCACGTTCATGGAAGCGTTCCGGATTGGCCCGCTGATGGCCACCTGGATCGTCGCTGCGTTCATGACCAGCATGGGCATGACCATGCCGCTGACTAGCTTTCTCAGCCAGCGGGTAGGGCGCAAGCGTCTGTACCTGTGGGGTGTTGCGCTGTTCATCGGTGGGTCACTGCTGGGCGCACTGGCCAATTCTATTGCGCTGGTCATCGCGGCGCGGGTGGTGCAGGGCGTGGCCAGCGGACTGATGATTCCGTTGTCGCTGGCAATCATCTTCGCCGTGTATGAAAAGCATGAACGGGGCAGGGTAACCGGGCTTTGGAGCGCCGCCGTGATGCTCGCCCCGGCACTGGGACCGCTGTGCGGCAGCCTGCTGCTGGAGTGGTTCAGCTGGCGCTCGCTGTTCCTGATGAATGTGCCCATCGGTCTGCTGGCGTTGGTGTTGGGCGTAGGTGTTCTTCCGGCATCCGAGCCGCCCGAGCGCAAGCCGTTTGACCTGATTGGCTACCTGCTGATCGCGTCAGGGATCGGCCTGCTGATGGTGGCTATCAGTCGCATGCATCATGCCGAGGCGCTGTTGGACCCGCTCAATCAGGCCATGGTGCTGGTGGCCGTGGCCTGCCTGATCGCGTTTGTCCGCGTGGAACTGCGTCGCAAGGATCCGTTGCTGAACCTGCGTCTGTTCAACTTGCGCGGCTACCGACTGAGTGTGATCGTCGCCGTGGTGCAATCGGTCGGCATGTTCGAGTGTCTGGTGCTGTTGCCGCTGCTGGTGCAGACCGTGATGGGCTACAACCCGATCTGGACCGGTCTGTCGCTGCTCTGCACGGCGGCGTTCGCCAGCCTGTTCGGACAGTGGGGCGGCAAGGCACTGGATCGGCATGGGCCACGCAAGGTGGTCGCCATCGGCCTTTTGCTGACCGGGCTGTCGACGCTGGCGCTGGGTCTGCTCAAGTCCGATGCGGCGATAGGCGTGGTGTTCGTCCTGATGATGGTTCGCGGCGCCGGACTGGGCCTGTCCTACATGCCCATCACCACAGCCGGTCTCAATGCCTTGCCTGAGCCGATGGTCACGCAGGGTGCGGCGATGAATAACATTTCACGGCGTCTGGTGGCGTCGCTGGGGATTGTCATCGCTTCCCTGTGGCTCGAATTCCGCCTGAGTTCCGCTGGGCCGACCGCCACGCCGTCTGCCATCAGCGAAGTGTTTATCGCCACCGGACTGTTGATTCTCCTGGCTTTGCCCTGCGCCTGGCGCTTCCCCGTCAATGAAGCGCCCGTGAAAGATAAGCCTGTCAACGACGAGCGCGACGAGGCACAGCCCAACGCCGTCGAAACCCGATAATTTCCATTTGAGGTATGAACATGGCAACCCCTCTACCGCTGAACCCTTTGCCGCGTGAACCAAAATCCGTCAAAGCCCCGGCAACCGGCGACTGGCTCGCGAATATCGACGCAGGCCGTTATACAAAAGTGCAACGTCGCGTAATCGGTCAGTTGCTGCAGACGCTGCTTTATGAAGCCGCTCTGCCTTACACCTGTGTATCGCTGGATGAGCATCGACACCTGTTCGTCGTACCGGCAACAGATTCGGCTCAGGCACCTGTCGAGTACCGCTGCAGCGGCCTGCTCAGCAGCAGTTTCGAACTGATCCGGCTGGATCATGCCAGTCTCGAACGTGTCGACAAGGACGGTAAACGCAGCGTACCGGACCTGCACCAGGCCCTGACCGAGCTGTTGAGCCCATTCAAGGACAGCCCGCATCTGGCGCGCTTCATTCAGGAAATCGAGCAGACCCAGCTCAAGGATCTGCAGGCCCGCAATCAGGGCTACAAGCCCGCAAAGCCCGCTCATCAACTGGATGTGGATGCTCTGGAACAGCATTTCATGGACGCCCACAGCTACCACCCGTGCTACAAGTCGCGCATCGGCTTTTCGCTGGCCGATAACGTCAAGTACGGACCGGAGTTCGCCACGCCGATTGAAGTGGTCTGGATTGCGGTTGCGAAAACCAGCGCCTCTGTCGGTCATGTCCGTGCGATGGACCTTCAACAGTTTGTTCGTGACGAACTCGGCACACAGCGCTGGCAAGCGTTTGCCCAGACGCTGGCCGCGCAGGGCAAGTCCATCGACGACTATCAGCTCATGCCGGTGCATCCGTGGCAGTGGGACAACGTGACCGTATCGACTTTCTTCCCGGAACTGGCGAGCGGCGAACTGATCTGCCTGGGCACCTCCAGCGACCAGTACAAGGCCCAGCAGTCAATTCGTACACTGGCCAATGCCAGCGATCCGAAGAAGCCGTACGTCAAACTGGCGATGAGCATGACCAACACGTCCAGCACCCGCATTCTGGCGCGTCATACAGTGTTGAACGGGCCGATCATTGCCGACTGGCTGCAACACTTGATCAGCACCGACAGCACGGCTCGGGAGCTGGGTTTCGTGATTCTGGGCGAAGTGGCCGGGGTCAGTTTCGATTATCGCCATCTGCCGGAATCGCGTTCGGCGCAGACCTACGGCACGCTGGGTGCAATCTGGCGCGAAAGCCTGCATCAGTACCTCAAGGATGATGAGCAGGCCGTGCCGTTCAACGGGCTGAGCCATGTGGAAAATCGTTACGGTGATGGAGAGCAGTCGCCTTTCATCGACGCATGGGTGCGCCAGTACGGCCTGGAAAACTGGACCCGGCAATTGTTGCAGGTCACTGTGCCGCCGATCATTCACATGCTCTATGCCGAGGGCATCGGCATGGAGTCCCACGGCCAGAACATCGTACTGATCACCAAAGACGGCTGGCCGCAGCGCATTGCGCTCAAGGACTTCCATGACGGCGTGCGCTATTCGCCGGCACATCTGGGCCGCCCCGAACTGTGCCCGGAACTGGTGCCGCTGCCTGCCAGCCACGCGAAGCTCAACCGCAACTCGTTCATCGTCACTGACGATGTCAATGCTGTGCGCGACTTCTCCTGTGATTGCTTCTTCTTTATCTGCCTCGCGGAAATGGCCATTTTCCTGCGCCAGCAGTACCAACTGGACGAAGCGCTGTTCTGGCAGATGACCGCCGATGTGATCCTCGGGTATCAAAAGGCTCATCCGCAGCACCGTGACCGTTTCGGGTTTTTCGATGTATTTGCACCGACCTACGAAGTGGAAGAACTCACCAAACGTCGCCTTCTCGGCGACGGCGAACGCCGCTTCAGGTCTGTGCCCAACCCTCTGCATGCCTACAGGCCGCAATGATGCTGAGGACCAATACGCTCAAGCAGAAGCTCGGCAGAGGCCAGCCGGTGTACGGACTGATCAGCTCGATCCCGGCGCCTGCCGCCATCGAACTGATCGCCGAAGCCGGTTTCGACTTCGTGATCATCGACATGGAACACGTGCTGATCAACCCGGAAACCGTGGAGAACATGATCCGCGTGGCCGAAAGCTACGACCTTACGCCCTTGGTGCGGGTCGCCGATCTGAACCCGAAAACCCTGCTGCGGCTGCTTGATGGCGGCGCGCAGGGCATCGTGCTGCCCATGATCGAAAGCCCCGAACAACTGGCCGAAGCGATTGCGGCCTGCAAGTACCACCCGCTGGGCCGCCGCAGCCTGAATGCCGGGCGTCCTGGCTCGTTCGGCAAGCACAGCCTGGCGCAGTACGTCGAAGCCGCGAACGAGCAAATCATGCTGGTGGCGATGATCGAGAGCGCCGAAGGCGTGCGCCGCGCAGCCGACATCGCTGCGGTGCCGGGGCTGGACATGATTCTCGAAGGCGCGGCGGATTTGTCCCAGTCGCTCGGCATGCCCTGGCAGATCGATACCCCCGTCGTACAGCAGGCACTGCTCGACACCTGGCAGGCAGCCAAAGCCGCCGACGTTGCCTATTGCACCATTCCCCGCCAGCCGGGCGACGCTGCTCGCTGGCAGGCTCGCGGGGTCAACGCTTTTGTCCTGGGGGATGAGCGCGGCATTGCCTTTCGTGCGCTTCAGGCCCGCCTGACTCAACATTCTGTAGAAGGAAACTGATCCGATGAATTTCACTTCACATGCCGCAGACCTGGTGATGCAGGATCTGGTCGACTGCCTGCTGGCCGAAGACTTTTTCGGCCAGGAAAACCTGGCATTGCAGGACACCGCCCAATGGCAACTGAGCCACCCGCAGGCTCCGGCGCTGTCCGGGAAAAGCGCCGGCCAACAGGTCTGGGACTGGAACTGCGATGCCGCCGAGCAACGCTTCATCAGCATCGCGCTGCGCCCCGGCATCACCCAGCAATGGGAGAAGGTACCCGGCACGCCGGTGCTGGGCCGTCAGGGCGAGCGTTGGACGCAGTTGTCTCCCGAAGACTTCATGAAGTGGGTGTTCGCCGGCATGGCGACGCGCTTTGCCGACAACGAAAAAGGTCTGTCGCTGTTCCTGGATGTGCTGCGCATCAGCGTCTGGCAGACCGCACTGTCGCTGGATCACAACGTGGACGACCAGAACCTGATGGGCCAGGACGGTCACACCTTCTTCCGTACCATGGAGCAATGGGCCTCGTTGCGTGACCGTCCTTACCATCCGCTGGCCAAAGCCAAGCAGGGCCTGGATGAGCAGCAGTACCGCGCCTATCAGGCCGAGTTTGCCAAACCGGTGGTGCTGAACTGGGTGGCGGTGGAAAAGACCCTGCTGCAATGTGGCGAGGGCGTCGCGGACCTGCAGGCGTCTTTCCCGGCCCGTTACCTGCTGCCCACTGACCTGCAGGCCCGGCTCGATCAGGAAATGCAGGCCCGCGGCATTGCCCACAGTCACGTCGCGCTGCCGGTTCATCCCTGGCAGTTCGATCACGTGCTGGAGGCGCAAGTGGGTGACGCGCTGGCCAAGGGCGACTGCCTGCGCCTGGACTTTCAGGAAGCGTCGGTATTTGCCACCTCGTCGTTGCGTTCGATGACGCCGTGCTTCGACAGCGCCGATTACCTGAAGCTGCCGATGGCGATCTACTCCCTCGGTGCATCGCGCTACTTGCCTGCGGTAAAGATGATCAATGGCAATCTGAGCGAAGCCTTGTTGCGTCAGGTGGTCGAGAAGGACGAGACACTGGGTCGCTCGCTGCACCTGTGTGACGAGCGTACGTGGTGGGCCTTCATGCCGACTGGCGCCAGCCTGTTCGACGAAGGCCCGCGTCATCTTTCGGCGATGCTGCGCCGTTATCCGGCAGCACTGCTGGACGATCCCGAATGCCGCCTGCTGCCGATGGCCGCGCTGGGCACGCCGTTGCCGGGCAGCAATCGGCACTTCTTCGATGAGTGGATGGCGTATCGCGAGCTGCCACGCAATCAGGCCTCGGTGCTGACGCTGTTCCGGGAGTTGAGCCACAGCTTCTTCGACATTAACCTGCGCATGCTGCGCCTGGGCATGCTCGGCGAAGTGCACGGTCAGAATGCGGTACTGGTCTGGAAAGCGGGGCAGGCGCAGGGCCTGTTGCTGCGTGATCATGACTCGCTGCGCATCTTCGTGCCGTGGCTTGAGCGCAACGGCATGCAGGATCCGGTGTATCGCATGAAGAAAGGTCATGCCAATACCCTGTACCATGAGCGCCCCGAAGATCTGCTGTTCTGGCTGCAGACCCTGGGTATTCAGGTCAATGTCCGGGCAATCATGGACACCCTGGCGCAGGTCTACGACATTCCGGTCACCGCGCTGTGGACCGTATTGCGCGATGTGCTGGACAACCTGATCACCACCATTGAATTCGACGAGGAGGCCCGCAACATGCTCCGGCACCAACTGTTCGAAGTACCGAACTGGCCACAGAAACTGCTGCTCACGCCGATGATCGCGCGTGCTGGCGGGCCGGGCAGCATGCCGTTCGGCAAGGGCCAGGTGGTCAACCCGTTCCACAGGTTGCGACGTGAGGTCTGACGAGCCTGATCAGCCATCGCGGCGCAAGGTACTGCGCCTGTCGCTGGGACTGTTGGTGTTACCCGGATTGACGCTGCCCGGCATTGCCCGGGCAGCGCCGTTGCGGGTGGTCACGCTGTTTCAGGGCGCCTCCGACACAGCGGTGGCGCTGGGCGTCACGCCCTGTGGCGTGGTGGATTCCTGGAGTGAAAAGCCCATGTACCGCTACCTGCGCCCGGCGCTGGCGGCGGTGCCCCATGTGGGCCTGGAAACCCAGCCGAGCCTGGAAGACATTGTGCTGCTCAAGCCGGACCTGATCGTGGCCTCGCGTTTTCGTCATCAACGCATTGCGCCGTTGCTTGAACAGATTGCACCTCTGGTGATGCTGGAAGAGGTGTTCGAATTCAAGCGCACCCTGGCGATGATGGGCGCGGCCCTGAATCGCCAGCAGCAGGCCATGGCGCTGCTCGGGCAATGGCAGCAACGCGTGGCAACGCTGCGTGAACAGCTGAAGGCGAGGTTTGCCGGACGCTGGCCCATCACTGTATCGGTGCTCGATGTCCGCGAGGACCATATCCGTAGTTACCTTCCTGCCAGTTTTGCCGGCTCCGTGCTCAGCGAGCTGGACTTCGACTGGACACCCGCCGCCCGCGAAGCGCAGGGCGTTTCCCTCAAACTCAGCAGTAAAGAGAGCCTGCCTGTGGTCGATGCCGACCTGTTCTTTATCTTTCAGCGTGGCGACAGCAAGGCCGCGCAGAACACGTACGAAAAGCTGGTGCAGCATCCGTTCTGGAAACAGTTGCGAGCACCGCAGGACGGTCAGGTCTGGCGCGTCGATGCGGTGGCCTGGAGCCTGTCCGGCGGAATTCTGGGCGCCAACCTGATGCTCGACGAAATATCAAAGGTTGCGCTCGGGACCCGCTCTTCATGAAGCAAGGAACGAGACTGGGCATCGGCGCGCTGGTGCTCATGGTGTGCATGGGGTTGAGCCTTGCGTCAGGGGCCAGCTGGATTTCGCCTGCGGCGATCGTCAACAGCCTCTGGCAGCCTGATGCCCTGAGTGCGACCCAGCATGTCCTGCTCGACAGCCGCTTTACCCGTACGCTGATGGCGATTGCCGTGGGCGCGAGTCTGGCCGTGGCCGGCGCCCTGATGCAGGCCCTGACACGCAACCCGCTGGCGTCTCCGGGTCTGTTCGGCATCAATGCCGGGGCGACGTTTTCGATCATTGCCTGTTCGTCGTTGCTGACCCTGACCTCGATGAGTCAGTGGCTGTGGTGCGCTTTCATCGGCGCGGCGGTGGCGGGGTGTCTGGTCTGGGTGATCGGCAATCGGGGGCAGGGCAGCCTCAATCCGCTGCGTATCGTGCTGGCGGGAGCTGCTATCACGGCGCTGTTCACCGCGTTCAGTCAGGCGTTGCTGGTGGTCAATCAGGACGGTCTGGACACGGTGCTGTTCTGGCTTGCGGGTTCGCTGTCGGAGCGCGACCTGAGCGCCGCGGCGCCGATGCTGGTCTGTGTGGTGCTGGCCCTGCTCGCCGCGCTGCTGCTGGCAGGGCAGGTCAATGTGCTCAATACCGGCGAAGCCATTGCCACCGCTCTGGGCCAGCGTACCGGGCTGATCCGCCTGCTGATGAGCATCGTGATCATTGCCCTGGCGGGCAGTGCAGTGGCGTTGGCAGGCAGTATCGGCTTCATCGGCCTGCTGGTCCCGCACATGGTGCGCAAGACACTGTCCATCGACCATCGCTGGCTGCTGCCGGGCTGTGCGCTGCTGGGTGCGACGCTATTGCTGCTCGCCGATACGCTGGCGCGGGTAGTGATCGTGCCGCAGGAAGTGCCGGTCGGTGTGATGACGGCGCTGTTTGGTGCGCCATTTTTCATAGCGCTGGCGCGTCGGGGAGCGCGTTATGGATAAGCACCTGACGCTCCGTTATCGCGGATTTTCCAGACGTTTCAGTCTGGCTGGCCTGACACGATTGCTGGCGGCGCTGGCCTTCACCTTACTGGTCATGCTGGGCTCACTGGCGCTGGGCAAGGTCAACCTGTCGCCTGCAACGCTGTTTGACGTGCTGTCCGGGCAGGCAGACCAGAGTCTGGTGTTCATCGTCGAGCAACTGCGCATGCCAAGGCTGGCGCTGGCCGCGCTTGTGGGCGCAGCGCTTGCCGTGTCCGGCCTGATCCTGCAGAGCATCATCCGCAATCCGCTGGCGTCGCCTGACCTGCTGGGCATCACCAGCGGTGCCAGCGCGGCAGCGGTGATCTACCTGTCGTTCTTCTCTGCAGCGCTGGGTGCGCAGTTTCTGCCCCTTGCCGCCATCAGCGGTGCCGGTCTGGCGGCGCTGGCCATCTATCTGTTGGCCTGGAATCAGGGCGCTTCTCCGCTGCGACTGGTGCTGATCGGCGTTGGGGTGTCGGCGTTATTGGCTGCCGTCACCACCTTCATTCTGGTGTTCAGCCCGTTGACCACAACCTTGTCGGCCTACGTCTGGCTGACCGGCAGCGTGTATGGTGCCAGTTGGCCCGAACCGCGTGCGCTCGCAAGCTGGCTGGTGGTGGTCCTGCCATTGCTGGTGCTACTCGCTCGACAGGTGCGGGTGCAACAGCTGGATGATGATCTGGCTCAGGGTATCGGTGTGCGTGTGCAGTGGTTGCGCGCCGGCCTGTTGCTGGTCAGCGTGGCGCTGGCCGGTCTGGCCGTGGCCTGGGGCGGGGCGATTGCCTTTGTCGGCCTGATCGCGCCGCACATCGCCAAACGTCTGGTGCCGCCGGGGTTTGCCGGGCAGGCGCTGATGTCTGCGCTGATGGGCGCCAATCTGGTGATGCTGGCCGATCTGGCCGGACGTACGCTGTTCCTGCCGCTGGACCTGCCCGCAGGAATTTTCGTCGCGGTGCTAGGCACGCCGTTTTTTCTGTATCTCTTGATCAACCAGCGGCATTAAGGAATTTCGGATGGCGTCCATTGCAACCAATGACCTGACCTTGAGCTATCAGGGCCAGGTCATCATCGACAGCCTCGACCTGCAGCTTCCTCCGGGGCAGGTGACGGTGCTGATCGGCAGCAACGGTTGCGGCAAAAGCACGTTGCTCAAATCTCTGGCCCGGCTGCTGAAACCTCAGGCAGGCAGTGTGGTGCTCAATGGGGCTGACATTCATCACAAGTCCACGGCCACCGTGGCACGTGAACTGGCGATCCTGCCGCAGATGCCCAGCGCGCCTGAAGGCATCAGCGTCCGTCAATTGGTCGCGCTGGGCCGTTATCCGTATCAGAACTGGATGCAGCAATGGTCCGCGCAGGATGAGGCCATGGTCGAAAAGGCCCTGATGCAGACCGGCATGCACGCATTGGCCGAGCGCCCGGTGGACGCCTTGTCGGGCGGTCAGCGTCAGCGTGCGTGGATCGCCATGACCCTGGCACAGGACACCGACCTGGTGCTGCTGGACGAGCCGACCACCTTTCTCGACCTGGCTCATCAGATCGAAGTGCTTGACCTGTTGCGCGACCTCAACCGACAGGAAGGCAAGACCATCGTCATGGTTCTGCACGATCTGAATCTGGCCTGCCGCTACGCCGATCACATGATTGCCGTGCACCAACGCACAGCATTTGCCCAGGGGCGTCCTGCCGACATTCTCAGCGAAACACTGGTCAAGCAGGTGTTCGACCTGAACTGCCGGATCATTCCCGACCCGTTTTTCGGCACGCCGCTGTGCATTCCCTTCGGCCGGGAACTGCCGCAATGACGGCTGGGCAAGCCTTCAGCGACGCCGAATGGGCTTTGCTCTGCGGGCCGCTCCAGCTCAGAACGGCAGATGCTCGCGACTCAAGATCCTTGCCCGCACAGGACCTGCTGGACGAGGCCGTGTGCAGCGATCTGCTGGATGCACTGGGCCCAGTCATTGGTTCTCCGACGCGGGCGATCACAGCATCCCTGCTGGCCAAGCGGTTTTCCTTTCTCGGCACGGGTGCCTGCCTTTATTCCATGTCGGTGTTCGACAAGGGCCTCAGCCTGTCGCTGGACAATAGCGTGATCGAGTACGCCCACGATGACGGCCTGTGGACGTCATCCATGCCACTGCTGAATGTTGTTCCTTTTGGCTACGCAACTGGAGACCGGGACATCTGGCGTGAATCGATCGTCCAGACCCTGTTCGCCGGATTGTTGAAACCGCTCTGGGAAACCTTCAACCGGGTGAGCGGTATTTCCCGACGCATCCTGTGGGAAAACACTGCCGTGCGGGTGTACTCGCTCTACGAGAAGCGCATGGCCAAGGTCGACGATCCCGTCATTCGTGCGCGTTACGAAGCCGATTTCGACTGGCTGTTGAACCACGCCGATCCTTCGTTGTTCGGTCTGGACTACAACCCGCTGAAGCATTTCAGACGACCACCAACGACATTGCCTTCCGGTCAAAGCATCCGTTTCCGACGCACCTGCTGTTTTTATTACGACGCAAGCAATCCCGTCGAGTACTGCTCGACCTGTCCGTTATTGAGGCCAAAGAAATGCCGATGAATGAGCGAATCGCACCGCGACAGCAGCACATCAGCCAGGACGTGCTTGATCAGTACCGGGACATTTCAGCATCCACCATCGGTCACTTGACCGAGGCCGGCTATCTGCCCGGCATCCGCCCCATGTTCGAAGGCGCGCGCATGGTCGGCAATGTGGTCACTGTCAAAGTGGATTTGCCCGATGGCAGTATCCTGCGTGACGCCTTGATCAACAGCGAGCCCGGCGACGTACTGGTCGTCGAATGCACGGGTGATGCCCATTGCGCCTGCTGGGGAGAGCTGCGGACACTGGCGGGGCTGATCAAAGGACTGGCAGGTGTGGTGGTGTCGGGCTCCGTCACGGATGTTGCGGCGTTACGTGCGCATGGACTGCCGGTATTCAGCCGCGGGATCAGCGCCGTTACCACGCGAAGCCTTGGGCAGAGCGGGGCGCTCAATCATCCGGTCAGGATCTGCGAGGTCACGGTACAGCCTGGAGATCTGGCCATTGGCGACGACGACGGCGTGTTCATTCTGAGCGCGCAGCAGGCAGGCGAACTATTGCCTGAGTTGCTGGCGAAAGAGCAGGCAGACCGGACACGCCGTGACGAATTGCTGGGACGGTTGGTCGAGAAGCGGATGAATGTATCGAAACGCTTCGTGGTGTAGTGCCAGTCAGCCAAACCGCTAAAGTTGCGCGCAATGCAATCCGGTTTCATTGCGCGCAATAGCGGCAGAAGGACTCAGTTGGGATCGTCCATGGAAACCTGAGCGATACCTTCTGCGCCCAGGCTGTCCATGATGCCGTTGACCAGTTGCGTGATGGTCCAGGGCTTGGCAATGAACAGCACGTCGTCCTTCAACTGATCGCTGCCCGGCGTACCGTGGCCGGACATGACCACGACCGGAATATGCGACCACTGCGAACCCACCACGTTGGCCAGAGCGATACCGTCCATACTGCCTGGCATACGGACATCGGTCAGCAGCAGGGCCACCTTGTTGATGTTCTGCTGGAGGTATTTCATTGCTTCGTCGGCGTTTTCCACCGCCTTGGTGCGCAGTCCGACGTCCGTCTCGAGGATTTCACAGACGAAGTCACGGATCGTCTGTTCGTCTTCAACGACCAGCACCAGACCTTCCCCTTGTGCAGGCTTCCCATACTGCTCTGATTGAGCCATTTTTCGTTCCCTCAGCCTTGCATATCACATTCAAAAACACTGCAACGGCGGATCGAACCGTTGCTCATGCTGATATGAGCAAAACAGGGGCGGAAAAATTCATATTTTTCTGAAAATCAGCTCATCTCATTGCTTGGCAGGGCCAGTGGGCAGCGGCTGAGCCTGGGTGCCGGCCACACTGATCTTGCCTGCACCTGCGGTCTGGGGCACCTGTTTGAACGCGACGTCTGCGGGCAACGGCGTAATCAGATAGTCGAGGTGTTGGCTGAACGCCTGAAGCGCATTGAGGTCTTCGGGACGGTAGTCGTTGCCACTGAACTCCTGTTGATTAGGTACGCAAGGTCTGCCAATCGCGGCCTGACATGCGGCGTTTTCGGCTTCGGTGCCTGGTGCGAATAGCGCGAATGCCGTACCGGGCTGTTTGGCATCGAGGTAGAAGGGATGCGTGACATGATCGAAATAATTGCCCTCCACCAGCAGATGCGAGTAAGAGGTTCGCGGCATGATCGCGCCCTGGTAACTCAGGTTGGAGTAGACGTTATTGACCAGTTGCACGGTAACGTCGGCATTAGCCATGCCGCCCGCGTGCGGTCCCCGACCGGACGTGTCGTGGATGAGGTTCCTGGCCACGGTCACGGTGTCCGGGTCGCCCAGGAATAGCCACACCCAATAGTGATGGCCGTCGCAAGACGCGGAGTAGGGCGTGCGACCGTCGAACTCGTTGTCTGAAATGGTGATATGAGACGCAGACATCCAGCCGGTGGCGATCATCTGTCTGCCGATGCGCGCGAACGTATTGTTGCTGATCCACACGCCGTCGGTATTTTCGATGATGAGCGCATCGCCAGCCCATACAGTCTGAGGGTTGACATCGGACAGCGTCAGATTGCGAACGATAACGTTGTGGACACCTCCGCCGATGTGCACCGCGATGCCCTGGATGGCAGCCTGACTGCCGACGCCGATCAGTGTTTTGTTCGATCCCACATTGAGGCGTGTCATACCGGCGTTGTCATAGGTCACGCTGGCCTTCTTCCTGTCTTGACAGAAACCATTGAAACCGTTGATTGCAAGCTGTCCGCCACCAGCAGGACACGGATTTACCTCGCACCCCATCTCGGTGGTTGTGGGGCTGCCGTTGATCATCACGCTGCCACGAAAGTCGAAGGCATGATCGATTTCGATGACGCGAGGCGTGTCGTCGGAACAATGGCCATGGTTATCGTATGAGCCGCACAGCGCTTTTCGAAGCTCGCCGATTGTCGTCGGGCGAACAGGCGCTACGTCGCCACCACCTGTAACGTTTTTGGCAAATCCGTCCGGAAGGTCTGCCGCGTGGGACAGCTCAGGCATCAGTAGCCCGCTGAATGTCATCAGTCCAAAAACCAGCAAGCCAAACAGGCCGTGTGCGGGGATAACCCGCGATGTTTTCCAAGAGGCAGGCGATCTCATTCGGTGCGATTCCACGGTTTTGGACAGGCGAACGTCACTCATCGGCTGCATGAATCGCAGCGATGAGCATTTATGGGGGGTTGGCCTGTTGGTCAGACAGGCGCCCGAGGTTCCACCGAAAGACGGTAAAAGATCAAATGACTAATTATTTAACCGCACGTCCTGACGCTTGTGCGGTAAGGGGCAAAAGAGCCGGTGTTCTTCCTGAGGGCGAGAACCGCTTCAACTGATGAGTGAACGGGCCGTCGCAAGATCGGTGATCAATACATCCAGATAGCCGCCGTGCAGGGCGCCGCGAATCGCGTTGACCTTGCGCTCGCCACCGGCCAGACCGATGACGCGCTCTATGTTCAGGAGCTGTTCCAAGTCCACCGAAACCACCACTTCCTCGCTATCCTGCAGCACCGGCTTGCCGTCCGCATCGTAATAGCGCAGACAGATATCACCCACCGCGCCGCGTTCGGCCAGCAGCTTGAGCATGGGCTCGCCGTGATAGTTTCCGCTATTTCGCAGCAGTTTGGACGGCTCAAGCTCGCCGATGCCGACAATTGCAACGGTCAGATTGGAGAAGCGTTCAACGACTTCCCTGACCTCATCCAATTGCAGAATACGGTGACGGCTGTCGACCGACTGCTCGATACTCTGCGATGGAAGCAAATACGAAGGGCACCCCAGCAGCGTCGCCAGTTGCTGAGTCAGCAATGTAGCCTCGAAGGCACCCTTGTTACCGACACCGCCCAGCAGCTGAACCACTTCAGTGGCCGCACTCTGTTTGGAACTGTGCATGTAGCCGACCATCGCGCGAATGGTCGAGCTCCATGAACTGATGCCGATCCGGTCTTTCTCGGTAACGGTGGTTTCGATGTAATGCGCAGCCGCCGAGCCGATGGCCTGCTTGAGGGCGTCTTCATCCTCGCTGGTCGGCTCGACGACGATTACCTGCCTGACGCCGTAGCGCTGTTGCAGCTCACGTTCCAGATCGAGATGGAAATTCAGCGGACGCTGCACGGAAATCTTGACGATTCCCTCTTTCAGCGCGCGATTGAGCGCCCGACTCACGAACGATTGGGACAGATCCAGTTGCTGTGAAATCTGGGACTGCTTCAGTCCGTCTTCGTAATAAAGCGAAGCAATCTTAGTCAGGAGGCGCTGCTCCTCAAGCATTCTCATCCGGGATCCAACTTAGCCAGTTTGCAGGCACTATGGTGCAATTCGCCTCAAAGCAAAAGCAACCCTTTGCTTGATCAGGACATGATCAGGCCGCCGTCAACATTGATTGACTGGCCGGTAATGTAGGCGGCATCCGCAGAGGCCAGAAAGGTGACCAGTCCGGCAACGTCACGGGCGGTTCCGGCGCGTTTCATCGGGATACCGGCGACCCATTCGGCCATCAGTTCGCCCGTGCCGTAGGTTTTTTCGGGGGTGGACAGAATCTGCCCCCAGACCCGGTCATTGTATTCCCACATTTCGCTCTCGATGATACCGGGGCAAAAGGCATTCACCGTGATGCCGTGAGGCGCCAGCTCATGGGCCAGACTGTGAGTGATGCCGATCACGCCCATTTTGCTGGCAGCGTAGTGGGGCGTGTAGATGAAGCCCTGACGACCCTGCCCGGAGCTGGTGTTGATCAGCCGACCACCGCGCCCGCTATTGATCATGTGTTTGGCGGCTTCGCGGCAACACAGCCAGACGCCGGTGGTGTTGACCTGCAGCACTCGGTCGAAATCGGCACGGGGCATGCGGTCGAAATGGTCGATAGTGATGATCCCGGCGTTCTGCACCGAGACGTCGACCCGGCCGAAGCGAGCCTGTGCCTGGGCGTACAGGTCGATCACCTCCTGTTCACTGGTGACATCGGCCACCACCGGAAGTACCTGAGCGCCGGTCAGCTCGACGATTCGCCGGGCCGTTTCATTGATTCGGTCAGCATTGGACACCATCACCAGATTGGCGCCTTCTCGGGCGAAGCGTTCTGCAATGCCCTCACCGATGCCCCGGCATGCGCCGGTAATGACCACGGTGGCTGCGTGGAAGCGTTTATTGTTCAAGGTTGTGCTCCTTTGCGGGTGGATTCGGTTCGGGATGCATGTTTAAGGCACTGCGGCTCACCAGCAGACGAAACCACCGTCCACGACCAGATCGATGCCGGTGCAGAAAGACGCCGCCTGACTGGAGAGAAAGATGGCAGGCCCGACCATTTCATCGACCGTGGCCATGCGGCCCAGCGGCGTTGTCTCTTCGAAAATCTTCACCTGATCGGCGACTTCCGGCCGGGTATTCATGGGCGTGGCGGTATAGCCGGGGCTGATGCTGTTGACTCGCACGCCGCGCTGCGCCCATTCCATCGCCAGGCTTTTGGACAGGTGGATAACCCCCGCTTTGGACGTGTTGTAGTGGGCCTGCAACAGGCCACGATTGACGATGATCCCGGACATCGAGGCAATGTTGATGATCGATCCGCGCTGACGCGGCAGCATCACACGGGCCTGCGCCTGACAGCTGAGCATGATGCCGGTCAGGTTGACGTCGAGCATCTGCTGCCAGCGACTCAACTCCAGTGTTTCTGCGGGCTGGGCATTGGCAATCCCGGCGGCGTTGACCGCCAGGCTGAGCGCACCCAGGTCCTGTTCGGTGCGGGCAACTGCCGCGTCCAGCTCCTCGGGCGAGGTCACCGAGCCTTCCAGTGCCAACGCCTTGCGGCCATGACGCTGAATGCCTTCTATAGTGCTGGACATGTCCCGACTGCCGGGGAGGTCGAAGCACGCGACATTGGCGCCGGCTTCAGCCAGCCCGATCGCGATGGCCTGACCGATGCCGCTTCCGGCACCGGTGACGAAGGCGGTTTGTCCACTCAAATCAAACAGACGCATAAATCGGCTCCTAGGCTGTCGCCAGTTCCATCACTGCCACAGGCGTGGCGTTCTCTTTGTCCAGAATGCCCATCTGGCGGCCCCGGCTCATGACCATGACCCGGCTGGCCAGACCCAGCACCTCATCCAGGTCGGAACTCACCACAATCACGGCCATGCCGTTAGCGGCCAGTTCGGCGATCACCTCATAGATTGCCGCACGGGCACCGACGTCGATGCCTCGGGTCGGCTCATCGAGAATGAACACCTTGGGGTTACGGGCGAGCCACTTGGCGATGATCACTTTCTGCTGATTGCCGCCGGACAGGCAGGAAATCGTCTGTTCCGGCAGGCCTTTGACGCCCATCCGCGAGACGGCCCTCTGCGCGAACTCCCTCAAGCCGGACGGAGAAATCCATCCCTGGCCCGGGAGCAGGTCGGTATTGCCATAGATCAGGTTTTCTTCGATGGCGTGATCCACCACCACGCCTTGCTGCTTGCGATCTTCCGGCACCAGAACGATCCCGGCCTGGATTGCTTCGTGCGGTGACTCGAAGTTTTGAGGATGATTGTCGAGGATCAGCGTGCCGGTGATGTGCTCGGCCGCGCCCGCGATGGCCCGGACCAGTTCGGTCCTGCCAGCCCCGACGACGCCTGCGATACCGAACACCTCACCTTTGTAGACCGAGAAGTCTATATCGTGAAATTCCATTTCCCGGCACTTGAGGTCTTTGACCGTCAGCACGACCTCTGACTGGGCCGGTTTCATCACCGGGAAGATCCGGTCGACACTGCGGCCGACCATTTCCGCGACCAGTTGCCGGACCGGCACCTGCGCGGTGGCATGGACGGCGACCTGCCGACCATCGCGCAACACCAGTATCCGGTCTGCCACTCTGGCAATTTCTTCCATTCGGTGGCTGATATAGATGAACGACACACCTTCGGCTTTCAGCCGGTCGACCTGGGCGAAGAGCTTTTCGGTTTCCTCACCGCCCAGTGCCGCGGTAGGCTCGTCGAGAATCAGCAGGCTGGCCTTGAGGGTCAGCGCCTTGGCGATCTCGACCAGTTGCTGTGCCGCCACGCTCAAACCTGCAACCTTGCGGGTCGCCGAAACCTTCAGCCCCAGACGATCCAGCTGCTTTTGCGCTTCGGCTTCCATGAAGGCTCTGTCGACACGCCCGAAGCGAGTCGGCAGACGCCCCACGAACATGTTTTCGGCAATCGACAGTTCCGGCAACAGACGTATCTCCTGATGGATGAGCCCGATACCTGAATCCAGCGCAGCACCGGGAGAGGCGGGCCCATAGGCTTCGCCTTGCCAGGTCATCGAACCGCCAGCCTCGGGCGGAACGAGACCGGCGATGATCGAAGACAGCGTGGATTTGCCCGCACCGTTCTCGCCGAGCAAGGCAAGCACTTCGCCCGGGTAGATATCGACGTCGATGTCAGCAAGCACCTCGATGGCCGCGTACTTCTTGCCGATGTTGCGCAGGCTGAGCCTGGGTGCAGGCTGCGATTGATCTATTGCGGTGGCAGACATGGGCTCTCCCCGGCAGTGACTGGATTGATCGACACCTTGAGAGGTGCTCGCCAATCAAGGATGGTTGGCGATGAAAGGCGCCACGTTTTCCTTGGTCGTCAGAATCGCTTCCTGCAACTGTTCCTTGGGCACGGTCTTGCCTTCCTTCAGCGCGATGGCCGAGTCCAGCGCCAGACGGCCCATCTTCTGCGCCTGCTGGGTCATGGTGGCCGACAGCGTGCCATTGGCAACCGCCTTGAGGCCCGCAACATCACCGTCGAAGCCCACGATGGTCACCGGCTGCTCCAGGTTAGCGACCTTCACTGCCTGGGCAGCGCCCAGTGCCATAGCGTCGGCTCTGCCGAAGAACACGGTGATGTTCGGATCGCGCTGGAGCATGTCCTGAGCGACGGCGAAGCCACGGTCCTGCGCCCATTCGGCGGGTTGCTCGGCGACGACTTTCAGGTCGGGGAATTTCTTGAGGCCTTCGGAAAAGCCTTTGGCGCGATCGTTTTCAGGTGAGGTGCCGATCTGCCCCTGAAGAATGGCAACCCGGCCTTTGCCGCCGGTTACCTTGCCGACGTATTCGGCCAGCGTACGGGCGGCTGCGACGCTGTCGCTGGCAATGAAGGTGTCACCCGGCGCGTCAGGCGCGTTGCGATCCACCGCGATGACCGGAATACCTGCTGCCTTGGCCGCCTTGACCGGAACCCCGGCGGCGGTGGCGCCTGCCGGAATATAGATGAGGGCGTCGATCTTGCGCGTGATCAGGTCCTGAACCTGGCTCACCTGCGTGGCCGAGTTGCCTTGAGCATCGACCGTAATGACCTTGATGCCTTTCTCCTTGCCAGCGGCCTCGACCGACTGTTTGATCTGATTGAAAAAGTCGGCCTGCAGGTTGGCGACAGCCAGGCCGACGGTGAGGTTTTCAGCCCAGGCCTGGCCCGTTGTGGCAAGGGTGACAGCCGCGAACAGACTGCCCAGCAACAGCTTTTTTGGCGCGAACATAGCGGTTCTCCATTGTTTTTGTTGTGTAATGCGGTCAGGGAACAGAAATCGCAAAGCATTCAAATCAACGTTGGTTGGCGCGGCGGCGCAGCGTGTCCAGCGTCACCGCCAGGGCGATCACCACGCCTATCACCACCTGTTGCACGAACGGCGAGACGCCCAGCAGGTTCAAGCCGTTGCGCAGCACACCGATAATCAGCACACCGACCAGCGTGCCGCCGATGCTGCCGACACCGCCACTGAGACTGGCGCCGCCAATGACCACGGCTGCGATGGCATCGAGCTCCAGTGTCAGCCCGGCGCTCGGTTGCGACGAATCAAGCCGCGCGGCCATGGCCACGGCTGCAAGACCGGCCAGTGCACCGCTCAACGCATAAATCCACAGGGTGATTTTCTTGACCTTGATGCCTGAAAGGCGCGCGACTTCAGCGCTGCCGCCAATCGCATACAGACTGCGACCACCCGCCCGAAAGCGCAGGTAGACCCAGGCCACGGCCAGCATCACCAGAAACAGCGCGACGGTTGCAGACAGAAAACCAAAGTGACGCTGAGTGGCGAGGCTGGTGAACCAGTCGGGAAAACCGACGATCTGGCGTCCGTCAGTGAGGATATTCGCCATCCCGCGCGCGACCGACATCATGGTCAGCGTCGCAATGAAGGCGGGCAGCCGGGCCTTGGCGATCAGCGTTCCGGAGATCAGGCCACAGACCATGCCGCCCAGGATGGCCAGCGGTATGGCAAAGCCCATCGGTACGCCCACATCCTGATAAAGCCAGCCCAGCAACATCATGGAAAACGCCAGCACCGATCCGACCGACAGGTCTATCCCGCCGATGACAATCACCGCCGTCATGCCGATGGCAAGAATGCCCAGCACAGTGACTTGGTCGAGGATGTTGAGGGCGTTGCGGACCGAGAAGAAATATTCGGAAGTGAACGAAAACGCCAGGATCAAAAGCGCAAGCCCGATCAGCGGACCGCCTACGTTCTGAGGCAGGCGCAGTGCCAGGCGGGTGAGGGGTTTGGGTGGGATCGAGCCAATCGGGGCTTTTGCGTCCACGGGCTTCTCCTGGGTTTTGTTGTTGTTATTTGGCACGCCGGAATAATTATTCGTACGTGATTTTTAAATCAGACTCCCGCTGTGGCTCTTGGATGTCAAGTGCTTTCTTCGCTTTGAGGATGTGCGGCAGGTCGACCCAAAGGTCGACAGAAGGGATTGACGACGGAACGGATTAGGCTCTAAATACAAATATATTCTCATAGATGAATAATTATTCGAGAATGGCGCAGCCTCGATTTTCCGGTTTGCGTCCAGGTCACAACCAGGGGATCGAGATGAATCCATTCCGCTATGAAGTACTGCAAATTCGCGCAACTGCCCAGGCGATCCGGCGCAGGATCATCAAGCTGAACGCCGAGTCGCCAGCCGGGGGACACACCGGGGCCGACCTGTCCGAGACCGATATCCTTGCGACGCTGTATTTCCGGTTGCTCAACGTGTCGCCCGCAACGCTCGGCGATCCGGACCGCGATATCTATATCCAGAGCAAGGGGCACGGTGTCGGCGGTCTTTACTGCTGCCTGGCAGAAGCGGGGTATTTCCCTGCCGAGTGGCTGGACACCTACCAGCACTTCGACTCACACCTGCCGGGGCATCCGGTGCGCCAGAAAACCCCAGGCATCGAATTGAACACCGGCGCTCTGGGGCACGGTTTGCCTGTGGCCTGCGGCATTGCCATTGCCGCCAAGAAGTCCGGCAGCCGCAAGCATGTCTTCGTACTGACTGGCGATGGCGAGCTGGGTGAAGGCTCCAACTGGGAGGCGGCGTTGACGGCTGCCAAATACCAACTGGATAACCTGATCGTGATCGTCGACCACAACCAGTTGCAGCTCGCCGGTCGAACTGCAGAGATTCTTCCCCTGGAGCCTTTGCCGGACAAATGGCGTGCCTTCGGTTTTCAGGTCAGCGAGTGCGATGGCAATGACGTCGCCCAGTTGGTGCAGACGCTGGAAGCCATGCTGCAGCAGTCCGGAGGCCCCAAGGTCCTGATTGCAAACACGGTGAAAGGCAAAGGCGTTTCGTTCATCGAGGACAAGCCCGAATGGCATCACCGCGTACCCAAGGGTGACGAAATCGAAGCCGCATTGAAGGAGCTTGATCATGTCCACTGAACACACTGTAGCGCCAGAAGCGCATCTGGCTTCGGTCATGGTCGAGGCGTTCATCAATGCCGTGGATAACGGTGTCGACCTGATCCCGGTGGTCAGCGATTCGACATCGACGGCCAAGATCGGTCCGTTCATGAAGCGCTTTCCTGATCGCCTGGTAAACGTAGGCATTGCCGAGCAGACACTGGTGGGTGTTGCCGCAGGTCTGGGGCTGTCAGGAAAGGTTGCCGTCACCTGCAACGCCGCGCCGTTTCTGATCTCCCGGGCCAATGAACAGGTGAAGGTGGACGTCTGCTACAACCGCTCGAACGTCAAGATGTTCGGCCTCAACGCAGGCACCAGCTACGGCCCGCTGGCGAGCACGCACCACAGCATTGACGACATCTCGGTCATGCGCGGCTTCGGTAACGTGCAGATTTTTGCGCCGGCGGACGGCGAGGAATGCAGGCAGATCGTCGATTACGCCATTGCCTATGACGGCCCGGTTTACATCCGGTTGGACGGCAAGGCGCTGCCCGCCCTGCATAAGGCCGATTACCGATTCGTGCCTGGCCAGGTCGATATCTTGAAAACGGGACACGACGTCAGCATTGTCGCGCTGGGTTCGGTCGTTCATGAGGCCGTTGACGCAGCGATTCGCCTCGAAGAACTGGGGATCAGCGCGCAGGTCATCAACCTGTCGTCCATCCGCCCGCTACAGCGTGATGCCTTGCTCCAGGCCTTGTGCGCCACTCGCGCCGTGGTCTCGGTGGAAGAGCACAACGTCAATGGCGGTGCCGGCAGCATCGTGGCAGAAGTACTGGCTGAAGCGGGACTGGGCATTGCGCTGGTTCGGCTGGGCATTCAGGACGGCGAATACGCCTCGGCCGGCGGCCGTTCGCCGACACGTGCCAGGCATCAGATCGATGCGGCCGGGATTGTTGCGGCGGCGACGGCGCTGTTGCAATAAGCTGAACGGCTTGTCCGTTCATCAAGACACACAACAACAATAACAACAGGAAGCACGCGATGGCCTCCCTCGACCCCCTGATTCTGGCGCTGGACGAAGGCACCACCAATGCCAAGGCGATCCTTGTCGATCGCAGCGGCAAAGTGGTTGCTCGCTCGTCGCAGCCACTGAGCGTTTCCCATCCCCGGCCCGGCTATGCGGAGCAGGATCCGACCGGGATCTGGCACGCCATGCTCGCGGCCATCGAACACTGCATCGCCCAGACCACGGCGCCGCTTGCCGCCATCGCCATCAGCAACCAGCGCGAGTCGGTTCTGGCCTGGGACAGAAAAACCGGCCACCCCGTTTCGCCGCTTGTGAGCTGGCAATGTCGCCGCTCCGATGACTTCTGCGAGCAACTGGCCCGGCAAGGTCATGCCGAACTGATCCGCTCAACCAGCGGGCTGGCTCTGGACCCGATGTTCTCAGCAGGAAAGATGCGCTGGATTCTCGATCAATTGCCGGATGGGCAGGCGAGGGCGGCGAACGGTGAGGTATGCCTGGGCACCGTGGACAGTTGGCTGCTCTGGCAGTTGACCGGTGGCAAGGTCTTCGCCACGGACGCTTCCAATGCAGCGCGTACGCAATTGATGGACCTGCGGACCTGTCAGTGGAGCGCTGCGTTGACGGATGTTTTCAATATTCCGCTGGCGGCATTGCCTGACATCCGCCCGAGCGCGGGCCTGTTCGGCGAGACGGCGGCGCATGGATCGTTGCCTGCGGGTATACCGATCATGTCGATGATCGGGGACTCCCATGCGGCGCTCTTCGGTCAGGGCGGATTTACGCCGGGCCTGGTGAAAGCCACGCTGGGCACGGGTTCTTCGCTCATGACGCCCATGGCCCGACAGGTGGGCTCAAGTGCAGGACTGGCCACAACCGTTGCCTGGCAAATCGAAGCGCCAACGTATGCGCTGGAAGGCAATATCGTGCATACCGGCGGCGCAGTGAGCTGGGCTGCACGCTTGCTGGGTGCGGCGGACGACATTGACGCACTGGCGGCCGAGGCGGCAGCGTTGCCGGATAACGGCGGTGTGTATTTCGTTCCGGCACTCGGCGGCCTGGGTGCGCCTCACTGGAATTCCCAGGCTCGCGGGCTGATCTGCGGACTGACTGAAGCCTCCAGCCGGGCGCACATCCTGCGCGCGACGCTGGAAGCCATTGCCTACCAGATTCGCGATGTGTTCGACGCGATGGAACAGGACAGTCCCGACCCGCTGGGCGAACTGTGGGTCGATGGCGGCGCCACGCGCAACGAGTGGCTGATGCAGTTTCAGGCGGACCTGTTGCAACGTCCGGTTATCCGCAGCCTGTCTCCTGAGGTCTCCGCCATCGGCGCAGCGCATCTCGCAGGTTTCGCGCTTCGCTGGTGGCCGGATGAAGACGCGCTGGCAAGCCTTGAAAGACCTCGTCAGCGCTACGAGCCCAGGCGCAATGCAGTGCCTGAACTCTATGAACACTGGCATCAGGCGTTGAAGCGCACCGTCATGTCCTGAGCACTGCCGACTGACCGGTTATCCTTTTTCAGGAACCGATCGGCTGCCTGATATTTCTACTGGCACAGGCGCAGTGGGGCGCCGGTGTCGGAGGATAATCACATGCAAGTTCAGGTGGACAGTAATCACATCGAAGGCAGCGCAGAGCTGCAGGAGTGGGTCGGCAGCACAGTCGTTGACGAACTGGAGCGCTATAGCGATCTGCTGACCCGGATCGAGATTCACGTAGGCGACGTCAACGCACAGAAAGCCGGAGCCCAGGACAAGCGCTGCCAGATAGAAGCGCGACCCAAGGGGCATACGCCGCTTTCCGTC
Organism: Pseudomonas viridiflava; assembly: GCF_001642795.1. Lineage (GTDB taxonomy): Bacteria > Pseudomonadota > Gammaproteobacteria > Pseudomonadales > Pseudomonadaceae > Aquipseudomonas > Aquipseudomonas viridiflava. The sequence continues at coordinate 451,922 of NZ_LKEH01000027.1, read as the reverse complement.
ACCCACAAGGCGGACAGTCTGGATCTGGCTGTTGCCGGCGCTGCACGCAAAATGAGCCATGCGCTGGAACACCTTGTGGGCAAGCTGTCTACGAAAGTCGAGTCAACCGGGCATCTGACCGCTCCGGTTGTGCATGAGGACTCGGCCGCCGAGATCGATGCCATGCTGGAAGACGAGTTCCTCGCGAAACAGTCTCGTCTTGCCAAAGACTAGGAGGTCGTCATGGTTCAGATTCAACCCTTTACCCGGCAGACCCTGGACACGCTTCTGGAATTGGCGGGACGTCCCAATCTCAGTGTGTACATGCCAACGCATCGAACCTTTCCGCAGCGTACTCAGGATCCGATTCGACTGAAAAATCTGATCAAGGAGCTGGAAACCCTGCTGGAGCGCCACTACCCGCAGATAGCCAAGCAGGCATTGATCACCCCGTTCCAGGCGCTGATCGACGATCAGGTTTTCTGGAATACCTGCCCTGAAGGCATCGCAATTTTTGGCGGGCTTGAACATTTCATGGTGGTGGGCCTGCACAAGGCGGTGGCTGAAACCGCCGTGGTCAACAGCCATCCCTACCTGAAACCCCTGTTGCGCCTAGCGCCGATGACCGACCGCTATCAGGCCCTTTGTCTGTCGCGCGACAGTGTGCGTGTCTACGAAGGATCGATGCAGAGCCTGCAGGAAATCAGTCTGCCGGAGGCGGTACCGACGAATCAGAACGAGGCGTTGGGCGAAGACCTGACCCCTCGTGATCAGCGAGGTCATCCGGACGGCTTCAGCGGCGGCGGCGAACGCGGTGATCCGATGATGCATGAGTCGGGGGGCAGCGGTAAGCAGGAGGAAATCAACCTCGACCGGGAACGGTTTTTCCGCATCGTCGACCGCAAGATCACCGAACACTGTTCGCGTGTCTCGAAACTGCCGCTTGTTTTGGTGGCACTGCCTGAAAACCAGGCGGTATTCAGGACGCAAAGTCGCAATCCATTTTTGCTTCCCGAGGGCGTCGAGCAGGATCCCGCAACCCTTACAGCGGCGCAGTTGACGGCGGCTTGTGGAGAACTCATCGGCGTGCGACACGATGACAGGCTCAACGAGGCCTTGGGGCGTTACGAAAGAGCCGTGGGACAGCGGCTGAACGCAAACGAATTGCCGGACATCGCCCGGGCCGCCACCGAGGGCAGGGTGGCCCTGCTGCTGGTCGAAGCCGAACGCACAGTGAATGGCGTTATGGACGGGATGAGTGGCGATCTTGCGATTCGGAGCGGCGACGATCCCAGTGCGGATGACGTGCTGGACGAGATGATTCTGGCCGTCATGCAGCATGGCGGGGAGGTCATCGTCCTCCCGCCTGAGCGCTCGATGCCCAGTGAGACGGGCGCTGCGGCTGTTTATCGCTACTGACCTCCAACGGACCGCGGGTTCGTGGCCCGTGGTCCCTATTTTCACTTCCCGGCCGATAAAAACAGGCTCAGGAGGCGCAACCATGACCAGAAACGACAAGCAGATGGAACTCAAGGCATGGCACCTGTTACTGGAAGACGATACCTATCGCCTGGATCTTCCCGACGACTTTTATCAGACCCTCATCCGTCGGGCGGACGAGCTGGTGCTGCGCGAGGTGATCACCCTGCAGGAGTGGCAGCGCTTGAAAGACACTGCCGATGCCGTTTATGAAAAAACACTACAGAGTCTATCGACCCTGCAACGTGATCGTCTGGACACCGTTTCGATTGATCTGTGTATCTCATCGGAGAAGCCATGAACGATCAAGGCAGATGCGTGCGGTTACTGGTTTTATTCAACCAGTTGCACGCTGTCATAGACAAAGCCCGGACTGAGAAAGCCCGTGCCTGACTTGCCGGAGGCAACGCCGATCTCGAGAGTATTGGTGCCCGCGTGCAGCGCAGACGCCGGAATGTCGAATTCGAACGGCACGTTGTTGCCACGCCAGGTTCCACGGGTGATCCCACGGCTGTCGGGCTGCACCGACGCAGCAGGCACCGGTGCATGCCAGCTGCCGTTGACACTCAATTGCGGACGTCCGCCAGCCTGAGCCAGTGATAGGAGCACGCGCAGCCGGTAGTCGTGCACTTCGTTGGCGCCCAGCACAAAGTCGATCCGGGCCGGACTGTTGATGTCGCGCCATTGTGCGGCCGGGAAGTCGGCAAGGGTGCTTGTTCCGACCGTGTACTTCCCAGTGGTCCAGGGTGCCATCCGCGCGTCGGACGGATGAGCCGAGGGCAGAAGTCTTGCGTTACGAAAGCCTGCGGGCGTTCCATCGGGCAGGCCGATTTGCCATTTCACTCGGCCCGAAGGCGGCTCGGCGTGCAAACTGGTTTGTGTGACGCGACCAGCCGACACGTCTAGCGTGCTGTGAGCGATGTCCAGTTCGTTCTGGTAAAGCGTCGATCGATAGCGGCCCGGACGAACATCGGCCAAACAGAAATCACCTGTTGTGGAGGTTCGAGCCCAATACTCTGCCGTGTCATTACTCAGGCCAACCACAACCGACGTGCCTTGGACAGCTCCCGAGGCATGGCCTGACACCGAACCTCGCTCAGCGCTGCTCAGAAACCCTTTAAGCCCCAGCGTGCCATTCAGAAAATCCAGGTTGGTCAGCACGGCCGACGGTGCTTCTCCCTGGGTAAACAGCAGACCATACGCACCGTGCAGACCGCCCCGGTAAGCTTCGGTCTGGGTATGGTTGGAAAACATGTAGTTGTACAACTCGTGAGTCTTTACGGTTTTCTGCGTGGCGATGTCCTTGAAAAACGGACCTCCCGAACTGAGCTCGCGATTGCCCATGAGCATATAAACAGCCACGCCCGGTCCTTTCACGCCGTGAAGGGGGTCATCAATCATGGGCTGTGCCGAATAGAACTTTGAACTGGTGCGTCCGTCCGGCAGCAAAAACACATCCTTGCCTTCAATCGCTGTGCCGACGTTGGAATCGGTTCCGTGATCGGCCTTGGGCAGCGTGCCGACATCGAGGCGCGCAACGAATCGCAACTCGCCAACCGGCAGCAAGGTGGGTGCGTACGTCGCCATGTAAATTGCATCGCGGCCTTTCACCGCCATGTAGTACTGCGTGAGATCGCCCGCGTGGGCGCTGATCACGATCACATCTCCGACGGTCCTGACATCCACCTGCGCCGCGCCCAGGCCTGATGCAATCTGCGACGCTTTGGGCTCGCGGGTCTGTAATTCCTGACCCCGGTAGCGCATGGAAACCAGATCGCCGTTGCGCTCGTCCACGCTGAAGACCAACTGACTACCGGTGTCCACGACAATCCGCGGCGGGGTTCGAACGAACCCGAAGGATGCGCTTTGTGCCTCGCCGGCAAGACCGACCAGACAACAAAAAGCGCAGCACAGCATCCAGATCAAACGAGGCATCAGGCGTACTCTCGGCATTTGGAATCGAAATCAGTCCCTGCCCGCACCGGCGTGCAGGGGCACTTGCGCCAATGCTTTTTCGGCAGACAAGGGCGTCACGAGGTATTGACGGTAGGGCGCGAACGCTTCAAGCACTGCGTCGTCTTGCGGGCGATAATCGTCGCCGCTCAGTTGTTGCAGGTTGGCGGCGCACGCTCTGCCTAGGGTGCGCTGGCATTCGTCATCGACAGATGCAGCGGCAGCGGTCGAGAACAGGGCGAACCCGGTGCCCGGCTGCTGGGTATCGTTGAACATAGGGTGTGTCACGCTTTCGAAGCCGTTCGCTTCGACCAGCAATTGCGAGGAGGGCGTGCGCGACATGATTGCGCCCTGATAGGTCATGCGAGCAAACACGTTGTTGACCAACTGAGCGATGACCGCAGCATCGTGCATGCCCCCCGCATGTGGCGCGCGACCTGAGGTGTCATGCACGTAATTGCGGGCCAGCGTCAACGTGTCATGGCTGCCGAGGAACAGCCACACCCAGTAATGATGGCCGTCGCAGGTCGAGGACCATGGCGTACGCCCGTCGAATTCGTTATCGGAAATTGTCACATGGGACGCCGCGCCGAAACCGGTCACGATCATCTGCCTGCCGATGCGCGCGAAGGTGTTGTGGTTGATCCAGACGCCGTCTGCGTCGTCGATGGTCAGCGCATCGCCGCCCCAGACTACCTGCGCATTGATGTCGGACAAGGTGAGGTTGCGAACGATGACGTTGTGGACACCGCTACCGATGAACAGGCCCATCCCCTGAATGCCTGCCTGTTTTCCCACGCCTTCCAACGTCTTGTTTGAACCGATCTTCAAGCGCTGCAACCCGGCGTTGTCATAGGTCACGGAGGCAGGCGGCCTGGACTGGCAGAAGTTGTTTGCCCCGTTGAGCGCCAGTTGCGCTCCACCCTTGGGACAGGCGTTGACCATGCAGCCGGTCTCCGTGGTGGTAGCACTGCCGTTTGCCACAACGCTGCCACGAAAATCGAAAGTGCGGTCCAGCACTACTACGCGTGGTGTGGCGTCTGTGCAATGACCACGATGATCGTACGTGCTGCACAACGCCTGCTTGAGTTCATCAAGCGTCGCAGGATGCACAGCGGCAGCACTGCCGCCACCTGTGACATCTTTTGCAAAACCGTCGGGATGCTCGGCAGCCTGCAACAGCGAAGGTGTGACGAGAACGGCGCAACACAAGGCCATACCCTGCAGCAGCGATCGACGCAAAAGAATGTCCTCACAGGCAGCAAACGAATCGTTGAAGGCCGATCATCCGACATTTAACGATTCGCTGGCGTGTAGATCGACGCTTCTTAAGCTGCTGTTCAGCCGCCCGTGTCTATTCACCACCCTTCATGCGTCGCGCCATCAGGTAAATACCCAGACCGGCCAGCGCACAGCCTGCGCCGATATAACCCGTGCTGGTCCAGCCCAGACCCGCGGTGATCGCCATGCCGCCGAACCAAGGACCCAATGCATTGGCCAGGTTGAACGCAGCATGGTTGGAGGCCGCAGCCAGACTCGGCGCTTCGTGGGCGATGTCCATCAGACGAATCTGCAGCGGTGCGGCCAGCGCGACCATGGTGCCGACCAGCGCGATGCCGAGCAGTACGCCCCACAGCGAACCGGCGGCGAACGGGAAGAACAGCAGGACCGCCATCGACCAGATCAGCAGCACGCCAACAGCCTTGAACTGCATGCGGTCGAACAGCTTGCCACCTGCGACGTTGCCGATGATGCCGCCCACACCGAAGGCCGCCAGCCCGAAAGGAATCCACTGTGGTGAGACGCGCGTCACTTCGAGCATGGTCGGTGCCAGATAGCTGAACACGCAGAACATCCCGGCAAAGCCTACGGCACCGATGGCCAGCGCCATCCACACCTGCGGCTTGGTGAAAGCACCCAGTTCCTTGCGCGGATCGCTGCGCGGCTCGTCATGACGGTCCGGTACGAATTGCCAAACCAGTGCGATGGTGCAGAGGGCAATCAGGCCCACCAGCGCGAACGCCGAACGCCAGCCGAAGAACTGACCAAGAAAGGTCGCAATCGGGTTACCCAACAACATCGCCAGCGTCAGGCCCATCATCACCCGCGCCACCGCGCCAGCCCGTTGGTTGTCCGGCACCATGCTGGACGCCACCACCGCAGCGATACCGAAGTAGGCTCCGTGAGGCAGGCCGCTGATGAAACGGAAGGCCACCAGACTGCCAAAGGTCGGCGTGAAGGCCGTGGCCACGTTGCCAATCGCGTAGAGCGCCATCAGCAACAACAGCATGTGTTTGCGCAACAGTTTGGCGCCGAGGATCGTCAGCAGCGGGGCGCCTACCATCACACCAAGGGCGTAGGCGCTGATGGCATGCCCGACCTGAGGTTCGCTCAGGTGCAGATTATTGGCGATGTCAGGCATCAGGCCCATGATTGCGAACTCGCCCGTACCGATGGCGAAGCTGCCCACGGCCATGGCCGCTTCCATTTTGCCAGCGGCGCGCGCGGGCAGAACGTGCCCGTTTTTTTGCTGAATCGACATGCGTCGCTCCGTTTTTAAGGATTACCAAACCAAAAACGCCGATGGCATGCGCGCATCGGCGAAGGGTTCTAGAACAGCGATTGCCGAGAGAGTTCCGGCCAAGTCAGCGGCGCATTGCGAAAGGCGCGGTTCGATGTCAGATGCGGAAGCTTCCCACAAGTTGTGTCAGACGGGCCGACTGTCGTTCCAGATCAGTACAGGCGCGCAGCGTTGCGTTGAGGTTTTCCACGCCTTCCTGGTTCAGGGTATTGATCTGGGTGATGTCAACGTTGATGGCTTCCACCACTGAGGTCTGTTCTTCGGTCGCTGTGGCCACCGATTGGTTCATGCCGTCGATTTCACCGATGCGCACACTGACGCTCTCAAGACTGGCAACGGCCTGATTGGCGATGCCGACCGTCTCGATGCTTTCACGCTGGCTGTCGGTCATGATTGCAACCGCTTCCCGAGCGCCGGACTGCAATTGCTCGATCATTTCCTGCACCTGACTGGCAGACTCCTGGGTGCGATGGGCTAGGCTGCGCACTTCATCTGCGACCACGGCAAAGCCTCGTCCTGCCTCGCCGGCGCGCGCGGCTTCAATTGCGGCATTCAGGGCCAGCAGATTGGTCTGTTGAGAGATGCCGGTGATCACTTCCAGAATCTGACCGATGTTGGCCGTTTTCGTGTTGAGTGCTTCTATCTCGTCACTGGCGCCACTGATCCGCGACGACAGGCGGTTCATTGCAGCGATGTTCTTGCCCACCACTTCCTGTCCATTGGAGGCGAGGGTACGGGCATCGCTCGAATGGCCCGAGGCCCGTGCGGCATTCTGTGCGATCTCTTGGGCGGCCGCGCCCAGTTCGTTAATGGCCGCCGCCACGCTGCTGGTGCGATTGGCTTGCTGATCGGAGTTGAGCATGGAGGAGTTCGATGCGCTCACGACCCTCAGTGCGACTTCGTTGAGCTGGGTTGTGGAAGACGCGACCTCACGCATGGAGTCGTGAATACGCTCCACAAACAGATTGAAACCATTGCCAAGGTAGCCGAACTCGTCCTGGCTCTGAATGACCAGACGCTTGGTCAGGTCGCCTTCGCCTGCGGCGATGTCATGCATGGCACGGCCCATCAGGTTCAGCGGGCGCATCAGCACACTCAGCAGCATCCCGAGAAGACCGATGATCAGCACCACAGCGATGACCGTGGCCACGATTGCCGAGTTTCGGAACTCGCTCAGCGCAGCATACGCTTTGCTTTTGTCCATCGCCACGCCGACATACCAGTCGACCGAGGGCAGCCCGTTCACGTGAGCAAACGTCAGAATCTGGTTCTTGCCGGCGAATTCGCTTTCACTGAGTTCCTGAGACAGTCCGGGTGTGCTGACCGGATAGACTTCAGCCAGCGTTTTCATGGCCAGTGAAGCGTCAGGGTGGACCAGAATGCGACCATTGGCATCGACCAGAAATGCGTAGCCATCGTTGTGCAGGCGCAGCGAACTGATCATTTTTACCAGAGTTTCCAGGCTCAAATCTCCACCGACGACGCCTGACACTCCCGACGCGGATTTGACAGGTGTTGCAATGGTGACGATCAGGCCCTTGGTGACCGCATCGAGATAGGGCTCGGTGAGCGTCGTCTTGCCCGCTGCGATGGCGCCGGTGTACCAGGGCCGGGTTCTGGGATCATAGTCACCCGGCATATCGTCAGGAGGCTGGGTGCTGAAAGAACCGTCTTTCTTGCCCACGTAAATGCTCATGAATGTAGAAAGCAGAGTCGGCTGGCCAAGGGCAATATTCTGCGCCTCGCTCGATTGAGGAACGGCTGCGTTCTCCGCGAGATTTTCCACCAGCAGGATCCGCCCTGAAAGCCAGTTGCGGATGTTGCCCGCCGTGCTGTCACCTGTCTGGTTCAGGTTTTCTTTCAATTGCGCGCGCAGAGCATTGCGTTGCAGGTAGTCGTTGTAAAACGTGAACGATGTGAACGCCGCGATGACGACGAGGGAGGCAGCCAACAGAATCTTGTGGCTGAATTTCAGGGTTCTGGTCATGCGAATACGAGCCTTTGAAGTGTCTAGCGCGATGGTTTTATGTTGCTGAGTCACTTCGGCGCTTATCGGCGGCTACCCTGATTAATAAATGCCGCTCGTCATATAGCTGTCCCGGAACCGACACATGACGCACATCTGTTACTCGCGATCGGCCGTTGTAACCGCCTTCCGATACCCAAGACAAATGCAGAAAATATAATATTAATATGCATACATGATGAATATTAATAATATTAGCTTATACATAAATAGAATTATATTTTCAGTATTCATTCCGTTATGTTGCAGTTCTACGGCCTACCCCTTACCCCGGATGGTACCAATCGCGATCAAGAATCTGCGCACCATGCCGCAGAACGCAGCCACGGCCAACCGCCAAAAACTGCGCGGCATGACAGGGTGATCACCGCTGATCCCTGTAGCAGAGTCGTTGGAAGGGAGTTCGACGTATGTTGCTTTTCCACCCTCGTCATTCGCTGTTCATGTTCAGCGCTACCAGTCCTGTGCGTCCTGCACCCATCTTGCTGTTTTCCGGCGCTCCGCCTCCTGCATAGCTTCGACGGCTGAGCACCTCAGGCTGTCGTGCGCGTTGCGCGTGTACGCGGCAAAGGACGTCCTCCACCAAGCAACTTTATAGAGAGCGCTGTTCAGGTGACGGCGCAAGTACCCGACCGCGCGAGCTGGAAGCATGGCCGATGATGACGGCCATTCTGGAGTGGACATGAAACGAGTCATACAACACGCCCGAAGCCGGGTCTCGCTCATGGGCTTCAGCCCCTTGGCCGTCGCCATCGGCGGCGCACTGCTGTCAGACGGTAGTCAGGCCCAAGGTGCGCCCGCCAGCGAAAACAGCACGCTGTCGGCGGTCGTCGTGACCGGCAATCGCGGCGCCGGGCAACGCACGGTGACCAGCAGCGCGGTGCCCATAGATGTGGTCAGTGCCCGGCAATTGCAGAGCACCGGCAAGCCCGGATTGATGGAAGCCTTGAGCGCGGTGATTCCGTCGCTGACCCTGCCGGAGAAAACCGGCTGGGACGCCAGTGGCATTGCCCGCGCGCCGAACCTGCGCGGGTTGAGTGCCGCTGAAGTGCTGGTTCTTGTCAACGGCAAGCGCCGCCACACCAGCGCCACCCTGAACATCAACGGGATCAATACCGGCGCTGCGCCTGCCGATCTGGACTTCATTCCGATCAGCGCCATCGACCATGTCGAAGTGCTGCGCGATGGCGCTGCGGCCCAATACGGCTCGGACGCGATCGCCGGTGTGATCAATGTGATTTTAAAGGCCGACACCAGCGCAACGTCGGTAACCAACGCCGGTATCGGCTATGACGGTAAAAAACAGACCGTTCAGCAGAGCCTGAACAAGGGCTTCGAGATCGGCGACGGTGGCATCGTGCAACTGGCACTGGACGCCCGCAGCCAGAACGATGACAACAAGGCGTCCGCCAACGGTTACACCGAACAGCAGGCACTTGGCCAGGCGGGCAAGAGCACCTACGGCGGCTATGGCACACCCAAGACCAACCTGCTGACCCTGGGCTACAACGCCGAACTGCCAGTCGATGACAGCCTGAGCCTGTATTCCTTCACCACCTATTCGCACCGCAAGGGCGAACAGGGTCAGAATTTTCGTCTGCCGACCATCACCAATACCATTACGACCAGCCCGAACGGTTATCCCGCCGGCTATGCACCGACCTGGTACATCGAAGAGGACGATATTCAGGCGGCATTTGGCGGCAAGGGAACCCTGGGTGAGTGGGACTGGGACCTGTCCAGCACTTATGGCCGTAACGAGGCGGAGCAGGGCACTTGGCACAACCAGAATCCCTCATTGGGCGAGGCGACGCCCAACAGCTTCACCTCAGGCACCTGGATTGCCAGCGAGCTGACCACCAATCTGGATTTCAAGCGCGGTTTCGACATCGGCCTGCAGAAACCGCTGGACCTGTCCTACGGCTTCGAGCATCGGCGCGAGACTTATGAGGTGCAAGAGGGCGACTGGGCTTCCTACGCCGACGGCGGTTATTGCGTTGCGCCAGGCAATTGCGCGTCGTCGGGGGCGCAGGTCACCAATGGCATTTCCCCTGACGAAGCCAGCAGCACCTCGCGCAATAGCGTCGCCGGTTATGTCGACGCGGGATTCAATCCGTTGCCTGAGTGGTATCTGGGCACGGCGCTGCGGTACGAGCATTACAACCAGGGCGTCGGTGGTACACGCAGCGGCAAGCTCACCACCCGCTATGATTTCACCCCGCAATTTGCCGTGCGCGCCACGGTAAGCAACGGATTTCGTGCGCCGTCGCTGGCCAACAGCCTGTTCAGCGCTCGCTCGACCACTTACGGCATCGTCGACGGCACTTACCAGTCGATCAACTACGGCGTTCTGCCGGTCGGATCGGGCGCGGCAAAAGCCCTCGGCGCACAGGACCTCAAGCCAGAGCGGTCCACCAACTTCAGCCTGGGTTTCACCCTGACGCCGACGGAGCGCCTGAGCCTGACGGCCGATGCCTACGTGATCAACCTGCGTGATCGCATCACCCTGACCGGAACCTTGCTGGGTGATGAAGTGACCCAGGTGCTGCTCAACAACGGCATCAACTCAACCTCCGGCGGCCAGTATTTCATCAACGGCGCCGACACCCGCACCAAAGGCGTGGATCTGGTCGGCAACTACCGTCAGGACCTCGGCCGGTACGGCTCTTTGAAGTGGACGGCTGCCTTCAACTGGAATCAGACGCAGATCCTCAACTACAAGGAGTCCACGTCGATCCTGGCCACCTCCTACGAGTTGATGGACCGTGAGGCGCGCAACCTGATCACGGGCGTTCAGCCCAAGACCAAGCTGATTCTGGGCGGCGACTGGCGCATCGAACGCTTCAACCTGAATCTGGCCCTGACACGCTATGGCGCCTACAAAGAGGTCAACGCCTCCAGCGACCGCTCGCTGGACCGTGTCTACGCCGCCAAATGGATCACCGACCTGGACCTGGGCTACGACCTCACCAAAACCCTGAACGTGGCCATTGGTGCCAAGAACCTTTTCGACATCTATCCCAAAAAGCAGGGTGTGCCCAGCAGCACCATGGTCAGCAGTTACGGCACCTATTCGCCCTTCGGCTTCACGGGTGGTTACTACTACACCCGCCTGAGCTATGCGTTCTGAATCGCCCCAGACCCACACCCCAAACAACAGCCTGAGATGTACATGCGTGCGAGGAACCGTCCATGCCTATAGTCGCCAAACCCTTTGACCTCATCGATGACGCGGGTCATTACCCGATACCAAAGCGCCAGGCCAGACCGGCAGCCAGACCTGAAACCATAAAGGCCCTGAGGGTGGTCCCGTCCCGTCATCCCTGGCGATGGGCCGGGTCGATATTTGCGGCCATGGTGCTGCTGGCCATCGGTCATTCGCTGGCGAGCAACCCGCGCTGGGAGTGGGGCGTTTTCGGTCAGTGGTTCTTCTCGCCGTCGGTATTGCGCGGCCTGGCACAGACGCTTTTATTGACCCTCTTAAGTACGGTTTTCAGCATTCTGCTCGGGACGGGGCTCGCGCTGGCGCGTCTCTCCGGCTCCCCGTTGCTGGCCGCGCTGGCGTGGGGCTACATCTGGTTCTTTCGCTCCATGCCTGCGCTGCTGGTGTTGATCATCCTCTACAACTTCGCCTACCTGTACGACCACATCGTGATAGGCGTGCCGCTCACTGATCTGGTGATCGCCCAGTGGTCGACGGTCGACGTGCTCAGCCAGTTCACTGTTGCGGTGCTGGGGCTGAGCCTGATGCAGGCGGCCTACACGGCTGAAATCATTCGCGGCGGCCTGATCGGCGTCGATGCCGGCCAGCATGAAGCGGCAGCGGCATTGGGGCTGCCCGCGTCCCGCAGGGTCCTGCGCATCATTCTGCCTCAGGCGCTGCGCTCGATTCTGCCGTCCGGTTTCAACGAGATCATCGGGCTGGTCAAAGGTACCTCCATTGTCTACGTACTGGCGCTGCCGGAACTGTTCTACACCGTGCAGGTGATCTACAACCGCACCCAGGCGGTGATTCCGCTGCTGATCGTCGCCACAGTCTGGTACCTGATCATTACCACCGTCCTCACCAGCGCGCAGTATTACGTCGAGCGCTATTTCGCCCGGGGCACGGCTCGCGTTTTACCGCCCACGCCGCTGCAACGAGTGCGTCGCTGGTTCAAGGAGAGCGCCCATGACTGAAGCCGTGAGCGTCACTCCGAACCTGCGGGCCGGACGCATCGAGATTCAAGGCGTCGGCAAGCGCTTTGGCAGTCAGCAGGTGCTCAAGGACATCGACCTGAGCATCGAACCGGGTCAGGTCACGGTGATTCTCGGACCGTCAGGCTCCGGGAAGTCAACGCTGCTGCGCACCATCAACCATCTGGAGAAAGTCGACAGCGGCCATATCACCATCGACGGTGAGTACGTTGGCTACCGGCGCAAGGGCGATCTGCTGTACGAACTCAAGGAGCGTGAGATTCTCAAGCGCCGCATTGACGTCGGTTTCGTGTTTCAGAACTTCAACCTGTTTGCGCACCTCACGGTCTGGGAAAACATCGCCGAGGCACCGCTGGCCCATCAGCGCTGGAACAAGGCCGAGGCCAAAACCAACGCCTTGGCGTTGCTGAAAAAAGTCGGGCTGGCCGACAAGCTCGATGCCTATCCACGCCAGCTTTCCGGAGGGCAGCAGCAACGGGTTGCGATTGCCCGTGCGCTGGCCCTCGACCCCAAGGTGCTGCTGTTCGATGAACCCACCTCGGCGCTTGATCCCGAGCTGGTCGGCGAGGTGCTGGACGTGATCAAGGGCCTGACCCGCCTGGGCGTCACGCTGGTGATCGTGACCCACGAAATCGGTTTCGCCAGAGAAGTGGCCGATCACGTGGTGTTTCTCTGCGACGGTCAGTTGATCGAACAGGGCCCCCCGGAACAGGTTTTTCTGCGTCCCCGCCATCCACGTACCGCTGCCTTTCTGGGCAAGGTGCTGTGAACCCGTTTGCCTGATCGAAGGAGTGATAGCCCATGTTAGTGAATACCGTCCGAGTGGCCGCGCTGGCACTCGCCGTCAGCGCGGGTTTGCCCGCATTTGCAGCGCAGGAGGATGCTTCCGGCGCCCCGAAGTTCGACCTGAGCCCTGACCAGCCGCGCATCCACGCACCGCGCAACGAAGCGGCCATTGCGCAGATCCCGCAAGGTTTCAAGTTCGCCCAGCCCGGCAAGTTCACGGTGGCCGTCTCGGGCACTGCGGGGCCGCCGTTGGCACTGCTGGCCAATGATGACAAGACCACCATCGGCAGTGAAGCCGACACCGCGCAACTGGTGGCCGACAGCCTGGGCCTGCAGTTGAATGTGGTACAGACCAGTTGGGAGGACTGGCCGCTGGGTGTCAGCTCAGGCAAATACGATGCGGTCATCAGCAACGTCACCGTGACCGAAGCGCGCAAGAAGCGCTTTGACTTCGCGACGTATCGTCAGGACGTGCTGGGCTTTTACGTCAAAAGCACCAGCCCGATCACCGAGATCAAGGAGGCCAAAGACATAGCCGGCCTGAAGATCATCGTCGGTTCGGGCACCAATCAGGAAAAGGTCCTGCTGGCCTGGAACGAAGCCAACGAAAAGGCCGGTATTGCGCCCGCGATCCTGCAGTACTTCGACGATAAGGCCGCCGCGCAATTGGCCGTACAGTCCCGACGCAGCGATGCGCTGTTCGGTCCCAACTCGATCTATGCCTACTCAGCGGCGATCACCGGCGGCATCAAGCGCGTCGGCGTGGTCAATGGCGGCTGGCCGCTGAAAGCCGACATCGCCGTGACCACCCGCAAGGACAACGGGCTGGTTCGACCGATCAATACAGCATTGGAGGGCGCGATTGCCGGAGGCCAATACGATCAGGTCCTCAAGCGCTGGGGCCTGGATGTGGAGCGCATCGACACGTCGCTGATCAACCCGCCCGGTCTTCCGGACTGACATCTATCAGGGAGCAATAAAGATGGGATTGACTCGACGTGAAGCGCTTTCAAGCCTCGCTGCCGTGGGCGGCGAAAAGGCGGTCAAGGATGCGCTCGCCGTATTGGGGCTGGGGCCATCGTCCCACCGGAGACCCCAGCCCTTGAAACTGCAAAAGGACCTGGGGCAGGGCACCCGCGTACTTGTGCTTGGCGCCGGGATTGCCGGGCTGGTGACAGCGCTGGAGCTGAAACGGGCCGGGTTCGACGTGCAGGTGCTCGAAGCCCGCGACCGGGTGGGTGGCCGAACCTGGACCCTGCGCAATGGCGACCGTGTGGACTACAAGGACGGTCGCTCGCAGACGGTGGCATTCGATCAAGGCGTTTATTTCAACGCAGGACCTGGCCGAATTCCGAGTCAGCATCGGACCCTGCTCGATTACTGCAGCGAACTGGGCGTGCCGCTGGAGGTGCTGGTCAACAGCAGCCACGGCGCGCAAGTGCGTCCGGACCTGAATCGACCGGCGTTCTCTGCCGGGCAGGCGATCAACGACGCCCGTGGCCACGTCTCAGGGTTGCTGGCTAAAGCTGTGCAGCGCGATGCGCTGGACGATCTGCTGAGCGCCGAAGAACGAAGCCGCCTGCTGGCTTTTCTGCAGGTGTATGGCGATTTGTCCCAGGAGTTGACGTACGAAGGCAGCCTCCGTGCCGGGCATCTTGAATCGGCCAGCCATCCGGGGGCGCTGCCGGGCAGCGTCGCTCCGCTGACGCTGGAGCGGCTGCTGCATCCCGAGCTCTGGGGCGCGTTGCTGCACACCGAATTTCCCGAGTTTTCGGCCACGATGTTCCAACCGGTCGGCGGCATGGACCGCATTACCGATGCCTTCTACCAGCGCCTGACCGGGCAGGTGCAGCTCGGCGCCAGGGTAAACAGCATTCGTCAGCACCCGGAGGGTGTGACCGTTACCTGGCACGATCAACGCAGTGGCCGCGAACAGGTGTCTCATGCCGACTATCTGGTCTCCACGCTGCCATTGCCGTTGCTGGCCGAGCTGGACACCGACTTCAGCGACCCTATCAAGACAGCGCTGCTGAGTACGCGCAACGATCAGGCGACCAAAGTGGCCTGGCAATCGCCACGGTTCTGGGAAACCGATTACCGCACCTACGGCGGACTGTCCTGGGTAGAACACCCGGCGCGCCTGCTCTGGTACCCGAGCAACGACCTGAATACCGCCGAAGGCCTGCTGGTTGCCGGTTACGTGACAGGCGAGGGCGCCGCAGCCTTCGGCAAGCTGCCTCTGGAGGCGCAGCACGCCACCTCACGCGAGGCCGTTGAGCTTTTGCATCCAGGTTATTCAAGGCACCTGCGCCATCCGCTGGCAGTGTCCTGGGAGCAGATCCCGTTCAGCGAAGGCCCATGGCTGCAACGCGAGCATTTCCCGGCCGACGCCAGCGCGTTGCTTGAAGCCGGCCACGGCCGGGTGTATTTCGCCGGCGATGGTCTGGTGCAGAGCGGCGTCGGCATCTGGCAGGAATCAGCCGCCAATTCGGCACGTCATGTGGTTGCGCAACTGGCTGAACAGGTAGTTCAGCAGCGTCACACCGCAGCGATTGCGGTGTGACGCTGTACCCATTCCCGAAAATCCATCCTCCAAGGAGCAACATCCATGAGCGACAGCATTCAACGCACCAGCGTCGGCGATTTCCCCATCTCGCAAACCGTGACCGTTCCAGCCTCCGCCAGTCTGGTGTTCATCAGCGGCACCTTGCCCGACCTTGCCAACCCTCATGCTCAGCCCGGAACACCTGCGGCCTACGGCAATACCGAAGTGCAGGCGGTTTCGGTATTCAACAAGCTGCGCGCCATCCTCAGGCAGCAGGACCTGGACCTGGGCGACATCGTGCAACTGCGGATTTTTCTGGTGGGCGCCGAAGAAACCGGCGGCAGGCTCGACTTCGCGGGCCTGCAGGCCGGCTACACGCAATTTTTCGGAACGCCTGAGCAGCCGAACAAACCCGCGCGTACTGCCTTACAGGTTGTGGCTCTGCCGTTGCCCGGGGCGTTGGTGGAAGTCGAAGCGATAGCGGCGAGGACCGCCTAGAAAGTCTTTACGAACACAGGGCTTCGACGTGAAGGCGTCGAAGCCCTTTTACGTTTCGGGTCAGTACCCGCGTTTCACGTTCGCCTGATTTTCCAATGCCGAGCCCTTCAGGTAGCGCTCCAGATTGGCCAGGAAACTGTTGGCAATCTCATGGTGACTGTTGCTGGAAATCGCCGAGGTATGAGGTGAAAGCCGAACCCTGGGGTGAGCGTAAAGCGGGTGGCCGTCCGGCAAGGGTTCGGGTTCGGTGACATCCAGCGACGCTAGGCCGACGCGACCCGTGTCCAGCGCTTCCAGCAACGCCTCATGGTCCAGCAGACCGCCCCGGGCGATGTTGATCAGGTGCAGATCCGGTTTGGCACTCTCCAGCACGGCGCGGTCGACGAGGTGCCGGGTCGAAGCGGTCAGCGGCGCTGCCAGTACCAGATGGTCGGAGCGGGCGAACAAATCATGAACGTCCCGTGCCGCTTCTACACCCGCCACCTCGAACGGCGTCTGGCTTTCACGCAGCGCAATCACCTTGATGCCCAGCGCATGGGCCTTGGTCGCCAGGCTGCGGCCAATCGCGCCAAACCCCAGGATCCCCAGGGTGCTGCCCTTGAGGGGCGTCAGTGCGGTGAAATTCCACTGCGAATCCTTTACCCAGATGTCCGGCAGATGCTTGGCCGCTGCGAAGATCGCCGCAAGGGCAAATTCGGCGATATTATCTGCCGCGCTGCCGCGTGAGGTACTCACTGGCGGGCCGTCGAAAAACCATGAAGGGTAGAAGTCGATGCCCGACGACACCACCTGAATCCACTTCAAGCCATAGGGCCAGCCGGGAGGCGCGGTATCAGGTGCCTGATAACCCCGCACGTTTATCGGTCGCGCCAGCAGTACGCTGACTTCTGGCGGTAGATCACTGGGCACCCCGGTGGGCACACTGATGATCCGAGCGTCCGGCAAGACAGCTTCCAGGCGTTGGCGGATGACCTCATTGAAATGTTCATCCAACTGACTGGCGATAACGAGCTGACTCATGCCAGTGCCTCGCTGTGTTCTTCCTGTGCGACGCCGGCATAACGATTGGGCGGCACGTCCAGAGCAAGATGATCGCGCAGCGTATCGCCGCTGTACTCATCACGAAACAGCCCGCGCTGTTGCAGCACCGGCACGACCAGCTCGGTGAAGTACGCCAGGCCGTCGGGCAGCAGCGAGTTGATGATGAAACCGTCGGCAGCGCTTTGTTCGAACCAGTTTTGTATGGCGTCTGCGACCTGTTCAGGTGTTCCGACGAAGTCGCGTCGCGGTCTGGAAAAACGTAGGGCGACTTCGCGCAGGGTGAGGCCTTCGTCACGGGCCAATTGCTTGATGCGGTCCGACCCGCCTTTCTGGCTGTTGGAACCCAGATCGCCCAGTTCGGGAAACGGTGCGTCGAGCGGGTACTGGCTGAAATCATGATCGTTGAACGGTCGGCCGAGCGCGACGATCGCGTCTTCGATGGTCACCAGCTTCACAGCCTGCCGATAACGGCTTTCCACCTCGGCTTCATCACGACCCACAATTGGACGGATACCCGGAAGAATCGACAACGTATCGGCATTGCGGCCGAACCCGGTGGCACGCTGCTTCAAATCCTGATAGTAGGCGCGGGCTTCTTCGAACGATTCGGCGTGGACGAATATCGCATCGGAATTCTGCGCGGCGAAATTACGCCCATCCTCGGAAGTGCCCGCCTGAAAAATCACCGGCTGGCCCTGCTTCGAGCGAGCGATGTTGAGCGGACCTTTGACCGCAAAGAACTCACCTTTGTGGTCCAGCGCATGCAGCTTGCCGGGGGTGAAAAACTCGCCGCTCTGCTTGTTGTAGGCGAAAGCATCGTCTTCCCAGGAGTCCCACAAGCCCTTGACCACTGCAACGTGCTCCTTGGCAATGCGATAACGCACCGCATGCGGCGGATGCTCGGCCTTGCCGAAGTTGTCGGCCGTGCCACTTAGCCAGGACGTCACCACGTTCCAGCCAGCCCGGCCGCCGCTGATGTGATCCAGCGAGGCGAACTGGCGGGCGACCTGGAAGGGTTCGGTGTAACTGACCGTGACGGTCGCCACCAGACCGATGTGATGCGTGGTGGCCGCCAGCGCAGAAAGAATGGTCAGCGGTTCGAAACGATTGAGGTAATGCGGGCTGGATTTTTCATGAATGTGCAGGCTGTCGGCGATAAACACGAAATCGAATTTCGCGGCTTCCGCCAATTGCGCCTGCTGCTTATAGAAGTCGAAATTGACGCTGGCATTGGCCAGGGCCTGCGGATGGCGCCATTCGCCCCAGCCGTGGCCGACGCCATGAACCATTGCACCGAGTTTCAGTTGGCGTTGCTTGCTCATGGGTGTACTCCTGTAGGGGTCGCATCATTTTCAGAACGGCAGCCGGAAGCGACCGCCCAAGGGTCGACGAGCCACCGCCCAGGGTTCAGGCGGGGACAGCAGCCTTGCGGGTAAGAGACAGAGGGGGGCATTAAAGGCAGGCTCCAGGCGGCGGGTATCGTTGATCGTGTGCCTCCGCCTGGAGGAAGGGGTCGGTCTGAAGTAAACCTAACCGTGTAGAAATGCGCTGTAAAAGTCTTTCTGGTTATATCTTAATGATCACATTATTTAAGTAATGCATTTTACGAAACGCATTCAGCAGATTCTGGCGCCGTTTGTTCACGTTTCATCGACTTCATCGCAGGCAGCAGACTCAGCAAGCCCACCAGCGCCATTGCGGCACCGACCCATAGCGGCGAACGCAAACCATACCCGGCATCGATCACGGCACCACCCGCCCAACTGCCAAATGCCAGGCCCGCAGTGATCACCGAGGTGTGCAGAATGTTGACCATGGCCGCAGGTTCGGCCGCCTTCATCACCCGCGCAACCATCGCCGGGTTCAAGGCGACACCTGTGAGCCCAAGCGCGAAGAAGCAGCCCAGGTTCAACCACAGATGATCGCCCGCCAGGGCAAAACCACCCAACGCCAGCACCATCAGCGCAAGGCCCCAGGCCAGGGCAGGGAAGGTGTGGCGGTCCGCGAAACGACCGACGATCATGTTGCCCATCAGGTTGGCAACGCCATAGATGGCGAGAACAGGAGCGACCAGCGTCGGTGCAATGCCGACCTCATGAATCAGGATCGGCGTGCAATAACTGAACGCAGCGAAGGTGCCGCCGATGATCAGGCCGCTGGTGATGTAGGCGCCCCAGAGCCTGGGGTTTTTCAAGCCCGCCCATTGCTGACTGAGGGGCGGCTCGCCGCCTTTCTGAATGGCTGGCAGGCGGCGTGTCGCCAGGACCGTACACAGCATCGCCAACGCGACCACGGCCCAGGAACTGGCACGCCAGCCGACATGCTGTTCGACCCAGGTGGTCATGGGCACACCTATCACCGGAGACAACATCAACCCGGCCAACACCACCGAAACCGCGCGCCCGCGACCTTCAGGCGCCACCAGACCTGCGCATATCGTCATGCACAGGCCGATGCAAACGGCACTCGAAATACCCATGATGATGCGCGCAAAGGCAAGCACCCCATAACTCGGGGCCGCCGCTGCAACAGCGCCTGCGATCACGTAACACGTCAGCAGCCAGACCAATGCCCGCTTGTTGCTGATGCCTCGGGAGAGCAACAACACCGTGACCGGCGGACCGCCCAGCGCCATGCCCAGTGCGTAATAGGCAATCAGATTACCGACCTGCGCCAGACTGACGGAAAACGCCTCGGCGAGCGCAGGCATCATCCCGGCAACCATGAATTCGGCTGTCACCAGGGAAAAGATCGTCAGACCCAGCAGGTAGACGGTTGAGGGCAGTTTGGAGCGGGTAGTCATTAGTGTCTCGGGCCGGGAAAAAGGTCGGTCACGGTAGGGAATGTTGACCGGCTGGTCAAATCGACGTCAGGCATATCGTTATTCACTCGACGTCATAGTGAAGCCGTGCAGGTGAAACAGCGCTGACTCGCAGCGAACACCGGACCGTGGGAGGCGGCTTGCCGGCGATCTGCCAGGAACTGGCAGCAAAATCGGCACATGCGGTGTATCAACTCTGGTGTCGTTCTTGAAAGCTCATCATTTTGTGCAACGTCTCGATCTGATCCGGCAAAAAACAGGCAACTGTCAGCAGCATAATTTGCTCATTCAAATCACAAAGCGGATGAGCCTCATGACCTCGCTATTCTCACCATACACACTCAAGGGCGTAACACTGCGCAACCGCATAGTGGCTTCGCCGATGTGCCAGTATCAGGCGGTCGATGGAGCCCTGAACAGCTGGCACAAGACCCACTATGAAACGCTCGCAAAAGGTGGCGCAGGTCTGGTGATGGTCGAAGCGACCGCCGTCAATCCGGAAGGGAGAATTACCCTGGGTGACGCGGGACTGTGGCGCGATTCGCAGATTGCCGGTTTCGCCGATGTCGCGTCGTTCATCAAGGGCGCAGGTGCCGTTCCAGGCATTCAGATAGGTCATGCGGGCCGCAAAGCCGGGTGCACGCCGCCCTGGCAGGGTGGTGCTCCGCTTGGCGAGTCCGGTGCAGAAGGCTGGCAACCGGTTGGAGCCAGCGCGCTGCCCTACATGCCTGACTCTTCCTACATCCCCGACGAGATGACATTGGATCAGATCGTCGCCGTCCAGAATGACTTCGCAGACACCGCCGTGCGTGCACTCACTGCCCGGTACGAATGGCTGGAACTGCATTTTGCCCACGGATTTCTCGGCCAGGGTTTTCTATCGCCCAAAGCCAATCAGCGTTCCGATCACTACGGTGGTTCGCTGGCCAATCGCGCACGTTTCCTGCGTGAAACAGTGGCCGCCGTAAGGCGCGTCTGGCCGACGAATCTGCCGCTGACGGTGAGGTTTGGTGTTGTCGATTTCGCCGATGACGTTGAAGCGTCAATGGCAGAAACCTTTCAGGTGCTTCGCTGGCTGAAAGACGACGGGGTGGACTTCATCGACTGCTCGCTGAATCTGGCAGTGCCCAGCGAACCCGTACCATGGGGCCCGAACTTCCTGGTGCCTTTCGCATCACGTGTGCGGGCCGAAACGGGATTGCCGGTCAGTGCCAGCTGGATGATTACGCAAGCACGTGAAGCCGACGAGTTTGTCCGTAGCGGCGCGCTAGACCTGGTCTGCTTCGCGCGCACGCTTCTGGCCAATCCTCACTGGCCGTTTCAGGCGGCACGCGAACTGGAGGTCACTGATCCCGCCTCGGTCTTGCCTACGCCTTACGCCCATTGGTTGCAGAACTGGGCGGGCTGAGTACCCCTGACGCTGCTGCGTCCGACCGAAACGTGCGTCTTGTCGACTGTTGTTGCTGAGCTTTCTGGAGGAGTGATCCATGAATACGTCAATACATGGAAGCGGGTTCAGTCAGTCTGTGGAAATACTCACACGTACGCAGTCTTCAGCGCGGCTGGTCGAGGCATTGACGGCGCGAGTTGATCGCTTCACCAGCAGGCATGCGGGATTTGTCGGTTCGCGAGTGCAAGCCGGTGAGAACGAGGACGAGGTTCATCTGCATCTTTTCTGGTTGACCCAAGAGCACGGCGAGTATGCCCTCAGTTATCCCATGGACGGAGAAACCGACCTTATCCGGTTTGTCTGTGAGTTTCAGGTTCGCAAGATCGCCTTCATGACCAGCGACCCTTGTTTCGACGCGCCGGCCGCCCGGTAGCGGGCAGCCACACCCTCGTCAGATTGGGCAATAAACACCGCTGATCAGGCAATTCCGGCCCTGATCGGCCGCGCATACTTGCGCCAGACCTTAATGGAGACGCCCTCATGGCAGACCGCAACAGACTTCAGCTCACCGTGAATGGGCAGCCAAAGGTTTTTGAACTCGAGTCGCGCACTACATTGCTTGACGCGCTTCGCGAGCATGCCTTTCTGCCTGGCACCAAAAAAGGCTGCGACCACGGTCAGTGTGGCGCCTGCACAGTGCACGTGAACGGTGAGCGGGTCCTGAGCTGCCTGACCCTTGCGGCTCAGGTCGATGGCCATGAAGTCACGACCATTGAAGGGCTGGCCCAGTCGGATGGCGCGTTGCATGCGGTTCAGGCTGCCTTCGTCGAATTCGATGCTTTCCAATGCGGCTTTTGCACACCAGGCCAGATCATGTCGGCCGTTGCCTGCATTCGTGAAGGCCATACAGGTTCTGACGACGAGATCCGTGAGTACATGAGCGGCAATCTGTGCCGCTGCGGTGCCTACCCTCATATCGTCACGGCTGTAAGGACCGCAGCAGCGCGGCTGCAAGGGGCGAAGGCATGAGAGCGTTCGATTACATCCGCGCTTCTGATATCGACAGTGCGCGCCAGGCTGGCGGCGTGCCCGAAACCCGTTTTCTGGCGGGCGGCACCACATTGCTGGACTTGATGAAGTGTGGTGTGGAACGTCCGGCCCGCCTGGTCGGCATCAGCCACCTGCAAGCGCTTGATCAGATCACCGTCGATGACCGGAAGGTCTACATCGGCGCATCAGCGAAGATGAGCCAGGTCGCTGCCAACAACCGGATTCAGACCGAGGCACCCGTGCTGAGCGAAGCATTGTGGCGCGCAGCCTCTCCTCAATTGCGCAATATGGCTTCGATTGGCGGCAACCTCTTGCAACGCACGCGATGTACCTATTTTCGGGACCCAGCGGCTTATCCAGCGTGCAACAAGCGCAATCCCGGTTCGGGTTGCGCAGCGCTGGACGGGTTCAATCGAAACCATGCAGTGCTGGGGGTGAGCGACGCCTGCATAGCAATCTATCCCGGCGACCTGGCGGTGGCGCTGGTGGCATTCGATGCCAGAATTTCGATTCGCGGCGCGACCGATCGCCAAGTGATCGCCGACGACTTCTATCGGCTGCCCGGCACACGTCCGGACATCGAGCACGACCTGCAGGACGGCGAGCTGATCGTCGCGGTGGAAGTGCCCGTGGTGCCGGCCTTGCGACGCTCCCATTACCTCAAAGTGCGTGATCGCGCGTCCTATGAGTTCGCAGCGGCCAGCGCAGCGGTCGGTATCGAGTTCGAAGACGATGGTCGCACCCTCAAGGATGTCCGCATCGCGCTGGGCGGTGTAGGCACCAAGCCGTGGCGGGCGCGAGGAGTCGAGCAAGCGTTGATTGGCCAGCCCCTGTCCGAAAAGCGGGTTCGTGAGGCCGCACTTCATGCGATCGAAGGCGCACGGGCGCGTGAGCACAATGGTTTCAAGATTGTCTTGGCGCCGCGTGTGGTTGCCAGGGCGCTGATGACAGTGGGAGGTTTGGCATGAACGATATTTTCAATCCCGACATTCATCGGCGCACGTTGCTCAAGACCGCAGCAGCAGGCACCGCTGTCGCAGTATCGGGCCTGGCGTTGAACCCGTTGACGGGATACGCGGAACCACTCGTTGCCCGACAACCCAACGGCTCGATTGGAGAGCGCGCGCCCAGGCAGGATGGCGGTCTCAAGGTCAGAGGCGAAGCCCGTTACGCGATCGAACAGGTCATCGAAGGCATGCTTTACGGCGTTGCGGTCCAGTCGACGATTGCTGCCGGACGGATCACCGCGATCGATACACGCCAGGCCGACACCTCACCCGGTGTCGTTGCCATCTATACCCATCTCAACCCGCTTGCCATTCAGCCCGCCACGCCTTTTATCAAGGGCGGCGCGGCCACCGAGAACTTCACGCCGTTGCAGGATGATCTGGTTCGCTGGAATGGTCAGCACATTGCACTCGTCGTGGCGCAAACGTTTGAGCAGGCAACAGAAGCCGCGAGTCTGATCAAGGTCAGCTACCAACCGACTCAGGCAATCATTAACCCTGATGATGCTGGCGCGAAACCCCAGCCGATCGATGATCTTCAAGCCAAGTGGGGCGACGCCCAAGCGGCCATGGCTTGGGCAGCGGTCAAGGTCGAAGGCGTCTACACCACCCCGCGTGAATACAACACGCCAATGGAGCCCCACGCGTGCATCGCACAATGGCAGCAAGACACGCTCACCGTTTACGAGTCAAGCCAGTGGGTGGGTGGTGCGCGCGCTGTCATCGCACAGTGGATGGACCTCGATATCGCCAGGGTTAGAGTCGTGTCGCCCTTTATTGGCGGTGGCTTCGGCTGCAGGGTTGCGCCGCATCCGCACGTTGCCATGACCTGTGCGGCCGCCAGGGCGCTGGGTCGTCCGCTGAAAGTGTCACTGACGCGGCCCCAGACGTTTACCGGATTCGGCGGACGGCCGCGGACCAGCCAGAAACTGGCACTGGGCGCGACTGCGCAGGGCATGCTGGTCTCGGTGCTGCACGAGGGCTGGAATGAGACTGCCATAGACGACACTCATCTTGAACCGACCACTTCGGTCACGGCTCTGATGTACGCAACGCCCAACATGCTTGCGCGTCACAGCATCGTCCCGGTGAACACGGTCAACCCTGGCTGGATGCGCGCGCCTGGCGAAAACATCAGCACCTATGCGCTCGAAACAGCCATGGACGAACTGGCCTGCAAACTCGAGATCGACCCCATAGATCTGAGGCTAAGGAACTGGGCGGCCGTTGACCCGAAAGCCAATATTCCTTGGACGACCCGTCGGCTGCGCGAGGGGTATGTGGCCGGAGCAAACGCATTCGGCTGGGCCAGGCGCAATCCGAAGCCGCGCTCCATGCGTGAAGGTCGTGAACTGATCGGTTGGGGTATGGCCGCAGGTACCTATCCGGTATGGCGCACGCCCGGCGAAGCCCGCATCATTATCCATCGGGATGGCTTGATTGAAGTGCTCAGTGGCGGCACGGACCTGGGCACAGGTACTTATACGATTCTTGCGCAAACCGCAGCAGAGGTGCTCGACGTACCCACCAGCTCAGTCAAAGTCAGGTTGGGTGACACCGATCTGCCCAGAGCGCCGGTTGCCGGTGGATCACAGCTCGCCAACAACCTGACCGGTGCCGTCTACAAAGCGGCGAAAGTGGCCCGTAACGAACTGTTCAGAGTGGCGTCCACCCACCCGAAGTCTCCGTTGCATGGCATGGATGTGGCCAATCTTGTACTCAAGAACGGCAGGATCAAACCTTCACAGCGACCCGGTGATGGCGTATCGGTGGGTGATCTATTGAAAGCGATTGGCAAGGAACGTTTCGACATTTCGACCGATACCTTCAAGGCGGGTGCCACGGAAGCGGATCGGGATGCGGCAGCGCACGGGTTCAGCCAACTGCTGTTGCCCACAACCGGTGGTGTCTCTGCCCATAGCTGGGGTGTGCATTTCGTTGAGGTGCGAGTGGACGAAGACTTCGGCACCGTCAGGATCAAGCGCATGGTTGCAGCCTTCGACAGCGGCCGGGTCTACAACCCCAGGCTCGCTGAAAGCCAGTGGATGGGCGGCATGATCATGGGTATCGGACAGGCCTTGTTTGAAGAGGGTCATATCGATCAGCGTGACGGCAGAGTCGTCAATGCCAACCTGGCCGATTATGTCCTGCCGGTAAACGCGGACGTTCCAGAGATCATTACCCTTGATGTGGGAGTGCCTGATCTGCAAGCCAGCGCTCTGGGCGGCAAGGCGGTGGGCGAACTGGGAATCGTCGGCGTTGCGGCAGCCATCGGCAATGCCGTGTACCACGCGACCGGAAAACGTATTCGTGATCTGCCGTTCACCATGGACAAGCTGCTGACATGATCTGCCCATGTGCTCGGCAAACGACCTCGACGGCAGCGCGCCATGAATAACCTGGACATTCAGGTCGTTCAGCAGGCTTCGGACTGGCTCACACAGGGGCAGGGCGTGTGGCTGTGCACGGTTCTGTCAACATTCGGCTCCGCGCCCCGTGGTCCCGGCGCCATGCTGGTTGCGCTAGAGCGAGGACAATCCGTCGGTTCGCTGTCAGGCGGCTGCGTCGAGGAAGACTTTCTTGAGCGACTCGGGCGCAGCGAATTCGTGAGACGTAGTCAGATCGTTCGCTACGGCGAGGGCGGCTTTGCGCCGAACCTTGCGCTGCCCTGTGGCGGCGTGCTCGACGTGCTGATTGAATATTTTGAACCTGAATGCGCAGGTCTCGAACATTTCAGCAGGCTTTTGAGCGCACTTCAGGGCCATGTGTTGATTGTGCGTCAGGTGACTTTGGGCACTTCCCGGACGACCATCATCCCGGCAGGTGAAGGCTGTGCACCTGTCAGGGTAGAAGCTGAGACCGTCTACCTGCGCATGGGGGCGGCGCAGCGGCTGTTGATCGCGGGCCTGTCTCCGGTCGCTGAGTTCTGCGCCAGCTTTGCGGTGGCACTGGGGTATGAAGTGATCGTTTGCGATCCACGCCCTGAGGTGACCTCGACATTCAATCTGCCTGGCGCGACGCTGGTCGATACGCTTCCGGCAGCCTATATCGCTCAACAGGGTTGTCACGAAGCAACAGCCGTTGTGGCCCTGACCCACGACCCTCGGCTGGACGACCTGACGCTGCTGGAAGCGGTCAGGACCAAAGCGTTTTACATCGGCGCGATGGGCTCAAAACGAACCAGTGAAAAACGCATGGAGCGGATCAGACGTATTGGCGGGCTGAATGACGAGCAGGCACATCGCATTCATGCGCCCATTGGGCTAAACCTAGGTAGCAAAACGCCTGCAGAAATCGCGCTGGCGGTCATGTCCGATATCGTTCGGGTACGTAACGGCATCGCCATGAGCGCACTTTAGTCGTGTTGAATCCGGAAGAAAGCTAATGAACTCAGCGTCTGTACATTTTCCTGTTGGCAACGACACAAGCCCGCTGGCTGAACGAGCGGCGCGACTGCTGCGCAGCGACGGTGACCATTTCAGTGACATACCCGGTCTCAGTTTCCATCGCCGCAGCGCGGCCACTGTGCCGTTGCACTGTATCTACGGGCTGGGCCTGGGTCTGACTCTGCAGGGCGGCAAACAGGTCATGGTCGGCGAGGACGTGCTGTCCTATGGACCTGGCCAATCAATGGTCACCAGCATCGATATACCTGTCATCGCGAACGTCACCAAGGCCAGCGCTGCCCATCCCTTTCTAGGCATGATCCTGACCTTCGACAGCTCCATGGTAGTAGGTGTCGCGGAACGACTGAAATTGTCCCAACGGATGAAAGACGAAGAATTCCGTCCAATTACTGTCCATGAACTGGACGTGAATATCCTGCATGCGCTTGAACGCCTGGCAGGCCTGATGGATGAACCCTGCCTGATCAAGAGCGTAGCGCCGCTGATTATCGAAGAAATCGTGATTCGCCTGCTGAGTGGCGCACACAGCCTGCAGTTACTGCACATCGTGAGTGCGGGGTCGCCCAGCCAGCAGATTGCCAGAGCGGTGTCGTGGCTAAAGGTCAACTTCCGGCAGTCGCTCAAGGTCGATGACCTGGCTGCGTCCGCGTACATGAGTCCGTCAACGTTTCGCCAGCACTTCCGTGCCGTCACCGGTATGAGTCCGTTGCAGTATCAGAAGCAGCTCAGACTGCAGGCAGCCCGGCAGATGATGCTGAGTCAGAACGTGGATGCCAGCAGCGCGGGCGGTATGGTCGGCTATGAAAGCTCGTCACAATTCAGTCGCGAGTACAGTCGATTGTTCGGCGAACCGCCGCAACGCGACATCAAGCGCATGCGGTTGCAGTGAGGGTGAAGGGGAAATTGCGCACTCGGCTACGACAAGTTGGCCAATCCATGGCCTATTTTTGAATCAGCGAGACCTCAGCGTTTCATTCATCCAGCCAATCGACCAGCTCAACGGGTCGCGCGACAGAAACGGCAGGAAAGGCTTTCCTTCCCTGGCAGCCATCCTGCCCTCCATTTCGCACTCGATATGAATCCATAAGGTGTTCTGCTTGAATCCTTGTGCACGTTGACGCTCCCTGTAGATGCGCTGCCTCCTGAGCGCATCGGCCTGCTTTGGGTTGTCGGGCATGGAACACCTGATTGAAGTCCACTGCATTGATGAGGTGTACCTGCACAAGCCGAAGGATTGATCGGCTGCGGATACGCGGGCCATATTCACAGGAAGGAAATGGCCTCAATACACCGATCCAGTGGATTTA
The DNA here is from genome assembly GCF_001642795.1 of Pseudomonas viridiflava. Classification (GTDB taxonomy): domain Bacteria; phylum Pseudomonadota; class Gammaproteobacteria; order Pseudomonadales; family Pseudomonadaceae; genus Aquipseudomonas; species Aquipseudomonas viridiflava. The sequence goes on along the minus strand of NZ_LKEH01000027.1, from coordinate 423,855 downwards.
TTGCCCGATCCGAGCTGATGCAGCCAGCGTTCTGATCAACGGAGAGACGCTTGCACGACCGAAGACGAACCGTTTTGGTCCAACACCTCGAACGACACTTTTTGCAGACAGCCTGAAAAAACAGCAATGTCGATGCATAAACCGAACGGAGCCAGATCCTTGCCGACGACTTCCCTTCAAAGTACCCGATCATGATTCGCGCAGCAGCGCTGAAGTGGACCAATGTGCGACCGGGCGAGCGAGCTGCTTTATTGCTCGGTTTCGCTTTCCATTTCTGCGTGCTGGCCAGCTATTACCTGGTGCGCCCCTTGCGCGATGCGCTTGGCCTGGAAGGCGGTGCCGATAAACTCCAGTGGCTTTTTACCGCGACCTTTCTGGTGATGCTGCTGATGGTCCCGCTGTTTGGCTCGCTGGTGTCCAGATTGCCGACCCGACGCTTCGTGCCGCTGATCTATCGATGCATCGCGCTGACGATGATCCTGTTCGGCGTTCTGATCGCGAACCGGGTTGCGCCGGTTCAGGTCGGCAACGTGTTCTTCGTCTGGATCAGCGTATACAACCTGTTCATCGTGTCGATCTTCTGGAGCGTGCTGGTTGACCGGTTTTCCAGTGAGCAGGGGCAACGATTGTTCGGCTTTGTCGCCGCGGGCGGCACATTGGGCACCTTCATCGGGCCGTTGCTGGCTGCGACCATGGCGTCGCGCCTTGGGCCTATTGCATTGACCCTGGCCGCTGCCGTGCTACTGGAACTGGCAGTGCGCTGCCACCGCGCGCTTCTGGCTCGCACCGAGGCGCAATCCGCTGATTCCTCGCGAGTGGATCGCCGTATGGGCGGCAGCATGCTCGCCGGCATTACGCTGATCTCACGTTCACCTTACCTGCTGGGGCTGGTGCTGTTCATGCTCCTGCACACCACCGCCGCGACCTTTCTCTACTTCGAGCAAGGCCGTATCGTCGCGGACAGCTATTCGGACGTGGCCAGCAGGACACAGTTCTTTGCGGTCGTCGATCTGATCGTGTCGGCGCTGACCCTGACGTTCCAGCTTTTGCTGACAGGTCCTTTGATCCGCATGATCGGCGTCGGCGGTGCGCTGATCACGTTACCGCTGGCAACCGTTGTCGCATTTACCGCCATGGCGCTGGCACCGGTGCCGACCACCGTCGCGCTGGCGCAGGGGCTGCGCCGCGCCATTGAATTTTCCGTAGTGCGCCCGGCGCGGGAAGTGCTCTGGACCGTGGTCAGTCGCGAAGAAAAGTACAAGGCCAAGAATGTCATCGAAACGCTGGTGTATCGGGGTGGCGACGCGATGAGCGGATGGCTGTCGGTGGGGCTTTCTTCGATGGGCGCCGGATTTGGCATCGTTGCCATGCTGATCCTGCCGGTCGCCGGAGGTTGGGCCGGGTTGTGCCTGTGGCTCGCGAAACGGCAGAACCACAAGGCGAATGCGGCTGAGGATTTGCGCGCAGCGGATCGGTATAAGCAGTAGCAGGCGCTATCCCTTGAACCAGGTTTTCAACCGGTCTCTGAAACTCTGAATCAAAGGCTCTTTGACACGGCCGCGGCGCAGAGCCAGCGAAAAGGGGGCCTGATGCCCGAATGTGGTGGGCAGCAAGACCTTCAGGCGCTTCTGATCCACCCAGAACTGTGCATAGTGCTCCGGCAGATAGCCGATGTAAGCGCCTGACAGCACCAGAATCAGCTGCGCTTCCATGGACTCGACCGTCGCGGCGCTGTCCTTGAAGCCGTGACGGGCCAGTTCGGCCTGGCTCCAGTAACCACGCCCGACCATGCGTTGCTGGGTGATGACTTCTGCCGGGATACGGCGCTGCTCGAACAACTCGTGCCGGTCACTGCAGTACAACCAGTGCTGTTCGCGGTACAGCGCCTGATACATCAAACCATTCATGCGCGTAGAGAACGAACCAATGGCCAGGTCCACACGGTTTTCCAGCACACCCAGTTGCAGTTGCGCGGGGCTGAGCACCGAGAGGTGCAAATGGACCGCCGGGTGTTCCTTGCTGTAGGCCCCGATGACATCCGCCAGCGGCAATGCCGGGTCACTGACTGTCGAGTCCAGTACACCGAGGTTCAAGGTGCCGCGCAGTTCGCCCTTGAGCGCCGCGCTGTAGCGTTCGAAACCTTCGAGCTCTGCCAGCAGCCGCAGGGTTTCCTGATGGAACAGCTCACCCTTGCTGGTCAGATTGAACCCGCCGCGCCCCCGATGGCAGAGCACCAGCCCCACATGGGTTTCGAGCTGGCTCATGTAAGTGCTGATCGCCGACGTGGAAAGATTGAGCTCCTGCTGCGCTGCCGCGAACCCTTGATGGCGTACCACACTGGCGAAGATGCGCAGCAGTTTCAGGTCGGGCAGGGCAGAGGACATGGGCGCTCCGTGGGCAGTCTTTGGTTCGGCGGCTGATGCCTGTCACTCACATCAGCAGCCTTGTGCGTCGCACATGATGCCTGCCAAACGCCGCCGACGACAATCGGCGATAGTTTAGAAATCTCTGAACTGAGTATTTGCTGGCAGCGATTCTTCTGCTCCCACGCCATCACCAGAATGGCCGCACATTTATCGGAACAACGCGAGGCCCTTCGTGGACAAGACTTTCCACCAGCCACTGGGCGGTAATGAGATGCCGCGTTTCGGCGGTATCGCCACCATGCTGCGCCTGCCCCATGTGCAAGCCCCTGAAGAACTGGACCGTCTGGACGCTGCCTTTGTCGGCATTCCGCTGGACGTTGGCACATCGCTGCGCCCCGGCACCCGCTTCGGGCCACGCGGTATTCGCGCCGAATCGGTGATGATTCGCCCGTACAACATGGCCACCGGCGCCGCACCCTTCGATTCGTTGAACGTGGCCGATATCGGCGACGTGGCGATCAACACCTTCAACCTGCTGGACAGCGTGCGCATCATCGAAGAGGCGTACGACCGCATTCTCGGCCACGGCATCATTCCGCTGACGCTGGGTGGCGATCACACCCTGACCCTGCCGATCCTGCGCGCCATTCACAAGAAACACGGCAAGGTCGGGCTGGTGCACATCGATGCCCACGCCGACGTCAACGATCACATGTTCGGCGAGAAAATCGCCCATGGCACCACCTTCCGCCGCGCCCAGGAAGAAGGCCTGCTGGACAGCGAACGTGTGGTACAGATCGGGCTGCGCGCCCAGGGTTATACCGCCGAGGACTTCAACTGGAGCCGCAAGCAGGGCTTCCGGGTGGTGCAGGCCGAGGAATGCTGGCACCAGTCACTGGCGCCCTTGATGGCTGAAGTGCGCGAGAAAGTCGGTGGCGGGCCGGTGTATCTGTCGTTCGACATCGATGGCATCGATCCCGCATGGGCACCGGGCACCGGCACACCTGAAGTGGGCGGCCTGACGACCATTCAGGCACTGGAGATCATTCGCGGTTGCCAAGGGCTGGACCTGATCGGTTGCGATCTGGTGGAAGTGTCGCCGCCTTATGACACCACCGGCAACACCTCGCTACTGGGTGCCAATCTGCTGTACGAAATGCTGTGCGTGCTGCCGGGCGTGGTGCGCCGTTGACCCTCTGGGCATGAACACCGATTACGTGTGACAGAAGAATAATCAGATCGACCCTCCGGCCGGGGTTAACGGGCGGCCATAAAGGGTCAGCGTGCCTGCGCTGGCCTTACAACAACCGTGACAGGTGCTGGAGCGACACATGAGCCATTCGACGCGTGCCGAAAAACCCGACAAAACCCGAATCGAAACCTGGGGCGTCGAGCAGATCCCCGACGGCCAACGTCATGCACACCCGCTGGATCTGTTTCGTCTGATCTTCGGCGGTGCCAACACCTTCTCCACGGCAGTGCTGGGCAGCTTTCCAGTGCTGTTCGGGTTGTCGTTTCAGGCCGGGTTCTGGTCGATTGTGCTTGGCGTGATGGTTGGAGCGCTGATCCTCGCACCCATGGGGCTGTTCGGCGCGCTCAACGGCACCAACAACGCGGTCTCTTCCGGCGCGCATTTCGGCGTGCATGGACGCATCATCGGCTCGTTCCTGTCGCTGTTGACCGCCGTGGCATTCTTTTCCCTGTCGGTCTGGAGCTCGGGTGACGCGCTGGTGGGCGGCGCACAGCGCTTGATCGGTCTGCCGGAAAATGACCTGAGCCTGGGACTGGCCTATGGCTTGTTTGCCATCCTGGTGCTGGTGGTGTGCATCTTTGGTTTCCGCTTCATGTTGTGGGTCAACAAGATCGCGGTCTGGGCGTCGAGCCTGCTGTTTCTGCTGGGCATCTTCGCGTTCGCCGGCCCGTTCGATGCGGGTTACGCCGGTAGCGTCAGTTTTCAACAGCCGGGTTTCTGGGCGGCATTTGTCGGCGCTGCGCTGTTGGCGATGAGCAACCCGGTGTCGTTCGGCGCGTTTCTGGGCGACTGGTCGCGCTACATTCCGCGTGAGACGTCAAAGGCACGAATCATGCTCGCGGTGCTGGCCGCGCAGGCCGGTACCTTGATTCCCTTTCTGTTCGGCCTGTGCACGGCGACCCTGGTGGCCAGTCAGGCACCGCACTACATCGAAGCCAATAACTATGTCGGCGGCTTGCTGGCGATTTCGCCGGGGTGGTTCTTCCTGCCGGTGTGCCTCATTGCAGTCATCGGCGGATTGTCCACCGGCACCACCGCGCTGTACGGCACCGGGCTCGACATGTCGAGCATCTTCCCACGCCTGCTGAGCCGTGCCGGTGCCACCTTGCTGATCGGCATTGCGGCCATTGCCTTTATCTTCATCGGCCGTTTCACCTTCAATCTGGTGCAAAGCGTGTCGACCTTCGCGGTGCTGATCATTACCTGCACCAGCCCATGGATGGTGATCATGATTCTGGGCCTGATCACTCGTCGTGGCTTCTATCACCCCGACGATCTGCAAGTGTTCACCCGCGGTCAACGGGGCGGGCATTACTGGTTTCACCATGGCTGGAACTGGCGCGGGTTGGGTGCCTGGATTCCCAGTGCGGCGACCGGCCTGTGCTTCGTCAACCTGCCGGGGCAATTTGTGGGGCCATTGGGTGAGCTCGCTGGCGGTATCGACATCAGCCTGCCGATCACACTTGGCCTGGCGACGCTGTTGTACCTGACCCTGCTACGCACCTTTCCCGAGCCCGCCGGGGTCTACGGCCCAAAAGGCGCGCACCCGGTGCTCGGCCGCAAGGCGATGAGCAACGCGGTACAACCGGCTTCCGTCCACTCGTGATCGGTGCTGCTCCCCAAGCGGGCGCAGACGATGAGGCATGCTCATGAAACTGGAACTCTTTCGTACGCTATGGGGCTACCGAGGCACTTGGCAGCAGGCGCTGGATGAAGCGCGAGCCGCAGGTTTCGATGGACTTGAAGCCCGCATCCCTGAAGAAGGCGCAGAGCGCGCTGCATTCGGGGCCTTTCTGCGCGACAACCAAGTGCCTTACATCGCCATTCTGTTCACCTCGACGCCCGTGCTGCCATCTCAGTCCGCCACGCCCGCCGAGCATCTGGACGACTTCGCCCATAAGTTGCAGCTGGCAGCAGAGCTAGAGCCGCGCTTCGTCAACGTGCTGGCCGGTAACGACCGCTGGCCATTGGCGCAGCAAGTGGACTTTTTCGGGGAGGCGCTGGAGATTGCCGCTCGCAGCGGCCTGGTGTGCAGCTTCGAAACTCATCGGGCGCGCTCGCTGTTCAATCCCTGGCTGACCCTGCAATTGATCGAACAAGTACCGGGCCTGCGTTTCACCAGCGACATCAGCCACTGGGTGGTGACGTGCGAACGTCTGTTGAACGATCCGGCTGACGATCTGCGCGCTTTCGTTGAGCGTGTGCACCACATTCAGGCGCGGGTCGGTTATGACCAGGGTCCGCAGGTGCCGCATCCGGCAGCGCCGGAATATGCCGAGGCGCTGGCGTTTCATCAGCAGCACTGGGCCGACATCTGGACATCGCAACAGGCGCGAGGCTACAGCGGCACGACCATGACCCCGGAGTTCGGCCCCGACGGCTATCTGCATCACCTGCCGTTTACCGATGTACCAGTCGCCGATCTGTGGAGCCTCAACGCCTGGATGGGCCGTACCGAGCGCGAGCACTTCAATACCTTCTTCAATCCATCCGCGAGGCCGCTGTCATGAGTGAACGTCCTGCTTTCACGCACATTCCTGTGGTCGATATCCAAGGGCTGTTCAGCGAGCGTCTGGAGGATCGTCAGGCAGTCGCTCAGCATCTGGGGGAGGCTGCCCGTCAGGTGGGCTTTCTTTACATCACCGGGCACGGTATCGAGCCTGCGCAGATCAACAACCTGCACCGCGCCGCCGAGCAGTATTTCGCCCAGTCGATCGACGCCAAGATGCGTCATTACATCGGTGCCTCGCAGACTCACAAGGGCTTCGTGCCTGAAGGTGAAGAGGTGTACGGCACGGGCAGGCCGGACCACAAGGAAGCGTTCGATGTCGGGTTTGAAGTGCCCGCCGACAACCCACTCGTGATCGCCGGTACGCCATTGCTGGGTCCGAATGACTGGCCGACGTTGCCCGGATTTCAGACCGCCGTGCAGGCTTATTACCAGGCTGTCTTCGCCCTGGGGCGTCAGCTGTTTCGCGGCTTTGCCCTGGCGCTGGGGCTGGATGAGCATTACTTCGATGAGATGGCCTGTTTCCCGCCATCCAAACTTCGCCTGATCCATTACCCGTTCGACGCCACCGCCGAAGACGCACCGGGCATCGGCGCCCACACCGACTACGAGTGCTTCACCATTCTTATGGCTGATCAGCCGGGACTCGAAGTCATGAACGAAAAGGGCGAGTGGATCGATGCACCGCCGCTGCCGGATGCGTTTGTGGTCAACATCGGCGACATGCTTGAGGTCATGACCAGCGGGGCCTTCGTGGCCACCGCGCACCGGGTGCGCAAGGTCAAACAAGAGCGTTATTCCTTTCCGCTGTTCTATGCCTGCGATTACCACACGCTGATCAAACCCTTGCCGCAATTCGCAGCAGCCGGGCAGGGCTACGAGGAAATCGCCATCGGCGAGCACATGTGGGCCCAGGCTTTGCAAACCTATCAATACCTTCGCCAGCGCGTGGCCAGCGGGCAAATTGCCCTGCCGGAACGCGCCAGAAAGCCATCAAGCTTCGGGCACCTGAAAAACCAGAGCGTGACTTCGTGATCTGCCGTTTCCCTCAATCTGGAATGACTACTATGCAAAACACCACGCTTTCGCGCTTTGCCGCTTCGATTCTGGGTCTGACCCTGTTTGCCGGTGCCGCTCATGCAGCGCCTACGGCAACACCCGGCACGCTCAAGGTCGGCATGGAGATTTCTTACCCGCCGTTCGAGTCCTACGACGGCGACAAGGTGGTCGGTTTTGACCCGGATGTCTCCGCTGCGCTGGCCAAACAGCTGGGCGGCCTGAAAGTGGAGTTCGTCGACACGCGCTTTCCGAACCTGATCCTGGGCCTGAACGCCAACCGCTTCGACACCATCATTTCGGGCATGTACATCACTGACGAGCGCACCAAACAGGCCGAAGCGATTCCTTACGCGCAGGTCGGTGCCGCGATCATGGTCCGCAGCGACAACACGACCAAGCCGCAGCAACCTGAAGACCTGTGCGGCATGAAAGTCGGCCTGCAACAGGGCACCAACTGGATCAACCAGCTCAAGGCCGTGTCCGCCGATTACTGCGCCAAACAGAACAAGGGCGAGATCGCCATCAGTGAATTTCCGACCACTGCCGAGGCGTCCCAGGCACTGATGTCCGGCAACATTCAGGCGCACCTGGAAATCTCCGCCGCAGCCCAGATGATCATCGACAAGGCCCGCGGCCGTATTGTGATCAGCTCGCAGAAAGCGCTGTACCCAATGACACTGGGCATCTACGTGAAGAAGGGTAATACCGAACTGGCGGAGAAGATGCGCAGTGCGGTGGACGCGTGGAAGAAAAGCAGCGAGTACAGCGAGATTCTCAAGAAGTACAACCTTGAGCCTGCGTGAGCCGAGGGTGCTGTGCTCCTGAAACCACCGGGTCGCACAGCAAATACGCAACTGTGGGAGGCGGCTTGCCGGCGATGCGATGTTGAAGACAACTCTGCAGTGACTGGACTGACGCCATCGCCGGCAAGCCGCCTCCCACAGGAGATGCGTTTGTTCCATGAATTACGCATTGTCAGCTGAGCAGCAATCTTGCGCTCGACGCGACATTCGCTCTCCAACGCCACAGCTACACCGGCCATCACCTTCACCCGCTGCACCGAGGTCAACATGGCATTCGATTGGGCTTATTTTTTCTCGCTGTTTTCGTTTTCCGCTTTCTGGAAAGCCTGCGTCACGGTGGTTCAGTTGAGCACCCTGGCATGGACGCTCGGGCTTGCGCTGGGCTTTGTGCTGGCCAGCGCCAAGCTGTCCAGCCACGCATGGCTGCGCATACCCGCCAACTTTTATGTGTGGCTGTTTCGCAGCATCCCTTTACTGGTGCTGCTGGTGTTCGTCTACAACCTGCCGCAGCTGTTCCCATCGACCGGCAGCGTCTTGTCCCAGCCTTTCTACTCAGGGCTTATCGCACTGGTGCTGACCGAAACCGCGTACATGGCCGAGATCCATCGCGGCGGACTGCTGTCGGTGCTCAAGGGCCAGCGTGAAGCGGCCAAGGCTCTGGGTATTCGCGGGCTTGGCGCCCAGCGGCTGGTGATCATTCCGCAGGCCATCCGCATTGCACTGCCGACACTGACCAACGAATACGTCACCATCGTCAAACTCACCTCGCTGGTGTCGGTCATTTCGTTGAACGAGTTGCTGCTGGTGGGCCAGCGTCTTTACGCGCAGAACTTCCTGGTGCTGGAGACCCTCGCCGCAGTGGCCGTGTATTACGTGCTGATCGTCACCGTGTTCGGCTGGCTGTTGCAGTGGGCCGAGCGGCACCTTGATCTGTCTCGCAAGAACGCCCAGACGCTGGACGACAGTCAGTCGGCCGCGCTTCGTCAACCGGCGGCGAAGGGCAAGCCTCCAGTTCAGAAGATACCCGGACAACCGGATGCGCTGTTGCTGCGCAGCATTCACAAGCGCTACGGCAATCATGAAGTGCTCAAAGGCATTGATCTGACCGTACGCCCCGGTGAAGTGATTTCCATCATCGGGCCGTCAGGCTCCGGCAAGACTTCACTGATTCGTACGGTCAACAATCTGGAAAGCATCGACAAGGGCGAAATCGTGCTGTTCGGCAATGACTTCATCGCCGCTGGCAAGCACCCCGACTCCCCGGTAATCCGTCAGGGCATTCGGCGCATCGGCATGGTGTTCCAGAACTTCAACCTGTTTCCGCACCGCACCATCCTCGACAACGTGATTCTGGCCCCGCGTTACCACGGGCTCGCCAGCTCCAGTGAACTGCGCCGCAAAGGCCATGCGTTGCTCGACCGGGTAGGCTTGCTGGCCCACGCTGACAAGTACCCGCATCAATTGTCGGGCGGTCAGCAACAGCGGGTCGCCATTGCCCGCGCACTGGCGATGGAGCCGGACATCATGCTGTTCGACGAACCAACCTCGGCACTCGACCCAGAGCTGGTGGGCGATGTGCTCAATGTCATTCGTGACCTGGCGGAAGAGGGCATGACCATGCTGATCGTGACTCACGAGATGGATTTCGCGCTGTCGATTTCCGACCGCATCGTGTTCATGGAAAACGGTCATGTGGCCGCCGACGCCTCACCCGCCGAGATCCGCAGCGAAGGCCACGAACGGGTACGCCGCTTCATTGGCCTGGAACAGGAGGCGATAGCATGACCACCTGTGGCGAGTTTCTAGTCAAACAGCTTCAAGCCTGGGACGTCGATACCGTATTCGGCATTCCCGGCGTGCACACCGTCGAGCTGTATCGCGGACTGCCCGCCAGCAGCATTCGCCACATCACCCCGCGTCATGAACAGGGCGCAGGGTTCATGGCCGACGGTTATGCGCGGGTCAATGGCAAGCCCGGCGTCTGTTTCATCATCACCGGGCCGGGCATGACCAACATCCTGACCGCGATGGGCCAGGCCTACGCCGATTCGATTCCGATGCTGGTGATCTCCAGCGTCAACGAGCGCTCCCGTTTGGGAATGGGCAACGGCTACCTGCACGAACTGCCGGATCAGCGCGCCATGGTCGCGGGTGTCAGCGCGTTCAGCCATAGGCTGATGGACGTCGATGAACTGCCTGACGTACTGGACAGGGCCTTTGCGGTGTTCGACAGCCAGCGGCCGCGACCGGTGCACATCGAATTGCCGCTGGACATCATTACCGCAACTGCCGATCACTTGCAGGTGCGCCCGCGCAAAGTGGTCGCTCGCCCAGCGCCGGACCCGGTAGCGATTCATGAAGTTGCCGAACGTCTTCAGAAGGCCCAAAAGCCGCTGCTGTTGCTGGGGGGCGGCTGTGTGGACGCGGCAATCGAGGCAAGCGAACTGGCCATACGTCTTGACGCCCCGACGGCGCTGACCATCAATGCCAAGGGATTGCTGGCGAGCGACCATCTATTGTTGATCGGCAGCAACCAGTCACTGATTCCGGTACGGCAATTGGCGCTGGGCGCCGATGTGGTGCTGGCCATCGGCACGGAACTGGGCGAAACCGACTATGACATGGTGTTCGACGGCAACTTCCGGATTGGCGGCGAGCTGATTCGCATCGATATCGACCCCACGCAACTGACCCGCAACCATCCGCCGAACCTTTCGATTGTCAGTGACGCGCGACTGGCCATGAAGGCGCTGCTGGACGCCTTGCCGTCCCGGATTCCCCGTATCGACAGCCCAGGCGCACAACAGGCGACGCAGGTTCGAAAACAACTGGTCGAGGACTTCAGCGGCTGGGCGCATTACCGGCGATTGTTCGACTGCATCCTTGAAGTGCTGCCTGACGCACGCTTTGTCGGTGATTCGACCCAGACCGTCTACAGCGGCAATCATCTGGTCGACCTCGACAGCCCACGGCGCTGGTTCAACGCATCGACCGGCTACGGCACGCTGGGTTATGGCCTGCCAGCCGCCATCGGCGCAAAGCTGGCTGACCCGACAGTGCCTGTGATCAGCCTGATGGGTGACGGCGGCATTCAGTTCACGCTGCCGGAACTGGCCAGCGCCGTGGAAGCGCGAGTCGGGATTATCGTGCTGCTGTGGAATAACCAGGGCTACGGCGAGATCAAGCGCTACATGGAACGGCGCGACATCACCCCGCTGGGCGTGGACATCTATACCCCGGATTTTGTGACCATCGCCCGAGGCTTTGGCTGCCTGGCCGAACGCGCCCTCGACCACGCGCACCTGCAAACGCTGTTGCGCCAGGCTCCAGGCGATCGGCCGTTGATCATCGAGGTCAACGAAGCGCCGCCGTTTGCCCCCTGAACCCCGAAAGCCGGACCTTTGCAATCCCGTTTCAAGGAGCAGTGCCCGATGAATACCCCGCATTACATCAATGGTCAGTGGCAGGCAGGCGAGGGCAACAATGTTCTCACGGTCTACGATCCTTCCCTTGGCGAGCCATTCGCAGAGCTGGTGTCGGCGAGCCCTGCGCAGGTTGATCAGGCCGTGACAGCTGCGCGGGCTGCGTTACCCGCCTGGAAGGCAACGACCATCACCCATCGGGCCTCTATACTGCGCGGTTTTGCCGATCAGCTTGCCGAGCGTCGCGAAGCATTGATCGAATTGCAGATGCGCAACAACGGTAAACCTCGCCATGAGGCCGAGGTGGATCTGGACGATGCGGTGGCGACGTTCAATTACTACGCCAACTTGATTGAAATCCAGGCCTCACATCGCGACGTGCAACTACCGGTGCCTGGTTTCACCTCTCGCACGCGTCTTGAAGCGGTGGGCGTGGTCGGCCTGATCGTGCCGTGGAATTTTCCGCTGGTGACCAGCGCCTGGAAGCTGGCCCCAGCCCTGGCAGCGGGTTGCACTGTGATCCTCAAGCCCTCGGAGATAACCCCACTGGTCGAGCTCGCGTATGCGCAAATCGCCGAACACGTGGGTTTGCCCACTGGCGTGCTGAACATCGTCAACGGCAAGGCAGATACCGGCGCGGCGCTGAGCGAACACGCGGGTCTGGACAAGTTGTCGTTCACCGGCAGCAACGCCGTGGGCGTTCAGGTGATGCGCAACTCGGCAGCGTACTGTCGGCCAGTGACGCTGGAGCTGGGCGGCAAATCGGCGTTCATCGTGTTCGACGATTGTGACCCGGATCAGGCTGTGGAGTGGATCGTTGCCGGTATCTGCTGGAACGCCGGACAAATGTGCTCGGCCACCTCACGGTTGCTGATCCAGGAGGGGATCGCCGAGGCGCTGATTCCGCGTCTGCAGGTTGCTTTTCAGAACATGCGTGTGGGTAATCCTCTGGTCGACGAAGTGGACATGGGTCCGCTGACCAGTCAGGCGCAGTGGCGAAAGGTCCACGAATATTTTGCAATCGCCGAACAAGAGGGACTGACGTGTCTGGCAGGCGGGAAAGCAAACCAGCAAGGGCAGGGCTGGTTTGTCAGCCCTACGCTGTACACCGAAGTGCCGGACAGCAGCCGGTTGTGGACCGAAGAGATCTTCGGCCCGGTGCTCTGCACTCGGCGTTTCAACACTGAAGATGAAGCCATTGCGCTTGCCAACGACAGCCGTTTCGGTCTGGTCGCCACGGTGGCCAGCGCAGACATCCAGCGCGCCGAGCGAGTGGCCGATGCGCTGGAGGTCGGCCACGTCTGGATCAATTCGATCCAGGCCGTGTTCGTCGAAACGTCCTGGGGCGGCACCAAGGGCAGTGGCATCGGGCGTGAACTCGGGCCTTGGGGACTTGGGGCGTATCAATCGGTCAAGCATGTGACGCGGTGCGGATAAGTCGTCTGTTTCAAGAGAACCACGGCAGATGAATCAGCAGCAGTACTGGTCTTTCTGAGAGGCGATGATCTGCAATCCACCTTGCCATGCCAGCGCGACGATTCCACTGTCGTAGTCGTCGGCAAAGGTATCGCTGGTCTTTCTGCAGGTATCAGGATCAGGCGTGACGATGTTCTGATTCATGCTTCTGATGGTGACGTGGATCTGACAGGCCCGTTCCAGCATGTAAACACTGTGGAAGGCTTCACCGATGGTACGTCCGCCGACGATGATCCCATGATTGCGCAAAAGCATGGCGCTGGAATCCCCCAGGCTATCAAGCATGTTCTGCTGTTCCTGTTGCGTATCTATAAAAGAGCCGTAGGTGTGATAGGCGAGACGACCGTAAAACTTCATGGCGTGCTGGGACAGGGGCGGCAGGCCTTCCTCGAGTGTCGAGACGGCGATGCCTGCTGCGGTATGGGTGTGGATCACGCAGTTCATGTCAGGCCGGGCTGCATGAACCGAGGAGTGGATCACGGCACCGGCAACATTGAGCGTCTCCGAGCGGTCGGCCGATGGCACTGGTTCACCGTCAAAACCGACCTTGACCAGATCACTGGCACGCATTTTCTCGAACGGTACGCCGTATCGGTTGATGAGAAATACATCGGGCTGGCCGGGGATGCAGGCCGAGGCATGGGAGTCGACCAGGTCTGTCATGCGGTAATACGCCAGCAGTCGAAAAAGTGCTGCCAGATCACATCGGGTCGACCATTCCTGTGGAGACATACTTTCAAACGTTTTCATTGCGTCAGGCTCGTGATGGTGGTTGCTGCCCGCACCCTATGAAAAGACGATCAGGCTGCCTATTCACATTTTGTTATGTTGTGTATTGCATCAACCAATATGAGCCATAGCCCATGGGTTTCAGACCGAACAATCGGGTGAGTTCAAGCGAGCCTCGCTCTGTCAGTGAGCGTATGGACTGGAACCTGCTCAAGACATTCAGTGCCGTCGCCATCGAGAAAAGCATCAGCAAGGGGGCATCGCGGCTCAACTTGTCTCAGCCTGCTGTCAGCCAGGCCATCAAGCGTCTTGAAGAGCAGCTGGAAAGCACCTTGATCGAGCGGGACAGCCATCGATTTGAATTGACCGAAGCCGGCGTGTCGGTATTGAAAATCGCACTGGCAGCCAGGCAAAGCATTCGGGAAATCGATGAAGTTGTCGGCAGTGAAGCGGGGGCCGTCAAAGGCGTCATTCGCCTGCTGACTGTCAGCGGTGTCGAAAGTCCGGAGTACGATAGGGTTCTGAGGGACATGCACACCATGTATCCCGGCATTAGCTTCAATATCGAAGTCGCTATGACGCAGGAAATCGTCAGTGCACTTCACCGAAATACAGCCTCGTTCGGCATAGGCATCAACCAGCCCGGGGAGGTTGATATCAAACAGTGCCTGATGAGCCGTGAGCAGGTGTTTTTCTACTGCAGTCATGCTCATCCGCTGTTTCATGAGGAAACGGTGACGATCGAACACCTGAAGTCCGCACGATTCGTCAGCTTTTCCGGCGAGTCGCTGGGTGGCATGGTGTCTCCTTTGTCAGCACATTACGGCAACCCGTACATCCGTCAGCAAATAGCTGCGTCATCCTCGAACACCGGAGAAGTGCTGCGCATGGTGCTGGCAGGCATAGGCATTGGCGCTCTTTCCGAGCACCTGTGCCGGGAGTACGAGGCGCAGGGTTTGCTGCGAAGACTGGTGCCTGAATCACGCGTATGCGAGGTGTCGGTCATGTTGATGTGGAGCGCCCATCAGGTCCGCAACCCGGCCGAAGAGATCTTTCTTGGCAGGATGCAGGCGGCTTTGGCATCTGACTGACACCAGACAACTGTCACGCAGGCTTGGTGATCCCGGTTTTCTCGCGTATCGCGTGACCTCTGCAGATCAGCACCAGAAGCGACCCCGCTGCAGCGGCGGCCATGTCCTTCTGTGCATCCCAGAAATCATCCTGCGCCCCCACGAATGCTGATCCACCCTGACCGAACGATGCGCCGCCGATCCATTCCATCAGCTCGTAAAGCATTGAAGTGGACAGCACCAGCGACCAGGCAATCAGTGACGCCCCGGCACCCTGAAGCCTGCATTTGACCGTCACGATTTCGCGCAAGGGCAGGGCGCCAAGTAACCCGTAGGCCAGATGCACAAAGCGGTCATATTGATTGCGTTGCCAGCCGAATAATTGATCGATGCTGACACCCGTCATCTTATGGATCGCAGGGTCATAGGGCACCTGCGGATAGGTGAAGTGCGTGCCGACTTCATGCAGGCCTACGAAAGCCAGCACCAGTGCCCAGGACCTTGTTGTCCAATAAAACCTGTGACGACAGAACCAAAGCGCTGCAGCGCACAGGGCTACCACGCTGTTTTCCATCAACCATGTCTTTCGATCCAGCGGTGCCCAGCCCAGCAGTACAACAACAATCAGAAAAGCTGCCTGCAATGCCCGGATGACGTTTATTTCATGTTTGCTCACTTACGCATCCTCCTGCCTGTAATTGGCATTCTTTCCCGGAAAAGAACTCACAGGTTTTAGTCATGGGTGAACCCGGTAAATTCGATTGAATTCAGCGTCGGCAGACAGGTGTACTCAGGCTGTAAGGCATGTCACATCACGCGTTGACGGAAAAGACGTGAATAAAATATTGCATCCGTCAGCGACTCTGAACGGATTTACAAGCCGCCATAGAATGATGATCGCTTCCTCTATGCCGAGCGCAACATCAATAAAGCTCGGGCAATGACGTCCTCAATCTGTCATATCGTCTACGTACCGTAAAAATAGATGCAGCGAGCAGGTCACTGCGCCCTCAACTTACTTAAAGTCGAGCGAGCAGGGCGGATTCTCCGCTCCTGATAACTTAGATAACCAGCGGCATTTAGAGCGCTCCTTTAAATGACTTTCTGATCATCGTCATGCCGCAGGAGTGTGCAGCCGACCTGCACTCATCAACCGAAACGCGCGGAAATTTTTACTTATGAACGTACGTCACCTAATGATTTTGAGACTTTTACGGAAGTCACACTTATGACGGCGTCCTGGACGATGGCCCTTGCAACCAGTGCAATGCTGGGTTCAGGCATGGCAATGGCTGCGTTTTTACCCATTAAAAACCCCAGCGTTATCGTGGTCCTGAAATTCGTCAAGCGTGCAGACGAACCCGGTATACAGTTTGTGCCGGCCAGTTGCGTCGCCTGCCAGCCGGTCACTGATGACTGGTGGAATGCCGACAATCCGCGCGAAACCATCATTGCACTCAAAGTGCCTCGATCACGCACGCTGGAACTGGCGTTTGACGGAGCGGTTGCGAATATATCCCGTGTCATTCTGGAGGCGGGCGACATCGGGTTCCGGCTCGACGGCGAGCATCTGATCGTTGCACTTCCACCACTGGCGGCAGACGCAATCACTGCCGCGCAGGTATCGACCCATATCGTCGAGCCCGGCATGGTATTGCGCCTCGAGCACGCCGATCCTGCACGCCGCGCCGGAGCTTACGCCCAGGGCGAGTTTCCTTCCCTTCAGCGTGCTGCGGCCAACGTATTGCAGTTCGCGCAGCGAGAAGTCCTGCGCGATCTGGATCTGGGCCGTTACGTGCAGCAGCACGGACTGGGTCAGATCCAGATCATGGGCTTCGATACCAATGCGCCGCACGGTCATGAAGACGCACCGCCTCACGTCCACATGCATTTGCGCTGGCCGGGCAATACCGGAACGCAAATCGCGCATTACTACATCAGCACTGACGGTCTGCTGACGCACAACATCGTGGGCGTGAAGGGCAGCGATGCCCCTGAGAGGCGCTTCGAGCGAGGAGTAGCGTTCACTACCCTGGGCCCGGATGGTCAGCCGGTCTACACCCATCGAATCACGCCGGAGGGCTGGCTGCAGATCAGTCGTCCCGACGGTGCAACGTGCACGATCGAACCCCTGGAACCCAAAGGATCAGGATTCGCGAACGGAGCCAGCATCACCTGCTCCGGCGGGTTCAGACACGTTCTCAGGGTCGATGATGACCTGCAGCAAGGGCGACTCAAGGTGAGTATCGACGATGTCGAGGAGATATTTTCCTACGACCCGGATACCGGCGCTTTAACGTCACCCACGCAACCACCTCCCGCACCACCCTCCGTGTATGTGGAAGCGATGACAGGCCAGAACCTGCCATCGGCACTGCCCGACTGATGTGATACTCACTTGAAGGAGGTCAAGCTTATGTTACGTATGCCGATCTGGGTTCTAGCCTGTGCAAGTGCTGTTCTTTAAATGGATTACAAATGACGCACATGACGCATCCCGGGATATTATAAGCGACGAACCAGCAGCCACCATGAATTCGCTAAAAGATAGTGGGTGCCGAAACACCACGCTGTTTTCAAACTGACCACTAAAGTACCCTTTACTTTGGTAATTCAACAGGTCGGCCAGGCCCGAACAAAATACGTGGCCGTAGACACAGCTTTTCACGTGCAAATCAACAAGGTAAACGTGCTTGGCGCACATTCGTCATCCGTCATAAAACCAAAATAAAACCATCACACATAGACATTTTTTGTGCTTGGCAACAGATGACGCGCAGCATAAAAAATAATACTAACAGGCCACCATGCACCCAAGATGAAACTTAATAGCAAGTTTCCGCACCGTCACATTAACTACATAAAACCCATAGTAGCATCGCCCAACTTTTAAAAAGCGGCCCGCTTTTCGGTATTCCGCACTGAACTGGTGATGTTATGCCTGCGTTACTTTCCTCCAGACGTCCGCCGCAACAATTTCGCGAACACACGTCGGCACCGAACCTTGCAGCACCCTCATTCGACAGGCCCGCCGCGCCGTTGCCGGAAGTGGCGGTGCCACCGCTCGGCAAACGTCACATTGCGCTGGTCTGCGTCATCGCGCTGGGCGCGCATGTGGGTGGATTTCTCTTGTTGCACAACCTGCCTGCGCAGCCGTTGCCGCGGATCACTCAACCGATGCCGATCGCCATGCAGATGGTCTCTGCGCCCAAACCGCCCGTGCCTTCGGCACCTGCGGAGCCCGCGCCGCCTGTTGCACAACCGACGCCACCTCCGCCGCCGCCACCTGCGCCGGTAGAGCCACCCAAACCTGTGGCCCCCACGCCCAAGCCAGCGACACGACCGGTGCCTGCCAAGCCACAGGCCAAGCCGCAAGTGGCCGAAAAGCCAGTCGCGCCTCCAACCCCTCCGGCGCCCCAGACCGTTGCAAAGGCAGCCCCGGCGCCAGCACCGAGCCCGGAGCCACGAACCACTGCGCCCATTGGCCGCGCCGGTTACCTGAACAACCCGCCGCCGGTGTATCCGCCCGCCGCCGCGAAACGCCATCAGCAGGGCACGACCCTGTTACGTGTGCATGTCCTGGCCAGCGGCCATCCGGATCAGGTTGAAGTGGCGCAGACCAGCGGTTTTCCGGCACTCGACGACGCGGCAAAAGCGGCGGTGCGGCAATGGTCATTCACTCCTGCCAAGCGTGGCGACACTCCGGTCGATGGCTGGGTCAACGTTCCGCTTGCCTTCACTCTCGCTCCTTGAGGCTTCACTATGACAATCGACTATTCAACCCTGATCCAGCAAAGCTCCATGGGCATTCTGTTGCTGTTTTCACTGGCGACCTGGGCCGTGCTGTTGCTCAAGGCCTGGCAGCAGGGAAGGGCGAAAAGCCAGAACAAGCACTACACCCAGGCGTTCTGGGCAGCACAGGATTTTGATGCGGCATTGCGCAGCGGCCCGGAGAAAAGCCAGTTGGCGCGCCTTGCGCAGGTAACGACCCGAGCGCTCTCCAATGGTCAGGACGGCCACGAACCGACCGACAGCTGGAGTCGTCAGGAACTGCTCGAGCGCAGCCTGCATCAGCAGATTCACGGTGAACGACGCAGCCTCGAAAGCGGCATGATCGTGCTCGCGTCCATCGGCAGTACGGCACCGTTCATTGGCCTGTTCGGCACCGTGTTCGGCATTATTCATGCGCTGCAAGCCATCAGTACCGCCAAGTCAGCCAGCATTGCGATCGTGGCCGGGCCTATTGGCGAAGCCCTGATCGCCACCGGTGTCGGCATCGCCGTCGCTGTGCCTGCAGTGCTGGCCTACAACTTCCTGGGTCGTCGCGTGAAGCTCATGGTTGCCGATCTGGATGCGTTCGCGGTTGATCTGCTCAATCGCGCCCAGCGCCATGCTTTCAGATTGAAAGGTGAGCGTGACGGCGTCCGAAACCTCAGCGGGGTTGCATGACATGGCCTTTTCATCGAGCAATGACGACGACGCGATCAGCGATATCAACATCACGCCAATGGTCGACGTCATGCTGGTGCTGCTGGTGGTGTTCATCGTCACCGCGCCCTTGTTGACCAACGCCATCCCGCTGAATCTGCCACAAACCGTATCCACAGCGCCGCTGGATGACGCCAAGCCGGTTGCGATCAGTATCGACGCGACCGGCAGTCTGTTCGTCGATGGCGAGCCTCTGGTCGAGGAACAACTGCCAGATGCCCTGCAGAACCTGCATACGCGAGACCCGGAGGTCGCGCTGACCCTGCGTGCCGATACGGCAACCGACTACGGACGAGTCGCCCGCGTACTGGCGGATGTGCAGCGCTCCGGTATCACACGGCTGGCGGTGATTACCGAAAGCCCTTGAACCGAATCATTCCGGCCAGCCTTGACGCTGGCCAGAACCTGTCGACTCATTACGTCCTGGAAATCCTTTCATGATCACGTTATCGACCACGCAAGCGTCACGTTTCCCCGTCCGACGCCTGGTGCTATTGATCGGGTTGCACACGTTAAGTCTGGCGGCGTATGCGCAGGACGCCACGACGCCGGCCACTTCGACCGAGGAGCCGGTCTCCGCAACGACAGACACCACGCTGGGCACGGTTTCCGTCATAGGCCAAGGCGAAACGCGCCAGGTGCAGCGGGTGAGTGACAAGGACATCAAGGCGTATTCGGCCGCCACCAACCCGATGAAGGTCCTGCAGCGTCTGGCAGGGGTCAGCTTTCAGTCCGGAGACCCGTTGGGGCGGGAGGAGAGCAGTCAGCGCATCAGTCTGCGCGGATTCGACATGCACCACCTGGGCTACACGCTGGACGGCGTCACGCTGGGCAACATGAGCTTTGCCAACTTCAACGGCCTGAGCATTACCCGGGCGATCATTGCGGAAAACATCGCCAGCAGTGAAGTGGCCGCCGGTATCGGCGCGCTGGGCACGGCCTCCAACAGCAATCTGGGCGGTACGGTTGCCTTCACCAGTTCCAACCCCGACAAGGAGCTTGGCGCGCGCCTGTCCCAGACCTTTGGCGACTACAAAACCAAACGGACGTTTGCGCGGTTCGACACCGGCGAATACAACGGTCTGGCCGCTTATATTTCCGGAGAAACGTACGACGCCGACGCCTGGAAAGGCCACGACAACCCGCAGGAATCGGATGCTGTGAACGCCAAGGTCACTTACGATTTCGGCAGCAACCACCTGAGCTTCTTTCACAGCACCTCGACCCACAACGAGGCCAGCCTGCCGTCCCTGTCGAGCAGCATGATCCGGCGTCTGGGTTACAACTGGAGCTATTACACGCCGGACTGGACCCGCGCCGTGAATGCGGCCAACGGCATCTTTACCGGCGGTGTCACTCGTGCAGGGGATGCGACCTACAACGGCAGCAGCCTGCGAGACGATGAACTGGACATTTTGAGTGGCAACTTCTCGCTCAGCGACGATGTGCTGCTGGACGCTGCGGTCTATCACCACCATGACTCGGGCCGAGGCAACTCCTATTACCCGTTCGTATTCACCGACGGCACTACCACGGTGCCCACCAACTCCATTCGCAGCACCGTCTATGGCATCAACCGATCAGGCTTTCAGACGTCGCTGACGTATTTCCTCGGCCAGCACGAGATTCAGGGCGGTTTCTGGATTCAGTCGAACAAGAGCGACATCGGCCGCTACCTGTTCGACCCGACCGGGACCGCGCCGCAGAACAACATCGTGAAAACCAAGGGGCTGCCGCAGGTCGCGACCGTTCTTGCCCAGGATTACAACGACCTGACACGGCAGTTCTACCTGCGTGACAGCTACACCTTGCTGGATGACCGCCTGAAGCTGGAGTTCGGTGCAAAGAACACGGTCACCACCTCGACAGCAGAAGGCAAGGGCGGCGGTTACGCCAGTGGCTCGCTGGAAGCACGTGACCGCTTCCTGCCGCAGCTGGGCGCGACGTACAAACTCAATGATCAGGATGAGGTCTTCACCTCGTATTCCGAGAACGTCGCCGCGTTCCCCAGCAGTGGTTACAGTCCGTTCTTCACTACGCAGGTCATTGCCGACGCGGCAGGCGGGTTCAAAAACCTCAAACCGGAAACCTCAAAGACCGTTGAGGTCGGTATACGCCGCAGCAATCTGCTGTACTCGACCTCGGCTGCGGTCTACAACACCAAATTCGACAATCGCCTGGTAGCAATTGCCAACTGCACCGGCATCGTGATCTGTCAAAACAGCATTGCCAACGTTGGCTCGGTCACCAGTCGGGGCCTTGAATTGACCTTTGCCCTGACGCCGAACGAAAACTGGCGCTGGTCCAACTCGGCGTCCTACAACCGAAGCACTTACGATGACGATTACCAAAGCGGCACCAGCCAGGTGCATGTCAAAGGCAAAACGGTCGTTGATACGCCCAAGCTGATGTATTCCAGCAGCCTGGACTGGCACTGGCAGCAATGGAACGCGGGCCTGCAAGGCAGCTACATGAGCAAGCGTTATTACACCTATACCAACGATTCGAGCGTCGCGGGCTACTGGCTGGCCAACACGACCCTGGGCTATGACTTCGGCAAGCTGGGTGCTGTCAAGGACACCACCGTGTCGCTGAACGTGGTGAACCTGTTCGACAAGCGCTACATCTCCACCCTGAACACCGACGCCAGTGCCGCGAGCGATCCGACGGGCGACCTGCAGATTCTTCAAGTGGGCAACCCGCGCAGTGCGTTCGTGACCATGGCGGTTCGTCTGTAGCTTTGCCGTGCCGCGACAGGCCACCATGGAACGGGCAGGACACGCAAGCCGCGAAAGCGGCTTCACGATGCTGGAAATGCTCGCGGCGCTGACACTCATGGCCCTGTGCAGCACCGTAGTGCTGGTCGCGTTCGGCCAGAGCGCGCATTCCCTGTCGATGGTCGCGCAAAGCGACCGGCTGACCCATGTGGCCATGAGCGTGATGGATGAGCAAACCTCGGCACCGCTGACTCAAAGGCATCAACAGGGCAGCGTGGGTGATGGGATCGAATGGCAACTGAACGTCGCCCGACAACCGACCCATGCGGGCCAGCCGCGCATGTTCCGTCTCGATCTGGTCGTTACCCAGGCACAACGCGCAGCTCACTTCAGTACGCTGAAACTGGAACCTGCCACCGACAAGGCACACCTGTGAAAGGCTTTTCACGTCAGCACGGCGTGGCATTGCTGTTGGTGCTGTGGGTGCTGGCCATCCTGAGCCTGCTGCTGGGCTCGCTGGCAGGTTGGGTGCAACTGGAAAGTCGTCAGGCCTTGCAGCTTCATCAGCACGCCCAGGCGTTGATGGCAGCGCAGGCGGGTGTCGAGTTGGCGGTTCAGGGTCTGCATGATCCTGCACAACGCGGGAAATGGATCGCCGATGGACGAGAAATTCCCCTGATGTTCGACGATGCCAGGCTTTTCATCCGCTTGCACAGCGAAAGCGGAAAGCTGTACCTGAACAACGCCGACCCTGAAGATTTTTCCCGCCTGGCGCTGGCCTGCGGTGCGACACAGGCTCAGGCCAGCCAGCTCGGCACCGAACTCGTGGCCAAACGTAACGACGGCCAGACACCTTTCAAACTGCTGGAAGAACTCAGCCAGCTCCCTGGCATGACCCAGGCGCTCTACACCCGATTACTGCCGGAAATCACACTGTGGAGCGGCTACGACCGTCCCGCCCCTGCATTCGCCAGCCCGTTGATGCGCAAGGCCCTGAATTTGCCGGTACAAAGCGCAGTCGACATGACGGTTGGGGACGTACTGGTGATCGACAGCACGGCGCAAATGCCGGGCGGTTCTACCGCGCGTTTGCAGGTTACGGTGTTGCTGAGTCCTGAGCGGGGTGTGGAGAAGGCTTATGAGGTGTTGCGGTGGGGGAAGTGAGAAATGTGTATGGGTTTGCATTGATCCCCGAAAGTCACTGCGGGCCGACGTCCCTGCGTCGCGCCCGGCTTTGCGATCCTTACTGAACTGGAGACATTGTGCTCGGCACTGCGTATTGACCCTGATCGTATTTCAGAATCGTCCTGGACGTAACGGGTTTGCTGTCGGTACTTTCGCAGTCCTCACCGTTGAGCCGGTCTTGGGTGCCAACAGTCTGTTCATCGACCTGAAGGCTGGCAAAACCCTTACTGGTCTTGTCTGTGATGGACAAGGTGCGTTCGGTCTGACTGAATTCGCCGACGCACATACCGTCCCACTCACCATTGGAGCTGCTGACTTCCAGCGCATTCATTACGGGGCGCAGCGTCGAACCCTCAAGTACATAGAGATTCAGAGCCGTGCTGCTGAACGGGTTCACTCTGGATGAGCCGATGTGGTTCACCCTCACGCCAAAGGCCCGTAATTTGGGTGCAAGCTGGTAGCGAGCGGTGTCCAGCGTCAACCCCTCAAAACGGATGGCATCGGAACTGATCGCTGCAGCCTGATAGTGCTGGGCAACGATCTTGTTGCTTGAGGTCTCGGCCACTATGACGGCGAGTCCGTAATCGCCTTGCTCATCTTCGTCGACATTCTCCGCAAACGGCAGGGCTGCCAGTGTCTGGCTGGCGTTGGCCGGGTTGACCTTGCAGACTGCATGCGCCTTGTCGAGCTTGAGATCGGGCCGCAGGGCTTTGCCCCAGTTTTCCAGGTGGTCCGTGCAGTCGGCAAAGGCGAACAAGGGAAGGATAAGCAGCGGTACAGCGGCGAGTTTGAGCATTGCAGTGTTCGATTCCGTTCAAGGGTCAGAGAGATGCTTCTTCAAGTACATCGCTATCGCGCAGCAGTATCTTCGATAAGAGAAACGAAGACGACAGCAATGGAAGCACATTTGCAAATTCATGTATGGCAGCCTGGTGTCCGCAATACGACTCAGCGAGCCTCATCGGCAAAGTCTGCCGAGGCAACCCTGCCAAACGGTGATTCATGCCAGCGGCTGGTTACTTTCAAGCATCTATGCATGGCGCTGTGGTGGTGTAATACATCAGTAACACGCCCACGCACTGAAGCCTTGAACGGACCCTCTGACCATGCCCGCACCTTTGACCGCCATAGAATCCTCCCCTGAATTACCGACGCAGGCCGACGTGGTCGTGATCGGCGGCGGCATCATCGGGGCGTTTACCGCCTATTACCTTGCAAGACGCGGCATGAAAGTCGCGCTGATCGAAAAAGGTCGTATAGGTGCAGAGCAATCAAGCCGCAACTGGGGCTGGTGCCGTCAGCAGAACCGCGATGCGCGTGAGCTACCGATGGCCACCAAAGCCTTGGAGCTGTGGGAGCAATTCGGCGCAGAAACCGGCGAGCAGACCGGCTTCTCGCGCTGTGGCCTGCTGTACCTCAGCAACAACGAACAGGAAATCGCCGGCTGGGCGCGCTGGGGCGAGTTTGCTCGCACAGTCAATGTCGACACGCGCATGCTCACCTCGCAGCAAGCTGCCGAACACGGCAAGGCGACGGGCAAACAGTGGAAAGGCGGGGTCTTCGCCTCCTCTGACGGCACAGCGGATCCTTCCCGCGCGGCACCGGCAGTCGCGCGCGCCATCAAGGCCCTCGGCAGCACCGTGCATCAGGGCTGCGCCGTGCGCGGCATCGAGACCGAGGCGGGCCGGTTGTCTGCCGTCGTGACCGAAAAAGGCGTCATCCGCACCCCGATCGCAGTGCTCGCGGCAGGTGCCTGGGCGTCGTCGTTCTGCCGTCAATACGGCATTCGCTTCCCTCAGGCGACCATTCGCCAGACCGTACTCTCGGTCACCGCGCCAAGCGAAGAAATACCCGGCGCACTGCACACCGCCGGCGTATCGATGACTCGCCGTTTCGATGGCAGCTACACACTGGCAATCAGCGGAAGAGGGCGCGTCGACCCAACACCCCAACTCCTCGGCTATGGCACGCAATTCCTGCCGATGTTCATGCGCCGATGGCGCAACCTCGCGCCGGGCGGGCTGGAAGGCATTCGCTCAGGCCACGAAAGCTGGAAACGCTGGAGCCTCGACCAGCCGACACCCATGGAAAAGATGCGAATCCTCGACCCCACAGCCGACGCTTCGGCAGTCGCACTGACCTACCAACGCGCACAGGAACTGGTCCCCGCGCTGCGAGACTCATCGATAAACGCCGCCTGGGCCGGGTATGTGGACAGCACACCGGACGGCGTTCCCGGTATCGGAGAAATGGCCAGCCTGCCGGGCCTGGTACTGGCGGCCGGATTCAGCGGTCACGGTTTTGGAATAGGGCCGGGGGCAGGGCATTTGATTGCCGATATTGTGAGTGGCGCTACGCCGATTGTTGACCCCAAGCCTTATCATCCGGATCGGTTCAAAGGATCGGCGTGGGGGAAGGTGGCGGATTTTTGAGGAGTGATTCGAAATCGACATCTGCGCCTCTCATTGCCGTCGCGCCAGTTTCCTTTGGGTAACGGCCGGGTTTAGAACCCTAACGGGTACTGAACCACCACATAGATCCGGTCAATATCATCACCCGCCTGAGCGCTGTTGGCCCGGTGCGTGACCTGGGACAGTTGCACTGAAAGGTCCTTGGCCGCACCGGACTGGACGACGTAGTGCAGGTCAACATCCCGTTCCCAGTGACGGCCGCCATCACCTTGCTGAGGCTGGTACTCGCCGCTGTCCGCGTCGAACGGGTTGTAGCCGCCGCCCTTGGGCGCATGCGTGCCGTCGATATGACTGCCGGACACGTAGCGGGTCATGAAGCTCAGCCCCGGAATGCCGAACGCACCAAAATCCAGATCATAACGGGCTTGCCACGAGCGTTCGTTGGCGCCGTTGAAGTCGGCGTATTTGATCGAGTTGGCCAGATAGATCGAGTCGCCGCCGACGAAATCGAAGGGCGTATCGCCGTCGATCCTCTGCCAGCCTAGCATCACCGCGTGGGCACCCAAGGTGTATTTGCCCGAAAGGCTGAACGCCGTGTTATCAATCTCTCCGGCCAGCGCCTGACCGGTATCGCGGGTGTGGTAGACGTTGGCATCGAGCAACACGCCGGACTGTTTCCAGTGCAAATTGGCGTAGTACTGATGCCAGGTTTCACTGAGGTCAGAAGCATACAGCGCGCCACCCAGCGGGCTGTCGCTGAACAGATCAGCCCCGACAAAACTGATCCCGCCAGCGTCGGTGCTGGCACCATAGCCTTGAAAATCGTCCTTGCCGGATGAACTGTCCTGATTCTTGAACGCCGTGAAATGGCCTGCTACCAGGTTCACATTGTCGATCTCGCGACTGTTGAGCAGAACCCCGGTGGCGTACTCCGGCTGCAGACGTTTGTCCGACGTATCGAATACCGGCGTCTCCACTGTCATTTCGCCAAAGGCGAGGGTGGTTCGGGAGGCTTTCAGCTTGAGCGCGCCACCCGCACTGGAGTAGTCCCGCTCGCTACGACCGTCACTGTCCACCGGCAGCAATCCCGTGCCCGAATGCCCTTTGCCGCCATCCAGTTTCAGCCCGTAAAAAGCATGAGCATCAAGACCCACTCCAATCGTGCCGTCAGTGAAGCCTGAGGTGAACGTGCCAATGAATCCCTGCGCCCATTCCTGTTTGTAGTTTTTTCCGGAGGGAGAAGGCGAGCGGTAGTCGTTGCTCAGAAAGTAATTGCGGGCGAGCAGGGTGGTGGTCGAATCGTCGAGGAAGCCGGTGGCGGAAGCGGATTCGGCTATCGCCCAGAAAAGCAGGCCGAGTGCGATGTAAGGGTATTTGGAGAACTGCATTTTCGGGAACCAGGGATAGCGGGAATGCGTGGATGGTCCCTGAAAACAATAACGGTGGATTGAGTGGATGTGCTGACCTCTAACCTTCAGGCGTACTGCCCTCATAGGTATGGATTCCAAGATCGTGACGTCCGGGTGCGATATGCGGCTTGAGTGTCAACGCCGGAATTTCATAGTCCCCGGCATTCTGGCGACGAAATTCCAGAGGCTCATCATCGAACAGGTTATCCAGCCGAGCAGCATAGTCCGTGCACAACTGTTCAAAACGGGCGGCGTCCATTTTCCCGGTTTTATAGATGGGAAAGGGTGGCATTACAGTGAACCCCGGATAGAACAGCACCCCATGCTGGATAGGGAACAGCAGATCATTCAGTGCTCCGTTCACCCCGCGACCGCTGTAATGAGACTCCCATCCACCCATGCTGACCACCAACATCGCCCGCTTTCCAGCCATGCTGCCTTCGCCGTAGCGGTCGCCCCAGTGGCTCTCGCTGTGTTCGCCCACACCGTAGGCAAATCCGTAGGCGTAAACGCGTTCGACCCAGCCCTTGAGGATCGCTGGCATCGAGAACCACCACAGGGGGAATTGAAAGATGACGGCGTCCGCCCATAGCAGTTTGGCCTGCTCCTCCTCGATATCTGTCGGCTGGGTGCCAGCGCCGAATACACGTTGCGATTCCATCGCAGGGTTGAACGGTTTTTCGTGGTCGTAGCCTGGGGCGTCGTCCTTATCAATAGGCGCTTTCCAACGCATCTCGTACAGATCCGAAACCTTGACCTCGTGGCCCGCGGTTTTCAGGTGAGCGATTGCGAAATCCCTGAGCGAGCCATTGAGTGAACGAGGTTCCGGGTGGGCGTAAATCAGTAGCAGCTTCATAAGAGGCTCCGAGTGGATGTATGCCTCACGGTAACGACGAACCCGGTATGATAGAAATGAATTTCCGAAACATATGGTATTTACATGCACAATACCTTGCGTCGTCTGGATCTCAATTTATTGGTCACGCTGGATGCGCTGCTGTCCGAGCAAAACGTCACACGCGCGGCACGACTGCTCAATCTCGCCCAGCCGACCGTGAGCCTGCAGCTGGGTCGGCTGCGGGAAATTCTGGACGATCCGTTATTGCTGCCCGGCCCCCGAGGCATGTCACCGACCGAGCGCGCCCGTGAATTGCGCGGGCCGCTACGCGAAGCGCTGGTAGCGTTGGAAGGGGCGCTGAGTCCTGGCGCACCGTTCGATCCCGCACTGTCCAGCCAGACGTGGAGGGTTGCTGCCAGTGATTACGCAACGACGGCTTTGATCTGGCCATCGCTGGCGTCGCTCAGGCGTCTGGCCCCCAATACCCGCTTGGCACTGTTGAACAAACATCCCGTCAGCCTCGCCAACGATCTTGAAAATGGCCAGCTTGACCTGGCGCTGCACACCCGCGATGAAGCGTCGCCAAAACTGCGTCAGCGGTCTTTGTTTCACGAACGCTATGTGCTGGCAGGGCGGCGAGATCATCCGGCCTTGGCAACCAGGCTGTCGCTCAAAGCGTTCTGCGGCCTGGAACATGCCGTGATGTCACCCAATGGCGCCGGGTTCGTCGGGAGCACTGATCAGGCGCTGGCCGCCAAAGGTCTGGAGCGACGAGTCGTCTTGTCCGTGCCCAACTTCAACTCGCTTGTCTCGGCATTGGCCCACAGCGATCTGGTTGCGGTGGTGCCAGAAAGGCTGGTGCGAGATGCGCCCGCACTTATCGTTCAAGAGCCTCCACTCGCCATTCCAGGGTTTGAAATGCTCATGTTATGGCCCGAACGCCTGCACCGGGATCCCGCTCATATATGGCTACGCGACCTTATCGCGTCGACGCAAACAGCCGCCAACCCAGAGGTTGACTAGAGGGTAGGGGACTCGAAAATTCCCCTGCCTAATCTTCACCTCAAGATGCGTCACTGATTGTCATAACGTTTGCGCGCCTCGGTGAACCCATCCGACTGTGCGATCACCCACGTCCACAGCGGAATCATCTGCACCAATAAGCCCATTCCCAGCTCAGTCAAAGCGTACTCGACGCGCAGGGGCTTCTCGCCAAAGTCATGACGAGAGATAAGCCCGTCGCGTTCCAGCTGACGCAGCGTGTGAGTGAGCATACGTTGGGTGACGCCATGCAATCGGCGACGCAGCTCCGCATGGCGCAACGGGCTGGTGACGCCCAGCGCATGCACCACGCCGAGTGACCATCGGTTACCGGAATGACCCAGAATATCGCGCTTGAGACCATCCTCATCATCGGAAAGCGCGCGACACGCATCCTGCGAAAGCCGCACGATGTCCTGAGCATCAAGACCACTCGGTATCACGGATGTACCTACTTTTTGCGCTTCAAAGTCCATGACAAGATCCCTGGCCTCACGTTAAGTACGACAAAAGAGGGTTACCATGCAGGCTGCTATTTCAAACGTCAAACAACGCATTCTGGTACTAGGGGCTGGCGAACTGGGACTTGCCGTACTGCAAGGACTGGCCGCCCGCTCAACCGAATCGATGAGCATCAGCGTGCTGCTGCGTCAGGCCACGGTGGAGAGTTCGAGCAAGGCAAAACAACAGGAAATCGACACCATCAGGACGCTAGGCATCGCCATCGAGATAGCCGATATCAAAGTTGCCTCTGTGGAAGAGCTTGCTGCAGTGCTCGGACGCTTCGACACGGTGATCAGCTGCGTAGGATTTGCAGCGGGTCGTGGGACCCAGCGCAAACTGACCGAAGCCGCACTCATGTCGGGAGTGAAACGCTATATTCCGTGGCAATTCGGCGTCGACTACGACGTGATTGGCCGCGGCAGCCCTCAGGATCTGTTTGACGAGCAACTGGATGTTCGCGACCTGTTGCGTGCTCAATCCCGGACCGAGTGGGTGATTATTTCCACGGGGATGTTCACCAGCTTCCTGTTCGATCCAACGTTCGGAGTCGTTGACCTGGCCGCCGGAAAGGTCAATGCACTGGGCAGTCTGGAAACCATGGTGACCGTAACGACACCCGAAGACATAGGCACGCTCACCGCCGCCATCGTGCTGCAAAGCCCGCGCTTTATAAATCAGGTTGTATATACCGCCGGCGATACACTCAGCTACGGCGCTTTGGCTGACCTGGTTGAACGAGTCATCGGACGGAAAGTCGAGCGCCGAGAGCTTGGCGTGCAGCAGTTGATGGCCGATCTTGCAGAAGAACCTGATGATAATTTACGGAAATACCGGGCGGTGTTTGCCATGGGACGGGGTGTGGCTTGGGATGTGGCGGGGACGTTTAATGCGGTGCATGGGTTGTCTGTGATGAGTGCGGAGCGTTGGGCGCGATCAAATCTTGGTCGTGGTAGAGAAGGGCACACGCACGTTGAGTAGCCTGGCGGGCGTCAGACTTCTATAGTCCGACGCGTTCCGATCGGCTGAGTTGTACGAGTGTTTTGCGCTTGCGACAGAGGGAATTGCGACTTGAGCCATAGTGGAGAGCAAATGCTTCCTAAAGCGGTTTTATTCGATCTTGATAACACTCTGACTAACCGGGCGCTCAGTATTGAACGGTATGTGAAGTGCTTTTTGAAAGACTTTGGCCTCGTCGTCCACGCTGACAGTCAGGCTATCGTCCGGTTGATCAGCCAAGTAGATAATGAAGGCTATTTAAAAGCGGGTTCGGCATTTTCCTCTATCCGCCAGGCAGTTGGGCACGTTTTGGCTCATGAGCTGGCGTGGAGCGTGGCGCAGACACCGCAGACTTTAAGCGATCACTGGCAGATTCACTTTCCACGTTCAGCAGTGGCGATGTCAGGCAGCGAGCTTTTGGTTGAGGAGCTATCACGTCGAGACATCAGGATTGCCATTGTCTCCAACGGCGCGGAGTCCTCCCGCCAGAGTACTGTTGCCTGCTTGCCATTTGCTTCGCATATCGATGCGATTTTTAGCTCTGAAAAGGTTGGGACCACCAAGCCGGCATCCGCGATTTTTCTGGCAGCGGCAGAGCATTTGCAAGTAAGGCCCGAAGAATGCTGGTTTGTGGGCGATCATCCTGTTAACGACTACCTGGGCGCTTGCTCAGCAGGAATGCGCGCAGTGTGGTTACGGGGATTTCATGAATGGCCGCAGGAGATGGGCGGCGCACCAGTCTCGATTTCCTCACTGCATGAGGTGGTCGGGTTGCTAAATGAAATAACAGAGTAGAACGCGCGGCACATTGAAGAATGCGCCGCCTTATCCGCTGACGGGAAAAATAAATGCAAACCTCACCGTTACCCATGGTCCGGAACCCGGCCATTCACGTTGATGAATTGCACTCAGAAAATGCTGCCGAGTTGCAAAGTTTCTTTGACCATAACTCTGAATACTTTTTGATCTGCCACGGAGAACCTGCACGGACTGATGAAGCTGTGAACGAGCTGGAGCTAAAACTGCCGGAGGGAATGGCTTGTACTAGGCAGTGGTTTATCGGTTTTCGTGAACAAGGCGTTGGTTTGATCGCCGTGGAGCACGTCATTCAGGATTTGTTTATTGAAGGGGTTTGGCATATCGGACTTCTGATTCTGAAGGGCAGCCGCCATGGAAAAGGTGATGCCCAATTAATCTATGCTGCAACCGAGCACTGGGCAGTGACTCGCGGAGCACGCTGGCTTCGCATCGGAGTGGTCACAGATAATCCAAGGGCCAAACGTTTCTGGGAAACCCAAGGATTCGCCACAGTGTGCGAGCGTGAAGGAGTGACGATGGGGCTGAAGAAAAATACGATTAGCACAATGATTAAAGCGCTATCCGGAGCAACCGTTTCTCAATATCTGGACTTGGTCGAGAGGGATCGCACCTAGACGTTCAGGTACAAACGAACTGCGTTGGTCCAACCATCGAATCGTATCAACGGCAGATAGCAGCTTGTCAGAATGGCAAGGAGGACAATAATGGCAAGCCAGTCACAAATAGATATAATTTAACATAATATACATTATGCGGTCCTAGGCATTATCCATAACGGCACCGGTACACGCCATTTCAAAAGCCACACCCACCGAAATCATCAAATGCCCCCCAATCGACATCAGCGACAAATCCCTCGACAATCCCGCACGCTCTTAACCCGCACCATTTCAAGGATGAATCATGAACCGCACTCTGACGTTCGTTCTCGCCTGCATCGGTCTGCCTGCCTGGTCAGCCAGTCCGAATGCCTTCGAGGCCACGCCACTCAGCAAGCACATCCAAGCCCTCAGCCATGCATTCGCCTGTGAAGTCACTGCCGGAATGGCTTACGCAAGAAAGTCACCTCAGTGCCGCAACGGAAATAATCCGGCGCTCACGAACTCCAGCGACCTCGATAAAACCGCAGACAGAAAAACCCTGCGCGAATGCATGAAGCCTGACAACCTGATCGATGAGAATGTGCGCGCATGCATGAAGGGTCTTTAACCCGTAATCACGCAAACAGCTGCAGCGCGGCGTCGTCCCATTCATGTCCAGCAACTGACCAACCGTTATCCGCTGGTGGCGGGAATCCGGTGCGGCAATAGCCTTGTTTCGCCTGGAAATCGACGATTGCATGGGGATAATCGTTGATCAGCAGGACTGCTTTGCCGTGATCCAGAGACCAGCCAATCTTGATATTCGAGGGCTTTGCTCCGTCAGTAACGTCTGCCACGTTATAAATGTGCAGTGCGTCCTGGATGGGATTGTCCTGTGAGCCGGTGTCGAGTGCATAGCAATAGCCGGTGTCCCCGTCATCTTCGAATACCATGACGAAGGTGCCTTCCTGCGCTGGGGCTTCGATCACCAAGGCCTGTCCAACATTCAATTCGTGCTCAGCAGCCAGATAAACAGGCATCTATGTAATCCTCAGGTGTTTGGACTTACTTGATAGTGACTTCGATATTCTGCCTTTGCATGCAGATCAACCTCAATGCTCCTAAGCTCCATGCGCCGATCAGCCCTTCAGAAACGGGCTGTTTCACGCTATCCTTCCAAATCTATAATATGCAGATATCTGATAACTCAACTAAAGAGTCATTTAGTTTAGTTATGTAATGCGGAGCTCAGAGTCGATCAGCCCTAACCCTCCAATACCAACGAAACATCCGGATATCTGGCGCACATGAAGTCGACGAATGCGCGGACCTTGGGAGCGGCCAGTCGTCTTGATGTATGCAATATCCAAAGCTCAGCCTCCACGTCCGACACTACGCCCCATTGAACCAGCTCTCCTTTGGCCAGGTTATTCCACACGATGGATTGCGGGATCAGAGCCACACCGCCACCGGCTATGGCTGCGTCGCGGATCATGAGAAACGAAGAGAACTTGAGTCTTGGGACAGGTTCCAGTTTCAGCGCCCCGCCGTCCACAGCCCAGATGGTTGGCTGAAAATTAAAGGCCACGATTGCGGATACCGGGTTGATTGCATCAGATGTCGGCTTTGGTATTTCAGGCGCAGCGACAACGATCAACCGGTCTTTGGCAAAGCACCGCCCTACCAGATTGCTGTCCGGACGTGGGTTTACCCGAATGCACGCGTCGAACTGCTCTTCGACAGGATCGACCACGCGATCCTCGGCGACCACTTCAAGCTCAATCTCGGGATAGGCGGCACAAAAATCGGCACCTATGCGTCCCATCGCGAGTTGCGAGAACAGGATCGGGGCCGCGATGCGTAATCGCCCGCGGGGTATCGACACGCCCTCCTTCGCCGCTGTCATGGCTTCCGTCACCTCGCCCAACGGTCCTTCCGCTCTGTCCAACAGCATCTGCCCGGCCTCGGTCAGCCTTAGTCCTCGGGCACTGCGCTCGATCAGTCTGACGCCTAGTTGCTCTTCAAGCTCGGCGATTCGGCGCGATAACGTGGCCTTTGATCGACCGCTTGCGCGACTGGCTTTTCCAAGCCCTCCATTGGCAGCAACGAGTGTGAAATCAATCAAGGCGTTGAGGTTCATGGCGTTCCACTTTTGAGACGGTGTATCTACATATTGGCGTCTGCGTTTTATTCCTGCAACGAGATACCTTGATCGCAACGCAGCGAGATTGCTCGCTGACTTCATCACGTATTCATTGCAGGAGATTCACCATGAGCATTCTTGTCATCGGAGCCACAGGCACTGTCGGCTCACTCATCGTCCAACGTCTGGCTGCGGCAGACGCTGAAGTCAAAGCGCTCGTCCGTCAGCCTGGCAAGGCAAGCTTCCCGGCTGGCGTCACCGAGGTCGTCGCGGACTTGACCGATGTGCCTTCGATGCGCGCCGCGTTAACGTCGGTGCGAACCCTGTTTCTGCTCAATGCCGTTACGCCGGATGAGGTCACGCAAGCGCTCATCACGCTCAATCTCGCGCAAGAGGCCGGCATTGAACGCATCGTTTACCTGTCGGTCATTCACGCGGACAGGTTTACCAACGTGCCGCACTTCACCGGCAAGCATTCGGTCGAGCGCATGATCGAGAGCCTCGACATTCCCGCCACCGTTCTGCGTCCGGCTTACTTCATGCAGAACGAAGGCATGGTTCAGCAAACGATTCAGGGCTATTCGGTGTATCCGATGCCGATAGGTGATGCAGGCGTTTCGATGATCGACGCACGCGACATCGCCGATATTGCAGTCGCGGAATTGCTGCGACGTGATCGGGCACCCGTTGCGCTGGAGCGCCTGACGTTGGAGCTGGTCGGCCCGCAGGTCCTCACGGGTCCATCAGTGGCAAAAATCTGGAGTGCCGCGCTGGGTCGTGAGGTGGCTTATGGGGGTGACGATGTCGCAGCCTTTGAAGCGCAGATGGCTTCGTACATCCCTGCCTGGCTGGCTTACGACCTTCGCCTGATGATGTCGGGTATCCAGAAGTTCGGCATGCAGGCGGCCGACGGAACGGTTGATCGTTTGCAAACCATCATCGGGCGTCCGCTGCGTACTTACGAAGATTTCGTTCGTGAGGCCACGGACAGCATCTGATCCCGACAGATAAAAAGGGGGCAAACGGTGCCTGCCCCCTTCCCTGCGTTCAAACGCTTTCAATGACGTCCGTCTGTAACGACAACGAGACCCGGCCGGGCTTATCTGTGCCAACGACAGCATCGATCAACATTTCCATGGAGCGCCTGGCGAGCGTTTCCACGGGATGGGACAGCACGGCCTGCACCAGTCCGCTTTGCAGAGCGCTGCGGGTAAGGTCCGTCAAATCGTGACATACCACAGTCGGCAAGCGTGCCCGGCGACTGCGCATCTCCTCCAGTGCACTGACCACCCCTTCTATACCGCCTCCCGCCACATAAAGACCAGCCAGATCCGGGCATGCGGTGAGCAGATCCAGCGTGTTGCCGCGTGCGAACTCCTCATCCTCAAGTGTCAGGCGCGAAGCCAGTAACTCCCAGTCGCCGGAAGATTCAGCCATGTAGCTCTGAAAACTCAGTTCACACAGCTCCTGGCACTGGAACCGTTGACTGCCGACCATCACGGCGACAGGACCGGGACGTTCTGCCAGTCGATCGACGAACCAGCCGGCAACGCGCCCCATGCGGCGGCTGTCCACTCCGACGAAACCTGCGCCGGCATGGCTTCCCAGCTCCGAAATCATGGCCACCACAGGAGTCCCGCTGAGGCGAAGTTCGCAGACGGCGTCCTGCACCTCTTTGTGGTCAGCGGCCACGACGCCCAAGGCGTCGACGTCTTTGCCCAGCGCCAGAATGCGCTGGGCGACCACGCGCGGGTTCAGGTCATCCAGATAGCCAATCATCACCCGGACCCGAGCATGGGGGCTAACGGCTGCCGCATCTGCCAGGGCCTGTGCCAGCCCCTGATAGAACGCCACCCCGCTCTTCTGCAACAGAAACCCCAACTTCACGGTGGGTCGGCTGTGCTGCAGCCGCTGCTCGATGACGTTACGAGCGTGAAAACCGAGACGCTGCGCGGCAGCAGAAATGCGCTGCGCCGTATCGACCCGGACTGTGGCGCGCAGGTTGAGTACTCGATCAACCGTTGACAGGCTGACCCCGGCTTCCTGGGCGACATCAGCCATCGTGGGCCGGCGTGAGTCGGAATCGTGCTCTGACATGAAATGAAAGTCTCTGACCGATCCATGAGAGGTTTTGACAGTTTTACAGGCAGGACTATAGCAGTGCCGCGCAGACCGACCTAGCATCCTGATGCAACCAATCACCCCTCCCCTGATACAACAATAACAACAGCCGGAGTGAGCCAATGGCCATCCATTTATCCACTGCCCCCTGCTGCTGGGGCGTAGACGACGTCAACAATCCCTATCTGCCGCCGTGGCGTCAGGTGCTCAGCGAAGCAGCGCAGGCTGGTTATCGGGGCATCGAACTGGGCCCTTATGGCTACCTTCCACTGAATGTCGACGAGCTTGGCGGTGCGCTGGCTGAAAACGGTCTGCACCTGATTGCGGGCACGATCTTCGACAATCTGGTAGATCCGAAAAACCTGCCATCGCTGCTGAAACAGGCCCACGATATCTGTGCGCTGCTCAAGGCGTTGCGGCCTGCCGGGCAACAGCTGGAGCCACACCATCCCGCCCCCTATCTGGTCATCATCGACTGGGGACATGAGGTGCGTGATTACGCAGCCGGGCATTCTGATAAGGCGCCTCGTCTGAATACTGCCGAATGGTCCGACATGATGGCGCACATCCGCAAAATCGCAGACGTCGCGCATCGCTACGGCGTGCGGGCCGTGATTCATCCCCACGCCGGAGGCTACATCGAGTTCGCCGACGAGCTGGCGCAACTGGTGCAGGACATTCACCCGGACGTTGCCGGGCTGTGCCTGGACACCGGACATCTTTACTACGCAGGCATGGACCCGGCAGCGACCTTGCGCCAGTACGCGTCACGCCTCGATTACCTGCACTTCAAGGACATCGATCCGCTGGTGTTCGATCAGGTACTCGGCGAACGCATCACTTTCTTCGCCGCTTGTGCCAAAGGCGTGATGTGCCCGCTCGGGCGCGGAATCATTGACTACCCCACGTTACGCACGCTCATTCGCGAACTGGATTACCAGGGCTATATCACGGTCGAGCAGGAACGCGACCCGCGCCATGTCGGCGGCAGCCTGGCAGACGTTACCGAGAGCCGTACCTACCTGACCCGCTGCGGTTTCTGACAAGGAAAAGACCATGATCAACGGTAGCAAGCGTATTTCCCGCCCTGTTCGATGGGCGATGGTGGGTGGCGGCGCGAACAGCCAGATCGGCTACATCCACCGCTCGGCAGCACTGCGTGACCAGAACTTCGCGTTAATTGCAGGCGCGTTCGATATCGACCCTGAGCGCGGCCGTGCTTTTGGCGAACAATTGGGTGTCGACCCCGAACGCTGTTACCCAGACTACCTGCAGCTTATTGAACAGGAAGGCCGGCGTCCGGACGGTATCGAAGCCATCTCCGTCGCCACACCCAACGGCACTCACTTCAGCATCACCAAAGCAGCACTTGAAGCCGGTTTGCATGTGGTGTGTGAGAAACCGCTGTGTTTCACGCTCGAAGAAGCCGAGACCCTCAGGGAAATATCCCGAGCCAACCAGCGCATCGTCGGCGTGACTTATGGCTACGCGGGCCACCAATTGATCGAGCAGGCCAGACAGATGATTGCGGCAAGCGAGCTTGGCGAGATTCGCATGGTGCACATGCAGTTCGCCCATGGCTTTCACAGCGCTCCGGTCGAAACGCAAAACCAGGCCACTCAGTGGCGCGTGGATCCACGCACTGCGGGGCCAAGCTATGTATTGGGCGATGTGGGCACCCATCCGTTGTACATCGCCGAAGTCATGTTGCCTGAGCTGAAAATCAAACGGCTGCAATGCAACCGACAGAGCTTCGTGAAAAGCCGGGCACCGCTCGAAGACAATGCCTACACACTGATGGAGTACGAAGGCGGTGCCATGGGCTGGGTCTGGTCCAGTGCCGTCAACGCCGGGTCGATGCACGGCCAGAAGGTTCGGGTGATCGGCTCAAGGGCCAGCCTCGAGTGGTGGGATGAGCGTCCCAACCAGCTCAGCTTCGAAGTGCAAGGCCAGCCCGCCCAGATACTGGAACGCGGCATGGGGTATCTGCATCCGGACGCCCTGCTCGACGACCGTATTGGTGGCGGGCATCCGGAAGGCCTGTTCGAAGCCTGGTCCAACCTTTACTACCGCTTTGCTCTGGCCATGAACGCCACCACACGTGGCGATGCGGCGACGCTGCAGTCATTGCGCTATCCCGACATCGACGCAGGTGTCGAAGGCGTGCGCTGGGTGCAACGCTGCGTGGAGTCGGCCGTTCAGGGTGGGATATGGATTGATTACTGAGTTCCAGATCCCGCAAGGCCGGACAGATTTTGCTTAAGGTTCATCCACTGGAGAATGACAATGAAAATAGCCCTGGATCCCTACATGCACCGCCACCTCAGCCTGACCGAGGTATGTCGCAAGGCTGCTGAGATGGGATACGAATACCTGGAACTGTCGCCTCGCGAGGACTTTCTGCCCTGGTGGGTCAGACCCCGTGCGCACAAGGAGCGCATTGCCGAGTTCAAGAAGGCCCTGAAAGACCATGACCTGAAGGTTGCTTCGCTGCTGCCCATGTACCGCTGGGCCAGCCCTCACGAAGATGAACGAACAACGGCAGTCGACTACTGGAAGCAGGCCATTCAGGTTGCCGTGGAGCTGGATTGCGACACCATGAACTCCGAGTTCGGTCGCGGCCCTTCACCCGAGCGAGGGCATAAAAGCAACTGCTGCGGCGGCAGTCATAGCCACGAATCCAGCGAAGCCGCGTGGTGGCGATCCATGGAGGAACTGGTGCCTGAACTTGAAAGACAGGGAGTCAACCTGAACATTGAGCCGCACCCCGAAGACTGGTGCGAAACATTGCAACCTGCGCTCGACATGCTGAAGAACATCGGTTCCAGTAACGTCAGGTTTCTGTACTGCGCGCCGCATACTTTCTTCTTTGGCGATGACATGGCGAAGATGATTGCCGAAGCCGGCCCGATGATTGCGCATGTGCATGTTGCCGACACATGGAATCACAAAGCGTCTTCAGGGCTGCGCTATATCGTTAATCCCCCCGGCGCCAAAGTGACAGTGCATCAACATATGGACATGTATCAGGGCGAGATCGACTGGGACGTCTTCTTCTCTTCGCTGGCCAAAGTCGGTTTCGACGGGATTGTCACAGCGTGCGTATTCGGCTGGGAAGAACGCGCCGATCAGTCAGGGACTTTCATGAGGCAAGAGATTCAGAGTTACGTGAACAAGTATTGGCCAGACAAATCTGTCAATTGAAGCTGACAGTATTAGACGCGCAACCTGTAAAGCCGTCCTGACTCAGTTGAACAGTCAGGCTTATAAAAGCGATAAAAAAGGGGACGATTATCGTCCCCTTCTTTATTCGCTCAACTCAACACGTGTATCAGACCGCAGCGACAACCTTGGCCGGTGGCTGAGTACGACGACCCAGTACACCTGCACCGGCCGCGACCAGACCCGAGATCACCAGGGTGATCAGCAGAATCCATGCGCCTTGCGATACGCGCTTGGCAGTCACTTCAGCCGCTTCACGTGCTTTCTGTTCGGCCTGAGCTTTCAGTTCCTGATACTTGGCATAAGCCTGACGATAGCTGGCCTGAGCCTGATCAACGATCTGGTTGGCCTCTGCATCAGTCTTGTTGCCACGCGCCTTGATCAGATTGACCAGTGCCTGACGGTCAGCGGCGTCCCACGCCTGGTCGCCCTTGGCCTTGATGCGATCCATCAGGCCGCCCAACTGCTCGTCAGCCTGCTGTGGATTCTGCGCGCTGCGCTCTGCAGTGTTCTGCGCATCCTGTTGGGTCGCCTGAGCTTCCTGCTTGATGGCATCGGGGTTCAGTTCGGCCTTGCCGGTCTGACGCATGGCGGTTTCGATTTCACCCTGAATATCGTCCAGGTTGAATTCGATGCCCTGCTCACGCAGTTGGTCCTGAATCTTGCTGCCCACGGCCGGAGCAACCTGAGCGATACCGCTGCCCAGTGCCGACATGCCGCTGCCTGCCAGATTCAGACCGCCACGTACCACGCCTGTTACAGCGCTGGTGACCAGATAGACAGTAATCAGCGATACGCTCGCCCATACCAGCAGGCCATGGAACGCGCCTTCGCGCTGAGCCAGACGACCCGCTGCCCAGCCACCGACAAACAGCGAGATGACCGAACTGACAACGACCCATATGCCGGCGCCAGTACCGATACCGGACATCGGATTGGCTTCCTGCATGGGATCAATGCTGGCGGTGCCAATGGCAGTACCCAGTAGATTCAGCAATAAGGAAACAACCATGGCCAGTACCACACCGGCCAGAATCGCGCTCCAGGAAATACGTTTGAGCAAAGGTGCCATGGCGTGGGTGTCCTGATAGACAGGTGCGCCTGGGGCGATACGGTCATCGCGAATCATAGTGGTAATCCTTCGAGTCAGTGGCAGAACACGCTAAGTTATTTGGCGTACACTCCAATGACCCAAGGCCCTTTGAATAAGTTTAATGATTTCGACAACTTTTTTTGAAGAGCAAATACTCTATGAATATTATTCAAAACCCAACGGAACGGAACGGCTCACCCATGTTCCAACTCGCTCGTTTTTCATGCAGATCCGATAATAAATCAATACAGTTATGCGCGATGTCATCAGTTGTCTGTTGTTTACTATTGCGCTGTTGACTATCGAGTCTGCCAAACACTGCATTTGATATAAGTAGCGCCGTTAACGGAACCAGAGCGATAAGGCAGCAGCGTTTTCATTGAACAGTCTCACATGAAAATGAATCTTTCCACGAACACAGGCGACCGCTGCGCTGTTACAAGCCGCAGCGGACGATAATTGATCAACGTTTTCTATAGACCAGTATGAAAAACAGCGGAACGAAAAACAGAGCCAGAATCGTCCCCGACAGCATGCCACCGGTTACAGCGACGCCAAGCGCGTTCTGCGCACCCGCGCCGGCACCGCTGCTCAGCACCAGCGGCAATACGCCAAGAATGAACGCAAAGGATGTCATCAAAATCGGGCGCAAGCGCATTCGGGTTGCCTGTAATGTTGCCTCGATGATTCCTGTGCCGCGGTCATGGAGGTCCTTGGCAAATTCCACAATGAGAATCGCGTTCTTGGCCGCGAGCCCGATGGTGGTCAGCAGTCCTACCTGAAAGTACACATCGTTCATCTTCCAGGTGAGAACTGCGCCCAGCAGCACACCGAAGACGCCGAGCGGGATGACCATGATCACCGATAACGGCACGCTCCAGCTCTCATAAAGAGCCGCCAGACACAGGAACACGAACAGGATCGAGAGCGAGTACAGCAGCGTCGTCTGTCCGGTTGAGGCTTTCTCCTGGCGCGACAGCCCTGTCCACTCAAAGCCGAAGCCCGGCGGCAGTTCGGCGACCGCCGCTTCAACGATAGCCAGCGCCTCTCCGCTTGACGCCTGACCAGGCAAGGCCATGCCAAGGATCTCGATGGACGACACGCCGTTGTAACGTTCAAGCCGTGGTGAACCGGAAGTCCACTCAGCCTTGGCAAATGCCGCAAAAGACACCATGGTTCCGGCGCTGTTTCGTACGTACCAACGGCCAATGTCCTGAGGCAGCATACGAAACGGCGCTTCTGCCTGAAGCATCACCTTCTTGACCCTTCCCTGATCGAGAAAATCGTTTACGTAATTGCTCCCCCAGGCCATGGAAAACGTATCGTTGATATCCGACATCGACAGCCCGAGCGTTCCGGCCTTGTGTGCGTCAATCTGCAGACGAAACTCCGGTGCATTCTCCTGGCCATTGGCACGCACCGCGACCAGGCGTGGATCCTTGCTCAGCTTTTCCAGCAACTGATTGCGCGCTTTCATCAACGCGTCATGCCCCAGATTGCCGCGATCCTGAAGCATCAGGTCGAATCCGGTGGCATTGCCCAGCTCCGACACCGCAGGCGGCGCGAAGGGCACGATCAGAGCGTCCCTGATTCCAGAAAAAGCCTGCCAGGCACGCGCAGTTACCTGGGTAACCGTGAGGGATTCATCACTTCGCTCGTTCCAGGGTCGCAGCTTGACGAATGCCAAGCCGATGTTCTGGCCGCTGCCCGCAAAGCTGAAACCGGACACAGTGAAAACACCCGAAACCGCATCTTTCTCGTCCACCATAAAATGCTGCTCGACCTGACGAAGCACTTCGTCGGTTCGTTTTTCCGTAGCACCTGGCGGAAGCTGGATCAGCGCAAACAGGGTCCCCTGATCTTCGTCGGGCAGAAAGCCGACCGGCAGTTTGCTGAAACCGAGCATAACCAGCACGACGATAACCCCATAGCCGATCATGTAACGCCAGGGTCGGACAAGCATGTGGCCGACGACCCCCTGATACCGGTTGCTACCGCGATCAAAGACCCTGTTGAACCAGCCGAAGAACCCGCGACGTTCCTGTCCGTGATTGACGCCGAGCGGCTTGAGCAATGTGGCGCAGAGCGCAGGCGTCAGGATCATCGCAACCAGCACCGAGAGCGTCATGGCCGACACTATGGTGATCGAGAACTGCCGGTAAATAACGCCTGACGAGCCGCTGAAGAACGCCATCGGGATGAACACTGCGGCCAGAACAAGAGCGATACCCACCAGTGCGCCACTGATCTGTTCCATGGATTGTCGAGCAGCCGCCTTTGGCTCAAGCCCCTCTTCACTCATCACTCGTTCAACGTTTTCCACCACGACGATGGCGTCATCCACCAGCAGACCGATAGCCAGAACCATCGCAAACATTGTCAGGGTATTGATGCTGTAGCCAAATACCGCCAACACACCGAACGTACCAAGCAGCACGACAGGCACCGCAATGGTCGGTATCAGCGTGGCCCGAAAATTCTGCAGAAACAGGTACATCACCAGGAAAACCAGCACGACGGCTTCTACCAGCGTGCGCACCACCTCTTCGATGGAAATACGCACGAACGGTGTAATGTCGTAAGGCTTTTGAACCCGCACACCTTCCGGCCAGTAAGGCTTCAGTTCCTCGATTCGCGCGTCAATGGCCTTGACGGTGTCCAGCGCATTGGCGCCCGTGGCAAGCTTGATCGCCAGACCTGCCGCCGGTTTGCCATTGAATCGACTGGTATTGCTGTAGCTTTCGCTGCCGAGTTCGACCTTGGCAACGTCACGCAGCCGGACCTGGGAACCGTCTGTTTCGGTGCGCAACAGGATGTCTTCGAACTGCTCGGCGGTTTGTAAGCGCGTCTGAGAGGTGATGGTTGCATTGAGTTGCTGGTTGCCCGCCGCAGGCAACGCACCCAATTGTCCCGACGACACCTGAACGTTCTGCGCCTGAATGGCGTTCCTGACGTCTATGGGCGTCATCTTGTAACTGGCCAGCTTGTCGGGATCGATCCAGATGCGCATCGCATACTGCGCGCCAAACAGCGTTGTATCTCCGACGCCGTCGACCCTGCCAATCGCCTCCTGGATATTTGCGGAGACGTAATCCGAGAGATCCGCGCCGTTCATTCGCCCGTCTT
Source organism: Pseudomonas viridiflava (assembly GCF_001642795.1). Taxonomy (GTDB): domain Bacteria; phylum Pseudomonadota; class Gammaproteobacteria; order Pseudomonadales; family Pseudomonadaceae; genus Aquipseudomonas; species Aquipseudomonas viridiflava. Next base: position 380,475 of record NZ_LKEH01000027.1, on the reverse strand, counting down.
CGGAGGTGAACGCCAGAATATTGAGGAAGTTGGTCGATGATTTGACGACCTGCACGCCCTGCTGTTGAACCTCGGAGGGCAGCAGCGGCGTCGCCAGAGTGAGCTTGTTCTGCACCTGCACCTGCGCGGTATCGGCATCCGTACCGTTTTCGAAGGTCAGCGTAATGGTCACCGAACCACTGGACTCACTGGTCGAAGCGATATAACTGAGCCGATCCAGGCCCTTCATCTTCTGCTCGATCACCTGAGTGACGGTGTCCTCAAGCGTCTTGGCCGACGCGCCCGGATAGTTGGCAGTGATCGCAATCGCGGGAGGCGCAATCGTCGGGTACTGGGCAATGGGCAGCGTCAGAATCGCCATGATGCCTGCGAGCATGACGATGATGGCCAGAACCCAGGCGAAAATGGGGCGATCTATGAAAAAGCGCGACATGTTATCTACCCGGAATTTATTGAAGGTCGGACGGCGTGGCAACCGCCGCTACAGATTGCGGCTTCCATGGCACGGTCTTGACCTTCACACCGGCCGAGGCGCGCTGCTGACCGTCGACAACCAGCTGGTCACCGACATTCAACCCGCTGCTGATCAGCCATTGATCACCGATCGCACGGTCAGTCGTCAGCTCACGGCGCTCCAGCGTGTTGTCCTTACCCACCACGTACGCCATGGGTTTACCCGTGCTGTCTCGGGAAACCGCCTGCTGCGGAACCAGTAACCCCTGTTCCTTGAAGCCTTCCTCAAGCACCGCACGCACATACATGCCAGGCAGCAGATCGGCATTCGGGTTGGGGAACACGGCACGCAGGGTAATCGCGCCCGTGTCCTGATCCACTGTCACGTCGGAGAACTCAAGGGTGCCCTCCAGCGGATAGAGACTGCCGTCCTCAAGCTTCAACCTCACTTTGGCGGCAGTGGCGCCACTTTTCTGGATTTCGCCGTTGCTCAGCGATTTTTTCAGGCGCAGCAACGCCGCACTCGGCTGCGTGACATCGACGTATATCGGGTCAAGTTGCTGAATGGTCGCCATGGTCGAGGTCTGGTTCGCAGTGACCAGTGCGCCCGGGGTGATACCGGATTTACCGATTCGACCTGTAATCGGAGCGTTGACCTGGGTATACGCCAGATTGATGCGGCTGCTTTCGACATTGGCTTTGGCCGAGGCAACATCCGCCCGGCTCTCACCCAATGAAGACACGGCATCGTCGTAGTCCTGCCGACTGACCGCATCAAGGGCGGCCAGCTCTTTGTAGCGCTCGTTCTTGAGACGAACCGATGTCAATGATGCTTCCGCCTTGGCCAGCGCCGCCAGGTCACTGTTGTACGTAGCGCGGTAGGTGGCAGGGTCGATCAGGTAGAGCACTTGCCCCGCCTTGACCGTGCTGCCCTCAGTGAAGCTGCGCTTCTGAACGATCCCGCTGACCTGAGGCCGTATCTCGGCAATCATGAACGGTGCGGTGCGCCCCGGAAGCTCCGTGCTGAAAACCACTCTTTGCGCCTGCACCGAAAGCACACCCACTTCAGGTGTGCCGGGGGACGGTGGAGGTCCGCCCGGCGGCTTGCCGCATCCCGTCAGAATACTGATCGACAGAAAAGCGGTCATGACATGACGGCGACAGAGAAAGACAGAACACATAGGGGAAGCTCCGGACAACGACTCGACATAACGATACCAATCGGTACTGTTATATTTTGGCGGTCGTGTTCCGTCAAGTGATAATGATACAGTCCGGTATCGTAATAGGAGAATTGATTGTGCGAGTGCTTACAGATGCCAAGCGGGACGCGATTATTGACGCTGCGGCGCAGGTGTTTCAGGAAGATGGATTCGAAGCCGCTTCGATGGCTGCGATAGCGGCTCGGGTGGGTGGCTCCAAATCCACGCTTTACCGATACTACAATTCCAAGGAAGCGCTATTCGTAGCCGTCAGCAGCAAGGCCGCAAAAAGCCAGTTGCTGCCCAGCCTGGAGAAGCTGCTTGCTACCGAGGACAAAGACCTGTCGACAGTGCTCACCGCCTTTGGAAAAGCAACGCTGTCCGTCGTGGCCAGCGAGGCCATGATCAAGACGTTGCGCACGGTAATCAGCGAGTCGGGGCGCAGCGACATTGGCATGCTGTTTCACGAGGCAGGGCCCAGGATCGCATTCAAACTGCTGGCCGATTTCTTCAGCGTGCGCATGGATGCGGGCAGCATGCGCCGTGCGGATCCAGACATTGCCACTCGCCACCTTATTGCCCTGTTTGACTCGGAAACCGTGTTCCCGCGGCTGATGGGCATTCGTGAGGCATTGACCGCCGATGAAATCGAAAGCGCGGTAGAGCGAGCGGTCGAAACCTTCGTGCGAGGTTACAGCGTCTGATAAACGTGCCTGAACACCGAGAGGCTTCAGCGCAATGACCCGGACAAAGAGAAGCCTGATCGAAATCAGGCTTCTCAAGTCACTGGACACTCATCGGTCAGGCAATACCATTCGGCCCGTCCAGCACCTGCCTGACTTTTCTGGCCAGATCGTGAGGCATGCAGGGCTTGGACACCACATCAAACTCAGAGCCGCCGATATCGGTGCGCTCTATCGAGCTCTCGGCGTAGCCGGTGGTGAGCAGCACTTTGATCTTGGGATAACGACGCTTGACCTCACGAGCGAGCATGACCCCATTCATACCGCCCGGCATGATCAGGTCGGTGAACAGCAGATCGTACGTGCTGCCGGACTCGAATTTCTTCAAGGCTTCCCGTGCGTTGAGCACGATATCTGAAGCGTAGCCATAATCATCCAGCACCATCTTGGCCAGTTCGGCAACATCCGGTCGGTCTTCCACGATCAGAATTCGCTCACTGCTGCCCAGTCGCTGCCGCTGCTCAAGCGCCTGAGGCGACTCACTGGCAATGGTCGCTTCGTCAACCGGGAAGTAAAGGCGCAAGGTGGTGCCCACGCCTTCCTCGGTGTAAATACGTGCTGCACCGCCCGACTGTTTGGCGAAGCCGTACACCATGGACAGGCCCAGACCCGAACCCTTGCCCTCCTCCTTGGTGGTAAAGAACGGGTCCATCACCCGGTCCCGAATACTCGACGGCATGCCGATGCCGTTATCCGTCACAGCGATGCTGACGTAGCGTCCCGGCAAAAGGCCGTCATAAGACATGTTGGCCAGTTCATCGACCACCAGGTTACGCGTCTCGATGAAGACCTTGGGGTTTGGCCTGCCAATCAACGCATCTCTGGAATTGATGAAGATATTCAGCAGCGCGACTTCTGCCTGAGTCGGGTCGATCCGGCAGTTCTTCAGTGCGGGATCAAGGTCGGTCTCGATGGTCACTTCCGAACCGAAGGTGCGTTCGATCAGCGGTTCAGTACTGGATATCAAACCATTGAGATTGAGCACCCGGCCGTGCAGTTTCTGTTTCCGGGCGAACGCCAGTAATTGCTTGGTGAGCGTGCTCGCTCTTTCCACAGCAGATTTGGCGTGGTGCACGCTGCGCTGAACGCGCGGAATGTCGATGCTCGGCTTTTCAGCCGCCGTGCCAATCAGATCGATGTATCCGCCCATGACCTGCAGCAGATTGTTGAAGTCATGGGCGATGCCGCCAGTCAGTTGACCGAGCGCTTCCATTTTCTGCGCCTGACGAAGCGCTTCCTCGGCATCGCGGCGACGACTGATGTCCAGCTGTGACGCAAAGAAATAGATCAGATCGCCCGCGTCGTTGTACACCGGAGAGATGAACAAAGCGTTCCAGAACGACGAACCGTCCTTGCGATAGTTGAGGATCTCAGTGGAGATATCGTTGCGCTCATGAATCGCATCGCGAATGGTCTGCACCACTGCCCGGTCGGTTTCCGGACCTTGCAGGAACCGGCAGTTGGAACCAATGATTTCTTCGGAGGCGTATCCGGTCATTTCCAGAAACGCCTTGTTGGCAAAGATGATCGGGTTATCTTCACTGTTGGGGTCAGTCACGATCATCGGCATGCGTGTCGTTTCTACCGCTGCGAAAAAGATATCCTTTCCCTTATGGGAGATGTCACCACTCGCCGTATTGTCAACACGGGTCTTGTTTTCCGACACGCCACAACTCCCAGAATAATATCAGCGTGACTGCACGCACTCACCGCTTACGACTTCAATACCCTCGAAAGGGTTCTATGCAGCAATAAAAAAATAGAATTATATGCATATGGATGGGCCGGGAGAAACTGATTCATTCGCCGACGAGTGTCTGAGCGTCCCAAAGCGACTCATAGACACCGCCTTGTCTGCGCAGTTGCATAGGCGGTCCATCTTCAATGATCTGCCCGTCGTGCAGGACAATGACCCGGTCGAAATTGGCCACCGTAGACAGCCTGTGCGCCACCACCAGCACGGTTCTGCCGTGCATCAGCTTGGCGAGCGCTGCCTGAATCACCGCTTCGGAATGCGAGTCCAGGGCGGAAGTCGCTTCGTCAAGAATCAGGATCGGCGCATTCTTGAGAAAGACCCGGGCCAATCCCAGTCGCTGTCGCTGACCGCCTGACAGTTTCACGCCCCGCTCACCCACTAACGTGTCATAACCTTCAGGTAGCGCGCGAATGAACTCGTCGCAGTAAGCCTGTCTAGAAGCTTGAATAACGTCTTCGTAACGCGCATCGGGTAACCCGTAGGCGATGTTTTCGTAAATGCTGCGGTTGAACAGCGTGGGTTCCTGCGGAACGACGGCAATCTGTTTCCTGAGACTGTCCTGGCTGACGGCTCTGATATCGCGATCATCAATCAGAATCACGCCACTGCTGACATCGTCAAGACGTTGTAACAGGCTCAATAAGGTGGACTTTCCAGCGCCCGAGGAGCCGACGATACCCACACGCTGTCCGGCGGGTATATCCAGATTCAAGTGCTCGAATATTCGACGTCCTTCCGGATAGTGGTAAGCCACATCAATAACCCGGATCGCCCCTCGACTCGGTTTCAACTCGGCCTTGGCATCGCTCAACGTATAGGGCTGGATAATGATGCGCAGCGTATCGGCGATAACACCCAGTTGCTGCGAGGTGTCGACCAGCGCCAGTGCCAGGTCTCGAGAACCGTGCAGGATACGGAAGGTCAACGCGCTGACCAGCACCACGTCACCGGCGGTCACGGCATCGGCGCGCCACAACAGAATGGCCCACCCCAGCATTCCGCCTGCCATGACTGACAGACAGATGTCGTGCAGCACCCGGGCCTTTTCCAGGTAGATCCAGCTGCGCCGCTGCGCGCGTGCTTCAACGCCGATCGAGGCTTCCAGCCGCTGGCGTTCGCGCTCGCGGGCAGAGAACGCCTTGATGGTCCAGATGTTGGAGACCAGATCCACCATCTCGCCACCCACTCTGGCCGAATGCGCGGCAAAGTCGATGTGTTTCGAGCGACCGCGCACACCAACCACGGTGATCAACACAGCGACCAGCAGCACACACAGAATCAGCACGTTCGCCATCGCCACCTTGACCGTGTACAGCACCACTACGGCCCCCAGAAAGTCGACGCAGGGTGGAATGATCTTCCAGGCCAGGCCACCGTAGATCGAGCCGGCCGCAGCGCCGGCCGATGAGATGCGATTGGCCAGTGATCCCGAAAAGTGCTGGGCGAAGTAGCGCATCGGGTGACCGGTAAGGTGATTGAACAGGTCCACCCGCAGGTCGGCGCAACTGGCTACTACGGTGCGACAACCCAGCCAGCCACCCAGCCGCCAGAACAGGTTTTCGACCACAATCAGCCCGAGGAACAGGAAAAACGGAAACCAGACGTGCTCGCTTCTGCGGTCGCCCAGGGTCATGACATCGACCAGCATCTTCATGCCGTACTGCACAGCCACCGCGCAACTGGCCGCGCCTACGATCAGAAAGAACATGGCGCCGAAATGCCAGGGCCGCAAAGACACGTAGCGAATCAAAAAAGGGACGGCACGTTCCGGCAGCGGTGTCGCAGTGCTCGCTCGCATACTTCATGGGCCTCTTTCAGCGTTCAGCGCCGATGAATGCAGGGCTTCGAACGCCTCATCCGCTTCACGAATCGCCAGTTGCAGCGGATGAAACGCAGCACGTTGACCCTGACCATCGGCGTAGCCCAGCAGACCCGCCGGGCAATACCGTCCGTCATCCCAGCCGGGGTAATCCAGGATCGGATACCAGCAGATACCCTCAACCGGGACACCTGCCTGCAAGGCTTTACTGACCTGATCGGTCACATAACGAAACCAGGGCACACGCTGCTCGTCCTCGGCACCTGTTTCCGACACCAGAATGGGCCTGCCGTAGCGTGCGTGCAGCTCACGAAGCATGCCGCTGAACGGCCGGTACTCCGGTTCGCCGCGCATCACGCGGCGACCGTTGAATATCCACTGGTTATGCGGATAGAAATTGGCACCCAGCACGTCCAGGTACTCAGGGCGCCCTCCCAATCCAGGCCATTGGCGTCCACTCAACAGGTCCAAAGCCTCGAACTGGGCCTGGCGGTAGTTTTCGGCGGCCTCGATGTCATCGTTGCGCCGGCTTGAGGGTATGACATGAATCAACGGGTCAGCCTGCACGAAACGCGCCCGTGGCTCGACTTCACGCACCGCCTCGATCGCAGCGATACTGGCCCTGATCAACTGATGTTTGAGCTCCATGCCACGGCGTTCCACGCCGGGATTGAAATAGCCGACATCGCCTCCCGCCCAGCTCCAGAACGAAATCTCGTTGATCGGCGAATAGAACGGCACAACTTCGCCCTCATCCTTGATCACCTGCGCCGCAGCAGCCGCAAAGCGCGCGAAACGCTCCACGAACTGTGGACGCCAGATGTCCATATCATCCGGGTAACCGTAATGGCAAAGGTCCCAGATCACTTGGGTGCCTTGAGCACGAGCCGCCCGCAGCATGGGCAGGAAACTGCTCCAGTCATAGACACCGGGGCGCGTTTCGATCAGGTGCCAGCGCAGCCCGCTGCGCACCGTGCGCATGGCGCAGTTCGCCATTGCCGCGAAGTCCTCGGCTGGCCAGCGGGCGTGGCCTGTGGAATGCAGCAGGTCCAGGCGTTTGCCATCGCGTCGCCGGTGAGTCGAACACTCGAATCCGCCTACGAAAAAACTCTTGAACAGACCTGGCATGCTCAATTCCCCGCTGGCTGTTCGTTGAACACCGGCGGTTTCAGCTCTGATGCAGCAGGTGCATGTACTTCGGCAAGACGCTGATACAAGGCCAGCGCCTGACCTACCACCTGATCCATGTTGTAGTACTTGTACGTGCCCAAGCGCCCGAGAAAGGTGACATCGTCGGACTGGTCGGCCAGGGCCTTGTAGCGCTTGTACAGCTCGTTGTTCTCCTGGCGGGGTATCGGGTAGTACGGATCGCCCTCGGCAGTTGGAAATTCATAGGTCACGCTGGTTTTCGGATGCTGCTGCCCTGTCAGGTGCTTGTACTCAGTGATACGGGTGTACGGGACTTCTTCATCCGGGTAATTGACCACCGCGACAGGCTGGAATTGAGTCTGATCAACCGTTTTGTGTTCGAAGCGCAATGAGCGATAGGGCAGCCGTCCGTAGCAATGGCCGAAATACTCATCAATCGGGCCGCAATACACCAGATGCCGGTAGGACAACGTCTCACGCACCTTGGCAAAATCCACGCCCAGCACAATGTCAATCCGTTCGTGATCCAGCATACGCTCGAACATTTTCGTGTAGCCGTGCAGTGGCATCTTCTGAAAGCTGTCGCCGAAATAGCGGCTGTCGGTCGTGGTGCGGGTCGGCACCCTGGACGTCACCGACTTGTCCAGTTGCGAGGGGTCCAGGCCCCACTGTTTGCGCGTGTAACCTCTGAAAAACTTCTCGTACAGCTCTCGTCCGATCTGATTGATCACCACATCCTCGGAAGTCCTGATCATCTCCACAGGCTCTGCACGTTCGGCCAGGAACACCTCGGCCTGCTGCTCGTCCATCTGCAGGCCATACAGCGTATTCAACGTATCCAGGTTGATGGGAATCGGCACCAGTTTGCCGTCGACCCGCGCCAGAACCCGGTGCTCGTAGCTGTGCCATTCGGTGAACTGCGACAGGTAGTGGACAATGCGTTCGGCGTTGGTATGAAAGATGTGCGGCCCGTAGCGATGCACCAGCACGCCCGCGCTGTCGAGATGGTCGTAGGCGTTGCCTGCAATATGGGAACGACGATCAATCAACAGCACGCGTTTGCCGAGCCCTGCGGCCAGTCTTTCAGCCAGCACGCTGCCGGCAAAACCGGCACCGACAATCAGAAAATCGTAGGGCTGTGAAGCGTTGATGGCTGACTCGAGCGTTATTCCAGGCATTGGATCTGCTCCTTCATGGCTGCACAGGTCTTGTCCCAGGACTTGTCCGCAAGCACGGCGTCAGCAAGCTCGTAGAATTCGCTGGACTTGCCCCTCCCTAGCGCACGCTCAATGGCATCGCAAAACTGCGCAGCGTCAGCAGCGATGGTCACCACACCACTGTCTCCGTAGGTACTGACCACATCGGTGATCGGTGTCGACACCACCGGGCAGCCGCCCGCCAGGTATTCCGGAGTTTTGGTCGGGCTGATGAAGCGCGTGGACTCGTTGATCGCAAAGGGCATCAACGCCACGTCCCAGCCGGACAGGTAAGCTGGCAGGTCGTCATAGGATTTGCCGCCCAGATAATGAATGTTCGACGACTGCGGCAAACTGTCCGGATCAATCTTGACCACAGGGCCAATCAACACGATTTGCCAGTGAGGCCGGGCGCTGGCTACCTGACGAATCAGCTCGATGTCGAATCGCTCGTCGATGACGCCGAAGAACCCCAGGCGCGGACCTGGAATGTCCTGTTGATCAGGCGGATCACTCAACCCCCGTCTGGCCGTCGCAAAGTGCTCGATGTCCACGCTGCTGGGCATGGAATGGACGTTGCTGTGCCGTTCCTTCTTGGCCTCCCAGAGGCTGTGGCCACCCGTGAACACCACATCCGCACGCTCCAGCAAATCCTGTTCCATGTCGATCAGTTCAGGCGGCGCGCCCTTGAATGCAGACAGTTCGTCCATGCAGTCGTAAATGATCGCATGCGGCCAGAGATGATCGGTGAACGCCAGGCTCATGGGCGTGAAGTACCACAGGAGCAGTTCGTTTGATGGATGCTGTTCAAGCCAGTGGTCCAGCAACTGACGTTGCGCGAGAACCACTTGATCAGGCGGCAGATCACGAGGCAGATGAGGCACCAGCACGATTACACCTGAAGGCTGCAGCAAGGCTTCCAGGCGGCTATCGGGGGAATCGGCGAAGACCGGCTCCTCGAAAAAAAGCACGTCATAGTCGCGGGCCATCCGAGACATGATGTGCTGAGGACGCTGGTAGACAAAACCCCACCTCAGGTGAGAGAGGCAGAGCAGAACGGGGCGTGTGTCTGGCTTGGCTTGCGATGCGGTCGACAGGTCTGAATGAATCGCTTCTGCACGGTTCATGAAGTTTCCCTTCTTATGAAAAAAAGTGCCCGGACGAATCTGAAGGGCGCCTCTGAGGGCTGAACTTCGACTGCATTCATTAATGAACTCAAGGCGGCCATGAGCGTTGAACCCCTTACAGGCTCTGCTGATGCCCGCCCTTACTGAGGGTATTGAGAGTGTTCCGGCCCGCCCGTTCAGTTCTCCCGATGAAGTGCACACACCACTGGGAAAAGTTCGTTGAACTCACGCGCAGGGAAATTTCCCTAGTCATAAGCGAATGCTTTTTTGGTACCTGCAGTACGTCACTGGTCTGTTGGGTCGATGGGTCCTGATTTTCGCTCGCAAACACTCCGTATGCCCTGATCCATGAGGGACGGAGTCGTCAGCCTGCCTCTCCCCGAGGCCGCGAAAACCAAAGGAAGGACAACCATGATCCTAGTGACCGGTGGTGCGGGATACATTGGCGCTCATATCGTGCTGGCGCTGCTTGAGCACGGCAATGAGGTGCTGGTGCTGGACAACCTGTGCAACAGCTCGCGAGAAACGCTTGATCGAGTGGCAAACATCACCGGAAGACATTTCGACTTCATTCCTGGAGACGTTCGCAGCAAGGCCACTCTGCATGCCCTGTTCGCCGAATACCCCATAGAAGCGGTCGTGCACTGTGCGGGCCTCAAGGCCGTGGGCGAAAGCGTGCGTGAGCCACTGCGCTATTTCGAGACCAATGTCAGTGGCAGCGTCAATCTGTGCCAGGCGATGGCCGAGGCCGGCGTCTTCAACCTGCTGTTCAGCTCATCAGCCACGGTCTATGGCGAAGCCGACCGCATGCCGCTGGACGAAACCTGCGCGCTGGGCTTGCCGACCAATCCCTACGGCCATTCCAAACTCATGGCCGAACACGTGATGAAGAGCGCCGCCAGTTCGGACCCGCGCTGGGCCATTGGCCTGTTGCGCTACTTCAATCCAATTGGCGCGCATCCATCCGGAATGCTGGGTGAATCACCACGCAACACACCCAATAACCTGCTGCCATTCCTGCTGCAGGTTGCCAATCGGCAGCGCCCTGCCCTGCATGTATTCGGCAGTGACTACCCGACACCTGATGGCACCGGCATACGGGATTACCTGCATGTGATGGATCTGGCCGAGGGCCATTTGCAAGCATTGGCCCGCATAGGCACCCAGCGCGGCGTGTCCATCTGGAATCTGGGCACCGGTCGAGGGTATTCGGTGCTCGAAGTGGTGAAGACCTTTGAGCGAATCTCAGGCGTCAAGGTGCCCCTCGTCTTCGAGCCTCGCCGCTCAGGCGACGTGGCGGAGTGCTGGTCGGATCCGGGCAAGGCGCTGCTTGAGCTGAACTGGCAGGCCCGACATGACCTTGAAGCCATGCTGACCGACGCCTGGCGCTGGCAATGCATGAACCCGCAGGGCCTGGAACTCGAGGTATTGGTGGGCTAATGCCTGTTTCAGGGCCATTCGTCACCCTGCCGGACAAACCTCGGAACCGGTTCAACGCAGCATTTTTCTACTTTTTACCACTCACTCAGAAGAGGTACGCACCATGAGCACGACGACAAAACAGGACAACCTTATCGATTGGCTGCGCGATGCACACGCCATGGAGCAACAGGCGGAAAAAATGCTGACGGCCCAGGCGGAAAGACTGGAGCACTACCCGGTACTCAAAAAAAGGATTGAACAGCACATCGAGGAAACGCGGGGCCAGCAGGAGAAAGTCGAGGCATGCCTCACGCGTCTGGACAGCAGCCCTTCGACAATAAAGGACATTGGCGGAAAGCTGATGGCAGTCGGTCAGGGACTGGGCGGCATGTTGATGTCTGACGAAGTCGTTAAAGGCGCGATGAGCGGTTATGTGTTCGAGAACATTGAAATCGCTACGTACACCGTACTTATCGAGGCCGCAGAGGCGGCGGGCGAACCTCAGATCCGCAAGGATTGCGAGCAGATCCTGAAGCAGGAAGTCGCCATGGCGGACTGGCTGCGCGAGCACTTGCCTGAAATCACCAGAGCGTTCCTGAATCGCTCGGAATCGCCGAACGTCGAGGCAAAGCGCTGATAACGATACCCTAAAGACCAGACAGTGGTCGGGCGCGTATCACTGCAGTTGCCGCTCGACGATCCCGCTGTAATTGATTCGACGAGGAGTGACTCATGAATCAACTACCACTGGTTGCAGCCAGGTCCACCATCTGGCGCGTCAACCACCCCGAGCTGAAAACAACCGAACGTGCCCTGTCCATCACTGCCGGCAGCCTGCTGCTGTTCACTGCCCTGCGCCGCGGCGGTGTCGTCGGCTTGCTGGGAGCGGCCGCTGGCGCTTACTGCGTGTTTCGCGGCGCCACCGGGCGTTGCGCGATAAAGCGCAGTCTGGCCCCAACCCCGTTCGAACATCAATTCCAGAACGCTCACGGCTGGAAAGCCAGTGAAGCCGTTTCCCGCAGTGTCACCATCGGCAAGCCCCTCAGCGAAGTACGCGATTTTCTGGAGCAACCGCAGAACATTGGTCCGCTGATTCCATGGGTCGACAGTATCGAAGGCGTTGACGCAGATACCAGTCGATGGACCGTGCGCGGCCCGCTGGGTCGCACGCTGAGCTGGACCGTACAACGACAGCCTTCGAACATCGAAGACAGCCTTCACTGGCGTACCCGGCCCGAAGGCAAATGGCAGCACGACATCTCGGCGTACCTCAAACCCGCACCAGGCAACCGCGGCACCGAGCTGAAGGTCGTTGCCGTCTGCGAGCCCGGCGCAGGAAGCCTGGGTCATGCACTGGCCAAGGCCATCAGTACGTTCAGCGACAAAGCGCTGCTCAATCTGTTGAGCAATATCAAGCAGCATCTGGAGACCGGCGAAGTGAGCACCAATCAGATGCGGGCCAGCGAAGTGTGTGACTTCCTGTTCCTGCACGGCCAGGCAATCGACACGCCCGAGCCTGCGCATGAACAGCCCGAGGTGGCGGCCCTGCCGCGTCCGCAACCGCTGCTGGAAAGGGGGAATGCCTGATGCGCGCGCTGACCTGGCAAGCCCCCAACAAACTGCAAGTCGATACGGTTCCCGATCCTGCGATCCTCAACCCGCGTGACGCGATCATTCGTGTAACGCTGTCCTCGGTCTGCGGTTCGGACCTGCACCTGCTGGGCGGTTACGTTCCGGCAATGAAACCGGGCGATATCATCGGCCACGAGTTTCTCGGTGAAGTGGTCGAGACCGGCTCGGCGGTGAAAACCGTCAAGAAAGGCGACAGGGTCATCACCATTTCAATTATCGGTTGCGGGCAGTGTGAGCCCTGCAAACGCAGTGACTTCTCGTGCTGCGACAACTCGAACCCCAACCCCTCGACCACTGACATTGCTTACGGCCAGCCCTGCTGCGGCATCATCGGCTACAGCCATGCCTTCGGTGGATACGCAGGCAGCCACGCCACTTACATTCGCGTACCTTTTGCCGACGTGAACCTCTTCACGGTGCCGGACGGGGTGAACGACGATCAGGCGCTGTTCGTTTCCGATGCTGCACCCACGGGCTACTTCGCAGCGGATAACGCCGACATCGAGCCCGGCGATATCGTCGCGGTCTGGGGCTGCGGTGGTGTCGGTCTGATGGCGATACGCAGCGCGTTTCTGCTGGGCGCCGAACAGGTGATCGCCATTGACCGGTATCCAGACCGATTACGTCTGGCGCAACAAAAGGTCGGCGCAACCGTGATCAACTACGAAACCACCAATGTGCACGAAGCACTGCTGGAGTTGACCGGGGGACGTGGCCCTGATCGCTGTATCGACTGCGTTGGCATGGAAGCCCATGGCACGGAAATCGATTATGCCTACGACAAGGCCAAGCAGATGCTGCGCCTGCACACGGAACGCGGCACCGTGCTGCGCCAGGCCATACGCGCCTGTCGCAAGGGCGGCACGGTGTCGGTGGTCGGCGTTTATGGTGGGCTGCTGGACAAGTTTCCAATGGGTGCCATAGTCAACAAGGCACTGACCTTGCGTTCCGGCCAACAGCCGGGCCAGCGCTATGCCCCGACCCTGTTCAACCATATCCGCAATGGCGAGCTGGATCCTTCGTTCCTGTTGACTCATCGCATGAGTCTGGAGGATTCGCCGAAGGGCTACGCGATGTTCAAGGAAAAGACCGACCACTGCCTGCGGGCAGTCTTCGAACCCTGACCGCCAGCTGCATCAACCACGACGGGGTCAGCCCCCGTCGTGCTCGTCATCGATCCACGTATCGATCAGCGTTCCGCCCTGCCCTGTGACCGGATCGGTAAGCGGCGTCGGCACCTTGGCGATGCGAGCCACCGCCTGATCATGCACCGCAGGATCGACGCGCTGAATGTCATAGTCTTCCTGGCCTTGCGGATAGGCACCGACCACCAGAAAGTCTTCACTCTGTTCAAGGCGACAATGACCGGTTCCGGCTGGAAGAACCAGCACATCGCCGGCCTTGACCCTGTGATCGCTGCCATGTTCACCACCCAGCCGCAGTGTGGCGTGCCCGCTGGCAACGCCCAGCACCTCATGGGCCGTGGAGTGGTAATGGTGGTAGTCGAATACCCCGTCCCGCCAGAGTGGCGACCATTCGTTGCTTTCGAACAAGCGCTCGAAAGCCGCCGCCATATCCATGTCCGGGTTAATCGCCAGTTCATAAACGAGCACCGGAAACCGGCTGTTGGGCGTGGTGCCGTCGTCTTCGAAGAACAGGACATGCGGCACCAGCAGTGAAAGCTCCTGGTGCGCAAACGCCTCATTCAAGCTGTTCATGCAATCACTCCTTTGTCGAACCGCACTTGTGCGGGTATCCCACACTCAAGGTGCAGGAGACCGGCTGTTGGTGCCTTTATCCTGTGCCCTCGGGGCTGGGTGATGGGACGCCGTACCGCTCGGATCGGGCAACTGGATGACCTTGCCATCCATCCAGGCGTTTGCACCCGGCAACACGGGCTGAGGCTTGATGTCCTTGCGCGCCTCGCGTTCGGCGACGCTGTCCAGCCCCATGCGTTCGTCACGCGCCTTGACCATCTGCGGGTCGGCCTGTCCGTCCCGGGTAAAGCCCATCATCAACTGAGGCACACCCAAGGGCAATGATTTGTCCTTGTCGGTGTGCCACGTATGCCAGGTCTTGCCGTAGGTATTGACCAGCTTTTCCATGAGCGCGTGTTCGGCAGGCTCTGGAATACCGGGAGCAACCAGCTGGCCCGACGTCACTTCATGGGAATGACTGTGCCAATAGGCTTTTTCTTCAGTTGGCAGGCCTTCGAACAACCTGGCGCTGATGATGTACTCGACGCCCATCAAGTGCGCATCCTTGACATTGCCGTCGTAGATCACGCACTGAATGACCTCTTCGTTGAGAATCGAGCAGTAATGGTGCGCTTCCATCTGCGATTCGATCGTGCCGTTGTAGAAATGAAAGCCATCCAGATACGTATTCAACGCATCGAGCGGCGGGTGTGATTGAAGCATGGCGGCGCCGGTCTCAAGCACCGCAGTCGAGGCCTGCTTGTCAGCCCCTGGAGACGACACCGGCGGGCGTGTATCCGTCCCGTTGCAGGCCGAGAGCGCTGTCAGCGTCGCCAACAGCGCAATGCGTTTGCTCACCTGCGAGTGCTTCAGATGACGCAGGCGGCAGTAGGTAGTTGAGAAAGTCACGATTCTGTCCCTTGAAAATGGTGTTGGCACAAAGCGGTATCAGGGCGAAATCGGGTCACTGGCAGGGAAGGTTTCCTCGATTGCCTCATCCAGTTTGTCTTCCGCCGCCTCTTCGCAATGACAGCCCGGTGACTGGCATTTCTCGTGATTCACATGGTGGTTAGCGCAGGCCTCGCAGCAGAATTGCTGACCGTCGCGTTCCACTGCAGTGTCTGCGTTGATTGCACATTCACATTGCGGACAAGCACAGGTGTTATCAGTCATAAAGCTCTCCTGATTCAAAGAAGCGCCTGATTCAGCGCCTGTCATTTTCGAAACAGGCCAGCCTGGATAGTTGTCGGAATCTGCCCGGACACCGACCAGCGGTGGCTGATGCGTCCTGAGACGTGACGCGCCAGGGATATCCGGCATCGAACCCTCTGTCCCCAGAACACGCATGGCCACCGGCTCTGCGATGGCCGTCACCTTCTGCAGTGCGTAGCGGCCCCAGCCAACAGGCCTTTTTACGTGCAACAGACTCCACCCTTCCCGCTCGCTGCGGTGCTGAAACTGCTTGCCGTGACCACGGCGCTTGCCTGCGCCACTCAGGTTAGCGCGGAACAGACCGTGAACCTGTCCAGCATCGAAGTGGATGGCAACGCCGTGCAAAGCCCAGCAGAAGCAGCTCGTGACGCCTTGCGCAGCGTGCCCGGCGGCACCAACGTTGTGGACCTGAATCGAGTTGATCAGGGGCGCGTGGCCACCAACGAAGACGTGTTCCGCTATCAGGCCGGCATCTACGCAAAAGCCTCCAACAACGAAGGTGCGAAGATTTCTATCCGTGGTTCAGGGCTGAATCGGGCACCCGGCGCGCACGCCTCGGGGCTGTTTGAAATGCTCGACGGGTTGCCACTCACCGGCCCCGGCGGCACACCGTATGAGCTCAAGGAGCCTTTGTGGCTGAGCCATGTCGACGTACGTCGTGGCGCGAACGGTTTTGAACTGGGATCGCTGGCACTCGGCGGCGCAGTCAACTACGTCACCCATACCGGCTACGATGCGCCACGCCTGCAAGTGCGCTATGAAGCCGGAAGTCACGGTTACACCAAACGGCAAATCAGTTCCGGTGATGTGCTCGGCGATCTGGATTACTACGTCGCCCTGACCGATTCCAACTACGACGGTTTTCAGGATCACAGCGCTGGCGGCAGCAAGGGCATCGCCGCAAACGTCGGCTACCGTTTCAGCCCTGATCTGGAAACCCGCTTCTTCTTTCGTTACCGGGAGACCGACAACGACTCGCCGGGTCGCCTGACGCGCGATCAGATTCGTCACGATCCGCGTGTCGCCAATACGCTCAACGCAGCGCGTGATTCCAAGCGCCTGCAGCCGGGCAGCACCTGGCTGGGCAACAAGACCACGCTCTACCTGGATGACAGTTCCAGAATCGAGACCGGTCTGGTCTATCACGATTATCCAATGGACCTGCGCGAAGGCACCAATCGCCTGAAGGTCGCTTACACCGACATCAGCGGTACGCTGAATTACATTCGACAGGACACCGTGTTCGGTCACCAGAGCAACACGACCCTGGGCCTGCGCACCACCAAGGGCTTGCCGAACAACGGCGCTTCAGAATTCGTGCGCATCCCTGCTGGCAACACCGCGAGCTACACGCCAGGCACCAGAACCCGTGACTACAGCTATCTGGGCTCGGACAGCGTTCTGCAACTGAGCAATGATCTGGAATTGGTCCCCGACCTGTGGCTGACCACAGGCGTTGCTGCGATTTACACCCGCCGCGAAACCGGGGTCACCTACCCCGCTACCCAGCAAGCGGTCAGTACCCATGACTGGGACTACGCTTCTCGCCTTGGCCTGCGCTACGACTTCACCCCGCAATTGCAGGTCTACGGCAACCTGAGCCGCTCGGTCGAGCCGCCTCACGCGTGGTCGATGATCTGGGGCTCGAACCAGTTCTTCCCTGCTGGAAGCGGCCCGGCGACAGGTCTGCAACGCGTTGGCGTGAAACTTGAAAACCAGACCGCGACTACTCTGGAACTCGGAGGGCGCGGCCGGGGATGGATGGGTGACTGGCAAGCGGGGTGGTATTACTCGCAGGTCAGGCACGAGCTATTGAGCGTCGAAACCCAGGCCGCCAGCGCGACCTCTTCGCAGGTGATTGCCGAATCCAACGCCAGCCCGACGGTTCACACCGGCGTCGAGCTGAGCCTCGACAGCCCGCTGTGGCAAGGCGGTGCCGCTGGCAAGCTGGATCTGCGTCAGGCATACACATTCAGCGACTTTCACTATCGGGACGATGACCGGTTTGGCGACAACGCCCTTCCCGGCATTCCACGGCATTATTACCAGGCTGAATTGCGTTACAGCCATCCGACCGGGTTTTACGCAGGATTGAACACCGAACATGCCTCGAGGATCGCCGTCGATTACGCGAATTCCTTCTACGCCGATCAGTACACCTTGCTGGGCGCGACCTTCGGCTACGCCTCGCCCAAGGACGACTGGCAAACCTGGCTGGACCTGCGCAATCTGACCAATCGACGCTATGCCAATACCGTGACGCCGGGCTACGACGATGGCGGGCGTGACGTGGCGCGCTCGACGCCCGGCGACGGTATGGGCGTCTATGCGGGCGTGTCCTGGAGTCTGCGTTAAGACGCAGTCAGCGGGGATGATCAAAAGTTGGCGGGGGTGTTGGCGCTGATGATTTCGGCCTCATCCTGGCCAATGTTGCGGAAACGATGCGGCAAGGTTGTCGGAAAGTAGTAGCCATCGCCGGGACCAAGAATATTGATCTGGCCATTGATGGTCAGCTCGACCGTGCCACGGGTGACCATACCGCACTCCTCGCCTTCGCTGTGCACGATAGACTCTTCACCCGAATCGGCACCCGGCGCGTACTGCTCGCGCAGAAAGCGCATCTGACGGGTCGGCAGTGTCGCGCCTACCAGCAACAGGCGCACGCCGTTGCGGCCCAGATCGGGTTGATCGCCGCCTCGAAACACGTATTGATCCTGCCCCGGCGGCTGGTCGAACGTAAAGAAATCGGCCAGCGACATCGGAATGCCTTCCAGCAGCTTCTTGAGCGAACTGATGGAGGGGCTCACGCGGTTCTGTTCGATCAGGGAAATCGTGGCATTGGTCACACCGCTGCGTCTGGCGAGTTCGCGTTGCGACAGCTTGTAGCTTTCACGCACCAGCTTGAGTCGTGCTCCCGTATCCATAATGGCCTTATGCGAAAAATATCCGGTGAAGAAACTCGGCTCCGACGCGGCGGTGCGCCTGGAGCCATGAGGCCGGATATTAAATCATGTTTGTCGGCAAGGCTCAGTAGTTGATCGCTGACCGTGCGCGGGCATAAACCTGACATGCATCGCGAAACGCTTCGAACATTTTCAGTGACACCGGATTCTCCATCAGCGCCCATTCGGGATGCCACTGTACGCCCAGCACAAAACCCGGTGCGCCGGGCAGCGAAACGGCTTCCACCAACCCGTCGGGCGCAAGCGCTTCAGCGCGCAAGTCGGACGCAAGGCGATCAATACCCTGACTGTGCAGGCTGTTCACTGCAAAGCCGGGTGCCAGCCCCAGAGACTCAAGGATGCCACCCGGCTGCACCGAGACATCATGTTGCGGCACGTATTGCTCGGCCACCACGTCGCTCTGCGGCTCGCGATGATCCAGATAGCCGGGTAAATCCTGAACCCGCTGGTGCAGGCTGCCGCCCAACGCGACGTTCAGTTCCTGAAACCCACGGCAGATGCACAGCACTGGAACGCCCTGGGCTATGGCGGCCCTGAGCAGCGGCAGCGTGTTGCGATCACGGAACACATCATGCGCGGTGCCTTCGATACTTGGCGTGCCGTTGTAATGATGAGGCTCCACATTGGAAGGTGATCCGGTGAACAGCAGGCCGTCCAGGTGCTCGAGTATCTGCGCTGGCTCGGTCGGTACGTTGAGTGCTGGCAGGATCACTGGGATACCTGCAAAACCCGCCGCTTCGACATATTTGTCGCCGGCTGTGTGCGAAGAGTATTTGCCCAGTTGCTGACGACAAGCGGTGACGCCGATCAAGCGGAGTCGAGACATGATTCAGGTCCTGATTTGAAAGGTTGCGCACTGGGTTTGAGATGAATAAGCCGCTATCCAGTGCAATTGAAACCAGTCTAGGATAGTCAGCTACGCAATCTACATGGGCAATCAGGCAAGGAAACTGTGCAGCGATGTAATATGAAGTCAGCCATTCGGATCTTTCTCTGGTGCTTGCGCTGGTCAGAGGCCGCACCCTCGCCCGTGCTGCAGAGCTGTTGAACGTCGATATTTCCACGGCATTCCGTTCAATCAAACGCCTTGAGGCTGCGCTGGGCATCGCCCTGTTCGAAAAGAACCGACGCGGTTACATCCCCACCGATACCGCCAGTGCCATGGCCGAGCAGGCAGAACGCGCGGAGCTTGCGTTGAACGCAGCGCGTATCGCCTTGCAGCAAGGCGAGAACGTGGTGAGCGGCACCGTGCGCCTGACCTGCACCGACGCTGTGCTGCACAACCTGCTGCTGCCCGCCCTCGCCCGCTTCATGCCCAACTATCCGGCGCTCACACTGGAACTGGCAACCTCCAATTCCTTCGCCAACCTCAGCCGTCGGGACGCTGATATCGCGTTGCGCCTGACCAATACCCCACCGGAACACTTGGTGGGTCGACGCATCGGTACGGCCGAATATGTGATCTGCGGAGTGCCCGGCTTTCGTGATGCACTGGCAACAGCGCCATCGTCTGTGCCGTGGATAAGCCCTGATGACTCTATGCCGGACCACACCTCAGTGATCTGGCGCAACCAGGCATTTCCGGACGTCGTGCCGCGTTACCGCTGCAGCAGCATGTCCGCCGTGTCGCAACTGGTCGCGGCCGGACTCGGCGTCGCGGCCCTGACAGACTTCACCGCACGCCGGCTTTCAGGCGTCGAGAAACTGAGCGCGCCACTGGAAGGCTGCAGCACCGACCTCTGGCTCCTGACCCGCCCCGACTGCCGGGCCTTGCGTTCCGTCCAGACCCTGCTGGACGAACTCGCGCCCCTGCTGCGCGATGCCTTGCAGCCCTGATTCAGATCCAATGATCTTATCCACGCTCTGCGTCGCATTCGAGAGCGGACGCGGAGCGTCCTGAGAGGCGTTACCACGCTGGAGCATGGGAACGATCAGGGATCTCAAGCGCACTGATCACACCCACGCACCGCGTTGCATTCGAGAGCTGACGTAAAGCGCCTGGGTGAACGATCACCATAAGTCTGCTCGTGATGATCGTGCCCACGCTCCGCGCTCATCGTTATAGACAAGTCTGTCAAACACTGATCGTGCCCATCGCTCCGCGTGGGCATGCCTCCCGGGACGCTCCGCGTCCCATTGGGTCTGATCACACAAACTTTGTGCCTGCGCCAGATCACATGACGCTATCGACGAATCTTTTCCGCGTTGCGCGCAAAAACCCTAATGGATCCACTAAATAATAGTTAAACAATTTAATCATTTTATTTTCCCTCTCCTTGTGGCATTAATAGCTCAAGCCACACCTCTGGCCGAACCTGATGGATCCATAACAACAAAACCGAACCGTGGAGAATCCTCATGCATCCGAAAAATACGTGGTACGTGGCCTGTGCAGCGGATGAAGTCACTGACAAGCCGCTCGGCAGGCAAATCTGCAATGAGAAGATGGTGTTCTACCGCGATCAGGATCAGCAGATCGTCGCCCTTGAGGACTTCTGTCCGCATCGCGGTGCCCCGCTCTCTTTGGGTTTTGTCGAGAACGGGCAACTGGTCTGCGGGTACCACGGCCTGGTGATGGGTGGCGATGGCCAGACGGTTGCCATGCCTGGTCAGCGCGTCAGAGGCTTTCCCTGCAACAAGACCTTTGCCGCCATCGAGCGTTACGGATTCATCTGGGTCTGGCCGGGGGAGCGGGACAGGGCCGATGCCGCCCTGATTCCTCATCTGGAGTGGGCTGTGAGTGATCAATGGGCGTATGGCGGAGGGCTGTTTCACATTCAGTGCGATTACCGCCTGATGATCGACAACCTGATGGACCTCACTCACGAAACCTACGTCCATGCCTCCAGCATCGGCCAGAAGGAAATCGACGAGGCGCCGCCGGTGACCACCGTCGAAGGCGAAGAAGTGGTCACTGCCCGGCACATGGAAAACATCATGCCGCCGCCGTTCTGGCAGATGGCGCTGCGTGGCAACAACCTGGCCGACGACGTGCCGGTGGACCGCTGGCAGATCTGCCGTTTCACACCGCCCAGCCACGTCCATATCGAAGTGGGTGTCGCCCATGCCGGAAAAGGTGGCTACAACGCCCCTCGAGAATTCAAGGCATCAAGCATCGTCGTCGACTTCATCACCCCGGAAACCGACACGTCAATCTGGTACTTCTGGGGCATGGCGCGCAACTTCAATCCGCAGGACGAAGCCCTGACGGCGAGCATTCGCGAAGGCCAGGGCAAGATCTTCACCGAGGACCTGGAAATGCTCGAACGCCAGCAACAGAACCTGCTCCAGCATCCGCACCGCAAGCTGCTCAAGCTCAACATCGACGCGGGTGGCGTGCAGTCCCGCAAGATTATCGAGCGACTGATCGCCAGCGAACAGGCCGCCAGCGGCGACCAGATTTCTGCGGCCAACCTGAATTGAACCCGAGGTGCGACATGATCGACGTGACTGTGTTATCGCGCACGGACGAAGCGCTGGACATCTGCAGCTATGAACTGGTGCGAACCGACGGCGGACTGCTGCCGCCCTTCACTGCCGGTTCGCACATCGACGTGCACCTGCCAGACGGCCTGATTCGCCAGTACTCTTTATGCAACCCGCCCACAGAGCGCCATCGCTACCTGATCGGCGTGCTCAACGATCCGGCTTCACGGGGCGGCTCGCGCGCCCTGCACCAACAGATTCATCCGGGCACTCACCTGACCATCAGCGAACCGCGAAACCTGTTTCCGCTCGCCGAGCGCGCGAGCCGTACCCTGCTGTTTGGGGGTGGTATTGGGATCACGCCAATCCTGTGCATGGCCGAGCATCTGGCGCAAAACGACCAACCCTTTGAATTGCACTACTGCGCCCGCTCGGTAGACCGCGCAGCATTCGTGGAACGCCTGAAACAGTCCGCATTCGCCGATCAGATCAGCCTGCACTTCGATGATCGCCCGGAAACCCGGCTGGACGCGCTGACAGTGCTGGCCGACCCCGATGCCGATGCGCAGGTGTACGTCTGCGGCCCCAGCGGATTCATGCAGCATATTCTCGACACGGCTCACGCCCAGGGCTGGCCGGAGCATCAGCTGCATCGCGAATACTTCAGCGCAGCGCCCGTGGACACCAGCAACGACGGCAGCTTCTCGGTGGAAATCGTCAGCACCGGCCAAGTGCTCAGCGTGCCGGCCAACAAGACCGTCGCTCAGGTGCTGGAAAGCAATGGCATCGACATTCCATTGTCCTGCGAACAGGGTGTGTGCGGCACCTGTCTGACTCGAGTGCTCAAAGGCATTCCCGATCATCGGGACCTGTTTCTGACCGAGGCCGAACAGGCGCTCAACGACCAGTTCACCCCGTGCTGCTCTCGCTCGAAAACACCCTTGCTGGTACTCGACATCTGACTATTCGGAGCGCTGGATCACCTTCATGCGCTCATGAACGCCAGCACCGAATATCTCGGCATAACGCAAGGTCGCGTTGGCGTGCTCACGCATGATCGCTTCGGCACGCGCGCTCTGGCCATTGATCAACGCATCCACCACAGCGTGGTGCTGCATGTGCGCGAAGTTGAAGCGCCGGAACTCACGCACCAGGTCATTGCGATCCACGGCAAGCGCGGTGACCGAGGCGAACGGCAAGTGATCATTACGCGCCAGCGCATCGGCAATCGCCGGATTGCCACTGCCTTCGACGATCACCCGATGCAGACGCATGTTCAGGTCGTGATAGACCTCAAGGTCATCCTCGGTGACAAAGCCCTTGGCGAACAGCGCATCGCCTTGCACCAGGCAGGTTTCCAGTTCGTCCCGGGCCTGCTGACTGACGCCGATTTCAGCCATCTGCCGCGCGGCCAGACCTTCAAGCACGCCGCGAACTTCAACCGCTCCGGCGATTTCATGCGGGCTGATTGAACGCACCTGAAAACCGCGACCGCCGAAAGGCACCAGCAGCCCTTCCTGCTCCAGCGTGCGAAAGGCCATGCGCACCGGCATGCGCGACACGCCGAATCGCTCGGCGGTGGGCACTTCCATCAAGCGTTCTCCAGCTGCCAGCTCGCCTGATGCGATCATCTTGCGCAGCGATACAAGAACGGTCTGGCCGGGTTTGCTCATGGGCGGGGTTCCGGGGAATGGAGGCGTGCATCATAACAGGCCCCACGCTGAGCGCTCATCAGGCTCCTCGCGCCGCTTAAGGCACAGTCACCCGAAACCGCGTTCATCATTCGGCGTGTCGAGCCATTTCAGCGTTTCTTCAAAGCTGATCGGCGGGCTGTAGAAGTAGCCCTGAACCAGCGTACAGCCCAGGGTTTCCAGAGCGCTGAGTTCTTCCTGCGTCTCTACGCCCTCGATCACGCAACCGAGCGACATGTCCATGCTCAAGGCCACCAGCGACTTGACGATCTTGTAGCTTGCCGGATTGTCGTGAACGCCGGTCACGAAGCTTCGGTCGATCTTGAGTTTGGTCAGCGCCAGTGCGTGCAACTGGCTCAGGCTCGAATACCCCGTACCGAAGTCGTCCAGCGAAATCCCGCATCCCAGTTGCCGGAACTGGTTGACCGCCTGTTGCACTTGAGCGATGTCTTTCATCACGGCCGTCTCGGTGATTTCAAGATCCAGTCGCGATGGGTCAAAACCGCTGTTTTCGATGATCTCCACGATCAGATTGACGCTCTCGCACGTGGCAAAATCATGCGCCGACAGGTTGAACGACAACCTGATGGGCGCAGGCCATGACAGTGCCTTCTGCAGGGCATGTGTCAGCAATGGCGCAGTCAGTTTGTTGATCATGCCGATGCGTTCGGCGATGGGAATGAAGCGCGCAGGCGACACCGCGCCCAGTTCTGGACTGTTCCAGCGGGCAAGCGCTTCGAACGCGACTGTTTCCCGGCTCCGGCTGTTCATGATGGGCTGGAACAGCACGTAGAACTCGGTCTCCAGGCTGGCCCGGCGCAGCGCCTGCTCAGTGACACCATCGGCGTGCAGCTGTTGACGATGACTGGCAGAAAACAGGCAGGTCGAACCAGGATTGTGATGCTTTCCCTGATAGAGCGCGTAGTCCGCGTATTCGAACAACTGGGTGGCGTTGTCGGCCGTCGCAGGATAGGTCGCAATGCCAAACGTGGCGCCGATCTGGATCGGCATTTCCAACAGTTCGAACTGCTCATGCATCTGATCGCACAGGCGTTTGCCCAAGGCCAGCAAAGCTTCTCGGCTGATGTCGCCTTTGATGACCAGGGCGAACTCGTCGCCACCCAGCCGCGACACATGCACTGTCTCACTCGCCACCTGCCTCAGGCGATCGGCGACCATGACCAGCAACTGGTCGCCTGTACGATGACCGTACAGGTCATTGACCGGCTTGAAACCATCCAGATCCAGTATGCCGACCGCAAGCCCCGCGCCCTTCTCCAGCGCTTCGGTCATGGCCAGATCCAGGGTCTGGAAAAACTGACGCCGGTTGGGCAGTCCGGTCAGGCTGTCCTGATTGGCCAACAGCAGGTTTTCATTGCTCAGTTGCTCGGTCTGCACCTGCACATTTACCAGGCGGGTGAAGTCACGGTATTGATAACGAAGAATGATCAGCATGCCGATCGATACCAGCACGATGTTCACCGCCGTGGCGATGAAGATCGTGTTATGGGTCGAGGCGAAGAACACCACGAAGGCCGCGTTCACGATCACCGCCGTCGTCAGCGCGGCAGGCTGCAGGTGCATCATGCAGAAGATGCATACAATCACCGTGATGCCCATGAAAAAGGCCACATGGGCCTGTGCATAGGCGCCGCCGTATGGATAAAGCGCCAGCGACCAGCCTGCAAACGCAGCGGCAATGATACCGGCCAGGCCATTGGTGCTGCGCAGGGTGGCGAGGATCATCGCCTCGGATGGCACCCGATTGACCGTACGCAACCACATACGGGCGCGAATGCCACACACCACTGTCAGCAATCCCGGTACCAGCAGGGTCAGCCACATCGGCGCGGAACGATGCGTGAACGCGAGCGCCCAGGTGTTGACCAGCAACACGAAGTACATCAACGGCAGTTGACGGGACAACGCTATGTATTGGGCCTGGAGCAGCCGGGGGTGATCGGTGGGCACTGACATCAGGGTACGCAGGGTACCCAACAGGTTTTTCAGCATCGCAAGGCTTCTCTGTTACCACAGTCAAAGCGCACGTGGCTTGCTGTATTTCATGCGGGCCGGGCAACGTGCGGCTCGCTTGTCATGCTCTCGGCCAAGCGAACTCTTTCTTTAACACAAAATACGACTTTCAAGCGGATTTCCAGTTGAATAGTTTCCAACTTTACCGGTCTGCGCCGACTCGACGCAGACCGGAAGCTGTTGTATATATCAGGGCGATTTAAAATTCCCGCGAATTGAACCAAAACGTAGAAAAGAACTCACCACACCCCTTTTTAGCGAGCGCGCTTGTTTTCAGTCACTGGGTGCCACGCCCGGCCCTTTTACGAATACACGGAGAAGTAAAATGAACAGGAAAGTTATTATCGACACGGATATGGGCTGGGACGATGTGCTGTCCATTGCGTATCTGATGAAGCGCCCGGATATCGACATCGTCGGCATTACGGTCACCGGCTGTGGCGAAACGGATCTGGGCTGGGGCGTTATCATCGCGCGGCATTTGCTGGGGATCGGCAACCGGCTTGATACCGTCGTTGCCCGTGGCACGGACACACCACTGGAGCATGACTACCGCTTTCCCCAGGACTTCAAGAATGACATGAACGATGTCATGGGGCTTTTGGGGACATTGAACCCTGCACAACTTCCTGCGCTCTCGGATACGCCCGCCTGGACGTTTCTGTTTGAAACAATCAAGAACAGCACTGTCCCCATCACCCTTCTTTCGCTGGGCGGTTTTACCAACATTGCAAAGATGTTGTCTTTGAGCACACACCCGAGCGACTTTGCCAATCTCGACAGCATTTATGCAATGGCGGGTGCCGTTTATGTCGACGGTAACGTCGCCGGTTTGAACAACGCACAGCCTGCCTGGGATCAGGGTCCTGCTTATAGCAGCAACTATTATGCAGAGTGGAATGTATTTGTGGATGCCGTGGCGGCCAACAGCGTATTCGGCTCGACGCTGCCCCTGACGCTGGTGCCGCTGGACGCGTGCAATCAGGTAATACTCGACCCGACCTACTCGACGCGGATCACCGCGACCGATCCTGTGGCGACCCTGGTGCGCAAGGTGCTTGAGGTCAAGTCCGGCACTCACGCCGAAGGCAATCTGCCAGTGCCTATTTTCGACCCGTTGGCGACGCTACTGATGGCGGGTGGTATTAGCGCCACCAAAACCAATGCCGAGTACTTGGCGGTCAACACCATCAGTTCCGAACACGACAACCACTGCGGACAGGTTGTCGTCAAGAAAGACGGCTCAAGGCCCGTCTCGTTCGTGACGGGCGTGTCGCAAACCGCTTTCGCCAACAATTTTGCGCAAGTGATCAACTGCCCGCTGAACTGACAGCGTTGCCGTGCCCAGGCATTTCGCGCGGGCACGGCAACACAGATGGCTCCTGGCAGCCCTGAACCATGTGCGACGCCCGGCAGTCAGAAGGCTACTTCACGCCCTGCCCAGGACATCCGCATGTTCAGCCGTACCCTGCTTGTCGCTGCCACCCTGACCTGCTCATCACTCGCGTCTGCCAACGACACACTGCGCATCGAGCGCCTGCAACGCTGTGACGACCTGCTCGACCGCCAACAGCAGACGTTCTGCCTCAGCGCCGAAGGCATGGGCTCAGCCCCGATAGAAATCAAGCTGAGCGGCAAAACCCTTCCAGACGCAGCCATCCAGCGCGACGGCGACCGTCTGCGGGTGCAGTTGAAATACGCCGACTGGCAGAGCGGCCCGCTGTGGCTGCAACAGGCCGGCAACAACAGCAATGCGGTCTGGCTGAGCATGGCAGGCAGTCACGTCCTGGCCGCTACGCCGGATGAAGTCGCAAAAAACATGGATGGGCTGACCACCTATGTAAACCTGATCAGCCTGATCATCGAAGAACGGTTCGACGGTCATGAAGAAGCGCAGAGAATTGCGCAGAAATTTGGCGCAACTGTTGTCGGCTCGATTGCACCGCTCAACACCTGGCAACTACGCCTGCCGACAAAGAATCTCGTGGAGCGCGACGCCATGGTGCTGCGCATGGGCAGCGAGGTCAGTGTCGACGCCGTCGTCATAGAAGAGTCCCAGGCCGAGGCCGCAGAAGGTGAAGCACCGCCTTCGGACGGCAAGCAGGAAAAACCGACGCGCGAACAATGGACCGCCAACCGCTTCATGGACGCCGTGAATTACTACCAGCGCCGGATTCCGGGCAAGGCATCGCCCATCAAGCCTGTACCGATTCGCGTCGGCATCATCGAGCGCAACGTGGATTTCGACACGCCGGACTTTGCCGATTACCGAGGCGACTGCCACAGCGGCGCACCACGCACTTGCGTGTTTGCCCGTGACGCCCGCAAGCCTGAGGGGCATGGGACTACGGTGACCGGCATTCTGGCGGCCAATACCGCCGAGGGTGGCAACACCGGCTTTCTTAAATCGCTGGACGGCGCGAGTCAGGGCTTCGACGTCATAGTGGAGCGCAACTCCGACGCAGGCATCACCGCCAACGTGGCGGCCTCGGTCAATCTGGTCGAAGACGGCGTCAGGGTGTTGAACTGGAGCTGGGGCATCCATCGGATCGGAGCGAAGAATATCCAGGGCGATGATGTCGATTCGCTGATTCGCTCAGGACTCGCCATGTCCGGCTATGAAGAACTGCTGGAGGAGTTCTTTCTCTGGTTGCGCGAGAAACACCCGGATGTGCTGGTGGTGAACTCGGCAGGCAACGGCTCGTCGTTCTCGAGCACCGACGAATACCGCCTGCCCTCCTCATTTATTACCGATCAGTTGCTGGTGGTCGGCGGCCATCAGCGCTCCGAGCGCGATGACGTGGCCGTGGATGACCCGGCCTATGTCGAGAAGCGCGAATCCTCCAACGTCGATATGCGCGTCGACATCATGGCGTCCGCCTGCACCCGTGCGTCAACGGCCAAGGCTGGCGAACAGGGTGCGGTGCACTGCGGCACGTCCTACGCCACGCCCATGGTCACGGGCATGGTGGCTGCCATGCTGTCGATCAACCCCAGGCTCACGCCCGAACAGATCCGCATGCTGCTGCGTCGCAGTGCCATGACCATCGGCAGCAACTATGACTTCGAACCGGTGGGCGCCGACGACCTGACTGCACCCATCCTGCCGTCGGAGCGGGAATTCAAGCTGCATGACAAGGACGTGGGTCGCTCGGCGCGGCTCGATATGCAAAAGGCTCTGGACCTTTCGGTGCAGAGCCTTGATCGCGTGAGATGAGTGACCGGGCGGTGATCAGTTTGCAGCCACCTGATCCCGCTCAGCCTGCAGGACCAGCGCCTTGAGCGAGGCATCGAACTGTTTCAGGGCAGTGACCTGCAGTTCGCGCTGCTGGTCGATCTGCGCGGCGATTTCAGGAGCGGCCTTGCCCTTGACCCAGACTGAAGGCATTGCCTGGCCGGTTGCGCCTTCTGCCTTGCCGATGTACTGCAGGTTGGCGTCGTAGAAGCGCGCCAGATAACGCGCTTCCACCTGATTGTTGCGCTTGCTCACCAACTGGTTGTAAGTGTCGAGCATCACCACCACGTCAGGCCGCGCCTGCATCACTGCGTCCAGGTTGTCGTAGACGGTCACCGAGGCGAACTCTTTCTTCAGCGAACCGGTGAGCCAGTCGATGGCCAGCTTAGGATCGGAACTGTTGATGAACGCGTCACGAATGCGCGAATCCAGCGCAGGGTTTCGCGCAGAGCGCTGGGCAACGGCATGATAGTTGTTCAGGTACTCGAGATTACTGACGGTGTTTTCGCTGTACAGCACGCCGACCGACTGCGAATGCTGAAGGCTGGCAGGGCTGTCCGCTACCGGCTGGAAGTGGCAAGCCTGGGCGTTATCGAGAGCAGTGGCAGCGGAAACGGACGACGTGGCCAGAGGCGCACTGATCAAGACAGCGACAAAAGTCAGCAGGTTGAAAATGTTCATCGTTCGTTTCCTTCTGTACGGAGCAAGTGGCTATGACGCCATCCTCCTCCTTTGCCGAAAAAACAGAACTTGCCTTTCTTGATGGTGACTATCGATTGAACGAATGATAGTAGACGGCCATGAACTGCGGGCGTCTTCTGCATAAATACTTCAAATATTCATATCGACTTTCACCGCTGCCCGAATGGCCTCAAGCAGCATCATGCACGCCGGATTGTCATTGTCGGTCCGCCAGACCAGATGCAGTTCGCTCTGCACGCCCTCGCCCAGGTCGATCTCGCGAAACACCACGTCTTTGAACACCACATTGGTCGCGCAGCGCGGCACCAGCGCCAGGCCCATACCGGCGTTCACCAGCGCCAGAATCGTCAGCGACGAGCCGAGCCACTGCACATAATCCGGAGCAACACGGGCCGAACGGAACATGCCGGTCAGCAGCTCGTTGAAGGGCGGATAGGCCGAGTGTGAGTACATGAGGAATGGGGCACCGTCCAAATCTTCAACCGCGACCGTCGAAGCCCGAGCCAGAGGGTGGTTGCCCGGCACCGCGAGTACGAATGGCTCGCGCACCAGACACTCGGTCTCGTAGCCCGGCTGAAACAACGGAGCCCGCACAATGCCCAGATCAATGCGCCGCGCCCTGAGCGCTTCGTGCTGCTGGTAGGTGTTCATCTCGGTGAGGGATATCTTGACCTGAGGCTGGTTGAGACGCGCCTCGGCGATCACCTTGGGCAGGAATTCGTACACCGCGCTGCCCACGAAGCTGATCGTCACCGAGCCGATATCACCTTCAGCAAAGCGTCGTGCCGAAATGGCCGCCTGCTGGGCGCGCTCCAGCAGTGTCTGCGCCTCAATGAAAAATGCCCGCCCTGCGGCAGTCAGGGCCACGCTGCGGGTGCTGCGCGTGAACAACTCCACGCCCAGATTGTGCTCCAGCAACTGGATCTGTCGGCTCAGCGGCGGCTGAGTCATGTTCAGTCGCTCGGCCGCTCTTCGAAAATTCAATTCCGTGGCGACGGTGGTGAAACAGCGCAGTTGGGCCAGCTCGAACATTGATTCATTCCAGGTATCAATCAAATCAATATCTAGATTAGACGGGAATAATCCCAGCGTCCATGATCGGCTCATCCCCAAAAAAACAATGAATGGGAGTTGCCTCTTGAATACCGTCCCTCATGCTTCGGACCCCACGGTGCTTGCTCGTGCGGCCAGCAAGGTGAAGCGCCACGTGCTGCCGCTGTTCGTGGTGATGTTCATCGTCAATTACATCGACCGCGTCAACATCGGCTTTGTGCGCAGCCATCTGGAAACCGATCTGGGCATCGGCGCAGCGGCCTACGGGCTGGGCGCCGGTCTGTTCTTTGTCGGCTATGCGCTGTTTGAAGTGCCTTCCAACATGCTGCTGCAACGCTACGGCGCTCGCGCCTGGCTGACCCGCATCATGTTCACCTGGGGTGCGGCCGCCATGGCCATGGCCTTCGTTCAGGGCGAAACCAGCTTCTACGTGCTGCGTTTCGTGCTTGGTGCCGCCGAGGCTGGTTTCTTTCCCGGGATCATCTATTACTTCACCCAATGGCTGCCTGCCAGTGACCGTGGCAAGGCCATGGCGTTGTTTCTGAGCGGTTCGGCCATCGCCTCGGTAATTTCCGGGCCGCTGTCCGGCGCGTTGCTGGGCATCAGCGGCCTGAGTCTGCATGGCTGGCAGTGGATGTTTCTGATCGAAGGTTTCGCCTCGATTGTGCTGTGCGGGTTCGTCTGGTTCTGGCTGCAGTCGCACCCTCATGAAGCCAAATGGCTGACCGAGGAAGAAAAGACCACGCTGGTCAACGCCATCGCCGAGGAGCAGCGCGCTCGGGAAGCCACGCAAACCGTCCGCCCTTCAGTGTTCAAGCTGCTGGCGGATCGGCAGATCATCCTGTTCTGCTTCATCTACTTCTCGGTTGCCCTGACTATCTACGGCGCCACGTTCTGGCTGCCGAGCATGATTCGCAAAATGGGCAGCCTGAGCGACTTCGAGGTCGGGCTGTTCAACTCGGTGCCGTGGCTCATCTCGATTGTCGCCATGTACGGTTTCGCTGCTCTGGCTGCGCGCTTCAAGCATCAGCAGGCGTGGGTCGCCGTGACGCTGGTGATCGCTGCATTCGGCATGTTCATGTCCACCACCGGCGGGCCGGTCTTTGCCTTCGTCGCCATCTGCTTTGCCGCGATTGGCTTCAAGGCTGCGTCGGCGCTGTTCTGGCCGATTCCACAGGGTTATCTGGATGCCCGCATCGCCGCCGCAGTCATTGCACTGATCAACTCCATCGGCAACCTGGGCGGCTTCGTTGCCCCTACCGCGTTCGGTTTTCTGGAGCAGACCACCGGTTCCATTCAAGGCGGTCTGTACGGGCTTGCGGCCACCTCGCTGCTGGCGGCCATCGTGATCTTCTTCGCCCGCACCACCCCGCGAGGTGATGCGCGCCGCCCGTCCAGGGCTGAGGCGGCGACCTCGCAGGCGACCGCCCCGCTCGGCACCCACTCCAGCATCAAACCCTGATCAACCGGGAGACAGTCCTTTGAAAATCATTCGTGTCACCGTCACTCCCATCGCCTTTCGCGATCCACCTCTGCTCAATGCCAGCGGCATACACGAACCCTTTGCCCTGCGCTCGATCATCGAAATCGAAAGCGACAATGGTTACATCGGTCTGGGTGAAAGCTATGGCGATGCCCCGGCACTGGCGATTCAGCAGCAGGTGCAGAATCAGTTGATCGGCCTCGACCCGTTCAACCTCAGCCAGTTGCGCAGCATCGTTCAGGCAACTGTGGCGGCCCACAAACCGGCCAGTCTGGCGGGTGCTGAACTGGCGCCCGGCTCCCACGCCAGCAAAGCCGTGAGCAACGCCTATTCAGCGTTCGAAGTGGCGTTTCTTGACCTGCAGGCGCGTTCGATCAATGTACCGCTGGTGGATCTGCTCGGTGGCGCGGTTCGTGACCAGGTGCCGTTCAGTGCGTACCTGTTCTTCAAGTACGCGCAGCACGCCGATTCGCCTTACGCACCGGACAGCTGGGGCGAAGCGCTGAGCGAAGAACAGATCGTCGCTCAGGCGCGGCGCATGATCGAGGCTTACGGTTTCAAGAGCATCAAGCTCAAGGCGGGCGCGCTGGACCCGGCGCACGAAGTGTCCTGCATCAAGGCCCTGAAGAAAGCCTTCCCCGGCTATCCGTTGCGCATCGACCCCAACGGCAACTGGTCGCTGGAAACCTCGATCCGCATGGCCGAACTGCTGGGCGACGACCTGCAGTACTACGAAGATCCGACGCCGGGCCTGGACGGCATGTCCGAGTTGCACAAACGCACCGGCCTGCCGCTGGCGACCAACATGGTGGTCACCGACTTCGACGAATTCCGCCGCAGCGTTGCGTTGAACAGCGTGCAGATCGTGCTGGCCGACCATCACTACTGGGGCGGACTGCGCGACACACAGGCACTGGCGAAAATGTGCGACACGTTCGGGCTGGGTGTATCGATGCACTCCAACTCGCATCTGGGCATCAGCCTCATGGCCATGACCCATGTCGCTGCGTCCGTGCCTAACCTCGACTACGCCTGCGATACGCATTACCCATGGCAGGAGTCGGACGAGGAAGTCATCAAGGGCGGCAAGCTGCCCATCGTCGACGGTTGCGTAAAACTCACTCGCGAACCAGGCTTAGGGCTGGAACTGGATTATGACCAGCTCGGCAAGCTCAACGACCAGTACCTGAGCTGCGGCATCCGCCAGCGCGACGACGTGAAGCAGATGCGGAAATACAAACCGGAATGGAAGGCTGTGAAGCCGCGCTATTGAGAGACAGGCAAATCTGAAGGCCCCGTCCTCCGGGGCCTGATCACCTTAGCTGCACCACGACCTTGCCCTTGGCCCTTCCCTGCTCGACATACGCCAGCGCCTCGGCGGTCTGCTGGAACGCAAAGGTACGGTCCAGAATCGGCTTGATGATCCCCGCCTCGATCAATCGGGTAATTTCCTTGAGCTGGGCGCCGCTCGCGCGCATGAACACGAAGCTGTAGGCAACACCGTGTTTGCGGGCCTTTCTGCGGATGCCATAACTCAACAGGCGCATCACCTGCTTCAACACCCCGTTCAGTTTCTGCTCTTCAGCAAATTGCGGTGTGGGCGGACCGGAAATAGAAATCAGATGACCGCCCGGCTTGAGCACTCTGAGCGATTTTTCCAGTTCGTCGGTTCCCAAACTGTTCAGCACCACGTCATAGCCCTGCAGCAAGCTTTCGAAGTTCTGAGTCTTGTAGTCGATCACCACGTCAGCGCCCAACGCCTTGACCCACTCGACATTGGCAGTGCTGGTCGTGGTCGCAACGAAGGCGCCCAGGTGTTTCGCGAGCTGGATGGCAATGGTGCCGACGCCGCCGGAACCTGCGTGTATCAATACCCGCTGGCCTGCCTGCACCCTTGCGGTTTTCACCAGCACTTGCCAGGCGGTCAGCGCCACCAATGGAACGGATGCCGCCTGCACCATGGTGAGGTGCGCAGGTTTGAGCGCGATGGAATCTTCGCGCAGGCAGATCAACTCCGCAAAACTGCCCATGCGTTCCTCCTCGGGCCGCGCATACACCTCATCGCCAGGCTTGAAACCTTTGACGTCCGGCCCGACGGCCACCACGATGCCCGCCACATCGTTGCCCAGCACCAAGGGCAGTTTGTAAGGCAGGATCGGTTTGAATTCGCCGTTGCGGATCTTGACGTCCAGCATGTTCACACCGGCCGCATGAACCTGGATCAACACGTCTTTTGGTCCGATGACAGGATCAGGCCTCTCGCCAATCCGACCGACTTCCTTCTTTCCATACCGGTCGATGATGAATGCTTTCATGGGTGTTCAATTCTCTTTGAATACAAATGGCTCGGCTGCTTATTGCGCGAGGTGTCTTTCACGGCGCTGGACGAACAGGAAGCCCATCGAAAACAGCACTTCGATCGCCACCGCCGCCAGAATTCCCGGATTCGCATACCCCGATAGCAGTTCGAATACACCAAGTGCGGCGAGGGTCAGGCAGGCCGTGACAAAACCTGTGACCAACGCCGAACGGGCCACAGAAGGCGCAGCGTTTCTGGCCAGAAAGAGCATCACGCCCAGGCCCAGGTACAAAGCGGCTGCACGACGGCTCACCAGCCCGGCCTCGCTGGAAAAACCGACTCCCCAATTCGCCAGCATCTGCGCAGGCATCAACATCCAGGCAACGGCAAGCGCCCAGAACACAATGGCGCTCATGGCAGCGAGATGACGAAACTTCATGGCTGTTTACTCATGTGGTGATGACTGGCAAATGGAATGCGCGGTCTTCCCGGCGCAAGGCATCAGGAAGCGGTCTGATAACGCTGCGCGACCTCGGCCTGGCGAATTTCGCCGAGCAGAGCCTGACGCGCAGTCTGCAGTGCATCCCAGCGGGCATCGTCACGCAGCGGCGGGATGGTGATCGGTTCACGGCGGTCAAAGCCGACCAGCGCCGCATCCACTAGGTCGTGCACTTCCATGATGTCCGGCAGCGTGTTGATGTCGATACCGGCGCGCTCCCAGATCTCGGTACGGGTGGCGGCGGGCAGCACGGCCTGCACGTAGACACCCTTCTCCGCCAGTTCCAGGCTCATGCCCTGGGACAGGAACACAACGAACGCCTTGGTCGCGCCATAGATCGACATGCCGAACTCCGGTGCAAGACCGACGACGGAGGCGATGTTGACGATAGCGCCCTCTCCCGCCTGCACCAGCCGTGGCGCGATGGCGTTGGCCAGCCGGGTCAGTGCCGTGATGTTGAGGGTGACCAGTTGATCGATGCTGGCGGACGTCTGATCCAGAAAGCCACCGCTTTGGGCAACACCAGCGTTATTGATGAGCACGCCGATGCGGGCGTCATCGCGCAGACGTGTCTCGACGGCGGCCACGTCGTCGTTGCGGGTCAGGTCAGCCTGCAGCACATCGACGGCGACGCCGTGTTCTTCACGCAGACGGGCCGCGAGAATGTCCATGCGCGCCTTGTCACGGGCGACCAGCACCAGATCGTGACCGCGGCCTGCGAAACGATCGGCGTACACAGCGCCGATGCCGGTGGATGCGCCAGTGATGAGAACAGAAGGAAGTGCGGTCATGGGCGTGCTCTCTTGCAGAAAGAATCATTGAGGTGCCCAAGCGATGGTCGCCTGGACTTGCCACAATGATGATGATCGGCATCTTATTCGTCAACAACTTTAATGACGGTTAACATCAATGCTATAGTGCGTGCATATTGGATCGCATACACACAGAGGCATCTCATGAGGGTCACCAAAGCGCAGGCGCAAGCGAACCGCGCGCACATTGTCGAAACGGCATCGGTGCAGTTTCGCGAGCACGGGTATGACGGAGTGGGAGTGGCAGACCTGATGGCCGCTGCAGGCTTCACCCATGGCGGGTTCTACAAGCACTTCGGGTCAAAGTCCGACCTGATGGCTGAAGCGGCTGCCTGCAGCATGTCGAAAATCGTGGAGCAGTCGGCGGACGTCAGCCCTGCCCGCTTCCTTGAGTACTACCTGAGCCGGGAACATCGCGATGACGTTGCGACCGGCTGCACAATGGCCGCTCTCGGCGGCGATGCATCGCGCCAGTCCGACGACGTCAAAAACGCCTTCGCCAACGGCATTGAACAGTTGCTGAAAAACATGGCGCCTGATGCGGCGGCGCAGGAAGCGGACCCCAAGGCATCACGGGCAGCGCTGCTGGACATGCTGGCCCATGCGGTGGGCGCGATCATGTTGTCACGCGCCGTGCCGAACGATTCGAAACTGGCAGACGAAATACTCGAAGCCTGCCGGGCAACGATGCTCGTTCAGGCCGAAAAATTGTCTTGAGACGTTCCTGCTTCAGCTGGGCAAGGCCGGCGATACTAAACCGGCCGCCCGGAACACCCGACGCGTCAGGATTCAAATAACCGGCTCAGGCACGCCAGCTTCTTTTTGTACGACTTGCGAGCCTGCAAGGCGTCTTCAAGGGTGACGGCCACGAAACGCGCCTTCTGATTGGGCTGCATCTGCCCGATCAGGTCGAGGTCGGCGCTGATCACCGTGCCGATCATTGCGTAGCCGCCGCCGGACACCGCGTCGCGATGCAGCACGATGGGTTCCAGCCCGGCCGGCACCTGAATCGAACCGATCGGATAACAACTGTCGACAATGTTGGAGGGATCGGAGCCAGCGCCAAACGGTTGCTCGCGTGGCTGGAAGGTCAGCGCCTTGCCGCCTTTGAAGCGATAGCCGATGCGGTCTGCCTCGGAACCCACCGTCCAGGATTCGGAAAAAAAGCTGGTCGCCGCATACTCCGTCAGCCGCTCGTAGTACAGCCCCGGCACCACGCGCAGATACACCTCACCGCCCAGCGACTGACGCAAGGCCATCGGCAGACTGGCTCCCGCCCGGCCTTTGCCACTGGGTACACCGATTGCCAACTGATCGTCAGCAGCCAGACGTCGCCCTTCAAAACCGCCCAACGCGCCCAGCGTGTAGGTCGAACGACTGCCCAGCACCACCGGCACATCGATACCGCCTGCCACCGCCACATAAGCGCGAGCGCCATCCTTGGGAAAATCGAAACGCAGTACCTGCCCCGCTTTCACTGCGAATGCCGTGTCATGGTGCATATCGACCCCATCCAGGCGAGGCGTCATGTGCGCGCCGCACACCGCGACCAATGCGTCGGACTGAAATTCCAGTTCAGGCCCTACCAGCGTGCATTCCAGACCCGCAGCGCCCGGCGGATTGCCGACCAATTGGTTGGCTGCGCTGAGCGCATATTGGTCCAGTGCGCCGGAAGGCGGAATGCCCAGGTGGTAATACCCTTCGCGGCCCAGATCCTGAACTGAAGTCGCCAATCCCGGTTTAAGTACCTTGATCATGCCAGCACCTCCTGCAGCGAAGCCGGATAACCGGCCGGGTCGGCGAGAAAGCTATCGAGAGAGAACTCGACCGGACGGATGCGCAGATCGAATCGACCTGCGCCCACTTCGGCAACAGCAAGGTCGTAAGCCTCACGATCGATGGGTTTGAACTGAACGATATCGCCGGGCCTGAAAAACACCATGTGCTCTTTCAGATACGCCAATTGTTGCTGCGGGTCGTAGATCGGGGCTGGCGTGACGCCGAACATCTGGTAGCCGCCTGCTCCGCGCACCGAGTAGATACAGCCAAAGCAGCCGCCATGACCGAGGGTCAGTTTCGGCGTGTCGGTGCGCGGACGCAGGTATTTGGGAACCTGCAACTGACGCTCGCGCTCGACCATCTGAAACATGAACGGCAGCCCGGCCACGAAGCCCACCATCGACACGAACCACGGCGCGCCGCTGTGAGCCGCAATGAAGGCGTCGACGTCGGCCAGATTGTTGATCCGTGCGGCATACTCCAGGTCCGTGCCGCTCGGGTCCTGATGACGGTCGCGAAAGCGCATCAGGGTCTCGTGGGTCCAGGGATCGTTATAAAGCACCGGAATCTCGATGATGCGGGTCTGCAGCGTGCGCTCTGCGACCGCACCTGCCTCTGCGGTTCTGACGGCATCGAGCAAAGCATGGGGCGTAATCCGGTCCGGATCAAAGCGGATCTGGAATGAAGCATTGGCCAGACACACGTCCAGCACGCCATCGAGTTGCAGGCGCTCCACAGCACGGGTCACCGCCATGCCCTTGAAGAAGGCTTCCAGCGACATGCTTTCGCTGACCTCGGCAAACAGGTGTTCGTCGGCACCGAAACTGTAGCGAATCGGATCGTTCATGCCCGCCCTCCGCTGGATTGATAGTCGGCCATGTCTGTTCCTCTTGGATGGGTTGGAGAACGGCAGGCAAACGGTAACGGGACCCGGCATCTGTGTGCCGGTGTCCTTGCAGGGTTATCGGGGCGCTTTCACCAGAATACCGGCATTGTCCAGCGCCCTGCGTGTCGCTTCGGCCAGATCCAGCGCACCTGGCGTGTCGCTGTGCAGGCAGATGGAGTCGAACTCGATGGCCAGATCCTCTTCCTCGACGGTCTGCACCACGCCTTCCTGACAGGCACGCAGCACCCGCGCCGCCACTTTCGCCGGATCGTAAGCCTGCACGTTACGGGTAAAGACAATCGAGCCGCTGAGATCGTAAGCGCGGTCGGCGTAGAACTCACGGATGACCGGCTGCCCCAGTTCCTGCGCGACTCTGCAGATGACCGAGCCTGGCATGCAGTAAAGCAACAACGCAGGCTCTACGCGCTGCAGGTTTTCGACCAGCAAACGGGCCGCTTCCTCGTCACGGGCCAGGTGCATGTAAAGCGCACCGTGGGGTTTGAAATGTTGCAGCGTTACGCCCTGGGCGCGCGCGATCTCTCTCAAGGCGCCCAATTGGTAGAGCATGTCGTCCACCAGTTCCTGCGCCGGAGCCTGAATATGACGACGGCCGAACCCGACCAGATCGTGAAACCCCGGATGCGCCCCGACGGCAACTCCAAGACGCTTGGCCTGCTCGACCGTACGACGCATGGTGCCGGGGTCGCCCGCATGAAAGCCGGTGGCCACATTGGCTGAGCTGATGAATTTCATGAGTTCGGTGTCCACGCCATCACCGATGGTCCAGGCACCGAAGCTTTCACCCATGTCCGAATTGAAATCGACTGTCCGCATGTCGCACCCTCCTGACATGAAATTGCGATCTGACGCAGACAACGTTAGATTTCTCCCGACCCCTTGGGTAGATCTATTAACAGATAACCCTTTATCTATAAATCAGATGGCCTGCCTGAAGGAAAGACGATGTCCCTCACCCTTCGCCAGATTCGCTATTTTGTCGCCACTGCAGAGATCGGCCAGATATCCCAGGCGGCCATTCACCTGAACATCTCCCAGTCAGCGGTGACCACAGCAATCAAGGAGCTGGAGCACATTCTCGGAAGTCTGCTGTTCCAGCGTTCGGCACAAGGCATGACGCTGACCGACGCCGGGCGGCATTTTCTCAACCGCGCCTATGTGATCCTGCGCAGCGTCGACGATGCCTTGAACAGCCCGTTGCCTGACGTGCGCGCCAGCGGGCTGCTGCGCCTGGCCGCGAGTTACACCGTGATCGGCTATTTCCTGCCCCACCACCTGCAACGGCTGGAACACTGGCATCCGGACGTATCCATTCAGGTCCATGAGCAGGAACGTCAGGCCATCGAACAGGGTTTGCTGGAGGGCTGTTTCGACATGGCGGTGGTGCTCACCGAGAACATCACTCACCCGGATATCGTTTCCGAAACACTGTTCAATTCCGAGCGTCGCCTGTGGCTGCCCAGCCATCATCCGTTGTGCCAGCGTGATGTGGTGAGCCTCGCGGATGTGGCCAAAGAGCCATATATCCTGCTCACCGTCGACGAAGCGGAGCAGAGTGCCATGCGCTACTGGGAGATGGCCCGCCAGAAACCCAGCGTGCGGGTGCGCACCAGTTCGGTCGAGGCGGTACGCAGCATGGTCGCCAACGGCAGCGGCGTGGCCATCCTGTCGGATCTGGTGCATCGGCCCTGGTCGCTGGAAGGCAAGCGCATCGAAACCATCACGGTGACAGACAAGGTTACGCCCATGAGCGTGGGCCTCGCCTGGCATCGCGAGCGCGCGTTCAGTCCGGCGATGCAGGCGTTTCGTCAGTACTTTCACGACGCCTTTCTGGCCCCGCAACAGCTGTCGGCGCGCCGTTAACGCGCATTGACAGGCGCATGCTCGGCCATCAGTTCCGCAACCCAATCGATGAAGGCCCGGACTTTGGCGCTGACATGCCGGTTCGGCGGAAACGCTACGTACATCGGCATCGAGTCCATACGCCAGTCTTCGAACAGCGGCACCAGATCACCACTGCCAAGATGAGGCCGGACCATGTAGTCGGGAAGCCAGATGACACCCATTCCTGCCAGCCCGGCAGCCAGATAGGCATTGCCGTCGTCCACCGCCAATACGTAACGACCGTGGACATGCACGCTTTCCTCACCACGATGCATGGCGTAAGGCAGCGCCTTGCCGGTGCGTGCCCACAGATAACCGACAATCCGGTGATGCGAGTTCTCGAGGTCCTTCGGATGGTCCGGCGTTCCCATGCGCTGCAGATAGCCGGGCGTCGCGTAAATGCCCAGCCGCAGATCCCCGACCCGTCGTGCAATCAGCGACTGATCAGTGATCTCTCCGCCACGCAGCACACAGTCCACGTTCTCTCGAACCAGATCGACGACCCGGTCACTGGCACCCAGGTCGATCTGGATGTCGGGATAGCGCGCGTGAAAGGCAGGCAATGCCGGCATCAGCAGCAGGCTGGCGAAGGGGCTGGGGACGTCCACGCGGAGTCGGCCCCGAGGCAATGCCGCAGCACTGGACAGGCTGGTCTCGGCATCGTCCATGTCTGCCAGCAGCTGTATCACACGCTCGTAATACGCAGCGCCATCCGCCGTGACGTTGACCTTGCGCGTGGTGCGATTGAGCAGCTTGACCCGCAGACGGGCCTCAAGCTGTTGCACCAGTTGCGTCACGCTGGTCTTGCTCATGTGCAACGTGCCGGCGGCCTTGGTGAAGCTGCCAGTCTCCACCACTCGCGCAAACGCCTGCATCGCATCGAACCGATCCATTCTCGCCCCGTGTTTATGCCTGATTGTTTGGGATTACCAAACAGTGATGACTACAGTTGCGCGTTTATCCGTCCAGCGCAAGCGCCTAAAGTCGATCCATCTTGAATGACAGGTCACTGCGACCTTTGGATGGAGAAAGCTCATGACACAGCGTGACGTGGTATTCCCGACAGGCCGCCAGGCCCTTTATGAACGCAACCGCTATTCGCCAGCAGTGCGCGCCAATGGTCTTCTGTTTGTTTCCGGTCAGGTCGGCAGTCGCGAGGACGGCTCGCCGGAACCCGATCCGGACAAGCAGGTGCAACTCGCGTTTCGCAACCTGAATGCCGTGCTGGAGGCGGCCGGATGCACATTCAGCGATGTACAGGACGTCACCTTGTTCATCGTCGATCCGGAGAAGAAATTCGAGCACATCTGGAACACAGTCGTGCCGCAGTACTGGGGGCAGGCACCCTATCCGACCGTCACCGCCGTTGGCGTGACCTGGCTTTATGGCTTTGAATTCGAGATCAAGGTGGTTGCAAAGCTGCCTGATGGCAGAGTGAACTGATCGAGTGAGCAGCGGCCAGACTAGCGCTGGCCGCCTTTTCGATAACTGCGGATAGGCACGACACGGTCATGGTCGTCGGGGACCGTCGGCTCTTCGAACTGACTGAAGAACTGA
This sequence comes from Pseudomonas viridiflava, assembly GCF_001642795.1. GTDB lineage: Bacteria > Pseudomonadota > Gammaproteobacteria > Pseudomonadales > Pseudomonadaceae > Aquipseudomonas > Aquipseudomonas viridiflava. The sequence goes on along the minus strand of NZ_LKEH01000027.1, from coordinate 338,746 downwards.
CCGGATATCACATCATCGAGAAACTGCTTCTGTTCGTCAGCAACGCGCTGCCTGGACGAACGAGCGTTTGCGTTTGCCAGCCAGATGGCGCGACGTTCGATCGCTACAGTGATAAACGCCCTTCTCTCTTCATCCGACATCTTCATCAGATGATCACACGTATTTTCAAGCATGCGGACCGCCAGATCCTGCTCGAGCTGATCCTCATCCGTGAACATCAAATGCCAGATAAAATCGAAAGAGAGTTCGGCGAGGGTACGCATGGATGCAATCCGTGTTGTCTGAGCCTGCGAGATTCGCGCTTCGCCAGCGTTTGGTCAAGCTATATAAAGGTATGATAAGCGCCATAGAAACCGGGGCCTGCAGGCCATGGCCGGGTTGTTTGAGCAGGTTCTATGGGTCGTGGAAACACTAGCCCTCAAACGCAGGATTCTCGATCAACAACGCCATCCCCTGCCCGCCGCCGACGCAGGCAACGGCAATGCCGTATCGCAGATTGGCGTCGCGCAACTGGCGAGCCAACGTCATGACCAGCCGCAGCCCGGTTGCCGCCAATGGATGCCCAAGGCCAAGCGATCCGCCGTGAACATTCAAGCGATCCCTATCGAGCTCCAGCGTCTGGGCAACGGCGAGCACCTGAGCGGCTTGCGCTTCGTTGATTTCCAGGCGCCCGATATCGGCGAGCCTCAAGCCGCTGCGCTGCAACAGCAACTGAATGGCCGGGGCCGGGCCGATGCCCATGAATTCGGGAGGCACGCCCACCACGGCACTGGCCAGCAGATGCGCCAGAACCGGACCGTCCGTTTCCGACGCCCTGCCCACCAGCGCTGCCGCTGCGCCGTCGACCACGGCGCAACTGTTGCCTGCGGTCTGTACACCGTCGGCATGGATGGAGCGCAGCCTCGACAGCGCCGCCATATCAGTAGCGCGCGGGTGGCTGTCTTGCGACACGCTGTCCACGCCGCGCGGCAACTCGATGGCTCTGGGCTGATAACCGTCCAGCACGAACTGCTCGGACGTGACGGCCACGATCTCTGTGCCAAACCTGCCGCTGACCTGAGCCTGAAGCGCTCGCTCATGGCTCAAGAGCGCGTAGCCATCCACTTGCTCACGAGTGAGACCGTGGCGCCGTGCAAGGTGGTCGGCGGTGGCGATCATGTCCATGCCCGGCGCCGGGTCGTACAGCGCTTCCCAGAGAAAATCCTTGAACTGAACACCAGCGCCCAGGTGAAATCCGTCGCGATGGGTGTAGGCGGCAATCGGATTGCGCGACATGGATTCAGCTGCGACACACAGCGCGAGCTGTCCGCCTGCACCGACGTGCACAGCAGCCTGACGCAACAGTTCGAAACCGGTCGCACAGATGCGCTGCACGCCCAGTGCCGGAACGCTCTGCGCCACGCCGCTGTACAGACCGATGTGTCTGGGCAGCAGGTAGGCGTCAAAACTGGCCTGCGCCATTGATCCGGCCAGCACGGTATCGACCCGCTCCGCCTTGATAGCGGCCCGAGCCGGGACCTCACGGCCGACCTTTATGCCCAGATCGATCGGCGACACCTGCGCCAGCGCGCCGCCTAGATCGATCCACGGCGTGCGCACCGACTCGATGATCGCCACGTCGCTGAAGGCCGAATACTGCCCGTTCATTTCAAAGGGCCGGCACGCAGCACGTCGGGTTCTTCGCCGCGATACAGCGCATCGACGATCGCTGCACGCCACTGCAGCACGGCACGCTGGTTGATCGAGCCCTTGTCGGTGATTTCTCCACGGTCAATCGATGCGGGCTCGACCAGCAGGCTGATCCATTCAAGACGACTGGCGTTGCCGGTGGCATCACGGTTCAAGCGAGCCAGCCAGTCAGAGAACCACTGGCGAACCGGTGCGCTGGTCAGGACCTCGGCATCACTGGCATCGGCACTCAGCCCCGACAGTTGGCGACAGTCGTGCAGCCTCGGGAACACCAGCGCGCCCAGGCATTCCCGATCTGGCGCGGCGATGACCACATCCTGCACATAGGGCGAGCCATCGAGTACCGCGCGGTTGCGCATCGGGCCGACGCTGACAAACACCCCGGACGACAATTTGAAATCCTCCGCCAGACGGCCATCGAACATCAGGCCCAACTCTGGCGCTGTCGGGTCGGCGAGTTTTATCGCGTCACCGGAGCAGTAAAAGCCGTCTTCGTCGAACACCTCGGCGGTCTGCTGCGGCGAGCGCCAGTAGCCCGGCATGATGTGCGGCCCACGAAAGCGACCCTCCAGCTTGCCGTCCACCGGCACCAGCCGCACTTCGCAACCCGGCGCTGGCAGGCCGATGTAACCGGCCATGGACAGCGGCCCCGTAGTGAAAGTGCAGGACGGCGCGGCCTCGGTCATGCCCAGCCCGGCCATCATGCGGATGCGCTCGCCGCAATGCAGCTCCGCAACCCGGTCGAGCCGGTCCCAGATGCTTTGCGACAATCCGGCGGCGGCGAAGAAGAACAGTTTCATACGCGAGAAAAATCGGTCGCGCAGCTCGGCGTCCTGCTCCAGCGCGTTGACCAGTTCCTCCCAGCCCTTGGGTACGGTCAGGTAGGCAGTCGGCGAAATTTCCTTGAGGTTGCGCAGGGTTTCAGCGAAGCCCTGAACCGTGGGTTTGCCGTTGTCCAGATAGAAGGTGCCGCCGTTGTAGAGCACGATGCCGACGTTATGGCTGCCACCAAAGGTATGATTCCACGGCAGCCAGTCCACCAGCACCGGAGGTTCTTTGCCAAACACCGGAAAGGTCTGCAGCAGCATTTGCTGGTTGGCGCAGAGCATGCGCTGGGTCGTGACCACGGCCTTGGGCAGCTTGGTGGAGCCTGAGGTGAACAGAAACTTGGCGATGCTGTCCGGCCCGGTGGCGTCGAATGCAGCCTCGGCTTCGGCGCCGCCGGGTTGTACCAGCAGGCTGTCGAATCGGATATGGGATCGCCCGGCGAGCTGACCACGCACGGTGATGACTGGCGTATCGGCGGGAATCACCGCGTCGATGGCACGCTGGAAAGGCGCTGCATCGCTGACGAATACCAGACCCGGCCGCAACACGCCGCAAACGTGGCGCAACTTGGCGTAATCCTGGGACAGCACCGAGTAGGCAGGCGACACCGGGCAGTAGGGAATGCCTGCGTACATCGCTCCCAGGGCGATTTGCAGGTGTTCGATGTCGTTACCCGACAGCAGCGCCAGCGGCTTTTCGGCCGACAGCCCATATTTAAGCAGGCTCTGGGCAATGGCGCGCACGCTGTCCAGCATCTCGGCATAGCTGACCGTGCGCCAGCCACCCAGGCTATCGCGGGCGGCGACGAAGGTCTGTTGTGGACGCACATCGGCCCAATGCACCAACCGGTCAAGCAAGCGCCTGGGCAACTCGGCCAGCGGTTCAAGCGAGCGCATATGCAGGACGCCCCGCTCTTCGCGCACTTCAACGGCAGGATGGCCAATGCTCACCTGACGGTAGCGTGGCGGGTTGACTTCGGTGTGCAGCGTTGAGGATCTTGGTTCGGAACTCACGAGCGTCTCTCCGTCAAGGCACGCGCACACCGAACGGCACATGGCGGTTCGTGGCGAGCGTGGCAGCGGCTGGCTGCGGCCTTGTTATTGTTGTGCCTGACTGGTCAGCACTGACACCCCTTATCAAGGTGCACGCACCGACATAAACGGTTCAGATCGGGTAGTGCCGCGGCCCGTTTTGCAACGTCACCCAACGCAACTGAGTGAAGTGCTCGATCGATGCCTTGCCGCCGAAACTGCCATAACCACTGGACTTGACCCCACCAAACGGCATCTGCGCCTCGTCCTGAACAGTGGGACCGTTGATATGGCAAATGCCCGACTCGACCCGCTGCGCCAGTGCCAGAGCGCGAGTGGTGTCGCGACTGAAAATCGCCGCCGACAGGCCAAATTCCGAGTCGTTGGCCAGGCGCAGCAGCTCCTCGTCCCCTTCCCCACGAATCAGCACCGCAACCGGCCCGAAGGACTCTTCGCGATACAAACGCATGCTGTCGGTGACATCGTCCAGCAAGGTGGGCTGCAGGATGCTGCCCTTGAGCTGTCCGCCAGCAATCAGTTTTGCGCCCTGGCTTACGGCGTCGTCGATCAACGCCTTGATACGCGTTCCCGCGCCGACATCGACCAGTGAACCCAGCACAGACGTACTGTCGTCCGGAGGACCTGCCCGCAGCGTTTCGATCTTGGCCGCCAGTTTCGAGACAAAGGCATCGGCTACTTTGCGGTCTACGATCAGGCGTTCGGTGGACATGCAGATCTGGCCCTGATTGAAGTAGGCACCAAATGCAGCGGCCTCTACGGCAGCGTCCAGATCGGCATCGTCCAGCACCAGAAAGGGTGCCTTGCCGCCCAGTTCCAGCAAGGCCGGTTTCAGGTGGCGGGCCGAAAGCTCGCCGACGATGCGTCCCACATGAGTGGAACCGGTGAAATTGACCCGACGCACCGCTGGGTTGGCGATCAGCCGCTCAACGATGGCGGGCGCATCGGCCGGTGCGTTACTGATTACATTGATCACCCCGTCGCCCAGTCCCGCGTCCTGCAGCACCTGACCGATCAGGCGATGCACGGCCGGGCTCAGTTCGGAGGCCTTGAGCACCACGGTATTGCCGCAGGCCAGCGGCATGGCGATGGCGCGTGTGGCCAGAATCACCGGCGCGTTCCACGGTGCAATGCCCAGCACCACGCCACACGGCTGCCGCAACGCCATGGCAAAGTTGCCGGGCACATTGGAAGGAATGATCTCGCCATTGATCTGGGTCGTCATCGACGCGGCTTCACGCAGCATGTTGGCCGCCAGATGGACATTGAAGCCATACCAGTTGGCCATCGCACCGGTCTCGCCCGCTGCAGCAATGAATTCGGCGCTGCGCGCCTGCAATTGCTCGGCCGCCTGCATCAGGCGGGCACGACGCTCACCTGGCGCCATTGCTGACCAGGCCGGAAACGCAGCCTGAGCAGCGGCGACCGCGGCATCTGCGTCTTCAAGGGTGGCTGCGGCGACGCGCGAAACCACTTCGCCCGTCACGGGATTGCGACGATCGAAAGTACGTCCGTCGCGGGCGGGGCACGACTGGCCGCCGATCAGCAGGGGCACGTCCAGCATGGTGATTCCTCTTTATTCTATTTATCGGGAATACAGTGCAGCGTTTGATCACGTTAGCTTCAACAGGTCATCCGGCATAGCGGGCCATGCCGGATTCGTGTCAGCGCTTGTAGGCCTGCAGGCCCGGCTTGATGCTCTTGTCGTCGAGGAACTGTTTCATGCCCTGCTCGCGACCGCCTTCCTTGTCCAGCAGACGCGATTGATCGAGTTTGGCGTACAGGTAATCCTCGTTCTGCTCCCAGGTGAGTTCGCGGCAACGCTTGAAGCCATGTTTGGCGGCGCGCAGCACGACCGGATTCTTCTCCAGCAGATTGAGCGCCAGATCGATGGTCACCTGACGCAGTTGCGCGAGCGGCACGCTTTCGTTGACCAGGCCCATCTCGGCAGCCTTGCGGCCATCGAAGGTCTTGCCGGTCATGATGTAGTAAAGCGACTGACGATGGCCCACGGTATCGGCCATGGCTTTGCTGACCAGATTGCCCGGCGGAATGCCCCAGTTGATTTCCGAAAGACCGAAGGTGGCCTCATCGGCACAGATCGCCAGGTCGCATGCCACCAGCGGACTGAAACCACCCCCGAAGCACCAGCCGTTGACCATGGCGATGGTCGGCTTGGCGTACATGCGCAGCAGTTTCCACTGCCACTGGGACGCTTCGCGACGAATCTTCTCCTGAAGGATTTCCGGACCGGCGTCCACTTCACGGAAATACTCCTTGAGGTCCATCCCGGCGGTCCAGGCATCACCGGCACCGGTCAAGACCAGTACGCCGGCCTCAGGATCCTGTTCGAGCGTTTCCAGCACATCGATCATCTCCCGGTTCAGCGTAGGGCTCATGGCGTTGCGTTTTTCCGGGCGGTTGAGGATGACCCAGGCAATGCCCTGCTCGATTTCGACCTTGACGGTGGTCCAGCGGCCTTCGTACGTGCTCATCGTGGTGCTCTCTTGTTTTGATTGGAAGATGAATCAAACCTAAACCGGAAAATTAGTTATGTCAATTAACTGTTATTAACCTTAATTAACATTTACCGCACTCCATTCGGATATGCTGGTCACAACTGCGAATGCCCATGGCCTTCGCCCGCGAACACCGGCACACTGCCGAAAACATTGCTCATCACCCAAAAGGACTGGATTTTCAATGGCCAAGCCATCCGACATCGCCACCCTCTGCCCAACCGCGGCACAGGTTACCGAGGCGTCGTTGCCTATGGACTCCGCACTGGACGACCTGATCGGTTACGCCATGCGCCGGGCACAGCTCAAACTTTTCCAGAACCTCATCGCACGTTTGTCGAGTCACGACCTGCGACCCGCGCAATTTTCTGCGCTGGCGATCATCGACAAGAATCCGGGCCTGATGCAGGCCGACCTGGCCAAGGCGCTGGCCATCGAGCCACCGCAGGTCGTGCCGCTGCTGAACAAGCTGGAAAGCCGCGCATTGGCGGTCCGTCTGCGCTGCAAACCGGACAAGCGGTCGTACGGGATCTTCCTCAGCAAGACCGGCGAAACGCTGCTCAAGGAACTGAAACAGATCGCTGCGCAAAGCGATCTGGATTCCACGTCGGCCTTGAACAGTCAGGAGCGCGAAGAATTGCTGCGACTGTTGAAAAAGGTCTACCAAGCCTGAGGCCAGGCACGCCAGCGCCTGTCGCTGGCGGCATGTTTGATTGGAAAACCTGCTCGCGACGGCGTTTACAATTCGTGCAGAAAATTGAGCACGACCTTGTTCCCTTCCGTACGGTTCTCGGCACCCTGCTCGAAGTAGCTGTTGACCGTCAGCACGTTCTGCTTGCTGAACGCGTAAAGAAACCCAGGCCCGATGGCCCAGACCTTTTCCTTGCGGCCACTCACGTCGTGCCCGTCTACCTGAGTGTCGGTGAACTGCTTGAGCCAGTAGCCATTGAGGCCCACGGAAAGTTGCTCGCTGACGGCGTACTGCAGGGTCAGATTGGCGTGCAGGGCCTGTCCGGCCTGGGTGTCGGAGGCGTTGCCGAAGCCAGCCTGGGGGTCGTCGTTCTTGCCGTTCCACAGGTACATGAAGCGGCCGCTGGCCGACCATTTTGGCGAGAACCAGTAAGTCGCGGCGTAGTAAGGGTTGAACGACCAGAAGTTGCTACCGGGGTTGATTGATCGATTGCGGTCGTAAGCGCCAACCGGAATCGCAATGTCAGCCTCGACCCGCTGGGTCAGCAGCGGACTGCCATCGGCATTTGAAATCGTCGGCAATTGCAGAAACGGGCCGATGATCAAATCACCAAACCCGGCTCTGGAGCTGAGGGCCGAGTTGCCCAGACCGTCATCGACGTCAACGTGCGCCAACGACGTGTTGATCGCCGTAATGCCGGGCATCGCGCCATTGGCCAGAGGGGGTGCGACGTAGATGAGTTGGGTGGTCAGCGCCAGTACTTCAACTTCCTGCTTGGGTAACTGCAACTTGTTGCCATTGACGTCATTGAAACGGTCGGCCTTGGCGAAGTTGGCGTACTCCTCCAGATACCAGCCCGGCCCGTCCGGCGCGGGAGAACCATCATAAAAGCTGGTGTTGCCCAGATTGAGACCGGGCAAGTCATAAGCGTGAGCGGTTGAAGACAAGGCGACCAATGAGGCGGCCACGACGGTACGCAAGATAGACTTCTGCATCTTGTAATTCCTTTGGTTCTTATTGTTGTTTTCAAGGCCCCGATCCCGCGAACGCAGGACCGGGGTTTACATCAACCGAATCCCTTCACACGTAAGTCGCCGCCAACCCTCCATCCACCGGCAGGTTGACCCCGTTGATCCAGCGCGACGCGTCGGAGCACAGGAATGCGATTACTTCGGCGACCTCATCGGCCTGGGCCGGACGCTTCATGCGCGCGCCATCTCTGGCGATGCGCTCTTCACCCAGCATGGTGACGAAGTCTCCCAGAATCGGCGTAAACACCGGCCCCGGCGCCACGCAGTTGATGCGGACCGACTGATCTCTGAACCAGGCCTGTGACTGCTGGAACGTCCAGACGATCAGCGCTTCCTTGAAGTACTGATAGCAGGTCTCCTGGGCCACCGGGTTGGCTGCCAGCCACGCCTGGCCCTCTGCGTAGGTTTCGGTCCTGGCCATTGCCTTGTGCAGTTCCAGACGGTCCGGCCATTGCGCGCCGAGAACCGAGGCGACATTCACGATGCTGCCGCCTGGCGCAATGCGCGGCAGCAAGCCCTGAGTCAGATGGCGCAGCCCCAGATAATTGACCTTGGCCACGACCTCGGCAGGCGCGGTGCCCGGCACACCTGCGATGTTGCACAGCGCGTCGACCTGGGCGGGTAGTTTTTCGATCAGCGCATCGATACTGGCGGGGTCGCCGAGATCGGCCTGAAAAAAGCTGTCCAGGGTCAGTTGCGGTTCGTGGCGGTCAACGCCGATCACTCTGGCCCCCTGGAAGCGTGCCAGCCTCGCCACTTCGGCACCGATACCGGAAGACACGCCAGTCACAATCAGGGTTTTGTTGTTCAGGTTCATAGTCGTGCGCTCTTGTTATTGTGGGTGGAGCCTGTGCTTCTCAAACTGTCGACAGCCTTCAGAACGGGTAAGCCGGCGGCTGATTCTTGACCGTGACCCATTGCCATTGGCTGTACTCGTCCCCGTCGGATGGGCTGCCGACGCTGCTACCGTTGCCTGATGAACCGCGCCCGCCAAAGGAGTTGATGCATTCGTCCGCCACGGTCTGATCATTGATATGCAACAAGCCGCACTTGAGGCGATCACCGATAGCCATCGCCCGGCCCACTGACGGCGAGATCACCGCCGCCGCCAGGCCGTACTCGCTGCGGTTGGCCAGCTCGATCGCCTCTTCATCCGTGGAGAATGACACGACAACCGCCACAGGCCCGAAAACTTCTTCTTCGAAGACCCGCATACCCGGTTTTACATGGCTGAGCACGGTCGGACGATAAAACAGGCCATCGTATTCGCCGCCGGTTTCCAACTGCGCGCCCCCCTCTATGCTCTCGCTGACCAGCCCATGCACATGCTGCACCTGGCGCGCATTGATCAGCGGCCCCAGTGCGGCCTCCCCGCGCGCGGCGTTGCCCACGGTCAAGGCTCGCGCCTTATCCGCGAGCTTGCGCGTAAACGCGGCTGCAATGGATTCGTGGACCAGAATCAACCCGGTCGCCATGCAGATCTGGCCCTGATGCAGCCATGCGCCAAACGCCGCGTTGCCAGCCGCCAGGTCCAGATCGGCATCTTCCAGAATGATCAGCGGGTTCTTGCCGCCCAGTTCCAGCGAGACCTTCTTGAGGTTGCGCCCCGCCGTCTCACCGACCTTGCGGCCCGCAGCAGTGGAGCCCGTGAAGGTGATCATTTGCACGTTGGGGTCGCGGCACAGGGCCTCGCCCGCATCCGCAGCGCCTGGCAACACATGCAGCAGGCCCTTGGGCAGACCGGCCTGTTCGAACAGGCGGGCAATCAGGAAACCGCCGCTGACCGGTGTCTGCGGATCCGGCTTGAGCACCACCGCGTTCCCCGCGGCCAGTGCAGGCGCAACCGTGCGCAACGACAGGACCAGTGGAAAGTTGAACGGTGAAATCATCCCGATCACGCCATGCGGTACACGTCGCGCGTACGACAATCGTCCCGCCGCGCCGGGCAGCATCAAGCCGTGCCCATGAGCCTGAGACAACATCCCTGCCGCCTGGCGCAGCAATACGATGGCCTCACGCACCTCGTGCTCACCCTTGTGCAGGCTGCCGCCGGTTTCGCGCGCCACATACAACGACAACTCATCGAAGGAGCGGACAGCCTGGTCGGCGGCCAGCAAAAATATTTCCGCTTTCTCGCGAGGTCCCATCGCGGCCCAGGCGGGCTGGGCCAGTGCCGCCTCACGACAGGCGACCGCGATATCGGCGGCATCCGCCATGGCGGTGTTCATCAGCAATTCACCGGTGGCGGGCTCGATCACCGGACGCAACGGCGCCGATGACGGTACCCAGCCACCGTTGAAGATACAGTTGGATGCGATTGCGGGTTGCAGCAAAGACACAGGCTCAGACACTGACATGGTGAAACTCCGGCTTTTATGTTTGTAATCGCCGCGCCCCGAAGAACGGTCGCTTGCGCCGTGCTGAGTCCTCAGCAAACGCTGTGCCGGTTTTGCCATCATGTGGTCATATTTGTGCGCGACCGCTCTGGATCCAACGCTTGCGCCCTGTTTTGATATGTCGAGCATCACATCCGAACGAGTGGACGTTCGATCGGGCTTGTTCATTTGATTAAGTTATGCTTTATAACTATATGAGCGCTTCATCATTTCGATCACTCAAGGCCTGGGGCATAACAATGACTAACCCTCTTCGCCATCTTTCCGATCAGGATTTCGCCGCCGAGCGTTTTGCGCCGCAAGGCGACAGCGCCGGGTCGAACCCCGGTCAGTCCCCCACGTCGGAGGAATTGACCGGATGCCTGTTCTTTTCCCCTGACGACGGCCGCATCTGGCTCAACGACCAGCGCATGCTTCTGCTGCACAGCTCGTCATTCGGCACCTTGCGTCGGGAAATCATCGAACGCCTGGGTCTGGAGCAGGCGCGTGGCATGTTTACCCGCGCCGGTTATCTCTCCGGCGCACGGGATGCCAGACTGATCAGAGAGCGCTGGCCGCATGCCGATGCCACTGCGGTTTTCCGTGCCGGCACACATTTACACACCCTTGAGGGCATGGCCAAGGTCGAGCCGCTGCATTTCAAGTTCGATGCGAAGTCGGGGTTCTACGAAGGCGAATTCCTCTGGCACCACTCCTGTGAAGCCGACGAACATCTTGCGTCCCACGGCATCAGCCAGGATCCGGTGTGCTGGACCGAAATCGGTTATGCCACCGGTTTCGTCAGCGGGCTATTCGGGCAGATTGTGATATTCCGTGAGGTGGAATGCCGCGGCATGGGCCACAACTGCTGCCGGGTGATCGGCAAGACCGCCGAGCAATGGGGCGATGTCGAGCGCGACCTTGGCTACCTGAGCGTTGTCTCCTCCAGCGCGCCACACAACCCAGCGGCACCTTCTGCAGCGCCCTGGAGCGAAGCGCCCTCTACAGGTACCGAACATCCGTTGATTGGCGCAAGTGCCGCGTTCAATGCCGCCAGCCAGGCACTGCAACGTGTTGCCATGACCCCCGCTACCGTATTGTTTAGTGGCGAGTCAGGTGTGGGCAAAGAAATGTTCGCTCGCCAGTTGCATCAGCTCAGTCGCCATCGGGACGGGCCTTTCGTGGCGCTCAATTGCGCGGCGATCCCGGACAACCTGATTGAATCCGAGCTGTTCGGTGTCGAGCGCGGCGCCTACACCGGCGCCACCCATTCGCGCCCCGGTCGCTTCGAGCGCGCCAATGGCGGGACTCTGTTTCTCGATGAGATCACCTGCCTGAGCCTCGCGGGCCAGAGCAAGCTGTTACGCGCCCTTCAGGAACGGGAAATCGAGCGGGTCGGTGGCTCCAGCGGCATCAAGGTCAATGTGCGGGTCGTCGCGGCAACCAACATCGATTTACGCCAGGCCGTGGCGCATGGCGATTTCCGCGAAGACCTGTTCTATCGTCTGAACGTCTACCCCATCGCCCTGCCCCCGCTGCGTGAACGCCGGGATGATGTGCCTTTGCTCATCAATGCGTTTCTCGGACGGTTCTGCCATGAATACGGTCGCACACAGGCCGGATTGACCATGCGGGCCTTGAAAACCCTGTTGCGCTACGACTTTCCGGGCAATGTTCGCGAACTGCAGAACCTGATCGAACGCGGCCTGATCGCCAGCGAAGATGGCCAGCCCATCGACCTGATCCATATCTTTCGCAATGAACCGATGCCTGTCGAATCGTATTCGCTGAACCACGAGGGAGGACTTTCGCTGGGCTCAAAGCCCGATGCGGAACCTGCATCCACACTCCTGGACACGCTGGGCCAGCCTGAGGGGTTTTCCATCGACGACCTCGAGCATCGCCTCATCAGTGAAGCGATGGCCAAGAGTCAGGGGAATCTGGCAGCCGCGTCACGGCTGTTGGGGCTCAGCCGTGCGCAGTTTGCCTACAGAATGAAGAAGCATCAGAACGGCTGAGCGCGCGCGTGGGCATGCCGCCCGTGACGCTCCGCGTCACAAATGGCACAGACTGCGGATTCAGTGAGCCGAACGCATGACGTGGATAACGCTGGAGCTTGGGCACACATCTGCGCCACATTCGAGAGCGAACGCGGAGCGTCCTGAGCGGCATTCCCACGCGGAGCGTAGGAACGATCAGCGTGATCTCAAGCACCCCGATCATGCCCATGCTTGTGCTCAGCGTTATACCCGCGTCTTGCTGCGACCACGGACCGTGGGAGGCGGCTTGCCGGCGATGAACGATGACGCGATTTTCCTGACATACCGCGTCGTCTGCATCGCCGGCAAGCCGCCTCCCACAAAATCGATTTCATTCAGTGGTTTACAGGTTGTTTGATAAGAGGCGGCTTGCCGGCGATGCTTTTTCTGAAGCGATCTATCAGTGATTGAACGGACGCCATCGCCGGCAAGCCGCCTCCCACGGGGTATGCATGCCGCCCGTGACGCTCCGCGTCACAGATGGCACAGACTGCATCATGACCCCGATGCTCAGATCATCGGCAAGGTGCTTACGACCCGCAGTGCCAGACCTTCGTAAGCATCCAGCGTGATGGTGAACTCACCCTGCTCGGTCAGGTCGCCTTCCACACGCTCGTTGATGATGTCCACCACAGGCCCTGGTGCAATGTCGGGCAGGTGCAGCGTTTCGACGATGGTCTCGGCGCTGAAGTTGAGCGCGGTGATCTGAGTGCCCTTGCCTGCTGGCAGTTCATGCACCATGACCAGCAGACCCGGATGCTGCACATCAGGAATCAGAATCTGGCGGCTGGCAGCGATGTCGTAGGCACGGCGCACCGCCAGAATCTTCTTGAGCTGCGAAGCGAACGAGTCAGGACGCTTGAGCTGGCTGACCAGACTGCCGTACAGCGACTGCGCACGCGGCATGCCGCCTTCCGACAGCTCCGCTTCCGGATCCAGATCGGCCAGATCGTACGCGCCACGGTGGATCCAGCGGGTGTCACCGTCCTGCATCAAGTGCTGGACCTGCTCGGCCGGCAAGGTCAGCGCACCGACCAGATCCCAGCCGGACAGCGCGAACACGCCAGGCTGCATCGCGTTATACATCACCAGCAGCAAGTGAATGTGCTGAATCTGCTGGATATCCGCGTCAGTGATCGTGCTCAGGTCACGAATGCCCAGTGCGGCGGTAATGATGCTCGCCGTGGTGCAGGACACGCCGTTGGTGACGAACTTCAGATTATAGGGCGCATGCTCGCCGGTCAGCCGCTCGTACATCTCTTCGCGGATGTGCTCGCGCAGGATGTTGCCGGGAAAGGTCTGGCCCTGATAGTGATAGGTGTCGTGGGCATGCAGCGTCCAGAAGTGCACCAGTTCCAGTGTCAGTTCATCGTGGTTCTGCAGCGCGTGGATCAATGACGCCGGATCGATGCCGAACGCATGAACCTGGCGCAGCATCAGCCGCAGGAACTCGGTCGTGCCGGTCAACAACGCGTGCTGATAAGCCGGACGGGTGATGAAGTCATAGGACAGGTCAGCACCGCCATTGCCCATGGAGGCAATGTCGTCCAGCGTAAGGTTCAGCTCCTGAAAGCTGAAACCACCGGCCTTGCGGATCGCGCCGGCCAGCAACTGGTTGCCGGTGATCGACAACGGGTGCCCTTCCGACCACGCCGCGCCTTCAGCGCGACGCTCGACACCCAGGAATCCGTTGGCATCCAGCCGCAGTACGCGTGCGCCAGAGACGTCGATGGCATGCAGTGCATCACCAATGATCATCTGCTGCGCGGCGAAGCTGGGGTCCAGCCAGTTCAGGGAAGGCTGACCTTCCTTGAAGTAGTGCAGATACACCCAGCGCCGTGCCTTGCCATCGACGCCTTGCACCACATCAGTGGCGCTCCAGTCGGTTTCCTTGACGCCGGGCTCGAAGAAAATCACCCGTTGCAGCTGACCCACGATGTAATGCTTGTCGCGCAGTTGGTCGACCACCTCGGGCGTCAGATTGACCGCATCGCGGCCCGCCGGGACATCAGGCAAGAGCTGCCAGTCTTCTTCGCGGATCTCGACCATGTGATAAAGGCCGGGATAGTCCTCATACGCAAGCTCGGCCAGCCTGAAGTCGGCGCCCTTGCCGGTGTGCGACGGAATGACGTCATCGATGATCACAGCGTTATGCGCCGCAGCAATGCGCGTCAGGCTGAGCAGTTGAGCATCAGTGCCCAGTTCAGGATCGATAGTGAAGCTGATGCGGTCGAAATTGCCGTCAATGCTGGGCGTGCGGGTACGCCCCTGCAAACCGCCGGACAGCTTGAGCGGGCCGTTGTGAATGCCCTGGATGCCGATTTCCGACAAGGCGTGCCACAGCGTTTCATCACCCAGCGCCTCAAGCACCGAGCAGCCCTCACGGGTGACGATCGATGCGGGATACGCGGTGAACCAGACCGAAGAAATGGCGGATGCGTCCCTTGGACGGGCCTGTGCGAACGGCCGTTGCCAGAGTCTTCCCTGGCCCGAGTAGGTCTTGGCGCGCTGTCTGGCAGCGTTCAGCATCGATTGCTCGACCAGCCAGTCCACATACTGCTTGTCCGGTATCGTCATAGCGTCCAGTCTTCCTCTCGAATCGGCGGCGTTGGACGCTTGCGAACAAGCGTCCCGAATGTATTACCTATGGGTATGAGCCCTGTGGGGACAATTCGTTGCATCAGGCTGTAGCTTTCACAAGACAATGCCTGCACCCCGTGACACACGCCGTCAGTTGCCGAAGAACTGTATTTCCCACACCCGGGGTCTGCTCAATACCGCTGAACCGCCAGCACCCGCGGCTTCTTTAAAGCCTGGATCACCGCATGAGCAGCGTTCGACAACAAAGAAGTCGGACGGGCCACCACACTGATGTGGCGCATGATCGTTCCCGGCAACGGTACCTGCTCCACTTCCCGCAAGTGTCCGTTGAGCAAGGCGCTGGGCAAAATGGAGATGCAGTGCTGCCGGGCGATCAGGTCCAGCAGGGTTTCCAGACAACTGAGTTCACCACGATGGCTGAGCCTGACCTGCGCGGACGCCAGTTGCTGATGCAATCGGTCCACACCAGGATGCCGCCAGGCAACATAGCGTGAAGTCTGCGACAGTTCGGTGAAGGTACGGGTCTGCGAGGGCTTGCCCTTGGCGGTCACCAAAACGTAGTGGTCGGACCAGTGATGATGCTCGACGTAGTGTTCCCCCAGGACGGTACTGGGGAGAATCAGAATATCGGCCGTTTCCTTTAGCAATGGCTCCAGTGATGGATTCTGATCGCTGCCATGCAGCACATTGAGGTGGATGTCAGGGTAATGCCGGGCGAGAAAATCCAGCGAATTGCCAAGGCTGGTCTCTTGAATGTGCGTGTAATAGTGGATCGTTACACTGCCGCTCACCCCATTTTTTTTAGTTGTTCAAGCGTTGCCATGATGCTGCTCAGGGTCTGCGAGATCACCCTGCCATCGGGCGTCAGTGTGCAACCAGAGCGACTGCGGATGAACAGGCGTTTCTCGAAGAAATCTTCGACTTCCTTGATGGCGTAGCTGATGTTCGACTGGCTGCACCCCAGAATGGCCGCAGCTTCGGAGAACGAACCGTGCTGGGCAACGGTTTGAACGATTTTGAAGAAATGGGTTTTCATCTGTCCTGCACTCTGGATAAAGCGATGGTAGGCGCGACCTGGCGCTGACGGATAAGTCGGAAATACACCAACCCCCGATGACATGCCCCTTTGTGCGCTTATCGGCAGCACAAAGGGGTCGGTCAGTCGGGGGTGCATGCAACCGCTGGATTTTCTGGAAAGGATCCTGCTCGGATGCGTCAGCGCGCACGACTTGGCAGCAGGATCCCAGACAAGGCAGAAAGTCTGTCATTCACCCGGAATATCGGGTCCGATGGGTCCGCAAAGCGGTACAGATCGCGATGGGCAATGGACGCGATTCAGTCGTTCTCGGTCCAGTCGAAGTCCAGTTGCAGTGCAGTGCGCTCAGCCAATTCGCGGCTGTGCAGACGTTCAACCAGATGCAGACTCATGTCAATGCCGGCGGAAATGCCCGCCGACGTCACGAACGAACCTTCGTCCACCCAGCGCAAGGTGCTGAGAACATCCACCGACGGGAACATTTCCTTGAGATCGGCAATGTCTTCCCAATGGGTGGTGACCTGCTTGCCCGCCAGCTTGCCGGTCTTGGCAAGCATGAATGCGCCGGTGCAGACCGCCGCAACGACGCGCCCCGGTTCCGACTGATCGCTGATCCAGCGAATGACGTCCGGTTTTTCCAGCTCGGCGTTGACGACGCCACCCGGAACGATCAGGCAGTCCATGGCCGGGTGATCATTGATCGAGAAGTCCGGATCGACCTTCAGACCGGCCCGCGCACGCACAGAGGCAGTGCTGCGGCCGATGGTGAAGACATTGAACAGCGGCTTGTCATCACGACTGTTGCGCGCATGCATTCGAGTGGCGGTGGTGAACACTTCGTAGGGGCCCGCGAAGTCGAGAACTTCGACGTCGTCGTACACGTAGATACCGATATTGAGGGACACGAAATGGCTCCTGGGTCCGGTTGCCGGACCACATGCAGGGTTAAGGATTCACCTGAGTGACAGGCTTCAGATTACCCAGTAGCATCGGCACGAACCACTGTCCGAAATGCCAATATCCGGTAACATCGCGCCATGAAAAATCATCTCGTTGTCGCCTTGATCTATAACCAGCTCTGCACCTTCGAATTTGGCTGCACGGTCGAGGTATTCGCCCTCAAACGACCCGAGCTGGGCGTCACCTGGTATGAATTTGCGACGTTCCCGGTCGATGACGGGCCGATCACGGCCGCCGGAGGCATTACTATCGTGCCAACGCCTGGCGATGTGCTGTTGGAAAACGCCGATACCATCATCGTGCCCGGCTGGCGCGGTGTTGAGTCAAAGGTGCCACAGCGCCTCATCGAACAGCTTCAGGCCGCCCACGCCCGTGGTGCGCGTATCTGCTCGATCTGCACCGGGGCGTTCGTGCTGGCGGCTGCAGGGTTGCTCGACGGTCACAAGGTCACCACTCACTGGCGTTACACCGACCTGCTGGCCACCATGTATCCGGGGCTGACCATTCAGCCCAACGAGCTGTATGTCGATCAGGGCAGCATCGTTACGGCGGCAGGATCCGCGGCCGGACTGGACATGATGCTGCATCTGGTGCGCAACGATCATGGCTCGCGTGTGGCCAATATGGTGGCGCAACGCATGGTGATCCCGCCCCATCGCGAAGGCGGACAGTCGCAATACGCCTCGCGGCAGCTGGTGTCGGCCAGCGACGGGCCGATTTCCAATCTGATGGACTGGATCCGCAGCGACCTGAACCGGCCGCACACCATCAAGGAAATGGCCTCACGCGCCGCAGTCAGTACCCGCACCTTGCACCGCAGCTTCATGGAAAGTACGGGGCTTACACCCTATGACTGGTTGCTGGGCGAGCGCGTGGCGTATGCAAAGGAGCTGCTGGAATCATCGAAGTTGCGGCTGAACGAGGTGGTGGACCGAACCGGCTTCGGCTCCGAAGAGTCGTTCCGGCGGCACTTCCGTAATCTGGTGGGTGTCAGCCCGAGCAGCTACCGCAAACAGTTTGCGCGGGTTTGATCAGGGTCGAGGCGGACTTGTGTATAACGCTGAGTGCTCCGCGGGGACAGGATCAGCTTCCATTCATGAATAAACCGCCTCAACCAACGCATCCGCAAACCTGCCCCAGGCGCCCGCCACGGCGGTATTGGTCAGCACAACCAGACTGATCTCCGACACCGGATCGACCCAGTAATGACTGCCATACACGCCGCACCATGACCAGGTGCCAGCGCCCTGTCGCTGCCCGGCGGCCAGCGGGTCGGCGAGGATCACCGGCCCCAGGCCGAACGTCCAGCCTGCGCCCCTGCCCTTGAGTGTCACTTTGCCAATGGCGTTACTCAGCAACGCCGCCGTACTTACGGAATTCAACAAAGGCGCGCCGTCCAGACGCAGGCATTCCAGCAGCTTCAGGTAATCATCGGCGGTCCCCAGCATGCCCGCTCCACCTGATTCATAGGCCTGCGCATCGTAGACCCGGCCCGACGACACCCTGGCCGTTCCACTTTCAAGAACCAGCACGTCGCCATCACCGATACGCTCGGGAGCGCCAGCACCGTCTTTATAAGCACGCGCCAGCCGACCGTGATCCTGCCTGAACGAGGTCGACGCCATGCCCAGGGGCCGGGCGACCTGCTCGTCGATAACCTGCGATAACCCACGACCAGTGCCTTGCTCGATTACCGCACCCAGCACGTCGGTCGCCAGCGAATACCCCCAGGCAGTGCCGGGTTCGAACAGCAACGGCAGCTTCGCCAGACGACTCAGGTTTTCCTGCAGATCAAACGCCACACGGTCCAGCCCGTCCGACACGCCCGCCAACTCATAAGTGTTACCTGGCAGCTGTTCGAAGCCATAGCCAAGCCCGGAGCTGTGCGACAGCAGATGCCGCAGGGTGATGACCGGCTCCCGACCATCGCTCAGACGGGGCCGAAACGCTGGCAACCAGTCCGTCACCGGCGCATCCAGACCTAAGACGCCTTGCTCGCAAAGCCGCAGCGCAGTCACCGACGTCAGCAGTTTGGTCAACGACGCCAGGCGAAAACGTGTATCGCGAGTCACAGTCACCCGCCGTTCCCGATCCGCCCAGCCCCGAGCGCTGACGTAGCGCAGCACGCCGCCCTGCGCCACCAGCAATACACCGCCTACGATCTGCCCGGAATCGACCCAGCCTTGCCAGACCTCGGCCAGACGCTGAACCGCCGGCTCATCCACCTGCACCATGAATCACTGCCCCCTCACCGCTCGTGTGAATATCGCGGCGTAGGCCTCAGCCGAATGGCGGATCGGATTGGTGTGCGAGCAACCGTCCGCAAATGCCATCTGACCCACCAACTCGGCGTCCTGATCATGGATGCCGATGTCAGCCAGCGTGTGGGGAATGCCGATCTGCTCGCGCAAGCTCAGCACCCAGTCCATCACGCCGCTGAAACCGGGTTTGGGCAGACGCAGGTAAACCGCCAGATCGTCCATTTGCGGCAACAGGGCGGACCGATTGGCCTCCAGTACATACGGCAGCAGGATGGCGTTGAGCAAGCCGTGATGCTGGTCGTACAGCGCGCCCAGGCTCTGCGCAATGGCGTGCACACCACCCAATCCTCGCTGAAACGCCGCCGCGCCCAGGCTGGACGCCACCAGCATCTGCTGGCGCGCCTCCAGATCCTGCCCGTTCGCGACGACGCGAGGCAGATACGCTTTGATCATCTGCATTCCCTTCACAGACACCGCTTCAGCCATCGGGTGCCAGACCGGTGAGCACCAGGATTCCATGCAATGCGTCAGCGCGTCGGCACCGGTTGCAGCGGTCAGGTGCGTGGGCAGATCCAGCGTCAGGTTGGCGTCCAGAATGGCGATGCGCGGCATCATGCGGATGTGCAGGATGGTGCGTTTGACCTGCGCCTGTTCGTCCGTAATCACCGACGCCCTGCCCACTTCGGAGCCTGTGCCCGCAGTGGTTGGCAGCGCGATGACCGGGGCGATGCCCAGCGGGTTGGCGCGCAAATGATTCTGGCCGATGTCCTCGAAGTCCCACAGCGGCCGGGTTTGCCCTGACATCAGCGCCACGGCCTTGGCAGCATCCAGCGCCGAGCCGCCGCCGAAGGCAATCACGCCGTCGTGGTCGCCCGCTTTATAGGCTTCCAGCCCGTCCGCGACATTGGTGCCGGTCGGATTGCCCTTTACCCGGTCAAACAGCCCGCAATGGCCCAACTGTTGTCGGCAGTCCTCTACAGCGCTACGGATCATGTCCGTACTGCCCAGAAACCGATCAGTGATCAGCAGTGGACGTTTGATGCCTGTCACACGGCAAGCGTCAGCCAGCTCTGCGGCGCGTCCGGCGCCTGCGCGAATGGAGGTCGGGTAATGCCAGTCATTGTTGTACATGGTGTCGTTCCTTGAAATCAGTTGATCAGACCGGCCGGCAAAAGGCCGATCAGCAGGCGAATACCGAACGCGATCATGAAAAGTCCGGTCACGATGTCGATGGCCTTTTTCATGCGCTGATAACGGGCCTGCACCGCCGGAATCGAAAACAGCGTGGCCAGCAGCACGAACCAGGAGATCGCCAGAACGGCAATGATCGACACCCCGGCCGTGCGCACCCACATCGGCATGCCCGGCGTGGTCACTGTGGTGAATACGCTGGTGTAGAACGCCAGCGCCTTGGGGTTGGTCAGGTTGGTGAACAGGCCGAAACGGTAGGCACGGCTGAGACTGCCGATGCCCAGCGCGCCAATGTCGCGAGGTTTGGGCTGGCTGCCCGCGCTGCGCAGGCTCTTGGTGCCCAGCCAGGTCAGGTACGCCCCGCCCAGCAGTTGCAGGGCCGGTTGCAGCCAGGGCAGTTGTTGAAATATCAGGCCCAGCCCCGTGGCTGCGAGCAATGCCCAGAGGATGCTGCCCGAAGCAACACCCAGTCCGGCGCAGATACCTTGTTGCCGGGACTGGCTGAACGACAACTGGGTGATGACCAGAAAGTTCGGGCCGGGACTGATGATCAGGACAATGAAAGCACCGGCGAGCGCCGTCAGCAGAGTGATCTCGTACATGTAACCTATTCCTTTTAGAGGGTTGAAAAAGCGGTGATTGAAAGGGAGTCGCAGCGATTGACCGAGAGCGCAGCCAGGCAGGTCTCGGCAACCTGTCGCGCCTCGATCAGCGCACGGCAGGTCGGTTCTGGCGTGGGCACGTAGTGGTTGTAGAAGGTGCAGCCTTCGACGATCGGCCCCAGTGCCCAGAGGCGTGGGTGAACGCTGCCGTCGGCACGCAGGACGTGCCCGGACGGGTCCGTCGCCACTCCGTCAGCCGGATACGCATGAGCGGGACGAACAAGGCCCTGACGCAGCAGGTCGTTCAATAGCGGATCGCGACGGGAAGAAAGACCGTGGTGCGCCACACGCGCCCGGATCAGCGTGTCGAACGGCACAGGCGAACCGGACGCATCCTCCATGGGCGGCAGGACGGTCACGACACCGGCCTGGATCAGCGCCAGCAGGTCTTCGTAACGCTCTTTCTGCGGGCCGCCGACCAGTCGATTCGACAGCCCGGCCCACGTGCCATAAAACGCCAGTGTCGATGCGTCACTCAGGCCGCCGCGATCCGCCACACGCCGCAGCAGGTCGCGATAATCACGCCACACCTCCAGCGCCTGACGAACCGGGCTGCTCGCGGTGCCCAGGCGACTCAACGCCAGCTCACGCACGATCCAGCGTTCGAACCACTGCGCATACGATTCTTCATCGCCGCACCAGCGCTCGGTGACCAGCCACTGTTCGGGCTCGAACTCGCCCCACTGCTCGGCCAGCGCCTTGAACAACCTGTGGCGTGAAACCCGATCAGTCGCGTTACCGAGCTTCTGCTGCAGCAACTGCAACTCCCGGGGAGCGTCGAGTCGGACTCTGGCCTGCCAGAACACCGCGCACATTTCGTCCTTGATCAACGGCAGCACGTCACGCTCGAAATCGAGCCGTCCGGTCGCGCTCTGCTGGCGCAGTTCGACAATGGCTTCAGCGGTAAAGAACGTTCTCGGCAGCGCAGCATGGACAGAAGGATGCCATTGGGGCCGGGCGTGAAACGGCAGCCCTGAGCGCGAATACAGCGCGATCCTCGGCTCCAGCCCGGACGGCAGGTAGCGCCAGCCCGCATGGCCTGGATCAGGCACATAACGCCCGCCGCGCCCCTCAGTGAGCTGCGCCAGTGTGTCCATCGCAGTCAGGCCCAGCCCTTCGATCAATACCGACTCGCCGATGGCAGATCGCTCGTCTGCCGCTGACGAGTGGCCACAGGTCAGCAGCACTGCGTCGACATCCAGTTCGCGAACCGTCGTTTGCAGGCGAAAACCTGCATCGACAGCCAGCTCACGACAACCAGTGACCACCTCGGCGTGGTGGCGCACTTCGACATGCGCGGGGCATTGCTTCAGCAGAAATCGATAGCTGTCCTGCAAATAACGCCCCAGCAGTTTGCGCGGCACGAAGTCGCCGAACGCAACCGGCCTGCTTTTCCCGTCCGTACTGACATGGCCTCGTTCATCGAGCGTGACTACCTTGGCGTGGCACCACTGTAAAAAGGTCCAGCCCGCAGGTTCTGAGACTGGAAAGGCCGACGAAAACGCCGAGAGCTGACCCGCCATGGTGTTGAGCATCAGGTAATCGGGCTGTTCGGCAAGGTGCAGGCCGCTGCCGGGCGTCCGAGGATCGAATACCTCGATGCGCAGCCGTTGCGCATCCGTTTTGCGACTCAAACCGATCAACTGTTCCAGAACGCTGAGGCCACGCGAGCCCATGCCGATGATCGCGATCGAACACGGCTCAGGTTCGAACTGCCGGACAGGCAGTTCGAACCGATCAAGAGAAAGTGTCTGCATGTCGATCACCAGCGGTTCGATTCGAAAAAGAACTGCGGCACCGGCAAGGCGCTGCCTTCGGCCACGGCCTGTCCGTAGATCCGCTGCCCTACGGCCAGGTCGAGTACGCC
The DNA here is from genome assembly GCF_001642795.1 of Pseudomonas viridiflava. Lineage (GTDB taxonomy): Bacteria > Pseudomonadota > Gammaproteobacteria > Pseudomonadales > Pseudomonadaceae > Aquipseudomonas > Aquipseudomonas viridiflava. Next base: position 315,947 of record NZ_LKEH01000027.1, on the reverse strand, counting down.
CAGGCCGAACGGCGAGAAGATTGAGGCCCGATCCGGGCTCAGTTCCACTTGCCCTGTCATCAGTTGCGCCAGCGTGCCGGTGATGAACGAGCGGTCCTGATACTGCTGCACCGCCAGGTCAGGCGAGGTCCGAGCCTTCAGGCAATGCTCGACGTCATCCAGAATGTTGTTGGCGCAGGCAATCACCTCGGGGCCAAGATCACGCAGCGAGATGTTCAATACCAACTGGCCCGGCCGGAACACTGGCTCCAACACATAAGGACTCGGCGCCGTGGTGGCGAACACCACCACATCGGCCTGCAGGCTGTTGTCCAGATCTGCCAGCTCACTGACCAGCCGATGCCGGTTCGCGGCGTGATCGACCAGCGCCCGTGCCGAATCGGGGTGCTGATCGAACACACTCACCTTGCCCAGCGTCCAGCCATCGCTGACGAACATGTCCAGAATGCTGCGCGCAATGAATCCGGCACCAATGAACGCCATGCGCGGGACGTGTTTGTGATGACGATTCATCCAGCGCGCACCCAGCACTGCAGAGGCGGCAGTGCGCATGGCGCTGATTCGCGACGCTTCCAGACAGGCAAAGGCATAGCCGGTCTGCGGATCGTTGAGGATCAACACCGCCGAGGCGCGTTGCAGACCCGAGTCCGTATTGCCCGGGAAACTGGAAATCCACTTGATGCCACTGACCGGCTGTTCCCCGCACAGGCTGGCGGGCAGCGCGATGATGCGGTTGGCCGGTGCCTCGGGGAAACGCAGAAAGTAGCTGTCTGGATTGATCGTCCGGCCTGCTTCATGGGCCAGATAAGCGTCTTCGACGTCATTGATGCAGGCCTGAGGATCCGCCGCCAGCAGCCGCGCGACCACTTCACCGTCGATCACATGGAACGGCGCCTGACGCGAGCACTCGGTTGCCAGATAGGTGGTCCAGTTCGGCATGATCGGCATGTCCGCCAGGGTCATGTTCAGCACGTCGCTGCCGAAATGCCGTTCGACCCAAAGGTCGTCATACAGCGTGTCCAGATAGCGCTCACCCCAGTCCGGCGACAGAGCCACCACCACCGAACCGGGTTCGATGCGGTCGCGCCAGGCGTGAACAGCCGCCGCAACCGTGGCGGTCGAGCCGCCGACCAGCAGACCTTTGGTGCGCGCCAGAATCCGGCACATGGCAACGGTGCGCGACTCAGGCACCATCTCCAGCGCATGAACACCGTCGGCATTGAAAATCGGTGGACGCTGACTGGTGCCCAGACCCGGAATATAGCGACGGCTGGCGGGAGTGTTGAAAGTCACCGAGCCGACGCTGTCCACGGCAATGATTTTGGTGGTCGGATGATGGCGCTGAAAATGCTGAAGGCAGCCCATCAGGGTGCCGGTGGTGCCTGCGCCGACGAACAGGTAATCGACATGCCCGAAATGCTGGCTGATCGAGCGCGCCGTGGTGCGTGCATGGGCGCGCGGGTTGGCCGCGTTTTCGTACTGGTTGAGCCATACGTAACGCGAGTCACTGCCGATTTTTTCGCGAATCAGCGCGATGCGCGTGCCGAGGAAACCTCCATTTTCGTCCGGCGTCTCGACCCGGATGACCTCGGCGCCGTAAGTGCGCATCATGCGAATGTTGTGGTTGGAACTGTTGGGATCGACCACGCAGGTGAAACGAATCCCGCGTTCAGCGCAGAGCATGGCCAGCGCCACACCCAGGTTGCCCGACGACGATTCGATCAGAATCGTGTCTGGGCCGATCAGGCCGCGTGATTGCAGGTCATCCACCAGGCCTACGGCGGTCTTGAGCTTGATCGAACCCGCCGGGTTGAGGGATTCCATTTTCAGGAAGAAGTCATGCCCAAGCCCCGAGACCTTGAGAAAGGTCCGGTCGTGAATAATGTCGCAAATGGTGTCGTACATGGGGGTCACTTCCACTGTGCCAGTAACGGTGCATCGGCCGCGCACTCGACGGCCTGTTCAAGGGCATTGGCGATGCGTTCGGCGCGCAGGGCCATGAGGGAAAACGACTGGCTGTCGCTGATACCGTGGCTGCGTTCGGAAAGGCCGTTGACCCAGATGTTCACGTCGCAGTCTTCGTCCATCGCGACGCGGTAATCCCGGTCGATCAGCAGACCGCCGTCCAGGTCCGCCTTGAGCCAGGGTTGCAGCCCGCTCAGCAACGGCGGAATCAGGTATTGCTCGTAGCCGGTGCCCAGCACCACAGCGTCGACTTCCAGCACCTGGGTGCGCTGACTGAAGGTGTCGGTGACCTCGACGCGATAACCGTTTTCGGCCTGCTCGATGGACGAGACGACGCTGTAGCCGTAGGTGTGCAGACGTTTGCGTCCGGCAATGGCGTCCTCGTAGATCAGTGAAAACAGCTTCTGGCTTTCGTCCGGGTCGATGCCCGCATAGTTGGTCGAACGGCTCCAGTCGAGAAAGCGATGCCGCGCTGCGTGGTTGAGGCTGTGAAAGTAGTCGACGTGATCCGGCGCAAAAACGCGGTTGGGGAACTGTCCCAATTGGGTCAGTTTGAAACCGGCAGAACGGTGCACCGAGTGCACCTCGATGCCCATGTCACGCCCCACCAGTTCCAGCACCGATTCGCTGGCGCTCTGCCCCGAACCCAGCACCAGCCAGCGCTTGGGCAGGTTTTCATTGAAAGCTTGCAGACGGGTCAGGAACTGCGAGGTATGGAACAGCGTCGGCCCGATCAGCGACTGGAACATCACTGGAATGCGCGGCGCACTGCCGCTCGACAACACGACGTTGCGGGTGGTGAAACAGGCATCCTGCGTGCGGACTTTCAGCTCGCAAAGCCGGCCGTCACGGAGTACCGGAGCGATTTCGGTGACCTGCGAATTGAAGTGAGTATCGCTATCGACCTGCTGCGACACCCAGGCCACGTAATCCGACCATTCATGTCGGCTGGCAGGCCGGCCCAGCAGGCCGAAGTCGAACATCCGGCCTTTGCTCTTGAGGTACATGGCGAACGAGAAGCGGCTGCGCGGATTGCGCGGCGTGACCAGGTCGCGAAATACGTGGTGATTGATGTCAGTCCCGGCGAGCAGCAATTCCCGATGCCACTGGGTGTCCGCTGCGGCTTCCAGAAATCGCACCGAAAGCGCCGCCAGCGGGCTGTTATCTTCCCGCGCATCTTCAAAGGCGCAGGCCAGAGCGATACCCGCCGGGCCAAAACCGATGCACACGGCGTCCGATTGATAAGGGTGTGGTGTTGAATGACCCATGAGATTCCCATCCTTAGAGTTGGCATAAAGCCTTGAAAAAGCGGTCGTGAAGATCAGAGAGGTTCTGCAATCAGCCCCTCGGGACCGACTCTCCAGACGCTGTTGAATGCACTTCGGTACTCGCCCTGATCGAAGCTGACCGCGCCCAGGGGCGTGTTGAAGGTGGTGTGGTTGAGCACATCCAGCAGCTGTTCCCTGCGCCACGCGCTGTTGGCCAGGATGGCCAGCACGTAGAGCATCAGCAGGCTTTCCCGGTAATAGGTCTGCGGCAGGACGCCGAACAGCGACCGGTGCAGTGCGTGCGATGTGTCGTTCTGCTGCGGGCCGGGCGGCACGCCGAAACCGACGACCCACGTGCTGCTGTCATGGGCAGGCGCGCAGCCCAGATGCGGCGAGGCTGCGTCGTCGGTCAGGACCAGCGGCCGCGTACTTCCAGCCTGGCGTCGTGCCTGCCAGTGCTCGCGGCTGGCGCGCAGACGCCCGGCGAACACTTCCACATCGGCGTGCTCGCGCTCGCTCACGATTTGCAGGCCAGCGGTTTCAAGCGCATCGCTAATCGCCACGACCAATGCCTGGCCATGGGCGCTGTCATCCGCTTGAAGGTGCACCGAGCGCCAACGGCGTGCCGACAGCCAGGCCGTCAGGTCCGACGCCAACTGTCGGTCGGACGGACAAAACCGAAATACATTGGGGTGCTCGACCGTGAGTCGATCAATCGTCGCCGCAGGTGTCAGCAGTGCCATACCCGCCCGTTGATACAGCGGAGCTGCGCCGATGGCGGCATCGGACGAAAAATGACCAATGACCAGATCCGCCCGCCAGTCGATCATCTGTTGCGCCACCTCGGCACCCCGACGGGCGTTGGCACCGTCGTCGAGAAAGTGCCACTGCACGCGGCCCAGTCCCGGAATAACGTTGCGCGCCACGGCGAGCGCCCTGAGAAAAGTGCGCGCATGGGGCGTGTCATCCGGGTCGAACAGTGCACTGACGCCGACCCGCAAGGTTTCAGGCGCCTGCAACATGACGCTCATGGCTGCACTCCCTGCCGACCCGCGCTGCGCTGCAACGAATCCGGCGCAAGTGCGGACCAGCCATGACACGACGCACGTTGTCCGGAAACGCGCTCACGCAATTGCTCGAACGCGATCTGCGCAATGCCCGGCGCGAACTTGAAGCCCAGCCCGGACATGCCGGCCGCTACATAGATCGGGCTCTGTTCGTCACAAAAGCCCAGCACCGGGCGACCGTCCGCGCTGTAGCTGTCGAAGCCCGGCAGAACGTCCAGCACACGAACCTGCGCCGCCCAGGCATCGGACAACTGCGCAACGCGCTTGCGAGCGTCCTCGACATGGCGTGCGTCCGGCAGTGCCAAATGCTCCGGCCACACACCGCTGTCGCGCAGGCCGCAACCGGTCTGCACGATGTTGCGGGTGAGCGGGATGCCGTAGCTCTGGGTAACGGCATCGATCACCGGCATGGACCACTCGCTGTCGGTCATGACCCGCGCCAGCGGAATCGAGCGTGATTCCAGCGCCAGGTGCGGCACCAGACGCTGACTCCAGGCTCCGGCCGCCACCACCACAGCGCGACAGCGCAAGGTCGCATCACCCAGTTCGATGTGCACCAGGTCGCTGGACTGGCAGTCGATGGCCTTGATCTCGCGATGTTCCAGCAGCAAGCCGTGCTGGCGCACCACGCCACACAGCGCGGCCACCGCCTGACGCACATTGCCCACACAGGCCTGCGGCTCGAACAGATTGACCCGCTCTTCGTCCACGCAACGCGGATAAAGGCTGCCATCCAGCTCGCGACTGCTCAGCAGGCGCATGGGGTATTGCTCGCTGCCGTAGCGCTCGATGGCGCGGCACAGGTTGTCGAGTTGATCGGGTGCGGCCCGGTAGATCACACCGGTGCGCCTGAGCGCCTGATGGTAGGTGGTGGCAAACACGCCCTCTTCCATCCGGCCGATGGAATAAGCCGCCAGGTCCATCAACAGCGGATCGTTGTCATACAGACGCACCAGCCCGCCGGAGTAACCGCTGGCCCCCAGGCTGCCTGCTGCGCCCTTGTCGATCAGCGCGACCGACCTTCCTGCGCTGCACAGCTTCGCCGCGATACTGGCACCGGTTATCCCTGCGCCAATGACCGCTATTTCATGTTCGATGAACATCGTGAAGAGTCCGTTCAGATGGAGTATTCGGCAGCCGAGCCCGACATGACCGTGGCGTTGACCCGCGCTTCGGGCAGATTAAAGGCGGCGACAATCCGCGCCGACATCTCGGGAATCAGCGCCTTGCCGATGATCGCAATGAACGCTGCGAGATGGCTGGCCGGTCGACCTTCCGCCAGCCGCGTGCGGGTGATGGCGATCACATCCAGCAGCACCTGCGCCATGCCTTTCATGGAGAAGTGATTCGGCTCGCAGGCCTTGCTCCACTGCACACGCAGCGCTTCCAGCAAACCGGCATCGGTGCCGCACACGCCACTCCACCAACTGGTGTCGTTCTGCGCACCGGTTGCAAGCAAGGCCGGGAAAAATGCTCCGAACACGTCCGCACGCCATTGCAGGAAATGCTGCAGACGGAAGTCGCCCTCGCTCTCCTCCGGCGCAATGCTCGCCAGGTACAGACGAGCACTGTCGGCGCAGGCTTCGCGCGCCAGGTCCCCGACCCAGATGGCGTGGTTACGGCTGGTCGACAGATTGAGCCCGTCCAGCTTGAGAAACTGATTGGGCACGAAACGTTGCTGAACCCGAATGTCATCCATCACCGACAGCTGCGCCGGGTAGACGACCGCGTGGCTGAATACGCAATCGAAGCCAAGAAAGTGCACCAGCGTGCCCTGCCCCGACTGCCAGTACTGACGGAACAGCTCCGGACGACCGATGCGGTCGGCGTATTCGCGAAAGGCAGCCATGTAGCCGGGCAGCCCCATGAACCAGGTGTGCACGCGGCACGAGCCGTCGGCCTGCAGATCGAGCCCGCCATCGTGCGGACGCGTGACGCCCCAGTCGTGGATGTGCTCCAGCGTGTCGCGCAGCCAGGCATTCAGCGGACTTCGCCACTGGCGATCCAGCAGCCGGTCACGGAGCGCGGGCTTGCAGGCTGCCAGTTTCAGGAACGCGCGGTGTGCGGTTTTCCATTGCGAAGACTGTTTGCACAACTTGCAGTGCAGTCCCGTCATCAATTGCGCGTCAGGCGCCTGCGCGCAGTTCTCGCACTGGCTGGCGTCAGACTCGACACCGCAATAGTTGCAATTGCCCCGTGCAAACGCCTCGTAACCCCAGACGTCGCAGTCAGGGCAGTAAGGTTCGCTCGAATCGCGAAACTCGATCAGCCCTGCGTCGCGGACCTTGCCGAACACCTCGGCAACCGCCTCGGCGAACCAGTGGTTATCGTAAGGGCGCATCCAGTTGTCCGGCTGGATGTTGATCGCAGCCAGCGAGGCTTCGATGCGGTCGGAGTTGCGATTGGCAAGTTCTACCGGATCGATTCCGGTCTCCAGCCCCTTGCGCAACATGTAGGACTGATAGTCGTCCGAATAGGACAGCAGCACACAGTCGTGGCCGCGCTGACGTTGCACCCGAGTGAAGACATCGGCTGCCAGAAACGGACCTGCTATATGGCCGATGTGCAGATCGCCATTGGGCGTAGGTGGCGTGATGGTGACAATGAACTTAGTCATCGAGGCACCCCGTGGTTTCGCAGTGCTGCTCGACAAACGCATTCACGTAGTTCATGTCCCACCACACCACGTAGAAATGAAAGTCCTCATCGGAATCATTGATGACGTAATGGTTGGTATGTTTCGGAATGGCCGCTATGTCGCCCACATCGAACGGCATGACCTTGTCGCCCACCACCAGCCGGGCACTGCCCTTGATGGCAATGAAGATCTCCTGGTCGATCTGGGTATGCGCCTCGCTGCAGGTGCCCGGACGCACCACACACCAGCCGCCTGCAAACGGCATCGGGTAGCCTTCCCAGGGCAACAGACGACTGCCGTCGAGCCCATACTCATGTACCAGGGCGTCGAAGTCGGTTTTACGGTGTATATCGAACTTTTCCATGCTCAGACCCGTGTGTTGTGAGTGGGGCAAAGCATGAAATTCGCTGCAACAATTGGCTATCCGATCCCTTGATAAGTCGCAGCGGTCGAATCGAATTTCCGGATGGCTGGGCGCGCAAGCAGCCGCAGGCACGCACTGAAAGCCACGCTAGGAATTCGCTTTGGGAAACTGAGAAACTTGGAGGAGAACGATGCAGCAAAAGCTTTCTCGCAGCCTTAGTGCATCTTAAAGTTAGTGGACATGTCAGCGCTTTAAAGCAGCTCAACAGACTTAGACATTGCCCAAGTTTCAGCACGTTATGGACGGTGATAGTCACTATCGACAATGCTGATAATCGATTTCTGGCGGCCAGTGTTACTGTTGCCGTCGATGAATGAACATGTTTCCCGGCGGCGCGAATCCGCATCGCGATACCGATGAATACCTGCTCTTCTTCATCACTCCTTTGGTTAGATCTTTAAGCCACCCCACACCCCAGTGAGGTGGCTTTTTTTTGCCTGTGGTTCGAGGCTACAGATCGAAGCGGTCCACCACGTTGCGTCGCTCGTTCTCACTGCGCATGTCATAGCTGGCAGTGGTTGCAATGTGCGTGTGATGCGCCAGTTTCTGGGCGATCGACAAATCGTATTCTTCGATGACCCGCGTGATGAACGAGCGTCGGAAGTCGTGGGGCATGATGTTGACGCCCACCTGTTGACCGCGCTGTTTGGCGATGAAATAGATCGCGTGCTTGGTAATGCGCTCGCGGGTGATGTTGCTCCCCCGGCGAATACGATTGAACAGAAACAGATCATCGTCCTGTCCCGGTGGCAGGCAGGAACGACGCAGTTCCAGCCAGTCATTCAAGGCACCAAATGCCCACTCTGGCGCGTATTTGATCAATTGTTTGTTGCCCTTGCCCATCACCCGCAGGCTGCGCTCGGAAAAGTCCACCTGAGCCAGGTCCAGATTCACCGATTCCGACTTGCGCATCCCAGAACCATAGAGAATCGCGATGATCGCCGCGTCCCGCCGACCTTGCGGCCTGGGATCGGCGGCGCAGACGTCCATCAACTCACGGATCAGCGTGCGTCTGATGTTCCGCCCTTTGGCCAGACGCGTACCGTTGACCGGTTTGATCGAGCGGATTTTCAACAACTGATCGTGACTGATCAGGTCATGACGCCACGCCTCGTTCATCACACCGCGAATGGCGTTGACGTACAGCGATGTGGTGTTCGGCGCGTAGTCGTCTTCACGCAGCGCCGAAACCAGCGCGGTGACATGACCGGGTTGCAAGGTGTGCCAAGGGATGTCGAAGATATCGACGTCGGCCATTCCCAATCGGTCGGCGGCGTCCTGCAGAACGTACTTCATGGTCAGCCGGCTGGAAGGAGCGAGACGCGCCAGATAAAGCTGCAGCGGATTGCTGACATCCGGCAGCGAAGGCGATTGCCGGGGGCTTGCAGCCTGGTCGGAGGATGGATCGTGCGACATGTCGGGCAAGGCCTTTGTGGTGCAAGCGCAGGCGAAACGGCCCTGCACTTTTCAATCAATTCGAAGCACTGACTTTAGCACGCTGTAAACGATCAGGGATCTCAAGCGCACTGATCCTGCCCACGCTGCGTGGACATGCCACCCGTGACGCTCTGCGCCACATCACGGCCGGACGCAGAGCGTCCTGAGAGGCGTTACCACGCTGGAGCGTGGGAACGATCAGGGTTCTCAAGCCACTGATCGTGCCCATGCTCCGCATGGGTATGCATCCCGTGACGCTCTGCGTCACAAATGGCACAGGCTGCGGCTCTCAGCGAGCCGACCGCATGGCTCAAGTCACCTTTTCGCCCTTAGAGAACTTACTTGAGGGCCAAAGTGAGCAACACCCTCTGCCACAAGCCAGCGCTATCAATCCATTCCCCTATCGACCCGTATCCACCACCACGCGGCCGCGCACCTGACCGGCAATCAGTTGCGGCGCGATATCGATCACCTCACTCAGGCCAATTTCGCGGCTGATCAGTGGCAGCAACGAAGTGTCCAGATCGGTGGCCAGTCTGGACCAGGCTTCAAGACGATCGGCCTGAGGCCGGGTGACGCTGTCGATCCCGGCCAGCGTGACGCCGCGCAGGATGAACGGCGCGACCGAGCCGGGGAAATCCATGCCCTGCGCCAGACCGCAGGCAGCAACGATGCCACGATATTTGATCCCGGCGCAGACATTGACCAGCGTATGGCTGCCCACCGAATCCACCGCAGCGGCCCACTGCTCTTTCACCAAAGGACGACCTGGCTCGGAGAGCGTCGCCCTGTCGATGATTCGCGCAGCGCCCAGCTGTTTCAGGTAGTCACTCTCCGCAACGCGTCCTGTGGAGGCAACAACCTGATAACCGAGCTTCGCCAGAATGGCGATGGTGAAGCTGCCCACGCCACCATTGGCCCCGGTGACAAGCACCTCGCCGTGTTCGGGCTTCACGCCATGCTTTTCCAGCGCGATCACACTCAGCATCGCCGTGTAACCTGCCGTGCCGATGGCCATCGCCTGGCTGGGCGTGAACGCATCCGGCAGCGGAATCAGCCACTCGCTCTTCAGCCGGGCCATTTGCGCGAGACCGCCCCAGTGCCCTTCACCCACGCCCCATCCATTGAGCAGCACTTTATCGCCAGCCTTGAACGCCGAGGCCTGACTCTCCTCGACGATACCCGCCAGATCGATCCCCGGCACCATGGGAAAGCTGCGAACAATGGGGCTCTTGCCGGTCAGAGCAAGGGCATCCTTGTAGTTGAGCGTGCTGTGGGAAACGCGCACGGTGACGTCGCCTTCGGGCAGGTCTGCCTCGTTCACCGCAGTCAGTTTCACGCGGTAACCCGACTCGTCCTTATCAATCACAATGGCGTTGAATGTGCTTACAGGCATGAGCGCCTCCAATTTAGACCGATCGTCTTTAAATAGATCAGAAAGCTCATTGCGGCAATCCGCGAAGAAAACCGGCAATGAATGTGTTCAACGGGGTATCGCTTTTGACCAGCCGGGCACGCAGCACGGCGCCCTCCCAGCCAATCCAGAAAAACGCAGCCAGTTCGTCGCAGTCTGCATCCCTGGCCAGTTCGCCATGCTTCTGCGCAGCTCGCAGGCAAACGGCAAGCCTGGACTGCCAATCGAGCAGTGTCTGCTCCAGCACCTCGCGGAAGGCTTCGGGCAACAGGCAGATTTCCTGCCCCAGATTGCCGACCATGCAGCCACGACGATAATCGTGACGAGCCATACCGGCCTTGGCGCTCTGCACGAAACCGACCAGCCGTTCCAGGGGCGACAGGCTTTCGTCCAGAAACCAGCGGTCCAGCCGTTGCGCGAAATATCGGCAGTATTCGTCCAGAACCGCACGACCGAACGCTTCCTTGCTGGGGAAGTAGTGATAGAACGATCCCTTGGGAACGCCTATTTCTTTCAGGATGTAGTCAATGCCGGTAGCCGAGAAGCCCTGCTCCGTCAGCACTTCAAGGCCACGGCGCAGCAGCGTCTCACGGGTTTCAAGGTTGTCCCGGTCCACTTTGGGTGGACGCCCGGGACGGCGCGGCTGGACAGCCTGATTGAGTAATGTGGTCATGGAGGAGATATTAGACCGATCGTCTTTTATGTCAATCGAACATTGGGCAGGTGCTCGCTCACATCGGGTGAGCCGACCCGAAAACCGGAGGACAGCACACTGGGCATTTTGAACCGCGCTTGAAACATCGCTTTCAGAAAGGTGGAACATCGCTATATATTTAAATATATAGCGAAACGCCTCCAGTCCGGTGGCGTGCCTTCAATCTTCCGGAGTGGCTGCATGTTAGCGTCCCCGCTTAAAAAACTTTTGAAATTCACCGCGTTTGTCGCTGCCATCTCAAGTGCTACTTCCGCCCTGGCTGACGAAGTCCAGGTCGCTGTAGCCGCCAACTTCACCGCACCGATCCAGGCTATCGCCAAGGATTTCGAGCGCGACACCGGCCACAAGCTCGTCGCTGCGTTTGGTGCCACAGGCCAGATCTACACTCAGATCAAGAATGGCGCGCCATTCGAAGTATTCCTGTCCGCCGATGACACCACGCCTGCGAAGCTCGAACAGGAAGGCGACACCGTCAAGGGTTCGCGCTTTACCTACGCGGTCGGGACACTGGCGCTGTGGTCGCCGAAAGACGGCTATGTCGACGATCAAGGCGACGTGCTCAAGGGCAATCAATATGAGCACCTGTCCATCGCCAACCCCAAGACTGCTCCTTACGGGCTGGCCGCTACCCAGGTACTGAGCAAGCTGGGCCTGAGCGATACCACCAAAGCGAAAATCGTTGAAGGCCAGAGCATCACTCAGGCGTACCAGTTCGTTTCTACGGGTAACGCGGAACTGGGCTTCGTGGCCCTGTCGCAGATCTACAAGGACGGCAAACTGACCAGCGGCTCGGCATGGATTGTCCCGGCAGCCCTGCATGACCCGATCAAGCAGGACGCGGTGATCCTCAACAAGGGCAAGGACAGCGCCGCTGCCAAGGCGTTGGTCGACTACCTGAAAGGTCCGCAAGCGACTGCCATCATCAAGTCGTACGGATATCAGCTGTAAATGCCACTGGGAAGCGCCGACATCGCGGCGATCTGGCTGACGCTGAAGCTCGCCTCGCTGACCACCGTGATCCTGCTGGTGATCGGCACGCCCATCGCGCTGTGGTTGTCGCGCACCGACTCGTGGCTCAAGGGTCCGGTCGGTGCCGTCGTCGCCCTGCCCCTCGTTCTGCCGCCGACCGTCATTGGCTTCTATCTGTTGCTGTTGCTCGGCCCCAACGGTGCGGTCGGTCAGTTGACCCAGAGCCTGGGGCTGGGAACGCTGACGTTCAGTTTTACCGGGCTGGTCATCGGCTCGGTGCTCTACTCGATGCCCTTCGTGGTGCAACCACTGCAGAATGCTTTTTCAGCCATAGGCACGCGCCCACTGGAAGTCGCCGCAACGTTGCGGGCCGGCCCTTGGGACACGTTCTTCCACGTCATTCTGCCGCTGGCAAAACCCGGCTTTATTACCGGGGCGATTTTGGGGTTCGCGCACACAGTGGGTGAATTCGGGGTGGTATTGATGATCGGTGGTAACATCCCCGAGAAGACCCGCGTGGTGTCGGTGCAGATCTTCGACCACGTCGAATCCATGGAGTACCTTCAGGCACACTGGTTGGCCGGGTCGATGCTGGTGTTCTCATTTCTGGTTCTGCTGGCGCTTTATTCCAGCGGCAAATCCAAAACGGGATGGAGTTGATCGATGGCCGCGCCTGTCGAAGTGCGCTTGCAGATGAGTTACCCGGACTTTCGCATGGACCTGGACCTGGTGCTGCCCGGCTCCGGCGTGACCGCGCTTTATGGCCCTTCCGGCTCCGGCAAGACCACTTGCCTGCGCTGTATCGCCGGCCTGGAAAAAGCCCCGCAGGGCGTTATCCGGGTCAATGATGAGGTGTGGCAGGACAGCGACAAGGGCGTCTTTGTTGCGCCCCACAAGCGTCCCATCGGCTATGTGTTTCAGGAAGCCAGCCTCTTCACGCACCTGTCCGTCAGGGAAAACCTGGAATTCGGCTTCAAGCGGATCGCCCGCAATCAGCGCAGCATTCAGCTACAGCAGGCTGCCGAGTTGCTGGGCATCGATCACTTGCTCGAACGGCGCCCCGATAATCTCTCCGGCGGCGAGCGTCAACGTGTCGGCATTGCCCGCGCCCTGCTGACCAGTCCGCGCCTGATGCTGCTTGATGAACCGCTGTCAGCGCTGGACAGCCGCCGCAAAAGCGAAATCCTGCCCTACCTGGAACGCCTGCATCGAGAGCTGGATATCCCGATGCTGTATGTCAGCCATGCCCAGGACGAAGTGGCGCGTCTGGCTGATCATCTGGTGGTGCTTGAAGCGGGCAGCGTGCTGGCCAGCGGGCCGATCCGGGAAACCCTGGCGCGTCTTGATCTACCGCTGGCCATGGGCGGTAACGCAGGCGTGGTGATCGAAGGCACGGTGAGCGCCTACGATCCTCATTATCAACTACTGACCATCACCCTGCCCGACAGCAAACTCTCGATGCGCGTCGCACACGCCAACATGCAACCGGGCACGCTGCTGCGCATCAAGGTGCAGGCGAGGGATGTCAGCCTCAGTCTGCAACCTGACGACCAGAGCAGCATTCTGAACCGCTTGCCGGTGGTGGTGATGGAGGAAATGGTCGCCGACAACTCGGCCCACGTACTGGTCAGGCTGGACGCGGGCGGAACGCCCTTGCTGGCCCGCATCACCCGTTATTCCAGCGATCACCTCAAACTGCATCGCGGCCAATCGCTGTGGGCGCAGATCAAGGCAGTGGCGGTACTCGCGTAATGGCGATCGGCTGCAAACCAGACGCAAATAAACGGCACCACCGCAAAACGTCGCGGTCAGTGTTTTTAACTGCCTCTGGAATTCCGCCATGCCTGACTCGACCATCATCAGCCCACTCGCCAGCGACCTGCATTACGTAGACGACAGCCAGCCGGGGTTCACGCGCAAGGTCCTGCGCGGCAAGTTCGCGTACTTCAATACCAAGGGCGAGCGCATCAAGGACGAGTCGGAGATCAAGCGTATCAACGCGCTGGCTGTGCCGCCCGCCTACACAGACGTCTGGATCTGCGCCGACCCCAACGGCCATCTGCAGGCGACGGGGCGTGATGCGCGCGGTCGCAAACAGTACCGCTATCATCCGCGCTGGCGAGAGATACGCGATCAGGACAAATACTCTCGCATGATCGAGTTCGGCCATGCCCTGCCCAAGGTACGCAAGCAGATCGAGGCACAGCTCGCCCAGCCTGGCATGGGTCGGGAGAAGGTCATGGCGACAGTGGTTTCATTGCTCGACGCCACTCTGATCCGCATCGGCAACAGTCAATACGCCAAGGAAAACCGCTCCTACGGCCTGACGACATTGCGCAACAAGCACGTCGAAGTGAAAGGCGGACAGATCATGTTCGAGTTTCGCGGCAAGAGCGGCGTCGAACACAGCGTCACAGTGAAGGACCGGCGCCTGGCCAACGTGATCAAACGCTGCATGGAGCTGCCCGGCCAGAACCTGTTTCAATACCTGGACGATGACGGCGTGCGTCATACCGTTACATCATCGGACATCAATGCTTACCTGCAAAGCCTCACCGGCTCAGACTTCACCGCCAAGGATTATCGAACCTGGGCCGCGAGCGCGCTGGCTCTGGCGACTCTCCAGAAGCTGCATTGGGAGCCCGAAGCCGACGCGAAAAAGCACATCGTCGACATGGTCAAGGCCGTCTCGAAACAGCTGGGCAACACCCCCGCCATTTGCCGCAAATGCTACATCCATCCGGCGGTGCTCGAGGGCTTCCTGCTCGGTAACCTGGCCAAACTCCCGCGCCTCAGGCAGCGCAAGGGATTACGCCTCGAAGAGGTCGCGCTGGCCAGTTACTTGCGCACGCTGGCAGACCGCATCGAGGCTGAGGTTGAGAAGGTCAAAGCCTGATCCTGCAGCCACTCAGCCCCGTCGGTCATTGCTCCGCTGTAACCGGCAGCCCCAAAGGCTCACTCTGGGGCTGCCGGTCTACTGTGTCGTAAACGTGAGAGAGCTCTTCGATGGTCGTCACAAGGTGACGCACCGCATGCTGAACCTCCACAAAGATGTCATCCGACGCGATGCCTGCGCAGTTCATACGCTGAACGATGCTCTCCAGTTCCGCACCGCCCATGCGCCTGCCGGTCAATAAATACAGTACATCCACGCCTACATTGGCTACCGCAGCCAGATAATCGGCTTTCGGAACCCGTTCGCCGCTTTCATACCTTCCCTGTGCATTGGCAGCGACGCCTCCGAAGTGTCCCAGTTCACGCTGTGAAAGCCCCAGACGCTTGCGCTCCTGCTTCAATCTTGTGCCTATATCGCTCATGTCCCTGCCGTCCATCCCCACTGTGAAAATCAATTCTCAAATCGAATCGTCCATGGATCGCCCGAGCCTGCCCGAGCGGACTCACTCACCACCGCTCGTCAGCGCCTTCAAGCGCCCGCCTCACTTCTCATCACGCACAGACTTTTCTCCTATAACGCCTGGAGGATTTCAACTGGCGCTTATCGGATCGACCCTGGCGAACAGGCAAAAGTGTCGAGAGATGTGTCAGTTCGGACCGATCAATTGACGTCCGGTAGTGCCTGGACGGCGGCTGCCCTCGCCACTCAGCCGCCCGTCACACGGGCAGCACCTCGTAGCCCCATGATTTCTCAAAGGATTTTTTCGACGCCTGTGTCACATCTTGTACGCGTAGAAGCGTGTGCGAGCTTGCTTAGGGATGGCGAGATGTATATATTCCCCGCTCTTGGCGCTACCGCCCCGATGGCGAAATTGGTAGACGCAAGGGACTTAAAATCCCTCGTCCTCTGGACGTGCCGGTTCGACCCCGGCTCGGGGCACCACATATAAAACAAGGGCTTGCGTGCTTTCAGTGCGCAGGCCCTTTGTTTTATTTGATCCGCAAAAACAGCTGTGGTCCGCAATTCTTGATTTTCCCTTCTCACGGAGTCCTTACAACGAGCAGCCGAACCTTTCGCGCAGGGTCCCTGCGTCAGCGTTGGCCAAATCCATTAACTTCCAGGCGGCGCCTCACTTCGATAGCAGGTTTAGTCATGATGGACGTCGTCGGATATCAATGACTGCCTTCACCGAAAGCCCCCACTCGAAGCTCTCGCACACCCGCTCCTGCCCAGAACCTGATGACGGCTCCTTTTCCGTGCGTCAACAATTGAACCTGACCAATGAGATCAGCCTGATTGTCAGCGCGCATGATGGGCTTATAGCCATGGGCCTTATATAAAACCCAAGCGTCAGCTTCAGCTTCAATACGGAAAACATCCATTGGTTTGCCACCACGGGATTTAACAGTCGAGCCCCAGGATGTGGCCGTGTTCCGTGAAAACGCCAGGCGGCCGAAATAGCCCCGAAGGATGCTACGGGCCGGGAAGCACTTGCAGATGCACTCATGCCGCTTTCAAGAAGCGGTATTGGACTCAAGGGAGGCACTGAAATCGATATCGCGTTGCACATCGCAGATCAGCTTTTTCCGCACGGATATAAGGGTTCAAATCTGATCGTCCGCCAATGTGATCGTCACTCTTCTTCCTCATCCCTAGTTTCTTCCTCCTTGATCTCATCCTCGTCATCAAGAATCTCATCAGCCTCATCAATGATTTCATCCTCATTGATTAGCACGTACTCCTCACTGATTATCCCGAACTGCACGTTGCTGATCTCATCCTCGTCATTGAGGATCTCTTCCGCGTTTTTGGCAGCGGCCGTAGCGAATTCGTAATTGATCCAATAATCCTGTTCCGTGACCGTCCTGGATCCTTGCAGATTTTCAAGACAACGTTGCAGGGCATGAACAATCAGGCCGTCTTTCAGCGCGACTTTAGCGACTTCGGGGCCTTCATTGAGCCTGATAGTCTCTTCGAGCTGTTGAACTTCAATGATCTTTTCCTTGAGCGCCTGCTTTGCGAATGCGTCGCGATCGAGGATCCTGCTCCACAACCTGTCCACCAGCCTGACTGCCATCTTGAGCTCCGTTGATCCGGCGTCATGCCGGTCATCCGTAATACCTCATCCCCAATCGACTTACCACCTTATGCGCAGGCAGCAGGGAGCTTCGATGTAAAAAACAAAGTTGTTCAATAATGGTTTCCAGATTTTCGATATAAGAGCGTGCCCCGACAAACTGATCACATCTACCGTTCCTGATTTTGCCCCCTCTCGGCGTCCTGCCGACGAACACCACTCCCCAAAACAGCAATTTTCGATTACTGTATACCCATACAGCACTCGAGAAATGCATCTATGGACACAGATATCGCCGACGATTGGGCTTACAACCCGACCGAAGAACAAATGATCCGGCAGCGTGCCCATATCGTGAGTGAAGAAAACCGGCTGTTGCGCAGTGAGGTAAGCCGATATCGGCAGCACCTGGCCAAGATGATCGACATGCACAGCACCGCTTCGGCAGAGCGGGAAAAGCTTTCGACGAAGCTCAAGGCGGCGGATAGCCGGATATCCGATCTGCTGCGAAATGCATCCGACTCCTGGGGTCAGATCGATTCACTGAAACGCATCATCGACCATCACAGGCAGTTGCTCCGCACCGCCGACATCAGCCCTGAAAAATGGGGAGAAAATCCTTCACACGGTGCCCAGTCTGAAGGTGAGATTCCTCAGCCGCTTCGGGCTGTACACAGCTGATCCCGACCTTGCCCCGGTTCTGTCGGGGCGATTCGCTGACAGCCTGCTGCGCGAGCACAGTCACAGGTTCCAGATATAGTCTGCTTAAACGCGACCGCTCATACCTTCAGCCACATCCAAGGCTTGATCATCCCTACCAAAGCCGCTAATTTATCTAGCACACTACATAATAGCCAACTAGATAAATGCCAAATCAAAACCACACCCCCACCCGCAGAGAAGTCGGCCAGCAGCTGTCGTTCGCGCTCTATAGCGCAGCGAACCGGATGGCGCGGTTGCACAAGCCGCTTCTGGAGCCGTTTGGCCTGACGTTCCCCCAATACCTCGTGATGCTGGAGCTTTTCAGCGCCGCGCCTCGTGCAGTGGGCGACCTGGGTACGAAGCTGGGTATGGACACCGGCACGATCACGCCGCTTTTGAAGAGGCTTGAGCTTCTGGGCGTCGTGACTCGCACCCGTGATCGGGCCGATGAGCGCCGGGTACTTGTGGCGCTTTCGGCCACAGGCGAAGCGCTGCGGCATCAGCTCTGGGGCATTACCGAGAAGATCGAATCAGCGTGTCAGCTCACAGCCGAAGGGTTGCTGGACCTTCGTGACACGCTCAATGCATTCGCTCACCCAGCCAAATGACAGCAAGGAGTTTATCCAAATGAAAGTCGGAATTATCGGCGCAGGCAATATCGGCTCTACCCTCGCCCGCAAGCTCGCTGCCTGCGGCCATGACGTCAAACTGGCGAATTCGAAAGACCCTCAGAGCATCCAGGCGCTTGCCAATGAACTCGGCGCACGCGCAGTCACCAAGGATGAGGCGGTAGCAGATGTGGACGTCATCATCCTTTCGATACCCTTCGCAAAATACCCGGATCTTCGCGACACGTTGAGCAAAGCTTCCGAGTCAGTCGTCGTCATTGATACGTCCAACTACTACCCGGTACGTGACGGGGCGATCAAGGAAGTCGATGATGGCAAGGCAGAGAGTGTCTGGATCAGCGAGCAAATTGGCCGTCCTGTCGTCAAGGCGTGGAATGCGGTGCTCTCGGCGACGCTGATTGAACAAGGCCAGCCCGCCGGCTCCTCATCACGCATAGCCTTGCCTGTAGCGGGCGATGACGTGAACGCAGTGGCAATTGCGCAGCGACTTGTAGAGGATACGGGCTTCGATGCGCTGGCCACCGGCGATCTTGAAAACTCGTGGCGTCAGCAGCCAGGCACACCCGCCTACTGCACCGAATTGACGCTGCCAGAACTCGAATTGGCTTTGGATGCAGCGGATAAAGCACGCGTGCCTCAAAACCGGGATGCGTTGTTTACCCGGTTCACGACTTCTGGTGGCCAACTGACTCGCGAACAAATGGTCGCTTCCAATCGTGCCATGACGGCATGAAAAGCGGCCGATGTACCCTCAGTCAACGAGGAATGCACCGATGAAACTCGAAGAGATGGCCCTCCCGCCAGCGATAAAGACCGAGGCAGCCCGTATTGCGCAACGAATCGAAATCGCTGACGGCTTGCTGGAAATGGCGACGGCAGGTGGTGTCGGCGAAGGCTTTTTAATAGGGCTGGCCTGTGCCGATACAGTGTCGGCGCAGGGTATCGAAGCACTTGAAGATCTGTTCAGTCAGGTCATGACACGCAAGCTGGCTGAAGCTCGTAAACAGTTGTAAACAGCACTTCGCAAAAGACCCCGCTTGGGCGGGGTCTGGCGCTCGTGACGTACTTCAGGCGCCGCTGCCCAGCGACGGAACCTCTGTTTCATCAACCGGAGGATTGACCGGCATGTCCGGGTCGTCACTCAGGTCGTTGCGAGAGGTGTCTTCGTCATCAGCCTGGTCGCTTTCCTTATCCGGATAAACCTCTTCCTCGCTACCGGGCTTTGCCGGACCGGGATAGGCGTTTTCGGGACCATTGTCTTCAATACTCATGATTAGCTCCTCAAACATGTGCCGCAGGGTATCTGCGCTTACAGGTGAGAAAATAGCGGGCAACTGGAAGTGCCTGAAAACAGACAAGCGGAATCAGAACGTCTTATGTGTGTTGACTTGGGTGCGTCTGTCAGACTTTGGCGCCAACCGGTGAGCGGTCTGGCTCGCGGCTTGCTACAGGGAGCTATGACTGCGCCAGAACGATGTATTTCTGGCGTGTCAGCCACCCTTTGGAATGCCGTTCAGTCATCAGGAGATGCACCGTGTCAACTCTCAGTGAAATCGCAGCGAACCACGCGAAGCACTTATCAGCACTGGAAACTGAGTCGGCTCGGCTGGACGCGCCCTGCACGCCTGTTTTACAGGTCTTTGAAACGCCGTCATTCCTGACCATCGAGCAAATGCCGCCGCACGCCATCGCGGCCATCAACGAAGCTATTCAGACACAGGCCACCGCCTACTCACTCTGAACCTGAAAAAAACTGTCGGTGCCAGGAGTTCGGCGCCGGCTGATACAACTGGCGAACCTTCGCCGACGAACTGCACACAACATTTGCTCAGGTCCGCCGATAGAGGTATCGGTCGATATTTTCAAGGAGAGAAACACATGCTTTTCACGGACACTCAGATCAATCAGGCGCTCGAAATCTTCATCCGTCGCGATGAACAGCTTCAGCAGGAGCTGGCCAACTTCAATCGTCACCCAGGTGGTTTGTTCATCAGCGAACGTCGTGCGGAGCACGCACGGTCAGCGTTCCTGCGGGCAGCACAGGAACGCGACACAACGCCTCATGACTTTGCCCTGAGGCTTCTGGCCCGCACGCCTTCGGAGCTGGAGCAATTGCGCGAAGAACGTCGGATGCGGATGGCGGGCTGAGTCAGGCGTCCGGGTCCGTTTCGGAAAAGTTGACGTCAAACACCTGATAGAACGCGTTGGGCGTATCCGCTACGATCCAGAGCAGGATAAGCACGTGGTGTCCTGTCTTGCTGATTGGCAAGACAGCTGACACCTTTTCGTCAGGTGTCATGCTCTGATCGAAAGGTTCAATAGGACTGATCGTTTCATAGAAGGGCTCCCGGTCGAGCTGTGCACGTGTAATAGGGGCGTTCTCATCCCAGCCATCTTTGGTGATAAACCAGCGATAGCCGCGCGTAATATGTTCGGCCATGTACTTCCATTCAACGACAAAATCAGCACCCGGCTTGACCGGCAGGACAGTCCAGCCTGGATCACTTTCTGGATACTTCTTCAGCAGTTCCTGATTGGTGAAATTCAAGTCTCCACGGTTATCTTCCTTGTGGCCCCCGCTTAAAATGTATTCGTCAGGGGGCGGCTCTTTACTGGGCACGTCTCCGGTATGCCCCGGGAATGGACCTGCTTCAGTTTCAGGAAAGTTTTTACCTCCTTCCATTTCATCGACTTCCCATTCCTGCAAAAAGCGAAGCTCAATTGCTCGCGAGCCTCGGCTGGCAGGAGAGATGACCCAACCGTGCTTCGGCTTCTTGGTGTTTCTGTCATCAGTCATATTCGTCACCTCCATCATTAAAAACAGGCTGTACTACCTGCCCAATGATTGAAACTCCACCCCTGGCTGCTGACCACCTCTCAAATCTGCCAGTACCTTATGGCTCAGGCACTGCCTACCAGCATTGCAATTCACCCGACAACATGCCTCCCTGCCGTCTAGCTGTGAATGAAGCCTCAACGGATTGCCCCGAATGCATCGCCGCTTACGACACCCGATGAATTATTTTCGCCCCGTTCTTGACATGCCATTCGAACCAGTACAGAATTGCGTCCATTCCCGACTGGGGAATTGAAAAAAACCCTTAAGATTCAACGGGTTGGAAGACAAAGATATTTCTCTTCCGAAAAGTTTACTACGTTTGATGCAGCGGTAACGCATCAGATGTTTGAGGCCGAGTAGCAAAATGGTTATGCAGCGGATTGCAAATCCGCCTACGCCGGTTCGATTCCGACCTCGGCCTCCACTCTTGAAAACCCCGTCAGTTTCGATTGACGGGGTTTTTTATTGCCTCACAGAAATGCGCTGACGTCAGAGCATGGGCACGATCAGTAGTTACCTGATCACGCCCCTTCGTTCTGCGTCGAAAACTTGCCGGGCGATCAGTGTTGCAACGGCTCGTAAGGCTGGAAGAAGCCACTGCCCACCCATTTCGGTGTCTTCTCGGCCGTCAGCGGTTCCGAGCGCTGGTAGCTGTTGGCGCGTTTCGAATAGCCCTTGTGGTCGTACTCGGCCATGTACGGATACGGGAACACCTTG
The DNA here is from genome assembly GCF_001642795.1 of Pseudomonas viridiflava. Classification (GTDB taxonomy): domain Bacteria; phylum Pseudomonadota; class Gammaproteobacteria; order Pseudomonadales; family Pseudomonadaceae; genus Aquipseudomonas; species Aquipseudomonas viridiflava. Next base: position 294,190 of record NZ_LKEH01000027.1, on the reverse strand, counting down.
CGCGTGCGACCGCGATTGGAAATGTCTTCTCTGGTCATGAACGCTGGCAGGCTCGCTGCAACAACCTTGTCGACCGGCTTCGGCTGGTACTGACGGGCAACGATGGCGCCAGGAGCCTGACCTTTTTCCACCCAGGCCATGATCGGAGTCAGCAGGTCTACCTCGCTCGGCCCTTCTCCACGACCGCAATGGTAGACGCCGGGCAGCATGTACAGCCGCGTAAAGGATTCAGTGCGCGCCTTGCCCATGTGAGCCTCGACCGCCTCGTGATAGGCCAGGGTATTGAGGGGCGAGACCTGCGGATCGGCCCAGCCGTGCCAGAGGATCAGCTTGCCGCCACGGCTGGCGAAAGGCGCGAGATCGGGATTGGTCGCGTCGTACAGCGCATGCAGCGGACGCAGACGCTCGAAGGTGCTTTTGTCAAAGCGCAGATCGGCCAGCTTGAAGTCTGCCGGAGGGTTGTTTTCGAACACCAGGCTGCGAATGGACTGCTCGGCGATCTGTTGACTGACGATAGGCTGATCAGCAGAAACAGGCACAAAAAGACCCGCCCAGGCCAACTCCGAACCGGGTTGCGGACCGCCCACGATCAGCCTTTCTCCGCTGGCCGGATCTTTCGGGCCGTCGTAGATACGCCGCGCGGCCTCCACTTCCGGCGCCGTTAGGCATTTGGCGGTGTCGGCAGACACTTTGCACTGCACCACCGAGGGGTCGAAGCGGCAGAGCCTGGGATCGGAGATCAGACCATCAATCTGTCCATCCAGCACATCGCACTGCGCCAGCACCGCCTTGTGCAGGATCGGCAGGCGGGACGCCAGGATGATCGGCTTGCCATCAGGACCGGTGTTGGCGCGTGCTACCCAACCGTGAAACAACACTTTCTGCACCTGAAAATTCAGCGCAGCGGCGCCCGCGATGATGCCATTGAAGTCTTCCGGGTAGCGTTGCGCTTCGACCAGCGCTTCACGGCCGCCGTCCGAACAGCCGGTGAAATATGCGTATTCAGCCTTGCGGCCATAGAACGTCTGGATCAGCTTCTTCGACGCCAGTGCCGTGAGGTGTACGCCGCGATGGGCAAAGTCCGCACGTTTCTGCGGATCGTCGCCGAACGTGGTGTCTACCGCCTTGTGCCCCATGTCGGTGGACGCCACGGCAAACGCGCCCGTCTTGAGCGGCTTGCAACTGTCGGCAACGCCCGGCCTTGAATCACTGTGGCCACAAAAGCCGCCGCAGCCGACCTGCAGATAACGTTGCGCCCAAGTGGTCGTCGGCAGTTCCAGCTTGAAACCGATCTGCGGCGCCAGCAAGCCTTCCACGGCACACACCGCCACGCCATCACGGCTGGATTCGCTGGCTGACACCACTCGGCTGCCGGAGCCGCCAATATCACTGAGATCGGTCTGGGTCAGCGCCGCGCAGGCAGTGACTGGCGTGACGACGGGCAGTTGGGCCAGGTTATCGGCCACGTTCGAGGACGGCGTTCGGGCCAGCGCCGGGGTCAGCGGAAAGAAAGAGATGACCAATAGCGCAAATACGCTGGAACGACTCGGCATCGTCGGTTTCATGAGAACTCCTGTTCATGATGGATCAAGACTGCAGCGCGAGCGGGCAATGCCCGACCGCGCAGCAGGTGTCATTAAAACGTTTGGGGCGTCTCTCGATTCAAAGGTTAGCCAGGGAGATGATTACAGATTCCGGCGTTCATCCATGACGTTGTAAACGGTGACATGGAGGCTCTGCGCCGAGGCATGCAGGCGGGTCACACCATTGGGGAGGATGTTGATTGTGCCCATCGTTCCGCGCTCGGCGTTATACACAGGTCCGCCCCAACACTGATCGTGCCCATCACTCTGCGTGGGTATGCCGNGTGACGCTCCGCGTCACAAATGGCACAGACTGAGGATTCAGTGAGCCGAGCGCATGACGTGGATAACGCTGGAGCTTGGCCACGCACCTGCGCCACATTCCAGAGCGGACGCGGAGCGTCCTGGGAGGCATTCCCACGCGGAGCGTAGGAACGATCAGCGTGATCTCAAGCACGCCGATCATGCCCATGCCTGTGCTCAGCGTTATACCCGAGTCCCGCTGCGTTTTGCGCGCCTTGCGGATTTGTGTACAACGATGAGCACAGAGCGGGGGGGAAAGCTCGTCATCGTATTCCACGAGGACGCTCAGGCGCTCTGCGGCTCTCGCTGGCGAGCCAGCGCCGCCAGATCACGAAACCCCGCGCCCGGATGAGGTGCCTGCAGACGCGGCCCGCTGTCGAACAACTTTTCGCGCAGCGTACCCTGGGCGTATTCGGTTTTGTAGACACCGCGCTTCTGCAACTCTGGCACCAGCAGGTCAACCGCATCGATGAAGGTTTCATGGGTCAGCGCGTAGGCCAGATTGAAGCCATCGACATCGGTGTCTTCGACCCATTCCTGCAACAGATCGGCGACGGTTTCCGGGCTGCCGACGAACAACGGGCCAAAACCACCGATGCCGACCCAGTCGGCCAGTGCCTGTGGGGTCCAGATGGTGTCGGGGTCGGCGGTAGAAAAGGTTTCCACGGCTGACTGGATGGCATTGGTGTGCACATGCCTTAGGGGTTCGTTGGGTCTGAACTGGCTGAAGTCGATGCCGGTCCAGCCGGAAATCAGCGCCATTGCGCCCTCATAGCTGACCCAGCTTTTGTACTCCTCGAACTTCGCTTTCGCCTTGGCATCGGTCTCGCCCAGGATCACGGTCTGCAGGTTGAAAATCAGCACGCTGGCCGGATCCCGACCCGCTTCGGCCGTTCGCCGACGAATGTCGGCAACCGTTTTCTTCAGCAGCGCTTTCGATGGCGAGGCGACAAACACGCATTCGGCATGCTCGGCGGCGAATTGCTTGCCCCGGCTGGACGCACCGGCCTGATACAACACGGGCGTACGCTGTGGCGAAGGTTCGCACAGGTGGATGCCGGGTACCTGGAAATGCTTGCCAACATGACCAATCTCATGAATTTTGCTCGGGTCGCTGAACACGCGTCGCTCCCGGTCGCGCAGAATAGCGCCCTCTTCCCAACTGCCTTCCCAGAGCTTGTAGCAGACCTCCAGATACTCTTCGGCGTAGTCATAGCGGGCATCGTGTTCGGTCAGGGTTTTCTGGCCCAGATTCTTCGCCCCACTTTCCAGATAGGACGTCACAATGTTCCACCCTGCCCGGCCTTTGGTCAGGTGATCCAGAGTCGAGAGGCGTCGGGCAAACGGGTACGGATGCTCGAACGACAGTGAAGCAGTCAGTCCGAAGCCCAGATGCTCGGTGACCAGCGCCATCGGCGGAATCAGTTGCAAGGGATCATTGACCGGCACCTGCGTGGCCTGGCGTATCGCCGCCTCGCCGTTGCCGCGATAGACGTCGTAAATACCCAGCACATCGGCGATGAACAGGCCGTCGAACTTGCCGCGCTCCAGAATTTTTGCCAGATCGGTCCAGTACTCCAGGTCCTTGTATTGCCAGGAACGATCACGTGGATGCGCCCACAGGCCCGGCGATTGATGGCCGACGCAGTTCATGTCGAAGGCATTGAGGCGAATTTGACGGGACATGCAATCACTCCTGAAGCTGGGGCGGCGCGACGCCGTTGAGGCGATGGTTGCCCAGCACCTGATAGTGCCAGCGCAGCGGTTCGCGACCGGTCTGCGGCGGCAGGGACTGACGCTGGCCGGTCAGTTCATGCTGGACGTTGTCCACCGCCAGCAATGCATCGGCACTGGCAATGACCGCTTCGGTGCTGGCGATCAGACGCTGTTCGGGCGAGCCGTCAAGCGTCTGTGCCCGCTCCAGCAGTGCTGCCGCCAGGTCGATGCGAATCTGTAGATCGCCGATCTTGCCGATCACATAAGGGTCCTCGACGATGCGCTGCACATCGCTGAACGCCCAGGGCAGGCCCTGTTCACGCAAAAAATCGAGGGTCTGTTGCAAGCCTCGCCGTGCGTCGCTCAGGTCTTCGGCAGCGACTGCCAGTTGGGTGTCGATAGTTGGATGAGACAAATGACTGCTCCTCGATCAGTTCCAGGCATGGCGCGGCGGCGCGACACCGTTGAGTACGCGATTGCCGATCAGGTGATATTTCCAGCGGGCGGGGTCATGAAGCGTGTGGGTTCTGGCGTTGCGCCAGTGGCGATCCAGGTTCAGCGAGCCCAGCACAGAGCGGGTGCCAGCCAGTTCGAACAGTTTGCTGCTGATCAGCAAGGCAATCTGCGCCGACAGCACCTTGGCCTGAGCCACCACCACCGAGGCGTGTGCAACGCTGGCTTCACTGGGTGCGGCCAGTGCCTGATCGATGGCTTGCCCGGCCTTGGCCAGAATCGCGTCTGTGCCGTGCAGCCTCCATTGCAGATCGCCGATGGTTGCGATGCTGAACGGGTCCTGCCAGCCGAAGTCCTGTTTGCTGTCGATCCATGGCCGCGCAAGACGCGCATGCCTGAGGGTTTCCTCGAACGCGCCGTGGGCGATGCCAGTATCGACAGCCGCCTGAATGATCTGCGAAATCGGGCCATGAGCCGTGGGTTCATCGAACGCCCGATGCGCCGGTATCACGGACGTCCTGGGGACTCTCACCGCCTTCAGGACCGCACCGCCGCTGGCCGTGGTGCGCTGACCGAAGCCGTCCCAGCTGTCGATGATCGTCAGCCCCGGATTGTCGCGCTCCACAAAGGCGATAAATGCGTTGTCCTGTTCATCCACACCCACCACCGGCACGATGTGAGCGAACAGTGCTCCTGTGCAGTAGAACTTCTCGCCGTCCACCACTGCGTGTTCGCCGTCGAAGCGGATGCGCGTCTGAAAGGTGCCAGCATTTTTGCTTTTGGATTCCGAAAACGCGTTGCCGAAGCGATAGCCCGACAGCGCCTTGGCAAAGTAATGGCGCTTCTGCTCTTCGGTTCCAGTCTGCAACAGGATGTCGAGAATACCGAGATGATTCTGAGGAATCTGTCCCAACGAAGGGTCGGCTGCGGAGATGATCTTGATCACCTCGGCAACCGTCACATAAGACACTCCCGCGCCACCGTAGGCCTTGGGCACAGTGATTGCCCACAGGCCGCTGGCGGAAAACTCATCCAGTTCGGCAACGGGCAGACGACGCTCGCGGTCACGAACCGACGCCTCTTCGGCAAAACGCACAGCCAGCGTTCTGGCGACCTCAATGGCCTCGGCATCCGATGCAATGACATGGGCCCTTGGCGGGCTTTTAACCGGTTGGGTCATGGGCAGGCTCCTGATCATCGATAACAGGTTGAAAACGATTCAACCCACATGTTTCAGGTAGTGCACAGGTCATGCCTAAAAGGTAATCCAATTAAAAACAATGGGTTGTGAGATATTCTTAAAGTGGAAAAAGTATTTACATGAACATATTGTTCGAACGCTGTTGCTGGAAGAACAGCAGCGCACTCAATGCGCTGCTGCACCCAGATAGTGATGATGAATGTCCTCGCGCGCGGCCAGCTCTGCGGCAACGCCGGATTCGACCACCCGGCCGTTCTCCAGCACATACGCGTAGTGCGCGTACTCCAGCGCAAGACTGATGTTCTGCTCGGCGACCAGCAGACTCAGCCCCTCGTCGCGATTAAGCCGTCCCAAAATATCGAAGATCTCTTCCACCACCTGCGGCGCCAGCCCCATGGACGGTTCATCCAGCAGCAACAGGCGAGGCCCGGACATCAGCGCCCGCCCGATGGCCACCATCTGCTGCTCACCGCCCGAGGTGTAGCCTGTGAGGCGCTTGCGCAACAGCTTCAGCCGGGGAAAGTAGCCATAAACCTTTTCCAGTCGCGCCTTGAGTTCGGCCCGCGACGGTCTGGCAACAAACGCGCCGATCAGCAGGTTCTGCTCAACACTCAGGTGCGTGAAGCAGTGTCTGCCCTCCAGCACCTGCGACAGCCCGTTACGCACCAGCACGGAAGGATCACTGGCGGTGGTCGTCTGGCCCTGATACTGAATCCGGCCGCTGACCACCTCGCCACGCTCGGCGCGCACCAGACTGGAAATCGCCTTGAGGGTCGTGCTTTTGCCCGCCCCGTTGGCACCCAGCAGCGCAACCATCTGACCCTGCCGGACCTGCAAGCTGATCCCGCGCAGGGCGAGGATGGATTGCTCGTAAAACACCTCGACCTGCTCCACCGATAACAACACCTCGGCAGACAGGCTGGCGTGCGGGGTCGAACTCATGGCCTTATTGCTCCTGGCTGCAGTTGCGCGCAGTGATGCCTTTCTCCTTGGCGTACTGTGCCGCAGACGCTTCGATGATCGGCCGCAGCAAGGCGCGGTCGGCCTGCACCCAGTCACTGATCAGATTCCAGCGCTGCCCGTCCCACTGCTGAAAACGTACCGCACCGCCGCCTTCGTGATCGGCACAAGACAGCTTCAGCGGCTGCACCAGCCCTTTTGCACCCAACGCCTGCAAGCGCGCATCGTCCAGATTCAGGTGCTCGAAGCCCCAGCGCACCTGCTCGCCGGTCAGCGGTTGATTGCCAAAACGGGCCTGAGCGATGCGCAGCGCCTCGACATTGAGAATGCCGTTCACCACGCCCAGGTTGTAGTACACCGTACCGAAACGCTTGGGGTCGGCCAGATTGCCCTGTCCCTTATCGAGCACCGCGCTCTTGATGCCCTGCAGCACCGGGAAGTCAGTGCCGGACGGGTGCGTGGTGATGGAGATGAAACCCTTGGCGGCTGCGCCTGCGGGGATCACGTCCTCCTCTGAATTGCTCCAGATGTTGCCGATGATGTGATCCACCGGGAACCCGACCTTCTGCGCCGACTTCAGCGCCACCGGGTTCATCACGCCCCAGCCGCGCAGGATCACCCAGTCCGGTTTTAGACGGCGGATATTCAGCCATTGGGATTGCTGCTCGTTGCCGGGATGCGGCACTTCCAGTGTCGTCAGCTCGAAACCGTAATGCCTGGCGAGGGTTTCCAGGACGCCGTTGGTTTCCTTGCCATAAGGAGAGCCGTGATAAAGCACCGCGATCTTCTTGCCCTTCAGAGACTCAGGCCCGCCTTCACGCTGACCAATGTAATTGACGATGGCCGACACCTCGGAATACGGGTTCAACTGCAGCGGGAACACATACGGGAACACGCTGCCGTCGGTGGAATCGGTGCGTCCGTGGTTGATGGTGATCAGCGGCAGCTTGTCGGCCGTGGAACGATCGAGCGTGGCGTAGGCAATGCCGACCGACAACGGATTGGTCGCCGCCGCGGGAGCGCCATTGAGGCCGCCCTTCAGGCGCTCGTAGCATTCGACGCCCTTCTCCACCACGTATTCGGTTTCGCATTCTGACCAAGTCAGTTTGACGCCATTGACCCCGCCATTGGCATTGACGTATTGCAGGTAATCGATGAAGCCACCGAAGAAACCGGTGCCGCCAGCCGCATAAGGCCCGACCCGGTAACTTTGCAGAGGAAAATACTGTTCGTTGGCGGCTTGGACAGTCGTCGACAGTCCGCCAGCCAACAAGGCCAGCCCCAGCATCAGGCGCACTACGGATGTTCGGGGTTTCATGGGCAGATCCTTGAAGGTTTGAGGTTGTTGTTGATGTGAGGGAAATACTTACTCGCAAACGATCGATCAGTAGCGCAGCGGCCAGATCCGCGCACGCTGACGAAAGCGCTGCCACAGGCGCGCCAGTCCTTCGGGCTCCTTGATCAGAAAGATGATGATCAGGGCGCCAAAAAGTATTTTCTGGATGTTTTCCAGCTGTCCGGAATCGATCAGGCCGACGGGTAGCAAGGCGCTGATATGGCCCAGCAGAATGGGCAGCAGCACAATGAAGGCAGCACCGAAAAAATTGCCGGAAACGCTGCCCAGCCCACCGATAATGATGATGAACAGCACCTGAAATGAGCGGTTCAGGTCGAAACCATGGGGCTCGACCGTGCCCAGATAGGCAAACGCCCACAGCGAACCGGCAACCCCCAGATAGAAACCGCTGATCGCGAACGCCAACAATTTGGCCTTGAACAACCGGATGCCAATGACCGCTGCGGCGGTGTCCATGTCGCGCACCGCCATCCAGGTGCGACCCAGCTCACTGCGGATCAGGTTGTTGGCCAGCCAGAACAACGCGGTCACCAGCGTCAGGGTCAGCAGATAGCGACCTTGCGGCGAGCTGAAATCCAGTCCCGCCACGCTCAGCGGTGGCGAGGTGATCACGCCCGATGCGTTGTCATTGGTAAACCAGCTGAACCGGGTCAGCACCCACTCGACCACGAACTGCGCCGCCAGCGTCGATACCAGCAGGTAGAAGCCTTTGATGCGCAGGCTGGGCAGCCCGAACAGCAGCGCCACAGCCGCCGCGACCAGCCCACCGAAGACAATGCCCAGCAGCAACGGCGTGCCCGGTACGCGCAGTTGCAGGTTGTAGGTGGCGAACGCACCGACGGCCATGAACGCCGCAGAACCCAGCGACAGTTGCCCGGCGTAACCGGTCAGCAGGTTCAGGCCCAGACCTGCCAGCGAAAGCACCAGAAACGGCACCAGAATCGCGCTGAACCAATAGTCGTTGCCGGTCAGTGGCACGACGACAAAGGCAAATCCCAGCAAGGCCAGCAGCCCGACCCGGTCCTGACGCAAACGAAACAGTCGACGCTCGGCGGCGTAGGAGCCTGCCAGTTGTCCGGCTTCTCGATAGAGCATGGCGATGATCCTTATGGAAAGTCAGACGCGCTCGATGGTCCGCTCGCCGAAAAGGCCGGCGGGACGTACCAGCAGAAACAACAGGGCCAGCACGTACGGCACCCAGTTTTCGATACCGCTGCCGATGATCGGGCCGATGTAGATTTCAGCGAGTTTCTCGGCCGCGCCGATAATGAGGCCGCCGACGATGGCGCCGCCGATGGACGAGAAGCCGCCGATGATCAGCACTGGCAACGCCTTGAGCACCACCAGTGACAGGGAGAACTGCACGCCGAGCCGCGCGCCCCACAGCAGTCCCGCCACCAGACCGACAAACCCTGCCACGGCCCAGACCACCGCCCAGATACGCGGCAGACGGATACCCACCGCCTGCGCGGCCAGCGGATCGTCGGCCACGGCGCGCAGGGAAAGACCGATGCGGGTGCGGTTGAACAGAACGGACAACGCGATGACCAGCACCGCCGCAGTGCCTGCGGCGAACAGGTCGAACTGCGAGAGCAACATGCCGCGAATTTCCAGCGGCTCGTCAGGGATGCCCAGGTCCAGACCGTGAACCTGGGCGCCCCACAACGCCTGCGCCAGGCCTTCGATCATGTACGACAGGCCCAGCGTGGCCATGAACAGTATGATCGGCGGACGATTGACCAGCGGCCGCAGGACCACACGCTCGATCAGCAGCGCCAGCACGACCATGCTCGCCAGCGTCGCCAGAAATGCCCACCCGAACGGCAGACCACGCTCCAGCAGACTGACGAATGTCAGGGCCGCGAACAGCACCATCGCTCCCTGAGCAAAATTAAACACGCCGGACGCCTTGTAGATCAGCACGAAACCGATCGCCACCAGCGAATACATCACCCCGGCCAGCAGCCCGCCAATCAGTACTTCAAAGAAAAATTCCATGGTTCAGCTACCTCTTCAAACAACCTGTAAACCACTGAAGAAATTCTATTTTTCCTTGTGGGAGGCGGCTTGCCGGCGATGCGGTGTTTCAGGAAAATCGCGTCATCGTTCATCGCCGGCAAGCCGCCTCCCACAGTCCGTTGTTTGCTGCGCGACATCGCTAATCCGAAGCAGAACGGCGTGTGCCGAGATACGCGGCGATCACCTGCGGGTCGTTGCGCACCTGCTCCGGCGTGCCATCGCCGATCTTGCGGCCGTAATCCAGCACCACCACGTGATCGCTGAGGCCCATCACCACACTGATGTCGTGCTCGATCAGCACGATCGTGGTGCAGAGTTCGCGGTTGATGTCGCGAATGAACTGGCTCATCTCGACCTTCTCTTCAGCGTTCATGCCTGCCATCGGCTCGTCCAGCAGCAACAGGCGCGGTTCTGCAGCCAGGGCACGCGCCAGCTCGACGCGCTTCTGCAGGCCATAGGAGAGCTTGCCGACCAGTGCGTGGCGCCATGGATGGATGCGCAGGAACCGAATCACCTGCTCGGCGTGGGCGCGTTGCTCATCGTCTTCGGCAGGCGCCCGCCCCACCCGCAGCATCTGCTCAAGCCAGGTACTGCGACGCTTGAGGTTGCGACCGGTCAGCACGTTGTCCAGCACGCTCATGCCCTTGAACAAGGCGATGTTCTGAAACGTTCGGGCAATGCCGCTCTCGGCGGCCTGATGCGGGCGCATGCGCTTACGGGTCGTGCCTGCGTACTGAATGGAGCCGCTCTGCGCCCGGTACACGCCATTGATCACATTGAGCAGCGAACTTTTCCCCGCGCCATTCGGCCCGATCAAAGCGCATATTTCACCCGTAGCTACTGAGAAACTGATTGAAGTAACGGCTTTAACGCCTTTGAAAGACAAGGAAATATCATCGAGCGTCAGCAGCGGTGTAGACAGGCGTGCGCTCATGCCGACGCTCCCAGCAGAACCGGCAGCTGATAGCCATCAATGGCGGCTTCAAGCATTGGCTTGACCTGAGCAGCTGTATTCAGTGGGCGAGGCAGAATCCCCAGCGCAGCAAAGAACGCATGGCTCTGCGGCGTCAGCGCTTCACCGGCCAGTAAAGGCTTGCTCAGACTGCTCATGCCCAGCACATCCAGCAACGGACGACGGATCAGCCAATAGCCGAACTGGCGTCTGATCACGCCTTGGGCAGGCACCATTGCCCACCGATACAACGCGTGGGCGAATGTGCCTGGCAACGGCAAGCGTTCCCTTGCCCAGAGTTCGAGCCGCGCATAGGACTCCCGAGTGCCCAGTACCAGCGTCGGCCCCAGTTCGCGCCGGTCGTTATCGAGGGTGCTCAGTGACTCAGGGAAATTCAGGCAGAAACCGGCCACCAGCCAGGGCGCCAGCAGGTAACGGGCCTGGCCGCTGGCGGCAAATACGCGGGCCGCCAATGCCTGGTCGCGCTCGGTGATGGCCTGGATGTCGATCAGTTGCCGAGCACCATTGAGCAAGTCGGCATGGGTCAGTCGCTGCTCACCTTGAGGCGTCTGAAAGACAAACGCACAGGCTGCGGCGTCGATCAACGGCTTCCGGATCCCTTTAGCAGCGGGCTTCAGCAACTCGGCATAGTCAACCAGACGCGCATCTTTCGCATCGTGCAGGCCGCGGTCGTCCAGCACGATCACCACGTCAGGTTCGGCATCGCTCAACTGAGCGACAAGCTCAAGGTTCTGCACGACCGCGTAACGAGGCTTGACCTTCGCCAGCCAGTGGCGATGGTCCATCGACGGCTCTATCAGGCTGACACTGCCGCCCAGCGCCTGCGCCGCCAGCGTCAGTAATAACGCCTCGGCGTTGGCTTCACTGATGATCAGCAGACAATCCGTCGCTTTGAACCCTTTGAGATGCAATGCCTCGGCGAGATGGTCAGCGTCCTGCGCCACCTCGCCCCAAGTACGCGTCTTCCAGATGCCAAGCTTTTTGTAACGCAGAGCGATCTGTCTGTTACGGGTCTGAGCCTGGATCAGCAATGCCTGAGGCAATGAATGCGGCATGAAGGTTTCCGTCGAGAGGGGATCGAAGGAGCCATAGCAGCGAACGTGCCATACCGGGAAAATCATGCAGATCAATGACTTGCGACGCCTGAGGCAAACCGGGTGCTGTTCGGTTTGCAGCCAAGCTGTTGAGGCGCTGTTGCGCGGCCAACATCTATAACGGCCATGGAATTAAATAGTCTTTAAAATCAATATATTAGATTCAGGCACAGACTATGCAATGACCTGAGCGACCTTTCATTGGCCGAGTGCCAATCTTCCAGCGCTCAGGAGTACTGCATGACTTTATCGACCGACGCCAACCCACTGTCACTTGGAACCGACTACGAAACCCTCGCCCACCGCTTCCGCCCGATCTTTCGTGAGATCGGCGCGGGTGCGGTCGAGCGCGAAAAAGGCCGCGCCCTGCCCCATGAACCCATTGCCTGGCTCAAGCAGGCAGGCTTTGGCGCGGTCCGCGTGCCCAAGGAATATGGCGGCGGCGGTGCCTCGGTCGGTCAACTGTTTCAGTTGTTGATCGAACTGGCTGAAGCGGACTCGAACATTCCGCAAGCATTGCGCGCGCACTTCGCCTTTGTCGAAGACCGCCTGAATGCGCCACCAAGCCCGGACCGGGATAAATGGTTCGCGCGCTTTGTTGCAGGTGATCTGGTCGGCAACGGCTGGACCGAAGTCGGCGCGGTGAAGATTGGCGACGTGATCACCAAGGTCAGCGCCCAGGGCGCCGGCTTTGTGCTCAACGGCCGTAAGTTCTACAGCACCGGCAGCATCTTCGCGGACTGGATCGACGTGTATGCCCAACGTGCAGATAACGGCGCCGACGTGATCGCCGTGGTCGATGCGCGCCATGCTGGTGTGCGTCACAGCGATGACTGGGACGGATTCGGCCAGCGCACCACAGGGAGCGGCACCTCGGTCTACGAGAACGTGCCGCTGCCCGCCGAACACGTGATCCCGTTCGAGCAGCGCTTCAAGTACCAGACGGCTTTTTATCAGTTGGTGCTGCTGGCCGTACTGGCAGGCATTGGCCGGGCCGTCGAGCGCGACATCGCTCAGGAAGTACGTGATCGCAAGCGCGTGTTCAGCACCGGCAATGCCGACAGCGTGAGCCAGGACGCTCAGGTCCAGCAGGTGGTCGGGCAGATTGCAGCGCAGGTCTACGCGGCCGAGGCGGCTACCCTGCGTTCGGCGGAACCTCTACAGCGCGCTTACGTGGCCCGGTTCGGCAACAACGCTCAGCAGGAGAAAGACGCCAACATCGCCGCCGAAATCGAAACCGCCAAGGCGCAGGTGATTGTCTCGGAGCTGGTGCTGCGTGCAGCCACCGACCTGTTCAACGCGCTCGGCGCATCGGGTGTCAGCGTCAACAAGGCCTTGGACCGCCACTGGCGCAACGCACGCACGGCGGCGTCGCACAATCCGCTGATCTACAAGGCACGCATCGTCGGCGACTGGCGCATCAACGGCACCGAGCCGCCTTATGTCTGGCAGATCGGCAACGGCTCGGGCAAGGCCTGAGCCGCTTTTTCAGTGAGTATCCTGTAACAGGTGGCGACTGGCGAAACTGAACGCCAGCACCAGAAAGATCAGCGCCCCGGTCGCGACCTGTTGCCAATAGAAATTCCAGCCGATCAACAACAAGCCATTGGCAATGACGTTGATGAACAGCACACCCAACAGCGTTCCGACGATGTTGGGCCGTCCCTGACGGCTCAAGGTGGTGCCCATGAACACTGCGCCGATGGCGCTGATCAGGTAGGCGTTGCCTGACATCGGCACGTAGGCGTTGACGGTCGAGCTGAGCAGAATACCCGCCACCGCGCAGGCCAGTGCGCTGCCGACAAACACCTGAACGGCAATGCGTCGGATCGACAGACCCGAGTAATAGGCCAGCTGTGGCTGCGTGCCCACCGCCAGAATCTCGCGCCCCAGACGCCCACGCGCCAGCACCACCCCGTAGACGCCCGCCAATAACGCCACCAGCCAGACCGGCAACGGCAGGCCCAGAATCACCACGCCGGTGATGCCAGGCAATACACCTTGAGCGATGTAGATCGGTTGCCCGCCATCCGACAACAGTTGCTGCACGCTGGTGCCGATGAACAGCGTGCCCAGCGTCGCTAGAAACGGAGAGATGCGCAGACCGGCAATCAACAGCGCGTTGAAAGCTCCTGCAGCGCCGCCCGCCAACAAAGCAACGACCACTGCAGCACCCAGCCCGTACCCGCCATTGAGTGCGACCACGAACCCCAGGCTGGCAAAGTCCACTGCGGTGCCCACCGACAGATCGATACCGCCTGCCGCCACCGCCCAAGTCATGCCCACGGCGACGATTGCCAGCAACACGAAGTTGTTCAGAATCAGGCTCGACAGGTTGCCCCAGCTCAGAAAGCTCGGTGCCTCCAGCGCGAAGAACACCAGAATGACCAGCAGCAGCGCCGGTAACGTGCCCGTCAACAGTCGCGGAAGAACGTTGTTGCGTACCGATGACGCCGTCATTGTCAGCGTACTCATTGTTCACCCTCCGTTTGGCCGACAGCGCCAGAAAAGGCCACGACCAGCAGAATCAGCACGCCTTGCACGCCGTTGACCCAGAAGCTGGAAATGTTCAGCAACTGAAAGCCGTTGATGAGAAAACCCAGCAACAGGGTCGCCAAAAGCGTGCCGGGAATGTTGGCGGTCAGCCGTCTGGAGAACACCGAGCCGAGAAAGGCGATCGCCACAACCGACAGCAGCAGGTCGCCAGAGCCGGTCGTGCTGCCGCTGAACACCGCCGCAGAGCAGAACGCCCCCAGTGCTGCGCAGGTTCCGGCAATCAGGTAAGTGGAGAACACATAACAACGGGGGTTCAAGCCAGCCGCTTTTGCCGCCAGCGGGTACTCGCCAATGGCGTAAAGACGCAGGCCATAGGCGCTGTGCTGAATGAGCACATGCAGCACGGCGGCCACACTCAATAACATCCAGGCCAGGGCCGGTACGCCCAGCCACTCACCCGATGCCAGCGCGTCCAGCAGTGCAGAGTCGGTGGCCAGCACGGTGTTCTGGGTCAGCACCAGCTCCAGCCCTGCGACCAGGTTCATGCTCGCCAGGGTTGCCAGCAACGGCGGCAAGCGCAGAAGCACCACTGCCAGCCCATTCACTGCACCGACCAGCAGACCGCAGCCCAGCGTGAGCGCCACTGCTTGCCAGGTTTCCAGCCCTGCGTTATTGAGGCTGCTGTAGACGGCCGCACACAATCCCAGGTTGGCCGCCAGCGACAGGTCCAGCCCACCGCGAACCACGTTGGAGCCGCCGCCGATGACCACGCAGGTCAGCCCCAGCGCGAGAATGCCCAGCACAGCCGACTGGGCAAACACGTTGCTGAGATTGCCGATGCTCAGGAAGTTGGGCGCACTCAGGGCAAACCCCAGCAGAATGATCAGAAACACCAGCAGCGAGCCACGCTGCGCCAGACGCAGCAGCCAGCCTGCCGACGGGTTTGCTGACTGATGAAGGGAAATTTCAAGCCCTGACATGTTGGCGCTCCTCATGGGCATGATCAAAGACGGTCTCGCGCTCACTGGCCCCGGTGGCGCAGGCCAGCAACTCATCGCTATCGGTGGTGCGCGCGTCGAACTCCCCGGCGATGCGACCCCGGTGCAGCACCACGATGCGCTGTGTGATGCCGATCAGTTCCGGCAGGTCCGAGGACAGCACCAGAACCGCAGCGCCGCCCTCGGCCAGTCGGGCGATAAGCCGATAGATTTCGGTCTTGGCGCCGATATCGACACCCACGCTTGGCTCATCCAGCAAGTACAACGACGACTGTCGGCTGAGCCATTTGGCCAGCGCGACTTTCTGCTGATTGCCACCGCTGAGCGTTTGCACCGCGCTGCCCTGCCCCGACGTCTTGATCACCAGTTCATGGATCAGCCGTTCGCTTTCGCGAACCTGCGACTTGCCGTCCAGCAGCCCCCAGCGGCTGAACCGGCCCAGACTCGCCAGTGTGATGTTTTCCAGCACCGACAGCGCCGGGGCGACGCCGTGGCTGCGACGCTCTTCCGGCACCAGCGCGATGCCCTCACGGATAGCATCCCGTGGCGACTTCAAGTGCAGCGGCTTGCCGTTGAGCAGCAGCTCGCCACGCGAAGGCTTGACCAATCCGAACAGGCTCTTGAGCAGTTCCTTGGCCCCTGAACCGACCAGCCCGGTCAGACCGACCACTTCGCCGCGACCCACTGTGAGGTCGATGCCGTCATAGGCGTTTCCCGAACCCAGTCCCTTCAATACAAGGACCGGGGCGCCCGGTATGGCCTGCGTCCGGGGATACAGCTCGCCCACCTCACGATTGACCATCAGCCGGGCAATCTGCGCGGTACTGGTCACGGCCGGATCGACCACTGCCACGTCGCGCCCGTTGCGCAGCACTGTCACCTGATCACAGAGCGATTCGATTTCCTGCAGGTAATGCGAGATGTACAGAATCGTCAGCCCTTCATGGCGCAGGCGACGCACGATGGACAGCAAGCGGTCTACTTCCCGCTTCACCAGCGACACGCTTGGCTCGTCGAACACCAGTATTTTGGGTTTCGCGATCAGCGCGCGAATGATCTGCACGATCTGCCGCTGGGCACTGTCCAGATCGCGGATCAGCGCCCCTTTGGGAAACGCCATGGCGAAATAATCGTGGATCAGCCGCGCAGCCTCACGCTCTTGAGCGCGACGATCCACCAGCAGGCCATGCCTGATTTCCTGACCGAAGAACAGCGCCTCACCCACCGTGAAGCTTGCGGGCAGCAAACGCTCCTGATGAATGAACTGCACGCCCAGCGACTCGACCTGACGCGGCGTGAAGGCGTCGAAGGACTGGCCATGAACGCTCAGGCTGCCCTTGTCGGCCTTGTGTATGCCGGCCAGCACCTTGATCAGGGTCGATTTGCCCGCGCCGTTTTCACCGACCAGACCATGAATGGTGCCCGGCTCGACGCGCAGATTGACCGCATCCAGCGCCTGGGTCGCGCCGAAGCGTTTGGAGATGCCTTGCAGGTGCAAGGCAGGCGGTGACGTCACTGAAGTCATGGTCAATCCCCGATCAATTGTCGCCGCGAAGCTGCCGCACTTCAGGCAGGTTGTCTGCAGTGGTGAGCAAGGTAGGCACCTGGGTTTCCCTGGGCAGATCCCGTTGTCCCGCCAGATAGCGCGCGACGTTCTGCACGGCAGTCTTGCCAATCAGCACCGGCTGCTGCGCCACAACGGCTCCGATGGGCGAATCGCTACGGCCAAGCAGTTCCAGCACTTCCGGCGTGCCGTCCACGCCATAGGTCTTGATCTCGGTGCGCCCGGCATCGATCAGCGCCTTGCTGGCACCCAGTTGCGGAATGTCCCAGGCCGACCAGATGGCCGACACGCTGCCCTTGGGATACTTGTTGAGCAAGGCCGAGACCTGCGAGTAGGCGTCCTGAACGGTATTAGGGATGACATCGCGCAACTCGGGCTCGATGATCTTCAGCTCTGGATGATCCTTGAGCGCGAGCTTCAGTTGGTCGTAGCGAATCGCGCAGACCGGCACGCCGTAAAAACCGTTGAACACCAGAATGTTGCCCTTACCACCCGCGTCCTTGATCAGTTGTCCGGCCAGCGCCTTGCCGGTGGCGACGTTGTCTGAGGTGGTGTTGTTGAGGCTGTACTGCGACGGCGCATCGATGGTGAACAGTGGAATGCCCGCCTTGCTGATGCGCTTGAGCCAGGGATCGATGACACTCAGGGTGCCGAGTGTCTGGATGACCGCATCGGGTTTCTGGGTGATCACGGTCTGCAGCTGGTTCACCAGGTTCTTGTCGTTGCGCCCCGCATCCAGGGTGATCGGCGTGCCGCCCAGCCGCTTGACTTCATCGACCTGCGCCTGGAACGCCTTGATATCGAAGTAATGACTGGTGCCGGTCATGCTGATCGCGATGCGCTTGCCTGCCAACGATGGAACGTCGCTGTCATCGGCCTGTGCAGATGCACTCATGCAGGCAACCATTAACATCAGCGAAAGTGCGCGCCAGTGTTTGCCAAATCGGTTGGAAGTCGAAGGGGGAACGGCATCGGGCATCGGGGTAGCTCCGCAGATTCAGGACAGGAATCCGAGGAGCAGTGCACAGGCCGTGCCCGAGCAAGGCGCTGAGGGTTGAACATCGCTGCGAAGCATGGTCCTCGGTGCTTTCAGGGATTTACGTCGGGTATCACCCAGCGTTTCCGTGAGCATAAAGCTCGTGGACCTGCCGAGGAATACTGCGCAAATTGCCGATTCGCTGTTGCCGGATCAACAGCATGCGGCATCAGTCACGCGTCGAAGCGCCGCCCTCACCACCGCCTGGTTCGATGTCCAGTCGCTTCAATCGCGAAGCCAGCGTGGTGGGCTTCAAACCCAGCAACTCTGCCGCCCCACCCTTGCCGAAGAGTTTCCCCCTGGTCGCTTCAAGAGCGGCGCGCATGTTTCTGCGCTCCAGCTCCCGCACTTGCGCGTCCGTTAAAACGACAGGGGTTGCGGACGACTCCATCACAGGCTGGATCTTGGGTTGACCCGGTTCATCGGGCAGGTCCAGGGCGAGGTCGGCGCCACGAGAGGTGATCAGTGCGCGCTCAATGACATTCTGCAGTTCACGAATATTTCCAGGCCATGAATAGTGCTGCAGGCGGTCGATATCGCTGTTGCGAAGGCGGCGGCCGGGCATGTTCAAGCGCTTGGCTGTCTGTTTGAGAAAATGCGCAGCGAGCGGCGCAATGTCCATCGGGCGTTCGCGAAGCGCGGGTGACTGAATTGGAAACACGTTCAACCGGAAGTACAGGTCCTCGCGGAACCTTTTGCCAGCCACCTCTTGCCGCAGGTCGCGGTTGGTCGCAGCGATGATGCGCACATCGACCTTGCGCGTACGCTCCTCGCCCACACGTTCGAACTGCCCTTCCTGCAGTACACGCAGCAACTTGCTTTGCAGATCCAGCGGGATCTCGCCGACCTCATCGAGAAATAATGTCCCGCCATCGGCCAGTTCGAAGCGTCCGACCCTGTCACGTATGGCGCCGGTAAACGCACCCCGAATGTGACCAAAAAACTCGCTCTCGAACAGCTCGGCAGGGATCGCCGCACAGTTGACCCTGATCAGCGGATTTGCGCTGCGTCGGCTGGCCTGGTGAATGGCCCGGGCAATGAGCTCCTTGCCCGTACCGGACTCGCCATTGATCAGCACGCTGGCGTCCGTGGGCGCCACGACATCCACTTGTTTGATGATCTTAAGGATGGGCTCGCTCTGCCCCACTATCTCCCGAAAATTGTGTTCCGTATGGATTTCTTCCTGCAGGTAGGCGTTTTGCTCCTCCAGTCGATGCTTCAGCACTTTGAGTTCTTCAAGGGCGCTTTGAAGCTGGCGCTCGGTATTGCGGCGCTCGGTGATATCGCGAAACACCACGACCGCTCCCGCGATCCGGCCATCGGTGATCACAGGTGTGCTGGTGAATTCCACAGGGAAGGACGTTCCATCCCTTCGCCAGAAAACTTCCTGGCGGCCCTCATGGACGACACCGTCCCGCACGGCCTTGTAGATGGGGCAATCTTCAACCGGGTAGTGGCTGCCGTCGGCATGGGTGTGGTGGTGAATCCGGTGAATGTTCTTGCCGATCATGTCCTGAGGCTCCCATCCCAGCATCCGGGCGCCTGCCGGGTTGACGAAAGTGGCCAGTCCATCCGGGTTGATGCTGTAGATCCCATCGCCCACGGCACTGAGTAAAAGCTGGTTATCGCGTTCGCTTTCCTGGAACAGGTTGAGAATATTACGCCACTCGATAAGCCCGCCGCGCATCGTGCGTTCGGTATGCGCCTGATCACGCTGATACTTTTCCTGGCTGACCTCTCGCATCACGAGGATCAGTTGCGGGCTGCCTTTGATCTGCAGAATCGTGGCTGACAATGCCAGTTCGATCCGTTCGCCGGTCTTGCAGTTGCAACTCAGGTCTTCGCTCCAGCCGTGCCCTTTGTCCATTACTGCCTGGGTGAACACGATGAGGTCGGCCAACTGATGCCCGAACAGCTTGCTCACCGGCAGTTTCAACAGTTCCTGCCGGGGGTATCCCAGCAGTTTGCAGGCGGCGATGTTCAGATCGCCAAATCGATCGGCGACCGGATCGAGCAAGGCGATGGCTTCAGCGCAATGCTCAAACACCATGTGTCGAGACGAATAGGCCAGGTCGGCCCAACCGTTGAGAGAATCTGGCTCGCTCATTACGATATCTCGTGTTTTTTGGCTACGAATATTCGTATTACTACGGGAATACGTGACGCGGCGAAAGCATCAGAAAGCGTCCAAAAAAGCGTTGCAGATCCAATAACCGTTCAGATTCAACCAGTTGGATGCCTTGCGGCAGCCACATTAATTTCTGGCACGTGATTCGCTCTTGTACTCATGCACTCAGCCGCCTTCGGCCGCTGACAAAACATGACTCACTGGAGAAGACGATATGCCAACCGTGGACATTGCTCATTACCAAGACGGCGACTTTCTGGTCAATTACGAAGAGAAAGTCTTCGAGGACGTAAAGGCCGAACCCGGCGAGAAAGTGCTGATCACGTTCCACACCATCGCCTTCGAAGGCTCCATTGGCCTGGTCAATATGCTGCAAGCCAAGCGCCTGCTGCGTAAAGGGTTTGAAACCAAAATCCTGCTGTACGGCCCTGGTGTCCAATTGGGCGTGCAGCGCGGTTTTCCTACCTTGGGTGCCGAAGCGTTCCCCGGCCACCTGGCGGTCAACAACCAGCTGAAAGCGTTCATGTCCGAAGGCGGCGAAGTCTATGCCTGCCGCTTTGCCCTGCAGGCACTCTACGGTCAGACCGAGAAAGCCCTCATCGAAGGCATCCGCCCGATCAACCCGTTGGATGTCATGGATCTGCGGCTTCTGATGCGTCGCGAAGGCGCGATGATCATTGATACCTGGACAGCGTAAGTCGGCAACCGCTGATTACGCAGGAGCCCTGACCGTCGAAGCCGCCGAGCCGCTGCCGGGTAATTTCCCGGCCTCACCAAGGCGGCTGACGCGCCTCGCCCCTTGACCGCTCTCGGTTTCAAACGACAGGAAATCGAAACATGCCAACAATCCGTGCTGCCGCCGTTCAGTTCAGCCCTGTGTTGTATTCACGCGAAGCCACAGTCGCAAAACTGTGCAACACGCTGCTCGACCTGGGCCGTGATGGTGTGCAGTTCGCAGTGTTTCCTGAAACCGTGGTGCCTTATTACCCTTATTTCTCATTCGTCCAGCCACCTTTCGCCATGGGCAGACAGCACCTGAAACTGCTGGAAGAATCTGTGACGGTTCCCTCTGACGTGACCCGGCAGATCGGCGAAGCCTGCCGCGAAGCCGGAATCGTAGCCTGCATCGGCATAAATGAACGCGATGGGGGAACGATTTATAACGCACAACTGCTTTTTGATTCCGACGGCTCGCTGATCCAGCATCGCCGCAAGATCACGCCGACTTATCACGAGCGCATGGTCTGGGGGCAAGGTGATGGATCGGGCCTGAAAGCCACCGACAGCGCCGTCGGCCGGATCGGCGCGCTGGCGTGCTGGGAACACTATAACCCTCTCGCTCGCTACGCCTTGATGGCTGACGGCGAACAGATCCATGCCGCCATGTTCCCAGGCTCGCTGGTCGGGCAGATCTTTGCCGAGCAAATGGAAGTCACCATCCGCCATCACGCGCTGGAAAGCGGCTGTTTCGTGGTCAACGCCACCGCGTGGCTGGATGCCGGGCAACAGACACAGATCATGATGGACACGGGCTGTGCGCTGGAGCCGATATCGGGCGGCTGCTTCACCGCAATCATCTCTCCGGAAGGCAAGGTGCTTGGTCAACGTACAGAAGGCGAAGGCACAGTCATCGCCGACCTCGACTTCGCCCTGATCGACAAACGCAAACGCATGATGGACTCGGTCGGACATTACAGCCGGCCCGAACTGCTGAGCCTGTTGATCGACCGTCGCGCGACCGCTCATGTGCATGACCTGCACGGATCATTCGAGGAGGCCTCACATGAATGACTTGATCGTACACAAGCCTGCCGGGATGCCTGCTCATAAAGCCAACGACGTGGGCTTGATATCGGTCAGGAACCTCAATGCAGACCTTCTCGCCGAGCTGCAATGCCATGGCGTGCGCTGGGAAGGCGCGGACGGTCTGTCTCGCAAAGGCGGCGCCGGGCCATCCGACCATAAGGCGCTGAGTCTGGGTGAGCACACCGCGATGGTGCCAATGCTTAACCATGCTTCGCTTGACTCGCCCTACTCTGCGCGTCCAGGCGCAGACGGCGCTCAGGCGCTGATTTTTCGCGAGGGTCTGCAGGTCGGTCAGGTTGAGCTGCCCGGCGTACCCAGGTTCTATGGACTGAACACCGAGGACGGCATTCCTTACTGGAAAATCGCTACCTTGCACAGCAATGACGTACTGGCCACCACGATCCTGCAGCATTGCATCCGCATGAACGAGACAGCTACGTCCTGTCAGTTCTGCGCCATCAGCCAGTCGCTTGCCAACGGCAAAACCATCGCCCGCAAGCGTCCGGCACAGCTGGCCGAAGTGGCGAAGGCTGCGGTCGAACTGGACAACGTCAAGCACATGGTGATGACCACCGGCACCCCACAGACCAGTGATCGGGGAGCAGCGGTACTGTGTGAATCTGCAACGGCGGTGACAGCCGCAGTTGATCTGCCCATCCAGGCGCAATGTGAACCCCCGGATGACGACGCATGGTTCCAACGACTCAGGGACAGCGGCGTGGTCTCGCTGGGCATGCACCTTGAAGCCGTCACCGATGCGGTCCGTCAACGCATCATGCCCGGCAAGGCGCAAGTGCCGCTGGAGCGCTACTTCAGCGCCTTCGATGCAGCAGTTCAGGTGTTCGGCCGGGGCCAGGTCAGCACTTATATTCTGGCCGGGCTCGGCGACAGCGAAGACGCCATTGCGCAGATGAGCGAGCGCCTGGCGAGTGTCGGCGTGTATCCGTTCGTCGTGCCCTTCGTGCCCATCGATGGGACCCCGCTCGCCCGTCACCCCAAGCCGGACAATGGATTCATGCAACGGCTCTACCCCCGTATCGGGGCGAGTCTGCGCCGGCATGGCTTGCACTCGGACAATATCAACGCGGGCTGCGCCAAATGTGGCGCGTGCTCAGCACTGAAACACCACGAGTAACGGAGCGGGAGCGCACGCCATGGCCGAACATGCCTTTGCTTTGATCGACGGAACCTTCAAAGACTTTCTCGCCGGTGACATGCTGGTCAAACCGGCTGATGAGGCCTGGGAGCGACGGCATTATTACGCACTGCGCCGAGCCGTGTTTTCCGAAGAGCAGCAGCTGCTTGCGCAAGATAAAGACGAAAACGACTTCAAAGCGCTACCGATCGTGGCAGTGGCTCACCACTGTGGCATGCCGGAACGCGTCATCGGCGCAGTACGCATTTACGAAGAGACGCCAGGGGTCTGGTACGGAGGGCGACTGTGTGTTGATCGTCAATACCGCCGCTATGGAATGATCGGCAAAGCGCTGGTCAACGAGGCCGTGTCCAAGGCACTGGACCTGGGCTGTCATACCTTTCTGGCAACAGTGCAACACGCCAACGAGGACTACTTCCAGAGTCTGCACTGGGAAACGCTCAAGGAGATGAGCCTGCTCGGCCAGCCACACTGCCTCATGCAGGCACGGCTTGAACACTATCCGTTCATGGCCCGCCAGACTGCGCTTTTAGGCAGAACGGTGAACCGCAATGGCTAACGCGTGTGCGACCGAGTCTGTATTGAAAGCCTTGCTCGCCGAACTTCGGGACACGCCCGCAATGCGCTCGAAAATGGCGATACAGACGCCGGCCGGCAGTTGCTCCGCAGTGGCCCCTACACGAGAGAGTGTATACGCACTGCCGGGTGATGACACGGCCGCCATTCGGTGCGGTGATCAGTATCAGCTACTGGCAATCGAGGGGATGATTCCAGCGTTCGTCGAACAGGCCCCCTGGTTTGCAGGATGGTCCGCCGTAATGGCCAACGTGAGCGACATTACCGCGATGGGCGGACGTGCCACTGCTGTCGTGAATGCTTACTGGCACCATGACGAGAAGGCCGCCGATCAGGTCATGGCGGGTATCCAGGCGGCCTGTGCGGCCTACGGTCTGATCCTGGCGGGAGGCCACACCAGTCAGGCGCCCGGTAACCCCGCAGCGTTGGCAGTTGCAGTGACAGGTTGGGCCCGCGCCCTGCTATCGACCTTGCACGTTGCGCCTGGACAGATCATTGCCATGGCCGTTGACCTCGATGGCGAGTGGCATGGTGACGCGCCCTACTGGAAAGCGTTCGAGAATGACACGCACGTGCGCTTGCGAGCGAAGCTTGAGGTTATCCCACGGCTAGCCGAGGCCGGACTGCTGACGGCAGCCAAAGATGTCAGCAACGCCGGGATTCTGGGCACCTTGCTCATGTTGCTTGAGCCCACGGCCTGCGGTGCGGCGATTGATCTGTCCGCCGTTCCCCGACCCGCCGACGCGCCATTTGCGCGCTGGCTGCAAGCATTTCCCAGCTATGGATTTCTGCTGACGCTGGACCCCAGGGACTTATCCACGGTCAAGGCTGCCTTCGCTCATGAAGGCCTGCACTGCGCCTGCATCGGCGAGACCGACGACAGCGCGCGCCTGCAGGTCAACCATGGCTCGGAAAGCGAAGTGTTCTGGGATCTGGCGCGACAGCCTTTCACCGGTTTCAGTTACCCCCGGTTACGCCACCTTTTCGACGTCAAGGAGCATTGATATGCCCGCAGTCAACATTCGTTTGCGCTGGCCGGATGGCCAGGAAAGCAACGTGTATTCGCCCTCTACCGTGATT
Organism: Pseudomonas viridiflava; assembly: GCF_001642795.1. GTDB lineage: Bacteria > Pseudomonadota > Gammaproteobacteria > Pseudomonadales > Pseudomonadaceae > Aquipseudomonas > Aquipseudomonas viridiflava. The sequence continues at coordinate 269,691 of NZ_LKEH01000027.1, read as the reverse complement.
CATCAACATCTGACTCAAGGCGCTTCCTACACCCTGCCCGATTTTTTGCAGCGCGCCGATGCGGGCCTGAATGCAGCCTCCGAGCGGGTCAAGGCCGTCAAAGGTTTCTACTGCAGTTCAGCGATGGACAGCCTGAGCGGGATTCGCATGATGGCGCGCAGATTCACGACCGCCGAGGCGCAGGTGACAGTTCTGGAAGTCAAGGAACAGGGCAGCGGGAAAGTCCATTACTCCGGATTTGGCGACATCTGACCACTCCCCCATCAAAAGGAACACGCAAATGACTCACTACAGCACAATTGTCGTCGGTGGGGGCCAGGCCGGGTTATCGGCCAGCTACTACCTGCAGCAGCACGACATTGATCATGTTGTGCTGGAAAAGCACAGCCTGACTCACACCTGGCGCAATCAGCGCTGGGATGCCTTTTGCCTGGTGACGCCCAACTGGCAGTGTGATCTTCCCGGCTATCCGTATGCCGGCAATGATCCGCACGGATTCATGAAAAAAGACGAGATCCTTGCATATCTGGATGGCTTTATTGCCAGGGTCAATGCCCCCGTGCGGGAGGGCTGCGCAGTGCTCCATATGACCACCAGACCTGAAGGCGGTTATCGCCTGACAACGACGCTTGGCGAATTCACGGCAGATCAGGTCATCGTCGCAAGCGGCGGCTACCACACTCCGATTATCCCGCGATTGGCCGAGCGTCTGCCGACCGGGATAACTCAGCTCCATTCGGAGCAATACCGCAGTCCCCAGGCCCTGCCCGCAGGAGCGGTACTGGTGGTGGGATCCGGGCAATCGGGTGCACAGATCGCCGAGGACCTGCACCTGGCCGGTCGCAAGGTATTTCTGGCAGTCGGCGATGCGCCGCGGTGCGCGCGCTTTCACCGCGGCCGGGATGTCGTCGACTGGTTGGCGGACATGGGTTACTACGACATCGGCGTCGATGCTCATCCGCTGCGTGAAGGTGTGCGTGATAACACCAACCACTACGTGACGGGACGGGACGGAGGCCGCGATATCGATTTGCGCCGCTTTGCTACTGAGGGCATGCGACTGTTTGGTCGTCTTAACAGCCTGGACGGCACACGCCTGCAATTTGCAACCGACCTTGCTGCAAACCTCGACGCTGCCGATGCTGTTTACAACCGCATCAACGCCAGCATCGACAAATACATTGCCGAACACGACATCGACGCACCCGCCGGTGTGGCTTATGCCCCCCTGTGGACGCCGGAGGGCGAGACCACCGAACTGGACCTGTCGCACAGCGACATTACCAGCATCATCTGGTGCATTGGCTTTCAGCCGGATTTCAGCTGGGTCGATGTACCGGTGTTCAATGGTCGCTCCTACCCAGGCCATACGCGCGGTATTACAGCGCAGAAAGGCCTGTATTTCCTCGGTTTGCCATGGCTGCACACCTGGGGATCGGGAAGGTTCTCCGGCATCTCGCGTGACGCGCGTCATGTCGTAGAGAAGGTCTCTTCTGTACGCACCACCGAGTAATCATGAGCCGGGCGGCAATCCGACGAGAACGAATTGCCAGCACTGCAGAACTCGAGACCGACGACCGATCAACGCAACGTAAATTGCCCCAGTGTGGTGTTCAAACCATTGGCCAACTCTGCCAGCGACTGGCTGGCACTCCCGGTCTGCCCGGTGCGGACCGCCGAGTGTGCGGACAGGTCGCGAATGCGCACCAGATTGCGGTCCACTTCACGTGCAACCTCTGCCTGTTGCTCAGACGCGGTGGCGATCATGGTGTTGCGTTCATCGATGACCGCGACTGACTTCGCAATCAACGCCAGCGCCGCATTGGCCGACTCGGCCTGCTGCCGGGTCTTTTGCGCCTGTTCGGTGCTGACCTCAAGGGCCGTCAATGTACTTTGAGTGCCCAGCTGGATATGCCCGATCATGGTTTCGATCTCGCGGGTCGACTCGCTGGTGCGATGCGCCAGCGCGCGGACTTCATCGGCAACCACAGCGAAGCCACGCCCTGCATCTCCGGCGCGAGCGGCCTCGATAGCGGCGTTGAGCGCCAGCAGGTTGGTCTGCTCCGACACGGCGCGAATGACGTCCAGCACCTTGGTGATGTCCAGCGTTCGAGTGGCCAGCGATTTTGCTTCGTGAGACGCTGTGCCGACGTTCTGAGTGAGTTCAAGAATCGATTTGACGGTGTGATCGAGTTCGTCCTGACCCTGGCGCGCAGACGCTGAAGATGCCTTGGACTCCTGCGACGTGGCCACGGCATTGCGTGCCACCTCATCCACGGCCTGACTCATCTCGGTTACCGCCGTTGCGGCCATTTCGATTTCGCTGTTCTGCGCCACCAGATCATTGTTGCTATCGACGATCAACGCGTTCATTTCTTCAGTCGCCGAGGCCAGTTGGTTCGCAGCGTCGCCCACGTGGGTCAATGTCTTGCTCAGGCTGAGGCGCATCTGCTCCATCGATTGCAGCAAGAGCGCGGCCTCATCGGTACCTGCGCGGTCTACGCCGGTAGGTCGCAGATCACCTGAGGCAATGGTTTCCGAGGTCAACAGTGCCTGACTGATGGGCACTGAAAGGCTGCGCGACAGGCGCCAGGCAAGCAGTACGGTGAGCAGTACCGCCAGCAGCATGACCGCCAGGGTGACGGAGAAAGCGCTGCCGTAAACGCTGGTGGCATTGGCGCTCGATTCTTCTTCCGAGGCGTCATTGAGCTTTTCCAGCTTGCCGACCAGCGCTTCCATGCTTTCGGCGATGGCCTTCATCTCGACCCAGGCCAGTTGCTGACCGGCCTCGACCTGATTGTCCTTGACCAACTGGTAGACCCGCTCAGCACCCTGAGCATAAGACTGATACCCCGCGCCGAGCTGGTTGATCAAAGCCCGCTCGTCCTCGGAGGTGATCAATGGGGCGTAGGCTTGCATGGCCTTCTGAAAACCGGCCTTCTTTTCCAGCAATTCCGCGTGCACCTGTTCGACCTGCTGATCCGTATGAGTCGACAGCATTTTCATCGCCGTGGTACGGGTTTTCTCGAACGCCAGCGAGATGTCATCGCCCAGTGCGATGCCTGGCAGCGAGTCGTTTTCGATCTCCAGGGACTGTTCACGAATGCTGCGTAGCTGTTGAAGGCTGAAAACCCCGAGCCCGATGACGAGAACCACCATCAGCGTAAAGCAAACGGCCGTTCTGACTGCGATTTTCAGCTGTCTCAGCATTTCCAACCCTCTTCCTCAATGCGGCGACCATATTGCCACCATCATTTGTATCGGCAGATGTCTGAAAAGGATAACCGGACAAACTTTCATGTTGGCCACTGCGACAGGAGGCCCATCCGGGAAAAGCCTTATGGTAGGGTTCGCGCTGCCTAATAACCCCGGATTTGAGCGGTCCCTGTCACGTTGCAACACACTTGTAGCAGCGTGACGAAGACCGGTCTGCATTGCTGGAGACTCAATCATGAAACGTTACTGCGCTGCATTCATTGCCCTGTCACTGCCCGCCTTCGCTTTCGCAGGCGACGCCCTTCGCGACCAGCCTTCCATCATCAAAGCCTTGAACACCGGCGAGTCGGTGTCGGTAGTGATCGATCTCGGACAGTGCACGTCCTCGATCAAGGGCGCGGAGCCGTCAAAGACCCAGGGCGGTAAACGTATCGATGCCTATCGAATCACGCCCGATGGCATGCTGGCGTTCTCGGACACACACTTCACGCTTGATCGGGATAACAAGCCTATCGAGCAATTCATTCGCTACCGCGTGAAACCTGACGGCAAAGCCGATTTCAGCATGACCACGCTCAGTGTTCCTGGCTACCAGCAGACCGGACAGGCCGTGAGTTACGACTGCGCGGTTGGCAAGGGCTTGAGCTTCTTCACAGCCAAGTAGGATTGTTGTGTCCAAGGCAGGCTCTGTGCGGGCCTGCCGAAGGCTTTACGACTCACGCACAGACCTGCGAGTCAGCCGTTCGTCCAGCTGAAGTCCTTGAGCGTTGTTCGAAGACGCCTGCCGCCTCGAAATCCGCTGAACCTTTCTCCGGTCGGCTTCGTCCCAGCCTTATCAAGCAGCCTGCTTAATGGCCTGGAGCGACCGATGCTGATTTACCCCAAGACCCGTTTCAAACCCTACACCAACGCCAGCGGCGGCTGGGGGTCGGCAAAGTCGGTGGCGCAGATTCTCTGGCGGGAGAAAGCGCTGACCAAGCCAGCCGTTGCCCTGTTGAAACAGAACAAACCCGATGGTTTTGCCTGCGTCAGTTGTGCGTGGGCCAAGCCCGGCCACCCGCGCGCACTGGAGTTCTGTGAAAACGGTGCCAAGGCGACTGCCTGGGAGCTGACGTCGCTGAAAACCGACCCGGCCTTTTTTGCCGGGCACACGCTCAGCGAGTTGCGCGGCTGGGCCGACTACGATCTGGAGCAACACGGCCGGCTGACCCATCCCCTGCGCTACGACGCCAAAAGTGACCGTTACCTGGAAACATCCTGGGAAGAGGCTTACCGGGAGATCGGCGCACAACTCAAGAGCATGGAGCCGGACAGCGTGGTGTTCTACGCCTCAGGGCGCGCTTCGCTGGAAACGTCGTTCATGTACCAGTTGTTCGCTCGCGCCTATGGCACCAACAACCTGCCCGACAGTTCCAACATGTGCCACGAGAGCACCTCGGTGGGCTTGCAGGAAAGCATCGGCGTGCCTGTCGGCACTGTGACGCTGGACGATTTCGAGCACACCGACTGCCTGTTTTTCTTCGGCCAGAATGTCGGCAGCAACAGCCCGCGCATGCTTCATCAATTGCAGGAGGCGCGCCAGCGAGACGTGCCAATCATCACCTTCAACCCGCTGCGCGAGCGCGGGCTGGAGCGCTTCGTCAATCCGCAATCGCCCGGCGAGATGCTGATCCCCGGCTCGACCGTTATCAGCACGCAATATCATCAGGTGGCCACTGGCGGTGACACGGCCGCCATGACCGGTATCGCCAAGGCCTTGCTGGAAATGGAAGATAAAGCCACCGCAAACGGTACGCCGCCCGTTCTGGACCACGCATTCATCGCCAGCCATACCGAGGGCTTCGACGCTTTCACAGACTACGTTCGCCACAGCACCTGGTCGGAACTGGAGCGCCAGAGCGGCCTGACACGAGGGGCGCTGGAAGCCGCTGCGAATGTTTATGCGCGCAGTCAGCGTGTCATGTTTGTCTATGGAATGGGCCTCACCCAGCATCGGCGTGGTGTGACCAACGTACAAATGCTGGTGAACCTGATGCTGATGCGCGGCAATATCGGCAAGCCGGGAGCCGGTATCTGCCCGGTGCGTGGCCACTCCAACGTGCAGGGCCAGCGGACCGTCGGCATCACCGAAGACCCGAAAAAAGTCCCGGCTGACCTGATTGAGCAGCACTTCGGCTTCAAGGTCCCGGAACAGAAAGGCATGGCGACGGTGGACGCCTGCGAAGGCATCCTCGAGGGTCGTGTAAAAGGTTTTATCGGCCTGGGCGGTAATTTCCTGCGGGCCATCCCCGACACCTCCCGGATGGAACCGGCCTGGCATGGGCTGGACCTGAGCGTCCAGATCGCGACCAAACTCAATCGCACGCATCTGGTGCCAGCGCACAACACCTGGTTGCTGCCGTGCCTGGGGCGTATCGAGATCGACCGGCAAAATGGCATTGAGCAAACCTACACGACCGAAGACAGCACCGGCTGTATTCATGGCTGGAAAGGCAGCGCCCAGCCGGTAGGCCCTGCTGTCCGGGCGGAGGCAAGCATTGTCGCCGGGCTTGCTGCCGCCACCGTGCCCGATGGCTGTTTGATTGACTGGCAAAAATGGAGCAACGATTACACGAAAATCAGAACAGCCATCGGCAGCATCTATCCGGAAATCTTTCACGACATGGAAACCCGCATGGCCGAACCAGGTGGCTTTCATCGCCCGCTCGCCGCCGCGCAGCGCAAATGGAACACCGAAAGTGGCAAGGCACAGTTCGTCACGCCGACCACGCTGGTCGAAAACGACGACATCGCGCAGCCAGAATCTGCTCGCGACGTGTTGCAACTGATGACGCTACGCAGCAACGATCAATTCAACACCACCATCTACGGCTATGACGACCGTTTTCGAGGTGTAAGCGGAACCCGCGAGGTGATCTTCATGCACTGCAATGACATCGAGCGGCTGGGCTTCAAGGTCGGTGAGCGCGTCCTGCTGACTACTGCCGTGGAGCCCGAGGTGAAGCGTCAGGTCGGGCCGTTCGAAATCATCGCCTACGACATTCCAGAAGGGTGCGCTGGCGCTTATTACCCGGAGTGCAACGCACTGATCCCGATCTGGCACCATGCCGAGCGCAGCAAGGTGCCAGCGGCGAAATCGGTGCCGGTGCGGCTGACCTCGATCAACGCGTGATTCATGCGAGGGGTTGCGCGCAGCCGGTCATGATCGGAACGCCTCGGCCTTCAGTCCGTAGCGTTCCATCTTGTTGTACAGACCGCCGCGCGAGACCTTCAGCCGCTGGGCAGCCTGACGAATGTTGCCTCGCGTTTCCTCAAGGGCGGCAGCGATTGCGTTCATCTCATAAGCGCCAAGGTCAGGCGTTGTCCGAATCTCGGACACGATCCCCGGTGCCAGTGGGCGCAAACCTTGCCGGATTTCAAGTGGCAGGTCACTGAGCTGAACACGCTCATTCGTAGCGAGATTGGTCGCGCGTTCGATGATATTTTCCAGCTCTCGCACATTGCCCGGCCAGTGATAGCCGCACAGGGTATCCAATGCCTCCTGCGAAAAATCGCGCACGGGCTTGCGCAGCGAGCGGGCACAGCGAACGAGAAAGTGGCGCGCCAACAAGGGCACGTCCTCGCGCCGCATTCGCAAGGGAGGCACGGTCAGGTTCAGCACGTTGAGACGGTAATAGAGGTCTTCACGAAAGGCTCCGTCAGCCACCGCCTGACTCAGATTGCGATGAGTCGCCGCGATGATCCGCACGTTCACCCGTTGCGATTTCTTCGCCCCGACACGGGTCACTTCGCCTTCCTGCAGAACCCGCAGCAGACTGACTTGAGCATCGAAGGACATGTCTCCGATTTCATCGAGAAAGATTGTCCCGCCATCAGCCAGTTCAAACTTCCCTGCGGCGCCCCCGCGAGCCGAGCCGGTGAAGGCACCTTCTGTGTGACCAAACAGTTCGCTCTGTACCAGATCCCGCGGAATGGCTCCGCAGTTGACCGCCACAAAAGGACCGCCGCACCGTTCACTGGCGTTATGGATCGCCTGGGCGAACAACTCCTTGCCGGTACCGCTCTCGCCCAGTATCAGTGTCGTGGAATCACTACGACTGGCGATCCGACCCAGGTGCAGCGCGTCCTGTATCGCGCGTGAACTGCCCTGAATGGTGTCGAAAGTGTAGCTGGCCTGACTGCCGATGATCTTGTGGGTGATATCCCGAATCCGTCTTTTCTCACGCAACGAAACAATCAGGCCACCCTGCTCCAGCGGGCAGATCGAAACCAGACACGCCAGATGACTGCGGTCATGCAACTCAAAGGTGCAATCCAGATCACGCACCCCTTCCCCGGCACGCTGCAGAATTTCATTGGTGAGCTCGCTCTGACCGAGCTGTTGAAAGGGACTGCCCAGCACCTCAAGCCCGACGCGAAACAGCTGTCGGGCGTAACGATTGAGTGCTTTTATGCAGCCTTGCCCGTTCAACACCACCAAGCCCTCATTGAGCACCTCAAGCACCGCCTGCTGCTCTTCCAGCAGCGCCTGCAAGGCCATCTGTCGCGACACCGCCTCGGCTGCGGCCTGAACGGTGCCGAGCGTATGGAAATGAAACCAGCCCGGCTCTGCGGTCAGGGTCAACATCGCCAGCGTACGCCCCTCGGCGTCTCTGATAGGTGCAGCGGCGCAATGCATGCCCCGTTGTCGCAGGCCTGAACCGAAGTTCTCCTCGGCCAGTACATAGACCAGTCGATCTTCGGCAAGCGCCAGGCCAGTGCAGTTTGTGCCCTGTACCGACTCCAGCAATATGCTGCCCACCGGCGTGAGATCCAGCCCGCAGAAATACAGGGTCGTGCCCTGTGCGTCGGTCAGGTTGATATGACCTCTGGGGTTATAAGCCAGCAAGCCGCCCATGACCTGAGCCGCTGCGGCGATCAGCGCACGATTCGTCGCCAACGCCGCATTCAACTCGCCGGGCGTGACGAAACGGTATTCGCCATCGGCCGGATCGATATCGGCTTCAACGCTGCGTAACCAAGAATCCCAGATGACCTGCCTGATTTCTGCAGGCCGCTCGGTGCATCCCTCAAGGCAAGCTATCCAGGCGCTTTTCAGCGCCTCGCTCGGCCCGGCGTTCATTGAGGCCGGACCGAGTGCAGTGAGGTAATCGCGATCCTCCGCGCTGAGAATCATCGGCTGTGGGCTCATCGCTCATCTCGCTATGTTCATATCTTTGACATGTCAGTGTAGACATGTCTTTTAAATACACACAACTATTCAGTCTTTAAAAAAATTATCCTGAAAATCAGTTAGTTATGGATTGGCACAGTGATTGCTCCTGCCCTGATACCGACCGCCCTTACTGTCGGCAAACCCAACAACAATAAAAAGGAAACGTCATGAGTACATCGCAAACGATCCGTCTGGGTCTCATCGGAGCCGGACGCATGGGTAGCTTTCACGGCCTGACCGCCGCACGGCATGTTCCCGGAGCAAGCCTGACCGCCATCGCTGACCCCTCTCACGCCCACGCGACGCGCCTGGCATCAGAGCTGGGCGTGCAAAAAATCTATTCAGACCCACAGCAGCTGCTGGACGACCCGGACATCGACGGCGTTCTGATCGCCGCGCCTGCCCGCAGCCATGCCGATCTGGTGATAAGAGCCGCCCGCGCCGGAAAAAGCGTCTTCTGCGAAAAACCGATGGCAATCACTCTGGACGAGGCCGACCGCGCTATCGCTGCGGCTGCCGATGCACGAGTGACCTTGCAGGTCGGCTTCAACCGGCGCTTCGCGAAAAGTTTTCGTACTGCCCATCTGGACGTTGTTGCAGGCCGAATCGGGACGCCACAGCTGCTGCGATCGCTGACCCGCGATCCGGCCCTGAATAATCCGGCCGCGTCGCCTCAGTGGGTGATCTTCCTCGAAACCCTGATTCATGACTTCGACACCCTGCGCTATCTCAATCCAGGCGCTGAAGCAGTCGAGGTGTTTGTCATGGCAGACGCCCTGATCGCCCCGGAATTCAAGGCCAACGGATTTCTCGATACCGCCGTGGTTACCGTCCGCTTCGATAACGGCGCGATTGCGGTTGCCGAGGCGAATTTCCAGGCGGTCTATGGCTACGATGTCCGGGGAGAAGTCTTTGGCAGCGCTGGCATGCTGAGCATGGGCAGTGTCAATGAGTCCGACCTGCTTCGCTATCTGGCGACTGGCGTCCAGGCTGACACCCAGAGAATGGACACCGACCTGCTGCGTGACGCCTATGTCGCCGAACTCAACCATTTCGTCGGCTGCATGCGCAGTGGCGAAAAACCTTTGGCAAGCGGCGAAGATGCACGGGCAGCCCTGGCCATTGCCCGCGCCTGCATCGAATCCTTTCAGCAAGGCAAGGCGGTACGCGTGCAAGGAGCCGCCTCATGAGCGTCACGCCCTTTAAACTGGCCGTCAGCGCTGAAATGGTATTCCTCGACCTGCCCTTCACCGAACGCGTCGAGCGTATCCATGCACTGGGCTTCAGCGTCGAGATCTGGAACTGGACGACCAAGAACATCGCGGCCCTTGTGGCCACGGGCGCAGATTTTACCTCCATGACCGGCTACATCTCCGGCAACCTCACCGACCAGGACGACATCGGTCGGTTGCTCGACTCCGCACGCGAATCACTGAGAGTCGCCGAGCAGTTGAACTGCCCGAGCCTGAACCTGCATGGCACCGGCCTGGACGCTGACGGCCTGCCCGTCAAACCGGTCGCGCATACCACAGGGCGCATGTGGCTGAGCGCCTGCAAGACATTGGAAAAGATCGCGCGGCTGGGCGAGGACGCGGGCCGGGTGTTTCTGCTGGAAAACCTGAACACCGAGGTCGATCACCCCGGCACGCCCTTCGCCCGCGCCGAAGATACACTGGCACTCATCGAAGCCGTAGACAGCCCGTACCTTAAAATGAACCTCGACCTGTATCACGCGCAAATCGGCGAAGGAAACCTGATCGAGCTGATCCAGCGCGCCGGCAAGGCCATCGGCGAAATTCAGGTCGCGGATGTACCCGGCCGCATGGAGCCGGGTACCGGCGAGATTCACTACCCGGCGATTGCCAGAGCATTGTCCGGCATCGGTTACCGCGGCGTGGTCGGCCTCGAGGGCTGGGCCAGCGGCGACAGCGGACGGGCACTTGAACGTTTCCGTCACGCGTTCACGCTTGACTGAGCACGCCGCACTGAGCGCCAACGCTTGTCAGTGAAGGTCTACCCATAACAACAAAAGGAAAACCGTCATGCGCATTTACACACCGCTGCTCGCTACGCTGCTGACCCTGTTCAGCCAATGGGCCGCCGCCAGTTACCGCATCGGGGTCAGTATCGCCAGAGTTGACGATAACTTCATGACCTATGTGCGTAACGGTCTGGATGACGCCGCCAGGCAGGAGAACGTCCAGATCCAGTTTGAGGACGCACAGGGCGATGTGGTTCGCCAGCTCAATCAGGTTCAGGGATTTCTCAATCAAAAAGTCGATGCAGTCATCGTCCTGCCCGTCGACACTTCCGCCACAGCGAGCATGACCCGCGCTGCGGTGGCAGCAAAAATTCCGTTGGTGTACGTCAATCGTCACCCGGACGAACGCAAGCTGCCCACAGGGGTGGTCACGGTCGCGTCCAACGATATCGAGGCCGGGCAACTGCAAATGCGTTATCTGGCTGAAAAGCTGGGAGGCAAAGGTACCCTCGCAATCATCATGGGCGACCTGGCGCAAAACGCCACGCATGACCGTACCGAAGGCGTCAAACAGATCCTCAAGGACTACCCGAACATCAAAGTGGTTGAACAGCAAAGTGCCGAGTGGCAACGCAGCAAGGGAATGGACCTGACCAGCAACTGGCTGCTCGCAGGCAGCCGTTTCGACGCGATCATTGCCAATAACGACGAGATGGCAATCGGCGCAGCCATGGCCCTGCAGCAGGCAGGCAAGGCAAAGGGCGAGGTTGCGATTGTCGGTATCGACGGCCTGCCTGACGGTCTGGCAGCGATCAAACGCGGGATGCTGGTTGCGTCGGTCTTTCAGGACCCCAAGGCCCAGGCCGCCAGTGCGATGCAGTCAGCGATCAAGATGATCAAGGGTGAGCCAGTCACAGCTGACGTGTGGGTGCCCTTTCAATTGATAACGCCCGAAAATCTGGCGACGTTCGAGCAGCGCTATAAGTAGCCCGCTCGACTTCTGGTCTATGGCACCTGGCGGTTTACCCCAGAAACGAAAAAAGGACCTGAGGTCCTTTTTTCGTTGCCCAATGTTAATCATTGTTAACCGAAAAACAGCTTCACAAAATACGATCACAGGAGGAGTATCCGTCCGGCACGCCTACAACCTGACAATAAAAACCAGACAGGATACCTTTCATGCAGCGCTCCGCCTTGCGCCCTGCCACCGGGCTGATGTTTCTGTTTTGTCTCGCCTCCAGCCTTCATGCCGCCCCGCTCCCGGCTGCGAAAGAAGGCGACTGGGTCGCCCCCGAGTTCACCTTTCACACGGGTGAAAAACTCGCCAACCTGAAACTGCACTACATCACCCTCGGCGACCCGAAGAACCCCGCCATCCTTTTCCTGCACGGCACCTACCGGCCCGGCAGCGACATCCTGGCCAAGGATTTTGGTGGCGAGTTATTCGGCGAAGGCCAGCCGCTGAGCGCGAGCAAGTACTACATCATTTCCACCGATGGCATCGGCATGGGGCAATCCACCAAACCCTCGGACGGCCTGCGCGCCAGCTTCCCGGAATATAACTACGCCGATATGGTTCAGGCTCAGTATCGACTGGTGACCGAGGGACTTGGCGTCAAGCACCTGCGCCTGATCATCGGTAATTCCATGGGCGGCATGCAAACCTGGATGTGGGGCCAGACCTGGCCACAGATGATGGATGCACTCGTGCCGATGGCCTCGCAACCCACGCCAATGTCATCGCGCAACTGGATGATGCGTCGGCTGCTCGTGGAGTCGATCAAGCAGGATCCGGCCTGGAACAACGGCAACTACACCACACAACCGCCGTCCCTGCGCCTGACCAACGCGATGTTCAGCATCGGCACCAGCGGTGGCAATCTGGCCTATCAGGCTGCGGCCCCTTCCCGGGCGCTGGCTGACAAGTACGTGGATGACCGACTCAACTCACCACAGACGTCTGACGCCAACGACTTCATCTATCAATGGCAGTCCTCCGCCGATTACGACGCGTCGAAGGGGCTGAATAAAATCCAGGCGCCAGTGCTCGCGATAAACGCAGCAGACGACGAACGCAACCCACCGGAAACAGGGCTGCTGGAAGGATCGCTGCGAGAGATCAGGAACGCCAGGCTGCTGCTCATCCCTGCCAGCGCCGAAACCCGAGGCCATGGGACGACAAGCAACGCGAAGTTCTACAGCAAGGAATTGGAGCAGTTCATGCGGGAGACCGAAAAGCCGAAACTGGCAACTCATTAGGTATTCGACTGCGCAGGGATGCCCACCCTGCGCTGCCGATTGTTCTCACGTCAGGCTTAGCTCGCTTTGCTTGATATCAGCAATCGGGCCGAGAAGCGAAGGATCGAAGTCGTTGAGAGCACGACGTTCCGACATCCGCTGCGCAAGGTCAGGGTTGGCCAGAGCAGCCTTGCCCACAGCAACCATGTCTGCGCCACTCTGAAGGACCTGCTCTGCCTTCTCCGGATCGTGAAGACCGCCATTGGCGATCAACACGACGTCAGGCGCATAACGCCGGGCAAGCGCAAGCAGACTGACGTCATTGTCGGGAAAAGCAGGCTGCCAGGCTTCGTATTCAGTCACGTGAATGAAATCGACACCTGAGTCGGACAAACTGCCGAAAACAGTCTCTGCCCCCTTCTCTCCCTCAACCCACTTGTGCTGAAAGTCGTTGACCTTGCCTTGCGATATACGCACTCCGACTGGCGAACGGCCAACGACCTTTTTCACTTCGGCGACCACTTCAAGGGTAAGCCTGAGGCGTTGACGAATATCGCCTCCCCAACCATCTGAACGCTGGTTTGAATAGTCCGTCAGAAACTGGTCAAGCAAATATCCGTTGGCTGCATGGATCTCGACCCCGTCAAAACCCGCTGTCTCGACGGCCAGCTTCGCTGCCTGGGCGAAACCCTCGATGGCGTCGGCAATATCCTCATCACTCATGACCCGAGGGACACGGTACTTACCGTCACCGCGATAGAACGCCATTTGCTCACCCTTGGGGCGGACACCCGACGGTCCTGCCGTGTCATCGGTGAACCGGTTTGCCTGGCTGAGCGCGCCCGCGTGCATGATCTGAGCGATCACCGCACTCTCATGTCGATGAACTGCGTCCACCACAGGGCGCCAGGCCAACGCCTGCTGCTGGTCAGTGAGGCCCGGCTGAAAGCGGTAACCCTGAGAAAACCTGCGATCCGTGTAGATACCTTCCGTGATCACCAATGCGAAGCCGCCCTTAGCGAATCGTTCGTAATACTTTGCCATGTCGTGCGTGGCATTTCCGGTCTCGGTCGCGCTGACGCGCGTCATGGGCGCAAGCGCAAGGCGGTTCCTGAGCTGCAGATGGCCCATATCAAAAGGCGTTAAAATAGCCGGGCGTGTCGTATCCAATCGTCATATCCTCCAGATGGGTTATCTGAACGAACAGCTCAGACACTAAAGACAATAGGCACTCAAAGACGTCAATAAAAGCCCGTCACACGATATGGCGGCTTAACGGATACAGATATAAATATGCAGCTTCCGGAAATAGAAGTGTTCGCCAACATAGCCACCAGCGGCAGCCTGTCCGAAGCAGCCAGGCGGCTCGGGCTGTCTGCAATGACGGTCTCTCGGCGCCTGGCGTCTCTTGAAAGATCTGGGCGTAAGGCTGGTGCACCGCACAACCCGCTCCGTATCTCTCACGCCGGAGGGGGAGCTTTTCCTGCCCCATGCCAGAACCATGCTGGAAGCGAGCGAGACAGCGCGAGCCACACTGAAAAGCAACGTGGCCAGCGTGAGCGGAACATTGCGAGTCACGGCCCCAACGGTATTCGGTCAGACCGTCATCATGCCCCTGCTCCCCGCGCTGCTCTCCAGCAATCCCCAACTCGGAATCGACCTCACGCTGTCTGACAGCATCGTAGACATCGCCGGGCTGGGCATTGATGTGGCCATTCGCATCGCCGCATTGCGCGACTCGAACCTGGTGGCGAGAAATCTGGCTGACAACCCCCGTGTCGTCTGTGCGAGCCCTGATTACCTCGCACGGTCCGGCACACCGCAAAACCTCAATGAGCTCAAACAGCATCAATGCATCGTGTTGCACGCAATGCCTTGCTGGCTGTTTTCCAAACGGGGCGAGCCTTTGGCGTTACGGATTCACGGTGCCTTTTCTGCCAACAGTGTCGAAGCAGTTCGCACGGCAAGCAAACAAGGCCTGGGACTGGCCATGCTGACGTATTGGGATGTTCGCAGAGAGCTCGCTGAAGGCTCTCTCGTGCTGGTGAAGCTGAACGATGCGACACCGGAGCTGCTGTCTATCACTGCCGTACTGCCAACCCGTCAACAGGTCCCTCAAAGGGTACGCGTGTTCATCGAGTGCCTGGAAGCAGCGCTCAATAAAGAACAAAGCCTTCACGAACTCTGACCACAGTTACCGCAGCGGCGCGCTATCAAACCTTCAGGACAAGGCATGGCACACTTCGTAGAGCTATCGGTAACACGCCGACGCTGAACGCTTATAGGGCGAAATAGAATGGTATGAGCGTCGGTCGGCGTTTTATGAACGGACACCGAGAGCTCAGCATCGAGCCGATTGACCGTAGCGGATGAGCGAGGACATTCTGAAGAAAAACAGCAACGAAAAAAGGACCCTAAGGTCCTTTTTTCTTTGGCTGAAGTGATTGTGAATCCTCTTCAGCGCCATGNGGGAAACGAGACTCGAACTCGCGACCCCGACCTTGGCAAGGTCGTGCTCTACCAACTGAGCTATTCCCGCATTGTCGTGTTGACGGGCGCCATTCTAGCGCTTCAAAAACTCCCGTCAAGCCCTTGATTCAAAAACTTATTTTTTTTCTGCCGTGGTTTTCAGATGCGGCCAGGCGGCCCTCAGGTATTGCACCATCGACCACAATGTCAGCCCTGCAGCCACCAGCAGCAACGCGTAGCCCAGAATAACCCAGAACGTGATGGCTGGCGGATTGCCGAGCAGGATTACCAGCGCCAGCATCTGGGCGGCGGTTTTCCATTTGCCCATGTTCGACACGGCGACCTGGGCTCTGGCGCCGATTTCTGCCATCCATTCGCGCAGGGCGGAAATGACGATTTCGCGTCCGATGATCACCGCCGCCGGCAGCGTCAGCCACAGGTTTGCGTGAGCCTGAACCAGCAGCACCAATGCCACGGCCACCATGAGCTTGTCGGCGACCGGATCGAGAAACGCACCGAATGGCGTGCTCTGCTCCAGACGACGTGCCAGATACCCGTCCAGCCAGTCGGTCGCCGCCGCAAAGGCGAACACCGCGCTGGCAGCCATGTAGCTCCAGTGATAAGGCATGTAGAACAACAGAATGAAGATCGGAATCAGTAAAACGCGTAGTACGGTAATCAGATTAGGGATATTCATCGGCACAACTGGCTACGAGGTGAGCGGGCATTCTACTCGCTGTGCAGGTTTGCATAAATCGACTCTGCCAGCTTTTTACTGATTCCCGGTGCTTTTGCTATTTCATCGATGCTTGCACGAGACAATTCCTGAAGACCGCCGAAGTGTTTGAGCAGGTCGCGGCGTCGTGTCGGCCCTACCCCGGCCACGCCTTCAAGCGTCGAGGTACGGCGAGTCTTGCCCCGACGGGCGCGGTGCCCGGTGATTGCAAAACGGTGCGCTTCGTCGCGAATCTGCTGGATAAGGTGCAGCGCCGGCGAGTCACCCGGCAAGGTGAACTCATGGGCGGCATCATTGAGATACAGGGTTTCGAACCCGGCCTTGCGCGTGGTGCCCTTGGCGACCCCAAGCAGGATGAGGTCTGGTATGGCCAGTTCATTGAGCACGTCGCGGGCCATCGCCATCTGCCCTTTACCACCGTCGACCAACAGAACGTCAGGCAGCTTGCCCTCTCCGTCCTTGATGCGGCTGTAGCGTCGGGTCAGCGCCTGATGCATGGCAGCGTAGTCATCGCCCGCCGTCACGCCTTCGATGTTGAAACGGCGATAGTCCGCCTTGATCGGGCCTTCCGGGCCGAATACAACGCAGGAAGCAACGGTCGCCTCGCCACTGGAGTGACTGATGTCATAGCACTCGAGGCGCACCGGCGGCTCGTCCAGCTTGAGCACCTTGGCCAGCGCTTCGAAGCGCGACGCTACATGCTGGCGATTGGCAAGACGCGCCGACAGGGCCTGCTCGGCATTGGTCACCGCCAGCTGCTGCCAGCGCGCGCGAGTACCGCGCACCCGATGGCTGATGGTCATCTCGCGACCGCGCGACTCTTCGATTGCGTCGATCAGGGCCGGAAAGTCTTCACTGACGACGTTGACGATGACTTCGCTGGGCAGCTCACGGTCAACGCCACCCAGGAAATACTGGGCCAGGAAGGCCGACATGACTTCGCCAACCTCCTCCTCTATACCCACCTGAGGGAAGAAATTCTTGCTGCCCAACACGCGACCACCGCGCACCGAGATCAGATGCACACAGGCACCGCCCGGATTGACGAATGCAGCGACCACATCCACATCGCCGGTACCGCCTTCCATGCTCTGCTGGTCCTGCACACGGCGCAGCAAGGCGACTTGATCACGCAGCTCGGCCGCGCGTTCGAAATCCAGCGCCATGGCGGCTTTTTCCATTGCGGCATTCAGCTCGTCGCTCAAGGCATTGCTGCGCCCCTCTAGAAACATCACCGAGTGACGCACATCCTCCGCGTACACCTCAGGCTCGACCAGATCGACGCACGGCCCTTTGCAGCGCTTGATCTGGTACTGCAGACAGGGTCGGTTACGATTCTTGAAATAACTGTCTTCGCACTGACGCACCAGAAAGGTCTTCTGCAACAGGCTCAGACTTTCCCTGATCGCACCCGCACTTGGATAAGGCCCGAAATACCGGCCTTTGGCTTTCTTTGCGCCACGATGGATGCTCAGACGCGGAAACTTGCCGTCGGACAGGAACACGTACGGATAGGATTTATCGTCGCGCAGCAAAATGTTGTAAGGAGGTCGCCACTCCTTGATCAGCGTCTGTTCAAGCAACAGCGCTTCGGTTTCATTGCCGGTGATGGTGGTTTCAATCTGCGCGATGCGCGCCACCAGAGCGCCAGTCTTGGGCGCGTGTCCGGTCTTGCGGAAATAACTGGCGAGGCGCTTCTTCAGGTTCTTGGCTTTGCCCACATACAGAAGCTTGGCTTCGGCATCGAACATGCGATAGACGCCGGGACGACCACTGCAGGTCGCGAGAAAGGCACTTGGATCAAAGGTCTGGGTCATGTTCAGGCGCTGGCGTCCACCATGCCGTGACGTACTGCCAGCAACGCCAATTCGACATCACTGCTGATGGAAAGCTTTTCAAAGATTCGGTAGCGGTAAGTATTCACGGTTTTCGGCGAAAGGCACAGCTTGTCCGAGATGGTCTGGACCTTCTGGCAACCGACAATCATCAATGCTATCTGGATTTCGCGCTCGGACAGCAGGTCGAACGGCGAATTGTTGACCTGTGGCTGAAACGACTTGAGCGCCAATTGTTGAGCAATCTGCGGGCTGATGTAGCGCTGACCTGCAAAGACGAGACGGATGGCCTGAACCATTTCCGCAAGGCCTGCACCCTTGGTCATGTAACCGGCCGCTCCGGCCTGAAGCAGCCGCGTCGGAAATGAATCTTCTTCGCAGACCGTCACGGCCACGACCTTGATATCCGGATGGCTGCGCAAGAGCTTGCGGGTGGCTTCAAGGCCGCCGATGCCCGGCATCTTGACGTCCATCAGCACGACGTCGGGTTTGAGTTCCCGCGCCTTCTTCAAGGACTCCTCACCGGAATCGGCCTGACCTACCACCTGCAAGCCATCTATATCGGCGAGCATCCGTGTGATGCCTGTCCGAACAAGATCATGGTCATCGACAACTAGCACCCTAATCAAGCAGACACCTCGCGCAACGGACATAACGAATGCTATTCACCATAACAAAAACGGCGAGGCAGACCTAGGGGATGTTGCCGTTTTCGCTCGAACCGCCCGCAGGCAAGCTTCAGCACGAGAGAATGACGACGATTAACTGCGCCGGACGAGGCCGCGCAGCCTGGACCGAACCGGCTCAGGCGCGGCGTACAAGGGCAACAGACCCGGCAGCGCTCGACGGATCTGAAGAGAACGAGCGACCCTCAACTGTCGGTCGGCTTGTCGGTTGTGATGTACGAAGCCGACAGCTCCGCCATGGTTGTGGTCAGCCGTCTGATGGCGTCCTGATCTTCCTTGTCGAGCACACGATAGCTGCCCAGCACCTTTTCTTCGGCAACACTGAGGTTGTCGACCGGAATCGGCGTAGGCGTTCCGGTGAGCACGTAGAGTACATCGACACCCTTGGCTGCTACCGCTGCCAGGTAATCGGCCTTGGGGGCACGATCGCCACTTTCATACTTCCCTTGAGCGTTCGCTTCCACACCACCGATTTCACCGAAGGCACGCTGAGACAGCCCCAGACGTTCTCTTTCTTTTCTTAGTCGGTACCCAATTCCACTCATTTGAATGCATAACCCTGTTGACCCCATCCTTACGAATGGTAGAATCCAGCTAAAATTAAACTGATTTGAACGGTTTTGAACTATGCCCGGAATACGTACTGCTGCACAAGCCAAGGCCTGGCTCGAACAACAGGGTAAATCTGTTCAAGAATTCGCTCGGGAGAACAGCATTGATCCTGCGACGACCTACCAAGTGCTGGCAGGACGCAAGAAGGGAAAACGCGGCGAGGCCCATAAAGTGGCGGTTTTGCTGGGGATGAAGATTGGCAGCATCCCTTCCGAGGGTGACGAATCTCAACCTGTGCCCGATTGAATGGGATTTTTCCGAGCGGCGTCTTACGGAAATCTTCGCCGCCCAGCGGCAAGTGCGGACTGACGAAATAGCCTTTTCTGACAGTTTTTGTCCGCAGCTCATCTTCCAAGAGCCCTGCGGCGACGGAATCGATAATTCCTCCGATTGAATTTTCCAATTGAATGAGCGCCGTTGGCTGAAGTAAGCTCCCGCTCATTCAACGGAGACACACCATGCTTCAATCCACGTCATCACAGTTCGTCACCCATGCCAGCGCGTGCCGCTTGGCTGACGCTGTGGCTGTGCGCATTGCTCCAGCGATGGCAGATCTCCAGCTCAACGCTTATTACGGGTATTGGTTTAGCCACTGGCGCGCCTGATACCCATCCGGCGCCCACTCCAAGGGGACGCCAACCAGAGAATTCTCTACCCCCGGTCGGCTACCCGACCGGGGGTTTTGTTTTTTTAGCCCCTCAAAAAACACCACACTGATCGAATCGAGGAACACGACATGAACTACGCCACTTATTACCGCAACGACATCGACTTCGCCTGGCGATTTAGCAACCTCCGTTCGGGACAGCCTGCCGCCTCCGATCGGTCACTGCCAGGTGGCAACTGCACACGCATGGCCGAACCGGCCCTTTGTCGAACACCCCAGTAGGGCTTTTAGCGGGAACGTCACCCGCCAGCCCAGGAAGCCAGAACATGAATTCGTCCGTTGCCGTAAAACCGTCCGACCTGTCCAGCCACTCGATCACGCTGCCCCACAGCACATCTACCTCGACGCGTCTGCCCAGTGCCCTTGAGCTCAAAAGCAGCCTGCCGCTGAATACCGCCCTGACCGAACAGGTCGCCGCTCATCGTCGTGCCGTCAGCGCCATCCTTGAAGGCCAGGATTCGCGCCTGCTGGTCATCGTCGGCCCCTGCTCCCTCCACGACCCGCAGTCCGCACTCGAATACGCAGAACGCCTGGCCGGTCTCGCCTCTGAAGTGAGCGACCAGATGCTGCTGGTCATGCGTGCGTACGTCGAAAAGCCGCGCACGACTGTCGGCTGGAAAGGCCTGGCCTACGATCCCCGCCTCGACGGCAGCGACGACATGGCGGTGGGACTGAAGCTGTCACGGGAACTGATGCGCGAGATGCTGCACATGGGCCTGCCCGTCGCGACCGAGATCCTGCAGCCCATGGCGGCCGGCTACTTCGACGACCTGCTCAGTTGGGTCGCCATCGGCGCCCGCACGACCGAATCGCAGATTCATCGGGAAATGGCCAGCGGTCTGCCCATGGCGGTCGGTTTCAAGAACGGCACGGACGGTGGCGTCGCGGTGGCCAGTGATGCGATTCGCTCGGCGGCTCACCCCCATCGCCATTTCGGCATGGACAGCCACGGCCACCCGGCGATCATCGAGACGCAGGGCAACGCGGATACCCATATCGTGCTGCGCGGCGGACACAGCGGACCGAACCACGACAGCGAGAGCATCGCCAGGGTACAGGCCAGCCTGGCAAAGAACCGGATTGCGGCGCGCATCATGGTCGACTGCAGCCATGCCAACAGTGGCAAAGACCCGCTACGCCAGCCGCAGGTGTTCGACGATGTGCTCCAGCAGCGCCTGCAAGGCAACACATCCCTGATCGGCATGATGGTCGAAAGCCACCTGTTCGACGGCTGCCAGCCTTTGAGCAAAACCCTTGAATACGGTGTTTCGGTGACCGATGGCTGTCTGGGCTGGACGGGAACCGAGCAGTTGCTGCGCCGGACGGTTGATCGGTTGCGCTACAGATAACCGCGTTGCGAAGGAACTTTGTCAGGAAATACCGAACTGATTCCGGTAGGCTATTTCTTTTTTTTCACAGGAGATTTTTCCCCATGGCTAAAGCCACTGCCCGCCACATCCTTGTTTCGAGCGAAGAGAAGTGCAACGAACTCAAGGCACAGATCGAAGGCGGCGCTGATTTCGCTGAAGTTGCCAAAGCCAATTCCACCTGCCCATCCAGCCGCCAGGGCGGTGAACTGGGTTCGTTCGGTCCAGGCCAGATGGTCAAGGAATTCGACACCGTCGTGTTCAGCGCCCCGGTCAATACCGTTCAGGGTCCGGTCAAGACCCAGTTCGGCTACCACCTGCTGGAAGTGACCAGCCGTCAGGACTGATCCTGTCGCACGGTTACACACGGGTTACCAAACGGCTCATCTTCGGATGGGCCGTTTTTGCAGGCGGCTTGGCGAATCAGGGATTTATCTGTAGAAGATACCGCTGTCTGCAATGCGACGCCGGGCGCTTCTACGGTCAATCGGGATTCGAGTAATGCGTTTTGTTTTTTCTTCACTGATCGCCGCAACACTGGCCCTGGCCTCATCCTCGCTGTTCGCCGCACCGCAACACGCCCTGACCGTTTATGGTGAGGCGCCCCGCTACCCCGCCAACTTCCAGCATTTCGATTACGTGAACCCCGACGCCCCGAAAGGCGGCAGCATGCGCCGCTCCGCAATCGAGATTGGTCAGTTCGATCACCTGATGCCGTTCACCGACAAAGGCATGGGCGTTTCCCAAATCAACGGCATGCTGTATTCACCGCTGGCGGTACGCTCGATGGACGAGCCCTATACCGTTTACGGGCTGGTGGCCGAGAAGATGGAACGTAGCGCTGACGGCCTGTCTCTCACCTTCTACCTGAATCCCAAGGCACGCTTTGCCGATGGCACAGCGATTACTGCCAGTGACGTGAAATACACCTATGAGTTGCTGATGACCCAGGGCAGCATGCAGTACCGCACCCAGTTCGAAGCGGTCAAAGGCCTGGAAGTCGAATCACCGACGCAGATCCGTTTCGACTTCAAACACAGCGACAGTCGTACCCTGCCCCTGGATCTCGCCTCGTTGCCCGTGTTTCCCGAACACTGGTGGAAGACCCGCGACTTTGCCGGTGGCGCGGGCTTCGAAGTGCCGCCGGGCAGCGGCCCTTACAAGATCGCGCATGTCGATCCGGGTCGCACCATTACGTTCGAACGTGACCCGACATGGTGGGGCAAGGATCTGCCGGTCAGCCGCGGCCTTTATAACTTCGACACGTTCAGCATCGAGTACTTCGGCGACATCGACGTTGCGCGTCAGGTGCTCAAGGGCGGTGCCTACGACTACAATCGGGAGTTCTCGGCCACCGGCTATTCGATTCGCTACGACAGCCCGCAACTGAGCGACGGAAGACTGCAAAAGGCGCATCTGGCCAAGGGCGCCGTGCAAAGTTCACAGGGTTTCGTGTTCAACCTGAACCGACCGATGTTTCAGGACCGAAGGGTACGACAGGCGCTGTCGCTGCTCTGGGATTTCGAATGGACCAACCGGCAGATGATGCGCAACATGTACATCCGCCAGGACAGTTACTTTTCAAATTCCGAGCTGGCTGCCACCGAACCGCCAACACCGGCCGAACTTAAGATTCTTGAACCGCTGCGTGGTCAGGTACCGGAGCAGGTGTTCGACACTGTCTACAAAACGCCGAAAACCGATGGCACGGGCTTTATACGCGACAAGCAGCTGCAAGCCCTGGCATTGATGAAAGAAGCTGGCTGGACGCCAAAAGGCGACGAACTTGTGAACGCCCAAGGGGAGCCGTTCCGCTTCACGTTCCTCAACGGTCAGACCGGTTTTGAACGCATGCTGCTGCCCTACAAACGTAATCTGGCGCAGATCGGCATCCATTTCGACATTCGCCGCATCGACGCCGCGCAGTACTTGAACCGGGTCATGGCGCGTGACTACGACATGATCGTCACCGGCTACCCGGTTTCCACCTCACCAGGCTCGGAGCTGTACAACAGCTTCGGCTCCAAAGTGGCGATGGATCCCGGCTCCAGCAATTACATGGCGCTGCAGGACCCGGCCGTGGACACGCTGATCGCCGGGCTGCTCAAGGCCGACAACAAGCAGACGATGACTGACTATGCGCACTGCCTGGACCGCGTGCTGCAGTGGAATTATTACTGGATTCCCAACTATTACCCGCCAGGTTCCTCGACCGTGTGGTGGAACCGCTTCGGGATTCCGAAAATCCAGGCCAGCAACAACGAAGCCATCGAGACCTGGTGGGAAGTCAGCCCGACAGCGCTGACCAACGAACAATTCGCAGCCAAACGGGGTGCTTCAGCCCTTGTTTCGGAGATGAAGTAGATGCTCGGCTACATTCTGCGGCGGCTGCTGCTGATCATCCCGACCCTGCTGTGCATTCTGCTGGTCAACTTTTTCATCGTGCAGGCGGCGCCCGGCGGCCCGGTCGAACAGGCCATCGCTCGACTGCAGGGCATCGGCGGCGTCACCGCAGGTGCCAGCGCCTCGGAGTCGGCAGGTGCCGGGCAATCCAGAGCTTCTCGCGGGCTGGACCCCAAGCTGATCAAGGAAATCGAGCATCAGTATGGTTTCGACAAACCCCTGCATGAACGGCTGTGGCTGATGCTCAAGAACTACGCGCAACTGGACTTCGGCAACAGCTTCTTTCGCGGGGCGACGGTCACTGACCTGATTCTGCAGAAGATGCCGGTCTCCATCTCTCTGGGGCTCTGGGCGACGCTGCTGACCTATCTGGTGTCCATCCCGCTGGGCATTCGCAAGGCTGTCAAACATGGCAGCCATTTCGACATCTGGAGCAGCACCGCGATCATCATCGGCTACGCCACACCTGCGTTTCTGTTCGCCATGCTGCTGATCGTGGTTTTCTGTGGCGGCACCTCGTTGAGCTGGTTTCCGGTGCGAGGGCTGGTGTCGGACAACTTCGATCAGCTGTCGACACTGGGCAAGATCGCTGACTATTTCTGGCACCTGGTGCTGCCGGTGTCGGCACTGGTCATCGGTGGTTTCGCCTCCCTGACCTTGCTGACCAAACACTCGTTTCTCAATGAGATCACCCGTCAATACGTGATTACCGCCAGAGCCAAGGGCATGAGCGAACGGCGCGTGCTGTACGGCCATGTATTTCGCAACGCCATGCTGCTGGTGGTCTCGGGTATTCCACAGGCGTTTATCAGTGTTTTCTTTGCAGGATCGCTGCTGATCGAGGTTATTTTCTCGCTGGATGGCCTGGGGCGCATGAGTTACGAAGCCGCCGTTTCGCGGGACTATCCGGTGGTGTTCGGCTCGCTGTTTATCTTCACGTTGTTCGGGCTGCTGATCAAACTGGTGGGGGACGTCTGTTACACGCTGGTCGATCCCAGAATCGACTTCAACGCGAGGACGGCATGATGCGCAGTCTTTCTCCGCTCGCCCGTCGCCGTCTGGAGCGTTTTCGAGGCAATCGCCGAGGCTGGTGGTCGCTCTGGCTGTTCTGTGCCCTCTTCGCCCTGACGCTGGGTGGCGAACTGATCGCCAACGACAAGCCGCTGATGGTCAGCTACCAGCACTCGTTGTATTTCCCGGTATTCAAGCGTTACACCGAGCAGCGGTTCGGGGGCGAACTGCCTTTTCAGCCGGATTACCGCAGTGACTATGTGCGCCAGTTGATCGACAAGGGCGATGGCTGGATGCTGTTCCCGCCCATCCCGTTCAGCGACGACACGCCCAACTACGAGCTGACCATCCCTGCGCCCAGCCCGCCGTCTGCGACCAATTGGCTGGGCACTGACGATCAGGCCCGCGATGTGCTGGCCAGGGTCATCTTCGGTGCCCGCGTGTCGATTCTTTTCGCGCTGGCACTGACCTTCATCAGCGCCTTGATCGGCATCACCGCAGGTGCGCTTCAGGGTTATTACGGCGGTTGGGTGGATCTGCTTGGCCAGCGTCTGCTGGAAGTCTGGTCGGGCCTGCCGGTGCTGTACCTGCTGATCATTCTCTCAGGCTTTGTCGAGCCGGACTTCTGGTGGCTGCTGGGCATCATGGCGTTGTTTTCCTGGCTGACGCTTGTGGACGTGGTGCGCGCCGAGTTTCTGCGCGGCCGAAATCTGGAATACGTCAAAGCCGCACGCGCCCTCGGGCTGAGCGACCGGACAGTGATCCTGCGCCATATCCTGCCGAACGCCATGAACGCCACGCTCAGTTACCTGCCATTCATTCTCACGGGCGCTATCTCCACCCTGACCGCGCTGGACTTCCTTGGCTTCGGCATGCCGGCGGGCAGTGCGTCGTTGGGCGAGCTGATCGCTCAGGGCAAACAGAACCTGCAGGCACCCTGGCTGGGTCTGACGGCGTTTTTCGCCCTTACCCTGATCCTCACCCTGCTGGTGTTCATTGGCGAGGCGCTACGCGATGCCTTCGACCCGAGGTCCTGACATGCAAGAAAACCTGATCGAAATCCGCGACCTGAGTGTCGCCTTCAGCGGGCAGACAGTGGTCAGCAACCTGAGTCTGGATGTCCGGCCGGGTGAATGCCTGGCGCTGGTCGGAGAGTCCGGCTCGGGCAAGTCGGTCACTGCACACTCGATTCTGCAACTTCTGCCCAAAAGCGGCACCGTCACGAAGGGCAGCATTACCTATCGCGGCCAGCAGCTGATCGGCGCTAGCGATCAAACCCTGCGGGAGTTGCGCGGCAACCGCATCGCCATGATCTTTCAGGAGCCCATGACGTCGCTGAACCCGCTGCACACCGTGTCCAAACAGATCGGTGAAACCCTGTTGCTGCACCGAGGCATGGCCGGACGGGAGGCCCAGAAGCGGATCATTGAATTACTGGAAATGGTGGGCATCCAGCAGCCGCATAAGCGCCTGAAGGCCTACCCCCATGAACTGTCCGGTGGCCAGCGCCAGCGGGTGATGATTGCGATGGCGCTGGCCTGCGAGCCGGAATTGTTGATTGCCGACGAGCCAACCACTGCGCTGGATGTGACCGTACAACGCAAGATCCTGCTGCTGCTCAAGGAATTGCAGCAACGCCTGGGCATGTCGTTGCTGCTGATCAGCCATGACCTGAACCTGGTACACAGCGTCGCGCAGCGGGTCTGTGTGATGCGCGCGGGCGAAATCGTCGAACAGGCCGATTGCCAGTCGCTGTTCAAGGCGCCGCAACACCCGTACAGCCGTCTGCTGCTGGATGCCGAGCCTGCAGGCGAGCCATTGCCGCGCGATGCGCGGGAGAACGTGCTCGAAGTCGACAACCTGAAGGTATGGTTCTCGTTGACGGGCGGCATTCTGAGGCGGCACAAGGAA
This sequence comes from Pseudomonas viridiflava, assembly GCF_001642795.1. Taxonomy (GTDB): domain Bacteria; phylum Pseudomonadota; class Gammaproteobacteria; order Pseudomonadales; family Pseudomonadaceae; genus Aquipseudomonas; species Aquipseudomonas viridiflava. The sequence goes on along the minus strand of NZ_LKEH01000027.1, from coordinate 243,344 downwards.
TACCTGAAAGCAGTCGATGACATCAGTCTGAGCATCGAGCGCGGCAAGACCCTGGGCATCGTCGGTGAATCGGGGTCCGGAAAGTCGACGCTGGGCCAGGCCATCCTGCGTCTGCTGGATTCGCGTGGCAGCATCCGCTTTCGTGGCAGCGCGCTGGACGGCCTGAACCAGAAACAGATGCGGCCCTGGCGCAAAGAGATGCAGGTGGTGTTTCAGGATCCTTATGGCAGCCTCAGCCCGCGCATGTCCGTGGCGCAGATCATCGCCGAAGGTCTGGAAGTGCATGGCGGCCTGGATGCGGTTCAGTGTGATGTCGAGGTGATACGCGCACTGGAAGAAGTCGGTATCGACCCGCAGAGCCGTCATCGCTATCCGCATGAATTTTCCGGTGGTCAGCGACAACGCATCGCCATCGCCCGGGCACTGGTGCTCAAACCGGCGCTGATCCTGCTCGACGAGCCCACCTCCGCGCTGGATCGCACCGTGCAAAAGCAAGTCGTTGCCCTGCTGCGCGAGCTGCAGGAGAAACACGGGCTAACCTACCTGTTCATCAGCCACGATCTGGCGGTGGTCAAGGCCTTGGCCCATGATGTAATCGTGGTCAAGGACGGCAAGGTGGTCGAGCGAGGCCCCAGCCACGCGGTATTCGAGTCGCCGCAGCAGCCGTACACCCAGGAGTTGCTGGCGGCCGCGCATCCGGGCTTCATCTGATTGCGTAAAAACGGACAGTCTGTGCGGCCAGGCGCCCGCTTTTGACGGAACACCCCCATGAACGACAACAATCTCAACGACTATCAAAGCATCCGGCGCCTGGCGATCCGCTCGCTGTTCGAGATCATCGAGCAATCCAGTGAAGGGACGGTGATCGTCGACAAGGACGCACGCATCGTCTGGATCAACGAGCGGTATGCGCGGCGTTTCGGGCTGCAGGATCCGAGCCTAGCCATCGGGCAGCCTTGCGAGAGCGTTATTCCGGGCAGTTTGCTGCGTCAGGTGGCGAGCAACGGCCAGCCCATCCTGCTGGACATGATGGACACCGCCAAAGACCCGCTGGTGGTCATGCGCCTGCCCATCCACGATGACGCGGGAGGGTTGATCGGCGCCATTGGCTTTGCGCTGTTCGATCAGTTGCAGACGTTGTCTCCCCTGCTCACCCGCTACCTGAGCATGCAACAGGAACTGGCCACCACACGCTCGCTGCTCAAGGCGCGACAGGCCAAGTACAGCTTCGCGCACTTCATTGGCACCAGCGAGGCGTCGCTGGAGGTCAAGCGTCGCGCCAGACGCGGCGCCAACACTCAGTCAACCGTGTTGCTACTGGGTGAAACCGGCACTGGCAAGGAGCTGCTGGCCCACGCCATTCACAACGCCTCGCCCCGGGCGGGCAAGCCGTTCGTCAGTATCAACAGCGCCGCGATCCCGGAAACCCTGCTGGAAGCAGAATTCTTCGGCACCGCACCCGGTGCTTTTACCGGTGCCGAACGCAAGGGACGCCCCGGAAAGCTCAAGATCGCTCAGGGCGGCACGCTGTTTCTAGACGAGATCGGCGACATGCCGCTGGCCCTGCAAAGCAAACTGCTGCGCGTACTGCAGGAAAAGGAATACGAGCCGGTGGGCTCCAACGAAGTCTTTCAAAGCGATGTGCGCCTGATCGCGGCAACATCTACTGACCTAGAAGCCGCCATCCAGCGCGGCGAGTTTCGCGCCGACCTTTATTACCGGCTCAACGTGCTGCCTATCAAAGTGCCGCCCTTGCGCGAGCGTCTCGAGGACCTGCCCGCACTCAGCGAGGCGATTCTGGAAGAACTGCGCAGTCATCATGAGCTGGAAAGTGAAGCGCTGGGGGTGCTTGCCGGACACGCCTGGCCTGGCAATATCCGTGAGCTTCGCAACGTACTGGAGCGTGCCGCGCTGTTGAGTGACGAGTCGTTGCTGACCGCTGCAGATATTCAGGCAGCCATCGGTACGCTGATGCCGTTGAAGGCAACCGCCGCAAGCGTCAGCAGCCTCGTGCAAAAGGAGACGTTCAGCGAGGCGCGGCAGCGCTTCGACCGCCACCTGATCGAAACCACCTTGCATCAGTGCGCAGGCAGCGTCGTGCTGGCAGCCAGCCAACTGGGCCTGGGGCGCTCCACTCTCTACAAGAAAATGGCGACCTTGGGCATTGCCGAGTCTCCCTAAAGAGACAGCAGTCTCTTTAGGGAGATAGCGCTAAATCTCCCGTAATCAGGCGCTTTATGATCGCTTGATCGCCGCGCTGCAGACCTGAGCACTGTTATCTGTCTCTATTTGTAGACAAAACCTTGGTCTGCATTCTGGCAAGACTGAAAATACTCATATATTTCAACATCTTGCTCACATGGCACGAAACCCGCTATGTCGACTCCAGCTGTTCCGGTTTCATCAAAAACAATAACAACAGGAGACACCTGATGAGCGTTCTCATCGCCCTCGCAGCGCTTGCGCTGTTGATGCTTGCCGCCTACCGCGGCTACAGCGTCATTCTTTTCGCACCCATCGCGGCTCTGGGTGCCGTGCTGCTGACCGATCCCTCGGCGGTGGCCCCGGCCTTCACCGGGGTGTTCATGGACAAGATGGTCGGCTTCATCAAGCTGTATTTTCCGGTATTCCTCTTGGGCGCAGTGTTCGGCAAGCTGATCGAGCTGTCCGGGTTTTCACGCTCCATTGTGGCAGCCGCCATCGGCGTGCTGGGCACGCGTCAGGCCATGCTGGTGATCGTGCTGGTCTGCGCACTGCTGACCTACGGCGGCGTGTCACTTTTCGTCGTAGTATTCGCGGTCTATCCGTTCGCTTCGGAGATGTTCAGGCAGAGCAACATTCCCAAGCGCCTGATCCCGGCCACCATTGCTCTGGGCGCGTTCTCGTTCACCATGGACGCCCTGCCCGGCACGCCACAGATCCAGAACATCATTCCGACCACCTTCTTCAACACCACCGCATGGGCGGCACCGTGGCTCGGACTCATCGGTTCGATTTTCGTGTTCAGCGCAGGCATGCTTTATCTGCAACGTCAGCGCAACAAGGCACAACGTGCCGGTGAAGGTTACGGCACCGAACTGCGCAACGAACCGGAGACTGCCCCTGACCTCAAGCTGCCCAATCCCTGGCTGGCGCTGTCGCCACTGGTCGCCGTGGGCGTCATGAACCTGCTGTTCACCTTGTGGATTCCGCAGTGGTACGGCAAGACCCACACACTCGCGCTGCCGGGCATGGCGGCACCGGTGCAGACCGAAGTAGCCAAGGTCACGGCCATCTGGGCGGTCGAAGCGGCGCTGCTGGTCGGTATTCTGATGGTGCTGATCTTTGGCTTCCGGGCCATTAAAAGCAGGCTGGCCGAAGGCACCAAGAGCGCAGTGAGCGGCGCGTTGCTGGCCGCCATGAACACCGCCTCCGAGTACGGATTCGGCGCAGTCATTGCCTCACTGCCAGGGTTTCTGGTGCTGGCCAATGGTCTCAAAAGCATCCCCAACCCGCTGGTGAACGAGGCGATCACCGTCACGCTGCTGGCTGGCATCACCGGCTCCGCGTCGGGCGGCATGAGCATCGCCCTGGCCGCCATGTCGCAGAACTTCATCGCCGCCGCCAACGCCGCGAACATCCCGCTGGAAGTGCTGCACCGGGTGGCCGCCATGGCCAGCGGCGGCATGGACACGCTGCCGCACAACGGGGCAGTGATCACCCTTCTGGCAGTGACCGGGCTGACCCACCGAGAAGCCTACAAGGACATTTTCGGCATCACATTGATCAAGACGCTGGCGGTGTTCGTCGTCATTGCAACGTTCTACGCCACCGGCATCGTGTAAGGAATCGATTATGAATCTGCAAGGCAAAACTGCACTGGTGACCGGCTCCACCAGCGGTATCGGTCTGGGTATCGCGCTCGAACTGGCCAAGGCTGGCGCCGACGTGATCCTCAACGGCTTTGGTGACACATCCGAAGTGATCAGTCAGGTCGAACAGGCTGGCGGCAAGGTCGGCCATCATCCGGCCGACGTGAGCGATCCTGCGCAGATCGCGGACATGATCGCCTATGCCGAGCGTGAGTTCGGCGGCGTCGATATTCTGGTCAATAACGCCGGTATTCAGCACGTCAGCAGCGTGGAAGAGTTTCCGGTCGAGCGCTGGGATTCGATCCTCGCCATCAACCTGTCCTCCGTCTTCCACACCACGCGCCTCAGCCTGCCGGGCATGAGCAGGAAAGGCTGGGGGCGGATCATCAACATAGCCTCGGTGCACGGGCTGGTCGGTTCGACCGGCAAGGCGGCGTACGTGGCGGCCAAGCACGGCGTGATCGGTCTGACCAAGGTCGTCGCGCTGGAAACCGCCTCCACCCAGATCACCTGCAACGCCATCTGCCCCGGCTGGGTGCTGACCCCGCTGGTGCAGCAGCAGATCGACAAGCGAGGCGGAACCGAACAGGCGCGTTACGACCTGTTGGCGGAAAAGCAGCCATCACTGGATTTCGTCACGCCTCAGCAACTGGGTGAGCTGGCGCTGTTCCTGTGCAGCGATGCGGCAGTCCAGGTGCGTGGCGCAGCCTGGAACGTGGACGGCGGATGGCTGGCTCAGTAGCGAAGTTGCCCCTCAGCTCTGGGACGGGGGCTCGTCGTCGACCAGCCCCCACTCGACCATGCTCGGCTTGGCCGCGCCGGTCGGCGCAGCAGGCGCTGTAGTGAGGGTGTTCACCCCGTTTTCGCCGTGCAGCTTGAGGCGCAGGCGCACGTTGTTCTGCGAATCCGCATGCTTCAGCGCTTCCTCTTCGCTGATGGCGCCCTCCACCGCAAGGTTGAACAGCGCGGTGTCGAAGGTCTGCATGCCCAGGCTGCCGGACTTCTCCATGATCCCTTTGAGCTCGTTCAACTGGTTACGCTGGATCAGATCACGAATGGTCGGCGTGCCCATCATCACCTCCACCGCTGCACGGCGCTTGCCATCCGGGGTTTTGACCAGACGCTGCGACACGAACGCCTTGAGGTTGTTACCCAGGTCATGCAGCAATTGCGGACGTCGTTCTTCCGGGAAGAAGTTGATGATCCGGTCCAGCGCCTGGTTGGCATTGTTGGCGTGCAGGGTCGAGATTGCCAGGTGCCCGGTGTCGGCGAATGCCAGCGCGTGCTCCATGGTTTCACGGTCCCGGATCTCGCCGATCAGAATCACATCCGGTGCCTGACGCAGGGTGTTTTTCAGCGCCGCCCTGAAGCTGCGGGTATCGACGCCCACTTCCCGCTGATTGACGATGGATTTCTTGTGTCGGTGAATGAATTCGACCGGGTCTTCGATGGTGATGATATGGCCGCTGGCGTTGCGGTTGCGGTAGTCGATCAGCGCCGCCAATGAGGTGGACTTACCCGAACCGGTGGCACCGACGAACAGCACCAGGCCGTGCTTTTCCATGATCACATCGAGCAGAACCGGCGGCAGATACAGGTCTTCGAAACGTGGAATGTCCAGCTTGATGTTACGCGCGACGATCGACACTTCGTTGCGCTGCATGAAGATGTTGATCCGGAAACGCCCGATGCCCGCCAGTGACACGGCGAGGTTCATTTCCAGCTCGCGCAGGAACTCCAGCTTCTGCTCTTCGTCCATCAGGCCCTGAGCGATCTTTGCGACTTCGCCCGGCTTGAGGGTTTCGGTGCCCAGTGGCTTGAGCACGCCATTGAACTTGGCGCAGGGCGGCGCTCCGGTGGAAAGATAAAGGTCCGATCCGTCCTGACTGGCCAGAATCTTCAACAACGCCGGGAAATCCATAATCACTACCGTACGAAATCAGGGTGGAAAAACGTTTGCCTGTCGCCTGAGCGCCAGATGCCGCTAGGACAGGCATAATGGCAGGCTTTTACAGTTGCTGGATATCGAGACATGAAAGCACAGGCCCGCCATATCCTGGTGAAAACCGCCGAAGAGGCCGAACAGCTCAAGCAGCGTATCGCCAAGGGCGAGGCGTTTGATGTACTGGCCAAGAAGCATTCTAGCTGCCCGTCCGGCAAACGCGGCGGCGATCTGGGCGAAGTCCGGCCAGGACAGATGGTCGGCGCCATCGATCAGGTGATTTTCAAAAAGCCGCTGCGCACCGTGCACGGGCCCATCAAGAGCAAGTTCGGCTACCACCTGGTGCAGGTGTTTTACCGGGATTGACGAAAAACGGCCCGCCTGCGCGAACGCAGGCGGGCCGTTAATTTGACCTCAGCGATTACTTCGCAGAAATCGCGCTGTCCACCAGCACCTGGGCCTCTTCGACCAGACGTTTCAGGTGATCCTCGCCCACGAAGCTCTCGGCGTAGATCTTGTAGATGTCTTCGGTGCCCGATGGGCGCGCCGCGAACCAGCCGTTTTCAGTCATGACTTTCACGCCGCCAAACGCCTGATCATTGCCCGGCGCGTTGCTCAGCACGTTCTGGATCGACTCGCCCGCAAGTTCAGTGGAGGTGACCTGCTCCGGCGACAGCTTGCTCAGCAAAGCCTTCTGCTGCGGATTGGCCTTGGCATCGACACGGGTCGAATACGGTTTGCCCAACTGTTCGGTCATGGTCTGGTAGTGCTCGCTCGGATCACGGCCGGTACGTGCAGTGATCTCTGCCGCCAGCAGCGCCGGAATCAGACCGTCCTTGTCGGTGGTCCAGACCGTGCCGTCACGACGCAGGAACGAAGCGCCCGCGCTTTCCTCGCCACCAAAGCCCAGCGAACCTTCGAACAGACCGTCAGCGAAATACTTGAAGCCCACCGGCACTTCGTAAAGACGACGACCCAGACGCGCGGCGACACGGTCGATCATGCCGCTGCTGACGACTGTCTTGCCGACGGCTGCGTCAGCGCGCCACTCGGGACGATTCTGAAACAGATAGTCAATGGACACCGCCAGGTAGCTGTTAGGCGTCATCAGCCCGCCGGTCGGCGTCACGATGCCATGGCGGTCGTGATCAGGATCGCAGGCAAAAGCGACCTGATAACGATCCTTCAGGCTGATCAGGCTCTGCATGGCATGGCTGGACGAGGGGTCCATACGGATCTGTCCGTCCCAGTCGACGCTCATGAAGCGGAAGGTCGGGTCGACGAACTTGTTCACCACGTCCAGGTTCAGGCCGTAATGCTCGCCAATCGCCGTCCAATAGTTGACCCCGGCGCCGCCTAGCGGATCGACGCCAAGGCGCAGTCCGGCATCGCGAATGGCATCCATGTCGATGACATTCTTCAGGTCTGCCACGTACGTATTGACGTAGTCATGACGATGAGTGGTGTCAGCACGCAGGGCCTTTTCGTGGCTCATGCGTGACACGCCCACTATCTTCTCGGCCAGCAATTCGTTGGCCTTGTTCTCGATCCACTTGGTAACGTCGCTGTCGGCCGGGCCGCCGTTGGGCGGGTTGTACTTGAAGCCGCCGCTCTGGGGCGGGTTGTGCGACGGGGTGATGACGATGCCGTCCGCAAGACCCGAGGTACGGCCACGGTTGTAGCAGATGATCGCGTGGGAAACCGCAGGCGTCGGCGTGTACTCGTCACCCTGGGAAATCATCACCTGCACGCCATTGGCCGCCAGCACTTCGAGCGCTGTGGCAGCAGCCGGAGTGGACAGTGCGTGGGTATCGGCACCCAGGAACAGCGGGCCGTCGATGCCCTTGGTCTGGCGGTACAGGCAGATGGCCTGACTGATGGCCAGAACGTGCCATTCGTTGAAGCTCAGTTCGAACGAGGTACCACGATGCCCGGAGGTGCCGAACGAAACACGCTGGGTGGAGACCGAAGCATCGGGCTGGCCGGTGTAGTAAGCCGTGACCAGTCTCGGGATATCGACCAGTAACTGCGCAGGTGCCAGCTTGCCGGCGAAAGGACTGAGACTCATACAACCTCCGTGGATAAAAAAGAAAATTCGTACAGAAGAAATCGAACGGACCGCGAGCGATGCGGCAGTTTACTGGCAGTTCGACAGCGACGCTTGAATATCGATCCTTAAGTCTTTGAGCCGACTGGACGCCACCAGGCAGGAAACAGCTGCGTCACCTTGTGCTCGGCAAAACGGTCATCGATCAGCATCACCACGCCACGATCACTCTGGCTGCGAATGACTCGGCCGGCCGCCTGTATGACTTTCTGCACGCCGGGATACAGGTAGGTGTAATCGTAGCCAGCGCCAAACAAGGCCGCCATGCGCTGCTTGAACTGTTCATTGACGGGGTTGAGCTGTGGCAGCCCGAGCGTGGCGATGAACGCACCGATCAGGCGTGCACCGGGCAAATCGATGCCTTCGCCGAAAGCGCCGCCCAGCACCGCAAAACCGATGCCCTGACTGCTCAGGGTGAAGCGCTCGAGAAAAGCATGACGCTCGCCCTCGCCCATGCCCCGCGCCTGCTGCCAGAGCGTGATGTGCGGATGCGTGCGCGCCATCAGCTCCGCAACCTGTTGCAGATAATCGAAACTGCTGAAGAACGCCAGGTAATTGCCCGGCCGCGCCTGGAACTGCTCCGCCATCAGTTCGACGATGGGCGCCAGTGACGCCTGCCGATGGGTGTAGCGCGTAGAGATGCGACTGACGATGTGCACCTCCAGTTGATCGTGATGAAACGGCGACTCCACATCAATCCACACCGTGCTGGCGGGCAGTCCCAACAGATCGCGATAATAATGGCTCGGGTTGAGTGTGGCGGAAAACAGCACCGTACTGCGCGCGGCCGTCAGACGCGGCTGGATGAAGCGCGCGGGCACCACATTGCGCAGACTCAGGCGCGACAGGCTGCCTTTGCTGCCGACGTCCCGCTTGGCAATGTCGAACAGGAAGTGCTCATCGAACAGTTCCGCAATGCGCACAAAACCGATCGCTTCCAGATAGAAGCCTTGCAACGCAACGTCAACCGCCTGTGGGTGTTCGTTGAAATGATCACCGATGGTTGAAATGCAGAGGTTGAGGCTGTTGAGAAACTTATCCGGCAGCTGGGCATAGGCCTGGTAGACGCCCGTCTGTTCCTTGTGCAGCGCTGTCCACTGCCGGCTCACGCGCTGCAAGGCTTTCTTCACTGGCTCAGGCGCCGTGTGGATCAACGTCTTGACCGTACTTTGGTCGAGGCTGGCGCTGTACATCTGCCGCGCGCGCTCGACCATGTTGTGGGCTTCGTCGACCAGCGTCGCGACGCGCCACTGATTCAACTGGCCGAGACCGAACAGCAGCGCGCTTAGGTCAAAATAATAGTTGTAGTCGCCGACGACGACGTCGGCCCAGCGCGCCAGTTCCTGACTCAGGTAATACGGACAGACCTGATGCTGCAACGCGACATCGCGCATACCGGCCTGATCCAGCCAGGGCGATTGCACGGCCGCCGAACGTGCCGCAGGCAAACGATCATAAAATCCCTTGGCCAGCGGGCATGAATCGCCATTGCAAGCTTTGTCCGGGTACTCGCAGGCCTTGTCCCGCGCCACCAGCTCCAGTACTCGCAATCCGAGCGTCGGTGAGCTTTTGCCGATCACCTGCAAGGCATCCAGCGCGAGTCTTCGGCCCGGTGTCTTGGCAGTCAGAAAGAATATCTTGTCGAGCGCCTGGACCGGCATCGCCTTGAGCAACGGGAACAGCGTACCGACAGTCTTGCCGATGCCGGTCGGGGCCTGCGCCATCAGACAACGCCCGGTGCTCACGGCCTTGTAGACCGACTCCGCCAGGGTTCGTTGACCGGTACGAAACGCGGGATGAGGAAAGGCCAGTGTATCCAGTGACTGATGCAGCGCCTGAGTGTGGGCCAGCTCCTGACGCGCCCAGCTCAGAAACAGCGCGCACTGCTGTTCGAAAAAACCTCGCAGCGCCTCGGCACTGAACTGTTCTCGAATCAGGGTTTCCTGCTCACTGACGATGTTGAAATAGACCAGCGCGAGCGTGACGTCCTGAAGATCGAGCTGCTGACAGAGCAGCCAGCCGTAGACTTTCACCTGAGCCCAGTGCAACTGCCGGTGATTGGCCGGCATGGCGTCCAGCTCGCCGCGATAGGTTTTCACTTCTTCCAGCTGATTGCGGCCCGGATCGTAGCCGTCCGCCCTGCCCCTGACAGTCAGTTCTTCGTAGTCACCCGTCAAGCTCAGTTCGGCCTGATAGTCAGCACCCCGTCGGGAAGCGACCGTGCGATGTCCAGCGATACCTTCCTGTGCCGTGGGCGATGGCGTGAAGCGCAGGTCGAGGTCGCCCACCTTGGCGGTGAACTCGCACAACGCACGCACGGCCACCGTGTACCGTTGCGTCGGCAGACAGTCTAGGACAGGCACGGATTCAGCGGGGGCGGGAGCGGTCGAAGTCACTGCGAGGAGAAGCCATTAATGATGAGTACTGGACAGGCGTCCAGTTAACAGGCTCGAGGCAGCGCTGGCAAACACAAATGGATCGACGGGCAATCACTTGGCCACTTGAGTGCCATTTGCCTGCTCGAACACCTCGCCCAGCGCGATGAACAGAGGCTCGGAGTCATCGCTCCCGTTCACGGCATAGCTGATACGCAGATGCTGTCGATGCAGCCCTTCCAGGCTGAACAACTCGCCGGGACTGATGACAATGCGTTGCTCCAGCAGGCACGCGAAGACCTTTCGCATGTCCACTGTGTGGAGGCTTTCAGCCCAGATTCCGCTGCCACCTGCCGGGATTTCGTATCGCAGCGCATGTGCCAGATGGCGGTCGAGCCGCTCGGTCGTATTCCGCATTCGCCCGACCAGTGAGTTTCGCAGCGAATCCAGGTACCGGTCCAGACGTCCACTCGTGTAAAGCCTGGCGATTGCCTTCTGGCGAATCGGCGGCAGCTCAAACGAACGCATTAGAAAATAGCGTTGCCAGCTCTGCTCCAGTGTCTGACACAAGAGATAGCCATACGGCGCCTCCGGCCCCAGCGTTTTGGCGAAGGAACCCAGAATCAGCAGGTGTTGCGGTTCGATCAGATCACGCAGGCGGATGGCCTGATGTGCAAACAACAGCTCGCCGTGGCTGTCATTTTCCAGCACCCGGATCTCGTGGCGGTTCAGTAACAAGGCTGCAGCCCGGGTGTTGTCATCAGAACGAATGCTGCCCCGGACCGGATTGAGCACCGATGACAGCAGTGCCAGACCGATTCGTTCGCTCAGCAACACCTGCTCAAGCTTGGTCAGATCAATGCCTGCGTGCTCGTCCAGCGGCAGTTCGATGACACGGATGTCGAACGCCTGCAGCATCCGCAGCAACGTCCACGGACACGGAGACTCCACCAGAACCGTAGCGCCACGCAGTTCGAGGGTTTCAATCACGGCCTTGAGCATGCCCGGCAGGTCCGACCCTACATAGACATTGTCGGCGTACCAGACGTGTCCGGCATCACATGTATAGCGGGCTGCCAGCGCTGCGCGCAACTCAAGGTCACCAAAAGGCTGATACCCCAGGCCATCGGGACGCGGATACAGCCGCGCCAGCTCCCGCTCCATGAGTAACAGCGGACAGACCGATTCCTTGACTGCGCTCGGCTCGTCACTGCCCAGCAGATGCAAGCCCGGACGGCGAGCGCTTCGGCAGTACAGGTCAAGAAGCGAACCGTCACTGTCGCTTTCTGCGTGGCTCTCGGCGCTGTCGACAGGGACCGAGTAATAACCCGACTTGGGCACCGAGCAGACGCGCCGCTCTTTTTCCAGCATCGAATAGGCACTTTGCACGGTCGAGATGGACACCTTGAGACGCTTTGCCAATTGACGCAGTGAGGGCAGTTTGACGGGGGATGTAGCCTGCGCCTCGTTGACCAGACGCAGCAGATAGCGGTAGACCGCCTGATAGGCGAAATCCGTTTTGTTTTTCATCGAAGAATTACCTGGCGCTCAGCCAATAAGAGATTCCAGGCAGCCGCGACCTGACCGATGCCGACGCCGACAGGTCCAGGTCGCAACGCAGGCTTAACGCCCGGAAAGGATCTGCACCACGGATTCACCGGTTGCCGGATCAATCGTCAGGATCCGACGCTTGTCAGGGTCGGCAGCACGGATTCGGGCGATGATCGAGTCATCCTCGTTGAAATCCACCCGTTGCCGGGTGTACAGGCTGCGCAGTCCCTCGATCGTGAGACCGCTGATGTCCATCAACCAATGAAGCACCTGATCAGGCGCTGTGGCACCCGATAACACCTTGTGCAGGTCCGGTAGCGCAATCAGCATTCCGGGATGGCAGCGCCGCAGAAAAGCTTCCAGCCCGCGCCCTTCGTTCACAAAGGGAGAGAACAACAGGCAGATCAGTTGCGTTTCGTTAAGGCCATAGCCTTCCTGAGCGAAACTGGCGGCCAGGTCACGACGCGCCTCGATGCGTTCATGACCCTCGTAGGCATTCAAGGCCTGCTCGATGAGCCGGGCAGGCATCTGCTTGGCACGCATCAGGGATCCTGCCAACGTCAGGTATTCGGCGATTCCGGCGGCATAGCTGCGGTCCTGCAGAAACTGCGCGGTGAGCCCTCGCATGTGCGCCATCAATAATGGGTTGGCGCAATCGGACTCGCTGAAGCTGAACGACAGGTCGTCGAATCGAAAGCCCAGAAACTCTGTGAGCAGCGTCCAGTGCTCGTCGGCATTGCAACTGACCAGATCGGCTATACCGATCAGCGCTGGCGCGCTCGGCCTGAACGCAGAACCAGAAGGTCGAGCGACCCGGTTCAACCCTTCTTCGTCGCCATACAACTCTTGGTAAAACGCCTCGCCGACATGCTCCAGCGTTCTGAGCACCGTGTTGGCGCTCTGGTTTTTCCAGCGACCGGCACCCTGCCCCGTGCCCTGCGCCAGACGCATGATCCAGGTGATGTACTGCTTCTGTTCCTTTCTCGAATCGCCACTGACCAGCGCATCGACACCCTTGCCCCAGCACGACGCCCGGCCCAGAAACTCGGCCAGCCCCAGGTAGCAACTGTTGCAAAACGTAGTGCGCGCATCGCCCGCCGAGAGATGGCCTGCCAGCAACATATCGGAGCGGTTCTGTTCGCGACCTGCGCTGGAAAACGGCAGATCCGGCTCGAAGGGCTGGACGTACTGGTTATCGAAAACCAGCATTTCGACCCGTGGATCATCGTAGAGAAACAGCGCGCCATAGCTTCTGTCGATATTGTCCATGACCGCCGGAGTCATGCCTGCGTGACGCCGATTGGCTACACGCAGGTTGAACGTCCCTGGCGCGCGGCAGGCGATGCTCAACTGTGCAGCTCTCACAAATGCCAGGGTGTAGGCACTGTCTTTGCCACCGCCAAAAGCAACCAACACCTTGAAGGTGGAAATTCGTTCTATGCCGCCAGCTGCGACAATCAACCGCTGAATCAACAGTTGCAACGCCGTGCGCTCGGCCCGCGAGAAATAACCCAACAAGCGTTGCAGCACTTGCTGATATACATAATTCATTGCCTGTTCGTGAATCGCACTCATCGTGTTCCCCCTGCCTGTTTATCAAGGCAAGGCACCACGCGCACGCGGTATTCAACATCAGGCTGACCAACACATCTGGAATCGACCATGACTCATTCCCTGAGTAATAATTACCCAACTATTATCAGTATCCTTGAAACAATTACAAGGCACAGATATGTGCGGAAAAGAGTGCAGTTGACGATCAAATCATGCGGCGTTAAACAAAGTGTTTATTATTAGCGCGGCTCATTCATTTACAGGCAGCGTCCCTACCGCATTGAACCGGCAAGGTTTCGACCAATAAACACGGGTGGAGCGCCTACGACCCACCTGTGGCACACACAGCCAAATACGTGTAGCGCGTAGGAAATACTTATTACACCGCAGACTTTCTGAAAGCCTGATTAAACAACAATGATCATGCTGCATGACCGGTGTCCTTCTGCATTCATACGCCAGTCGGAATGTCTATAACCCTGACTCAGATCAGTGAATCTCATCGACACTATTTGACGACGTGCAGAAGATTACCGATGCCTGCGCTTAATTTTCTGTCCTGCCGTTACTTTATAATTTCGCAGACAAGGAACGCTCTCTACATGACTGTTCGTCGTTGCCAGCGGGAAAATCATGTTCTTGCGAACACAAAAAAGCCTTCCATCGGGAAGGCTTTTAGTTCTGTGCAACCACTGACTTATGCCGTTCGCAGACCTCAGTCAGCCTCAAGCTCAAGCACCGCACGCCCACCAATCGGACAGGTGTCCATGTACCGGTGCGCCTGAACCACCTGCTCGAACGGGAAGCTGCGCGTCTGCAACGGAGCCAGCACGCGGTCGGTGGTCAGTTGGTTGAGGTCCTGCAGCGCACGCTTAAGCGCTTCCTCGTCCTGAGTAATGCCCAGCTCCGGCTTGCCGGTGAAGTTGCCCAGGCAGTGAACGTAGAACTGAATGTTCTTCTGGAAGGCAGCGCAGGCCGGAAACGGCGTCTGGTTGCCACCTTGCAGACCGTAGAGCACCAGACTGCCTCGCGGGGCCAGCACATCACCCATCAACGACATCTGTGGACCGCCCAGGCCATCGAAGACCGCATCGACGCCGCGGTTATCGGTGTACTTGTTGATCGCCATCAACAGGTCCTGTTCTTCCGTCACAACGACCTTCTCGGCGCCTAGAGACAGCAGGTAATCGCGAGCATCTTCCGTCTTGGTCGCCGCGATGACACGTACCCCCAGCGCCTTGCCCAACTGCACGAAGGAAGGTCCGGCGCAGTGGCTTGCATCGGTCACCAGCACGTACTGACCCGCCTTGACCCGTGCCAGATCGACATAGGCAAAGTAAGCCACCAGATACGACGTGTAATGCACACTGGCCTGAACCGGCGTCAACACATCCGGGTAACGGACCAGCGCCTTGCGCGGCAGCACAATCGATTCACCGTACACCGGATGCTCGTTGGCGTCCGCTGCGGGGAAGCTGGCCACCTTGTCGCCAACGCGCAGGTCATCGACACCCTCGCCCAGCGCAGTCACCACGCCGGCCATTTCGTAACCCAGACCGGCCGGTAAGCGGGCATGGGTGGAAGCCAGATTTTGTCGCCAGAGAACGTCATACCAGCTGACGCCGATCGCCTGGACGCGCACTTGCACCTCACCGGGTGCAGGCAACGCGTCGGGGTGCTCTTCGATCTTGAGCACCTCGGCCGGGCCAAACTGGTTAAAACGGATCATGCGGGACATTGAGAACCTCGCCTCGTAAACCTTGATGCCACAAACTCTATCCGGGCATTGCCGGTAACACTATCAGTGGCTATTAATAGTCGACATGCCTGTCATCGATTGTCCCTGAAAGGCTGCACAGCTTGCCAGACAACGCTTGTGCGGCGATTCGCAGATGGCGGCCATTGTTCGCATGTCGACGAAACATTGCAACCCATGTGGGCATTTAACGCAGGTCAATGATCTTTCTGTTAATTTTTGATTCGTGAAATCGACGTTTGCTCGTACTATCGCACCCTGCCCCCGCTTCCATTCGACACATGGCCCGAGACCCTTCGTATGAATCGCAACGACCTGCGTCGCGTCGACCTCAATCTGCTCATCGTCTTTGAAACACTGATGCATGAACGAAGCGTGACGCGCGCGGCGGAGAAACTGTTCCTCGGCCAACCGGCTATCAGCGCCGCCCTGTCACGACTGCGCGGGCTGTTCGACGATCCACTGTTCGTACGCACCGGCCGCAGCATGGAGCCCACCGCACGCGCCACCGAGATATTCGGCCTGCTCTCGCCAGCGCTGGACTCCATCTCCACAGCCGTCAGCCGCGCTTCGGAGTTCGACCCGGCCACCAGCACCTCGGTATTCCGAATCGGCCTGTCCGACGACGTCGAATTCGCCCTGCTGCCCACCCTGCTCAAACGCTTGCGCTCGGAAGCGCCGGGCATCGTACTGGTCATCCGACGGGTCAATTACATCCTGATGCCGCCCCTGCTGGCATCGGGCGAAATCTCGGTCGGCGTCAGCTACACCCAGGACCTGCCCGCCAACGCCAAGCGCAAGGTCCTGCGCCGCAGCAAGCCGCAACTGCTGCGCGCCGACTCGATCCCCGGCCCACTGAGCCTCGACGACTTCTGCGCCCGCCCCCACGCCCTCGTGTCCTTCGCAGGCGACCTGAGCGGGTTCATCGACGAGCACCTGGAACAACTGGACCGCAAACGCCATGTTGTCCTCGCCGTCCCGCAGTTCAATGGCCTGGCCACGCTGCTGACCGGCACCGACATCATCGCCACCGTCCCGGATTATGCCGCGCAGGTGTTGACTGCGGCCGGTGGTGTGCGGGCTGAAGAGCTGCCTATCGAGACGCGTACGTTTGAACTGCACATGGCGTGGCGTGGGGCGCAGGACAATGATCCGGGGGAGCGGTGGTTGCGGTCGCGGATTCAGATGTTTTTTGGGGATCCGGATAGTCTTTAGGGGTCGTCTGGCAGGCTGTTTATCTGACCAGTTCTGGCTTTTCATAGGCCATGGATGTCCGTTCATTTCCAGTGGATTGCTACATTGGAGGCATATTTGAGGGCAGGCTTTGGATGGTTTGAAAAGGATACCCCCAGTCTGAGGCCAAGCGGGCTATTGATGAGGATGGGTGAATTGAGAGAGATTGAACCCTCGGCTCTACCCCTTATTAATGGGCGAGCCGTACTGAGCGCACCACCCACCACACTGGCAAAATGCGCGCAAATGTAAAAATTATAATGGCAAAATGCCTCGGCAACCGGCAAAATCCACACGTTCCCAACGGATATGAAGGAGCGGTTCCGATGACATGGCCAGTCACACTGAAACTCGATAGCGCAGCCTACCCGCTCAGTGTGGTGCAACGCGTAGCTTATTCGCTGGCCGGCACTGTCGCGATCCAGGTCGGTATTGACGCCAGTCATATAAGTCTCACTGCCCACCCCGCTGAATCAAGGCTAATACTTTCCCCGGAGCAAGCTCACTCGCTGATCCTTCAGCATCTGAACGACTTTGCCCTGCGCGACCACATCAACCGCGAAACAGCCGGGTTACGAGAAGTTCTGGCCCGAGCCGCACTCGCTGGATGTGGGGTTTCGCAGTGACACTGATTGCGACAGACGCCAAGCGATACCACTTGCTGCCTTTCCGATTCATGCGCATGGACACGGGACGTGACCGTGACATCCTGCTCACCTCCGATACCGGTGAGTACATGCACGTGAACGACGCGCAATTACGAGCCCTCAGTTACTTCGACGTTCAAGCAAGTACGCCTTTTTACAAGAACCTGCTGGCCCGCCACTTCATCTACGAACCAAGCCGCCACGACCCGTTCCCGGAAATGGCCGCGCAGTATCGCAGTCGCAAGGACTTCCTCTTCCAGGGCCCTGCACTGCACTTGTTCGTAGTGACATTGCGTTGCAACCACACCTGCCAGTACTGCCAGGTGTCGCGGGCCCCTCTGGGAGGATCCGGCCACGACCTTTCGGAAGCGGATGCACTGGCGGCGGTCGATCGCCTGTTCGAATCGAATGCTCCCGCCCTCACTGTAGAATTTCAGGGTGGCGAGCCGCTTCTGGCTTTCGAGCGCGTCCGCCAGATTGTCGAATGGATCGCTGAACGGAACGTGGTCGAACAACGGGATATCCAGTTCGTCATCACCACCACGCTGCACCACCTGACGGAGGAAATACTCGACTTCGCAGAACAAAATCGCATCCAGTTTTCGACCTCGCTCGATGGGCCGGCGCCCTTGCACAATGCCAACCGCCCTACCCCGTCACGAGACTCCTACGAGCGCACTGTAAAAGGCATCCAGTGGGTCCGTGAGCGCCTTGGCCATGATGCGGTTTCCGCGCTGACCACGCTGACTTCAAGAAGCCTCGAACAACCTGAAGCGATCATCGATGAGTATGTAAGACAGGGCTTCTCCAGCATCTCGCTTCGGCCTCTGAGCCCTTATGGGTTTGCCACCAAGAGTGTCCTTCGACTTGATTACCCTATTGAGCGATACCTGGCCTTCTACAAGAAGGCACTGGGCTATTTGCTGCATATCAACCAACAGGGCGTATACCTCTCAGAGAGTTATACGAGCCTGTTGCTGAAAAATATCCTAACACCCTTCTCCTCCGGCTATGTAGACCTGCGCTCCCCTGCTGGCGCAGGCACTGCAGCGCTGGTTTACAACTATGACGGTTACGTCTATCCCTCGGACGAAGCCCGAATGTTGCTGGAGATGGGTGAAGACGGCTTGAGGCTCGGCACCGTACAGCAACCCTTGTCTGAATTACTCGCATCGCCCGTTATGAATGCGTTGCTCGCCAGTGGTGTAGCAGAGGCGCTGCCGGGCTGCTCCGACTGCGCACTTGTCCCGTACTGTGGTGCTGACCCCGTCGAACACTATGCCCGCCAAGCTGACCCGATCGGACACCGAGTGTTCAGCAGCTTCTGCAAGAAGAACATGGGGCTGCTGAAGCATCTTTTCGGCCTGCTTTGCGATGGCGACGACAACGTGCAGAGGGTGCTGCTGTCTTGGTTGAACAGGCGCTCTTACAACGATGTCCGGTTCCCGGGTTACAGGGGCTGATGGCGATGCTGCGCAAAGATACCCACTTCGAAATCCATCACCTGAATGAGCCGAAACTGCTCAAGGTCATCACTCTGGATGAGTTCATAGAACAAGGCTTGGCTGTTTGTGCCGGAAGCGCTGATTTCGGTGACCTGCTGCTTTGGCTGCCAAACGAAGAACGGCTACGGAGCCCGCATCTGCTCTCATTACCAGTGGGTGGATTCCTGACCCCAGAGCCATTGATTGGCGACTTCGACAGCGCGCAGCTACACCTGCACACACCCAAAGATGCGGAGGTCGTGCAGCCCGGCGATGTCATTGCCATCACACCAGGCAACGCGTTGGTGCGAGTGCTCTATCGACGATGCTCAGACAGCAACCTGCTGTTTATGACCGATCGTTGCAATAGCCTCTGTCTAATGTGCTCGCAGCCGCCCAAAGATATTGATGACCGCTGGCATATCGAGGAGAACCTACGGCTAATCGACCTGATGGACCAGAGCGAGGAAAATCTGGGAATCAGCGGCGGAGAACCCACGCTTTATCGCGACGGGCTGCTCGAAATCCTAGCCAAGTGCAAAGCCGTTTTGCCGCAGAAATCCATTCATGTGCTCAGCAACGGGCGTCTGTTCCAAGACCCGAGCTGGATCGATGCGCTCTCTTCCATCGGTCACCCTCAGTTGAGCTGGGGCATCCCGCTGTATGCCGACAATGCAGAAGACCATGACCATGTGGTGCAGGCTCCCGGCGCGTTTAGCGAAACCCTGCAAGGTCTTTATAACCTGGCGCGCGCCGACCAGATCATCGAGATACGCGTGGTGCTCAATCGCCTGACCACGCCGCGCTTGCCAGAGCTCGCCCACTACGTGTTCAGGAATTTGCCCTTCGTGCGGCATGTTGCGCTGATGGGTATCGAAAGTACCGGCCTGGCCAGGAAGAACTACGAAGAACTGTGGATTGACCCGCTGGACTATCAGGAGTCGTTGAGCCAGACCGTGTATTTCCTGTTCAACCGCGGAGTGCCGGTTTCGATCTACAACTTGCCCCTGTGCCTGATCCCGGCCCACCTCTCGCGTTTCGCCCGCCAGAGCATCTCGGACTGGAAGAACCTGTTCATCGATACCTGCCAACAATGCGCTGCCGTCAAACATTGCTCTGGCTTCTTCAAATCCCACACCGACCGCTGGCAGAGCCGCGGCGTACAACTACTATCGACCGAGGCCTTTAGCGCCTATGCAAGGAGTGCACAGTGAAATTGCTCGACCGCTGGAAAGTCCTGATTAGTGGGATCAGCTTGCTGCCAATGGCAGGCACCACCCTGGCACAGGCGGGCCATCTGTCGCTCGCCGATGCGAACTGGCAACCCAACGACAAGCTACGGCCCCCGGTATTTGCCGATACGCTCAATGCGCCAGACACCGTCAACATCTATGCGGCGCATCGTTCGCACAGTTCACACCGGTCCCACAGTTCGCACAGTTCTCACTACAGCGGCTCGGGTGGCTATAGCGCACCTCGCTACTACAGCCCACCCGCTACCAGTACCCGAAGCTACAGTGCGCCGAGCGCTTCAAGCAGCACCCCAAGCAGCAATAGTCTTTATCAGTCGCCTGGCACTGCCAGCGGGACAACTTCGAGCCCTTCAAAGAGCCGCGCCACCAATGAGCAGAAAAGCAACTTAGTCACCCGTGTGCAGACCGCGCTGATGGTGCGCCAGTATTACCAAGGCACCATTGATGGGGTGATGGGCAAGGCGACACGTGGGGCGTTGATGGCCTTTCAGATGGACAGTGGGCTGGCTGTGAATGGCCGGATGGATACACCATCGCTGAATGCGTTAGGGATCAAGATTCCATAAGTCGCTTCAGGTTAAAGCTAGCGTCCGTTCAGCAACGGAAGAATTATCCCATGCAGCATATCATTCAGGTCGACCACACTCTCTGGGCGTTAACCAGCCGCCTGCAAGGCAAGGAACTACAAATACTCTCGCGTAGCGCCCGTTTCCGTATCACGACCGTTGATGCAAATCGCGTTGTGATTGAGACCGGATCGGAAGACTCGCAGTTGGCGCTGACTCGAGCAGCTTTCCAGCGAGCGTTGGACTACCTCGCTGGTAACAATCATTTCGGACAAGCACAAGCTGTGGAAGTCAGCTCCAACCATACGTACGAAAAAGCCGGCCCACTTTGCCAAGCGGCTCGTTAGAGCAATGCGCACGCAGCCTCATCAAGCCAAAAGCAACAAACATCCTTGTATCGATTCATATAAAGATCAGCAGCGATTCGCAAAGCCAATGGGTCGATGCAAATTACTCAATTTCTGCGTCCGCTCATCACATCTTAATCTTCCCGATCAGATGGGTTTGAGGTTCATCTTGGCTTCAAAAATCAGCAGATCGCTTTCCTCGTTGTTGATCATCATGTTCACTAGGCGAGGGCTCACTTCGATCTCGCCGCCGAGCGTCGCACGCACAGTTTCGGGGTACCTTTCGAGCATCAGATCCGCTAGGCCATGGCTGTAGCCATCGCGGATGAGCTTGATCTTGGTGTCATCCGCAGTACCGTATTTGATGAGTTTGTAGAAGCCTGGATCCAGGGCACCAACCCCATTCAGCACCTCGACGAACTTGAAAATCTTGTTGTCGAAGAAATCGTCCTCGTCCTTGAGACGGACGATTGCCAGGTTAATACGCTCGCCGTCATCCTTTTGGGAGATTCTTACCCAGTTCTCGTACTTGCTGTCGCGATATTTGGTATCACCCCATTTACCCACGAATACGTGATCGCTATGGCTAGTCTCGACCAGCTTTTTCCAGTACGCGAGCGTCTGTCGGATCGTCTGCTTGACGCTGAGTTTCTTCAGCTTCCAATCCAGGATCATGGCGTAGAAATTCCGGGCAGGCTCTTGCTTGAGACGCACTAGGTCGCTGTACTCTCGGCTGTCGTCGAAGTGATCGACGAACGATTTGGAGATCGCAAGCATCAGCCTGTCAACGGTATTGATGACGCCGTTCGCCTCGATGCCTCGCCTGATCTTCCGTTCAATAGCCTGCTCCTCTGAGAACACGTCAATTTCACTGACACTGTTCGCGATGAGGAGCTTGCCCACCTGAGTGGTAACGTAACGACACTCTCGATCTTTAACCACGCCAGGATGCAGATTCTCTAGACGAGCCACGGCGTCGTCGTAGAGAACCGACATCTTCCCATCGATGATCTTGGTGGCTTCAAGCAGAACGTTGCTGACAGTGTCCTTGACCACCTTTGAGACGTTGACGGATTTATCGTAGAAAGTCTCAAGCGCTGCATTTTCGCGTGTGTAGCCATTTACGCCCAACAGGTAGATGCTGGACTCCAGCTTTCTCAACGCAGCCTTAGCTCCAGGCGCAAAGACCTCACTGAACCGATTGACGCGTCCGACCAGGTTCTTGAATTGAGATGGCGTCAGCTTTTGCTTCCCTTTGAAAAAATCAAAAACGAAGAGTCGTTCGATCGGCAGGTTCACCCCTTCCAGAAGCGTGGAGTTGCAGACCAGAAACCTCATTTGCTTGGAGCTACTAAAGAGGTTCTCCAAGTAAAGACGGATGGTGTCAGGGATCGAACCATGGTGGTACATAACCCCTTTGCGCAGGCAGCCGATCAGTTTGTAGCGTCGGTCAAAAAGCTCTCCTAGCTCGGCACAGGCCGTCTGGATCAGCGGACAATCTACGGGCGGCAGCACGGCAGCCAGTTCAACCGCAAATGACTCAATGCTTTTCTTCCTGTTGCCGTAAACGATGTTTTTGGACAGTGCTTCGCCTTTGATGAGCTCGAAGCAGTTTGCATACCTCCGATCGAACTCCATCCAGTCATTCAGGAAATGGTCATAGAGCTTCAGCTTCGTCTGGCCCCTCCCTCCCCTAAAATCCCTGATGTAGAAGCGCTCAGACTTGATGTACTCGTCGATCTTGAATCCGCTCGGGATCATGTCCAGGAAGCGCACACGGACGTTGAGTTCATCGCATAGGAAGGGAGTCAGGAACTTGAATGATGTTTCCGGATTACGAGCCCCCAGGATGCACAACATGGCAGCCAGTAACTCACTTCTGCGGTCGCTCTGCAGCAGGTTGTGGGCCTCGTCGACGAAGACCATATCGAAGCTCAACCCGGCGTTCTCGTTCAATAGCCTGTTGAGCCGCTCCTGGGTCAGGACAAATGCCCTGTTCTTTCGCTCAACCGAATACATCTCGGGATGGGTCACCACCTTGCCCAACCCCTCAATGTCCGCGTAAATCAACCGCTTTTTCGTCTGGGCCAGCAGAGCCTTAGAAGGCACAAGGATCAGGATCCGCTGCCCTGGATTTTCCCTCACCGATTGGATGATGAGCTCAGATTTACCGTAACTGGTCGGAGCAACCACGACTGACGACTTACGGTACTCCGACTGAACAAATGTCCGCAGGGCATCCTGTTGCTCAGTCAGCACGATGCCTTGGTCACGGAAGGTGTCGATGTAGCTGCCCACGATGTTTCGGATGAACGACTCGCTGCGGTGATCATCCTCGGAAAAGTAGCTGCTGATTACCGCTGAGACAGGGTGAAGACCACTGTTGAGTGCTACATCGTACAGCGCCTGGTACTGACCCGAAGCGTTACCGTAAAACAGGATAATGCGGTAGCCGAGACGTCGAATTTCGAGGGTCTTGTGGTTAAGGAGCAGCACGGCGATCGCCAAAAGTTTCACAATCTCTGTGTTACACAGTTCGTCTCCCTTGAGGAGTTGGAAATACAGATCCTTGAACTTGGTGTTGCCCAGTTTCCTGATAGTCAGCTCTTCCATGCTACTGCTCCGCCTCCTGCCTCAAAAACTCTTCCAGCTTTTCCATGGTGCCTTTGTGGAGGGACAGCACCCACACCGTTTTGAACACAGCTTCAGCTACCAGCTTGGTGGTGAAGTTTGACACGGTATTTTCGGCGATAGCCTGGGACACTTCGCTGAACAGGGCAGAGACCAGAAACACATTGTTGTCCGAAGCACTCGCCCCGTCTTCTTCAGCCAAATCACCTTCCATCTCCAAGATCTCAATAACCGAGTCCCGGTAATTAGCTTTGTTGTGGATCGCATTTTTCGCGGCATTTATCGCATTGAGCCAGTGATTGAGCTCCGGCTCAGCCAAACGCCTCTTGAGGTCATCCCGAGCCAAACGCAATTGAGCACTTGTGGCCGAGCAAGAAGTCTTGTTCGCCCCTCTGCCGCCCGACTTGACCTCGGTGATCCAGACGTTGTTGGTTGAGGTCTCGTATAGGAGGAGATCGAAGCCCTTCCGGATACTCTTCTCTTCCATATTGAAGAACGGGGAGACCACATCGAAGTTGGGGAAGAGCTTCAGAATGATGACGTGAGACAGGAGCTCACCCAGCATACCAATCCGGGTTTCCCAAGTTTTTTTAGAATAGCGCTCGTTCCAGAAGTGCTTAATCGTCGCAGGGTATTTGTAGATCGCCCTGTCCTTGCTGGCCTGATCAGCACCATGGCAGATACGGGTGAGGTTTTCCCTCAGCGCGAGCTTAAGCTCATCAGAAAAATTCTCGACACAACACAGGGCATACTGATCTACCTGCTTGAAGCTCACGCCATCCATAACACTTCCTACAAACACTAAACCGCAGAATCCTCTTGCGGTTGCTGGGCGCGATCAATGATCCCGCCCTGATTAAGGGTAGGCACTAGCTGAGCAGCTGTGCGCGCGAGTGAGATCTGGTCAGGGATGACCGATAGCGGCACTCTGCCAGCGTTACCGCAAGTTAGCGTGATTGACGGGAGCGGTAAACAACAACGGAGACAACTTTTGGTGCAAATCGTCGGAGGTTGCGCAATAGCTGTATAAGTATACAGATGTTCGCAGATCAACCAGCGTCGGACTGAGAGATTCGCAGCACCGTAGACAGCTCTATCCGTCGTCGCTGGTAATTCCCGACTGAGAGATAAGCAATGTGAGCCCCTTCCCCTCACTTATGAACTACTGAAAGCCATCTGAATCCATCTGGCTCTGCCGGAGATCGCCACTCGCGAACCTGATGCACTGGGGGCAAAACTGGGGGCACATTGAATTTTTTCCGCCTGAAAATACCGTCCTAGAGCCCAGTCAAAATGTTTTTTGGGGATCCTGATAATCTTTGCCTAAGCTCCGCTGGAAGTCAGAAAGCCGTTAAATGTATGAAGTCAGCCACGTTCTTGTATCCATTGCCGCCTATCAGAATGTATCCAATTCAAGCTTGATGGGGGGCTTAGGGATATATCAAATCCAAATTTAACACCCCAATACGATCTCCACCGAAGGAGGCCCCTTACCGCCAAAATTCAGCGATGCGTTCATCCGGTCGCTGACTGCATCAGGCAAATATGCCCCCCAGAAGGCGCCACTCAGGGTCTAGGTCAGCATTTACTTTGCAGAATCTAACCCACTCGGATCATAGGCCTCCAATGGAAGGGACCCAGTTCCGAAACACTCAGGAGACGGAGCCGTCGAATTCGTACCCTCAGTGGCTTTCGCAGGTATATTTTCCAGTCATCCGCAGCACAACAGTCTGAATATCCGGGTACCACGTGGGATACATAGTCGCCACGCGTCGCGGGCGGATCGGGGAGCACGACACCGAGTTGGGCAAGCTTTGCGCATGAGATCATGCGGGCTCCTTGTGATGGGCAGACCGTCAGGAACCGACAGCCTACTACCCGGAAACCTGCGGTTTACTCGCCCAGAATGTTCTTCAACGCAGCGGTATGCCCCGCTGGGTCGTTCACGCTGGACATCACTTCGATGATGGTGATCGTTTGATCGTTCATCGTCATCAACGAGGCCATCAGTAGTTTCAGGCCGTTAAAATCGTCGGTGCCGTCCAGGCGGTACATTTTCAAGCCGTTCACATGAATGGTCTTCTCGCCAGTCATGCGAAAGTTGGGTGACGCGGCCTGCTGCTTTTCCTTCAAGGTATCCACGGCAAGACGAAACGCAGCGTCCGGGGTGGTACCCGCAGTCGGCACCGGACCTTCGGTAACGATAATGGCCCGTTCGCTTTTCGGATCGAAGTACATCGTGCCGCCGTTTTCGCTGTTCAAGGTACGGGCCTCGACGCCTTTCAGCACGAACTTCAGCTTGCCGCTTGCCAGAGACACCGATTGCATATCCGATGCCGCCGTTGCGGTTTTCTCAGGCGGGGCAGCAACTGCCATGGTGGCCGCGCCGCTCAAGGCAGCAAGCACGCACAAGCAACGGGGCCAGCCCAACAGCAAATGCTTCGACATTGATAGCGCCTTTGTTTTCAGGCCGCAGAATACCGACGGCCTTTGGTGCGAACAGCCTAGCTTACTTGCCTGCTCACTTGCCCACGAAGTTGTGTAGCTACCGCCCTGGAGCCCAGTCAAAATTTTTTGGGGACCCAGGTAGTCTTTAAGTTTGGTTGGGCAGCCTGATTACCTGACCATTTTTGCCTTTCAACGAACCATGAACCTCTTGCTATTCCCTGCCGCCGAGCGTTATCCGATCACCTCAGTTAATGGACGAAACCTGCATACGAGAACAAGTGGGATAGTCGAGCGATCGCCAATAATGTAGCGTGAAGCCATCAATCGATGGTTTGCAAGGATCTCAATCATGAGCCTCGTCGATACGTACCTCGCTGGTCTGCGCAAGGCCCTGCCAGCCGAACGACTCAATGAGCTGAAACATGCACACGGGGCTTCGACGGCAGATGTGCAGCGGCTGAACGATCGTTATCCGCTCTGCCCCGCGAGCCTGTTGGAACTGCTTGGCCAGATCGATGGCACGCACTATCGAGATTACCCGGACGGCAGAGTCATGGTGTTGGTACTGGGCTCAGATGTATTCGAGTATCCGTACTACCTCAGTTCGATCGCTCAGATCCTTGAAGAAAGTGACACTTACACTCGGAGCATTGCGCAAATTTATGCAGGCTATCTGGATGAGGAGCCCGATCTGGTCGGCCCCGGAATCGACATATCGCTGGGCATGCATGAGCGGCTATGTTTCTCGCACTGCATGAACAATGGGGGAAGCTCGAAGCTGTATATCGATTTTAATCCAGTAGCTGGCGGCAACGTGGGTCAGGTCGTACGCTACCTTCACGACCCTGACAGTTATAAAGTGATTGCGCCAAGCTTTGATCATTACCTGCAACAGTTGATTGATGAAAACTACGCCTTCGTTTTCGAGGATGAAGACTACTGACGTCTTCGCTCGGCTAAGGTATTGATGCCGTGATGGGCGTGAACGGACGTCTTTGTTGTTCATACAACGACGGGGAGCAACTGACTGACGATGACTACGCGTTCATTCATCTGAAGTCCTGAAGTCACCTCACTGCCAGGGAAATGAGCGATGGATCACTTCCTGCAGCGGAACCGAAAGCGCGGAAAAACGCGCCTTGATCTGTATGCACTGATCGCCGGTCATGCGCTCGCCCAGACACAAGGGCAACGCCCGACAACGCTGCAACGCTGTGGCAATGTTGATTTCCAGGACAGCGCTGACCTCCCGCGCCGCGACAGTCAGCCGATCAGGCGTGCATTCAGCCAGAAACAGATCGTACTCGGCGTATAACTCGCGTGCCAACCCGGGTTCTGCTGCCTTCATGTCATCACCGCCGGGCACTTCCAGAAAAGCATCCTGTTGAGCGTAATGCTCAAGGGCGATAGCGTAGTCCTCCAGGCTGGAGTGCGGCTGCTGTCGCTTCTGTACACACAACACATCTGCAAAATCAGCCGCTTCCAGGCATGGAGAAAGGTTGTACTGATCGCCAAGGTCCAAAATGCGGAGCTCATCATCCTCATCGAGATTCGGCACCAGGTAAAAGCGGCTTTCCAGCAACGCTGTATCGCCCTGAACGTAGACCCAGGCGTATCGCTGCCATAACGCCCGATCATCAGAGCATGCAGCGATAGCCTCTACTGTCTCGCGAAACGAATTAAGCTCGAACATCCTGCAACGTCTCCTTGCACGTACCGCCCACTCGATCACATCAGGACCCATCATGCCTGCAACCACAACAGTTACCGCCGCTGAAAACCGAAAAAGCATCCTCATCGTTGTAGGCTCGGTGTTCCTGTTGTCCGTGTCAGACGCTCTTATAAAAGCCACCAGCGCCGAGACGTCAATGTGGCAGCTCTATGTGATTCGCTCGCTCCTGGCCATCGGCATTATCGCCGCCTGGTTGATGCGCCGTGGTGGCACAACGCAAAGATGGCCACTCTCCCCCTTCTGGGTGGGAACAAGAAGCCTGCTGCTGGCGCTGATGTGGATCGCCTTCTATAGCGCACTGCCCTTCATCAGTCTGACCACGGCCGCATTGGCAATCTATACGACACCACTGTTTATTGCGTTGTTCTCGGCAGTGACTCTGGACGAGCATGTCACACCGCGCAAATGGCTGGCCATTCTGGTGGGGTTCGCAGGGGTGCTGGTCACGCTCGCGCCCAGTCAGGCCGACTTCAATCTATGGACACTGCTGCCCGTGCTCGCGGCGATTTTCTATGCCTTGGCAGCGGTCGTGACCAAGGGCAAGTGCGCCAAAGAGGTGCCGATGCACTTGGCCCTGGCACTGAACATCGCGTTGTTATTGATGGGGATGATCGGCAGCGTTGTCGTTTTACAGACCGGTCCTCACCTGCCGGACAACGAAGGCCTGCGCTTCCTGCTAGGCGGCTGGTCACCCATGGGCATCGGCGACTGGGGTGTAATGGTCGTGCTGGCAATTCTGATGGTACTGGTCAGTACCGGCATCGCTCGGGCCTATCAAATCGGCGAGACCTCAATCATCGGTGCGTTTGATTACACCTACCTGATCTTCGCGATTGTCTGGGGAGCCCTGCTGTTCAATGAAGTGCTAAACAGCCGAACTGCAGCAGGCCTGGCCCTTATCCTGGTTTCAGGCTTCATCCTGCTGAAAAAGCCCACCGCCACGCGCTGAATGCTGCACATGTACAGCCCTTAAAAAGGAGCTGTTGATGCTGCTGGGACAGTCGCCAGGCATGGTGACATGAGAGTCGCCCCACCCTTCGTGCTCATCAACGGCGACCGCGGCCTTCATGACCTTGGTGCAACCGATCGACGTTCTGATCAATACGGCCCTGAATCACGCGCAAGGTGTCTGAAGTAATACCCCCAGGACACAGCTTCTCGGCAACGCTCGTAAACCGGCTCGCCACATCACAAATACCATCAATCATCCTACCGGCAACGTCCGAAGGCACCTCGGCCTCTTCGGCAAACCGAAGCATTTGTGCGCGGGAAATCGACAGGGCTTCTCCCATCACATCCATCTGGTGATAGCCACCCGGCCCTTCACAGAAGGTCACGTCGTAAGCCGGGGACAGTTTCCACTGACCGTCTTGCGACATGATGTAAGCAAAGTTCTTGGGGTGATCGTCTCGGTTGTTGAATGCAACATTGAAGACGGCACGTTCGAAGACCACCGCCATCTCTCGGACGTCGTTGGTACACATCTGTGTTGCACGCAGGAAATTGACGTAATCCAATACGCCCGGAGACCGGTAATTGGCCCCTGTAAAGGCGGCAAGGCTTTGCATGGGGATGCGCAGACCCTCCTGGCGGTCGAATCGCTTGCTGGCAAACGCAGCCAGCCCATCAGGCAAACTGAAGTATTGCGTGTCAGGGGTTTCAATCCCGCACATGCGCAGGCACTCGGCGTAGGCCATTTCGATAGCGCACACTTCGGCATGCTCTTCTTTGGCCGGAAACTTGACCATCCATGCTTCAAAACCCGGTGTGACCGCCGTGGTAAATGCGCCGGTTTCAGGATCGCGATAGACGAGGGCCTTGGGCCTTGCTCCTTGAGGCGAGCCACCGACCAGCATCAATGTCTGCAGAAACTCACCGCCGTCTCCATGGAGCACTTCCTGTACTTCGGCGGCAAGTTTTTCCAGCGGGATATGGACTTCGGCCCCCTGCCCTTCGGGCGCCACGGGTTCAAACGTCATGGCACCCATGGCATTGCTGCCGATGTAGGCCAACAGTTCCAGTGAGCCGATGCGCGCCGTGGTGAGCCCGCGGCGCCTGAACATACGGTCCATCAGTAACATTCCCCACCCATCGGGCAAGGAGTCGTAGACAGGCCCGGGCAAGTACAGTTGGTGGTCCGGGAAGCCCTTGCGCAACTGAGGCCCCTGCAACGGGAGCGTGTAGGAAGACAGCTCCAGGCCTCTTTGCCTGGCTTCATTGCTGTACTCGAACACGATCAGCGGGCGACCGGTCAGGGCGGTCGTGGAGACCAGCGTGCCCCATTGCCATCGCTCGCCCCAGCCCTCGTAGAAGACGTTTACCTGCTCAAGCATTGCCGGACTTCCTCTTCGTACGAAGACGATTGGCGCTGTTTTCGTAGCGCCGAATATCTTCGATGCTATCCAGCTTTGGCAGGAACAAACCTTCAAGCTCCCTGGTTCGGCCAAGCGCCATCGCCACACGAACGACGTTCTCGAATCCTACATTGCGCCCGGCTTCAAGGTTCGACACGGTGTTTGTACCGATGCCGGCACGTCCGGCCAGGTCGGCTTGTGTCATGTCCAGCGCCAGCCGCTCTGTGCGTAGGCGATCGCAGAGGCGTTTGACAACCTCGCTCGGCTTGCTGAAGCTCAAATCCAACATAGTGCGCACCAAGCCCATTCGCTGATCGTTAATCTCCAAAATTGTAGAGTTAATGCCCTTAGGTATCAAGCGACCTAATTCCTAAATATCGTGACTTATACGACAAATTTTGGCTTTAACCACAATATAATGGATTTAATCCACATAAAAAGTTGAACAATTGGTGCCCTCTGCAATCGCATTCTGGGTAACTGAAATCCCGGCAGCCCTCACCACCGGGACCAAAACCATCAGAGCCCTGTCTGAACAACCAACACCTGCGGCCGATGAGAAAACAGCTGCAGGAACGCCCCGCCGAGCGCGCAGCCTGCCATGACAAAGAAACACACCGTGTAGCCGTGAAGGCTCGTCCAGCCACCGCCCATGCTGATCAGTGTGCCCATCAATATCGGTGCAATACCGCCGCCAATGAACATCGCGGTGGTGATGATGCCATTGGCGGTCGAGGTTGCAGATGGCTGTGCGGAGTCAGAGGCCACTGCGTAGTAAATCGGCCAGACTGCGTTGGCGACCAGACCGAACAGCAATTGCACGACGATGATGATGAATGTGGTGTTGGCGAAGTAGAACGCACCGACGCTGGCAGCCATCCACACGCCGCAGATGAGCAATGTCACCCGCCGGCCGATGATGTCCGAGAGTGACGGCCAGACCAGTTGCCCGAGGATGCCGGTCAGGGTGAATACCACACTCATGCCTGCCGATTCGGCCAGCGACAGGTGAAGGATGTTGTACAGGTACGCGGGCAGGACAATGTTGACGCCCATGTATACCACCTGCGTCAGCATCGTGTTGCCGGCGGTCAGGGCAATGTTGCGATTGCCGAGCGTCGCCTTGAACGTTTTCCAGGCCTGGCCTTTGACGTTGGTTGATGGCGTGCTGTCCGGTGGGGTCATGCCTTTGGCGGCAATGTCGACATACAGTTGGGTGATGCGCTCGGCGGTTGAGTAGCGCGACCAGAAAATCATCAATGGCAGCGCTACAACGAACGCGAAGAAGAACACGTAGCGCCAGTTTTCTTCACCGAACGTGGTGATCACGAAGCTCGCGACAATGCCACTGAGCATCGCGCCGATGGGGTAGCCGGTGTGGTGAGCGCCAAGGGCAAAACCCCGGCGCTCCACGGGCCACCATTCTGCGGTGTTGCTGACGCCGACCGGCTCGCCCCAACCTGCTCCAAGGTTCACACCCACCCGCAAGGCAACGAAGCTGGCCAGGCTTGCACTGAGTGCTTTGAAGCCGGACAGGAACGAAAGCGCGGTGTAACCCAGCACCAGCGGTACCTGGAAGCGCGCGCGTTTCCAGCCGCCGCCGTAGCGGTCACTCCAGATGGAGCCGGGAATATCCAGAACCGCCAGGGCCAACATAACGACAGTCGCCAGTGTGCCCCACTGATCTGCCGACAGATCGAAGTGCTTGGAAATGGTCGGCCCCAGGCGCAGGACAATCTCGCGATCATAGGCGTTGAGGATCCAGATCAACCAACACACCAATAACGATACCCACGAGAAACGATGGATCTGGCCCAGCGATGCTTTTTTATTATTTTGCACGGGAGAATCTCCAGGCGTGCCACGCACGCGCTGTAAAGAGAGTTCAGTTGTCCTTAACGGTCGGGTCCGATTTTTCGGGTCGATCAGCTGGCGAAGCGTTTTTCGGCGATGCCTTGCACACCCAGCCCGGTGATGGCGAACAAAGCACCCCGTTGCTGGCCGTCTTCGGGAAAGCGCGGCAGCGGAGGCTTGGCCATGGAGGTGACGAACAGCGTGTCCAGATTCGGTCCGCCGAAGGTCAGGCTGGTGACCTTCTTCACAGGCATGTCGATGATGCGATCCACCTGCCCGTCCGGCGTGTAACGCACCAGTTTTCCGGCATACACCAGCGCCTGCCACAGGCAGCCTTCAGCATCCACAGTGCAGCCATCCGCAGCGCCGCCACCGGAGGTATCGACCTTGGCGAACGTTCTGCGGTTGGCAACCGTTCCGGTCGTATTGTCGTAGTCGTAAGCCCAGAGTTCCCCGGACCAGGTGTCGGCGAAATAGAAGGTCTCGCCGTTCGGGCTCCAGCATGGGCCGTTGGAAACGATGATGCCTTCGTCCAGGGTATGCAGGCTCAGGTCCGGGTCGAGACGATAGAGCCTGGCGCTCGCCTGATCTTCCTGTGTATCCATCGAACCGACGATGAATCGGCCCTGACGATCGACTTTGCCGTCATTGAGCCGATTGTTCGGCTGCCCCGGCTCGGGGTCGACGATCAGTTCAAGATCGCCGGTTGGCAAGTCCAGACTGTAGAGCCCGTGCTGCAGGGCGACGATAGCTGCATCGCCATTCCTGCGCAGAGCCATGGAGCCTATTTTCTGCCCGACATCCCAGGCGCGCAGTTCGCGCCCGTCCCCGGTGCAGCGCAGGATCCGACCGTCGAAACTGTCGATCCAGTACAGCCGTTGCTGTTCGACATCCCAGACCGGCCCTTCGCCCAGCGTGGTCTTGACGTCCACGACGACTTCGATACGCATGTTTCACCTCTGTCTTGTTGTTATTGAGATGGCACGTTGGGTCACTGAAAACAGGTGTTAAAAGTCGACCTGGTTCTTGCCCTTCAGGTCGAGCATTTCCCTCGCCTCATCTGGCGTCGCCACGCTTCCGCCGAGGGCTTCGATCACAGTGCGGATACGTTTGACCTGATCAGCGTTGGACGCTGCCAGTTTGCCCGGCCCATCCCACAGCGAGTCTTCAAGACCGACGCGCACATGACTGCCCATCGACAGGCCCATCGTGCCCAAAGGAATCTGGTTGCGACCGGCACCGAGAATCGACCATTGATAGGCATCGCCAAACAGGCGGTCGGCCGTACGACGCATATGTGCAAGGTCTTCAGGGTGACCGCCGATGCCACCTCGCAAGCCGAACACTGACTGAATGAAAATCGGCGCCTTGAGCAGGCCACGCTCCAGAAAATGCGCAGCGGTGTACAAATGACCGATGTCGTAGCATTCAATTTCAAAGCGAGTGCGGTTTTCAGCACAGGTATCGAGAATGTGAGCGATATCGCGGAAAGTATTACGGAAAATCCGGTCGTCGCTTTCGGCCAGGTATGGCCGCTCCCAGTCATGCTTGAACTCGGTGAAGCGATCGAGCATTTCGTAAAGCCCGAAGTTCATGGAGCCCATGTTCAACGACGCCAATTCGGGCTTGAGTTGCGCCACCGGCTGCAGACGCTCTTCCACACCCATGGTCGGCGCGCCGCCGGTGGTGATGTTGATGATCACATCACTGCTGGCTTTGATCTGCGGCAGAAACTGGCGGAACAGATTCACGTCCTGGCTTGGCCGACCGTCATGGGGATCGCGAGCATGCAGGTGAACAATCGATGCACCCGCTTCAGCGGCACCGATGGCCGCGTCGGCAATTTCCTGCGGCGTGATCGGCAAATGCGGCGACATTGAAGGCGTATGGATGGCGCCAGTGACGGCGCAGGTGATGATCACCGGGCGTTTTTTGGGCATGAGTCTTCTCCATTCTTGTTCTTGGCGAGAAAGTGATTGGGGTTGCCCGACCGGAATACGTACGGCCGTTATCTTCGTTCGGATCGAGACGTCTACAGGTACTCGACGTTGCCATCCACGCTGATGGCCTGGCCGGTCACGTTGCGCGCGGCGGGCGAACACAGGAACAACGCCATGGCCGCGACGTCTTCAGCGGTGACCATGCGTCTGAGCGATATTTTTTTCAGGTACTCCTCGCGCATCTCGGCTTCAGGCACTTTCATCTGTTCGGCGCGGGCACGAATCACACCGTCCATGCGCGGGCCTTCGACGATCCCGGGCAGTAACGCGTTGACGCGGATGTCGCTTTCGCCCAACTCGGATGCCAGCGATTTCATCAAACCCACAATGGCCCATTTGGTCGCCGCATACGGTGTGCGCCAGGCGTAACCCAGGCGGCCAGCAACGGAAGCAATGTGGATCATGTGCGCGTTGGGCGATGCCTTGAGCAGCGGAACCGCGTGATGAGCAAAGCG
Organism: Pseudomonas viridiflava; assembly: GCF_001642795.1. Classification (GTDB taxonomy): domain Bacteria; phylum Pseudomonadota; class Gammaproteobacteria; order Pseudomonadales; family Pseudomonadaceae; genus Aquipseudomonas; species Aquipseudomonas viridiflava. Next base: position 209,204 of record NZ_LKEH01000027.1, on the reverse strand, counting down.
GTATTGTCCGGTGAGGTTGATGTCGACAGTGCGCTGCCAATCTTCATCGGTGATGGCGTCGATGCCCGCCGTAGGACCTGCGATCCCGGCGTTGTTGATCAGCACATCGAGACCGCCGAAGCGTTCGCGCTGGACCTTGAACACCGCTTCGATCTGCGCAGGGTCACCCACATCCGCTTGGGTGGCGACACTCTCTGGATACCGGTCGCGAAACGATGCGAGGGCGGTTTCGCTGACATCACACACATGCACCTGTGCACCGGCTTCGGTATAAGCCGCCGCCAGTACTTCGCCAATGCCGGCGGCACCTCCAGAGATCAGTACTCGCAGGCCGCTATAGGGAATCAGTCGATCGAGAACGCTCATGCTTTTTTTGCTCCAGAGACAGACGACCTTGAACGGCCGCTCTTGACGATCAGGCGCGCCAGGGAATCGGCGGCCTGCATGATGTCGTCGGTGACTGCCGCCCGGGCCGCAGCCCCATCGCGCTCGGCAAGCGCCTGAACGATGCGGTTGTGTGCCTCCATCGAGCGCTGAAGGTGCGCCTTATCGGGTGCCACCAGCGCAAAGCACGGGCCCATGTGCAGCCAGAAATTCTCAACGGCGGCGATGGTCAGCTCAGCGTTCGCTACCGCGTAGATACGCCGGTGGAAGGCAAAGTTGGTCCACAGATAACGGGGCACATCGACGCTGTCGGCGGCCTGCTGCATCTGGTCACAGAGGTGGCTGATTTCCTTGAGGTCGATGTCCTTGAGCAGAAGGACCGCTTTCTCGGCCAGAAGGCCTTCGAGCGCAACCCGCGCGTCGCGAATCTCGCGCAGTCGCTCGGGCGTCATCATGCGGACGCGCAGACGGGAGGTTTCAGTGACTTCGAAGGCATTCTCTGCGCTGAGGCGATTGAGTGCTTCACGGACCGGCATCGGGCTGGAACCCAGCGCCTCGGCGAGGCCGCGGATCGTCACCTTCTGGCCTGGCTGGAAGCGACCGCTCATCAACGCTTCACGGATCTGACGATAGATCTGATCCTGCAAGGTATCGCGAGAAACCTGGCGCATGCTGGGCAGGAGGGTCGGACTGTCGGTCATGGATCTGGCTCATATTGGCGTTCTTATGCGCTCAATATGTGATCACAAATAACATATGTCAAATTGTTTTTGGCCAGCATCCGGCGGTCTAGGGACGGGCATGGAAACCATTGATCCGACTGTCTGCCAGTTTGAACACCACGCGCTGGGGGTGGTTGACCGAGACCAGATACTCGACCGGCTGCCCTTGGGTATCGAATATCACGCCTCGATAAACCAATGCGGCTGTGCCGGGTTCAACCTCCAGCAATCGGGCCTCCTGGTCGTTCATCGTGGCAACGCTTAACGTCCCCTCATCACTTTCTATTTCAATCTGATAGCGCTCCGACAACAGCGCATACAGCGACGCCCCTTCAATCAGGTCGGCAGCAACCAGCTCAGGGACCTTGGCGGCGGGGATGTAGCTGGTCTCGATGCAGAACGGCTTCTGGTCCACTGTGCGCAGACGCCTGATGGTGAGTAGCACGTCCCCTTCCTGAATCTTCAGCAGTCTGGCGACGCGAGCACTTGCGGCGGTTTGCTCAAAGTAGAGCAGCTTGCTGCCTGGGCGAGCCCCGGCCTGTTCAACCACTTGGGCGATGCCCTTGCGCGCCATGGTATTGAGTGGCCGCTCAACGCCTGGTGCCGTCACGAAGGTTCCACGGTTGCCGCGACGCTCAAGCACCCCTCGGTCGATCAGTATCTGCAATGCCTTGCGCAAGGTCATGCGGCTGATGCCCAGGTGCTCAGCCAGGTCCCGCTCCGCCGGAATACGCTCAGTCGGCCCGAACTCCGGGCGCTCAAGCATTTCCAGCAATGCCTGCACAGCCTGCCAGGCCACCTGCTTGCGCAGAGGGGCAGGAAACGCCGTGTCCGAAGGTTTTTCACTGGTCAACTTCATGGTCTACATCCCGATTTATTTTTTCTGGCGGTTCGTGTGACTGCTACAGCCAAAAAGTCCCCGCGTTAGGCGATCTGGTTAATGAACGGCCCATCAGCTTTCTACAAAATCGCTCACTCGCCCTATTAGACCATGAAGGAAAAGCCTTGTAGTGGTCTTTTTCATGGTATAGGTTTTGGTCTAATTCTTGGCGAATAGTAGCCTCTTCACAAGGTACTCAGGAGTCCGCATGGCGATCCAGTTCAACCGGGAAGGCTTTATCGCTTCCTTGCAACAATCCATTCAAATCGTCGACGACGCCCAGCAGTTCGGCCAGGAACTGGCCACGCGGATCGACCGGATTTATTTCGTCAGTTGCGGTGCGCCCAATCGCATCATGCTCGGTCTGCAATACTGGATTGAACGCTATAGCCATTCCTTGGAAGTCCGGCGCTACTTCCCGGCCGATTTCATGGATATCGATCCGCCGCGCCTGGACGAACGCACGCTGGTGGTGCTTGCCTCAAAGTCCGGAACGACGCAGGAAACCATCGCCGCTGCACACTTTCTTCAGGGCAAACCCTGTCTCACCGTGGGCGTGACGCAAACGGCCGGGTTGCCGCTGGCAAAAGCCGTTCAGCATTGCTTTCTGCTGGGGCCGACGGACGAGGCCTACTTCGGCTGCTTCATGATCCTCCAGGCCCTGGTCGGCGGAATTCTGGCCAAACGTGAAGGCTGGCCATTGCTCGACAAGCTCACCCGCTCGCTCAAGGCATTGCCGCAAGCGCTGGCGGATGCGGCAATCAACAACGACCAACGCGCCACTGAAGAGGCCCGCCTCTACAAAGATGATCGCGTCATGTATTTCCTGGCATCGGGGCCGATGTTTACCACTGCCTATGTATTCGGCGTGTGTGTCGTGATGGAAAGCCAATGGCTGCACTGCCTGCCCGTGGAAGCTGCGGAATTTTTCCATGGTCCGTTCGAAGCCATCGACGCCTCTACTCCGTTGCTGCTGCTGGTTGGCGAAGATCCCAGCCGGGCGCAGATGGAACGGGTCGTGAGCTTCTGCCAGCGTTATACCGAGCGGGTGATGATCTACGATTCCAAGGACTTCCCGATGGTCGGGATCGAGCCCGAAATCCGCGCCATGGTTGCGCCCTATATCGTCGGTATCGCAGCTGAACGCATCGCCGCGCATCTGGCTGTCTGGCATCAACAACCGCTGACCACTCGCCGCTATATGTGGAAAACGGAGTACTGAGCATGGCAAGCCTGATCGCGGTCGGCGACAACACCATGGACGTCTACCTGGACCGGAACATTGAGTATCCGGGCGGGAATGCGCTCAACGCAGCGGTATTTGCGTCCCGGCTTGGCGCTCGCAGCGCCTACCTGGGCTGCGTGGGCGATGACCGTTACGGCAAGTGTCTGCTCGACAGCCTTCAGAAAGAACACGTCGATACGTCCCGTTGCCGAACGCTGCCGGGCGCCAATGGCTGGGCGTGTGTCGATAGCATCGATGGCGAGCGCGTGTTTCTCGGGAGCGATCCTGGTGTCTGTCGTCAGTTGCAACTCAGCACCGAGGATCTGGCCTACATCGCGCAGTTCCCCTTGGCGCACAGCAGCCTCTATAGCGGGCTTGAAAACCAGCTGGCGCAGATTCGTCATGCAAGTGGCTGTCTGTCTTTCGACTTCTCGGACAACTGGGTCGAGTTCGAGTGGAAAGGTCTGATCGAACAGGTCGATATCGCCTTTTTCTCGGCCGCCGACCTGCCTTCACAAGACGCGCACGAACTGGCGCTCTCGATGCAGGCCATGGGGCCGAAGATCGTGGTCATCACTCGTGGTGCGCGGGGTGCGCTCGCGACTGATGGGCAAGGGATCCACGAACACCCTGGCCTGCCCTGCAGCGTCGTCGACAGCATGGGGGCCGGAGACGGATTCACTACCGCTTTTCTGCTGGCGAATCAGGCCCGGTACGGCCTTGCGGAGTGTCTGGTGCGCGGCGTCGATTATGCCGTTCAGGTCTGTGGCTGGAACGGTGGTTTTGGTCATGCGCAGACACTGGACGTCGAACGCTCCGAGCACCTGAAAAACGCCTTGAAAAACCAAGGCTGATACGCGCTGTTCCAGGCGTGTGCCTGGACCGTTCAACCAACCGTTGTGGATACCCTGTCGATGAAAAAATGTCTGATCGGATTAACGTTCGCGGCACTCCCACTGCTGAGCTGGGGCGCCAGTGACGAGCTGCGTTTCGGGGTAGACCCCACCTACCCTCCGTTTGAGTCCAAGCAACCGGACGGCTCGCTGACAGGGTTCGATATCGAGCTGGGTGAAAGCCTGTGTACCGAGTTGAAACGTCGGTGTGTCTGGGTGGAAAACGCCTTCGATGGAATGATCTCGGCGCTTAAAGGCAAGAAGTTCGACGGCATCCTGTCTGCGCTGTCGATTACCGAAGCGCGCAAGAACGAAATCGCTTTTTCCGACACGCTGTACGACACCCCTGCCCGTCTGGTGGCACCGCAAGGCAGCCCCTGGCAGCCGACGGCAGAATCCTTGCGCGGCAAGCGCATTGGTGTGCAGCAAGGCAGTGTGTTCGAAGTCTATGCCAAGCGGATGTGGGGCTTGAAGGGTGTAGAGGTAGTGCCTTATCAAAGCAGCGACCTGACCTATTCGGACTTGATGAACGGACGGCTCGATGCTGCTTTTGACGACGCCATCGCGATCAATGAAGGCTTGCTCAAGAAGCCGATAGGCAAGGGATTCAGCTACGCCGGCGACGTCGTCAAATCACCCGAAATATTCGGGCCGGGAACAGGAATAGGCTTGCGAAAGGGTGACACCGCGCTGGCCACCGACATCAACCGGGCGCTCCAGAAGATTCACGAAAACGGCACCTATGACCGTATCGCCAGAAAATACTTCGACTTCGACATTTCGCCTCAATAAACCACCACCGCGGAGCCTGAAATCATGTTCCTTGAGGGGTACGGCTATCTCATTTTTCAGGGGGCATGGTTGACCGTTCAGGTGGCCATCTGGGCTGCCTGCCTCGCGGTCCTGCTCGGCCTGCTGGGAGCCTTGGCAAAACTGGCGCCACTGGCACCGCTAAGGCTGATCGCGACCCTCTACACCACCCTGGTGCGCAGTGTTCCGGACCTGGTCCTGATGCTGCTCATTTACTACAGCGCACAGATCGGACTGAACCAGATGGCGCAAGCGTTCGGCCAGGATTCATGGCCTCTGAACCCTTACGGCACTGCCATCGCAACGCTGGGATTCATTTACGGAGCGTACTGCGTGGAGACCTTTCGCGGCGCGTTCCAGGCCACTCCACCTGGGCAACTGGAAGCCGCTCGTGCTTATGGCATGAGTCATTGGCAAGTGCTGCGCCGCATCCGGTTTCCGTTGATGATGCGCTTTGCGCTGCCTGGCCTCGGCAATATCTGGCAAGTCCTGTTGAAAGGTGCCGGACTGATTTCGCTGCTGGGTCTCAACGACATGGTGCAGGTAGCCAAACAGGCCGGTAACGCGACTTCAAGGCAGATGTTTTTCTACCTGGTGATTGCCGCGATATTCCTTGCCTTCGCAATCCTTTCAAGTGTTGCGCTCAAACAGCTTGAGCGGCGTTACAGCGTCGAGCCTAAGCGGAGGCTATCGTGATCGACATACTGCAAGAGTTCGGGCCGAACTTCCTGTGGTCGGACGGATACCACTGGAGCGGTCTGGCCGTCACGTTATGGCTGCTGGTAACGTCCGCCGCCATCGGGTTGCTCGCCGCAATACCGTTGGCCCTGATACGCACCTACAGCAGCCCATGGTTCGCTCTGCCGGTCAGGCTCTACACCCTAGTGTTTCGCGGTACGCCGCTGTTCGTCCAGTTGTTGATTATCTACAGCGGCATGGCCAGTCTGAGCGTCATCAGGGAATCGCCGGGCTTGTGGTGGTTCTTCAAGGACGGTATGCATTGCGTGATTCTGGCGCTGGCCTTGAATACCTGCGCCTATACCATCGAAATTCTCTCCGGCGTATTGCGCACCACACCCCGTGGCGAGATCGAGGCTGCTTTGGCGTTGGGCATGACGCGCAGCGGACTGTTCCTTCACGTGCTGATACCCGGCATGTTGCGCCGGGCACTTCCCGCTTACAGTAACGAAGTGATTTTTGTCCTACACGCCACGGCCATCGCGTTTACGGCAACGGTGCCCGATATTCTGAAAATTGCTGCCGATGTCAACGCTGCCACCTTCAAGACTTTTCAGGCCTACGGGATAGCTGCGCTGCTATACATGCTGGTGGCATTTGCTCTGGTTGGCCTGTTTCGAGCGACCGAGCACCGGTTGCTGGCGTATCAACGGTTGCGCTGACGTCTCGGTATTTTCTTCATTCCGTAAAAGCACAACCATCACCCGGCAGGCTCATACGGCAACGGAATGAAAGATGTAGTCGGTCTGTTTTCCAAAATCCATTTCAACGCCCGCCAGGTCCAGACGGGTGTGAAGATCGGCATCATCGGCACGGACTTTCCAGGACACGTTTGCAGGCTTAGGATCCCCTGCCCTGACGAGCCTTATGGCCTGTCGCAGTAACACGCGGTCAGCCAGATAAACAGCCAGAGCATCGCCTTTCCAGGCCGCGACGTTCATTCCCATCTGTTCACACACGGCAATCTTGGCCCCGGCGTCGTCTCGGTCTGCCTGGCGGGAGCGTTGAATCTGATCCTCCAGGACAGGGTCAACGACCCGATCAGAAAACAACACGTCGCCCGACTCCCAGACTTCCGGCGGACACACCTTTTCTTCGGGACGCAGGGTCAGAAACGGGTTGATTTCCATGGGATAGATTCGACAGACCAGCGGCCGGTCTTCGTAGATTCCGCAGCGGTTATCCTCACCCAGACTCGGACACTGTGTCAGCGCGTTACCCGCAAAGACGGCGACCACCTGGATGCGTGCCTCGCCACTGATCACTTCCGCAGCGCGCTTGACGCTGTGGGCGTAGTGTGCCGGATCGAGGTAGGTCGAGTGGTCGAACGCTTCAAGTATGACGGCGACATCGTTACCGCGATCCAGCCACTCCTCGGCCTCTTGAAGCGTGAGGGGTATGAGACGTCCTTTGCAGCAGATTCCGCATCCATTGCATGCAAACGTAATCGGGCCGCTTTTCGCCTGCATGGCGGGTTGGCTTTCGGGCTTCATGGTCAGTCCTTAACGCTCACCCTTCACTCTTCGTGCAGCGGCGACGGCAAAAAAAGAAAAAGGGTATACATCAAATGCGGGGCGGCAATCAGCCAACAATTAGTTACCAATTATATGTAAGCAAGCCTTGATCGAAGCGACGCCAACCTGTTCAGCCAACGGGCCTCCGGATGTCGGCGAAACAGCCTCAACACGACCGTCATTCACGCCTTGCCTTGCGGCCATGTGAGCATGGCGACGTCAATGAGACGGGTAAGCGTCTGGCTGTTAGCACCCACCAAAGGCAGATTTACAATCGACTGCAATATTCCGAAGTAATACCAGGCCAGCAGATCCACATCCACGTCGCGCTCGATCTCACCTGCCACTTGCCCATCCATCAAAATCTCCAGAAAAATCTGCCGCTGCTTGCAGGCCGCAGCGTTCGCAGCGCTTTTTCCTGTGGCACTAAGGCCTTCCTGCTCAGCGTTGCTGCGCGAAATCAGACAGCCTGACGGGCGCGTTACATCAGACTCTTTGGGCAGAAACTCACGTAGCAGCGCTTCCACGCTCGCTTTGGAGGTCTGTACGCGAGTCGATTTCATCCGGGCCAATACGCGCTCGGTATACAGTTGGAGGGACTCGTTGAAGAGCCCGTCCTTGTCTTGAAAGCGCTGATACAGGCTTGATCGAGACAGTCCCGTCGCCTCGGTCAGATCGCTCACAGAGGCATTTGCATACCCATGACGCCAGAAAACGCCTGTAGCGGCTTTCAACACCGCGCTTTCATCATATTGCGGTTTACCGCTCATGATTCCTCCGTTGACACACTGGAACGATCGGTACAGGATAGATGGACTGATCGTTCCATGATACGGAAAATTCATCATGATTGACCCATCCAACAGGCAAACGAAACCACTGCGCATCGCCATTGCAGGCGCTACGGGCCGCGTAGGCATGCAGTTGATCGATCAACTGGCACCTGACCCGGTCACCCTGATGGCGCTTACACGCCAACAATCATCCCCGCCCTCTATCGCGAGGGTGGCGTCCGCGACAGTGGATTTTGATCAACCGTCAACGCTCGGAAAGGCGCTTGCAGGTGTCGATAAACTGTTCATTGCTCACGGTACGTCTGTGCAACAGGTCGCCAATGAAATTGCCCTCATTGACGCTGCCGTAGAAGCAGGTGTGCAGCACATCGTAAAGCTCTCGGTCATGGGGCCATCGACCCCTATGAATCCATTCGCCTGGCATTCAACGATAGAAGCGCATCTGGGTCAGCAATCCCTGGCTTCTACCGTATTGAGACCCACCACATTCATGGACGTACTCAAACGCGCTGGTAATGCCATTGCTGTGGGCACCTGGGCCGGTGCCGCAGGCCATGGACGCGTCAACCTGATCGACACTCGAGACGTGGCCAGTTGTGCGCGTATAGCGCTACTGGAAGATGTGGAGAAAGGCTCCCGGCGTGCCTATCACCTGACAGGACCTGGAAACTGGACCATGCCGCAAATTGCCGAGGAACTATCCGTTTTGCTAGGTCACGCTGTCAGCTATACCCACAGGACTCCCGCCGCCCAGCATGCTGCGCTGGTTGCCGACGGACTCTCTCCGTTCGTGGCTGAAATTCTCGTGGGGCTTGACCGGGTTTTCCATGACTGCGTACTGACAGAACGGACCTTCACGGTAGAAGACCTCACCGGTAACGCGCCCCGCTCGTTGTCCGATTGGCTTCGTGAAAACCTTGATGCTTTCAGAGGTCAGGTGCGCTGAAAACATCGCATCCACTCCAACCGTTCTGCGTTAAAGGTTGCTGATCATGAGAGCACTCAAACATCCGGAAGCCAGCGAGTTCGTTCTTGAGCGTGTTCTCTATGCCTTGAGCGACCCTGTACGCATGGAGATCATTCGCCGTCTCGACAGCATGGCCGAAGCGACCTGCGGTGAGCTGGATGGAGGGCGCCCCAAATCAAGCGTCTCTCATCACTTCAGGGTTCTGCGTGATGCGGGATTGATGCGCACCCGCACGGTTGCTACAGCCCACATGAACTCTCTTCGCAAGGATGAGCTTGAAAGACGCTTTCCAGGCTTGCTTGATTCAATTCTCAGTCATTCCACCTAGTCGGGCTGTTGCGTTCGATCAAACACTCAGCAACCGCTTCGTCGTCTCCATCGCCCTGCCCAGTGACTGCCCGGTGCGCTGCAACTTGTTCAGCAGACTGGCTCCCAGCCAAAGCTGATAGAGCGTCTCCGCCAGTGCACGGGCATCGCCGACAGGCAGGCACTTGTCGGCCTGTCCTTGCTCGATGCAAACAGTGATACGCGACACGACCCGCTCCGTACCGTCACGCAACGTAAGACGCATGGTTTCGGACAGGTCCGACACCTCGGCACTGAGCTTGACCACCAGACATTCGTCGCCCTGCCCGTCCGGCACGCAGCGATCCTGCCAGCCCTGCCAGTAGTCCATCAAACGCTCGTAAGCGCTCAGACCGGGCAGCGTGAGACGTCGCTCCATGTCAGCGAGGTAGCCGACAAAGTAGTCCTCCAGCAAGGCTTGGCCATAGAGCTCCTTGGACTTGAAGTAGTGATAGAACGAGCCCTTGGGCACGCCTGCCGCCTGCAGAAGTTCGTTCAGGCCGACGCTGGTGAAGCCTCGCTCGGCCATCATCCGGTGGCCGGTGTCGAGCAGGTGTTGGCGGGTGTCGTCGTAGGTCGGTTTCATGGGGCGGATTACCAGGCAATAGACCAGTCGTATTCGAAGGACCGAGAGTTTGCCACATCCGGTGGTGAAAAACCTCGGGTTAAAAAAACTACTAGACGACTGGTCTAATTAGAAACTATGCTGCGCCCCGTCAACCTATTCCACAGGTACTCGGGACACGCAAATTCATTGCACGTCGCTGATGCCTGACCAACTACAGGGTGCGCTATGAAAATCTTGATGGTTCTGACCTCACACGATCAGCTCGGCAACACCGGCAAGAAAACCGGCTTCTGGCTGGAAGAATTCGCCGCCCCCTACTTCGCCTTCAAGGACGCTGGCGCAGAGATCACACTGGTTTCGCCAGCGGGCGGCCAGCCTCCGCTGGATCCGAAGAGCGATGAGCCGGATGCACAGACCGCCGAGACTGATCGTTTCCGCAATGACCCTGCTGCTCAGCAGGCATTGGCCACTACCGGTCGCCTGGCTGATGTCAGCGCTGATGACTTTGATGCGGTGTTCTACCCAGGCGGTCATGGCCCGCTGTGGGACCTGGCCGAAGACAAGCATTCCATCGCGCTGATTGAAGCCTTTGATCGCAGCAACAAGCCTCATGGCTTCGTTTGCCACGCACCGGGCGTGTTGCGTCACGTCGTCGGAGCCGATGGCAAGCCGTTGATCCAACACCGCGAAGTGACCGGTTTCACCAATGCCGAAGAAGCTGCGGTTGGCCTGACCGACGTCGTGCCTTTCCTGATCGAAGACGAATTTCAACGCCTTGGCGGCCACTACTCCAAAGTCGCTGACTGGCAAGTCCACGTGGTCGTTGACGGCCAACTGGTCACGGGTCAGAACCCCGCCAGCTCGGCTGCAGTGGCCGAGAAGCTTTTGAAGATGCTTGGCTGATCCATAGACCAGCGTCCGTCCTCGGCAGCTCATGAAACCGTGTGCCTGGCACACGGTTTTATTTTCACCCAAATACTAGTCGACTGGTCTAATCAGACCAAACAAGGTACACCGATGAAAAACAGCGCTTTCTTCACCCCAGCCAAACTGGGTTCCCACACCCTGCAAAACCGCATCGTCCTGCCGCCGCTGACCCGCCAGCGCAGCACACAACCGGGCAACGTCGCCAACGAATTGATGGCCGAGTATTACCAACAGCGCGTCGGCGCTGGCCTGCTGGTCACCGAGGGCACGCAGATCGAGCCGCGCGGTCAGGGTTATGCCTGGACTCCGGGTATTCATACCGCAGAGCAGATCGCCGGATGGCGCAAAGTGACCGAAGCCGTTCATGCCAAAGACGGCGTGATCTTCGCGCAGCTCTGGCATGTGGGCCGTGTATCGCATACCGCCTTGCAGCCAAACGGCGATGCCCCCGTGTCGGCCTCTGCCGTTGCCACTGATCGCGTCAGCGTGTTCATCGAAACCGCCCCCGGCGCAGGCGAGCTGGTTCCACCTTCCGCTCCACGAGCGCTGAGCACTGATGAAGTCCAGGAACTGATCCAGCTCTACATTCAGGCTGCGCGCAACGCCATGGAAGCCGGCTTCGACGGTATCGAACTGCACTGCGCCAACGGCTATCTGGTCAACCAGTTCATCTCCGCGCACAGCAACCTTCGCACCGACCAGTACGGCGGCTCTCTGCAGAACCGCCTGCGTTTTCTGCGCGAAGTGGTCGCTGGCGTGGCCGAATGCATCGGCAAGGAAAAGGTCGGCGTGCGTTTTGCGCCACTGTTCACGACCACCGACGAAGCGCGCACTTACCTGGGCATGGTCGAGGAAGACCCGCACACCACGTACATCGAGGCGATCAAGATCCTTCAGGATGTGGGCATCGCGTACCTGTCCATCGCCGAAGCCGACTGGGACAACGCACCTGCCATGCCGGAAACCTTCCGCCGTGCAGTGCGCGACACGTTCAAGGGCGCAATCATCTACGCAGGTCGCTACAACGCCGAATCGGGTGCCAGATTGCTGGACTCAGGACTGGCAGACTTCGTTGCGTTCGGCCGCCCGTTCATGGCCAACCCCGACCTGCCTGCGCGGATCAAACATGACTGGCCCTTGAATACGCTGAACCCGGCGACGGTGTATGGCGGGAGTGCCGAGGGATATACGGATTATCCTGTTTATCGTGATTGACCCACAGGGTTCATCAGGCGCGCGCTTTTTGTAGAAGAGCGCGCCGCTCTTATCAAACAACACGTAACCTGCTGACTGAACACGTTGTTGTGGGAGGCGGCTTGCCGGCGATGCAGTCGACGCGGTATGTCAGAAAAGTCGCGTCATCGTTCATCGCCGGCAAGCCGCCTCCCACGGTCCGGTGTTTGCTGCGCGACAGCGCTACTTCGAAGACGTGGTGGAGCCTCCCACTGCACAAACACAGTATGCATTCGCAGATAATCCAGCCTGTTACAGGCGCATTCCCATCTCGAGTGCACGCGTCTCATAGCCTAACTCCGTGTATAACCGTATGGCCTGTGCATTGAACGCCCAGACCGTCAGCCTGATATCTTTCGCTCCCTGCTGAATGGCCCAGTCTTTGGCCATTTGCAAAAGGCAACTTCCGATACCTTTTCCCCATTCTGCTTCAGCCACGCAGACCGACCCGATTCGGACGCAATCCAATGGCTGCATCAATGGTCCGCTGCTCGACGCAAGGCTGGCGGTGATGAAGCCCGCCGCACGGTTATCGACATGCGCGATGTAGACGACCTGAAAAGGACTTTCGAAGCTTCTCATCCAGTGAGGCAAGTCGCGCGCATAGTCCGTAGTGGCAGCGCTGTAGATGTCTGGGCGTGCCTCGTGGTGGATGGCATTGAGCAATTGACCCACTTTGCAGATATCCAGAACATCGTCCATTGTCGCTTTTCGATAGCTAATCTGCGATTCCATTGCTTGCGGTCCTCCTCGTCACGTCATGCTTAATGTGTCTCGTACAAATCTTTCCATTCGCCAGGGTTTATCGCAGTGTAAGCCCAGCGTCGGCAACTGGACCTAGTGAATCAACACCTCCTGGCATTTCATTTGCCTGTCTATTTTCTACACAAACGTGCAGGGGGCACAGGAATGAGAAAATGGATAACGGATGACAACCTCGACAGTAGCTTTCTGCAAGCAATCAGAGATGGCGTCATCGACACCGGGCTCGGCGCCGAGGCACTGCACAAGCTAGAGGCGCTGGCTCTCGAAAGAGGCTGGGTGGATTCAATCATTGAAACGCTGGATGACGGGGTTGCCGGTTGGTATCAGCGCATCGGCTATGTGCTGATCGCACACATCCCCAGGTATTGCGGACCGTGGAATCGGCACATTCTTTTGAGGTCGCTTGCTGGGTAAGCTGAACGTAAATCCTGCGCATCAAAGCTAACGACGCGCCCTTGCGTGGTGCTTGTGAAAAAGACCATCGCTCATATGCTCTCCCGATCCCGCATGCGCATTCCTCTGACATAAAACCAGTAAAAGGCGACAAGCAAGGGTATGGGCAGAATTGCCATGAGCAGCGCGCAACTGATGTCCGACAGGCCCTCATCGTTGATCTCACCCATTGCGGCAATCATCGCGATAAATGTCACGGTCGCCGAAAGGAAGTTGCACATGCCCACCAACATGATTCGATAGAAGATTCGCCAGGGTCTGGAGGGGTGATCAATTCTCGTTGAGGCTTTGGGAAAACCGATGTAAGGCACTGCAATGCAGAGACAGATGGGGCCGAGAATAAATTGAACAATGAGGACAACGACGGTAGCTGACATAGACGTTTGATCGCACAGTCGATGGGTTGATGTTCGATGCATCGTGTTCAGGCAGTACGTAACGTTCCTGAATAAACAGGCTTGAGCCGTGAGTGGCCCCGCCACGTCTACGAGGTATCGCCCTCGCGCTGCAAACACCGGTCCGTGGGAGGCGGCTTGCCGGCGATGCAGTGTGTCAGGAAAATCGCATCATCGTTCATCGCGGGCAAGCCCCCTCCCACTTACTGCGGGCAGAAGCGCCTCTCAGCGCAACCTTAACCATTCCCCACCATCTGCCACAACGACGCCCCCACCCCGGTAATACTCTCCCCTGCAATCAGCCCCGCCGCCGCGGTAATCGCGAACCGCTCGGTCAGGCTCGCCCAGCGGCAGCTCACCAGCCAGGTCACGATTGCGCCGAGGGCCATCATCAGTGATACCGATGCCGGCAGTACGAAGGCCAGACCCAGCGCGGCGGTGCTGGGGAGGAATCTGGCGCGGCGTGTGGACAACACACTGTCGAGAATGCCCAGCAGCAGCCCTGCCAGGCCGCCGATGAAGATCGCCCAGCGGATGCTCGTGGAAAGCGAGTCCAGCCCGTGGGTCAGGGTTTGTGCCACGGCTTTCCAGGTAGCGACGGCGGGCGCAGGCCATTCTTCGGTGAGCAGCATGTTCTGCGGGTCGGGGATCAGGGCCAGATAGGCGAACACGCCAACGATGCTGCCAACGAAGATCCCCAGAGTTTGCGCGATCAATTGTTTGCGCGGCGTTGCACCGATGGCGCGGCCGACCTTGAAGTCGTTCATCAGGTCAGTGCACTGCCCGGCCGAACCGCCTGCGGTGTTGGCGCTCATCAGGTTGATCGGCACCTGACCCGGTGCGACGATGCCGAAGCTCAACTGGGACAACTGTCCGATGGCGCCGATGGGTGGAATGCCAGTGGCACCGACCACTCGGGCAGCCACTGCGGCCAGGCAGATGGCCAATGGAATGGTCAGCAGCGCCATCCACAGATTGATGCCGAACAACAGGGCCTGCAGGCTGACCACCAACACGATTGCCAGCGCGAAACCGGCTGCCGGTCCAGGCTTTGGCAGGGCCCAGGTTTTGCCGCCCTCCGCCCGGGTGGTTTTGTGCAGTGACCAAAGCCGTATCGCCAGCGACGCGAGTGTCGAGCAGACCATCAGGCTCACGCCCGGCCACAGTAACCACTCCACCAGCGCGGCGAACTGTGGTCCGCTGCTGTCGGGCGGCAACTGCACCAGCCCCTGTTCCAGCAGCCAGGGCGCCAGCCCGCCCCATGCCAGAGCGGCACCGAGCAGCAACGTCAGACCCACGCGAATGCCGATGATCGCGCCAAAGCCCACCAGCAGCAGCGAGGGGTCCGCAGTAAAGGTCAGACGCTCCAGCTGTGCGTTCGGCGACCAGCGTGGCAAGGCCCACATGAAAGTGTCGACCCACTTGACCGATGCCGACAGCAATGCAGCGCTCAGCAGCACTTTGAGACGTGTTGCGGCTTCATGGCCGTGGTTATAGATGTGCAGCAGGGTTTCCAGCGTCGCCATGCCCTCGGGAAACTTCAGCGCCTTGTCGTTGAGCAGCGAGGGGCGCAGGTACCAGGCGATCCAGATGCCCAGAAAACTCACCGAGAACACCCAGGCGATCATTGGAATCGCATCCAGTTGCTGGCCGGTGAGCAGCGTGTAGGCAGGAATCGGCGCAACCAGCCCGCCGGAAATGATCGATGCGGCGGCAGAAGCGACCGTCTGGTTGATGTTGCTTTCGTGCAGGGTCCAGGGCAATTGCGTACTCGAACGCCGGGCCAGCCCCTGCCAGATGCCATAGCCGATCAGCAAGGCAATGATCGACATGTTGAACGACCAGCCGATCTTGAGTCCCGCGTACACATTGGAAGGCGTCAGGAGGATACCGAGCACGATCCCGGTAACCACAGCGCGCAGGCTGAGCTCACGCTCTACAGGTCCGGCCAGCGAAGTCGTCGACGAAAGCGATGGCGAGGCTTGGTGCATGCGAATTCCTTATCGGCAATGGGACAGCGCGGTCACTCAACGCGGCGGCTTAACAAGTGAGCGCTGTATCGTCGGAAGGTTCAGGGTGCGGTGCAAAGCTGCCGGGCGAGATCGATGAGACTGTCGGCTTCGTAGTCCCAGTCCTGGGCATAATCCGCGTCGGGCGCGGGCGCTCCACCGTACTCCATGGGCCGATGGACAAAAGCCGTCATCAGGCCGCAATCCCTGGCTGCCGCCAGATCGCTGTGATGGCACGCCACCAGACATAACTGCTGGGGTTTCAGGCCCAGGGCATCGACTGTCGTCAGGTAGGCGGCAGGCTCCGGTTTGTAGGTCTGGGCAAATTCAGCGCCCAGCAAGGCGTCCCACTGCAAGCCGTTGTAGCGGTTCATCGCGATCATCAGCTCGACGTTGGCGTTGGACAGGGTCACGACAGGCAGACGCTCGCGCAGTCGCACCAGCCCTTCAGGCACATCGGGCCAGGGATCCAGTCGGCGCCAGGCATGGGCGAGCCGCCATAACTCATCGGGCTGAATCCGGCCGACGTTCAGGCCGTGGGTCGTCAACAGCTGTTGCAGCGTCTCGTGGTGCAAGGTGTCCAGCACCACGAAGCCTCTTGCCTCATTGATGCACTCGCGCATTGCCGGGGCGTACAGCTTGCGCCACTGCAACGCGAACTCGGCCGGGCTGACCGAAGGCAGGTTGTTCGCCAGAAACGCTGCGGTTTCGCGGGCAATACCCGAATGCCAGTCAACCACTGTACCGAAGACATCAAACGCCAGCGCTTTTGGAAGCGTCATCGGGCTCCTCCTGAAGTTGCCATCGGGAACCACTGTAGTGAGTAAACGCGCGTCTGGCGAACAGGGATTGATCGGGCGATGCCGGCCGGATCAACTTGGCTGGTGAGACGTGCGTGCCTGCGAAGGTGATTTTGCGTCCAGTTTCAGGTTCTTGCGGATGGCCGCATCCAGAAAACCCGCTGGCGCAAAGCGGCGCATGAATTGAAACTGGCCAGCGGTTTTACCGGCGGTATAACGCAGCTTCGGACGCTCGGCACGCGCAGCCTTGAGCACCACCTGGGCGACTACCTCCGGGCTGTCGGCATTGGCCATGGCGTGGTTGACCGCTTTGGACACCCTGGCCCGCACGTCCTGATAGAGCTCAAGCTTGGCGTCGGCTTCGAGGTTGTTGGTTTCGAACGAGGTCTTGGTATAGCCAGGCTCGATGATCGTGACCCGGATGCCAAAGGTGCGCAATTCGTGATCCAGAGATTCCGAGTACCCTTCCACCGCATGCTTGCTGGCCGCATACAACGCCACGAACGGCACCGGCACGATGCCCAGAATGGAGCCGATGTTGATGATTCGGCCGCCTCCCTGCCGACGCATGTGCGGTACGACCGCACGAGTGGTGCGCACAATGCCCAGAAAGTTGGTATCGAAGATCGCCTTGGCCTGCTCGATCGAGCTCTCTTCAGCTGCTGCAGGCGCAAGTCCGAATCCGGCGTTGTTGACCAGCAGGTCGATACGCCCTTCCAGCACCAGCAGTTCCTTGATCGCCGCCTCGACGGACGCATCGTCCGTCACATCGAGGGCCAGCATCGAAAAGTTACGCTGTCCGCTCTGATTCCCTTTCCGGCTGGTTCCGTACACGGTATAGCCTGCCGCAACGAGCGCATTGGCAGTGGCTTCGCCGATGCCGGAAGAAGCGCCGGTCACCAGTGCTACAGGTTTAGGAGTCGTCATGGGAATTCCTTCGCGGGTCGATCGAATGAAGATGGCGCTATGATGATGAACGTAATCGTAGCCGTCAACGACTTTGATGCTGATCGACATCAATAGATATCTATCGCCCGAATCAAAACCTTCTATCCGCCGCTCGCGGCAGGCACCGGAATCCGTCGTAACACATCGTCGTAAGGTGCAAGATCGAGAAACGCGGTGGCTTCAAACGCCTTGCCGTCACGCATGTGAAAGATCCACGCGTAGCTGTTGTTGTAAGTCTGTCCGTCCCGCGCAACGCCAACGCCGTCCCACTGAACGATAACGTGATCGCCATCCGCCCAGACGCGCTTGCTCACAGGCCTGACCGGATTGGACAACCGCGACACGAACGGTTGCACCGCCTGTCGAACGAATGAATCGACGCCTCGATAAACGCCCGCGCTGGGACCCGAGCCCTTTATGGTCCAAACCACATCCGGCCACAGCATGTCAGTGAAGAACGTCGTCCCTCCAGCCGCCCAGCGATCAAAGGCCTGAGTCATGAGCTGCTTGTTATATGCCTCGGTATCCGGGCCGCAATCGGCATGAGCATTGCCGGAAATCAGCCCGGCGCCAATCAGGGCCGCCACTGCCAGCGCCAACGCGTGGATTTTTTTCAGAATGGAAACGTGCATCTAAAGACTCCTTTGGCCGTCACGGCATTGAAGAGCAGAAGGCCCGCCCAGGATGAGCGGGCATTTGCGAAGCTGTTACATTCGGTTTTGCAGCCGGGCACCGCCGAAGATAAGTTGCTGAACCATGGGCCGCGACACGAAGCGCTCGGGGAAGATCGGCGCGGGCGCACTGATCTGATCCAGCCGAGCGACCTGCTGCTCATCCAGTTGCAGATCAAGTGCGGCCAGATTGTCCAGCGCCTGCGCCAGCGTCCTGGCACCCAGTACCGGCGCAACCACGGCCGGATTCATGAGCGTCCAGGCCAGTGCGACCTGTGAAGCCGTGACGCCGATGTCTTTCGCGATATCACCCACGACACTGGCGATCTCCAGCGATCGCTCGGTCATGTGCCCCGATGAACTGATCACGCCCTTGCGCGTGGTCGAAACCCCCGCTTCGCTGACCTGCTGCAGATCGTCGCGGCTGTACTTGCCGCTCAGAATGCCGCCACCCAGCGGCGACCACGGCAGCACGCCAAGCCCCATCGCTTCTGCCATCGGAATCAACTCGTGCTCGACACTGCGTTCGACCAGGCTGTACTCGATCTGCAGCGCAACCAGCGGCGACCAGCCACGCAGCAGGGCCAGGGTTTGCAACTCAGCGACCTTCCACGCAGGGGTGTTGCAGATACCGAGGTAAAGCACCTTGCCGGCGCGCACCAGATCGTCGAGCGCACGCATCACTTCGTCGGCGGAGGTGGTGAAGTCCCAGGCATGCAGGTAGAGCAATTCGATGCGGTCAGTGTCGAGCTGCCTGAGGCTGGTCTCGACCGAGCGCATCAGGTTCAGCCGATGGTTGCCGCCCGAGTTCGGATTACCCGGATCACGCGCCATGGTGTACTTGGTCGAGACGACGAGGCGCTCGCGCTTGCCCTTGAGAAACTGCCCCAGGATGCGCTCCGACTCGCCGTTGGTGTAGTTGACGGCGGTGTCGATGAAATTGCCGCCCTTGTCGACATACGCATCGAATATCTGCCGTGCCTGATCGGCCTCGGCGCCCCAGCCCCAGTTGGCACCGAAGGTCATGGTGCCAAGGGCCATGGGCGAGACGCGCATACCTGATCGTCCGAGCAGACGGTAGTGGTCGAGTGCAGTGATAGTGGGCATGATGGCCTCCTTGTGGATGTGAAGTTCTGAACAGTCAGGTTCAGTCTGCCGTCAGGGAGGCGCTGCGCTGTAGCCGGATAATCCTGCGTTCTTGCACGATTATCCGAACGGGATTAAAGGCTGTTTTCATCATCGAGCGACCGGAGCCGCTATGGGTTCTCTTGAAAAACTGATCGACGTCATCAGCCGGCATGCAAGGACCGACGGCATGCACACCACGCCTGTCGCAGGTGTCAGCCTGGTTCGCTCGGGCGCGCCTACCGTGCCGATGCCGGTGGTCTACGAACCGACCCTCTGCCTGATCGTTCAGGGCCGTAAGCAGGTCGCGGCTGGCGCCTTGTCCTATGTGTACGACGCATCCACCTATCTGGTGGCGTCGGTGGACATGCCGGTCATGGGCTCGGTCATCGAGGCAAGCGAAGCATTGCCGTACCTGTGTCTCGTGCTGGATCTGGACATGGCCATCCTGAGCGAACTGGCGCTTCGGCACCCGGACACCAGCGAAAAGAGCGACCTGCCGACTGCAGGCATCGAACTCAACGCCACCACACCGGAGCTGCTCGACGCTGCGGCCAGGCTTGCCGGTCTGCTGGACACACCCCAGAATATCGATGCGCTGGCTCCGCTCATCGTCCGAGAGATGCTGTATCGGCTGCTGAGCGAGAGCGGCAACGGCATCGTCCGGCAACTGGCCCGGGCAGACAGCCGACTGCGGCAGATTGCCAAGGCGATTGCCTGGATGCGCGAGCACTACCGACAGGGTTGCCGGATCGATGACATCGCCGAACTGGCGGGCATGAGCCGCTCCACATTCCACGCGCATTTCAAGGCCGTGACGTCAATGAGTCCGCTGGAGTTTCGCAGTCAGTTGCGATTACAGGAAGCACGTCGCTTGATGGTGGCCGAGGCCGTGGACGCGGCCGGTGCGGGCTATCAGGTCGGCTACGAAAGCCCCTCGCAGTTCAGTCGGGACTACGTGCGCCTGTTCGGCCTGCCGCCTGCGAGGGATGCCAGCCGGCTGCGAAGCGCGGTCGAGCTGGGCGCAGGAAAATGAGCAGGCAGTCCGCCAGAGACCGACAGGTCAATGCACCCAGCGCACCTTGTACAGATGCAGATCCGCGACCGGCACACGCACCCCGCCGCTACCGTCGCGCTCGGCCAGATGAAAACCAAAGGCCCACCAGCTTTGCTCCACTTCGACCCAGGCCATGCGCTCATCCATAACGCTCAATGCCTTGACCCTTGAAGCCGAGCGTAAAGGCTCGAACGTCGAAAACACACCGCTGTCCAGGCTGAACAGCCAGACGCCATCATCGGTTGTGACCGCATAACGACCATCGCCAAGCGCCGACAGGTCATGGCCATCGCGCCTTCCCGGCAACGTCCAGCGCTCAGATTCCTGCAACACGGGTGATGCGCGGTCGCCGCTCAGCGTGAAGGCCTGCAACAGGTCATGGGACAACGCGAACAGACGCTGACGCTGCTCATCCCAGACCACGCCGTGCCCCGAGGGCAGCGGCGTCTCGAACAGCGGCGTTTCATTGCGGTACCGATCGTAGAGCTGCAGCCGGTCGCCCCGGGGCTCAATCGACAACGCGACGGCGATCAAACCGTTGGGCAGGTACTCGGCCGAATGCGCCATGGGTGCCAGGGCCCGGAACAGAACCCGGCCGGATGCCCGATCGAGCAAGACCACACCGCCCGTCGAAGACGTCACCAGAATGGCGCGGCCACCCTCGACCGGCTTGCATTCGTCGATATGCGACAGCAGCTTCTGGCGGTAGGCGTCCGGCAAGTCCTTCGCCTGAGCCGCACTCCAGCGCCAGATCTCGTTGGCACTCGCCGCTTGCACACGGTACTCGCGAACCTGATCGTCTCCGCAGGCATACAGTCTTTCGGCCGACCGGGCGACAGTCGCTGTGGCGGTCAGCAGGAGTACGAGCAGGCAGTGAAGCGTTCGCATTATTGAACCTCATGGGCCGGACAGACGAAAAACCGCTTACAGGAAAAAGCAGGCCCGCAGCGGAATCAGCGCCGCGCCGCGGGCGGCGGCGTCACAACTCTGTTGCCCCATCACCAGACTGGGTCGTGTGGCCGTGATGCCGTAACGGTCGCCGCCCCAGTATTCGACTCGCGCCATCAGCGCTTCGCCAAGCGCGACCGGCAATTGCCCGCCAAACACGATGGCCTGAGGATCGAGAATGCCGCTGAGCGAGTTGATGATGCGGTTCAGGCAAGGCATCACCCGGTCGACCCAAGCGTCAACGCCTGGCCACCGAGGATCGAACCGCAGCGAAATGTCTTCGATGGAATCGACGTCAACGCCCTGCTCCTGAAGCATTTCCAGCAGGTAACGCAGGGCCGGACGCACCTCCTGCTCTTCGCGCGTCAGTATCGAACTGAGTTCGCCAGCGTTGCCGTTGGCACCGAAAAACGGTTTGCCCTCGATCACCAGCCCGCCACCGAAACCGTAGTTGAACCCCAGGTACACAAAGGAGCGCGCCCAGCGTCCGGCACCGCACAGGCTCTCGCCCACAGCAGCCGCGCTGACGCTGTTTTCGATCCAGACCGGCAGGCCGAAGGTTTCTTCCAGCAGTGGCTGCAGATCGATCAATGACCAGTCGCGTAACGGCTCCGGCGCGTTGATCTGTCGACGATTGGCGACGAAGTAGCCGTTGATCGAGAACCCGACGCCGATCAGGCTCGCCTTGTCCACGCCATTGCGGACACAGATCCTGTCCAGCGCCGTGCTCAACCGCTCCAGCGTGGTCTGGCGACTCAGCGGCGGAAACCGGAAGCGCACCTCCTCCACCAGTTCGCAATCCAGCGCGGTCAACGAAAGGATGGCGCAATCGGTATTGATCGCGATGCCGACGCTGAAAACGGTTCTGGCTGCCAATTGCAGGCTGGGCGAAGGCTTGCCGCGTCCTGCACCGGAGGCAGGCGGCCCGGCCTGTAACAGGTCGCACGCCAGCAGCGCACTGATGATCCGGTGGGTCGACTGCTGGGTCAGGTGGCTCAATTGACCGACACGGGACTGGCTGATACTGCCTTCACGCCGGATGACATCCAGAATGAACCGCTCGTTATCCGATACGTGAATCCCTTCATTGAGCGTGCGATTGGGCAAGAAACGTCTCCTTTGTCAGAGTGCGTGTGAGTACGACGCATATTTTCACACTTAATGTTTAAATCTGATGACAACCTTTGGATTTCGAACGTACGCAGCCGCCTGCCCAGGCAGACCTTTAGCAAAAAGCCTTTTAAGCCCTGCCTATGAACACGGCGCGCATCAAATCCTGATGAAATCTCCAACCGATTATAGCCAGTCATTTTTATTTAACACTTTAAGCGTAAATAAAAAGCCAGACCTCTTCGGCCTCCACGAGATTTCACCATGATGACCAGAACCCGTGCCTGTTACCCGCTTGTTTCCGGCGCTGTGCTGCTTACCCTCATCACCCCTGCAGTTGCCCAGGACTCATCCGGCAAAAGCGATGCGCCGGCGGCGGAAAGCGTCACGGTCACGGGGTACGTCAAACAGAACCGCGAGGAAATTCGCGCCAAACGCAACACGTCTCAGGTCGCCGACTTCATCTCGTCCGACGAACTGGGCCAGCAGCCCGACCTGAACGTGGCCGACTCCCTGCGCCGCCTCCCGGACGTGACCACCGAATTCGATGAAGACGAAGGTCGCTTCGTCTCCATACGCGGCCTGCCCTCGCGCTTCACGACGACCACCTTCGACGGCGCGATGATTCCTGATGGCTGGTTCGCGCTGGGCCGACAGACCGACCTGGAAGCCATCCCCGGCGTCGCACTCAAACGTGTGGCGGTCTACAAGAGCCTGACGCCCGACCTGCAACCGGCAATTGCCGGGATCGTCGATTTGCAACCGATCAGCGCGTTCGATTACAGCGGCTTTCAGGCCGTTGCCGATGCCAAGGTCGGGCGCTACAGCAACATGAGCGTACCGGGCGGGCCTTCCAGCCCTTCCGCGATCATCGACGGCAGAGTCAACGACCGCTTCGGCGAGGACAAACAATTCGGCTACATGCTGGCGGGCAGTTTCTCCGACCGCAGTCGCGATCAGGAAAAGGACATCCGTACCATCAACTACAGCGCGGCCGGCACGCCGTCAGTGGACCGTCGTGATCAGGCGCAGTACACCAACCGGCTGGATCGCTGGAGTCTGCTGGGACGCCTGGAATACAAGCCCAGCGAAAACCTTTACTCATCGCTGCTCGGCGCGCACTACAGCTACGACTCGGACGAATACCGCTACCTGAACATTCTCGAAGATCGCTCGCCGCGCAACATCACCGATGTCAGCGGCAGTTATTCCCAGGGCCGCAATCGCTATCGCGTCGACTACTTCCCGGAAACCACGGCAACGGATCTGGCCATCTGGGACGTCGACTTCAAGCCTGCCGATCAACAGCGCCTGACCAGCAAACTCTACGCGGCCCGCAGCACCTATGAGCGCAAGGATGACGGCCAGTTTGAATTCCGCTCGGCTTACGGCTCCAATTTCGGCTACCAGTACGACCTGAAGAGCCAGGACGCCGACAATCGCGACATGTCCACCATCACGCCCGCCAACCCTTCGGCGGCCAGCACGCCATCGAACTATCAGTTGTTCAACATCCAGCCGGAAAAGCTGGAGCGCCAGCAGACCATCAAGGAATGGCAAGGAACCTACGGTTTCAACACCGACCCGCAGGACCGGGGACTGGGTGCCAAGGTGGGCACAAGCTGGCGACGCATGGAGGTCACTCAGGACATCGATCAACAGACCTTCCTGCCCACCAGCGCAGCCAGCCTCCCTGCCAGCTCGTTCAGCAACGCGGGCGACTACTACAAGGCAACCAACCGTTTCTTCGCCGACAACCCCGGACTGTTCCGGCTCGATCAAGCCAACAGCACGCTGCTCAGCACCCAGAACGACCTCAGTTATCAGGAAGACATTGCCGCAGGCTTCGGCCTGCTCAGGTATCGCGGCGAGCGTTTCGAAGTGCTCGGTGGCGCGCGCTATGAACACACCCGTTTTGATTCCTCGGCCTTTCAGAACAACAGCGGCACACTCAACCCCAGCAGCAACTCCGGCAGCTACGACAACGTATTGCCCTCGTTCAGCGCCTTTTACGACCTGACGCCCTCGGTGCGCCTGCGTGCGGGTTTCAGCCAGTCACTGGGTCGGCCGAATCCGGAATACGTGGTGCCGCTGAACAGCGTCAGTCAGGTGGACGGCGCTATCAGCATCAACCGTGGCAACCCGAGCCTCAAACCCATCACGTCCAACAACTACGATCTGGCCGCCGATTACTACTTCGGCCAGGGCGCGCTGCTGTCCATGGCGCTGTTTCAGAAGGACCTGAAAAACGAAATCTTCGTCGGCAGCTCCAGCAGCACAGACAGTACGGGTATTCAGACCACGATCTCGCAACCCCTCAACACCTCGACGGCGCAGGTCCGTGGCGTGTCGATCAACCTGATCAAGGACCGCCTGGCCTTTCTGCCCGCGCCGTTCGACGGGCTGGGTTTCAAGCTCAACAGCACCTGGCTCGACGGGTCGATGAATGTGCCGATGGCCGACGGCTCGACGCGTCGGGCGAGCCAGTTGGTCGGCGCGCCCAAGCAGCAATACAACGCCACGCTGATGTACGGCATCGGCGATCTCAAGTCGCAGATCAGCTATGCCGTGGTCGGCGACCGGCGCACCAGCCTCAGCGTTCAGAACCCGCGCCAGGACAAGTTCGAAGAGCGCTATGGGCAACTGGATGCCCAGGTCAGTTACGCGCTCAACGCCAACCTGACCCTTTACACCGAAGGGCGAAACCTCACCGACCAGAAGCGTCTGATCCGCGACGCGGACAACAACCTGCTTGAGCGCAACAGCTTCGGGCAGTCCTTCTGGGTCGGCATGAAAGTCAAACTCTGACGCGCCCTGCTGCCTCGCTTTCCACACCTGAACACCACGGAGATACCCGTCGATGCAATCGTCCATGTCCATTGTCAGCTTGATCGAAGGCGCCAGTCCGGTTGCCCAGACCGTCATGTTTATTCTGTTGCTGGCCTCTGCGGTCAGTTGGTTACTGATCTTTCTTCGCAGCTACGATCTGCGACGCGACAGCGGTGAACTGGCCGATTTCGAGCGACGCTTTCATTCAGGCACCGACCTCAACCAGTTGTACAAGGAACTGCCCGACCAGCCCGGTGGCGCAGGCAAGGTATTTCGCGATGGCTTCCGCCACTTCTGCCAACTGACCCACGCCAACACCGATCCGACCGTGACCATGGATGCCGTGGGCAGCGCGCTGCGTCTGGCGTTGTCGCGCGAAGGCATGCGCCTGAATCGTCGCCTGGTGATCCTGGCGACCATCAGCTCGGTCAGTCCCTACATCGGCCTGTTCGGCACGGTGTGGGGAATCATGGGTTCGTTTCAGGCACTCGGGGCCACGGCGCAGGCGACGCTCGCCACCGTGGCGCCGTGGATTGCCGAAGCGCTGGTGGCCACCGCCATCGGCCTGTTCACCGCGATTCCTGCAGTGATCGCGTACAACTTCCTGTCGAAAAAGGTCGCCGATTTGCAGACCCGGCTGGCAGACCTGGCCGAAGAGTTGCACACCCTGCTGCTGACCAGCCTGCATGCCCGCAGTCACCTGCACATGGCCGCGAGGGAAAGCGCATGAATCAGAAAGGCTCGTTCCACGCGGTCTCCCGAGGCAGGATTTCCAGCGAAATGAACGTCGTGCCGTTCATTGATGTGGTGCTGGTGCTGCTGGTGATTTTCATGGTCGCCACGCCGCTGATGACTCAGGGGGTGCACGTTGACCTGCCGCGCCTCGGCGCGCAGGCGATTGACGCACCGGATCACCCGCCGCTGGTTATCAGCATCGACGCCGAAGGCCTGTATTACCTGAATCGCGGCGAGGACCCGCGCGTCCAGCTGGCGCTGTCCACCGTAGGTCAGCAAGTGCACGATGCGCTCGGCGACCAGACCAATACCGCCGTGCTGATTCGCGGCGACCGTGCTGTCAGCTACGGGCGGATCATGGAGTTGATGGGCGCCTTACAGCAGGCCGGTGTACCCAATGTCGGGTTGATCTCACAAACCCCGGATACCGCGCCATGAAGACCGCTCTGAAACACGCGATGCACACCGCATCCCCGCTTCCCGACATGGGCATCTCGTTCACTGCGGCCAGCAATCAATTAGCCGAATCAGGCGTGCGCTGTCGCTTCCACCCTCAGAGTGACGATGGCGCATGGAAAGCCGTGCCCGTCAGCTACCTGACAATCAGGCCCGACCTCAGGCTGGTCGCCCCGCTACGCACGTCACCGGCAAGCGATCCTGCGCCTGCGTCGGCACGCGCAGCATTGCTGCTCATCCCTTTAGTGGTGGCCGTGCATTTTCTGGCAGCGTGGCTCGGCAGCACGGCATCCGCCCCCTCGACAGCCGAGCCGGACAGGCAGACGGTGGTGATCCACACCGGACTGGCCGCGGACCCTGCCATTGCAGCCGCTGCCGCAGCAAGCGCTCGCGCTGCAGAGGCGCAACGTCAGCAGGCGGCCGAACAACAGAAACAGGCGGTGGCGGAACAGGCCGCCAGACAACAGGCTCAGCTCGAAGCCAGCCGACTGGCAGAACAGGCTGATATTCAGGCGCGACAGAAACCGCCACGACAACCCACGTCCAAACCGGCACCGCATCCAGCCCCCGCTGCGCCCGCCAAAGCCTCAACGCCAGCACCTGCCAGCTCAAACACAGCCCCGGCCGCAACCGAGGCGAAACCTGCGCCGTCGGTACCCGGCCCCGCCACCGATGTCGCCGCAACCGCTGGCAAACAGTACCTGCCGCTGACCAAGGCTGCGCCCGACTATCCGGCTTCAGCGCTTGAAAACGAGCTGGAAGGTGACTGCACGGTGGAGTACGACCTGATGCCCGATGGCACGACGACGGCAGCACGACTGATCAAGGGGCAATGCGATGCGTCCCACTTCGGAGCCGCCTCGCTCAAGGCCGCCGCCGGTTTCCGCTACAGCCCGCAAGTTGCCGACGGCCACCCGGTCAAGGTCATCGGCGTGCGCAACACGTTTCGTTACCGGCTGCAGAATGCTCAGTGAGGTTGCGCAGCCGCGTGCGCAGGGCTTGCGGCGAAGATGACGTTCATCATTACGGATGATAGTAACCTTCGATTTATTCGATTCGTTAATAACACCCTGCGCGCAACAGAATCCGCCCATCCTTACTTTCGGCGGAACTTCCCATGCCCCAGACACTCGCTCATCTGCGCTATCCCCTCACTGCCCTTGCACTGGTCGTGATCAGCGCCTGTGGTCGCGCACCTGAGGCCACTCAGGCGCCTGCCGCGGCCAAGGTCACCGTCGCCAAAGTGCTCGAACAACCCATCAACGAATGGGACGAGTTCACCGGCCGCCTCGAAGCACCGGAAACCGTCGAAGTTCGTCCACGTGTTTCCGGCCAGATCGATCAGGTGGCCTTCACCGACGGATCGCTGGTCAAGAAAGGCGACCTGCTGTTCCAGATCGACCCACGTCCATTCCAGTCTGAAGTACGCCGCCTCGAAGCCCAATTGCAGCAAGCGCGGGCCGTGGCTGTACGCAGCGACAACGAAGCCCAGCGCGGCGAGCGCCTGCGCACCAACAATGCCATTTCCGCCGAGCTGGCAGACTCGCGTACCACCTCCGCGCAGGAAGCCAAGGCCGGCGTCGCCGCGATTCAGGCGCAACTGGACCTGGCTCGCTTGAACCTCAGCTTCACCCGTGTGACTGCGCCTATTACCGGCCGCGTCAGCCGTGCCGAGATCACTGCCGGCAACATTGTGACGGCCGATGTGACAGCGCTGACCAGCGTGGTCTCCACTGACAAGGTCTACGCCTACTTCGACGCCGACGAGCGTGTATTCCTCAAGTACACCGAACTGGCCCGCAAGGGTCAGCGCGGTCAGACCACCCCGGTTTACCTGGGCCTGTCCAACGAAAACGGCAACCCGCACCTGGGTCAGATGAACTTCGTCGACAACCAGGTCAACCCGCGCACCGGCACCATCCGCGGCCGCGCCGTGTTCGACAATAGCGATGGCAGCTTCACCCCAGGCCTGTATGCACGTCTCAAACTGGTCGGTAGTGGCACCTACTCCGCCGTGCTGATCAACGATGAAGCCGTCGGCACCGACCTGGGCAAGAAGTTCGTGCTGGTGATGGACAAGGACAACAAGCCGGCCTATCGCCCGGTCGAGCTGGGTCCGAAAATCGAAGGCCTGCGCATCGTGCGCAACGGTCTGGGCAAGGACGACACCATCGTCGTCAAAGGCTTGCAGCGTGTACGTCCCGGCCAGCCTGTGGACCCTGAAGTTACGCCGATGGCCAGTGCCGACACCCTCGCCCTGCTCCTCAAGCAACGTCAGGCCCTTGAAGCCAGCAACCCGCAACAGTCGGCGCCCAACGCGACCGCCAAACTCGCCAGCGCCACCGCGCCTCGCGGCTAAGGGACTCGTTCGATGAACTTCTCAAAATTCTTTATCTCGCGGCCGATCTTCGCCGCCGTGCTGTCACTGCTGATCCTGATCGCCGGCGCCATCTCGCTGTTCCAGTTGCCGATCAGTGAATACCCGGAAGTCGTGCCACCTACCGTCGTCGTGCGGGCCAACTTCCCGGGCGCCAACCCCAAGGTGATCGGCGAAACCGTGGCCTCGCCGCTGGAACAGGCCATTACCGGCGTCGAGAACATGCTGTACATGTCCTCGCAGGCCACTGCCGACGGCAAGCTGACACTGACCATCACCTTCGCGCTGGGCACCGACCTGGACAACGCCCAGGTGCAGGTGCAGAACCGCGTGACGCGCACCGAGCCCAAGCTGCCTGAAGAGGTGACGCGGATCGGTATCACGGTGGACAAGGCCTCGCCCGACCTGACCATGGTCGTGCACTTGACCTCGCCGGATAAACGCTACGACATGCTGTACCTGTCCAACTACGCCGTCCTGAACATCAAGGATGAGCTGGCGCGACTGGGCGGCGTGGGCGACGTGCAACTGTTCGGCATGGGCGATTACTCGCTGCGGGTCTGGCTCGATCCGAACAAGACCGCTTCGCGCAACCTGACCGCAACCGACGTGGTCAACGCGATCCGCGAACAGAACCGTCAGGTCGCTGCCGGCCAGCTGGGCGCGCCGCCCTCACCCAATGCCACCAGTTTCCAGATGTCGATCAACACGCAGGGCCGTCTGGTCACCGAGGAAGAGTTCGAAAACGTAGTAATCCGCGCGGGTGCCGATGGCGAAATCACGCGCCTTAAAGATGTGGCTCGTGTCGAACTGGGTTCCAACCAGTACGCCCTGCGCTCCTTGCTGAATAACCAGCCCGCCGTCGCATTGCCGATCTTCCAGCGTCCGGGCTCCAATGCGATCGACATCTCCAACGATGTGCGGGCCAAGATGGCCGAGCTGAAAAAAGGCTTCCCCGAGGGGATGGACTACAGCATCGTCTATGACCCGACCATCTTCGTGCGCGGCTCCATCGAGGCGGTGATCCACACCCTGTTCGAAGCACTGATTCTGGTGGTGCTGGTGGTGATCCTGTTCCTGCAGACCTGGCGCGCCTCGATCATTCCGCTGGTCGCGGTGCCGGTCTCGCTGATCGGTACATTCGCCGTGATGCACCTGTTCGGCTTCTCGCTCAACGCGCTGTCATTGTTCGGACTGGTACTGGCGATCGGTATCGTGGTGGACGATGCCATCGTGGTGGTGGAGAACGTCGAGCGTAACATCGAGCTGGGGCTCGAACCGGTCGCAGCAACGCATAAAGCCATGGCCGAAGTGACCGGGCCGATCATCGCCACAGCACTGGTGCTCTGTGCGGTGTTCGTACCTGCCGCGTTCATTTCCGGGCTTACCGGGCAGTTCTATAAACAGTTCGCGCTGACCATCGCCATCTCGACCGTGATCTCGGCGTTCAACTCGCTGACCCTGTCGCCTGCGCTGGCCGCGGTGCTGCTCAAGGCTCACGATGCGCCGAAGGACCGCTTCTCGCGCTTCCTCGACAGGATGCTGGGTGGCTGGCTGTTCCGTCCGTTCAACCGCTTCTTCGAGAAAGCCAGTCATGGCTATGTCGGCACGGTTGCACGTGTGATTCGCAGCAGCGGCATCGCCCTGCTGGTGTACGCAGGCCTGATGGTGCTGACCTGGATGGGTTTCTCCAGCACACCTACCGGTTTCGTGCCCAGCCAGGACAAGCAGTACCTGGTCGCCTTCGCCCAGTTGCCGGATGCGGCCAGCCTGGACCGGACCGAAGAAGTCATCAAGCGCATGTCTGACCTGGCCCTGAAACAGCCGGGCGTGGAAAACGCGATTGCTTTCCCGGGCCTGTCGATCAACGGCTTCACCAACAGCCCGAACAACGGTGTGGTGTTCGTCGCACTCAAGCCTTTTGAAGAGCGTACAGACCCGAGCCAGTCGGCCAATGCCATCGCCGGCGCGTTGAACGGCCAGTTCGCTTCGATTCAGGAAGCCTACATGGCGATCTTCCCGCCACCTCCGGTGCAGGGTCTGGGTACCATCGGCGGCTTCCGCCTGCAGATCGAAGACCGGGGCAATCTGGGCTACGACGAGCTGTACAAGGAAACCCAGAACATCATCGCCAAGAGCCGCAGCGTGCCTGAGCTGGCCGGTCTGTTCACCAGCTACACCGTGAACGTGCCGCAGGTCGATGCGTCCATCGACCGCGAAAAGGCCAAGACCCACGGCGTGGCGATCAGCGATATCTTCGACACCCTGCAGGTCTACCTGGGCTCGCTGTATGCCAACGACTTCAACCGCTTCGGTCGTACCTATCAGGTAAACGTTCAGGCTGAACAGCAGTTCCGTCAGGATGCCGACCAGATCGGTCAGCTCAAGGTGCGCAACAACCTGGGTGAAATGATCCCGCTGGCGACCTTCGTCAAGGTCACCGACACCGCAGGCCCCGACCGCGTGATGCACTACAACGGCTTCATCACGGCCGAGATCAACGGCGCTGCCGGACCGGGCTACAGCTCCGGCCAGGCCCAGGCGGCCGTCGAGAAACTGCTGAAGGAAGAGCTGCCCAATGGCATGGTCTACGAATGGACCGACCTGACCTATCAGCAGATTCTGTCGGGCAATACCGCGCTGTTCGTCTTCCCGCTCTGCGTGCTGCTGGCGTTCCTGGTACTGGCCGCCCAATACGAAAGCTGGAGCCTGCCGCTGGCGGTGATCCTGATCGTGCCAATGACGCTGCTGTCGGCAATTGCCGGGGTAATGATTGCCGGTAGCGACAACAACATCTTCACCCAGATCGGCCTGATCGTACTGGTGGGACTTGCCTGCAAGAACGCGATCCTGATCGTCGAGTTCGCCAAGGACAAACAGGAAGAAGGCATGAGCCCGCTGGATGCGGTGCTGGAAGCCTGCCGCCTGCGTCTGCGCCCGATCCTGATGACCTCGTTCGCCTTCATCATGGGTGTCGTACCGCTGGTGCTGTCCAGTGGCGCTGGTGCCGAAATGCGTCATGCCATGGGTGTAGCGGTGTTCTCCGGGATGCTCGGCGTCACCTTTTTCGGCCTGCTGCTGACCCCCGTGTTCTATGTGCTGATCCGTAACTTCGTCGAGCGCCGGGAGGCCCGCAAGGCCGCACGGGCGCAGAAACTGCAAACACTGCCTGCGGAGATGCATTGATGAGCGCGCTTAAACTCTTCGTTCCGAGCCTGCTGGTTCTGGCGCTGGCGGCCTGTGCCGTCGGCCCGGACTACAAGGCGCCTGACACCGCACCAGCGAAACTCGCCGCTGCCGCCCAGGGCAACTACGACCGTACCAAGGCCGATGCCTTGTGGTGGAAGCAGTTCGACGATCCGACCCTCGACAAACTGGTCACTCAGTCACTCAATGGCAACCGGGATCTTCGCGTCGCATTTGCCCGTTTGAAAGCGGCACGCGCCATTCGCGACGACGTGGCCAACGACGCCAT
Source organism: Pseudomonas viridiflava (assembly GCF_001642795.1). Lineage (GTDB taxonomy): Bacteria > Pseudomonadota > Gammaproteobacteria > Pseudomonadales > Pseudomonadaceae > Aquipseudomonas > Aquipseudomonas viridiflava. Next base: position 177,051 of record NZ_LKEH01000027.1, on the reverse strand, counting down.
GCCGGTGGTGACCAGCCGGGCCAGCAGCGATCTGGGCAAGGGTCAGCAGCCTGGCGTGACTGACCGACGCGTCAATACAGAGCGTTATGACCTGGGTCTGGACATGGCCTGGGAGCTGGACCTGTTCGGACGTATTCAGCGCCAGCTGGAAGCCAGCGACGCCGATGAAGCGGCCGCACAGGCCAACCTCTATCAACTGCAAGTCACGCTGATCGCCGAGGTGGTCGACGCCTACGGGCAGTTGCGTGGCGCACAGTTACGCGAAGCCATTGCTCGGGACAACCTGAAAAACCAGCAGGATTCCCAGGGCGTTACGACGCAGTTGCGCGACGCCGGTGTCGGCAATGAACTGGATGTGGTGCGCGCCGATGCACGACTCGCTGCCGTTGAAGCGACGGTGCCGCAACTGCAGGCCGAACAGAATCGTCAGCGCAACCGCATCGCCACCTTGCTGGGTGAGCGACCGGAAACCCTGAGCGTGGACCTGAGTCCGACCAAATTGCCAGCCATCGCCAAGGCGCTGCCCATTGGCGATCCGACCCAGGTACTGCGCAATCGTCCGGATGTGCTGGCTGCGGAACGCCAACTGGCGGCCTCGACCGCACGCATCGGCGTGGCAACCGCTGACCTGTTCCCTCGGGTCAGCCTGAGCGGATTCCTCGGTTTTACCGCAGGACGCGGTTCGCAGATCGGCTCGTCAGCGGCCAAAGCCTGGACGCTTGGTCCGAGCATCACTTGGGCAGCCTTTGATCTGGGCAGTGTTCGGGCGCAGATCCGCAGCGCCAATGCCGATGCCGAAGGTGCGCTGGCCAACTACGAGCAGCAGGTTCTGCTTGCGCTGGAGGAGTCGGAAAATGCGTTCAGCGATTACGACAAGCGCCAGCAGCGACTGCTGTCGCTGATCCGCCAGAGCGAATCCAGCCGTGCCGCAGCCCGTCTGGCCAACGTTCAGTACCGTGAAGGAACGGCTGATTTCCTCGTGCTGCTGGACGCCGAGCGCGAACGCCTGGCTGCCGAAGACTCCCAGGCTCAGGCCGAGATCGAGCTGTATCGCGGGATCGTCGCCATCTACAAGGCATTGGGTGGTGGCTGGCAGCCTCAGGCCTGACCGCTACATCCGAGTCTGCCATGCCCCGCCTTTTTCAGAGGCGGGGCATTTTTTTGCCCGTTCGAGTACCCTCGCCGTTTGACACTGACCAGCGACTCCACGAAGCTGCAAGCCGCCAAGCAATGGATATCGGTATGCCCGGCTCATCTCCCCAATCCGTCAATCGTCGTCGCTGGATCAGCGGCGTGATCGCTGTACTCTCCGTATTGCTGGTCGCCGCGCTGTTCTGGGGATGGCGCAATGCGCCCACTCAAAGCACGCCTGCCAATCTGGCCCACACCTACACACAGGCACTGAAGCAGGCGCATGAGGGCAAGCCGGGCGCGGCGCGTGTGCTGTATCAGCAACTGGCGCGCACGGACCTTTCCGATGCGCACCGGGTCAGCCTCCTCGCCGAACTGAGTAATTACCCTAGTCCGCAAGCCCTGAAACTGATTGACGCCAGCCTCAAGGACGAATCGGTCGAGGTGCGTCAGGCGGCCATCGCCACCAGCGTAAAACTGGTGTCCAGCAGCCAGCGCAGTCTGTTGCTGGGCCCGATGCTGGACGACAGAGAGCAATCCGTCAGATTCAGCGCAACCAGCGCGCTGCTGGGCCTGTCACCCGACGACCTGGGGCTGTATTTCGCCGTGCTGCAGCAGAGCGCCGAGGCATTCCAGGAAGCCCTCGAAAGCCAGCCCGCAACCGTGGACAACCAGTTGCAACTCGCCAGGCTCTACCTGCAGACCGGCGATCTCGACCCGGCACTCAAAGCCTTGCAGCGCGCCACCGCGATGGACCCGCAAAACATCGAGGCCGCGCTGGCGCACATCGAACTGCTGGACAAGAAAGGCCAGGCCGAGAAGGCGCGCAGCTTGTTCGCCGGGTTATTGGAGCATCATCCCGACTCGGCGCTGCTGCAGCACGCGCTGGGCATGTGGCTGGTGGACCATGGCCAGGGTGAGTTCGCATTGCTCAGCCTGGCGAAGGCGTCAGAGCTTGCCCCGCAGAACAACGACTACCGCTACGACCTGGCTGTCGCTCTGCACGACCTGGATCAGCTTGAAGCGGCGCAGAAACAACTGGTGCAGATCGTCCAGAACGATCCGGCGAACCGTCGGGCACGTGTGCTGCTGATCCAGTACTGGAAGGAAAATGGCCAGCTGCAGAACGTACAGATCCTGCTGGCGGAGCTGGAACAGCTGAACCCTGACGACCCCGCCCTGCAGCAGGGGCTGTAGGCCAAAGGGCTGAGCGGCATCCGGCAAATGGCCATGCCGTTCGTCGCTCCAGCCCTTTTGCAGCGGTGCTTTCAGACAATTCCCACACATGTATGGAGAACTCGTATTTGTCTGTCGGACATTTCGTATGTCATGCCGCGCCAGCGATTCGTCCGCCAGTTTCAGACGACAGCTATTATCAGAAATAACTTACACATCGCTTCCCCGGATAACACACGGCTCGCCCAGGACAAACAACTGCTGCGCACAGTTGGTTCTTGTCAATTTCAACAAGACTATTTTCTAACTCAAAAAAAAGGTGCATTATTTGTCCGCTACACAGTTGTAACTACCCTCTATCTGCGTAACGGCAAGCCAGGAAGGCTTATTTTTTGCGGATAACGCGGGTAAGGGGCAGTGACCGTACGAGCGGATCAGCCAAACAGTTTTGTCTTATCGCTTTATTGGGCTGGCAACAGCCATGACATTGTCGGAGTGTGTTATTTGTCCAGACTTGCCGAGTTTCGAGCAGCAGAAAAAGCCCTTCAGGAGCAGCTGGCACAGCTGGAAGCCCTGAAGAATGACGCCGGCCTGAAGAAGGAGATTGAATTCGAGCAAAAGCTCCAGGAACTGATGGGTAGCTACGGTAAAAGCCTGCGCGACATCATTGCCATCCTGGACCCGGGCAGCTCTACCTCAATGGTTGCACCCGCCGGCCCCAAGCGCCGCCGCGCACGTGTCGTCAAGGTTTATCAGAACCCGCATACCGGTGAACTGATCGAAACCAAGGGCGGCAATCACCGGGGCCTTAAAGCCTGGAAAGAGCAATACGGTGTCGATACTGTTGATTCATGGCTTCGCGCCTGATCACAACTATGCACCCGGAAGCCCTGCACTCGCAGGGCTTTTTATTAGCGGTAAAGGCAGGGTCGGCTTATTGTCAGTCGTCTGTATCAGTATCGCGCTGGCGTGCAGCAGACTTGTCACCCCACCGAAGCGTACCCCCCCAAACAACACTGACTGAACTGACCCGTACATATATGAACGTCCGGCATCCCCGCAAACAAAATAATGACGCCAATATTTCAGCTGACGCTCATACGATTCAGCTCACAGTTATAACTTGAAAGTTTCGAGTCATTGTTCAGCCAACAGTCAGCTTTGTAGCGGCACAGTAGTTAATTAACGCCAAACGTTTGCGGCACTCGGAAAGCCGTGCGTGTGCGTCAGGCGACGAACGCGCAAGAGGTTCACAGATTTTTCACATGCCCTGTTCCATAGTGAAGGCCGCTAAAGGAATAGCGCCCCATGCCCGCCTCGGCGGGCTTCTTTTTGCCTGCAGAAAAGTCCTCCCCTCAAGGCTCCCCATCCAGACGCAGGCTTTCCCGAATTTGCAATGCCTCATCCTTGTTGGCCGCGTAACCCTCTGCCGACCCGGCATACGACAACGACCATGCCTTTTCCTTGTTGGCGGCCGCTACCAGCGTTTGCGTGAGCACGTGTACGCCGTTCTGGGTGACCGTGCAGGTAGTCTCCAGCGCAGGGACGACGCTGAGCTTTGAATCGCGTACGTGAGTACAGACGCTCTGAAAACCGCTTTTGGCGAAATTCACCTGAACCGCCTTGCGCATTTCCAGCAAAACGCCCTGCACATTGACTTCATGCCCGGGCGCCAGACGTGTCTGGGTCAGCTCCATGACCATCAGCGGATTACCCGACTGATCGTTTTTGACGGCACGCTGTCTGACCTGCACGGAAGGTTGAGAGGGAGCGTCCGCCGCTGCCGGCAAAGACTCCACCTCCCAGCCTGCGGGCCAGATGATCATCACGTCGGCGGCTTGCACAGGTGCACTGCATGCCAGCAGGCACAGGCTCAAGAGCGAAAATCGGCATTGCGGGAAAATCATGGTGGTCATGGCCATCGGAATGATTGACCGGAAAGTCTGAGCCTGTCGCCAGCGACTCGCAAGGGGCCAGGGTCTTTTATCCCGGCAGGCGTTTGGCACAGGCCGCCCCGCTACGTATCATCTGGCACCATTAATACCCATGTTGGAGACACTCATGAGCCTGCAAGACCTCAATTCCATTCCAGGCGTGACCGCCGAACCCGAAGCCGCTACACAGCAGTTCGTGTTCAACCACACCATGCTGCGTGTCAAAGACATCACTGCGTCGCTGGATTTCTACACCCGCGTGCTGGGCTTCAGCCTGGTCGAGAAGCGCGACTTCCCGGAAGCCGAGTTCAGCCTCTACTTTCTGGCACTGACCGACAAAAAGGCGATTCCGGCCGATGATGCCGCTCGTAACGAGTGGATGAAGTCGATTCCAGGCATCCTGGAACTGACCCACAACCACGGCACCGAGAATGACCCCTCGGCCGTTTATCACGACGGCAACAGCGACCCGCGCGGCTTTGGCCACATCTGCGTGTCGGTTCCGGACGTAGTCGCTGCCTGCGAACGCTTCGAGAAGCTGAACGTGAAGTTTCAAAAGCGTCTGTCCGATGGCCGCATGAACAGCCTGGCGTTCATCAAGGACCCGGATGGCTACTGGGTCGAGATCATTCAGCCAACGCCGCTGTAACCCTGCGCCAGAAACGAAAAAACCCCATGATCGCTCATGGGGTTTTTTATTAAGCAGCGGCCTGTCAGGCTGGCGCGGACGTACGGATCAGGTGGTCAAAGGCACTCAGCGAAGCCTTGGCACCCTCGCCCAGAGCAATGATGATCTGCTTGTACGGTGCCACAGTCACGTCACCAGCAGCGAAAACGCCGGGTATCGAAGTCTCACCGCGCGAATCGACCACGATCTCGCCACGCGGCGACAGCTCGATGGAGCCCTTGAGCCATTCGCTGTTAGGCAGCAGGCCGATCTGCACGAAGATACCTTCCAGCGGCACGGTGATTTCTTCACCAGTCACGCGGTTCTTGTAACGCAGGCCGTTGACCTTCTGCTCGTCACCGGTCACTTCAGTGGTTTGCGCACTGGTGATGACGGTCACGTTCGGCAGACTGTGCAGCTTGCGCTGCAGCACCGCGTCAGCACGGAGCTGCACGTCGAATTCCAGCAGAGTCACGTGAGACACGATACCCGCCAGGTCGATGGCCGCTTCAACGCCGGAGTTACCGCCGCCGATCACTGCAACGCGCTTGCCCTTGAACAGCGGACCGTCACAGTGCGGGCAGTACGCCACGCCCTTGTTGCGGTATTGCTGCTCGCCCGGAACATTCATCTCCCTCCAGCGTGCGCCGGTAGCGAGAATCACGGTCTTGGCCTTCAGGCTCGCGCCGCTGGCGAACTTCACTTCGTGCAACTCACCGGCTGCGCCCGGAATCAGCTTGTCGGCGCGCTGCAGGTTCATGATGTCGACTTCGTACTGCTTGACGTGCTCTTCGAGCGCTACAGCCAGCTTCGGGCCTTCGGTGTGCTGGACCGAGATGAAGTTCTCGATGGCCATGGTGTCGAGCACCTGACCACCAAAACGCTCGGCGGCAACACCGGTACGAATGCCTTTACGTGCAGCATAAACAGCAGCTGCCGAGCCAGCCGGGCCACCGCCAACCACAAGAACGTCGAACGCCTCTTTGGCATTGAGCTTCTCGGCCTGACGAGCACCTGCTCCGGTGTCGATCTTGGCCAGAATTTCTTCCAGCCCCATGCGACCCTGACCAAACAGCTCGCCGTTCAGGTAGATGCTGGGCACCGACATGATCTTGCGATCGGTGACTTCATCCTGGAATAGCGCGCCGTCGATTGCGACGTGCTTGATGTTCGGGTTCAGCACTGCCATCAGGTTCAGCGCCTGGACAACGTCCGGGCAGTTCTGGCAGGACTGCGAGAAATAGGTTTCGAACTTGAATTCGCCTTGAAGATTGCGAACCTGCTCGATGGTTTCCGCACTGACCTTGGGTGGGTAGCCGCCGACTTGCAGCAGCGCCAGCACCAGCGAGGTGAATTCGTGGCCCATTGGAATACCAGCGAAACGCAGGCTGATAGTGTGGCCAGGGCTGTTCAGCGAGAACGATGGCGTGCGCGCATCGGTACCGCTGTCATTCAAGGTGACGTCTTTGGAAACACTGATCACGTCGTTGAGCAGTGCAAGCATTTCCTGAGACTTCGCGCCGTCATCAAGGGACGCGACGATCTCGATGGGGCGAGTGACCCGCTCCAGGTAAGATTTCAACTGGGCTTTAAGATTGGCGTCCAACATGTTGCGGCTTCCTTTGACAAAATTTTCAGAGAGTAGAAATAACAACGCCCAGGCGATGACCGCCCGGGCGTTTTTTGGGGCGATGCGGTTTACTTGCTCAAGAGCTCAACGCCCCTAGCCGATTCATACGACTCAGATCTTGCCGACCAGGTCCAGAGACGGAGCCAGAGTAGCCTCGCCTTCTTTCCACTTGGCTGGGCAGACTTCACCCGGGTGAGCAGCAACGTACTGAGCAGCCTTGATCTTGCGCAGCAGCTCGGAAGCGTCACGGCCTACGCCGCCATCGTTCAGCTCGACGATCTTGATCTGACCTTCAGGGTTGATCACGAAGGTACCGCGGTCAGCCAGACCGGCTTCTTCGATCAGCACGTCGAAGTTGCGCGAAATGGTCAGGGTCGGGTCGCCGATCATGGTGTACTGGATCTTGCCGATTGCAGGCGAGGTGTTGTGCCATGCAGCGTGGGCGAAGTGGGTGTCAGTCGAAACGCTGTAGATTTCAACGTTCAGCTTCTGGAACTCAGCGTAGTTGTCAGCGAGGTCTTCCAGTTCGGTCGGGCAAACGAAGGTGAAGTCGGCCGGGTAGAAGAATACGACAGACCACTTGCCTTTGAAGTCGGCATCCGAAACGTCAACGAAAGAGCCGTTCTTGTAAGCAGTTGCCTTGAACGGTTTTACCTGGCTGTTGATGATAGGCATCGGTATATCTCCTGATGGGTTGTGATTTCGATGAAGTGAAGCTTACGCATGATCGATGACAAAGGCTCATTGGCAAACCTGATGTCACTGATTGCTTTTCGCTATGGAAGCGGCTTATCAATAGAAGAAACCTTCAGGCCGCTCTCGCTCTCGGGAGAGCTCAAAAATGGTGCGGCCTCAATGTAACGCATCGCGGACTTCATGTCCCTCCAGCCCACATAGGCCATCAGTGACTTGAGGTCCCAGCCGCTACGGTGCGCCCAGCTCGCGAAACCACGACGCAGCGAATGGCTGGTGTACGGTTGCGCGGCAATCCCGGCGCGGCTCAGCGCCTGACGCAACACAGGAATTATGCTGTTGGCGTGCAGCCCCTCCTCGCCCAGATTGCCCCAGCGATCCACGGCCCGGAATACCGGGCCGCGCACCAGTGCCGAACAGTTGATCCAGTCTATATAAGCCTGAACCGGACACAGTCGCTGCAAGGCCGGCGTCTGATAGGTCCTGCCTGCGTTTTCCCGATCACCCTTGCTACGGGGCAGATAAAGGCTGATGCCCGCGCCGGAAATCGCCTTGACGTCCTGAACCTGCAGACGACACAGCTCGTCGCTGCGAAATCCCCGCCAGAAGCCCAGCAGGATCAACGCCGTGTCCCGTCGACAGCGCAACAGTGCGGGCTGATCGTCACGGGCCTGCGCCTGAAGCGCTTCGACCTCAAGGCAAGTGACAACCCGCTCCAGATCATGCAATTGCAAGGGCTCGGCCTGCTTTTCCTGCGCCGGATGCAGGGCGCGAATGCCTTTGAGCACCTTGCGCACGACAGGTGAGCGCGTCGGATCGACGAACCCCTGGCTGGAATGCCACTGAGACAACGCCGACAGGCGCGACTTCAAGGTATTGACCGACAGCTCACCCGCGTACTGCGCCAGATACCGCGCCACGCTCTCGCTGGTCGCCGGCAGAAATCCGCCCCACGTCACCTCGAAGTGTTCGATGGCAGCCCGATAGCTGCGGCGCGTGTTGTCTCGGGTGGCCGCTTCCAGATAACGATCGACATCATTCATGAGCAAAACCTGCGTAGGTGTACCGGCCGAGAGCGCAAATCAGCGTCCAGAGCGTCTGACACGGGATAATACGCCAATATCCCGCGCCATTGAATTCTCATAATGACGTTATTTCTTAATCGATATAGTATGTAAATACAGGGTACATACCACAGTACGAAATCGTAGGAGCAGACATGGCACGGGGCGGCGTAAACAAGGCATTGGTGCTCAAGGCAAGGTCCGCCCTGCTCGCCCGCGGTGAAAACCCCAGCATTGATGCAGTACGTATCGAAATGGGCAATACCGGGTCGAAAACCACCATCCATCGGTATTTGAAGGAGCTTGAAGCCGCTCATTCGCCTGCGCCCGATATCAATGAAGAACTGACGGAGCTGGTGGCCAATCTTGCCGAGCGGTTGCAGGGACAGGCGCAGGAACGCATTGATCAGCTATGCGTGGACCACGCCGCCAAGTGCGCAACCTTGCAGGAAGCGCTCTCGGCGGCGCAGAAGAAAACGGAAGATCTGAGTGAGCAGATCCAGCAGAAGGATCAGACGCTGGAGCGACAAGCCACTGCCCTGCTCGACTTGCAGGAAACCCTGCTGACCGCGCGAAGCGAAAACACCCGACTGACTCAAGCCAACTCGGACCTGGATTCCCGCCTGCTGGACAAGAATGAGCAGATCCGCTCCCTTGAAGAAAAGCATCAGCACGCCCGCGACGCGCTGGAGCACTATCGCAATTCGATCCGGGAGCAGCGCGAGCACGAGCAGCAACGCCATGAAGGCCAGGTGCAGCAGCTGCAGATGGAATTGCGGCAGGCACAGCAGAGCCTGAGCATTCGCCAGGAAGACATCACGCGCCTGAACCGCGACAACGAACGATTGCTGGCAGAAGCCCGCAGCACACAGCGCGACCTGAATATTCAGAAGGACCTGACGGACAAGGCCAGCGCTCAAGCCGCAGCATCCATGAGGGAACACCAGCAAGGTCAGACCCAATGCGCCCTGCTGGAAGAAAAGGTACGAAACCTCCAGGAAGACGGTGTAGACCTCAAGCAAGGCCTGAAAGATGCTCAGCAGCAGAACCGGGTGCTGGAACTGCTGCTGATCAAAAAGGAAGTGGCACTGGACGCCCTGAAAGTTGCGGGCGAGCCATCTCCCAAGGTCAGTTCGACCCGGAAGAAACCGATAGCACCCTGAGGCATGAGAGGACGTTCAGTTCAGTGAGTCCGTTTCACAGGGCAGATACAAATCCACTCGCGTACCCTGCCCTTCAACGCTTTCGATCTGCACATGCCCGCCGGTCTGCTTGATGAAGCCGTAGACCATCGACAATCCCAGCCCAGTCCCCTGGCCGACAGGCTTGGTGGTGAAAAACGGATCGAACACCTTATCGATCACCTTCTGACTGATACCGCAGCCTTCATCCGCGACACTGAGGACAACGTAATCGCCCGGTGGCAGCGCACCCTGCGGCTTACTGATGGTTACGGCCCGAGTCAGCACCTGCAACCGACCGCCGCCCGGCATTGCATCGCGCGCATTGATGACCAGATTCAACAAGGCGTTTTCCAACTGATGCTCATCGGTGCGAATCAACCGCAAAGCCTCATCGAATTCGAAATGCAGAAAGATTCGGTCGGATAACGTGCCCTGCAGCAGTTCCTGCATGGAGCGAACCATCCGATTGACATCAACCGCACAGGTATTGAGCGCCTGACGTCTGGCGAACGTCAGCAACCGCTGGGTCAGCGCTCCGGCGCGGTTGGCGGACGCAATCGCAGCATTGACGTAGCGCTCGACATCATCGAGACGACCCACTGCAACCCGGCGCCTGATGAAATCCAGCGCACCCAGCACGCCCGTCAGCATATTGTTGAAGTCGTGAGCAATGCCGCCAGTCAATTGGCCGACGGCATCCATCTTCTGTGCGTGACGCAACACCTCTTCGGCCTGCGCCCGTTCACTGATCTCGATCTGCAACAGCTCATTGGCACGCGCCAGTTCCTGAGTCCGCTCGGCAACCCGCTGCTCCAGATTTTCGTTCAGCTCGCGCAGCGCTTCTTCGGCCCATACCTGAGCGGTGATATCGGTGTGAGTGCCCAGCCAGTAAGTGATGTGACCCTGCTCGTCGCGCATTGGCGATGCCCGCGAAAGGAACCAGCTGAAAGCGCCGTCCCTGGAACGCAATGCAAAGGTGTCTTCCCAGATGGAGCCTGTCGCGAAACAGTATTGCAGACGGGCCATGACGCGCTCGCGGTGCTCGGGATGAAGAACGGAACGCCAGCCCAACGCCCGCATTGCCTCAAGCGAAGACCCGGTATACAGATACCAGCGTTCGTTGTACCACTGAACATGGCCCCGGGGATCAGCCGTCCAGGCCAGCTGGCTCATGTTGTCGGCGAGTAATCTGAATTGACGCTCACTCTCACGCAGCACATCGATCTGCTGCATGGAGCCCTGTTCGTGACCGGTCGAATGCAGGGGCATCACGGACGTCGGTTTTTGCCTGTTCATTGGCGGGATCCCTCCGTTGGTCTCTGTCACTCCGGGACTCATCCTGAGTCCCGGACATTGCCTGATCTAGCGTTTGACCGGTGTACGCATGGTGACAAACTCTTCTGCAGCGGTCGGATGCACACCAATGGTGTCGTCAAACACCTGCTTGGTCGCGCCCGCCTTGATCGCAATCGCCAGACTCTGCACAATTTCGCCCGCATCCGGCCCCACCATATGGCAACCCAGCACGCGGTCGGTTTTGGCATCGACAACCAGCTTCATCAGGGTGCGCTCCTGATCGTCGGTCAGCGTGAGCTTCATCGGCCGGAAACGGCTTTCGAATATCTGCACCTCATGCCCAGCCTCGATCGCCGCCTCTTCGGTCAAACCCACCGTACCGATGTTGGGCAGGCTGAACACCGCCGTCGGGATATGGTTGTAATCCACCGGACGGTATTGCTCCGGCTTGAACAGGCGCCGGGCCAGCGCCATGCCTTCGGCCAGCGCGACCGGAGTCAGCTGCACACCCCCAATGACATCGCCGATCGCCAGAATGGAGGGCTCGCTGCTCTGGTAGTTTTCGTCGACTTCAATATAGCCGTGCTGGTCGAGTTTCACATTGACACTGTCCAGCCCTAGGTTGTCGAGCATCGGACGACGGCCCGTGGCGTAGAACACACAGTCGGTTTCCAACGTGCCACCGCCTTTCATGCTCAACTTCAGCGTGCCATCAGCCTGCTTGTCGATGCGCTCGATGTCGCTGTTGAAACGGATATCCATGTGACGCTTGAGCAACTCTTCATGCAGGTGTGTGCGTACGCTGCCGTCGAACCCACGCAGGAACATCTCGCCCCGGTAGACCAGCGTAGTGTCCGCGCCCAGGCCGTTGAAGATGGAGGCGAACTCGACCGCAATGTAACCGCCGCCCACCACCACGATGCGCTTCGGCAATTCCTTGAGGAAGAAAGCTTCATTCGACGAAATGGCATGCTCGCGACCAGGCACGTCAGGAATCAGCGGCCAGCCGCCGGTTGCAATCAGAATACGCTCGGCGCTGTAGATCTGGCCGTTGATCTCGACCTTCTGCGCCCCCACGATCTTTGCGTGACCTTCATGCAGCGTGACGCCGCTGTCGACCAGCAACTTGCGATAGATGCCGTTGAGGCGGTTGATCTCGCGATCCTTGTTGGCGATCAGGGTCGGCCAGTCGAAACTCGCCTTGCCCAGTGACCAGCCAAAGCCTTTGGCGTGCTCGAAATCTTCAGAGAAATGCGAGCTGTAGACCATCAGCTTTTTGGGCACGCACCCGACGTTGACACAGGTCCCGCCCAGATAACGGCTTTCGGCAACCGCCACCTTCGCACCAAAACCGGCAGCAAAACGTGCCGCCCTGACGCCACCTGAACCCGCGCCAATTACAAACAGATCGAAATCGTAAGCCATCAATGTCTCCTTAGCAGGGGCACAGCATAACCGCTTGGCGGCCAGTCAGAAATGACAAAGCCACCCGAAGGTGGCCTTGACTTGAAACACGGACAGGCAGATGAATCAGTAAGCCTTGCCGGTCTTGTAGAAGTGCTCGAAGCAGAAGTTGGTTGCTTCGATGTAGCCTTCGGCGCCGCCGCAGTCAAAACGCTGACCCTTGAATTTGTAGGCCAGAACGTTGCCTTCCGCAGCCTGCTTCATCAGTGCGTCAGTGATCTGGATCTCGCCACCCTTGCCTGGCTCGGTTTGTTCGATCTTCTCGAAAATGTCGGGCGTCAGGATGTAACGGCCGATGATGGCCATGTTGGAAGGCGCATCTTCAGGCTTCGGCTTCTCGACCATGTCGGTGACACGGAACAGGCCTGGCTTGATCTCGTCGCCAGCGATAACGCCGTACTTGTTGGTCTCGTTAGGATCGACTTCCTGAATCGCGATGATCGAGCAGCCATAATGGTTGTGCAGCTTGACCATCTGAGCCAGAACACCGTCGCCGTCCAGGTTGACACACAGGTCATCCGCCAGAACGACAGCAAAAGCTTCGTTGCCGATCAGTGGACGGCCACTCAGGATCGCATGACCCAGGCCTTTCATTTCGGTCTGACGGGTGTAGGAGAAGCTGCACTCGTCGATCAGCTTACGGATGCCGACCAGGTATTTTTCCTTGTCGGTGCCCTTGATCTGATGCTCGAGCTCGTAGCTGATATCGAAGTGGTCTTCCAGCGCGCGCTTGCCGCGACCGGTTACGATGGAAATCTGGTTCAGGCCTGCAGCAAGGGCCTCTTCTACACCGTATTGGATCAGTGGCTTGTTGACCACCGGCAGCATTTCCTTGGGCATGGCCTTTGTCGCTGGCAAAAAGCGAGTGCCGTAACCGGCTGCTGGGAACAAGCATTTCTTGATCATAAAAGTCCTTGATAAGGGCTGTTGGTGTTAACGGCGCAGTCTAATCAGGCGGCGGTCACCTTACAATGCCCGCCACAGGCCGTAGGATGTCATGGTAGAGGCACATGAGCGCAGATAGTTCCGCAAAAACGCTTATATAGCGACCATCGAACACAATCCGCCGAGCCCTTGCACAGGCATGGCGTTTGCATTGAACTGCGTGCCCAGACCACACACCGCCGGTTTACCGACGATGCATGCAAGCCATGATCTGCCCAAGCGTAGCCGAGATATGTGCGTTCGATAAATGAATCCATCGGTCACTCATCAGCTCCTGACGAAGCGGCTTCCAGCGGGATGACAGAAAAGTGACGCACTGTATTTATCCTTGAAACATGGCGGAACGATGGCACCGCTCGCCAGTCCAAACACCGCATCCGCCAGTCCGCTGGCCTTATTCTTCTGAAGCGAAAAACATGATCAGACTTTTGTCCATTATTGCCGTACTGGGCCTCACCGGCTGTGCCACCGCGTCCAACACCTATCTGAAAAACGGCAAGCAGGGGCTGAGCATCGACTGCTCGGGCGAAGCCATGTCCTGGGCGAGCTGTTATGAGAAAGCCGACGCCTCGTGCGCAGGCACCGGTTACGAGATCGTCGGCACCGACGGCACGCCACAGCCGGCAGAAAGCGAGAAGACCCTGGGCGTGGATGTCGGCAATTACAAAAGCCGCAGCGTTCTGGTCGTCTGCAAGTAAGCCGTTGATTCAGCCCGCCTCGGCTTCAGGCTCGGCGGGCGGCCTCTATCAACCCGATATGCAGGCCTCTGCAGCATGCTGAACGTCGCGAAAGCGGATCGGCACATTGGCCAGACGCTCATAGACCTTGATCGAACTGCCTCCCGAGCGGGTTTCAACGTCAATCACGGCGGTCGGTGACTTGCTCATTTTCTGCGCGACAATCAAGCGCAGTCCTTCACGATGAGGCTCTACAGAAGGCGTCGAGCGACTGCTGCTGATCTTCTCGATGAAACAGTCTGCGTACTCCTGAGGGTTCTTGCCCGAGATCACGCTCATGGTGGCAGGCGTATGCTCGATGTCATTCACCGTCGCGCAGCCAGTCATTGCCAGTGCCAGGATTACAACTGCCAGTTTCATACAATCCTCCAAATAAAGGTGGTACGACCAGCAAGGGCCCGATTAAATTCCCGAGAAGCGCTTTTTTGTCCATAAAGAGCACAATTAACCGCCCTTCGGCGTCAATTGGCCTACGCCGCATGCTATCGTTTTGATTTTTCAGAAAAAGCCATTTTCCCCGGAGTTTTACATGAAATTCGTACACCAGCGTGAGCACCTGAACGAGGACGATCTGGTCGTCATCCAGTGCTCACAGCTCTGTAACATCCGCCTGATGAACGACGCCAATTTCCGCGCCTTCAAGAACGGCGGTCGTCACACGTATCACGGCGGTGCGTTCGATACGTTTCCGGCCAAGATCGCAGCGCCAAGCACCGGTTTCTGGAACATCACCATCGACACCACCGGACGCAAGCCGGATGCCAATCCGGGTCGTAAACCGGCCTTCACCCATTCCATCAAGATCGTACGTCGCTCGACCTCCAGCCTGCGCTGATACGCCGACACAAGGAATCGCCATGAAAAGTCCCGCTCGCACCACCAAATACGCCGTCAGTTACAAACTCAACGGCGAGCGCCGCTTTGAATTCGCCCAGTTGCAGTCTGCATCCGTCGAAGAAGCACGCGCTGCGCTGGAAAAGATGCATGGCCAGGGCGACGACCAGATCAGCGACGTGAAAGTCAGCAAGGCCCTGTAGACCGTAGCAGGTATTGAATCCGATCATGCAGCGCAAGGCCGACCTTTCCGCTACCTTCGATCTGTTTGCCGGTGAAGAGCCCCAGCCTGCGTCCACCCTGCAGATAGGTCCCCAATCATGGCTGTTTCGCGGCCTTGCCCTGCCTCTCATCGAACGGTTATTGCCCGCACTGAATGAAACGCTGTCCGATGCGCCATTCAGACACATGGTCACGCCTGGCGGCCACACCATGTCAGCGGCTCTGAGCAGTTGCGGCTCTCTGGGCTGGGTTACCGATCCTCACGGTTATCGCTACAGCCACACGAACCCGCAAACCGGCCAGTCCTGGCCCTCAATGCCTGACATCTTTCTGGAACTGGCTCAAGACGCCGCGCAGAAGGCCGGCTTCGCCGACTTTGTGCCCGATGCCTGCCTGATCAATCGCTACGTTCCCGGTGCGAAGATGTCCCTGCATCAGGACAAGGACGAACACGACCACCGCTGGCCGGTCGTGTCCGTATCACTGGGTATCCCCGCCATATTCCAGTTCGGCGGCCTGCAGCGCAGCGACAGGCCTGAGCGCATCTCGCTGTTTCATGGCGATGTGGTGGTCTGGGGCGGCAAAGACCGACTGCGCTTCCACGGGATACTGCCCGTCAAGCCAGCCGTGCATCCCCAGCTTGGCGAGCAGCGCATCAACCTGACCTTTCGCAAGGCTGGCTGACGCTTCTGCCGTGATAATCAGACGCAGCCGTCTATACCGCCGGAAGTACGCGCCCGGGCAGGACACACCGTCCTGTGAAGGTTCAACGCGGTATTGATGATGCCGATATGACTGAACGCCTGCGGGAAATTCCCGAGCATACGCCCAGCCTTCGGGTCGTATTGCTCGGCCAGCAGGCCGACGTCATTGCACAGGTCGCAAAGCCTGCCAAACAAGGCCGCCGCTTCGTCCGCCCTGCCCAGTAACACATAGGCATCGGCCAGCCAGAACGAACAGACCAGAAACGTGCCCTCGCTGCCCGACACGCCATCGACACTCCGCTCGCCGTCGTAGCGCAGCAACAGACCATCCTGCATCAACGTTCGCTCGATCTCGGCCACTGTGCCGATCACACGTGGATCATCGGCAGGCAGAAAACCGGTCAGCACAATCTGCAGCAGACTGGCATCGACCTCTTTGGCACCGTAGGTCTGCACGAAACTGTTCAGTTGCGCATCGAAGCCGTTATTGCAGACGTCGGCGTGGATTTCATCAGCCACGTGCCGGTAATGCCTGGCCAGCGCGCGGTCTTCGTCGCTCTCGGCCGCCTGAGCGATCTGCGTGGCGTTACGGTCGAACGCGACCCAGGCCATGACCTTGGAGTGCGTGAAATGTCGAGGCTCGGAGCGGATCTCCCAGATCCCGGCGTCTGGCTGATGCCAGACTTTTTCCAGAAACGGCATGACCACTTTGGAAATCGCGACGCTGCGTGGATGACGTGGCATGCCGCCCTTGAGTGCCTGAATCATGGCATCAGCCACTTCGCCATACACATCCAGCTGAACCTGAGTGGCAGCGCCATTGCCAATACGCACGGGTTGCGAGCCTTCATAACCGCTCAGCCAGGGCAGTTCATATTCGGCCAGGCGTCGCTCACCGCCCACGCCATACATGATCTGAATCTGTTCCGGGTTGCCTGCCACCGAGCGCAGCAGCCAGTTGCGCCATGCCGTCGCCTCCTCGAAGTAGCCCAGGTTCATAAAGGCCAGCAGGGTCATGGTTGCATCCCGCAGCCAGCAATAGCGGTAATCCCAGTTGCGTTCACCACCCAGTTGCTCGGGCAGCGAGGTCGTGACGGCAGCCACGATTCCGCCAGTCGGGGCGAAGGTCATCGCCTTGAGCGTGATCAGCGAGCGTTTGACCTGATCGGTCCACGGGCCGACGTCGGGACAGCGATCCGAAAACTCGCGCCAGTAGCGCTCGGTTTCTTCCTGCGCGTGCACCGCATCGATGCTCGCCTGAACCGGCAGATAAGACGCCTGGTACGCCAGGGTGAATACCTTGCTTTCGCCCTCGACGACCTTGAAGTGGCTGGCGGTGTGATGATCCTGAGGGAGCAGCGGTACCGGACTGCGCAACACGAGCATTTCCGGCCCTGCGACAGCAGTCAGCGTGTGCGGATCCTTCTTCTCGACCCAGGGCACGCTGCTGCCGTAATCGAAGCGAATGGCCAGATCCATGTCGAACGCGACCTCTCCGGACAGACCGACCACGTTGCGCACGACATGTCCGGACGTGTTCATGGGCATGAAATCGACCAGCATTGCCCGACCCTCACGGGTTTCGAACACGGTTTCCAGAATCAGCGTGCCGTCGCGGTAGCGCCGCTCGACGGATACGATTTCTGCATGTGGCGCGATCTTCCAGCGGCCATGGTCGCTGTCGCCCAGCAAGGCCGAGAAGCAGGAAGGAGAATCGAAACGCGGGAAGCACAGCCAGTCCAGCGACCCATCGCGTGAAACCAGCGCGGCAGTCTGACAATTTCCCAGCAGTGCGTAGTCTTCAATCAATGCGGCCATTCGTAATGCTCTGATTTATGAACAGTTGCCGTCATGAATACCCGCTCTTGTGAAGCCCACGCAAGTTAAATACAGACAAGGGAGATACAGACAAGAAATACAGACAGGTGAGATACAGCATCGCCGCCCCAGCGGGCAGCGACGTTGTCAGCCCAGGATGTAACGCCTGATCGCGGTTGCGACACCATCCTCGACATTGCTGCCAGTGACATGGTCAGCCTGACCCAGCACACTGGCCTCGCCCTGCCCCATCACAATCGAAACACCAGCCTTGTGAAACATCGCCACGTCGTTGCCGCCGTCGCCGATGGCTGCCGTGTGAGCGAGGTCGACACCCAGGTAGTCGGCCAGAGCAACCAGCGCGGAGCCCTTGTTGGCTTCCAGCGCCGTGACATCCAGGTAATAACGCTGCGAACGCACCGCCAGCGCCAGCCCGTCGATGAGTGGATTCAGACGTGTTTCAAGCGTCTTCAGCAGTTCGAAGTCCTTGCTCGCGGCGACAATCTTGTCGACACGATCCAGATAGGGCTCGAAGCTGCTTACCCGAACCGGCTCATAGCCCAGCGCATCGCGCTCATGATCGACATAGTCGCCCGCGGGATCAAGCAGCAGCCAGTCGTCATCGGCGAACACCCAGATCGAGACTTTCTGGGTTGCAAAGAGATCAAGGCAGGTGCGTACTGCCGCAGGGTCGATGCGGTGCGCTGCAAGCAGGCGGCCATCAGCGTGGGTAATGGTCCCGCCGTTGAACGCAACCGTTGGCAGCTCGATGCCCAGCGCCTCGATCACTTCACGCATCGCACGCGGCGGTCGGCTGCTGGCCAGGGTGAAATGGATACCCGCCAGTTGCAGATCACGCACGGCGTCGATGTTGGCCTGACTCAGGCTGTGATCGGGGCGCAGTAACGTACCATCGATATCGGAAAGCAGAAAACGTACAGACCGTTCGGACACAGACACATCAGTGTGTTCAGACATTGAGTTCCCGCCATTCACGGCCGTCCCGGCTCAACAACTCGTCACCGACTTCAGGACCATCCCTGCCGGCCTCGTACAGCGTGACCTCGGGCTTTTTGGCCCAGGCATCGAGAAACGGCTGCACGGCGCGCCAGCCGTTTTCGATATTGTCAGCACGCTGGAACAGCGTCTGATCCCCGGTCAGGCAGTCGTAGATCAGCGTTTCATAGCCGGTCGACGGCTGCATCTCGAAGAAGTCCTTGTAGGCAAAACCAAGCTCGATGTCTTCCATCTCCAGCGTCGGGCCGGGGCGCTTGGCGAACAGATCGAACCACATGCCTTCGTTTGGCTGAATCTGGATGCGCAGATAGTTCGGCTTGAGCCGATCCACCTCGGTATCGCGGAACTGCGCATAGGGCGCGGGCTTGAAGCAGATGGCGATCTCGGTACTGCGCGCACTCATGCGCTTGCCGGTGCGCAGGTAGAATGGCACGCCGACCCAGCGCCAGTTGTCGACCATGACCTTGAGCGCCACGAAGGTTTCCGTGGTGCTGTCGGCTGCAACGCGGTCTTCCTGACGATAACCCGGCACCTTGCGGCCGGACATCTCGCCTTCCGCATACTGACCGCGCACCGAATTGGCCAGTGCCTCTTCTTCGCTCCAGGGACGAATCGCTCCTACCACCTTGGCCTTTTCGCCGCGCACGGCATCGGCACCAAAGGCAGCCGGTGGCTCCATGGCAACCATCGCCAGCAGCTGAAACAGATGATTGGGCACCATGTCGCGCAGGGCACCGGTGTTCTCGTAGAAGCTGCCACGGGTTTCAACGCCAACTGTTTCCGCAGCGGTGATCTGCACATGGTCAATGTAATGGTTGTTCCAGAACGACTCGAACAGCCCGTTGGAGAAACGGCTGACCAGAATGTTCTGCACCGTTTCCTTGCCCAGGTAATGATCGATGCGATAAATCTGCTTTTCGCTCATTACCTTGAGCAGGCAATTGTTCAACTCCACCGCACTGGCCAGATCGGAGCCGAAAGGCTTCTCGATCACCACGCGACGAAATCCGCCTTCGGTTTCCTTCAACAGACCGGACGAGCCCAGACGCGCCGCCACTTCACTGAAGAAGCGCGGTGCCGTCGCGAGATAGAACACCGCGTTGGCAGAGCCGGTGCTCTTTATCTTGCTTTCGATGTCCCGGTAAGTGGAGTCATCCAGGAAGTCGCCCTGCACATAACTGATTCGCTCGGCAAGCTTGCCCCACAATTCAGGGTCCAGAGGATCCTTGCCCGACTCGGAGACCTTCGCGGCAGATTCGTCACGAATGAAGTTTTCAAGCTTCTTGGCAAAATCGGCGTCGCTGATCGCGTTGTGATCGACACCGACAATGTGCAGGCCTGAGTCAACCAGACCGTCACGCGCCAGATTGTAGAGCGCCGGCATCAGCAGGCGTTTGACAAGGTCCCCGTGCGCACCGAACAGAAACAGCGTTGTTGGCGGTGCGACTTCGGCTTTTTGCTCGGATGTGCCGCGTGACAGGCCCATTACTTGGGTTCCTTGTGACCACCGAAACCAAAGCGCATGGCCGACAGCATCTTGTCAGCATAGGAGCTGGTCTGGCGGGAGCGGAAGCGTGCGAACAGCGCGCTGGACAATACAGGAACCGGAACAGCCTGCTCGATGGCGGCCTCGATGGTCCAGCGGCCTTCACCGCTGTCGGCAACCGAGCCGGAGAACGCATCCAGCTGTGGATCGGTGGCCAGTGCGTCAGCTGTAAGGTCCAGCAACCAGGACGAGACGACGCTGCCACGACGCCACACTTCAGCGATGTCTGCAGTGTTCAGGTCAAAGCGCTGTTCGGCTGGCAGATGTTCGGAATTCTTCTGCTTGAGTAGATCGAAGCCTTCCGCGAAGGCCTGCATCATTCCGTACTCGATGCCGTTGTGGATCATCTTCACAAAGTGACCTGAACCGGCGGGGCCGGCATGGATATAGCCATGCTCAGCACGGTGATCGGTCGAATTGCGATCCTTGGTGCGCGGGATATCGCCCATGCCGGGCGCCAGCGTGGCGAAAAGCGGGTCGAGACGATCAACGATCGCTTTCTCGCCACCGATCATCATGCAGTAACCGCGCTCCAGCCCCCAGACACCACCGGACGTACCAACGTCCACGTAGTGCAGGCCCTTGTCGGTGAGTTCCTGCGCACGACGGATGTCGTCCTTATAGAACGTGTTGCCGCCGTCGATGATCACGTCATCGGGCTCAAGCAACTGGCTCAGGATCTGAATCGTGTCCTCGGTCGGTGCGCCCGCTGGCAGCATGACCCAGATTGCACGCGGCGCCTGCAGGGCACCCACCAGTTCGGCCAGATCGGCCGCTGGCGTCGAGCCTTCATTGGCCAGGGCGCTGCGTGATGCTTCGTCACGGTCATACACCACGGTGGTGTGACCATCGAGCATCAAACGCCGTGCGATATTGCCGCCCATGCGGCCCAGTCCAATAATCCCAAGTTGCATGAAGTTGCTCCTAAACTCGTAAAAGGGGCCTCACTTGTCGTCCAGCGCTTCAACAGTCAGTGAGCATGCTGGTTAGTCAAGCGAGACAGAACGTCGGTTCCCCTGAGGGAGATGACAACAGCGGTGCTGCCAGTGAGTGCATTTTGTCGCGATCGATAAACGTTCGCGACCATGAAAAATAAAAAAGTTCCAATTTAACGCAAAAGAAATCAGAATCTGTGCCGATAGAGAGGTTAGCAGCGGCCACTCAGGGATTGATAGTCATTGCCACGGACCTTTCCAGGTTGAATCCACCATTTGCGAGGTGAGCAATGGGCACTGTACTACCAGCACTGGCACCACAAACCCTGTATGTGACAATCCGCCGCGACGAACTGCGTGCGTTGAAAGAAGAACGTGAGCAACTGCAGAAGAAGGTCGCTCATCTGAGCATGATGCTTCAGCAAACCCAGCTGACGTCTTCCGGTACAGCTCTACAACTCTGAAGATTCACCCCCTGCGCCATGACCGCCCCGAGGCAAGCCCGATCCGCTGGCTTGCCCGCCTGATCTCCTCCCCGCCTTTCCTCTTCGACTACGCCAGCAAGCAGCCTTAATCAACGGTCCCGCAAGCTTTTCCGGATCAGACAGTGCGCGCATTTTGCGCCAGTTCGGTTTCGCGGGCCAGACACATTTCGCAACGCCAGAAACACTGCCACAGCCTCAGAACGCCGTACGAGGCCCTGATCTGGCAGCGTCGCCACGATTACAGCGTCTTTTGCCAGAACATGGCGCGGCCCATTTCCGGGTTCAGCTGATAGCTGTCAAAACCGACCTTGCGATACGCCGCCTGCGCGACATCGTTGCCTTCCAGCACCTCGAGCGTCAGCTTGCAGCACCCGCGCTGGCGCGCAATTTCTTCGACCTTGGCGAGCATTTTCTGACTGATGCCTTTACCGCGGTGTTCGGCAATGACCGCGACGTCGTGGATATTGACCAGGGGACGACAGGCAAAGGTGGAAAAGCCTTCGAAGCAATTCACCAGCCCAACAGGCTCACCGGCGATGAATGCCAGAACGCTGAATGCATGAGGCCGCTTGGCCAGTTCGATCGCCAGTTGCTGGCGCGTATCGCTCGACAACGGCTTGCCCGTACCCATGGCATCCAGCGCATATTCGTTCAAGACGAACCCGATCGCAGCTGCGTGTACCGGATTGGTGTAACTCGCCTGCAGTACCAACACCTCTGGGCCTTCCATTTCCATCCCCGTCAACCAATGAGTCTTCATACAGCGTTTACGATGAGGCCTGCGCAATCAATGGCAGGCCAAAGGACCGTGATTCTATCCCGCCCTGCTCCAAAATGTTCCAGCACAGATGTAGGAAGTTTCTTCTGGTGCTCGTGAATTGACCATTGCCTGCACCTGGAAAAGGCAGCGCACATCCATTCAGCCGAAAAAAGCAGAAAAGGCCTCGGCATTTTTCACGAAACGAATGGGATCCCGTTGATTGTCGAACAATCCGACGGCCGGTCATCACCCGATAAGTTCGTCGAACGCCGCCCTGAAAAAGCGCAGGGATTGCACCGGCGATGCCCGCAAACAGGCCGCCAAGCCCTGCTCCAGACGACCGCCGGTAAAATACTCGAAACTTCTACAAAAGCGCCGGGTCAGGTGAATAGAGCGCCTATGCTGTTGGCTTATTGCCCGCAATGCCTCCATCACGTTGCATCGCTGCTATGTATAGTCCAAGTCGGTACTGTTTTTGCGTAGTGCAGGTGCACGTACCCGGCCATAGGAAATGGCCAATAAAAATCATGTGATGCACCAACACTGTTTTAACGGGAGAAAACGATGATTAGCGCCGCTGTCAAAACCCAGAAGGGAGAGAGTTTTAATCAGCCGGCCAGCGAGCTGACTCATCTGCCGGTTTTCGCTACGACGAGCGTTCCACTGCTGCAACTGCCGACTTCGACTTCACAGCCCACACTTTCCCAGGTCAACAAACGCAAAGTCCTGTTTGTGACTTCAGAACTGGCTGACCTGGTGAAAACCGGGGGTTTGGGCGATGTGTCTGCTGCCTTGCCGCGAGCCATGCGTCACCTGCACGATGTCCGCGTGCTGATACCCGGCTACCCGCAAGTGATCAATAGCGGCAACCCCATTCATATCATCAGCCAGCTGGGCGGCTATGCCGGGCTACCTGCGTGCAAGGTCGGGCGGATGGACATGAAGGACGGTCTGGTCATTTATGTCCTGATCTGCCCTGAACTGTATGAGCGTGAAGGCACGCCTTACGCCGATCGCCACGGCCGTGACTGGTCCGACAACCACATCCGCTTTGCGCGCCTGGGTCTTGCCGCTGCAGATTTCGCAGCAGGCGCAGTGAAAACCCAATGGTGCCCCGAGCTGGTTCACGCCCACGACTGGCCTGCCGGTCTGGCCCCTGCCTACATGAAATGGCGCGGCCAGACCACGCCCAGCATCTTCACCATTCACAATCTGGCCTACCAGGGCACTGTAAGCACCGGTTCAAGCCGCGAGCTCGGTATCCCTGACGAAGCCCTTCAGGCCGAAGGCATGGAATTCTACGGCAAGCTGTCGTTCATCAAGGCAGGCATGGCGTACGCGAACCACATCACGACGGTCAGTGCGACCTACGCCAGGGAAATCACCACCCCCGAGTTCGGCTGCGGCCTGGAAGGTTTCCTGCAGAGCAAGGCCGAGAAGGGTCAGCTGAGCGGTATTCCCAATGGCATCGACGCAAGCTGGGACGCCTCCACCGACGAACACCTGATCTGCCACTTCGCACCCAATGAATGGCTGCGCAAAGAGATCAACGCCGACTACGTCCGAGAACTGTTCGACCTCGACGCTTCGACCGGCCCGCTGTTCGCAGTCGTCTCGCGCCTCGTGTACCAGAAAGGCCTGGACCTGACGATCGGCGTGGCCGAGCACATCGTCAACAATGGCGGCCAGATTGCAATCATCGGTCGCGGTGAGCCTGAAGAAGAAGACGCCATGCGTGCGCTCGCAACGCGCTTTCCTGGTCGCATCGGTGTGCGTATCGGCTTCAACGAAACCGACGCCCGACGCATGTTCGCAGGCAGTGACTTCTTGCTCATGCCTTCCCGTTACGAGCCTTGCGGCCTGAGCCAAATGTACGCCCAGCGCTTCGGTTCGCTGCCGGTGGCCCGCAACACAGGCGGCCTGGCAGACACCATCGAAGACGGCGTGACAGGTTTCCTGTTCAACGAATCGACCGTGGAAAGCTACACCGAAGCCCTGAACCGCGCGTTCCAGGTATTCGCTCACCCAGAGTTACTCAATGCCATGCGCTGCCGCGCCATGGCCGCCCCGTTCAACTGGCATCAAGCGGTAGAGCCCTACGCAGAACTGTATCGCGATCTGTTGAAGAAAAATGCGGGTGCTTCAATTCACTACTAAGGAAAAAGGGGTCAATGGATGCCTCTGCGCACAGAAAACAGCTGGCGCCACGGCGCCGTTTTGGTAAATCCCGAACTCACCCGGTTTGCCCTCTGGGCACCGGATGCCCACGAGGTCACGCTTGAACTGGAGGATGGTCAGTCACTGGCCATGACCTCAGAGCCTGAAGGCTGGTTTGCTCTGGAGGCCCGCTGCAAGGCGGGCACCCGATACCAGTTCAACATCGACGGGGAGCTCAAGGTCCCCGACCCCGCTTCCCGCGCTCAGGCTGACGACGTTCACTCACACAGTGTTGTCGTCGACCCGCTTGCTTACCAGTGGAAAAACACCGACTGGAATGGCCGCCCCTGGCACGAAGCAGTCATTTATGAACTGCACGTCGGCGCGTTGGGAGGCTATGCAGGTGTTGAAAAACATTTGCAGCATCTGGCCGACCTTGGTGTGACTGCCATCGAACTGATGCCTCTGGCGCAATTTCCCGGCGACCGCAACTGGGGCTACGACGGCGTGCTGCCGTATGCGCCGCAGTCCTCCTACGGCACGCCCGAGCAGCTCAAGCACCTGATCGACACGGCGCACGGGCACGGTCTGGCGGTCATTCTGGACGTCGTCTACAACCACTTCGGGCCGGATGGCAATTATCTGGGCAGTTACGCCAAGGAATTTTTCCGCAGCGACCTGCACACGCCATGGGGCGACGCCATCGACTTCCGACGTCCGCAAGTACGTGACTACTTCGTCGACAACGCACTGATGTGGCTGCTCGAATACCGTTTTGACGGTCTGCGCATGGACGCTGTGCACGCGATCCGCGACGAAACGTTCCTGCCCGAATTCGCCGAACGTGTACGTGAACAGATCGAACCAGGTCGACACGTGTGGCTGAATCTGGAAAACGAATTCAACCAGGCCAGCCTGCTCGCCGACAAGGGTTTTGACGCCCAGTGGGATGACGATGGGCATAACACGCTGCATGTGCTGCTGACCGGCGAAACCGACGCCTACTACTCGGATTTTGCACAGGAGCCGACACAGAAGCTGGCCCGCCTGTTGAGCGAAGGCTTCGTGTATCAGGGCGAACAGACCCGGCACGGCCACACACGCGGTGAGCCCAGCGGCCATCTGCCGCCCAGCGCTTTCGTGCTGTTTCTGCAGAACCATGACCAGATCGGTAACCGCGCGCTCGGCGAACGCCTGCCGCAACTCTGCCCTGCCCCTGCACTCAAGGCGGCCACCGCCCTGTTGCTGCTGTCGCCAATGATTCCACTGATGTTCATGGGCGATGAATGGGCGGCCAGCGAGCCGTTTCTGTTCTTCACCAGCCATCATGGTGAACTGGCGGATCTGGTGCGCGAAGGTCGACGCAGCGAATTTGCCGATTTCGCCGCATTCGCCGATCCGGAACGTCGCGAACACATTCCCGACCCCAATGATCCGAAAACCTTCGAAGCCTCGCGCCCGGCTTTTGCAGCGCTGGACCTGGAAACGGACGCAGGACTGGATCATCGCAACTGGCTGGCGCTCTACAAACAATTGCTGGCCCTGCGTAAGGAAGAAATCATTCCACGCCTGCCCGGTGCCACCGCGATAGGCACCAGGATTCTGGCGGATCATGCCGTCAGCGCCTCCTGGCGCATGGGCGACGGCAGTGTGCTGCGCATCGACCTGAACCTGAGCGAGAAAGCTGTCAACGCTTCGCAACAGAAAGGTGCGAGAGTGATTTTCTCCACGCAGCCAAAATCGTCCGAACTTTCACATCAAGGCATCCTCAATCCTTACACGGCGATTGTCAGCCTGACAGGCCGTGATGTTCTGGAGGAACAGGATGAGCAATGAGCAATTGGAAAGGCTTGCCACCGAAGCAGGCCTGTCGGTGCACTGGGTCGATGCCAACGCTCGTCCACAGACTGTCAGCCACGATGTGTTGCGCAAGGTTCTCGAAGCGCTGGGCTATCCGGCCGATGGCAGCGAAGCCATCGATGCCAGCCTGCAGCGCTTGCAGGCTGCCCGCGAGGGCGCAGGCGCACCGCCGCTGTTGACTGTCGATCAAGACTGCAAGCTGGACCTGTCCGCCTGGTTCAAGCCCGAGACGCCCTTTACCCTGCATCTGGAAGACGGCTCGTCACTGGACGCCAGACTGACTGCCAACGCCGAGCTGCCCGCCCTCGCGCCGCCGGGTTATCAGCAACTGGACATCGAGGGGCAACACCTGACCATCGCCGTCGCGCCCAAGACCTGTTTCAGCATGTCCATGGCCACCGACACACGCAAGCCTCGTGCATGGGGCCTCACGGCCCAGCTGTACGGATTGCGGCGCGAAGGTGATGGCGGTTTCGGTGATACACAGGCACTGGAATCGCTGGTCCGCTCAGCGGGCGAACGAGGCGCCGATGCGCTGGCGATCAGTCCGATTCATGCCATGTTCGCCAGCGATCCGCATCGCTACAGCCCTTACTCGCCTTCCAGCCGACTGTTTCTCAACAGCCTTTACGCCTCGCCGGGTGCCATTCTGGGCGAACGAGCCTGGCGTCAGGCAATCGAAGACGCCGGTGTTGCCGATGAACTGAAACGCCTTGAGGCCCTGCCGCTGATCGACTGGCCCGCTGCTGCTGCCGCCAAGTGGAAAGCGTTACACGCTTTGTACGAAGCATTCAGCGCCGGTTCGCACCCTCTGCACGAAGACTTCAACAGTTTCCGACATAGCGGTGGTGAAGCGCTGGAGAACCACTGCCGATTCGAAGCCCTGCGCGCCGAATGTCCGGGCATGGGCATCAGTGACAACTGGCACGAGTGGCCCGATGAGCTGAAAGATCCCCGCAACCCGGCAGTGTCGGCATTCGCAGCTGAACATGGCCCGCAGATCAGTTTTCATGCCTTTACCCAGTGGCTCATTGCTCGCGGTCTTGAGCGTGCCCAGGTCGCTGCACGCAGCAGTGGCATGCGCGTCGGCCTGATCGCCGATCTGGCCGTCGGTGCCGATGGCGGCGGCAGCCAGGCCTGGAGCCGTCAGGACGAACTGTTGTCGGCCCTCACGGTTGGCGCGCCGCCTGACATCCTGAATCGCGCCGGCCAAAGCTGGGGCATCTCGGCGTTTTCTCCCGACGGCCTGAAGCGCAATGGTTTCCGCGCTTTCATTGAAATGCTGCGCGCCAATTTTGCCCATGCAGGCGGTCTGCGCATCGACCATGTGATGGGCCTGCAACGCCTCTGGGTGATACCGCTAGGCTCGCCACCCAGCGAAGGCGCTTACCTGAATTTTCCGCTGGACGACATGCTGCGTCTGCTGAGCCTGGAGTCGCTGCGTCATGAAGCGATCGTGCTCGGCGAAGACCTCGGCACGGTGCCTGAGGGCCTTAGCGAAAAACTCAGCGCCCGCGAGATGCTGGGCATGCGCGTGCTGTTGTTCGAACAGAACAACGGTTCCTTCAAGCCGATTCTGGATTGGTCCGATGAGGCACTGGCAACCACCAGTACCCACGACCTGCCGACGCTGGCCGGCTGGCTCAGCGAACTGGACATCGAATGGAACGCGCGACTGGGGCATGTGGACGCGCAAAGCGAACAGCACTGGCGTGAAGAGCGTGCGCGTGAGTACAACGCGTTGCGTCGGGCCTTGAGCCAGAGCAATGACGGCTTCGATGAACACACTGAAGACCCGGTGCAGATCATCGATGCCAGCATCCGCTACCTGGGCCACACCCGTGCGCCGCTGGTGCTGCTGCCCATAGAAGACGCGCTGGGCGTTCAGGAGCAGGCCAACCTGCCCGGCACCATCGACAGCCACCCTAACTGGCGCAGACGCCTACCCGGCGATGCCGCCTCACTCCTTGATACTGAAGATGCTGCTCGACGACTGGAATTGCTGTCCCAATCCCGGCTGCAAGCTGCGGAGCGTGACCAATGAATCGCCCTTTACAACCATTGAGAGCCACACAACGTCTGCAGTTTCACAAAGACTTTACCCTCGATGATGCGGTGCCACTGGTACCGTACTTTGCCAGTCTGGGCATCAGCCACCTGTATGCATCGCCGATTCTCAAGGCGCGCGCAGGCTCCATGCACGGCTACGACGTAGTGGATCCGACCATCATCAACCCCGAGCTGGGCGGCGAGCCCGCCCTGCTCCGTCTGGTGGCGGCCCTGCGTGAGCATGGCATGGGCATCATCCTGGATATCGTTTCCAAC
Source organism: Pseudomonas viridiflava (assembly GCF_001642795.1). Taxonomy (GTDB): domain Bacteria; phylum Pseudomonadota; class Gammaproteobacteria; order Pseudomonadales; family Pseudomonadaceae; genus Aquipseudomonas; species Aquipseudomonas viridiflava. The sequence goes on along the minus strand of NZ_LKEH01000027.1, from coordinate 148,467 downwards.
CACATGGCAGTGGGCGGTGCAGATAATCCCTGGTGGCTCGATCTGCTCGAATGGGGACGTCGCAGTCCGTACGCCGACTTCTTCGACATCCAGTGGAATTCACCGGATCCGTTGCTCGCCGGTCAGCTGCTTCTGCCGTTTCTGAGCAGCGATTACGGCACGGTGCTGCAGGCAGGCGAAATTCCGCTGCGCTTCGATGCACAGCGCGGTGCCTTTCATATCGAGCACTATCAGCACCACTTCCCGATCTGCCCGACCACTTACGACTCGCTGTTACAGCACACTGACCACCCGAAACTGAAAGAACTGGGTGAGCGTTTCGCAGCGCTGAATCAGTATCCGCAAGCGTACGAACGAGCACGTCAGGCCAAGGCAGAGCTCGCCGAACTGGCGAACGATCCGCAGGTGCTCAAGGCCATCGAACAGATCATTGCCCGATTCGACTCCAGTCAGCCTGAAGGTTTTGATCGTCTTCATCAGTTGCTGGAGCGTCAGTACTATCGTCTGGCGAGCTGGCGCACCGCCGGTGACGACATCAACTGGCGGCGTTTCTTCGACATCAACGAGCTGGGCGGCTTGCGCGTAGAGCGTCCGAATGTCTTCGAAGCCACCCACGGCAAGATCTTCCAACTGATCGCCGACGGCCTCATCGACGGCCTGCGTATCGACCACATCGACGGCCTGGCCAACCCACGCGGTTACGGACGTAAACTGCATCGTCGCGTCCAGGGTCTGTTGAGCCAGCGACCGGCCGAAGCCAGACTGAATCATCTGCCGATTTTTGTAGAAAAGATTCTTGGCCCTGACGAACCCCTGCGCGAAGACTGGAGCGTGGACGGCACGACCGGCTACGAATTCATGAACCAGGTGTCGCTGCTGCAACACGACCCCAAGGGTGAAGCCCCGTTGGGCGCGCTGTGGAGCCGTCTGAGTGAACGTACTGCCAACTTCGATGAGGAAGTACTGGTGGCGCGTGATCTGGTGCTGCATGGCACGCTGGCGGGTGATTTCGAAAACGTTGCGCAGTCGCTGCTGCAGGTGGCGCGCAGCGACCTGATGAGCCGTGACCTGACGCTGGGGGCGATTCGCCGCGCCTTGCTGGCTCTGATCGTGAACTTCCCGGTGTACCGCACCTACATCACCGTCTGCGGGCGTTCGGCAGAAGACGAGCGATTCTTCCAGCAGGCCATGGAAGGTGCGCGCTCGACGCTCAATGAAGGTGACTGGCCTGTGCTGGATTATCTCGCGCGCTGGCTGGGCGGCGAGCCGTGGAGAAAGCTGCCGCGTGGCCACCTGCGCAAGCTGTACAAGAACGCGTGCGTGCGTTTCCAGCAGTTGACCTCACCTGTGGCGGCAAAATCGGTGGAAGACACCTCGTTCTATCGTTCGGCCGTACTGCTGTCGCGCAACGATGTGGGCTTCCATCCGCAACATTTCAGTGCGCCGGTTGAAGAGTTTCACAAGGCATGCATCCAGCGCATCGAGACATTCCCGGACAATCTGCTGGCCACTGCGACCCATGATCACAAGCGCGGCGAAGACACCCGTACACGTCTGGCGGTACTCAGCGAATGTGCTGACTGGTACGCCGAGCAGGTAGAGCGCTGGCGCCAGCTGGCAATGCCGCTCAAAGGTGAAGAGCCTGTGATCAGCGCGGGTGATGAGCTAATGCTCTATCAGGCGTTGCTGGGTAGTTGGCCGCTGGATCTGGAAGGCGAGCACGCTCACGAAGACTATGCAAAGCGCATGGTGCAATGGCAGGAAAAGGCCCTGCGCGAAGCCAAGCTGCAAAGCAGCTGGAGTGCGCCGAACCAGCCTTATGAAACGGCGTGCCGAGAGTTTCTGCAACGCATCCTGCTGGCCCCTGAAGCCCTCGCGCTGCGCCAGTCCCTGAGTGCCACCGCCAATCGCATCGCCACTGCCGGTGCGCTCAATAGTCTGGCGCAAACCTTGCTACGCTTGACGGTGCCCGGTGTGCCTGATCTGTATCAGGGCACCGAGTTCTGGGATTTCAGTCTGGTCGACCCGGACAACCGCAGGCCTGTGGACTACGCTGCTCGGCAACAGGCTCTGACAGAGAATGTCAGCGCACCCGAGCTGTTGACTCATTGGCATGACGGCCGGATCAAACAGGCGCTGATTGCAGCGGCGCTCAACGTGCGTTCCGCGCATCCGACGCTGTTCAGCGAGGGGGAATACCTTCCTCTGGAAGTGAAAGGCAGTCATGCCGAAAGGGTACTGGCGTTCGCGCGGGTAACGGCGAACGAGCGTGCAATCGTGGTGGTGCCGCGCATAAGCAGTGAACTATTGGGCACTGCGCAGGCTCCATTCATTAATCCTGCTCAATGGGGCGACACACGTATCAGCGTGCCGTTTGCAGATTCAGATCAGCAGTGGAAAGGCCTCTTTTCCGACGTCGTCGTGATGAGTGATGGGGAAATACCGCTCAGCGCAGCGCTAGAAGAATTTTCCGTCAATTTGCTTATTCAAACTATGTAATACCTGGGAGTGTCGAGATGAGTGCCGACGAAAAAAGAATCCGTGAATTTGCCTATCAGATCTGGGAGTCCGAAGGCAAGCCTTCCGGCCACGATGCACGCCATTGGGAAATGGCGCGCAAGCTGGCGGAAGCAGAGGCCCTGGCTCCGGACAAGAGCACTGCGCGCAAATCCAACAAGCCCAAACTGCCGGAAGTCGACAGCGCCAAGGCACCCGCCAAAGGCCCGGCCAAGCCGGTGGCCAAGGCAGTGCCTGACGCCAAGCCTGCTGCCAAACCCGCAGCATCCAAGCCGGCAGCGGCTCCCAAGCCAAAAGCCCCGGCCAAGCCTAAACCGGCTCCCGTGGCCGCTTCGGGTGACGCGCCAGCCAAGCCAGCACCGAAGAAACCACGCAAGCCATCGAATACTTGAAACTCTTCTGTCTTCACACAAGTCCATTGTCGCAGGCTTCATCCGGTTCCCGGTGAGGCCTGCGGTAACTCCAAACTTTAACTTCAGTGTTGAAGCCCGCTCGGCTTCGATAACGGTTTCGGCCGGTTAGAAAATCATTCGACGTCAGGAAGGCACCATGAATACGAAGTCCACATCAGCGGCAGATGAAAGTTCGGCCACACCAGAAAACCCTGCCAGTACCCCGTCACGTATCCGTGAAGGACTTCCCTTCCCGCTCGGTGCCAGCTGGGATGGCCTGGGCGTCAACTTCGCGATCTTCTCGGCCAACGCCACCAAGGTTGAGCTGTGCCTGTTCGACGCCTCGGGCGAAGTGGAACTGGAACGCATCGAGCTTCCGGAATACACCGACGAGATCTACCATGGCTACCTGCCGGATGCTCACCCGGGCCTGATTTACGGCTACCGTGTATACGGACCGTACGACCCGCAGAATGGCCACCGTTTCAACCACAACAAGCTGCTGATCGACCCGTACGCCAAGCAACTGGTCGGCGAGCTGAAATGGTCGGAAGCCCTGTTCGGCTATACCATCGGCCACCCCGACGGCGACCTGAGCTTCGACGAGCGTGACAGCGCGCCTTTCGTGCCCAAGAGCAAAGTCATCGACCCGGCGTACACCTGGGGCCGTGACCAGCGCGTCGGCATCCCATGGGACAAGACCATTGTCTACGAGACCCACGTGCGCGGTTTCACCATGCGTCATCCATCGGTCCCGGAGGAGCTGCGCGGTACGTTCGCGGGCCTGGGATCAGCCGACGTGGTCGATCACATCCGCAAACTGGGCGTGACGTCGGTCGAGCTGCTGCCGATCCATGCGTTCGTCAATGACCAGCACTTGCTGCAAAAGGGCATGACCAACTACTGGGGCTATAACAGCATCGCGTTCTTCGCCCCTGATCCACGTTACCTGGCACACGGCAAGATCGCCGAGTTCAAGGAAATGGTTGCGCACATGCACCATGCCGGGCTCGAAGTGATTCTGGATGTGGTCTACAACCACACCGCCGAAGGCAACGAGCTGGGCCCTACCCTGTCCATGCGCGGTATCGATAACGCGTCGTACTATCGCCTGATGCCGGATGACAAGCGCTACTACATCAACGATTCCGGCACCGGCAACACGCTGGACCTGAGTCACCCGTGCGTCCTGCAGATGGTCACCGACTCCCTGCGCTACTGGGCTTCGGAAATGCATGTCGACGGCTTCCGCTTCGACCTGGCAACCATTCTGGGTCGCTACCACGATGGCTTCGACGAGCGTCACAGTTTCCTGGTTGCCTGCCGTCAGGATCCGGTCCTGCGTCAGGTCAAGCTGATTGCCGAGCCGTGGGACTGTGGCCCCGGGGGTTATCAGGTCGGCGGCTTCCCGCCGGGCTGGATGGAATGGAACGACAAGTTCCGCGACACCGTTCGCGCCTTCTGGAAAGGCGATGAAGGCCAACTGGCCGACTTCGCTGCACGCATGACAGCCTCCGGGAACATGTTCAACCAGCGCGGTCGTCGCCCTCAGGCGTCGGTGAACTTCATCACCGCGCATGACGGCTTCACGTTGCACGACCTCGTGTCGTACAACGACAAGCACAACGAGGCCAACGACGAAAACAACCAGGACGGCAGCAACAACAACCTGTCCTGGAACCATGGCGTCGAAGGTCCGACCGAAGACCCGGAAATCAACGCGCTGCGTCTGCGTCAGATGCGCAACTTCTTCGCCACGCTGCTGCTTGCTCAGGGCACGCCGATGATTGTCGCCGGTGACGAGTTTGCCCGTACCCAGCACGGCAACAACAACGCCTACTGCCAGGACAGCGAAATTGGCTGGGTGAACTGGGATCTGGATGGCGACGGCGAAGCACTGCTCAAGTTCGTCACCCGCGTGATCAAACTGCGTCAGAGCTACCCGATCCTGCGTCGTAGCCGCTTCCTGGTGGGCGATTACAACGAGGAAATCGGCGTCAAGGACGTGACCTGGCTCTCGCCGGACGGCAACGAGATGACTGTGGATCAATGGCACGACAGCAATGGCCGTTGCCTGGGCATGCTGATGGATGGCCGCGCACAGGAAACCGGTATTCGTCGTCCGGGCGCCGATGCCACGCTGTTGCTGGTGGTCAACGCGCACCATGATGGCGTCAACTTCACCCTGCCGGAAGTACCGGAAGGCACTCACTACACCTGCCTGATCGACACCAATCAGGATGACGCACGCAGCAAGGAGCAATTCAGTTTCGGCACTGAATACACTGTTACCCCTCGCTCGCTGCTGCTGTTCGAACTCAAGCGTGAAGATCAGCAATGACCCAAGCCTTGAGTGAGTTTCTCGACTGGCGCAGGCACGGCTATGCCGATACGCGTGCGCTGGGCGAGTGCTTGCAGGCAATGGTCAACGAAGGGCTCGACCGGATCCCCCTGCCTGCCAGCGGCCAGACGCTTGAGCGCTGGCAGGCACTGGCCTGCGTTGCAGGCCATGATCTGGGGTTATGCAAGTTGTACGAGGGGCACACGGACGCCATGGCAATCATGGCGGAACTGGGTGCCCCGCCCCCTGAACACTTCAGTACCTGGGGAATGTGGGCGGCCGAGCCGCCGCAAGCCCGGGTACTTCTCAGCGGCGAAGACGATTCGCTGAGACTCAATGGACGCAAGGCCTGGTGCTCGGGCGCTTCGGCGCTCAGCCATGCCCTGATCACCGTATGGGACGACCATCAGCGTCAGCAACTGGTGGCAGTGCCACTGGGCCAGCCGGGCGTGACAATCGGCACCGATGGTTGGCGCGCCGTCGGCATGGGCGCGACCGGCAGTGTCGACGTGCTGTTCGATCAGGCCACCGGATACCTGGTCGGCACTCCCGGCGACTACCTGAACAGAGCAGGCTTCTGGCAAGGCGGCATTGGTATCGCGGCCTGCTGGTATGGCGCCTCTCGGTCCATCGCACAACGATTGTTGCAACAGCCAGGCAAGCGCGACGATCCCCATGCGCTGGCGCACCTGGGCGCAGTGGATACAGCGCTTCATGGTGCATCCAGCGTATTACAGGCAGCGGCTGTCAAGATCGATCACACGCCGCTTGGCGACGCTCAGTTACTTGCCAGACGCTGTCGCGCAGTCGTCGAACAGTGCGCCGAGCAGGTCATTCAGCACGCAGGTCGCGCATTGGGTGCAGGCCCTTACTGCAAGGATGCGCACTTTGCTCGCCTGAGCGCCGATCTTCCGGTGTTCCTGCGCCAGAGCCATGCCGAACGGGACCTCGCCGCGCTTGGCGAACAGGTGCGTACTCATCTCCCGGCTGCCAGTACCTGGTCGCTGCTCAAACAGGCTGTCGATCATGGGTGAAGGTTTCGTTGTCAGTGAGGACGATTCGGGGCGCGGCACGCCGCTCGAAGCCTGGAACGCCTCGAAGAAACTGGGGGCGCTGGCGGCAATCACGGCTGACCTGCTGGTGCCGCCCAACTGCAGGGCGGTCATCATTGCGCCCCACCCTGACGATGAAGTGCTGGGCTGCGGCGGCCTGATGCGGCAACTGGCGCAACTGGAGCGCACGCTGCTGCTGATTTCAGTGACTGACGGCACAGCGAGCCACCCTGGCTCGCCGTTATGGCCTGTGCAGCGTCTGAGCGCGGTCCGGCCACAGGAAAGCGCCGAAGCGCTCGAGCGTCTGGAGATTCCAAAGGACCGACTGGCGTGGATTCGTGGCGGGTTTCAGGACGGCGACGTCGCCAGCGATGAAGACCGTCTCGTCGCCCTGCTTGAACAGCACCTCCGCCCCGCCGATGTGGTATTCGCCACATGGTCGAAAGACGGTCACGGGGATCATGAGGCGGTTGGCCGCGCCGCCGCACGTGCCTGTATGACCACTGGCGCGCAGCTGCATGAAATCCCGATCTGGGCCTGGCACTGGGCCGACCCGGAAGACGCGCGTCTGCCGTGGGATCGGGCGCGCAAGGTGCTGCTGGACCCGCAAACCATCGCTCGCAAGCGGGACGCTGCCCATGCCTTTGCCAGCCAGTTGCAGGGCGACCCCGGCATCGGTTTGTCGCCGGTATTACCGAACAGCGTGCTGGAGCGTTTGCTGCAACCTTTTGAAGTGGTTTTCACATGAGCGTGGCCGACAGCTATTTTGACGAACTTTTTCGCAACGACAGCGATCCGTGGGCGTTCAAGCAACGCTGGTACGAGCGACGCAAGCGGGCGCTGTGCCTGGCTGCGCTGCCCAACGAACACTACGCCGCTGTCTTTGAACCCGGTTGTGCCAATGGCGAACTCAGCGCCGAACTGGCCACACGCTGCGATGCGCTGTTGTGCTGTGATACCTCGCAGCGCGCCGTCGAGCTGGCGCGCGAGCGACTGATCGACGTTCCCCACGCTCGCGTGGTGCAGGCGCGCCTGCCGCAGCAATGGCCGGAAGGCCGGTTCGACCTGATTGTGTTCAGCGAACTGGGGTATTACCTGGACCTGGACGATCTGCACCGCTGGATCGACTGCGCGCTGGAAGCGCTCACGCCGGACGGCCAAATCCTTGCCTGCCACTGGCGGCCTGACATCGAAGATTGTCCATTGAACGCACAGCGCGTCCACAACGTGTTGAACGAGCGGCTCTCGATGCACCGACTTTTCAGTCATCACGAACAGGATTTCCTGCTGGATCTCTGGAGTCGCGATGACACATCTGTAGCAACAAGAGAATTTGCGGATGATCGGCGTTCTGATTCCGGTACATAACGAAGAGCGGTTGCTGGACCAGTGCCTGGAAACGGTCCTGATGGCTGCGGCGCACCCGAGCCTGAACGGTGAACGGGTCGAGGTGTTGGTAGTGCTCGACAGCTGTACCGATCAATCGGCAGAGATCGCCCGTTTCTATGGCGTCATGACCCTCGACATTCAGGCGCGCAACGTCGGCCAGGCCCGCGCGCAAGGTGCCGCCTTTCTGCTCGACAGAGGTGCCCGCTGGCTGGCTTGTACCGATGGCGACAGCAGCGTGGCCTGTGACTGGCTCGCCGAACAACTGGCGCTGGATGCCGACGCAGTCTGTGGCACCGTGACACCTGGCGCGTGGGATCAGGGCGTTTCCAAGGCGGCACAGACCGCTTACAACGCGCATTATCAGCATCGCGACGGCCATCGTCACATCCACGGTGCCAACCTCGGCGTCAGTTCGATGGCCTACCTGCGTGCCGGCGGGTTCCCCGCACTGGCGTGCCACGAAGACGTGCATCTGGTTCGCCAACTGGAACTGTGCGGTGCACGCATCGCCTGGAGTTGCCGCCCTCGGGTTACGACCAGCACCCGACTGGACTCCAAGGCCCGGGGCGGATTCGGAGATTACCTGCGGTCGTTGAATACCTGAGTCTGACGCATCGCTATATGCGGCATCCAGCATGCGGCTTATTGATGATTGGCCGTCTGCATCCCGGAGTTGTCGGAACCGGACGCGCCCAGCGTGCTGGTGAAGAACCTGACCGCTTCGGCGCTCAGGGTGCGATGAATATCCGCCCGGTCAACGCCTTCGCGATCGTTGCAGACCATGGGCATGGTCGCCCGCTGGTCATCGGTGCAGGGTGCCATGAACACGAAGTGCCCTGCCCCAGCGAGCAGCTTGTAATCCGGCGCCTGCGGCAACTTGCGCGCCAGCGCTTCAGCGTTCTTGTCCAGCGCCAGCAACTGGTCATCGTCCCCTGCATACATCAGCACCGGAACATGCACATCACCCAGCGTCTGCCTGCCAAACATCAGACTGAGCGGTGCCATCAACATCAATGCACCTACCCTTCGATCAGCCTGCGGATGCAGGTCTTCACGGTCTGCCACCAGTTGACCCTGAGTCTTGCAGGCGTCGCGGTCGGTAGGTCGTTCGGTGCAGTATTGTTGCAGGCGTTTCAGGTCAGGCTGCGCGCCTGCCAGGATGAGTGCCGTCTCACCGCCGGCCGAATAACCGATCACACCCACCTGACGTGCGCTGAGATAAGGCGCAAGCATGGGGTCCGTCAGCGCGGCGCTGATGGCTTCTGAAATCTGCAGAGGTCTGCCGTAAAGATTGCTCAGGCTGCCGAGACGGCTGTGGTCTCGGTAGTTATCGCCGGGATGGACAACCGCCACGACAACGAAGCCCTGACGAGCAAGCGAGGTCGCCAGATCGTGCAACGCCAGCGGCGTGCCGGTGTTGCCATGAGAAAGCATCAGTAGCGGGAACCGCCCCAGAGCAATGGCTGCGTCTTCACCGGCCTCCACTCGATAACCCTGCACGTTACTGACTTGCTCTGGATCGGTGGACGGATAGAAAGCAATGGCCTGCATCGGCTGTGAATCCAGCGGATCGATAAAACTCAGCTCGTGAAAGCCCGCGCTCCATTCGCTGTCTGGCAGCACATTATCGGTGACGAAGTCGTCAGCCTGAACGTGCACCGAAATCAGGCTATCCAGCAGACAAATCAGCATCACTGCACAAAGACGTACCATGGCAAGGCCCAACCTTTGTAAGTCCCGGCAGGTGCCGGACAGTCCATTCATGCGCTTGTGTCGAGCTTCATGCTCCAGCGCCCCGCTCTCACATAAAATGAGAGTGCTTATTACCGAAATAGTGCATAAGCCGGGCCATCTATCTTCGCTGTTTTTTGCAACTGCCAACCACTGCGCAAAAATCGGCCCGATGCAGCGTTCAGGCGTGCAGTGTACTGCCGCGTACGTCGCGTTACCTGTAAGAAAGCTGTCAGTTGTTCACTGAACGGCGGGCATTAAAAAACTCCAGAGCCCTGCGCAACGCGCGGGCTGTGGAGTTTGATCGGAACAGGACGCTGTCAGGCCGCGAACAGCTTCTGCTCGATGTGCTGCTGCGCAGCGGTCAGCGCGTTGGCGCGAGGCTCTTCACCGTACGCAAGGCCTTCAGCGCGAACGAATTGCAGGTCGGTTACGCCGATGAACGCGAACATCAGCTTGAGGTAATCCTCGTGACCCACGCTGCTCGGCTGCCCGGCGTGTATGCCGCCGGAAGTCGAAACAATGATGACCTTCTTGTCGCCGCACAGACCCTCAGGACCGGCTTCGGTGTAACGGAAGGTTCTGCCTGCCACCGCGATGCGATCGATCCAGGCCTTCAACTGAGTCGGAATGGTGAAGTTGTACATCGGCGCACCGATGACGACCACGTCAGAATCCAGAAACTGCTGCAAGGTGGCTTCGTTGGTTGCGACTTCCTGCTGCTGGGCGGCGTCACGGCCTTCGACCGGAGTGCCTGCCGCAGCGAGGGTCGCTGGAGAGAAGTGGCCCAGCGCTTCGCTGGCCAGGTCGCGATAGGTGACGGCGCTGTCAGTGTGGGCGGCCTTGTAAGCCTCGACTACGCTGCGGCTGAGCTGGCGCGAAGCGGAGTGGTCACCAAGAATGCTGGAATCGATGTGCAGAATGTTCATAAGGGCTTCCCGAGTCATATCGTCATTGGGCGATCAAGTGGGAAGCATCCTATCGTTGTTCGTAATGCGTGATTAGTCGCCCTGAATGTGATTGTTCGTTCTACTGATAGAACTGTAGAGGGACTCGGGATTATGAGTCAGTTCCTTGAACGAGGTCTCGAACGCATCCAGCATCGCCCGGATGGCCGGGAGCAGCCCGCGCCGGGACGCAAACGCCGCATGGATCACGCCACACTTGGGCCGATGGGCGTCGAACAGCTCAATGAGGCGTCCCTGTTGAAGGGCGCTTCGAACCAGAATCTCCGGCAGTTGCGCCACGCCGACACCCTGCAGGGCACCTTGCAGAATGGCATCGAGGTCCGAACAGATCAGCCGTGGCGAATGGCGCACTTCCACATACTCCCCCGCTCCGTTTTCCAGCAACCAGCGATGGTTCGGGGTGGCCGAGATCAGGTCCAGCGTGGGCAGGCTTGCCAGGTCCTCGAACGAGGCATCAACGCCAATCTGCGCTGCCAGATCCGGGTGAGCCACCAGCCGCTGGGCGCTGTAGCCCAGCGTCTTGACCACCAGCCCTTCGTCTTCCAGTGGCGGGAAGCGCACACGCAGGGCGATGTCGATGTTCTCGGACAGCGGATCGACCCGGCGATTGGTGCTCTCGATATACACCTGCACCTTGGGATGTGCAGCCATGAATCGGGCTACGGTTTCATTGATGCCCATCGCACCCATGGCGGGCGGACAGCTGAGAGAAATTCGGCCCTGGGGTTCGGATCTGGAACGCTGAATGGCTTCTTCCGCCGCCTCGGCCTCCACAAGCATCGCGACACAATGCCCATAGTAGTCTCGCCCGCTTTCGGTCACGGCGAACTTGCGCGTGGAGCGCTGGATCAGCCTGACGCCCAGTCGTTCTTCAAGCCCTGCAATGCGGCGGCTGAGCTTGGACTTGGGAATACCCAGCTTGCGCCCCGCAGGCGCAAATCCCCGGCACTCGACTACCTGGACGAAATAAAACAGATCATTGAGATCGAACACCGGCCACCTCGCACGCTCAGAGGGCGCGAGTATCAGTGCTTACCGATCCGCAGTCAAAAACGCCAGCACCGGCCCGGTAAACGCTTCACCTGCCTCAACACTGGACAGGTGAGCGGCCGGAAGCTCGATCATCTGTGCCCTTGAGATACGCTCAAGCATGAAGCGCCCGTCAGCAGGCGTGGTGACGGCATCTTCGGTGCCGCAGACCACCAGCACCGGCAGCTTGATCGACGCGATCTGTTCGCGATAATCCGCATCACGCACCGCCGCGCAGTTGGCCGCATATCCCTGAGGCGAGGTGTGCGCCAGCATGCCGACAATGGCATCGACTGTCGCAGGTTCGGCGTTCGCAAAAGATGGCGTGAACCAGCGGGCAATCGATGCGTCACGCAACGCAACCATCGCCGACTGGCCGTCGCGCAGCACCGTTTCGATACGCGGGTTCCAGACATCGGGGTTGCCGATTTTCGCTGCAGTGTTGCACAGCACCACGCGTTGCAAGCGCTCCGGAGCATTGATTGCCAGCCATTGACCAATCAGACCGCCCATGGAAAGCCCGCAGAAAAACACCTTGTCCAGGTTCAGCGCGTCCAGCAAGGCCAGCACATCCCGGCCATTCTGTTCGATGCTGTAGGTGCCCTCGCTGACCAGCGACTGCCCATGGCCACGCGTGTCGTAACGCAACACACGGAAATGTTCGGTCAGTGCTGCAATCTGGTTGTCCCACATGTGCAGGTCGGTGCCCAGCGAGTTGGAAAGCACCAGAACAGGCGCGTCCTGCGGGCCTTCGAGCAGATAATTCAGCGGGCCATCGGCGAATTGCACGGCAGACATTCGAAGCTCCAGAGAAAGCGAAACCTGAACACTAATGAGTGTCGGGACGTCATACAATCCACTGATCAAATATCCGTGCGGCTATCGAACACCTTACCGGTTGCCACACAGGGCAAGGAGCGCACCATGCGAACCGAAGACATCGCGACTTTCTGCCTGGACTTGCCAGGCGCGCGGGAAGACTACAAATGGGGCGGGATACGGGTGTTTTCCATCGCGGGCAATAAAATGTTCGCGGTCATGGACCTCGTAGGTCAGGGATTGTCCTTCAAGGTTCACCCTGATCTGTTTCTGGGCTACGTCGACCGCCCGGGCGTGCGCCCTGCCCCGTATCTGGCCCGTGCACACTGGATCAGCGTGCCGGAGCCCCACGCCCTGAGCGACGACGAGATTCGCGACCTGCTGACCCGTTCACATCAACTGGTGGTCGCCAAGCTGCCCAAACGCCAGCAGATTGCGCTGAAGCTATAAGGGCAGCGGCACCCAGTGCCAAAGCCGACGGCCCAGAAACAGCCAGTCTATCCAGAAGGCCTGATGCACCAGCACGATCAGCCAGAACACCACCTGAAAGGACACCTTGCGGGTCTTGTGCCGAAACGTTTGCTGCGCCAGCAACGCGCCCGGCCAGCCTCCCAGCAGCTCGGTGGCGTGCAGCACATTTTCCGGGGTGCGCTGCCCGCCTTTGCCAGCCTGCAATTTGTCGTGTCGATACAACACGAAAGACAGCAGACTCATTACCGCGATCACGATCGCCGGGATCAGCAGCCCCTGCCTGATCCACAGCACTGCCGCCCCATACACCGGCAGTGCGCACAACACCACCAGAATCAGCAATTTGAGGCGCAGCGCCTGAACCGGTGCCTTGCGCTGCCGGGCAGGCGTTCTGGCCTCGCGGGCTGACGTCATGCCTTGGCTGCCGCCCAGTCGATCCAGCCGAACTGCCAGGTCGCCAGAATCAACAGACCGAACGCAATGCGATACCAGGCAAACACGGCATAGCTATGAGTGGCGATGAACTTGAGCAGACCGCGCACCGCAATCATGGCAAAAATGAAAGAGGTGACGAAGCCGATGGCGAAAACCGCAACGTCGTCAGGACGAAACATGTCACGGTACTTGTAGCCCGAGTACCCCGCAGCGCCCACCATGGTCGGCATGGCCAGAAAGAACGAAAACTCAGTGGCTGCCTTGCGCGACAGACCGAACAGCAGACCGCCAATGATGGTCGAGCCGGAACGCGAAGTACCCGGAATCATCGCCAGACACTGCACCAGGCCGACTTTCAACGCATCGGTCCATTTCATGTCGTCGACGGTCTCGGCGCGCACCACATGCTCGCGGCGCTCGGCCCACAACATGATTACGCCGCCGATGACCAGAGCAGTCGCTACCGTGATGGGGTTGAACAGGTAATGGTGGATCAGGTCGGCGAAGATCACGCCCAGAATCACCGCTGGCATGAACGCGATCAGCAGGTTGAGGGTGAAACGCTGCGCCTGCTGCTGTTTGGGCAAGCCCACGACCACATCCAGGATCTTGCGCCGGAACTCCCAGACCACCGCAAGAATGGCGCCCAACTGGATGATGATATTGAACGCCGCCGCGCGGTCGCCGCCGAAGTCGATCAAGTCCGCAACAATAATCTGGTGACCCGTGCTCGAAATCGGCAAAAACTCCGTCAGTCCTTCTACAACACCCAATATCAACGCCTGAGCAGCGGTCCAAAGATCCATCATTCCCCCATACAGCGATACCCGAGGTTCGCTGGTTTGTATTGTCGTATGAAAAAAGCCTGCCACTATGCCGCTGCGAAGCTGAACGAAGCTTGAAGAAGCGCTGCAAAAACGCCGAATGCTAGCAGACCTTTCGGCGTAACGCCTGCTGGTGGTGTGAGCTTGCCACCAGCCCCTGCCCCTTGCGCCCGGAACCGCTTACAATCCCCGGCCCTGCACATCCCGCTATCAAGGAGCCGCCATGTCCGGGCTTGAACTATTTGCTGCCGCCATCGGCGTGATCGCGGTCTGGCTAACGGTCAAGCAAAACCCGTGGTGCTGGCCGATCGGCCTGGTCATGGTGGTGATCTACATCTGGATTTTCTACGACGTAAAACTTTACTCGGACATGCTTTTGCAGGCGATCTACGCCGGATTGCAGGTCTACGGCTGGCTGCAATGGACACGCCATGGCAGCAGTTTGCCGGTGCGTGCGGTCACGGCGCTGCGTGGCGGCTCGGTTGCCGCGGGGCTGGCCATTGGCGTCGTCATCAGTCTGGCACTGGGCGCCGGCATGGCCCACTTCACCGATGCCGCGCAACCCTGGCTGGATGCGGCGCTGACCGGTTTCAGCCTGGTGGCGCAGGTCTGGATGGCACAAAAGCGCGTGCAGTGCTGGCCATTGTGGATCGTGCTTGACGTCATTTTTGTCGGCCTGTTCGTCTACAAGGACCTCTACCTGACGGCAGCGCTCTACGGGCTATTCACCCTGCTCGCCGTTCAGGGCTGGCGTGAATGGCGCAACGATCTGGCACTGGCCCAATGAAGGTTCTGGTGCTGACTGGCCCGGAGTCCAGCGGCAAAAGCTGGCTCTGTGCGGCTATACACAAGCGTTTTGGCGGTGTTCTGGTCGATGAATACGTGCGTCACTTCATCGACGAACAGGGTCGCGACACGGTCTATGACGACATTACCGCCATCGCTCAGGGTCAACTCGACCGGGAAGACGCCGCGCGCGCAACAAAGCCTGCGCTGCTGATTCTCGACACGCACCTGTTGAGCAACATGCTCTGGAGCCGCACGCTGTTCGGCGATTGTCCGCAGTGGATCGAGCAGCAATTACTCAAAAGACACTATGACCTGCACCTGCTGCTGTCTCCCGAAGGCGTCGAATGGATCGGTGACGGGCAACGCTGCCAGCCGGAACTGGCAGAGCGTCAGGCGTTTTTCAGCGCCAGTCGGCAATGGCTCGATCAGCATGCGCAACGCTACGAATTGATCGAAGGCGACTGGCAACAACGCCATGACCAGGCCATGGCTGCCGTCAGCCGACTGTTATCGACTTCACCGGATCTGATGCTTGTGCAGCAAGCGGTAGAACGTCGGGCGCGAAATACCTAAGACCTTTGCCGCCACGCTGAGGTTGTCGCTGTGGCGGGTCAGCACGTCGCACAAGGCCTGCCGTTCTGCACGGGACTTATAGTCATCCAGCGTTCCCATGCTGCTGACAATGTCCTCTTCTCCCAGCAACCCCAGATCCACAGCCTCGATCTGCCGACCTTCGGCCAGGACCAGACCGCGTCGCACTCGGTTGGCCAGCTCGCGCACATTGCCCGGCCAGTCATGCTTGCCCATGGCAATCAGCGCATCCTGACTGAAATTACGGGCGCGCCTGCCGGTTTCCTGGCTGTAAAAGTGAGCAAAATGATTGGCCAGCATCGCCAGATCGCCATGTCGTTCACGCAGCGGAGCCGTGCCGACCTGCAGTACGTTGAGCCGGTAATACAGGTCCTCCCGAAAGCGCTTCTTGCGAATGGCCGCCTCGAGGTCCACATGGGTGGCGGCCAGCACCCGGACATCCACAGGAATCGGCTCACTGCTGCCGATACGCTCGATCTGCCGATCCTGTAAGAAGCGCAACAGGTGCGCCTGGGTCTCGAGGGGCAGATCGCCGATTTCATCGAGAAACAGGGTGCCGCCGTCTGCGGCTTCAATCCGCCCGACCTTGCGTTCCTGAGCGCCATTGAATGCGCCTTTCTCATAGCCGAACAGCTCGGCGTGGATCAGATGTTCGGCGATGGCACCGCAATTAACAGCCACGAACGGCTTGTTACGTCGTTGAGACTGCGCGTGCAGCGTGCGTGCGACCAGTTCCTTGCCCGTGCCGCGCTCGCCACGAATCATGACAGGCGACTCCGTCGGTGCCAGCTTGCCAAGCAGCCGCCGCAACTCCCGAATCGGTCTGCTCTCGCCCAGCATCTCGTGTTCGCTGCTGGAAGTCTGGGCCGCACCCTGCGCCCTAAGCCGAGCCATGCCATAGGCACGACCCAAGGTGACCTGCATGCGGGCGACATCGAACGGCAGGGTATGGAAATCGAAAAACCACTCGCAGACGAAATCCCCGATCTTTTCCCGGCGCAGGTCATCCGGTGCCAGCACCGCGATCCATTGGGTATTGGTGCGAGTAATGAGTTCCTTGACCATCTCGGGATGCTCGAAATGGTCAGGCATCAGGCGGATCAAACCGACATCGCAGCTGAGATTGAGCGCCGACTCGAGCGTACTGCTGTCCACCGCCCATCCGGCAGCGTGCAGGACAGGGATCAATAGATGACAATCATCACAGGGGTCAACAATTAACAGACGTCGCGTTGGGGCCGATTCATGCATAGAGGTTCCTTGGCGCCCGGCGTCGAATTAAGGTTATGAAAAACGTTTTATAAACAGTATGTTGGCGAGCCCGATCCTTACATTAGCAAATATTTGACACCGCCTTGTACCGTTTGCATCTAATGGCAATAACCAAACGTCATTAGTGCTGTAACGCGGCTTTTACGACTGTGGTCCGTAACGGAATTAGAAAATTTTCAAAAATGTGTGTGACTCATGTGCCCCTCCCGTTCATCAACACAAGTAACCAGCCGGACGGTAAGCCCGCCGACGTGACTGAATTGATATGGGCACTTTGAGGAATTGACCATGAACGCCCCACTGCGCTTCAACGATGCACTTCTGATCGCTGGACACGCTTTTGAACCCTTCCAGTGTGTTGCCTGGGCACCACAGGACGGGAACGGCGAACTGAGCCTGACCGTTATCGATCGCACCAGCACCCGAATTGGCCGCAAGCAGATTCCGAGCAGCACCTATTCGGACAAGCAGCAGCTGGCCAGCGCGCTAGAGCAGGCCCGCGCTGAAATAAGTAACGAAGGGTACGACCTCAAGCCCTGGACCATGCCAGCCTGAGTCGCTGCTTGATCGGGCCTGTCGAGCTGCGCTCGACACCGATCGCGCCCACCGCTCTGCGTGGGCATGCCGCCCGAGACGCTCCGAAATGGCACAGATTGC
>NZ_LKEH01000027.1:42701-131166 GCF_001642795.1 Pseudomonas viridiflava | reverse complement strand
GCGCCAGAACTCAGCCTTCACCCACGTCGCAATCGGCGGTGTCCGCACTATCGCGTAAAAAAGCACGGCAGGGCCGCTGTCTCACCGGATAGCCAGATGACTTGTGTATAACGATGAGCGCAGAGTGGGAGCGATGAGCGCTCCGCATGGGCAGGCACACCATGACGCTCCGCGCCACAAATGACACTGACTCAGTGAGCAGAGCGCTTCACTTGAGTCAATTCTGAGCGTCATTCGACTGAGCCAAGCTCATCAATATGCCGATACTCCGCCCCCAGGCCGCGCGCCAGTTCCCGCGCTCTCCCCAGCCGGATCGGGCCTTTTTCCATATCGATCAACAGACTCGCGCACTCGAAGGCCAGCAGCGCAGGCAGTTGCTTGAGCCTGCCATCGGTCAGCACCAGCACCCGCTGCTGTTCAGACGGGTAGCGCTTGCTGCGTTTCGTCAGCCAGAGTCGGGCTTCTTCCAAAGCTTGCGGCAGTGGCGTTCCGCCCCCTGCCCCCAGCGCACTCAGCCACGGACTCAGCGCCGACGATGCTTTCAAACCCTGATGCTGCCAGCTCGGCGCGTGGCCACTGGCCGTGAGCAAGGCCAGACGGGTGCGGCTGCGATAGGCATCGTCAAATAGCTGAGACAGCACGCCCTTGGCCTGGCTGAGCGCCTGATGCCGCTTCGTCGATGCAGACGCATCGACAATCACCAGCAACAGCTCACTGGGGCGACTGCTACGCGGCTGGCGAACCAGATCGCTGGCCTTTTTCGGACGACCTTTCATCAGGGTAGGCAGCCATTGCACCGGGCCGTCCGAACCTGCTCTTGACGCGCCTGTCCTCCCCGAAGCAAGTCGACCCGGCCGGGGCACGGCATCCGCCTCCTTGGAGCGCTTGGGGCGGATGCCTAAGGCTTTTTTGGCCAGCTCGGCACTTCGCGACGTGAGCCGGTAGGCACTGCCTGAGCCGGTAGCTCACCCCAACTGCCCTGCCCGCCTGAGTCATCCTGCTTCTGCGATGAACCGGAAGGCGGCGTTTCAGGCGATTGCTGTGTTGGTGGAGGCGGCGACTGTTCGCGACGGCGATGGCGCAGCGCAAACTCGGCCACGGCATCAATGTCCTGCTCTTCAATCTGCGCGACGCCGCGCCAGGCTGCATGTGCCCGTGCGGCACGCAGCCAGACCAGATCAGCACGCATGCCGTCAACACCTGCTGCGAAACAGCGTTCGGTGATCAACGCCAACGACGCGTCATCCAGTTCGATACCGGCCAGCCGCGAACGGGCCTGCTCGCAACGCTGTTTCAATGCATCCTGCTCGAGTTGCCACTGCGCGCCGAACGCATGCGGATCGGCATCGAAATCCAGACGTCTGCGGATGATCTGGCTGCGCTCGGCAGGCAGCGTCTGTCCGCTGAGAGCGACGTTGAGGCCGAAACGGTCCAGCAGTTGCGGACGCAGTTCGCCCTCTTCCGGATTCATGGTGCCGATCAACACGAAACGGGCGGCATGACGATGGGAAATGCCATCACGCTCCACCAGGTTGACGCCGCTGGCAGCGACATCCAGCAGCAGATCGACCAGATGATCGGCCAGCAGATTAACCTCATCGACATACAGCACGCCGCCGTCAGCCTTGGCCAGTACGCCGGGCGAGAAACGCGCACGGCTTTCGGACAGCGCGGCATCCAGGTCCAGCGTCCCGACCAGCCGTTCTTCGGTCGCGCCCAGTGGCAGCGTCACGAACTGCCCGCTGGCGAGCAGATCCGCCAGTCCGCGCGCCAGGGTCGATTTGGCCATGCCTCGCGGACCTTCGATCAAGACGCCACCGATGCGCGGATCAATCGCGGTCAGGCACAGCGCCAGCTTAAGGTCATCGGCGCCCACGACGGCGGCCAGTGGAAAATGTGGCGTATTGGCAAGGCTTGAGTCAGACAAGGTCATCACTTCTCTTCTATATCCAGCAGCAGGTCTTCCAGGGCTTGCTGATAATCGCCCGGTTCCTGCCAGAGGCCGCGTTGCTGCGCTTCGAGCATGCGCTCGGTCATGTCACGCAAGGCATCGGGGTTGTGCTGCTCGATGAATTCACGAGTCGACGGATCAAGCAGGTAGGCATCGGCCAACAGTGCGTACTGGTGATCATCGATCAGCTCGGTCGTCGCATCGAAGGCGAACAGGAAGTCCACCGTCGCGGCCATTTCGAACGCGCCTTTATAGCCGTGACGTTTGACGCCGTCGATCCACTTCGGGTTGGCTGCCCGCGAGCGGATCACGCGATTCAGCTCTTCCTTCAAGGTGCGGATCTTCGGCAGGTCCGGCTGGCTGTGGTCGCCATGGTAGCTGGCCGTTTTCACGCCGCTGAGGGTTTCGGCGGCGGCCAGCATGCCACCCTGAAACTGGTAGTAATCGTTGGAATCGAGCAGATCGTGCTCGCGGTTGTCCTGATTCTGTACCACGGCCTGCACCTGAGACAGGCGCTGAGCGAAGCGCTGCCGGGCGGGCGTACCCTCGTCGGAGCCGCCATAGGCATAACCGCCCCAATTCAGATAAACCTCGGCCAGATCTTCGCGGCTTTGCCACAAGCGTCCATCGATGGCGCCCTGAACGCCCGCGCCATAAGCGCCGGGCTTGGCACCGAAGATCCGCCACCCAGCCTGACGTACCGCTTCGTCCTCGCTCAGACCTTCAGCGATGAAACTCGCTCGTTCTTCACGTACCCGGGCGGCAATCGGGTTCAGATCATCCGGCTCGTCCAGCGCCGCAACAGCCTGCACGGCCGCGTCGAACAGACGAATCAGGTTGGCAAAGGCATCGCGAAAGAAGCCGGAAACCCTCAGCGTCACGTCCACGCGCGGGCGGTCCAACAGACTGATCGGCAGAATCTCGAAGTCATCGACACGCTGGCTGCCCGTCGCCCAGACCGGACGCACGCCCATCAGTGCCATGGCTTGCGCAATGTCGTCGCCGCCAGTGCGCATGGTCGCCGTACCCCAGACCGAAAGACCCAGCTGCCGCAAGTGGTCGCCGTGATCCTGAAGATGGCGCTCCAGCAGCAGGTTCGCCGACTGGAAACCAATCCGCCACGCGGTGGTGGTCGGCAGGTTACGTACGTCGACGCTGAAGAAATTGCGCCCGGTTGGCAATACATCCAGCCGCCCGCGACTGGGTGCACCGCTGGGCCCGGCAGGCACGAAGCGGCCGCTCAGTGCATCCAGCATGCCCTGCATTTCTCCGGGGCCGCAGGCATCGAGGCGTGGGGCGACCACTTCCCGCAGGCTGTCGAGGATCAGTGCCAGGTCGGCATGCTCCGGCAAATCCGTCACGTCCTGACCGTCGCAGATGCGCTCGATAAGGGCAGCTGCGTAAAGCTCAAGGCGCTCACGCGCGTCGCCAGCCGTGCGCCACGGGTCAGTGCTCAAGCCCAGCAACTCGGTCGGACGCGGCCCTTGCCAGGGTTCGGCAAGTTCGCAGTCCAGTGGGTCGAAGCCCAGATCGAATGCCTTGCTCAACGCCCGCAACAGACTCGACTGAGCACCACGGCCATCGCCACGGGGAATACGCAACAGGGCCAGCAGCGTGTCGGTGCGTAAACGTCCTTCAGGTGACTGACCAAATATATGCAGGCCATCGCGGATCTGCGATTCCTTCAAATCACAGAGATAGGTGTCCAGACGCGGCAGCCAGATTGCTGCGTCGGCATCGCTGTCGGTCGTCTCGTCCAGCGCCAGCTCACGGTCGATCTGCGTTTCGCGAACCAGATTCAGAATGTCACGCTGCAGCTCGCGGGCGCGGCGAGGATCAAGCAGCTGCGCTTCGTAATACTCGTCCGCCAGCAGCTCCAGATTGCGCAACGGGCCATAAGTTTCGGCGCGGGTCAGCGGCGGCATCAAGTGGTCGATGATCACGGCCTGCGTACGACGCTTGGCCTGTGCACCCTCGCCCGGATCGTTGACGATGAACGGATAGATGTTCGGCATCGGGCCCAGCACAGCATCCGGCCAGCAATTCTCGGACAGGCCGACGCCCTTGCCGGGCAGCCACTCCAGGTTGCCGTGTTTGCCGACGTGCACTACTGCATCGGCGCCATACGCCTTGCGCAGCCAGAAATAAAACGCGAGATAGCCATGCGGCGGCACCAGATCCGGGTCGTGATAGACCGCGCTTGGATCGACCTGATAGCCACGGGCCGGCTGGATGCCGACGAAGGTCAGACCAAAGCGCAGGCCTGCGATCATCATCCGGCCGCTGCGAAACATGGGATCGGCATCCGGCGCGCCCCAGCGGGCGTTCACCGCGTCACGGTTGGCCTGCGGCAATGCATTGAAGGCTTCAAGGTACTCATCCAGCGCCATGCTCTGCTGACATGGACGCTGATCGATGCTGTCCAGATCGTTGGTCACGCCGCCGAGCAATTGATGAATGAGTTCGGTGCCGCTGTCAGGCAGCTCGGCCAGCGGATAGCCCTCGGCCTGCATGGCGCGCAGGATATTCAGCGCGGCGGCGGGCGTGTCCAGCCCGACGCCGTTGCCGATTCGGCCGTCGCGAGTGGGATAGTTGGCCAGAATCAGCGCCACACGCTTATCGGCGTTGGGCAGGCGCGCCAGCAGAATCCAGCGTCGTGCCAGTTGGGCAACGAAGTCCATGCGCTCGGGATGCGCCCGGTAACAGACCACATCAGACTGACTGCGCTCGCTGCGCCATGCCAGGTCCTTGAAACTGATAGGGCGACTGATGATGCGTCCGTCGAGCTCCGGCAACGCGATGTGCATTGCCAGATCGCGGGCGCCCAGGCCTTGTGCACTGGCACTCCAGGCAGGCTCGTTGTCTTGCGCACAGATGGCCTGGATCACCGGTACATCGCGCCGAAACGGCCGCAGATGCGGCGTTTCAGGGCTCGACTGGGCAAAGCCGGTGGTATTGAGGATCAGCTCGACTCCGCCCTCATCCAGCCAGTCTTCTACCTGCGTGAAGCAGCCAGCCTCCTTGAGGCTGGCGACGGCGATCGGCAAAGGGTTGAGACCCTGTGCCTGTAATCGCTCGCAGAACTCGTCGATGAACCCGGTGTTGGCGGCCTGCAGGTGCGAACGATAGAACAGCAGCGCTGCAACAGGCTGATCGTTGCGCCAGTCAGCCTGCCAGTCCGCCAATCCGGCAGTTGCCCGCTTCGGATGATAAATAGCGGTGCGTGGCAGTGGCTGGGGTTCGGCCCATGAATAATCGCGTGCCAGCCAGGTGCTGGCGATGCAGCTATAAAGGTCCAGCGCATTCTGCAGGCCGCCCTGACGCAGGAACTGCCACAGGCGGTTGCAGTCGGCTGCTGCAACGGTGCTCAGGTCGATCAGTTCCGGATCATGCCGGTCACAACCCGGCACCATAATCACCGTGACGCCCTGCGCGGCCAGCTCCATCAACCGCTCGACGCCGTAGCGCCAGTAGCCGATGCCGCCATGCAACGACAGCAGGATGACCTTGGCGTGACGCAGCACGTCGTCGACGTACAGGTCGACCGACGCGTGATTCTGCACCTGCATCGGGTTGGCCAGACGCAGGCTGGGGTAGTCCTCCGGCAACTGCCGGGCCGCTTCGGCGAGCAGCGCGAGGCTCGAATCGCCGCTGCAGAGAATCACCAGATCGGCCGGGGTCTGCCCCAGGTCAGCGATGCTGTCGTCGGGTACGAAACCGCCGGGCTGGGTTCTCAGCAGGTGCATGGGTCAGCCTGCGATCGCGGCGTTGAGTTGAGCTTCCAGCGCGGCGGCGTCCAGTTCCTGGCCGATCAGCACCAGATTGGTCAGGCGCTCTTCGTCGGTGCGCCAGGCACGGTCGAAATGCTTGTCGAAACGTGTGCCCACGCCCTGGATCAGCAGGCGCATCGGCTTGCCGGGAATCGCCGCGAAGCCTTTGACCCGCAGGATGCCGTGCTGCACGACCAGTTGGGTCAGCGCCTTGAGCAATACTGCTTCATCGGCCTGTGGCAGCTTGATGGAGATCGAATCGAAGGCGTCGTGATCGTGATCATCGTCTTCACCGTCATGATGGTCATGGTGCGTCTTGCGACCGTCGATGTGGACTTCGGATTCGGCACCGACACCCAGCAAGACGCTGATCGGCAGGCGGCCACTGCTGGCCTCGATCACCTTGACGGCAGGCGGCAGTTCTTCAGCGACTTCGGCGCGAACCCTGGCAAGACCGTCAGCGTCTATCATGTCGGCCTTGTTGAGGATCACCAGATCGGCACTGGCCAGTTGATCGGCGAACAGCTCGTGCAGGGGCGATTCGTGGTCCAGGTTCGGGTCCAGCTTGCG
The DNA here is from genome assembly GCF_001642795.1 of Pseudomonas viridiflava. Classification (GTDB taxonomy): domain Bacteria; phylum Pseudomonadota; class Gammaproteobacteria; order Pseudomonadales; family Pseudomonadaceae; genus Aquipseudomonas; species Aquipseudomonas viridiflava. The sequence goes on along the minus strand of NZ_LKEH01000027.1, from coordinate 124,875 downwards.
CTGGGCATCGACCTGATCCGGGAAGGCCGCAAAAGTGCCCGCCAGTACCGCCGGGCTGTCGACGACGGTGATGACCGCATCGACCGTGCAGGCGTTACGGATTTCCGGCCACTGGAAGGCTTGAACCAAGGGCTTTGGCAGTGCAAGCCCGCTGGTTTCGATCAGGATGTGATCAAGATCGCCACGACGGGCGACCAGCTCGCGCATCACCGGGAAGAACTCTTCCTGAACGGTGCAGCACAGGCAGCCATTGGCCAGCTCGTAGACACGACCATTGGCTTCCTCTTCGGTACAGCCGATGGTGCACTGCTTGAGGATTTCGCCGTCGATGCCCAGCTCGCCGAATTCGTTGACGATCACGGCAATACGACGCCCTTCGGCGTTGTCGAGCATGTGCCGCAGCAGGGTGGTCTTGCCCGACCCCAGGAAGCCGGTGACGATGGTGACGGGAAGCTTGGCCAGTGTTTTCATCAGATGCCCTTGTGGCGATGCGGCGGGCAAACAGGACGAGAGCCGCGTGCGACGCACACGGATCAGATCGCCACCGGATCACCCCGCCCGGTTGTAGTGAGAATTCGCAGGCCTTGGCCCGGTTCGAGGCAGGTCTCCTGGCTTACGGCAGCACATTGCAGGCTTTCGGGCCTTGCCAACGCGCGCTCATCGCGCCTTCCCGCCTGGGCAGTGGCTGTGCGATGAACATGACCGTTTACAGTTGCGGGGGCAGCTGCGGCATTGACCGCATTCCCGTCTTAGCTGTGCTTGCGCACTGGGCTGCAAGCGAAGAACCTCGAACCGGCAAGGCTACGCAGTGACCGCTGGCAGGTCAATCGCTGAGATTGACGATCCCCCGCTACGCGTGGTCTCCTGTGCGCCTTGTTACGGGTGCCCCTCACGGGGTGAAACGGGAAACCGGTGCGCTCAGATCGCTGAGCAAGTCCGGTGCTGCCCCCGCAACGGTAAGCGAGAGGAAGTCAGATCCACTGTGCTCAGGCATGGGAAGGTGACTTCGAAGGACGGACAGTGCTGTCACGCCCCCTCGCGAGCCCGGAGACCGGCCCGCTACGTTTGCAAATGACACACCCGCGGTGGGCGGGCGCCGTTGAAACCTCTGACGTTCGTCAGCGGGTATCTGTGCGCATGGCCCGCTTTTGCCCACGTCTCCAGAGGGAACGCCATGACGACCATCAGCAGCAGCCATTCGGCCACATCCAGCTCCTCCCGCACACAACGCCTCACCGCCGCCATCAGTGCCGCGCTGCTGGGCGCATGCCTTGTGTACTTTGCCGGGTTCTCGCACATCGCCGCCGTGCACAACGCGGCACACGACACTCGCCACAGCGCCGCCTTCCCTTGTCATTGAGGACAACACAATGTTCAAGCGAATCGCCTACACCGCAGGCTTCACCGGCCTGCTCGCAGCGCTGCTGCTGACCCTGCTGCAAAGCTTTTGGGTCGTCCCGTTGATCCAACAGGCCGAGACTTACGAAAACGCACCTGCCGAACACGTGCATGAACAGGCTGGCGGCGTTGCGGCCGAGCACAGTCACGAACATGACGAAGCCGCCTGGGAACCGGAAAACGGCTGGCAGCGCGTGCTGTCCACCACCGGTGGCAATCTGGTGGTCGCGGTCGGTTTTGCGCTGATGCTTGCCGGGCTCTATACCTTGCGCGCACCGGGCAGCCCGCTTCAGGGCGCCGGATGGGGACTGGCCGGTTTCGCCGTCTTCGTGCTGGCTCCAACCCTTGGCCTGCCACCGGAACTGCCGGGCACCGCAGCCGCCGAACTCAGTCAGCGTCAGTTCTGGTGGATTGGCACCGCAGCCTCTACCGCTGCTGGCCTCGCGCTGCTGATCTTCGGTCAGAACCTGCTGCTCAAAGTGCTGGGCGTTGCCATTCTGGTTGCGCCTCATGTGATCGGCGCACCGCAGCCGCTGGTTCATGAGAGTCTCGCGCCTGAAGCACTTGAATCGCAGTTCATCATCGCTTCGCTGCTGACCAATGCCGTGTTCTGGGTAGCATTGGGCCTGATCAGCGCCTGGCTGTTCCGCCGCAACAACGCCGATCTGCAGCATGCCGAACCGTACCCGGCCTGAGCAGACGAACGCCCTGCCCGCTTCAGTCATTGTCGCGGGCTTGGGGTGTCGGCGCGGTTGCTCTGCCCTGCAGTTGCATGAACTGCTGGAGCGCCATCTCAATGCGCACGGACTCGACATGAGCGACATCACCGCGCTGGCCTCCATCGACCTGAAAAGCGAAGAGCCCGGCCTGCTGGCACTGGCGCGACAACTGGCCGTGCCGCTGGTGTTCTTCAACGCGGCGCAACTGGTGTACTGGGATCTTCACCTCACCCATCGCTCGGCGAATGTGCTGCAACACACCGGCTGCCACGGCGTCGCCGAAGGTTCGGCGCTGGCTCTTGCGGCGCAACTGGGTGATGGCTCTGCCGGACTGGTGATCGAACGCCAGAAAAGCACCCACGCCACATTTGCCTTGGCAACCAGCCCCGCAACCGGCGGATAATTCCGGCAATGACTCACTTCAGGAGATTCCCTTGACCGTTTTTTTCATCGGCGCAGGCCCCGGCGACCCGGAGCTGATCACCGTCAAGGGCCAGCGCCTGATTCGCACTTGCCCTGTCATCATCTACGCAGGCTCGCTGGTGCCCGTCGCGGTGCTGGAGGGCAATCAGGCTATGCAGGTGGTCAACAGCGCCGAGCTGCACCTGGAACAGATCATCGACCTGATCAAGACCGCCCATGCGCAAGGCCAGGACGTGGCACGCGTGCATTCGGGTGATCCAAGCCTGTATGGCGCCATCGGCGAGCAGATCCGTCATTTGCGCGAGCTGGGCATTCCCTTTGAAATCATCCCTGGCGTCACCGCAACGGCCGCCTGCGCGGCGTTGCTCGGCACAGAACTCACCCTGCCGGACATCTCGCAAAGCGTGATCCTGACCCGCTACGCCGACAAGACTTCAATGCCGCCCGGCGAAGAACTGGCCAGCCTTGCGCAGCATCGGGCCACCATGGCGATTCATCTGGGGGTCAACAATCTGCACCGGATCATCGAAGAGCTCATACCGCATTATGGCGCGGACTGCCCGATTGCCGTGGTGCATCGCGCCAGCTGGCCGGATCAGGACTGGGTACAGGGCACGCTGGTGGACATCGAAGAAAAGGTGCAGGCCAAAGGGTTCCGGCGCACCGCGTTGATACTGGTAGGACGCGTGCTGGCAAACGATACGTTCAGCGAATCATCACTGTATCGGGCAGGTCATGCCCATTTGTTCAGGCCTTAGCGACAGAACTCGGCGAACAGCGGGCGCTGGCAACGGCATGGACATAGTCAGGCGTGGATCCGGCGTTACTGAAACGACGCAGATTGTCCGGTGGCAGCTGACGTGACTGAACCGGCTGTGTACGGACCTTTTCATTCACCTGCGTATCGGGCGTGATATCGCTGCCAAAGTGGGGAAAAGGCTCTTGCGCCGCCCAGCCTCCTGCAGCCAGCAACAGCAATACGAACACACCTGCGATGGGTTCCTTGGTACCGCGCATGGATCCGCACATGGGTCTTTCCTCCAGCCGACTGATAACGGCTCGTTACACCAATGACTGACCGAGCATAAGCGCCCGAATGTCGCGAACATGTGAACGCATGGTGTGAGTCAATGCGTAAATGTACACATGAGTCTGTTTTCGAACAACATCACAGTCGGGCTCATTCAAACGGTTCCTCGCCTTGCAGCTTGGTGCGATGCATCAAACGCCCGCATTCCGGGTCATACGCCTCGGCACGATGCAGGGTGCCCGTGTTGTCCCAGATCACCAGATCACCCACCTGCCATTCGTGGCTGTAGCTGAACGAATCACCCGTCGCCCACTCACGCAGTTCGACCAGAATCCCTGCGCTCTCGGCCCGGCTGACGCCTGCCACCTGCTGCGCCGTGCAGCCCAGAATCAGCGATTTGCGACCTGAGCGATGCGTCCACACCAGCGGCAGCTCTTTCTCGCCAATGGCCTGCATGACCTTGAGCGTCGCCAGACTCGGCTCAGGATTGTAGTAAAACAGCGACGACCAGGGCGCGTGCACGACACGCATGCCTGCATAGCGCAGCTTGTCCGCCGCAGACAACGCCTCATACGCCGCATAGGTATTGCAAAACCCGGTATTGCCACCCCAGGTCGCCGTCACCTTGCAGGCCAGAAGCGAGGCCAGGATGGGCACATCACTGCTGGTGCCGTCGATGTGCCAATACAGCGAACCCTTCAGAAACTCGGCACCCGACGGGTTCACCTTGGCATCCAGCGTAATTTTGGTGACATTCTGACCGTCGCTGGCTTCCGCCGAAAACGCGCCCAATGTGCGGGTGAACGCGATCTGCTCGGCATCGCTGAAACCGATTCGCGGAAAAACCAGCACGCCCCGCTGCTCCAGCAAACCGCGAATCTCGTCCGCAAGCTCGCCGCTCAGCAGCTCCTCTTTGGTATTGAGAATCCGGGTGCCGATGACAGGCTTGATCGGCTCGTGAAGCAGACGCGTTTTCGAAGTGGCTAACATGATGCGACCCTCTTCATAAGTGAACCTTACGGTACGCTTATGAAAATTGTCACGCAAGCGCTCATTTGTGATGACGGCATTAAGTCGTGACGGTGCCAACTCACAGGCACGCTTGCCGATTAAAGCTGTCCCAATGGTTCAGCTCCCGCCAAGAGGCCCTCATGAAAATCGGCATCATTTCCGATACTCACGGTTTGCTCCGCCCGGAAGCGGTCACCGCGCTCCAAGGCTGCGAGCAGATCATCCACGCCGGAGACATTGGCAGCGCAGAGATCGTCGAGCAGCTCAAGGCCATCGCCCCGCTGCACATTGTGCGTGGCAACAACGACGTGGATTCGCCCTGGGCGAGCGAGATTGCCGATCACCTGATTTTCGAACTAAGCGGCTGGCAGATATTGCTGGTACACGACATCGCCGATGTGCCTGCCCTGCTTGATGAGCGCACGCGGATCGTAGTCACCGGGCATTCGCATAAACCGCTTATTGAATGGCGCGGGGAGCGGTTGTACATCAACCCCGGCAGTGCGGGACGGCGTCGTTTCAAACTGCCGGTGACGCTTGCGTTGCTCGATGTGCAGGGGCCTTCGCTGGAGCCGCAGCTGGTGAGATTACTCGATTAGGCGACTTCAGATGCTTCGGCTTTTACAGATCGCGAAACATCAACCACTGCGCCATACCCCAGGCATCAAAGCGTTCCTGCAAATGCCAGCCACGCTTGGCGTAATAAGCTTGCTGATCGTGCGTGTGCAGGTACAACCGGTCTACGCCACTCCGTTTGGCATGGCTGCAAATGCTTTCGATCAACTCGGCTGCAAGTCCCCTGCCCCGAGCTTCCGACCTGACGAACACGCACGCTAGCCAAGGTCCGAGCTCGGGTCGGTCAGATAGATCGTTATCGGCAAACGCTGCGCCACCCAGCAACTGCCCGTCCTCGATCGCGATGAGACATTTCCACTCATTGTTGTACTGCCCCTCGGCAAACTCTTCCTCCCAGTCGGCCAGCGATTGCTGCGCAAACTCGTAGTTGAACTGCCGATGCAGCCACAGCGCCATCATGTCGCTGTGTTCCATGTGGTCGACGAGCCAGTCCAGACGGTGCATGCGTGCTCCTTGAGGTTGGATGAAGTGTGATCTACGGACTAACCCTAGTCGTCGGGGGTCATTTATGGGTAATCATTGCTCGACCCCATCGCCAAAACCGCCGATTCGACGCGCTCTGATAGACGTCGAGTAACTGGCGGGCGCTTATTGTTCTTTCACGGATATCAGCCATCAGCGCCACACGGAGTTCAGACCAGCAGGCGGACGGCAAACCTTCGGGTTTTCGCAACGATGAAGCCCCGCTAACCGGGCAGGACTGGAGGTCGCTTACATCCATGAGTGCTTTTCTTCCTGCCGCCATTTCGTAAAGCACTCGTGCAACTGCGTAAACATCGGCTTGTGTCGTGAGTGGGCCACCGTCACGCACCTCAGGCGCCGCATAACGAGGTGTCCAGGGCTGCAAGTGTTGTCGGTTCAGCTGCGGCAGTCCGGTGAGCACGCCGTCAACGGGCTGCCCGAGGCCGAAGTCAAAAAGTCGCAAGCCCCGCTCGGTGAGCATGATGTTTTCGGGCTTCACATCCCCATGCAGCACGCCTTTTTGGTGAACATATGTCAGGGCGTCCAGCAGCGCTGTTGCGATTTCCCTCGCCTGCGCCCAGGGCAATCCTCCGGGATTTTCATTGAGCACTCGATCAAGGCGCACACCGCGCATGAATTCAAGCGTCATGAAGGCTCGGCTGCATTCGTCGTCCACGCCAAATGCATAAGAACGAACGATGTGCGGATGATGAAGTCGCCGTGTCAGGGCAAACTCGCTGTAAAGCAGCGCATCGGCGTCCCGTGCCGTCGCCAGGTCATCATTGAGCACCTTGATTGCGATGCATGGATCAGGCTCGCCCATCAGTTCATGCAGCAGGTCGCGGGCCTGATAGACGACTCCCATGCCGCCAGAGCCAAGCAAACGCTCGATTCTGTAGCGGCGTGAGAGCACATCGGGGAGCCTGTCTTGCGCCTCTCGGGGTTTCAAAGCTGTGCAGGCATGCGCAACCCTCGCAACGCCGACATATCGAAGGGGTTTGCAGAACGCTGGCTCAACAGCAGATAGTTGGCTCGCATCCCGCCGACATCGGCTTTGAGCACCAGAACGTCACGTCCCTTGAGTGGTTCGGTCTGCATCAGATCCAGCAGGCGGAACAATGACCACGGACCGGTGTTCTTCTCGATACCAATCGGGCGATCTGCCATGCGCTCCATGACCAGACTGGCCCGGCCATTCTCGATCTCGGTCGGCCATGTGAAAGCCACGGGTACGATGGGGCCATGACGATACTCCATCGACTGGTTGCCCAGACGAAACTCGGCGCGGCTGACATTCGGGTCCAGTGTGTAAGGCTCCAGCTTGAACTGCACCTGGGGTTCCTGAGCGCTTCCCGCGAAAAAACTGTTGCGTATGGCGTGCACCACAGACATCTGATCAAGATACGCCCGGCTCATTGGCAGGCTGTAGCCATCGATGCTGCGCAAGCGGTAGTGCCCAGGCTCGCCGCTGACAAAAGGCTTAAGGTAACTGTTGAAGAAGCGGTCAGCGAGCCCCTGGGATTTGAAGAACTCGCGGAAATCGCTGATCGCAACGTCGCTGTGACTGTGAGCGTAAAACGGATAACGCTTGTCGAGGGCCTGGCCGTAAAAGCTGTACAACTCGTCCTTGTAGCGCTGGTTGACGTACTGATACGACTGATGCAAGACATAGCTCCAGGCATCTTCCGCCAGGCCGTTGAACCAGCCGGCCACAGGCTGCGGCAGCGATGCCGACGTATTACGCAGATTGCTCAACGCGTCTCGCTGCCCGCCCATGCGGCCTCGTGCCATCTCGAATGCGGCCAGTTCAGGCTGACCAGAGCGGCCCAATGTCGCCATTTGCCGCTGAACGTCATCCAGTGCACTGAACACGGACATCAGATCAGGACCGGGAGCATTTTCTTCGTCCAGTAGCCGATGCAACGGATCGAAGCGACGTTGCAGCGCCTTCTTCGAAGCGTCGGGCAGGCTATCGGCAAGCGCTTGCTGCGCCTGACCTCCCACGGTTGAAACAGCCTTGCCAATAGCACCTGTCTTGTCCTGGATTGACAGTTTATCGACGCTCTCGGCCACGGTCGCAAAGCGGGTATTTTCCCGGACTTCGACCAGCAACTGCACCAGCGGCGAGTTGGCTGCGCTCAGACCGGCAATCTGCAACGCCCCCGGCTTCGGCCCTTCAAAGGGCTGCAGCGACGTCTTGCCGACCGCTTCGGACCAGTGATTGGCATAGTCGCGGAAATAAAGCTGCTCCAGTTCGACCATCAACCGTCGCAAGTCCGCCGTACCAAGCGCTGCGCTCTCGCCCAGCACCCAATTGTCGCGCAGGATGTCGCTGACCACTGCCGAGCCCTGAACCACAAAATATTGCTGATAACCATGCCGGGTATAAAAGCCGGGAATACGATAGTCAGTGCCTGTCAGCGCTATCTGCTGCGGACCGATTCGCTGAGCCAGGCTGTACTCAGGAAGCGTGCGCGCCTTCTCACGCAGCACGCGGTAAATCACATTGGCCAGAGACTCATTGCGCAACACCTGCCGAGTCTGTGCTACCAGCTCGGCGTTGCCGGGGTAGTCAAACGGCAGATCCAGCAAACGCTGCACATGTTCATTCAACTGACGCTGTGCCTGGGCATGAGCGGCATAGCGTATCGTCCAGTCAGCAGCGATCCACTCCCTCAGCCAGGCACGGTCCCGTCGCTCCTGGCGGGTAAGCATCAGATAGGCGCGCAAGCTGCCCAGCAACTGGTCGCGATCGGAAGTGGACGCTTGCATCTGTGCTTCAAGCAATCCTGCAAGACGGGGTAACAACAAGCGCTGCAGTTGTGCATGGTAACCGGCCAGCAACGCCTCGTTGGCGGCCGGGCCCTGATACAAGCCGTTGCGCTCGTACAAGGATAGATCTGCGGTATCGGGGAACACCCGGGTGGCCTGGTAATGAGTGTTCAAAGCATCAAGCACCGTCAGAACGTCATCCTGTGGCGCTATCTGCGAGCGCTGCTTGACCAATTGTTGTGCGGTAAGACGAAGTGTTTCAAGGCGGTCGTGGTTGGTGTTGAATCCGATTGACCAGACCAAGCCTGCTAAAGCGACCGAGAGAACAGCGCCACCGAACACCGCGCGCTGTCGCCAATCGAGCTGTCGACGCACGTCCTTGTCGAGCATCGCCAGCCTGGACTCGGGAAAGATGACCCGTGCCAGCAGATCATGGATAAACCGCGGGCGTCCGACATGCCGCAAAGGCAGACCGATGCTGTCGTGATCCTGCGCCGCCTGCTCTTGCGAAGGCTTGGCCTGATCGACCATGTGAGGCGCACGGGTGAGGTAAAAACCGCGCAGATGGCTGGCGCGCTGGTAGCGATTTCCCGAAAAAGCCAGTTCGACAAATATCTTCAGACTATGGGCGATACGTCCCAACTGGGCGGGAAATTCAAGCATGCGCCCGCGGCGCTGAATGTCGCGTTCCTGATGAAGTCGCGTGATAACCTGGCTGCTTAACCTTTGCAACAACGAGTCGAATGCCTTGCCGACAACATCGATGTCGGTGCCCCGCTCGCCCTTGCCGAACGTCGAGCCCAGTACCTGTCGGCTTTCCTCGCGGGACAACTGATCGAAGAACTCATCAAAGCCTTCTACTGCGTCCGTCTTGGTCAGCACGAGATAGACGGGAACCTCAATGCTCAGTTGACGATGGATCTCGTCCAGACGCGCTCGAACGGTCTCGGCAACCGATTCCAGTTGGCTTGACTTGTCCTCGATCAGCAGCTCGACTGGCAGAGTGACCAGCACGCCACTGAGCGGACGCGCGCGTCGTCTCTCGCGCAACAATGACAACAATGTGTGCCACGCGCTGCCGTCAACTTCTGACCGCTTCTGGCTCAGGTAACGGCCGGCGGTATCCATGATCACCGCCTGATCAGTCAGGTACCAGTCACAACAGCTCGTGCTTCTGGTATCGCGTGTGAGCTTGCGCTGCACCTTGTTCAACGGGAAGTCGAGCCCGGAAAAATCCAGCAAGCTGGTCTTGCCGCTGCCTTCCGGGCCTATCATCAGGTACCAGGGCAACTCCTGACGGGCGGACTCGCCGCGCCCGTCGTAAAGACTCGAACGGCTGATCAACCTTACGGCATCCTTGAACCGGAGGGTCAGTTCCCGAGACTCCTTGTCGATCGCGATGCCCTCAAGCACGCGCTCCCTTTCTGTGTCGTTGGCCTGTTGTTTTTCATCGCGTTTGCCAGCACGCCATCCGACGAAGACCATTGCCAGCCCCCAGCCAAGCAACAGCGTGATGGCCACCAGCAGACGCGACGTCGCGCCTTCCAGAATCCTGAGTTCAGCCACCGCGAACAAAGGCCCGAATAGCCAGACCAGGGCGCTCAGGACGACCACCAGCAACAACGACCAGACCCAGGTCTTGCCTAGCACGGACAACAGCTTTTTCCAGAACATCTTCATCGGGTTCCCCGGTTTTGCGACTGACGCTCAAGCGCCACTGAATCAACGAACTGATAAGGCTTGAGGACTGTCTCGCGCTGCTTGCCCAACACCCACGCAAAGCCCGAATACATCACCGCCAGCGTCATCAGCGTGAAGATGACGACCAGCCACGACGGCACGAGCCGTGGAGGCTCCAGGGAATCTTCCTGCGAGCCACGCCAATGAGGCGAAAGCATCATGGGTACCTCACCTCTTAGTTGACGTATCTGTCGGTAGAGGCCGTCGCGAATATCGTCCAGCTCGTCATTTGCGCGCAGGGTGACTCGGTACTTGCCCTTGAATCCCAGGGCCAGACAGAGGTACATCAGTTCCAGCAGGTGCAGGTGTTTGGCTGGGTTACTGCCCAGTCTCTCCAGCAACTGGAAAAACTTCTCGCCGCCAAACGTCTCCTGATGGAAATGACTCAGCAGACTCATGGTCGACCAATTACTCGCACTGCCCCAGGCAGTGGTCAGGACAGCCTCGTCCAGCACCGTACACAGCACGTAACGTGCAGCCAGCATCTGGTCGTGCTCTATCGCGTGATGGCCGGCATGGGCCTCGAACAGCTTCACCTGCCCGATCAGCGTTCTGTTCAAAGGGCGGATGTCCCCTTCTTCAGGTGCAGCGGCAAGCCTGGAAAGGTGTGACAGCAGATCACTTGCAGCAGCGATCAACGGGTTGATATGAAAGTCCACACGCTCTTCGGGCGCCAGCCGGGCACTGTAGGTCAATCGTTCCTGAAGGCTTTCGAAAGGATGACGTTCAGCGGCGTCAGTAAGCCTCTCGTGAGTGCGGTTACCTGGGCGCTTACCGTGCAGGCGGGTCGGGTTATCGTTATGGCCGTGCATATCCCTGACCATCAGTTTCTGACCGCCCAGAATTGCAGTTCAAGCCCGGCGAAATCCCCTGAAACATGGAAGGCGAAACCACCTGACGTATCCACTTGCGCCTGCTCCTTCTCGTTGAGCTCCAGGCTGAAATAGGTTCTGTTCGAATGAAACGGGATCTGACGCGGCGCCACTGGCAAAGGCCTGAGACGCATACCCGGCAGATGCAGACTGACCAGCTCGCGGATACTTTCGACCGAGCCGACCTTCAGGTGGGCGGGCAACCTGTGACGCAGCTCTTCAGCATCACATTGCGCCCGGGCAGCGAGCACGAACGAGGCTGAGCCCAACAGTTGGCGATCCACACGCGGGGAAACCAGTACGCCGTACTGGCGGACTTGTAACTCCAGCTCAATCGCGTGCTGTTCAAGAACCATCGACAACACCTGTCGAATCGCAATCATCACCTTGCCGAACGTTGCGCCCTGATCGCTGTGCTGATACTGACTGTCCAGCAACGGGCGCTTGCTTTCGGCGCCAAAGGTCGACAGCTCGCCCAGCAACGCCAGAAGCGCGCGATAGAGGGGCTCGGGGTGAACGTCCTGAAGGGTCAGGTAGTGCCGAAGCACCAGCTCCGTACGATTGATCAGTTGCAGCATCATGAAATCACCGACCTCGGCGCTGCCTGTCTGACCGTTGGAGCGAATACGTCCGGCGATGGCGTTGCCTCTGTTTTCAAGCAGGCTCACGACTTCTTTCAAGCACGACATCAGATAAGCCGACCCGCCCGCATTGATGAAAGAAGGGACAAATCCGGCGTCGAGTCTGATGGCCTTGTCAGGCGTGCTGACCAGCACCTGACACAGCTTGAGCTTCACGTAAGCGTGCTCGGTTTTCTGATCCCCAAGCAGCAACTGAAATTCTGGCCGGGCGCAGAGTATTTCGGTGCGGGCATCTTCTCCGGCGTTCGAATCGGCGACCTCCGTGGCGTAGGCGGTAAATCGCGCAACCACATCCGGCTCTTCGGAACTACGAGCCTCGATGCAGTTACCCGTTACCAGTGGCAACGCCAGATAGACGGCAGTGTTGGCCGTGTTTGGCGGTATCTCCAGTGCCAACGGTTTTTCCCTGTCACCCAAATCGAAAAAGGTGCCGTCCGGCAGGACACCCGATGCCTGATTGAGAACAATCTGACCGGAGCCCAGAAACTGCTGATTGATTTCAACCGCTTTGAAGCCCCACATATGGATGCCGGTCAGTTGCGTGCACAGCCTCATCTGCTGATCGTGGTATCGATCGTTATGCTGAAAGTGCTGAGGGCGCAAAAGCATGCCTTCCTGCCAGATAACCTTATGAGCGTTCATGATTAACTCCCTGCCCTTGAAACGGTTTCGTCACTGCGATGCAACCCGGCTTCATCCAGAGTGAATTCGGCGCGCGTCAGCGCTTCGGGGGTCAACTGGATCACGTAACGCCATCGAGCCTCAGGCAGATCGCGATACGCAGCCAGCACCCCGACATAAGTACTGCCGGGTTGAAACTTCAGCTTCAGATCAACGCGCTCGCCAGGTCGCAACTCAAGTTCCTCCGTCGCGACCAGATCCTGCGCGAGCACGTCTCTGGCGCGTTCGTAGAGGGAAAAGAAATCCACGCTCTGAAACGTCGCGGGATGCTTCAGCTCCATCAGCCGCAGGACGGTCGGTGATGGTCGGCCATTGAGGTCGGGATTGAGTCGATCGCTACCGGTCAGACTGATCTCCAGCCGGGTTTGTGTGGAATAAGGCGACAGCGCCGAGCAACCGCCCAGCGACATGAGCGCGGCCAGGATCAATGGCCTGGCGTAATACATAGGCATTCAGGTTTATCTCAGTCAGTTCGGGTAAAGGGTGTTGATCAGGCGGATATGTTCGTCGTACGCCTTCAGAAAATCCCGGTTCCAGAGTTCCGTGGTCCACTGATCGTCCTGAGCAAGGGTGCGATGGTGACGAACATAGGCGCGCCATCGGTTCCCGGCCGTACGTAGCCAAGGCTTGTCTTCATGTTCGAACTGCCAGTGCAGCCTTTGCGGAGAGAAATGCTCCAGGGCCGAGCGCGCCATAGCCCGACAACCCGCGAGAAGAGCAACCTGATGGGACCGGGAAGCTCGAAATGATCGGGAGATCATCCGGGACGCCTGCCCGGATTGACGTTGCAAAAGCTGCTGGATGATCAGGCCAGCATCCACCGAATCGACCGTGCGTTCCCTGCCGGATCCGGCCTCGGGATGGCAGGCACCCAATTCAGACTCGAGCTCATTGCGAGTCGATGCACCGTGCTCCAGGCCATCAATGCATTGTTTGAACAGCCGAGCCACCTCTATCGCCAGCGCCTCGCACGCCGTCGAGTCGACGCCGCTCATGTCCACATCGAGCGCTTCGGCAAGCCGCTGTCGGAAAAAGCCGGCCGTGTCATCGGCGCTTCTCGGATAACACCGCGCAGCAGGCAGCGGCACAGGTACCAACTCCGGCAGCAACAACTGCTCGCGATCTGAAGACACATAGGGATCAACGCCTGAAGACCCGCCCCGCTCCTCCATCGGGGATGAAAGATCATTGGACAGATAGTGGTTTCCATCACTTGTCTGCCATGCGGCGAGTGGATCGAGTTCAGCGAAAACCGGATATCCGGCATCCGATGAGTGGGCTGCCGGGTTGGCTCGTACGTTTCGGGGGCCGACCAGACAAGCTCGCAGGTCCAGACCTCCCATTCGATAAGTATCGCCATGCTCGACACGTCGCTTTTCTCCGGCAGCAATGGCTTCAACACCATTCAGCAGAATGCCGTTGCGACTGATATCTGTCAGGTAGAACGCGTTGTCGTCATGACTGACGCGCGCATGTTGCCTGGACACATAAAACGACTGATCTTCAATGCGCCACTCACACTCGGAGCTGCGCCCCAAAACACCACCGCTCTGTTTGAAGCGCCACGATTGTGAGCACCCCTCCTTGAGTTCCGGCGTGTTGATTACTTCCAACACCAGTTCCATCAACCTGTCTCTCTGATCGTTAATTGCGATGGTTTGAAGTCGAATTTCCCAAGACGCGATATTCACTATCGCTGAACTTGAACGGACCACTGCAACCGCCCATAAGAATCGACAGCGCACAAAAAAAGAGCGCAGCCTTCCATTGACTGATGTTCATCAGGCATCTCCGTAAACTGACAATCCGATTATTTATGGCACTTGGCGGTGTTCTTTCTGGCGCTGTTGATATCCAGGCGCGTCATTCGATAAAGCAGCGTACGTCGTGAAACACCTAACTTCCGCGCGGTCTGCGTTTGATTGCCGTTGCTTTTGCGCAAGCATTCAAGCAACACATCGCGCTCGAAATGCTCCATCCGTTCACGCAACGTCACCCCGTGAGAAGAAACTTCGGCACCGGTTGCAACAGGAAAGTGTTCCGGCAACAGGTGCCCGTCATCGCTAAGCAGAACAGCGCGTTCGACAAACCCTTTCAACTGCCGCACATTGCCGGGAAAAGAGTAATCACAGAGAAAAGACAGCGCAGACTCCGACCAACGCACCGGTTCACGTCGCAGAGCACTGCAGGCGTCGGATGCAAACTGTCTGGCCAGCAGTTCGATGTCTTCAACTCGTTGCCGCAACGGAGGTAATGAAACGGGAAACTGGGCAAGTCGGTAATAAAGATCCTCACGAAATCGTCCTTGCGATATCAGCGCTGGCAAGTCTCTGTGGGTAGCGGCAATGATGCGTACATCGACCTTGCGTACCGTGTCTGAACCGAGCGGTCGTATTTCTCCTTCCTGCAGGACTCGCAGAAGCTTTGCCTGAAGACCGAGTGGCATGTCGCCGATTTCATCCAGCAGGAGGGTGCCGCCATCCGCGATATCGAAAAGACCGCGTCGATCGCGATCAGCGCCGGTGAAGGCGCCCTTGCGATAGCCGAACAATTCGCTTTCCAAAAGGTTTTCGGGAAACGCGGCGCAGTTCTGCACCACAAAAGCCTTTTTGCGCCGAGGTCCACAGGTGTGAATGGCTCGAGCCACAACCTCTTTGCCTGTCCCGGTCTCGCCCGTCAGCAAAACGGTATAGGAGCTATGCAACACCTTGCCGACCAGTTGGCAGGTCCGCCGCATGGGTTCGCTTTTGCTGATCAGTCCGTAACTCGAGGACTTGGGCTCCAGCCTCGGCATCTCCGTGAGGGCATGACGGCGCTCGAGCAGAACCTGCAGCGCAAGCACGAAAGAACCCAGCGCTTCCAGTGACGCAGCGAAACAATCAAGTGATCTGCACGCATCGCTGGCACACACAAGCAGTCCCGCAGTGACGTTATCCGTAGTGGTGAGACGCACGCACAGCAATGAGTTCCAGCCTGACGGTCTTAAGGGCAGGAAGCTGGTGTCGTAAAGACCGGGACCCATTTCGTTCACGCTGACGGGCCTATCCTGCGACAGGGCGAACTCAAGCAGATTCTCTGTACTGTAATCGGCGTGGTCGCCTGCGAGAGTTTCCGGCTTAACAATGTCATCCAGAACCTGAACCTTCAGATCAAGGCGTCCAGTGGGTGCGTCGAAGCTGAACAGCTGGATCAATTCACAGCCGATAAGCTGAGAGGCGGCCTGGGCAAAGCCCTTCAACAGCGCCTCGCTGTCACCTATGCGCGACAGGCTGGTATAGACCGAACATAGCGTATGCGCGTAGTCGAGCGGATTGTGGACAGCATTGAACATCGATGTCATTTCAGTCGAACTCGCAAATGACAAGGCCCGCAGCATCCAGTGTCGCGTAAACGCGCTGGACATCCTGACCGTCTGACATGGCGTCGATCAGGCGATTGGCAATCAACGGAATAAGGCAAGTGTCCAGCAAGCGATCAACGAACCTCGCCCCTGTATCACCTTGCGAGCACCGTTCAAGCAGGAAAGAGACAAGAGGCTCTGAATACGCGAAAGTGAGTCCTCGACCTTTCAATCGATCTGCCAAACGCAAAAGTTTAAGTTCGATCAGTTCGCGCAGTATTTCCCCAGTGACCGGGTAATACGGCACGACGTGCATCCTCGCCAGCAGTGCAGGCTTGAAATGCGCAGTCAGAATCGGGCGAATGCGTGCTTCGAGCTGTTCGACATCAGGTCGTTGACCTGACTGGCAGCACGTCGTGATAAGTTCGCTTCCAAGATTGGATGTCATGAGAATAAGCGTATTGCGAAAGTCGATCTCTCGCCCCTCGCCATCATTGGCAATGCCCTTATCAAATATCTGATAAAACAGATTCATCACATCGGGATCGGCCTTCTCTACTTCATCCAGCAGAATGACCGAATAGGGCTTTTGCCGGACAGCCTCTGTGAGCAGACCGCCCTCCCCGTATCCGACATAACCGGGCGGCGCGCCTATCAGGCGTGAAACCGTATGTTTCTCTTGAAATTCGGACATGTTGATGACCGTGAGAAAACGCTCGCCGCCATACAACAAGTCAGCCAGCGCAATGGCTGTTTCGGTCTTGCCCACGCCGCTGGGGCCGGCCAGAAGATAGACACCTGCCGGTGCATCCGGCTTGTTCAGCCCCGCCGCCGCCGCGCGCATCGCTCGGTCAAGCGCACAAACAGCCTGATCCTGGCCACGAATGCGTTTTTTCAGGTCCTCCGCGAAACCGGCAACTTTGGAACTGTGCTCCAGTGCAAGCTGTGAAAGCGGAACGCCAGTCCAGGCGCTGACCACCTCTGCGATCAATCGGGGACACACCTCAAAACTGACCAGTCGCTCTGTTGCTTCAGTCAACGTTTGATGAACGTCGGCCAGTTCTGTTTCCAGCGACTCGATGAGTGCGAACAGCTCTGGAGACCGCTCGGTATCGGTATTTGCTGCCAGCTCGTGCTGTGCACGCAGTGCGGATAATTGCCCGCGTAGCCTGAGCAACTGCTCGACATCGGTGCGCTGCTGGTTCCATAGGGCTTCGACTTCGCTTATTTGCCTCTGCAGTTCCTGAAGACTTTCTTCAAGAGTCAGCAGAACCCGTTCATCAACGCCCAGACCCGCCTGTGCGTCGCGCCGCATAGCGTCGAGTTGCCGTTGATCCTCGGCGTAGCGGGTACGCAAGCGCTCCAGTCGTTGCGGGGCGGCCGCCAGGCTGATGCGAACACGGGCGCAGGCCGTATCAAGCAGATCAACTGCCTTGTCCGGTAGCTGCCGCCCAGTGAGATAACGCGCCGATAAGCGGGCCGCAGCCACTACAGCGTCATCGCGCAAATAGACACCGTGGCTTTTCTCATAGGCCGAAGCCAGGCCACGCAGAATGGCTATCGCCTCATCCACAGTAGGCTCCAGCAGGCGAACGGGTTGGAAGCGTCGGGCCAAAGCCGGATCCTTCTCGAAGTACTTCTTGTATTCCGACCAGGTGGTCGCAGCGATTGTCCGAAGCTCTCCCCGGGCCAGCGCTGGCTTAAGCAGGTTGGCGGCGTCGGAACCGCCCGACTGTCCTCCTGCGCCAATCAATGTGTGAGCTTCATCGATAAACAGAATGACGCTGCGCGCGGATGCCTTGACCTCTTCGATCACTCCGTTCAGACGACGCTCGAACTCGCCCTTGATGCTAGCCCCAGCCTGCAGCAGGCCCATATCCAGTGTCAGCAGTTCGACATCCTTGAGAGACTCAGGCACTTCACCCTGAACTATTCTCAGCGCCAGGCCTTCAACGATAGCGGTCTTACCAACCCCGGCTTCGCCCACCACGATCGGATTGTTCTTGCGTCGCCGGGAAAGGATGTCAATCATCTGCCGGATTGCTTCATCGCGGCACAGGACAGGGTCAATCCGGCCTTCCCGAGCCTGTTGTGTCAGATTGTGCGTGAAGCGTTCCAGCAGCGATTCATCTGCGTTTTCCGGCTTATGTCCTTCACAGCCTCGCTGCTCGGCGAGAGAGAAATCCTTCAATCGGTCCGCATTGATCTTGGCCAGCAGCGGCTGATAACGGCTGCCTGCGTAGCGAATCGGATTGCGCAACAGTGCAAGAACGAGCGCCGCCTGTTCAATATGGCTCTGGCCCAGTTCAAGATTGGCCACCAGCAACGCGTCCTGTAGCCACTGGACAAGTTCAGGCGCGAACACCGGATTACGAGAAGCGCTGTGTTCCATGGCCGGCTGCAACAGGGCCGCAAAATGCGCGGCGTCGACATCAGCATCCGACATCGCTCGGGAAAGAAGACTGTGGGGGTGCTCCAGAAGTGCCAGCAGCAGATCCTCCACAAGAATCCTGCTGCCTCCTCTCGCCACGCAACGCGCTGCGCAACTCTCCAGACTCATCCGGGTGGGCACGTCCAGCGCGTTGACCAGTTGTTGCAGGTCTACATTGATCATGAATATCTGTCCTTAATGAATCGACTGGCCAAGCGTCACCACACCATCGGCACGCTCACGCCCCAGCCAGCTGGTCCAGCCGAGGCGGCAGGTGTTCTGTGCCCCGATACGCAGAGCCCGGATTTCCTCTCGCAGCAGTACAAGACATATGTCGTACTCAAGAAAATCTCGTTGCGTGAACCGCACCAAGGCACCGAGCGGCTGATTCCAGGCACCCTGGGGAAGAAACTGATGAAAGCTGTCCCAGCACAATCGCCTGATGTGGATACGAAACTTGCCGCTTCGGTCTCGAATCCGCTCACCCAGAACAGCATCGTGGCCTAGCTGACTATTGGCCTTGCCCAGGAAGTTGCGCTGTTCGGGACTGATGTGAACGACACGTTCGGCACACTGCTCGATGAAGAAATCAGCATGCTTGAAGTAGTAACGCAGAACCGACTCGATCAGGGCCGCAGAGTGCGCTCGCAAACTGAGCAACCCCAGGTAAGGCAGGAGCCGCTTCCAGTCGAGCTCGGCAGCCTCCCTGACCCTTGCACCACCCAATCCGATCAGCGCAAACAGATACTCGGAAAAACGGTCCGTCGCGCCGTCAGCGAACACCGAGTGGTAACGATATTTGCGCCAGACGGGCACCATTAGCTTCTGCAGACGGTGATGAAAAACATCAAGAAAATCACGCGTTGCGCTCGAGTTATCCTCGTCCAAAACCTGCTCCGCGTAAAAGGCTGGCAAGGGGGAGCCGGATCCGACAAGGCTGATGACATTCAGGCACAGCCTTACGTGCAATTTCCCGCGCGCTTCAAACAGTTCCAGACATTCGATATCGCTTCCAGGAAAGCCGAAACCCGGGTTCGCCTTGAGCAAGAGAAAGTCATGCAGCGACTCGTCATCAGCGTTCGGATGAACCTCGCGAAGCAGCTTCAGAATCTGCGGGATCGCCTGATAAATGGAGTGCTCACGGATTGTATGACTGAGTGCAATTAAAGAAGCGGCTGGTGCCCCATGCGAGGTGTCCATTCGTAGCGTTCTCCGTGAGTACTTTTCACATTCAGTTCGTGGAAAGAGTTGAGGCTGGCATACAGTGCGAAAAACTCGTTCAGCACGGATGCAAACAGGAAAAGAGTGCCTTCCCCCCCATATCCGTCAGGATTGATGATCAACTCTGTCTTGACACCACGCACAGGCCGCCCCTTGTAAAGTCGATCAGCAGGACGATGGCTTATCGATTCAAGGCCATTGAGAAGATGCTGACTGGCTCTTTCGGCTTGTTGATCGTGATAGCGCGGCAAGTCATAGGTTTCGAGTATGATTTTCAACGCATCAATATTGGCCAGCGACAGATAGTTCAACGACATGTTACTGATCACACGCCATAGAAAATCGCGAGTGACAGGAGGCGCATAGCTCGGCGTGGTGGGTGTAATATTTTTGAAGCGAAGGAAATCCGGCGTTCCGTCACAGGATCTGCAGATACCGCCCGCTTTGATCTGTAAGGGAAGGTCATGATTGGTGCAGGTCAACTCGACAGATACCGTTTCAGGGTATTCCGAACTTCGATGATCAAAGCTTAAATAGGTATCCAGGCCATCGTACTGCATCGATGGGCGCTGCCGAGCGCTGTAAAAAGGCCTGCCCTTCTTCGAACCCTGCCCTGAATCATGCTCGAAGGATTCAAACAAGGCGTAGTCCTGATAGCCAAGACCGCCAGACTGCCAACCGGTTACCCGGTCCACCGAATACACTGCACAGCTGTCGAGATCATCTCTGGAAGGTATAAGTAAATAATCGTCCCGCTTGGCGTCGACCAGAATGGGCAAGGCATCCTGTTTGAATAAATTGACGATCGGCGTGCAGTAGAGTTTTACATTATCGAGGGTGGGCCGAAGGCGCTGGATGTCTGCACCTTTGATCTTCAACGCCAGCTGCACGCCATGAGCACGCTTGAGTACAGGACCGGGTAAAGCGCCCAGAACGCCCAACCCCATTACGTCGACAAACATGAATTTTTCCTGAAAGAAGAAGTACTCCTGCAAGTAGCGATAACCACGAAAGGTATTGAAAGGATAAGGTATCAGTGCTTCTTCTTCAGCAAAGCCGACCGCTTGCACTTCACTGACCGGGATATTGAACTCGATCGTATTTCCGTGTCCGTCTTCCAGTGCGCTCCCATCAGCGTCAAGCAAGCGTAGGGTGATGCCCTCGAGTTTGCGCATCAGCCCGAGATACAGGGACCGACTGACATGACGATCACCGGCAAGATGCAGCCGTAACCTTTTCAACTCCAGTTCACCCATGTGACCTTCACAACTCATGACGAAGGACAACTTCAGAGTGGCTCCGTCACTGGTGGGCGAATGACACAGGTCTTTCAGTTCAAGTGGCAGGACTTCGGTTGCAAAGCAGGTGCGAAAACGGCAGATGTGTTCACCGACCGGATCGCTCTCAACAGGCGTCGATCGTTCAACCAGCACCGCAGGTCCTGACCGAAGCAATGGCTCGAACTGCAGCATGCTCACCGATGGCAGCGGTCGCAGATAGTTTGGCCAGAGCAGGTTCATTAATGAATGAGTCAGTTCTGGCAACTCATCGTCCAGCTTCTGACGCAGCCGTCCTGTCAGAAACGCAAACCCCTCAAGCAATCGCTCGACATCAGGATCACGTCCCGACTGTCCCAAAAAAGGCGCCAGCGCAGGATTGCGCTCGGAAAAACGGCGACCCAGTTGGCGCAAGGCTGCAAGTTCATCCTGATAGTAGTCATTGAAAGACAACGTTGATTACCTGTTTCAAGTTCATCGAGAACAGCGATTAAAGGCGTTGAGAAACGACGTGCCTGACTTGCAAGTTCAAGCAGGCACTCCGCTCCTGGCAAAATTGATCACACCTTCACATCGACGCGCCCTCGGCCATTGAGCACCGCTTGAAAAAGCACGTCCCGGTTCACACCGTCGACATTCAAAAACGCCTGGATGTCGAATCTCAGTTCAAGCGCATCGTCGTCGCGTGGCTTGGCAACGACACGGACATTCATGAGTCGCGGCTCATAGGCACAAATAAACTCTTCAATGACTGTCCGGGAATAGCGCATCACGTCGTTGAGGCTGAATCGCAGGTCATTCAAATCCGGAAGCCCGTAATCGGGCAGCGTTTGTACGCTGCCCGCCCGAGTGCTCAACATCCTTGAAAGATGACTGGCAACTGACGTTACAAGCTGCGTTTCCCGGTTCGAACCGAGCCGCTTTTCAGACACCCCGGCCAGCCTTTCGAAAAGACTCGTGCAGCGAATCATTCCTTGTCCATTTTCCCAACCAGCGACAATGTAAAAGCGGCCCCCATGTACTTGAAATGCGGACGCACGTTAAGTGCAACCCTGTACCAGCCTGGGTCGCCTTCCACATCACTCACCGTGATCTGTGCGGCACGCAGGGGTCGTCGACCGCGAACCTCGGCACCAGGATTTTCCTGATCGGAAACGTATTGGCGTATCCACTTATTGAGTTGAAGCTCAAGGTCCGTACGTTCTTTCCATGATCCGATCTGCTCGCGTTGAAGAACCTTTATGTAATGAGCCAGGCGATTGACGATCATCATGTAGGGCAGTTGGGTACCCAACTTATAATTGAGCTCGGCCACCTTACCTTCCGGGTTGTTGCCGAAGAATTTGGCCTTTTGTACGGAACTGGCGGAGAAGAAAGCGGCGTTGTCACTGCCCTTGCGCATTGTCAACGCAATGAAGCCCTCTTCTGCCAGTTCATATTCCCGGCGATCGGACACCAGCACTTCAGTCGGCACCTTGGTTTCAATCTCACCCAGGCTGTCAAAATGATGCAGAGGAAGGTCCTCAACTGCTCCACCGCTCTGCGGTCCTATGATGTTGGGGCACCAGCGAAACTTGGCGAAGCTGTCCGTGAACCGGGTAGCAAACGCATAAGCAGTGTTACCCCAGAGATAATGTTCGTGCGCGTTTGCAACGTTCTCCCGGTAGGCGAATGTCCTGACCGGATTTTCCTGAGGATCATAGGGGCTGCGAAGCAGAAACCGAGGGACCGTCAATGCGAAGTATCGAGCGTCCTCCTGCTGACGAAAACTTTGCCATTTGGCAAACTGCGGGCCTTCAAAATGGTCCTTCAGATCCTTGAGATCAGGCAGACTGGTAAATTGCTCTAGCCCAAAAAACTGAGGTCCCGCAGCGGCGATGAACGGCGCATGTGCCATGCAGGCCACGCTGGAAACGTACTGCATTGTCTTGACGTCCGGAGAACTGGGCGAAAAGTAGTAGTTTGCGATAATCGCACCTACCGGATTTCCCCCGAACTGACCGTACTCCGCGGTATAAACGTGTTTATACAGACCCGACTGGACCACTTCCGGAGAATCTTCGAAGTCATCGAGCAGGTCCTGCTTCGAAACGCTCAACATCTCGACCTTGATGTTTTCCCGGAAGTCCGTTCGGTCGATGAGCAACTTCAAGCCGCGCCATGAGGATTCCAACGACTGAAACTCGGAATGGTGCAGAATTTCATCCATCTGACGGCTCAGCTTGACGTCGATCTCGGTGATCATTCGATCAACGAGCGCCTTCTTTACCGGCTCGGCGCTGTTATGTGGCTTCAGTAACTCCTCGATGAAAGCGGCAACACCACGCTTGGCTATGGCATAGGCTTCGTCGCCGGGAGACATTCTGGTCTCGGCGATAATCTGATCGAGAATTCCGTACTCGACAGTCCCGTGGTTATCCTGTTGTGCAGCGGTGGTGCTCATAGATTTTCTTCCTGACGTTCCAGACACTTCATTCCGTTACAGCATCGAGTCCCAACTCGCCAAGCACTCGATCACGCGACGTTTTGTCGGCAAGCACATTTTCAATCGCCTTGCGAAAGGCAGGCGCATTGCCCAACGGTCCCTTGAGGGCCATCAAGGCGTCACGCAATTCCATGAGTTTCCTGAGCTCTGGAATTTGCTCTACAAGGCTGGCCGGATTGAAATCAGTCATTGCGTTGACGCGGACTTCAATCGCCAACTCTTCAGCCTCGCCTTCATCCTGCAGACGATTGGGAACACTCAGTGAAAGCGTCAGATTCTGTTTTGCAAGCACATCATCGAAGTTGTTTTTATCAACTGTGATCGACTTGCGGTCTTCAAGCTTTCGCTCATCCGCTCGCTGAATAAAATCACCCAGCACCAACAGCTTGAAAGGGAGTTCGATTTCCTCCTGTGCATCACCAGTCGCCGGCTTAAAAGTAACATTTATACGTTCTTTGGGCGCGACAGAGCCTTCTTTTGCCATTGCATTTCCCCCTTGCCTTTTACACTGCTTATGTTTTATTCAGAACAGTTTCAACATCATATTTGCACAACCGCCGATATATTTTGTCCTTGCTTGCTCGTGAAGTCTGATCAGACGGAAGCTTCTCGTGACAATTGTATAAAAGCCGAGAAATCTCAAGAAACACTTCGGACTCCCAGGTTTCAAGCCCTTCGCTCTCAAGTTGTTGATCAAGCAATTCAAGTTGAACCCTGGCCAAATCATATTTTTTTGCCCGGAGACAGATACGAGCAATGCTGAATTGCCAGAAGAATCGTTCACGCTCACTCTTTGCATCTTTCAGCTGCAGGGTTAACTCCTTGACCACAGACTTCAGGCCATCCTTGTGCAGCCTCTGAATCATTTCATTCAGAACGACATTCCAGGCTGGCTGGACATCGGTATTGTCCTGGACAAGTTCAGGTTGGGCAGAAATTACGTGAGGCATCACATGAGTCGATATCCAGATCTGTGTTGCGTCATCAGCAAAGGGCACACCGTCGTGGAAACGCAATTCTGCGATGCCAGGCACTCGTTGCAAAAAAAGCGCGAACTGAACTTCAACTTCACGCATGGAGAGGTCCGCGTTGAGCGCCTGCAGACTTTCCCATACCATGCGTTGGCCGTCGAACCAGAAGGGAGAACGAGCGATGCTCAACTCCAGGTCCACAATCAGGTCCGCATATTTGCTTTGCTCGAAACGCTCTTTGTATTGATTCAATCGGTCTATGGGCAAGCCGCGTATTGCTGTTATGCGCTCGGCGTTAGACACGGGAACAGCATCGAGCGTGAGCCAGATCACAGTGCGATTCAGGCGCAAAGCGCGAACATCGGTGGCTTTCTGCTTCAACCACCAGGCACACAATGACTGTGTTATGTCCTGCTGCGTATTCAGGGCTTTACGGGCGTCCTTTTCATTGTCTACAGAAGACTGGCTGAACAGCTGAGTGGCTACTTCCTTCACCTGCGCAGCAATCGTCATCGGTTTGCTTTCGTCTTGCGAGGCGGCCTGGAGCATTCGGGCCAATCGTCTGCAGGTCGGCAAGATCAACGGCGCGTCGTCACCCAGATGCTGCCTCAGCAGCCCGTCAAGCGCTTCGAGATGTCCTGACAAACGTTGAAACAGCGAAAATTGTTGCTTCATGGACACGTCGTCGACGAGAACCTTGTCAAGCCTGGGCAACAACCATGCAAAAGCGGCGATACGCGTCCTGTGCTTGACGGGGTGTAGCGCTGACCAGTGGTATTCACAGAGATAACGCAGCATACCCATACCAGCCAGTAACCCCGGAAACGCCTCAACTTTATAAAGCGCCCATGTCAACCAGCACGCCACACGCAGATCTCTCGACTGATCACGCAGAATGCTTTCGCTTTCTTCACGAACTTTTAACCAATCGACATTTACAGACTTCAAAACTGATCGTTCGCTATTCAATTGTGCTTCCAAGGCCTCAAACTCCTCGGAAAATCGGACATCGCTGCCCGCATAATTATCGCTGGATACAGGACCTTTTACTAAATGAAGGTAGCGTTCAGACAATGTATCCAAATGAGTCATTCGCTGTTACCTCCTCACGCGTCAAGTATCGTAAATGCCAACCCTTGGTCAGCGACGCAAACACTAACTGCTCACTCCTCGTTTAACAAGCCGCCAAATACCACACAGTATCTTTTCAGAATTTTCCTACATTGCTGAATGGCACAAATGTAGGAAGCAAAAGCACACAGCATTCATGGAATAAAGAAATCGCTTTTCCATAACGCTGAACTGCATATTTCCCATTGCCCAAAACCTGATTCAACTGCGCTATTTATTGCGCACCTTCACCGCGTGCTACGACAAACCCAGCCTCTCTGCTCCAACAGATATCGAGACGTCCGTACACCTGCGCAGAAATTTTACCTAGTGCGCAAGAATATGCGCAATTTTCGGCTACCTAACACAGTTCCGAGGACAACAATGCACCTTGAGATCTCATCAAAGCCTTGAAATAAAGGACATACGGGTAACTGGCATAGTTCTTGTTAATCATCCAATGGTCGGCACGTCTAATTCTGGCTGACCACTCAGATATCAGGAGACATTATAATGGCAACACCTGCTTACATATCCATCATCGGTGAAAAACAGAAGCTTATAACTGAAGGTGCGTTTACGGCACATTCAGTAGGAAACATTTATCAGGAAGGTCACGAAGATCAGGCGCTGGTACAAGCCTTCAGCCATGAGGTTGTTATTCCTTGCGATCCTCAGACGGGGCAACCCAGCGGACTGCGAATACACAAACCTCTGTGCATCACTAAAATCTTCGACAAAGCCTCACCATTGCTTCAGCAAGCACTGACGTCGGGGGAGTGCTTGAGTGAAGTCAGAATCGAGTGGTACCGCACATTAGCCGCAGGCCAACAGGAGCTTTACTTCACAACGGTTCTGACAGACGCGACGATAGTTCAGATAAAGGATTACATGCACAACTGCCAGGATCTTGCCATGGCTAGTTTTACCCACCTTGAGGACATACATTTCGCCTATCGGAAAATCACATGGACTCATGAAGTATGCGGAACGTCAGGTTCTGATGACTGGCGTACCCACGGGAAAGAGAAGACTGCGTAATTAACACCATCGACCCGAAAGGGTCGATGGTTCTTTGCCTCAATCAACATGGGATAAGCCATGAAGCCTGAATCTTTCAGTAAAAATCATTTCAAGCTCAACCTTGATGGCATCGATCATGGCTTTCAGGTACTCGCCTTCAAGGGCCACGAAGCGATCCCTGCCACAGCCAAAACCTGCAATTGGAAACCTTCCACAAATGACAATCGTCGTCTACCTGGAGGTGACTTATCAAATAAAAGGCCACTGTATTGGCAGGTTGAAATAAATGAGCATCCCCTATGAAGCCGAGTAGCACCGCCTACAAAACCACTGCCTACCGTAGCGACAGGACAAAGCACCTTCCCGCGCCTATAAGGTCTTCCCACTGCAATGCCAAGAGCGCTACTCTCCTCTCGTTCGGGCACTACGCCAGTTTGGATTCCGCAATAGAGATCACCGCCCAACTGGAGTCTGGCGAACATAAGATTTATGAGCGACAACAGGAAACCAATATGCCCCCAGAAGCATATTGTGACGCTGGGCGTTGGCGATTCCAGTATTCAGGGAACGTCCCGCACCTTTTATTTGTGCTAAAGATGGTTTGCTATTCCTTTTTGTGGCTGTCCTGGGGAATAGGCATATTCACTGATATACAGCCTGAACTCGGGCAGGGTAACCCCGGCACAGCACTCGCCACCCTGATCGCTACACTATCAGTCGTTTTACTTTTTGCTTCTTTTATACTTTGCATGACAACCAGAAAAGCCGGGCACTATTTAAATCTCTCGGGTTTCGTAGTCTGCTCCAGCGTTGTCCTATGGGTTACCGGCACGCTATGGGGCTCGACCGACATGCACATCTCACTCTGGATCGGCACCTTCCTTTACTTCATGGGCGCCATAGGGTGCGATGCTCTGCTGCACCTTTACAGCCTGTTCAGTAAGCACGATGGCAGTGAGTTCAACCGCATCGACGGGATGGTGCGCTTCAAGCGGCGGTTCAGAAAATTGTTCGTCGCACCGTTCGAGGAGTTTGATCCGGTACTCAGGGTCATGCCGACAGGCCATGGTTCTCATGACTATGCCATCTGGCTGTACCACCGCTATACCAATAAAAAACTTTGCCTGGCCGTCAAGGTACATGCGCTGGGGCTGGACAGGGTCAATGCGTTGGCATTCTGGGATTGCCTGCAGCGATATATGGACGTTACCCAACCGCTACCAGACCTGCCGGTGCTGGAACAAAGTCGGCATCTGGACCCAGTTACTGCCGCTCATGATGTACAAACCGGAAGACCTGAACGCCGATGGCGGGACCAAACGATAAACGGCTGGAAAGCAGGTGGTGCAAAACAGCTCACCGAGCAGTTGAAGCGCTATCCATGGCAGCAATCACCGTGCATCGTGAAAGCTCGCCTAAGCGATACCTTGAACATTGAAGAGTACTATCGGTCTCTGGAAGCCGAAGGAATCGATATATCCCCCAAGGCGGACAATTTTTCCTTCCTGTACCAGTTGGATCAGGGTGCACAGTGAGTGGCTCATCCATATGAACCGCAGTCATCGCGGTTCACCTGCTCCCCTTGCACCCTCCCCACCCAACGAATAAGGTGCTATCCGTCGCACCAATCCCACGAAATACGTTTACCAAAGGCCTCCAATGATCCACATCCGCCCCATGACCCCGGACGACTTCGACCACTTCTGGCCGACCTTTCACTCAGTCGTTCAGGCCCGGGAAACCTACGCCTACGACCCGGCGCTGACGTTCGAGCAGGCTCGTGACTTGTGGCTCAAGCTGCCACAGCACACGCTGATTGCGGAAGAGGATGGCAAGGTGTTGGGCAGTTATTACCTGAAGGCGAATGCGGCAGGTCCGGGCAGTCATGTCTGCAACTGTGGCTATATGGTGACGGACGCAGCGCGGGGTCGTGGGGTGGCGCGGTTGATGTGTGAGCACTCGCAGCAGTTGGCGCGCGACAGCGGCTTTCTGGCCATGCAGTTCAATTCAGTGGTTGCCACCAATGAAGTGGCGGTCGCGCTGTGGCACAAGCTCGGTTTTGAGACAGTGGGTCGCCTGCCCAAGGCTTATCGGCATGCACGCCTGGGGCTGGTGGATTGTCTGGTGATGTTCAAGTGGCTGGGCGATGCCCCTGAAGTTCAGGAGCCTGCGCGGACCCTGCTGATCGGTCGCAAGAATATCGAGTCTGTAGTGTCACGCCCCCGCCGCAAATAGTCTGGTGCAGGCTCCCTCACGTCAGGTCCGGTTGCGACCTTGAAGGGAGCCATCTTCCCTGCATCCCTCAGCTTTTTATCCCTTGAAGCTGCAATGTGCCTGGCGGCTCATTCCTTGACCTCGCTCAGCGAGAATCGGTGTCCCTTGGTGTCACGCACTTCGGTCCCTACGATGTAGGCGATGGTCTGCCCGTCGTGGTCGACCAGCCGTTGCGGGGTCCCCAGGCTTAGCGTGCCTATTTCGCCACTCCAGTCCCGTCGCGGGTCATGTTCGAGGTAGGCGTAGACCTTGCGTTCGCGAATGCGCCACACCGGATAGCGCTTGCGGCTGGAGATAACGTCATAGGTCAGGTTGGGGTTGAAGATGAAGGCAGCAGTCATGGCAGTCTCCGCTATGAAGTGGCTGACTGCACGGTGAAGCCACGTGGTTGACGCAGAATAGACCACGCTTGAAATGCCTTCGTTGCGACCGGACGACAAACCGCAACGCCACGAAAAACGGGCCTTTCGGCCCGTTTCTCACTCACGTTTCATATCGCTATTTGCCAGCACCCATTTCGGGTTGACGCTGCAGCAGCACACGGGTGACGCGGCGCTCTTCAACACCGACCACTTTGAGGTCCCAACCCTGCCAGTGGAGGCTGTCGCCCATGGTTGGCAGACGATCCAGCAGGCTCATGACCAGCCCCGCCAGCGTCTGGTAATCGTCGGTGGCCTTGGCCTGGAAACCGGTCCGCTCGCGGATCAGGCTCAGGTTCAACGCGCCCGAGACGATGAAGTCATCACCCTGCGCAACAATGTCCGGCCCTTCCACTTCGCTGGCATCAGGCAGCTGGCCGGCAATGGATTCCAGGATGTCGGTCATGCTCAGCACACCGATGAAATCACCGAATTCGTTGACCACGAACGCGATGTGGGTCGATTCCTTGCGCATCTGCTCCAATGCATTAAGGATCGTAAAGTTTTCGAGCAGGTTGATGGCCTTGCGCGACAGCAGTTTCAGGTCAGGCTCGTTACCGGACAGCAACTCCTTGAGTAGTTCCTTCTTGTGAACGAAGCCCAGCGGCTCATCGATGCCGCCCTCGCCGATCAACGGCAGGCGCGAATAGGATGAATGCATCAGTTTCAGACGGATCTTGTCGGCGTCGTCGCTCAGGTCGATGTAATCGACCTCGGCGCGCGGCGTCATGACGGTACGGATCGGACGCTCTGCCAATTGCAATACGCCGCTGATCATCACCCGCTCGCGGCGGTCGAACACCGGCTCGGTGCTTTCGCCTTCCATCATTTCGATGATTTCTTCGTCGACATCGCCCGACTCCAGCCGGCGACCACCCAACAGACGCATGACCGCATGGGCAGCACGTTCGCGACGTGGAAGATGACCATGAGCGGACTTCTTGCTGCGCTTGCGGGCGATCTGGTTGAAGACCTCGATCAGGATCGAGAAACCGATGGCCGCATACAGATAGCCTTTCGGAATGTGGAAGCCCAGGCCTTCAGCGGTCAGGCTGAAGCCGATCATCATCAGGAAGCCCAGACACAGCATGATGACGGTCGGGCGGCTGTTGACGAACTTGGTCAGAGGCTTGCTGGCAATCATCATCAGGCCGATGGAGAAGATCACCGCGATCATCATCACCGACAGGTGCTCGACCATACCCACCGCAGTAATCACCGCGTCGAGCGAGAACACCGCATCAAGCACCACGATCTGCGCCACGATAGGCCAGAACAGCGCGTATCCGGCATTGCCAGCCTTCTGGCTGACGTGCCCTTCGAGTCGTTCGTGCAGCTCCATGGTGGCCTTGAACAGCAGAAATACACCACCAAACAGCATGATCAGGTCACGGCCGGAGAACGTCTTGCCGAAGACCTCGAACAGGGGTTCGGTCAGCGTCACCATCCAGGAGATACTGGCCAGCAGGCCAAGGCGCATGATCAGCGCCAGCGAAAGACCGATCACGCGTGCCTTGTCGCGTTGTGCGGGTGGAAGCTTGTCGGCCAGGATGGCAATGAACACCAGGTTATCGATACCCAGTACCAGTTCCAGAATGATCAGAGTCAGCAGGCCAAGCCAGGCCGTGGGGTCAGCAATCCATTCCATGGGATTTATTCAGCCTTCTGAACAGAATAGTGGGCGGGAGCGCCTGATGCGTTGAGCTGCGCACGGAGATTCAGCGCCGAATGCAGGGATGCATCCAGACAGGCTGAATAGACTTGGGCAGAAGCAATACGCGAAAAAGGGGATGAAGCAAGGCTTGAATAAGGCTTTATGCCGCATGGGGTGCAGAGGAATGGCCAGCCTGATGCTGAGGAAGGAAAACGACTCGGAGGTTCCTGGAGGGTGTTCATACGGTCCTGAAATTTGATACGGGCGATGATCCTACAATACACAGATCAAATCCGCGCGCGGAATAAGTATTACAAGAGTTGACTGCTGAACCGCTGACCTACTTCTCGTAAGCCCTGCCGGGCGACGTTTTGTCGCACCCGAATCCACGACCAGTTGTCTGACGACGCCCGATGTACGGTAGATGGCGCCGAGCAATTGTTTTAAAATGTTGCAATAACGTCACACCTGCGCAGGGCTCATCCCTGACGCCACCTGACAAGAATCATAAAAAGAAAGCCCGTCATAGACGGGCTTTTTTCGTTTTCAGCTTTTGCACGCCATGCGGCCAATGAATCGCACGCATGGCAACCAACCCCGTTTTCTGACCTTTGAGGATCTTGCTTCATGTTGCGCATCGTTGTCGTTCATCTATTCCAGTGGCTCAAGCGCCTGTCTTCCGGCCTGCTCTCCCGAGGATCGCAGTACAGCGAATCCCGTGATTTCACCCGTAAAAACGATGAAGGCCGCTGGACCTTTGTGTCCGTCGCTATCATTCTGACCTTGAGCCTGTATTGCCTGGCCGGTCTGGGCTACTACGCCAAGGTCAATGTCTGGGACGGCTTCACTCAGGAACAGAAAGCCAATATCGCGCAAGCGATGGTGGTCAGCTCGCAGAATCTGTAAGCGGCCAGCCTGCAACACCGGACGGGGAAGCTGAGGCTTCCCCGTTTGCGTTTCAACGCTTGTCAGATGCCTGGGTTTCTGCGAGAAAGCTGCCCGCATAAGCAAGGAGATATCTGGCCATGAACAACGAACTACTCATAACCGATCTGCAGATTGGCGACGGCAAGACCGTGGTCAAGGGCGCATTGATCACTACCCACTACACCGGCACCCTGTCCGACGGCACGGTGTTCGACTCTTCCCACGAGCGCGGCAAGCCTTTTCAGTGCGTGATCGGCACGGGGCGCGTGATCAAGGGCTGGGATCAAGGCCTGATGGGCATGAAAGTCGGAGGCCGTCGCACGCTGTTCGTTCCGGCTCACCTCGCCTACGGTGACCGGAAAATGGGCGCTCACATTCAGCCGGGATCCGACCTGAGCTTCGACATAGAACTGCTGGAAGTCCTGACACGCGACGATTGACCGTGCGGCCGGGCGTGCTGCGTGTTTATTCTCAGCATCCCGATCACACTTAGTTTGTCGGATTGCGCACACGCGCAGAAAAAGCCATGCTCAGGGTATGGAATTCAACGACTTCTGACAGGACACCCCATGGCGCTCAACAAGTCGACCCAGGAGCTGAAAAAGCACCTCAAGGGCACGGCCACCAACCTCGAAACCACCGCAGATGAAATTCTCAAGCTCGCCTCACAGATGAAAGAGGTCGATGTCACGGCCGTTCTGCAAATGGTCAATCGCCTTTACAGCGACGCCGACCAGCTCAAGGCTTATGCCGATGAGGTCAGGGCGAAGCGAATCGTCCGCGCCAAGCTACCTTGAATCGTTGACCCAAATAGCCTTTTGATCCCGCAGTCCTAACGTTTCAGAGAGCCGTCGATGCCGTCAGCGTTCACTCATACCCGTGTTCGATACCTGGCGTTACAGAAACGGCGGACCGGGGTCGGCATGACTCTGGCCGCCAGTCTTTCGGTTCTGGCGGGGATGACCGACGCCATTGGCTTCATGGCAACGGGCGATTTTGTTTCCTTCATGAGCGGTAACACCACGCGACTGGCAGTGGCGTTGAGCGAAGGAGACATGGGCATGACCGCTCGCCTGACGCTGGCGATCAGCGTGTTCATTGCGGGCAACGCGCTGGGTATTGTCATCGCCCGGCTGGGCAATCGTCGTGCATTGCCGCTGCTGCTGGTTGTCGCGACGCTGTTATGTGCAGCCGCTGCCTGGCCAATGGAGAAGAATCTGCTGGCGCTGGTCTGGGCGATTCTGGCGATGGGCATGCTCAACGCTGCGGTTGAACAGGTAAACGGCCAGTCGGTGGGGCTGACCTACGTGACCGGTGCCCTGTCCCGCTTCGGACGTGGCCTGTGTCGCTGGTTGATGGGTGAGCGGAAGAATGGCTGGCAGGTTCAACTGATTCCCTGGTTCGGCATGTTCGTCGGCGCAGTGATCGGGGCCCTGATCGAACGTAAGCTCGGGCTGAACGCCCTACTGGTCAGCGCCAGCCTGTCGGCATTGCTGGGGCTCGCCTCGCTCGGCATCCCTCATCGGTGGCAGCGCCTGTACATGCCGCGGTGAAGCAAATAGGTTTACCATACGCGCCATTTTTCAGACCGACCCTGCCCCATGACTCCCGAAGCGCTCGCCATTCTGCAACAGCATCTGCTCAACGCCCTGAGCGACGTCCCGACTGAAACCCGCCGGTTATTTCACGGCCGCGGGCGCGTCTGGCCCGGGCTGGAGCACATCACTGTCGACTGGATGCAACGCGTGGTGCTCGTGTCGCTGTTCAAGGAGCCGCAGGAATCCGAGCTTGCCGCACTGAATCGTCTGCTGCTGGCGCTGATCGAAACGCCTCAATGGCAACAGAGTCAGGCTCATACCTTGCTGCTGCAACACCGTTACCTGCCGCAGAGCACCACCCAGTGGCTGACGGGTGAGGCAGTGGATGAGTGGGTCATCACTGAAAACGGTCTGCGCTACAAGGTCGATTTCGGCAAAAAGCAGAACAGCGGACTGTTTCTGGACATGCGCTACGGCCGCGAATGGGTGCAGGCCCAGGCCAGGGGCAAACGCGTCCTTAACCTGTTCGCCTACACCTGCGGCTTTTCGGTCGCAGCGATTGCCGGTGGCGCCGACCATGTGGTGAATCTGGACATGGCCCGCGCCGCGCTCAATCGAGGGCGCGAGAACCATCGCCTGAACGAACATGACCTGAGTCGCGTCACCTTTCTGGGCCATGACCTGTTCAAGTCCTGGGCCAAGGTCACGCGCTCCGGCCCTTATGATCTGGTCATCATCGACCCGCCTTCTTTCCAGAAAGGCAGCTTCATGCTCGACAAGGATTACCAGCGTGTCCTGCGCCGCCTGCCGGAGTTGTTGGAGGAAGACGGTCTGGTGCTGGCCTGCATGAACGATCCGGCGGTAGGGCCTGAGTTTCTGATCGAACACACAGCCACCGAAGCGCCCTGCCTGCGCTACGAGCAGCGTCTGGAGAACCCACCGGAGTTTCCCGATGCGCGTGTGGACGGCGGTTTGAAAGCACTGGTGTTCAAGGCCGAAGGATTAAGCCGGTCAGGCTGGGCCTGACCTGCTTTCCACGCTTGAGGAAGCGTGTCGGAATGATCAGGCACTCAGCCGTGAAATCACATCGTTGAGCCCGGTCGACAGGCCTTTCAAGTCCTGACTGGCGCTCTGTGTACGCTTGACGTTGTCCTGATTGGTCACCGCGATGGCGGTGATTTCTGTCAGGTTGCGCGAAATGTCCTCGGCGACCGACGTCTGTTCTTCCGCCGCCGTTGCGATCTGACGGTTCATGTCGCGGATGTTCTCCACGGCCACGGTGATTCGTTGCAGGGTTTCACCCGCATGGGTGACCTGCTCCATGCTTTCCTCACTGCGCGCCTGGCCGCCCTGAATCGCTTGAACGGCGTCGGTAGCGCCCGTCTGCACTGACGTGATGATCTGATTGATCTCGGCAGTGGATACTGCAGTACGTTGCGCCAGGGTGCGAACCTCATCGGCAACCACTGCAAAACCGCGCCCGGCATCGCCCGCCCGTGCGGCCTCGATTGCCGCGTTCAACGCCAGCAGGTTGGTCTGTTCGGCAATGCCGCGAATCACTTCCAGCACCTTGCCAATGCGCCCGCTGTCCGTTTCCAGACGCTGGATGACGCCGGCAGTGGACGTTATCTCGGAACGCATCCGGGTAATGGTAGCGATGGTCGATTGCATGACCTTTTCGCCTGTCTGTGCGTTTTGATCAGCCTCATCTGCCGCGCGAGCTGCGGCGGCCGCGTGTCGAGCCACTTCCTGAGCCGTCGCCGACATTTCGGTCATGGCGGTGGCGACCTGATCGGTACGTTCGAACTGTTCGTGCGTGCCTTGGGCCATCAGCGCTGCAATGGCGTTCAGCTCACCACCCGCAGCATCAAGATCGCTGGTGCTGCGTTTCAGACGGCTGAACGTATCTGCCAGAAAATCACGCAGGGTGTTGGCGGCAATTGCCAGACGACCCAGTTCATCCTGACGGGTGACCTCGACGCGGTCGGCGAACTTGCCTTCGCTCAACTGAGCCACGTATTCAATGAGCATGCGAATCGGCGCAACGATGTTGCGGTTGACCATCCACAGTGCAAGCAGACCGACCAGCAGAGCCGAGGCCAGCATGACTGAGGTGCCCACCAGAATGGTCCGCGCAGCTTCATCGCTGATGATGATCGACTGGTCGGCACTGAGCTTATGCAGTTGGTCAACCAGAGTGGCCATTTGTTCGCTGGTCGGACGGTCCACGCCTTTGACGGCCAGATCACCCGCCGTGGCGTCACCTCCAGAGGCAATGAACGCATCGCGACCGGTGCGATAGGCCGATCCAAGTGTGCGGTGTTCCTGAGCAAGCTTCTGAACCTGACCCTTGAGCGCGGCATCAATGCCTTTCAACTCGGCAAGCTTGCCCAGCGTGCTCTGAACCCGGCGCTCCTGCTCTTCAAACTGCGCCCAGTATTTGTCACGCTCGGCGGGCGTCTTGCCGCGCAGCAGTACGTTCTTCCACTCCTGGACCTGAACCTTGAACAGCAGATTGGCTTCGTCGATCATTTGCGAAGATTGAACGGGGCCGTCAAGCAGGCTCCGATACGCCTGGATGTTGTTGGAGAGGAAGCTGAAACAGGCCAGGGCGATGAGCAAGACCAGTGCGAGGCTACCGCCCAGCAAGGCAAGAATCTGAAGCTTCAGGGATTTGGACATGGGTTGCGTCTCTGGAAAAAAACGGACCTGCAAAGGCGTGCAGATAGAAGAACAGGCCACCTCCCTGTACAGCCGTTCGAGGGAATCGGCATGTATGGCCCCATGATATGACCATCGGCATATGTCAATTTTTCTTGAGCGACCCGTAACAAAAGAACCCGCAAGCTCAGCACGTCAATAAAGCGCCGTCAGGTGCTCATTCGAATCTGCCCCAGAACAGATTCAATGAACATCGGCTGCTACTCAGCCTGCCCGAATACCTGACTCGGGCGCCTCAATGACGGATCAAACGGGTTGATGCGCGCACTGATCGCCGTGGCTTCGCGCTTGAGCAATTCGACCACTGTTGTCAGCCGGTCCGGGCCCAGACGGTCAGAGATAGTGGCGACACTGAGCGCCGCGACGGCGCGGCCGTTACGGTCCAGAATGGGTACCGCCAGCCCGGCCATTCCTGGCAATGCGCCGGTGTTGCGCGCGGCATAACCCAGACGCCTGACGTTCTCGACTTCAGAGCGCAGGAAGACCTCGTCGTACAGATGAAAATCCTTGAGCCTGGGCAGGTTGTAGGCGATCACCGTTTCGCGCTCGTCTTCGGGCAGAAACGCCAGAATGGCCAGGCTTCCCTGCCCCACGCCCAAGGCAACGCGCCCGCCGATGTCGCCGGTAAACGTGCGAATCGGGTACGGTCCTTCGCTGCGGTCCAGACAGATGGCATCAAAGCCGCTGCGCGCCAGCAGAAACAGCGAGTCACCCAGCGAGGCGGACAACCGAAGCAGGCTGGGCCTGACCAGATCCCGCAGGTTGCCGGTATTGCCTGCCTTCGCGGCCAGCGCGAAGAACTCGATGCTCAGCCGGTAGCGCTTGCTGAGTAGATCCTGCTCGACCATGCCCTCGTCCATCAGGCTGCGCAGCAAACGGTGAGTCGTGGGCTGGGACAGGCCAACGCGCTGCGCCAGTTGCGTCACCCGCTCACCGCCCTCATCACACTCACCCAGGCAACGCAGTACCGCGAACAATCTGGAAACGGCTCCAACACCCACATCCTTGTGTTCATGATTCCGATCAGTGGAATCTTTTATTCCAGTGCTCATATAGATTTTCACTCAGTGAATGAATCTGAAAAAATATGTTGTTCAGTGAAATTCCTGATTGAGCGCATCCTAGCCTTCGTCCTACTCTCAGTCCACAGGGGCGATTTGAACAATCAACCGGTAGCCGACCCAGATCGAGCACCAACGTCCAATGCTGCAAAGGCTCACTTCGCATCTGCCCATGACAAAAGCGTGCTCCGGCGCGCGTGCATATAAGGTGGAAGCAGGCATGGCATTTCTGCAGCTCGAAGGTCTCTCCAAACGCTACGGCTCGATCAATGCCGTGGTTGCCACCGACCTGAACGTGGACAAGGGTGAATTCGTTTCGCTGCTGGGCCCGTCCGGTTGCGGCAAAACCACCACCCTGCAGATGATCGCCGGCTTTGTCGACGTCAGTGACGGACGCATCGTGCTCGACGGACGCGACATCACTCACGCCAAACCCAGCAGCCGTGGCCTGGGCGTGGTGTTTCAGAGTTACGCGCTCTTCCCGCACATGACGGTTGCCAACAACGTGGCGTTCGGCCTGCGCATGCGCAAGGTGCCAGCCGCCGAGATCCAGAGCCGAGTCGGCAAGGTGTTGAAGCTGGTGCGCCTGGATCAGCACGCAGAACGCTATCCAAGAGAGTTATCCGGCGGTCAGCGTCAGCGTGTGGCATTGGCACGTGCGCTGGTGATCGAGCCACCGGTGCTGCTGCTCGATGAACCGCTGTCCAACCTCGACGCCAATCTGCGCGAAGAAATGCAGTTCGAGATTCGCCGGATCCAGAACGAAGTGGGCATCACCACGCTGATGGTGACTCACGATCAGGCAGAAGCGTTGTCGATCAGCGACCGAGTAGTGGTCATGCAGGCCGGACGTATCACTCAGATCGATGAACCCTACACACTCTACGAGCATCCGCGTACGCGCTTCATCTCCGGCTTCGTCGGCAAGGCCAATATGTTGCAGGGTGATCTGGACGACAGCGGCTTGCCGCAGATACGTCAGTTGCCGGGCGAAGGTGCATTGACCCTCAGTCTGCGGCCGGAAAAGATCGATCTGGTCGCGCCTGGCTGTGGTCGTCTGTCGGGACGCATCGTCACCCGCTACTTTCTCGGCAGCCAATGGCTGTACAGCATTCAGACCGGCGTTGGCGAGTTGACCGTGGTGCGCCGCAACGACGGGCAGCCACCGCTCGAGCAAGGCGCAGCGGTCGGTCTGGACTGGTCCTCCGAACTGCTGCGCGTGCTGGATGCCGACGAGGTGCGCGCATGAGCCTGCTGACTCAAATGCGTCAGGGTCGGCGCGGCTATTGGCTGTCCGCCCCGGCGCTGGCCTTGTATATCGGCCTGCTGGTATTGCCGCTGGGCCTGACGCTGCTGTTGTCGTTCAACGTGTTCGACTATCAGGTGGGCGTCAAAAGCGACAGTTACACGCTGGATAACTATGGTGCGGTGCTGACCGACAGCTACTTCTACGAAATCTTTCTGCGCACCTTCTGGATCAGCGCGCTGGTCACTTTGCTCTGCGTGGTGATCGGTGTGCCCGAGGCCTACATACTGAGCCGCATGGGTACGCCCTGGCGTTCGATTTTCCTGATCCTGATTCTCACGCCGCTGCTGATTTCAGTGGTCGTGCGGGCCTTTGGCTGGAGCCTGCTGCTGGGCGCGGACGGTCTGATCAATCAGGGCATCCAGGCCCTGGGCGGACGTCCGGTCAAGCTTCTGTATACCCCGTTCGCAGTGGTCATCGCGCTGGTGCATGTGATGCTGCCGTTCATGATCATTCCGGTCTGGACCTCGCTGCAGAAGCTCGACCCCACCGCAGAACAGGCGGCGCTGTCACTGGGCGCCAGTCAGGCGAAAGTCATGCGACTGATTGTGTTGCCGCAGGTCATGCCCGGTGTGCTTTCGGGATCGCTGATCGTTTTCGGTCTGGCTGCCAGTTCGTTCGCGATTCCCGGTCTGCTCGGCGGACGCCGCCTGAAAATGGTCGCCACGGTGATCTACGACCAATACCTGTCCGAGTTGAACTGGCCTATGGGCGCGACGCTGGCCGTGGCGCTGTTGCTGGTGAACCTGCTGGTGATGCTGTCGTGGAACCGCATGATCGAAGGCCGTTACAAGAAAACCCTGGGGGTATGATCCATGTCCAAGAACGGTCCTCTGGCCCTGTCGTTTCATGCGTTGGTCGTGGTGTTCATGATGGCGCCACTGGTGGTCGTCTGCCTGGTGGCGTTCACGCCTGAAAACACCCTGAGCCTGCCGACCACGGAGTTTTCGCTACGCTGGTTCAAGGCAGTATTCGAACGGGCCGACTTCATTGATTCGTTCTACAACAGCCTGATTCTGGCGTTTGTGTCGGCAACGCTGGCCACGCTGATAGCGGTACCTGCCGCGCTGGCGATCACTCGGCACAGCTTTCCGGGACGCAACTTTTTCAACGCCCTGTTTCTGTCGCCCATCATCATTCCGCATCTGGTGCTGGGTGTGGCAATGCTGCGCCTGTTTGCCTTGATGGGCGTCAACGGCAGCTTCACCTGGCTGATCTTCGCCCACGTGCTGGTCATCACGCCCTACGTGCTGCGCCTGGTACTGGCCGCTGCCATCGGCATTGATCGCAGCGCCGAACACGCCGCCGAATCGCTGGGCGCCAGTCGCTTCACGCTGTTTCGCCAGATCACCCTGCCGATGATTCTGCCCGGCGTTGCAGGTGGCTGGCTGCTGGCGTTCATCAACAGCTTCGACGAGGTGACCTTGTCGATCTTTGTCACTTCGCCCGCGACACAGACCCTGCCGGTGCGCATGTACGTGTACGCCACCGAATCCATCGACCCGATGATGGCTGCCGTTTCGGCGCTGGTCATCGCCCTCACGGCCGCCACCATGATTCTGCTCGACCGGGTCTACGGACTCGACCGCGTGCTGGTCGGCAAACATTGATTCCGGGCCTGGAGCATAGCGATGGCACTGCTTAAACGATTGGCCGAGCAAGACCGCCCGGCGCTGTCCTTCACACTCGACGGGCAACCGGCCAGCGGCCTGCTGGGCGACACGCTGCTGACTGCGCTGCTCACTGCGAGTGATCACTTGCGCGGCAGCGACTTCAGCGCCGAACCGCGCGCAGGTTTCTGCATGATGGGCGCCTGCCAGGATTGCTGGGTACGCCTGGGTGACGGTCAGCGGGTACGCGCCTGCTCGACATTGCTGGAGACTGGCCAGACGGTCATTCGTGAGCCCGGGCGGCGTCTTTCCGGGGAGCCACGCTCGTGAGCACTGAAAAAGTAGTGGTCATCGGTGCCGGCCCTGCAGGTATCCGGGCGGCGCAAACGTTACAGACTCATGGCATCAAGCCTTGCCTGATCGACGAGGGGCTGCGCGGGGGCGGACAGATCTACCGTCGTCAGCCCGAAAATTTCAAGCGTTCGCCAAAAGCGCTCTACGGCTTTGAAGCACACAAGGCTGTCGCCGTGCACCAGACGCTGGACGCGCTGACGAACAGCATCGACTATCGCCCGCAAACGCTGGTCTGGAGCGCCGAACAGGGTCGACTCGACGTTCTTCAGAACGGGCTTTGCGGCCATGTCGACTACTCCCATCTGATCGTGGCCACTGGCGCGACCGATCGGGTCCTGCCTGTACCTGGCTGGACCCTGCCGGGCGTTTACAGCTTGGGCGCAGCGCAGATTGCCCTGAAATATCAGGGCTGCGCCATTGGTGAGCGGGTGGTGTTCTGCGGCAGCGGACCGTTGCTGTATCTGGTCGCCTATCAGTACGCCAAGGCCGGTGCCAAGGTGCTGGCGGTGCTCGACAGTGCACCGTTCTCCGCGCAATGCCGTGCGCTTCCCGCGCTGCTTGGTCAGCCCGCAACCCTCGCCAAAGGGCTATATTACCGCGCCTGGCTGACGGCGCACGGCATTGCAGTGCATCAAGGGGCGCACCTGAAGCGTGTCGAGGGACAGCAACGGATCAGCAGTGTGAGCTGGGAGCGCAACGGGCAGACCAGACGCCTGGAGTGCGACGCTGTCGCCTTCGCTCATGCCTTGCGCAGCGAGACGCAACTTGCCGACCTGTTGGGCTGCGCGTTCGACTGGAGCCCGCTGAACCGCGCCTGGCTACCGGTTCGCGACGATGCCGGGCGCAGCAGCGTGGAGCAGGTTTATCTGGCAGGCGACGGGGCCGGGATCATGGGCGCCGACGCAGCCGAAATGGCCGGAGAACTGGCCGCGCTGAGCCTGCTGCAGGATTGTGGTCGCGACGTGGACGAGCATCGCATCGACCGGCTGAAAGCACAGCTCAAGCGCATCACACGTTTTCGTCACGGATTGGAAACTGCTTTCCCGTTCCCGGATGACTGGGCGGCCAACATTCCCGATGAAACGCTGATCTGCCGCTGCGAGGAAGTGAGCGCAGGCGATATACGTCGCACGGTGCAGGAAGGCCACTGGGAGATGAACCGCGTCAAAGCCATGTGCCGGGTCGGCATGGGACGCTGTCAGGGCCGCATGTGTGGCCTGGCGGCGGCAGAGCTGGTCGCGTGTGAGAGCGGTCGCACGGTGCAAGAGGTGGGTCGTCTGCGCGGGCAATCGCCGATCAAGCCGATTCCGTTTGGTGTGGAGACACAGGCATGAGCACGCTGATCGAAACCGATGCGTTGATCATAGGCGGCGGCATTGTCGGCGCTTCAGCGGCGCTGACACTGGCCCTGAAAGGCAAGCGCGTTGCCCTGCTCGAACGGGACTTTTGCGGCTCGCACTCCAGCGGCGTGAACTACGGCGGCGTTCGCCGTCAGGGTCGTCCGCTGTCACAACTCCCGCTGTCGCAGCGCGCCCATCAGATCTGGGGCAATCTGCGTGATCTGATCGGCATCGATGGCGAATATCAGCGCTCCGGGCACCTCAAGCTGGCCCGCTCCGACCAGGACATGGACGCGCTACGCGCCTATGCCCAGGCCAGTCAGGGTTTCGGGCTGGACTTGCAGTTGCTGGATCGCGCCGAGCTTCGGGCGCGTTTTCCCTGGGCCGGTGATGTCGCGGTCGGCGCGTCGTTGTGCGCCGATGACGGACACGCCAACCCGCGTCTGGTCTCGCCCGCCTTTGCCCGCGCCGCGCGTCTGGCCGGTGCTCAGGTCTTCGAGCAGGCGCAGGTTACGCAGGTCAATCACGACGGGCAGGCGTTCATCGTCGAAACCGCCAACGGCCTGAAACTGCGCGCACCCTGGCTGCTCAATTGCGCGGGGGCCTGGGCCGGTCAGCTTGCCGCACAATTCAACGAGCCGGTCCCCATGTATTCAGGACACCCGGCCATGCTGGTCACCGAACCGCTGCCCATGTTCATGGATGTCAGCACCGGCGTCGAAGGTGGCGTTATCTATGCACGTCAGGTAGCGCGAGGCAATTGCGTGCTGGGTGGCGGTCAGGGTTTTGCACTGGATCCCGCGCGTGCGCGGCCGGGTCAGGCTGCTGTGCTGGATATCCTGCGCAACGCCGTCGAACTGTATCCCCCGCTCAAGGGTGCTCAGGCCATTCGTACCTGGAGTGGTACCGAGGGCTATCTGCCAGATCGTGAGCCGGTGCTGGGTCCAAGCCTTGCCCAACCGGGCCTGTTGCATGGCTTCGGCTTTGCCGGCGCAGGTTTCCAGATCGGGCCTGCAGCGGGCGAAGCACTGGCTGAATGGGTCTGCGCCGGTCACTCGTCGATATCACTGGATGCCTTCTCGATCGGCCGGTTCCGGGCCGAACAGTCTCTATCCGTTGCCGATTCAACGCTCATCGTCTCACCCCGCTCTGCTCCCGAACCCGTTTCGAACGTCATCCCATTGCACAGAGGAAGGTCGCCTTTATGAACATCGCCAAACGTGTCGCCCTCACTGGTCTGTCTTGCCTGCCCCTGGCGGCCTTGCTCACGTCCATGCCCGCCAGCGCCGAAACCACGCTCTATCTGGGCATGAATGGCGGGACGATGGAGCGTCTTTACGCCGATCAAGTACTGCCCGCCTTCGAGAAAGCCAACAACGTGAAAGTGGTGATCGTGCCGGGCACCTCGGCGGATATTCTGGCCAAGGTTCAGGCCAGCAAGGACAACCCCCAGATGCACGTCATCTTTCTTGACGACGGCATCATGTACCGCGCTATTTCCATGGGCCTGTGCGACACCCTGCAGCCCAGCGCGGCGCTCAGCGATTTGCCGGCCAAGGCGAAGATCAAGGAACAGGCCGCAGCGGTCAGCCTCGGCGTGACTGGCCTGGCGTACAACACGCGCATGTTCAAGGAGCAAGGCTGGGCGGCGCCGACCTCGTGGATGGACCTGGCGGACAAGCGTTTCAAGGACAAGGTGGTGTTTCAGTCGCTGGCGTCCTCGACCTTCGGCCTGCATGGTTTCCTGATGTTCAACCGCATTCAGGGCGGCAGTGAGAAGGATGTAGAGCCGGGCTTCAAGGCATGGCCGAAAACCGTGGGGCCGAACGTGCTGGAGTACATCGCCAGCTCGGCGAAGATTTCCGAGATGGTGCAGACCGACGAAGCCGCGCTGTTCCCGCTGACCCCGACTCAGGTGACCGCCTTGAAAATCAAGGGCGTTCCGGTGGAGTACGCAGCGCCGAAGGAAGGCGGTGTGGTATTGAACGTGGCGGAATGCGCCATCGCTAACAACACCCAGCCGGAACTGGCTCAGAAACTCGCGGCTTATCTGCTGACTCCCGAAGCGCAGGCTCCGGCGCTGGAGTTCGGTGATCAAATCCCGTCCAACCCGAAAACCCCGACCACCGACAAGACCCGCACTCAGGTCGAGGCGATGAACAAGTACCTTGAGACAGCCGTGACCATCGACTGGGATCAGGTGAACCAGATTCGTCCGGAGTGGAATGCGCGCTGGAGTCGTAGTATCGAGCGGTAGTAATGACTGACGCAGAATGATGAGTCTGCCTCATCACTGATCGTGCCCATGCTCCGCGTGGGCATGCCGNTGACGCTCCGCGTCACAAATGGCACAGATTGCGGATTCAGTGAGCCGAGCGCATGACGTGGATAACGCTGGAGCTTGACCACGCATCTGCGCCACATTCGATACGGACGCGGAGCGTCCTGAGCGGCATTCCCACGCGGAGCGTAGGAACGATCAGCGTGATCTCAAGCACGCCGATCATGCCCATGCTTGCGCTCAGCGTTATACCCANTGACTGAACGGACGCCATCGCCGGCAAGCCGCCTCCCACGGGGTATGCATTCAGTCAGTCACTTTCGTTTTTGGCCCCCGTTTTGCGCGTCTTCCAGACTTATGTATAACGACGAGCGCAGAGGCGTAGGAGCGATCATTTCCCCCGTAAGAACACGGCAATGATCAGCAAAAAGCACGCTCATCCATCCGTGAACAAATTATTTCAACTTATTTCCCCTGAGTGCAGTCCCAAGGTTACGCCCTCTTTTCAAGGCGCTTTCACGGCGAACCTTCTATTATGAGTTTCATTGTCTGCATGAGCGTGCTCGGCGCGCTGTTGATGCTGTTGGCATTAACGTCTTCCTATTTGCGCTGGATGCCGGTCACCACCTCGGCGGTGTGCCTGGCGTTTGGCTTCGGCATTGGCCCCATGGGGCTTGGCGTTCTGGATCTGGACTTCAAGGAGTCCTACGAATGGCTGGAACGCCTCACCGAAGCCGCGGTGCTGTTTTCGTTGTTCAGCACCGGCATCAAATTGCGCCTGCCTTTACGCGGCAAGGCCTGGCATTCGGCTTATTGGCTGGCGGGGCCGGTGATGCTGGCCTCCATTGCCGGCGTGTCCATCGCCGCTCATTATCTGTTCGGCCTGACGTGGGGGATCGCGTTGCTGCTGGGCGCGGTGCTGTCGCCGACCGACCCGGTGCTGGCCGGGATGGTGCAGGTCAATAATGCTCAGGACCAGGACCGCCTGCGCTTCGGGCTGTCCGGCGAGGCGGGGCTGAAT
Source organism: Pseudomonas viridiflava (assembly GCF_001642795.1). Lineage (GTDB taxonomy): Bacteria > Pseudomonadota > Gammaproteobacteria > Pseudomonadales > Pseudomonadaceae > Aquipseudomonas > Aquipseudomonas viridiflava. The sequence goes on along the minus strand of NZ_LKEH01000027.1, from coordinate 80,126 downwards.
GATGGCACGGCGTTCCCCTTTGTGATCTTTGCGCTGCTATACCTGAGCTCTGGCGAGAGCACGGCAGACTGGGTGCAACTGTGGTTCTTCAAGCACCTGATATGGGCCGTCCCTGCCGGCTTGCTGATCGGATATGGCATGGGTCGCGGCGTCGGGCATTTGATGATTTTTCTGCGCATCAGAAATTCGGACAGCACCTCCTCGCCCAACGACTATCTGGCGCTAGCCCTTATCGCGCTGTCCTACGTGGTCGCGCAAAGCGTGAACGCTTTCGGTTTTCTCTCGGTGTTCGCGGCCGGGGTTGGCTTGCGTCAGGCAGAAGCGCGCATCACTCGCTCGGAGGTGCCTTCCGAACACGTCGCGCAACCCGTGCTCGGGCACATGACCGGTTCGATCGAGAAAGGCACGGTGGCTGAAGCCGAGGAACTGAGCGACTCACAACTGGCTGCTGGCGTCATGATGGGCGACATGCTGGCATTCGGCAGTCTCGTCGAGCGGGCCATGGAAGTGCTGCTGATCACACTGCTGGGCGCAGCGCTAGCCATTTACTGGGACTGGCGCGCAATCGGTCTGGGGCTGGCGCTGTTTTGCATCATCCGGCCTGTGAGTGTCTGGCTGCTGATCAGCAAACGCCTGCTCAATAAACGACAGAAAGCGCTGGTGGGCTGGTTCGGGATCCGCGGCATCGGCAGCCTGTATTACCTGTGTTTTGCCCTGTCCCATGGCCTTGCTGAAGATGTAGGCCATCTGGTGATCGGCATGACGCTGTCAGTCGTGGCGCTGAGCATTCTGGTACACGGCATCAGTATCCAGCCACTGCTGGAGCGCTACGAGCGCAGTTCCAAGGCCAGTATTGCCCCGGAATAAAGGACACGGGGGATGCCATAGATCAAGTCGATCAGGCCATTGGAACAAGCGATTGGACTGCGGCATTTCGACTCGGTAGCGTTGCTGGCATGAAGCCAGTTCAATAGCAGTGCAATAATCGGGACCTGTGGCTACTATGGGTCTGTACGGCACGCTCGAAAAATCAAACTCCTTCCATGCAGTGGCGTCCAAATCGGGCAGCCACTTCATTGATCGATCAAGTAAGAAGGTTAAATGTCAGAACCCGTCCTGATGGACCGCTTTGCCCGCAAAGTCGATTATCTGCGCATGTCGGTGACCGACCGGTGCGATTTCCGCTGCGTGTATTGCATGGCCGAAGAGATGACGTTTCTGCCTCGGCAACAGATCCTTTCGCTGGAAGAAATTCTTCAGGTGGCCGAGCGCTTTGTTGCGCTGGGAACGCGCAAGATTCGTCTGACCGGTGGAGAGCCGCTGGTACGCGCCGGTGTGGTGGGCCTGTGCGAGCGCATCGCTGCCCTGCCCGGCTTGCGCGAACTGTGCATGACCACCAATGGCTCGCAGCTCGACAAACTGGCCAAGCCGCTGTTCGACGCGGGCGTTACGCGTTTGAATATCAGCCTCGACAGCCTGGACCCGGCCCGCTTTCGTGAATTGACCCGGACTGGCGATCTGAACAAGGTCATCGCCGGTATCGACGCAGCCAACGCCGCCGGTTTCACCCACACCAAGCTCAACTGTGTAGTGATGCAGGGTCGCAACGATCATGAGGTCAACGATCTGTTGGCCTTCGCTATCGATCGCAATCTGGATGTGTCGTTCATCGAAGAAATGCCACTGGGTATCATCAGCGAGCACAGCCGCGCCGAGTCCTTTTGTTCCAGCGACCAGGTGCGTGAACGCATTGCCGAACGCTACACGCTGGTGCCTTCCACGGATTCGACGCAGGGCCCTTCACGCTACTGGCGACTGGCCGAGGCGCCGGGTATTCGTATAGGTTTCATTTCGCCGCACAGCCACAACTTCTGCGGCACCTGCAATCGCGTTCGCCTGACGGTGGAAGGTCGCCTGTTGCTGTGCCTGGGCAACGAGCACTCGGTTGACCTGAAGTCAGTGTTAAGAGCCAACCCGGGTCAGCCGCACAAGCTGGAAAAGGCAATCATCGATGCCATGCAGATCAAGCCGTGGAGCCACAACTTCACCCATGACGATGGCGTGCAGGTGGTGCGCTTCATGAACATGACCGGCGGTTAATGCCGGTTCACGATTATTTCGGCATGTCCTGCTTGCGGAAGAACAGAGTGATCTGACCGACTTCCACGCCCAGCTTGGTCATGGATGAACGATTGGCCATGGTCTGCTTGTCGATCAGGTACATCCAGTCATCCAGGCTCACGTCATATTCGGTGCCGTCCACCGGCAGTCTCAGCACATAGCGCCAATGAAAGCTGTTGCCGGACACCTCGCCGCTGGCAACCCCCACTACATCACCCGCCGTACCCGTCCAGCGCCCCGGCCCGTCCGGACGCAGGCGCCATTCGCGAACCTGCGTCGTGCCATCGCTGTAGCTGAACGCCTCATGCATCACCAGCACTTCGCCTTCACTGTGGCCATTGATGATCACGTGAAAGCGCTTGGTGACCTCACCCGAGCGTTTCTGAAACATGCCCCAGGCTTCTGTGCGACCGGTGAAATATTCACGAAGATCAAGCTTCGGCGTTTCCTGGCTGTATCGGGTAACCGGAACGCCGCCACAGCCCGCGAGGACTGAACCGAGGCACAACAACACTAACCATTTTCTGAGCATGAGCCCTCCATGAATTCTCAAGATTGCGCCTTGCCCAGCAAACGTTCCCGGAGTTCCGGATTGCGGGTTTTCGGGTCGAGCCAGATGTCGAAGAACGCTTTGGCGAACGCACTGTCGGGAACAACGTGCTGAAGCTTTTCGCCCACGTAGAAACGCGCCTCGCGTCCAGGTAGATAGACTCCGGTGATTTTCATGCCTGGCTGGACGTCGACAAATGCCTGACTCATCTGCTGCCGCCAGGCTTCCAATTGCTCGGCCGTGACAGACTTGCCGGAAATGCGCTTGATTTCATCGATGCTGGCGTCGACCAGATCTTGCCGGTCGATGTCGCGGTGGTAGGTCAGTTCAAGCGCCATGGGCGAATTGACTGTGAAAGGCGTGGCGGGACTCAGAAGTCTGGCGGTGTAGATCCGGAACCCGAACAGGGTGAGCTCACCGGAACCGACGACCTGAGCATTCGGCAGCGCTTCACGCCAACTGGCCTGAACACCGCTACTGAGCAGCAGCACCACGATCAATAACCATCTCGGCGCAACCATCGTCAGCCTCTTGCAGGACCGTTGGCAAGGACGCCAGCGGGTGAAGAAAGTCAGTAGAGTCAGCGGTGTGGTCTATACCGAAACCGGCAAAAACAGCGCCAAACACGCTGACTCGTGATAAAAATCTATACCAGTGACACCGCTTTGTACAACAATAAGACAAGATTTTTTTTCAGATTTGAAACAGGCAGTTAGCCGGGTTGGTACAAAGAAACCGCTGGAAACACCGGAAATTGGCAGGCTCCGCTGCTGCGACGTGTCTGGACCGTGAAAAAACGGCGAGGAAGCGATAAACGCAAAAAACCGACGACAATCGCGACCGGCAGCAACCACCTCGCAAGGAAGTTAGACACGGATTGGGGATGTACAACGTGGAGAAGAACACTCTTCAGTTGAACGAAATGTTCCCTGTCAAAGCGTCGTTAGTTAATTGGCTGATCAGTGACAAGTCCGCCACCCTGCCTGACAAGGAAGCGGACCTGTTCTTCAACTGGCAACGTTTATCGGTAAAACTTCCCGTTCGAAACTTCAATCGTTTCAGGCCACTCGACTGTGCGCCTGACGGCGGCTGTTCTGCCACTCGATCTTCAGCGCCTGCAGCGTGCTTTCCATGTAGGACCGGTCAGCGGCAGCCTTCTTGCCTACATAGCCCAGACCCCGGCGGAACATGCCCAGCGCGGCGCGCAGCTCTGGGTGGGCGTCGCGGAACTCGTCTTCCTGAGTGTGCGGCGTCATGGGGTCCACATGAACTTCGCCGGAATCGGTAATCCATGCAATGTGGTTATCCAGCGTATCTTTGCGGGCGGCAAACAGACGAGCCAGTTCATCAATGTTCGGTTGATTGTTCATGTTCATGTTGATGCTCCTTCGCTCGTAAGCAGTTCAATGGTTGATACATCAAGTTCATGTGCCAGACGATTCATGCACGAAACACGATGGAGTGTTCGTCGAATACAGATCCAGCCCTCAAGGAATTGCAGGTAGCCTTGATGTAAAGCCGCTACATGGCAGCGTCATCGAAGAGAGAAGAAGTCGCGAAACCCAAAGGCCTGATGATCATCGAACGATCAACCACAAGCTTCATGAGAACGTTTCGCCAGCCTCTCGCCTGCTCATCAGGACGATCATGCCAGTTCAGCTTCATCAATCTGCCTTGTGGGCAGCCTACATCCGGGAACATCTCGACGGCTTGCCGAGCCTGTTCAATACATCTTTGCGGCGCTCCCGATCAGGGAGATAGCTGCATAATGCAAAAGGAAACCGGGATCGTCAATCATTATGTAGTGAATATTTTTACGCACTACATAATTGTCCGACAAGGCAAAAAAAAACGGCACAGTGACCGGATAGTCACTGTGCCGCCTGGAACCGCAGGTTATTTGGCGGTAAAAGCGCTGTAGCTGTTCATCAGGTTGCGGTAGTTCGGGATGCGCTGGGACAGCAGGTTGGCCAGGCCTTCCATGTCGTTGCGCCAGTCAATCTGCAGCTCGCAGGCCACCGAGAACCAGTTGACCAGTTGTGCGCCGGCCGCGCTCATGCGTGCCCAGGCCGCTTTCTGAACGGTTTCGTTGAAGGTGCCGGACGCATCGGTCACCACAAACACTTCGAAGCCTTCGGCCAGCGCGCACAGGGTCGGGAACGCTACGCAGACGTCGGTCACGACACCGGCAATGATCAATTGCTTGCGGCCGGTCGCCTTGACCGCTGCGACGAAATCATCGTTATCCCAGGCGTTGATCTGGCCTGGACGCGGGATGTAAGGCGCGTCCGGGAACATTTCCTTCAGCTCAGGCACCAGCGGACCGTTCGGGCCGGATTCAAAGCTGGTGGTCAGGATGGTCGGCAGGCCGAAGAACTTGGCCAGATCGCCCAGTGCCAGTACGTTGTTCTTGAATTCGTTGGGCGAGAAATCCTGCACCAGCGAGATCAGACCGGTCTGATGATCGACCAGCAAAACGGCGGCGTCGTCTTTGTTCAAACGGTTGTAAGGGGTTGCGGTGCTCATGGTTGACTCCTTTAAGGTTGTCGCTAATGGCACGGGGCGCGACGGCCCCGTGCGTCCTGGGTAATCCGATCAGAAAGCGAAGCAGGAACAGCCGAAAGCGCCCCAGAAACCCTGGAAATCGCTGACCGGCGCATTGGAAAGTCGCGCGCGCTCATGGCTGTGGGAGTGCACGGCGCAAGGGCCGCTGCACTGATGCACCTGGGCGACCATCGGCGAAGTCGGACGCCAGTGGCCTGGAACCTTGGCCACCGGCGACCAGTCCGGCAGCACTGGCAGGGTTGGCGGCGCGAGGGTTTCGAAATCGCCGCTGCCGTATACGACCTTGCCGTCAACCACGGTCAGCACCGATTCGATCCATTTGATGGCTTCAGGCTCGACGCTGAAGTAGTCCGCAGAAAGCGCCACTACGTCGGCCAGTTGCCCGACCTTGATCTGGCCTTTCTTGCCCTGTTCCGACGAGAACCAGGCGCTGCCATGGGTAAACAGTTCCAGCGCCGTCTCGCGTGGCAGCCCTTCGGGGTAGAGCTCCAGACCGCCGACGGTGCGACCGCTGACCATCCAGTACAGCGAGGTCCACGGGTTGTAGCTGGACACTCGTGTGGCATCGGTGCCCGCGCCGACTGGCACGCCCTCGGACAGCATGCGCTTGATCGGCGGCGTCATTTCGGCTGCCTTGGCGCCGTAGCGCTCCACGAAATACTCGCCCTGGAATGCCATGCGGTCCTGAATCGCGATACCGCCGCCCAGCGCACGAACACGCTCAATGTTCTTCGGCGTAATGGTTTCGCAGTGGTCGAAGAACCACGGCAGACCATTGAACGGCATGTCGCGGTTGACCTTCTCGAACACGTCCAGCATGCGGCTGATGGACTCGTCGTAGGTGGCGTGCAGACGGAACGGCCAGCGATGCTCGACCAGATGCCGCACCACAGGCTCCAGATCGCCTTCCATGCCAGGCGGCAGGTCCGGACGAGGTTCGAGGAAGTCTTCGAAGTCGGCAGCCGAGAAGGTCAGCATCTCCCCTGCCCCGTTGTGCCGCAGGAAGTCATCGCCCTGATGCAACTTCACGCTGCTGGTCCAGTTCTTGAAGTCGGCCAGCTCTTCCTTGGGCTTCTGGGTAAACAGGTTGTAGGCAATACGCACTGTCAGCTGTTTTTCACGCGCCAGTTGCTCGATGACGGCGTAATCATCGGGGTAGTTCTGGAAGCCGCCACCGGCGTCGATGGCGCTGGTCAGGCCCAGACGGTTGAGTTCACGCATGAACTGCCGCGTCGAGTTGACCTGATATTCCAGCGGCAGCTTCGGCCCCTTGGCCAGCGTCGAATACAGAATCATCGCGTTGGGCTTGGCCACGAGCATGCCGGTCGGATTGCCTTGCGAATCACGCACGATCTCGCCACCCGGCGGGTTCGGCGTGTCGCGGGTATAACCTGCAACGCGCAACGCAGCGCGGTTAAGCAACGCGCGGTCATACAAATGCAGAACGAACACCGGCGTATCGGGTGCAGCCTGGTTCAGTTCCTCAAGCGTCGGCATGCGTTTTTCGGCGAACTGGAATTCGTTCCAGCCACCCACTACACGCACCCATTGCGGCGTCGGCGTGCGATCAGCCTGGTCCTTGAGCATGCGCAGCGCGTCGACCACGGAGGGCACGCCTTCCCAACGCAGTTCGAGGTTGTAGTTAAGGCCGCCACGAATCAGGTGCAGGTGAGAGTCGTTGAGGCCCGGGATCACGGTGCGCTGCTTGAGGTCGATCACCTTTGTCGCACTGCCGCGCATGGCCATGACTTCAGCATCACTGCCCACCGCAACAAACCGGCCACCGCTGATCGCTACAGCACTGGCTTTGGGTTTTTCGCGGTCAACCGTATGGAATTGACCATTGAACAGAATCAGTTCGACATTCATCGCTACACCTTTGGCGGAAGATTGAGAGGCACCGGCGAGGCCGGAGAAAGACAGAGAAGGAAGAATTGCCGCAGCCGCGCTCAACAACGAGCCTTTGGCAATGAAACGGCGCCGTTGCAGATCGGTTTTGTCGTCTGTCATCGGATCACTTCCCTTGTGATTTTTTCGCGGACGCGTTGAGCCACGGCGCCATCAGGCGGGTCGCGGCCGGCATCATCAGGTACACCACCAGCAGCACGATGGTGATGGTTACCAGCGCAGTGCTGACGAAGTAGCTGGACAGCCACGGTACGCGGGCAAAAATCGGTCCCCAGAACAGCGGCACGAACAGCGTCAGCGGCAGAATGACCATGAACGACACGCACGCCTGCTTCCAGCGCGGCGGCGGACTGCCTTCTTCGGTGGTCGGGGTGAACCAGAATTCGTTATGCGGATTGACCAGGGTCTGGTCGCCATCGGCAAGCATCGGCTCGGCTTCCTGCACCAGCTTTTTCCGTTCATCGGAGTCGAGCCAGTCCTGCATGGCCTGCGTCGAATGAAAACGCAGCACGCTGGTGAACATCTGCAGTCCGCCTTCCTTGGCACGGATCACATCGACGCCCAAGTGACCGGGTTTGCCGCTGGCAATGGTCACGATGCGACGCAGCCAGCTCTCGTAGGCACTCTCCTGCCCGGTCTTGACCCGGTGCTTGATCACCAGGGTGACGACTTCATTGAAGACCGCACTGCCGACGACACGAGCTTCGGTATCAAGACGGATGGGTTCGGACATGGCCAGAGGCTCCAGAAACAGAAATTGAATTCGGATCCTGGCCAGTCGAATCTGTACGGCTCAGGATGTCGACGATACTGCCGTCAAACCAGCGTCAGAAATTGAACGTATGTGCTGTCTTTGTTTTTGCCTGCCTTACTGCGGCGTCTTGATGTCCAGCGGACCTGCCATGTACTCGGCAATACGCCCACGCAACCAGCGCTCGGCCGGGTCGTTGTCATGCACCCCGCTCCACACCATCGACAGCTCGGCGGGCACGATCGGAAACGGCGGCTCTTCAGCGCGCAACTGACAGCCTTCGATCAGCGCACACGCGGCGTAATCCGGCACCGTGGCGATCAACTCAGTACCGGCCAGCAACGCCCGCAACCCATTGAACTGGGGCACCGCCAGCACCACCTTGCGTGCGCGTCCGACACGAGCAAGGTCCAGATCGATATTGCCGCTCAGATCGCCGGAGAACGACACCATCGCGTGCTGCCGCTCGCAGTACTCGTCCAGCGTCAACGGCTCCGGTCGCGCGTCGCCCCGGATGACCTTGCAACCGATGTCCCGCAGCTTCTTGCGCTTGGCATTGGCCGGCAGATCGACGGTGTAACTGACCCCGACCGAAATCTCCCCAGAGGCTAGCAGCGCAGGCAGCAACAGGTAATTGGCCCGACGAATCACCACAATGATGCCTGGCGCCTCTTCCCGCAGACGCGACAACAGTGGCGGCAGCAAGCCAAACTCCGCGTCATCGGACAGGCCGATGCGGAACACGTCGTTACTGGTCGACGGGTCGAACTCCTTGGCCCGACTCACCGCCCCGGAAATGGTGTCCAGCGCCGGGCGTATCTCCTTGAGAATGTCCAGCGCCCGCACAGTCGGCTCCATCGCCCGCCCATTGCGCAGCAGCAACTGGTCATCAAACAGATCACGCAACCGCCCCAGCGCCGCACTCACGGCGGGCTGACCGATAAACAGCTTTTCCGCCACACGCGTCAGATTGCGCTCGAACATCAACGCTTCAAAAATCACCAGCAGATTGAGGTCGACGCGGCGCAGGTCGTTGCGATTCATGAGAAGGATTCCGTGGGCTGATGATCAAAGTGCCTGCGAGGCGAGGCTTTGACGTCAGTAGGCACGAATGTAGGGCGCGGGGATTGTATGGGTGTGCTGAGTGGCAGCTCGAGGATCAAATCGCCGTCCGCGTCTTATCGAACAACCTGCCCTCCTGAGGAGCATGATTTCGTGGGAGCGGACTTGTCCGCGAATAGCGCTACGGGCCTTTTCGCGGACAAGTCCGCTCCTACGGGCCGGTGTCGCCAAGGAGGTGATCACATTCCCTGAATGATTGGCGCAGTACCTGATCGGCGTCGACGGGTCATTTGCCTGACCAAAGGTGTCAGTAAAACGATGCTCGCGGGGTAACCTCAATAAACAACAAGGAGGGATCCCCCAATGATCAAATCAGTCGGCCCGACCGAGATCAAACCCACCCATCTCGCATCCTGCCACTGCGGAGCAATCGTATTGGAACTGGATTTGCCGGACGGCATTGTAGACCCCAGACGCTGCGACTGTTCGTTATGTCGACGGCGCGGGGCTATCGTGGCGACGGTGGCGGAAGATGGTATTCGCGTGATCCACGGCCAGAAGATGCTGAGGCTGTATCAGTTCAACAGCCGCACGGCCGAGCACTATTTCTGCGGCCGGTGCGGGGTTTATACGCACCATCGGCGACGCTCCAATCCGCATGAGTTTGGCTACAACGTCGCTTGCCTGGAGGGTGTAAACCCGTTCGATCTGGGACCGGTGCAGACCAGTGACGGAGTGAATCACCCCGCCGACCGGCCTGACGAGCCCCTGCCCTTGTGTGATTAACGCAGGTTGGTTTTGGCCAGTTCCAGCACTTCGCTGCCACGGCCGCTGAACACGGCGCGCATCATGTACAGGCTGAAGCCTTTGGCCTGGGCAAGTTTGATTTTTGGCGGGATGCCCAGCTCCTGCTTGGCGGTCACGACGTCGATCAGCACCGGGCCGGGATGGTCGAAGGCTTTACGCAAGGCACCGGGCAGTTCTTCGGCACTTTGCACGCGTATGCCCAGAATACCGGCACCCAGCGCCACACCGGCGAAGTTGGTTTCGTGGAAATCGGTGCCGTGGGGCACGTAGCCAGCGGCTTTCATTTCCATGTCGACGAAGCCCAGTGAGCTGTTGTTGAACACGACCATTTTGATCGGCAGGTTCAATTGACGAATGCTCAGCAGGTCGCCCATCAGCATGGACAGCCCACCGTCGCCGCACAGCGCCACAACCTGACGATCCGGGTGCTCGGCCTTGGCGCCCAGCGCCTGGGGCAGTGCGTTGGCCATGGAGCCGTGGTTGAACGAGCCCAACAGGCTGCGCTGGCCGTTCATGTGCAGGTAGCGCGCCGCCCACAGTGTCGGCGTGCCGACGTCAACGGTGAAGATAGCGTCAGCGTCGGCCTGTTCGTCGATCAGGCGCGTGAGGTACTGCGGGTGGATCGGCGTGTCGGCGGGTGTGGGCGTAGCCAGTTCGTCCAGTTCTTCGCGGGCTTTGGCGTAGTGCTTGAGGGCCTTGTCGAGGAAACGGCGGTCCGAGTGCGGCTTGAGTTTGGGCAGCAGCGCGTCGAGGGTTTCCCGCACACCGCCGGTCAGCCCCAGCGTTACCGGAGTGCGACGGCCGAGCTGGGTCGGGTCCAGGTCGATCTGGATGACGTTGGCTTTCTCGGGATAGAAGTTTCGGTACGGAAAGCTGCTGCCAAGTATTACCAGCGTGTCGCAGGACAGCATGGCGTGGTAGCCGGAGCTGAAGCCGATCAGGCCGGTCATGCCGACGTCGAACGGGTTGTCGTACTCGACATGCTGTTTGCCACGCAGGGCATGCACGATGGGCGCGCCGAGCTTTTCGGCCAGCGCAACGACCTGTTCGTGGGCACCCGCGCAGCCAGCGCCGCACAGCAGCGTCGTGGCCTTGGAGTCATTGAGCAGCTCGACCATGGCCTGCAGATCGTTTTCAGCCGGAACGACAGTCGGTGGCGTGGGTTCAACCCATTTGACCTGAACGTCGGGCGCTGCGCTCAGCGCCACGTCACCCGGCAACACGACCACCGCAACGCCCTTCTGGCTGATCGCGGCGCGCATCGCACGCTCCAGCACACGCGGGAATTGCTCCGGATTGCTGACCAGTTCGACGAAATGGCTGCACTCCTTGAATAACTCCTGCGGGTGGGTTTCCTGGAAATAGTCCAGGCCGATTTCCGAGGACGGGATGTGGGCAGCAATGGCAAGAACCGGGACGCGGTTGCGATGACAGTCGTACAGGCCATTGATCAGGTGCAGGTTGCCGGGTCCGCAACTGCCCGCGCACACCGCCAGCTTGCCGCTGCTGGCAGCCTGGGCTCCGGCGGCGAAAGCGGCGACTTCTTCATGGCGGGTGTGCATCCAGCGGATCGAATCGGTGCGTTCCAGGCTGTCGGTCAGGCCGTTGAGGCTGTCACCGGAAACGCCCCAGATGTGAGAAACACCTGCCGCTGCGAGGGTTTGCGCGAGATGGTCGGCAATGGTCTTGGACATGCGGGGTTCCTTGTCGAGGCAAATAGGGTTCAGCTTCCGTACTGGAAGAAACTGCGCAGCGCTCTGCTACGCCTGTTGTGGTCGACCTGTTGCGTTCTCGACAGTTCCGGGAAACTGAGGGGTGTTCAGATTGGGCGCACCAGTGCCTTAGAAGCCAAGTGCCAGGCTCATTGGATGTGCAGTCTGTGACATTTGTGACGCGGAGCGTCACGGGAGGCATGCCCACGCAGAGCGATGGGCACGATCAGTTGAGGCACGGTCAGGCGTGCGGGTTGCCAGCAGGCTTGGTCGGTGCGGCGTATTGCGGTTTGAGCTTGCCGTCGTTGTCCAGCAGCCAGGCGTCGAGGATTTCGCGCACTACGGGACCTGCCACACGACCACCCGCCTCGCCGTTTTCGATGGTCACCGAGACGACGATTTTCGGATGCTCTGCCGGGGCGAAACCGACAAACAGGGCGTTGTCCCGGTTGCGTTCCAGGGTCTTGAGGCGGTTGTAACGCTCGCCCTGCTTGATCGCCACGACCTGCGCCGTGCCGCTCTTGCCCGCAATGCGGTATTGCGCACCCTTGGCCGCATCCCGCGCAATACCGCGCGGGTCGTGCATGACCATTTGCATGCCTTCGTTGACCTGCTCCCACTCACGCGGGTCGTGCAGCACGATGTTGGGCATCGGGTGCTCGTCCACCGGTGCCACATGGCCCACGTCCATCGCCAGGTGCGGACGGTGCCAGACGCCTTTGCTGGCGATCAGCGAGGTTGCCTGGGCCAGTTGCAACGGTGTGACCTGCATGTAGCCCTGGCCGATACCGAGAATCACGGTCTCGCCGGGGAACCAGGCCTGACGGCGTGTGGCGCGCTTCCATTCGCGAGACGGCATCAGGCCCGCCGACTCTTCGAACATGTCCAGCGAGACCTTCTGGCCGATGCCGAACATGGTCATGTAGTCGTGCAGACGGTCGATGCCCAGCTTGTGTGCCAGCGTGTAGAAATAGGTGTCGTTGGACCGCATGATCGCCGTGTCCATATCTACCCAGCCGTCGCCGCTGTGGTTCCAGTTACGGTACTTGTGATCGAAGTCCGGCAGCTGGAAATAACCGGGGTCGAAGACCTTGGTGGAAGCATTGACCACGCCGCTGTCCAGCCCGGCAATCGCCACCTCCGGCTTGACCGTCGAGCCCGGTGCGTACAGACCACGCAGTACGCGGTTAAACAGCGGCCGGTCGATGGAATCCCGCAGTGCGGCGTACTGCTTGAAGCTGATACCCGTCACAAACAGGTTGGGGTCGAAACTGGGCTTGCTGACCATCGCCAGCACCTCGCCCGTCTCTGGGTCCAGCGCCACCACGGAACCACGACGATCACCCAGCGCTTTCTCGGCAGCCTCCTGCAGATGCACGTCAAGACTCAGGGTGATGTTCTTGCCCGGTACCGGATCAGTGTGTTTCAGAACGCGCAACACGCGGCCCTGGGCATTGGTTTCGACTTCTTCGTAGCCTACGTGGCCATGCAGTTCGGACTCGTAGAACCGCTCGATCCCGGTCTTGCCGATGGATTGCGTGCCGCGATACTCGTTGTCCAGTTGCGAGGCTTCTTTCTCGTTGATACGCCCGACGTAGCCGATGGAGTGAGCAAAGTGGTCACCCAGCGGATAGTGACGCACGAACTGCGCTGCTACATCGACGCCCGGCAGCAGGTACTGATTGACGGCCAGAATGGCAATCTGCTCTTCGGTCAGTTCGTATAGCAGCGTCGCAGGCTCGAACGGATGGCGAACCTGTTTCAGTTCCTTGTCGAACAGGATGCGGTCTTCATCGGGCAGTTCCAGCAAGGTCATCAGTTCATCGATGACCTTGTGCCAGTCACCGGCGCGCTCGCGGGTCAAGGTCAGGTTGAAGCTGGGGCGGTTGTCGGCCAGGACCTCGCCATTGCGGTCGTAAATCAGCCCGCGCTCGGGCGGGATCGGCAACACGTGCACCCGGTTGTTTTCGGAAATGGTCGAGTGGTATTCGAATTCGGTGACCTGCAGGAAATACATCCGCGCGATCAGGGAGCCAGCCAGTACGGCGACCAGTATGGCGCAGGCAATCAGGCGCTGATTGACCAGTCGCGTCTCTTTTTCATGGTCCTTTAAAGGAATCGGTTCGGGCATTTCTACAGCTTCTCGGTAAAAGTCACGGTACAACGGAACATGTAAATGAATGTTTCGGCGCGCACCATACCAAGAAGTAGTGATTGCAGGGGGCCGACCTGACTGTCACTGGATGAAAAATCTGTCAGCGAAGCGTCATGCAGGCTCGGCTTGTGCGCGCGCATCGGCGCGTTCAGAGGCAGCACGTGCCTGCATGATCCGTGGCAGGTTCGTTTCGACCCAGACCGCCAGCGTCTCGACCTGCAACGCCACTTCCTCCCCCATCGCAGTCAGCCTGTACTCGACATGGGGTGGCACCACCGGCAGCGCCCTGCGATCGACAAACCCGTCGTGCTCCAGCTGTTGCAGGGTCTGCGCGAGCATCTTTTCGCTGACTCCGCCGATCTTGCGCCGCACTTCACTGAAGCGATGCATGCCACCGCGCAACACAATCAGCACCAGCACACCCCAACGGCCACACACGTGGTTGAGGATGATACGGGATGGACAGTCACTGGCCAGGACCCGCCCCTGACGGATAGTCGCCAACAGGGACTCGCCAGCACTGACCGCGGTTGGGGTATCTGAATCGTGCATGGCACTTACCTTTTCGTACGTACTTACGAAAGGTAAGCACTGTCGCTATGCTCGCCTTTCTTTCAAATCAATACAAGGACACGCGTCATGATCGTTGTCACTGCTGCCACCGGCCAATTGGGTCGTCTCGTCATTGAACAGTTGCTCGAAACCGTCCCTGCGAACCAAATCGTCGCGGCAGTGCGCAGCCCGGAAAAGGCCACTGACCTTGCGGCGCTGGGCGTGCATGTCCGCCACGGCGATTATTCGCAACCCGCGACGCTGGACAGTGCGTTCGCGGGCGCTGACAAAGTGCTGCTGATTTCCTCGAACGAAATAGGCCAGCGCTTCCCCCAGCACCGCGCCGCCATTGATGCTGCCAAAAAGGCTGGCGTCAAATTGCTCGCCTACACCAGCGTTCTGCGTGCGGACACTTCTGCGCTGGGGCTGGCCGACGAACACGTTGAAACCGAAGCCTACCTGCGCGCCAGCGGCCTGCCGTTCACCCTGTTGCGCAATGGCTGGTACACCGAGAACTACGCCGCCTCCATTCCCGGCGCGCTGGCCCATGACGCATTCATCGGCAGCGCGGAACAGGGCCGTATCAGTTCGGCCGCACGTGTTGACTACGCTGAGGCCGCCGTGGCTGTGCTGACGTCTAAAGACGATCAGTCAGGGCGCGTTTACGAACTGGCCGGTGATGAAACTTACACCTTGTCCGAGTTCGCCGCCGAACTGTCAAAACAGAGCGGCAAGGACGTGCCTTACGTGAATCTTTCGCAGGCTGATTTCGAGGCGGCGTTGGTGAAGGCAGGTGTGCCGGAGGTCTACGCCCATCTGTTCGCCGACTCGGACACGGCAGCCGCCAAGGGCGCGCTGTTCGACGACACCCGCCAGTTGAGCCGCCTGATCGGCCGTCCGACCACACCACTTTCCGCAACCATCGCCGACGCCCTGAAAAGCTGAGGCGGAAAAACCTGATCGAATGATTTTCACCGCTGAGGGTCCCAGTCTTTACGAGGCATAAAGCCATCGCATTACGACAAAGACTGGGAGTCTTTACATGAAAAGCAAATCGTTGATCGCCTGCATGACTCTGCTCGGCTGCTTCTCGGTCGCCACCCTGCCCGTTCACGCTGCCGATGCGCCCGAGCCAAAAGTGGCCGAGTCCAAGGACAACACCCACGAACTTGAAATGGGTTCGCGCGTGCCCGAGAAGTACCGCCGCAGCGATTCCAGCATCAAGGACTGGAAAGCCAAGGGTCTGGAAGAGCCTGCCAAGGAAAGCGAGTGGGTACAGATCAACGACAAGTACGTGCGTTTCCAGAAGGTCAATGGACAGATCGTCGATATCGTACCGGTCAAGAAGTAAGCAGCAGGTGCACGGGAGCGGCCGCAGGTCGTTCCCGCTTCATCCGGTTCAATGGCCGTGCCCGGCCCAAATCAGCTACCCTCGGCACACAAGAACATCAAGCCGAAGGGACATCAGCATGACCACCCATCCTCTCAGCCCGTCTGACAGTACGCCGTTCTTCTGGCGTGACGAGCGCTTGCCGTTCATCGAAGCACGTTCGGTTCAGGACGGTCGCAAGGTGTGTTACGCACGTCATTCCCACGACATTTTCTCGATTGGCGCGATCACTCGCGGCCAAAGCACCTACCTGCACGAAAAAACCTCCCAGCGTGTGACTGCGGGCACCGTGGTGCTGATGAACCCGGGGGATGTGCATGCCTGCAATCCAATCGAGGATCAGCCGTGGTCATACCTGATGCTGTACGTCGACAGTGACTGGCTGGGTTCTGTCCAGGACGAACCCGGCGCGGCCTTTCGACCGCTGACACCGACCCACAGTCGCGGCCCCGCACTGTTCGCCGCACTGACGGCGCTGTATGGGACTCTGATCGATATGCAGGCCGATACGCTGCAAAAGCACTGCACGGCCGTGTCATTCTTCGCCCTCATGCACAAAACGCTGGGCGGCGAAGCAACCGTCGTCGAGCCGCGCTCACCCAAAGTGACCCGCGCAGCCGAGTACATCAACGAGCACTTCACCAAGGCCATCAGGCTGTCCGATATCTGCGAAGCAGCCAACCTTTCGGCTTCCTACCTGATTCGTGCGTTCGAGCAGCGTTATCACATGACACCCCACGCCTACCTGCTTAATCGCCGCATTCAACACGCCCGCAACCGGTTGCGTGAAGGCCGACTGATCGCCGATGTGGCGCTGGAAACCGGCTTTGCCGATCAGGCGCACTTCCAGCGCGAGTTCAAAAAACACCTGGCTGCAACGCCCGGGCAGTACCGGTTCTGAGCCACCGGATTCAGACGACCAGATAGAGGGCACACCCCGCCAGCATCAACGCCATGAGCCGGTTGAACACCCGCACACCTCTGGCACTGCGCAGGTAATGGCTCAAAAAGCTGCCCGCGTAAGCCCAGCAGCCCAGAGACAGGTAACACACGACGAAATAGATCGCTGCAAACTGGCCGATCAATAATGCCTCGCCATTGGCGACGAACACGCCCATGCCCGCTATGGATGCCAGCCACGCCTTGGGGTTGAGCCACTGCATGATCGCTCCGTGCAGCATCGATGGAGCCTTCCCCGACCCGGACACAGCCAGTTGGCCGTCGTCCATCGCCAGCCGCACAGCCATATACAGCAGAAACCCCACGCCCGCCCATTGAATGATCCGGGTCAGAAACGGCCATTCGCGCAAGGTTTCGTGCAGGCCGAAACCGATCAGCACCAGCAACAGGGTGAACCCCAGCGTAGCGCCCAACACGTGGCGCATGCCGGACCAGAATCCATAATGTGCCCCGGTGCTCAGGGCAACGATATTCACCGGCCCCGGCGTAATGGACGACGCCAGCGCAAAGGCGGCCATGGAAATGAACAGGCTCATGAAAGCTCCTCGACCACGATCAGAAAGACCGGACCAAGGTAAGCCGACCGAAACACGGGCGTATTGAAGGAAATTACCCTCCTTGACGTTCTCAAACGTAACCCGTGCATAGAACAAAACGATTGCTTTTTTGACCGTGTGGACTACAAATGCGATGTCATCACTGTGTAATCAATTCTTATCTCACTGCGAGTCCGCTACATGTCCCGACCTCTTGCGCTCGTCCTTGCCTGCCTACTCTCTTCCACTGCGCATGCCGCCTGCCCGGCGACCACACCGGCTGATACGGCCCGATGGATCTATGAGAAACATCAGGACTTCTACATCAACGGCAAAGGCGCGCCGGACTATCTGTCCAAACCGCTGTTGGGCCTGTTGAAGCGGGACTGGACATGCCAGGGCCCCGGTGGGGATCAGTGCGCCATTACCGCCAATCCATGGACCGACGCGCAGGACGGCGACGTGCACAAACCCATCGAATGGAAGCTGGTCTCCAGCGAAGACAAACAGGCCGTGGTCGAGATGACCTACCTGCTGGGCTACAAGGATGCGCCGCAACAGGCGCCTGCGAGTCAGACGTCGCGTCTGCGACTGGTCAAGAACCCCAATGGCTGCTGGGCACTCGACGACCTGCAGGGCCCGCAGGAAGTCGCGCTGACGCAGACCTTGCAGGACTTCCCGTACGAAGGGGACTGATGGCTCTTGAAACAATAGGTCATTGTCTGTATCAAAGTCTGCCGGATACCAAGAGCGAGCTACATGAATACCTTTGAGCAGTCGATTATTGAAGCGGCGCAGGATGCCACGCCCAATAACACTGATGCCGAACGCGAAGCCGCGAGGATTGCGGCGACACAAGCAGTGGCTGACATCATGTCCAGCATGAGCGGACTGAAACGCACCCTGGCGCTGGCAGAGCTGCTCGATTCCTATTCGGAGCAGGACGATGAGGACGAAGATTAGGAGCATCGATTTATTTATCGCCTGGCCTAAAGCAACCCGCCTTCAACGCCGATAGACTGTCAGCAGTGTGATAAACCCTCTTCAATCAGTGCGCTCGGATGCGACCTACAGGAATGCATTCGTGCACATCGAGCAGCTCAAAGACATTCAGGCTTATGTACAGCGCACCGCTGACGACCTTGAGCGCGTTTCGCGCAACATGTCCGGCCACCTCGCCTACCTGCAGAACAATTCACGGTCGAATGAGGCTCAGGCGGTCAGCGAGCAGATCCAGGGCCTGAAGGCGTCCGTCATGGACCTGCGGGGCGTTTTCAGCTAGTCATCCTTCGCCTGAGACAGCGGTCGCGCCACTTCTTCCAGCGATTTGCGTTCGGCCGCCGCGCCCCAGATCGACTGCACGAACGCCGCCAACAGCATCAACCCCGCCCCAATGAGATAGCCGATCAGCACATTGCTGCGGTCGTGCGTCTCGATCAGTTCACCAAACAGCGTCGGACCAATGATTCCGCCCAGTCCCGTGCCGAAGGCGTAGAACACGGCAATGGCCAGCGCGCGGATTTCCAGCGGGAAGGTTTCGGCGACGGTCAGGTACGCCGAGCTGGCAGCGGCCGACGCGAAGAAGAAAATCACCATCCAGGCGATGGCCTGCTGGGTGACGTCCAGCAGGCCCTGCTGAAACAGATAGCCGCTGATCGCCAGCAGGACGCCCGACAGTCCGTAGGTCAGGCTGATCATGATCCGCCGCCCGACCACATCGAACAGCCGACCCAGCAACAATGGCCCACAGAAATTGCCCAGTGCCAGCGGCAGCACGTACCAGCCGACGCGCTCCGAGGGCACGTCATAGAAGTCGGTGAGCACCAGCGCGTAGGTGAAGAAGATCGCGTTATAGAAAAACGCCTGAGCCGTGAGCAACGTCAGACCGACCAGCGAGCGCTGACGGAACGACACGAACAGCGTGTGGAATATCTCGCCCAGTGGCGTGTGGTCGCGGGCATGCAATCGCAACGGCTTGCCTTCGATAGCTGGCAGCACATGTCCGCGGTGCTGCATATCGGCTTCGATCTGCTCGACGATCTTGCGTGCTTCCTCCGAGCGACCATGAATCATCAGCCAGCGCGGACTCTCCGGCAGCCACAGGCGCATCAGCATGATGAACAGGCCGAGCACTGCACCGATGCCAAAGCACAGCCTCCAGCCCAGTTCGGCGCCGACCCACTGCGGGTCCAGCAACACGATGGAGCCGACCGCACCCAATGCGGCGCCCAGCCAGAAGGTGCCATTGATGGTCAGGTCCACCCAGCCGCGATAACGCGCCGGGGTGAACTCCTGAATGGTCGAGTTGATGGCGGTGTATTCACCGCCGATGCCCATGCCGGTCAAAAACCGGAACAGCATGAAGCTCCAGACACTGAACGAGAATGCCGTGGCGAAGGTGGCGCTGATATAAAGCGCCAAGGTGATGAAGAACAGCTTGCGCCGCCCCAGACGGTCGGTCAGCCAGCCGAAGAACAACGCCCCCAATACCGCGCCGGCAATGTAGGCGGCGCCTGCCAGACCGATCTCGCTGTTGCTGAGGTTGAGTACCGGACTGGCCTTCAGCGCACCGGCGACCGAACCGGCGAGGGTCACTTCCAGGCCGTCAAGCAGCCAGGTGATGCCCAGCGCTATGACCAGCAGCGTGTGAAAACGTCCCCAGGGCAATCGATCCAGTCGAGCAGGCAAATCCGTCTCGAACACCTTGCCCTTTTCCGGCGTCTGGATCGTTGTCATCTCGGGACTCCTTCACGACGGACCTGAATGTCAGGATTGAGAGCCGCGCCCAAGACCCTAAGTTCAGCTGATCCAGAACCACAACAGCGTCAGGTTGGCAGCAGAGATCAGACCAAACAGGCCCCAGGCCGCGATCTGTACCAGTCGCCCGTTGACGAAAGGCCCCATTAAACTTTTGTCACTCGTGAAACGGATCAGCGGCCACAGGGCAAAAGGCAGCTGCAGACTCAGCACCACCTGACTGAGCACCAGCATCTGCCCCACCGAGCTGTCACCCAGCCAGACCACACCGATCAGCGCAGGGATCAAGGCAAGCGCACGGGTGATCAGACGCCGCTGCCAGCAGGGAATCTTCGCCTGCAGAAAACCTTCGAGCACGACCTGTCCGGCGATGGTGCCGGTAAAGGTCGAGCTTTGCCCCGCTGCCAGCAAGGCCACGCCGAACAGCACGCTGGCAATCGCGCCGCCCACCAGCGGATCGAGCAGGTGGTAGGCGTCCTGAATCTCGACCACGTCGGTATGGCCGGTCTTGTGGAACGCGGCGGCAGCCAGAATCAGGATCGCAGCGTTAATGAGCAGTGCGAGGCTCAGCGAACCGATGGTGTCCAGGCGGGCGTAACGGATGGCGGTGGCCTTGCTCGCCAGATCAGAACCGTTGACGCGTGTCTGCACCACAGAGGAATGCAAATACAGGTTATGCGGCATCACCGTCGCGCCAAGAATGCCGATTGCAATGTACAGCGGCTCCTGGCTGCTCAGCACATCCCAACTGGGTTTGAGGCCTGCTGCCACATCCGGCCAGAACGGTTTGATCAGGATCAACTCGACGGCAAAGCATGCGGCGATGGTCGCGATCAGCCCGAGTACGATGGCTTCGAGGCGACGAAAATTGGCGCCCTGCAAAGCGAGCACGATCAGCGTATCGAAAGCCGTCAGGCCGACACCCACGGTGATCGATACGCCCAGCAGCAGATGAAACGCCAGCGCGGCCCCCAGCACCTCGGCCAGATCGGTGGCAATGATCGACAGCTCTGCCAACAGCCATTGCCCCTTGGCGACGTTGCGGCTGTAACGCGCCGCAGACAGTTGCGCCAGATCCCGGCCAGTGGCAATGCCCAGACGCGAACACAGGTTTTGCAGCACCATGCCGGAAAGGCTCGCCAGCACCACCACAAACAGCAGCGAGTAGCCGAAGCGCGACCCAGCTTCAATGGCTGTGGCCCAGTTGCCGGGGTCCATATAGCCGATCGATACCAGCAAGCCGGGGCCGATGAACAACATCATCTTGCGCAGTGGCGAAGCATTGGCCGGGATGGAGACACTGTCGGTGGTCGCCGACGGGCAAAACGGCGCTGTCGCCGTAGTAGGCAGTTTGTACGTCACGAGAATCCGGGAGGGCAAAAAATCGATGCGCCTATCCTAAGGTTTTGTTACACATCTTGATACATGAGTGGCCGGTAACGGTCGGTTCCCGTCGTTTCATATGCCGTTGATCATGCATTCCGGCCCAAATCGACCGGTCCGGGATTTGTAAAAAAATCTTTATCGCGCTTTCAGAAAAAATCGCAACTCTAAGATTTAAAGCAATAATTCGCCAAAACTGGCACTTAAATCGCTTTATTTCGCAAGTATTACCAAATGTAAAACCAGTACGATGACGATCCCTATCCTGCCGGACGGTCCAACGATGGCCTCTTCCAACTCAAACAATAATACGCACGCCGACCCAGCTCGCGCCGCCCTCATCTCGGCCCGGATCGACCGATTGCCTGCCGTCGCCACCATCTGGAAACTGATTGCCCTGCTTTCCATAGGCGGCTTCTTCGAGCTGTATGATCTGTTCCAGACGGCTTACATCAGCCCCGGTCTGATTCGCGAAGGTATCTTTGCCACCGGCAGCCAGGGGCTGTTCGGCTTCTCCGATCAGGCAGCCTTCGCTTCGGCGACCTTTCTCGGTCTATTCTTCGGTGCCAGTCTGGTCAGTCCAATCGCTGATCGTTTCGGCCGCCGCGCCATCTTCACCTGCGCACTGATCTGGTACACCGTGGCGACTGTCATGATGGGCCTGCAGACCTCGGCAATGGGCGTGATCGGCATGCGCTTTCTGGTCGGCATCGGCCTGGGTGTTGAACTGGTCACCATCGACGCTTACCTGTCGGAACTGGTCCCCAAACGCATACGCAGTTCGGCCTTCGCGTTTGCCTTCTCGATTCAATTTCTGGCCGTGCCCAGTGTGGCGTTGATGTCGTGGTGGCTGGTGCCGCAGGATCCGCTCGGTTATGCCGGCTGGCGCTGGGTGGTGATCAGCAGTGCGGTGTTTGCGCTGTTCATCTGGTGGCTGCGTTCTTCCCTGCCCGAGTCGCCGCGCTGGCTGGCCCAGCATGGGCGCTTCGTGGAGGCCGAACGGGTCGTGGATGATCTGGAAGCGCGCTGCCTGAGGGATCACAAACAGCCGCTGGATCAGCCTGAACCGCAAACCGTTGCAGTCGAGGGCAAGGGTCGCTTCGCCGATATGTGGCAGCCGCCGTTCCGACGTCGCGCTTTGATGCTGATCGCCTTCCACATTTTCCAGGCCATCGGTTTCTTTGGTTTCGGCAACTGGCTGCCAGCGTTGTTATCGGGCCAGGGGGTAAGCGTGACCCACAGCCTGAGCTACGCCTTCGTGATTACGCTGGCGTATCCGCTGGGTCCGCTGCTGTTCGTGAAGTTTGCCAATCGGTTTGAAAACAAATGGCAGATTGTGGGTTCCGCCCTGAGTTCGATGATCTTCGGCACGCTGTTCGCGTTTCAGACCAGTGCAGCAGGGCTGATCTTCTGCGGCATCATGATCACCTTCAGCAACGCCTGGCTGAGTTTCAGTTATCACTCCTATCAGGGTGAGCTGTTTCCAACCAACATTCGTGCGCGTGCCGTGGGCTTCTGCTATTCGTTCAGCCGCCTGTCGACGGTTTTCAGCAGTCTGCTGATCGGAATATTCCTGGAGCACTTCGGTACACCGGGCGTCCTGGCGTTCATCGTCAGCAGCATGTTGATCGTGATCATCACCATCGGCGGTTTCGGTCCTCGTACCCGCAATCTGGCGCTGGAAAACATCGCCCATCGCTAGATCACGCAGACAGTGGGCTCAGGCCTGAGCCCACTCCACATCGGTCACGCCAAAGTGTTCTGCGTAGGGTTTGGAGACGCGGGGCACTTTCTCCAGGCGGTATTTCGGGATACGCGCAAGGCCTGCGTCAACACTCGCATAATGCCAGGCCTCAACGTTATCCATATGTTCGGTTCGTATATAGAAACTCTTGAAAGAGCCGTTCATTAGATAATCGATTCGATAGTGTTTGGGCAGTGCCATTGAACGCCTGATCCTTTTTCAGTGGTGGCTTGAGTAACAGGTGACCCAAGTCATTATGAAAAAATTCAGTCTTTTTCAACGTTCAGCGACCAATAACACGCGTCACGGTATATCAGCGGATCCCCAGTCGTTTCGAAAGCCGGTTGAGATTGGCGCGATCTACCGATAACTCGCGGGCAACTTCGGTCCATCGTCCCTGATGTCGATCAAGTGCATTGGCAATCAATGCACGTTGATAGGCATCCACCGCGGCCTTGAGCCCCTGCCCTTCGACTCCCGTGGCAACCTCCAGGGCTGGCGGCAACAGCGGCAGGCTGTCGACGGCTTCATCCAGGCCGAGGGACTGAGGCTCGATGGTCAGAATACGCGGCCGCTGTGCATGACCGGACAATGCCTTGAGCACGGCACGGCTGATCAGATGCTCAAGTTCTCTGACATTGCCGGGCCAGGCATGCGCCAGCAGCATCCGCTGCGCCTCGGGGTTCAGACGCAGGCTGCGCAAGCCCATGCGCAGACGGTTCTCCTCCAGAAAATACCCGGCTAGCAGCAACACGTCACGGCCCCGCTCGCGCAATGTCGGCACCTGCAACGGATACACGCTCAGGCGGTGATACAGATCGGCGCGAAACCGACCGGAGCGTACCTCTTCAGCCAGATTGCGGTTGGTGGCAGCGATAATGCGCACGTCCACACGATGTTCCTGATCCGAGCCAACCCGCTGCAACTGTCCGCTCTGCAGCACTCGCAGTAGCTTGGATTGCACGGAAAGCGGCAACTCGCCGACTTCATCGAGAAACAGCGTGCCGCCATCGGCCAGTTCGAACTTGCCACTGCGCCCGTTGACCGCGCCTGAGAACGCACCTTTGACGTGTCCGAACAGCTCACTCTCGACCAGCGTTTCCGGGAGTGCCGCGCAGTTGAGGCTGATCAGCGGCTTGTGAGCCCTGGGAGAATGCAAATGGATGGCCTCGGCCACCAGCTCCTTGCCGACGCCGGTTTCACCGGTCACCAGCACGGTGAGCGGGCTATTGGCGACCAGCTGGATTTCCTGCTGCAAGCGCTCCAGCACCTCACTCTGGCCAATCAGTTCGCGAGGCGCCCGACCGCCTGCAGCCCGCTTGTAGACCTCGACCAATTGCCGCTGATCCTCGACCCCACGCGACAGGTGTTGAATACGCTCGCTGGCCATGACCGTAGCGGCAGCCAGGCTGGCAAACGCCTGCAGATTATCCAGATCGACCTTGCCGAAGCTCGACGGGTCCAGAGAATCCAGCGTGATCAGCCCCCACGGCCGCTCCTGGAAGTGCAGCACGCAGCCAACGCAGTCGTGGACTTCCAGCGGGCCATGCCCCTCCACCAGACCGTCATAGGGGTCGGGCATCGGACAGTCGTAGGAGAAGCGTACCGGGACCGGGCTTTCCAGCAGTGCCTTGAAACGAGGATGTTCTTCGACCCGAAAGCGGCGACCCAACGTGTCAGGGCTAAGGCCATCCACCGCCAGCGGAATCAGCACACCCTCGTCCAGTCTGAGCAGCGCGGCGGCATCGCAGTGCAACCACTGACGCAATGACTGCAACAAGCGTCGATACCGTTCCTCATCCGGCAGTTCACGGGACAGATCGGCAACCAGCGGCACCAGCGCACGCAGCAGTGGATGGGTCATCATGACTCCAGGACAGTGAAAGCGAAGGTGTCATTATGACCCGATTTGCTATCACCCCGACACCTGTCTCAACGGCCTTACATCCGTGCTCCCGATGCCGCCAGCGTCGTATCAAGAGTGATACATATATTCCGTTCAATACCCCGCCGTCACGGGCGTTTATAGCGTTCAAATAATGAGGACTGTCCGATGAAAGTGTAACTTCGATGAAACAATAGAGTCAGCGCTCTAATAGCTAAATAAAACGGGCGTTTTCTGACGTCATGACGACGGCAATAAATTCCATTGTGTTTAATTTTATTCAAGAGGCGATTGTCCGTTTTCGTTCCATAGTGCGCTCACGTTCACAGGAGCCACCGTCCATGTCGGGAATTCAGGGAAGCGTTCTGCAAACCCACCCACCGCTGGTGGTCGATCTGGATGGGACACTGTTGCGTTCAGACTTGCTGTTTGAAACCGCCATGGCATTCATCCGGCAACATCCATTACAGGTGTTCAAATTATTGCTCTGGCTGTTACAGGGCAAAGCCTCCCTCAAGCGCGGGCTCGCGCTGGCCACCCGGCTCGACATCGCCCTGCTGCCTTACGACGCGGAGGTCATCGAGTACATTGAGGTGCAGCGCAACACAGGAAGACTGATCGTCCTCGCGACCGCTGCTCACGAAACACTGGCCACACGAATTGCCGGGCACCTCAATCTGTTCGATCAGGTGTGGGCGTCCGATGGCGAGACCAACCTGTCGGCCCATCGCAAGCGTGACCTGCTGATCGATCACTACGGTCAGAGCGGCTTCGACTACATCGGCAATTCCACGGACGATCTGTGCATCTGGGCGGCAGCGCGAAAAGCCATCGTTGCCAATCCGCACACTGGCGTACAGCGGCGGGCGCAGGCGCAGGGCAATGTCGATCAAGTGCTCAATGCGGGCGCAGCAAGCCTCGGGGACTGGCGCAAGGCGTTGCGCCTGCATCAATGGCTCAAGAACGCACTGATCTTCGTCCCGCTGCTGGCGGCGCATCAGATTCAGCAAACGCAGCAGGTGATCGATGGATTGCTTGCATTTCTGTTCTTCGGCCTGTGTGCGTCGAGCGTGTACGTGCTCAACGATCTGCTGGATCTGGCGGATGATCGGCACCATCGCAGCAAACGCAATCGCCCGTTTGCCAGCGGCCGTCTGCCCATCAAATCGGGGCTGATTGCCGTACCGACCTTATTGCTGCTGGCCTTCGGCGGTGCTGCGGCGTTCCTGCCGTGGCAGTTTTCGGCCGTGCTGGGCGCTTATTACCTGTTGACGCTGGTGTACTCGCTGTACCTGAAGCGGCACATGGCAGTGGACGTCATCGTGCTCGCGATGCTTTACACCACACGTATTCTCGCAGGCGCGGCAGCGTTCCATCTGCCACTGACGTTCTGGATTCTGGCGTTCTCCATGTTCCTGTTCCTGAGCCTGGCGCTGGTCAAGCGCTACGCTGAACTGCGTGAAGCACGGGTGCGCGAGGTGGAAGGCAAGACTCGCGGCCGTGGTTACTACCCCGGCGACCTGGACATGATCGCGTCCCTCGGCGCGTCCTCCGGCAATCTCGCGGTGATGGTTCTGGCCCTGTACATCCACGAAGGCGCCACCGTCGCGCTCTATCAGCACCCGCATGTCATCTGGCTGGCGTGTCCGTTGCTGCTGTTCTGGATCACCCGCATCTGGATGCTCACCCACCGCGGGCTGATGAACGATGACCCCGTGGTCTTCGCCATTCGCGACCGCATCAGCCAGGGGATCGGTGCGCTGTTCCTGCTCGTGTTCTGGATTGCCGCATGACCGTGCCTCTCTATCCGTGGGGTCGGTATCCCCAGGTCGCGCAGCAGGGCCACGCATGCACGTGGATCGATGACCTGCCACGGCACCTGACGGCCACACTGGACCGGCACGAAACCAGCCTGCCGTTTGGCAATGGCCGCAGCTACGGCGACAGCTGCCTGGCCAGCAGCGGCCATGTGCTGCACATGCATAGGCTGGACCGGTTCATCGCTGCCAACTGGAAAACCGGCATCGTACGCGTCGAAGCAGGCATGACCCTGGCTCAACTGCTCGCAGCGGCCATTGCGCACGGCTGGTTTCTGCCGGTCACACCAGGCACCCAGTTCGTTACCGTGGGCGGCGCGATTGCCAACGACGTGCACGGCAAGAACCACCATCTGC
Source organism: Pseudomonas viridiflava (assembly GCF_001642795.1). Taxonomy (GTDB): domain Bacteria; phylum Pseudomonadota; class Gammaproteobacteria; order Pseudomonadales; family Pseudomonadaceae; genus Aquipseudomonas; species Aquipseudomonas viridiflava. The sequence continues at coordinate 53,114 of NZ_LKEH01000027.1, read as the reverse complement.
GCGGCACGTTCGGCTGCCATACCCTGCGCTTCGGCCTGCTGCGTCAGGGTGAGCAGGCGATGATCTGCTCGCCCGTGGAAAACCCGCTGCTGTATGCCGCCAGCATCGGCGGACTGGGGCTGACCGGGGTAATTCACTGGGCAGATATTCAGCTGATGCCGATCCGCACCAGCCAGATCGACAGCACGGTGGTGCGTTTCGCCAATCTTGGTGAATTCTTCGCCCTCTCTCGGGAACTCGACCATCAGCATGAATACAGCGTGGCCTGGGTCGATTGTCTGGCGCGGGGCAGCAACAGCGGGCGCGGCGTATACATCGTGGGCGACCATGCACGCTTCGGCTCGCTTGAGGTCGAGCGGCGCAGCAAACTGAGCGTGCCGGTCACCCCGCCGCTGTCGCTGATCAATAACCTGTCGCTGCGCCTGTTCAATTCGCTGTACTGGCATGCCCACCCTGCCCGACCGACGCCGAAGCGCAGCGATTACGAGCCCTTTTTCTACCCGCTGGACCGCGTGCTGCACTGGAACCGGATCTATGGGCGCAGCGGCTTTCAGCAGTACCAGTGCGTGATCCCCGAACACTGTGCGCAGGACGCCATGCAGGCACTGCTCGATACCATCGCCGAGTCCGGTCAGGGCTCGTTTCTGGCGGTGCTCAAACGCTGCGGCGATATTGCCTCGCCGGGGTTGCTGTCGTTCCCGATGCCGGGCACCTCGCTGGCGCTGGATTTTCCGCAACACCGTGACCTTGCCGGCGCGCTGTTCCCGCGTCTGGACGCCATTGTCCATGACGCGGGCGGACGTCTGTATCCGGCCAAGGACGCCCACATGAACGGGAGCGATTTCCGCCAGGCCTACCCGGCCTGGGAGCGACTGGAAGCCCTGCGCGACCCATCCCTGATGTCCCGCTTCTGGAAACGAGTCCTGCCATGAAACGAATTCTGATCATCGGAGCCACCTCGGCCATCGCCCATGCCTGCGCCCGTCTCTGGGCTGCGCAAGGCTGCGATTTCTTTCTGGTGGCACGCAGTGCCGACAGGCTGCAGGTCACGGCGGCCGATCTCGAGGGGCGCGGCGCCAGGACCGTCACCCTGCACGAAATGGATGCCACGCACTTTGCCGAGCACCCGAGAATGCTCGCCGACTGCCTCAAGGTGCTCGGCCAGATCGATGTGGTACTGATCGCCCATGGCACCCTGCCTGACCAGCGAGCCTGCGAGCAGGATGTCGGGCTGGCCCTGCAGGAGTTCATCACCAACAGCGCGTCGGTGATCGCGCTGCTGACCCTGCTTGCCCAGCATTTCGAGCTCCAGCGTTGCGGCACACTGGCGGTCATCTCGTCGGTCGCAGGTGAACGGGGCCGGCCTTCCAATTACCTTTACGGGGCCGCCAAGGCTGCGGTCTCGACCTTTTGCGACGGTCTGCAGGCGCGCCTGTTCAAGGTCGGCGTGCACGTGCTGACTATCAAGCCCGGTTTTGTCGATACGCCGATGACTCAGGGCCTGTCGTTGCCAGCGGCGTTGCTCGCGCAGCCGGAACAGGTCGCCGAACGGATCGTCAACGGTATCGCGCGGCAGTCAACCAGCCTGTATGCGCCCGGATTCTGGGCACTGATCATGCTGGTCATCCGCTCGATTCCGCAGCCGTTGTTCAAGAGGCTGAACCTGTGACGGCCGCGCCCTGGCTGTCCGGCTGGCGCTACAGAGCCATGGTGCTGTCGGTCATCGGCTCGGCGCTGGGCTATCTGGCTTTTTGTCTGTGGGGCGGCTGGCACGAGGTGGCGCAGGCCGCAGCAAGGGTTGGCGCGATGGGCATCGCCCTTGCTCTGTTGATGTCAGCCGTCAATTACGGGCTGCGTTTCGTGCGCTGGCAGCTTTACCTTCGTGTGCTCGGCCATACGCTGCCCTGGCGTCCCAGCCTCGGTGCCTATCTCGCCGGATTCGCCCTGACCACCACGCCGGGTAAAGCGGGCGAAGCGTTGCGCGGGGTGTTGCTCAAGCCGCTGGGCGTGCCCTACCCGAAGAGTTTTGCAGCGTTTGTCAGTGAGCGTCTGTCCGACCTGCTGGCGATTGCCCTGCTGACGCTGTTAGGCCTGTCCTGGTATCCGTCCGCGCAACCGATGATCGCGATGGGTCTGGTTCTGGTGCTACCGGGGTTGCTGGTTCTTTCCCAGCGGCGTTTGCTGGAATGGCTGCGCGGGATGATTCCGCTAACAGCGACTCGACTGCCGACACTGTTCAGGCACCTGTTCGACGTGCTGCTGGCCGCTCGCCAATGCCATCGGCTGGATGTGTTGCTGGGTGCCAGCCTGCTCAGCCTGATCGCCTGGAGTGCCGAGGCGCTGGCGTTTCATTGGGTGCTCGGCTGGATGGGCGCAGAGATTCCACTGTCCTTCGCGGTGTTCACTTATGCACTGGCGATGCTCGCCGGTGCCCTGAGCTTCATGCCCGGCGGGCTGGGCGGTGCCGAGGCGGTGATGATCGGGCTGCTGATGTTCAAGGGCATGCCGGCTGCCGACTCAATTGCCGCCACCATCCTGATTCGTCTCGCGACCTTGTGGTTTGCAGTCGCGATTGGCGCGGTGATGCTGGGACGGTTCAGGGATTCGACAAGCTATAGCCGCTGAACAACGCCGTGGCAGACCCCACCACGCCTTCGACGTAGCGCTGTCGCGCAGCAAACAAAGGACTACCCATTGCTCATTTCAAGGAGGAACCGCTCAATGAGTTCATTCAACGCCAGGCATTCAGTCGTCATACCGTTGCTGCTGCTATGCGCTGCGATCGCAGCCAGCTTCATCGCTTCCAGCGGCCCGATCCAGTGGATGGACAATGGTGTGTTTCTGGCGGATGCCACCTCAGGCGAGTATTTCAGTCAGTCACTCGGCCCGCTGGATCATCCGTTCTATCACTTCTTCAGCTCGATGTTTTACGCCCTGTTTGGCTCTCAGGTGCTCAGCCTGATGAACTCGCTGCTCCTGCTGCCGCTGGCGTGGATCATCTACCGACTGGCCATCAGCGTCGGTGCAACAGCCCGTCAGGCGCTGCTTGCGGCGACCGCCACGGTACTGGCCCACGCGGTGTTCTGGGTGTCGACCAAAGCCGAGGTGTATCTGCTGCACACACTGTTCGTGCTCTTGGCCTATGCCGTGCAGTTCAGCGCCCACTCGCGATGGACGCCGTTGAAGAAGCTGTTCGTCATCGGTGTCCTGACTGGCATAAGCGCGTCGATTCATCAACTGACCTTCATCGTGATGCTGCCGCTCTATATCCAGTTGCTGATCCAGCACAAGGCGCGGATCCTGATGACCGTGCCCGGATTCGCGCTCGGGTTCGCCACTGCCGCCGTCGCGGTGTTCAACGATCTGAATGCCGGATTGAGCCTGATCGATATCGCCCGCCGCTACCTGACAGGCGCCTCGACCACTATCGCCGGACCTGAGTGGGAAGGCAGCCTGTTTCGTTTCGATGACATGTGGCACGAGAAAAACTCGGTGGTGCTGCTGATGTTGTCGCTGATGGGTCCGCAGATCGCCGGACTGCTGTTGTTTCCCAGAGACAGCCGACTGCGCCTGCTGTGGAGCGCAGCGTTGCTGAATCTGATCTTCGCGATTTCCTACAATGTCACCGACCGTTTTACCTTCTTCCTGCCGGGAATCGCAATGTTGAGCGTTATCGGCATGATCCAGCTGCCTGCGCTGCTACCTCGCAATCGAGCTGGCACCGCGCTGCTCAATGCCTCGGTGCTGACGTCGCCACTGGTAATCGTGCTGGCCTGGTCGTTGTATGCCAGCGGTGTGATCAATTTACCGACCCACAAAGAGAAACTGCCGTTTCGCGAGGACATTCATTACTTCATGGTGCCCTACCTGCCCGACCGGTCTGCCGAGCAGTTCGTGAACGCGTACGAGCAGTCCGTGCCGGAAGGCGCGCTGATCATCGCTGACTGGACGCCGATGGGCGCGATACGCTCCGGGCAGGCAGTCGGTTTGTTGCGCGGTCGCAGGCTGGCGATGTGCGGCGACAACATCGACATCCGCGCCTATCTGGGCAACCCGGGCGTCTATCTGGCGCGCCTGAGCTATTGCGGGATGATTGCGGACAATTACGCGGTGGAGGACAAGTCAGTGGGATTTGCGTTACACACCAAGTAACGCAAATCCCATGCTACCAAGTGAATCAGGGCTGCCAGAGCGCCTGACCTCCGCCGAGCTTGCGGTCGAGGAAACTGGCCGCACTGATCAGCGCCAGATGACTCAGCGCCTGCGGGGTATTCCCTAGATGACGGGCGTGCGGGTCGAACTCTTCGGCGTACAGACCCAACGGGTTGGCGTAGCGCAGCAGTTGCTCGAACTCCAGGTGCGCCTGACCGACCCGCCCGGCGCGGGCCAGGCATTCGACGTACCAGAACGAACAGGCGACAAACGCACCCTCTTCGCCTGCCAGGCCGTCGTCATGATCGTCGTCGTTGCGATAGCGGAACACCATGCCGTCACGCACCAGTGTGCGTTCGATGGCATCCAGCGTCGCCAGCCATTTGGGATCGCTGGCACCGACAAAACGCACCAGCGGCATCAACAGCATCGAGGCATCCAGATTGCGGCTGCCCTTGTGCTGCACGAAATGCCCCAGTTCGTCGTTCCAGAAGTTTTCCCAGATGTCGTCGTGAATCTGCTCGCGCACCTTGGTCCAGCGCTCGAAAGGCCCGGACAGCGAACGTTTGAACGCCAGGCGCAACGCCCGGTCCAGCGCCACCCAGCACATCAGCCGCGAATGCAGAAAGTGCTGATCGCCGCCGCGCATTTCCCAGATGCCTACGTCCCGGTCGCTCCAGTGCTCGCAGACGTAATCCACCTGACGCACCACGTGCTTCCAGCCATCATGGGAAATGGCGTCGCCGTACTTGTTGGCCAAGTAAACGGCATCCATCAGTTCGCCATAGATATCCAGCTGCGTCTGTTCGTAGGCTTCGTTGCCGATGCGCACGGGTAACGCGCCGCCGTAGCCGGTCAAGTGATCCAGGTGTTCCTCAGGCAGCTTATCGTGACCGTCCAGGGCATAAAGAATGCCCATCTTTTGCGTGTTCTCGCAGCTGTCATCCAGCCGACCGCGCATCCAGCCCATGAAAGCGTTGGCTTCGTCGGTATAGCCCAGCCGCATGAAAGCATACACGGTGAAGGATGCATCCCGTATCCAGGTGTAGCGGTAGTCCCAGTTACGCTCGCCGCCGGGGGTTTCCGGCAGGCCGAAGGTCGCTGCGGCGATGATTCCGCCGTGCTTGCGCGACGTCAGCAGCTTGAGTGCCAGCGCCGAGCGCATGACCATCTCGCGCCAGCGGCCCTTGTACTCGGACTGGCCCGCCCAGCGACGCCAGAACGCCAGGGTGTCGTCGAAATAGCGTGAACACTTGCCCGCCGCCACGTGCGGATCATCGACACCGCCGAGAATGAATTCGATGGTCTGGCCCTTTTCCATCTGGAACTCGGCGACCGCTGCGTCGTGTTCCACATGCAAAGGCGTCGCCGCAGACAGACGCATGCCGGGCTGGCCCTCGGCCTGAAAGCAGACGTCATTGCCGTCCTGATGCGCCGTGGTGTCGGCGCGGCTGTAATCCATGCGCACCTTGCAGCGCATGCGGATCGTGGCCTTGCCGAAGCGCACCTGAACGCGCCGCACGATGCGCGGCAGGTCGTCCTGATCCTCGCCGATGGGCATCAGATCAGTCACTTCCACGACAGCTTCTTCTGATATCCAGCGGGTCTGCAGCACGTTGGTGTCCGGCAGGTAAATCTGCAGGCGCCGCGCATCGGGCAGGTCTGGCGCCAGCTGAAAGATGCCCGCGTCGTTGGTGTCCAGCAATGCGGTAAAGATCGAGGGACTGTCGAAATCCGGCCAGCAGCAGAAATCGATGCTCCCGGTGTCGGCGATCAACGCAGCACTGCGCATATCGCCAATGATGCCGTGGTTCTCGATCGCGTTCTGCGCCTCTTCTGGAAAGTCAGCCATTGCCGCGGAACTCCGGGTAAAGGGTCATGCCGCCGTCAATGAACAGCGTCGTGCCATGCACGTAGTCCGAAGCATCGGACGCCAGCCAGACCACGGCATTGGCCACGTCTTCCGGCTCGCCGATGCGGCCATAGGGAATCAGTTCGAGCATTTTCTTTTCTGCATCGCCCTGCCGCGCGTCGGCATTGATCGGGGTGCGGATGGCACCAGGTGCAATGCTGTTGACACGAATCTTCTGCTCGCCCACTTCCTGGGCAATGCTGCGCATCAACAGATCGACGCCGCCCTTGGAGGCCGCGTAGTTGACGTGCCCCGCCCAGGGAATCAGCTGGTGCACTGAACTCATGTGAATGATCTTGCCCATTGCCCGTGATACATCCTTGCGCATGCCCTGGCTGATGAACTGACGCACGGCAGCGCGGGCACAGAGAAACTGGCCGGTAAGGTTGACGTTGATGACCGTGTTCCAGTCCTCAAGGCTCATGTCGACGAACGCGGCGTCCTTTTGCAGACCCGAGTTGGCGAACAGGATGTCCAGCGCACCGAACTGCTCGATGGTCTGGGCAAACAGCCGCTCGACCTCGTCTTCCTTGGAAACATCGGCACCAATGGCGATTGCCTGCCCGCCCGCCGCACGAATTTCTTCCGCGAGCTTTTCAGCAGGTTCAGCCTTGGAGTGGTAATTGATCACGACCGCCGCCCCGGCATCTGCCAGAGCGCGGGCAGCCGCAGCGCCCAGACCGGAACTGGCGCCGGTGACGAGTGCGACTTGTTGCTTGAGAGAGATATGCATCGGTTTTCAGCCTCGAAGTAAGCACCCTAGATGCTGACTTGCGAGGCCGAAAGTTAGTTCACTGCCGTTGCGCTTACGGAGCCGGGTTAGGTTGCGAAATATGTATGGCTTCGATCCCGGCAATCACGTCGTCGGACAGCGTGACATCGATGCTCGCCAGGTTGACAGCCAGTTGATCCAGCTTGGTAGCCCCGATGATGTTGCTGGTTACAAAAGGCCGGCTGGTGACATAGGCCAGTGCCATCTGCGAGGGGTCCAGGCCGTGCTCGCGGGCCAATGCCACGTACTTGGCTGTTGCACTGACGGCCTGCGGGTTGTTGTAACGCTGGAAGCGCTCGAACAGGGTCAGACGGCCATCGGCCGGACGTGCGCCGTCCAGGTATTTGCCAGCCAGAACACCGAACGCCAGCGGCGAATACGCCAGCAGACCGATCTGCTCACGAATGGCGATTTCCGCCAGGCCCACTTCGAAGGTGCGGTTCAACAGGTTGTAAGGGTTCTGAATCGACACGGCGCGCGGCAAGTCCAGCTTTTCAGCCAGATGCAGAAAACGCTGGGTGCCCCATGGCGTTTCGTTGGACAGGCCGAAATGACGGATCTTGCCCGCCTTGACCAGATCGCCCAGCACCGACAGGGTTTCCTCAATCTCGACCGACTGATCGTCCGGGTCGTGGGTGTAGCCCAGAACGCCGAAGAAGTTGGTCTTGCGGTCCGGCCAGTGCAACTGGTACAGGTCCAGATAATCGGTGTTCATACGCTTGAGGCTGGCATCCAGCGCGGCGGTAATGTTGTGGCGGTCCAGACGCGGGTTGCCATCGCGGATATGGTCCATGCGGCCCGGCCCGGCAACCTTGCTGGCCAGCACCCAGTCGCTGCGGTCGCCGTACTTCTTGAAGTACTCGCCGATGATGCTTTCGGTCTTGGTGTAGGTTTCGCCACGCGGCGGCACCGGGTACATCTCGGCGGTGTCAAGGAAGTTGACGCCAGCCTCTTTGGCCATGCGAATCTGTTCGAATGCCTCTTCCTGCGTGTTCTGCTCGCCCCAGGTCATGGTGCCCAGGGTGATGGCGCTGACCGACAGGTCAGTCTTGCCCAATGAACGAAATTGCATTGATGACTCCATCCGGTTTCAGAAAAAAAGCACACAGGGGTGCCATAAAAACGAGCCCTATAAAACGCCTGTCGATGATGCACTGCAAGGACTTTTGTCGCTTTTCATGACAGTCTTCATTTAGCGATAGCCCTGAGCCTGAAGGTCGAAAAGCGCCGCATAGCGGCCTTGCGCCTCGATCAGGCTGTCATGGCTGCCGCGTTCCAGGACCTTGCCGTGTTCCAGCACCACAATGTGTTCGGCGTTGCGCACGCTGGAGAAACGGTGGGAAATCAGCAGGGTCATGCGCCCCTTGGCGTACTCGCGGAAATGATCGAACACTGCCGCTTCCGCCCCGGCATCCAGCGCGGCCGTCGGCTCGTCGAGAATCAGAATGTCGGCGTCGCGGCGCATGTACGCACGTGACAGCGCAATCTTCTGCCATTGGCCGCCGGACAGCTCCTGGCCGCCCGCGAACCAGCGGCCCAATTGCGTTTCGTACCCCTTGTCGAGCTGTTCGATGAACTGTGCAGCCATGCCCTGCGCTGCGGCTTCGCGCCAGCGGCTTTCGTCATGAAACGCGTCAGTGTCACCGACGCCGAGGTTTTCGCCGACCAGAAACTGGTAGCGAATGAAGTCCTGAAAGATCACCCCGATACGGGTACGCAGCGCCTCTTCATCCCATTCCTGAAGGTCGCTGCCGTCGAGCAGAATGCGCCCGTGATCAGGCTTGTAGAGACGGGTCAGCAGCTTGATCAGCGTGGTCTTGCCGGAACCGTTTTCGCCGACCAGCGCCACGCTGCGGCCCGGCGCCAGATGCAGGTCAATGTGTTCAAGCGCAGGACGGCTGGTGCCGGGATAGGTGAAGCTCACGTCTTCGAAACGCAGGCCATCACCCGGCAAGGCGCCGTACGTCAGACTTCCGGCTGGCACGACGACCGGCTGGGCGAGGTAGACATACAGGTCCGCCAGATACAGACCATCTTCGTAGAGGCCACTGATCGCGCTGAGGCTGCTGCTGACGGCGGCCTGCCCCTGTTTGAACAACACCAGGTACATGGTCATCTGGCCGAGCGTGATACGGCCATGCACCGCATCGACCACCACCCAGGCGTAGGCCAGATAGAACGCGGCAGTGCCCAGCAAACCGAGTAAGAAACCCCAACCGTCGCGGCGAACGGTCAGGCGACGGTCTTCGGCGTACAGTCGCTCGAAGGTCTCGCGATAGCGCTTGAGCAGCAGCGGCGCGAACCCGAACAGCTTGACCTCCTTGATGTAGCCCTCGTGAGAAAGCAGCGTTTCGATGTAGTTCTGGCGGCGTGTTTCCGGAGCGCGGCGGGTGAACAGACGGAATGCATCACCGGAAAAATGCGCCTCGGCAAAGAACACCGGCAATGCGCCGAGCACCAGAATTACCAGCGCCCAAGGTGAGAAATGCACCAGCAGCACGGCAAAGCTGATCAGCGAGATCAGGTTCTGCAGCAGGCCCAGCGATTTGGTGACCAGCGCCAGCGGTCTTGTCGAGGCCTCTCGCCGCACGCGCACCAGCTTGTCGTAGAACTCCGAGTCTTCGAACTGCATCAAAGACAGGGTCTGGGCCTTTTCCAGAATCAGGGTGTTGACCTTCTGCCCCAACAGCACTCTCAACAGCGCTTGCTGAACAGACAGGCCACGCTGGGCAGCGGCCAGCAATGCCAGCACGCCCGCCTCGAACAGCACGTAGCGCAATACTGGCCAGAGCGGCGCTTCGCCGGTGCTGGCATGCAATTGCATGGCGCTGACCACGGCATCCACAATGCGCTGACCCAGCCAGGCGGCCAGTGCGGGCAACAGACCGGCCACCAGCGTGGCAAGGATCAGGCCCAGCGACAGCCATCTGGAGGTGGTCCAGACCAGTTGCATCGCCCGAAAGGCCTGCTGCATGAACGACGAAAAACGCTTGAAAACGGGCATACGCAATAGAACTCTTGATACCGGACCAACCCCTGAAGGTCGGCCATCATACGGCCGCAAACGCAGGCTCGCTCAAAAACAGGAGGCTCATCGTGAACGATGCTTACAACCTGCAACGCTTTGTGGAGGCTCAGCAACCGGTATTTGCACAGGTGCTGGCGGAACTTGAAGACGGGAAGAAACGCAGCCACTGGATGTGGTTCGTGTTTCCGCAGATCCGTGGCCTGGGTCGTAGCGACATGGCCCAGCGCTATGCCATCAGCAGCCTCGATGAAGCCAGGGCATATCTGAAACATCCTGTACTCGGCCCACGCCTCGAACAGTGCGCGCACCTCATCGCCCCACAGGTAGAACGTACGGCGCGACAAATATTCAATTCACCGGACGACCTGAAGCTGCATTCAAGCATGACCCTGTTCCGACTCGCTGCGCCTGACCGGCCTGTGTTTCAGGAAGTACTGGATACGTTCTTTGATGGTGAGCCGGATGCGATGACAGTGAAGCTGGCAGGCGGTTGAATCGGTTTTCACAGTACACATCTGACTGTGGGAGGCGCCAACATGTCTTCGACGG
>NZ_LKEH01000027.1:32362-42692 GCF_001642795.1 Pseudomonas viridiflava | reverse complement strand
GCCGCCTCCCACAAAAACGTGTTCAGTCAGCAGATTACGTGTTGTTTGATAAGAGGCGGCTTGCCGGCGATGCTTTTTCTCAGTTGATCCGCCGGTGGCTGGTCTGACGCAATCGCCGGCAAGCCGCCTCCCACAGGGTATGCATTTGGCTTTGTTACATCCCTGCCGGAGCGCGCTGTACGCAGCGCTCACGCCGGTCATCCACGCGCTCGGCGAACCAGGCGGTGGTCAGTTTGCGGGTGATCTTCGGGCTTTTGAGGGTGATGCCGGGCAGGATCGCACGGGGTAATGGCTTGCCGGCCGCTCTGTCGGCCATCGCAAACACTTTTCGGTACAGCTCGGTTTCTTCGAATTCGAAGGTGTCGCCCTGCTTGAGCTGGCTCCATATCTGCGACTTGTTCATGCCCAGCCGGTCACCCAGCGTGCGCACCGCCAGCTCGGTCGAGCCCGGCGACGTGGAGTCGAAACGAATCAGGTCGCCGTCGAGCGCCAGATCGATGCCCGTCGCCTGACTCACCGCAGCCTGAAACGCAGCGTTGCGGCTCGCGTACCAACCGGCGTTGAAATCGGCGAAGCGGTACAGGGTTTTGTCATAGCTCACGGGGTAGCCCAGCAAGTGCGCGATACCGAAGTACATGCCGCCGCGCCGGGTAAACACTTCGCGTCGGATGGTGCCATCGACCGTGTAGGGATAATCCTCGGAACGCTTCTCTGCGAAGGCAATACTGACCTGCATCGGGCCGCCGGTCTTGACCGGGTTGAAGTTGCCGAACAGCGCCTGCCCCAGCGGGACCATGCCGATGAAGTCATCGAAGATCGCGCTCAGCTCTTTCTCGGTGCGGGCCGCATCAAGACGCTTGCCGTAGGTCTTGCCATCGGGTGAGCGAACGCGCAGCGCGGTGGCGATCAAGGCATTCGGAATATGCAGACGCGCCGCACGCCGATCAATTTCGGCGCGTGCAATGCGCCCCATGTCAGGAACGGCAGGGTCGACCTGATAGGTTGACTCCTGCTCGGTCACAGCCAGTACTGAACAGACATTCTCGGTGGTCAGGGGGATTTTCTGCGCTGTGAAGGCCGCCTGGATGTCCGTGGCCCACGCCTGACGGTCGCTGACCGTGGTCGGCATCAGGCGCAGGATGCGCGCCCGCGCCTGATCAGGACTCAGTTCGGGTTCCTGTGGGCGCTGCGTGCCGCACGCGGCCAGCAGCATCAATGCGACGCTCATCGTGAGCGATTTGAACAGACCTTGATTCAATCCTTGACCCCGCTACGTGTGCTCTTCTGAGTCCGGACTCAGTGTCCTGCGTCAGAACACTGACCAGTCGATCCTCGCACTGAGCTTTTCCAGCGCAGCCATACCGACAAGCGAATTGCCCGCTGCGTTCAATTCCGGGGACCATACGCAGACCGAGAACCGCTCTGGCACAACAGCGACAATGCCGCCCCCTACGCCGCTCTTGCCCGGCAGACCGACCCGGTAGGCAAAGTTGCCTGCCTCGTCATAAAGACCGCTGGTGGCCATGATCGAGTTCAGTTGCGTGGCCTGTCGGGCGCTCAGTATCTGCTCGCCGCTGTGAATGCAGAAACCCTGATTGGCGAGAAAACCGAAGGCACGGGCCAGGTCGATGCAGCTCATGCTCAGGGCGCAATGATGGAAATAGCTGCGCAGCACGTCTTCAACATCGCCATGAAAGTTGTCGAACGACTTCATCAGGTACGCCGCTGCCGCATTGCGCGAACGGTGCTGGTATTCGGACTCGGCGACTTTGGAGTCGGAGGTGATCGACGGGTTGCCGCACAGGCGCCGGACAAAGTCACGCATCGACAACGAGGGCGCCGCGAAACGGGCCTGGTTGATGTCGCAGATCACCAGCGCACCGGCGTTGATGAACGGGTTGCGTGGCCTGCCCCGTTCGAACTCCAGCTGCACCAGCGAATTGAAGGGCTGACCGGACGGCTCGTGACCGAGACGCTGCCAGATATCCTCGCCTGAGTGCCCGATGGCCTGCACCAGACTGAACACCTTGGAAATGCTCTGGATCGAAAACCGCGTTTCGGCATCGCCTGCGCTGAACATCTGGCCGTCGTTGCCGTACACCGCGATGCCCAGTTGGTCGGGCCTGACGCCACCCAGTGCCGGAATGTAATCGGCCACTTTGCCCTGACCGATCAAGGGTCTCACTTCATCGAGGATTTCGTTCAGCAGGTCTTGCATCTAAGCGCCCCTTGTTTTGGGTGCGCACACTACACCAACAACAGGCGGCTGGCATCATCGCAAGGTGATATCCCGACTCTTCTCGAATGCCTGCCGGTCCACCAGCTCTGCAACCTTGACGGCATGAGGAAAGATTTTCTTCTCGACGAACAGATCATCGACCTGCTGCAGGGCGTCGACGTCGCGATCCTCGACCGGTTCCAGTGCTTCGATGCCCCAGCTCTGCAATCGACGCGACACCGGCAGCGGAATGTCGTTGACCCTGGCAAAGACCTCGGCGTACTGATCGGTGTTGTTGCGTGCCCAGTCCAACGCCTTGGCCAGACGCTTGAGCACGTCGTTGATGGCCTGACGCCGGACGGGATCGGTCAGTACTTCGTCCGAGGCGGTGATGAAGGTCAGGCCGGTATTGATGCCCTCGCCGCTGAGCAATACGCGGGCACCCTGCTCTTCGGCAAACGCCTGATAGACGCCGAACGTTGCCCAGGCTTCGATCTTGCCCGCATTGAAAGCGGGCAGCGCGTCAGTCGGCATGACGAAACCGATGTTCACATCAGTTTCTTTGACACCGGCATTGGCCAGTGCCCGGATCAACAGGTACTGAGAGATGCTGCCACGCGCCGATGAGATCACCACGTTGCGCCCTTTCAGGTCGGCCACGGTCTGAATCGGGGAGTCCTTGGGCACCAGAATCGCAATGCTGCGCGCCTGGCTGCGACGTACCGCAACGATGCGTAACGGCGCGCCGCCCGTTGCCGCCGCCAGCACCGGCGTGTCACCGGCAGGCGCCAGATCGACCGCTCCGGCGCGCAAGGCTTCGAACAAGGGAGCTGCGCCCTGAAAGTTGGCCCATTCGACCTGATAGGGCACGCCGTCGAAAGCCTTTGATGCCTCGACCACTGTGCGCAGTCCCTTCGCCTGATCGCCCAGCACCAGCTTTACCTTCGACCAGTCCACCGTTTCGTTGCTGGAAACCACTTGCCGGTCGTCATTACCGCAGCCGATCAGCGCACTGAATGCCAGCACGGCGGCGCAGCTTCTGACCCAATAGGTGAAACTCATTTCTGTGCGTCCTTGTGCGGGTGATCCATCATTCAGGTCTTGTAGTCGGTGCCGGTGCGTTCCAGTTCACGGATCAGCGCGTTCCAGTGCCGCGCCACACCCGGACCGTGCCCGTCCTTGATGACTTTGGCCTGCTCTTCCACCTTGGCAATGACCTCACGCGGCGGAATCACCAGCTCCGCATTGCCCGCCGACTGCGCGGCAATCTGGATAGTGCAGGCGTACTCCAGATTGTGCAGTTGCTGAAAGGCGTGCTCAACACTGACGCCGCCGGTCAGCAGCCCGTGGTTGCGCAGGATCATCACGCTCTTGTCGCCAAGGTCCGCCACCAGCCGTTCGCGCTCGTCCAGATCCAGCGCGATGCCTTCATAACCGTGGTACGCCACGCGACCGGAAAAGGCGATGGCGTGCTGGGAAATAGGCAGCAGGCCGTCTTTTTGCGCCGACACCGCGATGCCGTCGCGGGTATGGGTGTGCAGCACAGCCTGCAAGTCGTGACGTGCAGCGTGGATGGCGCTGTGGATCACGTAGCCTGCGTAATTGATGCCCAGCCCGGTCGGGTCATCGACAACCGTCCCATCGATATCGACCTTGACCAGATTGGAGGCCGTGATCTCGTCGAACAGCAGGCCGAAGGGGTTGATCAGGAAGTGCTCGTCCGGCCCCGGCACGCGGGCGGAAAAATGCGTGTAGATGTGATCGGTCCAGCGTTTGAGGGATGCGAGCCGATAGGCCGCGGCAAGCTTGACCCGGACCTCCCACTCTTGCGGCGAAACCCTGTCCTGCACGCTGACGCCGGACGAAGATGCCGTGTCCGGCTGAATCGGCAATGCGCTGACGTTGCTCATGATGATGTCCCTGACTATGCGAAGGCGATGGAGCAAGACTATGCGCATAAGAAATCATTTAAAAAGCACATTTACTTATAAGCTAATTATAAAAAAGTAGAATATTAAAACTCGACGTTATGCTTACATCGATGCTCGACGTTTCTGATCGCTTCAGAAACAGGACTCCTTTCCGGCTTGCCGGACCGCATGGACGAGACCGAATGAGCAAAACGTTCAACCGAAGAAGTTTCCTGACGGCCAGCGCCGTGACCCTCGGCGCCACGACACTGGGTCTGACGCCCCGCCTGTTCGCTCAGGATCCACTGGCTGACCTGACCCTGCAGGTCGCGACCTACCGAGGCGGAGACGCCAATTTCAATGAAAACGCCGGCAACGACAAACGGCCTTACAAGGTGCAGTTTTCCGAGTTTCCGGGCGGCAATCTCATTGTCGAAGCGATAGCCTCGGGCAGTATCGACATTGGCTCGATGAGCGAGATACCGCCGATCTTTTCCATCCAGAGCCATCGCCAGCCCAGGCTGATCGCAGTGATGGAAGGCGACGTCAACAACCAGGTGTTTCTGATTCCCAAAGACTCACGCATCGAGTCGGTCGGAGAACTGCGAGGCAAGCGCGTCGGCTATGTCAAAGCCACCACGGCCCATTATTTCCTGATCAAGGCGCTCAAGGAACAGGGCCTGAGCATGGATGACGTCAAGGCCATCGCGCTCACGCCGCAGGACGGCTTCACCGCCTTTCAAAGCGGCCAGCTCGACGCCTGGGTGACGTACGGCACCTTCATCCAGCTCGCCAAATTTCGCAGCGGTGCGCGGGTGCTGAAAACCGCGCAGGGCTATTTGTCCGGCAACTACCTGCTGGCCGCCCGTCCTGCCGCACTGGCCGATCCGCTGCGTCGTCAGGCCATCACCGACTACCTCACGCGTCAGCGCCAGACGCTGGAATGGATCAACGATCACCCTGAGGAATGGGCAGAGAAATCCGGACAACTGCTGGGCATCGACAAGGCGGTGTTCGCCGATCAGATCGCCAGCCGCAGCCAACCATGGAAGCTCAGGGCGATTGACGATCAGGCCATCGCCTCGCAACAGGAAGTGGCTGATGTGTTTTTCGAAGCGGGGGTGCTGAGCGAACGGATTGACGTATCGCCGCTGTGGGATCGGCACTTTCAGCTGGCATGAATTGCCTGTTCGAGCGGCTTATGGTTATTCATTAACGTTATTAAAAATAATATTTCTTATAGCGTTAATCTCGAAAAATATTCCTGTGACTGGAGCAGTACATGTCAACGATCGACAAACGAACCTCACGTTTCGCCACAGCCCTCGGCCTTGCGGCCACACTGATTGCAGGTTCACTGCTGGCTCCGGCCACGGCACAGGCCGAAGGGGAAATCCGCATCGCCGAGCAGTTCGGGATTGTCTATCTGCTGCTTAACGTGGTGCGCGATCAACAGTTGATTGAAAAACATGGCAAGCAAGACGGTCTGGAGATCAAGGTCGACTGGACCCAATTGTCCGGCGGCTCGGCCGTCAACGATGCCCTGCTGTCCGGCTCTGTCGACATTGCCGGTGCAGGCGTCGGCCCGCTGCTGACCATCTGGGACCGTACCCACGGTCGGCAGAACGTCAAAGCGGTCGCATCACTCGGCAACTTTCCGTATTACCTGGTGAGCAATAATCCCAAGGTGAAGACCATCGCCGACTTCACCGAAAAAGACCGAATCGCCGTGCCCGCCGTCAGCGTTTCGGTGCAGTCACGCTACCTGCAATATGCTGCGGCCAAACAGTGGGGCGACAAGGAGTTCGCGCGGCTCGACAAATACACTGTCAGCCTGCCGCACCCGGACGCCGCCGCCAGCCTGATTGCCGGTGGCACTGAGCTGACCGGACACTTCTCCAACCCGCCCTACCAGGATCAGGAACTGCGCAACCCCAACGTGCACGTTGTGTTGAACACTTACGACCTGTTCGGCCCGAACTCACCGACCGTGCTGTTTGCCACCGAAAAATTCCGTAACGAGAACCCCAAGACCTACAAAGCGTTCATCGAGGCGCTGAGCGAAGCCGAGCAGTTCGTCCGCAAGGATATCGGTGCCGCTGCCGACACCTACATCCGCGTGACGAAATCGAAAATCGACCGGGCCGAGCTGCTCAAGATCATCGACCAGCCGGAACTCCAGTTCACCATCACCCCGAAAAACACCTATCCACTGGCCGAGTTCCTGTACCGCGTCGGCGCGATCAAGAACAGGCCGGCGTCATGGAAGGACTATTTCTTCCAGGATGAGAAGCCGTTACAGGGCAGTTGAGGACAGAAATAAACCTTGGCAGGTCATGAACCAGACACCTGAATTTCAGTCATATCAATGTGCCATTTTCGGCACCCGACAAGGAAATTCAGGTAATGGCTAGTCATTCTTTTTCATCGCGTTGGGGCTTTCGTTTCGCGGCGTTATTGATAAGCAGTCTGGCCTTTTCGCAGGCGCAAGCACTCGAATTCAACTCTGGTAGCGCGTCCAGTCAGGACAATCTAGCCGCGACCCATTACGAGGCGGTCAATTCGGCTTACTCCGTACGCAGCACCAACGTCACTCTGGGTGATCTGCAGGCGCTGCTGAACGACTCCAAACAGAATGCGGCAAAGATTGAAAGTCTGAAACAGACCGTCGAGGCCCAGGCGCGCCTGATCGAGGAACTCAAGCGCAACAACAGCAGCCAGTCGCGCAGCAGCGACAGTGATGTTTCCGGTCTTAAAAGCAAGGTCGACGATCAGAGTCGCGCGCTCGCAGCGCTGCAGAGTCAGGTCAGTGACTTGAAGCGCAATTCCGGTTCCAGCGCCAGCAGCAGCGACCTTTCCAGCCTCAAAAACGATATCAGCAACACGCGAAGTGAACTCAATTCGCTGAAAGGCACGGTGAGCACCCTCAGCAACCGCGTCAAGTAACCACGCCTCATCCCGGCAGCACACGAACGGGGCCGCGCTCCGTTCGTTTGAATCTCGAATCCTCTCCCCCTCGTTCTGATGCGTTGAATCGTCAAGCATTCTGCTGCGTCGGGCGCTGCAAAATTTGTTCGTTCACGACATGCCTGTATGGAAACAATTCTCATCAGAGATGTTATATTGTATCTATAACTATCAGGAAGTCTCACATGTCGTCTCGTAGAATTGCGTCTCTGGCAGGCTTGGCCATCGGGATGCTCGGCAATACCGGTTTTGCGGAAGAACAACAAAAAACCATCGAGCTGGAAAGCGTCAACGTCACCTCCGACTATCAATACGAAACGGCAACCAGCCCCGTACAGGGCTATCGCGCGACCCGCTCCGCCACCGCGACCAAGACCGACACCGCGATCAAGGACATCCCGCAATCGATCAGCGTGGTGCCTGCGTCGGTGCTGAAGGATCTGGGCAGCAACAGCGTCGATCGTGCGCTGGACTTCGCTGGCGGCGTGTCGAAGCAGAACAATTTTGGTGGTCTGACGCTCTACGAGTACAGCATTCGCGGCTTCACCACCTCCGAGTTCTACAAGGACGGTTTCAGCGCCAACCGTGGCTACCCCGCCACGCCCGACGCGGCGAACATCGAGCGTATCGAGGTCCTCAAGGGTCCCGCCGCCAGTCTGTATGGCCGTGGTGATCCAGGCGGTACCGTCAACATCGTCACCAAGAAGCCACAGCGCGAAGCCTTCACCACCCTGCAGACCAGTGCTGGCAGCTGGGACCGTTATCGCACGGCGCTGGACGTCAACACGCCGCTGGACGAGGAAGGCAACCTGCTGTCGCGGGTCAATCTGGCAGTCGAAGACAACAACAGCTTTCGCGATCATGTCGAAAGCAAACGGGTGTTCGTTGCGCCCTCCTTCAGTTGGCAATTGAATCCTGACACCCACCTGCTGGTGGAAACCGAGTTCGTCCGCCACACGTCGACCTTCGACCGCGGCGTCGTTGCGCCCAACAACAAATGGAGCGGCGTGTCGCGTTCGACCTTTCTCGGCGAACCCGACGACGACATCGATAACGACAACAACATGGTCCAGTTCGCGCTGGATCATCAGCTCAATGACATCTGGTCGTTGCGCCTGGCCAGTCATTACAAACAGGGCGAGATGTCGGGTTACGCCAGCGAATCGCGTCCTCTGAGCGCCGACGGCCGCACGGTCAACCGCCGCTATCGCGAGCGTGACAACAACTGGCACGACAGCATTACCCAGCTTGAACTGCGCGGCCGTTTCGAGGGCATGGGCCTTGAGCACGAAGTGCTGATCGGCACCGAATACGAGAACTACCGCAAGAACGAGCGCGTCACCAACATCGCACCGGTGGCGGGCACCACTTACGCCATCGATCTTTACAACCCGGTCTACGGCCAACCGAAACCCAATGGTGCCCGCTCGGGCACTGACTTCTTCGAACATGTCGAAAGCCGTGCGTTGAATCTGCAGGATCAGATCGTGTTCACCGACAAGCTGCGCGGGATGATCGGTGCGCGCTTTGAACATTTTGATCAGCAGATCGACGACTACACCACCAACCGGACGTCCGGCCAGCGGCACGACGCGTTCACTCAGCGTGCGGGGCTTCTGTATCAGCTCACGCCGCAGGTCGGTCTGTTCACCAACGTCTCGACCTCGTTCAAACCCAATAACGGGCTCGACGCGTCAGGCAACACCTTCGATCCGGAAGAAGGCATTGGTTACGAAGCCGGTATCAAGAGCGAGCTGTTCGATGACCGCCTGAGCACCACGCTGTCAGCGTTTCACATCGAGAAGGAAAACGTGCTGGCCCTCGACCCGTCCACCGACACCAACCGTGCCGTGGGCAAAGCGCGCAGTCAGGGTTTCGACCTGCAATTCACCGGGCAAGTAACCGAAGCGGTCCGCGTGATCGGTGCCTTCGCTTACATTGACGCCGAAGTCACCAAGGGTGACCGCACGATCCCGACCGGCAGCCGAATCCTCGGTGTGGCAAAGCACAGCGGCAGTCTGCTGGGCGTCTACGAATTCCAGGAAGGCGTGCTGCGTGGTTCGGACGTCGGCGCCGCCTACACCTATGTCGGCGACCGTTCCGGCGAGTCAGGCACCCGCTTCGAACTGCCTGCGTACCAGACCGTCGATTTGCTCGCCCACTACAAGGCCAGCGATAACGTGACCGTGGGGTTGAACCTCAACAATATTTTCGACGAAAAATATTATGAGCGCTCCTTCAGCAATTACTGGGTCGCACCAGGCGAGCCGCGTAACTTCACGGTCAGTCTCACACTGAATCTCTGATCACTAAAACAACAAGGATGCATCATGCTTTCATCGAAACCGCTCGTGGCCCTGAGCCTGCTCAGCGCACTGTTCGCCGCTCAGGTCAGTGCCCATGGATTGTGGACCGAACAGCGTCGCGGCAACATCGAAGTGGTCTACGGCCACGGTGCCGAGGACAACGCGTTCAAGGCGCAGAAAGTCAGCGGCGCCTGGGCATATGACCTTCAGGGCCGGATGATTCCGGTCACTGTGCAGCGTCTGGACGATCACGCGCGTCTGGTGCCGATCAAGCCGCCCGCCGTGATGTCGGTCGCGCTGGACAACGGCATGTGGACCCGCAACGCCGAGAAGAAATGGATCAATGAGGGACGCAGCAAGGTGCCCAACGGCACCGACTCGATCCACACCTTCAAGTACAGCGTGGCCATCTACGAAGAAGGCGCGAAGCTGCCGACGTTCGAGAAGCTGAACTTCGTCATCGTGCCGCAGGCCGATCCGTTGAAGGTCGGCGTTGGCAAACCACTGCCGGTCAAGGTGCTGGTCGATGGCAAACCCGCTGCGGGCATCAAGCTGATCGGCGATTACCGCAGCGCGCCGGACGTGGTCAGCGCCGAGACCGATGCTCAGGGCATGGCCACTGTGGTGGTGCGTAACGAAGGCCTGAACATCATCGCAGCCGAAGTGACGCTACCGGTGAAGGACAACGCCGATATCGCCGAGCGTGGGCTGTTTACCTCGCTGACTTTCGTGGGTGAAGCGCATCACGATTGATGCCTGACACGCTGCGCTGATGCGCAGCGAACACAGGGTTGTGAAATGCCTTTTTGCGTCTGACACAGCGTTGTCTGGCAGCGAACAAAGACGGTGGGAGACGGCTTGCCAGCGATGCAGTCGACGCGGTGTATCAGGAAAATCGCGTCATCGTTCATCACCGGCAAGCCGCCTCC
>NZ_LKEH01000027.1:0-32343 GCF_001642795.1 Pseudomonas viridiflava | reverse complement strand
AAATCGCGTCATCGTTCATCGCCGGCAAGCCGCCTCCCACGGTCCGGTGTTTGCTGCGCGACAGCGCTACGTCGAAGACGTGGTGGCGCCTCCCACATTTGGCTCCGTATCACGGCGGCACTGATTTACAAATACTTCAACCAAGTGATATCCCGACGACGCGCCTTGAGTGATGCGAACCAGCGCACGGCCGGGAACAGCACCACTGCCAGCACGATCGACGTCAGCCAGACGCCCCACATGTGATCGAAGCCGAAGTAGCTGCCCTGATTCTTGCCCCAGATCGCCAGTGCAATCAGGTACAGGATCTTCAGCACGTACAGGTGAAGCAGGTAGAAGAACATCGGTGCAGAACCCAGCACCACGAGCGGGCGCAGCCAGCCCTTTTCCTGACAGTGCTCGAAAGCGATCAGAATCAGCATGCCGATGCCCAGCGTCAGGCTGATGAAAAGCAACGACGGCGGGTATTTGGTGATGTTCAGAAAGCTCATCACGCTCTGCAGTTCGGTCTCGCCCACGCTCCACGGCTTTTCACCGTAGCCGTTGATCAGGCGCAGCACCAGGAAGCCCTGCAGCGCACCCAGACCGCACATCCACAGTTTGGTGCGGCGTGACGCCGCGTCGTACCCCGCAGAGAACCACGGCCCTGCAGCGTAACCCAGCGCGATGATGCCGATCCACGGCAGCAGCGGGTACGAGGTGCGCAAGCGCAGATTATCCGAGACGTCGATCCAGCCACGGTCATGCAGGATGGCCCAGGGAATGTGCATCGCCGACTCGACGCCGAAGTGCAGCGAATCCAGCAGGTTATGACCGGCAATGATCACCACGCCAATCACCACCAGCGCCCAGCGCGGCAGGTAGACCATCGCCGACAGCGCCACCATGCTCAGGCCGATGGCCCAGATCACCTGCAGGTAGATCACGGTCGGCGGGAACTGGAAGGTCCAGGCAAAGCTCACCAGCGTGAACTCGAGGGCGATCAGGAACAGGCCGCGTTTGAGCAGGAATGCCGAAACGTCGGCACGGCCGCTGTATTTCTCGCCATACAGGTAAGCCGAAAGCCCGGTCAGCAGGACAAACAACGGCGCACACAGATGGGCCAGCAGGCGGCTGAAAAACAGCTCGGGCTCGGTGCTTGCCACCTCCATCGGGTCCAGCACCTGACGGTGCAGAAAGAAGGTTTCCCGCACGTGGTCCAGCAGCATGAAAAGAATGATCAGCCCGCGAAGAGCATCGATGGAACGCAGCCGGGAAGCCGGTGCACGGGAGGGATGAACAGCTGTCGTCATGAAGGGTCAAGGTCCGTGGTTGGGTGGGCAGTGTCGATTGTCCTGGCTGTTGCAGGCTTCCCGATCCAGAACGGGAAGCCCCTCGACCCTGTTTAAAACTCGTTCTGCAGCGCCTTGTAGCCGCGCACCAGATCGATATTGGTGTGCGCCACGTCTTCGGAAAACTCCGAAGCCGAGATGCTCACTGGCGGGTATTGCGAAAGGTCGGTATTAGGCCCGATCCGGGTGGTGGACGGCACGTAAAAGTTTTCCGGCAAATCGCGGCCGTCGACCACCGAGTTGTGGCGCACCACGCTGCCGTTGCCGACCTGACAGTTGAACAGCACGCTGTTGAAGCCGATAAACACCCGGTCACCGACCTGACACGGCCCGTGCACGATGGAGCGGTGGGCAATCGAGGTGAACTCGCCGATGGTCACTGCCGCGCCGGATTTGGAGTGGATCACCACGCCGTCCTGAATGTTGGAGTTGGCGCCGATCACGATGGGTTCCATGTCGCCTGTGGCATCGACTTCATCGGCGCGGATCACTGCATAGGGTCCGACGAAGACGTTGTCCTTGATGATGACCTTGCCGCAGATGATCGCGGTCTTGTCGATGTAGGCGGATTCGGCAATCACCGGCAGATGGCCGGACGGGTTTTTACGGATCACGGTGGCAAACCTCAGGTCAGGTAATTGGACGTTTGTGCAGCAGCATCGTGTGGGTGAAGGCTTTCGAAATGGCGCACGCTGACGCTGGAAGCGGCGTACAGGCCTTCAAGCGCCTGCTGGATCTTGCGCGCAGCGTCTTCGACGTACATCAGGTTCTGGCCGTTGAGCCGCGCGAATGCCTGCTCGTCGGCGCGCTTGACGGCCGTCTGGACTGGCGTCCCGAGGGCACGCTCGGTGGTGTCGATCAGCGCCATCAAACCAAGCTCGGTAGCGTGTTCCGGGATACGTACCTGAACCGTCGCTACGCTGCGCTGGCTGTGCGGCGTGGCGACCGAGCCGTTGGCGCGCAACCAGTTCGCGACCTGCATGGTGTCGACAAAGGTCTGGCGGTCGAAATGAGCGATGAACGCGCTTTCCAGCAACTGCCGCGACAGCGCCGCCGAGCACGGGCAGGTAGACGAATAGGTAATGCCCGCCGACAGATCCAGGCACAGGCGCCCCGCTTCCCAGATGCCTTCAAGGGTAACCGGATAGGATTTCCAGCCGCTGAGCCCTTCGGTGACCAGCGCAGGTCGGCGACACAGCAGGTTGAAATTCAGCCTGATGCGCGAGCGGGTGGAACGGCAACTGGCGTGGCTTTCCACCATGGCTTCGAGCAGGTCCGACAAGGACGCGACGTTGAGCTCACGCTCTTCGGCAAAGCGGTCGAGCAGGCGATACAGCCGCGACATGTGAATGCCTTTGACACTCGGGTCGGCCAGGTCAACGTGTAGGTCCACAAAGGCATGCACCGAATGGCTGACACCCTCTTCGCTCAAACGTATCGGCACTTCGATGGCTTGCATGCCGACCCAGTCGAGAGCGATCAGGGCCGAAGACGCTTCCGTCAGGGCAACATCAGGGAGAGAGTTGTTCATGTGAGTCGGTCGTCTCGTTGGCTGGCCTCGCCTGGAACGCGATGCCTGATGTCATGGGCCATCCATCAGCCCGCACAGATTCGTTACACTATAACATCATCAATACCAACAGCATCAACCGAACACGCGGTCCGCCCTGACCGCAACGGAAACACTCGCCGGAAAATCCGGCGACAGGTTTCAGGTCTTCATCAATTCCTCGATCAGAAAGTCCCGGAATGCCGACACGGCAGCAGGCAGGTTGCGCCCTGCCATGCTTTGCAGTTCGATGCGCCGCGCCTTCATGCCCTCGTCGCTGATCGGCAGGGAAACGAGCTGTTTTTCCTGCACGCGCTTGTCCAGGGTCATCTCGCTGGACAGACTGATGCCGCCCTCCTCACTCACAAAGCGCAGCAGCGCGCCGATGTAGTTGCTGGTCAGCACCGGATCGAACATCAGGCCCTGCACGCCGCAGCAGATGTCGAACAATTGTCGCAGCGTGGTATCGGTGTTGGTCAGGGCAATGGCGTAGGGCTGCAGCTCGGCCAGCGCCACTTCCTTGCGTGACGCCAGCGGATGGTTGGGGCTGACCACCGCACAGATCGCGCCGCTGTGCACGTGCTCGACCTTGATTTCATTCTGCGGCGTGAGACTGAACGTCAGGCACAGGTCCGCATCGCCCGAGCGCACCCGCTCGGTAGCCTGCGCGGGTGCGCAGACTTCCATGGAAAAGTGGATGCCTTCATAGATTTGCCGGAAACGGGCGATGCACTGGGGCAGAAAATCGAGGGCAAACCCTTCGGAACAGGCCAGCCGCACATGCCCCCGCTGCAATCCCTGCAGCTCGGTAATTTCCAGCACCACCTGCTCGGCTTCCAGCTGCGATTTGCGCGCGTAGGCCGCCAGCCGGGTACCCGCCTCGCTGAGCACCATCCCTCGCGCCTGACGCTCGAACAGCACGGCGTCCAACTCGCGTTCCAGCTTGCTGATCTGTCGGCTGACCGCCGAGGACGCGACATTGAGCCGGGTTGAAGCCTCGCTGATCGAACCGCACCGTGCCACTTCCAGAAAGTAGCGCAGGGCCGTGGATTGAACGCCGTAGAGCTGCATCGCGACTCCTGTGTTGCCTTTTTGGCAATGAAAGGTTCGAAATATTGTACTTGTGGCATTGATACGCTTTGCCTAGAGTCGTGTCGAGGCCGTCGGCTAGACCAAAAGAAAATCATGGCCGCTCAAGACATACCCCTCTTCTCGCATTTGCGATCCCACTGCCCTTTGATCCAATCACTTTGCCTTAGGGAGACAACGGCATGGGCATCAAGGGTTTCGCTCGCAGCATTGCGCTGTTGGGCCTGTTCAGCAGCTTTTCCGCGTTCGCCGGCAAGGCCGACGACACATTGGTTTACGCCTCCGACAGCGAGCCGGAAAACATCAGCCCCTATCACAACGACTTGCGCGAAGGCGTGATCCTCGGTCGCCTGATCTGGGACAACCTGGTCTATCGCAACCCCGACAACGGTCAATACGAGCCAATGCTCGCCACCAGCTGGAAGCAGGTCGATGACACCACCATCGATTTTCAGCTGCGCGAAGGCGTGAAGTTCCACAACGGCGATCCGTTCACCGCCGACGACGTGGTGTTCACCCTCAACTACGTGGTGTCTCCCGAATCCAAAGTGGTCACCGTGCAGAACGTCGACTGGATCAAGAGCGCCGAAAAACTCGGTGACTACAGCGTCCGCCTGCACCTGAAAAAGCCCTTCCCACCTGCACTGGAATACCTGTCCAACGCGGTGCCGATGTTTCCGAAAAAGTACTTCGAGCAGGTCGGGCTTGCAGGCTTCAGCCGCAAACCTATCGGCACGGGCCCTTACAAAGTCATTGCCATCGCGACCGGCGAAGGCGTGAAGATGGACAAGAACCCTGACTACTTCAAGGACAGCCCGCAGGGCCAGCCAAAGATCAGCCACATCAACTTCCGGGTAATCGCCGACGCCGAAACACGACTCGCGGAATTGATGACCGGCGGCATCGACTGGACCTGGCGCGTTGCGCCGGATCAGGCCGAAAACCTCAAGGCCATGCCCAATCTGGTGGTCACCAGTGGCGCGACAATGCGCATCGGTTTTCTGATTCTCGATGCCCGCGGCACGTCTACGGCCGACTCGCCCATGAAGCATTTGAAGGTGCGGCAGGCGATCAACCACGCCATCAACCGCGAAGGTCTGGCCTCGCAACTGGTGGGCGGCGAAAGCAAACCTCTGCAGGTCGCCTGCTATCCGGGCCAGTTCGGCTGCGACACCACGGCGGCCACGGTCTACAACTACGACCCGGCCAAAGCCAAAGCGCTGTTGGCCGAAGCGGGTTACCCGAATGGTTTTGAGACCGAGATTTTCGCCTACCGCGACCGTGACTACGTCGAGGCGATCATCGGCAACCTGCGCGCCGTCGGCATCAACGCCAAGCTTCGCTACCTGAAATACGCCGCCCTGCGGGACCAGCAACGCGGCGGCAAGGTGCCTATGTCGTTCCAGGCATGGGGGTCGTTCTCGATCCTCGACACGTCGGCCTCGGCAGGCACCTGGTTCAAGGGCAATCCAGACGACAACATCAAGGACCCGCAAGTCCAGGGCTGGCTGCAGACCGCCGACAATGCACTGGACCCGCAGGTGCGCAAGGACAACTACCGCAAGGCGTTGCAGCGCATCAGCGAACAGGCCTACTGGGCGCCGCTGTTCAACTACTCGATGAATTACGCCTACGTCTCGGACCTGAACTTCAAGCCGTACCCGGACGAGTTGCCGCGCTTCGTGTTGTCGAGCTGGAAGTAATGCCCTGAACGGGTGACCGCCCTCCGCGCGGCTCACCCCGTCATCCCATGGATACAAGGTCACGTGCCATGTCTGGATTTCTGCTGCGCCGCCTGGGCATTGCCCTGTGCGTCGCGATTACCGTCTCGGTGATCAGCTTTTCCCTGCTGCACCTGTCCGGTGATCTGGCCACCGCCATTGGCGGTCCGGAAGCCACCAGCGAGCAGATCGAACAGATCCGCGTGCAATACGGCCTCAACAAACCGCTGGTCACCCAGTACTTCGAGTGGCTGAGTGATGTGTTGCGCCTCGATCTGGGCGATTCGTTCTTCTTTCAGGAATCGGTCTACAACCTGATCGCGTCGCGCCTGTCGATCACCCTGGGGCTGGGTGCCATGGCGTTGAGCATC
Organism: Pseudomonas viridiflava; assembly: GCF_001642795.1. Classification (GTDB taxonomy): domain Bacteria; phylum Pseudomonadota; class Gammaproteobacteria; order Pseudomonadales; family Pseudomonadaceae; genus Aquipseudomonas; species Aquipseudomonas viridiflava. Next base: position 26,282 of record NZ_LKEH01000027.1, on the reverse strand, counting down.
GCGCTGTTGATCGCCATTCCGCTGGGTGTGCTGGCGGCGGTGAAACGCGACACCTGGATCGACCGGCTCGCGCTGAGCATCGCTGTGCTGGGTCAGGCGATGCCGAGTTTCTGGTTCGCGCTGATGCTGATCGTGGTGTTCTCGGTGACGCTCAAATGGCTGCCGGTGTCGGGCAATTCAACCTGGGCGCATTTCGTGATGCCCGCCATTGCGCTGGGCTACTACGCCACGCCCGCCATCATGCGTCTGACCCGTGCCGGGATGCTCGATGTGCTCAATTCCGATTACATCCGTACCGCACGCGCCAAGGGCCTGCGCCCCGGCACAGTGCTGTTCAAGCATGCGCTGCGCAACGCGCTGATCCCGGTAGTGGCGCTGGCCGCTGTGGAATTCGGTTTCATGCTCGGCGGCTCGGTAGTCATCGAAACCGTGTTCTCGCTGCAAGGCATCGGTCAGCTGGCCTGGGACGCAATTGCCCGTGACGACTTCCCGGTGGTGCAGGCGGTGGTGCTGTTGATTGCCGTCATCTACATCGTCCTAACCCTGCTGGCCGATGTGCTCAACGCACTGCTCGACCCGCGCATCCGCGTGAAATAGGAGGTTCCATGAGCACAACCACCGCTTCGCCGCTGGTGATCAACGATTACCAGCCGCCCGCCAGAAGTATCCTGCGCACGTTGCGCCTGAGCTTTGGCCATCGCGGCTTTGCCATCGGCGCCGTATTGCTGCTGATCATCGTACTGGGCGCGCTGTTCGCACCGTGGCTCGCGCCGTACGACCCTTACACCCAAGACGTGATGCTGCGCATGAAACCGCCGGTATGGATGGCCAACGGCACCTGGGACTACGTACTGGGCACCGACAAACTGGGGCGCGATTACCTGTCGCGCTTGCTGTACGGCGCACGCATTTCGTTGTTCATCGGGTTCTCGGCGGCGCTGATTTCCGGCGTCATCGGCACCATCATGGGCCTGCTTGCCGGTTACTTCGGCGGCAAGGTGGACGCCGTCATCAGCTATCTCATCACCACGCGCCTGGCGATGCCGGTGGTCATGATCGCGCTGGCCTCCGCTTCGTTGATCGGCGGTTCTCTGAAGGTGGTGATCATCCTCCTCGGCTGCCTGTTGTGGGACCGCTTCGCCGTGGTGGTGCGTGCTGCCGTGCAGCAGATTCGTGATGCCGAGTACGTCGCATCGGCGCAGGCCCTCGGCTGCTCGACCCTGCGCATTCTGGCCAGTGAAATCCTGCCCAATCTTGTCGGTGCGCTGATCGTGGTTGCCACGCTGGAAATGGCCCACGCCATCCTCCTGGAGTCGGCACTGTCGTTCCTCGGCGTCGGCGTGCAACCGCCGATTCCGTCCTGGGGCCTGATGATCGCCGAAGGCAAGCCGTACATGTTCTTTTCCCCATGGGTCATCGCCATTCCCGGTATCGCACTGATGGTGCTGGTACTGGGCATCAATCTGGTCGGCGATGGCCTGCGTGATCTGATCCTGCCCGACGGGCGCAACTGACAGAGGAGATTCGGACATGGCGCTGTTGCATGTTGAAAACCTGCGTGTCGACATCCCCCTGGGGCAGGACACGCTGCACGCGGTACGCGGTCTGGACTTTCAGGTCGAACGCGGGGAGATGTTATGCATCGTCGGCGAGTCGGGCTGCGGCAAATCCCTGACCTCGCTGGCGCTCATGGACCTGCTGCCTCGCAAGGCCCGGCGCACCGCGACCCGATTGAGTCTGGACGGCATCGACATGCTGGGCCAGAGCGAGCGGCAGATGTGCGACCTGCGCGGCAACCGGCTGGCGATGATCTTTCAGGAGCCTATGACCTCGCTCAACCCGGCCTACAGCATTGGCGATCAGCTCAGCGAAGTGCTGACCCGGCATCGCAAGGTGTCACGCAAGGACGCCCTGCTGCGGGCTGCGCAGATGCTGGAAAAGGTCGGCATCAGCAACGCCACGGAGCGTTTGCGCCAGTACCCGCATCAGCTGTCTGGCGGTCTGCGTCAGCGGGTGATCATCGCCATGGCGCTGATGTGCGAGCCGGATGTGATCATCGCCGACGAACCCACCACGGCGCTGGACGTGACTATTCAGGCGCAGATCCTGCGGCTGATCCGCGACCTCCAGAAAGAACTGGGCCTGGCGGTGATCTTCATCACCCACGACCTGGGACTGGTGGCACGCATCGCCGACCGCGTGGCGGTGATGTACGCCGGGCAGATCGTCGAGACCGCGCCAGCCGTCGAGCTGTTCGAAAACCCGCAGCATCCTTACACGCGTGGCTTGCTGGCGAGCATTCCGATTCCGGGGCGTACTCAACCGGGTCAGCCTTTGGGCTCGATTCCGGGTCTGGTGCCCAGCCTCGTTGGCGAGCAGCATGGTTGTGCGTTTCGCAACCGCTGCCCGCAGGCGATTCCAGCCTGCGCCGACGACGTTCCGGCCATCAACGGCCCCGACCACATGACCCGCTGCCTGTTTGCGGCACCGGGCGCGGAACCGGTGTTTCATCGCGAGGGCGCACGGTCATGAATCAGGCACTGAAAACCGGCGTAAAAAAAGACATCGCCCTGGAGCTGTGCGACATCCGGCGCGAGTTCACCATCAGCCGGGGCTTCTTCAAACCGACCGCCACATTGAAAGCCGTCGATGGCGTATCGCTGCGCCTGATGCGCGGTGAAACCCTGGGGCTGGTCGGCGAATCAGGCTGCGGCAAAAGTACCCTGGCCAAGATGCTGCTGGGTCTGCTGGCGCCCAGCAGCGGCGACGTGCTGGTCAATGGCAAGCATCTGGCGGGCACCGATCGCAAGGAAATGGCGCGGCGCATTCAGCCGATCTTTCAGGACCCCTACTCCTCACTTAATCCACGCAAAACCCTGCGCGAAATCGTCACCCTGCCGCTGATCGTGCACGACATCGGCAGCCACGCAGAACGCCGCAAACGCACCGAAGACATGATGGACGTGGTCGGCCTGCCCAAGCGGGTGATCGACAGTTACCCCAGCCAGTTATCCGGCGGCCAGCGCCAGCGTGTGGCGATTGCGCGGGCGCTGGTGATGCGCCCCGATGTGCTGATCTGCGACGAACCCACCTCGGCGCTGGACGTGTCGGTTCAGGCGCAGATTCTCAATCTGTTGCAGGACCTCAAGCAGGAGTTCGGCCTGACCTACCTGCTGATCAGTCACAACCTGGCGGTCATCGAACATCTGGCCGACCGAGTGGCCGTGATGTACCTGGGCAAGATCGTCGAGGAGCGCACCCGCGAATCGCTGTTTGCCCGGCCCGGTCATCCCTACACCCAGGCGCTGCTGGACTCGGTACTCACACCCGATCCGCATCTGGGCATTCCCGAACTGGGCCTGCAGGGCGCCTTTCCCAACCCCATGTCGCCGCCGTCGGGCTGTGCGTTTCATCCACGCTGCCCAAACTGCATGACGGTTTGCAAGAACCAGTACCCCGCCACCGACACGCTGGAAGGCGGAACCGTCCGTTGTCATTTGCGTGACACCCCGAAAACCCTGGAGCTGATTCCCTCATGACTAGCCGTTCGCACGCCATCGACAACGTCACCGAACAGTTCGACAACGGCGCGTTCTTCGCCCTGCTCGGCGAAAGCGTCGCGTACCCGACGCAGAGTCAGGAGCCGGAAAGCCTGTCCGAGTTGTACCGCTACCTCACCGACTTCATCACGCCGCAGGTCGAGCGGCTGGGCTTCACGGCCAGCCTTCACGACAACCCGGTGGCCGGGCGCGGCCCGCTGATGATTGCCACGCGGATCGAAGATCCGTCCCTGCCGACCCTGCTCAGCTACGGGCATGGCGACGTGGTGCGCGGCTACGATGCGCAATGGCAGCCGGGCCTTTCGCCCTGGCAGGTAGTCGAGCGCGGCGAGCGCTGGTATGGCCGGGGCACAGCGGACAACAAGGGCCAGCACCTGATCAACCTGACGGCACTTGAGCAAACGCTCAAGGCGCGGGGCGGCAAGCTGGGTTTCAACGTCAAGCTACTGCTGGAAATGGGCGAAGAAGACGGATCACCGGGGTTGAGCCTGTTTTGCCAGCAGCACGCAGAAGACCTGGCCGCCGACATTTTCATCGCCTCCGACGGACCGCGTCTGGCGGCGGCGCGCCCTACGCTGTTTCTCGGTTCACGTGGTGTTTTCAACTTCGAACTGAGCGTGCATTTGCGCGAAGGCGCGCATCATTCCGGCAATTGGGGCGGTCTGTTGGCCAACCCCGGCATCATTCTGGCCAACGCCATTGCCAGCCTTGTGGACGAGCATGGTCGGGTCAAAGTTGCAGGGCTGATGCCGATGGCCATTCCCGAGGCGGTGCGCACGGCTCTGGCCGATATAGAAGTGGGCGGCGGGCCCGGCGATCCGGTCATCGATCCGCACTGGGGCGAGCCGGATCTTTCATTGAGCGAGAAAGTCTTCGGCTGGAACACGCTGGACGTTCTGGCCTTCAAGACCGGCAATCCTGATGCTCCGGTCCACGCCATTCCCGGCAAGGCCCATGCGCTGTGTCACATACGCTTCGTGGTTGACAGCGATTACACGACGTTCATTCCGGCCGTGCGGGCGCACCTGGATGCGCACGGTTTCACTCAGGTGGAGGTGAAGCAGACGCGCATGGACGTCATGCATGCCACGCGCCTGTCACCGGACAGCCCGTGGGTCGGCTGGGCGCTGGAGTCACTGAGCAGAACCACCGGCAAGAAACCTGCGCTGCTGCCCAATCTGGGCGGTTCACTGCCCAATGACGTGTTTGCCGAGGTGCTCGGTTTACCGACGGTCTGGGTGCCCCATTCCTACCCGGCCTGCTCACAGCATGCACCCGATGAACATCTGCTGGCCCCGGTGGTGAAAGAAAGCCTGCAGATCATGGCCGGTCTATTCTGGGACCTGGGCAATGACGGCGCTCGTCTGGCCCGAGAACATCAGGCACAGGAAACAGGCCAATGAATCAGGCACAACTGAACGCAACACAATGGCTGTCCGGGCAATTCGACGCCATGGAGGCATTACTGCAACAACTGGTCGACATCGACTCCAACAGCTACGACAAGGCCGGTGTCGATGCTGTCGGCGACCTGCTTGCGGCGCAGCTGCAGGCCGACGGGATAGGCGTAGAGCGCATTGCAGTCGAGGGCTTTGGCGATGTGTTGCTGGCTGAACTGCCCGGTGGACCGGGCAAGCCGGTCCTGTTGTTGGGTCATCGCGACACGGTATTCCCCAAGGGCACCACCACGACCCGTGGTTACACGCGGGACGAGAAGCTGGCGTACGGGCCTGGCGTTGCCGACATGAAAGGCGGTCTGGTGCTGAACTGTTTCGCACTCAAGGCACTCAAGCGCGCCGGTCCGCTGCCGTTTCCGGTGCAGATTCTGTATACCGGCGACGAAGAGATCGGCTCAGGCAGTGCACGCGTGCACATCGAACGACACGCCAGAGCCGCCCGCGCCGTGCTCAATCCCGAGCCGGGCCGGGCCAGCGGCAATGTGGTCAGCGCCCGCAAAGGCGGCGCGACGCTGGTCATCGAAGTCAGCGGCCGGGCTGCGCACTCCGGCGTCAACCATGCCGACGGTGCCAGCGCCATTGAAGCGCTGGCGCACAAGGTGATCAAGCTGCATGCGCTGACCGACTACGCGGCGGGTATCACCACCAACGTCGGGTTGATGTCGGGCGGAACCTCCAGCAATACCGTGGCGCCGACCGCCACAGCCAGACTCGACGTGCGCTTTATCGAACTGCGTCAGTGGGACGACATACTCACGGCCATTCACGCCATCGTCGACGCAGAGGAACTGCCCGGCACCTCGGCCAGACTGCTGGAAGCCACGACCTTCCTGCCGATGGAAGCGCAGCACAGCACCGACCTGTTGCAGCGCTACCAGAGCGTCGCGGCGGAACTGGGCTTCAGCGTGGAAGGCGAATTCACCGGCGGCTGCGCCGACTCGGGCTTCACCGCAAGCCTGGGCATCCCTACCCTGTGCGGACTGGGTCCGGTGGGCGGCAAGGTGCATACAGACCGCGAATATCTGGAGCTCGACACCCTCGTGCCACGCGGTCAGGCGCTGGTAGCGACCATCGTGGGGTTGGCGGAATGATCGGGCGATTGTTCCCTCGCTCTGCGCTCATCGTTATGCACAAGACCGCCTCGACACTGATCGTGCCCATCGCTCCGAGTGGGCATGCATCCCGTGACGCTCCGCGTCACAAATGGCACAGATTGCGGATTAAGTGAGCCGGGCGCATGACGTGGATAACGCTGGAGCTTGGGCACGCATCTGCGTCACATTCCAGAGCGGACGCGGAGCGTCCTGAGAGGCGTTATGTTTGCCGAAAGGCTTGCGCGCCCACTCTGAGCGCGAGGGTAGAAACGATCAGTGTCATCTCTGGGCTGGCCCTATTATTTGAGGAAACCACATGCCTTTTTCATCCGACCTGCTGGAAAAATCTGCCACCGAATTGCGCACGCTTATAGGCAATCGACAGCTGTCGCCCGTCGAGCTGCTGAACGCCAGCATCGAACGCATTGAGACCCTAAACCCAAAGATCAACGCCTTCGCCGCGACCTGTTTCGAGCGGGCGCGGGAGGAAGCGGTGCAGGCCGAACAGGCCGTGATGCAAGGCAAGCGGCTGGGTTTGCTGCATGGTCTGCCGATCGGCATCAAGGACCTGGAAGAAACCGCAGGCGTCCTTACCACGTACGGCTCGCAACTGTTTCGCGACAATATTCCGCGTCAGGACAACCTGCTGGTGACGCGTCTGCGCAGCGCCGGGGCGATCATGATCGGCAAGACCAACGTCCCGGAACTGGGCGCAGGTGCCAACACCCGCAACGTGGTGTGGGGCGCAACCGGCAATCCTTTCAATCCCGACCTGAATGCAGGCGGCTCGTCCGGGGGTTCCGCCGCAGCGCTGGCCGTGGACATGGTGCCGTTGTGCAGCGGCTCGGACACCGGCGGTTCGTTGCGCATCCCCGCGGCGCTGTGTGGCATCGTCGGCCTGCGCCCCTCCCCCGGACTGGTGCCCAGCGAGCGCAAAAAGCTTGGCTGGACACCGCTCTCGGTAGTCGGGCCGATGGGACGCAACGTCGCCGATACGCTGCTGCAGCTGCGTGCCAGCGCCGGTCTGGCGCACTCCGACCCACTGAGCTATGCAGTGGCAGACAACGAGTTTGCGCCGCGCACTATCGACCTCAGCCAGTTGCGCGTCGGCTACAGCGAAGACTTCGGCACCTGCGCGGTGGACGAGCAGATTCGCGCAGTGTTCCGGGAAAAGATCGGCGCCCTGAAATCGCTGTTCAAATCCTGCGAGCCCATCGACCTGAACCTCGGCACTGCGCATCGCACCTTTGACGTCCTGCGCGCCGAGGCCTTCGTTGCCGGTTTGCAGGACGCCCACGACAAGGATCCCGACGCACTCGGCCCCAACACTCGCGCCAATTTCGACATGGGCGCGGCCATGTCGCTGCAGGATTGCGTAAAAGCGCATGCCGAGCAGAGTCGTCTGTTCCGCAGCTTTCAAAAGCAGTTCGAGCGTTACGACCTGATCCTTGCGCCGACCACGCCGGTGTCGCCGTTCCCGTGGAGCGAGCTGTACCTGCGTGAGGTCAACGGCGTGCAACTGGATAATTATTACCGCTGGTTGGCGCTCTGCTACACCATCACCCTGACCACCAATCCGGCACTGTCGCTGCCCTGCGGCACCGATCACAACGGCATGCCGTTCGGCCTGCAACTGATTGGCGGCTTCCGGGGCGATGCCGCACTGATGGCCTGCGCTCATGCACTGGAACAGGCCACCTCGGCAGATTCACGTGTGTGTCGCCCGCGTCCCGATCTGCAGAAACTGCTGGCATCGGCTGTCGATCTGAAACACATCGTGACCCATCCGCCGATCTACGAAGGCTCGCAGACGGTCAGGCCGGATATAGGGGCGATGTGATAGCCATTTGATGCGCAGCGGTGCATAGGTAAAGTTGCAACGCTGGTTCATACTGCGCGGCCATGTTCTCAAGGAGCCAGAGCCCGTGGCCGTTCTGCAAGCCATTCTGCCCGTTTTTCTACTGATCGTTCTCGGCTATGTGCTGGGCAAACGCAAGACTCTGACTGTCGAGAGCACCAAGGCCTTGAGCGTGCTGGCCTTCAAACTGTTTCTACCGATGGTGCTGTTCACCGGGATGGTCAAGGCACCGCTGCACGACGGCCTCGATCTGCAGGTGCTGGCGGCGTACTTCGTGCCTGCCCTGATCGTGTTTGTCTTGATCAATCTGGTCATGCACCGGTCTGGCAGCACCTCGACGCCCTTCGGCCTGACCGCCAGCTTCTCCAACAACATCCTGATCGGCATTCCGCTGGTGGTCGGTGTGTTCGGTGATCAAGGGCTGGTGTTGCTGTTCACGGTCATCGCGGTGCACAGCCTGACCCTGTTCACCTTCCAGAGCCTGTACGACAGCCTGGCCGGTGATCAACCATTCAACACCCGCTCGCTGTTCGCCAGCCTGGCCAACCCGTTGATCATCGGGCTGTTGCTGGGGATCGTGGTCAACCTGTCGGGCCTTGCGCTGCCCGAATGGGCCGATCATCTGACCACCTGGCTCGCCCAGGCTGCCCTGCCCTGCGCCTTGATCGTGCTGGGCTCCAACCTTTCCAGTTTCAAACTGACACCCAGCCCGCAGGCGCTGGGCATTACCGTCGGCAAGCTGTTCCTGATGCCGCTGCTGGTATTACTGGCGTGCATGCTGCTGGGTATCGAGGGGTTGTCGCGAGGCGTGCTGGTGCTGATGGCCGCAGGCCCTGCCGGGGTCAACGTGCTGGGCTTTGCCCGCAGCGTGCCGCATGTGCAGAAAACCAGTTCGGCGATCTGCCTGACCACAGTGCTGTCGGCCGCGACGCTGCCCTTGTGGATGTGGCTGGTGAGCTTGATCGGATAAGACCCGAGAGGCAGCCAATGCCTCTCGGGCCTGCCACACGTTACTGGGGCAACGCGTAGGCAATCACGTAATCGCCACGATCAGGCGATTGGCGGGCACCGCCGGCGGTGAGCAGAATGTACTGCCGGCCGGTCTTGGGTGACACGTAGGTCATAGGACCCGACTGGCTGCCCACTGGCAGACGGGCCTTCCAGATTTCGTTGCCGTTGCCGCTGTCGAAGGCGCGCAGGTAGAAATCCTGAGTACCCGCGAAGAACAGCAGACCCGACTGAGTGGACAACGAAGCGCCCAGGGTCGGCATGCCGATCGGAATCGGCAGACCCATGCGGATGCCCATCGGTCCGGTGTCCTTGACCGTGCCGACCGGCACCTGCCAGACCAGCTTTTTGGTCTTCAGGTCAATGGCCGACAGGGTGCCGAACGGCGGCGCCTGACACGGAATACCGACCGCCGACAGGAAGCGCTGACGCATGGCGCCAAACGGCGTGCCGGTCTGCGGCACAACGCCCATCTCGATGCCGCTGGCACCGGCAGCGATCTTGTCACGCGGGATCATGTAGTTGGCCAGACCCAGGCGCATGTCGTTGACGAACATGTAGCTGTTGGTCGGATCGACCGACACGCTGCCCCAGTTCATCCCGCCCAGCGAGCCCGGGAATTGCAGCGCGTGGTCCATGCCCGGCGGCGTGTAGACGCCTTCATGTCGCATGCCTTTGAAGGCAATCCGGCACATCAACTGGTCAAACGCCGTGGCGCCCCACATGTCGGACTCTTTCAGGGTCTGGTTGCCAATCGATGGCATGTCCACCGAGAACGGCTGGGTCGGCGAATAACGCTCACCCGGCACGCTGCCCTGCGGCACCGGACGCTCTTCGACACGGGAAATCGGCACGCCGGTTTCGCGGTTCAGCAGAAAGATCTCGCCCTGCTTGGTGACCTGCGCCAGCGCAGGCTGAGTGCCGCCCTTGCCGTCCGGGATGTCGTACAGCAGCGGCTGGGCCGGAATATCGAAGTCCCACAGATCATGGTGAGTCATCTGGAAATGCCAGCGCACCTGACCGGTCTTGACGTCTACAGCAACGACCGAGGACGACCACTTGTCATCCGCTTCGGTGCGCGTGCCACCGAAGAAGTCCGGCGTGGCGTTGCCGGTCGGCAGGTAGATCAGGCCCAGTTTTTCGTCGTAGGACATGGCTGACCAGACGTTTGGTGTGCCACGCGTGTAGGTCTCGCCTGCTGGCGGACGTTTGGTGGTATCGGGGTTGCCAGGATCCCAGGCCCATACCAGCTCACCGCTGTGCACATCGAAAGCGCGCACCACGCCGGGCGGTTCGCCCGTGGAGAAGTTGTCGGCGACACGACCGCCCACTACGACAACGTTGCCAGCGACCAGAGGTGTCGAGGTTTGCTGGTAATAGCCTTCCTTGACTTCACCCATATCGGTCTTCAGGTCAACCACACCCTGGGTGCCGAAGTCTGTGCAGGCCTCGCCGGTTCTGGCATCCAGCGCGATCAGGCGTGCATCGCCAGTCGGCAGGAAAATACGGCTGGCGCAGGCGGCAGGCTGAGCGCTCGCCTCGGCGGCAGGCGTTTTGAAGTAACCCAGACCACGGCAGCGCTGCCAGTTGGGCGCACTGCCCTTGGGGTCGAACTTCCAGCGCTGCTCACCGGTATCGGCATCCAACGCGAAAACCTTGCCGTAGGCGGTACAGGTGTAGACCGTGTCGCCGATCTGCAACGGCGTGTTCTGGTCTTCGGCACCTGCGCCGGTGCTCTGCGGAATATCGCCGGTGTGGAACGTCCAGGCGACCTGCAGCTTGTCGATGTTGCCTTTGTTGATCTGATCCAGCGCCGCGAAACGGTTGCCCGCCGGGGTGTTGCCCCAGTGCGCCCAGTCCTTCTGCTCGCTGCCCGGAGCGACCGGCACAACGTCCGGCACGCTGCTGGCGCTGACCACGTGAGTCGGCACGAACATGTAGCCGATGGTCGCCACGACGCCAATGGCCAGCACGCCTGCCAGACCATAGGCACCACGCCCTGCCTGAGCGCCGGAAGCGCGGACCAGAGTCGGGTAGATCAGCGCAACCACCAGACCGATCACGGCGAACGTCAGCACGCGTGAAACCAGCGGCCAGTAATGCAGCCCGGCATCCCAGACTGCCCAGATCGCAGTCAGAATCAGCGCCACGCCATAGATCAGCGCGCCTTTGGGTTTTCGCTTCGCAATCAACGCGCCGCTGATCAGCATCGCCAGGCCCATGAGCAGGAAGAACCAGCTCCCGCCCAACGCCACCAGATAACCGCCCCCGCCCGCCAGGCCAAGCCCGATCAATGCGATAAGCGCCCCCAATACGAGCAGCCCCACCCTGCTCCCCGCCCCTGTGTCTTGTTTACCAGTCATGTGTCGAACCTGTCGGATTTTTACAGCCGCGCAGAATGTACTAACCAGTTCATAATGACAAATTGTCGCAGGCTGTTTCGGCTTCAAAACCCGATTCTGAGCACATCAAAATTTGCCTGCACGCTTGGAACGGCGCGACATTGCTGTTGTGGGCGATCAGCGAACGGAATCGGACAGAGCGATTTATGGAGGGTCGATATCGGCCCCTCAGCCGATCAATAGCGCCACATCACTGAAACAGCGCGGTTGCGAAGCAAACACCGGACTGTGGGAGGCGCCACCACGTCTTCGACGTAGCGCTGTCGCGCAGCAAACTCAGTGGGCGCGGACTTGTCCGCGAAAAGGCCAGTACATCCGACGAATATTCATCGCCTGAAATACAGTATTCGCGGACAAACGGAACGCCGCCCGGTCCGTTCCCACAAAATCGCGTTTCTTCAGTAAGTTACAGGTAGTTTGATAAGAGGCGGCTTGCCGGCGATGCAGTCGACGCGGTATGTCGGGAAAATCGCGTGATCGTTCATCGCCGGCAAGCCGCCTCCCACGGTCAGGTGATTGCAACGAGACTGCGTAGTCTCAGGCAATGGATCACCAAACGTTCAAACCACCATTCCATCCCGCGCAATTAGCACGTTGTCCGGCAGTGGCCTCGGTTGCTCCATCAGCCAGGCGTCAAGAGTGTGGCCGATATGGGTCAGAACGGCTTTGACCGGTTTCAGGCGTTCGATGATATCCAGCGCCAGGGTCAGGTCGTTGTGGTTGCGCGGGGTCTGGGGTTGCGGGGGCATGGAGCAGTCGAGGATCAGGGCGTGCAGCGGCTGGCGTTGCAAGTAGTCGTGCGTGGCCTCGGGCAGGCCGACTGTGTCGGTCAGGTAGGCGATGCGTCGCCCGCCGCCCTCCAGCAGGTAACCCAATGTTGGCCGGGAATGCTGCAGCGGTAACGCAGTGACCTGCAACGCACCCAGGGCTCGGGTTTCGAAGGCTGCGAACGGCTGGCTGAAATCCAGAATGCCCGGGTGTTTGTACAGGTCCGCCAGGCCTTCCGGGTCCACCGGACCGTGCACCGGAATCACCAGACCCTGCCCCCAGCGCAGGTGCAGCAGACCCTGGGCGTGATCGGCGTGGTAGTGGGTCTGCAGAATGCCGCTCAGGCTGCGTGGCGGAAAACGCTCGGTGAGGTCGGTCAGACCGCTGTCGATCAGCCAGCGCTGATCGTCGAACTCGACCAGCGCACTGCAAGGCAGACGACGCAGCGTGTTGTCGCTCAGTGCCGCCAGACAGGCCGGGCACTGACAGCCATACACCGGCACTTGCCGGGCGTCGCCAGTGCCGAGCAGCGTCAGGCGCACGCCGGGTGTTTCTCCAGATAGCGAACCAGCGCAGCAACCGTCTGCTGCAGCTCGCCGGAGTTGTCCAGCGGATATACGCCAGGGTGGCTGGCCAGCAGATCACCGGCAAATTGCTGATTGCGGTCCAGTCGCGCCTCGATTTCCGGCAGGCTTTCCCGGCCTCTCGCCAGCAGACGCTGACGCAAGACGTCCTGATCTACCGTCAGCAGCACCGCCAGCAGATTGGGATAGCGGCGTTGCGAGCGCTCAAGGTGCGCCCGTGAACCGTTGATCAGCACGTCATGGCCCTCCAGCAGCCACTGGTCGATGACAATCGGGATGCCGTAATGCAAGCCGTTGGCCTGCCAGTTCAGCGCGAACGCGCCGTGCTCGCGCATGTGTTCGAACTGCTCGACGTCCACGGCCTGTGCCGCTTCGCCCACGGCCTCGGCGGAACGGGTGATAACCCGCCGCACCACGCGGCAGTTGCGTTCCGCCAGGGTGTCGCGAGCCGCGTCCATCAGGCTGTCCTTGCCTGAACCGGACGGCCCGATGAGATAGATCAACCTGCCTGCCATCAGAATACCCTCTTGCCTTGTCGCCAGACTTTATCGATAACTGGCAGATTGCCGTGACTGCGCGCCTGAATCAGGTCGGCACGCAGGCCAATACGAATTTCACCGCGATCAGCCAGCCCCGCCGCGAGTGCCGGTGTGCGGCTGACCATGTTCATAGCCTGAGGCAACCCACAGTCGTTGTCCTGTTCGGCCAGCATGAACGCCGATTGCAGAAGACTCGCCGGATAGTAGTCGCTGGAGAGAATATCCAGTAGTCCTTCTTTGGCCAGCGACGCGGCCGCCACGTTACCGGAGTGCGAGCCACCGCGCACGATGTTCGGTGCACCCATCAGTACGCTCATACCCAGACGCCGACAACCACGGGCTGCTTCCAGGGTGGTCGGAAACTCGGCGATGTTCATGCCGAAGCCCGCCGATTCCTCGACATGGGCCATGGTGGCGTCATCATGACTGGCGATGGACAACCCGCGCGCCAGGCACAGTTCGACAATCGCACGACGATATCGATCAGCGTATTCGATGGAGTTGGCCACTTGCTCGACGATGAAGCCGTCCATCTCCTGACTGCTCATGTGGTACTTGCCCATGTAGTACTCACGGTACTTGGATTCCAGCGCGAACTGACGCTGGCCGGGCGCGTGATCCATGACCGACACCAGTTTCACCAGCGGCTGATCCACCAGGTCACGGAACACGCTCAGCGTGTCCGGGTGACTGACTTCGCAGCGCAAATGCAACAGGTGCTCGGCGCGGGTCAGTCCTGCATCGCAGGCCGCCGCAATGGCAGCGAGCATCGAGGGCAGCTGTTGCATGCGCTTGCCCTTGGGGTTGATGTCGCCAATCGACAGCGCGTCGAACACCGTGGTGATGCCTGCGGCGACTATCTGCGCATCGTGGCTGATGACCGCCGAGGTTGACGGCCAGTCCACACCGGGACGCGGCGACAGGTGTTTTTCCAGGTTGTCGGTGTGCAGTTCGATCAGCCCCGGCAGCAGGTAATCACTCTGCAGGTCCTGTGCCTGACTCAACTGGCTGCGTCCCGAATCGACCTCGACGATCAGGCCATCGCGCACCACCACAGTTCCGGAAAACACCGCATCACCAGTGACTACACGGGCATTGGTGAATATCTGTTCGTTCAGCATTGCAGCAACTCCTTGGCGGTCAGGTCCACCGGGCTCATGTCCAGTTGACGGCTGGCCACCGATTCACGAGCGTCGCGGTCATGGAAAATGCCAATCAGCGCGGCGCCCTCACGTTTGGCTTCGTCGATCAGTTCCAGCACCACCTGACGATTGGCGTCATCCAGCGAAGCCGTCGGCTCGTCCAGCAACAGCACTGGCCAGGGCACCATGAAGGCGCGAGCGATGTTGATGCGTTGCTGCTCGCCACCGGAAAACGTACTGGGTGCCAGTGGCCACAGACGCGGCGCAATGTTCAGACGGGTGAGCAGCAACTCGGCTCGCGCCCTCGCCTGTTCGCGCGGCCAGCCACGTGCCAGCGCCGGTTCCATGACCACGTCCAGACTCGACACGCGAGGAATGACGCGCAGAAACTGACTCACATAGCCCAGCGTCCTGCGCCGCACTTCCAGCACCTGACGCGGCGTGGCGCCGACCAGCTCGGTCCACTCGCCATCGTGCTGCACGCGAATGCTGCCGGCGGCGGGCAGGTAGTTGCCGTACAGAGTGCGCAACAAAGTGCTCTTGCCCGTACCGGACGCCCCGCCCAACACCAGACACTCGCCGCTGCGCACCGAGAAATTCAGGCCACGCAGCACATTGAGCACCACGCCGTTGTGTTGATGCAGCGTGAAGTTTTTCGAGAGGTCACGGACCTCGATCAAGGTAGTCATCAGGCTCATCTCTCTGTGCGGATCATGGCTGCAGTACCGAGGAAACCAGCAGCTGTGAATACGGATGCTGCGGGTCATCGAGGATCTGATCGGTGAGCCCCGCCTCGACCACGTGCGAGCGACGCATCACCATCAGCCGGTCCGCCAGCAACCGGGCCACGGCCAGGTCGTGGGTGACGATCACCACCGCCAGGTCCAGCTCGCGTACCAGACCGCGCAACAGGTCCAGCAGACGCGCCTGCACCGAGACATCCAGGCCGCCGGTCGGCTCGTCCATGAACACCAGCCGCGGGCCGGAAACCAGATTGCGGGCGATCTGCAAGCGTTGCTGCATGCCGCCGGAAAAGGTGCGCGGCAGATCGTCGATACGCAGCGGATCGATTTCCACCTGACCGAGCCAGTCCAGCGCGGCACTGCGCAACTGCTGATAATTGCGTACGCCCTGGGCCATCAGACGCTCGCCGATGTTGGCCCCCGCCGACACGCCCATGCGCAGGCCGTCACGCGGATTCTGCTCGACGAAGCCCCATTCGGTGCGCAGCAAGGTGCGACGTTGCGCCTCGCTGGCGCTGTACAGATCGAGCCAGCTGCCGTCCTGGCCGCGATAGTCGATACGGCCACTCTCCGGCGCGGAGCGGCCGCTGAGCACTGACAACAACGTGGACTTGCCCGAGCCGGACTCGCCGACGATGCCCAATACCTCACCGGGATACAGGTCGAAACTGACGTTCTGACAGCCCTTCTCCGGCCCGTACAGCCGGGTCAGACCGCGAACCCTGAGCAGCGCTTCGTCCAGTTCAGGCCGTGGCGCGTTGGTCGGATTGACCGACATGGCACTGATCATCGGGCGTTCTCCTGCTGGCTGGCCCGCTGGGCGCAATAATCGGTATCGGAGCAGACAAAGCTCTGGGTGCCCGCGTCGTCGAGGATCAGTTCATCGAGAAAGGAATCATGGCTGCCGCAGATTGCGCAGCATTGCTCCCAGCTCTGGACTTCGAACGGATGGTCCTCGAAATCCAGACTTACCACGCGGGTAAAGGGAGGCACCGCGTACAGACGCTTCTCGCGCCCTGCGCCGAACAGCATCAGCGCCGGGCTCATGTCCAGCTTGGGGTTGTCGAATTTGGGAATCGGCGAAGGGTCCATCACATAGCGCTCATCGACCATCACCGGATAGGCATAGCTGGTCGCGATGTGGCCGAAGGTGGCGATGTCTTCGTAGAGCTTGACGTGCATCACCCCGTAATCGTCCAGCGCATGCATGGTCCGGGTCTCGGTTTCGGACGGCTCGATGAAGCGCAGCGGCTCGGGAATCGGCACCTGATATACCATGATCTGGTCAGCGTGCAGCGGGGTTTCCGGGATGCGGTGACGGGTCTGGATCACCGTCGCTTCGGGCGTGCGTTCGGTGGTGGCAACGCCTGCGGTGCGGGCGAAGAATCGCCGAATCGAGACCGCGTTGGTGGTATCGTCCGCGCCCTGGTCGATAACCTTGAGCACATCTTCTGCGCCCAGAATCGCGGCGGTCAGTTGCATGCCGCCTGTGCCCCAGCCATAAGGCAACGGCATCTCGCGACCACCGAACGGCACCTGATAACCGGGAATGGCGACGGCCTTGAGCAAGCCGCGGCGGATCATGCGTTTGGTCTGCTCGTCCAGATAAGCGAAGTTGTAGGCGGTGTCCCGCTCAACGGGCGGTTTGAGGCTGCTCATTGCTCGTTCTCCCCGGTCGCGGTGGGTTTGCGCAGTTTGCGGATCAGCTCCAGCTCAGACTGGAAGTCCACGTAATGCGGCAGCTTCAAGTGCGAAACGAAACCGGCCGCCTCTACGTTGTCGCAGTGGGCCAGCACGAACTCTTCCTGCTGGGCGGGCGAACGGATTTCTTCGTTGTACTCGTCGGCACGCAACGAGCGATCCACCAGCGCCATGCCCATCGCCTTGCGCTCGGCATTGCCGAAGGCCAGACCATAACCACGCGTGAACTGCGCAGGCACAGTGGCCGAGCCGACGAACTGATTGATCATTTCGCACTCGGTGATTTCGATGTCGCCGATAAGGATGGGAAAGCCCAGTTCCTCCGGCTCGATCCACACCTCCACTTCGCCGATGCGAATTTCGCCTGCGAACGGGTGGTTGCGGCCGTAGCCACGCTGGGTCGAGTACCCCAGCGCCAGCAGAAAACCCTCGTCGCCACGGGCCAAAGCCTGCAGGCGTTCGGCGCGGCTGGACGGATATTCCAGCGGCTCGCGGGTGATGTCGGCAATGGGCTCGTCATTGTCGACTTCTGGCTTCATCAGCCCTTCTTTCGCCAGCAAACCCAGCACCCGAGGGCACGGCTGCAAGGCAGCGTCAGGCGTTACGCTCGGGCCCGGATGCTCGCCTTCGGCCAGCAGCGTGAAATCCAGCAGACGGTGGGTGTAGTCGAAAGTCGGCCCCAGCAACTGTCCGCCGGGCACATCCTTGAACGTGGCGGAAAGACGACGATTGAGCTGCATGTTCGAGGTGTTGATGGGCAAACTGGCGCAAAAGCGCGTGAGCGTCGTGCGGTAGGCGCGCAGCAGGAAAATCGCTTCGACCAGATCGCCCGCCGATTGCTTGATCGCCAGCGCGGCCAATTGCTCGTCGTACAGCGAGCCTTCGGTCATGACCCGGGCGACAGCCAGCGGCAGTTGCTGACGGATCTGCTCGACATCGAGTTCAGCGACGGCGGTATCACCACGACGCCTGCTGGCCAGCAGGCGGTGGGCGTTATCGATGGCCTGTTCGCCACCTTTGACGGCGACATACATCAGGCACACTCCTGCACACGGGTGCTGCGTGGCAAGCCGAGCATCCGGCTGCCCGACAGAAAGAACACGTCGAGCCCGCGCGGGAAGTCGTTGCGCGCCGACCGTTCGGTCCAGAACTCCTTTTCCAGCGGCAAGGCCACGCGATTGCGGTGCTCGATGCCGGGGCCGCTCCAGTCCAGCGGGGTTCCGCCTTCAAGGTCTGACAACTGGATAAGCAGCGTGCAGGACTGATCCGGATAGCGGTCGTTACCCAGGTCGAATCCGGCCAGGTCCTGTGCCACCGAGGCATCGAGCAGCGCGAAGCGGGCGTTCTGCCGCTCGCTGACAATCGGGCAGCCGCAGTGAAAGGACAGGTTGGCGCGAATGGCTGGCGTGTCGAAAGCCGGAGCCAGCCAGACCGGCGTATCCAGGTCCAGCAACGCCAGACACAGCGCGTGGGTGGCGCTGTCGAGTCCCGACAACGCGGGCGGCTGATGGGCAGCGTTCAAGGTCTGGGCAATGCCGGGGCCGGCCAGCGCCTTTAGAGCAGCGCGAAAACTGCGCTGAGCGTCGAGTACCGGGTCGGTGAAGGCAGGTTGCAAAAGGACGGCGTTCATCAGTCTTCTCCTCGGACCAGGGTAAAGAATTCCACTTTGGTCGCGGCGGTTTCTGCGTCTTTGGCGGCCTTGCGCCGGGCCTGTGCCTGGGCAAGGGGTTCGATCAGTTCAGCCAGCCACGATGCCTGCTGAGCGCCCTGCAAATGGGCGTCGGCCAGCGCGGCGAGTTCGGCGTGGTGTTTGTCGCGCCCGGCCAGGTAGCTGTAGCCGGTGCGCCCGTCCGCCAGGCGTACCACGCAGCGGGTCACGCTCATTTCACCCAGATTGAACGCCGCACCGGTGCCGCCCATGCGCCCGCGCACCAGCGTCATGCCGATTTCCGGCGCACGAATCATCTGGTAGTCAATGTCGCGCAAGGCGGCTTCATGGCGCTTCATGTGCTCGCGACTGTGCTCATCGACATGCGCCCGGGCGAGGACGCCCATCCAGTGCTGGCGGGCGGCGGTTTCAGGATCGGCTTGAGGGGATTGCTGAGACGATTGCATGGATAACCTCGGCATCAGGTGGTCACTTGATAGTGGAAGCGGTCGCTGCGGCTGGTGGAACGGGACAGTTCCACCGGCTGGCCGGACCGGTCGCAGGAGACGGTCAACACCGTCAGCGCGGGCATATGGCGCGGCATCAACAAATGCGCCGCTTCTTCACGGGTCGGCAGTCGGGCGCCGATCAGGCTCTGTTTGCGGGTCAACGGCAGCTCGCGCTCGGCCAGGTATTGGCGCAGCGAGCCCCCGTTGTACTCAGCCAGCAGCTCGCGGTAGTCGGCGCTGAACCGATGCAGAATGAGGCTCACGGGTTGCCCGTCGAGTTTGCGCAGCGTGCGCAGTTCGATGATCGGAGCCAGCTCGTTCAGGCCCAGATGCATGGCGTCCTCGGCATTGGCCTGACAGTCACGGCGCAGCAACAGGATCGCCTCGACCCCGATGCCCTGCGCCGACAGTGACTGGCTGTAGGCACTGTCGGCCTGCATCGGGTAGATCAACGGACGTTCCAGCACCTGAGTGCCCTTGCCCTGCCGACGCAACACGCTGCCTTCGCGCACCAGTTCATCGACAGCGCGGCGAACCGTGTGGCGATTGACGCTGAAACGTTCGGCCAGTTGAAACTCGGCAGGCAAATAGTCGCCGGGACGGTAAGTACCCAGCTCGGCGCGCAGCGTATCGGCCAGTTCGCGGTACAACGGCTCTGTTTGTCTAGACAACTGCATGGTCAAAAAAAGTGCCCATCGGGACACCCCTCTCCGGTCAGATGAATTGCTTGCGCAAGCGTTGCGACGCGATGTCGATCACACTGACGACGACGATGATCACCAGCAACACGGCGCTGGTCTGGACGAATGCAAAGGCACGGATGTTTTCCCAGAGAATCACCCCGATGCCGCCTGCACCGACCATGCCGACCACCGTTGCCGAGCGCACGTTGGACTCGAAACGGTATAGAGCGTAGGAGATCCACAGCGGCATGACTTGCGGGATTACCCCGTAGATGACTTCCTGCAATGCGCTGGCGCCGGTGGCCCGCACCCCTTCTACCGGGCCTGGATCAATGGCTTCCACGGCCTCGGCGAACAGTTTGGCCAGCACCCCCGTGGTGCTGATCCACAACGCCAGCACGCCCGCGAATGGCCCCAGGCCCACGGCGACCACGAACAGCATCGCGAACACCATTTCATTGATGGAGCGAAAGGCGTCCATGCAGCGGCGCAACGGCAAGTGAATCCACCATGGCGTGATGTTTTCGGAACACAGAATGCCGAGCGGGATGGAACAGACGATGGCCAGCACCGTGCCCCATAAGGCGATCTGAATCGTGACCACCATTTCCGTGAGGTAGCTGCGCCATTCGCGGAAATCCGGCGGGAAGAAGTCGGAAGCGAAAGTCGCCATGTTCCCCGAGTCACGAACCAGCGACAGCGGGTTCATTTCAGCGCCTTGCCAGGCCCAGGCCAGTGCGACCAGAAACAGCCCCCAGCCCAGGTAGCGAGGCCAGGTGCGCTTGCCCGCCACCTGGGTGTATGCAACGTGAGTGTTCATAGCAATCGATGTCCTGATGGCAGTTGCCGAAGCGCGAACGGGAGGTCCGCGCCCCGCTCGTTCAGCCAGCGGTGCTGGATGCCGTTTTCTGGTTCAGTTCGGTAATACGCTCCTGCAGCTTGCTCAGGCCGGCGTCGATTTCCTTCAGACGGGTTTCCTTTTCCTTGGCATCGAGCGTGGTGCTGGCCGCGACTTCAGTGCGTTGCTTGAACAGTTCAAGCTGGCGAATCGGCAGCAACTGGTCGTCACTGGACTTCAGGAATTTGCCCAGTTGCATGTTCTTGAGGACGGTCTTTTCTTCATCGGTATCGCCGTAGCTGGCGAAGAATTCGCGGATTTTTGCTTTGTTCTCGTCCGACAGCGCCTTGCTCCAGACCATTGGATCGGCCGGGATCAGTGGCGATTTCCAAATCACTTTCAGCTGCTCGACCTTGTCCGGCTGAGTGACAGCCAGACGGTCCCAGCTCTCGGTGTTGAACGTCGCCACGTCCAGCTGGCCCTTGGCAACGCTGAGCGCGTTGACCTCGTGGCTGGAGTTCAGCGTGCGCTTGAACGCGGTGGACGCATCGACATGGTTCTTGGCGAATACGTAATAGCCCGGCACCAGATAACCGGAGGTGGAGTTCGGGTCGCCGTTGCCGAAGGTGAGGGTCTTGGCGTTCTTGAGCATGTCTTCAACGGAGTTGATCGGGCTGTCCTTGCGCACGATCAGCAGGCTCCAGTAACCGGCCGCACCATTGGCTGCGGAGGTCTGAGCGAAGATCTCGCCATTGGAACGGTCAACCGCTTCCATGGCGGCCTTGTTGCCCAGCCAGGCCACGTCCACCTTGTTGAAGCGCATGCCCTGAATCAGGCCCGCGTAGTCCGAGGCGAAGGTCGCGTTGACCTTGAGCCCGGTTTTCTTGCTCATGTCATCCAGAAAAGGCTGCCAGATGGTTTTGAGGTTCTGCGACGACTCCGTGGACATGATGCCGAAATTGATGACCTTCTCTTCCGCCTGGGCAGTGCCCATTGCGCAAGTGGCCAGCAAAGCGGCAGACGCGAGGACGCGACCGATACGGTTGAACATGAAAGCACTCCTGAGGTGAGGTTCGTGCAACAGCGGTTGATGTCAGAGGACTGACGCAAAAGTATTCAGACTTTGGCCAGCGCCAGACGCGCAGGCTTTTCGAGGCGAAGCTTTTTCCCGGTGCCGACCAGGCTGCTGCCCTGTTCGGCGCCGTAGAGATCGTCGAGGAAGGACGCGCTGAGGCCTTGCGCCTGGCCGTCGTAATGGATGCGCCCGCCTTTCAGCGCCACGGCCCGCGGGCAGTAGCGCATCGCGTAGTCGACCTGGTGCAGGGTCACGACAACGGTCTTGCCGTCGCGGCGGTTGATGTCGGCGAGGATTTCCATGACCCGCCGAGCGGATTCAGGGTCGAGCGAAGCGATGGGCTCATCAGCCAGGATGACTTCGGCGCGCTGGGTCAGCGCACGGGCGATGGCCACGCGCTGCTGCTGCCCACCGGAAAGGGTCGAGGCGCGCTGCGCGGCAAGATCCGCCAGACCGACACGCTCCAGAGACGCCATGGCGCGCTGCTTTTCTTCGGTATTGAACAGCGCGAGGTTGCCACGCCAGCGCGGCATGCGGCCGAGGCAGCCGAGCAACACGTTGTCGAGCACGCTGAGGCGATTGACCAGATTGAACTGCTGAAAGATGTAACCGATGTCGGCACGCAGACGGCGTACATGACGATTGAGACGACCCGAGGCCTGCACCTCGCGATCCAGCACCTTGACCTGACCACCGTTTTCCCGGTCACAGCACGCCAGCCCGGCCAGATGTCGCAACAGGGTGGACTTGCCCGAGCCGGACGCACCGATCAGCGCGACCATCTCGCCATGTTGTATAGACAACTCGAGGCCAACCAGAGCGCTTTTACGGGAAAAGCTCTTGTTCAGCCCTTCGACATGGATAGCTGGGTTCATGGTCTGTCTCTGTCTGCCCTACGACCCGGTGCAGGCCGTATTCGGTTGTCAGCCAGACTGAACCGGACGTGTTGCAGAGACGTGAAGCGAGGATGACGAACCCGTAACAGTTTTGCGCAGGTTGCGTTGCAGGTGCGTCAATACCGACGCCGGGACGCGGAGCGTCANCTTGGGCTAGCATCTGCGCCACATTCAAGAGCGGACGCGGAGCGTCCTGAGCGGCATTCCCACGCGGAGCGCAGGAACGATCAGCGTGATCTCAAGCACACCGATCATGCCCACGCCTGTGCTCAGCGTTATACCCGAGTCTTGCTGCGACCACAGACTGTGGGAGGCGGCTTGCCGGCGATGCTTTTTCTGAAGCGACCTGTCAGTGACTGAACTGACGCCATCGCCGGCAAGCCGCCTCCCACGGGGTATGCATTCAGTCAGTCACTTTCGTTCTGGCCCCGTTTTGCGCGTCTTCCAGACTTATGTATAACGCTGAGCGCAGAGTGGGAACGATCGGTATAAGGCTAATGATCGTGCCCATCGCGTGGGCACGATCAGTGTTGAAGCGATAAGCGCAGGTCGTTGAGCGATCAGATACGGAAACTGCCCACCAGTTGTTGCAGGCGTGCAGCCTGCTCTTCCAGCGAGTTGCAGGCTTCCAGGGTCTGACGCAGGTTGTCGACACCGAGCTGGTTGAGCGTGTTGATGTGGGTGATGTCGACATTGATCGACTCCACCACCGAGGTCTGCTCTTCGGTCGCAGCCGCAACCGACTGGTTCATGCCGTTTATCTCGTCAATGCGGCGGGTCACGCTGCCCAGACGCTCGCCCGCACGGTTGGCGATGCCCACGCTGTCTTCACTCTGACGCTGGCTCTCGGTCATGTTGGTAACCGCTTCACGGGCACCGACCTGCAGTTCTTCGATCATTTTCTGGACCTGCTGAGCCGAGTCCTGAGTCCGGTGAGCCAGGTTGCGCACCTCGTCAGCGACCACCGCGAAACCACGACCGGCTTCACCGGCACGCGCCGCTTCGATGGCTGCGTTAAGCGCCAGCAGGTTGGTCTGCTGGGAAATGCTGGTGATCACCTCGAGAATCTGCCCGATGTTGGCAGTCTTGTCGTTCAGGCTTTCGATGTTCACGCACGACTCGCTGATCTTGCCGGACAGCTCGTTCATCGCCTTGATGGTCTGCTGCACGACGGCCTGACCGTCACCGGCCAGCTCACTCGCGTCACTGGACTGCTGCGATGTGCGCGCAGCGTTCTGCGCGATTTCCTGAGCGGCGGCACCCAGCTCGTTGATCGCGGCCGCCACGCTCTCGGTGCGGTTTGCCTGCTGATCGGAGTTGCTCATCGACGCGTTGGAGACTTTTACCACCTGCGTTGCGACCGAACCCAATTGAGCAGCGGTCGAGGCAACTTCACGAATCGACGCATGGATGCGCTCGACGAAGTGGTTGAACGATTGCGCCAGCGCGCCGAACTCGTCCTGCGAGGTGATCGCCAGTCGCTTGGTCAGGTCGCCCTCACCGTCAGCAATGTCACGCATCGCACGGCCCATCTGGTGCAGTGGCTGCATCAGCACACGGATCAACAGGCCCAGCAGCAGGATGATCACGACCACCACGACGACCATTGCCGTAATCGCGGAAGCGCGGAATTCGCTGAGCATCGAATAGGCAGCGTCCTGCTCCAGCACCAGTGCCACGTACCAGTTGGCCGTGGAAACGCCCTGCACCGGGGTGAACGAGATGATTTCCGGCGTGCTGCCGGAATCGATCTCTGTCACGCCTGTGGCGATCTTAGGCGTGTTGTTCGGGTAGGCTTCGCTGATGTTTTTCAGCACCAGCTTGCTGTCCGGGTGTACGAGAATCTTGCCTTCGGCGCTGACCAGAAACGCATAGCCATGGCCGTTGAAGTTCAACGAGTTGATGATCTTGCTGACGCTGTCCAGCGAGATGTCGGCACCGGCCACACCGGCCAACTGGTTCTGGATCTTGACCGGGGTCGCGATGGTCATGACCAGCTTGCCGGACGAAGCGGCAATGTAGGGTTCGGTCACGATGGTGCCTGTCGCGTTCTGCGCCGCCTTGTACCAGCCACGCGCGCGTGGGTCATAGTCAGCCGGACGAGTGGCGGACGGGTTGGAAAGCATTACACCTTCGGTGGTGCCGAAATAACCCAGTTGAAAGTTATCGCTGTACACCGAAAGCCCCACAGCACGCTGCAACTGCGGCAACGCCTTGCCGTCTATGGCGATCTGCTGGGACATGGACTGCAGCAACTGGATGCGGCTTTCCAGCCAGGTCTGAATGTTCTGCGTGGTCAGGGTGCCGAGTTGTTGCAGCTCGGACTGAACACTGGATTTCAGTGACTGACGTTGTCGATAGTCATTGACGACAATGAACACACTGAACGCGACAATCACAATCAAAGCGGCGGCCAAGAGGATTTTCTTGCTGAAACCCAGGCTTTTCATCATAGCGAGTACTTCCACGGCATAAACAATAAGGACGATTCAAAAAACGCCAGTCAACTTCAGAAACGGTGCCGCTTTTTCGAAAGGGCTTCTGGAACAGGAATCGGAACAGTCAAACAGCCCCTTGGTGGTATATCGGCCAGGCTTGAAGAGTCTTTTATTTTTATTTTCGAGCCGGGTGAGAAACCCTTCCCACAAATGACGGCAAAACGTGCAGAGCGCAAAAAACTGGCTATGGTCAAATCATCCCGTCGTCCAGAGGATGGTCCCGCTATGATGAGTATTGAAAAGCTGTTTGACGATTTACACAGTCTGCCGAGCATTCCCAAGGTGGCTCAGGACCTGATGCTGCAGTTCGACAACCCCTCCTCCAATCTGGAAAGCATCGCGCGCAATATCGAGAAGGATCCGGTGATTGCCGCCAAGGTCCTGCGTCTGGCCAATTCGGCGCGCTTTCGCGGCTCACGCGAATCGTCGAGCATCGAAGACGCCGCCATGCGTCTGGGCTTCAACACCCTGCGCACACTGGTGATGGCTTCGGCAGTGACCGGCGCGTTCAAGGCCGGGCCGAGTTTTGACCTCAAGGCGTTCTGGCTGAAAAGCTTCCAGGTGGCCGGAATCTGCCGGATGCTGGCCAAACAAAGCGGTACGGATGCGGAAATCGCCTTCACCTGTGGCGTGATGCACAACATCGGCGAGCTGTTGATCCAGACCGGCGCGCCAGAAGTGGCCGAACGTCTGAACAGCGCGACCAAGGCCGGAACGGCCGGACGTGCGGCCAATGAAACCGTGCAACTGGGCTTTGGCTACCCGGAAGTGGGCACCGAACTGGCCCGACGCTGGCAACTGCCAAAAGTGATTCAGGAGGCAATCGCGTATCAGGCCAAACCGATGCAAGCCCCCAATGACTCGCCGTTGCCGCGCATCGTCGCTCAGGCCATCGTGATTTCCGATGCACTGGAAGCCCACGGCGGCGCAACGCCTGAAGCACAGAAGGCTTCCGACGGACCAATCATGGAAGGCATCGACCTGGACGCCCTGTTCGCCGGACTGCCCGCAGTGCTGGAGGCCGACAAGGCGTTTGCACAGTTGTTGAGCTGATCGTTAACACGCTCCGCGCCCGCTCTCTGAAGATAAGTCATCTGACTATCCAACGAGCCAGCAGCACTGATGTGCTTTTTGTAGCGCGATAGCATGGACACCGCAGATCGCGACGTGGGTGAAGGCTGAGTCCTGGCGCTGATTCGGGGGGCAAGCGGCATGGATGCCGATTGAGCTGCACTGGGCCCAGAGTGTGTAAAAACCGGAGGTAAACCTTTGCTATGAT
>NZ_LKEH01000026.1:450341-549293 GCF_001642795.1 Pseudomonas viridiflava | reverse complement strand
CGCACCGGATTGGTGTCACTGACGTAATCGTCGAGACTCTCGGGAAGCAAGGTACTTTGACCTCGGTGTTCGCCTTGTATGAAGCGCTTCATGGGCAACCCTTGCGATGAAATCTTGAGAAATCATAGCAAAGNGCGTAAAAAAGCACGGCAGTGCCGCTGTCTCGCTGGATAGCCAGATGACTTGTGTATAACGATGAGCGCTCCGTATGCGCACTATCGACTATTGGTGCGCGCCTTACCGGCTTTGGCGCTGCTGCAACAACAGGTTACTAAATCCACCACCCGCCAGTTGTTTCTGGGCCGTGGTCAGTTGTTCGCGGTTGCTGAACGGGCCGACCAGTACGCGGTACCAGGTTTCGTCTTTCACTGTGCCGGATTCGACCGTCGCCGTCTGGCCCAGCAGGATGATCTGCGCACGGACTTTTTCAGCATCGGCCTGCTTGCGGAACGAACCCGCCTGCAGGAAGAACGTGGTCACCGCTGCCGGTTTGGTTGCCGCTACCGGAGGCGCTGGCGGTGGCGTCAGACCGCTGAGCGCAGCCTGGGCGCGGGCCGTGTCTATCTTGGCGGCCTGCTCCGGCGTAACCGGGGCCGTCGGCGCAACCGCAGGCGGCGTCTTCTCGGGCACCGCTTCGTTCGGCACGATCACTTCCGACTCAGGCAGCAAGGTGTAGAAGTCATACTTGGGTTTGACCGGCGCCGTCGGGCTCGGTGGCGTCTTGTTCGCCTCGGCGATCTTCGCGGCCTTGGCGTCAGCCTTGACGCGCTTGATGTCATCGCCGCCGGGTTCGAGCTTCATCAGAAAGACAACGAATGCCCCGACGGTGACACCAATGACCAGCCACAGCCATCCTGGAATCGGCTTCTTCGCGGGTGCCTGATAACGGCTGGCGCCGCGCTTGGGTGCCGGTTTCTTCTTCGCAACTGCCAACTTACATACGCTCCAGAGTTTCCAGACCCAACAGATCCAGGCCTTGCTTGAGGGTGCGACCGGTCAACGCTGCCAGACGCAGGCGGCTCTGTTGCTGATCGGGATTTTCGGCACCAAGGATCGGGCAGTTTTCGTAAAAGCTCGAAAACAGACCCGCAAGGTCATACAGGTAAGCACAGAGTACGTGAGGCGTGCCTTTTTCTGCGACGTTATTCAGGGTTTCGGTGAATTGCGCCAGGCGAGCCGCCAGTTCCTGCTCCTGTGGCGCTTCCAGCACGATCTTGCCTTTGCTGGCGTCGAACGGCGTACCCAGCTTGCGGAATACGCCAGACACGCGAGTGTAGGCGTAGAGCAGGTAAGGCGCGGTGTTGCCTTCGAAGCTCAGCATCTGGTCGAAGTTGAAGCTGTAGTCGCTGGTGCGGTGCTTGGACAGGTCGGCGTACTTCACTGCGCTGATACCCACCGCCTTGGCGATGCTGCGCAGCTCGGCTTCCGCGACCTCGGGATTCTTTTCTTTCACCAGCGTGTAGGCACGCTCTTCGGCTTCGTCGAGCAGATCGATCAGCTTGACCGTACCGCCATCGCGCGTCTTGAACGGACGCCCGTCGGCGCCGTTCATGGTGCCGAAGCCCATGTGCTCCAGCTGCATGCCTTCATGAACGAAGCCTGCGCGGCGCGCTACTTCAAATACTTGCTGGAAGTGCAGCGCCTGACGCTGGTCGACGAAGTACAGCGCACGGTCAGCCTTGAGCACCTTGCTGCGATAACGAATGGCGGCAAGGTCAGTGGTGGCGTACAGATAGCCGCCACCGGCTTTCTGTACGATCACCGGCAGGGGCGTGTCTTCGGCGGTGCGGAATTCTTCGAGGAACACGCACAGGGCGCCATTGCTTTCCACCAGCAGGCCTGCGGCTTTCAAGTCGCTGACCACATTGGTCAGATCGTCGTTGTAGGCGCTTTCGCCCATGACATCGGCCGGGGTCAGATTGACGTTGAGGCGCTCGTAGGTCTTCTGGCAGTGCGACAGAGAGATCTCGTTGAAGCGTTTCCACAGCGCCAGGCACTCGGCATCGCCGCCCTGCAACTTGACCACCAGCCCGCGAGCGCGCTCGGCGAACGCTTCGGATTCGTCGAAGCGCTGCTTCGCGGCGCGGTAGAAGTTTTCCAGGTCAGACAATTCGTCACTGGTCGCCGGTTTTTCCTGAAGATACGCCAGCAGCATGCCGAACTGGGTACCCCAGTCGCCGACATGGTTCTGGCGAATGACGGTGTCGCCCAGAAAAGCGAGTACGTTGGCTACGCCGTCACCAATGATGGTCGAGCGCAGGTGGCCGACGTGCATTTCCTTGGCCAGGTTCGGTGCCGACAGGTCGACCACCACACGCTGCGCCGGGCCTGCCTTACGCACCGAAAGCTGTGGGTCCGCCAGGGCTGCGTCCAGACGCGCGGCCAGGGCCTGAGTGTTCTGGAAGAAATTCAGAAAGCCGGGGCCTGCGATTTCCACCTTGCTGACCTGCTCATCGGCGGGCAGCGCGGCAATCAGCTTTTCAGCCAGATCACGCGGCTTCATCCCGGCAGGCTTGGCGAGCATCATCGCGATATTGCTGGCGAAGTCCCCGTGGGTCTTGTCGCGAGCGTTCTCTACCTGAATCGCCGGCGTCAGCCCTTCTGGCAAGACGCCCTCGGTGACGAGACGGGTCAGGGCTTGTTGGATCAGCTGACGAATGGTGTCTTTCATGATGCTCTCTTCGACCGCAAGCGCGGTGGCGCCTGGATGCGCGGGTGGAAAAACTCCGCATTATCCGTTGCTCAAGCCTTGTTGCCAACCGTGTTGGTTTGTAGGCGCTTAACTGAGTGGGCNCCTCCCACAAAAAAACGTTTCCATTCAGCAGATTACGTGTTGTTTGATAAGAGGCGGCTTGCCGGCGATAGCGGAGGCTCAGTCACCGACAGATCGCCTGAATGATCGTATCGCCAGCAAGTCGCCCCCCACAAAAGCCGCGTTTATTCACGTAGGTAGCTCAGTACAGATCCACCGGATCCACGTCCAGCGACCACCGGACCTGCCTGCCGCTGGGCATTTGCTCCAGGACAATCAGCCACTGGCTCAGCAATTTGTGCAGCGGCGCGCGGGCGCTGGACTGCAGCAGCAGTTGCGCACGATAACGTCCCGCGCGGCGCTCCATGGGGGCGGGCACCGGGCCGAGCAGTTCGATGCCGCCCAGGCTCATGTCAGCCAGCAGTCGTTCGGCTTCACTGCAAGCCTGATCCAGAAACTCCTCGGCCTGCCCGGGCTTGTGCGCTTCGGCGCGCAGCAATGCCAGGTGCGAGAACGGCGGCAGTCCGGCGGAGCGGCGTTCGCTCAGGGCCTGCTCGGCGAACGCGAAATAGCCCTGTTCGGTGAGCTGGATCAACAGCGGATGGTCGGCCAGGTGCGTCTGGATAATCACCTTGCCCGGTTCTTCAGCCCGGCCTGCACGCCCGGCGACCTGCACGATCAGTTGTGCCATGCGCTCGCTGGCCCGGAAGTCGCCGGAGAACAGCCCGCCGTCAGCGTCCAGAATGGACACCAGCGTAACGCGGGGGAAGTGGTGACCTTTGGCGAGCATCTGGGTACCCACCAGAATGCACGGCTGGCCGCGCTGGATGGTCGCGAACAGCTGGTTCATCGCATCCTTGCGCGAGGTGCTGTCGCGATCGACGCGCAGCACCGGGTAATCCGGAAACAGAATCGCCAGGCGTTCTTCAGCGCGCTCGGTGCCTGCACCGACCGGTCGCAGATCCACCTTGCCGCACGAGGGGCACTGACGCGGCACTCGTTCAACGTATCCGCAGTGGTGACAGCGCAACTCGCCGGAGCGCTGGTGCACGGTCATGCGCGCGTCGCAGCGCTGACAGCCGGACATCCAGCCACAATCGTGGCACAGCAAGGTCGGTGCAAAACCACGGCGGTTGAGGAACACCAGCACTTGCTGGCCTGCCGCGAGCGTCTGGCCGATGGCCTGTTGCATCGGCCCGGAGATGCCGCTGTCCAGTGGACGACTCTTTACGTCCAGTCGCAAAAAGCGCGGTTGCTGTGCACCACCGGCCCGCTGATTCAGGCGCAGCAGGCCATAACGGCCGGTGTAGGCGTTGTGCAGGCTTTCCAGTGATGGCGTCGCCGAACCGAGCACAATCGGGATGTTTTCCTGACGGGCGCGCACCAGCGCCAGATCGCGGGCGTGATAGCGCAGGCCTTCCTGCTGTTTATAGGAACCGTCGTGCTCTTCGTCGATGATGATCAGGCCCGGGTTCTTCATGGGCGTGAACAGCGCCGAACGGGTGCCGATAATAATGTCGGCCTCGCCGTCGCGCGCCGCCAGCCAGGCGTCCAGTCGCTCGCGGTCGTTGACGGCCGAATGCACCAGCGCAATACGTGCATTGAAGCGCTGTTCGAAACGCGCCAGGGTCTGCGGCCCGAGGTTGATTTCCGGAATCAGTACCAGCGCCTGCTTGCCGGCTTCCAGCGTCTCGCGGATCAACTGCAGATAGACTTCGGTCTTGCCGCTGCCCGTCACGCCCGCCAGCAGAAACGCATGGAAGCTGTCGAACCCGGCGCGAATGGCTTCATAGGCGGCGCGCTGTTCGGTGTTGAGCGGCAATTCCGGCTGGGCCAGCCAGTGTTCATGTCGCGCACTGGGCGCGTGGCTGCGCACTTCGACGTACACCAGTTCCTTGGCCAGCAACAGGTTGAGGCTGTCTTTATTAAGCATCAGCTTGCTGAGCAGTTGATGCGCTACGCCATG
Source organism: Pseudomonas viridiflava (assembly GCF_001642795.1). GTDB lineage: Bacteria > Pseudomonadota > Gammaproteobacteria > Pseudomonadales > Pseudomonadaceae > Aquipseudomonas > Aquipseudomonas viridiflava. Next base: position 544,575 of record NZ_LKEH01000026.1, on the reverse strand, counting down.
GGGATGCTGGGCGAGGGTGGTCAGGGCCTCGCGCTGCTTGGGCGCGCGGGCGATGCGCGAGTCGTCGACGCTGGCGCCGGGTGATACGTGCCAGAAGCGTTCCTGGCGGGTTTCGGCCAGTTCGCCCTGACGCAGCAACACCGGCAACGCCCAGCTCAAGGTGTCGCCCAGGCTGTGCTGATAATACTGGGACGTCCACAGGCACAGCTTGAACAGCGCAGGAGGCAATGGCGCCTGGCTGTCCAGCAAGGCAATGGCCGGTTTCAATTTTTCAGCGGGTACTTCGCTGTGATCCACGACCTCGACCAGAATGCCGATCATTTCCCGCCGACCAAATGGCACTCGCAACCGCATGCCGGGCTGCAGGGCGCTGCGCGACACGCCAGCGGGGGCGCGGTAATCGAACAGTCGGCGAAGCGGCGAGGGCAGGGCAAGGCGCAGGATGGCGTCGGGCACGCGGTGTTTCCCTGTGTCGGTCGTGGGCGATGGGCGATCTTAGCAGACGACCGGTGCAAAGGTTCGCTTGCGTCGTTTTGATTGTCTGATACTATCCACGGCCTATTTCCGTGCGGTATTCAACAATAGTGTTGGGTGGCGGCACGCTAGACTGAGGAAGTACCGATGAAAGCTGATATCCATCCAGTTTACGAAGCCATTGACGCAACCTGCAGCTGCGGCAATGTCATCAAAACCCGTTCCACTCTCGCCGGCCCTTTGAGCCTCGACGTGTGCAACGAGTGCCACCCGTTCTACACTGGCAAGCAGAAGACGCTTGACATCGGCGGCCGTGTCGACAAGTTCAAATCCCGTTTCGGTGCGTTCGGCGCAACCAAAGCGAAGTAAGACTGGCTGCCTCTTGGGCATTTCCAGACTGCTTGAAAAGACGCCCCTTGTGGGCGTCTTTTTTATGTCCGCGATTTGGCTGTCCGACGCGCAGGCGTTCTGCCCCGCACCGGCCGATCTGCCTGTTGCAAAGGTGCAGCGGGTGGTGGATGGCGACACCCTGCGCCTGAGCGATGGCCGCAGCGTGCGAATGATTGGTCTCAATACCCCCGAGACCGGCAAGCGCGGTCAATCCGCCGAGCCGTTTGCCGAAGCGGGCAAGCGACGTCTGCAGGCGCTGGTCAAAGACAGCGGCGATCAGGTCCGCCTGCAGATCGGCCAGCAGGCCAAGGATCGCTATGGTCGCACGCTGGCCAACGTCTACAGCCGCAACGGCACCAACCTGGAAGCGCAGCTGCTCAGCGAAGGGCTCGGCTATCTGGTCGCCTTTGCACCCAATACGGCGCTGGTCGATTGCCAGCAGAGCGCCGAGCGTCAGGCGCGTCAGGCCAGACTGGGCCTGTGGCGCAACTCGCCTGTGCAAGCTGCCAATCGGATCAAAAAAGGCGGCTTTGCCGTGGTGACCGGTCGTGTGAAGAGCGTTCAGCGCAATCGCGGCGGCGTCTGGATCGAACTCGACGGTTCACTGGTGTTACGCGTTGCCCCTGACCTGCTGTCTGCCTTCGATGTGGCGAAGCTTGAGCGGCTCAAGGGTCAACGGATCGAGGCGCGTGGCTGGGTGGTGGACCGTTCCCGGCGTGGTGGTCTACAGTCAGGACAGGCTCGCTGGCTGATGCCGCTGACCCATCCGGCCATGCTCAACCCCTAGGCATCGCCTGCAATCCCGGGCCTTTCGACGAGCGGTTCGGCTTTTTGTGTTTCCAGTGCCTTAGCGGAAAGTCTAACTTCTCGCCCCTTGACAGCAGTGACTGGTCAGTCTTGTTAGGACTATGCATCTTGCGTATCCTCGGCGGTCCGTCTGTCCCACAGTAAAAAAAGCGGAATCCAATACATGTCAGATTTGAAAACTGCCGCGCTCGATTACCATGCCAATCCCCGTCCAGGGAAGCTGAGCGTAGAACTCACCAAGCCGACCGCAACCGCTCGTGACCTGGCTCTGGCCTACAGCCCTGGCGTTGCTGAACCCGTGCGTGAAATTGCCCGTGACCCTGAGCTGGCTTACAAGTACACCGGCAAAGGCAACCTGGTAGCAGTTATCTCCGATGGCACCGCAATCCTCGGCCTCGGCGATCTGGGCCCGTTGGCCTCCAAGCCGGTCATGGAAGGCAAAGGGGTTCTGTTCAAGCGTTTCGCCGGTATCGACGTTTTCGATATCGAAGTCGATTCCGAAAGCCCACAGGCCTTCATCGACACCGTCAAGCGCATCTCGATCACTTTCGGCGGCATCAATCTGGAAGACATCAAGGCACCTGAGTGCTTTGAAATCGAGAAAGCGCTGATCGAACAGTGTGACATCCCGGTGTTCCACGATGACCAGCACGGCACCGCTATCGTGACCGCAGCCGGCATGATCAACGCACTGGAAATCGTCGGCAAATCCCTCGAGACCGCGAAGATCGTCTGCCTGGGCGCTGGCGCTGCCGCCATCTCCTGCATGAAGCTGCTGGTGAGCATGGGTGCGAAGATCGAAAACATCTTCATGATCGACCGCACCGGCGTGATCCACTCCGGCCGTACCGACCTGAACCAGTACAAGGCTGTGTTCGCACACGCCACCGAGAAGCGCACGCTGACCGATGCACTGGAAGGTGCTGACGTGTTCGTGGGCCTGTCCGGTCCTAACCTGCTGAGCGCTGAAAACCTCAAGCTGATGGCCAAGGATCCGATCGTGTTCGCCTGCTCGAACCCTGATCCGGAAATCTCTCCGGAACTGGCTCACGCCACTCGCAGCGACGTGATCATGGCGACCGGCCGTTCGGACTACCCGAACCAGGTCAACAACGTACTGGGCTTCCCGTTCATCTTCCGTGGTGCTCTGGACGTTCGCGCCAAGCGCATCAACGAAGAAATGAAGATCGCCGCAGCCAACGCCCTGCGCGAACTGGCCAAACTGCCGGTTCCTCAGGAAGTGTGCGACGCGTACGGCGGCATCAAGCTGGAATTCGGTCGTGAGTACATCATCCCGAAACCAATGGACACCCGCCTGCTGGGCCGTATCGCCGAAGCAGTTGCCAAGGCCGCTATCGAAAGCGGCGTAGCCACCCTGCCATATCCGAAGCACTACCCGCTGACCAGCGTGGACGACGTGTTCAAGGGCTGATTCCTTGAAGCAATAAAAAAACCCGCAGAGATGCGGGTTTTTTATTGAGCGGTCGCTGTCAGGCGTTTTTAACCTGCGCGATGATCTCGTTCTGGCGCTTGGTCGCCTCAGTCAGAACAACACTGTAAATACGCTTTTTTTCATCGGACTTCGCGTTGCGAATGAATTCCGCGAAAGGATTCTTGGCCTTCTCGGAATGCGGATTTGGAAGCTTCATTGACTGGCTCCTGAGGTGAGACGTTTTCCAGCGCAGCTGCCAGCTCATCGCGGGTATAGCGCTCGGGGATATGGTAGTCAATCCTGTCCACGCCCGCCTTGTAAAGGCGGGCTGAGTTATCTATGTGCTTTAGAAGCAGATCGACATGCACATGTTTTCCATACTCTAGCTTAAGCGTGTTCACGACGTCACGTGCGGAGAAGTATTGCTCGACGAAATGGTCAGCGAGGATACGCCTGCCCTCTGCCTGCTCTCGAGCCTTGACGAACTCCCAGGCAAGCAACGGGTTTTGATAGACATACAGCACTTGAACGTAGCGTCCTTTCTCCAAGGATCTTTCGACATTGCTCCGTGCAATGTCGATTTTTGCAAGCGTCCCATCCAGCAGAAAAGACTGCTGCTGCGATAGTGCCAGATCGATAATCTTGGAAATCAGAATTGAGATGCCACCTTGGAACAGGTACGCGTTACCCCCGGTGTAGAGATCAAATTCAGCGCGTAGCTCGTCTGGGTCTATTCGTAAAATAGACGAGCTTGTAAAGAGATTCAAAAGAGCAATCGACGCTTCTGTCTTACCTGCTCCAGGGGATCCGGACATGAAAACCGATACGGGCTCGTCCTCTGCCGGGTAAAGATCCAGTGAGGTCAGCTTTCTCCCTATAGCCTTCTTGTTTTGCCTCGCGAACTTGATCGCTTCGTTCCAGAGTCTCTTGTCATCATCCGTGAATTCCACCAACACTCCATTTTTCCAGCCTGCCCTCTCGGTAACGAGTAGGAAGCGGTTAGCGACACGATGAAGAGTAGCGGTCGAAATTGAATCTGGAGCACGCAAGTCTTGCCAAAATACTTCAAAAGATATCTGTACAGCCGCCAATAACGTGGTCGCGACCCATTCATCGATTGTTCGGATGCACACGCCAGGACTCGGAATGCATTTGGATACTCTGCTATGCGAATCGTGACGAACGGGCAGGTTTGACGGCTCACCCCTGCAAAATCACCTCGGCCAACCCATCGATCGCTTCCTGCCGTTCAGCCTGATTCAGCCGCGCACGCGGGTTCAGTGATGACCATTGCGGGTGGGCTCGGGATCGTGACAAGGGTTCGGGCAGTTTGCCCTTACGCCAGGTCTTGTCTTGCGGTGTGGTCAGTTCGATGCTGTTGATCGCCGCATGGCCTCTGACGCCCAGTGCGAGCAGCAGATGACGTTGTCGCAGTGCGAGCAGGCGCAGTACGGCGTCGTCGACGGTCAGTTCCCGGTGGCCCTTGAGTTTGCCCAGCAGACGTCCGCCGTAGCTGCGGGCGGTCAGCAGGGCGCCGCCGGCAATGGCACCTACCAGCGCAGCCGCGCCCAGTGTGACGCCGCCGACCATCAGGTCCACGCCTGCTCCGGCCGCAGCGCCTGCTGCCACGCCGCCGCCGACGCGTACGCCCATCAGTTTGAGGGTTTCGGGGTTGAACAGGTCATCACCCCAGCGTCCGTCCATCAACGGCAGGTCGCTGGCGGTCACGTCATCCTTGCGAAACGCATGCAGCTTGAGCAGCGCTTCGACGCACTGCTGTTCACGCTGACGGACCGCCTGACGTAATGCTTCGATGGCCTGTTTCTCCTGATCAGGCGTGGTTTCGACGCTGCGCCGACAGGCTGCGCAGTCGATCAGCATTTCCGCGATAAGGCGCGCTGCGCTGTGTCGTTTGGCTTGACGCTGTTTCTCCTGATCCTCGATCAGACGCTCCAACTGCGGGCGTGCGCTTTCCAGCATGAGCGCCAGACTTTCATATAGCCGCCGCCCGCCGTCTTCAGGAGGGGCGACGCTGTCGAAACGCACCAGCGCGTGCAGACCGAGACGTGAGAGGGCTTCGCGCCATTCAGGCTCGCGGTGTTGCTGCGCACTGACGAAATTGAGCACTGGCAATAAGGGTTTCCCGCAACTGGCGAGCACGGCCAGTTCGTCGCGGTATTTGGACAGCACCGGTTCGCGGGCATCGATGACATACAGACCCGCATTCGAATCGAGCAACTGTCGCAGCACTTTGGCTTCCTGCTCGAAGCGTTGGCGAGCTTCGCTGCCTTCCAGAAAGCGTTCCAGTCGAGCCGGGCCGTCCAGCCGTTCACCGGGGCGGTCCAAACGCTCCAGATAGTCGAGCAGGGCGATGGCATCTTCCAGGCCAGGCGTGTCATAAAGCTCGACCGTGGCCTGACCGTCCACCGAGAGACGAGCACCTTCGACATGCCGTGTGGTGCTGGGGCGATGGGACACTTCGCCGAACGTCACATCGCCCGTCAGGGTGCGCAGCAAGGAGGTCTTGCCCACATTGGTGTGGCCGACCACTGCAAGCTTGATGGGACCGGACTTGCGCGCATCACTCATGACCTGTCTCCAGCCAGCTCATGGGCATATGGTCTGCCCAGGGCAGTTGCAGTTGATCCAGCGCGACATGCCAGTCATCCAGCCGCTCGGGGTCCAGGGTTTGTCCGGCGGGCGCAGGCAGCAGCCAGACGCGGGTTGCTCCGGCGCAGCGCGCGAGTTCCGCGATCAGCGCAAGGCTGCCGCGATCCGGCGAGCGACGTGGGTCGCAGGCAATGAGCAGGCGCGCGGGCGGGTATTGGGTCAGCTGTTCCAACAGTTTGTGTCGCGATTCGCGGCTGTCCAGAACACCTGCGTTGGCAACGCCAGCGGGCAGATGAGGCGGCCAGACCTGTTGGTCGTCCAGCTCGATGGCCACCAGCAGGGCGCCGTCGCTTTGAGCAATCCCTGCGTCGCGCTGAATCTGATGCAGCATTGCGGGCTCGGCATCGTTGACGCCCAGGCGCTCGCTGCTTGGCATCAGCCGTTCGCGCAGCTCAAGGTAATCGGGCTGTTCCAGATCGAGTCGCAGGCCAGCGCGGCCGCTTTTCCAGCGCCACAGGCAAAGCGCGGCCAGCATCAGGCGCGGCAGGATGCCATAGACCAGCAGCACGCCAACCAGCCACGCCGCCCAGGCCTGGCGAGCGTTTTCGATACTCAATGCACCGTTGCCGCTGGCGCGAATCATCGATTCGTCCGGCACGCTGAAACCCAGCCAGGCCGGGATCGTACTCAGCGCCTGGGTCAGGCTGACGAAGGTATCGCTGCTCAGAATGGTGGTTTCCCAGACAAACCCGTAGCGCCGGGTCGACATCAGCATCAACAGCACCACCAGCGCGCTGAGCAGTGCGATCAGCCACAGGCTGTTGACCACCAGTCCCAAGACCCAGCGATTCAGGCGTTTGCGTTGCAACAGCAGAATCAGCGCGGGTGCCAGCTGCGCTGCCTGTGCATCGCGGGCGAGTTTTTCGCTCAGCCATAACCAGAGTCGGCCAAGCCCGCTGTTATTGCGTCCGGCGAAGATCAGTCCCAACGTCCAACTGATCAGCAGCATCAGGTTCAAGCCAAGCAGGCTTCCCAGCGCCCAGAACACATTGACCGGCGTCTGGCCATCGCCCATGGCAGCGAAAGCCAGCCCAGCACCACTCATGACCGCCAGCACGGCCAGCGCCATCAGGGCCAGCCGCGCGCCCTGTTTCCAGTGATGCAGCGCGGCAACCATGCCGTCGCGCTCCGCCAGCCACAAGGCTCGCTGAGTGATGCGGGTCGTGAGGTCACCTTCGCCAGCGCGTGCGCGGCGGTTGGCCTCCTGATCGTCGAGCGTCCCCGCTTGTTTTTCACGCAGGCGCACAGCTTCGGTCAGCCAGAGGGTATCGAGGGGTGTCAGCGCAGTCACACGGCGTCTCTTCAAGGAATTCAGCGGTGAGCATAACCGCTGTCATGGGACTGAGCACGGCGTGTAACAGTTCAGTGGCTTGCTGCGTGTGCTCTGATATCCTCGCTCGATGAATACTCATCTCCCCCTCAGCCTGATTGCCGCCCTTGGTGAAAACCGAGTGATCGGCGTCGACAATTCCATGCCCTGGCATTTGCCGGGGGACTTCAAATACTTCAAGGCGACGACCCTCGGCAAGCCGATCATCATGGGCCGCAAGACCTGGGAATCGCTGGGCCGTCCGCTGCCGGGGCGCCTGAATCTGGTGGTCAGCCGCCAGACAGACCTTCAGCTCGAGGGTGCCGAGGTTTTTGCTTCGCTGGACGCCGCTGTGGCGCGTGCCCAGCAGTGGGCGCACGAGCAGGGCGTCGATGAAGTCATGCTGATAGGTGGTGCTCAGTTGTACACCCAGGGGCTGGCTCAGGCGGATCGTTTGTATCTGACGCGCGTGGCGTTGAGTCCGGAAGGCGATGCCTGGTTTCCCGAGTTCGATCAGGTGCAGTGGAAGCTGGTTTCCAACACTGAAAACCCCGCCGTCGAAGACAAACCCGCCTACAACTTCGAAGTGTGGGAGCGGGCCTGAACCATCAGCGGTGATGCGGCAGCAAACAAAATGTCACAAAACTGTCGTTTTTGGTTTTGCTGTCGTGATCAATGGGGTAAATGACGTCTTCTGACGCCTCAAAGGTCGCTCGCGCACTTTCGCGTTCATAATATTTTGTTACGGTCTGACCCTTCGAATTTTTGAGAAGGGGACTTCGCTCATGAAACTCGCGCCAAAAATGCTGTTTGCTGCACTTTGTGTCGGGCTGGCCAGCCAGGCTTTCGCCGCCACCGAATTGACGCATTGGCCCGAGCCCGCCGCGAAAGCACTCGATGCGATGATCGCCGCCAACGCCAACAAGGGTAACTACGCAGTCTTTGACATGGACAACACCAGCTACCGCTTCGACCTCGAAGAGTCGCTGTTGCCGTACATGGAAAATAAAGGCCTGATCACCCGGGAGAAGCTTGATCCTTCCTTGAAGCTGATGCCGTTCAAAGACACCGCCGAGCACAAGGAAAGCCTGTTCAGTTACTACTATCGCCTCTGCGAGGTCGACGACATGGTCTGCTATCCATGGGTCGCTCAGGTGTTTTCAGGTTTCACCCTGAAGGAACTCAAAGGCTACGTGGATGAGCTGATGGCGCTCGACAAGCCGATCCCTGCGACTTACTACGATGGCGATACCGTCAAACAGCTGAACGTCGAACCGCCCCGCGTGTTCACCGGCCAGACCGAGCTGTACAAGAAGCTGATGGAAAACGGCATCGACGTCTACGTGATGACCGCTGCCTCCGAAGAGCTGGTGCGTATGGTCGCCTCCGATCCCAAGTACGGCTACAACGTCAAGCCAGAGAACGTGATCGGCGTTTCGCTGCTGCTCAAGGACAGGAAAACCGGCGACCTGACCACGGCGCGCAAACAGATCACGGCTGGCAAATATGATGCGAAAAGCAACATGGGCCTGGAGCTGACGCCTTACCTGTGGACGCCTGCGACCTGGATGGCAGGCAAACAGGCGGCCATCCTGACCTACATCGACGAATGGAAAAAACCGGTGCTGGTGGGCGGCGATACCCCGACGAGTGACGGCTACATGCTGTTCCACAGCGTCGACGTCAACAAAGGCGGCGTGCATTTGTGGGTCAACCGCAAGGACAAATACATGACGCAGTTGAACGGCATGATGAAGAAGAACGCCGAAGCCCAGGCCAAGGAAGGATTGCCGGTGACTGCCGACAAGAACTGGGTGATCGTCAAACCGGACGAGATTCAGTGAGGAATACGATGATGATCGTCCCCACGCTCTGCGCTCATCGTTATACACAAGTCCNCAGAAAAAGCATCGCCGGCAAGCCGCCTCCCACAGTCCGTGGTCGCAGCAAGACTCGGGTATAACTCGGAGGCGTGCTTGAGATCACGCTGATCGTTCCTACGCTCCGCTTCCGCTTTTAAGGGCACACGCGTTCCATTGGCCCAACAAAAAGCCCGGCATCTCTGCCGGGCTTTTTGCATTACCGATGCTGCTTAAGGCACCAGCTTGTCCAGCAACGCCTTGTCACGCACTGCGCCTTTGTCGGCACTGGTTGCCAGCAGGGCGTAGGCCTTGAGGGCAGTGGTCACTTTGCGAGGGCGCGACTCGACCGGCTTCCAGCCTTTCTTGTCCTGCTCTGCACGGCGCTCGGCCATTTCAGCGTCGTCGATCAACAGGTTGATCGAGCGATTCGGAATGTCGATCAGTACCTTGTCGCCATCGCGTACCAGACCGATTGCTCCACCAGCAGCGGCTTCAGGCGATGCGTGGCCGATGGACAGACCCGAGGTACCGCCCGAGAAACGACCATCGGTGAGCAGCGCACAATCCTTGCCCAGACCTTTGGATTTCAGGTACGAGGTCGGGTAGAGCATTTCCTGCATGCCCGGGCCGCCTTTCGGGCCTTCGTAGCGGATGATCACGATGTCGCCAGCCTTCACTTCGTCAGCAAGGATGCCGCGCACAGCGCTGTCCTGGCTTTCGAAAATCTTGGCATTGCCTTCGAACACGTGGATCGACTCGTCGACACCTGCGGTTTTCACTACGCAGCCATCCAGTGCGATGTTGCCGTACAGCACGGCCAGGCCGCCTTCCTGCGAGTAAGCGTGCTCAACGCTACGGATGCAGCCGTTTTCACGGTCGTCATCCAGACTTTCCCAGCGGGTCGACTGGCTGAACGCGGTTTGCGTCGGGATGCCTGCCGGGCCTGCCTTGAAGAAGGTGTGAACCGCCTCGTCGTCAGTCTGGGTGATGTCCCACTTCGCGATGCCTTCGGCCAGGGTCTTGCTGTGCACGGTCGGCAGGTCTGTGTGCAACAGACCGCCGCGCGCCAGTTCGCCAAGGATACTGAAAATCCCGCCTGCGCGGTGCACGTCTTCCATGTGGTACTTCTGGATGTTCGGCGCGACCTTGCAGAGCTGCGGCACCTTGCGCGACAGGCGGTCGATGTGGCGCAGGTCGAAGTCGATCTCGGCTTCCTGAGCGGCGGCCAGCAAGTGCAGGATGGTGTTGGTCGAGCCGCCCATGGCGATGTCCAGCGTCATGGCATTCTCGAACGCCTTGAAGTTGGCGATGTTGCGCGGCAGCACCGAGTCATCGTTTTGGGTGTAGTACTGTCTGCACAGGTCGACAATGGTGCGGCCCGCCTGCAGGAACAGTTGCTCACGGTCACTGTGAGTGGCGAGTGCGGAACCGTTGCCCGGCAACGCCAGACCCAGTGCTTCGGTCAGGCAGTTCATCGAGTTGGCGGTGAACATGCCCGAGCACGAACCGCACGTCGGGCAGGCGCTGCGTTCGTATTCGGCGACTTTTTCATCGCTGGCAGTCGAGTCGGCGGCAATGACCATGGCATCGACCAGATCCAGGCCATGGCTGGCCAGTTTGGTCTTGCCGGCTTCCATCGGTCCGCCGGACACGAAAATCACCGGAATATTGAGGCGCAAAGACGCCATCAGCATGCCAGGGGTTATCTTGTCGCAGTTGGAGATACAGACAATTGCGTCCGCGCAGTGGGCGTTGACCATGTATTCCACGGAGTCGGCGATGATTTCGCGGCTCGGCAGCGAATACAGCATGCCGTCATGGCCCATGGCGATGCCGTCATCCACCGCAATGGTGTTGAATTCCTTGGCCACGCCACCGGCGCGTTCGACTTCGCGGGCTACCAGTTGACCCATGTCTTTCAGGTGCACGTGGCCCGGTACGAACTGGGTGAAGGAGTTGGCGATGGCGATGATCGGTTTCTTGAAATCTTCGTCCTTCATGCCCGTGGCGCGCCAGAGGGCACGGGCGCCGGCCATGTTGCGGCCGTGGGTGGACGTTTTCGAGCGGTAATCAGGCATTGGAGCACTCCGGCAAAAATAAGGCTGATCAGGAAGGGAGTGAGCTTCTATTGACGTCGCTCGCAGGCGGCAGTGACCGGATGCAGCGAAGAAACCGAAAACCACGGGATCACCGTGTACTCGGCCTGAGCTCATAAACCCGCCGGGGGATGACTGGCGATGAATAGGAGCGATTCTACACCGCTCACGCAGTGTTGGCATGAACGAAGCTTAATAAGATGATGGGTGCGGCATGGCCATTAAATGCACCTGAGATGATAGGCTCGAGCAGGTTTTTTGAGCTTTTATCAGGATTTAATCGCGCTGAAATCTCGGTGCTTTGAAGCCCACAGCTGCATCAACGAATGCAGCGGTCCAACAGAACATTATTTAAATAAAAACTGCCGACAGGGCCCTGTCGGCAGTTTTTAAATCAGACGTGATTAATCAACGATTCACAATTGCCTGAATCTGATGCAGGTAGGTTTCGCCATCAACCGTTTGCAGGGCCAGTGCGCTTTTGTTCCACGCGGAAGGCAGACGAGTGATTTCTTCGAAATAATCCACTACCTGACCGCGTTGATCTTCAGGCACCAGGTCCAGCATGTATTCCAGACCGCCCGGTTTGCCCAGAAATTCACCCAGGACATAACAGGTGCGTGTCCAGTCATGGTTCTCGTGGAAAATGCGATCGGTTGGGGCGGCAGGCTGTTCAGGCACATAAAGAATGTGCTGACCTTCCGGGCCGCGGATCACAAACAGTCGGATCAGGGTGGCACCGCCATGAAGCGGCATAACGAAACGACCGATGGTGATGCCGTCTTCATCGGAGGCGACTGGAGCATTGATGACTCGCTGGATAAGGTCTGCGCCTTCCGGGGAAAGCAGGCCTTTGGACAGCTGGTCAGCAGACAAGCTGTTCAAGTCGTCGCGGATGTAGTCAACATTTTTAGAGTCAGTCATGATTTTAAATCCATTTAAATTAAACAAAGTCCATTTTGAGTGTTGTCCTGATTCGCATCTTGTTGGTGTTTGCTGACAGGACGGTGACAATTTATCAGTGCGAAAAGACGACGTGCGATATATGTTTATCGCGTTTGTAGAGGGGTGTATCGAGATGTTTTCAATGGCGGGCGATCAGCTCAAGACAGGCTTGAGCTGACATCGTGCACCGGGTCGCAATAGAGCCGACCCGGTCAGTCGATCAACTGTTGGGCAACAGTCGGCAGGTGATGCTCTTGATATAACGCGTTTCTGCAATGGCAGGATGCACCGGATGATCCGGGCCCTGGCCTCCACGCTCCAGCAGCTGGATGTTGCGGTCCAGATGACGGGCGCTGGTCAGCAGGATGTTTTGCAGGTCGTCTTCCGGCAGGTGCATCGAGCACGAGGCGCTGACCAGAATGCCGTCCTTGGTGAGCAGGCGCATGGCTTGCTCGTTCAGGCGGCGGTAGGCACCTTCACCGTTTTTCATGTCCTTCTTGCGCTTGATGAACGCAGGCGGGTCGGCCACGATCACGTCGAAACGCTCTTCGCTTGCCTTCAACTCTTTAAGTGCCTCGAACACGTCACCTTCGATGCAGGTCAGCTTCTCGGCAAAGCCGTTCAGCGCGGCATTGCGCTCCACGCCGTCGAGGGCAAAAGAGGACGCATCGACGCAGGTGACGTCGCTGGCGCCGAACGCAGCAGCCTGGATACCCCAGCCGCCGATGTAGCTGTACAAGTCCAGCACGCGCTTGCCTTTGACGTAAGGTGCCAGGCGCGCACGGTTCATGCGGTGATCGTAGAACCAGCCGGTCTTCTGGCCAGCCATGACCGGCGCTTCGAACTGCACGCCGTTCTCTTCCAGGGCTACCCATTCCGGAACCAGACCGAACACGGTCTCGACGTAGCGATTCAGGCCTTCGGCATCGCGGGCGGCCGAGTCGTTCTTGAACAGGATGCCGCTTGGCTTGAGCACCTGGACCAGCGCGGCGATCACGTCGTCCTTATGGTGTTCCATGGTGGCCGAGGCCATTTGCACGACGAGGATGTCACCGAAGCGATCCACCACCAGACCCGGCAGCAGGTCCGAGTCGCCGTAGACCAGACGATAGAACGGTTTGTCGAACAGGCGATCACGCAGCGACAGCGCGACGTTCAGCCGGTGAACCAGTAGCGACTTGTCCAGCGGCAACTTGACGTCGCGCGACAACAGACGGGCGCAGATCAGGTTGTTGGGGCTCATGGCGACGATGCCCAGCGGCTTGCCGCCGGCGGCTTCGAGAATGGCTTGATCGCCAGCTGCAAAACCGTGAAGAGGGGTGGCGGCTACATCGATTTCATTGCTGTAGACCCACAGATGGCCGGCGCGCAGGCGACGGTCGGCGTTGGCTTTGAGGCGCAAGCTAGGCAGGGACATGACGTCGCTCCGGAAAAAAGAGCGGGATTATAGCGCGTCATCCCGGTTGCGCGCCGGGATGACGAGAATTAACACGGCCGTTTATGCCGACAGCGCTTCAATCAGCTTGCTATTGAACGCCGGGATGTCATCGGGCTGGCGGCTGCTGATCAGCTTGCCGTCGGTGACCACTTCCTGATCAACCCAGTTGGCGCCAGCATTCACCAGATCGTCTTTCAATGTCTTGAAGCTGGTCATGGTCTTGCCTTTGACCAGGCCTGCCGAGATCAGCAACCATCCGCCGTGGCAGATAACCGCCAGCGGTTTGCCGGATGCGCTGGCATCCTTGACGATCTGCTGAGCGTCGCTGTCCAGACGGATGGTGTCGGAATTCTGCACGCCGCCCGGCAGAACGATGCCGTCGTAATTGCTCGCGTTGGCAGCCTTGAAAGTGCCGTCCACCGGAAAGTCGTCAGCCGGTTTGTCGTGATTCCAGCCTTTGACGTTACCGTCCTGGCTGGAAAGGATCTCTACGGTGGCACCCGCTTGCTCCAGAGCTTCCTTGGGGCCGGTCAGTTCTACCTGCTCGAAACCATCGGTTACAAGAATCGCGATGCGTTTACCATTCAGTGCGTTGGACATGGGGTCCTCCAGTCTCGTGCCTAAGGATGGCGCATTGCTGGCCTTTGTGGGGCCGAGCCTGCGTCGGTTACATAGAGTCCGAAGCTGTCTATAAGCCAAAGTTCCGAGAAAATGAGCAACGAAGGTGATGGACCATTGCCTGATGAGGGGGCAGAATTCAGCTACGCCTTCGAGTAAAGACCTATGCCTCCAGAGCTAACTTCCGAGCAGATCCAGCAAGCCTTGCAGGGCATCAGCGTGCCCCCGCAGCCGCAGATCATGGTGGATCTGCAGATGGAACAGTACATGCCAGACCCTGATCTGGGCGTGATTGCGCGGCTTATCGCTCAGGATCCAGGCCTGTCGGGGGCGCTGCTGAAAATCGTCAACTCGCCTCATTACGGCCTGTCCAACAAGATCGCCTCGATCCAGAAGGCGGTGAATCTGTTGGGCAGTCGCACCGTCATCAACCTGATCAACGCCCAGTCGATCAAGGGTGAGATGAGCGATGAAACCATCGTGACCCTCAACCGTTTCTGGGACACCGCTCAGGATGTGGCGATGACCAGCCTGACGTTGGCCAAGCGGATCGGCTCGCAGGCGGTGGATGAATCCTACGCCTTGGGTCTGTTTCATGACTGCGGCATTCCGCTGATGATCAAGCGTTTCCCGGACTACATGACTGTGCTTGAAAGCGCCTATGCCAATGCCGGGCCTGAAAGCCGTGTGGTGGATACCGAAAACACGGCGTTCGACACCAATCATTCGGTGGTCGGTTATTACACGGCCAAGTCATGGCGACTGCCGGATCATGTCACCGAAGCCATCGCCAACCATCACAACGCCCTGGCGATCTTCCAGGACGACTCCAGCCGTAATGCGGTACTCAAGAACCTGCTGGCCCCGCTTAAGATGGCCGAGCACATCTGCCAGTCCTACCGCGTGCTGGGCAATCAGGATGAGGATCACGAATGGGAAAGCATCGGTGCGCTGGTGCTGGACTACGTCGGCCTGTCCGAATACGACTTTGAATACCTGAGGGAAAGCATCCGCGAGTTGGGCGCGCACTGATTCTGCTCATCGCTCGTTTTTCCTTTCCGCACGACTGAGTTATCCATGCCTGAATTACCAGAAGTCGAAACCACCCGACGCGGCATTGCGCCCCATCTCGAAGGGCAGCGCGTCAGCCGCGTGATCGTGCGCGACAGCCGTCTGCGCTGGCCGATCCCTGAAGACCTCGATATCCGCCTTTCCGGGCAGCGCATCGTGCAGGTCAACCGCCGCGCCAAGTACCTGTTGATCCAGGCGGAAGTCGGGACCCTGATCAGCCATCTGGGCATGTCGGGCAATCTGCGTCTGGTTGAGGCTGGATTGCCCGCGCTCAAGCATGAGCACGTGGACATTGAACTGGAGTCGGGTCTGGCCTTGCGCTACACAGATCCTCGACGCTTCGGTGCGATGCTCTGGAGTCTCGATCCGCATGCGCACGAGCTGTTGATTCGTCTGGGTCCGGAGCCGCTTACCGATCTGTTCGATGGCGAGCGTCTCTATGAGCGCTCCCGAGGCAAGTCGATTGCGGTGAAGCCCTTCATCATGGATAACGCGGTGGTTGTCGGCGTGGGCAATATCTATGCGACCGAAGCGCTGTTCGCTGCCGGGATCGACCCGCGCCGCGAGGCGAAGAGTATTTCCCGGGCGCGTTACCTGAAACTCGCGATCGAGATCAAACGCATCCTGGCTTACGCCATAGAGCGGGGAGGCACCACGCTTCGCGACTTCATCGGTGGCGATGGCAAGCCGGGTTACTTCCAGCAGGAGTTGTTCGTGTACGGGCGCGGCGACCAGCCATGCAAGGTATGCGGCACCACATTGCGTGAGATCAAACTGGGTCAGCGCGCAAGTGTGTACTGCCCCAAATGCCAGCGCTGAAAACAGAACCGGGCCATGAAACATCATGGCCACTTGCTTAACCCCCATCGCTGTTTATAGTGATGGGCAGACCCTTACGCCACGCCTGAAGGACCACGCTATGAGCCCGTTTCGTATTCTTGCTGCCATGCTGGCGCTGTTCTTTGGCCTGCAGGCGGTGCCCGCCGTTGCGGCGGAAGTAGCTGAAGGCAGCGGAAACCCGGTCTACACCATCCAGAACCCACCCGTGTTCGCCATGGTGGGCGATCTGCTCATCGCGCGACCGCTGTTGATTGCTGCCACGGTGATCGGAACAGGTCTGTTCGTGATAGCTGCGCCGTTTGCGGCCGCAGGCGGAAACTTCAAGGCGACCGCCAAGGCGCTGGTAGTCGACCCTGGCAAGTCAGCTTTCGTGCGTTGTCTGGGGTGTACGGGTGATGGTTATGGCAAGCAGCAGTAAACGTTGATCAAACCACTTTGCTGGTAATGATCCGGTACTTGTCCATCAGCTGTTCCTTGCTCTCGACGTGATTTTCATCCAGAGGGATGCAGTCCACAGGACAGACCTGCTGACATTGGGGTTCGTCGTAGTGGCCCACGCATTCGGTGCACAGGTTCGGATTGATCACGTAGATCTCCTCGCCTTGTGAAATCGCCTCGTTCGGGCACTCGGGTTCGCAGACGTCGCAGTTGATGCAATCGTCGGTGATGATAAGGGACATGAAATGCTCCTGCCGCGGCCGACGCCGGGGCACATGAAAACCAATGCCGCGAATTGTGCCGCATTAGTCCTCAGGTTGCACCTGCACGTTCCTGCGACGTGTTATCGCTTGAACCGCTGAGTCAGTGCTTCGGCGACTGCAGGATGCACGAATTTGGTGATATCGCCGCCCAACGCCGCGATTTCACGCACCAACGTCGACGAAATGAACGAGTACCGCTCCGATGGCGTGAGAAACAGACTCTCGACGTCCGGTGCCAGCTGGCGGTTCATGTTTGCCAGCTGGAACTCATATTCGAAGTCCGACACGGCACGCAGGCCACGCAGAAAAACGTTGGCGTTCTGTTCCTTGGCAAAGTGCGCAAGCAGCGTCGAGAAGCCTACGACTTCCACATTAGGCAAGTGTTTGGTGACCTCGCGGGCCAGCTCGACGCGTTGCTCCAGGGGAAACAACGGGTTTTTCTTCGGGCTGGCGGCAACGGCAATGACCACTTGATCGAACAGGCGCGAGGCTCGCTCGACCAGATCTCCATGGCCCTTGGTAATAGGGTCGAAGGTGCCTGGGTACAACACTCGGTTCATCGCGTCGTCCTGGTCGGAGTCCGTTGTGGGACTCGGATGGTATCGCAGCCTTTCCGATGGGCCAAGCCGCGCAACGGGCATCAAAGGTCGTATTGCGCCGATTATCGGCCATTTTCGGCTCAAAAAGCCCTGTTTACAGGCTTGCAGTGCTTTTTTTGATCAGCGCAAAAAGAGTTTATAAACCCAGCGCTGAATAGCACGTCCGTATGGCGGATAAATCAGTCGCGCCGCATTGATGCGCTGTTTGACGAACACGCCCTTGGCCTGACTGAACGTCATGAAGCCTTCATGACCATGGTAATGGCCCATGCCTGAAGACCCGACACCGCCGAACGGCAAATCGTCCTGAGCCGCGTGCATCAAGGTGTCATTGAGCGACACGCCTCCGGAATGGGTTCGTTCCAGCACCTGCTGCTGTTCTGCCTTGTTGTAGCCGAAGTAGTAAAGCGCCAGCGGGCGAGGGCGTTGATTGATGTAGGCGTAGGCGTCTTCGATGTTTCTGTACGGCACAACAGGCAGCAGGGGGCCGAAAATCTCGTCCTGCATGACCAGCATGTCGTCACTGACGTTCAACAGCACGCTGAACGGCATCCGCCGATCCTGGCCCTGGTCATAGAGTGGGATAAGGGTTGCGCCTTTACTGATGGCGTCTTCCTGATAGCGGCTCAGTCGGTCGAATTGGCGCTGATTGATGATCGACGTGTAGTCCGGATTATCGATCAGCGTCGGATAAAAACGTTTGACTGCCTGCCGGTAAGCGTCCACGAACCCGGCCAGACGGTCCTCTGGCACCAGCACGTAATCGGGCGCGATGCAGGTCTGGCCTGCATTAAGTGTCTTGCCGAAGGCGATACGCTCGGCGGCGTCTTCAAGTGGCACGTCGTGGGACACGATAGCCGGCGACTTGCCGCCCAGTTCCAATGTGACCGGTGTCAGGTTTTCGGCCGCTGCGCGCATCACGTGCCTGCCGACGCTGGTCGCGCCGGTAAACAGCAGGTGGTTGAATGGCAGGCGCGAAAACGCCATGCCGACCTCGGCTTCGCCCTGCACGATGGTGATCAGGTCTTCGGGAAATGTCAGGGCGAACAGACGCTTGAGCAGTGCGCCGGTGGCAGGTGTCGATTCGCTCAGCTTCAGCATTACCCGGTTGCCCGCCGCCAGCGCGCCGATCAGCGGGCCTATGGCCAGAAACAGCGGGTAATTCCACGGCACGATGACTCCAATCACGCCCAGCGGTTGGTAGACGACCTTGGCAGAGGCTGGCTGGAACGCCAGGCCTACGCGGCGTGGCGAAGGCTTCATCCAGCGTTTCAGGTGCCTGCGTGCATCGCGGATCCCCAGCAGGCTCGGCAGCAACTCGGCCAGCAGCGTTTCATCGGCGCTGCGATGGCCGAAATCCTGATCGATGGCTTCGATCAGCTCCTGCCTATGGATGCTGATCATCTTTTCCAGGTGTTTGAGCCATTGCACACGCTGCCCCAGAGGCGGCATCGGGTTGGCGGAAAAGGCGCGCTGCTGCGCCGCAAAGGCCGCATGCATTGACTGAAGCGCCTGCTCATCCTGATGAAGAGTGTTTTCCGCCAGCATGGTCGCTTCCGGTGATTAATTAACGGGATTTCTAGAGTCATTACTCTATAAAGTCAACATTCGCCTGAACGATAGCTGGCAATCAGAGCGCGTGATGTTCGCCAATGATGCGCTTGCGCTACTATCGGCAACATCTCATCAGTACTCGAGCGGTTCAGGCAAGCATGGCACCACGCACTAAAACCCGTGAGCGTATCGTTCAGGTCAGCCTCGAGCTGTTCAATCAGCAAGGCGAGCGCAATGTGACGACCAATCACATTGCGGCCCACATGGAAATTTCGCCGGGCAATCTGTATTACCACTTCCCCAACAAGCAGGCGATCATCGCCGAGCTGTTCGGTCAGTACGAAGCGTTGGTAAAGAGCTTCCTGATGCCCACCCAGGATCGCCTGCCAAGCATCGAGGACAAGCGCGATTATTTTCTGGCGATACTCGATGGCATGTGGCGCTACCGTTTTCTGCACCGTGATCTGGAGCACCTGTTGGGCGCCGATCCCGAGCTGGCGGCGCGCTATCGATCATTTTCCCAGCGTTGTCTGGTTCAGGCGATGGCCATCTATCGAGGTTTCATCGACGCAGGCATTCTGCAGATGGATGAGTCGCAGATTGAATGGACCAGCCTCAATACCTGGATTGTGTTGACGTCATGGGTGCGCTTTCTGTGTACGGCGCGGGAAAATTCCGAACATTTGAACGAAGACGCCATTCGACGCGGCGTCTATCAAGTGCTTATGCTGGAGTCAGGTTTCATCGCACCGCAGGCTCGTGAGGCATTCGATGCGTTGTGTCAGGCGTTCCACGCGCCGTTGCACAAGGTGCTGGTATGAGTGAAAGGTAAGGTGCCTGGTTATCCGGTTTTCTGTCACAGGAGTTTGTCATGTCCATCGCGCAACTGATTGGTCCTGAACAGCTGGCGGCACGTCAGCAAACGCCAGGGCTGGTGATTCTCGATTGCAGGTCTGCTCTGGAAGACCCTGATTACGGGCAGCGCAATTATGCACAGGGCCACATCGAAGGTGCCCGTTTTGCAGACTTGAACCGTGACCTCAGCAGTCCGGTCGTCAAGGGCAGGACTGGCCGCCACCCGCTGCCTGACGCCGACACGCTGGTGGAGCGTCTCCGGGCATGGGGCATCAGCAATGACAGCGATATCGTGCTCTACGACGACGGCCCCGGCATGTACGCTGCTCGCGCATGGTGGCTGTTGGCATGGCTGGGCAAGCGCGAGGGCGTGTACCTGCTCGACGGCGGCCTCAAGGCCTGGCATGCGTCAGGGCTGCCGCTGAGTCTGGATGCGCCGGGCGGCGAGCCGGGAGACTTCACTGGCGAGCCGGACATGTCGCTGGTGCTCAGTGCCAGTCGTCTGCAGGGGCGTCTTGGTCGCCCGGAAATGACGCTGATCGACGCTCGTGCCGAGGCCCGGTTTCGGGGTGAAGTTGAACCGATTGACCCGGTTGCCGGGCATATCCCCGGTGCGCAGTGTGTGGCGTTCAACGAGAACCTTGGGCCCGACGGACGTTTTCTGCCGCCCGAGCAGCTCAAACAGCGGTTCGCCGAAAAACTGCAAGGTCGACCTGCGCAAGGGCTGGTGTCTTATTGCGGATCTGGCGTCACGGCCTGCCACAATCTGTTCGCGTTGTGCCTGGCGGGTTATCCACTGGGAACGCTGTACGCTGGGTCCTGGAGTGAGTGGATCGTTGATCCCGAGCGCGAAGTTGCCACTGGAGCAGGCTGAGCCTGCTCCTTCAGGTCGTGTAGGGGTTGTCGCGCTCGTGAGCGATGCCCAGCCAAAGCGGAATTCGCCGTTCAAGGTAATAGCCGGGGTTGCGCAACGAGCCATCGACGAACCCGACGTGTCCTCCCTTCGCCTGCAGCTCGAATTCTGTACAGGATGAAAGTTCTTCAGGGTCAGGCAGGCTGTGCGGGAACACGAAGGGATCGTCTGCTGACTGGATGATCAGCGTCGGCGTCTGAATCTGCCCCAGGTAATAACGGCTCGAGGCCTTGCGGTAATAATCCTGGGCATCGGTAAAACCGTGCAGTGGCGCCGTTACCCGGCCATCAAAATCCCAGAAGGTACGCATGTTTTCCAGTGAGCCCAGTGCCGCCAGCTCGGCAAGGCCTTCACTGAGCCCTTCGCTCTGGAAGCGGGTCTGCTTGTCACGAATGTAAGCCAGCATCTCGCGCATGAAATGCCGCTGGTAGACCCGTGAAAATCCCTGCCCGATGCGATTGGCGCACTCGTCCAGCCGAAACGGCACGGAGACGGCCACAGCACCCAGCAACTCGCTGTTCGCACCCGACTCGCCCAGATACTTGAGTAGCACATTGCCGCCCAATGAATAGCCCACGGCGTACAGCGGCGCGAGAGGGCGCAACGACCGCAGGTGCGCGATCACTTCCGCCAGGTCTTCGCTGGCCCCCGAGTGGTAGCTGCGCGACAGCAGGTTCGGCTCGCCGGAGCAGCCGCGCCAGTTCAACGCCACACTCGCCCAGCCTTGCGTCGCCAGTGCCTTTTGCAGTCCCGCCACATACGGCGAGTTCGACGAGCCAGTCAGCCCATGCAGCACCAGCACCAGCGGTGCATCGACCTGATGTGGCCCATGCCAGTCCATGTCGAGAAAGTCCCCATCCTGCAACCACATCCGTTCACGCGTACGCGCCAGCAACGTCCGTTTGCGCCACAACGGCCCCCACAGGGTTTGCAGATGCGGATTGCCCAGGCCGGATGCCGGTACGAACGGATTGACATGAAAACGAGAGGTGGGGCTGTTAGGCACGGTCTTGCTCATCGATGAATTCAGTGGCTGACAGGTTGTACGTTGCCACTAAGTGGCACGGGATGTAAGAGGGGGTTGGTCGAGTGGTTCGATAACGGGGATTGAACGTCACGCAATCATCTGATAGCCGGTGGCGTTCAACTGATTCTGGCGTATGGCTGTATAGGCGGCTGCTCTCGATGCTCGGCTTGCCATAAATCGTAGTCTGCCTGGATGCCCAGCCAGAGGCGCGCGCTACTGATACCGGCCCGCTCAAGCCTCACAGCCAGATCCGGACTTACGGGCGCATGCCCATGCAGAATCCTCGATAGAGTTTCTCTGGCGAACCCGAGATGGCTCGCAAATTCTGTGATAGTGGTTTCCAGACCCGGTATCACCTCTTCGAGCAGAATTTCGCCCGGATGGGGGGGGTTGAACATTTCCATATGGACCTCCTTTCAGCGGTAATCCAGATAGTCGACCAATTCGACATCTGTTCCTGCGAAACGAAAAATCACTCGCCAATTGGCATTGATGGTGATTGACCAGAATCCGGACAGGTCGCCTTTGAGTGGATGAAGGCGCCAGCCAGGAATATTGACGTTGTCCGGCGTTGACGCGTGGTTCAACAGTGTCAAAACGTGAGCAATACGCCTGGAATGATCTGCGCGGATTCCACTCGTAGAGCCGGTTTCAAAAAAGTTTTTTAGTCCTTTATGGTTCCAGCTGATGATCAATGCGCCATTGTGATGCGATACATCACGCTCCGCAATTGGCGTGCGAATGATCTGCTTGTTACATCCATATCCAGCCCTCGCTTATCGTTCAAACCTGTAATGGTGGAGGGGGATATGACTATAAAATGCGATGGCGGATCAACGAATCCGGTGTAGGGTGATTCCCTGATTTGTGTAAGTGGCGCTTAGATCCGCTTCTCAAGACATACTCAGCCTTTCCATGCAAAGCAGTGTGTTGCTCTGTCCACTCCGGTTGCGAGAACGCAGTCCTCGAAGTGGACTTTCCCAAGAGAGGCAACGAGATCTAAAATCCTTATCCCCGTTGCCAAAGCGCGTAGTACACCTGACCGGCCTTTTTCTCGCGATGCAGCCGCCACGAGCCCGGCAGGCCGGTGGTCGAGGGCGGCGTTTCGCTTTCGGTGTAGATCCAGGCGTTGTCTGCCAGCCAGCCGCGTGTTTCCAGCAGGTTGCAGGCCGAGGCCAGCAGGCCCTGATGGAAGGGCGGATCGAGGAACACCACGTCGAATGGCGATGCCTCGGCGGTTTCCAGATGGCGCAGTGCGTCGGTCTGGGAAACCTGGCCGGTGGTGCAGTTCAGTGCGGTCAGGTTCTGGCGCAGGCTGGCAATGGCCGTGGCGTTGCTGTCCAGCGCCAGGCCCATGCTTGCGCCGCGTGACAACGCTTCGAAATACAACGCGCCACTGCCGGTGAATACATCCAGCACTCTGGCGCCCGCGATGTAAGGCGCCAGCCAGTTGAACAGGGTTTCACGCACGCGATCAGGTGTCGGGCGCAGGCCGGGGGCGTCGGGGAAGGTCAGTTTGCGACTGCCCCATTCACCGCCGATGATACGAAGCTGACCCAGGCCGTTATGGCCCTTCGGACGTGGATTGGCCATCAGTGCTCTGGAACCCCGGCAGGTTGACGAGTGGGTTTATCGGTCGGCGCAGGCAGTTCTTTCTGCGCCACGGTCGGGCCGACGGTCACGATGACCATCTTGTCGACATCCAGATGCTTGCTCATGGCGGCCTTGACCTGCTCGACGGTCACGCCTTGGGCGGCGGTCATGTAGTCCTCAAGGTAAGTCAGCGGCAGATCATAGAAACCGATGGCACCCAGTTGAGCAACGATGGCGGAGTTGCTGGCGGCGGTCAGCGGGAAGCTGCCGGTCAGTTCGCGCTTCACGTCGTCGAGTTCTTTCTGGGTCGGACCGTTGGCGAGGAAGTCCTTCACGATGCTCTGTACCAGCTTCAAGGTGTTTTCATTCATCTCGGCGCGGGTCTGCAGGTTGATCATGAACGGCCCTTGAGCCTGCATGGCGCTGAAGCCGGACGAAACGCCATAGGTCAGACCGCGCTTTTCGCGCACTTCGGTCATCAGCCGACTGCCAAAACCGCCGCCGCCCAGGACCGAGTTGCCGACGGTCAGCGCGGCATAGTCCGGGTCTGTACGCGTGATGCCCAGCTGGGCCAGCATCAGAAGCGTCTGATTGGAGGGAAATTCGATGTGTGTGACACCGGCCTTGGGTTCGACCGGGTCGGCAACTTTCGCCAGTGCCGGGCCTTTTGGCAGCGCCGCCGAAACTTCTGCAGCAACGGCCTGCGCTTCTTCCTTCGACAGATCACCTACCAGCGCAATCACCGCATTGCCAGCCGCATAGCCTTTGGCGTGGAACGCCTTGAGCTGAGCCAGGGTAATGGCGTTGATACTTTTGGCATCGCCATCGCTCGGGTGCGCGTAAGGATGGTCGCCGTACAGCTTCTCGAACAGCGCCTTGCTGCCGATAGTGCCGGGGTTCTGCTTCTGGTACTCGAAACTGGCGCTCAACTGGTTCTTGATGCGGGCCAGCGAGTCGGCCGGAAAAGTTGGCTTGCCGACGACTTCACTGAACAGCTTCAGGGCCGGTTCACGCTTGTCGGGCGCGCTCAGGCTGCGCAGCGAGGTGACGGCCATGTCGCGATAGGAGCCGTTTTCGAACTCGGCGCCCAGGCCTTCGAAGCCTTGGGCGATAGCGCTGACATCCTTGCCTTTCACGCCTTCGTTGAGCATGGCGTTGGTCAGCAGGGCAATGCCGGGAGTCTTCTCATCCTGGCTGCTGCCTGCGGCGAAGATCAGGCGCATGTCGATCATCGGCAGTTCGCGGGATTCGACGAACAGCACCTTCGCGCCTTCGGCAGTGTTCCAGGTCTGGATGTTCAGCGCACGGCGAGCCGGTGCCTTGCCATCCAGTTCCTTGAGCGTTTGCAGGTTGCTGCCCAGTGGCTGTGCGGCAGTTTCATCCGCCATGGCAGGCTGGATAATGAAGGTACTGGCCAGGATCAGGCCAAGCAGCGCATGACGTGGAGCGTTGCGCTTGATCATTTGGCTTTCTCCTCAGGCAGAACGTGCGCGATGCTGAGGCGCTCGCGTGTGAAGTAAGTATTGGCAGCCTTCTGGATGTCCTGCGGCGTCACGCTCTGCAGGGCTTCCAGTTCTCCGTCCATCAGTTTCCAGGACAGGCCGACGGTTTCCAGTTCGCCGATCATGGTCGCCTGGCTGGTGATCGAATCGCGCTCGTAGACCACACCTGCAATGACCTGCGCCCGCACACGCTCCAGCTCTTCAGCGGAAGGTGCCTTGGTTTTCAGGTCGTCCAGCAGGCGCCAGATACCGGCTTCAGCGTCTGCCAGAGTTTTCTTCTTCTGGGCATTGGGTGTGGCGCTGATCATGAACAGGCTGTCACCACGGGCAAAGGCGTCATAGCGCGAGGATGCCGCTGACACCACTTCTTCGCCGCGCTCCAGGCGCGATGGAATACGCGCGCTGTAACCGCCGTCGAGCAGTGCGGCGATTAGGCGCAGTGCATTGACCGAGCGCTGATCTTCCGCGGTGGCAACGCTGGGCACGTTAAAGCCGTAGAGCAGGCTCGGCAGTTGGGTTTTGACATGCAGGGTGATCTTGCGCTCGCCGGGTTCGGCCAGTTCAAGCGGTTTCTTGGACGGCGGCACGTCACGACGCGGGACAGGACCGAAGAAGCGTTCAGCCAGGGCCTTGACCTCATCCGGCTTGACGTCACCGACCACCACCAGTGTGGCGTTGTTCGGTGCGTACCAGGCTTCGTACCAGTGGCGCAGTTCCTCGACCTTCATGCGCTCCAGGTCGGCCATCCAGCCGATGGTCGGAGTGTGATAGCCGCTGGCGGGGTAGGCCAGCGCGTTGAAGCGTTCCAGTGCCTTGCCCAGCGGCTTGTCATCAGTGCGCATGCGGCGCTCTTCCTTGATGACTTCGATCTCGCGGCTGAACTCGTCGGGCGGCAGCTTAAGGGTCGCCATGCGGTCGGCTTCAAGTTCCAGCGCGACGGCCAGGCGATCACTGGCCAGGACCTGATAGTAGGCGGTGTAATCATTGCTGGTGAACGCGTTCTCTTCTGCGCCCAGATCGCGCAGGATCAGCGAAGACTCGCCCGGCCCGGTCTTGCTGCTGCCTTTGAACATCATGTGTTCCAGGGCATGGGACAGCCCCGTCTGGCCGGGCGTTTCGTAGCTTGAGCCGACTTTGTACCAGATCTGGGATACCACCACAGGCGCACGGTGGTCTTCGCGGACAATGACCTTGAGGCCGTTGTCGAGGGTGAATTCATGAGTCGGTTGCGGATCGGCGGCCAATGCTGTCAGCGGCAAACAGATTGTGCTGAACAGCAGGCCTGCAGCACGGCGGGCTAGAACATTCATTCGTGGTTTGAACCTGTAGGACGGCCTGCTTGAACTTGGCGTCGGCAGGCGCGGGGGTATTAGGATACTGGTCCGTTCGCATGAGAAACAGCCTTCACAGGCCAAATGCGAGTTAAGCGTGTTGAAACGAAGCTGAAAGATAGCTTAGAAGGGGCTGCCTCTTACGCAGGCAGCCCTGAATGCAGCTCTTTTTACATGTCAGGATTTTTCAGGGGCGCCTTTTGGCTTACGGCAATCTTGAGATAGCCATGCTATGAGGCTCCAGCGGGCTAAAACGCAGTTCATTCAGCCGTGGCAGGCAGTTCTTTCTGGGGCACGGTAGGGCCTACGGTCACAATGATCATCTTTTCGGCACTCAGGTGCCTGTAAATGGCCGTCTTTACCTGCTCGATCGTCAGCTCCCGGATGGCTGTCATATAGTCATCGAAGTGGGAAATGGGGAGATCGTAGAAACCAATGTCCGCCAACCGGGAACCGATGGCACTGTTGCTGGCTACCTCCAGCGGGAAGCTGCCGGTCATTTGGCGCTTGATGTCGTCGAGTTCTTTCTGAGTTGGGCCGTTGGCGAAGAAATCGCGCACGATCTCCTGAACCAGTTCCAAAGTGTTTTCACTCATCTCGGCGCGGGTCTGCAACTCGATCGTGAAAGTCCCGGTAGCGCTGCTGGTAATCAGGCGGGAGGTGATGTCGTAGGTCAGACCGCGTTTTTCACGTACTTCCATCACCAGGCGACTGCCGAAACCGCTGCCGCCCAGTATTGAATTGCTCGCCATCAGTGCGACGTAATCCGGGTCGTTGCGCGTGATGCCCGGTTGGCCAAGCAGTATTTGCGTCTGGCTGGAGGGGGAATGGATGTGCATTGCTCCCGCCGTGGGTTCGGCCGGGTCACCCACTTTCGCCAGTTTCGGCCCTTTTGGCAAAGAGGCAGAAACTTGTGCTGCGATGACTTGGGCGTCCTCCCTGGAAAGGTCACCGATTATTGCAATCACTGCATTGCCAGCGGCATATCCCTTGGCGTGGAATGCCTTCAATCGCGCCAGGGTAATCGCGTTGATACCTTTCTCATTGCCGTTGGTTCGATAGGCATAGGGATGAT
The DNA here is from genome assembly GCF_001642795.1 of Pseudomonas viridiflava. Classification (GTDB taxonomy): domain Bacteria; phylum Pseudomonadota; class Gammaproteobacteria; order Pseudomonadales; family Pseudomonadaceae; genus Aquipseudomonas; species Aquipseudomonas viridiflava. The sequence continues at coordinate 517,473 of NZ_LKEH01000026.1, read as the reverse complement.
CACCATAGAGTTTTTTGTACAGCTCATCCCAGGCAATGCGGCGGGGCTCCCGCTTTTCATTCTCGATACTGGTAATCATCAGGTTCTTCAGGCGCGTCACCGCATCGCTCGGGAAGGTCGGCTTACCGACGACTTCACTGAAAAGTTTCACGGCCGGTTCACGCTGTTGCGCCGCACTCAGGCTGCGTAGCCAAAACGTGGCCCTGTCATCATAGGGTTCGATTCCAAGTCGGGCCCCCAGCGCCTCGAAGTCTTGGGCGATCACGCTGGCGTCCTTGCCGTCGATGCCGTTGCCGAGCATGTAGCTGGTCAGCCTGGCAATGCCGGGCGTCCAGTCATCCTGGCTACTGCCTGCGGCGACGGTCAGAAATATGTCCAGCATTGGCAATTCGCGCGCCTCGGCGAACAATACCTTGGCGCCCTCAGCGGTATTCCACGTCTGGATGTTCAGCGCCCGGCGAATCGTTGTCTTGCCGACCAGGTCCCCGAAGGTCTCCAGCTTGCTGCCCAATGCCAGTGTGGTTGTCTCACCCGTCATATCGGACCGGGCAATAGAGGTGTCGGCCATGACCTGGTCAGAAATCGTAGGGATTGGAGCGTTGCGCTTGATCATCAGGCTTTCTCCTCAGGCAGCACATACGCGATGCTGAGGCGCTCGCGGATAAAGTAGGTGTTGGCGGCGTTCTGAATGTCCTGTGGCGTCACGTTCCGGAGGGATTCCAGCTCGCCGTCCATCAGCTGCAGGGGCAGGCCGACCGTTTCAAGTCTGCCGAGTGTGGTGGCCTGGCTGCTAATCAAATCACGCTCGTAAACCATGTTTGCAACAATGTGTGCCTGGATACGTTCAAGCTCTTCAGCGTGAACGGGTATGGTCTTCAGATCATCCAGCAGACGCCAGATGCCCGTCTCGACATCAGTCAGGGATTTATTCTTTTGGGTGTTGGGGATAGCGCTGATCATGAACAGGCTGTCGCCACGAGTAAACGCGTCGTAGCTTGAGGATGCTTCAGACACCAGTTCTTCACCGCGTACAAGTCGAGCAGGAATGCGTGCGCTGTTACCACCGCCCAGCAATGCTGCAATCATGCGCAGGGCATTGGCCGAGCGCTGGTCTTCAGCTGTGGCCAGGCCAGGCACATTGAAGCCGTAAAACAGCTTGGGCAGTTGGGTTTCAAGATGCAGGGTAATCTTGCGCTCGCCTGGTTCGGCCAGCTCCAGCGGTCTTTTCGACGCAGGCACCTCGCGGCGAGGAATGGGGCCGAAAAAACGTTCTGCCAGTGCCCTGATTTCGCCCGGCTGTACGTCACCTACCACCACCAGCGTGGCATTGTTGGGCGCGTACCAGGCTTCGTACCAGTGACGCAGTTCCTCGACCTGCATGCGCTCAAGGTCCGCCATCCAGCCAATGGTCGGGTTGTGATAGCCGCTGGAGGGAAAGGCGAGAGCGTTGAAGCGTTCAAGTGCCTTTGCCTTCGGATCGTCATCAGTGCGCATGCGGCGCTCCTCCTTGATGACTTCGATCTCGCGGCTGAACTCGTCGGGCGGCAGCGTAAGGGTCGTCATGCGATCGGCTTCCAGCTCCAGTGCGACGCTCAGACGATCACAAGCCAGCTCCTGGTGATAGACCGTGCAGTCATCACTGGTGAACGCGTTCTCTTCGGCACCCAGACTGTTCAGGATCAGAGAAAACTCGCCTGGCCCGGTCTTGCTGCTGCCTTTGAACATCATGTGCTCGAGCGCATGGGACAAGCCGGTCTGGCCCGGCATTTCGTAGCTGGAACCCACTTTGTACCAAAGCTGGGAAATGGCCACCGGCGCGCGATGGTCCTCACGTACGATGACCTTGAGGCCATTGTCGAGTGTGAATTCGTGGGTGGGTTGCGGGTTGGCGGCCGAGGTCGCCGACGGTAAAGCGCGTTGGGCTAAAATATTCATCCGTGAATATGAACCTGTTGTAGTACGCCCTGCCTGAACTTAGCGTCGGCAGGCGTGAGGATGTTAGGATAATGGTGTGTTTCGTCAGAACCGGCTTTCACCTGTCAAATGCGAGTGAAACCTGTCTGAAACGAAGCTGAACCATATCCCAACAAAGGACTGCAAAGTGAACACGCGGTCCTAAAAGCAGTCTGTTTTTACTGTCAGAATTTTCCGGATCGCGCTCTGGCGTCCCGCAACCTTGAGATAGCCGTCCTCCATGTTTGGTTCTAACGACGACAAGAAAACCCCAGCTGCCGCTGGAGAGAAAAAAGGCCTGTTCGGGTGGCTGCGTAAAAAGCCACAGGAAGCCGAACCCGCGCCGCAAGAGTCAACCGCTGAACAGCCTGAACCGGTCGTCGAAGCGACGCCACAGGTTGAACCGCTCATTGCCCCTCAATCCGCTCCCCTGGCTGTCGAGCCTGCGCCTGCTGCCGAGCCGCAGTCGCATGTGGAACCGGGTCCGCCATCGCCCCAGCCCTGGCTGACGTTGCCGGTGGCTGAAGAGTCGGTGGCGCTGATCGACGAGCTTGAGCCCCACGTCACACCACCGATTCCCGAACAGCATCACGTATCGTCGGCACCTCAATACGCAGCAGCACCTGCTCCAGAGCCTCGGCCTGATGCCGCGCCTGTCGATATCGTGCCGGTCAGCGTTCCCGAGCCTGTGCTGCTTGAACCTGCGCCTGTCGCAGAGCCGATTGTTGAACCCGTTATTCCTGCGCCGATTGCGCAGCCGGTTCCGCAGCCCGTCGAGCCTGTTCAGGAACTCGCGCCTGTCGCTGCCCCGGTTCAAGAGCCTGAAGCCAGCAAGGTCGGCTTCTTCGCCCGCCTCAAGCAAGGCCTGTCGAAAACCAGCGCCAGCATCGGCGAGGGCATGGCCAGCCTGTTTCTGGGCAAGAAAGCCATCGATGATGACCTGCTCGAAGAAATCGAAACCCGCCTGCTGACAGCGGATGTCGGTGTCGAAGCGACATCGGTCATTATCCAGAGCCTGACCCAGAAGGTCGCCCGCAAACAGCTGACCGATGCTCAGGCGCTCTACACCTCGCTGCAAGGCGAACTGGCCGCGATGCTCAAGCCGGTCGAACAGCCGCTGGTCATCAAGGCCGAGCACAAGCCGTTCGTGATTCTGGTCGTAGGCGTCAACGGCGCAGGCAAGACCACCACCATCGGCAAGCTGGCCAAGAAGCTGCAGCTTGAAGGCAAGAAGGTCATGCTGGCCGCAGGCGATACCTTCCGTGCCGCTGCCGTTGAGCAGCTGCAGGTCTGGGGTGAGCGCAATAAGATTCCGGTCATCGCTCAGCACACGGGCGCTGACTCCGCTTCGGTTATCTTCGACGCCGTGCAGGCCGCCAAGGCGCGGGGCATCGACGTGCTGATCGCCGACACCGCCGGTCGTCTGCACACCAAAGACAACCTGATGGAAGAGTTGAAAAAGGTGCGCCGCGTAATCGGCAAGCTCGACGCAGATGCGCCGCACGAAGTGCTGCTGGTGCTCGATGCGGGCACCGGTCAGAACGCGATCAACCAGGCCAAGCAGTTCAACCAGACTGTCACGCTGACCGGCCTTGCACTGACCAAGCTGGATGGCACCGCCAAGGGCGGCGTGATTTTCGCGCTGGCCAAGCAGTTCGGTCTGCCCATTCGTTACATCGGCGTCGGCGAGGGTATTGATGACCTGCGCACCTTCGAAGCCGAACCCTTTGTTCAGGCTCTGTTTGCGGAGCGGGAGCGTCCATGATTCGTTTCGAGCAGGTCGGTAAGCGCTATCCGAATGGACATGTCGGATTGCACGAACTGAGCTTTCGAGTACGTCGCGGCGAGTTTCTGTTTGTCACCGGGCATTCCGGTGCAGGCAAGAGCACGCTGCTGCGCCTGTTGCTGGCCATGGAGCGCCCGACAACCGGCAAACTGATGCTGGCTGGCCAGGACCTCGGCCAGATCAGCAATGCGCAGATCCCGTTCCTGCGTCGGCAGATCGGTGTCGTGTTTCAGAATCACCAGTTGCTGTTCGATCGCACGGTGTTCAACAACATCGCACTGCCGTTGCAGATTCTCGGGCTCTCCAAGCCTGAAATCGCCAAGCGCGTCGATTCGGCGCTGGATCGCGTGGCGTTGTCCGACAAGGCCGACCTGTACCCCGGTGATCTTTCCACCGGCCAGCAGCAGCGCGTCGGTATCGCGCGCGCCATCGTGCACCGTCCGGCCTTGCTGCTGGCGGATGAGCCGACCGGTAACCTCGATCCACGATTGGCAGCGGAAATCATGGGTGTGTTCGAAGACATCAACCGACTGGGCACCAGTGTGCTCATCGCCAGTCACGATCTGGCGCTCATCGCTCGCATGCGTCACCGCATGCTGACCCTGCAACGCGGTCGTCTGATCGGTGACGGGGAGGCCGGGGTATGAGTGCCACACGCAGTCCAAAGGTTGCAGAGCGCGTCGCGCCAAAGGCGGCTGATCCTGCACCCGGAAAACAGAAAAAGCAGCGTCACGATCACGACGATGACGGGCCGGACTTCAGCACGCTGCTTTCAGCCTGGCTTGAAAGCCATCGCTCAAGCATGGTCGACAGCCTGCGTCGCCTTGGCAAGCAACCTATAGGCAGTTTTTTCACCTGTCTGGTCATGGCCATTGCCCTGAGCCTGCCCATGGGCTTGTCGTTGCTGTTGAGTAACGTCGAGCGTCTGGGTGGTTCCTGGCAGCGAGCAGCACAGATCTCGATCTACCTGAATCTGGACGCCAGCACAGCCGATGGCACTCGCATGCGTGATGAGATCAAGGCGATGCCCGGCGTGGCGGATGCCGAGTACATCAGCAGCGAACAGGCGCTGGCGGAGTTTCAACAACAGTCCGGGCTGGGTGAAGCGCTCAAGGAGCTGCCGGAAAACCCGTTGCCCGGCGTGGTGCTGGTGACGCCAGACGAAGTCGACAAGCCCGCGCTGGAAGCCTTGCGCACCCGCCTTGCCGAACTGCCCAAGGTGCAGCAGGCCCAGCTCGATCTGGTCTGGGTCGAGCGCTTGGCAGCGATCCTCAAGCTGGGTGACCGGTTTGTGTTCGGCTTGACGGTTCTGCTGGTCTCGGCTTTGCTGTTGGTAATTGGTAACACAATACGTCTGCACATCGAGAACCGTCGCACCGAGATCGAAGTGATCAAGCTGGTGGGCGGGACCGACAGCTATGTGCGCAGGCCTTTCCTTTATATGGGCGCGCTGTACGGTTTCGGGGCGGGGATTCTGTCCTGGGGCGTGCTGGCCTATGGCCTGAACTGGCTGAACGGAGCGGTAACCGGTCTGGCCGGTCTTTACGGAAGTGATTTCGCGCTCACGGGTGTGCCGATGGGTGATGGTTTTTCGCTCTTGCTTGGAGCGGTGTTGTTAGGGTATATCGGTGCTTGGATTGCGGTCGCCCGTCACTTGCGTGAACTGGCGCCACGGTAGAGCTAAAATTGTTTCACCAGATTGGCTTCAGAAAATCAAGGAACTTGTCTCGCGGTTCCAAGTCAATCTGGCAGTGCTGAACTGCACATTTATGTGCGCTGGAGGTTTTTTCGTATGACCAATTCTTTGCAACCTGCTTATGCCTTAGTCCCGGGTGCGAACCTTGAGGCCTACGTGCATACGGTCAACAGCATTCCGCTGCTGACGCCCGAGCAGGAGCGTGAACTGGCTGAGAGTCTCTACTATGAGCAGGATCTGGGGGCGGCTCGGCAGATGGTTCTCGCCCACCTGCGTTTTGTCGTGCACATCGCACGCAGTTATTCCGGTTACGGTCTGGCTCAGGCTGACCTGATCCAGGAAGGTAACGTCGGTCTGATGAAGGCCGTGAAGCGTTTCAACCCTGAAATGGGTGTGCGTCTGGTGTCGTTCGCCGTGCACTGGATCAAGGCGGAAATCCACGAGTTCATCCTGCGCAACTGGCGCATCGTGAAAGTTGCCACGACCAAGGCGCAGCGCAAGCTGTTCTTCAACCTGCGCAGCCAGAAGAAGCGTCTGGCCTGGCTAAACAACGACGAAGTGCATCGCGTCGCTGAAAGCCTGGGTGTCGAGCCACGTGAAGTGCGCGAGATGGAAAGCCGCCTGACCGGCCACGACATGGCATTCGACCCGGCAGCCGAAGCTGACGACGACAGTGCGTTCCAGTCGCCAGCCAACTACCTGGAAGACCACCGCTACGACCCGGCGCGTCAGTTGGAAGATTCCGATTGGACCGACAACTCCACCGCCAATCTGCATCAGGCGCTGGACGTGCTGGACGAACGCAGCCGCGACATCCTCTACCAGCGCTGGCTGGCAGAAGAAAAAGCCACGCTGCACGACCTGGCGCAGAAGTACAACGTCTCCGCCGAGCGCATTCGTCAGCTAGAAAAGAGCGCGATGAACAAGCTCAAGACGTCGATAGCGGCGTAACGTAGCCGGTAACGCAAAACGCCCCGATCTGATCGGGGCGTTTTTGTTTAAAGGTCGTCAGCGTTGCATGTCAGCTGGTAGAAGTAGTTCGGATCATGGGGTTCATCACCGATGAGCCTGACGATTGCTTCCAACTGAGAAGCGTCCAGATTGTAGCCTTCATCGCCCCACTGCTCGGATGTCCAGCCCATGATGCTTTTTAGCCGTTCGTCATTGCCAGCCGGGATTTCTTTTGCAAAAGCGAGAAATTCTGTTTTTCTGTCGAATGCTTCAAGCAGGTATTTCACGGTTCGATGCTCGTTTCAGCAGTAGACCTCTTTGGTCTGTGCTTCTGTTTTCAGTATGATCTGGCGTAGATGTATAACGTCTTCGCTGAGCGTATTCATCAGCATTGGAAGAGTGCGATGAGCACGCTCAGTATATCGATAGCGGCATGATGCGTTGCCGCATCACAAAGTCCCAACGTTGGACAGCGCGTTTTAGCTAGTAGTCATCAGTATTGCATGTCAGTTGGTAGTCGTAGTTCGGGTCATGGCTTTCATCGCCTATTATCCTGACGATTGCTTCCAGTTGAGCGGCGTCCAGATTGTAGCCTTCATGGCCTAACTGCTCGGATGTCCAACCCATGATGAGCTTGAGTTGTTGATCATGGCCTCCTGGAATTTCTTTCTCAAAGGCTAGTATCTCGGTTTTTTTATCGAATGCTTCAAGTAGGTATTTCACGGTTCGATACTCCGTTTAGGGTCGACGTTCTAATCTTTTGTCTCAGGAGTAATTTCCGGGTTTCGATAAAGTTGGCAAGATATAAAAAATCTGGATGTCCAAACAAGGTCTCGAAATAAAACGAGATGGATACTACGAGATTAAGTGAATAATCATACGTAGTGATGGGGCAGTTTCATTCTTTAATGTTCGACACTTCACGACTTGGCGCAGAAGTGCAACATCTCTGCCGATCGTATTCGTCAGTAGCGAAAGAACGGGATGAGCAAGCTCAACCCGTCGATCACGGCACAGGTGGCTTGATGAGCGGGAATCTGGACCTGATCGTGCCAATGCTCTGCGTTGGCATGCCGCCTGGGACGCTCCGCGTCCCGATCTTCTGATTACACTGATATCCAGGTGTAAACATCGGCAGGCGAAGCGTCGGTTCTCGGGGACGCGGGCGTGCCCACTATCAGGCCATTAATCCGCTTGAAGAAAGGCATCGCTTTCGTGGGATTGCAGCCCAGAACCCGCGTGCACGGGTTTTACACCCATTAAAACCGACGGCTATGGTTCAGGTTCGCCAGATAGTCATCCCCACCCAATTGCCGCATCTGCTGACGGATCCAGCCGGCGCGGCGGGAGACGTAGCTGCTGGGGTGGCTGGCGCTCCATTCTCTGGGGTTGGGCAGGACGGCGGCGAGGTAGCTGGCCTGCTGGACCGTCAGGGCGCTCGCGTTGACGCGGAAATGGTGCTGCGCGGCCGCTTGTGCGCCGAACACGCCTTCGTCCCATTCGACGCTGTTGAGGTAGACCTCAAGGATGCGCTCCTTGGACCACAACACCTCAATGAGCATCGTGAACCAGGCTTCGAGGCCTTTGCGCAGGTAGCTGCGGCCGGACCATAGAAACAGGTTTTTCGAGACTTGCTGGCTCAGGGTGCTGGCACCGCGGATCGAGCCGCCACGTTCGTTGTGCAGAATCGCGGCCTGGATCGCGTCGACGTCGAAGCCCCAGTGTTCGGCAAACTTCTGGTCTTCGCCGGCAATAACGGCGATTTTCAGGTTGTCGGAAATCTTGTCCCACGGCTGCCAGTCGCGTTGCAGGTCGATGGGCTGACCGTCAAACCAGGATTCCACCTTGCGCTCCACCATCAACGCGGTGCCAGGCGGCGGTATCCAGCGGAAGATGATAACCAGAATGACACTGCCAGCTGCGAACCACAGCAGGGCTTTGATGAGGCGACGAAAGAGAGACTGCAGCATAGAGATGGCTTGGCCGAACCCGTTGAGCGGGCCATTATACAGACCGTGCGCCTTCGGACGATTTTTCACTGGAGTTCCTGATGCTTCGTAGCTTTTTAATGTTGGCCGCCTTCTTCGGTTTTACGGGCGTGGCGCTTGGTGCCTTTGCTGCTCATGGCCTGAAAGGGCGTCTGACCGCCGAGTACCTGACCATCTTTCAGACCGGCGTCCTGTACCAACTCGTTCATGCGCTGGCGCTGCTGGGTGTGGCCGTACTGGCGGCACAGCTTCCGGGTCGGCTGGTCACCTGGGCCGGCATTTCCTTTGCCATCGGCATTCTGCTGTTTTCCGGCAGCCTGTATGCACTGACCCTGACCGGCATCAGCAAGCTGGGCATCATCACCCCGTTCGGCGGTCTGGCGTTTCTGTTCGGCTGGGCGACCCTGGGGCTGGCGGCGTGGCGTCTGGGTTCTGCGCCCTGATCGTGGCGCAGTTTGCCGAGGTTGCTTGAGACGAATGGCGTGGCTTTGATTTGGTCATACCGGCCGATCGGGCTAGAATGCTGGCCCCCTAAAATGATGGCTGCTCTCGCATGCACATTCAGTTGAACGGTGAGTCCTTTGAATTGCCCGACGGCGCAACCGTCGAGGCGCTGCTGACCCGTCTGGAACTTGCCGGACGTCGCGTCGCAGTGGAATTGAATCTGGATATCGTGCCGCGCAGCCAGCACGAGACCACAGCCCTGTCCGAAGGTGATCAGGTCGAAGTGGTCCACGCCATCGGCGGCGGCTAGTTCGCAGCGCTGGACGGCGACGCCCCCTAATCTGCAAGTTGAAGAGGATTTCCGATGAGCAATGTTCGCAGCGACAAGCCTTTCGTTCTGGCCGGTCGGACCTTTGAGTCGCGCCTGCTGGTAGGCACCGGCAAATACGTGGACATGGAGCAGACCCGTCTGGCCATCGAAGCCTCGGGTGCCGAGATCGTCACCGTTGCCGTGCGCCGTACCAATCTGGGTCAGAACCCGGGCGAGCCGAACCTGCTGGATGTGCTGCCCCCGGATCGCTACACCATTCTGCCGAACACCGCCGGCTGCTTCGATGCCGTCGAAGCGGTGCGCACCTGCCGTCTGTCCCGCGAACTGCTGGACGGCCGCAATCTGGTCAAGCTGGAAGTGCTGGCGGACCAGAAGACCCTGTTCCCCAACGTGATCGAGACCCTCAAGGCCGCCGAAGTGCTGGTCAAGGACGGTTTCGATGTGATGGTCTACACCAGCGATGACCCGATCATCGCCCGCCAACTGGCCGAGATCGGCTGCATCGCGATCATGCCGCTGGCTGGGCTGATCGGCAGCGGTCTGGGGATCTGCAACCCGTACAACCTGCAGATCATTCTGGAAGAAACCAAAGTGCCGGTGCTGGTCGATGCCGGTGTCGGGACCGCTTCCGATGCCACCATCGCGATGGAGCTGGGTTGCGAGGCGGTGTTGATGAACTCTGCCATCGCCCACGCCCAGCAGCCGATCATGATGGCCGAAGCCATGAAGCACGCTGTATTTGCCGGTCGTCTGGCGTACCTCGCCGGACGCATGCCACGAAAACTCTATGCCAGCGCATCTTCGCCGCTGGATGGCCTGATCAAGTAAGAGCCCGTTTGATGACTGATTCGCACGTTCCGCACCCAGAGTCGCCTGCTACCGAAGAGGGCGAAGAGCGCCAGCACCGCCGCATCAAGAGTTTCGTGATGCGTGCTGGCCGCATGACCGAAGGCCAGCAGCGCGGTCTGGATCAGGGGCGTCCGAAATTCGGCCTGTCCTTGACGGACGCGCCGGTCGATTTTGATCAGGTGTTCGGCCGCTCTGCGCCGCGCACGCTGGAAATCGGCTTCGGCATGGGGCACTCATTGCTGGAAATGGCCGCGGCTGCGCCCGAGCAGGATTTCATTGGTGTTGAAGTGCATTACCCCGGTGTTGGTGCATTGCTCAATGGCGTGCTGACTCAGGGCCTGACCAACGTGCGGGTCTATGACTGCGATGCCATCGAAGTGCTGAACCGCTGCATCGCGGACAACAGCCTGGATCGCCTGATGCTGTTCTTCCCGGATCCGTGGCACAAGAGCCGTCACCACAAGCGCCGCATCGTGCAGCCCGAGTTTGCCGCGCTGGTACGTAGCAAGCTGAAGACCGGTGGCGTGTTCCACATGGCGACCGACTGGGGTCCTTACGCCGAGTACATGCTGGAAGTGATGAGCGTCGCGCCGGGTTTCCGCAATCAGGCCGAAGACAATCAGTACGTGCCGCGCCCGGCCGAACGCCCGATCACCAAGTTCGAACGCCGTGGCGAGCGTCTTGGTCATGGTGTCTGGGATTTGAAGTTCGAGAAGGTTGACTGACCGTCGAAGCGGACGCGGAGCGTCCTGAGGGGCGTTACCACGCTGGGGCGTGGGAACGATCATATCCAGCGCACCGATCGTGCCCATGCTCCGCGTGGGCATGCAGCCCGGGACGCTCTGCGTCACATCTTCAAGCGAACGCGGAGCGCTGGAATGATCAAATCACTTCCTGTCCGCAACCACCCCGATCAGCACCAGCACCACCAACAGCACCGGCGCCAGGCTGTAGTTGTTGAACTGGCTCAGGCCGCGCACGACCCAAGGGGTGGCGTAGATCAGGGCCAGGCCGCTGCCGACGGTGCACAGCAGGGCCATGATCGGGATGCGCAAGGCGCCTGCCATGCTGCCCACGCGCTGTTCCAGCCAGCCTTTGACATCCGAGCCGAACAGCACCAGCAGGCAGCCCACCAGCGCCAGGGCGATTTCTGAAAGGTTGCTGCGACTCCAGCGTGACACGGTGGCGAGCAGATCGAGTACGAGATCCATGCAGGGTCCTTAGATCAGAAAGTATTGCAACAAGTCATTGAGGAAAAGCTGGCCTTGCGGCGTCGCTGCCAGACGTGTCGGATCGGTCTGCAACAGACCGCGTTGCTCCGCCTGTTTACGAGCGCTGGCCAGTGAGTCGACGCTTAGACCCGTTCTTTCCCGAAATAATGCAGCGTCCACGCCCTTTGTCAGTCGCAAGGCGTTCATCAGGAACTCGAACGGCAATTCATCCAGTGGCAATAGCTTCATGCCCGCCTGAAAAGGTTTGTCAGGGTTCAGGTAGTCCTTGGGCAGCCGCGTTTTCCAGGTACGGAAAATACGTCCGTCCAGATGACTCAGCTTGCCATGAGCGCCCGCGCCGATCCCGATGAAATCGCCGAACGCCCAGTAATTCAGGTTATGCCGCGCCGGTTTGCCGGGCTGTGCATAGGCCGACACTTCGTATTGCGCGTAGCCATGGTCCGCCAGCAGTTGCTGGCCAGTTTCCTGAATGTCCCAGAGGATGTCGTCTTCCGGCAGCACCGGCGGCTGGTTCCAGAACACCGTGTTGGGCTCCAGTGTCAGCTGATACCAGGACAGATGCGTCGGTTTCAGCGCGATGGCTTGTCTCAGGTCATCCAGCGCTTCGTCCTGCGATTGATCCGGCAGGCCGTGCATCAGGTCCAGGTTGAAGTTGTCGAAACCGGCCTGACGCGCCATGTCCGCTGCGCGGATCGCTTCGTCGCCATTGTGGATCCGGCCCAGCGCCTTGAGCTTGGATTCCTGAAAGCTCTGGATGCCGATGGACAGCCGGTTGATACCCAATGCGCGATAGGCGCTGAACTTGGCCTGCTCGAACGTGCCGGGGTTGGCTTCAAGGGTGATTTCGATATCGCTGGCGAATCGAATGCGTTGTTCCACACCTTTCAACAGACGGCCCAGCGCCTCGGCACTGAACAGGCTGGGCGTGCCGCCACCGAAGAAGATCGATTGCAGCTCGCGACCATAGACGTGTGGCAGGTCCTGATCCAGATCGGCCAGCAGTGCATCGACGTATTCCTGCTCCGGCAGCACCGGGCTGGCCGTGTGGGAGTTGAAGTCGCAATACGGGCATTTGCGCACGCACCACGGAATGTGGATGTACAGCGACAACGGCGGCAGGTGCGGCAGCGCAGGGCGAGGGCCTTCGGACGAAAAACCGGTCTCGCCCAGAAACAGCGGCTGCGCAGAAGGATCGTGGATCATTCCAGACCCAGGCGCTGGCGCAGCAGGACCATGGCGCGGGCGCGATGGCTGAGCTGGTTTTTCTCGACGGGTCCCAGCTCTGCGCTGGAGCAGTCGCGCTCCGGCACCCAGAACAGCGGGTCGTAGCCAAAGCCGTGTTCGCCACTGGCTGCATGCAGAATGCGCCCGTGCCACAGACCTTCACACAGAATCGGCAGTGGGTCATCGGCGTGACGTACCAGCGCCAGTACGCACACGAACTGCGCACCGCGTTGCTCGTCCGGTACGTCTTTCAGTGCGTCCAGCAGCTTGGCGTTGTTGGCCGCGTCGCCCTTGCCGTCGGCGTAGCGTGCCGAATAAATCCCCGGCGCGCCGCCCAGAAAGTCCACCGCCAGTCCCGAGTCGTCCGCCAGGGCAGGCAGGCCCGACAGGCGCGATGCGTTGCGGGCCTTGAGGATTGCGTTCTCGACGAACGACAGGCCGGTCTCTTCCGGCTCGATCTGGCTGAATTCGCCTACCGAGCGCAGGGTGACGCTGTCGCCGAGCATGGCCTGGAGTTCTTTGAGCTTGCCAGCGTTGTGGCTGGCCAGTACGAGTTGGGTAAGGTTCATCATTGGCCCGGAAAGAGTTCCTGGTTAAAACTGAAACGGTGAGTATTGCCGCCTGTCTGGACGGTAATGTCGAAAATTCGGACTTCCTGCTGCGGCACAGGGTACTGCGCCACATAGCTGACCGCGCCGTATTCGGTGACCGGCTTGAAACCCAGCGGCAGCGAGTCATTGGCCAGATCCCTGATCGTCCCGCTGACCTGCGCCATCTGCGGCTTTCCATTACGGACCACAGAGATGTTGATGACGCCCTGTTCCTTGCTGCGGATCAGCTCCGCAGTCCTGGCGATGTCCGGTTGCAGCGCCGTCGAATTGAAGGTGTTGTAGTAAACCGTGATGTCGCCAAACTGCTCCTGACGATTGCCCTTGATGGCGTCGGCTGCCATTGCGGGCAGGCTCAGACTGGCGATCAGCAAAGACAGCATCAGGCGGCGCATGTCGTTTCCTCGAAAAGCAGCGTTACACGGCAATCCGGTGGTCCGTCAGCCCAGGGCTGGTGACCCGGTAGATGCCGATTTCACCCAACAGATTAGGCCATAGCTTGCTGGCCCACCCATGGCGGTGCTGCTGATCGACAGCCAGTCGGTCGAGTACCTGTGCATCGCGCTCGCGGCACAGTTCTTCGAAATCGCCGAAGGTGCAGAAGTGGATGTTCGGCGTGTTGTACCAGGTGTAAGGCAGAAACTCGGAGACCGGCATGCGGCCCTTGCTCGCCAGATACCAGCGGCAGCGCCAGTGGCCGAAGTTCGGGAAGGTGATGATGCATTGCCGGCCGACCCGCAGCATTTCGTCGAGGATCCGGTCCGGGTAATGCACGGCTTGCAGCGCCTGAGTCATGACCACGATGTCGAAACTGTTGCTGGCGAAGTTGCCCAGGCCTTTATCCAGGTCCTGCTCGATGACGTTGATGCCCTTGGCGACGCACTGGGCGATGTTGTCTGCGTCGTTTTCCAGGCCGTAGCCGGTGACCTGCTTATGGTCACGCAACCAGGTCAGCAGCTCGCCGTCACCGCAACCCAGGTCGAGCACGCGGCTGCCAGCGGGAATCCATTCCTGGATGATTTCCAGATCGGCTCTCATGACATCCTCACAGCGAAATTCGATTCATGTAATTACTGAAAGCCTGCAGATAGCGCGGGATGGGAATCAGGAAGGCGTCGTGACCCTGAGGCGCATCGATTTCCAGGTAGCAGACGTCCTTGCGGGCCGCCATCAGCGCGTCCACCAGTTCGCGGGAGCGGGCTGGCGAGAAGCGCCAGTCGGTGGTGAAGGACATCACGCAGAACCTGGCTGTCGCATTGGCGAAGGTCTTGGCCAGGTCGTCGTTGAAGTTGGCGGCCGGGTCGAAGTAATCCAGCGCCTTGGTCATCAACAGGTAGGTATTGGCGTCGAAACGCCCGGAGAACTCTTCACCCTGATAACGCAGGTAGCTCTCGACCTGAAACTCGACACTGTGGAAATCGTAATTGAGCTTCTCGCTCTTCAGGCCGCGGCCGAATTTCTCGCCCATCGAGTCATCGGACAGATAGGTGATGTGGCCAACCATGCGCGCCAGCATCAGGCCGCGTTTGGGGATCACGCCACGCTCCTGAAACGAGCCGCCGTGGAATTCGGGGTCCGTGAGGATGGCCTGACGCGCCACTTCGTTGAAGGCGATGTTCTGTGCCGACAGCTTGGGGGCTGACGCGATGGCCAGGCAGTGACGCACGCGCTCGGGGTAGCTGATGGTCCATTGCAATGCTTGCATGCCACCCAGGCTGCCGCCGATGACCGCAGCCCACTGGGCGATCCCCAGAACGTCGGCCAAGCGGGCCTGGCTGTTGACCCAGTCTTCCACGGTGACGACCGGGAAGTTGGCGCCGAAAGGCTTGCCGGTTTCCGGATCGATGCTGCTGGGGCCGGTCGAACCGTTACAGCCGCCCAGATTATTCAGGCTGACGACGAAGAATTTGTTGGTATCGATAGGCTTGCCGGGACCGATGCAACTGTCCCACCAGCCGGGCTTGCGATCATCGACGCTGTGAAAGCCCGCCGCATGATGATGCCCGGACAGCGCGTGACAGATCAGCACGGCATTGCTGGCCGTGGCATTGAGTTGACCGTAGGTTTCGTAAATCAGGTCGTAGGCCGGCAGCGAACGTCCACACGCCAGCGCCAGAGGCTCGCTGAAATGGGCCAGTTGCGGTGTGACCAGACCGACAGAATCGTGGGGAAAGACCGTGGGCATCGACCCTGCTCTCGCTTGAATGAGGCGTAAGTCTAAAGACCGTGGGGGGCAGCGGCAATAAGGGAATATCAGGCACGGTACGGACTGCCTCAACACTGATCGTGCCCATCGCTCCGCGCTCATCGTTATACACAAGTCCTCTTGGAGGAATACGATGATGATCGTTCCCATGCTCGTGGGAACGATCGCCAGATCATCATCAAGGGATTACATCAACAGGCGCAGCACTTCCGGCATGTGGCTCATGGCCGCCAGGTTGTTGATGACCAGCATGTCCAGCAGCTTGAGCACCAGAAACGCGAGGATCGGTGAGATGTCGAGGCCGCCCAGGTTCGGCACGATTCTGCGGAAGGGTGCCAGCGCCGGTTCGCAGATCTGGTTGACCAGTTCCGCACCAGGATTGTTGCTGCCCGGCGCGACCCAGGACAGGATTACGCTGATAATCAGGGCAAAGAAGAATATCTTCAGGAACAGTGCCGTCACGCTGATGATCGACCACAGCAGCAGAAGCAACGGATCACCGGCGGTGCCGGCTATCAGCAGCAAGGTAAGGGCCATCAGAATCATCTGCACGATGATCGCCAGCACCAGCGACGACATGTCCAGTCCGAAAATACTCGGAATGATGCGTCGCAGCGGCTTGAGCAGCGGCTGAGTGGCCTTGACGATGAATTGGCTCAGCGGGTTGTAGAAGTTCGCTCGCACCAGTTGCAGCACGAAGCGCAACAGGATGAGCATCAAATACAGACTGCCGAGGGTTTGCAGGACATAAATTGCAGCGGTGTTCAATCCGATCATCAATCTGCTCCGAAAAAGACCTGAAATTATTTGCCCAGTTGCTCAGCCAGTTCGGCTGCGCGGTGATCGGCGGCGGTCAGCGCGGTTTGCACCAGTGCTTCGAAACCGCCTGCCTGAAATGCCTTGATCGCGGCTTCTGTGGTGCCGCCCGGTGAGGCGACACGACGACGCAATTCGCCTGCATCCACATCGCTGCCCGTCGCGATCAGCGCCGAGCCGAGTGCGGTTTGCAGGGTGAGTTTTTTAGCGATGTCTTCCGGCAGGCCCAGTTTCACACCTGCGGCGGTCATGGCTTCCATCATTAGAAAAAAGTAGGCAGGGCCGCTGCCGGACACCGCAGTGACGGCGTCCATGTGCTTTTCCTGCTCGACCCAGACCGCGATCCCGACGGCGGACAGCATTTGTTCGGCCTGTTCGCGCTGTGTGGCGGTGACATTCGCTGTGGCATACAGGCCGCTGGCACCCTGACGCAATAGCGAAGGCGTATTGGGCATGCAGCGGACCACCGGCTGTTCGCCCAGCCATTTGGTCAGGCTGGCGCAGGTGATGCCGGCAGCCACCGAAACAATCAACTGATGCGCTTCCAGACTGGGCTTGAGGGCTTCGCACACGGCTTTCATCAACTGTGGCTTGACCGCGAGTACCACAACGTCCGCACCCTTGACTGCTTCGGCGTTGTCGGCGAAGACCTTGATGCCGTGCTCGGTCGAAATGCGCTCGCGGGTTTCGGCTCCCGGCGCGCTGGCACAGATCAGGCTCGCCTCCACACCTTGGGCACGCAGTCCGCCGATCAGGCTGGAGGCCATGTTTCCGGCGCCGATGAAGGCGATACGGGTCTTGCTCATGAGTGGGGTCCTTGTGTGGAGGTTATGGCTGGCCGTAGTCGCGGGCGCCAAAAAGGGCGGTGCCGATCCGTACCCAGGTTGCGCCTTGAGCGATGGCGGCTTCCAGGTCGTGGCTCATGCCCATGGAAAGGGTGTCGAGCGGCAGGTCCAACTGGTCCTGCAGCGTGCGCACAGCCGCAAAGGCAGCGGCCTGTTCAGCCTGATCTTCGGTGGGCTCGGGAATCGCCATCAGGCCACGCAGCTTCAGGCGCGGCAGGGCGCTGATGGCAGCGGCCAGTGCTGGCAGATCCTCTGGCGTACAGCCTGATTTGCTGGCCTCGCCACTGACATTCACCTGAATGCAGATGTTGAGCGGCTCCAGACCTTCAGGCCGCTGCTCAGAGAGGCGTTGAGCAATTTTCAGGCGATCCACGGAATGTACCCAGGCGAAGTTTTCGGCGATTGCGCGCGTTTTGTTCGATTGAATGGGGCCAATGAAGTGCCAGCACAAGGGCAGGTCCGCCAATTCGCCCTGTTTGCCGAGGGCTTCCTGCAAATAATTTTCGCCAAAGTCACGCAATCCGGCAGCGTATGCTTCCCGCAATGCGCTGGAGGGCTTGGTTTTACTCACCGCCAGCAGGCCGACCGAGGCCGGATCTCGCTGCGCTGCGAGAGACGCTGTACGAATTCGCTGTTCGAGCGTTGAAATGTTCGCTGCTATCGTGGACATTGATTTGCGCCAGCAGGGCTAAAGTCTGCGGCATTCTATGTGATTGAGGAGCTGTATGGATATTACCGAGCTGCTGGCCTTCAGTGCCAAACAGGGCGCGTCGGACTTGCACCTCTCTGCAGGCCTGCCGCCGATGATCCGTGTCGACGGCGATGTGCGGCGGATCAACCTGCCACCGCTCGATGCAAAAGAAGTCAAGGCGCTGATCTACGACATCATGAACGACAAGCAGCGCCAGGTCTTCGAGGAGTCTCTGGAAACCGACTTCTCGTTCGAAGTGCCGGGTGTCGCGCGGTTCCGCGTCAACGCCTTCAACCAGAATCGTGGCGCTGGCGCTGTGTTTCGGACCATTCCCTCCCGGATCCTGAGCATGGAGGATCTGGGCATGGGCAGTGTGTTTCGCAAGATTACAGACGTGCCTCGCGGCCTGATTCTGGTCACGGGGCCGACCGGGTCGGGTAAATCGACCACGCTGGCGGCGATGATCGACTACCTCAACTGCAACAAGCATCACCATATCCTGACCATCGAAGACCCTATCGAATTCGTTCACGAATCCAAGAAGTGCCTGGTCAACCAGCGCGAAGTGCATCGCGACACGCTCGGGTTTTCGGAGGCTTTGCGTTCGGCACTGCGTGAAGACCCGGACGTGATTCTGGTGGGCGAGCTGCGCGACCTCGAGACAATTCGTCTGGCGCTGACGGCGGCCGAGACCGGCCACCTGGTGTTCGGCACGCTGCACACGACATCAGCGGCCAAGACCATCGACCGGGTGGTGGACGTGTTTCCGGCTCAGGAAAAATCGATGATCCGCTCGATGCTGTCCGAGTCGCTGCACGCGGTGGTGTCGCAGTCACTGCTCAAGAAGGTCGGCGGCGGCCGGATCGCGGCTCATGAAATCATGATGGGCACGCCCGCGATCCGTAACCTGATTCGTGAAGACAAGGTGGCGCAGATGTATTCGGCCATTCAGACCGGAGGCTCGATGGGCATGCAGACGCTGGACATGTGCCTGGCCGATCTGGTCAAGAAAGGCCTGATCACCCGTGAAAGCGCACGCGAGCGGGCCAAGGTGCCTGACAACTTCTAGGGAATGGTAAAGGGGGGAGATGAAACAGGCCTGCGCAGAGGCAGGCCTTGGAGGGGATCAGCGCTGCACGACCCGCATTTGCGTGGTCTGCTTGGGTAGTACGCGCTTGGCGATCTTGTAGTGACTGTTCCAGTACGGCTTGTTCAGCGTGTCCACGGTGACAGCCTTGCCACGACGCGGCGCATGAACGAACTTGTTGTCGCCCAGATAGATCGCCACGTGGTTCACGTTGCGGCTCTTGATGTTGAAGAACAGCAGGTCACCCGGTTTCAAATCCTTGCGATCCACTGTCTGCCCGTGGCCTTGGGCCATGGCATTGGACGTACGTGGCAAGTCGACTTCACGAACGTCGCTGTAGGCGTACTTCACCAGCCCACTGCAATCCAGACCTTTGCCCGGCGTTGTACCGCCCCAGCGATAGGGCGTGCCGACAGTCTGCAGCGCACGTTTCACAACGGCGTTGCCCTGTTTTGCGTTACCCGCGTTCAGAGCCTGAGTGTGGGCAGCCTTGGAGGAATTCTTTCGCGAAACCGGCGTCTGAACGGCGCGGGTGGTTCGCGTTGCATGTGGAGTGACGGTGGTTTCCTGAGGCGTATTTCGCGTTGCTATCACGGGCGTAAGGTGACTTTTGGCGGTGTAACCCGAGAAGCTCGCAGGAAGCTGTTGCTCACGATTGGTGGCGTGGGCGGCCAGTGGCATAAACAGGCAAATGGTTAGCCATGTCTTGAAAAAAGGACGCATTTGGCAAGGCTCATGGTGGTCAGCGCGCAACTTTATAACAGCTTTTTTGAAAATCCTGACCCCATTTGTCGAGTGAGTCACAGTGGCATCATTGCAAAATGCGCGAAAGACTCTTTCTGTTTTCTCCGTAATTCCTTTGGCGACAAGGGTTTGACGGTGCATAAGGGCGTAGGATGCCGTACGTCGGAAGACGACAGTGGAGTCACAAAAATGTTATTTATTTTTTTCTATTGACTCAGAGAGGATACAAATGAACGGCTATCGCTCCGACACACACAGCAAGGTCATGGGTTATCTGTTGTGGATTTTCGGGTTCCTCGGCGCGCACCGTTTCTACTACGGCAAGCCAGTGACCGGGACCATCTGGTTCTTCACATTCGGGCTGCTAGGCATCGGCTGGCTGATCGACCTGTTTCTGATTCCGTCGATGGATCGCGAAGCGGACCTGCGCTTCACGTCAGGTTCGACCGACTACAGCCTGGCCTGGATCCTGCTGACCTTCCTCGGCCTCTTCGGCGTGCATCGCATGTACATGGGCAAGTGGATCACCGGGGTTATCTACCTGTTCACAGGCGGGCTGTTCCTGATCG
This sequence comes from Pseudomonas viridiflava, assembly GCF_001642795.1. Lineage (GTDB taxonomy): Bacteria > Pseudomonadota > Gammaproteobacteria > Pseudomonadales > Pseudomonadaceae > Aquipseudomonas > Aquipseudomonas viridiflava. Next base: position 497,453 of record NZ_LKEH01000026.1, on the reverse strand, counting down.
GCATCCTTTATGACTTCTGGACGCTGAATAATCAGGTCTCGGTGGAGAATGCACGTCGCGGGTGATAGCTGGTGGGCATGCGGCCGTGACGCGAAGCGTCACATCACGGCCGGACGCGGAGCGTCCTGAGAGGCGTTACCACGCTGGAGCGTGGGAACGATCAGGGGTCTCAAGCACCTTACTGCCGGACGCGGAGCGTGGTTGCGATCAGTCGGTGATTCAACGGCTATAACTGATCCGCCCATCCACCAGCGTGTAACGCACTGAACTCGGCAGGCAATGGCCGATGAAGGGGCAGTTTTCGCCTTTGGACAGCCAGGTTTCGCCCGCAAGGGTTGAAGCCGCTGGATCGAACAGGACGATGTCTGCTGGCGCACCGGCGCTCAGTTTGCCAGCAGGCAGACGCAGCGCTGCGGCCGGGCCGCTGCTCAGGCGGGCGATGAGGGTTGGCAGGTCCAGCAGGCCGTCTTCGACCAGGGTCATGGCCAGTGGCAGCAGCAACTCGACGCTGCTGATGCCCGGCTCGGTCGCACCAAATGGCGCCAGCTTGGCGTCACGCTCGTGAGGCTGGTGGTGGCTGGAGATGGCCTGGATCACCCCGGACTTCACCGCTTCGCGCAGGCCGTCACGGTCGGCACGGGTGCGCAGGGGCGGCTGGACGTGGTACAGGCTGGAGAAGTCGATCAGCGCCTCATCCGTCAGGATCAGCTGATACAGCGCCACATCCGCCGTTACGGGCAGTCCGCGCGCCTGCGCCTGTGCAATCAGGGCCGCGCCGCGAGCGCTGGTCAACTGGCTGAAGTGCGCACGCACGCCACTCTGCTCGACCAGCAGCAGGTCGCGCGCCAGGGCGACGGTTTCGGCCGTTTCCGGAATGCCGGCCAGTCCCAAAAAGCTGGCCGTCGGACCTTCGTGAGCCAGACCGCCTTCGGCCAGATCACGATCCTGCGAATTGAAGATCACGGTCAGGTCAAACGTGGCCGCGTATTCCAGCGCCCGGCACAGCGTGCGCGTGTTGTTGAAGCTGCTCAGACCGTTGCCGAACGCAACGCAGCCCGCATCGCGCAGGGCGATCAGTTCGGCCAGCTGCTCGCCTTCCAGGCCCTTGCTCAGCGCTCCAATCGGAAAGACCTTGCTGAAACCGGCTTCACGAGCGCGGTCCAGAATCAGCTCGGCAACTGCCGACGTATCCAGTACCGGCTTGGTGCGCGGCGGGCAGCACAGGCTGGTCACGCCGCCAGCCGTCGCCGCACGCGTTTCGCTGGCGATACTGCCTTTACGGCTGTAACCCGGCTCACGCAGGGAGACATTGAGATCGACCAGACCGGGCGCGGCGACAAGGCCGGTGGCGTCGATGGTCTGGCTCGCTTCGAAGCCGGCTGGTGCGGCGCCGATTGCCAGGAGCTTGCACGCTTCAATGTGCAGGTCGGTGACTTGATCCAGACCGCTGACCGGGTCGATGACGCGAGCGCCGAGAATACTGAGCTTCACAGGGCGTTCTCCTGCTCGAACTGTCGTTGTGCGGTTTGTCCGCTCATGGCCATGGACAGCACCGCCATGCGCACCGCGATGCCGTAAGTCACTTGATTGAGAATCACCGAATGAGCCCCGTCGGCCACTGCCGACTCGATTTCCACGCCGCGATTGATCGGACCGGGATGCATGACGATGGCATCCGGTTTCGCTACGGCCAGACGCGCCGTGGTCAGACCGAACAGGCGGTAGAACTCGCCTTCGCTGGGCAGCAGGCCGCCGGTCATGCGCTCGCGTTGCAGGCGCAGCATGATGACCACGTCCACGTCTTTCAAACCTTCGTTCAGGTCGGTGTAGACCTTCACGCCATACTGCTCAATACCGACCGGCAGCAGGGTTTTCGGTCCGATCACGCGGATGTCCGGGCAGCCCAGCGCCTTGAGCGCCAGCATGTTGGAGCGCGCCACACGCGAGTGCAGGATGTCGCCGACAATGGCCACCGAGAGGTTCTCGAAACCGCCCTTGTGACGACGGATCGTCAGCATGTCGAGCATGCCCTGGGTCGGGTGAGCGTGACGGCCATCGCCGCCGTTGATGATCGCCACATCCGGGCAGACGTGCTCGGCAATGAAGTGCGCTGCACCCGAGTCAGCGTGGCGCACGACAAACATGTCGGCGGCCATGGCCTCGAGGTTGCGCAGGGTGTCGAACAGCGTTTCGCCCTTGCTCGTAGACGAAGTCGAGACGTTCAGCGTGATCACGTCGGCCGACAGGCGCTGGGCCGCCAGTTCGAAAGTGGTCCGCGTACGGGTCGAGTTCTCGAAGAACACGTTGCACACCGTCTTGCCACGTAACAGCGGGACTTTCTTCACCGCCCGGGCACCGACTTCGAGAAACGAGTCGGCGGTGTCGAGGATTTCGGTGAGCAGCTCGCGAGGCAAGCCGTCCAGAGACAGAAAATGGCGCAGCTGACCCTGATGGTTCAACTGCAGCGGGCGCTTGGCGTCGAGAGGCGTCATCGCAATGGACTCTTAGAGGGCGGTAGAGAGGTCTTGAAGTTCGAGTGCCAGAGGCTCGGGGCCGGACAGCTTGATGCGTTCCTGTGGTGCCAGAGACAGCGTCGCGCCTACCACGTTAGGACGGATCGGCAGTTCACCGGCTTCCAGGTCCAGCAGGCAGACCAGCGTGACACTGGCCGGGCGGCCGTAATCGAACAGCTCATTGAGGGCGGCGCGAATGGTGCGGCCGCTCATCAGCACGTCGTCGATCAGCACCAGGTGCTGGCCTTCGATCTCGAACGGCAGCTCTGACGGGCGTACTTGCGGATGCAGGCCGTTCTGGCTGAAGTCATCACGGTAGAAGGAAACGTCCAGCGTGCCGAGCGGGGCCGTATTGTCGAGTGCCTTGAGCAGCGCCTGAGCAACCCATACGCCGCCGGTGCGAATACCGATGAAACGAGGGTCGCTGATGCCGCGCTTGTGCAGGTGAGCGTTCAGGTCAGTGGCCATCTGACGAATCAGTTCGGCGGGATTGGGCAGGCTCATGGTTGCTCCTTGGGGCTCGGGCAGCGTCCGTCCAGGCGGCGCGGCTCAGGCGTAAACGTGGAATCCGGGTATCTCGAAGCGGTGCGGACGCAAAAAGTCACGCATTCAACAGTTCGGGGTGCTCGTCGAGCCAGCCTTGCAGCAGCAGGGCGGCGGCAATGGCGTCAACCGGGTTGTCTCGGTAGCTGCCTTTCTGGCCGCCTCGGGCCATGCGTTCGCCCTTGGCTTCAAAGGTGGTCAGGCGTTCGTCGTGGGTATACACCGCCACGCCGAAACGGCCATTGAGCTTGCGCGAAAACTTTTCGGCCAGGTCGCTCATGTTACTGCGTGTGCCGTCCATATTCAGAGGCAGACCTACCACAATGGCGTCAGGTTGCCATTCCTTGATCAGCGCCTGAACCTTATCCCAGTCCGGGATGCCGTTCTGCGCCTTCAAGGTACACAGCTCACGGGCCTGACCGGTAATGGCCTGGCCGACCGCTACGCCGATCTGTTTGGTGCCGAAATCAAACCCCAGCAGCAGGCGCAATGCAGCCATCAGGCGTGCCCTGCCTGAGTCGAAAGGAGGTTGAGATTGACGCCCAGTCGTGCGGCAGCGGCGTTGAGGCGCTGATCGCTGTCCACGTCGAACAGGATGCCCGGGTCAAATGAGCAGGTCAGCCAGGCATTGGCAGCCATTTCGGCGTCGAGCTGACCCGCGTCCCACCCGGCGTAGCCGAGTGTGATCACATTTTGATCAGGGCCATAGCCGTCGGCAATCGAGAACAGCACATCCTGGGACGTGGAAAGCGAGATACCACCCGGCAGATCGACCGTTGCCTGAAACACCTGGCCGCTGGGATGCAGCACGAAACCGCGATCGGTCTGCACTGGGCCGCCGGAATGGATGGGGATCTGCTGGCAGCGCACCGGTGCAGGCAGCTCCGGTCGCAATTGTTCGAGCACATCGGCCAGGGTCAGGCTTTGCGGGCGGTTGATCACCAGTCCCATTGCGCCATTGGCGTTGTGCTCGACAACGTAAGTCAAGGTCTGCGAGAAGTTCTCGTCGTGCATGTGCGGCATGGCGATCAAGAACTGATGCTTGAGGTAACTCGGAGAGACTTTTTTCATGAGCCCTAGTGTGGCGCTGAGCCGCGTGCCTGACAACTGTCAGTTGTGCGTGCGCTGGCAGTATTGGCAAAAAAGCATCAGTTGCTGGAAAGCTTGTCCCCGCGGGCGAATTTCCAGGTGCGAATGATCTCGAGTCGATCGATGTCAGCCAGATCGCCGGTGAACGGCGCAAATGGCGCTGCAAGCCTCACGATTCGCTGCGCTGCCTGATCCAGCAGCGGCTGTCCGGAAGATTCGAGCACCAGCACTTCGTACAGCGAACCGTCGCGATTGATCGAGACCAGTAGTCGCAGGTTTCCGTAGATCTGCTTGCGGCGAGCTTCTTCAGGGTAGTTGAGGTTGCCGACGCGCTCGACTTTCTTGCGCCAGTCGTCCTTGTACCAGGCGCCCTTGTCGCGCATGGTCGAGGCCGCGTTCAGGCGATGGATCTTCGGGCGCTTGGCGTACAGCTGTTGTTCGGCGGACAGTTCGGCTTCGAGGCTGGCGATTTCGTTGCTCAGCTCGGCGCTGTCGAAGGTCGGCGCGGCCTTGACTGCGGGGTCGGGTTTGACCTCTTCACGCTTGGCGACGGTTTTCTGAGGGCTGGGTGCCGTGGTGGCAACCGCAGTCTTGGGCGCTTCCTGCTTGACCACCGGCTTGCTGGCCGGGGGCGGCGTGACCTTGTTGACCTTGGTGTCCTGGTAGGGCGCGACTTCGGTGGTCTTGAGCGTTTCAGCCTTGTCCAGCGTACCGCTGCCCTGCTGGTCGTCCTGAGCGAGGAAGTCAGCCTGTTTGGGCTTTTCTTCGCTTTTAAAGGTGGCGAGGGTGATTTCCAGCGTCTGTGAAATCTGCTCCGGCTTCACGTAGGTAAAGCCCACGCCGAGGATGATCGCCAGATGGATCAACGCCGCGATCATCATCGTGAAGCCCAGACGATCGGCCGGACGCACGCCGACGTTGGCGAGTTCCAGGGGAAGGTCGTTTCTGGCCATCGATGTCATGGGCGGTTCAGCATCTCGTCAGCCTGCATGTCAAAGTCCGTGTCGTGTTACAGGTGATGCATGATAACGCAATGTGGCTTGAAGCTCCGGTCCGGATCGGACGAAGGGCGTTCAGTGCCCGGTATACCCGGCAGTCCTCGATGTGGGAGGCCCCGCTGCGTCTCGACATAGCGCTGTCGAGCAGCAGGCACCGGACTGTGGGAGGGGGCTTGGTCTGGGCGGCAATCCGACGATCAACGACAATACGGTTCTTCTGATACACCGCGTCGACTGCATCGCCGGCAAGCCGCCTCCCACGGTCCGGTGCTTACCGCGCCATAGCGCTGCGTCAAAGACTTCGCAGCGGGCTTCCCACAATTCGGGATCATTTCAACGTAAAACCTGCCAATCAGGCAGCACGCGCCTGCAGCTTCTTCTCGATTGCATCCATCAACAGGCCGCCGATGTCGGTGCCGAAAGCGTTGTCGATTTCGCGAATGCAGGTCGGGCTGGTCACGTTGATTTCGGTCAGGTGCTCACCGATCACGTCCAGGCCCACGAACAGCAGACCTTTCTCGCGCAGGGTCGGGCCGATCTGTTCGGCGATCCAGCGGTCCTTGTCGCTCAGCGGACGCGCTTCGCCACGGCCGCCAGCGGCGAGGTTGCCACGGGTTTCGCCGGCTGCCGGAATACGCGCCAGGCAATAAGGAACGGGTTCGCCGTCGACCATCAGGATGCGTTTGTCGCCGTCCTTGATCGCGGGCAGATAACCCTGCGCCATGATTTGCTGGGTGCCGTGGGCCGTCAGGGTTTCCAGAATGACCGACAGGTTCGGATCGCCCGCGCGATGGCGGAAGATCGACGCGCCGCCCATGCCGTCCAGCGGCTTGAGGATCACGTCGCCGTGCTGTTCGGCGAACTCGCGGATGATGTCGGCGCGGCGGCTGACCAGCGTCGGCGGGGTGCATTGCGGGAACAGCGTGGCAAACAGCTTCTCGTTGCAGTCACGCAGGCTCTGCGGCTTGTTGACCACCAACACGCCAGCACGCTCGGCCTGCTCCAGCAGGTAGGTCGCGTAGACAAACTCCATGTCGAATGGCGGATCCTTGCGCATCAGGATCACGTCCAGATCGTCCAGGCCTGCGTCGACTTCAGCCTCGAATTCGAACCATTTGCCCGGATCGGCGAACACCTTGAGCGGCTTCATGCGCGCACGGGCCTGACCTGCGTTCTGGTACAGATCCTTCTGCTCTATATAGAACAGCTCCCAGCCACGCGCCTGTGCAGCCAGCAGCATGGCGAGCGAGCTGTCCTTTTTATAGGAGATGCGCTCAATGGGGTCCATGACAATCCCTAGGCGAACGCTCATGGGCAATATCCTCTGATCGATAAGGGCCGGTACGGCCGTGAAATTGGCGTCAGGGTGGCGCTCCGAGTGCTCCCGGTCAAGGGGCGGCGCAGTTTATGGATTGAGAGGGAGGAGTGTGCTAAAAAGGCCTCACACCTAGTCTACGATCCTTCCGGATCAGTGAAGCCATACCATCAGGCTCCCAGTGCTTTGCAGTACACGCAAAAATTCGCTGCGGCGATGGAAGAGCAGATATGGAACAGCACCCCACAGCCTTGAAAGTCATGGTCATCGATGACTCGAAGACCATTCGCCGTACCGCCGAAACGCTGCTGAGAAATGTCGGCTGTGAAGTCATCACGGCCATCGACGGTTTCGATGCGCTGGCCAAGATTGCCGATAACCACCCGCGCATCATATTCGTCGATATCATGATGCCGCGTCTGGATGGCTATCAGACCTGTGCCCTGATCAAGAACAATCGAGCGTTCAAGTCCACGCCTGTCATTATGCTGTCGTCCAAGGACGGGCTGTTCGACAAGGCCAGGGGGCGGGCTGTGGGATCGGATCAGTTTCTGACCAAGCCATTCAGCAAGGAAGAACTGCTCAGCGCGATCAAGGCCCATGTGCCGAGCTTCGTTGCAGTGGAACAACACATACCGTGACGCCCGCGCCCATTGAACGCGTGCTCGCAACCTGACGGGGAACACCCATGGCTCGAATATTGATCGTCGATGACTCGCCGACTGAAATGTACAAACTCACCGGCATGCTGGAAAAGCATGGTCACGAGGTGCTCAAGGCTGAAAACGGCGCGGACGGCGTGGCCCTGGCCCGTCAGGAAAAACCCGACGCCGTGCTGATGGACATCGTGATGCCGGGGCTCAACGGCTTCCAGGCCACGCGTCAGCTGACCAAGGATGCCGACACCGCCATGATTCCGGTGATCATGATCACCACCAAGGATCAGGAAACCGACAAGGTCTGGGGCAAGCGCCAAGGCGCGCGCGACTACCTGACCAAGCCGGTGGATGAAGACACCCTGATGAAAACCCTGAACGCGGTGCTGGCCGGCTGATTGCCGGAATCGCCATGGCCGAGCCACGCACAGCCTTTGAAATGCTTCTGGACATCGACCGGCGCTGTCGGTCGCTGGCGGCTGGCCTGCCTTTGCAGGAAGCCCATCAGCAGGACTGGGTCGGTATCGGGTTCAGAATGGGCGAGCAGCGTTTCGTGGCGCCCATTGGCGAGATCGCCGAAATCCTGCACGAGCCACGACACGCCGCCTTGCATGGGGTCAAACCCTGGATTGTGGGCATCGCCAATCTTCGCGGACGACTGTTGCCACTCACCGACCTGTGCGGATTCTTTGGTCAGGAGCTGTCGCCTGTGCGCAAACAGCGCCGCGTGCTGGTGGTTGAACATCAGGACGCGTTCGCCGGTCTGCTGGTGGACGAGGTCTTCGGCATGCAGCATTTCAGTCAGTTGAGCCTGATTTCCGAAGCGCAGGGCACACTGGATTCGCGTCTTTTGCCGTTTCTGCGCGGGCAGTTCATTCGTGAGCAGGCCTGGCTGGTGTTCAGTCCGTGGGCGCTGCTGCAGTCTGCGGAGTTTGTGGATGTGGCGTTCTAGAAGGTCGCAGCGGCTCGCCATGGGCGGACCGGTTTTGTGTCATGAATCGCAGTTGGTCCAGGCGGGGGCCTGATTTAAATGAGTAAGACAGGCAGGTCACTGGAAGGCGCACGCAGCCGTACGCAGATTATCGTGCTGTTCTTCGCGCTCATCGTTTTCATCATGTTGCTGTTCGCCAACTTCGCTTACCTCAATACTCAGTCGAACTACGACAAGCAGTACATCGGGCATGCCGGAGAGCTGCGCGTGTTGTCCCAGCGCATCGCGAAAAATGCTACCGAAGCGGCTGCAGGCAAGGCTCAGGCCTTCAAGCTGCTGGCCGATGCGCGCAACGACTTCGACCTGCGTTGGGGCTACCTGAGAAAAGGCGATCCCAACACCAGCCTGCCCGCCGCGCCGTCATCGATCCGCGACGAACTGCGCAACGTGCAGAACGATTGGGAAGCGCTGCGCAAGAACACCGACGTGATTCTGGCCAGCGAGCAGACCGTGCTGTCGCTGCATCAGGTGGCCGCAACCCTCGCCGAGACCATTCCGCAGTTGCAGGCCGAATACGAAAAGGTTGTCGAGATTCTTCTGCAGAGCAAAGCGCCTGCCGCGCAGGTTGTGGTCGCCCAGCGTCAGGCCTTGTTGGCCGAGCGGATTCTGGGATCGGTCAACACGGTACTGGCGGGTGATGAAACCGCCGTGCAGGCGGCCGATGCCTTTGGCCGTGACGCCAGCCAGTTCGGGCGTGTGCTTAACGGGATGCTGGAAGGCAACGCGACCATGCGCATTGCCCAGGTCGAAGACCGGGATGCGCGGGCGCGGCTGGCCGAGATTGCCGAGTTGTTCGAGTTTGTCTCCGGCTCGGTGGACGAAATTCTGGAGACCTCGCCCGAGCTGTATCGCGTACGGGAAGCGTCGGGCAACATCTTCAATACCTCGCAGACCCTGCTGGACGAGACCTCGGTGCTGGCCAACAGCCTGGAAAATCTGGCCAACCGACGCACCGTCAACACCGTGGGCGGCTACGTGCTGGGGCTTCTGGCGCTGATGTCGATCATCCTGATTGCGCTGGTGATGGTTCGCGAAACCAACCGCCAGTTGCGTGAAACCGCACAGAAGAGCGAGCGCAATCAGAACGCGATCATGCGCCTGCTCGACGAAATCGAAAACCTGGCCGACGGCGATCTGACTGTCACGGCCTCGGTAACCGAAGACTTCACCGGCGCCATCGCCGACTCCATCAATTACTCCATCGATCAGTTGCGTGAACTGGTGGTCACCATCAACCTCACGGCAGAGCAGGTGGCCTCGGCGGTCGCCGAAACCCAGGCCACGGCCATGCAGTTGTCCGCGGCTTCCCGGCATCAGGCGTTGCAGATCAGCGCGGCCTCGACTTCGATCAACGACATGGCGGCGTCCATCGATCAGGTGTCGGCCAATGCCTCGGAATCCTCATCGGTGGCCGAGCGTTCGGTGACCATCGCCAACAAGGGCAACGAGGTGGTGCACAACACCATTCGGGGCATGGACAACATTCGTGAACAGATTCAGGACACCTCCAAGCGCATCAAGCGTCTGGGTGAGTCTTCGCAGGAAATCGGCGACATTGTCAGCCTGATCGATGATATTGCCGATCAGACCAACATTCTGGCCCTCAATGCGGCCATTCAGGCGTCCATGGCGGGTGATGCCGGGCGTGGTTTTGCCGTGGTTGCCGACGAAGTCCAGCGGCTCGCCGAGCGTTCGTCTTCGGCCACCAAACAGATCGAGACGCTGGTACGGGCGATCCAGAACGACACCAACGAGGCGGTCATCTCCATGGAGCAGACCACCAGCGAAGTGGTGCGTGGCGCGCGGCTGGCGCAGGATGCAGGCGTCGCGCTCGAAGAGATCGAAGGCGTGTCCAGAGTGCTGGCCGAGCTGATCGAAAGTATCACCGATGCCGCGCGGCAACAGGCCGAGTCGGCCGGACAGATCTCCCAGACCATGAGCGTGATCCAGCAGACCACCTCACAGACCACCTCGGGCACTGCGGCAACCGCCGAGAGCATTGGCAACCTGGCGAAGATGGCCAGCGAAATGCGTCGTTCGGTGTCGGGTTTCACCTTGCCGCCATCGAAAAAAATCGGATGATGTTCACTCAATGAACGATCTGGACCGGGTAAAGGGCGGTATCTGTCATGGCTGATCGTCACGACTATGTGGCGCTGGAGTGGCTCAAGGGCGAGATCGCCGAGACGCTCACGCAGGCACGTCATGCACTGGACGAATTCATCGAAAACCCTGCGGAAGAGGCCGCGATAGCCGAGTGCCTGAACCTTGTGCATCAGGTTCATGGCAGCCTGCAGATGATCGAATTCTACGGCGCAGCGCTGCTGGCCGAGGAAATCGAGCAACTGGTGCTGGCCGTGCAGCAGAAACGCGTCAGCCATCCGGTCGAGTCCGAGCAGTTGCTGATTCAGGCCATGACCCAGTTGCCGGTGTATCTGGAGCGCATTCATTCGGCGCGCCGGGATCTGCCGCTGGTGGTCCTGCCGCTGCTCAACGACTTGCGCAGCGCCCGAGGCGAAAGCCTGCTGTCGGAAACCAGTCTGTTCGCCCCGCAACTGGTCGTTGTTCCCGCATTGGACGAGGAAGAACTGGCCCGGCGTAATACGCCTGATCTGCCCAATCTGTTGCGCAAGTTGCGTCAGACCCTGCAGGCCGCTTTGGCGGGCCTGATGCGCGAGCAGGGCGTCAAGACGCAACTCGGTTACATGGCCAAGGTCTTCGCCCGTCTGGAACAGCTTTGTGAGGATGCGCCGCTGGGGCCGCTCTGGCGAATCGCCACGGCACTGGTCGAGACCATGCTCAACGGCAACTTCGCCAACAGCCCGGCACTGCGCAGCCTGCTCAAGGATGCCGACAAGGAACTCAAGCGACTGGCCGAGCAGGGCATCGAAGGTATTAACCAGCCCGCGCCCGAAGAGCTGCTGAAAAGTCTGCTGTTCTACATCGCCAAGTCCGACAGCCTCGCGCCGAAGATGCTCGATCTCAAGGATCAGTACGCGCTCGCCGATGCGCTGCCCGGCAACGACGTGGTCAACGAAGAACGCGCCCGCATGGCCGGGCCGGACCGTGACGCCATGCGTTCGGTCATCGTGGCGTTGTGTGAAGGGCTGGTGCGGGTCAAGGAGCGGCTGGATGTGTTCGTGCGCGGCGACCGGGAGCACGTCAGCGAGCTGAACCCTTTGTTGCCGCCGTTGCGGCAGATCGCCGACACCCTGGCGGTACTCGGTTTCGGCCAGCCGCGCAAGGTCATCATCGACCAGCTTGCGGTGGTGCAGGGCATGGCGCATGGGCAGCGCGAGCCCAGCGATGCAGCGTTGATGGACGTGGCGGGTGCCTTGCTGTACGTCGAGTCGACCCTGGCCGGCATGGCGGGCAGTACCGAGCAGGACAGCCGTGAAGACAGCCGTCTGCCGACCACCGACCTGACCCAGATCCACCAGTTGGTGATTCGCGAAGCGCGTGTGGTGCTGCAGCAGGCCAAGGACGTGATTCTGGAGTACATCGACAGCGAATGGGACCGCCAGCGCCTCGACCCGCTGTGCGCCTTGCTGGTCCAGGTGCGCGGCGCGCTGGCAATGATTCCACTGGCGCGAGCGGCCAGTCTGCTGGCGGCGTGCAACGAATACATTCAGGAACACCTGCTGGTGGACGAGACGCGTCCCGGCGCGATGCAGCTCGACTCTCTGGCCGACACCATCAGCTGCGTCGAGTACTACCTGGAACGCATGGGCGAGGACCATGAAGCGCCGGGCGACCAGATCCTCGACATGGCGCAGCAGAGTCTGGCCCGGCTGGGCTACACGCCAGCGCCGGACTCTCTGGAAGTGCCGCTGCTCGACGAAGTCATTACCCAGGACGAACTGCTGGCGCTGGACGACCGCAAGGCGCTGGTCAGCCCGACGCAGACCATCGCTCAAGTGCTGGCCAGACCGGTCTCGGCCGTCAATCCTCCGGCCCGTAATGCGCCCACCAGCCTGCTGCCACCGCCCGCAGGCGAAGATGCCGTAGACGAAGAGCTGCGCGAAGTGTTTCTGGAGGAAGCTGACGAGGTGCTGGATGCGCTGCGCGAGTACCTGCCTCGCTGGTTTGCTTCGCTGGGCAAGGGCGATCAGTGGGATGTGGTCGCGCTGACCGAAGTGCGCCGTGCCTTTCACACCTTGAAGGGTAGCGGCCGAATGGTGCGGGCGCTGATTCTGAGCGAACTGGCCTGGGCGGTGGAAAACCTGCTGAACCGTGTGCTGGAGGGCGACGTGCCGCCAGCGCTGGACGTCCAGCAGTTGCTGACCGATGTGCTGGTGTTGCTGCCGCGGGTCATCACGGATTATGCCGAAGGGGCGCAGCGTCAGCGCGACGATGTCGACGTGCTCGCGGCCCGCGCCCATGCATTGGCCAACGGCCTGGAGCCGCCAGCACTGCCGGTACAGCCGAACGAGCCCAATGTCGAAGTCATCGATCCGCAATTGCTGGAGATCTTCCGTCAGGAAGCCCTCGGGCACCTGGGCACGCTGGATCGCTTCCTTGAAAGCGCCGAACAGTCACCGTCGCCGTCGATCAGCGACAGCCTGTTGCGTGCCCTGCATACCCTCAAGGGCAGCGCACACATGGCGGGCGTTTTGCCGATGGCCGAACTGGCCAGCCCGCTGGATCAACTGGTGCGCGAGTACAAGGCCAACCTGATCGCCATCGGCACGCCCGAAATCCGTCTGCTGCGCAGCGCGGAGCCGCTGTTGCGCAAGGGGCTGGAGCAACTGGACAGCCAGCCGCTGGCACCGATTCCCGGTGCGCCTGCCCTGATCGAGGCCGCCTGCGCGCTGCTCAATGACCGTCTGACCGCTGCCCTGCGCGAGTCGGACAACGGCCTGCGCATCAAGCGTAATCCCAAGCTCATTGCCAGCTTCCTCGCCGAAGGCATGGACATCGTGCTGGATGCGGAAAACCTGTTGCGACGCTGGCGCGAACATCCCGGCGAGCGACAGGAACTCAGTGCGCTGCTCGATGAGCTGACCACTCTGGGTCATGGCGCGCATCTGGCCGATCTGCCGCAGGTCGATGAGCTGTGCGAAGCCTTGCTCGACCTGTATGGCGCCGTGGAAGAAAGCAGCCTGGCGGTCAGCGATCAGTTCTTCGACGATGCCGAGCGGGCTCACGAAGCGCTGATCAATATGCTCGATCAGGTCGCGGCCGGGCAGAACGTCGACCCGCGTCCCGAATGCGTGCGGGCCTTGCACGACCTGCTCGAACAGGCGCTTGACCCTTCCGCGACCGGGCTGATCAAGAGCGATGGGCACCGCACGCTGAGTGTCACTGAACTCAATGCCGCCACTGCACAGATGGCCAGCGAGGTCCCGCAATCCGAAGCTCTGTCATCTGAAGCGGCGAGTCTGGACGACGAAATTGTCGAAATATTTCTCGAGGAAGCCGTCGACATCCTCGACAGTGCCGGGCAAGCCCTGCAGCGCTGGCTGGACGAGCCGGAAAACCCGTTGCCGCTGTCTTCGTTGCAACGCGATCTGCACACCCTGAAAGGCGGTGCGCGGATGGCAGAAGTCGCCGAAGTGGGCGATCTGGCCCACGAGCTGGAGAACCTCTACGAGGGGCTGATCGACCGGCGCTTCAACCATTCGCCGCAACTGGCCGAACTGCTGCTCAAGAGCCACGACGAACTGGCGATCATGCTGGAACAGTTGTTTCGGCACGAAGCGCTCAGCGATCCGGCGCCACTGATCGACGCGTTGATTCAGTGTAGAAACGGCGAGTTCGGCGAGCCTGAGCCCGTTGCGCCAACGAAACACGTCGAAGAGCCGCAGGAACGCGATACCGAACTGCTGGAAATCTTCCTCGAAGAAGGCTTCGACTTGCTGGAAAGCTCCGGCGCATCCCTGTCGCGCTGGCAGGCTGACCCGCAGAACACCCTGGAAGTCGAGAACCTGCTGCGTGATCTGCATACGCTGAAGGGCGGGGCGCGCATGGTCGAGATCGCCCCCATCGGTGACCTCGCCCATGAGCTCGAAACGCTCTATGAAGGGTTGTCGTCAGGTGTCATGCAGGCTGATCCGCTGATGATGAGCCTGCTGCAGAGCGGTCATGACGTGCTGGCCGACATGCTCGATGCCGTGCGGGCCGACAAGCCGCTGCCTGATGCCACTCTGTTGATTCAAAACATTCAGAACCTCGCCAGCCAGGAGCCGGGGCAACGGCTGCCGCTGGTGAACGCGCCCGAGCCGGAGCCCGTGGCTGCACCCGTGGCCGCAGCGGATGCCGAGTCCGAGCGCAACGTGCCGGAAACGATCAAGGTGCCGGCTGAGCAGTTGGAGAATCTGGTTAACCTGGCGGGTGAGACGTCGATCTTTCGAGGGCGCATCGAACAGCAGATGCTTGACGCTCAGGTCGCGCTGGTGGAGATGGAAACGACCATCGAGCGGATGCGCGATCAGTTGCGACGTCTGGACATGGAAACCCAGGGGCGGATTCTCAGTCGCGAGCAGGTGCAGGCCGAGCGCCTTGGCTACGAAGAATTCGATCCGCTGGAAATGGACCGCCACTCCCAGTTGCAACAGCTGTCCCGCGCGCTATTCGAGTCGGCATCCGACCTGATGGACCTCAAGGAAACCCTCGGCGCACGCACGCGTGACGCCGAAATGCTGTTGTCCCAGCAGGCACGGGTCAACACTCAATTGCAGGAAGGCCTGATGCGTACGCGCATGGTGCCTTTCGAGCGCATGGTCCCGCGTTTGCGACGTGTCGTGCGGCAGGTTGCGACTCAGTTGAACAAGAAGGTGCAGTTCGAGGTGGCCAACGCCGACGGCGAAATGGACCGTAATGTGCTGGAACGGATGGTCGCGCCGCTGGAGCACATGCTGCGCAACGCCGTCGACCACGGCCTTGAAAGCACTGAAAGGCGCCTTGCGGCGGGCAAGCCCGAGCAGGGGTTGATCACGCTGGAACTGATGCACGAGGGCGGCGACATCCTGATCGAACTCAGCGATGACGGGTCGGGGGTCGATCTGGCCGCCGTGCGACGCAAGGCGATCAAGCGCGGCATGATCCACCCTGATGCCGATCTTGCCGATCACGAGGTTCTGCCGTTCATCCTGCAGGCCGGGTTCTCCACGACGGAAATCATCACGCAGATTTCCGGACGTGGCGTGGGCATGGACGTGGTGCACGCCGAGGTCAAGCAATTGGGCGGATCGATGGTGATCGACTCGACGCCGGGCAAGGGCACTCGCTTCAGGATTCGCCTGCCGTTCTCGGTCTCGGTCAACCGCGCGCTGATGGTCACCTGCGGCGAAGAGCAGTACGCCGTGCCGCTGAATACCGTCGATGGCATCGTGCGGGTCATGCCCAATGAGCTGGACACCTGCTACCAGACCAGCCCGCCGCGCTATCAGTACGGCGGACGCAGCTATGAATTGCGCTATCTGGGTGAGCTGATCGACAACAGCCCGCCACGCCTGATCGGCCAGCTCGAGCCGCTGCCGGTGCTGCTGGTGCATCTGCAGGACCAGTGGGTGGCCGTGCAGGTCGATGCGCTGGCCGGCTCGCGGGAAATCGTGGTCAAGAACCTCGGCCCGCAATTCGCCAGGGTTCAGGGCATTTCCGGCGCAACCATTCTGGGCGATGGTCGTGTGGTGCTGATTCTCGACCTGATGGCGCAGATTCGTACCTTGCAGGGCCGCCTGCACAGACCGGCAACTGACGGACCTATGCAGACGTTCCACGAGATCGAACAGGCCAGGCCGCTGCTGGTCATGGTGGTGGACGACTCGGTCACGGTACGCAAGGTGACCGGCCGATTGCTGGAACGCCACGGCATGCATGTGCTGACGGCCAAGGATGGTGTCGACGCCATGAGCCTGCTTCAGGAACACACCCCGGACATCATGCTGCTGGACATCGAGATGCCGCGCATGGACGGCTTCGAAGTGGCCAGCCAGATTCGTCATGACGAGCAGCTCAAGGATTTGCCGATCATCATGATCACTTCCCGCTCCGGCCAGAAACACCGCGACCGCGCCATGGCGATTGGCGTCAACGAGTACCTGAGCAAGCCTTATCAAGAGAGCGTGCTGCTGGACAGCATCGCCTACTGGAGTCAGGTCAATGTCTGAAAGCACGTTCCAGACCAGCCGTCTGACCAGTCTCACCGGCCTGCTGTTGCCCTTGAGCGACCGCCACCTGTTGCTGCCCAATGTGGCCGTTGCAGAACTGATCGACTATCAGGACTGCAGCGCCGAGCCGGGCGCGCCCGAGTGGTACCTGGGACCTATCAGCTGGCGTGAGCTGACCTTGCCGCTGCTCAGTTTCGAAGCCGCCTGTGGGGGGCGCACCCGGGTCGGCGGTCGTGCCCGCATCGTGGTGCTCAATGCGCTGGGAGGACGCCATGACGTCCGGTTCATCGCCCTGCTGACCCAAGGCATCCCGCGCTCCTGCAAGGTCGACAGCCAGTTGAGCTACGTCGATGTGCCCTTGGCCGAACTGGAACTGGCTGCGGTGCAGGTCGGCGACACCGTCGCCCGTATTCCCGATCTGGTAGGGCTGGAGCAATGGCTGGTCGATGCGGGGCTGGCCAATCCATCTTCGCGCGGCTGAAAGCGGACGCGGAGCGTCTTGGGCGGCATTCCCACGCGGAGCGTAGGAACGATCATTACTCGATATGGATCGTGCCCATCGCGTGGGCATGCTTCCCGTGACTCTCTGCGTCCCTTCTTGCGACTCGCGGGGGTCACGACGAACAGCTGATTTCCAGGTGCTTGCCCCAGTCCGGTGGGCGCTGGGCGTAGCGGTCCATGTCGGGTTGTTCGGTGAAGGGGTTGCAGAGCACTTCGTGCAGGCGGCGGATTTCTTCGTAGTCGCCTTTTTCGGCGGCTTGAATCGCGTTTTGTGCAAGGTAGTTGCGCAGGATGTAGAGCGGATTGACTGCGTGCATGCGGGTTTTGCGTTCGTCTTCCGAGGTGTTTTCCTCTTGGGCGATGCGCGCCAGATAGGTCTCGCCCCAACTGTCGAAGCCCTTGATGTCGACGAAGTCATCACGCAAAACGCGCAGCGCTTCGGCTGCCGGTGCATCGCCCAGTCGACGGAAGAAGAGGGTGTAATCGACGCCGCTGTTCTGCATCAGTTGCAGCAGGCGACTGATCAATATGTCGTCCTGCTCGTCGTCCTGCTCGTTGGCTTGAGTCAGGCCGAGGCGACGGCGCATCAGGTCCCGGTAGTGCGCCTGATACAGCGGCAGGAACAGACCGATGGTTTCGCGCAGCGCGTCCACGCTGATGAACGGCGTCAGGGCCTGCGCCAATGCGCTGAGATTCCATTGCGCGATGGGCACCTGATTGCTGAAGGAGTAGCGGCCTTCGTGATCGGAATGGTTGCAGATAAAGTGCTGATCGAAATCGTCCAGAAACGCGAACGGTCCGAAGTCGAAGGTGATGCCCAGAATCGACATGTTGTCGGTGTTCATCACACCATGGCAGAAACCATAGGCCTGCCACTTGGCGATCAGCTCGGCGTTGCGCTCGACGATTTCCCGGAACATCGCCAGATACGGCTCGGGCTCCTCCTGGCACTGCGGGTAGTGCATCGTCAGTACATGCTCGGCCAGTTGCTTCAACTGTTCCGGCTGCTTGGTGTAGTAGAAGTATTCAAGACTGCCGAAGCGCACATGGCTGTGAGCCAGACGCAGGACCATCGCGGCACTTTCCTCGGTTTCCCGCCAGACTGGCGTGCTGGAGCCGATCACACAGGCGGCGCGGCTGCTGGGAACGCCCAGTGCATGCAGGGCTTCGGAGGCCAGAAATTCGCGGATCGAAGAGCGCAGCACCGCGCGACCATCGCCCATGCGCGAGTATGGTGTCTGTCCGGCACCCTTGAGGTGCAGGTCCCAGTGCTCGCCTGCGTCGTTGTAGACCTCGCCAAGCAGCAGCCCGCGCCCATCGCCCAGGCGCGGGTTGTACGAACCGAACTGATGGCCGGAATAGACCATCGCCCGCGGCTCGGCTTCCTGCCAGAGCTTGTGCCCGGCAAAGATTTCCGCGAACAGAGGCGTTTCGGCTTGGCTCGGGTCCAGGTCCAGCAAGGACAATGCGGCCTTGCTGGCGACCACGAGACGCGGTTCGGCGATGGGTTCAGGCAGGACTGAGGTGGAGAACGCATCGCCCAGGCGGGCGAAGCGGTTGTCGAAGACGAGTTCGTCGAGGGCTTTCACAGGCCATCTCCAGCAAAATGTGAGGGCATTCTGCTGGGGTTGACCCGATCAGTCGAGCCTGAGTTCAGGCGGTTCTGGCGCATCCTTGGTGGCAGGCGCCACTTTGGTGTTGACCGGCGGTGTAGCCTTCTCGGTCGGCAGCACGGTCTTTTCCTCGGCGTCCACGGGCACCATCTTGTATTCCTTGCCCTGGGTGTTCTTGAGGTAGATCTCCATCTGGCGGAACGAGATGTTGATCTTCTGCTTCTTGAACTCGCGGTTGATGAACCGGTTTATCTCGTCCAGCACCGGGTTGCGGTCGCCCAGATCGCGAACGTGCATGCGCAGTTCGTGGTCCAGCGTGCTTTCGCCGAAATTCAGGAAGTAGACGATCGGTTCCGGCTCTTTCAGGACCCGAGGGTTCTCACGGGCCGCCTGCAACAGCAGGTCGCGCACCAGATCCAGGTCCGAGCCGTAGTCCACCCCGAGCTTGAGAGTCACGCGGGTAATGGTGTCGGTCAGCGACCAGTTGATGAGCTGACCCGTGATGAACGTCTTGTTCGGGACGATGATGTCTTTGCGGTCGAAGTCGGTGATGGTCGTGGCACGGATGCGGATCTTGCTGACCGTACCCGACAGGTTGCCGATGGTGATGGTGTCGCCGATCCGCACCGGACGCTCGAACAGGATCATGATGCCGGAGATGAAGTTGGCGAAGATCTCCTGCATCCCGAAGCCGAGACCGACCGACAGCGCCGCCACCAGCCACTGCAACTTGTCCCAGCTCACGCCGAGGGTCGAGAGCGTGGTGACGAAACCGATCCCGGCGATGGCGTAGGACAACAGCGTCGTCGTCGCATAGGCACTGCCCTGCGCCAGATTCAGGCGTGACAGCACCAGCACTTCCAGCAGACCGGGCAGGTTACCCGCGAGCACAAAGGTGATGGCGATAATCACAACCGCACCGATGAAATCGCCCAGGCTGATCGGCACCATGCTCATGTTGGCGCCAGTGCCGCTGGTGTACTCATAGAGCGTGATGTTGTCGAGATAGGCAAATACTGTGATCAGGTCGGCCCAGACCAGATACAGCGCGCCGATGAAGCCGCCCAGCAAGGCCAGACGAATCAGACGCAGCGATTGCTGGTTGACCTGTTCGATGTCCAGTTTGGGTTCTTCGACCGGTGTATCGCTGTCGCCGTTTTCGCGAGCGGCCTGACGTTTGGCCAGAGCGCGCTGGTAGGCCAGACGGCGGGCCGCTACACCCAGGCCGCGTACGAAGGTGGCTTCCACCACCAGCCAGAGCATGAGCAGGTACAGCGTGTCGATCAGTCGGTCGCTGAGCTTGAGCGCGGTGTAGTAGTAGCCGAAGCAAACCGCCACGAACAGGGCGACGGGCAATGCGGTGAACGCCATACCCACGGCTTTGCGAAACAGCGAAGCGTTGTGGTGGGTCGGGCTCGAAACCAGCAGGCGACCCAGCAGCCAGGCCATCAGCGCGTAGCAGGTCAGCACCACGCCAATACCCAGCACGTCGTCGGCCAGCGCGGCAGGCTGATGTTCGGCGACTGCCACAACGGCGACCAGCGCCAGCACCACCAGCCCAAGGCGACGTACCCAGCCGCGCAGGAATTCGACCTGTGCCGTCTCCCAGCGGAAATGCAGTTGCGCAACGCCCGATGGCGCGAGCACGCGATAGGCGGTGTAGAACACCAGCCAGGCCAGGGCGATCTGCAACAGCGCTTCGCCCAGGTTGGCGTTCTGCCCGCGGGCATCGATCTGCAGCGCATAGCCGCACAAGGCCAGCCCGAGTGCCACAGGCATTGCCAGCAGCACGTTGATCAACAGGGCCAGCGGAGTTTTCCACTGGCTGTCACGCTTGAAGTGGCCGATGTCGGCGTGCAGTCGGTTCAGGCGCTGATACAGCGCCTTGCGCCGCCAGGTCAGCACACCGATCAGCAACAGCAGCGGCAGGAACAGCAGAGGGCGCTGCGTCAGGCCGTCCGACAGTTCGCTGAGGCTGGACGTCCAGGGCAGGGTGGCGACCTGTTTTTCGAGGCGCGGCCAGATGTTCTGGAACCACTCGATGTCCAGCGGCTTGTTGCTGGGAATCCAGAACATCTGCTCATCCAGCGTGGAGCGCAGGCCGATGGCGGTGCTGGTCAGCTGTTTCTGGTTCAGTTGCAGGGTGATGGATTCGTTGAGCAGCGCACTGAGTTCACGGTTCAGGCGCTCGAGCAGATCGCTGCGGGTGATTGCCAGATCCAGCAAGGTCCGGCGCAACTGCGGCGTTACGTTTTCCGGTGGCTGCGTGGTGAGCAGTTTTTCGACATACGCCGTTGGCGTGCTCATCTGCTCGCGTTTCTGGTTGATCTCGAACTGATACAGACGAATGTTGGCGATTTCGTCTGCCAGCCCCTTGTCCAGTTCCAGATGCGGCAACGACTGCTTCTGCTTGTAGAGAATCTTGGACAGCAGCAGGCTGCCGCTGAGGACATTGATCTGCTCGCTCAGCGCCTGATCGGTCTGGGTCAGGTTGTCCAGTTGCTGCTTGGTCTTGAGGTTCTGCTGGGTCAGTTCGTTGAGGCGGTCGGTGCCGCGCAGCAGGTAGTCGGACAGCTGCAGGTTGTAGGCGCTTTCGGTCGCCAGCAGGCTGCTGCCACCGGACTTCTGGGCTTCAAGGGACAGGTCGGCCACAGTTTTCTGCGACTGGGCGCGGCGCTTGTCGTTGATCAGGGTTTGCAGGTCCTGGATTTCCTGCTCCTGACGCGCGACCTTCTCGGTGAGCAGGTCATGCTGGCTGTTGCCCAGGTCCTGCAACTGGCTGTTGCCGGCCAGTTCCTGACGGCGCAACAGATTCAGGGCATTGATCGACGCCAGCTCGGCATTGAGCAGGTTGCGCTGATCGGTGCTGAGGGTCTTGCCGTTGTCCTTGCCCAGCTTGAGGATCGCGTTGATCTGCTGGATGCGGTTCTGGTTGGCGCTGATTTCCGCCTGGGCACGCTCGGGGCGGGTCTGGGCGGTAATGCTCAGGCTGTTGGCGTCATTGAGTTCTTTTTGCAGATCGCTTTGCTGGGTGCTGCGCTGGCTGAGCATCTGCTCCAGCTGCGGCACATCGAGGCCGCCGTAGCGCTGCGCAATCGGGACGACCTTGCTTTCCTTCAGGCGACTCAGCTCACGCTGGTTCTCGCTGGTTTGTTTGGGCGCCTGATTGAGTTGCTGCTTGAGTGCGGTCAGCTTCTGCTCGCTGTCCTGCTTGCTGGCCAGGAACGCCAGGGTTTGCTCGAGCACCTGTTGCAGCGCTTTCTGGTCGGCGTCCGGCAGTTTGCGGTCGGCGATCTTGTCCAGACTCTGCTGCACGGCCTCACTGGTGGGCGGGTCGGCGGCAAAGGCTGGAGAGATGGAAAGGCTAAGCGTAAACAGTGCGGCAGCACAAAGAGAGCGCAGGGAAAACATAGACACCGGTCGCGTGATGGTACGTGTGGGTAGGCAGTTTAAAGGAACAATCCGGGACCCGGGCGGCTTCCTTCGGGGAATTTGACGCCCACTTTCTGGATCTTGTTCCCGTCCATGACGGCAACTGTCCAAATAGTTCCATTCCATTCAATCTGGTCGCCCACAATTGGCTCGCCGC
This sequence comes from Pseudomonas viridiflava, assembly GCF_001642795.1. Taxonomy (GTDB): domain Bacteria; phylum Pseudomonadota; class Gammaproteobacteria; order Pseudomonadales; family Pseudomonadaceae; genus Aquipseudomonas; species Aquipseudomonas viridiflava. Next base: position 475,534 of record NZ_LKEH01000026.1, on the reverse strand, counting down.
GATTCTTCTGCACAATGAACTGGCTGAGCGGCATGCCGGGGTCGATGCCGTCGAGTTTCAAGCCGTAGAGCGCTGCCACATCACCCAATTGCGCATCGCCTTCGAGCACGAAGTCGCCGAAGAAACGCAGGTCCAGACCACGTTGCGGGGCCTGGCTGAACAGTTTACCCAGCGCTGGCAGGTCATGCTCGTGGCCGATCACGCAGAGCAGATCGCCGACTTCCAGCGTGGTACTGCCGGAGGGGTGAAGCAGTTGCTGGCCACGGAACAGGGCCGCGATACGGGTGCCTTCGGGCATCTTCAATTCACGCAGCGCCGCACCGATGCACCATTTCTCTGCACCCAGGCGATAGACAAACAGTTCCCACTCGCTGGTCGCGTGGACTTCAAGGGCGGCGCGGGAGATAGGCGCAGGATCAGGCGGAACGGTCACTTTCAGCAGTTTTGCCATCCACGGCAGGCTGGTGCCTTGCAGCAGCAGCGAGACCAGCACGATGAAGAAGGCGAGGTTGAAGTACAGCTGGGCATTGGGCAGCCCGGCCATCAGCGGGAACACCGCCAGAATGATCGGTACCGCACCCCGCAGGCCGACCCAGGCGATGAACGCTTTTTCGCGACCGTGGAACGCCTTGAACGGCAGCAGGCCGACCATGACCGACAAGGGTCTCGCCACCAGAATCATCCACAGTGCCAGACCCAGCGCCGGGATGGCGATAGGCAGCAGGTCGTGAGGTGTAACCAGCAGACCCAGCACCAGAAACATGCCGATCTGCGCCAGCCAAGCCATGCCGTCGAGCATGTGCAGAATGCCGTGGCGACTGCGGATCGGACGGTTGCCCAGCACCAGACCGCACAGGTAGACCGCCAGGAAGCCGCTGCCGTGAATGGCGTTGGTCAGGGCAAAGATCGCCAGACCGCCTGCGATCACCAGGATCGGGTACAGGCCGGCTGCCAGATTGATGCGGTTGACCAGCTGCAGCATGATCCAGCCGCCGCCCAGACCTATGATGCCGCCGATGCCGAATTCCTGAATCAAATGCCCCAGCAGGCCCCAGTGCAAACCGGTCTGGCCGCTGGCAAGCATGCCGATCAGGGTCACGGTGAGGAATACCGCCATCGGGTCGTTGCTGCCGGATTCGATTTCCAGCGTGGCCGTGACCCGTTCGTTCAGGCCTTTGCCGCCCAGCAGCGAGAACACCGCCGCAGCGTCGGTCGAGCCGACAATGGCGCCGATCAGCAGGCCCTGGATCATGTTCAGGTTGAACAGCCAGGCCGCGACCATGCCAGTCAGCACCGTGGTAATCAGCACCCCGACTGTGGCCAGCGACAGGGCCGGCCAGAGCGCCACCCGGAAACTCGCCACCCGCGTTCGCAGGCCGCCGTCGAGCAGGATGACGGCCAACGCAAGGTTGCCGACCAGATAGGCCGTTGCATAGTTGTCGAATATGATGCCGCCGCCGTCTACACCCGCCACCATGCCTACCGCGAGGATGATGACCAGAATCGGGATGCCGAGGCGTGAGGAAAGGGAGCTGACCAGAATGCTCGCCGTTACCAGCAACGCGCCGATCAGGAACAGGCTGTTGATGGTTACTGCATCCAAGGGCGGTACTCCATAGAAAACGAATCAAAAACGTTGAGAGCGAAAACTGACCACGCAGTCCGCGTGCCAAGGGATTCTAACCTGTTGAAATGGCTGACTGTCAAAGTTTTGCGGATTAATACCAGACGTCCGCAGTGGCGAGGCTTTCAGGCCATTGCGTTGCCCGGTCGTGCTCTGTAGTCATCAGACTGCCGGTGAATGTTTTGTTCCATCACCCGATGTCGGCTGTGCCACGAAGGTCATGAACTCATAAATGAAATAGTTACCGCAGGTCGCGCCTGCCGATTGCTTAACGTGCATGGCTTTCATCCAGAGCAAGGACAGGAAGTCATGCACGAAACATCCCCTCAGGCGCTGTCGCCTGCCGCCTCCGCGTGGACGGACAAGCAGTTTCGGGATCGCGCCGCAACACTGATGAGCGCTTACCCGGATATCTCTACCCTGGCGTATCAGGCCGCACGCAGGATTCTCCTCAAGCACGCCGGCAAATCACTCGACCCCGACAAGGTGTATTGGCACCGATTCACGAATGCCGACAACAGCGGCCTGACGTTCACGGGGTGGGAACATGTCGGGCCGCCATCCGAATCGATGACCCTGATTGACCTGGTGATGCATCGCTTCGATGCCGCCGATAACGTTTCAGCCGATCAGTTGAATACCTACAGCGGCTTCTATCAGGCGGGTGCCGGTGAGCGCTTTTACAGTGAGCGAAACGAAGTCCCCTTGCTGCCCAGCGAGGTCTTGAAAGACTTCTGGGCGCAGGATTTCGCCGCCGACTGCAAGCGCAAGGCCGATACGTTCTGGCGTGATCATGGTCAGGATTTCTGTACCTTCGCCAGGATAAGCCTGTTGTCTTCGGCAGGTCTTGCGGTCAGCAGGAAGCAGTTGCAGACCGATGAGTTCGAAACCGTGCTCATGGCTGTCAACGGCAGTCGCGACACCGTTGATGCATGGGCGACGGTCCAGCAGGACAAGCCATTCACTCCAGGCGTATCCCTGCGGGTGTTCGAGCTTGCCGGTCATGCATCGAGGGACATGCTGCTGATCAGCAACGCCGATGGACGGCAGATTCTCTACACGGCTGGCGCTGAACCGGCGTTCCAGCGGTTTGCCACTGAACAGGCGCTTTATCAGTGGCTGCAAACGCAGATCGCCCAACCTGCCGACAGGGCAGCTCTGGTGTCGCACTTCGTTCGTGAAGAACAGCAGCAGACCGCGCTGGGTGCAAGGCTTGCCAAGCTTGTCGTGAAACCGTGGTCAGTTGATCAAAAAGTGATCGGACGCCACGTCCCGGCGAGCTCCGGGCCTGTGTTCGAGCATCTGCGTGACGTGGCGCGCAAGGAGATGAACGAGGATATTCACCATCAATTGACCAGCAGCGCCAGCTTGCGCAAGCAGATGTGGATCGGCTACCTGAGTGCATTCATTCGGCTTGCGGGCGGTGTGTCGTCGCTGGCGTGGCCGATCGCGTTGAGTCTGGTGGGCGCCGGTATCGCGAGCGTCGGTCTGAATATCGATCAGGCCGTCAACGGGCGCACCGCGCAGTTGCGCAAATCCGGCGTGCATGGCGCGATCATCAACTCGGTGTACCTGCTGTTCAATCTGCCACTGTTGGCGAGCATCGGCCGTACCGCCGAGCTTGCGCCAGTACCGCAGGATCCAGCGGCTGCGCTGGCCGGTCTTGAAGGCAATGAAGTGCTGGAAGACGTGCCGGTGGCAATGGAGGGGCATGCCCAGGGTGTTCATGTTCTGGGAAATGGCCAGACCTGGATCACTCTGGAAGGGTTTCCTTATCGGGTGCGGTATCTGGACGACTTCAAGACCTGGGCCATCGTCGATCCGGAAAATCCCTACGCCTTCAATGGCGCTCGTCCGGTGCGGCGCAATGAGCTGGGCGAATGGGAGTTGATCCGTAAACCTGTGCTGCGGGGCGGCAATCCACCCGTGGAAGGTTCCAAGCCCTACACCACGGCCTCGTCACCCTTCTGGGATGCTCACATGCAGTTCAATCTGGCAGAAGAGCAGCGCCTTTCGCGCATCGGCAATGAGCGTCAAAGGGATCTGATGGACATCTATGAGATGGATTCCGAAGAGGAAGTGGTTTCCGACTCCGAGGGCGAGGACGTCGTATTCGACGCATGGCGTGACAAGCACCGGGTCTTCAAGACGGCGGACGACGATTACTACGGCGGGGCGATCACCCGGTATACCGAGGACGATGACGCCTACAACCAGTTCCTGCGCACCGGCGTGCCTGACGGTACAAGTCAGGTCGAGGAGCTGGAGAAACTGGTAGAGGACATTGGCGAGATCGAGCACAACAACGATGTGCCGCTGTATCGCGGCGGCAGTGGCGAACGCGGCACGTCAGGCGAGGCTTTTCGAAAGGGAACACTCAAGGTCGGCGACGTGCTGGTCAATACCGACCTCACCTCGTTCAGTGAAAACCCTTACATCGCACGCGTCTTCGCCAGCAGCCAAGGCGGCGTGGTATCCACGCTGCACGAGGGCGAAATCACCTTCGATGACACGTCTGTAGTTTTTGAACTGCCTGCCAAGGAGTACCTGACCGCAACACCGATCAGCCCGTTCTCCAATAGCCCCAGCGAAGTCGAATCCCTGTTCCTGCCGGGCAATTATTTCGAGATAAGCCGCGTCGAAGAAGTCGCAGGCGCCAACTACCGTTTCATGAACGTGCAACTCAGGCAGGTGCCGGTGGAACAGGTCACAGGCCCTGCCTACGACCTGCGCACCGGAGAGCTTTTCAGTCGCGAAGCCTACGCCGCGAAGCTGGGTGAGGATGCGAAAGTACTGGTGGACACCTTCTTTCCGCCACAGGGATAAGGTTCGTCGTGATGCGCATCCGTGTGACGCCGAATCAGAACCACTCGTTCTGCATCGACAGGCACACGTCATCGCGGGCTTGCAGGATCGCCAGTTCGTGATGACAGGCCGGTACTTCCCAGGTCAGAAAGTACCGTGCCGCCTGTAACTTACCTTTGTAGAAATCAACGTCGGCTGCGTTGCCTCTGCTCAGTCCTTCTTCGGCACGAATGGCCTGTTCCAGCCAGCGCCAGCCAATCACGGTGTGCCCGAACGCCTTGAGGTACAGCGCCGAGTTGGCCAGCGCGACGTTGACCTTGCCTTGTGCCAGATCGGTCAGCAGGCCGACGGTGACGCTTTGCAGTGCAGTTACCAGTTGCTCCAGCGGCTGGCGCAGATGATCGAGCTGACTGTGGGTGCTGGCGCGTTGTGCCGTATCGGCAATCAGCCTGACCAGTTGCTTCAGACCGGCACCGCCGTTCTGCGCCAGCTTGCGGCCCAGCAGGTCCAGCGACTGAATGCCGTGGGTGCCTTCATGGATCGGGTTCAGGCGGTTGTCCCGGTAATGCTGCTCGACCGGGTATTCGCGGGTATAACCGTGGCCGCCGAGAATCTGGATTGCCAGCTCGTTGGCCTTGAGGCAGAACTCCGACGGCCAGGATTTGACGATGGGTGTCAGCAGATCAAGCAGCTCGTGGGCTTGCTGGCGGATCTGCTCGGTCTCGCCGGTCTGTGCGTCGTCGAACAGGCGGGCGGCGTACAGGCCCAGGTCGAACGCGCCTTCCACGTAGGCTTTCTGGGTCAGCAACATGCGACGTACATCGGTGTGCTGGATGATCGACACGGGTGCGCTGTCCGGGCTTTTGTTATCCGGCAGACGACCTTGCGGCCGTTCGCGGGCGTAATCTAGCGAGTACAGATAGCCTGCGTAACCGAGCATGACCGCGCCCATGCCGACGCCGATGCGCGCTTCGTTCATCATCTGGAACATGTAGCTCAGGCCGTGATGCGGCTTGCCGACCAGATAGCCGACGCACTCATTGTTATCGCCGAAGTTGAGCGCAGTGGAGGTCGTGCCTTTCCAGCCCATCTTGTGAAACAGCCCGGCCAGCAGCACATCGTTGCGCTTGCCGAGGCTGCCGTCGTCGTTGACCAGAAACTTGGGCACGATGAACAGCGAGATGCCTTTGACCCCGCCCGGGGCATCCGGCAGCTTGGCCAGGACCATGTGCACGATGTTTTCCGACAGGTTGTGATCGCCACCAGAAATGAAAATCTTGTTGCCGCGCAGCCGATAGGAACCGTCTGCGGCGGGTTCGGCGCGGGTGCGGATGTCGGACAGGGAAGAGCCTGCGTGAGGCTCGGTCAGCGCCATGGTGCCGAAGAAACGGCCCTCGATCATCGGTTGCAGGAAACGCTGCTTCTGCTCGTCGCTGCCAAAGCTTTCGATCAGATTAGCCGCGCCCATGGTCAGGAACGGGTAGGCCGTGGTCCCGGCGTTGGCGGCCTGGAAGTGAGCGAAACAGGCTTGCGACAGCAATGTCGGCAACTGCATCCCGCCCGCCTCGAAATCGCGTGCAGCATTCAGAAAACCCGCTTCCAGAAAGGCATCCACCGCAGGCTTGACCTCCGGGATCAGCACCGCGGCACCATTCTCGTAGCGCGGCTCGTTTTCGTCAGCCTTGCGGTTGTGCGGTGCGAAGAACTTCTCGGCAATGGTCCGCGCCGTGCCAATCGCTGCATCAAACGTCTCGCGAGAATGCTCGGCAAAGCGCTCGCGGCGGATCAGGGCTTCGGCATCCAGCACTTCATACAACTCGAAAGCCAGATTACGGGAACTGAGCAGCGACTCGGACATGGCAACGCACCTTGACTGGATGTCGCTCCAGTCTAGGCGGCTGAACGGAGAGGGGGTAGCAAGATTGATGCGGGTGATGAAGGTCAGTGAGCAGTGGGTATCGTGGCGATGCCCACGTGATCAACAGTACGGATTACGCAGCAGGCGCTGGCTCGGCGCAGGCTCTGTGGGAGGGGGCTTGCCCGCGATGCGCCAGTTCAGACGTCACATCGGCGACTGACATGACGCCATCGCCGGCAAGCCGCCTCCCACGGTCCGGTGTTCGCTGCGCGACAGCGCTACGTCGAAGACGTGGTGGGGCCTCCCACAGTCAGTCGTTGACTGCGTGATAGCGCACGCCCTGGCAATCAATCAGAAGTTGAACGAGGCGGCCTGCTCGTCAGCGAAGAGTAACCGGCCTGCTATTTCAGCAACTCGGGCTCCGTAGAGGCGTGCGGTTTCCAGATCGCCCGGAGACATTTCTTCAGGCGTCGCGTCGGCGGGCGTCTGCGCCATAGGGCCGATGAACGAGCCCATGCGGTTGAGATCATCACGCTGCGACGCTTTGGTGTTGGCCGACTTCATCCCCACGCCTACCCAGATGCCGCGATGCTGTGCGGCGAGCAAGGTGAAATACTGCAGCGTCGAGAGCTTGTCGCCGTTGATGCTCGCACTGTTGGTGAATCCGCCGAAGACCTTGTCTTTCCACATGTCCTCGAACCAGGGTTTGGATGAAGCATCCGCAAACTTCTTGAACTGCCAGCTCGGTCCTCCCATGTAGGTGGGCGAGCCGAGAATGATGCAGTGCGCCTCCTTGATCTGCGCCCATGCCTGCTCGGGTAATTCACCTTCGGCGTCAATCGGCAGCAGGCTCGCTTTCGCGCCTTGCGCTACGGCCTCGGCCATACGTTTGGTGTGGCCGTAGCCGGAGTGGTAGATGACAACGCCTTTCAAGCCAGAAGAAACAACGCTCATGGTAAAACCCTCATTGCTGGATAGACTCACTGGTTCTGGTTGCGCTGCGACAGGGGGGCTTCACGATGGGGTCGCAGAGCCGGGTGGCTCGGACTGAAGGCCGTCACCAGGGTTGCGACTATGGGCGGTTACATATTTGCTATAAAGTATGCCAATCGGAACTCACCGTTATCTTTTGGGATAACAATGCACGACCTTGAATCGTTGGCAATTTTTGTCCGTATCGCCGAGATGGCCAGCTTCACCCAGGCTGCGCAGAGCCTCGGTATCCAGAAAGGGCGAGCGTCCAACGTGGTACGTCGCCTTGAAATATCAATGGGGACGAGGCTGCTTCACCGCTCGACCCGCGCCGTGCAGTTGACTGAGGACGGGCGTGCGTTTTACGTGCGTGCACAGGCGCTGCTCGCCGATGCCGAAGCGTTGGGTTCGATGTTCGCGGGAAGTGAAGCGCCGCTACGTGGCCGTTTACGCGTTGACTTGCCTACAGAACTCGCCCGCACGACGCTCATGCAGGCGCTGCCTTCTTTCATGTCTCGCCATCCTGAAGTCCAGCTGGAAATATCGAGCACCGACCGGCGTATCGATCTGGTGCTGGAAGGGATGGACTGTGCGGTGCGTGTGGGGGACATCGTCGACGAGACACTGGTTGCTCGGCGGCTGGGTGTCTTGCGCATGGTCAATGTGGCAAGCCCTGCCTATCTGCAACGCCATGGCGTGCCTCACACGCTGGACGACCTGATTACGCAGGGCCATCGCATGATTCATTACACGCCAACGCTGGGCAGTCGGCCTTTCGGCTGGGAATACCCCAAGGATGATGGTTACGCCACGATGGAGCTTGCCGGCGCGCTCAGCGTCAACAGTGTGCAGACCTATCATGCGGCGGGTTTGGCGGGGATCGGGCTTATACAGGCGGGGTTATCCAGCCTCAGCGATCATCTGGCCAAGGGTGAGTTGATCGAGGTGCTTGCTGATCTGCGTCCAGAGCCATTGCCGGTCTCGGTGGTGGTCGCTCATCGGCAGAATATGTCCCGCAGGGTGCGAGGCTTTGTGGAGTGGCTGGAGGAGGTGCTGGAGCCTTATCTGGATCACTGAATGGAACAGGGGCATGCTCGATAAACCGAGACATGCCCCTGTGTCTGATCAGCCGATCGTCATCAAGCTCGCATTACCCCCCGCCGCTGCGGTGTTGACGCTCAACGCCCGTTCGATCACCAGACGTTCCAGCGGGATGTTGGTCTCGCCGTGGGACAGGCCGTTGACGCCGACGATGGCACCGCTGCGTTGGGCGATCTGCTGGCAGATGGCGCGCAACTGGTCCGAGTCGCCGTGGTGCAGGACCGCGTCGATAATCACTTCGTCCTTGGTCCAGTCAGGCACCAGCTTGATGCGCGCCTGAACCTCTTTCGGCAGACGGGCGCGCAGCGGTTTGCTGACTTCGGTTTCCGGCCAGACGGCCGAGCTGCCCACCGCCAGCACTGCGGCCAGTTGGGTCAACAGATCGGTTTCATCATCCGCCAGGCACAGCACGTGCTCGCGCGGCAGGATCGCGTAGCTGTTGCGCTCGCCGGTCGGGCCGGCCAGTTGACGCGTGATACCGCTCTGCGACTGCTCGGCGTACTGGCTGCACAACACATCCAGTGCAGCATGCTGATGGCTGGTCGCCCAGCTTTTCAGTGCCTGCAACGGCTTGCTCATCGCTTCGCGCAGACGCAGATCAGGGGCCGACAGCGCGTCGCCGCGCACGAACGATTTCTCGATGGCGTCCTGAGGACGGGTCGACAGCAGGCGGTACAGGTACAGCGGACCACCGGCTTTCGGACCGGTCCCGGACAGGCCTTCGCCGCCGAACGGCTGAACGCCTACCACGGCACCGACGATGTTGCGGTTCACATACACGTTACCGGCATGGACATTGTCGATCACCTTGGCGATGGTCTCGTCGATGCGGGTGTGTACGCCCAGCGTCAGGCCATACCCGGAAGCGTTGATCTGGCCGATCAACTGGTCCAGTTCCTTGCGCTTGTAGCGCACCACGTGCAGCACGGGACCGAAGATTTCGCGTTGCAGTTCGTCGAAGCTTTCCAGCTCGATCAACGTCGGCATCACATAGGTGCCGCGCTTGAGTTCGGCGCTGTCGGCAATGGCCACCTGATACACGGTGCGGCCCTTGTCGCGCATGGCCTGGATGTGTTTCTCGATGCCGGACTTGGCCTCGGCGTCGATCACCGGACCGATGTCCACAGACAGACGCTCAGGGTTGCCCAGACGGCTTTCGGCCATCGCACCCTTGAGCATTTCGATGACGCGGTCGGCGGAATCTTCCTGCAGGCACAGCACGCGCAATGCCGAGCAGCGTTGACCGGCGCTGTCGAAGGCCGAGGAGACGACGTCGATCACCACCTGTTCGGTCAGCGCCGAAGAGTCGACGATCATCGCGTTCTGGCCGCCGGTCTCTGCGATCAGCGGAACCGGACGGCCCTGCGAGTCCAAGCGACCAGCCACGTTGCGTTGCAGCAGACGGGCGACTTCGGTGGAGCCGGTGAACATCACGCCTTTGACGCGCTCGTCACCCACCAGTCCGGCACCGACGGTTTCGCCGCGACCCGGCAGCAGTTGCACCACGCCTTCAGGAATACCGGCTTCCAGCAGCAGGCGCACGGCCTGCGCGGCGATCAGTGGCGTCTGCTCGGCAGGCTTGGCCAGTACAGGGTTGCCTGCGGCCAGTGCAGCAGCCACCTGACCGCTGAAAATCGCCAGCGGGAAGTTCCACGGGCTGATGCAGACCACAGGCCCCAGCGGGCGGTGGGCGTCATTGGTGAAATCATTGCGTGCCTGCACGGCGTAATACCGCAGGAAGTCCACGGCTTCGCGTACTTCGGCAATGGCGTTGGCGAAGGTCTTGCCGGCTTCGCGGACCAGCAGGCCCATCAGCGGCTGGATCTCGCCTTCCATCAGGTCGGCGGCACGCTCCAGAATGGCGGCGCGTTCGGCGGGCGGCGTGGCCTGCCAGATCGGACCGGCGCTCAGGGCGCACTGGATGGCGTTGTCGACATCCTGAACGGTGGCTTCCTGAACATGGCCCACCACGTCACGCAGATCGGACGGATTCAGTGCCGCGTTGGCGACGCCTTCGCTGGCCGGACAGCCGAGCATCGGCGCGGCTTTCCAGTCATTGTGTGCCGTGGCCAGCAAGGCCGAAGACAGTGACGCCAGACGGTGTTCGTTGGCCATGTCGATGCCGCTGGAGTTGGCGCGTTCGCTGCCGTACAGGTCGCGTGGCAACGGGATGCGCGGGTGCGGCAGACCGAAACCGCCTTCCTGCGTCGCCATGCGTTCGATCTGGTTGACCGGATCGGCCACCAGTTCCTGAATGGAAATGGTGTGGTCGGCAATACGGTTGACGAATGACGTGTTGGCGCCGTTTTCCAGCAGGCGACGCACCAGATAAGCCAGCAGCGTTTCATGGGTGCCGACCGGTGCGTACACACGGCACGGACGGTTCAGCTTGCCATCGGCGACCTTGCCTACAACCTGCTCGTACAGCGGCTCGCCCATGCCATGCAGGCATTGGAACTCGTACTGGCCGGGGTAGTAGTTCTGACCGGCAATCTGGTAGATGGCCGCCAGGGTGTGCGCGTTATGTGTGGCGAACTGCGGGTAGATGACTTCCGGTGCCGCCAACAGCTTGCGGGCGCAGGCGATGTAGGACACATCGGTGTACACCTTGCGGGTGTAGACCGGATAGCCTTCCAGTCCTTCGACCTGGGCGCGCTTGATCTCGCTGTCCCAATAAGCGCCTTTCACCAGACGAATCATCAGGCGATGGCGGCTGCGTCGGGCCAGATCAATGACGTAGTCGATCACGTACGGGCAGCGTTTCTGGTACGCCTGAATCACGAAACCGATGCCGTTCCAGCCGGTCAGCTGCGGCTCGAAGCACAGGCGTTCGAGCAGGTCCAGCGACAGCTCCAGACGATCGGCTTCTTCAGCGTCGATGTTCAGGCCGATGTCGTATTGCTTGGCCAGCAGCGTTAGCGACAGCAGGCGAGGGTACAGCTCTTCCATCACGCGCTCGTATTGGGCGCGGCTGTAGCGAGGGTGCAGCGCCGACAGCTTGATGGAGATGCCCGGGCCTTCATAGATGCCGCGTCCGTGGGAGGCCTTGCCGATGGAGTGGATAGCCTGCTCGTAGGACGCCAGATACTTCTGCGCGTCGTGTTCGGTCAGCGCGGCTTCACCCAGCATGTCATAGGAATAGCGGAAGCCCTTGGCTTCGAAGCGGCTGGCGTTGGCCAGGGCTTCCCCGATGGTTTCGCCGGTGACGAACTGCTCGCCCATCAGGCGCATCGCCATGTCCACGCCCTTGCGGATCATGGGTTCGCCGCTCTTGCCGATGATGCGGCTCAACGATGACGTCAGGCCTGCCTCGTTGTGCGTGGCGACCAGCTTGCCGGTCAACAACAGGCCCCAGGTGGCGGCATTGACGAACAACGACGGGCTGTTGCCCAAGTGTGGCTGCCAGTTGCCGTTGCTGATCTTGTCGCGAATCAGCGCATCGCGGGTGCCCTTGTCCGGAATGCGCAGCAGCGCTTCGGCCAGGCACATCAGCGCGACGCCTTCCTGCGACGACAACGAGAATTCCTGCAGCAGACCTTGAACGATACCGGCACGGCCGCCAGCGCTCTTCTGGTTGCGCAGCTTTTCGGCGATGGAGGCGGCGAGCTTGTTGGCGGCTTCGGCCATTGGCACCGGCAGGCGCGCCTGCTCCAGGAGCATCGGCACGACTTCAGGCTCTGGGCGACGATAAGCGGATGTGATGGCGGCGCGCAGAACGGACTGTGGCTGGATGCTTTCGGCAAAATCCAGGAAGCATTGCAGCCCGGCGTCGTCGGCCAGCTCGCCACGGTCATCGCTGTCCTTGCTCGCCGAACCATTGAGTTCCAGCAGGGTTGCACCACTCTCCAGCTTTTCCAGGTAATTGAAGATCGCCTGCTTGATCAACCAGTGCGGGGTCCGGTCGATGGAGTGGGCGGCTGCTTTCAATCGCTCGCGGGTCGGGTCGTCCAGCTTGACGCCCAGAGTGGTGGTGGCCATGTATTGTCCTCATTGTAGCCACTATGAACGTGGCATCGGCTTTGGCGCAGATTAGCCTCGCACTGGTATGAGGTGCAACCGGGTGCAACCTTTTTTTCAGAATATTTCACGCCGGTGTTACAGGTTTATGATCAAAAACAGCGAGTTGCTCTTTCGCGGGGCAGATTTATTTGATCAACGCCGGTTTGCCGCCCCAAAATAGGGCGCTGAAGCTTGAAAAACAGGTTTTCGAGAACAGGTGCAACTTGCCTGTTGAAAGTGGTTGCACCTTATTCAAGTTGTTTAATAGGATTCGTTCCCACGGTGCAACCGTAGTCATTGAGTGTTCATTTCCATGAAATGGACAGTCAGCGCGGTGTCGGGTGCAAGGGCATGGGTGGGCTGAGTTTCAGTTGTCATCCCCTTGGTCATCAGGTGCCAACATAAAAACAATGCCAAGGCAGAACTCATGAGTGTCAGCAACCCTACCTTGATCACGTTTGTGATCTACATCGCGGCAATGGTCCTGATCGGCCTCATGGCCTATCGCTCCACCAACAACCTCTCCGATTACATCCTTGGCGGACGTAGCCTGGGCAGTGTGGTCACCGCCTTGTCGGCCGGTGCTTCGGACATGAGCGGCTGGCTGCTGATGGGCCTGCCGGGCGCCATCTACATGTCGGGCCTGTCGGAAAGCTGGATCGCCATTGGCCTGATCGTCGGTGCCTACCTGAACTGGCTGTTCGTGGCCGGTCGTCTGCGTGTGCAGACCGAGCACAACGGTGATGCCCTGACCCTGCCGGACTATTTCAGCAGCCGTTTCGAAGACAACAGCGGCGTGCTGCGCATCATCTCGGCTGTCGTGATTCTGGTGTTCTTCACCATCTACTGCGCCTCTGGCATCGTCGCTGGCGCACGACTGTTCGAAAGCACCTTTGGCATGTCCTACGAAACCGCCCTGTGGGCCGGTGCGGCCGCGACCATCGCCTACACCTTCGTCGGCGGTTTCCTGGCCGTGAGCTGGACCGATACCGTGCAGGCTACGCTGATGATCTTCGCGCTGATCCTGACGCCGATCATTGTGCTGTTGGCGACTGGCGGCGTGGATACCACTTTCCTGGCCATCGAAGCGAAGGATCCGAGCAGCTTCGACATGTTCAAGAACACCACCTTTATCGGCATCATCTCGTTGCTGGCCTGGGGCCTGGGTTACTTCGGCCAGCCGCACATCCTGGCGCGCTTCATGGCGGCAGACTCGGTCAAGTCGATTGCCAAGGCTCGCCGTATCTCGATGGCGTGGATGATCCTCTGCCTGGGCGGTACCGTGGCGGTCGGTTTCTTCGGCATCGCGTACTTCTCCGCGAACCCGGATGTTGCAGGTCCTGTCACTGAAAACCCTGAGCGGGTGTTCATTGAGCTGGCCAAACTGCTGTTCAATCCGTGGGTTGCAGGCGTGTTGCTGTCGGCAATTCTTGCGGCGGTCATGAGCACGCTGAGCTGCCAGTTGCTGGTGTGCTCCAGTGCGTTGACCGAAGACTTCTATAAAGCGTATCTGCGCAAAGGCGCTTCGCAGCTGGAACTGGTCTGGGTCGGCCGTGGCATGGTGCTGTTGATTGCGATCATCGCCATTCTGCTGGCCGCCAACCCGGAAAACCGTGTGCTGGGTCTGGTGAGCTATGCGTGGGCGGGCTTTGGTGCAGCGTTCGGTCCGGTGGTGCTGATTTCGGTTCTGTGGAAAGGCATGACCCGCAACGGCGCGCTGGCCGGTGTGATCGTCGGTGCCGCCACCGTGGTGCTCTGGAAGCAGTTCAGCACCATGGGTCTTTACGAAATCGTTCCTGGCTTCATCTTCGCCAGTATCGCCATCGTGTTGTTCAGCCTGATCGGCAAAGGTGCTTCGGAGTCGATGCAGGCGCGTTTCCTGGCAGCCGAGAAGGACTTCCAGGCTAACCGCTGATCCGCAACGTTTCAGCGTTCATAAAAAAACGGCCCGTGCTCTGGTGAGTGCGGGCCGTTTTCGTTTAGAGAGTCGCGTGTCGCTCAGGTCTTGTTGTGGTCGATATCCAGGTTATAGAACGTGGCCTTGCCGCCTTCGCTGCTGTAACCGGTGTGGTCCTGGGTGTAGACGCCCGCCTTGAAATAAAGAGGCTTGTCTCGCCAGCTTGAGCTGATTTGCGTGTCCCAGTTCACGTCCCGAGCGCTGACGCTCAGCTGGCCGCCGGGGCTCAGGTGAATGATGTATTTGAATTTCTCGTTGAGCGGCACACCTTCGGCAATCTTGTAGACCTTGCTCTTGTCGTCGTCGAAGCGTTTGCGCACCTTGACCACGATATCTCCCGCCTTGTCCTGCTCCTTATATTGGTACTCGACCTTGAGCATCGGTTCGGTACTTTCGTAGGCGTGTATCTGGCCGATGACGATCTTGCCGGAAGAGGGCACCTGATCCACTTCCAGCGTGGCATTCAGAAAATTATCCGCGTCTCCATACATCCAGTTACGCAAGGTGCCGTCAGGCCAGGTTTCACGAAGTTCGCTGCGTGCGTATTTGGCGTTTTCGGTTTTGGCACCCGTAACAGGCGCCCAGAAGAAAATCGACTTGGAAGTGGATTCGAAGTACTTGCCGTCGTAACCCTTTACCAATTGTGAGGTCTCAATGGTCTTGGGTGGAGAGCCTATCGGAATACTGAGTTGCCACGTCGCAAGATCTATCATTTTGGTCCATCCGAATTTATCTGTTTGCCAGCAAGGGAGGCCTCTGGCCAGAGGGTTGCAGCGTGGCTTTATACGGCTTGTAGGACAATTTGTTAACGCAAAATTGCCGGTCGAATGACGTCAAAGTGCTGTCACTTTTCCTGCAGGGCAGTGTGGGTAAGGCCTACAGGAAATGACCGTTAGTCGGGTAATTGTATGTTTGATGATGGCAAACAGCTGGCTAGCTTCTGCTTTTTCCAAGACGCGGCTAGAGTTGATTTCATATGTATGACGGTCTTCCTGAGCTTCAGGCGTCGTACCACAGATAGAGAAGCAGCATGGATCGCGCGCAATTCGGGCCAGCCGATGGCTCCTCAGTGTTACTGGTTGTAGATGACTATCCGGAAAATCTGGTAACGATGTGCGCTGTCCTGCAAAGGACAGACTGGCATATCGTCACGGCCAGCTCGGGTATCGAGGCCCTCACCATTCTGCTGGAGCAGGAGGTGGATCTGGTGTTACTGGATGTGCAGATGCCAGACATGGACGGCTTTGAAGTGGCCCGTCTCATGCGTGGCAGTCAGCGTACCCGTCTTACGCCCATCATCTTTCTCACCGCCAACGAGCAGAGCAAGGACGCGGTACAGAAGGGTTACGCCAGCGGCGCGACGGACTATCTGTTCAAACCCTTCGATCCGAACATCCTCAAGCCCAAGGTTCAGACCCTGCTGGAACAGCAGCGCAATCGTCGTGCATTGCAGGCGTTGTCGCAGGAGCTGGAATCGGCGCGAGCATTCAATGCCTCGGTGCTGGCCAATGTGGCCGAAGGCATTCTGGTCGTGGATGAACAGGGCGTGATCAGCTTCGCCAATCCGGCCATCTGTTCGCTGCTCAACGCCACCGTCGAGCAACTGTGTGGCACGCGAGTGCTGGATTACATCCAGGAGCCGCAGGTTGCAGGCTGGCTGGACTCGGGTTTCTACAAGCACTATCGAAGGGCCGACACCTATCGCGTGCACGATGCCGTTTTGAGAACGACCGAGGGGCGCCAGTTGCCGGTCGCGTTGTCCTGTGCGGCGTTGCCTGCCGAGCAGAAAGCCATGGTCCTGACCGTTCTCGACATGTCGGTGGTGCGTGATCTGTATCAGCAGCTGGAAAAGCAGGCGGTCACCGATGCCCTGACCGGGCTGCTCAATCGGCGCGGTTTCTATCAGGCTGTCGAAGGCATGCTCGGGCGCAACGATCAGGTCGGCAAATGCCTCGTGGTCCTGTACATGGACCTCGATGGCTTCAAGCAGATCAATGACGCGCTGGGCCACGATGCGGGCGACGAGATTCTGCTCTGGGTGGCCGAGCAACTGAAAGAAAGCATGCGCCCCTACGATGTTCTGGCGCGTATCGGTGGTGACGAGTTCACGGTGGTGATCGACGGGCTCGACTACCCCGAGCAGGCAGCAAAGATTGCGGAAAAACTGATCGAGCGCGTCTCGGGTCGTCGGCACATCGACGGCGTGGAGATCAGCATGGGTGCCAGCGTGGGTATCGCCACGTATCCCGACTGCGGCGCCAACCTCGACGGATTGCTGCGCGCTGCGGATATCGCCATGTACGAGGCCAAGCGGGCAGGGCGTCAGCAGTACCGATTCTATGACCACAACATGAACGGCCGTGCCCGTTCGCGATTGATGCTGGAAGAAAGCGTGCGCACGGCCATCGACGGCAAGGATTTCTCGGTCGTTTACCAGCCTCAGATTCATGTGGCGGACGGCAGATTGCGTGGCTTCGAGGCGCTGTTGCGCTGGCAGCACCCTGCGGTGGGGGACGTACCGCCAGCTTTGTTCATCCCGTTGCTGGAAGAAACCCGGCTGATCAACAAGCTGGGCAGCTGGATCTTCGATCAGGGGGCCGAGCAGCGGCAGGCCTGGGCTGGCGTATTTGCTTCCGATGTGGTGCTGAGCGTCTGTGTCAGCCCCACGCAGTTCTGCATGCCCAATCTGGTGTCGGAGCTCAAGCGTGCCATGGACCGCTTCGGCCTCAAGCCGGGACAGCTGGAGGTGGAAATCACCGAAAGCTCGCTGGTGCACAACCTCTCTCACAGCCACAAACAATTGGCGGAGTTGCATGACATCGGAGTACGCATCGCGCTCGACGATTTCGGCGTCGGCGAGTGCTCGCTGTCGCATTTGCGCAACCTGCAACTGGACACCCTGAAGCTCGACCGGCATTTCGTGGCCAACATTCTGGGCTCGCCGCGAGAGGCTGCGATGGCGCGCAGCATCATTGACCTGTCCCGCAACCTCGACATGCTGATCATCGCAGAGGGCGTCGAGACACAGGAGCAGTATCAGTGGCTGGCCGACAGCGGCTGTCAGGTCGTACAAGGGTTTTTCATCGCCCATCCGATGCTGGCGGACGAAGCACTGCACTTCCCGGCACAGTTTGAAGTGCCAGGCTTGAAACGCGGCTGAGTGCGGTAGACTGGCGGCTTTCAAGCCTGTGCCCCGACGTCATGACCAGCCACGCTCCACTCAAATACCTGCAGGCCTACCCTCAGGCGCTGCAGGATCAGGTGCATCAACTGATTGCGCAGGGTCGGCTTGCCGACTACCTGCAGCAACGTTACCCGGCGCGTCATCAGGTGCAGAGCGACAAGGCCCTGTACGCCTACGCGCTGGCGTTGAAGCAGGATCATCTACGCAATGCGCCCAGTATCGACAAGGTGCTATTCGATAATCGTCTTGACCTGACCCACCGAGCGCTTGGCTTGCATACTAAAATTTCAAGAGTGCAGGGCGGCAAGCTCAAGGCCAAGAACGAGATTCGCGTGGCGTCGCTGTTCAAGGAAGCGCCACCTGAATTTCTGCAAATGATCGTGGTGCATGAGCTGGCGCACTTTCGTGAGTCGGATCACAACAAGGCGTTCTACAAGTTGTGTGAACACATGCTGCCCGGTTACCACCAACTGGAATTCGATTTGCGCGTCTACCTGACGTACCGCGACCTGCAATCCGCCTCTGGATCGATCACCTGAACAACGCATTGAAGGATACGACGATGGAGGTCAGCAAGACCAAAAGCAGTTTCTACCGCCGCCTGTACGTGGCGTACCTGATCGATTGCCAGCTCGCCAGCAGCGTCCCGGAACTGGAGAAAGTCACCGGCATGCCGCGCCGCACCGCCCAGGACACCATCGCCGCTTTGGCCGATCTGGACATTCAGTGCGCGTTCGAACAACAGGACGGTGCCCGCAACCTTACCGGGCGATACCGCATCATCGACTGGGGCGCCATCGACCGCGACTGGATCACCCATCACCTGACCACGATCAAGGCGGTGTTGGGGTATCCGTAAAGAGGCGTGCGTTTGCGCTCCGGTTGGCTTGATCTGATGATCGTTCCCACGCTCCAGCGTAGTAACGCCGCCCAGGACGCTCCGCGTCCGCTCTCGATGCGACGCGGAGCGTCACGGGATGCATGCCCACGCGGAGCGATGGGCACGATCAGTGTTCGGTGTAACGATGGGCTCCGCGTCCAATTCTGAAATGACACAGACCAGCTGCCCTCACTCCAGATCCCGACGCATGCCGATGTGCGGGATGTCGTCTTCCAGATAGACCTCGCCCACCGGGTTGAAGCCATAACGGCTGTAGTAGCCCTGCAGGTGCGCCTGCGCCGACAGGTAGATGGGCTGGTCGGGCCATTTGCGCTCGGCGTGTTCCAGTGCCTGGACCATCAGTTCGTGGCCGATGCCTTTGCTGCGAATCGAGGGTGCCGTGACCACGCGGCCGATGGTCACGTCGCCGCCCTGCTGGATAGGGTCGAGCAAGCGCAGGTACGCGACCAGTTGGTCTTCCTGCCATGCCATCAGGTGGCAGGTGTCACCTGTCAGGTCCTGTCCGTCGACGTCCAGGTACACACATTGCTGTTCCACCACGAACACCTCGGCGCGCAGTTTCAGCACGGCGTAAAGCTGTTGGACGTTCAGCTCGGTGTGGTGTTTGCAGATCCATTTGATAGACATGTTGCCGACTCGCAGAGAAACCAGAAGCGAAGTCTAAACGCATCTGGCGTCATTCCCAATAAACGCTGACACTGGGATGAATATCGTCCCGGGAAGCATCGCAACAGCGACCAGCCTCATCGCCTGCAATCAGGCCTGTGAGGCGCCGCGACGAAGTAGGCTCTGCTGCACGCTTTTGACTTGTTTATTGGCTGTTTTGGGTCTTCACTCAGGCTCAGCGTCATCCTTATGGAGGGTGGCCTCGCCGTTGTCAGGTGTTGACCCGGCAAGCGTCCTTTCAGGAATCCAGGCATGCCGTATCTGCTTCGAGCGTTGGGGTTGCTGGTGGTGTTGGCGATGGTATCTGCCAATGCCGCTGAAAGGCTGCGTCTTGTTGCCGACCCGTGGCCACCTTTCACCGACGCCCTGCTGCAAAATGGCGGGCTTGCGACCGACATTGTCAGCACCGCACTCAAGCGTGCCGGTTACACGGTAGAGTATCAGCAGGTGCCTTGGGCAAGAGCCCTGCTGGGGCTGAGCGAGGGGCGTCAGGATGTGCTGGTGAATGCCTGGTTCAGCGAGGACAGGAATCTGATCGGGCAGTTTTCCCAGCCTTATCTGGTCAACCGCATACGCCTGCTCAAGCGCAAGGACTCGCCCATCGCGCCGCAGACTCATCAGCAACTGCATGCCTACCTGATCGCCATCGTGCGCGGCTATGCCTACTCGCCTGAATTCGACAACGACTCGCTTCTGCAAAAGATACCGGTGCAGAGTTTCTCCATGGCGATTCGCATGCTGGCGGCCGAGCGCGTGGACCTTGCGATCGAGGACGAATACGTGGCCCGCTACAACCTGTCGCTGGAAGCAGAGGACGTACGTGAACGGGTAGAATTTCTGCCCGGCTCAGTGAGCGAGAACGGCCTGCATATTCTGGTCAGCCTGAAGCATCCGAAGCATGCCGAAATCGTCGCGGACTTCGACCGGGAAATTGCCGCCATGAAAGCTGACGGCAGTTACGACGAGCTGTTCAGACGGCATGGTCTGGGACAGCCTGCGGCGCTTTGATCAAATGAGCCGCCAGGGTTCGTAGTGGGGCGAGCTGGCGACAGATCAACCCGAGCTGGGTCTGCACCAGTCGCTGGCTTTCATCCATCTCTTCCGGGATTTGCTCAAGCTGCGCGGCCAGTGCCTCTTCTTCATCGCTCTGCACGGCGACGCTTTGTTTCTCGGCCAGACCACGGGCAATTTCGTCGATGCTGGCGGCGAGTCTGGCGCCTGCGCCGTCGATCAAGTGCTCGTGAACATCGCTGGGCAGCTGTGTATCCCGGTGTGCACCCAGACCCGACAAATAGCTCAGCAAAGTGTGCGACAGCACCAGAAAACGGAAACCGACGTCGGCTTCCTTGCGGAAGTGTCCGGGCTCCATGAGCATGTTGGCCAGCGTCGTCGACAGCGCTGCATCGGCGTTGTGGGCGTTGCGTCGCGCCAGTCGATACGCCAGATCGTCGCTCTTGCCCTTGGCGTACTGTTGCATGATCTGACGCAGGTAGGTGCTGTTGCAGGTCAGGGTATTGGCCAGCACCTTATTCAGGCGCCGTCCCTGCCAGTCCGGCAGGAACAGGAACACGGCAAGACCCGCGATCAGGCTGCCCAGCAGCGTATCGAACAACCGTGGCAGGAACAGCCCGTAGCCGTCGCCCACCTGGTTGAAACAGAACAGCACCATGACCGTGATCGCGGCCGTCGACAGCGTGTAGCGCGTGGTCCGGTTGACGAAGAACACCACACCGGCCAGCACTGCGCACATCGATTGCAGAATCGGGCTGGTGACCAGATCGAACAACACCCAGCCGACGGTCAGGCCGATGGCCGTGCCGATGATCCGCTGCCCGAGCTTGCGCCGGGTCGCGCCGTAGCTCGGCTGGCAGACGAAGACCGTGGTCAGAATGATCCAGTAGCCCTGCGAAGGGTGAATCAGATGCACCATCGCGTAGCCGATCGTCAGGGCCAGCGGCAGGCGCAGCGCGTGTCGAAACAGCAGCGAGGTCGGGGTCATCTGCAGGCGCAGGCGCGTCCAGACATCCTTGAGGTTGCGCGGCGAGCGGTCCAGCAGACTGCTGTCAGTCGCATCGGCCAAGGCGTCCGGGTTGCTGGCATCGCTGATCAACCGGTCCAGAGTGGTGAGGTTGGCGGCCAGGGCGCGCAGCGAGCGCAACAGCCCACGCCAGGCCGGGTTGCTCTGGATGCGCAGGTGTTCCAGCGAGGCATGCAGGTCTTCCATGGCCTCGGCAAAATTGGGGTCGTAGACGAATGGCTGACGCAACTGGATGGATTCCGACAACGCCTGGCACGCACTGCCTTGCTGGCGCAGCAGACGCTGGCAGCGGAACAGCACGTCGCTGTGGAAAAACGCGTCGGTCAGCGAGTTGTAGGGGTAGTGTGACGAACTGGCGCGCTCGTGGATGTCTTGAGCGATGAAATACAGCTTCAGGTAGCGACTGACTTTCGAGCCCGGCCGACCGCTGCCGACCCGGTGCAGAATGATTTCCTTGGTCGCGTTCAGTGCAGCGACCACCTTGCCGTTCTGCTGAGCCAGTTCAAGACGCCGGGCTTCCACGTTCAGGGTGCGGATGGGCTCGAACAGCGTCGACTTGAGCTTCAGGTATTGCCCCAGCTCGCGAAAGAGGCGGGCAAGTGCCTGCTGCACGGGCTGGTTGGAAAACAGCATCTGCCACACCACCGACAGCAGGCCGTACCACGCGGCACCGGCGACCAGCAGCATCGGTTCATGCCAGAAATCCAGTACCTCACCGCCGCGCTGATCCACGCCGATCATGGTGTAGACCGACAGAATCAGTGTGCCGTAGGCAATCGCGCCGTAGCGTTCGCCCAGCGCGCCGAGCATGGTCAGGCAGAAGCTGGCCAGCGCCAGCGAGCAGACGAACAGCCAGGGGTAGGGGAACAGTAATTCGACGGCGAGGGCGGCAATACTGAAACACACCAGCGTCACGGCCAACGCATTGAGGCGGCCTTGCCAGCTGTCGTCGGTCTCGGCCAGGGCGCTGGCGATAATCCCCAGGAACAGCGGGATCAGCAACGCCATCTCGTTCTGATACCAGCACAGCGCCATGCTGCCGGTCAGGGCAATGAAGACTCGAACGCTATAACTGAATTTATCCAGCGCCCACAAACGGCGGAACGTATGACGAAGCGATTTCGATGCCATGAATTAGCTGAAGGCCTTGTGCTCAATTAATCGATCCTGCAGGAGGATATGTACAGACCAAACGGCTGGCTGTACATCCGACTCGCAAAATTTATACCGGCATTCAGTGTTGCGTCACACGTATTGCGCTGCGGCGTAGGCCGATGCCCACGCCCATTGGAAATTGAAGCCGCCCAGGTGGCCGCTGACGTCCAGCACTTCGCCGACAAAATACAGACCGGGCGATTTCAGCGACTCCATGGTCTTGGAAGACACTTCACGTGTGTCGATCCCACCCAGCGTGACCTCGGCGGTGCGGTAACCTTCGGTGCCCGCCGGAATGACCTGCCAGCTCGCCAGTTTCTCGGCGATGTCGGCAAGCTCGGCGTGGGTGTACTGCTTCATCGGTTTGGAGACGAACCAGTGCTCGGCGATCAGGTTGGCCATCTTCTTGGTGAAGATCTCGCCCAGCAGCGTCTTCAGCTCACTGTTGGGGCGTTCGGCCTGTTGCTGCGCCAGCCAGGCTGGCACGTCATGATCGGGCAGCAGGTTGATTTCCACGGTGTCGCCAGGCAACCAGAACGAGGAAATCTGCAAAATCGCCGGGCCGCTGAGGCCACGGTGAGTGAACAGAATGTTCTCGCGGAAGCTGGTGTCGTTGCAGCTCACCAGACAATCCACCGAGGTGCCCGACAACTCGGTACACAGCGTTTTGAGCTGATCGGTGATGGTGAACGGCACGAGGCCTGCGCGCGTCGGCAGCAGCGTGTGGCCGAATTGCTTGCCGACCTGATAGCCGAAGCCGGTCGCACCCAGTGTCGGAATCGACAGTCCGCCGGTGGCGATCACCAGTGATTGGCAATCCAGCGTGCCGAGCGTCGTTTGCAGGCGGTAGCCTGAGTCGGTCTTTTCGATCTGCTGCACCGAGGTGTCCATGTGCAGGCTGGCACCGGCCTGTCGGCATTCCTCCAGCAGCATTTCCAGAATGTCGCTGGACTTGTTGTCGCAGAACAGCTGGCCGAGCTTTTTCTCGTGATAGGGCACGCCGTGTCTGGCGACCATCTCGATGAAATCCCACTGGGTATAGCGTGCCAGCGCCGACTTGCAGAAGTGCGCATTCTGCGAGAGGAAGTTGGCAGGCTCGGTGTACATGTTAGTGAAGTTGCAGCGCCCGCCACCGGACATGAGGATCTTCTTGCCGGGTTTGTTGGCGTGATCGATCAGCATCACCTTGCGCCCGCGACTGGCAGCGGTAAACGCACACATCAAACCTGCGGCGCCAGCGCCAATGATTACAACGTCAGTAACGGGCACAGCATGGTCCTCGGGAATCGCCTGCATGGACGCTGCGCGTCCGCTTCTTGAAATGACGCTGAGCGCCACGGGCTGCGTGCCCACGCTTGCCGTGGGCACGATCATCGTCGGTAAAGGTTACAGAATCCGCACGCGCAGCGACTTGCCTTTGATCTTGCCGTTGTTCAAGCGCTCCAGCGCCTGTTTGGCCATGCTGCGCTCGACCGCCACATAGGCCTGGAAATCGAAGATCGCGATCTTGCCGACCTGAGTGCCCGGAATGCCGGCTTCGCCTGTCAGCGCGCCCAGGATGTCGCCGGGACGCAGTTTGTCCTTGCGACCCGAGCCGATGCAGAGCGTGGTCATGGCGGGCAGCAGCTTGCCGCCTTCCTTGATGCTCAACTGGTCGTATTGCTGCCAGTTCAACGGCGCTTTCTGCAGCTCTTCGATGGCACGGGCGCGCTGGCTTTCCGACGGCGCCACGAGGCTGACCGCGATGCCTTTCTCGCCTGCACGACCGGTCCGGCCGACGCGGTGGATATGGATTTCCGAATCGCGTGCCAGTTCGACGTTGATCACCATGTCCAGTGCATCGATGTCCAGACCGCGTGCCGCCACGTCAGTCGCGACCAGCACCGAGGTGCTGCGGTTGGCGAACATTGCCAGCACCTGATCACGGTCGCGCTGCTCCAGATCGCCGTGCAGGCCGACGGCGGACATGCCCTTGGCGGTCAGATGGTCGACGACTTCCTGAACCTGCTGCTTGGTGAAGCAGAACGCGACGCAGGAGGTCGGGCGGAAGTGACCCAGCACTTTGACCACCGCTTCCAGACGCTGCTCGGGGGAGATTTCGTAGAAAATCTGCTCGATCTGGCTGTCAGCGTGCAGCGCCTCGACCTTCACAGTCTGCGGATCGCGCATGAACTTCGACGACAGCTGCTTGATGCCGACCGGGTAAGTGGCCGAGAACAGCAGGGTCTGGCGACGCTGCGGGGTCTGCTCGATGATGTCGGCGATGGCGTCGTAGAAACCCATGTCCAGCATGCGGTCGGCTTCATCGAGGATCAGCGTGTTCAGGCCGTCCAGCACCAGCGAGCCTTTGCGCAAGTGCTGCTGAATACGGCCCGGCGTGCCGACGATGATGTGCGCGCCGTGCTCCAGCGAGCCGATCTGCGGGCCGAACGACACGCCGCCACACAGGGTCAGCACCTTGATGTTGTCTTCCGAACGCGCCAGACGACGGATTTCCTTGGCCACCTGATCGGCCAGCTCACGGGTCGGGCACATGACCAGCGCCTGACAGCCGAAGAAGCGAGGATTGATCGGGTTCAGCAGACCGATGCCGAAGGCGGCGGTCTTGCCGCTGCCGGTCTTGGCCTGAGCGATCAGGTCCATGCCCTTGAGGATCACCGGCAGGCTCTGCGCCTGAATCGGTGTCATTTCGGCATAACCAAGCGACTCCAGGTTAGCCAGCATGGCAGCGGACAGAGGCAGAGTATTGAAAGCGGTGTTTGTCACGACGATGGACCTGCAAAACAAAAATGTCGCGCAGTGTATCAGGTCCGGGGGACGGCTCAGATGGCGATGTCGATAAATGGCTTATCGGCGTGCTGTTCAGTGCCCGGTGATGATCGTTCCCACGAGCTCATCGTTATACCCAAGTCCGCAAGACGCGCAAAACGGGC
>NZ_LKEH01000026.1:431268-450335 GCF_001642795.1 Pseudomonas viridiflava | reverse complement strand
ACAAGCATGGGCATGATCGGCGTGCTTGAGATCACGCTGATCGTTCCTACGCTCCGCGTGGGAATGCCTCCAAGGACGCTCCGCGTCCGCTCTTGAATGTGGCGCAGATGCGTGGACACGCTCCAGCGTTATCCACGTCATGCGCTCGGCTCACTGAATCCGCAACNTTGTGACGCGGAGCGTCACGGGAGGCATGCCCACGCGGAGCGATGGGCACGATCAGTGTTGAGGCGGATTTTGATCGTTCCCACGCTCCAGCGTGGTAACGCCTCTCAGGACGCTCCGCGTCCGATTCCGGACGCGGCACGGATCCACTCATGTCACCTTCTTGCGCCCCTCGTTCGCAGGCAGTTGCAGGAAGATCCCCGCCGCAAACATCGCCAGTATGCCGACGCTCAGGAAGGTCATGTGGAAAGCCCCCAGCACGTCGCTGACTTCGCCTGTCGCCACCTCGTCACTGAAACCGCCCAGCAGGGCAGCAGCGCTGGCCACCCCCAGGCTCAGCGACAGTTGCGCCACCACCGAGAGCAGGCTGTTGCCGCTGGCGGCGCTGGCGTCATCCAGATCAATCAGGGTCACGGTGTTCATGGCGGTGAATTGCAGCGAGTTCACCGCACCCAGAAGCCCCAGATGCACCAGCAACACCCAGTAAGGCGTGTCCACCTCGACCAGTGCGAAACTCGCCAGCAGTACGCCCAGCAGCAGCGTGTTGCTGGTCAGAAGGGTGCGATAGCCCAGGTGCTCGATCAGCCAGCGCGCCACGGTCTTGGCGAACATCCCCGCAGCGGCCAGCGGTAGCATGCTCATGCCTGCCTCGGACGGCGAGTAGCCTAGTGCGACCTGAAGCAGCAACGGCACCAGAAACGGCAGTGCACCGCTGCCGAGTCGGGCGAACAGATTGCCCATGATGCCGACCGCAAAGGTGCGCGTGCGAAACAGTGAGGGCGCAAACAGCGGCGCGTCGATGTGTCCTGCTCGCAGCCAGTACGCCGCCAGACAGCCCATGCCGGCGAACAGCAACAGCACCACGCGCATGTGCGGCAGGTGCAGTTCGCCCAGACCTTCCAGTGCAATGGTGATCAGCACCATGGCCGCGCCGAACAGCACGAACCCGACCCCGTCGAAGCGGGTACGACCGCCGCCGGGAATGTCCGGAATGAAGTGCTTGACCGCATAGCAGCCAATGATCCCGACCGGAATGTTCAGCAGGAAAATCCAGTGCCAGCTCAGGTATTCGACCATCCAGCCGCCCATCGTCGGACCGAGCAACGGACCGATAAGCCCCGGCACTGTGATGAACCCCATGATCCTTACCAGCTCCGAGCGTGGGTAAACCCGCAGCACGATCAGCCGCCCGATGGGCACCATCAACGCGCCGCCCAGCCCCTGGATCACCCGCGCACCCACCAGCATGCTCAGCGAGTTGGACAGTGCACACAGCAGCGAGCCGAAGCTGAACAGCAGGATGGCGCTGAAGAAGATCCGCTTGATCCCGAACCGGTCGGCAATCCAGCCCGAGGCCGGGATCAGCAGCGCAATGGTCAGCATGTAGGCGATGACCACCGACTGCATGCGCAGTGGATCTTCGGCCAGTGAGTTGGCCATGGACGGCAGGGCAGTGTTGAGAATCGTGCCGTCCAGGCTTTGCATGAAGAACGCGATGGCGATGACCCAGGGCATCCAGCGCAGGGTCTTGTCGTCCATGACGTGCGTGGCAGAGTTGGCCATAAGCTCCTTTTTACAACGTGAGGGTCAGTCGGCTGATCAAAGCACCCGGCAATTGAATGGATCCTGTCTGGCGCTGACTGTAGGTGCTCGATTGCAGAATGAGTTCCCTTTCATGCGTCAGATCTTCCAGTGCGCTGCCCAGCAGGCTGTAAGCACTGTCGTCGAAACGCATGGTGCTGACCGGCGCGACGATTTTGCCATCCTCGACCCAGAAGGTCGCAAAACGCGTCATGCCGGTCAGACGGCCTGCAGCCTGATCGGAAAAGTTCAGGTACCAGAGGTTGCTGATGTACAGCCCTGTGCCCAGCTTTTGCAGCACCTGATCCAGTTCCAGCGAACCGCCGGCAATGGCCAGCGCGCTGGGCCATTCGCCGTAGTCGGCACCGTTGGCCTGCAGGTAGTATTCGGCGGCGCTGCTGGAATCCACCAGTTGCTCGCCCGCCTTGCCGCCCGCGACGAGGGTCAGATCCTTGCGCGGATAGCCCTCACGGGAGAACGCAGGCGACAGCGAACCACTGACCTTCTCCTCGATGCTGACCAAGGGACTGAACTGCGCGTCGCCGTTGTACAGGCGCTGCAACGGGCTGCGTTTGCTGGCAATTGCCTGTGCGGAAAACCCGCCCCAGCTCAGCATGCCGATGACTTCGTCCAGCGCCGCCGGAGCGAGATAGGCGCGGTACTGCCCAGGGTCAAGCGTATGCAGCGGGCGACTCAGATAATCCAGCTGCTCGCGGGCCTGCTCGAAGCGGCGCGTGAACGCCTCGTTGTCCCAGTCGTGTCCGGCATAGTTGGCTTTGACGGCCTGACCGTTTTCGTGAAACAGGCTCCAGTCGAAGTTGAAGCTGTTGGCCTGATGCCAGCCCAGTGCACCCCATGAACTCGCGAAACCCCGGTACAGCGGGCCAGATGCGTAGAAACCGACCAGATCCAGCCCTTGAGCCAGCTCGCTGATCGTTTCCACGACCTGCCCGCTGTCAGGCAGCGGGTTTTCCTGCACATTGTTGCTCTGCCACGGCTGCATGTTGGGCAACAGATACGGGTCCTTCGACAGCAGTGGCAGCGTTTCGCGCAGTTGCTGCAGAGCATCGGTCAAACGTTGCGCATCGGTGTCGGTATCGCCGGACAACGTGACTTCCAGATTGGCGTGGCGGCCGTCATCGATCAGTTTCAAACTCAAAATGGCTTGCTGCACCTGTCCTGCCTGGCGCACCTGGCCGTGGTTGAAGCGGATGAAATCCGACGCCTCGGCGTCATAGGCCAGGGTGAACTGTTCGGTCGGGCGGATGGCCGCCTTGAGCAAGGCGACCAGTGCTTCGAATTGCTGTTGCTGAGCCATCAGGCATCTCCTCCAAACACATCCACTTGGCTGAAGACACACGCGGGCGTCGCGTGGCCGACCCGGATCACCTGGTTAGGCTCACCCTTGCCGCAGTTCGGCGTGCCCAGCACTTTGAAGGTGCTGGCATCGCCCACGGCGCTGAGGCTTTTCCAGAAGCGTGCCGAGATCGCCCGATAGTTGGGGTTCTTCACCACGCCTTTGAGTTCGCCGTTCTCGATCAATTGGCCCCATTCGCAGCCGAACTGGAATTTGTTGCGCGCGTCGTCGATGGACCACGAACGGTTGCTCGACATCAGAATGCCGTGCTCGATGTTGCCGACCAGTTTGTCCATCGATTGATCACCCGGCTCGATGTTCAGGTTGGCCATGCGATCGATGGGCGGACGGTTCCAGTTGCTGGCGCGGCTATTGGCTACGCCGTCCAGGCCGCTGCGGTATTGCGACAGTGCGCCACCCAGCGGACGTTGCAGCAGGCCGTCGCGGATCAGGAATTGCTTGCTGGCCGCCGTGCCTTCATCGTCATGGCCGTAACTGGCGAGCTGCTCGGGGATGTCCGGGTCGAACGTCACGTTGAGCAGGTTGGAGCCGTACTGCAGGGTGCCGAAGTCCGACATTTTGACGAAGCTGGTGCCTGCGTAATTGCGCTCATCGCCCAGGATCCGGTCCAGCTCAAGTGGGTGGCCGATGGATTCGTGAATCTGCAGCACCATCTGGTCCGGCATCAACAGCAGGTCGCGCGGGCCTGACGGTGTGTTGGGCGCCAGAATCAACTGCAACGCCTGATCGGCGACTGTCGCTGCCGCGCCGATCAAACCGCAGTTGCTCAGCACTTCAACGCCGCCCTGCTGGCCGAAATTCTGACCGCCCAGGCTGCGGGTCTGGCTGTCGCTTCCGTCATAAGCCGTAACGCTCATCCCCGGAAAGACAAAGCGCTGCGCCTGACGCAGCTCGGCACCTGCGGTGTTGAGATAGATCTGCTCGACGGTCTCCAGCCCCAGCTCGGCCTGCCAGTTGACCAGCCGTTCGTCTTTCGGGACGGCCGTGGACTCGCTCATCAGCAGGCCGATGCAGTCGCTCAGCGGCGGGAACGCCTGGTTGAAGTTTGGCGAGAAGTAGTCGGCCTTTGCGCTGGACACGGGTTGTTCACTCAGGTCCAGCAGCGCATGCGGCGCCAGACGGCGGGCCATGGCCTCGGCTTGATGCAGGGCAGCCTGCAGGCCGTTCTGAGATATGTCATGGGTCGCAGCGTAGGTTTCAACGCCATTGAGGCGAACCGTCAGCATCGCGCCTTCATCGGTGAACAGCGAAGGCGGCTCGGCCACGTTCTTGCGCACAGACAGACGCTGGCCGTTTCGACGGACATAACGCACGGAAAAGAATTGTGCATCGCTCTTTAGGGCAGCAAACCGCTGCTTGAGCTGAGCGGAGAAATCGAACATGCAGACAAGCTCCTTCTTGAGGGCGGTCGGTGAAGTCCGGACGGTCTTGTGGACCGATTGCCTTGAAGACGGAGATTAACCCGAGGACGGGCCGTGCTGCACCCGTTGGGTTGAGATAGACGCTTGCGTGATTCTGGCAGGGAGCCCTGCGTCTGCTCCCGAATGGGGCGCGGAGCGTCCCGGGCTACGTGCCCACGCGGAGCATTGGCACAATCATGAACGGTCAGATGATCGTTCCTACGCTCTGCGTGGTAACGCCTCTCAGGACGCTCTGCGTCCGCTCTTGAGTACGACGCGGAGCATGATCATCAGCGGTTCAGGCCTGATGGCTGATCTCACGCAGCGGCTTGCCACGCGCTGGCTTGTCGCCGGCCACGAAGTAGTCGGCAGTGCTGCGCGGCAGGGGCTGGCGGCCGCGGATCTTGTCGGCGATTTTCTCGGCGATCATGATCGTGGGCGCGTTCAGGTTGCCGGTGGTGATGATCGGCATGATCGACGCATCCACCACACGCAGGCTCTGCATGCCATGCACACGGCCCTGGCCATCGACCACGGCCATCTCGTCGGTGCCCATCTTGCAAGAGCACGACGG
Source organism: Pseudomonas viridiflava (assembly GCF_001642795.1). Lineage (GTDB taxonomy): Bacteria > Pseudomonadota > Gammaproteobacteria > Pseudomonadales > Pseudomonadaceae > Aquipseudomonas > Aquipseudomonas viridiflava. The sequence continues at coordinate 445,237 of NZ_LKEH01000026.1, read as the reverse complement.
GTGATAGGCCGTCTCGGCGTGTTCGCGCACGAACTGGTCCAGCGCCTCGTCCGACTGCACATCAATACCCGGGCTGATTTCGCGGCCACGGTACGGGTCCAGTGCAGGCTGCTGCATGATTTCGCGGGTCAGGCGGATGCCGTCGCGAAATTCCTGCCAGTCCTGATCGGACGCCATGTAATTGAACAGGATGCTCGGGTACTCGCGCGGGTCCTTGGACTTGACGTGCACACGGCCACGGCTCGGCGAACGCATCGAACCGACGTGTGCCTGGAAACCATGCTCCTGCACGCCCTTGGTGCCGTTGTAGTTAATCGCTACCGGCAGGAAGTGGTACTGAATGTTCGGCCACTCGAACGCTTCGCTCGAACGGATGAAACCACCGGCTTCGAACTGGTTGCTGGCGCCGATGCCGGTGCCGAGGAACATCCACTCCGCACCAATTGCAGGCTGGTTCCACCACATCAGGGAAGGGTAGAGCGACACAGGCTGGGTGCAGGCGTACTGCAGGTACATCTCCAGGTGATCCTGAAGGTTCTGGCCGACGCCCGGCAGGTCGTGAACCACTGGAATGTCCAGCGTGTTCAGCAGGTCGGCAGGGCCGACGCCTGAGCGTTGCAGGATCTGCGGCGAGGCAATCGCACCGGCACACAGCAGGACTTCCTTGCGAGCGCGAGCTTCGTGGCGTGTGTCGCTTTCGCCGACCAGATACGCGACGCCGACGGCACGCTTACCTTCGAACAGGATGCGGTCGGTCAGCGCGTGAGTGACGATGTTCAGCGTCGAGCGCTTTTTCGCTTCGTCCAGATAGCCGCGCGCGGTGCTGGCGCGACGGCCTTTGGGCGTCACGGTGCGGTCCATCGGACCAAAGCCTTCCTGCTGATAACCATTCAGGTCATCGGTACGCGGATAACCGGCCTGTACACCGGCCTCGACCATGGCATGAAACAACGGGTTGTTGCCTGCCTTGGGCGTGGTGACGCTGACCGGACCTTCGCCGCCGTGATAATCGTTGGCGCCGATGTCGCGAGTCTCTGCCTTGCGGAAATACGGCAGGCAATCGAGGTAGCTCCAGTCTTCCAGACCCGGTTCTTTCGCCCAGCCGTCATAGTCCATTGCGTTGCCACGGATGTAACACATGCCGTTGATCAACGACGAGCCGCCAAGGCCCTTGCCGCGACCGCATTCCATACGGCGGTTGTTCATGTGCGGCTCTGGCTCGGTCTCGTAGGCCCAGTTGTAGCGGCGGCCTTGCAGCGGGAACGCCAGTGCGGCAGGCATCTGAGTACGGAAGTCCAGACGATAGTCCGGGCCGCCGGCTTCCAGCAGCAGAACGGTGACGCCTTCGTCTTCGGTCAGACGGGCTGCCAGAGTGTTACCGGCCGAACCGGCACCAATGATGATGTAATCGAATTCCTGGGACATAAATGCGCCCTCTTCAAGGTAGGTGGGGCAAATGCAAATCAGCGCGGGTCAAGCAGCTTGTGGCTCGACCCCTGGCACCCCATGCCAGTGCGCTACTTGAGGCGTGCCATTCACGAGCACGCTCGCGAAGGCCTCGCCTCAGACGAAATTCAACTCAACGAACCTCAGAAAACCGACGCGTAGTCGCCCAGCTCGATCTGTACCGACTTGATCCGGGTGTACTGGGCCAGCGAGCTGATACCGTTTTCACGGCCCACACCCGACTGCTTGTAACCGCCGACCGGCATTTGCGCCGCCGACTCGCCCCAGGCGTTGATCCAGCAGATACCGGCTTCCAGCAGATGGATCACACGGTGTGCGCGGTTCAGGTCACGGGTCACGATGCCGGCTGCCAGACCGAACTCGGTGTCGTTGGCGCGGCGGACCACTTCGTCTTCAGTGTCGTAGCCGAGGATGCTCATCACCGGGCCGAAGATCTCTTCGCGCACGATGGTCATCTCGTCGGTGCAGTCGGTGAACACGGTCGGCGCGACATAGGCGCCTTTGGCGAACTCACCGCCAGTCAGCCGCTCGCCGCCACACAGCAGACGTGCGCCCTGTTCCTTGCCCTTGGCGATGTAGCCCAGCACGCTTTCCATGTGCTCGAAGCTGACCAGCGGACCGAAGTTGATGTTTTCGTCTTCCGGGTTACCGGCACGAATGCGCTTTACACGCTCAAGGATCTTCGCTTCGAACTCGGATTTCAGTGCGTTCGGCACGAACACGCGGGTGCCGTTGGTGCAGACCTGACCCGAGCTGTAGAAGTTGGCCATCATGGCGATGTCGGCAGCACGATCCAGATCGGCGTCGTCGAACACGATCAGCGGCGACTTGCCGCCCAGCTCCATGGTCACTTCCTTGAGCGACGAACTCGAGGCGCTGGCCATGACTTTCTTGCCGGTGTCGGTGCCGCCGGTAAAGGAGACTTTCTCGATGCGCGGGTGCTCGGTGATCCAGGTGCCGACTTCACGGCCGCTGCCGGTCAGCACGTTGAACACGCCATCCGGCACGCCCGCTTCGGTGTAGATTTCAGCCAGCTTCAAGGTGGTCAGCGAGGTGACTTCACTTGGCTTGAAGATCATCGCGTTGCCTGCCGCCAGCGCCGGTGCGGATTTCCACAGGGCGATCTGGATCGGGTAGTTCCACGCGCCGATCCCGGCCACCACACCCAGCGGCTCGCGGCGGGTGTAGACAAAGGAGGAGTCGCGCAGCGGGATCTGTTCGCCTTCGATGGCGGGCACCAGGCCTGCGTAGTACTCCAGCACGTCAGCGCCGGTGACGATGTCGACGTAACGGGTTTCCGAGATGGCCTTGCCGGTGTCCAGGGTTTCCAGAGCGGCCAGTTCATCGTTGCGCTCACGCAGGATGTCCACGGCACGACGCAGGATGCGCGAACGCTCGACTGCGGTCATGGCGGCCCAGATTTTCTGGCCCTTTTCGGCGGCGACCACGGCGCGCTCGACATCTTCCTTGCTGGCGCGCTGGATCTTGGCCAGTACTTCGCCGTTCGCAGGGTTGATGGAGTCGAAGGTCTCGGTGTTGCTGGCATCGACATAACCGCCGTCGATGTAGAGTTTTTGCAATTCAAAACGGGCCATAAAGTCCTCGCAAATTCAGTGGGGGAGGCGATGACTGATTCTGTGTGCCGGAAACATTGGGCAACACGGCGTTTCAGTCGTTCGGTGATGGCGCTTCGAAAGCGCTCAGTTCGCCGATTTCGCCAATTGAAAATCCATGTATTCGTAAGCGATCCGTTGCGCTTGCTCGGTGTCGAATGCATCGCCTGACAGCGCGCCTCTCAGCCACAGCCCATCAATCAGGGCTGCGAGCCCGCGGGCCGCGTTGCGTGCCTGTTCCAGCGGCAACGCGCGGCGGAACTGACAGCACAGGTTCGAATACAGACGATGGTCGTTGATGCGCTGCAAACGGTGCAGCGACGGGTGATGCATGCTGGTTGCCCAGAAGGCGAGCCAGGTTTTCATGGCCGGGCCGTTGACCTGGCTGGCGTCGAAGTTGCCTTCGATGATCACTTGCAGATGCGCACGCGGGCTGTCGTCGGTCAGGGCCTGACGGCGGTCTCTGACGGTCTGGATCAGTGCATTCATCAGATGGCGCATGGTGGCTGCGATCAAGCCGTTCTTGTCCTGAAAGTAGTGACTGATGATGCCGTTCGAAACGCCTGCAAGACGGGCGATCAACGCAATACTGGCGTCGCCCATGCCGACCTGATCGACCGCGGTAAGCGTGGCCTGGATCAACTGTTGGCGGCGGATGGGTTGCATACCGACCTTTGGCATAAACGCGATTCTCCCGAGTGGCTGAAGTGATCGTTATACCGAAATGGCTGGCACAGTCTAAAGATTTTTAATTGAACGATCAATCAATAAAAAACAACGGACGTGTCAGAGTCCTGTTTTGAGGTGACGCAGAGCGTCACAAATGGCACAGACTGCGGATACAGTGAGTCGAGCGCATGACGTGGAAACGCTGGAGCCTGGGCGCGNTCTGCGCCACATTCGAGAGCGGACGCGGAGCGTCCTGGGAGGCATTCCCACGCAGAGCGTGGGAACGATCAACATCATGGTCCTGCACCCAAGTCTTACTGCAACCACAGTCCGTTGGTTGCAGTCAGAAGGTGGTTCAGCCGTGGTTCTTGCCCAGTAGCGCGTGGTACAGCTCGGTATCGCCAAGGATGCCGACGACCTGGTTGCCGTCCTGCAGCACCAGTTTGTTGCCGGTCTGGTAGCGGATCTGCAAGGCGTCGCGCATGCCGATGTTGGAGTGCACGAGCGTCGGGCGGCGGTCGAGGGTGTTGACGTCCTGGCCCGGTGTCCAGTTCTGCAGGTCCAGCGTGCCGGTGCCCTGGCGTGCGCCTTTGATGACATTGCCGTCGGCCAGGTCCAGCCAGGAATCACCACCCGGATCCAGGCACACTGAGCCGTTGACTCGGGTGCACTGGTCAACCGTGCGCATCAGGCTGCGGCCGCACAGCACATTCAGCGGATTGGTGTGGGCAACAAAGGTCCGCACGTATTCATCCGCCGGGTTGAGCACGATCTGCTCCGGCACGCTGTATTGAACGATGCGGCCGTCTTTCATGATTGCGATGCGGCTGCCCAGTTTCAGCGCCTCATCCAGGTCATGGCTGACGAACACAATGGTCTTGCTCAGCTTGCTTTGCAGCGCGAGCAGTTCATCCTGCAGGCCCTGACGGATCAACGGGTCCAGCGCCGAGAACGGTTCGTCCATCAGCAGGATGTCCGCGTCCATGGCCAGCGCACGGGCCAAGCCTACGCGTTGCTGCATGCCACCGGAAAGCTCGTCCGGCTTCTTGTTGCGCCATTGCGTCAGGCCGACCAGTTCCAGCTTTTCGTCCACCAGCTTGCGCCGTTCCTTTTCAGGACGACCCTGCATTTCCAAACCGAAACTGATGTTTTCGCGCACCGTCAGCCAAGGCATCAGGGCGAACTTCTGGAAGACCATGGCGATACGCTTGGTGCGCATCATCTTCAGCTCTGCCGCCGAGCAACTGGCAATGTTGATCTGCGAGCCTTCATGCTCGACGAACAGCGAGCCGCGGCTCACGGTATTCAGACCGTTGATGCAGCGCAGCAGGCTGGATTTGCCGGAGCCGGACAGGCCCATCAGTACGCAGATTTCGCCTTTCTCGATTTCCAGAGTGGCGTTTTCCACCCCTACGATCTGCCCGGTTTTCTTGAGAATCTGGTCACGCGTCAGGCCTTCGTCCAGCAGCTTCAGGGCCTCACGCGGATCCCTGGAGAAGATGACGTCTACCTTGTCGAATTTGATGATGCTCATGCGTCGGACCCTACCTTGCCTTCGGGTTGTTTGCAGATGCGGTCGAGCATGATGGCCAGCAGTACGATCGCCAGACCGGCTTCGAAGCCCAGGGCGATATCAGCGGTATTCAATGCGTTGACCACAGGTTTGCCCAGACCATCGGCACCCACCAGCGCCGCAATCACCACCATCGACAGCGACAGCATGATGCACTGGGTGATACCGGCCGCGATGCTTGGCATGGCGTAGGGCAGTTCGATTCGTGTCAGCAACTGGCGGCGCGAGGAGCCGAATGCCTTGCCCGCGTCGAGCAGTTCCTGTGGAACGTCGCGGATGCCCAGGTACGTCAGGCGGATCGGCGCGGCGATGGCGAACACCACCGTCGAAATCAGACCGGGCACCACGCCCAGACCGAACAGCGTCAGCGTCGGAATCAGATAAACGAAAGTGGGCACCGTCTGCATCAGGTCGAGCAGCGGGCGGATGACGGTGTAGAACATCGGCTTGTGCGCGGCAATGATGCCCAGCGGCACGCCGATCACGACACAGACCATCGTGGCGAACAGCACTTGCGCCAGGGTTTCCATGGTTTCCTGCCAGTAATGCAGGTTCAGGATCAGCAGGAACGAGAGGATGACGAACACCGTCAGGCCCCATTTACGCTGGATAAAGTGTGCGAGTGCGGCGATCAGGCCAATCAGTACGAACGGGTTGAACCAGGTGAGGGCGAAGGTCAGCCCGTGGATCATCATTTCCAGTGTCGAGGCAATCGCATCGAAGTAGTCGGCGCCGTTACGCGTCAGCCAGTCGACGAACGCCGCGATGTACTCGCCCAGAGGGATTTTATGATCAGTCAGCATGATAGTGATTGTCCGCTTGCGGGGAAAAATGAAAGCAACAGGCGGGCCCCGCCCGCCTGCCGCCGGCTTACTGGGTCAGCTTGGCCTTGGCAGCCTCCAACCCTGGTTTGCCGTCAACAGTGGTCACACCGGCGAGCCAGGTGTCGAGCACTTGAGGGTTCTTCTTGATCCACGCCTTAGCGGCCGCATCCGGCTTCATCTTGTCTTCCAGAACGTTGCCCATCAGCGTGCTTTCCATGTCCAGTGTGAACGACAGGTTCTTGAGCAACTGGCCTACGTTGCTGCATTCCTGGGTGTAGCCCTTGCGCGTGTTGGTGTAGATGGTCGCTTGACCGAAGTTGGGGCCGAAGAACTCATCGCCACCGGTCAGGTACTTCATCTTGAAGCGCTTGTTCATCGGGTGCGGTTCCCAGCCCAGGAAGACCACGTCGGTGTCGCGGCGGGTCGCACGATCCACCTGCGACAGCATGCCGGCCTCGCTGGACTCGACCACCTTGAAACCTGCGTCTTTCAGGCCGAAGGCGTTCTTGTCGATCATGCTCTGGATCAGGCGGTTGCCGTCATTGCCAGGCTCGATGCCGTAGATCTTGCCGCCCAGTTCCTTCTTGAATTTGGCGATGTCGGAAAAGTCTTTCAGGCCCTTGTTGTAGAGCGCTTCAGGTACAGCGAGGGTGTACTTGGCGTTTTCCAGGTTGGCTCGAACGGTTTCGACGGTGCCGGCTTCGCGATAAGCCTTGATGTCGTTTTCCATGGTCGGCATCCAGTTGCCCAGAAACACGTCCATATTCTTGCCGTCCGCCAGAGACTTGTAGGTCACGGGAACGGAGATCATGGTGGTCTTGGTCTTGTAGCCGAGGGATTCGAGTACGGCGCTGGTCACTGCGGTAGTGACGGTGATGTCGGTCCAGCCGACATCGGAGAAGTTCACGGTATGACATGCCTCTGGTTCGGCGGCCTGGACCAGCATCGGGGTACAGAGCGTGGCGGCCAACAGCAACGATTTGGAAGCTTTCATGGGGTGGACTCCTGTGAGTTTCTTCTGGTCATCAGCAGGTGAGCGCTGACGCGACTTATGTGTTGGCAATGCATTTCGCGAAGCTCCATCACTGCGCCTGGCGATCGAGTCGAGGCCGATCATGTAACAGGCAAAATCAAACGCATACTGGGGGCGTCGTATCCAGTACAGGCGGGGTCGCATCCAGTGTGCGCAAGGTCGCTTACAGATTTATTCCAACGTGCAAGCGCACTTCTGCAGGGGTGGAGCAGCCAGAAAACGGCCAAAAACGTCTGCTGGCTGTGCTGCTCGAGGCCTATGGCGCTGATGGGTATGGGCATGTCGGTGCCGGGCGTCGAGCGCTTGCGTGAAGGCCCATGCTGCGGGCGGTGCGGCTCCAGCGTAGCAGAGCAGGGCACAGGCACTCGGGCCTGAAAACCGGTCATGAACCCGTTCATGACGAGCAGCGCCTTCGCGAACGCGGTCTTTTTGAGGGGGTTGTTCCGGGTTAGTTCCGGGATGGCAGGGTCATGGCCCGACCTTGCAGCTGCAAACGGCTGCTCGATTTTCGAACATCAGCCCCGAAAGCCGCCACGTTTTAGCGCGAAATCGGGGCTGGCTGTTTGCCTGCGCCCCTGTGCTTTGAGTAGCACTCCCCGAGTAGTCACGCGGTTGCCGTTTCCTCCGAGTGCTACCGAATTGCTCACACGGCAACGTCTTGCGCAGGCCTCCACGTCGCAAACAGACAGGCACGTCGCTACCGGATAGACGCATCGCGACGTCGTTTTCAGGGGTTATTGAATGGCTGATCAAATTCAGGCACGGGATTTGCGATGTCATTGCAAAGCCCTCGATGGATGAAGGCTATAACAAGAGCCTCGCCTGAGGCCGACCCCCGCCACGTGAGAGGAGATAGTGTGATGACATCGTTCAATCAAGGGGCTCAACCCCAGAACCGCGCCCCACAATCCATCGGCTTTTTGCTGCTGGACAACTTCACACTGATCTCCCTCGCGTCAGCGGTAGAACCTCTGCGAATGGCCAACCAGTTGTCCGGCCGTGAGCTGTATCGCTGGACCACCCTGAGTGTGGACGGCGGTCAGGTCTGGGCCAGTGACGGTCTGCAGATCACCCCGGATGCAGCGATGCATCAGGCACCGGTCATGGACACCGTGATCGTCTGCGGCGGTGTCGGTATTCAGCGCACTGTCACCCGCGAGCATGTGAGCTGGCTGCAAAGTCAGGCGCGTCAGTCCCGTCGTCTGGGTGCGGTGTGCACCGGCAGTTGGGCGTTGGCCTGCGCAGGTCTGCTGGACGGTTTTGATTGCAGCGTGCACTGGGAGTGTCTGGCGTCCATGCAGGAAGCCTTTCCGCGAGTGGCGATGAGCACACGTCTGTTCACCCTCGACCGTAACCGTTTCACCAGTTCCGGTGGCACCGCACCGCTGGACATGATGCTGCACCTGATCAGTCGCGATCATGGTCGTGAGCTGTCGGCAGCGATTTCCGAGATGTTCGTCTACGAGCGTATTCGCAACGAGCAGGATCACCAGCGCGTGCCGCTCAAGCACATGCTGGGCACCAATCAGCCCAAGCTTCAGGAAATCGTGGCGCTGATGGAGGCCAACCTCGAAGAGCCGATCGACCTCGACGAACTGGCCGTCTACGTCGCCGTGTCACGCAGACAGCTGGAGCGGCTGTTCCAAAAATACCTGCACTGCTCGCCGTCGCGCTACTACCTGAAACTGCGTTTGATTCGTGCCCGGCAACTGCTCAAGCAGACGCCGATGTCGATCATCGAAGTGGCCTCGGTCTGCGGCTTCGTCTCCACGCCGCACTTTTCCAAGTGCTACCGCGAATACTTCGGTATTCCGCCGCGTGACGAGCGCGTAGGTTCCAACACCGCACAGCAGGTCGCCATGATGCCGATCCCGCAGGCCTTGGTATTGGCTCCGCTTTCAGGGCCGATGTCGGCACTCAGTCAGGCACGTAATGAATCGACGTTTGCGAGTGTCAGGCTGTAGAGACGTCATCGCGTTCGGGATCGGACGCGGAGCGTCCTGAGCGGCATTCCCACGCGGAGCGTGAGGAACGATCAGTTACGTTGATCGTTCCATGCAGAGCGCGGGCAGAGCGCTGATCAGAGAGCGAATCGCCCCACCATGCTGTTCAAATCAACCGCCAGGCGCGACAGCTCGGTGCTGGCGGCGCTGGTCTGGTTGGCGCCGGTGGTGGACTGTGCGGACAGGTCACGGATGTTGACCAGGTTACGGTCCACTTCACGCGCCACCTGCGCCTGTTCTTCGGCTGCGCTGGCGATCACAAGATTGCGCTCGTTGATTTCTTCCACCGCAATGTTGATGGTGTCCAGCGCCATGCCTGCGCCCTTGGCGATGCTCAGGGTCGATTCGGCCCGCTCGGTGCTGTTGCGCATCGACGTCACAGCCTGTTCCGTACCGCCCTGAATGCTGCCGATCATGCGTTCGATCTCGCTGGTCGACTGCTGAGTGCGATGGGCGAGGGCGCGGACTTCGTCAGCCACAACCGCAAACCCGCGACCGGCTTCACCGGCACGGGCCGCCTCGATGGCCGCGTTGAGTGCCAGCAGGTTGGTCTGGTCCGCGAGGCCCCGAATCACGTCCAGCACCTTGCCGATGTCACGGGATTCATTCGCCAGATTGCCGATCAGTTCGGCAGTTTCCTTTACGTCACCGCTCATGCGTTCGATGGCGCCGACGGTTTCCAGCACCAGGTCACGACCGTCACCCGCCGAAGCGGTGGCGTTGCGTGAGGCTTCGGAAGTGCTGGTGGCGTTGCGCGCGACTTCTTCCACTGCGCTGGTCATTTCATTGACCGCAGTAGCGGCCTGCTCGATCTCGTTATTCTGCTGCACCAGACCGCGTGCGCTTTCATCGGTCACGGCATTCAGTTCTTCAGCGGCGGACGCCAGTTGCGTGGCTGAACCTGAGATGCGCTGCAGCGTGTCGCGCAGCTTGTCCTGCATGGTTTTCATGGCCTGCAACAAGCGACCGGCTTCGTCAGTACCGTCAACCTTGATCGGCTGAGTCAGGTTGCCCTGGGCAATGGTTTCGGCAGCGTGCAGTGCAACGGCAATAGGGGTCGTAATGCTTTTGATCAGCATCCAGGCAAACACCAGGGTCAGCAGGGTGGCGGCGACCAGCAGGGCGATGACCATGTCGAACGCCGACTCGTATTCCTCGGCTGCCTGCTTCTTCACCTGCATCAACTGCGCGGTGTTGATCTCGACCAGCTTGATCAGAACGGCATTCATCTGATCGGAGTTGCTGAGCATGTCTTTATTGAGCAGGTCCTGCAGCTCGTCGACCTTGTTGGCGAGCGTCAGCGTCTTCATGCGTGACTCAAGCTCACGGTACTGTCCGAGCAACTGCACATACTGGTTGTAGAGGTTGCGCTCGTTCGGGTCGCTGATCAGCCTCTCGTAAATGGCCTGGGCGTCGTTGATCTGTTTGTTGCGCATGGCCAGCAACTCGATGGTCTTCTGCTGGATCTCCGGCTCGCGGTTGACCAGCAGACGGTACGACAGAACGCGCAGGCGGATGCTGACTTCTGCAAAACGATCAAGGCTCTTGATGCTGGGCACGTTGTTGTCGGCGAGCACTTCGGTCGCGCTGCGGATCTTGCTCATCTGAGAGAGCGCGAAGACACCGAGGATCAGCATCAATGCGCCGATCATGGCAAAACCGAGAAAGGCGCGCGGCGCGATATTCATATTGCGAAGGGACATAGATGGCTTCCAGAGTCAGGGTGCGCAATCCATGCGGCAGAAACAATAAGTAACGTGAATGCGTGCCTATCGGTCGAACGACTGGAGACTTGAGCGTTATGGGATGACCCATAGACGTTCGATTGATGACGTTTTTTTCATCCACATGCGATTACCCTCGCAAAGCCTTGAAAGTACTGGCGATAGGGCGTTTCGGCATATGGCACCTTGCCCATGGGCTGTGCGTTTATGTCGCAGGCCGGGACGGTCTGACGAACAGCCGGAACAAGATCCCAGAATCGCAGTCACAAGGCCCCCATGCGTTCCGTTACAGACGTGTCCATGGCGTAAGACGCCAGTGCCGCAGGGCCTGAGCGCTGGCATGCGCAGTGACTTTTCTTTATCGTGTGCGCCCGTTGAAATTTGCTCGAGTAATCAGAATGTTGGAAGCCTCCCTAAGCCAGTTGGAACACCTTGTCGGTGATCTGGTGCAACAGAACCAGAACCTGCAGAACACGAATGCCCAGCTCACTGCCGAGCTGGCCAAAGTCAGGGATGAAAACGACAGCTTGCAATTGAGCCTGATGGAGCAGGAAGAAAAGCAGGGCAGCACCGCCGCCCGCATTCAGGCACTGGTTGACCGGGCGACCAGCGCAAGCGCTGTCGAAGCATGAACTTCGACCGAAACGGGGTGACGGTCCTGTCCATCCTGGGTAACCAGTATTCGGTGAAGGCGCCGGAAGGCGAGGACGTCAAACTCCTGCAGGCCGCCGCGATGCTCAACGCCTCGCTGGCCGACACCAAACGCAAATACCCGACCCTGATCGGCGACCGCCTGCTGGTGCTGGCCGCCCTGAACCTGTGCTCCCAGCAGATCGACCTGAAGGACAAGCACAAGGGCGAGCTGGCGCGGTATGAAGATCAGGTCAGTGCGACGGTTGATGTGATTGCCAAGACCCTGTCGCAGGGTTGAGGGCTGGCTTGCCGCAGACACTGGACCGTGGGAGGCGGCTTGCCGGCGATTGCGTCAGTTCAGTCGCTTGCCTGGCGCCTGAAAAACCGCTTCGCCGGCAAGCCGCCTCCCACACGAATCATGTTCGTCAGTCGGGTACGTGTTGTCTGAAGAGGGACTGCGCGTCACACCCGGCTCAGCCCTGACTCTGTCTGTAAGCCGCCAGCGCAGGCAGCAGTTGCTGGTCGATGGCCTGGCGCACGGCGGGCAGGATGGTTGCGCTGCCGGTCAGGAGTTGTTCGACCAGACGCCGAAGTGCGGTGGCGCGTTCGGCGTTGAGGCCGCGCACCACGTGGGCGCAGGCCTGTTCGGCTGTGGCGCCGCCGGGCATGTCGAAGCCCAGCGCCCTGAATTGGCCAATCAGGTCTTCTTGATCAATCAGGTCCGCGTGCATCATGACGTGTCTTTCCTTGTTCGAATGTGCCTCGATTCTGGTAGCAGCCTTGCGCTCGGGCAACCCTCGTTGATCAACAATGGCTGGATTGGCTATGAACGTGTCGTTTTCAGTCGGTGGCCATGCTGTCCAGCGTCAAGTCGACCATGGTTTTGGCCATTTCCGTGAGGTGCATGATCGACAGGGTCAGGTCGCGTTGCGCGCCGCTCATGCTGTCGCTGAATTCGTAGGCGCTGGTGACGGCGCAGCGCAGCAGGTCGCTGGCGTGCATCAGTGCGTCTTCATGGCTCAGGTCGGGGTTGGCTTTGAAGGCGGGTGGGGCGGGTACTATTTTCAGCATTTCGGATGATTCCTAATCGAATATCGGTAGGTCGTCACCGTCGGCTACTAATCGAAGGTGGCGGCCATGCGTAGGTAGTAGCCCGGTGATTAGGAACCGGTGCATCCGAAGATGCCCTGACGCATGGCCACCATAAAATGCAGGCCATAAAAAAGCGCCTTTTACAGGTGGCGCATTGCGCCTAATCACACTGAGGGCTACTACTCCTCATCGCTGAATTTGCAGCGACCGGCGCAGAGTAGTGACCGGGATCGACAGGCACAAGGGCCGGGGAGTTTCTCGGAAATGTCCTGCAAAGGAAAGGGATCGGTCCCGCAAATTCGTTACAAATTCTTGTTCACCGCTCAGTTTTGCTAAACTGCGCAGCCTTCCAGGAGCTGCCATGAATTACCGTCACGCCTACCACGCCGGCAACCACGCCGACGTGTTCAAACACATCGCACTGACTCGCTTGATCGCCCTCATGGCGCGCAAGGAGCAGCCGTTCGCCTACCTCGATACCCACGCAGGGCTCGGGCTGTACGACCTCAAGGGTGATCAGGCCACCCGTACCGGCGAATGGCTGGAAGGCATCGGCCGTCTGTGGGAAGCGGCGGACGTGCCTGCGCTGGCTGCCGATTACCTGCAAGTGCTGCGCGACATGAACCCGGATGGCGAGCTGCGCTATTACCCCGGTTCGCCCGAGCTGGCCCGCCGCCTGACCCGCGAGCGCGAGCGTGTGCTGCTCAACGAGAAGCACCCCGAGGATGGACGTCTGCTCAAGGAAAACATGAAGGGCGACCGCCGCGTTGCTGTTCACCTGGGCGAAGGCTGGCATGTACCGCGTGCCTTGCTGCCGGTTGCCGAAAAGCGTGCCGTGATGCTCATCGATCCGCCGTTCGAACAGCTCGATGAAATGAAGCGCTGCGCTGTGGCGCTGAAGGAAACCATCGGACGCATGCGTCAGACCGTGGCCGCTATCTGGTACCCGATCAAGGATCCGCGCTTGCTGAGGCGCTTCTATCAGGACCTCGCCGAGACCGGCGCACCCAAGTTGCTGCGTGTTGAATTGTATGTCCACCCGCTGGACACCCCGGCCAGCCTCAACGGCTCAGGCCTGGCCATCGCCAATCCGCCGTGGGGCCTTGAAGAAGAGCTGCGCGAGCTGATGCCGTACCTGGCCGACAAACTGGGCCAGACCCAAGGCGGCTGGAAGATGGATTGGTTGATTGCGGAGTGAATGACTGATCGTTCCCACTCCAGCGTGGTAACGCCTCTCAAAACGCTCCGCGTCCGCTCTCGAATGTGACGCAGAGCGTCACGGGATGCATGCCCATGCGGAGCGCTCGTCGTTATACACAGGTCATCTGGCTATCGGAT
>NZ_LKEH01000026.1:322097-431251 GCF_001642795.1 Pseudomonas viridiflava | reverse complement strand
CCATTTGTGACGCGGAGCGTCACGGGAGGCATGCCCACGCGGAGCGATGGGCACGATCAGTGTCGAGGCGGCGATGAGCGCGGAGTGGGCACGATCAGTCAGCCATCAGGCCGGCAGACAAACCCCGGTACCGCCCAGGCCGCAATAGCCCTGCGGATTCTTGGCCAGGTACTGCTGGTGATAAGCCTCGGCGAAGAACACGGTCGGTGCTTCTTCGATTTCTGTGGTGATCCCGCCCAGACCGGCCTTGCTCAGTTCTGCCTGGAAAATTTCGGCACTGGTCTTGGCTGTATCGAGCTGTTCAGGTGTGGTGCAGTAGATCACCGAGCGGTATTGCGTGCCGATGTCGTTGCCCTGACGCATGCCCTGGGTCGGGTTGTGCGCTTCCCAGAACACTTTAAGCAGCGACTCATAGCTGATCTTTTCAGGTTCGTAGACCACCAGCACCACTTCGGTGTGGCCGGTGAGGCCGGAGCAGACTTCTTCGTAAGTCGGGTTCGGCGTGTGTCCGCCCGCGTAGCCAACCACGGTGCTCACGACACCTTCCTGTTGCCATAGGCGACGTTCTGCGCCCCAGAAGCAACCCATGCCGAAGATGGCGAATTCCACGTTGTTGGAGAACGGCCCGAGCAGCGGGTTGCCGTTGACGTAATGGGTTTCAGGCAGCGCCATGGGTGTTTCGCGGCCCGGCAGTGCTTGTTCTTTGGTAGGCAGTACGTTCTTGTTCACTAGAATTTCCGAGCGCAGAGTCATGAACCATATCCTCTCGTTTAGAGACAGGCAGCAGGGGCCAGGACAGATGAATGCAATTACATAGGTCCCGTTACACGTAGAAACAAGTGCTGCCGTGTAAAAACAGAACGACAGTGTGCCCGACTGGGCTGGGTGCAGGAAGAGGGATCAGGCCGACGGTCGGCGCGGGTAACGCTGCAGCTTCTCGATCAGCGCTTCGCCCGGGATCGGTCTGTCGAACAGATAACCCTGTCCGACGTCGCAGCGATGACGGCGCAGGAAGGCCAGCTGGGCGGCGGTTTCAATGCCTTCGGCGACCACCTTGAGCTTGAGGTTGTGCGCCATGGCGATGACCGCCGACGTGATTTCCATGTCGTCTTCGTCATCCGGAATATCGCGGATGAAGCTGCGATCGATCTTGATCACGTCGATGGGGAATTTCTTCAGATAACTGAACGACGAATAGCCGGTGCCGAAGTCATCCATGGCCAGCGACAGGCCCAGCTTCTTAAGCGAGTCCAGCTGCTGGCGCGTGTCTTCGGTGGCTTCCAGCAACAGGCCTTCGGTCAGCTCCAGTTCCAGCAGCGAGGCGTCCAGCTCTTCCTCCTTGAGGATCGAGGCAATCGAGGACACCAGCTCCGGGTCGGAGAACTGTTTGGGCGAAACGTTGATGGCCACTTGCAGATTGCCGAAGCCCGCTGCGGTCAGGTCCTTGCTCATGCGGCAGGACTGGCGCGCGACCCACTTGCCGATCGGAATGATCAGACCGGTTTCTTCCGCCACGCTGATGAACTGGTCGGGACGAATCATGCCTTTTTCAGGATGGTTCCAGCGCAGCAGCGCTTCCATACCGATCAGCCTGCCGGACAACAGGCACAGCTTGGGCTGATAGAACACTTCCAGCTCGTTCTGCGTCAGGGCACGGCGCAGGTTGTTCTCGACGAACAGCTTATAGCTGGCCTCGGCGTTGAGTGCTTCAGTGAACACCTGTACCTGATGTTTGCCGTTGGCCTTGGCTTTGTGCAGCGCCAGGCCCGCGTTCTTCATCAGGGTTTGCGGATCACGACCATGCAGTGGCGCGCAGGCCAGGCCCACGGAGCCGGTGACGCTGATCAGCTGATTGTCGACGAACATCGGCTTGTCCAGCGTCGCCAGTACCTCGCTGGCGATGTTCTGACCCGCTTCCTGATCGGTGTTATCGAGCAGCACGGCAAACTCGTTACTGGCAAAACGCGCCAGGACGTCCGTCGGACTCAAGGTGTTACGCAGGCGGCGTGCAAGGCTGATGAGCAGCTTGTCGCCGGTCTGGTGGCCGAGGCTGTCGTTGATGCGCTTGAAGTTGTCGATATCGACCAGCAGCAGGCTCATGGGCGTATCGGTGTCACGGTCGAAGCGTTCGTCCAGATTGCGGATGAACGCAGGCCGGTTGCCCAGGTTGGTCAGGTTGTCGGTGTAGGCCAGGCGCTCGATGCGCTGCTGGGCCAGCTTGCTCTGGGTGATGTCTTCGTAAATGCCGATGTAATGCGTCAGCTCGCGGTTGTCGCCGTAGACCTTGGAGATCGACAGCTGGCTCCAGTAGGGTTCCAGATTCTTGCGTCGGCTCTTGAACTCGCCCTGCCAGCTGTTGCTGGTGGTCAGGCTGGAATTGGCTTCCAGCAGCAATTCGTTGAGGTTTTCCAGCGCAGGCAATTCAGAAAGCTTGCGGCCTGCGACCTCTTCGGAGCTGTATTGGGTGATGGCCGTGAAGCTTGGGTTGACGTACTCGACCACGCCGTCGCAGTTGACCAACAGAAAGGCATTGGCACTCTGCTCGACCGCGCGCTGGAACAAGTGCAATGCATTGGTCGCGGCGCGGCGGTTGAGGTTGTTGATGACCTGCGCGAACTGGTCGGCCAGCTCACCGGCAAAGGCGATCTCATCGGACTGCCATTCACGCGTCGAGCCGGTCTGCTCAAGGCACAGCACGCCCACCACCTGGCCGTCGATGCGGATACTGGCGTCCAGGGTGGCGTTGGTTTGCTGAGGACGGAGGCTCTCGGCCAGCTCACGCGTGCGCGGATCGGACTGAATGTTGAACGCATCAATCGCCCGGCTGGTGTGCAGTGCCTGCAGGTAGCTGGGGTACGGGCTGACATCAATGACTGCACGAGACCGGTAGTCGCCGGTCAGCCGGTGGTAATCGGCGATCGGCTCCATGCACTTGTCATTGAGGTTCCAGATGCTGGCGCGGTCCACATCGTAGATGACGCAGGCGCTTTTGGTGATCAGCTCTGCAGCTTCCAGCAGGGTATTGGTGGTGGTGTAGCGATGCCGCGTCAGGCGCAGGATCAGGTCTTGCTGGGCGCGGACGCGCTCCAGGTGAGCGTACTGATCACGCTGCGCGCGCTGGTTCAGTTCCAGAGCGATCTGCAGGCGTGAGTTGCGGGTTTCCAGGTCACTGTCGACCGCCACTTCGCCTTCCGCAAGGGCGTCTTCGACGATGAGGAAATAACCGCGCAACAGATGGCGATTGTGCTGCTTGTAGGCCTCACCGATTTCCAGAAGGCCAAGCGGGCCTCTGGGCGTGTGCAGTGTGTAGCGAATGCTGTAATTGTTGGATGTCGCCAGCTGCAATTGCACCTCGTCATGCAACTGATAGCGCGCTTCGGGCTCCATCAGGCTGGCGTAGGGGGAGCCGATCAGGGCGCAGAGATCCACGGCAGGCAGGCCGAACTGTTTTTCACAGTTAGCATCGAGGTACAACAGCGCCCAATTGGCTTCGTTAAGCCGCTCGAAACGCAGCATGCCCAGGCGCGAAGGCACAGGCAATTGCGTCACTACCTCGGCTGCGGATCTACCGGCAGCATCGGTCTGGCTCTTCATCAACAAATTCGCTTCCGGAATACTGATTGCGTTGGGCCAAAGGCCTGTTTCCGCGTATGGCAAGGTTGCATCATGCGGGCAATGCTTACAAGAGACCACGGTGGCTTAGTGCTATAAAAGTGTCGGCCGCAAGCGCCAGTTCTTCAGCGCAAATGGTCGGATAGGCGAAACGATTCAGTTTTGAGCGGAAAAAGAGTGTTTCTGTTGGGGCATGCCTACATAGCGCTCATCGTTATACACAAGTCTGCTTCACCCNGCCCATCGCTCCGCGTGGGCATGCCTCCCGTGACGCTCCGCGTCACAAATGGCACAGATTGCGGACTCAGTTAGCCGAGCGCATGACGTGGGTAACGCTGGAGCTTGGCCACGCATCTGCGCCACATTCAAGTNCGGACGCGGAGCGTCCTGAGCGGCATTCCCACGCGGAGCGTAGGAACGATCAGCGTGATCTCAAGCACGCCTCCGAGTTATACCCAAGTCTTGCTGCAACTACGGACTGTGGGAGGCGGCTTGCCGGCGATGCTTTTCTGAAGCGACCTATCAGTGACTGAACTGACGCCATCGCCGGCAAGCCGCCTCCCACAAGGTATGCATTCAGCCAGACACTTTCCTTTTTCGCCCCGTTTCGCGCGTCCTACAGACTTGTGTATAACGATGCGCGCAGAGCATGGGCGCGATTGTGCACAACAACCGTCGCATGTCACCGGTGACAACCAATCTGCAGGCAAAAAAAGCCCCGCTTGAAGGCGGGGTTGAGGTTCGAGCGTGGCAGCTCGTAAACACGTGCGGCAGGGCCCGCTGTCAGGCGGGCCTGCTCGGGCTTACAGCAGGATTGTGCGGATGTCCGCCAGCAATTCGCTCAAGCGCTTGGTGAAGCGGGCAGCGGCCGCGCCGTTGATCACGCGGTGATCGTAGGACAGCGACAGAGGCAGCATCAGCTTTGGCTGGAAGGCTTTGCCGTCCCAGACAGGCTGGATAGTAGCCTTGGAAACACCCAGGATCGCCACTTCCGGCGCGTTGACGATTGGCGTGAAGCCAGTGCCGCCAATGTGACCGAGGCTGGAGATGGTGAAGCAGGCGCCCTGCATGTCGTTGGCGGTCAGCTTCTTGGTGCGTGCTTTCTCGGCCAGTGCAGCGGCTTCGGCAGCCAGTTGCAGCAGGCTCTTCTGGTCGACGTCGCGGATGACCGGGACCAGCAGGCCGTCCGGGGTGTCCACGGCGAAACCGATGTGCACGTACTTCTTGCGGATCACAGCCTTGCCGCTTGGTGCCAGCGAGGCGTTGAAGTCCGGCAGCTCCTTGAGCAGGTGGGCGCAGGACTTGAGCAGCAGAGGCAGAACGGTCAGCTTGACGCCCGCCTTCTCGGCAGCGCCTTTTTGCGCGACGCGGAAAGCTTCCAGTTCGGTGATGTCGGCCTGGTCGAATTGCGTGACGTGCGGGATGTTCAGCCAGCTGCGGTGCAGACCGGTTGCGCCCAGTTGCATCAGGCGAGTCATCGGCACTTCTTCGATTTCGCCGAAACGGCTGAAATCGACTTCCGGGATCGGCTGGATGCCCATGCCGCCGCTTGCGCCGCCGGCTGGTGCGTCCTTGGCCTTTTGCATCATGGCCTTGACGTAAGCCTGAACGTCTTCCTTCAGCACGCGGCCGTGTGGGCCGGTGGCGCTGACGGCGTTCAGCTCGACGCCGAATTCGCGGGCCAGTTGACGAACCGCCGGGCCTGCATGGACCTTGGCGCCGTCTTTGGCCGGTGCAGGCGCGGCTTCTGCCTTGGGAGCAGGTGCTGCGGCCGGAGCCGGTGCGGCTTCAGTCTTGGCCGGTGCGGCCGCCGGTGCGCTGGCTGCCGGAGCAGGAGCGGCGGCAGGGGCTGCGCCTTCGACTTTCAGCTTGAGGATCAGGTCGCCGGTGCCGACTTCCTGGTCCAGTTTGACTTCGATGCTTTCGACAACGCCCGCGGCTGGAGAAGGAATCTCCATGCTGGCTTTATCGGATTCCAGGGTGATCAGCGATTGATCGGCCTGGATGCTGTCGCCGACCTTGACCATCAGTTCGATGATCTTGGCCTTGCCCGACGAGCCGATGTCCGGCACGTGGATGTCCTGTACCGAAGCGGCAGCGGCAGGCGCTGGTGCTGCGGCGGGAGCCGGTGCAGCTTCAGCAGGTTTCTCGGCAGCAGCCGGAGCTGCAGCAGGTGCGGCGTCGGCCGGCGCGGCAGCCGCTTCGCCTTCGATTTCCAGCTCGAACAACTCGTCGCCTTCTTTCAGGCGGTCGCCCAGCTTGACCTTCATGGCCTTAATCACGCCCGCCTTGGGCGCCGGGATTTCCATGCTTGCCTTGTCGGACTCAAGCGTCAGAACGCTCTGGTCAGCTTCGATGCGATCACCGACCTTGACCATCAATTCAATGACTTCACCTTCACCGTTGCCGATGTCGGGTACGCGAATTAGCTCACTCACTCTGTATCTCCTTGGGAGAACCTGTTCACTCACGAATACGCTGGTTCAGTTACAGCAAAACAGCCTTGGATGCTCATTTACGCGAGGTAAATTCCGCATCTTCGGCTGTTCACGCCCTGATCAGCGCTCTCGAAGCAGACTCTTAGCAGTCCAGTGGATTGCGTTTTTCTGGATCGATGCCGAACTTTGCAATGGCTTCAGCCACGACTTTAGGTTCGATATCGCCGCGATCAGCCAAGGCTTCCAGGGCTGCCAGCACAACGAAGTGACGGTCGACTTCAAAGAAGTGACGCAGCTTCTTGCGGCTGTCGCTACGGCCGAAACCGTCGGTGCCCAGTACTTTGTATTCCTTGGTTGGAACCCACTGACGAATCTGGTCAGCGAACAGCTTCATGTAGTCGGTCGATGCGATGACCGGACCCTTGCGACCGTTCAGGCACTGCTCGACGTAGCTCAGCTCAGGCTTCTGGCCCGGATGCAGGCGGTTGTTGCGCTCTACCGCCAGACCGTCGCGACGCAGTTCGTTGAAGCTGGTTACGCTCCAGACGTCAGCGCCGATGTTGAACTCGTCACGCAGGATCTTCGCCGCTTCGCGAACTTCACGCAGGATGGTGCCCGAGCCCAGCAACTGGACGTGGTGCGCCGCTTCCTTGGTGTCTTCTTCGAGCAGGTACATGCCCTTGATGATGCCGTCTTCCACGCCGGCCGGCATGGCTGGCTGGGTGTAGGACTCGTTCATCACGGTCAGGTAGTAGAAAACGTCCTGCTGTTCTTCGAACATCAGGCGCATGCCTTCACGAATGATGACAGCCAGCTCGTAACCGTAGGTCGGGTCGAAGGTGCGGCAGTTCGGGATGGTCGACGCCAGGATGTGGCTGTGACCGTCTTCGTGCTGCAGGCCTTCGCCGTTCAGCGTGGTACGACCGGCGGTGCCGCCGACCAGGAAGCCACGGGTGCGGCTGTCGCCAGCGGCCCAGGCCAGGTCGCCGATACGCTGGAAACCGAACATCGAGTAGAAGATGTAGAACGGAATCATCGGCTGGTTATGGCTGCTGTACGAAGTACCCGCCGCGATGAAGGAGGACATGGCGCCCGCTTCGTTGATGCCTTCCTCGAGGATCTGACCCTTCTTGTCCTCGCGGTAGAACATCACCTGCTCTTTATCGACTGGCTCGTAGAGCTGGCCGACGGAGGAGTAGATGCCCAGCTGGCGGAACATGCCTTCCATACCGAAGGTACGGGCTTCGTCCGGGATGATCGGCACGATGCGCTGGCCGATTTCC
This sequence comes from Pseudomonas viridiflava, assembly GCF_001642795.1. GTDB lineage: Bacteria > Pseudomonadota > Gammaproteobacteria > Pseudomonadales > Pseudomonadaceae > Aquipseudomonas > Aquipseudomonas viridiflava. The sequence continues at coordinate 423,918 of NZ_LKEH01000026.1, read as the reverse complement.
TTGTCCTTGACCAGTTGGGTCAGGATGCGCACGAACGCCATGGTGGTGGAGATTTCGCGGTCGCCCGAACCGTCAAGGATGGCCTTGAGGGTTTCCAGCGGCGGCGTCGGCAGGTTGAAGCTCTGTGCGCGACGCTGTGGCACGAAACCGCCCAGTGCGGCACGGCGCTCGCTCAGGTAACGGGCTTCGGCGCTGCCTTCTTCCGGCTTGTAGAACGGCAGGGCTTCGAGTTCGGAGTCCTTGACCGGGATGTCGAAACGGTCACGGAAGTGACGCAGGCTGTCGACATCGACCTTCTTGGTGTTGTGCGCGGTGTTTTTCGCTTCACCGGCGCCGGTGCCATAACCCTTGATGGTCTTGGCCAGAACCACGGTCGGTTGACCCTTGTGGTTGACGGCTTCGTGATAGGCCGCGTAGACCTTGTACGGGTCGTGACCACCACGATTGAGTTTCCAGATCTCGTCGTCGGACAGATCGGCAACCATCGCCTTGAGTTCAGGCGAGTTGAAGAAGTGCTCACGGACGAACGCGCCGTCCTTGGCCTTGTAGTTCTGGTATTCGCCGTCGATGACTTCGTCCATACGACGTTGCAGGATGCCGTCGACGTCCTTGGCCAGCAGTGGGTCCCAGAAACGGCCCCAGATGACTTTGGTGACGTTCCACTGAGCACCACGGAACACGCCTTCCAGTTCCTGGATGATCTTGGCGTTGCCGCGAACCGGACCGTCCAGACGCTGCAGGTTGCAGTTCACGACGAAGATCAGGTTGTCCAGCTTCTCGCGACCGGCCAGGGCGATGGCGCCCAGGGATTCCGGCTCGTCGGTCTCGCCGTCGCCCAGGAAGCACCAGACTTTCTGCTTGCCTTCCGGGATGAAGCCGCGGTGTTCCAGGTACTTCATGAAGCGTGCCTGGTAGATCGCCTGGATCGGGCCAAGGCCCATGGATACAGTCGGGAACTGCCAGAAATCTTTCATCAGCCACGGGTGTGGGTAAGACGAAAGGCCATTGCCGTCGACTTCCTGACGGAAATTGTTCATCTGCTCTTCGGTGATGCGGCCTTCCATGAACGCACGGGCGTAGACGCCTGGCGATGCGTGACCCTGGAAGTAGATCAGGTCGCCGCCGTGTTCGTCGGTCGGGGCCTGGAAGAAGTAGTTGAAGCCGATGTCATACAGCGTGGCACTGGAGGCGAAGCTCGAAATGTGACCGCCCAGATCCGGGTCGTTCAGGTTGGTTTTGACAACCATGGCCAACGCGTTCCAGCGCACCAGCGAGCGAATGCGGCGTTCCATGAACAGGTCGCCAGGCATGCGTGCTTCGTGGGTGACAGGAATCGTGTTGCGGTAAGGCGTGGTGATGGCGTAAGGCAGCTGCGAACCACTGCGGGTGGCGAGTTCGCCCAGACGGGTCATCAGGTAATGAGCACGGTCTTCGCCTTCTTTGTCGAGAACCGATTCCAGGGCGTCCAGCCATTCCTGGGTTTCGACGGGATCGAGGTCTTGCATGGCTTGCTCCAGGGCGGAAAGGCTTCCAGAATCGGTTGCCTGAGTTTGCGACTGGCCTTGTGGGCAGACGACATAAATTCTTGGATTACCGGAGGTTGGCCCGGCGGCGTGTAGTTTTACTACAAATCGACGACTATTTCAGCCCTCCGAGTTACGTAGCCAGTAGTAAAACTACAGAGAAGCGACCAAATCGCTCCTGTTGTGTTGTGAGATAAAACGTTACTGTTGATGTGTTTCGAATGTGTTGCGGTAAAAAGTCGGAATTTTATGCTTCTAAAACGATTTTTCCAGCAATTTATAACCTTTGTTCGACAAGCGGCAGTGGCAGGTCAATCTCGCAGTCATGGCAGGTAGCCCGTTGCACGCCGATCAAGGATAGACCATGAGCCTACCTTTACTGGCCGATTTTCCGGCCATCCTGCTGCCATTGATTACCCGTGCACAACAGACATTTCGTACAGCGCTCGCTGATTTATCTGCCGATGCATTGGCTTCTTTCGAGGCCTGGCCCGAGTCGCGCCGCCTGGCGTTCGACCGGGTCTGCGCAGCCAGCGACTTCGTCACCGAGCAGATCTGCCGCGATCCGCGCATGCTGCTGGACATGGCCGATTCAGGCGAACTGGAGCGTAGCTTCTCGGCAGGCGAGTTGCGCGGGCAAATCGCCGACGCATTGAGCACCGCGACCACTGACGATGAGTTGGGGCGTAATCTACGTCGCCAACGCATGCGGCATCAAGTGCGGATTATCTGGCGGGACCTGACACGCCAGGCAGACCTGATCGAGACCTGCCGCGACCTGTCGGACATGGCCGATGCCTGCATCGACCTGGCCTGTCACTGGCTGCACGAGCGTCTCTGCCAGCAGTTCGGTACGCCCACCGGGCGTCGCACGGGGCTGCCGCAGCAGATGGTGATTCTGGGCATGGGCAAGCTGGGCGCGGTCGAACTGAACCTGTCGTCCGACATCGATCTGATCTTCGGCTACCCGGAAGGCGGCGAAACGGTCGGCGTCAAACGCCCGCTCGACAATCAGGAGTTCTTCATTCGTCTGGGGCAGCGGCTGATCAAGGCGCTGGACCCTGTGACCGTCGATGGCTTTGTGTTTCGCGTCGACATGCGCCTGCGGCCTTATGGTTCTTCCGGGGCGCTGGTGCTCAGTTTCAATGCGCTGGAGCAGTATTACCAGGATCAGGGCCGCGACTGGGAGCGTTACGCGATGATCAAGGCCCGTGTGGTGGGCGGCGATCAGAAGGCGGGCGCCGAGCTGCTGGAAATGCTGCGCCCGTTCGTCTATCGCCGTTATCTGGATTTCTCGGCCATCGAAGCGCTGCGCACCATGAAGCAGCTCATTCAGCAGGAAGTGAAGCGCAAGGGCATGGCGGAGAACATCAAGCTCGGCGCGGGCGGCATTCGTGAAGTCGAGTTCATCGCCCAGGCCTTTCAACTGATCCATGGCGGTCGCGACCTGAGCCTTCAGCAACGCCCGTTGTTCAAGGTCCTGAAGACCCTCGAAGGCCAAGGCTATCTGCCCAGCGCCGTGACCGAAGAATTGCGCGAGGGTTATGAATTCCTGCGCTACACCGAACATGCGATTCAGGCGATTGCCGACCGGCAGACCCAGATGCTGCCGGACAACGAGCAGGATCAGGCGCGCATCGCGCTGATGATGGGCTTTTCGGACTGGGCGAGCTTTCACGAACGACTGATGTACTGGCGCGGCCGGGTGTCGTGGCACTTCCGTCAGGTCATCGCCGATCCCGATTCCGACCCTGATGAAGAGCAGGAAGACGACAGCGAAGTCATCGTCGGCGGCGAATGGCTGCCATTGTGGGAAGAATCCCAGGACGAAGAGGCCGCCAGTCGCCAGCTTTCCCAGGCCGGTTTCGTCAACGCCGAGACAGCGATCAAACATCTGGCGAGCCTGCGCAGCAGTCCGCATCTGCGCTCCATGCAGCGCCTCAGTCGCGAGCGTCTGGACGCCTTTATTCCACGTCTGCTGGCACAGGCGGTGGAGCACGACAAACCTGATCTCGTACTTGAGCGCGTATTGCCGCTGGTGGAAGCCGTGGCCCGGCGGTCGGCCTATCTGGTGCTGCTCACCGAGAACCCCGATGCACTGCGCCGTCTGCTGACCCTGTGCGCCGCCAGTCCGTGGATCGCCGAGCAGATTGCCCGCTTCCCGTTGCTGCTCGATGAGCTGCTCAATGAGGGCCGTCTGTTCAATCCGCCATTGGCGCCCGAACTGGCCGCCGAGCTGCGCGAACGGTTGATCCGCATTCCCGAGGATGACCTTGAACAGCAGATGGAAGCGCTGCGGCACTTCAAGCTGGCCCACAGTCTGCGGGTGGCGGCGTCGGAAATCACCGGCAGCCTACCGTTGATGAAGGTCAGCGACTACCTGACCTGGCTGGCTGAGGCGATACTTGAACAGGTGCTGGCGCTGGCCTGGCGTCACAGTGTGGCGCGACACGGCACGCCGTCTCGGCCTGACGGCACGTTATGCGATCCGGGTTTCGTGATTGTCGGGTACGGCAAGGTGGGTGGCATCGAGCTGGGCCATGGGTCCGATCTCGATCTGGTGTTCATTCATGACGGCGACCCGCAGACCGAAACCGACGGCGCCAGACCGATCGACAGCGCGCAGTTCTTTACCCGGCTGGGGCAACGGATCATTCACCTGCTGACCACTCAGACCAACTCCGGCCAGTTGTATGACGTCGACATGCGGCTGCGTCCGTCCGGTGCCTCGGGGCTGCTGGTCAGTTCGCTGGGCGCTTTCGCGCGTTATCAGGACAAGGAAGCCTGGACCTGGGAGCATCAGGCGCTGGTCCGCGCGCGTGTATTGACCGGCAGTCCCGATGTGGGCCGCGAAGTCGAGAAGGTGCGCGCCGACGTGCTGGGTCGCGAGCGCGATCTGGACAAGCTGCGCGCCGAAGTCAGCGAGATGCGCGCGAAGATGCGTGACAACCTCGGCAGCCGTCTGACGGCGGCGGGCAGGGGAGCCAATGCCTTCGAGTCCTCCATGCCGTTCGACCTCAAGCAGGATGCCGGAGGTATCGTCGATATCGAATTTATGGTGCAATACGCGGCCTTGGCGTGGTCCAGAGAGCATCCGGGGCTGCTGCAATACACCGATAACATTCGTATTCTCGAAGGGCTGGAAGAGGCCGGGTTGTTACCCGATGCCGATGCCAGCCTGTTGCGCGAAGCCTACAAGGCGTACCGTTCGGCGGCGCACCGTCAGGCGTTGCAGAAGCAAGCGGGTGTGGTCAGCGGCGATCAGTTTCATTGCGAACGGCGTGAAGTGATGCGGATCTGGGCGCAGATGGGGTTGAGCTGAACGGACGACATGCCGTTCGTTCACAACAAGACTATATAAAGCTATGACAGGGAGGCGACAGGTTGTGTGGGAACGTCACGCAGTCTGATCGGCCTCCCTGATCGTTTCCGGTCGTTTTTGGATGAAACATGAATATTCTGATCGTTGGGCCTAGCTGGGTCGGTGACATGGTGATGGCGCAAACGCTGTTCCAGTGCCTGAAACAGCGTCATCCCGAGTGCCAGATCGATGTGCTGGCACCTGAGTGGAGTCGTCCGCTGCTGGAGCGCATGCCCGAAGTGCGCGCTGCGCTCAGCTTTCCCCTCGGCCATGGTGCCCTGGAACTGGCCACGCGCCGTCGCATCGGAAAGTCCCTGGCCGGTCAGTACGATCAGGCGATTCTGTTGCCCAATTCGCTGAAATCCGCGCTGGTGCCTTTTTTCGCAGGCATCAAGCAGCGCACCGGCTGGCGTGGCGAGTTCCGCTACGGGCTGCTCAACGATGTACGCACTCTGGATAAAGAACGTTATCCGCTGATGATCGAGCGCTTCATGGCGCTTGCCTACGACAAGAACGCGGAATTGCCCCGGCCTTACCCCAAGCCAAGCCTGCAGATTGACTCGGCAACCCGCGATGCGGCGCTGGCCAAGTTCGGGCTGACGCTGGACCGCCCGGTGCTGGCGCTGTGCCCTGGTGCCGAGTTCGGCGAGTCCAAGCGCTGGCCCGCAGAGCACTATGCGCAGGTCGCCGATGCGCGAATCCGCGAAGGCTGGCAGGTCTGGCTGTTTGGCTCGCAGAAGGATCATCCGGTCGGCGAGACCATCCGTGAGAACCTGATTCCCGGTCTGCGTGAAGAGTCCGTCAACCTGAGCGGGCAGACCTCGCTGGCCGAAGCCATCGATCTGCTGTCGTGTGCCGACTCGGTCGTCTCCAACGATTCGGGTCTGATGCACGTTGCGGCAGCGCTGAATCGTCCGCTGGTGGCCGTTTATGGCTCGACATCGCCAGCGTTTACTCCGCCGCTGGCCGACGAGGTCGAGGTTGTCCAGTTGGGCATCGAGTGCAGCCCCTGCTTTGACCGCACTTGCCGTTTCGGCCATTACAACTGCATGCGCCTGCTTGAGCCGGGCGCAGTGATCCAGGCGCTGGGCCGCCTGGACAGCACTCCAGTAGAGGTTGTCTGACGTTGCGGGTATTGCTGATCAAGACGTCTTCGCTGGGTGATGTGATCCATGCCTTGCCCGCGCTGACCGACGCGGCCCGTGCGCTGCCGGGCATCCGCTTCGACTGGGTTGTGGAAGAAGGCTTTGCCGAGATTCCGGCCTGGCATCCGGCTGTCGATACGGTGATCCCGGTGGCGATCCGCCGCTGGCGCAAGAACCTGTGGCAGACCTTCAGAAACGGTGAGTGGCGTGGCTTCAAGGCCCGTTTGCGCGAGCAGCGTTATGACCTGGTGATCGACGCTCAGGGGCTGTTCAAAAGCGCCTGGCTGACCCGCTATGTCGATGCGCCGGTTGCCGGTCTCGACCGGGACTCCGCACGCGAGCCGGTCGCCAGCCGTTTCTATGACAAGCGCTACCCGGTGGCACGCGGACAGCACGCGGTCGAGCGTTTGCGCCAGCTGTTCGCGCAGGCGCTGGGCTACAGCGTGCCGGTCGGCATCGGTGACTACGGGCTGAATAAACCGACCGCTCAGGATGACGCGCCGCAGGCACCCTTCGTGCTGTTTCTGCACGGCACCACCTGGGACACCAAGCATTGGCCCGAACTGTACTGGCGACAGCTGGCGGAGCGGATGGCCGCTCAAGGCCTGCAAGTGCGCCTGCCGTGGGGCAGTCCGGCTGAAAAGGCCCGTGCCGAGCGTATCGCCGACGGGCTGGACGCGGCGCAGGTGCTGCCCAAATTGAATCTGGCAGGCGTGGCGCGGGTGCTGGCTCAGGCGCAAGCCTGCGTGGCGGTGGACACCGGTATCGGTCATCTGGCCGCCGCGCTGGATGTGCCGACCGTTTCACTGTTCGGACCAACCAACCCGGTGCTGACCGGAGCCTACGGCAAATCGCAGGTGCATCTGGCCTCCGATTACCCGAGCTGCGCGCCGTGCCTGCAAAAAAAATGCACGTACCAGCCGACCGCTGACGATCAGCGCCGGTTTGACCTTAAACGCGAGTGGCCACCGTGCTTCACTCGCCTGAATCCCGAGCGAGTAGCGAGCCAACTGGGCACGCTGTTGCTGGCAAAGGAACCTGGCTGATGCAACTGGCTTTCGTCCTGTACAAATACTTTCCGTTCGGCGGACTGCAACGCGACTTCATGCGCATCGCGCTGGAGTGCCAGAAGCGCGGTCATCAGATTCGCGTCTACACCCTGATCTGGGAAGGCGACGTGCCGCCCGGCTTCGAGGTGCTGGTTGCGCCGGTCAAAGCCTTTTTCAACCATCGCCGCAATCAAAAGCTCAGCGCGTGGATGGAGGCGGATCTGGCCAAACGCCCGGTGGACCGCCTGATCGGCTTCAACAAGATGCCAGGTCTGGACGTTTACTACGCGGCAGATGGCTGCTTCGAGGACAAGGCGCAGAACCTGCGCAGTCCGCTGTATCGCAAGTGGGGTCGCTACCGCCACTTTTCCGACTATGAGCGTGCTGTTTTCGCCAGGGACGCGAAGACTCAGGTCCTTATGATTTCCGAGGTTCAGCAGCCGCTGTTCATCAAGCATTACGACACGCCGCTGTCACGTTTCCATCTGTTGCCGCCCGGCATTTCCCCGGATCGGCGGGCGCCCCCTGAAGCACCGGAGATTCGTTCAGGCTTCAGGCAGGAGTTCGGTCTTGCTGAAAATGACCTGTTATTGGTGCAGATCGGCTCAGGTTTCAAGACGAAAGGCGTAGATCGCAGCCTCAAAGCCCTGGCGGCACTGCCGACCGACCTGAAGAAACGCACGCGGCTGTTTGTAATCGGCCAGGACGACCCCAAGGTATTCCAACTGCAAAGCGCTGCATTGGGACTGGGCGATCAAGTGACCTTCATGAAAGGTCGCAGTGACATTCCACGTTTCCTGATGGGCGCTGACGTTCTGATTCATCCGGCCTACAACGAGAACACCGGCACCGTGCTGCTTGAAGCGCTGGTGGCGGGTTTGCCCGTTCTGGTCAGCGCCGTGTGTGGCTATGCCCATTACATCGCCGAAGCCGACTGCGGTCTGGTGCTGGATGAGCCGTTCGAACAGGCGCAGCTCAATCGTTATCTGGCAGACATGCTCAAGGACGATACGGCGCGCAGCAACTGGGGCCGTAACGGCTTGGCGTTCGCTGACACGGCGGACCTTTACAGCATGCCGCAGCACGCTGCCGATGTGATTCTGGCGGAGCACTATTGATGAAGCTGTTCCTTGCTGAACCGTTCAAAAGCCTGTGGGCCGGGCGCGATGCGTTCGCCGAGGTTGAGGCCTTGAGCGGTGAGGTGTATCGCGAACTCGAAGGTCGCCGGACACTGCGCACCGAAGTCGACGGGCGCGGCTATTTCGTGAAGATCCATCGCGGTATCGGCTGGGGCGAAATCGCCAAGAACCTGGTGACCGCCAAGTTGCCGGTGCTGGGCGCAGGCAAGGAGTGGGACGCCATCGAGCGGCTGCATGAAGTCGGCGTACCGACCATGACCGCCGTGGCCTATGGCGAACGCGGCAACAACCCGGCCGCGCAGCACTCGTTCATCGTCACCGAAGAGCTGGCACCCACCACCAGCCTTGAAGACGTCAGCATCAATTGGCGCAACGAGCCGCCCGAGCCGCGCCTCAAGCGGGCGTACATCGCCGAGGTCGCGCGACTGGTCGGGATGATGCACCGCGCCGGGGTCAACCACCGCGACTGTTACATCTGCCATTTTCTGTTGCACACCGACAAGCCCGTCACGGCCGACGACTTCAGGCTGTCGGTCATCGACCTGCACCGCGCGCAGACCCGTCGGGCGATCACCCCGCGCTGGCGCAACAAGGACCTGGCGGCGCTGTATTTCTCGGCGCTGGACATCGGTCTGACGCGTCGCGACAAACTGCGCTTTCTCAACGGCTACTTTCAGAAGCCGTTGCGGGAAATACTGGTCAGGGAAGCGAAGCTGCTCGGCTGGCTGGAGACAAAGGCCGACAAGCTTTATCAGCGTAAATTGCGATACGGGGATGCGCTCTGATGGCGGGTTGGAACCTGGAGCCTGCGTACGCGTTTCTGGCTGAAGACTTCGGCGACCTGGACGCTGTGTTTGCCTTGCAGGGCGAACGCCTGACCCGTGACCCGCTGTCCGAGGTGATTCGGGTTCAGCGCGCCGGGGTCAATTATTACGTCAAGCGCTATGTGGGCGCAGGCAAAGGCCTGCGACGTTATCTGGGGCGGCCTCGGGTCAAGTCCGAGTGGCAGAACCTCAAGCGTTTCGCCAAGTGGGGCATTCCTACGGCTGAAGTGGTGGCCTGGGGGCTCGAGCGCAACGGCGCAGCCTATGACCGTGGTGCGTTGATCACCCGCGAACTGCCCAATACCGAAGACATGTCTGCCCTGGCGCTGCGCAAGGATCCGCTGTTGTCCGACAGGCAGTGGGTGGATGGTATCAGCCGTCAACTTGCGTCCTACACACGGATCATGCACGACCATCACTTCACCCATAACGACCTGAAGTGGCGCAACCTGCTGGTGGACGATCAGGCCCGGCTGTTCTTCATCGATTGCCCCAACGGGGCCTTCTGGTGGAGTTTCATGCTGCGCTACCGGATCACCAAGGACCTGGCGTGCCTGGACAAGGTCGCCAAGTACCATCTGTCCGCCACCCAGCGGCTGCGCTTTTACCTGCAATACCGTCAGCGTGCGCGTCTGAACGCCTCCGACAAAAAACGTATCCGTCATGTCGTCAGCTTTTTCGAGGGGCGCGAATGAGCGTGTTTATTGCCAGTGCCGACCGGCCCCTGCTGGAGCGCCACGGCCTGACCGATTTCGAGTCGCTGTGGAAGCTGAAGCTGGACGCAGTCGATGAGCCCAATACCGGACGAGGCGGCTGGAGCAGCGTGTTCCGGCTGGATCTGGACGGCCAGGGTTTTTACCTCAAGCGCCAGAGCAATTACCTGACCCACACGTTGCATCATCCGTTTGGCGAGCCGTCGTTTTCCCGCGAGTTTCGTAACATCAGCCGTTATCAGAAGCTGGGTATCCCGGCCTTGCAGGCGGCGGTTTACGGCGAGAGCAGGGTCGATGGCGAACGTCGGGCGATTCTGATGACGCGCGCGCTGGACGGCTGGACCGATCTGGATGAACTGCTACAGGGCTGGACGGAACTGGGCGGCGCCGCGCGATCAGCTATTCTCAAGGCTTGTGGGCTGTTGGCGCGCACGCTGCACGGCGCGGGGCAGATCCATGGCTGCTTTTATCCCAAGCATATTTTTCTGCGGACCGATCAGGCGGGCTGTCAGGCGCAACTGATCGATCTGGAAAAGACCCGGCCGGTGATCTTTGGCCGGCGTGACCGGGTCAAGGATCTGGAACCGCTGTTGCGCCGTGCGCGTATGTGGACAGAAGTCGATCAGCGCGAACTGCTGGCCGCCTACCTGCAGGCCGGTCCCGACAGCGAGCAGGTCAATGCCTGGCGTGCGCGCCTCGGGCATCGAGGCCAGCACAAGCGTGACCTTCAACACCGTGACCAGAAAGAGACCCGTTGATGCGTTTGTCCGATCTCAAGAACGCCGGGCGCAAGCCTGAGCTGCCGATGAGCCTGACCCTGGCCGATGCCGCAGGCAGCGCCGAACTGCAACTGCTGACCCTGCTGCGTGTATTGCCCGGTCAGCGCTACGTGGGTGCGGGTGTCTGGCGTGGTCGCACAGTGCTGGCCAAACTGCTGGTCGGCAGCAAGGCCGCCCGGCATTTTCAGCGTGAACTGAGCGGCGTACGGCTGTTGGCCGAGCAGGGCGTGACGACGCCTTTGCTGCTGGCCGACGGTCTGCAGGAAGGCGAGGGCGGCTGGCTGTTGTTCGAGTTTCTTGAGAACGCGCCAAGCCTGGGCGACGCCTGGAATGCCGTGCAGCACCAACCGCCGCTGACCGATGAGCAACAGACCGTGCTTGGCGAAGCGCTCTCGGCGATTGCCCTGCTGCACGCCAAAGGTCTGTGGCAGGAAGACCTGCATCTGGACAACCTGCTGCGCCATGACGGCAAGCTGTACATGATCGACGGCGCAGGCATTCGTGCCGAGCAGGCCGGACAGCCGTTGTCGCGCCAGAAAGTGCTGGAAAACCTCGGCGTATTCTTTGCCCAGTTGCCCCGGGCTTTCGAGCCGTTCACCGAAGAGTTACTGGTGCATTACCTGTTGAGCAACGCCGAGCATGGTTTGCCGATGGAGGCGCTGCAGAAACAGATCGACAAGATTCGCAACTGGCGTCTGAAGGACTTTCTCGACAAGACCGGTCGCGATTGCAGTCTGTTCAGCGTCAAGGACAGTGCTTCGGTGTTTCAGGCGATTCGTCGTGAAGAAGAGGCGGCAATGCTGCCGGTACTGGATCAGGCCGATGCCTTGCTCGATGACGGGCATCTGTACAAGACCGGCGGCGCCGCCAGTGTCGGGCGTGTCGAAGTTGGCGGCCGTGCACTGGTCATCAAACGCTACAACATCAAGAATTTCAGCCACTGGCTCAAGCGCTTCTGGCGCCCGAGCCGGGCCTGGCATTCATGGCGCGAAGCCAATCGGCTGGCGTTTCTGGGCATCGCGACGCCCAAACCTCTGGCGGTGCGCGAAGAGCGCGTGCTGGGTATGCGCAGTAAAGCCTATCTGATTACCGAGTTCCTGCCGGGTCCGGACATCATTGAGCGTTTTGCGCCCTACGTGGAAACCGGTGATGTGCCCGAAAGCGAGTTGCAGGCGCTCGATACGCTGTTCGCGCAATTGATTCGCGAGCGCATCAGTCATGGTGATTTCAAGGGTCATAACGTGTTCTGGCAGGAAGACCGCTGGGCGCTGATCGACCTGGATGCCATGCAGCAGCACAGCTCTCAGGCGTCGTTTGCTGCAGCTTTTGCCCGTGATCGCGCACGCTTCATGCGCAACTGGCCGGAGCAAAGTGCGCTGCACCAGAAGCTGGAGCAGCGCTTGCCGAAGGGCGAGACGGCCTGAGTCGTCCCGCCCTTCGGATGATTCGCGTTATTCCACGCGACTGAGGTTCATGTCCCTGAGTGCGACGGTCAGGGCGTTCATGTCGTCGTAGGTCTTCAGGTGCACCGGCACCCAGCTCGGACGATCAACGGACAGCTTGCCCTGTGCATCCCTGTTCACAGGGGTGCGATAGATCTGACTGTCTCGTGACCGATGCACGATGATCTGCAAGCCATCATCGTTCTGTTCGATCAGGAACATGCCCGGCTTGGCGAGTCGCTTTTCGATGGAGCGGGGGCGCGTGACAGGGCGGGATCTTGGGATCTCGATCTCGACCCGATAGTCGCCCTGGATGTGAACCTTTGCCTTTCCGAGATCCAGGGGCAACGCTTCGCCAGGGTCGCGCACGATGCCATGTGATGCTCCGGGCAAGACATCCTTGACCCGCAAACCGATGCCGCCTTCCAGTTCCGCCAGACCCGGCACCGCGTCCATGAAGGTGTTGGAGTGGCTGTTGCCGACCAGCGCAATCCACTTGTGAAACCCCATCACATCCTGATGCCTGCGAACGATGCGTGAAGCAAAGAAATTCATCATCTGTTGGCGGGTCGTAGACGTTTCGTTCGCCAGGCCTTTGAGGTGATAGCTGGCCAGGCAATCGATGGCACGAATCTCGATACCCTGCTGCTGCGCCTTGATCACCAGTTTCTCGAACGTGTAGATCCCCTTCGGATCCGTCTGATGGCCTATGTCCAGCGCCTGCAGGTCATGCAGCAGCCGCTTGCTCATCTGGCCAGTATCAAGGAAGTCATCCAGGTCAGCTTGATGCAGGTCGCTCAGCAGATGCTCCAGATAGAGTGTCTTGACGTTCTGTTCCGCCAGCATTGGCAGGTTATCGATGATCAGTTTCTTGCTGGCGATGCTGGCGTGCGACTCACCCACCACCACGCCTGAGGTGTGCTGATAGAGTCGCTCAAGGAAGTCTGCCGGTGACGCCGTCGACGGTACTGACGGCAGCAGGGGCCTGACGGGCAGTTCTGTTGTATGAATCGCTTCAGAGTCCAGTTGCAGCTGTTTTCGCAGCCTGAAAAAATCCTCCCTCGGCCCCATCAGTTCTGGATCGAACAGGAAGTAGCGCTCATCAAGACCCCGGTGTTCGAAGTTCGCCAGTGTGTGCAAAGCGTCTCTGTGTTCGACAGGGGCGTCGTAAGTGGCGTCTGCCAGAGACTGCTGGATGGCTGTCACCGACCGGGGACTGCTCTCGGGATCGCCGCGCAGCCAGCCTTTTTCGGCATCCCAACGGAAAACATAATCGCCTGCCCAGCGCTCTCCGGACTCCATGCTTTCCCGTTCCACCATACGGTTCATCAACACCGCATCCAGTTGGGTGCCGGGTGGCAATTGCGGGACGGACGCAGGCAGCAACGGGTTGGAAAACTCGACCGTGAAATCGGCGGGCGATTCGACTGCTGGCGGGAAGCTGTTCTTGCGTACACGAGTCGTACGGCCTGCAGGAACATCTTGAACGTGAACGCTGATTGCACCCTGCAGCTCGGTGATGCCCGGAACGCTGTCATGGGTGGTGGCCAGTTTCTGGTCGAGCAATGCCACCCAGCGTCGTGATGGCTGGCTGGCCACGTCTTCACTGATCAACGTATGACCAAAGAAGTTGCTCATTTTTTGAGCAGCGCTCAGGTCGTGTGCGGCAGCGGCAGCCGGATTCTCGGTCAGGGGGTAGCTGGCGCACGCGCTGAACGGGCGGACCTCTATGCCGTGTTTGTGCGCCTCCTTGATCAGGTGATAGTAGTCGTACTCGGAAGCGTGATTGTTCAGCGCGCCATTGTTCAGGTATTTCAGGTGCCGTTTGAGTTCATGAGAGCCGGATCGACTTCTTGCCGCCAACTGGCGATAGGTGGCCAGCTTTTCGAGGTGCTTGTCGGTGAACAGATGCTGGATGTACAAGACCTCTACTTTTCGCTCTGCCAGCAGCGGCATGTTGAGAATGAGCAGACGCTTGCTGGCAACCGATTGGGCAGCTTCGCTGATGACCAGGCCATTGCTGTGGTTGAAGATGTTTTCAACGAGCGTATCGACGTCCGCGCGAGGGGGGAGCGTCGGAATCGTGGGGCGCGCTGGCAGGAATGGTTTTGTGAAGAAGGCTTTGGCGTCGTGATAGAGCTTGTCTTGAAGCGCCCCCAGGGTCTGACGCATGTTGGCGAAGTAGTTTTCGAAATACAGCTCCAGGCCCATATGGGTCGGGTCTGGAATGTTCCGGTGCATGACGGTGTAAATACCCGGCCTCATGGCGACCGGCATTTCATAATCACTCGTAAGGGCGACAGTCTTGCCAGGCTCAACCCCTTCTTCCGGCAGTGGCCGCCAACTGGCCTGATCCTCGAGCCCGCCGCCGCGTAACTGCTGACGGTCGATTTTTTGCCACAGGCCCTGGCTGTCCAGGCGCACGGGTTGTTTGCCGAAGAATGCGAACGGGTTGGCAGTGTCGATGATCTGCCAGCAGCGCAGCCCGGCGTCGAATTGCACGACGTAAGTCTTTCCGGACATGCCGATACAGTATTGGCCATCCACCAGACAGACGCCTTTGGCGTGGCCGTCCTTGATGCGCGGCACATTGTGCAGGGGACGGTCGATGGACAGGTCGGGTTTTGCGTCCAGGGGCGAACTCAGCGGCAGCCACGTCTCGCCGTTCCTGCGGCCGACGAACTGGCCGGTGGCGCTGACCTGCGAAGACAAAGGATCGACCTGCTGGTAAAGCGGAGCGTGGCCGTTGGCGTTTTTCTTGCCGACCCAAACGGTTCGTTCCTGCAGGTCGATGGGGAAAAGATCCTCATAGCGTGGCAGTGACGACTGGCGTGACAGGGGGCGCAATGCCGAGGTCACCGAATCCATCGAGTTCGCAGGACTTACCGAGTGCACCGACCTCATCGGAGCGCCGCGCTCCAGTCGGTGCACGATACCGCCGAAGCCCTTGAGGCCTGAATGCAGATCGCCCGCAGCGCCCAGGCTGTTGAGCAAGGCCGATATCACATGGCCGCCTGCAGCTTCATGATCGCCATCAACCAGCGCCTGTACGGCGCGGACGCTGTCGTGTAATGACAACAGGCTGCCGACTGCGAAGCTGGCAGGCGGGAACGGCAGGGTAAGTGCCGTAGCGATGAGTTCGACGCTGACCCAGGCCATTTTCGACAGCATGTCGCTACGGCCTGTCGTGGTCTGTTCGATATCCAGCAATCTGCGTTCGACAGGCTGGTTGAAGCAGGTGTCGGCAAAGTCGGTGATGAATGCCTTGGGCAGAAAAGGCGCCTTGTTCGCGCCGCCCTGTTGCATGTCACGCAGGGAGAACGACAGCAGCCGGCGTGCGTTGAAGCGGCAGCGGTCCTTGTAGTAATCGATCATGCCCGGCGTATCCAGCGAGGACATGAAGCTGCTGAACAGGCGGAACTCGATCCCGTCGGGCGCCTGAGGCGTGTAGAGCAGGGCGGTCTGGCGGGTCTGCGTCGAGAGCACCGCCACGCAGCCCTGCACGGTCTCGGTATGCGTCAGCAGCGAATCGGGGAATACCAGTTGGTCCACGACCTTGAGGTTGGAGGCAATGAACGGCTTGTCGACATGCAGTTGCAACGGGTAGAGCGGGTATTGCTCGCGTGTTGCCGCATCGCTTGAGTGCGCGCGATCCAGCGAGCTTTTCAGCCAGGCGTATTGAATGCCATCAATGTGGCCTTTCAGATAGCTGCGCAGCGCGGCGGCTTTCATTTGCAACTGGGTCGTCAGCGCGGCTGTCTTGCGGCGGTAGTCATAGCCTTCGTCCTGCGGGTTGAGCAGGGTGCGCCTGACCTCTGCGATGTAGCGGTCGGCCACCCAGTTTCCGCGCACCGAGCCAGCCACACTGGCCGGTGACAGGACGCTGAGGTCCACACCCTCGGGGCCTTTGAAGGTGGCCACCGTGTCGGCAGTGGCACGCAGTGGATTGATGCTGTCGTCATAGCCATTGCGTAGCAGCTGGGTGTAGGTGACGGTTTCCCGTTCAGTGGTGATCACGATAAGGTCGGGATCCACCGTGCCTTCTGGCACACCCAGCAACGTGTTGATCTGCTGGCTGGCTTGCTGGTGAGCATACTGCTCGAACGGTTGAACGCGGGTATGGGGTTTCGCCTCGTAATTGCGCTGTGCGCCGGTGGCTGCATCCTCCAGCGCAACCAGCTCCTGACGCTTGTCGAGGGTGGCGTTCACGTACCACCGAGGCGTGTGCAAGTCCTGTTCGGACAGCGCGACTTCAATGTGGCCGTTCGCGAAAAACTCCAGGCCTGCGTCGTAGTCCGGCAGCGCGATAAGCTGGACGAAATCCTCGTCGGGATGAGGTTTGAGTCTGAGGGCGGCCAGCTGCGTTTCTAGTTCAGGTCGGGCGGAGACGTCTATCTGCTGGAGCAGGTAATCCCGGTGTTCGTCCGATGCGGTCCAACCGACCAGTTCATGTGCCAACTGGATTTCATTGTCGAATGCCCGGAAAAAATGCTGATCAGGCGCGTCCTGGCTGAACATGACAAGACGCTCCAGCTCGCCTTGTGCGTTTTGCTTGCGAAACACCAGCAGTTTGCCCATGGCGTTTTTCGCGTTCAGCCTGATGTGGCGAGTGCTCAGTGCCGGGTCAGGTTTTGCGTGCGAGATGGCCTCGACGATGGCGAAATCTTCAGGGCGAATATGGCCCTGCATTTTGGCGGCGCAGGCGAGGGCGTTGATCTGCGTGCGGGTCAGGGTGCGCATCAGGGACTGGTTATGCGGGTGCTGATAAGCCGCTTTCTGATGAGTGCCGAAGCGTACCCGCAAATCCAGTTCTTCAACGACGCGTGCAATGTAGGCGGCATCCAGATGCTTGAAGTCGGATGTCAGCGGCATGCCGTCATGGCTCAGCGCGGTTCGGTTCAGAAACGCCGACGTCTGGAGGCGGTCGCCGGGGTGCAGGCCATAAAGCGCCAGTTCCACCCACGAGCGCGTAACGGTATAGGTCTCGCCTGTCACGGGAAGCGTTCGTTGCGTACTGACCGAGATCAGTGCCGGATCCAGTGCGTAGCCCAGATCGTCCGCCAGGCGTGCCTGCAAGTGCGCCCTGGCAAACTGTTTTGCGGACGCCGCCGTGCCCAGCGCGCTGAGGGTTGCTGCGCGAGCCTGCTCGTAGTGATCAAGGCGCTCGATATAGGCGCTCATGTCCCTGGGGTTTGCAAGCTTGATCCAGTCCGGCAGGCTGCGCTGGTAGCGCGATTCGCGCAGTGCCATTTCGCGCAACTCCAGCATGGCCTGCGGGCCGAACAGGCCTTTCTGGTCAATCGCCTGCTGAATCAGCGAGCGGCGTGCTTCACGATCATCAATACCGGATCGGGTGCAGGCGTAGCGCACATCAACGCGCTGTTTTTCCTGCAGGCGTTTCAAGGCGTGGGCCAAAGGCTCCGTGGTGATGGCATGCAGCTGCACATCGATGGCAAGGAACGGTTCGGCGTACAGGTCGGGGTCCGAGTCGATGAGTGACGACCGGTCCTGATGGTCTTGTTCGAGGCTCTGGATCAGAGCGCCTTTCAGAACGGGCGAATTGAGCCATTGGGTGAGCGCCTCGCGCATCTGCTCCTGGGACGCGAACGCCTTGATGCCCAGGCCCGGCAATACCAGCAAGGTCGGTCCCTGCGCCTGGGACAGCACTACGGCACCGTTGACTTCAGCCTGAATCTCGTCATCAAGCTGCATATGCAGCGAGAACGCGTCTGGCGCCCTGGTTTCTGTGGAGGACAAGGCTGAAACGGGCAGGCAGGCTGCATGAACTGCCGAAAGCTCACCCTCGTGCAGCTTGACGCAGAACTCATCGCGCAGCGCCTGCTGCATGGCGGACAGGAATTGGTCATGACGGCTATCGCCGGGCGCCAGGGCCGCATGCCAGTAATCGTCGAGCTGCGACAGCAGGCGAGCAATGGACGCCTCGTCTGCGGGTGCATCCAGCAAGGCGTCATCAGGTGTTGGCAGCAGCTTGAGCGCTTCGCTCAGTCGAGAGCCCAGTTGATTGAGTCTTTTGAGAGCCGTCGTCGCTTCAATAAAGGTGTCGGCGGGTTTGGATGACACGGGTGTCAGTGTTTGCATGGTTTTTCCGGTTCTGACAAGCGCAAGGTGCGCGGGTTGATTGAGGGCTGTGAGCCCGTGATTCATGGCCTTCAATCAATCAGAATTCGGCGGGCCGGGAGCGTAGATAGTTATTGGGTGACAGCGAGTGGGTGAGATTCTTCGGATGCGTCCTGAAGGACGTGATGTCATCTGTTTGTTTAAACCCTCTCAGCCCCCGAGCCAAATCCTTGGTCATTACGCTATAATCCCGCCCTTTAGCTGCCCTCAGCCCGCTGTGCGGGGGCACACATTTTCTCGGGCGCGCTGCGCCTGTACGCAGACTAAAGAGGCTAGACCCTAGTGGCATTGACGATCCTTGGCCTGTCCGGCGCCCTTAGCCATGATCCTTCCGCGGCGCTCTACATCGACGGCAAGCTGATCGCAGCGGCCGAAGAAGAGCGCTTCGTTCGCGACAAGCACGCAAAGAACCGCATGCCCTACGAGTCGGCGAAGTTCTGTCTGGAACAGGCAGGCATCAAGCCTTCCGATGTCGACGTGGTCGCGATTCCGTTTGCGCCGATCAGCCTGTTCGGCAAGGCCCGCTGGCACTACGCCAAGCGTTACTGGTACGCACCGGACCGCGCGCTCGATGCGCTGCTGATGGGCAATCGCCGTTACAAGCGTTATCGCAACAAAATTGTCTGGTGCCTCGAGCAACTGGGCTTCGATCCGAAAAAGATCAAGATCGAGCCGGTCGAGCACCACCTGGCCCACGCTTCCAGCGCGTATCACTGCTCCGGTTTCACCGAGAAAACCGCGATCATGGGCATCGACGGCAAGGGTGAGTACGCCACGACCTTCTTCGGCTACGGCGAAAACGGCAAGATCCACAAGATCAAGGAATTCTTCGATCCGGACTCGCTGGGTGGCTTGTATGGCGCCATCACCGAATTTCTTGGTTTCGAGATGCTGGACGGCGAGTTCAAGGTCATGGGCATGGCGCCGTACGGCGACGCCAGCAAGTACGACTTTTCGCGTCTGGCCACGTTCGAGAACGGCGAGCTGGTCATCAACACCGAACTGGCCAACGTCATCGGCCTGCGTCGCTACAAAGAGAACGGCAAGGGCTTCTACTTCTCGCCGAAACTGATCGAATGGCTCGGCCCCAAGCGCGTTGGCGATGTGGCGGACGAACCGTACATTCACTATGCGGCCAGCATGCAGGCGCTGTTCGAAAAGCTCGCGCTGCAGATGATGGACCACTATCTGGGTGACATCCTCAAGGAAACCGGCAAGATCGCGTTCGCCGGTGGCTGTGCGCTGAACGTCAAACTGAACCAGCGCATCATTGCCCGTCCCGAGGTCAAGGAACTGTTCGTCCAGCCTGCGTCCGGCGATGCCGGAACGGCGGTGGGCGCGGCGGCCTACGTGTCTCACGCGCGCGGCGTGCCGGTCGAGAAGATGGAACACGTCTACCTCGGCCCCGCTTACAGCAACGAAGATGTGATCGCCGCGTGTGCCCGTCATCCGAGCAAACCGGTATGGCGCCAGATTGAAAACACCCCTGAGCGGATCGCCGAGATCATGGTCAAGGGCAACCCGGTGGCCTGGTTCCAGGGCCGCATGGAGTTCGGTCCACGTGCGCTGGGCGGTCGTTCGATCATCGGTTGCCCGAGCGTGGCCGGCGTCGCCGACCGCATCAACCACCAGATCAAGTTCCGCGAGCGCTGGAGGCCTTTCTGCCCGTCGATGCTCGACACCGTCGCACCACAGATGATCAAGATCGATCACCCAGCGCCGTTCATGACCTTCACCTTCGAAGTGGCGGAAGAGTGGAAGACCCGCGTGCCGGAAGTCGTCCATGAAGACGGCACTTCCCGTGCCCAGGTGCTCAAGCGCGAATACAACCCGCGCTACTACGACATGATGAAGGCGCTGGAAAACCTGACCGGCAACGGCGTGTCGCTGAACACCTCGCTGAACCGCCGTGGCGAACCGATGATCTGCTCGCCGACCGATGCCTTGAACATGTTCTTTGGCTCCGACCTCGAGTACCTGATCATGGAAGACATTCTGGTGGTCAAAGAGGGCGTCGAGGCTTATGACACGCTCGGCTGAACGTCACGTGCTGCAGTTCTGTCACGGCTATGACGGGCCGTTTCTGGACTGCGCCCGCCAATACGCCAGCCTGTTCGCAGGCAAGGGCTATCGGGTGACCACGGTGTTTCTGACCGGTGCCGCCGACCCTGATGTGGTCGCCGACTGTGGTTCGGACGAAGTGCTGTTCATGGAATTCAGCTCGAAGGCCATTCGTGGCCTCAAGCTGGGTGCCATTCGCGAATTGCGCAGCATCGTGGCTTCACGTCATTTCAGCTTCTGCATCGCACATCGATTCAAGCCGGTCTATATCGCGCTGTTGGCGACACGTTTGCCGGTAATCGGCGTTCATCATGCGTTTGGCGACTACCAGCGCCGCAGTCGCAAGCTGTTCGCCAACCTGTTTCGCAAACGCCTGAGCCTGCTGGGCGTTTCGGATTCGGTGCGCGACGACATGCGCAAAAGCCTGCCTGCATGGCCGGCCGAGCGCATCGAGACCCTGTACAACCGCATCGATGTCGAGCAACTGCAAGGCAGCCAGTTTTCTGCCGAAGACGCGCGCGTCGAACTGGGGCTTTCACCTTCGGCCTGGATCGTCGGCAATGTCGGACGTCTGCATCCTGACAAGGATCAGGCGACCCTGCTGCGCGGCTTCGCGCTTGCTCTGCCGAGCCTGCCCGAGAACAGTCAGTTGGTGATTCTTGGCAAGGGTCGGCTGGAAGAGTCCCTCAAGGAGCTTGCCCGTGAACTGGGCATTGGCGCGAATGTAATGTTCATGGGCCAGGTCGCGGACGCACGTCGTTATTTCAAGGCGTTCGATGTCTTCGCCCTGAGTTCGGATCACGAACCGTTCGGCATGGTGCTGCTGGAAGCCATGGTGGCAGGCGTGCCGGTCGTTGCGACGTCCTGCGGCGGTGCGCGTGAAGTGGTCGAAGACGTCGGTCTGCTGTTCCCGTTGGGCGACGAGCAGCGTCTGGCTCAAGGCCTGATGCACATGGCCGGGCTGGATGCGGATCAGCGTCAGGATTGCGCCGAACGCATGCTTCTGCGTCTGCGCGAGCGCTTTTCCGACCACGCGGTACGCAACGTGTTCTGGCGCCTGCCGCAGGTTACCCGCCTGGTTGCGGAGTCCTGATGCTCAACCGATTTCAAGGCGTGCGTGAACGTGGCTGGACCGAAATCGATGCCGCTGCCTATACGCAGGCGTGGCACCGGTTTGGCGGTAGCGTGGCCACCCACCCGCAGGTCGTCGAACGTCTTTCCGTGTTCGCTGACATTCCCGTGCGCTATCTGGGCTGGGAGCAGGGCGGCGACATCAAGGCAGCGATTGCCACCTGGGGCCGCTCGCTGGCGCTGTCCAAGGACGAGCTCAAACGTCATGGCAAGAAAGGTCTTTTCGATCTGGGCAACGCCGAGCTGATTCTGCCGGTGGCGCAGGACATCGAGGTGCCTGTACGTCATCGCGGGCGTTACATCTCGTCGTTGAACGAAGGCCGGGTCAGCACCCTCAAGCCGCAGGCCGAGTCACTGGCCATGGCGCGCACACCTGAAGAGCTGTCCAAAAAGTTTCGCTACAACCAGCGTCGCGAGTTGCGTCTGCTGGAAGAGGCGGGCGGCACGGTCCGGCCTGTCAGCGATTTCAGCAGCGCAGAGCTGGCACGCATGTATTGCGAGCTGTTCCAGCGCCGCTGGGGCTTTGAAGCGACCGGTGCTGCGCACAAGGCTGAAGTGATCGAGCTGCTGCGTGACCTGCTGATCGGCTCGGTGGTGTTTCTCAACGATGCGCCGATTGCCATTCAACTGGTGTACCGCGTCGAAGCGCCCGAATGGGTCAGCATCGAATACGTCAACGGCGGTGTCGACCCCGAAACCCGTGATTTCAGCCCTGGCAGCGTGCTCAGTTTCGTCAACACGCAGAGCGCCTGGGAAGATGCGCGTGCGCTGGGTAAATCGCTGCGCTTCTCGTTCGGCCGCGCCGACCGCGAATACAAGGATCGTTGGTGCAACCCCGTGCCGGTGTTCCAGATTTGAGCCGCAAGCAGGAGTTGCTCAAACGCCATCGTCGTAACAAGCGGCTGGCGTTGCTGGGTGGCCTGTTGCTGTTGATTGCCCTCGGCGTGGCGGTAGCGTGGTGGTTGATACCGGTGCTGGCGATCAGCGCCTGGATCGCTCACGAGGCCTGGTTCGCCGATCATCTGTTCTATTCGCCTGCCGATGACTATCAGTACAACTTCGCCGCCGAAAACGAGGTCTCGGGTGTGCGCCTGGAAAATGGCCGACTCACATTCGCCGAACCTCTGACGCTGACTGGCGGCGAAACGCTGGTACTGGCCCTGAACATCAAAAGTAACTGGCTGGGACGTTTTCTGGACCCTGTCGTCGAGTTGCAAGGTTCAGGTCTCGTCGATCGGCAAGCCTTCGAGCGCGGTGCCGACGCCGTGCGCTATCTGAACCTGACCGGGCTCGGTGAACCGTTGGCGGCAGGCGCGTTAACCCTGCGTGGACGTTTTTGCCGACTGGGCGGACAGCCGCGTTTGTGGGTGTTCCGTCAACCTGATGCACGCCAGCAGCGGGTGATGGTGATCGCGCCGCACGCTGATGACGCGGAACTTGCCGCTTTTGGTCTGTACAGCCAGGCCAGTGATGCGTGGATCGTGACCCTGACCGCCGGTGAAATCGAAGCCGATCACTATCGGCAGATGGGCCTGGACAAGGCCGAGGCGGCTCGCATGAAGGGGCGGCTGCGGGCCTGGGACAGCATTGCCGTGGCGCGCTGGGGCGGAGTCGCGGAGGCACAGTGTGTGCAACTGGGCTATTTCTGCCTGCAACTGCCTGCCATGCAGGCCGCACCGGATATGCCGGTCGGCTCTCGCGAAGCGGATCTGCTCGATACGCGTCTGTTTCGCCAGTTCAACACCTTGCCGCTGCCGGGCGACGACGGCCAGCCGACCTGGAATAACCTGCTGGCCGATCTGCGCGCGCTGATCCTCAAGGCAAGGCCGCAGGTCATCGTGATGCCGCACCCGGCCATCGACCCGCATCCTGACCACATTTGTGCGCAGGCCGCTGTGCGTGAGGCGCTGGCCGGGCTTGAATGGCAGCCTGAGGTGATCTTGGGTTACGCCAATCACTTGCACGACAACGACCGCTGGCCCATGGGCGATGCCTACACCGGCATCAGCCTGCCGCCCGTCTTCGATGCCGAATTGAAGCTTGAGCCCTACAGCCTTGAGCTGTCGGTGCCGACACAGCGCGACAAAGCCATGGCGCTGGGCATGATGCATGACCTGCAACCACCGATGCCGGGCAAACGTCGAGTGCGCCGCTGGCTGCAGCAGTTGCTCGCCGGGCGCCGCTGGCCGGCTGAAGGTGAAAACGAATTTTTCCGAAAGGCTGTGCGACGACACGAGTTGTTCTGGCGCAGCCGTGATTTCTGATTCAGCAGGCGCAGTACTGCAAGGAAAACAATGAAAGTCCTACTTCTGGTTCAGAAAGAGCAGCGTGCGATTCTGGATCGTCTTTACGACGGCATCGCGTCGAGCTGCGACTGCGACGTGCGCTGGCTGGATTCCAATGACCAGCGCAACCTGCGCAGCTATTTCCGGCGTGAAATCGATGTGAGCCGCTACGACCGGATCGTGTTCTTTCTGCGCTTCAAGCAGGAAGTGCGTCAGGTGGCCTTCATCCGAACGATTCCGAATCTGGTCATTCTCGAGCACGACGCCTACCAGAACTACATTGCCTGCAAGTACACCGGCAAGTTCAGCGCACACTATCGCAAGCTGCCCTGGGTCCGGGTGCTGTGCTCGGGCTTCATGGTCAGCGAGCGGCTGCGTGAGGAAGGCTTCGACGCGGTGTTCGTGCCCAAGGGCTACGATCAGACGCTGTTGCAGGCGCAGAACCGCGAGCGTGACATCGAGTTGGCGTTCGTCGGCAGCACCAACAGCGTCGCCTACAGCGGCCGCAAGGCGCTGCTCGACGAGTTGGGGCAGCATGAGAATCTGCTGGTCACGCGGACCAAGTCGGGCGAGGAATACTGCGACACGCTGAACCGCATCCGCTTTTTCGTCAGTGCCGATGTCGGCATGGGCGAATACATGATTAAAAACTTCGAGGCCATGGCCTGCGGCTGCGTGCTGCTTGCCTTCGATCAGGGCGCTGAAGAAAATCGCGCGCTGGGCTTCGTGGATATGCACAACATTGTGCTGTACCGCGATATTCCCCAGCTTCGTGAAAAGCTGGCGCAACTGCGCGCGGCCCCGGCACTGGCCGATGAAATATCCCGTAACGGACAGGCGCTCGTCGAGGAACGCTATACGTTTCACGCTTTGGGCAAAGCCATTGTCGAACACATGCGTCCACCGCTGCGGCCGATGCCGGCTGCGAGCTGGGTCGACCGTCTGCGCTCGCGTTGGGCATGGTAATGCTTCTTGAACTTTCAATGATTGGGAACAGATGATGGTATTCAGCGAAAATAGCGACATCACGCTGGTGGTGACCAGTTGCGGGCGATTCGATCTGTTGAAGCGCACCCTGGAAACCTTTGATCGTTACAACACCGCCGCCATCCGCCATGTGCTGATCACTGAAGATTCAGGAGACGTTCAGGTCGAGGCCTGTATTCCTGAGCACTGGCGCGCACACACCCGCTTCCTCATCAACAATCCCAAGTTGGGACAGATGCGCTCGGTGGACGCCGCTTATGCGCTGATCGAGACGTCCTGGGTGTTTCATTGCGAAGATGACTGGGATTTCTACCGCCCGCACTTCATCGAAGAGTCGATGATCCTGCTGGAGAACGACCCGCAGGCGCTGCAGGTGTGGTTGCGCAGCTTCCATCATGATCTGCAGATTCACAGCCCCTACATCTATTTGAACGAGCGCGAAGTGGTTCAGGGCATTCCTTTCTACAAGCTGGGTTCGCACAAGCCGGAGTGGCAGGGTTTTTCCTTCAATCCCGGATTGCGCCGTCTGGCCGATTACAAGCAGCACGCGCCGTATGCTGGCCATGGCGGAGAGAAGAAACTTTCACAGTTGTTCGCGTCGGAAAACCGATACGCTCTGATTCTGGAAAACGATGCTGTATTGCACACCGGCTTTGGTGAGCATGTGGTGGTGCCGCAGGAGCGCCTCGACAAAAAGCGTCGCAAACGTCGTGATCGCGTCAAATTGATTGTCGCGGTAGTCATTGGACTGGTAGCAGGTTGGTTGCTTAATAATGTCAGTTGATCGTGCCGGTATGCCTTCAAGCAAGGCACAAATCTATTTTGGTGCTGTGCTGGTCGTCTTTCTGCTGAGTTTCATCCTGAACTCTTCAGCCAAGACGACCAATAATCTGTTCTACGCCCTGACCGCATTGCCGGGCCTGTTTTTCCTGATCAAATACCGTGGCGTCGGCGTGTTCGCGCAGCCGCTGGGTGTGGCCTGGGCAGTGTTCATGGTCTGGTTTCTGGTGCCAGCCTTCTACGGACAGGATTTCCAGTTCTATAAACATGTGGCGTACGTCAGCCTGTTCGTCTTTGTTGTGGCCGGTCTGACGGACAATCGATTCTTCCATCAAGGCAGGTTCATACGCAGCTTTTTCTGGGCGATATGCGCTTATATTCTGGTGGCCAGCATTCATAGCTGGGTGACCGGGCAGTTCGCGTTCGGCAAGCGTGTCGAGATATTGCCTGCGCGCATGGCTAACGTGATTTACGCCAGTGCCTGGCTGGTCTGTTGCCTGGCCCTGGCGTTGCCGGTCTGGCTGAAAGAGCAGCGCTGGATCGAAGCCGTTGCGGGTATTGTGCTGACCCTTGTCGTTGCTGCCTTCATCGTGCAGACCCGCACCGCGCTGGTGGGTGCGGCGTTCCTTATTGCGGCTTGTACGCTGTATTCGGTGTATCGCTTTCCGAAGCGCAGTCTCATCACTTTGCTGGTGCTGGTACTCATCTGCGCGGCCTTGTTCTGGGTGGTCAGGGATGAGGAGTGGATCAAACTGCTGATGGTGCGCGGCGATTCCTACCGCATCGAGCTGTTCGAAATCATGACCGGCGAATGGCGTAATTGCGGATGGATGATGGGCTGTGGCGTTGATTTCTATACAACCAAGACGCTGACAGGCGGTATGGCGATTCAGCATCCGCACAACATCTACGTCTCGATGGGGTTGTACACCGGCGCGGTGTCGCTGGTGCTATTCCTGATCGTGATGGCCATGACGCTGTGGCACGCATTGCGCCTGCGCGACGCGTGGGGGCTTTACCTGGCGTGCGCACTGGTGATGCTCAATTTCGACGGCGCGAAGCTGGTCGGCAACCCGGATGAGCTTTGGGTGCTGGTGCTGCTGCCTGCGGCGATGGTGCTGGGAAGGGTAGTTCAGGAACATCGGCTAAGGCACTGAGTGCCGAGCGCTGAAATGGCCGCCTGCAAGCGGCCATTTTTTAGTTCATGGCCTGGGTCAGTTCCGCTGCAGCGCAGACGCTCTGGCCGCTCAGGTAGCCATTGAGGAAGGCTGGATTACCGTCGCCCAGTAGCCATTGCCGGTCTTCCAGATAGCGCAGCATGTGCTTGAAGTTGCGCAATCGCAGGTTTTTGCGCAGTGGGCGGCGGTAGGTTTTCAGGTCGGCAATGTCGATGAGGCCCAGCGTGCCTTCCGGGGTAAGAATCACATTGCCCAGGTGCGCTGAGCGGAAATAGACGCCTTTTTCATGCAGGTTGGCGATGAAGCGCCCCAGTTGCATGCGCAGGTCATCATCGCTGGCGGCCTTGCCCAGCAGTTGACGCAGGGTGTGACCGGCCAGCGGGTCGTAATGCACCGCGTCGCGGGCGATGTCGGCGATTCTGTAAACAGTGCGAACATGCGGGCAGGGGATGGCGCGTTTGGCCAGGGTCAGGCAGTTGTCAGCGAAGCGTTTGGCATAGGGATACCAGGCGGCGGAACTGATCAGCCGCTTGCGTCGAAACAGTTTCAACATTGAACCGTCATTCAGACGTAGTACTTTATCGCCCGTGCCGTCGGCTTCAAGCACTTCGGCACCTTGAACCAGGGCAAGGTAGTGGGCGTGGTCGAGCGCTTGCATCGATACTCCGGATTCTGCGCCCCAAGGGCTGTACGGGCCGCCTATGTTACCGCAGCAGGCTGTTGCGAAAACGGCTTGTGATACAATTCCGCTTCTTTTTAACACGACGGATACTCATGACAACCTCCGAATCGTCCGCCACTTCCAGCGTGAAAATCTACTTCCGCCTGTTGTCCTATGTGCGTCCGTATGTGGGCATTTTCCTGCTCAGCATCCTCGGTTTCGTGATCTTTGCATCCACTCAGCCGATGCTGGCGGGGATCCTGAAATATTTCGTCGATGGGCTGAGCAATCCGGAAGCGGTGCTGTTCCCCAATGTTCCCTACCTCAGGGACCTGCAATTGCTGCAGGCCGTGCCGCTGCTGATCGTGCTGATCGCCGCCTGGCAGGGTCTGGGTTCGTTTCTCGGCAACTACTTCCTGGCCAAGGTATCGCTGGGGCTGGTGCATGACCTGCGCGTCGAACTGTTCAACAAGCTGCTGGTACTGCCCAATCGCTACTTCGACACCACCAATTCGGGTCATCTGATCTCGCGCATCACCTTCAACGTCACCATGGTGACGGGGGCTGCAACGGATGCCATCAAGGTGGTGATCCGTGAAGGCCTGACCGTGGTGTTCCTGTTCATCTACCTGCTGTGGATGAACTGGCAGCTGACGCTGGTCATGCTCGCCATCCTGCCGGTGATCGCCATCATGGTCGGCACCGCCAGCAAGAAATTCCGCAAGCAGAGCAAGAAGATCCAGGTGGCGATGGGCGACGTGACCCACGTTGCGTCCGAAACCATTCAGGGTTATCGCGTGGTGCGCAGCTTCGGCGGCGAAACCTACGAGCAGGATCGTTTTGCGCGTGCCAGCAACAGCAACACCAAAAAGCAGTTGCGCATGACCAAGACCGGCGCGATCTATACGCCGATGCTGCAACTGGTCATCTATACCGCCATGGCGGTGCTGATGTTCCTGGTGCTGTTCCTGCGTGGCGATGCGACGGCAGGCGATCTGGTGGCGTACATCACCGCCGCCGGCCTGCTGCCCAAGCCGATTCGTCAGCTGTCGGAAGTCAGTTCGACCATTCAAAAGGGTGTGGCGGGTGCCGAGAGCATCTTCGAACAGCTGGATGTAGAGCAGGAAATCGATACCGGCACCCTTGAGCGCGAGCGTGTTTCGGGCCGTCTGGAAGTGAAGAATCTCAGCTTCTTCTATCCCGAGACCGAGCGTCAGGTCCTCAACGACATCAGTTTCTCGGCAGCACCGGGGCAGATGATTGCATTGGTAGGACGTTCGGGCAGCGGCAAGTCGACGCTGGCCAATCTTATACCGCGGTTCTACACCCATGAACTGGGTCAGATCCTGCTGGATGACGTCGAGATCAATGATTATCGCCTGCGTAACCTGCGTACCCACATCGCGCAGGTCAACCAGAATGTCACGCTATTCAACGACACCATCGCCAATAACATCGCCTACGGTGATCTGGCGGGTGCGCCGCGTGCCGACATCGAGGCGGCCGCCGCCGATGCCTACGCCAAGGAATTCATCGACCAGTTGCCGCAAGGTTTCGACACCCCGGTGGGCGAGAACGGCGTGCTGTTGTCCGGTGGCCAGCGTCAACGTCTGGCGATTGCCCGTGCGCTGCTCAAGAATGCCCCGGTGCTGATCCTCGACGAAGCGACCTCTGCGCTGGATACCGAGTCGGAGCGTCACATTCAGGCCGCGCTGGATCAGGTCATGAAAGGACGCACCACGCTGGTGATCGCGCACCGTCTTTCCACCATCGAGAAAGCCGACCTGATTCTGGTCATGGACGCCGGTCAGATTGTCGAGCGCGGCACCCACGCCGAGCTGCTGGCAAAGAACGGCTATTACGCCCGCCTGCACGCCATGGGCCTGGACGAGCCAGCGCCTGTCGGCGCGATCTGATCAAGCCTGGCTGCGCTGTGTTTTCGACATGGCGCAGCGGCTTTTCACCGCATCACTACACGCATCTTTTCCCCCGCTGGAATCGTCTTTTGTCAGCGTCAGGAATCAGGTTATGAACAGCCTGTCTGTTCAAACCCCCTGTGCTAAGATTCCGCCCCTGTCCATTTTTCTAGTACGGGTTGTTCGATGAAGTTATCCATGCCGCGCTTTGATCAGGCCCCTGTCCTGGTGGTTGGCGATGTCATGCTCGACAGATACTGGCATGGTGGTACCTCGCGTATTTCCCCTGAAGCGCCTGTGCCTGTCGTCAAGGTCGACCAGATCGAGGACCGTCCCGGCGGTGCCGCCAACGTGGCATTGAACATCGCGGCATTGGGTGCACCTGCCTCGCTGGTGGGCGTGACCGGTGAAGACGAAGCGGCAGAAAGCCTGAGCAACAGCCTCAAGGCAGCCGGTGTTCTGGCTCGTTTTCAACGCATTGCAGACCAGCCGACCATCGTCAAACTGCGGGTGATGAGCCGACACCAGCAACTGCTGCGTATCGACTTCGAAGAACCCTTCGCCACCGATGCACAGGCCCTGAGCGCAGAAGTCGAAAACCTGCTGGATGGGGTCAAAGTGCTGGTGCTGTCGGATTACGGCAAAGGTGCGTTGAAAAACCATCAGACACTGATCCGGGCAGCCCGCGAGCGCGGCATTCCGGTGCTGGCCGATCCCAAGGGCAAGGACTTCGCGATCTACCGCGGCGCGAGTCTGATCACGCCGAATCTCAGCGAATTTGAAGCCATCGTTGGCCATTGCGTCGACGAAGCCGAGCTGGTTGCCAAGGGCGCGCAGCTGATGAGCGAGCTGGATCTGGGCGCGTTGCTGGTGACCCGTGGCGAGCACGGCATGACCTTGCTGCGCCCCGATCAACAGGCGCTGCACTTGCCCGCGCGTGCCCGTGAAGTCTTTGACGTCACCGGTGCCGGTGATACGGTCATTTCAACCCTGGCGGCGGCGATTGCGGCTGGCGAGGAACTGCCACATGCGGTTGCGCTGGCCAATCTGGCGGCAGGCATCGTGGTCGGCAAGCTGGGTACGGCGGCCATCAGCGCGCCTGAACTGCGTCGTGCCATTCAGCGCGAAGAGGGCTCGGAGCGTGGTGTTCTGGGGCTGGAGCAGTTGCTGCTCGCCGTCGATGACGCGCGGGCACACAAGGAAAGGATCGTTTTCACCAACGGCTGCTTCGACATCCTGCATGCCGGGCACGTGACCTACCTGGAGCAGGCGCGCGCGCAAGGTGATCGTCTGATCGTGGCGGTCAACGACGATGCCTCCGTGAGCCGTCTCAAAGGCCCTGGTCGTCCGATCAATAGCGTCGACCGCCGCATGGCCGTTCTGGCCGGTCTGGGCGCTGTGGACTGGGTGATCAGTTTCCCTGAAGGCACACCTGAAAACCTGCTGACCCACGTCAAGCCCGATGTGCTGGTCAAGGGCGGCGACTATGGGATCGATCAGGTGGTCGGTGCCGATATCGTGCAGGCCTACGGCGGCCAAGTGAAGGTGTTGGGGCTGGTTGAAAACAGCTCGACCACGGCCATCGTCGAGAAAATTCGCGGACAGTGAGTGGATCAGGTTTGCCCGGAGCATTCCGGGCAAACCGGTTATTTGCTCAAGCTGCCGCGTGCCAGTCCCAGAAGCTCTCTGGCCTTGCTGGTCAGACGCTTCAGCCCCGTCTTCTTTGGCGGTGGTGTCATGCCTTGCTGGCGCAGCCAGTCTTTCCAGCGAATCCTTTCCTCACGCACCACCCAGCCATCCTGTGCCGCAAAGCTCTCTGCCAGGTACAGACCGCGCGTGCCCGCCGGGGTCAGCTTGTCGCGCTTGAGGGTGTAAAGCTCTGGCAGTGGCGAGCCGTTTTCCAGCGGCATCAGGTAGAGGTCGGGCTTGCTTCGGTTGAGGCGGGCGACCAACTGATCGTTTTCCAGCACCTCATCGACGTGGAACAGGCTGATCGGGCGGGCTTCCTTGGGGATTTCCAGGCGCATGTCATAGATCAGCTGCAGCGACGCAGTGGGCAGGTGGACATAGGCGCGGGGGCGTTCCAGCAGCGTCAGGTTGCCAGCCCGTACCGGTCTGGCAGCACCCGAGAGCGGGCTGAGGGTGAAGGGCATTGCCTCCCGGTAATGCAATGCCGCTGCGTAGGGAGCGGGCAGCCAGGTGTCCTTGAACATTCCGCTCAGCCAGCCCTGCGGCGTTTCGATAAGGCACTCTTCAGCGACTTCCTGAATGGCGGTGTGCAGCGGTAGCGTCAGCTCGTGCGCCGGGACATAGCCTGAAATCAGTTTGAGCACCACGTCGCCACGGTCCTGACGGCGTTGTCGGACCAGCACCCAGTAATCCCGGTTCTGCCACCTGATGGTCAGGCGGATCGACACCCCGAGGTTGGCCAGCTCGGTGGCGAATCGCTCAGGGTCCGGCACCTCGACCTTGCGGCGTCGCTGCAAGGTCTGCGTAAAGTTCATCGGCATGCCGACACTCTGATAACTCAGGCTTTCAGGAGTGGCTTCGACGAACAGCGGCAGGGTCTTGAAGTTGCTGGGATTCTTCCGAATCAATGTTCGCGGCATATCGGCTCCTTCTTGCGTTGGGGTCGGCCGCCCAAATCAGGCTTGACGGCAAATCACGGCAGCAGCGGTGGCAACGTTGTGTGCCAGGTGCATGGGGTTGATGGTCCCGACAATAGCACTGGCGACGCCCGGATGTTCAAACAGTAACTGGAAGCTGGCCTGGACCGGGTCCATCCCGGGCGTCAGGCACACATGACCGCTGGCCAACGCCTTCTTGACCAGAATGCCTTTGCTGTGGGCAGCCGCGTAATCCAGAACCGGTTTCTCACCCTGTTCATTAAGATTATAGGTGACCATCGCGCAGTCCCCGTCGCGCAGGGCAAGCAGGCCGCCTTCGACGGTCTTGCCGGAAAAGCCGAAGCCCCGGATCTTGCCCTCGCTTTTGAGCGCCGCAAGGGTTTCGTACACCGCCGTTTCGTTGAGGATCGCCAGATCGTTGCCGTCCGAGTGGACCAGCACCAGATCAAGAAAGTCGGTTTCAAGACGTTTCAAGCTGCGCTCGACTGACAGCCGGGTGTGCTCGGCGCTGAAATCGTGGCTCGACTGTCCGTCCACGAACTCTTCGCCTACCTTGCTGACGATAACCCAGTCCTGACGCTGGCCGCGCAGCAGCGGGCCAAGGCGTTCCTCGCTGGTGCCATAGGCGGGCGCGGTATCGATCAGGTTGATCCCCATGTCGCGGGCCATCCTGAGCAGCATCGCGGCCTGCTGGTCATCCGGGATCTTGAAGCCGCTCGGGTATTTCACGCCTTGATCGCGTCCCAGCTTCACGGTGCCCAGACCCAGCGGCGAGACGCTCAGGCCGGTGCTGCCGAACGGGCGATGCAGGTCGTGCAGGGTTTTCAGGCTCATGGCAGCAGTTGATCCCAGACAGGAACGGCAATGGGTGGCTTCGGCACATTCGCCAGCGCCGGTTGTGGCGTCGGGTGGATGCCTTCCCTGGACAGGACTGACAATACGCGGTCGGCGAAGTCCGGCGCCAGCGCAAGCTTGGTCGGCCAGCCCACCATCAGGCGTTTCTGACCGTCCAGGAAGGCGTTGTCGGGACGCACCAGACCCGATTGCGCAGGTTCTGCACGGTCGACGCGCAAGGTCGCCCACTGCGCCTGGCTCAGGTCGACCCATGGCAGCAGCGCTTCGAGTTCCTTGCGGGCGACGGCGATCTGCGCCTCCGGCTCGCGCGCTACGCCATCAGCCTCGGCGAGATCGCCGCCCAGGTACCAGACCCACTGGCCGTCGGCCGCAGGATGCGTGGTCACGGTGATGCGCGGTTTGGTACCGCCCCCCAGGCAGTGGGCATACAGCGGTTTGAGGGTCGGCCCTTTGACCAGCACCATGTGCAGCGGACGACGCTGCATCTGGGGTTGCGAGATACCGACCGCCTTCAGCAGATCGGCATTGCCGCCGCCTGCGCTGAGTACGATGCGCTGTGCATGTATATCCGTGCCATCGACCCGCAGGCCGACCAGTTCGTCGCCCTCGTACAGCGGCTCTATCTGTTTTCCGGCGAGCAGCGAGTCACCGGCCAGTTCTGCGAGACGATTGATCAGGCTCGGTACATCGACCACCAGCTCTGCCAGCCGATAGACCTTGCCCTTGAATTTCGGATGCTGCAGTGCGGGCGGCAATTGCTCGCCCTTGACCTGATCCACGCGCCCGCGCACGGCCTTGCTGGCGAAGAAGCTGGTCAGATTGCCCGCGATCGTGCCCGGCGACCAGAGGTAATGGGCGTCCGACAACAGGCGCACGCCTGAAAGGTCCAGCTCGCCTTTGCCGTCCAGGGCTTCACGCCAGCGGCGCGGCATATCGGCTATGGCTTCCGAGGCTCCCGACAGGGCGCCGTGCAGCGCGTACTTGGCGCCGCCGTGGATGATCCCTTGAGACTTCAGGCTCTGTCCGCCACCCAGGCTTGCGCTTTCTACCAGCACTGTCGAGAACCCTTGACGACGCAACCGGGCATTGAGCCAGAGGCCGGCAACGCCAGCCCCGACAATCAGGACGTCAGTGGAAATAACAGATGGCATGGGCACCTCAGTGAGTAAAGATTGCGGCCATTATAAGGGAACGGACTTTCAATGCCCGGCGGTTTTCGAGAACACCTGAATGACCACCACACCCGCCACGATCATTCCCATGCCCAGCAGCGCGGGCAGGTCGAGCTTCTGACCGTAGACCAGGAATGCCGCGATACTCACCATGACAATGCCCATGCCCGACCAGATGGCATAGGTGATGCCGACGGGAATGGTGCGCATCACCAGAATCAACATCCAGAACGCAATCGCATAGCCGCCAATGACCAGCAGCAGGGGCAGCGGTGTGTTGAAGCCTTTCACCGCTTTCATCGAGGTGGTGGCGATGACTTCGGCGCAGATTGCGACGCCCAGCAGGTAATACGGATTCATGATCTTTTCCTTGTATGAGACAGCGCATTCTAAAGGACGGTGGTGACCGACCTGATGATTCACACGCCGCCCGCCATCGTGTCTGCGTCTTCATGTCGTTGTGGCATTGCGCAGGCGGGCTGATAAACTCCGCGCCCATGAATAGAACCCTCTACACCTTCCTGTTTCATCTGGGCCTGCCGCTGGTTGCCCTGCGGTTGTGGTTGCGCGCTCGCAAGGCGCCTGCGTATCGCCAGCGCATCGGCGAGCGCTTCGCCATGGGCCTGCCGCCGATGCAGCGTGGCGGTCTCTGGGTGCATGCGGTGTCGGTCGGCGAAAGCATTGCTGCCGCGCCCATGATCCGCGCCTTGCTGGCGCAGTATCCCGAACTGCCGATCACTGTGACTTGCATGACGCCCACAGGTTCGGAGCGAATCAAGGCGATGTTTGCCAACGAGCCGCGCATTCAACATTGTTACCTGCCTTATGACCTGCCATGGGCGGCCGGGCGCTTTCTCGATCATGTGCAGCCGCGCCTGGGCATCATCATGGAAACCGAGCTGTGGCCCAATCATATTCATCAATGCAGCAAGCGCGGTATTCCGGTGGTGTTGGCCAACGCTCGGCTGTCGGAGCGTTCGGCGCGGGGTTATGGCCGTTTTGCGAAACTGACAAGGCCGATGCTCGCCGAAATGGCCTGGTTCGCTGTGCAGACTGAAGTCGAGGCCCAGCGTTTCCGTGATCTGGGCGCGCGGCCTGAGTACGTGACGGTGACCGGCTCGATCAAGTTCGACCTGAGCATCGACCCCGCCTTGCTGGAGCGTGCCGCCGAATTGCGCGGACAATGGCAGGCCACGCAACGCCCGGTGTGGATCGCGGCGAGCACTCATGCGGGCGAGGACGAAAGCGTGCTGGCGGCGCATCGCACGTTGCTGGCGAGCCATCCCGATGCCTTGCTGATTCTGGTGCCGCGCCATCCCGAGCGTTTCGACAGCGTGCATGGGTTGTGTCAGCAGCAGGGTTTCAAGACGGTCCGGCGTTCAAGCGCGCAGGCCGTTACGCCAGACGTGTCTGTACTGCTGGGCGACACCATGGGCGAGCTGCTGTTTCTGTATGCGCTGGCGGACAACGCGTTCGTGGGCGGCAGTCTGGTGCCCAATGGCGGCCATAACCTGCTGGAACCTGCAGCACTGGCCAAGCCGGTGCTGAGCGGCCCGCACCTGTTCAACTTCCTCGAAATCGCCGCCCTGCTGCGCAGTGCTGGAGCGCTGGAAGAGGTGAGCGATTCAGCCGCACTGGCGGTCGCCGTGCAGCGCCTGTTCGATCAGCCGAAGCTGGCAGCCACCATGGCTGAAGCGGGTCTGGGTGTGATGAAGGCCAATCAGGGCGCACTGCAGCGTTTGCTGGATGGAATCGGGCGGTTGATGCAGAGAATGTGACGCGGAGCGTCACGGCCTGCAGCCCACGCAGAGCGATGGGCACGATCAGTGTGCTTAAGGCCTAGGATCGTTCCCACGCTCTGCGTGGTAACGCCTCTCAGGACGCTCCGCGTCCGCTCTCGAATCTGACGCGGAGCGGTGGGCACGATCAGTGTCGAGGCTGGCGCGCTCAGCGCTGGGCCGGTCTTTCGAAGTTCTTGCGTGCCGCCGCTGCCAGATCCGGTGGCAGGAAATCCTTGTCCGGGTTGTAGTCGGATTTCAGATAGCGCGACAGGTCCTGCAGGTCGCCCGGATTCAGCGTGCCAGCGGCCTGTTTCAGGCGCAGGTTGTCGAGGATGTAGTCATAGCGCGTGTTGTTGTAGTCGCGCACCGAGGCGTATAGCTGACGCTGCGCATCCAGCACGTCGACGATGTTGCGCGTCCCCACCTGATAACCGATTTCCGTGGCTTCCAGCGCGCTCTGATTGGAGATGATCGACTGCTTGCGCGCCTGAACCTGCTCCACGTCGGTGTTCACCGCACGGTGCAGGTTACGGGTGTTTTCCACCACCTGACGACGCAGGCCTTCGCGGCGCTGTTCACTCTGGCTCAGCCTTGAATAGGCTTCGCGCACCTGCGAATTGACCAGCCCGCCACTGTAGATCGGGATATTCAGCTGAACACCAATCGTGCGTTGCTCGACATCACTGCCGTAGTTCTGCCCGGTGTAGTTGGGGTTGTTGAAACCCAGCGCATCGTTGTCGCCGCGCTGATAGGTTGCGACGGCATCCAGCGTCGGCGCGTGTCCGGCCTTGCGTTGACGCAGGGTTTCTTCGGCGGCGTTGACTGCGTAGTTGCTGGCCAGCAGGTTGAGGTTCTGCTGGGCTGCGGTGTCGACCCAGGCCTTGGCATCGTTTGGCGTCGGCGCCAGCACCGGCAGGGTGTGGACGATGCCTTCGATGGAGTTGTATTCGCGATTGGTCAGGGTTACCAGCGCCTGAAACGCATCGTCTACCTGACGCTGGGCGAGAATGCGGCTGGCGCGCGAGGTGTCATAGCTGGCCTGCGCCTGCAGCACGTCGGTTTTGTCTGAAAGACCGACATCGAAGCGCTCCCTGGCCTGATCCAGCTGGCGCCTGAATGCCGATTCCTCGGCCTTGGTCGCTGCCAGACTGTCCTGGGCACGCAGCACACTGAAGTAGCTCTGCGCCGATTGCAGGATCAGGTTCTGTTCAGTGGCCGACAGCTCGAGCGCGGCCTGTTCGTTGACCGCTTCGGCGGCCTGGAGCTGGAACCAGCGGTCGGCACGAAAGATCGGCTGGCTCAGGGTCGCCTGATAGACCGTACCACTGCGGGTTGCAATTCTGCTGGGCTGATCAATGCTGGTGCGGGTGTTGTTGGCCTGAGCGCTGCCGGAAAGATTGGGCAGCAGACCGGCACGCGCCTGAGGCACGGCCTCCTTGCGCGCAGCGTAATCGGCGCGTGCAGCGGCCAGATCGGCGTTGTTGTCCACCGCCTGCTCATAGACGTTCACCAGACCCGTCTTGGTCGGCAGCGGCATATCGGCTGCCCAGCTCAGTCCGTTGGACGCAAATGAAACAGCCACGACCAACGAAAGTTTGCGCAACATGAGGCGTTCCCTGTTCATGAAGAAAATAGTCACGGTTCGATGGAAAAAACCGGGATAGCGAGTGTAGAGCCAGACGCAGAACGCAACAATCGGCCATTTCAGCCATTTATCGATGCCCACGCAATTGCGCTGGCTTTACAGCCTCGACGCGGCATAGACTGATGCCGTTCTTGTCGGGGTGCCTTGCTGTGAGGCTGAGATCGGTTAAACCGGATCCCGTTGAACCTGATCAGGTTAGCGCCTGCGTAGGGAACAAGATTTCTCGTCACCCGGCGAGTCCTCTTGAGTGTCGTCCGGGGTCGATCGTTCAATCAATGAACAGCGCGCCTCTCTCGATACTCAGCACTTCTTCAGTGCACCCGTCCGTCCCGATCAGGTTACTCCGACAATAAATCCACAGTGGATGTCTGGAGAGACCGTGATGAGCATAAAACCAAAAAACGCACCCCACTTGAGCGAGTCGGCGCAGGTCGATTCCGGATCGGTACAGCCGTTTACCCGTTCGCAGAAGATCTACGTCCAGGGCTCGCGGCCGGACATTCGCGTGCCCATGCGCGAGGTCACTCTGGATATCACACCGACCGACTTCGGTGGCGAGATCAACGCCCCGGTCACGGTCTACGACACTTCCGGTCCCTATACCGACCCCAACGTGATCATCGACGTGCGCAAAGGCCTGGCCGATGTGCGTTCGCCGTGGATCGACTCACGTAACGACACCGAGCGTCTGCCGGGCCTGAGCTCGAACTTCGGCCAGCAGCGCCTGAGCGACGCCGAGCTGACCGCGCTGCGCTTTGCCCACGTGCGCAATCCGCGCCGGGCCAAGGCAGGCGCGAACGTCAGCCAGATGCACTATGCGCGTCAGGGCATCATCACCGCCGAGATGGAATACGTCGCCATCCGCGAAAACATGAAGCTTCAGGAAGCGCGTGCCGCCGGCCTGCTGACTCAGCAGCACGCCGGGCACAGCTTCGGCGCGAGCATCCCGAAAGAAATCACTGCCGAGTTCGTGCGCGAAGAGATCGCCCGCGGTCGCGCGATCATTCCGGCCAACATCAACCATGTCGAGTTGGAGCCGATGATCATCGGTCGCAACTTCCTGGTGAAGATCAACGGCAACATCGGCAACAGTGCGCTGGGTTCTTCCATCGAAGAAGAAGTCGCCAAGCTGACGTGGGGCATTCGCTGGGGGTCGGACACGGTCATG
The DNA here is from genome assembly GCF_001642795.1 of Pseudomonas viridiflava. Classification (GTDB taxonomy): domain Bacteria; phylum Pseudomonadota; class Gammaproteobacteria; order Pseudomonadales; family Pseudomonadaceae; genus Aquipseudomonas; species Aquipseudomonas viridiflava. The sequence continues at coordinate 385,558 of NZ_LKEH01000026.1, read as the reverse complement.
GACCTGTCCACCGGCAAGCATATTCATGAAACCCGGGAGTGGATCATCCGCAACTCGCCGGTCCCTATCGGCACGGTGCCGATCTATCAGGCGCTGGAAAAGGTCGGCGGTGCGGCCGAGGACCTGACCTGGGAGTTGTTCCGCGACACGCTGATCGAACAGGCCGAGCAGGGCGTCGATTACTTCACCATCCACGCCGGAGTGCTGCTGCGCTACGTGCCCCTGACGGCCAAGCGCGTGACCGGCATCGTCAGTCGTGGCGGTTCGATCATGGCCAAGTGGTGCCTGGCGCATCACAAGGAGAACTTCCTCTACACCCATTTCGAAGACATCTGCGAAATCATGAAGGCCTACGACGTCAGCTTCTCGCTGGGCGATGGCCTGCGTCCGGGCTCGATTGCCGACGCCAACGACGCGGCCCAGTTCGGCGAGCTGGAGACTCTGGGTGAGTTGACCAAGATCGCCTGGAAGCACGACGTGCAGACCATGATCGAAGGCCCGGGCCATGTGCCGATGCAGTTGATCAAGGAGAACATGGACAAGCAGCTGGAGTGCTGTGACGAAGCACCGTTCTACACCCTTGGCCCGCTGACCACGGATATCGCGCCGGGTTACGACCACATCACCTCGGGCATCGGCGCGGCGATGATCGGCTGGTTCGGTTGCGCCATGCTCTGCTACGTCACGCCGAAAGAGCATTTGGGTCTGCCGAACAAGGATGACGTGAAAACCGGGATCATCACCTACAAGATCGCCGCTCACGCAGCGGATCTCGCCAAAGGGCATCCGGGCGCGCAGATTCGCGACAACGCCTTGAGCAAGGCCCGCTTCGAATTCCGCTGGGAAGACCAGTTCAACCTGGGCCTGGACCCGGACACCGCGCGCTCGTATCACGACGAAACCCTGCCCAAGGATTCGGCCAAGGTCGCGCACTTCTGCTCCATGTGCGGCCCGAAATTCTGTTCGATGAAAATCACCCAGGAAGTGCGCGAGTACGCAGCCAATCAGCGGATCGAGGCCGTCGATGTAGACGTCGCCCAAGGGTTGGCGGAGCAGGCCGAGCGTTTCAAACAGGAAGGCAGTCAGCTCTATAAAAAGGTCTGACACGCCTGCTGTCAGTGTGCGCTCCGTGATGTGACACGGAGCGTCACGGGCGGCATGCCCACGCGGAGCATGGGCAGGATCAGTGTTGAGGCGATCATTCCCACTTCACTCCTGCGTGGGAATGCCGCTCAGGACGCTCCGCGTCCGAACCGCAAGACGATACATCACTCATTTCCTAACGAGCCAGAACCGTGAATACACCCGGCACTTATTCCCCCGACACACCCATCGCTGCCAGTCAGCGGGTATTCGGCGGGCGCGATCTGTTTTCCCTGTGGTTCTCGTTGGGCATTGGCCTGATGGTGCTGCAGACCGGTGCCTTGCTGGCGCCGGGGCTGGGCATGTCCGGCGCATTGCTGGCGATACTTTTCGGCACCCTGGTCGGCGTCCTGCTGCTGGCCAGCGTGGCGGTGATCGGCACGGACACAGGCCTGTCGTCCATGGCCGCGCTCAAACTCAGCCTCGGCAGCAAGGGGGCGTCGTTGCCTGCCGTGCTGAACCTGCTCCAACTGATCGGCTGGGGTTCGTTTGAGATCATCGTCATGCGCGATGCCGCCAGCCTGCTGGGCGCACGTGCCTTTGCCGAAGGCAGCCTGTGGGCCAATCCGCTGCTCTGGACGTTGTTCTTCGGTGCGTTGGCGACCCTGCTGGCCGTCGGCGGGCCGTTGACCTTTGTGCGTCAGATCCTGCGCCGCTGGGGTATCTGGCTGTTACTTGCCGCCTGCCTGTGGCTGACCTGGAACCTGTTGACCAAGGCTGACCTCGCCGCACTCTGGGAGCGCACCGGTGACGGGTCGATGCCGTTTGCCGTGGGTTTCGACATCGCCATCGCCATGCCGCTTTCCTGGCTGCCGCTGATCGCCGACTACTCCCGATTCGGCCAGCGTGCACGCAACGTGTTCGGTGGCACCGCTGTGGGCTTCTTTATCGGCAACTTCTGGCTGATGGGGCTGGGCGTCGCCTACACCCTGGCGTTCGCGCCGAGCGGCGAAACGAATGCGCTGCTGCTGGCACTGGCCGGCGCGGGTCTGGGGATTCCGTTGCTGTTGATTCTGCTGGACGAGTCGGAAAACGCTTTTGCCGATATTCACTCGGCGGCGGTGTCCACCGCGTTGCTGACTCGGATCACGGTCGAGCATCTGGCGCTGTTCATCGGCATCGTCTGCACGCTGATCGCGTGTCTCGCACCGTTGGCGCAGTACCAGAATTTTCTGTTATTGATCGGTTCGGTGTTCGCGCCGCTGTTCGGCGTGGTGCTGGTGGATCACTTCATCCTGCGTCGTCGCGGCGGTCAGGTCGCGGCGAGTGGCTTGCGCTGGATGAGTCTGCTGGCCTGGCTGGGCGGTATCAGCACGTACCACCTGTTGGCAAACCTGTATCCGGATGTCGGCGCAACACTGCCAGCGCTCATCGTCGCTGGCGTGCTGCAACTGTTGATCGGTCGTGCGATCAGCCGCGGCCGGGAAACAGTTCCGACTTGATGATGCCATTGAGCTGAGGGTAAGGAATCTTCAGCTCGATGTGGCCCATGGAGTAGGGCGCGATGGTTTCCACCGGATACTTGAGGATCACAGCGCCGTAGGTCAGGGCAATGTGCGGCGTGCGCTTGAACGGCCAGGTCTGCACGAATGCAGCGTCTTCGTTCATCTTGCTCGACACCAGCCAGCCCTGATGAGCCAGTTCGGCTTTCTGCCAGAACTCCTGCTCCTTGCCTGGAATTACCATGTCGGCCAGCGTCAGCACCTTCTGCTGTTGGCGTGAATAATTGATGAATGCCCGGCCAGGGTTGCCATGAGCGCCGCCGTTATCCAGGTAACTGGACAGCTCGACGACCACGATACCGTCATGCTGCTCGCGTACCTTGGCTTGCAGGTAGCTGCTGTTGCGGCCCTGGGCACGGTTCAGGAACTGCTCCTGATAAGCCTTGATCGACGCGGGCGGCGGCGTGCTGCTGTCAGCGACAGTGAGTTGCAGCAGCGTCTTCTGGACGATGGCGTCCAGCTTTGGCTCGTCAGGAAAATGCACGGTATCGATGTTCACCAGCGGGCAGTCGGCAGTGGTGCAACCTGGCTTTATCAGCTCGGAAGCATCACGCTGAACCTGCAGCGGTGCGCGCATGTTGGGCGTGAAGAGGCTTTGGCAGGCGCCCAGCAAAAGAGCCAGGCAGGCCAGTGAAGTGATCCTCAGTAACGACATGTTGATCCTTGGCAGAGTCAGTAAAGGCGGTCGTGTTGTGCGTATGCAGGCAGGTTGGACTGCAAAGGCCCGGTTCGGTTCGCCGCTGGGCGGATTAGAATTGTTTTACGTAGCGGCCGTCTACCCTGCTTATTTAAGGGGGCTGCATCCAGTGGTCGATGCGCGTTAGGATGGTTGGAAGTTCAAGATAGCCGCAAGCGAGAAACCCATGACTCAGACCACCCGATCAGTACCGACGGCTTTCGAGATTACCCGGCGGGAAAACTGCTTCAAAGGTTTTTACAGACTGGACAAACTGTACCTGCAACACGAGCTGTTCGATGGCGGCACCAGCAAAGAAATCAGCCGCGAGCTGTTCGTTCGCCACGACGCTGTCTGCGTGCTGCCTTATGACGCCAAACGTGACGAAGTGGTGTTGATCGAGCAGTTTCGCGTAGGTGCCGTCGAGAAGACTGGCAACCCCTGGCTGATCGAACTGGTGGCCGGCCTGATCGACAAGGACGAGCACCCGGAAGAAGTTGCTCATCGTGAGGCAGAAGAGGAAGCTGGGCTTGTGTTCGGCGCGCTATGGCCGATCACCAAATACTTTCCTTCGCCGGGCGGCAGTGACGAATTCGTTCACCTGTTCATGGGGCAGTGCGACAGTCAGGGGGCGGGCGGCCTGCACGGGCTTGAATCCGAAGGCGAAGACATCCGCGTGACAGTCTGGTCGTTCGACGATGCGATGCAGGCCGTGGCTGATGGAAGAATCATGAACGCGGCAACGATCATCGCCTTGCAATGGCTGGCGTTGAACCGCGCTGAAATAAGGGGGTTATGGTCGTGAATCTACTGCGCGAGCGCTACCGTGTTGATCTTGCCGGGCTGCAGGCTGCCTGCGAGGCCAACTACGCGCGCTTGATGCGTTTGTTGCCGGACATGCGCAACGAACAGCGCTCACGGCGCGTTGCGGTGACCCAGGGTGACCAGATGCTGGGCGTGCTGGCAGTCGAGGTTCTGCTCGACTGCCCGTACACCACCACCCTGCAGGTGCGCCAGGAACACAGCCTGCCATGGCTGCCGATACCCAGTCTGGAAGTACAGGTCTACCACGACGCACGCATGGCCGAAGTCATCGGCGCCGAACACGCCCGTCGCTTCCGGGGGATCTATCCGTATCCCAACGCCGACATGCACCAGCCGGACGAAAAGGCCCAGCTCAATCTGTTTCTGGGCGAATGGCTGAGCCACTGTCTGGCCTGTGGGCATGAGTTCGAAGCGGTCCGCTGATTCATTTTTCGATACGTTTTGACACGCTCTGCTGACAGATGCCGCTATTCATGGGCGGCATTTTGCTGAATACGTTTCAGCTTTCGCTTCCGAAATTTCCCGATACTTTTTGACGCTGGACGACCTTGCGCCAGCGCTTAAACTCGCCGGCTGTTTTTCATCTGCTTACGTTCAGCCAGGGTTTCACGACCGACTGAACTGCACCGCCCCAGCGCATGGACGCGTGATCATTGATACAAGGAGTTCACCGCCATGGGTGTTTACGACACCAGAGGCAACTATTCGCCGACGCCGGGTGTTTGCCGGCCGAACGGACCTGCCAAACCCCCGCCGGAGCCACGGCCACCCGAACACACCTGGGAAAATCAGCCGCCACGTACGCTTTATGCGGAAAAGCTCGAGATACGCTCTCTGCTTGGAGGGCAGCCACGAGTGTTCGAAATGAGTGGCTCCGCGCCCAAAGATTGTTATTCAGATTATCTAGCTGTTAATGATGAAAGTCTTTCCCGGTTTGACTATTTCTATATGGTCAGAGAAAAGAAGGATCTACGCAGTGACTTCATCGTCAGCTTCGCTGCCTTGTTTAATCCCACGCTGTTTTATAAGGAGGGAGGTTATTTTGTTGGGGAAAATTATACGGAGTTAAAGTATCAGGAGTTTCTGCAAAGTGGTGTGGATGCCCCTGATGTTTCTTACTGGATCAACATGGTTGAGATTGCCAGTTTGTTGGGTGATATCAGTTATGAAGATGCGGCTGAAATAGGTGCGGTAATATGTAAGTGCTGGAATGATAAGCTTGACCAGCAGTTTCCAGCGTCCGGCTCAGAAGCCATACTTCTGCTGGAAGATGATCTGGATGAGGTATGGGTGACTTTATGCCGGCGCTAGTTTTTCGTAGGAATGGACGGCGTAAAACTGGGCATAGGAAGAATCTGTTTTGAAATCGCTACAGATATCGGCATCGCCAGGACTGAGGTGTATAGCCAATCTCAAGGATGTCACAGCGCTTGTACCCGAAAACAAATGGATCTGGGCAGTGCTTGAGTTTTATGGTGTCGGCATCGCTCCGGCAGGGTTGGCTATGCCTGACTTTGAGGAGCAGCTGCGGGTCCTCGAAAAAGGATGGGTGTTCAGTTGGGAGGAACTACGCCTCTTCGCTAATGATATCGAGCAGGTCTTCGACTGCTTTATCGTCGCGGTGGATTCTGTCGACAAGATCAGGAAACCCATCGAGGTGGATGAACCGCCGCAGAACTGTTTTATCGCGCTTGAGGCCTTTGACAGTCATGAGTGGATTATATGGAGTGATGCTCCTGAACTGCTGAATCCGTTTTCGGCGTTGCGTGAGTTAAATGGCTGAGCTTGAAACTTTTGATTTTGCGTCGTTCCGGGCCGATAACGCTCATCATCTCGTCTCAGGCTTCGATTACATTCATGCGGTTCATCATACGCAGCGGCTGTCGGCAGATTTTGCGCTCTGTATGGCAAAGCTGTACTGGCCCGAGTTCATGCGTGTGGATGGTTGGATTTTTGTTAAGGAAAACTTTGATGAGGCTTATTATCTCTCGCTGTTGGAATCGGATAATTCGCCAGCCAAGAGTCAGTTCTGGACGAATCTGCTCGAAGTGACGGGACTTTTTGAAAATCTTTCGATGCCTCAATCGACGGTCGTCGCGAATGCATTGGCAGGAAGTTGGAACGCCAAGCTTGCCTCTGAATTCGGCCCGTCTTTTGCCCAAGCCAGAGCGATTGTCGATGATGAGGGTTGCGAGGTATTTGTGACGATTGGCTTTTCGGATTAACGCTTGAAGGGTTTTGGATGTGCCAAATGGATTTTAGGTTGCTCGACGTGGTCAGGCTTGAAGTGAATGTTCCTGATGAAGGTTTGGTCAAGGGTGCAATGGGGACGATTGTGCATGAGTTCTTTGTTCCGGATATTGCGTACGAGGTCGAGTTTGCCGATTCGCAAGGCAGAACGACGGCGCAGTTGACATTGCTTCCTTCGCAGTTGTCTCTTTTGGCGCGGATATGATGAGCTTAAAAGTAGTTAAACGACTCAAGGGACTCTTTCGGTCGGAGTCTTCGGCCCGGGGTGATGTGCCGATCATCTATCCTTATGCGGATTATGTGGTGGGGGGTAGGACCAATACATCAAAGTTCTGTTATCTGTACATGAATCTGTCGCGTCTGGATTTCCCGGCGGACTTCATCGAAAGTTTCGCCGCGCTCTTCAACCCCACGATCATTGTTCATGAAGGCGGGTACTTCATCGAAGAGAACTTCACATATTCCAAGTATGAAGACTCGCTGGAGCGGCAGGTGCCTCTTCAGAAGATACCGTACTGGATAAATATGGTCGAAATCACCAGCTTGCTGGGTGATATCGGTTACGAGGAGGCTGCTGAGCTGGGCGCGGTTATTCGGGACTGTTGGGGCGCGAAGCTCAATCGGCTGTTCCCGGATTCGGGGTTTGAGGCGCTGCTATGTCTGGAAGATGATCTGGATGAGGTCTGGGTGACCCTGTGCAAGGCTTGATGTTGATCTGATGTACACGGGAGCCACTAAGGTGTGAGGCGATGATGGGTATAGTACGAGCTTTATTGGCGTCACTGTCCGGTCTGCTAATTGGCTTGGTTTTTACAGTGCTGATCCTCGGTCACTACTGGCCTGAAATGCCCTACGAACAGGCGCTGGGCTATCTGTCCTTTGCCGGGTTGGCAGGTATGGCGTTGGGTGCGTTGATTGCACAGACAGTTCGCAAAGCTCGAGCCAAGAGCCAACGTCTCCCCTGACATCCTGCAAATGTGACCCACACCCACATTCCGGGTTTACCCGTATCGCTCGCCGTCACATAATCGCGCTGAATCCCTTCCAGGAGACGGCCTTGCCGAGCGCAGCCCCTTCATCGTCAGTTTTGCTGGTCCAGCTATCCGACAGCCACCTGTTTGCCGAGGCGGACGGCACGTTGCTGGGCATGAATACCCGTGACAGCCTGGAAAAGGTGGTCGAGCGGGTGCTGGCCGAGCAGTCGGATATTGATGCGGTGATTGCCAGTGGGGATATTTCCCAGGATGGCAGCGTGGAGTCGTATGAGGCGTTTCGTCGGCTCAGCGGACAGATCGCAGCGCCTGCGCGCTGGTTTGCCGGCAATCACGATGAGTTGCCGCAGATGGAACAGGTGGCGCAGGGGGCCGGGTTGCTGGAGCCGGTGCTGGATATTGGCCAGTGGCGTGTCACGTTGCTGGATTCTGCGGTACCGGGCTCGGTGCCGGGTTTTCTGGCTGAATCACAGTTGCAGCTGCTGGCGCAGTCGTTGAGCGAAGCGCCCGACCGGCATCATCTGGTTTGCCTGCATCACCATCCGGTGGCGATCGGCTGTGAATGGATGGCGCCGATTGGTTTGCGCAACGCCGAGGCGTTTTTCGCGGTTGTGGATCGGTTTCCACAGGTCCGCGCCGTGCTCTGGGGGCATGTGCATCAGGAGTTCGACCAGATGCGCCAGGGTGTGAGGTTGCTGGCTTCACCTTCGACCTGCATTCAGTTCGCGCCGGGCAGTGAAGACTTCAAGCTGGACACCCTTGCGCCAGGCTATCGATGGCTGCGTTTGCACGACGACGGACAGCTTGAAACGGGGGTTTCCCGCGTGGTCGGCATGGTGTTCGAGGCCGATTACGGCGGCACCGGCTACTGAATCGTCTTACGTAACTATTTCCAGTAAGGTTTTGTCGCGTTAGTCCCTGTAAACTGCGCGGCTTTGCTTTGCACCCAGGAGCGGCAGCGTGACCAGTGAAACCCCCTCATTGCTGTACATCCATGGCCTGAACAGCTCGGCTTTGTCGAGAAAGGCCTGCCAACTGCTCGCGCTGATGAAGACGCTGGGTCTCGCCGAACAGCTTCAAGTCCCTGAACTGCATCATCATCCGCGCCAGGCCATGGTTCAGCTTGAGTCGGCCATTGCTGCGCTGGGTCGGCCTTTGCTGGTCGGCAGCTCGCTCGGCGGCTACTATGCGACTCATTTGGCGCAGTGCCACGGTCTCAAGGCCGTGCTGATCAACCCGGCTGTCAATCCGCATCAACTGTTCGACGGGTTTCTTGGCACGCAGCAGAATCTGTACACCGGTGAGCAGTGGCAACTGACGCAAGACCATATCGACGCGCTGGCGGGGCTGGAAGTGCCTGCTCCCCAGGATCCGCAGCAGATTCAGGTCTGGCTGCAGACGGGCGATGAGACGCTGGATTACCGCCGCGCTCAGGCTTTCTACCGTGCCTGCGCATTGCGCATCCAGCCCGGTGGCGACCACAGCTATCAGGGTTTTGCCGAGCAAATGCCGGCGCTGCTTAGTTTTGCCGGGTTTGCCCCGAGCCTGTTGCAAGGGATTGATCTGTCAGCGCTGTAAATGACTGCCGATCAAAGGCATATAAAGAACATTCAACTCCCGAAATTTAATGAACGATTGATAACGAGAACCCATGGCCAATCCCAGCGCTAGCTCTTATAACGCAGACGCCATCGAAGTCCTCTCGGGCCTCGATCCGGTTCGCAAACGTCCGGGCATGTACACCGACACCTCGCGGCCCAACCACCTGGCGCAGGAAGTCATCGACAACAGTGTCGACGAAGCCCTGGCCGGTCATGCGAAGTCGGTGCAGGTCATTCTGCATGCCGACAACTCTCTTGAAGTGTCCGACGATGGTCGCGGCATGCCGGTGGACATTCACCCGGAAGAGGGCGTGTCGGGCGTCGAGCTGATCCTGACCAAGCTCCACGCGGGCGGCAAGTTTTCCAACAAGAACTACCAGTTTTCCGGCGGCCTGCACGGCGTGGGGATTTCGGTGGTCAACGCGCTTTCCACTCAGGTCCGGGTGCGGGTCAAGCGTGATGGCAACGAATACGAAATGACCTTCGCCGATGGCTTCAAGGCCACTGAGCTGGCGGTCATCGGTACGGTTGGCAAGCGCAACACCGGTACCAGCGTGTATTTCGCGCCCGATCCCAAGTATTTCGACACACCGAAGTTCTCCGTCAGCCGCCTCAAGCATGTGCTCAAGGCGAAGGCTGTGCTGTGCCCGGGCCTGCTGGTCAGCTTCGAAGACAAATCCACCGGCGAAAAAGTCGAGTGGCATTACGAAGACGGCCTGCGCTCCTATCTGCAGGACTCCGTCACCGAGTTCCTGCGTCTGCCGGACGAGCCGTTCTGCGGCAGCTTTGCGGGCAACAAGGAAGCGGTCGACTGGGCTTTGCTCTGGTTGCCGGAAGGTGGCGACAGCGTTCAGGAAAGCTACGTCAACCTGATTCCGACCGCGCAGGGCGGCACCCACGTCAACGGTCTGCGCCAGGGCCTGCTGGATGCGATGCGCGAGTTCTGCGAATTCCGCAACCTGCTGCCGCGTGGCGTGAAGCTGGCGCCGGAAGACGTCTGGGAGCGCATCGCGTTCGTGCTGTCGATGAAGATGCAGGAACCGCAGTTCTCCGGCCAGACCAAAGAGCGTCTGTCCTCACGTGAAGCGGCCGCGTTCGTCTCTGGCGTGGTCAAGGACGCATTCAGCCTGTGGCTCAACACCCACTCCGAGCTGGGCCTGCAACTGGCCGATCTGGCGATCAACAACGCCGGTCGCCGCCTGAAGGCCAGCAAGAAGGTCGAGCGCAAGCGCATTACCCAAGGTCCGGCATTGCCGGGCAAGCTGGCCGATTGTGCCGGGCAGGATCCGGCGCGCTCCGAGCTGTTTCTGGTCGAGGGTGACTCTGCGGGCGGTTCGGCCAAGCAGGCGCGCGACAAGGAATTTCAGGCGATTCTGCCCCTGCGCGGCAAGATTCTGAACACCTGGGAAGTGGACGGCGGCGAAGTGCTTGCCAGTCAGGAAGTGCACAACATCGCGGTCGCCATCGGTGTCGATCCGGGCGCGGCCGATATCAGTCAGTTGCGTTACGGCAAGATCTGCATCCTGGCCGACGCCGACTCGGACGGTCTGCACATCGCAACGTTGCTGTGTGCGCTGTTCGTTCAGCACTTCCGTCCGCTGGTCGACGCAGGCCATGTGTACGTGGCCATGCCGCCGCTGTATCGCATCGACCTGGGTAAGGAAATCTACTACGCGCTGGATGAGAGCGAGCGCGACGGGATTCTTGATCGTCTGGTGGCCGAGAAGAAGCGCGGCAAGCCGCAGGTCACCCGATTCAAGGGCCTGGGCGAAATGAACCCGCCACAGCTGCGTGAAACCACCATGGACCCGAACACCCGGCGTCTGGTGCAACTCACGCTGGATGATTACGCGGCGACCTCGGAAATGATGGACATGCTGCTGGCCAAGAAGCGCGCCGGTGATCGCAAAAGCTGGCTCGAATCGAAAGGCAACCTCGCCGAGGTCATGATTTGATACGAGCCTGGCTCGCCGCCCTGTCCCTTGTGGTCGCGCCGGTTTTTGCGGCGCCGCTCGAGGCCCTGAAACTGCAATCCGAGCATCCGGTAGACGGTATGGTCGGCGGCAATCTTTCGGGCCTTGCCTCGTGCAATGGCCGGTTGTGGACGGTTTCCGACCGTGACGACAGCCTGCTTTACAGCCTTGATGTGTCAGATCGCACCTGGAAGGCCGAACCGCATGTCATCGATATGCCGAAGCCTGAGAGCTATCTGCCGCTGAGTCTGCGCTCGCTGGCGAATCTGTCGTCGATAGTGCGCGGTGGCAGCATGGATTTCGAAGGCATCAGCTGCGATGCGGCGGGCAATCGTTATCTCGTCAGTGAGGCCTACGGCACGGTGCTGAAAGTGCCGGTGGAAGGTGCTCCGGTCTGGCTGCCATTGCCAGCAGCGCTGGTTGAACAGGCGCGTGCCAACGGGATGTTGCAGCACTTCAATGCGATCTTCGAGGGCATTGCGGTAAATGCTGCGGGCGACCGGATCTGGCTGGCGGCCGAACGCGAGAAGCGCGGGCTGCTGGTAGTGCAGCGTGACAAGGATCAGTGGACCTGTGGGCAAAGTTGCGTGCTGCTGGCCGAAGCGGGGAAAGATACGCTGCCGCCGGAACAGAATCGCAAGAAGGTCTCGACGGATTTTTCCGATATCTCGCTGTACAACGGCAAGCTGTTCACCCTGGAGCGTTCGGTGTATCGCATCTGTCGCCGGGAGCTGGAAAGCGGGCAGATCGAGCGTTGCTGGTCGTTTTCCAAGGAAGCCATGCTGCCGTCGCGTCGCTATGATCAGCCTTATGGTCTGACCGAGGCGCTGGTGGTGGATGAGACTGGCGCCTGGATTGGCATCGACAACAATTCCGGTGCCCGCGCCGATGGCGAAGAACGCCCGATTGTGTGGCGTTTCGCTGCACCTGCGGCGGGCTGGAGTGAAGTTCAATGAACCAGGCGGTTCCCGGCAGGCGCGCGGGCAAGGTCCTGATGATTCTGGCCTGGGCGGCCGGTATCTTTCTGGCCACGCGCTTTTTCGGCGAGTGGGAAGAAAAACAGCAGAACCCCAATACTGTGGTCTCTTCGCAGCACGGTGACGGTTATATCGAAGTGCAGCTGGCAGGCAATCGTCAGGGGCATTTCGTCAGTACCGGCCAGATCAATGGCCGGACGGTAGAGTTCATGATCGACACCGGGGCGACGGACGTCGCCATCCCCGGTGATATGGCCGACAGCCTGGGCCTGAAACGCGGCATGCCGGTGACGGTCAGCACGGCCAACGGCAACAGCCAGGGTTTCCGGACCTCGCTCGACCGGCTGCAACTGGGCGACATTGTCCTGACCAACGTGCGCGCCCTTGTTGCGCCGGGTCTGGAAGGTGATCAGGTGCTGCTGGGCATGAGCGCAATGAAACAACTCGAATTCACACAGCGCGGCGGCAACTTGCTGCTGCGCCAGTCAACACAATGATGAGGCCCGCATGAGCGACTCCCTTGACCTCAGCCTGGATGGCGTAGAACGCCGCTCGCTGGCTGACTTCACCGAACAGGCCTACCTCAACTATTCCATGTACGTGATCATGGACCGTGCCCTGCCGCATATCGGCGACGGCCTGAAGCCTGTACAGCGCCGTATCATCTACGCCATGAGCGAGCTGGGCCTGGGTGCGGATGCCAAGCACAAGAAGTCGGCGCGTACCGTCGGTGATGTGCTCGGTAAATTCCACCCGCACGGCGATTCGGCCTGCTACGAAGCCATGGTGCTGATGGCCCAGCCGTTCAGCTATCGCTACACGCTGGTGGACGGCCAGGGCAACTGGGGTGCGCCGGACGATCCCAAGTCCTTCGCGGCCATGCGTTACACCGAGGCGCGCCTGTCTCGCTATTCCGAGGTGCTGCTCAGCGAACTGGGGCAGGGCACGGCGGACTGGGTACCGAACTTTGACGGCACGCTGGACGAACCGGCAGTCCTGCCTGCGCGTTTGCCGAACATTCTGCTCAATGGCACCACGGGTATCGCCGTGGGCATGGCAACCGACGTACCGCCGCATAACCTGCGCGAAGTCGCCAGCGCCTGTGTTCACTTGCTGGACGAGCCAAAGGCGACCATTCAGGAGCTGTGCGAGCACATCCTGGGGCCGGATTACCCGACCGAAGCGGAAATCATCACGCCTCGCGCCGACCTGTTGAAGATCTATGAAACCGGTCGCGGTTCGGTACGCATGCGTGCGGTGTACCGCATCGAGGACGGCGACATCGTGGTCACCTCGCTGCCGCATCAGGTCTCCGGTGCCAAGGTGCTGGAGCAGATCGCTGCCCAGATGCAGGCCAAGAAACTGCCGATGGTGGCCGACCTGCGTGACGAGTCGGACCACGAGAACCCGTGTCGCATCGTGATCATTCCACGCTCCAACCGCGTCGAGCTCGACGAGTTGATGCAGCACCTGTTCGCGACCACCGAGCTGGAATCCAGCTACCGGGTCAACATCAACATCATCGGTCTGGACGGCAAGCCGCAGCTCAAGAATCTCAAGACACTGCTCAGCGAGTGGCTGACCTTCCGTATCGGAACGGTGCGCCGTCGTCTGCAGTTCCGTCTGGACAAGGTCGAGCATCGTCTGCACCTGTTGGATGGTTTGCTGACGGCTTACCTGAACCTCGATGAAGTCATTCACATCATCCGCACGGCCGAACATCCCAAGGCCGAGCTGATTGCACGCTTCGATCTGTCGGAAATTCAGGCCGACTACATTCTCGATACCCGTTTGCGCCAATTGGCGCGCCTGGAAGAGATGAAGCTGCGCAGCGAGCAGGATGCGTTGCGCAAGGAGCAGGCCAAGCTTCAGGCGCTGCTGGGCAGCGAGTCCAAGCTGCGCAAGCTGGTGCGTGCCGAGCTGATTGCTGACGCGGAAACCTATGGCGATGATCGTCGCTCGCCTATCGTGGCGCGTGCTGAAGCCAAGGCGCTGTCCGAAAACGAATTGATGCCGACCGAGCCTGTCACCGTGGTGCTCTCCGAGAAAGGCTGGGTGCGTTGTGCCAAGGGGCATGACATCGATGCAACCGGGCTTTCCTATAAGGCGGGCGATGGCTTCAAGACGTCAGCCATCGGGCGCTCCAATCAGTTTGCCGTGTTCATCGACTCCACCGGACGCAGCTATTCGGTCGCCGCACATACCTTGCCGTCTGCGCGCGGACAGGGCGAGCCGTTGACCGGCAAGCTGCAGCCGCCGCCAGGTGCGACGTTTGAATGCGTGCTGCTGCCTGACGATGAGTCGCTGTACGTGATCGCCTCCGACGCTGGTTACGGGTTCGTCGTGAAGGGTGAGGATCTGCAGGCCAAGAATAAGGCGGGCAAGGCGTTGCTGAGCCTGCCGAATGGCGCGAAAGTCATCCTGCCTCGGCCGGTGACTGACCGCGAGCAGAACTGGCTGGCAGCGGTGACGACTGAAGGCCGTCTGCTGGTGTTCAAGATCAGCGACCTGCCGCAACTGGGCAAGGGCAAGGGCAACAAGATCATTGGCATCCCCGGCGAGCGGGTGGCAAGTCGTGAAGAATACGTCACCGATCTTGCAGTCATCGCACAGGGCGCTACGCTGGTGCTTCAGGCAGGCAAACGCACGCTGTCGCTCAAGCCCGAGGATCTGGAACATTACAAGGGCGAGCGCGGCCGTCGCGGCAATAAACTCCCGCGCGGCTTCCAGCGAGTCGATGCCCTGTTGGTGGAAAATGGCTGAAAACATTGATCTGACGCGGGTGTTCTTCGTTTTGCCATGAAGTACGATGCATAATCGCTGGAGTCATGGCGAATATTCACGGATGATATGGGGTCTTGGGGCGCAAGCGTGGCGCAGTGCCTGCATGGGTCTGGAAAGTACTTATACTGTGGCTTCCCGAGGGGCAGCCACCTGGATGGGATGATGAATTTTCTACGCCTTCCCCTTGTCCTGTTGATGACCGGCGTCCTGGGTCTGGCTGGCTGCAGCGTGCACCAGCCGACCGCGCTTTATCAACTCGACAGCGGTGAGCCTGGTCAGCCGAAACAGAGTAGTGGTCTGGCAGTCTTGCTGGGCCCTGTTTCGGTGGCCGACTACCTGCAACGCGAAACCCTTCTGCAACGACAGCCTGACGGCACCCTGACCGCTTCGCCCGATGGGCGCTGGGCGGGAAATCTGTCGTCGGATATCGATCAACTATTGCTGCGTCAACTGGCCTGGAAACTGGACAGCCAGCGCGTCGTGCTGGCCCCGGCAGTCGCCAACTTCTCGCCTGATGTTCAGGTGGTGTTGTCGATTACCCGCCTTGATTCCGGTGCAAAGCAGCCTGCGGTGCTGGATGCGCAATGGCGTCTGCTGGACCGCAAGGGACACGTGCGCGACAGCCGTCTGGTGCACCTTGAGCAGGTCCATGCGGGCAGCTCGGCCGATCAAGTCAAGGCGCAAGGCATGCTGCTTCAGCGTCTGGCCGATCAGGTCAGTACGGCCATCAAGCCGATCTCCTGGCAGCCATTCGAAGAACCGAAGAAAGCCCCTGTGGCCCGCGCCAAAGAGGCCGACAAGCCTAGAATTCCAATGGCTTCACCGATACGCACTGACCTTGAAGTGTTCCGCTTCTAAAGGTGCAGCCAACAAAAAGCCCGCAGCGATGCGGGCTTTTTATTGGGCCTTATCCTGAGCGCGATCAGCGATCAGTGTGTATGCGTCAGACCTTGTTCGTCTCGTGCATGCGCGCCAGTTGACGCTCCAGCATGGACGGGTAGGGCTCCATCAGGCGCTCCACGCAGCATGCGCCTTCCGGGCTTGCGATAGGGCGGATGCGGGCGCGCTGGCGGATCAGAGGATCGTCGTTGATCTTGCGCTCAACCAGCAGCAGGTTACGGCTGTGTTGCGACAGCGCCAGTGCGTCCTGCGCGGTTTCAGTCAGCAATAGGTCGATCTGACTCAGACCGCCCAAGCCTTCACCCAGCGTCAGGCCCAATTGCAGTTGCAAGGTAATGCCGCTGTCGGCGACCTCAATCTGCAAGGCATGACTCAGCGCACGCAGCAGTTCGCCGCAGCAGATGGCATTGGTCAGGTAGTCGTCGCCGCTTTCCTGGCTGTGGAACAGCATCAGCGTGCTGCCATCGTTCAGGGTGTGCAGTTCGCTCTCGTACAGCGAGGCGGCTTGATCAAGGCAGTCGCGGTAGCGCTGCAGCAGTTCAGTCAGACGGGCACGAGGCAGGCGACGCAGTTGGTCCTGCGCGCCCAGCTGTACTGCCAGAACGGCGCTGTGCTGAGGTTCACTCGATACCACGGGCGCTGCAACAGGGCGGGCGACGGGCGCGGAGCTGGCACTTTCGGACGTGTCACGCAGCTCGGCAAACGGATCATCGCCGTCGTCATCCTCATCTTCCTCGGCAACGATACGGCGTTGAACCGGTGGCGCAGGCAGTCGAGGCTTGGCCACAGGTGCGGTATCGCGCGCAGAGAAAGAGGGACCCGGTTTTTCGTCCGGCTCCAGATAAGGATCTTCGCCTTCGTCTTCCTCTTCGTACTCGGGTTCCGGCACCGGCTCAGGCTCTGGAACGGGCGGGGCGAAGGATGTACGCAGCTGACGCGCCAGATCACCGATTTCATCCTGGCGATCGGTAGCCGGCGTGTAGGGATCGATATCTCGCAGCCAGATGCGCATCTGCATCAATGGCGTAGAAATGTGGCGACCCAGACGCAGACTCAAGGCCAGCGCCAGCGCCAACAGAATGCCCGCCAGGATGCCCATGCTTTGCAGGCTGATGGTCATCGGCTGCTGGAACTGCGACATGTCGAGGCTGATGCGCAGGTGGCCCGCCATCACGTCCTGAAACGTGATCTTGATTTCGTACAGGCCCTGGGCTTCACCCAGAAGCCCGTTTTTCGGGCGCTGGCCGGCTTCTGCAAGGATGCGGTTATCCACGCTGTAGATCGCGGCATGCGCCACCAACGGATTTTTGACCAGATTGCCCAGCAGCACGTTGAGACTGAGGATGTCGTTGGACACCAACAGCTCGGTAGCCGAGGTGGCGGTCTGGGTCGTCAGGGCCTGCCCCAGTGCGTCAGCCTGTTCATGCATGGCCTGCTTGAACTGCAGGCCCATGACACCGGCGTAGATCACCAACGCCAACGCGACCAGGATCACGTTATGGCTGGCAATGCGCAAAGCGATCGGTACACGGCGATGACGCAGGGCACGAAAGATGAGCAGGAAGAAATTATCGGTTTTAACGGGCGTGGGCCGGTTCACAGAGCACGGCTCTTTCGGTGAAGTTGCCGGGCAGTATAACGACCGACCTTGTAGCGGCAAAGCGCTGCCTGTGCCCGGTGGTCACTGAAAGTGGTTAGAATGCGGTTTTTTTCCACTGCGGGGGTGCGCCTTGCGCGAAATCGTCCTGATTAACATCACCGGTGTAGACCGTCCCGGTCTCACTGCGGCCATCACCGGCGTCCTCGCCCAGGGTGGCGTGAACATTCTCGATATTGGTCAGGCGGTGATCCACGACACACTGTCGTTCGGCATGCTGGTTGAAATTCCGGGTACCGAGCAAGGTTCTTCCGTGCTCAAGGACATCCTGTTCACGGCCTACAAGCTGGACCAGCAGGTGCGCTTCACGGCGGTGTCCGAAGAGGATTACCAGCACTGGGTCGAAGGTCAGGGCAAGGCGCGTCATATCGTGACGCTGCTGACCCGCAAGGTGACGGCCGAGCAATTGCAATGCGTGAGTTCCATCACGGCCAAATACGGATTGAACATCGACCAGATCGATCGCCTGTCCGGCCGCATGCCCCTCGATACGCCAGCCGACAAGGGCAAGGGCTGCATCGAGTTCTCCGTTCGTGGCGAACCCGGTGATATGAAGGCCATGCAGGCGGAGTTTCTCGCCGTCGCGCAGGACCTGAACGTCGATATCGCGTTCCAGCAGGATTCCCTGTTCCGTCGTAATCGTCGGCTGGCAGTCTTCGACATGGACTCGACCCTGATCGAGGCCGAAGTGATCGACGAGCTGGCCAAGGCGGCTGGCGTTGGCGAGCAAGTGTCCGAAATCACCGAGCGCGCCATGCGCGGCGAACTGGATTTCAGTGCCAGCTTCAAGGAGCGTCTGGCGTTGCTCAAAGGGCTGGACGTCAGCGTGCTGGACGAGATCGGTGCGTCGCTGCGTCTCACTGAAGGTGCCGAAACCCTGTTCGCGGAACTCAAGCGTCTGGGTTACAAGACTGCAATTCTCTCAGGCGGCTTCACCTACTTTGCCAAGCAGCTTCAGGCGAAGCTGGGCATCGATTACGTGTTCGCCAACGAACTGGCGGTGGAAGATGGCAAGGTCACAGGTGTGGCCGTCGAGCCGATCGTCGATGCCAAACGCAAGGCGGACCTGCTGCGCGAACTGGCCCACAATGAAGGCTTGAGTCTTGAGCAGACCATCGCCGTGGGCGACGGAGCCAACGACCTGCCGATGCTGGCGATTGCCGGGCTGGGCGTTGCATTCCGCGCCAAGCCTCTGGTCAAGCAGTCAGCCAAACAGGCGATCTCGACGCTGGGTCTGGACGGGGTTCTTTATCTATTGGGGTTTCGCGACCGCGAAGCCAGTCGCTGAAATCGCAATGTAAGGCCGTGATCGCGTAAGAGATCGCGGCCGTTACAGCGAGCCCCACAGCGAATCGAACTCCTGCCCCGGTTTGGGTTTTTCGCTCTCGGCTGCCTTGGGCGCGTCGTAGATCTGATATTCGAACTGGTTGTAGCTGGCGCTGCTGATGCGGCGATTGCTCAGTGTCGCGCGCCGCTCTTCGCCATTGACGTTGATCATGACCTTGCTGTCGTCCTGAAACGGCAGGCGAGGTGCAAGCACGGTCGCCGGTTTGTCCATCGCCCGTACTTCCGGCAGCATCAGGGTGCGCAGGTACTGACTGTTCTGCGATTCGCGGATCAGTTGCATGCCGCATGGCTGGGCAAAGGGCGCGATCAACTCGATGCCCATCTGCGTGCCGCCGCTGCGCACCTGCCTGACCCAGCGCACGATGGCGATGCTCCAGCCTTGCCCGGAATCATCCTGAATGCCCACCAGCTCGCCGGCCTGCAACTGCTGCGGCACGTCCTTCTGCCACGCCAGGCAGTAACCGCCCGGACTGTGGTTGACGATGTTCACATCAAACGTCGCAAACGTGCGCTGTGCGTTGGAGGCGGAGTCGCCATCGGCGTCTGACTTCTGGTATTCGATTTCTTCGTAGGGCAGCAGGACCGATGAGGTATTGCCGCGCTGGGTATCGAACGCCGACGACCAGGGATCGTCGTCGTTCTCGTTGACCACCTTGAGCGCGAAATCGGCAATATGGCTGGTCGCATTCAGTTGCAGCAGTTCGCTGAACGACTTCTGCCCGGCAACGTAGTAATGGACTGCGCTCATGCCGATGCACAGTTTCAGCGTGCCCTGGCCCACCGTGCGCTGGAAGGTCCGCTCGGCCACATCACCCCAGGCCGCTGCCAGGTGTTGCAGCAGGTCGGTGTTGACGCCGGTGGGAATGAGCAGCTTGGCAGGACCGCGCTGATCGGCCGGCAGAGCGAGGTAATGATTGATTGCATCCGCCAGCGCCAGCGGCTGAATCCCCAGCATCCTGGGCATTTGTTCGTCGGTAAACAGCGTCCGGTACAGCGGTGGCTTGTCGCTGGCAGGGTCCAGAGCCAGCAGGCTGTGCTCGTCGGCGGGCACCTGCAGCGTCACCAGTGCGCTCCACGCTTCAAGCGCGTCGGCCAGCTTGCCGATGTTCAACTGGCGCATCTGGTTGCAGCGCGAACACCCCATCAACAGCGCGATCACGTAGGTCTGCTCTGCGCTGAGCGTGCGGGTGTGATGAGCCAGAGGTTCATCTACCTGGGTGCGATGCAACTGGAACTGACGGGCAATCTGGTAGAGCTGGTGCAGTTCGAGCCAGAGGCCTTCCTGCACCGGGCAATACAGTTGATTGGCACGAATCAGGGGACCATTCAGGCCATGCAGAGCCCGCTGCAACGCCGTGGCGAGCATCGTGCTCTGGTCCTTGCTGAAGCGCGGGGCGATCTGCTGGATGACCTGCTTGTAGCCGGTTGCCAAGTGGTTTTGCAGCGCCTGACACAGGTTGGCGACCTTGCGCGGGCGTTCGTCGAGCACGATGGCCTGATTGAGAAAGTGCCGCTCAAGGTGCTTGCAGACGAAATAGACTTCGGGGCGCAACAATTCCAGCATCTGCAGGCGATTGTCGCTTGGGGTGATCAACTGGTTGAGTTCGCTGAGCCCCTGATACAACTGACGGGCCATTTCGCCGAGGTTTGCCTTGGGCAGTCGGGAGATCCAGCGTTTGAGGTCGCGGGGCGTGGGTTCACTGAATGACAGGCTCGACTGCGTTGGCGTGGGGGCACGCAACAACAGAGGAAGGCTCAAATTACTCATGTGACAGGTGAACTCCAACGACTCTCTGGCCCGGACGGCGACTCCATGCTGGCAATGAGCCACATCCTTCGGTAGGAGGATGTGGACCCGGTGCCACTGAAAAAGTGCAACGTATCCTTACGCACCGATGCTGTGACTCTACCAGTATCGGTGCAACCACGCAGCTATTATGGCCTGACGCCATCAAGCCTCGGTGGTTTGCTTCGCAGCGCCGAGCGCCTGCCCCATCTGAACCTTGGAGAGGGCGCTCAACTGCTCGGCCCACTTCACCTGGTTCGGTCCGAACAGCACGATGGCTGTGGAACCCAGCTTGAAGCGACCCATCTCGGCGCCTTTTTCCAGATGGATCGGTGCACGTGCGGCTTCGTCGTAGCTGAATGTCTTCAGTTCGCGCTTGGGTGGCGTGACCAGCCCGGCCCAGACCGTTTCAACCGATGCAACGATCATGGCGCCGACCAGTACGACAGCCATCGGGCCGCGCTCGGTATCGAACAGGCAGACAACGCGCTCGTTGCGGGCAAACAGCTCTGGAACGTTTTCGGCCGTGGTCTGGTTGACCGAGAAAATACGGCCAGGCACATAAACCATTTCACGCAGCGTGCCGGCCAGAGGCATATGCACGCGATGGTAGTCCTTCGGCGACAGATAAACAGTGGCGAACTCGCCGCCCATGAACGGCGCGGACAGTTTTGGATCGCCGCCCAACAGTTCAAGCACGCTGAAGCTGTGACCCTTGGCCTGGAAGATGCGGCCGTGATCGATCGAGCCCAACTGGCTGATAGTGCCATCGGCAGGCGAAAGCACCGCGCCCGGCGTGTTGTCCAGCGGGCGGGCATCGGCTTTCAATGCGCGAGTGAAGAAGGCATTGAAGTGCTCGTAAGCGGTCAGGTCTTCGACCAGTGCCTGCGACATGTCGACCTGATAGCGGCGAACGAACCAAGCGGTGAAGGCGTTCTTGAACCAGGTCACGCGGCATTCGGCAACCAGGCCGGCGATACGGGACAGCAGGTGATGCGGCAACAGGTACTGACTGAGGATAAACAAACGATCTTTCATTGATATTCCTGAACTTGATAAGGAAGCGGGCGGTGCTCGAAAAGTGAGCCCGGCCCTGGTCATTTTTCGACAGGCGTGTCCGGGTGGTTGCCCCATTCGCCCCACGAGCCGGCATACGCCTTGACCCGGGGATAGCCCAGCGCCTTGGCCACCAGATAGGTGAAGCCGGAGCGGTGATGGGTCTGGCAGTGGGTGATCACTTCCTTGTCGGCCGTGATGCCCAGGTCCAGCAGAATCTGTGGCATGTCATCGCGAATGCGCAGTTGGCGTGCCTTGTCCATGCCAGCCGTCCATTCGAAGTTGACGGCGCCCGGTACATGCCCGGCCTTGGCCGCCAGTACTTTTTCACCCGAGTATTCGGTGGGTCCGCGTGCATCCCAGATGGCCAGATCGGCAGCGCCCAGTCGGCTTTGCAGGTATTCGCGGGTCGCCGTCGGCTCGTCGTGCAGTTTCAGTTCGACCGGACCGCCCTTAACTGGCGGAACATCACGGGTCAGCGGCAGTGACTGGGCTTCCCAGGCCAGCAGGCCGCCGTCCACGTAGTGATAGCGATGGTGGCCGATCACGTCCAGCAACCAGATGAAGCGCCCGGCCCAACCGCCGCCTTCGTCGTCATAGACAACATAGACGGCATCGGGGTTGTGGCCCAGTTCGCCGAACAGCTTTTCCAGATCGGAGTGCGCGGGCAGCAGGCCGGGCGCAGGTGGCTGGCCAAGTTGAGTGCGCTTGGGATCAACGAAGCGAGCGTCAGGGATATGCCCTGCGTCGTAGCGAGCGCTGCTGGTCAGATCCACCAGAATCAGTTCCGGGGCATCAAGGCGCTCAAGCAGATCGTTGGGCTCGATGACCAACGGTAAGCCAGCGAATACGGACATTTGCAGCCTCCGATGAAAAGAAAGATGCGAATTGTACGCCAGGCCTCAGGCTTTGCGATGACTAAAGATGCCCAGCGCGCGTTCAATGCATTGCGCGGTTTTTCCGAATGCCTGAACGGAAATTTCCGACAGTGCACCGCCGCCCTGATCAGCGACCACCAGCATCATGACTTTGCCGTTGCTGCTCAGGGAGCGAATCAGCCAGTGCTGACCGCTGAACAGCGTTTTGAGCGGCGCAGGCAGCAGGGCAGAAAACTGGGCGATGTTGGCAGGTGTCATGCGCAACTGGGTCGGCTGGGTCAGAAGCCGTTGCAGCACGGTGCTTTCCTTCAGGAACAGCTGCATCGCTGAAGCCTCGGGCGGCAGTCCTGCAGACTGATGCACGCGCAACGCCGCTCCGGTCTTGTCCATCATCAGCAGCATGACCCTTTGCATCCCGCAGGCGACAAGCGCTTCGCGCGCAGAAGTGGTCAAGTGCATGGCATTGATGAACGGCGTAGGGTCCTGCAGCAGTTCCGCGCATTGCTTGCGCCAGAGCTGCAGAGCGTCGGCCGAGGGCGGTGGTGCAGGATCGTTGTCTCGCCTTACGCGTCGCGCATCCCACGGCCAGATCAGCGATTCGGCCGGATGCCACAAGTCCTTTTCGCTGTGATTGCGTGCGCTGCTGGCCGCATTCTGGTGGGCCTGCTGCTGCACGTCATCCAGAGGCTGCTGCAGGTACAGGCTGGTGAGTCGCTCCCAGCGCAGGCAGTGCGGGCTGTTCCAGGCGTGCTGCGCGGCCAGCGCCAGTCCGTTGCCCAGCAATACGGTATTGGCGGGCTGGTTGAGCCAGCGACGCAGGTTGGGGTCGGCATCCATCAGCTGCTGTTGCAGCAAGGGATCCTGATCTTCGCGCGCGATGCGCAGCACCTTGACCAGATCACGCCGCTCGCTGAGCAGCAGTTTGTAGCCGCGGGTCACCCAGACCGGCAGACGCCAGAACTCGGCCAGCGCCAGCGCCAGTTCCAGCAGGTTGACGCCGAACAGTTCCTTCTCGACGGCGATGCTGGAATGGCCTTTGTGAATGACTCGAAGTTCGAGTTCTTCCAGCAATTTGGGGTAAGCAAGCGCCATCGGCCAAAGTGGTGCCAGAAACAACAGGCTGCCCAGATGAATGTCCTGCCACAGTCGCGCCAGACGGCTGGCGAACAGCCCGTTGGCCTGCTGCGTGGCGTGCTGGCTGATCAGGATCAACTGGCGGAATGCCGCCGGAATTTCTTCAGGCGGCTTGGCCGGCAAACGACCCAGCAGCACTTCAGTACGCGCCAGCCCCAGCCGGTTGATCGCGATTTCCAGGCTCTCGGCCTGTTCAGTGATGCCGTGCGTGTGGTGATTGGCCTCGCGCATCACGCTGAGCACCAGCGCAGGACTTTCCTGCATCATTTCCGCAATTTCACGCAACGAGCGGCGACTGTCATTGAGTGCCGCACGAACCCGGTCGTGGTTGGCCGCAGGCACTGGCAGATCGACGCCGTCGAGCAGTCTGACCCAGGATTCAAGCGTCTTTGGAACCGGCGGATGTGGAACATGCGTTGTCGACATTCGATGCCCTGTGCAGCTGATTTTCGAGCTGGGAGGCTGCCAGCGTTCTGGGGCGCGACAGCCTTTTTCGATCCCGCGATTCCGGGCGGAACTGGTTTTTTAGCAATAACTGCCTATAGTCTGGCCCAGTTAGGCCGATAAGGAGAAGAAGAGTTTCAAGAACTTCCGGACTGTCCCTGAACCCGACTCAGTAAAGTATTTTCTCCTATGGCTAAAATTATCGGCATCATTGTCGTTTTCGCGAGTGTCCTCGGCGGATACGTCCTGTCTCACGGCAAGATCATGGCCCTGTTTCAGCCCTACGAGGTGTTGATCATCGGCGGTGCTGCGCTGGGTGCATTTCTGCAGGCCAACCCTGGCCACATGACCATGCACGTGTTCAAGAAGTCGCTGAAGATGTTCGGCACACGCTTCACCCACGCCTATTACCTTGAGGTGCTGGGGCTGGTTTACGAGATCCTCAACAAGAGCCGTCGCGAAGGCATGATGGCGATTGAAGGGGATATCGAAGAGCCGGCCGCAAGCCCCATCTTCGCCAAATATCCAGGTGTACTGAAAGATGAACGCATGACGGCGTACATCTGCGATTACCTGCGCATCATGTCCTCGGGCAACATGGCTCCTCACGAGCTGGAAGGCCTGTTCGACATGGAACTGCTGAGCATGAAGGAAGAGCTCGAGCATCCGTCGCACGCCATCACCGGTATTGCCGACGGCATGCCCGGTTTCGGTATCGTGGCGGCGGTACTGGGGATCGTGGTGACCATGGCATCCCTGGGTTCGGGCGACAAGGCGGCCATCGGTATGCACGTAGGTGCGGCGCTGGTGGGTACCTTCTTCGGTATTCTCGCGGCTTATGGTTTCTTCGGTCCGCTGGCCACTTCCCTGGCTCACGATGCCAAGGAAGAAATGAACGTCTACGAATGCATCAAGGCTTCTCTGGTGGCCTCGGCCTCCGGCATGCCGCCTTCACTGGCTGTCGAGTTCGGCCGCAAGGTACTGTATCCGCTGCATCGCCCCAGCTTCAGTGAGCTGGAACAAGCGGTTCGCGGTCGCTAAGCCATGGAAAATAATCAGCCGATAATCATCAAGCGCGTCAAGCGCTTCGGTGGAGGGCATCACGGCGGCGCGTGGAAAATCGCCTTTGCCGACTTCGCGACGGCCATGATGGCGTTCTTTCTGGTGCTGTGGCTGATGTCCTCCGCCACGCCCGAGCAGTTGATTGCCGTGGCCGGTTACTTCAAGGATCCGGTCGGGTTCTCAGACAGTGGTTCGCCCTATGTGATCGACCTGGGCGGCTCGCCGGAAATGTCGCCCAACCAGACGCTCAACCCTGAAGTGAAAACCACGCCTTCACCGGATACGGTGCCGATAGAGTCCGACACCTCGGAATCCAAGGCTGAAGAGGTCGAGCAGGAACGTCTCGAAATGCTTCTGCAGGAATTGCAGAACAAGGTCGAAGAGAACCCGCAACTGCAGAAGTTCAAGGACCAGATTCTGTTCGAGATCACGCAGGACGGTCTGCGCATCCAGATCATGGATGCTGACAACCGGCCGATGTTCGATTCCGGCAGTGCGCGCTTGAAGCCTTACTTCGAGGACATTCTGCTGGCGATGGCTGACACCATCAAAAGCGTGCCCAACAAGATCAGCATCAGCGGTCATACCGATGCCACGCCGTTCGTAGGCAATGGCGGATTTGGCAACTGGGAACTGTCGGCCAACCGGGCCAACGCTGCGCGCCGTGCTCTGGTTGCAGGCAGTTATCCGGATCCGCAGGTGGCACGCGTGGTCGGTTATGCCTCATCGGCGCTTTATGACCGTGAAAACCCGACCA
The DNA here is from genome assembly GCF_001642795.1 of Pseudomonas viridiflava. Classification (GTDB taxonomy): domain Bacteria; phylum Pseudomonadota; class Gammaproteobacteria; order Pseudomonadales; family Pseudomonadaceae; genus Aquipseudomonas; species Aquipseudomonas viridiflava. Next base: position 359,814 of record NZ_LKEH01000026.1, on the reverse strand, counting down.
ACCCCGTGAACCGCCGTATCGATATCGTTGTGCTGACCAAAAAGGCTCAGGAACGTATTGAAGGTGCTCAAAACTCTGGTGGTGCCCCGCAGGCGCCTGCTGCCCCGCCAGCACCGGGTGCAGTGCCTGGCGCTTCGGCGGCGCCTGCGCCGGTCGATCCGCAGGCCTATGCCCAGCCCCATGAGATTCGGCAGAAGCTGAACATCTTCGATCAGGGCACGCTGAAGGTCGAGCCGACCCAGAACTGAGTCCTGACACCTGCAAAAATGCCGCGATCATCGCGGCATTTTTTTGTTTTCGGCAGAAGGTCGGTGCAGACAGGTATCTCAGTAGCTGTCTTCCGGCAGGCTGGTGATGATCGAGCGATAGCTGTTCATGCGTTGCTGCTGAACGCGTCCGTCTTCGAGGGCCTTGAGCAGGGCGCAGCCTGGTTCACGGTCGTGCTTGCAATCGCGGAAGCGGCATGTGCCGATCAGGTCGTTGAACTCGATGAAGCCCGCCTCCACGTCGGCGCGGCTGACATGCCCCAGACCGAATTCACGGATGCCCGGCGAGTCGATGAGGTCGCCGCCACGCGGAAAGTGGAACAGTCGCGCAGTGGTTGTGGTGTGCGTGCCCTGACCGGACAGCTCCGACAACGGGCCGACACGCGTCCCGACTTCAGGCAGCAGGCTGTTGACCAGCGAAGACTTGCCCACGCCGGACTGACCCACGAACACGCTGATATGACCATCCAGGCGCGCCTGCAGCTGCTGCATGCCGTCGCCGTGATGCGCAGACACTTCCAGCACCGGGTAGCCCAGTGTGCGGTAGACCGCCAGCAAGGCGTTGAGCGCAGGAGCGTTCTGCTCGTCGATCAGGTCAGCCTTGTTGAGCAGCAGCAGCGGATGGATCCCGGCATGCTCGGCGGCGACCAGATAACGGTCGATCAGGTTGGCATGCGGCTCGGGCATCGGGGCGAAGACAATGACGATCAGGTCGACGTTGGCTGCCACCGGCTTGAGCTGGCCGCGTGAATCCGGACGGCACAGTTCGGTGGTGCGGGGCAGTTGGGCGACGATGACGCCGATGCCCTGATTGCCAGCGCGCCAGACCACGCGATCACCGGTCACCAGTGCGGGCAGGTTGGCACGCAAATGACAGCGGAACACCTGGCCGATCTGTTCGCCTTCCTGGGCCTCGACTTCGACCTGAACGCCGAAGTGGGCGATCACCAGACCGGTCTGTTCCGGGCCGAGGTCACCGCCTTCGAGTGTTTCGAGCGCGACAGACTCGCGTTTCGCGGCGCGGGCAGCACGTTCGCCCTGAATCTTTTCGATGCGCCAGTTCTGACGACGATTGAGTTGGCGTTTGGCCATGGGTGTTCCGATGTGATGAAGCAGATGAATAGGCAGTACGTTGAATCGGGCGGCAGTCTAGCACGGCCGGGTAAGCTAAACTGCGCGCCTACGCTGAGGAGTCGTGATATGCAGAACAAGCAGAACCTTATCTGGATCGACCTGGAAATGACCGGTCTGGACCCTGACACCGATGTAATCATCGAAATGGCCACGATCATCACCGATAGTGAGCTGAACACCCTGGCCGAAGGTCCGGTACTCGCGATTCATCAGAGCGATGAGACGCTGGCGCGAATGGACGAGTGGAACACCCGTCAGCACGGCGGCTCGGGCCTGACCCAGCGCGTACGTGAAAGCACGGTGACGATGGCGGATGCCGAGGCGCAGACTCTGGCCTTCATCATGCAATGGGTGCCTGAGCGCAGTTCGCCGATCTGCGGCAACAGCATCTGCCAGGACCGTCGCTTCCTGTATCGCCATATGCCTACCCTGGAACACTACTTCCACTACCGCAACCTCGACGTCTCGACCCTCAAGGAACTGGCCGCGCGCTGGTCGCCGAACCTCAAGTTCCAGAAGGGCAGTACGCACCTGGCGCTGGACGACATTCGCGAGTCGATTGCCGAACTGCGCTTTTACCGCGAGCACTTCATCAAGTAACACGTGAGGTCCGTGCAGCGAATGAACCTTCGCTGCACCCTTTCAGTGCATAAGCCTTTCGGCGCACAACGGCGCTGGTTAAACTGCGCGCCCTTGTCGCCGAGTCGTCACCATGTTGCTGATGCTTTACCTGATTGCAATCACTGCTGAAGCCATGACCGGCGCGCTGTCGGCCGGACGACGCGGCATGGACTGGTTTGGCGTGGTGCTGATCGCCTGCGTCACGGCGTTGGGTGGCGGTTCGGTGCGTGATGTGCTGATCGGCCATTACCCGCTGACCTGGGTCAAGCACCCGGAATACCTGGTGCTGACCAGCATTGCGGCGCTGGTGACCATTTTCATCGCCCCGTTGATGCGGCATCTGCGCTCGCTGTTTCTGGTGCTCGATGCGCTCGGGCTGGTGGCCTTCACATTGATTGGCTGCATGACTGCGCTTGAAGCTGGGCATGGCATGCTGATCGCGTCGGTGTGTGGGGTGATTACCGGTGTGTTCGGCGGCATCCTGCGGGACATCTTCTGCAACGACATTCCGCTGATCTTCCGTCGCGAGCTGTACGCCAGCGTCTCGTTCCTCGCCGCGTGGTGCTTCCTGCTGTGCGGTTATCTGGAGTTGCCCTCCGAGCAAAGCGTGCTGATCACCCTGTTCGGCGGCCTGCTGCTGCGCCTGCTGGCGATCCGTTTCCACTGGGAAATGCCCAAGTTCGTCTACAAGGATGAGCCTTGATCTGATGGGCGCTCTAACGCGCGTGGGTGCGGGGGCTTAACTGATCGCACATGCGTCAGGAGCGCCCATGCCTGCCCAGCGCCCACGCCACATGCTCTCTGACCATCTCGGATGGATAATCACGCCGGGCTTCCAGCGCTTCTATCACGGGAATGGTCGAAGGTGCGTTGCCCAGTCCGACCGCCAGATTGCGCAACCACCGCTCATACCCGGCGCGTCGCAAGGGTGAGCCTTCGGTGCTGCTCAGAAATTTATCCTCGTCCCACAGAAACAGCTCGGCCAGCCCCGCGTTGTCCAGGTTGTGGCGCGGCTGAAAGTCGCTCTGGTCGGTGGGGCGGGCGAAGCGGTTCCAGGGGCAGACGATCTGGCAGTCATCACAGCCGAATACCCGATTCCCAATCAAAGGGCGCAGCTCTTCGGGGATGGAGGTCTTCAGCTCGATGGTCAGGTAGGAAATGCAGCGGCGCGCATCCAGCACGTAAGGGCCGACAAAGGCTGCCGTCGGACAGATATCGAGACACGCCGTGCAGCGCCCGCAATGTTCGGTGGCGTGTGGCGGATCGACCGGCAGCGGGATGTCCACAAACAGCTCGCCGAGAAAGAAAAAACTGCCGGCCTTGCGATTGAGCACCAGCGTGTTCTTTCCGATCCAGCCCAGACCGGCCTGTTCGGCGATTGCTTTTTCCAGCACCGGCGCGCTGTCCACGAAGGCCCTGAAACCAAACGGACCGATGGCTTGCTGGATGCGCTCTGCCAGTTGCTGCAGGCGTTTGCGGATCAGCTTGTGGTAGTCGCGTCCCAGGGCGTAGCGGGACACGTAGGCTTTTTCAGGCTCGGTCAGGCGCTGAGCCATTTCGGTGTCGCCTGGCAGATAGTCCATACGCAGCGATACTACCCGCAGCGTTCCCGGCACCAGCTCGTCAGGGTGGGAACGTTTGCTGCCATGGGCTGCCATATAGTCCATTTCGCCGTGATAGCCCGCTTCGAGCCAGCGCTGCAGATGCTGCTCGTGCTCTGCCAGATCGAGCCCTGAGATGCCGACTTCCTGAAAGCCGAGCTCACGGCCCCACGCCTTGATCGATTGCGCAAGGGTGACAAGGTCGTCAGCGGTGGGAAGTTCAGCGGTAATAGCGGACATGCGCAGAGAGAAACCAGAGACAAGGTGCGTATAATTCTGCCAGACATCGGAGCCTAGAGACGCATGTTAGACACGAAACCCGAATTACCCGACGCGCTGTACAGCGCTGCGCAGGTGCGTGACCTCGATGCCCGGCTGATTGCCGCAGGCACGCCAGGCTTCGAATTGATGCAGCGCGCCGCGCACGCAACCTGGCGGGCGATCCGCAGGCGCTGGCCCGAAGCGAGCGAGCTGACGGTGCTGGCCGGGCATGGCAACAACGCCGGAGACGGTTATCTGGTGGCCTCGCTGGCCCACAAGACCGGCTGGCAGGTGCGTGTACTGGCCGTCGGTGATCCTGCTGCGTTGAAGGGCGACGCTGCACTGGCCTACGCCGCTGCGTCGGGCGTCAATATCCAGCCCTGGGCCAATCAGGCCATGGCTGGCATCGTGGTGGATGCGCTGCTGGGTACAGGGCTTCAGGGTGATGTGCGCGATCCTTATCGTTCAGCTATCGAGGCGATCAATGCCAGCGGCTTGCCGGTGGCGGCGGTGGATATTCCCTCGGGGCTGTGTGCCGATACCGGGCATTGCCTGGGTGTCGCCGTCCGAGCAGACCTCACCGTGACATTTATCGGCCTGAAAATGGGCATGCTGACCGGCGATGCCCCCGACCTGATCGGGCAACTGATCTTTGATGATCTACAGGCCGACAAGGCCATCGTCGCCCAGGCGCCGGTGACCGCAAAACGACTCGACAAAACCAGCCTGCCTTTTCTGGCGCCTCGGCCGCGCACTGCTCATAAAGGTATGTATGGTCGCGTGTTGGTCATCGGTGGCGATCACGGTTTCGGCGGCGCGGCATTGTTGAGCGCCGAAAGCGCGTTACGCAGCGGGGCAGGCATGGTCACGCTGGCGACCCGCACCGAACATGTGCCCGCCGCGCTGACGCGCATGCCCGAGATCATGAGCGCTGGCATCCACTCGGCCAACCAGCTCATGACGCTGATCGAGGCAGCCAGCGTACTGGTTGTCGGGCCTGGTCTGGGTCAGGACAGTTGGGGGCGCAGCCTGCTGTCTGCGGCAGCCAACGCAGATCGGCCGCAGGTCTGGGATGCCGATGCGCTCAATCAACTGGCAACCGGGCAGGTGGTCCTGCCGAAGAACAGCGTTATCACCCCGCATCCCGGTGAAGCGGCGCGCCTGCTGGGTATCAGTACTCAGGAGGTGCAGAACGACCGCGCCGCTGCAGCTCACGCGCTGGCGCGTACATTCAATGCCGTCTGCGTGCTCAAGGGTTCAGGCAGCCTGATCGCTGATGTCGATGGGCGACTGGCGCTGTGTGATCGCGGTCACCCTGCCATGGCCACAGCAGGCCTTGGCGATGTGCTGGCCGGGCTGACCGGTGCGCTGATGGCTCAACACATGAGTGCGTTCGATGCGGCCTGTCTGGCGGTGTGGCTGCATGCCAGCGCTGGCCAGAAAATCGGCGCATCGGGTCGTGGCATGGCAGCCAGCGATAGTATTCCCGCCATTCGTCAGTTACTGGAGGAGCTGAAACCGTGTCTGATTTAACGCTGCATGTGATTGGCGAAGAGGCCATGATGGCTTTCGGCGCACGCCTCGCGCAGGTCACCGAGGGTGTGGGCGTCATTTTTCTGGACGGGGATCTGGGCGCGGGCAAGACCACGCTTTCGCGAGGCCTGATACGTGGATTCGGGCACGAAGGGGCTGTGAAGAGCCCGACCTTCACCCTCGTTGAACCCTATGAAATAGGGTCGATCAAGGTTTTCCACTTCGACTTGTATCGCCTGGTCGATCCAGAAGAACTGGAGTTCATGGGCGTGCGTGATTACTTCGACGGTGACTCACTTTGTCTCATTGAGTGGCCCCAGCGTGGTGCAGGCTTTTTGCCAAAGCCTGACCTGACCATTACCATTAGCCCGCACGGAGAAGGTCGTTCCGTGATATTGAGCCCCACGGGTTCGCTTGGCGAACGCTGGTGTGCCACTTTGGCTTTGGAATTCAAATAGATATGGGGTTAGGTATGCGCATGCGCGCGCTGGTTACTGTAGTAGGTCTGCTGTTGATGGCCTTGGCTGTCGAAGCGCTGGCCGCTACGCAAGTACGAAGTGTCCGCTTATGGCGAGCGCCGGACAACACTCGGTTGGTATTCGACCTTTCAGGACCTGTCCAGCACAGCGTATTTACCCTGACTTCACCTGACCGTCTGGTGATCGACATCAATGGCGCGACATTGGGCGGACCGCTCAATGTGTCGACCGCCAACACGCCGATCACCAGCATGCGTTCTGCGCAGCGCACTGCGACCGATCTGCGCGTGGTCATCGACCTCAAAAAGGCCGTGACGCCAAAGAGTTTCACGCTGGCGCCGAATCAGCAGTATGGCAACCGCCTTGTGGTTGATCTGTTCGACAACGCTGCCGACGCGAACCCGACGCCGGTGCCGACGATTGCAGACACCCCTGCGAACACTGCGCCAGCGGTGCCGATCAGCCCGTCCAAGCCTGAAGTCAAGCTGACGCCGGTGCCCAACGGCAAGCGCGATATCGTGGTCGTGATCGACGCAGGTCATGGTGGCGAAGATCCGGGTGCTTCCGGCAGGGGCGGTGAGAAAGAGAAAAACGTGGTGCTGTCGATTGCGCGTGAGCTGCAACGTCAGATCAATGCCGAGAAGGGCTATCGCGCCGAGTTGACGCGAACCGGCGACTACTTCATCCCGTTGCGCAAACGAACCGAGATCGCCCGCGCCAAGGGGGCGGACCTGTTCGTTTCCATTCACGCCGACGCTGCGCCGTCCACGGCGGCCTTTGGCGCGTCGGTGTTCGCCCTGTCTGATCGTGGTGCAACGTCCGAAACCGCACGCTGGCTGGCGGACAGTGAAAACCGTTCCGACCTGATTGGTGGTGCCGGTGCCGTGAGTCTCGATGACAAGGACCGCATGCTGGCGGGCGTACTGCTCGACCTGTCCATGACGGCATCGCTGTCGTCGAGCCTGAACGTCGGCCAGAAAGTCCTGAGCAACATCGGCCGGGTGACTTCGCTGCACAAGTCCCGTGTCGAGCAGGCAGGCTTCATGGTGCTCAAATCGCCGGACATTCCGTCGATCCTGGTGGAAACCGGCTTTATTTCCAATGCCAACGAAGCCAACAAGTTGTCCTCGGCCTCGCATCAACAGGCACTGGCGCGTTCGATCAACTCCGGCGTGAAGCAGTTCTTCCAGCAGAACCCGCCACAGGGCACTTACATCGCCTGGCTGCGAGACAACGGCAAGCTGGCCCAGGGCCCGCGCAATCATGTCGTACGCTCCGGCGAAACGCTGGCCATGCTGGCGGCACGTTACGACATGAACATCGCCACATTGCGCAGCGCCAATGGCTTGAAGACCGATGAGTTGAAAATCGGTCAGGACCTGCGCATTCCGAGCTCCGAGGTTGCAACACAGCCATGAATGAAGAAGCCGCCAGCAGCGACCTTCTGCTTGAAGGCGTCGAGCCGCAAATCGAACAGGCCATCCTGAACGCCGCTCGCATCGAGCTGCTCAGTCCGCGACTGGCGAACCAGATCGCGGCGGGCGAGGTGGTCGAGCGTCCTGCGTCGGTGATCAAGGAATTGCTGGAAAACAGCCTCGATTCCGGTGCGCGACGCATTGACGTCGATGTAGAGCAGGCCGGTATCAAGCTGCTGAAAGTGCGCGACGATGGTAGCGGTATCTCTTCGGATGACCTGCCCTTGGCGCTGGCGCGCCATGCGACGAGCAAGATCCGCGATCTGGAAGACCTTGAGCGCGTGATGAGCCTGGGCTTTCGCGGTGAGGCCCTGGCATCGATCAGTTCGGTGGCACGTCTCACCCTGACGTCCCGCACCCGAAACGCGGATCAGGCCTGGCAGGTCGAGACCGAAGGTCGCGACATGGCGCCCCGTGTGCAGCCCGCTGCGCACCCGGTCGGTACGTCCGTGGAAGTGCGTGATCTGTTTTTCAACACGCCTGCTCGCCGCAAGTTTCTCAAGGCTGAAAAGACTGAATTCGATCATCTTCAGGAGGTGATCAAGCGCATGGCGCTGGCGCGTTTCGACGTGGCCTTCCATTTGCGTCATAACGGCAAGACTATTCTCAGTCTGCACGAAGCCCATGACGACACCGCCAGAGCGCGTCGCGTGTCGGCCATCTGCGGACCGGGCTTCCTGGAGCAGGCGCTGCCGATCGAGATCGAGCGTAACGGTCTGCATCTGTGGGGCTGGGTCGGGTTGCCGACGTTCTCTCGCAGCCAGGCAGATCTGCAGTATTTCTTCGTCAATGGCCGAGCGGTGCGCGACAAACTCGTCGCCCATGCGGTGCGTCAGGCGTATCGCGATGTGTTGTTCAATGGCCGTCACCCGACCTTCGTGCTGTTTTTCGAAGTCGATCCGGCGGCTGTAGACGTCAACGTTCACCCGACCAAGCACGAAGTGCGCTTCCGTGACGGACGCACTGTGCACGATTTTCTGTACGGCACGCTGCACCGTGCGCTGGGTGACGTTCGGCCGGAAGATCAGTTGTCCGGCAGCGCACCTGTGACAGCGATTGTGCGTCCGACCGGCCCCGAAGCGGGCGAGTTCGGGCCGCAGGGCGAGATGCGTCTGGCCAATAACGTGCTCGAACAGCCGCAGGGCGAGACCTATGCACGTCCCGCAGGCTCCGGCTCGGGCGGCGGCTATCAGTATCAATACTCGCCGCGACCTGCTTCGCCGGGTGCGCCAGTCGCCGAAGTGCAAAGCGCCTACCGCGAGTTTTTCGCGCCGCTGCCGGGCACCACGCCGACGTCGTTGCCAGATTCGCCTGCTGATATTCCACCGCTGGGTTATGCGCTCGCGCAGCTCAAAGGCATCTACATCCTGGCTGAAAATGCCCACGGGCTGGTGCTGGTGGACATGCACGCCGCCCATGAACGGATCATGTACGAGCGCCTGAAAATCGCCATGGCCAACGAAGGCCTGAGCGGACAGCCGCTGCTGGTGCCTGAGTCCATCGCGGTCAGTCAGCGTGAAGCGGATTGTGCTGAAGAACACTTGGCGACCTTCCAGCGCCTGGGTTTCGAATTGCAGCGTCTTGGCCCCGAGACGCTGGCCATCCGACAGATCCCGGCGTTGCTCAAGCAGGCCGAGGCCAACCGGCTGGTCAGTGATGTGCTCGCAGACCTGATGGAATATGGCACCAGTGACCGGGTGCAGGCGCACATGAACGAGCTATTGGGCACCATGGCCTGTCATGGCGCAATCCGGGCCAACCGTCGTCTGGCGATCCCGGAAATGAACGGCTTGTTGCGCGACATGGAAAACACCGAGCGCAGCGGGCAATGCAACCACGGTCGTCCTACCTGGACCCAGATGGGGCTCAACGATCTGGATAAATTATTCCTGCGCGGACAATGAATGAATGCTTTACCTCCGGCCATCTTTCTCATGGGGCCAACCGCAGCGGGCAAGACCGATCTTGCAATCGAACTCACCAAGGTCCTGCCGTGTGAGCTGATCAGCGTCGATTCGGCGCTGGTCTATCGCGACATGGACATCGGCACGGCCAAGCCTTCCAAGGCGCAACTGGCCGAATTTCCGCACCGCCTGATCGACATACGCGACCCGTCTCAGAGCTATTCGGCGGCTGATTTTCGTACTGACGCACTGGCCGCCATGGCTGAAATCACCGCCCGGGGAAATATTCCTTTGCTGGTGGGCGGCACTATGTTGTATTTCAAGGCTCTATTGGACGGACTGGCGGATATGCCGGCGGCGGATGCGCAGGTTCGGGCACAGCTCGAAGCCGATGCGCTGGCCCATGGCTGGCAGTGGTTGCATGATCAATTGGCGGTGGTCGACCCGGTGTCGGCGGCACGTATTCACCCCAACGATCCGCAGCGATTGATCCGTGCACTGGAGGTTTATCGCGTCAGCGGAACGAGCATGACCGCACACCGCGAGCAACAAACTGCGCAAAGTACCGAAGCAGCGGCATCGGGGCGTCAGCAATTGCCCTATACTGTCGCGAATCTTGCGATAGCTCCGGCTGATCGCAAGGTACTGCATGACCGCATCGCACTACGTTTTTTGCAAATGCTGGACCAGGGGTTTCTGGACGAAGTACTGGCATTGCGCTCACGAGGCGACCTGCATTCAGGTCTGCCATCGATACGAGCCGTCGGTTATCGCCAGGTCTGGGATCACCTGGATGGAAAGCTGACACGGGATGAAATGCAGGAGCGCGGCATCATTGCAACGCGCCAACTGGCCAAACGGCAATTTACCTGGCTTCGCAGCTGGGAGAATTTGCACTGGTTGGACAGCCTGGCCAGCGACAATCTGCCACGCGCCTTGAAATACCTGGGATCGGTCTCCATATTGGGCTGAGTCCTTGCAATAGCCGTCTATCCTTGGGGGGTGGCCGGTAAGCCAATCGAATTCGATTTATTATTTATTGATCCTTAAAGGAGTGCGGCACATGTCAAAAGGGCATTCGCTACAAGACCCTTACTTGAATACCTTGCGTAAAGAGAAGGTCGGGGTATCGATCTACCTGGTCAACGGTATCAAGCTGCAGGGCACGATCGAGTCTTTCGACCAGTTCGTCATTTTGCTGAAAAACACTGTCAGCCAGATGGTTTACAAACACGCTATTTCCACCGTCGTACCGGTTCGTCCGATTCGTCTGCCCAGCGCCACCGACGCTGACGGCGCCGATGCCGAGCCAGGTAACGCCTGATAGGAGTCTGCCTTGTTCTTTGAGCGCCACAGCGGTGGTGAACGTGCGATTCTCGTTCACCTGGATGGTCAGGACCCTGAGGCGCGCGAAGATCCGCAGGAGTTTCAGGAGTTGGCCATGTCGGCTGGCGCCGATACCGTCGCGTTTATCAACGTGCCGCGTCATCGGCCATCCGCCAAATACCTGATTGGTTCTGGCAAGGTCGAGGAGCTTCGCGACCAGGTCAAGGCCGAGCAGGCCGACATCGTGATCTTCAATCACACCCTCACGCCCAGTCAGGAACGTAACCTCGAACGTGTTTTCGAGTGCCGCGTGCTTGATCGTACCGGTCTGATTCTGGATATCTTCGCCCAGCGCGCACGGACCCATGAAGGCAAGCTGCAGGTCGAACTGGCCCAGCTTGAGCACATGAGTACCCGTCTGGTGCGAGGCTGGACTCACCTTGAGCGTCAGAAGGGTGGTATCGGCCTGCGTGGACCGGGTGAAACCCAGCTCGAAACGGACCGTCGTCTGCTTCGGGTACGTCTGCGCCAGATCAAGGGCCGTCTCGAGAAGGTTCGCAGTCAGCGTGATCAGGCCCGTCGCGGCCGTCGTCGCGCCGACATCCCTTCGGTTTCGCTGGTGGGTTACACCAACGCCGGTAAATCCACACTGTTCAACGCCGTGACCGATTCCGACGTGTTCGCAGCCGATCAGCTGTTCGCCACGCTGGACCCGACGTTGCGTCGTCTGCAACTCGACGACCTGGGCCCGATCGTGCTGGCCGATACAGTGGGCTTCATTCGCCACCTGCCGCACAAACTGGTCGAAGCCTTCCGCGCCACGCTTGAAGAATCGAGCAACTCCGATCTGCTGCTGCATGTGATCGACTCCCACGAGCCGGACCGCATGTCGCAGATCGAGCAGGTCATTGCCGTGCTTGGCGAGATCGGTGCCGAGGGCTTGCCGATACTTGAGGTCTATAACAAACTCGATCTGCTTGAAGGCGTAGAGCCTCAGATACAGCGTGATGCCGATGGCAAGCCGCAACGTGTCTGGGTGTCTGCCCGTGATGGTCGGGGGCTGGACCTGCTGAAGCAGGCCGTGGCCGAGCTGCTGGGTGACGATCTGTTCGTCGGCACCCTGTGTCTGCCTCAGCGTCTTGCCCGACTGCGTGCCCAGTTCTTCGAGCTGGGTGCCGTGCAGAGCGAGACGCACGACGAGGAAGGCTCAAGTCTTCTGGCAGTGCGTATACCGCGCGTTGAACTCAATCGTCTGGTGACTCGCGAAGGATTGCAGCCGCTGGAGTTCATCGAGCAACACACTTTGCAATAAAAGCACGAGAAAGCCGTTGTACGGCTTTCGCGGGCATTCTGTAGCATGGGGCGGCGCGCCGATGGTGCGTCTTTGCTTTATCAGATGGAGAGCGCTATGGCTTGGAATGAGCCGGGTGGCAACTCGAATAATCAAGATCCCTGGGGTGGTAAACGCCGTGGCGGCGACCGCAAGGGGCCACCTGATCTCGACGAGGCCTTCCGTAAGCTGCAGGAAAGCCTGAATGGGCTGTTCGGCGGCGGTAAGAAACGCAGTGGTGATGGCGGCAGTGGCGGAAGTTCAGGCAAGGGCGGCGGCTTCGGCCTGCTCGGCATCGGCCTGGTCGTGCTCGTCGCTTTCTGGCTTTACAGCGCGATCTATGTCGTCGACGAACAGGAACAGGCGGTTGTACTGCGTTTCGGCCAGTACCACGAAACCGTGGGTCCGGGTCTGAACATCTATTTCCCGCCGTTCGATCGCAAGTACATGGAAAACGTGACTCGCGAACGTGCCTACAGCAAGCAGGGCCAGATGCTCACCGAGGACGAGAACATCGTCGAAGTGCCGTTGACCGTGCAGTACAAGATCAGCAACCTTCAGGATTTCGTCCTGAACGTCGATCAGCCTGAGATCAGCCTGCAGCACGCCACTGAAAGTGCGTTGCGCCATGTCGTGGGTTCCACGGCGATGGACCAGGTGCTGACCGAAGGCCGCGAACTGATGGCGAGCGAGATCAAGGAGCGCCTGCAGCGTTTCCTCGACACCTACCGCACCGGTATCACCGTGACTCAGGTCAACGTGCAGAGTGCTGCTGCGCCGCGTGAAGTGCAGGAAGCGTTCGATGACGTGATTCGTGCTCGTGAAGACGAGCAGCGTGCACGCAACCAGGCGGAAAGCTACGCCAACGGTGTGATCCCGGAAGCCCGTGGTCAGGCCCAGCGTATTCTTGAAGACGCCAACGGTTATCGCGACGAAGTGGTTTCCCGTGCCAAGGGTGAGGCTGACCGCTTTACCAAGCTGGTCGCCGAATACCGCAAGGCACCTGAAGTGACCCGTCAGCGTCTGTACCTGGACACCATGCAGGAAGTCTTCAGCAATACCAGCAAGGTGCTCGTGACCGGTGATAAAGGGCAGAACAATCTGCTGTATCTGCCGCTCGACAAGATGATGGAAAACAGTCGCAGCGGTACCGGTAACACCTCGAGTACCGGTGGTTCATCCGCGACTGGAACTGATGCCGGCGTGCGAGCGACCGATACTCAGCAGCGCGATGTACGTACCAGGGAGAGTCGCTGATGAGCAATAAATCGCTGATCACCCTAATTGTTGGTGTGGTACTGGCAGTCATTGCCTGGAACAGCTTCTACATCGTGTCCCAGACCGAACGCGCAGTTCTGCTGCAATTCGGTCGCGTGGTGCAGGCTGATGTACAGCCGGGCCTTCACGTGAAGGTTCCTTACGTGAACCAGGTGCGCAAGTTCGACGGCCGTCTGCTGACCCTCGATGCTCCGACCCAGCGTTTTCTGACGCTGGAGAAGAAAGCCGTGATGGTCGACGCTTACGCCAAATGGCGCGTGAAGGATGCCGAGCGTTTCTACACGGCAACTTCCGGTCTGAAGCAGATTGCCGACGAGCGTCTGTCGCGCCGTCTGGAATCGGGTCTTCGTGACCAGTTCGGTAAGCGCACCCTGCACGAAGTCGTGTCGGGTGAGCGTGACGCACTGATGGCGGACATCACCGGTTCCCTGAACCGCATGGCCGAGAAAGAGCTGGGTATCGAAGTGGTCGACGTTCGCGTCAAGGCTATCGACCTGCCCAAGGAAGTGAACCGCAGTGTTTTCGAGCGCATGAGCACCGAGCGTGAGCGTGAAGCCCGTGAACACCGTGCCAAGGGTAACGAGCTGGCTGAGGGCATCCGTGCCGACGCCGATCGTCAGCGCCGTGTGCTGCTGGCCGAAGCCTATCGCGAGTCTGAAGAAGCGCGCGGTGACGGTGATGCCCAGGCAGCGGCGATCTACTCCAAGGCTTACGGTCAGGATCAGGAGTTCTATGCGTTCTATCGCAGCCTGCGCGCCTACCGTGAAAGCTTCGCGAACAAGAGTGACATGCTGGTGCTTGACCCGAACAGCGAGTTTTTCCGCTATCTGGAAAAAGCCAAGCCGTAATATCTGGCTGTAATAAATTACCCCGCCGGGCGGCAAAACCGTCCGGTGGGGTGATCGTTCGGTAAAACGTGTGTATCATGCGGCAGCCGGGAAATTCCCGGCTTTTTTGCGTCTGCACGATTGATTGGCTGAAGCCCGCGTGGCGATCAGCAAGATTTTTCGAGGAAAGTGGTCTGCAAGGCCTGTCTCGGGCGTTTGTCGTGCCCGTCATACAGCGCACCACTTTCTGCTTCACTCAAGGCTGGCCTCAAGGCTGGCCGCCCGGATCATAGGGGAATGGCGTAATGGCAACGGTTGACCGCTGGCTGCTACCAGATGGCATCGAAGAAGTACTGCCACCGGAAGCGGCGCGTATTGAAGTAGCGCGCCGTCAGGTGTTGGATCTGTTTCAGAGCTGGGGCTATGAGTTCGTCGTCACCCCGCATATCGAGTATCTGGAGTCTCTGCTGACTGGCGCAGGCTCGGATCTGGATCTGCGCACCTTCAAGGTCATCGATCCGCAATCGGGTCGGCAGATGGGCTTTCGTGCCGACATCACGCCGCAGGTTGCTCGCATTGATGCACACACCCTCAAGCGTGAAGGCCCGAGCCGTCTGTGCTACGCAGGCAGTGTTCTGCATGCCCAGCCCCGCGCGCTGTCGTCTTCGCGCAGCCCGATCCAGCTCGGCGCCGAGCTGTACGGCGATGCAAGCCCGAGCAGTGACGTTGAAGTGATCAGCCTCATGCTCGCCATGCTGCAACTGGCCGATGTGCCGGATGTGCACATGGATCTGGGGCATGTCGGTATCTATCGTGGGCTGGCGCGTGCTGCCGGTCTGTCGGGCGAAGTTGAGCAACAGCTGTTCGATGCGCTGCAACGCAAGGCCATCGATGAAGTGATCGCCCTGACGGCCAATCTGCCGCAGGAGCTTGCGTCGATGCTGCGTGCGCTGGTCGACCTTTGTGGTGGTCATGAAGTCCTGGCTGCGGCCCGTGATCGTCTGGCCGGTGCGCCGCAACCCGTGCTCGCTGCGCTGGACGATCTGGTGAGCATCGCCGACCGCCTCGCAGCGCGCTTCCCGCAGTTGCCGTTGTATTTCGATCTCGGTGAGCTGCGTGGCTATCACTACCATACCGGCGTCGTGTTCGCGGTCTTTGTGCCGGGCGTCGGGCAGTCGATTGCCCAGGGCGGTCGCTACGACGACATCGGCGCCGACTTCGGCCGTGCACGTCCGGCCACCGGCTTTTCCACTGACCTGAAAACCCTGGTCACGCTGGGACAGGCAGAAATCGTATTACCGTCCGGTGGCATCTGGATGCCGGACAGCACGGATGCAGCACTCTGGCAGCAGGTTTGCCAGTTGCGCAGCGAAGGTCAACGTGTGGTTCAGGCGTTGCCTGGGCAGCAGGTAAGCGCGGCACGTGAAGCCGACTGTGACCGGCAATTGATTCAGCATGGCGAGCACTGGCAGGTAATGCCGCTGGCTTCTTGAGTATTCCTGCCGGCCGCCGCCGGCACCAAGTTTGCGTGAATGAGGACGAGTGTTATGGGTAAGAATGTCGTAGTCCTGGGCACCCAGTGGGGTGATGAGGGCAAAGGCAAGATCGTTGATCTGCTGACCGAACATGCTACCGCCGTAGTTCGCTATCAGGGTGGCCACAATGCGGGTCACACCCTGGTGATCGACGGTGAGAAAACCGTATTGCACCTGATTCCGTCCGGTGTACTGCGCGAAGGCGTGCAGTGCCTGATCGGTAACGGTGTGGTGGTTGCTCCCGACGCACTGCTGCGTGAAATCATCAAGCTGGAAGAGAAAGGCATTCCGGTGCGCGAGCGTCTGCGCATCAGCCCGTCCTGCCCGCTGATCCTGTCGTATCACGTTGCGCTGGATCAGGCGCGTGAGAAGGCTCGTGGCGAATTCAAGATCGGTACGACCGGTCGCGGCATCGGCCCGGCTTACGAAGACAAGGTTGCACGTCGCGGTCTGCGCATCGGCGACCTGTTCCACCGTGAGCGTTTCGCGTCCAAGCTGGGCGAGTTGCTGGATTACCACAACTTCGTGCTGGTCAATTACTACAAAGAGCCTGCGATCGATTTCCAGAAGACACTCGACGAGTGCATGGAATACGCCGACATGCTCGAACCCCTGATGCTCGACGTCACCGCCACGCTGCATGAGATGCGTCGCGACGGCAAGGACATCATGTTCGAAGGCGCTCAGGGTTCGTTGCTGGACATCGACCACGGTACCTATCCGTACGTCACCAGCTCCAACACCACGGCTGGCGGCATCGCCACCGGTTCGGGTTTCGGCCCGATGTACCTGGATTACATTCTGGGTATCACCAAGGCTTACACCACGCGCGTCGGCTCGGGTCCGTTCCCTACCGAGCTGTTCGATGACGTTGGCGCTTTCCTGGCCAAGCGTGGCCATGAGTTCGGTGCTACCACCGGTCGTGCCCGTCGTTGCGGCTGGTTCGACGCCGTCATCCTGCGTCGTGCTATCGAAATCAACAGCATCTCGGGCCTGTGCCTGACCAAGCTGGACGTGCTCGACGGTCTTGAAACCATCAACATCTGTGTGGGTTACAAGAATGAAAACGGCGCGGTGATCGACGCGCCGACCGATGCCCACAGCTACCTGGGTCTGGAGCCGGTCTACGAGCAGATGCCAGGCTGGAGCGAATCCACGCTGGGCGCTCAGACGCTGGAGCAGTTGCCAGCCAATGCGCGCGCTTACATCAAGCGTGTCGAAGAGCTGGTAGGCGCACCTATCGACATCATCTCGACCGGTCCTGATCGCAACGAAACCATCGTTCTGCGTCACCCTTTCGCGTAACACGTCGTCAGCTGCAAAAAGAAGGGCCGCCATGTGCGGCCCTTTTTTGTAGCTCATTCAGAGCATGGGCACGGCACCACTGATCGTTCCTCGCGCTCTGCGTGGGAATGCCGCTCAGGACGCTCCGCGTCCGATCCTCTAGGGACGGGCGAAATGTGAATTGCATCACGGCACGGCCCTTGCTATACAAACGACAGAAAAGTGCCACTATTTTAATGGCGCTCAGGTTGGAGGGATTCTCCTGTGTCGGCTGTGTTATCTCTTTTGCAAAGTCGTTTGCTGCGCCCGGTGTTCATTGCACTGGGCATCGCCCTTTTGGTGCAGGTGGTGGTCGCGGTTGCGCTCACCCGGAGCACCGTCACCGCGCTTGAAGCGGATCTGGCCAATCGGCTGGGGGTAGATTCGCAACATGTCTCGTCCGAGCTGGAGCGGGCGAGTAGTGAAGTGACATCCAGTCTGGATGCGCTTTCTACCAGTACCCGTCAGCGTCTCAGTACCGGCCTGTCCACGCGCCTGAAAGAAGAGCAGGCGCAACTGCGGGCCACGCTGGAAAAAGACCTCAGGGAATCCGCCACAGATATGGCAGAACTGCTGGCTGCGGTTGCGCCGCGTGCCATGTGGGACAACGACACGCCAACACTGTCGGAGTTTGCCCGCCGTGCGCAGCGCAATCCCAATGTGCTGTTCGTGGTGTATGACGATGCGGCGGGAGAGCACCTGACGCGCTACATGAACCGCGACAATCCCCTGGTCAAGGCGCTTCTCGCCAAGGGGGAGGGCGAGCGGGCGATGGACAAGATTCTCAACGCTGCGAAAAACGATCCGTCGGTGTATTACGTCGAAGCCTCCATCAGTCCTAACGGTGTCGAGATCGGCAAGGTGCGCATGGGCGTCTCGACGGCGACGGTCGAGGAAAACCTGGCTGCGCTGGACAAGCGTTTCGCCACGTTGATCACCAGTGGCGAGCAGTTGGTATCAGAAAGCCTGGCGGGTGCTTCAAAAGACAGTTCAGCGGCGCTGCGTACTCGTCTGGAGTCCGCGCAAGCAGCAGCAACCGCGATGGCCAGCAATACCCGTTCTGCCGTTCAGGACGCTGCTCAAACCTTGCGCTGGAATATCGCCGTCGGACTTGCCGTCATCGGTCTCGGCGTACTGCTTCTGTTGGCAGTGGTGCTGGGCCGTCGTGTGGTCAGCAAGCTGCATCTGCTGATCGCGGCGCTCAATGACCTTGCAGCAGGTGAGGGCGACCTGACGCGCCGCGTGAAGCTCGACAGCAACGACGAGATCGGCGACATGTCGGCGGCGGTCAATCGTTTCATCGACAAGCTTCAGCCCATCGTTCGAGAAGCAGGCGAGGTGGCGCAACTGACCGGTGTCGAAATCGGCGCCATGAGTCAGCGAAACGCGGGCGCCGATGCCGCTGCTGCGTTGCAGCGGGATGAGGTGGCGGCGAGCCTGCAAGCGCTTGAACAAATGGCTGATGAGGCTCAGGCGGAAAGCCAGGCCATGCAGGAAGCATTGCGTCAGGTCATCGACATCAAACAGGCCACCGATGAAAACACGCGTACTTCCACTCAGGTTGGCGGGCTCATAGAAGCGCTGGCCGGTCAGGTGGAAACCGGTGCTCAGGTGATCGAGCGTCTGGCGCGGCAGAGCGAGCAGATCGAGGTGGTGCTTGAAGTGATTCATGGCATCGCCGAGCAGACCAACCTGTTGGCCCTCAACGCAGCCATCGAAGCAGCGCGCGCAGGTGAAACCGGCCGCGGCTTTGCCGTGGTGGCTGATGAAGTCCGCGCCCTGGCCAGCAAGACCCAGAGTTCAACTGGTGATATTCAGGAGCACATCACCAAGTTGCAGGCCGGTGCCAAAGAAGCGGTCGCAACCATCGGTCTGGCCGGGCGTCAGGCGAAGGAAGGGCTGGCCGTGCTGCGTGACAGCGCAAGGCTGCAGCAAACCGTACAGGCCTCGGTCGAGCAGGTGCATGCAGCAATTGGTCTGGCCACGCGAGCAGCGGAACATCAGGCGCAGGGCGCTCATGCCGTGAAAGGACGTGTTGAAGTGATTCATGCACAGGCCGAGAAAGCCGCCCAGGCGGTGGTGGAGACCACGGCAAGCGGCCGAACGCTGGACAAGCTTTCGGTGCGTCTGAAGGCGAGTCTTGGGCAGTTCAGGGCGTAACTGCGTGCTGGGTCAGGGCTGGCGGATGGCAATCATCTGCCAAGGCGCCTTCTGGTATATGGAGGTCGAGGTGGCGCAGACGGCAACAGTTTCAAATACCGAAAAGCAAAAAACCGAGCCATTGGCTCGGTTTTTTTGAATTGGTGCCCAGAAGAAGACTCGAACTTCCACGACCTTGCGGTCACCAGCACCTGAAGCTGGCGTGTCTACCAATTTCACCATCTGGGCAGTATCAGCGACGTCGCCGTTGCTGATGGGGCGCACTATACGGCGATCGTTTTATTCTGTAAACCCCTGTTTTGATTTAATAATCAAAACCCCAGAATGCAAAAACCCGCTTTCGCGGGTTCTTGTGTGACATCAACCTGTTGTAGGCTGTTGCCTTGAATTGGTGCCCAGAAGAAGACTCGAACTTCCACGACCTTGCGGTCACCAGCACCTGAAGCTGGCGTGTCTACCAATTTCACCATCTGGGCAGTATCTTGAGGCCTTGACCTGTCGATGGCGCGCACTATACGGAGCGTCTTTTGGGCTGTAAAGCCCATCGATGAAAAAAACTCCAAAAATTTCGCCAGCGGCGTGAATCGGGTCTTTCAGGGCAGTTTCAAGCGTTTTCAGTGAGCTGATTGAGCGTGAAATTTCCCGTTTCATAAGGTCTATGCCAAACTAACCCCTATATATACAAGGTGAAAACTATCTAATGGCCGATTGGCAGTCCCTCGATCCCGAGGCCGCTCGTGAAGCGGAAAAATACGAAAACCCTATTCCCAGCCGTGAGCTGATCCTTCAGCACCTTGCCGAGCGTGGTTCGCCGGCCAGTCGCGAGCAACTGGTCGAAGAGTTCGGCCTGACCACAGAAGACCAGTTCGAGGCTCTGCGCCGTCGCCTTCGTGCGATGGAGCGCGACGCGCAACTGATCTACACACGTCGTGGCACTTATGCGCCAGTGGACAAGCTCGACTTGATCCTCGGCCGCATCTCCGGCCATCGCGACGGTTTCGGCTTTCTGGTCCCTGATGACGGCTCCGATGACCTGTTCATGAGCCCGGCGCAGATGCGTCTGGTGTTCGATGGCGACCGTGCCTTGGCTCGCGTTTCCGGTCTGGACCGTCGCGGGCGCCGTGAAGGCGTGATCGTCGAGGTTATTTCCCGCGGTCACGAATCCATTGTGGGTCGCTACTTCGAAGAGAGCGGCATCGGTTTCGTCATTCCGGATAACCCGAAAATCCAGCAGGAAGTGCTGGTAACGCCGGGTCGCAACAATGGCGCGAAGATCGGTCAGTTCGTCGAGGTGAAAATCACCCACTGGCCAACGCCGCGCTTCCAGCCGCAGGGCGATGTGGTTGAAGTGGTCGGCAATTACATGGCGCCGGGCATGGAAATCGACGTCGCGCTGCGTACCTACGACATTCCTCATGTATGGCCTGAGGCTGTGCTCAAGGAAGCGGCGAAACTCAAGCCGGAAGTCGAGGACAAGGACAAGGAGCACCGCGTCGATCTGCGTCACCTGCCGTTCGTGACCATCGATGGTGAAGACGCACGCGACTTCGACGATGCCGTCTATTGCGAAGCCAAGCCGGGCAAGCTGCGCCTGTTCTCCGGTGGCTGGAAACTCTACGTGGCGATTGCCGACGTATCGAGCTACGTGAAGATCGGCTCGGCGCTGGACGCCGAATCCCAGGTGCGCGGCAACTCGGTGTACTTCCCCGAGCGTGTCGTGCCGATGCTGCCTGAACAGTTGTCCAACGGCCTGTGCTCGCTGAACCCGCACGTCGATCGTCTGGCCATGGTCTGTGAAATGACCATCTCCAAGACCGGCGAGATGACGGATTACGTGTTCTACGAAGCCGTTATCCATTCCCATGCGCGCCTGACCTACAACAAGGTCAGCACGATTCTGGAACAGCCGAAAACGGCTGAAGCCAAGAGTCTGCGTGGCGAATACGGCGATGTCGTTCCGCACCTCAAGCAGCTTTATGCGTTGTACAAAGTGCTCTTGGGTGCACGTCATGTGCGTGGTGCCATTGACTTCGAAACGCAGGAAACCCGGATCATCTTCGGTTCCGAGCGCAAGATTGCGGAGATTCGTCCGACCACGCGCAACGATGCTCACAAGCTGATCGAGGAATGCATGCTGGCGGCCAACGTGGCCACCGCTGAGTTCCTGAAGAAGCACGAAATCCCTGCGCTCTATCGCGTGCACGATGGCCCGCCGCCAGAGCGTCTGGAAAAGCTCCGTGCTTTCCTGGGTGAGTTGGGTCTGTCATTGCACAAGGGCAAGGATGGTCCGACGCCAAAGGATTATCAGGCGTTGCTTGAAACCGTTCGTGACCGTCCGGACTACCATCTGATCCAGACCGTGATGCTGCGTTCGTTGAGCCAGGCTGTGTACAGTTCGGACAACAACGGCCACTTCGGTCTCAACTATGAAGCCTACACGCACTTCACCTCGCCGATCCGTCGTTACCCGGACCTGCTGACTCACCGCGCAATCCGCAGTGTGATCCGCTCCAAGCAGGACACGCCGCACGTGCGTCGTGCCGGTGCGGCAACCATTCCGAAAGCGCGCATCTATCCGTACGACGAAGCGTTGCTGGAGCAAATGGGCGAGCAGTGCTCAATGAGCGAGCGCCGTGCCGACGAAGCCACTCGCGACGTGGTGAACTGGCTCAAGTGCGAGTACATGAAAGACCGCGTCGGCGAGTCGTTCCCGGGTGTGATCACGGCCGTCACCGGCTTTGGTCTGTTCGTCGAGCTGACCGATATCTATGTCGAAGGTCTGGTGCACGTCACTGCCTTGCCAGGTGACTACTACCACTTCGATCCGCTGCACCATCGTCTTGCCGGCGAACGTACCGGGCGTAATTTCCGCCTGGGCGACACGGTAGAAGTGAAGGTCATGCGCGTCGATCTGGATGAGCGCAAGATCGACTTCGAAATCTCCGAGAAGTCTGCCGCGACCACTTCTTCGCCGGGCCGTAAGCGCCGTGGCCAGGAAACTGCAGCGCCTGCCGCTGCGGCCGAAAAGGAAAAGGCTCCGGCCAAATCCGGGCGTCGTACAGCGGCTACCAAGGAAGCACCGGTCGAGGCCTATCGCCCGAGCGATGCGGCGGCGAAAAACGCAGAAGTGCGCAAGAGCCGTGAAATGAAAAAAGCCCTTCTGGCGGAAGCGAAGGGTGGTAGCAAGGCGTCGTCGGGAAAGTCTGAAAGGCCCGATTCGGGCTCTGCACCTTCCTCAGGCAAGACCAGTAAACATCGTAAAGGTGGCTCGTCGAAAACGGGCTCCGCGTCATCGTCCAAGGGCGGTAGCGTTCGTAAACCCAAGGCCAAGTCATGAGTCAGCTGGAAAAAATCTACGGCGTTCATGCCGTGGAAGCGTTGCTTCGTCATCACCCGAAGCGGGTCAAGCACATCTGGCTCGCTGAGGGTCGCAGCGATCCGCGCGTTCAGGTGCTCGTCGAGCTGGCGGGTCAGAATCGCGTCACCATCGGCCAGGCCGAGCGCCGCGAAATGGACGCCTGGGTTGAGGGTGTGCATCAGGGCGTTGTGGCCGATGTCAGCCCGAGCCAGGTCTGGGGCGAAGCAATGCTTGATGAGCTGCTGGACCGCACCGAAGGCCCGCCTTTGTTGCTGGTGCTCGACGGCGTGACCGATCCGCACAACCTGGGTGCCTGCCTGCGTACCGCCGATGCGGCGGGTGCGCTGGCAGTGATCGTGCCCAAGGACAAGTCTGCAACGCTGACACCGGCTGTACGAAAAGTGGCCTGTGGCGCAGCGGAAGTGATCCCGCTGGTGGCTGTGACCAACCTGGCGCGTACGCTGGAAAAACTGCAGCAGCGCGGCCTGTGGGTTGTCGGTACGGCGGGGGAGGCTGAGCAGGAGTTGTATCAGCAGGACCTGACTGGCCCGACGATCATCATCATGGGCGCCGAAGGCAAGGGCATGCGTCGCCTGACCCGCGAGCACTGCGATTATCTGGTGCGCCTGCCCATGGCCGGTAGCGTCAGTAGCCTGAACGTATCCGTGGCGACAGGCGTTTGTCTGTTCGAAGCGCTGCGTCAGCGCAGCGCCAAGGCGACCGGCAAGAAAGGCTGATAATCAGCTTTTGATTGATCGTGTCCGCGCCTGAGCGTGGACACGATCATCTGCTCCGCCTAGGCACTGGTGATCTGTTCAAATAATCACCAATTGCCTTGCGCCCCACACGCCCCTTCTCTACAATTGCGCCCCTTGCTGTCATGGCAGGCGCGCATGTGCCTGTTCCTGAGCAAGACCAACAGTGTCATTCACTCCTTGTCTGACCGCTTTCGGCGGCAGGCTACAACCCGTAAGGAGCATTCATGCGTCATTACGAAATTATCTTTTTGGTCCACCCGGATCAAAGCGAGCAAGTCGGCGGCATGGTAGAGCGTTACACCAAGCTGATCGAAGAAGACGGCGGCAAAATCCACCGTCTGGAAGATTGGGGCCGTCGTCAACTGGCTTACGCAATCAACAATGTTCACAAGGCTCACTACGTGATGCTGAACGTTGAGTGCTCTGGCAAGGCTCTGGCCGAGCTGGAAGACAACTTCCGTTACAACGATGCTGTGATCCGTAACCTGGTCATCCGTCGCGACGAAGCCGTAACTGGCCAGTCCGAGATGCTCAAGGCTGAAGAAAACCGCAGTGAGCGCCGTGAGCGTCGTGACCGTCCTGAGCACTCCGACAGCGCCGATGGCGATGACGGCGACAACAGCGACGTTAGCGATAACGCTGACGAGTAATCCACGGACCTTTTGAGGAGCCAATTACATGGCACGTTTCTTCCGTCGTCGTAAATTCTGCCGCTTCACCGCTGAAGACGTCAAAGAGATCGATTACAAAGATCTCAACACTCTGAAAGCCTACGTATCCGAGACCGGCAAAATCGTTCCAAGCCGTATCACTGGTACCAAAGCACGTTATCAGCGTCAGCTGGCCACCGCTATCAAGCGCGCCCGCTTCCTGGCCCTGCTGGCCTACACCGACAGCCACGGCCGCTGAGACCAGGTAGTCGACAAAACGTAACAAGGGATAGAAAGCATGCGTGCCCTGGCTGAATTCATCATGCGCGGCCGTATGCAGGCCACTCTCGTAGTGGCTGGATGTGCGGCATTGCCGCTGTTTTTCTGGTTGAGTGCTGCCGCAGGATGCCTTGTGCTTCTGCGGCGCGGGTTCAGTGATGCCGTTGGTGTCCTGTCCTGGGCTCTGCTGCCGGCTTTGGTCTGGTGGTATTTCGGCGAACCACGTGTAGCCATGGTGCTGGCTGGTTCGCTGAGCTTGGCAATGGTGTTGCGTGCCAGCGAGTCCTGGGTCCGCGTGCTGCTGGTCAGCGTAGCGTTGGGTGTGGTGTACGCAGTGGTTCTGGGTGCGGTTTTTGGCGAACCCATTGAAGCAATGTCGCAGGAGTTGCAGAAACACCTGCCGGCGATGCTCTCTGGGCTCTACGAGCAAATGAACGTAGAAGAACGCGCGCGTCTGGGAGCACTGATTGCCTCCGTCCTGATTGGCCTGATAGCGGCCTTGCTGCAAATCGTCAGTGTGCTGAGCCTGATTCTTGGGCGCTACTGGCAAGCGTTGTTGTACAACCCTGGTGGTTTCGGGCGT
This sequence comes from Pseudomonas viridiflava, assembly GCF_001642795.1. Classification (GTDB taxonomy): domain Bacteria; phylum Pseudomonadota; class Gammaproteobacteria; order Pseudomonadales; family Pseudomonadaceae; genus Aquipseudomonas; species Aquipseudomonas viridiflava. The sequence goes on along the minus strand of NZ_LKEH01000026.1, from coordinate 335,133 downwards.
GAATTTCGCGCCGTGAGACTCCCGCTGGTACCGTCGTTGGTGCTGTTGGTGTGCATGCTGGTGGGACCGAATTTCGGTCCGCAGATGGCAATGCTTACACCTCTCTGCAGCGTACCGCTGGTATTTGCAGGGCTGGCATTGATACACGGACTGGTCGCTGAAAAGCGCCTGTCCAGGTTCTGGCTGGTAGGGATGTACATCACGCTGCTGGTGTTCATGCAGCTGATCTATCCGTTGCTCGTGGTAATTGCCATTGTCGACAGCCTGATTGATTTTCGCGGTCGCCGGGTATCGAAAGATTCCGGCAATGGTCCTGCGAACGGTGAAGGTTAAAAGTTAAGAGGATTTCCACATGCAACTGATCCTTCTGGAAAAAGTCGCCAACCTGGGCAACCTGGGCGACAAAGTAAACGTTAAGGCCGGTTACGGTCGTAACTACCTGCTGCCTTACGGCAAAGCCACCGCTGCAACCGCTGCCAACCTGGCTGCGTTTGAAGAGCGTCGTGCCGAGCTGGAAAAACTGGCCGCAGACAAGAAAGCATCTGCCGAAACTCGTGCTGCCCAACTGGCTGAGCTGGAAGTGACTATCACTGCCACCGCTGGTGACGAAGGCAAGCTGTTCGGTTCGATCGGTACTCACGACATCGCTGATGCACTGACCGCCTCTGGCGTTGAAGTTGCAAAAAGCGAAGTTCGTCTGCCGAACGGCACTATCCGCAACGTTGGCGAATTCGACGTAGCCGTGCACCTGCACAGCGACGTAGAAGCGACCGTACGCGTTGTCGTAGTGGCTGCTTAAGCAGTACGTAATCGTCTGGCGGCATTGCCGTCAGAGGATTAACATCGGGCACGATCCTGTTCACAGGTCGTGCCCTTTGTCTTTGTGGCATCCCTATTCTGTAAACCTCGAATTCAAGTGGCCATGAACGAAATCTCCAGCCCTGAGCAATACGATCTGCAAACCGCTGCCCTCAAGGTGCCGCCACACTCCATCGAGGCCGAACAGGCTGTACTCGGTGGTCTGATGCTGGACAACAACGCCTGGGAGCGGGTGCTCGATCAAGTCTCGGATGGCGATTTCTATCGACATGACCACCGCCTGATCTTCAGGGCTATCGCTCGTCTGGCCGACCAGAACAGCCCGATCGACGTGGTGACGCTGGCCGAGCAACTGGACAAGGAAGGGCAGACCTCGCAGGTCGGCGGCCTTGGCTACCTCAGTGAGCTGGCCAAGAACACGCCGTCGGTTGCCAACATCAAGGCTTATGCGCAAATTGTTCGCGCGCGGGCAACCCTGCGGCAATTGATCGGCATCAGCACCGAAATTGCCGACAGCGCGTTCAACCCCGAAGGCCGTACCGCCGAAGAGATTCTTGATGAGGCCGAACGGCAGATCTTCCAGATTGCCGAAGCGCGGCCCAAGACCGGCGGTCCGGTCAGCGTTAACGACCTGCTGACCAAGGCCATCGACCGTATCGATACCCTGTTCAACAGTGATAACGCGATCACCGGCCTGTCCACCGGTTATACCGATCTGGATGAAAAGACCAGCGGCTTGCAACCGTCCGACCTGATCATCGTTGCCGGTCGTCCGTCGATGGGTAAGACCACCTTCGCGATGAACCTCGTCGAGAACGCCGTGTTGCGCAGCGACAAGGTCGTGCTGGTCTACTCCCTCGAGATGCCAGGCGAATCGCTGATCATGCGTATGCTGTCGTCGCTGGGTCGTATCGACCAGACCAAGGTGCGTGCTGGTCAACTGGACGACGACGATTGGCCGCGCCTGACGTCGGCCGTCAACCTGCTCAATGACCGTAAGCTGTTCATCGACGATACGGCCGGTATCAGCCCTTCGGAAATGCGCGCCCGTACCCGTCGTGTGGTGCGCGAGCATGGCGATGTGGCCATGATCATGATCGATTACCTGCAGTTGATGCAGATTCCGGGATCGAGCGGTGATAACCGCACCAACGAGATTTCCGAGATTTCCCGCTCGTTGAAAGCGCTGGCCAAGGAATTCAACTGCCCGGTCATCGCCCTGTCGCAGCTCAACCGATCGCTGGAACAGCGCCCCAACAAGCGCCCGATCAACTCCGACCTCCGGGAATCCGGAGCGATCGAGCAGGACGCCGACGTCATCATGTTCGTGTACCGGGACGAGGTGTATCACCCGGAGACCGAGCACAAGGGCATTGCCGAGATCATCATCGGTAAACAGCGTAACGGTCCCATTGGTACCACGCGCCTGGCGTTCATCGGTAAATACACCCGCTTCGAGAACCTCGCGCCGGGCAGTTACAACTTCGACGACGATTGAGGATTTGATCGTTCCCACGCTCCAGCGTGGTAACGCCGCCCAGAACGCTCCGCGTCCGCTCTCGAATGTGACGCAGAGCGTCACGGGCGGCATACCCACGCAGAGCGTGGGCACGATCAGTGTAGATACAGACTTGTGTATAACGACGAGCGCGGAGCAATGGGCACGATCAGTGTCGAGGTAGGCTTGTGTATAACGCCAGGCGCAGCTCCGCGTCCCGATTCGCGAACATCATGGAGTTGCATCGCTCCATTCAATTCCGACCGCCGCAGTCGGACTTGATCAAAAAATGTGCTATATTCCGCGCCCGCGATTTTTCCAACGTGCAAACGTAGGTCCTGAACATGCAAGCAGCCAAGCCGTTATTTGACTATCCCAAGTACTGGGCCGAATGTTTCGGACCAGCACCCTTCCTGCCCATGAGTCGGGAAGAGATGGATCTGCTTGGCTGGGATTCCTGCGACATCATCATCGTGACCGGTGATGCGTACGTGGATCACCCGTCGTTCGGCATGGCGATCATCGGGCGTCTGCTCGAGTCCCAGGGCTTTCGCGTGGGCATCATTGCCCAGCCCAACTGGCAGTCCAAAGACGACTTCATGAAACTCGGCGAGCCGAACCTGTTCTTCGGTGTCGCTGCCGGCAACATGGACTCGATGATCAACCGCTACACCGCAGACAAGAAAATTCGCTCCGATGACGCCTACACGCCAGGCGGCATGGCGGGCAAGCGTCCGGACCGCGCGAGCCTGGTCTACAGCCAGCGCTGCAAGGAAGCGTACAAGCACGTGCCGATCGTGCTCGGCGGCATCGAAGCCTCGCTGCGCCGCATTGCGCACTACGACTACTGGCAGGACAAGGTCCGCAACTCGATCCTGATCGACGCCTGCGCCGACATTCTGCTGTACGGCAACGCCGAGCGTGCGATTGTTGAAGTTGCCCAGCGCCTGTCCTATGGCCAGAAGGTTGAAGACATCACGGATGTGCGCGGCACCGCGTTCATTCGTCGTGACACGCCGCAAGGCTGGTACGAAGTCGACTCCACGCGCATCGACCGTCCGGGCAAGATCGACAAGATCATCAACCCGTACGTCAACACCCAGGACACTGAGGCCTGCGCCATCGAGCAGGAAAAAGGCCCGGTTGAAGACCCGAACGAACCCAAGGTTGTGCAGATTCTCGCCAGCCCGCGCATGACCCGTGACAAGACAGTCATTCGTCTGCCGTCGGTAGAGAAAGTGCGTAACGACGCCGTTCTGTATGCCCACGCCAACCGTGTGTTGCACCTGGAAACCAACCCGGGCAACGCCCGTGCGCTGGTGCAGAAGCATGGCGAAGTGGACGTCTGGTTCAACCCGCCGCCCATTCCGATGACCACCGAAGAAATGGACTACGTGTTCGGCATGCCCTACGCACGTGTTCCACATCCTGCGTACGGTAAGGAAAAAATTCCGGCCTACGACATGATCCGCTTCTCGGTGAACATCATGCGTGGCTGCTTCGGCGGCTGCACCTTCTGCTCCATTACCGAGCACGAAGGCCGCATCATTCAGAACCGTTCCGAAGAGTCGATCATTCGCGAAATCGAAGAGATCCGCGACAAAGTGCCTGGCTTCACCGGCGTCATTTCCGATCTCGGCGGGCCGACCGCGAACATGTACCGCATCGCCTGCAAGAGCCCGGAAATCGAATCCGCGTGCCGCAAGCCGTCCTGCGTGTTCCCCGGTATTTGTCCGAATCTGAACACCGATCACTCCTCGCTGATTCAGCTGTATCGCAGTGCGCGTGCCTTGCCGGGCGTGAAGAAGATCCTGATCGCTTCGGGGCTGCGTTACGACCTGGCTGTCGAATCGCCGGAATACGTCAAGGAGCTGGTGACGCACCACGTCGGCGGTTACCTGAAGATCGCCCCGGAACACACCGAGGAAGGTCCGCTCAATCAGATGATGAAGCCGGGCATTGGCAGCTATGACAAGTTCAAGCGCATGTTCGAGAAGTACACCAAGGAAGCGGGCAAGGAGCAGTACCTGATTCCTTACTTCATCGCGGCCCACCCGGGCACCACCGATGAAGACATGATGAACCTGGCGCTGTGGCTCAAGGGCAATGGCTTCCGTGCTGATCAGGTGCAGGCGTTCTACCCGTCGCCAATGGCCACCGCCACGGCCATGTACCATTCAGGCAAGAACCCGCTGCGCAAGGTCACGTACAAAAGCGACGCGGTCACCATCGTCAAAAGCGAGGCGCAGCGTCGTCTGCACAAGGCATTTCTGCGCTACCACGATCCGAAAGGCTGGCCGATGCTGCGTGAAGCACTGGAACGCATGGGTCGCTCCGACCTGATCGGTTCGGGCAAGGATCAACTGATTCCGCTGCATCAGCCTGCCACCGACAGCTACCAGAGTGCGCGTCGCAAGAACTCGACACCGGCGGGCAGTCACAAGGTTGCCAAGGCAGCCAAGACCACGCTGATCCAGACCCAGCACACCGGCCTGCCGCCACGCGGCAGTGACGGCAGCAAGCCATGGGACAAGCGCGAGGAAGCCAAGGCCGCTGCCATGGCCCGCAACAAGCAGGCTGCCAAGGAACGTATGGAAGCGGCCAAGGGCGGGAAGGGCAAAGGCGGCAAGCCACCCCGCAAGCCAGTGGTGCCGCGCTAGGTCACCTGCAAGCGAACGCGGGCTTATACACAAGCCTGCCTCGACGCTGATCGTGCCCGTCGCGCGTGGGCGCGCATCTCGTGACGCTCTGCGTCACATCACGGCCGGACGCAGAGCGTGGGAACGATCAGTGTCGGGGCCTCACGGGACGCTCCGCGTCCCAATGGCACTGATTACTCGGATCAGTCCGCTTCCCCGCAGCTCCCTAGCGTCAATCAGATACTTCACCTCCCGTCTCATCCCTCTGCCACACTGTCTGCCACATTATCGTGCGACCCTTGCACGCTCGGCGCCGGCTGGCGCGATTTTGGTGCCTTGTCCGTTCAGGCACGTAATGCCAGCGTCGCAGGCGCAGGACTTTGGCCGGATGGCATAAGTCTTGCGCGGATCATTTACCGTTCAGGCTCGCAGGAGGCACGCCGTGTCGATTCATATTGCCTTGCACCATGTCACGCATTACCGCTACGAACGCGCCGTCGAACTGGGTCCGCAGATTGTTCGCCTGCGCCCGGCGGCCCATAGCCGCACGCGTGTGCTGTCCTACTCGCTGAAAGTGCAGCCTGAAAACCACTTCATCAACTGGCAGCAGGACCCGCAGGGCAACTACCTGGCACGTCTGGTCTTCCCCGAGAAAACCGACGAGTTTCGTGTCGAGGTCGATCTGGTCGCCGAGATGGCGGTCTTCAATCCGTTCGACTTTTTCCTCGAACCCTATGCCGAAAACATCCCGTTCCTGTACGCCAGCGAAGAGCAGCGCGAGCTGGCGCCGTATCTGGAAAAACTGCCGCTGACGCCTAAATTCCAGGCGTACCTGGACAGCATCAGTCGCGAACCGATACCGGCCATCGACTTTCTGGTTGGGCTCAACCAGCGCCTGAGCCAGGACGTCGCATACCTGATCCGCATGGAGCCGGGTGTACAAACCCCTGAGTACACCCTGGAAAACGCCTCAGGCTCCTGCCGTGACTCGGCCTGGCTGCTGGTGCAGTTGCTGCGCCACCTGGGCATGGCGGCGCGCTTTGTGTCGGGCTACCTGATTCAGCTCAAGGCCGACGTTGCCGCACTGGACGGTCCGTCCGGTACTGACGTCGACTTCACTGACCTGCACGCATGGTGCGAGGTTTATTTGCCAGGCGCAGGCTGGGTCGGTCTGGACGCTACCTCCGGCCTGTTTGCGGGCGAAGGGCATATTCCGTTGGCGTGCAGCCCGGAACCGTCTTCTGCGGCGCCGATCAGCGGGCTGGTCGAACCGTGCGAAACGCAGTTCAGCCATGAAATGTCGGTCGAACGGATCTGGGAGGCGCCACGCGTCACCAAGCCGTACACGGAAGAGCAATGGCAGGACATTCAGGCCTTGGGTCATCAGATCGACGCTGACCTGCAACGCGACGACGTGCGCCTGACCATGGGCGGTGAGCCGACCTTCGTTTCCATTGATGATCGTGACGGCGCGGAATGGAACACCGCCGCGCTCGGCCCGAAAAAACGCGAGCTGTCAGCCGAGCTGTTCCAGCGCATGCGGGCGCATTACGCACCGTTGGGCATCGTGCACTTCGGACAGGGCAAGTGGTATCCGGGCGAGCAACTGCCGCGCTGGTCGCTGAACTGCTTCTGGCGCAAGGACGGTCAGCCGGTCTGGCACAACGACGCGCTGATCGCCAGCGAGACTGAAGACTACGGTGTCACCGGCGAACTGGCAGGGCGCTTTCTGGCCAGCGTCGCCGAGCGGCTGAAGCTGCCGACCCGCTTCGTGTTTCCGGCCTATGAAGACAATTACTACTACCTGTGGCGCGAAGGCGCGCTGCCGGTGAATGTCACCGCCGAGGATTCAAGGCTCGGCGACGAGATGGAGCGTGCTCGTCTGCGCAAGGTCTTCGCTCAGGGCCTGGACAAGGTCATCGGTCAGGTGCTGCCGTTGGCGCGTACCGCTGATGGCGACAGTTGGCAGAGCGGGCGCTGGTACCTGCGTGACGATCATTGCCGTCTGGTGCCGGGCGATTCGGCGCTGGGCTATCGTCTGCCGCTGGCTTCGCAGCCGTGGGTCAAGGCGGCGGAGTACCCGTTCATTCATCCGACCGACCACAACCAGGCCTTCCCGGAACTGGATGACAGCGACTCGCTGATCGAGCAGCTCAAGTCCTCCGACACCGATGCCGAGCGCGCGCCCAAGCTTGACGAGTCTGCCGACTGGCTGACCCGCACAGCCCTGTGTGCCGAAGCGCGTGAAGGGCGTCTGTACCTGTTCATGCCGCCGCTGCAGAAGCTTGAGGAGTACCTCGAACTGGTCGCGGTGATCGAAGCGACGGCCGAAGAGTTGAAGTGTCCGGTGTTGCTGGAAGGCTACGAGCCGCCGAGCGACCCGCGTCTGTGCAATTTCCGCATTACCCCGGATCCGGGCGTGATCGAAGTGAACGTGCAGCCGTCCGCCAGTTGGGATCAGCTTGTTGAACGCACCGAGTTTCTTTACGAGCAGGCGCGCCTGACGCGTCTGACCACCGAAAAATTCATGATCGACGGTCGCCACACCGGGACAGGCGGCGGCAACCACTTCGTCATGGGTGGCGCAACACCTGCCGACTCGCCGTTCCTGCGCCGTCCCGACCTGCTGCGCAGCCTGATCAGCTACTGGCACAATCACCCGTCGCTGTCGTACCTGTTTTCCGGCCTGTTCATCGGCCCGACCTCGCAGGCCCCGCGCATCGACGAAGCGCGTAACGACTCGCTGTACGAGATGGAAATCGCCTTCTCGCAAATGCCCGAGCCCGGTGAAGAAGTGGCACCGTGGGTCGTGGACCGTTTGCTGCGCAACCTGCTGATCGACGTGACCGGCAACACACACCGTGCCGAGTTCTGCATCGACAAGCTGTACTCGCCTGACGGTGCAACCGGGCGTCTGGGTTTGCTGGAGCTGCGTGCTTTCGAGATGCCGCCGCATGCGCGCATGAGCCTGGCTCAGCAATTACTGCTGCGCGCACTGGTGGCGCGCTTCTGGCGTGAACCTTATGCGCCCGCCAAGCTGGCCCGCTGGGGCACGCAATTGCATGACCGGTTCATGTTGCCGCACTTCATCGAGCAGGATTTCGCTGACGTCGTGGCCGACCTCAACAGCGCCGGTTATCCGGTGCGTGCCGACTGGTTCGCGGCGCACCTGGAGTTCCGTTTCCCGAAAGTCGGTGATTACGCCGTCAATGGTATCCAGCTTGAATTGCGTCAGGCGCTGGAGCCTTGGCATGTACTGGGTGAAGAGGGGTCGGGCGGTGGTGCAGTGCGTTACGTGGATTCGTCACTGGAGCGCCTGCAGGTGCATCTCACCGGCCTGCCGCCGCAGCGCTACATGCTGACCTGCAATGGCATTCCCGTGCCGCTGCAGCCAACCGGACAGGCAGGCGAGTTCGTCGCGGGCGTGCGTTATCGCGCCTGGCAGCCTGCCAACTGTCTGCAACCGACCATCGGTGTGCATGCGCCATTGGTCTTCGACCTGCTCGACACCTGGATGCACCGCTCACTGGGCGGCTGCGAGTATCATGTCGCCCATCCGGGCGGGCGCAACTATGAAACCTTGCCGGTCAACGCCAACGAAGCGGAAAGCCGCCGCATGTCGCGTTTCTTCCGCATTGGCCATACACCGGGCAAATTGGAGGTCCCGTCGCTCAACATTAACGACGAACTGCCGATGACGCTGGATATGCGCCTGCACTGAGTCTGCGTCAACAGTGAGTCGGGTGCGCACGGACGTGACACCTGACCGCTTCATCTGAAGTCCTTTTTGCTGCCCTGCCGAGCCTTCCATGCCCGACTTGCTTGACCGATACCCGCTGTCCGAGGGTACCTACCACGAGATGCTCGATGCCGACGGGACAGTTCGTCCTCATTGGCGGCGTCTCTACGAGCACATGCGACGCAGCTCGCCTGCGCAGCTGACCCAGCGTCAGGCACTGCTGACCCGGCAGATTCAGGAAAACGGCGTGACCTACAACGTCTATGCCGATCCCAAGGGCGCTGATCGTCCGTGGGAACTGGACTTGTTGCCGCACATCATTCCGGCTGACGAGTGGGCGCATGTGGCGGCCGGTATCGCTCAGCGCGGACGGCTGCTCAATGCGGTGCTTGCCGACCTGTATGGCCCGCAGACCCTGATCGCCCAGGGGCTGCTGCCTGCCGAGCTGGTCTTCGGGCATAACAACTTTCTGTGGCCGTGCCAGGGCGTCAAGCCGCCCGAGGACACGTTCCTGCACATGTACGCCGTTGATCTGGCGCGCACGCCCGATGGTCGCTGGTGGGTGACGGCTGACCGGACCCAGGCGCCCTCTGGTGCAGGTTATGCGCTGGAAAACCGCCAGATCGTCGCCCGTGCCTTGCCGGAAACCTACCGTGATCTGCAGGTGCGGCATCTATCCGGTTTCTTCGGTGCCTTGCAGCAAACGCTGGCGCGCCAGGCGCCTACCAGCAATGAAGCGCCGCTGATCGTGTTGCTGACGCCCGGCCGTTTCAACGAAAGCTATTTCGAACACCTGTACCTGGCGCGGCAGCTGGGTTATCCACTGGTGGAAGGTGGCGACCTCACGGTGCGTGACGCCACGGTCTTTCTGAAGACTCTCAGCGGTCTGCGCCGGGTGCACGCCATCATGCGCCGTCTGGACGATGACTTCTGCGATCCGCTGGAGCTGCGTACTGACTCGGCACTGGGCGTGCCGGGGCTGCTGGAAGCCGTGCGTCAAGGCAATGTGCTGGTGGCCAACGCCTTGGGCAGTGGTGTGCTGGAGTCGCCGGGGCTGCTGGGCTTTCTGCCGAAAATCTGCGAGTACCTGTTCGGCGAGGAACTGATCCTGCCGTCCGTGGCGACCTGGTGGTGCGGCGAGCCGCCCGTGCTGGCACAGGCACTCGAAAAGCTTCCTGAACTCCTGATCAAACCTGCGTTTCCGTCGCAGCATTTCGTGCCCGTATTTGGCCGCGACCTGGACGAGGAACAACGCAAGGCACTGGCCGCGCGCATGCAGGCCCGGCCTTATGCCTACGTCGCGCAGGAACTGGCGCAGCTGTCTCACGCGCCCGTTCTGCAGGCTGATGGCGAAGCCTTGCAGCCGCGCGCCATTGGCATGCGGGTGTACGCCGTCGCGGGCCTTGACGGTTATCGTGTCCTGCCCGGCGGTCTGACCCGCGTGGCGGCCGATGCCGATGCCGATGTGGTTTCGATGCAGCGTGGCGGTGCCAGCAAGGACACCTGGGTGCTGGGCGAGCGCTCCTACAGTGGCGTGCATCCCGGCGAGCCTTTGAAAGGCCAGCGTGCCTTGGGCGTCTATGACCTGATCCGGCGTGATCCCTACCTGCCGTCGCGGGTTGTGGAAAACCTGTTCTGGTTCGGGCGTTACTGCGAGCGCTGCGACGACAGCGCGCGCCTGCTGCGCATCATGTTCACCCGCTATGTCGACGATGATGATCCGCAAGCCTTGCAGGCTGCCGTGACGCTGGCCGAAAGTCTCGGCGTACTGCCCGAGGCCGAGGAAGACGAAACGCTGCAACACCGGCTGCTGACTGCACTGTTGGGTGATGAGTGGCCGTTCAGCCTGCGCGCCAACCTGCAGCGTCTGCAGTGGGCGGCCTCGCAAGTGCGCGGCAAGCTGTCGAGAGAGAACTGGCAGGCACTGGTCGAGTTGCAGCGCGAAGCCATGAGCCTGGAATCCGAAGATCCCGACTTCGGCGAACTGCTGGATTTCCTCAACCGTCTGGTGATGTCGCTGGCCGCGCTGTCCGGTTTTGCGCTGGATGACATGACCCGCGACGAGGGCTGGAGCTTTCTGATGATTGGGCGGCGTATCGAGCGCCTGAAGTTTCTCAGCATGAGCCTGGCGGCGTTCTTGCGTGGCACCACCGTGTCGGATCAGGCAGGCCTGGAATGGCTGCTGGAGCTGGGCAACAGCAGCATCACGTATCGCTCGCGCTACATGGCGGTGCCGCACTTGATTCCGGTGCTGGACCTTTTGTTGCTCGATGACCAGAACCCCCACGCCGTGCTGTTTCAGCTCAAGCTGGTGCAGCGCTCGTTGCGCCGCTTGAGCGACAACTTCGACGCGCCGCGTGACAACAGCCTCACGGTTATGGCACAGCGTCTGGCGGCTTTCGATCTCGGCAGTCTGGAAAATCCGCTGTTCGGTCAGAGCAGCATCGATGCGGTGCTGGACGGTCTCGCGGACCTCTTGCAAGGCATCGGCGAAAGCGCCGGTCAAGCCTCTGATCGTCTGGCCTTGCGTCACTTTGCCCACGTCGATGACGTCAGCCAACGCACGGTGTCCGTCTGATGAGCGCCCTTTACCAGATTTTTCACGACACACACTACAAGTACGACAGCCCGGTGTCGCTGGCCCAGCAACTGGCGCACCTGTGGCCGCGAAGCAGCCCTTGGCAGCGTTGCATCGAACAGAGCCTGGAGATTTTTCCGACGCCTACCACGCGACGCGATGAACTGGACGTGTTCGGCAATCCGCTGACCCGGCTGGCCTTCGAACGTCCGCACGACGAATTGCAGGTCAATGCGCGTCTGCAGATCGAGGTGCTGGAACGGCCGTATCTGGACTTCAACCTGTCGCCGGAATGGGAAGTCACGCGTAGTGCGCTGACCTACAGTGCCAAGCCAATGACCGCTGATGTGCTGGAAGCCTGTCGCTACCGTTTCGAATCGCCCTACGTGCACTTGAAACGCTCGTTCGTCGAGTTCTCGCAGGACTGCTTTCCACCGGGGCGGCCGTTGCTGCTCGGTGTGCAGGCGCTGATGGAAAAGATATTCGACGAGTTCACCTTCGACAGCGAAGCCACTCAAGTGGCGACGCCGTTGGTAGAAGTGCTGGAGCGCAGGCGCGGGGTCTGTCAGGACTTCGCGCACCTCATGCTCGCCTGCCTACGTTCCCGTGGGCTGGCGGCGCGTTATGTCAGCGGCTATCTGCTGACCCAGCCACCCCCCGGACAGCCTCGCCTGATCGGTGCGGACGCCTCGCATGCCTGGGTGTCGGTGTTCTGTCCTGCGTCGGGCTGGGTCGATTTCGACCCGACCAACAACGTGCAGCCTGCGCTGGAACACATCAGTCTGGCGTGGGGGCGCGACTTCTCCGATGTATCGCCATTGCGCGGTGTCATTCTGGGCGGCGGCACGCATGACCCCGAAGTGCGGGTCACGGTCATGCCGGTCGCCTGAGCCGCGCTTAATTCCCGGTGTCCGCCAAACGTTTATTACTCGGCGGCATCGACCCATTCAGACGCTATGCCGGGCCCGGTCGTACGCATCGTGCGGACAACTGGCGCTTGCGCCACAGGCGTAAGCGGCGAGCAGACTGCGAAACAGACTATTGAGTTGCATGAAGGTCTTTCCATGGGGAGGGCGATGTGCCGATGGTAGAGTGACGCTCCGTGTCTGGCTGTTTGATTGTTTCGATGGCACCGATAGTTCGTGCGCCTTTCGCTCGCCATTGGAACCCCGCCGCTATTCGACGCTCTGTTTTCAATCGTCGCTTTTAAATCTGAAGTACCTGCCCTGGAGATTCAAATGATCCGCAAGCTTGTAGCGATTTCCCTGTTGACGCTGGCCAGTGGTCAACTGCTGGCGGCCGAGTGTTCCACCACCATCGACTCTACCGATCAGATGATGTACGACAAGAAAGCCATCGAGATCGACAAGAGCTGCAAGAGCTTCACCGTCAACCTCACGCACTCCGGCAGCCTGCCGAAGAACGTCATGGGGCATAACTGGGTATTGAGCAAGAAGGCCGACGCTCAAGGCGTGACCACTGACGGCATGAGCGTCGGAATCGACAAGGACTACATCAAGGAAGGCGACCCACGCGTCATCGCCCACACCAAAATCATCGGCGCGGGTGAGAAGGACTCGGTGACATTCGATGTTTCGAAGCTCGACCCTGCCGAAAGCTATGAGTTCTTCTGCACGTTCCCTGGCCACATCGCGATGATGAAAGGCAGCGTAACGCTGAAGTAATTGATCGCCGTGTCTATGATCGTCCGCCACGCTGGAATGTGACGCAGAGCGTCACGAGCTGCATACCGACGCGGAGCA
>NZ_LKEH01000026.1:0-322081 GCF_001642795.1 Pseudomonas viridiflava | reverse complement strand
TCCATGCCGATTGCCCCCCGAATCAGCGCCAGGACTCAGCCTTCACCCACGTCGCGATCTGCGGTGTTCATACTATCGCGCTACAAAAGCACATCAGTACCGCTGCCTCTCCGGATAGCCAGATGATTTGTGTATAACGATGAGCGCGGCGCATGGGCACGACAGTGGCATGAGCACGATCATCGCTGCTGCGCCTCAAGGCGCGTAAGGCAGTTCACGTTTGTGCTGGGTCTTGGCGTAGGTGTCGCAGATGATTTTGAACGCCTCTTCGCGTACCGGCTGGCCGTGCAGGAAGGCGTCGATCTCAGCGTAGGTCACGCCGTGCGAAGCTTCGTCCGGTTTGCCGGGGGACAGGTCTTCCAGGTCTGCCGTCGGCACCTTCTCTACCAGTGATTCGGGTGCGCCGAAGTGGCGGGCAATGGCCCGTACCTGATGTTTCACCAGGCCGCTGAGCGGTGCCAGATCGCACGCGCCGTCGCCGAACTTGGTGAAGAAACCCATTACCGCTTCCGCTGCATGGTCAGTCCCGATCACCAGACCCTGATAGGCACCGGCAATGGTGTATTGAGCGACCATGCGCATGCGCGCCTTGGTGTTGCCCAGCACGAAATCCACGGCGCTGGCAGGGTGGCCTTCGAACGCTTTCACTTCAGATGCGAGCGCCTTGACGCTGGGGCCGATGTTGATGGTATGGCGCTCGTCCGGCTCGATGAAGTCCACCGACGCCTGCGCTTCATGCTCGTCGGCCTGCACCATATAAGGCAGGCGCACGGCGACGAAGCGATAACTCGTGTCGCCGGTGCTCTCACGCAGTTCCTTGACGGCGCGCTGGGCGAGCAGGCCAGCAGTCAGCGAGTCGACGCCGCCGCTGATGCCCAGCACCAGATTCTTTAGGCGGGCGTTCTGCAGGCACTGCTTGATGAAATCGACGCGACGGGCGACTTCGGTTTCCAGAGCATTCTGGTCCGCGAACGGTGGCTGGACCTTGAGCTGTTCAGCAATCTGGCGCTGTACGGCGTGCATGATTCACTCCTCGTAGGTAGTCAAACTCAAACAGGTTTATCAGAAGGCGGCAGGTCCGGCACCTTGAACACATGCCGCAGGTAGGCGACGAAGTTCGGATCCTTGCATTGCGCCTTGCCGGGCTCGTCGGAAATCTTTGCCACGGGCTGGCCGGCGCAGGCCGTCATTTTCAGCACCATGTTCATGGGGGCAATGCCGGGGATGTCCGCCGTCAGATTGGTGCCGATACCAAAACTGACATTGATGCGCCCGCGCAGTGCCCGAAAAATCTCCAGCGCCTTGGGCAGGTTCAGGCCATCCGAGAACACCAGGGTTTTGCTCATCGGATCGATGCCCAGTTTCTGGTAATGCAGGATGCATTTTTCGGCCCACTTCACCGGGTCGCCCGAGTCGTGCCGCAAGCCGTCGAACAGCTTGGCGAAGTAAAGATCGAAGTCGGTCAGGAATGCGTCGGTGGTGATGCAGTCAGTCAGTGCGATGCCCAGCAGCCCGCGGTACTCGCGCACCCAGCAATCAAGCGCGGCAATCTGGCTGTCGATCAGGCGCGGCCCGAGTTGCTGATGGGCCATGATCCATTCATGGGCCATGGTGCCCAGCGGTTTGAGGTCAAGCTGACGCGCCAGATGCACATTGCTGGTGCCCACGAACTGCGCCGGGAAGTCATTCTTGAGCACGCCCAATACTTCTTCCTGGACGCGGTACGAAAAACGCCGACGCGTACCAAAATCGGCGACCTTGAGTTCGGCCAGTTCATCCGGCGTGGCGTTGGTACTCAGCCATTCGAACTTGTCGTAGAGCCGCTCGCGGGCCTGACTGAGCAGGATCTTCGGGTAACGATGACGGTTGCGCACTTCGCTGACAATCGCCAGCAACGGCACTTCGAACATAATCACATGCAACCACGGGCCATGCAGGCGGATGCACAGCTCATCGTTTTCGATGCTGGTCTTCACATAGCGGGTGTTGAAACGGAACAGCCCCAGAAAGCGCAGAAAGTCGGGCTTCATGAACGTGATGCGTTCCATGAATGCCAAATGCTCGGGGCTCAGTGACAGCTCGCACAGCAGCTCGATCTGATGCCGTATTTCGTCCAGATAGGGCCGAAGGTCTTCACCGTTGCGGCAGCGAAACTCCCATTCCACGTCGACGTTGGGGTAGTTGTGCAGGACGGCTTGCATCATGGTGAGTTTGTAAAAATCGGTATCGAGCAGACTCTGCACGATGCGATTGGAGAAGGCGCTCTCGCTCATTGTTTCGGGTCTCCAGAGCAGCCGGTAAACATGGGGCTCGCGACTTCCTGTCGTGTTGCCACGGAAAGCTCACGGCCTGCTGGGTGGGCATTGTCGCCCTTAACTGGCCGGCTGATCCAACTGTTCGAGCATCCATTGCAGGAAAACCCGTATTTTGGGCACGTCGGCGGTGTGCTCCGGATAGGACAAGTAATAAGCATTGTTGGTGCTGGGCATTGCGAAATCCCATGCGATCACCAGCTTGCCTTCAGCCAGTTCCTCCTCCACCAGAAAGCGCGGCAGCAGCGCGACACCACAGCCGACCTGGGCGGCGCGGATGCACATGTAGAAGGTTTCAAAGCGCGGGCCGTGATAACTGTGATCGGTCTGATAGCCCTGACTTTCGAACCACTCATGCCAGGCCTGCGGACGGAACGCATTCTGCAGCAGGACCAGGTCGCTCAGTTGTCTTGGGTCAGTGAGTGGCGCTTTCGGCAGACTGTCAGGCGAGCAGACCGGGATCAGTTCTTCGCCGAACAGTTTCACGCTTTCGGCACCGGGTCTGGCGGACTGTCCGAAGTAGAACGACACGTCGCAGCGACCCTTGATCAAGTCATCCGACTCCTGCTCGTTGAGCAGATCTAGGTGGATGTGCGGATGCCGCAGGCGCCAGCCTTTCAGGCGCGGCACCAGCCACCGTGCGCCAAAGGTCGAGGGTGTGGAAACACGCAGCACTTCCGTTTCCCCGCCGTAGGAACGCAGGAAGTGCGTGGACATTTCGACCTGATTGAGGATCTTGCGCACTTCGGCCAGGTACAGCGAGCCGGCGGGCGTCAGCTGCAGCCTGCGTCGAACGCGCTGGAACAACAGGTGCTGGACCAGTTCTTCAAGCTGCGCCACCTGCTTGCTCACTGCGCTCTGGGTCAGGTTGAGCTCTTCTGCGGCGCGGGTGAAGCTCAAATGCCGGGTCACCGCCTCAAAACATTGCAGCGCAGCGATCGAAGGCAGATGACGTTTGTTAAGCATGAATGGGCTTCTCTTTTACAAGACGTGATGCATGAGGAATCGGAATGATATCTCGCCTAAAGGTCATTTGTTGCCCCGCTGAAGGCCGGTTATTACTACGTCACTTGCATCACCGCAAAGGACGACGGCGTTTTGCCTGTCGAAAGGGCGCGCAGGAGGGCATTTTTCGCCAGATCCACTAGCCTCAAATGGTGCGTCTCGTAGCGTTTGCGCACCGGGCGTGTGCACTTCGGTGACGTACGTTGTTACACGCGGGTTGCACGTCGGCCAATGTTCGGGTTGCTGTCCATCATCGTCCGGGTTGCTCTTTCATGAGGTGGGTTGCACCTTTTGCCATTAGAGCGGTTGCACGGCCTGCGGGCAATGAGATCAGGTCATTGAATGGCAAGCCAAACGTGACATTTTCCGGAATAAAAAACTGATGGCACGTCCCTTGCTCTAGGCAAAGGCGTAGTCGCAGTGCCAATTAAAAAAACCAGGAGCACCACTCATGTCGCATACGTTTTACAGGAAAGGCTTTCTGACAATCGCAGTCGCTACTGCATTGGGCGTGTCTTCGTTGGCGCAGGCTGACGTGAAAATCGGCGTGGCGGGTCCAATGACCGGTGCCAACGCATCGTTCGGTCAGCAGTACATGAAGGGTGCGCAGGCTGCGGCTGATGCCATCAATGCCGCAGGCGGTGTGAATGGGGAAAAAATCGTCCTGGTCGCGGGCGACGATGCCTGTGAACCCAAGCAGGCCGTGGCCGTTGCCAACCGTCTTGTGGATCAGGAAAAGGTAGTGGGCGTTGTCGGCCATTTCTGCTCGTCTTCCACCATTCCGGCTTCCGAGATCTACAGTGATGCGGGCGTCATCGCCATCACTCCTGGCTCCACCAACCCGCAGGTTACCGAGCGGGGCCTGAAAGAGATGTTCCGCATGTGTGGCCGTGACGACCAGCAGGGTGTCGTCGCCGGTGATTACATCGTGGATGTCCTGAAGGGCAAGAAAGTCGCAGTCATCCACGACAAGGATACTTACGGCCAGGGCCTGGCCGATGCCACACAGACGCAACTGAAAAAGCGCGGTGTGACACCGGTCCTGTATGAGGGCCTGACCCGTGGCGAGAAGGATTTCAGCGCGCTGGTCACCAAGATCCGCTCGACCGGTGCCGATGTGGTCTACTTCGGCGGCCTGCACCCTGAAGCCGGTCCACTGGTTCGTCAAATGCGCGAACAGGGCCTGAAAGATGTCCGGTTCATGTCCGATGACGGTGTCGTGACCGACGAACTGGTGACCACCGCAGGCGGCGCTCAGTACGTCGATGGCGTGTACATGACCTTCGGCGCCGACCCTCGCATGCTGCCAGACAGCAAGGCGGTCGTGGACCAGTTCCGCAAATCCGGTTACGAGCCTGAAGGTTACACCCTGTACGCCTATGCTTCCGTTCAGACGCTGGCGGCCGGCTTCAACGGTGCCAAGTCCACCAAGGGCGACAAGGCAGCCGAATGGCTCAAGAATCATCCGGTCAAGACCGTCATGGGCGAAAAGGCCTGGGACAGCAAGGGTGACCTGAAGGTCTCCGACTACGTGGTGTACCAGTGGGACAAGGACGGCAAATACCACCAGCTTGAAAAACAGAAATAAGACGGACGTGTGTCGACCGTGCTCGCTCCAGGTGAGCACGGGCTGACAAATGGATGGGCTCGCCCATGAGCGGGCCTGCATTTTCTGTTGCTTTCGGACCCGTTCGCCGCGCCTCACGAGGGCCCGGCGGACGGAATGCTGAGCTGCCTTTCAAGTGTGTGAGCGTGCGTGATGGACGGTATCTTCCTGCAGCAAATGATCAACGGACTGACACTCGGGTCGGTCTACGGTCTCATAGCCATCGGTTATACGATGGTCTACGGCATCATCGGCATGATCAACTTCGCCCACGGCGACGTGTACATGATTTCCGCCTACCTGGCCGCGATCGGCCTGGCGGTACTGTCTTTCTTCGGACTGGAATCCTTTCCATTCCTGATCCTCGGGACGCTGATCTTCACCATCGTGGTGACCGGCGTTTACGGGTTCGTGATCGAGCGTGTGGCCTACAAGCCGCTGCGCAACTCGACCCGGCTGGCACCGCTGATCAGCGCCATCGGTATTTCGCTGATCCTGCAGAACTACGCGCAGATCAGTCAGGGCGCACGGCAGCAGGGCGTTCCAACATTGCTTGAAGGCGCCTGGCGTTTCGAGATCGGCACCGGCTTCGTGCAGATCACCTACACCAAGATCTTCATCCTCATCGCTGCCTTCGTCGGCATGGGTGTGCTGACCTACATCATCAAGTACACCAAACTGGGCCGCATGTGCCGTGCCACTCAGCAGGACCGCAAGATGGCGTCGATCCTGGGGATCAACACCGACCGGGTCATCTCCTACGTGTTCATCATCGGTGCGGCCATGGCGGCACTGGCGGGCGTGCTGATCACCATGAACTACGGCACGTTCGACTTCTATGCAGGCTTCGTGATCGGCATCAAGGCGTTCACTGCCGCCGTACTGGGCGGGATCGGCTCACTGCCTGGCGCGATGCTTGGCGGTTTGATTCTGGGGGTTGCCGAGTCGCAGTTCTCCGGTCTGATCAACTCCGACTACAAAGACGTGTTCAGTTTCGGCCTGCTGGTATTGATCCTGATTTTCCGTCCCCAAGGCCTGCTGGGTCGCCCACTCGTGGCGAAGGTATAAGTATGTCCGCTCCTATCGCTAAACCTGTTGATATCAAGAAAAGCTTGATCGACGCCGTGGTGGCCGGATTGCTGGCGCTGATCGTGTTCGGTCCCATCGTCGGCATCGTGCTCGATGGCTACAGCTTCAACCTGCAGCCGACCCGTGTGGCCTGGCTGGTGGCAATCGTCATGCTCGGGCGCTTCCTGATGAGTCTGTTTCTGCAGACGCCCAGAGGCGTGCGTATCTCCCAGAGCTTCGAGAGTTCGGGGTCGGGCGTGCACGTGCTCAAACCCGATCACAAGTCGAGCCTGTACTGGATCATTCCGGTACTGATCGTGATCGCCATCGTGTTTCCGATTTTCGCCAACAAATACCTGCTGACCGTGGTCATTCTCGGGCTGATCTATGTGTTGTTGGGGCTGGGCCTGAACATCGTGGTCGGTCTGGCCGGGCTGCTCGATCTGGGCTACGTGGCGTTCTATGCCATCGGGGCCTACGGTCTTGCGCTGGGCTATCAATACCTCGGGCTGGGATTCTGGTCGGCGTTGCCACTGGCGGCCATTGCGGCGGCGCTGGCGGGCTGCATTCTGGGCTTTCCGGTGCTGCGCATGCATGGCGACTATCTGGCCATCGTAACGCTGGGTTTTGGCGAGATCATCCGTCTGGTGCTCAACAACTGGCTGTCGTTCACCGGCGGCCCGAACGGTGTGCCGGTGCCCTCGCCAACGTTTTTCGGCCTGGAGTTCGGCCGGCGTGCGAAGGACGGCGGGATCCCGATCCATGAATATTTCGGCTTCGATTACAACCCGGACCTGAAATTCCTGTTCATCTACACCGTGCTGTTTCTCGTGGTGCTGGCCGTGCTGTTCGTCAAGCATCGCCTGACGCGCATGCCGATTGGGCGTGCCTGGGAAGCGCTGCGTGAAGACGAGATCGCTTGCCGCTCGATGGGCCTCAACCACGTACTGGTCAAGCTGTCGGCTTTCACCATTGGTGCGTCAACGGCAGGTCTTGCGGGCGTGTTTTTCGCAAGCTATCAGGGCTTCGTCAATCCGACCTCGTTCACCTTCTTCGAATCGGCGCTGATTCTGGCCATCGTGGTGCTCGGCGGCATGGGTTCAACGGTAGGTGTAGTGATCGCAGCCTTCGTGTTGACCGTGGCGCCGGAACTGCTGCGCAGCTTCTCTGAGTACCGCGTGCTGCTGTTCGGGATTCTGATGGTGTTGATGATGATCTGGCGACCTCGTGGCCTGATCCGCATCAGTCGTACCGGCGTAGCTCCGCGCAAGGGCGCGCTGGTCAAGGGAGGAGCCACGCAATGAGCAATGAAGTGATTCTTTCCGTCGAACACCTGATGATGCATTTCGGTGGCATCAAGGCCCTCAGCGACGTGAGCCTCAAGGTTCGCCGCAACTCGATCTTCGCCCTGATCGGCCCCAACGGCGCGGGCAAGACCACGGTCTTCAACTGCCTGACCGGTTTCTACAAGGCCACTGGCGGACGTATCGAGCTGCACACCCGCGACAAGACCACCAACGTTATCAAGCTGCTGGGCGAGCCGTTCAAGGGCAGCGACTTCGTGTCGCCGAAAAGCTTCCTGAGCCGCGTGTACTACAAGATGTTCGGCGGCACCCACCTGGTCAACCGGGCGGGTCTGGCGCGGACCTTCCAGAACATTCGCCTGTTCAAGGAAATGTCGGTGGTCGAAAACCTGCTGGTCGCCCAGCACATGTGGGTCAATCGCAGCCTGATCAGCGGGATCCTCAACACCCGCGGCTACCGCAAGGCCGAGGAAGACGCACTCAACACCGCGTTCTACTGGCTGGAAGTCGTGGATCTGGTGGATTGCGCCAACCGTCTGGCCGGTGAATTGTCCTACGGACAGCAACGCCGCCTGGAAATCGCCCGGGCGATGTGCACGCGTCCGCAGGTGATCTGTCTGGATGAACCCGCCGCAGGCCTCAACCCGCAGGAAACCGAAGCCCTGAGCGGCATGATCCGTCTGCTGCGCGATGAGCATGACATGACCATCGTGCTTATCGAGCACGACATGGGCATGGTGATGGGTATCTCCGATGACATTGTGGTGCTGGACCACGGCAACGTGATTGCCGCGGGCGGACCGGAGCAGATCCGCAACGATCCGAAAGTGATCGCCGCGTACCTGGGCGCTGATGAAGAGGAATTGGTATGAGCAAGCCGATCCTCGAACTGAAAGAGATCGATGTGTTTTACGGGCCGATTCAGGCCCTCAAGAAGGTCTCGCTGCATATCGACGAGGGCGAGACGGTCAGCCTGATCGGCTCCAATGGGGCGGGCAAGTCCACGCTGCTGATGTCGATTTTCGGTCAACCGCGTGCGGCCAGCGGGCAGATCATCTATCAGGGCACCGACATCACTCAGAAGTCGTCGCACTACATCGCGTCCAACGGCATTGCGCAGTCGCCGGAAGGACGGCGGGTGTTCCCCGACATGTCGGTCGAGGAAAACCTGATGATGGGCACCATCCCGATTGGCGACAAACACTCGGCCGAAGACATGCAGCGCATGTTCGACCTGTTTCCGCGCCTCAAGGAGCGTCGTAACCAGCGCGCCATGACCATGTCCGGTGGCGAGCAGCAAATGCTGGCCATCGCCCGTGCCTTGATGAGCCGTCCGAAGTTGCTGCTGCTCGACGAGCCGAGCCTGGGCCTGGCGCCAATCATCGTGAAGCAGATCTTCGCCACCCTGCGTGAACTGGCGGCGACCGGCATGACGATCTTTCTGGTCGAGCAGAACGCCAACCATGCGCTGAAGCTGTCTGACCGCGCCTATGTGATGGTCAACGGCGAGATCCGTCTGTCCGGCACCGGTCAGGAATTGCTGGTCAATGAGGAGGTCAGGAACGCCTATCTGGGCGGTCACTGACGGTCTGGCAATTCATGCTGTTTCAATCGTGCGCCCCGGGTGTTTTGCACTCGGGGCGTCGCTTTTCAGAATTGTGGAAAACAATTTTGACGGACCTTGGAAGTGCGACATAAAACCGCTGCAAACGGTTGTTTTGTCACGCTTTCGACTTGTTCAGGTTTACTGTGGATCCGACTGTTAATAACTTGGGAGTATTTAGCTGCAGGCCTTTATGCATAAGGGTTACAGCGAAGTGTTCAAAAATCGTACAGGCGGTTTTCAGCTTTCATTCGGGGCGTTTGTCAACTGCCTGAAGGCTGGTTGTTCATACAGTTTATCCGCCTGTTCAACCTGTGGATAACTCTGTGGGCAAGCGTTGGAAAGAGTGGGGTAGGCGGCACGGATGCTGGGCTGTAGGCCATCATCCGTTCACACGACCGTCATCGTTCGTTTGCCCTGCTGATCAAAGTCAAGGAAAAAACTTTGCATGCCTCGCTACAGGCCCCGGTCTGCGGGTGATGCAGCGTTTCAGAGTTGCCCCCGGATTTTGTGGGTCTGACTGTGGATAACGTGGGCAAAACTGCCTGCAGGCCTTGCTGCGTATGGCTTTGCTTGAGGTGTATGTTTTTTGTACAGCTGATTGACTTGGTCGCGGGATTTATCCCCAGGCTTGATCCAGAGCATTCGTGACGGGCATGCTTCCTTTTTCGCTTTATTTATTAACAGGCTGCGCCGCTTTACCGAGCAACAGGCTGCGCCATGTCAGGAGAACGAGATGACTTCCACCGTATTCATTACAGGCGCCACTTCCGGGTTTGGCGAGGCGTGCGCGCGTCGTTTCGCTGAAGCCGGCTGGTCGCTGGTGCTGACCGGCCGCCGCAAGGACCGCCTGGACGCGCTGAGCGCCGAGTTGTCGAAGCAGACCAGGGTTCACACGCTGGTGCTGGACGTGCGTGATCGTGCGGCCATGGAAAGCGCTATCGCCGAGCTGCCGGAAGCGTTCGCCACGATTCAGGGCCTGATCAACAACGCAGGTCTGGCGCTGGGCATTGATCCTGCGCCCAAGTGCGATCTGGATGATTGGGACACCATGATCGACACCAACGTCAAAGGCCTGGTCTACACCACACGCCTGCTGCTGCCGCGCCTGATCGCACATGGCCGCGGTGCCAGCATCGTCAACCTGGGCTCGGTGGCCGGTAACTACCCGTATCCGGGCGGCAACGTGTATGGCGGCACCAAGGCGTTCGTCGGGCAGTTCTCGCTCAACCTGCGCAATGACCTCGTCGGAACAGGCGTGCGAGTCACCAATCTGGAGCCAGGTTTGTGCGAAAGCGAGTTCTCGCTGGTGCGTTTCGGTGGTGATCAGGCCAAGTACGATGCGACCTACGCGGGTGCAGAGCCGATCCAGCCGCAGGACATTGCCGATACGATCTTCTGGATCATGAACACACCGGCCCACGTCAACATCAACAGCCTTGAATTGATGCCGGTCAGCCAGACCTGGGCGGGCTTTGCGATCGACCGCAATCGCGGCTGATCAGTCTTTTTCGGGCGTGGGCGGCGGGAAAGCCGTGACAAAGCGGTTTTCCAGATAGTCCGCCAGCCCGATGTAGCAGGTAGCCAGATGGTAGGGTGTGGTTGATGGCATGTCGCTGCGGCTCACCGTGCCATCGGTGTCGACACACTCGTTCCAGCCGGTCGCATGCAGAAAGCGCTGTTCGAAGTCGAGCAGTTGCTGGCTGAGCGCTGACTCGCACTCCGGCCGCAAGGCCATCGCCCGCAAGTACTCAGCCTGCGCCCAGATGCGCTGGGTGCTGTCCTGCACCTTGCCATCCAGCGTCAACGTTGCCGTGACGGCTCCGTTCTGTGGATCAACGCCCTGTGCCTGCGCATGGGCGAACGCACGCGTCATGGAGTCATGCAACGGCCTGCCATGCATCTCGGGGGACGATTCGAGCAGGAAGAACCACTCGAACTGATGCCCCGGCTCATACCAGTTATCCACAGCGCCCAGCGGCTTCTCAAGCATCACGCCCGTAGTTTTATCCACAAAGCGCTGCTGCATGTTGACGGCCAGCGCGTCCATCGCCGCCTGCGTCGCCGGGTCGGCACGCACCGACAGCGTGGCCAGAAAGGCCTCTGCCAGGTGCATCAGCGGGTTCTGTAAAGGGCCGGTGCCGAGCGTTGACCAGTCTTCATCCAGTTGCGCTTCGTACAAGCCGTTGCCGTCGGCAAAGCGCTCGGCAACGACGTTGAGCGCTGCGTTGAGCACGGACTCAGCAAGCGGATCCTTCGACTTCGCCCAGTAATGGGCGCAGGCGAAGATGATGAAGGCGTGGGTGTACAGGTCCTTGCGCCGATCCAGTGGTTTGCCCTGAGGGTCGATGCTGTAGAACCAGCCGCCATGCTCGCCGTCGTGGAAGTGCTGCTGCAACGATCGGAACAGGGCACCGGCGCGTACAGCAGCGTCCGGTATCTCGTCGTGATCGATCAGGCTGGAAAACAGAAACAGCTGCCGCGCGCAGGCCATGGCCCGATAGCGTTGGGGTGGCAGCGGTTGATGGTTGGCATCCAGGGCTTCATACGGCAGCGCCAGTTGCGCATTCCAGCCGGGGCCTTGCCAGAGCGGCACGATCACCTTCAGGAAGTGCGCCTGCAAGGCAGCGAAGACCGAGGTCATGTCAGGCGTGGGGGCGGAGCTGGAAGCATGGGGCATCGGCTGTCGTCGCGGCTGTATCGAGATGCGCGACATGTTAGCAGGATTGCCGGGCAAGTCTCGATGGGCCTTGTTATCGCTTCAAGCATCGCACTCATGGTTATCCACAAGCCTTTCTGGATAAATGCAAACCTTGTGGGAGGCGGCTTGCCGGCGATGCGTTTTTTCAGTTGGCCCATCACTACCAGACCTGACGCTATCGCCGGCAAGCCGCCTCCCACGGAATGTGTATTTAGCCTGCCAGCAACCAGACGCCTGTCGCGGCAGACGCGGCACCGGCCAGGCGCACCAGCGGCGCTGCGGCTTGCGGCAGTACGCGAACGACCGCGTAGCCAACGGCGTGCAGGGCTGCGGTGGCGGCAACGAAACCTGCTGCGTAGGCCCATGGGCTGGACATCTCCGGCAGCTCAAGACCATGTGCCACGCCGTGGAACAGTGCGAACATAGCGGTCGCGGCAACGGCAAGAGCCACTGGTGGACGAACGGCCAGCGCGACGGCTAGGCCCAGCGCCAATACCGACGCCGCAATGCCGCTTTCCAGTGCAGGCAGGTTCAAACCTTCAAAGCCTAGTACCCCACCAATCAACATGGTGCCGACGAAGGTGCAAGGCAGAGCCCAGCGTGCGGAGCCTTGTTGCTGTGCGGCCCACAGACCGACGGCGAGCATCGCCAGCAGGTGATCCAGACCGCCAATCGGGTGACTGATACCCGCAATCAGGCCGTTGTCGCCGTGGCCGGGATGCGCCAATGCCAGAGTCGGGACCAGCAGGAGGGCGAGGGCGCCGAGGACTTTTTTGTAGTTCATCGAGGGTTTCCTTGTCGTGGGATCAGGCGGCCGCGTTCAGCAGGCCCTGGCGTTCAATGAAGGCGATGATCTGTTCCAGACCCTGGCCGGTTTTCTGGTTGCTGAAGACGAACGGCTTGTCACCGCGCATCCGGCGGGTGTCGCTGTCCATCATCTCCAGCGAGGCGCCTACCAGCGGCGCGAGGTCGATCTTGTTGATCACCAGCAGATCGGATTTGCAGATGCCCGGACCGCCCTTGCGCGGCAGCTTGTCGCCTGCCGACACGTCGATCACATAGATGGTCAGGTCGGACAGCTCCGGACTGAAGGTGGCGGACAGGTTGTCGCCACCGGATTCGACGATGATCAGATCCAGACCTTCGAAGCGGCGGTTGAGCTGGTCAACGGCTTCCAGATTGATCGAGGCGTCTTCGCGAATCGCGGTATGCGGGCAGCCCCCGGTTTCCACGCCGATGATGCGCTCGGGCGCCAGGGCCTCGTTACGCACCAGAAAGTCGGCGTCTTCGCGGGTGTAGATATCGTTGGTCACGACCGCGAGGTTATAGCGGTCACGCAACGCCAGACACAGCGCCAGGGTCAGGGCCGTCTTGCCGGAGCCGACCGGGCCACCGATACCGACGCGCAGGGGTTGGCTGTTCATTGAGTTCTCCAGAGGTACTTATCAGGACCGGAATAACCGGCTGTATTGACGTTCGTGGGCCATGCTCGCCAGTGACAGGCCGAAGGCCGCACTGCCGCAATGGCGGATATCCTGTTCAGTGGCACTGGCCTGCGCCTGCTGCAACAGCGGCAGCAGCTCGCTGGTCAGGCGCTGTGCAGCCTGCTGGCCGAGCGGCAGGGTCTTCATCAGCACCGCCAACTGGTTTTCCAGCCAGCTCCAGAGCCAGGCGGCCAGCGCATCCTGCGGGCTTATCTGCCAGGCGCGGGCGGCCAGCGCCCAGCCGAGTGCCAGATGAGGCTCGGTTGTCTGGTCCAGAAAGCCCCGCGCGCAGCGGTCCAGCTCCGGCAGGCCGTTGAGCAGCTGTTGCAGGGAATAACCCATCTGCCGGCTTTCCAGATGCAGTTCGCGGGTTTCCCGGCTGGCGCGATGTTGCTCGCTGAGTTGCAGCAATTGCCCCCAGTCTTCGGCCGCCGCTGCCTGGCAGTGCGCCAGCAGGAGCGGCGCTTCGAAGCGCGCCAGGTTGAGCAACAACTGATCGCCGATCCAGCGGGCGGCTGTCTGTGGATTGGTCACGATGGACTGTTCCACCGCCATCTCCAGACCCTGGGAATAGCTGTAGCCGCCAATCGGCAACTGCGGACTGGCCAGGCGCAAAAGCGCCCAGGCGCTGTTCACGTGCGCACGCCGAACTGGTGCAGGCGAGGTGGATAGTTGAAATCCTCTTCGCCAGCGCGTGAATGGTGGTGCCCGCCGCCATAGGCACCATGTTCCGGCTGGAACGGCGCTTCGATGGTTTCAGTGGTCGCACCCAGTTGATCGAGCATGGCCTTGAGTACGTAGTCGTCGAGCAGTCGTAGCCAACCGTCGCCGACTTGCAGGGCCACGTGGCGATTGCCCAGGTGATAGGCCGCGCGGGTCAGTTCGAAAGTGCTGCTGCAGGTCACGTGCATCAGTTTTTCGGGGCGGGCGCAGACGCGCACGATGCGACCATCCTCAGCCTGGAGAAACTCGCCATCGCGCAGGGGTGATTGTCCGCGTTGCAGGAACAGCCCCACGTCTTCGTTTTCTGCACTGAAGCAGCGCAGACGGCTCTTGCTGCGCGCCTCGAAATTCAAGTGCAACTCGGCGGCCCATTCGGCCTGAGGTTCGATTCGGTTGTGAATCACCAGCATCAGATAGCTTCCAGCCAATTGCGATGCCTCAAAGCAGAGCAAGGGGCTTGCCAACAGTGCAGGAAGTGGGAAATGGCTGACGGAACGGGATTATCGATTGAATGGCGTGTGCTTTTTTGGTGCGTTAAATAACGGGTGATTCAATGTGGTGCAGTCGAGTGGGGTGATAAGTCCGGCCATATACGTTCCAGCAAGTACGCCGGGACGCANAGGCATTCCCACGCGGAGCGTAGGAACGATCAGCGTGATCTCAAGCACGCCGATCATGCCCATGCTTGTGCCCAGCGTTATACCCGAGTCTTGGTGCGAACACGGGGTATGCATTCAGTCAGTCACTTTCGTTTTGCCCACCGTTTTGCGCGTCTTGCGGGCTTGTGTATAACGATGAGCGCGGAGCGTGAGGAACGATCGTTACCGCAAGCTCATTGATCACTCATGACTGCCCAAACCCCGCCAGTGCCGCGCGCCGATGAAGATGAAGCGCAACTGCTGGGTAATCTTGGCTTGTGGCGTAAGGTGCGGTGCGAGCGAGGCGGGGGGCGGGTCGATCAGTTCGGGTAGCATGGCGAACACGCTTTTGACGACAAGGTCGGCGATGATCGACAGCGATTCGGCGTTCAAATGCTTCCATTTTGGCATTTTGGCCAGGTCAGCAGTCAGGTCGGCGCTAATGCCTTCGCGCAAGGCGCCCAGTGCCTGACGGACCTTGAGCGAGCCGCCGTACTGTTCCCGCGCCAGAAACAGGAACTGCGAGCGGTTGGCGGCCACACGTTCCAGAAAGATCTTTACCGACGCACGAATCAGCCCGCCCATGGCGAATTCGTTGTGTCGCACCAGGCGGATGGTTTCGCGAAAGGTCTGACCGACCTCGCTGACCAGCACCAGACCCAGTTGATCCATGTCTTCGAAATGACGATAGAAGCCGGTCGGCACGATGCCTGCCGTGCGGGCGACTTCGCGCAGGCTGAGGCTGCCGAAACCGCGTCCGCTCTCCATCAACTGGTGGGCGGCGTCCAGCAAGGCTCTTCGGGTCTGTTGTTTCTGTTCGGCGCGGGGCAGCATGGCTCAAACGATTCTGGATAAACACTGCGTCGCACTTTAACAAATGCGCTTTGCCTGCGTCGAAAGGCTTTTTTCAAATGGCTGGCGTGATCAGACTCGCTGGTATTGCTGCACCAGACGATCAGGACCGTTTTCAGCCAGACGCTGCTCACGATCCTGCTCCGGGGCGGCGAAGGCATTGGCGGCGAAGATGGACAGAAACAGGCTGAGTAATAGATGGGGTTTCATGGCTGTGCTCCTCGAAAGAGCGGAAGATGGTGTAGGCGTGCACTATGACGCCGGGCCTGTGTGTAAAGAAGTTCATAAAGATGATGGTGGGAATCAACCAAAATGATTGAGTCCTGCCGGTGGTCTTTTAAAGGCTGTTGGCTTATTTGCCCAAGCCGATCAAACCCTCGACGTTTTTGTCAGTCGAACGGGCATGTCGTATTCAGTGCACCAAGGCAGGGGCACTGTTTTCTGGAGAGTCATGCATGACGCGCAGCCGTAGGATTTTCGCGTGGACAGGTGCCACCTTGCTGGTGGTGCTGGCCGTGTTGGTCATTGTGATTGTCACTTTCGACTGGAACCGCATCAAACCCACCCTCAATGAAAAAGTCAGCGAAGCGCTGCATCGCCCGTTCGCCATCAATGGCAACCTGGACGTTCGTTGGTCGCGCGAGCCTGAGCTGGGTGGCTGGCGCGCATGGGTGCCCTCACCGCATTTCGTGGCCGAAGACCTGACGCTGGGCAACCCGGAGTGGTCGAAACAGCCGCAGATGGTCACGCTCAAGCAGGTGGAATTTCGCCTGTCGCTGCTGCCACTGCTGGCGCAGCACGTGGTCATCCCGCGCATCGACCTGACCGGGCCTGAAGCGAAGCTGGAGCGTCTGGCCGACGGTCGTGCCAACTGGGTGTTCGACCTGCCCAAATCCGACCCCAATGCCGAGCCGACCAAATGGGAAGTGGACATCGGTGCGATCAAGTTCGACAAGGGCCTGGTGGGCTTCAACGACCAGACCCTGAACACCCAGCTGGACGTTGTGATCGACATGCTTGGCAAGCCGATTCCGTTTGGTGAGATCGTCGGCAGCAAGGAAGCGAAGAAGGCTCAGGACAAGGGCGCCGTGCCTCAGGACTACGCGTTTGGTCTGGCCGTCAAAGGTCAGTACCACGGCCAGCAACTCAACGGCACCGGCAAGATTGGTGGCCTGTTGGCATTGAAGGACGCCGCTCAGCCATTTCCGGTGCAGGCCGATGTGAAGGTGGGCGATACCCATGTGGTGATCGCCGGCACCGTAACCGACCCGCAGAACCTCGGTGCGCTGGACCTGCGCCTGAAACTGTCGGGTGCCAGCCTGAGCAATCTTTATCCGCTGACAGGTGTCACGCTGCCAGACTCGCCCGCCTATTCAACGGACGGCCGCCTGATCGCCAAACTGCATGACCCGGCGGGCGCCAGTTTCAGTTACGAAAAATTCAACGGCAAGATCGGTAAAAGCGATATCCATGGTGATCTGGGCTATGTCGCCAGCCAGCCACGGCCCAAGCTGACGGGTGTTTTGGTGTCCGATCAACTGTTGTTCAGTGATCTGGCGCCGCTCATCGGTGCCGACTCCAACGCGGCGCAGAAAAAGCGTGGCGGTGAGAGCAAGCAGCCTTCGGGCAAGGTGCTGCCGGTCGAGGAGTTCCAGACCGACCGTTGGCGCGCGATGGATGCGGACGTCGAGTTCACCGGCAAGCGCATCGTCCAGAGTCCGGACCTGCCGTTCACCGACCTTTATACGCATCTGATTCTGAACGACGGCCAGCTCAGTCTGGAGCCACTGCGCTTCGGCGTGGCGGGCGGCAAGCTGGACGCGGACATTCGTCTCGACGGACGTGACAAACCGCTGCTGGGCCGGGCGAAGCTGTCGGCACGTAACTTCAAACTCAAGCAATTGTTCCCGACGTTCGAGCCGATGAAGACCAGCTTTGGTGAGCTGAACGGCGATGCCGATATCACCGGGCGCGGCAATTCGATTGCGGCGCTGCTCGGCACGGCCAATGGCGAAATGAAAATGCTGGTCAACGACGGCGCGATCAGCCGAGGCCTGATGGAAATCGCCGGGCTCAACGTGGGCAACTACGTGGTTGGCAAACTGTTCGGCGACAAGGACGTGAAGATCAACTGCGCTGCGTCCGATTTCGGCATCAAGGACGGGCTGGCGACCAGTCGGCTGTTCGTCTTCGATACCGAGAACGCAATCATTTACATCAGCGGCACGGCCAACATGAAGACCGAGCAACTGGACCTGCAGATCAACCCTGAGTCCAAAGGCTTCCGCGTGTTCTCCCTGCGCTCGCCGCTGTACGTCAACGGCCCGTTCGCCCGGCCCAATGCGGGCGTGCAGTCCGGTCCGCTGTTGCTGCGTGGCGCAGGGATGGTCCTGCTGGGTGCGACCATCGGGCCAGCGGCAGGGCTGCTGGCGCTGGTCGCGACGGGCGACAGTGAGCCGAACCAGTGTGGTCCGTTGCTCGAGCAGATGCGCTCAGGCAAGGCGCCGAAGACCGTCAAGTAAGCGTCTGTACCGGGCTTGATCGTCAACCCTGCGCTGATCGTTCTCACACACTGCGCTCATCGTCATACACAAGCCCGGAAGACGCGCAAAACGGGANGGTCGCTTCAGAAAAAGCATCGCCGGCAAGCCGCCTCCCACAGTAGTCCGTGGTTGCAGCAAGACTTGGGTGCATGGGCATGATCGGCGTGCTTGAGATCACGCTGATCGTTCCCATGCTCCAGCGTGGTAACGCCTCTCAGGACGCTCCGCGTCCGGCCGTGAGGTAACGCAGAGCGTCGCGGACTGCATGCCCACTTCAAAGCGATGGACACGATCAGTGATCGCTCCTGGCGCTCCGCAGCGAACAAACAAACGCCCATAGAAAAGCCAGGATAACTATCCTGGCTTTTGCTTTCAGTCCCGAATCACAGGTCGTTCAGGATGTCCGCCATGTCGTCGGCGTGCTCTTCTTCCTGCGCGAGGATTTCTTCGAAGATGCGACGGGTAGTCGGGTCGGTGTCACCGATGTACTGAATGATTTCACGGTAGCTGTCGACCGCAATGCGCTCGGCAACCAGGTCTTCGTAAACCATTTCCTTGAGCGTGTTGCCTGCCACGTACTGTGCGTGGGAGTTCTTCGACAGGGTGTCGGGGTTGAACTCAGGCTCGCCGCCCAGTTGCACGATACGCTCGGCCAGCTTGTCGGCGTGCTCGGCTTCCTGCTGCGCGTGCTCCAGAAACTCGGAAGCTGCAACGCTGGCCTTCAGGCCGGTCGCCATGTAGTAGTGACGCTTGTAGCGCAGTACGCAGACCAGTTCGGTGGCCAGCGACTCATTGAGCAGGCGCAGGACCGTCTCACGGTCAGCGTTGTAGCCTTCAGTGACCGCACCATTCTCAACGTTCTGGCGCGCACGCTGGCGCAAGCTGCTTACATCGGATAGCTGTGGTGCAGAAATCATGGGTTATCTCCAGGTTCATCAGGTTTTGTGTGTCTCGCTCTGTGTGTTGCCCGGCAAGATCATCAAGGGTTGTGAGTGATGAACGGCGAGAAAGTTTTATCGGATTTTTCAGGTTTCACGCTTTGCTGAACGCGTAAAAAATATAAGAAACGAGCGCGCACCCCTGCGGTCCCAACCTTGAGACCTATTCAATCGTGGAGATTCACATGCTCAAGTTTCTGGGAAGCACCGTCGGCATCATTTTCCTGATCGGCCTGATCGTGGTGATTGCGTTGTTCAAGCTGGTGTTCTGACGTTTGTACAAATAACGTCCATAAAAAAGCCCGATGCATCACGCATCGGGCTTTTTCGTTTCAGATCGGTATTACATCGCGCGTTCGTTCGCTTCGCGCTGTTCGCACGTCATGAAACCTTTGTTGGTTACGCGACCGTCGCTGTTGAAGCTGACGTGGTAGACCTGTTTGTGACCGTCTTTGGCCATGACGTAGTTGTTGCATGTGCCGGTATTGACCTTGCGATCAATGGTCGACGACGGCTCACCACCGATGGTCAGGACCTGCTGGCGGGTCATGCCGTTCTCGACCTGCTTGACCAGTGGTTCGTTGCGGTAGGTGACGTAGTCCACCGGGTTCTGCACGGTTGTGCTGCTGCAGCCAGCCAATGCCGCCAGTGCAAAGGTTGCTGCGAGGATTTTGTTGTACATCTTTATTGCTCCACATGTCAGAGCCGGTCTTGGCCCGTTGCAGCTTGGAGCAAGGGAGGGGCGCAAGAGTTCGAAAAAAAGATGGCGATTAGGCAGTACCTCTGGTGGTCATGTTGTTCTGCCTTCTCAAAAAAACACCGCTAAGGTTGAAAAGGCTTAATCAACTCGTTTCAGCACAAGGAGATCAACATGGCGCAAGAACAGGCGACGCGTTATCCATTGTTGCTGGTACCAGGCTTGTTAGGGTTTGTGCGGTTACTGGTGTATCCCTACTGGTTCGGCATCGTGAAAGCGCTTGAACGCGGCGGAGCGACCGTCATACCGGTCATGGTGTCCGGGGTCAATTCGACCGAAATACGCGGCGAGCAGTTGCTCAAGGTCATCGAGCAGACGGTTCGGGAGACCGGTGTGGCCAAGGTCAACCTGATCGGCCACAGCCAGGGAGCGCTGACCGTACGTTACGTGGCAGCCAGGCGCCCCGATCTGGTCGCCTCGGTCACCTCAGTGGCCGGTCCCAACTATGGGTCGGAGCTGGCGGATTATCTGGAACGGCACTTTCCGCCGGGCACGCTGGGAGGGCGCGTCGTCAATGCGGTGATAGGCCTGCTGGCCTGGACGATTGTCGCGTTCGAAACCGGCTACCGCGGGCCGAAGCTGCCGATGGACATCACCGCCTCGCATCAGTCCCTGACCACCACCGGGGTTGCGCTGTTCAACAGGCAGTATCCTCAGGGTTTGCCCGAAGTATGGGGCGAGAATGGCGAAGAACTGGTCGATGGTGTGCGTTATTACTCCTGGTCCGGGATCCTCAAGCCGGGCGTTACCAATCGCGGACGCAACCTGATTGATGGCACCAACGTGACCTGTCGAATATTCGCTCGCACGTTCAGGAAAGAGCGAGGTCAATCTGATGGCATGGTCGGGCGTTTCAGTTCGCACCTGGGCACGGTCATCGGGGATGACTTTGCGCTCGACCATTTTGACATCGTCAACCAGACCTTCGGGCTGGTGGGCAAAGGCGCAGATCCTGTACGCCTGTTCATGGAACACGCCGCGCGCCTCAAGGCTGCCGGCCTTTAACTCAATCAGGCAGTAATTCGTAATCAGCCGCTCGAAGATGACGGCCAGGAAGTGATGCGATGGGCGATAAAGAACTGTATGAAATCGAGTACACCCTGCTGGGTGAGCACCATGTGGATGTCATCGAGAATCTGGACGTGCCGATCATTGAAATCGTGCATGAGCTGGCGTTGAAACACGACGTAGAGCTGGATGACCTCCCCGAGGGCGGCATGCCCCAAGCTGCCGGTATCACGGACGTGTCGATCCACAGTGTGGAGGGCGGTGAGGGCAGCGCGACGGCCTAGCCTTTTCTGAGTTGTAGCGGGGTCTTCCAGCGTTCCGCGAGGATCACTCCGCACAGGGTCAGCGCGCCGCCGTACAGGTGATAAAGCGCCAGCTGTTCGTCAAGCGCCACGGCGGCAATCAATGCCGTGGCGATTGGCATCAAGTTGAAGAACAGTGTGGTGCGGCTCGGCCCCAAGCGCATGATCGAGGTCATCCACAGCCAGGGTGCCAGCATCGAGGTAGGAATCGCGGCGTACAGCACCAGCGCACTATTGCTCGCATTCAGGCCGGTTCTCGGCGACAAGATGAACAGCGGAAACAGCACCACGATCGCCACCAGAATCTGCATGTACAGCAAGTGCAGCGGAGGCAGGCGCAACTGCCATTTTTTCAACAGCATGCTGTACAGCGCATAGGCTGCAGCGGCGAACAGTACGATGGCATCGCCCCGATTCATCCCTTGCTCGATGAGCCCTGTGAGGTTGCCTGCGGCGACCACCACTATCACTCCCGCGAAAGAAATCACTGCGCCGAGCAGCGCGCCCCAGGTCAGTCGTGTGCCCAGGCAGGCGATGGACAGCCCCAGCGCCATCACCGGAACCAGTGACTGAATGATCCCCATGTTGGTGGCCGTGGTCATGCCTGCCGCAAAGTACGCCAGGCTTTGATACACCGCCATGCCCAGCGCACCCAGAACGACGATCTTGCCCAGCAACGGCCTGATCGCCGCACGATTTCTCCACACCGGGAGGAGCATGAAGGGCGTGAACAGCAGCCCCGCCAGCAGCCAGCGGTAGAACCCGATTTCGGACGGGAAGATGACTTCGGACGCCGCCTTGGTGATGACGGTGTTGACGGACCAGATGAAGATGGTCAGGAGTGGAAACGCGTATTGCATGGGAAAGCCGACAGGTGAACGAGGCGCAACTATCCACCTGTTTCAAATGAATGCCAATCGGTGCGCCTGATGATTGCTCATATTTTGCAACATCTTGGCTACACTGACTTCAGTCTGTGCCGACCGGTACAGCGGATCTGGAGAGTCGAACGATGAAGATACCCGGTATTGCTTTGTTGCTCGTTGGCCTGATGTGTTCCGCCCAGGGTTTTGCCGCGACGGCGCAGCAGAACAAGATGACCACCTGTAACGCCGACGCCAGTGCCAAGTCACTCAAGGGCGATGAGCGCAAGACGTTCATGAGCACATGCCTGAAAGCCACGCCTGCTCCGGCGGCCACTCAGCAGGAAAAGATGAAGACCTGCAACGCGACGGCCTCCACTCAGGCGCTCAAGGGTGACGCCCGCAAGACGTTCATGAGCGATTGTCTCAAGAAGAAATAATTTTTCAGCCCCTCGCCTCGCCTGGGGCAGGCAGCGTAAGTGCAGTAAACGCTGCACTTGCGCGTCGTTGTCAGTCCGGTCATCGAATAGATGTTCGCGCCGTCCCGTCTCCGGCTTGCGGATGACTGGTTCTCGGCTGCGAACGCTGGCAGACTGCCCACCTCTTCGTGCTGCCCTTTGAGGGTCTATGCCAACGTTTTCTGCGCGTCAGGTATTAATAGCCAGCTGGATTCTCGTATTCGGCGGTCTGCTGTTGGTATTGCCCTTCAAACTGCTGCCGAGTCTGCTGGCCGGGCTGCTGGTCTTCGAACTAGTCAACATGCTGACCCCCAAACTGCAAAAGCTCATCTCTGGCGAGCGTGCCAGGTGGCTGGCTGTTGCGCTGTTGGGGACCATCATTGTCAGTCTGCTGACCCTGATTTTCGCCGGTGCCATCAGCTTCGTGCTGCATGAGGCCGAGAATCCGGGCGCATCGCTGGACAAGTTCATGATTCTGGTGGACCGCGCCCGTGGTCAGCTTCCGCCGTTCATTGATTCCTACCTGCCCGCCAGTGCGGCCGAGTTTCAGGTTTCGCTGTTCCAGTGGTTGCAGAAACATATCGGCGAGCTGCAACTGATCGGCAAGGGCGCTGCACACATGTTCGTGACCATGCTCATCGGCATGGTGCTCGGCGCGATCATTGCCCTGCAGCGGATTTCCGATGTTCACACCCGCAAGCCGCTGGCCTCGGCACTGTTCGACCGGCTTTATCTGGTCAGCCGCGCGTTTCGCAATATCGTTTTTGCCCAGATCAAGATTTCACTGCTCAACACGGCGTTCACCTCGGTGTTCCTGGCTGTTGTTTTGCCGTTGTGCGGGATTCACCTGCCGCTGACCAAGACGCTGATCATCATGACTTTCCTGCTCGGGCTGCTGCCGGTGGTGGGTAACCTGATGTCCAACACGCTGATCTTTATCGTCGGCATGTCGATCTCGATCTGGGTCGCACTGGCGGCGCTGGGTTACCTGATCGTGATCCACAAAGTTGAGTACTTCCTGAACGCACGGATCGTGGGCGGACAGATCAACGCCAAATCGTGGGAGCTGCTGCTGGCAATGCTGCTGTTCGAAGCCGCGTTCGGCCTGCCGGGCGTGGTGGCAGGACCGATCTACTACGCGTACCTGAAGAGTGAGTTGCAGAAGGAAGGGCTGGTTTAAGGGCGGTTCAGGATCGTCCGCACACTCTGCGTCCGCTCTTGAATGTGACGCAGAGCGTCACGGGCTGCATACCCACGCGGAGCATGGGCACGATCGTCAACCTCACGATCATCGGCCTGCTTCAGCCGTATCGCTTCTTCGCTTCAATCGCCAGCCCGCTGCCGATGCTGCCGAAGATGTTGCCTTCCACGTGACGTGCATTCGGCAGCATCGCCGATACGCTGTTGCGCAGTGCCGGAATGCCGCTTGAGCCGCCGGTGAAGAACACGGTATTGACCTGCTCGACGCTCACACCTGCCTGACTCAGCAGTTGAGTCACGCTGTTGCGGACCCGCTCAAGCTGCGCATCGATTGCCGCCTCGAACATCGCCCGACCCAGGTCCACGCTCAGTCCCGGTTCGATGCGGTCCATCAGCAAGTGACGGTTATCGGTCTGGGTCAGCTGAATCTTGGTCTCTTCCACTTCCATGGCCAGCCAGTGTCCGGCGCGTTGTTCGATCAGCTTGAACAGCCGGTCGATGCCGCCAGTGTCTTCGATGTCGTAGCGCATGCTGCCCAGTGCGAGCTGGGATTTCTGCGAGTACACGGCGTTGATGGTGTGCCAGGTCGCCAGGTTGATGTGATGACTGGTGGGCATGTACGCGCCGCTTTTCATGCGGCTGCCGTAGCCGAACAACGGCATGACGCCTTGCAGGCTCAATTGCTTGTCGAAGTCGGTACCGCCAATGTGCACGCCGCCGGTGGCCAGGATGTCGTCCTGACGATCTTCATGTTCACGCCGCTCGGGAGACAGGCGTACCAGCGAGAAGTCGGAGGTACCACCACCGATGTCGACGATCAGTACCAGTTCTTCCTGGGTGATGGTGGACTCGTAGTCGAACGCTGCAGCAATGGGTTCGAACTGGAACGACACGTCCTTGAAGCCGATCTTGCGGGCGACCTCGGCCAGTGTGTCTTCGGCTTCATGATCGGCCATGGCGTCGTCATCGACAAAGTGCACCGGGCGGCCCAGCACTACCTGTTCGAACTCGCGTCCGGCGGTCTTTTCAGCGCGTTTTTTCAGCTCGCCGATAAACAGGGCCAGCAGGTCCTTGAAGGGCATCGCCGTGCCGAGCACGCTGGTGTCGTGCTTGATCAGCTTGGAGCCCAGCAGGCTCTTGAGCGAGCGCATCAGGCGGCCTTCGTAGCCTTCCAGGTATTCGTGAAGCGCCAGGCGGCCATAGACCGGGCGACGCTCTTCCATGTTGAAGAACACCACCGAGGGCAGGGTGATCTTGTTGTCCTCCAGCGCGATCAACGATTCCACACCTGGCCGTTGCCAGCCGACAGTGGAATTGGACGTGCCGAAATCGATGCCGCAGGCACGGGCCGGGGATTGGTCATTCATGTCTTTTACGTTCCAGTCAAAAAACGGCCGCGCAGTTTATGTCAGTGCGCAGCAATTGCGTAGGGCGATGCGTCGCTTATTCCGGGTTATCGGTATTTGCGTCCGGGGCTTGAACTCGGGACCATCACCCCCAATCTTGATGGGATTCTCGGTAGACCAGGTTGTCGAACACCTGACGGCCAGAAGACAGGGCGTGCTACCGGGCTGTTTTTTTCGATGTGAAGTCTTTCAGGTGCCTCGAACACGAGGAGGCTGGGCGTGTTATACCAGCGCATCTGGCTGCGCTGGATAATTGGATGGGTGATTGTTAGATGGATTTCAAAGACTACTACAAGATACTGGATGTCGAACCGACTGCAGACGACAAGGCGATCAAGACGGCCTATCGCAAGTTGGCGCGTAAGTATCACCCCGACGTCAGTAAAGAGGCCGGGGCTGAGGACAAATTCAAGGAAGCGTCCGAGGCTTACGAAGTTCTCAGCAGCCCCGACAAGCGCGCCGAATATGACGAGCTGCGCAAGTACGGGCGTCAGGGGCGGCCGTTCCAGACCCCGCCGGGCTGGCAGAGCCGAGCCGGTGCGGGCGGATTTGGCGAGGAGACGGCGGACTTTTCCGAGTTCTTCAGTTCCATCTTCGGCGGGCGTGCCCAACAGGGTGGCCGCAGCCGCAATCCGGGTCGCAAGGGGCAGGATGTGGAAATGGAACTGGCCGTCTTTCTGGAAGAGACGCTGTCGGCCGAGTCCAAGCAGGTCAGTTTCAAGGTGCCGCAGCACAGCCCCAACGGGCAGCGCATGAGCGACATCACCAAGACCCTGAACGTGAAGATTCCCGCAGGCGTCGTGGACGGCGAGCGCATTCGTCTCAAGGGCCAGGGTGCGCCGGGAATAGCCGGCGGTGCGAATGGTGACATGTACCTGATCATCCGTCTGGCACCGCACCCGATGTTCGAGGTGGAAGGTCATGATCTGGTCATTACCGTTCCACTGGCACCCTGGGAAGCTGCGCTGGGCGCCAAGGTCGCCGTGCCCACGCTGACAGGCCGGATCAACCTGACCATCCGCCCCGACAGCCAGAACGGTCAACGCCTGCGTATCAAGGGCAACGGCCTGATGAGCAAGGCTGGCGAGCGCGGCGACCTGTATGCCCAGATCAAGATCGTGATGCCAAAGCACATCGACGATGCCAGTCGGGCGCTGTGGCAGAAGCTGGCGGACAGCTCGTCGTTTGACCCAAGGGCTCAGTGGGGTAATTGATCAAGTCATGATCGTGCCCACGCTCTGCGCTCATCGTTATACACAAGTCCGCAAGTCCGCAAGACGCGCAAAACGGGGGGCGCAACGAAAGTGACTGACTGAATGCATACCCCGTGGGAGGCGGCTTGCCGGCGATGTCGTCAGTTCAGTCACTGACAGGTCGCTTCCGANGCATCGCCGGCAAGCCGCCTCCCACAGTCCGTGGTCGCAGCAAGACTCGGGTATAACGCTGAGCACAAGCACGGGCATGATCGGCGTGCTTTAGATCACTCTGATCGTTCCCACGCGATGGGCACGATCAGTGTCGAGGCGGGCTTGTGTATAACGATGAGCGCGGCACATAGGCCCGATCATCATCCAGTCTTCGCAACCCTCAGTTTCTGGGCAGCACGACGGTAAAGGTGGTGCCGTCGCCGATGGTCGAGGTCACGGTAATGCTGCCGCTGTGGGCGTTGACCACTTCCTTGACGATGAACAGACCCAGCCCCAGGCTGGTCGTGGTGGTGCGGCTTTCGCTGTTTTCTTCGGAACTGCGTACCAGCGGGTCGAAAATCGTGCCGATGGCGTCTTCGGCAATCGGCTTGCCCTCGTTGTGAACCACCAGCTCTACCGTGTCCGGCCCGCCGATGACCCGCACCGTGATTTCATGGCTGGCCGCGCCGTGCTGCAAGGCGTTGCCGATCAGGTTCTGCAACATCTGACTGATGCGTCCGCTGTCCCAGTGTCCCTGCGTCTCACCTTCAATCGTAAGCACGGGCGCCGAATTCGGGTGCCCGGCGCAGGCCTCTTCGATTGCCTCACGACAGGCGCCCGCCAGGTCCATGAACTTGCGCTCTACCGGCAGGCTGGCGCCCAGGCGGCTGCGAACGAATTCGAGCAGGTCGCCGACCATCGTGCCCATGTGCCGGGTACTGGTCTTGATACGCGAGATATAGCCTTGGGTCTTTTCGTCCATGACCAGCTTGCGTGCCAGCAGCTCGGTGGACATGCTGACCGCCTGAAGTGGTGCGCGCAGGTCATGGCCCAGAATCGCCAGAAAGATGTCCCGTGAGCGCGCCACACGTTCGGCATAAGCCGCAGTGGATTCGGCCAATGCTTCGTCGATGGCTTCGTTGAAGCGGATCACGTCGCGAAAATCAGCCAGTTGCGGCGTGGTCAGGCTGTCGACCCACAGGCGAATGACACTGGCGCGTAGATGCCTGAACTCCGAAGTCATCTGCACCAGATCAAACCCGACTTCATGGCGCAGTTCACCATGGCTGGTCGCTGCTTCATCCAGGCTCGGCGTCTTGTTCAGCTCCTCACCGCGGGCCTTGGCGATCTCTTCGTTCTTGCTCTGGGCGGTCTTCATATCCCGCGCAGCCGCCAGCAGAATCGACTGGGCATGATCACGCAGCTCTGCGGTGTTCATGGTGTCTGCAGCGGGTTTCAGTGTTCTGGCGAAGTTTTCCCATTCATCGACGATGCGATCCACGTGGAGAACGATGAATTCGGAAAGGCGCATGGCCGGTTACCTTGCTGGGGGAGCGTGACGGAGATGGCGCATCTTACCGCCTTTACAGTGCGCAACAAACAGAGCGTTGACTGACATTTATGTCAGTAGACGCTGTTTTTGTGACGTCCTAAGGTGGTGCGACGGGTTACGTGGATGGAGGTCCGGAGCATGAGCGTAGAAATGGTTTCAGATTCAACCTTTCAGAAGAGCGTTATCGACGCCAGTCAGGAAAAACTGGTCGTGGTCGAGTTCTCCACAAAAGAAAAGCTCAACAAGCGAGGAGAACCCAACGCCAGTGCCAAAATGGATTCAGTCATTGATGGCCTGGATGCCCAATATGCAGGCGAAATCGAGTTTTTCAGGGTGGAGGTCAACCTCGTCTGGGACTATTCAGACCCTCAAAAGCCGATGGCAAAAGATGATCTGAATCCCGCGGCTTCGAGCGCGTATGAGATCAACCACGGCCCGACGCTAGTGTTCCTTCTGGAAGGGGAGCGCGTGCAGGAAAATCTGTTGGGTTTTTATGACGAAGCATCGACCAGGCTGAAACTTGATGAGTTGCTGAAGGATTTGAATAGTCGGTTGCTGAAAATAAAGCTGTTCCGGTTTATAGAAGAACAGATCAATCTTGCTGCGCAGCGGGTCATCACAAAAAAAAGCGCTCAACTGGATGATATCGCTTACGGAAAGTTTGGTGTTTTTCTGGGGCTGCGTCGTACGCTGCAGAATGACGCGACGGCTCAGGATATCGGAATGCTGGATGCAATGAACGACTCACTGCAATGTTTGGGTGTGCTGGGCAAAGGCGAGACGATTCTGGAACGCATCAAATAATACAGGCGCGTCATCCGGCAACTATCCGCTTCAAAGGCAGGAAGTGCTGAGTAGTGAAACCGGGCTTCAGCTTATTATCGGACACAGCGATACACTGAACACGTTGCTTAACCCCGGGCAGGGAATCTGACTGGCTCGGGCTGATAAAAAGGCCTTCCAGCAGGAAGGCCCTATCGTCATGCCTCTCGGGTATTCAAAACAGAAAATACCGCTGCGCCATCGGCAGCACATCCGCAGGCTCACACCACAGCAGCACGCCGTCGGCCTTGACCTGATAGGT
This sequence comes from Pseudomonas viridiflava, assembly GCF_001642795.1. Lineage (GTDB taxonomy): Bacteria > Pseudomonadota > Gammaproteobacteria > Pseudomonadales > Pseudomonadaceae > Aquipseudomonas > Aquipseudomonas viridiflava. The sequence continues at coordinate 293,487 of NZ_LKEH01000026.1, read as the reverse complement.
CTGCGGGTCGACTTCGATGTCGGGCAAGTAGTCGTTGTGGATCAGGTCTTTCTTCTGCACGGTGCGGCAGCCTTTGACCACGCCTATCTGCTTCTTCAATCCCAGTGATTCCGGCACGCCTGCGTCGAACGCGGCCTGGCTGATGAAGGTCATGCTGGTGGCGTGCAGGGAGCTGCCGTAGCTGGCGAACATCGGGCGGTAGTGTACGGGTTGCGGTGTCGGGATAGACGCGTTGGCGTCGCCCATCAGGCTGGCCGCGATGGCGCCACCCTTGAGGATCAGCGTCGGTTTGACGCCGAAGAACGCCGGACGCCACAGCACCAGATCTGCCCATTTACCCACTTCAATGGAGCCCACTTCATGGCTGATACCGTGGGTGATGGCCGGGTTGATGGTGTATTTGGCGATGTAACGCTTGGCGCGGAAGTTGTCGTTTCCGGGACCGTCCTGAGGCAGCGGGCCGCGCTGCTTCTTCATCTTGTCGGCAGTCTGCCAAGTGCGCATGATCACCTCGCCAACCCGGCCCATGGCCTGGCTGTCGGAGCTGAGCATCGAAAATGCGCCCAGGTCGTGGAGGATGTCTTCGGCGGCAATGGTCTCGCGACGGATGCGGCTTTCCGCGAAAGCGACGTCTTCAGCGATGCTCGGGTCCAGGTGATGGCAGACCATGAGCATGTCCAGATGCTCGTCGATGGTGTTGCGGGTGAACGGCCGGGTCGGGTTGGTCGAACTGGGCAGCACGTTCGGCGAGCCGCAGGCCTTGATGATGTCGGGCGCGTGGCCGCCACCGGCACCTTCGGTGTGGTAGGTGTGGATCGTACGGTTCTTGAACGCAGCGAGCGTGGTCTCGACAAAGCCCGACTCGTTCAGCGTGTCAGTGTGAATCGCCACCTGCACGTCGTATTCGTCGGCCACGCTCAGGCAGTTGTCGATGGCGGCAGGCGTGGTGCCCCAGTCTTCGTGCAGCTTGAGGCCGATTGCACCCGCCTTGACCTGCTCGATCAACGGTCCGGGCAGGCTGACGTTGCCCTTGCCGGTCAGGCCGATGTTCATCGGGAAGGCGTCAGCGGCCTGCAGCATGCGCGCCATGTGCCAGGGGCCGGGTGTAACGGTCGTGGCGTTGGTGCCGGTTGCCGGACCGGTGCCGCCGCCGATCATGGTGGTCACGCCGCTCATCAAGGCTTCTTCGATCTGCTGCGGGCAGATGAAGTGGATGTGCGTATCGACGCCGCCCGCGGTGAGGATCATGCCTTCGCCTGCGATCACTTCAGTGGCTGCGCCCACCGCGATGGTTACGTCGGGCTGGATGTCCGGGTTGCCTGCCTTGCCGATGGCGGCGATGCGACCGTTCTTGAGGCCGACGTCAGCCTTGACGATGCCCCAGTGGTCGATGATCAGCGCATTGGTGATCAGCGTGTCGACCACCTCGGCCGCCAGCAACTGGCCCTGGCCCATGCCGTCACGAATGACCTTGCCGCCGCCGAATTTCACTTCTTCACCGTAGGTGGTGAAGTCCTTCTCGACCTCGATCCACAGCTCGGTGTCGGCCAGTCGAACCTTGTCGCCCACCGTAGGGCCGAACATGTCGGCGTAGGCTTGTCTGGAAATCTTCATGGTGATTCCTTGAGTACTTTATGGGCCCCACACTGATCGCTCCTGCGCTCTGAGCAGGAACGATCCGAGCCTGCGCCTTGATTCAATCCAGCTCGCCCATCACTCGACCGGCAAACCCGTACACCTTGCGCAACCCTGCAAGGTCCACCAGTTCAACCTCGCGTGCCTGCCCAGGCTCGAAGCGTACGGCGGTGCCAGCCGGAATATTCAGGCGCATGCCGCGGCTGGCGGCTCGGTCGAAGGTCAGGGCATCGTTGGTTTCGAAAAAGTGAAAGTGCGAGCCCACCTGAATCGGACGGTCGCCGCTGTTGGCAACGGTCAGGCTCAGGGTACGGCGGCCGGCGTTGAGTTCGATCTCGCCGGGCTGGATCTGGTATTGACCAGGGATCATGTCGGTAGCCCCAAGGTTTTGAAATAAATGGCGGTCGGTCGGTAGCGACCGTCCGGTGTGGCGCAGTAGTCAGGCAGTTCGCCCACGCGGGTGTAGGCCATCGAGCGATAGAAGGCTTCCGCCGTCGAGCCTGCTTCGGTGTCCAGGTGCAGCAGGCCGCGCTTGAGTTTCACGGCGGCCTGTTCGACTGCTTCCATCAGTTGCCTGCCCAGACCGTGGCCACGCGCGGCAGGCGACACCATCAGCTTCTGCACCTCGGCACGGTTGAGCCCGTTGGGCTTCTGGCACAGCGCAAGCTGTGCGCTGGCCTGCAGGCGTTCATTGTCGACCACGACCCACAGCAACAGGTCGCCTGATGCAACGTCAGCTCTTAAACCATCACACCAGCGGAGCGCCTGCTCCAGCGTCAGGTCAGCCATGAACCCGACCGATGCGCCGTCATGGACGGTGTCGAGCAGCAGTTGCGCCAGACCCTGACGGTAATGCGCGAAGCTTTCAGCGGTGACGCGACGCAACTGTGCTGGGTTCATGGAAGGCTCTCGGTTATACGGATTTGGGGGCTTGCGAGGCTGGCGCCCGAGCGCCGGGCGACAAGTCCAGTTGCATGAAGGTCAGGTCCAGCCAGCGACCGAACTTGGTGCCCACCTGCGGCATCTGGCCGGTGGCCGCGAAGCCCAGGCGTTCGTGCAGGGCAATCGAGGCCGCGTTACCGCTTTCAATGGCAGCGACCATCATGTGTTTGTCGCAGGTGCGGGCGCGCTCGATCAAGGCCGACATCAGTTTTGGCCCCAGGCCCTTGCCACGCTGATCGGCGCGTACGTACACCGAGTGCTCGACCGTATGACGGAAGCCCTCGAAAGGACGCCAGTCGCCGAACGATGAGTACCCCAGCACTTCGCCTGCCGCATCCACGGCGACCAGAATCGGGTAGGCCTGGGTCTGGCGGGAGGCATACCACGCCTGACGGTTGGCCAGATCGACCGGCTGTTCGTTCCAGATGGCGGTGGTGTTGAGCACCGCATCGTTGTAGATGGCGAGAATGCCGGGCAAATCTTCCGGCAGTGCATCGCGAATCACGTCTTGCATGCGGGTGTCCTCAGGCAATCGGCTGATGCACGGTGACCAGCTTGGTCCCGTCTGGAAACGTTGCTTCCACCTGGATTTCCGGGATCATTTCCGGAATGCCTTCCATCACCTGCTCGCGGGTCAGCAGCGTCGTACCGTAATGCATCAGGTCGGCGACCGTCTGACCGTCACGTGCGCCTTCGAGCAGCGCTGCGGAGATGTAGGCCATGGCTTCCGGGTAGTTGAGCTTCACACCGCGTGCCAGGCGCCGTTCGGCAACCAGTCCGGCGGTGAAAATCAGCAGCTTGTCTTTTTCGCGTGGCGTCAGGTCCATGGGGTTTCCGTGTCGTGGTGTTCGGGTTGCTGTGCAGTCGTTGTTGGCGCTTTTGCGGGAGGCGTCTGCCCAACTTCATGTATTCCAGATTCTAGGCGTCACTGCCTCGCGTCCCAGCAATGCCGGACGCAGTTTTTTCCAGACTTCGATCAGCCAGGCTCTCGCATGCAAGGCTTCGTTGGCCAGACAGCGCGCCACGACCAGCCCCGGCACCTGGGTCAGATCACCACGTACCGGATTGGGCATCGACAGGCTGCGGCAGGCTTCAAGCAATTCGCTGTCCACCTCGCCGGTGATCAGCAACGTGGCAAACACCGTATGACCATCCAGCCCGACCGGCGAATCCAGCAGCCCGTCGCCCCCGATAATGCGTTGACGTTCGTGCCAGATCAATGTGCCATCGCGGCGGATATCCAGCGCGGACTGAAAATGCCCGTGCTCGAAACGCTCGCCACTGGCTGGACGGCCCAGCGCCACGACGTCCCAGTAACACAGCTTCGCGTCGCCGCGCAGCTCGATGCGCGTGGTCAGTTCGGCCTGGGCGTTACAGAACACGATGGTTTCCTGAGGCAGCCATTCCAGCGTCGCGCCGGGCTCGACCTGCAGCTCCAGTTGCTGAAACGCCGGGCTTGCCGCGCGATACCATTTGGCTGCGCCGGGACTGGTCAACTGCGCCCAGGCGTCGGTGCCGACGTTGGCCGAGATATCCAGACGGTCGCCGCCCGCGATACCGCCGGGCGGGTGGACGATGATGTGCTGACACACCTCGGGGCCTTCGGCGTACAGATGTTTCTGCACCCGCAGCGGACCCTTGTGGCGGCGCTGGACCGGCCGCGTGCTGTCGTCAAAACGCCCATAGCCCAGCTCCAGCTCGGCGTGCCAGCTGGGCGTGAACAGGGCGGTATTGGCAGGCAGATTCATGGCGTCTTCAATTCTGTGTCGAGGATTGCACGATAACGGATTGGCGCATCAAATAGTGACCAGTCCGCGAACGCCTTCGGCTTCCATGTTCTCGCCACGGCCCTGCTGGACGATTTCACCCCGGGACATCACCAGATACTGGTCCGCCAGTTCAGCGGCGAAGTCGTAGAACTGCTCTACGAGCAGAATCGCCATGTCGCCGCGCTCGGCCAGCTTCTTGATGACCGCGCCGATCTCCTTGATCACCGACGGCTGAATGCCTTCGGTAGGCTCATCGAGAATCAGCAGGCGAGGGCGGCTGGCCAGTGCGCGACCAATCGCCAGTTGCTGCTGCTGGCCGCCCGACAGATCGCCGCCACGGCGGTGCTTCATTTGCAGCAGCACCGGGAACAGCTCGTAGATGAACGCAGGCACCTCTTTGGCCTCCGAGCCCGGAAAGCGCGACAGGCCCATCAACAGGTTTTCCTCGACGGTCAGCCGTCCGAAGATTTCCCGGCCCTGCGGTACGTAAGCAATACCGGCGTGCACGCGCTGGTGGGGCTTGAAGCCGGTAATGGCCTTGCCTTCCCATTGCACCGAGCCTTCCTTCGACGGCAACAGGCCCATCAGCACCCGCAGCAACGTGGTCTTGCCCACGCCGTTGCGGCCCAGCAGGCAGGTGACTTCACCGACCTTCACGTCAAAGGACAGGCCACGCAGAATGTGGCTGCCGCCGTAATATTGATGAAGCTTTTCGACCTGCAGCATGGTTCATGTTCTCTTCTGTTACAGCGTGGTCGCCGTTATGCTCCGCGTCACAAATGGCACAGACTGCGGACTCAGTGAGCAGAGCGCATGGCTCACGTCACCTTTTCGCCCCTCGGCGACTTACTTTGAGAGGCCAACNGCAGCTCAATCGGCATCCATGCCGATTGCCCCCCGAATCAGCGCCAGGACTCAGCCTTCACCCACGTCGCGCTCTGCGGTGTTCATGCCATCGCGCTACAAAAGCGCATCAGTGCCGCTGCCTCACAGGGTAGCCAAATGACTTGCGTATAACGATGAGCGTGGAGTGGGAGCGATCACGTCAGCCTCAACGGCCCAGGTACACCTCGATCACGCGTTCGTCTGCCTGCACATCGTTCAATGAGCCTTCGGCCAGTACGCTGCCCTGGTGCAGTACGGTCACGTGGTCGGCAATCGAGCCGACGAAGCCCATGTCGTGCTCGACCACCATCAGTGAGTGCTTGCCCGCCAGACTCTTGAAGAGCTCGGCAGTGAATTCGGTTTCGGCATCGGTCATGCCTGCAACCGGCTCGTCGAGCAGCAGCAGTTGCGGGTCCTGAACGAGCAGCATGCCGATTTCCAGAAACTGCTTCTGACCGTGTGACAGCAGCCCCGCCGGGCGCTGCACGGAGCCTGTCAGGCGAATGGTTTCCAGCACCTCGTTGATCCGGTCGCGCTGTTCGCCGTTCAGGCGCGCCCGCAGGCTGGCCCACACCGACTTGTCGGTCTTCTGCGCCAGTTCCAGATTCTCGAACACACTCAGCGCTTCGAACACTGTGGGCTTCTGAAACTTGCGGCCGATCCCGGCCTGGGCGATCTGTACTTCGCTCATCTGCGTCAGGTCCAGCGTTTCGCCGAACCAGGCCTTGCCGTGGCTGGGTCGGGTCTTGCCGGTGATCACGTCCATCAGCGTGGTCTTGCCCGCGCCGTTGGGGCCGATGATGCAGCGCAGCTCGCCGACGCTGATGTACAGATTCAGGTCATTGAGCGCCTTGAAACCGTCGAAGCTGACGCTGATGTCTTCCAGAGTCAGGATCGTGCCGTGGCGTGTGTTCAGTCCCTTGCCGGCGCTTTGGCCCAGACCGAGCGCGTCGCGGCTGGTGCCTGCATCGGAATTGGGGTCCAGCACCGGCTCCAGCATGAAAGAAGGCGTTGGCGTGGTTTTCATGACTCGCTCCTTTTCTTCAGTACGCCGATGACGCCTTTGGGCAGGTAGAGCGTGACGATGATGAACAGCGCGCCGAGAAAGAACAGCCAGTATTCCGGGAATGCCACGGTGAACCAGCTCTTCATGCCGTTGACCAGACCGGCACCCAGCAGCGGGCCGATCAGCGTGCCGCGTCCGCCCAGAGCCACCCAGACCGCCGCTTCGATGGAGTTGGTCGGCGACATTTCGCTCGGGTTGATGATGCCGACCTGCGGCACATACAACGCACCCGCCAGTCCGCACAGGACCGCGCTCAGGACCCAGACGAACAGCTTGAAGCCGCGTGGGTCGTAGCCGCAGAACATCAGGCGGTTTTCCGCATCGCGCAGGGCGGTGAGCACCCGGCCGAACTTGCTCTGTGCCAGCCGCCAGCCGATGTACAGGCTGACCACCAGCAGAATCACGGTCGCCAGAAACAGCGTCGCCCGTGTGCCCTGCGAACTTATGCTGAAACCCAGAATGCTGCGGAAATTGGTGAAGCCGTTGTTGCCGCCGAAACCGGTTTCGTTGCGGAAGAACAAAAGCATGCCCGCGAAGGTCAGTGCCTGGGTCATGATCGAGAAATACACGCCCTTGATCCGTGAGCGGAAGGCAAAGAAGCCGAACACTAGCGCCAGCAGGCCAGGCGCCAGAACCACCAGACACATGGCCCACAGGAAGTTGTCAGTGCCGGCCCAGTACCACGGCAGCTCGGTCCACGACAGGAAGGTCATGAACGCTGGCAGACCGTCACCCGCCGCCTGGCGCATCAGGTACATGCCCATGGCATAACCGCCCAGCGCGAAGAACAGGCCGTGGCCCAGCGATAGAAGCCCGGCGTAACCCCAGACCAGATCCAGTGCCAGAGCGACAATGGCGTAGCAGAGAATCTTGCCCACCAGTGTCAGGGTGTAGGCCGACACCTGCAGGCTGTTATCGGCGGGCAGCAACGAGAGCAGCGGCATGGCCAGCAAAACAGCCAGTACCAGAATGCCCACCGTCAGGGTGCCTTTGGGGCCGACCTTATGTACAGCAGTTACCATCAATGGCTGGCTCATCAGTCGATCACCCGTCCTTTCAATGCGAAGAGGCCTTGCGGACGTTTCTGGATAAACAGAATGATCAGCGCCAGGATCAGGATCTTGCCCAGCACGGCGCCGATTTGCGGTTCGAGAATCTTGTTGGCGATGCCCAGCCCGAAAGCCGCCATCACGCTGCCTGCCAGCTGCCCGACGCCGCCGAGCACCACCACCAGGAACGAATCGATGATGTAGCTCTGGCCCAGATCAGGGCCGACGTTGCCGATCTGGCTCAGGGCGACGCCGCCCAGGCCTGCGATGCCGGAGCCCAGCCCGAAGGCCATCATGTCGATACGCCCTGTCGGTACGCCGCAGCAGGCGGCCATGTTGCGGTTCTGTGTCACGGCGCGCACGTTCAGGCCCAGACGGGTCTTGTTCAGCAGCAGCCAGGTCAGCACCACCACAAACAGCGCGAAGGCGATGATCACGATGCGGTTGTAAGGCAGCACCAGATTGGGCAGTACTTGAATACCGCCGGACAACCATTCCGGGTTGGCCACTTCAACGTTCTGCGCACCGAAGGCCAGGCGCACGGCCTGAATCAGCATCAGGCTGATGCCCCAGGTGGCGAGCAGGGTTTCCAGCGGACGGCCATACAGATGGCGAATCACCGTGCGCTCCAGTGCCATGCCGATCAGCGCCGTGACGAAGAATGCGACGGGCAGCGCCACCAGTGGGTAAAACTCGATGGCGCTCGGTGCGTAGCGCTGAAACATCAACTGCACGACATAGGTCGAGTAGGCACCCAGCATCAGCATTTCGCCGTGGGCCATGTTGATCACGCCCAGCAGGCCGAACGTAATCGCCAGGCCCAGCGCGGCCAGCAGCAGGATCGAGCCCAGCGACATACCGCTGAAGGCCTGACCGAGGATTTCACCGATCATCAGTTTGCGTTTGACCTGGGCCAGGCTGGTTTCGGCGGCAATGCGCACCGACGCGTCGGTTTCAACGCCCGGCGACAGCAACGATTCAAGGCGGGTGCGGGCCAGCGGATCACCGGTTTCGCCCAGCAGGCGCACAGCGGCAAGGCGCACGCTGGGGCTGCTGTCGACCAGTTGCAGGTTGGCCAGTGCCAGGGTCAGGGCGTCTTTGACGCTTGAGTCTGTTTCGGTCTCCACGCGCTGGCTCAGCAGGTCCAGTTGCGCAGGGCGCGCGCTTTTCTGCAGTTGCAGAGCGGCGGCCATGCGCAGCTTTACATCGGCTGCCAGTAGTTGGTGGCTGGCCAGCGCGGTCTCGACCAGACCCCGCAGCCGGTTGTTCAGGCGCAGTTTGCGCGGTTCATCAGGTGTGGGGGCATCTGCCGCAGCCGGAACATCGGCGTCTACCGCGACATAGGTTTCATTGTTCTCGATCCAGGCCCGCTTGCTGCTGTCGGCAGCCACTCGGCCGTCGCGCAGTGCTTCAAGCAACTCGACCCGCTCGGGAACAGGCTTGGCCGCCCAGGCTTCAAGCAATTCTGCCTGTTGCGAAGAACTGGCCCCAGCAAAATCGCCCGCATCACTGGCCTGCGCCGCGAAAGGCAGCAACAGGGTGATGGCAAGGATCAGGCGGTAAAGGTAAGAGGGCATATCAATGGCCTTGATTCATGTTCGTGCGGGTTGATCGTGCCGATGGTCCGCATTGGCATGCCGCCCGAGACGCACGCGTCCCGAGAGGCATTCCCACGTAAAGCACTTCTCGTTATACAAGGTCTGCCTGCAACCGACGGACTGTGGGAGGCGGCTTGCCGGCGATGCGTTTTCCGAAGCGACCTATCGGTAACTGAAAGGACGCCATCGCCGGCAAGCCGCCTCCCACGGGATACGCATTCAGTCAGACGCATTCGTTTTGACCCTGTTTGTACGTCGTCCAAACTTTTGTATAACGCCGAGCGCAAAGCGTGGGAACGATCATATGAGCGCTGATCAGTTGCTCTTCACCGCATGGTCCGGCTTCTTGTCGTTGCCAGGGATGTACGGGCTCCACGGCTGGGCGCGGATCGGCTCCTTGGTCTGCCAGACCACGTTGAACTGACCGTTTTCCTCGACTTCACCGATCATCACCGGCTTGTGCAGGTGGTGATTGGTCTTGTCCATGGTCAGGGTGAAGCCGGACGGCGCGGCGAAGGTCTGTCCGGCCATCGCTTCCCGAACCTTGTCGACATCGGTGGACTTGGCTTTCTCAACCGCCTGCGCCCACATGTGGATACCGACGTACGTGGCTTCCATCGGGTCGTTGGTCACGGCCTTGTCAGCGCCCGGCAGGTTTTTCTTCTTGGCGTAGGCTTTCCAGTCAGCGACGAACTTCTTGTTGACCGGGTTCTCGACCGACTGGAAGTAGTTCCAGGCCGCAAGGTGGCCGACCAGCGGTTTGGTGTCGATGCCGCGCAGTTCTTCTTCGCCGACCGAGAAGGCCACGACCGGTACGTCGGTGGCTTTCAGGCCCTGGTTGGCCAGTTCCTTGTAGAACGGCACGTTGGAGTCGCCATTGACGGTGGAGATGACCGCCGTCTTGCCGCCAGCGGAGAATTTCTTGATGTTCGCCACGATGGTCTGGTAATCGGCGTGGCCGAACGGGGTGTAGACCTCTTCGATGTCGCTGTCCTTCACGCCTTTGGAATGCAGGAATGCGCGCAGAATCTTGTTGGTGGTACGCGGGTAGACGTAGTCGGTGCCCAGCAGGAAGAAGCGCTTGGCTTCGCCGCCGTCTTCGCTCATCACGTACTCGACCGCAGGAATGGCCTGCTGGTTAGGCGCTGCACCGGTGTAGAACACGTTCGGCGACATCTCTTCGCCTTCGTACTGAACCGGGTAGAACAACAGACCGTTGAGTTCTTCGAAGACCGGCAGGACCGATTTGCGCGAAACGGAGGTCCAGCAGCCGAACACCACGGCGACCTTATCCTGAGTCAGCAGCTGACGGCCCTTTTCGGCGAACAGCGGCCAGTTGGAGGCCGGGTCTACGACCACCGGCTCCAGCATCTTACCGTTCACGCCGCCCTTGGCATTGATCTCGTCAATGGTCATCAGCGCCATGTCTTTAAGCGAAGTCTCGGAAATGGCCATGGTGCCGGAAAGCGAATGCAGGATGCCGACCTTGATGGTTTCGGCGGCCTGAGCGGTCCATGAAAGGCCCATGGCTGCGATGGATGCGGACAGGGTAAAAGCTTTGATCAGGCTGCGACGCTTCATTGGACGGGCTCCGTTGATCTGTTTTTTTTGGATTGGCAGAACGACTCTTTGAAGGCTTCCAAGCAAAGGCTGTGCCCAGCCTGAAAAATCGCTTTGGAACGGGCCTTTGAGCGCCATGGCGCCCGAGCAGTGCACTGATGTGGAGCCAGTAAGGGAGGTTGGTGCGCGACGACGTGCATTGTTGGTGCGCTGGGTGCGCAAAACGGGAAAAGCTGCCCGAAAAGACGGTGTGAAAACCTGTGCGCTGGTCCGACAAAGTCAGCTCTCTTCAGCGGGTTACACGTTGTTTGACAGAGGTCCCGCCCCGCCTGTGACGCCGCGCCCGCGCGCAACAAACACCGGAAATCGTGGGGGCGGACTTGTCCGCGATTGCTGTGCTTCAGTCGCAGTTCAGGGGGGGGCAGTGCTCCTCGCGTGATGAATGCCTCCACAGGGGAATCGCCGCCACCCTGTTCGCTGAATCTTTCTCGTACGGAAAAAGGACGTTGCGTCGGGGGCAAGTGCAGACATTCAACTACGTTAAGCGCCAGATGAAATCAATCGGCAGAAGCTAATTGCAATAACATCTAAGTAGTGTCAAAAGTGACAGGTTCTGTCCCGTATTACAGGCCGTAAGCTGAAAACTCACTGAGACGCTCAAAAACATTAAATTCGATCGTCTCTATAGTTTTTCTTACAGGGAGTATTGGAATGCCCACTCCAGCGGCCGCATCTACTGCCACCCCGAACACCGGGGTGATCAACTACAACGACATGGGCTACGTGCTGACCACCGATCCCGACGACACACTGCCGGACATGGACGGTTTTGACCGCGTGTTCTGTGGTAGCCCGGAAAACGGCTGGACAAGTCCTTGCGAGATAAAGGCCGGGCGCGACCTTGCAGTGGGGGAAACGCTCACCGCCTGGCTGATACGTCAGAGCGACGGAAAAATATTGGACCAAGTCAGTTTCACGGCCAGTGAAGAAAACTGCCACCAATCAAAATGGCCCAAAGCCTTCGCCCATGCATTTTATTGGGGGAACAGGCAAATGAAGGTGGGGAACTTTGATCGGAGCAACGAATTTCGTGACGATGGCTCGGCGTTGCCATTTCGACTTTGGCACTTTAGCTGTCGAAACCGCGCATTTACAAACGCACCATTTTGTACCAATCAAGTTCAAGCACTGGCAATGACCGGGGACGATCTTGCAGAGGGCACCCGATTGTGTGTTCAAGTACGGGATATCAATACGCAAGCGTTATATGAAAATCATTTTTTCACTGTAAAAGAAGGCCGTTCGACATTTCGGCAATGGGGAGAGGATCTCTGTGTAGCACTCAATAAGGGTAGCCAATTGTTGCGCGCCGGGGCGAAGTCTTCGCGGGCCGACAGCACTGTAACACCATCGTCTACCGGCAATGCGCTATGGATCCCACAGGATTCGGATCTGTGCGTCACATTGACATTGTCGGACTGGGTGCGCTTGGGAATTGTAGATGGAACACAAAAACTGTCTCCTGATCAGACCATCGAGGCTCACGTGGTGGACGCGTTTTCGCCACGAGATATAGTACCCGCCTTAACATTCAACGCCAACACTTCGCCCCGTGTGCAGAATGGCAGTTGGTTGAGCGATTGGGCGTGCCAGTTGAAGAATTCCGCTCTGGCTCCGTTCATGCGTTTGGGTGATTCTGCAATGCCGGGAAGCGATGTTATTCCTGCCAACGCTCAAACCGCTACGCTTTGGGGTACCGGCGACGCGCTGCGGGTATTCACCACCGAGCCGAGCATGGATAACTGGGTCTCAACGGCTGTTCCAATTGCAGCACTTTTTAAAACCCATCAGACCGAACTGGTAATAACAGTTCGCCGTCCAGACAGCTCCGAACTTCTGTATGCCGCGCGATTTACCCCTGCACAAGACGGTTCTGCCCCGCAAAACAAAGCACAGTGGGTTATGGCGTTTTGCGCGTTTGTGGATGCCCAGCATTGGCCGTACGTGAGGGTGGGTAAAAAGGACCCTCATTCTGGGCACTTGGCATGCACCGAGGCCGTCGCAAGCGAAGTAACGCTTATGGTGCCACGTGGCTCAGATTTCATGGTAGAACTGGAGACCGTCAGTTGGACCGAGGCACTATCAACTAAGGCGGATAGACCCGTATTCCTGATAGATGATCTCACTGGAAAAGTTATCCAGGCTTACCGCGGCCGAGAAGACGCGGTAAATGATAATAAAAAACTTGTAAGTTTAGACTCGGGGTATCCTGACATTGTTCCAGGGGGGGAAGTTCATTACTTGTGTGCGCTTCCATCGTTTTCGTTAACGACTGGACTGCCCGATGAAAACAAAAACGAGTGGGTGTTTCGTTTAAGTGCAGAGGCGAAAGAACTGAACATCAAAATTGTTGACTGCCCGGACTGGGGATGCAACGTTACATCAGAATCTGCTGTATGGTCCATAGACCCGGGGAAGAAACCTGGGCTGATTTTTCATTTTCCAGAGAGCGTGCCTCCTGAAAAAACCGTTGTAGTGGGTCATATCAGTCGCCTGTGCGGTTCCGAATTCTGGCGGCTGCCCCAGGCTGTCGAGTGTATTTCTCCACCCTTATTAGAGCGCTATGTTGCCAGTAGCCCGCTGTGTGAGGACTACGGCAATACGTTTCGCTCGGAAGTATTCGATGTGAGTGGGCAAAGCGAAACGGGGGTCGACGCCCAGACGGGGCTGTTTCACGCCCATTATCCTGTGGCGACACTCCAAGGCCTGGAAGGAAATGGTCCGGTTTGTGATCTGACCCTTCATTATTCGGCGTTGCGAGGCAACGAAGCTGCACTCGGCGACGGTTGGGCGTTTCGTTTTTCCAGCCTGGAAATTCGCGACCGCACGCTGACCTTGGCCAACGGGACAAGCATCGCTTTTACGGACGTAGACTGGGCTCGGCTCGGGCAAGGCCACTGTTTGAAAAAAGCAGCATGTTGGGTGACAAGTAAGGAGGGCTATGGCGAGTTTATCCTGGATTACCCAAGCGGAAATCGCGAATATTTAAATATACCGCAGGGCGATGGTTCGGAGCCCGATGAAGCACTGCGCCAAAAAATTATACAGCTGCTGCAACAAATTAAAGATAAAACCAAACCTCCACCCCCTGCGCCCAGCGGCTGGGACTGGTTGTTATTGGCAGCGTGTCCTGAGCTGTTCGCATCGGCCACGCATCGGGACTGGAACGAGGCGGTAAGCAAGTGGCGAGAAAATGTCAAAGTGATCGATGAAGCCATTGAGTACTGGAGCCGTCCCTTTACACAAATGCTCCCTACGAAGATTGTCTCTCCAGATGCTGGAGAGTTGAACCTGACGTGGAATCGATTGCTAGGCCAGTTCAGGCTCGTTGGGGTCAACAGTGGCGATGCCAAATTATTCGCCGCGACCTACACCCATGAAAAAGTGATGATGGATGTCTGGCCTGGCACGACAGCTGCCTATCAGGTTGAACTTAGATTGAAAGACTATCTGCTGGAGTCGATTCACCGGTATGAACCGGACCTCCCGAACCAGGCAGTCCAAGAGGTCAAGTGTCGGTATAGCGCAGATCCGACACTGGATCGTATTCTGACGTGCCTGGAGGAGGAGGACGGATCGCTTGAAATCGTCGCGTATCAAGCGGAAAGCATGCACTTCCCAAATGGTCAACCGGCATTGCCTCGCGTAACCCGGCATACCTTGATTCCGGGTGGACGGCAAAGGAATATAACGAGTTATCATGTTTACTCTGACAACAACTACTTGTCTAATTTTGGCAATCAATTTGACTCTTACGAAAACGACTTGTCTAATTTTGACGATAAATTCTCACACGTTGGAAACTTGCTGCGCGATCTAGGCTTTCTGGATTCAGAGCTTAGTCGTCTTAATCTTTCCAGGTTTCAATCAGACCAAGTTAGAGGTAAGCGGACAAGTCAATTGTTTATGAATATGTTCTACTGGGTCGGTTCCTCTAAGAATGATGGGCGGTCAAAGATTTTGACGGTGTTTGATTCAAGTCATCATAGCATAGGAGAGGTTAGCCTTAATGATGATCAGTGGGTCATAACGTATTCGGCCTATCAAGGTCTGGGCGATGATGGCGCAACACCTGAAAATCCCAATCTTCCAAAAGCGATCCTGACGTTGTGGAATCCCGACGAATGGGCTTTATTAAAGCAGGCAGTCGAGTTATATCGCAGTGGAGACATACCGGGATTTGCATTTATGGCGACCTGCTTGCTTGAGAGGTTCTCTCTTTTTGGACAAACGATAGCGCGCCCCAATATTTGTGACCTCATAGACCCGCGTTATAATAGTAAAGACATGGATTGTGAAGACCCAGACTCACCTTTCTTGCTCGGCGCGCAGGAGCTGCAGGCGTATATGGTTTCTACGTGCATCACGACGTCCCAATATTTTAAGTATAATAAAAATGATCAGTTGGAAAAAAGTGTTGCGGCCGATGGTGCTATTACAGTTTATTTTTACTATCCTGTAGCCGGTTCGGCGTTTTCATCCTCGAGGCTTAAAGGTATAGTCGGCGGTATTGATTTACCTGATTTGTCTTGCCCTAAAGTACCTGACTACACGTCACCTCCTCTTTTTGCAGAGTTTCAATATCAGGCATTCGGTTCGCGAATGCATCCCCTGCAACTCACGCTATATGGGTACAGGGAAAAACGGGGCGGGGCGCGAACTTCTCTGGTTGCATCCGATATTGTAAAGCTTGAGGGGGTGATTTTCTATCTGGATAGTTGGACTTTTGCGTTGGCTGACAAGCAGAAAGCGGCGCTGATTCGCCACGAGCGCGTGACTGAAAAAGCGCGCGCACCCAAAACGCCGAATGACGGGTGTAAAGTGTTCGTGTGGTCAGCCAGTACGGAGCAAACGACGTACTACAAGGGTGATAGTGTGAAACTGATTACTACCCTGAGTTGGGAAGATAATCCGCAGGTCAAGGGGTTTTTGCTTCGCACTGAGATGCAGACGGAAAAGGGAACAGAAACAGTATCCACCGAGATTCGTTCGCGTTACACCCGCCGTTGTGTGGTTCGCCGACAAGGTCGGGAGGAAGTCCGGTGGAGTTACGACCTAATGGGGCGTACGACTAGCGAAGAACGATTTGCCATTGCAACTGGCGCTAACCGGGCCAGCGACGATGCGGTTCCGTCTTCCGTGGAGCGGTCGGCCTACACTGCGGGGCCTCTTGGCGTGATGACAACAACTACACTCGCGACAGGCCAGGTGATCCGCACGTTATCGGATGGTCTCAAACGAGAGGTGCGTCGGGAATTGCAAGTGTTGAGCGCAAGTGACTCGCGGTGGTGCGTCCTGGATGAGGTCGAGTTTTCAGGGGATGAAACAACCCTGAATCATGCCAAATATGACTACTACCCAGGCGGCCTGAGACGCACGCAGGAAACAGGTGAACGGCAAGCGCTGATTATCGAACCGACGGCGTGGACGCAGACTGCGTTTCTGAAAAGTGACCCAGGTAAGAGCAATACCGAACAAGTTGTCGGCGTCGGCGCGCGTGAGGTGTTGACGCACACACTTCAGGAAGAAATATTGTCTGACGGCAGTGTGACGAACATTCAGAACTACTCGAGTATGGACGGGCTGAAACGCCCTGAGATGACAAGACAATACGACCCTGCTGGCAACCTGGTGCGATTGCATCGGGGAGGAGATGATCGCTCGCTAAGGTTAGACTATGATGACATTGGCCGAGTGACCCATGTGTATACAGCTGACGGAAGCTCTATCCATCGTGAGTATTTTGGATTGAGTAATGAAGTTTCCCGGCTACGGGTGGATGGGATAGAAATTGCCGCGCAACACATTACCTCTCCGTCTGTCATCGGTGATCGCACAGTGGGTGCGCGCAAATATTCTTATGGAAACAGGACGATGACCACTCCAAGTGGTCAAGTGTTCGGAACAGACACATCGGATGACGGGCGCGATACCTCGCTCACATTGGATGGCAAGCGACTCAGTACGCTCAGCTTTAACGATGATAAGCGCAACGCATCCGTTATGACTCATGAGGTTCAGAGTAAAGAGGGCTCGTTCTTGTTAGGCCCTCTGGGTAATACAATTTCTCGCCCCGAGTTTTGTGGAAACATTCGGTATGGTGTAAGTACTCCTCGAGGCGTTCGTACCGGCTGGGAAACCTGCTCGTTATTCGGACGCAAACTGAGTGGGCGACGTCTGGACGGCAGTGTATGGCGAGTTTTTTCAGACAGGAAAGATCGACCACTTCGCACCCGACATAATGGTGTGGAGATGCTGTACAGCTACAATTCGAGAGGGCTGACACAAGCGCAATCCACAGTAGCGCCTGAAAATCATAGTCGCTTCACTGCCGAATATATTTACGACGGCTTTGGTCAGGAGATCATACGGCGCTACCAGGCCAATGGCCGACATCTACTTCAAATTGATCAGTCCTGGTCTGACAGTGGCTTACTGGCGGGCAGCCGCTTATCACGAGATGGGGAGGTCGTCCGCTCTGAGGCAGTTGCTCATGACAGTTGTGATCGATTGGCCAGCTATCGCTGCGAGGCCCAAACTGAAAAAGACTATCCCGTCGATAGCCTGGGACGCCGAGTGAAAGAGCAGCTGTTCCAGTGGGATGGCCTGCAAAGATTACTTTCATGTAAGACACTGTTCATAGACGTTCCGGCTGAGCGACAAACGTATAGTTACGATGAAAATAATCCGACACGCTGTGTGGCGATCGAAACAGATTCGGGTTTAAATTCGAAACACTCTCTAAAATGGAATGCGGATGGTTTTCTGACAGAGGATTCAAATGGAAACACTTTTGGCTACAGTCCTAACGGCCAATTGCTTCACGTCAAGAATGCACAAGGCCAGTCGGTGGCGCGTTACATCTATGATGGTCACGGGCGTTTGGCTGCGCAACATGATGTCATTGCTGAGTGTACCTACGAGTTGTGCTATGACGGCGATACATTGTGCGGAGAAATCTGGTTTGACCGGGACGGGAAAGTAATCCGTCAAACGTCTCTGAATACAGAGCAGTCGCAACAAATACTCGAACCCGGTAAATGCCCACAGGTTGGTTTTTTGCTTGATAGTCCACACAGTGGAACCCTCAGTGTCTGGGGTGGGAGCGCCGAAACCAGTCAGCCGGTGAGCTGCTTCACACCTTTTGGTGAGAACAACAATGCGTTATCAGACTCCCTGATTGGTTACAACAATCAACGGAAAGACCCTGTCACTGGCTGCTATCACTTGGGAAATGGTGCTCGCACGTATAATCCGATCCTTCGCCGCTTTCAGCAGCCTGATAACCTCAGCCCATTTGGCAAGGGGGGGATAAACGATTACAGCTATTGCTGTAATCCCGTGGACTATAGTGATCCAAGTGGGCACATCATGCTCAGTCGATGGGGTAAAGATCGGCTGATTAGCCAATTAGAGCAAAGCTTGCGCGAAGCTCGCCCACAGCCAGTCGGGCGACGTTGGAGAGGGGTAGCACTGAATGCGGTATTTGCCGTAACCGGAGTTATATTGTCAATTCCCACTGGCGGCGCATCCTTCGTTTTCTTCGCGGCGATGACGGTGCTCTCAACGCTTTCGCTTGCTCTCGAAATCGCCGCTGTGGCGTTGGAGAACAGCAATCCAAAGCTTGCCAAAGCGCTGGGTATTGCTGCCTTGGTAGTGGGAGGCATATCGTCCATTGGCAGTTTGACGAAGGTTGGCCAATACGTGGCGGCGGCTGGCAGGGGGTTACGCTGGATATCGACCACCGCAGGGAAGGTTGCGGCAGGAGTGCAGGCCGGTGCTCGAGGTGCCCTGCGATTTTTTGACAACGCCAAGCGATTTGGGTTTAAGCATGCGTACAAGCTTGCTTCCAAAACCACAGGCCGAAAAGTAGGCGACATTGCGTGGTTATCGCCAACCGAGTTTGTCGAGTACCTGGGAAACGGAGAATTCCTGACAGGTACTGGAAAGCAGGCAGCATTCGCGTGGCAGCATCCTGATTTACGGAGCATGATGAAATTTACTAGAGAGGTCTATTCGGCTGTCAAGCCATATATGCTCCAAGGCTTCGATACCCTGAAATACCCGTTCAAAGCTCAGAATGCTTATGAAAGCAATCGCGATATGTTATCGAATTACATTGGGGATTGGATTGGAGCATCAAATGCATTAGAAGACCCCAAGTTGGCGGTACCGGCTTCGGGATGGACAAGCCGATGGCATATGAAGGAGGAAGGCATTGGTTCAGTTGGAAGAATGGCTGTCTGACATTATGCCAGGATCTCTTGCAAATAAACGCCTTCACCCGCTTTGAGCCGCAAGGGTTGGACAGGGTCAACGCCGAGATTTGGCCCTTGGCGTTGTCCGGGCAGGCCTGGCTTTTTCTCCGGCTTACGACATAAAAGGAAACGCCCCGACTTGTCGGGGCGTTTCAACTGCGTTTTCACACAGTCCGCAAAGGCGGCTTTTTTATATCTTGAAACTACGAAGCCTGATCCTGTCAGGTGAGGAATTCATCACAAAACCGCCCGCCGGTTTCAGGCCCCGTGCGTGCAATTTAAGCTGCTGCAGAGGAATTAGCAAAGCGAGAGAAAACTATTCGGTCAAATAGCCAGACGACCACCAACGAAACCCCCACCAGCGGAAACGCGACCGCGATGCCAAACATGATCACCATGGCGGTTTTCCAGCGGGGCAGGTCGTGACGCAGTGGCGGTACGCCGAGGCCGCCCTGGGGACGACGTTTCCACCAGGTCACCAGCCCGCTGACGGCGCTGAGCAGGATCATCAGACAGGCGAGGAAGATCAGCACCTGGTTGATCCAGCCGAAAAACTTGCCCTCGTGCAGCATCACGCCCATCTCGGTTGCCCGTGAAACCAGGCTGTAATCCTGCCAGCCCACATCAGCCAGCACCTTGCCGCTGTACTGGTCGATATGCAGGGTGGCGTCGTTGCGTGGGTCATCGGCAAACACCGATACGGTAAATACGCCTTCGGCAGTTTTGGGCGCAGTGATGCTGTAGCCAGGCGCGATGCCCTTGGCGGTTGCGATGTCGACCACCTGTTGCAGGCTGATCTTCGGCGCTGCCGGGCCTGCCGACATGCCGTGCTGATGCATGTGCTCGGCATGCTCACCGGTCGATTGCGGCATCGGCGTGTTTTCCATTGCCCACGGCACGGTCTGGGCGCTGGCGGTGTTGAGTTCGCCGGCCATTTGCGTGGACTTCGGCACATCGGTCCACATTGCAGCCGGGAAGGTATTCCAGACCGCTGCGTACTGTTTGCCCCACATGCCGGTCCAGGTCATGCCGCTGAGCAGCATGAACAGCAGAATCAGTGATCCCCAGAAGCCAGTCACCGCATGCAGGTCCTTCCACAGCACGCGACCTCGCGCAGTCAGCCGGGGCCATAGCACGCCTGCGACGCGTGAGCCCCGTGGCCACCAGAGGTACAGCCCGGAAATCACCAGCATGATGCCCCAGCCTGCCGCCAGTTCGATCAGCCGGTCACCGACAGTGCCGATCATCAGCTCGCCATGCAGCGCGCGGGCAATGGCCTGCAGGTTCTGCTTTGCGTCCTGAGTGCCCAGGATTTCACCGCGATACGGATCGATGAAGACGTTTACCTCACGGCCCTCATCAAGAATCACGAACTGCGCGCTGCCTTCGGCGCTCACGGGTGGGAAATACTTGCTGATGGCGGCCTGTGGGTAAGTGCTCAGTACGCGATGTTGCAGCTCATCGGCATTGATCTGATGGTGAGCAGGCGTCACGCTCAGCAGGTCGCTGTACATCAGGTTGTCGAGCTGCGGCTTGAACAGGTAAATCATCCCGGTCAGCGACAACAGAATCATGAAGGGCGCAACAAACAATCCGGCGTAAAAATGCCATCGCCAGGCCAGGTTATAGAAAGAAACGGTGGGTTTTGACACGGTCAACGCTCCCGAATAGGGATAACACAGCACAACCTGCGCGCAGCCGCTGGCTGCGTACGGTCATGAAATTTTCTGGTTTCAGGCTGTGAGCAGCGTTGGCGGGGCCCGACTCCGGGCATTGGGGAAGATCGCTCGCCGCGCATGCCCGAGCAGGGGCTGCGCTGCGAAAAAGTCTGCATGCCCGGGCGGAGTCGCTGCGACCAGCACCGGGACATAGGGAAGCGCAGGGCAACTGAGCAGCAGCGTGCAGTAACCGCATTTGGCCCACAGCGCATGGTCGCTCGCGCCTGCATCAGTCGCAGTGGCGTGTTCACTGCCGTGATGAGCATGGGTGTCGGCCGAACTGCCCATGTCCATCGACATCGCAGGCGGCATCGACATACCGGCGTGCTGATTCATCGGCATCGACTGGGAAATCAGTGGACCGATGAAGATCATCAACATGGCGAACAGGCTCAGCCACGCACCCCGGTTTTTAACGGGGGCGGCTGATCGTTCGCGGTCTCGGCGCAGGGCGCTCAATCTGGAGGGCTACTCAGTGCTGGTGTTCGGGTGCCTGCTTTTGTACCACGACCTGCACCTCAACATCTCCGGCCTTCTCGAAATGCAGCGTCATTGGAAAGCGTTGTCCGACGAGCAGCTTCGAGCGGTCCTTGATGTCCAGTAGCATCACGTGCCAGGCCATGGGCGCAAAGGTCACGGTAGCGCCAGCGGGTACGTCCACGGTCTGCACCTGCTGCATTTTCATCAGGCCATCTGCCTGAAGGTGTTCATGCAGTTGGGCCTGACCTGCAATCGGGGTGTCGACGCCGAGCAGTCGGTCGCCTGTGTCACCTTTGTTTTCGAGCACGAAATAGGCAGCTACGGTTGGCGCATTGGGCGGCAGTTCCATGGACCACGGGTGGGCGATCATGATCTTGCCAGCGGTGTACTGGTGAGCGTGGGCGAAACAGGCAGGCAGCAACAGTGCGGCCAGCACGAGGGCTTTCTTGAGCATCGGGGTTCTCCGGTCAATCCATTCAGGTGCATCGAGGCACGGGCAAACGGGGTATCAGACCGGCGGAGAGGCTCGAGGATTGGCGCTCGGCCATTCCAGGCGCGGCGAGGCATGGATCAGAAAAATCGCAGGCGCGAAGCGCTCAGGCTCCAGACGCGCCACCAGCCCATGGCTGAAACCGGGCGCAATGACGACGAACACCGATCCCGAGCAGCACGGACAATGCTGCATCGCGGACTGATGTTGTTGCCCGTCAGGCATGCCTTGCGAGGCTTCACTCAACGGAATGGCGACCAGCCGCGTGCCGCCACCACCACAGAACGCTCCCCACAGCACCTGCTCCCCGGCCACACGTGGCGTGCTGGGTGACAGTGGCATGGCCAGCAGACTGAACAGCACTGCAAAGCAGGCAATCCAGACCGTTGTTGTGCGTCGTTGAGACATCACAGGTTCCGTTCATGTCGGGTGATCAACCCCGCCATTTAGCCTGAATGAGGGGGATAAGTAAAAAGGGCAGGGAGTGACGGGGTGTCGCGGCTCTTGAAGAATCGTTTCTTTCAGGCTGGCTGCGCTTCGGTTGACGGGTGTCTGCCGTTGCTGACAGCACCCACTGCTCAATGCACGAACAGTGCGACGATAGAAAACACCAGAATCACGAATCCGGTGGCGCTGGTCCATCCGGCTTGCCAGTTGTCTTTGAGCCAGGAGCCTTTCTTCGGGTATTTACCCCACGTCACGACCCGCACGATCGGCCAGCCGATGGGATAGCAGATATAGCGAAGCGGGATTTCGAAAAACAGCTGAAAGAATGCGTCTGACACGGGATCACTCCGCTGGCAACGGCAACCGTTGTCCGGCCATCAACAGCGCCAGCCGACTCAGGCTGCTCCATGGTGAGCCTGCTGCCTGACCCTTGATCTGCGCATCAATGCGTTGCGCATCCATGAGCAACTGGCTCCAGCGCTTCGCTGAATGACGTTGCAGGGCCTTGCTCATCAGCGGTTTGCGTTTGTCCCAGACCGGCGGACGGGCTGAACTGAAGATTTTGTCCATGGGCACGCCCTGACTGAATTGCAGGGACATGTTGGCCAGCGCACGCAGCTCGCGGGTGAGCGCCCAGAGAATCACCGGCGTTTCGACCCCTTCGCCGCGAAGCCCTTCCAGCATGCGCAAGGCATGTGCCGCTTCGCCGTTGAGGACGGCATCGGTCAGGCCGAACACATCGAAACGTGCACTGTCGGCCACCGCCGCCTGCACGGTTTCGACGGTGATCTGTCCGTCCTCGGCCATCAGCTTGAGCTTTTCGATTTCCTGCGCAGCGGCCAGCAGGTTGCCTTCGACACGTGCAGCGATCAGTTCGACCGCATCCTGAGTCGCCGCCAGCCCCGCCCCTGAGAGGCGCTGACGAATCCATTGCGGCAACTGGCCGATATCCACTGGCCAGATTTGCACGAATTGGGTTTGCGCGCCTTCGACCAGCGCCTTGCCCCACTTGGTTTTCTGCGCGCTGCCATCCAGCTTGGGCAGGCTGATCAGAAGCAGCGTGTCTTCGGCAGGCCGGTTGCAGTATTCGATCAGTGCTGCGGCACCCTTGTCACCGGGCTTGCCGGAAGGCAGGCGCAGTTCAAGAAGGCGACGCTCGGCAAACAGTGACATGCTGGCGCCGGCCTGCAGCAGCGTGCCCCAGTCAAAGCTGGCATCGGCGCTGAACACCTGGCGTTCGTCGAAACCTTGCTGGCGAGCCGCTGTGCGGATAGCGTCGGCAGCTTCCTGGCAGAGCAGCGGGTCATCGCCACTGATCACGTAGACCGGTGCGAGTGTGCCTTGCAGGTGTTTGCCGAGTTGGGCGGGGGCGAGTTTCATCGTAGAGAAATGCCGGGGCCGGCGAACCGGCCCCCGGACATTTACCTGTTCGGGATTTCAACAGGCGACTGTTGAGGTGTTGAGTCACGAATGCGCTGAGCTTCTTCCAGAGCGTCGGCCTCAGCCTTGGCAACTGCGTCGGCCTTGGCCTGCAGTTCGTCCAGACGAGACGGTGTCAGTTGCTGCAGGCGCGCCATCATTCTCTGAATCAACTCGTTGCGCATTTCGCCACGTACCTGAGCCGCTTCCTGATCGGAGCCGGTCAGGTTGTTGCCATCGTGTACGTAGGAACGGTCCACGCTGACCTTGTCGCCGAGCAGGAAGCGGTCTTTCTCGCCACGCACTTCATAGTTGAGCGTCGTGGTCAGCTGGTACTCGGCCGAACGGCCCGAGCCGCTGAAGCTGGCGTTACGTTGTGTTTCTGCTTCGTTGACCAGCACCAGCTTGTACGGCGCGCCAGTGTAGACCTTCACGCCGGAGCTGGTCAGTACACGCGTGAGCTGGGTAACGGTTTCGCCGTAGGCATTACGCGCGCTGACATCCAGTTCCTTGATGGCCAGGTCGGTCGTGCCGGTGCCACGCAGATGAAAGCCGCAGGCGCTCAGCAGAACGGCAAGGCCCATCACCAGCAAATTGCGTTTGATCATCTTGATGCTCCCCTTGAATCCTTGTGGGCCGACTTCGCGTCCCTTGGAAATATGTTCGGCACCCGGTCTGCCGGGTGCCCGATCTCATCAGCTTGCGACGATATTGACCAGTTTTCCTGGCACAACGATTACCTTGCGGATCGTCAGGCCATCAATGAAGCGCAGTACGTTTTCGTTGATCCGGGCAGCGGCTTCCACTTCTTCGCGGCTGGCGCTGGCAGGCATCTCGATGTGACCGCGCAGCTTGCCGTTGACCTGGATCACCAGTTGCAGTGTGTCCTGCACCAGAGCGCTTTCATCCAGCGCAGGCCAGCCTGCATCAATGACTGGCGTTGTGTGGCCCAGTTCCTTCCACAGCTCGTGGCTGATGTGCGGCGTGATCGGCGCCAGCAGCAGGGTGACGGTTTCCAGTCCTTCCTGAAGCAGGGCGCGATCCTGCGCAGTAGCCTGCGGGACTTTTTCCAGCACGTTCATGAGCGTCATCACCTGGGCGATGGCGGTGTTGAACTTCTGGTTCTGACCAATATCCTGGCTCGCCTGTTTGATCGCCTGATGAATCGAACGGCGGATAGCCTTCTGATCATCGCTCAACGCGGCGGTATCCAGCTTGCCGGACACACCCTGCGCGACATGGGCCTGTGCCAGACGCCAGACGCGACGCAGGAAGCGGCTCGAGCCTTCAACGCCGGAATCGGACCATTCCAGGCTCATGTCAGGTGGCGAGGCGAACATCATGAACAGGCGGCAGGTATCTGCGCCGTACTGATCGATCATGGTCTGCGGGTCGATGCCGTTTTTCTTCGACTTCGACATCTTTTCGGTGCCGCCGATCTCAACCGGCAGGCCGTCGCTGGTCAGTCTGGCACTGATGACCTTGGCCTTGGCGTCACGCTCGAGCGTCACATCGGCCGGGTTGATCCAGGTCTTCTTGCCGCTGGTTTCCATGCGGAAGTAGGTTTCGGCGTTAACCATGCCCTGGGTCAGCAGGTTCTTGAACGGCTCGTTGGACGTCACCAGACCTTCATCGCGCATCAGCTTGTGGAAGAAGCGTGCGTACAGCAGGTGCAGGATGGCGTGTTCGATACCGCCGATGTACTGATCGACCGGCAGCCAATGGTTGGCGGCGCTTGGCTCGACCAGGCCACCTTCGTAATGCGGGGAAGCGTAGCGGGCGTAATACCAGGAGGACTCGACGAAGGTGTCCATGGTGTCGGTTTCACGCTTGGCCGGTGCGCCGCATTTCGGGCACTTGCACTCGTAGAACTCGGGCATGCGCGCCAGCGGTGAGCCTGCGCCATCCGGCACGACATCTTCCGGCAGCACCACGGGCAATTGATCTTCAGGGACCGGCACGTCACCACACGTGTCGCAGTGCACGATCGGAATCGGGCAGCCCCAGTAGCGCTGGCGGCTGATGCCCCAGTCGCGCAGGCGGAACTGGGTGCGTGACTGGCCAAGACCTTTCTTGATCAGCGCAGCTTCCATCGCGTCGAACGCAGCGGTGAAGTCCAGGCCGTCAAACTCGCCGGAATTGATCAGCACGCCGTGCTCGCCATAGGCTTCCTGCCACGGCGCCGGGGTTTCGTCGCCTGCGCTGGTGCGCACCACGGCCTTGATCGGCAGGTGGTACTTGGTGGCGAACTCGAAGTCACGCTCGTCGTGCGCAGGCACAGCCATGACCGCGCCGTCGCCGTAATGCATCAGCACGTAGTTGGCGACCCACACCGGCAGCTTCTCGCCGGTCAGCGGGTGCTCGACGAACAGCGACGTCGGCAGGCCTTTCTTTTCCTGAGTGGCAACGTCGGCTTCAGCAACGCTGCCGCCCTTGCATTCATCGATGAACGCTTGCAGTTGTGCGTCTTCCTTCGCCGCCAGGGTCGCGAGCGGGTGCTCGGCGGCCACTGCCACGTAGGTTGCGCCCATCAGCGTGTCGGGACGGGTAGTGAAGACTTTCAGCGTGCCGGCTTCGCCGATGCTGGTCTGGTCGTACGGGAACTGCACTTCCATGCCACGGGATTTGCCGATCCAGTTGCGCTGCATGGTCTTGACCTGTTCAGGCCAGCCCGGCAGTTCGTCGAGGCTCTCCAGCAGCTCATCCGCATAAGCGGTGATCTTGAAGTAGTACATCGGGATTTCGCGCTTCTCGATCAGCGCGCCCGAACGCCAGCCGCGACCGTCGATGACCTGCTCGTTGGCCAGAACAGTCTGGTCGACCGGGTCCCAGTTCACGGTGCCGTTCTTGCGGTAGATCACGCCTTTCTCGAACAGGCGAGTGAACAGCCATTGTTCCCAGCGATAGTAATCAGGCTTGCAGGTGGTGATTTCACGCGACCAGTCGATGGCCAGGCCCAGGCTCTTGAGCTGGGTCTTCATGTAATCGATGTTTTCGTATGTCCACTTCGCTGGCGCGACGTTGTTGTCGATGGCCGCGTTTTCCGCTGGCATGCCGAAAGCGTCCCAGCCCAGTGGCTGCAGGACGTTCTTGCCCAGCATGCGCTGGTAGCGGGAGATCACATCACCGATGGTGTAGTTGCGCACATGACCCATGTGCAGCTTGCCGCTGGGGTAAGGGAACATCGACAGGCAATAGTAGGTTTCCTTGCCTGGCTGTTCACTGACTTCAAAAGACTTTTGCTCTTCCCAGAAGGTCTGGGCGGCGGCTTCGATTTCGCGGGGCTGATAGAGTTCGTGCATGGCTACTTTTGACTAAAGATTAGTGACCCTTGACCTCTTCATTGCTTCGCCGAGTCAGGTCTGCACCGCTTGCCGGACAATTGCAACTGTCTGTGCGGTGCGTACAGGCTCAAGAGAGCGGAAGTGGAATGGCAGGAAGCGTCGTAGCATACATGAGCGCCGTCTATCGAGGGAGTCCTGATTGCTATGCGTGGCGGCCACGGCCCCGTCCAACCGCTGTCTCTGGCCGTTGGTCGCACTTATCCGCCTGTTCCGGCAGCGGCGCTAAGCTCATTCTCGAGGGTATGTTCTATCTTCAGTGAGGTGAGCGGATGACAGAGTTGCAGCACGCTGTAAGCACTTATGAGCTGTATGAACGTTTGATCGATCGTCTCGGGCTTGCTCTTGAAATGGCAAGTACCGCGGTTCGGCTCCGAAACGAGTCGCCTGCCGTACTTGAGCTCAAAGGGTTGAGCAGTGCCGAGTTCGAGTGGATCGAGGCCTACCTTGAAAAAGGCGCGATGGCGGCAAACGGGGCTGTTAAAGGTAAGTCAAAGGGCAGTTTCACGCGATCACCGGAGCAGACCAGTTTGGCCAGGGCGCCTGGACAGTCAGCCACTATCATCTGGCTGAAAGATCGAAAGCGCGGCAGGTCATCGATGCGGTCAGGCCGCAATAACTGATACGACGATCAGGCTTTCCCCCGGCAGGCTGCGGGCCTGCCTTTTAAGCATTGTTGCTTAGCTTCAAAACTTTTAGGCTTCGGGCATCTCTGGAGATGTCCGATGCCTTTGCGTTACCTGCTCAAGACCCTTCTTCTGCCTCCCGGCATTCTATTTCTATTGCTGATCCTGGCCTGGTGGTTGCGACGTTCGCGGCCGCGTATGGCTGCCGTGTGCTTCGTGACCGGCCTTGGCGGGTTGTGGCTGATGAGCCTGCCGGTTGTCGTGGAGTGGGCCGCAGGCAGAATGGAGCAGGTTCCGCCTCTGCCGCAGGCCCAGTGGGCGAGTCTGGCGCAGCAGGCCGACGCGATTGTGGTGCTGGGCAGCGGGCGCGAGCGCAACTCGCCGACCTGGGGAGGCGATGTACCCACGGGCATTGGTCTGGAGCGACTGCGGCTGGCGGCGCGCCTGTCCAAGGCGTCCGGGCTGCCCGTGCTGACAACGGGCGGCCTGCACTATGACGAGCCTCCCAGCGAAGCGGCGATCATGGCGCAGTCGCTGCAGGATGATTTCGGCGTCGCCGTGCGCTGGCAGGAAGGTCTGAGCCGGACGACCTGGGAAAACGCTACGCTGACCGCCGGTATTCTTCAGCCCCAAGGCATCAAGCGGGTTGTGCTGGTGACCCAGGCCTGGCACATGCCGAGGGCGCGCTGGAGTTTCGAGAAGGCCGGTTTTACCGTGGTGGGTGCGCCCGTGGGTTTTCTGGGCGTGGACAATGCCCGGCCGTCCGGCGGCTGGCTGCCCGAGAGCCGGGTGTTCATGCAGAGCGGCGTGTTGCTCAACGAAGCGATGGGCTTGCTGGTCTATCCGCTGATTTACCCTTAGGCAGCCGCCAGGAGCAATCCCGCAGGCCGGGATTGCTCTGAAGCCCGATCAGACCGTCTTGGAGATGCGTGCCGCCAGCAAGGCCCAGCCAAACAGCAGCAGGCAGACAATCGCCAGAGGCCACGAACGCCAGTGCAGGTAAGGCGTCAGGCCTTGCATCGGCACTACGTCGCCATACAGCACGCCACGCTCGAACTGCGGAATCTGCACGGTGATCCTGCCGAACGGATCAATGAGTCCTGTTACGCCGTTGTTGGTGGCGCGGATCATCCAGCGTCCGGCTTCAAGCGCGCGCATCTGGGCCATCTGCAAATGCTGCAGCGGGCCGATCGAAGTGCCGAACCAGGTGTCGTTACTGACCGTCAGCAACAGATCGCTCTGGGCCGACAGGCCTGCGGCAAACTCTGGGTAGACCACTTCGTAACAGATGAAGGGTGCGATGTGATAACCCTTGGCCTGCAGCAGTGCCTGATCGTCCGGGCCTCGGGCGAAGTCCGACATCGGCAGGTCGAAGAACGCGATCAAACCGCGTAATACGTCCTGCAGCGGCACGTATTCGCCGAACGGAACGAGTTTCTGCTTGTAATAGGTGCCGTCACCCTGGCCGACCACGGTGATGCCGTTGTAGTAACGGTATTCGCCACGCCCGGTCAGTTCGCGTACTGGCACGCCAGTGATCAGCGCCGCGCCACGCTCGGAGGCGAATTTGCCCATCATCGACAGATAGCCTTCGGCGCTTTCCTTGAGCACCGGTACGGCGGTTTCCGGCCAGACGATCAGGTCGGCCTGTTGCGACCTGAAGGTCATGTCGCGGTACAGCGCCAACTGGTCGTTAAGCTTCTGCGGGTCCCACTTCATGCTTTGCTCGATGTTGCCCTGCATGGTGACCACTTTGAGTGGCTTGCCGGACGGTGATGTCCAGGCATAACCCTTGAGTGCCAGTCCGGCGACCCAGGGCGCTACCAACAGCAGCACGCCAATCGCCAGAAAGGATTTACGCGCCCGCAAGCGGTGCAGGTTGCACAACAATGCAGCGGTCAGGCCCAGTGCGAAGGAAATCAGCCAGACGCCGCCCACCGGTGCAAGTCCCGCCAGCGGTCCGTCGAGCTGGCTGTAGCCGGAATACAGCCACGGGAAACCGGTGAGAAACCAGCCACGAAATGCTTCCTGGCCCAGCCAAAGTGCAGCGAAAGCCAGCGCATCGGCCAATGGCGCTTCGTTACGCCGCAGCCAGCGCGCCCAGACCCAGGCGGGAAGGGCGAAGAACAGTGCGATGGCGGCGATGAACGCCAGCATCAACAACCCGGCCAGCAGCA
Organism: Pseudomonas viridiflava; assembly: GCF_001642795.1. GTDB lineage: Bacteria > Pseudomonadota > Gammaproteobacteria > Pseudomonadales > Pseudomonadaceae > Aquipseudomonas > Aquipseudomonas viridiflava. Next base: position 263,967 of record NZ_LKEH01000026.1, on the reverse strand, counting down.
CCGATGCGCCGCCGTAGGTGTGAATGCTGACGTAGATCCAGCTGGTACCCGCGCCGAACAGGCCGAAGCCGTAGCACCAGCCGCGTCCCAGCGCCTGGCGCGGACTCAGTTCGCGCAGCCCCAGATAAAACACCGCGACTGCCACCAGGATCAGTGGCCAGACATTGAACGGTGCCAGTGCCAGGGTCGTGAGTCCGCCAGCGACGACGGCCAGCAGGTTGCCGGGCCAGCCGGGACGCGTAATCCAGCGCATGTAGGTTCCTTAAAGCGGCATCAGGGTGGTTTTACGGGCGATTGATGGGGCTCAGACGCAGCAGGTGGATGCGACGGCTGTCTGCGCTCAGGATGCGGAAACGATAGGCACCGATTTCGGTGATTTCGTTGCGCTTGGGCAGGTGGCCGAAAGCATTCATCACGAGGCCGCCGACGGTGTCGAACTCTTCGTCGGAAAACTCGCTGTCGAAGAACTCGTTGAAGTTTTCGACCGGCGTGAGGGCCTTGACCAGGAAGTCACCGCTGGGCAGCGGCTTGATGAAACTGTCTTCCTCGACGTCATGCTCGTCTTCGATGTCGCCGACGATCTGTTCCAGCACGTCTTCAATCGTCACCAGACCCGCCACGCCGCCGTACTCGTCGATGACGATGGCCATGTGGTTGTGGTTGGCGCGGAATTCGCGCAACAGAACGTTGAGACGCTTGGACTCCGGCACGAAGGTCGCCGGGCGCAGCAGTTTCCTGACATCGTCACTGTCGCCGTCGGGCTTGAGGATCAGCGGCAGCAGATCCTTGGCCAGCAGCACGCCGAGGACGTCGTCGTGGCTCTCGCCGATCACCGGATAGCGCGAGTGCGCGGCATCGATGACAGCGGGAAGGAATTCGCGGGGTGTCTGGGTCGCCTTGATGCTGATCATCTGCGAGCGCGGCACCATGATGTCGCGTACCTGCAGGTCGGCAACCTGGATGGCTCCCTCGACGATGGCCAGCGCTTCGCTGTCCAGCAATTTGTTCTGGTGGGCTTCGCGCAGCAGCTCAAGCAGCTCCTGGCGGTTTTTCGGCTCATGGACAAAAGCCTGGGTCAGTTTACCCAGCCATGACTTTTGTCCGTTGCTCGATCGGTCTTCGCTCATAGCCCTTACTCGTGGTCCTTGCTTGATGTTTCTGAATGTTGAGGTTCGGTGTCGTCGTCGGCATAAGGGTCGGGATAGCCCAACTCATCAAGCAACGTTCGTTCCAGCGCTTCCATCTCTTCGGCTTCTTCATCATCGATATGGTCGTAACCAAGCAGATGAAGACAGCCATGAATCACCATGTGCGCCCAGTGGGCGTCCACGGCCTTGTTCTGTTCAGTCGCTTCGCGATTCACCACCGGTACGCAGATGACCAGATCGCCCAGCAACGGGATGTCCAGCATGTCATCCGGTACATCGGCCGGGAAGGACAGTACGTTGGTGGCGTAGTCCTTGTGCCGCCAGGTGTGATTGAGTTCACGCCCTTCGACTTCATCGACCAGTCTGATGGTCAGTTCGGAGTCGGCACTGCGCTGACGCAGACCCATTTCACACCAGAGGCGGAACTGGGCTTCGGTCGGCGCAGGGGTTTCGCTTGCGACTTGCAGGTCCAGCTCAAGCATCGCGGTTCTTGTCCCGAGAGTAACTGTTGTTGCTCGACGAGCCGTCGCTGAAACGATCATCGAAGCGCTCATAGGCTTCAACGATGCGTTGCACCAGCGGGTGGCGAACCACGTCCTTGGGCTTGAAGTGCGTGAAGCTGATGCCCGGCACGTCCTTGAGCACATCGATGACATGTGTCAGACCCGACTTGGTGCCCTTGGGCAAGTCGACCTGGGTGATGTCGCCGGTGATCACGGCGGTGGAGCCGAAGCCGATACGGGTCAGGAACATCTTCATCTGCTCGACGGTGGTGTTCTGACTTTCGTCGAGAATGATGAAGCTGTTATTAAGGGTGCGTCCGCGCATGTAAGCCAGCGGTGCCACTTCAATGACCTGTTTCTCGATCAGCTTGGCAACGACCTCGAAGCCGAGCATTTCGTAGAGCGCGTCGTAGAGCGGTCGCAGGTACGGGTCGATCTTCTGGGCGAGGTCGCCGGGCAGGAAGCCGAGTTTTTCACCCGCTTCAACCGCAGGGCGCACCAGCAGGATGCGGCGGATCTGTTCACGCTCCAGCGCATCGACTGCGCAGGCGACAGCGAGGTAGGTCTTGCCGGTACCGGCAGGGCCGATGCCAAAGTTGATGTCGTTGCCGAGGATCTCTTTGACGTAGCGCTGCTGGTTGATGCCGCGCGGGCGGATCATGCCCTTCTTGGTGCGCAGCGCAACGCCGACTTCGGCGGCCGGGTGGTTATCCAGCCCGTCGACGCCTGATTCCTGCAGGAACAGGTGAACCATGTCCGGCGTCAGGTCGGTACCTTTTGTTTCGCGGTACAGACGGCGCAACAGATTTTCGGCCGAGGTGGTGTGTTTGGCGTCGCCAATGAGCTCGAATTGATTGCCGCGATTGCGGATCTCGATGTCCAGGCGTTGTTCGATCAAGCGCAGATGCTCGTCGAGTTGCCCGCACAGGTTGGCGAAACGATGGGCCTCGAAAGGTTCGAGGGTGAAACGATGAGGTTCTATGGGTGCGTTCAAGGTCTTTTAATGGCCGTCCGGCGGCAATTGAGATGTATTGAAGAATACTCCCTGGCGGTGGTCAGGCGAAAGCCTTGCCTTCTGCGTGGAAGATTCACCGTGCTCAATGGTAGGGACCGCACGGAAACGAATTCATTCGGCCATTCGTTTCCGCGACGGGGCGCAAGGGTTATTGAAGCAGAGATCCGCGCAGGGAATGAGGCTGTGCGTCATCGATATGCACATCGGCGAACTGGCCGATCAGTTTCGGGTTGTCGCAGCGGAAGTTGACGATCCGGTTGTTCTCGGTACGGCCCTGCAGCTCGCCGGGGTCCTTCTTGGAGTAGTCGGTTACCAGAATGCGCTGGGTGCTGCCAACCATCTGTCGGCTGATCTCGAATCCCTGCTGGTTGAGCCGGTGTTGCAGCGCGGCCAGACGTTCTTTCTTCAGGGCTTCCGGCGTTTCGTCTTTCAGATCGGCCGCCGGTGTGCCGGGGCGCGGGCTGTAGACGAACGAGAAGGAGAAGTCGAAACCGACGTCCTCGATCAGCTTCATGGTGTTTTCGAAGTCTTTCTCGGTTTCGCCCGGGAAGCCGACGATAAAGTCGGAGCTGATGCAGATGCCCGGCACGGCAGCCTTGAGCTTGCGCAGCTTGGACTTGTATTCCAGCGTGGTGTGGTTGCGCTTCATGGCCGCCAGAATACGATCCGAGCCCGACTGCACCGGCAAATGCAGGTGTTTGACCAGCTCAGGCACTTCGGCGTGGGCCTGGATCAGGCTGTCGGAAAACTCCAGCGGGTGCGATGTGGTGTAGCGAATGCGGTCGATGCCATCGACCGCAGCGACCACGCGGATCAGGTCCGCCAGGTCTGCGACACGCCCGTCGTGCATGGCACCGCGATAACCGTTGACGTTCTGACCCAGCAGCGTGACTTCGCGCACACCGTTTTCGGCCAGATGAATGACTTCAGTGAGCACGTCATCGAACGGTCGGCTGACTTCTTCGCCGCGGGTGTAAGGCACCACGCAGAATGTGCAGTACTTGCTGCAGCCTTCCATTACCGACACGTAAGCGCTCGGGCCATCGACGCGTGGCTCGGGCAAATGGTCGAATTTTTCGATTTCCGGGAACGAGACGTCGACCTGTGGCAGGCGCGTGATACGTGCGGCGTCGATCATGTCCGGCAGGCGGTGCAGTGTTTGAGGGCCGAAGACCACGTCCACATAGGGCGCGCGGTCGCGGATGGCCGCGCCTTCCTGACTGGCTACACAGCCGCCAACGGCGATCACCATTTCCGGCTTGGCCAGTTTCAGTTCGCGCCAGCGGCCCAGTTGGGAGTAAACCCGGTCCTGGGCGCGCTCGCGAATCGAGCAGGTGTTAAGCAGGATCACGTCGGCGTCTTCCGCGCGGGCGGTGACTTCCAGGGCCTGATGTTCGCCCAACAGGTCGACCATGCGCGAGCTGTCGTACTCGTTCATCTGGCAACCGTGGGTTTCGATATAAAGCTTCTTGGCCATTCGTGATCATCAACTGGTTCAAAGAACCGCGCATTATAGGGGCGATACGCTTGGGTTCCTAGGGGCGATCCGACGGGCATGCTATAGTGCGTGCCCCTTTTTCATCCGCGAATCGTTACCCGCCAACCATGACCAAACGCGAAGCTCCAATCTACAAGGTGATTTTCCTCAACCAGGGCCAGGTGTTCGAGATGTACGCCAAGCAGATCTATCAAAGCGATCTGTGGGGTTTTCTGGAAGTGGAAGAGTTCGTCTTCGGCGAGCGCACGACAGTGGTGGTCGACCCGAGCGAAGAAAAGCTCAAGGCCCAGTTCGAAGGCGTGGTGCGCAGTTTCGTGCCGATGCATTCGATCGTGCGTATCGATGAAGTCGAGCGCATGGGCACGCCGAAGATCAGCGAAGCGAAGGGCGTCAGCAATGTGATGCCGTTTCCCATGCCGATGCCGGAAAAGTAGCCAGAGAGTCGAGACTGTTGCCCTGAAGACAATCGATCAGGGCAATGGGGAGAACGGGCTGCGGCCTTCGGCCGTCTGCAGTTCCATGAGGTATTTGCGGAAAATCTGTCCCAGTACCTGAGTGGCGACTTCCAGCTCGTCGCGCTTCATTTTTGCCGAAACTTCGTCCGCTGCGTCCAGTGCATCTTCAGATCCGTTGACCGCTGCCATCTTCAGCACGATATAGGCCTGGATGTTATTGGCCTGCACACCTTCGCCGCGACTGAACATCAGGCCCAACTGATATTGCGCCTGCGCGTGACCCTGCAACGAAGCCTGCTCGAAATAACCGAGGGCTTGTGGCAGATCGCGAGGTACATTCTTGCCTTCGTAATAGAACTCACCCAACTCGTACTGCGCCTGTGCATCCCCGGACTGAGCGGCCTGCTGACAGGCTGCAAGTGCAGCGGGCAGGTTCTCAGGCTGAGTATTGAGGGTGCAGCGACCCATCGCTGGGATCAACAACGAGTTGCTGCCGGCAATAGCCAGCAGAGGATAGACAAGCAACAGGCAGCCCAATGCAAGGGTGCGGCCGGTGCGGTTCATGGAAGTCGACTTACCTCTGAAAAAGGTGCGGGCGTGCCCGACCAGCTAAACGTGCTGGCTGCGCATTATGAAATAAGCAGAGCCAACCTTACAAAGTCTTTACGGATTTTCTGCTGCGCGGCCAGTAAAAACCTACGGACCCTCAGGCGAAAAACCCTGAAGCAAGACAGTCGTTTCCCATGTTTGCGTCGATTGATCACGTCAATCGCATTGCAGTGTAGAAGCTAATTGCTGCAACAACGTTCAGTTTCATTCACCGATATGGATTCGTGCAGGCGAAACTTGCCTGCACGAATCATCCGCAGCAGCTTATTTAAGCGCAGCGAAGGCCTTTTCGGCAGCATCCAGCGTCAGCTGCAATTCGGCATCGCCATGGGCAATGGAAGTGAAGCCTGCTTCGAACGCGCTTGGCGCCAGATACACACCGCCTTCGAGCATCAGATGGAAGAAGCGCTTGAAGCGGTCGGCGTCACTGGTCATCACGTCCTGGAAGGTGACGATTTCCCTGGCATCGCTGAAGTACAGGCCGAACATGCCGCCCGCCTGGGTGGTCACGAACGCAATGCCTGCGGCGTCAGCGCGTTGTTGCAGGCCTTCCAGCAGGCGACGGGTGTAATCGCTCAGTTCATCGTGAAAGCCCGGACGGCTGATCAGGCGCAGCGTGGTCAGACCGGCAGCCATTGCCAGCGGGTTGCCGGACAGCGTGCCTGCCTGATAGACCGGGCCGAGCGGGGCGATGTGCGACATGATTTCGCGTTTGCCGCCGAAGCAGCCGACCGGCATGCCACCGCCGATGATCTTGCCGAAGGTGCTCAGGTCTGGCGTCACGCCGTAGTACGCCTGTGCGCCGCCGAGGGCAACGCGGAAGCCGGTCATGACTTCGTCGAAAATCAGCACCACGCCGTGCTCGTCGCACAAGTCGCGCAGGCCTTGCAGATAACCCGGCGCTGGCGGTACGCAGTTCATGTTGCCAGCCACAGGCTCGACGATGATGCACGCCACTTCCTGGCCCACTTGCGCGAGCATGTCACGCACCGCTTCCAGGTCGTTGAACGGCACGGTCAGGGTGTGTTTGGCAAAGGCTGCAGGTACGCCCGGCGAGCTCGGTACACCCAGGGTCAGTGCGCCGGAACCAGCCTTGACCAGCAGGCTGTCGGAGTGGCCGTGGTAGCAGCCTTCGAATTTGATGATGCTGTCGCGGCCGGTGTAACCACGGGCCAGACGGATGGCGCTCATGGTGGCTTCAGTGCCGGAGCTGACCATGCGCACCATTTCCATCGACGGCACCAGCGAGCAGACCAGATCGGCCATCTCGGTTTCCATGGCGGTCGGTGCGCCATAGGACAGGCCGTGTTCCAGTTGGCTGCGTACTGCGTCGAGTACTTCCGGGTGGCTGTGGCCAAGAATCATCGGGCCCCATGAGCCGACGTAATCAACGTAGCGTTTGTCGTCTTCGTCAGTAACGTAAGCGCCAGCAGCGTGCTTGAAGAACAGCGGTGTGCCACCCACGCTCTTGAACGCACGAACCGGCGAGTTCACGCCACCGGGAATATGTTTTTGAGCATTGGCGAACAGTGTTTCGGAACGGGACATGATCGGGTCTCTGCTTTGAAACGAGGAAGTCGGGTCTACGCTGGCGTCAGCCGAGGTGAGCAGTGACTGCTTTATTGGATGGGCGTGAGCCAGAGAAAGCGCAGGAGGCGCCACTATAACAAATGATGAGCGCCGGTCAGATGCACATGTCCGAATTCAGCCAGACTTTTGCCGGGGCCTGGAATAGAGTCTGCCCATGAACACTCTCGATCCCACTATCTGCTACGCCGCGTTTATCGCCAGGGACCGCCGGTTTGACGGCTGGTTTTTCATGGGCGTGTCGTCCACCGGTATTTATTGCCGGCCGATGTGCCCGGTGCGTGCGCCGCAGGCCAGAAACTGCAGTTTCTACAGAACGGCTGCGGCTGCCGAGCAGGCGGGGTTTCGTCCGTGCCTGCGTTGCCGTCCTGAACTGGCACCCGGACAAAGCCTGCTGGACATGTCGAGCAGGCTGGCACAGGCCGCGGCCCGGTTGATAGAGGAGGGCTTTCTGAGTGGCAGAACACTGGATGCGTTGGCTGAGCGAGTCGGTGTCACGGCACGGCACCTGCGACGGATTTTTGAAGCCGAGTTTGGCGTCTCGATGATTGATTTCGCGCAGACGCAACGTTTGTTGATTGCCAAGCGCCTGTTGACCGACACCGGATTGTCCATGACCGAGGTGGCGCTGGCGGCAGGTTTTGGCAGCGTGCGACGTTTCAACGATGTCTTTCAGGCGCGCTACAGCCTGAATCCGACGCGGCTGAGGAAGGCAGCGCACAAAGCCGACGACGCCGAGCTGCGCTTTGAGCTGTCCTACCGGCCGCCATTTTCGTGGAAAGGCGTGCTGGCGTTTCTCGCGCATCGCTGCATTGCCGGCGTCGAGCATGTAAGTGACGACGTTTATGCGCGGGTCATCGAAGTCGAGCATGCGGGGCGCAAGGTCTCTGGCTGGATCAGCGTGACCGATGCACCCCAGCGGCACGCGTTGGTGGTGACCATGTCGGCCTCGTTGCAAGCGGCGGTCGCAGTGGTGCTCGGGCGGGTGCGGAGGGTGTTCGACACTGGCTGCCGACCTGATCTGGTCGATGCGCACCTTGGACCGCTTATTGGCGATCTGCACGGCATGCGTGTTCCCGGTGCGTTCGACGGCTTCGAAATTGCGGTGCGGGCGGTGGTCGGCCAGCAGATATCGGTGCTCAATGCACGAGCGATTCTGGGCCGGATTGCCGAACGATTCGGCACGCCGGTCAGCGATGCACCCTTCGGGCTGCACCATGCGTTTCCGACCGCGCAGGCCATCGCAGCGCTGCATTATGAGGACCTGATCGCCACCGGCCTGATCCGCATTCGCGCCGAGGCGATTATCGCAGTCGCCGAGGAAGTGGCGGCGGGGCGGATCCTGCTTGAGCCGCTGGTGCCACTGGACGAAACGCTGGCGGAGCTGCGACACATTCGCGGCATCGGCGAGTGGACCGTGCAATACATTGCCATGCGCGCCCTGGGCTGGCCCAATGCGTTTCCCGAAGGCGATGCGGTGCTCAAAAAACGCCTGGGTTGCACGACGGCTGCGCAGCTCAACGAGCATGCGAGCCAGTGGGCGCCGTGGCGAGCCTACGCGACCGTGCATGTCTGGCATCAACGTGAGGAGACACCATCATGATTCCCGGCTATCTGCTTTCAAGCCCCTTGGGCGACATCGCCCTGCGTGTCGAGGACGATACGCTGACTGGCGTTTACTTCATTGGCCAGAAGCACTATCCCGGTCTGGTGATGATGCCCGACGACCAGCACGTGCCCAGAGTCGTGCGGATGGCGCAGGAGCAACTGACCGAGTTCTTTCGCGGCGAGCGCCGGGTCTTCGATGTACCGCTGCGCATGCGCGGTACGCCGTTTCAGGAACAGGTCTGGGCTGAGCTGGCGCGCATTCCTTATGGCGAGATGATTTCCTACGGAGCGATGGCAAGAAAGATGGGCTTGAGCCCCGGCCATTCGCGGGCAGTGGGGACCGCCAACGGCAAGAACCCGATCTCCATCATCGTGCCGTGCCATCGGGTCATCGGCGCGGGTGGCGATCTGACCGGTTATGCCGGTGGCGTCGACCGCAAACGCGCACTGCTGGCGCTGGAAAATGCGACCGGCATGCCGGATTTCGAGTTCAAGTTGGTGGGGCAGGCTTGATCTTCATTCTCACGCCGATCAGCGTCGGGAATAGATCGTTCCCACGCTCCAGCGTGGTAGCGCCTCTCTGGACGCTCTGCGTCCGCTTTTGATGTGACGCAGAGCGTCACGGGCATGCTCAGCGGCCGCTGGCCAGCAGTTCGGTGAATGCCTTGGCCCGGCGGGTGACTTCCTGAGGGGTTTCGGCGCCGAACAGGCCGTGGACGACGGCCAGCAGGTCGGCGCCGTGCTCGACCAGTTGCGGGGCGTTGTCCAGGGTGATGCCGCCGATGACGGCGATAGGCAGGTGTACCTTGGCGCGGACCTGAGCGATCAGGTCCAGAGGCACGGCAGGCGCGTTCGGTTTGGTCTGGGAGTTGAAGAACCGTCCGAAGGCTACGTAAGTCGCCCCGTCGGCTTTGGCGCGCTCGGCCAGTTCCAGTTTGCCGTGGCAGGTCGCGCCGACAATCGCCTTGTGTCCCAGCAACGCGCGTGCGTCGGGCAATGAGCCGTCGGTCTGCCCCAGATGCACGCCTACACCCAGACGAGCCGCCAGTTCTGCGTCGTCATTGATGATCAGCCGCGTCTTGTAACGCTCGCACAGCTTGAGCAGTTCAGTCGCCTCGCGCAGACGGCGCGATTCGTCTTCCGTCTTGTCCCGGTATTGCAGCAGCGTCACGCCGCCATCAAGGGCGGCTTCAACGTAAGACAGGAATCTGCCCGTCAGCAACTGGCTGTCGGTAATGGCATACAGGCCACGTAGTTTCATGGATCGACCCTCATGGCAGTGCGTTACGAACAGAAGTCCAGCGGAAGACGGCGGGGGACGAATTGACCCTTGCCCAGCTGCTCGGCGTCGCGCAACGTTCTCCAGGTGTAATCGAGGGCGGATTTCACCGCGCTGACCATTTCCTCGCCCTGTGCCAATCGTCCCGCAAGAGCGCTGGCCAGTGTGCAGCCTGAACCGTGGTAACTGCCTGGCAAGCGTTCACAGACAAAGGTATGGGTCTGGCCGCCACGAACATAGAGACGGTTGTGGATCTGTTGTTCGTCGCCATGCCCGCCGGTAATCAGCAGATGTTGGCAGTAAGGCAGCAGCTTTTCTGCGCATTCATCCGCCGTGCCTTCAGGCAACTCCGCAAGGATGCGGGCTTCCGGCAGGTTGGGCGTGGCGATGGCTGACAGCGGCAGCAGTTGCTCGCGCATGGCATAACCGACTTCGTCCTTGCCCAGACGTCCGCCGCCACCGGCTCGCAACACGGGGTCGCAGACCATGGGCAGATGCGGATTGGCCTGCAGCAGCTCGACAACGGTATCGACCATGTCCAGCGAGCCAAGCATGCCCAGCTTCACGGCGGCGACGCACGAGTCGTTGAGGACGGCATGCGCCTGGGCCAGCACCCAGTCGCGATCCAGCACGCGGAAATCACTGACATTGACGGTGTCTTGAACCGTCAGCGCCGTGATGACCGGAGCGGCATGGCAACCCTGGGCAAGCAGGGCTTCTATATCGGCCTGCATGCCGGCGCCGCCACTAGGGTCGTGGCCGGAGAGGCAGAGGACAACGGGGCGGGAGCTATAGATATTCATGGTGCGCGAGCTTATCACTAAACCTTTCCGGGGCCGTCTGTCGATGAACGATTTTCTTGCGGATCGGTAGAGCGCGCCGAACGCCCGAGCGGCCTGGTTAAATCCGAAGAAAATTCATGTTTGGCCTGGAAGTGCCGAAATAGAGCCATCGTCTTGATTATTAAAGCGATGGTGCCTTAAAGCTATTAACGGCTATGCTTCACTATTCCGAGAGTCTGCTGAATGGCGTGCCCGCTGCGGTGTCCACAGGCAGTTGTCGTGTACCGGTCACACCCTTAAGCCTGTTTCAAGGATAGACATTTGCAGGACGTCGCCATCAACGGATGGAGTGGCCGCGACGACCGACCTTGGGGCTTTAATGCGCTATCTGCTAATCATGCTTGCTGTCTGGCTGCCAATGCTGGCTCATGCCGTGGAGTTTGATGAGAACACTCAGTTCCTGCCGCTTGGGCGGGCGATTCAGGTGTTCGAAGACCCGACGGGTGAGGCGACGATCGAAAGCGTGAGCTCCGAGGCGGGCACGCGTGAGTTTCGACCTCTGCAAACCCGCACCTTCAATGCCGGCTACTCGCGTTCGGCTTTCTGGCTGAAAGTCGATCTGTTGTATCGCCCCCGCACGGCCGATCAGCATACGGACTGGCTGCTGGAGCTGGCGTACCCACCGATGGATCACGTCGACTTTTATACACAGGACGCCGTAGGACGCCCGACACTGATCTGGCAGACCGGTGACATGCTGCCGTTCGCCAGCCGTCAGTTCAAACAGAACAACTACCTCTTCCAGCTGGACGTGCCGCCCGGTCAGCAGCGCACCGTGTACCTGCGCCTCAAGAGTGAGGGCTCGCTCCAGGGGCCGCTCAATCTCTGGTCAACCCATGCCTATCTCGAGGCCCAACCGGCTCGGATCTACGTGTTCGGTCTGATCTACGGCGTATTGCTGGGGATGCTGGTCTACAACCTGTTCATCTTCATCAGCGTGCGCGACCCCGATTATCTCTATTACATCCTCTACGTCGCGTCGTTCGGGCTGTATCAGATGTCGATCAACGGGGTCGCCATCGAATACCTGTGGCCGAATAACCCGTGGTGGGCGAATGCGTCGACACCGTTTCTGATGGCGATGGCGACGCTGTTCGCCTGCCAGTTTTCACGCAGCTTTCTGATGACCAAACGTCTGGCACCCTGGCTCGACAAGCTGCTGCTGGTGATGGTCGGCGCGGCTGCCGTGGTCATGGGTATTGCCTTGTTTCTGGGCTACGGCCCTGCGTTGCGTTCGGCGACCTATTTGGTCGAGGCCGGGGCGCTTGTGATCTATCTGGCGGGCATCGTCGCCGTTGCCAAGGGCGAGCGCGTAGGGCGTTACTTCGTGATTGCCTGGTCGGTGTTCATGGTCGGCGGGGTGATTTTCGGCCTGATGCTGCTGGGCAAATTGCCCAATACCTTCCTGACCATGTATGCGTGCCATATCGGTACTGTGCTGGAAATGGCGCTGCTGTCCATGGCGCTCGCCGACCGCATCAACCATGCCCGGCGACAACAGGCCCAGACACTGGTGGCAACCGGCAGGGATCTGGAACGCCTGAACCAGCAACTGGCGACCAGCAACCGCCTCAAGGACGAATTTCTGGCCACGGTCACCCACGAGTTGCGCACGCCCATGAACGGGGTGATCGGTTCTCTGGAATTGATGCAGACCCTGAAGCTGGGCGATGAACTGGAGATGTATCAACAGACCGCCGCCAGTTCCGCCCAGGACATGATGAGCATGATCAACGGCATTCTGACCCTCACCGAGCTGCAGGCTGGTGTGCTGTATGCCGAGTGCGATGCGTTTGAGGTCAGTGAACTGTTCGGCCAGTTGCATGAACGTTTCAACAGCCCGGCGCAGGCCAAGTCGCTGGCGCTGACCTTCGATCTGGACGACAAGCTGCCTGCCACGGTTCGTGGCGATGCCGACAAGCTGTACCAGTGCGTCGAGTGCCTGCTGGACAATGCCATCAAGTTCACCCGCGAAGGCGAGATCAGGGTGCGGGTCAGCGGTCAGCCGCAGGATCTTGACCGTCTGCGCCTGCGGGTCGAAGTCATGGACACCGGCATCGGGTTCAACCGTCTGGACGAGGTCAAGCTGTACGAGCATTTCTTCCAGGTTGATGGCTCGATGACCCGTCAGTACGGCGGGCTGGGCATCGGTCTGGCGATCTGCCGCAAACTGGTCGAGTTGCAGGGCGGTGAGTTGAGCCATCATTCCGAGCCGGGACAAGGCAGTTGCTTCACCTTGAGCCTGCCGATGCTGATGGCCATTCCGGGCGCAGTGCGCAAGACGCCCGAATTGAAAGCCCACTGGGGTATTTGAACGTGAGAGTAGAGGGCAAAAGCGCCGGTCATTCGGCGCATACGGCACTTTTTAAAGGCGAAGCCTTGGGCGCATGATTCACTCCTGCTCATGAAACACGCAGGGAGAACATGACTCATGAACCTGAATCAATTCGCCGAAACCCACGAAGTCACCAATCAGCCACCGCCGCTCGACGGTGCGAATCTCTACAGAATCGATCTGCCGCTGCAACAGTGGAGCAAGCGCTACGGCGCAGGCTGGGCCGAGACGCGCATCGATGCGTACGGCGCGCTGGCAGGTGGGCCGCTGATGGAAGCCGGTTTTCTCGCCAACCAGAACAAGCCGGTGTTCGCCAGTCACGACCGCTACGGCCATCGCATCGACCTGATCGAATTTCATCCGGCGTACCACCAGTTGATGAACACCGCCATCGAGCATGGCATCCCTTCGCTGCCCTGGACCGATCCGCAGCCCGGTGCGCATGTCGCTCGAGCGGCGATGAGCTATCTGCATACCCAGGCCGATCCCGGCAGCGGTTGCCCGCTGACGATGACCTTTGCCAGCGTTCCGGCCTTGCGCCTGCAACCCGATCTGGCCGAGATATGGCTGCCCAAGGTGCTTTCCACTCAGTACGATTCGCGCAACCTCGGCATTGCCCACAAGACCGGCGCGACCATCGGTATGGCCATGACCGAGAAGCAGGGCGGCACGGATGTGCGTAGCAATACCACACGGGCCTGGCCAGTCGGTGCGGGCGGACCGGGGCAGGCGTACGAACTGGTCGGGCACAAATGGTTCTGCTCGGCACCGATGTGCGATGCCTTCCTGACCCTGGCACAGACCGACAAAGGACTGAGCTGTTTCCTGCTGCCGCGTCACCGGCCGGACGACACGCGTAATGAGTTCTATATCCAGCGTCTCAAGAACAAGCTGGGTAACTGGTCCAATGCCTCCTGCGAAGTCGAGTTTCGAGGGGCGCTGGCGTGGATGATCGGCGAGGAAGGGCGCGGTGTGGCGACCATTATCGAAATGGTCGCCATGACGCGCTTTGACTGCATGATCGGCTCCAGCGCGTTGATGCGACAGGCGCTGACTCAGGCCACCCATCACTGCGCACACCGCTCGGTGAGTGGTCGGTTGCTGGCCGAGCAGCCACTGATGCAAAACGTGCTGGCCGATCTGGCGCTGGAAAGCGAAGCGGCGCTGGTCCTGACCCTGCGCATGGGCCGCGCGCTGGATCATCTGGATGAGTCCCATGAATCGCGCTTCGTGCGGCTGGTGACGGCGGTAGGCAAGTACTGGATCTGCAAGCGCGCCCCGGCCATGATCAACGAAGCCGCTGAATGCCTCGGCGGTGCTGGCTACGTCGAAGACAGCATTTTGCCGCGTCTGTACCGGGAAGCGCCGGTCAACTCGACCTGGGAAGGCTCCGGCAACGTGCAGTGCCTGGATGTATTAAGGGCGCTTTCGAAGGAGCCGGGTGTGCTCGATGCCTTGTTCGACGAGCTGGGTGACGGGCATGGCGATCGACGTCTGGCCGCGCACATCACCGCGCTGAAAGGCGACTTCACCGATTTGAGCGATATCCAGTACCGCGCCCGGCAACTGACCGAAGACATCGCTGTCGCCCTGCAGGCAAAACTGTTGCTTGAGGCGGGTAACACGGCCGTCAGCGATGGTTTCATCGCCGGTCGAATAGCCGCTGGCGGGCGGGTGTATGGCGCATTGCCGCGAGGTGTGGATGTCGAAACATTGGTATCCAGAGCGTCGCCGCAGGTGGCATGAGCACGCGAACCCGTTAGGATGCAGGTCTGCAAGTTCAGACAGGACATGAAACGTGACCCAAGCCTTTGTTGTTGTAGACACTGCCGAGCAAGCTGTAGAGCGTCTCGCTGAACTGCACGAGCGTGCGACCAGCGCGCTGAGCCAGGCGCTCAAGCGTTACCTGAAAGACCGCGTCGAACCCAGCGCCGAAGAACGAGCGCAGTTCCGCTACCCTGAATTGCGCCTTAACTACCAGTGCCACGGCGAAGTGCCGTTGACCACTCGCGCTTACGCCAAGGTCCAGTTGCCCGGCACTTACAGCGTTACCGTCACGCAGCCCAAGGCGTTTCGCAAATACCTGCTGGAGCAGCTCGGCCCGCTGATGAGCGACTTCACCGTGACGGTCGAAGTCGGCATGAGCGAGCAGAACATTCCTTATCCATATGTTGTGGAACAGGGCGATGAACTGGCTGGCTCCGGCGTGACCGCCGCTGCGCTGGCGCGAGTGTTCCCGAGTACCGACCTGTCGGCCGCGACCGATGGCATTGCCGACGGCCTCTACGACTGGGCAAATGTCGATCCGCTGCCACTGGCGCTGTTCGATGCTGCGCGCGTGGACTTTTCGCTGCGTCGTCTGGTGCATTACACCGGCAGCGACTGGCGCCATGTGCAGCCGTGGATTCTGCTGACCAACTATCACCGCTATGTCGACCAGTTCATCCTGCATGGCCTGGAAAAACTGCGTGAAGATCCGCGCTTCGTGCGCATGGTTCTGCCTGGCAACGTCATCGTCGACAAGAGCATGAGTCAGGACGAAGCCCAGGCCATCGTCGCCAGCGTGGTCTGGCACCGCTACCAGATGCCGGCCTATCACCTGATCGCCGAAGACGGTCACGGCGTGACGCTGGTCAACATTGGTGTCGGGCCGTCCAACGCCAAGAACATCACCGACCACCTGGCGGTCTTGCGTCCACATTGCTGGCTGATGATCGGTCACTGCGGCGGCCTGCGGCAGTCGCAGACCATCGGCGACTACGTGCTGGCCCACGCCTACATGCGTCGCGACGGCATTCTGGACCGCGTGCTGCCGCCACACATCCCGATTCCGGCCCTGGCCGAAGTGCAACTGGCCCTGCAGGAATCGGCTGCGCAGATCACCGGCGAGCGTGGCGAAGAACTCAAGAAGCGCCTGCGTACCGGCACTGTGCTGACCTACGATGACCGCAATTGGGAACTGCGCTGGGCGCAGGAGCGTCCGCTGATCAACCTGTCCCGCGCCGTGGCCGTGGACATGGAAAGCGGCACCATCGCCGCGCAGGGTTATCGTCTGCGGGTGCCCTATGGCACGTTGTTGTGTGTCTCGGACAAACCGTTGCACAGTGAAATCAAGCTGCCGGGTTCGGCCAACGCGTTCTATGAACGCGCAGTCAGCCAGCATCTGAAGATCGGCATCGCAGCGCTGGACCTGCTGCGCACCGAGCTCAATTCGCTGCACTCGCGCAAACTGCGCAGCTTCGACGAACCGCCGTTCCGTTGATTGCGGTTGGTATTTGCAGAAAGGGCCACTAAAGTGGCCCTTTCTGTTTTCCGATTGCCGAATTCCCATGTCCCGCATCCAGCGTCCTGCCTCCCGCCGTCCTCAAACCAGTCCATCAGGCGCTCCCCGGCGAGTCGCCAAGGCGCCACCCGCCGAGCCAAAGCTGATCCTGTTCAACAAGCCGTTCGACGTGTTGACCCAGTTCAACGATGAACAGGGGCGGGCGACGCTCAAGGATTTCATCAATATCCCCGGCATCTACCCGGCAGGCCGGCTGGATCGCGACAGCGAAGGCCTGTTGTTACTGACCAACGACGGGCAATTGCAGGCGCGTATCGCCGATCCGAAGCACAAGCTGGCCAAGACCTATTGGGTGCAGGTGGAGGGCGAACCGAGCGAAGAACAGTTGCAGCAACTGCGTGAGGGTGTGCAGCTCAATGACGGCCCGACCTTGCCTGCCGAAGCCCGACAGATTGAGGAGCCTGCCCTATGGCCGCGTAATCCGCCGGTCCGCTTTCGCAAAAGCGTGCCAACGCACTGGCTGGAACTGGTCATCAGGGAAGGCCGCAATCGACAGGTACGGCGCATGACCGCTGCCGTGGGCCTGCCGACGCTGAGGCTGGTGCGCGTCAGGATCGGCGACTGGACGCTCGACGGGCTCGATCAGGGTGAGTATCGCGAGGTGCCCGCCAGGCTGTAACGCTGTTATCACGGCCCTTTATCAGTTGCGCAGATGAACCAGCGGCATTTCGGTGCTGGCCAGGACCTGATTGAGCACAAAGCTCGACCGCACGCTGGTCACGCCTTCGATACGGGTCAGATGCCCCAGCAGCAGTTTCTGGTAATGGTCCATGTCTGGCACCACGACTTTCAGCTGATAGTCGGCTTCCATCCCTGTCACCAGGCTGCATTCCAGCACTTGAGGCAGGTTGCGAATCTGCTGCTCGAAGTTCTCGAAACGCTCCGGTGTGTGGCGGTCCATGCCGATCAGCACGTAGGCGGTAAGATTCAGACCCAGCTTCTTGCGGTCCAGCAAGGCCACCTGTCGCACGATGTAACCATCATCTTCCAGCTGTTTGACCCGGCGCGAGCACGGCGACGGCGACAGACCAATGCGTTCCGCCAATTCCTGGTTTGAGATGCGCGCGTCCTTTTGCAATTCGGCCAAAATGCTCAAGTCATATCTGTCGAGCTTGCTCACGATCTACCCCCTTTATGATTTGGATTGCGCAGGATTATTCATCTGAAGTCAAAAATTGCGCAAGTAATGTTTTATCGAGCAACATTAGCAATCCTCTGCCAATGCCGCAGGCCTATTCTTTTAACCAGAATCACTGCCCGGACACAGCGTCCAGCGCGACTCGCCGAATCAGGCCAGTCGCGGCCTCCCACCCAACCGGGTGTGCCAGGCCCCCGGGCTACAGACTGTCCACAAGACGGTGTGAAGTGAGCCGATGCCACAAGCGTCGCGCCAGGACGAAGTATCCCAAGGGGGCCAATTGGTCCCCTTTTCTTTGCGTCCTGATAAAGTGCACAGAACGGCGCATCGCTATCACCGTCTCAATAACGTCCATCCGCGCTCTAGTGAGGAAAGCATGAAATCTGGCATCTGGCAGTTCGCGGGTCTGAGTCTGTTATGCCTGAGCATCAGTGCCCATGCGTTGGCCGACGAGCGTGATGATTCACGAGGCAATGCCATCGACGGTGGACCTCAGCGACCGCAGCAGCAACAGCAGAATCAGCAGCGTTTTCAGCAGCAGGAAAATCAGCAGCGTCAGATGCAGCAGCAACAGAACCAGCAGCGCAACGTCGAGCGCCAGCAACAGCAGCAGATCTATCAGCAGCAGAACCTACAGCAGCGTCAGATCCAGGAGCAGCAGAACCAGCAACGCCAGGTCGAACGTCAGCAGCAACAACAGATTCAGCAGCAGGAACTCCAGCAGCGCAATGTGGAGCGTCAGCAGCAACAGCAGATCAATCAGCAGCAGCGCGAGCAGCAACGCCAGATTCAGGAACAACAGAATCAACAGCGCCAGCAGCAACAGCAGTTGAGACAGAACCAGGACAATCTGCCGATCCAGAGTGGTCCGCGTGAAGCCTGGCAAACCCAGCAGCCGCGTGAGGGTTACTATCAGGACATTCCGCGTGGCAATAACCGTAACTGGTCGGCTGGCAACGGCAGGCCTGACGAGCGCTGGAATGGACGTCCTGACGGGCACGGCAACGGCTGGGGGCCTGGACCGCGCTATCGTCCGGGTTACGCCATCGACAGCGTGCCGCACGGCTATTCGCGTGTCCCTTATCGCGGGCAGGATTACTACTATTCCGAAGGTTACTGGTATAGGCCGCAAGGCCCGCGCTACGTGGTCGTGAACCCGCCCTACGGCGCACGTGTTCGCAGTCTGCCGTCGTATTCGCAGGAAGTGTGGATTGGCAGCAGTCTGTTGTTTCTGGCGGCAGGCACGTATTACACGTACCAGTCGGACAGTCAGGAGTATGTGGTGGTCAATCCGCCGCAGAACGAGACGGTGTATTCACAGCCGGTGCAGCAACAGGGCAACGGCTACGATCCCGTCGCCTATCCCCAAAACGGCCAGAGTCAGCAGCAGGTCGAACTGGATCGCTACCAATGCTACCGCTGGGCCGTGGAACAAAGCGGCTTCGATCCGGCCAACATCACCTCACAGCCTCAGGCTGAAGTCGTTGACCTGTACCGGCGTTCGATGGGCGCCTGCCTGGCAGGGCGCGGCTACAGCGTCAATTAAAGCTGATCAGGCGCGAGCCTGCTTCACCACTTCCTGAGGGTCGGCGTGCACCAGCACTTCGGCCTTCGGGTATTGCGCGTGGATGGCGTCGGCGACCTGATCGCACAGCGCATGGGCAACGGACAACGTCAGCGCGCCCGGCAGCTCAAGGTGCAGTTGCACGAACCAGTGATTGCCGGAAATCCGCGTGCGCAGATCATGCGCGCCCAACACCCCCGGCACGCCGCACGCCAGCTCGAGCATGTGTGTGCTGACATCGCTGGGCAGTTCCTCGTCCATCAGCACGGAAACGGTTTCCCTGGCGATCTGAAAAGCGCTCCACAAAATGTACAGCGCGATGCCTAGCCCGAAATAGGCATCCAGTTGTTGCCAGCCGAAGTACGCCAGCGTCAGCGCCAGCAGGATACTGGCATTGAGCAGCAAGTCCGAACGGTAGTGCAGGGAGTCAGCCCGTATCGCGGCAGACCCGGTCGCCTTGATCACCCGGCTTTGCAGGGTCAGCAGTGCCAGCGTCAGCGCAATGGACACCACCATCACGATCATGCCCAGCAATGGCGCGCCCAGTGGCTCCGGGTTCTGAATACGCTGCACCGCCTGAAAGGCGATCAACACGCCGCTGACCCCGATGAACAGCGCCTGCGCCATGCCCGACAGCGCTTCCGCCTTGCCGTGACCATAACGGTGATCGTCATCGGCCGGGCGCAGGGCGTAATGCACGGCCAGCAGATTGAGGAAGGACGCGGCGCCGTCGAGCAGCGAGTCGGTCAGACCTGCCAGCAGACTGACCGACCCGCTGATCCACCACGCCACGCTCTTGGCCAGGATCAGCGTGATCGCCACACCAAGTGAAGCCCGCGTCGCGAGACGCAACAGTCTGCTGTGTTCGGCACTGGTGCTCATGACGCGTCCTTCAAACCTGAAAAAAGATTACGCAGCGGGAATCAGCCCCAGCGAAGCCAATTGCTCGACGCTGCCCTTGTGCTGAATCAGGCGCGGGTCGTTCAACGGCAGCGAACGGCCCAGCTCGGTTTCGAGGATGGCCTGCAGCTTGATGTTGTCCACACTGCCATCGGCCTTGATCGCCGGTTGCAGCTTCTGCGGATCGATCTGCGCGTGCTCGCCCGGCCCGTAATAGATCGCACCGGTCGCAAAGTCCACCGCAAAGGCAATCACGCCGGGAATGATATAGAACAGCAGCCCGAACGCATCCAGCGCCGCAATGGCCGGATCGACCTTGCCATCAATCTGACCACGACGGTCAGGGTAGAAAATACTGCCGCAGGCAGTCAGCTGGGTCAGCAACGTGGCGACCACAACGCCACCAATCAAACGGGAAGGAATGCGCATGGAAAGCTCCTGAGATGAAGAGGGCAACTATACAAGGCAAAGGCTGCAAGGCTAAGACTATTGAGTGGTGGGGTGGTTCTGGTGGGTGGGTTATCGGTTTCGGGCGGTAGCCGTCTCGTACTGAGCACTCTTCACGCTCAACCTGGCTTAGGAGATGCGTCGCTGTCTTCTGATACGCCACTGTCCGGTAGCAAAACCAGCACATGCGGTGTATCAGATGCAGTCAAGGGCCGCTGCGCAGCCCATCACCTACAGCGTTTGGTGCTCAAGGCCGCAGACCAGGTGTCATGATCGCATCGTGAGCAGCGTGATTCTTGTTCTATATGGACAGTTTGTGATGAGCCGCAGTTGACGCAGCAATAAAGCGCTGAGGCGGGCGCTTTTTTAAATTCCATGCGGTGCTCAAGAGGCAGGACTGACAGTCCAGGTCGTACGTCCTCGTTGTCATAGAAATAAAGACTTATGTCACCATCCGTTTCCATGATGCCCAATCTGACTTGGCCTAAGTGTTCAACGCCTTGTTGGCGAAGCTCCATGAGTAGTTCGCTGGAGGCTATGTTTAATTTCCCCAAAGATTCAAGTTCGTATAACCCATGGTTTATGACCGTTACGGGGAGGCCATCAATCCACGCTTCGAATTTTTTGCTCTTCGTCATCATCAGGACGATCGTGCGATAAAGAAGTAGAAGGGTGAGAAAAACGACGGTGACAGGTAGCAACGGCACATCGTGGTAGAACGTGACGTCTCCAGCCGCAGAACCCAATGTCAGTATCACGACCAGCTCAAAAAGCGACAGCTGCCTTATCCCTCTACGGCCACTCGATTTCAGAAATAAAAAAACGGCGAGAAAGGCAAAAACTGTTCGAAGGCCGACTTCCAGCAGGAATGACAGTGGAAACTCATCTATGAGCATTCGTTGAATATCAAAGGGTGACATCATGACCTCTTTTGGTTTTTAAAAGTGCTCAAGAGACTGCTTCATTCGTTCCTTCTCATGCGCCGCCCCTGGTGGGGAGCGCAGAGAAATAGCGGGTCATGAAATTGAATCTCCATGGTGAAATCGTAACCTCAATCGACCACATGATGGTTATTTAAATCGGCATCGGTTTTCACTGGCCGGGCGGCTATCTATGCTGACGTGGAATGAGCTTTTACGGTGCTGGGTAGCTTTTCTTCGAGTGAACTGATCGTTCCCTGGAGCTTGATTGCCTGTCATGGCTGTAAAGCACTAGGCCCGAGGTGACGTCAGAGGGTTAAACATGAAAGCGAGGCCGCTTTTGCGGCCTTTTTTCCAGAGTGTTATTCGTGTGAATGGCCGTGTTCAGCGCTTTCGGGCGTTGCTTCTTTCTCTCCGACACCGCATGCCGTTATCAGACCAAGAAGACAGATTAGAAGCATCGAACGGATCAAGCTTGTCAGGATTGTCATAGGAAGACTCTTCAAAGTGGGCGAAACAGAGGATCTTTAACCAAGCCAGGTGCTGCCCTCAAACAGCAGAACAGCCCCGGCGTTCTGGACTACTGTTTAATGCTTAAATAATCGCCGGACGTCTTCAGTGAGAGGGTCACGTCACTGTTGCTACGATTACGCCAGAACCAGCCATGAGTGCCGTCAAAAATCGCCGTGAACTCCCCCTGGTTTTCTTTGACTTGTTTGCCTTTGCCGTAACTGTGGAAGTAGCCCTTTTCGCCGTTGTAGGGCTCGCCATGGGTCTCGTAGTTCACTGGCCCGCCAGCCGCAGTCCATTCATAGCGGACAGTCTTGCCTTTCAGCATCTCCAGCTTGATTTCTTTGCCTTCGCCAGGCTTAAGCGTCACGGTGATTTGATTTTTCTTCAATGCAGGGGCTGACGACACCTCAGGCTGAGGCGCAGGTTTCGCAATAGGTTGAGCTTGTGCAACCTGCGGGGCAGGGGCAGCGGATGTTGTCGCCGGCGGCGCTGCGTCCGCTAAAGCTTCCTGAGCAAGGATGATCTTCAGTTCGCCCATTTGGGTAAGACCCAGTGTTCGACCTACACCGGTTGGATCGATGGCGTATTCCGAAGGCATGACAACGGTTACCAGAAGACCGGCAGCAACCAGTATTGCGATAACCGTCGAGCGCACCAGTTTGCGTGTGCTAGGCAACTCATTAACAGTGGGAAGCGGAGTATTGAACATGGTCAGAATTCCTTACGCGGAGACAAACAGGCCGGTGATTTGGTAACCCATCAGCAGGAAACCGGCACTCATCATGGCGACGTTGGCGGTGTAGGCATGTCGCCAGAACCCACCGGTACGACGCCAATACCCCATCAAAATGAGAATTGCGCTGAGGGCCAGCAATTGGCCAATCTCGACACCAACGTTGAAGGCGATCAGGTTAGGAATCAGGCCATCTGGCGAGATTTCGTATTCCTGGATCTTCGTCGCCAGCCCAAAACCATGGAGTAAGCCGAAGATCAGCGTGGCCACTTTGGTGTTGGGCTGAACACCAAACCAGCGCTGGAACGCACCCAGGTTATCGAGTGCCTTGTACACCACCGAGAAGCCGATGATGGCGTCGATGATGTAGGAGCTGATGCTGACCTCAGTCAGTACGCCAAGCAGCAGCGTGACAGAGTGGCCTACAGCGAATAGCGTGACGTAGAGCCCTACGTCTTTGAGGCGGTAGAGGAAGAAGATCACCCCGAATAGAAATAGAAGGTGGTCGTAGCCCGTCATCATGTGTTTGGCGCCCATGTAGATGAAGGGCAGCAACATGATGCCGGAACTCTCCTGAATAAAACCCTTGTCACCTTCCGCGACGGCGTGAGCCATCGCCTCGGGCATCCCGAGGAACAATGCAGCGACAAGTAAAAACAACAGCAATAGCGGGCGGTGCGATGGCGCAGTGAATGCGCTAACGCCGCTCATCGAGTGCGAATGCATAGATCAATCCTACGTTGCAGGGATCAAAGGCCGCGTGCGGCCGTGGTCAGGATGCGAACGAAGGACGGGGTGGACGCTCGATCAAGAAAATCGGTGGACGGGGAACAGAATATTGGGGGGCATCGACTCGTACGGACGGCTTCGGCTGTGCCGCCAATCTCAACGTGGAAGTGAGCTGTGGCGTTTCGTGCTGATGGTCAGGAGTCAGCGGTGAGTGGTAATGATCCGAGTAGCTCGCGCTCGACATCTCTGCCTGCTGCTTATGGGAGTGATGGTCGTCTTGCGTGATTTCCCAGGCAGGCGTTTTCGTCGCTACCGACAACGTATAGGTATGCCCGGCCCAGGCCACAAACATGGCGAGAACAAGTGCGAATACCACTGTCGTTGTCAGGGATCTACTGAACATAGCATCCGGATTCAAGTTCGCTTGGAGTGGCCGTGATACGTTTGACCATATCCCCCTAGGGGGGATAGGATGCAAGCGTAATTCATCGAGGTCTGAGGCTCAAGTCATGAGTGAGCAAGAACACGAACATAACCATCCCCACACCCACCGAAGTCACGAGGCGATCATCAAGCGCCTCAAGCGAGCCGATGGTCATTTACGCGGCATCATCACCATGATCGAAGAAGGGCGTCAGTGTGTGGACATCGCCCAGCAGCTGCACGCTGTCGAAAAAGCGGTGTGCCAAGCCAAACGTACGCTCATCCAGGATCACATTGATCACTGCCTGGAGGACACCGTCTCGGCATTGGGCAATGGTGAGCGGGCACCGCTTGAAGCGTTTAAACAAATCACCAAGTACCTTTAGGTCTTAAAGGCCCAACTTCGCTGAGCTCCACCATGATGGAGCTCGCATCTATTGGTCTGCAGGCCGGGTTCCATGGCTGGACGGGCTGAATGTTTAAGGCGAGTCATCAGTGTTTGAACTCACTAGCTACCTGGGTCTTTTCCTGGCGGCATTCGGTGCAGCCACGCTGCTCCCAATGCAATCTGAAGCGGTACTGGTCGGAATGTTGTTATCCGACCGATACGTCACTTCGATGCTATTGGGAGTCGCCACCTTCGGCAATGTGCTCGGCTCGGCTCTTAACTGGGGGCTGGGCCGTTCTGTTGAAAGATTCCGCCACAAGCGCTGGTTCCCGGTGAGTGAGGCAAAGCTCGAAAAAGCCCAGCAGTCCTATCTGCGCTACGGACGCTGGTCATTGTTGCTGAGTTGGGTACCCATCATTGGTGATCCGCTGACGGTCGTCGCTGGAGTTATGCGTGAGCCATTCTGGAGTTTCCTGCTGATTGTCACCTTGGCCAAGGGCGTACGTTATCTTGTTCTGGCTGCAGCCACCTTGGGGTGGGCATAATGACTTCTCATATAGCCCCGTCGCTCAAGAGCCGAAGCAGCAGCCTCGATCTGATCAAGTGGCTCGCGTTGCTGACCATGGTTGTCGACCATTTGCGGTTAGTGTGGCCGCAGATGAGCTATTTGTTCATTCCGGGGAGACTTTCCTTTCCGCTATTCTGCGTCGCCATTGCAGCCAACGTAGCGCGCTCTAAACCAGGCGAGCTGTTTACGATGGCCAACGGGCGATACCTTGCGTTGATGCTGTTGTTTGCCGCCATTTCAGAGGTGCCTTATCGCTACCTCAGCTCCTCCTCGGAAACATTCAATGTGCTGGTTACCCTAGCCTTCGGTTTGGTGATCGCCTGGGGATGGCAGCATCGCACTTTAATAAGTGGAATTATGGCGTTGATGGCCGCTGCCTGTGCCTACGTGTTGAAAGATCCGCTGATGTACGGCTTCTATGGGGCGCTGGTTCCAGCGGCGGTCTTGGTGGCGATCAAAAAGCCCGGTGTAGTTTGGCTTCTGCCAGCGGCGCTATGCTTGTTGATCAACACACGAAGCGGCACCATCGTGACCAAGGCGGCGGACTTGGATGTCTATTCGCTACTCGTTTTGAGCACCGCTTTTGCGGCTCCCTTGATCGGACTTTTGCTTCTTCGTCAGACCTTGCCTTTCAACGTTTGGCTGGTGCGGCAATGGGGCTATTGGTTCTATCCAGCGCACCTTGCCACCCTGCAGGCTTTACGGCTCATCATCTAAATGCCAAAAGTCACTTCAAGTCAGGAATACCCAGCGTCATCAATGGGGCCAGCGGCGATGCTGATCATCGATCACATAGGGGTGTTCATGAACAAAGCCATCTTGCCCTCCGAGGTGAGTGTGATCGCCTGGCAAGTCCTCATGGGTGTGCCTGATAGATTCATCGTCATGAGCTGGACGCCAGATCGCAATGCTGATCAACAGCGCACCACCCGCCACGACAGCAAGCCCGATGAACGACGCAGTCAGACTGATGTTCGCCCCCAGCCATCCCGCCAATGGATAGGTGATCAGCCAACAAGCATGGGATAAAGCAAATTGGGCGGCAAACAGCGCCGGGCGATCTTCTGCGTGTGCGGAGCGACGTAACAGTCGACCGCTCGGAGTCTGTGCCAGGCAATAGCCGACCCCGAGCAGCACCCAAAGGGGTAGCAGGAAGCTATAGGTGGTCAGATTGATCCCGACCGCCAATCCCGCGACTAATATTCCCCCACCAAACAGCATGGCTGTTCGGTCTTTGATGTCTTTCAACAGTCGAGGCAAGACCAAGGCAGCCGCCATTGAGCCACCACCGAACGCCGCCAGTGCTAATGCTGTAGAGCTTTGGGGTAGAGCAAAGCGCGACTGAACCAGTACCACCGTATTGACGATCACCATGGCGCTGGCTGCAGCTACGGTCAAATTCAGGGCCAGAAGCCCTCGCAAGCGGGGTGTTGCCAGGAATATGCGCATGCCACGGGTGGTTCGTTCGTAAATGCTGCGTCGTGGTATCTGCTTTGCCTTGGGCAGCAACACCGTGGCGACCAGGGCGGCAGAAGCAAGGAAACCGATGACCGTGTCGGCGAACAGGTTGTGGAAACTGATCACAGTCAGCAAGGCGGCAGCGAGCATCGGGCTGGCGACGCTTTCAAGATCGTAGGCCAGTCGTGATAACGATAGGGCGCGTGTGTAATCGTCCTCATTCGGCAGAATGTCCGGAATGGTCGCCTGAAACGTCGGGGTGAACGCGGCCGATGCGGACTGGAGAACGAAAATCAGCACATAGATTTGCCAAATCTCGGTCACAAACGGGAGAGCGAGCGCACCCAAGGCCCGTACAAGATCCAGCGAAACCAGCATGGCTCGGCGAGGCAGGCGCTCTGCAAATGCCGCTGCAACAGGCGCAACGCCAATGTAGGCCGTCATTTTGATCGCCAGCGCTGTACCAAGAACGGCGCCTGCCTGGGCCCCCGCGAGGTCGAATGCGAGCAGGCCTAATGCGACCGTGGCAAGACCCGTTCCTACGAGCGCAATCACTTGTGCCAGGAAGAGGTGCCGGTAGGTTCGGTTGGCTAGAATTTTGAGCATGAGAAATCTCACATGAAAGGCGCGCCCATCTTTTATCCCCCCGGGGGGGATAAAAGCTCATCGTAAGCCAGAGTCAGTGGTCGCTCAAGAAATAGACGCTTGTCCGTTAATCTAATCTCAGGAAGCCAGCAAGGAAGGCCGCGTACGTGATCATCATGTGAAGCTCACCCCACACCCGTATAATCAGCCGCCTGTTCTGGAGCTGCCATGATTTCCCTGCCCATCGATGCCGTCCTGCCCGCCTTGCGTGAGGCGCTGTCCACCCGTTACGAGGCTGTGCTCGAAGCGCCGCCGGGTGCGGGCAAGACCACGCGTGTGCCGCTCGCGCTGCTGGAGGAAACCTGGCTGGCCGGGCAGACGATCCTCATGCTGGAACCGCGGCGTCTGGCTGCGCGCGCTGCCGCCGAGCGTCTGGCGAGCGAGCTGGGTGAGAAGGTGGGCGAGACCGTGGGCTATCGCATCCGACTGGAAAGCAAAGTCGGCCCCAAAACCCGCATCGAAGTGGTCACCGAAGGTATCTTGACCCGACGTCTGCAGGACGATCCGGCGCTGGAAGGTGTCGGGTTATTGATCTTCGATGAGTTTCACGAGCGCAGTCTGGATGCCGATCTGGCACTGGCCCTGAGCCTTAACGGCCGTGAGCTGTTTCGCGATGACCAGCCGCTGAAGATCCTATTGATGTCGGCGACGCTGGAAGGCGAGCGGTTGGCGGCGTTGCTGGACGATGCGCCGGTCGTGCGCAGCGACGGGCGTATGTTTCCGGTGACGATGCAGTGGGGGCGTCCTTTTCAGCCCGGTGAATTTGTCGAGCCACGCGTGGTGCAGACCGTGCTTGATGCGCTGGGCAGCGAGTCCGGCAGCCTGCTGGTGTTTCTGCCGGGGCAGGCCGAGATTCGTCGAGTCAATCAGCAACTGGCCGATGCGCTGGGCGAGCGCAACGACATTCTGCTGTGTCCCTTGCACGGTGAGCTGGACCTGAGCGCCCAGCGTGCGGCTATCGAGCCTGCGCCCAAGGGCACGCGCAAGGTGGTGCTGGCGACCAACATCGCCGAGACCAGTCTGACCATCGACGGCGTCCGGGTGGTGATCGATGCCGGATTGGCGCGTGTGCCGCGATTCGATCCGGGCAGCGGCATGACGCGCCTTGAAACCCAGCGCATCTCCCGCGCCAGCGCCACGCAACGCGCCGGACGAGCAGGGCGTCTGGAGCCGGGCGTGTGTTATCGCCTGTGGTCAGAAGCGCAGCACGATCAGTTGGCGGCCTACGGCACGGCGGAAATTCTGCAGGCGGATCTGGCCGGACTGGCGCTGCAACTTGCGCGCTGGGGCGTGACGCCAGCTCAACTGGTCTGGCTGGATGTGCCGCCTGCAGCCGCTTATGCACAGGCTCAGGACCTGCTGGTACGTCTGGAAGCGCTGAGCAGTCAGTCAGGGCAAGCGCGCAGCCTGACGCCCCACGGCCAGGCGATGGCCGAGTTGCCTGCTCATCCACGCATCGCCCACTTGCTTCTGCGCGGCCATGCGCTGGGGCTTGGCGATCTGGCATGTGATGTCGCGGCGCTGTTGGGCGAGCGGGATATTCTGCGTGGCGCCGGGGCCGATCTGCACAGTCGCCTGACCTTGCTGGCGGGCACCGAGCGCGCAGCACGTGGCGCACAGGGTGGTGTGCAACGGGCCAAACAGCTGGCGCGTCAGTACCGTGGCTACCTGCGCGGCAAGGCTGAAAGTCCGGTCATTGATCCCGATCACCCGCGCTGGCTCGGCGCGTTGCTGGCGCTGGCCTACCCGGACCGTGTCGCCCAGCAGCGTAGGCCGGGTGGCGCGGAGTATCGTCTGGCCAATGGTCGCGCAGCGTTGTTTGCTGAAGCCGATGCCTTGATGAAGCAGGCATGGATCGTCGTGGCGGATCTGGGCAGTCGTCAGGGGCAGCGTGAAGAACGGATCTATCTGGCTGCTGAATTCGACCCGGCGCTGTTCGATTCCGTGCTGGCCGAGCAGGTCACGTTGCTCGACCAGATCGACTGGGACGAGCGCGAAGGTGTGTTCCGCGCCGAACGCCAGCGCAAGGTCGGCGAATTGATCCTCAGCCGTGAGCCCCTCACCGGGCTCGACGAAGCCACACGCAGTCGCGCCTTGCTCGCGCTGGTCCGGCGCAAGGGGCTGGAGTTGTTGCCGTGGACGCCGGAGCTGCGTCAGTGGCAGGCGCGGGTCGCTTTGTTGCGCCAACTGGATCTGGAAAAACAGCCTTCCAGTGAATGGCCGGACGTGTGCGACGCCAGCCTGCTCGACACACTGGAAAGCTGGCTGCAGCCGTATCTGGGCAAAGTCACGCGGCTCAGCCATTTCGGCAACTTGGACCTGTCCTCGATCCTGCGCAATCTGCTGCCCTGGCCGCTGCCGCAGCGCCTTGATGAACTCGCGCCCCATCACCTCAGCGTGCCCTCCGGCTCATCGGTGCGCCTGGATTACAGCGAACACCCGCCCATCCTCGCCGTGCGCCTGCAGGAACTGTTCGGCCTGGCCGACACCCCGCGCATCGCCAACGGCAGACAGGTCGTCAAACTGCACCTGCTGTCACCCGCCCGCCGTCCAGTGCAGGTCACGCAGGACCTGGCCAATTTCTGGCGCAGTACGTATGCAGAGGTGAAGAAGGATTTGAAGGGCAGGTATCCGAAGCATTACTGGCCGGATGATCCGCTGGTGGCGGAAGCTACGGCGCGGGTCAAGCCGAGGGGGACGTAGGTTTGCGGGCTGTGATGATCGCCTGAGACGCGCTGACTTCGACGCGTGGCGTAACCATCAGGAATAGCAGGAGAGGACTAACAAAAAGGGAATGCCCAAGCGGACACTCCCTCTTGCCGAATCAGCGACGCAGGATGCGGCTGAGCAACACTGCCGCTACCGCACCAATTGCAAAGGCTGCGACCGGCTTCTCTTTGACGAACGCAGACACAGTGTCCAGCGCATCGCCGTAAGTCTTGGTCAGTTGACCGGAGGTCTGGCGGCCAGCACCTTCGGCTTCCAGCTTCGAATCACCCAGGAATCTCCCGACCGCGCCTTGCGCCTTGCCGACGAGCTTTTCTGCAACACCTTCTACCTGTTCACTCTTCATGATTCATCAAACCTTCGTGTGTAAATGGGAAGCTCAGAATCGGACTGAGCGGGTGGCCAGAAGCTATCTGCACAACGTTAGGTGAGCGGGGCTGATGATTAGTTCAATGGTTGTGAGCGTGGGGTGATGTCAGAAAGGTCAGGAAATTTTGAGCGTTTGACTCATTTTCGATACGCTTTCAGGCCGTCGTGCGCTGATAGAAGGTTTGCGATTGAACCTCGCATTCGTGTGGAGAATTGGCTGCAAAGTGTCATGGCTTCCTTTTGAAAGTCCTGCGATGGGGGCTATGCTTCAACATCAACTGATGTACCAATCCATTCTGGCCGTAGGGCGCAATGAGCAAAGATTCGGAGTTCGTCTCGGAAGCTGAGGTCGATGATCTTGAGCGCCTGGTCCCTGCCAAAGCGAGGGACGCAACGCTGTCTGCTTACTTGCGCGCATTGTCCATGACGCAAGCAGGTGTGCTACGCACAGACGCCGGGGACTTGGTCAGGGTGGCCAAGGATGGGACTAAAACAGTTGTTGCCAAGGCAAGACCCAAGCGTAAGGTCAAGGTTGGAGAAGTGATTGAGGTGCGTCGTGTCGACGGTTTGGTAACAAAGTAACCGTTCCAGATTTGCTCGCATTTTATGCAGACCATTATCTCGTCACCCAGAAAATCTGGTCGAACCTGCCTCGCATCTTGTTCTTGAAAGGGCTGAAATTGGTCACAGGCGCGTCGGGGGGTAGCTCTCGTTTTACATCTGTCATCTCCGATCTCGTCCGTTAGCCTTCGATCAACAAGGGCGTGAGCTCATCTCCGAAACGGTGATGTAATTACAGATGGAAACCTGCTTGAATACCGTGCGGAAGATATTCCTGACTGGTTTTTTGAGGCCTATGTCGACAAGGTAGACGGTCAACAAGAGCTGGGTACAGACTGATGGGGGCCTTCCATTCGACGATTTCGCGGTACTGATTATTCTTCTGCATGTATTTAGACGGTCCACCTCCAACGTTTTCCAGAGCCCAATCCCATGAATCGTCGCAAAAAAATCAATCAACTCTTGAAAGCCAACGCCAAGAAGGCCAGCGCCAAACTCGCACCGCGCAAGAAGTCCACCTACGTCAGTAAGGCAGACCGGGCGAAGCTTGCGGCTGAAGCCGGGCAGGAGTCTGTCGTCTCTTCCGAGAGCTGAGCCATAAGCCTTGAACGTACCGGATTAACCGGGTTCGATCAGTGGGTAGACACTCATTGATCCTCGAGTCGTTTCTCCATGACGATTGTGCGCTCAGCGCCATGAAATTCGTCGCGGATTTTCTGATAGCCCAGCGTGATGTAGAACGCCTCTGCGGTAATCGATGAGGGCACGCGCAAAGCCTGGATTCCAGCGCTGGCGGCTGTAGCATGAATAACGTTCATCAACTGCCGACCGACTCCGCGCCCATGGCAGGCAGGATCGACAAAAACGCTTCTGACTACATGACCGTCCAGGCTTGCAGTACCGA
Organism: Pseudomonas viridiflava; assembly: GCF_001642795.1. Classification (GTDB taxonomy): domain Bacteria; phylum Pseudomonadota; class Gammaproteobacteria; order Pseudomonadales; family Pseudomonadaceae; genus Aquipseudomonas; species Aquipseudomonas viridiflava. The sequence goes on along the minus strand of NZ_LKEH01000026.1, from coordinate 232,758 downwards.
TGATCTGTTCGTCGTACGCAGCGACGAACACCTTGCGCTTGTCGAGCATTGCGCTGACGGCTTTAGGCGCAAAGCTCTGCTCGACCTCTGCGATAACCTCAGGCGGGTAATCCTGTGAGTTTGAACTGCGCAGAGCCGCGATCACTACACGGCTAATCGCTGCCGTGTCTTCGACTGTGGCGGGGCGAATCTGACACCGCATATCGATAGCCTCGTAATTTGGGCATCACAGCGTAGCCCGCGGTTATGCGTCTTCTCAAACGTCTACATCTTTGCTGCTGCATGCCCTGCGTATCAAGCAACTCCGAAAATCTCTACACTCGGCCCTCCCAAGGATGTAAGGATCTGTAATGCCATTCCCTGCCTGGCCTCTTCGACGCATCCTCGTAACCTGGCTGTACGCCGCTGCACTCGCGCACGTACTGGGTGCCATCGTGTTCACATGGGCGGGGTTTGCCGGTTGGCTCGACGGTTATCTGCTCACGCTCGAGCAGGCGTTCTGGAGCGGGGCGGCGCCTGCTGCGGCGCGGGCGCAGCAGACCTGGTGGGCGGCGCTGTTCGGCGCGACGTTGCAGACCTATTCGCTGTACATGCTGGCGCTCGTGCACCTTGGCAATCGTCTGAAAAGTCACCTGCCTTGGGGTTGGCTGATGGCTGGCCTGTTGCTCTGGGCACCTCAGGACATCGCGATTTCGTTGCGGGCTGATGTCTGGTCGCACGTCTGGCTGGATAGCGCCGCGCTGCTGGCTCTCTTGCCGCCTCTGTTCTGGCTGTATCGCCATGACCGTGCCCATGCGTTGAAGGAATCCCGCCATGTCTGATCGTCCTCTGCTGTATCTCCTGGCAGGTAACGGCAGCAGTGCCGAGTGGTGGGACGACGTGGTGCCCTGTTTTCAGCGCTATCACGTGGTGCCGCTTGAGCTGCCAGGTTTCGGCGACAACCCTCAGCCGCCCTGCGAAGACCTTGCCGCCTATGCCGAGGCTTTGTTGAGCATGACGATCAGAGGCAGCGCGATCGTTGCCGTCGGCGTCAACGCTTTGCTCGTCCTGCATGCGTTGCAGCGTCAGCCCGGGCATTTCAGTCGAAGCGTATTGCTGTCGCCGGTGGGCGCGTTTCTCTGGCAGCGGCGTCTGCCTGCGCTGATGTCGCCGATGCCGATTCGCAAGACCATTCATTGGCTGCTGTCCAACAAACCTGCGCTGTTTGCGCACAAGTTTTCCAGGCATACCTGGCCAGATGCGCACTATCAGCGCATGGGCGCCGGTTATGCGCGGTGTCGGGCATTCGTGCCGTATTGGGATCTGCTGCGTGCGGACACGGCGCTGCCGCTGCTCGAGTGGGTCGACGATCCGGTCGAACTGGTCTGGGGCGATCAGGACGCGTTGCTCGGCATCGAACAGGCAGCGGCCTGGTCTGCGATCCTGGCTCGCGCCGACCTGACCATCAGCCTGAAACCGGGATGGGGGCACTATCCGTGGATTGACTCGCCTGCCGAGTTCGCGCAGTGGCTGGAGTCGGGCGAGCGCGGATTCATCGCGCATACCAAAGGCGGACGCCTGCGTCTTGCAGCGAGCGCCGGGCAGCCCGTCCCTACAGCCCTGTCGGTGGTGCAGGGCGATGAGGTCGATGTGTCAGGCTTTCTCACCAGCCAGCCGGACTGCCTCTGGGCGGTTCGTTCGTCCAGTTTTGGCGAAGATCAGGCCGATGCGGCGAATGCCGGGCTGAGCACCACCTATCTGCGTGAGTCCGCGCAAAACGTGCCTGCCCGCGTTGCGCAATTGCACGCTGAAGGCGTCGAAGAGGTTGTGGTTCAGCGTTTCATCACGCCGGTGTTGTCCGGCATCGCTTTTGTTCGTCACCTGTCAGTCGAGCTGGAATGGGTCGAAGGCCATCTTGAATCGTTGGCGGACGGGCAGGCCACGCCTCAGCGGGCGATCATTTCCCGGCTTGGCTCATCCTGGAGCGACAACGCATTTGCGACGTCGCACGGTCTGACGCAGGTCGTGCTCTGGGACTTTCTTCAGAACGTGCTGAGGGTGTTTCACTATGTGCCCGGCGACGTCGAATGGGCGTGGGACGGCCAGCAGTTATGGCTGCTGCAGTATCGGCCGATCAGTGACTACGGCTGGCGTCGTCATCTGACCGCCGCGAACATCGCTGAAATCCTGCCGCCGCAACCCAGTCGATTCGTGGAATACGCCCAGCGACGCGCTGCAGGCAGTATTCCGGCGATCATGGGTCGCTGGGATGCACGCATCTTTCAGGACAATGAGCCATTCACTGCATTGTTTGGTGCCGCGTCCTACATCAACAATGACCTGTTTCTGGCGAGACTGGCGGATTGGGGCGTCGCCTCCAGCAGCTACGCGGGCGAAGTCGGCGGCGCAACGCCGCATCTTCCCTGGCGGCCGTTGCGTCTGTTGCGCTCGTTGCCCTTGTTCCTGCGCATGCAGCGTATTGTACGCGGGCATTTGCTGACCTTGGAAACACGCCTGATCCGCTTCGACCGAGAGCTCGACTCACTGAACGCGCGTCATGCAGACGGCCAGCAACTCGCTGACTGGTTCACCCGCTTCTACGTTTTCGTCGTACAGGGCAATCTGTGCATCGCCACGGCGTTGGCCAGCAGCGGCGGCGATCTGTTGGGGCGTCCGCCCACGGCGTACGATGATTTGGTGCACTGTCCGCATCGGCTGCCGTGGGAGACCGATCCTGCCACGCCGCGTCCGGCGCTGACCGATCTTCCCTTGCAGGCATTTCCAGCCTGGCCGAAGACCATTCGTCTGGCGCACTCGGCGGGCCTGCCGGGCATGCGCGGTTACTATTTGCAGGTTCGGGAGTGGTATCGCGACAACCTGATGCGGGTGTTTTTCCGGTTGCATCACGCAATGCCGCAGACTGATCGGGCGCACTGGTTCGCGCCACATCCTGACGTTCGCGCCCGTAGCGGCAGCTTCTGGCAGGACGGCCGCGAAGGCACCGAACAGGCCGCAGGTTTCATGATCTATCCGGGGCAGGTGCAGGGCATTCTGGGTGAGGACATTCTGTTGGAGGACACACTGGATCCCGGCCGTCACGCGCATTATCAGAACGCTCGTGCGGTGATTGCACGCATGGGCGGGCGCTTGTCCCATGGTTCCACGTTGCTGCGTGAACTGCGCAAACCTTCGGCAGTGTTGCCTCATGTCGATCCTGAATGGCTGGGGCGCGAAGTGCGATATGCCGATGGTGAGTTGACGCTGATCGAGTAGGCCCCGTAGCACCAGCAGAACGAAAAAAACCGCTCATTCGCTTGAATGGGCGGTTTTTTCGTACAGCCAACACGATGAATCAGATCATGCGAAACCCTTTGAATGGATTCCAGCCCTGCTCACCTTTGATCTCTTTCAGGTAGTAGGCATAGTTGGTCGTCATCGCATACATCAGCGAACCCGCGACATTCATGCCGGTGCCCATCGCTTGGGAAAGTTCCAGTCCGAAAATGGCCAGCAAAACGTTCAGTACGATATTGATCCCGATCAGGATGCCCAGCAGGGCGAGGTTTTTCTTCCACAGGCCGAGTACAAAGAGATAGATCGGTCCGAAGAAAAAGGCGATGAAGTTCATCTGCATCAACATTTTCTTTCCAAAGCCCGGAAGGGCCTTGAAGGCGATATTGAAGCTCGGATCCTTCGGCGCGCCATGTGCGTCGAAGAAGTCGAAGCGTTCCTGCCATTTGGCGCTGTATTTTCGTTTTGGTTGTACGTGGTCTGTGGTGTTCATGCCTGAGCTCCTTGGGTCCTGGATGTATTTTTTTGATGTAACGATTCAGACGGCTTTTCCGTAACTCTGCCATGAACTCGGTTTTAGTGATTCACATCATTCACGCGCAATACGGATAATCGATTCAATACACGCAGTACGTAACCCTCTTTGATCATCTGGCCGTGATGTCCATCACAGAAACGTTCACCTCGTGAACAATAAGTCAGGAAGGTCTGAATATCGGCCAGGTTTGCCTGTGCAATGTAGTCAGGGCTCTCAAGCTTGTCGTAAGGGCGATGGTTGGGGTAGTGGGTGTCGCACCAGCAGTCCTTGGCCACCTCTTTGAAAAAGTCGTGCACAACGTCGAAGTAAGTGGGCCAGTACTGACCCTCTTTGTAGATGTGTGTCTCGATTGCAATGCCGTTCGGATAGAGCCTGGGCAGGTAAGACAGCAACTCGTCGATGTCTTCGAGACCTGGAATCGGTTCGCTGGGCAGGCGTGTTTCAACCGAAGGATGCATCAGAAGCGGCGCAGGTTTAGCGGGGAAACGGTGCGAGACATAGAGGTCAAATGCCCAGACCTGACCTTCGGTCAGTCGTTGATCCTTATAGTGGTGAACGTCCTTCTGGTATTTCAGGAATGCTTCGGAGTCAATGCCGTCGGCGAATAGCGACGCAATGGCTGCAGACTGCATGAACCAGTAGATGTCAGGCGAGTGTTCGCCCGCCCTGGAGGTGGCAAGATCCAGCGCTCTCGAAAACAACGCGCTTGCCAGCGTACGTCCTTCCTCACGCTGCGACTCGCTCTGCACCAGAGGTTCGGCTTTATCCGCATGTTCCACCTCGGCGATGTAGGCGTGATAACGCGCAAGTAACGGCGCGTCCCTTTCCGTCAGGGGCGGGCAGGTTGGTGGAGAAACCAGCAGAGGTTTTTGTTCCTGAAGGCGTGATGTTTTTTCATCAGGTTCGGGGTGAATATCTGGCTGCTGTGTCACCGCTTTTTGGCCGAGCCAGGACTTCAATCGATGCAGAAGTTTCATCACGGGAAAACATCCATGGTTTCCCGGCAGGACTCTTCATGCCGGGTGTAAGTGATGCGAACACTCTCTGCCTTCCGTCAAGGACCACAAGCCTATACATCCGCGTGCAAACTACACCTTGGGAGGCAAACAGTCGCGGCCGAATCTTCGGCCTTCAAGGCACCATCGGCAATAAAAAGCGACCGATCACTGGCAGGTGATCGGAGATCAGCAGCGTGTCGTCACGACGCACCCTGGCACTGACCCGTTTCAGGCTCGGGCTGTAGAACAGGTAGTCGACGGTTCGATCCGGTCCGCTCACGCGAGGATCGTTGGGGAAGTAGGTCAGCCATTTGTTGCGATCGATGCCGCTGGCTTCAGCATTGGTCGGAATCATCGGGTATCTGTCCCAAAGTCCATGCAGTTCGCTGTCGGCTGCGTAGCCAGTGCGTAGCGGTTCCGGCAGGCGTCGGTACTGGCCCAGTGGTAACAGGTTGAAGTCGCCGCCGATCAGCCACGGCGTGCCAGCGCCCTCGAATTTGTCCAGCAGGTCGCGTGTGGCGGCGATCTGTCTTTGTGCGGTGTCGCTGCTGGTTCGGGCGGCGGTCAGGTGAGTATTGATGACGGCGAGATGGCCACCGTCGCGCAGCGGAAGATAGCTGACCAGCAATGCGTTTTTCGGCTGGAACTGACGGCTGATGAAGTTGGCGTCCGGAATCGGCAGTTGCACGCGTTCGGCACGGTCGATCTGGAAACGGCTCAATGTCGCCAGTTTGGTGCCCACGCCACCCCAGATATGCGGGCTGGGTACGAATTCGGCGCGCCAGTAAAAGGCTTGTGAGCTGCACGGGTAGAGATCGACTACGCGCTCCTGAAGCAGCGCCAGTTGGTCCTGATAATCCGTGTTCTTGGCGTTATCGTTCACTTCCTGCAACAGGACGATATCGGGCTGTTCATCGCGGATGATGCGGGCTACTTCGTCGAGGTTATACGCAAGGTCTTCGGGCGTCGGGCGTTCGTCCGGGCCGCTGCCGTCGGCCATGTCGTACCAGAAGACGTAGCGCTTGCCGGCCAGGTATTGAATGTTCCAGGTCATGACCTTCAGCGCCTGCCCCGGCACCAGGGGCTTTGCTGCCACTTCGGGGTTGCAGCTGGTCTGGGCCGATTCACGCGCGGCCGGGCGCCAGGTCATCTGCTGGATGACTATCAACAGAAGGGCAGCCAGCAACAGGCCAAACAGTGTCAGGCGTAGCAGGAAGCGTTTCATCGGCTCGACCTGGAGCGCCTTGCGCTCGGTGAGGTTCGCGTTCGTCTCAGGCGGTGTGCTCCGGCTCGCTGATCAACATGAACAGCCGGAACATCACGATGCTGGTGAACAGGTTCAGAAAACTGCTGATGCTGTCGATGAGCAGCGACACCGGTGCGCTTTGCGGTTCCGGCATCAGGTAAAGCCCCACGCCTTCGAGCAGCCACAACGGGATATAGACGCACAGCACGCAGACCATGATGCGTGTGAAATGCCCGGTGGTCATCAACATGCTTTCACGCATGGCCATGAAAGGGGTCAGTCTGCGCAGCACCAGCAGGTATTCGCTGAAGGCCAGCTTGATCATCACCCAGATGCCCGGCACGACCAGCAGCGACAGGCCGAACATGATCAGCAGCGTGCTCATGGCCGAGAGTACGGCAAAGGTCGGCCATAGGCGCAATGCCATGGCCAGCAGGTCGCGAGTTGCCGGTTCCTCGCCACGGGTGCGGGCGTCAAGAAACAGAATCAGGGCGGCGGTGTAGAGCGGATAGAAAAACAGCCCGATGACGAGGCTGTAGGCAGGTGACGCCTCGGCGGACATGGCGCTGCCCAGGGCTTGCTTGGCCAGCGCTTCGAGCACTACCAAGGGCAGGCAGAGCATCAGGATGCTGCCCAGATTGCGCCGGAAGAAGTAGAGCGAATCCTGGATGACGGTCAACGGGTTCATAGTAGATCGCAGGCAAAAAACCAGGCCGCCACTTTAGCCCATGCCCTGTGCCGATCCAAGCGCAGCGGCCGCCGCCGCAAGGCTTCCTTATCTTTTTTTTCATGTTGTTGAACCGCCGCCGAGCAGCCCCATTACTGAGTCAGATACCGGCATTCCGCCGGAGGATGATGGAACGGCAATCCGCGAGGTCGCCATGAACCAAGAAGAGCAAACCCTGATCGACGGTCTTTTCTCGAAACTGAAAACTGCCGAAACAACGTCCGCCCCGCGAGACACGGGGGCCGAGACGCTGATCAAGGAGCACTTGAACCGCCAGCCCGCTGCGCCTTATTACATGACGCAGGCGATTCTGGTGCAGGAAGCGGCCGTCAATCAGCTGAATCAGCAGATCAAGCAGCGTGACGAGCAGATCCAGCAATTGCAGGCCGAACTTCAGCAGGCGAAGAGTCAAACCTCTTCGGCGCCTGCCAGCGGCGGGTTTCTGTCGAACATTTTTGGCAGCAGCGCACCGCGAGCGCCGCAGTCGCCACCGGCTGCGGCGGGCGGTGGCTGGCGTGACGGAGCAGGTTTCAATCCGGCGCCCGCCCCGCAGGCTGGCTATGGTGCGGCGCCTGCTGCTCCCGTCGGCAGTGGTTTTCTGGGCGGTGCGCTGAAAACAGCGGCCGGTGTGGCAGGTGGTGTGATGCTGGCCGAAGGCATCAGCAGCCTGTTCAGCCATCACAGTCAGCCGCAGGAAATCGTCGAAGTCATCCACGACGCGCCCGTTCAGGATCAGTTCTCCAACAATGATCAAGGCAACTGGAATCAGCCGGACCCGCAATACACGGCCGACGACAACTATAACGATGATGGCGGGATGTTCTCGGACGACGATGATTCGTTTGTTTGAGGGCGGCTGGTTCGCCTGAGCGAGATAATCTGATCATGCCCATGCTCCGCGCTCATCGTTATACAAGTCCGCAAGACGCGCAAAACGGGGGCCAAAACGAAAGCGACTGACTGAATGCATACTCCGTGGTCGCAGCAAGACTCGGGCATAACGCTGAGCACAGGCATGGGCATGATCGGCGTGCCTGAGATAACTCTGATCGTTCCTACGCTCTGCGTGGGAATGCCGCCNCCGCTCTTGAATGTGGCGCAGATGTTTGCCCAAGCTCCACCGTTATCCACGTCATGCGCTCGGCTCACTGAATCCGCAATCTGTGCGATCAGTGTCGAGGCAGACTTGTGCATAACGATGAGTGCTCTGCGTGGGCATGCAGCCCTGGACGCTCCGCGTCCCAGCCCGAGTCGGCAGGCTGACCAATCGATCCCTCAATTCCCGGCTCAAGCTGGCATACTGAACGCCGATCCACGTTCCGGATCGCTGTAACCGCAGGGGCCAGCCTGCGTCATGAGGAATTGCGGTGAAGAAGATCGCGGTGTTCGCCGATGTGCAGAACCTCTATTACACCGTGCGCCAGGCGCATGGCTGTCATTTCAATTACGCCGCCTTGTGGGCGGACATCAGCAAGCGTGGCGAGATCGTCCATGCCTTTGCGTATGCCATCGACCGAGGCGACAGCAAGCAGCAGCAGTTCCAGCAGATCCTTCGCAATCTGGGCTTCACTGTGCGGCTCAAGCCGTATATCCAGCGCAGCGACGGTTCAGCGAAAGGGGACTGGGATGTGGGCATTACCATCGATATCATGGACTTCGCGCCGCAGGTCGATGAAGTGGTGCTGGCGTCGGGTGATGGCGATTTCGACATGCTGCTCGAACGTATCATCAGTAAGCATGGCGTAGAAGCGGTGGCCTATGGCGTACCCGGACTGACGGCCAATTCGCTGATCCGCGCCGCCAGTCGTTACGTGCCCATCGAAGGCGCGTTGTTGTTGAAATGAATTCAAGGGTTGGACCAACGTGTTGGAACGTATTGCAGTCATCGACTTTGAAACCACCGGGATCTCGCCTGGCCACGGTTGCCGTGCGACCGAGATTGCCGTGGTCATCATGGAACAGGGGCGTATCGTCGATCGCTACCAGAGCCTGATGAATGCCGGTGTGCGCATCCCCGCGTTCATCGAAGGGCTGACGGGTATCAGCAACAACATGATTCGCACCGCGCCCAGTGCCGAGCGGGTGATGGGTGATGTGTGCGATTTCGTCGGTTCGACGCCGCTGGTGGCGCACAACGCCTCGTTCGACCAAAAGTTCTGGGACTACGAGCTGTCGCGTATCGAGCGCACGCGCGAACAGAGTTTTGCCTGTTCGATGCTGCTCGCCCGACGTCTCATGCCGGGCGCGCCCAATCACAAGCTCGGCACCCTGACCCAGTACGCACGCCTGCCCAACACCGGCAAGGCTCACCGGGCCATGGCCGATGCCGAGATGGCGGCCAACCTGACGGCCTATCTGACTAACGAGCTGCGTCAGAAACACGGCCTGGCGGGTGTTTCCCATCAGTTGCTGTGCTCGCTGCAGAAAGTCCCGGCGGCGAAGATCGGTGAAGCCATCAAGCGTCAGCGCGGGCTTTGAGCGGTTTTCGCTCCTTGCTGCTTTCCTGTCTGCCCTGAGGCACCAGATGGCCTGACGGCAGGCTTCGCTCCACGGCTGTCGACAGCACAATCGATGTTTTGCTGAAGCCGAACTGCGCGATGCGGTTGATCAGGTCTTCCAGATGGGGCATCGAATCCACGGCAGCGCGCATGATCACACAGGGGTCGCCGGTCACCCGGTGGCACTGGATCAACTCCGGTATTTTCCACAGATCGTCATATGCCTGCTGATTGCCATGACTGCCCATGCGCAGTTCGATGATGCATTGAATCGGCAATCCCACCTTCGACAGATCGACTTTCGCCTCATACCCGGTGATGACCCCGCTGGCTTCCAGCTTGGCGACACGCTCGGCAACGGCGGGTGCCGAAAGGTTGATCAGCTTCGCCAGTTGAGCGAACGAGGCGCGGCCGTTCTGCAGCAGCGCGTCGAGCAGAATCCGATCGTATTTGTCCAGAATCATTGCAGTCTCCGGTGGCGTTCGTGCTGTTTTGAAAACCAAGGTAAAACCGCCAAACAAGCGTCGAATCGTAAGTTTTGCGGGCGGTTAAAAAGGTTTATCTGCTTAATGTTCGCGGTTTGCCTTCATACAATAAGCTCACCATAACAATGATTTTCGAGCCTGAACATGCCGCAGTCCGTTCGTTTTTCGCCATTGCTCATCGGTGCCTTTCTGGCCCTGTACCTGATCTGGGGCTCCACCTATCTGGTCATTCGGATCGGCGTCGAGTCCTGGCCGCCGTTGATGATGGCCGGTATCCGGTTTTTGATTGCCGGGTCCCTGATGTACGGATTCCTGCGCTTTCGCGGCGTGCCGGCACCGACCTGGGCCGAGTGGAAAGGCGCGGCGGTGATCGGCTTTCTGTTGCTGACCTGCGGAAACGGTGGTGTGACGCTGGCCGAGCATGCCGGCGTGGCCTCGGGGATCGCCGCGTTGTCAGTCGCGACCATGCCGCTGTTTACCCTGCTGTTCGGCCTGTTCTGGGGCAATCGCACCACCAACCTGGAATGGGCCGGCATCATTCTGGGCCTGATCGGCATTGGTCTGCTGAATATGGGCTCGAACCTGCAGGCCAGCCCTTACGGCGCCGCGCTGGTTATTTTCGCTGCAGCGGCCTGGGCCTTCGGTTCGGTGCTGAGCAAGCACCTGACCTTGCCCAAAGGACCTATGGCCAGTGGCGCGGAAATGCTGGTTGCGGGCGCGACGTTGCTGATCGGCAGCTTTTTGAGTGGCGAACGGCTGGAGCACATGCCGACGGCGGCAGGCTGGGGCGCGCTGCTGTACCTGGTGGTGTTCGGTTCTATCGTCGCGTTCAGTGCCTACATGTACCTGCTCAAGAACGTACGCCCGGCGGCGGCAACCAGTTATGCCTACGTCAACCCTGCGGTAGCGGTGTTGCTGGGTGTCGTGTTCGCGGGCGAAACGATCGGTCTGCCCGAGTGCCTGGCGATGGTGGTGATCATCAGCGGCGTGGTGCTGATCGGCTTGCCGCAATGGCGCAAGCCGCGACCTCAGGAAGCTGTATCAGCGCCTACAAGCTAACCGAGGCGGGCCGGACAGGGTAAACTGCGCGCCTTGCGCTGAATTTTTCCTACGGTATTCCCATGACATTCGCCTCTCTCGGCCTGATCGAACCCTTGCTGCGCGCCCTTGATGCGCTTGGCTACCAGACTCCGACCCCTGTGCAGGCACAGGCGATTCCTCCGGTTCTGGCTGGCCGTGACCTGATGGCAGCCGCCCAGACCGGCACCGGCAAGACCGCAGGTTTTGCGCTGCCACTGTTGCAGCGTCTGACGATGGAAGGGCCGAAAGTTGCCCCCAACACCATTCGTGCGCTGGTGCTGGCACCGACCCGCGAATTGGCGGAACAGGTTCACGAAAGCATTCGTCAGTATGCCGAGCACCTGCCGTTGAGCACTTACGCGGTCTATGGCGGGGTGAGCATCAATCCGCAGATGATGAAACTGCGCAAAGGCGTTGACGTGCTGGTCGCCACGCCCGGTCGCCTGCTCGACCTGCATCGCCAGAACGCGGTCAAGTTCTCACAGTTGCAGACCCTGATCCTCGACGAAGCCGACCGTATGCTGGACCTGGGCTTTGCCGAGGAACTGCGTGGGATCTACGCCGCGCTGCCGAAGCGCCGCCAGACCTTACTGTTTTCCGCGACGTTCTCCGATCCGATCCGCCTGCTGGCCTCGCAGATGCTGGACGACCCGTTGACCATCGAAGTCAGCCCGCGCAACGTGGCCGCGGCGTCGGTCAAGCAGTGGGTCGTGACGGTGGATAAAAAGCGCAAGGCCGACCTGTTCATCCATCTGATGAAAAAGCATCGCTGGGGTCAGGTGTTGGTATTCGCCAAAACTCGCGTCGGCGTCGATCAACTGGTGGACCGCCTGCAGGCGCTGGGTCTGAACGCAGACGGCATTCATGGCGACAAGCCTCAGGCAACCCGTCAGCGTGCGCTGGACCGTTTCAAGAGCAATGAAGTGAAGATTCTGGTGGCGACCGATGTGGCGGCGCGCGGGCTGGACATTGATGACCTGCCGACCGTGGTCAACCTCGACCTGCCAATTGTGGCCGAAGACTACATCCACCGTATCGGTCGTACTGGCCGTGCGGGCCTGACCGGCGAGGCGATTTCGCTGGTGTGCGCCGATGAAGTCGAGCTGCTGTCGGCCATCGAAGTGCTGACCCGTCAGACCCTGGAGCGTCGTGAAGAACAGGATTTCGAACCAGAGCACCGCGTGCCGAGCACCGATGCCAGCGGACAGATCCTCAAGAAACCCAAGAAGCCGAAAAAGCCCAAGGTCTCGGGCAGCAAACGTAATCTGGGCAAGTGGGTCGACAGCGGCGATTCCGAGCCGGCACCGGCAGTCAAACCCGTGCGCAAGGTCCCGGTCTTCAACACCGGGCCACGCAAGAAGAAGCCTTGATCGTTAGCACGCGCCGCGTTCGCTCTGGAATGTGACGCGGAGCGTCACGGGCTGCATGCCCACGCGGAGCATGGGCACGATCAGTGGACGCTCCGCGTCCGCTTTCGAAGGCGGTGCAGAGCGTCCAGGCACTTCAGTCGATCAATGGTGCTCGCGAGTGGCGCGGAATTTCACGTCGGGCCAGCGCTCTTCCATCAGCGCCAGGTTCACGCGGGTAGGGGCCAGGTAGGTGAGGTGACCACCGCCGTCCAGCGCCAGGTTTTCCACGGCCTTGTTTTCAAACTCCTCGAGCTTCTTCTTGTCGGCGCATTCGATCCAGCGGGCTGACCATACGGTGATCGGCTCGTAGGCGCATTCGACCTTGTACTCTTCCTTCAGGCGGCTGGCGACCACGTCAAACTGCAGCACACCAACGGCGCCGAGAATGATGTCGTTGCTGCGCTGCGGGAAGAACACCTGCGTGGCACCTTCTTCGGCCAACTGCTGCAGACCCTGACGCAACTGCTTGGACTTGAGCGGATCTTTCAGACGCACGCGACGGAACAGCTCCGGTGCGAAGTGCGGAATACCGGTGAAGCCCAGGCCTTCGCCTTCGGTGAAGGTGTCGCCAATCTGGATGGTGCCGTGGTTGTGCAGGCCGATGATATCGCCTGCGTAGGCTTCTTCCAGTTGCTCGCGTTCCGAGGAGAAGAAGGTCAGGGCATCGCCGATCCGCACGTCCTTGCCCAGACGCACATGGCGCATTTTCATGCCCTTGTCGTAACGGCCCGAACAGATGCGCATGAATGCGATACGGTCGCGGTGCTTGGGATCCATGTTCGCCTGGATCTTGAACACGAAGCCGCTGAATTTCTCTTCTTCCGGCTCCACGGTGCGCTCGTTGGCGACGCGGGCCAGCGGCATTGGCGCCCAATTGACCACGGCATCGAGCACGTGATCGACACCGAAGTTGCCCAGCGCGGTACCGAAGAACACCGGTGTCAGCCGACCGTCGATGAACTCCTGCTGGTTGAATTCGTGGCAGGCGCCCTGCACCAGCTCCAGTTGCTCGACGAAGCGGTCGTACTCGTCACCCAGGTGGGCGCGGGCTTCGTCGGAGTCCAGGTTCTGGATGATCTTGGTTTCGGTGCGCTCATGGCCGTGACCGGCGGTGTAGACGATGATGTAGTCATCGGCCAGGTGATAGACGCCCTTGAAGTCACGGTAGCAACCGATCGGCCAGGTGATAGGCGCCGCCTTGATCTTGAGGACGGCTTCGATCTCGTCCAGCAGTTCGATCGGGTCGCGGATGTCACGGTCCAGCTTGTTGATGAAGCTGACAATCGGCGTGTCGCGCAGACGGCAGACGTCCATCAGGGCGATGGTGCGTGGCTCGACACCTTTACCGCCGTCCAGAACCATCAGGGCCGAGTCGACCGCCGTCAGGGTGCGGTAGGTGTCTTCCGAGAAGTCTTCGTGGCCCGGGGTGTCCAGCAGGTTGATCATGTGATCGCGATACGGGAACTGCATGACGGACGTGGTGATGGAGATGCCGCGTTGTTTCTCCATTTCCATCCAGTCGGATGTGGCGTGACGGTCGGATTTACGCGATTTGACCGTACCGGCGACGGAAATGGCCTTGCCCATCAGCAGCAGCTTCTCCGTGATGGTGGTTTTACCGGCGTCGGGGTGGGAAATAATGGCGAAAGTGCGGCGTTTCGCGACTTCGGCGGCCTGTTGGGTCATGGGAAATCGCCTGGAATGGGATTGAAAAAGGGCGCAGATTATAGCTCAACTCCGGGCAATAACCGAACCGTTCAGTCAATCGGGGATGGCCAGATAATGTCTCGTATGGGAACCTTTCGGGTCGTGGAGACGTCCATTCCCCCGTCAAGGCCAGTACCGAGGCCAACTTCAGGGGCTGATTCATCAGCATGTTGGCTTGACGAAGCTGCGCTCATGGCTTGTGTTATCGCCGAGGTCACACCCTCTATGGCGACCCACCCGCTGCTCTTCGCGAACGTTATTGCTGGCGCCCCGCACGGTCGCCCAGGCAAACGCGTTCGCCGACTGAAATAAGGAGTCCGCCCGTGGCAAATCGCTATGGCAAGGGGCTATTGGGAGGCGCGGTTGTTATCGCGCTCCTGGCCCTGCTGATCCACTGGATCGGCGTTAGTACCATCACGCAATACCAGGATGACCTGCTGTTCTATCTCCAGGCTCACCTGATGCTGGTTCTGTTTTCGATGCTCGCGGCCCTGGTGGTCGGTATTCCGGCAGGCATTGCCCTCAGCCGACCCGGTATGGTTGGCCGCGCCGAACGCTTCATGCAGATCTTCAACATTGGCAACACCGTCCCACCTCTCGCCGTTCTGGCCATTGCCCTCGGGATTCTCGGGATCGGCAGCGGGCCAGCCATCTTCGCGCTGTTCCTCGCCTCGCTGTTGCCCATTGTGCGCAACACCTACGAAGGCTTGAAGAACGTGCAGGGCTCACTCAAGGAAGCCGCCGTCGGCATCGGCATGACGCCACGTCAGGTGCTGTGGCGTGTCGAATTGCCCAATGCCGTGCCGATCATCATCGGTGGTGTGCGGGTTGCGCTGGCGATCAACGTCGGTACCGCGCCACTGGCCTTTCTCATCGGCGCCAACAGCCTCGGCAGCCTGATCTTCCCGGGCATCGCCCTGAACAATCAGCCGCAACTGGTGCTGGGCGCTGCCTGTACCGCTCTGCTGGCGTTGCTGCTTGACGGTCTGGTGATCATTGCCAGCCGCCTGTGGCTTGAACGCGGCCTGACTCGCTGAGCGAAGGAAATACCATGAAGAAGTTATGTTTGTTTTTAGGCTTTGCCCTGCTGTTCCCGGCACTGTCCCAGGCGGCTGAACAACCGCTGCTGCGCGTCGGCGCACGCGTGTTCACCGAGCAGACGCTGCTGGCCGAGCTGACGGCGCAATACCTGCGTACCAAGAACTACAACGTGCAGATCACCGGTGGTCTGGGCAGTAACCTGGCGCGCAGCGCTCAGGAAAGCGGCCAGTTGGACCTGTTGTGGGAATACACCGGCGTCTCGCTGGTTGCCTATAACCACATCGACGAGAAACTCGACAGCGAGCAGACCTACGCCCGTGTGAAGGAAGTCGATGCGAAGAAAGGCCTGGTCTGGCTTTCGCCGTCGAAGTTCAACAACACCTACGCACTGGCACTGCCGCAGAAGGTTGCGGACAAGTATCCACAGGTCAACACCATGAGCGACCTGACCAAGGTGCTCAAGGATGAAGCCAAAGAGGGTCATGTCGTAGCGCTGGACACCGAGTTCGCCAACCGCTCCGACGGTCTGATCGGCATGGTCAAGCATTACGACATGAATCTCGGTCGTGAAAACACTCGGCAGATGGACGCGGGTCTGGTCTACACCGCGCTGCGTAATGGTCAGGTGTTTGCCGGTCTGGTCTACACCACCGACGGCCGCCTGAACGCTTTCAAACTCAAGGTGCTGGAAGACGACAAGCGCTATTTCCCGGACTACACCGCTGCGCCGGTGATTCGTCAGGAGTATCTGGATGCGCATCCGGAGATCGCCACGCTGCTCAAGCCGCTGGCTGAGCTTCTGGACAACCAGACCATGATCGACCTCAACGCCCGCGTCGATGTCGGCCATGAAAGCCCATCCTCGGTTGCCGCAGATTTCCTGCGTCAGCATCCCTTGAATTAAGGAAGGAGACGATATGAGTTTCTTGAGCGCCTTCTCCCATCTGGACTGGGCTCAGGTCCTGCAACTGACCTGGCAGCACATCACGCTGGTCGGCATTGCGGTGACCCTGGCCATCCTTATCGGTGTGCCACTGGGCGTACTGATGACGCGCTTCCCGGTGCTGGCAGGTCCGCTGCAGGCCAGCGCCACCGTGCTGCTGACCGTGCCGTCGATTGCCCTGTTCGGCC
This sequence comes from Pseudomonas viridiflava, assembly GCF_001642795.1. Classification (GTDB taxonomy): domain Bacteria; phylum Pseudomonadota; class Gammaproteobacteria; order Pseudomonadales; family Pseudomonadaceae; genus Aquipseudomonas; species Aquipseudomonas viridiflava. Next base: position 216,628 of record NZ_LKEH01000026.1, on the reverse strand, counting down.
TGCTGCTGCCGTTCTACTCCAAGTTCGGCCAGGGCCTTGGCCCGATGCCGGCCATCACCGCTGTGTTCCTTTATTCCCTATTGCCGATCATGCGCAACACCTACCTTGCCCTGACGGGTGTTGAACCGGGTATTCGCGAAGCCGCCAAGGGCATCGGCATGACCTTCGGCCAGCGCCTGCGCATGGTCGAGCTGCCGATTGCCGTGCCCGTCATCCTCGCCGGTGTGCGCACCGCCGTGGTGATGAATATCGGTGTCATGACCATCGCCGCGACCATCGGCGCCGGTGGTCTGGGTGTACTCATTCTCGCTTCAATCAGCCGCAGCGATATGTCGATGCTGATCGTCGGCGCGGTACTGGTCAGCATTCTGGCCATCATCGCCGACCTGCTCCTGCAATGGCTGCAACGCTCGCTGACTCCAAAAGGACTCCTCAAATGATCGAACTTCAGAACCTCTCCAAGACTTTCCAGAGCAACGGCAAAGAAGTGAAGGCTGTCGACTCGGTCAGCCTCACCGTCAACGAAGGCGAGATCTGCGTTTTCCTCGGTCCGTCGGGCTGCGGCAAGAGCACCACGCTGAAAATGATCAACCGCCTGATCATGCCGACTTCCGGCAAGGTGTTGATCAACGGTGAAGACACCACGGACCTGGACGAAGTGACCCTGCGTCGCAACATCGGTTACGTGATCCAGCAGATCGGCCTGTTCCCGAACATGACCATCGAAGAAAACATCGTGGTCGTGCCCAAGCTCTTGGGCTGGGACAAGCAGCGTTGCCATGATCGTGCCCGCGAACTGATGAGCATGATCAAGCTGGAACCCAAGCAGTACCTGCATCGCTACCCGCGTGAACTGTCCGGTGGCCAACAGCAGCGTATCGGTGTGATCCGTGCACTGGCGGCCGACGCGCCGTTGTTGCTGATGGACGAACCGTTCGGTGCGGTCGACCCGATCAACCGCGAGATGATCCAGAACGAATTCTTCGAGATGCAGCGCGCGCTGAACAAGACCGTGATCATGGTCAGCCACGACATCGACGAAGCGATCAAACTGGGCGACAAGATCGCGATCTTCCGTGGCGGCAAGCTGCTGCAGATCGATCACCCGGACACCTTGCTGGCGCACCCTGCAGACGAGTTTGTCAGCAGCTTCGTCGGCCAGGACAGCACCCTCAAGCGCCTGTTGCTGGTCAAGGCCGAAGACGCTGCCGACAACGCACCATCGGTCAGCCCGGAAACCCCGGTGGCCGATGCGCTGGAAGTGATGGACGAAAACGACCGTCGCTACATCGTCGTCACCGACAGCGAAAACAAGGCAATGGGCTACGTCCGCCGTCGCGACCTGCACCGTCAGCAGGGCACCTGCGCCCAGTTCCTGCGCGAATTCAACGGCACGGCCGCGTACGACGAGCACTTGCGTATCCTGCTGTCGCGCATGTACGAGTTCAACCGCTCGTGGCTGCCGGTGCTGGATGCCGAGAACGTGTTCCTGGGTGAAGTGACCCAGGAGTCGATCGCGGCTTACCTGAGTTCGGGTCGTTCGCGTGGCATGAAGACCAGCATTGTGTCGCCGGCTGATCTTGTGGTCTGACTGTCGTCGCCTGCGGGGTTCATGCCTCGCCATTCGGGCGGCTTCGGCCGCCCGTTCCTTATGCGTTTGCCGACAATGAAGCGCATGTCTGTTCCTGACTCGATGAACATCAGCCTGTCATCAGGGTCGGTTATAACGGCGATCATTGCCAACCGTCTGCCGAGAACGTGCAAAAACGCGACATTTTTTGTTGATCTCAGCCCCCTCACGCCCTAAAGTTCGCGCCGAACGTCCATGCTGGAAACGATCCATCCGGCTCAAGTACTGACGACGAGACAGCAAGGCCAGGAAGGCAAGCCCTTCAGTGGCCTTTTTGCTTTCGGCGACATGCCTTGGGAAGTAGGCGAACCAAAGTGGGGATACGGAGGACGTTCATTTGCACCCATTTACCAATTCCGTTTGCCAGACAGGAGTTCCAGCAGCATGACGATCAATGTCGAAGACTACTACGCAGCCGAAACCTTCAAGAAAATGAAGGCGTTCGCTGACNAAGCAAGAAACACCTTTCGTGGTCATTGATACCAACATCATCAGCAAGGCCTACGATGACCTGCGCGCAGGCTTCGATTTCGCCAAGGTCTACTACGCCGTCAAGGCCAACCCTGCAGTCGAAATCATCGAGCTGCTGAAGAACAAGGGTTCGAGCTTCGACATCGCGTCGATCTACGAGCTGGACAAGGTCATGAGCTGCGGCGTGACCCCGGATCGCATGAGCTACGGCAACACCATCAAGAAGTCCAAGGACATCCGCTACTTCTACGAGAAGGGCGTGCGCCTGTTCGCCACCGACTCCGAAGCCGACCTGCGCAACATCGCCAAGGCAGCACCGGGCTCGAAAGTCTATGTCCGTATCCTGACCGAAGGTTCGACCACGGCTGATTGGCCTCTGTCGCGCAAATTCGGCTGCCAGACCGACATGGCCATGGACCTGCTGATCCTGGCCCGCGACCTGGGTCTGGTGCCTTACGGCATCTCGTTCCACGTGGGTTCCCAGCAGCGCGACATCAGCGTCTGGGACGCCGCGATTGCCAAGGTCAAAGTGATCTTCGAGCGTCTGAAAGAAGAAGACGGCATCGTGCTCAAGCTGATCAACATGGGTGGTGGCTTCCCGGCCAACTACATCACCCGTACCAACAGCCTGGAAACCTATGCCGAGGAAATCATCCGCTTCCTGAAGGAAGACTTCGGTGATGACCTGCCGGAAATCATCCTGGAGCCAGGCCGTTCGCTGATCTCCAACGCCGGTATTCTGGTCAGCGAAGTGGTACTGGTTGCGCGCAAGTCGCGTACTGCCGTCGAGCGTTGGGTTTACACAGATGTGGGCAAGTTCTCCGGCCTGATCGAAACCATGGACGAAGCCATCAAGTTTCCGATCTGGACCGAGAAAAAGGGCGAGATGGAAGAAGTGGTCATCGCCGGTCCTACCTGCGACAGCGCCGACATCATGTACGAAAACTACAAGTATGGCCTGCCGCTGAACCTGGCCATCGGTGACCGCATGTACTGGTTGTCGACCGGTGCGTACACCACCAGCTACAGCGCAGTGGAATTCAACGGCTTCCCGCCATTGAAGGCTTTCTACCTGTAAGCAGTTTGCCGATTGGCCTGTCTGAAGTGATCCGCGCTTCAGGCAGGTCGGGCAGAGAAGTCACGCAACGCCATCCGGTCCGATTCGTCACCGATGGCGGCGGCGCGCTGAAAGTAATCAGTGGCCATGCGTTGAATGTCCGGATGCGTCGCATCAAGCAGGACCTTGCGTCCCACCCTCAGAAAATTCAGATTCCCTCCCGCCAGTGCCTTTTTCAGCCAGCCCAGCGCCTGTTCGATATCCCCGCTTTCTGCCAGCACCGTTGCGTGACTGAACTGACCGCGAAAATCCCCGCCCTCGGCCGATCGTCTGTAGCACTCGTGCGCCGCTGACAGGTCACGGTGCCCCGTAACACCTTCTTCCAGATAACGCCCCAACAGGTTCGTCGACTTGGCGTGCCCCAGATTGGCGGCCTTGCGATAACAGTCCATGGCCTGTCGGTGATCCTGTTCGACGCCGCGTCCCGTTGCCAGCAGGTTGCCCAGGTTGTAGAGCCCCCAATCCAGTCCCTGTTCGGCAGCCAGCCGGTAATGCAGCGCCGCCTGCACTGGATCGGGCGCGCAACCCCAGCCGTGCTCGAAGCAGCGCCCCAGCATGTTGCGGGCCATCGAGTGGCCCTGATTGGCGGCGATCCTGAACCAGGTCATGGCCAGCGCCTGATCACGCTGAATGCCGCTGCCGTCGAGCAGGATCTGGCCCAACAGCGCGTGAGCCTCGACGTTGCCCTGAGCGGCAGCGGCGAGAATCGCCTTGGCTGCCTGCGCCGGGCTTTCTTCGAGCATTGCTCTTAGATCGTCGATGTTCAGCCATTCCTTGCGGGCAAGGTTCCAGCTCATGGTCAGACCTCGACCCAGCGGCGCAGCAGGTTGTGATAGGTGCCGGTCAGTTGGATCAGCGAAGGGTGATCGGGCACATCCAGGGTGAGCTGCTGGATGGCGGTGTCCATCTCGAAAAGCAGGGCACGCTGACTGTCTTCGCGCACCAGACTCTGAGTCCAGAAAAACGAGGCGTAACGTGCGCCGCGTGTCACGGCGTTGACCTTGTGCAGGCTGGTGGCCGGGTAGATCAGCAGATCGCCGGCGGGCAGTTTGTTCTGCCTTGTGCCGAAGGTGTCCTGAATCTCAAGTTCGCCACCGTCGTAATCATCGGGATCACTGAAGAACAGCGTGGACGAAATATCGGTGCGCACGCGCTCGGCACCACCCGGCGGCTGACGTACCGCATTGTCGATGTGGAAGTCGAAGTTGCCACCTTCCCGATAGCAGTTGAACAGCGGCGGGAAAATCTTGTGGGGCAGTGCCGCAGACATGAACAGCGGATTGCGCCACAACCGCTCGAGCAGTGCTGCACCGATTTCCCTCGCCAGCGGATGCGCTTCAGGCAACTGCAGGTTGTGCTTGGCCTTGGCCGACTGGAATCCGGCAGTGATTTTTCCATCCGCCCAGTCGGTCTGCTCCAGTGCTTCACGGATGCGGGCGACTTCATCGCGATCAAAGACACCAGGGATGTGAAGGAGCATAAGAGCACCGAAAGGTAGAAGGTTGCGAATGGTAGTGATTCCCATTGCCTCTGTATATGGCTGTTTGAGGCTGAATCGAATCTTCTGTGAAAGCTTTGTGAAGAGGATGTGCAGAAATAATATATTTTCGTAAATGTTAATGTATCTCAATTGCTACCGATACGTGTTTGCACTATATTCCGCCGCCTCGACTGCCTTGGGGGAGGATTTACAATGTCACGTCAAACACTGTCGCTTCATGCGGGTTCGCAACGCTCGATTGCTTCTGCGGTCGGGGTCGCCATCGCGGCGATGTCTGCTGCTCACATGGTTCACGCCGCTGAGAACACAGACGAAAAGGCCTTGTCGCTGGGGGCGACGAACATCAACGGTGAGCAGGCTGATGCCTCTTACAAGTCCGAAGAGTCGGCCTCGAAGAAGTACACGGCACCGCTGCGCGACACGCCGAAAAGCGTCACTGTCATCCCTCAGCAGGTCATCCGTGACACGGGCGCGACCACGCTGACCGAAGCGTTGCGCACCACGCCGGGCATTACCTTTGGCGCAGGCGAGGGCGGCAATCCGGCGGCCGACCGACCAATCATTCGTGGTTTCAACGCTGAAAGTGACGTGTTTGTCGACGGCATGCGCGATGTGGCAGCCCAGTCCCGCGAGATTTTCAACATCGAATCCGTTGAAGTCAGCAAAGGCCCAGGCTCTGCCTTTACAGGTGCGGGTTCCACCGGCGGCAGCCTGAACCTGATCACCAAGGGCGCTCATCTGGGTAATGCCTATAACGGCGGCTACACCTTTGGCTCCGACCAGACCCAGCGCTACACGCTGGACGTCAACCAGCAGATGACCGACACCTCGGCGTTTCGCCTGAACCTCATGAAGCACGATGCCAATGTCGCCGGGCGCGACAACGTCGAGACCAGCCGCTGGGGCGTGGCGCCTTCGTTTGCATTCGGTCTGGGCACCGACACCCGCATCAAGGTGGATTACTACCACCTTGAAACCGACGACATGCCTGACTACGGCATCCCGCTGACGTCCACGCCGGGCCGCAGCAAGTACATCGTCGACAAGCCGGCCAGCGTCGACAAGAGCAACTTCTACGGTCTGACAGGTCGCGACTATCGCAAGAGCAGCAACGACAGCGGCACCGTGCGCATCGAGCACGACCTGAACGACAGCGTGACGCTCTCCAACAGTTTCCGCATGTCGCGCTCAACCCTGGATTATGTGGTCACCAACCCGGATGACAGCCGAGGCAACGTCGCCAATGGCAGCGTGTCGCGTTCGGCCAAGAGCCGTAACTCCACGTCCAGCGGCTTCGTCAACCAGACCGACCTGACCAGCAAGTTCGACACCGGCTTCATCAGCCACAGTCTGGTGACCGGCGTCGAGTTCTCCTATCAGGACACGCATAACCGTCCTTACACAATCACCAATGCCAACGGCAGCGCGATTGCCAGCACCTGCTCGGCTGCGCTGTTCAGGTCCGGCGACTGCACCAGCCTTGCGGATCCTTCGCCGAAAGATGCCTGGAACGGGCGGATTTCCGACAGCTTGGCCTACACCGATACCGACACCAAGACCAGCGCCGCCTATGTGTTCGACACCCTGACCCTCAATGAGCAGTGGTCGGTGAACATGGGCCTGCGCTACGACCATTACGACACGCGCTCCAGCGGTTTTGCGACGGCACGTGGCGCAACGCCTGCGGCCAACTTCGATCGCCAGAAGACCACCCAGCTCTGGAATTACCAGTTGGGTGTCGTCTACAAACCTGCTCCAAACGGCAGCATTTACGCTGCGCTGTCCACGTCCAGCAACCCGTCCGGTGAAACCAGCGGCAACGGTGGCCTTGAACTGGCGGCCAACAACGCCAACCTCGACCCGGAAAAGAATCGCAACTACGAGCTGGGCACCAAGTGGGATTTCTTCGGTGACGACCTGTCGCTGACCGCAGCCCTGTTCCGCACCGACAAGACCAATGCGCGAATCACCGACCCGGACAACACCACCTTTCAGGTACTCGACGGCGAACAGCGCGTTCAGGGTGTGGAGTTCACCTACGCGGGCAACCTGAGCAGCCGCTGGAAAGTGTATGGCGGTTACACCTACATGGAGAGCGAACTGGTCAAGACCACGCTGGCGGCGGACAAGGGTAATCACATGCCCAATACTCCGCGTAACAGCTTCAACCTGTGGTCCACGTATCAGTTGATGCCCAAGCTGACCGTTGGCGGTGGCGCCACGTACGTCGATTCCCGTTTCGGCAACGAAGCCAATTCGGTCGAAGTCCCGTCCTACTGGCGTTACGATGCAATGGCCACGTACGCATTAACGAAAAACGTCGACCTGCAGCTCAACGTCCAGAACCTGACCGACAAGCGTTACTTCGATCAAGTGTTCCAGACCCACTACGCGCACGTCGCCGCTGGCCGCACCGCCTTGATGAGCGCCAACTTCCACTTCTAGGAAGCGATGCAAGGCAGACCCCGCTTATTTCGGTAGGCGGGGTTTTTCTGTATAAGGCCGCAGCGCCGTATGAAGACAGACAAGACAGGCGACGCCTTCAGGTATCAAGGTGGGCGTCCGGGCAGGCGGGTGAGGGTAGCGAGTATTGAAAAAGGTATTGTTTCAGCTGCACTGGTTCTTCGGGATCACCGCAGGGCTGGTGCTGGCGTTGATGGGCATCACCGGCGCGCTGTACTCGTTCGAGGACGAAATTCTCGATGCGCTCAATCCGAACGTGCTGCTGGTCCAGCCGCAGGGCGAAACCCTGCCGCCTGTTGAACTGGTTCGCCGTCTGGAGTCGGCGACCGGATTGACCGTCGCCATCCTCCGAGTCGAGACCATCGGCAACCGGGTCGCTCAGGTATTTTTCACGCCCAGACCGGGCGAGCGTCGCGGCCCCAAGCGCAATTTCGATCCTTACACCGGCGAGCTGAAAGGCGACGGAGCCGGTGAGGAATTCTTCGACTTCATCCTGCGACTGCACCGCTTTCTGGCCATGGGCGAAGTGGGCAAGCAGGTCACGGCGGCGTGTACGCTGGTGCTGGTGTTCTTCTGTCTGTCTGGTCTGTACCTGCGCTGGCCGCGCAAGGCGCTGAACTGGCGTGTCTGGCTGACGCTGGACTGGGCGAAGAAGGGACGCAGCTTCAATTGGGACCTGCACTCGGTTTTCGGCACCTGGTGCCTGCTGTTCTATCTGCTGTTCGCCATCACCGGTCTGAGCTGGTCGTACGACTGGGTCAGCAATGGCCTGAACCGGCTGCTGGGTGATGCACCGGCCGAGCAACGCAAAGGCGGTGGTGGTCGTGGCGTAAATATGAGCAAGGATTCGCCGCCTGCGCCATTGATGGTGGATTATGTCGCGATCTGGGACAGCCTGCAAAAGACTGCTGGTCCTGAGCTGTCGGCCTATAACCTGCGTCTGCCGTCAGCGGGCGGTCAGCCGACCACGGTGTTCTACCTGCTCAAGGATTCACCTCATCCGCGTGCCCTGAACAGCGTCACTCTTGATCCTGCAAGCGGCGCGGTCAGTTCGGTTTCGCGTTATGCCGAACGCAGTCTGGGCGCGCAATTACTGATCAGTAATTACGCACTGCACGTCGGCAGCTACTTTGGCATTGTCGGCCGAATCGTCATGACGGTCGCGTCGTTGATGATGCCGCTGTTTTTCATCACCGGCTGGCTGTTGTATCTGGATCGCCGACGCAAGAAGCGGCAGGTCAAGGCTGCGCGAGGTGATGTATCGACCCGTTCTGCGCCTGACGCTGACGCATGGTTGATCGGGTTCGCCAGTCAGAGCGGGTTTGCCGAGCAACTGGCCTGGCAGACGGCGGGACAGTTGCAGGCAGCGGGTCTGCCGGTGCGGGTGCAGCGGCTCGGTGACATGACCGAGCAGGACCTGAGTGCAAGCCGCAACGCCCTGTTTGTGGTCAGTACCTTCGGTGACGGCGAAGCACCGGACAGTGCACGTGGTTTCGAACGCAAGTTGCTGGGCCGTCCGCTGTCGCTGGAAACCCTCAACTATGCCGTGCTGGCGCTGGGTGATCGGCAGTATCAGCATTTCTGCGGTTTCGCTCATCGCTTGCATGACTGGCTGGCCGAGCGTGGCGGCAGCACCCTGTTTGCCCCGGTCGAGGTCGACAGCGCCGACCCTGTTGCCTTGCAGCAGTGGCAGCAACACCTTGGACAACTGACCGGCAGCACACCAACAGCGCTCTGGCAGGCACCTGTGTTCGAGCACTGGACACTGGCCCGGCGCGAGCACCTGAACCCTGGCAGCAGCGGCTCGGCTGTTTATCTGCTTGACCTTGTCGCTCCCGGCACGATGCATTGGCAGGCAGGTGATCTGGTCGAAATATTGCCGCGCAACAGTGAGGAAAGCGTACGGAATTTTATCGGCGGGCTGGGCATCGATCCCGCGACCCAGGTCAATGTGGACGGCTTGCTGGAGCCGGTTGTTCAGGCCCTGGCAACCCGTCAGTTGCCGCAACATCGGGCTCATCTGGTGGGCTTTCACGCTCAGGCGCTGATCGATGCGCTGGTGCCGGTGTCCGCACGCGAATACTCCATCGCCTCGATTCCCGAAGATAAGCGCCTTCAACTTATTGTGCGTCAGGAGATTCATCCCGACGGCAGCCTGGGCCTGGGTTCCGGATGGCTCACGGAGCATGCCGCCTCAGGCAGCGCGATCAGTCTGCGCCTGCGTCGCAACAGCAGCTTCCATCTGCCTGCCGAGCCGATTCCTCTGATCCTGCTGGGTAACGGTACCGGGCTCGCGGGGCTTCGCAGCCTCTTGAAAGCGCGCATCGCCCAAGGCCAGGCGCGCAACTGGCTGCTGTTCGGCGAGCGCAATCGCGAGCATGATTTTCATTGCGGCGCAGAGCTGCAAGGCTGGCTGGAGTCGGGTGACCTGGCACGGCTGGACCTGGCGTTCTCGCGGGATCAGGCAGAGAAAGTCTACGTGCAGCATCTGTTGCGTGAGGCTGCTCAAGACCTGCGAGCATGGCTGGATGAGGGCGCAGCGATCTACATCTGCGGCAGCTTGCAGGGCATGGCATCAGGTGTGGATCACGTGTTGAACGAAGTGCTCGGCGAACGAGCCGTCAGCGAGCTGGTGGAGCAGGGGCGGTATCGGCGGGATGTGTATTGAGGTCTGCTGGTTGATGCAGAACCCGTAGGAGACGCCACCACGTCTTCGACGTAGCGCTGCCGCGCAGCAAACACGGACCGTGGGAGGCGGCTTGTNNGGCGATGAACGATGACGCGATTTTCCTGACATACCGCGTCGACTGCATCGCCGGCAAGCCGCCTCCCACAGGGCGTGTGTTTATCCAGTGATTTGGGTAAAACGATGGGCTCAGAGCAGGCACACCGTTTTACAAGGCAGAATCACGCTGCGACAAACTGCTCCGCGTAGTGACAGGCCACTTGGCGGTTGTCCACCAGACGCAGTTCCGGCACGTCGGTGGCGCAGCGCTCTGTCGCGTAAGGGCAGCGCTTATGGAAGGCGCAGCCGCTTGGCGGGTTGAGCGGGTTGGGCAGCTCGCCGACGATCTTGATCTTGGGTTTCAGCGGATCAGGATGAATAGTCGGGGTCGCTGACAGCAACGCCTGAGTGTACGGGTGCAGCGGACGGTTGTAGATCTCTTCCTTGGGACCCATTTCCGCAGGCCGACCCAGATACATCACCAGCACGGTATCGGCGACATGACGCACCACCGACAGGTTGTGCGAGATGAACACGTAGGCCGTGTTGAATTCCTGCTGCAGGTCCATGAACAGGTTCAGCACCTGAGCCTGAATCGACACGTCCAGTGCCGATGTCGGTTCATCCGCCACCAGTACTTTCGGTTGCAGCATCATCGCCCGTGCCAGTGCGATCCGCTGACGCTGACCACCAGAGAACATGTGCGGATAGCGCTGATAGTGTTCGGGACGCAAACCGACCTGAGCCATCATCGCCTGCACTTTCTCGCGGCGTTCGCTGGCAGACAGGTTGGTGTTGATCAACAGCGGTTCGCCGAGCTGATCACCGATCTTCTGCCGGGGGTTCAACGAGGCGTACGGGCTCTGGAACACCATCTGCACGTCCTTGCGCAGTTGCTTGCGCTCGGACTTGCTGGCGCCAGCCACTTCCTGACCGGCAATTTTCAACGAGCCGGAAGACGGCTCTTCGATCAGGGTCAGTGCGCGGGCCAGTGTGGACTTGCCACAACCGGACTCGCCCACCACAGCCAGAGTCTTGCCCGCTTCGAGTTCGAAAGACACGCCATTGAGCGCGCGCACCAGCGCCGTGCCTTTGAACAGGCCGCGCGAGACTTCGTAGTGACGGGTAAGGTCGCGGGCGGTAAGTACGACGCTCATCACGCCACCTCCTGATTCAAGGGATAGAAGCAGCGCGCAAGGCTGTGGGCCTTGGGATCCAGCGCCGGACGCTGTACGCGGCAGTTGTCCTGCACGTAAGGGCAGCGCGGCGACAGCAGGCAGCCTTGCGGACGGTCGTAACGGCCAGGCACCATGCCCGGCAGCGTCGCCAGACGCTCGGCACCCATGCTGTGCTCGGGAATCGCTGCCAGCAGCGCTTCACTGTAAGGATGCGCCGGTACGTCGAACAGACCGGGCACCTGACCCACTTCCACGGCTTGACCCGCGTACATCACGCAGACCCGCTGAGCGGTTTCGGCAACAACTGCCAGATCGTGGGTGATCAGCACCAGCGCCATGTCCTGCTCTTTCTGCAGGCTGAGCAGCAACTCCATGATCTGCGCCTGGATAGTGACGTCCAATGCAGTGGTCGGTTCATCGGCGATCAGCAGTTTCGGCTCGCCGGCAATCGCCATGGCGATCGCAACGCGCTGACTCATACCGCCAGACAGCTGATGCGGGTAAGCATTCAGGCGTGCAGCGGCGCCGGGGATCTCGACTTTTTCCAGCAGTTCCAGAGCGCGCTGACGGGCAGCCTTGCCGGACATGCCCAGGTGCTGACGCAGCACTTCTTCGATCTGGAAACCCACGGTGTAGCTGGGGTTCAGCGCGGTCATCGGGTCCTGGAACACCATCGCCAGATCCTTGCCGATGATGCGGCGACGCTGGCGGGAATTGAGTTTGGTCAGGTCCTTGCCGTCGAAGTTGAGTGCGTCGGCGGTGATGATGCCGGGTGCGTCGATCAGGCCCATCAGCGCCATCATGGTCACGGATTTACCCGAACCCGACTCGCCTACGATGGCCAGAACTTCGCCCTTATCGACGCTCAGGGACAGGCCATCCACGACGGGTACGGCCTTGGCGTCGCCGAAGCGAACGTTGAGATTCTTGATTTCAAGCAGTGACATACGAATCTCCTCAGGCGGCGTTCTTGAGTTTCGGGTCCAGCGCATCGCGCAAGCCGTCGCCCATCAGGTTGATTGCCAGCACGCTGAGCAAAATGGTCAGACCGGGCAGGCTCACGACCCACCAGGCGCGTTCGATGTAATCGCGGGCCGAGGCAAGCATGGTGCCCCACTCAGGCGTCGGCGGTTGTACGCCAAGACCCAGGAAGCCCAGTGCCGCAGCATCGAGAATCGCCGACGAGAAGCTCAGGGTGGCCTGAACGATCAGCGGCGCCATGCAGTTGGGGAGCACGGTGATGAACATCAGGCGCGGCAGGGTTGCACCGGCCAGACGTGCAGCGGTCACGTAGTCGCGGTTCAGTTCGCCCATCACCGCAGCGCGGGTCAGACGGACATAGGACGGCAGCGAGACAATCGTGATGGCGATCACGGTATTGATCAGGCCAGGGCCGAGGATCGCCACGATAGCAACCGCCAGCAGCAGCGAGGGCAGGGCGAGCATGATGTCCATCAGGCGCATCACCGACGGACCCAGAATGCGCGGGAAGAAACCCGCCAGCAGGCCCAGCAGGATGCCGGGAATCAGCGACATGACCACCGAAGACAGGCCGATTAGAAGCGACAGGCGCGAGCCTTGAATCAGGCGCGACAGCAGGTCGCGGCCCAGTTCGTCGGTGCCGAGGATGAACTGCCACTGGCCGCCTTCCAGCCAGACCGGCGGGGTCAGCAGGAAGTCACGGTATTGCTCGCTCGGGTCATGCGGCGCAACCCAGGGGGCGAACAGCGCGCAGAACACGATGATGATCATGAAGATCAGGCCGGCAACGGCACCTTTGTTCTTGGAGAACGCTTGCCAGAACTCTTTGTACGGGGACGGGTAAAGCAGGCTTTGATCGACTGCTACCGAAGGAGTAGGTGTGCTCATATCGATGATCTCAGCGCTGGTGACGGATGCGTGGGTTGGCAAAGCCGTAGAGTATGTCCACCACGAAGTTGACCAGGATCACCAGGCAGGCGATCAGCAGGATGCCGTTTTGCACGACCGGATAATCGCGGGCGCCGATGGCTTCGATCAGCCACTTGCCGATACCCGGCCAGGAGAAGATCGTTTCGGTCAGGACCGCACCGGCCAGCAAGGTGCCGATCTGCAGGCCGAAAACGGTCAGGACCGGAATCAGCGCGTTGCGCAGGCCGTGGACGAACACCACGCGTGCAGGCGACAGGCCCTTGGCCCTTGCGGTACGCACGTAGTCTTCACGCAGCACTTCGAGCATCGATGAACGGGTCATCCGGGCGATTACCGCCAGCGGAATGGTACCCAGCACGATGGCCGGAAGAATCAGGTGATGAAGGGCGTCGAGGAACGCGCCTTGCTCATCGCTGAGCAGGGTGTCGATCAGCATGAAGCCGGTCACTGGCGGAATGTCGTACAGCAGGTCGATCCGCCCGGACACGGGCGTCCAGCCCAGCGACACCGAGAAGAACATGATGAGGATCAGGCCCCACCAGAAGATCGGCATGGAATAACCGGCGAGGGAAATCCCCATGACCCCATGGTCGAACAGGGACCCTCGCTTGAGTGCGGCGATCACCCCGGCCAAAAGCCCGAGGACGCCCGCGAAGATCAGGGCTGCCAGCGACAACTCGAGGGTTGCCGGGAACAGCGAAGTGAACTCGGTCCAGACGCTGGTGCGCGTACGCAACGATTCACCGAGGTCGCCCTGGGCGAGCTTGCCGATGTAATCGATGTACTGGGCATAGAGCGGCTTGTTCAGGCCAAGGCGTTCCATGGCCTGGGCGTGCATTTCCGGGTCAACCCGGCGCTCGCCCATCATGACTTCCACAGGGTCGCCCGGAATCAGACGGATCAGTGCGAACGTCAGCAGGGTAATGCCGAAGAAGGTAGGGATCAGTAACCCCACCCGGCGGGCAATAAAACTAAACATCTTGTGGTGTACCTCATCAGCCGGTCAGGCGTACCGCCCTTGCTCTTGTGGAGCGCAGGCGGTGGTTTTTTCTACTTCACCCCGGTCGTGGTGAAGTTGTTATTGGTCAGCGGGCTGATATGAAAGCCTTCGACATTTTTGCGCATTGCCACGAACAGCTTCGGATAAGCCAGGCTGATCCAGGGCTGTTCCTGATTGAACACTTTTTGAGCCTGCTTATAGAGGGCAGCCCGTTCGCTCGGTTCGGTAATTTTCCGGGCTTCGGTGATTGCCGCTTCAAATTCCTTGTTGCACCAGCGTGCATAGTTCTCGCCATTCTTCGCTGCATCGCAGCTCAGGTTGGGTGTCAGGAAGTTGTCCGGGTCGCCGTTGTCGCCGGCCCATCCTGCGAAGACCATGTCATGTTCGCCCTTCTTGGCGCGCTTGAGCATTTCGCCCCATTCCATGATGCGAATGTCGAGCTTGATGCCTACCTTGGCCAGGTCCGACTGGAGCATCTGTGCGCCCACCATCGGATTGGGGTTGGTCACCGCGCCGCCGTTACGGGCGAACAGGGTAAACACCTGACCCTCGGGTACGCCAGCTTCCTTGAGCAGCGCACGGGCTTTTTCCGGGTCATAAGGCGTGGGCTGACTCTCGGTGTCGTAGCCCATCATGGTCGGAGGGTACGGACCTACGCCTTCAGTGGCCTTGCCTTCGCCGAACAGCGCCCTGATGTAGGACTTCTTGTCGAACGCCAGATTGATCGCCTGTCGCACGCGAGCGTCGCTCAGGTATTTGTGCGAAGTGTTGATCGCCACATAGCTGGTCATCATGGACTCCATCTCGTCGATCTTGAGATTGGGGTCTGCTTTGATGTTGGCAATATCGTCAGGTTTTGGATAAAGCGCAACCTGACATTCATTGGCCTTGAGCTTTTGCAGGCGCGTGTTGTTGTCCAGCGTGATCGCGAAAATCAGCGCCTCACTGGGAACCTTGCCTTTCCAGTAATCCGGGTTGGCTTTATAGCGGACCTGAGCATCCTTGGCATAGCGTGTCAGGATGAACGGACCGGTGCCGATGGGTTTGCTGTTGAATTCGCCGGTCTTGTTGCTCTTGAGCAACTGGTCGGCGTACTCGGCGGAGTAGATCGAGGTAAACGGCATGGCCAGGTCACGCAGGAACGGCGACTCGGGGCGCGTCAGGGTGAATTTCACCGTGGAGTCGTCGACTTTCTCGACGCTCTTGAGCAGGTTCTGGAAGTCCATGCTCTCGAAATAAGGGTAACCGACCAGCGAAAGTGCGTGCCACGGGTGCTTCGGGTCCAGCTGGCGCTGGAAGCTCCAGACCACGTCGTCGGCGTTCATTTCGCGGGTGGGTTTGAAGTAGTCGGTGGTCTGGAATTTCACACCTTTGCGCAGCTTGAAGGTGTAGGTCAGGCCATCGGCGCTGATGTCCCAGCTCTCGGCGAGGCCGGGAACCGTGTCAGTCGTGCCGGGGGTGAAGGCGACCAGACGTTCGAGAATGGTTTCTGCCGAGGCGTCTGCCGTGACGGCGGTCGTGTACTGCGCGATATCGAAACCTTCAGGGCTGGCCTCTGTGCAGACCACCAGCGGCTTGGCCGAGACGGATGCAGCAGCGCTGAGCAGCGCAATGGCGATCGAAGCGCGGAGCGATAGCAGTTTCAATAGAAGCCTCCTTGATGCAATGCGAAACGGCGACCGACGTCATGCCGGTCGCCGTTTCCCGATCACTTACAGAATGTTGAACGGAATGGTGGTCACCAGACGGAACTCGTTGATGTTGCCATCAGCCTGGTTCTCGCTGGCGCGGTGAGTGGTGTAGGTCGCACGAATCGCGGTGGCCTTGAGCGGGCCGGATTGTACGGAATACGAAGTACCGATGCCGTATCCGTAGTGGGTTTCGCCGTCCATTGCCAGGACGTCGGTGTAGCCGGTGCCCTTGTAATGAGTACCGTCGATGTCCCAGCCGCGAGCCTGGTAGATGTTGAATTTCAAGCCTGGCACGCCGTAGCTGGCCATGTTCAATACATAGGCAATCTGCAGCGACTTCTCGTTCGGGCCGTTGAAGTCCGAGAGCAGGGAGTTGGCCAGGAAGATGGCGTTGGTGTCGTGGGCGTAGTCGAAGTATTCGTTACCCGCGACTTCCTGGTAGGCGATGCTCACACTGTGGGCTTCATGCGTACCGGTGAAGGACAAGCTGTAGGTGTCGTTGTCGATCGCGCCCAGTTTGCTTTGACCCGCATCTTTGGTCTTGTAGTAGTTCAGGTTGCTGCTCAGGGCAAAAACCTTGCTGTCACCCAGTTCGTGGGTGAAGCCGAAGTAGTACTGGTGCCAGAAGTCTTCGAGGTTCGAGGCATAGAAGCTTGCGGTCAGGCTGTCGGTTGGCTTGTAGTCACCACCGAACATGTCCAGACGGTCAGCGGTCTTGCTGCGATCGCCGTACTCGGAGCGGAACTTGTCCAGACTCTGTTCCATACGAGGGGAAACGCGATCAAAGCTGCCAGCCTGCAGGGACAGGTTGTTGAACTCGTCGCTCTGTACTGCGAAGCCCTGGAAGCTGGAAGGCAGCGCACGGTTGCCGATAAAGGCGATGACCGGCGTGTTGACAGACTGGCGACCCATGGTCAGCACAGTGTTGGAAACACGGGCCTTGACGTTGCCCAGACCCATTTTGCTCCACTGGCCTACTGCATCGCCGTCGCTGTCAGCGAGTGTGCGGTTGGAGTTGCCTGCGAAGTCGCCAGTGTCACGGTCCAGCGCGATGGCGTTGTATAGCGCCAACTCGGTAGAGAAACCGACAGTACCCTGAGTGTAGCCCGAGGTGTAGTTGACGATGGTGCCCTGCTGCCAGTTGATACGACGCGGCGTCTGCTTTCTCACGCCGTCATCGGTGTAGCCGAACGTGCTATCGCGACGACGCAGTTCATTGGCATACCAGTTACGTGTGGTGCCGGTCAGATGCTGATCTTCAAAAAAGCCATTGGCTTCAGCCTGAGCGTTCTTGGTGCTCAGCTCGGTCGGTACGAACGTCTGGCTGGCGGGCTCTGCCTGAACCATCGCGCCGAACGACGAGAGGGATAGAGCCAGTAATGCAGTGCTGGTTGTTTTCACGATGTACAGCTCCCTTTACTACTTTTATAAACGCCAGTTTTTTGAGTTCTGGCTTTGGTGATGCAGGGTTTAAGGCCCCGCCTTGTTATATGTTCTGGGCGCAGATGAATCGCTCGCCGCCAGAAGTGGCGGTGAGCGATATCGCTGTTTACGGGTTACTCGGTGACGCTGACGCCCGAGAAGTTGTTACGACCGAACGGGCTGACGTGGAAACCTTCCACTTCCTTGCGCAACGGCTGGTTGACCGTCGAGTGGGCAATTGGCGTGATCGGTACCTGCTCTTTCAGATAACGCTGCGCCTGCTTGTAGAGGTCGGTGCGTTGTTCCCGATCTGTCGTGGCAATGGCGGCTTTGATGAGCGCGTCGTATTTCTCGTCGCACCACATCGAGTAGTTGTTACCGCCGATGGCGGCGCAGCTGTACAGCGTGCCGAGCCAGTTGTCCGGGTCACCGTTGTCGCCGGTCCAGCCGATCAGCGAAATATCGTGTTCGCCGTTCTTGGTGCGCTTGAGGTATTCGCCCCACTCATAGCTGACAATCCGAACCTTGATGCCGATCTTGTCCCAGTCGGACTGGATCATCTGCGCCGACATGCGTGCGTTGGGGTTGGAGGCGCGCTGAACCGTCATGGCCCACAGATCGATTTTAGTGCCCGGCGCCACGCCTGCTTCCTTGAGCAACTGTTTGGCTTTGGTCAGGTCGCGGGGAGCGTCCTTGATCGTCGGGTCATAGCTCCACTGGGCTGGCGGCAGTGCGTTTTCGGCCAACTGGCCTGCGCTCTGGTAAACAGCCTTGATGATGGCCTGCTTGTCGATGGCCATGTCCAGCGCCTGACGCACCTTGAGCTGATCGAGCGGTGGGTGAGTCACGTTGTACGCCAGAAAGCCGAGGTTGAAGCCCGGCTGGCTCAATACCTTGAGCTTCGGATCCTTCTGCACTTCCTCGATGTCCTGCGGGCGAGGGTAGCCACTGACCTGACACTCGCCGGCCTTGAGCTTTTGCAGACGCACGGCGGCATCGCTGTTGATGGAGAAAATCAGGTTGTCGATCTTCACATCTTCGGGTTTCCAG
Source organism: Pseudomonas viridiflava (assembly GCF_001642795.1). Lineage (GTDB taxonomy): Bacteria > Pseudomonadota > Gammaproteobacteria > Pseudomonadales > Pseudomonadaceae > Aquipseudomonas > Aquipseudomonas viridiflava. Next base: position 198,469 of record NZ_LKEH01000026.1, on the reverse strand, counting down.
TACTCGGTGTTACCGGTGTAACGGATCTGCGAGTCTTTCTGGTAACGCTTGAACACGAACGGGCCGGTGCCGACAGGCTTCTGGTTGAGGTCCTGCGCCTTGCCTTCCTTGAGCAACTGATCAGCGTATTCGGCAGACTGGATGGAAGCAAAGCTCATCGCCAGGTTCTGTACGAACGCCGCGTCGATGTTGTTCAGCGTGAACTTGACGGTATTGGCGTCAACCTTCTCGACCTGCTTGATCGTGGTGTTGAGGCCCATGTCGGTGAAGTACGGCGATTCGGAAGGGTAGGCCTTGCGGAACGGGTGGTTCGGGTCCAGCAGGCGGTTGAAGGTGAACAGCACGTCGTCGGCATTGAAGGTGCGGGTCGGTTTGAAATAGTCCGTGGTGTGGAATTTCACACCTTCGCGCAGGTGGAAGGTGTAGGTCAGGCCATCGGACGACACGTCCCAACGGGTTGCCAACCCTGGCTCCACTTCCGTGCCGCCGCGCTTGAACTGCGTCAGGCGGTTGAAAACGGTTTCAGCCGAGGCATCGAAATCGGTGCCGCTGGTGTACTGACTGGGGTCGAAACCTGCCGGGCTCGCTTCCGAGCAATACACCAGTGTGGTGGCTGCCTGAGCAAGAGGTGCGCAGGCCAGCAGGGCGGTGGTCAGTAGCAACGGTTTGAAGATGGTGTGTCCCATGGATCCCTCACGAAGTGCGGCAATGACCGTGCTGAGTGTTGACACGTCTAGTGTCGACAAAAGATGTAACACGATAGTGCCGCACTTGGTCGGATAGGGACAAATCTTACTTGCCGGTGATCTTTTTCCACAGGTCCGACAGCGACGTGCTTTTAAAGAAGGTATCCAGGAAGTTGTCACTGCTGTTTTCGAATTGCTGCAGCGCTTCGGACGCATGACTCTGGATATGACGATGAAGCTGATCCAGTTCGTTTTTCAACGTCGCGCGTCTGACCTGTTCAGGATGGGCATCGGCCCATTCCCGCACCAGCGTGTCTTGCCAGTAAGTGTCCATGGCGTGAGCGAAGAACCGCGCAGCGACCTGCGAAGGATGTTCGGTTTCGTCTGCAGAGTGCCACTGGCCCAGTACCGCCTGTCCAACCTGAAGCACGGCATGCCTGGCCAGCAGCGCAGCCGGTTCGTGCAAGGGGTGTTCGGCGTGGTCCTTGGCCAGTTGCGAGTGGGACGGATCTGTCGAACCGTTGGTATGAGGGTCATCGCCAAGCCCGGTCTGGAGATCGTCGATGCTGTTGCCAAGCATTGCCATCAGCCCCAGCAGGACGCTGCCCACGGCATTGCCAAGTAGTCGGCCGGGTGTCGCAATGAATGCATAGAAGCGTTCAACCTGCTCGGAAAAGGGCAGCAGCGCCCAGCCGTCACGTGCCTTCAGAAATTCCTCAAAGGCCCGAAGCAGGTTTTCGTCCGGGTGCTCGCCGAGCAGAATCTGGATGATCTGGTCGCGTTCATAGCGAACGCCCGGCTGCAAGGCTTCGAATGGCTTGTCCTTGTTCGGAAACAGTATCTTGCCCAGCGGTGCTGCAAGGCTGGCAATGATGTCGCTGCCGCCGAAACTTCCCGTCACCAACGGCAGACGGTGCCTGCAATCGGCTTCCGACGTCCACGGCAGCACATCGGTATGGCCCAGCTTGATCAGGCTCAGTTCGACGAAGTTGGAATGAGCGAAGAAGTCTTCGAGGATGTGCAATGCGGCGCCCATTGCCCTGAGCCCGTCTGTGGAGGACGGACCCGCCTCTACGGCGATGTCCAGATCTGCCGCCATGAGATCCACCGAACGCTGGAGGTAGCGTTTCATGGAAGTCTCGGGATCGACCTGCAAAATGGGATCGTCGGGCAGCGTCCAGTCGTCGAAGTCAGCGTCACGCGCTTTGGGGTTGGCGGGGGAAGGGTTGATGGCCCTGGGGTTGTCGATGTGTTCGGCGGCGCGATATACGCCCAGCCGCTGCGGTGTCACGATGAAGCGCGACCGGTCTATTTTCATCAGGTCGGTGAAAGCTTTCACGGCCAGCACGTCAACGATTTGCGTGAGGGCTTCGCGAGACAGCAGGTCAGGGAAACGCTTGGGCATGTCAGGTGCGCGGACAAGCTTGGGATCGACCAGTTGTGAATAGTCACGCAACCAGTTGCCGTAATGGATGGCGCGGATTTCGTCTTTTCTGAAACCGGCTGTTTCCAGAACGGCTTCAATCGAACCGTGGGTATGTCGGTGTTCGTCACCTTCACCGGCCTCGAATCGAAGCGGCGTCGGGAGCGGCTCGGCAACGTTGTCGTGCTGGTCTTGGGCGGGTTGGTGGCGTGTCGGGTCTTGAGGATTCATCCGTGATTCCTGAAAGTGGGGCAGGTGCTCGGGTACGCAGCAATGCCCGGTTGGGGAGTGCGGGGAAGTTTACGGATGAGGGGATTTGGTGAAATCAGCCAGCGCGGTTGATGTTGTAAGACACGGCCGAGGATGGCGGGAATTCTGGAGGTAATAGAAGGCGAAAAATGGACGTCAATCTGTGCCATTTGTGACGCGGAGCGTCACGGGATGCCTGCCCACGCGATGGGCATGATCAGTGTTGAAGCGGACTTGTGTATAACGATGAGCGCGGAGCATGGGCACGATCGTGTGATTGAGACCCCGATCGTTACCACGCTCCTGCGTGGTAACGCCGCTCAGGACGCTCCGCGTCCGCTCTCGATCCTGAGGACAGAGAGCTTATGGAACCGCCACCTCAATCACCCCATCTGCCGCCACGCTCACCTGACTGGTGCCTGCTTCAACGTCTGGCGTCGGTGCTGCGTCTTCTCGCGAGGACTTCATCATCATGGCCACTGGCGCGCGCAGGTATGGCTGCGGGTAGCCCGAGGTGTTGAGGTTCAGATTGACCAGCTTGTAGCCGGTGCCGCCCAGCGCTTCGGTGACCAGTTGCGCACGCGCCTTGAACGCCGTGACGGCATCCTTGAGCAGTGTGTCTTCACTGGCCTTGCGCGTGGCGGGCGAGATCGAGAAGTCCATGCCGCCCATTTTCAGATCGCCGAGCAGTTCGCCGGTCAGCTTGGACAGGGCCGCGAAATCGGCACTTTCCAGGCGGACTTCTGCGCGCTCACGCCAGCCGGTGATTTTCTGGCCCTTATCATCGTAAATCGGATAGCTGTTACGGCTGCCCTGACGAATTTTCACATCCTTGGCCTGACGCGCCTGGCCCAGCGCCTTGTTCAACGTCTCGGTCACCTGCGCAGCTAGTTTCGCGGGGTCGCTGTCCTGCGCTTCGGTGTACAGCGTCACCATCATCAGGTCTCGCTGGACTTCCTGATTGACTTCGGCGCGCAGGGAAATCTGGTTATAGCGGGCTTCTTCGGCCATGGCCGGCAGGCTGGAGAGGGTAACGGCAGCCAGCGCGAAGAGCGTGGTGGCAGGGCGGAGAGTGAACATGAGAACTCCTTGTTATAAGGCGGCCTTCGACGGCTGTCGGACGGCGCAGACTCATCAGACTGCAACCCTTGGGACTGGTTCCTGCACCCCCGACGCGCCCGACGATGCGGCGCGTTGACGCACTTTTCCAGTTTTATGCCGTGCTTGGTTATACTCGTTCCGATCCGCCTGGAGCGCTCATCAGGAGAGCTCATGCTCGCCCCCGTTCAAATGCTTTCAGCCACGCGTCAGAACCTGTGGCGCCTGACCTTCATCCGCATCCTGGTGCTGGCCGCACAAGCCGGTTCGGTGGGGATCGCCTGGCTGTTCGACTTTCTTCCGTTGCCGTGGCTGCAGCTGTCGATCACCCTGGGCTGCTCGCTGATCCTCTGTCTGCTGACCGTCATTCGTCTGCGCACCTCGTTGCCGCTGACCGAACTCGAATACGCCTTGCAACTGGCGCTGGACCTGCTGATTCACAGTGCGCTGTTGTATTACTCGGGTGGTTCGACCAACCCGTTCGTGTCTTATTATCTGGTGCCGCTGACCATCGCGGCGGCGACGTTGCCGTGGCGCTATTCGCTGATTCTCTCCGGCTTCGCGCTGGGGCTGTATACCTTTCTGATGGTGCAGTCCTACCCGCTGGAAACCTATCCCATTGCTCGTGAAAACATGCAGGTCTATGGCATGTGGCTGAGCTTCGTGCTGGCAGCGGGGGTGATCACGTTTTTTGCCGCGAAGATGGCTGAAGAGCTGCGCCGTCAGGACCAACTGCGTGCCGAGCGTCGGGAAGAAGGCCTGCGTGACCAGCAACTGCTGGCTGTAGCGACGCAGGCAGCCGGAGCCGCGCATGAACTGGGTACGCCGCTGGCGACCATGAGCGTGCTGCTCAAGGAAATGCGCCAGGACCACAGCGACCCGGCCCTGCAGGATGACCTGTCGGTGTTGCAGGAGCAGGTCAAACAATGCAAGCAGACCCTTCAGCAGCTGGTACGCGCTGCCGAGGCCAACCGGCGCATGGCGGTCGACTATCAACCGGCGACGCAGTGGCTGGACGAATCGCTTAATCGCTGGCACCTGATGCGTCCTGAAGTGAGCTACCGCTTCCAGAAACTGGGCAAGGACGAGGTGCCGATGCTCGCACCGCCACCGGACCTCACGCAGGCACTGCTCAACCTGCTCAACAACGCTGCCGATGCCTGTCCCGACGGACTGGAAGTCAATCTGGACTGGGACAGTACGGAAGTGTGCATCAGTATTCGTGACCACGGCGCCGGTGTGCCGTTGGCCATTGCCGAGCAGATCGGCAAACCGTTTTTTACTACCAAGGGCAAAGGTTTCGGCCTCGGCCTGTTCCTGAGCAAGGCCAGCGTCACCCGCGCGGGTGGCTCGGTAAAACTCTACAGTCATGAAGAAGGCGGTACGCTCACCGAGCTGCGACTGCCCCGTGACACGCGAGGAGAAGAAGCATGAGTGACGAAGAGATTCAGGTCGAAGGCGAAGAGTTGCCGCACCTGCTGCTGGTCGATGACGACGCGACGTTCACCCGGGTCATGGCACGCGCCATGAGCCGACGCGGTTTTCGGGTCAGCACTGCAGGTTCGGCGGAAGAAGGTCTGATACTGGCGCAACAGGACATCCCCGAATACGCCGCGCTGGACCTGAAGATGGATGGTGATTCCGGCCTGGTGCTGCTACCCAAGCTGCTGGAAATGGACCCGGACATGCGCGTGGTGATCCTCACCGGTTACTCGAGCATCGCCACCGCCGTTGAAGCCATCAAGCGCGGTGCCTGCAACTACCTGTGCAAACCGGCGGATGCCGATGATGTGCTGGCGGCCCTGTTGTCGGAGCATGCCAACCTCGACACGCTGGTGCCGGAAAACCCTATGTCAGTGGATCGCCTGCAGTGGGAGCATATTCAGCGCGTGCTGACCGAGCACGAAGGCAACATTTCGGCGACCGCACGTGCGCTGGGCATGCATCGCCGGACCTTGCAGCGCAAATTGCAGAAGCGTCCCGTGCGGCGTTGATGAAGCTTTTTTCATGGTGATCGTTCAGGCGTTTTTTTGCTTCATTGTGGTCAGGCATCGTTCTTTTGCAGACAGCGAGCCTGAATTACATGAAACGCAATGCCGAATATTCCGTCGTCAACGACACCGTTAAAGGAGCGTTTTTTCCAAGGGTCTGGAAACTGATTACACCGTATTGGCGCAGTGAAGAAAAAACCATGGCCTGGGTGCTGCTGGCCTCCGTGGTTGCGCTGTCACTGTTCAGCGTGCAGATGTCAGTGATGTTCAACAGCTGGTATCGCGAGTTCTACAACGCCTTGCAGAACAAGGACACGGGTGCTTTCACGCACCTGATCCTGTATTTCAGCGGCCTGGCCGCCATCGCCATTTTCGCCGCCGTGTATCGGCTTTATCTGACGCAGATGCTCACTATCCGCTGGCGGCGCTGGCTGACCGAGCAGCATTTCGCACGCTGGCTGGCGCACAAGAATTACTACCATCTTGAGCAGGGCGGTTACACCGATAACCCGGACCAACGTTTGTCCGAAGACCTCAATGAGTTCACAACCAGCACCCTGCACCTCGGGCTTGGCCTGATGAGCGCGGTGGTCAGCCTGGTGTCGTTCTCGGTCATTCTGTGGGGCGTGTCGGGAAGTATCGAGCTGTTCGGCATCACCATTCCCGGCTACATGTTCTGGGCTGCGATGCTCTACGCCATCGTCGGCAGCTTTCTGACCCACTGGATCGGTCGGCGTCTGATTCCGCTCAACAATCAACAGGAGCGCTACGAAGCGGACCTGCGTTATGCGTTGGTGCGGGTGCGGGAAAACGCGGAAAGCATCGCGCTTTCCGACGGCGAAAAGAATGAAAACCAACGGCTGAGCGGCCGGTTCTCGATGATCTGGCATAACGTCCTCACGTCGATGAAGGTGCAGAAGCGACTGACGTTCTTCACGTCGGGCTATGGCCAGATCGCGATTATCTTTCCGTTCGTTGTCGCAGCGCCCCGGTACTTTGCAGGCAAGATCGAATTGGGTGATCTGATGCAGATCAACTCGGCGTTCGGCAACGTGCAGGAGAACTTCAGCTGGTTCATCAGCGCGTATGACACGCTGGCGTCCTGGCGGGCGACCAGTGATCGTCTGCTGAGCTTCCGCCAAGCCATGAGCGACCACGAGGCTCAGGTCCCGTCCATTCAAAGGGTGCAGACCGGGAATGCGGTGGACCTGAAAGACCTGGGCCTGACGCTGGCCAGCGGTCGGCAGTTGCTTCAGGACGCGCATCTGCATATAGGGCAGGGCGAAAAAGTGATGCTCAGTGGCCGGTCGGGCAGCGGCAAAAGCTCTTTGCTCAGGGCGCTTGGCGGCTTATGGCCCAAGGGCACGGGCAAGATCGGCATACCGGAAGGGCGTGCCCTGTTTCTGCCGCAACGGCCTTATCTACCGATCGGTACTTTGCGTGAGGCCTTGAGTTATCCACAGCCGCCTGAAAATTTTCCGGCTGAACGGTACGCCGAGGCGCTACGCAAATGTCGCCTCGAGCCGTTGGTGGCGCGACTGGATGACAGTGATCACTGGCAACGAGTGTTGTCGCCCGGCGAGCAGCAGCGGATGGCCTTCGCCCGTGCGCTGCTGCTGACACCGCAGTGGCTGTACATGGATGAAGCGACCTCTGCGATGGACGAAGAGGACGAGGCGGCGATGCACCATGCGATCTTCGAAGAAATTCCCGGCCTGACCCTGCTCAGCGTGGGACATCGCAGCAGTCTCAAGCGTTTTCATGACCGGCATGTGCAGGTCGAAGGCGGGCAATTGATCGAGCGCCGGGCGTCTGAACCGGCCTGATGAGGCTTATGGGTAGCGGGGCCGAGCTTTTGGGGTGTGATCATACAACCGCTGAGCTATGATTGACGCTTGTTTAACTGTCCAGAGATCGATGTTGGATATGGAAAATCAAAGCGCTCCGCCCCGCGCCCGTAGAAAGCACCGCAGCCTTGCGCAGGAGCTGGTGACTGAACTGTCCGAGCGTATTCGCAGTGGACAGCTCAAGCGCGGCGATAAATTGCCCACCGAATCCGCCATCATGGAAGAGCAGGGCGTCAGCCGTACTGTGGTTCGTGAAGCGATTTCACGCCTGCAGGCGTCCGGCCTGGTCGAAACCCGACACGGGATCGGCACCTTTGTGCTGGACACGCCGAGCCCGAGCGGCTTCCGGATCGACCCGGCCACTATTGTCACCTTGCGTGATGTGCTGGCGATTCTCGAATTGCGCATCAGCCTGGAGGTCGAGTCCGCCGGGCTGGCTGCACAACGCCGCAGCGCCGAAGAGCTGGCTGCCATGCGTGCTGCACTGGACGCGCTGAATGAAAGCGCTGCTCACGCGACCGATGCGGTGGCGTCTGACTTCCAGTTTCACCTGCAGATTGCGTTGTCGACCGGCAACCGCTATTTCACCGACATCATGACCCATCTGGGCACCAGCATCATTCCGCGCACGCGGCTGAACTCTGCGCGCCTGGCTCATGACGATCAGCAGCACTACATGGACCGGCTCAGCCGCGAGCACGAAGAAATCTACGAGGCCATCGCCCGTCAGGACTCCGACGCCGCCCGCGCCGCCATGCGCCTGCACCTGACCAATAGCCGCGAACGTCTGCGTCACGCCCACGAAGAGGCCGAGTCGCAGCGCGCCTGATGTGACGCATAGCGTCACGGGCTGCATGCCCATGCAGAGCGCTCAGCGTTATACACAGCAACGATGATCGTTCCCACGCTCTGCGTGGGAATGCCTCTCAGGACGCTCCGCGTCCGCTCTGGAATGTGGCGCAGATGTGTGCCCAAGCTCCGCCGTTATGCACGTCATGCGCCCGGCTCACTGAATCCTCAGTCTGTGCCATTTGTGACGCGGAGCGTCACGGGCGGCATACCCACGCAGAGCGTGGGCACGATCAGTGTTGGGACGGGCTTGTGTATAACGACGAGCGCGGAGTATGGGCACGATCGGTGTGCTTGAGATCACCGCTCGTTCCCACGCTCCAGCGTGGTAACGCCTCTCTGGACGCTCTGCGTCCGCTGTTGATGTGACGCAGAGCACCTTCGGTTGACTGCCTAAGCAGGGCGCAAGCAGAACCAGTACGTCAGTCCAGGCACTACTGTCTGGACGAAATCTGCACTTGTCGTATAACTTTCAGCAATCCTGAATCCCGCCAAACCCAGGCCCGCCAAGGCCTTCAGCCCCATTCATCGCCTTGTAAGACAAAAACCCGTAAATGCCTGTTGAGGGAATGTATTTTCAGTTGTACGATGACTTACGACATCGGCACTGCCCCGATGATCCATTCACAATTTATGTCCCACAGGGTGTTCGAATAATGAATCCACAAGAACTGAAGTCCATCCTCTCTTCCGGTCTGCTGTCCTTCCCGGTTACCGATTTCAATGCTCAGGGCGACTTCAATCGCGCTGGCTATATCAAGCGTCTCGAGTGGCTGGCCCCGTACGGCGCCAGCGCTCTGTTCGCAGCAGGTGGCACAGGTGAGTTTTTCTCCCTGGCCGCCAGCGAATACTCCGAAGTCATCAAGACTGCCGTTGATACCTGCGCCACCAGCGTGCCGATTCTCGCAGGCGTGGGCGGTTCGACTCGCCAGGCCATCGAATACGCTCAGGAAGCCGAGCGTCTGGGCGCCAAAGGCCTGCTGCTGCTGCCGCACTACCTGACCGAAGCCAGCCAGGACGGCGTTGCCGCACACGTTGAAGCGGTCTGCAAATCGGTCAAGATCGGCGTGGTTGTCTACAACCGCAACGTCTGCCGCCTGAACGCCTCGCTGCTGGAAAAACTGGCCGAGCGCTGCCCGAACCTGATCGGCTACAAGGACGGTCTGGGCGATATCGAACTGATGGTTTCGATCCGCCGTCGTCTGGGCGACCGCTTCTCGTACCTGGGTGGTCTGCCGACCGCCGAAGTCTACGCCGCTGCCTACAAGGCGCTGGGCGTGCCGGTCTACTCCTCGGCAGTGTTCAACTTCGTGCCGAAACTGGCGATGGATTTCTACCACGCCATTGCCCGTGACGACCACGAAGCAGTCGGCAAGTACATCGACGATTTCTTCCTGCCTTACCTGGAAATCCGTAACCGCAAAGCGGGCTACGCGGTCAGCATCGTGAAAGCCGGTGCGAAAATCGCAGGCTACGACGCAGGTCCTGTCCGCGCGCCGCTGACCGACCTGACGCCAGAAGAGTGCGACATGCTCGCAGCGCTGATGGACAAGCAAGGCAAGCAGTAACACCTCTGAACACAGAACCGCTGAGCGATCAGCGGTTTTGTCGTTGGAATGCATGACCCGTACAGGTAGAAGCTGGCGTCGCCGCGACACTTCTAAGGGGCCTGTAGCGCTACACCCAAAAACAGATTTACCCGCGTAAAAAAATAACTAGTGGGAGTTCAACCGATGCAAACGTCCAAGCCGACGCACGTCCGCTATTTGATCCTGTTGATGCTGTTTCTGGTCACCACGATCAACTACGCCGACCGTGCCACCATCGCTATCGCTGGTTCAAGCATCCAGAAAGACCTTGGCATCAGTGCCGTCACTCTGGGCTATATCTTCTCTGCATTCGGCTGGGCCTACGTGGCCGGTCAGATCCCCGGTGGCTGGCTGCTCGACCGTTTCGGTTCGAAGAAAGTCTACGCCATGAGCATTTTCACGTGGTCGCTGTTCACCCTGCTGCAAGGCTATGTGGGTGAGTTCGGTATCTCGACCGCCATCGTCGCGCTGTTCATGCTGCGCTTTTTGGTGGGCCTGGCCGAAGCGCCATCCTTTCCCGGCAACGCACGTATTGTGGCTGCCTGGTTCCCGACCGCCGAACGCGGCACGGCGTCAGCCATCTTCAACTCCGCGCAATATTTCGCCACTGTGCTGTTCGCGCCGCTGATGGGCTGGATCGTCTACACCTATGGCTGGCAGCACGTGTTTATCGTCATGGGCGCGGCAGGCATCGTCTTCTCCGCCATCTGGATGAAGGTTATCTACAGCCCGCGCAGCCATCCGCGCATCAACCAGGCCGAGATCGATCACATTGCCAGCAACGGCGGCATGGTCGACATGGATCAGGACAAATCGAAGTCGAAGAAAGACGGCAGCAGCGGTCCGAAATGGGACTACATCAAGCAATTGCTGACTAACCGCATGATGCTGGGCATCTACCTGAGCCAGTACTGCATCAACGGCATCACCTACTTCTTCCTGACCTGGTTCCCGGTGTACCTGGTCCAGGAACGCGGCATGACCATTCTCAAGGCCGGTATCATCGCGTCCCTGCCCGCCATCTGTGGTTTCATCGGCGGCGTGTTGGGCGGGATCATTTCCGACTACCTGCTGCGCAAGGGCCACTCGCTGACCTTCGCCCGCAAGGCACCGATCATTGGTGGTCTGCTGCTGTCGACCTCCATCGTGACCTGCAACTACGTTGACATCGAATGGATGGTCGTGGGCTTCATGGCCCTGGCATTCTTCGGCAAAGGCGTGGGCGCACTGGGCTGGGCTGTCATGTCCGACGTATCGCCTAAGCAGATCGCCGGTTTGAGCGGCGGCCTGTTCAACACCTTCGGTAACATTGCATCGATCACCACCCCGATCGTGATTGGTTACATCATCAGCACCACCGGCTCGTTCAAATGGGCACTGGTGTTCGTCGGCGCGAACGCGCTGCTGGCGGTGATCAGTTACATTTTCATCGTGGGTGAAATCAAGCGTGTGGAATTGATAGAGCCGCCTGTAAAGGGGCCATTGCCGACCGATCCGGCCAGCAACCTTTCCGAAGCAAAATCCTGAGGAAACCGTGATGAACCTGATTCAACATGCCGATTCTCCACGTTACATCCGGCTGCATCCGCTGGATAACGTGGTGGTCGTGGTCAACGACCAGGGTGTGCCGGCCGGAACCGAATTCGATAATGGCCTGGTGACTGTCGATAACGTACCGCAGAGCCACAAGGTCAGCACCGTTGACCTGGCCGAGGGTGACGCCGTGATTCGTTACGGCCATACCATCGGCTACGCCCTGCAACCGATACCGCGTGGCAGTTGGGTCAGGGAAGACCAGTTGCGCATGCCGTCAGCGCCTGCGCTCGACAGCCTGCCGATGTCCGATGCCGTACCTGCGAAGGGCGAGCCGCTGGAAGGCTACACCTTCGAAGGCTATCGCAATGCCGATGGCACCGTGGGCACTCGCAACATTCTGGGCATCACCACCACCGTGCAATGCGTGACCGGCGTGCTCGACTTCGCCGTCAAGCGCATCCGTGACGAACTGCTACCCAAATACCCGAACGTCGATGACGTGGTGGCACTGACGCACAGCTACGGCTGCGGCGTGGCCATCACCGCCACCGACGCTTACATTCCGATCCGCACTGTGCGCAACCTGGCGCGCAATCCGAACCTGGGTGGCGAGGCGCTGGTGATCAGTCTGGGCTGTGAAAAGCTGCAGGCCGGTCAGGTGATGCACGAGGGCGACAGCTCGGTGGACCTGAGCGAGCCGTGGCTCTACAAGCTTCAGGACTCCAGCCATGGTTTCAGTGAAATGGTCGAGCAGATCATGGATCTGGCTGAAGTGCGCCTGAAGAAGCTGGACCTGCGCCGTCGCGAGACGGTACCGGCCTCCGAGCTGATTCTGGGCATGCAGTGCGGTGGCAGCGATGCGTTTTCCGGCATCACTGCCAACCCGGCGCTGGGCTACGCATCCGACCTGTTGCTGCGCGCAGGCGCGACGGTGATGTTTTCCGAAGTGACCGAAGTGCGCGATGCCATCTATTTGCTGACTTCTCGTGCGCAGGATCAGGACGTCGCTCAGGCACTGGTGCGTGAAATGGACTGGTACGACCGTTACCTGGCCAAAGGCGAAGCGGACCGCAGTGCCAACACCACGCCGGGCAACAAGAAGGGCGGGTTGTCGAACATTGTCGAGAAGTCCCTCGGGTCCATCGTCAAGTCCGGCAGCAGCGCCATCAACGGCGTGCTCGGCCCTGGCGAGCGGGTCAACGGCAAAGGGCTGATCTTCTGCGCCACACCGGCCAGTGACTTTGTGTGCGGCACGCTGCAACTGGCGGCCGGGATGAACCTGCACGTGTTCACCACCGGACGCGGCACGCCGTATGGTCTGGCGATGGCTCCTGTAGTGAAGGTGTCGACCCGCACCGAGCTGGCCCAGCGCTGGCCGGATCTGATCGACATCGACGCCGGCCGCATCGCGACAGGACGCGCCAGCATCGAGGATCTGGGGTGGGAGCTGTTCCACTACTACCTGGAAGTGGCCAGCGGTAAGAAAAAGACCTGGACCGAGCACTACCGCCTGCACAACGACATCACCCTGTTCAACCCTGCGCCGATTACCTGATGTTGCCGGGGCGTGGTCCCTGCAGGTGAAACCGAGACATTCCGGCAATCCGTGATGATCGTTCCCACGCTACTGCGTGGTAACGCCGCCCGGCACGCTCCGCGTCCCAATTGGGACTGAGTTGCGCAGGTCTTTCAGGTGCGCAGCCCGGACGCGGAGCGCCCTGAGCGGCATTCCCACGCGGAGCGTGAGGAACGATCAGCGTAAGGGCTGACGTGTGCGTAGCTGATCGTGCCCACGCTCCGCGTGGACATGCATCCCGGGACGCTCCGCGTCCCAATTGGGACTGAGTGCGCAGGTCTTGCAGGTGCTGCCAGCCGCCTCATTTTCTTCATTTGATTAAAAGTGTTAGTGAATTTAACGGCTTCTTTCTTTGCCACAAAGGGATCAGTATCCGCAGCAGGTAGATTGGCTGCCCGGTACATCCGGCCATTCAAACAAGCCATTTTCACTTTTCGATACTGGCCTGCCTCACGCTGGCCAAGGAGACCTTTCTTGTCTTTCAAACAACCGATGTCCTGGGCTTCTGCGGCCTTGATGGTTGCGCTCGGTAGCCAGGCTGTTCAGGCTGCGACCTCCGCCAAGCTTCCAGAAGACAAGCCCGTGGGGAAAATCGAACAGGTCTTCGCGTTCCATGACGCCATGCCCACAGGCGTCAGCGTCACTGAAACAGGGCGCATTTTTGTCAACTTCCCACGTTGGGGTGACAAGGTGCCGTTCACAGTCGGCGAATTACGCGACGGCAAGGTGGTGCCTTACCCTGACAGCGCCTTGAACCAGGCGGACCCGCAGCATCCCGATAAGGGGTTCATCAGCGTTCAGAGCGTTGTCGCCGACGGTTTGGGTCACCTGTGGATACTTGATACCGCTGCACCTGAGTTCTCCAAACCGGTCGCTGGCGGCGCCAAACTGGTGGCCGTTGACCTCAAGACAAACAAGGTCATCAAGACGCTGGTTTTCCCTGAGAACGTCATTCTGCCAAGCACCTATGTCAACGATATGCGTTTTGACTTCAGTGCTGGCAAGGAAGGCGTGATTTATGTCACCGACTCATCTGTCAGTGGCCCCGGCGCAATCATTGTCATGGACATTGCGACCGGTAAGGCCGTGCGTCGTTTGAGTGGCGCAGCCTCGACGTCGGCAGACCCTGCCTTCGTGCCGAGGGTTGAAGGCCAGGTGCTGAAAATGCGTAACGCCGATGGGACCAGCAAACCGTTTGCGGTCGCTTCCGACGGTATCGCTCTGTCCTCGGACCGCCAGACGCTTTATTTCTCACCGCTTTCCAGCCGACACCTGTATTCGGTGCCGACAAAACTCCTGCGCGATCCCGCCGTGACTGAAGCGCAACTCGTCGCCGCAGTGCAGGATCTGGGAGAAAAAGGGCCGTCGGATGGACTGGAAGCCGACAGCGATGGCGCGGTCTACGCGGGCGACTATGAAGACAACAGCATTCGCAAACGTCTTGCCGACGGAACCTGGCAGACGGTTGCTCACGATCCTCGAATGCTGTGGCCGGACACGTTGTCGGTGGCAAATGACGGCTACCTCTATTTCATCGCCAATCAGCTGCATCGCCAGGGACTGTTTCATGGCGGCAAAGATCTGCGGGAAAAGCCCTACAGCCTGTTCCGGGTGAAGATCGACGCTAAACCGGCCAGGACGCGCTGAGTTCACGCCGTTGCGCAGAGCTGCTTCTGCCCACAGGGCGTTGGAGCTCTTGGCGGTTAGGACGGGAGCGATGGGCTGCGCAGCGGCCCTTGATTGCATCAGGTACACCGCGTGCGCAGGCCTTGCTGCCGGTTCCCGGCAGATCGCCGGCAAGCCGCCTCCCACAGTCCGGTGTTTGCTCCGCGACAGCGCTGCGTCGAAGACGTGGTGAGGCCTCCCACAGTCCGGTGTTTGCTCCGCGACAGTGTTTTGTCGCAGGCCTGATGGGCTGCCCATCAGGTTTGGCCTCACATCATCCAGCCGGCACGTCCCCCAGCACGGTGCGCACGTAATCAGGCGTGAGCACGTGGTACCAGAGCAGTATCGTCGACACCAGAATCGTCACGAGCACCAGCACGCCGACGCCCCACACCGCAGCCGCGTAGAGCGGGGCGTTGCCGGGTGGCAGGCGCATGAAAGTGCCAATGCCGATGATCAGCAGAAAGGTCGAATGAATGGCTGCCAGTCCCAGTACCAGAATCATCAGCCAGCGACTGGGGTAAAGGCCGGCGAGGCCTGCGATGAAAAACGGGGTGATGGTGTAAGTGGCAAAGCCGATGCACTGATTGAGGCTCGGACGGGCTTCCGAGGTGCGTGACAGCCAGCGGATGAACGTGCCCATCAGCGCTGTACCGGCCAGAATGGCGATGTACAGCAGGGCACATAACTGCAAAGCGCTTTTGCTGCTCAACCAGACCCGATCTTCAAGTGTCATGCTCCAGCCCATCTGTGTCGTACCGATGTACAGGCAGACGGCCGGGATCAGACCAAGCAATATCAAGTGCGGCAGGTATTGGCGCGGGCTGTGCTCTTCCTCGTCGCGTATGGCTTTCCAGGCGTGGGCGGGGCGGGTGAACAGTTTGATGATAAATGCGTTCATGACATTCCCTCCGATGGCGAACGGGTCTCGCAGGTCCTTGCGAGCCTCTTCGGATTGAATACGACGTGACGCAATGGTTTCACCGCACTGGACCGATGGCGGTCGAGCGCTCGGAAAAAGCCTGATTTTTCCTACTTCTCTGAACTTTAAGGTGCTCTCAAGCCTCTTCTACAGTAAGGGCGCCGGTCTGGCCGCCTTCGTTGAATGTGCAGGAGATTTCAAATGCCTTGGATATCGGAAAATCATTTGTGGCTGTTTACAGCGATTACGGCGTTGATCGTGATTTCGGATATATGGGCGGTGATGCGGGTTCGTAAGAGCGTCACGGAGTCCAGTAACAAACTGATGTGGATCATCGTGATCGTTGCCGTGCCAATTCTTGGCGTGCTGGCTCTGCTGGTTGCAGGCCCGCGTCACGTCGACACCCCCGCCAAGCCTGAACAGCAAAGCACCAAGTACTGATTCGGTCGTTCGGGATCGCTTGCGGGTCATGAGTACTTGGCTGAGTGGTGAGGGTAATCCACCAGCCGAGCGCCAATGACCATCTCGCTGATCCAGTTGGTCAGCATCGAGCTGTAGACGCTCTGACTGATATCGCTGCTCAGCGCATGGTCGGCACCGTCCACCAGGCGATAGGTCAGCGAGTGCGCGAGCTCAAAGGCGCTGCGATAGCTCATCAGCGTCGCGTGCGGTACATAGTCGTCACGCTCTGATTCAATCAACAGCACATCCCCTCTGAACTCCTTACAGGCTGCCAGCGCACGATTGTCCGCTGCGGTGACGGCCGAGCGTCGGTAGTGCGCGAGCCTGTCGCGATCCAGTTCCTGTTTGGGCATGTCCCAGTCGGCATCCCAGTACAGGGCGGGCACGCGTAATGCCATCCATTTGATCGGTCGCATCGCGCTCAGAATGGTTGCCAGATAACCCCCATAGCTGGTGCCGATCACCGCAATGGCTTCAGGGTCCACAGAAGGGTGGCTGACGAGTCGGTCATAGGCGGCCAGCAGATCCTCCAGGCTCTGCTCACGCGAGACCGTGGCCCGAAGGCCCTCAGTGCGCTCATGACCGCGCAAGTCGAAGGTCAGACAGACGCAGCCCAGCCCCGTGATGTTTTTGGCCCGTGCCAGATCACGCTGCTGGCTGCCGCCCCAGCCGTGGACGAAGAGAATG
The DNA here is from genome assembly GCF_001642795.1 of Pseudomonas viridiflava. Lineage (GTDB taxonomy): Bacteria > Pseudomonadota > Gammaproteobacteria > Pseudomonadales > Pseudomonadaceae > Aquipseudomonas > Aquipseudomonas viridiflava. The sequence continues at coordinate 181,889 of NZ_LKEH01000026.1, read as the reverse complement.
CCGGGAAACTTCTCGCACGGCGTGACGATGGACCCGGAGATGGATTGGCTGCCTACCTTGATCTCGATGATTTCACTGCGGACACTCATAAAGGCTCCAACTGAATGAATTTGCTGATAAAGCCCACCTGAGGGTCTTCGCCCTCATAGAGCACTTGGGCATCGGCGGGAAGCGTGGTCTTGCCATACACCTCGTGGGTCGAGACAGTGACCTGTTGCAGCGCCGGGTCGGCAGTGAACAACAGCAAGGCCTCTACTTCCGCTGCGCTGGCACCGCCGATGCGCCAGGATTGCTCCAGCACGCCTGAGCAACGCTGGCCTTGCGCATTGGTGCCTTGGGCGATGTCGTAATTGCGGCGCGATGCGATGAAGCCGGGAAAGCAGGCAAATGCGGCGCTCTCATAAGCCAGCGCCTGCTGCACGGCGTGCCTGACCGGCTCGTCCAGTGACTGGCGCAGCAAGGCCTGGTAATCGCCCCGCACGAGGTGCAGGCGAGAGCCGCCGTAAACGGTTTCCCCCTGATTGTCTCTGGTCAGGTCCTGAGTCCCGTAATAGCTGGCGGTCAGCCCGGCTACTTGCACCTGGCCCACGCTGAAAGTCACGACCTCTGCCAGGTTTTCTTCCAGCACCAGACCGTATTCCCTTACCTCGTGCAGGTCCTGCCGGGCGATGGCTTCAGCCAGCTCAGCTTCGGTCGTCACCACCACCTGACCGCGTCCTGCTGTCGCCAATACCGGTTTCAGTCGCACCGGACCGTTGGCGAGCATCTGTGTGCCGACCTTCAGCGCATCCTGTTCGGCAAAAACCGAGAAGCCGGCGAGCACGGCCTGCGCAGCCTGATGGTGAAACGCGTCTGACCAGCCGGGCGGTTTATGCGTTGCACGTTCGGGCAGCGGATGCGAAAGGGCCTTGGTGGTCATGAACGGTTCGGCGATCACGCCGCCGAACAGATCGTCGGCAGATCGAATACCGGGATGATCCCGTCCGATCAACGTGTCGGACGGGACGAAATACAGATTCCGCCCCCGATGAATCAATTCGTCGTACAGCCCTGCGAACTCGGCGCCTAGCAGCGTCGCCAGCTTTTGCGCCAATACCTGGTGAACCACTGTTTCATGGGTAGAAAGGGTTTTGCGCGTAGGCAGCAGAACAACGTCGGTCTTGCCGGTTACTGTCCCGGTCATGAGCAACTCCTGTCAGTCACACAGTGTGCGGCGGATTCGTTATGACGCTTTCTTCAGCGCGCTGATCAGCTCCTGCTTGTTCATGGTCGAGCGACCGGCAATATTCAAGCCTCGTGCACGCTGCATCAGGTCCACTTTGGTCTGCGACTCCAGCGGCTGGTTGTTGCGCGGTTCGCCATGTTTGGTCGCCACGGCACGCTTGGCGGAATCCTTGCGCGCTGCCGACTTGCTCGACGCCGGTGTCCTGGTTCCCGAACCACCCTTGCGTTCGCCGCCGCCGGACTGTTTGTTGACCGTGGCCCATGCCCGCGCTTCTGCCTCACCTTTCGAAACACCTTTTTCTTCGTAGCCTTCTTCGATATGTTCGGCCTTGCGTTTCTGCTTGTCGGTGTACTTGTCTTTATTTGCGGTAGCGTCTTTTTTCGAGTTCGCGGCAGGCATGGTCTGTCTCCTATCGATCTGAATGACGGTTAGGCCGGATGTCAGAAGCGCGGACATGCTTGCAACGCGCGCTTCACGCTGGCCTTGAAATTAGGAAGGACGCGACGGCGGGCGAGTTCAGCGAAAAAGGATGAGCGGCACAGTGGCAAAAATCTGAAACTCTGCAATTCTTCTGCAATGACGAGGTGTTTACATGCTCGCCATCCAGACCTGATTGAGGAGAAAGCGCATGTCGATCATTAGCAAATGGGCGTTGCAGGCAGTTGTGCTGTTTTTGCTGGGCTGGATGGCTACGTTAACCACACACTGGAGTCATTCTGTGGTCAGTGGCACAGGCAGTGATCGGCTGGCCGAGTTGAACAGTGGGGCATTGAGCAATCCGGCTGCACTGGCTACCAGGGATTCCGGACAGCCTCGCTCGCAAGTGGAGTAAGTCTTATCGGGCAGGCTTTGCATGCGCGATACCGCTCACTTTTTCGCAGGCAAAAAAATGGCCCACAACAGGGTGGGCCAAATGGGATTCATCAAAGGAGTGGGTTCAATTTACCCAGCCTGACGTGAAGAAGATGTGAAATAGATGTCACCGAAACGAGAATGAATTTCAGTTTTTATTCAGGTGCATATTCAGCAAAAGATGGATGGCAAAACGCCGCTGTCAGGGCAGCGGCGTTTCAGTTGTTACAAGGATAAATGTTACAGGAAACAAAGGCAGCAACAGCTCAGCGTGCCATCGCCCTCGAGCGTCGTTCAGGTGCGCTTCTTTCGGATACGGCATGTCGTGCGGACAGCGGAAGAGAGTGAGGAGCGTCGATTCTGGATTTCATGCGGTCAGCAAATTCCTTGGCTTCCTGCCAGCTCCGGCAAGTCACCGGGTAATCGTCCAGCTTCACGACCCAGTGGGCCCCGTAAACACCTTCTTCAATTCGGATAAGCATTAGTGGCATCTCCAGTCAGCAAGGATGAGTCTGTGCCGAGCACCGGCGCGAAAGCAGACCGGCAAAATCCTGCGCCGAAAAACGGCGTTGAGCTACAAAAAAATACAAATCCCGACCAATGTGCCTGTGCAGCGCAATGTGTTGCGTTACACAGCACTCAAAGCGTGTTTGCAGGGCGAGCCTGACGCATGGATGTGACAGCTTGACGTCGGTCAGAACGCCAGCTTGAAACCGATCATGCCCAGCATGATCGCCAGGAAAGGACGCAACAGGTCATCAGAAACGCGTCCGGCCATGTGGCTGCCGAAATAGATGCCTGGCAGCGAGCCCATCAGCAGCCAGCCCAGCAGTTCCCAGTTCATGTTGCCCATGCTGGCATGGCCCAGGCCTGCAACCAGGGTGAGGGGCACCGCGTGGGCGATTTCGGTTCCCACGAGACGGCGGGTCGGCAGCAACGGGTAAAGAATGAACAGCGCCACCGTACCGAGGGCACCTGCACCAATCGACGTCAGCGCAACCATGGTGCCAAGAATCAGGCCTGTCACCACGGTGAGCACCGTCAGGCTGGTGCCCTTGAAAAAGGAATGCCCGTCGCCACGCCCGTGGGCGAAGGCCAGCAGTTTTTTCTTGAACAGAACGGCGAGGGCGGTCAACAGCAACACGAAACCCAGCGCCTGTTTGATGATGGCGTTCAGGGCGTCGGGTGCGGTATGCAGGGTGCTCAGGAACCACAGCGTCAGCAACACCGCAGGCACGCTGCCCAGTGTCAGCAGCCCCGTGATTTTCCAGTCGATGTTGTCGTTCTTGCGATGAACCAGCACGCCCCCGGATTTGGTGATCGCGGCGTACAACAAGTCAGTGCCCACCGCGGTCGCCGGATTGATACCGAACCACAGCAGGATAGGCGTCATCAGCGAACCGCCCCCGACGCCGGTCATGCCCACGATGAAGCCCACCACCAGTCCTGCTACTACAAACCCTAAACCACCCGCTTCCATATCCAACCCTGTCAAGCAAACGTATCAGGCAAAAAGTGGCGGGCAGCATAGCGGCTTTGGTTATGAGCGGTTATGAAGATGTGTTCTAAGGTTATAACCGTTTATCGCGGGTGGCAGCCGCAAGTGTTGCTTCGGCAACACTTTGCAGGCGTTGCGTGGGGCTGAGCCAGTTCACCATCATGTCGGCTTCAAGCGGTTTTGCGATCAGGTAGCCTTGACCTTCGTCGCAGCCCCATTGTTTGACCAATGTGCGGATCTCATCGGTTTCGATCCCTTCGGCAACGACGCAGTAACCGAGTTTTTTCGCCAGACCGATCAGCGCTTTCACCAGACGTTGATCCGTCTCGTCCGAGACCAGGTTGCAAATCAGCGACTGGTCGAGCTTGACGGTGGTGGCCGGCAACTGACGCAGGTAATTCCAGTTGCTGTAGCCGGTGCCGAAATCGTCAATCGCGACATCCATGCCCATTTCACGCATACGTTCGAGCTGACTGCGGACCTCGGCGGGATTCTGCATCAGCGCGCCTTCAGTGAACTCGAGTTCGAAGCGGGTCGGGTGGATGTCGTGTTCACGCAGCAGGCCGATCATGGTGTCGGTGAATGCCGGGCCGGTAAGGTCTTCCGGCGTCACGTTGATCGCGATGCGGAAATCGAAACCCTGGCGCTGCCAGTGGGCTGCCTGCTCGATTGCGTTTCTGAGCACCCACAGGCTCAACGGGCGCATGAGCGCGGTCTTTTCCGCCAGCGGCACGAACTCCGCCGGACCGATCGGCCCCAGTGTCGGGTGATTCCAGCGCAGCAGGGCTTCAACCGAGGTGCAATGGCCGGTCTTCAGGTCGATGCGCGGCTGATAGACCAGACGCAACTGGTCGTGTGAGTGCACGGCGTTGGTCAGCGAGCTGAGCAGCTTGAAGGCACGCTGCTGAGCGGCATCGGAATGGGGTTCATACATGGCCCAGCCGACATTGCGGTCACGGGCGTTGTCAGCAGCGCTGATCACCAGGCGCATCCAGTCCTGCTCGGTGCTGGCGGCGTTGTCCAGCGCCACTACGCCAAGGCCGACCTGCATCTGCACGGGAATGCCGCGACACTGCACCGGCGTTTCGAAGTCCTTGAGGATCGCGCGGAACCTGTTTTCAGTAGCATCTTCTTCAGGCAGCAGAAAACCAAAGCGTGTCGGGCTGACCTTGTAGAGCGAGCAGTCGTGCGGCAAAAGACGCTGCAGACGGTCTTTGATCGCCATCACCAGGTCCTGTGAATAGCTGTAACCCAGCGCCTTGACGATGTCGTTGAGAAACTCGGGGGTGATCATGTCCGCAGCGACCAGCCGATAGTTCTGCTTCGAACTCAGCGTCTGGGTGATGTCTTCCTGCAGGCGCGAGCGGTTATACAGGCCGGTAGGCTGGTCGATGAAGCAGCTCATTCTCAGCCCGACGATGCGTTTCATCACCAAAGAGGCGAATCGCTTGAGCATGTTCGCCTGCTTTTCGCTCATCGGCGCACGGGGGCTGGTGTCGATCACGCACAGACTGCCCAGCGCGATGCCGTCATCAGTGATCAGCGGCGCCCCTGCGTAGTAGCGAATGCCGGGGTGTCCGGTGACCAGGTTGTTATCCATGAACCGCTCATCGAGCGTCGCGTCGGTCACCTCGAACGGCTCATCGGCCAGGATCGTGTAGGCGCAGAACGAAACGTCGCGAGGGGTTTCCTGGGCCTGCAGACCAACCCGGGCGCGGAACCATTGTCGATGCTCATCGACGATGGAGATCAGCGCGATGGGGGCGTCGAAGAAATTGGCGGTCATTTCCACGATTTCATCGAAGACATCGTCCGCCGTGTTCTCGAGCACGCACAGCTCCGCTATACGCAACAGACGTTGCGTTTCGTTAAACGGGATAGGGGCGCAAGCGTTCATGAGTATCTCGGAGGGGTACATGGGTGATGACTATATGACATCACGAAGTTCACTTTATCAGCGCACCATTTTTATCTATAGCCCCACACAAGAACTTCAACGCGCTAAAAAACCTGTCCCGTCTGCTCTGAATAAGGCTTCACCCCTTTAAAGCCGGGCAGTCTGGATCAACCTGAACGGGATTGAACGAATTTGCCATTCGTCGTTCAGCCTTCAGATTTCCGGATCGACTGCCCCGAAGGCGCTTTCTATTGCTTACGACAGCACTCAAGCGGTCGGCCGATAACGGAGGACAACGACAATGGCTAACACTGGGGAAAACAATCCCGGCAATTTCGCCAACGACCCGGAACGGGCATCCGAAGCAGGAAAATAGGGTGGTCAGGCGTCAGGCGGCAATTTCGCCAATGACCCGGAAAGGGCGTCCGAAGCAGGAAAAAAGGGTGGTCAGGCGTCAGGTGGCAACTTCGCCAACGATCCTGAGCGTGCATCCGAAGCCGGCAAAAAAGGCGGGCAGGCATCGGGTGGCAATTTTGCCAACGACCCGGATCGTGCAGCTGAAGCAGGCAGAAAGGGAGGACAGGCATCGGGTGGCAGTGATGACAATGAAGAGTCGGATAAATCCTGACTCGATCAATCTTTCAGCCTGACACGTTGTTGATAGCGTTCAACATTCAGCCAGCGTAGCCGACCGGAATATAAGAGAGTCGAGTTGAGTAGTCACGCTGACTGAGTCCCTCCACCAGGTTTTCGCTTTTTAGTCTCGAATGCTTGTGAAAAGCCCGGTTCATACCGGGCTCTTTGGTTCTGCAGGGTCGATAATCGTGCGCGATCAGTGTGATGGCGAAAGCGCGTACTTAAACTTCAGTCGGCTCGGAAAGCAGGGCGATCTGGCCTTGCAGCTCAGTGAGCTGCTGGTGCGCGTACAGCGTGTTGGCGATCAGCGTGCAGAACACTTTGAGGGTTTCCAGAAGCTGTTCGTCGTCGAGCTTTTTTGGCAGGGGATCAAGGCCGCACAGCGTGCCGAAGAAATCACCGGTCGGAAAAATGATCGGCAGCGAGAAATAACTCTGAAAACCGAATTTTGCCGGAATGAAGTGCTGGGCGTATTCAGGATCGGTCGCGACTTCGTTGATCACGATCGGCTGGCGATTCAATCTCAGTTCGTTGCAGAACGTGTTTTCCAGTTTGAGCTCATGACCGGCATCCAGCCCGAAATTGAGTTCGTCATATACAGCACATGCGGTCCAGCTGCTGTCGGTCACTTTGGCGATTGCGGCGAATCTGAGCCCGGTGAGTCGGGTGACCAGTCTCAACAAGCTTGAGGTGGTTTCGATTTCACTGATGACGGCCAGTTCTGCGGAAGTCAATGTGGTGTTCAATGGTGATGCCCCGACCTGGTCATTGAGAAGCTGGCAAAGCGTCAGGCAGTCTTTGAACTGCATCACACTTTCGCCGCTGCTGATCCTGCCACACCTGATCAGGGGTTACATGAAATATTCCTGGAATATGACAGCAGGCCCTTTAACGGCAGAGCATTGGCGTCAATAAGCGTTCGCAGTTGCATGCACTAACAAGGCTGCCGATCAGAAAACAACGCACTCATGCTGCGGCAAAGAGCCATTAGTACACCTGTACTATAGAGCGTGTTTTAACTCGCTGATAGGCTCCTCGATTGCCCATTGAGTCGATGCAGGCCTGTCTGCCGCGCGCATGCCCACGGCCTTTCAGGTCCTGAAACGCTCCGTCGCGTACATGTCTTCACGTCTGATGACCCTTATCGAACAGTGACCTGCCACGAGTAGCGAGATCCATGCAAAAAATCACGTTGGGCTTTACCTTTGCCGTGGTTTCGACCCAGCTTTGCGCGGGCGGCTTCGGACTCAACGAACAGAGTATCAGCGGCATGGGAACGGCATTCGCCGGGCGTGCTTCCTCGGCCGATGACGCCAGTACGGTGTATGGAAACCCGGCGGGCATGGCGCGGTTGCAGGGGCAGCAGATCACTGGCGGCGTCACCTTCATCGACGCGTCCTCCGACATCAGTAACCCAGGCGGCCGTTCCACCGGTACGAACAAGGGCGACATGGTCCCATTCAAGGCCATTCCTTTCGGGTTTTATACCTACAAGCCGAATGAACAATGGGCATTCGGAATGGGGGTTTACGCGCCGTTCGGTCTGGCGACCGATTACGAGTCGGGCTTTCAGGGGCGTGCGTTTGCCAGCAGAAGCGACGCTCGGGTGATCACGCTGCAACCCACGGTCAGTTACGCCTTCAATGACCGAGTTTCCATTGGCTTCGGACCGACCATCAACCGGCTGGCAGGCGAGCTGGAGTCCGACCTGACGCTCAACCCTGCCATCCCGGACACCAACGTGAAGGTCAAGGGCGACGATGTAGCCCTGGGCTTCAATGTCGGCATTCTGGCCAGCCTGACGGACACCACCCGGGCAGGCATGACCTACCATTCGCGGGTGCGCTACGACCTTGATTGTCACACCAACGTAGCCACCGGAGCCGGAACACCACCCCAGGTGCTGAGGAGCAATCGCTATGACTGCTCGTTGCAACTGGACACGCCGGAGTCCGTGGATCTGTCGGTCACGCAAGACCTGAGCGATGCCTGGAAGCTTTACGCGGGGGCGACCTGGACCCGATGGAGTCGTATGAAGGACCTGGACTTCAGCACGCAAAGCATCAGCCCTGCGGTCGGTGGTGTGCTGGCGTCATCGCTGTCGAATGCCGTTGCGGGCGGTCTGGACTGGCACGACACCTGGGCTTATGCGCTGGGTACGTCCTATCGCCTCAATGCCCAATGGCTTCTGCGAACCGGCATCCGCTTCGATCAATCGCCGACCAGCAACACCAACCGCTCGCCACGCACGCCGACAGGCGATCGCACGATATACAGCGTGGGCGCAGCCTACGACCTGACCAAAGACCTGACCCTCGACGTTGCCTATTCCTGGCTCAAGGAAGAAAGCGTGAATGTCAGCCGCTCCAACGCATTGGCCAGTTACAGCGCCCGCTATGAAAACAGTGCAAGTTTTCTCGGTATTGGCGCGACGTATCGTTTCTAGCTCTTTCAGTTTGAAGCGCTGACTAGTACATCTGCACTATAGCCCTGCCTCGGTTGAGCGCCTTAACCTACTCAACTAGCTGATATCGAATCTTCTACGCACATCCATCTTCAGGGCCGCTGGTTACAGCGGCCTTGAGAGACGTGTCGTGCCGGATTTTCGATAGACCTTTAACGATAGGCTGATAGTGGAGAGCGCTGGCATGGGTGTGTTTGGCCGAGTGGCAAGAGGATGGGGAGCCGCAGGATTGATAATGACGGCACTGACGGCCTGTTCAACCGGCGGTGGCACTCCATTTGGCGGGCTGGACTCTTTAACGGGGGAAGCCAAATATGCGCCCGAGTTTATTAAAAGCAATATCGTTGTCAACAAGTCGTCCAAACAACAGATCCGTGAGAAGTTTGGCGCGCCCACAAGCGTAAGTGACAATTTGGGCAATGATTCTTCGGAATGGCTTTACGATCGTGGTGAGTCGCAATTGGGCAAGCTGACCAATATGGCTTACAAGTACACGAGCCGATACGGGGCCGGTGACTCTGCAAGTGCAATCATTACGAGCCAGAACAAGGTGGGAGATGCGCAAGAGATCATGGATGACGCGGGCTCACTTTCAGGTGCCAGTGCGCCAGGTCAAAAAGTGAAGATCACTCGTCTTTATATCGAGTTCAGAGGTGACATCGTACGTGCCTTCAGAACTTATTGAAGCACCGAAACAGATTCGTCACTTTGCCCTCCCGACGATGACGCAGAGCCCACCTTGAAGCTTAGCAACAGCGAGCGAAGTTCGGCGGGGCGGACTGGTTTCGAGAGCACCGGAATGTCCGGGTCATTCAATGCCTGGCGGACGTGTTGAAGTTCGTGGCCGGTGATCACGATGGCGGGAATGCGCCGGCCTTGCAGCCGGTTCAGGTAGGCGATGCAGTCAGCGCCTGATGCACTGCGGTCCAGATCGAAGTCGGTGATGACCAGATCACAGTCAACGTGAGCGTCGTGAATGCTGACAGACGTCTGGACCTCACACCCCCACTTGCCCAATAACATGGCAGTGGCCTGGAGCACGTTCTGATTGTCCTCGATCAACATGACCCGCAGCCCGCCGAGCAGACGCTTGTTCCAGTCGATGTTGGAAGTCTGGACGGGCAGACTGGCCGCGACAACGGGCAATCCTGCAACCATGACCACCGTACCGCGCTCTGGAATCGAGTGGATATTGACCTTCAATTTCATGAGGCGGGCGATGCGACTGACAATGCTCAGGCCCAGCCCGACACCTTCGATATCCCGATCACGCTTTTCCCGCACGCGATAAAATTCGTTGCACAGATGGGGCAGGTGCTCGGCGGAAATACCGCGACCCTGGTCATAAACGCCGATGTCGAGCCTGCCCTTACGCTTGCGACAACCGATGAGTATCGGTTTGCCGGGGGCGTATTTGAAGGTGTTGGAAATCAGATTCTGCAACAGCGTACTCAGCAGCGCCGGGTCGGTACGGACGTGGTGTTTGCTGTTGCGCACACGAATCTGAACACCGGCCCAACTGGCCGCCTCACTGTTCTGGCTCGCCAATCCCTTGAGCAATGCGTCCAGATCCACCGTCTCCAGGCGTGGCGTGACTTCGCCGCGATTGAGCGTGTAGATGTCCAGCAAGGAGCGGAACAACTGCTCGACCGAACCCAGCGCGCGGTCGATGTTGTCGACCAGTCGACGTTCGTTGTCACCCAGGCTGGCGTCGCGCAGGCAAGCGGTGAACAGGCTGATGGAGTGAATCGGTTGTCGCAGATCGTGACTGGCCTGAGCCAGAAACCGTGACTTGGCCTGGTTGGCCTCTTCGGTTTCCTTGAGGGCCAGGTGCAGTCGTCCGAGCAGAAAGTAGACGAACAACGGCAGCACCAGCATGGTCAGGATCATCATGACCGCGACGGCGTGGTGTTCGCGCAGGAAGGGTGTCAGGGCAATGATGATCAGCAGGGAAATCATCGAGAAACCGGTCGCCAGCAACAGGTAATTGCGCCCATAGCGCATGCCGTAACCGACGGTCATGCTCAGCATGACCGAGTACACCGGAAGCAGCGCTTCGCCGCCCACGGTGATGGTGACGATCCCTGCCAGATTGTCAGTGACCAGCGCAAACAGGCGTCGCCTGCCGGAAGCCCCCGGCCGCTGGGCGATGCGCACAATCAGGCCGATTGTCACGATGGCGAAACCCAGGCAGTAACCCAGAATCACGAACATGCGCTCTTCGGAGATTTCATCCAGCGCGTACGCTATAAGCGTGTACAGCGTTGAAGTGGCAATGACGGCCATGCGCAGTAGCGCCTGAGTCATTTCCAGGTCAATGCGTTTGGGCAATATCGACATGTCGGTTACTTGATGGACAGGCTGGAAAATTGCGCGGCGGCAGCAGATCGGGTTGGCACACCCAGGGTCTTGAGCAAACTGGAAACATGAATGCGAACGGTAAAGGGCGAGATGCCCAGTTCCTTGGCAATCTCCTTGTTGGTCTTGCCTGACGCGACCAGTCCCAGAACTTCTTTTTGTCGGCACGTCAGATGACTGAGCGCAGACATTTCCACGTCGCCCAGAATCGAGCCTTCCGGCTTGTACTTGACCACGACATCGCCATTGCGAATGGCAATGAAGGCTTCGGCGATGTCCAGCGGATCGATATTCTTGCCGATAAAGCCATCAGCACCTTGGGCCATGACCTCTGAAATGGTGTCCATATCGTCGACCATGGACACCACAATGATCGAGGTGCGCTTGAACTCCTTGCGAAGTTCGCCAATGGTCTGCATGGAAACAAGGCCGGGAAAACGCAAGTCCAGCACCAGCGTATCAATCTCGTCACCCGAGCGCGCCAGTTCAAGCACTTCATCAAGATTGCCAGCCTGTTCGATCACCGCGTCGGGCACCAGGCGTTCTACAGTACGCAGCATGCCCTCACGAAATAAAGGATGATCATCGGCCACAATAATTCTGCAAGGCATGCCGCATACTTCCACTACTCAGAGTAGAGGGCATCATACCTGATGAGACGTGTGTGTAACGTGACTGATACAGAGACTGGCAACTTATATTGCACATCGATGATGGCAATTTGTTATTGATTGTGCACGGTTGTAGTGCATGTTGCGACGTTACATGAAAATTTAACGAATGGATCGCTCAACTAATGTGCACTCACTGTTCATAAAGCACTCGGAGTGTCCGTTGCGCATTCGTCTGAGTGGAAACAACAGGCGAGGATCATCGAACGGTTGAGCCATCTACGGTGAACCTTGCGATTCACCGTGCCTGACTTGTTTTATAGGCGTTACATTACGTCCTGAATCGCAGCACCAGATTATTCATGTTCACGGCAAGCCTGGACAACTCATTGCTGGCCAGCAGTGTCTGGCGAGTGCCTTCGCTGCTCTGGATCGCGAGATCACGAATGCTGATCAGACTGCGATCCACGTCCCGTGCAACGTGAGCCTGCTCTTCCGAAGCGGTGGCGATCTGCAGGTTGCGGTCGTTGATTTCAAGCACCGAATCGGTGATCTGGAGCAGCGACTGGCCAGCGTCTTCGGCCGTCTTGCGGGTGCTGTGCACTTCCAGGGTGCTCTTTTGCATGGATTCAACGGTGGCGGAGGAACCCGCCTGGATGGCAGAGATCATCTGCTCGATTTCCTGCGTCGACGTTTGTGTGCGATGAGCCAGGGCACGAACCTCGTCGGCCACCACGGCAAAGCCGCGGCCCTGTTCGCCTGCACGTGCTGCTTCGATGGCCGCGTTCAGCGCTAGCAGGTTGGTCTGTTCGGCAATGGCGCGGATGACGCTGAGCACTTTGCTGATGTCCTGCGCCTGATTGGCCAGTGCGGTGACTTGCGCCGATGAGCCTTCGACCAGATGGGTCAGGCCCTGCATCGCGGTCAGCGTTTCGGTCACTCGCCTGTTGCCCAACTCAGCGTCTACGCGCGACTGTTTCGCTGCCTCGGACGTTGACGTGGCGTTTCGTGCAACTTCTTCCACCGCAGCGCTCATTTCATTCACGGCGGTGGCCGCCTGTTCGATTTCGCTGTTCTGCTGTTGCAGCGTACGGTCGGCACTTTCTGTAATCGACGTCATTTCGACTGCCGCAGTGCTCAGTTGTGTCGAAGCGCCGGAAATCTGCTGGATGGTGTCGCGCAGGTTCTTCGACATCAGGTTCAGCGCGTGCATCAGTCGCGACGCTTCATCCTTGCCGGTCACTTCGAGTTGCCGGGTCAGGTCACCTGCAGCGATGTCTTCTGCCAGCGACAGTGAAGAGCTGATCGGCTCGACAATGCTGCGTGTCAGAGCGACGGCGAGGAATACCGTGAGAATAAAGGCAACGATCACTACGACCAGAAGTACTTTGACACTATGGTCATACACCACGGTTGCATCGTCACCGGAGCGCTTGGCCTCCTGTACGTTCTGTTCGCGCAGGGCGGTGAGCTTGTCCTGATACGCAACAGCCCGTTGCGCCTGCTCAGTGTTGGCGAACAAAAGGGCCTTGTCGTGATCCGTCGAGTCCAGCGCAATGACCTGTTTCACGCCATCGACGTACTGCACCATCTTCGAGCTGGCATCGTCGAAGTTGACCCGGTCCTGCTCGCCGGAAATCAGGTTCTTTCGGTAGAACTCACTGCTCGACTGGAGCGCTGCGATGGCGTCATTGGTTTTGGCGACAGCGGCAGAATGTGAGGCCGGCTCAGTGGTAGCCAGCATCCGGATACTTTCCAGGCGCGCATGGAGCAGGGCGACCTGAATGTCATCGATGACCTGAACGCTGGGAAGCGAATTCAGCGAAATGTTTTGTTCGGCCGCCCGAAGATGGCCCATCTGAACGTACGAAAAGGCACCGAGCCCGACCAGCAGGACCGTGATGATGCCGAAACAGAGCGAGGCCCAGCGTGAAATATTGAGGGATCTGAGGTTCATGTTTGCCTCCGGCGGCAAAGGGTCTTGCGGGGGATAGAATGTCCCCTTCGTATGAACAATATTTCTGCCGGAGTTGAACTTTATTGAGTTAAATGTTCATTAAAGATTATTCATTTAAATACACGTTACTGGAAGTAGCCTGGCGCGTTTGAAGGGCGTCAAAAGCGGGTTTATAGATTTTATTTATCCCGCTAATAGAGGATGTTAGTTAAGTATTTACTCTACGGTGTTAGCACTTTTTGAGAGTAAGGTTACGCAGTTTCGTAAGTATGCGACCGATATTTACCTCAAACGAGTGTATCGGCGGCAGGCGAGGCCGATCGCATGGAGCAAATGCTCTTCACTTTCGACCTGACACCGTGGCGTTGCATCAGGCGTTTGCAGATGCGTCCGCGCCGTCCAGAAATTTCGCGACGACACCCATGCAGGCCGTGCGCTCTTCCACGTGCGGCATGTGGCTGGACTCTTCGAAAACCACCGCCTGAATGCCGGGTACGTTGTCCTCGTAAGGCTTTACCACTCGCGGCGTGGCCTCATCATAACGGCCGGAAATCAGCAGCGTTGGTACTTGAATCAGGTGCAGGCGATCAATGATCGTCCAGTCTTTCATGGTGCCGATCACGTGAAACTCGGTCGGACCGTTCATGGCGTGGTAAACGGTCGGGTCTTCATCGATCTGGTCGAACGTGCGCTGCACTTCCTCCGGCCATGGATTAACCCGGCATACATGACGGTTGTAAAAGAGGCGAGACGCTTCCTTGTATTCCTCATCCTGCAAAGTGCCCGCCTGTTCGTGTCGCAAAAGCGTTTTCTGTACGGCTTCCGGCAACTCCCGACGCAGGCGGTTGGCTTCGCTGACCCAGGTGTGCATGTCGGCTGGCGAGTTGGCGATGACCAATGCTTTAAGGCCGGATGGCCTGAGTACAGCATGTTCGGAGGCGAGCATGCCGCCCCAGGACTGACCCAGCAGGGCGTAGTTGTTGGCGATGTCCAGATGCATCAGCAGGTTGTCCAGCTCCGCCAGAAACAGCTCGACTGTCCAGAAATCCGCTTTTTTGTCCTGCAAATGAGTCGACTTGCCGTTGCCCAACTGGTCGTAATGAACGACGGCGCGGCCGGTGCTGGCGATGTCCTTGAACGCATCCACGTAGTCATGGGTGCAGCCGGGACCTCCGTGAAGGATGACCAGCGGCGTGTGGGGACCACGCAGATCGCCAGTGATGCGATACCAGGTCTGGTACTGGCCAAAGGGTGCGTAACCTTCCTGGATTGTTATCTCTGACATGCTGTCGGTCTCCCGGTGATGGATCGGGGCACCTTAGCGTTGTTTTTCGTCAGCGATAACTGTAAGAAATGATAGGTTTTGCCTTGAAACAAAGGGTCAGCTGTCCAGCAACCTATAATGTACGGCGCGCACCACGGCCTGTACGCGGTTCTTCGCACCGAGCTTCTGCATGGCAGAGTTCAGGTGCAGCGTCACGGTGGCGACGGAGCGATTGAGGTGCTGGGCAATTTCCCTGGCGGTCAGGCCTTCGGCGGACCAGCGCAGGCATTCGCGTTCGCGGCGCGTGAGTTTGATTGCCGTGCACGAGTGCATGGCCTCGTCGAACATCGGGTAAGCCACTTCCTGAAAGGCATGAGCCAGCAGGCCGAACTCGGCGAGACTTTGTCGGGCGTCTTCCAGCGCCGCGTCGCTGCTGTCCGAGCAGATGCCGGTGAGCGTTGCGAAGCCACCTTTGGGCATGTGGATCGGCACGGTGACGCCGCAGGTCATATGGAATTCGTTCAGATAGCGCACCACAGGTGTGTGCAGATCCTTGATCACCGTGCGCAATACGGTTTCCGCCTTGGGTTGGTAAGACCATACAAATGGCGACACGCTGTTCACCGCCAGTTGTTGAACGGGATCAATCTGGTAATAGCCCTTGCGGCACCAGAGCGTGTGCCAGTCTTCGGGTGCATTGCGCAATGTCAGCAGTGAAGGGGTGATCAGTGCACCATCATGGGACACGGGCACCGGGCTGTAATCGTAAACCACCGAGTCGAAGCCGAGCCCCGAGGCGAGCATCCATGCGCAGTCCATCTGCTGGTCCAGCGTGGCTGCAGACTGTAGACGTGTATTGAAATCCGACAACCTCACGTGCATGGCATGACTTCCTTTGTCACTCGACCCATCGAACGACAACTATAGCAATGAACGAAGCAAGGAAAGTGCCACGCACCTGAATCCGGACGACCTGCGCGTTGAAAACCTATAAGAATTGCTAGCTGTCACCCGATGAGCGGCGCGATAGGGTTGAGTCATGACCTGTCCGGGATAACGGCAGGGGAAGGTCGTTTTCCAACGGTTCTGACGTGTCGTTCTATCATGAGAGGCCCGCAGCGATTTTTCGGTCCTGCTCGATCTTTCTTCAACCACCTCGGGACATGCAATGAATCTGGGTCGTTATCGTTTCATTCTCCAGCGCCCGGTGCAGCTGCTGCCGGTGTTGTTCGGTATCAGCCTGGTGACCTTCATTCTGGTGCGCTCGATCCCCGGCGACCCGGCGCGCATCCTGCTGGGTGCCCGCAGCACGCCCGATGCGCTGGCCAACATTCGCGCCCAATACGGGCTCGATCAGCCCATGTGGATGCAATACGTCTATTTCATGAAAAACCTGCTGCAGGGCGATATGGGCAAGTCGCTGCTGTACAAGATCGATGTCCTGAAACTGATCGTCACACGCCTGGAGCCGACCCTGTTTCTGGTGTTGGGCAGCGTCCTGCTGGCGCTGCTGATTGCCATCCCGCTCGCCACAGTGGCTGCACGCAACAAAGGCAGTTGGGGCGATAACCTGATTCGTGTATTCACCACCACCGGACTGGGCATGCCCGCGTTCTGGCTGGGGATCATGTTGATCCTGCTGTTCAGCGTGAAGCTGGGCTGGTTTCCGGTATCTGGTTATGGCAACGAATGGCTCGACAAGCTTCATCACATGGTATTGCCGTGCCTGACCATCGCCCTGGCCTTGTCCGCAGTGCTGGTGCGAAACCTGCGCGCCAGCATGCTGATGGAATTGCAGGCCGATCATGTCACGGCGGCCCGAGCCAGAGGCGTCAGTGAGGGCGCACTGTTTCGCCGTCACGTGCTGCCCAACTCGCTGGTGCCGTCCATCAACCTGCTGGCAGTGAACATCGGTTGGCTGATCAGCGGCACTGTGGTCATCGAAAGCCTGTTTGCCATTCCGGGCATCGGTCAATTGCTGGTGCGGGGCATCTTCAGCCGCGACTACATGGTGGTGCAGGGCGTTGCGATGGTGCTGGCCTGCGGGACGGTCATGGTGAACTTTCTGGCGGATGTGGCCACGGTTGCGGTCGATCCACGGGTGAACATCAAATGAACACGGCCCAGACCCATGCTCCTGCTCAATGGCACACCCGGCTGCGTCTGCGCTTGCGCAATGGTCGACTGGCCATGCTACTCGGTGGGTCGCTGCTGGGCATGTGGCTGCTGCTGGCGATCTTCGCGCCGTGGCTGGCGCCCTATGATCCGATCTTTCAGAACACCGAATTGCGCCTGATGGGGCCACATCTGGCGCATCCGTTCGGCACTGATAATTTCGGGCGCGATATTCTTTCCCGCGTGATCTGGGCGGCCCGTGTCGACCTGCAGATCTGCGTGCTCGGCGTCATCTTCCCGTTCATGATCGGCACCTTCGTCGGCGCACTGTCCGGCTACATCGGCGGGCGTTTCGACAACCTGTGCATGCGCGTGATCGACATCGTGCTGGCATTCCCGTTTCTGGTGCTGATGCTGGCGATCATCGCAATTCTCGGCCCCGGCCTGACCAGCTTCTATATCGCCATGGCGCTGGTGGGCTGGGTGTCGTATGCGCGTCTGATCCGCTCGCAGATTCTGGTGCTCAAGGAAAGCGACTTTGCTCTCGCCGCCAAGAGTCTGGGCTTCGGCCACCTGCGCATTCTGTTTCGCCACCTACTGCCCAATGCACTGTTCGGCTCGATTGTGTTTTCGATGTCCGATGCCGTGCTGGTGCTGCTCAGTGGCGCAGCGGTCAGCTATCTGGGCCTGGGTGTACAACCGCCGCTGGCGGAGTGGGGCACGATGGTTGCCGAAGGTCAGGCGTTTTTGACCTCGGCCTGGTGGATCTGTCTGTTTCCGGGCCTGGCTATCGTCACCCTGGCCATGGGCTTCAGCCTGTTGGCGGACGGTGTGGCCGAAACGCTGGGAGAACGTCGATGAGCACGCCGGTACTGAAGGTCAACGACATGAGCGTGGTCGCCAGCAGTCGTGGCCGCGAGGTGACGCTGTTGGATCGGCTGTCATTCGAGCTGCATCAGGGCGAGATTCTCGGTCTGGTGGGTGAGAGCGGTTCGGGCAAGACCATGGCCTGTCGTGCCCTGATGCAGTTGATGCCATCGCCGGACCTGCAGGTGCGTGGCGGCTCGGTGCTGCTTAACGATATCGACCTGCTCACGCTGGACGCTGCCCGTATGCGCGCCATGCGTGGGCGCCGCATCGGCATGATCTTCCAGAACCCCAGCAGCCACCTCGATCCGTTGATGCGCATCGGCGAGCAGATCGGCGAAGGCTTTCGTCTGCATCAGGGCTCGTCGAAGCGCGAGGCGAGGGCGCAGGCCATCGACCTGTTGCGTCAGGTCGGTATTCCCGATCCGGCTTCCCGCGTGGACAACTATCCCCATGAGTTTTCCGGTGGCATGCGCCAGCGCGCCATGATTGCCGTTGCGTTGGGCTGCGGCCCGCAGGTGCTGATTGCCGACGAGCCGACCACGGCGCTCGACGTGACCGTTCAGGCGCAGATCCTGCGGTTGTTGCTCGACTTGCGTGATCGTCACGGGCTTTCGCTGATCATGATCACCCATGACCTGGGCGTGGTGGCGCAAACCTGTGATTCCATCGCCGTGATGTACGCCGGTCGCCTGTGCGAGCACGGCAGCAAGCGCGATGTGCTGGCCCGTGCGCGGCATCCCTACACACGCGGCCTGATCGAGTGTCAGCCCGCCAGCAGTGCAGGCAATGCGCTGTTGCGCACCATTCCCGGTCAACCGCCGCTGCTCGATGCATTGCCTGAAGGCTGCCGGTTCCACGCTCGCTGCACGCACGCCGGGCCGGATTGTGCTGCACAACTACCGTTCATGCGTTCTGTCGGCGACAACCACGCCGCTGCCTGCCATTACCCGTTACCGGTGACGTCGGCGCACACCGAAGAGGTGCACTCATGAGCGGCCCGGCGTTGCTGAACGTGAATGATCTGGTGGTGCGTTTTCCGGCTTCCGGAACCGGTTTTCTGGGCATGCACAAACAATGGGTGCAGGCGGTCAACGGTGTGTCCCTGACCATCGGCGCAGGCGAAACGCTGGGGCTGGTGGGTGAATCCGGCAGCGGCAAGAGCACGCTGGGCCGCGCCATCCTGCGCCTGAATGACGTGACTTCCGGGCAGATCGTGTTCGATGACGTGGATGTGGCGCAGGGCAGCGGCATTCATCTGCAACGCCTGCGCAGCGAAACGGCAATGATCTTTCAGGACCCGTTCTCTTCACTCAATCCGCGCATGACCATCGGTGCCACGCTGGCCGAGGTGCTGCACGTACAGCGCAAGGTCGCCAAATCCGACATTCCGGCCCGGGTCATCGAGTTGCTCGACATGGTCGGCCTGCGCCCGGAATTCGCCGACCGCAAGCCCGGCGCCTTGAGCGGCGGGCAGTGTCAGCGTGTCGGTATCGCCCGCGCGCTGGCCATCGAGCCTCGTCTGATCATTGCCGACGAATGCGTGGCGGCGCTGGATGTGTCGATTCAGGGCCAGATCATCAACCTGCTGCTGGAACTGCGTCAGCGCATGAACCTGGCCATTCTGTTTATTGCTCACGACCTGGCCATCGTGCGCCGGCTCTGTGATCGGGTGGCAGTGATGTACCTGGGCCGCATCGTCGAGGAAGGACCTGTCGAGTCGGTGTTTCTCAGCGCGCGTCATCCTTACACCGCCGCCCTGATTCAGGCGATCCCGGAAATCGATCCTGACCGCCCGTTACCCAGCGAACCGCTGCAGGGCGAACCGCCAAGCCCGCTGCATCTGCCGGACGGCTGCGCGTTTCATCCACGCTGCCGTTTTGCCCGAGCCGATTGTTCGCGCATCGCGCCGCCCACGCGTCATGTGGGCGAGCAGCGCTACGACTGTGTGCTTGAAGAACCCGTTTTCTGACCCCGTAATCACTATCCGTTCTCGATACCGACAAGGAGTTTCCGTATATGAAAGCACGACCTGTGAAGTTACTGACCGTCGCCATGCTGGCGGCCTGTTCTCTGGCTGCCGGGGTGGCGGAAGCCGCTGGCGTGCTGACCATCGGCCGCCGCGAAGACGGCACCACGTTCGACCCGATCAAGAGCGCGCAGAACATCGATAACTGGGTGTTTTCCAACGTCTATGACGTGCTGATCCGGGTCGATAACAAGGGCACGAAACTGGTGCCGGGGCTGGCAGAAAGCTGGAACATTTCACCGGACGGGCTCACGTACACCTTGAAGATGCGCCCCTCGAAGTTCTCCGACGGCTCCGAGCTGACCGCCAGCGATGCGGTATTCAGCCTGCTGCGCATTCGCGATGACAAAGGCTCGCTGTGGAGCGACTCGTACAAAATCATCGACACCGCTGTGGCAAGCGACCCGCACACGCTGGTGATCACTCTGAAACATCCGTCGGCTTCGTTCCTCTCGCAACTGGCGCTGCCCAACGTCTCGATCCTTTCCGAGAAAGCCATGAAAAGTCTGGGCGAAGAAGCCTACGCGGAAAAACCGGTGGGGTCGGGTGCGTTTACCGTCAAGGAATGGCGACGTGGCGACCGGGTGATTCTGGAAAAGAATCCCAATTTCTGGGAAGCCTCGACCGTCAGCCTCGACGGCGTTGAATGGATATCCGTGCCGGACGACAACACCCGCATGCTCAAGGTCCAGGCTGGCGAGCTGGATGCCGCGATCTACGTGCCGTTTTCCCGCGTGGAGACTCTGAAGAAAGACGCCGGTCTGGTCGTACACGAGGACCCGTCTACCCGCGAAGATCACCTGCTGATCAACCATGAGCATGGCGCACTGGCGAAAGTGGAAGTGCGACAGGCGCTGGACATGGCCATCGACAAGAAATCCCTCGTAGAGGCCGCCACCTTCGGACTGGGTACTGTTGCCAACTCCTACATTCCCAAGGGCGCGCTGTATCACTACGCCGACAACCTGCAACGTCCTTACGACCCGGTGAAAGCGAAGAAAATGCTGGCCGACGCGGGCGCTTCAGATCTGAAACTCAATTACATCGTCAACGCAGGCAACGAAGTCGACGAGCAGATCGCCGTCATGCTGCAACAGCAACTGGCCAAGGTTGGCGTGACCACCACGCTGCAGAAAGTCGACCCGAGCCAGAGCTGGGACATGCTGATCGCCGGTGACTACGATATCTCCGTCATGTACTGGACCAATGACATTCTCGACCCTGACCAGAAGACCACGTTCGTGCTCGGGCATGACACCAACATGAACTACATGACCCGCTACAAGAACGACAAGGTCAAGGAACTGGTCGCCGCTGCCCGTGTGGAAATGGACCCGAAAAAACGTGAGCAGATGTACATCGACCTGCAGAAAATGGCCAAGGCCGACGTGAACTGGATCGATCTCTACTACAGCCCGTACATCAGCGTGTCGCGCAAGAACATCGAACACTTTGGCCAGAACCCGCTGGGTCGCTTCACGCTGGAGGAGACGGTCAAGCGATGAGGTTCAGTGTTATCTCGTAGCAGACCCCAGACTGTGGGAGCCCTCACGACGTCTTTGACGTAGCGCTGTAGCGCAGCAAACACCGGACCGTGGGAGGCGGCTTGCCGGCAATGAACGATGACGCGATTTTCCTGACATACCGCGTCGACTGCATCGCCGGCAAGCCGCCTCCCACAAACGGGTTTTATTCAGCTGGTTACATTTTATTGCTGAAAGGCCGCTGCCTTTTAACCCGATACATATCGCCGTCCGCATGGCTGAGCAAGGTGTCGGCGTCTTCCCCATCTGCCGGATAACACGCGACGCCGATGCTGCAGGACGGCATGGCTATTGCGCCAGATGCCTCATCCAGCGGTTCAGCCATGGCCTCAAGAATCTGTCTGACTTTCATGGACACCGCGTCCCGGGACGGAATATCCGTCAGCAAGACTGTGAATTCGTCACCACCAACACGGGCCACCGTGCCTGCCTCACCAATGCAGCGTTCCAGGCGCCGAGCCACCGTACACAGCACCTGATCGCCCGCAGCATGCCCGTGGACGTCGTTGATGCCCTTGAAATCATTGACATCCAGGAACAACAAGGCCAGCGAGCTTTGGTCATGACGTGCAACTCGCAAGGCTTCATCAAGCCGTTCGTTGAACAGCGAGCGGTTGGTCAGTGCGGTCAAAGGATCATGATGGGCCAGAAAGCGTAACTCTTTCTCGGCCTTTGCCAGCGCCGTCACATCCCGCGCGACGCCGATCCGCGCACCGACTTCTTCGGACCAGAACGCCGCCCACAGGATGTAGACGATGCTTCCATCCTTGCGAAGGTAACGGTTACGGAAATCGAAGTGCGGTTGTCCGTTCATGACCCGGTCGATGGACGCTTTCGTGGCCGCCAGGTCTTCAGGGTGCATATAGCCAGTAATCTGCGTCCCGACCAGCTCGGCAGCGCGATAGCCCAGCAGCGTCTCGCACGCATCGCTGACGAATACGATCTGGTTGTCGCTGTCGACCACAAAGACCGTATCCAGCATCAGATGGATGAGCTTGGGGTAGAGCGCTTGGAGGTCAACGGGCATGTTCAGGAACGTCCGGGTCAGGTCGTCCCGATCATAGCCTGATCATCGACTGGAGCGTCGAGGAAATGATGGCTTTCTGATGCTCTTTCAACGCGTGCCCACAGTCCGTGGGCTCAGCAAGACTCTTGTATAACGCTGAGCACAAGCATGGGCATGATCGGCGTGCTTGATATCACGCTGATCGTTCCTACGCTCCGCGTGGGAATGCCTCCCAGGACGCTCCGCGTCCGCCCTCGAAGGTGGCGCAGAGCGATGGGCACGATCAGGGTTGAGGCGGCATTCTGAACTTTGTGGGCCGGGCGTGGGTCTGGTCCGGGTGGTCACGGCAACGGCTTAGTGCGTTGTCATCTATTGTTACCATGAAACGCTTAGACTCGTTTTACCATAGGAACAGCGAGAATTCAGACGGCTGCATGTTGTAGCGTGCTGTTTATAAAGGAGGTTCTTGTGGATAAAAAACCCGAAAACGATGTGCCGGAACAAACGCAGAATGCCAATATCGAAGGCATCCCGGCACCCAGCGGCGACGCTAATCTGATCGATACCGACTATGTGATTGGCCAGGATAATATCAAGGGCCAGTTCTCGTTCTCGCTTGATATCCACGGCAAGGTATTCATTATCTCGGCCGCCACGGTGGTGCTCTTTGTCGTGCTGACACTTGCACTTCAGGCCGAAGTAGAGCCGCTCTTCAACGCGATACGCAATTGGTTGACCGGGCATCTGGCCTGGCTGTTCATGAGCGTGGCCAACGTTTTTGTCGTGCTGTGTCTGGCGCTCATTGTGTCGCCGCTCGGCAAGGTTCGTATTGGCGGCAGGGAAGCCAAACCGGATTACACGTATGTGGGCTGGTTCTCGATGCTGTTCGCCGCTGGCATGGGCATCGGGCTGATGTTCTATGGCGTTGCCGAGCCGATGTCCCATTATTCTGCAGCAATGGGAGGTGTCAGTGTCGATGCGGCGGGCGTGCGTACCGATTGGGCCCCATTGGGCGGCGCGCAGGGTGACATGAAGGCATCCGCCGATCTGGCGATGGCGGCGACCATTTTCCATTGGGGTCTGCATCCGTGGGCCATTTACGCAATTGTCGCGTTATCGCTTGCTCTGTTTTCCTATAACAAGGGATTGCCGCTTTCGATCCGCTCCATCTTCTACCCCTTGCTGGGTGAGCGGGTGTGGGGCTGGCCCGGGCATATCATTGATATTCTGGCGGTGTTTGCCACGCTCTTCGGCCTGGCCACTTCGCTGGGGATTGGTGCCGAGCAGGCTGCTGCGGGTATCGAATATCTGTTTGGTATCAAATCCAGCAATTTGAGCAAGGTCGTGCTGATTGTCGGCATCACGTTGATTGCGCTGTGGTCGGTACTTGCCGGCCTGGACAAGGGCGTGAAGTTGCTGTCGCAGATCAATATGGGGCTTGCACTGCTTCTGCTCGTCTTCATTATCGTGGTCGGTCCGACAGTGGCCATTTTTACCGGGTTCTTCCATAACCTGGTCAACTACGTCGAATACCTGCCCGCACTTTCCAACCCGTTCGGACGCACCGATACCGAGTTCACTCAAGGCTGGACAGCGTTCTATTGGGCATGGTGGATCAGCTGGTCTCCTTTTGTCGGGATGTTCATTGCACGCGTCAGTCGTGGGCGTACGGTCCGTGAGTTCCTGATTTCGGTCCTGCTGGTTCCAACGCTGGTGTCGGTGCTCTGGATGACGACGTTTGGCGGGACGGCCATCGATCAGGCAACGCTGCAAGGCGTGGTCAGCGTGAAGGATGCCGTACTTGAGCTGAAGCTGTTTGCCATGCTGGGCGAGCTCCCGCTCAAGGAAATCACCTCGTTCCTGGGTATCGTTCTGGTGATCGTGTTCTTCATCACTTCGTCCGACTCCGGCTCTCTGGTGATCGATACCATCACCGCTGGCGGCAAGGTCAACGCGCCGGTTCCTCAGCGTGTTTTCTGGGCCGTCATCGAAGGCGTGATCGCCATTGCCCTGCTGTTGGGCGGCGGCCTGGTCGCTCTGCAGGCGATGGCGGTTTCGACCGGTCTGCCGTTTGCGATTGTCCTGATGCTGGGCTGTATCTCGCTGGTCAAGGGGCTGCTGTCCGAGCCTCGTTCCTGATCTTACGACTGAACGCGGCGAGCCATCGGGTCGCTGCGTTCAGGTCATCCTTCGTTTCCAGCCATCAACTCCATACCTCACCCACGGTCGTCGATGGCGCATAGTGCGTGGCTATCTGCGCTTGCAGCAGCTCCGCCGTTGCCAGTGCATCGGTCAACGCATGGTGCGCAAGGTACTGCGGAAGATGGTAGCGCTCTCGACTGTCGGCGAGCCGGATCGACACCGGCTGACGCCTCAGCAAACGGTCAATCCACCCCCGTTTTTTTCGGTACAGGCGCGCCTCCAGTTGCATAGTGTCGATGACCGGAAACTGAAGTCCTTCACCAATCTGTCTGCGTAATGCCTGATCGAGAAAGTTGCGCTCGATGGCTCTGTAATGCACCACCATGACCTTGCCTGCCATCGCGGTCAGCAGCTTTTCCATCACGTCGGACAGCTGCGGCGCACTGTGGATGTCTGCGTGGGTGATGTGGTGAAACACCACTGAAGCACTGCTCAGCTCGGTGGGCGGTTTTATCACCCAGTAGAGTGACCGGCCGCACTGTATGCGCTTGAGGGTGAAGGGCATGATGCCGATGCTGACGATGTTGTCGGACTCGGCGTTCAGCCCTGTGGTTTCCAGGTCCATGGCAAGCAACTGGATCTCGTTCAGAGGCTCGCCTGCGCCAGGAACGCCCGAACGGTAGTAGTTCTGCAGGAGCGGATGGCGGGACGTTTGCGCCAGTTGGTCGAACATCTCTTGCCAGTTCAGGGGCGCAACGTCTTTGTCTGGTTTCAAGGCGCGGCTCATCGCAATGACCGCGATTGGCCCGGATAGCGAAAGCGCAGGAATTTCTGCGCGCTGCTGAGCACTTGAAAGGATTCTTTCAGGTTGTGGCGCTCGCTGGTGGTGAAACGCTCGGGCTCGATGTAATTGTCGGGTTCCTGTCCCTGTTCCATCGCCTCCGCCTGATGACGAATCCGCACCATCGATAAAAACTCGAGCGCGTAGCGCAAGTGCTGCAGGCCCTCCGGCTGGAGCAAGCGTGTCGCGCTGATGGCGTCCAGGCGATCGAACGAGTTCTGCGCGGTTGACCCACAGGCCAGGGCGTGGACGCGAATCAGGTCGGTCAACGGCGCAGTTCCGCGCCCCTTGAGATTGATGATCTGCTTCTGGCGACCATCGGTTTCCATCACAAAGGTTCGGAAGAAGCCCAGCGGAGGCGTTCGATTGAGCGCATTTCTGGCCATCGCTGCCAGAAAATCGGGGTTTTCCTTCGACTTGTCGGCGCACAGCGTCTTGAGCGTTTCAACCAGCTGCAGCTGCCCGTATACGCCGTCCAGATCGAAAAAAATGCAGCTGTTGAGAAGGGTCGCAGCACTGGGCTTTTCGATCCACTGCGTGAAATAGGATTTCCAGACATGCAACGGCTGACGCCACTGCGCGTTGGTGGCCATGATGCCGCCCTTGCAATAACTGTATCCGCACGCCGCCAGTCCGTCGCTGACGAAGGCGGCCAGCTTTTTGAAGTAGTCGTCATGCAGGCCGGGGTCAAAACTGTCGTCCAGCACCAGCGCGTTGTCCTGATCGGTGACCAGCAACTGTTCGTCCCGCGCCATGGAGCCCAGCGCCATGAAGCAGTATGGAACGGGAGCAGGTCCCAGTTCCCGCTCGCCCAGCTCAAGCAGACGCTGCGTAAAGGCGCGGCCGATTCCGGAAATGGCACTGCCGATCATGTGTGCGGTTGCGCCGTCACGAACCATACGGATGTACGTGCCACGAAGATCGCGCAACAAGGACTGCAGGCCCGAAACGGACGTCTGGTTGGAAATACTGTTGACCAGATACAGGCTGCTCTGTGACTCGTGTCGAATGATGTCCGAAAGGTTGATCAGGCCCTTCGTACGGCCGCGATCCATGACCGGCAGGTGGTGAATGTTGTGCCTGAGCATGCACAGCATCGCTTCGAATACCGAGTCGTTGGCCTGAATCGTTACAGGGTCGGCCGACATGACCTGCGTAATTTCGGTATCGCCACTCAGACTGGCCGCCACCACGCGGTTACGCAGGTCTCTGTCGGTGACGATACCGAGCATCTTCTCTGCGCCGTCGGCAGGCTTGTCGAGGACCACCACGCAGGAAACGCTTTCCTTGCTCATCAACTGGGCTGTCTGCTGCACGCTGGTCTGTGGCGAGACCCAGACCAGCGCGCGGGATATCAATGCCAACGATTTGAGTTGAATCAGCTCGCTGGCGCGTCCCTGCGCTTCGACTGCCGACTTGAGCCGCGAGTGGCCTTCGGCTTCGACGAAATCGGCGAAGCTGTCATGGCGTTCGCACAACTCGGCAAACATGTCCGAAGGGATGAAATAGATCAGGCTGTCTTCGAGTGCTTTGGCCGGAAAGCGAACCTTGTTGCTGCGCAAGAGCCCCGCCTGGCCGAAAATGTCGCCTTCGACCAGCCGGTTGTAGAGTTCTCCCGTGCGGCGGTAGATTTCAACCGCGCCGCTGCGCACATAGTGCAGATCAGTGATCTGCGACCCTGCTTCGAGAATGACGCTGCCTGCCCTGAAGTAGCTGACCTCGATTCGCTGGGCAATCATGTCCAGCGTGTCTTTGGGCAATACGTCGAAAGGGGGGAAGCGATGAAGGTGATCGCTGATCTCCTGAAGTTCGATCTGCATGAAACCTCGTGCGCTAACGTGTGTGGGCGGACTGCCCGTTCGCTGGGCAATCCGTCTGGCGAACCTTATGGACCGTTATCGGAGCGCAAAGATCGATCACCGGTTTCCGAATTTGAGCTTGCCCCATATCAGCCCGATGATCGCGGCGGTTGACGAGGCGGCCAGCACGCTGAGTTTGGCCGACGACAGCAGGGCTTCATCCGAAAACGCCAGGGAGGCGATGAAAATGGACATGGTGAAGCCGATACCGGCCAGCAACCCGACCAGAATCACGCCCGCCCAGGTCACGCCTTCCGGCAGCTTGCAGATATTGAGTTTGACCAGCGTCAGGCTGGCGAGAATGACGCCCAACGGTTTGCCCAGCACGAGTGCCAGCATCACGCCCAGAAACACGCTCTGAGACATGGCGTTATCCAGGTTGGCCCCTTCCAGATTCACCCCCGCATTGGCCAGCGCAAACAGCGGCATGATGCCGAACGCGACCCAGGGATGCAGCGCCACCTGAACGCGAAGCACCGGCGGCAAGACTTCCCGCTGCGCCTGGCTGAGCTGCTTGAGGGGCTTTGCCAGTTCTTTCGGATCTTCGTTGGCTTGGGAAAAACGGCCCATCAGCTCATGAAAGGTGCGTCCAATCGTGTCCATCGGACGCTCTCTGGCTGGCCGGGAATTGACCGGCGTCATCAAGCCCAGTATCACGCCTGCCAGCGTCGGATGAACCCCTGTTTTCCAAAGTCCGAACCAGACGATGGCGCCCGGCACTATGTAGGCGTAAGCCTTGCCGATCCCCATGCGCTGCAGCACGAGCACCAGTGCGAGACCGCCAAGGGCGATGAGCAGGCCGTTGTAGTTCAGGCTTTCGGTGAAGAACACGGCAATGATCAGAATGGCGACGATATCGTCGATGATCGCCAGGGCCAGCAACAGAATACGCACGCCACTGGGAATGGACTTGCCCAGCAACGCGAGGACGCCCACCGCAAAAGCGATGTCAGTGGCGGTCGGGACTGCCCAGCCTGCGTTGGCGGCTGTTCCGTGGTTCAGCGCGATGTAGATGATGGCGGGCACCATGACGCCGCCCAGTGCAGCCCCGAGCGGCAAAATCGCCAGCTTCATGCTTGCCAGCGCGCCGTCCCTGATTTCCTGACGGATCTCTGCACCGACGACCAGAAAGAAAATCGTCATCAGCCCGTCGTTGACCAGAAAGTGCAATGACTGGGAGATTCTGAAATCACCAAAGCCCAGGCTCACCTGGGTGTGCCAGAAATGTTCGTAACTTTCAGCGGCGGGGCTGTTGGCCCACACCAGCGCCGTCAACGCTGCGAGCAGCAGCACGATGCCGCTGACCGCTTCGATGTGGGAGAACCTTTCCAGCGCGGACAAGGCGCGCTCTGTCAGAACCTGAGGACGTGGAATAACCGGGGCGGGGTGCTTTCTGTCAGACACAATGACTCTCCGTTGGCGGCCCGACCAACGCGTCACTTTTAACCTGCACCGCGCGACATGCGTCGATACACCCGCGGCGATGATAAGAAGCCGGGCTATGAGATGCAATTAATGATGTCGAGATGTGACCGTCTGGTTACCCGGTCACGCCGTCTCAGGTGAGCCTCTACCTTGCCGCTTACGCCTGATGCTGACGCCGAGCATCGCTCAGCATCGAGATGGTCAGCTTGCGAACCTCCAGCTTGCTGATCTCTACATGAGAGCGCAGCAGCAACAGCGCTTCATCACGCTTGCGGGCCTGAAGGGCGTTGAGGATGGCAGCGTGTTCGAGGTAGGTGTGTTCGATGCGCGCGCTCTTGAAGAAGTCCAGACGCCGGACGATGCGGATGCGTTCGGTGACTTCGTGGTGCACGCGGGCCATTTCCTGATTGCCTGACGCAGCCACCAGTTGGGTATGAAACTGCTCGTCGAGATCGGCGACCACTTGCATGTCAGTGTGCCGTTCGCTTTTGTCCACCAGCCAGTGTCCACGCAGGATGTTCAGTTCCGGGTGGACCTCGGCAGATGCGCAGATACGTTCGACGGCGGCGCACTCCAGCACGATGCGCAAATCGTAGAGCTGGTCGATCTGGGTAAAGTCCAGCGGCTTGACCGACCAGCCCCGGCGAAACTCGACTTCCAGATAACCCTCGCGCTGCAGGCGGTAGAGCGCATCACGAACCGGCGTGCGTGACACCTGATAACGGTCGGCCAACTGGTTCTCGGTGAAGCGGTCGTAGGGCAGCAGGTAGAAGTCGAAGATTTCCTGTTTCAGTCGACGGTAGACGTCTTCGGCCAGCGCGTTGGTGGAGTGGGGCGTGCTCACGGCGTTCACTCCAGCGTGCTCAGGTCGATGCTGACATGCGCGGCAACGACTTTCCACGCACCGTCGAAGCGGGCCCAGGTCTGCATCTGGCGTCCCAGCCGTTGAGTGACGCCATCGTGAAATTCGGTGCTGACGGTCGCGAAGTCTTCGCCGAAAGTGCTGACGACCGTGCGCACCAGTTGCCGTCCAGGACCGACGGGCTGGCAGTGGCGTCGATACAGCGCAATGGCTTCAGCGCCGTGCAGGTTTTCCGCCACGCCGTAACGCACGGTGTGTTCCGAATTCCAGAAATAGTCATCCAGCGTTGTCAGTTCATTGGCCAGCAACGCGCGTTCGTAATCGATGAACGCATCGGTAACGGCGGCCACCACATGGGGCAGGTTGATATCCATCAGTGTGTACTCCTTGTCTGTAGTGCCTGCTCCAGAGCTGACAACGACGTCACTCGACCGACAATGCCGCCCTGTGCGGTGATCATGTCGAGCGTCGCTTGCTTGAAGGCGGGAAAGTAACTCTCGGTGGCGTCTTCGATCAACAGGCAGCGGTAACCGCGATCATTGGCTTCACGCATGCTGCTCTGCACACAGACCTCCGTGGTCACACCGGCGAAGATCAGGTGAGTGATGCCCGCTGTGCTCAGTCTTCCATGCAGGCCCGTGCCGAAAAACATTCCCTTGCCGGGTTTGTCGATGACCCACTCGCCAGCAATCGGCGCCAGGGCGTCGATGATCTGATTGCCCGGCTCGCCACGCACCAGAATCCGGCCCATCGGCCCGGCATCGCCTATACGCAGACCCGGCAGGCCGTGTTCGAGTTTGGCGGGTGGGCAATCGGCGAGGTCTTCGGCATGGGATTCGCGGGTGTGGATCACGGTCAGGTTTTGATCACGTGCCAGCGCCAATAGCTGTTGAACCGTCGGGATAATGGCTTGCAGCGGCAGCACGTCGTTACCCAGTGCAGCGCCGAAACCACCGGGCTCGAGAAAGTCGCGCTGCATGTCGATGATCACCAGCGCCGTGCTGGCAGGGTCGAAGGCAAAGCGGGCCGGATGAGCGTTGACGTCAATCATGCGGACTCCTTGTGCGAATGTTCAGCGCCCGCCATGTGTCGGCCCAGTTCGGTGCGGTCGGCAGCGTTCGCGAGTGTTTCGAAGACCAGCTCGCCGTCGTGGATCACAGTGATGCGGTCTGCCAGGGTCAGCAGTTCGTCGAGGTCTTCGCTCAACAACAGCACGGCGGCGCCGCTGTTGCGAGCGTCGATCAGGCGTTGATGGATCAGCGCCACGGACGCGAAATCCAGACCGAACACCGGGTTGGCGACGATCAGCACGGCGATGTCCGAGGTCAGTTCGCGAGCCAGCACCGCGCGTTGCACGTTGCCGCCGGACAAGGTCCCGATGGGGCGGTTCGGATCGTTGGGCGTGACCTGAAAACGCTCGATCAGACCGCGCGCCTGAGCGGCAACCGCACGGCGGTCGATGCGCCAACCCTGACGGCACAGCGGTGGGCGGTCAAAGTTGCGCAGGGCCAGATTGTCGGCAACGCTGAGCCCGCCGATGCACGCGTTGCGCAGCGGCTCTTCCGGCAGGCTGAACACGCGCAGGCGCTGCATCTGTTCGCGGCTGGCGTGGTAGGGCTGACCATCGATCAGCACGCGTCCGGCGCTGAACGGCCGTTGGCCCAACAGCGCTTCGGTCAGTTCGCGCT
The DNA here is from genome assembly GCF_001642795.1 of Pseudomonas viridiflava. Classification (GTDB taxonomy): domain Bacteria; phylum Pseudomonadota; class Gammaproteobacteria; order Pseudomonadales; family Pseudomonadaceae; genus Aquipseudomonas; species Aquipseudomonas viridiflava. The sequence continues at coordinate 150,749 of NZ_LKEH01000026.1, read as the reverse complement.
GGCCATTGCCAGAGATACCGGCAATGCCGAGGATTTCTCCGGGCCGCACTGACAGGCTCAGTTTTTTTATTGCCAGCGTGCCCTTGTCGCCCGGCACATCAAGCTGCTCGACCTGCAATTGCGGGGCCTGTTCAGGCACGGGCGGCCGATCACTGCTGACACTGTTGGTTTGCGCATGGCCCATCATCCACGTCGCCATTTGCTGAGTCGTGGTATCGGCGACCGCGCTGCTTGCCACCCAGCGACCCTTGCGCAACACGGTGACGTCGTCGGCGTAGGTGCTGACCTCCCGAAACTTGTGGGTGATCATCAGCACCGTCAGCTCGCCACGGTGCGCCATCTGCTGCATCAGGCCCAGCACCTCGTCGGCTTCCTGCGGCGTGAGCACCGAAGTTGGCTCATCGAGAATCACCAGCCGACGTTCCAGATACAGCTGCTTGAGAATTTCCAGCTTCTGCTTTTCACCGGCGGCCAGACTGCTGACCGGTCGTTGAATGTCGAGGCGAAACGGCATGCGCTCCATGAAGGCCTGCAGGCGTTCGTGCTCGGCGGTCCAGTCGATACGCCACGGCAGATCGCCACGCGACAGCACCAGATTTTCCGCCACGCTCAGGCCCGGCGCGACGGTGAAATGCTGATACACCATGCCGATCTGCAACTGGTGCGAGTCGCGTGGATTGCGAATCTCGTGCTCGCGGTTATTGACCAGAATGCTGCCCGACTGCAACGGGCCATAGCCGATGATGCCTTTGACCAACGTACTTTTGCCGGCGCCGTTTTCGCCCAGCAACGCATGGACCGTTCCGGCCCGCACCTTGAACGACACGTCATCCAGCGCACGAAACGCGCCGAAGCTTTTGCTGGCGCCGATGGTTTCCAGACTCAGGGCGCGCATGGTCAAGCTCCCAGCACATCGCGAAGCATCGACGAATGCCCGACCGCACCGAACACGCCGCCCTGCATCTTGATCATGCTCAGGGCGGCGGCATGGTTGGCCGGGTCGGTCGCGCCGCAGCAGTCTTCCAGCAGGATGCATTCGAAGCCGCGATCGTTGGCGTCACGCAGGGTGGTGTGCACGCACACGTCAGTCGTGATGCCGGTGAGGATCAGGTTTTCGATGCCCCGAGTGCGCAGCACCAGCTCAAGATCGGTGGCGTAGAAAGAACCCTTGCCGGGCTTGTCGATCACGATCTCGCCGGGCAGCGGAGCGAGTTCATCGATCAGTTCCCAGCCGGGTTCGCCGCGTACCAGAATCTTGCCGCACGGGCCGGGATCGCCGATGCCTGCGCCGATACGCTGCGAGCGCCAGCGCTTGTTGGCGGGTAGGTCGCTGAGGTCCGGACGATGGCCTTCGCGGGTATGAATGATGGTGAAACCGAGCGGACGCATCAGCGCCAGCAACCCCTTGATCGGCTCGATGGGCGCCCGGGTCAATGCCAGGTCGTAGCCCATGCTGTCCACATAGCCGCCGACGCCGCAGAAGTCGGTCTGCATGTCGATCACGATCAGCGCGGTGTTGCGTGCGTTGAGCTTGCCGTTCCACGGCCACGGATAAGGCTCGGAAGCGAGGTAGCGTTCGCTCATCGTGATGATTCCTTCCACGTCGTCGGGGTGGGTTTGAACGTACGCTCGGGTGTATCGAAGCCGCAGGCGCGGCCATCGGTGTGCACCACGTCGGCTTCCCACGGCAGGCGATACTGCCCGGCAGCCAGATCGTGCATGTAGGTGTAGGGACAGTCCTGCGCGCCGCCGTTGACGGCGACATAACCGCGATGGCCGAACTGATAGATATTGTTTTCCACGCCCCAGTTAATCCGCGCTTCACGGACCAGATCCGGGCGCAGTTCGCAGCAGACAATTTCATCGGCGCGTCCGCCGCCCTCGGCCATGATCGTGCCGTCGAAATCGACGAACATCGCTTCGCCCATCGAATCGAACGTGCCGTCGGAACCGCACATGCAGACGCTGGCGGTCTGCATCAGGTTGGTGAAGGCGTTGCTCTGGTTGGTGATCTTCCACGAGTGGCGAATCGGCGCGGTATAACCCGCCGTGCGCAGCATGATGTCCGCGCCTTTGTAGGCGCACTCGCGGGCCATCTCGGGAAACATGCCGTCGTGGCAGATGATCAGCGCCAGTTTGCTGCCGCGTGGACCGTCGCACACCGGTATCCCCAGATCGCCGGGCTCCCAGGGCTCGACCGGCACCCACGGGTGCAGCTTGCGGTAATACAGCTGGATCTCGCCCATGTCGTCGACGATCAGACCGCTGTTGAACGGGTTGCCGTGGGGGTTGGCTTCCATGATCGAGAAACAGCCCCAGATGCGATGATCCCGGCAGGCCTGACGCAGCGCCGCGACTTCGGGGCCGTCCAGGCTGCACATGATCTCCGGTGCCGTGCTCATGGACAGGCCATGCAGCGAATACTCGGGAAACACGATCAGGTCCATGCCGGGGTTGCTGCGCCTTGCCTTGGCGACCATCGACACCACTTTTTCTGTTTGCGCCCACAGCGCCTCGCGGGTGTGCGGGTCGGGAAGCGCCAGTTGCGCCAGACCGATCACTACGCCGTTGGGCGATTTGTTCAAGCCACCAAGACCACTGGCCATGTCATGCCTCCTCTGGAAATGTATTCATCGGGTCATGCTCAATTCGCCGGGCGCGCCGTTCAGCGTTCGGCCACGGCGGCAGGTCGCGTACATCACGCCAAGGGTCAGCGCGTAGGGCGCGGCCGCAAACAGGTAGTAGCCGCTGCTGATGCCCACGGCCTGCAACGCCGGACCAATCGCACCGGCTGCGCCGAACAACAGCGATGCCCACAGGCACGCAAGCGGCCGCCAGCGGGCGAAAATCACCAGCGCCACGGCCATCAGGCCCTGACCGCTGGACAAACCTTCGTTCCAGCTGCCGGGGTAGTACAGGGACAGGTACGCACCGCCAATGCCTGCCAGCGCGCCGCCAATGGCCGTGGCGACGATGCGTACCTTGATCGGCTGATAGCCCAGCGCCTGAGCGGTCTCGGCGTGATCACCCACCAGTCGCAGCATCAGGCCCCAGCGCGTGCTGCGCAGGCCCCAGTGCAACGCGAAGGCCAGGGCCACGCCGATGAAAAACAGCACGTTGATGTTCAATGCCGAACGCAAACGTTCTTCATCGCTCCACGCACCCAGCGCCAGTGACGGCAGCATGGGGGCTTGCGGCTGAATGAACGCCTTGCCGAGAAAGAACGCCAGGCCGGTGCCGAGCAGAATCAACGCAATGCCGAACGCAATATCGTTGACGCGTGGCAACGAACAGGCGATGCCGTGCAACAGGCCCAGCAGCAGGCCGACGCCTGCGGCTGCGCCCACGCCCAGCCAGGCCGAGCCCGTCAGGCATGCAGCGGCATAGCCCGACATCGCGCCAGCCACCAGAATGCCTTCCAGCCCCAGGTTGATGCGGCCGCTCTTTTCCGTCAGGCATTCGCCCAGGCTGACAAACAGGAACGGCGTGCCGACGCGAATCGAACCGGCCAGCAGCGCCAGCAAAAAGGTGCTCAGGTCGATATCAGCCACGTTGCAGTGCTCCTTTTTCGACGACGGGCTGCGGTTGTGCCAGCCTGATCTTCCAGGCCGCCAGCCGCCCGCTCAGGGCTTCCCAGAGCAACAGATTGGTAAACAGCAGTCCTTCGAGAATCAGCGTGGTGGCATCCGGCAGTCCGAGACGCCGCTGCAACAGGCCGCCGCTGGCTTCCAGGCCGCCCAGCAGAATCGCGCAGAAGATGATCGCCAACGGATGATGGCGGGCGGCGAACGCGACCAGAATGCCGCTGGTGCCATACCCCGCGATCATCGCGACATTGGCGCTGCCTTGTACCGCCGTGACTTCGAACATGCCTGCCAGACCGGCTGCAGCACCGCCAAGCAGGCAGCTCAGCAGAATCAGTCGATCCACCGGCAGGCCGATCATCAAGGCCGTGCGCACGTTGCCGCCGACGACCGCGAGGGCGAAACCCTTGACGCTGTGGCGCACTAATACGTACGCGAGCAGACAGGCAATCACCCCGGCTACAAGCCCCCAGTGCACTTCGAAACTGTCGCTGATGGTGCCGACCATATAGGCCTCATCCAGCGGCGGCGTGGACGGCTTGTTCAGGCTCGCCGGATCGCGCAGCGGTCCTTCGACCATTTGCCTGAACAGCGCGAGCGCGATGTACGACAGCAACAGGCTGCTGATGGTCTCGTTGACGCCCCGGTGCTGGCGCATCCAGCCACTCAGACCGATCCACAGTGCACCGGTCAGCATCGCGATGAGGCCCATGCAACCGAGCATCAGCCAGGGCGCCACCGACGGCAGCCAGAGCGGCGTGACCGCTGCTGCCAGCCCGCCGAGCACCAGGGCACCTTCGCCGCCAATGATGATCAGCCCGGCCCGCGCGGGCAGAGCCACGCAGAGCGCGGTCAGCATCAGTGGCGCTGCGCGCTGCAAGGTGTTTTCCAGCGCAAACCAGGAGCCGAATGCGCCTTCGCCGACCAGATGCAGGGCCTGCCACGCAGGCTTGCCCTGAACCGTGAGGAACAGCAGAAACAGCACGCATGACGACAACACCGCCAACAGCGTCGGCAGGCCCGGCAACAGCGCTACGGCAATACGCCGCAGGGTTCGCGAGACCAACATCGGGCGCTCCTCAGATCTGGCCAACAACGCCTTCCACCAGATAATTCATGCTTTCCAGTGCGATATCGTTCTGCGCCTGAGACACGCCGTCGGCGATCACGACCTTGCCTTTGTTGTCCTTGAGCGGGCCTTTGTAAATCACGAAGCCGCCCGCCATCATCTGGGCCTTGATCGCGTCGGCGTTTTTCTTGGCTTCGGCACTGACGGCGGGTCCGTAGGGCGACGTCTTGACGAAACCATCCCGCAAACCGCCGCGCAGGAAATTGATCATCGGCGCGTCGTGCTGGATCGCGGCAACATGAGCCTTGTAGGGCGTTTCCCAGTTCCATTCGGCACCGGTCAGATAGCCTTTGGGCGCGAGCGCCGCCTGGCTGGCGTGGTAGCCGCAGGTCATCGCGCCACGTTTCTCGGCCGTCTCTACAATCACCTTGGGGCCGTCGACGTGGCAGGTCAGCACATCGCAACCCTGATCAATCAAGCTGTTGGCGGCTTCCGCTTCCTTGATCGGCAATGACCAGTCACCGGTGAAAATCACTGTGGTGACAATGCTCGGGTCCACCGAGCGTGCGCCCATGGCAAACGCGTTCAGGTTGCGCAGCACCTGCGGCACCGGTTTGGCGGCGACGAAGCCAAGCTTTTTCGACTTGCTCATGTGCCCGGCAACCACGCCGTTCAGGTATTGGGCTTCGTCGATGTAGCCGAAAAAGCTGCCTGCGTTCATTGGGTCGCTACCGGCCTTCCACAGTCCGCCGCAGTGGGCGAAACGCACGTCCGGGTATTTCTTCGCCACCTTGACCACGTGCGGATCGAAGTAACCGAAAGAGGTCGCAAAGATCAGTGTCGCGCCGTCCTGACGAATCATGGCTTCCATGGTTTTCTGCACGGCCACGGTTTCCGGGACGTTTTCTTCCTCGATCACTTTGACGTTGGGCAGTGTCTTGATGATGGCGGCCGCCTGCGCGTGGGCCTGGTTGTAACCAAAGTCATCGCGGGCGCCCACGTAGATGAAACCCACCACCAGCGGGGCATCGGCGGCATAGACCCGACTGAACGGCAGCGCCGCGCTGAGACCGATAATGCCCGCCAGTTTCATGAAACTGCGACGATCGACATTCGACATTGTTGCTACCCCTGATCAATGAGTCTTGGAAGACGTGGTGTTCGCGGCGCAATAGGCGCGCCAGCCTTTGAATTCGGTGATGTCCTGTGCGCCCGCAAGCCCGCCGGGTTCGCAGATGAAACCCTTGACCCATTGGCCGTCGGCGAGCTGCAACGAGCCGATGCCCAGCGGTGCAGGAATGGCGGCGACGAACGCGCCGAACTGGCTGAGCGGCATTTCCCAGACCTCGACTTCGATGTGCGCGCCCTGTTCAGGCACACGAACCAGTCCGGGTTTGGCTGGCGTGGTGTTGGCCAGCGCATAGAGTCGGTAGTCGGCACTGGTCGTGGTCAGGCTGCGCAGGCGAGCGCCGCCCTCCAGCAGTTGCCAGTTGAGCGGCTGGCCCTGGAGATGAGCGCCGACCACGGCGACCTGAACGGTTGCGACGTTGAAGGGCAGGGGCGCCAGCGCCACGCTGTCGCGCTGATCGCTCGCACCGAAATACGCCTGCCAGCCTGCTGCGATTTCAGCCAGACGCTGGTCAGCGCCCGCCGGACCGATCAACGTGATACCGGCAGGCAGACCGTCATCTCGACGATGCGCCGGAATGGCCAGCGCACTCATGTTCATCAGGTTGACGAAGTTGGTGTAGTAACCCAGCTGCGAGTTGAGTTCGACCGGATTGGCCAGCACGGCCTCGATGGTCGGCATGCAGGGCGCGGTCGGCACCACCAGCACATCGACCTCGGCCAGCAGCGCTTCAGCCGCGCGCGTCAGCTCGGCCAGGCGATAGCGCGCCTTGAAAGTGTCCACTGCGTCGAACTGATCGGCGCTCTGCAAAATTCCGCGCACCACCGGGTGAATGTCTGCCGCATGCGTCTCGAAAAACTCACCGACCGCAGCGCGCCGTTCGGCGACCCACGGGCCTTGATAGAGCAGGGCGGCTGCCTCGGCAAAAACATCGAATGCAACGTAAGTCAGCGTGACCTGTGGATCGTTTTCGAGTGACTTCAGCGCCTTGTCGAACGCAGCGGCTGCCTGGGCATCGCCGAAGAACTCACAGTGTTGCGGCACCGCAATCCGCCGCGCCCGACGCAGCATCGGCAACGCCTTTACCGCGACACTGGCCGAATCCTGTGCATCGAAATCAGCCATCACCTGCGCGACTTGCCACGCCTGCGCCACGTCGTTGGCGAAGATCGACGGACAGTCCAGCGTGCGACAGGCCGGAACGACACCGCGACTGCTGAACAGCCCGAGGCTCGGCTTGAGCCCGACGATCCCGTTGAAACCCGCAGGCACCCGGCCAGATCCGGCCGTGTCGGTGCCCAAGGCAAAACACACATGACCCCGCGCCACGGCCACGGCAGAGCCCGAACTCGAACCGCCGCTGACATACGCCGGATCACAGGCATTGCGCACCGCGCCGTAAGGCGAGCGAACCCCCACCAATCCCGTCGCGAACTGATCCAGGTTGGTCTTGCCGATCAACACCGCGCCGCTGTCCAGCAAGCGCTGCACCACATGCGCGGTGGTCTGAGCCTGATAGGCAAACTCGGGACAGGCCGCCGTGGTGGGCAGACCCGCGACATCGAAATTGTCCTTCACCGCGAAAGGAGTGCCGAACAGCGGCAGCCTTTCGTACAGCGCATCGCCCAGCTCTTCCGCCAGAGCGCCGAGCGTCTTTGCTCTTTCGAGCAAACGGGAAAGCGGCTCGCGGTGAATCCAGACTTCCGGACGGTCGTCTGCGTCAATCTGCGCATGCAGGTCCTGAAGGAAGGTCGACAGTGAGGTCTGGCCGGTGCTGAGTGACGTCTGAATGGCAGCGATATCGAGAGCAGTCATGGGCGTGTTCATTCATGTATACAAGATTGAATGTGCCAGAGCAGGATTCGTGCCGGGGGATCAGGAACGTTGTTTTAGAGGCGTTGAGATCAACATGTCGCTGTTGGCGTTGCGCGTATGCGCGCCATTGTCGAGCGCGATGGCGAGGGGTGCACGAAAACAGAACATGTCAGTGAAGCCTGAAGAGTCGACTCCCGCGCATGCCATCGTTTTGATATTCTGATTGCTTATAACAGGAGGCAACACTTATGCGCAGGGCAGCTGTACTACTTTTATCTGCAATCATTTTGACCGGCTGTGGAAAGCCAAAGCTGGATGGAAGCTCGAACGAAGCGCTGCAAAAGTCGATTGTAAAAGTCGTGGCAGGCATGTCGGACGAAGAGAAAAATCAGTTCAAGGAGAATTTCTCGGTCGTTGCGATGACCAATCTGGACTTGAGAGCGATATTCGCCGGGCAGACCACGACCGAGTTATCCAAGCTGAACCTGTTGTCCAGTCTCGACGGAAAGACGGCTGATGAAATCGGTGTCGAGGCGAACAGGATTTTGCTTGAGCGTGCGCAGAAGCAGCACGACGAAGCGGTCGCCGAGATAAACGCGCTGATGGAAAAACAGAAGAACGCCCAGATCGCCAAGAATTACCTGTCGAAGTTCAGCGTTACCAAGTCGGCCTTCTACATGAAGAAAGACAAGTACTATGTGAAGCCGTACATCGACCTGTCCGTTACCAACGGCACCGACAAGGCGATCTCACGTGTGTATTTCATCGGCACTATTGCCTCCCCCGACCGCCCGGTGCCTTGGTTTACCGAGCGCTTCAATTACGAGATCAGTGGCGGCCTGCAGCCAGGTGAAAGCGCGAACTGGACATTGGAAATGAACATGTTCAGCGACTGGGCCAAGATTCAGGCACCAGCTGGCGCTTACTTTACCGTCGAGGCTTACAGAATCGATGGTGCTGACAAACAGCCGATCTACAACGCATCCGGTTTGACTGAGAAGGAACGCAATCGACTGCAGGACCTGCGGTCCAGGTTTGCAGCGAAATGATGTGATTGGTAAAACCCGCGTCTGCGGGTTTTACAGGGCCTGATTGACAGAGTCAGCACTGCATATTTCGAACAGGCCTGTTCAGCTCCGCAGCACTTCAGCGGGCAGACAACATCCACTCCAGTGTTTCGCGCAGGTGCGGTGTACTCCATCCCGGCACTGATCGCTTGAGTTGGACGTTGCACCCACACAAGGTTTTCACTTCATTGTCGCGAACGAAATCAGGGTTCACGCGAACCTCGATTTCATGCCCGGTGATTTCCTGGCACATCTCGATCACCTCACGCAGCGAGTGGGTCACACCCGAGCACACGTTGAGGGTCTTCCCCAAAGGCCGGGCTTCCAGCAAACCTCGATAGGCGCTGGTGACTGCGCGTACATCACTGAAATCCCGCCATACGTCCAGGTTGCCCAGTTCGATCGTGCTTTCTCTTCGTGTGAAGTGGGACACGATCTTGGGTAGCAGGAAGTTTTCGGCCTGCCCGACCCCGGTGTAATTGAACGGGCGCGTGATCACCAGCGGCAGCCGGGCGTGCCAGAGGCTTGCCATGTACTCCATGGCAAGCTTGCTCACGGCATAGTCGTTGGCAGGCGCAGGAATCGTTGTTTCATCCAGCATGCCGGAGGAAGCATTGCCGTAAACGTTGGCACTGCTGGCGAGCAGGACGCAGTCGGGCGTTTTTCCGCTGGCTTCGATGGCCTCCAGCAGGTTGCGTGTGCCGATCAGGTTCACCTGATAGAACGCTTCCGGTGATCCGTGACCCACGAAGGCCAGCGCAGCGAGGTGGACAACGATATCCGGCTGGATCCCGGCAAGCAGCGCAGTCAGGCCGTTCACATCCAGCAGATCGACCTGATGGTAGTTGTCGCTGTCCGACGGCTGGCTGCCCATGCCCACAACCTCGCAACCCTGGGCTGCGAGTTCGGTGGCCATGAAGCTTCCCGTGAAACCGTGGATGCCCGTTATCAATGCGCGTTTACCGGCGATGCTCATCAGAAGGAAAAACCTTTTTCGTTTCGACGAAGATCCGCTTCAACCATCATGCGGCACAGTTCCTCAAGGTTGGTCTTCGGTTCCCAACCCAGTACTTCACGGGCTTTGGCAGGATTGCCGATCAACAGTTCCACTTCGGTAGGCCGGTAGAACTTCGGATTGACCGACACCAGCACCTTACCGGTGGCCGCATCGATCCCGCGTTCGGACTCGGCTTCACCTTCCCATTGGACTGTGACGCCTGTTGCCTTGAACGCCATGCTCACGAAACTGCGGACGGTTTCGGTACGGTTGGTGGCCAGCACAAAGCTGTCCGGCGTTTCAGCCTGCAGCATCCGCCACATGCCTTCGACGTACTCCTTGGCAAATCCCCAGTCGCGCTTGGCGTCCATGTTGCCCAGCTCGAAGGAGTCCATCAGACCCATGTTTATCTTGGCGACCGAATCAGTGATCTTGCGTGTCACGAACTCACGGCCGCGCAGGGGCGACTCGTGGTTGAACAGAATGCCGCTGGCGCCAAAGATGCCGTAGGACTCACGGTAGTTGATCGTCATCCAGTGCGCGTAGAGCTTGGCGACACCGTAGGGGCTGCGTGGATAGAAGGGTGTGCTTTCGACCTGAGGAATGGACTGGACCTTGCCGAACATCTCGGACGTCGAGGCCTGATAGAAGCGGATTTTCGGATTGACGATCCGGATCGCTTCCAACAGGTTGACCGCGCCAATGCCGGTGATCTGAGCCGTGGTCAGAGGCTGTTCGAATGACACGCCAACAAAACTCTGCGCTGCGAGGTTGTAGATCTCGGTCGCTTCGGTGTTTTGCAGCAAACGGATACTGGCGGACAGGTCGGTCAGGTCGTACTCGACCAGATGGAGATTCGCATCGTGCTGAATCCCGAGTTCCTCTATGCGCCAGAAGTTGACAGAACTGGTCCGGCGATAGGTGCCGTAAACGGTATAGCCTTTCTCAAGGAGCAATTGCGCCAGATAGGCGCCGTCCTGACCCGTGATGCCGGTAATGATTGCTTTCATATGAGGTGTTTGACTCCAGCAAGGAACGTGTATCCCGACGCTTTCGAGGTTGCCTGCGCTTCAAGCGAGGGGGAGTTTCAGGGTGAAAGGCTTGGATACGACGCGCCTAGCCCGGTGGCCATCACGGCCATGCCGGTAGAGGTTAGCCCGAGTCGTGAAAATTTGCCGGGTTCTGAAGCTGCTTCGCATTTCGTACAGAGCGGGCTAATCCCGTCTACGCTTGTGCCGATAACGTCGTACAACCCACACGAACGGTGCAGTCATGTTCAATACCCGCTTGAAAAAGGAATTGCAGGCACAGCAGGCCGAGTTGTCCGTTTATCGGCAGATGCAGAAAGGTATCGACGCACGCATGGTCGGGTTGACTCTGGACGCCAGCAATCGCATTGCTCATGCCAATGACAATTTCCTCAGAATGCTCGGCTATAGCGCCGATCAACTGCTTGGCAGGAATCTGGATGATCTGGTGCCACCCTACGTCAAGCAACTCGACTGCTACCGCAACCTAAAGGCGGCGGTTCAGAAGGGCGAGTCGGTCATCGACAACTATCGCTTTCTGCGTGCCGATGGCAGCCTGGCGTGGATTCGCGCCATGTGGCAACCGGTTCTGGATGACAGCGGCAAGCTGATGAACCTGCAGTGTTACGGCTCGGACATCACGCAGACCGTTGAAACCGCAGCCGAGAACTCGGCGTTCATTCAGGCGTTGCTGCGCTCCACGGCGGTGATCGAGTTCGACCTGAGCGGCCACGTTTTGACAGCCAACGATCAGTTCCTGCGCGGCATGGGTTACAACCTGGCGCAGATCAAGGGCAAGCATCACAGCCTGTTCTGCGATCCGCACGAAGTGAGCCAGGCTTCTTACAAGGATTTCTGGGCGACGCTGAATCGCGGCGAGTTCGTGGCCAGCCGGTTCAAGCGTGTCGACAGCAGTGGCCGTGATGTCTGGCTGGAAGCAACCTACAACCCGGTTCACGATGCCCAGGGCAAGCTCTACAAGATCGTCAAGTTCGCAACCGTGGTGACCGATCAGGTCTCGCGTGAAGAAGACGTCAGCCAGGCAGCGAGCGTGGCCTTCGAGATTTCCCAGCAGACCGATGTCAGCGCCCAGCGCGGCGCAGAGGTGGTGCAGAACACCGTGCAGACAATGCGCAAGATATCTCAGGAGATGGAGTCGGCGTCGTCAGGCATCGAGGCACTGGGCAAGCAGTCGCTGCTGATCAGCTCTATCGTGCAAACCATCGGCGGCATCGCCCAGCAAACCAACCTGCTGGCCCTCAACGCTGCCATCGAAGCCGCCCGCGCCGGCGAGCAGGGCCGTGGCTTTGCGGTGGTGGCGGACGAAGTCAGGCAACTGGCCGGCCGTACCAGCGCCGCAACCGAAGAGATCGTCAGCGTCGTGCAACAGAACCAGGCGCTGGCCGACGAAGCCGTACGCGGCATGGCCAATAGTCGCAGCCAGGCAGAGCAGGGTCTGATGCTGGCCAACGAGGCGGGCTCGGTGATTATCGAGATTCAGGAAGGTGCGAAACAGGTGGTGGGTGCGGTGGGGCGGTTTGCCAATCAGTTGAAGTAATTGGCGCGCCCCTGGACATCGCTCACAGGCAGGAAAACAATCAACCCTAAGCCTGCGCCGCGCCGGTCTTGCCTGCTTCTACCACGAAGCGCTTGAGCGTGGAGACGGTCGCAGCAGGGTTGAGGACGTCGGAAACGACCTGGAAACGGGTCAGCATTTGTTGTTCGCTGAGCTCCACTGACACATAGCCGCGTTGACGACTGTCAAAAAACTTTATGTGCGGGTTAAGTCCAAGAATAGAGTTGAACGCGTCAAACGGAGGTCCGCTGGAAGTCACCGACGTGCCGACGAATTCAGTGGCGACGATCCTGGAGTCCGGGTTGTTGGCGTCGGCATGCAGGTCGGTGGTCCAGAATGAGTGGATATCTCCGCCCCAGAACACCGGGTTACGAGTCTTGTGACGGTCCAGAGACGCGAGCATTCGCTCCCGTGTCGCGATGTAGCCATCCCAGCCGTCGGTCCAGCGTCCCAGTGCCTGGGTATCCGGGTTGCGTTGCGTCAGGGGGGCGACCAGCAAGTCCTGCGCAATGACGTTCCATTGCCCTGCAGAGCGGGCAAAACTGTGGTCCAGCCAGGCTTCCTGTTCCCATCCAAGCATGGTGCGTTTCGGATCGCGCAAGTCCGGGCAGTCGTTACTGACGACACGACCTCTATGGCTGCCGTTGGCCTGGATGCAAGGCTGTTCGGAGCGGTACTGGCGACCGTCCAGTACGTGAAAGCGCGCCAGACGTCCGTAGTCGATATGACGGTAAATACGCATGTCGGCGCCTTTTGGCAGGCTGCTGGCGCGCAAGGGCATGTGTTCGTAAAACGCCTGATAGGCAGCGGCCCTACGACGCAGGAAGCTCTCTGTCGAGACGTTGGGATCCTGCGACCATTGGGCTGCGTAGTCATTTTGTACTTCGTGATCATCCCAGGTCGCAACGCTCGGGGCGCAGGCATGCAGCGCCTGCAGATCCGGGTCGGTCTTGTACTGCGCATAGCGGTTTCGATAACCGGCCAGATCCATCGGCTCGGACGTGACATGGTGCCGTGGAAGGCTGTTTTTTTGCGGGGATATTCCGGATTCGTAGATGTAGTCACCCAGGAAAAACACCAGGTCTGGCCGCTCGTTGGCCAGATGCCTGTAGGCGCTGAAGTAGCCGGCCTCCCAGTGTGAGCAGGAGACGAATCCAAACCGGGCCGTCGGCATGGCGGACAATGGCGGTAACGTACAGGCCTGGCCTGTCGTGCTTTGTGCGCCAAGGCTTTCGAACTGATACCAATAAGGACGTCCTGGCTGCAAACCGCTCACTTCCACATGCACCGAATGCGCAAAGCGCGGCTGGGCCATGGTCTGTCCGGTGCGTACCACCTGGGTCATCGCTGCATCGCTGGCGACTTTCCAACGTACCGCCACCGGTTTGTCCAGACCACCGTCACCCATGGCCGTCGTCACTTGTGGTGCCAGGCGGGTCCAGATCACGAAGCCGTCCGGCAGCGGGTCTCCGGACGCCACGCCCAGAGTGAATGGGTAATCAACACCTGCACTGCGAGCAAACGGGCTGAGGATTGACAGCAGGACAGCGCCGGACACACCCGTAATGATGCGACGACGATCCGGATCGAAATCAGTCATGACGCGGCCCCAGCGATTCATACTGCGAACGCAGCAGCCCGAAAAGCAGCATGTCCTTGAACACGCCGTTTTTCAGGAACACTTCCTTCATCTGGCCTTCATAAGCCAGTCCGCATGCCTGTAACACTTTGGCGCTGGCCAGGTTGTCGCTGAAGCACTGACCCGCGATGCGATTGAGGTTCATGACGTTGAATCCATGGTCCAGCAAACCCTGCGCGGCTTCACGCATGTAGCCTTTGTTGCGGTAGGGAGCACCGGTCCAGTAGCCCAGCCAGGCGCTGCGATGTGGCATGGCCAGCCGCATGGAGACGACACCGACCAACTCTTCGGTTCCCAGATGTACCCCCAGACATAACGCCTTGTGATTGGCGAATTGCTCAGCGCCTTCTGCGATGAAGGCGGTGGCATGTGCAAGCGTGTAAGGGGAGGGCAACATGCCGGTCATGGCGGCAATCACAGGATCATCGGCCAGGTGTGCCAGCGTTGTCGCCTGTTCGGGTCTAAGCGGGGCAAGCAGCAGGCGCGAGGTCTGAATACTGGGCAGCTCGGAGCTCATCTGAGGAATCCGTCGAAGGGAACGCCCGAATGTGCAGCGCTTGCATGTCGATTTCGTGACAGGCGCAAGAACCCTTCAAGTGTCACGAAAACTGCGATTCAGAGCCATGCAATGGTCATCAAAAACTAACCGATCGGACATATTCCGTTGCTAGATTCTCGGCCTCTGACAGAGGCGGAAGACAGCATGAGAACGTGGGACGAACCCAAGAAGCGCAAGGCACACATCGAGCTGATCCCGATGATCGACGTGATGATGTTCCTGTTGGTGTTTTTCGTGCTGGTGAGCTTGAACGTCATCCCGGCATTGGGGATGAAGACTCAGCTGCCCAGTGCCAGTAGTTCTCAGCAGCTCAAACCGCAGAACAAGTCGATTCTCACCTTGGGCCTCAATGGTGAGCTGCAGCTCGATGGCAAGGCCACAACGGTTGACGCCCTGGTGCCCGCCTTGAAGGCACTGGAAAAGCCCGACACCAAAACCACCATCATCGTTAACAGCGACAAGGGCGTTGAAGTGGCGCGGCTGGTCGAGATCATGGATACCCTGCGCCTGGGTGGCTTTACGTCCGTCTCCATCGCCACGCGTAAATCCTGATATGTATGTCCTGTTTCGCATACGGCAATGGCTCGGCGGTCTGCCTGCATTGCTGGCCCTCATCGCGATCGTGATGGGAATGCAGACCCGGCCATTGAAAATGGAACCGGTTTACGACGAGTCTGCTGTGGAACTGGCACTGGTCGAGCCAGAGCCACCTGCGCCGGAGCCAGTCATCCCGCCAGAGATTCAACCGGTTGAGCCTGTTCAGCCTGATGAGCCGCCACTGCCACCCGTGCCTGTGGTTGATAGCGAAGAGGCCGAGCCGCCGCCTCCGCCGCCAAAACCGGTGCCTAAACCCGAGCCGAAACCGAAGCCAGAACCCAAGCCTCGACCCAAACCTGCTCCAGCAGTGGCCAAGCCCGCTGAGCCGGTCCCTGCACCTCGTCAGCCTGTGGTCAGTGCGCCTGTTGCTCCGGTTGCGCCTCCCGCGCCACCGGCACCGCCCAAAGTCGACACGCAGGGGCTGGAGGGCGGCTACCTCAAGGGATTACGCAACGAGCTGGACGGCTACAAACAGTACCCCACCGGACGCCAGGCATCGCTGGAGCGTCCGAGTGGCGAGGTGATCGTCTGGCTGCTGGTTGACCGTCAGGGGCGAGTGCTGGACTCCGGAATTCAGAGTCAGGCCTCCAGCATGCTGCTGAACCGAGCGGCGACCAGCAGTCTTCGACGCATCAAACAGGTCAAGCCATTTCCCGAGCAAGCCTTCGGCGGACGCAGCGAGCAGCGCTTCACCGCTACCTTCAACTACAGCGTGCAGTAGTACTGACAAGGAACAACGTGATGAAGTTTTCCAGAATTCACCTTGCTTTGGTCGCCGCCGGCATGAGCCACGGTATGGTCATGGCTGACACCAGCAGCGACGTCGGCACCATCGGCGTGCAAGGCAAGGCAACTTCAGGCGGCGGTTACATGGTCCAGGAGGACAGTATCAAGGCGCGCTCCACGGTGACCAAGGAAGCGCTCGACAAGCAGACCGCAACAGGCAATGCGATCGACAAGCTCAAATACACCCCTGGCCTGAACATCTCCAGCGAAGACGCCACGGGCCTGTCCGGTTTCCGTTTCACCATGCGCGGTCTCAACTCCGATCAGGTCGGCATGTCGGTCGACGGCATGCCGATCAATGACTCGGGCAACTACGCGCTGTATTCCAACCTGCTGGGCGACCCGGAAAACATCGACCAGATTTTTGTCACCCAAGGCTCTGCCGAGAGTGACGGTCCGCACATCGGTTCCAGTGGCGGCAATATAGGCATTGTGACGATTCGACCGACCAAGGAAACCGGAGCGTTCGTCAAACAGGTGGCAGGCAGCAATGGCACCTATAAGACCTTCGCCAGACTGAATACCGGTGAGGTCAACGGGCTGAGCAACTGGCTTTCGCTGTCCCACACCGAAGGCGAGAAGTGGCGTGGCGACGGCGCGGTGCGTGCCGACAAGGTTGAATGGAACAGCTTTTTCGACATGGGATCAGGCAACACCGCCAACCTGATCCTCAAATACCACGAGCAGGACAACAACAGTTACAGCCAACTCACCAAGGGCCAGTTTCAGCAAGGCGGACGCAAGTTCGATCCGTATCCGTCCACGCCTGCCTTGGGCAGCAACGGCAAACTGTCCAGCTATTACGAGTTGGCGCAGAACCCGTTTCAGACGTTCACTGGTGTGCTCAATACCCAGTTCAAGCTCGCCGACAACCTGTCGCTGTCGGTCATTCCGTATTATTTCTGGGGCAATGGCAGCGGCGTAGCAAGCTCATCCTTCCCGCTCAATCGTGGCTCCAACCAGGGGGGCGTGTTCGACCTGAGCAACCTGCCGACGGCCGCCGCTTACAACGCAGACGGTTCGTCGACTACCGGCGTTTACTACCGGCCGTCACGTACACAGACCTGGCGTCCGGGCATCACCACCAAGCTGAACTGGGATGTCAACGACGAGCATAGCGTGCAGGTCGGCTACTGGTATGAGCGCGCGCGTCAGTTGCAGACCCAGCCATTCATTCGCTTGAAGAGCAACGGCAAACCGCAGAGCATCTGGCCTGATTCGGACTACGTGGTCGATGCCAACGGCAACGAGATTCAGGGCCGTGACCGCTACACCGTGACGCCCGCGCAGAAAGTCTGGGCACAGGACACCTGGTACTTCGCCCCGGACTGGACCCTGATTGGCGGTCTGGCGTACATGAATGTCGAGCGCGAAGGGGATAACCACGGCAGCCTGACAGAACGTCCGGAAAAACGGGACCAGACCTACAACAAGCTGTTGCCCAACGTCGGCCTCAAGTACCAGCTGGATGAGCGCGATCAGTTGTTCTACAGCCTGTCGCGCAACATGCGGGTGCCGCAGAACTACGTGCTTTACGACCAGGGCGCAGGCTCAATCAACAGCAAGCCGGAAACCAGCTGGAACCATGAGCTGGGCTGGCGCTTTACCGATCAGGACATGACGCTGGCGGCGACCCTGTTCTACATGCAGTTCAAGGATCGGCAAGTGTCATCCAAAGACATCAACGGTGATTTTGCAGACATCAACGCCGGTGCAGTGGACAACAGCGGTCTGGAACTGGAATGGAGCGGTCTGCTGCCTCATCACTTCAATTACTACACCTCTTACACCTACACCCGCGCCAAACAGAAAGATGACCTGACGGTGTTCAATAACGGCGCAGCCATCGAGCTGCCTACCAGCGGCAAGCAGTTCGCCAACGTGCCGAAGAACATGCTGGCGGCCAACATCGGTTATGACGACGGCAGCTACTACGGCACTTTCGGCGGCAAGCTCACCAGCAAGCTTTATGGTGACCTGACCAACGACGAAAGCATCCCCGGGCGCGCCATCTTCAACCTTGGCGCCGGTATCTACCTGCCCGTGGACAAGAAAATCGTCAAGGACGCGACCTTGCGCCTGAACGTCGACAACCTGTTCGACAAGGAATATCTGGACGGCGTGTACACCACCAAGACCAACGCGGCGACCTACAGCGGTTTCCGCGATGGCGACCCGGCTTACATCGTCGGTGTCGAGCGTACGGTTACCGTCTCTCTCGAAGCCAACTTTTAACTGTCACTGATCCGAGGTCTGCGTCATGGATATGAATCAGCTTCACGACATCACGTTTTATGTGATGTACGCCGCTATCGCGATAGCGATTTTCGTCGCCATCGAGCGAGGTATCTACTTTGCCTATGTACGCCGTCAGGCTCGCGATCTGCAGGCGGCGCTCAGCACATCCGTGCACGGTGAAAAAGACTTGCCCGAAGCGCTGACGCGCAGGCCCGGTCTGCCGCTGGAAATGGTCCTTCCGGTTCTGGCGCAGAAAAGTGCGCAGGGGTCTCGCAGGGATCTGGATGATGTCATCGAAACCCAGTACCTGAGCACCCGTGCACCGCTGTCCCGCAGCCTGTGGCTCATTGAAACCATTACCACGGCGGCCCCATTGCTGGGGCTTCTGGGAACCATTCTGGGGATCATCGACACGTTCAAGGCTCTGGCCAGTGCCGGTGTGTCGGACCCTGGGCAGATTTCTGCCGGTATCGGTACGGCCCTTTACGCCACAGGACTGGGTATCGCCATTGCGCTTTTCTGCGTGGTCTTTCACAACTTCTTCCAGAACAGCCTTGAGCGCATCAACGATCAGCTCAAAATTCTGCTGATCCGTGCCTCCAGTGGTGCGCGGGTTCAGGACGAAACGGTGCATCCGGTCACTGCAGCCCCATTGAACTTCCGGACGGCCTGATCGGCACCCGACGCATGTCTGTGACGCGCGTCGGTGCATCTGGTCTCTGCGACGAGATTCCCATGGTTTCCAATCTTTCGTTTAGCTGTATGCCTCTGCGTCAGTTCGGTCTGACTGTCGCGTTCTGGTTAATGAGTTCGGTTGCTCATGCCGGGTTTGCTATCCAGGGCTTCGAGCTGGTCCATACCGTTCCGGTCGGCACCGATCTTCAGACCGCTGATCTGCGAGCGCCCGGCGAAGTCTGGCGCGAGCTGTTCGATGGTGCCCGGGAGCGCATCGACATCGAGCAGTTCTATGTTGCCGATCAAGCTGGCTCAGTCATGGATAAGGTGATTGAAAGCCTTGGCGCTGCCGGTCAGCGTGGGGTGCAGATACGCTTTCTTCTCGAGGAGAAAGGTCTGAAGCTTTCAGATCCAAATACGCTTGAGCGGTTGCGCAGCATTCCAAACCTCACGCTGCAGGTTCTGCCGTACGCCAGACTGACCGGTAGCGGCATCATCCACGCCAAATTTTTTGTCGTGGACGGCCAACAGGCGTTTATAGGCAGTCAAAACTTCGACTGGCGCTCGCTCGAACACATTCATGAAACCGGTCTGCGAATAGATGAGCCGGGTGTAGTGCGGCAGGTGCAGGCCATATTCGATCAGGACTGGCGCGCCCAGGCGGCCCTCGCCGAAGGTAAGCCTGCGCCGATACCAGAATCAGGACCAGGACCAGCGGCCTCGGCTGTCGGCAATTATCTGGTTGCCAGCCCGCAACGCTACAATCCGCCGGGGGTTATCGATTCGCAGGTCGAGCTTCCGCGTCTGCTGGCAGCAGCAAGGCGAGAGGTGCGTGTGCAACTGCTGGACTACGCGCCCTTGTCATACGGGCCAGACAAGGCTCGGCCGTATTACGCTGTGATCGACAACGCTATCCGCAGCGCTGCAGCCCGAGGCGTCTCAATCAAACTGATGGTTTCGGACTGGAACACCGGCATGCCGGAGGTCGCGTACCTGAAGAGTCTGGCACTGGTGCCGAACGTGCAGGTACGAGTCGTGACGCTGCCGGTCGCCGCGCAAGGCTTCATTCCCTATGCGAGGGTGATCCACAGCAAGACCATGGACATCGATGATCAGGTCGCCTGGGTGGGAACCAGTAACTGGCTCGGCGGCTATCTCGATAACTCGCGAAATCTGGAGGTGGTGATGCACGACAGCAGCATGGCCAGCAGGATAGGCGCGTTGCACCGTCAGCTATGGGACAGCCCTTACGCCAGTCCTCTGGAGATAGGTCGCGACTACCCTGAGCCGCATCCCGGCCAGCCGTGAAGTCATGCAACGTGTGAGGTACGGCAAAAAAGCGTCTGGCATTCCCTCAATAGGCGGGTGCCAGACGCTCAGTCATCAATTCCCTTCCAGCAACGTACGCAACATCCACGCAGCCTTTTCATGCACCTGCATTCGCTGGGTCAACAGGTCGGCGGTGGGTTCGTCGCTGACTTTTTCCAATAGCGGAAACAGACCGCGTGCGGTGCGGACCACGGCTTCCTGACCTTCCACCAGTTGCCTGATCATCTCGGCAGCATCAGGCACGCCCGGTTCTTCCTTGATCGACGACAAACGAGCGTAGGTCGAATAGGTGCCTGGAGCCGGGAAGCCCAGTGCGCGGATACGTTCGGCGATGGAATCCACTGCGGTCGCCAGTTCGGTGTACTGCTCTTCGAACAGCAGGTGCAGGGTGCGGAACATCGGACCGGTGACGTTCCAGTGGAAGTTGTGGGTTTTCAGGTACAGCACATAGGTGTCGGAAAGCAGGTGTGACAGGCCGTCGACGATCTGTTGGCGGTCCTGCTCGTTGATGCCGATTTCAATACGCATATCAGTCCTCAAGGGTCGGATGTATTCAAAAGTTGGATTCATTCTAGAAAGTGCGGATCGTCAGCGGAAATCACTGTTGGCAATGGCAATCATCTACACAACCTATGAGATGAAGGATTCGTATAACTGTCGATCGGGCTCTAGGTCACAGCGCCCGCCTGGGCCACAATGGCGTTTTTTCAACTCAAGCCTGATGCGGCTGTACAAGGATTCGCGCTGATGACGTTCTCTTTCAAACCCTGGCACCGGCGCCTGGCGCTGGTCCTGCCGCTGGCAGTGATGCTGGCTGCGTGTGACAAGTCCGACAAGCCGACCACTGCGCCGAAACCGCCTCACACCACGTATGCTCAGGCCGGTTGGGAAGCGCTGCCCGCAGTGTCCGATGCTGATCTGCAGGCCGGTTTCACCTCATGGCGCAGCGCATGCACCCGCTTGAAAGCCGACGCCGTCTGGGGACCGACCTGTGCGGCCGCAGCCGGTCTGGAGCCTGCGCCGAGTGCCGAGCAGATCCAGACATTTCTGCACGACCAGTTGCAGGTCTACAGCCTGCGGGCTGACAACGGCAGCGCCGACGGTCTGATTACGGGTTATTACGAGCCTGTCTACCCTGGCAGCCTGACTCAGACTGAAGCGGCGAACGTGCCTGTGTATGGCGTCCCGGATGATCTGATCGTGGTCAACCTGGACAGTGTCTATCCCGAACTCAAGGGCAAGCGCCTGCGCGGTCGTCTGGAAGGCCGGGTGCTCAAGCCGTATGACGATGCCGCCACTATTGGCGCCAAGGGCCTGAATGCGCCGGTTGTCGCTTGGCTGACTGATCCAATGGACCTGCAGTTTCTGCAGATCCAGGGCTCGGGCCGCGTGCGTCTGGACGATGGTTCGCAAGTGCGTCTGGCTTACGCCGATCAGAACGGTCGGCCGTATCGGGCCATTGGACGCTGGCTGGTCGAGCAGGGTCAGTTGAAGAAGGAGGAGGTCACCATGGGCGCCATCTCCGGTTGGGCCAAGGCCAATCCTCAGCGCGTTCCCGAGCTGCTTGCGAGCAACCCCAGCTATGTGTTCTTTGGCCGTAATCCTGACAGCAACGAAGGCCCGCGCGGTTCGCTCAATGTGCCGCTGACGGCTGGCTACAGCGTGGCGATTGATCGCAAGGTGATTCCACTGGGCAGCCTGTTGTGGCTGTCGACCACTAGACCTGACGGCAGCAGCATCGTGCGGCCGGTGGCGGCTCAGGACACCGGCGGCGCCATCGCGGGCGAAGTGCGCGCCGACCTGTTCTGGGGAACGGGTGAAGAAGCAGGCAAGCTGGCCGGTGACATGAAGCAGAAGGGCAATATCTGGCTGCTGTGGCCGAAGAACATGCCGCTGCCAGTTACTGAGTGAGGTTTGCTGGATAAGAGAGAGGCACGTGTCTCCGACATCACGCTGTCGCGCCGCAAACACCGGGCGTCGTGGGAGCGGACTTGTCCGCGAAAAGGCCGGTACATCCGACGCGTATGCAGTGGCTGAAACGCTGCATTCGCGGACAAGTCCGCTCCCACCGAGTTTGATGCGCGACAGCGCTCCGTCGAAGACGTAGTGGCGCCTCCCACAAAAACGTGTGCCTTCAGCGAATTACGTATTATTTGGTAAAAGTCGGCGCAGTCGCTGTTTGCTGTCAGACCGCGCCTGCCTTCGTCAGGTCGTGATTCGACCCAAACGCGCATCCACTGCAAAATCCAGGTCCCGTGCTGTCGCCACGACAGTTGCGAACGCCGGATGCCGCACGTTGAGCAGGTAGTTGGATTCTCGCGGAATGATCACGCTGGGCACTGCCAGCGCCAGGCTGTCACTGGACGCCAGCCAGGCATCGCCGAACAACGCGGTAGCGGGTGGCGCCGGTTCCTCGCGCCAGTCGGGCGGCAGGGTGTCGAGGCGCGCATTTAGGATGTGTTCTTCAGCGATCTGCAGTTCAAGCATTGCGTAATGTTGCGCCACTGCGGCATTGCCCAAGTGAACCAGTACTTCCAGCAACGCCAGTGACTCGCTGCCCGCGCAATACACGCAGGCATTGCCCTTGCTGTTCCAGCGCCCTCCATAGAGTTTTGCGCCTTCGCCGTCGAATGCCTGGGCCAGCCATTTGCGCTTGACCAGACGATAGACAGGAATCAAGCCACGACCCCGTGTTCCAGGCGACCGATCAGGTCGAGCACGGCCTGGGCTTCGGCAGATGTTGCAAGCATTTCCAGAGGGCGACGATTGCCCAGTCCATGGACCGGGTTGGCCAGCCAGAGGCGAGTGGCTTCGGTATCGTCCTCGAACAGATCCAGCGTCGCCTTGTACACCGCCGCCAGGCGAAACAGACGATCACTTTCTTCTGAATTGAACTGCCGCACCTTCAACCGACGTTGCAACGTCGCGGGCGCAATGCCCAGATGCTCGGCCAGGGTCGAGCGGTTGAGGTCGGTGTATTGCGCCAGACGTTCGAAGATTTCATAGGGCAGTCCATTGCGCAGCGCCGTGTACAGGCTGTCGCCGCGCGGCGGAATGCCCAGCTTTTGCCAGAAATCCTGCTTCTGGATCATTGCCGGATGATAGTCGCGTATGGCGAGAGACATGATTCACCTCTACTATCGAATGATTATTTGCAAATCTATCATTTGATCATAGGGCCATTCCGACCGAAGTGACAGGCATCCGGAAAAAAATACTGGCGGCAGGCCAATCCTGACAACGATTGTACGTGACGGCTTATGAAACTCTTCTAGTATGACAACGTGTCACGTCGAGATGTGGCGGGAGTGATGTCTATATGATATCTATCATGAAGCAAGTCTTGCAGTCAGTTGATCTGTAGTCGTTTTAGCCCTGTTGCCGTACCGATGCTATCTGCCTCTGGCAGCCTGATTTTTTGCAGTGAGAACTACACGATGTCCACTCTTGCGCTATTGATATGCGACGACTCCAACATGGCGCGAAAGCAGTTGATGCGGGCCTTGCCTGCTGACTGGGATGTGTCGGTAACGATGGCGACCCAAGGTCAGGAAGGCCTGGAGGCGATCCGCAGCGGCCTGGGCAAGGTCGTGCTGCTGGACCTGACCATGCCGGTCATGGACGGTTACCAGACACTGGCGGCGATTCGTGAAGAACACCTGGACGCCAAGGTTATCGTGGTCTCCGGAGACGTGCAGGATGAGGCCGTACGCCGTGTCATGGAACTGGGCGCGCTGGCCTTCCTGAAAAAGCCGGCCGACCCGGACGAACTCAAAAACACGCTCGAACGCCTTGGCCTGCTGGGCAAGCCTTCGGCGCTGCCTGCCACTGTGGCCACGCAGCACACGGCGGGGCAGGGCATCATCAGTTTTCAGGATGCATTCCGCGAAACCGTCAACGTCGCCATGGGCCGGGCCGCTGCTTTGCTGGCCAAGGTGCTGGGCGTGTTTGTGCAATTGCCGGTGCCGAACGTGAACATGCTTGAAGTGGGCGAGTTGCACATGGCGCTCGCCGATGCACACAGTGATCAGCGCCTGACTGCAGTCTGTCAGGGCTACATCGGTGGCGGTATCGCCGGTGAAGCGCTGTTGATCTTCCACGACTCTGAAATTTCCGGCGTGTCGAAGCTGATGGGCGGCAACTCCCCCGATTCTTCCGACATGGAAATGCTTCTGGACCTGTCTACGATCCTGATCGGTGCCTGCCTGAGCGGGATTGCCGAGCAGATCGATATCGCCTTCTCGCAAGGCCATCCGCAGTTGTTGGGTGCCCAGGGCGGCATCGACGAGTTGATCCGCATCAACAGCCAGCGCTGGAAAAAGACTCTGGCGGTGGAGATCAGCTACAGCGTCGAAGGCCACAACATTCATTTTGATCTGCTGATGCTGTTCACCGAAGATTCGGTCGATCTGCTGACCAAAAAACTTGCCTACCTGATGAGCTGACCCCATGAGCAACGCTATCGAAATCAACGAGCTGCATTGGTTGCTGGCCGTCACGCAAAACATCGACGTGGGCATCGTGGTACTCGACCTGAACTACCAGGTTTCGGTCTGGAACACCTTCATGGAGAACCGCTCTGGCGTGGTGCCTTACGTGGCCATCGGCAAGACCTTCTTCGAACTGTTTCCCGACGTGAACCAGCCGTGGTTCAGCAAGAAAATCGACAACGTCGTGACCCTGGGCACGCCAGCCTTCACGATCTGGGAGCAGCGGCCTTATCTGGTGCGCTTCAAGAACTACCAGCCCATCACCGGGCAGGAAGAGTTCATGTACCAGAACACCACACTGTTCCCGCTGCGCTCGACCACGGGCGAAATCAGCCATGTGTGTCTGGTGATCTACGACGTCACCGACGTGGCGACCAACCGTCATCAACTCCAGGCGGTCAACGCCCAGTTGCAGAAGTTGTCTGGCGACCACAGCTGAGGCTGTGTTCTCGCCAAAAGGCCTGCGTTGACCCATGAACGCAGCACCTTGCTCGTGCTAGGATCGCCATTTTTCCGCTGACGCTCAGGGACATCATGCGATCTCAAGCCACTCTCACTGTTTTGCCTGTCGAGCGCCCGCTGGTCGGGCGCGTCAGCCCGCCCGGTTCCAAGTCCATCACCAACCGCGCCCTGCTGCTGGCGGGTCTTGCGAAAGGCACCAGCCGCCTGACCGGCGCGCTGAAAAGTGACGACACCCGCGTGATGTCCGAAGCCCTGCGTCTGATGGGCGTGCAGGTCGACGAGCCGGATGACAGCACCTTCGTGGTCACCAGCTCAGGTCACTGGCAGTCGCCGCAGCAGGCGCTGTTCCTGGGCAATGCCGGAACCGCGACGCGCTTTCTGACCGCAGCGCTGGCCAATTTCGAAGGCGACTTCGTGGTTGATGGCGACGAGTACATGCGCAAGCGCCCTATCGGCCCGCTGGTCGACGCCTTGCAGCGCATGGGCGTTGAAGTCAGCGCCCCGACCGGCTGTCCGCCGGTCGCCATCAAGGGCAAGGGCGGTCTGGCCGCCGGGCGCATCGAGATCGACGGCAATCTGTCCAGCCAATACGTGTCGGCACTGTTGATGGCCGGTGCCTGCGGCAAGGGTCCTCTGGAAGTCGCCCTGACCGGCAGCGAGATCGGTGCACGCGGTTACGTCGACCTGACCCTCGCGGCAATGCAGGCGTTCGGTGCCGAGGTTCAGGCCATTGGCGACGCCGCCTGGAAAGTCTCGGCGACCGGCTACCGCGCCACGGATTTCCACATCGAGCCGGACGCGTCCGCTGCGACCTACCTGTGGGCCGCTCAGGCGCTGACTCAGGGCAATATCGATCTGGGTGTCGCCACCGACGCATTCACTCAGCCTGACGCGCTGGCCAGCCATATCATCGCCCGCTTCCCGAACATGCCGGCCGTGATCGACGGCTCGCAGATGCAGGACGCCATCCCGACCCTGGCCGTGCTGGCCGCGTTCAACAATCAGCCCGTGCGTTTCGTCGGCATTGCCAACCTGCGTGTGAAAGAGTGCGACCGCATTTCGGCGCTGTCCCACGGCCTGTGCGCGATTGCGCCCGGGCTGGCGGTCGAGGAGGGCGATGATCTGGTGGTGAACGCCAATCCTGCACTCGCGGGTACAACGGTCGATGCCTTGATCGACACCCATGCCGACCATCGCATCGCCATGTGTTTCGCCCTGGCGGGCCTGAAAATCGCCGGTATCCGCATTCTGGATCCGGACTGTGTCGGCAAGACGTACCCAGGCTACTGGGATGCGCTGGCCTCGCTGGGTGTCGGTATTCAGCGCTGAAAGCAGGGGCGCAGCCGTTCGGTCAGATACCGATGAACGGCTGCATAATGCGTGCAAACAGGCCGTGAAAGCGCAGCGGTGAATCGGTGGCCAGCAGGCAGATGCACTCTCCGTAGGCGACAGGCTGGTGATGGACATCACTGTCCAGATCGGCAATGTCACCTGCCTTGAAATCGCCCATTTCGTCGTGGAATGAACCTCTGAGGACCATGGTCATTTCACTGCCGCTGTGACTGTGCATCGGCATGCTGACGCCGGGCGCGCTTTTGAGCAGCATGAGGGTGCCCTGCGCGATACCTTCGGCCCGCACGCGCTGGACGCCGGGCGCGAGTGTTTTCCACTTCAACTGACTCAGGTACTGGCCGAAATGCGCCTGCAGGCACGCGGGCATCAAGTCGGAGTCTTCGTTGGAGGCCTGTAATGGGTTGATCACCGGGCTCTGTCGCGAAGCCGGCTCATTCAGCCTTTCAAGCATCGCGGCGCGTCCACGCAACGGCACTACGATGCTGCTGTGCTGCTGCATCAGCACGCCGCCTATCTGTTCGGCTTCCCTCAACCTTGCCCGGCAGACCGGACAACGCTCCAGATGCGCGGCCGTGACCAGCGCGATGCTTTGTGCCAGCGCGCCCGCGGCGTAGCTGATCAGTGTCGAATCATCCGGGTGTCTTAACGTGTTCATCAGGACTCCTCGATCCGGGAGCGCAGCTTCTGGAAGGCCAATCGCAGGCAGGACTTGACAGTGCCCAGCGGCATGCCGAGACGTTCGGAGATTTCGCGATGGCTGAGCGCCTCGAAATAAGACATGCGTAGCACCTTGGCTTGATCAGTCGGCAGGTTCTGGATGGCCGAAGCCAGTTGTTGCTCCTGACGCTGGCTGTAATCAAGCGTTCGGTCCTGTGGTGCTTCCAGGCGTTCAAGTTGTTCCAGCGAATTCTGTACCTGCACCCAGCCGCGGTCCTTGCGCACGCTGTCGATGTACAAGTTGCGCGCGATCCGGAACAGCCAGGTGCCCAGACTCGCCTTGCTCGGGTCAAACGTATCGGCCTTGTGCCACAACCTGAGCAACACCTCCTGCACCAGCTCCTCGGCCTGACCTTCAGGCACATTCAGACCCGTGAGATAGCGCAACAGCCGCGGCGCGAAGTGATCGTAAATGCGCATGAAGCTATCGCGGTCCTGCTGGCGGGCCACGGCATTGACTTCATTGATCCAAAGTCGGGTTATCGGCGAATCGCTGGATGGGGTGGACAAGTGACAGAAGGTCCTGAGACTGGCAGTTATGCTCATGATCCACCTTCTGATCGTCGTTGTCTGGTTTTGGTTCGGTATGCCTGTGTGTTACGCAGGCGAAGCGGGAACGGATCACAGGGGATAGTGTGTTCTCTACTGGTCTGATTTCGCCGGTTCCTGTCAGTTATGACAGTAGAAACCGACGACGCAGGCTGATACACCGGTAGCTGAACATCATCACGTTCACGGAGCCGGTCATGCCTCTCACTGCCGAGCGGTTTTTATCAGGTCTGGTTTGTCTGGCCACAGTTGTTTTCATCTGCGTGGGCACAACCCTGCTCATCGCGCCCGAGCGGGCTGAGGCTGAACCGGAGAATCAGGTCACTTGCGTGAACGGCGTGCACATCGCCAAGTGGTCTCCGGGCCTGACCAATACCCGTAAGCCGGTTGATATCACCACGAAAAGTTACTGGGGGCCTTGTGAGTCGCCTTCCTCTGCCCTGAGTCTCAGAGCCTCGGCCGAGCAGAGGTTTCAGGCGGACTTGTCCTGCCCGCGGCTGCGCAGTCTGGCTTCGCCCATCACATGGGTGATCCATTGGGACGACCGAACGACCAGTACCTACGTGTTCAACACGGCGCATCAGGAGGTAGAGGGTAAGGGCTCGGTTGTCGTAGGGACCGGATACATCGTGGACGGCCGCTACCAGGGGGCCAAAGCGGTGACTATCTTCGTGCTGGGCGACATCGATTCAATGATTGATGGCGACTGTGCCAGCCCCGCCGGTCTTGTCAGGATGAGTGGCCGGTCGGTGCTGGTCATAGAATGAATCGACAGGCTAAAGCGCCCGATAAAGCAGGCTGAACCCCAGCGTCATGGATTCTCCACGCTGCAACAGCTTCAACCCCGGATGCCCCGGCAGGTGGTGGGCGTTGACCGGGTGGCTGACCGGTTCGAAGCAGAAGAAGTCCAGCCCCGGCGGGCAGAAGATCAGAAAGTATTCGCTGCCGCTGGCCTCACAGTGCAGCTCGTAGCCCAAGTCGGGCTGGCGGATGACGCTGCGGCCGTCCCATTCGGTGAAACCGTTGTCCAGCTTCGCGTGCGGCAGGCTGTTGCCGCTTCGGAAATCCCACTCGTCTGGCAGATCCTGCCGCTCGGTGGGCAGGCCTGCCTCGTCGCACAGCCAGACCTGCGAAGCCTTGGCCTGCAGACGTGTCTCGGGCGTGCGCGGCAGGTAAGGGTGCAGGCCGAGTCCGTGCCAGGCCGCGCGGCTGTCCAGATGTGTGGTGCTCAGCTCGATACTCAACCGGCCGTCGAGCAGCGTGTAGCGCAGTCGGGCCTGATAGGCGAAGGGAATCCGGCTGTCGAGTTGCAGGCAAACGTGTGTGTCCGTCTGCTCGATCACGTCCCAGGACTGTTGCCAGGCGCTGCCGTGAATGGGCAACGCATCGTTGGCGCTGTTGGGCGACAGGGCGAGCCAGCCGTCGGGTGTGTCGAGGCCGCCGCCACCGATCCGGTTCGACCAGGGCGCCAGCGGGTACAGCGCCAGTTTGCGAGGTGTGCCCGCAGCCACGGCTTCGTCGGAGCTGTGGCGCAGCAATGGCTGGCCGCTGCTCAGGACTGTCCAGTTGACGATGCTGCCGCCTGTCTCGGGGGCAAGGGTCAGCCGGGTCAGGCCGTCTTCAAGGGTCAGAACGTTCGCGGGCATGGTGCGGAGCCTCTTCTGTAGTGACGGATTTTGGCGGTGAAGGCGGTGTGGCGCGGCGCCAGGTCAGCAGGACGATACCACTGACGACGATCAACCCACCGATGACCTGGCCGCTGCTGAGCAGTTGATCCAGAATCAGCCAGCCAAACAGCAGGCTCGCCACCGGCTCGATGTTCATGACCGGCGCATTGCGGGCGATGTCCAGGCGCGCCATGCAGATGAACAGCAGCGAAAAACCGACGCCGTACAGCAACACCAGACTGGCCAGCGCGGTCCAGCCGATGCGGCTGGTCGGCAGGTCCACGCCGCCGGGCAGCAGACCGCTGGCACCGGCCACGGCGGCAGCGATGAACACCACGACCATGGTCAGCATGCTGCGCACGGTGCCGCGCATGCTCGACAGCTTGTTGTCGGTAATCCACAGCGCGAAGGCGAACACCACCGCCGCGGTAAAGGCGTAGGCAATGCCTTCCAGCCACTGGGGCTCGCTGCTGCCGGGGTTGGACAAACGGTGCGGCACATCGAGGGCCAGCACCAGACCGAACAGAATCAGGCCCATCAAGGCCGCCGCGCGGCGCGTTGGTGCAGCACCGCCCAGCGCCCAGGTCAGCAGCGCCAGCAGGATCGGTGAGACGTTGACCACCAGCAGAGCCAGGGCAACCGGAATCCGGGCCACGGCCGAATAGATGCAGAAGCTCTGGGTCGCGATCAGCAGGCCCAGCAGCAGTTGCCAGCGCCAGGTGCTGGCGGGCAGGTTGAGCCGTTCGCGTTGCAGCAGCACCAGACTGACCAGCACCAGCAGGGTGACACCGGAGCGACACAGAATCGCCAGCAGCAGGCCGGTGTCATGGTCGAAGGCAATGCGTGCGGCAATGTGATTGCCAGCGAACGAGCAGGCCAGCAGCGCCAGTATCAATACGGCGATGTGGCGGGGAAACAGGGCAGGGGCGGACATGCGGGACCAGCCTCCTTGGCTGGAAAAAGCAGCGCTGTCATGACCCTCGCGAACAAGAGCTCGCGAGGGCTGACAGTCAGTAACGAGGATTCAGAGCACAGCGCCTGGCAGCCACAGCGAGATAGCCGGGATGTAAGTCACCAGCATCAGCACCATGAACAGTGCGGCGTAGAACGGCAGCAGGGCTTTCACGGTAGCTTCGATGGTGACTTTACCCACCGCGGCGCCCACGAACAGCACTGCACCCACCGGCGGTGTGATCAGGCCGATACCCAGGTTGACCAGCATGATCATGCCGAAGTGAACCGGGTCGACGCCGACACTGGCGACCACTGGCAGCAGGATCGGGGTGAGGATCAGGATCAGCGGTGCCATGTCCATTATGGTGCCGAGCAGCAGCAACATCACGTTGATGCACATCAGAATCACGTAACGGTTATCCGACAGCGTCAGGAACGCTGTAGTGATCTTCATCGGGATTTCCATCAGCGTCAGGATGTAACCGAAGCTGGCGGCGAAACCGATCAGGATCATCACGATGGAAATGGTCCGTGCCGCCCGGTGCATCAGCTTGGGCAGGTCGCGCCATTTGTAGTCGCGGTAGATGAACATGGTCACGAAGAACGACCAGACCACGGCGATGGAGGCCGATTCGGTCGCTGTGAACACGCCCGACAGGATCCCGCCCAGAATGATGACCAGCGCCATCATGCCCCACAGTGCTTCACCGGCGATTTTCAGCGCCTGACGCATCGGGATCACTTCGCCTTTCGGGTAGTTGCGCTTGCGGGCGAAGATCATGCACAGGCCCATCATCACCGCGCTGAGCAACAGGCCCGGCATGATTCCGGCCATGAACAGCGAGGCGATCGACACCGTGCCGCCAGCGGCCAGCGAGTAGAGCACCGAGTTGTGGCTGGGTGGCGTCAGCAGGGCTTGCACCGAGCCGCTTACCGTTACCGCTGTCGAGAAGTCGCGAGGGTAACCGTTGCGTTCCATTTCCGGGATCAGCACCGAGCCCACCGAAGCGGTGTCGGCCACGGACGAGCCGGAGATGGCGCCGAAGAAGGTCGAGGCCACGATGTTGACCAGTGACAGCCCGCCGCGCACGAAACCCACCAGCACCCCGGCAAAGGCCACCAGCCTTCGTGACATGCCGCCTTCGGCCATGATGGCACCGGCCAGTACAAAGAACGGAATCGCCAGCAGCGAAAATTTGTTCACGCCGCCCGCGATCTGAATCATCAGGGCATCGGCGGGAATCTCGATCCACCAGGCACCGATCAACGCCGACAAGCCCAGCGCGTAGGCCACGGGCATGCCGATCAGGATCAGTGCGATAAAGCTGCCCAACAGTACTAATGCGTCCATTTATGCGGCACCTTCGCTTTCTTCAATGACGTCGAACCGCATGACGGAGCGGTGACTCTGGTCACCCAGGAACATCCTTTCCAGCACGAAAATCAGGGTCACGATGCCGCCGATGGGAATCGGCAGATAAGAGATGCCTACCCGCAGGGACGGGATTTCACCCAGAAACTGATTCCAGGTGGTGGCGCACAGCTTGAAGCCCTTGACGATCATGAATAGCGCAACGATGGCCATCAGGATCTGCACGATCACTGTTGCCACTTTGCGAACCTGCAACGGCATGCGGTCGACCGCCATGGCCACGGCCATGTGTGCGCCAGCGCGATAACTGGCTGCAGCGCCGAAGAAGGTGAACACCACCATCAGCAGAATGGCGACCGGCTCTGGCCAGCTGGAGCCGCTGCCCAGCACGTAACGGGCGAAGATGCCCCAGGGAATGATCAGGGTCATGATCAGGACCGACAGACCCGCGATCCCGATACAGACCCGGTAAAGCGTGTCGTTGATGCGCAATAACGTATTTTTCATGGAGGCTCACCACAGCGGCGGCGAACGAGCTCTCGCTCGCCCCCGCGGCGTTATCGGACTGTCTTATTGGGCAGCTTGAGTTTTTGCCATCAGCGCAGGATCGGTCTGGACCGCTTCGATACGGCTGATCAGATCTTTGTAAGGCGCGCCGTATTTGTCACGCACGGCCTGGGTTGCGTCGTAGAACGCCTTTTTCTGCTCGGCAGTCAGGGTGATGAACTCCACACCTGCGGCCTTGAGCTTGGCTTCATCGGCAGCCGATGCGGCGTCCCACAGCTTGCGCTCTTCCATCTGCGCTTCGCGTGCCAGTTTCTTCACCAGGGTCTGTTGCTCGGGCGTGAGCTTGGTCCAGGTGGTTTTCGACATCACCACAGGCTCAGGCAGGATCAAGTGCTCGGTCATGGTGTAGAACTTGGCGTTCTGATAGTGGTTGTGCTGGAAGTAGGTCGGCGGGTTGTTTTCCGCACCGTCGATCACGCCAGTCTGCAGGGCGCTGAAAATCTCGCCGGTGGCCATGGCGATACCGTTGCCGCCCATGTCGTTGATGGTGTCGATGAACACCGGGTTGCCCTGTACGCGAATCTTCATGCCCTTGAGGTCGGCGATGCTGCGTACCGGCTTCTTGGTGTACAGGTTGCGCGTGCCGCCATCCATCCAGGCCAGCGCGACCATGTTGAAGTTCGAGTTGGTGATCTTGTCGAGCATTTCCTGACCGATTTCGCCATCGATGATGGTGCGCATGTGCGCCTGGTCACGGAACACGAACGGCAGGTTGAACGCGTTGACGTCCGGTACCACCGGGCCGACGATGCCGAGGCTGACCCGGGTCATCTGGATGGCGCCGGACTGCACCTGCTCGACGACTTCCTTCTCCGAGCCCAGCACGCCGCCGGCAAACATCTTGAAGCTGATCTCGCCCTTGGTTTCTTCCTGCAGCTTTTTGCCCATGTTCTGCTCGGCCACGACCGGCGGATAGCCGGCGGGGTGCACTTCGGCGAACTTGATTTTTACTTCAGCCTGCGCGATGCCAGACATGCAGAACGCGAGCGGAAGTGCAGCGATGAGAAGTGTGCGTTTGAAGTCCATGGATATCTCCGATTTTCTTGTTTTTGGTCGGTGCTATTGGGTTCAGTGCTGTTGCTTCAATGTTGTGGCTCAGTGTGTGGATCAATCCCGGAAAACAGGCTCCTCCAGGCCTTTGACGCCGGGCCGTAGAGCGAACACACCACCGGCGAGTGGTTGATCGCTCAGATCGCCGCCAGGGCGGATAGACGTCACGAACAGGGTGTCCATGTCCGGGCCGCCGAATGCACACATGGCGGGTTTTTTCACGGGCACGACCAGTGACTGGTCGTGCTTGCCCTGTGGGGTGAAACGATGGATCAGACCGGCATCGTTGCCGCAGATCCAGTAGCAGCCATCGGCGTCGATGGCTGCACCATCCGGGCGACCCAGATAATTGTTCATGTCCACGAACAGGCGGCGGTTGTGTGGGGTGCCGCTGTCGGTGTCGTAATCGAAGGCCCAGATCTTCTGTACGCTGGGGTGCGAGTCGGACAGGTACATCGTTTTGCCGTCCGGGCTGAACGCCAGGCCGTTGGGCACGATGAAGTCTTTCAGCACCGGTTCCAGCGTCTGTTGCCCTGCGCTGTAGCGATACATCGCGCCGACCACGGCTCCGGCACCCATGTCCATGAACATGGTGCCTGCCCAGAAGCGTCCCTGACGGTCGCAACGACCATCGTTGAAGCGCATTCCGGGTTGTGCGTGCCCGACCTCGACCAGAGGCGTGGCGGTCAGATTTTCACCGTCGCCGGGCTGCAGGTGGAACAGGCCGCTTTCCATGCCTGCCACCCAGCCACCTTTGCCGTCGGCCGCAATGCAGGCCAGCATCTGCGGGGCTTTCCAGTGGCGAGTGCTGCCATCGCGTGCACTCCAGCGATGCAGGTGGCCTGCCGGGATGTCGACCCAGTACAGCGCCTGATCGCGGGCACTCCAGACAGGGCTCTCACCCGTAGCGTTTTGCGCATCCAGAATTAGTTCGGCATCCATGGCGCTCGTGTCTCCAGGCTGTTCAGGTTGTAAATGAGCGATGTTTACTCGTCGCCGAACGGCCCGGAGGCCACGAAGGCGCCGCCCTGATAGACCATGGCCGGATCATCGGCGGCCGGCATCGGTTGGGCTTCAACCTTGTCGCGAAACACTTCCGAACTGTCCTTGGGAACATAGCCCAGCTGGCTGGCCAGACGGTTGTCCCACCAGACGGTCTTGTTGTCCGATACGCCGTACACCACGGTATGGCCGACATTGGGCGTGTACAGGGAGCGTTCGAGCAGTTGGGTCAGATCATCGAAGCTGAGCCAGGTGCTCATCATTCTGCGGTTCTGCGGTTCCGGGAACGAGGAGCCGATGCGGATGCTGACGGTTTCGATGCCGTAGCGATCAAAGTAGAAGCTGGCCATGTCCTCGCCGTAGGATTTGGACAGGCCGTAATAGCTGTCCGGGCGGCGCGGAGAATGGGCGTCGATGGTTTCGTCCTGCTTGTAGAAACCGATGACGTGGTTGGAGCTGGCGAAGATCACGCGCTTCACGCCGTGACGGCGGGCGGCTTCGTAGATGTGAAATACGCCGCAGATGTTCGCGCCGAGGATTTCCTCGAACGGCCGCTCTACGGAAACGCCACCGAAATGCAGAATGGCATCAACGCCTTCGACCAACTGATGAACGGCGTTCTTGTCAGAGAGGTCGCAGACCTGGACCTCTTCATGGCTGCCAGCCGCTGGCGCCATTTCGGCGATGTCGGACAGCCGGAGAATGTTCGCGTAGGGACGCAGCGTTTCGCGCAATACCTTGCCCAGGCCGCCTGCCGCGCCTGTCAGCAGGAGGCGATTGAAGGGAGTCTGCGTAGTGTGAGCCGATGCCATGAGGAAGTTTCCTGATTGTTATTTTTTGTCATCTGTTGTCGTATGACTTGCCGGATTATCGGCAGCCCTCGCGCTGCTTGTCAACGCGCCCAAAGTATTAAGTAGCCGGTTGGTGAACCGCCGTCTGGACGCTTGCGCGTGACCAGGCCCCACCAGTGGAAGGGCCTGATCCGGTGCATCAGAGCAACGACAGCGGATAGCTGATGAAGACACGGTTTTCATCGAACTCGTTGGCGCTGAAGTCGCGGCGCAAACTGGAGTTCCGCCATTTGACGTTCAGGTTCTTGAACGTGCCGCTTTGTACGGTGTACGCCAGTTCCGACTCCCGGCCCCATTCCTTGCCGTCAGTGATATTGCCGGTGTGGACGTTGTCGCCGCTGATGTAGCGGTTCATCAGGGTCAGACCCGGTACGCCCAGTACGGCGAAATTGTAGTCGTGACGCAGCTGCCAGGATTTTTCCTTGGCGTTGTCGTAGCTGGAGTTGTAACTGTCGTTGGCCAGTGTGCCGCCGCTGGTGCCGTTGACGCGCATCCAGGCCGTGTCGCCGCTGAGCTTCTGCAGACCGACATAGAAGGTGCTGCCGCCGTAACGGGCCGAGAGCAGGGCATAGGCCGTTTTGTTGTCCAGATCGCCGGCCAGCTTGTTGCCGTCCTCCTTGCCAATGAAGTAGCCCAGGTTCGCGCCCAGGGTCCAGTCACCGAAGGTCTGGCTGTGCAGCAGGTTGAAGAACTGCTGCTGGTAGATGTCCTGCAGTTCCGAGTACCAGACGCCGACCTGTGTGCTCTTTTCATTGAAGACGTACTCACCGCCGCCAAAGTTGAAGCGGTCGGACGTGAAGGCACCGCGACCGTTCATCGACATGTCTTCCATGCTGGCGTCGTTACGCGGGCTGTTGCCGCGGAACTGACCGCCATACAGCGTCAGGCCGTCGATTTCCTTGGAGGTGATCTGTCCGCCCTGGAAAGTCTGCGGCAGCGAACGGCCGTCATCGGAACGCAGGATCGGCAGCACCGGCATCCATTCGCCGACCTTCAGTTCGGTCTTGGAAAAACGCGCCTTGCCCGCCACGCCCAGACGACCGAAATCATCCGCTGGACGCCCGTCGCTGTGAATCGGCAGCAATTGCGTGCCGCCCGTACCGCGACCGCCATCGAGCTTGATCGAATACAGCCCGAGTACGTCGACACCGAACCCGACCGTGCCTTGGGTGAAGCCCGACTTGGCGTCGAGAATGAAGCTTTGCGTCCACTCTTCAGCCTTGCTTTGCGGGGCCGCGCTGTTGGGAAACGCGGGGTTGGTGAAGTTGCGGTTGAAGTAGGCGTTACGCAGGTTGAGCGTGGCCTTGGTGTCGTCCACGAAGCCTTCGGCCATGCTCATCAGCGGGCAGAGCAGCGTCATGCTGCCAACGCCCATCAGGATGCGCGAACGGGTGGTGTGAGATGTCATTATTGTTGTGCTCCCTTGGTTTAACGAAACCGTCCTCTTTTCTGGCCTTGCACAGGCAAGAGCCGACACCGACGAGGATTATGTGATGCCCGTTTCCAGGCATGGCCCTGGCTGAAAGACAGCCGGGTACCGTTCGCTGACAGTCAGCGAAATCTATAAAACACGTGTGTCTTGGAATGCTGCGAGAGGATAGAACCTTGCCGCGGCGACGGCGATCCAGGGGGTTACGCAAGGTAGAGCGGGCATACGGACGCGAGTCTTCATGTAATGGGCCCCGGCTTTGTTTTTATTGTTTTGGCGTCATAGGTTGTCGTACAACTTCGCCGATTATTTACAGGGTGTGAAGGGTTTGTCAACGCACGATTAGTCGAATATCGACCGTTTGGAATGACCTGAAAATGCCTCACGTGAATGAGAGTGAACGCGGCCGGGGGCCTCACAGTCCACCAGACACGTATTCACTTTTTCGGAGCATTTTCAATGAATCGTTTCACCCAGAAAGTCGTTGTGGTCACAGGCGCCGGTTCCGGAATTGGCGAAGCCACTGCCAAGCGTTTTGCCAGGGAAGGCGCCAGCGTGGTGCTGGTCGGCCGCAACGAAGACAAGCTGAAAAAAGTACATGCGCAACTGGAGGGCGAAGGTCATGTGGTCAGGGCGGCCGACGTGGCGGACCTGAGCGACGTCGAGGCACTGTTCAAGGAAGTCGCCAGTCACTTCGGCCGTCTGGACGTGCTGGTCAACAATGCGGGCATCGTGAAGTCCGGCAAGGTCACCGAACTTGAAGTGCAAGACTGGAAAGAGCTGATGTCGGTGGACCTGGATGGCGTCTTCTATTGCACCCGCAGTGCGATGCCTGCACTGATTGTCAGCAAGGGCAACATCGTCAACGTCTCGTCGGTGTCCGGGATGGGCGGGGACTGGGGCATGAGTTTCTACAACGCGGCCAAAGGCGCGATCACCAACTTCACCCGCGCGCTGGCGTTGGACCATGGCGCCGACGGCGTGCGGGTGAACGCGGTGTGCCCGTCGCTGACCCGCAGTGAACTGACCGACGACATGATGGACAACGACGCGCTGATGGCCAAGTTCAAGGAACGCATCGCGCTGGGCCGTCCCGCCGAGCCTGAAGACATCGGTGACGTGATTGCCTTCCTGGCCAGCGACGACGCGCGCTTTGTCACCGGCGTCAACCTGCCGGTGGATGGCGGTCTGTCGGCTTCCAACGGACAGCCCCCGCAGGCTTGATACACCGGACTGTGGGAGGCGCCATCACGTCTTCGACGTAGCGCTGTCGCGCAGCAAACACCGGGCTGTGGGAGGGGGCTTGCCCGCGATGAACGATGACGCGATTTTTCTGACATACCGCGTTGACTGCATCGCCGGAAAGCTGCCTCCCACAAAAACATGTTCACTCAGCAGGTTACGTGTTGTTTGATTAGGGGCGGCTTGCGGGCGATCCGAGCTGTAAACCCGTCGAAACACCTGCAACCATCCATCGCCCGACGCATCTGTCCCGCGTATTGGCTGCCACACTGATTTTCGGAAATGTCCTCGCAGCACTGTCTGTGCGAACCCTTTCCGACGCCTCGACCCCTTCGTTGCGTTCCACGCCTGTGAGTCTGTCTCAGGGGCGGTAGCCATGCCCGTGGCGATCTGAATTCCCCATTGCCTTGATCCTCTTCCCCGAAATGCAGGAGCCATCATGTTGAGCGCTCATCTGGCGCCGGCTGCCGGTCCTCTGGATCTGCTGCGCAGCCTGTGGCGTCACCGACAATTGATCATCACCATGACCCGGCGCGAAGTGATTGGCCGTTATCGCGGTTCGGTGATCGGTATCGCCTGGTCGTTTTTCAACCCGGTGCTGATGCTTGCGGTGTACACCTTTGTGTTCTCCGAAGTCTTCCAGGCCCGTTGGGTCGGGCAGGACACCGGCAAGGGCGGGTTTGCCATTCTGTTGTTTGTGGGGATGATCGTGCATGGACTGTTCGCCGAATGTGCGAACCGCGCGCCGTCGCTGATCATGAACAACGGCAATTTCGTGAAGAAAGTAGTGTTTCCCCTGGAGGTGCTGCCCGTCGTGACGCTGGGCTCGGCCATTTTTCATGCGGGCACCAGCCTTGTCGTACTGCTGCTGGCGCAGTTCATTCTGACCCAGACTCTCTACTGGACGGCGCTCCTGTTTCCGCTGGTGCTGCTGCCGCTGGCCATCGCGACCCTGGGCT
Source organism: Pseudomonas viridiflava (assembly GCF_001642795.1). Lineage (GTDB taxonomy): Bacteria > Pseudomonadota > Gammaproteobacteria > Pseudomonadales > Pseudomonadaceae > Aquipseudomonas > Aquipseudomonas viridiflava. Next base: position 111,997 of record NZ_LKEH01000026.1, on the reverse strand, counting down.
TCAGTTGGTTGCTGGCCGCGCTGGGCGTGTACCTGCGCGACGTGGGTCAGGTCATCGGCGTGTTGACCACTGTGTTGCTGTTCCTCTCGCCGGTGCTGTATCCGGTGGCGGCATTGCCTCAGGTCTACCAACCCTGGCTGAAGCTCAACCCGCTGACCTACATCATTGAAGAAAGCCGCAACGTGCTGCTGTTCGGAAACTGGCCGGACTGGCAAAGCCTGGCCCTGGCGATGCTGATCGCCTCTGCAATCGCGGCGGCAGGCTTCGGCTTCTTTCAGAAAGCCCGCAGGGGGTTCGCCGATGTCCTCTGACGAAATCGCGATCAGCGTCCGTGATATTTCCAAATGCTTTTACAGCTACGACCGGCCCATGGATCGAGTCCTGCACTCGCTTGTGCCGCGACTGCAGCGTCGGTTTGGCATGCCGGTGAAGAGCTACGGGCAGGAGTTCTGGGCGCTGCGCAATGTCGATTTCGACGTGCGGCGCGGAGAAACCGTCGGGCTGGTCGGTCGCAACGGCTCAGGCAAATCGACGCTGCTGCAAATCATCTGCGGCACCCTGCGGCCATCCGGCGGCTCGGTTCATACCCAGGGGCGTGTCGCGGCATTGCTGGAGCTTGGATCTGGCTTCAACCCCGAATTCACCGGTCGGGAGAACGTTTACCTGAACGCTTCGGTACTGGGGTTGAGCCGCGACGAAGTCGATCAGCGCTTTGACGCCATTGCCGGGTTTGCCGACATTGGTGACTTCATCGATCAGCCGGTCAAGACCTATTCCAGCGGCATGGCGGTGCGTCTGGCGTTCGCCGTGCAGGCGCAGGTCGATCCGCAGATCCTGATCGTCGACGAGGCGCTGTCGGTCGGCGACGCAAAATTTCAGGCCAAATGCTTTGAGCGGTTGCGACAACTCAAGCAGAACGGCACCAGCATCCTGTTGGTCACGCATGCCAGCGAACAGGTGGTCACCCATTGCAACCGGGCGATTCTGCTGGAGGGTGGCCGGGTGGAAACAAGCGGCGCGCCGCGTGCTGTCGTCAATCGCTACATGGACATTCTGTTCGGCCGCAATCGCCAGATGACACAGGTATCGCCGAGCCCTGTGACAAACGAGTCTCCCGTTCGGCAGCCCGCTGTAAGCGTCCAGAGACCGGTACTGAACTTCGAGCAGGATGCCTTCGAGTCGCGCCCCGGTTTCAATCCACATGAGTACCGTTGGGGCGATGGTGCGGCGATGCTGATGGACTTTCACCTGTCCGTGGAAGCGCGGGAATTTCCACTCGGTATCGAGCCGGGTGCCGAGGTGCTGTTGCAGGTGGCCATCCGTTTCAACCGGCTCATCAGCCATCCGGTGCTGGGCTTCACGGTCAAGACCAAAGAGGGCGTCACGGTCTATGGCAGCAATTCCTGGCTGCTGGAGTGCGCCGCCAGCCGGCAACTCTACGAGCCGGGTTCGCAACTCAGGGCGTGTCTGAGTTTCAGGAACCGGCTGTCAGCAGGCGATTACTTCATTTCTCTGGGCGTTGCCTCTCGCGAGGGCGAAGAGATCGTTCCCCACGATCGTCGCTACGACGCCATTCACATTGTCGTGGCCCCGACCCCCACGCTGTTCGGACTGGTCGATCTGGCCCTCACCATGGACTTCGATCAGGAACAGCACAATGAGTCACCTTGAGCAGAGCGGGTATCGGCTGGACCGGCGTACGGGCGTGTGGGCACGTCCCGATTACGAGGGGCTGGCTTACAGCGATGGCGACGAGCATGAAGAACGTCTGGCCGACATCGTGCGCCAGGCGCAAGACCTGAGCGTGCTTTCAACCGAACTGGGTCAGCACTGCACCGACTGGGTGTCGCTTTATCACCTGGGTCGCGCGCGGGGCAATCTGCTGCGTCCCTTCGAGCATTGCCTGACAGGCAGGGTGCTTGAAATTGGCGCCGGTTGTGGGGCGATCAGCCGGTATCTGGGCGAGTGCGGCGCTACGGTGCTGAGCCTTGAAGGCAGCCTGCGCCGGGCCCGGATCGCGGCCAGCCGGACCCGTGATCTGGACAATGTCACGGTGATTGCCGAGCGGTTCGAGCAGTTCCAGCCGCCGCAACGCTTCGACGTCATCACCCTGATCGGCGTGCTCGAATATGCCAGCCTGTTCAATCAGGGCGATGATCCGGCGCTGGACATGCTGGTCAGGGTCCGCGAACTGCTGGAGCCCGACGGCATCCTGCTGCTGGCGATTGAAAACCAGTTGGGGCTGAAATACTTCGCGGGCGCGCCAGAGGATCATCTGGCCATACCCATGGCTGGCGTGGAAGGACGTTATTCGACCCATGGCCCGCAGACGTTCGGACGCAAGCGACTGACCCATCTCCTTGAGCGGGCCGGTTTCAGCCGTTCGGAATTTCTGTTTCCCGCCCCTGATTACAAACTGCCCAATTCCATCGTCACTCAACGCGGCTTCGAACACCCGGACTTCGATGCCGCCGCGTTGCTGTGGCAGAACGTACGCAAGGACCCGCAACTGCCGGGAGCCACGTTGTTCAATCTGGAGCGTGCCTGGCCCGTGGTGGTCGACAACGGGCTGGGCATGGATCTGGCCAATTCGTTTCTGATTGCCGCGTCCTGTTCGCTGACGCCGCTGGCCATGCCGAACCTGTTGGCGGGGCACTACAACGTCAGTCGCAAGCCCGGCTACTGCAAGCAAACCCTGTTTATCGAAACACCGGACGACATTGAAGTGCGGCATGAGCCGTTGCGCTCGGACGGTGCGCCCCATAAGGACTTTCGCCATGTGCTCTCGCGTGTCGATCCCTATCGACGCGGCAGCGTGCTCAGCCAACAGTTTCTCGACATCGCCAGCACGCCCAACTGGACCGTCAAACAATTCGGTGCGTTTGTGGCGCGCTATTGTCAGGCGTTAAGGGATCTGCTGGCCGGGCAGGGCCACGAGTTGCCATTGCAGCGTCTGGATGAACGGCTGCCTGGCGTACTCATCGATGCCGTACCGCAGAACATCATCCGCGACGCCGACGAACGGCCCACGCTGATCGACATTGAATGGGAGGCCGCTGCGGGTATCGAACTGGGACATTTGTTGATACGCGCGCTGTTGCTGCTGATCGCCAGTGCCTCGCCGTTCTGCAGCAGTGTGATGCCACTGACACGCAGGCAGTTCGTCACCGAAACACTGTTTCACGCAGGGCTGGAAATCACCCCGACGCAACTGGACGGTTTCATCGAACAGGAAGCGCATTTTCAGGCCTTCGTGACCGGCCTTGAGGCGAGCCGTTTTCTGAACTGGGAGGCGGACCGGATCATCAATCAGCGGGTGTCGCCGATCGCTCCCAAAATCCAGGCCCGGCTGTATTACAGCGATGAGGCGGGTAACTTTAGAGAGGAGGCAGCCCTGAACCTTGAAGTGCTGCCCGGTCACCAGCATCTGCGATTTTCGCTCAGCGATGTTGAACCCCGACCTCGATCATTGCGGCTCGATCCGGTCGACCGGCGCATGACCTTTTCGCTGGACAACCTGCAAATTGAAAAGGAGCAGACCGTGATCTGGCAGTGGGATGGCCAGACCGCAGCGCTGCCTTCGGTATCAGGTCTGCAAGAGGTGGAGCGCACCGGATCCTCTCTGCTGTTCGTCAGCCTTGACGATGACCCCTATCTGCAACTGCCCGTCGATCTGTCGCAACGTCACGACATTCGCGACCTGGTGCTGACCCTCGATCTGGTGCTGTACACCGATGAAGTCATTGCTCGCCGCATCAGTCAGGGACTCAACTGGAGCCAGCAGCACGAGACCTCGTTGCGCACGGCCGTGCAGCCCCTGTCCGATCAGATTCAGGCCCTGACGCGGCGGGTGAGTGAACTGGACAGCGCCACGCAACTGATCGAACGGCATGTGATCGAGGGCGAGATAGGCACCATCCAGACCGTCGAGCGGTTGTTGAATGAAAATGGTCATGACCTGCGCGAACGTGAGGACCTGATCAGGCAGCTGCAGAGTGCGATGCTCGAGTTGCAGCGTGAAAAGGACACGCGCATTCATCAACTGAATCTGCGCATCCATGAGTTGGAAAACTCCTACAGCCGCAGGCTGGCTGCGCCGATTCGGCATACGGTTTTGAGCACACATCGTTTGGTCATAGCCTCGCGGCGCCTGCCTGCGCTGATTCGCCGGGGCGGCGGGTTGAAGGCCACTACACGGCGCGCCACCACGGTACTGCGCGAGCACGGTGTGCGTGGTCTCATCGAACGCGTGCGCTGGTTCAATGCCGTGGGTCACGCTGCGGCACCTGAAAACGAGGCACCTGACCGTCATGATTACGCGGCGTGGATCAAACGCTATGACACGCTGAATGACAGCGCTCGTGACGCCATGCTGGAAGAGATCGGCAATTGGGAAAGTCCTCCGCTGATCTCGGTCATCATGCCGGTCTTCGATCCACCGCTGGATATGCTTCGCGAGGCCATCGACAGCGTCAGACAGCAGGTCTATCCGCACTGGGAACTGTGCATTGCCGACGACGCTTCCCGGCAACCCGCCGTACGCGACTTTCTCAGGAAAGTGCAGCGTCAGAGCGCACAGATCAAAATCGTGCTGCGCAGCGAAAACGGTCATATCTCGGCGGCCAGCAATTGCGCTCTGGACCTTGCCAGCGGGCGCTATGTCGCGCTGATGGACCATGATGACCTGCTGCCGGAGCACGCCTTGTACTGGGTGGCCCGCGCCATCGTCCACAACCCGGAGGCCGGGGTGATCTATTCCGACGAAGACAAGATCGATCAGCAGGGAGCCCGAAGTGCCCCGTACTTCAAATCCGACTGGAATGCCTTTCTGTTCCGTTCACAGAACATGATCTCTCACTTGGGCGTCTATCAGCGCGATCTGGTCAATCGTGTGGGCCGCTTCAGGGAAGGGTTCGAAGGTTCGCAGGATTACGATCTGGCGTTGCGCTGCACGGAAAAACTGAGCCCCGCGCAGATCATCCACATTCCCCGCGTGCTTTATCACTGGCGTATTCACGCTGGCAGCACGGCTGTGGCGTCGGATGAGAAGCCATACGCGGTACATGCCGCGGTGAAAGCGTTGAACAATCATCTGCATCGCACGGGACGAAAGGGTGAGGTGGAGTTGTTGCCCTTTGGCATGTATCGGGTGCATTACACGCTGCCAGAGCCCGCACCGTTGGTGAGCCTCATCATCCCGACCCGCAATGCGTGGGCCTTGCTCAAGCAATGCATCGACAGCATCCAGCGCCTGACCACCTATCCGCATTATGAAATCATCGTGATCGATAACGGCTCGGACGAAGCCGAGTCGCTGGCGTATTTCGCCCAGATCAATCAGCAACCCGATATCCGCGTTCTGCGGGACGATGGACCCTTCAATTATTCAGCGTTGAACAATCGGGCGGTCAGCCAGGCGCGCGGTGAATTGGTCGGGCTGATCAACAACGATATCGAGGTTATCTCGCCGGACTGGCTGAATGAGATGGTCTCGCTGGCGTTGCAGCCAGGCGTCGGGGCTGTCGGCGCGCGGCTGTGGTTTCCCGATGATCGCCTGCAGCATGGCGGGGTCGTCCTCGGTATCGGCGGCATCGCCAACCATGCGCACAAGTTTCTGCCCCGAGGCGAATATGGCTATTTCGCCCGTGCCGTGCTGATTCAGGAGTTTTCTGCGGTGACGGCGGCGTGTCTGGTGATCAGGAAAAAAGTCTTCGAGCAGGTCGGCGGGCTTGACGAGGTCAACCTGAAAATAGCGTTCAACGATGTCGACTTCTGCCTGCGGGTTCAGGAGGGCGGGTACGTCAACGTCTGGACACCGTATGCCGAGTTGTACCACTACGAGTCGGCGACCCGTGGTTTCGAGGACTCGCCGGAAAAACAGGAACGCTTCGATGATGAAGTGGCTTACATGGCCCGGCGCTGGCCGAAAATCAAAAGCGACTATGCCTACAACCCCAACCTGACGCTGGACGACATTGATTTCGGGCTGGCCTGGCCTCCGCGTGCTTCTGACTAGAGGGTTCAGGGCGCGCCGTGGACCCTGAACCATGACCAGCCTTTTTCGCTGTGTTGCAGTGACAGCGTCGGGTTGAGGCTCAGTTGTGGTTTGTCGCTGTCGGGTGCGACAACGAGTCCCGCGCCGATTCGTGTGAAGTCCAGATGTCGAGTGCTGACCAGCACATTCACCACATCAGGCTGCGGCACCTCGATTTGAGCATCGTGATCGACGGATGGGCGGCTGAGGAAGATCAGGTGTTGATAACGGTTGTAGCGTTCAACCTGCACACCGTCCGGGTCCAGTCGTTTCCACAGCGTGGGCTGCGGGTAATAGAAAATACCGTTGACCACCTGTCGGCCTGAAGCGGCGAGCATCATCGCCGGGATCTGCGAACCCAGCGTCAGGACGGGCAAGGCCGGTTCGCTGGTGCTGGCGCTCACGTTGGTCGGGGCTATCGACAGAGGGTGGAAGCCTAGCGTTGCCGCCAGCGACAAACCCAGATTGAGCCCAAGGAAGGCTGCGCTTTGCCGGGTGAGCATGAAATAGCTGCTGGCGAGGACTATCAGCATCAGGCCGAGGGTGATTGAGGTGCCAGAGGCCGACAAGGCGGAACCTTCGATTGCCCGGAAACTGTCGTACACCAGCGCCGTCCAGATCAGCGCAACGCTCCATGCGATAAAAGCCTGGCTTTCGTGCCTGACGGCCAGCAGGCGTCTGGGAGCGATCATCAGATGCGTCAGCAGGATGCTGGTCAATCCCAAGGCCAGATCTGCGCGTTTTGCCGTCACGTACGACCACAGCGAATACGTGGACAGCGTAGTGCCGATGCCGATCAGCATGTAGATCAGGATGAGGCCTGCCATGCCAGCCAGCGCGACCTCGACGGCAGTCAGCCTGCCTTGTCTGGCCCGCATGAAAAACAGTGCGGCCAGCGGCAACAGGTAATACTGGAATGAGGCGATCTCGCTCTGATTCACCGAAGTGTTTTCGGCGTATTGCAACGCGACGAGATTGGTAAAACCCTTGAGCAGCATGTGCCACGGCATATCGCCGCCCACTTCGATATGACGCTGGCCCGGGTACACCGTGCGCATCATGGCGTGGATGGCGTCCTGCGCGCTCAGCCACCAACTGATGAGCACGATGCCTGCGATCAGCACTGCCAGCAGAATGGCCAGGAGATGCTCGAGTCTGATGCCCCGGTACAACCGGTCGCGCCAGACCAGACCTGCCAGCAGCGCGATAAACACGTAGCTCACCGAGACCTGCCAGGGTGGATACAACAGCAACACAAAACCTGCGAGCGCAAGTCCGGCCAGCACCCCGAGTGGCAACAGGAGCCATGTGCTGCGCGCGCTGAGAATTTTCAGCAGGCATAACAACGCGACGCAGGGAAAGAACACGGCATACGCCGGCCAGAACGACCAGGCCACCGCATAAGACGCAGCGACAAACAGCAGGGCGAACAGAAAACCCTGTCGCCAGCGGCCCGGCGACAGCGCATTCAACAGGTGCGCCAGCGCCAGAAAACAGCCGAATGCCGGAAACCACCAGTACCACGCCAGCGCCCGTTTCAGATCGAAAACAAAGAATCCCCACGTCGCCGGTTTGGCCAGTGCCGACACGTGCGCTACAGGCACCCCAGCCATACCGACAACCAGCATGTTCTGTCCGTCCAGGCCCAGCGACGTGTTGAGCACCGGATAACGCGGCGTATGGTTGTGCTGGGCGATGGCCATGGGCGTCAGCACCAGCCATTCGTCACTGCGAATCGGGCGCTCGTGGCCCCAGATGCGTGTCATGTCGGCATCCACGAACGGCGTGTTACGCAGCCCGAGGTTCAAGGACGAACCGGTAAGCCCCAGTGCCGTGAACAGCAGGAAGACAAGCACCACGCAGAGACTGAAGGCAGTCGGCTCGCTCATGCCTATCTTCAGTCGAGCACTGACCGTCCGAGTGATCCAGGCGGTGCGAACGAAACTGATCGCCGCACCCAGCAACGCAGTCAGAATGATGAACTTGATCAAGGGCCGGTCCTTGCGTGTGGGGCATGAGCGATCACGAGGAGGCCGTGATCACGATGCCGACCATGATGGTGATCACGCCAACGAAGTACTGAACGTGGAAGCGTTCGCCGAAGATGAAATGACTGCCGATCGGCACCAGCACGAAGGCCAGCGCCATAAGCGGATAGATCCTTCCCAGATCGGCTTTCTGCAACACCCAGATCCAGCCCAGGGTGGTGATGCCGTAGAGCGCCAGGGACAGAAAGAACCAGGTCAGCATGACCGGGTCGAGCAGGTCGCCGCTTCTGTCATAGGTCCGCGCAGTGACCTTGAACAGAATTTGCCCGATGGAAATCCCCAGCACGCAGAGCAGGGCTGCCAGGTACACCGCCCGATCAGGCGCCACTGTTCAGGTACCGGGTCTGGAGGTGAATGGGGCGTCTGGGCACCGCCTGAACGTCATGTCCGATGAAGGCCAGAATCAGCTGGATACCGACCAGAACGGGCAGCGCCGAGACCATCACGGTCCCTGCCGAATTGGCGACGCCGGTCTGCCAGGCATGCACCCAGTGAAACGCACCGAATACGCTGCCGAATATCAACAGCAACATGCCCAGAGGCAGTTCGAACGACGCCAGTGACATATCCCGCAGGTAGTAGTTGTAGAACAGGCGCTTGAACAGATTGCGAGCATGCTTGGTCATGAACTCGCCAAGAACGCGGGAAACCTTGAGGTTGCTGACCTCGTCGCCGTAGAGGGCGTGCATCGGGATGTCCACCACCACGGCGCGCAGGGTGCCCAGACGGAACAGCATGTCGCTCTCGAAGAAGTAACGCTGGCTGATCTTGCTCATCGGTAACTGACGGGCAACGTCTCGATGAATGGCGGTGTAGCCATTGGTCGGGTCGAACAGGTCCCAATACCCGGACGAGAGCTTATTGAGCAGCGAAAGGGTCGCGTTGCCAGCGATGCGCAATCCCGGCATGCGGCTGATTTCTTCGAGGTTGAAGAAGCGATTGCCCTTGGTGTAATCCGCTTCGCCGGTGGTGATCGGGGCGACGAACGCAGGAATCAGGGCCGGATCCATCTGGCCGTCACCGTCGAGCTTGACGATGATGTCCATGCCGTCGGCCAGTGCAGCGGCGTAACCAGCCATCACCGCGCCGCCCACACCCAGGTTGGCGGTGTTGAACAGGATGACCACACGTGCGTCGCGGCAGTGCTGCTCGACCTCCTTGCCGGAACGCTCGGGGCAGCAGTCGTCGACCACGTAGATGCGATCGACTTCCTTGCCAATACCGTTAATGACGTCGTTTATATGCTTTCTTACGTTGAAGCAAGGAATGACTACGGCAACCTTCAATGCATCAAGGGTGATCGTATTCGCCATCATGAAATGAGCCTGACTGTTCAGGAAGCATTAGCGGGTACGGCTGATGGACTACAGTTAAGTACAGTGCGCGACGAAGTTCCAGAGCCGGACAGTGTTAAAGAGTTGAACACTGTTTTGTAAGCTCATCACTGAAACAGTGTCCATTTATATAACAGCGCAGGGCGGCCGTTGCCGGTTCGGTTCATCGCGCTCCTGCGTCAGGTCTTTAAACTTTCAAGTCGAAGCTACCCATGAACACATCGTCTGAAATCGATATTTCAGGTCTGAGGTGTTACGACAAAACTGTCGAAGCTGTCACCTATAGCGTTCCACGCGGCATTACCCGAGAAGCCCGCGGTCGTGTCTGGATCGTCCGTGTCCTGAAGAACAAACAGGTGCAGGTCTACGCGCGTTTTCCTGATTTGCGTTACAGCGGGACCCGCCGGGCGTTGAACGCCGCCATCATTCACCTGATCCACAGCGGCCATGCCTGGCGGCGCGAGGATGTACTGCAGCTCGACGAGCACGCTGCCGTGCACTGGCGCAAGCGCAGCGGGGTCGGCCTGTGCGCCGTGGCCTACGTGACCCGCCCGGGACCGGGCCGTGGTGAAACGTTCTTTCTTTCAACGTACAAACGCGTCGCCAGCGGACGGGGTCTGGACAAGTTTCGATCCCGCTTGATAGATGTGCTCGAAAGCGCTTATGCCATACACCACGAAGAACCTGATATTCCTTATTCGATACAGAAGAAGATCCGGCAGGATATCGATCAGTTGATGGAAAGCGATTATTACCGTGCTTTTTTGGAGGCGGGGAAAAGGAAAGTCGATCACATTGCGGTGGTTGATTATGTTGAGCGGTTATCGCGTTAAATAATGCGACGCATAAAATTCTGATCCGGAAAAAATCAAGCCCGGCTAAACCGGGCTTGATTGAACTTGCAACTTTCTTCAAATCTTGAAGTGACTGACCATCGTCTGCAGTTGTCCGCCCAGGCGTGCGAGTTCGACGCTGGAGGCGGCGGTTTCTTCACTGGCCGAAGCGGTCTGCTCGGACACGTCGCGAACGTTGATGATGCTGCGGCTGATTTCCTCGGCCACTGCACTCTGCTCTTCAGCGGCTGCCGCGATCTGCTGGTTCATCGCCTGAATGTTGGAAACCGTCTGCGTGATGCTGTTCAGCGAGGTGCCGGCCTTGCGGCTTAGCTGCACACTGCTGACCGTCAGATCACGGCTGCTGAGCATGATGCTGGACACCTGGCGTGTACCGTTCTGCAGCGCGGCGACCAGATTCTCGATTTCCTCGGTGGACTGCTGAGTGCGTTGCGCAAGGCCACGCACCTCGTCCGCCACTACTGCGAAGCCACGTCCGGCTTCACCGGCACGTGCGGCTTCGATGGCGGCGTTGAGTGCCAGCAGGTTGGTCTGCTCGGCGACCGCCTTGATCACGTCCATCACCTTGCCGATCTTGTCGCTTTCCTGCTCCAGCAACGTCATGGCGTCGGAAGAACGCACCACTTCGGCCGCCAGTTTTTCGATCTGGCCGATGGCTTCGCTCACCACCTGATCACCGGCACGCGCTTCCTTGTCGGCAGTCGACGCCGCTTCGGAAGCCTGCTCGGCGTTGCGCGCCACTTCGGCGACCGTGGCCGACATTTCGTGCATGGCCGTTGCCACCTGATCGGTTTCGACTTTCTGGCTGTTCACACCGGCGCTGGTCTGTTCGGTCACGGCCGACAATTCCTCGGCGGCGCTGGCGATCTGCACCACGCTGTCGCGGATACCGCCAATCAGCTCGCGCAAGGTAGTGCCCATGCGCTGGATGCCCTGTTGCAGCACACCCAGTTCATCACGACGGGTCACGACCATGGTCTGCGACAGGTCGCCCGACGCGATTCGGTCGACCACCGCCATGGTTTCCTGCAGAGGACGGGTGATCTGACGCGTGATGATCACAGCGGCAATGATGCCCAGAATCATCGCCAGCAGGGTGCAGCCGATCTGCATATTGCGGGCCTGAGCGCTTTCCACGTCGCGGCGATCCAGTTGCAGCTGATACATGGCCTCGCTGAGCTTGACGATGTCCTGCCCCTGTACGGTCATTTCCTTACGCGCCTGGGCGATGTCGCCGCTGGACGTCTTGAAGTTCTGCAAGGTAGTGCGATAGGCCAGCAGAGACGTTTCCAGTTGCTTGAGTGCGTCGGCATGGGTAACGCCGAATGTTGCTTTCAGCTGATCGAGGTTCTTGATCGCGTCATCCAGCTTGCCTGCGGCAGACTGCTCGTTTTCCGGCGAGATGTCCGTCAGGTAGCCGCGGACTTCGTAGCGTGCCTGCATCAGGTCGTCCTTGGCACCGACAATCAGCTCGTACTGGTTGAAACGGCTTTCGTCGGTGGCGTCCAGCTTCTTCACGTCGGCCAGAATCCGGTCCAGCATTTCGGTGGCCTTGGTGGCATGAACCGTCAGATCCTTGCGCAATGCGATGCTGGTCTTATAGCCGCTGCGCATGTTGTTCAGGGATTTCTGATAATCAGCGATCACCACGCCCAGCTGCTGGAGCATCTGCACGTTCGCGGGGCTCTTGAACGAGGTCAGCAGCTTTTCCTGGTAGGCCTTGAAGCCGTCCAGCGAGACCTGAACGGTTTCGGCGACCTTTTCATCGCCATCGGCCACCATATATTGCAGGCGTGTTACCCGTAACTTGGTCAACTGCGCATTGAGCGAGGTGATGTCGCTCATCCAGTTGCTGCGGTCGATCAGCCCACTGAGGCTGGTCCATCCCGTGAGCGCAAGAATGGCAGTAAAAACAAGTACAAGCCCGAATCCGAGGGCCAGCTTCATATTCACGCTGATGTTCGCGAACCAGCTGTTCATGATGTTCTCCAGTACAACATTGTAAAAAGTAAGGCCTTTGGGGGATTTAACGTGAATACGACCGCCGAGGCATTGGATACAGACCCTATCGGCAGCATCCCGCCAAGCTGAAATTAAAAAATACAATTAATCAAAAACCGTCTGTCGCCCTTTCACAGGCTTTCTTTCGTTGCCGGACGCAGCTATAAAGGGCGCCTCGAGCACATTGAAAGTCTGGCACTGTCGTTAAACAGTTGCCGGAATGCTGCCTGTGCTCGCACTGTGAAAAGGCTGTAGAAGTTTGAACACATGGAGTGTTCAGGGAAAACAACTATGTATGGCCCATTATCCGACTCCTCGGACCTGCCTATACCTTTAGAGATGCTTTGAAATGACTTTGAAGTTTCGTCATAAAATCCTGCTGGCGGCATCGGGCGTTGTCGTCCTGGCCTTCGTTCTGTTCACGCTTTACAACGATTATCTGCAACGCGCGACCATCAATCAGAACCTCGAATCCTCAGTGGGGCAGGCCGGACAACTGACCGCCAGCAGCGTGCAGAACTGGTTGAGCGGACGCATTCTGGTCCTGGAAAACCTGACCCAGGACGTAGCCTATCAAGGCGTTGGCTCGGACCTGAGCGGGCTGGTTTCCCAGTCGTCGCTGGTCTCGACCTTCCAGTTCACTTACGTCGGTGACAGCAAGGGCACCTTCACCCAGCGTCCCAATGTCGAGATGCCGGCCGGTTACGATCCCCGTCAGCGCCCCTGGTACAAATCGACAGTCGATGCTGGCAATACCATCATCAGCGCGCCCTATCTGGCCTCGGTGGGCGGCCTGGTCGTGACCATCGCCAGCCCGATTAAGGTCAACGGCCAACTGGCCGGTGTCGCGGGCGGCGACCTGAGCCTCGATACGCTGGTGAAGATCATCAACTCGGTGGAATTCGGCGGCATGGGCTATGCGTTTCTGGTCAGTGGCGACGGTCAGGTGATCGTCAGCCCCGACAAGGAACAGGTCATGAAGAACCTGAAGGACATCTATCCTGGCCAGACGCTGAGCCTGGACAAGCGTCTGCGTGAGGTCACGTTGAATGGCCAGCAACGCATCCTGTCGTTCACCCCGATCACCGGCCTGCCGTCGGCTGACTGGTACATCGGCCTGTCGATCGACAAGGACAAGGCCTACGCGCCACTGAGCCAGTTTCGCAGCTCTGCCATCGTTGCCGGCCTGATCGCAGTGATCGTGATTGCCATGCTGCTGAGCCTGCTGATTCGAGCGCTGATGCGCCCGTTGACCGACATGGGCCGTGCCATGCAGGACATCGCGCAGGGTGAGGGTGATCTGACCCGCCGCCTGAGCATTCAGGGCCGCGACGAGTTCGCCGATCTGGGCAGCTCGTTCAACCAGTTCGTCGAGCGTGTCCACGCCTCCATCGTGGAAGTGTCTTCCGCCACGCTGCAGGTGCATGACCTGTCGCAGCGCGTGGTGCAGTCGTCCAACTCATCGATCATCGGCTTCGACGAGCAGAGCGCGCGCACCAACAGCGTCGCCGCAGCCATCAACGAACTGGGCGCTGCCACCCAGGAAATCGCCCGCAACGCCTCGGATGCCTCCATCCAGGCCAGCGAAGCGCGCACCCAGGCAGAAGACGGTCAGGTGGTGGTGGAAAAAACCATCCACGCCATGAGCGAGCTTTCGACCAAGATCAGCGATTCCTGCACCCAGATCGCCCAGCTCAACGCCAGCACCGACAACATCGGGCAGATTCTGGACGTGATCAAAGGCATCTCGCAGCAGACCAACCTGCTGGCCCTCAACGCCGCCATCGAAGCTGCGCGCGCCGGTGAAGCCGGTCGTGGCTTTGCCGTGGTGGCCGATGAAGTGCGTAACCTTGCGCACCGCACTCAGGTGTCTGCCGACGAGATCCACAAGATGATCGGCGAGCTGCAGACCGGCTCCCAGGACGCCGTGGTGAACATGAACGAGAGCCAGGCATCCAGCCAGGGCAGCGTCGAAGTCGCCAACCAGGCCGGTAACCGCCTGCGCGACGTGACCCGCCGCATCGGCGAAATCGACGGCATGAACCAGTCGGTTGCCGCTGCGACCGAAGAGCAGACCGCCGTGGTGGAAACGCTCAATATCGACATCAACCAGATCAACTCGCTCAACCAGCAGGGCGTCGCCAACCTCAACGAAACCCTCAAGGATTGCGCGGCACTTTCCCAACAGGCCGGACGTTTGAAACAACTGGTGGCCAGCTTCAAGATATAACTCAAGGCGTCATCGTAACGAAAAGGGCCGTCCATGTGACGGCCCTTTTTTGTTGGTTAGCGGTGATAACTTTCTGTATGGAAAATAAGTGTGAAACTGATCGTTATCCATTCCCGACTCGGTGAATTTCGATGGGAGGTGAAGGCTGTTTCAACGTTATTCGTGAAGGTAATTAACGGCTTAAAAAGTCTGACTTATTACTGTGCTCTTGGCCGTATTTAGAAATTGCTTTGCTCATCTCGTCAGATGTAGTTGGAAACATGGATCCAGTTACCGTAGATGTTTTCGTTCAAAACTGTTCAATATTTAGAAAGGCAACCACTGTTCGTCGGATTTTTATGTTTATTGAACGAGCAGATTAATAACCAGCGGTTTCTTTTTATTAGTCGCTCCTGCCAGACAGCGCTTGTACCCATGGCAGGAGTCGCCTCCGGGTTTACTCATCCTCCGCCTTGTTCTGATTCCGATCCGAATAAGTCGACGCCACCGCGCTCGGCTTGCTGACCACCGCAGCCGACTTGCGCTGACCCACCAGATCATCCGGATTCAAAAACAGATTCATGCGCGGAATCACCTCTATGCGCGGCTTCTTGTCAGGCCGCTCAGCCTGGCGCGTATGCCGGTTGAAGTGACGAAGCTCATGCACATCGATGGGCTCTTCACCTGCCAGCACAAACATCGGCAGGTTGCTGTGGATCATCGCGTCGTAACGGGAGCTGGCCGAGAAATACACCATCGCCCTGGGATGCGGTGCCACCTTCTTGTACTTGATGAGACTCGCCTGATCCGACAGATTGACGATGCGCCTCAGCTCGGCGCCCGCCGACGTTTGCTCGATGGCCACGCGGTCTTTCGAAGCCTGCTGCTCGGCCGCCTTGCTCAACTGCTCCCGAACCTTGCTCACCGCCACCCGCTCGCCGCCGGTCGTGTGCCCGGCCCAAGTGAACACGATCAGACGAGGGCAGATATCGAACACCTGCGTATGACGCCCCAACTGCTTCATGCTGAACATCGGCCCCAACGCCTGACGCAGAATCTTCGACCGCGCCGTGGTCGCCAGATTGAGCTCGATACGCGTCTGCTCGACCGCCGCCATCAAGTCATCCTTGAGCTGATTGATCTCCTTCACCCAAGGCAACACGCTGCGGCTCAACGCGAAATAACCCGGCAAGCGCATCACCGTCCCCGGCGCCTGACCGGGAAGGCGCTCAAACAACGTCATCGCCCGAATTGCCGCCTCAATCGCCGCCTGCCCCTCCAGCGGCTGCACCTCGATCAGATCCAGCGCCTTCTGCTGCGCCAGCACCGGCAACTGCCACACCTGACCATGAACCACCCACTGAGGCCACATTTGATTGAATGCCGTTATCTTACTGACCAGACGGGCGTGGACAGTCGTTATATCGACGTACATGGTGATCTCCGAAAAATCTAATACCACCCCAGTGTAGCTTGTGATTTTGCACGTGCATGGAGTATGGGACGGGATCAATCCTTGGGAAGTTCGTCCAACTTAGCCTCTACCGCGTCATCGAAAATGATGAACAACGCCTCTGCATCTGACGAGCGCAGCTTTCGGGTGCTTTCCAGGCTTTGGATAAGCTCGATCTGGATAGCGCGCTCTGCCTCCAGGTCCTCGCGTGTGCTAGTGGCGTTGAGGGCGCGGAGGAGGTCGTTCATCTGGTCGCGGATGGGTTTCTGGAGTCGCAGGAGGTCTAGTTTTTCTTGGGGCATGGGTTGCTATCTCTTGGGAGGCTGCTGGCGAGGCGAGCGATGCTTCTGCTTTTCACCATGCTCCCCGCAGCTAAGCGGGAAGCCTTCGTATTGATCAGGCATGGTACAGCCAGCGTCGTTGTTCAGCCGAGAGATTACTGTCTCCATACGTCAGCAGGCTGATCCTCGATCAGTCACTTAACCCAGTGGCTACGACGGATCCACGCTCCGATTGCAGGTAAAGGGTGTAAGGCAGAACGAGTGTGTCTGCCACGTCCGAGAGAACCATATCGGCAAGTATCAGCGACACACTGGGTCTCACCTCTTGAGCCCTAAAGGCTCTAGGTGCTTCATTAAGCGCGCAGAAATCAAGCGACACCTACTTCACAAACTCAATCTTCTTCACGAAGATCAACGAGTCCTCGGCAGAAGGCCCGGCGATGCGTTCGTTGTTGAGCTCGCTAGCAACAGTGACCTTCACAGTCTTGCCAACCATGCTCGGCAACAAGGTCGCTTCGCTTTCATCTTCTGCTACAAACCATTCACCACATTGCCCATCGCAATAAGCCGTGAACCGTCGGCCGTCATTGACCAACACCGTGATGGTGTAGTCATCGATGCCACCGCCAGTAATCAAAGCGCCCTGCAAGGTTTCCGGTTTGGTCAGGTTGAAGTGGCAATAGGCAGGCGCGTTCGGATCATCGCCCAACAAACCGCAGCCGCGCTCGACCTCACTGTTGATCATCCCGCAGCTGTTGGCCACGTTGCACGGCGGGTGGGTTGCGGGGGAGACGTTGATGCATTGTTTGACCAGAGACTCAGCGCGTTTTTGACCGATGGCCTCGGCGCAGGATTTTTCGGAGGCGTTGGCTTGGAATGAAGCGAGGAGGGTGATGAGCAGGGAGAAGGTGAGGGCTCTTGGGTGCATGGCGTGTCCGCTGGCGAGTGGGAAATGCGTCAGCGATATCGACCTTCAATTTATCGACCAAGGCAGCAGGCTTCTGGCGTGTATCGCTGGCTCCGTTATTTTGGCATTTGCTGAGGAGGTTGTGGTGGGCGTGTTGTACAAGGCTTTCCGCAAGCAGTTGAACCATCGATTCAGTGCGGCCCGCCCACGTCAAATGCGCTCAACGGGGCGGGTCGGCTTTTATCTGCATCAACACATGCCTTTCCAATCTGAAGCTGTTGGAGGTCAGAAGACCTTTGTCGCATGTCTGGGCAGTGACCTACCACTGCCCTGTGAGCAGGCACGTCATGGCTTGAATGCCACTGAACATGTACCACGGATCCGGGTCCTGGCAGTTGGTCTGGAGCATGGCCACTTTGAGAGGCTGAGCGCTCTCGATCTGACTCACAGTGACAAACGGGCTCGGTGCGGCCTGCGTGGCAGCGACATGGTCTGTCGCAGACTTCTCAGCAACGATCACTGATGCGCGAGTTGTACTCGCCTGCACAGCGGTAATGCCCGTCAGGCTCAGAACTGCGCTGACGGCTAGCCATCGAGTTAGCTTTTTCATGACAAGTCCCTATACGTTTTGAGGATGACCGCCTGTGGCAGGCGGCAGTGATAAAAGTAGGGGACGGGGGCGGCTGAGGCTATAGCTCGGATGTGCTAGTGGCACAGGGTGAGAGAAGATTTTTCCCACAGGCTTGAGAGAGCATTTCCTACCTATAGACAGGCATTGTCCGACTCGCTAACGTCAAGTCTCTTATTGGGATGAAGCGACGGCATTGGAATGGATTTACTGAAAAAGTTGCAGGCTGATCTTGCCTCGTTTGCTGCAGAGCGGGACTGGGATCAATTCCACACGCCAAAGAATCTAGCGATGGCTTTATCGGGGGAGGCAGGAGAGCTTCTGGAGCTTTTTCAATGGCTCACCCCAGAGCAAAGCGAGCGCAACGCTCTTTCCAATGAATCAGTAAAAGCTATTGAAGATGAGCTGGCAGATGTATTGCTTTATTTGTTGAGGTTGGCTGACAAGCTTCAAGTAGACGTTACAGTCGCCGCTCAAGCAAAGCTCAAGCTTAATGCAGAGAAATATCCTGTCGAGAAATCCAAGGGGAACGCGATAAAGTACTCTAGGAGAGAGAAATGACTGCAAATGTTGTATATCAGCCTTGCAGTGAGCCAGTCGCAAGGAAAAATCTCCAAAGTACTATTCTCAATCCTGTACTTCTCGACGATATTGAGGCGCTTCTCGATCCTGTTTTAGCTGCCGCCTTGCGAGCTGAAAACCCGTCCGGCGAGCTTCATATCTGGGGACTTTCTCCCAGTTTTACAGAAAACGCTTGGTTAGCAATGCAGCCAAACGATGTCGTCATTTTTAACTGTAAAGGCGTCGTTACGGTAGCATCGCGATTCACTCATCGATCGTATAACCGTAAGCTTGCTATTCAGCTTTGGGGGTTAAAAGACCCAGAAAAAGGGACTACTTGGGAGCACATCTATTTCGTATCGGATGTGCGCCATGTTTCCATTCCATACCCTGAGATATTACGCAGTACCGAGAAGCAGCCCAGAATGTCGTTCTACCGCTTCGATGAAAATGACAGCGCCCGAATACTGGCCCGCCACGAAGAACTATTGTTCGATGTTGCTGGAGAGCCTGTCAGCCTCGAAAGCGCTCGCGCCGAAATTAATCAGCAGATGGAGACCGATGGAATAGGGTCCAGGATGACGCGTCACGAACACTACTTCATTGTCAGGCACCTATTTAAAGGGCTGCCTTCGGGGAGGTGTTGCATCTGTCTAAACGAATATCCAAGGCGAATGTTAGTCGCCGCTCACATAAAAAAACGTGCTGCGTGCGATAAAAAAGAAAAGCTAGATATTGAAAATATTGCAGCTCCCATGTGCCGTATGGGGTGTGATCCTCTTTTCGAGTTTGGATATATTTCGGTTAGGAATGGTATGGTTGTAAAGCATCCCTCTATTGAGGTATCAGATGCGATATTGCGATACATGGATGGAGTATCAGGTAATATTGTGTCTGCTTGGAATAATAAGACTATTAAGTATTTTGATTGGCACAGAAATACTCATGGTTTTGAGCCCGATCAAATGACAGGTTTGCTTGATTTGTGATTCTGCTTGGCCTGTATGCAAGCCTTATTTGCAGTGTAGATAGTGTTGTCAGACCTCAAAGCGGTTCTTAAGCTATTAGGGTAATGGCAGCTATCTGTTGCTGTGACCAGGTATCTCCGTCCGGTTGGATTTTTTGAGGTTTTTTGGCATCAGACATTCGGATGCTGGTGCTCCAGCAATGCTGGCTAACGCCAAGCTTAAAGTGGCTGGCCTGACGTCGGGATTGCAGTGCAAAACATGATGGGCTCGTTGCGCTTCTGTGTTCACGTTACGGTTCAGGCACCGCTAGGTGCGAAGTGTCGCTGAGACTTTGGATTTCATCAAATCCCACCCACAAAAAAAGACGTCCAAGGACGTCTTTTTCAATTTGGTGGGCCGGGATAATCTGAATTTGGCTTATATGACATTGATTTTTAGTAAGCGCTCCATAAACCCCACATTCAAAGCACTAAGCTAACGCGGGATGCTGGGCTCCCGATACTCTCAGGAGCCCGTGCGCCATGATGCGACCCGACGCCAAAGTCGAAAAAGTGTACCTCTACCCCAAACCTGTAGACTTTCGAAAATCCATCGACGGACTGGCTGCGCTGGTCGAACTGGATATCAAGGTTGCCGTGTTCGACCCGGTACTTTTCGTTTTCCTCAACAAGCCGCGCAACCGAGTGAAAATCTTGTACTGGGAGCGCAACGGCTTCTGCCTTTGGCTCAAACGCCTGGAATCAGAGCGATTCAAAACATCGCCCGATGCCACCGACGAGGCGATTGTCCTCACCGTCCAGGAACTGAACTGGCTGCTCGACGGTTTTGACCTCTGGCGTAACCGTCCCCATCAGGTTTTGACGCCGCGATTCGTGGCCTGATTCGGTATAATCCAGGGCATGAAATCCATGCCCGACAACCTTCCCGACGATCTCCAACTGCTCAAGCAAATGCTTGCGAAGATGCAGTCGCGGGTCGGTTTTCTAGAAGAAGAGAACGCATTGCTGCGCCAGCGCTTGTTCGGACGCAAGTCCGAGCAAACAGCCGATCCGGCCACACCGCAGTTGGCGCTCTTCAACGAAGCCGAAAGCGTCGTCGAAGCTATCGACGAAAACGCTGAAGAAGAGGTTGTTGCCCCCGCCAAGCGCCGTGGCAAGCGCAAGCCGCTGCCTGCCGATCTGCCGCGCATCGAAGTCATCCACGAACTGCCCGAGCACGAACTGACCTGCGCCTGCGGTTGCCGTAAACACAGCATTGGTGAGGAAATCAGCGAGCAGCTTGAGATCGTGCCAATGCAGATCCGCGTGATCAAGCATGTGCGCAAGATCTACGGTTGCCGTGATGCGAAGCCGCCCCAGTCACTGCGGACAAGCCTGCTCAACTGATTGAAAAAAGCATGGCCAGCCCCAGCGTTTTGGCGATGTTGCTGACTACCAAATACGTTGACGGTTTACCGCTTCATCGATTTGAAAAAGTGTTGGGTCGCCACGGTATTGATATCCCGCGCCAGACTTTGGCTCGCTGGGTGATCCAGTGCGGCGAACACTTTCAGCCGCTGCTGAATTTGATGCGCGACCGGCTACTGGAAAGCCGCGTCATCCACTGCGACGAAACGCGCGTGCAAGTGCTGAAAGAACCAGATCGAGAACCGAGCAGCCAATCCTGGATGTGGGTGCAAACCGGCGGCCCACCGGATAGGCCGGTCATCCTTTTTGACTACTCCACCAGCCGGGCGCAGGAGGTGCCAACGCGCCTGCTCGAAGGTTATCGCGGTTACGTGATGACCGATGACTACGCCGGTTACAATGCCTTGGGCGCGCAGGACGGAGTTGAGCGTCTAGGCTGCTGGGCGCATGCGCGACGCAAGTTTGTTGAAGCACAGAAAGTGCAGCCCAAAGGTAAAACGGGGCGTGCCGATATCGCGCTGAACCTGATCAACAAGCTTTACGGCATCGAGCGCGACTTGAAGGCCAGTAGCGATGCTGACCTNAATGCCTTGGGCAAAGCCATCAGTTACCTCGCAAGTAACTGGAGCAAGCTGGAGCGATACGTCGAGGAAGGGTATTTGCCGATGGACAACAACGCGGCAGAACGCGCGATCCGCCCCTTCGTGATCGGAAGAAAGAACTGGCTGTTTAGCGACACGCCCAAGGGCGCGACGGCCAGTGCTCAACTTTACAGCTTGGTCGAGACTGCCAAAGCCAACGGCCAAGAGCCTTATGCGTGGCTGCGCCACGCACTGGAACGCCTGCCAACGGCGACTTCGGTTGAGGATTACGAAGCCTTGCTGCCGTGGAACTGCGAACCTCGACTTCACAGCTAAGCGCTTTACCTATCTTTAGCCAAGTGGGGTTTATGGAGCGCTTACCATGGTTGAGCGCTTCTTTCGTGACATCACGGTATATCTGCGCGACGGTAGTTTCAGCTCGATTCGCGAATTGGAAAGCTCAATCACCACATTTCTGGCACTGCGAAATGCCCAGCCGACTCGCTACGTTTGGAACGCTAAAGGCGAAGATATTTTGAACAAAATACAGCGAGCCCGCGCGGCAATGACGACACGG
This sequence comes from Pseudomonas viridiflava, assembly GCF_001642795.1. Lineage (GTDB taxonomy): Bacteria > Pseudomonadota > Gammaproteobacteria > Pseudomonadales > Pseudomonadaceae > Aquipseudomonas > Aquipseudomonas viridiflava. Next base: position 90,155 of record NZ_LKEH01000026.1, on the reverse strand, counting down.
GCATGAGAGGAGTTAATTTTGAGACAGTACACTAGAGGTTATCAATATATTGATCCACGCTCCTAAGGTCGTCAGTGGATAATGTCCCTACAACTTGTTTTAAATGGAGGGTGTCCAGTATGTAGTTATAGCGTGTTGAGCTGTAATTTCGAATGGCTTGATAGAGCTGGCGCTGCGCATTGAGTAAATCAACCAAGCTACCCGTACCTATATCATACCCAACTTGAGTCGCTTTGACGGCGGCGCGATTTGACAATATTGATTGTCGAAGGACTTCCAGTTGCAAGGTCTCTGTCGTTATCGCCCTGTAAAAATTACGAGTACTACTAACTATCTGCCATTTCAGTGATGCTAAGTTGTCTTCGCTAATGCTTAGTCTTCCAACTCCTTCTCGGACTTTTGATTGGGTCGCTCCTCCACTAAAAATTGGTATTGTTAATTGGATGGAAAGGCTGCGCTGCTCAATGTGGTCGCGATACTGTGTGGAGGCATATTGGTTGGTATATCCAAAAGAATCGTTGTCGCCATGTGCGATCTGCGCGACCATGTCAACCGATGGAAGATGTTGACTTTTATACTCGTCCAGCTGATCGCGGGCAGCACTAACATCTTGGAGGCTTGCCTGTAATTTTAAATTATTTTGTAAGGCTCCGTCGATCCAGCGCTCAACTGAGTCAGGAAAAGGTTCTTTAATAGGAAAGCGCTCCGAGATTGAATGAACGTTGTCATAGTGGACATGTGTGAATGTATACAGATCTTCTGTAGCATCTTGAAGCTTGCGCGATGAGGCGATCTTGTTTGCGTTAGTAGCATCGACAATCGCTTGTGCTTGGTAAAGTTCTGCTTGTGTCGCTATGCCTATTATATAACGTTGTCTTACTTGGATTAACTGCTTGTTTAGAGCCTCAGTTTCATTGGAAATAGCGGTCAACTCGTCACGAGATACTAGTACAGTGATATAAGTTTCTGCTGACTTCATGATGAAATCCTGCTCTTCCGCCGAGAGCTTCAATAATGCTTGGTCAACTCGCTTTTTAGCTCCAAAGTAGCGAAACCAACGATCAGCTCTAAATATAGGTTGATTAAGAGTGAGTTTGTAGTCCGTCCCATCCCGTTTTAGGCTTTGATCGTTTTGAAGCCCATCGGTAGCAGTATTCGAAAAAGATCCTTCCGCAGATAGACTCGGTAAAAGACCTGCCATCGCCTGGGGGATTTCTTCCTGAGAAACATTTAGTTCAGACCGAGAGGCGGATATATCAGGATTGTTTGATGATGCGTCTTGATATGTTTTATACAGACCAATATAGGGTGACCCCGTGGCCAGTGAGCAGTAAAAGATTGAGCCCATTACGAAATATATAGCGCGCATTACAAACTCAAGTATCAAATTTTTGAACACGACCTCAGTTGAGGTCGTGGAGATCTAGTTGTGGATAAATACATAGCCTGAAGCGATTAAAGTCTTGATGCTAGAAAAAAATTGCTCCTCGGTTAAAACTTCAGCTTTCGACCTCAAACTCGCGATGCTTTGCTCTTCAAACGAAAGGTATTTTCCAATTGGATGTTGATTGATGGGGATGCCTGCTATATTAATATTTGCGCGCTCGACCATCACGGTGAATGGAGAAGCTAGCTTTACATAGTAATTAGCATACTGGTCAGTCGAAAGGCCGTAGTAAATAGATAGGTGCATCCCATTATCAATGTTTTCCTTCTTGTAAATTTGATTCTCGAAGGCTTTGAAGTTGTCTAAGTCCATCAAACTTTCCGCAATGTCCGAAAGCATGGAGCTGCTAATGGGATTTTGACCGTCAAGATCTAGCGTTTGGCGAAACATCTTATCTCTAGACAGGATGTTTGCGCTCACCCAACCAAGGTAGTCGATAATATAGGGTTTGTGTACTCCCACTGCGACGTGGAAGCAGGGCCCTTCTGACGGGAATGCGCAGTGCCACCACCCGCGTGGTATATACAATATATCTCCCGGCTCAGTAATCACATCCATATAAGCCTCTGTCGGGCAATCCTCCAGGTGTTTTATACTTTTCTGCCCGACAATAGGGTCGATAAAGGTAGGGGGGTAAATAAGCCATCGTTTATTGCCGAGCAGTTGAGACGCAAAAACATCATGACTGTCCCAGTGATTACCAAATGCACTATCACCAGTCTTTGCCAAATAGCCGTTGGCGACAACTTGACCATTCGCGATATGTGACAGCGCATTGCATAGACGCTTTATTCGCAAAGACTTTTGCTCGACCCTATTTAGAATCAATGATGCTCCTGATTCAAGCTCTTGGTATATCTTTTTTTTGTTAAAGGTCTTCCTTGTAAGCCCATAATGATAAGAGGTTTCAGCGAAATCGCTTTCTGGTAATAATTTCTCGTTGACGAGCCGTACACTCTTTTCACTCACGTCGAAGACATATAGTAATTCGTCAAGGTCGGCCCATGAAAACAATCCAGCTTGGAATGCTTTGGTAATGTGCTTTGGTTTTTTTTGAAAAAAGTTTAATTTAAATTCCTCTGCGGAAAAATTTAGCTTCATTAATCTTGGTCCGTTCCTGGCTGTACTTCAAGTGGGCCGATAGTAACTGTTCCTGTTGGATTGTATTGGCCATCAGTGAACCAAGCAGCATGTGAGCCAAGATAAACCGGATCGTAAAGGTCAAACCCAAATCCAAAGCCCCCTGTAGGGTTGTTGTACTGAGTGACGTCGGGATGAAAATCGCTAGACCTAAAAATGCTAAGCCCCACTGAGTTGACGAAATCTGTCGCGTTAGAGCCGTCGTGGTGTTTTACATAAATATATTCATCAACGGATAATCCTGAGCCTTGAACCACTGGGTTGGCATAACGAGCTGTATAGGTTGTTATATCACTGAAAAACGCAGATATTTGGTTGTCAGTACTATCCTTTGAGCCTAAACCTGCATGGTTTGTCCATCCCACATTGTTATAGCCAAATAATCCCGAAGCTGTGACCCCGGGCTGTGGATTGGTCATGTTCAATCCTAACGAGGACTCGATAAATGCCACTTTCACTGCGAGCTCAACTTGTAAATCGGTAAAGCCGTTTTTTGTACCGTAATCAGTGATCGCTTGAGCATTGCTGAGTTGTGTAGAATTTAAAGACATATTATTTTGCTCCACATATTTTGGTTTGTTGATTTAGCACTTCAGTAGTTGTATTTTTACCTATACCATCTTTAGCCTTTTTATATAGGCTTTTAACGGCGGCACATTGTTCTATAGCGCTTATGTTAACCTGACTAATCAATTGTAAAGTTTCGAGAGCTATTTTGTCTGTGACGTTTTCTACCGTTTGATAGTTAGCTAGAGTAGATCTATAAATTTTTAAAGCTTGTTCGTCTGCAGACGGAGAAAAGCTAATAGCGCTAACATCAGAAGTCAGCTTGTAAACTGTGTACTGTAAAAAACCGTTCACGCTAGGATTGCGTTGAGCGGTAAGGAAATAATTGTTATCTCCTGCGACTTTTACCTCGGCGGTCATCTCTCCGAATCCAAGAGTTGCGATAGCCCGATTACCGCTCACAACTCCTATTGCTTGCAGCGTCTCATTTCGGCCCGCCCCATTATTGCCACAAAGCAGCGGAAGAGTTTTCGTATTGACTTTGATTGATGAAATAGCCGGAAGGTGAGCGCATCCTGGTTCTAACGTCGTTTTTAAATCATATAATTTTTCATAAGCATTAGAAATTGTTATTTCGGCCGCGGCATTGCTATCCAGTTTTTCGGGCGGAAGTTCTAGTTTCTGGTAGTCAATGGTAAGGCCATCGATAACCACGGGTGTCGCAAATGCATATGTTGATAACAGAGTGGTTAGGCATATATAACCGAGGCTAGCGGTTGTTTTCATTTTACAGTCTCCGAAATGCTTGGTCGATATTTTTAATTGCAGGTGAAAAAATTATAGATAAAATGGTTTTACGTTGAGTAGTTACATCTATGGTTGCGGACATGCCTGGCTTTAGGGTGATGTCGTTGGTCCCTAATTCCCATTCTCCTAAGCTTGACTCTAATAGATAGTGTCTTCCTCCTTTTTCGCGTCCAACCGTAGTCGTGTCTTCTTCTGAGTCAGCACTAACCCATATTATTGATCCTTTTATTGCACCATAAAGCTGATACGGGTAAGCATCTATCTTTATATGAGATGGAGCGCCTTCCGATATAAGTGCTATATCCTTAGTTGAGGCCTCAGCCCTCATTACTAAGGTTTGATCTTTAGGGACTATAGTAGCTACTATTTCTGAAGAACCCAGAGCTTGACCGACGTTTGTGAGTTTTAATTTATCTACATACCCATCCTCCGGTGATTTTATTTCCATAAGTACAGCCTTTCTTTCGCTTTTGATCAGCTCTAAATCGACTGTCGATTTTTCGGCAATGATCTGCTCTCGCTGTTTTACTAACTCCTCGGTCCGCTTAGTAAATAAGTCACTAAACTTACCTTCTGCAAGCGAAAGCTCCTGCGCCGCTTGGGCAAGATTACTGCGCTGGATTTTCATGTCTATGGCGGACTTGGTTTTAGCCGATTTATAGTTCATATAACTGAATTCTGATATAGCAACTCCAACACCATCCCGTACTAGAGCCTCTTGCGCGCTAGAATTCTTATACTCAGCTTCGATTTTGTCGAAAGATGAGCGTGCGGTTTCAATGCTGATTTTCTTTAGGTTAATTTGTTTTTTTAGCTCATCCCTTTGTGCGTTATAGTTGGTTTCTTCCGCAGTCCATAAATCCGTTTCTTCTCGCGCTAGCTCCTTTGGGTAGTCACTGAAATCAGGTGGAATATTTCGGAGCGAAGAGTTGATTCTTTCTAGGCTGATCAACTGTTTCATTTTTTGTTTGGATAGTTTATCCAATTCAGCATTCGCTACGGTTGTGTCCATCAGTGCTATGGGTTGTCCTGCCTTAACAAACGAACCATCACTAACAAAGATTTTTCTGATTTCTCCTGATTGAGGCGATTGAACAGTTTTGACTTTTTTTTCTGGAATAAGTCTGCCTTGAAAACTTTCAACAACATCAATTTTTATAAAGCACAATAAGATTGAAAGTAGAAGGAAAATCACAGTTCCTACAATTATTAGGAAGTGGGTGTTTTTACCGTTATTTTCACTTAAGAACTCATCAATCGCTAGGCTAGAACTACGCATTTTTCGTCTGTTACCTTTATTCCCTCAGAATCTTCAATTAACTCTAAGTTTCCATTATTCATACGATAAATAGCATCGTAGCCTATCAGGCTGCTAGGACGGTGGCTTACCGTGATTATCGTTGTATTAGTCAGATGTGTTAATAGTTTGTGATGTATACGCAATTCGGTTTGCTCATCCAACGCACTTGTAGATTCGTCTAAAAGTAATACGTCTGGTCGCATCATTAATGCCCTTAACAAACATAGTTTTTGTCTTTGGCCTCCTGAAAAATTTGACCCCGACTCTGATATCGCTCTATTTAGTCCATCCGGGTGTGAGTCTATTAAGTCATCTAGCTCTAACAAGTCTATATATTTGAATATGTTGTCATCGAACACAACTGAACCCAGAGGTGCTACATTTTCCAAAATCGATCCGCGAAATAAGAACGATTGTTGTGGGACTAAAACTATGCGCATGCGCAGCAATGTGTCATCTATGTGGCGAATATTTATGCCATTTACTAATAGACTGCCTTTTTGCGGTGAGTGTATATTCACGATTAATTTAAGCAGAGTGCTTTTTCCACTACCACTAGATCCAATTATCCCTATTTTGGCAGCTTTTTTAATAAAAATATTAATTCCGCAGATTATTGGCTGGTTTTCAGTATGCGTAAAACTAACATTTTTTAGTTCAATGCTATCTATGTTGTTGACTTGATGCTTGGCTGGGTTAATGGCTACGTTGATTTTTGAGCTAAGGTCTTTTAAGTCGGTAAATGCTTTTCTCAACTCTCTAATAGTATAGGCCATGCGTGCGGCAGGATGAAAAACGCGACTTGCAAACATTTGAAACGCTATAAGTTGACCCATGCTTAGCTGCCCATCTATGACTAGGTTGGCGCCGATCCATAAGGTGCATAGCATTCCAATTCTCTGCATCCACATATTCAATGATAGAAGTAAATTAGACCTCATTGAGGTTTTGGCTAAACTCTGCGCTTGTTCTACTATACTGCTTTCGAATTTGCGTAATGTAAGTCCTTCTCTGCCAGAAAGCTTCAAGCTTTCGATGCCATATAATGCTTCTGTTAAGTCTACTGTGGGGTCGGTATAGTCGTCTTCACTTCGTTTGCCCGTTGCCCAGAAGTTGAAAGAGCTGACAATTATAACGATGCCTAGACATAGCGTGCTCAAGGCTAAACTGTAGCCTAGCATTATAGTGAAGAATACGGTCGTGAATACCAAGTCTAAGCTGTTAAATAATGTGCCACTAGCGATCAATGGGCTTGTGATATTGGCTTTTCGCGCCATATTAACTAAACTGCCAACTCTATTTTCTTGATAGAATGAAAGTGGCTTGCCAATTATCGCTTGATATACTCTATGTGAAATGGCTGCATCTATTTTCTTTCCTGCGTCAATCATTATTTTTATGCGCGCACATGAAAATAATAGCTCGGCGCATACCATGATAGCCATTAAAATGCCAAAAACATAGAGGGCTGATTGGTTTTGATGGACTAATACTTTATCGACTATTATTTGGCTAAACAGTGGTATTGCGATCGCGAACATTTGAATCAATAAGCTGGCTGCAACTATAGTTGAAATTACTTTTCTGCCGCAATATTTTTTGAGTATGTCAAATACTTGGGTGGCTTGAAATTTTTTCTCAAGCGAAAAACCCGCTCCATCCCAACCTTCGCGCAAGTCGGCGGATGTTAATGTTAATGGCCGAGAAGGGGATCGGGCTTGGAATAAGTGATATAAGTTTCCCTCGTGTCTTACAATCACACAATGCCCATATGAGATGTGATTAATAATCAGAGGTTGGTTGCTTTTAGTACCTAAAGCACTTTGTCTACGTGTAAGTCTATACCCTAGACTCTCCGCAGCAGCTCTATACAATTCTTCGGGTACGAAATTAATTGCCCCAAGCTCCCTTTGCAGAAGCGTAGGGTTAACTGAGTTTCCCTGAAGGCTTAGATAGAAGCACAAATTCAAAACGGTCTCGTCCAAAAGTCTTAATCCATTTCCGTATTGATTCTCGATTGCAAGTTACGTTCTGTAACAATTTCAGCATAATTGTTTTATTCTATCGATTATCAATTTCAAATTATTTCTCTCTATCTGTGTGTTTGTTTTTTCTGGGGCCGAACTGATGCACGCATTGGCAATGGCGATCATCAGCTCCGGGAGTTCTTCAGGGCGGAGGGCTGCCATGTTCTGCTTTTTCGGTTTCTTGAAAACGGCCCGAATGCCGGTGAGTGGATTAGCAAAGATCATTCCCGAGTTCACGCGGTACGTCATGATCTCGTTGAGTCGTTGGGTCAGTCGCTTCACGGTCTCCAGGCTACCTTTGGTTTCCAAAGGGCGCAGCAGCTCAATAATTCTCGGGACATTGACCTGGGAGATGGGTGTAGTGCCAAGCGATGGAAAGACATGCAGCGTAAGTGAGCGCCAGATGTCCTCGGCATAGGCCGGTGTGACCGAATCTTTTTCAGCTCAAACCAGGCCAGCGCCACGTTCTCGAATGTGTGCTCGGTTGCCTGCCTTTTTGCCTGCTCCAACTCGCTACGCTGTTCTTTCGGGTCGATGCTCTGGGCAAGAAGCTCCTTGGCCTCGACCGTTTTCTTCCTGGCTTGTGCGAGTGAGAGTTCTGGGTAGGTGCCGAGGCCCATATTGATGCGGTTTTTGGTGAGCGGCTGGCGGTAGTTGAAGTTCCATAGCGTAGAGCCATTGACCCTCATGCGCAGCTGTTGGTCATTTCTATCGCTAAGGACATAGTCCTTGTCTTTCGGCTTTACAGCTTTGAGCTGGTGTTCAGAGAGGCGGGTGGCTTGGGCGCATATGATGTGTTCCATGACATCAACTGGTATTCCAAAAATTACCGCTGAAGGGCCTGGAACACCCGATATAATGGACTGTGTCGGACGTCTATGGGCGATAATAGACCCAAGGCTTTGGATGTCACCAAATCCCACCCACAAAAAAAGACGTCCAAGGACGTCTTTTTCAATTTGGTGGAGCCGGGGGGATTTGAACCCCCGTCCGCCAGTACTCCGCTGTCGGTACTACATGCGTAGCCGTGTCTATTAAGTTAACCCTCAGCGACCCGACGGGCAGGGTGCTTTGGGCGAGTTGTGTAAGTTTTAGTCGCTTCGTCCACAACGTACTAGGCGACGATCCTGTTCTATATGACAATCATTTCGGGTTTACAGGCATCCCCTGATGATTGCTGGAGCCGAAGCTACCAGAAGGAAGGCTAGCACCGCTTACGCGGCGAGAGCGTATTCCCCGTAGGTTTCGTCATTGGCAACTATAGAAAGTTGCAACAGTGGATTTACGAGTTCTGTTACCAACTCGGCATGCACCTAAAGTTTCATCACCGGCGTCGAATCCTAATCGGCCCCGAGACTGCTTTCGCAGTCGCTGGGCGGAGTGTACGCCAATCGGCGAGGCACGTCGACCCATGTGTTGCGTCCGTCAAGGCCAGCCACGACGGCTGGCCTTGTGAGGATGATTACTTGCTGGCGCCTTCGCTGCCCGAGCCGATGCCTTTCAGGCGGGTGATGGTCTGAGTGGTCAGTTCGACACACTTTTTCTCGTCTCCGCTTGCCTTGGCAGCCATGGCATCTTTCTGAGTCTTTTCGAGCATCTCTTTCACGTCGGGGCTCAGGTTGGTGCCGGACGAAGTCTGCGCATCCTTGAGGGCTTGCAGATTGGCGCCGCACAAATCATCTGCAGCAAAAACCGGCGAAGCCAACAGTGCAGCGCTGAGGAACAATCCAGTGAGGGCGGTACGCTTCATGTGTCTCTCCTTATAGCCTGTGGACTCGGTGTGGCCGGTCAATGGTGCCGTCGCCCGAGGTTTCTGAGGGCCCGTTCAGTCGCCGGGCCTAGAAGATGGACTGTGGTGAAACGCAGGGGTTCTATTTATTTTCAGGCTCATTCGAAAAAGCCATCTGGTGCATATAAAGCACCAAAATGGGGCGATCTACGGCTTTATGTCTTGATCATGCGATTTTGCCGTGGTCACGCGATCCAACAGATACACCAGCCCGTGATAGTCGATTCCGCCGTGTTGCGACAGGCCGATTTCACAGGTGCGGCTGGTGGAAATACCCTCGTGGCAGAACTGCACGGCATGCTTGAGCGTGCGCAGCGAATGGGCATTCAGTTCCGGTGTCGTGAAGCCTTTGTCGCCCGCGAAGCCGCAGCAATGAATCCCTTCCGGGATGACGACGTTCACGCTGCATAACCTGGCGAGGTCGATCAATGCCTGGCTCTCGCCCAGGTGTTGGGTGCTGCAGGTGACGTGGACGGCGATAGGTTCCTGTTGGGGGGTGAAGGTAAGTTTGTCCAGCAGGTGGGTGCGAATGAAGCGCACCGGGTCGTACAGGTCGAGGCGCGTGTCCTTCAGGTCCTGCATCAGGCGCAGGGTGCAGGGGCTGGTGTCGCAATAGATGGGGTCGAGGCCGCCGCGGCTGGCTTTGGTCAGAGCAGCGAGCAGTTGTTGGCGTTTGTCTTCGGCCTGTTCGTTGTAGCCTTTCGAGGCGAACGGCTGGCCGCAGCACAGGTTGTCCTGATCGTCGGGGAACACCACCTGATAACCGGATTTTTCCAGCAGGCTGCGGGTTTTGTCGAGCAGTGATGACTGTTCTCTGTCGCCTGCGGAAGGCCCCATGACGCGGGATACGCAGGCAGCCAGATAGACCACGCGCGGACGCTGGTCGTCGACCGGCGCGGTGAAGCGGATCGAGTGTTCAGCCTGGGGCATGAAGGGTGTCCATTGCGGGACGCGTCCGGCCGACAGTTTGCTTAACGACGCCGACAGTTTTGCGAGTCGTGGCGCGCCCAGCAGCATGCGTGCGCCATTGGCGGCGTGCAGGGTGAAGCGTGCGCCTTGCAGGGCGGTCTTGAAGTTGTGCGCCAGCCAGGTTGCGGTTTTGCTGTGGTTGGCTTCCTGGCTGCGCAGCTTTTTCACCAGCTCGCCGGTGTTGATGCCGACCGGGCAGCGCTGGGCGCACAGGCCTGTCGCGGCGCAGGTGTCGATGCCTTGGTAGTGATAGTCGCGCTCCAGTTGTCGGGTGTCTGTTCCGGCGCGCTTTTTCGCCTGGATGTCGCGCCAGATGACGATGCGCTGTCGCGGACTGAGGGTGAGTCCGTTGGATGGGCAGACCGGTTCGCAGAAGCCGCACTCGATGCATTTGTCGACGATCTCGTCGGCGGCGGGCATCGGTTTCAGGTGTTTCAAATGAATGTGCGGATCGGTGCTGAGCACCACGTCAGGGTTGAGAATGCCGCTGGGGTCGAGCAGACGTTTAAGTTGCCACATCAGTTGATAGGCGTCGCTGCCCCATTCCTTCTCGACGAAGGGCGCCATGTTGCGGCCGGTGCCGTGCTCGGCCTTGAGCGAGCCGCCGAATTCAACCGCGACCAGTTGCGCTACGTCGTCCATGAACGCTTGATAGCGGGCGATTTCATCGGGGTTGTTGAAGCCCTGCGTGAACACGAAGTGCAGGTTGCCCTCCAGCGCATGGCCGAACAGGATGGCTTCGTCGTAGTGGTGTTTGTCGAACAGCTCGATCAGGCGGCGTACGCCCATGGCCAGTTGTTCGACGGGGAAGGTCACGTCTTCGATGATGACCGTGGTGCCGGTCTGGCGCACGGCACCGACGGCAGGGAAGGTGTCTTTGCGGATGGCCCAGAGGCGGGCGTTTTCCAATGGGTCGTGGGTGAAGTCCACCTGCTTTTCGACCGGGAAGGCAGCCAGCGACGCCATGATCTGCAGCAGTTGTTCATCGAGCAGCACGCGTGAGGCAGCGCGGGCTTCGATCAATAAGGCGCAGGCATTTGCAGACAGCTCTCGCACGAAGCCCGGCATGCCCGGTTTGTCCTGCACCGAGCGCAGGCTGCGTCGGTCGAGCAGTTCGACGGCCGCCACCGGCTGGGTTTTGAGGATGGTGACAGCGTTGCAGCAGGTCTCCACATCCGGAAACACGATCAGCGCCGACGCCTTGTGTGGGTGATCGACCACGGTGTTGTAGGTCACGGCGCTGATGAACCCCAGCGTGCCCTCAGAGCCGACCAGCAGATGGCTGAGGATATCCAGCGGTTCGTCGAAGTCCACCAGCGCATTGAGTGACAGGCCGGTGGTGTTCTTCAGGCGGTATTTGTGGCGAATTCTGGCGGCCAGTTCGGTGTTGGCGCGGGTTTCTCGTGCCAGGCGATCCAGGTTGTTCAGCAGGTCGGCGTGGCTGGCGCGAAATGCGGCGACGCTGGTGGCGTCTTCGGTGTCGAGCAGGGTGCCGTCGGCCAGAATCAGACGAATGCCTGCAAGCGTGTGATAGGTGTTTTGCGCCGTGCCGCAGCACATGCCGCTGGCGTTGTTGGCGACGATGCCGCCGATTTTGCAGGCGTTGATCGAGGCCGGGTCCGGGCCGATCTTGCGTCCGAACGGTGCCAGCCAGGCATTGGCGTGCGCACCGATGACGCCCGGTTGCAGGCGGATCTGCGTTCCCTGATCGCGCAGTTCGCGGCCGTTCCAGTTGTCCCCCAATACCAACAGCACCGAGTCGCTGATCGCCTGGCCGGACAGGCTGGTGCCTGCGGCGCGAAACGTGATCGCGACCTTTTCGGCTTGAGCCAGTTTGAGCAACGCGATGACTTCGTCGTCGGACTCGACTCGGATCACCAGTTTCGGAATCAGGCGGTAGAAGCTGGCGTCAGTGCCGAATGCCAGGGTCGAGAGCGGGTCATCGAAGCGACGCTTCTGCGGGATCAGGCGGCGGACGCTGTCCAGAAATGCAGCGGGCAGACTCATGCGTCCTCCACGATCAAGACAATCAGGTCTTTGGGACCATGAGCGCCATAGGCCAGGACCTGTTCGATGTCGGCGGTCTTCGACGGGCCGGACACCAGCAGCGCGTTGGTCGGCATACCGCCCGCCCAGTTCTGCTTGAGCTGTGCTTCGTAGAGGTTGTCGTAGATCTCGCTGGCCTTGAGCAGGGCGAAATGCACCGGTGGCACGAGGCTCATCAGGCGTGGCTCTTCGCGGGTGGGCCAGATGATCAGGCTGCCGGTGGCGGCGATTGCGCCCAGGGTGGTGGTAAAGCTGGCGGGCGTGTCGTCGAACAGGTCTTTTTTCCATTCTTCGATGGGCCGGTCATAGGCCTTGAGTGCGGGCAGATCGGGTTGCAGAGCCCAGTACTCGCTCACCCGGCGTCCGTGTGGCGTGCCCGGCGCAATCAGCAGGCTGGGTAGCTGGCGGTCCTTGACCAGTTCGCCCAGCCGGCGCGGCCAGTCCTGATCGCTGCACAGGTGAATCTCGGTGTGCACGGCTTCCATCAGTTTGCGCAGTTGGGCGACCCGACTTTCCGGAGCGTAGCGCCACGGCTCGGTCATCAACGCCTCGTCGAAATTGTCGGCCACCGGTGTGGTGCCGCTCAAGCTGTTGCGCAGTTTGGCGAGGATGTTGTGCCTGGCATTCATGGCTGGTCTCCAGACTTCCGTGTCAGATGCTCGCGGGCCAGCTCGTGCAGTGAGCGGGCGGCGGGTTTCGGTGCGCTGTGGTTTTGCGTCCACGGGCCGATGTTGCCGGGCGTCAGGTTGCGCAGCCGGGTGGCGAAAAAGCCGAACAGGCGATACAGAGAGGGCGATGTGTTGAGCTTCGACCAGGCGTTCCAGATGAAGCGCTCTTTGCGCGAGTATTTGCTGCCTTGATCACGCATGACCCGGTTTGGCGCATCGGGCGCTTTGACGTTTTCTTCGCGCAGACGACGTAACAGCGCCGGAATCGGAATCTTCACCGGACAGACTTCGCCGCACGCGCCACACAGGGATGACGCGCTGGGGTGATCCGGGACTTTCGCCAGGCCTGCCATGTGTGGCGTGATGATCTTGCCGATGGGGCCGGGATAGACCTCGCCGTAGGTATGACCGCCGACGCGGGTATAGACCGGGCAGTGATTCATGCATGCGCCGCAGCGAATGCAATTCAGTGTCTGGCGCAGTTCGCTGTCGGCAAATGCCTGGCTGCGGCCGTTATCGAGCAGCACCAGATGCACTTCCTGCGGGCCGTCCAGTTCATGGGGCTTGCGCGGGCCGGAGATCATGTTGACGTAGGTGGTGATCGGAATGCCCAGCGCGGAACGGGTCAGCAAGGACAGCAGCGGCACGGTATCGCGCAGGTTTTCGACGACCTTTTCGATTCCCGTTACGGCGATGTGCACGGGCGGCACACTGGTAACCATGCGGCCGTTGCCTTCGTTTTCCACCAGCAGCAGCGTCCCGGTTTCCGCGACTGCGAAGTTGACGCCCGAGACGCCGATGTCGGCTTCGAAGAATTTCTGGCGCAGCACGCGACGGCCGATCTGGATCAACTGATCGACGTCGGTGGTGTATTCCACGCCGAGCTTGTCGTGGAACAGCTTGCCGACCTGGCCAGCGTTCTTGTGGATGGCGGGCATGATGATGTGCGAAGGCTTCTCGTGGTCCATCTGCACGATGTATTCGCCCATGTCCGCTTCCAGGCACCCGATACCGCGCTCGCCGAGGAAGTCGTTCATCTCCATTTCTTCGCTGACCATCGACTTGCCCTTGATCACCTGTTTCGCTTCATGGGCTTCGACGATGGACATCACGATGGCGTTGGCTTCCTCGACTGTTTCCGCCCAGTGCACCTGCACGCCGTTGCGGATCAGGTTGCGTTCCAGTTGCTCCAGCAGGTCGGGCAGTTTGGAGAGAGCGCGGGCGCGAATGGCGTTGCCCAGCGAGCGCAGGTCTTCACGCTCGTCCGGGTTGCTGAACGCCGCCGCGCGTTTGGTCATCAGCGAATCCATGGCGCGACGGAAGTTGCCGCGCAGTTGTGGATCGCCCAGCGCCTCATGGGCGCGCTCGCGAAAGTCCGGCTGATGGATTTCGACGGCGGGAATGCGGGTCTGCATGTTCATCGCTGACCTCCGGTGCGTTGCCAGAGAAAGCTCGCCAAATGCTGGCCGCGGATGGATTCGCGCTGTTTTTCCAGCGAGCCGTTGATGTTCATCAGGCAGCCGCAGTCGGCGGTGAGGATCTGGTCGGCGCCTGATCCCTTCAATGCGCGGGTCTTGTCGGCGACCATCGCACCGGAAATGTCCGGCATGCGCACGCTGAAGGTCCCACCGAAACCACAGCATTCGCTTTCATGATCGTGATCGACGCGCTCGACGTTGCCCAGTTGCGCCAACAGCTCGCGGGCGTGCAGGTGGGTGTTCATTTCGCGGCGTGCCGAGCATGAAGTGTGCAGGGCGATGCGGGTGGGCTGGCCGTGGTCGTTCAGGCGCGTCTTGCAGACGTGCAGCAGGAATTCGGTCAGTTCATAGGTGCGAGCGGCGAGGTGCTGGACGTGCTTGAGCATCTCGGGCTCGTCCTTGAACAGGTCGGGGTAATGTTCGCGAAACATGCCGGCGCAAGAACCGGACGGTACGACAACCGGATCGTCGCCTTTGAACAGTGCGAGCTGAGCGCGGGCGACTTCGCGAGCCTGATCGGTGTAGCCCGAGGTGTAGGCCGGTTGCCCGCAACAGCTTTGCGCCTGTGGATAATCCACTTCGATGCCTTCGCGTTCGAGCAGGTGGATGGCGTCCATTCCAGCGTCCGGAAAAAACAGGTCCACGACGCAGGTGCCGAACAGATAAACGCGTTTCGGTTTGTCGGTCGGGTATTCACGCGGCGCATGGCGAGCGGGTGCGACGCGGGTGGCGTTGGCTGTTGGGTTGGGTGCTGCGTTGTGAAAAAGCGTACTCATCAGTTTGAGTCTCCGGGTGGGCCCGGTTAGGAATGGCTGACGCCGACGGGTCGATTCGGCGCCAGTGGTGCTTCATTCAGGCATCAATGAACCAGCATGCCGGTGAACCAGTACGCCTGGGCGTAGGTGATACAGCCGACGATGGTGGCGAAAAACAGGCTGTGCTTGAGCGTGAAGCGGAACAGGTCAGATTCTCTGCCGACCAGCCCGGTCGCAGCGCAGGCCACGGCGATGGACTGTGGCGAGATCATCTTGCCGGTCACACCGCCGCTTGAATTGGCCGCGACCATCAACACGTCGCTGACGCCGAGTTGGTGGGCGGTGGTGGCCTGCAGCGAACCGAACAGCGCGTTTGCCGAGGTGTCGGAACCGGTCAGGAACACGCCCAGCCAGCCAAGGAACGGCGAGAAGAACGGGAACGCCGCGCCTGTTCCGGCCAGAACCAGCGCCAGGGTCGAGGACATGCCTGAGTAGTTCATGACGAAAGCAAAGGCCAGCACCATGCCGATGGACACGATTGCCCAGCGCAGCTCAATCAGGGTTTCCTTGAAAGTGGTCAGACCAATCTTCGGGGTGATGCGCAGGACCAGCATCGCGATGATGGCCGAGAACAGAATTGCGGTGCCCGAAGCGGCGATCAGGTCGAACTTGTACACCGCAGGCATCGCCGTCACGTTCGCGACAATCGGGGCGGTTTTCATCACCAACTGATCCAGATGCGGCACCGGAATGTTGAAGGTGAAGGCCTGAAGGGCGCCACCGGCGGCAAATAGCGCCTTGAACGGTTTCAGCGTCCAGATCGTGACCATGCCGGTCAGGATCAGGAACGGCGACCAGGCCTTGATGATCTGGCCGAGGCTGTAAGGCGATGCGACTGAGGAGCGGGGTTTGTTGAATCCGCCCGGGCCGCTCATGATCGCTGCAGAGCCGCTGCTGACTACGACTGTGTCGGATGCGCGCTGCGGCTGCCAGACTTTCAGGAACAGGGTCAGCGAGACGATGCTGACCAGTGCCGATGTGATGTCCGGCAGTTCCGGGCCGACGAAGTTGGATGTCAGGAATTGGGTGATCGCAAAGGTGGTGCCTGCGATCAGCGCAGCTGGCCAGGTTTCCCTGACGCCGCGTACACCGTCCATCATGAACATCAGCCAGAACGGCACGAAGATAGACAGGAAGGGCAATTGACGACCTGCCATCGCGCCGATCTTGAACGCATCCAGCCCAGAGACCTGTCCTGCCACGATGATCGGAATGCCCAGCGCGCCGAACGCAACGGGCGCAGTGTTGGCGATCAGGCACAGGCCGGCCGCGTAGAGCGGGTTCAAGCCGAGGCCCACCAGCAAGGCGGCGGTGATGGCGACCGGTGCGCCGAAACCCGCCGCACCTTCCAGAAAGGCACCGAAGCAGAAGGCGATCAGCAATACCTGTAAACGCTGGTCATCGGTGATGGCCATGACCGAGCTGCGAATGATCTCGAACTGACCACTCTTGACCGTCAGTTTGTAGAGAAACACGGCCGCCACGATGATCCACGCGATGGGCCACAGTCCATAGGCGAATCCATAGCCTGCGGCTGCCAGCGCCATGTCGGTCGGCATCTGGAAGGCGAAGATCGCCACCAGCATCGACAGCGCCAGGGTGATGCTGCCTGCGATATGGCCTTTGAGCCGGAACACGGCAAGCGCCAGGAAGAAGAACACGATGGGGATCAGTGCGGCAGCGGCGGAAAGGCCGAGGCTGCCAAGCGGTGTGTAGAGCTGTTGCCATGTCTGCATGTCGGGAGGCCCCTTAATTATTGTTGGTAAGGCCCGGTGTTCTGTGTGCGCGGCTTCGATTCGACGTCGTGTTGGCGAGCGTCTGGTCGATGCTGACGATTGAATCGCACAGCTCACCAGCTCAAGGCGTTCGGTTCGAAAGGCCTTGCAGCGCCACGGAGATCAACCGCCGAACGCTGGCATTGGCTAATTGGTAATACCAATTTACAATGTCTGCTGGCTAGATTAGAGGCCTTGTGATTGGTGTGTCAATTTGCGGGGCCATGACTTTTGTCGCATGGGCTCTGGAAGGGCAGTGTCAGACAGGGTTTTCGGCTGAATTGGACAGGTGCCTTGGTGGCGGCAATCAGCCAGAATACGCGGGCCCGGCAGCGAGCCGGGACGTTGGAGTAAGTGCTATGGGCTTTGATCAGGTGCGTCAGCGCCGTTTGTCCGACGATATCGTCGAGCAGCTGGAAAAGATGATTCTGGAAGGCACCCTCAAATCGGGTGGGCGTTTACCTGCGGAAAGAGCGCTGGCCGAGCAGTTCGGTGTATCGCGCCCGTCGTTGCGCGAGGCGATTCAAAAACTGACGGCCAAGGGTCTGTTGGTCAGTCGGCAGGGAGGCGGCAATTACGTGGTCGAGAACATCGGCTCGACGTTCAGCGACCCCTTGTTGCACTTGCTGGAAAGCAGTCCCGATGCGCAGCGTGACCTGCTGGAGTTTCGTCACACGCTGGAGGCGTCCTGCGCGTATTACGCAGCGATGCGCGCCACCGAGATGGATCGCGAGCGTCTGCGCGTGGCGTTCGAGTCACTGCTGGATTGTTATTCGCGTGCCGACGAGGTCAGTCGGGCCGAGGAGGGCGCAGCCGATGCCAGCTTCCACCTGGCGATTGCCGAGGCCAGCCACAACGCCGTCCTGCTGCACACCATCCGTGGCCTGTTCGACCTGCTCAAGCGCAATGTGGTGATCAACATTGGCGGCATGTACAAACAGCGCACGGAAACCCGCGACATGCTGATCAAGCAGCATCGGGAGTTGTACATGGCGATCATTGAAGGCCGTGCGGAAGACGCGCGCGAGGTGTCGAGCAGGCACCTGACGTACGTGCAGGAAGTGCTGGAAGAAGTCAGGCAGCAGGTTCAGCGTACCGCCCGGGCGGAGCGGCGTAATACGATGTGATATCGGTATTGGCATGCAGTCNCGCGGAGCGTCCTGAGAGGCATTCCCACGCGGAGCGTAGGAACGATCAGCGTGATCTCAAGCACGCCGATCGTGNTGTCAGTGACTGAACTGACGCCATCGCCGGCAAGCCGCCTCCCACGGGGTATGCATTCAGTCAGTCACTTTTGTTTTGGCCCCCGTTTTGCGCGTCTTCCGGACTTGTGTATAACGATGAGCGCGGAGCATGGGAACGATCAGTTCGCGGTGTCAGTTTTAACGCCGCTAAGGACGCTCCGCGTCTGCTCTCGGATGTGGCGCAGAGCTTGCGAGCGATCAGCTCAGGCTCAGTCGTCCTTGCCCTTGCTGCGCACGGCGCGCTGCAGCTCACGGTCCGAGTCGCGTTCGCGTTCGGTGTGGCGCTTGTCGTATTCCTTCTTGCCTTTGCCCAGAGCGATTTCGCACTTGATCAAGTGCTGCTTCCAGTAAAGGGAGAGGGCCACGCAGGCATAGCCTTTCTGCTGAACAGACGTAATGAGCCTTTCGAGCTCGCGCTGGTTCAGCAGCAGTTTGCGGGTGCGTGTCGGGTCAGCGATGACGTGCGTGCTGGCCGTCTTGAGCGGCGTGATATGGCAGCCCATCAGCCATGCCTCGCCATCCTTGAGCAGCACGTAACTGTCGACCAGCTGTACCTTGTTGGCACGCAGGCTTTTTACTTCCCAGCCAGCCAGGACCAGACCGGCCTCGAACTTGTGTTCGATGAAGTAATCGTGTCGCGCCTTCTTGTTCTGCGCGATGGTCCCTGTAGGGTGTTTCTTGAGCTTAGCCATAGGGGGCGCATTATAGGGAGTTGCTTCAATGTCGGCTACGGGAAAGCGTGTGCTTGAGCACAATGGTTGAATCCCGGACAATGCGCGCTCTTTTTTGGTTGGGCGTTTCAGTCATGTCGACAGACAAAGTCTCGGTCCACGGTAGCTGGGCAAGCCGCTGGGTATTCATTCTGGCTGCTACCGGCTCTGCCGTCGGGCTGGGCAGTATCTGGAAATTCCCGTACATGGTCGGTGCCTATGGCGGCGGCGCATTCGTGCTGGTGTTTCTGGCATGCATCGCGCTGATCGGCGTCCCCGTCATGATGGCGGAGACGCTGATCGGTCGTCGCGCACGATTGAGCCCGGCCAATGCCTTAAAGACGCTGGCCGTCGAAGCCGGTCATTCGGCTCGCTGGTCCTGGGGCGCTTTCGCCGGAATGATCACGGCGCTGCTTATCCTCTCCTTCTATAGTGTGGTCGGCGGCTGGTCGCTGGACTACATCATCGACATGGGGCGCGGTGACTTTCAGGGCGTGACGGCGGATCAGGTCGGCGCTTACTTCGGTGGCGTGATTGCCGATCCCTGGCGCCTGATTCTCTGGCACACCATTTTCATGCTGCTGTCGGCGGTCGTGATCGGTAAGGGCGTCGAAGCCGGTCTTGAGCGCAGTCTGCGCATCATGATGCCGATGCTGTTCCTGTTGATGCTGATTCTGTTGGGCTACAGCCTGACCACCGGGCACTTCATGGAAGGCGTGCATTTCATGTTCGACTTCAATCCGGACAAGGTCCTCGACGGCCTGTTGCCCGCGATGGGGCATGCGTTCTTCTCGCTGAGTGTGGGTGTCGGTTCGATCATGGTCTACGGTGCGTACATGACCAAGGGCGCGTCGATCAGCACCACGGTGGTCGGCATTGCACTGCTCGACACGTTCGTTTCGCTCCTGGCGGGCCTTGCGCTATTCCCGATCGTTTTTGCCGCAGGTCTGAACCCGAGTGAGGGGCCTGGCCTGATGTTCGTCACATTGCCATTCGCGTTCGGTAACGTAGCGTTCGGTCAGTTGATGGGCGTAGTGTTCTTCGTGTTGGTGGCGGTTGCAGCATGGAGTTCGGCGATTTCCCTGCTTGAGCCGATGGTTGCGTATCTGGTGGAACGCACCGGCGTTCGTCGTGCCTGGGTCACGTTCTGGCTGGCGTTCAGTTGCTGGTTTGTTGGCCTTGGTACGGTGTTCTCGTTCAATATCTGGCAAAAGGCCAAGTTTTTCGTGAACGATGGGGGCGCTTTTCATCTCTACCAGTGGGGCGCATCCAATGGCCTGGACTTCTTCGGAGTCATCGATTTCCTCACCTCGCGGATCATGTTGCCGCTGGGTGGATTGTGTTTTGTAGTATTCGCCGGTTGGGTGATGGGCCGTGAAGCGGTGCGCGATGAGTTGTCGATTCGCAGCCCGCTGCTGTTCAGCCTGACGTTCTTTTTGATGCGCTACGTGGCGCCGCTCGGCATTCTTGTGGTGTTTGCCGCTCAGCTCTGGAAATGACGCTCACATGACTACGCATATTCAACGTTCTGCCCTTTTGCCGTACCCGGCTCGTTTCCTGTACGACCTGGTCAATGATGTCGCGCGTTACCCGGAGTTTCTGCCGTGGTGCTCGTCGGCAACCGTTCTTGAATCCAGTGACGAGCAGATGCGCGCCAGTCTGGAAATCGCAAAAGGCGGGTTAAGCCAGCAATTCGTGACGCGAAACACGCTGATACCGGGCGAGTCGATTGTGATGGATCTGGTTGAAGGCCCCTTCGAGCAATTGCACGGCGTCTGGACGTTCAAGCAGTTGGGCGAAAAGGCCTGCAAGATCAGCCTGGATCTTTCCTTCGACTATGCGGGCCCGATCGTGCGTGCAACCCTGGGGCCGCTGTTCAATCAGGCTGCCAATACCCTGGTGGACGCATTCTGCCAGCGCGCCAAGCAGTTGCATGTCTGACACGCTGATAACGGTCGAGGTGGTCTATGCCGCCGTCGATCGTCAGGCATTGCTGAGTGTGGAGGTGCCTGCTGGCTCAACGGTGCGACAGGCGCTGGCTGCTTCCGGTATTGATCGGCAGTTTCCAGAACTGGACCTGGCGGGCTGTCCAGTCGGCATTTTCGGCAAGGTGGTCAGCGACCCTTCCGTGCGTTGTGTCGAGGCGGGGGAGCGAATTGAAATCTATCGCCCGTTGCTGGCCGATCCCATGGAAGCGCGCCGTCAGCGTGCGGCCAAGGCCCGTCAGAACAGGGTGCCGCCCACTGCCAGCTGAATGTTTACTGAACGTAACGCACAAAAAAGCCCGGCATGCCGGGCTTTTCTTCGAGCGTCTGGCGTCAGCGAGGGTTGACGTCCAGTGGCTCCTGGGTCGGAACAGGTACAGTCTCGACGCTGTCGACGTCTTTCTGGATCTTATCCAGCAACGAGCCCGGTTTGGCCGGCTCTTCAGGCGGCTGCTGAGGCTGATTCTCGACCGGCACGGTGGTGGTATCGCCGTCCTTGCCGAGGATCGCTTCATCGCGGCTTACGCCTGGCATGAAGTCGCCCGACAGGCTGACCAACTGATCGCTTTCATTGAAAATCAGACTGACGCGCTCCTGCTGGCGCTCACCGCCACCTGGCTGAAGGCTGTACAGGTAATCCCACCGATCGGCGTGGAAGGTGTCGGTCAGCAACGGGTTGCCCATGATAAACCGTACTTGCCGCCGGGTCATTCCGGGGCGCAACTGGTTTATCATGTCCTGCGTGACGACATTACCCTGCTGGATGTCGATTTTGTAAACCCCGGGGAATGAACAACCGGCGAGTGCGAGCAGTCCCACGAAGGTGAAACTGGTTAGCAAGAGCTTGGTGTTTTGCATCGGTGGGCGACTTCCACTATCTTGGCTGGGACAACGTAAACCCCGATCATACCTGCATTAAGAGAAGCTGCGAAGCAGCGTCTGCGAGAAAGCTGACCATGGTTGAAAATAGCGAACTACGTAAAGCAGGACTCAAGGTGACCCTACCGCGGGTCAAAATACTCCAAATGCTCGATTCTGCCGAGCAGCGCCATATGAGTGCCGAGGATGTTTACAAGGCATTGATGGAGGCGAGCGAGGATGTCGGTCTGGCCACGGTCTACCGTGTTCTGACTCAGTTTGAAGCCGCTGGACTGGTGGTTCGCCACAATTTCGATGGTGGTCATGCTGTGTTCGAACTGGCTGATGGCGGCCACCACGACCATATGGTCAATGTGGAGTCAGGTGAGGTGATCGAATTCTTCGACGAAGAAATCGAGAAGCTTCAGAAAGCCATCGTCGAACGACACGGCTTTGATCTGGTGGACCACAATCTGGTGCTCTACGTCCGCAACAAAAAGGCGTAAGCACACCGGCAAAGGCGACCTCAGTGTCGCCTTTGTGCTTTCTATGGTCCATGAATCCGGATCGGCGCTCTGTCGATCAGTTTTTAGCGGTAATGACCATTTTCCTGGCGTGAGCCAGCGACTCCTTGGTCAGGTCGATGCCGCCCAGCATGCGCGCCACTTCCTCTATACGCTCGGCTTTGGTCAATTTTGACACGGCAGTGCGTGTCGCGTCGTTATCCCTGACCTTGTGCACGAACAGATGCTGATGGCCTTGCGCTGCGACCTGCGGCAAGTGCGTCACGGTCATGACCTGCCCACGCTCGCCCAGGCGTCGCAGCAACTGGCCGACGATTTCGGCCGTCGGGCCACCGATCCCCACATCGACTTCATCGAAGACCAGCGTCGGTACACGAGAAGTCTGGGCGGTGATGACCTGGATCGCCAGACTGATTCGTGACAGCTCGCCACCCGACGCCACCTTCGCCAGCGCCTTGAGCGGCTGACCGGGGTTGGCGCTGACCAGCAGTTCGACATGTTCCAGGCCATGAGGATGAGGCTCGCTGCCGGGAATGGCCTTCAATTCGATCTGGAAGCGACCGCCGGGCATGCCCAGTCGATGAATCTCCTGCTCGACGGCACTGGCCAGTCGGGTCGACGAGCTGTGACGCAGGTCGCTCAGTTCGCGAGCCTTTTCCTGATAATGCCGGGCAAAAGCCTGCACCTCATGTTCCAGTCGCTCGATGGATTCATCGTTAGCATTCAGCGTTTCGATTTCATCCAGCAATTTCTGCTGCAGGGTCGCCACTTCGTTGGGCTGGATGCGGTGTTTGCGTGCGAGTGTATAAATAGCATCGAGCCGTTCTTCAAGCTGCTGAAGTCTGGCCGGGTCAGCGTCGAAATGGTCGAGAAAGCGATTGAGCTCGCCGACGGCTTCTTCTACCTGAATCTGGGCGCTGGACAGCAGATCAGTGGCTTCGCTGAGTGCGGTAGGTGAGTTATTCACGCTGCCCAGGCGATGCAGGCTGGCCGTCAGGGCATTGAGCACGTTGCCGGAATCGCTCTCGCTGCATTGCTCGACGACCTGTCGGCAGATGCTCAGCAGGCTTTCGGCGTTGGTCAGGTTCTTGTGTTCCTGCTCCAGTTGCTCCAGTTCGTTCTCGCCCAGGCTCAGGCTTTCCAGCTCTTCCAGCTGATAGCTGAGCAACTGGTGACGTGCCCGTTGCTCGTCACCCGAATTGGAAAGACGTTCCAGCTCTTGCCGGGTTTGACGCCAGCGCTGTGCCGCCAGTTGAACCTGCCGCGCCAGATCGGTCGCGCCTGCGTATTCGTCCAGCAGACGGCGGTGGGTATCGGTCTTGAGCAGGGATTGATGCTCATGCTGGCTGTGAATGTCGATCAGCAGTTCGCCAAGCGCTTTCAGGTCGCCTTGAGGGCAGGGCGAGCCGTTGATGTACGAGCGCGAGCGGCCTTCTGCGGTGATGACCCGGCGCAGAATGCAGGGGCCGTCATTGTCCAGGTCGCGCTCCTTGAGCCAGACCTGTGCTTCGGGAATGTCTTCCAGATCGAACGTGGCCAGAATGTCGGCCTTGTCGGCACCCGGACGAACCACGCCGCTGTCGGCCCGGTCGCCCAGCGTCAGGCCCAGCGCGTCGAGCATGATGGATTTGCCAGCGCCGGTTTCGCCAGTGATTACGCTCATGCCTCGATCAAGCTCGAGATCGAGGTGTTCGACGATGGCGTAGTTATGTACGGAAAGGTGCACCAGCATTGAGCGGCTCCCGAGCTATTTGTCTGGTTATTTATACAGTGTTTTATTTGCTGCTGACAATGCCTTGGCTTAGCTCGATTTGATTGGTCTTCCTTGTTTTTTAGTCCGCGCAGAGAGGCGTGTCGATTTTTTCTGGCTCTTTATTCCCTATTTTTTTGTGAGGAAATGCACATATCCAGTGCTGTCTGCCCTTGAAGCCGAAAATTCCGATCCCATATAGGGGGCAGAAGCGCGAGTTGGGTTCGCGGACGTTTTTAAAGGAGAACACTTATGGCTGACGAACAGAATCTGGATGCGCAGAGCCAGGACCAGGCTGCCGAAGCAGGCGCGGGCGACGAACTGACGACCCGTGTGCAAGTGCTCGAAGAGCAACTGGCTGCCGCGCAGGACCAATCCCTGCGAGTGGCTGCGGATCTGCAGAATGTCCGCCGCCGCGCTGAACAGGATGTTGAAAAGGCTCACAAGTTTGCGTTGGAAAAATTTGCCGGTGATCTGCTGCCGATCATCGACAGTCTGGAGCGAGGTATCGAGCTGTCCAGTCCGGACGACGAGAGCATTCGCCCGATGCGTGAAGGTATCGAGCTGACCTTGAAGATGTTTCAAGACACCCTCAAGCGTTATCAGTTGGAAGCCGTCGACCCGCATGGTCAGCCATTCAGTGCCGAACAGCACCAGGCAATGGCCATGCAGGAAAGTGCAGATGTAGAGCCCAATACGGTGCTCAAAGTGTTTCAGAAGGGTTACCAGCTCAATGGTCGTCTGCTGCGCCCGGCCATGGTCGTGGTCAGCAAGGCACCGTCGCCTGTTACGCCGTCAATTGACGAGCAGGCTTGAAATCAGCTGCAAGGCCCCCATTTACAGGTCAAGCGTTTAAGAGCTACCGCAATTTGTAAACGCAGTTGCGGCAACCAAATCAAAGTTTCGGGAGAGTCAAGATGGGCAGAATTATCGGTATCGACCTGGGGACTACCAACTCCTGTGTCTCCATTCTGGAAAACGGCAAGGCCAAGGTTATCGAGAACGCTGAAGGCGCTCGCACCACGCCGTCGATCATCGCCTACGCCAACGATGGTGAAATCCTGGTCGGTCAGTCCGCAAAGCGTCAGGCTGTGACCAATCCGCACAACACGCTGTACGCAGTAAAGCGTCTGATCGGTCGTCGTTTTGACGAAGAAGTCGTTCAGAAAGACATCCAGATGGTCCCTTACAAGATCGTCAAGGCTGACAACAGCGACGCCTGGGTTGAAGTGAATGGCCAGAAAATGGCGCCTCCTCAGATTTCCGCTGAAATCCTGAAGAAGATGAAGAAGACCGCTGAAGACTACCTCGGTGAAGCTGTTACCGAAGCGGTCATTACTGTTCCGGCCTACTTCAACGACAGCCAGCGTCAGGCGACCAAGGACGCCGGCCGCATCGCGGGTCTGGACGTCAAGCGCATCATCAACGAGCCTACCGCTGCCGCTCTGGCCTACGGTATGGACAAGGCGAAGGGCGACCACACTGTCATCGTTTATGACCTGGGTGGCGGTACGTTCGACGTATCGGTTATCGAAATCGCTGAAGTCGACGGTGAGCACCAGTTCGAAGTGTTGGCCACCAACGGCGACACCTTCCTGGGTGGTGAGGACTTCGACATTCGTCTGATCGACTACCTCGTCGACGAATTCAAGAAAGAAAGCGGCATGAACCTGAAGGGCGACCCTCTGGCGATGCAGCGTCTGAAAGAAGCTGCTGAAAAGGCCAAGATCGAGCTGTCCTCCAGCATGCAGACCGACGTCAACCTGCCGTACATCACTGCAGATGCGACCGGTCCAAAGCACTTGAACGTGAAAATCTCCCGTTCGAAGCTGGAATCGCTGGTTGAAGACCTGGTTCAGCGCACCATCGAACCTTGCCGCATTGCATTGAAGGATGCTGGCATCGACATCGGCAGCATCAACGACGTGATCCTGGTCGGTGGTCAGACCCGTATGCCGCTGGTTCAGAAGCTGGTGACCGAGTTCTTCGGCAAAGAAGCACGTAAAGACGTCAACCCGGACGAAGCGGTTGCCATGGGTGCTGCCATCCAGGGTGCGGTACTGGCCGGTGATGTCAAAGACGTTCTGCTGCTCGACGTCAGCCCGCTGACTCTGGGTATCGAAACCATGGGCGGCGTGATGACAGCGCTGATCGAGAAAAACACCACGATTCCTACCAAGAAATCCCAGGTGTTCTCGACTGCCGATGACAACCAGAGCGCTGTGACCATTCACGTGCTGCAGGGTGAGCGTAAACAAGCCGGTCAGAACAAGTCCCTGGGCAAGTTCGACCTGGCCGAGATTCCACCGGCTCCACGTGGCGTGCCACAGATCGAAGTGACCTTCGACATCGACGCCAACGGCATTCTGCACGTAGGCGCGAAAGACAAGGCCACCGGCAAGCAGCAGTCCATCGTGATCAAGGCCAACTCCGGTCTGTCCGAGGAAGAAATTCAGCAGATGGTTCGTGACGCTGAAGTCAACGCTGAAGAAGATCGCAAGTTCGAAGAGCTGGCCTCTGCCCGTAACCAGGGTGATGCGCTGGTCCACTCGACTCGCAAGATGATCTCCGATGCAGGCGACAAAGTGACTGCCGAAGAGAAGACTGCAGTCGAAGCTGCAGTAGTCGCTCTGGAAGCCGCTGTCAAAGGCGACGACAAGGCGGCCATCGAAGCCAAGGTTGAAGAGCTGTCCAAGGTTTCCGCGCCAATCGCTCAGAAGATGTACGCCGAGCAGGCCGAGAACCCGGAAGCAGCGGCCAAGCCTGCTGACGAACCGTCCAAGGCTGACGACGCTGTCGACGCCGAGTTCGAAGAAGTGAAAGACCACAAGTAAGCGCAGGCTCACTTGCAAGCCGGTTGACCTCTTTCGAGTGGTGGCTGGTAGGATGTCGCCGCGCGGGAGCTTGCTCCCGCGTTGGCGTGTCTGGAACAGGCAAAATTTCGGCAGGCGGATTTCGGTCCGAATGCCATGTGGCAAGATCGCGATGCTCCTGCGTGGCGACTCATTCTGCCGCTTTCTCGGTCGGATGTTTCTGGCCGTTGAACGAAGACCAGGATCGTTGAATTGACGTGAGTTGGGTCCGGGCCTGTATGGGGCTCAACGAGTTTGGCGAGGCTCAGGAGGGTCTTGCCGAACGTCCTCAAGAGTGCGGAAGAATTATGGCAAAGCGTGATTATTACGAAGTGTTGGGAGTGGAGCGAGGCTCCAGCGAGGCGGAGCTGAAAAAGGCTTATCGTCGTCTGGCGATGAAGCATCACCCTGACCGCAACCCTGATGACAAAGCGTCGGAAGAGATGTTCAAGGAGGCCAACGAGGCCTACGAAGTCCTGTCTGATGCCAGCAAACGTGCGGCCTACGATCAGTACGGTCATGCCGGTGTCGACCCGAGCATGGGCGGCGGCGGAGGCTTTG
The DNA here is from genome assembly GCF_001642795.1 of Pseudomonas viridiflava. Classification (GTDB taxonomy): domain Bacteria; phylum Pseudomonadota; class Gammaproteobacteria; order Pseudomonadales; family Pseudomonadaceae; genus Aquipseudomonas; species Aquipseudomonas viridiflava. The sequence continues at coordinate 62,903 of NZ_LKEH01000026.1, read as the reverse complement.
GTGGTGGCGCTGGCGGTGCGAACTTCTCCGATATCTTCGGTGATGTGTTCAGTGACTTCTTCGGTGGTGGCAGAGCTGGCGGCGGTGGACGCGGTGGTGCCCAGCGTGGCAGCGACCTGCGCTACACGCTCGAGCTGAATCTCGAAGAGGCAGTTCGCGGCACAACGGTCAGTATCCGCGTCCCGACGCTGGTCAACTGCAAGCCGTGTGATGGCAGTGGGGCGAAGAAGGGCTCTTCGCCGGTCACGTGTCCGACCTGTGGCGGTATCGGTCAGGTGCGCATGCAGCAGGGGTTCTTCTCCGTGCAGCAGACCTGCCCGCGTTGCCATGGTCACGGCAAGATCATTTCCGATCCGTGCGATTCGTGCCACGGCGAAGGCCGTGTCGAAGAGTACAAGACGCTCTCCGTCAAAGTGCCGCCAGGTGTCGATACCGGCGACCGCATTCGTCTGTCCGGCGAAGGCGAGGCGGGCGTTCAGGGTGGTCCGACGGGCGACCTGTATGTTGTGATCAACGTGCGTGAACACGACATCTTCCAGCGTGACGGCAAGCACCTGTTCTGCGAAGTACCCATCAGCTTTACCGATGCAGCGCTGGGTGGCGAGCTTGAAGTGCCGACCCTCGACGGTCGCGTCAAGCTGAAGATCCCCGAGGGTACCCAGACCGGCAAGCAGTTCCGTCTGCGCGGCAAGGGTGTTGCTCCGGTACGCGGTGGCGGTGCGGGCGACCTGATGTGTCGTGTGGCGGTCGAAACCCCGGTCAACCTCAGCAAGCGTCAGCGCGAGCTGCTGGAAGAGTTCCGCACGTCGCTTGAGAATGATGAGTCCCACTCTCCCAAGGCCAGTGGCTGGTTTGAGGGTGTGAAGCGCTTCTTCGGTGATTTGTAAGGTTATCTAAGGAAATCGGCATGCGACGTATTGCTGTAGTGGGCGCCGCCGGGCGCATGGGTAAAACCTTGATCGAAGCGATTCAACAGGCGCCCGGCGCCGGGTTGACCGCTGCGATCGATCGTCCTGACAGCACGCTGGTTGGCGCGGACGCTGGCGAGCTGGCTGCGCTGGGTCGTATCGGTGTTCCTTTGTCAGGTGATCTGGCCAAGGTCGCAGACGAGTTTGATGTGCTGATCGACTTCACGCATCCGTCGGTGACGCTCAAGAATCTGGCGTTCTGCCGCAAGGCGGGCAAGGCCATGATCATTGGCACGACCGGGTTCAGCGTTGAGGAAAAGCAGCGTCTGGTTGAGGCGGGCAAGGACATCCCGATCGTGTTCGCCGCCAATTTCAGTATCGGCGTCAACCTGTGTCTGAAGTTGCTCGATACGGCGGCCCGGGTTCTGGGTGATGACGTCGATATTGAAATCACCGAAGCGCATCACCGTCACAAGGTCGACGCGCCGTCAGGCACTGCGTTGCGCATGGGTGAGGTGGTTGCCAGTGCGTTGGGTCGTGATCTGGAGAAGGTCGCGGTCTATGGTCGTGAAGGCCAGACCGGTGCGCGTGATCGTCAGAGCATCGGCTTTGCGACAATTCGCGCCGGCGATGTGGTCGGTGATCACACGGTGCTGTTTGCTGCCGATGGTGAGCGGGTCGAGATCACTCACAAGGCGTCCAGTCGCATGACGTTTGCCAAGGGTGCCGTGAGGGCCGCGATGTGGCTCGATGGCAAGGCGCCGGGGCTGTATGACATGCAGGATGTGCTGGATCTGCATTGATCCTTGCATCTGCAGTTAACAGGCCGGATTTCGTACACGCTGCGGGATTCGGCCTTTTACTGACTGATTCGCTTCAACCCGCTGTCGCATTTCCCCGCATTTCAGGCACATTGGTGGTAGACCAAAATGGGCCTTTTCTGTAAGCTACAGCTTTAGTGTGTCCACTAAAAGCGCGCAGATGATTCTATAAGAAAGCGGGGTGACGTATCTACGTCATTCCGCTTTTTTGCAACCTGCGAACGCCCTTTCAGGCTTTATTTACGGGAGGTCTTCTTGACTAAGCCAGCCATACTCGCCCTTGCTGATGGCAGCATTTTTCGCGGCGAAGCCATTGGAGCCGACGGTCAGACCGTTGGTGAGGTGGTGTTCAACACCGCAATGACAGGCTATCAGGAAATCCTTACCGATCCTTCCTATGCCCAGCAGATCGTTACCCTGACTTACCCCCATATCGGCAATACCGGCACCACACCTGAGGACGCCGAGTCTGATCGCGTCTGGTCCGCAGGTCTGGTCATCCGTGACCTGCCTCTGGTCGCCAGCAACTGGCGTAACAAGATGTCGCTGGACGATTACCTGAAAGCCAATAACGTTGTCGCCATCGCCGGTATCGACACCCGTCGCCTGACCCGCATCCTGCGTGAGAAAGGCGCACAGAACGGCTGCATCATGGCCGGTGACAACATCTCTGAAGAAGCCGCCATTGCAGCAGCGCGCGGCTTCCCGGGCCTCAAGGGCATGGATCTGGCCAAAGAGGTCAGCACCAAGGACACCTACGAATGGCGTTCCAGCGTCTGGGACCTGAAGACCGACAGCCATGCTGAAATCGCTGCTTCCGAGCTGCCTTACCATGTGGTTGCCTACGATTACGGTGTGAAGCTGAACATCCTGCGCATGCTGGTCGAGCGCGGCTGCCGCGTGACCGTGGTTCCGGCGCAGACGCCTGCCAAGGACGTTCTGGCCTACAACCCGGACGGCGTGTTCCTGTCCAACGGTCCTGGCGATCCAGAGCCTTGCGATTACGCGATCACTGCGATCAAGGAAGTGCTGGAAACCGAAACCCCGGTCTTCGGCATCTGCCTGGGTCACCAGCTGCTCGCGCTGGCCTCCGGCGCCAAGACCGTAAAAATGGGTCACGGCCACCACGGTGCCAACCACCCGGTTCAGGATCTGGACACCGGTGTCGTTATGATCACCAGCCAGAACCATGGTTTTGCGGTGGATGAAGCCACGCTACCAGCCAACGTGCGCGCCATCCACAAGTCGCTGTTCGACGGCACCCTTCAGGGTATCGAGCGCACCGACAAGAGCGCCTTCAGCTTCCAGGGTCACCCTGAAGCCAGCCCTGGCCCGAGCGACGTCGCGCCGCTGTTTGACCGCTTTATCGAAGCCATGGCCAAGCGACGCTGACCGGTTGCCTTGAGACTGTAGTAAGCAGGTGACCTGGCTGGACCCGGACAATACATCCGGTCGCTGCCACCCAGGCCACCTCCATGAAATGTTCAAGACGGCTTGCCGACTGACCTGCGGATTTGAGTGACAACCCATGCCAAAACGTACAGATATTAAAAGCATCCTGATTCTCGGCGCCGGCCCCATCGTGATCGGCCAGGCCTGTGAATTCGACTACTCCGGCGCCCAGGCCTGCAAGGCTCTGCGCGAAGAGGGTTACCGCGTCATTCTGGTGAACTCCAACCCGGCCACCATCATGACCGACCCGGCCATGGCCGACGCCACCTACATCGAGCCGATCAAGTGGCAGACCGTTGCCAAGATCATCGAGAAAGAGCGTCCGGACGCACTGCTGCCAACCATGGGCGGCCAGACTGCACTGAACTGTGCGCTGGATCTGGAGCGCGAAGGCGTTCTGGAGAAATTCGGCGTCGAAATGATCGGTGCCAACGCTGACACCATCGACAAGGCTGAAGACCGTTCGCGTTTCGACAAAGCGATGAAATCCATCGGTCTTGACTGCCCGCGTTCCGGCATCGCCCACTCGATGGAAGAAGCCAATGCTGTTCTTGAGCGCCTCGGCTTCCCTTGCATTATCCGTCCGTCCTTCACCATGGGCGGCACCGGTGGCGGTATCGCTTACAACCGTGAAGAGTTCGAAGAAATCTGTGCTCGTGGTCTGGACCTTTCGCCAACCAAGGAACTGCTGATCGACGAATCGCTGATCGGCTGGAAAGAGTACGAGATGGAAGTTGTCCGCGACAAAAAGGACAACTGCATCATTGTCTGCTCCATCGAAAACTTCGACCCGATGGGCGTGCACACCGGTGACTCGATCACTGTTGCGCCAGCACAGACCCTGACCGACAAGGAATACCAGATTCTGCGTAACGCCTCCCTGGCGGTGCTGCGCGAGATCGGCGTTGAAACCGGTGGCTCCAACGTTCAGTTCGGTATCTGCCCGGATACTGGCCGCATGGTCGTGATCGAGATGAACCCGCGTGTTTCGCGTTCCTCGGCACTGGCTTCCAAGGCGACCGGTTTCCCGATTGCCAGAATCGCGGCCAAGCTGGCTGTTGGCTACACGCTGGACGAGCTGTCCAACGACATCACCGGCGGCAAGACCCCGGCTTCGTTCGAGCCATCCATCGACTACGTCGTCACCAAGCTGCCGCGCTTTGCGTTCGAGAAGTTCGCCAAGGCCGATGCTCGCCTGACCACCCAGATGAAATCGGTGGGTGAAGTCATGGCCATCGGTCGCACCTTCCAGGAATCCCTGCAGAAAGCCCTGCGTGGTCTGGAAGTGGGCGTCTGCGGTCTTGATCCGAAGCTCGATCTGAGCCATCCGGAAAGCATGAGCACGCTCAAGCGTGAGCTGACCGTTCCGGGTGCCGAGCGTATCTGGTACGTCGCTGACGCCTTCCGCGCCGGCATGAGCGTCGAAGATATCTTCGCCATGAACATGATTGACCCCTGGTTCCTGGTCCAGATCGAAGATCTGATCAAGGACGAAGAGAAGGTCAAGACGCTGGGGCTGTCGGCCATCGACCGCGACCTGATGTTCCGCCTCAAGCGCAAGGGCTTCTCCGATGCCCGTCTGGCCAAGCTGCTGGGCGTGACCGAGAAGAACCTGCGTACACATCGCCACAAGCTGGAAGTGTTCCCGGTCTACAAGCGCGTCGACACTTGCGCCGCCGAGTTCGCGACCGACACCGCGTACCTGTACTCGACGTACGAAGAAGAGTGCGAAGCCAACCCTTCTACGCGCAACAAGATCATGATTCTGGGCGGCGGTCCAAACCGTATCGGCCAGGGCATCGAGTTCGACTACTGCTGCGTACACGCCGCTCTGGCGCTGCGTGACGACGGGTACGAGACCATCATGGTCAACTGCAACCCGGAAACCGTTTCCACTGATTACGACACGTCCGATCGTCTATACTTCGAGCCGGTCACGCTGGAAGACGTACTGGAAATCGTGCGCGTCGAGAAGCCGAAGGGTGTGATCGTCCAGTACGGCGGCCAGACGCCGCTGAAACTGGCTCGTGCGCTGGAAGCCGCAGGCGTGCCGATCATCGGCACCAGCCCTGACGCCATCGACCGTGCAGAAGACCGTGAGCGCTTCCAGCAGATGGTCGAGCGTCTGAATCTGCGTCAGCCGCCAAACGCAACTGTGCGCAGCGAAGACGAAGCGATTCGTGCTGCCGCCAAGATCGGTTATCCGCTGGTTGTGCGTCCATCCTATGTACTGGGTGGTCGTGCGATGGAAATCGTTTACCAGGAAGACGAACTCAAGCGTTACCTGCGTGAAGCGGTTCAGGTCTCCAACGACAGCCCGGTGCTGCTGGACCACTTCCTGAACTGCGCCATCGAAATGGACGTCGATGCTGTCTGCGATGGCACCGACGTTGTGATCGGCGCGATCATGCAGCACATCGAACAGGCGGGCGTTCACTCCGGTGACTCCGCGTGCTCGCTGCCGCCTTACTCGCTGCCGGCTCACATCCAGGACGAGATGCGCGAACAGGTCAAGAAGATGGCGCTGGAACTGGGCGTTGTCGGCCTGATGAACGTGCAGTTGGCCTTGCAGGGCGAAGACATCTACGTCATCGAGGTCAACCCGCGTGCGTCGCGTACCGTGCCGTTCGTGTCCAAGTGCATCGGTGTTTCCCTAGCCATGATCGCCGCGCGCGTAATGGCAGGCAAAACCTTGAAAGAGCTGAACTTCACCAAGGAAATCATTCCTAATTTCTACAGTGTGAAAGAAGCGGTGTTCCCGTTCGCCAAGTTCCCGGGTGTTGACCCGATCCTCGGCCCGGAGATGAAGTCGACCGGTGAAGTGATGGGCGTGGGCGACACCTTCGGTGAAGCGTTCGCCAAGGCTCAGATGGGCGCCAGCGAAGTGCTGCCGACCGGTGGCACCGCATTCATCAGCGTTCGTGACGATGACAAGCCTTTGGTGGCGGGTGTCGCGCGTGACCTGATCAGTCTTGGCTTCCAGATCGTTGCGACAGCGGGTACCGCCAAGCTGATCGAAGCGGCGGGCTTGAAGGTTCGCCGCGTCAACAAGGTCACCGAAGGTCGTCCGCACGTGGTCGACATGATCAAGAATGACGAAGTTACCCTGATCATCAACACCACCGAAGGCCGTCAGTCGATCGCGGATTCCTATTCCATTCGTCGCAACGCCTTGCAGCACAAGATTTACTGCACCACTACTATTGCAGCAGGCGAAGCCATCTGCGAAGCGCTCAAGTTCGGTCCAGAGAAGACTGTACGTCGCTTGCAGGATCTCCATGCAGGATTGAAGGCATGATCAAATACCCAATGACTGTTCAGGGCGCTCGCGCCCTGGAAGAAGAATTGACGCATCTGACCAAGGTGGTCCGTCCCAAGCTGAGCCAGGACATTGGCACGGCGCGGGAACTGGGCGACCTGAAGGAAAACGCTGAATACCATGCTGCGCGCGAGCAGCAGGGCATGGTCGAGGCGCGTATCCGTGACATCGAAGGCCGTATGCAGAATGCCGTGGTGATCGACGTCACCACCATTCCTCACACCGGCAAGGTGATTTTCGGCACGACCGTGGAAATCGCCAACGTTGAAACGGACGAGAGCGTCACGTATCAGATCGTCGGTGAGGATGAAGCGGACATCAAGAAGGGCAAGATTTCGGTGGGTTCGCCCATCGCCCGCGCCTTGATTGCCAAGGAAGAAGGCGACGTCGTTGTCGTGAAAACGCCCAGCGGCGTGATCGAGTACGAAATCGTCGAGGTTCGTCACATCTAAGGCTCGGTGCCCGCTTATGGCGGGCGCAACCTGTCAGCCTTCAGGGTTCTGGCCTTGAAGGGTCTGGCGGTAGCCTGTTCGATAGTTTGGTGCGAGAGAATCAGGAGCAGGGCGCGCTGAAAACGGCCCTGGCTTCTGTTTTTTTTAGTGCGCGCGGTGGACGTTGGACAACAGCTTGTTTACCTTTGGGTTCTTGCGATAGATCAACGCCATTTTGCCGATGACCTGAACCAGGTCGGCCGAGCCGGCTTTGCAGATTTCTGCAATGGCCTGCAGGCGGCTCTCGCGGTCGAGGATGTTGAGCTTGATCTTGATCAGCTCATGATCGCTCAGTGCGCGTTCAAGCTCTGCCAGCACACCTTCAGTCAAACCATTGTCAGCCACGATCAATACCGGTTTCAGGTGGTGGCCAATGGATTTGTATTGTTTCTTCTGCTCTTGAGTGAGCGGCATAATCTGACCTCTGCGTCTGATCTTGTAAAAAGCGGCGGCCAGTTTACCCGAGCGAGTCCGGGACCGCCCAGTTAATCACGACTCGTTTATTTTTGAGGTGCCCCGTGGCCCGTTCCAAGACAAGCCATAACTGGCTCAAAGAACACTTCGACGACAAGTACGTCAAAATGGCGCAGAAGGACGGCTACCGTTCGCGTGCCAGTTACAAGCTTCTCGAGATCCAGGAAAAGGACAAGATCATCCGTCCCGGCATGACCGTGATCGACCTCGGCGCCGCGCCTGGAGGCTGGTCGCAGGTGACCAGTCGTCTGATTGGCGGTCAAGGCCGCCTGATCGCTTCCGACATCCTTGAAATGGACAGCATCCCCGATGTGACCTTCATTCAGGGTGACTTCACCGAAGATGCTGTGCTCGCACAAATTCTGGAGGCAGTCGGTAATACGCAGGTAGACCTTGTGATTTCCGATATGGCCCCCAATATGAGTGGATTGAGCGCTGTCGACATGCCGCGTGCAATGTTTCTTTGCGAACTGGCGCTTGATCTGGCCGGGCGGGTTCTGCGTCCGGGTGGCGATTTCCTCATCAAGGTCTTCCAGGGTGAGGGTTTCGATGTGTACCACAAGGACATTCGCAAGCTGTTCGACAAGGTACAGATGCGCAAACCCTTGTCCTCACGCGACCGTTCCCGCGAGCAGTACCTGCTGGGGCGTGGCTTCAAAGGCATCGAAGGCGCTGCCAGCGATGAGCGTCTCTGACACAGAGCGATAGCTTTTTTTAAATAGCGTTGTCGATGCAGCATGTTCGAACATCGCGTAGTCAAAGTTTCACAAAGGGTTACAGACGTCGCCTGCCACATCTGTAGGTTCTGTAGTAAGTTAGGCCGGTGAATATCATGCGAGGCACGCTTGCTGCGTGGAGCTTGCTTCAGAGGGTAGCTAATTGAACGATATGGCAAAGAATTTGATCCTGTGGTTGATCATCGCTGCTGTCCTTGTGACGGTGATGAACAACTTCTCCAGCCCGAACGAGCCGCAGACCCTCAATTACTCCGAGTTCATCCAGCAAGTGAAGGATGGCAAGGTTGAGAAGGTTTCCGTCGACGGCTACGTCATCACTGGCAAGCGCAGCGATGGCGACACCTTCAAGACCATTCGTCCGGCTATCCAGGACAACGGTCTGATCGGCGATCTGGTCGACAACAACGTTGTCGTCGAAGGCAAGCAGCCTGAGCAGCAGAGCATCTGGACACAGTTGCTGGTCGCCAGCTTCCCGATTCTGGTGATCATCGCGGTCTTCATGTTCTTCATGCGCCAGATGCAGGGCGGAGCCGGTGGTAAAGGCGGCCCGATGAGCTTTGGCAAGAGCAAGGCGCGTCTGCTGTCTGAAGATCAGGTCAAGACCACGCTGGCTGACGTTGCAGGTTGTGACGAGGCCAAGGAAGAAGTCGGCGAGCTCGTTGAGTTCCTCCGCGATCCGGGCAAGTTCCAGCGTCTGGGTGGTCGAATTCCCCGTGGCGTGCTGATGGTCGGTCCTCCGGGTACCGGTAAGACGCTGATCGCCAAAGCCATCGCTGGCGAAGCGAAAGTGCCATTCTTCACTATTTCCGGTTCCGACTTCGTTGAGATGTTCGTGGGTGTTGGTGCGAGCCGCGTTCGTGACATGTTCGAACAGGCCAAGAAGCATGCGCCATGCATCATCTTCATTGACGAAATCGATGCTGTCGGTCGCCATCGTGGCGCTGGCATGGGCGGTGGTCATGACGAGCGCGAGCAGACTCTCAACCAGTTGCTGGTAGAGATGGACGGTTTCGAAATGAATGACGGCATCATCGTCATCGCTGCGACCAACCGCCCTGACGTACTTGACCCTGCGCTGCTGCGTCCGGGCCGTTTCGACCGTCAGGTCGTGGTCGGTCTGCCGGACATTCGTGGTCGCGAACAGATTCTCAAGGTTCACATGCGCAAGGTTCCGATGGGCGAGGATGTGAATCCTGGCGTCATCGCTCGCGGTACACCTGGCTTCTCGGGTGCCGACCTGGCCAACCTGGTCAACGAGGCTTCACTCTTTGCTGCTCGCTCCGGCAAGCGCATCGTCGAGATGAAAGAGTTCGAACTGGCCAAGGACAAGATCATGATGGGCGCCGAGCGCAAATCGATGGTCATGTCCGAGAAGGAAAAGCAGAACACGGCCTACCACGAAGCGGGTCACGCTATCGTTGGTCGTCTGGTGCCTGAGCATGACCCGGTTTACAAGGTGTCGATCATCCCGCGCGGTCGCGCGCTGGGTGTGACCATGTTCCTGCCGGAAGAAGATCGTTACAGCCTGTCGAAGCGTGCGCTGATCAGTCAGATCTGCTCGCTGTACGGCGGTCGTATCGCTGAAGAGATGACGCTTGGCTTTGATGGCGTCACGACTGGCGCTTCCAACGACATCATGCGTGCGAGTCAGATTGCGCGGAACATGGTGACCAAGTGGGGTCTGTCGGAAAAACTGGGTCCTCTGATGTATTCCGAGGATGAAGACGCCGGTTATCTGGGTCGTGGCGGCAGTCAGAACTCCAACTTCTCCGGAGAAACGGCCAAGCTGATCGACTCCGAGGTTCGCAGCATCATCGATCTCTGCTACGGCACCGCGAAACAGCTGCTTACGGACAACCGTGACAAGCTCGATGCCATGGCAGATGCGCTGATGAAGTATGAAACCATCGATGCCGATCAGATCGACGACATCATGTCGGGTCGTCCGCCGCGCGAGCCGCGGGATTGGGAAGGCGGTTCGGGTACCAAAGGTACGCCGATCACCCCTGATCCACGCCCGGAAACACCGATCGGTGGCCCGGCTGCTGAACATTAAGGTCTGACATGACTTCTGCGCTGTACCCAACCCGGTTGCCTTGCGGCAACCGGGTTCTTGATTTGGCCCATACGCATGTGATGGGCATTCTCAATGCAACCCCTGACTCTTTTTCGGACGGCGGCCGCTACAGCCAGCTCGATGCGGCCTTGCGTCATGCGCAAGAGATGGTTGCTGCGGGCGCTACGCTGATTGATGTGGGTGGCGAATCCACGCGTCCAGGGGCTCGTCCTGTTTCGCCTGCCGAGGAGGTCGATCGTGTCGCGCCGGTTGTCGAGCGCATTGCTCGAGAGCTGGACGTCATCATCTCCGTCGATACGTCGACCCCTGAGGTTATCGTCGAGTCCGCCAGACTGGGCGCCGGGCTTATCAACGATGTCCGTTCGTTGCGGCGTCCAGGTGCGCTGGAGGCGGCTGCCGCGACCGGTCTGCCGGTCTGTCTCATGCATATGCTGGGCGAACCGGGCGACATGCAGGATAATCCGCATTATCAGAACCTCGTCGGCGAAGTGAGTGTCTTCCTGGCTGATCGCATGGAGCGATGCGAGGCGGCAGGCATCCCCAAAGACCGTATCATTCTTGATCCCGGTTTCGGCTTTGCGAAAACGCTGGAGCACAATCTCAGTCTGTTCAGGCACATGGAAGCGCTGCATGCTCTGGGTCGCCCCCTGCTGGTCGGCGTATCACGCAAAAGCATGATCGGCGCGGTTCTGGGTCGTCCTGTGGGCGAGCGACTGATAGGTGGGTTGGCGTTGGCCGCACTGGCCATGACCAAAGGTGCAAGAATCTTGCGTGTGCACGATGTCGCCGAAACGGCCGACGTGGTGCGCATGATTGCAGCTGTCGAAGCAGCTGAATAACAACAGTGGGGCATCCATGACTACCAGAAAATATTTCGGAACCGACGGCATTCGCGGTCGTGTTGGCCAGTTCCCGATCACTCCCGATTTCATGCTCAAGCTGGGCTGGGCGGCGGGCATGGCTTTCCGCAAGCTGGGTACCTGCCGGATCCTGGTCGGTAAGGACACGCGCATCTCGGGCTATATGTTCGAGTCGGCACTCGAGGCCGGTTTGTCCGCTGCCGGTGCCGATGTGATGCTGCTGGGTCCGATGCCCACGCCGGCCATTGCCTACCTGACGCGCACCTTCCACGCTGAGGCTGGCATCGTGATCAGCGCTTCGCACAACCCTCATTACGACAACGGCATCAAGTTCTTTTCCGGGCAGGGTACGAAACTGCCGGACGAGATCGAAATGATGATCGAGGAACTGCTCGACGCGCCAATGACCGTTGCCGAGTCCGAGAACCTGGGCAAGGTCTCCCGCATCAACGACGCCGCTGGCCGTTACATCGAGTTCTGCAAGAGCAGTGTTCCTACCAGTACCGACTTTGCCGGTTTGAAAGTTGTTATCGATTGCGCACACGGTGCGACGTACAAGGTCGCGCCCAACGTGTTTCGTGAGCTGGGCGCACAGGTTATCGTGTTGTCGGCTCAGCCTGACGGTCTCAACATCAACAAGGGCTGTGGCTCTACCCATATGGAGGCGCTACAGGCTGCCGTGCTGGCCGAGAAGGCTGACATGGGTATCGGCTTCGACGGTGATGGCGATCGGGTCCTGATGGTCGATCACACGGGCACCATCGTCGACGGTGACGAACTGCTGTACATCATCGCTCGCGATTTGCACGAGCGGGGTCGCTTGCAGGGCGGAGTGGTCGGGACGCTGATGAGTAACCTGGGTCTTGAGCTGGCCCTGGCCGAGCAGAATATTCCGTTCGTGCGCGCCAATGTCGGCGACCGTTATGTCATCGCCGAGCTGCTTGAGCGTAACTGGCAGGTCGGTGGGGAGAACTCCGGGCATATCGTCTGCTTCCAGCATGCCACCACGGGCGACGCGATCATCGCCGCGCTGCAGGTGATTCTGGCATTGCGTCGCAGTGACATCAGCCTCGCGGAAGCGCGTCTGAGGCTGCGCAAGTGCCCGCAGATCCTGATCAACGTTCGTTTTGGTGGAGACGGTGTCGACCCCGTTTCGCATCCGTCCGTTCAGGAGGCCTGTGCACGGGTGACCGAACAAATGGCGGGGCGTGGCAGGGTTCTGCTGCGCAAGTCCGGTACTGAGCCGTTGGTCCGCGTCATGGTCGAAGGTGAAGACGAATCCCAGGTCAGGGCCCATGCCGAAGAGCTGGCAAAACTGGTTGCTGAAGTTTGCGCCTGATTTCGGCTTGCCAGTGCTCTAAGTGTTGGGTAACATCTGCGCCCACTTTGACCCACGAGGTGTAGCATGCGTCGCCCAATGGTAGCTGGTAACTGGAAAATGCACGGTACCCGCGCCAGCGTCGCTGAGCTGACCAAGGGTCTTGCCCTGCAATCGATGCCGGGCAACGTTGATGTTGCCGTGATGCCTTCGAGTCTGTTCATCGGTCAGGTGATTCAGGCGCTTGAAGCGACGTCGATCATCGTCGGCGCTCAGGATGCAGCGATACAGGCTGCGCAGGGCGCACTGACAGGCGAAGTTGCATCGAGTCAGTTGGCTGATGCGGGTTGCAAGCTGGTCTTGGTAGGGCACTCCGAGCGTCGTCAGTTGATTGGCGAGCAGGACGATGTGCTTAATCGCAAGTTTGCAGCCATCCAGGCTGAAGGTCTTACGCCGGTGCTTTGCATTGGTGAAACCCTGGAGGAGCGTCAGGCGGGCCAGACACTTGAAGTGGTCGGTCGCCAGCTGGACAGCGTCATTGCCGAGTTTGGTGTTGAAGCGTTCGTGAATGCGGTTATCGCGTACGAGCCGGTCTGGGCCATTGGCACCGGACTGACTGCTTCGCCTGAAGAGGCGCAGGAAGTTCACGCAGCCATTCGCGCCAGGCTGGCGGAAAAGAATGCCGAAGTCGCACAAGGCGTGCGACTTCTTTATGGCGGCAGCGTTAAGTCGACCAATGCGGTCGAGTTATTCAGCATGCCGGATATCGATGGGGGGCTCATTGGTGGTGCCTCCCTGAATGCAGATGAGTTCGGTGCGATCTGTCGCGCCGCGGGAAACTGAAAAAATGCTGGAAACAGTCGTAGTCGTTTTTCATCTGTTGGGCGCTCTGGGCGTTGTTGCTCTGGTATTGCTGCAGCAGGGTAAAGGTGCGGACGCAGGTGCGTCTTTCGGAGCAGGTGCATCAAATACTGTCTTCGGAGGGCAAGGAACCTCTACCTTTCTGAGTAAGTTTACTGCTATACTTGCCGCATGTTTTTTCATAACCAGCTTGGGGTTAGGTTACTTTGCTAAAGAGAAAGCTCAACAGCTGACTCAAGTAGGGTTGCCAGATCCAGCGGTACTGGAAGTGAAGCAAAAGCCGGCGGCAGATGATGTGCCGGTGCTCGAAGGGCAAAAGCCAGCTGTTGTTCCAGCTGACGTACCTCAGGCTCCAGAGCAGAAGTAAAAGAATTCAGGCGATGTTCTTGAGGTCGCCAAAAAGAGTTGTAATGCCGAGGTGGTGGAATTGGTAGACACGCAACCTTGAGGTGGTTGTGCCCATAGGGTGTAGGGGTTCGAGTCCCCTTCTCGGTACCAATTGAACAGGAGAGCCCGCACTAGCGGGCTTTCTTGTAGGTGGATGTTCGATTGACCCATAGATGGATCGGTCGTATACTTCCGCCCCAGCTTTGTCGCGGGGTGGAGCAGCTTGGTAGCTCGTCGGGCTCATAACCCGAAGGTCGTTGGTTCAAATCCAGCCCCCGCAACCAGTTTTAGCGGAGCCCCTTTTCAGGGGCTTTTTGTTAGCTGGACAGTACATGACGTCGATGTTCAGCGGCGTTCTCATGGATGGGCTTTTGCCCATTTTTTTATTTTTAAAGCATGCACGAGGGGGTTCAGGTGTCGAGCAAGCTAGAACAGTTGCAGGCCTTGTTGGCCCCGGTGGTCGAGGCTCTTGGCTATCAATGCTGGGGAATAGAGTTTCTTTCCCAGGGCCGACATTCACTGCTGCGCATTTATATCGACAAGGAAGGTGGTGTTCTGGTGGAGGACTGCGAAATCGTCAGTCGCCAGATCAGTGGTGTGTTGGACGTAGAAGATCCAATCGCTGCCGAATACACGCTTGAGGTGTCTTCTCCCGGCATGGACCGCCCACTGTTCACTCTTGAACAGTTTGCTTTGCACGCTGGGGAACAAGTGAAAATAAAGCTGCGCTCGCCCTTCGATGGCCGACGCAACTTTCAAGGCCTTCTCCGCGGGGTGGAGGAGCAGGACGTCGTGGTGCATGTAGAAGATCACGAATACCTGTTGCCGATCGACTTGATCGACAAGGCCAACATTATTCCCACGTTTGACTGAGACGTGCCAGATACTGCGGATCCCGCGGATCCAATGGCTTGCGAAAGGCGAGGCGTACGATGAGCAAAGAAGTACTGCTGGTTGTTGAGTCGGTGTCCAATGAAAAGGGCGTTCCGGCAGGTGTAATTTTCGAAGCACTGGAGCTGGCGCTTGCCACTGCTACCAAGAAGCGTTTTGAAGATGAAGTTGAACTGCGTGTGGAAATCAACCGTCACACGGGTAACTACGAGACTTTCCGTCGCTGGACAGTGGTCGAAGACGAAGATCTGGACGATCCGGCCTACGAGTTGGCTGTTGATCAGGCCCAGGCCAAAAAGCCGGGCGCCGTTGCTGGCGATCTGATCGAAGAGAAAATCGACTCCATCGAGTTCGGCCGTATTGCCGCGCAGACCGCCAAGCAAGTCATTGTGCAGAAGGTTCGTGAGGCTGAGCGTGCTCAGGTTGTCGACGCCTACCGTGAGCGTCTGGGCGAAATCATTTCCGGTACTGTCAAAAAGGTTACGCGTGACAATGTCATCGTTGACCTTGGCAACAATGCCGAAGCACTGCTGGCTCGTGAAGACATCATTTCCCGGGAGACTTTCCGGGTGGGTGTTCGCGTTCGAGCGCTGCTCAAGGAAATCCGCACCGAAAACCGTGGCCCTCAGCTGATCCTGTCGCGTACTGCGCCAGAGATGCTGATCGAGCTTTTCCGTATCGAAGTACCGGAAATTGCCGAAGGTCTGATCGAGGTGATGGCTGCCTCCCGTGACCCGGGTTCGCGTGCAAAAATCGCTGTTCGCTCCAAGGACAAACGAATCGATCCGCAAGGCGCCTGCATCGGCATGCGTGGTTCGCGAGTTCAGGCCGTTTCCGGCGAGCTGGGTGGCGAGCGTGTGGATATCGTGCTTTGGGACGATAACCCGGCACAGTTCGTGATCAATGCAATGTCCCCTGCTGAAGTAGCGGCAATCATCGTAGATGAAGATGCGCATGCAATGGACATCGCGGTTGGCGCGGACAACCTGGCCCAGGCGATTGGTCGTGGCGGTCAGAACGTGCGTCTGGCAAGTCAGTTGACTGGCTGGACCCTGAACGTAATGACCGAATCGGACATCCAGGCCAAGCAGCAAGCTGAAACCGGTGACATCCTGCGCAACTTCATCGAAGAGCTGGAAGTCGATGAAGAACTGGCACAGGTTCTGGTTGATGAAGGCTTTACCAGCCTGGAAGAGATTGCCTACGTACCGTTGGAAGAAATGCTCAACATCGACGGCTTTGACGAAGACATCGTCAACGAGCTTCGCGCTCGTGCCAAGGATCGTTTGTTGACTAAAGCCATCGCTACTGAGGAAAAGCTGGCAGACGCCCATCCGGCCGAAGACCTGCTCTCGCTTGAGGGTATGGACAAGGATTTGGCGATGGAACTGGCGGTGCGCGGCGTAGTTACCCGCGAAGACCTGGCCGAGCAGTCTATAGATGACCTGCTCGACATCGACGGCATTGACGATGATCGTGCCGGCAAGTTGATCATGGCCGCCCGAGCCCATTGGTTCGAGTAAGTAGGCGCGGCCTGAGGAGAGAAGTGCATGACGCAAGTCACGGTGAAAGAACTGGCCAAAGTGGTCGACACACCGGTAGAGCGCCTGTTACAGCAGATGCGTGAGGCAGGTCTGCCGCACACCGCCGCCGAGCAAGTTGTGACCGATAACGAAAAACAAGCCCTGTTGACGCATTTGAAAAGCGGTCACAAGGCCAAGGTGGAAGAGCCGCGCAAGATCACTTTGCAGCGCAAGACCACCAGCACCCTGCGCGTTGCTGGCAGCAAGAGCATCAGCGTTGAAGTGCGCAAGAAGAAAGTCTTCGTACAGCGCAGCCCGGAAGAAATCGAAGCCGAGCGCAAGCGTGAGATGGACGAGCGCCGTGCGGTAGAAAATGCCGCACGTCAAAAGGCTGAAGAAGAAGCCAAGCGTCGCGAAGAAGAAGCGCCGCGCCAGCCTGCTGCTGCACAGACTGCCGAGCAACCTGCACCCGCAGCTGCCCAGCCTGTTGCCGCTGCCGAGCCTGCGCGTGAAGCGTCTGCGGCTCCTGCTCCGGCACATCCGAACGCAACGCCGACCGTTGAAGTCCGCAAGCGTGACGACCAGCGTCGCCCGGACAAGCCGCGCGCCGATGATCGCAATGCCCGTGGTGGCGATGGCGACCGCAAGAACGCGCCTCATCGCGCTTCGGTCAAAGAGAAGGCTCCGGCTCCACGCGTTGCCCCTCGCACTACCGACGAAGAAAGCGATGGTTTCCGTCGTGGTGGTCGTGGCAAGTCCAAGCTGAAGAAGCGCAATGCGCACGGTTTCCAGAGCCCTACCGGCCCTGTGGTTCGTGACGTTGCCATCGGCGAGACCATCACTGTCGGCGAATTGTCTGCGCAGATGTCGGTCAAGGCTGCCGAAGTCATCAAGTTCATGTTCAAGATGGGCACTCCGGTGACCATCAACCAGGTACTGGATCAGGAAACTGCCCAGTTGATCGCCGAAGAGCTGGGCCACAAGGTCACGCTGGTCAGCGACAATGCCCTGGAAGATTCCCTGGCTGAATCGTTGAAGTTCGAAGGCGAGACGTTCTCCCGTGCACCCGTCGTGACCGTAATGGGCCACGTTGACCACGGTAAGACTTCCCTGCTCGACTACATCCGTCGTGCCAAGGTCGCTGCTGGCGAAGCCGGTGGTATCACCCAGCACATCGGTGCCTACCACGTTGAAACCGAACGCGGCATGGTCACCTTCCTCGACACCCCGGGCCACGCTGCGTTTACCGCAATGCGTGCCCGTGGTGCCAAGGCGACGGACATCGTGATCCTGGTGGTTGCGGCGGACGACGGCGTGATGCCACAGACCATCGAAGCGGTTCAGCATGCTGTTGCTGCTGGCGTGCCTCTGGTGGTTGCCGTGAACAAGATCGACAAGCCGGGCGCAGATCTCGATCGCATCCGTAGCGAGTTGTCGGTTCATGGCGTGACATCCGAAGAGTGGGGCGGTGATACGCCGTTCGTATCGGTCTCCGCGAAGATGGGTACCGGCGTTGACGAACTGCTCGAAGCCGTTCTGCTGCAGGCCGAAGTTCTGGAACTCAAGGCAACGCCTTCGGCTCCTGGCCGTGGTGTGGTTGTCGAGTCCCGTCTGGACAAGGGCCGTGGCCCGGTTGCGACGGTTCTGGTTCAGGACGGTACGCTGCGTCAGGGCGACATGGTTCTGGTCGGTTCGAACTTCGGTCGTATCCGCGCCATGCTCGACGAGAACGGCAAGCCGGTCAAAGAAGCAGGTCCTTCGATTCCGGTCGAAATCCTGGGTCTTGATGGCACGCCGGACGCTGGCGACGAGATGTCTGTACTGGCTGACGAGAAGAAAGCCCGTGAAGTCGCTCTGTTCCGCCAAGGCAAGTTCCGCGAGGTCAAACTGGCTCGTGCTCATGCCGGCAAGCTCGAAAACATCTTCGAGAACATGGGGCAGGAAGAGAAGAAGACGCTCAATATCGTCCTCAAATCCGACGTCCGCGGTTCTCTGGAAGCATTGCAGGGTGCCCTCGGCGGCCTGGGTAACGATGAAGTGCAAGTGCGCGTAGTCGGTGGCGGTGTCGGTGGTATCACCGAGAGCGACGCCAACCTGGCACTGGCCTCCAACGCTGTACTGTTCGGCTTCAACGTGCGTGCCGATGCCGGCGCTCGCAAGATCGTCGAGCAGGAAGGTCTGGACATGCGTTATTACAACGTGATCTACGACATCATCGAAGACGTCAAGAAGGCCCTCACCGGCATGCTTGGCAGCGACGTCCGGGAGAACATCCTGGGTATCGCCGAAGTCCGCGATGTGTTCCGTTCGCCGAAATTCGGCGCGATCGCAGGTTGTATGGTGCTGGAAGGCGTTGTTCACCGTAACCGTCCAATCCGCGTACTGCGTGAAGACATCGTTATCTTTGAAGGCGAGCTGGAATCCCTGCGCCGCTTCAAGGACGACGCTGCCGAAGTGCGTGCCGGCATGGAATGCGGTATCGGCGTCAAGAGCTACAACGACGTCAAGGTCGGTGACAAGATCGAAGTCTTCGAGAAGGTCCAAGTGGCTCGCAGCCTCTAAATCGCGAGCTTCAGGAGCCATGGTGAAACATCGCATGCAAATGCCGCTGTCTTCATCATGGGCTCTCAACGCAACGCCCGGTCTGGCATTTGTCAGGCCGGGCGTTTGCCGCTTTCAGACTGTCAGGGTTTGGTCCCGGATCAGTAACAGGTAACAAACATGGCAAAAGAATATAGCCGCACCCAACGTATTGGCGATCAGATGCAGCGCGAGCTGGCTCAGCTGATCCGTCGCGAAATCAAGGACCCTCGTGTGGGTCTGGTCACCATCACCGCTGTCGATGTCAGCCGCGACGTGGGTCATGCCAAGATTTTCATGACCGTCATGGGCCAGGACAGCGCTGAGGAAATCGCGCAGAGCATCAAGGTGCTCAACTCTGCCGCAGGCTTCCTGCGCATGCAGCTGGCGCGTGAAATGAAGCTGCGCAGCGTGCCGCAGTTGCACTTCCACTACGACGAAAGCGTCGTGCGTGGCGCCCACCTCTCGGCATTGATCGAGCGGGCCGTGGCCGAAGACGGGCAGCACCAGGAAGGTTCTGCGCCACAAGGCGTCAAGCCTGAAAGTACCGAGGAGTAAAGGGTGGCTCAGGTCAAGCGTATACGCCGCAACGTCAGCGGGATCATCCTGCTCGACAAGCCGCTGGGTTTTACCTCCAACGCGGCCTTGCAGAAGGTTCGCTGGTTGCTCAATGCCGAGAAGGCTGGCCACACTGGCAGCCTCGATCCGCTGGCAACGGGTGTATTGCCCTTGTGCTTCGGTGAGGCCACCAAGTTTTCGCAATACCTGCTCGATTCGGACAAGTCCTACGAAACCATGATGCAACTCGGCAAGACCACGACCACGGGCGACTCCGAAGGCGATGTTCTGCTGACGCGTCCCGTGACCGTTGGTCGTGACGATATCGAAGCCGCATTGCCCGCTTTTCGTGGGCAAATCAGCCAGATACCGCCGATGTACTCCGCCCTCAAGCGGGACGGACAGCCTCTTTACAAGCTGGCACGTGCAGGGGAAGTAGTGGAGCGCGAGCCCCGTTCTGTTACTATTGCGCGCTTGGAATTGCTTGCCTGCGAAGGCGACACGGCACGTCTGTCGGTCGATTGCAGCAAAGGCACCTATATCCGGACCCTGGTCGAGGATATCGGTGAGCAGCTCGGTTGTGGTGCCTACGTCGCAGAACTGCGTCGTACCCAGGCCGGACCGTTCAGTCTGGCCCAGACGGTCACGCTGGAAGAGCTTGAGCAGGTGCATGCCGACGGCGGTAATGAAGCGGTAGACCGCTTCCTGATGCCTTCGGACAGTGGCCTGCTTGACTGGCCGCTGCTGAAGTTTTCGGAGCACAGTTCGTTCTACTGGTTGCATGGTCAGCCAGTGAGAGCACCGGACGCGCCAAAGTTCGGCATGGTGCGGGTGCAGGATCATGAAGGTCGCTTCATCGGTATCGGTGAAGTCAGTGAAGACGGGCGTATTGCGCCGCGTCGATTGATTCGGTCAGAGTGACCGGAACCCGTCCATCGTCAGGCCAGCCTGCAGATGGGAGGGAACGAGGATGGCTGTCAACAGGCACGGTCAAGCCTCTTTTTTTAATACGAGGATCTGTCCTCGGCCTGTTGGAAACGTTTCTTCGGAAGCGGTTCCTTGAATAAAAGGATTGCCCACATGGCACTCAGCGTTGAAGAAAAAGCTCAGATCGTAACCGACTACCAGCAAGCTGTTGGTGACACTGGTTCGCCAGAAGTGCAAGTTGCACTGCTGACCGCCAACATCAACAAACTGCAAGGCCACTTCAAGGCCAACGGTAAGGACCACCACTCGCGTCGTGGTCTGATCCGTATGGTAAACCAGCGCCGCAAGCTGCTGGATTACCTGAAAGGTAAGGACGTTAGCCGTTACAGCGCCCTGATCGGTCGTCTGGGTCTGCGTCGCTAATAACGACGTTGCTAGAGGTTGGTTGTCTGTCGCGAATCATCGGGTTTACCCGGTGGTTCGGGCAGGCTCCCAGCCTCAAGTTTTATCTGGACTGTGGAAGGGGCCGATTCCCCACGCTGCCCAAGAATTCGCAAGAAACCAGTTCCCCAAGAGCCACAAAGAAAGGTAGGAAACCGTGAACCCGGTAATCAAGAAGTTTCAGTTCGGTCAATCGACCGTAACCCTCGAGACAGGCCGTATCGCCCGTCAGGCCTCCGGCGCAGTATTGGTCACCGTTGACGACGACGTCAGCGTGTTGGTGACTGTTGTCGGCGCCAAGCAAGCCGACGCCAGCAAAGGCTTCTTCCCCCTGTCTGTGCACTATCAGGAAAAGACCTACGCTGCCGGCAAAATTCCTGGCGGTTTCTTCAAGCGTGAAGGCCGTCCTTCCGAGAAAGAAACCCTCACCTCGCGTCTGATCGATCGCCCGATCCGCCCACTGTTCCCTGAAGGCTTCATGAACGAAGTGCAGGTTGTCTGCACCGTCGTTTCCACCAGCAAGAAAACCGATCCGGACATCGCTGCGATGATCGGTACTTCGGCTGCCCTGGCGATCTCCGGCATTCCGTTCGATGGCCCGGTCGGCGCTGCGCGCGTTGCTTTCCACGAGAGCACCGGCTACCTGCTGAACCCGACTTACGAGCAGCTTCAGGCGTCGAGCCTGGACATGGTCGTAGCCGGTACTTCCGAAGCCGTTCTGATGGTTGAATCGGAAGCCAAGGAACTGACCGAAGACCAGATGCTGGGCGCTGTGCTGTTCGCACACGACGAGTTCCAGGTTGTGATCAATGCAGTCAAGGAGCTGGCTGCCGAAGCCGCCAAGCCTACCTGGACCTGGCAGCCGAAGCCTGAAGCGACCGCACTGCTGGGCGCGATCCGTGCCGAGTTCGGCGAAGCGATCTCCCAGGCCTACACCATCACCATCAAGGCCGACCGTTACGCGCGTCTGGGCGAGCTGCGTGAGCAGATCGTTGCCAAGCTGGCTGTCGAAGAAGGCAGCCCGTCTGCCAGCGAAGTCAAAGCCGCTTTCGGTGAAATCGAATACCGTACCGTTCGCGAGAACATCGTCAACGGCAAGCCGCGTATCGATGGCCGTGACACCCGCACCGTTCGTCCTCTGAACATCGAAGTCGGCGTTCTGCCAAAGACTCACGGTTCGGCACTGTTCACCCGCGGCGAAACCCAGGCACTGGTCGTTGCCACGCTGGGTACCGCGCGTGACGCACAGCTGCTCGACACCCTTGAAGGCGAGAAGAAAGACCCCTTCATGCTGCACTACAACTTCCCTCCGTTCTCGGTGGGCGAGTGTGGTCGTATGGGCGGCGCAGGCCGTCGCGAAATCGGTCACGGCCGTCTGGCACGCCGCAGCGTACAGGCCATGCTGCCGGGCGCCGATGTGTTCCCGTACACCATTCGTGTTGTATCGGAAATCACCGAGTCCAACGGCTCCAGCTCCATGGCTTCGGTCTGCGGTGCTTCCCTGGCACTGATGGACGCCGGCGTACCTATGAAGGCGCCGGTTGCCGGTATCGCCATGGGTCTGGTCAAGGAAGGCGAGAAGTTCGCTGTTCTGACCGACATCCTGGGTGACGAAGACCACCTGGGCGACATGGACTTCAAGGTAGCCGGTACCGCCAAAGGTGTCACCGCGCTGCAGATGGACATCAAGATCAAGGGCATCACCGAAGAGATCATGGAGATCGCCCTGGGCCAGGCCCTGGAAGCTCGCCTGAACATCCTCGGTCAGATGAACCAGATCATCGGTCAGTCGCGTACCGAACTGTCGGCCAACGCTCCGACCATGATCGCGATGAAGATCGACACCGACAAGATCCGTGACGTCATCGGTAAAGGCGGCGCGACCATCCGTGCAATCTGTGAAGAGACCAAGGCTTCGATCGATATCGAAGACGACGGCTCGATCAAGATCTTCGGTGAATCCAAGGAAGCGGCCGAGGCAGCTCGTCAGCGCGTTCTGGGTATCACCGCAGAAGCGGAAATCGGCAAGATCTATGTCGGCAAGGTTGAGCGCATCGTCGATTTCGGCGCATTCGTCAACATCCTGCCTGGCAAGGACGGTCTGGTTCATATCTCCATGCTGAGCGATGCTCGCGTCGAGAAAGTGACCGACATTCTGAAAGAAGGTCAGGAAGTGGAAGTACTGGTACTGGATGTGGACAACCGCGGCCGTATCAAACTGTCGATCAAGGACGTAGCCGCTGCGAAAGCATCCGGCGTCTGATTGATCAGGCGGTATTGAAAAAGGACCCTTCGGGGTCCTTTTTTTATCAGCGCAATTAGAGGCTTACAGGACCATGCTTCACGCAGCATGATTCAAACATGCATCTTGCATGCGTAAACGAGACGAAGCGGGCAATCTGCACGATTTCGTAAAATGGCTTAATTTTCAACCCATTGATTTTATTGGATTTATCAAGCTTTCGGAGATTGGCACACCCCTTGCGATATACCTGTTAACCCTGCCGCCACACGCTGGCGCAGATTTTGAGAAAAACAGGAGTTATCGTATGAAGAAGTTCGTTATCGCTGCTGCTACCGCTACTACCCTGACTCTGACCATGGCTGGCGCTGCTTTCGCACAGACCGCTGTTCAATCTCCAATGGTTCTGGCAGCTAACACCACCACTCAAGAAGTCAAAGAAGATACCTCTGACACCTGGATCACCACCAAAGTCAAAGCTGACCTGCTGACTGAAAAAGGCATCCCAGGTTCGGACATCAAGGTTGAGACCAACAAAGGCGTGGTTTCCCTGTCCTCGACAGTTGCTGTGACCGATAGCCAGAAAAAAATGGCTGTTGAAATCACCAAGAAAATCAAAGGCGTGAAAGACGTTTCCGCCGCTGGCCTGAAAGCTGAGTAATCAGCTTCTGCCCATGAGCATCCCAGTCATCTGACCGATGGAAAGTTCATGCGAGGCTACAAGGATGTAGCCATTACAGGCCCCGGCTCTTGAGTCGGGGCCTGTTCTATTGTGGGAAAGGAAAAGGTAATAAAGGAATCAGTTGCCGCGCTTGCTCTGGATTTCGGTCAGTCGGCCGCCCACAAAGCGCAGGTACTGATACATGCCATGGCTGGGTCCGTAGACCCATTCTTCAACAATGACTTCTTCGGTTTGACGGTAGTAATTCACGACCTCTTTGCTGCTCACCACCTGCTGACTGACAGGCTCGCCGCATTTCTGCTGAACCTCGAAGGTTCTATCACCTGTACTGACCAACTGGCTGCCGCAACGCAAGGTCGAAGCCGCCTGCGCGTTGAGCGTTGTTGCCCCGGTCATCACGAGGAGGGCTAGGTACAGCGAGAATCGAAGTGGCTTGTGCAAGGTAGTTACTCGCTATCCAGATGCAGTGGGCTGATGACACTGCCGTCCGCCTGCGCCTGACCCAGGCGGGCATCGACGAAGTAGACGCGCTCATCCTCGAGCTTTCCTTTGTCGACCAGATAATCCTTGATGCTGCTGGCGCGGTTCTGTCCCAGCTCGCGTAACAGGACTTCATTGCCGCTCCAGAACTTGAGCATGGCGGCACGCATCTGGTTGGTGCGTTCTTCCTTGCCCAGATTTGCCCACTCGGCCGGTGGCTGCTGTTTCAGGCGCGCCCGGTAGATGCCTTCAAGCATGGGTGCCTTCTCGTCTTCCGGTACTTGGAGCATGCCTGCCCGGGCAGGCACCTTGTCGCCGCGACGCTGCAGGATCTTGTAGTAGGTGGCCTGATACTCACGCTCCAGCCGCTGCCGAGCGATCAGCGGGCCGTCGCTGCTGGCCGCGCTGGTGCCTTCGATCTCAAGCTTCAGGGTCGGACGCTCCTTGAGGGCGGCAGAGAGCTTGTCCAGCGCCTTTTGCGTGTCCGCGCTCAGGTCGCTTGAGCCGGGCGCAAAACTCACGTTACCGAGGTCCTCGGAGCTGCCACCGGATACCAGACCGCCCAGCATCTTGAACGGTGCCTGAGCCGCACGCAGCACCAGGTTGCGCAAGGTTTGCCAGACAATGGGCATCACGCTGAATTGCGGGTTGTTCAGATCACCCTCTATCGGCAGTTCGATGGAGATGCGGCCCTGAGTGTCCTTGAGCAGCGCGACCGCCAGACGGATCGGCAGATCGACCGCATCCGGGCTGTCCACCTTTTCGCCCAGTTGCAGTTGCTCCACCAGCACCTTGTTCTGCGCCTTCAACTGGCCGTTGGTGATCAGGTAATGCAAGTCAAGATTGAGTCGACCCTTGCGAATCCTGAAGCCGGCGAACTTGCCCGAGTAGGGCGTCAGCGTTGTCAGTTCGACGCGTTTGAAGCTCGTCGCGATGTCCAGACTGGCCATCGGGTCGAACGGATTGAGACTGCCTTTGATCGTGACTGGCGCGTAGCGATCGACTTTGCCTTCAATGTTCACCGGAGCCGGTTTTGACTGGCGATTGTCGATGGTGCCAATGCGCCCGTTGAGCTGCTGCACGGCCGTGGAGAAATTGGGCGTCAGCGTCAGGTCGGCAAAGTTGGCCGAGCCATCCTTGATGTTCACCTCACCCACGTAAATCCCCAGAGGATTCTCTTTGGGAGCTTTGGGTGTGTTTTTGGCAGTGGTTTTCGACGTCGTCGCCGGTTTTTTATCTTCAGGCTGTGGAATCAGCAGGTCGTCAACGTTGGTGGTGCGGTCGTCGTTGATCATGAAGCGCGCGTAAGGCTGCAGCATGTTGACCTTGGCAATCGACAGGCTGGTGCCATGCTGATAGTCCAGGCCCTCCAGATCAAGCTTCTCCCATTTGAGGAAATCGCGCTGCTTGAGGGTATCAAGCGTATGGAGCTGACTGACTTGTGCCTTGCCGGTCACGCTGAACGCCAGCGGTTCGGTGCTTTTCAGGTTGACGGCGAGATCACTGCCCAGCATGCCGCTGCGCATTTCAAGCTTGATGAAAGGGCTGATGTAGGACTGCGCCAGTCGCAGATCGATGTCACGGGTAGTGACGTTCAACTGCGCCGTGACCGGGTTGAGATTGACCTCGCCAGCTGCCGTCAGATTGCCTTGCTTGCCCAGGCCGGTGTCGAGCTTGAGGGTGAAAGGCGACGTGTTGAGGCTGTCGAAGTTCTGCACATCCAGATTCAGCGGGCCTACATCCAGAAGTACAGGCTCTGTGGGCACGCGGTCTGCCAGATGGACCTGATAATTGCGAAGCTGAACATCGCGCAGCACCACCTGCCACGGTTTTGCGGGCTTGCCGGAGCTTGCTGTCGCCTTGGCCGAGGCATCGGTGACCGGTGCAGGCTCTGCAGCTTTCTCATCGACCGGCGGTTTCTGCGGTGCAGCGGGTTTACCGGGCTTGCTGGCAAACAGTTTCTGCCAGTCCAGTTGACCGTCCGCCTCACGGGCTGCCCAGGTTTCGAGGCCCTGGCTGCGGATCTTGCCAACGTTGACGTGTTGCCGCGCCAGATCAACCGTGGTTTCGCTGACATCCAGACGCTTGAGGCGCACCAGTGGGCGGCCGTCGGGTGCATTGAGCCCGAATGGCGCGACACTGGCAGAAAGGTTGGTCAGCTTGAATTCGGTTTCCTTGGACAGATCAAGTGTGTAAGCGGTGCTGAAATTCAGCACGCCGTCCTGAAGCGCCAGAGGCAGGGCGTCGCGAACGTAAGGCCACCAGAGTTTCATCTTGCCGTCAGTGACTTTCAGTGTGCCTTCAGAGGTGATTGGCACGATGCTGATGCGTCCCACCCAGTCGATCTGCCCGCCATCAGGACCTGCCGCGACCAGAGTCATGTCGGCGTTGTCTTCGGGCAGCGTGCTGAGGTTCTTCAGCTCGAAGTTCAGCTTGTCGTAAAGAAACTCGATGGGTTCGCTGGGGCGCAGGTCGCGGAAATGCAGGTAACCGTCAGCCAGTTTTATTTCGTCGATACGTAGCGGAAACGGCTTGCTCGGTGGCTCGTCCTTGACGGGCTCACTGGCCGGGAATGTAAACAGTTGCGCCAGGTTCAGCTTGCCTTGCTTGTCGAACAGCAGCTCCGTTTTGGGCTGCAGCAATTCGACGCGCTGCAGGTGCAGGGCGCGGGTCCAGAGACTGTCGAATTGGAGATTGGCGTAAAGCTTCTCGAAGGCGATCTGCTCCTGGCCTGGCGTGCCGATGTTCAGGCCCCACAGGGTCAGTTCGAGTGTGTAAGGGTTGAACTCCAGACGCTCGATTTTTGCGGGCGCCGTCGAATAATTCGCCAGTTGCTGATTGGCGATTCGCAAAGCGATCCCCGGAAGGATGAAAAACCCCAACAGGCTGTAGAGCACGATCACGGTCAGCAGGGAGCCAAACGTGATTTTCAATCCTCTGGACATGGGCTACGGCGTCTCGCTGTTTCGGAGGTGCTTGGAGTATGGCATGCCTGTTCGGTTCCCAAGCCACTGCCGACCTTGCTCGTAGGAAGTTTCTGGTATTCCGGCGATCTAGAATTGCAGGATCAGGGTTTTCAGGGGCGGCTGATTATCCATGGACGGAAAATCCTCGGCAGGCTTCATTACCTGCCATTCGCGCACCGGACGACCCGCCTTGGTGGCGCAGCGCAGCACCTGTTCGCGCCAGTCTTCCATGCTGACCTTCGCCAGGTTGTTGCAGCAGATCAGCACGCCGTCATCTGCGGTGCTCAACAGCGCAGGCTTGAGCAGGCTCTGGTAGTCGCGCAACAGGTCGACGGTGCCGAATGCGCTCTTGGCCCAGGCAGGTGGATCCAGAAGCACCAGATCGTACTGGCGTGGCTGCAGCTTGATGTAATCAGGCAGTTTCTGGCTGCGTCGCGCCGAAACCGGCAGGCCAGCCAGTTGGCGGATCGCCGGAAAGTAATCCGACTGGATGAACTGCATGGTCGGCAGTTGCGGATTCAGCGCGCCATTCTCGCGGCCGACGGCCAGATTGCCCTCGGCAAAATCCAGATTGCACACCTCGCTCGCACCACCGGCCGCGGCGCTCAGCCCGACGCCGCAGGTATAAGCGAACAGGTTGAGGACACTTTTGCCTGCGCTGTGCTCTTTGACCCAGCCGCGCGTATTACGCAGGTCGAGAAACAGCAGCGGATCCTGCCCGGCATGGCGACCACGGACCCGATAATTCAAGCCCCACTCGTGACCGACCTGATCTTCAAGCGCGGCATCATCGGCCTTGTAGACGGCGTCCTGACGATCAATACGCGAATTGCCCTGCGTACGATCGTTGTATACCAGCAGTGTTTCCAGCCCCAGATGACGGTTCACCTGTGCATGCAGCTCGAGCAGCGCTTCGCGATCAAGCCCTGTGTGAAAGCTCTGCACCAGCAGCTGCGGGCCATAACGGTCGATGGTCAGGCCGCTCGCACCCTCCTGGCTGCCATGGAACAGACGATAACAATCGGTCCCTTGCTCATGAAGTTCGCCCAGCAGGCGCTGACGATTATCGAGGGCGACGCTGAGCGCCTGATTCAAGGAAGACATACAACGCGCCTCGGGCTGGATGGAATGAGGCGCGGGAGTTTACCAGTTACTGGCAGTCTGGAGATGCATCGCTGCAAACGACGCCTTCGCGTCTCACAGCAGATACCTGTTCGTAGATGTAAACGCCTTTTCTGTGGGAGGCGCCACCACGTCTTCCTGTAGCACTGTCAGGCAGTAAACACGGGACTGTGGGAGGCGGCTTGCCGGCGATCTGCCGGGAATCGGTAGCAAAACCTGCACATTCACATGCAGTGTGTCAGGGGCAATCTGGGGCCGCTGCGCAGCCCATCGCTGCCGTCGTAGCCTCCGAGAGCTCCCACGCCCTCCGGGCATAAGCAGGCGTGCACGCATTCAGTAGATTACAGAGTGTTTGATAATAGGCGGCTTGCCGGCGATGAACGATGACGCGATTTATCCTGAGATACCGCGTCGACTGCATCGCCGGCAAGCCGCCTCCCACGGCCCGGAGTAGGCGTCACTTATCGAGCCAACGCCAGCGCCACACCCTGACCGCCACCAATGCACAAAGTCGCGAGACCCTTTTTGGCGTCGCGTTTGATCATTTCGTGCAACAGGGTGACCAGTACGCGGCAGCCTGATGCGCCAATGGGATGGCCGAGGGCGATGGCGCCGCCGTTGACGTTGAGTTTCGCGGGATCCAGGCCCAGTTCCTTGCCGACCGACAGCGATTGCGCTGCGAAGGCTTCGTTGGCTTCGATCAGGTCCAGTTGTTCCAGCGTCCAGCCTGCCTTGTCCAGGCAGCGGCGGGTGGCGCTGACCGGGCCGATGCCCATGATGGCCGGGTCTACGCCAGCGTTGGCGTAACCTGCAATTCGCGCCAGTACAGGCAGGCCCAGTTGTTCAGCCTTTGCGGCGCTCATCAGCATGACCGCCGCCGCGCCATCGTTCAGCGACGACGCATTACCGGCCGTTACCGTCCCGTCTTTCTTGAACGCAGGCTTGAGCTTGGCCAGCGCTTCGGCGGTGGTGCCAGCGCGTGGTTGTTCATCGGTGGCGAAGGACAGCGGGTCGCCTTTACGCTGCGGAATCAGGATCGGGGTGATTTCATCGACAAAGCGTCCGCCTTCGATGGCAGCGATCGCTTTCTGCTGGGATGACGCGGCGAAAGCATCCTGCGCCTCACGGCTGATCTCGTACTTCTCAGCCAGATTTTCGGCAGTGATGCCCATGTGATAGTCATTGAAGGCGTCCCAGAGGCCATCGCTGATCATGGTGTCGATCATCGTGGCGTGGCCCATGCGCAGACCGGTGCGCGCGCCGGGCAGGACGTAGTTGGCGAGGCTCATGTTTTCCTGACCGCCGGCAATGATGATTTCAGCGTCGCCACAGCGGATCGCCTGGGTTGCCAGATGCAGTGCCTTGAGACCCGAACCGCAGACCTTGTTCAGGGTCATGGCCGGTACGGCGAAGGGCAGACCAGCCTTGATAGCCGCCTGACGCGCCGGGTTCTGACCGGCACCGGCAGTGAGCACCTGGCCCATGATGACCTCATCGACCTGCGCACCGTCCACGCCGGTCTGTTCCAGAAGCTGGCGAATGACCGCAGCGCCCAGATCGACAGCGGGGACAGTGGCCAGAGAGCCTTGAAAACTGCCCACGGCAGTGCGGGTGGCGGCAACGATAACGACGTCTTGCATGGTGCGGATCCTCATTGTTTTTGGATGGCGAGCCGATCAGTGGGGCCTGCCGTGATCACGTGGCTCATGGTGTCACAGATGGGGATCAACCTTCCAACTGCGAACCCGTCGGTCACTTTTTCGCCTCGATCAGAGCCCCATTCGTCGCCTGGCTCTATGAGAGGAGCCGTCGCGCACTGCCCAGCGCAAAACAGGTGCGCAGGTGTTTACCCCTGAACGGATCATCTTTCGTTTCACCGGTCCCTGAGGAACATCCAGCATGTCGCTGGCCCAGGTTGGCAACAGCTCGATACCGGCCTGCATCATCAGCACGCCAAAAGGCTTGGCCAGCCAGTTCGGCGCTGGCGCGTCCAGCAGCAGTCGCAGCACTTCCCGGCTGCGCTCGTCGCACACAAGGTCTTTGCGAACCCTGACAAGGTAGTCGGCAATCGCATCGCGTGAGCGCGGCACGTCCTGCGCTCCAAGCCGCTCGGCAACCACAGCGGTCTCGGCGTAGTAGGTGTCCTGATCTGCCGTTGAAAGCAGAGGGTCTACGTAGCGCAGATGCGCTGCCATGAAACTGCTGACTTCGGCCACGTGCACCCAGGTCAGCAGAGCCGGATCGCTGGCTGCGTAGGGTCGGCCGTCCGGAGCGGTTCCAGTGATTTGCAGATGGATGGTGCGCACTTTTTCTATCAGCCAGTTGACGTCCTGAGTCGAGCCAAAGGTCGTGCCCGACAGAAACTGCCCGGTGCGCCGCAGACGACCGAGCATGTCATCGCGAAAGTTGGAGTGGTCCCAGATGCCGGCAAGCGCCAGTGGATGCAGCGCCTGCAGCATCAGTGCGCTGATACCGCCGACCAGCATGCTGGTGAAGTCGCCGTGCACTTTCCAGCAGACAGCCTGCGGGCCGAACAGACCTGGGTCGCCCTTGGGGTTTTCCAGGTCCAGCTGGCCCAGTGACAGGCCGGTCAGATTGATCACCTGAGCTTCGATACGACTGCGAATGAATTCCATGTTCCCTCAGGATTAATACTGCATGCGCGGCGCTGACCATGCCTTGTGCGCTTCAGCGATTCAAGCGTTTGTCGATCAGGTCCTCAACCACGCCCGGATCTGCCAGGGTAGACGTATCCCCAAGGCTGTCGAGTTCGTTGCAGGCAATCTTGCGCAGAATGCGGCGCATGATCTTGCCCGAGCGGGTTTTCGGCAGCGCTGATGCCCATTGCACATGATCAGGTTTGGCGAAACTGCCGATCTCCTTGCTCACATGACCGAGCAATTCTTTTTTCAGATCATCACTGGGGTCGATCCCGTTGATGGGCGTGACGAAAGCGTAGATGCCCATGCCTTTTACGTCGTGGGGATAACCCACGACCGCGGCCTCGGCAATGTTGTCGTGCAGGACCAGCGCGCTTTCGACTTCAGCCGTGCCGATGCGATGCCCCGAGACGTTGATCACGTCATCCACGCGGCCCGTGATCCAGTAATCGCCGTCTGCGTCACGTCGCGCGCCGTCACCGTTGAAGTAGTAGCCGGGGAAGGGTTTGAAATAGGTATCGATCATGCGCTGCGGATCGCCGTACACGCTGCGAATCTGCCCCGGCCAGCTCGCTTTGATTGCCAGCAGGCCGCTGCCGGGTCCGTCTATTTCCTTGCCTTGCTCGTCGAGCAACACTGGCTGCACCCCGAACAGCGGTGCGGTGGCGCAGCCCGGTTTGATCCGGCTGAGGCCGGGGAGAGGCGTGAGCATGATGCCGCCGGTTTCGGTCTGCCACCAGGTATCGACGATGGGGCAACGCTGTTTGCCAACCTGATGAAAATACCATTCCCAGGCTTCCGGGTTGATCGGCTCGCCGACACTGCCCAGCAATCGCAGGCTCTCGCGGGATGATCCTTGCAGCGGTCCCGTGCCCTCACGCATCAGCGCTCGCAGGGCAGTGGGTGCCGTATAGAAGATATTCACGTGATGCTTGTCGATGACCTGCCAGAAACGCGATGCATCGGGATAGTTGGGAACGCCCTCGAACATCAATGTGGTCGCGCCATTGGCCAGCGGCCCGTAGACGATGTAACTGTGCCCAGTGACCCAGCCGACATCCGCCGTGCACCAGAACACCTCGCCATCCCGGTAATCGAAGACGTGTTTGTGCGTCATGGCCGCCTGTAACAGATAGCCGCCTGTCGTATGCAACACGCCCTTGGGTTTTCCGGTACTGCCGGAGGTATACAGAATGAACAGCGGATCTTCAGCATCCATCTGCTCCGGCGGGCAGTCGTGACCAACGCCGTGAATCGCTTCGTGATACCAGATGTCACGGTTTTTTACCCAGTCGATTTCGCCTTGGGTGCGCTCGACAACCAGCACCGTGCTGACATCGGGACAACTTTGCAGCGCTTGATCGACATTGGCCTTGAGCGGTATGTACTTGCCGCCACGGATGCCTTCATCGGCGGTAATCACGGTTCGGCAGTCAGCGTCGAGAATCCGGTCACGCAGCGCATCGGGCGAGAAGCCGCCAAACACGACCGAATGCACCGCGCCGATGCGCGCGCAGGCCAGCATGGCGTAGGCGGCTTCGGGGATCATCGGCATGTAGATGCACACACGGTCGCCTTTTTTCACGCCACGCATCTTCAGCACGTTCGCCAGCCGGGCAACGTGGTGGTGCAGTTTGCTGTAGGTGATTTCGGCTGATTCGGAAGGGTTGTCGCCTTCCCAGATAATCGCGATCTGATCGGCTCGATCGGGTAAGTGGCGGTCGATGCAGTTGTGGCTGACGTTGAGCTTGCCGTCCTTAAACCAGGTGGCGTGCCCTGTGGTGAGATCAGCCTGATGCACCTGGCTCCAGGGGGCTGACCAGTCGAGAAAGGCGTTGGCCTGTTCGGCCCAGAACTCTTCGGGATGATCGATCGATTGGCGATAGAGACGTTGATAGTCGGCTTCGCTGAGCTGCGCATTTTTGCGCACCGCGTCGGCCTTGGGGAAAGCGCTGATATCGAACATGACGGCTTCCTTATTCTGTGATCCACAGAAATGGGAGTCATGCGTGGGGAGAGGGGTTCAATGCGTAGAGAGGTATGGCAGGCTGATCGTGCTCACGCAGAGCATGAGCACGATCGGATCAGACAGGGTGCATCAACCGCGATGACGACCGCGGAAGTAGTTGATCAGGCCCTGGGTCGAAGCATCATCAGCCGGCTCTTCGGTGCCGCCGGTCAAGCGATGGTAGACCGCCTTGCCCATTTCCTTGCCCAGCTCGACGCCCCACTGGTCGAAGGCGTTGGTGCCCCAGACCACGCTTTGCACGAACACCTTGTGCTCATACATCGCGACCAGCGCGCCGAGACGACGTGGGCTGATGCGTTCGACGACCAGCGTGTTGCTCGGACGGTTGCCAGGGATGACCTTGTGCGGTGCCAGCTTCTGCACTTCGTCTTCGGCCATGCCTTTTTCGCGCAGTTCGGCTTCGGCCTCGGACTTGGTCTTGCCCATCATCAGGGCCTGGCTTTGCGACAGGCAGTTGGCGTACAGCCACTGATGGTGGTCGGAAACCGGGTTGAAGCTGACGATCGGCACAATGAAGTCGGCCGGGATCATCTGGGTGCCTTGATGCAGCAGCTGGTGATACGCGTGCTGACCGTTGGCGCCTACGCCGCCCCAGATGACCGGGCCGGTGTCGGTAGAGACTGGCGTGCCATCCTGGCGCACGCTCTTGCCGTTGGACTCCATGTCCAGCTGCTGCAAATGCTTGGTGATGTTACGCAGGTAGTGGTCATACGGCAGGATCGCATGGCTCTGCGCATTCCAGAAATTGCCGTACCAGACACCCAGCAAGGCCAATAGCACCGGCATGTTCTTCTCGAACGGCGCGCTCTGGAAATGCTGGTCCATGGTGTAGGCACCGGACAGCAGTTCCTTGAAGTTGGACATGCCGATTGCCAGTGCAATCGGCAGACCGATCGCCGACCACAGCGAGTAGCGACCGCCGACCCAGTCCCACATCGGGAAGATGTTTTCTTCGCGAATACCGAAGGCCACAGCCGCAGCGTTGTTGCTGGAGACCGCGATAAAGTGACGATGCAGTTCCGCTTCGGAGCCACCCTGCGCCAGATACCAGGCGCGTGCAGCCTGAGCGTTCTTCAATGTTTCGAGGGTGTTGAACGACTTCGACGAAACAATGAACAGCGTGGTTTCTGCACGAATCTTCATCGACAGCTCGTGGAACTCACTGCCGTCGATGTTCGCCAGATAATGGCAGCGAACGCCTTTGTGGGCGTAGGCAACCAGTGCTTCGGAGACCAACTCCGGGCCGAGGAAGGAGCCACCGATACCGATATTGACCACGTCAGTAATCGGCTTTTCGGTGTAGCCGCGCCACAGACCGTCGTGGATGCGGCCGACCAGTTCAGTCATCTGGTTGAGCACTCGGTGTACATCCGGGATGACGTCGACGCCATTGACCTTCAGCTTGTCGCCGACAGGACGACGCAGTGCCGTGTGCAGG
This sequence comes from Pseudomonas viridiflava, assembly GCF_001642795.1. GTDB lineage: Bacteria > Pseudomonadota > Gammaproteobacteria > Pseudomonadales > Pseudomonadaceae > Aquipseudomonas > Aquipseudomonas viridiflava. The sequence goes on along the minus strand of NZ_LKEH01000026.1, from coordinate 28,659 downwards.
GCAGGGCGGCCTTCGGAGGAATTGACCAGCTCGCCGTCATACTGTGCCTTGATCGCGTCTTTCAGGCCCACTTCATTGGCCAGGCTTACCAGCAAGTCACGCGTTTCGGTGGTAATCAGGTTTTTCGAGTAATCGAGGAACAGGCCAGCACTGCTCAGGGTGAATTCACTGAAGCGCTGGGGATCTGCATTGAACGCCTCGCGCATGCTGAAATCCTGCATGGCTTTGCGGTGTTCACTCAACGCCTGCCAGGCGGGCAGAGCGGTCACATCGGAAGGAGTGCGGTAGTACGCCATCGCTGCGGGTTTCCTTAACTGGATCTTCTGGGGCTTTATGGAGCGAGGTTGCGATTTGACCCATTGGCCACATTACGCAGACTACGCCCTCGTCTACCTGTTTGTCTGCGCTTTGCCGTACGTAAGCCCGGTACTATTTCTCACACAACGGGCGGGCTTTTCAGTTGAATGCTGTCGGCAATCGGTTACGCAAACTGTACGGGTATGGCATTACTGGTGTGGCTTAGTTCATTGCCCGGCGCCATGTACAGCATGCGTGGCTTGAAATGGACCAGTTCTGCTTCCGAATAATGAGCGTAGGCGCAAATGATCACCCGGTCGCCGACTTTCGCCTTGTGCGCCGCGGCGCCGTTCACCGAAATCATGCGCGAACCTTCTTCACCGCGAATGGCATAGGTGGTGAAGCGTTCGCCATTGTCGATGTTGTAGATCTGGATCTGTTCGTACTCGCGAATCCCCGACAGGTCCAGCCACTCGCCATCGATGGCGCATGAGCCTTCATAGTCGAGCACCGCATGGGTGACTTCCGCGCGGTGCAGTTTGGCTTTGAGCATCACGGTGTGCATCTTGTTGTTATTCCTTGATCAGGTGCAGATTGTCGATCAGGCGGGTCTTGCCCATGAACGCGGCGGCTATGACGACCAGGTCGCGATCCTGCACTGTGGCCGGTCGCAGACCGGTGGCCTCGCGTATTTCCAGATAGTCGATGCGAAAGCCTGCGGCTTCCAGTTGTTGCCCGTTGCGCTGCAGCAGGCCGTCGAAATCCTGTTCGCCAGCGGTGATCGCCTCACCAATCTGGCGAAGCACGCGGTAGAGCGCGGGCGCAGCGGCACGTTGTTCTTCGTTCAGGTAGCCGTTGCGTGAGGACAGCGCCAGACCGTCGTCGGCACGTACTGTCGGCTCGCCGATGATCTGGATCGGCATGTTCAGGTCGCGGACCATGGCGCGAATCACGGCCAGTTGCTGAAAGTCCTTTTCGCCGAACACCGCAACATCGGGCTGGACCATGTTGAACAGCTTGCTGACAACGGTTGCGACGCCGTCGAAATGGCCGGGGCGACTTGCGCCGCACAGGCCTTCGGAAACAAGCGGCACGCTGACGAGCGTCTGTACGCCCATGCCGTTGGGGTACATTTCTTCAACGGTGGGCGTGAACAGCAGGTCACAGCCTGCTTCCTGAAGGCGTTCCTGATCTGCCGCCAATGTGCGCGGGTAGGTGGCCAGGTCTTCGTTGGCGCCGAACTGCAAAGGGTTGACGAAGATGGTCGCGACCACGAAGTCTGCGCACTGAGTCGCTCGAGTGACCAGTGCGGCATGGCCACTGTGCAGGTTGCCCATGGTCGGCGTCAGGCCGATGCGTTTGCCTTCACGGCGTGCATTGGCGACCGCTGCGCGCAGTTCCGAAACGGTTGAGACTGTAATCATGCCGAGAATCCGTGTTCGATAGCTGGAAAGCTGACGTCTTTGACGGCGCTGACGTACGCCTGGATGGCCGACTGGATATCAGGCTGGCCGACCATGAAGTTCTTCACGAACTTGGGAACCCGTCCGGTGATGGACAGGCCGAGCATGTCGTGCAACACCAGCACCTGACCGTCGGTGGCGCTGCCTGCGCCGATACCGATGACCGGGATCTTCACCGCGTGGGTAATTTCCTCTGCCAATTCGCTCGGCACGCATTCGAGCAGAATCATCGCCGCACCGGCCTGTTCCAGCGTAATGGCATCGGCACGCATCTGGCGTGCCTGTGTTTCCAGGCGACCCTGCACCTTGTAACCGCCCAGCACATTCACCGACTGTGGCGTCAGGCCCATGTGGGCGCAGACCGGAATACCGCGCTCTGCCAGCAAACGGATCGACTCGGCCAGCCAGGCAGCGCCTTCGACCTTGACCATGTGCGCACCAGCCTGCATCAGCGTGGTGCTGTTGATAAAGGTCTGGTCGAGGGTGGCGTTGGCCATGAACGGCAGGTCAGCGAGGATCAGCGCACCCTGGTTGCCGCGTTTGACGCAGGCGACGTGGTAAGCCATTTCCGCAGTGGTAACAGGCAGCGTGCTGTCATGACCCTGCAGGACCATGCCCAGCGAGTCACCTATCAGCAGCACTTCGACGCCCGCCTGACTGGCAGCGTGGGCGAAGGTTGCGTCGTAGCAGGTCAGCATGGTGATCTTTTCACCTTTCTGTTTCATACCCAGCAGCGACGTAACGGTTATGTTCGGCATGTAAAGTCCTCCATCAGGCGCTGAAAACTGCGGGACTCAGCGCGTGAGAGTCATCCTGGAAAAGCAGGCACACCGTCGTGTCGCGGTGTTTTGCAAAGGCCTGTTTCGCGCCCGTTCGCCACAGGGGTGGCGGCGGGAGGCCTATCTTCGTGAGGAGGGGGCGTGAAGTCAATTGCGGGTGTTACCGTTTGCCGGGGCGGTTACAGCAAGGGTAACGGGTGGCAGGAGGACACTACGCCTGAGCGGGCAAACGTTCCAGGCCAACGAACGGGCAATTACTCAGCAACTGACCCAGTTCGCGACCGTCTGCGAGGATCAGCCCAGGTGCCAGCTCGGCCAGCGGGTACAGCACGAACGGTCTTTCCTGCATGTGGTAATGCGGCACCTTGAGACGGGGTTCGTCGATCAGGTGGTTGCCGAACAGCAGGATATCCAGATCCAGTGTGCGCGGGCCCCAGCGCTCGTGGCGCTCACGGCCCTGATCCAGTTCGATGGACTGAAGCGCGTCGAGCAAGACCAGCGGGGCGAGAGACGTGTCCAGTGCGGCGACCGCGTTGGTGAAGCGCGGTTGGCCGGGGAGCAGCGAGTCGCTGACGTAAAACGATGAGGCGCCCGCCAGTTGGCTGCCCGGCAACTGCTCCAGTGCCTTGAGGGCGCTGCGCAGTTGTTCGGCCGGGTCTGCAAGGTTGCTGCCCAGGCCGATATAGACGCGTTCGGTTTTGAACAACGTGTTACTCACCGCCGGATGTCTCGGCACCGGTGCGCTTGCGCTTTGCGCCGCTGGTGCGACGACGTTTGCGCGGCGCGGCCCCGGCGGCTTCAGGCTTGCCGCTCAGGTCGCGAATCATATCGCGGCGCTCGCTTTCATTGCACTCCTGATAATCGGTCCACCACTGGCCCAGACCATCAGTCTGTTCGCCTGCGGATTCGCGCAGCAGCAGGAAGTCGTAACCGGCGCGGAAGCGTGAGTTGTCGAGCAGCAGATCGGCGCGTTTGCCGGAGCGACGTGGCAAGCGCTCCTGCATGTCCCAGATCTCGCGGATCGGCATGGTGAAGCGCTTCGGAATCGCGATGCGCTGGCATTGTTCGATGATCAGTTCATGTGCCGCTTCCTGCATCGCGGCGATCGGCGGCATGCCGCGTTCCTGGGCGCGCAGCACCTTGGCAGGCAGGGCGGGCCACAGCAGGGCAGCAAACAGGAAGGCCGGAGTGACCGGCTTGTTCTGCTTGATGCGCAGATCAGTGTTGATCAAAGCGTTGCTGATCAGTGTGTGCGTGTAGGTCGGGTTGTATTCCAGCGCCTTGGAGCTGGCCGGGAACAGCGGTTCGAACAGCTCCAGATCTACCAGCATTTCGAACGTCGATGCGGCATGACCGGAAAGGAACAGCTTGAGCACTTCTTCGAACAGGCGCGCCGACGGAATATCACGCAGCATGGCGGCCAGAGGACGAATCGGCAGGGCGCTGTGCTTTTCAATGCCGAAATCCAGCTTGGCGGCGAAACGCACGGCACGCAGCATGCGCACCGGGTCTTCCTTGTAGCGCTGCTCGGGATCGCCAATCAGGCGGATCAGGCGATTGCGGATATCGTGCACGCCGTTGGCGTAATCCAGCACGCGCTCGGTAACCGGGTCGTAATACAGGGCATTGATCGTGAAGTCGCGACGCTGGGCGTCCTCTTCAAGGGTGCCGTACACGTTGTCACGCAGGATGCGCCCGCTTTCGTTGCGCGAGGACTGATTGCTGTCCTCTTCTTCGTCATCCTGTGGATGATTGGCGCGGAACGTTGCGACTTCGATGATTTCTCGACCGAAGTGGATATGGACCAGCTTGAAGCGGCGGCCAATGATGCGGGCGTTGCGAAACTCGGCACGCACCTGTTCCGGCGTGGCGCTGGTGGCGACGTCGAAATCCTTGGGCGTGATATTGAGCATCATGTCACGGACGCAGCCACCGACCAGATAGGCCTGGTAGCCTGCGTTCTGCAGGCGCTCGACGATATTGACGGCGTAGCGACTGAACTGACCGCGCTGCAGCGAATGCTGGCCGCTATTGAGCACTTCAGGCGTGGTGCGCGTGTGTTGCTGCGGCTTGCGCAGTGGAGAGCGAAATGACTGGAACAGCTTCTTCAGCATGGGATGCACTGTTTGAAGGAATATTCGGCCAAAAACGTGGAATGACCGCATGATGGGCGGGGATTCTAGCATTTAGTCGAGGGATGGTGTAGGAAGCTGTCGCTGAAGGCGGGGAAAGTGCGGCCGGGTTTTACTCTGGAAGCTACTGGGGGAGCCGAAGCTCCCCCAAAGTGTGTGCTCTTTATTATTATTTTCTGTTAGGGCTTCTTGTTTTTGTTGAGTGCCCATTCACGAGACTTTCGTCTGTGAAACCTCCCAATCGGGAGTCAAGAGCAAACGGATTGCTTTGGTCGCTGCGTTGCAATGATCATTCGATCCAACCAGTTCAGGCTCTACCTAAGGGTAGTTTTTGTTGTTCTCGGCCTGGTTGCGGGGCAAGCCCCAAATACAACTCCTCTCCAAAAGAATCAGTTAGCTGCGCCTCCGCCGTGTTGTTCTTGTTATGCGTGAGTCGATTCGTATTGTTCTTGTTATGGGTGTCGTGCTGCTTGTTGTTCTTCTTGTACAAGAGATATAGCAGGACCTGTGCCAACTTTTGAAAAGTCCCGTAAACCGGGGCTTCGCTGGCTTTTGCCGAGAACGGCAGACATAAAAAAGCCGGGACTTCGTTACCGTAAGACCCGGCTTCTGTTACGTGACGCGAGGAGGGTAACAGTTTGCGCAAAACCCTGAGCACCGCGTGCCAGAGCCTCGCGCAAGGTGTCAGGTTTCGTTGGCCACACCCTTGCGACGGGGGATGCCCAGGCGCTGACGACGTTCCCACAGGCACTTGCGGCTGACCCCGAGTTTGCGAGCCAGCTCGGTTTCGGTCATATGGTCCTGATGTTCCAGAACGAAATGCTGGAAATAATCTTCGAGTGACAGGTCCTCGGTCGGCTCGCTGCTGCCGGAGGTCGAACCACTGGGCAGCGGCGCAAGGCCCATGTACTCATCGTCACCCAGACCGTCCAGCTCGATGTCGATACCCAGCAGGTCGGCGGTGATGTCCGGGTTCTCGCAGAGAATCACCGAACGCTCTACCGCGTTTTCCAGTTCCCGGACGTTGCCCGGCCAGCTGTAGTGACGAATCGCCTGCTCGGCATCCGGTGCGAACTTCAGGTCGTTGCGGCCGACCTTGGCGCTCTGACGTGCCAGAAAGGCGTGAGCGATTTCCAGCACATCGCTGCCACGTTCGCGCAATGCCGGAAGCTTGAGGGCGATGACGTGCAGGCGATAAAAAAGGTCTTCACGGAATTCGCCGTTCTTGGCCAGGGTCTTGAGGTCCCGGTGAGTGGCTGCAATCAGTCGCACATCGACCTTTTGCGACTGCACTGAGCCAACCCGGCGAATCTCGCCTTCCTGCAGGACGCGTAACAGGCGCGCCTGGGCTTCAAGCGGCAGTTCGCCGATCTCGTCGAGAAACAGTGTGCCGCCATCCGCCGCTTCCACCAGACCGGCACGCCCGGCGCTGGCGCCGGTGAACGCGCCTTTCTCGTGGCCGAACAGCTCGGACTCGATGAGCGACTCTGGAATGGCTGCACAGTTGACGGAAATCATCGGTGCCTTGGCGCGGCGCGACAGGTTGTGCAGGGCGCGGGCGACCAGCTCTTTACCCGTGCCCGACTCGCCTTGAATCAGCACATTGGAGTCGGTCGGCGCGACTTTGCGAATCTTGCTGTAAAGATCGAGCATCGGCGGGCATGAACCGATGATGCCGATCTCGCCATTGTTGTTCGGCGCCGTACCTTTTTCGGCACTGCTCACCTTGCCCATGGCGCTGCGTTCGGCCTGCAGGCTGCTGACCGTCTGGCGGTCGCGCAGGATGCGCGACACGGCCTGAAGCATTTCGTCGTGATCAAAGGGCTTGGCGATGTAATCCACCGCACCCATTTTCATCGAGTCGACTGCCGAGCGCAGGCTGGCGTAGCTGGTCATGATCAGCACCGGCTTGCCTTCGCCCAGCTTGATCAGCTCGGTACCGGGCGCGCCCGGCAGCCGCAGGTCACTGACGATCAGGTCAAAGGACGGGATGCTGAAACGTTCCTGAGCCTCCTGAACAGAACCGGCTTCACTGACTTCATACTGATTGCGTTCAAGCAGGCGACGCAGGGCTGAGCGGATAATCGTTTCGTCTTCGACGATCAAAATATGCGGCATTGATTCAGTTCTCTCGACGGTCTCAGTTCGCGGTGGACGTCGCGTCGACATGGCGTGGCAGAGTCACCCGGATACGGGTACCACGCTGGTGCTCGGGGTCGGCCGGGCTGTCGATGGTGATTTGTCCATAATGCTCTTCAACGATGGAATAGACCAGCGCAAGCCCCAGTCCTGTTCCTTCACCGGGGTCCTTGGTGGTGAAGAATGGCTCGAACAATCGATCCATGATTGCCTTGGGTATTCCACTGCCTTCGTCCTCGACGATCAAATCCACAGTGTGTTCGGATGCTTCACTCTTGACCCTGACCGCGCTGCCCGCAGGCGAAGCATCGCGCGCATTTGACAGCAGGTTGATCAGCACCTGCGCAAGCCGTTGCGGGTCACCATCGACCCAGTGTTCGGGGTTGCACAGGTTATAGAACTGCACTTCGAAATTGCGTCGGTTCAATGCCAGCAGGCCGATGGCATCCTGAGCCACTTCGGCCAGACAGACGGCTTCGTCGCTGTGCTGGTGAGCACCGGCGTGGGCAAAGCTCATCAGCGACTGCACGATACGCGACACGCGTTTGGTCTGTTCGAGAATCTGGCTGCTGATTTCCTTCAGTTCGTCGTCTTCTTCACGCTCTTCCCGAAGGTTCTGCGCCAGACAGGCAATACCGGTGATCGGATTGCCGATTTCGTGGGCGACACCGGCCGCCAGGCGGCCAATGCTCGCCAGTCGTTCCGAGTGGACCAGCTTGTCTTCAAGCATCTGAGTGTCGGTCAGGTCTTCGACCAGCAGTACCAGACCGCTGTTGCCTGGCGCGAGCGGTTCGTTGATGGCCGCCTTGTGCAGGTTGAGCCAGCGGGTCTGCCCGTCCAGGCCAAGGCGCTGCTTGTGCAAGTGCTCATCAGGCACGCTGACGAAGCCGGTCAGCAGGCCTTTCCATGGATCGGCAATGGTTTCAAGGCGCGAACCCACGACGCGCTGCGCGACGATGCCGGTCAACTCTTCCATGGCCCGGTTCCACATCAGGATTTCCTGATCCTCGGCCAGCGAGCACACGCCCATCGGCAGTTCCTGCAGGGTCTGGCGATGGTAGCGGCGCAGCGCATCGAGCTCGGCAGCGAGACCGGTCAGGCGCGAGTGGTAATCCTCAAGCCGGCTTTCGATGAAGTGGATATCTTCGGTGACGTATTTTTCGCTGCCCGATTTGTAGGGCAGGAACGTCTCCACCATGTCCTGAGCGACACTGGGGCCCATCAGGCCGGACAGATTGGCCTCGATTCTGTCGCGCAGGCGCCGCAAGGCGTAAGGCCTGCGTTCATCGAAGGGCAGATACAGATCGCGCAAGGCCTGTTCGACTTCTTTCTGCGCCGCCTTCGCGCCCAGCGGCTTGGCCAGTTGCGTGGCGAACTCCTGGGGCGACACGGCATGCAGTTCGCGGCGTTGCGGCCTGCGCACGTTGTCGACCGCGCAGGCCTCGGCTGCGCTGACTTCTTCGGCGCTGGCATTGGTGAACAGCGACACCAGGGTGAACAACAGCACGTTGGCGGCCAGGGATGCGATGGCCGCCATGTGCCAACTGGTGTCGTCCAGCACGTAGATCATGTTCAGCAACGGAATGTAGAAGCCCTGCAGGTTGCTGATCAGCGGCAGCAGCATGCTCACCACCCAGACCGCGATCCCGGCCAGCAGCCCTGCAATAAAGCCGCGCCGGTTCGCCGTCGGCCAATAGAGCACTGAGAGCACGCCCGGCAGAAACTGCAGCGTCGCAACGAAGGCCACGATACCCAGATTGGCCAGATCCTGCTGGGCGCCGAGCATCAGGTAGAAGCCATAGCCTGCGGCGATGATCGCCACGATCAGCCCGCGTCGGGTCCATTTCAGCCAGCGATAGATGTTGCCTTCAGCCGGAGGCTGATAAAGCGGCAGCACCAGATGGTTGAGCGCCATGCCCGACAGCGCGAGCGTGGTGACGATGATCAGTCCGCTGGCCGCTGACAGACCGCCAATGTAGGCGAGCAGCGCCAGGGCCGGCTTGTTGGCGGCCATGCCGATGCCGAGGGTGAAGTATTCGGGGCTGGTGGTCGCGCCGAGCTTGAGTCCGGCCCAGAGAATCAGCGGGACGGCGAGGCTGATCAGCAGCAGGAACAAGGGCAGGCCCCAGCTTGCACTGACCAGTGAGCGCGGGTTGAGGTTTTCGGTAAAGGTCATGTGGTACATGTGCGGCATCACGATCGCCGAGGCGAAAAACACCAGCAACAGCGTGCGCCACGGACCTTCCTGCAGCGGTGTATGCAGCGAAGCCAGGGCGGTCTGATTCTGCAGCAGCCAGAGTTCCAGTTGCTGCGGGCCATCGAACACGCCGTACAGCGCATACAGACCAACGCCGCCCAGAGCGATAAGTTTGACTAGCGATTCAAAGGCGATGGCGAACACCAACCCCTCATGTTTTTCACGCGTCGCGATGTGCCGTGAGCCGAAAAAGATCGTGAACAGCATGATGATCGCGCAAAACGCCACGGCCACACGGTCCTGCACCGGCTCGCGCGTCAGGATGCTGATCGAGTCGGCAACCGCCTGAATCTGCAGCGCCAGCAAGGGCAGCACACCAATCAGCATGAACACCGTGGTCAGCGCGCCCGCCCAGGTACTGCGGAAGCGGAACGCGAACAGGTCGGCCAGTGATGACAGCTGGTAGGTACGGGTGATTTTCAGAATCGGGTAAAGCAGCACCGGTGCCAGCAGGAATGCACCGGACACACCCAGGTAGCTGGACAGAAAGCCATAGCCGTACTGATAGGCCAGCCCGACCGTGCCGTAGAACGCCCAGGCACTGGCATAGACGCCCAACGACAGGGTGTAGGTCAGTGGATGACGAATGATTGCGCGCGGAATCAGGCCGCGCTCGCTGACCCAGGCAACACCAAACAGCACCAGCAGATAGCCGGCGCTCACCAGCAACATCTGCGTCAGGCTAAAGCTCATCGGCATCTCGCTGGCTCTGAAGAATGAACGTCACCACGATCAGGATCAGCCAAAGCAGATAAGGCCGGTACCAGGCACCTGTCGCGTCGATCCACCAGTCCATGATGGCCGGGGAGAAAAGGTAAATACCTACCACCAGAAGCAAAACCAACCGGTATATGTACATCTGGTCTCCCTGCGCTGGTAGATGAGGAGCGGCATGGTAACGGATGCGCGACAAGCTGCAAGTAGCCATAAGCAGTAGTTTTCAACAACCGCTCTGGCTCAGTCTATCCGGGCTTCTTCAATGTGGTGCAGCCTGGGGATAAGGTCCGGATTCCAGTGCTCGACGCCCCAGGCCAACACTTCGTGCGCTGTTCCGTACATCAACTGCGAATCGGTGGGCTGACCCAGCGCACGCAAGGCACGCAGCAGCAGGGGCATGGCCTGATCGGCAGGCAAGGGCGGCGAGCGATAGGATTTTCCGAGCTTGTGGCCGTCTGGTTGGGTAATCAGCGGCACGTGCAGGTAGCGCGGCTCAGGAATGCCCAGCAACTCCTGCAGATACAACTGGCGGGGAGTCGAGTCCAGCAGGTCCGCGCCGCGCACGATATCCGTCACGCCTTGCCAGGCATCGTCGATGACGACTGCCAGTTGATAGGCGTACAGGCCATCCCGGCGGCGAATCACGAAATCTCCGCTTTCATTGCCCAGGTGCATGCGGAACGTGCCTTGCACCCGGTCTTCGAAGCGATATTCCAGTTCCGGTACACGAATACGGATGGCGGCATTGTCGGGCGAATGCCCTGCGTTGCGGCACAGGCCGGGATAAACGCCGTTATATTCTTCGAGTTGTTTGCGTGAGCAGGTGCAGGCATAGGCCAGGCCATGGCTGAACCAGCGATCGATAATGGCGGCGTAGGCGTCGTGGCGCTCGCTTTGACGGACCAGCTCGCCGTCCCACTCGAAACCGTAACGTTCCAGTGTTTCGAGAATGGCGGCTTGCGCACCGGTCACTTCACGGGGCGGATCCAGATCTTCCATGCGCATCAGCCACTTTCCGCCTGCTGCGCGCGCGTCGAGATAGGACGCAAGCGCTGCGACCAGCGAACCAAAATGCAGATAACCACTGGGCGTCGGCGCAAAGCGCCCGATGTAGGCAGATTTTTTCATGGGCCGGATGTTACGGGTGCGCAGCTTTGGCGAGCAAGCGTGAGGCGAACTGCATCTCCACGTAGAGCGACGTGCGCGATCAAAAGCGACTTCCTGATCCGTAAAGACAAAAAAAGACGCCGAAGCGTCTTTTTTATTCAAGGCAGGTCCTGCAGGTCACTTACCGACCTGTTTTTCCTTGATTTCCGCCAGCGTCTTGCAGTCGATGCACAGATCCGCTGTCGGGCGGGCTTCGAGGCGGCGGATGCCGATCTCGACGCCACAGGATTCGCACCAGCCATATTCTTCGTCAAGGATCAGCTGCAGCGTCTTGTCGATCTTCTTGATCAGTTTGCGTTCGCGATCACGGGCGCGAAGTTCAAGGCTGAACTCTTCTTCCTGACTGGCGCGGTCCGCCGGGTCAGGGAAATTGGCAGCTTCGTCCTTCATGTGGTCCACCGTGCGGTCGACCTCTTGCATCAAGTCCTGTTTCCACTTGTTCAGGATCTTGGTGAAGTGCGCGCGCATAGGCTCGCTCATGTACTCTTCATCCTTCGTCGGAACGTAGGGTGAAAAGCCGCTGATTAGATGGTTCTGTTGCTTTTCTGGGGTGGGCATGTATGGACCGCCTCTCACTCTTCTAATCTATTGCGCAGGATTGTTCCATCACCGACACCCGTCGGCCCTGCAGCTGCAAGCGGGCGAACTTACCAGATCAAATCGGAGTGCGCTACTCCCGGTTGTCGAGCATGACGAAGCGGTCTGCTTGCAGAGACGACCGTAACGAAACCGGCCGTACCTTAAATGAACTCTAGCTCTGGACGGCCGTCGTAGCTTTCTTTTCTTTCGGGTTTATCGATACGCCCTGCAAGATCATTTAGGGTGCCGCTGGCGCAGGGTGGGTAGAATCGTGCGCCTCTGTCGTGACAATCACATTTCCAGAAGCCTTCGTCATAAAGGAAGACCCATGGCCCAGCCTTACAGTGCGCGCAGTCGCGCCATCGAACCGTTTCATGTCATGGCGCTGCTGGCGCGTGCCAATGAACTGCAGGCGGCGGGCCACGACGTGATACATCTGGAGATAGGCGAGCCGGATTTCACGACGGCCGCACCCATTATTGCGGCCGGCCAGGCGGCGCTGGCAGACGGCAAGACACGCTATACCGCCGCCCGTGGGCTGCCCCAGCTGCGTGAGGCGATTTCTGGTTTCTATGCCCAGCGTTATCAGGTCGATATCGATCCCGAGCGAATTCTGGTCACGCCGGGCGGTTCGGGGGCGCTGCTGCTGGCCAGCAGTCTGCTGGTGGATCCGGGCAAGCACTGGCTCCTTGCCGATCCGGGTTATCCGTGCAATCGGCATTTTCTGCGTCTGGTCGAAGGTGGCGCGCAACTGGTGCCGGTCGGCCCGCAGGAGCGCTACCAACTGACGCCCGAATTGGTCGAGCAGTGCTGGAATGACGACAGTGTCGGTGCGCTGGTGGCATCGCCCGCCAATCCCACCGGCACCCTGTTGCATCGCGATGAATTGGCCGCCCTGTCGCAGACCCTGAAGGAGCGCAACGGGCATCTGGTGGTCGACGAGATTTACCACGGCCTGACCTATGGCATGGACGCCAGCAGCGTGCTGGAAGTCGATGATGACGCCTTTGTGCTCAACAGCTTTTCCAAGTACTTCGGCATGACCGGCTGGCGCCTGGGCTGGCTGGTCGCGCCGACAGACGCGGTTGCCGACCTGGAAAAGCTGGCTCAAAACCTCTATATCAGCGCGCCCAGCATGGCGCAATACGCAGCGCTTGCCTGTTTCGAGCCGCAAACGCTGGAGATCCTTGAGCAGCGCCGCGCAGAGTTCTGTCGCCGTCGGGACTTTCTGCTGCCTGCCTTGCGTGAGTTGGGTTTTGGCATCGCTGTCGAGCCTGAGGGCGCGTTTTACCTGTATGCCGACATCAGCGCCTTCGGTGGTGATGCCTTTGGTTTCTGTCGACACTTCCTTGAAACCGAATATGTCGCGTTCACGCCCGGGCTGGACTTTGGTCGTCATCTGGCCGGACACCATGTGCGCTTTGCCTACACCCAGAGCCTGCCCAGATTGCAGGAGGCTGTAGAGCGTATCGCCCGCGGCCTGCGCAGCTGGAGCGCCTGATGCGGTTTTCGCCTGAGCTGGAGCAGGGTCGCCTGATTGTTCGCTACAAACGTTTCCTGGCCGATATCGAGACCGACAGCGGCGAGCTGTTGACCATTCATTGCCCCAACACCGGTTCGATGCTCAATTGCATGATGCCGGGAGGGCGCGTCTGGTTCAGTCGCTCCAGTGATCCCAAGCGCAAATTGCCGGGAACCTGGGAAATCAGTGAAACGCCGCAGGGTCGTTTCGCGTGCATCAATACCGGGCGCGCCAACACCCTGGTGGAGGAGGCTTTGCGGGCGGGAGTGATCAGTGAACTCGACGGTTTCACCGCGCTCAAGCGCGAGGTGGCGTATGGGCAGGAAAAAAGCCGGGTCGATTTCCGTCTCGAGTATCCCGACGGTTTTGTGTATCTGGAAGTAAAGAGCGTCACGCTCGGCTTTGACGGGTCGGCCGTCGCGGCATTTCCTGATGCCGTGACACAACGTGGAGCGCGTCACCTGCGTGAACTGGCGGCGCTGGCACGGGATGGCGTGCGCTCGGTCCTGCTGTATTGCGTCAACCTCACCGGGATCGAATCGGTGCGACCGGCGCAGGAGATTGATCCCGCTTATGCGCTGGCGTTGAAGGACGCAATGGATGCCGGTGTCGAGGTTCTGGCCTATGGCGTGCAGTTGGATCCGCAGGAAGTACGCATTGACCGGCGCCTGCAGGTGCAGTGGCTGGAGTAACGCATCGACGCCCTGAACGCTCAGTCCCGCAGGTCGTCTTCGGGCAGCGTTACCCAGATGCCCTGCGCATCTTCATGGCAATCGAGTCCGGTCAGCGACTGACCTTCGCAGGGGCCGGCCACGCACTCGCCATCCTCGATCAGAAACAGCGCACCGTGGGTGGCGCACTGGATCAGGCTGGCGCTGCTGTCCAGAAACTGGTCGGGCTGCCATTCCAGAGGGATGCCGCGATGCGGGCAGCGATTCCTGTAGATGAAAACCTCGCCCTGTCGGCGTATCGCCAGAAGCTTGTAGTCTTCCAGCTCGAACCCCCGGCTCTGTGATTCCGGCAGGTGGCTGGATGTGCAAAGAAATCTCAAGAAAACCCCGTGAAGCATGAATGGTCTTTGACGTTGCCCTGATCGAAATGTCTGCCGCCAGGGTCATTGGGTGTGATGTTAGTCTGGCCGCGCGCCGATGTGATCAGGTAATGTTGCCTGATGCCTGAGTTTTCGGGCCACACGTGAGCAGTTGGATTCAGGAATGATTCGTGACACCCAGAGTGGCCTGGTGCTGACAAGCAGGCAGCTTGCTGAGCGCCTCGCTGCCGCCCCCAGGGTTCTGGTGGGCGAACAGCACGACAACCCCGATCACCATGCCGTGCAATTATGGCTTTTGCAGGTGCTGGCCGACCAGCGCGCCCAGGGGAGTGTGCTGCTCGAAGCGCTGAGTCCGAACCAGCAGGCCTCCGTCGACTCGGTCAGAGAGCAGATTACCCAGTCGGACGGGCCTGTGGACTTGCTCGCAGCCTTGCAATGGCAACCGGGCTGGGACTGGACCCTGCATGGTCCGGTCATGCGATTTGCGCTGGCTCAGCCTTACCCGTTGCTGTCAGCCAATCTGGATCTTGGCGAAGTAAAGTCGATTTATCAGCACGTTCCCGCACTTCTGGGTCCGCGCTCTACCGCTCCTGAAGTGCAGACACTGTTGCTGGGGCATCTGCGTGCCTCGCATGAAGGTCTTCTGCCTGTAGATCAGGAGGCGGCGACACTGGCTGTGCAGCAGCAGCGTGATCGACGTCTGGCCCAAAGCCTGCTCGACGCACCCACGCCCGCCATTCTCATCGCGGGTTTCTGGCATGCGCGCAAGGATGCGGGCGCGCCCTTGCACATGGCGGACCTTGATACGGGCGCCGCGCCGCTCGTGTTGCTGCTGGCTCAGATCGGGGATGAGATTGCTGAGGGAAGTGCCGACTACGTCTGGTACACAGTTGCCAGGCCCAGGCAGGATCCAGGCATTCGGTAGCATCGGATTTTTCCTTGTTTGACGTGGTACTTGTCCCGAGCAGCAAGGGCGCGTCCTTCCGAAGCGCTGGCTCGTATATCGTCTCGCTCCCGTTTTTGCGAGCGATCTACCCATGACAGCGATCACTGCCGATGATGAGCAACTGGCACGCCAGGCCATAGCCTTGATGGAACTCTTCGCCCTCAATCACGACGACACCGAGCAGCGCATCATCGGGGTCTGTCAGCGGGCACTGACGCCGCTGGGGCCTGTAGCTGCAGTCTGTGTGTCTCCGCGTTTTGTCTGTCTGGCGCGTACGACGCTGGATCGATTTCGGGCGCATCAGGTCCGGGTTGTGGCTGTGGTCAATTTTCCCCACGGGGGAACGGATCCCGAGGCAGCGGCTTCCGAGACGCGCGCGGCTATGCTTGCGGGTGCCGACGAGATCGATGTGGTCTATCCCTTTAGGTCGTTGCTCGGCGGCGATCAGCAGACCGGTATGGATCTGCTCTCGGCCTGCCGATCCCGGCTCGATGGGCGGGTCAAATTGACGGCCACGCTTGAGACTGGCGAATTGAGAGATTCGGAAATCATTCATACGGCGTGCCGCTCAGCCATCGAGGCGGGGGCCGACTTTCTCAAAACCGGCACCGGCAAGTCCGCGCGTCACGCAACACCTCAGGCTGCGCGAATCATGCTGGAATCCATTGCCGACACGGGCGGGCAGGTCGGCTTCAAGGTCGCAGGCGGGCTTCGCACCTTCGAAGACGCCAGGCTTTTCATCCAGTTGGCTCATGCCAGGTTTGGAGCTCACTGGATAGTAAGTGAGCGAGTACGGCTGTGCGGATCGAGTCTGCTTGATGACCTGCTGGGAAGGCTTGGCTTGAATGCATGTACAGGTCGCTAAGCATTTTTCGAAGGCAAAAAAAAGACCCGGCAAAGAGCCGGGTCAAAAACCGTGATTAGCCTGATGAGGAGATAATCCGAAAGTCCGAACCAAGGTCTTTCAGTTATCGTCCAGTCTCGCGACCGGATGTGATAATCATAACGATTCTCATTTGTAAGTCAACAGTTCTTTTTCCCGCCTGTCAGGTGCCAGAAATCAATGCCAAAAAGCATTGGGCAGCAAGGGGGAGGGCGTCGCAGGACGTGCATGAACGAACAAAAAACCGCTCACATCCGGCATGCGTTGCGCATACCGGTTCAGACGGTGTTTCAAGAGCAATAGCTGAAAAGCAGTGCTCAGTGAGTGCGATAGCGCAGGCGGGTACCGAAATTCACCGACATCAGAATTTCGTCTGCGGTGAGCTCTGCCGGGAAATAAGCACCCGAGATCTGTGCATGCGCAATGCTCGCACCTTCCATAGGCGTGTTGCGCAAATCCAGGCCGCGAAGATCTGCCGAGCGGAAGTAGGCATCGGTGAAGTCGATACCGGTGGTATCCAGTTCACGCAGATCCAGCCCCCGGAAATCGCCCCCGGCCATGTCGATGGTGCCGGTCTTCGGCTTTTCCTGGTTGAAGCCTTCGACGTCGTCTCTACGCAGCATGATGTAAAGCGGTGAGTCGATCTGTTTGGGCTGGCTCATGATGGCCTCGTGGTTTGCGTTGGAATTATGGCGCCAGTATATCGCCACCATTGCTCAGCCGTGAAGCACTACCTGCCCAACGGCTGAGCCTTGATTTCAGAGGCCGGGCAGACGCTGGCGCAACTGATCGATCAGGCCATCCAGATCACTGCTCTGGTTGGTCGCTACGTGCTTGCTGTAGACGATTTCTTCCTCGGTCAGTGGCTCGCGGCTGGCCTGCTGGGCCTTGATGACGTCCATGGTCGCGTCCGAAGGATCGGAGTTCTGCGCCTGACGCTGTGCCAGCCAGCCTTCGATAACGGCGTCCGGCGCTTCGCAATCCAGAATCAGGAACGGTACGCCAGTGGTTTCAGCCACTTTGGCGGCTGCAACGCGCTGTTCGTGCTTGAGATAGGTGGCGTCAATCACGACGGCAAAGCCTGCGCGCAATGCTGTTCCCGCCAGCTCGTGCAGACGATTGTAAGTCGCGCTGCTGGCCTGATCTCCGTAAAGCGCGGTGCTTTCATCGGAGAACATGCGCTTGCGCTCGACGTCCGAACGCAGACGGATCGCGCCCAGCGATTCGACCAGACGCATGGCGACATGGCTTTTGCCGACAGCAGAAACCCCGTGGGTCACCACCATAAAGCACGACGGAATGGCGCTGTAGCTCTCGGCCAGATTCGCGTAATTGCGGTACTGGCGAAGGGTCGCAGCACGTTGAACGCCGTCGGCGTCGGCGGGCTGGCTGAACAGCGCAACCTTGGCGCGCACCATGGCCCGGTAGGCCTTGTAGAAGTTGAGCAGCTCAAGGCCGTCATAGTCGCCGGTCTTTTCCAGATACAGGCTGATCAGGCGTCGAGAAAGCGATTTCAAGCCGCGGTCTTCCAGGTCCATGGCCAGAAAGCCGATGTCGGCATAGACATCGGTCTTACGGAACGGCTCGTTGAACTCGATGCAGTCGAACAGGACAACCTTGCCGTCGATCACGGTCGCGTTGCCCAGATGGATGTCGCCATGGCATTCGCGGATAAAGCCTTCTGCCTTGCGCTGAGTCATCAACGGCTTCAGGCGCTCGAAGCTCGATTCTGCCCATGCCTGTAAGGCATCGAGTTGAGTCAGATCAGATTTTTCGCTGATGAGGGGGCGAATCTGCTCGAAGTTCTGCAGCACTGGCGCCATAACGCTGTCGGGCGAACCGAGATCAGTATCAGCCATGACGCGTGGTGCCTGCTCATGAACCCCGGCGATCTGGATCGCCAGTTCGTCGATATGCCCGGCAGTCAGCTCGCCGTTGGCCTGCAGGGTGCTCAGCAGGTTGGCTTGCGAGAACTGGCGCATCTTGAGCGCGTACTCGATGACTTCACCGCTGCCGCCCAGTTGCGGGGCTTCGACAGAACCGGTAATCGGCAGCACTTCGAGGTACAGATCGTCGGTCATGCGCTGGTTCAGGCGCAGTTCTTCGTTGCAGAAATGCTCGCGCGACGACAGCGTGGTGAAGTCGAGGAAGCCGAAGTTCGCGGGCTTTTTGATCTTGTAGGCGTAGGGGCCGGTGAGCAATACCCAGGAGATATGGGTTTCGATAACCTGAAAATCTTCTACCGGATGGGGAAAAAGAGCGGGATTTTGCAGGGCTGCGATCAAAGACTGGCTCACGGGCGATCCTTCAGGAATGGATTCAAAAATGTAACTGTTAGATGCGGCTATTATGGCCGCTTGGCGCGACGCTGCAAACCGGCGACTCGGGCGTCTGTCGAAGCCATGCAAAGTGCGTATAATCCGCGCCCATGACTCGATCCCGCACCTCTCGTCCCTCGAAAAAACAACCCTCCGGCAGCCTGCGCAAGTGGCTGGGCTGGGCGTTGAAGCTCAGCATTGTCGGTCTGGTACTTCTGGCTGGCCTGGCCATCTACCTTGACGCGATCGTCCAGGAAAAATTCTCCGGCAAGCGCTGGACGATTCCTGCGAAGGTCTACGCGCGTCCGCTGGAGCTGTTCGTTGGTCAGAAGCTCAGCCGCGATGACTTTCTCATCGAACTCGATGCGCTGGGCTACCGCCGTGAAAGCGTGGCAAACGGCCCTGGCGCCGCCGCCGTCAACGGCAATACAGTCGACCTCAATACCCGTGGCTTCCAGTTTTACGAAGGCACCGACCCGGCCCAACAGGTCCGCGTGCGCTTCTCCGGTGATTACGTGGCCGACCTGTCGTCCGGCAACGGCAGCAAGCTGGCTGTGGCCCGTCTCGAACCGCTGCTGATCGGCGGGCTTTACCCCAAGAATCTTGAAGACCGGATCCTCATCAAACTGGATCAGGCACCGCCATACCTGCTCGACGGGCTGGTAGCGGTTGAGGACCGTGATTTCTACCACCACTTCGGTGTGTCGCCTAAGTCCATTGCGCGCGCCATCTGGGTCAACACGTCCCAGGGGCAGATGCGTCAGGGCGGCAGTACGCTGACCCAGCAGTTGGTGAAGAACTTCTACCTGACCAACGAGCGCAGTCTCTCGCGCAAACTCACCGAGGCCATGATGGCCGTGCTGCTGGAGATTCATTACAGCAAGCAGGAGATTCTCGAGGCCTACCTTAATGAGGTGTTCGTCGGTCAGGATGGTCAGCGTGCAGTGCATGGTTTCGGTCTGGCCAGCCAGTACTTCTTCAGTCAGCCTCTGTCCGAGCTGAAAATCCATCAGGTGGCGATGCTGGTCGGGCTGGTCAAAGGACCGTCTTTCTATAACCCACGTCGTAATCCCGAGCGCGCGCTCGAGCGCCGTAATCTGGTGCTTGATCTGTTCGAGCAGCAAGGCGTTGCCACGGCTGAAGTCGTGGCCGCAGCCAAGAAGATGCCATTGGGCGTGACCAAGACCGGTACGCTGGCCGACAGCTCGTTCCCCGCCTTCCTTGATCTGGTCAAACGTCAATTGCGCGAAGACTACCGCGACGAAGACTTGACCGAAGAGGGGCTGCGGATTTTCACCAGCTTCGACCCGATCCTGCAGATGAAGTCTCAGGCGGCCATGGACGATACGTTCAAGCGGCTGGCCGGGCGCAAGGGTTCGGACGACGTTGAAGCGGCAATGGTCGTGACCAACCCGGAGACCGGTGAAGTGCAGGCCCTTCTGGGCAGTCGTCAGGCCGGATTCGCAGGCTTCAACCGCGCCATCGACGCCGTGCGCCCGATCGGTTCGCTGGTCAAGCCGGCTATTTACCTAACCGCGCTTGAACGCCCGAGTCAGTACACGCTGACCAGCTGGATCGCCGATGAACTGTTTCAGGTCAAGGGCGCTGATGGCCAGGTCTGGAAGCCCCAGAACTACGATCACAAGTCACACGGCAATATCTTCCTGTATCAGGGGCTGGCGCATTCCTACAACCTGTCCACCGCCAAGCTGGGCCTTGAACTGGGTGTTCCTACCGTCTTCAAGACGCTGGCGAAGCTGGGCGTGACGCGTGAGTGGCCGGCCTATCCGTCCATGCTGCTGGGTGCTGGCGGGCTGACGCCGATGGAAGTCGCCACCATGTACCAGACCATTGCCAGCGGTGGTTTCAATACGCCGATGCGCGGAATTCGCAGTGTGCTGACTGCTGAAGGCGAGCCGCTCAAGCGCTATCCGTTCCAGATCGAACAGCGCTTCGATCCGGGTGCCATTTATCTGGTGCAGAATGCGATGCAGCGCGTCATGCGTGAAGGTACCGGCAAGTCGGTCTATAACGTGTTGCCCAGCTCGCTGAACCTCGCGGGCAAGACCGGTACCAGTAACGATTCGCGTGACAGCTGGTTCGCTGGCTTCAGCCAGGACCTGCTGGCCGTGGTGTGGATGGGCCGCGACGACAACGGCAAGACGCCGTTCACCGGCGCAACGGGTGCGTTGCAGGTCTGGACCAGTTTCATGCGCAAGGCCGATCCGTTGCCACTGGACATGGCCATGCCGGATAACGTCGTCCAGGCCTGGGTCAACGCCCAGACCGGACAGGGTTCTGATGCCAGCTGCCCGAATGCCGTACAGATGCCGTATATTCGCGGCAGTGAACCCCAGCCCGGCGCCACATGCGGCGGCACTCCGGCACCTGCCACTGAGGTGATGGACTGGGTCAAGGGGTGGTTGAACTAAGCAATGAGGGTTTGAAGTGAATAAATGGTGGATTCCAGCTCTAACGACTCTGGCGTTGCTCAACGGTTGCGCCAGTGTGGAGCGCGGCTCGATTCCGGTTGTGGATTCGAGTTCGAAAGTGTCAAACGGCGAACGTGTCTCTGCGTCGCGTAATGGCGCGAACCAGACAAACACAGCTCAGGCTCAACCCCAGGCAGTGCCGCAGGACTCCGGTGTCGTGGTGATGATCCCTGGCGCTGGTGGCAGCAATCCGGGGCAGACTTTCTCGCCGCCGGCCAGTCAGGCTCCTTTCAGTGTCGACGCGCCCGCTATCGACACCTCGCCAGTCAACCAGGCTCCGGTCAACCCTGCGCCTGCCGGCAATACCAGTTACAGCATGCCGCCTTCATCGGCGCCTACCGGGATTCCGTCCAGCGGTGGAGGGCTTTCCGAAGATGAGCAGCTGGATGGTCCGGTGCTGGCCTTGCTGACCACCGCCCAGCAACAGCAGAGCGGGGGTGACCTGAACGGTGCATCGTCCAGTCTTGAACGTGCCCAGCGTGTCGCGCCTCGCGAACCGCAAGTGCTTTACCGTCTGGCGCAGGTTCGCCTGGCCCAGGGTGATGCCGCCCAGGCCGAGCAGCTCGCGCGTCGTGGTCTGACGTATGCCAATGGTCGCGCCAGCCTTCAGGCGAGCCTGTGGGAACTGATCGCTCAATCCCGCGAGAAGCAGGGCGACGCTGCCGGTGCGGCACTGGCGCGTCAAAAGGCCCGCTGATGGACGAGCGCTTTCCTGAAATTGCCGAACAGTTGCTGTTGATCGAGCGGGAACTGCGGGTGCTGGGGTGGTGGGAAACCACACCGCCCAGCGAGCAGGCGCTGTCCAGTCAGGAGCCTTTCTGTGTGGACACGCTGGAGTTTGCGCAGTGGCTGCAGTGGATTTTTCTGCCCCGGATGAAGATCATCCTCGAGCGCGACCTGCCGCTGCCCAATGCGTCCGGGATTCTTGAAATGGCTGAGATGGTCTATTCCGGCCGCTTGGGCGAAACCAGACTGTTGCAGCAAAGTCTGGCCCGTTTCGATCAATTGATCACTGCCGTCAGCTGACCGGGTGCTGCCTAGCGGCAGTACTCGCTGATGGCTTTCTCCGTCTCTTCGATGCGCGTCTTGCGGTTTTCTTCCGTGAGACGCCTGATTTCTCCACCGACCTGCTCCCGAATCCGCGGATTGTTCTGCAACTGCGCAAGATTGTTGCGCAGCCCCTCGCAGCTTTCCTCCCGCTTCGCCTCCTGGACTTTGACCTGAGCCTTCACTTTTGCATCGACGGCGCGTTGCTGGGCGTCATCCGATGGTGAGGTGGCAGAAGGCGAGGGAGTAGACGAAGGCTGTGGGGTTTGCACATTAATCTGCTGCGCCTCCTTGTCCGCAGGCGGATGGGCGTCGAAGTGGGTGACACCCTGGGCGTCCACCCATTTATAGATGGGTGCCGCCTGACTACTCGTGCTCGCTGCCATGGCCAGCGCGGCAGCGAAGATCATCCATTGCATGGTGTTTCCTTGAAATGTCTATGCCACAGGAAAGCTACCATAACGGTGCGCTTCAGTCTGAAACAGTGCAATTTCAGGGCCTTGGTAACAAGAAAGCTCAACGATGACTTGACTTGAGGGGGGCGAATCACAACAATCCAAAGTTCGCTGTAGAAGGACTGCCAGAAGCAGACCCTCTCGGTAGATCATGAGGCGCACACCCGCGCCGACCTGTAACACCCGCAACGCGTTACCTCGCGCTGGGTGGGAATGTTCCGAAACACTCAGGGGCATCCCAATACTTGCTCAGTCAGTGCTGACGTAGTCGGCGACCACCGTCGCTCATGCTCTGCTTGGCAGTAAACCTATTAAGACCCGTCCCGGAGTGGGCGGTATTCTGGCGTTTTAGAGGTGAACAACGTGGAGCTTTTATCTGGCGCTGAAATGATCGTCCGCTTTTTGCGTGACGAAGGCGTTGAGCACATCTATGGGTACCCGGGTGGTGCTCTCCTGCATGTCTACGATGCCCTGTTCAAGGAACCGGCTGTGAGCCATATCCTCGTTCGTCACGAGCAGGCTGCCACGCACATGGCCGATGGCTATGCACGTGCGACTGGCAAGGCGGGTGTGGTACTGGTCACTTCCGGTCCGGGTGCAACCAACGCAATCACCGGTATCGCGACCGCTTACATGGACTCCATTCCAATGGTGGTTCTGTCTGGTCAGGTCGCCAGTACGCTGGTGGGTACCGATGCGTTCCAGGAGACCGACATGATCGGTATCTCCCGTCCGATCGTGAAGCACAGCTTCATGATCAAGCATGCGTCCGAAATCCCGGAAATCCTGAAAAAAGCGTTCTATCTGGCGCAATCCGGTCGTCCTGGTCCTGTCGTCGTCGACATTCCGAAGGACATGACCAACCCGGCCGAGAAGTTCGAATACGTCTTCCCGAAGAAAGCCAAGCTGCGTTCCTACAGCCCGGCGGTTCGCGGCCACTCCGGTCAGATCCGCAAGGCCGTCGAAATGCTGCTGGCGGCCAAGCGTCCGATCATTTATGCCGGCGGCGGCGTGATCATGGGCAATGCCTCGGCGCAATTGACCGAGCTGGCTCAACTGCTCAACGCGCCGGTCACCAACACCCTGATGGGCCTGGGTTGCTATCCGGGGACGGATCGTCAGTTCGTCGGCATGCTCGGCATGCACGGCAGCTACACCGCCAACCTCGCCATGCACCACACTGATGTGATCCTCGCAGTCGGCGCGCGTTTCGATGACCGGGTCATCAATGGCGCGAGCAAATTCTGCCCGAACGCCAAGATCATCCACATCGACATCGATCCGGCCTCGATCTCCAAGACCATCAAGGCCGACGTGCCAATCGTCGGACCTGTCGAAAGCGTGTTGACCGAAATGGTCGCCACCCTCAAAGACATCGGCGAGACACCTGACAAGGCATCCGTTGCTGCCTGGTGGAAGCAGATCGACGAGTGGCGTGCAGGCGGTGACCTGTTCCCTTACAACCGTGGCGATGGCTCGGTCATCAAGCCGCAGACCGTGATTGAAACTTTGTGCGAAGTCACCAAGGGTGATGCCTATGTCACTTCCGACGTGGGTCAGCACCAGATGTTCGCGGCTCAGTACTACCGCTTCAACAAGCCGAACCGCTGGATCAACTCGGGTGGCCTGGGCACGATGGGCTTCGGTTTTCCGGCAGCCATGGGCGTCAAACTGAACTTCCCGGATGCGCACGTTGCGTGTGTGACCGGTGAGGGCAGCATCCAGATGAACATTCAGGAGCTGTCGACCTGCCTGCAGTACGGTTTGCCGGTGAAGATCATTCTGCTCAACAACGGCGTACTGGGCATGGTTCGCCAGTGGCAGGACATGAGCTACGGCGCTCGTCACTCCCACTCTTACATGGAATCGCTGCCTGACTTCGTCAAGCTGGTCGAAGCTTACGGCCACGTCGGCATGCGCATCACTGACCTGAAAGATTTGAAGCCGAAAATGGAAGAAGCCTTTGCCATGACTGATCGTCTGGTCTTCCTCGACATTCAGGTTGATGTCACCGAGCACGTCTATCCGATGCAGATCAAGGACGGCTCCATGCGCGATATGTGGTTGAGCAAGACGGAGCGGACATAATCATGCGGCACATCATTTCCCTACTGCTGGAAAACGAACCGGGTGCGTTGTCTCGTGTCGTCGGGCTGTTCTCGCAGCGTAACTACAACATCGAAAGCCTCACGGTCGCGCCAACCGAGGACCCGACCCTGTCGCGTCTGACGCTGACCACTGTTGGCCATGATGAAGTGATCGAGCAGATCACCAAGAACCTCAACAAGCTCGTCGAAGTGGTCAAGCTCGTCGATCTGTCGGAAAGCGCGCACATCGAGCGCGAGCTGATGCTGGTCAAGGTCAAGGCCACCGGCGCACAGCGTGCCGAGATCAAGCGCACCACGGACATCTTCCGCGGGCAGATCGTCGACGTGACCGCCAGCGTCTATACCGTGCAGTTGAGCGGTACGAGCGACAAACTGGACAGCTTCATTCAGGCCATCGGCACTGCCGCCATCCTGGAAACAGTACGCAGTGGCGTGACGGGCATTGCCCGTGGCGACAAAGTGCTGAGCGTTTAACTCATTAAGCAAATGGCCTGAACGGCCAAGATAACAGGGGATTTCCATGAAAGTTTTTTACGACAAAGACTGCGACCTTTCGATCATCCAGGGCAAGAAAGTTGCCATCATCGGTTACGGTTCCCAGGGCCACGCTCAAGCGTGCAACCTGAAAGACTCCGGCGTTGATGTCACCGTTGGCCTGCGCAAGGGTTCAGCCACTGTCGCCAAAGCTGAAGCTCATGGCCTGAAAGTGACTGACGTTGCTTCCGCCGTTGCTGCTGCCGACCTCGTCATGATTCTGACCCCGGACGAGTTCCAGTCCCAGCTGTACAAGAACGAAGTCGAGCCGAACCTGAAGAAGGGCGCAACACTGGCCTTCTCCCACGGTTTCGCCATTCACTACAACCAGGTCGTGCCACGCGCTGACCTGGACGTGATCATGATCGCGCCGAAGGCTCCAGGCCACACCGTGCGTACCGAGTTCGTCAAGGGCGGCGGTATTCCTGACCTGATCGCTGTTTACCAGGACGCTTCGGGCAACGCCAAGAACGTCGCGCTGTCCTACGCTTCGGGCGTTGGCGGCGGCCGTACCGGTATCATCGAAACCACCTTCAAGGACGAAACCGAAACCGACCTGTTCGGCGAGCAGGCTGTTCTGTGTGGCGGTACCGTCGAGCTGGTCAAGGCTGGCTTCGAAACCCTGGTTGAAGCCGGTTACGCGCCGGAAATGGCTTACTTCGAGTGCCTGCACGAACTGAAGCTGATCGTTGACCTCATGTACGAAGGCGGTATCGCCAACATGAACTACTCGATCTCCAACAACGCCGAATACGGCGAGTACGTGACGGGCCCTGAAGTCATCAACGCTGAATCCCGTCAGGCCATGCGCAACGCTCTGAAGCGCATCCAGGACGGCGAATACGCCAAGATGTTCATCAGCGAAGGTGCTACCGGCTACCCATCGATGACCGCCAAGCGTCGCAACAACGCTGCGCACGGCATCGAAATCATCGGCGAGAAACTGCGCTCGATGATGCCTTGGATCGCGGCGAACAAAATCGTCGACAAGGACAAGAACTGATCTCTTTCAGTTCATGAAAAAACGCGGCCAACAGGCCGCGTTTTTTCGTTATGGGGCCTGGCTCTGGTATAAAGCTGCATCGTTTGCCGACGAACCCTCGTCGCAGACATCTGTCGAACCTTTTCAAACCGCTGCAAGGTAATGTCCATGAGCGAACGTCCTGAAGAGCCGAACAAGGCCTCTGACGCTGAAAGTCTGCTACCAATCGATGAACACGTTGAAGAAGGGCACGATGACGAAGGCCGCAAGGTCCGTCACCGCGGCATCTATCTGCTACCCAATCTGTTCACCACCGCCAATCTGTTTGCGGGCTTCTATTCCATCATCAGTTCCATGAGCGCCCAGAGCGCCTTGAGCGCAGGTGATACGGCAGGTGCCAGCAAGTACTTCGCCTTTGCCGCCATCGCCATCTTCGTGGCCATGGTGCTGGACGGTCTCGACGGCCGTGTGGCACGCATGACCAACACGCAAAGTGCGTTCGGCGCCGAGTACGACTCGCTGTCCGACATGGTTGCCTTTGGTGTGGCGCCTGCCTTGCTGGCATTTGGCTGGGCGCTGGGCGATATGGGCAAGGTCGGCTGGATGGTTGCCTTCATCTATGTGGCCGGTGCGGCGTTGCGTCTGGCGCGTTTCAACACTCAGGTGGGCAAGGCTGACAAGCGTTACTTCATCGGGCTGGCCAGTCCGGCTGCTGCGGGTGTGGTGGCAGGTACTGTCTGGGCGTTCAGCGACTTCGGCATTCAGGGTTCCAAGTTGTCGTTCCTGGTCGCGCTGCTGGTGGCCGGTGCCGGTATGTTGATGGTCAGCAACATCAAGTACAACAGCTTCAAGGAGCTGGATCTGAGAGGGCGCGTACCGTTCGTTGCGATTCTGGCAGTGGTTCTGGTATTCGCTGTGGTGTTCAGTGATCCGCCGCGTATTCTGCTGCTGATCTTCCTCGGTTACGCGCTATCGGGGCCAGCTCAGTATTTGTTGCGTCTTCGTCGCCACAAATCCTCCAACTGATCTATTTTCCCCCATACTCCGTAGTCTATTGGTGCATCAGTTCCCCTAGGCTGCGGAGTCATCATGCTAATAAAGCTTCCTTCTGCGTCCGACTCCAAAGAGTCCGACGTTACGCCTGAATCCATTTACCTTTCCCGACGTACGCTGATGGCCAGTTCTCTGGCCGGATTGGCCGTGAGCGCCTTGCCGCGCTGGGCCAGTGCCGCAGACCCTTCCCGTTACGCCGATGTGGAGGCGGGCAAGGCGCCGGGCTGGTTTGCTGAAAAACTTCCCAATACCAAATGGCAGGCGGTCGACGTCAAGGGCGAGGCAATCACGCCTTTCAAGGACGCGACGCACTACAACAACTTTTATGAGTTCGGGACTGACAAGGGCGATCCGGCGAAAAACGCAGGTTCCTTGAAAGCCGAGCCGTGGAGTGTGGTGATCGATGGTGAGGTCGGTAAACCGGGCCGCTATGCACTCGAAGACTTCATGAAGCCTTATCAACTTGAGGAGCGCATCTATCGTCTGCGTTGCGTGGAAGCGTGGTCGATGGTCATCCCGTGGATCGGGTTTCCCATCTCGGCATTGCTCAAGCAGGTCGAGCCGACGTCCAAGGCCAAATACATTCGTTTCGAGACACTTGAAGATTCCAAGTCGATGCCCGGACAGCGTTCCGATTTCGCACTGATTGACTGGCCTTATGTAGAAGGGCTGCGTCTGGATGAGGCGATGAATCCACTGGCGATTCTGGCGGTAGGGATGTATGGCCGCGAATTGCCCAATCAGAACGGCGCGCCGCTTCGGTTGGTGGTGCCATGGAAGTATGGCTTCAAGAGCGTGAAATCCATTGTGCGCATAAGCTTGGTAAGCGAGCAGCCCAAGACGACCTGGCAAAGCATCGCGGCCAATGAGTACGGCTTCTATGCCAACGTCAATCCGACCGTGGATCACCCGCGCTGGACGCAGGCCCGCGAACGACGTCTGCCAAGCGGGCTGTTCAGTCCCAATGTCATGGATACAAAGATGTTCAACGGGTATGAGGAGGAGGTGGCTTCTCTCTATACAGGCATGGATCTGCGGAAGGACTATTGATGCGCTATCCGTTGCTACGTCTTTGCGTATTTCTTGCTGCCTGTGTTGCGCCCGTCCTGTGGCTTTATCAGGCCTGGATATTTGCGCTGGGTCCTGATCCGGGCAAGGCGCTGGTCGAGAACTTCGGGTTGGGGGCGCTGATACTGCTGTTGATCACCCTGGCCATGACGCCGCTGCAGAAGCTGAGCGGCTGGCCGTTCTGGATTGTAGTGCGTCGGCAGTTGGGCCTTTGGTGTTTTGCGTATGTGGTTTTGCACATGACCATGTATACGCTCTTTGTTCTCGGGCTGGATTTCGGGCAGTTGGGCGTTGAGTTGGTCAAGCGACCCTACATTATTGTCGGAGCGCTCGCGTTTCTCTGTCTTCTGGTGCTGGCGGTGACGTCGAATCGATACAGTCAGCGCCGGTTGGGCGCGCGTTGGAAGAAGCTGCATCGGCTGGTCTACGTGATTCTCGGGCTTGGTTTGCTGCATATGTTCTGGATTGTCCGGGCCGATCTCAAGGAGTGGGCGCTTTATGCGGCAATAGGGGCAGGGCTGCTTTTGCTGCGAATCCCCGTAATTGCTAGGCGAATCCCGCGTCTTGTTAATGTCGGAGCGAGCCGGCCGGCAAAAACCTGAAAATAACGGTTGACGCGCTCGTTGAGGTGTCTATAATTCGCCCCACTTCCGGCGCAGACGGAAACGAA
>NZ_LKEH01000025.1:496093-496258 GCF_001642795.1 Pseudomonas viridiflava | reverse complement strand
TCCGACGTCGACTTCAAAAGCTCGGTCAGACAAGGTGCGAAGCTTATCATGAGCCTCGTTGACCACGACCCGAAAAATTTTTCGGGGAAAACCAACCTTACCCTTTTAAACTTTCAGGATATTGTCGACCTCGGAAAGGTATTCTCGGGCCCAATCGACATAACG
>NZ_LKEH01000025.1:440250-496076 GCF_001642795.1 Pseudomonas viridiflava | reverse complement strand
TTTAATTCACTGCCGTTATCAAGGAAGCGTCATCCATTCAACAAGGAGCGAGACATGAATATCAACAGCGCCACTTCAATGACCATGAAACCTTACATGCTAGCGCCTGACCGTGCACCTCAGACGACCGAACAGGTGCCATCCGACGTAATGACGGATCAGCAAAAGAAAGAAGCTTTTGCAAAAGAGTTTTACACGAGGGAGGAAGAACCTTGGAAAGGAAGGCTCGTCAGATATAGCGATGACACCGTAAAAAACGAAATGCGCGAGATGACGAAAGAGCAGTATTTAACTTTTGCGAGCATGGAGGCTAGCATTGAACTCAGCAACCAATATTCATTTTTTTGCTACTTCAAAGAACAGATTTTAGATGCGCGGCCTGACCTGGCAGAGAAAAANACCAGAGCCATCAACTCCGACGTCGACTTCAAAAGCTCGGTCAGACAAGGTGCGAAGCTTATCATGAGCCTTGTTGACCACGACCCCAAAAACTTTTCAGGGAAAACGAACCTCACCCTTTTAAATTTTCAGGATATTATCGACCTTGGGAAGGTGATTTCAGACCCAATCGACATGACTNAAGCAAGTAAAGGAGCATGACGAGAAAAACCGGGACTCCCTGATCGATACCTACGCGTAGGAGTTCCAAAAAAAGACGCTCTGCAGCCAAGCGGAGCGCCCTTTTTAAAATTTACGGCCTTGCATGCAAATTGGTTAGCCAGCGCTTACACAAATGCCCTAGCTTAAACGTGTAAACTTTGTCTTCCAGACGACCCGTTAAAATATTGCTAGCGCTGTAATCCCCCCTCCCGTAAAGCGTACTCCATGTAAATCTGGTCTTGTCGGTGAATTCATAAATATCGTTTGCTGGCCAACCTCCTTCACAACGGTTGAATTCAATCAGCCGTGATATCTTCCCTTCTTTATCGGATGTAAAGATTTCATGAATCTCTTCTTTAGTGCCCGTAGTCAGTGAAAATTTTAGCTGACCACCCTCCAACGGATACGCCTTACTGTCCGTAAAAGTTGCCTCCAGCGTCGCCTCTTTGAACGCCTGAGTCGCAAGAAATCCTTCTAGGTACGGCTGAAAAGCCGAAATCGGCAAAATGCCTTTCTCGTTGAGCAGGTCGTAATTCATGTGAGGAAACGATCCGAACACGATTCTGTACTTAGTGCTCTCAAAACTGGCCCCATCAACGGCGGAGACGCGGACGTTGACCTGAGAACCGGGGTTCAAGTCAGATATCTTATAAGCGCCTGCATAGGGCTTACGCTTCCATTCGCCGCCATCAACTTGATATTCAACTTTCCAGAGTTTGTCGTATTGACTGCCGGGCGTTGCCAACAAAACATTCTGACCGCGAATCGCAGTAAAGCTGTACTGATGGACCGCCGAGGCATTCTCAAGCGTCTGAGTGATATCGTGAATCTTGTCGGAGAGCACGACCACGCCTGGAGTTTCCGCACGCGACGTCGATGTTTCCTGTGGAGCATCCGGCACAGCACCTGCAACACCGCTTTCGCCCTGTGCAAATGCATGGCAGGACATCGCCAGAAACAGTCCAGACAAGAGCAGGCGGCCTGTAGCGCTTTTATTGTTATCCATCTTAAATCCTCAACTTCAATCCGTTAATTTATGTCAGGCATCATTGCCACTGACTGCCTGGACGTAATCAGTTGAGTCGCTGAAGATCAATACCAAAAACAACTTTACGGAAACATCCTACACATTAATAACTCGCAAATTTTAAATATATACCGCACATCGACCGTTTCTGGTTTCCAATGACTCGAATCTGGCTGACTGCCCCTTAACGCCTGCAACGCCCTCTAAATTCCTCCTGACAATTTCTCCTGCAATCCCGCCCAGCGTCTAAGCTTGTCTCAGGTGCGTTAACAGGGTGACGGGCCATCGACTATGGGCGTATTCAGGCATTCCGATAGCAGGCAAGATGTGATTTCCGCTGACCGTCAGGATGACCCACGCGCGCCGAAGCATCCCCCTCGTAAACGTTACGGATGGCGGGTGTTCTGGGTGGTCGTGGCATTGGGGGGTGTAGCACTGGGTGCAGCGGTGGCGGTCGAGAGCCGCAGTTCCAGGCTTCAGGCCCGGGAGTTCAGCCGTTTTGCCGCCAACCTCAGTTATTCGGTGCAGCCTGGACCGAGCACGGATGTCGTGTACCCGGGTGACGGGCCTTTCGACAAACGTCTGGGATACTCCTCGCTGGACGACTTCCTGCCACGTCTGCTGAAACGCGATTACGTGATCACCCGACAGGCGCGCTTTTCACCCGAGTTGATGCGTTACAGCCAGCGCGGTTTCTTTGTGCCCTATCAGGAAAAGATTCAGGCGGGGCTGTCGATCACCGACTGTCGGGGCGCGCCACTGTATGAGTTCCGCTATCCACAGCAGTTTTACCCAGCCTTCGCCGACATTCCGTCAGTGGTGGTGCACAGCCTGCTGTTCATCGAAAACCGCGACCTGCTCGACCCGCAGCAGCCGCTGGCCAACCCGGCAGTGGACTGGCCGCGCTTTGCCAAGGCGGCGTGGTCGCAGGTCGCGAGAATGCTGTCACTGCCCGGCCAGTCGGCAGGCGGCAGTACGCTGGCCACGCAGTTGGAAAAGTACCGTCACTCGCCGGACGGGCTGACGCAATCGGGCTCGGAGAAGATCCGGCAGATGATCTCTGCCAGTGTCCGGGCTTACCAGCCGGGCGCGCAGACGCTGGAGGCGCGTCAGCATGTGGTTCGGGATTACCTCAACAGCGTGCCGTTGTCGGCCGTGCCCGGGCATGGCGAGGTACACGGTCTGGCCGAGGGGCTGCGGGTCTGGTTCGGTGCGGACTTTGCCAGAACCAACGAAATTCTCGCGTCCAGTCCTGCCGACAGCAAAGGCCTGGCCGAGAAGGCGCTGGCGCTGCGCGAAGTGCTGTCACTGGTGATTGCCCAGCGCCGCCCTTCTCACTATCTGGCCAAGGGTCGACTTGAACTGGCAGAGCTTACCGACAGCCACATCCGTTTGCTGGCGCAGGCCAACGTCATCGATCAACCCCTCGCCGACGCAGCGCTGGCGGCGACGGTCACCTACCGCGACTGGGTGCAGCAGCCGACGATTCAACCGATCGAAACCAACAAGGGCATCAGCGTTGCGCGTACCCGTCTGTCGAACCTGCTGAATCGGCCCCTTTACGATCTCGACCGTCTCGACCTGTCGGCCACCAGCACCCTGCACGGCCAGTTGCAGACTCAGGTCAGCCAGTACCTGCGTGATCTGGCTGACCCGGAGTTCGCCCGCAGCATGGGGCTGATGGGCGAGCGGCTGTTGTCGCCGGCCAGCAGCGCGCAAGTGCGTTATAGCTTTACGCTTTTCGAGCGCGGCGCCGACGGCTCGCGGGTCAGGGTGCAGACCGACAGCACCGACCAGCCCTTCGACATCAACGAGGGCAGCAAGCTGGAGCTGGGTTCGACCGCCAAGATGCGGGTGCTGACGACCTATCTGGAAATCATTGCCGAGTTGCATGGGCGCTACGCCGACATGAGCGTTGCGCAATTGCGAAAAGTCCCGATCGAAGAACCGGATCGCCTCACCCGCTGGTCGGTGGATTATCTGCTGCAGAACAAGGACCGCGACCTGTCGAAGATGCTTGCGGCGGCGCTGGACCGTACGTACTCGGCCAGCCCTGGAGAAGCCTTTTTCACCGGCGGCGGTATGCATCGCTTCAACAACTTCAGACATGAAGACGACGGACGCATCCCGACCTTGCGCGAATCGCTGCGCGAGTCGATCAACCTGCCGTTCATTCGCCTGATGCGCGATGTGGTGCGCTACAGCACCTATCAGGCGCCCAGCAATAGCGCGGCGTTGCTCAAGGACGACGACAACCCGCGTCGTCAGGAATACCTGAGCCAGTTCGCCGACCGCGAAGGCACCGTGTTCCTGCTGCGTTTCTGGAAACGCTACAAGGACAAGACCACGCAGGAACGCCTCGACACCTTTCTGGATGGTATTCATCCCACCGCCATTCGCCTGGCTGCCGTGCATCGTTACCTGCTGCCGGGCGCCGACCGTACGACCTTCAATGCCTTCGTTCGTGCGCACCTTGAAGACGCGAGAGCGACGTCGAAACTGACCGAAAAGCGTCTGGCGGATCTGTATGACAGCTACGGCCCCGGCGCCTATGACCTGCCCGATCAAGGCTACGTCGCGCGGGTACATCCGCTGGACCTGTGGCTGGTGGGCTATCTGCTCAAGCACCCCGATGCGCAGTTCAAGGACGCCGTGGCCGCCAGCCGTTTCGAGCGCCAGGAAGTCTATGGCTGGTTGTTCAAGAGTCGGCACAAGGGTGCGCGCGACAGCCGCATCCGCACGATGATGGAGGTCGAGGCGTTTCTGGATATCGAGCAGCGGTGGCAGCGCGTGGGTTATCCGTTCGACCATCTGGTGCCTTCGCTGGCAACCGCCATCGGCAGCTCCGGCGATCGTCCGGCCGCACTCGCCGAGTTGATCGGCATCATCCAGAACGATGGCATCCGCCTGCCCGCGGTACGCATCGACAGCCTGCATTTTGCTGCCGACACGCCTTATGAAACCGAACTGACCATCAACCCGGAACTGGGCGAACGGGTGCTGCCGTCCGAAGTGGCCGCAGCCATGCGCGAAGCGCTGTCTCAGGTGGTGGACGGCGGTACCGCGAAACGCGTGCAGGGCACGTTCAAAATGCAGGACGGCAGCGTGCTGGCGATGGGCGGCAAGACCGGCACCGGGGATAACCGGATAGAGAGCATCGGCGCAGGCGGACGCATCCTCAGCTCGCGGGCCGTCAACCGCACGGCGACGTTCGTGTTCTACATCGGCGACAACCATTTCGGCACGCTGACGGCTTTCGTTCCAGGCCGTGCTGCCGAAGGCTTTCGCTTCACCTCGGCACTGCCAGTGCAAGTCCTCAAGGGCATGGCGCCGATATTGACGCCCTATCTGGAAGACCACGGCAAGGCGATGTGCAGTTCGCCGTCTACCGAAGAAACCACAAGGACGTGAGTTGGCTACCGTTCGTCATCCTCTTTTGCAGAACCATTTAGATATATCTTAAGGTATATCTAACTTGCACAGAGAGAGAGATGAAGACCATGCGTGATGACGCTCATCACCCCCACCCTCGCCCCCCACACGCTCGCGAAGACCGAGACGGTTTTGAAAAACGTCCCGGCCGTGAACGCGGTGGACGCGGCCCGCGTGTATTTGCTCCGGGCGATCTGAAATTACTGCTGCTGGCGCTGATCGCCGAGCAGCCTGCCCACGGCTATGACCTGATCCGCAAGATCGAAGGTCTGTTCGATGGCGCCTACTGCCCTAGCCCCGGCGTGATCTATCCGACCCTGACCTTTCTGGAAGAAAGCGAACTGGTCACCGGCGACGCTCAGGCGGGCAAAAAGCTGTACACCGTGACCGAGGCCGGTCGCGCGTCCCTGCTGGAACAGACCGTGGCACTGGACGGCGTGCGCACCCGCATCGAGGTCAGCAAGCGCTCGCTGCGGGGCCACGACCGACCGCCGGAAATCCACGAAGCGGTGCACAACCTGCGCCACGCCATGCACATGCACGATGGCCGCTGGAGCCCGGAAGAAATCATTCGGGTCCGCGACCTGCTCAACAACACCGCCAAGGCCATCGTCGATGGGCCGCAATCAGCCTCGGAGCCGTCGCAATGACTTCAGACCACACAACTCAGGAACAATCGATCCACCGCGTCATGCATGAAATCAAACGTCGCAAGCTAAAGGTGCTGCGCGTGACTCAACTGACGCCGCTGATGCGCCGCATCACCTTGCAAGGCCCGGAGCTGAGCGGCTTCATCAGCCTGGGCACCGACGACCACGTCAAACTGTTCTTTCCACGCACGCCCCAGGAGCAGGAGGCGCTGGAAACCCTGACGCCTGGCAGCGACAAGGACGCGCCACGCCCACCGATGCGTGACTACACGCCGCGTCGCTATGACGAAGCCACGGGCGAACTCGATATCGATTTCGTGCTGCATGGCGAAGGCCCGGCCGCCACCTGGGCAGCGCAGGCTGAACCGGGACAGTTCCTGCACATTGCCGGCCCCAAGGGTTCGATGGTGGTGCCGGACATGTTCGACAGTTACCTGTTGATCGGCGATGAAACCGCCATTCCGGCCATCGCCCGTCGTCTGGAGTCGCTGCCGGCCAACCGCGCTGCGCTGGTGGTGGTCGAGGTGGCGAACGAACAGGAACAGCAGGTATTCCGGAGCGCGGCCCAGGTCGATGTGATCTGGATCGTGCGCGGCG
Source organism: Pseudomonas viridiflava (assembly GCF_001642795.1). Taxonomy (GTDB): domain Bacteria; phylum Pseudomonadota; class Gammaproteobacteria; order Pseudomonadales; family Pseudomonadaceae; genus Aquipseudomonas; species Aquipseudomonas viridiflava. The sequence continues at coordinate 489,770 of NZ_LKEH01000025.1, read as the reverse complement.
AGCAGAACCTGATCGACGTGACACGTCGCCTGGAAATGCCCGAAGGCAGGCTCTACGCCTGGGTGGCCACGGAATCCGGTCTTTCGCGCAAGCTGCGTCGGGTATTGCTGGAGGAATTCGGGCTCGACGAAGCGTTCGTCAAGGCCGCCGGTTACTGGAAGCTGGACGGCGAAGACGCGTAAATCGAAATGGTCTGGCGCGCTCGGCTGCGCCAGACCACGCAGCGGGCATCTTTATTTCTGACGACGCGACGCCCAGCGATCCATACCCACCAGTATCAGCGCGATCACCACAAACCCCAGCAACACACCCAGTGCGTTGATGAAGGCTTTGGTGAAACCTATCGTGCCGATATCGATGAACGGGTACATGTAATCGCCGATCACATCGCCGCGCAGCAGGATGTAGGCGAAGTACACAATCGGGTACAGCGCCCAGAACAACACATGCTTCAGGCGCAACAGCCCCTTGGGCACGCACAGCCACCAGTACGCCAGAAAGGTCAGCGGCATCACGTCATGCAGCAATTCGTCGGCGATGAACTGCCAGCCTTGCGGGTGCCATAAATGGCGCAACAGGATGTTGTAGGCAATGCCGACCACGGCGATGCTCACCGCGATGCCGCTGCACACCACAGGATCGCGAAAGAACCTGTGCCCCGCCGACTGTCGCTGGCTGAGCGCACAGCTCAGCGCGACCGCCACCAGCGTATTGGTGAGCACGGTAAAGAAGCTGAAAAACCGGACCAGTCCTCCCAGCAGGCTGGCGTGATCCATCCAGCGGCCGATCAGAATCAGATACAGCTGAATCGCAAGCCCCGACCAGCCCAGACAGGCGGCCAGCAGGAGGATGTAACGCTGCCGTTGGGAACGAGGCAGGTGGTGACTGTGCATCGGTGTGCTTCCTTGGATATCAGCCTCCCTGCCATGCGTTGATTACCAGCCTTTACTGCGGTGCAGCTTCTTGTACAGCCCTTCCACCTTTTCCCGCGCCCACGGCGTCTTGCGCAGAAACGTCAGGCTGGACTTGATGCTCGGGTCGCTCTTGAAGCAGCGAATGTCGATGCGTTCGGCCAGGCCCGACCACTCGTAGTGCTCGACCAGGGCGGTAAGAATCTGCTCCAGCGTGACGCCGTGCAGCGGGTCGGTATTGGGTGTCGTCATGTCAAACCTTGAAGCCCGTGAGCGGGTGCAATACAGGAAGGTGCGCACCTTAGCCGAGCCATCGGACATCGGAAAGGTTCAAGTGTGCGTCAGGGCTGAATCCCCCTTTAAAGATAGTCCTTTAAAGCACTGTTACCAAACCTGCAATGATCCATGTCAAGGAAAGCCCTTTTCGTAAACTCGTTAGCGTCCTATCATTGTCGCCTTCATAGCTGAATCGATTCTCTGCTTCCGGAGCTTCACCGATGGCCGCCAAGACGGTCACGGAGAGCCGCGTCGTTCCTGAAAAAAACCAAAAAAGAATGCCCCTTTTCATGCCCAATTCATCAAAGCATTACCGCTTCGCCACGGTTCAACGCGCTGTCAGTCTGTGCGGCCTGACACTGCTGGGCCTGGCAGGCACAGTCCATGCCGCGCCCGCACTGTCTCCCGACTCGCCCTGGATGCTGGGTGACTGGGGCGGCAAGCGCACCGATCTCTCGACGCGTGGGATCGATTTCAAACTCGATTACACCAGCGAGACCGGCGCCAATCTGCACGGCGGTTACAACCACGACAAGGCGACCCGCTACAGCGACCAGATCGCCGTCGGCGCTCATCTGGACCTGCAGAAAATCCTCGGCTGGCATGACGCCGAGTTTCAGCTGACCCTGAACAACCGCAACGGCGACAACATCAGCAACGACCGGATCGGCGACCCACGCACCGGAACGATCTCTTCCTCGCAGGAAGTCTGGGGACGCGGCAGCGTTACCCGACTGACGCAGATGTGGTATCAGCAGAAATTCTTCGACCAGGCCTTGAGCATCAAGCTCGGCCGCTTCAACGAAGGTGAGGATTTCAACAGCATTCCCTGCGACTTTCAGAACCTGTCACTGTGCGGCTCGCAGGTCGGCAATTACGTCAACACCTGGTACAACTGGCCGATCAGCCAATGGGCGATGCGCATCAAGTACCAGCTCACGCCTGAAGTCTTCGTGCAGGTAGGAGCGTTCGAACAGAACCCGTCCAACCTGGAAAACGACAACGCCTTCAAACTCAGCGGCAGTGGCACCGAAGGTGCGGTGTTGCCGGTCGAACTGGTCTGGTCGCCCAGGGTCAACGGCCTGCCGGGTGAATACCGCGCCGGTTATTACTACAGCACCGCTGATAGCGAAGATGTCTACAAGAACACCGACGGTCAGCCTGCTGCCCTCACCGGGACGGCGTATCGTGGTGCCTCGAGCAAACATGGCGTATGGCTGAATCTGCGCCAGCAGGTCACGCGGCAAGATGGCGATGCCAGTCGCGGCCTGAGTCTGTTCGCCAACGGCACGCTGCACGACAAGAAAACCAACATGGTGGATAACTATGTTTCGGTCGGCATGGTCTACAAAGGCCCGTTCGATGCCCGTACCCAGGATGATATCGGCCTGGGTCTGTCGCGCATTCATGTCAATCCGGCGTACCGCAAAAACGCTGATGCACGAAATCAGGCAGCAGCGGTCTACGACTACAACGACCCATCCTTCACGCCTTTGCAGGACACGGAATACAACGCCGAGCTGTATTACGGCGTGCATGTGGCCGACTGGCTGACCGTGCGCCCGAACCTGCAATACGTGCGTCATCCGGGTGGGCTGGACGAAGTCGACGACGCGCTGGTGGCTGGATTGAAAGTGCAACTCTCGTTCTGACCAACGGTTGAATTCAACCGCTGGTAAATCGTCTCAACAGTTAGTTCGGTTTCAAGAGTGGTCCAGGGTTTTGCAGAGGTTGCAGCGCCAGGGGTCAATCATTCAATTCTCGCGGAGATTCGCATTATGAGCACTGATGGTGCTTCGGGTAGAAATCGTCTGTTACCGACACTGCTCGGGCTGGTGATTCTGTTGATGGGGCTGGCCTTGGTGGTCGGTGGCATCAGGTTGCTGCAACTGGACGGCTCGCTGTATTACCTGCTGGCCGGTATTGGCTTTGCGGTAACCGGCGTGTTGCTGATGACCGGGCGCAGCGCTGCGCTGGGTCTGTACGCATTGCTGCTGTTCGCCAGCACGGTCTGGTCTCTGTGGGAAGTCGGTCTGGACTGGTGGCAATTGGTGCCACGTCTGGCACTGTGGTTCGCGCTGGGTCTGGTGCTGCTGCTGCCATGGTTCCGCCGTCCGCTGCTGCGTAACGGCCCGGCCCGCATGGGCACCGGTGCGTTGAGCATCGCCGTGGTGCTTGCCGGTCTGACCGCGCTGGCCAGCCAGTTCACTAATCCTGGCCGCATCGAAGGTCAGCTGGATCGCGAGACTGCGGGCACGACCAACACCGCACCGGCGATGCCTGACGGTGACTGGCAGTCCTACGGCCGTACCGCCTTCGGTGACCGCTACTCTCCGCTGGCGCAGATCACGCCAGAGAACGTGAGCAAGCTGGAGCCGGCGTGGACCTATCGCACTGGCGACATCCCAGGTCCTAACGATCCGGGCGAAACGACCGCCGAGAACACTCCGCTCAAGGTCAACGGCATGCTGTACGTGTGCACGCCGCACAGCCAGGTGATCGCACTTGACCCGGATACGGGCAAGGAAATCTGGCGCTTCGATCCGAAGATCAGCACCCAGAACGCCGAGAACTTCAAAGGCTGGGCGCACATGACCTGCCGTGGCGTCACGTATCACGATGACGCAGCCTACGCCGCTGCTGGCGCTCCGGCCCAAAGCCCGGCAGCCCCTGCTGCGACTGACGCTTCGACTGCAAGTGCTTCCTGCCCGCGCAGGATCTTCCTGCCGACTGCCGACACCCGTCTGATCGCCCTGAATGCCGACACCGGCAAGATGTGCGAAGACTTCGGCAACAAGGGCTCGGTCGATCTGACGGCCAACATGGGCACCTTCGCGCCAGGTGGTTACTACTCCACCTCGCCTCCGGCCGTGACCAGGGACCTGGTGATCATCGGTGGCCACGTCACCGATAACGTCTCGATGGATGAGCCGTCCGGCGTGATCCGTGCGTACGACGTACACACCGGTCGTCTGGTCTGGAACTGGGACAGCGGCAATCCTGAAGCCACAGCGCCTATCGCTGAAGGTCAGGTCTACACCCGCAACTCGCCGAACATGTGGTCCATGTTCAGCGTCGATGAAAAGCTGGGCATGATCTACCTGCCGATGGGCAACCAGACGCCTGACCAGTGGGGCGGCGACCGTACGCCTGAGTCCGAGAAGTACAGCGCGGGCCTGGTTGCACTGGACATCGCCACCGGCAAAGTGCGTTGGGATTACCAGTTCACTCACCACGACCTGTGGGACATGGACGTGGGCGGTCAGCCGACTCTGATGGACATGAAAACCGCTGACGGCGTGAAACCGGCTGTGCTGGCTTCGACCAAGCAGGGCAGCATCTACGTGCTGGACCGCAGCACTGGTCAGCCGATCGTGCCGATCAATGAAGTGCCCGTTCCACAAGGCGCGGTCGAAGGCGATCACACCTCGCCGACCCAGCCCAAGTCTGACCTGAACTTCATGCCGCCTCCGTTGAAAGAGCGTGACATGTGGGGCGTGACCCCGTTCGACCAGATGCTGTGCCGGATCGACTTCAAGTCCCTGCGTTACGACGGCCCGTTCACTCCGCCATCGCTGCAGGGCTCGATTGTTTATCCAGGCAACTTCGGTGTGTTCGACTGGGGCGGTATCTCCATCGACCCGGTTCGCCAGATTGCGTTCGTGAACCCGAGCTACATGGCCTTCCGCTCCAAGCTGGTGCCGTCGGCTGAAGTGGAAGGCGGTCCGGGTCGCAAGAGCGAGACCGAAGGCGTGCAGCCGAACAAGGGCGCCCCGTATGGCGTGATCCTGGAAGCACTGCTGTCGCCAATGGGCCTGCCTTGCCAGGCACCGGCGTGGGGCTACGTGGCTGCGGTCGATCTGACCACCCACAAGACCATCTGGATGCACAAGAACGGCACCGTGCGTGACAGCTCGCCGGTTCCGATCCCATTGACCATGGGCGTTCCAAGCCTGGGTGGTACGTTCACCACTGCAAGCGGCCTGGCGTTCCTGAGCGGTACGCTTGACCAGTACCTGCGTGCCTACGACGTTCGTAACGGCAAGCAACTGTGGGAAGGCCGCCTGCCAGCAGGCGCTCAGACCACACCCATGACCTACACCGGCAAGGACGGTCAGCAATACGTGCTGGTCGTGGCTGGCGGTCACGGCTCGCTGGGCACCAAGCAGGGTGACTACGTAATGGCGTTCAAACTGCCGAAGTGATGTTCTGCTGAGGTAAACGAAAGGCGGCTATCGAGAGATAGCCGCCTTTTTTGTGGACTCGATGATCGTTCCCATGCTCTGCGCTTGGCGTTATACACAAGTCTTGCTGCAACCACGGACTGTGGGAGGCGGCTTGCCGGCGATGCTTTTTTCTGAAGCGACATGTCAGTGACTGAACTGACGCCATCGCCGGCAAGCCGCCTCCCACGGGTTATGCATTCAGTCAGATACTTACGTTTTTTGGCACCCGTTTTGCGCGTCTTTCAGATTTGTGTATAACAATGAGCCCGGAGCATGGGCACGATCAGCGTAAGGGCAGACTTGTGCTGATCGTTCTCACGCTCCGCGTGGTAACGCCGCTCAGGACGCTCCGCGTGCGCTCTTGAGTGTGACGCAGAGTAATGGGCACTGCCCGTGTCTAACGTACTTTCCCACCCGCTTTGCCACCCGCGCGCAGGATGTCGCTCCAGCGCCGAACGAGGTAGTTATGCTCGTTCATGACCGAATTCCACACGGCGATGTGGCCCATGCGTTCTTCGTACGAGCCGCCGTCGCGCACTTCCCCGGCATCGATCAGCGGCAGACCGTCGCTGCCCAGCAGTTGCTCGCGTGCAGGCAGACCGGCGTACCAGTAGTCCCATTCCGCAGCGCTCAAATGATCACGGCTGCGCGCCGGGTTGCCGATGTAGTAACCCTGCCGCGCCATCACCGCGCCCGGCCAGCCGGACAGCCACCAGTTCAGATACGCATAAGCCGCATCTAGCACCGGGCCCTTGGCATGGCGCGATAGAGACAGCCCGCCGAACCAGCCGCGATAGCCTTCCTTGGGCACGGCGACGCGATATTTCACACCTGCTCGATGCAGCCTCACCAACGTGGGCGACCACAAGCTCTGAATATCGATGGTTGGGCTGAGCATCAATTCGGCCGCTTCCTCGTCGTCCGACCAGAACGCACCGAAATGCCCCTGTTGCTGTTTACGCACCAGCACGTCGGCGAGCAGGTCGATTTCCTCGATGCACATGTTGCCGATGTCCTTGAACTGCGCCAGTCCCGCGCCCTGCACTGCCAGCGCGGCGTCGAGGGCACCGATGGCGGCATCGCTCTGCAAAGCGATGCGTCCACTCCAGACCGGGTCGAGCAGCCAGCCCCAGCTTTCATCGGACGGGCTCAGGCTGTCCGGCAGGCGTTCCGGGCGATAGGCAAAACTGTCGGCGTTGTGAGTCAGCGGCAGCATGCTGATGCGCTCGGTGACCGCACTGCCCAGGCTGCCGTCGTGCTGCACGAACAGACGCTCGCTCGGCACACTGCCGCTGCCGGGTTGGTCAGTGGGTCTCAGGCGCCCGCGCTTGGGCAGGTCGTTGATCTCGTGCCACAGCGCAATGCGCCGCGTATCGATAGGCTGAATCGCCCGCGCCGGCCAGACGAAATCGACGTTGTGAAACCATTGGTCATAAAGGTCGTAACTGTCCGGCTGCATGACCGCAATCCGCTGCGCGGTCTGCACGTCGTGGATCTGATAGACCAGCCTGATGCCCAGGTCCTGCTCGGCGCGCTCCCGTAGGGATTCAAGCAGAGTGACCGAGGTGCCCAGCACACGCAACGTGATGGTCATGCAGCGGTCTCGCTTTGAGCCGAGGTCGCAGGCGGCGCGAAGCTGGCAGCGAACACGTCGAACGAGCGTCGCAGCAATTCAGGGTCGAGGCCGCGCAGGATGAACACCAAACGCGAGGTGCGATCATCACCCGGCCAGGCTGCAAGGTGGACGGGCGCATGCAGGCAATGCTGCACACCATGGATCACGACAGGGGCCTGATTGGCATTCACGTTGAGCAGTCCTTTGACACGCAGGATTCGTTCGCCGTGGCATCTTAACAGCATCGACAACCACACCCCGAATCCGACCCAGTCCAGCGGCCGCTCGAAGGTCAGGCAACAGACCTGTGCATCGCCATGCCGGGGCAATGTGGATTGCGGGCGATGCAGTTGCCAGCGGGTCACTTCCTGAGCGGGTTCTGCACTGCGTACGCCCTGCCCCAGCAGCAACTGATCGCCGCTATGAACCTCTGCGGTGTCCAGCAAGGGTGCGGAGAAATTGAGCGCCTGCAGATGCAGACGCAGTGCATCGAGAGCAGGCTCATCGACCAGATCGGTCTTGCTCAGCAGCAGCCTGTCAGCGGCGGCGACCTGCGCCAGCCACTCGGGGTGCAGACGCTCCTGCAGCGTGGCATGGCAGGCATCGACCAGCGTGACGATCAGCCCTACATGAAAGCGCCCGCGCAGTTGCGGGTCATGACTCAGCGTGGCGAGGATAGGCGCAGGGTCGGCAAGACCGGTGGTTTCCAGAATCACCCGACGAAACGCCGGGATTTCGCCGCGACCGCGGCGCTCCAACAGACCGAGCAACGCGTCTTTCAGCTCGCCGCGAATCGAGCAGCAGACACAGCCGCTGGGCAGCAACACGGTGTCTGGCGCCACTTCTTCGACCAGCAGGTGATCGATGCCCACATCGCCGAACTCGTTAATCAGCAGCGCGGTGTCCCCCATGTCCTCATCCGCCAGCAGGCGCTTGAGCAACGTGGTTTTGCCGCTGCCCAGAAAGCCGGTGATCACGTTCAGCGCAATGCTCATGACGACCTCTGCAAATGTTCAATCAAGCGGGAATCGAGGGGATCCAGCGGTCGGCCGATCAACAGTTCGGCCTTCTGCCACAACTGATCAAGGCCGCTCGCCAGTTCCTGTTTGCCGGTAGCGCCCAGCAGCAGATAGGAAACGCCCTGAAAGTCCTCGACCTTCAAGCGAAACGGCGCCACTACCTTGTTGATGGCTGCAATACGCCGCAAGCGCTCACGACGCCTCGGCAGTTCGCCACTCAGCGGATCGCTCCAGTGCACGTCTTCGCCCAACAGCCCGCACAGTCCACACATGATCAGTCCTCGCTCAAGTGCATCACGGCATCACATCACCGGAGTTCGGCCCCAGTGTCTGGCCGACGAACAGATTGCCGCCCGGCTCACTGCCGAGCAGCACAGCGACCGGCGCGACTTCCTCTGCCAACCCGAAACGGCCCAATGGCAGCTCGGCCGCCTTGGCGGTTTTCCAGGCGCTGCTGATGCCTGCAACCAATGGCGTTTCGATGGGGCCGGGCGCGATGGCGTTGACCAGCACGTTGTCTTTGGCCACTTCCAGCGCCAGGGATTTGGTGAAGCCGATCACGCCAGCCTTGGCAGCGGAGTAGTGGGTCAGCTCGGCGCCGCCCTTGATGCCGAGCTGCGAGGCGACGTTGATGATCCGTCCCCAGCGTTGCGCCAGCATATGCGGCAAGGCGCGCTGGCTGGCAACGAACACGCTGGTGAGGTCGACGCGCAGCATGTCGTTCCACATCTCAATGCTCAGATCGACGCAGCGCGCCTGGGTCAGCATGCCTGCGTTATTGACCAGAATGTCGATGCCGCCGAACTGTTCGACGCAGGCATCGACACCGGCCTGCGCGCCTTCGACCGAGCCGACGTCAGCCACGCAGGCGTACACCTGCGCGCCGAGCTGGCGGCACTCTTCGGCGACCTTGGTCAGGTTAGTCGGATCACGGTCGCCCAGCACCAGCCGTGCGCCTTCGGCGGCGTAGGCCCGTGCGATGGCAGCGCCGATGCCGCTGCCTGCGCCGGTGATCACGGCACGTTTGTCTTTGAGTTGTTGCATGGTGAATTCCTTGTTACGGATAGCCGGGAAAATCCATAGCGCCTGATTACGTAAGCTGATCGTGCTCATGCCCCGCGTGGGCATGCACCCCGTGACGCTCTGCGTCACAGCGCGAGTGGACGCGGAGCGTCCAGAGCGGCGTTACCACGCAGAGCGTGGGAACAATCATCAAAGTATCTGAATGAATACATACCCTGTGGGAGGCGGCTTGCCGGCGATGGCGTCATTTCAGTCACTGAGATGTCGCTTCGCAAAACGCATCGCCGGCAAGCCGCCTCCCACACTTTGATCGTGCCCGTCGCTCGTTCAGGCACGGTCATGACCTGCGTCATCTCACTCCGGCCAGCGCACGGTCAGGCCGCCGTCGATCACGATGCTCTGCCCGGTCAGATAGCTGGCTTCGTCACTGCACAGAAAACGCACCAGCGACGCCACTTCATCCGCTCGCCCGACACGCCCCAGCGGAATCGCTTTGGCGGCCTGTTTCAGCCCTTCCGGGCCCAGCGAGTTCTTGCTGTCCAGCGACTGCGGCGTTTCGATCAGGCCCGGAATCACCGCGTTGCAGCGAATGCCTTTCGGCGCAAGCTCCACCGCCAGCGAACGACACAGCCCCGGCACACCCGCTTTGGCCGCAGCGTAATGTGAGTGGTCCTGCCAGCCATACACGCCACCGGCAATCGACGAGATCGCCACCAGCGCTCCGCCCTCGCCCATATGCCGGGCAGCGGCGCGAAAGGTGCGCATCACGCCGGTCAGGTCCACGTCGAGCATTTCATTCCAGCGCTCGTCGGTCATTTCCAGCAGCGGCGCGCGGCGCAACAAGCCTGCGTTGGCGACTGCGTAATCGATCCGGCCAAAGGCTTGCAAAGCCTGATGGGCCAGATTGTCCACCGATTCGGTACTGGCAACATCCAGTGGCAGCATCAGGCATTCGCCGCCCGCCTCTTCCACCAGACGACGGGTTTCATCCGGGTCGTGCGGGTCGGCCGGGTAAAACCCGCCCGCCACCGCCACACCCTGCCGGGCAAACGCCACCGCCAAGGCCTGACCGATGCCGCTGGCGGCGCCAGTGACCAATGCAACTTTACGAGTCATGGGCAATTCCTCACTTAACGGTTTCAGGGCGCACGTGACGGGCCGCGAACATCAACGCACCGGACAGGAAGCAAGGCAGCGCGCCGAAGTACAGCGCCGAGGTCTGCCAGTCGCCGCCTGCGCTCAGCACGGACGTCGCGCCGAAACCCGCCACGACGGCACCGAGAGGTCCCATGGCATGAATGATCGCGCCGCCTGTGGCGCGGATGCTCGTAGGGAAACTTTCACTGATGAAGAACAGCGCCGCCGAGTACGGGCCGATCAGGAAGAACAGGCCCAGGCTGTACAGCCCGACGACCATCGGCATGTTGCTTGGCCCATAGAGCATGCCCGCAAACGCCAGACCACCGAGCATCCAGCCCAGGCCGATCACGTTGCGACGGCCGATCTTGTCACCCATCCAGCCGTGGCTCAGGTAGCCGCAGTAACCGACCAGGTTGGACAGCACCAGAATGATCAGCGAGTTCTCGAACGAGATGTGGTGCACGCTGACGATCACCGTGGTGCCCAGCACGCTGAACACCTGAATCGCCGCCCAGTTGAGCAGGATGGCTGCGCCGATCACCAACGTTGCGCGCAGCGACGTGCCACGAAACGCAGCGCCGAGGCCCGCCTTGCTGTGTTCGTCGTAGTCGACGCCATAGGTGTGCGCCACGGCCTGTGCCTGGCTGACGTCACCCTTTTTGCGCAGTTGTGTGATGCGCTGGTGGATCTGGAACTGCGGGCTCTCCTTGAGCTTGCGCGCCATGATCGCAATGATGATGGCTGGAATCGCCGCAAACACGAAGCAGCCCTGCCAGCCGATGATTGGCAGCAGCACCGCCGTCAGGCCCGCTGCGATCAACGCGCCGACCGGCCAGCCGCCCTGCACCAGGCTGTAGATGAAGCCGCGGCGCTTGGCCAGACGCGGGTCATCCGACGCCGCATAGATTTCACTCAGGTAGGTCGCGTTGACCGTCTCTTCCGCATAACCCAGACCGCCCAGCGAACGGATCAGGATCAGCGGCGACTTGCCCCACGATCCACCAATGGCCGTAAGCGCCGAACAGATGGCCGATCCGCTTACGGTAAACATGATGCCAACCCGCCGTCCCAGGCGATCCACCAGCGGCCCGATGGCCAGTGCCACCACCGCCGTACCGACCGCGACCCAGGTCGCGATTTCGGCCTGCTCCACTTCACTCCAGGAAAAGTGCCGCCCGATCTCGGGCAGCAGGGTTCCGAACAGAATGAAGTCGTATACCGCAAACACCCACGCAAAAAAGGCTATCCATGTGGCGAAGCGAACTTGCTCCGGCGTCAACTGCTCTGGCTTCCAGCCGGTCAGGTCAAGCTTGTTGTATATGGACATGAGTGATGCCTCGGACAGGGCTATGGATCAACGGTTACGTGGGTTGCGACGCACGAAGTCGTCGGCGATCTCGTCGAAGGTGACGAATTTGACGCCCGCGTGGCTCTGGATGTGCTCGATCAGGCGCTCAAGCATCAGCAGCACCTGGGGGCGTCCGGAAACATCGGGGTGGATGGTCATGGTGAACACCGCGTGCTCGTGCTCGCGGTACACCCAGTCGAACTGGTCGCGCCACATTTCTTCCAGGTGGCGCGGGTTGACGAAGCCATGGCTGTTCGGCGCTTTCTTGATGAACATCATCGGCGGCAGGTCATCCAGGTACCAGTTGGCCGGGATCTCCACCAGATCGGTTTCTTCACCACGCACCAGGGGTTTCATCCAGGTATCGGGGTGCTGGCTGTAATCGATCTTGGTCCACTTGTCGCCCACGCGAACGTAGTACGGGTGGAAGTCGTTGTGCATCAGGCTGTGGTCGTACTTGATGCCTTTCTTGAGCAGCAGCTCGTTGGTGACGTTGCTGAATTCCCACCACGGCGCGACATAGCCGGTCGGGCGCTTGCCGGTGACTTGCATGATCAGGTCGATGGACTTGTCGAGGACGATTTCTTCCTGCTCCGGCGTCATTGCAATCGGGTTTTCATGGCTGTAGCCGTGCACGCCGATTTCATGCCCCGCATCGGCCACGGCCTTCATCTGCTCGGGGAAGGTTTCCATGGAGTGACCGGGAATGAACCAGGTCGTGCGCAGCCCGTAACGCTCGAACAGCTTGAGCAGGCGTGGCGCGCCGACTTCGCCCGCGAACAGACCTCGCGAGATATCATCCGGCGAATCTTCACCGCCATAAGAGCCCAGCCAGCCCGCGACTGCATCCACATCGACACCAAACGCACACAGAATTTCTTTAGCCATTGTTGTTTCTCCTGCTGGTTGATCGGACCGGTTCACCGCATCGAGCAAGGGCGCCGGTCAGTCGTTGATAGGGTGTTCAAGGGGTGTTCATGAGAGTTGCAAGAGCGCTTCCACCGCCAGTGCCGCGCGCAACAGCCGGGCGTCCTCACCCGCTGGCGCGCTGAGCAACAGACCGGTGGGCAGGCCGCAGGCATCGAAGCCGCTGGGCAGCGAAACGCCGGGCATGTTGAGCAGACTGCCCGGCATGGTCAGGCGCAGCGTCGCAAGGTTGGTCTGGATAAACAGCTCTTCGTCGGCCAGCAAAGGTGCCAGCGGCGGCGCGACGTGGGCGACACTCGGGGTGATGAGTAACGCGCCATCCAGTTCAAGGGTCAGCCGCTCCTGCAAGCGCTCGCGGGCGGCGTACAGGTTGATCAGTAGACTGGCAGGCATGTGCCGGGCCGCTTCAAGGCGCTTGCGCACGCGTGGGTCGAGCTGGCTGGCCGCATTGCTGTCGAGCAACGGCTGATGCAGGGCAAACGCTTCGGCCGCGCCCAGCCAGCCGCTGTGCTGAATCAGGTGCAGGGTGGCTTGAAAGGCTTCGCAGGGACGCATCTCGACCAGCGCACCGGCACTACGCAGCGCCTCGACAGCGCGCAACAGATTGTCGCGTACTGCAGCCTCGACGCGCGTGTCATCCAGTACCGCCTGATCAACGATGAATCGCTGACCAGCCAGACTGCGAGGCACGTGCGATGTCGGTTTGCTGCGTGCGCNCCAGCGGAAACACGCCATCGCGACTGTAGCGGCGGCTGGTGCTGCGAAAACCCACCAGACCGTTCAATGCTGCAGGAATACGGATCGAGCCTGCAGTGTCGGTGCCCATTGCAATCGGCACGATGCCCGCTGCGACAGCAACACCCGAGCCTGAAGACGAACCACCGGGAATCCGGGGCGAATCATTGCTGAGCGGATTGACCGGCGTGCCGAAATGCGGATTGAGACCGAGCCCGGAATAGGCGAACTCACTGAGGTTGGTCTTGCCCACACTGACCATGCCGGAGCGGGCCAGCAGCCCTACGCTTGGCGCATCCAGGCATGCAGCGCTGACCTGCCGACGGGTCGCGGAACCGGCCGTGGTCACGGAACCCGCCACATCGAAAAGATCCTTCCAGGCCAGCGGAACACCATCGAACGGGCCGAGCGCCTGACCCTGCTTCCAGCGAGCGGCCGACGCTTCGGCCTCGCGACGGGCACGCTCGTCGCTCATGGAAATGAAAACGTGATCAACCTGATCGGCTCGATGCAGCGCCTGCTCCAGAGCCTGAACGGGATCGGTACGACCCTGAGCGAAATCATCGGCCAGTGCGCAGGCATCGAAGGTGATTGCGGAAGCCGCGGTGTCCATCATCGACATAACAGACCTTTAAAAATGTACTTATTAATAAAATGTACATTTAACAAAGGCAGAATCCATGCCAATCTCATGCTCGTGGCTCTTTGGAGCAACGGCGTCTGATGCCTGAATGCCCCGAGACAGCTGGATTAGAAACCTTTCATGGGCGGGACGAACGTCGAATGGGCGGGACGCAGGACGTTTGGTCGGCTGTCACAATGAAATAATGTATCTTTTATAAAAGATACATTTTAGTGCAGATAGGTAACGGTGGCCCCATGAGTGAGCGTCCGAATGTACCTCAAGGTGACAGTCACGCATCTGTGCGAGAATTGTTCGTCAGCCGTCAGAAGTGTAAGAAAACGATGTCAGATGAGGACCCGCGCACCGCCTCGCGCTACGCCACCATCCGTGAAGTGTTACGCAACGCCATCCTCACGGGTGCGGTCGCCAATGGACTGGTACTGCTTGAAGCACCGTTGGCAGAATTGTTCGGCACCAGCCGCGTGCCAGTGCGCAAGGCGCTCAACCTGCTGCACGACGAAGGGCTGATCAGCCGGTTCGATGGACGCGGTTATCTGGTCAACCCCGAGGGCGGCACAGTCGAACCCCTGCGTCTGAGCCTGAGCCACAAGCAGTTCGGGCTGGACAGCAGCGAAGAACTAGTCGACACCCGGCCGCTGGGTGAGCGCATCCATGACGAGATCGGCGCGGCACTGTCGGCGTGCATCGCTTTCGGTCATTACCGCCTGGATGAACAAAGCGCGGCCGAGCATTTCGGGGTCAGCCGGGCTGTGGTGCGTGAGGCGCTGATGAGGCTGCGTGATCGCGGGCTGGTGGAAAAGGAACCCTACTCCCAATGGCTGGCCGGGCCGCTGACGGCGCGTGAAGTGACCGACGATTATGAGCTGCGTGCCTGCCTGGAACCCGAAGCCTTGCGCCAGACCGGGCCGCATCTGAGTCGCGAACATCTGGAGAGCATGCTGGCCAGGGTCATCGCAGCTCAGAACGCTGAAAGTTGCAGTCTGGAACAGATCGAGCAACTGGAAGAGGACCTGCATCAGCAGTGTCTGGCGGGACTGCAGAATCGCAAGATCGCCACCCTGATCAGCCAGGCGCAGAGCCCGATGATCATCAACCGGATCTTCTATCGACTGCTGGACATAGACGCCGATGAAGCCATGCTCGCCGAACACCGAATGATTCTCGAACTGCTGCTGCACGGCGCCTTCGACGCCGCCGCGCTGAACCTCAAGGAACACCTGCAACGCGCCAGACAACGCATGCTGCAGCGCTTGAAGGTGTTGTCGGTGCTGCCGGAACAGGAAGTGCCGGGGTATCTGACGCGGTTGAGCTGATCAGCGGCCATTCCGAAAGGTGACTTGAGCCGTGCGCTCGGCTCACTGAGTCCGCAGTCTGTGCCATGTGTGACGCGGAGCGTCACGGGATGCATGTCCACGCGGAGCGATGGGCACGATCAGTGTTGAGGCAGACTTGGGTATTACGCTGAGCGCGGAGCATAGGCACGACGGTGTGTTTGAGACCCTGATCGTTCCCACGCTCTGCGTGGTAACGCCTCCCAGGACGCTCCGCGTCCGCTCTCGAATGTGACGCTACTTGCGGATCACTTCCCCGCGCAATGCAGCAAGACGTGCGATGAAGCGGTTTTGCACGGGGACCGGGACTTTTTCGGTGTCCATGGCGGCGATCAGGTTTTCGACCAGTGCGTTGAAATCGCTCGGGCTGAGGTTCTGACCCTTGTGGGATTCGGCGAGGCTGTCGCCGTTGTAGGTGCATGGGCCATCGACTATCACGCAGAACTTGTCGACCAGCCGATCACGCAGCAGGACGATGTTGACCCGTTTGAAGCGCTCGACGATCCGGTCGTCCTTGGCGGCATTGAGCAGCATGCCTTCAACGATGCGCTGAATGCCGGCACGTTGGCCAAGATCCTGATAAAGGCTGTCATCCTTGACCTGCTGTTGAGCACAACCGACCATCAAGGCCAGCATCAGGCACATCACCAAACGCCTCATCAGAAACTCCCCTGAACGGACAGATAAGTGCCGTTCTGGTTGTCCAGCGTGGCGATTTCACCCAGGCGGGCGTAGGCCAGCACAAAGGACAGATGCTTGTTGGGGAAGTAACCGAGGAACACGTCCGCCCAGTCGCTTTCGCCCGCGAACGAAAGATTATCGGGTTTCTCGCGGTACTCCACGCCCATGGCCCAACGCGGGTTGAACAACACCGCCACCGAGCCTTCCTTGAGCAGGCTGCGGCTGTCACGCCGATCACCGCCGAAACCCAGCAGACCGGTTTCGTTGGCGCGGCTGTAGCGCACACCGC
This sequence comes from Pseudomonas viridiflava, assembly GCF_001642795.1. Taxonomy (GTDB): domain Bacteria; phylum Pseudomonadota; class Gammaproteobacteria; order Pseudomonadales; family Pseudomonadaceae; genus Aquipseudomonas; species Aquipseudomonas viridiflava. Next base: position 473,603 of record NZ_LKEH01000025.1, on the reverse strand, counting down.
CGTTGACCACCACGTTGTAGCCGAACGCTGCCCCCATGAACAGACGGCTGGCGGTCAGATACCCCTCGACATCGGAATCACGCTGCGCGCCGACCAGGCTCGGAATCAGAAAATCGTTCTGGTGCTTGTACTGCACGCCCAGCGACACCTGCGGCAGGCTGTCGTAGATCAGGTCACCGAACAGTCGCACCTTGACGCCGAACACGTCCTGACTGAGGTTGTCGTCCGGCAGGCTCAGCTTGTGCTGCAACGGGCTGATATCGAAGCGCTGGTGCGCGTAGGACAGCTCGACACGGTTGCCGTAGGCGACAGCAAGGCCCGCCACATCCAGGTTGTAATCCGGGAGGTTGATGTGCGTGGCAAACGCCGTCGCGCCCCACTCGCCCTGCTCACTGTAGCCGGTGATCACCGCCCACGGCGTAATGCCCCCGCCCGCGCTGCCTTCGATGTTGCTGGCGCCACCCGTGGCAATCAGACGACCGTTGTCGGCCAGGACAAGCGGCGTGGCCGCGCCGAGCAGGCAACCCAACAACAGCGATGCTTTGTAGGACATGGTTCAGTTCACCATCAGACCTGGTAATTCATGGGTTTTGACGATCCAGGTCTCGAACGCGGCGGCGGTCAGAGGTCTGCTGATCAGGTAACCCTGCGCAGTATCGCAGTGCCAGCGACGCAGCAGGTCGAGGCTGTGCTGGTATTCCACGCCCTCGGCCACCACCTTGAGCCCCAGGTTGTGGCTCATTTCGATGGTTGAACGCACGATCACTGCGTCTTCACTGGTCTCGTCCAGATCGCGCACGAACGACTGGTCGATTTTCAATTCCTGCACCGGCAGACGCTTGAGGTGCGCCAGCGACGAATAGCCCGTGCCGAAATCATCGATCGACAGGCTGATGCCGCAATCACGCAGCTTATGCAGCACCACCAGTGCTTTTTCCGGCTGGCTCATGATTGCGCTTTCAGTGATTTCGAACACCAGTTGCTCGGCAGGCACGCCGTACTGTTTGAGCAGACCGACCACAAATCCGGCCAGGTCATCGCCCAAGAGGTCATCGGCAGAAATGTTCACCGACACTTGCAGCACCAGGCCCCGCTTGCGCCACTCGGCAAGTTGGCGCATGGCTTCTTCGATGACCCAGTTGGTCAGCAGATGAATACTGCCGGTCCGCTCGGCCAGCACGATGAATTCGGCGGGCGAGACATTACCGAACTGCGGATGAGCCCAGCGCAACAGGGCTTCGGCCTGACGCACCGTGCCCTGACGAATATCCAGTTTGGGCTGATAATGCAGCATCAGCTCACCGTTTTGCGGCGCCTTACGCAGATCACGAATCAGGCTGATCTGCCGCTGGTGCGCCAGGTCGCGACCGTCCTGATAGATTTGCAGTCGGCCTGGCAGGAACGCGGCGTCCTTGCGGGCAATGGCCGCGCGGTTGACCAGCTCCTGAGCCGAATTGCCGTTTTCCGGGTAGACGGTGATGCCGATGCAGCACTCGAGCGCGATGTCGTGGTTGTCGATCCGCTGCGGCTCGCTGAGCAGTCGTTGCAGGGCGTCGCCTGTTGCCACCGCACCGTCGCTGGTGGTCTGGTCGAGCAACAACAGAAATTCGTTGGCCGACAATCGTGCAACGGTGTCTCCGGCACGCAGAGTACTTTGCAGACGCTGGCCCACTTGAAGCAACAGTTGCTCGACGCCTTCGGCACCCGAGCTTTCGTTGATCGCGCTCAGGTTTTCGATGCTCAGGTACAAGAGCGCCACCGGTCGTTCGGCGGCAATCGCGCTGCCCAGTCGCTCCATGACCAGGGCGCGGTTGGGCAGTCCGGTCACGTTGTCGTGCAGCGCGTTGTGCGCCAGTTGCCCTTCACGCACCGCAATACCGTGCTGCATCGCGTTGATGGCATTGGCCAGCATGCCGAGTTCATCGGTGCGGGCCATGTTGACCGGCGTCTCGTAATCGCCATCTCCGATACGCTTGGCTGCGATGGCCAGCTCACGCACCGGGAGCGAAACGCTGCGCGCCAGTGCCAGGGTGCCCAACAGCGAGGCCAGCAGTGCCGCCATGGATATCCAGAAAATCTTCTCGTCCAGCGGCGCGAAGGCCTGCAGGGCCTTGTCCAGCGGGCTTTGCAGCAGTGCCAGGACCTGCCCGTCGCCGCCATTACCCGTGTTGGCGAGCATCAATGTCTGGCTGAGAAAATTCAGATTGGACTGCTCGGTGACACGCATCTGTCCGCCGGATGAACTGCGCATCAGCTCGATCAGACCGGCATGCAAGGCGTCGGGCTGAGTGCTGATCAGACTGCCAGCCTTGCCGTCCTCAATGGTCAGAAACGACACTTCCAGACCGCTGAGCGAGTGCAGTTCTTCGGCGATGTCGCTGTCAATGGTGAAACCCATGACCACTCGACCGATCGGTAACGGCGCCAGCACGGTACTTTCGACCAGCAGATGCGGCGTGCCACCTCCGGGTACGATCAGCACCGACTGGCCGCTGCGTTTGGCGGTACGCAATGCCTGGTCGTAGACGAATTTGGAACCCTCGGGCACATCGGGAACGGTACTGGCGATTACCACGCCGTCCATGCCCAGCAGGAACATATCGCTCGCGTTGATGCGCTTGCCGTGGTTGAGCAGTACCGAACGGATGGTCGAGGAGTCGGAACTGGCGACCGCATCGCGAAACCCGAAGTCGGCAGACAACAGTTGCACCGCATCGCGCAGGCGCTTGCCACGCAAATCGATCAGGCGTTCGAAAACCCGGCTACCCACTTCCAGTTGGGCCTGAGCCTGAGTGCGCACTGCGTCGCCAGTCGCCACCTTGACCGCGAAATACACCGCGCAGACCACGATCAGCAACAGGGCGATCAAGACCCCGGCGATGCGCGCCTGGAAGCTGACTTTAAGATTCATTCATGGGCTGCCTTGTGGAAAGCGTCGCCAAAGCCACCTGTCGCCGGTTTGCTGGGCTTGTCGTCGGCAACGGTTGGCACGACGGGCAGCGTAAAGCGCTGGGTGAGGCCTGCGGCGGGAATGTCGAATTCGTCACCTGACACCGGTTGCATGTCTTCGGTCTGCGGATGCCAGAGCGTGGCCTGATAGTGACCAGCCGGCATCTGATCGAGTTTGAGCTGACCATTGCTGTCGGTTACCCCGAACCAGGGGTCGTCAGTGACATAGATGTAGCCGACCATCCAGTCATGAATGTTGCAACCCAAAACCACTACACCCGGCTTGTCGAACAGCAGCGGCTCTGATGGCGTGCCTTCGTAAAGACGCAGTTCGAAGCGCTTGGCCGGAGAAAAGGAATACACCTGATGGCGGATGTTGTCGCTGTTGGGAAACTTCACCTGCGTGCTGGTGTGAACGGCCAGAACGTGGGGCGCGAATTCCTGATCGCGCTGGTCCATGGACGCCTTGAGCACTGCTGGCGTTGCACTCGGCGGCCCCTTGAGCGTCACGACGGCATCGGCCAGAGGCTTGCCCTGCTTGTCGAGCATTTGCGCCGTGAAGGTCGCGGCCGAAGCATTGGCAGCAGACATCATCCACAGGCCCGCCAGCAATGCTGAGATAAATACGTTGGTCATAACCGAGTCAACCCGCAACGGCAGCGCCGTAAAAAATAAACCAGCCCTGGCGACAACTGAAAGGTCCCGGCGATGCCCGAAACCAAAGGTTTTATCGCCACTATTCAGACTATCGACCAAAGCCATTGAAACCTGAGGATGCCCGCCCCATCTAAGAGCCATGTTCAACTTCTCAGGTGCCCCATGAGCGACCAGCAGACAGACTCGCCAGATTTGCCGAATGATGCAGCCGAGCACGACGTGTCGCTGAGTTCCGACAGCACCTCGCTTGCCCTTCCCGGCCAGAACCTGCCGGACAAGGTTTACATCATCCCGATCCATAACCGCCCGTTCTTCCCGGCTCAGGTCCTGCCGGTCATCGTCAATGAAGAGCCGTGGGCCGAGACTCTCGAGCTGGTCAGCAAGTCCGAGCATCACTCCCTGGCGCTGTTTTTCATGGACACGCCGCAGGAAGATCCGCGCCACTTCGATACCAATGCGCTGCCCGAGTATGGCACTTTGGTAAAAGTTCACCACGCCAGCCGTGAAAATGGACGTTTACAGTTTGTGGCGCAGGGCCTGAGCCGCGTGCGGATCCGCACCTGGCTCAAACATCATCGCCCGCCGTATCTGGTGGAGGTCGAGTACCCGCAGCAGCCGAACGAGCCGACCGATGAGGTCAAGGCCTACGGCATGGCCCTGATCAACGCGATCAAGGAACTGCTGCCGCTCAACCCGCTGTACAGCGAAGAGCTGAAAAATTATCTGAACCGCTTCAGTCCGAACGATCCTTCGCCGCTCACCGACTTTGCTGCGGCGCTGACCTCGGCGACAGGCGTTGAGCTGCAACAGGTACTCGACTGCGTGCCGATGCTCAAGCGCATGGAAAAAGTCCTGCCGATGCTGCGCAAGGAAGTTGAAGTTGCGCGGTTGCAGAAAGAAATCTCCGCCGAGGTCAATCGCAAGATTGGCGAACACCAGCGTCAGTTCTTTCTCAAGGAACAGCTCAAGGTCATCCAGCAGGAACTGGGCCTGAGCAAGGACGACCGCAGCGCCGATATCGAGCAGTTCGAGCAGCGTCTGGAAGGCAAGACCCTGACGCCTCAGGCACGCAAGAAGATCGACGAGGAAATCGGCAAGCTCAAGGTGCTGGAAACCGGCTCGCCGGAATACGCCGTGACCCGCAACTACCTGGACTGGGCCAGTTCTCTGCCGTGGGGCGTGTATGGCGCAGATAAACTGGACCTCAAGCATGCGCGCAAGGTGCTCGATCAGCACCACGCCGGACTGGATGACATCAAGGCCCGGATTCTCGAATTCCTTGCTGTTGGTGCTTACAAAGGCGAAATCAGTGGTTCGATCGTTCTGCTGGTCGGCCCGCCCGGTGTGGGCAAGACCAGCGTCGGACGCTCGATTGCCGAGTCGCTGGGGCGTCCGTTCTATCGCCTGAGCGTCGGCGGCATGCGCGACGAAGCGGAGATCAAGGGTCATCGTCGCACCTACATCGGCGCCCAGCCCGGCAAGCTGGTGCAGGCGCTCAAGGATGTAGAGGTGATGAACCCGGTCATCATGCTCGATGAAATCGACAAGATGGGTCAGAGCTATCAGGGCGACCCGGCGTCTGCCTTGCTGGAAACCCTGGACCCGGAACAGAACGTCGAATTCCTCGATCATTATCTGGACCTGCGTCTGGACCTGTCCAAGGTGCTGTTCGTCTGCACCGCCAACACCCTGGATTCGATCCCCGGCCCGTTGCTGGACCGGATGGAAGTGATTCGCCTGTCCGGCTACATCACCGAAGAAAAACTCGCCATCGCCAAACGCCATCTGTGGCCCAAGCAACTGGCCAAGGCCGGCGTTGCCAAGAACAAGCTGACCATCAGCGACAGCGCATTGCGCGCCGTGATCGAAGGCTATGCACGTGAGGCCGGTGTACGCCATCTGGAGAAACAGCTCGGCAAGCTGGTGCGCAAGGCGGTCGTCAAACTGCTGGACGCGCCCGATTCGATCATCAAGATCGGGCCGAAGGATCTGGAAGCGTCGCTGGGCATGCCGGTGTTCCGCAGCGAGCAGGTCTTGTCAGGCACAGGTGTCATCACCGGCCTGGCCTGGACCAGCATGGGCGGCGCTACGCTGCCGATCGAAGCAACGCGTATCCACACACTGAACCGCGGCTTCAAGCTGACCGGTCAGTTGGGTGACGTGATGAAAGAGTCGGCGGAAATTGCTTACAGCTACGTCAGTTCCAATCTGTCGAAGTTTGGCGGCGACGCGAAGTTCTTCGATGAAGCCTTCGTGCACTTGCACGTGCCGGAAGGTGCAACGCCGAAAGACGGGCCGAGCGCGGGCGTGACCATGGCCAGCGCCCTGCTGTCCCTGGCTCGCAACCAGCCGCCGAAAAAGGGCGTGGCCATGACGGGTGAACTGACCCTGACCGGGCATGTGCTGCCGATCGGTGGAGTTCGGGAGAAAGTCATCGCGGCGCGCCGTCAGAAGATCAACGAACTGATCCTGCCGGAGCCCAACCGTGGCAACTTCGAGGAATTGCCTGACTACCTGAAGGAAGGCCTGACCGTGCACTTCGCCAAACGCTTTGCCGACGTGGCGAAAGTGTTGTTCTAAGGCGTACAGCCTTCGCTCCGCGTCATGCCTCCAGGCGGACGCGGAGCGTCCTGAGCTGTGTTACCACGCTCTGCGCTCATCGTTATACCCAAGTCATCTGGCTATCCGGAGAGACAGCGGCACTGATGCGCTTTTGTACCGCGATGTCATAAACACCGCAGATCGCGACGTGGGTGAAGGCTGAGTCCTGGCGCTGATTCGGGGAGGCAATCGGCATGGATGCCGATTGAGCTGCACTGGGCCATGGATGGCCCATTTGCAGCGACCCCCGAATCAGTGTCAGGACGAAGGAACCCCGGCGAAGCCGGGGCCGGAACCGGAGCATGGGGGTTTGCCTACTTTGCCCCGTCAAAGTAGGTCGCCGAGGGGCGAAAAGGTGACTGGAGCCAAGCGTTCGGCTCACTGAATCCACAGCCTGTGCCATCTGTGACGCGGAGCGTCACGGGAGGCATGCCCACGCGGAGCGATGGGCACGATCAGTGTTGAGGCGGACCTGTGTATAACGATGAGCGCGGAGTGGGAACAATCGGACTGTATATGACATGGCGCATGGCTCTTGCGCGCATCGACACCTCCGGCTCCCCTCCAAAACCCTGATCGGTTATCCTCCAGCATCGTCTTGCAAAACCGGACCTTGCCATGACCCCTGCCCGTCTCGCTGTGCCCTTGAGCCTCGCCCTGTTGAGTGCCTGCGCACAAACCCCGAAAAACATCGTCTCCATCGACAGCCAGAGTGACTGTCCATTGAGCCTCAAGGCCGGACAGACGCTGATTCTGACCCTGCCCAGCAACCCCACGACCGGCTTTCGCTGGCTGACCCAGAACCCGGCACAGGACATCCTGCGCAGCCTGGGGCCTGAGGTGTATGCCAACGGCGGTAACAAGGAGATGATCGGCAGCGGCGGCGAATCGGTCTGGCGGTTCAAAGCCACGCAGGCTGGCAGCGGACGCCTGCTGATGGTCTATCAGCAACCCTGGGCACCGGAAGTACCAGCCGAGCAGACCTTCGATTGCTCGATCAAGGTGAACTGAGGCCTTTTCAACAGTCCGCGCGGCGGCTCATCCGGGAAGCTGCGCCAGACCATGCATCCCGGCGACAACTTGGCTAGAATGCCCGCCTTTCAAAGCCTTCGCCGGAATCGCCGTGAGCAAAGAACCCGACCGCCTATTCGCCCAGCCCCTGGCCCAGGTGCCTGACTTCGCCTTCAACGAAGACGTGGTGCGGGTGTTCCCGGACATGATCAAGCGCTCGGTGCCCGGTTACCCGACCATTGTCGAGAACCTTGGCGTGCTTGCGGCGCAGTTCGCCCAGCCTGATACCGTTCTTTACGACCTGGGCAGTTCGCTGGGAGCCGTCACTCAGGCCCTGCGCCGCCATGTGCGCAACGAAGGGTGCCGCGTCATCGCCATCGACAACTCGGCCGCCATGGTCGAACGCTGCCGCGAATACCTGAATGCCCAGAATTCGATGTTTCAGGAGCTGTTGCCGGTTGAGGTCATCGAGGGTGACATTCTGGCCCTGACGTTCCAGCCCGCCTCCGTGGTGGCCCTTAACTTCACGCTGCAATTCATCGCGCCCGAACAGCGTCTGGAGTTGTTGAGCCGTATCCGCCATTCGCTGGTGCCGGGCGGTGCCTTGATCCTCTCGGAAAAGCTGCGCTTCGATGATGATCAGGAGCACGCGCTGCTGACCGATCTGCACATCGCCTTCAAGCGCGCCAACGGCTACAGCGATCTGGAGATTGCCCAGAAGCGCAGCGCCATCGAGAACGTCATGAAACCCGACAGCCTCGAAGAACATCGCCAACGTCTGCTCGCCGCCGGTTTCTCCAAGGTGGTGCCGTGGTTCCAATGCCTTAACTTTGCCTCGTTGATTGCCCTGCCATGATTGATCTCGCTCCACTTGTCCGCCGTCTGGCACGTACTCCACTGGCCGAATGGGCCAACGGCCTGCAGGCCCAGCTCGATACCAAGATGACCAAAGGGCATGGCGACCTGCAGCGCTGGCAGAGTGCGCTGGACGCCCTGCCTGCACTGACGCCGAGCCGTGTCGAACTGACCGACAGCTTCACGCTGGAAACCGAATGCGACGGCGAGACACGCACTGTGCTGCGCAAAGCCTTGATGGGGCTTTCGCCGTGGCGCAAGGGGCCGTTCAACGTGTTCGGCGTGCACATCGATACCGAATGGCGCTCCGACTGGAAGTGGTCGCGGGTATCGCCGCATCTGGACCTGAAAGGCAAACGCGTGCTGGATGTCGGCTGCGGCAACGGCTATTACCAGTGGCGCATGCTCGGTGCCGGGGCTGACTGCGTGATTGGCGTTGATCCGAACTGGCTGTTCTTTTGCCAGTTCCAGGCCATGCAACGCTACCTGCCCGACCTGCCTGCCTGGCACCTGCCTTTCGCGCTGGAAGACCTGCCGGCCAATCTGGAAGGGTTCGATACGGTGTTTTCCATGGGCGTGCTGTACCACCGCAAATCGCCCATTGATCACCTGCTGGCGTTGAAAGACTGTCTGGTGAAAGGCGGCGAACTGGTCATGGAGACGCTGGTGATACCGGGCGACGTGCATCAGGTGCTGGTGCCCGAGGATCGCTACGCACAGATGCGCAACGTCTGGTTCCTGCCCTCCGTGCCCGCACTGGAACTGTGGATGCGCCGCGCAGGCTTTACCGACGTTCGCTGCGTCGACGTGAGCCATACAACGGTCGAGGAACAACGCAGCACTGAATGGATGCGTTTTCAGTCGCTGGGCGATTTCCTCGACCCGAACGACCCGACCAGAACCGTCGAAGGTCTGCCCGCGCCGATGCGGGCCGTGATCGTGGGGCGCAAGCCTTAGGCTTCAGCGCCGGATCAGACATCTGTAACCTGCGGCTGCTGAAGAAATACCCTTGTGGGTGGCGCCACANNNGGCAAGCCGCCTCCCACAAAAAAACGTTTCCATTCAGCAGATTACGTGTTGTTTGATAAGAGGCGGCTTGCTGCGCGACAGCGCTACATCGAAGACCTGGTGGGGCCTCCCTCAGCACGCATGGAGATTGGCGCTGCCTATCGCGCAGCCGCGACGATCAGTGCTTTCATTTCGGCCACCGCCGCCTTGAAGCCCACGAACAGCGCATGCGCTACCAGTGCATGGCCGATGTTCAGTTCGTTGATGCCCTTGATCGCGGCAATCGGTTCGACGTTGTGATAGTGCAGGCCGTGACCGGCGTTGACGATCAAACCCTGAGCCAGACCAAAGGTCACGCCATCAGCGACCCGTTGCAGCTCTTCCGCTACTTCGGCAGGAGTTTGCGCGTCGGCGTAGCGACCGGTGTGCAGCTCGATGGCGGGCGCACCGACACGCGCTGAAGCCGCAATCTGGCGCTCGTCAGCATCAATGAACAACGATACTTCACAGCCGATCTTCGACAGCCGCTCGACCGCTGCCTTGATGCGCGCTTCCTGACCCGCCACGTCCAGACCACCCTCGGTGGTCAATTCCTGACGCGTTTCCGGCACCAGACACACATGCGCCGGACGAATGCGCTCGGCAAACGCGAGCATCTCTTCGGTCACGCCCATTTCAAAGTTCATGCGAGTCTGCAACACGTCCTTGAGCAGCAGCACGTCGCGCTCCTGGATGTGGCGACGGTCTTCGCGCAGGTGAACCGTGATGCCATCGGCACCCGCCTCTTCCGCGTCCAGCGCGGCCTTGACCGGATCCGGGTAACGGGTGCCGCGTGCCTGGCGCAAAGTAGCCACGTGATCGATGTTCACGCCGAGAAGGATGCGGGTGCTTTGAGTCACGGGAGGTCTCCTGAAAGTTGATCGAAGCAGGCCGCAGAGCATAAAGCCTGATTACGGCTTGCGAAACAGTTCACGGCTGACTAATGGACGACCGCCCAGGTGAACGGCCAGTGCCTGACGCATCAGACGCTTGGCGGCAGACAACGCACCCGGCGCGCTCCAGTCGGCTTCGGCCATGGCCAGCAGCTCGACGCCTTGAAACAGACCGGGCTGCAACAGCCAGACCCGTTCCAGCCCGGCGTCGACCTGCAGGCGGTACATGCCGTCTGCGGCCAGAGGTTCACCGTTGATATCGGTATCCAGCGCAAAACCGTAGCCGAGATCGTCCAGCAGACGCCATTCGAATGAGCGAAGCAAGGGCTCGAGCGACCGTCCCTCGGCAAGGGCGATCAGCGTGGCGGCATAATGTTCGAACACGGCAGGATGCGGATCTTCGGCAGGCAGCAGACGAATCAGCAATTCATTGAGGTACATGCCACTGAACAGCGCCTCGCCCGTCATCCAGGTCGCGACACCGGCGCTTTCCATACGACCCACGTTCTTCAGCTCGCCGCGCCCGCGAAACTCGACTTCAAGCGGCACGAAGGGGCGTGCCAGCGAACCGGCCTTGCCCTTGGCGCTGCGCAGTACGGCACGCAAGCGGCCCTGAGGCGTGAGGAAATCGACCAACGCGCTGTTTTCACGGTACGCACGGCTGTGCAGCACAAAAGCAGGTTGGCCGGTTGGCGTGCTCATCGGGCGGGCTCGAAAAGGAAAATGTTCACCCGGCCGGTGGCCGGGTGAAAAGACAACCTAGAGGTCGCCGTAGCCCAGCGAGCGCAGTGCGCGCTCGTCGTCGGACCAGCCACCCTTGACCTTGACCCAGAGGTTGAGCATCACCTTGGAGTCGAACAGTAGCTCCATGTCGCGACGGGCATCGCTGCCGATGCGCTTGATACGCTCGCCCTTGTCGCCAATGATGATCTTCTTCTGACCGTCGCGTTCGACGAGGATCAGCGCATGGATGTGCAGGGTGCGACCCTGCTGCTTGAACTCTTCGATCTCGACGGTGATCTGGTACGGAAGCTCGGCACCCAGCTGGCGCATGATCTTCTCGCGAACCAGTTCAGCGGCCAGGAAGCGGCTGCTGCGGTCGGTGATCTGGTCTTCCGGGAAGAAGTGATCATTTTCCGGCAGGTGGGAGGCAATCAGGCCTTCCAGTGCTTCAAGGTTGTGACCGTGCTGCGCAGAGATAGGCACAATGGACGCATTCGGCAACTGGCCTTGCAGCCATTCCAGATGCGGCATCAGATCGCTCTTGTCTTCGATGCGGTCGGTCTTGTTGATCGCCAGAATGACCGGACCCTGAACGTATTGAACACGCTCCAGCACCATCTGGTCTTCGTCGGTCCAGCGCGTACGGTCGACAACGAAGATCACCACATCGACGTCTTTCAACGCAGCCGAAGCGGTCTTGTTCATGTAGCGGTTCAGTGCTTTCTCGCCGTTCTTGTGCATGCCCGGGGTATCGACGTAGATCGCCTGCACGGCGCCCTCGGTCTTGATGCCCAGCATGTTGTGACGGGTGGTCTGCGGCTTGCGCGAAGTGATCGCCAGCTTCTGACCCAGAATATGATTGAGCAGCGTGGACTTGCCTACGTTAGGGCGGCCGACGATGGCAACATAGCCACAGCGTGTTGCAGTTGTATCAGTCATGACCGTTCTCCACGCCAAGGGCAATGAGTGCTGCAGCTGCGGCTACCTGTTCGGCAATCCGGCGGCTTACACCCTGACCTCGACTCTTTTCATTCAATAAGGTGATTTCGCATTCGACGAAGAACGTCCGGCAATGCGGCTCACCCTGGATGTCCACCACTTCGTAACGTGGCAGATCACAGGCCCGTGACTGCAGAAATTCCTGCAGACGGGTTTTCGGGTCCTTGTTGGTGTCTACCAGCGTCAGGCTGTCGAACTCGGTCGTCAACCACGCCAGTACGCGCTCACGCGCAGCGTCCATGCCTGCATCGAGATAGATAGCACCGATCAGCGCTTCGAGAGCATCGGCCAGAATCGATTCACGACGGAATCCGCCGCTCTTCAATTCACCGGATCCCAGACGCAGGTACTCACCCAGATCAAAACCGCGTGCCAGCAACGCCAGCGTCTCGCCTTTCACCAGCCGTGCACGCAGACGCGACAGCTGACCTTCGCGGGCCTGCGGAAAACGCTCGAACAGCGCCTCACCGGCCACGAAGTTGAGAATGGCGTCACCGAGGAATTCCAGACGCTCGTTGTTGCGACCGGCAAAACTGCGGTGGGTCAGGGCCAGGACCATCAGTTCCTGATCCTTGAAGGTGTAGCCGAGCTGACGCTCAAGGCGGCTCAAGGATACGCTCACGGTCTGCCCACGCTCAGTTGCTTGTCGAACTTGATGACCACGTCGATGTTCTGGATCAATGGCTCACGCTGTTCATAGTTCAAATGGGCGTTGAACGTATTGTTCTCCACCGTTACTTTTAAAGCCTTGTTCAAATCTATATCCCGGATGCTGTTGAGCTGCATGCTCTTTTCGACATAACTGTAAAATTCGCTGACCGTGGTGATATCCAGGCCTTTGTTGGTCTCGACCGCTTCGATGATTTTCGTCATCGACATGTAGTCGAGATAATGGGGAACGATCTTCATCGCCGTGCTCACCGCAAATGCGACGAGCGCCAGCGCCAGCAACCATCCGACCCACGACATACCTTTTTGAGAAGCAGGGAACGTCATGTTCACTGTTGACCCTCCTGGGTGCGCTGCCAGCGGCAGGCCAAAACGTTCCCAAATGACATACGGCGCTGCTCAGGCAGCGCCGCATGGATTATTTGATCAGACCTACCCGTGAAAAATTGGGGAAGTGACTCAGTTTCGGCTCGGGCCAGCTCATCCAGACAGCAAACGCCTTGCCGACGATGTTCTTGTCCGGAACCATGCCCAGCTCGTCCTTGGGAATGTTGGGGTCATCCCAGTAACGGCTGTCGTTGGAGTTGTCCCGGTTGTCGCCCATCATGAAGTAATGCGCGGCAGGCACGGTCCACTCGGTGTCAGGCGGCGCACGGTAGCGGCTCATCTCCTGACGGATCTGGTGCTCGACGGTGCCCAGTTGCTCTTCGTACAGTTCGGCACTGCCCAGTGTTCCGGGCTCGGTGCCGATCAGTTTCTTGGCAACCAGTTCGCCGTTCACGAACAAACGCTTGTCACTGGTGTAACGAATGCGGTCGCCCGGCAAGCCGATGACACGCTTGATGTAGTTGACGCTCGGGTCGCTCGGATAGCGAAAGACCATCACATCGCCACGCTGCGGATCACCGATCTGAATCACCTTCTGGTCCAGCACGGGCAAACGAATGCCGTAGGAGAACTTGTTGACCAGAATGAAATCACCCACGTCCAGTGTCGGCTTCATGGAGCCCGACGGAATCTGGAAGGGTTCGACTAGAAACGAGCGCAGGACCAGGACGATGAACAGGACCGGGAAGAACGACTTGCCGTATTCAACCAGCAAGGGTTCCTTGTCCAGTCGCTCGACGACAGCAATGTCAGGTTCTGCGACGCTGCCCTGATAATTGGCGATGGCCACCCGGCGACGAGGCGCCAGGAACACCAGGTCAATCAGTGCAAGCACGCCACAGACGAAGACAGCGATGACCAACAACAGCGGGAAATTTAGTGACATAGGACCTGACTATTCCAACCTGAGCACTGCAAGGAAAGCTTCCTGTGGAATCTCCACGTTGCCGACCTGCTTCATGCGTTTCTTACCGGCCTTCTGCTTCTCGAGCAATTTGCGTTTACGGCTCACGTCGCCGCCATAACACTTGGCCAGTACGTTCTTTCTGAGCGCCTTGACGGTTGTCCGGGCCACGATCTGACCGCCAATGGCGGCCTGAATTGCCACGTCGAACATCTGCCGCGGGATCAGTTCTTTCATCTTCTCGGTCAACGCGCGCCCTTTGTAGTGCGCGTTGTCACGGTGAACGATCAGCGCCAGGGCATCGACCTTCTCGCCGTTGATCAGTACATCGAGCTTGACCAGATTGGCCGACTGATAACGGTCGAAATGATAATCCAGCGAAGCATAACCGCGGCTGACTGACTTCAAACGATCGAAGAAGTCCAGAACCACTTCGTTCATCGGCAGATCGTAGCTGACCTGAACCTGCGTTCCGAGGAACAGCATGTCGTGCTGCACGCCACGTTTTTCGATACACAGCGTGATGACGTTGCCCAGGTGCTCCTGAGGCACAAGAATATTTGCCCGAACGATAGGTTCGCGCATGTCTTCGATGGCTGAAAGGTCTGGTAATTTGGACGGGTTGTCGACGTAAATCGTTTCACCGGTCTTAAGCAGCAGCTCGAAGATAACGGTTGGCGCCGTGGTGATCAGGTCCAGGTTGTATTCGCGTTCCAGACGTTCCTGGATGATCTCCATGTGGAGCATGCCCAGGAAGCCGCAGCGGAAGCCGAAGCCCAGCGCGTCCGAGCTTTCCGGCAGGTATTGCAGCGAAGAATCGTTGAGCGTCAGTTTCTGCAACGCTTCGCGGAAGTCTTCGAAATCATCGGAGCTGACCGGGAACAGACCGGCGTACACCTGCGGCTGGATACGTTTGAAGCCCGGCAATACGTCCACATCGGGCGTGGTGCTGAGTGTCAGGGTGTCACCGACCGGCGCACCATGAATATCCTTGATGCCGGCGATGATGAAGCCCACTTCGCCCGCTTTCAGATCGACCGTTGCGGTGTGCTTGGGGTTGAATACTCCGACGCTGTCGACCAGGTGCATCTTGCCGGTGGACTTGACGAGAATCTTGTCGCCTTTCCTGACCCGGCCATGGCGTACACGCACCAGGGACACGACGCCCAGGTAGTTGTCGAACCAGGAGTCGATGATCAACGCTTGCAGCGGGTCTTCGATATTGCCGGTCGGTGCCGGAATGGTCGTGACCAGGCGCTCGAGCACTTCATCAACGCCCATGCCGCTCTTGGCACTGCAGGCCACGGCGTCGGTGGCATCGATGCCGATGATCTTCTCGATTTCTTCCTTGACGCGGTCCGGATCGGCCTGCGGCAAGTCCATCTTGTTCAGTACCGGCATGACCTCGAGGCCCTGCTCGATAGCGGTGTAGCAGTTGGCAACCGACTGTGCCTCGACGCCCTGACCCGCATCGACGACCAGCAAAGCGCCTTCACAGGCCGCCAGCGAACGGCTGACCTCATAGGTGAAGTCCACGTGACCGGGCGTGTCAATGAAGTTCAGCTGGTAGGTAATACCGTCTTTGGCCTTGTAGTACAGGGTTACGCTGTGGGCCTTGATGGTGATCCCGCGCTCGCGCTCAAGATCCATGGAGTCGAGCACCTGCGCTTCCATTTCGCGCTCGGACAGGCCACCGCACATTTGAATGAAGCGGTCGGCCAGCGTCGACTTGCCATGGTCAATGTGGGCGATGATGGAGAAATTGCGGATATGACTCAAATCACTCACGGATCAACACTCAAAAAGGTTGCAGGCAGATTGCCCGCCGAAAAATAGCCGGGAATTGTACCTGATGGATGCCCGAGGCGTCACGCTTGCAGGTAGACCGATCGGTTTCAGGCCTGATCCCAGACATGAAAAAGGGCGACCGTGGCCGCCCTTCCTCATCAGACCTGACTGTTATTCGTCCAGTTTGAACGTAATGAACGTCGCGCGGCCCTGACGCAGAACACGCATCGAGACCGATCGATCCTTCGGCAGGCTTTTCGCCACGTCGGTGAACTGCTTGGCCGAGGTGATCGCCTGATTGTTCAGGTGGGTGATCACATCACCGGCCTGCAGACCGATCAGCGAAGCCGGACCACCGGTCACTTCCTTGATCGCCACGCCGCCTTTCAGGTCCAGGCTTTTCTTCTGCTCGGCGGTCAGTTCGATCACCGAAACACCCAGACGATTGCTGCTGCGCTCGGCACCGGCACCCGGTACGCCGCCCATCTCCTGGCCTTCGTCCGGCAGTGCGCCGACGGTGACCGTGACATTCTGACGCTTGCCGTCGCGAATCACTTCAAGCTCGGCCTTGCTGCCGTCCTTGAGGTTGCCGATCAGGTGCGGCAGGTCGGCCGACATGATGATCGGCTGGCCGTTGGCGCTCAGAATCACGTCACCCACCTGCAGACCGCCCTTGGCAGCCGGACCGTCTTCAAGCACCTGCGCAACCAGTGCACCGGCAGGCTTGTCCAAGCCGAAGGACTCAGCCAGATCCTTGTTCACTTCCTGAATCACGACGCCCAGCCAGCCGCGGCTGACCTTGCCGCTGGCCTTCAGCTGATTGGCTACGTCCATGGCGACGTCGATCGGAATCGCGAACGACAGGCCCATGAAGCCGCCCGAGCGGGTGAAAATCTGCGAGTTGATACCCACGACTTCACCGGCCATGTTGAACAGCGGACCACCGGAGTTGCCAGGGTTGATCGCCACGTCCGTCTGGATGAACGGCACGTAGGTGTCATTCGGCAGGCTGCGGCCCTTGGCGCTGACAATACCCTTGGTCACCGAATGGTCGAAGCCGAACGGCGAACCGATCGCCAGTACCCACTCACCGACCTTGAGCTTGTTGGAGTTACCCAGCTTGGCAGTTGGCAGGTCCTTACCTTCGATTTTCAGAACAGCCACGTCAGTGCGCGGATCGGTACCGACCAGCTTGGCTTTCAGCTCGCTGCGGTCGGAGAGGCGCACGAGAATTTCGTCGGCGCCGTCGATCACGTGATTGTTGGTCAGCACATAGCCATCGGGCGAGATGATGAAGCCCGAGCCCAGCGACTGGGCCTCGCGCTGGCGATCACCCTTGCCTGGCGGACGGGTTCCCGGCGGCATGCTGCGCTCGAGAAACTCGCGCAGCATCGGTGGCAGACCTTCGAGGTCTGGCACTTGCTGATTGGCGATGGCCCGGTCAGGCAGCTTCTGCCGGGTACTGATGTTCACCACCGCCGGCGATGCCTGCTCCACCAGCCCGGTGAAGTCCGGCAGGTTCTCGGCCTGTACGGCAGCGACCTGCCCGAGCATCAGCACGGCGGCAATGAGGGATAGATAAGATTTCATGCGTGGTATCGACATACGGCTCCCATTCACAACGAGCAAAGTTAAGCAGTACAAGGTCAGCTGACTCAGAGACCCGGCACCGTGCGGTGCCCTCCCCTGACGCTTTTTTAAGGCCCACAAACGACAAAGGCCAGAGCTGCGAGGCTGTGACCTATAGAAAAAAACGAGATGTTTTGCAACCTGCAAACCTCACCAAACATTTCAGCGTCTCAGCACAGGGCCAGGTTGACTGCAGTCTGGCAGTTCGTTGGACCCAAGATGAAATAATTTACATCTTGGGCGCTCGCCACAGTTTCGAACTACTTTTTCGCTTGGGTTTCGGTACCACGAATGGACAGCGCAATGCGCTCTGCAGTGCCCAACGGTATCTCTCCGACTACGGTGACCATGGTGTCGCCCTGAGGCGTGGTCAGGCGTCGGGATACTGCAACGGTAGGACCCAGCTGAGTACGAATGTCGGACGATGCATTACCGCTCACGGGCTCGATAAACACCGAAAACCGTGCCAGACCATCGCCATACATCAGGCTGGTCACTGGCGAATGCGAATCGTGCTCCTTGCGCACGCCACTGCTGCTGAGCTCAAAGCCAGGCGGCAACCAGTCCGAACGCCAGGCGACCGGAGTGACCTGCGCCTTGGACTTGGCCTTCGCAGCCACTACCGGCTTGCAATCGGCACTGACCTGAAGCATCTGATCAGTCGGTGCGGTGGCGGTTTCCAGGTCGGTGAACTGGAAACGCTCGAGCAGCTGCCCTTTGTCGCTCAACAACAGCGACTTCAACGCAAGGCCCGTCTCGTTATCGATATGCAACTCCATACCGTAACGATGCTGATCCTTCGGCGTCACTGCCACAATAGTAGTCGCACGCCCAGCCACTCGCGACTTGCCGACGACTTTCATGTCGTACCAGTCGGAGAGTTTCTTGACGTCGAAATTTCGAGAGGAGGAGCCGGCGCTGGTGACGCCTGCTTCCAGAGTGCCACTGACGCACTGGGTAAGCCCGTCAATACGTGACACTTCAAGAGCAGAGCCATCAAGCTGCAACAAGCGCTCACTGACCTTGCCGTCCGCTACGCGGTGCCAGATCCGGTGGGTAGAGAAACTACCGTTGCGCTCGTAAACAAAAGTACCTTGATAGCTTTGCTGCTGATCAACCTGCCCAAGACGCTTGAGCATGTCTTGGGCGTCATCGGCATGCACTGGGAGGGCAAGCCATCCACCAAGCAACAACGGCAGTAGAGGGACGACTCGCATGTTCCTCCTTAACGGTTTTCCAGGCTGGCGGCACGAGCGTAAGGCAGCGCGCTTTCAGTACCCTTCAGTGCAGCTTCCTGAGCGTGCTGGCGCAGGTAGCCTGGCAGACGCTTGTCGCCTTCACCGGCCTGACCTTGCAACACACCGTTGGCCATCGGGCCTGGTGCCTGTTCGGCGCTCTCGGTATAACCCGCCAGTACCGCCGGGCCCTTGACCTGTGGAACGGTCAGGTTGGCAGGCTGCTGGGTCTGCTGTGCCAGCTGCGTACCGGTGATTTCGTCCTGGTTGTACAGGCGAACACCAGCCAGAACAGCGACGGTTACCGAAGCGGCCACGGCCAGACGACCCAGCGAGCGCCACGGACCGCGGGCTGCTTTCAGGGGGCTGACTTCATCGGCAATCGCAGCGGACACAGCCGCCGAGATATCCAGATGAGGCATCAACAGTTCCTTGTGCATCGCTGCACGGGCAATCTGATAACGCGACCATGTGGCACGTGTATCTGCATCGTCAATGGCATTCAATACCCGACGCAATTCCAATTCGTCCGCTTCATTATCCATCACTGCGGACAGCGATTCCTGCAGGGCTTCACGACTCATGGCGGGTTCCTCTCTTGGGCTATCGCCGCTGTCTCAGGATTCCTGCAACAACGGCTGCAGGGCTTTATCGATGGCTTCCCGAGCGCGAAAGATGCGAGAGCGCACGGTACCAACAGGACATTGCATGACGCTCGCAATGTCTTCGTAACTCAGACCATCGAATTCACGTAAAGTTAGTGCAGTACGCAAATCCTCCGGGAGAAGCTGGATGGTCCGATGGACAGTGCCCTCGATCTCATCCCTCAACAATGCACGCTCCGGCGACTCGATGTCCTTGAGGCCATGATCGCCATCGTAGAACTCCGCGTCCTCAGACCTTACATCGCTATCAGGCGGTCGCCGACCTCGCGACACCAGATAGTTTTTCGCCGTGTTGATGGCGATGCGGTACAGCCACGTGTAAAACGCACTGTCACCGCGGAAATTTCCGAGTGCGCGGTAAGCCTTGATAAAAGCTTCCTGCGCAACATCCTGAGCCTCATGGGTGTCGTGCACGAAACGCACGATCAACCCTAGAATCTTGTGCTGATACTTCAGCACCAACAGATCAAATGCCCGCGTGTCACCGCGCTGTACGCGCTCGACAAGCTGCTGATCCTCTTCCTGGGTTAGCATGAACACTCCTCATTGAGCTTAAAGGAGCGTTGCAACTGATATTGTTCAGGCTCGCAAACATAGACTCGGGCTTTTCGCAAAAGTTCTCCCCCTTCAAGCAAGTTTCCTGCAGGTAATCATAAAGCCTGCAAGAAAAACGCAGCTCGACCGGATCGGCTGCGTGAATAGTCTTGTCGTCAGATGCACAGTCGATGATCACTTATCTAAACCTGCACATGCCGACGCTGTTCCTTTATAGGCAACCTGCTATTGAGCCTGGATCCCGGTGAAAAGTTCCATCGACACAAAGACAGGTGTGAACGCAAACTGCCTCGCTGCTCTTGATCATTGAATGTATTTCAAGGATTGAAGCAGCGCAAAACGGAGTGCAACACGCGGGGGACTGGAGCACAATCGTCACCCGCCGTGGTTTCACATTGCCATGAGGCGCGGCTATTGTGCCGATCCCCCTTTACTTATACTAGTGGCCGCCGAGAGCAGAATTCACAGATGAGCCAACATTTTCAGCACGACGTACTGATCATCGGCAGCGGAGCGGCAGGCTTGAGCCTTGCACTGACGCTTCCAGCCCATCTGCGCATCGCGGTTCTGAGCAAGGGCGACCTGTCCAACGGCTCCACTTTCTGGGCCCAGGGCGGTGTCGCGGCCGTGCTTGACGACACCGATACAGTGCAGTCGCACGTCGAAGACACGCTCAACGCTGGCGGCGGTCTTTGCGACGAAGAGGCCGTGCGCTTCACGGTCGAACACAGCCGCGAAGCCATACAGTGGCTGATCGACCAGGGCGTGCCGTTTACCCGTGGCGACCATGCGGACACTGAGGAAAGCGGCTTCCAGTTTCACCTGACGCGAGAAGGCGGCCACAGCCATCGCCGAATCATCCACGCAGCCGATGCCACCGGCGCTGCGATTTTCCGAACATTGCTCGAACAGGCCAGCAAACGCCCCAACATCGAGCTGCTCGAACAGCGCGCCGCCATCGACCTGATCACCGAACGCCGACTGGGTCTGGAAGGCCAGCGCTGCCTGGGCGCCTACGTGCTGAACCGTAAAAGCGGCGAGGTCGACACTTATGGCGCACGCTTCACGATCCTCGCGTCCGGTGGCGCGGCGAAAGTCTATCTCTACACCAGCAACCCTGACGGTGCGTGCGGTGATGGCATCGCAATGGCCTGGCGTGCCGGCTGTCGGGTCGCGAATCTGGAGTTCAACCAATTCCATCCAACCTGCCTGTATCACCCGCAAGCCAAAAGCTTTTTGATCACTGAAGCACTGCGTGGCGAAGGCGCTTATCTGAAACTGCCGAACGGCGAGCGTTTCATGCCACGTTTCGACGAACGGGCAGAACTGGCGCCCCGCGATATTGTGGCCCGCGCCATTGACCACGAGATGAAGCGCCTGGGTATCGACTGCGTCTATCTGGACATCAGCCATAAACCCGAGGCGTTCATCAAGACGCACTTTCCGACGGTGTACGAGCGCTGCCTGGAGTTTTCAATCGACATCACCCGTCAGCCGATCCCGGTCGTCCCTGCAGCGCACTACACCTGCGGCGGCGTGATGGTCGACAGCCGGGGACACACAGACGTGCCGGGGCTTTATGCGATTGGCGAAACCAGTTTCACCGGCCTGCACGGCGCCAACCGGATGGCCAGCAATTCGTTGCTGGAATGCTTTGTCTATGCACGCTCTGCGGCGCAGGACATCGAGAAACAACTGGGCGACATTCAGATGCCAGCCGATCTTCCGGCGTGGGACGCCAGTCAGGTGACCGATTCGGACGAAGACGTGATCATTGCGCACAACTGGGATGAATTACGCAGATTCATGTGGGACTACGTCGGCATCGTGCGCACCAACAAGCGACTGCAACGCGCCCAGCACCGTGTGCGACTGTTACTGGATGAGATCGACGAGTTTTACAGTAACTACAAGGTCAGCCGTGACCTGATCGAGTTGCGCAACCTGGCGCAAGTAGCTGAGCTGATGATCCGCTCGGCCATGGAGCGCAAGGAAAGCCGCGGGCTGCATTACACGCTGGATTATCCGGACCTGCTGCCTGAAGCACTGGACACTATTCTGATACCGCCCACCTACGTCGGCTGAACTTCAGCCGTACGCGCAAGCGCCGGTGAAGATCCGGCGTCTGCGCATCAAAGGGAATGCAGCAGCTGTGGACTTGCCGCCCGGGCCGCCCGCCATTCACCAGACGAAAGCGCAGAATCACGACCAGCGGTAATGCAAGACTGTCCTTGCACAACTGCACAGGCTGCCAGCCGCCCTGCTCGCTCCAGACACGCCACCCCTGTGAATCACGCTGCAATCCGGTGAACGAGCCCGGGCGTTTCAGCAGTATCGACCCCGGCAAGACCCAGGCCGCGTGAGCGATACACAACGCAGCGCCGACCAACGCCATCTGGGCCGGAACGTCCAGCCAGCATAGCGCAGACAATGCCAGCACCTGAACAAGACCATAAGCCGTCAGCAGCAGGCGCGACGCCTGCCAGTGACACTCGAAGCGATCATTTGGGCTGAACACGGTCCAGAATCATGCGAACCATGCGCTGCAATTCAGGATCTTCGGACTCGGCACGCTGCATGAACCAGCCGAACATGTCCTGATCCTCGCAGGTCAGCAGGCGGCGATACAGATCGCGGTCCACGTCATTCAAATGCGGATAGACCTCACGGACAAACGGCACCAGCAGCACGTCCAGTTCGAGCATGCCGCGGCGGCTGTGCCAGTAAAGGCGGTTGAGTTCAACGTCTTCGACCATGGAGCGCTCCTCAAAGTAGGCGGCGAGTATACAGCCGTGAGGCGGCAGCGCGAATCGCGCAATGGTCGCAGCAGTTTTCATGTACCCGTATTCAGATTCACGACTGGGCACTATGATGTGCCCCAGACTTTTTCCCATTTGCGATGACCATGGCCCACTCAGCTTTCTTCTGCACGCTATCCCATGAGGGCGTTCTTGCCGTTCGCGGCGTGGATGCCAGCAAGTTTCTGCAGGGACAATTGACCTGCAACTTCAATTATCTGAGCGAAGACCGCTCGAGCCTCGGTGCGCGCTGCACCCAGAAAGGCCGGATGCAGTCCAGTTTCCGCGTGGTGTTCGAAGGTGACGGCTGCCTGCTGGCGATGGCCCGTGAACTGATCGAGCCGCAACTGCTGGACCTGCGCAAATATGCCGTGTTTTCGAAGTCCAAACTGACTGACGAAAGCGCAGCCTGGGTACGCTTCGGCCTTCAGGATGGCGACGGCGCACTGGTCAGCCTGGGCCTCGATCTCGCGCAGGAAACCGATTCGGTATCCCGCGCCAACGATCTGATCGCGATTCGTGTGTCGCCCGCACGAGCCGAGCTCTGGGTGCGTGCCGAACAGGCCGACAGCATTCAGTCGCGACTTGCTTCGCAGCTCGACGCAGGCTCGCTCAATGACTGGCTGCTGGGTCAGATCCAGGCCGGTATCGGTCAGGTGTTCATCGAGACCCGCGAAGAGTTCATCCCGCAGATGATCAACCTGCAGGCAGTGGGTGGCGTCAGCTTCAAGAAGGGCTGCTACACCGGACAGGAAATCGTGGCGCGCATGCAGTACCTGGGCAAGCTCAAGCGCAGGCTTTATCGACTGTCGATGCAGGGCGACGAGATGCCTGCCCCCGGTGCCGCGCTGTTTTCATCGGTGCACACCAGCTCGTCAGGCAACGTTGTGATCGCCGCGCGGTCAGAGCAGGGGATCGAGTTGCTGGCAGTGCTTCAGGCCGATGCCGCAGAAAGTGGCGACGTGCACCTCGGCGCCACAGACGGTCCTTCCCTGCGATTGTGTGAGCTGCCCTACACGCTGGACAGCAAGCTCGAAACGCAGCGATAGCGCGAGCGAACGCTCCCGCTTTTCCATGGTCAGTACAGCACCCGGCATTCCGGCGCCCACAGGGCGCCCGGAACACTCTGGACACCCCTAAAGGCTGCGAGACGCAACATGAGCAAGATGGCTGACGAGGTGCAGAGAAACTTGATCAAGGCCATCGACAGAGATGCCTTGTTTCTCCCTACCCTGCCGGAAGTAGCACTGAAGATTCGCCTTGCCGCCGAAGACACCGAAATCAGCATCGCCGCGCTGAGCAAGGTCATCGGCAGCGATACCGCCCTGTCCGCTCGCCTGATCAAGGTGGCGAACAGCCCGTTGCTGCGACCCAATTTCGAGGTCAGCGACGTGAACACGGCGATTCGCCGCCTCGGCGTCAACTACACCTGTAACCTGGCCATCGGCCTGGTCGTGGAGCAGATGTTCCACGCCAAGTCGGAAGTCATCGAGCAGAAGATGCGCGACATCTGGAAGCAGAGCCTGCAGGTGGCCGGGATCAGCTATTACCTGTGTCATCAGTACACCAGTCTTAAGCCGGATCAGGCCACGCTGGCCGGGCTGATTCACCTGATAGGGATTCTGCCGATCCTGACCTACGCCGAAGACCATTTCGATCTGCTGGCCGATCCGGTCAGTCTCAATCATGTGATCGACAATATTCACCCGGTCATCGGCGAACGCCTGCTGCGCTCGTGGGACTT
Source organism: Pseudomonas viridiflava (assembly GCF_001642795.1). Lineage (GTDB taxonomy): Bacteria > Pseudomonadota > Gammaproteobacteria > Pseudomonadales > Pseudomonadaceae > Aquipseudomonas > Aquipseudomonas viridiflava. Next base: position 449,494 of record NZ_LKEH01000025.1, on the reverse strand, counting down.
TCCCGAGCCGCTGGCTTCGGTGCCCGGCAAGTTCCAGGACTTTACCCGCGTTTCGAAAAGCCCGGACTACATCGATCTGGTACAGGTCGCGACGGTACACATTCACAAGAACACCGACCATCCTTTCAGCCTGATCGAGATCCCAGACCTGCCCGCCTACAGCCAACTGCGCCTGAACCGAGCCAACGACATGCTCGGCGCGGAAATGGACGACGCCAAGGACATGCTCTACTGAGCCTGAGTCGCGTTGAAGCTGACCCTGACTTTCAGACCGCGCTCGGCCCCGTCATGTAAGGAAATGCGGGCCAGATGGGCGCGGCAGATTTCCCCGACGATGGCCAGTCCCAGTCCGGCGCCGCTGCCTTGCTGGCTGCGACGATAGAATCGTTCGAACACCCGCTCGCGTTCCGCGTGCGGAATCCCCGGACCATCATCTTCGACCTCCAGAATGCCCGGCGCATAGACCCTCAGGACAACGTTGCCGCCCGACGGTGTATGGGCCAGCGCATTGTCGATCAGGTTGCTCAGCAATTCGTTGAGCAGGGTCGGCTCGCCACGCAGCCAGACAGGCTCGTCAGCTTCCAGCGCCAGCGCGACGCCGTGCGAATGCGCCAGCGGCGCCATGGCCATGCCCAGCTCGCGCGCCAGCTGGCTGAGGTCAAGTTGCTGCGCGCCGCCTTCGGCAATCGCACGGGCGCCGTTTTCGATACGCGCCAGCGACAACAACTGATTGGCCAGATGGGTCAGGCGATCAGTGCCCAGCGCAGCAGACTCCAGCGTCGCGCGCCATTGCTGCGGGTCACGCTCACGCAATCCCAGTTCCACACGCGCCTTGAGCGCAGCCAATGGCGTACGCAATTCGTGGGCGGCATCGGCGATGAATTGCGCCTGACGTTCGAACTGCAGGCGCAAACGCTCGGTGAAGTGGTTCAACGCGCCGACCAGCGGTCGAAGTTCATGCTGCACCTCAACCATGGGCAGCGAGCGCAAATCGTCAGGCTGGCGTTCCTCGACCGCCGTGCGCAGGCGCTCCAGTGGACGCAGCGCAGCACTGACGGTGAACCACACCAGCAACAACGCACCGCCGCCCAGCATGCCCAGCCGCAGCAAGGTATCGGCCATCAGACTGCGAGCCATGCCCTTGCGCGCCTCCTGAGTTTCAGCCACGCGGATTTCCGCCGTGCCGTTCATGCCCGGATCGGTCACCGGCTTGAGCAGACTGACCACGCGGACATCCTGGCCCTGATACATCCCGTTATAGAACTTGGCGAGTGCTGGATAATCATCGGTTCGCAACGTTCCCGGCGGCGGTGACGGCAGGTTTTCGTAACCGGAAATCAGCTTCTGGTTGATGTCGTTGACCTGATAGTAGATACGACCCTCGCTGTCGTAGGCGAAGGTATCCAGTGCCACATAGGGAATGTCGGCACTCAGCGTTCCGTCGCGCTGGGTCAGACCGGCGGCGATGGTGCGCGCCGACGCCAGCAACGTGCGGTCGTAGGCCGTGTCGGCCACTTCGCGTCCGTTCCAGTAGGCGCTCATGCCGCTGGCCAGCATCAGAACGACCAACAGCAACGCCAGATTCCACAGCAGTCGCCAGCGCAGACTGTCGTTAATCATCGCGGCTTTCCAACAGGTAACCCAGGCCACGGAACGTCACGATGGCCACCGAATGCCCGTCGAGTTTCTTACGCAGGCGATGCACGTAGATTTCGATGGCGTCGGGACTGGCTTCTTCGTCGAGACCGAACACCTGAGCAGCAAGCTGTTCCTTGCTCATCACCCGGCCGGGCCTCGCGATCAGGGCTTCAAGCACCGCCTGCTCGCGAGAGGTCAGGGTCAGGAGCTCGTCGCCCAGCGTGAAGCGACGCGTGTCCAGGTCGTAGGCCAGCACGCCGCACCGCTGCTGACGCTCACCACCCAGCACGCTACGCCGCAGCAGTGCCTTGACCCTGGCTTCCAGTTCGGACAGCTCAAAAGGCTTGGCGAGGTAGTCATCCGCGCCCAGATTGAGGCCATGCACCCGATCTTTCACGTCACTGCGCGCGGTCAACATCAACACCGGCAGATTCTTGCTGCGCGCCCGCAGACGGGCCAGCACTTCGAAGCCATCCATACGCGGCAGACCCACGTCGAGAATCGCGACGGCGTATTCCTCACTGGTCAGGGCCAGGTCGGCCGCCACGCCATCGTGCAGGACATCGACGGTCAAACCCGCGCTCTTGAGAGCCTGCGCGACACTCTCAGCCAGTTGCAGATGATCTTCAACGAGAAGAACACGCATCGCCGTCTCCTGTTATGGGTGTTGTTATTGGGAAGGGTGGTTGCGGAGTTTACAGGCGCTTCACACCCTGTGAAGCACAGAAACAACTCGAAGGCATTTGGCGACGCAATGAAAGGTAACTGAAAGGTTCGTGATTTAGCATCGCGATACGACCCGCCAAAGGGTACGTGAACAAGGCGCCCGGATGCGTCTGAAAATAAAAACAATAAAACGGTAAATGGAGTCACATCATGTCAACGCCTTCCCCGGCTCGACAGTCAATGCACCACATTCAACTTTCGGCCGCTCCCGGTCGGCCCGCTTCATGCTCGCCCTGTCACGGCACTACGCTGACACCCGGCGCTCTTCCAGTGTTTATCCAGCACTTCGATGCAGTTATCTGCAGCCCTGAATCTGCCCGTCCAAATCTGCCGTTACGGGAAGTATCCGGCAATCGAACGCACTGAACAGCTTTCCACATCCAAAAACAAAAACATCTCAGGAGACTGAACATGAAATTTTCCTTGCGTCAGCTAGCCATGACCGCCAGTTGCATGCTGGTTGCCACCCAACTGCTTGCCGAGCCCAAGCGTCCTGAATGCATCGCACCGGCCTCGCCGGGCGGTGGCTTCGACCTGACCTGCAAACTGGTCCAGAGCGCGCTGATCAATGAAAAAATCCTCAGCACCCCGATGCGCGTGACCTACATGCCCGGCGGTGTCGGCGCGGTGGCCTACAACGCGGTGGTCGCTCAACGTCCGGCCGATGCCGGAACACTGGTGGCCTGGTCCAGCGGCTCGCTGCTCAATCTGGCGCAGGGCAAGTTCGGGCGCTTCGACGAGAACGCCGTGCGCTGGCTGGCGGCAGTCGGCACCAGCTACGGCGCCATCGCGGTGAAGAGCGATTCGCCTTACAAAAACCTCGACGATCTGGTCAAGGCACTCAAGGCCGACCCGAGCAAAGTCGTCATCGGTTCCGGCGGCACTGTCGGCAGCCAGGACTGGATGCAAACCGCACTGATCGCCAAGGCGGCCGGTATCAATCCGCGCGAGCTGCGCTATGTGGCGCTCGAAGGTGGCGGCGAAATCGCCACCGCCTTGCTCGGCGGTCACATTCAGGTCGGCAGTACCGACATCTCCGACTCCATGCCGCACATCCTCAGCGGCAACATGCGCCTGCTGGCGGTGTTTGCCGACAAGCGTATCGACGAGCCGGAAATGAAAGACATCCCGACCGCCAAGGAACAGGGTTACGACATCGTCTGGCCGGTGGTGCGTGGCTTCTACCTCGGGCCAAAGGTGAGCGACGAAGATTACAACTGGTGGAAAGCCTCGTTCGACAAGGTGCTGGCCTCGGAAGACTTCGCCAAACTGCGTGACCAGCGCGAGCTGTTCCCGTTCGCCATGACCGGCCAGGAGCTGGACACCTACGTGAAGAAACAGGTGGCCGACTACAAGCTGATGGCCAAGGAATTCGGCCTGATTCAGTAATTGCACCCAATTGACTGACGTTCGGTTGCGCCTGTCTGACGGGCGCGACTCAGGAGCTTTTCATGGTCATACAACGCGTTTTTGCAGGTGTCCTGCTGCTGGTCTGCATCGGACTGGCCCTCATGGCCTGGCCGTACCAGGCGCCCTTTTCCTATGAACCGGTCGGCCCTCGGGCCTTTCCCCTGCTGATGCTCGGCCTGATGGGCGCCGCCCTGCTGTACATGCTGATTCGTCCGACGCCCATCGTGCACAGCGAAGACGAACCGCCGCTGGACCGTGAGACGCTGGTCAAGATCGGCATCTGCATCGCCCTGCTGCTGGTGTTCGCCGGTCTGTTCGAACCGCTGGGTTTCATTCTCAGCAGCATCCTGATCGGCATACCGATGGCGCGCCTGTATGGCGGTCGCTGGGTGCCGAGCATAGTGGTAGTGATTCTGATGAGCGTCGGCCTTTACCTGCTGTTCGATAAAGCCATGGACGTTCCCCTGCCTTTGGGCCTGCTCAGCGTTCTGGAGAATTAAAGATGGATACTTTCAGCTATCTGGGCCAGGGCTTCGGCGTTGCCCTGACGCCTTACAACCTTATTACCGCGTTATCGGGCACGTTGATCGGCACCATTGTCGGCCTGCTGCCGGGGCTGGGTCCGATCAACGGCGTGGCGTTGCTGATTCCCATCGCCTTCGCGCTGGGCCTGCCGCCTGAATCGGCCTTGATTCTGCTGGCGGCCGTGTATCTGGGCTGTGAATACGGCGGCCGTATCAGTTCGATCCTGCTGAACATTCCGGGCGAAGCGTCCACCGTGATGACCACTCTGGACGGTTACCCGATGGCCCGTAATGGCATGGCGGGCGTCGCACTGTCGCTGTCGGCCTGGAGCTCGTTCATCGGCGCCTTTATTGCCACCTGCGGCATGGTGCTTTTCGCGCCACTGCTGGCCAAATGGGCGATTGCCTTTGGCCCCGCGGAGTACTTCGTGCTGATGGTGTTCGCCATCGTCTGTCTGGGCGGAATGGCCGGAGACAAACCGCTCAAGACCTTCATCGCAGCGCTGATCGGCCTGTTCCTGTCTGCCATCGGGATCGACGCCAACAGCGGCGTGTATCGGTTTACCGGCGACAACATCCACCTGGCTGACGGCATCCAGTTCGTCGTGCTGGTGCTGGGCCTGTTTTCCATCAGCGAGATCCTGTTGCTGCTGGAAAAAACCCACCGTGGCCAGGAAGCGGTCAAGGCTACCGGGCGCATGATGTTCAATCTCAAGGAAGCGGCGGCCGTATTCATGGTGAATATTCGTTGCGGCTTCATGGGGTTCATTCTGGGCGTATTGCCGGGCGCGGGTGCAACGCTGGCCAGCGCGGTTGCCTACATGACTGAAAAGCGTATTGCCGGACCTACGGGCAATTTCGGCAAAGGTGACATGCGCGGCCTGGCTGCGCCGGAAACCGCCATCGGCGCAACCGCCTGCGGTGCGCTGGTGCCGATGTTGACGCTGGGCGTTCCGGGGTCGGGCACCACGGCGGTGATGATCGGTGCGCTTTCGCTGTACAACATCACGCCCGGCCCGATGCTGTTCCAACAGCAACCGGATCTGGTCTGGGGTCTGATTGCGTCGCTGTTCATCGCCAACGTCATGCTGGTGATCCTGAACATCCCGATGATCCGCATTTTCACCCGCGTTCTGTCCGTACCGAACTGGGCGCTGGTACCGGTCATCGCGATCATCACCGGGATCGGTGTCTACGCCGTACACGCCACCACCTTCGACCTGTTTCTGATGGTCGGCATCGGCATCTTCGGTTACATCCTGCGCAAGCTGGATTTCCCGCTGTCGCCGATCCTGCTCGGGTTCATTCTGGGCGGCCTGATGGAGCAGAACCTGCGTCGTGCGCTGTCGATTTCCAACGGCGAACTGGGGATTCTTTGGGCCAGCCCGATCACCCTCGGCGTCTGGGTACTGACGGTGTTCATGCTGCTGTTCCCGCTGATCCGTATCTGGCGCAGGCGCGCCAGTCAGCGTGCCGCGATGACCAATGTCTGATTCGTCACTGCGTAACTGGTGGCCGACCCCGCTGGTCGGCCTGCTGGGCGGCTACCTCGCCAGCCAGGTCGGCTGGCCTCTACCCTGGATGGTCGGCTCGTTGCTGGCGATCATCCTGGTGCGCTGCCTGACACCCTGGCAGATCACCCAGATTCCCGGCGGCCGCAAATGCGGCCAACTGGTCATCGGCATCGGTATCGGCCTGCACTTCACTCCAGTAGTGATCGAACAGGTGCTGGCGCACTTCGGGTTGATTTTCTTTGGTGCGCTGATCACCAGCCTGTCCTGTCTGGTCGGTGTGTGGCTGATGCTGCGCACCGGCGAGGACCGGCCTACTGCTTTCTTCTCCAGCATGCCGGGCGGTTCGGGTGAAATGGTCAACCTCGGCGCACGCAATGGCGCGACCCTGAGCAGCGTCGCCGCCGCACAGAGCCTGCGCGTGCTGGCGGTGGTGCTGTGCGTCCCGGCCATCTTCAAGTACTTGCTGGGCGAGGGTGCGCCCGTTCTGCACGCCACCAGTGTCGACTGGCGCTGGCTGGCGTTTCTTCTACCGTTCGGCGCGCTGCTGGCCTGGCTCTGGCAACACCTCAAGCAGCCGAATCCGTGGCTGTTCGGTCCGCTGCTTTTGAGCGCAGTGGTCAGCGTGGTCTGGGATCTGAAAATCGGCCTGCCCAATGGTGCCAGCCAACTGGGCCAGCTGCTGATTGGCAGCGGGCTGGGTTGTCACTTCAATCGGGCGTTCTTTCGTCGTGCACCGTCGTTTCTGGGGCGCACGCTGTTGGGAACGGCGCTGACCATGCTGATCGCCGCCCTCGCCGCCTTCGGCCTCAGTGCGCTGACGCATCTGGATCTGCGTTCGTTGACACTGGGCATGATGCCGGGCGGCATTGCCGAGATGAGCCTGACCGCCGAGGTGCTGCAATTGTCCGTGCCGCTGGTCACGGCGATGCAGGTGATGCGTCTGTTGTTCGTGCTGTTTCTGGCCGAGCCGCTGTTCCGGCGCTGGAACAGACGACTCACTGACTGACGCCTCAGATATTCGGCAAGCGCCAGTCAATCGGCGTGAGGCCGTTCTGCTTCAGATACTTGTTGGCCCGTCCGAAATGTCCGTTGCCGAGAAAGCCTTTGTAGGCTGACAGCGGTGACGGGTGGACCGAGGTCAGCACCAGATGTTTGGTCGCGTCGACCAGCTTCTGCTTGCTCTGCGCGTGAGCGCCCCACAGCAGAAACACCAGATGAGGCTGATGCTCGCTGACCACCTGAATGATCCTGTCCGTGAAATGCTGCCAACCCTTGCCTGCGTGGGAGGCCGCATTCGCCCGCTCTACAGTGAGGGTGGTATTAAGCAGCAGCACGCCCTGATCCGCCCAGCTTTGCAGGCAGCCATGGTTGGGGATATCAATGTTCAGGTCGCGTTTCAATTCTTTATAAATATTGACCAGCGAAGGCGGTGTCGGCACGCCGGGCTGCACCGAGAAGCACAAGCCGTGGGCCTGATTGGGGCCGTGGTAAGGGTCCTGACCGAGGATCACGACTTTCACGTTATCCAGTGGCGTGGAGTTCAGCGCGTTGAAGATCAGCGGCCCCGGCGGATAGATTTCCTTGTTTGCGGCGTGCTCCTGACGCAGAAACTCGCGCAACTGTTGCATGTAGGGTTTTTCGAACTCGTCACGCAGCGCTTCTTTCCAGCTGGGTTCAAGCTTGATGCGGTCGTCGCTAGTCATGGTCACATCCGGTAAAAACATTGCGCGGACACTAGGAAAGCTGACTGCCAATGTCAAATGTCCCCCATCGATTCCGTCGGTTTCCTACACTGCAAATTTCCCCCTGCAACTTAATGACGCTGCACGAAGACCAACAATGAGGTCGGCGTCTTTTTAGAGAGGGTCACGATGAACCTGCAATTCGAAGAACTTCACGCCCAGGGCGGCGCACGTATCGGAGTCGCTACGCTGGACGCCGAGAAGTCGCTGAACGCACTGTCGCTGCCGATGATTCTGGCGCTTCAGGATCAGCTCGACGCCTGGGCGGGCAATCCGCAGATTGTTTGTGTACTGCTGCGCGGCAATGGCGCGAAAGCCTTTTGTGCCGGGGGCGATGTGCGCACGCTGGTCGAAACCTGCCTCAATAATCCCGGCACCGTACCACCTTTGGCAGCGCACTTCTTTGGCGCTGAATACCGTCTGGATTACAGCCTGCATACGTACCCCAAGCCGTTGATCTGCTGGGCGCACGGCTACGTGCTGGGCGGCGGCATGGGTCTGCTACAGGGCGCGAATATTCGAATCGTTACTCAGAGCAGTCGACTGGCCATGCCTGAGATCAGCATCGGGCTTTACCCCGATGTTGGCGCAAGCTGGTTCCTGTCCCGCTTGCCGGGAAAACTGGGGTTGTTTCTGGGGCTGACCGGTTCGCACATCAACGGGCGTGACGCGCTGGATCTCGATCTGGCGGATCGCTGCCTGCTCGATGAACAGCAGCCGGATCTGATCGAAGGTCTGCTGCAACTCAACTGGCAGGAACAGACCGATGTGCAGCTGAACAGCCTGCTGAAGGCGCTGCAACACGAGGCCAACAGCCAGTTGCCCGAAGCGCAGTGGCTGCCGCGCCGGGCACAGATTGATGCGCTGCTGGACGTGGGCAATCTGGTCTGTGCCTGGCAGGCCATCAGCCATTTGCAGCAGCAGGATGACGCGTTGCTGGCCAAAGGTGCGAAGAATCTGGTGGAGGGTTGCCCGGTCACTGCGCATCTGGTCTGGGAACAGATCAAGCGTGCGCGTCACCTGTCATTGGCGCAGGTGTTTCAGATGGAATACGCCATGAGCCTCAATTGCTGTCGTCATCCGGAATTCAGCGAAGGCGTGCGCGCCAGACTGATCGACAAGGACCACGCGCCGCACTGGCACTGGCCGGATGTCAGCAAAGTACCGCCTGCGGTGATCGAGGCGCACTTCGAGAAGGTCTGGGAAGGACGGCATCCGCTGGCGGACTTGTCGGAGTATTGAGTCGGCGTGAGTGATCTCTCGACACTGATCGAGAGCGGACGCGGAGCGTCCTGAGAGGCATTCCCACGCAGGGCGTAGGAACGATCGTAGACCTTAAGCACACGATCATCCCCATGCTCCGCGCTCATCGTTATACAAAAGTCCGGAAGACGCGCAAAACGGTNGAAAGTGACTGACTGAATGCATACCCCGTGGGAGGCGGCTTGCCGGCGATGGCGTCAGTTCAGTCACTGACTAGGTCGCTTCAGAAAAAGCATCGCCGGCAAGCCGCCTCCCACAGTCCGTGGTCGCTGCAAGACTCGGGTATAACGCTGAGCACAAGCATGGGCATGATCGGCGTGCTTGAGATCACGCTGATCGTTCCTACGCTCCGCGTGGGAACGCCTCCCAGGACGCTCTGCGTCCGCTCTCGAATGTGGCGCAGATGTGTGCCCAAACTCCAGCGTTT
>NZ_LKEH01000025.1:272112-440222 GCF_001642795.1 Pseudomonas viridiflava | reverse complement strand
ACTGAATCCGCAGTCTGTGCCATTTGTGACGCGGAGCGTCACGGGAGGCATGCCCACGCGGAGCGATGGGCCCGATCAGTGTTGAGGCGGACTTGAGTATCAGCGATGCCCGCCTCGCCCGTCTCCACGACCACGGCCGTCGCCTCTGCCATGGTCCCGGCCACCGCCGTGGTCACTCCATCCACGATTGCCGCGATAGTCGCCGCGGTAATTGCCGCGATAGCCATCGTTGCCTCTGAAGCCGTCGTTACGCCAGCCGTATCCCGGTGGGCGGCCAGGTTGGTAGTAGCGCGGTCCAGGTGGTGGACCGTAATAACGCGGAGCGGGGGCGTAGTAACGGGGTTGTTGGTAATAGCGCGGTTGAGGCGCCACGTAGATGCGCCGCTCCTGGTAATAGGTGGAGCGGTAGCCATTGTCAAAACCGTACCCGCCAGCGACCACCGTCGTCGGTTGCGTGTACACATCGGATTCGTAGTAACCAGGGCCTCCATAACAACCAGCAAGGAAGAGGGTCAGCAAAACGATTAGCGAGGGTCTTCGATACATGGCGGCCTCCTGGACCGCGATAGGGCACAAACCAGCGACGCTGGTCGGCGTCCGCCAAAGCGGTTGGCGGACGAAGGTTAAGACACTGAAAACGCGATCCAGTGCGTAACAGGACGCTCCGTCCGTCCGCTGGAAATACTCCAGAAAGCCTGAAAAGCGCTGAAATCAAGGCTCTCCGGCCTGTAGCGCTTTCTTACAAAGATGCTACAAAACATTTCAACCAGCGCCTCATCAAGGTGCGCTCGTGCACCAGCACAAGGCAGATTCCTGCACCTCACTGCACCTGGAAATATGGCAACCCTTGCCAACCGGGCCTTTCGGCGAGTTGGCACAACTCTCGCTTAGTCCATCCTGTGCAGGAGTCAACACACGGTTCGCGGCACCACAATTTGCAATAGCTGACTAGGGTTCCGGCTTGCCAGAGGCAAGTGGCTGGTCCGAGAGTTGGCGACCTCCAGTAGAGGTTACACGGCGGGACAAAAGCCCGGGAGACAGGACACCAGTGGTGTCACGTTGCTCCTGGCCGCCCTTTTCACTACTGGAGATCTCTCGATGCTCAAGTCAACGTCACGTCTCTCAGGCCTGCTCTGCGCCGGTCTTCTCGCAGCATTGAGCTTCTCGGCGAACGCCGCTCCCAAGGATCACTTCAACGTCTGCTGGACGATCTACGCAGGCTGGATGCCGTGGGAATACGCAGGCACTCAGGGCATCGTCGACAAATGGGCCAAGAAATACGGCATCAAGATCGACGTCACCCAGCTCAACGACTACGTCGAATCCATCAACCAGTACACCGCCGGCCAGTTCGATGGCTGCACCATGACCAACATGGACGCCCTGACCATTCCGGCCGCCGGTGGCGTGGAAAGCACGGCGCTGATCGTCAGCGACTTCTCCAACGGTAACGACGGCGTCGTGCTCAAGGGCGAAGGCAAGAAGATCGCCGACCTCAAGGGCATGGACGTCAATCTGGTCGAACTGTCGGTTTCCCACTACCTGCTGGCTCGCGCGCTGGACAGCGCCAGGCTCAGCGAGAAGGACCTGAAGGTGGTCAACACCTCGGATGCCGATATTGCCGCCGCTTTCAACACCGATGATGTTCAAGCCGTCACTACCTGGAACCCGATGCTGTCGGAGATCAAGGCCAAACCGGGCGTGACTGAAGTGTTCAACTCCAGCCAGATTCCCGGCGAGATCATGGACATGATGGTGGTCAAGACCCAGACCCTGAAAGACAACCCGGCGCTGGGCAAGGCCCTGACCGGCGCATGGTTTGAAGTGGTTGCGCTGATGAACGCCAAAAACGCCCAGAGCAAGGCTGCGCTTGAACACATGGCGAAGGCCTCGGGCACCGATCTGGCGGGCTTCCAGTCGCAACTGGACACCACCAAACTGTTCGCCACGCCCAAGGAAGCGCTTGAGTTCGCCACCAGCAAACAGCTGCCGGAAACCATGGGCAAGGTCGCCAGCTTCTCGTTCGCGCACGGTTTGCTCGGCGAAGGCGCCAAGGATGACAAGGCGGTGGGCATGACCTTCGCCAACGGTGTGACCACCGGTGACAAGGGCAATCTCAAGCTGCATTTCGACCCCAGCTACGTGCAGATGGCCGCCGACGGCAAGCTGTAATTCACGTTCCGCACAAAGGTCTTTGCCATGCGCTTGATAAACCGCCATCCGGATCGCGCCGGTCGCCTGATTCTGGTGATCCTGCCGTTCGCCCTGCTGCTGTTCGCCTATTTTCTGGGCTCGGCCAGCCGGCTTGCGGAAAACCCCAACGACAAACTGCTGCCCAGCGCGGTGCAGATGGCCGATGCGGTCAATCGCATGGCGTTCAAGGCCGACGTCCGCACCGGCGAATACCTGTTGTGGCAGGACACCGCGTCCAGCCTTCAAAGGCTGGCCATCGGTCTGGGCATCAGTGCCTTGCTCGGGCTGTGCCTGGGCATTGCAGCGGGCATTCTGCCGATGTTCGGCGCGCCGCTGTCGCCCTTGCTGACGGTGTTGTCGATGGTGCCGCCGCTGGCGATCCTGCCGATTCTGTTCATCGTGTTCGGTCTGGGCGAGCTGTCGAAAGTGATGCTGATCGTCATCGGCATCACGCCCATTCTGGCGCGGGATCTGGAGCAGCGTGCGCGTGAAATTCCGGTCGAACTGCTGATCAAGGCACAGACCCTCGGTGCCTCGACCTGGACGCTGATCCTGCGGGTGATCCTGCCGCAATTGCTGCCGCGTCTGCTTATTGCTTTGCGGCTGGTGCTGGGGTCGGCGTGGCTGTTCCTGATCGCGGCGGAGGCCATTGCCTCCACCGACGGTCTGGGCTACCGGATCTTCCTTGTTCGCCGCTACCTGGCGATGGACGTGATTCTGCCTTATGTGGTCTGGATCACCCTGCTCGCCTGGCTGATGGACTGGGGCCTGAAAGCCCTGACCCGTCGTGCATTTCCCTGGTACGAAGGAGCGCGAGCATGAGCTTTATCTGCGTGCGCAACGTCTGGCAGCAATACGACGATCAGGTGGTGCTGGAAGGTTTGAATCTGGACGTTGCCGAAGGCGAGTTCTGCACGCTGGTCGGCGCGTCGGGCTGCGGCAAATCGACCTTTCTTCGCCTGCTGCTGGGCCAGGAAACCTCAAGCCGTGGCTCGATCACGCTCGACGGTCAGCCGCTTTCCAACGAACCGGACGCCAGCCGTGGCGTGGTCTTCCAACGCTACTCGGTGTTTCCGCACCTGAGCGTGCTGGACAACGTCGCGCTGGGCCTTGAGCTGCCCCGCTCACGGTGGATCGGCCGACTGTTCGGCCAGGCCAAGCGGGACGCTCGGGAGCAGGCGGCGCAGCTGCTGCACAAGGTCGGCCTGGGCCATGCGCTCGACAAGTATCCCTCGCAACTGTCCGGCGGCATGCAGCAACGACTGGCGATCGCCCAGGCCTTGATCATGAAGCCTCGCGTGTTGCTGCTCGACGAGCCGTTCGGCGCCCTGGACCCCGGTATCCGCAAGGACATGCATCACCTGTTGCTTGAGCTGTGGCGCGAGACGCAACTGACCGTGTTCATGGTCACTCACGACCTGTCCGAAGGCTTCAACCTCGGTACGCGCCTGCTGGTGTTCGACAAGGTCCGCCACGACCCGCACTCCCCCGGTGCCTACGGTGCGCGCATCACCTACGACATTCCCCTCAACAGCGAGCGCCGCGCCGAACGTGCGGCACTCGATCTGCTGAAACCTGCTTTAGAGGAACCCACTCCATGACTGACTCGACCACGCTTTACCCCGTCTTCGCCGAAGAAATGCTGCCCGGCGGCGGCCATCGCTCGTTCATCCTCAAGCGCGGCGAACTGCTGCGCCTGACCGACCTGCACGGCAATGCCAATGTCAGCCTGACGCTGCTCAACGCTCACGAAAAGACCGAGCGCCTGAACCTGCCTGACAGCCTCAAATGCCAACACACCGCACGACTGAGCGCCGGTCACTGCCTGTACTCGGACATGGGCCGCGTGCTGGCCGCCATCGTTACCGACACCTGCGGCTGGAGCGATAGCATTGGCGGTGTGCTCAATGCTCAGGAAGTAGCTGAAAAGTACGGCCAGGGCCGTTATCAGGAACTGCGCAACGGCTTCTTTCGCAACGGCGTCGACAACCTGCTGGTCGAGCTGGGCAAGTGGGGGTTGGGTCTGTCAGACCTGCTGATGACCCTCAATCTGTTCAGCCGGGTCAACGTCGACGAAACCGGCACTCTGCACTTTGTCCCTGACAACTCGAAGGCAGGCGATTACATCGAGCTGTATGCACCGATGGACACGCTGGTGGTGCTGACCGCGCTGCAACATCCGATGGACCCGAACCCGGCCTATGCGCCGCAGCCGCTCAAGCTGAGCTGGATGAAAGCCGACGCCAGCATTGCCGAGCACTGCCGCACGTCACGCCCGGAAAACGAGCGCGGCTTCATCAACACCGACCGCCTGTTCGCCTGAGGAGACCCCCGTCATGAATCTGCATGCCCACGACCATCAACACTGCGACGCAACCATCCCGGCCGGCGAACCGTTTCTGGCCGAAGTGAAAGCCGGACAAACCGTGCGTATCCTCGACCTGGAAGGCAATCAGGCGGTCGATACGCTGTTCTTCAGCCTTGCCAACCCGCGTGAACGCTACGACGTGCAACGCACCCTGCGCCGCCAGAACAGCGTGTACCTGACCACCGGCAGCGTGTTGTTTTCCAACCTCGGCCAACCGATGCTGACCATCGTCGATGACACCTGTGGCCGGCACGACACGCTGGGCGGCGCCTGTGCGCAAGAAAGCAACACCGTGCGCTACGCCCTGGAAAAACGCCACATGCACAGCTGCCGCGACAACTACCTGCGCGCCTGCCTGCACGACGGTCGTCTGAGCAAGAACGACATCGGGCCGAACATCAACTTCTTCATGAACGTGCCCGTGACAGCGGACGGCGGCCTGACCTTCGAGGACGGCATCTCGGCGCCCGGCAAATACGTCGAACTGCGTGCCGAGATGGACGTGATCGTGCTGATCTCCAACTGCCCGCAGTTGAACAACCCCTGCAACGGCTACAACCCGACGCCTGCGCAGTTGGTCGTTCGCGACTAGTTGATGCTTCAAGCCCCGAATCCGGGCAGCAACGGACGACCGTTGCGTTGAAACGTTTATTAGCGGGACGGCCCGCTTCCCATCACGAAACCGATTCAGTCCGGTTTCCGGGGTCATGCCATGTTCGACAAACTGCTGATCGCCAACCGTGGCGCCATTGCCTGCCGCATCCTGCGAACCCTGCGCACCTTGAAGGTCAAGGGCGTGGCGGTGTATTCCGAAGCCGACGTTGCCAGCCTGCACCTGATGCAGGCCGACGAAGCTCACAGCCTGGGTGAAGGCGGCGCGGCCGGCACCTATCTGGCGGTGGACAAGATCCTCGCCATCGCCAAAGCCAGCGGCGCGGGTGCGATTCATCCGGGTTACGGATTTCTCTCTGAAAACGCTGCGTTCGCCCAGGCCTGTGAGGACGCGGGCATTGCCTTCGTCGGCCCGACACCCGAGCAACTGCGGGTGTTCGGCCTCAAGCACACCGCTCGCGCCCTGGCCAAACAGCATGGCGTGCCGATGCTCGAAGGCACCGAGCTGCTGGACAGCGTCGACGCGGCCCTCACCGCCGCCGAGTCCATCGGCTATCCGGTCATGCTCAAGAGCACGGCGGGCGGCGGCGGTATCGGCATGCGCGTGTGCCGCAGCGCCGCTGAGCTGGCCGACTCGTTCGAGGCGGTGAAGCGTCTGGGCCAGAACAACTTCAGCGACGCTGGGGTGTTCATCGAGAAGTACATCCAGCGCGCTCGTCATCTGGAAGTCCAGGTGTTCGGCGACGGTCAGGGTGAAGTGCTGGCGCTGGGCGTGCGGGATTGTTCGGTGCAGCGTCGCAACCAGAAAGTCCTGGAAGAAACCCCCGCGCCCAACCTGCCGGAAGGCATGGCAGATGAACTCTGTGCGGCGGCGATCAAGCTGGCCAAGGCCGTCAATTATCGCAGCGCCGGGACTGTGGAATTCGTTTTCGACAGCCAGGATCAGCGCTTCTATTTTCTGGAAGTGAACACCCGACTGCAGGTCGAGCACGGCGTGACCGAACAGGTGTGGGGCGTGGATCTGGTCGGCTGGATGGTGCAACTGGCGGCCGGTGATCTGCCGCCGCTTGCGGAGCTGCAAGCCACCCTGAAACCGAACGGGCACGCCATTCAGGCGCGTCTGTATGCCGAAGATCCGGGCCGCGACTTCCAGCCCTGCCCCGGCCTGTTGACCGCCGTAAGCTTTCCGCCCGCAGACGGTCAGGCGCTGCGCATCGACACCTGGGTGGAAGCCGGCTGTGAGATCCCGCCGTTCTTCGATCCAATGATCGCCAAGCTCATCAGTTGGGCACCGAGCCGCGATGAAGCCAGTGCTGCACTGGCCGAAGCGTTGGCGGAGAGTCGTCTGTATGGCGTGGAGACCAACCGCGATTACCTGCGACAGATCATCGCCGATGCGCCATTCGCCAGCGGGCAGCCGTGGACCCGCTGCCTGGAGGATCTGGTGTATCGCGCCGACACCTTCGAAGTGCTCAGCGGCGGCACCCAGACCAGCGTTCAGGATTATCCGGGACGCCTGGGTTACTGGGCCGTCGGTGTTCCGCCGTCCGGTCCGATGGACAGCCGCGCCTTGCGTCAGGGCAACCTGCTGCTGGGCAATGCCGAAGGGTGCGCGGCGCTGGAAATCACCATGAGCGGGCCGCTGCTGCGTTTCAACACGGACGCGGTGGTGGCCGTGACCGGCGCAACGATTCCACTGACCCTGGATGGCGAATCGTGCCCGATGAACACAGCACTGCTGGTGAAGGCCGGTTCGACACTGGCATTGGGCACCATCGCCGGGGCCGGTGCACGCAGTTACCTGTGTGTGCGGGGCGGGCTGGATGTGCCGGATTATCTGGGCAGCAAAAGCACCTTCACCCTCGGCCAGTTCGGCGGCCATGGCGGTCGTGCGCTGCGGGCCGGTGATGTGCTGCATCTTGCGCCGCTGACGGATCGCAGCACTGGCCATTGCATCGCCGATGAGGCGCTCGAGGTGCTTGGCGAAGTTCGCGACATGCGTGTGATCTACGGGCCGCACGCTGCGCCCCAGTACTTCACCGAAGCGTACATCGAAACGTTTTTCGCCACTGACTGGGAAGTACACTTCAATTCCAGCCGCACCGGCGTGCGTCTGATCGGACCCAAGCCCGAGTGGGTCCGCGCCGACGGCGGCGAGGCCGGGCTGCACCCGTCCAACATTCACGACAACCCGTATGCCATCGGCGCCGTGGATTTTACCGGCGACATGCCGGTGATCCTCGGGCCGGACGGGCCGAGCCTGGGTGGCTTCGTCTGCCCGGTGACCATCATTGAGGCGGACATGTGGCAACTGGGTCAGCTCAAGGCGGGTGACAAAGTCCGGTTTCATCCGGTGAGCGTCGAAGCGTGTCATGCCTCTTCGCAAGCAAGCTCACGCCCACAGGAAACGGCGAGCCCCCGTGGGAGCGGACTTGTCCGCGAAAGCGCTTTAGACCACACCTCGTTCATAAACCAGCTGCAAAGCCCGATCATTCTGGACATCGGCCAGGACGACAAACGACTCGTGGCACGGCTGTCCGGCGACACGCACCTGCTGCTGGAAATCGGCGCGCCGGAACTGGATCTGGTGCTGCGCCTTCGCGGCCATGCGCTGATGCTCGCGCTGGAAGCCAAGGCCCTGCCGGGCGTGATCGACCTGACGCCGGGTATCCGTTCGCTGCAGGTGCATTACCGCCCTGCCCAACTGCCGCTCAAGCAACTGCTGGAGATCGTTGCGGGTGAGTGGGACGCCGTCTGCGCTGCGAAGGACCTGCAAGTGGCCTCGCGCATCGTGCACCTGCCATTGTCCTGGGACGACCCGGCCTGCCAGTTGGCCATCGAGAAATACATGACCACCGTGCGCAAGGACGCACCGTGGTGCCCGAGCAATCTGGAATTCATCCGGCGCATCAATGACCTGCCCAACCTCGACGAAGTGCAGCGCACCGTGTTCGACGCCAGCTATCTGGTGATGGGCCTGGGCGATGTCTACCTCGGCGCACCGGTTGCAACACCGCTGGACCCGCGTCATCGACTGGTCACCACCAAATACAACCCGGCCCGCACCTGGACGGCGGAAAACTCGGTGGGCATCGGTGGCGCCTACATGTGCGTGTACGGCATGGAAGGCCCCGGCGGTTATCAGTTCGTGGGCCGTACGTTGCAGATGTGGAATCGCTATCGAGACGTTGCCGCATTCGAGGGCAAACCCTGGCTGCTGCGCTTCTTCGATCAGATTCGCTTCTATCCGGTCAGCGCTGAGGAACTGCTGCGCATCCGCCGTGATTTCCCGCTGGGCCGATTCGATCTGAACATCGAACACAGCACCCTTAACCTGACCGATTACCAGACCTTTCTGAGTCACGAAGCCGAAGGCATCGCCGCATTCCGGGCCCAGCAACAGTCAGCGTTCAACGCCGAACGCGAGCGCTGGATTGCCAACGGGCAAGCCAACTTCGAGAGCGAGGAAAGCATCGCCCCGACGACTGACGAGACAGTTCTCGAGCCGGGCCAGCAAGGTATCGACAGCCACATCGCCGGCAATCTCTGGCAGGTACAGGTCAAGCCTGGCGAACGGGTCGAGGCTGGCGACGTGCTGGTGGTGCTGGAGTCCATGAAAATGGAAATCCCGGTCCTAGCGCCAGTCGGCGGCATTGTGCGCGACGTGCGGGTGCAACCCGGCTCGGCCGTGCGCGCAGGCCAGCGCGTCGTCGTGCTCGACGCGGACTGAACCGAATCACTCAATTTGAGGGAACATCACCATGACCAATAACCCATTGTTGACTGATCTGCGTCTGGATTCCGTGCGCACTGCCTACCAGTCCGGCGCCCTGTCGCCCCGTCAGTTGATCCTGGCACTGCAGGAAAAGGCCGCCGAGCTGAACCCCGGCTATCACCTGTTCATCCATCTGCTCAGTCCGGATGAACTGGAACCCTATCTGGCCGCGCTGGAAAACCGCGAACTCAAGGATCTGCCGCTTTACGGCGTGCCGTTCGCGATCAAGGACAACATTGATCTCGCGGGCATTCCCACCACCGCCGCCTGCCCCGACTACGCCTACACGCCGGAACGCTCGGCAACCATTGTCGAGCAACTGATCGCGCTGGGTGCCGTGCCGATGGGCAAGACCAATCTCGACCAGTTCGCCACCGGTCTCAATGGCAGCCGCTCACCCTACGGCCCGTGCCCCAACAGCGTGTTGAAGGAATATCCTTCCGGCGGTTCCAGCTCGGGTTCGTCGCTGGCGGTCGCGCTGGGCGTCAGCAGCTTTTCTCTGGGCACGGATACCGCCGGCTCAGGCCGGGTGCCTGCAGCGCTGAACAATCTGGTCGGCACCAAAGCCAGCAAAGGCCTGATCTCGACCGCAGGCGTCGTGCCGGCCTGTCGCACTCAGGATTGCGTATCGCTGTTCACCGCCACAGCCAGAGAAGCCAGCCAGTTGCTGGCACTGGTCGCCAGGCTCGACCCGCGCGATGAATACAGCCGCCGCAACCCGGCGTGGAACGACGCAACCGCATTCGGCGCGCCACGCCCGTTTCGCTTCGGCGTTCCGCGTGCCGAAGACCTGGAGTTTTTCGGCTGCATTCAAGGGCCGCTGTTGTTCAGTGACGCCATCGATCACCTGACCGCGCTGGGCGGCGAAGCGGTGACCATTGACCTGTCACCGTTTCTCGAAGCCGCCAGCCTGCTGTACGACGGCCCATGGGTCGCCGAGCGCTACAGCGTCGCCGGGCAACTGATGGAGGAAAACCCTGCCGCCGTACTGCCGGTGATCCGTGCGGTATTGGCCAAGGCGCCAGCCGTCACAGGCGTCGAGACCTTTCGCGCGCACTACCGTCTACAGGCACTGAAGGCCATTTGCGACAAGGCACTGGAAGGTCTGGACTGCGTGGTGACGCCAAGCATCGGTCGCCCGATGACATCGGCCGAGCTGCTCGCCGAACCGGTGCTGCGCAATTCCGAACTGGGCTACTACACCAACTTCGTCAACCTGCTGGATTACGCCGCCGTCGCCGTGCCCAGCACCTTCATGGATAACGGTTTGCCGTGGGGCGTGACATTGTTCGGGCGCGCCTTCACCGACCAGTACCTGCTCAGCCTCGCCGATGCCTTCCAACGTCACACGGCCCTGCCATTGATCTCGGGTAACACACCACCCACGCCGACCACTGTCGCGCGCAATGACATGGCGCGGCTGGTGGTCTGCGGCGCGCATCTGGACGGCCTGGCGCTCAACGGACAACTGAAGCAGCGCGGCGCACGCCTGCTGGAAGCCACACAAAGCTCACCCGACTATCAGCTCTACGCACTGGCAGGCGGCCCGCCTTTTCGTCCGGGCATGGTGCGTGTGGCCGATGGCGGCGTGGCGATTGAATTGGAAGTCTGGGAATTGCCGAGTGCCGAGCTGGGTTCATTCCTGACCGGGATTCCAGCACCGCTGGGTCTGGGCAAGGTGCAGCTCGCCGACGGCCGATGGGAAACCGGTTTCATCTGTGAGCCGTACGGCCTTGAAGGTGCGCGCAACATCAGCGAACTGGGCGGCTGGCGCGCCTACCTGCGTCAGCTGTAAGTCTGCGACCGCCGTGTCGATCAGATACATAGTTGTGTCTGATCGGCCGGGGCGGTGCGACATAGTGCCTGATCATTTCCTTTGACCAGATGCCATGACCGCTCCTCATATACCCTTCACCCACGACACCCCGCTTCTCGCTTCAGCCCCTTCAGCGGAGCCACCCGCCGCCACCGATCAACCGCCCGCGACGAGTGACTCGAACGCTGCCATCGAGCAAAGACTCAAGGCCCTGCGCAACAGTTCCGGCTTTGCGCTGATCGCCAATTCGCCCTTGCTGCTCAAGGCCTGCCAGCTGGACATGGACGCACCGCCCTCCAGACGCCAGTACCTGCGCGAGCAGCTCGCCATGCTCCTGCAAGAGAGGACCGGCCAGACGCTGGACCCTGATCAACTGCACGTCACCTTCATCAACGAAACGCATCCAGCCGTTCATGATGATGGGCGCGAGGACGACCACCTGCGCCTGTCACTGACCGAACTGGCGCTCGTCAGCTTCGATCCGCGGCACTACATTGCGCTGGGCAAGAGCACGCTCGAAGACAAGCCCTTGTCGGATACCGCGCCAGCCTTGAAAGCACAGGACATGTTCAACCTGATAGCCGACGCACCCTGGACTCGGGACTATGCCGTTGCACTGGAGACATTCTGGTCGCGGCACACGGAAAACTACCGGGTACTGTCCAGACTCGGCTTTCTGGATACGCTGGCGCGGCAATATGCCAGGGGTCAGATCAGTCGCTACGGTTATTTTCTGACGCTGGATGCGTTGGGTCTGAAAGACTTTCCCACAGACCTCTCGCTTCTCGAACAGCGCGCAAATGGCGAAACGGTTGAAGTCCGCATGCTCACATTCAACGGCGACCCAGTGGCCGGGCTGTTCCAGGTCAGTTCAACGTTGACCTCGCACTGCTTCATTCATGTACTGGACAACCGTGGCACAGTCATCGAATACATCAGCAGCGATCCGGCGCACATGACTGGAAAACTTCTGGCGGCATTGAATGACGCGGGTGTCTACGCGTTCGCCTCGTACCGACTGGAGCGCAGTGAAAAGACCGTCGCATCCGTGGGGTTGAAGCGGGTCGAAGGCGATGTGTTTGCCGAGCTGACCGATGCCCAGGCATTGCTCGCCGAGGAATTGCTGAGTGATGAGCGCTATGATCGATTCGATCTGTTGAGGCCGGTCACACGCAGTCTCACGCTGGCCAGTGGCGCGGACCTTTGGCAGTCGCAGCCGTCCATTCTGAAACAGTTGCCTGAACCCTCGACACTGGCCAAACGGCTCATGTCAGGCTACTTGCGTGACCAGCATGGTCTGCAACACGATCCCGACCACGTATTCCTCATGTACCGGCGCGGCACCTCGACCACCCCGCTGGGTGACGCCCGCACCCCTGCTGTTCACGTCCATACGCCCCACGAAAAACCGATCAGCCTGAGCGAGGCGCTGGTCACCCAATACCGGGTCCAGACGCCGCTCGGCTACATCGATCATGGCGGCAAAACCGTGGTGTTTCTGGACACCACGAGGCAGGGTCAATGGGCGGTCGACACTGAGTTGGCAGTTGATCCCTACGCCGTGGAAGAACACATAAGGACGATTGATTTTCTCGCGCTGATGACCGAACGCATCGACACGTTCTGGGGGCAGGAAAAGGCCGGTATCGAACAGGCTTTTCAGTCCACGTTCATCCATCAGGCCCTGATTGCCCTGAAGCTGGGCCGCGTGACACGTGCCGGTTTCGACCTGGTCGTGGCGTCCCTGTCCAATCACGACGACCTGCGCTGGCATGACCTGGGTTTCTACGTGCAAGGCTCGGTCATCGACGGCATGCACACCCAGTACACCGGACTGCTGCTGCTTGAGCATTCAGGCAAACAGAAGGTGCTGTATCAGGCAGGGCACCCCAAGGCATTCATCGAGTGCGCTGACGAAGACGCACTCAATGCCTATCTCGTTGTAGCCACCGCCGACAGCCAGTGGCGCGAAGCCGTTTTGCGTCACGTGCCGGTGCGTCATCACCAGAGACTGGGGTACCTGTTCAAGTTATGGGGCGGCGTCAAGGCACCGAATCCACCGGTGTCCATCCTGCGTCCCTGGACCGATCAAATCTACAACCCGGACACCTACAAGGCCATGCAGCACGTGCTGTGCAAGCGTCCGATGGACGGCTCGCCTTTCGCGTTCCTGCACCGGATGTTGAAGCAGAACGCGCTGATGGATGCCGAAGACCGGATCGTCACGTCCGGGCAGGTGACCTTGAAAGAGTGGACGGACCGCCTTGAACAGCTGCAGCTTCTGCTGGCCCCCATGTCCATTCTGCTCACCCCGGCACTGATCGCCTCGCTGGCGACCGAGATCGGTATCGTCTCGCTGAACATCGCGTCTGCACACCTGCCAGGCGGTCGTCAGACGGAAAAGAACCAGGCGTTGCTGGCATTACTTTCGTTGGGGCTGATGCACCTGGGCCCCCGGACACCCAAACTGTTGCGCTCGATGAACAGGCTCATCAAACCCTCACGTCAGGCGACCCGCGTGATTCCCCCATTGCCCGACGCCTCCCGAGTCATCAGCGTCAAGCGAAGCCAGTGGATGTCACGGCAGCCGACGCGGCTGGAAACATTCTTCCACACCCAGGCATTGCTCAAGCGCTGGACCCTGGTCGGTAAACCGCACCTGGGTGGCGTGCCGGTCCACGCCTGGAAGCTGGGGCGCCGGTTTCTGCTCTGGACCTCGGACAAGGGCCAGGCCAGGACGCTGGTGGTGAGCACGCACGGCCATTACCTGCCCTGGACGTCCAATGTGAAAATCCCGAACGGCACCGAGCTGCGTACCTACGCGCCCCACGGCTACGAACTCGTCGACCCCTTTCTGCACAATATCGTCAGCAGGCGCACTTTGCCTTTCGCGGCGTCAAGCGCGGCTGGAAACACGCCGTTGACGCTCGGACCTTCGCTCGCACCACTGACCATTACCGACAAGCTGATGGCGGGCACATCACTGCCCGGCAGGTTCAAGAACTACACGCTGTCGAAATTTCAGACGCTTCACAACGAACCCTATGGCGACATCGCAAACATCGTGCGCAACGCCAATGCCTCACCGCTGCTCGGCCATCTACCGCCCACGCCAATGGACGTGTTGACGGTGCGCAACCGCTTTGGCATGCCATCGCCAACGCTTTCGAACCTGTTCGATACGCTGTCGGCTCAAGGCATTCACTACGACAAAATACTGCTGGTGCACTGTCGCTGTGCCGCCATAGCCTCGGTGCTGCAACGGGCTCCGGTCTACAAGGCGCCGACAGTCAAGCCGACGATTGTTAAGATGCCCTGACTTTACTGCCCTCTTCGCCCGGTTCCGAGATCACCATGACAACCGACGCTGTTACCAACCTGTGCCCGGTGTGCGGCTTCAGCAACAGTTGCACCCTGGCCGACCCGCGCACTGCCAGCCAGCCGTGCTGGTGCTTCTCGGAAACCATTGACCCGGCACGGCTCGAAGCGCTACCCGACGAAGTCCGCAACAAGGCCTGCCTGTGCCCGCGCTGCGCAGGTGTCGAGCAGGCAGCGCTGGGCCAACCGGTACGCTAGATCGCGTACCATGTGCGCCCTCATAACCTTCCTGTCGCCATCACCATGCGTCTTGACCGTTTCCTCAGTAACCTGCCCCGTTTCAACCGCAAGGACGTGCGTCTGGCACTGGTCAGCGGCCGTGTGACAGTGGATGGCCAGATCACACGCGATCCGCACCATGACGTACGGGAATTCAGCTGCGTGGGCTTCGACGACGAGATCCTTCAGGCAGGCAAGGCGCCGCGCTATTTCATGCTGCACAAACCACAAGGCTGCGTCAGTGCCACAGTGGATCCGCAACACCCAACCGTACTCGATCTGCTGGATGAACCTGACAAACATGAACTTCATATTGCAGGACGTCTGGATTTCAATACCACAGGTCTGATGTTGATCACCAACGACGGTCACTGGTCACGGCGTTTGACGCAGCCGCAGACAAAGTTGCCCAAAGTGTATTACGTCAAGACAGAACAGTTGATCGACGAACGGTATATAACCAGGTTTGCCGAAGGCTTTTACTTCCCGTTCGAAAACATCACCACGCAACCGGCGCAGTTATCCATCCTTGGACCTCGTTGTGCCCGGCTGAGTATTGTTGAAGGTCGCTATCACCAAGTGAAGCGGATGTTCGGTCACTTCGACAACAAGGTGCTGATTCTGCACCGCGAACGCATGGGGGATCTGTCCCTGCCCCCCGAGCTAGAGCCCGGCAGCTACCGTGCCCTGCACGCCGCAGAAATCCAGCTATTCTGAAAAAGTCACAACCGTTCGGCGGAATGCGCGACAAGCCTATGAATGGCACTTGCGGGTTCCAGTATCCACTGCTTGAATCCAAACCGTCAGTCCACATGTGACTGATGAGTCAGGACACCATTCCAAGAAACCTTTTGCCGTATCGAGTCATTGGACTCGCGACAAATTGCCCGCCAATAACAATACCTGTCGGACAGATCGTTCGGATCGACATGGGCCTTTAATCGGCTTTTGCCTGCCTGTCACGAAACTCGTGCAACGTTGTTGTACGCATACCTGTTACGCCAGGAGTTACACCTATGTCGCCAGAAAAAGCCGTGCTTGATATACAAGGACAGTTTCGGGTTTACACGGAGTTCTATCGCGCAGATGGCGCGGAAAAAACCATCATCATGGTCAACGGCTCACTGGCCACCACCGCGTCATTTGCACAGACCGTTCGCAACCTCTACCCGACGATGAACGTCGTGCTCTACGATCAGCCGTACGCCGGAAAATCCAAACCGCACAACCGTCATGAAAAGCCCCTGACCCGGGAAATGGAGGGCCAGATCCTGCTGGAGCTGATTGACCACTTCAACGCCGAACACGTCATGTCGTTTTCATGGGGCGGCGCTGCGGCGCTGGTCGCGCTGTCGCATCGTCCCAAGCGCATCGAAAGCGCGGTCATCAGCTCATTTTCGCCCGTGCTCAACGAGCACATGAGTGACTACCTGAACCGGGGCATCATCCACCTGGGCGCTCACAACCGTTACGAAGTCGGCCACCTGATCAACAACACCATCGGCAAACACCTGCCGTCGTTGTTCAAGCGCTTCAACTATCGTCACATCAGCAGCCTGGACCTGCACGAATACGACCAGATGCATTACCACATCAGCCAGGTGCTGGAGATCGATCCGGGCAATTACCTGACCGCTGCGAAAAACATCAACGTACCCGTCTTGTTCATGAACGGTGCCTGGGACGAATACACCGCCGCCAACGACGCCGTGCATTTCGGGAAATACGTAAAGGACTGCAGCTTCAGCGTCATCGACGCCGCAGGGCACTTTCTGGACATGGAACACAAGGCCGCCTGCCGCGATTCGAAGCGGGCGCTGCTGAGTTTCCTGCAACCGGAACCTGCCGTGGCAGAGTCGTCCCGTCACGCGTATCAGTTGGTCCAGAGCCACCATGCCCTCGCCTTCTGAGAGCAGCGCTCGACAGAGCCAGGGAATCCTCCGCCAGCGCACGGACAGCGGCACTCGGCGGACGGCTTCCAGGGTGAAGGTCCGGATAAATGCAGGTTTTGAGGAATTAACGCTTCAAATGCACGACTGCATCTGGTACAAAGTCAGCCGCTTCGAGCGGGTATAGTTTAGTGGCAAAACGAAAGCTTCCCAAGCTTTAGTTGAGGGTTCTTATTGGACTGGCCGCCGTGGTGAGTAAAGACGTTTAGTGATGCGGGTATAGTTTAGTGGTAGAACGAAAGCTTCCCAAGCTTTAGATGAGGGTTCGATTCCCTCTACCCGCTCCATCTTTCACACCCTTCAAAGCCCCGTACTACCTGGCCTCCAGGCCTCCTTCGAGCGTTGATCCCTCGCCTTTCTGTGCCCCAGGCCGCGTCAGCTGGCAAGCCTCCTATGCATCCACGACTTCAACCTAATACCCACAAATGTGGTGAGTAAAGGCGTTTAATCGCCCTCCCCTCCAGCTTCCTTTTCATCGGGCCTCATCCTGACTTACTCCGCAAAAGACCAAACCGGTGTTCCGAGCACAGATGAGACCAACTTGCCACCTCTGAGACCCTGAAAAATTTAAACCAAACGGGTAGTGCCGCGATTGCATAGGGTCTTTTCCGCCTTGTCTGGCCGAGATCAGAGGTGGTCATTAAGAACAGCCTCAAAGCTTAGCTTTCGCCCCTCCACTGGAAGCATCCTCCTCCTGCGAGGTCTCAAGCCCTCTTGGCTCCAACGAGCGATACGTGACTAGAGCTTCCATCTAACCATCGACTGAATGCTGGTCGGTATCAGCCTCGTGGCAAGACTCCAGACACCGCCTGCAGATCCGGCCCCAAGGAAAGCCACTACATTGAAGGCCTTGGACATAAAACCATAATTTGTAACTCGTATACCAAGTATTTCAAAGGCTGTATGGCTTCAAATTCTTTCTATCCTTAGCACGACTATGGAAATCAACTTCAAGATTAGAAACAATCAAATTGATGACTCTCTTCTTCCTTAGGAACAACTCGCCTCGCTTTTCCTCATAGGAAAAAGTCACACCATTTTCGCTGCTACCCAACTGTTCATAGACAAGAATATTTCGCGCCGCATATTTACATAGCGCCTCAGTGACCGAAGCCGCCAAAGATCTAAAAACTCGATCGTGCGAAAATACGATCAAAAACAACTGAATCCCATGCCCACTATCAGCGTATTCATTTTCACTATACCGAGCATACAACTGATCTAAAGCATCTACAACTTTAGATTCAATACTAACTCCCTCGCGGGCAAGCTTGCACTCAATAATCGCCATAGTGCGAGAGCCCTGATATACAGTTATATCACACCGACCATTACCAGCAAGTGCCTCGCAACGAACCGTGATATTGTTGCTGACTCGAAAATTCATACACTTCAAATTACTAGCAAGCATTGCGGACAAATTCTCTTCACCGAAAGCGAACTCAACCTTTTTCCCTTTCTTATTCGAAGCAATGTAAAGCGTGTTATTCCTCTTAATCTCACTCAAGGAAAAAATCACATCCCTATACATCTCATCACGCTGCAAGAGCATTTTAAATTGAAGCCGAAGAAAATTCTCTATTGAATTTAACCCCTC
This sequence comes from Pseudomonas viridiflava, assembly GCF_001642795.1. Classification (GTDB taxonomy): domain Bacteria; phylum Pseudomonadota; class Gammaproteobacteria; order Pseudomonadales; family Pseudomonadaceae; genus Aquipseudomonas; species Aquipseudomonas viridiflava. Next base: position 422,315 of record NZ_LKEH01000025.1, on the reverse strand, counting down.
GAAAACATGGTGCCGCTCATGATCCTCCGTTACCCCCTTGAAACGCAACGATATATTTCGGATCCTCAAACGAGTATTTTTTATATCTGTCTTGGCAAGCCCGTCCCCCTGAAGGAAATTATCATACTTAATAGCTCTTTTAAAGACCTCTAGCTCATCTTTGCATTCAACCAGGTCAGTTAGAACTCTTCGACCCAGAGATAAATCGTCCTCCTTGTTTATCTTCCAAATCAGCGTACGAAGCCTCCCGATACACCAATCGATTGCGTGCCGGGTCTGAATCCTTTCAAATCTCCCCCTTTCATTCTTTAAAGATACTGTCAGCACGTTAGTCTCCCTTGCGACTCCTTCAAGCAAGGTCAGCACATCATCACTATTGACTATTATCGAAACCAAACCAAATTCCGTATGGCTTTCATAACCCACACCGGAATTCACCACGCACAATAAATGGTTAAGGTCAGTCAAATATAAATTTATTACGCCACCGGACTCTTCCAACCGATATCGAAGACGAGTAAAGCCACTTAATTTTTCTTGAATCGCCTTCACGACCTCACCCGAAAGACAAGTCTTTTCGCAAACACCCTCCAAAAAATGAGTCAGATGCGCAACAAGTCCTGCTGGAGAATAAGTCTCTCCTAAACTATTATTTTTCAGGTTATCGCGAACAACCACAAAGCGCTCCCAGTAATCACGCTCCTCCTCAGACAGCATTTTTATCAACCATTCGCGAGGAGAGTATTTTTCCCACCTCAAAAAATCGCCAAGCGCGTTCCTCGTACGAAATTCATCACAAGCTTGGTAATCCGCCAACAATTCTTCCAGTACATCCATGTAAGCAGCAATGCTTTCAGCAGAAATCCCATGCAGCACGGACTTCCGATCTATCTCTTTTTCGATTTTTGAATTTCGCACAAAACCTAAATCAAACAACGACCCCACACTCACCCCCATATAATTTTCTCAGAACCAAAAACTCTTTGACGCCTGAGAGTCCAGCAAAGCAGCCATTCTTCAGCGCGAAGCAACCGCCTGCTGTCGCTAGTCAAGCCCGTAGTTGTAACGCAGCGAATCCAGCTCTTCCTTAACGTGGAACTCGTAAAGGCGGTTAGTCACCAGAAATTGCTGCATGTCGCTACCGATTGAAATCATGCTGGGATGAAGCAGCCTGAGAGACGTCATTTCCATCCAGCTCTAACCTCGCAAAAACCAGCGAAAACATGCGAAAACCTTGAGCTAGAGATAATGGCGAGGTCAGACAGGGTGGGCAAGCCAAGTGCCACCACCCTACCCCTAGACCTTCGTCGCAGCCAGGCGGCGGGATTAAGCCGGTAACCCAGCACACCGCGCAACCAACCACGAATAATCAACCACCAACTAACAATCAGACGGCACCAGCGTCCGCCTCACAAAGCTCTTGTCGACGAACCCAGTGAACTCCCAGGCCTGCTCGTTCTGCAGTACGTTATCAGCCAACTCATCCACACCGCCACCTTCTGGGAACTCCAGCAACTCAGACATGCAGTGCAGCGTTTGGATCGGGATACCGATCTCTTCTAACGCGTTCCCCCCTGGCGGAAGATGAAGGTTTCCACCTTAACAGTCGCTGGTGATCGACCACACAAGTTTAACGGCATGAGCGGCTCGCTGGTGATCGCAGATATCGACGGGCTGTGGAAATTCTCTGGAATGGTCACCCTCGCCAGCGACCCAGTCGGGCTGCTTAATTTCATTTCGGCAGAGAAGATCACGTACTATTTGCACAAAATGATGCTCATGGAAATGGTGGGGGCAGTACTACCCGACGATGCAGGCGCGCCAAAGTAACCGGGCGGCGAGCGGTGCCTCGCATCTGGTGTCGGTCAGTTGGACTGGTGTTCGCTAATACGGTTGGAGCTTGTCAGTTACATTTCCGCTCCACTGAACCACCCACAGGAAGGGCCTGAAGGAATGAACTCACCGCTTTGGATAGCACAACGTGAAGGACAGGACTGGATTGACCAACCATGCCTCGATGCTATCGCATGGTTTCGCTCGCTGCTCGAACAGCGTCAATGGGACGCCCGTCTGGAAACCGTGCAGACCAACTACGAAAGCGCCCTCACGAAGTGGGCACAAGGTGAGCAAGTCCCGCTTTATGACAAGGACGATGCCATCTTCTGGTACATCCATCAGGCTAACGCGTTTGCTCAGGATCGGCGGAATTTCTTTGCCCCCGAAGGCTTCCGTATTGCCCCGGTGCTGCACCGACTCGGGCTCCTCCTGACCCACCTCCAGCAGATCGAGGGAGTGGATGATCGAATCGAAACCTTGCTCAAAAAAGGGCGAAAGACCCCTGATGCTGGTCTTTACGAACTTCTGGTGGCAGGTGCGTACAAGACTCGTGGCTGGACGACTGTTCAGTTCGTACCAGAGCAATTGGGCGGTTCCAAGACACCCGACCTGGTCGTAAGCGGTGATCGACGGCGCTGGTCGGTAGAGTGCAAGCGGATCAACCGTTCGGGCTACGAACTGGAAGAACACGCATATGCCGAGGCTTTGGCCAAATCCATTCATGACCTGGCTCGACGCATGCGCCGCCGACTGGTCGTTGATGTGCAGTTCTGTCGCGAGCTGAGAGACTATCCGCTAGATGCCCTGGTCAAGTACGTCGAGCGGTTCATTGAAAACCCTCGCGCGCGATTTGTTATGGAAGAGGACAACATAATCGCCCGCATCTGGGATGCCGACTGGACAAATCTGGACTTGGTCATGGCCCATGACGACGTCTACTTCGGTTCAAGCCGAATGGTCGAGCTCATCAAAGGTGAATACGACCTCTCATACGAGCACAGCTTCAGCGGCGAATGGACACCGTCGACCCGGATGCCGCTGCATGCAGACCGGGTTCATCACGCAAGCATCGTCAGCTGGCGGAGCGCCTCATTCGATGCTGCGATGGCCAAGGCTAAACACTTCCGAAGCACCGTGGGGCGCGCTGCGCAGCAGTTGACCCTCGGATTGCCCAGTGCCGTGCATGTAGGCTATGAAGCGTTGGGGGGCTCATCAGAGGATGAACTCCGTCATTACCTCAACGCTATGGAGATGCTTAATTTCAAGTCTGAAGGATCCCGTCTGCGTTACGTCTATGCAAACTACCTGCGTCCCGAGAATTCAACGGCTCGCATGGAGGCCTGGGCGGTGAGTGAAACCACCGCGTTTTACCGAGTTGGGAAACATCGGACACTTGAGCCCCTGCCCCACCACCTAATATTCATGGACGGCGATGGTACGCCAGGCGATCACTGGCAGCGGTAATCTCGGCCATCATTTTCAAACCCGGCCTGGGTAAGTTTGGACGCACTTCGTATCTGTGGTAACAGGATCTGCGTGATCGCACAGCAGAACTGTCAGGGCTATGGGTTGGCGGTGCTTGGCCTTTGTTGGTGAGCGGATGCCGGAGCTGGCCAGGCCAAGACTGGATGTTTCATCGCCTGGGGCGCGCCAAAGCCCCCATTTGGAGTGATCATGAATTAAGCTGCCGGAGCGTCTTGAAGGCGTTGCTTACGAAGCATCGCTTGGTAGGTGATGCTCAAAACCCCCTTGCCAAGAGTTTCAGGTAAGAGGCTTAGTGATCCATTACCCATATAGTCGTGCAACCTATTCAGAAGTATAAAATCGCTTCTGCTTATGAAACTGTTCAAGCTCTCTAGCGGGATGAACCCGTAAAGGGCAGCGTCGATGTTGTTTTTAGCGCCTCTAGCTGTGACGCCGATTACTTCCATTGAATCGTTGAACATAGGGCCACCGCTGTTTCCCTCCAAGAGCATAAAATCAACTAACCAGAGATCTAGATCAACCTGTCGGCGACGTTGAGTAGTATGCCCTCTCGCAATGTAGTGAGCAGTCCCGTCTCGATACTTGGGAAAGCCGATCGATAAAACCGCATCCATGGCGCGAACGATTGTTTTGTCGGACTTCTTCAAAGCAGGGATATTTCGGAAATCTTCATTGGGACGAAAGACAGCTAAGTCTGCTTTTTTGTCTGAAAGAATTAGTTCTGCTGAATATTCTTTCGTATCGCCGGCACGGTGAAATGAAATGGAGTGACGGGCGATAGTTTTAGATACCCCGCTCACCACATGCTCGTTAGTAACAATGCCAACCCCCTCCAGAAGGAAGGCTGTCCCCTGACTTTCGCTAATAATGTTGTTCACGACAAAAATCGAATTACCTAGAATCTCCTCGGGTGACTTTTTGAACTCAGGATTCTCTTTACCTAGAGCAACTGTCAATTCATATGCTAGCCGACGGTAGATCTTGTCACCTCGCCCGCGAATCATTTGAATGTAATTCAGTCGACCCTTGACCACTTTGATAAAGAAGTCACCATTACCGTCATTTGTTCGCAAAAGCTGTCGAGGCTGCAGCGTATGGTTCTTTGCCTTTAAAATTTCCAGATACTTGGCTTCTGCCAGCTCGGGCCCATAGCTCTTGAGAGCGTTGATCATTGAGCTCGTTAACCGGATGAATTCTCTCGTTACGTTGGGCATCTCATTGACGACGAGGCCAGTTACCATCTGGCGCTGCGTGCGGTGCTGAAGACGAGTTTTTTCAGGGTTTATGGCGAACCCAGCGGCTCTAATGATTTCTTCTAACTCACGCCCCGGTATTGCTCTACCATCTTCGGAAACTTCGACAATGTCTTTCGGCAAATGTTTTGCGGTGCTAGTAAAGGAAAACGTGATATCGTCCGCATATCGTGTAAAGTGACATTTACTTGTCTTTGCCAAAGCCTGTAGCTGCGAATCAAGCTTACGGCATATCATGTTCGATATTAACGGCGAGGTGGGGGCACCTTGGGCCAACTTTCCTTCACTGCAGCAGATCTGCGCAATCACTGTTGCAACGTTGTGGGGTGCGTTAAATGGGTGCGCCATAAATAAATTTCTGACTCGCCCGAAATGTATGCTTTCGAAAAAATCCTTCAGATCAATGTTGAACACATATCTCTTCCTGGAATGAACCTGAGCATTAGTCTTTACGCTCCTACCCTTGACGAAGCCATGGCTGGAAGATTTGGGAGAGTAGAATTTCTCAAGATGCGGCAATAGCGCATGCTGAATTTTTTTCATAACCCGCTTGGGGGCTTTAATGGAGCGATGGGTCTTGTTTTTCTTTAATATGGAAAAGCTTACGTAATGGCTACCTTTCCTATTGTAAAGAAAGTTGAGAAGTTTATTTTGATCAACTTCCAATAGCCGGCAGAACCCATCAAGGCTCTGAAACCCAGGGCCAAATAAATCCTTAAAAATGCTATCGATATCCATTAATAGTACCGGGTTTCGGGGCTATTTTCTCTTATACCGTCGCCATCGATAACGTAACCGTATAGCGCGATCAGGCAAAGCTACCCTTGCAGTGGCCACCGCATATAGTCAGTGGAAAGTTAAATTGTGCCCCGAGCCCGATAATAAATTGATATCACGACATTGAATGCCGGTCAACATCTTTTGCTGGCTTCTACAGGCCAACGTCGGACAACCACCAAAATACGACAATTACTCAGAGCGATTACGATATGCCTACGCGTTAAGACCTAGCTATCCGCGTCCCACAACCTCAAAAAGGGAGGCCTCTAGACCTATGGCATTTCAGCACGTGGATCCCCTCCCACCCACGTGTCCCCAGTGGCAGCCTTGAATAGCCTTTTGAACAAATCGTGCTCTTCAAGCGCTAGCGGGCCATATCGATGAATATTTGCATAAGCTGAAATGAAACCACTGGCAGCATGCCCAACGGCTGACAGAATGTCGATCATCTGCCCCTCGGTTCCGCGCTGAAACGCCTCTGTTGTCCGCGCCTGTCCAGTGTAAGCGCTCATGAAGTAGCTCATCCCGTAGAGAGATCCATGAATGATTTCCGAGGACACGGAGTAGATACCACCGTAAGCCCCCAAAAATGCCCCCCCGGAAGCCTGCACGACCTGGCCTATCCGGTTGATTCTGGAAGGGGCGTCCAGCGAACACCAAGAGTCCTGCCCTCGCCCCGCGAAATCAGGAAATAGTCTAGCTGCAGTTGCTTTGGGAGTTGGATCATCGCCAAGGGTCATCATAAAATCCCCTGAGCCGATCACCCGATTTGAATGTTTCCAGGCTGCGTAAGGGATATGCGCGAGAGCCCGCTGTGCAACATGAACAGGCTGGGTCGCGAAAAATGCAGCATTGATAAACCCCTCAACTACGCTTCGAGCGATAGGATAGAGGTCTCTCACAGCAAGCCCCCTTTCACCAGAGTTTTTCACCACGGTGCCTAAAGATTGGCCGGCGCCCATGGCAACAGCAGCCGTGGCGCGGGCCTGTTCAGCTTCCAAGCTGCAGGACAACCATTGCCCTTGGCGCAACACTGGCCCTTCGGAAATCGTGAAGAGAATCAACGTCAGGAGCTTCGACTGCTCACCGATCACTGCCCGCAACTCTTCCAGCGCCTCGCTTTGGCTGCTCATCAGCTTCTCTTTTGTTGAGTTAGTACCAGTCTGCTCGAAGGATAAGCGAAATTCTAGTTTCGAAGCAGTGGTGCGGTTTGCTACCTTCTGCCGTCTTTGAGGTTTTCGTTTCGGGTTCGGGTTCGGGTTCGGTGGTGAATGCACCGCTGAGCAGCACCGCCAGAGGGTTAAAGGATCGGCCTCAAGGACGCCAGATCGAACCGCTATCCCCTGAACCCAAAGACGGCAAAGGTGGGCTCAAATTTTTGGTACGGATAGCTCAGTGAACTCAATTATCATGTCGGACAACCTGAAGTGCTCAGGCTCATCGGCGGGCTTGTGCATCATGAGACAGCGGCAGGAGTCCTGCATGACTGATGTTTAGCGGCCAACCTTATAAGGATCGCAGTATGGAAAAAATAGCAGGATTTTTCCTTGAAAAAATGTGGCCAACCGTATGTGCATCCGTCTACGACGCGCGGACGCTCGTCCAATCAAATACAGCATTTTTTGATGGGATGAAAGCACGTACCGGGATCTGCTCGCGGGCCTGGTTGTTTGGGATATTTGTTGCGATCGGGCTGGGTTTACTGGGGTTACCAGCGTCTCGGTCGGCGGGCATTACGCCCACCATCGAGTTTGCCGGGGTAATGACCGTAGCTAACTGGTTGCTGGTCGCGCTCTACGGGATGTGTTTCGCATTGGCCGCTCGGATCCTAGGGAGCCGACGTGAGATATTGGTCAGCGTGAATACCTTTTTCTACGTCTCTGGCTGGCTGGTGGTACTCAAGCTGTTTGAAATGCCGGCACTCGGGGCACGCTTCAAGGCGATGGCGCAAAACTGTACTTCGATCAGCTACGACCAGGCGGTCACAACAGCGATCTTGCAAAGCCCGACGGCGAGGGTGTCGGATATCATGGTGTTAATTGGTTACGTGCTCTTCATCGGCTTGGTTGTCGTTAAAATGCAGAGACAGGTTCATGACTTCGGAGGTACTCGCGCATGGCTCTCTACGGTACTAGGCATGGCCTTGCTGAGCGCGGCGGTTGTGTTTGTACAAGGGCCCATCATCTCGCAGTTGATCTGCAGCTACACCAGCCAGCCCTGAGTGTGGCAATCGATTACAACCTCGGTCAGTGGTGCCGGAGCATGATTTAGCTAAAAATTGCATCCGATGGGTATTGGTTGAGAGCGTGCGATGGAAAAGCTGAACTGGAAAACGAGGTTTGGCAGTTTACGGCTCGCTCGTACGCGGAGGGGCTGGCAGATGTCATTGGCGTTGTTTTGCCCCCCCTGTGCGCGCCCGTCAGGCCATGACGACATGACCCACCTGTATCGAACCAGCGTGGGCGGCTTTCGGAAGCAAGCAGCCTAAGTGGGGGCATTCTTGACCTCAGATCATGATAGGGACAATTTTCTGCGCTTCATCGATGTTGACGAGGTGATTTCGCTGTTCAGCCAAGTCGGCAACGACTCCCCCATCCTAATCCAGTCTTCTCGTGATCCGAACACGGGCAAAGCACCGATCGCTCGCCTAGAGCGGGAGAATTACATTTTAAAAAAGGGTACCGCGTCCTGATCTGGTCAACCGACCTTCGTATCAAGGCGCACCATGGTGCACAATCGAAAAGGGAGCTATTCGCCCGTAAAACGGGCTCTTTAGGGAAGGGTATCACTACACGGATACACGCTTTCAGGCGTCTATGTCCAATAAAGGTTCGATTCCCTCTACCCGCTCCATATCACCTTTCCACTGAAGCTACCGAGCGTCAGGGAACGTTGACTGATCCGGCTCTGGTTTACCCTCTCATCACACCCGAAAAATCACTGACACTCTGCCTGTAGCGCAGCGATCATCCATCGCGCATTGTTATTGGAAAAAACTCAGGCCTTGCTGACTCTCAATAGCTCTTCGGATTTTTAAAATATATAGCCAGTCACAGCCGCAACAGCACCCATTATTTCTGCAACGTAAACTCAGCCTTGTCAAAAGACAGCCAGCACGACGTATTATCCGTCCACTTCGACTCGGTAGTTCCCAGCACGCCCTTCATCAAAACCTTGTCACCCTTTTTGAAACTGCTGATCTTTTTCTTGTTGACCAGCAAGTCATCACGGGTCAAACCCTGGCCCTGACATTTGGGATTGGTCGGATCCGTAAAGATGACGGCGATCTGGTTTTGGCCAATGGCGCTGCCTGTCTTGGTGATGCGCTGCACAACACCTGGAATGATCAGTGTCTGGGCGTCCCACTTTTCCTTCGCAGTGACTTCGTTTGTTTCCCAATCGCTCCAGATCTGCGTCAATGTCGCCTGTTTGGCTTCGATCAACCCTCTGAAATCGCCGCTCAGCACGTCACCGGTCTGGTCGAACACGCCGTTGGTGACGGACATGGCCTGATCAAGACCCGCGCACCCCGACAAGGCCAGAATCAACGGAAACAACGCTGCACTTTTCATCCACACACTCCGCTGGCGGACTCACCTCTGTTTTGGTCGGCGGTCCGTTATTCAATAACAAGGGGCTTATAACTTCGGCAAAAACTCTAACCAGCGTTTTTAACAGCCTCAATAGTACAGATGTACTATGCGCACTATGGCGCGTGGCTACTAGTTCATGTGTGCTATATCCATTACAACTTAGCCTCTCGATACTTCCGCCGTTGGCAATCTGCCTAACGGAACCGCTAATGCCTTCAAGGCTGGCAGCCACGGTCGTGGCTTTTATGGAGTATCTGGAGTCGTTATGAACCCCTTATTCAGAATATCCCCCCTTGCTTTTGCGATTACCCTTGCACTGCTCCCAGAGACTCAGGCAGCGGACTTTGTTCTTAACGATGCTCAGGAAACATTCAACAGCGACCGCGTGATCGATGGCGAGATCAGAGTGCGTTCAACAGACGGCAACACGGCCAGTCTCACGATCAACAATGGCGCAACCGTGACCAGTGAAGGCGGCGAGATGATTGGTCGGGCCAGCAGTACGGGCGTCAACATGGCCAAGGCCAGCGTTGTGGTCGAAGGGGCGGGTTCGCGCTGGATCGTGCCGCGTACCTCATTCGTGCTGGGTAACACGATCGTTATCGGTGGTGCCGGTCAGGGTGATCTGACCGTCCGCAACGGGGGCCAGGTGTCGGTGCGGGATCTGGATCTGGGTGACGTTTTTGGGGCCAATTCCAACCGATTTTCGCAAGCGGACCTGCTGGTGAGTGGACAGAACTCGCTGGTCGATGCAGCCAACATCACTGCCAATGGCGTCTTTGTGTATAAGTCGAGCATCACGGCCAATGATGGCGGCAAAATCAACAGCGAGGCAGTAGACATCAACTCCACCGTCAGATTATCTGGCGCAGGCACGCGCTGGGACAATAGCGGGGCCTTCAGCAACAGAGGCGATCTGACGCTTGAGAACGGTGCAGTCCTGGCGACCAACTCAATGACGCTGGGGTCTGCCATCAGCAGCACCAGCAATCAAGTGAACATTTCCGGCCAGGGCACACGTCTCGCCGCACAAGACCTCACACTCGGCAGCAACACCACCCGCACTTACCTGACACTGTCCGACGGTGCCGAACTGAGCGCCACCAACGGCATACTCCTCACCACCATAAACGATCTCAATACGGCAACACGGGGCACGCTCGCTGTGGGAGGTTCGGTCGCAGTGGACCCCAACCGTACCGATGTCGATTCCACGACGGCTGGAGCGGCACAGTCCGCCGGTCGAGTCGATCCGGCAACCACCATTCGCTTTGGTACCGGTAACGGATACCTGGCGTTCAACCATACGGACGCCGATCTCCAGTTTGCCAACACCTTGAGCGGAACGGGCCGGGTGTATGCGTTCAACGGAAACACCACCTTGAGCGGTGATACCTCCGGATTGGCCGGTAGCGTCGTCGTTCGCGGCGGACGTCTCGTGCTGTCGGGGAACGTGGACCAGGTCAACCAACGCGGCAATACGGCCACTACCCAGAGCCTTTCACGGTTTAACGTCGGCAACGGTACTCTCGTGGTCAACGGCACTGCGGGTCGCAACGAGTTCGGGGTCTACACCAACAGTGCCCAGGTGCTGGACGGCGGCGTTCTGGCCGGTGTCGGTCAGGTCGGCAGCACTCAGGTCGCGTCAGGCGGCACGTTGTCTCCAGGTGAAAACGCCATCGGTGCGCTGGCCATCCAAGGCGACCTGGACATGGCGGCAGGTTCGCGTTATGCCGCAGACATTGCTGGCAACGGCGCGTCAGACCGAATCAACGTAAGCGGCACAGCGACCCTGCGTGGAACTCAGGTCAACGTCACCGCGCTGGACCCGGCGCAGAGTTATCAGAGCGGCAGGACCTACACCCTGCTTTCCGCCCAGGGTGGGCTGGTCGAGGGCGCCACGCCAGGAACAGCCTATGCACAGGCAGCGACCAATTCAGCATTCCTGAATGTCGGATTGCAGCGCACGGCCAACGATCTGAACCTCACCATCGAGCAGAAAAATACAACGCCGACCCCGACTCCCGAACCGACGCCTACACCTACACCTGAACCGACACCGACACCAAATCCAGAACCAACACCGACTCCCACTCCAGAGCCAACGCCTACACCTACGCCAACTCCAGAGCCAACACCAACGCCAGAGCCCACACCGGCTCCTGCGCCGGGTATCTTCCAGACGGTCATGGTGACCTCCAATCAGTTCAATACCGCTGGCGCGCTCGGCGCACTCCAGCAGAGCGGCGAGTCCCTGCGTCTGTACAACAACCTGCTGATTCTGGACGCAGACAGCGCGCGTGATGCGGCTGATCAACTGTCCGGCGACTCGCTGAGCAGTACTTCGACGGCTCTGATCGCCAACAGCCAGGTGGTGTCCGGCGTATTGGGCACTCGTCTGCGGGGCCTTCTGGACAACGGTACCGTGCGCATGCCAGCCATGGCACTCAACCTGATGCCGGCCACGCCAGCCGCCGAAAACGGCGCCTGGGTGCAACCCTTCGGCAACTGGACTCAACTGGACAGCCGTAACGGCGTCAACGGCTTGAGCCAAAGCACCGGCGGTGTGCTGTTCGGGGCAGACGGCAGCTTCAATCCGGATTGGCGCGGCGGTGTCTACGCGGGCTATAGCCGTTCGAAGTTCGACGCCGATAATACTGATGCCGAAGGCCACAGCGACAACTACCACCTCGGCCTCTACACCGGTGCCCAGATCGATGCCCTGCGCCTGAGTGCAGACATCGGCTACACCTGGCACAAGCTAGAAAGCGAGCGGAACGTGGCGTTTGCCGGGTTCAGCGATCATCTGACCGGCAAACGCAACGCGCAGTCGCTGCAGGCCAGTACTGAAGCGGCTTACCGCATACCGGTCGGCAGCGTGTCTCTGGAACCTTTCGCCGGGCTTTCCTACGTGCGCTACAACGCGGACGACATGCGTGAAAAAGGCGGAGCGGCCGCTCTGGATGTGTCCAGCGACAAGCAGAACACCGTGTTCTCGACCGTGGGCATGCGCGCATCGACCCATGCAAACGTGGCAAACCTCAACACCGAGCTTTACGGCTCGCTGGGCTGGAGACGCGCCTACGGTGATCTGGATCCGCGAAACGTCCAGTCCTTTGCCGGTGGTCCGAACTTCGAAGTGCAAGGCGTTTCTCAAACCCGCGACACGGCCTTGACTGAAGTCGGCGCGAAGGTGCGACTGAACAAGCAGACCGACCTTGGACTGTCCTATCAGGGCCAGTTCGGCACCGACACACGCTTCCATTCGGTGAACGCAGGTGTGACGGTCCGCTTCTGACCGGAGCACTCGGGCTGGATGACCATTCGGGCAGTGTCTGCTTGAGTGGCTTCCAGCGCGAGCTTTGACTGACCTCTTGACCATAGCCTCGGGGGATCAGAATGGACTTCAGGTCCGCCATTCCCGTGTGAACAACTCCCTCCTTCTGAGCAATCCTCTATGGCATCGCGCCGCTCCCCTTACAGACGTTAATCGCAAAAAATATCGCACCGGTGTGTATGATGTGTATCAATGCATCGCTAGTGTGTATAGTACACACCTTGGGTAATGATAGGCTTGGGTGATGCGAAGCAGGGAAATGATAAGAACGATTGAGGATGATGGATGGTATCTCGTGGCGACCAAAGGTAGTCACCATCAATACAAGCACTCGTCAAAGCCTGGAAGGGTAACGATCAAGCACCCGGATTCCGATATACCGATCAAAACGATGAATAGCATATTGAAGCAAGCGGGATTGAAATGACCGCCAGAAAAGAAGAGGCACCCTTGCATCTCGTCTTCAGTGTGACGGCATTTAGGATCTGTCAGGCTGACAGCCTTGCGATCAAAGAGAAAAGGTAGACAACTCATGAAATTCACCGTCGTTCTGCATAAAGACGCCGATTCAGACTATGGAGTAACTGTTCCGGACGTGCCTGGTTGCTTTTCGGCAGGCAGCTCGGTATCGGAAGCACTGGAAAGTGTGAAAGAGGCGTTATCGCTGCACTTTGAAGGTCTGGTGGCCGATGGCGCACCACTCCCCGATGCGCGAGCCATTGATATTCATATGGCCAATCCCGACTACGAAGACGGTATCTGGGCGGTGGTCGAGTTCGACGTGACGCCTTATTTTGGCAAGTCAGTACGATTCAACGCGACACTTCCGGAACACCTGCTGGCCAAAATCGATGAGCGCGTCAAAACCGATCATCGATACGCCTCACGCTCTGGCTTTTTGGCCGCTGCGGCATTGAACGAGCTGCATACTGAGTACCGCTGATAGAAATCGCCAGTACCGCAGATTGGAGTTCCAGTGATTCTCCCAGGCAAGAAAAAGGGCACCTTAAGTGCCCTTCTTTGTTTCTGGAGTAATCAAGCTACTCGATTAATCGCGTAAGACTGCCTCTTAACGATACCGCTCAAGCCAATGCGCGTAAGGCGCTGGCAAGGTCCACGACGCGTTCTCGGCACCGAGTTCCTTCGCAGCAAAATAGGCCCAATGCGGATCTGCAAGGTGCGCGCGGCCAACAGAAACCAGATCGAGCTGACCCGATTTGACCGCCTCTTCCGCCAGTTGCGGTGTGCCGAAACCCCATGCAGAGGTCACTGGAATGCCTGCTTCGCGACGCACACGTTCGGCGACCGGCCCCATGAACGCAGGACCCCACGGAATGTTGGTGTCAGGAATGGTGAAGCCGACACTGACGCTCAACAGGTCGAGCCCGCCAGCCTTGAAACGACGTGCCAGTTCGATGGACTCGGTAAGGGTCTGCTCGTCGCGACCGTCGTATTCGATGACGCCGAAACGGGCGGTCAGTGGCAGGTTTTCCGGCCAGACTTCACGCACGGCCGCCAGGGTTTCCAGCAGGAAACGGCTGCGGTTTTCGAAGCTGCCGCCGTAGGCGTCGGTGCGCTGGTTGGAGTGTTCGGAGAAGAAGCTTTGCCCCAGGTAGCCGTGGGCAAAGTGCAGTTCGATCCATTCAAAGCCGGCTTCAAGGGCGCGGCGTGCGGCGTTGACGAAGTCCTGCTTGACGCGGGCGATGTCCTCCAGGGTCATTTCACGCGGCACTTTGGGCAGGTTCGCACCAAACGCGATGGCGGACGGCGCGATGGTTTCCCAACCACGAGCGTCGGAGTCGGCAATGTGGTCGTCACCTTCCCACGGACGATTGGCGCTTGCCTTGCGGCCTGCGTGGGCAATCTGAATACCTGGAACGGATCCGGCCGCCTTGATGGCCTTCACGATGGGAACAAATGCCTGCGCCTGCTGGTCATTCCAGATACCCGCGCAGCCCGGAGTGATTCGACCTTCGGGTGCCACGGCGGTCGCTTCAACCACCACCAACCCTGCTCCGCCACGCGCCATGCTGGCCAGATGAACGTGGTGCCAGTCGTTGATCACGCCGTCGTCGGCACTGTATTGGCACATGGGCGGAATGGCGATGCGGTTGCGCAGGGTCACGTCTTTGAGGGTGTAGGGTTGGAACAGCGCGGACATGAATATCTCCCGGTATGTCGAAATACGATTGTTCGATAGTATTCGAAATATAGCGGCAATTGAAACCCCTCGTTATCATGCCGTCCATGCGAACCCTAAAACATCCCGAACCCGATGCCTTCACCCTCGACCGCGTTTTGTATGCGTTGAGCGACCCTGTGCGTATGGAAATCGTCCGCCATCTGGCAGGCGTACCCGAGGCGACGTGTGGTGAGTTGTGCGGCGAAAGACCCAAGTCCAGCGCCTCCCACCACTTCCGGGTGCTGCGGGATTCCGGGTTGGTGCAAACGCGCAATGTGGGGACCACGCACATGAACTCGCTGCGCAGCGAGGAGCTTGAAACCCGCTTTCCGGGGCTGCTGGCAGCGATTCTTCGGCAGTTGGGATAGTTGCTGGATGCATCTGCATCGACCCCGCTTCCGGGGCCGAGCATCATTTTTCAGTGTGCGGTATCAGGTTTGACCGGCGCTGCGGACGCAACGTCCTGAGGATGCTTCATCGCCTCGATCTCCCGATCAGCCACCGCCTGATCGAACGCGCCGTCCCACTTGGCAATGGCGATGGTGCCGATGCCGTTACCGATCAGATTGGTAACTGCACGCGCTTCGTTCAGAAAGCGGTCGACACCCAACAGCAGTACCAGACCGACCAACGGAATTTCCGGGATCACCGACAGCGTCGCGGCCAGCGTCACGAAGCCTGCCCCGGCCACACCCGCCGATCCTTTCGAGGTCAGTAACAGCACGCCAAGCACGACCAGTTGATCCGCCAGGGTCAGCGGCGTATTGGTGGCCTGAGCCACGAAGATCGCCGCCATGGTGAGGTAAATGCAGGTGCCGTCCGAATTGAACGTGTAACCGGTTGGCAGCACCATCCCGACGACCGAGCGTTTGCAGCCGAGTTTTTCGAGTTTGATCATCATTCTGGGCAGCACAGCTTCGGTGGAGCATGTCCCGAGCGTGACCAGAATCTCGTCCTTGAAATAGCGCAGAAACGTAAGCAACGGTACGCCTGACCAGCGGGCAATCGAGCCCAGTACCACGACAATGAAAAACAGCGTGGTCACGTACAGCGCCAGCATCAGATGACCGAGCGACACCAGCGTGCCAATTCCGTACTTGCCAATCGTGAACGCCATGCCTGCGCCCGCCCCGATCGGCGCGAGACGCATCACCATGGCCACGATGCGAAACAGGCTCTGCAACAACAGGTCGATGATGTTGACCAGCGGTTTGCCCGCCTCACCCAACTGCACGAGCGCAATGCCCATCAACACGGAAATGAAGATCACCTGAAGCATGATGCCTTTGGCAAAGGCGTCCACAATGGTGGTCGGAATGATGTTCATGAAGAAGCTGACGGCACCGCCCTGCGACTCGGCGGCCTGGGCATAGCCCTTGATCGCATCGACGTTGAGGGTGCTGACGTCAATGTTCATGCCTTCACCCGGCTTCATCAGGTTGACGACGACCAGACCGATGACCAGCGCCAGTGTCGAAACAATCTCGAAATACAGGAGCGCCTTACCGCCCGTGCGGCCCACCTCCCTGATGCTGCCCATCTTGGCGATACCGACCACGACCGTGCCGAAAATGATCGGCGCGAGCAGCATCTTGATGAGTTTGATGAACCCGTCGGCCAGTGGCTGGAGCCTGGCGCCGATGTCGGGAATCAGGTAGCCGATAAGACCGCCGATGACGATGCCTATCAAAACCTGGACGTACAGAAGCTTGTACCAGCGTGTGGCTGTGTTCATGGCTGTACCTCAGTGTTGTTTTTGTATGAGGACAAGCGCGGCCCTGTCGTGGAGGGCCGCGTCATGATGAAAACCGGTCAGCCTTCGCCGAGTTCCCGCATCACTTTGTAGAGTTCGGACTTGGCCTCGAAGCCGACACCCGGGATATCCGGCAGGCCGACGTATCCATTCTCGACGCGAATTCCGTCGGCGAAGCCGCCGAACGGCTGGAACACATCCGGGTACGACTCGTTGCCGCCCAGGTGCAGGCCCGCAGCGATATTCAGGGACATCTGGTGACCGCCATGCGGAACGACCCGGCGCGATGACCAGCCCAGCTCTTTCATGACGTCCAGCGTGCGCATGTACTCCACCAGGCCGTAGGACAGCGCGCAGTCGAACTGCACGTAGTCGCGGTCAGGGCGCATGCCGCCGTGGCGCAGCAGGTTACGGGCGTCCTGATGAGAGAAGAGGTTTTCACCGGTCGCCATCGGCAGCTCATAGTGATTGGCCAGCTCGGCCTGCAGCGCGTAATCCAGTGGGTCACCGACTTCTTCGTACCAGAACAGGTTGTACTTCTTGATGGCTTCGGCGTACGCGATGGCCGTCTTGATGTCGAAGCGACCGTTGGCATCGACGGCCAGTCGACGACCGTCGCCCACCACTTCCAGCACCGCCTCGATGCGACGAATGTCCTCATCCAGCGGCACGGCACCGATCTTCATTTTGACCACGTCATAGCCGCGATCCAGGTAGCTCTGCATCTCGGCCTTGAGTTTGGTCTGGTCCTTGCCCGGATAGTAATAACCGCCTGCCGCGTAAACCCAGACCTTGTCGTCAGCCACGCCATCGCGATAGCGGTCAGCCAGCAGGCGATACAGCGGCTTGCCTTCGATCTTGGCAACGGCGTCCCAGACCGCCATGTCGATGGTGCCCACGGCCACGGAGCGCTCGCCGTGCCCGCCCGGCTTTTCATTCGTCATCAGGGTTTTCCAGATGGCGAAAGGGTCGAGATTGTCGCGCTCCTTGTCGACCAGCGTCTCGGGATCCGCTTCGCTGATGCGGGCCAGGAAACGGTCGCGCATCAACGCACCCTGCCCATAGCGACCGTTGGAATTGAAGCCATAACCGATCACCGGTTTGCCATCACGAATCACGTCAGTGATGACGGCGACCACCGAGCACGTCATCTTGGAAAAGTCGATGTAGGCATTGGCAATGGGTGATGCGATGGAAACCGTTTTTTCACGAATTTCGACGATGCGCATGGGGGAGCGTCCTCTCTGATTGTTATCCCCGGAACCCCGGGTTGGTACGCACAGACTGTAGGGCTGGACGCGAAATCGGAGCCAATGCTATTAATGCAGCACCCTATGTGTACAAGGCATCACCCATGGAACTCGTGTGGCTGGAGGACTTCAACGCCCTCGCCGAGAGCGGAAATTTCTCACGTGCCGCCGACGCACGGCATGTCACTCAGCCAGCGTTCAGCCGACGGATCAGGGCGCTGGAGAGCTGGGTGGGCGTCGAGTTGTTCGAGCGCACCGCCCAGGGCGCGACGCTGACCGAAGCGGGCCAGAGCATGCTGGACAACGCCCGCGAGCTGACGCGAAGGCTCTACCAGATGCGCGCGGAAGTGAAGGAAGTCGCAGGCAAGGCCACCCGCACGCTGCATTTTGCCGCCACGCACTCGCTGTCGTTCACCTTCTTCCCGGCCTGGATCAGACAGGTGGAAGACGGTGCGCCGATTGAAGGCATCAGGCTTCACTCCGACAACATGGCGGCGTGTGAGCAGTTGCTGCTCAACGGTGAAGTGCAGTTCCTGATCTGCCATCAGTATCCCAACGTACTGCCCCGGTTCGACAGCAAGCAATTCGACAGCAAGGTGATCGGCGCCGACGCCCTGCTCGCCTTGCAATCCCCCGAGCTGAAGCCCGGCGAGCCTGTGCCTTTTCTGTCCTACACGGCAGAGTCGGGGCTGGGTCGAATCATCGCCTCGTACCTGCAGAACCACCCTGATCATCCCGCGCTGGAAACCGTTTTCAGCTCGCACCTGGCGGCGGTGCTGCTGTCGATGGCGTTGCAGGCCAAGGGTATCGCCTGGCTGCCGCAGAGCCTGGCGGCACCGGAGTTGGCATCGGGACGTCTCACCCACAGTTCGATAGCCCTGCCAGACATCCAGACCGAAATCCGGATATTCAGGGCAATGATTCCGCTGGGGGATTTTGCAGAGAAGTTCTGGGCGGGGCTTGAGAGTTGATTGGGAGGCCCCACCACGTCTTCGACGTAGCGCTGTCGCGCAGCAAACATCTAACCACAAAAAACGTGTTCATCCAGCAGATTACGTGTTGTTTGATAAGAGATGACTGACTGAGAAGATGCGATACCTGGGGAAGGCACCACCACATCCCAAGTGCTGCATGGACAACACACCACTCACGCCCAATCCAGCACCGGCCAGCCATGCTCCTGCGCGTACGCCCGCAGCGTCGGGTCCGGGTTCACGGTAATGGGGTTGTCGACCAGCTTCAGCATCGGCAGGTCGTTCCGGGAATCCGAGTAGAAGAACGCACCTTCCAGCATTTCGTCCTGTGCCCTGAGCCACTCGCTCAGCCGCAGCACCTTGCCTTCGCGGTAGGTCAGGATGCCCTCGGTGAGACCGGTGAACTGACCGTCCTGCACTTCCAGATCGATGGCCAACACTTCGTCGATGCCCAGATGCGCGGCAACAGGCGAGACGATATGGACGCCTGTCGCCGAAATCACCAGCAACCGGTCACCGGCCGCCTTGTGCCTGGCGATGGTCTGACGGGCCTCGCGGTACACGAGCGGATCGATGACGGCCTTGATGAAATGCGCGACGGCCTCGGCCACGTTCCCCACAGTACGGCCGACCATCGGTGTGAGGCTGAACGCCATGTAATCCTCCATGGCCAGTTTGCCCTGGCTGTAGGCGTTCATCAGCTCCTGATCGAGGCTCAGAAAGTCTTCGTCTTCCACCCAGCCCAGCCGCATCATTTCCCGGCTCCAGAGGCTGGCGCTGTCGCCATGAATCAAGGTGTCATCCAGATCAAATATCGCTAAAGCCATCGGGTCCTCTCAACAGTCGAACTGCGCTGAACGAGCGCGCCCGAAAGGGGCGCGCGCCTGTATCAATTCATGGTGGGAATGGCGTTGCCGACCCTGGGAGCTGGCGCAGCAATCGCGAACAGATCATCGACCCGCTTCACTTCCGCAGCACTGGGCTTGATGGCGAATGCACACGCGACAAAGATCACCGCATTGAAGATCAGCCCGATGATCCCGCTGGTCAGGGAACCCAGCTGAGGGATGTCGTCCGGGTAGATCGTCGTCAGCACGATGGCCACGAAGATGCCCACGAGCATGCCGGCAATCGCGCCCTGTTTATTGCCTCGGCGGGAGAAGATGCCGAAGAACAACGGTACGGCCAACTGGATGATGCCCTGATAGGAAATCTGCGCCAGCAGCTGTAGCCGGGCATAGTCGAAGGTCAGGTAGGCCAGTACCGACGCAGCACTGATGAACACCACCATGCCTACCTTGGCGAGGATGGTCTTCTGCCGGTCGGTGCGCGGCGCGTTCCAGGTCGCCAGGTCGTTGGCGAACTGCGTGCCGCAGACTTGTACGCAGCCGTCCACGTGACCGATGCTGGCCGCCAGCACGATCACGATGGCGACCGCCAGCAGCCACGGCCCGCCAATGTCGAACAACGACAGGAACCAGCCATGCTGTGGATGCGCAGCGACGTTCGGGTCCTGACTGACGGCGGCGGCGAACAGCATCAGAATCCCGTAGAAGCCTGCGACGAGCAGAATGGTGACCAGGGTGCCCTTCTTCACCGAGCGCACGCCGCTGGCGGTGTAGATACGCTGGAAGCTCATCGGCCAGCACATCGAACCGATCACGCCGGTGAAAATCAGGCTGAACATGTACAGCGGGCCGTAAGTGCTGCCTGCGCCGCCCGGAATCACCAGCATGCTGGCGGGCAATTGCGCGAGGTTGGAAAACGACGCCTGATCACCGAACAACAGCAGCACGCAAAGCGCGGCACAGAGCACGTAGGCAATCAGCCCCTGATACATGTCGGTCATGATCAGCCCGCGCATGCCCATGCTCACGGTCCAGTACTGCCGAATCAGAATAACCACCACGCCAACCGTCAGGCAGGTGGTCACGCCCCAACGCCCGAAGCTGGCGAATTGAAACAACGTGGCCAGCGCCTGAATCCCCATCACCACCCACGGGAACACCGAGATGATGCCGATGATCGAGGCAATGCGTTTTACCGCTGGACTGTCGAAGCGCATGCCCAGCAGGTCGGGTTGTGTGGTGAGGTTGAAGCGCTTGCCCCAGGTCCAGGCGCGGTTGGCCATCAGGTACATGGCAGTGACCCCGAGGGTTGCGTACACCATGCCGTAAAAGCCCAGCGCACCGCCGACCGACAGTGCAAAGAACGCTGTGAACGTCGCGCCCGGCCACCATGAGTTGGTGTAGCACATCGCGATGTACCAAGGCCCGTAGGAACGGCCGCCAACAGCATAGTCGGAAAACGAGTCACTCTTGCGATTGGTGGCGTACAGCACGCCGATCATCCCGGCCAGAAACAGGCCGATGAGCCCGAAGGTGATGTACAGGTCCGAATTGACGAGTGTGCTGATCATTGTGCGTCACCGTCTTCAGGAATCTCGCCGCTGGCGGACTCGACCCTGTAAAGCACCCAAAGACCGAGGCCCATCAGCGCAGCGTTCAGAATCCAGTAAAAGATCGGCAGCGGAATACCCAGCACGATGACCGTACTGCCACTGACCTGAAGGTAGAACGGCGGGAACAATGCCATCATCAACAATGCAAAAAAGTACACACCGAACACGAGCGTTTTCACACGCCCGGGCCGCGCAATCGAAACAGTACCCATGGAAGACTCCTTGAATTTTGGATCTTGCGATTAATCGATCAAGTAAAACTCAAGCAGTAAAAGAGTTGCCGCCAATAGCCCGATCTTGTGATTGTCGGGTCTTGTATTACGAAGGTTCAGACCTGTCTGAGCCAGGTTTCCCAGCGTGGATCGTTGATGGCATTGCGCGCCCTCATTTGCTTCCATGCACCGTATTTGTAGAAGTCGAAGTCCAGTTGCGACACGGCGTGCTGCACCATCGCCCACGTGGACCATTTGATATCCGCGAGCGCTTTATTGACCTTGATCCGGGCCAGCGTCCGGGTGTCGACGCGACCGAAATAGTCTTCGACCAATTCGAGTTCCACCTCGTCGGTGAAGAACATTTCGCCAAACCAGAGCGCCAGCTCGTAGTGCCGATCGTTGTTGGATGCGTATTCGAAATCGACCAGCCTGACTTGCTGTCGATCATTGAGCATGAAGTTACCGGCCAGCGTGTCATTCATGCACGGCGCCAGATCAATGCCTGAGGCTTGCAGCGCGGCTTTCGCTCTGTCGTATTGCAGCGACAACCATGCACCATCCTGAGGTTTCAAGGCGTTGAGCTCAGCCACCTGGGTCTGGTGTTCGGCGATCATGTCGAACACGGTCTTGGTCTGGCACAACAGCGCCTGATCATTGAACGCCTTGAGCCCGAGCAGCGCGTTGTGACGCACGTCGCGCTGCAGAAAATCGAGGTTCGATGACGCCCGCCAGCCTTCCATGAACTCGAACACTTCGACGCCGAACTCTTCCAGAAACGCAAACACCGGCGCGCCGTATCCGGTTGCCGCTGCGGCGACACTGGCGTCATGAGCCGTGCGACGGTCGATGAACATCTCGGTGCCCGCCCCCGGAATCTTGAAGAAATACGCGGTATCGGCGCCCTCGACCTCGACGCGCCAGTTGGTGTTGGAAATCCCGCCGCTGACCGGCCTGTACGTGATCCGCTTGCCGCGCCACTGGCTGATGCTGGACACCGCCGCCTCGAGTTGTTGTTCATGAAGACTCATGGCTTCTCCCAAAATGTTCATGCGCGCGCCTCCCCAACCTGACGCAGCCAGCTTTCCAGGCGCGGATCCCGGGTGCTCTGCAGGCAGCGCAAAAAGGTCCATTGCCCGAGCTTGGAAAACTCGAGTGACCGGGCAGACACTGTGCCCGCCCAGAACCCCCACAGCGTCCAGTACCAGTCGTTGATCAGCGCATACAGACGGCAGACGGCGTAATCCACCTCAAGGCATTTGCCTGCCCATGATTCGATGCCTTCGCGCCACTGCGCCTCAAACGAAAACAGCTCATTCAAGGTAATTGCGACGTCATACCAGGCATCCATGCAGCCGCCGTAATCGAAGTCGACCAGCTTCAGATTCCCGTCCCGCGACACCATGACGTTGCTGGTGACGCCATCGCCATGGATCGGCACTGCGTGAAAGGGTCGGTTTTGCAGTGCGTCCCAGGCCATGTTGACGCATCGATCAATCCACGCATGTTCTGGCGGCAATACAACCCGATCCCGCGTGCACAACACCCGCAGGCGTTGCAGATCATCCATCGGCGAGCGGATGAAATCTGGCACGGCTCCGTTATGAACAGCGCGTTTCAGATCCCACACCTGCTCGAGCCGCCCCGGCGCGATGAGTTCGTCCAGCCGTGCACAGCGCCAGTCTGCCGGGCTCAGGGCTTCGAAAATCAGTACGCCGTTGGCCCTGTCTGCACTGATCAACCGAGGTGCTGCGCCGCTCAGGCCCGCACACTCGCTGGCCTGCGCGCTGCGCTCGACATCGATCAAGGGCGCCATGTCCGCCTGCAACACTTTTGCGTACCTGGCAGTCTGGCCGTCGGTGACGTGATAACCCAGCCACTCGGTGGCCAGCCTGGACGGCGAGGCAATGCCGGACGGCCCGTCCTGTACGCTCAGGTTGTCGCCCAACCCTGCTTCCGATAATGCAATGTGAAGACGATCCAGCGGTGATGTGTCTTTGAACATGGTCTGCCCTCAGCGAAAGGAATCCGGCGCCGTGCAGGCGCGATGAAGCAAGGCAGTCAGCATTTTCAAACCGTTGTGCATGTCCTCGTCACTGGTGTACTCGGCTTCGTTGTGCGAAAGGCCGTTACGACTGGGGATGAACAACAGGCAGACCGGGTATTTGCTGTTCATGCTGATCGCATCGTGACCGGCCACTGTTGCGCTGTCGGTGATGGGCAGACCCAATTCGGTCGCCACTGCATGCGCCAGTTCGGCGAAGCCGTCGGGAAGTACACCGGGGGCGCGCAGCACGCTGCTCTCGATGTCGAAACGGGTCTGGGTCCGGTCGGCGATCTCATGCAATGTGGCGTTCAGACGCTCGGCGGCTGCACGCAGCAGTTCAGTGTCTCGCGAGCGATGTTCCGCCAGCAGCGACACGCGAGACGGCACCACGTTGGGCGAGTTCGGCCAGATCTCCACGCGCCCCACCGAGCTGTGCATCTGCAACCCGTGCAGGTCGGCTTCCGCACGCACCGCAACGATGGCATGTGCGGCAGCGAGCATTGCATCACGGCGCGCGGCCATGGGCGTTGGTCCGGTGTGGTTCTGCTCGCCGTCGAAACGAATACGTTGCTTCAGCGCGGCCCAGGTCTCCCTGACAACGCCAATCGACAGCTTGCGGCTCTCCAGCGCGGTGCTCTGCTCGACATGAATTTCCACGTAACCCGCGATGTCGAGGCTGACCGGGCCGTTGCCCAGATAACCGATATCCTGCAACGCCTGCCTGAGGCTGATGCCGTCGCCATCGCTACTGTTCCAGGCCTGCTCAAGACTCAGCGAGCCGGTGAACACGCCGCTGCCGATCAGGCTCGGCTGAAAGCGTGCGCCCTCTTCATTGGTCCAGTTCACGACAGCAAGATTGCAGGCCGGCTTTTCTCCGCGCTCGCGCATCTGGCGCCCCAGACTGGAAACCGCCACGGCCCCGGCGAGCACGCCGTACACCCCGTCGAACCGACCGGCGCTTGGCTGGCTGTCCAGGTGCGAGCCACACACCACATACGGGGCCTGCGGGTCGAAGGTCATCAGGCCGAAAATATTGCCCACCGCGTCGATGCGCACCTCAAAGTCATGCGCCTTGAGCCAGTCGCAAAACAGGTCGCGAACCTGACCGTCTTCAGCCGATGCAGCGAGCCGGTGCAGACCACCCGCAGGTGTCGCGCCAATGGCCGAGCTCTCGGCGAACAGCGCCTCGAACCGGGCATGGTCGGCGGCATCTGGCGTCAGCAATTCATGAGTACAGGATGTCGACATCATCTCTCTCCAGGCGAGCCGTAAACTCAGCCGATAGCGGACGGTTCGTGACCAGGGTCGTGATTGCACTGAATGGCAGGGTGTTAACAAAAATCCGGTGACCGAACTTGCCGTCGTCGGCAAGGATCACGCGCTGCCTGGAATGCTTGACCAGCGTGCGCCGCAACATGGCTTCCGGCTCGTGGTAATCCATCAGGCCTTGTTCAAGGTCGATGGCGCCGATGCCCATGAACGCGATGTCGTAATTGAACTGGCTGGCGAACGCCAGGGTGTGCGGGCCGATCAACGCGTTGTCGTTGCGGCGCACGTCTCCGGGAGCGACCAGTACCTGGTTGTCGCTTTGATGGGTCACCACCTGAGCGATGTCCAGCGAGTTGGTGATGATCCTCAACCGGCTGAACCGGGACAGCATCTGCGCCAGTGCGAGGGTCGAGGTGCCGGTGTCGAGAAACAGCACCATGCCGTCGCTGATCAGGCCTGCCGCCTTGCTGGCGATACTCGCCTTGGCTTGCGGCTTCATGCGACTGCGGACCTGCAACGGCGGCTCGTCATTCAACTGCGGCAGAATAGCCCCGCCATGAATGCGCCGCAGCTTGCCCATTTCTTCCAGGTACTTGAAGTCGCGGCGAATGGTCTCTTCCGACACATAAAGCGACTGTGCGAGCTCGGACGCCTTGACGCGCTGTTGCTGAGCCAACAGGCGCATGATTTCGTCCAGACGAGGCTGATTGAGCATGGGGCTGACATTCCGTTGTGAAGAAAGGCGTTCAGTGTACCCATCTGTCTTCGGCGGCTGATGGCTGCTCATGTCGGGCGTGTTCATTGCGCAAGCATCGGTGGCAAATATTGATCCCACGGCGAAATCGCTTCGAAGGCTGCGCAGAATTGCAGGACATCAGCGTCCGCGAAACGAGGACCGACCACCTGCAGACCGATGGGCAACCCGTTCGGGGCAAAGCCGCAGGGAATGGTTGCCGCCGGGTTTCCCGACACGTTGAAGGGATAGGTGAAGGGCGTCCAGCGTGCCCACGGTACGGCGCCATCCTGATCGGCAAAGCCGTCCGGTGCGACCTCATCGGCATCGAATGGCAGCACAGGAAGTGTCGGCATGATCAGCAGATCGTAATCGTCGAACAGCGCATGCACCCGATTGGCGAAAGCGGCACGCTGTTCGACGGCCTGAAGATAACCGGCAAGATCGTAGCGGGCAGACTGCTTGATCAGACGGGCGAAACCGGGATCAAGCTCGTCCAGTCTGTCGGCCAGCGCGCGTCCGTAGACGATGCCGCGTCCGGCCACCCAAAGCGTTTCAAAGGTGGCCAACGGGTCTGGCCAATCCAGCGCAAGGGCGCTCACGTCCACTGGCAGGTTTGCAGCAATCCTTTCGACAGCAGCCTCGACCGCGGCCGCTATAAGCGGATCGACAGGCATATTGAACAACGTCGGGACGTAAGCGATGCGCAGCTTTCCAAACGGCTGGTCGCAGCGCGCCAGACAGGATTCTGTTGGTGCCGGGAGCGCCTGATGGTCCAGCGGATGCGGCCCTGAAAGAATGTCGAACAACAACGCCGAATCGCGCACGGTGCGGGTCATCGGGCCTGCATGGCTGAGCATTTCAGTCGCAGACCATGGCCACGTGGGAATTCGTCCCAGTGAACCCTTGAGGGCAAATATCCCGCAGAACGAACCGGGAATCCTCACCGACCCGCCGCCGTCCGATCCCAGAGACGCTGGAACCATGCGCGCCGCAACCGAAATCGCAGAGCCTGAGCTGGAGCCGCCGCTGGTCAGGCTCGGATTCCACGGTGTGCGCCCGTTGCCGAAAAGCCGCGAGGTACTCGCCCCTGTCCAGCCAAACTCAGTGGTTGCGGTCTTGCCGAGAATGATGGCGCCAGCGTTTTTCAGGCGCTGAATGATGGGCGCGTCCTTGAGCGGAACACTGTCCAGACTGGTCAACGACCCTTTGGTGGTCCGCAGACCTGCCGTGGAAAACAGGTCTTTGACGCCGAACGGGATGCCGTGCAGCGGTCCTTGAACGCGACCGTCGCCTGCCTCGTCATCCTGCCGACGTGCCTGTTCGAGCGCGGCGTCTGCATAAACATCGCCGAAGGCATTCAATGTGTGATTGTGGGTTTTGATCGCTTCAAGGCTCGCTTCCACCAACGCCACAGACGTGATTGTGCCTGCGTCCAGCTGCTCGCGGGCCTGAATCACAGTGGGCATGGAGAAGCGCTTTGACTCAATCAATGGGGATGCTCCGGCAAGTCATGGGCGCGTCGCCCAGGCCAGCGCATTACTGATCAGGTGGAAAAAACCGTCAAGTGGCAAATGTTGTTTTTGTTGTATTTATGGACTTTAAATTTGTAACAGCACCGCAGGGGTGCGAAAAAAAGCTTTATTTTCTGCCTGCGCCCAACGCTGGGGCAATAAAAAGGGCCTGCCCGTTTGTGGGTTTCAGGCCCAAAATACCTCAGTGCTTCATCAACGCCTCGATACCTCCAGGCTTGTCATGCACGCCGAATCTGTCCACCAGTGTCGCGGTCGCGCTGTTCATGCCGATCACATCCACTGCGATCCCGGCACTCCTCAGTTTCAACACCACTTTGTCCAGCGCAGCCACAGCGGTGATGTCCCAGAAGTGCGCGTCCCTCAGGTCGATGGTCAGGGTTTCGAGCGATTCTTTCAGGTCGAACGAACGGGCGAACCGGTCTGCGGAACCGAAGAACACCTGGCCGCTGACGTAATAGGTGCGATGGCTGTATTCGGGGTCTTGCTTCGAGCTGACGTCCAGGTAATACGCAATCTTGTTGGCAAAGAACATCGCCGCCAACAGCGTTCCGGCCACGACGCCATACGCCAGGTTATGCGTGGCAACGACCACGACCACAGTGACGATCATCACCAGATTGGTGGAGAGCGGGTACTGACGCAGGTTGCGAATCGAGCTCCAGCTGAAGGTGCTGATGGACACCATGATCATCACTGCGACCAGCGCGGCCATGGGAATGCGGGCCAGCCAGTCTCCGAGGAAGATCATCAGCGCCAGCAAGGAAACACCGGCGCTCAGCGTCGACAGACGCGTCCTGCCGCCGGACTTCACGTTGATCATCGACTGACCGATCATCGCGCAACCGGCCATACCGCCAATCAGTCCGCTGGCAATGTTGGCGACGCCCTGCCCTTTGCACTCGCGGTTCTTGTCGCTGGACGTGTCAGTCAGGTCATCGACGATGGTGGCCGTCATCATCGACTCCAGCAAACCCACAACCGCCAAGGCCGCCGAGTACGGCAGTACGATCAACAGCGTCTCGAAGGTCAGTGGCACATCCGGCCACAGGAAAACCGGCAGGCTGTCGGGCAGCGATCCCATGTCGCCGACCGTGTGAATCTTCAGCCCCATGAACACCGATATCGCGGTGAGCACTAGAATGCACACCAAAGGCGATGGCAGCAGCGAGCCGACAACCGGAATCCGTGGCAGCAGATAGATGATCGCCAGACCGCCAGCGGTCATGGCGTACACCACCCAGGTGACGTTGGTAAGTTCCGGCAGTTGCGCCAGGAAGATCAGGATGGCCAGTGCATTGACGAAGCCAGTCACCACGGAGCGCGACACGAAGCGCATCAGTTCGCCCAGCCGCAGATAACCCGCCAGTATCTGCAAAACGCCGCAAACCAGCGTGGCTGCCAACAGGTATTGCAGCCCGTGATCCTTGACCAGATTCACCATCAGCAGCGCCATCGCACCAGTGGCAGCGGAGACCATCGCAGGGCGCCCGCCCACAAACGCGATGACCGTACAGATACAGAAAGAAGCGTAAAGCCCGACGCGGGGATCGACCCCGGCGATGATGGAAAAAGCGATGGCCTCGGGAATAAGGGCCATCGCGACAACGAGGCCCGCCAGTACGTCGGCCCGGACATTCGATAGCCAGGCAGCCTTGATATTTTCAAGCATTGATTCACCCATGCAGGCACGGCATGACACGCAGCGGCGGGCGCTGGGCGATGCAGGTGCGTCTGTTTTCAGTGGTGTTGAAGGTGCGCTGCGGCCGACAATCAGGCGCAGCAGAAAGCGACCGCAGCTAGAAGGCGATCAGGGTGTTACGAGGGGGGGCGTAGCGCTAAGGCGGCGTAGGCAGCCAGTTGGAACGGAGCAAGGTATTTTCCTTCGTCAGATCACAGATTGACCGGCGCGATGATAACCCTCACAGGAAGCAGGGACAACCTGGAGGTTGAGCCGCGTCTCTGTTCGAGATGAGTATCTGGAGCGGGCGCTGTGTTGCCCGCAGGAGCGGACTTGTCCGCGAAGCTGGCACGCCCGATGAGGATCCAGCGTTTGAAATACGACATTTGAAGACCAACGCAACACTGCCCGCCCCTTCAAGTGTGGATAACTCGATCATCCACACTTGCAACTTCAAAAGGCGTCTCTTGCCACGCGGTGATCTTTCATTCCGGACGCTGATGGCTCAGGAACAATCAGCTGTCACTCTCACCATGACTGGTGCTGTTACCAGCGCTTGGTAGCTGCCTGTCGGTAACCCAGACCGGCGACCGGATTCTCGTTCATGGACATCAGCATGCGCGCTTCGCCGACCAGCTCCGACAGCGCACGGCTCGATACCATTCGATCAAGTTTGATTCCCGTCACACAAATGGCGTGATCTGGATTCTCGGGATTGGTCAGGGTCAATGTCAGGGATTCACCCTCTGCAGCGTCCCAGGTGCAGCGATGAGGTAACAGCGCCTGCTCGACCATGTGCTTGATTTCAAGCGTTGAAAGTCTGTATGCGTTCATGATTGCCTGCTTCATATAATTTGTAATGGACGGTATTCAGAGAGTGGGTGTCCGCAGGCGTTCCACATAAATATTTATCAGAACATCCGTTACTTAATGCCCTCTCTATTCTTGTACAAACTATTGAAAGCTGTAACGTTTACGTCCAGCTTTTGACCAAGCAAACATTGAGTTTTAGAGCACTTGCTCAATAAATAAGTTTTCTTTTGTTACAACTTCAACGTCATCTCGACGCTGTCGATACCCACCCCGTGACCGTCCCGTTTCAAGCGGGTCAGCGAAAAACCCAGGCCAGCGTAAAAACCTTGAACCAGCTGGCTGGTGTTGATGTAAGCCTGGCTTACGTGCGGGAGCTCCCTCATCAGGTCAAGCCGGGACAAAACGAGGAACCGGCCCAGGCCATTGCCATGCTGATTTCCGGACACCATGCCCCAGGTGAGTTCGGCCATCGACGGATCGGCAAGCACCAGATACCCACCGCAAGCGAGGACTTCACCCTCGCGCTCCACGACGAAATAGGACCCCACAGGATCAATCAGAAAGCGGGCAAATTTGTCGCGCTCGGACGGGTCGAAAAAGCGTGGCGTGTTGGAGTCGAAAATTTGCAGACAGGTGTCCCTGTCTGCTGGGAGGTAAGGGCGAAGCGTATCCATGTGCAGGCCTTAATGTTCAATGCAGTAAAACTAATCAGCAGACGTTGCGTGAAACAGGATTCGCGCGCAGACCGCATACGTTGATACAGACGGCGCAGACCGGATAGAGCGGCGTGTACCTGCCGCTCAGGGGCAAATATGCTCAACCTTCAACCAAGAAAACCATCCGCCCGAAGCAGGGTTTCCAGGCACTGCTCGGTAATGCCGTAAAACGCTTTGAGTTCCTGGATACGCGCCAGCAGGTGAGTCGGATCGACAGGCTCGGCGCGTTTGACCGCCAGGATCATCTTGTTCTTGTTGGTGTGTTCCAGCGAAATGAACTCGAACACCTTGGTTTCGTAACCGCACGCTTCCAGCAGCAAGGCGCGAAGGCTGTCGGTGACCATCTCCGCCTGCTGGCCCATGTGCAGGCCGTATTGCAGCATTGGCTTGAGCAGGGTCGGGCTCTGGATCTGTAGACGAATCTGTTTGTGGCAGCAAGGCGAGCACATGATGATCGACGCGCCGGAGCGAATCCCCATGTGAATGGCGTAGTCGGTAGCGATGTCGCAGGCGTGCAGTGCGATCATCACGTCCAGCTCGCTCGGCGCAACGGTACGCACATCGCCGTGCTTGAAGACCAGCCCCGGGTGCTCGAGGCGCGCCGCTGCGTTGTTGCACAGGGTCACCATGTCCTCGCGCAACTCGACACCGGTCACCTCGCCCTGCGCCTGCAGCGTATTGCGCAGATAGTCATGGATGGCGAACGTCAGGTAGCCCTTGCCCGAACCGAAGTCCGCGACCTTGACCGGTTGATCCAGCTTGAGTGGGGAAGACGTCAAGGCGTGGGAAAACACTTCGATGAACTTGTTGATCTGCTTCCATTTGCGCGACATGGCCGGGATCAGTTCATGCTGACGGTTGGTCACGCCAAGATCGGTCAGGAACGGGCGCGTCAATTCCAGGTAGCGCTTCTTCTCACGGTCATGCCCGGCGGCGGGCGCTTCGCGCTCCTGCTGCGCCTTGCTCTTGAACAACGTGCTTTTGCCTTTCTTGCTGAATTCCAGCTGCACCTCATCGGTCAGTGACAGCAGATGCGCGTTCTTGAACGACTCGGGAATCAGGCCAGCGATGACGTCCACGGCTTCGGCCAGGGGGAAGTTCTTGGTGATGTCGCGGGTCTTGTAGCGGTACACGAAAGACAGGCAAGGCTGCTCGCGGACCGTCAGCGGCTTGATGATCACCCGCTGCACCTCGGCTTCGCTGCCCACGTATTTGGCCAGCACCAGCTTGATCAAAGAATTCTGGGACAGGCTGGTGTCCAGCAGGCCGAGAAATTGCGCACGATGATCCGGCGCGGCAGAGGATGAAGCGGTGGGTGTCACGGACATCGAAAGGTGCCTCAAGCGTCCCCGCAGGGACTCGTAAAAATCAGGCATGCATTTTAAGCGTGCCGACGCCTGTCAGGCATGACTATTTTCGGTTCTTACGATGAACGCCGACAGGACGGCGGTGGCGCAATGCCTGTAAAACGAATTTTTCGTCGGTCACTATACAAATATATTAAATAGCCGAAAAACGCCGTTACAGTGAAACACGCTGACTCACGGCGTGCTGCATGGCTGTCGAGTGAGCCCTTACTGAACTTGCACAAGGAACGTGCACCATGCATGACCCAAATAATAAATCTGAAATACCCGTACACGCCAAGGTAATGATAACGCCCACCGAGTTTCTCAGGACCCTGGCGGAAGATGAACAAAACAATGGCCGGGCGACGGCGCTGATTCTGACCAAGGAAGACATTCTCAGCATCAAGCGTTACGAAAGACACAGCTTGAACCTGCCCAACACCCTTGCCCGGGTAGAACAACAACTTGGGTTTACGCACAGCGGCATTCCCGGTCTTGAGCCCAAGGACCTGTTGCTGACCTACAGCGCAATCAACCGGCACGCCCAAAGCTGGTCAGCCATTGAAATCGATATCAAAGCCAAGGGTTTCGAACTTGATCTGTTTGCCGGTGAGTTTTCCAATCAGGGCAAGCAGATTCTGGACTACGTTGACAAGATGGAACTCGTCAAGCAAATCCAACTGACCGTTGCCGACCTGACCATCGAAACAGTCAGAAGCCTCAAGCCTGCTCCACTGACAAAAACAGACAAGACAGTCTGTCTGTCATTGGCTGAAACGCTGAGAAAAGTGGGCGTGCAGATTGAAGAGCGTCGAGAGGCATCCAGGAAACTTGCCGACGACATTCAACAGTTTGCTCACGTTCTGAGCGTCGATCTGGTCCCTGGCATCAACGACAAAGTGCGTCTGGCCAGCCGGTCGGATCTGGACGAGGATCTGATCGCACTTGAAGAGGAGATTGATCGTCTTACCGTCGATATTGATCAGAAGCATCAGGAATACAAGACCACGAAAAACAATATTACGCTGGGGCTGCTGGGCGGGATTGTCGGGCTTATTGTGACGGACAGCATATTCGGCACCCAGGCGGAAGCGATCCGCCGTGAGAAAAACCGACTGGTCGCCGAAAAAAAGACCAAGCTGGAAGTGCTCGGATATAAGCGTCCGCTCGCGGCGGCCATACGCAGTCTGGAAGTGCTGTTCGAAGACATGAAGATTCGTATGCTGGATGCTCATCAGAGCGCCGTGAACCTGCGGGATCTCTGGACCATGCTGGCCACTTATATAATGACCGCCGCCAGACAACTGGCGACGATCAACGACCATCAGACGCTAATGGACTTCGTATTTGATTTCAAAAAAGTCGTGACCCCCTGGGAAGAGATAAAGGGCGTTACAACTCACCTGTTGCTGACCTTCGAACAGGCGCTGGATGAGTTTTCAAACCAACAACACAAATAACCATAAGGACATGGACATGATCACCAATACTGCCACCTCCCAACCTGAACAATTGGCAGCACCTGACAGAGCAATCATGGATGCAGCACGTCAACACATTCATACACAGATAACGTCTTTGACGCTCGACTTCCTGCCCGCCATGAAAGAGAAATTATTGCCACTCAAGACAGCGCTCAACGCCGCCGACTCGCAATTTGTGAATCACCTGGCCACGATGACTGCGCAGTTGAAGACCTTCAATCATACGGCCATCGACCGCAAACAACTGCAGATCGAGGCGGACCAGAGTCTGAGCGAAGAGCAGAAGCTCCAGGCTCTCAAGCTGCTGGCTGCCCAGCGAGTTCGTCAGGTAGTAGAGCTGAGCGACGTTTTAACCCATGCAGCTCAAGCAATTGCACGCACCACTGACGATCTTCAGCAGATCAAATTGCAACTCGAGGACAGCAACCTGACAGGCAAACTGCAGGAACAATTAAATGGTTTGAATCAGCAGTCTGCCGCAAGGGAAGCCAGGATGAATGCCGTGGCAGAAGATCGTCGTCTTCTGGATGAAACGGTCAAGACGTTTGAACAGCACAACCTGGCAAACGTGTTCAAGGAAGCGCTGCCTACCGAGGAGGAGCTGTCGACAGTTGCCATTCCCTCACCCCACCTCATGGTGATGCAAGTCGGGCTTGGAAGACTGCAAAAGCTGCTTGGCAAGCTCAGCAATGCACTGAAATATTCCGATCTGATCGCCGAGCGTGACCAACTGCGCCATCGCTACAACACCCTGCTGGCTGAATCTCAAACCACGCAAAAAGAGGCGAAGGCGATTGCCCGAAACCTGGAAGAACTGGCGACACTGGCCAGTCTCGACAATAACAGGGCGGTCTGGGTTCAACAGTCCAGAAAGCTCAGTGATTCGCTCTACCGTTTTCTGGAAAACGACGCTTTGAAAGTGCCGACTCTTGTCAATCTTCACGTGGATCAACTCAGCGCTTACATGAAGTCGATTTACAGCATCACGCGCAGCGATTGAGTCTTGCCGCCGTCCACGGGCAGGAATGCGCTTGGCATTACCTGCCTGTGTCTCCCTAACCCAACACCACCAGTCGATTGGGCAGCTCATTGCGGCCATGGGTGACCGGAACATGATCGGCCAACAACTCGCCGCAGGCATGAATGCAGCCTAAAAACCCCTCAAGAATCTGACCGTTCCTGACCTGCTGAGTGAAGACATCGACCATCGCTTTCCAGGTATCGTCGTGCAGACGGCTGGCAATGCCATGGTCGACAAGAATTTCAACGTAGCGCTCGGCTTCGCTGACGAAAACCAGAATGCCGGTTCCGTCGTGGGTCTTGTGCAGGTTCTGCTCCAGAAACTGACGCCGCGCCAGATTGCCCGCTCGCCAGCGCCGCACCGAAGCGGGCACCAGATGCCCGGTCACCCGTGGAATACGGCAGATCAGCGCGACCACGATGAACGTGCTCATTTGAGCCAGCATCAACTCATCGGCACTCAACCATTGCAGGCAGTAATTGACGGTGCCGGGCAGCAGCAGACCCAGCAGACCGCCCCAGATCAACGGCATGTAGGCATAGTCGTCAGCGCGGGCGGCCAGTACTGTCACCAGTTCGGCATCGGTGCGTTGCTCCACACGATCAATCGCCTCTGCCACCTGCCGCTGTTCTTCTCTGTTCAATAAAGCCATGACTCTCTCATTTCCCGAATCGGTCAATTACCAGTTGCCCGAGGCACCACCGCCATCGAATCGGCCGCCACTGCGGCCTGCAGATTGCTCGCCGGGGCACAGGCGGCCGACCGAGCGCCGAATGCTGACGAACACGATCAGCAGCACAACGAGGGTCAGAACAATGGCCGTCAGCCAGACACGGAAATCGCTCAGCGGCTCTTCATAAACAGCAAGACGGGCCGCAGGTTCAGGGTAATCCGGAACCTGACCACCCAGCGCGGTGATCATCGCCTGTGCGCCACGCTCGATGCCGATGGCAAACCGGCTGTCATTGAATTCAGGCGTGACCAGCATATTGATGATGAGCGACGACTGGGCATCGCTCAACCGGTCTTCAAGCCCGGAGCCGACCTCCATGAGCACCTTGCGCTTTTCACGGTCGACTACCAGCAGGGCACTGTTGGCCTTGCCGCCCCGCCCCAGATCCCAGGCATCGCCCAACTGGGCACCGAACTCTTCGATCGTCGCGCCCTGCAGATCCGCCAGGGTGACGACGACAATTCGCTCACCGGTGGTCTGTTCATAGGCACGCAGCAACTTTGCAAGACGCACGGTCGTCTGACTGTCGAGCATCTGTGCCGCATCCACGACGCTGCCCGTCATGGGCGGAAAAACCAGTGCGGGCTGCTCGGCCTGGGCACGAAATGCCACGCCCAGCGTCATTACCGCGTACAACATCATCTGTAACACGCACTTCAAACCTGACCTCCGGTGCTTTTTGAAACCATTGAAACGACCGCCTTAGCCAAAACACAAGTTCCCCGGCATAATCCATCGCCGATGCCGAGCACGGGACACTGTTGACCGAGCGAGGATGTGTACAAAAATCAATCAAACCGACGATTTTCGTACACACCCTGGAAAGCCCTCGTGCAACGAAGCGGGCAGCAACTATTCTTGCGCCCAGCTCGAACAATAACGCCAAAGGTCTATAACCCAAAAACTGGCTGTCGGATATTAAACGCGAGTTGCCGACAAAAGCCTTGAGAATTTATTGATGAATAAGCTGTGTTTATTAGGTTTGCTGGTCGGTCTGGCCAGTCACTCCATGATCGCTCAAAGTGCCGCGGCGGTTGACGCTCCGGCCTCTTCTGCCGTCTCGGCCAAGTCCACACTTCAGGCAAAGAATGCGTTCATCAGCAAACTGATGAAACAAATGACTCTGGATGAAAAGATCGGTCAGCTGCGCCTCATCAGCATCAGCGGTGAAATGCCGCAGCCCATGATTCTCAAGGAAATCGCTGCTGGGCGCATCGGCGGCACGTTTAACTCCATTACACGCTCGGAAAACCGTCCTTTGCAGGAAGCTGCAGTCGCCAAGAGCCGTCTGAAAATTCCGATGTTTTTCGCGTATGACGTTGTCCACGGCCATCGCACGATTTTCCCGATCAGCCTCGGCATGGCTGCAAGCTGGGACATGGACGCCATTGCGCTGACCGGCCGGGTGTCGGCGAAGGAAGCCAGCGCCGACGGCCTGGACATGACCTTTGCGCCCATGGTCGATATCTCCCGTGATCCACGCTGGGGACGCAGCTCCGAAGGCTTTGGCGAAGACACCTATCTGGTCTCGCGCATCTCCGACGTCATGGTCCGCTCGTTCCAGGGCAAGAACGTTGCCGCCAACGACAGCATCATGGCAGCCGTCAAGCACTTCGCCCTGTACGGCGCGGTGGAAGGCGGACGCGATTACAACACCGTGGACATGAGCATGACGCGCATGCACAACGACTACCTGCCGCCGTATCGCGCCGGTGTAGACGCTGGCGCCGGCGGCATCATGGTCGCGCTGAACTCGATCAACGGCATTCCGGCAACTTCCAACACCTGGTTGATGCAGGATTTGCTGCGCAAGGACTGGGGCTTCAAGGGCGTCACGATCAGTGACCACGGTGCGATCAAGGAGCTGATCGAACATGGCGTAGCCAAGGATTACCGTGAGGCCGCCAAGCTGGCCATCAAGGCCGGTGTCGACCTGAGCATGAACGACGTGGCCTACGGCGAGCAGTTGCCCGGTCTGGTCAAGGACGGCGAGGTTTCCATGAAGGAAATCGACAACGCCGTACGTGAAGTGCTGGGTGCCAAATACGATATGGGCCTGTTCGCAGCGCCTTACGGCCGCATTGGCGTGGCCGCCGATGATCCGGCCGACACCTACTCCGACGATCGCCTGCATCGCGCCGAAGCCCGCGACGTGGCACGCAAGACACTGGTACTGCTGAAAAACCAGAACGACACCTTGCCTCTGAAGAAGCAAGGCACCATCGCCGTGATCGGCGGCCTGGCGCAGAGCCATCTCGACATGCTGGGCAGCTGGTCGGCAGCCGGTCGTCCCAATCAGTCGGTGACGGTGTATGAAGGTCTGCAGAATGCTGTCGGCGACAAGGCCAAACTGGTCTACGCCCGTGGCGCTAACGTCAGTGACAACGAACACATCCTCAACTACCTGAACTTCATCGAGAAGGAAGTGGAAATCGATCCACGTCCGGCTCAGGAAATGATCGACGAAGCCGTCAAGGTGGCCGAGCAGTCCGACGTGATCGTGGCGGTGGTCGGCGAGTCCCGCGGCATGTCCCATGAATCGGCAAGTCGCAGTAGCCTGACCATTCCGGGCAAGCAGCGCGACCTGATCAAGGCACTCAAGGCCACTGGCAAGCCGCTGGTTCTGGTATTGATGAACGGCCGTCCGCTGGTGCTGGTCGATGAGCAGGAACAGGCTGACGCCATGCTCGAAACCTGGTTCCCGGGCACCGAAGGCGGTAACGCCGTGGCTGACGTGCTGTTCGGCGACTACAACCCGTCGGGCAAACTGGCCATGTCGTTCCCGCGTTCGATCGGTCAATTGCCGGTCTACTACGCGCACCTGAACACTGGCCGTCCTTACCATGAAGGCAAGCCGGGCAATTACACCTCGCACTACTTCGAAGAGCCAAACGGCCCGCTGTTCCCCTTCGGCTATGGCCTGAGCTACACGCAGTTCGACGTCTCGGACATCAAGCTGTCGGACGCCAACATGGCACGCAAAGGCAAACTGACCGCCAGCGTGACGGTCAAGAACACCGGCAAGGTAGCCGGTGCAACCATCGTTCAGCTGTACCTGCGCGACGTTGCCGCCTCGATCAGCCGTCCGGTGAAAGAGTTGAAAAACTTTGAAAAGGTCATGCTCGAGCCAGGCGAAGAGAAAGTCGTTACCTTCACGCTCAGCGAGAACGATCTCAAGTTCTACAACGCTCAGCTCAAGTACGCCGCCGAGCCCGGCGAGTTCAAGGTCATGATCGGCCTGGACTCCCAGACCGTGAAAGAGGCGACCTTCAATCTGTTGTAAAAATCGCTGATAGCGCCTTCACGAGCCGAGTGCCCGTGAAGGCGCCCAGGCGGTACGTTCAGGCAGCGCAAGAAACATGACGTTCAAGCATCGCTACTGGCGCCTATCCCTTTATGTGATGCTGATTCTGGCTGGCGCAGCCGTATCGGCCGGACTGGCGATGCGTCAGGCGCAGCGCCATGCCCTGTCGGAAGATGCCGTTCGCGCCAATAGCCAACTGGCGTTGTACGCCAACACGCTGCACACCCTGATCGAACGTTATCGTGCCCTGCCCTCTGTGTTGGCGCTGGACCCGGAAATCCGTACGGCATTGAGCGGACCGGTTACCGAAGATGTCCAGAACCGGCTCAACCTGAAGCTGGAAAAAATCAACGCTGCCGCCCACTCATCGACCTTGGAATTGCTGGACCGCCACGGTCTGGCTGTCGGCGCCAGCAACTGGCAAACCCCCAATAGCTATGTCGGTCACAACTACGGCTTTCGTCCCTATTTCCTGCAAACCCGCGCGCAAGGCACCGGACGTTTCTACGCAGTCGGCGTGACCACCGGCATCCCCGGTTATTTTCTGTCCAGCGCGGTGCTGGACGATGCCTCCGGGTTCATCGGTGCGATGGTGGTGAAACTGGAATTCCCCACCCTTGAACAGGAATGGGGTCAAGGCGATGACCTGCTGATGGTAAGTGACGATAAAGGCATCGTTTTCATTGCCAACCAGCCAGGCTGGCGTTACCGGGAGCTGGAGCCCATCTCGCTCGAAAACCGCAGCGAACTGCTGCGCACCCGCCAGTACGACAAGAAACCGCTGACACCGCTGCGCAGCCGGGTCATCGATCAGCTCGGGGAACACAGCCAGCTGCGCCGCGTCGATGGCCCGGACGGCACGGCAGACTATCTGTGGCAGTCATTGCCGCTGCCGGACGAAAACTGGACGCTGCACCTGCTGCGCAAACCACCGTTGGCCAATGAGGACATCCGTAACGCTGGAATCGCCGCCGCCGGAATCTGGCTGGCACTGGTGTTTCTCGGCCTGTTCCTTTACCAGCGCTGGCGTCTGGCCCGTTTGCGTGAGCGCAGCCGTGATGAACTTGAACGTCTGGTACAGGAACGCACCCGCGATCTGCAGACAGCGCAGGACGGTCTGGTGCAGTCCGCCAAGCTGGCAGCGCTGGGCCAGATGTCGGCAGCGCTGGCCCATGAAATCAACCAGCCCCTCACAGCACAGCGCATGCAACTGGCGACCGTGCGTCTGCTGCTGGATCAAGGCCGCATCGAGGAAGCCTGCAAGGCGCTGATACCGGTGGATCAGCAACTGACGCGTATGGCGGCATTGACGGGGCACCTCAAGACGTTCGCACGCAAGAGCCCGGCCGGTCTGCGAGAACGGCTGGACCTGGCAACGGTGGTCGATCAGGCCTTGCTGCTGCTCGAACCACGTCTGCATGAAGAGCATGTCGAATGCGTGCTGCAACTGTCACGCCCGGCCTGGGTGCGCGGTGATGCGATCCGCCTGGAGCAGGTCCTGATCAACCTGTTGCGCAATGCGCTGGACGCCATGCGCGGCAGAACGCCGGCGCGCCTGGAAATACGCATCGAGCCGCTGGACGGTCAATGGCGACTGAGCGTCGTGGACACGGGCGAAGGCATCGCACCCGAAAACCTGAACAACATTTTCGATCCATTCTTTACCACCAAACCGGTTGGCGACGGGCTGGGTCTCGGTCTGGAGGTGTCCTATGCAATCATCCATGAACTGGGCGGCCAATTGAGCGCTGAAAACCACGGCAGCGGCGCGGTGTTCCGGTTCAGCCTGCCCAACGACTTTCTGGAGACCTGACCCGGCATGTTGAACTCGGTCATCGTGGTAGACGACGAAGCCCCCATCCGACAGGCCGTGGAACAGTGGCTGACCCTGTCGGGTTTCACTGTCCAGGTATTCGCCCGAGCTGAAGAATGCCTGGCCGAAATGCCGGAGCACTTTCCCGGCGTGGTGCTCACTGATGTGCGCATGCCGGGTATCAGCGGGCTTGAGCTGCTGGCACGCCTGCAGGTTGTCGACAAGGACCTTCCAGTCATCCTGCTGACCGGACATGGCGATGTCCCGATGGCCGTCGAGGCCATGCGTGAAGGCGCTTATGACTTTCTCGAAAACCCCTTCAGCCCGCAAACGCTGATCAGCAATCTGCGCCGCGCCCTCGAAAAGCGTCAGCTGATTCTGGAAAACCGCCGCCTGCATGAACAGGCCGACGCCCGCACCCGGCTGGATACCAAGTTGCTGGGCATGTCCCCCAGCCTGCAGACCTTGCGCCGTCACGTGCTTGAGCTGTCACAGCTATCGGTGAACGTCATCATCCGCGGCGAGACCGGCAGCGGCAAGGAACTCGTTGCCCGCTGCCTGCACGACTTCGGCCCTCGCGCCAGCAAACCATTCGTCGCCCTCAACTGCGCTGCCATTCCTGAACACCTGTTCGAAGCCGAGCTGTTCGGCCATGAAAGTGGCGCGTTCACCGGTGCCCAGGGCAAGCGTATCGGCCGCCTCGAATACGCTGACGGCGGCACGGTATTTCTCGACGAAATCGAAAGCATGCCCATGGCGCAGCAGGTCAAACTGCTGCGGGTACTGCAGGACAAGCGCCTGGAACGGCTGGGCTCCAATCAGAGCATCGACGTCGACCTGCGAATCATTGCAGCCACCAAGCCGGATCTGCTGGAAGAAGCGCGCGCCGGACGCTTTCGCGAAGACCTCGCCTACCGGCTTAACGTGGCCGAACTGCGCTTGCCCGCGCTGCGTGAACGACGTGAAGACATTCCGTTGCTGTTCAACCATTTTGCCCGTGCGGCGGCAGAGCGCATGGGCCGTGAAGCCCCGGTGGTCAGTGCGGTCCGGCTGAGCCAGTTGCTGAGCCATGACTGGCCCGGCAATGTGCGCGAACTGGCCAACGCTGCCGAACGTCAGGCCCTGGGTCTGACCCGGCCAGATGTGGAGACGACACACGCCGAACCGACCGGACAGTCTCTGGCGGCTCAGCAGGAAGCCTTCGAGGCCCAATGCCTGCGCGCCTCGCTGAGCCGACACAAGGGCGATATCAAAGCGGTGCTCCATGAATTGCAGTTGCCGCGCCGGACCCTCAACGAAAAAATGCAGCGTCACGGTCTCATGCGGGAAATGTTCCTGAGCTGAAGGACGACTGGCCGAAAATACTTGTCTGGCCGGAAACGAACATTTCCAGACGCACCGGGTCTGCATACTGTCACGCCACCTTTGGTCGTGATCGCTGGATAGTTGAAAGGCACAATGACATCATGCCGACCTTGATACTCCAGCCAACCTCAGCAGTCCGAAACATGGGGCATTTTCTACCGTGAATACTCCCCTCGACCTCCCTTTGGGTGGCGGCGAAATGGGTCGGCTTATCCGAGAGACAGACTGGTCGACGTCTGCTCTGGGGACCAGGAACAACTG
Source organism: Pseudomonas viridiflava (assembly GCF_001642795.1). GTDB lineage: Bacteria > Pseudomonadota > Gammaproteobacteria > Pseudomonadales > Pseudomonadaceae > Aquipseudomonas > Aquipseudomonas viridiflava. The sequence goes on along the minus strand of NZ_LKEH01000025.1, from coordinate 381,078 downwards.
GCCATCGGCACTGTTGTCCTCAATGAATTTAATGCTCAGTTGCCCGGACAGCATGTACGTGCTGTGGGGACCTGAATTCACGCTGTTCTTCAATGACGCCTACTGCGCCGTGCTGCCTGTCGCAGCCAGCCAGGCACAAGGGCAGCCTATCGCTTCGGTCTGGGGCGATGCCTGGGAAGACGTGCGTTATCTGGCCGAACAGGCGATGGCCGGTCACAGCTGCCGATCCGATAACATCCAGCGCACTGTGACCCGTAACGGAAAATCCGAGCTGACCTGGTGGTCGTTGTCCTATTCGCCGCTGTACGGCAACACGGGCGTGATCGAAGGCGTTTTCTGCCGGGTCAACGAGACCACGGCGCACGTACTCGCCCAGGCCAGACAGAACGAGAACGAAGCCTTCACCGACCGGGTCCTGTCGAGCATCAACGACTGCATCAAGGTGCTGGACCTGGACTCGCGCCTGACCTTCATGAGCGAAGGCGGTCAGCGCATCATGGAAGTCAGCGACTTCAACGCGATCCGCGGCTGTCCGTGGCCGGATTTCTGGCAGAACCAGGGCAATCTCGAAGCCAAGGCCGCAGTCGAAGCAGCCCGGGCGGGAAAGAGCGCCAGTTTCATGGGCTCGGCGCAGACCATGGCGGGCACCGTCAAATGGTGGCACGTGCAGGTCAGCCCCATTTTTGGCACCGACGGAAAGCCGGAGAAAATTCTCTGCGTGTCCCGCGACATGACGCAGTTGCGCGATGCTGAAGAGGCCCTGAAGGCCTTGAATGAATCGCTCGAACAACGCGTGGTGGAGCGCACCCGTGATCGCGACCGGATCTGGCGACTCTCGACCGACCTGATGCTCGTGGCGCAGTTCGACGGCATCATCAATGCCGTCAATCCGGCCTGGACTCAGGCGCTGGGCTGGTCCGAGCAGGCGCTTGTGGGCGGCCAGTTCCTGACGCTGGTGCATCCCGATGATGTGGACAGCACGCTTACCGCCATGAGTGGGCTGGAGAACGGCCAGAACATTCCGCACTTCAAGAATCGCTATCGCCATGCCGACGGCTCGTACCGCACGATTGCCTGGACGGCGGTGCCGGACCAGCAGTTCATCCATGCCGTGGGCCGCGACATCCAGGCTGAGGAAGAAGCCAATGAAGCCCTGAGGCTTTCTCAGGATGCGCTTCATCAGGCACAGAAACTGGAAGCCATCGGCCAGCTCACAGGCGGCGTGGCGCACGACTTCAACAACCTGCTGACCGTGATCCGCTCCTGCAGCGACCTGTTGAAACCTGCTGATCTGGACGAAGCGCGGCGGGTCAAATACGTCGAGGCCATCTCCAGCACCGTGGACCGCGCTGCACGGCTGACCGGCCAGCTCCTGGCCTTCGCTCGTCGACAGGCGTTGCAGCCTGAAGTGTTCGACGTGGGCGAAAGCGTCGCCCGTATCGGGGAAATGATGGACACCCTGACCGGGTCGCGGATTCAGGTCGATATCGATGTGCCCGCAGCCCCGTGTTTCATCTTTGCCGACGGCAGCCAGTTCGACACGGCACTGGTCAACATGGTGGTCAACGCCCGCGATGCGATGGCAGGCTCGGGCCGCCTGACCATCAAGGTCGAACGGTCTTCCTGCCCGTCCAGCGAACTTTCCCCGTCACTGAGCGACGGGGACTACGTGACAGTGACCCTGACCGACACGGGCTCGGGCATTCCCAAGGAAAAACTGGGGCTGATCTTCGAACCGTTCTACACCACCAAAAGCGTCGGTCAAGGCACCGGGCTGGGCCTTTCGCAGGTGTTTGGCTTTGCCAAGCAGTCGGGCGGTGAAGTGCTGGTCGAAAGCGAACTGGGCAGTGGCAGCCGCTTCACGCTGTGCCTGCCCAGCGCGCAGAATCATGAAATCGCTCCCGAGCAGAAAGGCCAGACCCTGAGCGCCCTGCCCGGCCTGTGCGTGCTGATGGTGGAAGACAATCAGGACATCGGCACCTACACCCGCCCGATGCTTGAGCAACTGGGATTTCAGGTGGTCTGGGTCTCCAGCGGCAGCGAGGCGCTGCAGGAGCTTTCGGGCAACCCCGAGAGTTTCCAGGTAGTGTTTTCGGACATCGCCATGCCGGGCATGAGCGGTCTTGAGTTGTATGCCGAGATCGAAACGCGCTACCCATGGATGCCAGTCGTGCTGACGACCGGCTACAGCACTGAGTTCGCCCAGTTCGCTCAGGACGAATCGCACCGTTTCGACCTGTTGCAGAAACCCTATGCGCTGGAAGACCTCGCCACCCTTCTGCACAAGGCAGCGTCTCGACGCACAGAATCGAAGGACTGAAATACTGCTCGCCGTTTCAGCCCGGACCGGACATTCTTTTACTTTTTGAGCACTTGGACAGCCGTATGCAAGGAGAAGGTTTGACATGATTGTCGGTATTGATTTGGGCACGACCAACAGCCTGGTCGCCGTGTGGCGCGATGGTAAAAGCGAGTTGGTCACCAACGCGCTGGGAGACACCCTGACCCCCAGCGTCGTCGGGCTTGATGACGAGGGCCAGATTCTGGTCGGCAAGGCAGCACGGGAGCGCCTGCAGACTCATCCCGATAAAACCACCGCACTGTTCAAGCGCTACATGGGCAGTGCCCAGCAAGTGCGTCTGGGCGCCAATACCTATCGTCCGGAAGAGCTGTCCTCGCTGGTCCTCAAAAGCCTGAAGGCCGATGTCGAGCGCGCCTACGGTGAGCCGGTGACCGAAGCCGTTATCAGCGTGCCGGCCTATTTCAGCGATGCCCAGCGCAAGGCCACGCGCATCGCGGGTGAGCTGGCCGGGCTCAAGGTCGAAAAACTGATCAACGAACCCACGGCGGCGGCGCTGGCCTACGGGCTTCATCAAAAGGAAGGCGAAACGTCCTTTCTGATCTTCGATCTGGGTGGCGGTACGTTCGACATTTCGATCCTGGAGCTGTTTGACGGCGTGATGGAAGTCCGCGCCAGCGCGGGTGACAACTTTCTTGGCGGCGAAGATTTCGACAGAGCCTTGCTCGACCATTTTGTCAGCGCACATCAGGGCGACTCCAACTTTCCCGCAAGAGCGCTGATCGAGCCCTCGCTGCGACGTGAAGCGGAGCGGGTTCGCAAGGCGCTGGGGCAAGATGAATTTGCCGACTTCGTCCTGCGTCACGCAGACCGCGAGTGGCGCAGGACGATTACCCAGGAACAGGTCGCAGAGCTTTATGCCCCGTTACTGGCGCGCCTGCGCGCACCTATCGAGCGGGCGCTGCGTGACGCAAAGATTCGCGTCGCGGATCTCGATGAAATCCTGCTGGTGGGCGGCACCACGCGCATGCCGCTGATCCGCAAGCTGGCGGCCGGCATGTTCGGGCGCTTCCCGTCGATCACGCTCAACCCCGATGAGGTGGTCGCTCAGGGTGCTGCGATCCAGGCCGCGCTCAAACAGCGCGATGCGGCGCTGGAAGAGATCGTGCTGACCGATGTCTGTCCCTACACACTGGGTATCGAGATTTCCCAACGGGTCTTCAACGGGCATCAGGGCGGGCATTACCTGCCAATCATCGAGCGCAACAGTGTGGTGCCTGTCAGCCGGGTACAGACCGTCAACACGGTCTCGGACAATCAGAGCGAGGTCATCCTGAGGATCTTTCAGGGTGAAAGCCGACTGGTCAAAGACAACATTGCGCTGGGCGAGCTGAACATCCCGGTCCCCAAAGCCAAGGCAGGCGAGATCGAACTGGACGTGCGCTTCACCTACGACAACAACGGGCTGCTCGAGGCCGACGTGTCGGTCCAGGCCACTGGCATCAGTCACAGGCTGGTGATCGAAAACAATCCCGGAGTCATGACGCCAGCCGAAATTCAGGATCGACTCAAGGTACTGGAAGCGCTCAAGGTTCATCCTCGCGAAAAGCAGGTCAACACCCACCTCATGGCGCGCCTGGAACGGCTGTATCAGGAGTATTTGGGTGAGCAGCGTGAAATGCTCGGCAACTGGGCCGCTCAGTTCCAACGAGTGCTGGAAACCCAGGATGAGCGCCAGATTGGTGAGATGCGCAAACATCTCGAACAGCAGGCAGACCACTTCGAACGAGGTGAGTGGTGACGACAATGGATTGTTGGGGTGTGCTGGAGCTGGATCGCGACGCCGACGAGCGCAGTATCAAGCGTCAATATTCAAGGCTGGTGAAAACGACCCGGCCTGACGATGACCCTGCGGCCTTTCAGACTCTGCGCACGGCGTATGAACAGGCGCTGAACCGGGCGCGCAATCGCGTCGAAGACGACGAGAGCGACGAGGAAGACAGTCTTTTCGCCACGCCCGGCGTCTGGAACACAGAGCCTGCGGATCATCGGCCTGCTCTGGAGCTTGTGCCTGTCGCACCGCCTCTTATGCCGACGCTGACAAAGGTCGAACCTGTGCGCCCGGCCGTCGTCGAGACAAGCTGGTATGAACAGGCCATGCGGACCACGCCACAGAATCTGGAGTCGCAACACCAACTGGCGCGGGAACAAGGCTGTGATGACGAATTTCAGCAGCACCTAGCCAAGCGCTGCCTGCTTGAACCTGACGAACATCTGGAGCTGATTCAGGCGGCAGTCGTCCGGTTGCACTGGTTGACGCCCCTGCAAAAGCTGCAGTTCAGGGCGCATCAGACGCAACGCCTGACACAAGCCCTTCTGGACAGCTCGTTGCCCGCGTTTCGCGACCTGCTCGCCAGGCATCAGGAGCGTGAGTTTCTGGACGCGTTGAAGGCGCTGGAGCAACAACCGTGGTTGTTGTCCCTGGATCAACATGACCAGCTCGAACACTGGACCATGACACTGCTGCTCAACACCGATGAATGGAGCGCTTCCCTTTTCGAGCGCATTTCAGGTCTCTTCGATTGGGATCGGAAACACGACGTACACTCCGGCACACCCTCGCTCTGGATGCACCTGATCGAGCGCTGCGAGAAAAAGGAGTTTGCCCGACGCCAGCAGCAATTGCTGTCAGGTCCTCTGGACAGCGCCGACGCTCATGCTGCGCAACTGTTGCTCGATCCACCCCCGCTGAGAGAGCAGTTGCGTATTGCCAGGGAATGCGATGACGACGTCTGGGTCGCCTGCAATCGATTGAGCTTCGACCTGTCGGAGCGTCATCCGGAACTCCTGGAACTGTTTCCGGATGCTGACCTGCATGGCTGGCGAAAACTGCGCCGTCAGGTTGGTTTCAACCCTTATGCCAGGGTGTATGCCGCTGGCGTATCTCTCGCCCTGACCGCGCAGTACTTCCAACCGCCGGGCAAGACGTCCATCGGGTTTGACCTGTTCTTCTGTTTCGTCATGACGCCTGTGCTGATGATGACGGCTTTTTACATCGCACAGGCCATCTGGCAACCGTTCAGAGACGCGTTTGAATCGACGGATAAATGGCTGAGTGAACGCGTGTTGCCCGTGTCGCTCAGTTGGCCGGGTTATCAGGCCATGGTACTGGCCCACGGCATTCCGATAGTGCTCGTCGGCGTCCTCTACGCGCATTCGGGCCCGATACCGCTGGCCTCTTATGTTGCCGCCCTGCTGATCTGGATTTACCTGTCGCCCTATCGACTGTCTTTGATCAAGGACGCTGTCGGCACAAAGACCGGAGGATGGAGCCGGTTCAAAGAGGTCTGCTCAAGGAACATCGGCAAATGGGTGATGCTCACGCTGGGATTGATGTTTGCCTTCGTGATTGCCGTGATCATCTTCGGGCCTGGGCCTGCTCGTTAGCCGAGCGAACAACGCAATCGGCAATAATCCGCTCATCCAGACACCCCGGATGAGCGGATTATCGCTCATCCAACGTTTTCAACCCCTCTAAAACAACCCTCTCTGGTGTGGCACAGCTCCTGCTATGGAACTGGTCAGGGCATTGAATGCCTCCTCTAAAAATAATGAATAAGGATCACCATGGAAATTTCCAACTCCCTACCGAAGGGGTCGGCGAGCACCGCCGCTGCTCCGAAAACCACTTCGAGTCGCCTCAAATCCATTTTCAGCGGTTCGGTCGGCAACATGGTCGAGTGGTATGACTGGTACGTCTACGCCGCCTTCTCGCTATACTTCGCCAAAGCCTTCTTCCCCAAGGGCGATACCACTGCCCAGCTGCTCAACACGGCTGCGATCTTTGCCGTCGGCTTTCTGATGCGTCCGATCGGTGGCTGGCTGATGGGCCTGTACGCTGACTACAAGGGTCGCAAGGCGGCGCTGATGGCCTCGGTGCTGCTGATGTGCTTCGGCTCGCTGATCATTGCCCTCACGCCCGGTTACGAAAGTATCGGCGTCGGCGCACCGATCCTGCTGGTGTTCGCCCGTCTGCTGCAGGGCCTGTCGGTCGGTGGCGAATACGGCACCTCGGCCACCTATCTCAGTGAGATGGCGACCAAGGAACGTCGCGGCTTCTTCTCCAGCTTCCAGTACGTCACCCTGATTTCCGGCCAGCTCATCGCGCTGGGCGTGCTGATCGTGCTGCAACAGACGCTGACCACCGAGCAACTGTACGCGTGGGGCTGGCGTATCCCGTTCGTCATCGGCGCGCTGTGTGCGGTGGTTGCGCTGTTCCTGCGTCGTGGCATGGAAGAGACCGAGTCCTTCACCCGCAAGAAAAAGGAAAAGGCCAAGGAAAGCCTGATGCGCACGCTGATGCGTCATCCCAAGGAACTGATGACTGTGGTCGGCCTGACCATGGGCGGTACGCTGGCGTTCTACACGTACACCACCTACATGCAGAAGTATCTGGTGAACACGGTCGGCATGAGCATCACGGACTCAACGACCATTTCGGCGGCGACGCTGTTCCTGTTCATGGTGCTGCAACCGGTGATCGGCGCGCTGTCGGACAAGGTCGGCAGACGTCCGATCCTGATCGCGTTCGGCGTGCTGGGCACCTTGTGCACCGTGCCGATCCTCACCACCCTGCACACCATCCAGACCTGGTGGGGCGCGTTCTTTCTGATCATGGCGGCGCTGATCATCGTCAGTGGCTATACCTCGATCAACGCAGTGGTAAAGGCGGAACTGTTTCCGACCGAGATCCGTGCGCTGGGCGTGGGCCTGCCCTACGCACTGACCGTGTCGATCTTCGGCGGCACGGCTGAGTACATTGCGCTGTGGTTCAAGAGCATCGGCATGGAAACCGGCTACTACTGGTACGTTACGGCCTGTATCGCGTGCTCGCTGTTGGTGTATGTCTTCATGAAGGATACTCGCAAGCACTCGCGAATCGAAACCGACTGACCTCGCGTCTCAGTGATAAAGGGCAGCCAGCAGCCGGGGCTGCCCTTTTTTGCGGGCGCGAATCAGGCTGTCATTCAGAGGCCGGATGTTTCCAGGTGTTTCACGGCGGTGCACATTCTGGCTGAAAAATAGGCCCAAACCACTGAATTAGATATTGTTTTTATTTGTCAAGAGCCTTTATTACAGGATTTTTCAGAAAATGCACCATCATGATGCCATCAGCCCTGCAAGGCCCGAAAACAGAGCGCTCCGGCCAATTATCATTTTCAGCGATGGTCGGTAGCAATCCGATTAACTTCTTAATAATCGGCCAGCGCGTAGCATTGCCTCCATACCGGGATGACAACTCACCCGACCCAAACTGGAGACACCCTCATGAAAACTACCAAACTGATTTTCGGCCTCGCTTTCTCTGTTCTGGCTTCGAGCGCTTTCGCACTGCCAGTCGTGACTGCCAGCGACCTGTCGAACGCCCCTGTCGTTGCCGAAGGCGGCACGAAGCACACCAACGTCGGGTCGATCCGCGTAGCTGCTGACGGTGCTGATCGCGTCGGTGCCAACCGCCAGGCTGCCGATGGTGCTGACCACGTTGGTGCAAACCGCCTCGCTGCCGACGGTGCTGATCGCGTCGGTGCCAACCGCCAGGCCGCCGATGGTGCTGACCACGTTGGTGCAAACCGCCTCGCTGCCGATGGTGCTGATCGCGTCGGTGCAAACCGCCAGGCTGCCGATGGTGCTGACCACGTCGGTGCAAACCGTCTGGCCGCTGATGGTGCAGACCGCGTAGGTGCCAATCGCCGCGCTTAAGCAACACGCTTCACAACCCCTCAAAGCCCGGCACATGCCGGGCTTTTCAGTGTCTGAAGGCTGGCATCCGCTGCCAAAGCGCAGCACTATGCAGCCAACCCCGTCATTGAGCTGATCAGGAAACAAGCATGTCAGACGCTATTCACTCCTATGAACCGTCCAAAGGTCATGGTTTGCCTCACGACCCGTTCAACGCGATTGTCGGCCCGCGACCCATTGGCTGGATTTCGTCCCAGGACGCCAACGGCAAGCTGAATCTGGCGCCTTACAGCTTCTTCAACGCGTTCAACTACGTGCCACCGATCATTGGTTTTTGCAGCGTCGGACGCAAGGACAGCCTGAATAACATCGAGCAGACCGGAGAGTTCGTCTGGAACCTGGCAACACGTTCGCTGGCTGAAGCCATGAACCAGACCTGCGCCCCGGTCGGTGCGGACGTCAGTGAATTCGAACTGGCCAACCTGACGCCGCTGGCTTCGCACATCGTGGCTGTGCCGCGCGTGCTGGAGACGCCGGTGTCGTTCGAATGCAAGGTCACGCAGATCGTCCAGCTACAGCGCGCCGACAAGGAGCTGGTGCCCAGCTGGCTGATTCTGGGCGAAGTGGTTGCGGTGCATATCGCCAAATCCCTGCTCAAGGACGGCGTCTACGACACGGCCGCCGCAGAGCCGATTCTGCGCGGCGGCGGACCTGCGGATTATTTCCAGCTGGGTCCTGAAGCTTTGTTCAAGATGTTCAGACCGGGCGCCTGATCAGGCGTATCACCAGACCAGTTCACCCTCGGCGTCGACGCTGGCCAGCCGCTCAAGCTCTGCGGTTGCGGCCAGATCGGCCTCGTGGGCGGTCTTGAACGTCTGCCCCGGCAGAACCGCGTGAAAGCGCGGAGCTCCTCCGGCGCGAGCCTTGACCGCGATTGCCGCACGGTAACCCTCCTCGCCGGGCATTACTGCAGATACAGCTTCGAATTCTTCGTATTCCTTGCGCGCCATCAGTCTTGAACCTGCCAATCAGTGAAAGCACGAATTTTAGCCTGTAAGGCTGACGGTGTGTTGCTGGCGCATTCTGTACAGCCTCCATTCCTGTCCTACACTCCAATCAGCTCTTTCAAATTGCTTTGCAACTGAAGTGAGGAGTGCGACATGAGACCCATAACAAGAAAGTGCATGGCGGTGGCAGGTGTTATCGCTGTACTCGGTGTTTATGCAGCCGGTGCCTGGCGCACTGAGTTGTCGCGGCAGGCACCGACGGTCGTGAGCTGCTCGTTCGGCCATTGCGTGCCGACCAACTCAACCTTCAGCGCGTTGCGATGACAGACAGTGAGTCATGTATTTCATCGCTGATCATATGAAGGGAGCTATCGATTAGCCCCCTATCGGATTAGACTGGCCAGACATCTCCCGTCACGTTTGCGGCGGGTCAACACTGCCATCAGGTTCTGCCTTGACCAGTCTTCCCCCTACCCCCACTGCTATCCGCAGCATTCTTTTCGCATTGATGATGGCCGTGTTCCTCAGCGCGCTCGACCAGACCATTGTCGCTGTCTCGATGCCTGCCATCTCCGCCCAATTCAAAGACATCGATCTGCTGGCCTGGGTGATCTCCGCCTACATGGTTTCGCTGACCGTTGCCGTGCCCATTTACGGCAAGCTGGGCGATCTGTACGGACGGCGCAAGCTGATGCTGTTCGGCCTCGGGCTGTTCACCCTGGCCTCGCTGTTCTGCGGACTGGCCCAGAGCATGGAGCAATTGGTACTGGCTCGCGTGCTGCAGGGCATCGGCGCGGGTGGCATGGTGTCGGTCAGTCAGGCGATTATTGCCGACATCGTTCCGCCCCGTGAGCGAGGCCGTTATCAGGGCTATTTCAGCAGCATGTACGCCGTCGCCAGTGTCGCCGGACCTGTGCTCGGTGGCCTGATGACCGAATACCTGTCGTGGCGCTGGGTATTCCTGATCAATCTGCCGCTGGGGATATTCGCGTTGGTGGTGGCTTGGCGCACGCTGAAAGGGCTGCCGATTCCGCAACGCAAACCGATCATCGATTATCTGGGCACGATACTGATGATCATCGGCCTGACTGCCTTGCTGCTGGGCATTACCGAGATTGGCCAGGGCCACGGTCTGGATGACGTGCAGGTGCAAGCGCTGCTGGGCGTCGCCCTGCTGACCCTTGCGCTGTTTGTCTGGTATGAAAGGCGCGCCAGAGAGCCGCTGTTGCCCATGCACCTGTTTGCCAACCGCAGCGCGGTGCTTTGCTGGTGCACGGTATTTTTCACCAGCTTCCAGGCCATCTCGCTGATTGTGCTGATGCCGCTGCGCTACCAGACGGTCACCGGTGGTGGCGCAGACAGCGCGGCGCTTCATCTGCTTCCTCTGGCGATGGGCATGCCGATGGGTGCTTATTTCGCCGGGCGGCGTACGGCCCTGACAGGACGTTACAAGCCCCTGATCGCCACCGGTGCGGTGCTGATGCCCATCGCGATTCTGGGCATGGCGTTCACCCCGCCGCAGTCAATCGTGCTGATGAGTCTGTTCATGATCCTGACCGGTATCGCGTCAGGCATGCAGTTCCCGACCTCACTGGTAGGAACACAGAACTCGGTCGACATCAGGGATATGGGCGTTGCCACCAGCACCACCAACCTGTTCCGCTCATTGGGCGGTGCGGTCGGCGTGGCGTTGATGTCTGCCCTGCTGCTGGCCATGCTGCAGCACACCGGCGTCGGTCAGCTGGAGCCTGGGGCCATCGGCCATGAAGGCGCTTCAGGGAATGTGTTGCTCGACAGTCTGAATGCCGCCACCGGCCCGGCGCTGGAGACCTTGCGCGCCGAGCTGGCCCTGACCTTCAGAAACCTGCTGATCACCAGCGCGGCCATCTCGTTGCTGGGTATTGCCGCTGCCTGGGCCATGCCCAACAACCTTCTGCGGGGCCGTGACTAGTCGCGGCCGATGACGAGGCGGCGGTCACTCCGACTGAGCCGCCCAGAACCACTGGGTTCTCTTGCCTTTCAGGTGTTCGAACGCGGGCATGATTTCGCTTTCATTGAAGAACCGCCGAGACCGGGCCCTGGCATTGCTGAACCAGTAGCCCGCCTGAGGACATGCCCGACCGGCATCCACCGGCTGAGGAGGCTTTTCGTCAAAACGGGCGAACCACTGCGCAGTTGTCTGCCTGGTAAAGCCAAGCCCCGGTGCCAGATAGGGGTGAAGATTGCCGGTGTCCTGCAAACGGATCGGCTTGATCACCTTGTTGACGGCCCTATAGGAAGCAGGCGGGAGCCGACCGCGCTCGCCCAGTTCAGGGACGTTTCCGGCGCGGATCATCAGCCCGGTGCTGTACGCATGGAAGACGATATCGCTGTGCCCGCTCAACTGAGCCCGGAGCCTGTCGCTGCTGCCCAGGCGTCTCACGAAAGACTCGCCCAGAACCGTATACCAGCCCACACCCTTGATATGGTCCAGCAGGCGAAGGCTTTCTATATGCGGTCCGGGATCGACCATCAGCCCCACATACTGCTGGGCGAGCCGATACTCCCACGAAAGATACTGATGTCCGTCACAGGGAAGGATGCAGGCCAGACCGCCGAACCCATGTTCGGCCTGCACTTCGCTGCTCAGGTACCGGATCCAGCCTTCATAGTTTTTAAGGCCGTCGGGCTCGGTCAGGTACGACCAGGGCAATACCATTTTCAGACAGGAAAGATCATTGTCGGCCTGCCCTTCAGAGGTGTTCATGACAAACAGGCTGTAGCTGGCGACTTCGGCCTGGGTGGCGCTGGCAATCGACCAGACGAACTGGTCCTGTGGTGAACCATGGACCACCTGGCGTCGGCAGGAAGCGAACCCGGAAGGTGTCAAACGACGCATGCGTTTATAGAGCTGCCATTTGAGCACCGGCTTGAAGGCCGTGTAGAAGCGTGAAAAACAGGCCTCCACCCGCTGCTTCGCATCCTGTGTATGGCCTTTTCTGAAATACAGCGTGGTGATCAGCCCCAGACGAACGACCGGCATTCCCTGTGCCGAGTCCACGGCAATGCGCTCGGCCTGTAACTCCAGCCTTAACAGTGGGCTCATGCAATCCAATACAGCCTGCGGCATCATTCGGCCCTCCCCCGGCTGACAACCGGCGCGGAGCTTTGTGCAAAGCCATCAACGTCCGGATGATCCATCCGTCGGAATGAGGTTCGGCCAGCGCAGCTCAGGCGGATTGTCGCCTGGCGGGCTTTTGCACAACTGTCCTTGTTTTCAACGCATATAGGCGCAAGATTTCGCCTGGACATGCAACTTCCCTCTCACCATGTCGATTAGGGAGCGAAGAGTGAAGGGAGTTTCGAAGCGGAGCAATACACGGAATTTAGTTTGGGAAATCAGCTACATGTTTCAGGAAATGTCCTACCGACTTCCTACAGGCTCATGTCATCCCATGCCGTAAAAGCGTATTGCAGACACATAAGCGGACGGACAAATGTCAGCAAACGGTAAACTTTTTGTTTACCGCAATTAATTGAATTCGAAGGGTGCCCATTTGGAACCCGACAGCGTTATATTCTGTCAGCCTTCAATCAGAAGCTGTGGCACACGCAGTGAAGGGCTGAAACGCAGCATGTCCATGCAGACTTCGACCAATTGCTCGGACTCCGACGGCAGTGAGTAGCTGTCGGGCACCAGCAACCACTGGTAGATAATGCCGTTTACGTATGAAAACAGAGCGACCGCCGCGCGAGCCGTATCCAGATCTTCTGGCAATTGTCCCTGACGCACGGCATTGCTCAGCCCCAGTTGAATACGCTCGTGGCACCCAATGGCGTTCTCTTGACGTTGACGACGGAAATCACACATCTCGTCAGTAAACTCGCATTTATGAAAAAGGATTTCATTGATGCGACGGGTTTTAGGGTCAAGTGCAAGCTCATGAAACAGATGAACCAAGAGATTCTTCATGCAACCCAGCGGGTCTTCTTCGTCTTCGTCCTGACTGGCCTGCGACATTTCGTCGAGCGGTTCCTGCAGGCTGTCCAGCATCGCCTGCACCAGATCGGCCTTGTTGTTGAAATGCCAATAGATGGCACCCCTTGTCACACCGGCAAGCGTCGCGATGTCGGCCAGCGTCGTGCGAGCCACACCGCGCTCATAAAACGCTTGCTCGGCAGCCTCCAGTATCTGGCTGCGAGTGATCTGAGCTTCCTCTTTGGTGCGACGAGCCATGGCAATCAACCTCAAAAAAATCTCTTCAGGCACCTGTGCGGTTCACGGCCTGAAGACAAAACCGGGCGGCCGTTGTTTCGCCTTGTCCCGAACCCGCTGATGGCACCCTTCGCGGCGAATGATTGCACAGGGAAGGTATTTACAAACAGCCATGAATGTAAGTATATTCCTTAGCATGCTACTTATCTAGCCGAAATATTTTTTAACACTTCAACACTCTGTTGAGTAAACAGGCTCCTGCCCCGAGGATCTTCATGCAATTCAAGCCAGCTGTTACCGTTCTGGTCACTGCCGTCGCCCTGGCAACCCTGCTCAGCGGTTGTGGCAAGAAGGAGCAGGAGGCCCCGCCTCCGCAGACCCCTGAGGTCGGTGTCGTCACACTGAAAGCCCAGCCATATACCCTGACCACCGAACTGCCCGGCCGAACCACAGCGTTCCGCGTGGCTGAAGTCCGGCCGCAGGTCAACGGCATCATTCTCAAGCGCCTGTTCACCGAAGGCGGTGATGTGAAGGCCGGTCAGCAGCTGTATCAGATCGATCCTTCTGTTTATGAAGCCAGCGCCAACAGCGCCAAGGCGACCCTGCAGTCGGCCAAGTCGATGTCCGACCGTTACAAGCAGCTGGTGAATGAGCAAGCCGTCAGCCGTCAGGAGTACGACACTGCGCTGGCGTCGACCCAGGAAGCTCAGGCCGCCCTGCAGTCCGCCCACAGATCAACCTGCGTTTCACCAAGGTACTGGCGCCGATTTCCGGCCGCATCGGTCGCTCGGCTGTCACCGAGGGCGCGCTGGTCAGCAATGGCCAGACCAACGCAATGGCGACAATCCAGCAACTGGACCCGATCTACGTGGACGTCAATCAGTCCTCGGCGGACATGCTCAAACTGCGCGCCGACCTGGCCAGCGGCCGGTTGCAGAAGTCGGGTGACAACTCTGCGTCGGTCAAGCTGACCCTGGAAGATGGCAGTGAATACCCGCAGGAAGGCAAGCTCGAGTTCTCCGAAGTGTCGGTCGATCAGGCCACCGGTTCGGTGACTTTGCGCGCTGTGTTCCCCAACCCGGACCACATGCTTCTGCCTGGCATGTTCGTTCACGCTCAGCTGAAGGCTGGCGTCAACAGCAAGGCCATCCTGGCGCCGCAGCAAGGCGTGACCCGCGACCTGAAAGGTACGCCGACCGCTCTGGTGGTCAACAAGGACAACAAGGTCGAGCAGCGTGAACTGGTGACCAGCCGTACCACCGGTGCCTACTGGCTGATCGAGAAAGGGCTGAGCGAAGGTGACCGCGTGATCACCGAAGGCCTGCAATACGTCAAACCAGGCGCTGAAGTGAAGGTCAAGGAAGCAACCAACCTCACCGCTGACCAGTCTGCCAATGCTGCCCCTGCTGCCACTGGCAAAGGTGAGTGATAGATGTCCAGATTCTTTATTGACCGCCCCATCTTCGCCTGGGTATTAGCCCTGGTGATCATGTTGGTGGGTACGCTTTCAATCATGAAGCTGCCGATCAACCAATACCCGGCCATCGCGCCGACAGCCATCGATATCCAGGTCACCTACCCGGGCGCTTCTGCACAGACCGTGCAGGACACCGTGGTACAGATCATCGAGCAACAGCTCAACGGTATCGACAACCTGCGTTATGTTTCCTCGGACAGTAACTCCGACGGCAGCATGACCATCACCGTGACGTTCAACCAGGGTACCAACCCTGACACCGCTCAGGTACAGGTGCAGAACAAGCTCAACCTGGCCACCCCGCTGCTGCCGCAAGAAGTGCAGCAACAGGGTCTGCGTGTGACCAAGTCGGTGAAGAACTTCCTGCTGGTGATCGGCCTCGTGGCCGAAGATGGCAGCCTGACTCGCGAAGACTTGTCCAACTATATCGTTTCCAACATTCAGGACCCGATCTCGCGGACTTCCGGTGTGGGTGACTTCCAGGTGTTCGGTTCGCAGTACGCGATGCGCATCTGGCTGGATCCGGCCAAGCTGAACAACTTCCAGTTGACGCCTGTGGACGTGACCACCGCGGTCAGTGCACAGAACGTGCAGATCGCAACCGGTCAGCTGGGCGGCCTGCCAGCGCTTCCCGGCACTCAGCTGAACGCGACCATTATCGGCAAGACCCGCCTGCAGACTGCCGAACAGTTCGGCAATATTTTTCTGAAGGTCAACGCTGACGGTTCGCAGGTTCGTCTCAAGGATGTCGCGCGCATCGAACTGGGCGGTCAGAACTACAGCATCGACGCACAGTTCAACGGCAAACCGGCTTCCGGTATGGCGATCAAACTGGCCTCGGGTGCCAACGCCCTCGACACAGCCAAAGCGATTCGCGCCACCATCAGCGAGCTGGAACCTTTCTTTCCGCCAGGCATGAAAGTCGTCTACCCGTATGACACCACCCCGACCGTAACGGAATCCATCAGCGGCGTAGTTCACACCCTGATCGAAGCCATCGTGCTGGTGTTCCTGGTGATGTACCTGTTCCTGCAGAACCTGCGCGCGACCATTATCACCACGATGACCGTGCCGGTGGTACTGCTGGGTACGTTCGGCATCCTTGCCGCGTTCGGCTTCACCATCAACACGCTGACCATGTTCGGCATGATTCTGGCCATCGGACTTCTGGTGGACGACGCCATCGTGGTGGTGGAAAACGTCGAACGGGTCATGGCCGAGGAGCATCTGTCTCCGAAGGAGGCCACGCAGAAATCCATGGACCAGATCCAGGGTGCGCTGGTCGGTATCGCCATGGTGCTCTCGGCGGTACTGCTGCCGATGGCGTTCTTCGGCGGCTCCACAGGCGTGATCTACAAGCAGTTCTCGATCACCATTGTTTCGGCGATGGCGCTCTCGGTCCTCGTGGCCCTGATCTTCACCCCGGCGCTGTGCGCCACCATGCTCAAACCTATCGACCCGGAGAAACACGGCCAACCCAAGCGTGGCTTCTTCGGCTGGTTCAACCGGACCTTCGACCGCAGCGTGGTCAGCTACGAAAACGGCGTGAAACGCATGGTGACCCACAAGTTGCCGGCCTTCGTCGTGTACCTGATCATCGTGGCGGGCATGATCTGGCTGTTCACCCGTATTCCGGCGGCGTTCCTGCCCGAAGAAGACCAGGGCGTCATCTTTGCCCAGGTACAGACACCGGCTGGTTCTTCCGCAGAGCGCACGCAGAAGGTCATCGATGACATGCGCGACTTCCTGCTCGACAAGGAGAACGGTGAAGGCAAGGGCGTGAACTCGGTGTTCAGCGTCAACGGCTTCAACTTCGCCGGTCGTGGTCAAAGCTCCGGTCTGGCGTTCGTGATGCTCAAGCCGTGGGACGAGCGTGATGCCGAGACCACCGTGTTCAAGATTGCCGAACGGGCTCAGGCGCACTTCGCCAGCTTCCGTGACGCCATGGTCTTCGCAGTCGTGCCGCCATCGGTACTGGAACTGGGTAACGCCACCGGTTTCGACGTTTACCTGCAGGACCAGGGCGGTGTCGGTCACCAGAAACTGCTGGATGCACGCAATCAGTTCCTGGGCATGGCCGCGCAGAGCAAGATTCTGGCAGGTGTACGTCCCAACGGCCTGAACGACGAACCGCAGTATCAACTGACTGTGGACGACGAGAAGGCCAGCGCACTGGGCATTACCCTGTCCAACATCAACCAGACCCTGTCCATCGCGCTGGGCGGCAGTTACGTCAACGACTTCATCGACCGTGGTCGTGTGAAGAAGGTGTATGTGCAGGGCGAAGCTTTCAGCCGCATGACGCCTGAAGACCTGCAAAAGTGGTTCGTGCGTAACGACAGCGGCACCATGGTGCCCTTGTCGGCCATCGCCAGCGGCGAGTGGATCTACGGTTCGCCCAAGCTGTCGCGCTATAACGGCGTAGCGGCCATGGAAGTGCTGGGCACCCCTGCTCCGGGCTACAGCTCCGGTCAGGCCATGGCGGAAGTCGAAGCCATCGCTCAGAAACTGCCTGCCGGGATCGGCTACTCGTTTACCGGCCTGTCGTTCGAAGAACGTCTGTCCGGCTCTCAGGCACCGGCCTTGTACGCACTGTCCATGCTGGTGGTGTTCCTCTGTCTGGCAGCGCTTTACGAGAGCTGGTCGATTCCGATTGCGGTCATGCTGGTCGTACCGCTGGGTGTCATCGGTGCCTTGATGGCAACCAGTCTGCGCGGTCTTTCCAACGACGTGTTCTTCCAGGTGGGCCTGCTAGTGACGGTGGGGCTGGCGGCGAAGAACGCCATTCTGATCGTCGAGTTCGCCAAGGAACTGCATGAGCAGGGCAAATCGCTGGTCGAGTCGGCGATGGAAGCTTGCCGGATGCGCTTGCGTCCGATCATCATGACCTCGATGGCGTTCATTCTCGGCGTGGTTCCGCTGGCAATCTCCAGCGGTGCCGGTTCGGGTAGCCAGCACGCCATCGGTACAGGCGTGATCGGCGGTATGATCACCGCAACGATCCTGGCGATCTTCTGGGTGCCTATGTTCTACGTCGCCGTGTCGTCGGTGTTCAAAGGCAAAGACAAATCAAACAAGCAACACGTCAAAACTACCGAGGCTGGCCAATGAGCAAGTCCCTGATCTCTCTGGCAGTTACCGCGTTCATTCTCGGCGGCTGCTCCCTGATCCCCGAGTACAAGCAGCCGCAAGCTCCGGTCGCCGCTCAATATCCGCAAGGTCCGGCGTACTCGCCGGCCGAAGCGGCCAAGATGGCTGCCGCCGAGCAAGGCTGGCGCGAGTTCTTCCGTGATCCGGCGCTGCAACGCCTGATCCAGACCGCGCTGGTCAACAACCGTGACCTGCGTGTCGCGGCCCTGAACATCGACGCCTACCGTGCGCAGTACCGCATCCAGCGTGCGGACCTGCTGCCTGCGGTTTCCGCCAATGGCAGCGGCAGCCGTCAGCGCGTTCCGGGTGACCAGACGCAGACCGGCCAGTCGGCCATCACCAGCAGCTATTCAGCGACTCTGGGCGTCAGCGCCTATGAACTGGACCTGTTCGGTCGTGTCCGCAGCCTCAGCCAGCAAGCGTTGGAAACCTACTTCGCCAGCGAAGAGGCACGTCGCAGCACCCAGATCAGTCTGGTGGCCAACGTTGCCAATGCCTACCTGACCTGGCAGGCCGATAAGGAACTACTCAAGCTGACGCAGGACACCCTCAAGACCTACGAAGAAAGCTTTCGCCTGACCTCGCGCAGCAATGAAGTCGGCGTTTCTTCGGCACTGGACCTGAGCCAGTCGCGGACCGCTGTCGAAAGCGCCCGCGCCCGTCTGGCGCAGTACCAGCGTCTGGTTGCACAGGATCAGAACAACCTGGTGCTGTTGCTGGGCACCGGTCTGCCTGACAACCTGCCAGCCAGCCAGTTGCTCGACTCCGACATGCTGACCGAAATGCCGGCCGGCCTGCCGTCCGATCTGCTGCAACGTCGTCCGGACATTCTGGAAGCCGAGCACACGCTCAAGGCGGCCAACGCCAACATCGGTGCCGCACGTGCCGCGTTCTTCCCGAGCATCAGCCTGACGGCCAGCGCGGGCACCAGCAGCACCGAATTGTCCGGTCTGTTCAAGGGCGGTTCGGGCACTTGGCTGTTCCAGCCGAGCATCAACATTCCGATCTTCAACGCCGGCAGCCTGCGCGCCAGCCTGGATTACTCGAAGATCCAGAAGGAAATCAGCGTCGCCAATTACGAGAAGGCGATTCAGACCGCCTTCCAGGAAGTGTCCGACGGCCTGGCTTCGCGCAAGACCTACGACGAGCAGCTCCAGGCGCAGCGTGACTTTGTCACTGCCAACCAGGACTACTACCGTCTGGCCGAGCGTCGCTACCGCATCGGGATCGACAGCAACCTGACCTTCCTCGACGCGCAGCGCTCACTGTTCAGCGCGCAACAGACGCTGATCACCGACCGTCTTGCGCAGCTGACCAGCGAGGTCAATCTGTACAAGGCCCTCGGCGGCGGCTGGTACGAGAAGACCGGTCAGACCGCAACGATCGATAAAGAGAAGCCGTCGATCCAGCTGTTCTGATCCGATTGTTCTGATCAACGCCCAATAAAAAACCCACCGGATCCGGTGGGTTTTTTTATGCCTGCAAAACAGCGCTCATCAATGATCGTGATGCAGGTAAGCGGGCTCCTTGGGCAAGCGCAGGCTGAACAGGAACGCGATTGCCATCATTGCCGTGACATACCAGTAGAAGCTGTTTTCCATCCCTGCACTCTTGAGCTTCAAGGCCACGAATTCGGCCGAGCCGCCAAAGGCAGCGTTGGCCACGGCGTAGGCCAGACCAACCCCCAGCGCGCGGACCTGAGGCGGGAACATCTCAGCCTTCACCAACCCACTGATCGAGGTGTAGAAGCTGACGATGGCCAATGCCAGGGTAATCAGCACAAACGCCATGAACGGGTTGGTGTTGGTTTTCAGGGTCATCAGAATCGGCACCGTACACAGCGTACCCAGCGCGCCGAACCACAGCATCGAGTTACGACGACCGATACGGTCAGCCAGCATGCCGAAGAACGGCTGCATGCACATATACAGAAACAGTGCGCCGGTCATGATGTAACTGGCGGTCTTGGCCTCCATGCCGCCGGTGTTCACCAGATATTTCTGCATATAGGTCGTAAAGGTGTAGAAAATCAGCGAGCCGCCGGCGGTGTAACCCAGCACAGTGATAAAAGCTGCCTTGTGATGCTTGAACAGCGCCGTGATACTGCCCGCGTCCTTGTCCTTGCGACTTTCGGCGGTGGTGGTTTCGTTCAGTGTGCGACGCAGCAGCAAGGCGATGACTGCCGCCGCCGCGCCGATGACGAACGGGATACGCCAGCCGTAGTCGCGCAGCTCCTCAGTGGTGAGAAACTGCTGAAGGATGACCACGGTCAGCACCGCCAGCAACTGACCGCCAATCAGCGTCACGTACTGGAACGAGGCATAGAAACCACGCTGGCCGCGCAACGCCACTTCACTCATGTAAGTGGCCGTGGTGCCGTACTCGCCGCCCACCGAGAGGCCCTGAAGCAGACGCGCCATCAACAGTAGCGCCGGTGCCCAGGCCCCGATCGAGGCGTAGGTCGGCAGGCACGCGATGATCAGCGAACCGGCACACATCATGGTCACCGAGATCAGCATGGAATTCTTGCGACCATGCTTGTCCGCGACCCTGCCGAACAGCCAGCCGCCAATCGGTCGCATCAGAAAACCGGCAGCGAACACGCCTGCGGTATTGAGCAACTGAACGGTCGGATCATCGGAAGGAAAGAAAGCGGGCGCGAAGTAGATCGCACAGAAGGCGTAAATATAAAAGTCGAACCATTCGACCAGATTCCCGGAAGAGGCGCCGACAATCGCGAAGATTCTTTTGCTTCGCTCCTCGCCGGTGTAATGCGGTGCTTTTGATGTTGTCGTCATTATTGTCCCCAAATGAAACTGTCCATAAGACACAATCTGTAACACCCTGCCGCCTCAAGCACAACAACCCGGGCCATCAGCCTGTCTTTTCGTGGAGACAGACCGATGAACCGGGTTGCTGAACAAAGCGAAAAAGGAGCGTTATGGACGCTCTATGGCCAACGCCAGGCCTTGGCCGACACCGACGCACATGGTCGCCAGACCTTTGCGACCGCCGGTCTTTTCCAGATGGTGCAACGCCGTCAGTACCAGCCGCGCGCCGCTCATGCCCAGCGGGTGCCCCAGGGCAATCGCGCCGCCGTTGGGATTGACCTGGGCCGCATCGTCGGCAAGGCCCAGCTCTCGCAGCACCGCGATACCCTGGCTGGCAAACGCCTCGTTGAGTTCGATGACATCGAAATCGGAGACCGCCAGACCCAGCCGCTCGACCAGCTTGCGAACCGCAGGCACCGGACCGATGCCCATCACGCGAGGCTCAACGGCCGCACTGGCCATGCCGAGAACGCGCGCCCGAGGCGTCAGGCCGTGCTTCTTGACCGCTTCGGCGGAAGCCAGAATCAGCGCAGCGGCCCCGTCGTTCACACCAGACGCATTGCCTGCCGTGACCGTCTTGTCCGTCCCGTTGACCGGCTTGAGCTTGCTCAGGGTTTCCAGGCTGGTGTCGGCACGCGGGTGCTCATCCTTGTCGACGACGGTTTCGCCTTTCTTGTGCGCCACACGCACCGGCACGATTTCTTCCTCGAAAAAGCCCGCAGCCTGGGCAACGGCAGCGCGTTGCTGGCTGCGCAGGGCGAAAGCGTCCTGATCGGCTCGAGAAATAGAGAAGTCGGTGGCCACGTTGTCGCCGGTCTCCGGCATGGAGTCCACGCCATAGAGGGCTTTCATGGCCGGGTTGATGAAGCGCCAGCCAATGGTGGTGTCTTCCAGTTTCATGTTGCGCGAGAACGCGGCGTCAGCCTTGCCCATGACGAAAGGCGCACGCGACATCGACTCGACGCCGCCTGCAATGGCCAATTCCATCTCGCCGGTTGCGATGGCGCGGAACGCCGTGCCGATGGCGTCCATGCCCGAAGCGCACAGACGATTGAGCGTCACGCCCGGCACCGTCGTCGGCAGGCCGGCCAGCAGCGCAGCCATACGCGCCACGTTGCGGTTGTCTTCACCGGCCTGATTGGCGCAACCAAGGAACACCTCGTCGACTTCTTGCCAGTTGACGGTGGGGTTGCGCTCCATCAACGCCTTGATCGGAATGGCCGCCAGATCGTCGGCTCGTACCGAGGACAGACCGCCACCAAAACGGCCGATGGGGGTGCGAATCGCATCGCAGATAAATACGTCACGCATCACGCTTCTCCTGCGACCTGACCGTGGGCAGCAGCGGTCCGGGCTTCCAGATCCCGCAAAGCGGTCAGTTCGACGTCGGTGGGTTCTTCGGAATAGACCACGCTGTCGGCAAACCGTACTTCCCAGCCGGTTGCGGCGATGACTTGCTCGCGGGTAACCCCTGGGTGCAGCGTGGTCACCACGAACTCGTTGCTGCCCTCTTCCGGCTCCATGATGCACAGGTCGGTGATGATGCCCACGGGACCGGCACCGGGCAGGCCCAGGCGCTTGCGAGAATCGCCGCCTTCGCCGTGGCCGACCGAGGTGATGAAATCGAGCTTGTTGACGAAAGAACGTGCCGACTGCTTCAAAATGATCAGCACCGATTTGGCCGACCCGGCAATCTCCGGCGCGCCACCGGCACCCGGCAGGCGCACTTTCGGGTTGTGGTAGTCGCCCACGACTGTGGTGTTGATGTTGCCGAAACGGTCGACTTGCGCGGCGCCCAGAAAGCCGACATCCACACGTCCGCCCTGCAGCCAGTAGCGGAAAATCTCGCTGGTGGCGACGACGGTGTCCGCCGTTTCAGCCAGCTCGCCATCGCCGATGGACAGCGGCAACACAGTTGGCTTGGCACCGATCGGACCGGACTCATAAATCAGCACCACATCCGGCGCAGACGTCAGACGTGCCAGATTCGCTGCCTTCGACGGCAAGCCGATCCCGACAAAGCAGACCGCTCCGTTGCGCAGACGGCGGGCGGCGGCAACGGTCATCATTTCACTGGTGGTGTACGTCATTATTTTGCCTCCGAAGCGCGAGCCAGCTTGCTCTGGAATTCGCTGAAGTCCGCCGTGCCGTGGATGTATTCGTCGATCCAGGCCTTGAAGGTTTCACGGTCTCGGGCAATCGGGTCCCAGGCCTGATAGAAAGGGTTGTCGCGTTCGTAGTAACCATGGGCGTAGGAAGGATGCGCGCCACCCGGCACCAGACAGACTGCGCTGAGCGCCCAGGTCGGCAGTACGCAGGAGTTCATTGGTGCCTTGAGGTCATCGACGATTGCCTCGACCGTGACGATGCAACGCTTGGCTGCCAGCGCGGCTTCCTTCTGCGCACCCAGGATGCCCCAGAGCAGCACGTTGCCCTTGCGGTCGGCTTTCTGCGCGTGGATCACGGTCACGTCGGGGCGCACGGACGGCACGGCCGCCAGCACTTCACCCGTAAAGGGACAGGTCACGGTCTTGATCAGCGGGTTGACCTTCGGCAGATCGGAACCGGCGTAGGCGCGCAGCACCGCAAACGGCAGGCCCGAAGCACCGGCAACGTAAGCGTTGGCCAGGTCGGCGTGGCTGTGCTCTTCGATTTCCATCGCACGCGGCCACTGTTTTTCGACCGCATCGCGCAGACGGTGCAGCGAGCCAACGCCCGGATTGCCGCCCCACGAGAAAATCAGGCGCTTGGCACAACCGGCACCGATCAACTGGTCGTAGATCAGGTCGGGGGTCATGCGCACCAGCGTCAGGTCTTTTTTGCCCTGACGGATGATTTCATGACCGGCGGCCGTGGGGATCAGGTGGGTGAAGCCTTCCAGCGCAACGGTGTCGCCATCGTTGACCAGTTGCTTCACCGCATCGCGTAGAGAAAGAATGTCTGCCATGAGGTGCTCCGAACCCAACATCATGTTCAATGATCAGCGCGAAGACCTGCGCCGGAATGAAAATGAGGTTATGCCTGAGCCCTGCCGCAAACAATCCGATAATCGACTAACTGTTCGGTAATCGAACCCATTCGCTGATCATCGATAACCTGCCGCTTAGGTGAACAACTGTGTGCTCAGATCACGGCTGGCGTCGAGCATGATCGGCAGAAAACGCTGCTCCAGCTCACTGCGGGCTACCCGTCCGGCACTGGTGCTGACATTGAGCGCAGCCAGTACCTGACCCGATGCATCATAGACCGGCACGGCAATCGAGCGAAGCCCCTGCTCCAGTTCCTGATCGACAATGCACCAGCCCTGCTGACGAACCTGTTGCAGGCATTCGAGCAAGGCTTCGGGTGTGCGAATGGTGCGACTGGTCTTGGGCTGCAGGTCAACGTGATCCAGGTATTCCTGCAGGGACACGTCATCCAGCGCAGCCAGCAGGATGCGCCCCATCGACGTGCAATACGCAGGCAGTCGGCCGCCTACCGAGAGATCCACCGATATCAGCCGCTGGGTCGTGGCAGACCGGGCTATATAAAGGATGTCGTCACCTTCCAGGGTGGCCATGTTGCACGCCTCGTGCAACTGATCGCTCATCCTGTCCAGATAAGGCTGCGAAGAAATCGCCAGCGGCGTGGACGACAGATAGGCATGACCCAGCGTCAGAACCTTGGGCAATAAAGAGTAGGTGCGGCCATCCGTGGTGGCATAGCCGAGCTTGATCAAGGTGTGCAAACAACGACGCACTGCCGCCCGGGGAATTTCCGTACGGTGGCTGATCTGCGCAATGGTCAAGTGCCGTTTACGCTCCTGAAAGGCATGAATCACTGCAAGCCCACGCGCGAGCGAGGTCATGAAATCAGGATCGCCGGTCAATGCCTGGATCCGCTTGGCAGGCGATGCCACGATGGGCGGAGCCAGTGAGGAAAAAGAATTACGCAGTTCGTCGTTCATTGCCGCAACCTCTATACACCCTTTCAGGCCTTGTGAACCGGCGGTTTCAGACCCATGCAGCGCATTGATCAACCTTCGGCTTGTGCGATTATCGAACCAATGGCCGATAATCGCAATTGACCCGTAGGAAATATACTTATACCTTTAGGTCTGCCACGAAGTGACTTCTTGGAAATTACTGGTCAGGTACCCACTGAGAAGTCCAAGGCAGCGGCCTTGCCCTTTAAGCAAGGCCGTTTTCATTACAGCTCATCCTGTGCGCCCGACACGGAAGCCGGAATAATTTCCGAGCCCACTCCCCCTCCTCAAACATCCAACAGTCGCACCATCGGACTTACTGAATTCCGACGCCGTTTTTTTGTCCGTGCCTGTCAATTCTTCTTTATGAAAGTTCCGTCATAAACATGACTCACCCATACTTCGGAACATTCGTACAAAATGAGTAGGCTCTCTCATTATTCAAACCGCTATAGTTGACGCAGCCTAACTTCTTGGCGATAGTACCTTTCCATTGACGGGCTAAATCTTCAGCAGTGACTCGCGTTCTCACGAGCCTTCGAGCTGCAGCCGCGTCAACGCACCGGACCTGTACAACGCTGTAGCGGGCCCCTTGCAACCGGCGGTCAAACAGAACCTCCGGCGTTTCAACCCTGAACCACATGTCGCTACGACAGTTGTTTTCCTCCGGCGTCCGTAGCCGCTAGGCCCGGCAAGGTGTTCAGATTCTTCCAGTCAATGTGCTGATGCATAATTCCCTGCCCTGTTTTTCGGGCAGCCACTGGAACGAACATGTTTGCCGTGCATTGCGTTTTCGCCGGAACTCATTTGACTCGATCAGGTAATAAAGTGACTAAAGAAGAACTGCGCGCGGAACTCGAGCGCCAGGAGCAACGCTTCAAGGATGTCTACGGTGGCGAAATCACCACTTACGCCGCGCAACCGGAGCCGGAACGCAAACCCTGGCGCAAACGAGCCAGCCTTCGGGATCAGGCTTTCAAAGAGGAATTGCAAAAGATGGAACAGGACCTGAAACAGGAGTCCTGACGGTCAGACTGGAACAGCCCCGCTGATCTGATCCGCATTACCACGACCTGAAATTGAAGTGTCATTGCCTGTCTGCCTCATCCAAGGGGCGGCGCTCATGCGTCTTTTTTTTGGTTTCAGGCGACACCGGTCGAGGCCGACAAGTCGATACGTATTTTTTCTGTCATAATCGCGCCCCCTTCAGACCGGGTCAGAAAATCTACATGATCGAATTATTCAGCGGGCTAGATGCTTGGGTGCTTGTAAGCCTGTTGCTTGCCCTGGCCTTTGTTCTTGCCTTCGAGTTCATCAATGGCTTTCATGACACCGCGAACGCGGTGGCGACAGTCATTTACACGAAAGCCATGCCGCCGCATCTGGCAGTGATCCTTTCCGGTGTGTTCAACTTTCTCGGCGTGTTGCTGGGCGGCGTGGGCGTTGCGTACGCCATCGTTCACCTGCTGCCGGTCGAATTGCTGATCAACGTCAATACCGGCCACGGCCTGGCCATGGTGTTCTCGCTGCTGGCAGCGGCGATCACCTGGAACCTGGGCACCTGGTATTTCGGTATTCCGGCGTCCAGTTCCCACACGTTGATCGGTTCGATCCTCGGTGTCGGTCTGGCCAACGCCCTGATCAACGACATCCCGCTGGCCGATGGCGTCAACTGGCAGAAGGCAATCGATATCGGTGCCTCGCTGGTGTTCTCGCCGCTGGCAGGTTTTCTGATCGCAGGGCTGGTCCTGATCGCATTGAAATGGTGGCGACCACTGTCCAAGATGCACAAGACCCCGGAACAGCGTCGCAAGCTGGATGACAAGAAGCATCCGCCGTTCTGGAACCGTCTGGTACTGGTGATTTCCGCCATGGCGGTCAGCTTCGTGCACGGCTCCAACGATGGCCAGAAAGGCATCGGCCTGATCATGCTGGTTCTGATCGGTATCGTGCCGAGCCAGTTCGTACTGGACCTCAACAGCACGACGTACCAGATCGAACGTACCCGCGACGCCACCCAGCACCTCAGCCAGTTCTACCAGCGCAACAGCAGTACGCTGGGCGAATACCTGGCGATGGGCAAGGCGGAAAAAGGCGATCTGCCGTCCAGTTCCGCGTGCAACCCGGAACAGACCGAGCCGACCATCGACGCCCTGCTGGACCGCTTGAAAGGTGTCTCCGACTACCATTCGATGCCGTCCGAAAGCCGTATCGAAGTCCGTCGTTATCTGTTGTGCCTGGATGACACCGCGCGCAAGGTCGGCAAGTTGCCGGGCCTGGACGCACGTGAAAAATCCGATCTCGAGAAGCTGCGCAAGGACCTGACCGGTACGACTGAATACGCGCCGTTCTGGGTGATTCTGGCCGTTGCACTGGCGCTGGGTATCGGCACCATGGTCGGCTGGAAGCGTGTGGTACTGACCATCGGCGAGAAGATCGGCAAGCAGGGCATGACCTACGCACAGGGCATGTCGGCACAGATCACCACCGCCTGTGCCATCGGCATGGCCAACGTGTTCAGCCTGCCGGTTTCGACCACCCACATCCTGTCTTCGGGCGTAGCGGGCACCATGGTTGCGAACAAAAGCGGCCTGCAGGGCGGCACCGTTCGCACGATTCTTCTGGCCTGGGTCCTGACCCTGCCAGCAACAGTGGCGCTGTCTGCCGCCCTGTTCTGGATCGCGTCCAAGGCGCTGTCCTGATCTGAAGTCACTCGGGCGGTGCAGCGCTTGCACCGCCCGAGCGAGTCAGTTTTACCTGCGCTTCTTAGTGCCCAGCAACGACCCCATCAGCCCCCGCACCAACTCTCGCCCCAACTGGCTCGCCGCCTGACGCATGGCGTTTTTCATGGCCTGTCCGGCCAGCCCGCCGAGAAACTCTCCGGCCTTGTCGCTGAAACTCTCTTCAGGCTTTTCATTCGTTTTCGCGGCATCGGTTGCGTCAGGCTCGGCCACCTTGCGCGCGGCCAGCATTTCGTAGGCCGATTCACGGTCGACCGGCTTGTTGTAGCGCCTGCCGAGGGCTGAGCCGGCAATCAGGCTCGCCCGCTCGTCTGCCGTCAGCGGCCCGATACGCGACTGGGGCGCAGCGATGAGCACGCGCTGCACCATGGCGGGCGTACCCTTGTCCTGCAATGTACCGACCAGCGCCTCGCCGATACCCAGCTCGGTTAACACACTCAGGGCATCGAAATCAGGGTTGGGCCTGAAACCCTCCGCCACGGCCCGCAGAGACTTCTGTTCCTTGGCCGTGAAGGCGCGCAGACCGTGTTGAATCCGCAACCCCAGCTGGGCCAGCACATCATCAGGCAGGTCGCCGGGTGACTGCGTGACGAAATACACGCCCACGCCCTTGGAACGTATCAGGCGCACGACCTGCTCAAGCCGTTCCTGAAGGGCCTTGGGTGTGTCGGCAAACAGCAGATGCGCTTCATCGAAGAACAGCGCCAGCAACGGTTTTTCGGCATCGCCCCGCTCGGGGAGCTGCTCGAACAGCTCGGCCAGCAGCCATAATAGAAAAGTCGCGTAGACCTTGGGCGCTTCATGCACCAGCCTGCTGGCGTCCAGCAGATGAATGCGCCCTCGCCCGTCGCTGTCAGGCTGCAGAATGTCTTCCAGTTGCAAGGCAGGCTCGCCAAACAGCGCTTCGGCGCCCTGCTGTTCGAGCACGGCCAGCCGTCTCTGCAACGCCTGACTGGAGCCGGTTGTCATCAATGCGCTGTCTTCGCCCAGCAACTGCGGGTTGTCACGCAGGTGATTGAGGAGTGCCTTGAGGTCCTTGATGTCAAGCAACAACAGCCCTTCACGATCAGCGACTTTGAAGGCTGCGTATAACGCCGACTGCTGGCTGTCCGTCAGTTCCAGCAGATTGCCCAGTAGCAGCGGCCCCATTTCGCTCAGCGTGGTGCGCAATGGATGACCTGATTTCCCGTCGATATCCCACAACGTGACCGGATAGGCCCGAGGCGTGTGCTCAAGCCAAGGCATACCGGCAATTCGCTCGGCAATCTTGCCCTGGGGATTGCCAGCAGCCCCCAACCCGCACAGATCGCCCTTGATGTCCGCGGCGAACACCGCGACCCCGGCGTCACTGAACGCTTCTGCCAGGCGTTGCAAGGTCACCGTTTTGCCAGTCCCGGTCGCGCCAGCCACCAGTCCGTGTCTATTGGCCAGACGAAACGCCTGAGAGACGGGCTGCCCGTCAGGAGCGGCACCCAGAATCATTTCTTGAGAGTCGTGCATGTTTCACCTTCTCCACACCATGAGACGCGCTGGCCTTGAGCGTAGCCATTGCCACAACAGTTTGTTCAGGCCTGATGACGCATCATGCTCTCAACGACTCTTGGCGTCTGCCGCTTGCCCGCCAGGCGGTGAATCCCGACCGAACAACTATTCTTCAAGGAGGTCAAGAAAAGACGACCTCAGAGCGGAGGAATGTTGCTGTGCACATTGCCGACATGACGATGTTCTACGCCCCGGCCAGCGGCGGCGTACGCACCTATCTCGATGCCAAACACCCGCGCCTGGGGCGCCGTCCCGGCGTGCGCCACAGCCTGCTGGTGCCGGGTGCGCGTCCGGCCCACGCCGACGGCATTTACAGTGTTCCGGCCCCTGCCCTGCCCTTCAGCAATGGCTACCGGTTTCCGATTCGGGTCGCCCCGTGGCGCAAGATGCTGCACAACCTGCAGCCCGACCTGATCGAAGCAGGCGATCCTTACCTGACCGCCTGGGCCGCCCTCGACGCCCGTCGGTATCTGGACGCGCCGGTCATCGGCTTCTACCACTCAGACCTTCCGCTGCTGGTGAGCAACCGCATGGGCAACTGGATGGGCATGAGTGCTCAGGCTTATATCAGCAAGCTCTACAGTAACTTCGACAGGGTGCTTGCGCCCAGTCAGGTCATGGCCGACAAGCTGATCGGCATGGGCGTGGAAAACGTGCATGTACAACCCCTTGGCGTGGACCTGCAGATTTTCAACCCGGAGCGCCGGGACGATGGTCTGAAAGCCGAACTGGGTCTGCTCGAAGACACCCATCTGCTGATTTTCGCCGGGCGTGGCTCCAAGGAGAAAAACCTGCCGGTGCTGCTTGCATGCATGAAACAGCTGGGCCCGCGCTATCACCTGCTGCTGGTGGGCTCGCACATGCCCATGAACGTGCCGGACAACGTTACGGTGATCAATCGCTTCTGCAAGGCCACGAATCTGGCCCGCCTGCTGGCAAGTGCCGACGCACTGGTTCATGCAGGCGATCAGGAAACCTTCGGGCTGGTGGTGCTTGAAGCCATGGCATGCGCAACCCCGGTCGTCGCCGTCGCGGCCGGAGCGTTCACCGAAATCGTTCCCGGACACTGTGGATGGCTGTGCGAAGCGAACGATGCCAGAGCCATGGCAGATGCCGTGAAAGCGTTGTTCTGCCATGACGCCCATGCCATGGGCCTGGCTTCCAGACGCTACGTGGAAGAGCATTACAGCTGGGACGTGGTGGTGAGCGGGCTGCTTGACCATTATCAGGCGGTGCTGGGAAGCCGGTTCTCGGCCGTCGCCCATGGTTGAGTGCTCTCGCGCCGCATCAGAACGCAGTGTGCTGCTGGTGCTGCACGACGTCGCCCCTCACAGCTGGCCGATGTACGAGCCATTTGTCGCAGCGGTGGACAAGCTGGGCACTGTCAGAATGACCTGGCTGGTGGTGCCGGATTTTCACCGACGCAGCCCGCTGGACGACGACACGGTTTTTCAGCGGCGGATGCATGAACGCCTGGAACGCGGCGACGAGTTGGCGCTGCACGGTTACCACCATTGCGACGACAGCCCCGCGCCACGAATCCTTCGCGACTACTTCATGCGGCGCGTCTACACGTGGGAAGGCGAGTTCTATGGTTTGAATACGCAGGAGGCGCTGGCACGTCTGGAAGCGGGCATCGAAATGTTTCGCCGTCAGGACTGGCCGCTTCACGGCTTTGTCGCGCCCGCATGGCTGATGAGCCAGGGCACGCGCGAAGCGTTGCGTCAGTTGCCGCTCAGCTACACCAGCGACCCGCAGCACCTGTTCAGACTGCCCGACTTCACACCGATCGACGCGCCGGGCATGGTCTGGAGCGCACGCAGCGCATGGCGACGCACGGCGTCGAAGCTTTACAGTGATTTCAAGGAACATCGGCTGCGCGAGGCGTCGACCATCCGACTTGGACTGCACCCTGTCGACATGCTGCACAGGTCTTCACGCGACTATTGGATTGAATTGCTCATGCGCCTGCTGGAAGACGGCAGGCAGCCCATGACCAAAATCCAATGGCTGGAAAGTCTGGACGCGGCAACTAGCGCAGATCGCTAGGGTGGGGTCGGTTTTTCGGCGTCCTGCTGCAGTTCGCGCCACAGCTCGGCCGCGCCTTCGAACTCGGTGCCGTTGTCAGGCGTCAGCGCATCCGGGTCGTAACGACTCAGACAGCCCTCGCCCAGAGTGGCCGGAGCAGTTGATGTGGCTTTGTCGAGAGGGTCGGTCATGAAGATGTCCGCCTGGGAGGTTGGCAGGAGCGCCGCATGGGCGATCCTGCCACAACGGATCAGTCGAAGACGACTGTCTTGTTGTCGTGAACCAGTACGCGGTCCTCGAGGTGTGCACGCAGACCACGCGCCAGCACCATTTTTTCCACGTCACGGCCGAAACGCACCATGTTTTCGATGCTGTCGCGATGGCTGACGCGTACCACGTCCTGCTCGATGATAGGCCCTGCGTCCAGCTCTTCGGTCACGTAATGGCACGTTGCGCCGATCAATTTGACGCCGCGCAGCGATGCCTGGTGATAAGGCTTGGCACCGACGAACGACGGCAGGAAGCTGTGGTGAATGTTGATCACCTGATGAGCGTATTCGCGGCACAGCTGAGGCGGCAGGATTTGCATGTAGCGCGCCAGAACGACGACGTCGGCCTGATGCTGGCCGACCAGACGGGAGACTTCGGCGAACGCCGGTTCCTTGTCCTTCGGATCGACCGGCACGTGGTAATAAGGAATGTCGTGCCACTCGACCATGCTGCGCAGGTCCTGGTGATTGGAGATCACACAGGCGATGTCGCAGTCGAGTTCATCACTGTGCCAGCGGTGCAGCAGGTCCGCCAGGCAGTGCGATTCGCGACTGGCCATGAGTACCACACGCTTCTTCTGAGCCGAGTCGGTGATGCGCCAGTCCATCTCGAACTCTTGCGCAATCGGCGTGAACGCCTCGCGAAACCCATCCAGATCGAACGGCAATGTATCGGCACGAATCTCGTGACGCATGAAGAACCAGCCACTGAGATTATCCGAATGATGGCTCGCTTCGGTGATCCAGCCGTTATGGGACGCCAGAAAGTTACTGACTTTGGCAACGATGCCGACGCGGTCCGGGCAAGCAATCACCAGACGAAAAGTGCGCATTAGGGGAAACTCCAGAACTTCGCAAAGGCGCTATTCTAGCGACTGCGCAGGAAAACTGCAGTATCTCTGTTGCCTGAATTCAGGCGCCGGGGCGGGCCGTCGATGGAAAAAGATTGCACCGTGCCAGTATCAAGATGCCAGCGGACGCTCCAATAAAAAACCGGTATTTAATGAGGGCTTTATAGCGACCCTATTTAGTCGGGTTCAGCACACCGATCTAGTTCCCACGTCTGTAGGACCGGTGTATATTTCTAAATAATTCAAATAAAACTTTTATTTAATGTTTACTTGCTCAGTGCCTCTGACTATTATTGCGTCACTGTATCCCTGTCACCCTTCACAACATAAGGTCCCCCTCATGTCCCTGATCAACGAATACCGCGCCACAGAAGAAGCCATCAAAGAACTGCAAGCCCGTTTGAACAACCTGTCGCAAGACGGCAAACTGCAAACCGAGCTGGAATTCGAAGGCAAACTGCGCACCCTGATGGGCGAATATCAAAAATCGCTGCGTGACATCATTGCTCTGCTGGATCCGGACTCCAAAGTCAACAAGGCACCTCGTGGCGGCGCAGTGAAAACTACCGGCACCAAGCGTGCCCGCAAGGTCAAGCAGTACAAGAACCCGCACAACGGCGAAGTCATCGAAACCAAAGGTGGCAACCACAAGACGCTGAAAGAGTGGAAAGCCAAGTGGGGCGGTGACGAGGTTGAAAGCTGGGCCACTCTGCTGGGCTAAGCTTCAACGGTCGTTTTATCCGCGACTTGAAAAACGCCAGCTTGCTGGCGTTTTTTTATAGTTCACCTTCTACATTTTTCCGATCACATTTTCAGCCTACTGCGCAGCGACTCAATGTGATCCTGCCATTGCCTCAGTATCGCCAACTGCTCTGGCGTGGCACTAAGCGACAACTCCACCAGCGCCTTCGTAAAATCCTGCAAAGTATTCGGAGCCCCGTACTCCGCGTGGCTCAGGCGCGCCTGACAGAATTGGTGCCAGCGCAGTTGTTCTTCGGCGGTGAGCGTTTCCGGAAAGTTACGGGCCCGGTAGCGAAATAACAGTTCAGGCAGGCGAGCATCATCAAACGGCCAGGCATCACGTGCCAGTTGCTCAGGCTCGGAAACGCGTACTTGTTCACATAAACGACGATCACGGTCACCGATAAATCCGTCATACAATTGCTGCTCAGGGTCTTCACTTGCGATGAAATGATCCTTGCCATAAAGAGCACGCAGTTTCTCCTGCCAAACTTCAAGGCCTTCAGTCACTGAAGCCACCCTCGCCTCATAACCGGTCATGTCGAGCTGCAAGCGTTCTTGATCCTGTGCACGCAAAACGCTCATGGGGGCAACCACCGGGCAGCGATTTATATGCAATAGTTTGAGCGGCACCGGCAGCTCGCCTTCGCCCAGCGCGTCGTGGCGGGTATATAAACGCTGCTTGAGTGTTTCAACGTCCATCTCCAGTAACGGCGACGGATCCTGATGCAGATCGTACACAATCAGTGCATTGCGATTATGCGGATGCCAGGCCAGCGGTAATACGACACCCAGATAATGACGGGCCGCAGAGAAGCGACCTGAAATATGCACCAGCGGTTGCATCAGACGGATCTGATCCTGAACCTTCTGCTTACTGCGCAGTGCAAACAGATAATCGTACAGCCGGGGTTGCTTCTCACGAATCAGGCGCGCAAGTGCAATGGTGGCGCGCACATCGGATAAGGCATCATGGGCCTGACCATGTTCAATACCGTTGGCGGCAGTCAGACGCTCGAGCTTGAGGGTGACGCGCCCTTCCTCTTCGGGCCATACGATGCCGTCCGGGCGCAGCGCATAGGCCGCGCGCACGACATCGATCAAATCCCAGCGACTGTTGCCGCCCTGCCATTCACGGGCATACGGGTCGAAAAAGTTGCGATACAGGCTGTAACGCGTCACTTCATCGTCAAAACGCAACGTGTTGTAGCCTGCGCCACAGGTGCCGGGAGCGGAGAGCTGGGCATGGACGCGGGTCATGAAGTCCGCTTCGCACAAGCCCTTTTCGGCCAGCGTGGCCGGGGTAATTCCGGTTATCACGCACGCGGCGGGATGCGGCAGGATGTCGTCGCTGGGCTGGCAGTAGAGGTTGACCGGCGGTTCGATTTCATTGAGTTCGGCATCGGTACGAATGCCGGCCATCTGCAGCGCGCGGTCATTGCGCGGGTTGATACCGGTGGTTTCGTAGTCGTACCAGAAGATGCTGGAGGTCACGGGCTGATCCTGAACAAGAGACCCTTGAAGTGTAGGGTGCGAAGCAGACGATTGGCTAATCGGAACACGCCGTGGGCCTGCGACACTTTTTCTTACAGGCACTGTTTAGCAACGCCGGTTGCTTAGCACCGCAGTGGTAGCTAGCATCAGGTCTCGCCTTCAGGTAACGCCTCCCCACCATGCCATCTCCTCCCGCTTCGCAAGGGATTGCAGCGCAGCAGACGCCGCTGGATACCCGTATCGCCATCGAGACCCCGGAAGGCATCGACATGATCCTTCGCCCGGCGGGTCTGGTGGTGCGTTCGCTGGCGTTCGGCATTGACCTCGGCATCCGTGCCGCAGTCATCGGCGTACTGTTTTTAATCCTTCAGTTGTTCGACAAGTTCGGCATGGGGCTGGCCGCTATCGCGCTGTTTCTGATCAACTGGTGGTACATGGTGCTGTTCGAAGTCCTCGATCAGGGCCGGACACCCGGCAAGCGCGCCATGGGCCTGCGGGTGGTCAATGACGATGGAACACCGATCGGCTGGGCCGCCTCGCTCACCCGCAACCTGCTGCGTTTCGTCGACATGCTGCCTCTGGCCTACAGCGTGGGCGCCATCAGCTGTCTGAATCATCCCCGTTTCAAGCGCCTCGGTGATCTGGCGGCCGGAACGCTGGTGGTTCATACCGATCTGCCCGTGCAGCGGCCGACCCTGCCAGCGGTCGAGCCCTACGTGGTGCCAGTCGCCCTGCAACTGGAGGAACAGCGCGCCGTGCTGAGTCTGGCCGAGCGCCAGGGTGACCTGTCCGAAGCGCGTAAGCAGGAGCTGGCCGCCATTCTGGTCGAGCCGTTGCACTTGTCGGCCGACAAGGCTGTCGCTCAAGTCAACGGCATCGCGCGCAGCCTGACGGGGGCGACATGAAACAGACCCAGTTCGAAGCCCGCCATCAAACCGAGTGGAAACACTTCGAGGACTGCCTGACCGCACTGGAGCGTGGCAAGCCCGATCCCAAGACCAGCGAACGCTTTCCTGCCGACTACCGACGCCTCTGCCACCAACTGGCGCTGGCTCAGGAACGCGGCTACAGCAGCCACCTCATCGATCCGCTTCATCAACTGGCGATGCGCGGCCACCAGCAGCTTTACCGGCATCGCAGCGCTTTGGGCGCTCAGTTCCTGACCTTTATTCTTGCGGGTTTCCCGAGAGCCGTTCGTGCCGAATGGCGTTTCGTGCTGGTCGCCAGCCTGCTGTTTTTCGGCAGCCTCGTGGGCATGGGCCTTCTGGTCTACGGCTTCCCCGACCTGATCTACAGCATCGTCAGCCCCGCACAGCTGAGCGACATGCAAAGCATGTACGACCCGCAGGCCAGCCGCATCGGGCAGGCGCTGGAGCGCGCTTCCGACGATGACTGGATGATGTTCGGCTACTACATCATGAACAATATAGGGATTGCCTTTCAAACCTATGCCAGCGGCTTGCTGTTCGGGCTGGGCAGCCTGTTCTTTCTGCTTTTCAACGGGCTGATGATCGGAGCGGTCGCAGGCCATCTGACCGACATTGGCTATGGCCAGACCTTCTGGTCGTTCGTGGTCGGCCACGGCGCGTTCGAACTCACCGCCATTGCCCTGGCCGGGGCTGCCGGGCTGAAACTGGGTTGGGCATTGCTCGCACCCGGCCGGCTGACACGCGGTGAGGCGTTACGGGTCGCCGCGCAAGGCAGCGTGCAATTGATTGGCGGAGTAATGCTGTTTCTGCTGATTGCCGCCTTCATCGAAGCCTACTGGTCATCAATGACCTGGCCGACGCCGCTCATCAAGTATCTGGTGGGCGCAGCGCTCTGGATGCTGGTCGGTGCCTACCTGACATTCGCCGGGCGGACTTCCCATGCGCCTGACTGAATCGAACGTCGCCATTCGCCCTCGTACCTCCTGGGAAGCCATAGACCTGGGCGTCCTCATGGTGCGTGAGCATCGCCTGTTGCTGATGAGCAGTTGGGCGATTGTCACGCTGCCGCTGTTCGCCCTGCTCAGCCTGTTGCTCTGGGACTATCCCTCGATTGCGCTGTTTGTGTTCTGGTGGCTCAAGCCGGCCTTCGACCGCCTGCCGCTGATGATCCTGTCACAGGCGCTGTTCGGGGACACGCCCACACTCAAACAGGCACTCAAAGCCTGGCCCGCCACGTTGAAAAACCAGCTGCTCCCCAGCCTGCTCTGGCGCCGTCTGAGCCTGACCCGCAGCTTTCAGTTGCCGGTGCAGCAGTTGGAAAACCTCGCCGGAGACGAGCGTGCACGTCGTCTCAGCCTGCTCAATCAGAAAGGCCAGGGCGCGGCTCGCCTGCTGACGCTTGTGGGCGTGCATCTGGAGTACTCGCTGTGGATCGGCCTGATGATCCTGTTCTACCTGTTCATCCCGCAACAGATCGAAATCGACTGGCAATGGCTGAGTCTGGTCGACACCGAGAACGACTGGAACTGGCTGGAACACCTGACCAACCTGTTTTACGCACTGGCGCTGGTGCTGTGGGAACCCATCTACGTCGCCTGCGGTTTTACGCTCTACCTCAATCGTCGAACCGTGCTTGAAGCGTGGGACATCGAACTGACTTTCCGGCGACTGCGCCAGCGCCTGATGGGCACCGCCTATATGCTGCTGATCGGTGCCGGACTGCTGTTCTCAGCGGCGCCACAGTCTGCCATGGCTGATTCACCGACCTACAGCTGTCCATTGCCCGACGCCACACAGATGGAACCGATCATTGTCAGTGCAGCACCTGACACGCCACGCCTCACTCATCAGGAACTCACCAGCGAAGCCGCCCGGAAGGAGATCAACAACGTTTTGCAGGCGCCGCCGTTCAAAAACCCCAAAACGGTGGCCGGCTGGCGCTTTCCCGAGCGGGATGAGAAGGCGACGACTTCCGCCGAGAGGAGCGACGGCAGCGCGTTGGCCAAATGGCTCAACCGTCTGCTGTCAGCGGCAAGCGCCCTGGCCAGCCTGTTGGAAGTTCTGCTCTGGGCTGTCGCCTTGACGCTGATCGGCCTGTTGATCTGGCGTTACCGCACCTGGCTCGGCACCTTCGTCGCTCGCACGCCGCGTCCGACATCGCTGCACCGGGAAACACCAGAACAATTGTTCGGCCTGCAAGTGAACGCAGAAAGCCTGCCCGACGATGTCGCTACCAGTGCAGAACGGCTTTGGGCCGACTCGCCACGCGAAGCATTGGGTCTGTTGTATCGCGCCCTGCTCAATCGCCTGCTGACCGATTACCGCCTGCCATTGAAAAATGCCGACACCGAGGGACAGGTGCTGGAGCGCGTCGCACAACTCGATCAACCCCAACTGGATGAATTCAGCCGGACGCTGACCACCCATTGGCAGAACCTTGCTTATGGTCATCGGCTGCCACCTGCCCGGTCGCAACAGGAATTGTGCGACGGCTGGCGTCGCCTGTTCGGTTCGGGGGCCAGGGCATGAGTCGGCGTAACGTCTGGCTTGCAGGGCTCGCGCTGCTCCTGCTGCTCGTTGTCGGCGTGTACGCCGCCAGTCATCTGGAGCGTTACGAAAAAACCGTCGATCAGGGTCCTTCCCCGGAAGCTCGGGCCAACCCCTATCTGGCCGCCGCCAACTTTCTCCGGCAACGCTCGGTGCCGGTCAACATGACCCGCGCGCTCACCGACCTGCCCGACACGCAACAACGACCACAGACGCTGCTGTTGCTCAATGACCGTGAAAACATGACCCCGGCACAGACCGAGCGCCTGTTGAACTGGGCCGAGTCGGGAGGACACCTGCTGTTCGTGGCCGAGAAGCTGTGGGACGAACAGAAAGGCCGCAGCGGCGACCTGCTGCTCGACAGGATCGGGATTCGCCAATACCTCTCGAAAGACATCAAGGCACAGGATGATTCCGATGAGGCCCGGCCCACGGTCCCTATACCGCTGATGGCGTCACCGCCTGCCACCAAGAGAACCAAGTGGCCGGAACTCACGCGGTTGTATCTGGAAAATGAAGACGCACCGGCCTACATGAGTTTCGATCCGGCGTTTCATCTGGAAGACCCGGAGGACCATGCCGATTCTTGGGCCAACAGCGCCGACGCCACGCACATGGTGCAACTGAGTCACGGCAAGGGCCTGATTACTGTGCTCACCGACGCGGAGCTGTGGAAAAACCGCTCGATCGGCAAATACGACAACGCCTGGCTCCTGTGGTACCTGACCCAGGACAGTGACGTGACCCTGCTGCTGCAAACCGAACATGACAACCTGTTGAGTTTGATACTGCGTCACTTCGCTCTTGCGCTGACCGCGTTCGCGATACTGATCGGCCTGACGCTGTGGCATGTGGGCCTGCGTGAAGGCCCCGTCCGTTTGCCTGCTTCCCAGGCCCGGCGGCAACTGACCGAACACCTGCGTGCCAGCGCCGAGTTTCTGCGCAGACGCAGCGGACAGGATGTACTCTTGAAGAGCCTGCAGCAGGACATCCTGCGACGCGCCCGGCAGCTTCATCCGGGCTTTGAATCACTGGCCGTCGCCGATCAGTGGCAGGTACTGTCCCGCCTGACTCGTCAGCCCACCAGCGCCATCAGCGATGCGTTGCGCCCGCGACCTAAACAACGCCTTTCCCACAGCGACTTCACCCGTCAGGTGGCCCACCTGCAAACCCTCAGGAATGCCTTATGAGCGATCAAACGCCCGAACCATCAGGCAGCATCGACCCAGTCGTTGCGGCGAGCCCCGAACCCGCCGCCAGCACCGCAGCCAACACGCAGGCCCAGCAACGCCAGCGCGCCAGTCATCTGGCCCAGGTGTTGCGCACCGAATTGCGCAAGGCGGTGATCGGCCAGGACGCCGTCATCGATGATGTGCTGACGGCGCTGATCGGCGGCGGTCATGTGCTGCTTGAAGGTGTGCCGGGGCTGGGCAAGACGCTGCTGGTGCGCGCTCTGGCCAGTTGCCTGGGCTGTGAATTCGCCCGCATTCAGTTCACGCCTGACCTGATGCCCAGCGACGTGACCGGTCATGCGGTCTACGACCTGCCGACCGAACAGTTCAAACTGCGCAAAGGCCCGATTTTCACCAACCTGCTGCTGGCCGATGAAATCAACCGCGCCCCGGCCAAGACCCAGGCTGCGCTGCTCGAAGCCATGCAGGAGCGGCAGGTCACGCTGGAGGGCCGCGCATTGCCCATCGCGCAACCGTTCATGGTGCTGGCGACGCAGAACCCCATCGAACAGGAAGGCACGTACCCGTTGCCCGAGGCCGAGCTGGACCGCTTCATGCTCAAGCTGCGCATGGATTATCCGCAGGCGCAGGAAGAACTGGACATGGTCCGTCAGGTCACGCGCTCGACCCGGGCCGACATGCTCGATGTACGGCCGCTCAAGGTGATCATGCAGGCCCGCGAAGTGCAGGCACTGCAACGCATTGCCAGTGATCTGCCGCTGGACGAACAGGTGCTGGATTACGCCGTGAGACTGGCCCGCAGTACCCGTACCTGGCCGGGGCTAAGCCTGGGCGCAGGTCCACGGGCCTCCATCGCGCTGGTGCGTGGCGGTCGGGCCAGGGCGTTGCTGCGCGGCGGCGAGTTCGTCATCCCGGATGACATCAAGGGCTGCGCACTGGCGGTGCTGCGTCACCGTGTGAGGCTGTCGCCCGAGTTGGACATTGAAGGGCTATCGGTGGATCAGGTGCTCAGGCAGATCCTCGATCAGGTTCCGGCGCCGCGCCTTTGAAACAGGTATTAAGGCCGTCGCCCCTGCTGCTGAAGTGGCTGGGTGCGCTTGCAGGCGCCGCCGTACTGCTGGGGGTACTCAGTGCGCTGGGCATCGACTATCCAAAGCAGCTCGACACCCTTTATTGGGGCGCCTTGCTGGCGCTCGCGGGCGCGAGTGTCTTCGACGGATTTCGCCTGACACGCCAGCCCTCCCCACGCTTGCAACGTCATCTGCCGGGCAGTCTGGCCCTCAGTCGCTGGAACGAGATACGACTGGACATCGAACACGACGGCGGCGCGGCGCTGGCAGTGCGCGTCATGGATCACCTGCCCTCAGGGCTGGAGTCCGAAAACCTGCCGCAATCCATCGAAGTGCCTCGACGGACAAAGGCCACACTTGGCTATCGGGTGCGGCCTCTCAAGCGAGGCCATTTCACCTTTGAACGTTGCGAGCTGGCGCTGCGCAGCGGCTTGCGTCTGTGGTCCACCCGACGTCGCCTCGACCTGCCGGGCAGCACCCGCGTTTATCCGGACTTTGCCCGGCTGTACGACGGTCAGTTACTGGCGGTGGACAACTGGCTCAGCCAGATCGGTGTGCGACAGTCGCAGCGCCGTGGCCTGGGGCTGGAATTCAACCAGTTGCGCGAATTTCGCGAAGGCGACAGCCTACGGCAGATTGATTGGAAAGCCACAGCGCGCCAACGCTCACCGATTGCGCGGGAGTATCAGGACGAGCGAGACCAGCAGATCGTGTTCATGCTGGACTGCGGACGACGCATGCGCAGCCAGGACGGCGACCTGTCCCATTTCGATCACGCACTCAATGCCTGCCTGCTGCTCGGTTACGTTGCGCTGCGTCAGGGCGATGCCATCGGCCTGATGACCTTCGCTGGCGACAAGGACCGCTATGTGTCGCCGGTCAAGGGCCACGGTCAGTTGAACCTGTTGCTCAATACCGTCTACGACCTGCAGACCACCCAGCGACCCGCCGACTACAGTGCCGCCGCCCGCCATTTGCTGGCCCGACAGAAGCGACGCTCGCTGGTGGTTCTGATCACCAACCTGCGCGATGAAGACGACGATGAGCTGCTGTCGGCGGTCAATCAGCTGGGGCGCAGGCATCGTGTGCTGGTTGCAAGCCTGCGCGAGGAAGTGCTCGACAGTCTGCGTCAGGCCCCCGTCGAGACCTATGACGAAGCGCTGAGCTACTGCGGAACGGTGAGTTTTCTGAACGCGCGCACAACGCTGCACGACCGGATGGTCGCGCATGGCATCAACGTGGTGGACGTGCGCCCAGGGGAACTGGGCGCACAATTGGTGACTCGTTATCTTGGCTGGAAGAAAGCGGGAACGCTCTGACCCGTTCTTCCGACTGCTGACCTGTCAGGCCGAAGCCTCGAGGCTGGGGTAGAAACAGAAATACTGCCGCAGGATACGAACCAACTCGAGATAGTCCGTGGACATCTCGACAAGCTCGAAACCGGAGTCGTAACAGCCGGGTGTCTCGTCTTCATGACACCACATGCACGTCGCGCTGACGTCGATGGTATCTAGCCCCCCACTACGGGGCATCTTCACACGCAAATCAAACCTGGCACCGACCAGTAGAGGAATACTGCTGATCAGCATCAGCCCCTCTTCTGAAACGTTACCCAGACAACCGAGTGGTCGGTCGGTGTGTCTATTGAAAACCTGAAGATATTCCTGCAATTGGTGTCGTTCGATTTTTCGCTCTTTTAGCATGGCAGGCCGCCTTCAGAGACCAGTGAGCATGGTCACGTAGAACTTTGATCCTGCGGCGTTCAACAATGGCAGTGCCGCAGGAACTCCTTAAGACCAGAGCCTTAGGCTCTTTCATTCCCTTGACAGTCAGCCTAGCGCAAATCTTTGTAACATCCACCCGTATACGACACCAATCATCCAATCGGGTGTAATTATTTTGAGGCAGGAATCGTTCTGGCGGGTTGCGCCGCCGGGTAGTGGCCCAATTGCGCCAGTGTGTCGAGCCGGGCCTTCGCGCGGTACGCATATTCACTGGCCGGATACTGGTTCATCAGAAACTGATAGGTCGATGCCGCATCGACGTAAAGCTTCTGACGCTCCAGGCACTGTCCGCGCAACATCGAGACCTCCGGCTGGACGTAACGCCGCTCGCGACTCTGACGTTCAACCTTGGACAGGTCGAGCATCACCCGATCGCAGTCGCCTTCCTGATAAGCACGGTAGGCATGATCCAGATTGGAGTTCATTGCCCAACGGGTGCAACCGCTGACCGCAGCCAGTAATACAACAATCGTTACAATACGCATGGGACTCTCCTGTTCTCTGCCATTTATCGGCTCGACATCCAATTTCTTCAGGCCGATCGAGCACCGGCCGTCAGCCGATTGCCCTGCCTGCCAGCAGCAAGGTAGTGCAAAGGAACAATGACTAAAGAGACAGACAGGAGTAGCCTCTCGCTGCGCTTCAATTAAGGAGTTTGTGCATGACCGTTCGCCGCACCAAAATCGTCGCCACACTTGGCCCTGCCAGCAACTCGCCGGAAGTCATCGAACAACTGATCCTCTCGGGTCTTGACGTTGCTCGTCTGAACTTCTCCCACGGCACCCCGGATGAGCACAAGGCTCGCGCCAAGCTGATCCGTGAAATCGCCGCCAGACACGGGCGCTTTGTCGCTCTGCTGGGCGACCTGCAAGGTCCCAAGATCCGTATCGCCAAATTCACCGACAAGCGGATAGAGCTGAAAGTGGGTGACAAGTTCACCTTCTCCACCGCTCACCCGTTGACCAGTGGCAACCAGCAGATCGTGGGTATCGACTACCCGGATCTGGTCAAGGATTGCGGCGTGGGCGACGAGCTGTTGCTCGACGACGGTCGCGTGGTCATGCGCGTCGACACTCAAACCGCTGATGAACTGCACTGCACCGTCCTGATCGGTGGCCCGCTCTCGGACCACAAAGGCATCAACCGTCGCGGCGGTGGCCTGACAGCGCCTGCGCTGACAGAAAAAGACAAGCAGGACATCAAACTCGCTGCGGAAATGGACCTGGACTATCTGGCCGTTTCTTTCCCGCGCGACGCTGCCGACATGGAATACGCTCGCAAGCTGCGTGACGAATCCGGCGGTACTGCCTGGCTGGTCGCCAAGATCGAACGCGCCGAAGCCGTTGCCAACGACGAAGTGCTCGACGAACTGATCCGCGCCAGTGACGCCGTCATGGTTGCCCGTGGCGACCTGGGTGTGGAAATCGGCGACGCCGAGCTGGTTGGCGTTCAGAAACGCATCATTCTGCACGCGCGTCGCCACAACAAGGCGGTGATCGTTGCAACGCAGATGATGGAGTCGATGATCTCCAGCCCGATGCCGACCCGCGCTGAAGTGTCCGACGTGGCCAACGCCGTGCTCGACTACACCGACGCCGTCATGCTGTCGGCTGAAAGTGCGGCAGGTTCCTACCCGATCGAAGCGGTCCAGGCCATGGCGCGCATCTGCGTCGGCGCTGAAAAGCACCCGACCGGCAAAACCTCCAGCCACCGCATCGGCCACTCGTTCACCCGTTGTGACGAAAGCATCGCGCTGGCGGCCATGTACACCGCCAACCACTTCCCGGGCGTGAAAGCGATCATCGCACTGACTGAAAGCGGCTACACCCCGCTGATCATGTCGCGCATTCGCTCTTCGGTACCGATTTACGCGTTCTCCCCGCACCGTGGCACCCAAGCCCGCGCGGCGATGTTCCGTGGCGTCTACACCGTACCGTTCGACCCGGCAGCCCTGCCGCCAGGTCAGGTCAGCCAGGCAGCCGTTGACGAGCTGCTCAAGCGCGGTCTGGTCGAGCAAGGCGACTGGGTCATCCTGACCAAGGGCGACAGCTACCACACCATCGGCGGCACCAACGGCATGAAGATCCTGCATGTCGGCGACCCATTGGTCTGACGTCCAGCGCAACACGCAAAAGCCCCGACTCGCGAGAGCCGGGGCTTTTTTATGGTTTTCAGGACTGGACGATCCATCGTGGGAGGCGGCTTGCCGGCGATGCGGTTTATCAAGCGCCCTATCAGTGGCTGAACTGACGCTATCGCCGGCAAGCCGCCTCCCACAGTCCGGAGTCTGTCAGCGAACCGTGTGTTTACCGCTGGCTGCGCGTCACATCATTCCCGCCGAACAAACACATCCGCCAGCAACTGATTACGTGGCAACCCGGCCAGGTACAGCCGCTTGGCAAACATTTCGACACTTTCGGGACTGCCGCACACCAGCGCCATCGCATGCCGTGACAGCATGCGCAGCTCGGCCAGTGCATCCTGAAGCGTTTCCTGAGTGATCAGCTGAACCTGCAGGTTCGGGCAACTGATAGCGAGCGCCTGCAACTCGGCTTTCAGATAATGCTCCTGCTCGTCATGCGCCAGATGAATCAACCGAATCGCGCCCTGATGTTCCTGACGCAGCGCCTCGCGCAGGATTCCCCACAACGGCCCAAGCCCGGTGCCCGCCGCCAACAGCAGCAAAGGCTTGTCCTGCCAGTCCGGGTCGTAACGCAACGCCCCGCCGCGCAATTCGCCGAGCCTCACGCCATCGCCCACCTGCAGTTGTCGCGCATGATCGCAAAACGCGCCAGGGCGTCGGCAATCGAGATGAAACTCCAAAAACCCGTCATCACCCGGCAGACTCGCCAGTGAGTAAGGCCGCGCCACGCCCTGCTCCGTCCACAGCACCTGATGCTGCCCCGCGCGATACCGCAGCGGCTTGCCCGGCTCCAGACGCAGCCGCATCACCGTCGGGCTCAGCCAGTCGCAACTCTGCACCGTCGCAGGCAAACCGTCCTGCATCGGGTCGTACACTTCGACGGTCAGGTCCTGAACCACCTTACACTGACACGCCAGCCGCCAACCCTGCTGGCGTTTGTCAGCAGGCAGCGCCAGTGGC
Organism: Pseudomonas viridiflava; assembly: GCF_001642795.1. Taxonomy (GTDB): domain Bacteria; phylum Pseudomonadota; class Gammaproteobacteria; order Pseudomonadales; family Pseudomonadaceae; genus Aquipseudomonas; species Aquipseudomonas viridiflava. Next base: position 336,124 of record NZ_LKEH01000025.1, on the reverse strand, counting down.
AGGGCGTCGAGCGGATCGCCCTTCACGCAGCGCACCAGACACGCATGACAACTGCCCGCCCGGCAACTGTAAGGCACAGACACACCGGCCTGATTCAAGGCGTCGAGCAGATTACTGGCTTCGCTGACCGCCCAACTGCGGTCACCGACGTGCAAATGCGGCATCAAGGCGCCCCGTGCAGAAAATAACGGCGATTGTACAGACTGGCCTGTCGGGCGGGTTATACTGCCGCGCCTTTTTGCGCCCGCTACGGCTACCCTGACAGCTCTGGTTCAAGCCGCAGTCCCCGACTGTCGCCGATAGCGTAATTGAATGTTCCCGTCCTTACAGAGGAGCGCGCCGCATGACCGTGATCAAGCAAGACGACCTGATTCAGAGCGTTGCAGACGCCCTGCAATTCATTTCCTACTACCACCCCGTGGATTTCATCCAGGCCATGCACGAGGCGTATCTGCGTGAAGAGTCGCCTGCCGCCCGCGACTCCATCGCCCAGATCCTGATCAACTCGCGCATGTGCGCGACCGGTCATCGCCCGATCTGCCAGGACACCGGCATCGTCACCGTTTTCGTACGCGTCGGCATGGACGTACGCTGGGACGGCGCCACCATGGGCCTGGACGACATGATCAACGAAGGCGTGCGTCGCGCCTACAACCTGCCTGAAAACGTGCTGCGCGCCTCGATCCTGGCCGACCCGGCCGGTGCTCGCAAGAACACCAAGGACAACACCCCTGCGGTCATCCACTATTCCATCGTCCCGGGCAACACCGTGGAAGTGGACGTGGCGGCCAAGGGCGGCGGCTCGGAAAACAAATCGAAGATGGCGATGCTCAACCCGTCCGACTCGATCGTCGACTGGGTCCTGAAAACCGTACCGACCATGGGCGCGGGCTGGTGCCCACCGGGCATGCTCGGCATCGGCATCGGCGGCACCGCCGAAAAGGCAGCGGTCATGGCCAAGGAAGTGTTGATGGAATCCATCGACATTCACGAGCTCAAGGCCCGCGGCCCGCAGAACCGTCTCGAAGAGATGCGTCTGGAGCTGTTCGAGAAGGTCAACCAACTGGGCATCGGCGCTCAGGGCCTGGGCGGTCTGACCACCGTACTTGACGTCAAGATCATGGACTACCCGACCCACGCCGCCTCGCTGCCGGTGTGCATGATCCCTAACTGCGCCGCCACCCGTCACGCGCACTTCGTGCTCGACGGCACCGGCCCGGCCTCGCTGGAAGCGCCATCGCTGGACGCCTACCCGGAAATCGTCTGGGAAGCCGGCCCATCGGCCCGCCGCGTCAACCTCGACACCCTGACCCCGGAAGACGTGCAGAGCTGGAAGCCGGGCGAAACCGTCCTGCTCAACGGCAAAATGCTCACCGGCCGCGACGCCGCGCACAAGCGCATGGTCGAAATGCTCAACAAGGGCGAAACCCTGCCGGTCGACCTCAAGGGTCGCTTCATCTACTACGTCGGCCCGGTTGATCCGGTGCGCGAAGAAGTCGTTGGCCCGGCGGGCCCGACCACTGCCACGCGCATGGACAAGTTTACCCGTCAGATCCTCGACCAGACCGGCCTCCTGGGCATGATCGGCAAATCCGAGCGCGGCCCGACCGCCATCGAAGCCATTCGTGACCACAAAGCCGTCTACCTGATGGCCGTCGGCGGCGCCGCCTACCTCGTCGCCCAGGCGATCAAGAAATCCAAGGTCGTTGCCTTCGCCGAGCTGGGCATGGAAGCGATCTACGAGTTCGAGGTCAAGGACATGCCGGTGACCGTTGCCGTAGACAGTAATGGCGAGTCCGTCCACATCACCGGCCCCGCGATCTGGCAGAAGAAGATCAGCGACAGTCTGGCGGTGGAAGTGCAGTAAGTCATACGGTGCACAGCAAGACATGAAAAACCCGGCGAAAGCCGGGTTTTTCATTTATTCCCGTTGTTAAAACAGACGCTCCAATTCAGCCAAATACATCCAGAGGCTTCGCCGGATTGACCCCGACGATATGAATGGGCGCCTCATCCAGGTACAGCCCGTCGAACAGGAAAGGGATGTTCTGATGGTTGCCACTGAGCGCCACCTGAAACTGCTGGCCCTTGGCGTTGCTTTCAAAGGAACGCAGGTAAGTACGGTCCTGTTCCTCGTTGTATTCAACCTTCAACGTACCGTTGTAACCATTGCCGTCACGCTCCAGGCCTATATCGAGGATATAAAAGGCGTCGCCGTCTTCGAAGTCGGTAATCAGGTCTGAATAGCTGCTATCTGCCGTCCGATAACTGTCCTCGACGTTGTAGTAGAGAAAAATATCCCGACCTGCCCCGCCGCTGATCATGTCCTTGCCATAACCGCCCACTATCACGTCGTCACCAGAACCGGCGTTGATCTGGTCGTTGCCTTGAAACCCGACCATTTGATCATCGTAGTCACCGCCATTGAGCGTGTCGTTCCCGGCGGTTCCGACGACATCCAGATTATCCTGCGTCAGGCTGTTGACCACTTTCGGCCCGGTGGGATTGCCGAAGTCGAAGGCGTTGCGGTTCAGATCGGAGGTGAGGTCGCCGTTGAACAACACTTCGAATCGATTGCCAGCGGCGTCGGTTTCCATTGATTTCAGAATCGTCTGAGTGCCAGCGGCATTGGGCTCGACCCTCAAGGTGCCGTAGTAACCATTGCCCAGCCCCGTGAAGTTCAGACCGGCCAGGTCGATGATGTCGCCCTGAGCTGCGCTGAAATCAGTGATCAGGTCCCGCGTCTGGATGCCTGAAGTGGCGTGAACGCTGTCCGTGATGGCGCTGAAGACAAAATCGTCAGCCCCCTTCCCGCCCGTCAGCGTGTCACACCCGCTCCGCCCACCAGACGGTCGTCTCCAGCCAGACCTGACAGCGTGTCACGGCCTGCATAACCCATCAGCGTTTCGGCGCCTGCCGATGTCCCGAGGATCGCGTCAGCCGTATCGGTGCCGCTAATCAGGCGCTGGAAGTTCGCAGCGTTGAAGTCCACATAGTCGAAAAACTCCAGCACGAACGTATTGCCGTCTGCATCGGCCTCGTAGCTTCTCAGGAAGGTGTGATCATAATCACCCTCGGTGCTGACCTTGAGCGTGCCGTTTGTGCCGTCACCCAACCCGGTGAAACCCAGCGCCGTGAGATCGAGCCGGTCCCTGTTCGAATTGAAGCCCGAGATCCAGTCGACACTTTCATCGCTGCCAGTTGCACTCAGGTAACTGTCTTCCAGCGACAGATACCGGAAGACGGTCGTGCCGTTGGCGACCAAATCATCGCGCCCAGCCCCTCCGATGACCACGTTGTTACCTCCCCGATCCGGAGCAATGTAGTCATAGCCCGCCCCACCGTAGATGACGTCATTGCCTCCGGAAAAGCTCTCGATACGTTATCGCCCGCCGTGCCGTACCAGAAAATCTTTCGCTTATCAGCCATCGGAATTGCTCCAGAAAGTTATCGCCCGTCAATACCTGACAGGTGTGTGATAAGTGGGAGGTGGGATGGTTCGACGGTCATCATTGGCCAGAATGGAAGATCGGGCCAAAACCGACCAGCCACCTCAGCATGCTGACTGATCATCTGCGAACGACGTTTTTATCCGCTCAAATTAATCACAAACCTATTAATAAAAAGCTTATTGCTGGGCATCTACTCAAAACTTACCTCAATAGCCCACAGGATTCCAATACACTCTTGCGACAGAAAAGCACGATCTGTAGGACACTTCACACACAATACAGAGACAGTTCTGTGTGTGGGCAACATAATTATCGCCACAAGCAAGCCTCAGCTTAATTTAGTCTACAGCGACGTCGACAACTCGGCATTAACCAAACAACACGAGCCTTCTGCTCGACACGAGATACAACTAGCTAACCACTCACTCACGGACAACCCATGGAGACCACAATGGCTTTTGACGCTTACATTAAAATCGAAGGAATACCTGGTGAAGCGCTTGATGATCGTTACAAGGACTGTATCGAGATTACCGGGTACGTTTTCGGAATGAACCAAAGTACGTCAGCGACTGCCAGCTCTTCAGGCGGTGCATCATCTGGCCGCACGTCACTCAGCGACTTCACGTTCACCAAGACTCTGGATAAGTCGAGTTGCAAGCTCATCGAGACATTGTGCGCAGGGAAACATTTGAAAGAAGTTGTTCTTTCCTTGCACAGGGCAGGTGGAGAGAAGGTCAAGTACTTTGAAGTATTACTAGAGGAAGTTATTATCTCTAACTATACGCAGAGCGCCGACGACGGTGTCCCTACGGAAACCATAAGCCTGAATTATGGAAAAATAAAAACCACGTACACACTCCAGAAAAGATCTGACGGTGCCAGCGGCGGGAATATTTCTGGCGGATGGAACCGCATCAACAATCAAATTTACACCTGACCTTGATACTTTACTACTTTACTACTTTACTACTTTACTCAGTTCTAGGAAATATATGACACGACCTGTTTTTTCTGCTGCCTGGGCTGCCTCGCAGCGTGTCTACGACCCGATTGCGCCGGAAAAAAGAGTGGCTGAATTGATTGGAGGTTATGTGGCGCAAAATATAAACAGCACTGAGCCATCACAAAGATGGAGTAATACCTGCGCCGTGAGGATGAGCTATATTTTGAATTACACAGGACTGGCCATACCGAAAACACACAACAAAACGGTATCCGGAAATGACCGGAAGCAGTATTTTTTTCGTATAAATGATGTAAAAGAATTCCTAACAAAAACTTGGGGCAACCCCGACACCATCAAATACCCGCCTTCAGGAGGTGGGGCACTAGCAAGCAAAAAAGGAATTATTATATTTGAAATATCAGGATGGTTTGATGCACGTGGACACGCGACATTATTCGATGGCAGCACGTGTTACGATCATTGTTACTTTAACGAACCCGAGGTAAATTACCGGACCGATAAAGCAAATTTCTGGAGCCTGTCTTAATGGCGCATCTACGCAAAACCATCGTAGCCCTCTCTGTAGCTGCGATAACCAGCGCACCTGCCCTTTCCGCTACCTCATCGCCAGAGGGAATGTACCGTACCTTTGAAACCAACTATAAGGACATGGCGCTCGCGACATGCATAGACACCGCTTATGCCAACAACGCAGACGTGAGCAAGGACGCGGGAAGTAGTGTCACCGCCATGCGTGAATGGACATACTATGATTTGGAGCTAAGTCCAGCGCTGATAACCACGCTGGTGGCCAAGTACCTTGCAAGAGATTACACGCACCCCTTGGTTGAATCCGAGATAAAAGGTGTGAAGTTTGATTTTTTGAAGTGCCTGGATCTTTATCACAGCCAGGAGCTGGACGCATTGACAAAAAAACTTGTGGATCACCCAACGCGAACCTATATGAAAAACGTCAAACCTCATTGATAGTCATCGCGGCATATAAAGTGGCCAGAGCGGCAAGGAGTAAAAGCGCTTGGCAAACTCCTACCGCTCATGGATGGCCGCACCTGCCAGATAAGGCCTCGTTCAAGAGCAGATCGAGACAGTCAAATTTCAACCCATGTTCCGCGAGGACGAATTTCTAAACTAACCAGTGAACCTCAAGGTGACGGCCTGGGATTCGAGGTTTGCCAGCCAAAGAGCGTATTGGCACAAATCTGTGGCCTCAGTGGCGTTTCAACTGTCGCATTGGCTTGAGCGGAGAGCTCGCGAACAGCAAGCACACATCCGGCCTTGAACGTGCTGAATTTTATGATCTGAAACTCCATCTCATAGTTTTTGCCGGGTTCAGGGATGAGCGTGACAGGCGCGGGGATGCATGACATTTGCGATCCTCCCATATATATCTGTGCGATAAGGGGCTTGCCAGCCAGAACGACATGCTCGTCAAACACCCTGGACGAACTGTTGATCGCTTTGCTCGCCTCGCTGGCAGGCATGCCGATCACGCTGTTCTGAGTGTCTGTTGCACGAAAAGGATAAAGACCCGGTGAGTCAACGTGCGCAGCTTGCCAGCCAGCTTCCTCATGCGTTTTGGTACGCAAGGAGTTGAAGAATGTCGCGCAGGTCTGACCACTCACGTAGCCTCCAGTAATAGTGTTCTCCGTAATCAGGCGGACGCGAGCCATGGTGGCCGGATCGTATTGGCTGATTTTTGCTTCATTGCGAATATCGGTTTTAGTCGTAGCGCAGCCGATAAGGGTCAGGCTTATGGCCAGTGGGAAAAACAGACGCATGGAAACCTTCATATCCTGTGAGGGTTGGTGGGCGCATACATGCTACGACGAATCTGGAATCGTTTACTCACTCTGTACTACGAAAAAATCATCTGACACCGGATCAACGTTATTAAGGTTTCGCACCTGAATCAGTGCCAGGCGTTTATTGGCGTTCAATTTTACTTCGGTCGTTGATCCAACTCCGCTAGGCTAAGCCGCCTCAAAGGCCGACTAGCGGCATTCAGGTTATCAGGGAGCTTCAACGTACATGATCGTCGGCCTCGACCTCGACACCACTCACCGTCTGACCGCCGCATGGCGCGACGGCGAAGCGCGATTGGTTTCGAACGCATTGGGCGACACGCCCACTTCAAGTGTGTGCGATACCCAGGAGCTGCACGACATTCGCGCGTTGCGCCTGCAGATTACGGCTCAGCTTGATGCCTTTGAAGAAGGCGTATGGCAATGAACTGCTGGTCGATCATGGGCCTGCCCGCTGGCGCTGATAAACGCAGCATCAAGCGCCAGTACGCGATACTGCTCAAGCGCCACCGCCCCGATGAGGATCCCGAGGGTTTCCAGCGTCTGCGCGAAGCCTACGATCAGGCGCTGGAATGGGCGGACCGGAAGCAGCAAGAACAAGAGCAAGAGCCGGAACTATTACTGGAGCCGCTGGCGCCGCAACGACCCGTTGAGCCGGTGCTGTCTGCAGAGCTCGACTTCCCGCAGGACCCGCTGCACAGCGAGTCACCGCAGGCTGCGAGTCCGTTCGCCGCCCGACGCCTGGCAGAACAGTGTCTTGCTGAACTGACTCCAGCCAACTTCGAGGATCGGCTGGCCCAGGCCCGCCTATATGACTGCGAAGCGGAGTTTGAACAAGGTCTACTGTCGTACTGTCTGGCCGATGGTGACCTGGAACTGACCGACCTGGCGATCAAACATTTCCAATGGTTGAGCCCATGGCAGCGCATAGACTTACCCCGATCTGCACTCGAACGATTGCGAGAAAGACTGACGGAGCGTGCCTGGTTACAACTGGCGGTATCCACCGGTGACAGCGCACGCTTTCTTGAACTCGCGAACACACTTGAGGCGGCACCTTGGCTGCAGTCGCTGGACGGTCGGCGATGGCTGAGCGAGCGGCTGGCCATAGCGCTTGCCCAGGCTCCGGTCTGGTCGCAGAGCCTGTTCGACGAAATCTGTGCTCAGCAGGACTGGAAAGACAACGATCACCTTTGTCCCCAGCCTTGGTGGAGTCAGCTGCAACAACGCAGTGACAGACACACCTTCCTCGAACGGCAATTGCGCCTCGCTGAACGAGTTGATACCAGCGAGTCTCGCGCGGCACGAATGCTGTTCAAAGACCTCAGTGAAAACAGCCGGGTTCGTCTGAGCTTCAAGTTCTCGTATGCGGACTGGAACGTTTGCGAAGCTCTATATCAAACCGTGCAAAGTCGCTATCCACAATTGCTTGATGAGGTGCCTTCACTCAACCCTGACATCTGGCGCCCCCTACGCCGTGATCCGCCGATTATGGCGGTGCCAGTGGCTCTGATCGGCGCGTCGGCCTGTTTCAGTTGGTTCCAGGAGTATCAGCTCGGCGAGACCTTTTATGGCAGCCTGCTGAGCATGCTGCTTCGGGTGCTTATATTCGGGGTGATCGCCTGCTTCCTCGCCTGGTTCGGAGACGCTGTAGGCCGTAGCCTGTGGCCTGTCGATAATTGGATTAACAAGCACTTCGGCCGCTGGCTGAGCCTGCGCCGCCCTACTCCGCTGCCGATCCGAGAGAGTCTGTGGATCTGGCTGCTGGGCGCCTTTCTGTTTCTGTTCGGTGAGAGGGTGATGCTGACTTACGTCGGCATCATCACACTCATGGCGGTGTGGAACAGACTGGACCTCTCCAGACGCTGTGCTTCGGCCCTGTCACGCCTGTGCAGCAGCGCAACTTACGAAGTGCTGCTCGGTGCCTTTATAGGCATGCTGGTGCCCTCGGTGCTGCTGGCTGCAGCGCTGGCCAGACATGCGCCGCTCCCCGTGAACCAAGGCTTGCAGGCATGGCCGCAACGCATATGCGCCGCCCGACAAGTGACGCTCGAGCCTTGCCCGAGCGAGTTGAACCGCAGTCAGTGGTATGGGACCCAAGACTGGCAGGAGGATCGCCCATGATCACCACTCGCACATTTGGCGCCGCCGTTGTCGTACTGGTATTGATGATGACGCTGGTCAAACGGGTATCGGAGCCGCCCAAACTGTTTGGCAACTACGCCAGCTTGCAATGGGCAACGGTGCAAGTCTTGAACGGCTGTCTGGTGAACGGCGCCGATCTTCTGGAACAGCGTTATGCCGAGTACCGCGCGCTCATCGCAAAACGCGAAACTGATCCGCTTGCCTTCAAGTTTCTCGAGTTCGGCATGGGCTCGGGCGAACCCATCCCGCCCAAGGGCGCTGCGGCTTCGCCTTGCAATACCGGGGGCGTTTATCATGACGAACTTGCTGAAACCCAGACCAGGGCTAACGATTACGCAACAACTTACGCGGCGCTACGCCCCGTCGCCGAGCAAGCGGAAAGGTTCTTCAGACCTGGACTCGATAACGAGTTTAGCCCCGAGGTCAACGAACAATTGCGTCGCCTCATTGACCAGACGCGCATTCAGTCCATCCCGTTTCGCCAGGCATTGGAACAGCCGCAGTTGGTGGTGCGGGCTCAGCAGCTTCAGACCATCGAAGCCAGCACAGGTCATGACCAGCATTGGCACACGCTGCGCTTCATGCTGCTTGCCCGCCAGACCATCAACGCCCTCGACGCCATGAGCAGCGGCGCGAGCCTGACACCCCTACAATTGCTCGCGATGCAGCAGTCGCTGGATAACGCCAGACTTGAGGCCGACGCATTCGTCAAAGCTTTGCCGCGCTTGCGTGCGAAGGGCGACAAGCCCCCGATCTGGAGCGTCACCACCGCGTCGGCCAAAGACTGGCTCGATCAATTGGCTCGCCTTCAGCAGCACTGGGCCGCAGGTGCAGACGCCCCGGAATTGAACAAGGACCTTGCCGACGCCCGTACAGGTTACGACCTGCTGCTAACTACCTACAACGCAGCAGTAGGAAGCGATTACTGACAGCGGCTCTGTACGACCCAGCCTGTTGGCAATCGGCTTCGCAGCAGTGGTAGTCGTCACGTGCAAATGCACAGACTTTGCTGCGGCTGCACACAAGATTGCGACAAGGTGCTCCATACACGTGACGGCCAGTTGAGCGCTCTAGAAAATAGATAACATCCGGGTGACCCGCTTTCGCCCACTGTGTGCTTCTGGAAAGCTGGCAAATTCGAGCGTATTTAACTTTGTCGAAAGGCGGTGTGGAGCATCAATCCAGCCACTGTTGATGCTAGCGTTTTCGGCCGATTTCAGTCGAATGCTAACCGGCGGCATTGGGTTTTCTGACTGCGGTTGATGGCCGGTTGCTGCCCGTCACGAACGGCAGCAATCGGCCAAAAGCGGCCGTTCACAATCGGCAGCCTCCGTACCAAGGCTATCAGCCGTCGATCAATCTCGTGGAGTTCGACCCGCCGAATATCCAATGCTCGTGAGAAACGTGTTGGTATCCCGGTTAGAGCGCAGACGAACAACGCGGCATGCCGATGGTGCAGTCGCCACGAGTTGCTGCATCTTCACCCGCGCTGTTTTATTCGTCCGCCACATGAATCTAAAGAACTCTGGCAGGTTCGCCAGCAGTTCGGGGCAGTTCTCCGGTAGATCAGGCCGAGATCGACCGCGCTGGATCAGCGTCCTCAGCAGCACGCGCCAGAATCGAAGCGTCGCTGAACGATCAATCCATATCACCATATCTGCACGGGCCATTCGATTCTCCCAAGTGACTGAATGGCCACCTTCGAATATCCAACGATCACGGGCCTCGACCTCGTAACAAAGGTGCGTTTTCTCGTCCCGGCTTCGTTCAATCCACCCTGGCTGCCAGTGGATAGTGTCTATATGAACGACTGGCAAGCCCGTGCGTAAGCCAAGGTTACGCGCCAAAGTGCTTTTGCCCGACCCAGGCTGACCAATAATCATCACCCGCTGCATCGAAGCTCCTTCTCGCTATGCACGCCGTTTTTTGGGGTGAAGATTTTACGTCAACTTCCAACTCCGTCAACACGCGGGCAGCCAAGCCCTGGTGGTCGCGACCGTCCCCTTTGGGTCGATAGCGGCCAATGGTGATGGGCAGCTATCAGCCAGAAGTAGTCACGCGGGCTATGCCAGCATGTGAAGCATGTCCATGAACATCGGACCCGAGAGATCACTTATCTCTCCGTCGTCAGCAACCAGGCAACCTCAAGCGCCAGCGAATGACTCTTGATCATGCTCTGGTATGTCCACGCTGCAAATGATTCTGTAGCGGAACAGCCAGCCGCAGGCGACGCGACCACACATTTCTACCGTTTGATGATAGCCATCAACGGACAGGGGCCGGGCACCGTGGGCCTGCGCAAGGTTATAGGCTGTACTGCCAGTAGATTCATGTTGGGAAGATTCGTTTTTCATACGCACTGGAAATAGCTGGAATAGTAGTCGATTATCTACTCATCTGATTTGAATGTCTGGGAGTCGGCGATGGGTAGATTGCACTCATTCAGCCCGCAGCATACTTTCAGCACTCCAATGCATCATAAATATAAAACGAGGCCATCGATGCTTATCGATCTTGGGGATCTGATAGATTTATTGAGGATATTTGAGTTATGGGATTTTTGGAAAGCAGCCAGGGACGCTCCTGAAGGTAGTCGGCTTTACCGTTGGAGATACGTCGTCCGTGGCGTAATCCTTATAATTGTAGTTCCTCTCGCACTCTTGATACCGCTGTGGATCATAGCCCTGCTTCTCAAAGCTTGATCGTGGACGATACGGGCGGAGCCCGAAGCATGGGGTAGATTTTAGCTCTTCAAGGACGATCCGAAGATGATAGCGGACATTACCGACGCTCCAAAACGAGTCATTCGAACACGTCAAAAACCCACCATCTTTTACGTGCTCATCTGTATGGCGATTGGAAGTACTGCAGCGATAGGTGCATTCCACTTCGGTAGCGGAATCTCGACCGTCGACTCTGTGTTGAATCAGGCGATCAGTTACGCGGGAAGTGATGCGGAATCGACTCGGGCAGGTGACACCGTGCGAAGGCAATCACTCGACTCATCGTGGCTTCGAGCATCGGACATACACCTGTCAACCAACTCAGCTCGACAAACCGCATTCAACGATCAGAACTATATTCCAAGAGGCGCGGACAATGTCGTTGCCCTTCGCGCTGCCTACGATCTCTCTCCTGACAGGACGGCTCCGGAGAAGGTGAAGCTGACAATCGTCCGGCAGTCGCCCCGCATGAAGGAACGTGCGTGCTGGCCTTATCGGCAGGGAAGTATCGAATCTCGGAACTGTAGCGCCTCGATTGGCCTCAAGTACCGAGACTGATGTGTTAACCGACCACAGCGAGCAGCGGTCTCCTTATGACCGACTGCTATCGGCCAGAAGCAGTCACTCAGAGTCAAAAACGTTTTGAGTGTCTTACCTAAGAGCGAGGCTCTCCCTGAGAAATTGACCAGGTGGGTTCGCTGAGTAGGACACGAATGCATAGCGACAAGTATCTAAGATTGTCATAATAATCGTCTGGCAGCCCGGAAAACTCTCCATCCACTTGCAGAGGTTGTAGGCACCCTTTGTAGGAATGGGACTTGCCAAACGATAAATCACACGACGTATCTTCTCTCGGGGCAAAGCATGAAGCTTAGAAAAGTCAAATGGAACAAACATCCAATACTAGGTGACCTGTCTCTCGATTTTGTCAACCACGATACTGGTGAGCCTTACAACAGCATCCTACTAGCTGGTGAAAACGGGACTGGGAAGTCGACTATTCTCGAAGCAATCAGCAGCTTTCTCAGTGCTGGGCCATATGAGCACTTCGACTATATCGAATACGTCGTTGACGATAAGATATATAAGACGCAGAACACAACTGACGGAAATCAGCACAAGCCATTTTTTGATATTATAGACGAAGGAGGAGGTATTCAAAAAATCAGGCATGACAGGAATAACAATTCTGGTCTGTTAGATACGGAAACTAAAGACCCAAGACACTACGGCTGTATTTACTCTAAAGCGCGATCAGATTATAAAACCCAAAAAATAAAATCAACCACTACTAGTGAGCTTGACAAGAAAAAGCATGACATAGACGCTGAAGAGGATTTTACCTCGCTAAAACAGCTAATCGTCGACGTAGTAAATCAGGACAACGCTAGCTATTCAGAAGATAACCGAGCGCTTGGCGACAAACCAAAGTCTTGGGATGACTTTTATCAAACGTCAAAATTATTTAGATTTAAAAGTGCGTTCGACAGTTTTTTTGACAAAATGAAATATGAAAAGGTAGATGACATCGATGGCGAGAAAACCATCCTTTTCTCCAAGAGCGGAAAGCTTATACCCGTAGACTCACTGAGCACCGGTGAAAAGCAGGTTGTATTTAGAGGCATATTTCTACTTAGAAACTCAAACATCCTAGATGGCGCCGCCATTATGATAGATGAGCCGGAGCTAAGCATGCACCCCAAGTGGGAGAGAAAAATACTGAGCTACTATAAAGGGTTATTTTCTTTAAGCGGACAGCAAAAAGCCCAGCTCATATTCGCCACTCATTCAGATCATGTTCTTAAAGAAGCTTTGATTGATAAGGTAAACAGCATCGTCATCACCCTAGAGGAAAATCAGAATGTCATCACCTGCCGAAATATTGACGCCCCCTCAATCTTGCCCTCGATAACTACAGCGGAGACGACCTTCCTAGCTTTCGATGTGCCCTCAAATGATTACCATATTGAACTCTACGGTTGGCTTCAGGACAAAGAAAACGTGGGCACAATCAAAGCATGCGATAACTTTATAAAAAACCACCAACTCTACGACGCTTCAAGGCATGCAAAGCCTTCCAGTCATAACACGACAACATATGAAGCCCTTAGCACCTATATCCGTAATGCCATCCACCACCCAGACTCAGGCAATACTTTCACAGAATCCGAATTGAGAACTTCAATCAAACTGTTAACCGAAATTTGCAGATAGGGCATATGCTCGAGTTTTGTAGACAAATTGAAACGCTGCACTTAGCTGAAAGCTACGGGCGACTTCACTATTGAAAGTGCAGTCGCTCCTCAATAAGTTCAACCATCACGTATATTGCAGCTATAGGCCAGAAACCCAGCTTCACGAACCAGTGGGTTGAAGGCATAGCCCATGTAGAGCAGGAGGGTTCGGCGTAGATATCGTAACTCCCATTTGAGCGGCTGCCGCGTGCCGATCTCTGCCGAAGGGCCGCTTTGGGTCGAAAGCGGCCTCTCGCAGCTGGTAGCCTTCTCCCCACATCTTTCATTTAGGCGCTGAAAAGCTCAGTGCATTTCTGGAATCGAGAGGTGAACTCAAGTAGCTCGCGCGTTATCTGATCGGTCGTCCCATATACCCCGTTCTCAGCCAATGAATAGGCATCGTCGAAGTAACCGCATGGGCTCAAGACTTCTGGAAAGTCGTAGATTGAGGCTGACCAGGATCGGTAAAGCCCCTCCGCTAAAATCCGTCCAAAATCTGGTTCATTGAGGAGCCTCTCATGTGCCTTGGCGAGTAGACACGGCAAGACCTCAGCGGGGTTTAACGAGGGCGCCCCAATTCGAAATAACTGATCTGCAATCTCGTACCGGTTCGAGTCACGGCGTCGGCTTGAATGAATTGTTAGGTCTCAAGCCCACCTTATCCACGTCAGTAGGTCACGAGCGGAATCAGATGAGGGTAGGTCTATCTTAAACAGTTGTCGTTCGCCTGCGAGTTGAGAAGAGACCCGGGCAAGTGCAGTCGAGGGGTTTTCAGGTGGATAGCACGTGACTTTGCCGAGGCGGGCCTTCATACGCTCGGGGAGTTTGCTGACGAAAACAGAGCACTTCGTGGTGGTACGAGGGTCAAACGCCACCTCGGCGCCTGTGTCAAAGCGATAGCTCACTAGGTATTCGTTATTGTCCTGTTCTAAGCGGACGGCATGAGGATCTGCATCCAGCATGGCTCTCAAATTTTCCCCTTGCATGAATATCCCCTGTGAGGCCTAACTATATTTGCCAGCATTCTGGCCTGATCGTAGATTAGCTTGCAGGCTGGGGCTAGACAATGAGTCAGCTTCGCGTCGAAAAGTATTGAAATCACTGGCCCGGAGACCCAGGCACAGAGAGGAAAGTGAGTCGCCCCTGCTTCCTTAGATGCTTTTGAGCGGTAACCGTCCGGCCAAGTCATCTATCCAGCCCCGCAAAGCCAAGACATGGTGTGCACTTAAATTTAAGTGCACACCAGTTCTAGCTTTTTAAGCGGGTATTTCATGCAGCCAACACGCCGTTCCTATTCCAAACCCTTCAAAGCCCAGGTCATTCAGGAGTGTTCCCAACCCGGCGCTTCGATTGCCAGCGTCGCACTCAGCCATAGTCTCAACGCAAACCTCGTCCACAAATGGATTCGGCTGCAAGCGCAGAAAAGCCCAACGCTCCCACCTGCATTTATTCCGTTAGCCAGTAAGCGTCCGGGCATAACGCCTTGCATGATTGCCCAGCGTTACCTCGTACCCGAAGGCTCAGCCATCAGCAGAGCGCTGAATTACAGCCTGAAACGCAGGGCAACGCTGTCGCGCTACCTCGATGACGGGGCTGTACCCATAGACAACAACTGGGCAGAGAACCAGATACGGCCATGGGCGCTTGGACGCAAGAACTGGCTCTTTGCAAGATCGCTGCGTAGCGGCAAACGGGCAGCAGCGATCATGAGTTTAATCCAGTCTGCGCGGCTTAATGGGCATGATCCGTATGCTGATTTGAAGGACGTTCTTACGCGCCTGCCGACGCAGCGGGCGAGTGAAATCGATCAGTTGCTGCCGCATAAGTGGCAACCCATCCAACCACGCAAATGAGTCGAAGACGCTTACCATCATCTGCTTACTACGGATCAAGCTCGACGCGTCATCAATAGCATCGAGGCGGCAGCCGACAACAAGCCAGCGCAGCAACGGTTGAAAATTTGCTTACCACGGGGCAGAGCGAACCAACGTCGCATATGCAATCCGATGTACGCATAGATGCCAATCGCAATCCACTCCAATACCAAAAACAAAAGACCAAGCAACGTAAACTGAGAACCAATGTCTGCCGTTGGGTCGACGAATTGAGGCAAGAACGCGGTAAAAATCAGGATGGCTTTGGGGTTGCCTGCGGCAACTAGGAATTCCTGCCTTGCCAGCGCGCATAGACCTATCGGGGCGTTTTTTGACTCAGCTTCTGCTTGCGGTGCAGCTCTCCACAACTGGTATGCCAAGTAAAAAAGATATGCCGCACCAACTATTTTGATCCCATAGAAGATTAGCTCTGAAGTTTGTAACACTACGGCCAAGCCTGCCGAAGCCAGCGCAATCATCACCGCGAACGCCAGCAAGCGACCAACACCTGCCATGCATGATGTGCGGTATCCGTAGCGTGTTGCATTGCTGATAGACAGCAGGTTGTTAGGCCCAGGCGCCATATTCAGGGCAAAGCATGCGGGCAGGAATAACGCTAGCGTCGCAAGGTTCATATGGATATCCATAACCATTTTTCGTCAATCCTACAACTGAACTGCAGCATGTGCCACCGTCCTTAGGGTCATACGCGGAGCACGTGCAGTCAGGTCAGGACGCCGGCGCAATCAGAAAGGTGTGTCTCCCGGACGCTTGCAGGGCGCATTCATTGCAAACCGTTTTGTTACCACCCGGGAATGCACGCTGGAATCAATAGGCAAGCTCGAATTTTGACACTAGGGCGCTAGGTAGAAGGCGCCGCAGCGATGTCCATTAAGGCGCGTAAGTGCCGAGAGCGTTGACTCTGCCGACCTGCAGGGCGTAGTAATCAAGCCAAGTTGTGGAGCCAGCTGTCAGAAAAGCTTTCGTGGTTCCAGGCTTCAGCTGAGTGAGGTTTGAAAACTCTTTGAATAGCCGCTTGGTTTCGATGGACGCTTCACCAGCCGACACGCCTGGTACATACATAAGCATGAAAAATGTCAATGGGCCAAACATTATCACCCTTAATGTAAATGTTTCGTACTGATTAGGCCCATAGGCGATTCTCATTAAAAATGGATTCACCACGCCGGATCCGTTTGCAAGATCATCAAACACTTTGTATTTGCCATTTAGTTCTTCAGTGGTTACTGGAGCTGCTAGAGTTGCCAGCACTGCAAAATCTATCTTTTGAGGTGATGGAGAACCATTCAAAATATAAGGTATGAATTTTTCAAATAAATGGACGTGGCCTTGGTCAGTGCGAGTTGAATTGAAGGATATCTTCAAAAGCCAGCGTACTAACCTGTCATAATCATATGAAAGCTCGGCGCGGCGCTGGATGTAATTCTGGGTCAAGAACCCATTGGCGATAAGAAATTCTTTTCCGTAAGCGTCAAGGCTGGATAGCACTCCACCGTTGCATTTTTCACAGACATCTTTCACTTGGTGCTCGCCGCCTACCATTTTGTTAGCGACTTCACTCCAGCCAATCACTTTAGCTTGCAACTCTTTCTGAAAGCGATATATAAACGCTGGAATTACATGCTCACGAGTTGCTGGAGCGTCTTTTTTACAGTATGCGCAGATCATGCCTAGCTCCTTCCATATTGGTGTCCTTCGTAGCGGATCTTCGCAGAAATCTGTTAACAGATTCAACCCAGCACTGTCTGGGGCTGACATATTTTTCGGAACGAGGCTTGCTGCTAGGCAACCTGTGCCCGCGAATATATTTATGGACTAGGTTGGCATTGAGGTTGTGGGTCAACGCGACGTTGGTAATCGAGGTGTCAGCCTGCGCACACTCGGCGATGATGTGGGTTTTTTTATAGGAACGGCGTTCTTGTGGCATGGGCGTCCGCTTAAAAAGGCTAGAAATGGCGTCCAATCAAATTTAGACGGACACCATCGCCTTAAGCGATGACCTCAGGAAGGTGTGTTCCCCGGACGGTTACCTAAGAACGTCCTATACCTTCTGTCCAAGCCCCAAGATACAGTCAGCAACTTGTTGAGCAGCCTCCTGCGGAACGTTATGCCCCGCTCCGTTTGCGAAATTCCGGCGGTAAGGGCCTACAAAATGGCTGATAAACGGGTCGTCTTGCTTTGGCGGGTCAACTGCATCATCCAGGCCTTCAAGCACTATCGTTGGCACCGAGATTTCAGGTTGTGCCGCAAGTCTCGATTCGATCTGCTCGTAGGCTGGATCGCCATCCGCCAGTCCGAAACGATGCCGGTATGAGTGGGTGACTACATCCACAAAGTCTGGATTGCTGAAAGACAGGGCTGTTGAGGCAAAATCTTCTTCCGAAAAACGCCATGTAGGGGACCACGTTTCCCATAGGAGCTTGCAGAATTCCTTTCTGTTCGCAGACAAGCCTTTATAGCCCCGCTCGCCATGCAAATAGTATTGATACCAAAGAAGTTGTTCGGCTTCAGGAGAAAGCGGCTCGCGCGCTTTGGCAATATTCTGGATGCTGTAGCCACCACAACTGACCAGTCCATCGACCCGTTCCGGCCATAGCGCAGCGACGATACAGGCTGCCCGCCCACCCCAGTCGTATCCAGCCAGGACAGCGCTTTCGATTTTCAGCGCGTCGAGAAAAGCCAGTAAGTCAGCTCCAACTGCGGCCTGCTCACCAGAACGCATTGTGCGTGAGCTCAAAAACCTTGTAGGGCCATACCCTCGTAGATACGGGATGAGGCATCGCTTCCCCTCGGAGGCCAGAATCCTAGCGACCTCATCGTACGAGTGCACGTCGTAGGGAAATCCGTGCAGCAGCACAACAGGGGCACCGTTGGACGGGCCAGTTTCCAGATAAGCGATTTCCAGAACGCCAGCGATAACTTTTTTGATCATTTTCTACTCCACGTCTCAGCCGCTTGTACTGAGGACTTTGACAATATGGAGCGGCCAGGCGATCAACAAATATCACGGCATCTGGAGGAGATGCAGGTGAAGCTGAGCAACGCGCCGGCCCCCTCCTCTCCAAAGGCAGCCAGCGAAAGAACATGAGGCCCATCGTTCAAAACCCGCCAAACAATGGCCTCAACGCCACCATCCCGCCGCCAATAGCAGGATGCCTCTCTATCCGTTGAGTGAAATTTCCGAGAGAATCCCAACCCCTTGCGCCTGCTTACTCCGGTCTCTAGGCTTGCCCGGTCGCTGCAAAATCAGCGATCAGGTTTGGTAGACCTGAGCTAGCCCGGCGCAATGCGCCACCTCTGTGAGGCGCTTTTTTACGGCCTGTATTTATGGTGGCCGTGCGCTCGGCGTCTTCGGACGCACCGGTTCGCCTGGCTGCCGGTCTACCAACTTGCGCACGGCCGCCACCCCAATCGTTTGGTAGCGACGGGTGACTGCTCCTTAAACAAGCGAGGATAAAGACAGATGCTACAAAAACTCATCCCCGATCCACCAAACGCGCTCTACACCATCAACCAATCCGTCACCCAGGAAGAAGCGCTCAACTACGCCTCGGACCTGTTGCGCTGCATCATCACCACCGCTTACGAGTCGGGCGATAACGCCGAGGGCACGAGCCGGGATCTGGTGTTTGCGGTGTTGCACATGGCGGAGCTGGCCAAGGCCATGGTGGATCGCTCGCTCGACAGTATTGTCCAGCCGGCTTGATACGCACGCGGGGCCGTTGCCGGCCCCTTCCCTTCAGTTACGCTGATCCAGCAGGTTGACCACCAGCCGGTCGATCCAGCCCCAGAGACGCTGTTTCACGCGTCGCCACAGTGGCCGGGCTTTCCAGTCGGCCAGGGTGGTTTCGGCGCTCAGGGCGAAGTCTTTTTCGAAGCTGGCGACGACGTCTTTCGTCAGCGTCGGGTCGAGGGCTTCGACGTTGGCTTCCAGGTTGAAGCGCAGGTTCCAGTGGTCGAAGTTGCACGAGCCGATGCTGACCCAGTCGTCGATCAGGACCATTTTCAGGTGCAGGAAGCACGGCTGGTATTCGAAGATTTTCACGCCAGCGCGTAACAGGCGCGGGTAGTAACGATGGCCTGCGTAGCGCACGGACGGGTGATCGGTGCGTGGTCCGGTGAGCAGCAAACGCACATCGACGCCACGCGCTGCGGCTCTGCGCAGGGAGCGACGGACTTTCCAGGTGGGCAGGAAGTACGGCGTCGCCAGCCAGATGCGTTTCTGGCCGGTGTTCAGGGCGCGCACCAGTGATTGCAGGATGTCGCGATGCTGACGTGAGTCAGCGTAGGCCACGCGGCCCAGCCCTTCTCCGGAGACCGGAGCGTTGGGCAGGTGCGTAAGGCCAAAGTTTTCTTTCGGTCGCCAGGCGGTGCGGCGCGGGTTGACGTGAAACTGTCGGTTGAACAGCGCTTGCCAGTCCATTACCAGCGGGCCGGTGATTTCCACCATCACCTCGTGCCACTGGCTCACGTCCTTGTCCGGTTCCCAGAATTCGTCGGTCACGCCGGTGCCGCCGACCACGGCCAGGGTCTTGTCCACTACCAATATTTTGCGATGGTCGCGGTAGAAGTTGCGCAGGCCGCGGCGCCAGTGGATCGCGTTGTAGAAGCGCAGGATTACACCGGCATCGGTCAATTGTTTGCGCAGGCCAGCGTTGAAGGCTTTGGAGCCAAAGTCGTCGAACAGGCAGCGCACGATGACGCCACGCCGGGCGGCGTCTACCAGTGCTCGCACCATTGCGTCGGCACAGGCGCCTGCCTCGACCAGATACAGTTCCAGATCGACCTGCTGCTCGGCGCGGTCGATGGCGGCAATCATGCGCGGGAAGAACGCAGGGCCGTCGATGAGCAGTTTGAACTGGTTGTTTTCACGCCACGGAAAGATCGCACTGCTCATGTCAGCGCGCCGTGAAGATCAGGACGGCGCCAACGGGCACCGACAGGCTGATCGCCGACAGACTTGCGTGAGTGCGCAATGCGTTGAAATCCGGCACCAGATCGAAGTCCTGAGCGTGAACCACCAAAGGCTCGAGCGTCACGACCTGGAAGCGTCGATCATCCAGACGCGTGGCCAGCAATTCGGCGTTGTAGGTGTGGGTCTTGCCACGCAGGCTGACCGACAGCGGCAGGCGCAACTCCAGCTGCGCGCCCGGCGCCAGGGCGTTGATGGGGCGCATGTCGAGTCGGGCGTTGATTCTGGCAGCGGGAAACTGGCCTATCTGAAACACTTGATCACGCAGTCGCTCGTCACGCTGGGCGATGCCGGTACTGACCGATTCCAGTTCGACTTCCACCTCGGCCAGCCCCTTGTCATCAACCTTGCCGTGCAGTACCAGAAAGCGATGCACTTCGGCGATATCGGCGTTTTTGGTGGAGGTGAACGACAGGCGTGATGACTCGTTATCCAGATACCAACTGGCGTGGGCAGGAAGCGCCGCTGTGGCCAGAAGGGCCAACAGCAGGCGAGGCAGGTTGAGCATGCAGACTCCGGGCGGGCAATTGAGAAGCACCTTATCCGCCTGTCAGACCGCTGGCAAACCGCTCCGTTCGTCCAGCGTCTGTTATGGCGATTCCGGCAACAGGCGACAACCTTCCAGCGGCCCTTGCCAGGCGGCGATGCTGACACGTCCAAGACCGCTGGCGATCACACGTTTCTGCTGGGGTTCATCGATCAGCGTGCTGGGCACGTACTGTTTGACGTAGGCCCGGCAGTACTCTTCGGGATTGTTCACCACGTAACGGCACGAGCAGTATTCCTTGGCGGTGTACGCGCTGATGATGGTCGGAAACGCCTGCAGGGCGACGCGGTACTGGAAGATCAGCACAGCCAGCGCCGCGAGCAGCAACAGCAGCAGACTGGTGAAGGGACGACGCAGGATGAACGCTCGACGATTACTCATTGCCCGTTCTCCTTGCCGAACGCTGCCTGGATGCGTTTGAGCATCTGGTCGTGATCGTAGCTGCTGTCGCGGTCATCGGCGTAGCGCACGATCACCAGTTTCTGGCTGGGGATCACGTAGAGCGCCTGCCCCCAATGGCCGAGCGCGGCGAAGGTATCAGCGGGCGCATCGGGCCAAGGGCCGCTGCCTCCGTCGGCCGTGCGGTTGAGCCACCACTGTCCGCCGGGCACTTCGACCTTGGCCTGAATCTGCTCACCCTTGAAGGGCGTCAGTACAAAGTCCATCCATGCCTTGTTGAGCAATGGTTTGTCCTGCCACTGCCCGCCACGCTGCATCAGCAGGCCGACGCGTGCCAGATCCCGGGCGGTCATGTAGGCGTAGGACGACCCTACGAAGGTACCACTGGCATCGGTTTCCCAGACAGCGCTGCGAATGCCGAGCGGCTCGAACAGTGCTGTCCAGGGATAGCTTGGGTAGGCCTCTGCTCCGACCATGCCTTTCAACGCTGCGGCCAGCACGGTGCTGTCGCCGCTGGAATACAGGTAACGCGTGCCCGGTGTCGTGGCGGCCTTGTGGCTGGCGGTGAAGCGAGCCATGTCGTCGCGACCGCGGGTGTACAGCATCGCGACGACGGAGGAGTTGAGCGGCGCGTATTCGTAATCTTCCTGCCAGTCCAGACCGGACGCCCAGTGCATAAGGTCTTGAACGGTGATGTCGGGATGAGTGCTAAAGGGCTTGTAGAACTTTGCCACCGGGTCTGCCAGTTGAAAGCGCCCTTCCCCGAATGCCACGCCCAGAACAGTCGCGAGAATGCTTTTGCTGACCGACCAGGTCAGGTGCGGGGTTTCTGCGTTGGTCACACCGACGTAGCGCTCATAGACGATCTCGCCGTCGCGGATCACCAGCAACGCATCGGTGCGCACGCCTGTGCGGTTGGCTTCATCGCGGGGCGGGAAGGCGTAGGTTTCCAGTGCATCGAGTGCGGCGCTGCGGGGGGCCGGTCGGGAAGACCATTGCTCGCCGGGCCAGGTTTCGGCCTGTGCGTTCAATGCGTTTGCACCCAGAACTACCAACAGAAACAAGCGAGCCAACCGAGACAGCATGACGAGTCCTCGCAAAATGATCCGGGCACAGTAGCAGGGGTTTATGACAAGCGTGCGGCTGAATGCCTGATCGTGCCTATCCGCGTGGGCATGCATCCCGTGACGCTCCGCGCGTCACCTCAACAGCGGACGCGGAGCGTCCCAGGAGGCGTTACCACGCAGCGTGGGAACGATCAGAGTGACCTCAAGCACGCCGATCATGCCCATGCACCCGAGTTTTGCTGCAACCACGGACTACTGTGGGAGGCGGCTTGCCGGCGATGCTTTTTCTGGAGCGACCGATCAGTGACTGAACTGACGCCATCGCCGGCAAGCCGCCTCCCACGGGGTTTGTGTTTATCCAAGAGATTTGCGTAGAAGGATCAACCCTCCAGCCCGTGACGCTCTGCGTCACTCCAGCAGCAGACGCAGAGCGCGAAGGATCACGCGCGCTGCGGCCGTCACACAACCATCACCAAAGCTTCATGGGCATGACACGGCATCTCCCTAGCCTGCAACTACAGCAAAGCGCTTGGACAATTCAGTCGACCGGCCATTTCGTAAGGCTGGCTCATGGAGATTCGTATGACCCAGATCGCACGCATTCGTGAAAACACTTCTGAACGCCGTCTTCAGGCCGAGCGCCTGACGGGAGCGCGAGCCTTGCAGGAAGCACAGGCCTTGCGTTTCAGCGTGTTCAGCGAGGAGTTCAACGCCCGCCTCAACGGTGCCGAACAAGGTCTGGATATCGACGACTACGACGTGCATTGCTCGCACATCGGCGTACGTGATCTGAACACCGGGCGACTGGTGGCGACCACACGATTGCTCGATCACAAGGCGGCCACGACACTGGGCCGCTTCTACAGTGAAGAGGAATTCAGTCTGCACGGGCTGGTTCATCTGCAAGGCCCGATTCTGGAGCTGGGTCGCACCTGCGTGGACCCGGCCTACCGTAACGGCGGCACCATTGCGGTGTTGTGGAGCGAGCTGGCTGAAGTGCTGAATGAAGGCGGCTACAGCTACCTGATGGGGTGCGCAAGTATCCCGATGCAGGACGGCGGCATTCAGGCCCACGCGATCATGCAGCGCCTGCGTGAACGCTACCTGTGCAACGAGCACCTGCGCGCCGAGCCGAAGAACCCGCTGCCCGCGCTCGACATTCCAAGCAACGTGATCTGCGAGATGCCACCGCTGCTCAAGGCTTACATGCGCCTGGGTGCAAAAATCTGCGGCGAGCCGTGCTGGGACGAAGATTTCCAGGTCGCCGACGTGTTCATCCTGCTCAAGCGCGACGACCTGTGCCCACGTTACGCCCGTCACTTCAAGGCGGCGGTGTGATGAGCCGGGTACGCGGCTATGTCCGCGTGGTCAGAGTGCTATTGGTGGTTGCGCTGGGGCTGACAATTGCCGGGGCCTTTGCGGTACTGGAGCGTTTGAAGGTCGGCAGTTCCATGGAGCGCCGTCAGCGCTGGAGCCGCTGGTTCATGGCGCGCCTGACCCATGCCCTGCCGTTTCGTGTGACCGTCACAGGCGAGCTGCCGCGCAAGCCGATGCTGTGGGTCAGCAATCATGTGTCATGGACTGACATTGCTCTGCTGGGCATGCTCGCCCCGTTGTCGTTTCTGTCCAAGGCCGAAGTGCGGACCTGGCCGGTTGCAGGCTGGCTGGCGCTGAAAGCCGGCACGCTGTTCATTCGTCGCGGTTCGGGCGACAGTCGCCTGATCCAGAAGCAGATGAGCAGTCATCTGCAACAGGGAAATGCGCTGCTGATCTTCCCGGAAGGCACCACTACCGACGGCAAAAGCCTGCGCACGTTCCATGGTCGTTTGCTGTCCAGCGCCATCGAAGCGGGCGTGGCGATTCAGCCAGTCGCGATTGCCTATTCCCGCGACGGCAAGCCTGACCCGATTGCGCCGTTCATTGGTGACGATGACCTGCTGTCGCACCTGCGCCGCCTGTTCGCCAACGAACAGAGCGATGTGCATATTCACTTGCTCGCGCCTATCCAGACCGCCGATCAGGAACGCGCCGCTCTGGCCTACAAGGCACAACAAGCGGTTCAGGTCGCGCTGTTCGGCGAAAGTGCTCAACCAAGCGAAGTGGTCTCGCGCCCTGCCAGGGCCGCCTGAGCGAAGTCCTGCAACTGCGGATAGAACTCAGCGAAGTCCGCACTGAGGGGTTGGTAAAGCGCTTGCAGTTCCTGCATGCCGCCTGCCAGCCCTTCCGGCCTTGAAAGACGCCGGGAAATCCCGCCCAACACTTGCTCCAACACACCGAACTCTCGATACGAACCCAGCCAGTCCTGCGCCGCCATGCGCGGTGCGATCAACGCTAGCCGCTCCGGCAGTTGCGGCTCGGCAGCCAGCACGCCGTAAACCTTGCGCGTGAAGACCTCCAGCGGCAGATCGGCATAGCGATGCCAGTCACGCGCCAGGCAGTGGTCGAAAAACACGTCGAGCATGATGCCCGCATAGCGACGCCGCTGCGCAGGAAAGCGGGCAATGGATGCCTTGATCAACGGATGATTGTCAGTGAATGCGTCAATGCTGCGATGCAGTTGGATAGCCGCTTCAAGCTCCGCAGGAAAACGCCCCGGCAGTGGGCCTTTGACAAAGTCGCCGTACAGGCTGCCGAGCAATTGGGCGGGTCGATGACCGCCAAGATGGAGATGCGCCAGATAATTCATGAGGACAAGCGTACGCCGCTTTTCAGGCTCAGGTCCATATATCGATATAACCCGATATACCGATTCTTGATGAGCTAAGTCCAAAATCATATTTGTATATCGCGAAATACAGATATAAGGTTCGTTCCATCGCGATATATCGCTACACCGCCTGTGAGAACGACATGCCCATCGACCTCGACGACATCATCAAAGCGCTGGCCCATCCGGTCCGCCGAGAGATCCTGACCTGGCTCAAGGACCCGCGCGCCACGTTTCCCTCTCAGGAACACTCGATTGAGCACGGCGTCTGCGCCGGGCAGATCGATCAACGTGCCGGGCTTTCCCAGTCCACCGTTTCTGCGCATCTGGCGACCCTGCAACGAGCCGGTCTGATCAGCAGCAAGAAGGTCGGTCAGTGGCATTTCTTCAGGCGCAATGAAGAGACCATCCAGGCGTTCGTAGAGGCTCTGGTGCAAGAGCTGAACAACCCGGCCTGACCCATCCACTTTTTCAAGGAGACGCCCCCGTGCCTCTTTCACTATTCATTCTGGCCTTGAGCGCCTTCGCCATCGGCACCACCGAGTTCGTCATCATGGGCCTGCTGCCCGATGTCGCTGCGGACCTGGGTGTGTCGATTCCCGGTGCCGGCTGGCTGGTGACCGGTTACGCGCTGGGCGTCGCCATCGGTGCACCGTTCATGGCGATGGCCACAGCCAGGCTGCCACGCAAGGCAGCACTGGTCACGCTGATGGGCATTTTCATCGTCGGCAATCTGCTTTGCGCGCTGGCCAGCGACTATGACGTGCTGATGTTTGCACGCGTAGTGACTGCACTGTGTCATGGCGCGTTCTTCGGCATCGGCTCGGTGGTCGCTGCTGGTCTGGTGCCCGCCAACCGTCGCGCCTCTGCCGTGGCCCTGATGTTCACCGGTCTGACGCTGGCCAACGTGCTGGGCGTGCCGCTGGGCACGGCATTGGGTCAATACGCAGGCTGGCGCTCGACCTTCTGGGCTGTGACGGTCATCGGCGTGATTGCCTTGATCGGCCTGATCCGCTTTCTGCCCACCAATCGTGACGAAGAGAAGCTCGACATGCGCGCCGAACTGGCCGCCCTCAAGGGCGCCGGGATCTGGTTGTCGCTGACCATGACCGCCTTGTTTTCGGCGTCGATGTTTGCACTGTTCACCTACGTGGCACCGCTGCTGGGTGATGTGACCGGCGTGTCCCCTCAGGGCGTGACCTGGACGCTGCTGCTGATCGGCCTGGGCCTGACAGTCGGCAACGTGATCGGCGGCAAGATGGCCGACCGCAAGGTGTCGTCAACGCTGATTGCCGTGTTCATTTCCATGGCCGTGATTTCCACCGCGCTGAGCTGGACCAGCGCTGCGTTGATCCCGACTGAAATCACCCTATTCCTCTGGGCCGTTGCCGCATTCGCCGCTGTGCCTGCGTTGCAGATCAACGTGGTGACCTTCGGCAAGGCCGCACCCAATCTGGTGTCCACACTGAACATCGGCGCGTTCAACGTCGGCAACGCACTGGGTGCCTGGATCGGCGGCAGCGTCATTGCCCATGGCCTGGGCCTGACCCGCGTGCCGTTGGCCGCCGCGGTCCTTGCAGTGCTCGCGCTGCTCATCACCCTGATTACTTTCCGTCAGACCGGCAACCCCGATCTGGCCCCGGCAACTCATTGATCAATTAAGAGGATTCGACACATGACGACTATCTTTGACCCGATCACGATTGGCGATCTGCAACTGCCAAACCGCATCATCATGGCGCCGCTGACCCGCTGCCGCGCCGACGAAGGCCGTGTGCCCAACGCGCTGATGGCCGAGTATTACGTACAGCGCGCATCGGCCGGCCTGATCATCAGCGAAGCCACTTCCGTGACGCCGATGGGCGTCGGCTATCCAGACACCCCCGGTATCTGGTCCAACGATCAGGTGCGCGGCTGGAGCAACATCACCAAGGCCGTGCACGGCGCTGGCGGGCGTATCGTCCTGCAACTGTGGCACGTGGGCCGTATCTCTCACCCGCAGTACCTGAACGGTGAAGCGCCGGTTGCGCCGAGCGCCATCCAGCCTGAAGGCCATGTGAGTCTGGTGCGCCCTATCACGTCATATCCGACGCCACGTGCGCTGGAGCTGGCGGAAATCGGTGACATCGTCGACGCCTACCGTGTCGGCGCGGAAAACGCCAAGGCCGCAGGTTTTGACGGCGTGGAGATTCACGGCGCCAACGGTTACCTGCTCGACCAGTTCCTGCAGACCAGCACCAACCAGCGCACTGATCAGTACGGTGGTTCGCTGGAAAACCGTGCCCGCCTGCTGCTGGAAGTGACGGACGCTGCCATTGACGTCTGGGGCGCTGGCCGTGTCGGCGTACACCTTTCGCCTCGCGCCGACCTGCATGACATGGGCGACGATAACCTGGCCGAAACCTTCAGCTATGTCGCCAAAGAGCTGGGCAAGCGCGGGATTGCATTCATCTGTGCACGCGAGCGTGACGCCAGCGACAGCCTCGGCCCACAGTTGAAGAAAGACTTCGGCGGCGTGTACATCGCCAACGAGAAGTTCACCAAGGACAGCGCCAATGCCTGGTTGGCAGAGGGCAAGGCCGACGCAGTGGCCTGGGGTGTTCCTTACATTGCCAACCCGGATCTGCCGGAGCGGCTGGCCAGCGATGCGCCGTTGAATGAAGCGCACCCGGAGACCTTCTACGCCAAGGGTCCGGTGGGTTACATCGACTACCCGCGCCTGTAATCGGCGCTTGGCAGCACAAGAACCCTGACGTGTGAGCGTCAGGGTTTTTTATTGCCTCGGGAAACGGATCCGGTCACTTGGAAGCGACAGGCTCCGTGACACCAATCACAGTGCCGTCTGCGTCAGTGACGGTGCCATCCACATGTTTCCAGCGACCATCGGGGTAATTGACCGAGCCGTCGGCAAACACCCAGGTGCCGTCCTTGTGCAGAACGCTGCCATCCGGGTGTTCGGTGCTGCCGTCGGCGTGCACCGTCGTGCCATCGATGTTCTGAACAGTGCCATCTGGATGAGTGACGGTGCCGTCCGGGTTGAACACGCTGTTGAGCGGATGAACGAGTTGCAGCACGCCGGTCGCGGTATTGACGATGCTCAACAGTTTATCCAGCCGCGAAGGTGGCGCAGGGTCGGCAGGCATCTTCATTTCAACGGGTGGTTTTTCGGTCGGCTTTACGGGTGGCTTGATCGGCGCTTTGACCGGTGGCTTCACTGGCGGTTTGACCGGAGGTTTGACTGGCGGCTTTACAGGCGGCTCGACCGGGGGCTTCACTGGCGGCTTGACCGGGGGTTTGACTGGCGGCTTCACGGGTGGCTTGACTGGCGGTTTGACCACCGGTTTGCCGGGCGGCCCTGCCAGTTCGGCGCTCAGTGCTGCGGGAGAGGTGGATGCCACCTCATCGAGCGTTCCATTAGCCGCCAATGTGACCGGGCGTGTCGTATTGATTCCTTTCATTGCGAAAACTCCATGTAATAAATAGAGACGCAAGGGTAAAGGGGCCTCTTGCTAGCAATTCCATATTTA
The DNA here is from genome assembly GCF_001642795.1 of Pseudomonas viridiflava. Lineage (GTDB taxonomy): Bacteria > Pseudomonadota > Gammaproteobacteria > Pseudomonadales > Pseudomonadaceae > Aquipseudomonas > Aquipseudomonas viridiflava. The sequence continues at coordinate 307,684 of NZ_LKEH01000025.1, read as the reverse complement.
TTTAGGGAGCAGGATTTTTTTGTACGGAAGAAGAAAAACGCCACCGACCGCCCATACGGCGGCCGGTAGCGCATGGCTTCAACGACGGGCGTTGAGCTGTTGTGACAGGTTCTGGATCTGGCTGGTCAGGGTATTGATGTTGCGCGTCACCTGAGCACGAAACGCATCGAACTCGGCGGTATTGCCAGCAGCCGCAGGGGCCGGACGATTCTCCTGCTCGCTCTTGAGCACGATCAGGTCCTGTTCGAGCCGCTCGACGGCGGCGGAAGGATTGCCCTGTTTCTTCAGGCTCGCGACATCGGCGGCCAGACTCTTGAGCTGAGTGTCCAGCTTGCCCTGATCCGCCTGCGCGGTTTTCAGGTCAGGCAAGGCGGCCTTAAGCGCGGTCAGCTCGGTGACCACGCCCTTGAGCTGTTCCTGCAGCTGAGCGTTTTCGGTCTGCTGCTGGGTGGTTTGCGCAGCCATCTGTTCCAGTCGCTTGTCGAGGCTGCTTTGCTGGCCCTCAACGCCTTCGCGCTGCTTGTCCTGATCTTCCAGTTGCGCTTCCAGCAGCTTGATCCGCTGCTTGAGCGCTTCGCCGTCGCTGGAAAGCGATTCTGTCGCCACGACCTTGCCGGAAATATCCTGCAGGCGCCCCGCCGCTTCTTCACTGATGCGCGCAAAACTTTCCTGCGTCGCGACCAGTTGCTGTTCCATCAGCGAAACCTGCTGAAAGCTCCACCAGCCCAGTCCGCAGAAGGCGATGAACAATGCGCCGACCAACGCCCAGAGCGGACCGGTGCTCGGTCCCTTGACCTTGACCACCGGCGTTGTGCGCGAGTAGACCGTCGTGCGCTCGCGTGCGCCTTTTTCCGGCACGAAATCATCATCGTCGTCCTTGGCGCTGAGGCTTGGGACGTCATCGATGTCGTCATATGGATCGTTACGCATGAGCAACCCTTCAAGAAGCTGTTGAAACCAAAGCTGGCGAGTATACCAATGGCACCTGATGATATTTCAATGTGCCACTACCGACTCAGCTCGATTGTTGGGCTTTCCACCAGCCGCAGAACTCGTCCAGCGCAGCCCAGAGACTGACACGTGGCTGATAGTCCAGATAATGCATGGCACGGCTGATATCAAGCGTGAAGTCCTTGTTCATGACCTGCATTCCAAGACGCGACAGCGTGGGTTCAGGTCGCCCCGGCCACAGCATGCAGGCCCCTTCATTGATCGCGGCAGCGGTATAAGCCAGTCCGTATGAACGATAACGGGTGACCTGAGGCAACTGCATCTGCCGCATCACGTAATTGATGGCATCCCACAACGGCACCGGCGCGCCGTTGCTGATGTTGTAGGCCTTGCCCAGCGCAGAACCGGTGGCCAGCAGACTGCTTAACATGGCCTCGTTAAGATTCTGCATGCTGGTGAAGTCCACCTTGTTCAAACCGTTGCCGACGATGGACAGGCGCTTCTTCTGTTGCATGCGCAGCAGGCGCGGAAAAATGCTGTTGTCGCCCGCCCCTGTGACAAAGCGGGGCCGCAGGGCGATGACTTCCAGCCCGAACTCCTGCGCGCCGAATACTTTCTGCTCGGCCAGGTACTTGCTCGCGGCGTAATGGTTGTGGAAACGCTTGGGGACCTGCTCTTCCTTGATGCCCTGGCGCGAATGACCGTCGAAATAGATCGAAGGCGACGAAAGATGGACCAGTCTCGGCACCCTTTGTTTCAGGCAGCCTTCGACAATGTTTTCGGTGACTTGCACGTTGCCCAGCATGAAATCCTGACGCCGCCCCCACACACCGACAGAACCTGCGCAGTGCACCACGGCGTCCACGTCATCGCACAACGCCCGAACCAGTTGCGGGTCGGTCAGGTCGCCCTGCACGAACTCGGCACCCCGTCTGACCAGATGTTCGACGCCTTCGGCTCGGCGACCATTGATCCGCACGCTCATGCCCTGCTCCAGGGCGAAACGCGCGAAGCGTCCACCGATGAAGCCGCTTGCGCCGGTAACCAGAATCTTCATTTACCGCTCCATTGACGCGTCTGCGGGACAGGACAAACCCTACCCGCATTGTTTTCATATATGAACGTATTGACGCTCACTTGCCGCCAGGCGGCACCAGCCAGCGCCCGGACTTTTGTGCCAGATGCTCGGTCAGGCGGTTCAGCAACTGGCCGCCGTTGCGCCAGTGATGCCAGTAAAGCGGCACATCGATGTAGCGGGCAGGCAGCAGTTCGCGCAGTGCACCGCTGCGTATCTGCTCGCTGACCTGCAATTCAGGTACCAGCCCCCAGCCAAGTCCGGCCTCGATCATGCGCATGAAGCCTTCGGATGAGGGACACAGATGATGCTTGAAACCGCCCTCGACCCCAAGCAAAGCCAGATAGCGGTGCTGCAAAAAATCATCAGGGCCGAAGACCAACGCTGCTGAGCGCGCCAGTTTCTCAGGACTTACACCATCGGCAAAATGCCGGTCGATGAACGACGGCGACGCCAGGGCACGATAGCGCATGGCCCCCAGCAACTGACTGCGTGCGCCGGCCACTGGCCGTTCGCTGCCACACAGACACGCTGCCACCTCGCCTGCACGCATACGCTTGAGTCCGACGTCCTGATCCTCGACCACCATGTCCAGCAGCAGATGATGCTCGGCGCAGAAATCCCCGACCGCCTGCGCCCACCACGTGGCAAGGCTGTCGGCGTTCAGGGCGATACGCAGTCGCTCCGGCATGCCTTCCTCGTCTAGCGCGGGCACCTGGCTTTGCAGGTCACGCTCCAGCAGCCGAACCTGTTGCACATGATTGAGCAATCGCCGCCCGATGTCGGTCGGGCTCGGCGGTGTGGCCCGGATCAGCACCGGCTGACCGATTCGCGCCTCCAGCAGTTTGATGCGCTGGGACACGGCCGACTGGGACAAACCCAATACCTGGGCAGCGCGTTCAAATCCGGCCTGCTCGATGACGGCAGCGAGCGCCGATAGCAGCTTGTAGTCAAACATCAGTTTTCCTAATGAGCGATCAGGATTATTGGTTTTCCTTATACCGCTTCTGACGCCAGAATCGCCACCTGAACTGACTGCCGGAGCGCATCTGATGTGGCAAAGCTATTTAAACGGTCTGCTGGTGGCTGCGGGCCTGATCATGGCCATCGGCACGCAGAACGCGTTCGTTCTGGCGCAAGGGCTGCGTCGTGAGCACCATGTTCCGGTGGCCTTGGTGTGCATTGTCTGCGACGCGCTGCTGATTGCTGCCGGAGTGTTCGGCCTGGCGAATGTGCTGGCGCAGAACCCTACCCTGCTGGCCGTTGCGCGTTGGGGTGGCGTGGCATTCCTGAGCTGGTATGGCCTGCAGGCTTTGCGTCGTGCCTGTTCATCACAGGGACTGGAAAACAGCGCCGCCACCGGGATGAGGTCGCGGCGCGCCGTGTTGCTCAGCGCGCTGGCCGTGACCCTGCTCAATCCGCATGTCTATCTGGACACCGTGTTGCTGATCGGATCGCTCGGTGCACAGCAGGCCGTGCCGGAAGCCTACGTGGTCGGTGCTGCCAGCGCCTCGCTGCTGTGGTTCTCGAGCCTTGCCATCGGCGCAGCCTGGCTCGCGCCCTGGCTGGCCCGTCCAGCAACCTGGCGACTGCTGGACGTGCTGGTGGCGGTGATGATGTTTACCGTTGCCGTGCAGTTGATTCGTAGCGCTTGAGTGATTTTCATGGCCATTGGGTCGACAACGCTGGAACCTCTTTCCCACACAGTTGTTGCGTGGTTATGCCGCAGGGCCGGTGCTATAGTCCGGGGTCTGCGCCGCAAAAGAGTAAAACTCCCGGTGCATGCTGTATCCGGCCGCCCGTGATCGGCCGTGCGATAACCGCAAATGACCTGAAAGGAGATAAACCATGGCTTTTGAATTGCCGCCACTGCCTTATGCCCACGATGCTCTGCAGCCGCACATTTCCAGGGAAACGCTGGAATATCACCACGACAAGCACCACAACACCTACGTCGTGAACCTGAACAACCTGGTGCCAGGCACCGAGTTCGAAGGCAAGACTCTGGAAGAAATCGTCAAGACTTCCTCGGGTGGCATCTTCAACAACGCCGCTCAGGTCTGGAACCACACCTTCTACTGGGAATGCCTGTCGCCTAACGGTGGCGGTGAACCTACCGGCCCTCTGGCTGACGCAATCAACGCTGCGTTCGGTTCGTTCGACAAGTTCAAGGAAGAGTTCAGCAAGACTTCCATCGGCACCTTCGGCTCCGGCTGGGGCTGGCTGGTGAAGAAAGCTGACGGCTCCCTGGCGCTGGCCAGCACCATTGGTGCGGGCAACCCGATGACCAGCGGTGACAAGCCTTTGCTGACCTGCGACGTCTGGGAACACGCCTACTACATCGACTACCGCAATGTGCGTCCGAAGTATGTAGAAGCGTTCTGGAACCTGGTGAACTGGGACTTCGTGGCCAAGCAATACGCCGCCTGATTTCCAGTGTCATCAAGAACCCGGCCATGTGCCGGGTTTTTTATTGCCTGCATTCGGCACGCGTGTGACGGGAAGCAAGCCCCTCAATATCGTGAAGGCACCGCGAATGTGTCACTCAAATGCGTGAATATGGCAGTTTTTCATGTACAACTGTAACGTCGTGTATTGCCAGAAAACGTTAGCTGACTAATATCACGCAACAGTTCTTTTACAGCGTTACGCTCAAGTTACAAGCGCAGCCGCCCGACACACTAGGATTGCACGAGTCCGTGGGTCCCAGGCAGCGGCGCAGAAAAGAGGGATCAACCGGGCTAGACCGTCTCGATCATCCGTTTTTCGAGGGTGACAGGGCGATACGCCTGCGACTTGGATTAAGGAACGGCCATTGAAGCTGGAACTCAAGAACAGCTTGTCGGTGAAGTTGCTGCGCGTGGTGCTGCTGTCGGCGTTCTTTGTCGGCGTGGTATTGAGCTGCGCGCAAATCGTCTATGACGCCTACAAGACCCGCCAGGCAGTGGTGAGCGACGCCGAACGCATTCTGGACATGTTCAGGGACCCCTCTACTCAGGCGGTCTACAGCCTGGACCGGGAAATGGGCATGCAGGTCATCGAAGGCCTGTTTCAGGACAATGCCGTGCGCATGGCCTCCATCGGGCATCCGAACGAAACCCTGCTGGCCGAAAAAGACCGACCGCTGAAAACCTCTTCAACCCGCTGGCTCACGGATCTCATTCTGGGTCAGGAGCGCAGCTTTACCACGCAATTGGTCGGACGCAGCCCGTACAGTGAATACTATGGCGATCTGCGCATCACACTGGACACCGCCAACTATGGCGAAGGCTTCATCATCAATGCCGTGATCATTTTTATCTCCGGCGTGCTGCGGGCGCTGGCGATGGGTCTCGTGTTGTACCTGGTCTATCACTGGCTGCTGACCAAGCCACTCTCGCGAATCATCGAACACCTGACCGCCATCAACCCTGATCGCCCCAGTGAGCATCAGTTGCCCCTGCTCAAGGGTCATGAAAAGAACGAGCTGGGTATCTGGGTCAATACGGCCAACCAGTTGCTCGCCTCCATCGAACGTAATACCTACCTGCGCCACGAAGCCGAAAACAACCTGCAACGCATGGCGCAATACGATTTCCTGACCGGCCTTCCCAACCGGGTGCAGTTGCAGATGAGCCTGGAGAACATTCTGGAGAACGCCGGACGGCAACAGCATCGGGTCGCTGTGCTGTGTGTCGGCCTGGATGACTTCAAGGGCATCAACGAGCAGTTCAGTTATCAGGCCGGCGATCAGCTGCTACTGGCCCTGGCGGACCGGTTGCGCGCCCACAGCGGTCGACTGGGTGCGCTGGCACGTCTGGGTGGTGATCAGTTTGCACTGGTCCAGGCAGACATCGCAGAGCCTTACGAAGCGGCCGAGCTGGCGCAGAACGTACTGGATGAACTCGAAGCTCCGTTCACTGTGGATGGCCAGTCCATTCGGCTGCGCGCAACCATCGGTATCACGCTGTTCCCGGAGGATGGCGACAGCCCCGAGAAGCTTCTGCAAAAGGCCGAGCAGACCATGACCCTGGCCAAGGCCAGATCGCGCAATCGCTATCAGTTCTACATCGCCAGCGTCGACTGCGAGATGCGTCGGCGCCGCGAACTGGAAAAGGACCTGCGCGAAGCCCTGCCGCGCAATCAGCTGTACATGGTCTATCAGCCACAGATCAGCTATCGAGACCATCAGATCGTCGGCGTGGAAGCGCTGATCCGCTGGCAGCACCCCGAGCACGGCCTGGTGCCGCCAGACGTGTTCATCCCGCTGGCCGAACAGAACGGCACCATCATTGCGCTGGGTGAATGGGTGCTGGACCAGGCCTGTCGGCAGTTGCGCGAATGGCACGACCAGGGCTTCACCGACCTGCGCATGGCCGTCAACCTCTCCACCGTGCAGCTGCACCACGCCGAGTTGCCCCGCGTGGTGAACAACCTGTTGCAGATCTACCGCCTGCCACCCCGCAGCCTTGAGCTGGAAGTAACCGAAACCGGATTGATGGAGGACATCACCACGGCTGCCCAGCATCTGCTCAGCCTGCGCCGCTCCGGGGCATTGATTGCGATTGATGACTTCGGCACGGGCTACTCCTCCCTGAGCTACCTGAAAAGCCTGCCGTTGGACAAGATCAAGATCGACAAGAGTTTCGTGCAGGACCTGATCGACGATGATGACGACGCAACCATCGTGCGTGCGATCATTCAGCTGGGTAAGAGTCTGGGCATGCAGGTCATTGCCGAAGGCGTCGAAACGGTCGAGCAGGAAGCGTATGTGATCTCTGAGGGCTGTCATGAGGGCCAAGGCTATTTCTACAGCAAGCCGCTGCCCGCACGGGAGTTGCTTGCATTCCTTAAGCTGGATCAGCGCAATAACGCCGCCATTCTCTGAACCGGCCTCACACTGCTGCACGGCCGAATAAAGCGGTCCTCGTAATATCCCGAAACCGACTGTTACAAGCTCTCGGGTAGCTGTTCGCGACTCGACAGGCGTTTTGCCTTTACATCGAATGCAAATCTTTCGCATTATGTCGCAGATTTTCTGGGCGCTCTGCGCCTTCACCCCTATGAACGCAGGATTCCGTCATGATTCGTATGCCTTTGGCAACCGCCAGTCTCTTGGCCATCGCTATCTCTCTCGCCGGTTGTGGCGAAGGCAAGGACAAGGCTGCAACTCCACCTGCCGCAGCTGCGCCTGCTGCTCCGGCCGCCGCGCCAGCACCGGCTGCACCCGCCACGCCTGCCGCAGCCCAGACCGATGACGCCGCCGCCAAGGCTGTGGTCGCCAACTACGCGAACATGGTTTCCGCTGTTTTCAGCGATGCCGAAGCCGGTGCCAAAAAACTGAGCACTGCCGTTGATGCATTCCTGGCCAAGCCGAACGACGAAACCCTCAAGGCCGCTCGCGACGCCTGGGTTGCCGCACGTGTTCCTTACATGCAGAGCGAAGTGTTCCGCTTCGGCAACACCATCATCGACGACTGGGAAGGACAGGTTAACGCCTGGCCGCTGGACGAAGGCCTGATCGACTACGTTGCCAAGGACTACCAGCACGCACTGGGCAACCCTGGCGCAACCGCCAATATCATCGCCAACACTGAAATCCAGGTGGGCGAAGACAAGGTCGACGTCAAGCAGATCACTTCAGAGAAACTCGCCAGCCTGAATGAACTGGGCGGTTCCGAAGCCAACGTTGCCACCGGCTACCACGCCATCGAATTCCTGCTGTGGGGCCAGGATCTGAACGGCACCGGCCCTGGCGCCGGCAACCGTCCAGCCAGCGATTACCTGGAAGGCGCTGGCGCAACCGGCGGCCACAATGACCGTCGTCGTGCCTACCTGAAAGCCGTCACCGACCTGCTGGTCAGCGACCTCGAAGAAATGTCCGGCAACTGGAAAGCCGGCGTCGCCGACAACTACCGCGCCACGCTGGAAGCCGAATCCGGCGTCGACGGTCTGCGCAAGATGCTGTTCGGCATGGGTAGCCTGTCGCTGGGTGAACTGGCGGGCGAGCGCATGAAAGTGGCGCTGGAAGCCAACTCCAGCGAAGACGAACACGACTGCTTCAGCGACAACACGCACAACTCGCACTTCTACAACGGCAAAGGCATTCGCAACGTGTACCTGGGCGAATACACCCGCACCGACGGTACCAAAATCAGCGGCCCGAGCCTGTCGTCGCTGGTCGCCAAGGTAGACCCTGCGACCGACGCCACCCTGCGCGCCGACCTGGACGATACCCAGGCCAAGCTGCAGGTCATCGTCGACCATGCCAACAAGGGCGAGCACTTCGATCAACTGATCGCAGCAGGCAACACGGCTGGCAATCAGGTTGTTCGTGACGCCATCGCCGCACTGGTCAAGCAGACCGGCGCCATCGAGCAGGCCGCAGGCAAGCTGGGCATCACCGATCTGAACCCGGACAACGCTGACCACGAGTTCTGATCCACCGTCGCTGTCTGGATGTACCCAAATGCCGGTCTTGCTGACCGGCATTTTTTTGTCTGGATGACACGATTTGCATGACCTGCCAGTGACTTTTCAGCGCTGCCTGTAGGGCCTTTCCCAAACCTCTTCCAGCGTATTGATTGCACCTCTTGCACCACCGACTATCCGCGCCTCATGCCCTCTTCAAGGCGCGCTCATGCCCGAGTTTGAAACCGGTCCCCACGACCTGCCGTGGTCGAAAAATGCCTATCTGCTGCTCAACCCCATGAGCGTTCCGAACCTGAACAGGAGGATCGCCGAGTGGGAGCTGAGCGGGGTCCGCACGATGCTGTTTTTGCAGACCCGGCTCAGCGAGAGCCTGGACGTCTCTCCTGCGCTGATTCAACTGGAGGATCCCTATGATCCGATGCTCGCGCGCTTTCTCGACCATGCGCGCGAGGAATGGGGGCTATTGCTGTTCAGCCCGGCAGACCGGAAAACCCTCATCGACCATTTGCGCTGGCTGATGTTTGTCGAGATGCCGACAGGCCAGACCTGCTACATGAACCTTTCGGACACGTCACTGGCCAACGCCCTGTTCGGCATGCATCCGGGGCACTTCGACAATCGTCTGTTCGGCCCTATCGATCATGTCTACGCACCCGACAGGATGACCGAGCAGTGGGGCAGTCACGAACGCATCGGCGAATCGATGCCCCATGATCCGAAAATCCCTTATCGCTTGAGCGCCGAACAGATCGACGCGTTGGGCGACGTCATGTTTCGCCTGACCGTCGTCAACCTCGATCAGCATCTGCGCCGTTTCTTTCCGGATTACCTGCCCGACCTGTCATTGAAGACGCGCTACGAACAGGTGCACAGGCTGGCCAGTACTGCCTACGAACAAGGCTTCAAGAGTGAAGCCGACATCTTCCATTACGCCAACGTCGTCCTCTTTCTCGCCGATCAGCCTGAGGAGGCTCATCCAAAGATCAGGGCACTGCTGCGCGACACCTCTGAGTTGACCCCCTCACAGCGCATCGAGCGGGCCCACTGGCTCGTGGTGCTGGACGCCCGGCAGCAGGAAGGAGCATCGCAATGAACCCGCAAGACAATCCAAAAACACTGCCTGCCAAGGACAAGGCCTACTGGGAATCCAGGGCCAGAGAACATGTCGATTCGCACAGTAGACCGAACACCTGCCCTGCCCCCACCAACAACATCCAGTTGCTTCCACTGCGCTACGGACGGGTGGAAAGGCTTGGCAGCAAACCGGATTCCAAAGTTTACGCGCGCCTCAAACGCCCTTTGGGTCTGCGTCTGCTTCGGGACGGCTACCTGTATGTGATCGAAGAACGCACCGGCTACCTGCATGAGTACCGGGTTGAAAACGGCGTCCCGAGCAAGCTGCTCTGGAAAGGCGCGGAGGTTGTTCAGGACACTCGGCAGAACAGCACGGGAGAACACGCGCTGGTCTTCCCAAACGACAGCGTCCTGCATGTTGCCTACTCGGAACTGCAATGGACCGCAGCCAAATGTGCCCAGGCGCTGGGCAACGCTGCGGATCGTTTCTACTTCATGCAAAAAGTCGATCTGGCAAAGGCTGACTGCCTGAAAGGTGGCGTCCACCTGAAGGTCCAGAAGCAGGTCAGTGAGCAGCTCGCCGAACTGGCCGAGCAGCCTGCGCAGCAATGCGCCACACCCGATATCTCGCAGGCAGAACAGCAGGATTACGTCTGGGAGCATCAGCCTCTGTTTCGCGAAGCCCACATTGGCGAGTTCAAGCACTTGATCAAGCCGCTGCACGAGAAAAGCCATTTGTATCTGGTGCTCGACGACAGCATCGGCATCCTGCGCGATCTGGCCGAAGAGCAGGACACCGTGGTCGGCTGGATAGAAGAATGGCGTGAGCGAAACAACAACGAAACCCGCTTTCTCACTGCCACCTATATCGACACGCTGATGACCGTGGGCGACACCAATGCCCGTCAGGTAAACCCCGATTCAAAGCTGCTCAAGGAGACCACGCCGCAGCAGCGCTCGCGCATCTACGACTTCATCAACGCCCGTAACCAGTGGCGCCGTGAAAAGCGTTTGGGGCCAGAGCCCTCCAGGACCCCCGACGGCCACTATGCCTACAGGAGGGGCGCCGATTACAACGAGCGCTTTCAGCAGCGGTTTGCCAGGCTGGACATGGAAAACAAGCAGGCGCAGATGAGATCGGCGCTGGGCGAAAAGCTCCATGGGGAGCTCGAAGAGGATATCGAAGCGCTGGATGAAAATAGTCAGGGCACGCTGAACGGTGTGGGGCTGGGTTCCCGGGGCATCAACGATCTCGTTCGTCACGACGAGATGCAAAGCTACCTGAATCAGGAGCGTTCGCACCTAAGGCGCTGGACCCAGCGACTGGATGACATCACTCATGACCGGATCAGCCTGTTCACCCAGAGCGAACTCTACCGAAGCGCCTGGTACTTCGACCCGGACCATCCTGACCAGCTGAAAAGCGCACTGGCCATGGAGCTCAACTGCACCCGCGACCTGTGCCGCACGGAAGAAAGTCTGCAAAGGGTCAGCGACTATTTTCACGACAACCCGCATTACGTCCTGCCGGTGTTTTATGGACGCCTGAATCTGGAGTTCCTGCGCTCCAAATCGGGCGATCTGATCAAATTGCTGGATGACATCAAAAACTTTGGCGCAGCGCTTGCCGATGCTCAGGACCGTATCACCAAGGTCAGCCATGTCATGGGCCATCACTGGACCCTGAGCCTGAATCTGCCTGAAGCCGCACGGCCGCTGCATCAGGCGGTCATCGCCAGCTACATACCGTCCATCGCCCTGCGTATGGAGCAGTGGCTGCGGGATATGCACAGCAAACTGAACGACACGGAAGTGCGTCAGCACCTGAACACATTTTTGAAGCAGAACAATCGGGCGCAACGCCTGGGCGCGCTGGTGGCCATGCAGCAGGAAGCCGTCACGCTGAACGTGGCCAACGAAACCGATGTGCAGAAATACCGCGACGCGTTCGTGCGCCTGAACCACCTGATCGAGGCCGAGAACGATCTGATACGCGAGCGAACCCGTCTGAGCAAACTGAGCAGCAAACGCTCACTGACGCCGACCCAACGCACTGAGCTGATATACGACAAACAGTACATCCAGCAGCAGTTGCTACAAACCCGCAACCAGCTGGCCGCCGTACGCCGCGAACTTGAGAACGCCATCACCCCTACCGGCAGACCCATCAATGGAGCCATCGGGGTGAAGTTGAACATCAGCGATGCGCAGTTGCGGGTTCTGGAAGACGAAATTGCGCGTTATCGGGCTGGCGCGGCAAGGGGGTACGGGACTCAGGGTGCTGTAGGGAGCGCGTTCAAGGGCAGCTTGTTTCCGTTGCTGGCGATGATGTTGCAGATCGGGAATTTGGGGGATGCTTTGGATGCTTGGAGGAAGTCGGAGGGGAATAGGTCTGCAAAGGAGATAGTAATAATAGGCGGAGCCTTATTTTCTCCCATAGCAGCAGCGCTCTCAGTTTATCAATCCGCACATATCGCGATTGTCGACAACGCACTTCGTGCGCTGGCGGCCAACCCCGCAGGCACAGCGGGAGGATTATTTGCCGTCCGACTGGGAAAACTAGGATTGGGTTTGGGTGCATTCATCCTGCCCCTTAGCCTGACCGGCGCTGTAGGAACAACATTGAACAACTGGGAAAAATGGAACACAGCGCTCAGCGCTGGCACAACAGGTGAAAAGCTCGGTGCAGGAGCAGCACTGGTGGGCGATATCGGATCTACCGTTCTTACTGCGGCAGTAACTGGCAACGCCGGCATTGAATTATATGGCCTACTTAGAGAGGTCAGAGCAGCACCTGTAGCAGAGCGAAAACTGGTCGCCAACATGGCCTGGGCAACCCGAGGCGCACGCTTCCTGCGATTTTGGATGAACATGAACCCTTGGGCGCTTATTTCAGCAGCGCTGCAATTAGGCGGCGAAACGCTTTACAACTATTTCAATCTTGATGACCAACAGAGGTGGTTGCTCGGCTCTCTCTGGGGCAAAGAGCCTCAGGGCTGGGATTGGCCCACTCACGCGCAAAAGCTTGCTGAGGCTAACTTACGCCCCACTTTCATCGACAAGGCAATGATTCGTCGCGAGATTGATGGCGAATCTGTGCGCAGCCTGCAGTTGGTATTGCCCGGTCTGACTTGGGCCAGCTTCGACGACACTTCTTTACGATGGTCGGCCGAGTTACATAACGTATCTGATAGACAGGACGTCAGCGAGGTCCTCCGCCAAGGGCTCTCGATAATCGCAGTATCTCCCTTGATTCTTGCACTGGAAGTTCCGAATAGCTGGCAAAGCCATCACGCGCTGCTGGTTGTGCGTGTGGCGGTCAAACCTGCACTGGTAACAAATTATCTGAAAGCCGATGAAGGCTACCTGACTTACCGCATTCCGCTTGGCATGGACATAGTAAGCAAACCTGTCAACGCATCGACCGACGAACCGGTAGAGAACCGTCAACTTCCAGCAACACAGATCACAAGGGAACGTTTGAATGACCTCTGACAAATACGACCGACTTCCACATGTGGGTGACACTGAAGTAGCACCCGGCACTGAAGTATTCTACCTCGCACCACTCCCAGTTCCAACAGGTGTTGCCGCGTTTAGCTCCCGTAGCCTTCTTCAGGATGCTAATGAAGTTTACCTAGACTTCGGATTGGGTGCCGCGACGATTGAGTTTGCAGTTCGTTGTAGTATCGGTTCAGTTATGTCCGTTGTGATTTGGTTTCTGCTGGTATCCATAGGGCTAGGCATTGACGATCATTTCCGGTTTGGAGCACCTGTTTTTGAAGTCTTTCTTACATTATTTCTACCAAATCCTTATATTTGGGGAATCTCTGGTAGCTTGGCGCTAATGTATTTTTGCTTCTTCGTCCACGCCGTCTACCCCCACTCCAGAATCCCACCCACCCGCTTCAACCGTCAACGCCGCGAAGTCGCCTACGTCGCCAAGCGCGGAGAACCGCCCCGCTTCATCCCATGGGAAGACGTCATCGCCTGCGTCAGCAGCAGCATGGTCGCCACCGAATACGGTACTCAGCAGAAGTTCGCCTTGATGATCGGCCTGCGGGACGCATCGGACGGGCAGGTCGTATGGCTGACCGTGCCGAGCTACACACTGGGAATGGCAGTCGGCGAGTGGGAGGCGATTCGCGCTTATATGGAGGAAGGCCCGAGCGCACTGCCGTTGCCGATGATGGGCGAGAACATGGAGGAAGGCACGGTGGAGTTCTTCCACATGTGCCGCAAAGGCTACCGCTACGATCACTGGTACATACGCTACCTGTTCGGCTTTCTGCTCATCCAGTTCTGCAGCGGCTGGACCCTGCCCTGCCGCATCGCCGCCTGGGTAGAACGCCTACCAAAGAAAGCGTTTCCCAAGGCCGTGCTCGACTGGTCAAAGCCCTTGCCGCCCGAGCAATGGCAACACCCCAGCGACGAGCTGATCGAACAGAGCGAGGCGGTGCGCAAGACGCTTCGCAAAGGACTGACGGTGTTCGATCATTTCAGTATGCAATCGAAACCTGAGGGGGCAACACACCCCGTCACTGAACTTGAGAATTCGTAACAACACGTTGCTTCAGTGACAGCAAACGATAATCCCTCTTATTCAAATTGCACGAGGCTGATAAGCTTGCACGCCCTGATTTTCGCCTCTTTTTGGGATGTGTATGGCTACGCGGTTTCGTCTGTCTCTTGCGCTGCTCACGACTCTGGTCGTGAGCGCGTGCGATGACGCCCCGCGTTTCACGCACGCCGAACCGGGCGAAGCGCTGTCTGGCGGCAGTGCCACCGTCAAAAAAAGTGACCAGAATGCGTTTTCACTGCCGTCGGCCAATCTATCGCCGGTACGTCGCCTGGACTTCAGCGTGGGCAACAGCTTCTTTCGCAGCCCTTGGGTCATTGCGCCCTCGACCACCACCGCGCGTGACGGGCTGGGGCCATTGTTCAATACCAATGCATGCCAGAACTGCCACATCAAGGATGGTCGCGGCCATCCGCCCGAAGCCGGAGACACTAATGCCGTGTCGATGCTGGTCAGGCTCTCGATTCCTGACAATCCGGCCTTTGCCGACCTGATACAGCGTAACGGCGTGCTGCCCGAACCGAACTACGGCGGTCAGTTGCAGGACATGGCAAATCCAGGCGTCACGCCAGAAGGCAAGGTTCGCGTGGAGTACGATGCGCTCACGGTGAAGTTCCGAGATGGCACCGCCGTACAGTTGCGTCAGCCTACCTTGCGTATCACCCAACTGGGCTACGGCCCCATGCATCCCGAGACCCATGTTTCGGCAAGGATTGCGCCGCCCATGATCGGCCTCGGTCTGCTGGAGGCGATTGCGGACGAAGCCGTTCTGGCCAACGCCGACCCTGACGACAAGAATGGCGACGGCATCTCCGGGCGGGCCAACTGGGTCTGGGACGACGCGCAACAAAAAGTCGTTATGGGGCGTTTTGGCTGGAAAGCCGGACAACCCAACCTCAATCAGCAAAATGTGCACGCCTTCTCCGGCGACATGGGACTGACCACCAGCCTGCGCCGTTTCGACGATTGCACACCGGCCCAGACCGATTGTCTGGCGGCACCGAACGGGAACGGTCCGGACGGCGAGCCAGAGGTCAGCGATAACATTTTGCGGCTGGTCGAGTTCTACACGCGTAACCTGGGTGTTCCGGCGCGACGTAACGTCGACGACCCACAGGTGCTGACGGGCAAGAACCTGTTTTTCCAGGCAGGCTGCCAACAGTGCCATGTCCCGTCTTTCAAGACGCGAGTAGACGCCGCCGAGCCTGAGCTCGCCAATCAGGAGATTCGGCCTTATACCGATCTGCTGCTGCATGACATGGGCGACGGACTTGCCGATAATCGCACCGAGTTTCAGGCAACCGGCCGCGAATGGCGCACGCCGCCACTCTGGGGGCTTGGCCTGACGGCTGCAGTCAACGGCCATACGCAGATGCTGCACGACGGTCGCGCGCGTAACGCCCTTGAGGCGATACTCTGGCACGGCGGCGAAGCCCAGGCGGCACAGCGACAGGTATTGGCGTTCAACGCCGAACAGCGCGAGGCGCTGTTGGCCTTTCTGAATTCATTGTGATTTTTTCCTCTTCTTCACGCATAAGGAGCCGGACATGTTCCGACCCAAGTTGTTGCTGACCAGCCTTGCGGCTCTCGCCTTGGGTGCCTGTTCGCCATCCGACCCTCAGGCCGTCACGTCTGCGGCCATCGCCAAACAGGTGATCCTGCCGACTTACAGCCGCTGGGTGGATGCCGACCGTCAACTGGCAAGCAGTGCGCTGGCGTTCTGTCAGGGCAAGACTGATCTGGCAACGGCACGTGCGGACTTCCTGAAAGCGCAGAAAACCTGGGCTGAATTGCAACCGTTGCTGATCGGTCCGCTGGCCGAGGGCAACCGCGCCTGGCAGGTGCAGTTCTGGCCGGACAAAAAGAACCTGGTCGGACGTCAGGTCGAGCAACTGGTGACTGCCCAGCCGCAGATCAACGCAGAAGAGCTGTCCAAGGCCAGTGTCGTGGTCCAGGGCTTGTCCGCTTACGAATACATTCTGTTTGACGCCGAGATCGACATGGCCAATGCCGAGCAGAAAGCCCGTTACTGCCCATTGCTGATGGCCATCGGTGATCGTCAGAAGACCCTGGCCGAAGAAATCCTCAGCCGCTGGAACAGCAACGACGGCATGCTCGCGCAACTCAGCAAGTTTCCGAATCAGCGTTACGCCGACTCTCACGAAGCCATTGCCGAGCTGCTGCGGGTCCAGGTGACAGCGCTGGACAGCCTCAAGAAAAAGCTCGGTACGCCATTGGGTCGCCAGAGCAAAGGCCAGCCGCAGCCTTTCCAGGCTGATGCATGGCGCAGCAAAGCGTCGCTCAGCAGCTTGGAAGCCAGTCTGGCGAGCGCCGAAACCGTGTGGACCGGCGTCGATAACAAGGGCTTGCGCGGCCTGCTGCCCGCTGAGCAGAAACCGCTGGCTGACAAAATCGATGCGGCTTACGCTGCCAGCCGCAAACTGCTGGCGGAGCTCAAGCCGCCATTGTCCGATTTGCTGGCGACCGAAGCCGGACGCCAGCAACTCAATGCGTTCTACGACAGCCTGAACGCGGTCCATCGTCTGCACGAAGGCGAACTGGCCAAGGCGCTGGGCATTCAGTTGGGTTTCAACGCCAACGACGGCGATTGATCGAGAGGGTGAAGTGATGTTTCGACGTCAGGTCCTGGCCGTTGGCAGTCTGGTGCTCAGCGCTTTTACGCTGGGTGGCTGGACCCTGTTCAAGCAGAAGGATCAGGGGCCGCTGCTGTTGTCTGCCCGTGACGATGCAGAAGGCCGGCATTTCGCGGTCGGTTACCGACTGGACGGCACGCAAGTGTTCGCCACTCAGGTCGGCCAGCGCTGCCACGACATCATCAATCACCCTTCCCTGCCGCTGGCGGTGTTCATTGCGCGGCGTCCGGGCACCGAAAGCTACCTGCTCGACTTGCGCGACGGGAGCCTGCTGCAGACCATCACCTCTCTACCCGATCGTCATTTCTACGGCCATGCTGTCATCCACCGCGACGGTGAATGGTTGTACGCCACCGAAAACGATACCCGCGACCCAGGCCGCGGGCTGCTGGGCGTGTATCGATTCGTCGATGAACGACTGGTGCATTCGGCAGAGATTCCAACCCACGGAATCGGCCCGCATCAGGTGTCCTGGATGCCGGACGGCGAAACCCTGGTGGTCGCCAATGGCGGGATTCGTACCGAGGCGGAAAGCCGCGTGGAGATGAATCTCAATGCCATGCAGCCCAGTCTGGTGCTGATGCAGCGCGACGGCACACTGCTGAGCAAGGAAACCCTGTCTCAACAGATGAACAGCGTGCGCCACATGGGCATCGCCAGCGACGGCACCATTGTTTCCGGACAGCAATTCATGGGGGACTCGCACGAGTTGTCCGAGCTGCTGGCCATCAAGCGGCCAGGACAGCCTTTCCAGCCCTTTCCGGTCGCAGAAGACCAACTGCGCGCCATGAATCACTACACCGCCAGTGTCGCGGTACACAGCGACCTGCGCCTGGTCGCGCTCACCGCACCTCGGGGCAACCGCTTCTTTATCTGGGACCTGGACAGCGGTGCCGTAAAACTCGACGCGCCGCTGCCCGACTGTGCCGGCGTCGGTGCCGTGGCTGACGGCTTTGTCGTAACCTCCGGCCAGGGCCGCTGCCGCTTCTACGACTGCCGCAAACCGGAGTTGCTGGCCACGCCGCTGGAGCTTCCGACCGGTTTCTGGGATAACCACCTGCATCTGGCCTAAGCGCGGCGCCCCTGATCGGCAATGGCCCGAATGCCTTCAACGGCATCGCTGAGCTGGGCGACGATTCGGTTGCCCACATCCTTGTCATCACCGCCCATGCGCTGATTGCGAACGAACGTCTTTTTGATCTCCTCCCAGCGAGCGAGTTGTTCCTCGGTCAGCCGTCCGCACAGCTCGGTCAGCTTGAGAAGGTTTTCTTCTGCACCCTGGGTGAGCAGCTGTGACTCGCCACGGTAGTGATCTGAAATCAACTGGTTGATTTCTGCTTCGTTCATGACCGCCGATACTTTCTCCGCCAGTCTGTTCATGTTGCGATAGCTGCCCTGAAGACGAAACGGTGGTTCGGTTCGGTACTCATCCGCCTGGGAGGCACTGTCGATGTAGGCTGCGTTGACGCGCAACAACACCTCCCGAATCGTCATCAGGCGGCGGATCGTTTCAGTCAGTTCGGTGATTTCTGCACCACTGTATTCATGGCTGAGATCGCTGGTGCTGAACGTCTTCCCTTGAGCGTGCCCGGCCAACAGGTAAAAGTCCTGCATATCCCGGTTGGCCAGAGGTGCCAGGACCGGATTGGAGGTCATGCAGTTTTCGAGGTAACTCAGGGCAAAAGCACTTTCGTTGCCACCCGACACTTCGCCAAGGTTGTAGACATCGGCGCGGTTGACCAGCATATCGGGGATCCTGAACAGCTCGCCCGATTCCGTGTAAGGGTTACCCGCCATCACGATGCAGAACTTCTTGCCACGCAGGTCGCAGGTTCGGGTCTGACCTTTCCAGACGCTTTCGATACGCCGGGAACCGTCGCACAGCGAAATGAATTTCTGAAGAAACTCGGGTGACAGGTGCTGGATATCGTCGATCAGCAGACAGACGTTATTGCCCATTTCAAGCGCCAGGTTGAGCTTTTCCAGCTCCATGCGCGCAGGCCCGTCGATCGCTTGCGCAGGATCCAGTGAACTCGTGCGATGGCCCAGGGCAGGCCCGTTGATCTTGACCAGCGCCATACCCAATTGAAACGCTACGTATTCGATCAGTGTGGTCTTGCCGTAGCCGGGCGGAGAAATGAGCATCAGCAGCCCCATCAGATCACTGCGCTTGCCCTCTCCGGCGGTACCTATCTGCTTGGCCAGATTATCGGCGATCAGCGGCAGATAGACCTCGTTGATCAGCTGATTGCGAACGAAAGAGGTCAGAGGACGTGCCTGCAGATCGTTGATGCGCAGCACCTCACGCTCACGACGCAGAACCGATTGTCGCCACGACTGATAGCGGTGCATCTGGGGAATGAAAAGCTCACGGTGCGTGCGCAGGCGCGTGAAGAAATCATCCAGTGAGAACGCAAGGGAACCCGAGTCGAGTCTCGGATGCTCTCCCAGAAGACCGTCAATGCGGACGTTCACGGAAAACGTATTGACCCGTAGCGTCGGTTTGCCAGCGAAACGCAGCAACAGCAAGGCTGTCGCTTCCGGCGCAAAGTGAGCAAGCGCGCCCTGTCCGGAGTCGATGCAGAGGCCCATCACCCAGTGCCCGATGAGCAACCATTGTCCCCGCAGATCGTTTGCCATCGCCTGTACCGCATCGCTCAGTTCCACTCCACACGCGTCAGACTCCAGACGCCGCTCGAGCGCTCCGAGAATGTCCCAGCCATGCCCACTGATTTCGAAAACCGGACGGTCTTGCGTCAAGACGTGCGCAAGGTACTCGGCGCTTTCCGACACGATCAGGGGTGAAACCGGCAAACCCGTCGCCACCGCGAAAGACTCGAGCGTCAGCGCAATGTCCCTGCGAATCTCGATCATGCCATCCGGGTGATTGAACAACCTGAGAACCGCAGCGCAGGACCGGGCCCGGCGCTGCAAGTCCGTCATCCTGGCCTCGAATGTTCCTGGCAGGTGCCAGGCAATCAATGCGAACGCTCTTGCCGATGGACTGAAATGCAACAGACCGGCCGCCGCCATGCACGGCATCACCTGCTGGAGTATCAAGGCAGCGTCATGGTCATGGATGCCCCTTTCATAGCCTTGCTTGTAGAGCGGGGTGCAGAACTGCCGGATGTGCTGCTCCAGTTGTTCAAACGTCATCTGCGAAAGGTCGATACCTGACTGCGTCGCAGCCTCGAGCACCTGGCCTGCGAGGTATTCGCTTCGATAGATGCTGTCTGACTCGGACTCCAGGCTGGCTTGAAAGCAGACGCGAAACGACGCGATGGCGTCGTCGTCGAGCCTCTCATGAAAGTCAGTGCCGGTGATATGCACCCAGAGGTGCTCGTCTCGGGGCAAAAGGGTCAGGTCCAATGCCTGGGTGTTGATACTGAACAGGTGTCTGGTCCCCAGTTTCAAGAGCGTACCGCTGGCATCGAACAGATCGGCCTTGTCCCGCTGCTCCCGCACCGCCTGATCGCGGGCGGCCTTCAGACGTGCTTCGATGTCGTCAGCCTTGACGCTGTCCTCGAGGATTCGCAGACGATCAGAAAGCTCGCGCAGCTTCAGCACCTGCGGGTCAGTGGCGAAAAAGCTGTTCAGTCGGTCGATGTCCAGACAACCCGAAAGACGACGCGGCAGGCTGTCCAGAATACGACTGGCCGCATCCATGAGCCCCTGCGTCTGGCGCTGGCGGGTATTGATCAGCGTCTGTCTGTGCTGCTCGAACGCCTCCAGTACCTCGTCACGCTTGCCCATGACATCGTTCAGAAACGACTCATGCTCACCAAAGCGGCTTTCCAGTTCGTCCAGTTGAATCAGCAATTTCGCCAGCTGGTCATCACACGCCTGAGGACTGTTCGCCAGCGACAGGGCATGGGTCAGACTTTGGCCTATCAACTGAAACCGTGCAGCAAACTGCGCAGTGGACTCGGACGAGACCAGCGCCTTGCGACGGGATCGAGCATGCGCCATGGATTGATTCATGCGCGCGTACACGCTGGAGATGGACTCGACAATGCCGGTGCGCTGCGTCGCGTCCTCGATGCCCAGCGAGCTGGCAAGCCCCGACAACAGGTCCAGAGCGGTCGCCATTGTTGCGAGGCTTTCCAGGGGCGGCTCCAGTTCGAACACCGATGCAGCAGCCTGAACCTGGCGATCCAGATCGTCGAGTTGCTGGCTATAGGGCAAGAGTGCTTCGGCCTGGCACATGAAGTCGGCGGCATCGCCAGAGGTGCGCTCAAACTCGGCCAGCAGGCTCTGCTCCATTTCTTCGATGGCGTGCAGGTCAATGTAGCGTTGTTCCTTGAGGGTCACGAGATGGCCGCGCAAGCCGGTGATCGAATCCAGCCGAGCGACAAAACCTTGGATATCCTCGCAACGATTCAGGCGCAATTGACTGGCGAGCGCGACGTGACGCTGTCTCGCCTCCTGCATCAATCGGGTGGAATGGCCCCGCAAGTGCTCGACTTTTTCGAATTCATCGGCTATCGAACTGCCGGTATCAGCAATGCTGCGCAGTATCGATGCCAGCGAAGCCGTGCTGTCGTGGATCAACCAGTGGTACTTGTCGAACAGAAGCGCAACCTGCCGTTCCAGTGCACTGAAACGAGCCGCCGTGGCGCTGGTAGCGACAGATTCTCTGGCAAGGTCATACAGGTCGGAAATGCCGCGGACCAATTCGGCATTGCCGATTCGGCCGAGAAACGAATGACTCGACGGCTGACCGGTTGCGTAATCCTCGGTGAAGAAAGGGGTCTGCCAGATCTGCACAGGATGGTTACGGGCAGGTTCGGCCTCAGCCGAGAAAATCACCATGCGTCCGTCTTCGAGACGCGCATACCCATGACTGAATACGGGCGGCAGCAACTGCCGTCGGATGGTGTTGTAAGTGAACAGGGCCGAACGCCCCTCGACCGCGTCATGGAAGATGTACAGAAAATCCTCACCGTTGGGCGAGCGCAGCAGACGCTTGAAATGCATGCCTTGCATCGCAGACTCGAACAGCCTGTGCTCACCGTTCTGAAGATAGAGCCCTCCGGGAAATACAATGCCGTGATCGTCGGGAAGACGCTGACACGCGAGGCCAATCGCATCAATCCGGGTCAGCGCAAGCGCCTTCAGATTGCAGACCAGATAGCGGCACTGCTCTTCCTTGTAGGGCCGGACACTCAAGAGGATCAGATTACCCAGTCTGGCGAAGGCCACTTGTACATCAGGCAGCGACTGGTTCTTTTCAGCGAGCGCCTCACGGTACAACTCAATCCCGGTTTCTGACGGACTCTCGCCCCTGACAACCAGCTCGCCGTTCTCTAGATGAATATGGACGCTTTCAAGAATGGTCATACGGGGCGTTTGATCGTTGACGATCATCTCCCTACCCGCCTGAATCCATTCAAAATCGTAACGTGGCTCGTTAACGATATCGCGCTCCCCGCGATTATCGAGGTAGCGTACCTCGTTGCCCGACGCGCTCATCGACCAGCGGAAAACCCGGATATCCGTGAGACGTTCGCCGAACTGAAAACTGGCCAGCAAGCGGTTTTCAGAGACGGACAATTCCAGCAACCGGGCATCGCGGTAATAGGTATAAAACTCCTCGAAATCCCTGCGAAACACCGGATCGGCCAGCCAGGTGCCGTCCACATCAACAGCGTGGGTTTCATAACCCTGCTCGCCCTCGCTCAGACGGAACAGCGCAAACACATCGTCAATTCGGGCTGCCACATTGAGCCCGGGCGACACGTTGTAGCCGAACAGAAGGTCGGGACCGACACGCACGATGCCTCTTGGAATGCAGCTGTTTTCCGTGCGTAACCGAGCTCGTCCCAGTACCTCCATCGAGCTGCACCCGAACTCTTCAAGCCTTTGGGCATTGAGCGTGTCGACCTGCCGAGACAGGCTGTCGCCCTGTTCCTGCAGGCGTTTGAGCAATACCTCATAAGCCCCACTTTCAGTGACCGCCGTGTTCGACGCTTCCTGAGTCGGGTTTTCAAACTGATCTTGGGACATGGGTCAATCCGGATGGGCAGGTCAGTGTCGTGAAGAAGCGCCCGGCAAACGAACCGGGCGCTGGCCTGGGCATTACTGAGCGTCGGGACGGCGGTCCGACGCTCTTTCGGTGGCCACTCTGGAGAGCATCCCGAGTCCGGTCTGAATGACCTGAGCGGCAAGTGGGCTGCTCTGATTCAGACCTTCGATGGCTTTGCCGACCGAAAGGGATTTCACGAAGGCGTCGAATACGCCGTTATCCCCTCCGCCCACGAACTGGATGCTGGCCTTGCTCATGGCAGCGGACAGCACCTCGGCCTGTTGCTCGGCAATCTTCTCGTTGGCCGCGATGCTCGCCATGGTGATATCGAGCTGGTTCTGCAGAGCCAGACGGAACTCTTCGTGCTCGCGGGCACCGCCCGTCAACTTCTGCATCGCCTCGAACTTCTCGGTCAGTCCCGCCGCTTCTGCCTCGAAACGTTTCTGAAGAACTTCGGCTTCGGCAGCGCCGACGTCCTGGATGGTCGCTGCTCTGGACTCGCCGATGGCCTTGTCGCCCTCGGCCTGGGACAACAGGCGCTGCTTCAATACGGCCGCTTCTGCCAACCCCTCGCGCTCGATGGCTTCAGCGATCTGTATCCGAACCTCTGCATCGGACTCACCCACGGCACGATCACCTTCTGCCTGAGACAACAGCCGCTGCTTCAGCACCAGCGCCTCGGCCTGCCCTTCACGCTCGGAGGCCTCTGCGATCTGCATGCGAACCTCGGCCTCTGCCAGTCCTGATGCAGCCTTCTCGGCACGTACGCCCTCGGCTCGCTTGATCGCAGCCTGCGATTCACGTTCGGCCTTGCGCAAGTCGGCATCGGCCAGCGTTACCAGTTCCTTGGCGCGGTATTCCGACACCACTGTGTCTGCTTCGGCCTGTTTGACCAGACACACCAGATCGCGCTCGGCTTGCGCCTGGGCTTCGGTGACGACCACGGTTTTCTTGCGGTCCGCATCGGCGACCATACGTAATGTGGTGATGGCCTCTTCTTCCTGAGCGACGGTCTTTTCGACGATAACGCGCTCGCGCGTGACGCTGGCAATCTCCCCACGCTTTTCTTCAAGCTGCCGATCACGCTCGATCCGGCTCAGCGACACTTCGCGTTCGCGATCAACCTGCGCCAGGGCCTGGGCGCGAATGACAGTTTCCTTCTCGAGCATGACGACGCGCTCGCTGTTCTGGTTTGCGACATCCACTTCACGCTGATGATTGACCGCTGCGACATCGATGCGCTGCGCGGCGGCGATGCGGGCTTCCTCGGCTCGCAGATGCTCTTCGGACTGAACCTTGAGCGTCTCGGCTTCCTCGCGTGCGATCACCGATGCGATTTCACGCTTCTGCCGCGCCTGCGCATCGGCTTCCTGACGTTCCAGCGCCAGACTTGCTTCGATGGTTTCGACGTTCTTCTTCTGAATCTTCAGCGCCTGATCACGTTCCAGCTCGTTGGTGATGACGTTGTGGACGGAAGTCAGTTCGGTAATCTTGCGAATGCCCTCCGCATCGAGAATATTGTCGCGGTCGAGGTCAACCTTGGGCGTCTGCTCAAGGAAGTCGATGGCCACGTCCTCAAGCACATACCCGGAAAGATCCTGACCTATCACGTTGACGATCTCATCGCGAAAACGGACGCGATCCTCGAACAGTTCAACGAAATCGAATTGCTTGCCAACGGTCTTCAGTGCCTCGGAAAACTTCGCATTGAACAGCTCGTTGACGGCCGACTTGTCCGAGGCGCGCTGAACACCAATGGCCTTGGCAACCTTGAGAACGTCTTCACGGGTTTCGTTGACGCGCAGAAAAAAAGCCACGGTGATATCGGCACGCATGTTGTCCCGGCAAATCAGCCCACCCTTGCCTTTTCGATCGATCTCTAGGGTGATGACGCTGATCTTCATCTTTTCCATGAAGTAGAGATAAGGCAGCACCATGGCACCGGTGAAATAGACTTTGGGGCGACTCGACAGATCGTTGACGATAAGCGCTGTGCCCTGAGGGACCTTGACGTAGAAGGTCTTGATCAATAATGCCAAAGCGACCAAGGCAAGAACTGCGACGCAGAGGATAATGAGAAATGGCATGGCCATGTCCAGCATGCTGTATGACTCCATAACGGGCTCAGCCCTTGAATTCCGACTCGCTGACGACGAGATAGGCATGCTCGTCTGCGAGGTATTGAAGAAGCACCACCCGGTCATTGCGTTTGATTTCGGGGGTGCCGAAGGTACGAACCTGAAGCAGCAGCCCTGCGCCGCCATCGCTCATCAGTGCACGTCCGCTGTTGCAGTTCACGGTCTGGCTTGTGACGACCGCCACCTGCCCACAGATCGGCTTCGGTTCCGGCCCTCTGATCTTTCTGACGAGAGGTTTGAAAAGGCGAAGGGTGACCAGGGTAAAGATCGAAGCGGCCGCGAGGGCCAAAAGCCCACTGACAAACCCAAGGGGGTAGTAGAAAAAGCCGAGTGACAACTGGTCGATGAAAAGCAGCTGGCCGAAGTAGCTGACCAGCCATCCCGAAAGACTGATCAGTGTCAGGATGATGGAAGCAGGCACGCCGGTGAGACCGAGACGGGCAACCAGCCCCTTACCCGATTCGACACTGGCACTGTCGAAGGCTGAAACAGCCTGCATGTCGATATCGACCGGACCGCTGTCAAGGATGCCCAGGCACACCATCAGCCAATAAATCATGGTTATCGCCAGCAACAGGCTGAAAATCACCACAGGGAACGACAACGCTGTATCGATGAAATGGTACATGTCGACATCCTTTCGAATCAGGCGCACTGCTGCTCGCGATTACTCTTTATTCGCTGCAATACGGTTTGCGCGCTGAAGGTGTCGACTGTGATCCCTGCATCCAGCAATCGCTGTTCAAGATCGGCATCGGCAAGACTCGATTCCTCCCGAACCTGCAGGCGGGCCTCTGTCTCCAGTTGACGTTGCCGAAGATCGTTCAGGGCATCCGTGGCGCTTCGCAGCCTGTCGGCCGACTCCTCGCGGGATACCGCCCAGCCGCCCTGCGCCTGCTGCACGAACTCTGTGGTCCGCACCATTTCGACCTGCTGCCGGAGTGCCCACAGCTTCTGCTCACCGACACGCAGACTCGCGCTCAGGCTGCTGACAGCGGTCGCATAGCCCTGCGCGATGCGGGCATCCTCGGCCATCAGTTTTTCCAGCAGACCGATCCTTGATGCAGTCTCCAGAGCAGTCGCTTCGTCGTCCGCTTCAAGTGCCGTTTCAGCGTCGCGAACCAGCAAAGCGACCTGTGCCCGTGCCTGCGTCACCTTTCGTGTTGCATGAAGACTCTTGGCCATCAGGCCCGCGAGACTGGAGCGGCTGGCGTCGAGGTGTTGTTCGGCGTTGCGGATTTCCTGATCGAGGATATGCAACGTCTGTCGCGCCACGATACTGCTCGACGCCTCGTTTGCCCCGCCCCGCAAGGCAGTCACTATTTTCGTCCAGATGCCGGCCATGCCATTTTCCCTTGGGCGTATTGATCGAATTCTGATGACTCGATAAACATCCGACGAAAGATGACATAGGAGAAAACGGTGTTATGCCGGAACAGTCGTTTAAAAAAGTAAGAAACTTCCTCAGGAGCTGAAATTCACGACGTTCAGCCCTTATATTTTTTCCAAACAGCGCATTAGCAACTAGATTTGAAAGACTGCCGTTCGGATCGCGTTCGCGATCCTGTGCGTTTCAAATCTTCCAGGGAAGTGAAGCATGTTGCGTCATCGCATGTTGATAATGCTGGGCGTTGTGATGCTCGTCGTGCTTGCGCTCGCGGGTTACAAAGCGTTTTCCATCTATCGGCAGATTCAGCAGTTCAGTGCGCCGAAGCCGCCGGTCAGCGTGGCAGTGGTCAACGCTGTGGAGTTGCCCTGGCAAAGTCGGCTGCCTGCCATCGGTACGTTGAAAGCCGTCCAGGGTGTGGACCTGAGCCTGGAGATTGCGGGCACGGTCAAGGCGCTGCTATTCGAGTCAGGGCAGAAGGTTCGCGTCGGGCAGCCGCTGTTGCAACTGGACAGCGATGTGGAGCGGGCACTGCTGGGAACTGCCGAAGCAGACCTGGGGCTGGCACAGGTCGAACACGGACGCGGCAGCAGACTGGTCGGCGATCAGGCAATTTCCCGCGGCGACTTCGACAAGCTGGCTGCGCAATTGAAGAAGGCCAGCGCCACGGTGGCGCAGCTCAAGGCCTCGCTGGCAAAGAAACAGATTCTGGCCCCGTTCAGCGGCACCATCGGGATTCGCCAGGTGGATGTCGGCGACTACCTGGCCAGCGGGACCGTGATTGCGACCCTGCAGGATTTGAGCAGCCTTTATGTCGATTTCCATGTGCCCGAACAGGCCCTGCCAAAACTCTCCGTCGGGCAGCGGGTGCAGGTCAGTGTGTCGGCTTATCCCGGCCAGTCGTTCGACGCCACGATCAGTGCGATCAATCCCAGGGTCGACGAAAGCACGCGCAACGTTCTGATTCGCGCCACTCAGCCAAACCCGGACGGCAGACTGCTGCCCGGTATGTTTGTCGACCTTCAGGTCATTCTGCCCAGCGCGCCCAGCCAAGTAGTGGTCCCGGAAAGCGCGATCACCTACAGCCTTTACGGCAATTCGGTTTACGTGGTGGTGGCCAGGCAAACCGAGGCAGGCAAGCCTGAAAGCAATCCCCGGGACGAACCACAACTGACGGTCGAGCGACGCTTCGTCAAAACCGGCGAACACCGTGAGGGCAACGTGGTGATTCTGGAAGGGCTCAAGGCGGGAGATCAGGTGGTAAGTGGCGGTCAGTTGAAGCTGGACAACGGCGCTCATGTCGCGATCAGCGCAGATGCCACGCAAACCAGTGACAGCAACGCCCCGGCCAACCGCGCGCAATGATCAGGGAGCCGTCATGACTTTCACCGACCCGTTCATTCGCCGCCCGGTGCTTGCAACCGTCGTCAGCCTGCTGATCGTATTGCTGGGCATTCAGGCTTACAGCAAGCTGGTGATCCGCCAGTATCCGCAGATGGAAAATGCACTGATCACGGTGACGACGGCGTATCCCGGTGCCAACGCCGAAACCATTCAGGGCTATATCACCCAGCCGCTGCAGCAGAGCCTGGCCAGCGCCGAGGGCATCGACTACATGACCTCGGTGAGTCGTCAGAACTTCTCGATCATCTCCATTTATGCACGCATCGGTGCTGACAGCGACCGGCTGTTCACCGAATTGCTGGCCAAGGCCAATGAGGTGAAGAACAAGCTGCCGCAGGATGCCGAGGATCCTGTGTTGAGCAAGGAGGCGGCTGACGCTTCGGCGCTGATGTACGTCAGTTTTTACAGCTCGCAATTGAACAATCCGCAGATCACCGACTACCTGTCACGTGTCATCCAACCCAGGTTGGCGACGCTGCCGGGTATGGCCGAGGCCGAGATTCTGGGCAATCAGGTGTTTGCAATGCGCCTCTGGCTGGACCCGGTGCGTCTTGCCGGTTTTGGCCTGACAGCCGCCGATGTCACCGATTCGGTGCGTCGTTACAACTTTCTGTCGGCGGCTGGCGAGATCAAGGGCGAATACGTGGTGACCAGTATCAACGCCACCACCGAACTGAAATCTGTCGAAGCCTTCGCCGCTATCCCCTTGAAGACCAATGGCGACAGCCGTGTGTTGCTGGGTGACGTGGCACGGGTAGAAATGGGTGCCGAGAACTACAACACCGTCAGCTCGTTCGATGGCATTCCCTCGGTGTACATCGGTATCAAGGGTACGCCGAGCTCCAACCCGCTGGACGTCATCAAGGAAGTGCGGCGCATCATGCCGGAGCTGGAAAGCCAGCTGCCGCCGAGCCTCAGGGTGTCCATCGCCTACGATGCCACGCTGTTCATTCAGGCGTCGATTCATGAGGTGGTGAAAACGCTCATCGAAGCCGTGTTGATTGTGATCGTCGTAGTCTTCCTGTTCCTCGGCGCTCTGCGTTCGGTGCTGATCCCGGTGGTCACCATTCCGCTTTCCATGGTCGGCGTGCTGTTCTTCATGCAGTTGATGGGTTACTCGATCAACCTGCTGACGTTGCTGGCGATGGTGCTGGCCATCGGTCTGGTGGTGGACGACGCCATTGTGGTGGTCGAGAACATCCACCGGCACATCGAGGAGGGCAAGACGCCGTTCGATGCCGCCATCGAAGGTGCGAGAGAAATCGCGATGCCGGTGGTTTCAATGACCATCACGCTGGCAGCGGTGTACGCCCCGATCGGTTTTCTGGAAGGACTGACCGGTGCGCTGTTCAGGGAATTCGCCCTGACCCTGGCAGGCGCTGTGGTCATCTCGGGCATCGTTGCCCTGACCCTTTCGCCCATGATGTGCGCCATGCTGTTGCGCCCCGAAGAAAACCCGAGCGGCCTGGCGCACAGGCTCGATCAGGCCTTCGAAAGGCTCAAGGTGCGTTACCAGCGCATCCTGCATGCCACATTGAACACCCGCCCGGTGGTAGTCGTGTTTGCAATCATCGTGCTGTGCCTGATTCCGGTGCTGCTCATGTTCACCAAATCGGAGCTGGCGCCGGACGAGGACCAAGGCATCATTTTCATGATGGCCACGTCGCCTCAGCCCACCAACCTGAATTACATCAACGCGTATACCGACCGCTTCGTGACGCTGTTCAAAGCGTTTCCCGAGTACTACTCATCGTTCCAGATCAACGGCTTCAATGGCGTGCAGACCGGCGTCGGTGGCTTCCTGCTCAAGCCCTGGAATGAACGGACTCGCACCCAGATGGAGATCCTGCCCGAGGTCCAGGCCAGACTCTCGGAGATTCCCGGACTGCAAATCTTCGGTTTCAATCTGCCTTCACTCCCCGGGACGGGCGAAGGGCTGCCGTTCCAGTTCGTGATCAACACCCCCAATGACTATCCGGCCCTGCTGGAGGTCGCCGAACGCATCAAAAAGCGCGCGACGGATTCGGGCAAGTTCGCCTTCATGGACATTGATCTGGCTTTTGATAAACCGGAAGTGGTCGTGGATATCGACCGAGCCAAAGCCGCACAGATGGGCGTGTCCATGCAGGACCTTGGCGGTACGCTGGCAACCTTGCTGGCCGAGGCGGAAATCAACCGTTTCACCCTCGAAGGACGCAGCTACAAGGTGATTGCCCAAGTGGAGCGGGCCTATCGCGACAACCCCGGGTGGCTGAACAACTATTACGTCAGAAACAACGAAGGCCAGCTCTTGGCGCTGTCCACGCTGATCACGGTCAGCGACCGCGCACGACCGCGGCAGTTGAATCAATTTCAGCAGCTCAACTCGGCAATCATTCAGGGTTTCCCCATCGTCAGCATGGGCGAAGCGCTCGAAACGGTCAGACAGATTGCAGCTGAAGAAGCACCTGAAGGGTTCGCGTACGACTACGCCGGGGCATCCAGGCAGTACGTGCAGGAAGGCAGCGCCCTGTGGATCACCTTCGCGCTCGCACTGGCGATCATCTTTCTGGTGCTGGCGGCGCAATTCGAAAGCTTCCGCGACCCTCTGGTGATTCTGGTGACGGTTCCGCTGTCGATCTGCGGCGCCTTGATCCCGCTGTTTCTGGGGGTGTCGAGCATGAATATCTACACCCAGGTCGGGCTCGTGACCTTGATCGGTCTGATCACCAAGCACGGTATTTTGATTGTAGAGTTCGCCAACCAGTTGCGCCGGGATCAGGGAATGCCAGCGCGAGAGGCAGCGCAAGAAGCTGCGGCGATTCGCCTGCGTCCGGTGCTGATGACGACGGCGGCCATGGTCTTCGGAATGGTGCCATTGATACTGGCAAGCGGCGCCGGGGCTGTCAGCCGTTTCGACATCGGTATGGTGATCGCGACCGGTATGTCAGTCGGCACGCTGTTCACGCTTATCGTCCTGCCTTGCGTGTACACCCTGCTGGCAGCGCCTGACAGACAGGCCAATCAGGTGAGTTCGGCAGTAATTGATCCCTAGCCAAACGACAAAGGCCCCGACAAGGGGCCTTTCAGGTCAACGAAGTGTTCAATTTTTCGATCCAGTACCCTGTGCCAGGCTGTACATCAGGAGCAGCAAATCATGATCGGGCTTCACTGCTACCTCACTCTTGATTGCACGAGGCAAAGGGCAGTGCCCTTCGCCGTGCTGGGCACTCAGGATCTTCGTACCCGGTTGTTCAAGCGCTGCCATGGCGACTGTTGCAGTCGCCAACGCCGCGAATACGAACAAACCTCTAGCCATTTCGAGCTTCATGACTCTAAACCTTTGATAGAGCTGCCAAACGCCGCTTGGTAAAAATAGACTAACTTCTGCCAGTCTGCGGCACTGAATGACGAATGGCGTCTCAATTGCTTCATGTCATGCTGCGCAGCCCCGTAGGCCGTCCAGCGACGACGGCCCTTTTCCAGGTCAAGCAGTGCAACTTCGGCTCTGGCCTGATCACCCTCGCCAGTGACACGCACAAAAATATGCTTGATATACAGGCAACTGTGCTGCCAACGCCCCAAATGCATGCGGGCCAGCGTTTTGCCTATTTCACTGAGCATCTGCTCGTACAACAGTTCGCCATACTGCTCGCGGCCACCTGCAGCAAGCCACTTTTCGAACTCTTCGAATCCCTCCAGTGCTTCGGTCACCAGAAGCGCGCGCCATTCGTTTTCGGTGCGCTCCGCGCCGCAGAACACGATTTGCGGCACACTGACGCCCAGTCTGCTCAGACCTTCCAGGGCGTCGCGCTCGCGAAGTACCGTCGGGCGCCCGAACGGGTGCAACCAGCTGCGGTAGATATGACCGGTCTGCCGTTTGCTGTAGAGCGTCTGTCCATCGTCCGTGATCAACCGTTGCACGCCACTCTCACCACCACGCCGCACGTTGGGTTCTTCAACCCACTCGCCACGCTGGCTCCAAAAGTGACTGAACCCGTTCTTTCCCGGGTTTACAACTGGTTCCTTCAAGGACTGCAGACCCATCTATTCACCTTTTACGCAATACATAGACTCGCCACATGGCGTACATCGGCAGGAAGTCCATTCGCTTCTGAATGCGAAATCCTGCCTCTTCAAATTCTGTTTCTGCGGTAGTAACCGGTAACACAAAACGGTTCTGGTAACTTTCCTGCCCATTTTCCTTGTGGCGCTGGCTCTCGAGCTTTCTGCGCTTCCAGGCTTTGAAATTGCCATCCACCCACAGGGACACAATCACACTGTCGCGGGTAACGCGCTGAAACTCCCGTAACAGAGCCATCCGGTCACTCGACTGACCGACATGGTGCAACAGACGCATGCAGAAAATGCTGTCCACCGCGTTGTCAGGCAGGTCGATAGCGAAAGCAGATGTCTGCAAGGGTCGTACCCTTTTCACCACATCGGCCGGTTGAGATTCACAGGCGATTCGCAGCATGTCGGCGGAGTTGTCCGCACCTATGATGGAACGATTGGGCTTCTCGGCCAGCAAAGGCCAGAAACGACCTGCCCCGCATGGAAGATCCAGTACCAGACCGGGGTCTCCGACCATGTGCAGTGCCTTTCGTGCCAACTGTTCGTCACGATAATGAGACAACTTGCGCCATAGACCGTCCTGATGTTTTTCCAGGTACTGGCGAGCGTGGTCCTTGTCGTACTTACGGGAAAACTCAAGTTCAATGCGGTCGCTCATGAGAGCATCTCCTGACGTTAATGGCGGCCAAATTAGTCAGGTCGCCGTCATCGTCAGGTCATCTGAATGTGAAAAAAACGTCACATTGACCGGTCAAATGTTTCCAGAGTTTACAGGTACTTGCGTGCCAAGTGAGCCGCCTCTGGTCAGAGAGCGGCCTGCACATGGCGAATCAGGAAGGGCATTACGGTTTGACGATGTCCAGCGTGACCCTGAAACGGCAGCCATGGGGCTCCATCGGCGTCAGGCTCACGCTCCAGCCCTGGTTGGCACAAATACGCTGTACCAGCGACAGACCCAGGCCAAGACCTTCGCCACGTTGCTCGTTACCCCGCACGAAAGGTTCGAACATGGCTTCACGTTTCTCTTCGGGGATACCGACACCACTGTCCTCGACGACGAAGCTTTCGGACTGCAGCGTCAGCGTAATGAAACCGTGGTCGGTGTAATGCAGCGCATTGCGCAGCAGGTTGCCCATCACGGCGTGAAGGAAGGTTGCGTTGTAGCGGATGTCAGAGACCTGGCCTTCCGGTGGCAGGTTATACGTCAGCTTCAGCCCTTTGCCCTCTATCGGGTCACGCCACTGCGAGATCAGTTGCTCGGCAACACCGACCAGCGTCGCCTTGGGCGTCATGGCGGGATCTTCGCGCTGGGTACGTGCGAGCATCAGGAAGGTCTGGACCAGATCACGCATCTCTTCACAGGCACGGCCGATGCGCTCCACCTGCCGACGCGCACGCTGGTCAAGTGCAGGGTTCTCCAGCAGCAATTCACAGGAGCTGGCGAGCACCATCAGCGGCGTACGCAGCTCATGACTCACATCGCTGGTGAACATCCGCTCGCGGATCAATGCCTGTCGCAGACGCCCCAGCGTGGCGTCGAAGGCGACGGCCAGTTCACCCACTTCGTCCGCGGCGTAGTCAGGCGCCAGAGGCGGCGCAAGGCCCAGCAACTGATCGCGATGACGGACCTGTCGGGCCAGCCGCACAACCGGCGCCATCACGCGTCGGGCAAGCACCCAGCCCAG
Source organism: Pseudomonas viridiflava (assembly GCF_001642795.1). Classification (GTDB taxonomy): domain Bacteria; phylum Pseudomonadota; class Gammaproteobacteria; order Pseudomonadales; family Pseudomonadaceae; genus Aquipseudomonas; species Aquipseudomonas viridiflava. Next base: position 274,248 of record NZ_LKEH01000025.1, on the reverse strand, counting down.
GAAAACGGCCAGCGCCAGTGCGAGCACGAAACCCACCAGCACCACCGCGAACAGCACGCGCTCGCGCTCTTCGAAATCGCTCTGGTCCTGCAGCAAGGCGTAGTGACGACCATCGACCACTTCGATCATCGCGTGATAGGACAGCGGCCCGCGGAACACCTCGTGAAAGCCCGGCTCGAGATGACGCAGGTCCTTGGGCAGGTCGAAATCGCCAGGACCGTTGGTGAAATAGAACAACTGGTCAGGCTTGGGCCGATGGCTCCAGTCGCTAACGCTGTCCATCAGCATCAGGCGGTTGAGATCGCCGCCCAGGCCTGCGGAAATCAGTTTTTCTTCGACCAGGTGAACGGTGGAAATAATGCCGATTGCAAAGGATCCGGCGACCAGCGCACTCATCAGGGCAAACGCGATGATGATCCGCTGGGCAAGGCTCTGTTTAAACTCCATCCCGGCCCTCGGCCAAGCGGTAGCCCACACCATGTACGGTTTGCAGCAGCGGCTTGGAAAACGGTTTATCGATCACCTGACGCAGCTGGTGCACGTGACTGCGCAGGCTGTCGCTGTCGGGACAGTCATCGCCCCACAGCGCTTCTTCGAGAATTTCGCGACGCAGCACATGCGGGCTCTTCTGCATCAAGACCGCGAGCAGCTTGAGCCCGACCGGGTTGAGCTTGAGCATCCGCCCTTCCCGCGTCACTTCCAGCGTGTCGAGGTCGTAGATCAGATCGGACACCTGCAAGGTGCGACGTCCGCCGCCCTGGGCACGACGCAGCACAGCCTCTATACGCGCCGCGAGTTCGGACAGAGCGAATGGCTTGAGCAGGTAATCGTCAGCGCCGGAGCGAAAGCCCTGCAGGCGGTCGTCGAGCTGGTCACGCGCGGTCAGCATGATCACCGGTGTGTCGCGACGAGCGTCTTCGCGCAGGCGTTTGCACAGCGTGTAACCATCGATACCGGGCAGCATGATGTCCAGCACGATCAGGTCGTAATGTTCGGTGGCGGCCAGATGCAGTCCCGAGAGGCCATCCTGTGCGCAATCGACGGTGTAGCCTTTCATGCCCAGGTAATCGGCCATGTTTGCCAGGATGTCGCGGTTGTCTTCAACCAGAAGAATTCGCATGGAGCACTCTCATATGCAATTTGGGCTGGCGCAGCTTAAGACGAAGTGGACGTCAGGGCCAGCGCCGAAACGGCCTAACGATTTTTTCATCCAGAATTCACAACTCACATGACACACTCCGAAACAAAATTGCCGCAATTCATGACTGCGGTACGTATTCCACCAAAACCGGATTTGCCATATTGAAAGCCGTCTCCCCGCCGTACTCCCGTCCGCTCAACTTCTGGATATGCTTGGGCATACCCGCCGTCACCGCCCTGATACTGGTTCTGCTGGAGCTGACCTCCGTGGACATGGACCTTGCCAGACTCGCCTTTGACCCGACGGCCGGTGCATTCATTGGCAGGCACAGCTACTTTCTGGAAGACGTGCTTCATGATCGCGCCAAACAGGTGGTGATGGCGATTGGAGTACTGGCGATGATCAGCTTCGCTGCGTCCTTCAAGGTCGAGCGCCTGATGCCATGGCGTCGCGAACTGGGGTGTCTGGTGCTGTCGATGGCCCTCGCCACCGGTTTCGTGACTCCGCTCAAGGTTGTGACCTCCGTGCAGTGCCCCTGGAGCCTGACCGAGTTCGGCGGCCAGGAAACCTACAGCGAACTGCTCAGCCCGCGTCCGGAGACTGACAAGCCCGGCCGCTGCTGGCCGGGTGGTCATGCCGCCACCGGTTTTACCCTCTTCGCGCTGTTCTTCATGTTTCGCGACCGCAAGCCACGCTTGGCCAAAGCCGGGCTGATACTGGCCTTCACGCTGGGATCGATCTTTTCAGTGGGTCGCATGCTGCAGGGTGCGCACTTTCTGTCGCACAACCTCTGGACGGCGGTGTTCTGCTGGTTGATCTGTCTGGGGGTTTATTACTTCGTTCTGTACAGACCTGAGCGCCGCGAACCGGCAATTCAGCTCTCTCGCTGATCCTGAAGCGTCATACCAAAGCCTCCGTCAAACTTACTGATCGTTCTCAAGCTCTGCGTTATACACAAATCCGCCTCAACACTGATCGTGCCCATCGCTCCGCGT
>NZ_LKEH01000025.1:134378-272103 GCF_001642795.1 Pseudomonas viridiflava | reverse complement strand
GGGCATGCCTCCCGTGACGCTCCGCGTCACAAATGGCACAGACTGAGGACTCAGTGAGCCGAGCGCATGGCGTGGATAACGCTGGAGCTTGGGCACACATCTGCGCCACGTTCGAGAGCGGACGCGGAGCGTCCTGGGAGGCATTCCCACGCAGAGCGTGGGAACGATCAGCGTGATCTCAAGCACGCCAATCATGCTCATGCTTGTGCTCAGCGTTATACCCGAGTCTTGCCGCCTCCCACGGGGTATGCATTCCGTCAGTCACTTTCGTTTTTGCCCCTGTTTTGCGCGTCTTGCGGACTTGTTTATCACGATGAGCGCCGAGCATGAGCACGATCAGTGTCCAGGCAGCCTTATGTATAACGAAGAACGCTGGCTTACAGATCAGCCCATAAAAAAACCCCGCACAAGGCGGGGTTCTTTATGGGTGTCGCTTGAGGGGTAAAGCTGGCTTACATCATGCCGCCCATACCACCCATGCCGCCCATGTCCGGCATGCCGCCGCCTGCTGGCTTGTCGTCAGGCACGTCAGCGATCATCGCTTCGGTGGTGATCATCAAGCTGGCGATCGAGGACGCTGCCTGCAGAGCAGAGCGAGTGACCTTGGCCGGGTCCAGGATACCCATTTCGATCATGTCGCCGTATTCGCCGGAAGCAGCGTTGTAACCGAAGTTACCCGAACCCTGCTTGACCTTGTCGACGACAACGCTTGGCTCGTCGCCGGAGTTGGCAACGATCTGACGCAGTGGTGCTTCAACAGCACGACGCAGCAGAGCGATACCGACGTCCTGATCGGCGTTGTCGCCTTTCAGACCTTCGATGGCCTGCAGGGAGCGAACCAGCGCCACGCCACCGCCAGGTACCACGCCTTCTTCGACGGCTGCGCGCGTTGCGTGCAGGGCGTCTTCAACGCGGGCTTTCTTCTCTTTCATTTCGACTTCGGAACCGGCGCCGACCTTGATCACCGCAACACCGCCGGACAGCTTGGCCAGACGCTCTTGCAGTTTCTCTTTGTCGTAGTCGGAGCTGGTGTCACCGATTTGCTGGCGGATCTGAGCGATGCGCGAGTCAATGTCGGTTTTAACGCCAGCACCGTCGATGATGGTGGTGTTTTCTTTGTTCAGTACAACGCGCTTGGCATTACCCAGGTGTTCCAGGGTAGTGGTTTCCAGGCTCAGACCGATCTCTTCGGAGATAACGGTACCGCCAGTCAGAACAGCGATGTCCTGCAGCATGGCCTTGCGACGGTCGCCGAAACCTGGAGCCTTCACGGCTGCAACTTTCACGATGCCGCGCATGTTGTTCACTACCAGAGTCGCCAGGGCTTCGCCTTCGACGTCTTCGGCAACGATCAGCAGTGGACGGCCTGCCTTGGCGACAGCTTCCAGAACCGGCAGCATTTCGCGAATGTTGGAGATCTTCTTGTCAACCAACAGCAGCAGCGGGCTGTCCAGCTCGGCAACCATGGTGTCCGGCTTGTTGATGAAGTACGGGGACAGGTAGCCACGGTCGAACTGCATGCCTTCAACGACAGACAGTTCGTTTTCCAGACCCGAACCTTCTTCAACGGTGATAACGCCGTCTTTGGTCACTTTTTCCATGGCTTCGGCAATGATGTCGCCGATGGAGTGATCAGAGTTGGCCGAAATGGTGCCGACCTGGGCGATTGCCTTGGTGTCGGTGCATGGCTTGGACAGCGCCTTCAGCTGAGCAACGATGGCGATGGTCGCCTTGTCGATGCCGCGCTTCAGGTCCATCGGGTTCATGCCGGCAGCAACGGCTTTAAGGCCTTCGTTGACGATAGCCTGAGCCAGAACGGTGGCGGTGGTAGTACCGTCGCCCGCATCATCGTTGGCACGGGAAGCAACGTCTTTGACCAGCTGCGCGCCCATGTTTTCGAAACGATCTTTGAGTTCGATTTCCTTGGCAACCGACACACCGTCTTTGGTGATCAGCGGAGCACCGAAGCTCTTCTCGATGATGACGTTACGGCCTTTTGGGCCCAGGGTCGCTTTTACTGCGTCAGCCAGGACGTTTACACCGGCGAGCATTTTCTTGCGGCCAGAATCGCCGAATTTAACTTCTTTAGCAGCCATGATCATTATTCCTTGAATACTTTGTAGTAACGGAAATCAGCGCGAGCACTCAGCCTTCGATAACAGCGAGAATCTCGTTCTCGCTCATCACCAGCAGGTCTTCGCCATCTACTTTCACAGTGTTGCTGCCGGAATAAGGGCCAAACACCACCTTGTCACCCACTTTCACGGCCAGCGCACGTACTTCACCGTTGTCCAGCACGCGGCCGGTACCAACAGCGACGATCTCGCCACGGTTTGGCTTTTCGGCAGCCGAACCTGGCAGAACGATACCGCCGGCAGTTTTCGTTTCTTCTTCGCTGCGACGGATTACGACGCGGTCATGCAGAGGACGAAGCTTCATTGTCGATCTCCTGATTATGGTTGTTGAGCGTCCGGTGAATGCACCGGCCTGTTATAAATTCCGGACTTGCCGGTTACGGTTCGACGCGCGAACCGCAGAATACGGTCTGGCAATCAGGCCAGAAACCTTGCGGTGACCCATACATAAGGGCGAGCAAGGTTATTACAAGGCTTGGGCAAGAAAATTTTTGCAGCTTGACAGCGCCCACAAACGAGCGCGGCACCCGAAGGTGCCGCGCAGCGAAGGGGTTGCAGGGATTATTTGTCCCGGTGCTCGAACTCGCCCTCGATCACGTCGGGTTCGCGGGTGGGCTGGTGAATCGCGTGCGTGCGGCTGTTCGCCGTCTGCTCGTCGGCACGACTCTGCAGGTCATCGGCGAAGGCGCGCTGGCGCATGGCCTGAGCCTCGGCGCGCTGACGAACCTTGCTGATCAGCAACCGTCGAGTGACAGGCAGCAGACAGATCACGCCCAGGATGTCACTGATGAAACCTGGCAACAGCAGCAAGCCACCGCCTACCGCAACCATCAGGCCTTCAAGCATCTGCTGGGCAGGCAGCTCGCCGCGGGACAGGCTTTCACGGGCACGCAGGGCCGTTGCAAAACCTGCCACACGCATGACGAAAAGTCCCAGCATCGATGTCGCCAGGACCAACAGGAATGTCCAGAGAAAACCAATGGACATGCCGACCCGAACCAGAATGAACAATTCGAGTACCGGAAAAAGTAAGAACATCAGCAAAAAAACACGCATCAAATCAGTTCCTCAGCGCAAGGGTGCCTTGCAAGTAGACCGTATGTGATGTCAGAAAGTCGTTAATTCAAGCGTGCTTCCCGTCATTTACCGGCCATTTTTCTGCGTGAGCCAGTTGAACCAAGGCCTCGCGGACTTGTGTCGGTGTATTACAAGGCTCGCTGAATGCCAGCCAATAAACGCTGTTCGCGATACGCAGGTGCATACCTTCGCTGTCGATGCCGACCAGTCGAGCGGGCTCGGTTTGCGGCAGGCCCGATAATTCGACGTAGTGCGCAATGGCCTTGGCGTGGTCCCGATTCATGTGCTCGACCATGCCCGTTTCGACCTTGCCTGCAAACGGATTATCCAGCGCCACTTCGTCCAGCCAGTGAATAGCGCCGAAGCCGCCGATGTACCGGTAGCGAACAGGTGCAAGCACCCAGAAATCGAAATCGTGAGCGGTGTGATAACTCTGCGACTCGGGGAAGAACCGGTAGTACCGTCTTGCTGCAGCCTCGATCGCAACGGGATCACTGAGCTTTTCGGCCTGCGCCAGCACCGTCACCCGGCCAACCGCCTGCACATCCTCGGCGCCCCGATCGCCCACCAGCAGCGAGCACTTGGGATCGAGCGTCAGGTTATGGGTGTGCTGAGCGATGCGGCTGATCAGTACCAATGGCCGCCCCCGATCATCCAGGCAGTAAGGCACAACCGAACCGAACGGGTAGCCCGGCATTGACTTGGAATGCGTTGACAGGGCAGCCCTGTACTCCTTGAGCAGCAGGTGCCTGGCATCCTTAGAGGCTTTCGCGCTCATCGTGTGACTCCTTGAAACGTTTGCGTCGAGCTGAAGACGAACGCGCGGAAACAGAATATAACGTGCTCTGGCAACGGCATTCGGACTCATCTCGAATGAGCCATGCCGTGAAGACAATCAGCGGATTGGACACGCACATGGAATTGAAAGACAAGCTAATAATAATCACCGGCGGAGGCCAGGGTCTGGGCCGCGCGATGGCCGAATACCTGGCCGGCAAAGGTGCGAATCTGGCGTTGGTGGACCTGAATCAGGAAAAACTCGATCAGGCGGTTGCAGCCTGCCAGGCACAAGGCGTGCAGGCACGGGCCTACCTGTGCAACGTCGCGAACGAAGATCAGGTTGTGGAAACCGTGAGCAGGATCGCCGAGGATTTCGGGAGCATTCACGGATTGGTCAACAACGCGGGCATCCTGCGCGACGGTCTGTTGGTCAAGGTCAAGGACGGCGTCATGACCAAGCTGAGCCTGGCTCAGTGGCAGTCGGTGATCGACGTCAACCTGACCGGCGTCTTCCTGTGCACACGCGAAGTGGCCGCGAAGATGATCGAGCAGAACAGTCAGGGCGCGATCATCAATATCTCGTCGATTTCACGCGCGGGCAACATCGGCCAGACCAACTATTCGGCCGCCAAGGCCGGTGTCGCGGCAGCGACCGTGACCTGGGCACGGGAACTGGCGCGTTACGGCATCAGGGTCGCAGGCGTGGCACCCGGTTTCATCGAAACCGAGATGACTGGCAGCATGAGGCCCGAGGCGCTGGAGAAGATGACGTCTGCCATCCCGCTCAAACGCATGGGCAAGCCGGACGAAATCGCCCACTCGGTCGCTTACATTCTGGAAAATGACTATTTCAGCGGGCGCATCCTGGAGCTGGACGGCGCGATGAGAATCTAGACGGTGATTGGCCAGCGACTCGCCCTGTAAGGGTGTCGCTGGCCCACGTGCTTACCAGGCGACGCCGAAACCTGCGGTGTAGCGAGTCTTGTCGACATCGCCGTTGCTGGAGCCGCTGATGACATCTTTCTCGGCCTTGAGGTTAAGCGAGGCCCACTCGGTGACCTTGTAGCGCAGCCCCGCCTCTACATCCAGCGAGTAGTCCGCAACGCCGCTCAACGGTTTGCCCAGCTCGCCGTTGGTGAAGAACTCGACCTTCTTGCCGATCAGGTAACGGTTGTAATCCCAGGTGCCGGCAACCGAGTAGAAGTTTTCCTTCTCGTCGTTGGAAAACTCGAAGTCAGTGCGGTTAAGCAGTGCGCCGACCTTGAAGGCACCCAGTTCGTCATCCCAGAACTGATAACCAGGACCCGTACCGACGACACGCTGGCGGGACAGGTCTTCGATCTTGTCGCGCTTGTAGGTGACACGGGCGTCCCAGAAGAATTTCTCGGTCAGGAAGCGGTCGATCGAGTACTCGGCGCTCCAGTTGTCGGTGCCGACCACATCGTCTGTGGTTTCGCGGTTGTATTCGCCTCTGGCGTTATGACGCCACTGACCGTGACGCGCCGATGTCTTGAAGGCGACGTTGTAATCATTGGTGTCGTTCTCGGCCTGCTGGAAGTCCAGCGCAGCGTCGATATTGCCCTTCCAGACCAGATCGGTGATGACCGGCTTGGGCTTGATGATCTGCTGAATGCTCGCCAGCTCGACGGTTTTGGGCGCCTCGCCATTGGCGAGAACCACCTTGCCGTCATCGGACGCTTTCAGTGACTTGGCGACTTCACCCGTGTACTGGTCCTGTTTGACGAGCAATGGCTGATCGCTTTCCAGGGTCTTGACCTTTTTCCAGTCAATCGGAATGGCACCGCCGTATTCGGTCTGCAGCAGCAACTTGCCGCCGTCGAAAACCTTGATGGTACCGGTCAACTTGTCGCCGTTCTTCAACCAGACGGTATCGGCAAGCAAGGGAGTGGAGGCGGCGGTGAGGGCAAGACACAGAAGGGTTCTGGACAACATAAGCGACGACTAGGCTCTGTTTGGCGGAAAATCGGGCATCATCCCGCTGGAAAAACGTCAAGGCAGTCCACGGACCCCCGAACACAGGTATCACTGACCATCAGATCCATCTGTAGTTCCAGGAAACGACAATCAATCTCGTTTTATACAGGATAAACGTGTGAGCGACCCCGTTTCAGAGCAAAACGACCCAAGCGGGCTTTCGCCTGCCGACGTACGGCGCACGGCACTTTATCTGACGCTGGCTCAGGTGCCGGAAGGCAAGGTGGTCAGCTACGGACAACTGGCGGAACTGGCCGGACTTGGCAAGGCGGCCCGCTGGGTAGGCCGCACCTTGAGCCAGTTGCCGGACGGTTCGGCGCTTCCCTGGCACCGTGTTTTGGGTGCCGGCGGCAGGCTCAGTCTGCCACCCGGCAGCCCCTCGGGTGACGAACAGCGTGCCCGTTTACGTACCGAAGGCCTTACCATTCTGAACAATCGGGTTGATATGCAGCGTCATGGCTGGCGCCCCATGTAGTTCAACGGTTAGAGTGCGCCCTTTGTTTTCGTAACCTGAGGCAGATTCCAGCCCATGCCCCGTAAAACCTGGCGCGCCGCGCTCGCCGCATATGCCAGCCCATCGACTTTAGTGTTGCTGCTGCTCGGATTCGCTGCGGGCATGCCTTACATGTTGGTCTTTTCGACGTTATCCGTATGGTTGCGTGAAGCCGGTGTCGCTCGCGAAACCATCGGCTACGCCAGCCTGATCGGTCTTGCCTACGCCTTCAAATGGGTCTGGTCACCATTGCTCGACCAGTGGCGCCTGCCGCTGCTCGGCAAACTGGGCCGTCGTCGCTCCTGGCTGGTACTGTCCCAGACACTCGTGCTGCTAGGCCTGATCGGCATGGGTTTCTGCGATCCGCAGCAACATCTGTCCTGGTTGATCGCCATCGCGGTGATCGTGGCCTTCGCCTCTGCGACCCAGGACATCGCGATCGATGCGTATCGCCTGGAAATCGCCCATGACACCCAGCAGGCCGCGCTGGCCGCCAGCTACATGTCCGGCTACCGCGTTGCCGCACTGCTGGCGACCGCAGGCGCACTGTATTTCGCCGAAGGCTTCGGCTCGACCGGCTTCGCCTACAAGCATTCGGCCTGGACCGGCACTTACGTGCTGTTCGGTCTGCTGATGCTGCCCGCACTGATCACCACGCTGGTCATGCGCGAGCCGCCCGTACCGCTGCGCACCCAGCTGTCGGCAGCGCGCTACGGCTTCACCCACCAACTGGCCTCAGTCTTTGTCCTGATCGTGCTGCTGGTGTCGGTTCCGGCGATGTTCACTCAGCTCTACAACACCGATTTTGCCAGCGTGCTCTTCCAGGACACCAGCTGGATGGACCTGTTGCTGGAAGACAGGGCGTTCCTGCGCGCGATCCTTTATACGCTGCTCACCATCGGCTGCCTGTCTTCGATGGGACGCCGCGGCCTTGCACCGGTCCTGACACCGATCAACGATTTCATCATGCGCTACCGCTGGCAGGCCTTGCTGCTGCTGGGTCTGATCGCTACTTATCGTATGTCGGACACGGTGATGGGCGTCATGGCCAACGTGTTCTACATCGACCAGGGCTTCACCAAGGATCAGATCGCCAGCGTGAGCAAGATCTTCGGCCTGATCATGACACTGCTGGGCGCAGGCGTCGGCGGCCTGCTGATCGTGCGCTTCGGCATCATGCCGATCCTGTTCATCGGCGGCCTGAGTTCGGCAGCCACCAACATCCTGTTTCTGCTGCTGGCAGACATGGGGCCGAACATCAAAATGCTGATCCTGACCATCTCGCTGGACAACCTCAGCTCCGGCCTTGCGACGTCCGCGTTCGTGGCCTACCTGTCGAGCCTGACCAACCTCAAGTTCTCGGCGACCCAGTACGCCCTGCTCAGCTCGATCATGCTGTTGCTGCCGCGCCTGATCGGTGGTTATTCGGGGGTGATGGTGGAGAAGTTCGGTTACCACAACTTCTTCCTCATCACCGCCCTGCTCGGCGTGCCGACGCTGGTGATGATCATCCTGCAGTGGAGCAAGGACGCCAAAGGCGTGAAAATCGAAGAACCTGCTCAATCGACGACAATTGACAAGCCTTGAGACCGGCGAGGCTTTTCCGCATACGATGCTAAAGGAACGACATTGAACACCGCAAAAAAACCAAGCTTCAACCAATACCTGATGCTTGCCCTGATCGGGCTGGGTATCTGGTTCCCTGTCGTCTGGACCGCGCTGGCGTATGCCGTTTCAAGCGCCGCTGAGCCGATGACAATCGGCAGCGCTATCGTACTGCTGGGTCAGCTCGAGATCTTTGCGATCATTTTTCTGCTCATTTATGCGTTCTGCTTCAAGCCGTGGAGGCTTTCCGTGGCGTTGCGTGTGGGCTTCTTCCTGAACGTGCTGGGCGCAGCCGTCGCGGCCGTCGGCATTATCGTCGGGCTCGCCAACCTGTAACGAATCCGCGCCCATCAAAAAAGCCCTGACGCTCACGCGCCAGGGCTTTTTCGTTTTCTGATGGAGCGGCGCAGGTTACTCCTGAACGACCCGCATCATCCGCTGTGGCGCCGGGATGTCGATGCCTGCGCCCTTGAGACGATCACGCGCTTCGATGTTGAAGAGCGAGACCACGTCACCAAAGTCACCGGTCTTGGTCCAGACCCGCAGCGACAGGGTAATTGCGTTCTCTCCCAGCGCTGCAACCACGGCCTGAGGGGCCGGGTCTTCGAGTACGCGTGGGTCTTTTGCCATCTCCAGCAGGACTTGCAAGGCTTGTTTCAGGTCCGCGTCGTGGCTGACACCGATGTCGAACACAACCTTGCGGGTCGGCTGACGATTGGTGTTGGTGATGATACCGTTGGACAGGTTGCCGTTGGGCATGATCACCGTGCGGTTGTCACCAGTGCGCAGCACGGTGTGGAAGATCTGAATACTGTCGACGGTACCCGCAACGCCCTGCGCTTCGATCCAGTCACCGATGCGGAACGGACGGAACAGCAGAATCAAAACGCCGCCTGCGAAGTTCGCCAGACTGCCCTGCAATGCCAGACCGATCGCCAGACCGGCAGCACCGATGGCCGCGACGAATGAAGTGGTTTCGACGCCGATCATCGACGCGACACTGACCACCAGCAGTATCTTCAGAATGATGTTCGCCAGACTGCTGACGAAGCCCTGCAACGCCAGGTCTGCCTGTCGCCGGCCCAACAGCGCGCCGAGCTTGCCGGTCACCTTGTTGATCAGCCACCAGCCGATGCACAGCGTAACGAGGGCCAGAAGCAGACGGCCGCTGTACTGCATGATCATCGGAATCCAGGCCTGCGACGCTTGCCACAGGTGACCGACTTCTGCGTTTAAATCCATCTTTCTCTCCTTAACCTGACGAACCGGCGTCGATGGACAGCAACGGCTGTCGTTTCAATGCACAGGGCGATTCGGACTGGCCGGGCAACCCTTGGTTCCCCGGTCAGCACTGCAAATCGTCAGTCACGGAAGTTGTTGAACTGCAGCGGCATGCCCGAATCGTAGGCGCGCAGGGCTGCGATGGCTTCCTGCAGGTCGTCACGCTTCTTGCCGGTGACACGCACCTGCTCGCCCTGAATGGCGGCCTGGACCTTGAGTTTGGCTTCCTTGATGTGAGCGACGATCTTCTTCGCCAGCTCCTTGTCGATGCCTTCGCGCAGCACGACCTCCTGCTTCATCAGCTTGCCGGACGCATAGGCATCCTTGATTTCCAAGCACTTGGCGTCGATCTTGCGCTTGACCAGTGCCAGCTTGAGGATCTCGATCATGGCTTCAAGCTGGAAGTCTGCTTCGGCGGTCAGGCTGACGGTCAGTTCCTTGAACTCGAACGTCCCCTTGCCTTTCAGGTCATAGCGACGATCCAGCTCTTTGATAGCGTTGTCGACGGCATTCGTGACTTCGTGTTTATCCAATTCGGACACTACGTCGAACGAGGGCATGTATGTTCTCCAATTGAACGGCGCGCACGGCAATCAACGGCGCGCATGACTTGACGGTATGAAAGAACGCTCATTATAACGAGACTTTTCCGGCCTTCACTGTGAGCCTTTCATGTCGAATACTGATTTAACTGCTTCAGGGCCGCTTTTGTCCTTGAAGGCCGATCACTGATGTCGACGACCTGGCATGTATTGGGCGCAGGCAGTCTGGGCAGTCTGTGGGCCACGCGGCTGGCACGGGCGAATGTGCCGGTGCATCTGGTGCTGCGAGACGCCGCTCGTGTGGCCGCGTATCAGGCCAGCGGCGGCTGCCTGACCTTGATAGAAAACGACGCGGCCCGTTCGTTCCAAGTGCCTGCGCAAGCGCTTGACGATCAGGCGCCGATCGCTCGCCTGCTGGTGGCCTGCAAGGCTTATGACGCCGAACAGGCCGTGGCGCAACTGGCGCAGCGTTTGACGGCCGATGCCGAGGTCATCCTGTTGCAGAACGGTCTCGGCAGTCAGGACGCTGTCGCAGCACGAGTGCCGCATGCCCGTTGCATCTTCGCTTCGAGCACCGAAGGTGCGTTCCGCAAGGCCGACTGGTACGTGGTGTTTGCCGGTCATGGCTTTACCTGGATGGGCGATGTTGCGAATCCTGCTCCACCTTCCCTTTTGAAGGACTTGCACGCCAGCGCGATTCCTCACGAGTGGACGCCGGACATCCTCACCCGCCTGTGGCGCAAGCTGGCGCTCAATTGCGCGATCAATCCACTGACCGTGCTGCACCACTGCCGCAACGGCGAACTGCTGGAGCATCACTGTGAAGTCGCCACGCTCTGCGCCGAGCTGACCGACCTGCTGCATTGCTGCGGTCAGCCGGCGGCCGCTGCTGACTTGCACAGCGAAGTGTTGCGGGTCATCAAGGCCACGGCGGCGAACTACTCGTCGATGTATCAGGACGTGGCGCATCAGCGACGCACCGAAATCAGCTACCTGCTGGGCTACGCCTGTGCCGCTGCCAAGCGCCATCACTGCCCGGTGCCGCATTTGCAGCAGTTGCAGACGCGGCTGGTCACGCATCTGGCAAGCAAGGGTTTGCGTACGGACTAGCCCGCGCTACCCTGCTTGTTCAACCTGCCACTGCGACCTGCCCCATGCCTTTGCGCCAACGCCTGGAAAACCTGCCTGTCGGCCAGAAGCTGCTGGCTGCCCTGCTGGTTCTAATGACCACCGTCCTGCTGGTCGCCAACCTGACCTTCATCAGCGCGGCCTATTACATTTCCCAGGAAGCCATGGCGCCGCAGGCCTTGCAGACCATTGGCCGTCTGATCAGCAGCGCCAACCTCAATGAAAACGCACTGAATTCACCCGACGACGCACGTGCATTGCTGAGGGAGCTGAAAAGCTACGGTCCGTTGCGCGCGGCAGCCATTTACGACAACGATGGCGAACGCCTGGGGCAAGTGCAGCAGGGCGAAGGGCTTGAGTTGCCACATCATTTCAAGGACCTTGAAAGCTGGCGCCTGACCGAGTTTCGCAGCACGCAGGTCATCACTGTACCCAAAGGCGAGCAACCTCCTGGCCATCTATTGCTGGTCGCCAGCAGCGAACTGCCGCCCGCGTTTTATACCGGCACGCTGACTGCCAGCCTGGGCATTCTGGTGTTCAGCGTATTGCTGTGGCTGGTCGTGGCGCGGCAGATTCGTCGCCTGATCACCGAGCCTATCTATCAATTGGAAGAGCTCTCCCGTCAGGTCACCCGCGAAGAGAACTACGCGTTGCGCGCCGAGCCTGGTAACGAAGATGAAATCGGCAGCCTGGCTGAAGCCTTCAACACCATGCTGTCGCGTATCGAAGCACGCGAACAGCAGCTCAAACGCGCCCGCGACGACTCTCAGGAAGCCTACGATCAGGCGCAGGGTCTGGCCGAGGAAACCCGGCACACCAATCGCAAGCTCGAGCTCGAAGTTCAGGTGCGCAGCAAGATCGAAAAGAAGCTCACGGGCTTTCAGAACTACCTCAACAGCATCATCGACTCGATGCCCTCGGCCATGATCGCGCTGGACGAGCAACTGTACGTGACCCAGTGGAACCAGGAGGCCAGCGCGCTTTCCGGCACAACCCTGGACGAGGCAATGAACCAGCCGATCTTCATTGCTTTCGAGCCGATGCGATCGTTTCTGCCGCAGATCAAACACACGGTTGAACGACACAGTGTCACCAAGATCGAGCGCGTGACCTGGATCAAGAACGACGAGTCTCGCCATTACGCGCTGACGTTTTACCCGCTGACCGGCGACGCTGGCCGTGGGGTGGTGATCCGGATCGACGACATCACTCAGCGCATCTCGCTGGAAGAAATGATGGTGCAGTCGGAAAAAATGCTTTCGGTTGGCGGCCTCGCAGCAGGCATGGCCCACGAAATCAATAATCCGTTGGGCGCGATCCTGCATAACGTGCAGAATATCCGCCGACGTCTGTCGCCGGACCTGCCGAAGAACATCGAGCAGGCCGAAACCGACGGGATCGACCTGGCCGTGGTGAACAACTACCTGACCAGCCGCGAAGTGCCGCAACTGCTGGATGGCATTCAGCAGGCAGGTGCGCGAGCCGCGAAGATTGTCAGTCACATGCTCAACTTCAGCCGCTTGAGTAACCGTCAGCTCTCGCCCTGCGACTTGCCTGCACTGATCGATCAGGCGGTGGAAATCGCCAGCAACGACTTTGATCTGACCATCGGTTTCGACTTCAAGGGCCAGCACATCATCCGCCAGTTCGATCCGGAGCTGGGGCCGGTGCCGTGCATTGCCAATGAGCTGGAACAAGTGCTGCTGAACCTGCTGAAAAACGCTGCCCAGGCGATTCATCAACGGCCCGATGGCGAGGATGAGGGACGCATCATTCTGCGCACCCGACTCAATCCGCCGTGGGCCGAAATTCAGGTGGAAGACAACGGCATCGGCATGTCCGAAAACGTGCGCAAACGCACCTTCGAGCCGTTTTTCACCACCAAGGAGATCGGTCAGGGCACTGGACTGGGCCTGTCGGTGTCGTACTTCATCATCACCAACAACCACAAGGGCCAGATGGAAGTGCAATCTTCCGTCGGCAATGGAACCTGCTTCACGCTGCGCCTGCCGCTGATCGCCAATCAGGTGAATGTGCAGCAACAGGTTATTTCCAAGCTATGACCAGGAGCCACTGAATGGGCTTTCGTTTGTCGAAAATCTACACACGTACCGGCGACGCCGGGGAAACGGGGCTGGGCGACGGTCGCCGGGTGTCCAAGGATCACCCACGCGTCGAAGCCATCGGCGAAGTCGATACCCTCAACAGCCAGCTTGGTCTGCTGTTGGCCGGATTGATCGAACTGGCGCCGAGCGTGTCCGGGCTCAACGAAGTGATCGATGTTCTGGCGCCTTGTCAGCACCGTCTGTTCGATCTGGGCGGCGAACTGGCGATGCCGAGTTACAAGGCATTGAACAGCGCTGAGGTCGAGCGTCTCGAGGCGGCGATCGATGTCTGGAACGAGGAACTGGGGCCGCTGGAAAACTTTATCCTGCCCGGCGGTTCAGCGCTGATTGCACACGCTCATGTGTGCCGCAGCCTGGCCCGCAGTGCCGAGCGTCGCTGCCAGCATCTGAATGCGGTCGAACCGCTGGAAGGCTCTGGTCTGGCGTATATCAACAGATTGTCGGACCTGCTGTTCGTCGCCGCCCGGATCATTGCCCGGCGACAAGGCATCGCCGAAATCCTGTGGCAGCCTGCGCCGAAGCCGGAGTAAGGCATGATCGTGCCCGCTCTGAGCGTTCAAGAGCGGACGCAGAGCGTCCTGAGCGGCGTTACCACGCAGGAGCGTGGTAACGATCAGTGTGAGCTTGATGATCGTGCCAATGCTCTGCTTGGGCATGCATCCCGTGACGCTTTGCGTCACATTCGGGAGCGGACGCAGGAGCGATCAATGATCCAGGGCCATCAGAGCTCTTCAGGCCAGAACGCCCGTATTCCTGCAACGCCCTGAGCGCCGTTTTCCCATGCTTTCTGCCTTTCGGCAGGCCCTACGCCACCCAGCAGGTAAACAGGCTTGCTGAAGCTTGTGATCAACTGTGCGGCCTGTTCCCAGCCCAATGGCTGAGCATCGGGGTGCGTCAAGGTTGGCTGCACCGGGGACAGGGTCACGAAATCCACGCCCATCTGCTCTGCCAACGCCAATTCTTCTGCGTTGTGACAGGAAGCGGCCAGCCAGCGATCCTCTGGAAACGGCCGTCCACGGCTGGCGTATTTGCGCAGTTGCTCGGCCGTCAGGTGCCAACCGGCGGACGGGAAATCACCCAGCCATTCCAGTGGTCCTTTGAGCATCAGTTGCGCCTTGCCTGCACACAGACCCGCCGCGTCCACCGCCATGTCGCGGTACTTGGGGTCGTAGCCGCCCGGTGCGCGCAATTGAACCAGCTTGATGCCGCCCGCAACGGCTTTCTGAATCCCGCGCAGGACCTCGATATTGTCCAGCCCTTCCGGGGTGATCAGGTATTCGCCCGGCAGACGCGCCGCCGCGACGATCGGCCGGTTGGCGGCTGGAAAGTCGTAATTGGCCAGTTCACGAGAAGACGCCCAGACCAACGGCTGACCTTCGGCACCGTGCGGCTCGCCGGTGAACGCTGAAACTTCCCACACATCCAGCAGCACATGCTTGTCCGGGTAGTCATGCTGAATCTTGATCAGTGGACGCGCCGCCGTGACGATGATGCCCAGCTCTTCCTGCAGTTCGCGTCCCAGCGCAGTCTCGACGGCTTCGCCCTCTTCGACCTTGCCGCCGGGAAACTCCCACAGTCCGCCCTGATGCTGGCTGTCAGCCCTTTTGGCGATCAGGATTTTGCCGTCGGCGCCACGAATGACGGCAGCGGCCACGTGAATGCGTTTCACGATCAGGACTCCTCTAGACCAGCCTGCTGCCAGCGCTGGAAGGCAGGCCATTGGTAAATGGTTTCGATGTAGGCCAGCGTCTCGTCGGGCAACGCCACGCGATACGTGCGTAGGCGGATCGCGACCGGCGCGAAGAACGCATCGGCAATGCTCGGACGGCCGAACAGGAACGGACCGTCTTCCCTGGCTGCCTTTCGGCATTCAGCCCACAGCGCGACGATGCGGTCGATGTCGGCCTGGGTATCGACCGGAATGACTTCCAGCGCCTGATCCTGACGCAGGTCCATCGGCATGTTGGAACGCAGGCTCATGAAGCCGCTGTGCATCTGGGCGCAGGCAGAACGCGCCTGGGCACGGGCAGAGACATCACGTGGCCACAGGTCGACATCCGGGAACCGCTCGACCAGGTACTCACAGATCGCCAGCGAATCGATGATGGTGCCGTGCTCGCACTGCAGCGCAGGCACTTTGCCGGTAGGCGAATACTTGAGGATGTTCTCGCGGGTGTCAGGCAGGTTAAGACGGATGACCTGATCGGTGAACGGCGCGCCGGTCATCTCCAGCACCAGCCAGGGACGCAGCGACCAGGAGGAATAGCGTTTGTCGCCGATGATTAGGTGCAGGCTCATGTTCAACTCCGTTGAATGGCGCAGGCGAGCGATCGCCCGCGCCGGAATGAATCAGGTGCGGTATTCCGCGTTGATCTTCACGTATTCGTGGGACAGGTCGGTGGTCCAGATCGTTTCGCTGCAATCACCGCGGCCCAGCTCGATGCGGATGGTGATTTCCTCTTCGGCCATGACCGCCGAGCCCTGCTCTTCAGTGTAGGTCGTGGCGCGGCAGCCTTGGCTGGCGATACACACACCGCTCAGGAACACGTCGATCCTGCTCACGTCCAGGTCCGGCACGCCTGCACGGCCGACAGCGGCCAGAATGCGACCCCAGTTCGGATCGGAGGCGAACAGCGCGGTCTTGATCAATGGCGAGTGAGCAACGGCATAGCCGACATCCAGACATTCCTGATGATTGCCGCCGCCATTGACTTCAACGGTGACGAACTTGGTCGCACCTTCGCCGTCACGCACGATGGCCTGGGCGACTTCCATGCAGACGTCGAACACGGCTTTTTTCAGGGCATCGAACAACGGGCCTTTGGCTTCGGTCACTTCAGGCAGGTCGGCCTGACCGGTGGCGATCAGCATGCAGCAGTCGTTGGTCGAGGTGTCGCCATCGATGGTAATACGGTTGAACGACTTGTTCGCGCCGTCGCGGATCAGGTCCTGCAACACGCTCTGGGACACCTTGGCGTCGGTGGCGATGTAGCCGAGCATGGTCGCCATGTTTGGACGAATCATGCCCGCGCCTTTGCTGATGCCGGTCACGGTGATGGTCACGCCGTCGTGCTGAAACTGACGACTCGCACCCTTTGGCAGGGTATCGGTGGTCATGATGCCGGTGGCCGCCGCCGCCCAGTTATCCACAGACAGATCGTCAAGGGCCGCTTGCAGCGCGCCTTCGATCTTTTCCACAGGCAGAGGCTCACCGATCACACCGGTGGAGTAAGGCAGTACGGCAGACGCATCGACACCGGTCAGCTCGGCAAGCTTCTCGCAGGTACGACGCGCAGCTGCAAGGCCGGGCTCGCCGGTACCCGCGTTGGCGTTGCCGGTATTGGTCAGCAGGTAACGCACGGTGCCCTGCACGCGCTGTTTGGCCAGGATGACCGGAGCGGCACAGAACGCGTTCAGCGTGAACACACCGGCAACGCTCGAGCCTTCGGCACAGCGCATGACCACGACATCCTTGCGACCCGGGCGTTTGATGCCGGCAGAAGAGATGCCAAGTTCAAAACCGGGAACCGGGTGCAGCGTAGGCAACGGACCAAGACCAACAGCCATCGGGGTGCTCCTCGTGGGGTGTATGCGCCGCCCACATCGGTACGGCGATTCAATGAAAAAACGCCGCGACGGGCAAGCCGGTCGCGGCGCGGGTATTACAGTGTCAGGGCCTTAGTTGATCTGGCCGTGACAGTGCTTGAATTTCTTGCCCGAACCACACCAGCACAGCTCGTTGCGACCCAATTTCTGGTCGTTGCGAACCGGTGTAGTCGCGACGGCAACAGCCTCGCCCTCTTCCTCGATCAGCGCAGGCTGGTCGATACCCGGAGCTTCAGCGTGTTCGAACTGCATGCGCTTGGCCAACTCCTCGGCTTCCTGACGCTGACGCGCCTCTTCTTCCTCGGGGTCTTCGCGGCGAACCTGAACGTGGGACAGAACGCGAATGGTGTCGCGCTTGATCGAGTCCAGCAGTTCCTGGAACAGGGTAAACGACTCGCGCTTGTATTCCTGCTTCGGGTTCTTCTGGGCGTAGCCACGCAGGTGGATACCGTGACGCAGGTGATCCATGGTCGACAGGTGGTCTTTCCACAGGTCGTCCAGAACGCGCAACAGAATCTGCTTCTCGAAGGAGCGCAGCGCTTCGGCACTGGCCTGATCTTCTTTCTCGTTATACGCGACCAGCAACTGATCCATGATCTTGGTGCGCAGGCTGTCTTCGTGCAGGTGATCGTCTTCGTCGAGCCACTGCTGAATCGGCAGCTTCACGGCAAAGTCGGTGTTCAGTGCAGCTTCCAGGCCTGGAACGTCCCACTGCTCGGGCAGCGACTGTGGCGGAATGTGCTGGCTGATGAGGTTGTTCAGCACTTCAGCACGGAAGTCAGCGATGGTGTCGCCGATATTGTCGGCAGCCAGCAGCGTGTTACGCATGTGATAGATCACTTTGCGCTGCTCGTTGGCCACGTCATCGAATTCAAGCAATTGCTTGCGGATGTCGAAGTTGCGACCTTCGACCTTGCGCTGCGCTTTCTCGATGGCGTTGGTCACCATGCGGTGCTCGATGGCTTCACCGGACTGCATGCCGAGCGCCTTCATGAAATTCTTCACCCGGTCAGAGGCGAAGATGCGCATCAGGCTGTCTTCCAGCGACAGGTAAAAGCGGCTGGAACCGGTGTCGCCCTGACGACCGGCGCGACCGCGCAGCTGGTTGTCGATACGGCGCGATTCATGACGCTCGGAGGCAATTACGTGCAGACCGCCTGCTTCGATGACCTGCTGGTGACGCTTCTGCCAGTCGGCCTTGATCTGTGCGATCTGCTCGGGGGTCGGGTCTTCCAGATTGGCGACTTCAACTTCCCAGTTACCGCCCAGCAGGATGTCGGTACCACGACCGGCCATGTTGGTGGCGATGGTCAACGCACCCGGACGACCGGCCTGAGCGATGATTTCCGCTTCCTTTTCGTGGAACTTGGCGTTCAGAACCTTGTGCTCGATGCCTTCGGCATTCAGCAGACGAGACATGTGCTCGGAGGTTTCAATGGTCGCCGTACCCACCAGCACCGGACGGTTTTCCGCCAGGCAGGCCTTGATGTCGGTCACGATGGCCGCGTACTTCTCTTCCGCAGTCAGGTAGACGAGGTCGTTGAAGTCCTTGCGCGCCAGTGGCTTGTTCGGCGGAATGACCATCACGGCCAGGTTGTAGATCTGGTGGAATTCGAACGCTTCGGTGTCGGCTGTACCGGTCATGCCGGACAGTTTGTTGTACAGACGGAAGTAGTTCTGGAACGTGGTCGACGCCAGGGTCTGGCTTTCGGCCTGAATGTTCAGGTTTTCCTTGGCTTCGATGGCCTGGTGCAGGCCCTCGGACAGGCGACGGCCCGGCATGGTACGACCGGTGTGCTCATCGACCAGCAGCACCTGACCGTCCTGGACGATGTATTCGACGTTGCGGTTGAACAGTTTGTGCGCACGCAGACCGGCATAGACGTGAGTCAGCAGGCCCAGGTTGTGCGCCGAATACAGGCTCTCGCCTTCAGCCAGCAGGCCGACTTCGGTG
Organism: Pseudomonas viridiflava; assembly: GCF_001642795.1. GTDB lineage: Bacteria > Pseudomonadota > Gammaproteobacteria > Pseudomonadales > Pseudomonadaceae > Aquipseudomonas > Aquipseudomonas viridiflava. The sequence goes on along the minus strand of NZ_LKEH01000025.1, from coordinate 253,381 downwards.
AGCATCTCTTCAATGAACTGGTGACCGGCTTCGTTCAGCTCGACCTGACGGGTCTTCTCGTCAACGGTGAAGTGACCGGCCTTGGTGACCTGGCCTTCCACTTCCTCGATGTGCTGCTCGAGCTTGGGGATCAGGCGGTTGATTTCGGTGTACAGCTTGGAGCTGTCTTCAGCCTGACCGGAAATGATCAGCGGCGTACGCGCTTCGTCGATCAGAATGGAGTCGACTTCATCGATCACGGCAAAGTTGAGTTCGCGCTGGAACTTGTCGTCCATGCTGAACGCCATGTTGTCGCGCAGATAGTCGAAGCCGTATTCGTTGTTGGTGCCGTAGGTGATGTCAGCGGCATAGGCTGCGCGCTTCTCTTCCGGCGGCTGGAATGGCGTGACGATACCTACGGTCAGACCGAGGAATTCGTACAGCGGACGCATCCAGTTGGCGTCGCGGCGTGCCAGGTAGTCGTTCACGGTAACCACGTGAACGCCTTTGCCCGACAGCGCGTTGAGGTAGACCGCCAGGGTGCCGACGAGGGTTTTACCTTCACCGGTACGCATCTCGGCGATCTGGCCTTCATGCAGGGTCATGCCACCGATCAGCTGAACATCGAAGTGGCGCATGCCCATGACACGCTTGCCCGCTTCACGCGCGACAGCAAACGCTTCCGGCAGCAGTTGATCGAGGGTCTCGCCTTTGGCTATGCGGGCCTTGAACTCTTCGGTCTTGGCGCGCAATTGCTCGTCCGAAAGGGCCACCATTTGCTCTTCGAAGGCATTGACGAGTTGAACCGTCTTGAGCATGCGTTTGACTTCACGCTCGTTCTTGCTTCCAAAAAGTTTTTTCAACAAAGGCGCAAACATATCGACAGGATCTTCCACACATAGGAATGGAGGGCGGCCCCGTGAGTCGCCCGTGCAGCCCTGATGGCTGCATGCGAACGAGCATTCTACCCGGAAACGATGGTGAGGAAAGTGGCGTTATTCCACGATGCTGGCACAGCGCTGTGACGGGGCAGATTTACAATGGGGCCATTTTCAAGCACTTCAACCCGCAAAACGGGGAAGTTACTCATTGATTTGCATATGAAAGCACGGAAAGGCCTCTGAAAGCAGCCGTTACAATGCTTTCTGTTAAGATGAGCGCCTTGTCACCAAGGCACCTCCCCATGGCTTTTCGTCCTCTGAATGCTCGTGCGCCTGCAGTGCTGCTGCGCGAAGCCAAGCCTTTGAAGGCTATCTTTCGGCACGCCGAACGCCTGAGCCACCTGCAACGTCTGGTCGAGAGCCAGTTGCAGCCCGCTGCCCGCGAGCATTGCCATGTGGCGTCGTGGCGGGAAGGTAGTCTGTTGCTGATCGTGACGGACGGTCACTGGGCCACCCGCCTGCGCTATCAGCAGAAGCGCCTGCACCGACAACTGGTCGCATTCGATGAGTTCATCAACCTGACCCGGATCGTGTTCAAGGTTCAGCCACCGGCAGCGCCACGCGGTGCGGCGACGCACACCATCGACCTGTCCACGGTTGCTGCTGAAAACATCCAGGCCACCGCCGACGGCATCACCGACCCCAAGCTGCGCGCCGCACTTGAGCGGCTGGCCAGTCACGCAAGAGACAAGCGCTGAAGGCATCACTGGTCGAATCAGGAACTCTCTGTGAGCGTCTCGCGCATGGACAGCAGATTGAGGCGCAGTTCAGACGGCCTGAGCGGCTTGGACAATATCGAAACCTCCCGCCCCTGCAACGCCTCCTGCACCTTCTCCACTTCACGCCCTGTAACGATCAGCGCTGGCACATCCCAGCCACGCGCAGCACGTACCTGATCAATGCAGTCGAGCCCATTGGCGGTCGTGCCCAGATCGTAATCGGCAACGATAATGTCGCAGTCGGTGGTCAACCCCTCGGCTGAACGTGCGGTCTGAACCTCGCACCCCCAACGTCCGAGCAACGCAGCGGTGGCCATCAGGACGTTTTCGTCATCCTCCACCAGACAAATCTTCACGCCCTTGAGCAGGCTGTCCCCCAGTACCTTCCTGCGCACAGGCTGAACGGGCGCGGCAACTTCCTGAAGCCCGTCGATGGTGACTGTCGTGCCCCTGTCTACCTTTGAGTCGATTCTGATCCCCACGTCGAGAATCTGGCTGAGCCGCTTCACGATAGACAGCCCCAGCCCGACACCCTCGACGTCTTTGTCACGCACATGACGCACGCGATAGAACTCGTCACATACCCGGGGCAGGTGCTCTGCGGCAATACCGCGTCCCTGATCATGAATACTGATCGAAAGGCCGCCTGCGGATCGGCGCACACCAATCAGCACCGGGCGGTCAGGAGCATATTTGAGCGCATTGGAGAGAATGTTCTGGACCATGGTGGAAAGCAGCGTGCCATCGACCCTGGCCCAACGACGACAAGGCCTTAGCCTCAGCTCGACGCCTGCCCAACGCGCCGCCGCAGCATTCTGCTGAACCACATCGCGAAGCATCTCCCCCAGATGAACGACCTCGGACTTGGCCGAGACCTTGCCGCTGTCTAGGGTGTAGATGTCCAGAATGGAGCGAAACAATTGCGAAACGTTGTGCAGGGAACGGTCGATGTTGTCGACCAGTTGGCGCTCGTAGTCGCCCAGAGGGCTTGAGCGCAGGCATGCCGTGAACATGCCGATGGAGTGAATGGGTTGGCGCAGATCGTGACTGGCCTGAGCCAGAAACCGCTCTTTTTCCTGATTGGCCAGAGTGGCCTGCTCCGAGGCCTGGCGGGTTCTTACCAGCAGAATGTGCGCGTAGGCAGGCACCAGAATGGTAATCGCCACCAGCATCAGCACCATGAACGGCTGCGCCTGCCAATAAGGCGTCAACTGATAGATGATCAAGATCGCCAGTATTGCCAGAGACGCAGCAATCGCCAGATAGCGGGAGCCGTAGCGCATGCCGTTGCCGAGCGTGACCCAGACCATGACGCTGAAAATGGGCAGTGTCGCCTCGCCACCTACAACGAGTCCGACCGATATTCCGGTGTAGTCATGCACCATGCCCAGCACACGCCGCACGGCGAACTCACCGGGGTAGCTGATGATGTGTTGGCGCAGGACCAGAGAAACCACTAGAAATGCAGCGTAATAAACAATGATCGGTTGATATTGGGCGACGCTCAGCCCCGGCAGAAAGCCGATCAGCGAGACATAGGTGATCGCAAAGGTCGCCACGATCAAACGCAAGGTCGCCTGATCCAGCTCAGCATTTTTCCGGTCGCTCATTCGCCACCTGCTCTCAATCGAAAAGCCTGTCTGAGCTGTAACAATACCTGACGGTCGGTGTTAATCGCCAAGGCCTGTTTCACCGCATAAACAAAGACTGATGGCCTGTCTGGGTGTGGCGGATTTCCAGAGGTTATACGATCAGCCGAATCGATACCGAATGACTTTATTCAACCCATAAAAAAAGGCCGCCCGAGGGCAGCCTTTAAAGAACAAAAGGAAAGAGAGTAAAGCTTGCTTACACGGCCGCGACAGGGCGCATGTAAGAAATAGGTGCCGTACTGGCATCCTCGAAGGTCACCACTTCCCAGGCATCTGTCTGCGCAATAAGCGCACGCAGAAGACGGTTGTTCAGTGCATGCCCCGACTTGAAGCCCTTGAACTCACCGATCAGGCTATTGCCCAGCAGGTAGAGGTCACCGATGGCATCCAGGATTTTATGTTTGACGAATTCGTCCTCGTACCGCAGGCCGTCTTCGTTCAATACGCCTTCCTTGTCGACCACGATGGCATTTTCCACACTGCCGCCGAGTGCGAGGTTGTGCTTGCGCAGGTACTCGATGTCACTCATGAACCCGAAGGTCCGGGCACGGCTGACTTCCTTCACGAAGGAAGTGCTGGAAAAGTCCACGCTTGCACTCTGGGTGCGGTCACGGAAGACGGGGTGATCGAAATCGATCTCGAAACTGACCTTGAACCCTTCGAAAGGCACGAAAGTAGCGCGTTTACCGCCCTCTTCCACTGAGACTTCACGCAGGATCCGGATGAATTTCTTCGGCGCGTCCTGTTCTTCCAGGCCAGCCGATTGAATCAGGAATACGAATGGGCCTGCGCTGCCGTCCATGATAGGAACTTCGGAGGCAGAGAGCTCGACGTAGGCGTTATCGATGCCAAGGCCAGCCATGGCCGAAAGCAGGTGTTCTACCGTGTCAACTTTGACATCACCATTGACCAGTGTGGTCGACAGAGTGGTGTCACCGACGTTTTCCGCACGCGCAGGGATCTGCACGACAGGATCAAGGTCGGCTCGGCAAAACACGATGCCGGTATTCACAGGTGCGGGCTTGAGGGTCAGGTAAACCTTCTCCCCGGAGTGCAGGCCTACACCTGTGGCACGGATAATATTTTTCAGGGTGCGTTGTTTAATCATGGCATGGGCCGCTTCAGCGCAAGTTGCGAACTGGTATCAACAAAGGCTGGCGATGATAGCAGACCATGCCTTTGCTGAACACCAATCACCCTAATACCCCTGATACATTTCATCAATCGGCCTGACGACGCAGGAAAGCCGGGATGTCCAGGTAGTCCAGATCATCGTTAGGGTTCATCTTCGCTGCTGCGGTGGCGCCTGCGTGTGCCTGATTGCGCATCACGGTAGGACGATCCAGATCGCGGTAGTTGACCGAAGGGGCTTCCTGACGGGCCGCTGGCTGAGCCGAGGACTGCTGAGTGGTCTGCAGGGTATTGTCGATCACCTTGACAGGCTTCTCGATTTTCGCGCCCAGACCGGTCGCAACCACGGTCACGTGCAACTCGTCACGCATGTCTGGATCGATAACGGTACCGACCTTGACCATCGCGTGCTCGGAAGCGAACGCTTCGATGATGCTGCCCACGTCCGAGTATTCACCCAGAGACAGGTCAGGACCGGCAGTGATGTTGACCAGGATGCCGCGAGCGCCCTGCAGGTTGACGTCTTCGAGCAGCGGGTTGCGGATGGCTGCCTCAGTCGCTTCACGTGCACGGTTCGGACCGCTGGCGCAGCCAGTGCCCATCATCGCCATGCCCATTTCGCTCATCACGGTGCGTACGTCGGCAAAGTCGACGTTAATCATGCCCGGACGCTTGATGATGTCGGAGATACCGCGAACGGCACCGGCCAGTACATCGTCTGCCTTGGCGAAAGCCGACAGCAGGCTGGCGTCCTTACCCAGGATGGTCAGCAGCTTCTCGTTGGGAATGGTGATCAACGAGTCGACGCTTTCGGACAGCATGCGGATGCCTTCATCGGCGATCTGCATACGCTTGCGACCTTCGAACGGGAACGGACGGGTCACGACTGCGACCGTCAGAATGCCCATTTCCTTGGCCACTTCGGCAATGATCGGTGCTGCACCGGTACCGGTACCGCCGCCCATGCCTGTGGTGATGAAGACCATGTTGGTGCCTTGCAGGACTTCTGCAATGCGCTCACGGTCTTCCAGCGCGGCCTGACGACCGACTTCAGGGTTGGCGCCAGCGCCAAGACCTTTGGTCACGCCTGTGCCCAGTTGAAGAATGGTGCGCGCGCCGATGTTTTTCAGCGCTTGAGCATCGGTGTTGGCGCAGATGAATTCCACGCCTTCGATGTTGCTCTTGACCATGTGATTGACAGCGTTACCGCCACCACCGCCTACACCGATGACCTTGATTACCGGGCTTTGCGGGACGTTGTCTACGAGTTCGAACATTTTCTCTCTCCTTCCGCTCTCTAGTTAGTTTGCCTACTGCCTGCCGCTATTGTTTTGAAGCTTGAATCTTTGAAGCTTAAAAATTGCCCTGGACCCAACGCTTGATACGCTCAAGCACAGGAGCCTTGGGTTCGTCGCCGTAACTGCTGTTGCCGACAATCCCCGACAGCGAAATGCCATCGGATTGTTTCTGCAGCCCGTACAGCAACAGGCCTACGCCTGTGGAGTAGATCGGGTTGCGGACGACATCAGCGAGCCCTTTGACGCTATGCGGAACGCCCAGGCGCACCGGCATGTGGAAGATTTCCTCGGCAAGTTCCACCGCACCTTCCATTTTCGAGGTACCACCGGTCAGCACGATGCCGGCCGGGATCAGATCTTCATAACCGCTGCGACGCAGTTCGGCCTGGATCAGGGTGAACAACTCGTCGTAACGAGGCTCAACCACTTCGGCCAGGGCCTGGCGCGACAGCTCGCGAGGTGGACGGTCGCCCACGCTCGGTACCTTGATGGTTTCGCCGGCGCCGGCCAGTTTGGCCAGGGCGCAGGCATAACGAATCTTGATTTCTTCGGCGTACTGGGTCGGTGTGCGCAGCGCCATGGCGATGTCGTTGGTCACCTGATCGCCCGCAATCGGGATCACCGCGGTGTGCCGGATCGCGCCTTCGGTAAAGATCGCGATATCAGTGGTGCCGCCGCCGATGTCCACCAGGCAGACGCCCAGCTCTTTCTCGTCATCGGTCAGGACCGAATAGGCCGAGGCCAGTTGCTCCAGAATGATGTCGTCGACTTCCAGACCGCAGCGACGCACACACTTTTCGATGTTCTGGGCGGCGTTCACTGCGCAGGTCACTACGTGGACCTTGGCTTCCAGACGTACGCCCGACATGCCCAGTGGCTCACGAACGCCTTCCTGGTTATCGATCACGTAGTCCTGGGGCAGCGTGTGCAGGACACGCTGGTCGGCAGGAATGGCAACGGCCTGGGCGGCGTCGAGTACACGCTCCAGATCCGCAGAGCTCACTTCACGGTCGCGGATCGCCACGATGCCGTGGGAGTTCAGGCTGCGGATGTGGTTGCCCGCGACGCCGACGAATGCCGAGTGAATACGGCAGCCAGCCATCAGTTGGGCCTCTTCGACAGCGCGCTGGATCGACTGAACGGTCGATTCGATGTTCACCACCACGCCCTTCTTCAGGCCGCGGGAGGGATGGGTACCGATACCCACGATTTCCAGCGAGCCATCGGCCGCGACTTCGCCTACCAGTGCCACCACCTTGGAGGTACCGATATCCAGCCCGACGATCATTTTGCCGCTTTGCACATTTGCCATGGTCCTGCCTCTTATCAATTCTTCGCGACGGCGGGTTTGTCCGTCGTCGGCGCTGCCTGTTCACGCCAGCCAACCGCCAGGCCGTTGGCGTAACGCAGGTCGATGCGCGCAATATTCGTGATTTGGTCTTTAAGCGTTTTGTCGTAAATCGCGATGAAGCGGCGCATTTTTTCGACGAGATGGTCGCGTCCCAGCAACAACTCGATACCCGGCCCAGCACTACCGGCACCTGTTGTCAGGAACCAGCTGCCACGCTCGCGCAATTCCAGGCGCACGATGGAGAAGCCCATGGGGCGCAACATCTGACTCAACACCTGGTACTGCTGCATCACCTGCTGCTGGGCCCGCTGCGGGCCGAACAACTGGGGAAGATGTTCATAATTGGACAGTTCACGCGGCGTGAAAGCCTGCCCCTGGTTGTTCAGCAGCGACTCGTCACCCCAACGGGCAACGGGCAGCTGCTCTTCCAGGCGAATCACCACCTGATCCGGCCACACACGTCTGACTTCGGCGTGTGCAATCCATGGCATCTGTTCAAGCTCGGTGCGCATGGCGGCCAGATCGATCTTGAAAAAGCTCGACGCCACGAACGGTGCAATCCGCTGCTGCACGGCCTGCTGACTGATGTAGCTCAGATCGCCCTGCACATTGATGCGGGTGATCGGGCGGTCGGCATACGGCATGATCCGCAGCGCCGCTTCGTACGTACCAAAACCCAGCACGACCAGCATCACCGGCCAGAACAGACGCTTCAGGAAACTGAAGTTCGGTTTTGGCATACGCGCAGACAGCGGCTCCTTGGCCACCATCCGGCTGGCGCCACGAGGCACCGGCTTGCGGTTCGGTGCAGGGGGCTGATGGCGTGCCGAAGCGTTCATGCCTTAAGCCCTCGCCTGAACGCTGTCGGCCAGAATCGCCAACACCAGTTGCTGAAAATTCAGACCCGCAGCACGCGCCGCCATCGGAACCAGGCTGTGATCGGTCATGCCCGGCACCGTATTGACTTCCAGCAGCCAGAACTTGCCTTGCGCGTCCTGCATGACATCCGTGCGCGCCCAGCCAGCAATGCCAATGGCTTCGCAGGCGCGTGCTGTCAGTTGTTTGAGCTCCTGCTCACGCTCGTCGCTCAACCCGCATGGAATCCGGTACTGGGTATCGGAAGCCAGGTACTTGGCGTCGTAGTCGTAAAAACTGTGGGGAGTGCCCAGGCCGATGACCGGGAGCACCTGGTCACGCAGAGAAGCCACAGTGAACTCCGGCCCCTGAATCCACTGCTCGACCAACACTTGCGAATCGTAGGTACTGGCGGCTTTCCAGGCGGCGATCAATTCGTCGACGCTGGTCACTTTAGCCATACCGATACTTGAGCCTTCATGGGCCGGTTTGACGATCAAAGGGAAGCCCAGTTCCGTCGCGGCAGAAATACAATCCTGCTCACTGACGAGTGCCGCGTGCAAAGGCGTTGCAAGGCCCAGACTCTGCCAAACCTGCTTGGTACGCAGCTTGTCCATCGCCAGAGCAGAAGCGAGTACGCCGCTGCCGGTGTAGGGGATTTCCAGGCACTCCAACAGCCCCTGCATGGTGCCGTCTTCGCCGCCGCGACCGTGCAGCACGATGAACGCACGGTCGATCTTTTCACTCACCAGTCGTTGCAGGAAATCGTCGCCCACGTCGATGCCGAACGCATCCACACCGGCAGCCTGCAGTGCCTCAAGCACTGCCTGTCCGGATTTCAGGGACACTTCCCGCTCGGCACTCTTGCCGCCAAAAAGTACGGCAACGCGGCCGAAGCTTTTCGGCTCGAGTGTCGAGCACAGGGAAGACGGGGCGACGGCTGTCATTTCAGCTTACCTTCGGTTGAAGCCACTTTTGCGCCGACGAACAGCGGACTCTTGAGCAATTGCGGAGCCAGACCACCGATGTCGCCCGCGCCCTGGCACAGCAGGATGTCGCCGGCGCGCAGCAGCGGCTTGACCAGCGGTGCGAGCTCAACGCCACGCTCGATGTAGATCGGATCAAGCTGACCACGCTGACGAATGCTGTGGCACAGGTTACGGCTGTCCGCACCGGGGATCGGTTCTTCACCGGCCGGGTAGACTTCCATCAGCAACAGCACATTGGCATCGGCCAGCACCTGGACGAAATCGTCGTACAGATCACGGGTCCGGCTGAAACGGTGCGGCTGGTAAACCATGACCAGACGACGATCCGGCCAGCCACCGCGCACAGCATTGATCACCGCAGCGACTTCACGCGGGTGGTGACCGTAGTCGTCGACCAGCATCACGTTGCCGCCTTCGACCGGCAGTTCGCCATAGACCTGGAAGCGACGGCCTACACCCTGAAAGCCCGACAGGCCCTGAACGATGGCCTCGTCACTGACGCCTTCGTCGGTCGCGATTGCAATGGTCGCCAGCGAGTTGAGCACGTTGTGATTGCCCGGCATGTTCACGGACACATCCAGCGGCTCGCGGTCGCGACGCAGCACGGTAAAGAACGTCAGCATGCCGTCCTGGCGCACATTGATTGCGCGCACATCGGCTTCTTCGCTGAAACCGTAGGTCAGGATCGGACGCTTGACCTGCGGCAGGATTTCACGGACCACAGGATCATCGATGCACATCACCGCCAGCCCATAGAACGGCAGGTTATGCAGGAATTCGACGAAGGTTTTCTTCAGCTTGTTGAAGTCGCCTTCGTAGGTCGCCATGTGATCGGCGTCGATATTGGTGACCACAGCGACCAGCGGCTGCAGGTGCAGGAAGCTGGCATCGCTTTCGTCGGCTTCGGCGATCAGATAGCGGCTGGTGCCCAGCTGGGCATTGGTGCCCGCAGCGTTCAGACGACCACCGATCACGAACGTCGGGTCGAGGCCACCGGCCGCGAACACCGAAGCGATCAGGCTGGTGGTGGTGGTCTTGCCGTGGGTACCGGCCACCGCGATGCCGTGGCGATAGCGCATCAGCTCGGCCAGCATCTCGGCGCGTGGCACAACCGGAATACGACGTTCCAGCGCGGTAGCCACTTCCGGGTTGGAGGTATTGACCGCACTGGACACAACCAGCACATCGGCACCCATGGTGTTCTCGGCACGATGGCCGAGGAAAATCTGCGCGCCGAACGATTCGAGACGTTCGGTCACTGGAGAGCTCTTGAGGTCGGAACCCGACACTTCGTAGCCCAGGTTCAATAGCACCTCGGCAATGCCGCACATGCCGACACCGCCGATACCGACGAAGTGGATGCGACGGATGCGGCGCATTTCGGGTTGCGGCATGGCGCGCTGATTCTCAACCATTGACCACCTCCACACAGACATCGACCACGGTATTGGTTGCATCGGGCTTGGCCAGGCGACGTGCCGTGCGGGCCATGCTGTTCAATTGTTCGGGTTGCATCAAAACCTCTTTCAGGCGTGCGGCCATCTCGGCTACGCCAGTTGTCGCTTGCGGCATGACAAAGGCTGCGCCTTCGCGGGCCAGATAGTCAGCGTTACGGGACTGATGGTCATCGATCGCATGGGGCAACGGGATCAGCAGCGACGGCAGGCCTGCGGCCGCCAGTTCGCTGATGGTCAGTGCGCCTGCGCGGCAGACCACCAGATCGGCCCAGCTGTACGCTTGAGCCATGTTCTGGATGAACGGCGCCACTTGCGCCTCGACGCCCACGTTGCGATAACGCTCAGCGGTAATTTCGTCGTGATTCTTGCCCGCCTGATGGAACACTTCAGGACGGATATCCACAGGCAATTGCGCCAGCGCTTCGGGCAGCAGCTTGTTCAGCGGCTCGGCACCCAGGCTGCCGCCCAGCACCAACAGGCGTGCCTTGCGACCGGCCAGGGCCTGACGCGGCGTTTCAAGAAACAGCTCGACACGCACCGGATTGCCGGTCGTGCGGCGTTTCTTCGACGCCGCGAAGGTGTCCGGGAACGCCTCGCACACTCGGCTGGCGAACGACGCGAGACTGCGGTTGGCAGTACCGGCTACAGCGTTCTGCTCATGAATGATCAAAGGCACGCCTGCCAGCTTCGCGGCAAGACCACCGGGACCGGTGACATAGCCACCGAAACCGACCACGCACACAGGCTTGAGCTCACGCACCACCTTGCGGGCCTGCATCAACGCCTTGAACAACATCAGCGGCGCCTTGAGCAGGGACAGACGTCCCTTGCCACGCAAGCCGGTGACATTGATCAGGTGCAGGGTCAGCCCTGCCTGAGGCACGAGTTCGTTCTCGATGCCACGCGGGGTGCCCAGCCAGTGAACCTTGTAGCCGCGCGACTGGAATTCGCGGGCGCAGGCCAGCGCCGGGAACACATGCCCGCCGGTGCCGCCCGCCATGATCAGCACGTTAGCGTCCATGAGGCGTCTCCTCGGCGAAGTCGCTCTCTTTGAACTCGGCTTCTTCACTGCCCATGTTGTTGCGCGATTCCCATTCGATGCGCAGCAGCAGCCCAAGGCTGGCACAGCAGATCACCAACGAGCTGCCGCCGTAACTCAGGAACGGCAAGGTCAGCCCCTTGGTCGGCAACAGACCGACGTTCACGCCAATGTTGATCAGGAACTGACCGATCCACAGGAAAGAAAGACCGTAGGCAACGTAGGCACCGAAGAACTGTTTGGCCCTTTCTGCCCACATACCGATGTACATGCCACGAATACTGACGAACAGGAACAGCGCAACCGTGAGCAACGAACCCACGACACCCAGTTCTTCAGCGAGCACAGAGAACACGAAGTCCGTATGCGCTTCCGGCAGATAGAATTGTTTCTGGACGCTGTTGCCCAGACCGACACCGAACCATTCGCCTCGTCCGAAGGCGATGAGCGCTTGGGTCAACTGGTAGCCGGAACCGAACTGGTCGGCCCACGGGTCGGTAAAGTTGGTCAGACGCGCCATCCGGTAAGGCTGGGCCTGAACCAGCACCACCACCGAGGCGACGGCCAGCACGACCATCAGCGAGAAGCGGAACAGCCCTACGCCGCCGAGGAACAGCATCGCGGCCGCAGCGCCCATCATCACGACGGTTGCACCGAAGTCAGGCTCCATCAGCAACAGGCCGGCCATGGGCAGCAGCACGATGAACGGTTTGAAGAAGCCCATCCAGCTTTCGCGCACTTCCTGCTGACGACGGATTAGGTATCCGGCCAGAAAGATCACCACGAAGACCTTGGCGATCTCGGAAGGCTGCACGTTGAACGCGCCAAATCCGATCCAGCGCATGGACCCGTTAACCTCGCGTCCGATACCCGGCACCAGCACCATCAGCAGCAAGCCGAACGCGCCGAGCAGCATCAGCCAGCCCAGGCGCTGCCAAGTGGCGACCGGGATCATCATGGTCACACCACACGCGCCCAGACCGATCAACAGGTACACCAGGTGACGGGTCATCATGTACAGCGTGTTGCCCGACTGCACGGCGGCGACTTCCGACGACGCGGAGGTGATCATCACCAGACCGAGGCCCAGCAAGGCAAGGCAACCGACCAGCATCGGGAAGTCGAGGTCGATGCCCCGTCCGCTGATCAGGGGAGATGGATACGGCTTGATCACACCGAAGATCATGACAAGCACTCCACTGCCTGCGCGAACACTCGTCCGCGCTCTTCATAATTCTTGAACATGTCCAGACTGGCGCAGGCCGGGGACAGCAGAACGGCATCGCCGTCCTGAGCCAGTCCGGCGCTGCGTTCAACTGCAAGCTGCAGCGTGTCGACATGCACCAGCGGTGCAGCGTCGCCCAGTGCCTGAGCGAGTCGTTCGGCATCACGCCCCAGCAGCACGACGCTGCGGCAATGCGCAGCAACGGCAGCACGCAAGCCGCTGAAATCGGCGCCCTTGCCGTCGCCACCGGCGATCAGCACCAGCTTGCCCGGAATGTCTGCGCCCAGGCCTTCGATGGCAGCCAGTGCAGCGCCCACGTTGGTGGCCTTGGAGTCATTGTAATAATGAACGCCGTTCAGCTCCCGGACCCACTGACAGCGGTGCTCGAGACCCGAGAACTCACGCAGCGCCGAAAGCATGGCATCGAATGGCAGGCCGACCGCATGGCCCAGCGCCAGAGCTGCCAGCGCGTTTGCATGGTTGTGCGAGCCGCGCATTTTCAGATCGCGAACCGGCATCAGGTTTTCGAACTGGTAGGCCAGATACTTTTCGCCGTTCTCTTCGCGCAGGCCAAAGCCATGGAAGTCAGGCTTGTTCAAACCGAACGTCCAGCACGGCAAACCTTCGCCAATCAACGGTCGGGACAACGCATCCTGGCGGTTGACCACCACCTGCCGCGCGCCACGGAAGATCCGGTGCTTGGCAAGGTGGTAGGCAGGCAGACCGCTGTAACGGTCCATATGGTCTTCGCTGATGTTCAGCACGGTCGCCACTTCAGCGTTGAGCTGATCGGTGGTCTCCAGTTGAAAGCTGGACAGCTCCATCACGTACAACTCGACGTCATCACTGAGCAGATCAAGCGCCGGAGTACCCAGGTTGCCACCCACTGCGACGCGCTTGCCTGCCGCTGCTGCCATCTCGCCTACCAGTGTCGTCACAGTGCTTTTCGCATTGGAGCCGGTGATGGCAACAATCGGGGCCTTGGCGTAACGCGCGAACAGCTCGATATCGCCGGCCATCTTCACGCCACGCGCCTGCGCCTGCTGCAAGGCAGGCGTCGCGAGGGCAAGACCGGGGCTGACATAGACTTCGTCGGCACGGCAGAGGAATTCCACGTCCAGCTCGCCACAACGCACTTCCACCTGCGGATAATCCCGGCGCAAGGTCGCCAGTTCCGGCGGATTCTCCCGCGTGTCGGCCACGGCAAAGGACACGCCCCGGTTCGCCAGGAAGCGAACCAGGGACATGCCGCTTTTGCCTAGACCCACGACAATGCGGAAGCGGTCGGAAACGATCAGGGACACTCGCTCTACCTCAGTTTCAGCGTGGCAAGGCCGATCAGCACGAGAATCACGGTGATGATCCAGAAACGGACGATCACGCGTGGCTCGGGCCAGCCTTTGAGTTCAAAGTGGTGGTGTATGGGCGCCATGCGGAAAACCCGGCGACCGGTCAGTTTGAAAGACGCAACCTGAATGACCACTGAAAGGGTTTCCATCACGAAGATGCCGCCCATGATGAACAGGACGATTTCCTGACGAACGATCACGGCCATGGTGCCCAGCGCAGCGCCCAGCGCCAGCGCGCCGACGTCGCCCATGAAGACCTGGGCCGGATAGGTGTTGAACCAGAGGAACCCCAGTCCCGCCCCGATCAGCGCCCCGGAGAACACAATCAGCTCACCCGCCCCCGGTACGTATGGGATCAGCAGGTATTCAGCGAATTTCACGTTGCCGGACAGGTAGCAGAAGATGCCCAGCGCGCCACCGACCATCACGGTCGGCATGATCGCCAGACCGTCCAGGCCGTCGGTGAGGTTCACCGCGTTGCTGGAGCCGACGATCACGAAATAGGTCAGCACCACGAAGCCGATGCCCAGCGGGATACGGACGTCCTTGAGCATCGGTACGATCAGTGTGGTTTCGGTCGCCGACGGCGCGGTCGTATAAAGGAAGATCGCGGCGCAGAGGCCAAATACCGATTGCCAGAAATACTTCCAGCGACTCGGCAGGCCACGGGAGTTCTTCTCGATCACCTTGCGGTAATCGTCGACCCAACCGATGGCACCGAACAGGAAGGTGACGAGCAGCACGACCCAGACATAGCGGTTGGTCAAATCAGCCCACAACAAGGTGCTGATGCCGATGGAAGAAAGAATCAGTGCGCCGCCCATGGTGGGCGTGCCCGATTTGGACAGGTGCGACTGCGGACCGTCGTTGCGCACGGACTGGCCGATCTGACGCATCTGCAAGGTGCGGATCATCCACGGGCCCAGGCACAGCGACAGCGTCAGCGCAGTGAGCACGCCAAGGATCCCGCGCAGCGACAGGTACTGAAAGACTGCGAAGCCTTTGTAGAACTGTTGTAAGAACTCAGCCAACAGCAGCAGCATCAATGTTTCTCCAGGCTAGAACCGCACAAAGCAGCCACGACGTTTTCCATCGCAGCGCTACGCGAGCCCTTGATCAATAAAGTGGTGTTTTTGTCTTGCTCAGCGCCCAGCGCTTCGATCAGCTCGGCCTGAGTGATGAAATGACGTGCGTGCGGGCCAAAGGCACTGACCGCATGGGTCATCAGCGGGCCGACGGCATACAGCGCCGAGACCTTGCCAGCCGCGTATGCGCCCACATCGTGGTGGCCCTGCTCGGCCCATTCGCCCAACTCGCCGATGTCGCCCAGCACCAGAACGGTCCGCCCTGCAAAGCTGGTCAGCAGATCAACGGCGGCATTCACAGAAGACGGATTGGCGTTGTAGGTGTCATCAATCACGCGCATGCCATTGCTGGCGATGTGCGGTACGGCGCGGCCCTTGACCGGCTGTACGTTGTTCAAGCCTTCGACGATGCCGTCCAGGCTGACGCCCAGCGCGCAGGCAGCGGCTGCGGCGGCCAGGGCGTTGGTCACGTTGTGCGTGCCCAGAAGATTCAGTTGTACCTGCGCGGAGCCTGACGGACTGTGCAGCGTGAAACCCGGGCAGCCACGATCGTCGCGAGTCAGATCACTGGCATGCAGATCTGCTGCTTCGTTGTTCAGTGCAAACGTCAGGACCTTGCTGTCACCGGCACGTGCTTGCCAGATCGGGAACGCCTTGTCGTCGAGATTCAGAACCGCCGTGCCGTTGGCATCGAGACCTTCGATGATCTCGCCCTTGGCTTCGACGATGCGATCAGGGCCGCCGAACTCGCCGACATGGGCCGTGCCCGCATTGGTGAGAATGGCGACGTGCGGCTTGGTCAGGCTGACGGTGAAAGCGATTTCCCCGACACGCGACGCGCCCAGTTCGATGACTGCAGACGTATGCTCGGCGCCCAGTTCCAGCAGGGTCAACGGCACGCCCAGCTCATTGTTCAGATTGCCACGGGTCGCGAGAACGGGGCCGCGCGTGCGCAGAATGCTGGCGAGCATTTCCTTGACCGTGGTCTTGCCGCTGGAACCGGTGACCGCCGCTACCGGACGATCAACAAACGCATTGCGGTTCATCGCACCCAGTTGCGCCAGTGCCTTGCGGGTGTCCAGCACGACCAGTTGCGGCAGCTTCGAATCCGGCACTTCGCGCTCGACGAGCGCACCGACAGCACCCTTGGCAGCGACTTGATCGAGGTATTCATGACCGTCGAAACGCGGACCGGTCAGTGCGATGAACAACTGACCCGGTATGATGGCGCGGCTGTCGGTGCTCACACCGTCAAAGCTGCAATCGTTGCCCACAATGCGTGCGTCGAGCGGTGCAACCAGTTCGTTGAAGGACAATGGCTTAAGCATGCGCAGGCTCCCATGCGGCCAACGCTTTGGCAGCTTCTTCCAGATCCGAGAATGCGTGACGCTGACCGTCGATTTCCTGATAGTCCTCATGCCCCTTGCCAGCCAGCACAACGACGTCGTCGGCCTTGGCACCGGCAATGAGTTGCGCGATGGCCTGACCGCGACCTTCAACGAACTTCACGTTATTCGCCGTGCTGAAACCGCCACGGATGTCATCGAAAATCTGCGACGGTGCTTCTGTACGAGGGTTGTCGTCGGTGACCAGAACACCGTCGGCCAGACGCTCGACGACCTCGGCCATCAGCGGTCGCTTGCCGCGATCGCGGTCGCCGCCACAGCCGAACAGGCACAGCAACTGGCCCTTCGCGTGCGGGCGCAAGGCTTCAAGCACTTTTTCCAGCGCATCCGGCGTGTGGGCGTAGTCGACTACCACCAGCGGCTTGTCGGCACCACCCAGACGCTGCATGCGACCGACCGGACCTTCCAGTTTTGGCAGTACCTTGAGAATTTCGTCCAGCGCGTAATCCAGACCGAGCAAGGCGCCGACCGCAGCCAGAACATTGCTCAGATTGAAGCGACCCAGCAGGCTGCTGCGCAGGAAATGTTGACCTTGCGGGGTCACCAATGTGGCGCGCACACCATCGTCGTCGAACTTTGCGTCGCGGCAATACAGATAAGCCGAGCTGTCCAGCAGGCTGTAGGTAATCAGCCGTGACTCCTGCTTTTCTGCCGCCAGCGCGCGACCGAATTCGTCATCCAGATTGATGACCCGGCAACTCAGATCAGGCCAGGCAAACAGCTTCGCCTTGGCCGCGCCATACGCTTCCATGGTGCCGTGGTAGTCAAGGTGGTCACGGGACAGGTTGGTCAGCACCGCCACATCGAAGGCCAGCGCAGTCGCACGACCCTGATCGAGACCATGGGAAGACACTTCCATCGCAACAGCGCGAGCACCGGCTTTTCTCAGGTCAGTGAGCGTGGCCTGAACGGCAATCGGGTCTGGCGTGGTATGACGTCCGCTTTGCAGCGCGCCATAAAAGCCGGTGCCCAGCGTGCCGACGATGCCGCAATGCTGACCCAGCAGATCGAGCGCCTGGGCAACCAGCTGAGTAACGCTGGTCTTGCCGTTGGTGCCGGTTACGCCGACCAGATTCAGGCTGCGGCTCGAATCGCCATAGAAACGTCCTGCGATGGCAGACAGCTGCGCCGCCAGGCCCTTGACCGGAATTAATGGCACGTCGGTGATTGGCAACACGGTCGAGCCTTCGGCTTCATAGGCAACGGCGGCTGCGCCACGCTTGAGCGCGTCGGCGATGTGCGCACGCCCATCGACCTTGAGGCCAGGGATTGCCAGAAACAGATCGCCCGGACGCACGTTGCGGCTGTCCAGCGTCAACTCGCGAATCAATGCATCGCGGTCGGTGTGAGCGAAAAGCTTGCTCAGATTAAAAGCCATCAACCACGCCCTCCTTTGACGACTGCCGGGGCAGTGTTGACCTGCTCAGGTGCGAGGTTGTCCGGAGAAACGTTCATCAAACGCAACGTGCCGGACATGACCTTGCTGAATACCGGGGCCGAAACCAGGCCGCCGTAGTAACCGCCCTTGCTCGGCTCGTCGATCACCACAACGATGGCGTAGCGAGGGTTGCTCATCGGACCGAATCCGGCGAACAGCGAACGGTAGGAATTCTCGGCGTAACCCTTGGTGCCGATGGACGTCTTGCGTGCCGTGCCGCTCTTGCCGCCGACGTGATAGGACGGCACACGAGCGCGATAGACGCCGCGCGGGTCTTCGATCACCTGTTGCAACATGCCTTGCAGCGTCTTGGCGGTCGCTTCCGGAATCGCTTGAACCGCTGTCGGCGCTGCATCACTTTTCAGAATGGTCAACGGCACGATGCGGCCGTTGTTGGCCAGCGCGCCATAGGCGTGCACCAGCTGCAACGCGGTGACCGACAGGCCGTAGCCGTAGGACAGCGTGGCGGTTTCAGCCTTGCGCCATTCGCGATAGTTCGGCAGGTTCCCTACACGTTCGCCCGGGAAACCCAGGCCGGTGTACTGACCAAAGCCGACGCGCTGCATCGCACGGAAAATCGATTCGCCGCCCACATCGAACGCGACCTTGCTCATGCCGACGTTACTGGAGTTGATCAGGATGCCGGTGAGGTCAAGCACCGGACCTTCCGTCTTGGTCACGTCGCGGATGGTGTATTTACCGATCTGCAGCGTGCCCGGATACACCTCGACCTTGTCGGTCGGTTTCCAGCGACCGCTGTCCAGTGCGGCCGTCATCGAAATAGGCTTCATGGTCGAACCCGGCTCGAACACGTCGATGATCGCCCTGTTGCGCATGGCGGCCGGCACCATGGTGCGGCGGTTGTTCGGGTTGTAGGTCGGCTGGTTGACCATCGCCAGCACTTCGCCGGTCTTGACGTCCATGATCACCAGACTGCCTGCCTTGGCCTCGTTTTCGACGATGGCATTGCGCAGTTCACGGGTCGCCAGATATTGCAGACGCAGGTCAATAGACAAAGCCAAGGTCTTGCCGGCCTTGGCGTTCTTGGTCACCTGTACGTCCTTGATCAGTCGGCCTCGCCGGTCCTTGATGACCTGCCGCTTGCCGGGCACTCCGGCAAGCCAGTCGTCATAAGCCAGTTCGACCCCTTCGCGGCCATGATCGTCCAGGTCGGTAAAGCCGACCATGTGGGCGGTCACATCGCCTGCGGGGTAGAAACGACGAAATTCCTCGATGCCATAGACACCGGGGACTTTGAGATCAAGTACCGACTGACCCTGTTCAGGTGTCAGGCCGCGGACCAGATAAATGAATTCCTTGGTGGCCTGGGAATCGAGGCGCTCGGTCATTGCCTTGAGGTCCTGCCCCATGGCAGCAGCAAGCATCGGCCACTTGGACTTGTCCTGCTGCATTTCGCGCGGGTTGGCCCACAGCGTAGTGACAGGCGTACTGACAGCCAGAGGCTCGCCGTTACGGTCGGTGATCAGACCACGGTGAGCCGGAATGGGGATGTGACGAAGGCTGCGCGCATCGCCCTGTTCCTTCAGGAACGTATGGTCGATGACCTGCAGATCGACGATGCGCCAGCAGATGGCGAGCACCAGGCTGACCAGTAATCCCACGACAACCCGAAAACGCCACGGGTAAAGTGCGCCGTCAAGCTTCATCATGGCGCCACCATCCGTACTTCGGCCGCATTGGGAATGCGCATTTTCAATTGTTCGGTCGCCAACTGCTCGATACGGCTGTGGGCTGTCCAGGTGCTTTGTTCAAGGATGAGGCGGCCCCACTCGGCCTGTGCCTTGTCGCGCACGCTCATTTCCGAATACAGCGAGTTGAGCAATTGACGGTTCAAATGCGCGCTATAGGAAACGCCAATCGCCGAAACGAGGACGGCGATGAACAGCAGCAGCATAATGAAGCTGCCACCGGGCAAGGGTTTCAGGAAAAGACGGCTCACCTGAGCTTCTCCGCTACGCGCATGACAGCACTGCGCGAGCGTGGATTGGCTTTGGTTTCGGTGTCCGATGCAAATTGGGCCTTGCCGTGAATGCGGATCTTCGGCTCGAACGCCTTGTACTGGATCGGCAGGTTGCGCGGCATGTTATCGGCTTCGCCCTTGGCGAGCTTGCGCATGAACAGTTTGACGATGCGGTCTTCCAGCGAGTGAAAGCTGATGACCACCAGACGGCCGCCGATTTCCAGTGCGTCCAGCGCAGCGTCGAGGCCCGCTTCAAGATCGCCCAGTTCGTTGTTGACGTGGATACGCAGCCCCTGAAAGGCGCGCGTCGCAGGATTCTTGCCTTTTTCCCAGGCAGGGTTGGCAACCTTGAGGACTTCTGCGAGGTCGGCAGTGCGCTCGAAAGGTTGGACTTCGCGGCGTTGTACGACGGCGTTGGCCATACGTTTGGCAAAGCGCTCTTCACCGTATTCCTTGAAGACCCGGGCGATTTCCTCGGCAGGTGCCGTGGCGATGAATTCGGCAGCGCTGACACCACGCGTCGGATCCATACGCATATCCAGCGGACCGTCATTCATGAAACTGAAGCCGCGTTCAGGGTCATCAAGCTGTGGAGAGGACACACCCAGGTCCAGCAGGATGCCACTCACTTTGCCCGCAAGACCCCGTTCCTGAGCTTCGGATCCCAATTCGGCAAAGCTGCGCTGCACAATGACAAAGCGGCCGTCTTCGGCCGCTAGCGTTTGCCCCGTGGCAATCGCTTGAGGGTCCTTGTCAAACCCGAGCAGCCGGCCATCAGGGCCGAGGTGGCTGAGAATGAGTCGACTGTGCCCGCCACGACCGAACGTTCCGTCCATATAGCAGCCATCCGCGCGCAACGCGAGAGCCTCCACGGCTTCTTCGAGCAGTACGGTGATGTGGGTAAAGCCGCTATTCATAGTCACAGGATCAGGTCACGTAATTCATCAGGCATCGCGCCAGGTTGTTGAATGGCAGCAAGGTCCGCATCAGCAAGTGCGTTCCAGGCGTCCTCGTCCCACAATTGAAACTTGTTGAGTTGCCCCACGAGCATCACGCGCTTATCCAACTTGGCATATTCGCGAAGACGTGGAGGAACCAGAAAACGTCCGCTGCCATCCAGCTCCAGATCGACTGCATTACCAATCAAAAGCCGTTGCAAACGGCGGTTTTCTTCACGAAACGTCGCGAGCTCACGAAGTTTGGCTTCAATCAGTTCCCACTCGGACAGCGGATAAAGACACAAGCAGGGGTCAACGGCATCTATGGTCACGATCAACTGGCCGGCGCTACGCGAATCCAACTCGTCGCGATACCGGCTCGGCATGGCGAGACGGCCTTTGGCATCGAGATTGATCGCGTTGGCACCACGGAACACAGGCGCATTCTCCAAATATTAGCTTTTTGCGCTCAAAAAACCCACTTCGTGCCACTTTCTGCCACTTGCGCACACTATAGGAATGCGCCTGCCACACCGTCAAGGCACGCTCTCAAGGAAAAGCCTTACATTTCGCAGATTTAGGAGTGGTATTGGAGGGTTTTAGCTAAATTACGGAAGGTTCTGACGGACGAATCCCACTCAACTCAATCCGCTAGGGCTCGAAGTTAAAGTGATTTGTGAGGTTTAAGATTTTTTTGGTCTTACGAAGGGATTTTGCTGCTGAAAAACGAAGGGGAGAAAAAGGTGGAGAGTCGATCTGTAAGCCGGGTTCTGTCGAGGACAGTCATTCCTCTACGACGGCCATCACTGGACGTCTTTAGCAACCTACCCGGTTCCAGCGCGGGCCACGCCTAGGAACCCTATTTGGTCTTGCTCCGAGTGGGGTTTACCTTGCCACGAACTGTTGCCAGACGTGCGGTGCGCTCTTACCGCACCTTTTCACCCTTACCGGCACCGAAGTGCTTAGGCGGTTATTTTCTGTGGCACTTTCCGTAGGCTCGCGCCTCCCAGGCGTTACCTGGCACTCCGCCCTATGGAGCCCGGACTTTCCTCCCCCCCTTGTTGCGGAACAACAAGAGGCAGCGACTGTCCAATCGACTCTCCGCCGACAAGGTTAGCGGCACACGCCATCGAGAACAAGCTTTAAAAGCTTGCGCGGCCTGTGTGAGCCATTGAAAAACCGGCATTTCTCACTCTTTCTGCTTGTCCAGCGCAACCTGATACAGCAGATTCTTACGCACCCCGGTGATCTCTGCAGCCAGCGCCGCAGCGCGCTTGAGCGGCATTTCCTCAAGCAGCAGATCCAGAATCCTGCGTGCCTCGGCGCCGATCACATCTTCGTCTTCAGGCGGCGTCCAGCCTGCGACCAGTACCACACACTCACCACGCTGCTGGTTACTGTCCGCCTCGACGAAAGCGCGCAACTCACCCAATGGCAGACCCTTCAGGGTTTCGAAAGTTTTGGTTATTTCACGGGCCAGCAAGGCCGGGCGATCCGCGCCGAACACCTGCTCCATGTCCTGCAGGCATTCCAGAATACGATGCGGTGCCTCATAAAAGATCAGCGTACGCGGCTCTTCCTTTACCTGCTCGAGCCTGGCCTTGCGTCCGACCGCCTTGGCGGGCAGAAACCCCTCGAAGATAAAGCGATCCGACGGCAGTCCCGCTGCGGACAGCGCGGCAATCAAAGCGCAGGCACCCGGCACCGGCACGACAGGAATACCCGCAGCACGCGCCTGACGCACAAGGTGGTAGCCAGGGTCGGAAATCAACGGCGTGCCCGCGTCCGAAATCAGCGCGACATCATCCCCGGCCAGCAATCGGGTGATAAACCGGCTACCCTCATCACGCTCGTTATGCTCATGGCATGCGGCCAGCGGTGTGGATATACCGAAGTGTTGCATCAGACGCGACGAGTGACGCGTATCCTCTGCCGCAATCAACGTAACCTCACGCAGAACCTTCAGCGCCCGCACGCTCATGTCATCCAGATTGCCGATAGGTGTAGCCACCACATAAAGCGAACCAGGGGTGGAATTCGAAGCAACCGGGACAGTCAAAGCGCAGACCTCATGTTTATCAGGCAGGGTGTCGTAAAAGACGCATTGTACAGGCAACGACCTTGATCAGCGGTTTACGCATCAGGGAAGCCTATAAAAAAGGAGTAAGGACACATGATCTTTGTTCAAAGCAGCATGAAAATGCATCCCCCAATAACAGGGATTGTCGAATAGAACACCCTGTGACAATCAATACCACGCCTTCGAAGTCGCGCCCCGGCCAGTGCTTGGGTACAATTCGCCGTTAATTCGCTCGAGTATCAGGAACACATCAATGATCGCCTGCCTGCGGCTGTTCTCTGCCCTCTGCCTCGCTGCCCTTCTTGCAGCCTGTGCCAGCTCGCCCTCGTCCAGCCTTGGCGAGCTTCCTCGCACTCCTGATGCCAGCATTGAGCAATTGCTCGATCAGGCCTCGGCTGCCAAAACACCTGAACAGGCCGCCACATCGCGCCTGAGCGCCGCCGACCTGGCCAACCGCCAGAACGATGCGGGTCGCGCTGCGCAGATTCTTGCCCAGGTGCAGATGGATCAACTCAAGCCCGGCCTGCAGGTCTTCGCCAGCACGCTGTCCGCCGAACTGGCGATGGGCCGTAACCAGCCCAAGGCCGCCCTGACCGCCCTGAACCATCCAAGCATGCAACGCCTGGGCGAGCTCTCGGTCGAGCAGCAGGTGCGCACCCACATGGTCAAGGCACGCGCCCTGGAAGCTGACGGCCAGATCCTGCCCGCTGCCAACGAGCGCGTCTTCGCAGGTCCGCTGCTGAAAGATGCCGACGCCACTGCCAACAACGATGCCATCTGGAAACTGGTGTCCTCGCTGCCCGCCGAACAACTGCAGGCCAACGCGAGCGGCGACATGGGTGGCTGGCTGAGCCTTGCGCGCTCGGTGAAAGGTGCAGGCACGCTGGAACAGCAGCAGGCCGCCATCGACACTTGGAAAGCCCAGAACCCGCAGCACCCTGCTGCACTGCAACTGCCAACGACGCTTGCCCAACTGCGCGCCCTGACCAGCGAACCGCTGACCAAAATCGCCTTGCTGCTGCCGCAGGATGGTCAACTGGCTTCCGTTGCAAAAGCGCTGCGTGAAGGCTTCATGGCCGCGCACTACCAGGCTCAGCAGGCAGGTCAGAACCCTCCAGCCATTCAGGTCTTCGACAGTTCGCGCCTGACCTCGATGGATGAGTTCTACCGTCAGGCCCAGGCTGCCGGCGTTCAACTGGTGGTCGGCCCGCTGGAAAAGAATCTGGTCAAGCAATTGAACAGCCGTGAGCAACTGCCTATCACCACGCTGGCGCTCAATTACAGCGATGCAGGCAACGAAGGCCCTCCCCAGCTGTTCCAGTTCGGCCTGGCCGCAGAAGACGAAGCCCGTGAAGTGGCACGTCGCGCCTGGGCAGACGGCAAGCGCAGCGCGGTTGCCATGGTGCCGAAAGGCGAATGGGGCGACCGCGTACTCGATGCTTTCCGCAAGAGCTGGCAAGCCAAGGGCGGCACTCTGATCGCTGCCGAGCACGTTGATCAGCCGGTCGAACTGGCCCAGCAGGTTGCCGATCTGTTCCAGCTGCGCAAGAGCGAAGGCCGTGCCCAGCGCCTGCAAAGCACGATAGGCACTGATGTAGCCGCACAGCCGAGTCGTCGTCAGGACATCGATTTCATGTTCCTGGCTGCCACGCCGCAACAGGCCCAGCAGATCAAGCCGACCATGGTGTTCCAGTACGCAGGTGACGTTCCGGTCTATGCCACCTCGCACCTGTTCACCAACAGCAACGATCACGCCCAGTACATGGACCTGAACGGTGTCCGTTTCTGCGAAACACCGTGGCTGCTCGATGCCAACGATCCTCTGCGCCAGCAAGTGACCGCCCAATGGCCACAGGCTTCTGGCAGCCTGGGTCGCCTGTATGCGATGGGCATCGACGCCTATCGCCTGGCTCCACGCCTGGGTCAGCTCAAGACCATGCCTGACAGCCGCATCGACGGCCTGTCCGGCAGCCTGAGCATGAACCCTGGCCGCCGGGTCGAGCGCCAGCTGCCTTGGGCAGAGTTCGTGGACGGCAAGATTCAGCGCCTTCCGGACACTGCACCTTGATTGCAGGCAACACCCGCCAAAAAGCAGGGCGCGAGGCCGAAGCCTACGCCCTGCAGCATTTGCAACAGCAGGGTTTACGCCTGATTGCCCAAAACTGGTTATGCAAACGTGGCGAGCTTGATCTAGTCATGCTCGACGGCGATACAGTAGTATTCGTCGAAGTTCGCTACCGCCGCCATTCCGGCTGGGGTGGCGCGGTGGAAAGTGTCGATTTTCGCAAACAGGCGAAGCTCGTTACCGCTGCACAGCTCTTCCTGCAACAAGAGTCAGGCTGGGCCCGCTATCCTTGTCGTTTCGACGTGGTCGCGGTTGAAGGAACAGCAGGCGACTCTGCCCCTTTGAACTGGATCAAGAACGCTTTCGACAGCTGACAGGCACGCAGCGCAGTCATGACCGGCAAGAAGCCATTACCACTACCGATTTCGCTATTGCTTTGCGGGCTGCACTCCGGCAAGCCGGGCAGCCGCCGTACGCTCTAATTAAGGTCACATTGATGGACATGCAATCCCGGATTCGCCGGCTGTTTCAAGCCAGCATCGATACCAAGCAACAGGCGATGGAAGTCCTTGCACCCTTTATCGAGCAAGCCAGCCAGGTCATGGTCAATGCCCTGCTCAACGAAGGCAAAATGCTTTCGTGCGGCAATGGTGGTTCGGCAGGTGATGCGCAGCATTTTTCTTCCGAACTGCTCAACCGGTTCGAACGTGAACGCCCCAGCCTGCCGGCCATTGCGCTGACGACCGACAGCTCGACCATCACCTCGATCGCCAACGATTACAGCTACAACGAGATCTTCTCCAAGCAGATCCGCGCACTGGGTCAGCCGGGGGATGTGCTGCTGGCGATTTCCACCAGCGGCAATTCCGCAAATATTATTCAGGCCATCCAGGCCGCACATGATCGCGAAATGATTGTCGTAGCATTGACGGGACGCGACGGTGGCGGAATGGCTTCACTGCTGCTGCCGGAAGATGTGGAAATTCGTGTGCCGGCGACCGTTACGGCACGCATACAAGAAGTCCATCTGCTGGCGATCCATTGCTTATGCGATCTGATCGACAGCCAACTGTTCGGGAGTGAAGAATGACCCCTAATCGTCTTAGCCTACTGGTTCTGACACTGTGCCTGAGCGTGACCGGATGCAGCTCGGTTATTACCGCAAGTCGCGACAAGCCGATCGAGGATGATCGAGGCACACGCACTTTTGGCAGCAAGATCGACGACTCACTGATCGAAACCAAGGCGGCGGTGAACATCTCCAAGGCCAACCCTGACCTGGCCGAAGGCTCGCACATCGTCGTTACCAGCTTCAACGGTATCGTCCTGCTGGCAGGCCAGGTCCCACGCGCAGACCTCAAGGCCATTGCCGAACAGGCTGCAAGCTCCGTACAGCGCGTCAAGAAGGTCAACAACGAGCTGCAGGTCATGGCGCCCTCCTCGCTGCTGGCCCGCAACAACGACGCCTGGCTGACCACCAAAGTCAAAAGCCAGATGATCGCTGATGCGTCCATCCCCGGCTCGCGCATCAAGGTCGTGACCGAGAACGGCATTGTGTTCCTTCTGGGTCTGGTGACTCAGGACGAAGCCAATCGCGCCACCAATCTGGTGCAGGGCGTGTCCGGCGTGCAGAAAATCGTCAAGTTGTTCGAGTACATCGACTGACAGCTGAATGGCAGACATGAAAAAGGCGATCCTTGCGGATCGCCTTTTTTTATTTCACCACTTTAAGGCTCGGCCTGCCCGTAGGACGAGGCGGATCGCTGTCTGGCGGCGTGTCGTCGCCGTCGTCCAGCTCGATCTCTTCATCCTCCTCAAGGGAAGGCTCCAGATCGAAAACCATCCCCTGGCCATTCTCGCGGGCATAAATACCCAGAATCGCACCGACAGGGACGTAAAGGGTATGCGGCACACCGCCGAAGCGGCCTTCGAAACTGACTGCTTCGTTATCCATGTGCAGATGACGCACTGCACTCGGCGAAACATTCAGGACAATCTGTCCGTCATTGGCAAACCCTTGTGGGACCTGCACGGACGGGTACTCCGCATTGACCAGCATATGCGGGGTGCAATCGTTATCAACGATCCACTCATAAAGAGCGCGAACCAGATAAGGGCGACTGGAGTTCATCAACGGCTCCTTAAGCCTTAGCGCATTTCACGTTCGGCGGCAGACAGACTTGCCTGAAAAGCCTCACGCGCAAATTGGCGCTCCATGTAATCAAGCAGCGGCTTGGCAGGCCGCGGCAATTCGATACCCAGAATCGGCAGACGCCAGAGTATGGGCAGTAGACAGCAATCGACAAGACTTTGCTCGTCACTCAGGAAAAAAGCC
The DNA here is from genome assembly GCF_001642795.1 of Pseudomonas viridiflava. Lineage (GTDB taxonomy): Bacteria > Pseudomonadota > Gammaproteobacteria > Pseudomonadales > Pseudomonadaceae > Aquipseudomonas > Aquipseudomonas viridiflava. The sequence continues at coordinate 226,068 of NZ_LKEH01000025.1, read as the reverse complement.
TTTTCCGCGAACAACGGGGAAACCCCGGTCAGGCTCTCACGCAATTCCTCGCGCGCCTGCACACGTGCCGGCTCCTTGCTGCGCGGATCAAGAATCAGATCCACCAGCCCGCACCAGTCACGCTGGATGCGATGGATCAGCAGACGACTGTTGGCACGCGCCACCGGGTAGACCGGCAACAGCGGAGGATGCGGATAGCGCTCATCCAGGTATTCCATTACCACCGTAGACTCGTACAACGCCAGATCGCGATCGACCAGGGTTGGCACACTGCCGTAGGGGTTCACTTCAATCAGCTGCGGCGGATGACGCCCGGCCACAACATCAATGATTTCAGCGCTGACACTTTTCTCGGCGAGCACAATGCGCACACGATGTGAATAGTGATCGGCGGGGTCGGAGTAACAGGCCAACCGGTTGGTCACGCCCATGGCGATCCTCCTCGCTTGTTGAAATTTATCGGACAGATTGAAAACCTGCCCACAGAAAGCCTTTTATAAAGCGCGCGACAGGGCAGGTGCTCACTGCGGGCGACACGATAGCTCATTTATGCCCGCTAAATTCTGTAATCTTGCCCCGCTATGCTGTTCACCGCGTATTTGATCCACATTGCGACCGCGATGACGCATTTATGTAAGGCAGACATGACACCCGCTCAATGAACATCTTTCCAGTATTCGCGTTTGAGCAGGTAAACGAAGACCAGTAGAAAGGCCAGGTACAGCAGCACATACGTGCCGATACGCTGATGCCGCAGCTTGACGGGGTTGGCCGAGTAATCGAGAAAGGTCACCAGATTCCTGATTTTTTCATCGAACTGCGCATGCGTCAGACTTCCCGAACCGGGCACGATGGTCAGCTGATCACACGCCTCATGAGTCAGAGGCGCGCCACTCAATGGGTCATAGCGTTTTTTGCCGTCCTCCTCGATTTGCACCTGCTTGCAGCCGATCACCTGGCGCCCCTGTAGCCCCACCAGCACATTCGGCATTGCCACATCAGGGAAAACCTTATTGTTGACGCCCCAGGGCCGCGCCGGATCCTCATAGAACGAACGCAGGTAGCCATAAAGCCAATCGGTACCTCGCACACGCGCCACCAGCGTCAGATCAGGCGGTGCAGTGCCGAACCACGCTTTCGCATCTGCCGGATGCATACCGGTCTGCATGTGATCGCCGATTTTGGCGCCAGTGAAGACCAGCTTTTCCAGCATCACCTCATGAGGAATACCCAGATCGTCGGCCACACGCTCATACCGCTGGTATTTGGCGCCATGGCAGCCCATGCAGTAATTGACGAAGGTACGCGCGCCGTCCTGCAGGGCCGCCTTGTCGGACACATCAATGTCGACATGCTCAAGCGGCGCTCCACTTTCCGCCGCGAACACAAGCGCTGGCAGCGCCGCGAGGATCAACACAGCCAGAAATTTTCTCATGGCCCCGTTACCCTCTCCGGAACCGGCCGCGTGCGCTCCAGCCGGGTGTAGAACGGCATCAACAGGAAGTAGGCAAAGTACAGGCAGGCGCATATGCGCGCCACGACCGTACCCTCAGGCGTCGGCGGCTGAACGCCCAGGTAGCCGAGCGTCACGAATGACACGCAGAACAGGACCAACGCCAGGCGGCTCATCCAGCCCTTGTAACGCATGGACCTGACCGGACTGCGATCAAGCCACGGCAGCACGAACAGCACCGCAATGGCCGACCCCATGGCCATGACGCCCATCAGTTTGTCTGGCACGGCGCGCAGGATGGCGTAGAACGGCGTGAAGTACCACACGGGCGCGATGTGCTCCGGGGTCTTGAACGCGTTGGCCGGCTCGAAATTCGGCTTCTCCAGAAAGTAGCCACCCATTTCTGGAAAAAAGAACACAACCGTACAAAAAACGAACAGAAACACCACGACGCCGACAAGATCCTTCAGGGTGAAATACGGATGAAAGGCGATGCCATCCAGAGGCTTGCCGTGTTCATCCTTGTGCTTCTTGATGTCGATGCCGTCCGGGTTATTGGAGCCCACTTCATGCAGCGCAAGAATGTGCAAAACGACCAGCCCCAGGATCACGATGGGCAGCGCCACGACATGCAGCGCGAAGAAACGGTTCAGGGTGATGCCTGACACCAGATAGTCGCCCCGGATCCACTGGGTCAGGTCTTCACCTATGACCGGAATTGCACCAAACAGCGAAATGATCACCTGCGCGCCCCAGTAGGACATCTGCCCCCAGGGCAGCAGATACCCCATGAAGGCCTCCGCCATCAGACTCAGGTAGATCAGCATGCCGAAGATCCAGACCAGCTCACGAGGCTTCTGATAGGAGCCGTACAGCAATCCACGAAACATGTGCATATACACGACGATGAAGAACGCCGAGGCACCTGTGGAGTGCAGAAGCCGCAAAATGGCGCCGTACTCCACGTCACGCATGATGTATTCGATCGAGGCAAACGCCCCCTCCGCCGTGGGCGTGTAACTCATCGTCAGCCAGATACCGGTCAGTATCTGATTGACCAGCACCAGCAATGCCAGCGAGCCGAAGAAATACAGAAAATTGAAGTTGCGCGGTACGTAGTATTTGCTGAGATGGTCTTCCCACATCCGCGTGGCGGGGAAGCGCGCATCGATCCAGTCCACCAGCCTGCCCATTACACGCCCTCCTGATCGACGCCAATGACGATGACCGTGTCCGACTCGTAGGAATACGGGGGAACTGGCAGATTCAGAGGCGCGGGCTGAGACTTGTATACCCGCCCGGCCAGATCGTAGTGAGAGCCGTGACATGGACAGAAATAGCCGCCCACCCAGTCCTTGCCAAGGTCGGCAGGGGCCACTTCAGGACGGAAGGTCGGCGAGCATCCCAGGTGCGTGCAGATGCCGACCAGCAACACGATATCCGGCCTGATCGAGCGCAGCGCCGGATCGACATAGCCTGGCTGGACTGAAGCCCTGGATTCGGGGTCGGACAACTGCCCGGTCAGCTTGCCAAGGTTGTCCAGTATCTCGGGGCCGCGCCGCAGGATGAACACAGGTTGACCACGCCATTCAGCGACCATCTGCTGGCCCGGCTCTATCTTGCTGATGTTGACCTTGACCGGCGCGCCTGCCGCACGAGCCCTGGCGCTCGGAGACCATGAGCCCACGAACGGAATCGCAGCGCCCACAGCCCCGGCGGCACCCACCACGGACGTGGCAGCTACGAGAAAGCGACGCCGGCCCGTATTCACGCCGTCATTGCTCATTCAACCTTCTCCCATCAGCGATCCGACCTGTCGAACGCAGGCGTCTGTCTGATAACAATTTAGCTGTTATAAACGCTGCCGGAGGGTAAAAACACCCTTCAGCAGACGACCGCCTCAAAAGCTCGACTGACTGTAAGTGAGACGTTACAGCCATGCCCTCGCCTGCACAAAATCGACTGGACAAAAAAACCGGCCCATAAAAAAACGCCCAACTCGATAAACGAGGTGGGCGTTCTTTTTGAACGAAGAACGAATTAACGCTTCGAGTACTGCGGACGCTTACGCGCTTTACGCAGACCGACTTTCTTACGTTCAACTTCACGAGCATCGCGAGTCACGAAGCCTGCTTTACGCAGCGCGCCACGCAGGGTTTCGTCGTACTGCATCAGAGCGCGAGTGATACCGTGGCGGATTGCGCCAGCCTGACCACTTACACCGCCACCGATAACAGTGACGTAGATGTCGAACTTTTCAACGGTCTCGGTCAGTTCCAGCGGCTGACGAACTACCATGCGGGCAGTTTCGCGACCGAAGAACGATTCCAGAGTGCGGTTGTTGATCGAGATGTTACCAGTACCCGGACGCAGGAAAACGCGTGCGGTTGCGGTCTTGCGACGGCCAGTGCCGTAATTTTGAGTCGCCGACATAATGAACTATTCCGTTAAAACTTCAGTTCTTGGGGCTGCTGAGCAGTATGAGGGTGTACAGCGCCCGCATAGACTTTCAGCTTACGATACATGTCGCGACCCAGCGGGTTCTTAGGCAGCATGCCTTTGACCGCGGTCTCGATCACGCGCTCAGGAGCTTTGTCGATCAGCTTTTCGAAGTTGATCGACTTGATCCCGCCCGGAAAACCGGAGTGTGAGTAGTAGATCTTGTCGGTAGTCTTGGCACCGGTAACGCGGATCTGCTCGGCATTGATCACGACGATGTAGTCGCCGGTATCAACATGCGGAGTGTATTCCGGTTTGTGCTTGCCACGCAGACGGCTCGCGATTTCGGTGGCCAGACGACCCAGGGTCTGACCAGCAGCGTCGACGACGAACCAGTCGCGCTTAACTGTTTCCGGTTTAGCAGTAAAAGTTTTCATTCTTTATAGCCTCAGGGGCCGCCCTGAAAATGAGACGGCGGATCTTACTGAATAGTGCGTACTTTGACAAGTCAAAGGCAGCCGGAAACAGACGCTATCGGGGGCTCGGGTCAGCGCGTCCGTTCTACGGCAAGATTCTTCGGCAGACGGCGCATCACTTCCACTGCAAAGAGCTGGCGGATTATACAGGCTGAAAAAATAACCTCAACCGGTTTTTCGTTCACGTTCTGTTTATTGCTCCGGACCGCCGTGATGGAGGATATTTGCCGCCTGCCATGCAGCCTTAGGAAGGGCCGCGCACTTCGGACTGCCTGCAACCTGACTGGACACGCCCGAGAAAAAATAAGACGATCCAGCCGTTGATTGACCATTTACCCATATAAGAATAAAGACTATGCCAACCCAACACTCAACGCCTCTGCGGCGCGTCAGCATTCTGGCCACCGACAAGGTGTTCGCCTCGACCCTGATGCAGGCCAAGGACTTTTTCCACCTGGCCAGCCTCAGGTACAGCAGACAACTGGGTCACGGCCTGGTCCCCGCTTTCGAAATACGCCTGGTCAGCCCGGACGGTCAGCCCGTCGGCAGCTTCAGCGACGTCACGCTGCCGGTGGATGGCGACCTTTGCCAGAGCGACATCATCGTGATCCCGGCATTCTGGGATGATTTCGACGCGCTCTGCCAGCATTACCCTCAGGTCCTGCCGTGGCTGCGTGAGCAGCATGCCCGGGGCGCAGTCCTGTGCGCAGAAGCCACCGGGGTCTTCTGGCTCGCCGAGGCCGGACTGCTCGACGGCAAGGAAGCGACCACCTACTGGCGTTTTTTCAACCAGTTCGCCGAGCGCTACCCGAACGTGCTGCTCAATCAGGAGAAACACCTGACCGACGCCGACAACCTGTATTGCGCGGGCGGCACCACGTCTGCCTGCGACCTGTACATCTACCTGATCGAGCGGTTCTGCGGTGCAAACGTCGCACAGGCCGTGGCCCGCGACATTCTTTATGAAGTGCGGCGCACTTACTCACCGGGCAGAATCGGCTTCGGTGGTCAGAAGCTGCATCAGGACGTGATCATTCTGCAGATCCAGCACTGGCTCGAGGAACACTTCGCGGACAAGTTTCGCTTCGAAGATGTGGCAAGGGAACATGGCATGAGCATTCGCAACTTCATGCGCCGCTTCCAGACCGCCACCGGTGACAAGCCGTTGCATTACCTGCAACGCCTGCGCATCGAAACCGCCAAGGGTCTGTTGTCCGGCTCGCGCAAAAGCATCAAGACCATCAGCTACGAGGTCGGTTACGACGACGCCAGCTTCTTTGCGCGCCTGTTCCGCCAACACACCGAACTGTCACCGAATCAGTATCGCCAGCAATTTCAGCAGGCCGCCTGACCGGCTGGAACCTGCGAGACGCAAAAACAAAAAAGGCCTGCAATGCAGGCCTTCCCGTATCTGGCTTTCAAACCGTCAAGGCTTGTGCGCCCGCGACAGAAACTCGTGGGACTGCATTTCCAGCAAACGGCTGAGGGTCCGCTGAAATTCGAACATCAGTCGACCGCCGGTGTACAAATCCTTCAGCTCGACTTCCGCCGAGATGATCAGCTTGACGTTGCGATCGTAGAATTCGTCGACCATGTTGATGAAGCGACGGGCGATGTCGTCCTTCGAGACGTCCATCTGCTCGACACCGCTGAGCAGCACGGCGTGGAAAATCTTGCCCAGCTCAATGTAGTCGTTCTGGCTACGCGGGCCGTCGCACAATTCGCGGAAATCGAACCAGGCCACGTCGTCACAGGTGCGCAAGGCACGAATCTCGCGATTCTCGATCACCAAAACATCGTTCTCGATGGTTTCTGCGCATTCCGGCGTCAGCGCCTTGAAGCTTTTGCGCATGCTGTCCTGCGCCGCTTCATTGAGTGGGAAGTGGAACAGTTCAGCCTGTTCCAGATGACGCAGACGATAGTCGACGCCACTGTCGACGTTGACGATGTCGGTATTCTGCTTGATCAGCGCGATGGCTGGCAGGAAGCGTGCACGCTGCAGGCCATCCTTGTACAAGCCGTCCGGCACGATGTTGGACGTCGCGACCAGCGTCACACCATTCTTGAACAGTTCTTCCATCAGGGTGCCGAGGATCATCGCGTCAGTGATATCGGACACGAAGAACTCGTCGAAGCAGATCACGCGTGCCTCATCGGAAAAACGCCTGGCGATGATCGTCAACGGGTTTTTCTCGCCCTTGAGGGTCTTCATCTCTTCGTGCACGCGCTTCATGAAGCGGTGGAAGTGAGTACGGACCTTGTCCTTGAACGGCAGTGCGTCGAAGAAGGTATCGACCAGATAGGTTTTGCCGCGCCCTACTCCGCCCCAGAAATAAAGGCCTTTGACCAGGGTCGGCTCTTTCTTGCCGAACAGCTTGCCGAACAGGCCGGGCTTGCTGTCATGGGAAGCGATCAGATCGTCGTACAGGCGCTGCAAATGACGCACAGCATTCTCCTGCGCGGCATCATGGAAAAAGTCCGGGCGCTTGAGATCAGCTTGATATCGTTCTAGGGGCGTCATATTCGTTAGCAAGGCAACAAAAACGGGCCGTCACTGTAACGACGACCCCGGGGAATGGCAATCAGTCCTGTTGAGGAGCGAGTGCCGACTTGAGGGTCTGGATGGCGCTGTCGCGTGCGGCAGCATCGGCAAACACCGGACTGTCGGCCACGCACGCGTCATCCAGCCAGAGCGTGAAACGATCAGCTTCAGTACGCAGATCGAGCTCACCGCCCTGCTGCAACTGTTTGCTCACTGCACCCGCCGCCTTGCCGTCGGCAAAATTGCGCGACAACAGCAACTGTTCCCCATCGGCCGCCAGCAGACGGAAACGGAAGCTGCCGTCATCCTCACGGAAGCTGACGAAGCGTGCACCCTTGGCGGCTTTCTTCTTGCCGGTGTCCGCGCCCTGCACCACGGTACGGAACGAGCGCAGGCCGACTGCCTCACGCAGTTCGCCGAGGAACGGTGTGGCGACACGACGGGCCTTCTCGGCACCCGCCAACAGAATGTCTTCCAGATCGGCTGGACGCTCGATCAGGCCCAGATACTTTTCACGCTTCTCGGCCAACTCGGCGTCCAGCAACGTGAACAGACGATTTTTCGCCTCACCCCAGCCAAGACCTTCCAGCAACTCGGTACGGAACGCTGCGCATTGCTCGGGCGTGGAGAAGGCCTGATACAGCGTGAACAGATGGGAATTGTCCGGATCCTTCGCTTCGCCCGGCGCGCGCGAGTCAGTCACGATGCGCGAAATCGCATCCTTCATCTCTTTGGCGCTGCTGAACAACGGGATGGTGTTGTCGTAGCTCTTGGACATCTTGCGGCCGTCCAGACCGGGCAGCGTCGCGACACTCTCCTCGATCAGCGCTTCGGGCATGACAAAGAATTCCTTGCCCTTGCCGAACAGGTGGTTGAAGCGCTGGCCGATATCACGCGCCATTTCGACGTGCTGAATCTGATCGCGTCCCACCGGAACCTGATGTGCGTTGAACATCAGGATGTCTGCCGCCATCAGCACCGGATAGCTGTACAGCCCCATCGTGATGCCGGAATCCGGATCCTCGCCACCTTCGACGTTCTTGTCCACCGACGCCTTGTAGGCATGCGCACGGTTGAGCAGGCCCTTGGCGGCCACGCAGGTCAGCAGCCAGGTCAGCTCAGGAATTTCCGGGATGTCGGACTGACGGTAGAACGTCACGCGATCAACGTCCAGACCCGCAGCCAGCCAGGTCGCTGCGATTTCCAGACGCGAGCGCTGAATGCGCAGCGGGTCATCGCATTTGATCAGCGCGTGGTAATCGGCCAGAAAATAGAACGAGTCGAAGCCGCTCTGACGGCTGGCGACGATGGCCGGGCGAATCGCGCCCGCGTAGTTACCCAGATGGGGGGTGCCGGTGGTCGTGATACCGGTCAGGATACGAGTGGTCATGGCAGGTCGCTTATCTATGGGCTGCAATCAATTGGAGAGACGCGGCAGGATCAATTCTTTGAGATCGGTCAGCTTGCCGTGAAAAAAGTGTCCGCATTCTGCCACTTTCAGCAGCTCATGGGGACGCTGCAGCGCAGCCGACCAGGCGTAGACGGTTTCCGGTTCGATGACTTCGTCGGTTTCGGGCTGAATCACCGTCAGCGGGCAATTCTGCGGCAGCACACTGTGGTCCTGCAGGCGAGAAGCGGCGGCGGCGACCAGAAACAGGTGCTTGAGTTTTTCGCCCTGTGCTTCAAGCCGGCCACCCAGATTCGCCGCGACGTAACCGCCGAAGGAAAAGCCGAACAGGGTCATTGGAAGATCCGGGTGTTTTTCACGTAGCCATTTGGCGGCAGCCTGTGCGTCATCGATCTCGCCAGGCCCTGCCACTGACGTTCCGGCACTGGCGCCGACGCCACGATAATTGAAGCGCAGGGTGATCAGGCCTTCGTCCCGCGCAGTGCGCTGTAACGTGGAGACGACTTTATTGAGCATCGTTCCACCCTGGATCGGGTTAGGATGGCAGATCAGTGCGACGCCTCTGGCATCGGGTACGTCCTGATACAGTGCTTCGATCTGGCCCTCGGGGCCATCGATGAATAGTGGGGTTTCGCGCATGAGCAAAAAGAACTCCGTGACCTCGAAATGGGTCAACTCGTCTAGCTGATTGTCTGTGGCTTGCATATCAACGACACGTCGCGGGTATACAGCGCAGGTTCGAGCCGTTAACGTAAAGCAAAGCCGTTTATAGAGGAAGGACTCGTGGAACACTCGCTCTTAGTCTGGTTGCTGCCGACTCTCGCCCTGGTTGCCGGTGTCGTCATTGGTTTCCTGGTCGCACGTCTGCTGCCCAACACCGTTCCGAACAGCACCCAGCGCCAGCTGGATGACATTCAGGAGCGTTTCGATACCTATCAGAACGAGGTGGTCACTCACTTCAACAGTACGGCTAATCTGGTCCAGAAGCTTTCGCAAAGCTACCACGACGTACAGGAGCATCTCGCCGAGGGCGCCAACCGTCTGGCCCTTGACGAACTGACCCGCCAACGTTTGCTGGCCGCTCTGCACCCGGAGGCCAACCAGGCTCCTCGCGACCGCCTGACACCGCCACGCAACACCGAAGCCCCAAAGGATTACGCGCCAAAATCGCCTGACACCCCGGGCATGCTGGACGAGCATTACGGTTTGAAGAAGTAACGAAACCGCCAGTCCTACCGAAGGCCGCCATTCGAAATGAACGGCGGCTTTTTTATGTCTGCCATAGCTACTACGTAAGATTTCAAAGACTCTCAGACAACGCAGAAAATTCCTACGACCGTCAGGGACTACACGCTCTACCTGCCATCGCCCCGCCTCCGTATCTTCCTGCCTACTCAAGGAGGAATCGATGAATAGAATTTTCTTGGGGATGCGTGCTCACAGCCAGCTGCGTTCTTGGCGATTGCGTAAAGGACTGCTACATCTTTCAGCTCAAGCCAGAGACCCGACTGACACTCAAATGCGAGACAGCCCCATTTCATCGTCATCGCGAAAATGCATGAATGGCGATTGAAAGTGGTTTGTTACCTTCGTATCCAGAGAATAAAAGCGCCGAGAGGGAGACTCCATGCGAAAAATCATCTGTTTGCTTATGCTCGCCATGCTGTCTGGCTGCGTGTCAGGAGACTGCGAGAAAGACTGCTATCTGATCAAACACAGCATCCCGGACCTTGAACATGCATGCACAATGGATCCGCACCGGGGAGGTTGTCCGATCAATCCTTGATTGCCCGCACGGGCTTTTCAAGGTCATGCGACTCAATCCCTGGCGCCACGATCAAACAAAAAACCCGCCATCATCGGCGGGTTTCTGTAACAGGCTGAGACTCAGATCGCGCCGCGGCTGCGCAACACGTCCAGCACCCGCTTCACGCCTTCATCCACGGTCAGCGTCTGGGTGTCGATCACCAGATCGGCATCCAGCGGCACGTCGTACGGGAAGGACTCGCCCGGGATGTTGTCGCCGTCGGCAGCGTACAGGCCCTGAGGATCACGCTCACGGCAGATGGCAGGCGATGCCTGGACGTAGACCGTCACGAGGCGTTCCTTGCCGATCAGCGCTTTCACGCGTTCACGGCCTTCGGCATCCGGCGCCACGAACGCGGCCAGGGTCAACAGACCGGCTTCGTTGAACTGACGCGCCACGTGAGCGGCACGGCTCCAGTTTTCGGTACGGCCGGCACGGTTCTGCGGCAGACCTTTGTTCAGGTCATGACGCAAGTTCTGGCCATCCAGCACGTATACGGCGCGGCCCATGTCGAACAGCTTGCGCTCAACCGCGTAGGCCAGCGTGCTTTTACCCGCGCCCGAGAGGCCGCTGAAGAGCACGGTGGCTGGCTGCTGACCGAAGCGCTGAGCGCGCTCCTGAGTGGTCACGTGCGCGAAGTCGCCATGATGCGTCGAGCCACCGGCACTGACCGGCTTGGCGATGATCATGCCCGCCGCTACCGTGCCGTTGGTCAAACGGTCGATGACGATAAACGCACCGGTGGTGCGGTTGCTGTCGTAGCCGTCCAGCGCGATAGGCGCGTCGAGGCTGATCTTGACGCGGCCGATCTCGTTCAACTGCAGCGAACTGGCAGGACCTTCGACCAGCGTGTTCACGTCAACGCGATGAGTGATGCTGGCAATCGAACCCGGCACGTAGCTGGTGGCGCGTTTGATGTCGTATTTCTTGCCCGGCAGCATCGGCTCTTCAGCCATCCAGACCAGCATGGCGTCGAACGCGTCGCTGACCTGCGGGACGTTGTCGGCATGCACCAACAGGTCGCCACGGGAGATGTCGATCTCGTCTTCCATGGTCAGCGTCACGGCCTGACCGGGACCGGCCTGCTCCAGCTCGCCTTCGAAGGTGACGATGGATTTCACGCGGCTGCTCTTGCCCGACGGCAGCACGACGATTTCATCGCCCTTGTGCACGAGGCCGCTCGCCAGCGTACCGGCAAAGCCACGGAAGTTGAGGTTCGGACGGTTGACGTACTGCACCGGGAAACGCAGGTCGGTGTAGTTGCGGTCACTGGCGATTTCGACCGTTTCCAGAATTTCCATCAGCGACTGGCCGGTGTACCACGGCGAACGCTCGCTGCGGTTGACCACGTTGTCGCCCTTGAGCGCCGACATCGGCACGAAAGCCATGGTGGTCGGCTTGAAGGCGATGCCTTCGGCAAACTTCAGGTAATCGGCCTTGATCGACTCGAACACGCTCTCATCGAAGCCGTTGAGGTCCATCTTGTTGATGGCGACCACGATGTGTTTGATGCCCAGCAGGGACGCGATATAGCTATGGCGACGGGTCTGGGTCTGCACGCCGTAACGCGCGTCCACAAGAATGATCGCCAAATCGCAGGTCGATGCACCGGTGGCCATGTTGCGGGTGTACTGCTCGTGGCCCGGGGTATCGGCAATGATGAATTTGCGCTTGGCCGTGGAGAAGTAGCGGTAAGCGACATCGATGGTGATGCCCTGCTCGCGCTCGGCCTGCAAACCGTCAACCAGCAACGCCAGGTCGACGTCGTCGCCTGTGGTGCCGGACTTCTTGGAATCACGGGTAATGGCTTCCAGATGGTCTTCGTAGATCATCTTGGAATCGTGCAGCAGGCGTCCGATCAACGTGCTCTTGCCGTCGTCGACGTTGCCACAGGTAAGAAAGCGCAGCATTTCCTTGCGTTCGTGCTGGCCCAGATAAGCGAGGATGTCCTCACTGATCAAATCAGATTGATGCGACATGTGACACCCCCCTTAGAAATAACCCTGACGTTTCTTTTCTTCCATCGAGCCTGCGCCATCGTGGTCGATGACCCGGCCCTGACGTTCGGAAGTTCGCGTCAGCAGCATTTCCTGAATGATGTCAGTCAGGCTGGTGGCTTCGGACTCGACAGCACCGGTCAACGGGTAGCAGCCAAGCGTGCGGAAACGCACCTTCTTCTTGACGATGCGCGCCTTTTCCTCGTCCGTGAGGTGTTCGAGGATACGATCGTCGTCGATCATGATCAGCGTGCCGTTCTTCTCGATCACGTCACGCTCGGCCGCGAAGTACAGCGGCACAATCGGGATGCCTTCAAGGTAGATGTACTGCCAGATGTCCAGCTCGGTCCAGTTCGACAGCGGGAACACGCGGATCGACTCGCCCTTGTTGACGTTGCCGTTGTACACGTTCCACAGCTCGGGACGCTGGTTCTTCGGGTCCCAGCGGTGCTTGCTGTCGCGGAAGGAATACACGCGCTCCTTGGCGCGGGACTTCTCTTCGTCGCGACGTGCGCCACCGAAAGCTGCGTCGAAACCATGCTTGTCCAGCGCCTGCTTGAGGCCCTCGGTTTTCATGATATCGGTGTGCTTGGCGCTGCCGTGGGTGAACGGGTTTATACCCTGTGCCACACCATCGGGGTTGATGTGGGTTATCAGGTCCAGGCCCATTTCCTCGACCATCTTGTCGCGGAAGCGATACATCTCCTGGAATTTCCAGCGGGTATCGACATGCATGACAGGAAACGGCAGCTTGCCCGGAAAGAAAGCCTTGCGCGCCAGATGCAGCATCACGGCCGAATCCTTGCCGATCGAGTACAGCATCACCGGGTTATCGAACTCGGCGGCGACCTCGCGGATGATGTGGATGCTTTCCGCCTCCAGCTGTTTCAGATGCGTCAGTTTATCAACCATGGTTACTCACGTTCGTTGGACCGGGAAAACCCGGGGCGGCCTGCGGGCCGTATTCGAGCCGTGCACTTTATCATGCACGATATCGCTAATCAGCGCGGCGGCTAGATCGAAACGATCTATGCATATGCTCCGCCGTTTGATGGATCAGATCGGGTTTGGGCAGTCGATGAAAATGTGCTCGACGGCAAAGCGCCGCGCCAGATAATCACCCAGCGCCTGAACACCATAACGTTCGGTGGCGTGGTGTCCGGCGGCAATGAAACTGATGTCGTTTTCCCGGGCACTGTGAAAGGTCTGCTCTGACGCTTCGCCGCTCAGGAACAGATCGACGCCTTCAAGCACTGCCTGGTCGATGTAACCCTGACCGCCTCCCGTGCACCAGCCGACGCGACGAATCATCTGGCTGCCTTCGATCAGCAACGGCTCGCGACCCAGCGCCTCCTGGACACGACGGGCGAAATCGCGCGGGGTCACGGCCTCGGACAAGGAACCGATCAGACCGATCACTTTGGGGTTTTCCGGATCCAGGGGACCTTCGACGGTGATATCCAGTTGACGCGCCAACTGCACGTTGTTGCCCACGTCGGGATGCACGTCGAGCGGCAGGTGATAGGCCAGCAGGCTGATGTCGTGCTTGAGCAAGGTTTTCAGGCGACGCTGCTTCATGCCGACAACGCAAGGGTTCTCGCCCTTCCAGAAATAGCCGTGGTGCACAAGAATCAGATCAGCCTGCGCCTCGACCGCCGCGTCCAGCAGCGCCTGGCTCGCCGTGACGCCGCTGACGATCCGCATCACCTGCGGACGGCCTTCGACCTGCAGGCCATTGGGGCAGTAATCCTGAATACGGGCGCTATTGAGATAACGGTCGGCTTCTTCTACCAGGGTGCTCAGGGCAACAGCCATAAAAGACTCCTAAATATGCAGTTCAGAGCTGCTTTGTGCTCGTATAATGCCCGCCATTATGGCGCACCCGTGGCAAAAATTTCTGCGCCAAAACCACCAGGACTTGTTCAATGCTTAAAGCACTGCGCTTTTTCGGCTGGCCACTGCTGGCCGGTGTGCTTATCGCCATGCTGATCATTCAGCGTTATCCACAATGGGTCGGATTGCCCAGCCTGGATGTCAATCTGCAACAGGCGCCGCAGACGACCAATATCATGCAAGGTCCTTCCTCTTACGCAGACGCGGTGAGCGCGGCCGCGCCCGCGGTGGTGAACCTGTATACCACCAAGATGGTAAACAAGGGTGCCAACCCACTGTTCGAAGACCCCCAGTTTCGTCGCTTTTTCGGCGACAACACGCCCAAGCAGAAGCGCATGGAATCCAGCCTGGGTTCTGGCGTGATCATGAGTCCGGAAGGCTACCTGCTGACCAACAACCACGTGACCATCGGCGCAGACCAGATTGTCGTGGCACTCAAGGACGGTCGCGAAACCATCGCACGGGTAATCGGCAACGACCCTGAAACCGATCTGGCAGTCCTGAAAATAGATCTGAAAAACCTGCCGTCGATCACCATTGCCCGCTCTGACGGCATTCGCATCGGCGATGTGGCACTGGCCATCGGCAACCCGTTCGGCGTCGGCCAGACAGTGACCATGGGCATCATCAGCGCCACGGGCCGCAACCAGTTGGGGCTCAACACCTACGAAGACTTCATTCAGACCGACGCGGCTATCAACCCCGGCAACTCGGGCGGCGCGCTGGTGGATGCCAGCGGCAACCTGACCGGCATCAACACGGCGATCTTTTCCAAGTCCGGTGGCTCGCAAGGCATCGGTTTTGCCATCCCGACCAAACTGGCGATGGACGTCATGAAGTCGATCATCGAGCACGGTCAGGTCATTCGTGGCTGGCTGGGTATCGAGGTCCAACCGCTGACTCAGGAACTGGCCGAGTCGTTTGGACTGAAAGATCGTCCGGGCATCGTGGTCGCCGGTATCTTCCGCGACGGACCGGCGCAGAAAGCCGGGCTACAGTTGGGTGACGTCATTCTGAGTATCAATGGCGAACCGGCCGGCGATGGCCGTCGCTCGATGAACCAGGTGGCGCGCACCAAACCCAAGGACAAGATTGCCATCGACGTGATGCGTAACGGCAAGGAACTGCGCCTCAGCGCCGAAGTAGGCCTACGCCCACCTCCTGCGCCGACGCCTGCTGCGAATCCCGAGTGATTTGAAACGGACGGGATGACTGATCCTGTTGCGTGATCAGACCAGATGGGACGCGGAGCGTCCCGGGCGGCATGCCCACGCGGAGCGTGGGCACGATCAGTGTTGAGACGGACTTGTGTATAACAACGAGCGCTCCAGCGCGCTTACGCCGCTCTGCGTCCGCTGTCGAATGCGACGCAGGGCGTCACATCCCTCAGATGTCGCTCAATCCTTCCAGCAGCGCCTGATGCTGCTCCGGCGTACCAATACTGATGCGCAGGAACTGTGCGATGCGCTGCTGCTTGAAGTGGCGCACGATCACGCCTTGCTCGCGCAGTTTCGCAGCCAATCCGGCAGCATCGTGCTGTGGGTGGCGAGCGAAGATGAAGTTGGCGGCTGAAGGCAGGACCTCGAACCCCTTGGCCTGCAACTGTCCAACCAGTACTTCACGGCTTTCGATGACCTTGTTGCGCGTCACCTCGAAGTGCTCGATATCATCGAATGCCGCAGCAGCGCCCACGTTGGCCATACGGTCCAGCGGGTAGGAGTTGAAGCTGTTCTTGACCCGCTCCAGCGCTTCGATCAGATCAGGATGACCGACCGCAAGACCGACGCGCAGGCCTGCCAGCGAACGCGATTTGGACAAGGTCTGGGTCACCAGCAGGTTCGGATAACGATTGACCAGCGAAATCGCGGTCTCGCCGCCGAAGTCGATGTACGCCTCGTCCACGACCACGACCGAATCCGGGCTGGATTTGATGATCTGCTCGACTGCCTCCAGCGCCATCAGGCAGCCGGTGGGCGCATTCGGGTTGGGGAAGATGATCCCGGCATTCGGACGCGCATAATCCTCGACACGGATCTGGAACTGCTTGTCCAGCGCCACGGCTTCATAATCAATGCCGTACAGGCCGCAATAGACCGGGTAGAAGCTGTAGCTGATGTCCGGGAACAGCAGCGGTGCATCGTGCTTGAACAACCCGTAGAAAATATGCGCCAGCACTTCATCTGAGCCGTTGCCCAGAAACACCTGGTTCGGCTCGACGCTGTAATAACGGGCCACAGCCTGCTTGAGCAGATCGCTGTTGGGATCCGGGTAAAGACGCAGGTCGTCGGTCAGCGCAGCGCGCATGGCTTCAAGCGCCTTGGGCGACGGGCCGTAGGGATTTTCATTGGTGTTGAGTTTGACCAGCTTGCTCAGCTTCGGCTGCTCGCCCGGCACATAAGGCACCAGATCGCGAACGAAGGGACTCCAGAATTTGCTCATCAGTTGCCTTCCTCTGTGCTGCCGGCTTTCCAGCTCGGGTCGGTAATTCGGTATTCGGCGCTGCGGGCATGGCCGCTCAGCGATTCGCCACGGGCCAGCACGGATGCCGTCTTGCCCAGTTCCGATGCGCCCTCCGGCGAGCAATAAATGATCGAGGAGCGCTTCTGGAAATCGTAGACACCCAGCGGCGACGAGAAACGCGCAGTGCCGGAGGTTGGCAATACGTGGTTGGGGCCGGCGCAATAATCGCCCAGCGCCTCGGACGTGTGACGGCCCATGAAGATCGCACCGGCGTGACGAATCTGCGGCAGCCAGGCTTCAGGGTCGGCCACCGACAACTCCAGGTGCTCGGGGGCAATGCGGTTGGCCACTTCAATGGCCTGCGCCATGTCAGCCACCTTGATCAGCGCGCCGCGACCATTGATGGATGTCTCGACGATGGCCGCACGCTCCATCGTTGGCAGCAGACGAGTGATGCTGGCCGCGACCTTGTCCAGGAACTCAGCGTCCGGACTGACCAGAATCGCCTGCGCGTCTTCGTCATGCTCGGCCTGGGAGAACAGGTCCATGGCGATCCAGTCAGGATCGGTCTGACCGTCACACACCACCAGAATCTCGGAGGGACCTGCGATCATGTCGATGCCCACCTGGCCAAACACGTGGCGCTTGGCCGTGGCGACATAAATGTTGCCCGGGCCGACCACCTTGTCGACCTTCGGCACGCTCTCGGTGCCGTAGGCCAGTGCGGCAACAGCCTGCGCGCCACCAATGGTGAATACACGGTCAACGCCCGCAATGCAGGCCGCAGCCAGCACCAGTTCATTGATCTCGCCACGCGGCGTCGGCACGACCATGACCACCTCGGTCACACCCGCCACCTTGGCGGGAATGGCGTTCATCAACACCGATGACGGGTAGGACGCCTTGCCGCCCGGTACGTACAGACCGGCACGATCCAGCGGCGTCACCTTCTGGCCAAGCACGGTGCCGTCGGCCTCGGTGTAGCTCCAGGAATCCTGCTTTTGCTTTTCGTGGTAGCTGCGAACCCTCTCGGCGGCTTTCTCAAGCGCCTGACGCTGGACTGGCGTGATGCGAGTCAGCGCGAGTTCCAGACGTTCGCGGGGCAGGATCAGATCGGCCATCGAGGCGACCTGCAGACCATCGAAGCGCTGGGTGAACTCGACCAGGGCAGCGTCGCCTCGCTCACGCACGGCCTTGATGATGTCGAGCACGCGCTGATTGACCGAGTCGTCAGACACACTTTCCCAGCTCAGCAGATGATCCAGATGTCGGGCGAAATCCGGGTCGGCAGCATCGAGTCGGCGAATAGCGGTGGAAGTGGTCATGGCGAGGGCCTCAATAATTGGCGGATGCTCAGGAGCCTAAAGCTACCAAGCTATCCGCGCAGGCACCTGAGAAATTTGGCTATGACACGGATAGCTGGACGCAACTCAACGTTGCGTGATCGGGTCAGCCGCGGTGTCGCGACTCCACTGCCTTGCGCAGGGTGTCGATGAGCGCCTGAATACGCGCGTGCTGCATTTTCATGGAAGCCTTGTTGACCACCAGACGCGAGCTGATGGTCGCGATCAGTTCCTGCGGTTCAAGACCATTGGCACGCAGTGTGTTGCCGGTGTCGACCACATCGATGATCTTGTCGGCCAGACCGATCAGCGGAGCCAGTTCCATCGAGCCGTACAGCTTGATGATGTCGACCTGACGACCCTGCTCGGCGTAATAACGCTTGGCGACGTTGACGAATTTGGTAGCGACGCGCAGACGGCCCTTGGGCTCTACAGCGCCGATGGCACCGGCGGTCATCAGCTTGCACTTGGCAATCTGCAGATCCAGCGGCTCGTAAAGGCCCTGACCGGTATATTCCATCAGCACATCCTTGCCCGCCACACCCAGGTCGGCGGCGCCATGCTCGACATACGTAGGTACGTCAGTGGCACGCACGATCAGCAGACGTACGTCAGGCTGGGTCGTGGGAATGATGAGCTTGCGGCTCTTGTCCGGATTCTCGGTCGGCACGATGCCCGCTTCAGCGAGAAGCGGCAGGGTGTCGTCAAGAATGCGGCCCTTGGACAGTGCGATGGTCAACATGGGAAACGTAAGTCCTTATCAGGAAACTTTTGGCATGACGCAAACGGCGCATGACAACCCTCCGGCACAGGATGCCCGAGGTGAAACGAATCAGAAATCACACCTGCTATCGAACGACGACCCCGGCGCATTTGGAGCGCCAGGGTCGTTCACCACTAGCCCGGAACGCGACGAATCTTGGCGCCCAGCATCTGCAGTTTCTCTTCAATGCACTCGTAACCACGGTCTATGTGGTAGATGCGGTCGATCAGGGTATCGCCTTCAGCGACCAGAGCCGAAATCACCAGACTGGCCGAAGCACGCAGGTCGGTCGCCATCACTGGCGCGCCCTTGAGGCTTGGCATGCCGGTCACGATGGCCGTGTTGCCTTCCACCTGAATGTGCGCGCCCATGCGGTGCATTTCGTACACGTGCATGAAACGGTTTTCGAAGATGGTCTCGATCACGGCGCCAGTGCCTTCAGCGATGGCGTTGAGCGAAATGAACTGCGCCTGCATGTCGGTCGGGAACGCCGGGTAAGGGGCGGTCCGCACGTTCACAGCCTTGGGCCGCTTGCCGTGCATGTTCAGTTCGATCCAGTCGTTGCCGGTGGTGATCTCGGCGCCGGCTTCCTGGAGCTTGAGCAGCACAGCTTCCAGGATGGTCGGATCAGTGTCCTTGACCTTGACGCGACCGCCAGTGACGGCAGCGGCAACCAGATAGGTACCGGTTTCGATACGGTCAGGCATGACCTTGTAGGTCGCCGAACCCAGACGCTTCACGCCATCGATGGTGATGGTGTCGGTGCCTGCGCCGTGGATTTTTGCACCCATGGCGATCAGGAAGTTGGCCAGATCGACCACTTCAGGCTCACGTGCGGCGTTCTGCAGCACGCTGCGACCGTTCGCAAGGCTCGCGGCCATCATGATGTTCTCGGTGCCGGTCACGCTCACGGTATCGAAGAAGAAATTGGCACCGCGCAGGCCGCCTTCAGGCGCCTTGGCCTTGATGTAGCCGCCTTCGACGTCGATGATCGCGCCCATGGCTTCAAGACCACGGATGTGCAGATCGACCGGACGCGAACCGATGGCGCAACCGCCAGGCAGTGCGACTTCCGCTTCGCCGAAGCGGGCGACCATCGGGCCGAGTACCAGGATCGACGCACGCATGGTCTTGACCAGTTCGTAAGGTGCGATCAGGGTCTTGATGGTACGAGGATCGATTTCCACGCTCAGCTTTTCGTCGATCACAGGCTCGATGCCCATGCGACCGAACAGCTCGATCATGGTGGTGATGTCGTGCAGGTGCGGCAGGTTCTGAACGGTAACCGGCCCATCGGCCAGCAGGGTCGCAGCCAGAATCGGCAGCGCAGCGTTCTTTGCCCCGGAGATGCGAATTTCGCCATCAAGGCGAGCGCCACCGGTAATAATCAATTTATCCATTAGAATCTCGACACCAATTGGCTCAGGTGCGCTCGGCCCAGGCAGCGCGGCTGAAAAATTTCATAGTCACCGCGTGGATACTGCCATCGGCAATCCAAGGGTTCAGATGGGCATAAATCTGTTGCTGACGTTTGACGGGGCTCAATGTGGCCATCTCGTCACTGATCACGTTCAGCTGGAAGTTGCAGCCTTCGCCTTCGACTTCCACGTTGATTTCGGGCAGCTTTCCTTCAAGGAAGGCTTTCACTTCTAGGGCCTGCATGCTTAACCTCGATCGGCGCTGAACGCGCGCGGGTCGGCCATGATACAAAAAAGCCCATGCTATGCGAACCCCGATGATGGGGTGCCGGACAGAGGGCTTTTCCGATTGACCTGTTAATGGATGTCCAGAAGCTCGTTCAGTCCGGAAACCTGGGCAATTTTACGCATGTCTTCGGGCAGCGACTGCACCTTGATCGACTTGCCGGCTTCGCTGGCGTCACGCATGAACGCCAGCAGCAGGGCCAGGCCCACGCTGCTGGATTTCTCGACGCCTGAACAATCCAGCGTCAGGGTGTCGAGGTCGCCGGACCTGATCAGCGCCGCGCCCTGCTTGCGCAGTTGCGGCCCGCTGCGGTAATCCAGAACCCCGACCAGCTTCAGCTCGCCAGGCCCGACCAGACGGACAGCTGTCTCACTCATTGCGCAGGCTTCTGTGCAGCTTCGTCGGTGGTTTCCTTGGCCTTGGCAACTTCGCCAGCCCAGCCATTGATTGTCTTGTCCAGATCGTTGCCGTTGCGCTGCATGGCGTCGGCGAACTGATCGCGGAACAATTTACCAATGTTGATACCGTTGATGATGACGTTACGCACCTTCCACTCACCATTGACCATCTCAAGGGTGTAGGAAACCGGGTAAACCGCACCGTTATTGCCTTTGACCTGCATGTCTACGCTGGTCCGGTCGGCACCTTCCTGCTTGGCAGGCGAAACGGTAATGCCCTGATTGTTGTACTCCAGCAAGGCGTTACCGTAGAACTGCATCAGGCTGCGCTTGAAGTTTTCCTGAAAGCGCTGCATCTGCTCAGGCGTGGCCTTGCGCGAATACTTGACCGTCATGATGCTGCGGGAAATGCCGTCGGCATCCACCACAGGGCCGACGATGCGGTTCAGGGCATCATAGAAGGCGCCTGGATTGGCTTTGTACTGCTCTCTGTTGGTCGCCAGATCGCTCAGCAATTCCTTGGTGGTGCGATCCACAAGGTCGTGGGCCGACGTTGCTGGTGCTGCATTGGCCAGCATCGGCAGTGCGGCCAGCAATACCAAAAGGCCACGGCGCAGAATCGAGATCATTTATAGCTCCTCATTTGGCGTCTTTGCTTACAGTATTGAGCAGGAACTTCCCGATCAGGTCCTCAAGAACGAGGGATGACTGCGTGTCATGGATGGTCGAGCCATCCTTGAGCAGCGCTTGATCGCCACCTACGCTCAAACCAATGTATTTCTCACCCAGCAGGCCCGCCGTCAGGATCGACGCCGTGGAGTCTGCCGGAAGATTGTCTACCTTCTTCTGGATCTCCAGCGTGACACGACCGGTATAGGTGTCGCGATCCAGATCGATCGCGGTGACCCGGCCGATCGTGACACCAGCCATGCTTACCTTGGCTCTGACAGTCAAACCGGCAATATTGTCGAAGTAGGCATAAAGTTTATAACTGTCGTTGGTCGCACTGGTGCTCAGACCACTGACTCGCAGGGCCAGCAAGAGCAGAGCCAGTATCCCGGCCAGCAGGAACAGGCCGACACCGGTTTCGATGGCGCGGTTTTGCATCAGAAATCTCCAAACATCAAGGCGGTCAAAATAAAGTCCAGGCCCAACACTGCAAGCGAGGCATACACCACGGTCTTGGTCGTCGCACGGCTGATCCCCTCGGAAGTGGGATCGCAGTCATAACCCTGGAAAACGGCAATCCATGTCACCACAAAAGCAAATACGACGCTTTTGATGACCCCATTGAGCACATCGTTCGTGAAGGAAACGCTGTTCTGCATGTTCGACCAGAAGGAGCCCTGATAGACGCCCAGCCAGTCGATCGCTACCCAGGATCCACCCCAGATGCCGACCACGCTGAAAATCATCGCCAGAATCGGCAACGAAATGAAACCTGCCCACAGACGCGGCGCAACGATGTACTTGAGCGGATCGACACCGATCATCTCCAGGCTCGACAACTGCTCCGTAGACTTCATGTTGCCGATCTCGGCGGTCAGTGCGGAACCCGCACGGCCAGCGAACAGTAGAGCGGTCACGACCGGCCCCAGTTCACGCAACAGCGTCAACGCAACCATCTGCCCGACCGCCTGCTCGGAACCGTACTTGGTCAGGATGCTGAAACCCTGAAGCGCCAGCACCATGCCAATGAATGCACCGGAGACGACAATAATAACCAGCGACATGACGCCGACCGAATACAGCTGCTTGACCAGCAATTGAAAACTGCTGCCGGTCCCGCCGCGCCCCAGCAGGGCATTGCCGAGAAATATTCCCGAACGGCCCAGCACGGTAACGATATCTATGGCCGCACGCCCAAGCAGGCGGATACGGTCCATCAATGACTTTTTGCGCATCAGCGCTTCCCCAACAGGTCTTCGCGGAAATCCGGCGCAGGATAATGAAATGGCACAGGGCCGTCTGGTTCGCCGGTCATGAATTGACGAATACGCGGATTGTCCGAGGACATCAGTTCCTGCGGCGTGCCCTGCCCCAGCACCTGTCCGTCACCGACGACGTACAGATAATCGGCAATGCTCGCGGTTTCGCTCAGGTCATGGGACACAACGATGCTGGTAATGCCCAGTGCATCGTTGAGCAGCCTGATCAGACGCACCAGAACGCCCATTGCAATGGGGTCCTGCCCGACAAAGGGTTCGTCGTACATGAGAATCTGTGGATCAAGGGCAATGGCACGCGCCAGCGCAACACGGCGCTTCATGCCGCCTGACAGCTCGTCAGGCATCAGTTCGACCGCCCCGCGCAGCCCGACGGCCTGCAGCTTGAGCAGCACGATATCGCGGATCATCTCTTCCGGCAGTTCGGTGTGAACACGCAGCGGGAATGCCACGTTTTCGAACACGTCCAGATCGGTGAACAGCGCGCCGCTCTGAAACAGCACGCCCATCTGCTTGCGCGCGTCGAACAGGTCACTGCGCGACAGATCCGGCAGGTTCTGGCCGTTGACCCACACCTGACCTTCGCTTGGACGCAGTTGTGCGCCCATCAGGCGCAGCAATGTAGTCTTGCCGCAGCCGGAAGGCCCCATGATCCCGGTGACTTTGCCCCGAGGAATACGAATATCGACATTATTGAAAATGCTGCGCGTGCCGCGTTTGAAGGAAACCCCTTTCAACTCGACCGCGTAAGCGTTATCAGGACTCATCTAAACTCCTTGCGATACAGCCTCCCTCCTCAGCCGCCAACCCCCAAAGGGAGACAAGCCGTCCAGGCGGGCCGAACGAGCGGCGGACTATACCATCGCAGCGACACGCCACCCAAGAAGAGAACCAGTAGGTTCAGATATTCACCGGATAACCATTAAGCGCCCCATCAGCAGCGCCGTTTGCAGTGCAACCTGCACCGCCCAGCTACAGACCCTCCAAAGCGTAGGAAATTCGTTTATAAAAAACACAACGACGATCAGACGTGAGGGAATCGTACATTACCGCTATAATCGCCGCCTTTCAGCAGGCCGACCATTTCAAGTTATGAACCAATCCAGTGACCTGATTCAATCCGCGCAGCGCACCATCCGCCTCGAGATCGAAGCCGTAGAAGGCTTGCTGGGCCGTCTTGATGCCGATTTCGTGCGTGCGTGCGAGATGATCCTGGCCAGCAAGGGACGTGTCGTCGTGGTCGGAATGGGCAAGTCCGGACACATCGGCAACAAGATCGCCGCGACGCTGGCGAGCACCGGCACCACGTCCTTTTTCGTTCATCCGGCCGAAGCGAGCCATGGCGACATGGGCATGATCACCCGTGACGACATCATCCTTGCGCTGTCCAACTCGGGCACTACCAACGAGATCGTCACCCTGCTGCCTCTGATCAAACGACTGGGCATCAGGATGATCAGCCTGACCGGCAACCCCGAGTCGACCCTGGCCAAGGCCGCAGACGTCAATCTGAACGTGCAGGTCGAACACGAAGCCTGCCCGTTGAATCTGGCGCCAACCTCATCGACTACCGCTACGCTGGTGATGGGTGATGCGCTGGCCGTTGCGCTGCTTGAAGCCCGCGGCTTCACAGCCGAAGACTTTGCCTTCTCCCATCCGGGAGGTGCGCTGGGACGACGCCTGCTGCTCAAGGTCGAACACGTCATGCATTCCGGCGATGCCCTGCCCGTGGTTCAACGCGGCACGCTGCTGCGTGATGCGTTGCTGGAAATGACGCGCAAGGGCCTGGGCATGACTGTAATTCTGGAAGCCGATGGCACGCTGGCCGGAATATTCACCGACGGCGATCTGCGTCGCACACTGGATCGCCCGGTCGACATCCGTGAAACGACCATCGATGAGGTCATGACAGTTCATGGCAAGACAGCCCATGCAGACATGCTGGCCGCCGAAGCCCTGAAAATCATGGAAGACTACAAGATTGGCGCGCTGATCGTAGTTGATGCGAACGACCGACCGACGGGTGCGTTCAACCTGCAGGATCTACTGCGCGCGGGAGTGATGTAAATGCAGACTCAGGCAGCGAACAGCGAACTGATGCAACGCGGCAAAGCCATCAAACTGGCGATTTTCGACGTCGATGGCGTACTGACCGATGGCCGGCTGTACTTCCTGGAAGACGGCAGCGAATTCAAGACATTCAACACACTCGACGGCCAAGGCATCAAAATGCTGATAGCCTCCGGAGTGACAACTGCCATTATCAGCGGCAGAAAGACACCTGTGGTCGAGCGCAGGGCAAAAAACCTCGGCATCGAACACCTTTATCAGGGTCGTGAAGACAAGCTGGTAGTGCTGGACCAACTGCTGGCCGAATTGAACCTGAGTTACGAACAGGTCGCCTATCTGGGCGATGATCTGCCAGACTTGCCGGTCATACGACGCGTCGGTCTGGGCATGGCGGTTGCCAATGCGGCCGGCTTTGTCCGCCAACACGCTCATGGCGTTACGCAGGCGCGCGGTGGCGAAGGTGCTGCACGCGAATTCTGCGAACTGATCCTGAGCGCGCAGGGCAACCTTGAAGCGGCCCACTCCGCCTATCTATAGAAGCCATTTATGTTCAGCAAGAAAATTCGAAAGCTGGTGTTTTTCGGGGTGCTGGTACTGCTGTTCGGTGCCGTAGGCTACTGGAACATCAACCCGGAAAGCTTCATGGACCAGCCGGTGAGCTCGGTCGACGAGAACGTCATTGACTACTATGCGGTCAATACGCACACCCATCAGTACCTGCCCGACGGTGGCCTTCAGTACGAAATGACGGCTGACAAGGTCGAGCACATCAAGGCCACTGACGTGACCCTACTGACCACCCCCGACCTGCAGATGTACCGCGGCACCGAGTTCCCCTGGCATGTGCAGAGCAAACAGGGCGAGGTCTCCCCGGGAGGCGAACAGGTAGAATTGATCGACTCGGTTC
This sequence comes from Pseudomonas viridiflava, assembly GCF_001642795.1. Lineage (GTDB taxonomy): Bacteria > Pseudomonadota > Gammaproteobacteria > Pseudomonadales > Pseudomonadaceae > Aquipseudomonas > Aquipseudomonas viridiflava. The sequence goes on along the minus strand of NZ_LKEH01000025.1, from coordinate 200,462 downwards.
GCGTTGCGCGCACTGACGAAAAACAACGTACGACTATCATCACCAGTAGTCGCATGACCGTATTCCCACAGAAGCAATATGCGCAGACCGACCAAGACGTTAGAATCGACGCCGCGGGCGGTGTCACTACGGCCAAGGGAATGAAAGCATATTTGAAAGACAGCAGGATGGACCTGCTGTCCAACGTCAGAGGACAGTATGAGGCTCGTTAAAACTCTTCCTTTTTTGCTCGGCCTGGGCGCAGCACTGGGAAGCGCGAGCGCCTGGTCCCTGCCAACCGACCGTGATCAGCCAATCCACATCCAGTCCGACGATGCGCAGCTTGATGACAAGAAAGGCGTGGCCACCTACAAGGGCAACGTCATCATCACGCAGGGTTCGATGAAGATCACAGGCAACACCGTGACCATCACACGCAACGCTCAGGGCGAAGTGGATATCTTCACGTCTGTCGGCAACCTGGCCTACTACGAGCAGAAGCCGTCGGTGGACAAGCCGATCGTGCAGGCATATGCCGTCACCATTCAGTATTACGCCGCTCAGGACCGTATAGTCCTGATCGACAAGGCCAAGGTCGTCAACGACGGCAACACGTCCGAAGGCGAGAAGATCGTCTATGACACGGTCAGGCAGGTCGTCAGTGCGGGCCGTGCCAATGGTGGCGCGAAAGTGACCACGCCACGTCCACGGATCGACATGGTCATTCAGCCTAAAAAGAAAACCGATCAACCGCAGAAGGCCCAGTAATGGCGACGCTTAAAGCCCAGCATCTGGCTAAAAGCTACAAAAGCCGTCAGGTCGTGCGCGATGTGAGCATTTCCATCGACAGCGGCCAGATTGTCGGTCTGCTGGGCCCCAACGGCGCCGGCAAGACCACCTGCTTCTACATGATTGTCGGGCTGGTACAGGCCGATCAGGGCCGCGTGCTGATCGATGATCTGGACGTCAGCCATCAGCCCATGCACGGCCGCGCCCGTGCAGGTATCGGCTACCTGCCGCAGGAAGCCTCGATCTTCCGCAAGCTGTCGGTGTCCGACAACATCATGGCGATCCTCGAGACCCGCAAGGAACTCGATGCCGCTGCGCGGCGCAAGGAACTGGAAAGCCTCCTGCAGGAGTTCCACATCACGCACATTCGCGACAACCTCGGCATGAGCCTCTCGGGTGGCGAACGTCGCCGCGTCGAGATTGCACGTGCACTGGCGACAGCCCCAAAGTTCATCCTTCTGGACGAACCCTTCGCGGGCGTGGACCCTATTTCGGTAGGCGACATCAAGCAGATCATTCACCACCTCAAGGCCAAGGGCATTGGCGTGCTGATCACTGACCACAACGTTCGCGAGACGCTGGATATCTGTGAAACAGCCTATATCGTCAACGACGGGCAATTGATCGCAGAGGGCGACTCGCAAACCATTCTGGCCAACCAACTGGTTAAAGAAGTCTATCTGGGTCACGAATTCCGCCTGTAAAAGCCGCATTCGAAAAAGCCGCATCCGGCCTATCCAGGCCTCCAATACCGGTGCGGCTTGTTGACAACGTATTATTTCTAGTAACGCTCTAGGCAAACGCCCTGCTTTCAGGCATATAATCTGCTTAAGTTGGCGTTTCGGCGCCTGTAGTGGATGGCGCGAGAGCGCCGGCGAATAAGGTGTTTAGCCCCTGCCATGAAACCATCGCTAGTCTTGAGAATGGGCCAGCAGCTGACGATGACACCGCAGCTGCAACAGGCAATCCGCTTACTTCAGCTATCCACACTGGACCTCCAGCAGGAGATTCAGGAGGCGCTGGAATCGAACCCGATGCTGGAACGCCAGGAGGAAGGCGACGACTTCGATAACTCCGACCCGATGGCGGACAACATCGAACAAAAGCCCAACCCCGATGTTCAGGAACCGACCTATCAGGAATCTGCACCTACCGTAGACAACCTCGAAGAAGGTGAATGGAACGAGCGCATTCCCAACGAGCTGCCCGTCGATACCGCCTGGGAAGACATCTACCAAACCAGCGCCAGCAGCCTGCCCAGCAATGACGATGATGAATGGGATTTCACCACCCGCACATCTGTTGGCGAAAGCCTGCAAAGCCATCTGCTCTGGCAGCTCAACGTCGCTCCGATGTCCGACAAGGACCGCCTGGTCGCCGTCACGCTGATCGACTGCATCAACAATCAGGGTTATCTCGACGAGACCCTTGAAGAGATTCTCGAATCCTTCGATCCCGAGCTGGATATCGAACTCGATGAGATCGAAGCCGTTCTGCACCGCATACAGCAATTCGAACCGGCCGGCATCGGCGCTCGCACCCTGAGCGAATGCCTGCTGCTGCAACTGCGCCAGCTGCCGGCAAAAACGCCCTGGCTGAGCGAAGCGCAGCGTCTGGTCACAGATTATATCGACCTGCTGGGCAGCCGTGACTACGCCCAGCTCATGCGCCGCATGAAGATCAAGGAAGACGAACTTCGTCAGGTCATCGAACTGGTGCAGAGTCTGAATCCGCGCCCAGGCTCGCAGATCGAGTCCACCGAAGCCGAGTACGTCATTCCCGACGTCATCGTGCGCAAGGACAACGAACGCTGGCTCGTCGAGCTGAACCAGGAGTCAGTGCCGCGCCTGCGAGTCAATCCTCAATATGCAGGCTTCGTGCGCCGCGCAGACACCAGCGCCGACAACACCTTCATGCGCAATCAGTTGCAGGAAGCCCGCTGGTTCATCAAGAGCCTGCAGAGCCGCAACGAGACGCTGATGAAGGTTGCCACTCAGATCGTCGAGCACCAGCGCGGCTTTCTGGAGTATGGCGATGAAGCCATGAAGCCGCTGGTACTGCACGATATCGCCGAAGCGGTGGGCATGCATGAATCAACGATTTCCCGCGTGACCACGCAGAAGTTCATGCACACGCCACGCGGCATTTACGAGCTGAAATACTTCTTCTCCAGCCATGTCAGCACCTCGGAAGGCGGCGAGTGCTCGTCCACGGCAATTCGCGCGATCATCAAAAAACTGGTCGCGGCGGAAAATCAGAAAAAGCCGTTGAGTGATAGCAAGATCGCTGGTTTACTGGAGGCACAAGGCATTCAAGTAGCCCGTCGCACAGTTGCCAAATACCGCGAATCTCTTGGGATTGCACCCTCCAGCGAGCGCAAGCGACTGATGTGATGCAGGCCGAGCCACAGCGTTCCAGTGGCAGGCACCACGCCTGCCTCTTTATGCACTGGCAAAGGAGAAGCTGTATGCAAGTCAACATCAGTGGACACCAACTGGAAGTGACCAAGCCACTTCGTGAATACGTTGAGCTCAAGCTCAAGAAACTCGAAGGGCATTTTGACAAGATTACAAACGTGCAGGTCACGATGGCGGTCGAGAAGCTGAAACAGAAGATCGAAGCCACGCTGCATATCCACGGTGGAGAGGTAGTTGCCAATGCTGAACATGACGACATGTACGCGGCCATCGACCTGCTCACTGACAAGCTCGACAGACAATTGCTCAAGCATAAGGAAAAGCAGCAAAGCATCCTCAAGGGTGCAAACGCTCGCTGACGCTCACCACACATGATCCGACTTGAAGAAATCCTGACCCCCGGCCGTTCCGAAGTGAACGTGCCGGGCGGCAGCAAGAAAAGCGTACTCGAACATATTGCCCGACTGATCGGCCGCGAAGTACCGGGGCTTGATTGGGAAACAGTATTCAAAGCGCTCGTTGCCCGTGAAAAACTGGGATCTACCGGTTTCGGCAATGGCATTGCCATCCCTCACTGCCGTCTTGCCACCTGTGGCGAGCCTGTCAGTGCCGTCATTCATCTCAACGACTCCGTGGACTTCGATGCCATCGACGGCGCGCCTGTCGACCTGCTGTTCGTGCTGCTGGTCCCGGAAGCCGCCACAGACAAGCACCTGGAGTTGCTGCGCCAGATCGCCAGCATGCTCGACTCCAAGGATGTCCGGACACGCCTGCGCAGCGCCAAGACCAATGAAGCGCTCTATCAAGTGGTGCTAGACGTGCAGAACGGCAACTGAACATGCGCATGATCATCGTGAGTGGCCGCTCCGGCTCGGGCAAAAGCACGGCGCTCGATGTACTGGAAGACAGCGGCTTCTACTGCGTCGACAACCTGCCTGCCGGATTGCTTCCGGAGCTCGCCGAGCGCGCCTTGATCAATACCGAACTGGCCGAACCGCTGCTGGCGGTTTCCATCGATGCCCGCAACCTGCCCAGTCACCTGACCCGCTTCCCTGCCATGCTCGATGAGGTCCGTGGGCGCAATATCCAGTGCGATGTGCTGTATCTGGATGCCGACGAAGCCACCCTGCTCAAGCGCTTTTCCGAGACCCGCCGCCGCCATCCGCTGAGTACATCGGACCGTTCGCTGGCCGAGGCAATACGTGACGAGAGTACGCTGCTCGGGCCGATCATCGATCTGGCCGATCTCAAGATCAACACGACCCACCTTAATCTCTACCAGCTGCGCGATACGCTCAAGCTGCGCCTGCTGAACAAGCCGGAGCCAGGCACTGCCTTTCTGATCGAGTCGTTCGGCTTCAAGCGCGGCATGCCGGTCGATGCGGACCTGGTCTTTGATGTGCGCTGCCTGCCCAATCCGTACTGGAAACCCGAGCTGCGTGATCATTCGGGACTTGAGCAACCTGTCATCGATTATCTGGCGGTACAGCCCGACGTCGAAGAAATGTTTCAGGACATCTCTTCCTATCTCGCCAAATGGCTGCCCCGCTTCGCCGCAAGCAATCGTTCCTATGTGACCATTGCCATTGGCTGCACGGGCGGGCATCACCGGTCTGTCTATCTGACGGAGCGACTGGGTCAGGTCCTGCAACCATTACTCAAGAACGTTCAGGTTCGCCACCGCGACCTCAGCTGAAAGGAACACCTCTGCGATGCCCGCTCGTCAAATCACCATCATCAACAAACTGGGCCTGCATGCCCGCGCAGCCGCCAAGTTCGTAGGCGTCGCCGGCAAACACCCTTGCCAGATACGGGTTGGCCGCTCGCCTGAGAGCATGGTCGACGGCAAAAGCATCATGGCCGTGATGATGCTGGCGGCTGGCAAAGGCACCGAGATCCATCTGTCGACTGAAGGCGAAGGCGAGCAGGAAGCACTGGATGGCCTGGTCGAGCTGATCAACAACAAGTTTGACGAAGGCGAGTAAACGAACTCCCTGCACGGCGCTGATCGCTCATCGTTATACACAAGTTCGCCTCAACACTGATCGTGCCCATCGCTCCGCGTGGGCATGCCACCCGTGACGCTCCCNACAGACTGCGGACTCAGTGAGCCGAGCGCATGGCTCAAGTCACCTTTTCGCCCCTCGGCGACTTACTTTGAAATGCCAAAGTAAGCAAAGCCTTTTGCTCCGGTTCCGGCCCCGGCTTCGCCGGGGTTCCTTCGTCCTGACACTGATTCGGGGGTCGCTGCCTCACTGGGTAGCCAGATGACTTGTGTATAACGATGATCGCTGATCGTCAGACAAGCGCTGTATCCATCACCATCATCAGACAGAACCCTGCAATCAAGCCCAGGCTGGCGATTTTGTTGTGTCCGTTCAGACGCGATTCCGGGATGATTTCGTGGGTCACCACCAGCAACATGGCACCCGCTGCCAGTGCCAGACCGAACGGCAACAAGGGTTCGGCAATCGCCACCAGCCAGGCGCCCAGCAGCGCGAACAGCGGCTCGACCAGCCCGGACGCCGCACCGATCAGAAACGCCCTTATCCGAGACATCCCCGCCCCCGCCAGCACCATGGCAATCACCAGCCCCTCGGGTACATCCTGCAAGGCAATGCCGATGGCCAGACTGTCGGCTTCCGACAACCCGCCGCCTGCCGACACACCAATTGCCATGCCCTCTGGAATGTTATGCGCCACGATGGCGATCACGAATAGCCAGATGCGCGGTGCAATTGCCGGGTGATCCTGAATGCCTCCCGACTGCGCGCCCTGGGATACGCTGTAATCCACCGCGAACAGGCCAAGGGCACCCAGAACGAGTCCAAGGCTGATCAGGCCCCCAGCGCCCCACGGTGTAAACCCAAGGCCTTCGGCAGCGGCGAGGCCCGGCACGATCAGCGAGAACGCCGTCGCAGCCAGCATCACCCCGGCACCGAAACCCAGCAAACCGTCCGACACCATGATCGGCATCTTGCGGATCACCAACACCGGCACGGCGCCCAGTGCCGTGCCCAGAGCGCAGATAGCGCCACCTTCCAGAGCACGCAACAGGCGCGGCTCAAGATTCAGCCAGGCCAGCCCTTGAGCCACCAGTAACGCCATACCCGCCAAAAGCAGCACGGTGCCTACTGCAAGACGAAACAACCGGACACTGCTGACAGCGAGTATTTCAGAACGCATAAACGGCCCTGGTTCGTGTTGGAAAGATCAGGCCAGTGCGGCCTGATAACGTCGGGACACCTCGTCCCAGTTGACGACGTTGTAGAACGCATTGATGTATTCCGGGCGACGGTTCTGGTAGCGCAGGTAGTAGGCGTGCTCCCACACATCGAGACCGAGAATCGGCGTATTGCCGCTCATTAACGGGCTGTCCTGATTACCACTGCTCTCCACCACGAGTTTCTTGTCCGGCGTCACGCTCAGCCAGGCCCAGCCGCTGCCGAAACGGGTCAGCGCCGCTTTGGTAAAAGCTTCCTTGAAGCTGTCGAAGCCGCCCAACTGGGCGTCGATCGCTTGAGCCACCTCCCCTTTTGGCAGACCGCCACCGCCGGGCACCATGACTTCCCAGAACAACGAATGGTTGGCATGACCGCCGCCCTGATTGATCACCGCTGGACGCAGGTTTTCAGGCAGCTGCTTGACGCTGGCGACCAGCTTTTCGATGGGCCACTCGGCGTATTCGGTGCCCTCGACCGCAGCATTGAGGTTGTTGATGTACGTCTGATGGTGCTTGGTGTAATGGATCTCCATGGTTTGCGCATCAATGTGCGGCTCCAGGGCGTCGTAGGCGTAAGGCAGTTCGGGAAGGGTGTAAGGCATTTCAATGTGCTCCGTAGAAAAGACCGGGGTTGGCCGCTGAATCGCGCTGCAACGACGAGCGAGTGTGTTCACTGCTGCTGTTGAGAAGTCGATGCGTGCGCGGGTATTCGCCGTGTTCACTGATGAAACCCAACAGTTCGACGTAGGTTTTACTGCTGTGCCGCAACGCAGCCTGGCGCAGTGCAGGCTGCAGGCGCTGGTCCTGCATGGTTCGCAGCAGATGCTGGTGGATCGCGCAGAGGTATTCGGCGCTCTCCTCCGGCTGGCCCAGACTCAAATGCAGATCGGCCAGGTTGTGATGGGAAATGACACAGGCCGCGACGGCTTCGTCGGCATCCGGCCAGCGCTCGAACAGCACCTGTGCCAGCGCCAGCGCCTGGAGGTACAGCTCGCGGGCCTCGACCCATTCGCCGAGATTGAAACAGCGATTGGCCAGTTCAATGGTGCGTTTCCAATGCTGCATGACATACCTCCAGGTGCGTTGGCCGGACCGAATCAGATGCCGCCGGCGGTGAGTTTTTCGGGGTTGAGCAACACTTCCAGCTGGTCGCGTTGCAGATCGGTGTGTTCCAGCGCAACGTCGATCACCGGACGACCTTCCTGATAGGCCTTTTTGGCGATTTCAGCGGCCTTCTGGTATCCGATGATCGGATTGAGCGCCGTGACCAGAATCGGATTGCGCGACAGCGCTTCCTTGAGCTTGGCCTCGTTGACCTTGAAGCTGGCAATCGCCTTGTCAGCCAGCAACCGGCTGGAATTGGCCAGCAATTCAATGCTGCTGAGCAGGTTCTGGGCGATGATCGGCAGCATCACATTGAGCTCGAAGTTGCCGGACTGGCCCGCCACAGTGATGGTGGCGTCGTTGCCGATGACCTGCGCGGCCACCATCGCAGTGGCTTCCGGGATCACCGGATTGACCTTGCCCGGCATGATCGAAGAACCCGGCTGCAGCGCCTCAAGCTCGATCTCACCGAGACCCGCCAAGGGGCCGGAATTCATCCAGCGCAGATCGTTGGCAATCTTCATCAGCGAAACGGCCGTTGCCTTGAGCTGGCCCGAGACGGCAACAGCGGTGTCCTGCGAGCCAATCAAGGCGAACAGGTCCTTGCCCTGCGTGAACGTGACGCCGCTCAGTGTGCTGAGGTGCGCGCTGAAACGGGCCGCAAACTCGGGATGCGCATTGATCCCGGTGCCGACTGCCGTACCGCCCTGCGCCAGAGACTGCAGGCTGGGTTGCAAGCCTTGAAGATGTTCGATGTTGGCGCGGATCTGCTGCGACCAGCCGTTGAGCACCTGACTCATGCGCACCGGCATGGCGTCCATCAGGTGCGTGCGGCCGGTCTTGACGAAGGCGTGAACCTGCACGGCCTTGTGCTCGGTGACCTGCACCAGATGATTCAGGGCAGGCAGCAATTGCTCATGCAGCGCCAGCGCGGCGCTGACGTGAATCGTCGTCGGGATGATGTCGTTGCTGCTTTGCCCGCAGTTGACGTGATCGTTGGGATTGACCGGCTCACCCAGAATCCGGGTAGCCAGCGTGGCGATCACCTCGTTGGCGTTCATGTTGGTGCTGGTACCCGACCCGGTCTGGAAGATGTCCACTGGGAAATGGGTCATGAAATCGCCGCTCAGCAATTCCTCGACTGCGCCGACAATTGCCTTGCTCTGGCCTTCGCTGATCTGCTGCAGCTCAAGATTGGCGTGAGCCGCCGCTGCCTTGGCCAGCAACAGCGCGCGAACGAACTGCCGGGGCATGCGCTGATGGCTGATCGGGAAGTTATCCACCGCACGCTGAGTCTGTGCGCCATACAGAGCCTCGGCCGGCACCTGCAACGGGCCCATGCTGTCGCGTTCGATACGGGTATTACTCATCGCAATGTCCTTGCACCAGTTCAGAGGGAGAAATCGAGGGTTGCAGCACGCAGGACGCCAGCTGATGAACACAGGCTTCCCAGCGCTGACGGCGGGCAGGCGTGGAGGCAAGCGCCTCGACATCGCGCAACGGTCGCCAGGCCTGATCCAGACACAGGCAGCGCCAATGCCAGGGCAGCATCGTGTCGCGGGCGGTGTCCATCAGCAGACGAAAGGAGGTTTCGGCGATCAGGGCGTGAGGCGTGGCGGTGAAACGCGCCAGATACCGCCCTTCGGCCAGGTAATGCTCGATAAGTCGCGGCTCGTCAGGCTCAAGGGCGCAGCGAATCCGAAGACTCAAACCACGCCAGTTTTCCAGATAAGGCAGCTCGTGAAGCAAAGATCCCATGACCGCATCTCATTGTGAAATGAGATTCATTATTGAATGAGATCAAGAATCAAAACTAGAGCCTAGTTGGATCGGGGTGACAGGAGGGGGAAGGAACCCCGGCAAAGCCGGGGCTGCAACCGGAACGAAGGAGTGGCTTACTTCGCTCCGACAAATTGAGCCGCCGAGGGGCGAAAAGGTGATGTGAGTCCTGCGCCCGGCTGACTGAAACGACCATACGTGCCATTTGTGACGCGGAGCGTCACGGGAGGCATGCCCACGCGGAGAGATGGGACGATCAGTGTCGAGACAGGCGCTTAACTATCGGATCAGCTGCCCGCAACCGTCATGCGCTCGATCAGCACGGAGCCGGTGCGAATGTTGCTGCGCAGCTCGACATCGCTGCCAACGGCGACGATCTGCTTGAACATGTCGCGCATGTTGCCGGCAATGGTCACTTCCTGAACCGGAAACTGAATCTCGCCGTTTTCGACCCAAAAACCTGCTGCACCGCGTGAGTAATCGCCGGTAACCATGTTCAGGCCGCTGCCCATCAGCTCGGTGACCAGCAGGCCACGGCCCATGCGCCGGATCAGCGCGTCCTGGTCTTCCGTTCCATGGGTGACAAACAGGTTGTGCACACCGCCGGCGTTGGCGGTGCTCGGCATGCCCAGTTTGCGGCCCGAATAGGTACTGAGGATGTAGGAAACCAGATCGCCCTTCTCCACGAATGGCTTGGCGTAGGTCGCCAGGCCATCGCTGTCGAACGCCGAACTGCCCATGGCGCCCATCAGGTGTGGGCGTTCGTCAATGGTCATCCACTCGGGAAACAGCCGCTGGCCCAGCGAATCCTGCAGAAATGAGGATTTGCGGTACAGCGTGCCGCCGGAAATCGCGCCCAGCAGGCTGCCAAACAGACCGCCCGCCAATTCGGCTGAAAAAAGCACCGGCACTTCGCAGGTCGGCACGGGACGTGCGCCCAGACGGCTCGCGGCCCGCTGCGCGGCCTTGCGACCGATGCTCTCGGCATCTGCCAGCAACTGGCCCTGACGATTGACGTCGTACCAGTAATCGCGCTGCATCTGGCCTTCGCCTTCGGCAATCATCACGCAACTGAGGCTGTGCCGGGTCGATGCATAGCCACCGATGAAGCCGTTGCTGTTGCCATACACGCGGCAGCCCTGGTGCGTATTGAGCGTGGTGCCGTCGGCGTTCTTGATGCGAGGGTCGGCGTCAAACGCCGCGGCCTCACACAGCAGCGCCTTCTCGATCGACTGCTCGGGCGTGATGTCCCAGGCGTGGTAGAGATCGAAATCCTGGATGTCCCTGGCCATCAACGCGGCGTCAGCCAGGCCCGAGCTTTCGTCCTCGGACGTGTGCTCGGCGATGGCCAGTGCGGCGGCAACGGTTTCACGGATCGCGTCAGCGCCGGTGGCCGAGGTGCTGGCCGAGCCTTTGCGCTGGCCGACGTACAAGGTGATGCCAAACCCCTGATCGCGGTTGAACTCGACCGTTTCGACTTCGCGCTGTCGCACCGAAGTCGACAGTCCCTGCTCCAGCGACACCGCGACTTCACAGGCGCTGGCGCCCTGACGCCTGGCTTCGGCAATGATTTGCTCGACCTGCTCCTGCAGTTCAGGCAAGGCCTGTGGGCCGACGCTTTGGGTTGCACTCATGATTTTCTCCATCAAATTCTGCTTTCGGCACAGGCCGAATACCGACCGGGCCGGACAAGCGGCCCCCGACTGGTTATCATGGCGGCGTTTCTTTGCGGACTGCCCCCATGGTTGATTCTTACGACGACTCCCTCGACGGGGAGAAAAGCAAAACCCAGGTCAAACGAGAGCTGCATGCTCTGGTTGATCTCGGCGAGCGACTGACGACACTCAAAGCCGATGTGCTGGCCAAGCTGCCGTTGACCGATGCGCTGCGCAAGGCTCTGGCCGAAGCGCCGAAGCACACGGCCAACATTGCCCGCAAGCGGCACATCCTGTTCATCGGCAAGCTGATGCGCGATCAGGATCAGGAAGCCATTCTGGTTTTGCTGGACCAACTCGATGCCTCCACTCGCCAGTACAACGAACGTTTCCACGGTCTGGAGCGCTGGCGTGATCGTCTGATTGCGGGTGATGACAGCGACCTGGAAAAATTCGTGATCGAGTACCCGGATGCCGACCGCCAGCAACTGCGTTCCTTGATCCGTCAGGCTCAACACGAAGTTGCACGCAACAAACCGCCGGCCACCAGCCGCAAAATCTTCAAATACATCCGTGAGCTGGACGAAATCCAACGCGGTCTGCGTTGATTTCGGCTTCGGGACTGGCCAGCTTCGGCCAGTCCCGGCTCATTTTCAGTTACCCGTACCGCCAACCGTGATTGCGTCGATCTTCAGCGTAGGCTGACCCACACCGACCGGTACCGATTGCCCGTCCTTGCCGCACGTACCGACACCGCTGTCCAGCGACAGGTCGTTACCCACCATCGAAACCCTGCTCATCGCTTCCGGCCCGTTGCCGATCAAGGTCGCACCTTTGACAGGCGCGGTGATCTTGCCGTCTTCGATCAGGTAAGCCTCACTGGTCGAGAACACGAACTTGCCGCTGGTGATGTCCACCTGACCGCCGCCCAGATTGGCGCAGTAGATACCGCGCTTCACCGACGCGATGATTTCCTGTGGATCGCTCTGACCGCCCAGCATGTATGTGTTGGTCATGCGTGGCATCGGCAGATGCGCGTAGGATTCTCGACGCCCGTTGCCGGTCCGCGCCACGCCCATCAGCCGTGCATTCAATTTGTCCTGCATGTAGCCTTTGAGCACGCCGTTCTCGATCAGGGTCGTGCATTCGGTCGGGGTGCCCTCGTCATCGACGCTCAACGAGCCGCGACGCCCGGCCAGCGTGCCGTCATCGACGATGGTGCACAGCTTGGAGGCCACCATATCGCCCATCCGGCCGCTGTAGGCCGAGCTGCCCTTGCGGTTGAAGTCGCCTTCCAGACCATGGCCTACCGCTTCATGCAGCAGAACGCCTGACCAGCCGGAACCCAGTACGACCGGCAAGGTGCCTGCCGGTGCAGGAATGGCTTCCAGATTGACCAGCGCCTGACGCAGCGCTTCGCGGGCATAGCCCATGGCGCGGTCGTCGGTCAGGAAATAACGGTAGTCGGTACGCCCGCCGCCGCCATGCCCGCCGCGCTCGCGACGGCCGTTCTGCTCGACGATCACGCTGACGTTGAAACGCACCAGCGGCCGCACATCAGCGGCCAGACTGCCGTCAGCCGCTGCCACCAGAATCCGCTCCCAGACGCCAGCCATGTTGACCGAAACCTGCTGAATGCGCGGATCCAGCGCGCGGGTTGCCACGTCGATACGCTTGAGCAACTCGACCTTTTCGGCACGTGTCAGCACTTCCAGCGGGTTATCCGGCGCATAAAGCTGAGCCACGTCCTGCGACGTGAATGCCTGCACGCGGCCGTTCTGGCCTGCGCGGGAGATGGAACGTGCGGCACGCGCAGCGGTGAGCAGCGCTTCCTCGGTGATCGCGTTGCTGTAGGCAAAACCGGTTTTCTCGCCGGACTGGGCACGCACGCCCACACCCTGGTCGAGGTTGAAGCTGCCTTCCTTGACGATCCCGTCTTCGAGCGCCCAGGACTCGGAAATCATGCCTTGAAAATACAGATCAGCCGCGTCGATACCCGGACCGGCCAGCTCGCCCAGCACCGATTGCAGGCTGTCGAGGCTCAGGCCGCCCGGGGCCAGAAGGTGTTCACTGACTGAGGACANCATCCGCGCCCGTATGGACGCCTGTTCTTCACTGTCTCGTGTGGCCAGCAGCACGGTTTCACCCTGCGCCTGCTGAGCCAGGACCCGCCCCCATGGATCGATGATGGCCGCGTGTCCGTATGTTTCCCGTGGTCCTGGATGCACCCCGCCTTGTGCGGCTGCCAGCAGATAGCACTGGGTTTCGATGGCCCGCGCCCGGATCAGAATGTCCCAGTGCGCAGCGCCTGTGACAGCCGTGAATGCCGATGGCGCAGTGATCAGCTCGGCACCGGCCTCACGCAGCGCGGTGTACAGCTCCGGGAAGCGCAGGTCATAACAGACGCTCAGACCGAGCCGTCCAACCGGCGTATCGACCACCACCACGTTGTTTCCATGAGCATAGTCATCCGATTCCCGGTAGCGACCTCGATTGTCTGCAACGTCCACATCGAACAGGTGCAACTTGTCGTAACGCGCAACCTGCTGGCCATGCTCATCGATCAGCAACGAGCAGGCCGTGACCTTGCCATCGGGCTGATCATCGGGCGGGAGGGGAATCGTTCCGGCAACTATCCATAACTTGAGGTCGCGAGCGGCCTGTTTCAACCACGGCAGGATTGATCCCTGACCTGCGGCTTCGGCACGACCGATGGCGGCAGCGTCGCGACGGCCCATGGCGGCGAAATTCTCGGGCAGCACCGCAAGCCGGGCGCCGCCCTCGGCGGCCTGCTCGAGCAATGCGCGTGCACGGGCCAGGTTACCGGCCACGTCGCTCTGGCTGACCATCTGAATCACTGCAAAAGACATGGCGACCCTTTTTTGAATGACATGGGCACCACTGTACTCCATGCCGCGCTATTGAGGCTTTTCAAAAGGCTTGTCGAAGGTAATCTTCGGTTCTTTCCAAGGGCCTTCAACCTTGTACTGCACGCTGGCGAACCGGGCCACCTTGTCACCCAGTAGCTTGTCCACCAGAAACAGCGCACCACCGATGGCTGGCGCACCGACAATCAGTGCAGCAATCGGCAGGTTGTTGGTGACCGGCAGTGTCACCAGCAACTTGGCATCGACCCGGTCCTTGACCATGTCCAGTGTGCCGTTGAGCTCAAGGTTGCTGGACGGCCCCGTCAACGTGATCGGGTTGCGGGTGACATACACACCCTCACTCGCCACCAGCAAGCCCTTGACCCGGTCGTAGCTGAGCCCCTTGCCCAGCAGGTCGGAGAAGTCCAGACGCAGACGACGGCCGATGGAGTTGAAGTTCAGCAACCCGAACACCCGCAGCGCTTGTGCACCACCTTCGACCTCGACGAACTGACCGTTGCGCAAAGTGGCATCAAGGCTGCCGGAATAGCGCTTGAGCCCTACCCACGCCGGAGAACCCGGCCAGCGGCCGTCGAAATTCATCTCGAACGTTTCACTGGTGACGGTAGGTGCGAAATTCCAGGCTTTCAGCACATCGGCGAGATTCTTGCCACCCAGCCGCCCTTTGAACCAACTGCTGCTCGATCCGGGGGCGCCCTCCCAGACACCCTCGCCTTCCAGCAGAATGCCTTTGAGTCCCAGGCTCAGATCAGTCATGCGAATGCCGGTCGCCGTGGGCCGGATTTTCAGTGCCCACGCCCCCAACAACTGATCACCTTGAAACAGTTGGGAAATCTTCACGTCCAACGCAGGGATCTTGCTGGGGTCAACGTCTGCCAGCGGATCTGGCGCATTCTCGACCACCACCGCCTTGGGGTCGGCAGCGGGCAGTTTTACGTAAAGTAGATTGATGCCGATTGGCGCGGACTTGGCGTCAGGCAGCGAAGCGCTGCCCTTGACCAGCGCACTGTCCAGCGACAATAGCCATGCCGCAGCACTGCGTTGCAATTGAACGCGCACATCGTCCAGCGTGGTGCCCATTGCCGTGAGTTTGCCGATCTGCAGATCCACGCTGCTGAGCAACTGTCGGGCGTTACCGCCCGGGTCACCGCCGGAATAACGATCGGCAATCGCCTGCCAGGGCGCGACATCCAGCTCGTTCAGGCTTCCGCTGATGCGCAGCCCTTTGGCGTCCGGCACGATTGCACCGCCCTGCCCAAGAAACAGTTCACCACGTCCATCCGCAAACTTTCCGGCGGGAGCTGCGAATGCCAGGTTGGCGATGTCACCGTAAGCTGCGCCAAAGCGGCGCTCCGCACCCTGCAAGGTCATGCGGAATTCACTGTCGCGCTCCTGCTCGGCAGTCTTGCCGAACGGCGCGGGCAGGTCGATTGCAACACCTTTCAGGGCGGAGGTGATCAACAGCGGACTGTCCTTGCCGTCCAGCGTCAGCTGCAGTTGGAACGGAAGGTCGCCAGAGACCGGCAACGCCTGTTTCACGTCGAGCCAGTCGGTGAGTTTCTTGATCGTGATCTGCCCGTTGGCCATGATCCGGGTCACGTTGGCTCCCGGCTTGCCTTCGGCAGAGATCTCCGCCGTGACCGGCCGGTCGAATGCCTGGGCGCGAATACCTTTGCCGCTGAGCCCCTTGTCACTGTCGAAGCGGAAGTCGCCCCTGAGTTTTGTCAGGTCCAGCACCGGGTCGGCCAGTTTAAGGCGCGCATCACGGGTGCTGAAGTCCACCACGACCTTCGGCTCGACGCCCTTGGCCAGCGGAATATCCAGTTTGAGCTTGCCTTCCAGTGGCCCCTCGCCCTGCCACCCGGCAAAGGTACTGCCTGTGCCGATCGGTGCTTCCTGAAGAATCTTCATGCCATCGGCCACGGTGCCGGAAACGTTGCCGTCCACCAGCAGGTGGCTGTCCTTGCCGGACTCGACGTGAGGAATATTGACCAGCACGTTACTGACCTGGGTATTCAGAATCTGCCCTTTGCTGGCCTTGACCCGCACGCCGCTGTTCTCGACATACACCTTGCCATCGACGCCGGTCAATGAAGGCCAGCCCGGCTGGAAAGCCAGTGTGGCATTGCTCACATCGAAAAACAGGCTGATGACTCGCGCTGTGTCGGGAGAGCTTTTGTTCAACGAACCCTGATACTGGAAGAAGCCTTGATTGACGGCACCACTGACAATGGCGGTGCGCAGCCAGCGGTCCAGTTCAGGGCTCAGGACGGCAGGCAGGTATTTGCTGGTGTAACGGCCATCCCCGTCGACCATGCCGACCCGCAGGTCCATGTAATCTTCCTGGTCGTGCTTGAGGTGGATACGGATGAGAAAGTCAGCCGCGATCTTGCCTTCATCGCCCTGAACCTTGATGTAGGGCGCAATCAGGGTAAATGCCTGATCGTCCAGCTTCCAGGTCAGGCGCGCGTTGGCCTTCTGATAGCGCCAGGGTTTGGCGAAGATCGGGTCCAGGTGCAGCATGAAATCGCTGGTGTCCAGACGCAGCTCGCCCTGCCCGAGGTCGCCACTGATCGCACCGCTGACATTCGCGGCAGCCGGCGCGTCGTGGTAGGCATTGAAACTCACCTTGTCGAGGTTGGCGGCAAAACCCAGACGCTTGTCGCCTGTGGCCTGCGGGCGGTAATCGAGCAATACGTTGCGCAACCCGCCCTTCACCTTCAGACCGTCGACAACGGCCATCACCTTGTCCGGCAGCGGTGCCAGCGAGTCGATCAGCGGGGTCAGCGGCGTCAGGTCCAGACGGTCGGCCTGCACATGCCACAGTTCTTCACTGTCGGGCGTTGCGGCTGTCTGAGTGGCCTGCAAACGGCTTTCCCAGCGATTGCTGCCCAGGCTCATGGCCAGCGAATCCAGTTTCAGGTCCATGCCCTTGTCGGTGCGCTCGAACCAGGCGTTCAGCGCAAGGTCGTCGATGGTCGACGGCTTGCGTCCCGCGTAGACACCCTTGAGTTGCGGGGCATGCAGCCGGGCGACCGCGCTCTTCACGCCGCCCTGGCTCCAGCTCAGCCAGAATTCGCCACCCGCCTTCAATGTGGAAACCGTCCACTCTCGGGTAAGGCTCCTGGGCAGCCACTTGGCCCAGTCACTCTGGGGCAGGCTGGCATAGAGATCAGCTTCGCCTTCTTTCCAGCGACTGGCCTCGATACGCGTGTTCAGGTTCAACGCCAGCGGCTGACCGTCAGGCAGCGTCAGCCGCGCATCCAGCCGCTGGTGATAACTGCCCGTGGCCAGACTCAGATTGACGTACGTCAGGGTCAGTGGGGACTCGCCAAACGGTTGAACAGTGACCTGACTGTTGAGCAACGACAGGCGCGAGACCATCTGCAGTTGAGTGAGGATCTTCTGTGGATCGACGGGGCTGTCATCCTTGACCGGCAAGCCTTGCACCGACCACTTGCCGTCCTGATCCTGCCGGACGATGACCTGCAAGCCATCGACTTCAAGATGGGCAAGCCGCACATCACGCGCCAGCAGGCTCTCCCACAGGTCGGGAACCACCCTGACGCTGTCCAGACGCAACGCACTGCTGCCTTCACCGACCATGACGTCGTTGGCCTGCACCACCGGCGCGAAACCGCTCCAGTTGCCTTCCAGGCTGCCAATGCTGACGGGCATGCCCAACGCCGTGCTGACGCGGGTTTCGACATCGACACGGTATTCGGCAACCATTGGCGTCAACTGACGACCCAGGCTCACATAGAGCGCAGCCAGCACCAGCAACAGTGCGCAGAGACCCAGGCTCCAGCGGGTGATGCCTGCAACGACACGTGGAAGACGCTGCATATCAGCACGCCCTCCGCAGCACGCATGGCCAGCGACGATGCACGACACAAACCCGACTCAAACAGCCTGGGAGGATCAGGTACAGGTTTTGCTCATTCGCCACGCATCATTCTCGATATAAGGGTAGGCCTGCCAGAACCCCGCCGGGCGCTTGTTGCAAACGGTTGAACGGTGACAATCTCAGAGCAGTACGACGTCGTATTGTTCCTGTGAGTACATGGTTTCTACCTGAAAACGGATCGTGCGACCGATAAAACTCTCAAGTTCGGCCACATTGCCGGATTCTTCATCAAGCAGACGGTCAACCACGCGCTGATTGGCCAGCACTCGATAGCCAACAGCCTGATAGGCGCGGGCCTCGCGCAGAATCTCACGGAATATCTCGTAGCACACGGTTTCAGGCGTCTTCAGCTTGCCGCGCCCCTGGCAACAGTGGCAAGGCTCGCACAGCACTTGCTCCAGGCTTTCGCGGGTGCGCTTGCGCGTCATCTGCACCAGCCCCAGCTCGGTGATGCCGATGATGTTGGTCTTGGCGTGGTCGCGCTCCAGCTGTTTTTCCAGCGTCCGCAGCACTTGACGCTGATGTTCGGCGTCTTCCATGTCGATGAAATCAATGATGATGATGCCGCCCAGGTTACGCAGGCGCAGTTGCCTGGCGATGGCTGTCGCCGCCTCCAGGTTGGTCTTGAAAATGGTTTCTTCGAGATTGCGATGGCCGACGAACGCGCCGGTGTTGACGTCAATGGTGCTCATCGCCTCGGCAGGATCGACCACCAGATAACCGCCCGACTTGAGCGGCACCTTGCGCTCCAGTGCTTTCTGGATTTCGTCCTCGACACCATAAAGGTCGAAGATCGGTCGCTCGCCCGGATAGTGCTCAAGTCGGTCGGCGATTTCCGGCATCAGCTCGGCCACGAATTGCGTGGTCTTCTGGAAGGTTTCCCGCGAGTCGATGCGGATCTTCTCGATGCGCGGGCTGACCAGATCGCGCAAGGTACGCAGGGCCAGCCCCAGGTCTTCGTAGATGACCGTGGGCGGACTGACCGTCTTGATCTGCTCGCCGATCTGATCCCACAGCCTGCGCAGGTAGCGAATGTCCATCAGGATTTCGTCAGCGCCGGCGCCTTCGGCGGCCGTACGCAAAATGAAACCGCCCGCTTCCTTGATGCCTTCCAGCGCCACGCAATCACTGACGACCTTCTTCAGACGCTCGCGCTCGGCCTCGTCTTCGATCTTCAGGGAAATGCCCACATGCGCCGTACGCGGCATGTAGACCAGATAGCGGGACGGGATCGACAACTGCGTGGTCAGCCGCGCGCCCTTGCTGCCGATCGGATCTTTGGTGACTTGCACCACCAGACTCTGACCGTCGTGCACCAGCGAAGCGATGCTTTCGACGGCAGGCCCTTCACGCATGGAAATTTCCGAGGCATGAATGAACGCTGCACGGTCCAGACCGATGTCAATGAACGCGGCCTGCATGCCGGGCAATACCCGTACAACCTTGCCCTTGTAGATGTTGCCCACAATGCCACGGCGCTGGGTCCGCTCGACGTGGACCTCCTGCAGCACACCGTTCTCCACTACCGCCACCCGTGATTCCATCGGGGTGATGTTGATCAGAATCTCTTCACTCATGGCTCGTTACCTTCCAGGTATTGCCAACAGGGTATGCCGAAACCAGCGAGCAATTCTGCGGTTTCGCACAGAGGCAGACCAACCACTCCAGAATAGCTGCCTTGCAGATCGGCAACGAAGATGGCCGCCAGGCCCTGAATGGCGTAGCCGCCAGCCTTGTCCTGTGGCTCGCCGCTGGTCCAATAGGCCTGGGCTTCGAGTGGCTGAATGGGGCGAAAACGCACGCGACTGGTGACCACACGGGTTTCGCTGCGCTGATGATCGACCAGCGCGATGGCGGTCAGTACTTCATGTTCGGTGCCCGACAATGCCGCCAGCATGCCCAGCGCGTCGGCTTCGTCCACCGGCTTGCCAAGAATCCGGCCGCCTTGCACCACAGCGGTATCGGCGCCCATTACGCATACCGACTGATCGGGCGACAGCAGCGCAAGCCCGGCCTGCGCCTTGCCCAGCGCGAGGCGTTCGACGTAGGCGGCAGGCGATTCGGAATCGAAGGGGGTTTCGTCGATCTGCGCACTCAGTACCGCGAAAGGAACACCGATCTGAGTGAGCAATTCTCGGCGGCGCGGCGAGCCAGAGGCCAGATAGAGCGAGGGCATAAGGACATCTCCGTGTCGGTGGCGGTGAACGCGTACGCTTCAGGCGCCGCCCTCACGTTGCGCTTAATTGATTTTCAAACGTATGCGCAATCCACGCAGGCCGTAGCTGACCCAAGGCCACAACAGGGCACTGACCAGCGCGGGCAGAACCAGCGCCAGCGTAGGCTGACGGTTGCCGGTCAGGGCGCTGAGCCACAGCTGTGCGAGCTGCGCCAGACCGAATACCACCAGCAACACCAGGCATTGCTGCCACATCGGGAACATGCGCAAACGCTGCTGCAGGGACATGACGAGGAACGTAATCAGGGTCAGGATCAGCGCGTTCTGGCCCAGCAGCGTGCCGTACAGAACGTCTTCCATAAGGCCCAGAATCCACGCCGTGGCCATGCCGTATTTATGAGGCAGCGCCAGTACCCAGAACGTCAGCAGCAAGGCGAGCCAGAGCGGACGGAAGATTTCCATGAACTGCGGCAGTGGCGAAATGCTCAACAGCAAGCCGATGGCAAAGGTCAGCCAGACGACCCAGCCGTTGCGTCCGGAAACATGACTAACCATCGATACGCTCCCGAGTGCTGGAAGGTGAAGAAGCCGGGGGCTGTGAGGATGCAGGACGCGAGGCAGGCCGTGCTGCAGGCGCTGCCGGTGCGGCCGCGGGTGCTGGCGTGGCGCTTTGCGCAGCCGGTTTGTGCGCAGTCGTGCTGCCCGGGAATACCGGCGCGACGGGTTGTGGCCACATCGGGAACGCTGGCGCCGGTGGCGGCAGGGTCGGAATCGCGGCAGGCTCGAGGCCCTTGTCGAACGATTCCTGCGCTTGTGCCGCATCGGCGGCACGCTCTTCCGGCGTACGACTGTCGGAGAACACCAATAGCAGATTGCGGCTACGATTCAGCGCAGCGGTCGGCACGGCACGCACGATCGCGAACGGCTGACCGGAGTCATGAATGACTTCCTTGACCGTCGCCACCGGATAACCCGCCGGGAAACGCTGCCCAAGACCGGAACTGACCAGCAGGTCGCCTTCCTTGATGTCTGCAGTATCGGCGACATGCCGCAACTCCAGACGCTCCGGGTTGCCGGTGCCGCTGGCAATGGCGCGCAGCCCGTTGCGGTTGACCTGAACAGGGATGCTGTGGGTCGTGTCGGTGAGCAGCAGGACACGCGAGGTGTAAGGCATCAGCTCGACCACCTGCCCCATCAGGCCCCGTGCATCGAGCACTGGCTGACCCAGCACGACGCCATCACGCTCACCCTTGTTGATGATGATGCGATGGGTGAACGGATTCGGGTCCATGCCGATCAGCTCGGCGACCTCGACCTTCTCGTTCACCAGCGCAGAAGAATTCAGTAACTCGCGCAGACGCACGTTCTGCTCGGTCAATGCCGCCAGCTTTTGCAGGCGACCTTGCAGGAGCAGGGCTTCGGTCTTGAGTTTTTCGTTTTCGGCGATCAGTTCGGTGCGGCTGCCGAACTGGCTGGCGACACCCTGATAGAGACGCTGTGGCAGATCGACGATCCAGTAGGACTGCATCAACACCAGCGACATCTGACTGCGCACGGGCTTGAGGACCGTGAAGCGAGCGTCAACCACCATCAACGCCACAGACAACACAGCCAGCACCAACAGACGTACGCCCAGCGACGGGCCTTTTGCGAAAAGCGGTTTAATAGGCCGCTCCTCCCGGGCATGCAATCGACGGATCTAGCTTCAATTGGCTGTTATTCATGCGGTATGGAACCGGCCTGGACAGATGAAAGAAATAGGCACCATGTTACTCAGCCTGACGCATACAGGTAGCACAAGTGCTACCCGTATACAAAAAGCCAATGAGCGGCACCCCGGCGAATTACTCGCTGGAGAGCAGATCCATGGTGTGCTTATCCATCATTTCCAGCGCACGGCCACCGCCACGCGCCACACAGGTCAGCGGGTCTTCGGCAACGATCACCGGCAGACCGGTTTCCTGCGCCAGCAGCTTGTCCAGATCGCGCAGCAACGCGCCACCACCGGTCAGTACCAAACCACGCTCGGCGATATCCGAAGCCAGTTCCGGCGGCGATTGTTCCAGGGCGCTTTTCACGGCCTGAACGATGGTCGCCAGCGACTCCTGCAGCGCTTCAAGCACTTCGTTGGAGTTCAGCGTGAAGGCACGCGGAACGCCTTCAGCCAGGTTACGGCCACGCACGTCGACTTCACGCACTTCACCACCCGGGTAGGCAGTACCGATTTCCTGCTTGATGCGCTCGGCAGTGGATTCGCCGATAAGGCTGCCGTAGTTGCGACGCACATAGGTGATGATCGCTTCGTCGAAACGGTCGCCGCCCACACGTACGGATTCGGCATAGACCACACCGTTCAGAGAGATCAGGGCGATTTCAGTGGTGCCGCCGCCGATATCGACAACCATCGAACCGCGTGCTTCTTCAACCGGCAGACCGGCACCGATGGCAGCGGCCATGGGCTCTTCGATCAGGAATACTTCACGTGCGCCTGCACCCAGGGCCGACTCGCGAATGGCGCGGCGCTCAACCTGGGTGGATTTGCACGGAACGCAGATAAGCACACGAGGGCTGGGCTGCAGAAAGCTGTTTTCGTGGACCTTGTTGATGAAGTACTGAAGCATCTTCTCGCAGACGCTGAAGTCGGCAATGACGCCATCCTTCATGGGGCGGATGGCTGCAATGTTGCCTGGAGTACGGCCCAGCATGCGCTTGGCTTCCGTACCGACGGCCACGACACTCTTCTGGTTGCCGTGAGTACGGATGGCAACGACAGAGGGCTCATTCAGAACAATACCGCGCTCACGCACGTAAATAAGGGTGTTGGCAGTGCCCAGGTCGATGGATAGATCACTGGAAAACATGCCACGCAGTTTCTTGAACATGGGAAAGGGACCCTAGGGAACGCGTGGGTAAAAAAGTGCGGCAAACTCTAACAACGACAGGGATTTTGGGCAAGGAGCCAATATGTTAAATTGGCGCTTTTATAAACAAGACCCTCGACGTTAGCGGCTTGAGACCGCAGAAACACGATAGTGTTCCGCAACTGGTCACAAAGCAAATTCGCTCGTATTCCACTGGAGATCCCCCATGGCGCTTGAACGCTCCGACGTGGAAAAGATCGCTCATCTGGCCCGACTGGGCCTCAATGACGCCGATATCCCACGTACCACCGAAGCCCTCAACAGTATTCTCGGGCTGGTCGATCAGATGCAGGCGGTTGATACCACCGGCATCGAACCCCTGGCCCACCCGCTGGAAGCCTCTCAGCGCCTGCGCGATGACGCCGTTACCGAACGAAATCGTCGCGACACTTACCAAGCCATCGCACCAGCCGTCCAGGACGGGCTTTATCTGGTTCCGAAAGTCATCGAGTAAGGGAAAGAGCCTGCATGCACCAAATGACTCTGGCCGAGATCGCCCGCGGACTCGCCGAAAAGAAGTTTTCCTCTGAAGAACTGACCCGTGTCCTGCTGTCGCGCATCGCGCAACTCGACCCTCAGCTCAACAGTTTCATCAGCCTGACCGAAGACCTGGCCATCACCCAGGCCCAGGCTGCGGACGCACGCCGTGCCGCCGGTGAGAATGGCGCCCTGCTCGGCGCCCCGCTGGCGCACAAGGACCTGTTTTGCACCCAGGGCATCCGCACCAGCTGCGGCTCGCTGATGCTCGACAATTTCAAGGCTCCGTACGACGCCACCGTGGTGTCCCGACTGGCCTCGGCCGGTACGGTGACGCTGGGCAAGACCAACATGGACGAATTCGCCATGGGTTCTGCCAACGAGTCGAGCCACTACGGCGCGGTAAAGAACCCCTGGAACCTTGAATGCGTTCCCGGCGGCTCGTCCGGTGGTTCCGCTGCGGCCGTTGCGGCGCGCCTGCTGCCTGCCGCGACCGGCACCGACACTGGCGGCTCGATTCGCCAGCCTGCCGCACTGACCAACCTGACAGGTCTGAAGCCGACTTATGGCCGCGTGTCGCGCTGGGGCATGATCGCCTACGCGTCCAGCCTCGATCAGGCGGGCCCCATGGCCCGCACAGCAGAAGACTGCGCCCTGCTGCTGCAAGGCATGGCCGGTTTCGATCCGCAGGATTCCACCAGCATCGACGAGCCTGTCCCGGATTACTCGGCGACGCTCAACACCTCGCTAAAGGGCCTGCGCATCGGTTTGCCCAAAGAGTATTTCAGCGCAGGTCTGGACCCGCGGATTGCGCAATTGGTCCACGAAAGCGTCAAGGAGCTGGAAAAGCTCGGCGCCATCGTCAAGGAAATCAGTCTGCCTAACCTGCAGCACGGTATCCCGGCCTACTACGTCATCGCACCGGCAGAGGCATCGTCCAACCTGTCGCGCTTCGACGGCGTGCGTTTCGGCTATCGCTGCGAAAACCCGAAGGACCTGACCGACCTGTACAAGCGTTCGCGCGCCGAAGGTTTCGGCCCGGAAGTGCAACGTCGCATCATGGTCGGCGCCTACGCCCTGTCGGCAGGCTATTACGATGCCTACTACCTGCAGGCCCAGAAGATCCGCCGTCTGATCAAGAACGATTTCATGAACGCCTTCGCCGAAGTCGACGTGATCCTCGGCCCGACCACGCCGAACCCGGCCTGGAAAATCGGCGCCAAGACCAACGATCCGATTGCCGAATACCTGGAAGACTTCTACACCATCACCGCCAACCTCGCGGGCCTGCCGGGTCTGTCGATGCCTGCGGGCTTCGTCGAAGGTCTGCCGGTGGGCGTGCAACTGCTCGCCCCGTATTTCCAGGAAGGCCGTCTGCTCAACGTCGCGCACCAGTATCAGCAGGTCACCGACTGGCACACTCGCGCACCTGAAGGCTTCTGAGGAGAAACACATGCAATGGGAAGTCGTCATCGGGCTGGAGATTCACACCCAGCTTTCGACCCAATCGAAGATTTTTTCCGGCAGCTCCACGACGTTCGGTTCCGAGCCTAATACCCAGGCCAGCCTCGTCGATCTGGGCATGCCGGGCGTATTGCCGGTCCTGAACAAGGAAGCCGTGCGCATGGCCGTCAAGTTCGGCCTGGCAGTGGATGCAGAGATCGGCCAGCACAACGTGTTCGCCCGCAAGAACTACTTCTACCCTGACCTGCCCAAGGGCTACCAGATCAGCCAGATGGAACTGCCGATTGTCGGCAAGGGCCACCTGGATATCACGCTGGAAGACGGCACGGTCAAGCGCATCGGCATCACGCGCGCGCACCTTGAAGAAGACGCGGGCAAAAGCCTGCACGAAGACTTCCAGGGCATGACCGGTATCGACCTTAACCGCGCAGGCACGCCGCTGCTGGAAATCGTTTCCGAGCCGGACATGCGCAGCGCCAAGGAGGCCGTGGCTTACGTCAAGGCGATCCACGCGATGGTTCGCTACCTGGGCATCTGCGATGGCAACATGGCCGAAGGCTCGCTGCGCTGCGACTGCAACGTGTCGATCCGTCCGAAAGGCCAGGTCGAGTTCGGTACCCGATGCGAGATCAAGAACGTCAACTCGTTCCGCTTCATCGAGAAGGCGATCAACAGCGAGATCCAGCGCCAGATCGACCTGATCGAAGACGGTGGCAAGGTCATCCAGCAGACTCGCCTGTATGACCCGAACACCAACGAAACCCGTGCCATGCGCAGCAAGGAAGAAGCCAACGACTACCGTTACTTCCCCGACCCTGACCTGCTGCCGGTGATCATCGAGGATTCGTTCCTGGAAGAAACCCGCGCCACGCTGCCGGAATTGCCGCCGCAGAAACGCGAACGCTTCCAGAGCCAGTTCGGGCTGTCGACCTACGACGCCAGCGTGCTGGCGTCCAGTCGCGAGCAGGCGGACTATTTCGAACAGGTAGTCAGCATCAGCGGCGACGCCAAGCTGGCCGCCAACTGGGTCATGGTCGAACTGGGCAGCCTGCTGAACAAGCAAGGTGTCGAGATCGAACAGTCGCCGGTCAGCGCCGAACAACTGGGCGGCATGCTCAAGCGCATCACCGACAACACCATCTCCGGCAAGATTGCCAAGATGGTGTTCGAGGCGATGGCCAATGGCGAAGGCAGTGCCGACGAGGTCATCGAGAAGCGCGGTCTGAAGCAGGTGACTGACAGCGGTGCCATCGAGTCGATGCTCGACGAGATGCTCGCGGCCAACGCCGAACAGGTCGAACAGTACCGCGCCGCTGATGAAGCGAAACGCGGCAAGATGTTCGGTTTCTTCGTCGGCCAGGCGATGAAAGCGTCCAAAGGCAAGGCCAACCCGCAGCAGGTAAACGAACTGCTCAAGGCCAAGCTGGAAGGTTGATACCTGAAAGAGATTGATCGTGCCAATGCTCCGCGTTGGCACGCATCCCGGGACGCTCTGCGTCCCATTGGCCCGAAACAGGTCCATGCGCCCGGACGCGGAGCGTCCCCAGAGGCATTCCCACGCTGAGCGTGAGGAATGATATGAGCGTATGACTTCCACAGGCACTCAGGACCCGACCCATGCGCCGACTTCTTTCTGCCTGCAGCCTGCTGACGTTCCTGGCCGGTTGTTCCAGCAACAGCCTCATCGATCCTCACGGTTATGATGAGACCGGACGCGCCTCGTATTACGGCTCGCAGCATCACGGCAACCGCACCGCCAGTGGTGAACCTTTCAACCAGAACGCCTTGACCGCCGCTCACCGGCGATTGCCCTTCGGCACGCGCGTCAAAGTGACCAATCTGAACAATGACGAATCCGTCATCGTGCGCATCAATGATCGCGGCCCTCACACCCGAGGCCGACTGATCGATGTCTCTCGCAAGGCAGCCGAACAACTGGGTATGCTGCGCAGCGGCACCGCCCCCGTACGCATTCAGGCCCTCGACTAAGGACGCCCGCAATTCTCCAGCTATCGACACTGCCCGCCCCTGCCCTGATCCAGATGGTCGTCGGCCTTCTTTTACTGCTTATCGGTGCCGAGCTGTCGGTTCGATCGGCCGTCCACCTTGCAGCCCTGTTCAAGATCAGACCCCTGATCATCGGCCTGACGGTCGTGGCGATGGGCACCAGCGCACCGCAGATGGCTGTCAGCCTCCAGGCCGCGTTCTCGGACAACACCGACATCGCCGTAGGCAGCGTGATCGGCGGCAATATCTTCAGCGTGCTGGTGATTCTAGGCCTGTGCGCCCTGGTCACCCCGCTGCGAGTCGCGCGTCAGGTACTGCGGGTCGACATTCCCCTCATGATCGGCGCCTGCCTGCTGGTGATCGCCCTGTCATTGACCGGTGAGTTCAGCAAGTTCGACGGTGTTTTGTTGCTGGCGGCTCTGCTGCTCTGCCTGTTCATCGTGGTCCGTCAGGGCGGCCATGCACCTCGCCACGGCCACGCAGACACGACAGAAAAGCCTCGCGCCCTGACGCGTATCGCCATGCTTGCAGGCGGCTTGCTGCTGTTGACGTCGGGCGGGCATCTGCTGGTTGATGCGTCAGTCGTGATCGCGATCAACCTGGGGCTGTCCGAGCGCATCATCGGCCTGACCGTCATCGCCATCGGTACTTCGCTGCCCGCGCTGATGACCTCGCTGATCGCAGCAATGCGCGGCGAGCGTGACATTGCCGTGGGTAACGTGATTGGCAGCAACCTGTTCAACCTGCTGGGTGTGCTGGGGCTGACCGCGCTGGTCGCGCCGGTGCCACTGACCATCTCGCCCAATGCGCTGGTTTTCGACCTGCCGATCATGCTCGGCGTCGCGGTGCTGTGTGTGCCGCTGTTCTATTCCGGTTACCGGATAGACCGCGTCGAAGGCCTGTTTCTGCTGTCGCTGTATCTGACCTACGGCCTGCATATCGTATCGATCAGCACCGGCATGCTGCTGGCCGAACGGCTTGAAGGCATGATGCTCAGGTTCATTGTGCCGCTGCTCGGAATGATCGTTGCCTTTGGCGTCGTCCGCGCCTGGCGACGGCAGCACTGATTCACAGACGTCCGCCTCTAATGCCACAGGAGAAATGCCATGACAGACAAGACGATCAGCGATGGCGAACAGATTCGTCGCCAGGTGATGGGCGATGCCTACGTCGACCGAGCGCTGGGCAACGCTACTGATTTCAGCCAGCCGCTGCAGGATTTCGTCAACGAGCACGCGTGGGGCAGTGTCTGGAGCCGTGAAGGCCTGCCGTTGAAAACCCGCAGCCTGATCACGCTGGCGACCCTGACCGCGCTCAAATGCTCGCAGGAACTGAAGGGCCATGTACGCGGCGCGCTGAATAACGGCTGCACGGTTGACGAGATTCGTGAAGCGCTGCTGCATTGCGCCGTGTATGCAGGCGTACCGGCTGCCATCGAAGCGTTTCGCGCCGCGCAGGAAGTGATCGACAGTTACGTGAAGCCTGAATAACGCCTTAAGGCGTCTAGATCCAGCCGCCCCACTGCAGAATAAATATCCCGATATTGGTCGTCACCGCGGCGGCCAGGGTCGTGAGCACAATGATCGCTGCGGCCAGCTCATAGTTGCCATTGGCGGTGCGCGCCATGATGTAGCTGGCAGCGGCCGTCGGGCTGCCGAAGTACAGAAACAGAATCCCCAGCTCAGCACCGCGAAAACCTAACAGCCAGGCCGCGAAGGTGCACAGCACCGGCAGCCAGACCATCTTCACCAGACTGGCACTGACCGCCAGTTTTCCGCTCTTGCGCAACGAGGCCAGCGACAGCGTGCCGCCGATGCAGATCAACGCCAGCGGCAAGGTCATCTGCGCCAGAAGACCACCGGACGTCTCTAGCCATTTGGGCAGACCAATACTGAAATAGGCGAACGGCGAGGCGACGAGCACGCTGATGATCAGCGGGTTGGCCAGCACGCTTTTGAACACGCTCCACGGGTCGGATTTGATCACCGGGCTGTAGACCGCAAGCACCACGGTCGACAGCGTGTTGTAGAAAACGATGACCAATGCCGCGAGAATCGCGCCCAGCGAAATGCCATACGATCCATACATGCTGGCGGCCAGCGCCAGACCGATCACCCCGTTGTTGCCACGGAATGCGCCCTGAACATAGACCCCGCGGTCTTCATGCGGGCAACGCCAGATGGCCCAGCCCCAGGTGGCCGCGAAACTCAGGAGCGTGGCGACGCCAAAGAAGATCAGCAGTTTGGGTTGCAGCGCTGCGCGCAGATCGGCATGGATGATGCCCAGAAACAACAGCGCAGGCATGGTGACGTTGAACACCAGCCCCGACGCGGCAACGATGAACGCATCATTGATTGCGCGGATGCGCTTGAGGAACACGCCAAGAAACAGCATCGCGAACACCGGTGCGGTGATGTTCAGTGTTTCAAGAAAGATAGCCAGCATGCAACGCACCCGGTCCCGTCGATAGGTAGCTAATGATAAGCCACCCATGCCGGGTGTGTTGCAAGGATTTTCGGAAAACCGCCCACGCGAGGCGTCAGACGATGCGACTGGCCTCCACTACCGGCTGCAATTTACGCTCGAACACCGACACGCCGTCCAGATCGCGCAGGGTCACAGTCATTTCGCCACTCTGGCCATCGATGTTCACTTCGCCGAAAAACTGGAAACCGGCAAACGGTGAGGTGTTCTGCGCGGGCGGGGCCTTCTGGAACACCAGTTCGGGACCGAAGGTCTTGTCCAGCGTATTAGGCCCAAAGCTGCCTGCGTTCAAGGGACCTGCGACAAACTCCCAGAACGGGTCGAAATCCTGAAAAACCGCCCGATCCGGCTGATAGTGATGCGCGGCACAGTAATGCACATCGGCCGTCAGCCACACGCAATCGCGAATCTTCTGCGCACGCAGATACGCCAGCAGTTCGGCAACCTCCAGCTCACGCCCCAGCGCAGGGCCGTCATTGCCGTTGGCAATTGCTTCCCAGCGTACAACGCCGGGGCTCACTTCGCCGTCCGGCACACCGAGGCCGACCGGCATGTCAGCGGCAATGATTTTCCATTGCGCTCTTGAGCCCTTGAGTTCGCGTTTGAGCCAGTCCAGTTGTTCGCGCCCGAGGAAGGCGGTGGTCGGGCCCGGCTTGTCGGCCAGGTTGGCATCGTTGCCATCCCGATAGCTGCGCATGTCCAGAACGAACACATCCAGCATCGGACCGTAGGGAATCTTGCGGTAGATCCGCCCGCCGTTGTCGGCTTCCTGCAGGCGCAGCGGTGCGTATTCCAGATAAGCCTGGCGTGCGCGGGAGGACAGCAGCTGAATGTCCTTGACCTTGTAACGGTCATCCAGCTGCTTGCTGGGCGACCAGTTGTTGGTCACCTCGTGGTCGTCCCATTGCCAGATCTGCGGCACCTCGGCGTTGAACCGGCGCAGGTTTTCATCCAACAGGTTGTAGCGGTAGTTGCCACGGTATTCGTCCAGCGTCTCGGCGACTTTGCTTTTCGCCTCGGTGGTGAGGTTGCGCCAGATGCGTCCGTCCTCAACCGTAATCTGCGCCGGGACCGGGCCGTCAGCGTAAATGGTATCGCCGCTGTGGATAAAAAAGTCCGGCAGGCGCAGGCGCATGGCTTCGTAGATGCGCATGCCGCCTACATCAGGATTGATGCCGAAGCCTTGACCGACTGTGTCGCCGCTCCACACGAAGCGGATATTGCGTCGCTGTTGCGGCATGCTGCGCAGATGGCCGAACCACGGCTCGCTGGCAACGCCGCTCTGCGCATCTTCGAAAGACACGCGATAGAAAATCGTTTGATCGACCGGTAAACCGGTCAGCTCGACACGCGCGGTGAAGTCAGTGCGCTGATCGGCCAGCGCCGACACCACACGCCGGGGCTGCGTGAACATGCTGCGCGTGTCCCACTCGACGATCATGCGCGAAGGACGATCGCTGCGACTCCAGACCATTGCGCGGTCGCCCAACACGTCGCCCGACTGCACGCCGTCGGTCATCTTCGGCCGGTCCTGCACCGACGCAATGACCGCCGGCGCAAGCCCCGGCAACAACAACCCGG
This sequence comes from Pseudomonas viridiflava, assembly GCF_001642795.1. Classification (GTDB taxonomy): domain Bacteria; phylum Pseudomonadota; class Gammaproteobacteria; order Pseudomonadales; family Pseudomonadaceae; genus Aquipseudomonas; species Aquipseudomonas viridiflava. The sequence continues at coordinate 169,611 of NZ_LKEH01000025.1, read as the reverse complement.
CCCCGACGGCCTGAATGACACGGCGACGCTTGAGATCGAACTGGCTCACGGTTATCCCCTCGCAGACAGGCAAAAGAGCAACCTAGCAGGGGAATGTTGGGGGAGTGTGACAGCGAGGGCGAAGGGCTGTGAACCACATCAAAAGCGGACGCGGAGCGTCCTGAGCGGCATTCCCACGCGGAGCGTAGGAACGATCAGCGCGATCTCAAGCACGCCGATCATGCCCATGCTTGTGNGACTGAACTGGCGCCATCGCCGGCAAGCCGCCTCCCACGGGGTATGCATTCAGTCAGTCACTTTCGTTTTTAGCCCGGTTTTGCGCCTCTTCCGGACTTGTGTATAACGATGAGTGCTCCGCATGGGTATGCATCCGTGACGCTCTGCGTCACATCAGCAGCGGACGCAGAGCTTCCTGGACAGGGGTTTCAGGCACTGGCCGGGGCGACGTCCAGTTCGGCCACTTCTGGCCGCTTCAGCACCGCGTACACCACGCCCGTTACCACGCTGCCTACCGCGATGGCCAACAGATAAAGCAGCGCGTGGTTGATGGCGTTGGGGATGAGCATGACGAACAGGCCGCCGTGCGGGGCCATCAACTTGCAGCCGAAGTACATCGACAGCGCGCCAGTCAGCGCTCCGCCAACGACGCTCGCCGGGATCACGCGCAATGGGTCCTTTGCCGCGAACGGAATCGCACCCTCGGAAATGAAGCACAGCCCCAGTACAAACGCCGCCTTGCCTGCCTCGCGCTCGCTCTGGGCGAACTTGCGACGCGCCAGAAGCGTGGCGATGCCCATGCCGATCGGCGGAACCATACCCGCCGCCATCGCGGTGGCCATCGGCGCATAGCTCTGCGAAGCCAGCAGGCCAACGGAGAACGCGTAAGACGCCTTGTTGATCGGTCCACCCAGGTCAACACACATCATCGCGCCCAGTACCACACCCAACAGGATGGCGTTGGTGGTGCCCATGCTGTCGAGGAACTGGGTCAGGGCTTCGAGCATGCCTGCAACCGGCTTGCCGACCACATAGATCATCACCAGACCGGTGAACAGGCTCGACAGCAACGGGATGATCAGGATCGGCTTGAGCGCTTCGACACTTGCGGGCAGGCGTGCGTAACGATTGATCGCTGCGGCGCTGTAACCGGCCAGAAAGCCTGCCACGATGCCGCCAATGAAACCGGCCCCCAGTGTGCTCGCCAGTAAACCACCGATCATGCCCGGTGCAAGGCCCGGACGGTCAGCGATGGAGTACGCAATGTAACCGGCCAGCAACGGCACCATCAGTTTGAATGCTGCCTCACCCCCGATCTGCATCAACGCAGCCGCCAGCGTGCCCTGTTCCTTGAACGCGGTGATGCCAAACACGAACGACAGCGCAATCAGCAGACCACCGGCCACGACCATCGGCAGCATGAACGACACACCAGTCAACAGGTGCTTGTAAACGCCGGTCTTCTCTTGCCTGGCAGGCGACTTGGCCGCCGTTGCATCGGATTCGACCTGACCTTCCGCCAGCGCTTTCTTAAGCGTGGCGTCGGACTGTTTGAGGGCAATGCCCGTGCCGCAGCGATAGATTTTCTTGCCGACAAAACGATCGGTGTTGACCTCGATATCCGCTGCCAGCAACACCACATCGGCGTCAGCGATGGCCTTCGGACTCAATGGATTGCGCGCGCCGACCGAGCCCTGGGTCTCGACCTGCAGGTCATAGTTCAGACGCTTGGCGGCCTGCTGGATGGCTTCGGCGGCCATGAACGTATGGGCCACCCCAGTCGGGCACGCGGTGATCGCGACGATACGCGGTTGACCACCCGCGCTGCCAGCCGCTTCAGGGGCGGCAGCTTCTTGTGCGACATGGACCTGCGCGTCCTTGTTGGCGCGTTGCAGGAAGCCATCGACGTCCTGCAGGGCGTGAGACGGAGAATCCTGAAACAGACGCTTGCCGACAAAACGGCTCAGGTCCACAGGTCCGGTGTTGACGACCAGCACCAGATCGGCGGCCTCGATGTCTTGGGCCGACAGTTGGCGATCCGGCTTGTTGGGGTCGATGATCTCGACGCTGGTTTCCCAGCCCTGACGCATCGCCGCCGCTTCGAGCAATCGTGCACTGAGTACGCTGCTGACCTTGCCGTTCGGGCAGGCCGTTACTATGGCTAACTTCATGACGATCCTCTCTTATTGTTCTGTCAGGTTGCGCACTGAGACGCCGCCTTCGAGCCGCTTGAGTTGTGCGGTGTCGGTGATGCCGAAACCGATCTGGGTAACGGCCATGGCAGCGATCGCCGTGGCGGTGCGCAGTGTCGTGTGAGGCCCGTCACCGCTGATCAGGCCATGAACCATGCCCGCCAGCAGTGAGTCGCCCGCACCGACGGTACTGGCGACAGTGACCTTGGGCGGCAGGGAGTGCAGCGCCAGATTCGGGCTGAACCAGTGCACACCTTCCGAGCCCTGGGAAATCACCACGTGCTCGATGCCTTGAGTGTGCAGGCGAGCCGCCACTTCGGCCTGAGCGGCGATGGAAATGATCGGCGCGTCCAGCGCGTCGGCCAGTTCTTCCGTGTTGGGTTTGATCAGCCAAGGGCCTGCCGCCAGACCTGCGCGCAGAGCAAGACCGCTGCTGTCCAGCGCGACTTTAAGGCCCAGGTCCTTGAGCATCACCAAGAGTTTTTGCAGCCACTCAGGCGTCACGCCACGCGGCAGACTGCCTGCAACGACCACCACATCAAAGTCCGACGCAATCTGCTGCACGCGGGCGAACAGCGCCTGCTGCGCTTCTTCGCTGACCTGCGGGCCGGGACCGTTCAGGTCGGTGATACGACCGCTGCCTTCGGCCAGCTTGATATTGCTGCGGGTTTCGCCCGGAACGCGAACGAACTCGTCGACGAAGCCACGACGCTCGAACAGCGCCTCGAACGCCTGCTGGTTATCGACGCCCAGAAAACCGGCGACGGTCAGGTCATGCCCGAGATCCGCCAATACCTGCGCCACGTTCAGGCCCTTGCCTGCGGCGTGGGTCAGCATCGCATTGCTGCGATTGACCTGGCCCAGTTCGATCTGCCCCAGTTGCACCGTCAAATCGAGCGCCGGGTTCATGGTCAGGGTAAGAATCTTCGCCATTACAAGGCCTCCACGAGCGCACGGACTTCAGCGGCGCTGCCCACTGTGAGCGCATTTTGCGCCAATTGCCGAGCGCTGCTCAGCGTCAGTTCACGAACACAGGCTTTGACCTCACCAATACTGCGCGCTGAAACGCTCAACTCGTCAACGCCAAGGCCGACCAGTACCGGCACTGCCAGCGGATCTGCCGCCAGCTCACCGCAGACGCCCACCCACTTGCCATTGGCATGCGCGGCGCGCACGGTCATGTCGATCAGTTGCAGCACCGAGGGGTGCAAACCATCAGCCTGGGCCGACAGGGTCGGGTGACCGCGGTCGATGGCCATGGTGTATTGCGTCAGGTCGTTGGTGCCGATGCTGAAGAAATCGACTTCTCTGGCCAGTACCGGCGCGATCAGCGCGGCGGACGGCACTTCGATCATGATCCCCAGTTGCAGGTCGCTGACCGGAATTTCTTCGCGCAGACGCTGGGTCATGTCCCGCGCCTGACGCCATTCTTCAACAGTGCCGACCATCGGGAACATGATGCGTAGCGGCCCGCTGTTGGCGGCTCGCAGCAAGGCACGAAGCTGGCTTTCCATGACGTCCGGACGCTGCAGGGTCAGACGGATGCCTCGCACGCCGAGGAACGGGTTTTCTTCCTTGTCGATGGGCCAGTACGGCAACGGCTTGTCACCGCCGACATCCAGCGTGCGCACCACCAGCGGACGTCCGCCCAGGTCTTCGAGCACGCGGCGGTATTCGGCTTCCTGTGTGGCTTCGTCCGGCGCTTGCGAGTGCGCCATAAACAGCAATTCGGTGCGCAGCAGGCCGACGCCTTCCGCACCCTGCTCCACCGCAGCCGGTGTGCCGGTGCTGTCGCCGATGTTGGCGAACACTTCAACCGCGTGACCATCGCGAGTCACCGCAGGCTCCATGCGCAGCGCAGCGGCTTCCTTGAGGCGCTGCTCGCGGGCATCACGGTCCTGAATCGCACGCTGCATGGTGGCTTCGTCCGGCGCAACCGTCAGACGGCCGCGCTGGCAGTCCAGCAGCAATGCCGTACCCGGCTTGAGCAGCAGCACCTCTTCGCCAGCACCGACCAGCGCGGGAATACCCAGCGCACGGGCAACGATGGCGCTGTGCGCAGTCGCGCCGCCGCGTGCGGTCAGAATACCAGCGACTTGCGCCGGATCCAGACGCGCCACGTCAGACGGGCCGACTTCGTCCATCACCAGAATGTAGGGTTCGTCCGGAGCGGCAATCGTCTCGACGCCGCAGATCTGTGCCAGCACACGACGACCGACATCGCGCAGGTCCGCCGCACGCTCGGCCAGCAACGCATCCTGCAATTGTTCCTGCTGAACGGCAGCCGCTTCGATCACGCTTGCCCAGGCAGCGGCAGCGCTTTCGTCCTTGTTCAGGCGCAGCTCGACTTCGCTGGTCAGCTCCGGGTCATCCAGCATCTCCTGATGGGTGATGAAGATTTCGCGGATAGCCTTGGATTTGCTGCGCTGGATCAGGTTTTCGATGTCGCGGCGTACTTCGGCCAGCGCCTTTTGCAGGCGCTCGCGCTCAGCGGCGACTGATTCGCCTTGCTGTGGGTATTCGAAAGCCTGCAAGACCTGAACGTGCGCCGGGCCCATTGCGATGCCGGGCGAGGCAGGAACAGCCTGCAGCACGCTGCCTGCGGCCGGTGCATTGACGGGCTTGGCAACGACGGCGGCGGCCACTGGCGCCGCCTGGGTTTCGGACACGACCGGAAGCGGCTCGACCTCTTCACCCAGGCCCTGCTCCACGGCTGCAAGCAGCGCAGGCAAGGCGTCGGAAGCGATGGTCGGCTCAGCGATGAATTCCAGCGTCTGACCACGGCGTGCGCCCAGGCTGAGCAGTTTGCTCAAGCTCTTGGCCGACACGGCGGTATCGCCGGTTTCCACGATGCGCACACGAATCTCGCCGTCGAACTCCTTGGCCAGTTGCGCGAGGATCTTCGCCGGACGCGCATGCAAACCATGGGCGTTGGCCAGCTTGATCTGTTCGGTCGGCCACTCGGCGGGCAATTCGCCTCCCAAAGCCTGCAACACCACACGACTGTTGGTGGCATGGCCCAATTCGTGGCCGCGGCCTTCGATCAACAAAAGGCACAAGCGCTCAAGCAAGGCCTGATGGGCCTCACCGAGACTCGCCAGACAGAACAGGCCGGTCAGCGGCTGGCCCAGATAGCGAATCGGTTTGTCGGGGGTAACGAACGCAAGTCCAGGACGCTTGACGGTCTGCTCGCTGTGCAGCCACCACAGGCCATCGCCCAGCGACAGGGCTTCGACCTGCTGCAGCACGGCGGCAAAACCGTTGCTCACACAATCGGCCTTGCGCAGCAGGCGGGCACCGCGCCAGACCAGTTCTTCGAAATCGTCAGCCGACACGCCCAGGCTGATCATTTGTGCATCGAGCGCCAGCTCCTGAGGTGCGCCCTGCAGCAGTTTGAGCAGGTCTTCGGGCGTTTTGGCCTCACGCAGGGCCTGGCCGAGGTCTTCCTCGCCCAGCGCGCGGGTCAGCAGTTGCAGCAGGCGCAAGTGCTCGTCGGACTTGGCCGCGATACCGATGGCCAGATAGACCATCTGGCCGTCGCCCCAGTCCACCCCTTCGGGGAACTGCATCAAGCGCACGCCGGTGGTGGATACAAGGTCGCGGGTTTCAGGGGTGCCGTGCGGGATGGCGATGCCCTGACCGAGAAATGTCGAACCTTGCTGTTCGCGGTTCATCAACCCGGTGAGATAGCCTTCTGCAACCAGACCATCAGCGACCAGGTGGTCGGCAATCAATTCAAGTGCGGCATTTTTATCCACAGCCGACTGGGCCATGGATATTTGCTCCAGAGTGAGTTCGAGCATTGCCTTGACTCCTGTGCAGCGCCAAGGCGCCACCTGATTCTTGTTTTAATGACGATCTACGGGATCGACAGCTTGGGGGGATGAAGTGCTATCCATCGGACATCGCTTTCATCTCGATTGCAGCAGACAATGCGACTGCTGAAACGTTTAATCTACAATTGCCCGGCACGTTACTCGATTCTGTGGATTCATTGAAGCCCAGTCGGTCTGATCCTGTAGGAGAAGTCCCAAAATACTTGCAGTAGTTGGGGTTATGCCACGGTCTCGTGTAAAGATGACCGTCATACAAAAGTTTTTTCGACTGTCGTAAGCCACGCCAATAACAAAAGGAAATTTGCGGTGAAACTGAGCGATATTGCGCGTCTGGCAGGTGTTTCCGTCACCACGGCCAGCTACGTGATCAACGGCAAGGCTGAACAACAGCGCATCAGCCCCGCCACGGTCGAGCGAGTGCGGGCCGTGGTCGAAGAACATGACTTCCGGCCCAACCCTCAGGCGGCAGGCTTGCGCAGTCGGCACAGCAAGACGCTGGGCTTTATCCTGCCGGACCTGGAAAACCCCAGTTACGCACGCATTGCCAAGCTGCTTGAGCAAGGCGCCCGGGCGTTGGGCTATCAGTTGCTGATCGCCAGTTCCGATGACGACCCCGTCAGCGAGCTACAATTGCTGCAAGTGTTTCGCGCACGCCGCTGCGATGCGTTGCTGGTCGCCAGTTGCCTGCCGCCCAGTGATGACAGCTATCGCGAACTGCAGCTCAAAGGCCTGCCGATCATCGCCATCGACCGGGAGATGAACCCGGAGTTTTTCTGCTCGGTGGTCAGCGACGACCACGACGCCAGTCTGCAACTGACCCATAGCCTGCTGGAAACCAACCCACGGCATATAGCCCTGCTCGGTGCTCGTCCGGAACTGAGCATCAGTCGCGCCCGTGCGGCAGGTTTCGAACATGCCCTCAATGGTTTCGCCGGAACCACTATCGTGGAGCATGGCGAAGCCTTCAGCAGACAGTGCGGCCAACGTCTGATGACGGAACTGCTGCAGCGTCTCGGACATTTCCCTGATGCGCTCATCACCACGTCGTATGTGCTGCTGCAGGGCGTGTTCGATGTTCTGCAAAGCCAGACGCTGAATTCGACTTCGCTGCATCTGGGGACTTTCGGTGACACGCAATTGCTGGACTTCCTGCCGCTGCCGGTCAATGCCATGGCCCAGCAGCATCAGAAAATTGCCGAGACCGCTCTGCAGCTGGCGCTCGCAGCCATCCAGAAAAACGAATATCAGCCCGGCGTGCATGCCATCGTACGCACCTTCAAGCAACGCATTCACAAGGAATGAGCATGGCGCTGATCGACACCCATACCCACCTGGACTTCCCGGACTTCGATGCAGATCGCGCGCAGGTTCTGGACAGGTGTCGGTCGCTGGGCGTTCAGCGCATGGTGGTGCTCGGCGTCTATCAGCGCAATTGGCAGCGACTGTGGGAACTGACCCTAGAAAATCCTGCGCTGTACGCAGCGTTCGGGCTGCACCCGGTCTACATCGATGAACACGTGCCCGAGCATCTGACGGAATTGAGTGACTGGCTGACGCGTCTCAAGGGCCATCCGCAACTCTGTGCTGTGGGCGAGATCGGGCTGGATTATTACGTTGAAGGAATGGACAAGGCGCGCCAGCAAGAGGTCTTCGAGGCGCAGTTGGAACTCGCAGCGACATTCGAGTTGCCTGCGTTGCTGCATGTGAGGCGCAGTCACGCCGACGTGATCGCCACACTCAAACACCACAAGCTCAAACGAAGCGGCGTCATCCATGCCTTCGCGGGCAGCCGGGAAGAAGCGCGGGAATACATCAAACTGGGGTTCAAGCTGGGTCTCGGTGGCGCAGCAACCTGGCCGCAGGCGCTACGCATGCATCGGGTCATCGCCGAACTGCCGCTGGACAGCGTGGTGCTGGAAACAGACTCACCGGACATGGCGCCCGCCATGTACCCCAACCAGCGCAACAGTCCCGAGCACTTGCCCGACATCTGCAACGCGCTGGCGGCGTTGATGAACGTCAGCCCGGAGCAGTTGGCACAGGCCAGTACGCGCAACGCGCATGACCTGTTTGGCTGGCCGCTTTAAAACAGGATCAGACCAACAGCGTCCACAGTGCAAAGCCCGCGTACCAGACGATGGCCGCACGGATCAGCAACTCCCAGAGCATGTCGAGACTGTTCACCCCTTCGGCACCCAGCACCGGCGACGGCACTTCGCTGGCCGCGCATCCGATACGCGTAATGAGTTGCGCTGCGCTGATGTTCCAGTTGAGCAGCTCGTGCAGCATCAAGCGGCTGACCGCCACGAAATTACCCACCAGAGCGAAGCTGGCCGCCAGCAGCCTGACCGGCACCCAGTCGAAGGCATGACGCAGTTGCGCGGCTCGCTCGACCAGCGCCGGGGTCGTACCGTTTTCGGCAGCCAGTGCCAGCAGTCGATACGCCAGCGCCGCCACCGGGCCCAACAGGAAATACCAGAAGATGACCGCGAAGAAGCTCTGATGCGCCTGCCAGAGCATGTAGCTCTGCACGCCCTGCAGCAGTTGCTGACTGTCATCGGCCTGCACGCCCATGTCCCGTTCGGCGACATGCACGGCCGCCTGAGCGTCGCCGCGCCTGCAGGCATCACGAAACGGTCCCAACGCAGCAATCAGGTCGCCGCGTCCCAGGCTGTAGATCAGCACCAGCAGGTGAATCGGCAGGGCCAGCCAGCCGTAAGCCACCGAGCCAACAATGGTCAGCAACAGTTGCAGCACGATAACCGGCAACAGCACCAACAGCGCCAGGATCAGCCAGGGTCGCGACGTGGTCCGGGGGCCCGATTCAAGTCGCGCCAGCTGTTTCAGAAAAGGACCATCACGCTGCACGCGCTGACGCAGCGCAGAAAACTTCTCTACCAAAACGGCCAGCAGTAACACCAGAAAACTCATTGTTCGTCCCTCACTTCAATCCTGCAAAGCCGCTTGAAATCTGCCCCAGTCAAAACAGGGCCCCGGATCGGTCTTGCGTCCCGGCGCGATATCACTGTGGCCACAAATACGCTCAGGGGTGATGGCGGTATAGGCCTGCCGCAGCTGACGTGTCAGCTCGATCAACGCAGCGTACTGCGCGTCGGTGAAGGGCTGATCATCGGTCCCTTCCAGCTCGATCCCGATGGAAAAATCATTGCAGCCTTCACGCCCCTGAAAACTGGAAACACCTGCGTGCCAAGCCCGATCAAGGCAAGAGACGAACTGAATCACGTCGCCATCACGTTCAATCAGAAAATGCGCTGAAACCGTCAGATGGGCAATGCCTTCGAAGTAAGGATGCTCGGTGGTATCCAGCTGATTCTGAAAGAAGGCCTGGACCTTACCGGTCTTGAACTGGGCGGGTGGAAGGCTGATGTTGTGGATCACCAGCAACGAGATCTCGCCTTCGCGACGCGAATTGAAGTTGGGCGAAGGGCAGTGCTCAACACCCTGGCACCAGCCACTGGCGCAATCGAGCTGCATGAAAGCTCCTTGAGCAGACACATGAATGACGTCCAGTATGCCCGCGATGGAAATGGATGTGGGGATTGAACAGCAGCCTGTGCCGTAAGAAATGGCTGTTTGGCGTGAAGCGCAAAACCTACGAAGAGACACTGTGCCTGCACGGGGCAGACACCGTCACAAGAATCAGGCGCCCTTCTTGAGTTTGCGCAGGTTGCTGATCACCGACTCCAGCGCCCGATCGAACAGCAGCGCGTCGTCCAGAACACGGACAGCGCCGCGACGGAACTCGACGGCCAGCCCCATTCGGGTCTTCTCCAGCACTTTCATGCCGGTGCGATTGACGAACACATAACGCCCGCTCGGCTCGACAATCGCGGTCAGTTTGCAGCGCAGCTTGTGCTCTTCGTCTTCCTGGATCTCGACCCAGCAACCGACGCGCAGCGTGTCCACCATGCGCAGACCGGCATCATCCTCGGCCAATTGGACGGCAGGTTCTGCAAGACCGGCTTCCTCGGGCGCAATGAGGACAATTTCTTCCATGACTTCCATCATGCTCGGCCCTTCGGAGACCGATCCGGACGGCGAGTCGGTCTGAACGTCAGCGTCCTGCAAGCGGGAAAAATGCTGGAACGCCTGAACATGCAGCGTTTCCAGCTGGCTGAAGAATTCGCTGGTGGCAAACGGATCGAAAGCCGCACTGGTCAGCCCGTCACGCAACGCCTTGAGCAGGCCAGGCACCAGATCCAGCAGTTGCTGACGTGCCTCGGGGTCGTCGTGCAGCTCGACGCTCCAGATCAGCTCATCCATCGTCGCCAGTCCGGCCTGCCATTCAGCCGAGCCGTCACCGTGCTTGAGGCAGGTCAGCAACAGCACCTTGCTCCAGGCTTCCTGAAGCAGACGCACCACCGCTTCCGGAAGGGTCTTGCCCAGCAGGCGCTGATTCAGCTCCTGCTGCACGCGCTGACGCGCCAGTTCGGCCCGAGCCCGACCTTCCTCGGCATCGCGGGTACGCTGCTCGAGCAGTTCGCTGCGGCGACGTTCATCGCTGGTAAACGCGAGAAAGTCAGCCAGCAATTCGGAGAAGATCGCCGTGTCGTCGACGAAATCGTTGAGCAGGCGCTGAACAATCTGCTCGACCCGCAGGTAGAGCGAATCGCGCTGATAATCGTCGCGTCCACCCCAGCCGAGCGCCGCAGTGGCAATCTCGTTGAGCAGACGACGGGCAGGATGGCTGCCACGACTGAAGAAACTCTTGTCGAGCACTGCCACCTTGAGCATCGGAATCTGCAGGCGTCCGATAAGCGCACGCAAGGACGGCGGCAGGTTGCGATCATCGAGAATGAATTCGAACAGCATGGCGATCAGGTTGATCACATCCTCATCGCCCGAGCCCACGCTGCGGGATTTGCCACTCCTGACACTGACCCGTGTCAGCAGTTGCTCAAGCTGGTTGCGCAGATCGAACTCGTCGGTGGTTTCCTGGGACGGCACGTATTGCTGCAAATGAGAAAGCAGGCGCAGCAGGTCCTTGCTGGAGATCGGCCTTACCTCGTCATCGTCGAGCTTGTGACGTGGCGCCAGACTGCCGCGAACCTGCAGCAGCAATTCCTGCAAGGCCGAAAAGACTTCCTGCACGCCTTTGTCGAGCTTGTCGGCGGCCTGTGCCAGAGCGGGATCGGACAACTCCGCAGCCACCGACCTTGAGGCAGGACGATCCGAAGAACGGCGCGCAGGCAGGGCTTTCATGTCCGGCAGGATGCCCGTGGCGATCAGCAACTGGTTGGCTTCGCCGTACAGGTGGTCCGTGTTGCTCAGCACGTACCGCTCGAACAGCTTGAGGATGATCAGCTTGACCTTGATCTCGACACCCAGACTGCGCGCGGCTTCGAGAAAGAGCCGACACAGGATCGCAGGACCAACCGGGTTGGTTTCGTCGGTGACAGGCTGAGTCAACAACGCATTGAGACGTGCCGTGAGCTGACCAAGAGCGAGACTGTCGCGGCTCATGACCTTGGCGACCATGGCATCCACCGCTACGGTCTTTTCCAGGTCGTCGTTCTGAACCAGTGCCAGCTTGTCGAAAGAGACCGCCGCAGGAAGGACCGGCTCGGTGATCCGGTATTGACCAAGAGACAGGAAAGACTCGTAAAACTTGTCGAGAAAGCCGCGCTCTATGCTTTTGCGCTTGAGGCGGAGGTCGCGCATCGCTTCGAAAAAGATGCTCTGTTCGGTGTTGCTCCTGGCGCGGTCGGCCATCTCGAAAAGTGTGTCGTCAGCATTGTCGAACAGCGCCTGCAGCGCTTCCTTGAGTTGCTGTGCGGCCTTGTCGCGCACTTGCAGCAACACCACGGGCAGCCGGGCCAGAGGAGCATTCGCCCCCAGCGCAGATGACATTTTGCTCAACGGCACTACTTTTTCGTCGTTCGGCATTACACCCTCTACAGGAAACGACCTGAACCTCGCACAGACCTTGATCTGGAAAAGATTCCCATGGCAAGGCGCCACGTCAAACCTCTGACGTCAAATACTGGTCGAATTATGTTTCAAACCTGTATTCAACGCCAGCAGTCTCTTTCGCCCACGAAAGGGCGAAGCACCTGAACCGCTATGCGTGGGTAGACCGCGTGTTTTGCGTTACATCGCAAAGCTTTTTACAAAACCGACCAACAGCATGTCTCGACAGGCAGACATCGCGCCTGGCACGGGTGGGTTACACGAGAGCCGTGGCTTATACTCGTTCGACTTTGTGAGTGGAGCCCGCTATGCCGAATTTACGCCTTGCCGCCCTGACCGCCGAAATCGAAGCCAATGTGCGTCGCGCATTGCTTGAGGACGTCGGCAGCGGCGACATCACCGCCCAACTGATCCCGGCAGAGCGACTGGCCAAGGCCACGATCATCTCGCGTGATGCTGCCGTCATTGCCGGAACTGCCTGGGTCGATGCGGTCTTCCGTCAACTGGACCCTCGCGTGGCCGTGCATTGGCAGGTCAGCGACGGCGACCGCGTCAGCCCCGATCAGGCACTGTTTCATCTGGAAGGCCCGGCCCGCTCGCTGCTGACCGGCGAGCGCAGTGCGCTTAATTTTCTGCAACTGTTGTCAGGCGTCGCTACCCGGGCGCAGTACTTTGCCGACATGGTATCGGGCACCCAGGTCAAGCTGCTCGATACGCGCAAGACCCTGCCCGGCCTGCGTCTGGCGCAAAAATATGCAGTCACCTGTGGCGGCTGCCACAACCACCGCATCGGTCTGTACGATGCGTTCCTGATCAAGGAAAACCACATCGCAGCCTGTGGCGGCATCGCCCAGTCCATTGAAGCCGCCCACAAAATTGCTCCCGGCAAGCCGGTGGAAGTCGAGGTGGAAAGCCTGGCCGAACTCAGGCAGGCACTGGATGCCGGAGCGGACATCATCATGCTCGACGAACTAAGTCTGGAGGACATGCGCGAAGCAGTCCGGCTGAACGCTGGCCGCGCCAAACTCGAAGCCAGCGGCGGTATCAACGACGATACGCTGCGGGTCATTGCCGAGACCGGGGTCGACTACATTTCCATCGGCGCGATGACCAAGGATGTAAAAGCCGTAGACCTGTCCATGCGACTGAGCATCTGACAACCTGCGCTGACGACTTCTCATCACTCATCAGGCCGGAAGGAGCAAACGCCTTGGAAGACTGGTATGTCATGAACGCGGGCAAGCAACTCGGCCCGCTGGATTCAGCGGCCGCACGACTCATCGCTCGCGAATCGCCCGGCGCCTGGTGCTGGAAACCAGGCATGGCGGACTGGAAGCCCATCTATCAGGTCGCCGAAGTACGCGCCATGAAGAAGGATGGTGTCACGCCGTTCCCCGACCCGACACCGGACATGATCCAGCCAAAGCCTTCGGCGCTGCCTGCACAGGCAACGCCCTCCAGCGTCGCGGCACCGTCACAGGGTGGAGCGCCGCTGAAGCGTCCGTCCTTCACCCCCGATCCGAATGCCTCGGGCGGTTACGGCTCGGGGAGCGCAACCGATGGCGTGGACTTCAAGCTGTACGGCACGGAAACCCAGTTCGTCGAACTGGAACTCGATCGCGGGGAAAGCGCTGTCGCCGAGGCCGGGGCACTGATGTACAAGACCTGCGACGTGCAGATGGAAACCATCTTTGGCGACGGCAGCAACCAGTCATCGGGGCTGCTGGGGTCGCTGTTCGGTGCAGGGAAACGCATGCTGACCGGCGAAAGCCTGTTCACCACGGTCTTCTCGCAACAAGGCTCCGGCAAGGGTCGCGTCGCGTTCGCCGCGCCCTACCCCGGCACCATTCTGCCGCTGAACCTGGGCGACTTCGGCGGCAAGCTGATTTGCCAGAAAGACAGCTTTCTGGCAGGTGCAAAGGGTGTCTCCATCGGCATCCAGTTCCAGAAGAAAATCCTCACCGGCCTGTTTGGCGGCGAAGGTTTTGTGCTGCAAAAGCTTGAGGGCGACGGCTGGGTATTCGTGCACATGGGTGGCACCGTGCGCAAGATCGAACTGGCGGCCGGCGAAGGACTGGATGTGGACACCGGCTGCCTGGCGGCCATGACCCAGACGGTCGATTACGACATCCGCATGGTGGGCGGCGGCATCAAGTCGATGCTGTTCGGCGGCGAAGGCATGTTCTTCGCCAGACTCACCGGCCCCGGCACCGTGTGGCTGCAAAGCCTGCCGTTCTCGCGTCTGGCCGGGCGCATGCTGGCAGCCGGGCCTGCGGGCGTGGGCAGAAGCGAACGATAACGTCGAACCTGTCATCAAGGGCGCATGGGCGCCCTCATCGCCAAGGAAGAAACATGCTTATCTCACAAGGTCAACGCATCCCTCTTTCCACACTGATTCAAGGCACCGACCTCACGCTGTCCATCGCGATCAAGTCCGCCCATGTCATCGACTACGTGTGTTTCGGGGTCGATGCCCACGGCAAGCTGTCGGATGACCGCTACATGATTTTCTTCAATCAGCCGGCCAGCCCCTGCAGCAGCGTCAAGCAGATGAATGGCGGCGACTTCCAGCTCGCACTGTCCAGCCTGCCCGCCTCCATCGACCGTCTGGTGTTTACCGCCTCCATCGATGGCGCGGGCGTCATGAGCGACATTCAGGCCAGTCAGTTCAGTATCAGGGAAAACGGCACCGAGGTCGCCCGCTGCGAATTTTCCGGTGCGACCTTTGCCGCCGAGAAGGCGATCATGGTTGCGGACATCTACCGCAAGAACGGCGAGTGGCGCATCGCCTCGAACCTGCAGGGCTACAACGCCGGGCTCGACGCGCTGGTGGTGCATTTCGGAGGCGAGGTTGCTGAAGCACCTGCACCGGCCCCCGCCGCACCCGCGAAAATTTCTTTGGAAAAGAAGATCGCCGCAGCGGCACCTCAACTCGTGAGCCTTGCCAAAAAAGCGCAGGTCAGCCTGGAAAAAGCCAACCTGACCGACACCAGGGCGCGAGTCGGTCTGGTGCTGGATGCATCGGGTTCCATGAACCCTCAGTACACCCGTGGACACGTTCAGGAAGTGGTAGACCGGTTGATCCCCCTCGCCGTGCACTTCGATGACGACGGCGCGCTGGACTGCTGGGCGTTCGGTGCCAAACCCCAGCAGCTGTCGGCCGTCACGCTGGCCAACTTCAAGGACTTCATCAAGACCGATCACGGCGGTTGGAAGAATTGGGAACTGGGCGCTCGCGTCAACGATGAGCCCAAGGCAATGCGCAAGGTCATCGACTACTACAAGCAGTCGGGTGACAAGACACCTATCTATATTCTGTTCATCAGTGACGGTGGCGTGCATCAGGATCGCGAGATCAGCAAACTGATGGTCGAAGCCGCCAGACTGCCGATCTTCTGGCAGTTCGTGGGCCTTGGCGGACGCGGCTACGGGATTCTGGAGAAGCTGGACGACATGGACGGTCGAGTGGTCGACAACTGCAACTTCTTCGCCCTGGACCGACTGGACGAAGTGCCGGAAGAAAAGCTGTACGACTTGCTGATGGAAGAATTCCCGGACTGGCTCAAGGCAGCCAAGGGCGCGGGGATTCTGTAACACCTGACAGCGCGCCAATAAAAAACCCCCGCCATCGCTGGCGGGGGTTTTTATTGGGCGCGATGTTCGGGTTTAGCCGATCGACACACCGTGTGCTTCTGCCAGCGACTTGAGACCGCCTGCGAAGCCTTGGCCGATGGCCTTGAACTTGAACTCTTCACCGTTGCGATACAGCTCGCCGAAGATCATCGCCGTTTCGGTCGATGCGTCTTCCGACAGGTCGTAACGAGCGATTTCCTTGCCGTCAGCCTTGTTCAGAACGCGGATGTAAGCGTTCTGGACCTGACCGAAATTCTGCTTGCGCTCGTCAGCCGAGTGGATGGTCACGGCGAACACCAGCTTCTTCACAGTGGCAGCCAGGCCAGTCAGTTTGACTACAGCAGACTCGTCGTCGCCTTCGCCAGCGCCGGAGCGGTTGTCGCCCAGGTGCTCGACAGAACCGTCGGCAGACTTCTTGTTGTTGTAGAAAATGAAGCCGCTTTCGTCCAGAACCTTACCGTTTTCACCGACGATGAAAATGGAAGCGTCCAGGTCGAACTCGGTACCGTCGGTAACACGTGGATCCCAGCCCAGGCCCACGGTCACTTCTGTCAGACCAGGAGCTTCCTTGGACAGGGAAACGTTACCGCCTTTACTCAGACTTACAGCCATGTTCTTGATCCTTTTCTAAAAGAATGGAGGGACGAATCAGAAGTTCATGCCATACGAATTGGCGACGGCCTTGAGGCCACCTGCGTAGCCTTGGCCAATCGCACGGAATTTCCATTCGCCAGCGTTGCGATAGAGTTCGGCGAAAACCATTGCCGTCTCGGTCGACGCATCTTCAGCCAGGTCGTAGCGAACGACTTCGGCAGAGCTCTTTTCATTCACAACGCGGATGAACGAACCGCCTACCTGACCGAAGTTCTGCTTGCGAGCATCGGCTTCATGAATGGTCACGACAAACACGATTTTGTCGACATCGGCAGGTACACGTGCCAGATCGACCTTGACCACTTCGTCATCGCCGTCGCCAGCGCCAGTGCGGTTGTCACCGGTATGCTCGACCGAACCGTCGGCGCTTTTGAGCTGGTTGTAGAAAATGAAGTCAGCTTCACTGCGGACCTTGCCATTGGCGCCCAACAGGAATGCGCTGGCGTCCAGGTCAAAGTCCTGGCCGTCAGTGGCACGCGGATCCCAGCCCAGACCGATGAGGACATTGGTCAGCGTAGGGTCGGTTTTCGACAGCGAAAGGTTGCCACCTTTTTGCAGAGTCAAAGCCATGATTCGGTTATCTCCTATATCCAGTGTTTTTACGCTTTTTCTTCAGCCGGCTCTTCTTTACCCGGGAACAGCAGGCTGGCGACGATACCGATGACCAGAACAACCACGACAACCAACAGGCTGGCGTTGGCACTGATCTCGTAACCGTGATGGAAAATGTGGTTGGTTGCGTTCAGACCCAGCTTCAGGGCGATGAAGAACAACAGTGCGATAACTGCTTTCTCCAGGTGCACCAGGTAGCGCTTGAGGGCTTCCAGTACGAAGTACAGGGTACGCAGACCCAGGATCGCGAACAGCATCGCCGAGAACACGATCAGAGGCTCACGGCTGACGGCGATGATGGCCGGCACGGAGTCGAACGCGAACAGTACGTCGGAGATTTCAGCCACGACCAGACACAGGAACAGCGGCGTTGCGAACAGGGCACCTTTGGCAGCCAGGGTAATACCGGCGTTCTCAGGCTTCTTGACCTCTTCCTCCAGCACCGAGCGGCGAACGAAGAAGTTGCTGCCGTGCAGCTTTGGCCATACCGGGAACAGCTTCTTGGCGAAGCGGTAAGCCATGTGCTGGGAGTAGTCGATTTCTTCGTCATCGTCATCACCGGCACGCAGCATCATGATGGCGGTCCAGGCAACGATGATCGCGAACACCACTTCGACCCAAGGACCCAGCGCCAGCAGGCCGGTACCGATGGCGACGAAGATGCCGCGGAAGACGATGGCACCGATGATGCCCCAGTACAGAACACGGTGGCGCAGGCCGTCCGGAATCTTGAACCAGGTGAACAGGGCCATGAACACGAACAGGTTGTCGACGCTCAGTACTTTTTCCAGCGCGTAACCGGTGACGAACAGCGTGGCGACTTCAGAACCGTGCTGAACATACAGAAAACCGGCAAACGCCAGCGAAATGGCAACCCAGAAAACCGACCAGGCAGAGGCCTGAGCAAGTGTGATCGGCTTGTTCCCGCGGTGGGAAAACATGTCGATGGCCATGGCCGTAATGGCCAGACCAATGAACACGGCCATCGTGAGTGGAGGGAAGCCTAGAGAGGTGCTTTCCATTTAACTGCGTTCCTTAGGGTAAAAAATTACAGGTCGAAATCGGACGGGTTCAGGCCAAGCTCACGACAGATCGTGCGGCAGACTTCCCGCTCTTTCTCGTCGAAGCTGCCATCTGCACCACCGATGGCACAGCAGACACGCACCAGCAGACGGGCGGCATCTTCTTTCTTCTTGATCTTGCCGATGGTTTTCAACGCTTCGGCGCGACCGATTTCAAAGTCGAATTCAAACTTGGAGCACGCTTCCTGAAAGCCCTGGATAACGTCCTTCATGTCGAAAACTTTCAGTTCCTGAGAGTTCTGGATGAAGCCCGCCATCTTCTGCTTTTCGCTGGAACTGATATCGCCATCGGCGGCAGATACCAGAGCGCAACCGGAAACCACGGCATCCATGAATTCACGGTTCTTGAATTTCGAGACTTCGGTGGCCAGTTTGTCACGAGCCGCTGTTGCGTTTGTTTTCAACCAGTCCAGCATGTCCATCTCCTGTGAAGCGGCACGGCCAGCTTCAGAAATATCAGAATGTTGTTTACTTGGAACCGGCAGCCCAGCGCATGCCCCAGCCATAGGCCTTGTCCATGTTGCTGTGACCGTTGTGGAAATCCACACGACGCGTCACCTTGACGGCACCGTTGTCATTTTCCAGCAAGGCGATCGCACACATGCCCTGACGACCACCTTCTTCATTGAGGCGGACCTCGATGGGCGGCTGGCCCGGGGCGTGGATAGTGACAACTCCGTCGGTCTCTTTCCAGTTTGGCGCGCCTTCATAGATGAACGCGTAAACCAGAATCCGGCGAATCTTGCTCCAATGAGCGCCGTTGATGTGCAACCACTCGCCATCGCTGACAGAGCCGGTGCGGTCGTCACCCATCAACTTGATGAAGGGCTCGGTGTTGAGCGAACCAAATGAATTGCCCAGCGCCTGAACGGCACCTTTGAGGCCGTCCTGCAATTCGAACAGGCAGCCTACATCAAGGTCGATGGCATTGCTCTTCTTCATCGAGAAGAAGCCGCTGCTCTTGGCCTCGCTGCGACGGTTCCAGTTCAGGTTGACGCGGATCTCGCCAAACCCGGCACTGGTCTTTTCCAGACTGACCGAGGCGCGCGTCTTGTCCAGCGTGATCTTGCTCAGGCTCACCGTCGACTTGACGGGCGGCGGCGCTGCAGGTGCAGGTGCAGGTGCAGGTGCAGGTGCAGGTGCAGGTGCAGGTGCAGGCTGATCCTGAGGGGCTGCGACTTCAACACCAAAGTTTTTTGCCAGCGGCTCAAGACCGCCTGCAAAGCCCTGCGCCACACAACGGAATTTCCAGGCCCCCTGCCGCAGATAGAACTCGCCCAGAATCAGCGCGGTTTCTTTCATGCCACTGGTGGGAATGTCCGATTCGATACCGCCGGTGATGGTCAACGCCAGACGCGAAACGCTGTCGAAGCTGGCCTTGTTTTCATAAATGGTCGCGGTCAGAGCGACTTTCTCGATGACCGCGTCCAGACGGCTGGGGTCAAGGGTGAAAACGGCGCGACCCGCCGACGTTTCCGTCAACTGGACCGCGCCGCCGTTCACGCTTTTCTGGCCGTAGAAGCACATGTCCTGATCGCCACGGACCTTGCCTGAACTGGTCAACAGGAACGCAGACACATCGATGTCCGCGCCCGCCAGAGGGGAGTAGCTGACATCAACCGTCAACGGCCCGGCAGCTACTGGCGCATTGGCGCCTGGGACAAGTTGGGTCATGCGCGTACGGCTCCGATGGCCAGATCGACCAGATCGTCAGCGGTACGACCATTGGTGGCCTGGCCCACGGCGGTGAAATCCCAGCCGCTTGGTGTACGCGACAGGTAAGACATCACGACGCCAGTGTGCTGACCCTTTTCGGACAGGTCGAAGCGGCCCAGCTCGTTACGCGTGCCCAGATCGACGATGCGGCAATAGGCGTTGGCGACTTTCTCGAAGTTCTGTCCAGTGAAGGAGTTGACCGTGAAGACCAGGTATTTCACGGTGGCGGGCAGCTTCTCCAGATCGACACTGATGGTTTCGTCATCGCCCGCGCCTTCACCGGTGCGGTTGTCGCCGGAGTGTTGAATGGCACCATCGCGCGATTGCAGCTGACGGAACCAGACCAGATCAAGAGGCTTCTTGTCAGCGTCGAGCATGATGCATGAAGCGTCCAGATCGATGTCGCCACCGCCGCCGCCCAACAGTTTGCCGAAGAATCCACTTGCCTTTTCCGGGTCCCATCCCAGGCCCATGCTGACTTTCTTGAGGCCTGTACCAGCGGTTTTCTCAAGTGAGATCGTCTGGTTTTTCGCCAAAGTGAGTGCCATTTTTCGCTCCATGTGAACTACGGAAGTCGGGTAAAAGTGTTACAGCCTTACCGTGTTGGCCCATCTTTGCCATCAGGATTGTGTAACTTGGCGTTAATGGGCCCCTTGTAACGTCCTTTTCGCCACGTCGGATGGAAGTGGCGCCAGTGTGCATCCTGCGCTGCAGCGAGCAATTCGTGATCGCCTCGCGTATCGCCCCAGGCGCGCAGGCGGAATTTATTGAGCGGTCCGTAAACACTTTCCAGTCGCGCAACCTTGGAGTCGCAACGGCAATTGCTGCCTTCGATCAAACCGGTCAGTTTGCCGTCGATCACTTCAAGATTGGTTCCGATCAGCTCGACTTTCAGCCGATCGGCGAACGGTTGCAGGACCATAGCAGGCGAAGCTGAACAAAGCGTGACAATGGCACCCTTCTCCAGCTCAGCCGCAATCGACTCCAGCGCGGCCGGACGCATCAGGCGTTTCCAGTAGAGTTCGCAGAACGCCTCGGCTTTCTGCTGGAGCCACTGCGCTTCGACGCCGGTCAGGAACGCCTTGATCAGACGGCCCTTGAGCTCGTCGCGCGTCACGCGTTTGGTCAGGTAACCGATGCTGGGCAATACCAGTCTGGCCATGCGCACGGAAAAGGCGCGCTGTCCAAAGGCGAATTTGAGAAAAGGTACGAAGCTGTCGTGTCGGGTAATGGTCCCGTCAAAGTCGAACACCGCCAGCAGGCGCTGTTCCACTTCGATTTCAAGGTCAGGTTCTATCATCTAGCTAACTGCCTCAGCGAGTCGAATGCTGGCATCCATGATCGAAGCGGGTGCGGGTAGCACTCCATGCCATTTGGCGCGCTCCATGATGTGGGTCGCCCATTTGTAATGGGTCGCCGGTTCACACATCGCGTCGTTGTACTTGAACACAGCCGGCGCGACGGAGTTCAAAATCATCCGGGCCGAATTCATGTCTTCAAGGCTGACGCGAAGTGCATTCTGAATGATATTGACCTGCGATGGGTGAATTGCGGTCTTGCCGACCAGACCATTGGCAATATCCAGGGTCAATTCCTGCTGCAGGATGTCGGGCGTGGCCAGTTGTTCGAACACGGGAGCGGTAAGCGCGAACCCTTGCGAGCCCATCACGCCAGCAAGCATTGGAATGACATACCCCATCGGCGTTCCGTACAGGGTCATCGCGGGGTTGCGGCGCAGCCCCAGGCAACCCATCAGGTCGTTACCACCAATGCGCAAGGCAATGATCCGCTCGTCCAGATTGGCTTTCAAGGCCTGCCCCAGTTCGACCATTGCCGTCGGATTGAACACCTCCGGCGTCTCCAAGGTCGGCATCAGCGCCAGCGCCGGATTGGTCACGGCCTGCTCCCAACTGCTCAGGGTTTTCAGCGAAAGCTTGGGCACGACGAAGCCGTCCACATGAGCCATCAGCGGCCAGTCATTGAGGATGCGCGCCATCGCTGCGTCGCGCGGACGGACGAACAGCAAAGGACCATTGGCCGGACGGCCGCCCCGATCGTGAATACGGGTCAGGACCTGACGAAGGTTGACCAGCGCCGTCTCGATGTCGATCAGTGCAACGGCGTCCTCCAGGCAAACGACCAGCGAGCGCAGTTCGGGCAGCTTTTCAGCGAACACCACATCCAGAATGTCGTCGCGGGTGGCGGGCATGTACAACGTGGCCCCCAGTGCATAAGGCGAGAATAAGGCCATTAGCTCAGACTCCGGATGATGGTTACCGCCCTGTAGGGCCCAAGGGCACTGCCGACCTGCTCGACAGGGATGCCCGCTTTCTCGGTCAGGTGCATGAGCAACTGCACATCGCTGTCAGAGGTGTCGCGGACCAGCACGTGGTCCGGCACACGGCGCATGACCGCACGCGTTGCTTCAGCAATGCCCGGTTTCACGCGGTTCAGGTTGCTGATTTCGAAACGCTCGGCCAGACGCTGGACGACCTCAGACGCAGCCGATTTGAGCTTGAACTGCTGCTCGGCCGTCCATGGTGTCACCGTGACAGTAGAACTCTGGCCCCGCCGATGGTTCTCGATCTGTTCGATAAACGACCGGGTCACGTCATGGGCCTGCAACTGATCGTAGACCACGCAGCCATGCAATCCGCCTTCGGCAGGCCAGATCGAGCGCGACACCAGTCCGGAAACGGTTGCGCCCAGAATGCCGGACGGGATCACCCAGTCCTCACTGGACGCCGCCAGCCAGGCGCTGCCGCAAGGATCGGCCAGCACCACAAGGCGCGGCAGCTCAGGAAAACGGACATCACCTGCCAGACTGCGTTTGATCTCGCCGGAAATCGCACCCTTGCCGGTCCAGCCATCGACGAAAACGATGTTCCGAGCGCCGTGGGCTTCGATAATGGCCTCAAGCGCCACCGTGTCGATACCACGGTCGCGAATGATACTGATGCCGTAGTGATGCGCTTCACGCCCCAGGTCAATCAAGGCACGACGCAACAGCACGCCGAGCGGCAGGCCGGCGCGCACGAACGACACCAGAACAATCTCGGGTCCTGGGCATTCAAGGTCCAGCGCCTGCGCCAGGGACTGAACGTCTGCGGCCATACGAGCGCCATTCTGCGCCAGCGTACGCTCGAACAAGGCCTGATGGGCTTCGCTCGGGGCCGCTTCTTCGCTGATCATTTCCGAGTAGTGTTTTTGCTGCGTCTGAATCAGACGCTCCTTTTCCTGTACATCCGTCGTCTGCATCTCGACGCGACGCAGCAGGAAATGCACATCGTTTTCCAGATAACTGCCGCTCCCCACGGTATCCAGCCCGTGAACCGGATTACTCATGCGCAGCCCCGACAAACATCCTGGCCAACTGACTGCGGGCGGGCGTGGCCCACCAATGGCACTCATCCATGAAACCCAGGTCGGTAATGCTGTCGCCAAAACCCAGCACCGGGCGTTCGCCATTCACCGCCTTGTCGCGAAGCAGCCATTCCTGGACGGCGTAGCGCTTGGCAAGACCATTGGGCAAAAACGCAAGATTGTTGCCGTTGCCATGCACATGCATGCCGTCGAGCAAGCCGCGCGCCTGCACCTCAGCCAGCACTCGGGTCAGAATGCTGTCGTCGTTTTCGTTGTGCTTGGTGACCACGTAATGAAACAGTCGAGTTTCCTCAACGACCCAACCGCGCAGTGACACACCCATGTCCTGACCGATGGCCAGCGTGGCGGCCGACAACTCATGTAGACGCGTCTGATAGGCAGCGAGCGTCTGCTTCATCTGCTCGTGCCAGTCCTTGTCGACGCGACCGACCACGTCAAGCATGACGCCGCCGTGCGAGCAGATGGCCCCTGCGGTGAACGGCAGCTTGACCCGGCTGTACGCCTCGACGCTGCGCGCCGTCACCGGCACCACATCGGAGTGCGCCAGCAACCAGTGGGCAAACGACTTCTGCACGTTGGTCATGTAGCCGTTGGCATTACCG
Organism: Pseudomonas viridiflava; assembly: GCF_001642795.1. GTDB lineage: Bacteria > Pseudomonadota > Gammaproteobacteria > Pseudomonadales > Pseudomonadaceae > Aquipseudomonas > Aquipseudomonas viridiflava. The sequence continues at coordinate 145,972 of NZ_LKEH01000025.1, read as the reverse complement.
CTGATGTCGAGCGTGGCGACATGCTTTTCGATATCGGCAGGGGTTTTGCGGGCGGTCTGGAACAACGTGTCGTCCAGATCGACGAAGATCAACGGGCGGACATCATTCATCGCAGATAACCTCGGCATTCAACGCGTCAATCAGCTCGGCAGGCACGGCCTGGCTCGGCGTTTCGGTGCAGATCAGTACCCGGTCGAACTGTCCAGGACGCACGTTGTAGAGAAAGTTGGGGATGCCCAGCCCGTAATTGTCGGAGAACGACAGCGCGTGATCGATGGCATGTCCCAGCGCAATCGGCGAACGGCTGGTCGAGCTGAAATGCACGTCGGCTCCGGCTTTTTCCAGACGCTCGGCCAACAGAAACGGTCGCCAGACGAACTCGCTGGTGCCCACCACCAGAACCCGTTCGCCCTTGGCAACCTGAATGTTCGGGGCCAGCGTGTCGTCCACCGACAGCACGCCCAATCGGCCCCAGTCATTGGCTGTGACCAACGGCCAGTCGCCCATGGCGACGGTGCCGACTTCAGGCATCTCAGGCATGGGCGCACTCAGGTCTTCATCGAACGAGTAGGAACCCTGCAACAGCGAGACCTGCTCGGCCACTGCACCCATCGAAGTGCTGACCGCGCCTGCCGACCAATCGGTCAGCACGCAGGTCACGACGCGTTCGAGCTTGTCGAGTCCGGCATCGACCAGCGCGCGATGAAGGTTGATAAACGTCTTGCCGGTAGACGCCTCGTCATCGACCAGGACCAGCGAACGGGCATTGAGCATCATGTCGCGCAGCGCAGGGTCGGTCGGCAAATGGATCAGATGAGCACTGGCGTGGCTGTGTTCTTCCTCGAAGCGCGCGAACAGGTCGGTGCCTGTCGGATGACGCGTGCTGACCAGATACAACGCATCCGCACGCGTGGCGCTGTAGGCACGATGCACGCCAGCTCCCAGACCGACAGCGGTTTCGGCCATGCCGATAACCAGCACCGGGCCAGGCAGGTCGGCGGGAATCTTGTGCGCGAGGTCTTGAAAGCTTTTGAGCATCAGGCTCGGGCGAACCGGTATGTGCCGCCCAAGCACTCGCGAAACGAACAGGAAGGCACGCTTGGGATTACGGCGTTCAGCAAAGCCGAACAATGAGTCCGGAGCAATCGTGGACGCGTTGACGCTCACATTGAGGGAGCCCCGGAGCAGATCAGCACGAAGCCTGACGGGTGTGGAAGAAGCTGCGCTGCTGTCCATCGATAATTCCTGATTAGCGGGGTCGCAACCCCTGGCGCCTGCGTGTCGAAAACGGCTTCTGAAGAGACCTTCCGACGTCACTCGCGTGAGGCTTCGACAAGCCACAGCGATGACTGGGCAGCACGCGTAATTTCTGTAGTGGTGTAGGTCCTTTCCGATCTGGCGTGCGGCGCATCGATGCGGCACGCCTGCAGAAAGGACAGAATCAGTGCGGACTTGACCGCGAAGTTCATGTTTTGCCCGTCCGGCACCGTGGACGTCACCATCCCGATGACCGCCCCGCCGCTGTCGAACAGCGGGCTGCCACTGGAGCCGGGTTGAATGGGCGCTGTGAACTGGAACAGGCTGGCGTCGCTGTGCAGACCGAACAGCCCGGATATGCCACCTTGCGTCACCTGCAAACCGCCGCCGGAAATGGAGGCCAGTGGATAACCCAGCACCACGACGTTATCACCTGGCTCGCAGCCAGGACCGTCGCGAAACGTAACAGTAGATAACGGCGAGGCTCCCTGCACGCGCAGCAGAGCGATGTCATTACGCCGATCGATCACCACCGGCTCGGCCTTGTAACGGCCTTCCAGCGAGTTGATATAGAAGACGCTCATCTCTTCGATGACATGTGCACAGGTCATCACGTGCGCAGGTCCTACGACGAAGGCTGTTCCGGTCGCCGATTGATGATGCGAGCCGCCGCCGTTCGGAGCGCCCGCCGGACGCCGGGGATGACGATCATCGACCTCCAGCCCGATCTTGCGCCCGAAAGCAGACAGGCCATACGCCGAGCCTTCGCTCAACGCACGGAATTTCCATTGTTCGTTACGCTTGTAGAACTCGCCGATGATGATCGCCGCTTCGCCGTTGTCGCGAAGATCGATGCGATGCTCGATCTCGCCGTCCACCTGCAGATGCAGGCTGCCGATCTCGCGAACCGGCCCGGTGGCCGAGAACACGTACACCATCAACAGCACCCGGTCACTGCCGGCTGGCAGTCGATCCAGCTTCAGCGTACAGCCCACGTTCTGCGGGCCGCCGCTCCACTCCATCCAGTTCTGTTCTTGATGCAGCAGCGCCGGATCGCCCTTGGGCTGTCGCTTGTCATCGACAGCGAGTAGCGCGACTGCCGCATATTCGCCAAAAACCGAAGACCGGCCACTGTCCAGATTCCAGGTGCACAGGGGATTTGCTAAAGCGGTATTTGCACCTGGCGCCAGAACCTTCATGCCCGATCCTCCCTGATAAGAGCGATTAGTAATAGCAAAAATCTATTGTGCGGATCATACAGTGGCCCGCACGGCAACGGTGATGGCCTTGACCCGAATATCGTCGAGCCAATGTGTTTCCGGTTCTTTCAAGCCCAAACGTCGCGTCGCGAAAATGCCCGGCAGATTGATGCCGGTTTCCCGCGTATATCCAATTCCGCCCGAATAGCGCGGGTTGATTTCCAGCAAGCGCGGCTTGCCGTCGGCATCGTCGCGGGTCTGAACATTGATCAGTCCGTCACAGGCAAAATGCTCTGCGGCGCGGACCGCCAGACGAACCGCCTCGCTGTCGCGCTCGAAGGTCTGGTTCAGGCCCAGCTTGCGCCGCCCGACAAAAGCGACTGCCTTGCCCTGCTCGCAGACCATGTCCACCGAACACTCGTTGCCGGGCATATAAGGCATCAGCAACATCGGCGGACGGTCTTCGGACTGGCGATAGGCATTCAGGTACGCGCTGAAGGTCGTCTCACGCGAATCGGGATTGGCGAAGCAACGGAAATCATCGACGCCTTCCTTGAAACGCCAAAAGCCCTGTCCGTAGATCCCGACCGTAGGCTTGATACACACCTCGCCCGAACCGGCCAGCGCGTCATAGGCGGCCTGTAACTCCTGGGCATTACTTGCCAGTATGCCCGGGATGCAGGCCAGACCAGCCGCTTCGGCCGCAGCCGTGAAACGGTTCTTGTCGTCGACATCGTGAAAGGTCTTCAGCGACGTTCCGCCGGTGACGAGGTCCAAGCCTTCAGCAACAAAGCGCTCACGCTGTTCTTCGTAACGGCCGCCGACGCGCCCGGCGACGATCACCTTGACGCCGAGTGTGCGGGCCGTCTCGACGACCCAGTCGATGCGCTCGTCGTTGTCGGTCGGTTCCTGCAGGGCCACATCGGCCTGCCCGGTAATCTCCGACCGCAACTGGCGATGGGATGCGACAATCTGCACCGAAGCAGGCAAGGCATCGCGAGCGCCCATGATCACTTCACGCTGGCTGGACTGCCCTTCAAGGAACCAAATCATGTAAATCTCCAAAGGACAGGTCCGCCTCAAACGGCCTTGTCGAATTTTGTAATAACTGTTTTGCTTCGAAATGTTCGGATTAAGGCAAAGTCACGCAATTTTAAACAGAGGACGCTGGTATGAAGTGGCTTAAAAGGTCGATTTGGCTTGTGGTATTCGTAGCATTCGGGATCGGCGCATTAAGCCTCTATTACGTCCTGCCGCGCCATGATGTCGTGATGATCACCGGTGTGGAAGTCAAAAGAATGGACGCCGACGGCGTCATCAACGCCGAAAACCCGGCCGACGGCCCGACCCGCGACGTGTACTTCATCAACACCGAGCACCCGGACAACAAAAACGTTGTGGTCTACCGCAACGAAGACACCGGCTGGAGCTTCCCGTGGTACTTCAAGTTCGACTCTGCCGACATCCAGGCCAAGGCCCAGGGCTACTCCCGCAACTCCCAGCAACTGGCACTCATCCGTTACTACGGCTGGCGCATCCAGATCCTCTCGATGTTCCCCAACGTGACCCAGGTCGAAGCTGTCACCACCCGTGACGAACCGTTCCCGGTGTTCAACGCGATCTTCTTTGGTGTGTTGATTGTACTGCTGGTGCTGATCGTCGTCGTGATCCGCCGCCGCTTTCGCAGACCGACGCAGCCGCGGGTGGATCAGGTGGTGAGGTAAGGCTCCAGTGCAGCACCGAAATCCCGACCTTTTCAGGTCGGGATTTTTGTTTCCGGTTTAAATCGCTACAGGTCTTCACCTTCCTGCGATGCCAAAGCCTTCACACTCCTGCAATCAGACTCAGTCCGCCATGAACCAATACTGAAATACAGCGTCTGTTACGCACATGCAGGCCTTGCGCCACCCCTGGAGCGACAGTGCCTGCTTGCACGCACACCACAAGGACTTTGACCCATGAAGGACCACCGACGCCTCGCGCATTACGTTGCTTTTGGTTTACTGCTTTGCGCGGCCACTCATGCGCAAGCAAGTCCGCCTCCTCCTCTGAGTGTCACGCTCGGCCAGAAGCACCTGCAGCTGATCGATCATCAAGGCCGCTGCGCCCTGTCGGAACCTGACCAGAGCCTGCGTGTGCTGGAAATGGCCTGGCCCTGCCAGTTCGGCCCCGACAAACACGGCAATGCCCGTGTCGAAATGTTCAATAACACCCCTATTGTTCTGGTGATGCGTAATGAGCGTGAACCAGCACCCGGCACCAATTGCTTGGCGCAGACCCAGGCCCTGCGCCTGATCAAGGGCAAACTTGAAGCGTCGGTGCGCATGGACACTGCGGGCTGCGGCTATGGCGCTGACCAGAAAGTCTACGTCGGCCTGTTCGACTGGTAACGCCCCCGCCGCACTCTTTTTAACACCCCCTAAAACCTCATGGAAGGAAGAGAAAATTGCACTCAAGAAGTACGCTGGCTGCATTACTGGTTTCGCTGGGGCTCGCCCTGGCGGGATGCGACAAAGGCGACACCCCCAAAAGCGCCTCGCACCCTGCCAACTCGACTCAACAAAGCGTGAGCACCGAGCAGGTAGAAATCGAGAAATACAACGCCTACGTTGATGCCGCAAATCAGGGCGAGGACTTCGGCGAACTGCTGGAAAAGCGTGTCGAGCTCTACTCCGGCAAGCTGGCTCCAGGCAAGAAAGTGACTGATTACACGCTGTTCAGTCCTTACGACATCAGCACCCTGCAACGCAAACTGAACCAAGCGCTTGCCATCAGCTTCCCGATGCCGGAACTCGATGAGCCCGCAAAGAACACCTTGGCTGCACTGGCCAAACTGGAACCTATCCATGGCGAACTGGCCAACTACAGTGACTCCAAAGGCTATCTCGCAGACGACGGCAAAAAGGCACGGGAAATGGAGCCGGCCCTGGAGGCGGCCATGAAAGACGTAGCCGAAGCCCAAGCCGTATTCTTTGACGGTATTCGCAGGCGCGACGAAATCAACACCCGAACAGCCTTCGATAACGCTGAAAAAGACACCCTGGCCTACTACCGTGCCGGTATCGTCGTGTACGGCAAGGAGTCCGCACGGCTGGCCAGCGACTTCTTCGCAAGCGCGGGCAGCGAAGCGAAGGCCAAACCCCTCGAAGAAAGCCTTAACCATACTGCCCAAATGATCGAAGGCTGGGACAAGAAATCCCGCGAGCAGAAACGTCCGCCCAACTGCTCTATCACGCTGAGCGATCTGAATAGTTTCGTCGGCAAAGGACGAGAAGCGGTCAGCAATGCGCGAACAGGCCGATACAAACGCGAAAGCACCAGTGAAATGATGTGGAAAATCAACAACCCCATCAAACGAGACTCGGAAGACCTGCAACGGGCGTTCAGCAAGCTGATCAACAGCATGAACCGGGATGACTGCATCTGAGGCAGATACTCAAGATGCAACCGGGTGACTGAACGCAAAAAGCCTCGAAATCCGTAAGGATTCGAGGCTTTTTGGGGTGTTGCTGGTGCCGAAAACAGGAATCGAACCTGCGACCTTCGCGTTACGAGTGCGCTGCTCTACCGGGCTGAGCTATCTCGGCGGCACAGAAAAGACTAGTACATCTAACTAATTAATCAGTTGGCCCGTACGTAGCCAGCAGTTACACAAGCCCCGCTGAACGTCCAAACCGCTCCGCCACCTGGAGCACTTGGAGTCAGAGTGCAAGTCTCAGTCGCAACAATACCTTTGTACGCATTTGGTGTGGCTGTGATAGCACCGTTGGTGCCAATAGCGATGGTATTTACGGCGCCAGTAGTAACACCTGCAGGCAAGGTCGCACCGACTTTCGCTGCTGTGTCGCACTCGGTAAGAGCTGCAGCTTGCACAGTACAAAGACCCACGGCAGTTTTCACGGACGCCATGGCAGCCAAGACTTCAGAATAAGCCGCTTTCTTGGTGTAGTTCTGGTAGGAAGGTATTGCCACTGCAGCCAAAATACCAACGATCGCTACAACGATCATCAATTCGATCAACGTAAAACCTTTTTGTGCTTTCATCGCGTACTTCTCCGAGGCGTCAATTTTGTGTGCCTTGGAGAGGCTAAAGCACACAGCATGCCAATGTGATACAGACCTCAATTCTGGCATTCAAACCAGTTTTAACGCACCTCACTCAGCTCAGAAATCAGCAGAAACTGACAATTTTCGTCACACCCCTCACTCTCATTTGGCAGCACTGCTCGACTGCGCTATAACCCTTCCACTGTCTGTATCTGGTGGTTTTATGAGTGATGTCGTTGTCCTAACAGGTCTGGCCAAGCAATTGGTCGCCGCCGAGCTCCTTTCCGAAAAAGCTGCCCAGCAGGCATTCCAGCAGGCGCGACGCGACAAGATTTCGCTGGTCAGCTATCTGGTCCAGAACAAACTGGTCAAGAGTCTGACCCTCGCAGAAATGGCCTCCGAGCAGTTCGGCGTGCCGTTCATGGACCTCTCCAGCCTGGATAAAGAAAATCAGCCCAAAGGGCTGGTAAGCGAAAAGCTCGCTCGTCAGCATCACGCGCTGCCGCTATGGCGTCGCGGCAACCGGCTCTTTATTGGCATCTCGGACCCGACCAACCATCAGGCTGTGACCGATATACAGTTCAGCACGGGCCTGAACACTGAAGCGATTCTGGTTGAAGACGACAAACTCAGTGTTGCCATCGACAGGTTCTTCGACAGCGACAGTGGCTTGGGATCTTTGGCGGATATTGACCTGGATCTGGACATAGAACCGGGCGAGAGCGCCAAAGAAACATCCATTACCAGCCGCGATGATGCCGATGACGCTCCAGTCGTCCGTTTCGTCAATAAAATGCTGCTGGATGCGATTCGGCTGGGCTCCTCCGACTTGCACTTCGAACCTTATGAAAAGGTTTTCCGCGTACGCTTTCGTACCGACGGGATTCTGCACGAAGCCGCCCGGCCGCCGATCAATCTGGCAAACCGTATTGCAGCGCGTCTGAAGGTGATGGCCAGCCTTGATATTTCGGAGCGGCGCAAGCCTCAGGACGGCCGGGTCAAGTTGCGTGTTTCCAAAACCAAATCCATCGACTTCCGGATGAACACGCTGCCGACGCTGTGGGGCGAGAAGATCGTGATGCGGATTCTCGATCCGACCAGTGCACAGATGGGTATTGATGCGCTGGGCTACGAGCCGGATCAGAAAGAGCTGTATCTGGAAGCGCTCAAGCAGCCGCAGGGCATGATTCTGGTGACAGGCCCGACCGGCTCGGGCAAAACCGTTTCGTTGTACACGGGCCTTAACATTCTCAACACCGTGAATATCAATATTTCAACCGCCGAGGACCCGGTGGAGATCAACCTGGAGGGCGTCAACCAGGTCAACGTCAACCCGCGCCAGGGCATGGACTTCTCCCAGGCGTTGCGCGCGTTTCTACGTCAGGACCCGGATGTGATCATGGTCGGTGAGATTCGCGACCTGGAAACCGCCGAGATTGCGATCAAGGCCTCTCAGACCGGCCACATGGTGTTATCGACGCTGCACACCAACAGCGCAGCAGAAACCCTGACACGCCTGCACCACATGGGTGTTGCGGCATTCAACATCGCCACGGCGATCAATCTGATCATTGCTCAGCGACTGGCGCGCAAGCTGTGCAGCCACTGCAAGAAGGAAGTCGACGTCCCACACGAGACGCTGATCAAGGAAGGCTTCCCGGAGTCGAAAGTCGGCACCTTCAAACTGTACGGCCCGGTCGGGTGCGAACACTGCAACGGCGGCTATCGAGGCCGAGTCGGGATTTACGAAGTCGTAAAAAAAACGCCGGAACTGGAGCGCATCATCATGGAAGAAGGCAACTCGCTGGAGATTTCCAGGCAGATGCGCAAGGATGGTTTCAATGACCTGCGCACATCAGGGTTGTCGAAAGCTATGCAGGGCATTACCAGCCTGGAAGAAGTCAATCGCGTGACCAAGGATTAAGCATGGCCAGTAAAGCAGTCAAAGTCAGTGTTTTCACCTGGGAAGGCGTAGACAAGAAAGGCGGCAAGATCAGCGGTGAATTGAGTGGCCACAATCCGGCGCTGATCAAGGCTCAACTTCGTAAGCAGGGCATCAACCCGACTAAAGTGAGGAAGAAAACGGTCTCGATCTTCGGCAGGGGTAAAAAGATCAAACCGCTGGACATCGCTTTTTTCTCTCGGCAAATGGCGACGATGATGAAGGCTGGCGTTCCACTGCTGCAGTCGTTCGACATCATCAGCGAAGGTTCGGAGAATCCGAACATGCGCTCTCTTGTCGACTCACTGAAACAAGAAGTATCTGCAGGTAACAGTTTTGCGACCGCCCTCAGACAAAAGCCAGAACACTTCGATGATCTTTTCTGCAATCTGGTGGACGCTGGCGAGCAGGCGGGAGCTCTGGAAAGCCTGCTGGATCGTGTTGCGACCTACAAGGAAAAAACCGAAAAGCTGAAAGCCAAGATCAAGAAAGCCATGACTTATCCAGCTGCAGTTCTGGTGGTGGCTATCATTGTTTCCGGTATTTTGCTCATCAAAGTGGTTCCCCAGTTCCAATCGGTTTTTGCCAGTTTCGGAGCGGAACTGCCTGCTTTCACGCTCATGGTGATAGGGCTTTCGGAGATAGTACAAACTTGGTGGCTTGCAATTCTTGGCCTTTTCATCGCGGGCATTTTTCTGTTCAAACGGTCCTATAAACAGTCACAGAAGTTTCGCGACAGTATTGACAGATTTTTGTTGAAAATCCCTATTATTGGGCCGTTGATCTTCAAGTCGTCGGTGGCGCGGTACGCTCGGACACTCGCAACCACTTTTGCTGCAGGCGTCCCGCTAGTCGAAGCCCTGGACTCGGTTGCGGGCGCAACCGGTAATGTCGTATTCAGAAATGCGGTCATGAAGATCAAGCAAGATGTCTCAACGGGCATGCAACTAAACTTTTCGATGCGCTCCACTGGCGTTTTCCCGAGCCTTGCCATCCAGATGACCGCCATCGGGGAAGAGTCCGGAGCACTGGACAGTATGCTCGACAAGGTCGCCACCTATTACGAAGATGAAGTCGATAACATGGTCGACAGCCTGACCAGCCTCATGGAGCCAATGATCATGGCGGTACTTGGGGTCATCGTCGGCGGTCTGGTGATCGCCATGTATCTGCCGATATTCAAACTTGGAAACGTTGTCTGACATGCCCCTCCTCGACTTTCTGGCCAGCTCAACGCTGGCCTTCGTTATTTTCGTTGCCGTACTCGGTCTCCTGATCGGAAGCTTCCTCAACGTCGTGGTCTACCGCTTACCCAAAATGATGGAGAACGACTGGAAAGCCCAGTCTCGTGAAATGCTCGGCCTGCCCGCCGAGCCTGAACAGCCCACCTTCAACCTGATCCTCCCCCACTCCCGTTGCCCCCACTGCGCGCATCAGATCCGTCCCTGGGAAAACCTGCCGGTGGTCAGCTACCTGATGCTTGGCGGCAAGTGTTCGCAATGCAAGGCTCCGATCAGCAAGCGCTATCCGCTGGTCGAACTGGTCTGTGCGGTGTTGTCGGCCTATGTGGCCTGGCATTTCGGCTTTTGCTGGCAGACGGCAGCAATGCTGGTGCTGAGTTGGGGCTTGCTGGCGATGAGCCTGATAGACGCCGACACCCAGCTGCTGCCGGACTCACTGGTACTGCCGTTGATGTGGCTGGGCCTGATCGTCAACGCATTTGGTCTGTTCACGTCGTTAAGCGACGCTTTGTGGGGTGCCGTGACGGGGTATCTGTCGTTGTGGTCGGTGTTCTGGCTGTTCAAGCTGATCACAGGCAAGGAAGGCATGGGCTACGGCGACTTCAAACTGCTGGCCATGCTCGGGGCGTGGGGCGGCTGGCAGATCCTGCCGCAGACGATCCTTCTGTCGTCGCTGGTGGGCGCGATTCTCGGCGTGATCATGATGCGATTGCGCAATGTCGAATCCGGTACTCCGATCCCCTTCGGTCCTTATCTGGCCATCGCGGGGTGGATCGCTTTGCTCTGGGGTGGTCAAATAACCGACTCCTATTTGCAGTTTGCCGGTTTCAAATGACCCACCCTGATCAAAAACCCTGGATTCTCGGCCTGACTGGCGGCATCGGCAGCGGTAAAAGTGCGGCAGCGCAGTGCTTCATCGACCTAGGCATTCATACCGTGGATGCCGATCATGCTGCGCGCTGGGTCGTGGAACCTGGACGGCCGGCGTTGGAACAAATCGTCGAGCACTTTGGCGCAGGCGTTCTGCAGACCAGCGGTGAGCTGGATCGGGGTGCGCTGCGCAAGCTGATCTTCGAACTGCCCGAAGAACGGCGCTGGCTGGAGTCACTGCTGCATCCGCTGATCAATCAGGAAATCAGCCGGTATCTGGCGCGTGCCACATCACCTTATACCATCCTGGTGTCACCACTGCTGATCGAATCCGGTCAGTACCGCACGGTCCAGCGATTGTTGGTGATCGATGCACCCCAGGCACTGCAGATAGAGCGCACCATGCTGCGCGACAGCTCAAGCCAAGAGCAGGTCCAGGCCATCCTCAAGGCTCAGGTGCAACGCGAAGAGCGCTTGCGCCATGCCGACGATGTGCTGGTCAACGATCAGGATACTGCCTGGCTGAAAAGCGAAGTCGAGCGGCTGCACCACTTTTACCTTACTTTGCGTGGAGGCCAATCATGAGCCAACCAATGACCGTTCAATGCCCAACCTGCGGCGCGCCCGTGGAATGGAGCGCGGCCAGCCCCAACCGTCCGTTCTGCTCGGACCGCTGCAAACTGATCGACCTCGGTGCCTGGGCATCGGAAGAACACGCCATTCCGGTGAGTCCGGATGCAGAAGACGACCTGTTCTCGGGTGATCTGGAAGCGCCGCACAGAGGGCACTGAGGCTTAAGCGGGTTCTTTTCTCGAGCAACTCCATCGCCTGATGATCGTTACCACGCACTGCGTCCGCTCAAGAATGTGACGCAGAGCGTCACGGGATGCATGCCCACGCGCGATGGGCACGATCAGCGCGCGGTAAACCCTGATCGTTCCCAAGCCCCAGCGATCATCGTTAACCACAAGTCTTGCTGCAACCAACGGACTGTGGGAGGCGGCTTGCCGGCGATCCAGCCGACGCGGTATGTCAGGG
>NZ_LKEH01000025.1:40741-134368 GCF_001642795.1 Pseudomonas viridiflava | reverse complement strand
TTCATCGCCGGCAAGCCGCCTCCCACGGTCCGGTGTTTGCTGCGCGACAGCGCTACGTCGAAGACGTGGTGCCGCCTCCCACAGGGTATGCATTCAGTCAGATACTTTCGTTTTGCCCCGGCAGGATCACACCTCCTCCGTTACGGCTTCTCCAGCGCCGCACGCAACGTCTCGGCACTCCCGAACTGTTGCTGAGTCACCAACTGCCCATCGCGCAATTGCAACCACAGGACTTTATCCTCGTCACCCGCGTACTGCGGCACGATGCGGGCTTCGCGGTCGAGCATGACGCGGTAGGTGTAGTCGCGCATTTTGGGGATGGCGAACATTTTGGCGATGATGGTTGGCATTTTCTGGATGTCGGCCACGAAGACGGTGTTGCGCGCTTCGAGAAAGCCCTTGGGTTTTTCCGCCAGCGCGGCGTTGACCAGTTTGGCGGCGTCCATGCTTCTGGCGACCAGCAGGGTTTGCGTCTGGTTGTTGAGGGTATAGGGCTGATCGTACTGATCGAGCAGTGTCCATGGCGCCAGGCGCTCGCCGGTTTGCAGGGCATTGGCCGTCAGCGGCAGCAGGGCCAGGAACAGCAGGGGCAGAAATTTCAACGGGGCACTCCTCGAAAAGGTACTGTTTGCCAAAGGGCGGTTACGGCCGGTCAAAATGAAAGCCAGTTTACACCCACACATTCTCTCTTCCAGTGACGGCGATTAGAACGCTAAGCTTGAGCCTATGGATGACTCAGACTACTTACGCCTGTTGACGATCCAGGCCGAACAAGCCAACGCCTTTCTTTCCAATGCGCGAAAGTGGGAGCGTGAGCGGTGGGTTTGTCAGCGCCTGCTGCAGGGCCTGAACATCCCGCATCGCAACGAAGACTTCACGCCTGCAGGCCAGGAGCCGCCGGACGTGCTGTTTCGTGACGCCTGCTTCGAAGTGTTTTTCGTACTCGACGAGGGTCGCCGTCTCAATGACGAGTGGCGCGAGGAGTTGGAGCGACGACGCAGCGCCTTCTCCCTGAGCCAACTGGTGCGCCGTGAGGCCAAGCCCAAGCGCATCCCAGCCTCCGAACTGCTGCGACGCCTCGCCCCCACCCTGCGCAAGAAATCCCACAACTACCGTGAACGGGGCCTGGACCTCGGCGAGCTGGACATCATTGCCTTCGCCAGCCTCAAGCGCGAAGTGCTGGACCTCAACAGCCATTTCCCACCGCCCACCGAGTACCTGCGTCAAGGCTGGCGCTCTCTGTCACTGGTGGGGCCGACCTTTGCCCGTGTATTGTTCGCGCACCCGGATGCCCCGGACTTTCTGCGTACCAATCTGGGCCGCAGTGTCGTTTTCGATGTTGGAATCAGTTTATGAGCCCGTTACAGGAACTGCTGGCCGACGTCCCGCAGCACGGTCGTGTGCGCTGGATCGGCGTGCGGCCCGAATCACGTGTCGACATGATCGAGCTGGATGCCGTGGAAGCGCGCCGCGAAGCCGGACTGACCGGTGACCACTCGCGCCCCGGACCGCGTAACGCCCGGCAGGTCACGCTGATTCAGTGGGAACATTTGGCTGTGGTCAGCTCTCTTCTGAACAGGTCGGCGGAAAATCCCATCGTGCCTCAGGACCTGCGCCGTAACCTGGCGATCAGCGGCATCAATCTGTTCAGCCTGAAGGGACGCCGTTTCAGGATCGGCCAGGCGATTTTCGAGACCACGGGCTGGTGTCAGCCTTGCGCGCGCCTTGAGCAACGGCTCGGCCATGGGACCTTTCAGGCGGTGCGCGGGCATGGCGGAATTACCGCCCGAGTGATACAAAGCGGAATCATCCGGCTGGACGACACGCTTCAGGTCGAACCGCTGGAAAGCACCGATTCATGGCCTCCTGCCAGGCAGTACGCGCGAAACGAAACGTAAGACGAGACATAAAATGAGCAGCCGTCTGAACCCGGACGACCAACGGCGTGTCGAAGAATACCTTCAGACGCCCCAGCACCAAGTCGAGCGCAGGCCTTTCCGGCCTTGGCTGCTCCTGATCATGCTGGTGGTCGTGGTCATCGGACTGGGCCTGCTGAGCCGTTTTCTGAGCCATCTGACGCTATGAGCTGCCTTGCGCTCGCGAAGATCGAGCTCCTCCCGAATTCCTTAAACCTTCTGAGTAATCCTTATGACTCATCGTATTGTCATCGTTGGTGGAGGCGCTGGCGGTCTGGAGCTGGCTACCCGTCTGGGTAAAACCCTGGGCAAGAAAGGCACGGCCAGCGTCACGCTGGTGGACGCCAACCTCACCCACATCTGGAAGCCGCTGCTGCACGAAGTGGCGGCCGGCTCATTGAACTCGTACGAAGACGAGCTCAACTACGTGGCGCAAGCCAAATGGAACAACTTTCAGTTCCAGCTGGGGCGCATGACCGGTCTTGACCGCACCAGCAAACAGGTGCATCTGGCCGCCACGCTGGACGAGAACGGTGCCGAACTGGTCCCGGCACGCAGTCTGGATTACGACTCTCTGGTTCTGGCAGTCGGTAGCACCACCAACGACTTTGGCACCAAGGGCGCTGCGGAACACTGTCTGTTTCTCGACACCCGCAAGCAGGCCGAGCGTTTCCACCAACAACTGCTCAACCACTACCTGCGTGCGCATGCCGGTCAGGCGGACGCTGCCCAGGAAATCACGGTTGCCATAGTCGGAGCCGGTGCGACAGGCGTTGAGTTGGCGGCCGAGTTGCACAACGCAGCCCACGAACTGGCCGCTTACGGGCTGGGTCAGATCAAGCCGGAAAACCTGCGCATCACCGTGATCGAAGCAGGCCCGCGGGTTCTGCCGGCGCTGCCCGAGCGCATCGGTAGCCCGGTCCACAAGACCCTGAACAAGCTCGGCGTGACGGTGCTGACCAACGCTGCGGTCAGCGAAGTCACGGCCGACAGCCTGATCACGGCAACCGGTGAGGTCATCCCTGCAACCCTGAAAGTCTGGGCGGCAGGCATTCGTGCCCCGGCATTCCTCCATGAGCTGGACGGACTGGAAAGCAACCGCATCAACCAGCTGCAGGTGTTGCCGACTCTGCAAACCACTCGCGACGAAAACATCTTTGCCTTCGGCGACTGCGCCGCCTGCCCGCAAAAAGGCACCGACCGCAATGTCCCGCCTCGCGCTCAGGCTGCACACCAGCAGGCCTCATTGCTGGTCAAATCCCTGCGCCTGCGGATCGAAGGCAAGACGCTGCCGGAATACACCTACAAGGACTACGGCTCGCTGATCTCACTGTCCAGCTTCTCGGCGGTGGGCAATCTGATGGGCAACCTGACAGGCAGTGTCATGCTCGAAGGCTGGTTGGCGCGGATGTTTTACGTGTCGCTGTACCGCATGCACCAGATGGCGCTTTACGGCATGTTCCGCACGCTGATGCTGATGCTGGGCAGCCGGATCGGCAAAGGCACCGAGCCACGGATGAAGCTGCACTAACAGATCGTGATCGGGCATGCCGATGTTCTGCATTGGCATGCCTTCCCGGATATCTCCGTGTCCTGCGGAGCCTCCTGAACAGAACTCCCTGGCCTTGAATCACCGATTCAAGGTTGACCTTACCCGCCTCTTCTTCTCCCCTCACCTTCACCACACCGTTCAAGCTGCGTACAGCCAGTGCTTGCCATATTTGCCTGGCCAGCATGTTCTGTTGCCATCGAAGCGGTCCGGCCAAAATGTATCAAACCTGACACACGCCGGACGCTTGGCCCTACACGACGCACCTCACATTCTGGTTGATCCGCCTCTGTGCTCATAACGACAAGCCCCTCACGGGCATCTTTTTCAGACGAGCGAACGACCTGCTGCCATGAACAACATGAACCCGTTGAAGACCTTCCAGAACGAGCCCTTGCTGGATGTGATGTACGGCCCGATGCAACCGGAGTTGCTGCGCGAGGAGGTGCTGGCCGATTTACTCGAAGCCACGGCGCAGCAATATCCCGAGCAGATAGCGCTCATTTTTGGCGAGCGTCGGCTCACTTACCGTGAACTGAACCGGCAGGCCGATCAGGTGGCGTCGGCGCTGATTCAGGCAGGCGTAAAGCCTGGCCATATCGTCGGGCTCTGGTTGCCGCGAGGCATTGAGCTGCTGGTGATGCAGGCCGGTATTGCCAAGACCGGTGCCGCCTGGCTGCCGCTCGACCTGGACACCCCAGTGGATCGCCTGCAAATCTGCATCGAGGACGCTGGCGCGACAGGTGTGGTCTGCAATCAATCCCTTGGCATCCTGTTGCGTGATACCGGGCTGACCGCATGGACTGCAGAAGCGTTGCTGATGCCAACCGATTCAGCCCCGATGCGCCGCAGCGGCGCTTTGCCGGATCATCCGGCCTACGTCATCTACACCTCAGGCTCTACAGGCAAGCCCAAGGGCATCGTGATTTCCCAGCGCAGCATCTGCCACTTCCTGCGCAGCGAAAACGCGGTACTCGGCATCCGTGCGAGCGACCGCATCTACCAGGGCTTCTCGGTCGCGTTCGACATGTCGTTCGAGGAAATCTGGATTGGCTATCTGGTAGGCGCAACCCTATGGATTGGCCCCAAGGAAACCAGTGGCGATCCCGAGACCCTGCCGCGCCTGCTGAATGAACAGCAGATCACCGTTTTGCATGCGGTGCCGACGTTACTGGCCCTGTTCAGCGAAGACGTACCGAGTCTGCGGCTGATCAATCTGGGCGGCGAAATGTGCCCCGAGTCGCTGGTGGATCGCTGGTCAAAACCGGACCGGCAGATGTTCAACACCTACGGCCCCACCGAAGCCACGGTGTCCGCCAGTCTGGCGCGACTGTCGCCCGGCCGCCCGGTCAATATTGGCCAGCCGCTGCCCAACTACGGCCTGCTGATCATCGCCCATGATTCACAGGTTGGCAGCGAACACCCGCCCACGCTGTTGCCACGCGGACAGACCGGCGAGCTGTGCATCATCGGTCCCGGTGTTGCCGAAGGTTATCTCGGGCGCCCGGACCTGACCCGGGACAGGTTCATCCCCAACCCGTGGTCCATCGGCCATCATGACGCCCGCCTGTATCGCACCGGGGATCTGGCGCGTATTGACCATGAAGGGCAGGTGCATTGCCTGGGTCGTGCGGATGATCAGGTCAAGATTCGCGGTTTTCGTGTCGAACTCGGTGAGATAGAAGCCTTGATGGCGCAGGAACCCGGCGTTGGCACTGTAGCCGTGCTGTTGCGCAACGATAACGGGCTCGATCAACTGGTCGCCTATGTGGTGTGTGACGATGCGCCGCCAGCCGCATTCACGAGCCGTCTGCGCAAGGCGCTGCAGGCACAGCTTCCGCCCTACATGGTGCCGAATCAGTTCGAGCTGCTCGAGTCCATGCCGCGCCTGATGTCCGGCAAGATCGATCGCAAGGCGCTCAAGGCGCGTCCGTTGAAAGTCGATGATGCCGGAGCCGAATCCGATGTCGCTGAAACGCCCGGCGAAGTTGCGCTTTTCGCAGCGTTGGCCGCGTTGTTTCCAGGCGTGCCGATCCGTCGGCATGCCGACTTTTTTACCGATCTGGGCGGGCATTCCTTTTTTGCCGCCCGACTGGCCTCCGCACTGCGCGCCGACCCGCGCTTCGCGCACATTACCGTGCGCGACATCTATCAACAGCGGCGGGTCGACGCCATCGCTGCCGTTCTCGAACAGACGCCTCAAGCCAGCGTTGAATCCGCGCCATGGACGCCACCTTCAGCCTGGCGACGCTGGCGCTGCGGCGTAGCGCAGGCACTGGCGCTACCAGTGATGGTCAGCCTGCGCATGTCACAGTGGCTCGCGCCATTCTTCACGTATCACTACCTGACCGGTTCACCGGACGACTCCGTCGCCTTGGCCACGCTCGCGTCGGTCGTGGTGTTCCTGATCGCCACCATTCTGCAGTTCATGATCGCGCTGTCAGGTAAATGGCTGATCGCCGGCCGCCTCAAACCCGGCGTCTACCCACTGTGGGGCATGACCTACTTTCGCTGGTGGGCCGCCGATCGCATGGTCGAGTCGGCACCGACCTACCTGTTGAGCGGGTCGTCACTCTACCCGGCATGGCTGCGTGCGCTGGGTGCAAGGATCGGGCGTGACGTGATCATTGGCGGCGCGGTAGTACGCAGCCCCGACCTGCTGCAGCTCGATGACGGTGTCAGCGTCGGCAACGGCGTCAGCTTTGAAAATGCACGCGTCGAACGCGGCCAGTTGCATCTGGGCCAGATCACGTTGCAGGCCAACGCCTGCGTCGGGTCCTACGTGATCATGGAAGGCAATACCGGCGTGGGCCCACTGGGTCATCTGGAGTCACAGTCTGCACTGGCAGAAGGCCGCGAAGTGTCCGCAGGTCGTATTTGGCAGGGCTCACCGGCGCGCGATGTCGGCTCGTTCGACACCCGGAACCAACCTCAGCGGCCTGCCGTGAGTAAAAACCGTCTGCGCGCAGAAACGCTGTTCTTCACAGCAGGCATTCTGTTGATCGCTACGCTGTTTTTCATTCCGGTTTTCCCCACCTTTTTCCTGATGGACTGGTTTGACGCACAGCACGTATTGCCTTGGCTGGCCGGCACGAGCGTAGGCAGCCAACTCGCCCGGTACTTCATGCTGGCCTTTCCGGCGAGCGCAGTGCTGATTGTCGCGACGGCACTCGCATCGGCTGCCTTGCGCTGGATTGCCCTGCCCCGACTCAAGCCGGGACGCTACGCCGTGCACAGCAACACCTATTGCGCCAAATGGCTGATCAGCCACATTCAGGAGGCGAGCCTTAACGTGCTTTCCGGCATCTACGCGACGGTGTACGCGCCTTTCTGGTACAGGCTGTTGGGCGCAAAGGTTGGCCGTAATGCCGAAATCTCCAGCGCTCAGGGTGTGATCCCCGACATGCTGACCCTGGGTGATGAAACCTTCATCGCCGATGCCGTGATGCTGGGTGACGAACGCATCGACGGCGGCTGGATGACCCTGCAGCCGACCGTGATCTCCAACCGCAGTTTTGTCGGCAATGGCAGTTACATCGCGGACGGCACCGTGCTGCCCGAGAACGTGCTGATCGGCGTTCACTCCAGCACGCCGCCCAACAATGAACTGGCAGATGGCGACACCTGGCTCGGCTCGCCACCGATCAACCTGCCCGCGCGCGAGCAGGCCAGTGGTTATCCCGAGTCGCTGACGTTCAAGCCCTCGGTACTTCGACGTCTGGCGCGAGGCTTGATCGAGGGTATTCGTATCGTTACGCCAAATGCCGTGATGATTGCCGTCGGCTACACCGTCATGCTGGACCTCATGCCCCTCACTGAGGAAGGCCGATGGGGCGCCGTTATGGTCTATCTGGCGTTGATCGGTCTGGCTTACA
This sequence comes from Pseudomonas viridiflava, assembly GCF_001642795.1. Classification (GTDB taxonomy): domain Bacteria; phylum Pseudomonadota; class Gammaproteobacteria; order Pseudomonadales; family Pseudomonadaceae; genus Aquipseudomonas; species Aquipseudomonas viridiflava. The sequence continues at coordinate 127,028 of NZ_LKEH01000025.1, read as the reverse complement.
GCGTGGGCAACTTCTTACTGGTAGCTGGCTTGAAGTGGTTGCTCATCGGCAGATACCAAAAGCGTGCCACGCCAATGTGGACTCCGTTTGTCTGGCTGTCCGAAGGGATCACCAGTCTTTACGAGGGCATGGCAGCGCCGCACTTCATGCGGTACCTGCGAGGCACGCCGTGGCTGCCGCTGGCCTTTAACCTGCTCGGCTGCAGGATTGGCCGAGGCGTTTACATGGACACGACCGACATTACTGAATTCGACTGCGTGAACATTGGCGCGGACAGTGAACTGAATGCCGGTGCCTGCCCGCAGACCCACCTGTTCGAAGACCGGGTGATGAAAATCGACCAGGTGAACATCGGCGAGCGGGTGTACATGGGACCACGCAGCGCCGTGCTTTACAGCGCAGACGTAGGCAACGACGCCCACCTGGGCTCGCTGACGCTGGTCATGAAAGGCGAAAACATCCCCGCGCTCAGCCGTTGGGCGGGGTGTCCGGCGGCGCCTGCCAAGGCATGAGTCTTTAAAGCAGCCAAGAAAGCTCTCGGCACTAGCGAGGTTGTTCAGTATATGAGCAGCAATCTGACGATATGCCAGAAAAACCGTAACGTACTTCTAGTCCGCGTTGAGCTGGAGCGAAACACCACGAGGGCAGAGGCGCGGGTGAGCATCCGGGCACACCTGTGCGACGCCCTCGTCAACTGGCTTGGCGTAGGCTCTGAAACGATCACGTTCATCAACTTGCCCGGACAAGCTCCTCGAATCATGATTGATGATTTGCCGGAGCCTGGATTGTCCATCAGCCATGAAGCCGGGTTATCCCTTGCGGCCGTCAACCTTCAAGGCCCGGTCGGGGTCGATCTGGTATATGTGCAAGAAATTCCAGACTGGCATTTGGTCGCACGAGACTATCTAGGCCCGACGACAGCCAGTAGGTTGCTGGCCACTCCAGCGGCAGTGCGCCCATTCGCCTTCGCAAATGCCTGGTGTCAGCATGAAGCACTTTCCAAGCTGAACGGCCAGCCGCTTTCAGAGTGGAAAGAGCATCTGGATCTGGCAGGAAATATCTCAAGGATCGACTTGCCGATGCCTTGGCTGGGCGTGTTGGCTTTGCCAAGATGACAACCCTTCATAAACAAGAGGCTTCCTTGGAACGCATCGGCCCAATGAGTCCTCTCACACATGAGAAGACGATCACACAGTGGGCATCGCACTGTGCCTTTTGACAAAACTTTCATATTGATTGCAAGACAATATCCCATACCAAATATTTATGGTTTTAACGATCTTGCTGGCAATCGGCCACAGATTTTGAGGAAAAGTCTTACATCATACAGCGTGAAAAACTCTGATATGATTTCCTTAAACGGCCTTTATGATTCCACTTTGCCACTGACCTTCAATTTTCACTGCTTCCAATAACGAGAACACATGTCCGAAAATCTCATTGCTCATGCTTTCAGTGTTGATCAGGCGCGTCGAAGTGCTCTGAAGCAACAACGGCCAGCCGTAATCTGGTTCACGGGCCTCAGTGGGGCAGGAAAATCCACAGTGGCCAATGCCCTTGAGCTGGCGCTGACTGATGCAGGCCGTCACACGTATCTGCTCGATGGAGACAATATTCGTCTGGGTCTTTGCCGTGACCTTAGTTTCACCGACAAGGATCGTGAAGAAAATATCAGACGTATCGCAGAAGTCGCCAAACTGTTTGTAGATGCCGGGATAATCACGATTAGTGCATTTATCTCTCCTTTTCTTCGTGACCGTGAACTGGCCAGAAAAGTTATCGGCGAGCACAACTTTATCGAAGTATTCATTGATACGCCCTTGGCCGAATGTGAACGCCGCGACCCGAAAGGTCTGTATGGCAAAGCGCGTCAGGGCCTGATCAAGAATTTCACCGGCATAGATTCTGCTTACGAAGCCCCCGTGTCGCCCCATATTACGATTAACACGCTTGAGGAAAGTCTTTCGGACGCAACTACCCGCCTGATGGAGTATCTCGCCAAGCGAGAACAACAATGAAGACATTGGTCATCATTGGTTCAGGCTTCAGTGGGACCGTTACGGCAATCGAGTTTTTACGGCGACGGGCAGGAGAAGTGCAACTTGTCATCGTCAACCGTTCAGGCTCCATGGCTCGCGGTCTCGCTTACGGGACCAATAGCTCTCAGCACCTGCTCAACGTTCCTGCGGGTAACATGACAGCGCTTGTGGATGAGCCTGACTCCTTCCTTGACTACTGCCAGGCGATGTATCCAGAGTCAGCCGGGCATTCGTTTATGCCACGCAAGCTCTACGGACAGTATCTGCACACGCTGCTGGACACTGAATTGAAGCAGCGTAGTGAAACTGCACGCCACGTAGTCGCTGAGGTGACGCACATCGAACGCAGTGGTGAATGCGCGCTACTTTATTTGAGCACCGGAGAGGTACTGAAGGCCGATCACGTCGTACTGGCTTTCGGAAACTTTTCTCCCCTCAAGCCCGCGCTGATGAAAGCCCCGGAATTGCAGGATCACTACCATAATGACCCATGGGCAATATCCAAACAAAACCCGATAGCTCCCCAGGATCCGGTCCTGTTATTAGGCAGTGGCTTGACTGCACTGGATGTACTTGCCAGTTTGAAACAAAACGAACACCACGGAGCCATTTACATGCTTTCGCGTAGAGGCCTTCTGCCGGTTGCACATAGAAAAATGAAGCAACCAGGCCTCAATGTGAGCAATGTGAATGACACGTTACTAAGTGGACCTGCGACAGTGCTGACCTATCTCAGATCAATACGCAGCCTCATCGAGACCCATCGATGCGACGGTATAGACTGGCGGGACATCCTGGCGACTTTAAGACCCATTACGCCCAGCCTCTGGAAACGACTCCCCGAACCGGAACGCAAGCGCTTCCTGCGTCACCTTCAACCGTTTTGGGATGTACACCGCCATAGAGCCGCCCCGCAAACCTACAGTACGTTTGAGGCAGGACTGGAATCGGGGCAAGTGACAGCCATCGCGGGAAGGCTGACCGATGTCAGGCACAGCGCAGGCATGCTGGATTTGACTGTTCGAACCCGAAAAGCACAGCAGACCCTGCTGATCAGCGTGAGACATGTCATCAACTGCACGGGCCCCAACTCTAACCTGGCACACATTGACGAGCCATTTATCACGGGGCTTATAAACAATGGCACCCTAGTCCCTGACAGGCTCGGACTCGGGCTCCAAACAGATGACCAACTGGCAGTGGTCGACCAGCAGGGCCACCCATCAGACTGGCTGAGCTATGTGGGTCCAATGCTTAAGGCAGGCTGGTGGGAAGCTACCGCAGTTCCAGAGTTGCGTCAGCACTCGAGAAACCTGGCAATCAGGCTGGCGGACTCGCTTTGAAATGTTCGCCAAGTCCTGGCTGAGGCTCTTGGCGCTGTATAAGGAAACAGACTGACTACGGAATACGTCTGTATGCATCGGCAGCCCAATGAGCTGTTCTGGCAAGGCCTTCAGCCATGGAGACTTTGGGCACCCATCCCAGCTCGCTTTCAGCCAGCGCATTGCAAAGAATGCTGACCGGAACGTCGAACGGTCGGCCGGGCTTGTAGATGCGTTCTACCTTGCGTCCAACCACTGTCTCCACCTTGTCAATCAGATCGTTCAGGTTCAGACCATGACCAGAACTGATATTGAAGACCGACTTCGTACCTTCATATTCAGCGGCCTTCAAGAATGCATCAGCAACATCGCCTATATAGACATAGTCACGCGTCACCGTCCCATCGCCCCAGACCTCGATGGGCTTGTCGGAAAGCGCCTTGTGAAGAAAGGCTGCGACCGCCCCTTGAGCCGTTTCAAGTCGCTGACGTTCGCCGTAAGGATTGGACACGCGAAGTACGACCTGCTTGATTCCATACAAATCGCTGTAGAGCTTCAGGTATTTCTCGATGGCAAGCTTGGTAATGCCATAGGAAACCACGGGCTCGGTCGGATGTTTTTCATCTACCGGCAAGTACTGGGGAAGTCCATAAACAGTACCGCCTGAAGAAATGAACACGATCCTTTTGACGCCCTTGACCAGCATCGCGTTCAGCATCTGCAGCGACGACACCATATTGCTCTGCACGTCGTAGATAGGGTCGTCGTTGGAGCTTTTAGGCAGTGTGGTCGAAACCAGGTGTAAGACCACGTCCATCCCGTCCAGTGCATCCTCTACATCGTGTACCGAAGCAAGGTCGCCAGTGGTCCATTCGACATGCTCGCTGGGAAGAAAACTACGAAAGGGCTCAACACGAGGTCTTTCAAATACCCGAACAAAATGTCCAGCTGCCAAGAGCTTGTCAACAATGGTCGAGCCGATGAAGCCGCCACCACCAAATACTACGTATTTCATTTGAATATTCCCTTCGCGCCGCTCTTCTGGGTGAGGCTTAGGGCCTCGCGGTAGACTATATCGTAATTCTTGAACAACTGTTCCGGATCAAATTTTCTCGCCGCAGCAGGTACCTGAGAGCGAATGTTTCTCAACAGTCCCGATTCTGGAGCAGCCAGCTCCACGACCAGGTCTGCGAGCTTATCTACCGAAATTTCCCACTCCGACAATTCGAAAAGTGTGCCAGCCATTCCGTCGTCAGTCAGCAGCATTGACCTGATTTCGCCAATATCACTGGCCAGCAGCGGTGTTCCCGCGTGCAGGCAGTCAATGAGCACGAGTGGATAACTTTCACCCTTGAATCGGGAAGGCAAAAGACCGACATCGGCCAATGCAAAATAATCACGAATATTTTTCTTGAAGCCCAATAGGTGAACACCCTCAATTGCCGGGGCATCCTTGAGCATATCGTACTGCGGCCCTTCGCCAATCAACACAAGATGAATTCGCCGCTTTGACCTGCTTTGCGCCGCCTGCACAGCGGCCACAGCCTCGGCCCAGCCCTTTTCCGGAATCGCCCTACTGACCAGGCAAAGCACGAAGTCCGCTTCATCAATGTCAAGCTCAGCCCGGCTGATCTGGCCAATAGGAGTCAAAGGCAACGCGTTATCCACACGAGTGAAGTGCTTGGCGGCAATGAAATCGGAGGAGAACGGCCTGAGATTTTTCTCTGCCGTATAGACTATTCGATCAAATCCTCTCTCCATCAGCGGCAAAATGGATTTCATCTGCGCCTCAGGCATCATTTCGTACATGCCGTGCATGCTGACTACATGACGAGGCCCGCCCTGCCCCAAAAGCAGAGATGCAAACGTTATGTCCACCCACGCGTGATGAGAGTGTATTACTTCAACGCCGAGATCCTTAAAGACCCAAGGCGCATGCTCAAGCTCCTTCAGACGCAAAAGAGGGATGTCCCGGTGGAGCATGGCGCGAACACCTGGCTCGGTAGGCTGCTCATGGCAGTTTAAAACGGTCACGCCATAACCGTGTTCTTTCATAAGATTTGCAAGCATGAGCGGGAAGGTCTCGCCCCCACCTGCTGCCAGCGCATAAGCAATAATCAACAGATTGGGCTTGCGTAGCGACGAGTGAGACATTATGCGCTCGATATTGAACAATGCATCGAGGCCGTCCGCCGGCTGATCGGGTCGGCACCGTGACCATTGCTGGCGCAAATCGTCTTCGAGACGTTCAAGCATCAGAGGCGCCAGGTCGTATAACGCAACCATCTGGGTGGCCACGTACTCGTACTCACGGTAGTAAAGATCGGTGGACTGTGACGTTGTGGACGTATTGCTGTCGTGCTGTCGATAATAATTGGTGGCTGAAGGCGTATAGGAAACCAGACCGCCGCGAATAAGGTGTAGATAAAATACCCAGTCACCACATACCCTCATGCTCGACCAGGCCTGATCGTCCATCAGAGGCATATCCCGCGAGTTGCGAAACATCGCACTACTTACGTTTGGGACAATATTCTTGAGCGACCAGCAGTTATTCACAAGCCAATGCGCTGACTTGACGAATGGCAGATGCCAGAAAGACGGTCCCATAAAGGGCAGGTATTCTTCAAGAGACCAGGTCAGCTTACCTGACTTACCCGAGACAAAGACCGAACGAACGAACGAAAGCATAACCGCTTCGTTGGCGAAATGGCGGACGTTCTCCTCAACAAAGTTGGGCGAGCAGTAGTCATCACTCTCTGCGATCCAGACCAACTCGCCATCTGCGAGGCCAAGCCCCTTTTTCCATTGCTTGAAAACACCGCCAGAGTTCGTTTCGTTGAAAATACAGCGTGTCGTGGACGCATAACGGGTCGCGTATTCAGACAGGATCGCCCGACTGTCATCACCCGAACAGTCATCCAGCAAAATCACTTCGATATTTGAATAGGTCTGCGCATAAATAGAATCAAGGCGCTCACGCAAGTAACGGCCGTGGTTATAGTTTGGGACGATTACGGTAACCAACGGACGATAGTCGTCGACAGGCTTGCTCTCCCTGTCGTAAAAATCCGATGCTGCAGAGGACATCGCGTCCATTCCCGCACCATGGCCATTTCTCAATAGCAGTGCCACCGCTCGTGTGCGCAAACCACTCACGCCGTGCTTTCGGTAAAGCTCAATGGTCTTGGAAACAGCAAGCCCCAGGGAACCGTAATGATCGACCGCATATTTGGCCGCTCGCAATGGACGCACCAGGCGCGACCCGATACCTACCAAGGTGCCGCGAGCCTTGCGCAAACTGCGGCGAACATTATCCCAGTCACCTCGCAGGAGATGACCGGCGAAACGGACAGGCGTGGTAACGCGCCAGGACATCGACGAGTAAACGTGTGAAAGCTCGGCTTGATGCTCGATCAAAAGCGACTGAATCTTGAGCTCTCGCTCCCTAATCGACTCTCCAAGCTGAAGCTTCAAGTCTTCGATGGCATCATCTTTTTGTTGTAACTTCAAATACAAGTTACACAGTATTTGCTGCGAGTCGTCAGCAACTTCATCGCTGCTCAGGGATGACGACACAAGCTCTGGAAACGACGCGAAATGACGCTCATCATTAGCGAGCACTTGCTGGACGCCCTCTTCACGCGTAACAGAATCTTTGCGCGTCACTGTTTACCACCTCTCCTGCCACCTTAAAAACCAACGGTAACAAAGTAAAAAAGCGCCCCTGTTATGGAGCAACTATGGATCCATGATCTGCAGCGACCAGCATTGGCAAACCTAATCCAAATGCCATGGAGGGAAAAGCCTGAACCCCGCATGTAAGCCGAAGCGCCGCAAAGGTGGCAACCTGCCCAATAATAGCCACAAGCCATCAATCTTTGAAACCTGTTCAGAATCTACGCAGATACGCCATGATCGGAAAAAACCATGGAATTCTATTCTTTTAGGGTGACACAGTCAAAAAAATTTACAAAATACAGTTATTATTCAAGTAATAATAAAAAAATGCCACGTGGTGGATAGTTAAAACCGTAGCGAAAACGGTGTACCCGGACAAAAATGTCCGGATACCGTTTATTCACATAGAGAACTTATTAACTTTAAAACGTTCGCCTCTCAATATCGGGAAAGCTCAATGTCACGACGAAATATATCAATGTACTGTTTTGCAACGGCATCAATCTTATATCGAGCGGCCACCGTAGGTACCAGCTTCAATGCGCGACGATACACTTCATCGTCCGAAGCGAACGAAGCGATCATTTTACCTGTATACCGGACAGGAACTTCCCAGTCTTCCAGTTCAATAACAGTACCTGCAATTGATTCTCCTGCAGACAGCATATTTTTAATATCGCCTACATCAGAGGCAATGTAGGGCTTACCGGCGAAGAGACAATCCACGATGGTCAGCGGGAAGCTCTCGGACTTGAACCACGTCAACATGATGCCCATGTCCGAGGCCGCATAGTATCCAACAGAGTTCTCGCTAAAGCCTGCCAGATGGACAAAGTCAGGCACACCGGCCTTGCAATACTCTTCGTAAACCGGTCCGTTACCTACCAGTATCAGCCGGATGTCACGCCCGGACAGAAGACGTGCGTGCTCTACCGAGGCAATGGATTCAGCCCATCCCTTGTCGGGAATGGCCCGACTGACACAGCACAATACAAAGGCATCCTGAGGGATGCCCATGCTGGCACGCGATACGGGCACAACTGTGGAAGTTGTCATGCCATTAGGAAGCTTGGTAAACCTCGCAGAGGTTTCATCATAAAGGCTATAGTCCTTGAACGGCCCAAGATTTTTTTCTGCGGTGTAGACCCAGGTCGTGACGCTCTTGTCAGCGATTTCAAGCTGCTCTTTAGTGACACCAAAAGCGTTGCCGTGCTCAATCATGCCGTGCAGCGACGCAACGTGAGAGCCGAGTTCGGAAAAAACGTCAGGCAACTGCAAAGGGTATTTCTGGATATGCCATTGATGCGTGTTCAGCGCCTCAATCCCGAAGTCATGGATAAGAGACTTCATGGCATCAACATCTGACGTTTCAATCAGGGGCACGTCGTTTCTCAGCATACGGCGGACACCATCCTCCCTAGGGTTCAAGCCCGCACTTAACAACAGAACAGACAATCCTTGTCGCTTGAACTCATTGGCCATACGAATAGGCAGAATTTCGGCTCCACCCGGGTAGAAGCCCATAGTAGAAACCAATACGTTCGGCTGTCGGTTTTCTCGCGCCTTGAGAATAGCGTCCACGTCGTACCATTCAAGAAACCGATCATCCCCATCAGGCAGATGATGATCGTAGGTCGCCCTTGAACTACTCTTTGACTGCTCAAGCAATGCTAAAGGAACGTTGTACAACGCTTGAACTGCACGCGCTGCGACACCCAACTCATTGTAAAAGGTACTTGTCCTGTAAGTCGCCTCTGCAGCACTACCGGGGTAACGCCTGAAATAGTTTCGAGCGTTCGTGGAGTAGGCGATTTTACCGCCACGGATTTGATGCAAATAGAAGACCCAGTCACCCGCGACCCTCATCGAGAGCCACTCAGGGTTATCGAGTAGAGGCATATCCAGCGGGCGCCTGAATACCACGCCACTTGCATTGGGAATTGTGTTTTTGATGCCCAACGCGAGATTGACCTCGTTGTGAGCTGTCTCAACGTAAGAACTCTCCCATCGATCAAAGCAAGCAAGGTCATTGACATAACCTTCAAACTCTCCAGGCATGGGCTTCTCATCAACGGTCACGAACATCGACTTCGCGTAAGCAAGCAGGACCGCTTCATCCTCAAACTCCGTCACCAGCGTTTCAAGGAAACGGCTGTTACAGAAATCGTCGCTTTCTGCGATCCAGACAAGATCGCCTGTCGATGCCTTGATACCTTTAGCCCACTGCCGGAATGTACTGCCCGAATTCGTTTCGTTAAACAGGGTGCGGGTCGTCTCCGGGTAACGCTCTGCATAGCTATTTAACAGCTCACGACTGCGATCAGACGATACATCGTCCATCAGAATCACTTCGATATTTTTATAGGTCTGCCCGTAGATCGTGTCCAGCCGGCGGCGCAGAAAGCGTTCATGATTGTAGTTAGGTACAAGAATAGAGACCTTGGGCATAACTGCACCTGAAGCGACGCCGGAGAGCGCGCGACTTGTCTCATTCAAACGACTGAAACCACTCTGACGATCAGGCTCAAGAAATAGCCCGCCATTCCAGTCGTTCCAAGCGTTGATAAACACGAAACGACGATCTTCGGGCTGTATTCTACGAGTGCTCAAAATCGCCGCATCCAGCCAACGGCGATACTCTTTGATATGGAAGCGCGAGTACAGAACCGATCTCTCAGGATTCTGCGAGGCATTATCGCGACCCAACGTAACCATACGGAAAACCGATGCAGAGCCGAACGCTTCCTTACAGCACCTGGCAACGGCTTGGGATACAACGACTGCGTACGGAGTTGCGTCAACATCTCCGTCAGTCACAAAAACGTTGTTACCTGTCTCTTCCAACGTTGGGTGGTATGAAATGTCCGTAACAGCATCAAACAACTGATTATCAGCAACTACATTTGCAAAACCGCTGGCAATAATGAAGACACTATCCATCAATACGCTTTTCAGCTGCTCAAGACGACGCGCATCCTCGGCATCGCCAGATCCAATGACGACCATAACGGGCTTATCGTCGATTTGAATGTAGCGCTCATCGGTGAACGCCTCATTCATAACGCTCCGAAGCGACTCGAGCGTATCGAACTCGTTGATCGCCAGACTCAAACAAAAACGAAAGTTAACCGTCTTGTCGGCGATAAATAGGTTGACCGGAGAGTAATGAGTGCCATTGACCACGTTGCCGTTGAGTTCAAAACAGAATCCGTAAAGGCCATGTTGCCTGGCCAAGAGCACCTGCTGCTTAAGCACTTCAATATCTGCGGGATCGTAGAGCCCCAGTTCATGATGAGGAAGAAGCTGTTTGGATTTTTCCTTGGAGCTTGAGCCGCCTTGAGACAGCGACGCCCAGTTTGGGCATGAGAAAAAGGCCAGTAGTTTTATGTCGGATTCAAGTTCGCCGAATCGAATCGATTTTTCATAATGAACCGCAGAGTCCGGGGTGCCAGACCGCAGCTCCGAAGCCCCAGCGACTACAAAGTGCCAGAATGGATTAAGATTTGCATTCCGGATATCATTGTACGCTTTGAGATAGGCCTTGCTGTCAAAGTCATCAGACGGATTTAGCCCCTCTCTCCACCCTTTCTCACAATAATGGCGAACAGCCTCATCCGGCTTTATATCGAGGTCGGGATACATCGCCAGATAATAGGAAGCGTCGAACAAACCTGACTGCGATATATCGGCAACTTCCTTATCAATCACGGAGCTTGGCGTCGAATACTGCGCAGCCTGAAGCGTCCTGAAATCTTGCTCATCAAGCGATGAACGCTTGACTTTTACACCTTTAAGATTGCCCTCTGATCCTTCAAAAATATCGTACCACGGCACGCCGTCAATCAGATCAGGCTCACTTGAAAGCTCAACTTCCATGCTCGGAAGAAGATCCCTTACCGGCCACGCTACACGCCCCTCTTTCTCACCCCACTTCAGGTAATGAAGCAACGGATTTATACCGGACTTAGCGACATCCGCATTATCATAGAGATAGTGAGCAGTGCAAAAATCGGCGGACGGGTTACGGTGCTCTTTCCAGCCGTATAGATAATAATGTACCGCCGGTTCCATACCACTGGCGCTAACGTCAGGGTATGTGGCTACATAATACTGCTCATTGAACAGCATGCTATTTTCTATTTCGCGAATTGACGACTTAAAAATCAGACTTTGACGGACACGCAGAAAATCAATTGTTCTCTTGGCCAGTGAGCGAGGCTTGCGTTTTAACAAGTTACCCACGCGACGCATGGGTGCCGTTATATGCCAAGAACGGGAACCTAAAATAGCGTCAAGCTCATACTGCAAGTTAGTAAGTTGCAGCTTTGAGTCAGCTTCGAACTGAGTAGCGTACTCACTCAGCTCAGCAATTTTTTTATCTCGCTCAGCGAGTCCTTTGGCCAAAACACCCGCATTTTCATAAGCCTTCGTCTTGGCGACTGTTTTTTGGCTGTTGTCAGCGATGAGTTGTTTAAACGTCTCGATCTGCTTATCACGTGCAGACACAGCCTCACTCAGATCCGCAATATGATTATCCCGTTGAGCAACGGCGAGATTAAGATGAGCAAAATGATCGTCACGAGAGTGAATGGTGTGGTCCAGGCTTTTCAGCTGCTCTTCATTTTCAGCAAGTGCTTTGTTCAACGCGGCAATCTGGGCATCTCGATCGGCCACTGCGTGCGTCAATGCAGCGATTTGGCCATCACGCTCAACAACATTGGCGCTGAGACTGGCTGCCTGCTCATCGCGCTCAACAATGGACTGATTCAAGCTGGATATCTGGCCATCTCGTTCGGCAATGGCCTGACTCAAGGCCGCGATCTGCGCATCTCGATCCGCAATGGACTGGCTCGAACTTGCGATATGGCCATCTCGCTCAGCCATAGCCTGGCTTAGCACCGCGTTCTGACTTTCCCGCACGGCTATAGCCTGGTTGAGCTCTGCCGCATGCCGATCACGCTCAGCAAGAGCATGGTTCAGACTGTTGACCTGCTCGTCACGTGCTTGAATCGCCTCGTTAAGACTTGCAATCTGACCATCACGCAGACCAACAGCCTGATTCAGATTCTGGCACTGAAGATTACGCTCACCAAGACGCTGGTGGCGTGCACGGATGGTTCTGATGGCCTTGAAGGCTACCGCCAGCTGCTCTGCGGAAAAAGTATCCTTTGCCGCAGGCGGTTCTTGATCGTAATCAAATACCTGAAAATCCTGTGCGTACAGCAAACGAATCAACTCGGCACTGCGCGGCGTCACAAACTCAGGAAGGTAGGGAATCAGACTTTCATTGGCTCGACGCCCGGCGAATGGGCTCGGAATGTAATTGCCCACCCACTCGGTCAGTGCCTGTCCCAACTCCTGAGACTGCTCGATCTTGAAGATTTTCGAGTACTCGATCAGGTCTGGTCGAAGCAGGTTTACCTGAGGCGTCCAGTGCAGGTCCCAGTAATGAGGCGCCTCATTATTGGCCAAGTGCTCAAGAAAACCTTCGAATGCCAGCGCAAGATCGTTAGCGTCGCGAAGGGAATGGTGAAAAAAATCATAGCTTTTGTAGGGGGCTACTTGAAGCGGCTCTTGCAACAGTAGTTTTGACTGCCAGGCTGAAAACAAGCGCTTGTAGGGGTTGCGGACGATGGCAAACTTGAAAAAATCGTCGGACGACAGCGTATCCCCAAGAGCGTCAGGGCCAAGCCCTGTGACTTCAGGGGCGAGGCTGTGAAAGTTGTTACCATGAATAATCAAGTCCGGATCCGACTCGGCACTGTCAGTCAGCGAACGCAGGGCCTGAACTTTCCCTTCCAGTGAAGCAAACCACCACTTCAGGGAAGTACACGCCACCTTGGGTGTCGAGACGTAAAAAATCTTGTAGCGGTCGGAACGGTAGCCGCTGTCCAAAAGATACTTAAATACTTTTTCTTTGTCCGCAGACGGCCAACTATTAATATTCATTTTACAGTCCGTACCAAATTTTTCTCTAATGAGATATTAGCTTCGTAAAAAAAATCGTTGCATTTCCCAGCCCAGACACCAACCACTTTGCTGACATCCAAATGATGGTTGCAAGGGTCTGGATTGCGAAAGAAATCATGAACAAGCCGCGTAGACTGATCAACGACAGAGTCAGTGATATCGAAGTAATCGACACCAGACTCAATGGCCATCTCTCTCAACGACTGGTTGTAACGGAACGTCAACTCCGTACGCTCGACAAGACTTACCTTCACCTCGGCACGCTTGTTGGCAACCTCCCCCATATCCGTACCGTCACGAATGGTCGGCAGGCTGGCACCGGTGATGCAAACTCTGGAAAACCCCATGAGGAGCACTTCATTCAGGAATGAGCGATAGGCATGGATAGAGTCTTGAAATTGCACCTCTGTGCTTTCTCCATAGCGTTCAGCGCGCCACCAGATCACGAAGCCGCAGTCGACTTCGCCCAAGTGCATCAGTACCGCAGAGTCCTTCGGCTGCGCCGCAAGGGCCGTCCGAAATATATTGAGCGCATCAGTGATTGAGTTCGGATTTCTCAGCCCTACAGCCGTCGCTCCGGGGACGACGGAGAAAGTCACGTCCTGCACGTTCAGAAGCCCAAGCCCGACAGCCAGTTGAAGCGCTTCCAGATGAGAGTCGCCCAGGACAACCAAACGCTGAATGGTCATGAGATTAGTTCATCTCAACTGCGGGGGCGCTCGAGGCGAGGCACACGTAGCCGAACGAATTCAGCCGCTCATTCGGAGAAACACGGAACATGATCGCATCCAGAATGCGATGAACGCTGTTGGGTTCTTGAGCTGACCATATACCCGCACCGGCGAAATACGCGCCTGGCAGCAGGCTCATCGTGAACGAGAACTTGACGCTGAATTGGCTGCCAGCGCGTACATTTTCCATATACACGCCTTCTTCAGGGTAGCGCTGGCCTGTAACAACCGCACCCGAAATATTGCGAATGTGAATACCCCAATAGATCCCCGAGAAGTCGTCTTGGAAGCTGCCCGAAACCTCGAATTGATAGATCTTTCCGGCTTGAAGCACATTTACAGCACGACCTTCGTCGTCAAGGATGACAATCTTTTCGATGATACCGCCCTGGTCCGGGTAGACAGTTGTCGTCTCGGGGATCAGACCTGGGTCAAAAGCGTCGACCGACTCGTCCTCAACCGTCACAAGCTGCTTTGGCTCATCCAGCAGAAGAGCCGATCCTGATGTGTCGGCGTTGCGGTATTTTTCCAGGAGGCGCTCATACTCCCCTTCCGGCGCGTAAATCAACGCCTGATAAGCCCGAATGGCCTGTGGTGCCGGGCTGTACATCAAGCGACTGCCCTGCTCGAGGAAGAGCGTTCTGTCACACAGTTCGATCATCGTCGCGGCAGAGTGGGAAACGAAAAGAATCGATGTTCCTTTGCTTTTCAATTCTTCCAGACGAGCAAAACACTTGCGCTGAAATTTTTCGTCGCCAACTGCCAGAGCTTCGTCGACGATGAAGATATCCGGGTCGATCATGGCCTGAACAGCAAATGCCAAACGTACGATCATACCGCTGGAATAGCTTTTGACAGTCTGCTCTATAAATTCGCCAATATCGGCAAATTCGGCAATTTCATCAAAGCGCGCATCAATTTCCGCCTCTTCGAGACCTAGTACGGCAGCATTCATGTAGACGTTCTCACGTCCGGTGAACTCAGGGTTGAAGCCGGACCCCAGCTCAAGCAATGCCGCGATTCGCCCCTTGGTCTGGACGCTGCCATGAGTCGGATTGAGTGTGCCGCAGATCATTTGCAGTAATGTTGACTTGCCACTGCCGTTACGACCGATGATACCGACTGTTTCGCCCTTTTTTACTTCGAACGAGACATCTCTGAGCGCCCAGAACTCTCGAAAGTTCTGTCCACGGTCGACACCTACCATCCCACGAAGGCGGGGCAAGAAAAACTGCTTCAGCCGATCACCAGGACGGTCATAGACGTGGTAGCACTTGCTCAGGTTTTCTACTTTGATTGAAAACTCAGAGGACATCAGCAAACCCCTTGCGTGTTTTCTGGAACCAGGCAAAGCCTAGCCAGGCAATAAAAATGGCTGCGACCCAGTAAATACCCAACATTTGAAAGTCTGGCGCAATACCTGTGAAAAGAACGGCTCTGGTTTGCTCAACTACCGGCGTCAGAGGATTAAGGTACAACAAATAACGGCTAGCCTCCGGGACTGCAGAGGCCGGATAAAATATAGGGGACAGGAACATCATCATTGTGATCAGGACACCAATGAACTGGGAAATGTCTCGCAGGTAAGTCCCCAACGACGCAAGCAACCAGCTGACACCAAGAATAAAAAAGAGAAAAGGGATGATGATCAACGGCAGATAAAACGCAGTAGCGTGTGGTACGCCGAAGAAAATAGCGTAGGCACCTAGCCAAACACACAAACTGATGGCGGCATGAAAAAGAGCGGCGTTCAGAATGACGCACGGCAGGATTTCAAGAGGGAACACAACTTTCTTGACATAGTTTGTATTGGAAAGAATCAGAGTGGGCGCACGATTGACGCATTCGGAAAACAGGTTGAACACCATCAAACCTGCGAAAAGCGCCAGAGCAAACTCGGTTTTCGATTCGCTGCCCACGTTCCATCGCGCCTTGAGCACCTCGCTGAACACGAATGTGTACACAGACAACATGAACAGAGGGTTGAAGAGTGACCAGAGGATGCCCATTACGGATCCACGGTAGCGGCCCAAAACCTCTCTCTTTGTAGCTGTCCTGATCAGTTTTCGGTTGGACCACAGGCTGCTGAACATTTCCGGTAGGCTGGCAGAGAAGTGACGCATCAGGTAAAGAAACCTCAATATGGATCGCGCGATGGCGTTGACTACCGGACCGAGAAGGCTATTCGACTCCTGACCAGCTCGTGTTTAAAAAATTACCTACGCTAACCCAATCGTTACGTTGAGTTGACGGGGAGGATGACAGTCATCAAATCATCAGCCCGTAGGATATCGACCGCAGCGGGCGGTAGATGAGCGGCGAATCTGCATCAACAACATCAGATCATTTCCAGCAGGGATTATTGCTGATCGTGGGGGACGTATTATACCGGTCCTCCGCGTCAATTTTTTTGCATCAAGCGAGCTCCGCTTCGCGTTATGCAAAGTCAACGCCTCCATGATCCCTATCCACAGGTTGCGATGTCAATCAACAAACCAAAGTTTACACTTTCCCGGCAAGCTATGCCCGAAGCATATCGGCCATTGGCTATCTACCATCAGCTTTTGGATCTCATGCCCTTGAAACCAACCAAATCAACCCCACTCCTGCTGGCACCCCTCTGCACCCGCACCACCAGAAGAAATGACGACCTTAATACTACGAATTCAAAACAACAAAAAAGGCGTCCCGAAGGACGCCTTTTTTGTTGGACTCAAGACCAATGTTCTTGAGTCCTGATCTTCAACCCTGATACAGCCGGGCGAAANGGTAAGGGGATTCGAACTCCTGACATCCTGCTCCCAAAGCAGGCGCGCTACCGGACTGCGCTATACCCCGATGATGCTAAAAAGCACCTCGTAAGAGGCGCTTTTTATTTGGATGATGCTTGTGGCATCACTCCCTAAGATCCAGCCAGATACAAACTAGCCAANGGTCGTGTGGGATTCGAACCTACGACCAATTGGTTAAAAGCCAACTGCTCTACCAACTGAGCTAACGACCCAAATNGGTAAGGGGATTCGAACTCCTGACATCCTGCTCCCAAAGCAGGCGCGCTACCGGACTGCGCTATACCCCGACTGAAACATCATTGAACCTTGCGAAANCACGACCTGGACTCGAACCAGGGACCCAGTGATTAACAGTCACTTGCTCTACCAACTGAGCTATCGCGGAACTATCGATTTCAGATTCAACGTTACCACTTGCCGCATTGAAATCACATCGCTGTTAACTCTTTGATTTCAATCTCAATGACGTTTGCGCTTTGTTTGTATCGTTGCGTTCACGTCTCTGAGGCGCGCTATTCTACAATTTTAAAAACACCTGTCAACCCTCTAAATTGCTTTTTAAGACAATGATTTGCGATTTTTTTTCAGATCGCCTTTCAGGGCTGATTTTGCTGCGCACATCACCCTCAACAAAAAGGGCTCCCACTCGGGGAGCCCTCCTTTATAAGGCAACAGGCCTGATCAGGCAAACACGATCTCGTCGTCGACTACCCGACCAGTGATGCCGGTGCCGGGCACGAAGCTGCCCGACAGGATGAGCTGCGCCAGCGGGTTTTCGATCCAGCGCTGAATCGCACGCTTCAGTGGGCGTGCGCCATAGACCGGGTCGTAGCCAACGGCAATCAGCTTGTCCAGCGCCTCAGGGCTCAGCGTCAGAGAAAGCTCGCGCTCGGTCAGACGCTTGCGCAGGCGATCCAGCTGGATGTCGGTGATACCGGCAATCTGATCACGCGCCAACGGCTCGAAGATCACCACTTCGTCGATCCGGTTGATGAACTCCGGCCGGAAATGCGTACTGACGGCATCCATCACCGCTGCACGCTGCGCCTCGCGATCCCCTACCAGTTCCTGAATCTGTGCCGAGCCCAGGTTGGAGGTCATGACAATCACGGTATTGCGGAAATCCACCGTACGGCCATGGCTGTCGGTCAGACGGCCGTCTTCCAGCACCTGCAACAGAATGTTGAACACGTCCGAATGCGCTTTCTCGACCTCGTCGAGCAGGATCACCGAATACGGTTTGCGACGAACAGCCTCGGTCAGGTAACCGCCTTCCTCATACCCGACATAACCCGGTGGCGCACCGATGAGCCGCGCCACGGAATGCTTCTCCATGAACTCCGACATGTCGATCCGCACCATGGCCTCTTCGGTGTCGAACAGGAACTCGGCCAGCGCCTTGCACAGTTCGGTCTTGCCCACGCCGGTCGGGCCGAGGAACATGAACGAGCCGCTTGGACGGTTCGGGTCGGACAGGCCCGCACGCGAACGACGCACGGCGTTCGACACAGCGACCACGGCCTCTTCCTGACCGATCACCCGGTTGTGCAACAGGGTTTCCATTTTCAACAGTTTTTCGCGCTCGCCTTCCAGCATCTTGGAGACTGGGATACCGGTCCACTTGGACACGACTTCGGCAATTTCTTCCTCGGTCACCTTGCTGCGCAGCAACTGGTTTTCCGGCTTGCCATGCTGATCGACCATCTGCAGACTGCGCTCCAGGTCCGGGATGATCCCGTACTGCAATTCAGCCATGCGGTTCAGGTCGCCACGACGGCGTGCCGCCTCCAGCTCCTGACGCGACTGCTCGATTTTCTGCTGAATCTGCGCAGAGCCGGTCACTTCGGCTTTTTCAGACGTCCAGATTTCCTCCAGATCCGCATATTCCAGCTCCAGGCGCTGGATATCGTCCTGAAGCTTGTCCAGACGCTTGATGGCCGCCTCGTCCTTCTCTTTCTTGAGCGCCTGAGCTTCCACTTTCAGCTGGATCAGGCGGCGCTCGAGACGGTCGAGCACTTCCGGCTTGGAGTCGATTTCCATCCGAATGCGGCTGGCCGCTTCGTCGATCAGGTCAATCGCCTTGTCGGGCAACTGACGATCCGTGATGTAGCGATGGCTCAGCTTCGCCGCCGCGATGATCGCACCGTCGGTGATAGCGACCTTGTGGTGGACTTCATAACGCTCTTTCAGGCCACGCAGAATCGCGATGGTGTCTTCTTCGCTCGGCTCGTCCACCAGCACTTTCTGGAAGCGTCGCTCAAGCGCTGCATCCTTCTCTATATATTGGCGGTACTCGTTGAGCGTGGTCGCACCCACGCAATGCAGCTCACCGCGCGCCAACGCAGGCTTGAGCATGTTGCCCGCATCCATCGAGCCTTCGCCCTTACCGGCGCCGACCATGGTATGCAGTTCGTCGATGAACAGGATGATCTGGCCTTCCTGCTTGGACAGCTCGTTGAGCAGTGACTTCAGGCGCTCTTCGAACTCACCACGATACTTGGCACCCGCAATCAGTGCGCCCATGTCCAGCGACAGCAGACGCTTGCCACGCAGGCCATCAGGCACTTCGCCGTTGATGATGCGTTGCGCCAGACCTTCGGCAATGGCGGTCTTGCCCACGCCGGGTTCGCCGATCAACACCGGGTTGTTCTTGGTGCGGCGCTGCAGTACCTGAATCGTGCGGCGGATCTCGTCGTCACGGCCAATCACCGGGTCGAGCTTGCCTTCTTCGGCACGCTTGGTCAGGTCAACGGTGTACTTGTCCAGCGCCTGACGCGACTCTTCGACGTTGGGGTCGTTGACCGCCCCGCCGCCACGCAGGTTGTTGATGGCATTTTCCAGCGCCTTCTTGCTGACGCCCTGCCCCAGCAGCAACTTGCCGAGTTTGCTGTTCTCGTCCATGGCGGCGAGCAGCACCAACTCACTGGAAATGAACTGGTCACCCTTCTGCTGAGCCAGGCGATCAGCCTGATTGAGCAGGCGCGCCAGTTCCTGCGACATGTTGACGTCGCCGGTCGGGTTCTGGATTTTTGGCAGTTGATCGAGCTCTTTGCTCAATTCCTTGCGCAGGCTGTTCACGTCGAAACCTACCTGCAGCAGCAGAGGCTTGATCGAGCCGCCCTGTTGTTCAAGCAATGCCTGCATCAAATGCGCAGGCTCAATGGCTGGGTGGTCGAGGCCCACTGCCAGCGATTGTGAATCTGATAACGCTAACTGTAATTTGCTGGTCAATCTGTCGATACGCATAGTCACCTTCCTTTAGAGCAGGCCGGAGCAATGAACACACCTGTGACGAAAACCTGCTGAAACACTTATGGATGCGCAATAGATGCGGGCAATTCTGCGTGTTTCAAGACTGACTCGATTGATGTGGATCAGCCTCACGCTCAGGCAAGCCTAGCTGGCTTGCGCAAAAGAGCAGTGTCAGGCGTGATCGATCCAGATCAGCGAGGCAAATCGGCCGGTGTGGGCTGCACGGCGATAGGAGAAGAAGCGCGAATCGGTGAAGGTATCGAACCCGCCACCATAAACAGAAGAGATGCCATGCGCCGCCAGCCGCAGGCGCGCCAGCGTATAAATGTCGGCCATGAATCGACCGGCTTTGGCACTGGCGATGAACGCTTCGGCCGTTTCAGCATGCTGACTGACGAAGGCTTCGCGAACCTCTGGCCCGACTTCGAACGAAGGCTGACCGATTGCAGGGCCAAGCCAGACCATCACGTCCTCAGGCGCAACCTGCAGGCTGTCGGCTGTCGCCTCCAGAACACCTGCTGCCAGACCACGCCAACCCGCATGCGCGGCAGCGACCCGAGTGCCGTCACGGCGACAGAACAGCGCGGGCAGGCAATCGGCGGTCATGATGGTGCAGGCGACGCCGGGCGTGTCCGTCCAGCTGGCATCGGCTTCCATGACGCACGAAGGATCCGCATGCGCAACGACCACACCATGCACCTGGCGTAACCAGGCGGGCTGGGCGTTGAGGCTGGAAGTCAGAGCAGATCGATTGCTGGCAACGGCCTGTGGGCTGTCGTCAACGTGATCGCCGAGATTGAAGGTATCGAACGGAGCCTGACTGGCCCCGCCCGAGCGGGTGGTGACGCAAGACTTGATCTGCGCTGGCGCGGGCCAGTCAGGTATCAGCCAGTCATTCACCCGATGAACGCCTCACGATCCTGCTTGAGCAGCGACAGCAGCCAGACGAAGTCGTCAGGCAGTGGCGATTCCCAGCTCATGCGCTTACCGGTGATTGGGTGATCCAGCTCCAGGAAGCGCGCATGCAGTGCCTGACGCGGGAAGGTCTTGAGCGAATCGACCATGGTCAGGCTGGCAGCAGGCGGAATGCGGAAACGACCACCATAGGCAGGATCGCCGACCAGCGGGTAGTTGATGTGCGCCATGTGCACGCGAATCTGGTGCGTACGACCGGTTTCCAGCTTGACCCGCACATGGGTGTGCGAACGGAAGCGTTCCAGCACACGGTAATGACTCACCGCCTGCTTGCCGCCTTCCATCACCGCCATGCGTTGGCGCTGCTGGCCGTGACGGCCGATCGGCGCGTCAATCTTGCCGCCTGCGGTCACGACACCGATCACGATGCATTCATAAATACGGCTCACGCTGCGACTCTGCAACTGGGTGACCA
The DNA here is from genome assembly GCF_001642795.1 of Pseudomonas viridiflava. GTDB lineage: Bacteria > Pseudomonadota > Gammaproteobacteria > Pseudomonadales > Pseudomonadaceae > Aquipseudomonas > Aquipseudomonas viridiflava. The sequence goes on along the minus strand of NZ_LKEH01000025.1, from coordinate 105,851 downwards.
GTTGGGTCTGCGCCTGAATCGTCTTGGCGACCACCATCAGACCGGTGGTGTCCTTGTCCAGACGGTGCACGATGCCGGCGCGCGGAACATTGATGATGTCCGGCACGTGGTGCAACAGGGCATTGAGCAACGTGCCGTCGGCGTGACCGGCAGCCGGGTGTACCACCAGGCCCGCAGGCTTGTTGATGACCAGGATCTGGTCGTCTTCGTAGACGATATCCAGTTCGATGTCCTGAGCGACCCATTCACCCTGGGCCTCCTGCTCGGCAATCAGTTCAAGAATGGCACCACCATGCACGATGTCACGCGGGCGCAGAACGCCACCGTCCACAGTCAGGCGGCCGTCCTTGATCCAGGCGGAAAGGCGCGAGCGCGAGTGCTCAGCGAATAATTGTGCGGCGACTTGATCGAGGCGTTGACCGCCCAATTCGGACGGCACCTCTGCGCGGAGTTCTATATTTTCGGACATGACCAGACTAGGTGGCGGCTAGCCTTTGGTTTCGGCAGCGCGCTTGTGGTTAAATACGGCGTCTTTTGTCCCGCCGGTATCGCGGGGCGCTCATCATAACAGGACGGCCCCGCCCAAGACAGCAGGCCGTTATAGGGACGCAAGCCGCCATGCAAGTGAAACACCTGCTGCTGATCGCCATCCTCGCATTGACTGCGGCCTGTTCGTCGAAGGAAGTCATCGACGAAAACCTCAGCGAAGTCGAGCTGTACCAGCAGGCGCAGGCCGACCTGGGCAATAACAGCTATAACAGTGCCACTGAGAAGCTCAAGGCGCTGGAATCTCGCTATCCGTTCGGTCGCTACGCCGACCAGGCCCAGCTTGAGCTGATCTACTCCAACTACAAGAACGGAGAACCGGAAGCAGCGAAATCTGCCGCCGAGCGCTTCATTCGTCTGCATCCGCAGCATCCGAACGTCGATTACGCCTACTACATGAAAGGCCTGACCTCGTTCGACCAGGACGTCGGCCTGCTGGCGCGCTTCCTGCCGCTGGACCAGACCAAGCGTGACCCGGGCGCTGCCCGCGACTCGTTCAACGAGTTCGCGCAACTGACCAGCCGCTTCCCGAACAGCCGTTATTCGCCCGACGCCAAGCAGCGCATGATCTACCTGCGTAACCTGCTGGCTTCGTACGAAATTCACGTAGCTGACTATTACCTGACCCGTCAGGCCTACGTCGCCGCTGCCAACCGCGGTCGTTATGTGGTCGAAAACTTCCAGGAAACGCCGTCCGTCGGTGATGGCCTGGCCGTCATGGTCGAGTCGTACCAGCGGCTGCACCTCGATGATCTGGCAGCGACCAGCCTCGAAGTCCTGAAAACCAACTACCCGAACCATCCGCAGCTGGACAACGGCGAGTTCACCCCTCGCCAGGCCGAAGCGGACAACCGTTCGTGGCTGTCCAAGGCGACGCTGGGCCTGATCAGCGGTAGTGCGCCGCTGCCACCGGGTGAAACCCGTGCCGATCAGGACATCAAGAAGCAGTATCAGGAAGCCAAGGACGCCATCCCGAAAGAGCTGCTGCCGGAAAACCAGGCAGAGCTGGATGAGCAGGCCGAGAAAGAAGCCGAAGAGAAAGGCACCAAGAGCCGTTCCTGGTTCAGCTACATGACACTGGGTCTGTTCGACTGATTCGAACCCGACTCACGAAAAAAGAGGCCTTTGCAAGGCCTCTTTTTTTATGCGCATTCGCCTCTGTCCGCCCGCCTGCTCCTTGGCTACACTGCGCAGACTCAACTCACTAAGCTGGTAGTCATGCTTCGGTTATTAATGTGGGCCGCGTTGATCGCGGTGGTGGTCTGGTTCATCAAGCGGCTGCTCAATCCCCCGAAACCAAAATCACGTCCGGCACCGTCCGACACCACCGCAGCGCCCATGGTGCGTTGCGCCCAGTGCGGCGTTCATCTTCCTCGTGATCGTGCATTGAACCAGGAACAACAATGGTACTGCAGCGAGGCGCACAGGCTAGAAGGCCCGGCGGCACGTGACCGCTGAGCCCCTTTCGCTCGGCACCGCCCAAGCGCAACGGATCCTGCGGCTTTATCACCTTTATCGCCTCGTCATCGGTGTCCTGCTGGTATCGCTGATTTCCAGCAGCCTGGACACCGAACTGTTGCAGATGGCCAACCCGAACCTGTTTCGCGCAGGCTGCTGGCTGTATCTGGTGTCCAATATCCTGGTGGTGGTGCTGCTGGAGCGGCCGAGTCGTCAGTCTCACCTCTTCAGTCTGGCGCTGGCAGACGCGATCATGCTGTCTGGCCTTTTCTACGCGGCCGGAGGTCCTTCGAGCGGTATAGGCAACCTGCTGATCGCGTCGGTCGCGATCAGTAATGTACTGTTGCGTGGCCGCATCGGGCTGCTGATCGCGGCAGTCTCGGCCATCGGCATCATTTACCTGACCTTCTACATCAGCCTCGGGACGCCATCGGTTTCCAGCGACTACGTGCAGGCTGGGTTGCTGGGCGCCATGTGCTTCGCTGCCGCCATGCTGGTCCAGGCACTCACGGCGCGCATGTTGAACAGCGAAGTGTTGGCCAAGCAGCGTGCTGCCGATGTCGATAACCTTGAAGAACTCAACGCCCTGATTCTGCAACGCATGCGCACCGGCATTCTGGTACTGGATGCGCGCCGTCAGGTGCTGCTGGCCAATCAGGGCGCGCTGAACCTGCTGGGGCATGAGCAGTTGGTCGGCGAAGTGATCGACCATTACTGCCCGCAGTTGGTGGATCGCCTGCGCCACTGGCTGATCAACCCGGTCATGGTGCCGCGCAGTCTCTCGACTTCTGCCATCGGGCCAGAGCTGCAGCCCAGCTTTGCGGCGGTCAACCGAGGCGATCAGTTGCAGACCCTGATCTTCCTGGAAGACCTGTCGCAGGTTGCCCATCAGGCCCAGCAGCTCAAGCTTGCCGCACTGGGCCGCCTGACCGCCGGCATCGCTCATGAAATCCGCAACCCGCTCGGCGCTGTCAGCCATGCAGCGCAGTTGCTGAACGAGTCAGAAGAACTGACCGCGCCAGACCGGCGTCTAGGGCAGATCATTCATGACCAGTCACGGCGGATCAATCTGGTCATCGAGAACGTGCTGCAACTGTCCAGACGACGTGAAGCCCAGCGTGAACTGCTTGATCTGAAAAACTGGCTGGAAGACTTTGTTGCGGAGTTTCGCAGCACCGCCCTGCCTGACCAGCGGGTCGAGACCGAAATCGGTGTCGGCATGCTGACCACGCGCATGGACCCCGAGCAGTTGAATCAGGTAGTCACCAACCTGCTGCAGAACGGCCTGCGCTACAGTCGTCAGGACCACCCTGCCGCACAGGTGCTGCTGAGGCTGTATCACGACCGCAAAAGCGATCTGCCGACGCTGGAGGTTCTGGATGACGGCCCCGGCGTCAGCGAGAAGCACCTGAGCAGATTGTTCGAACCGTTCTTCACCACCGAAAGCAAAGGGACGGGCCTTGGCCTCTACCTGTCGCGCGAGTTATGCGAAAGCAATCAGGCCCACCTGGACTACGCCCCTCGGGAAGGTGGCGGCAGTTGCATGCGGATTACCTTCGCCCACCCGTTCAAACCGAGCTGAACATGACCCCACGGCAAAAGATCCTGATCGTCGACGATGAGCCGGACATTCGCGAACTCCTGGAGATCACTCTGGGCCGGATGAAGCTCGACACCCGCAGCGCCTGCAACGTCGCCGAGGCACGTCAGTGTCTGGCTCGCGAAGCATTCGACCTGTGCCTGACGGACATGCGCCTGCCGGACGGCAACGGCCTCGAGCTGGTGCAGCATATCCAGCAGAACTTCGCTCACGTTCCGGTGGCGATGATCACCGCGCATGGCAGTCTGGATACTGCTATCCACGCGCTCAAGGCCGGTGCGTTCGACTTTCTGACCAAACCGGTAGACCTCGGTCGCCTGCGTGAACTGGTCAACAGCGCTCTACGCCTCACACCCGTCGTACAGCCGGTACGCACCCTGGATAATCGCCTGCTGGGCGATTCGCCGCCCATGCGTACACTGCGCAGCCAGATCGCCAAACTGGCGCGCAGTCAGGCCCCCGTTTACATCAGCGGCGAGTCCGGCAGCGGCAAGGAGCTGGTGGCCAGGTTGATTCACGAACAAGGGCCACGCGGAGAGAAACCCTTCGTGCCGGTCAACTGCGGCGCCATTCCTTCCGACCTGATGGAAAGCGAATTCTTCGGGCATCGCAAAGGCAGCTTCACCGGTGCCCATGAAGACAAGCCGGGGCTATTCCAGGCGGCACAGAACGGCACGCTGTTTCTGGACGAGGTGGCCGATCTGCCGCTGGCCATGCAGGTCAAACTGCTGCGCGCGATACAGGAGAAGTCCATCCGCAGCGTTGGCGGTCAGCAGGAACAGGTGGTGGATGTCCGGATTCTCTGTGCGACCCACAAGGACCTGAACGTGGAGGTGGCCGCAGGACGCTTCCGGCAGGATCTGTATTACCGATTGAACGTCATCGAATTGCGCGTACCGTCGCTGCGCGAGCGTCGCGAAGACATCGACCAACTGGCCGCCATCGTCCTGCAGCGTCTGGCGAACAACAGCGGCCTGCCCGCCGCCAGACTCGACGCCCAGGCACTGGATACGCTGAAAAACTATCGTTTTCCCGGCAACGTTCGTGAGCTGGAAAACATGCTGGAGCGTGCCTACACGCTGTGCGAGAACGACGAAATCCACGCATCCGACCTGCGCCTGGCCGAGTCTGCCAGACCACAGGAAACCGACGGCCCGAACCTGGCCGACATCGACAATCTGGAAGATTACCTGGAAGGCATCGAGCGCAAACTGATTCTTCAGGCCCTGGAAGAAACCCGCTGGAACCGCACAGCGGCAGCCCAGCGGCTGAGCCTGTCATTCAGGTCGATGCGTTATCGATTGAAGAAGCTGGGGCTGGATTGAGCGCGAAGGCGCGGGTGTTTAAAGGCCCCTGACACAACGCTAAATAGCCGCCTCCCACGGTCCGTATTTGCCGCGCGACAGCGCCACGTTTAAGACGTGGTGGTGCCCCCCAAGAAAAACCGCGTCTATCCAGCAAGCTAAATTTTATCGACGAAAGCGCAGCTTATATCCGGGCGGGCGTCATACGCCCTTGCGGTGCATACGGCGCCGGATCAATGATCGGCTCATGCTCCAGTAATAAATCAGCGAGCAACTGGCACGATGCAGGCGCCAGCACCAGGCCGTTGCGGTAATGACCGCAGTTGAGCCACAGCCCTTCGAAGCCGGGCACGGGGCCAATGAATGGAATGCCTTCCGGCGAACCCGGACGCAGCCCCGCCCACTGGGCAACTGGCTCGGCGTCCGCCAATGCCGGAATCAGCTCGACAGCCGAGGCCTTGAGGCTTTCCAGCGCCACCTCAGTCGTGGTCTTGTCGAAACCCGCGTGTTCCAGCGTGCTGCCAATCAGGATATGCCCGTCACGCCGGGGAATCGCGTATCGCCCTTTCGCCAACACCATGCTGGGCAGAAAATCCGACGCGCACTTGTAGAGGATCATCTGACCTTTGACCGGCTCGACTGGCAGCTCCAGGCCAAGGTGTTTCAGCAGCTCACCGCTCCAGGCGCCCGCAGCAAGAATCACCCGGTCAGCGAGCACATCGCCCGACGTCGTCTTCACACCCTCGATTCTGTCATGACGACGCACGAAGCCAGTGACCTCGCACTGCTCGCGAATCTCGACATTCGGCATCGCCAGCAAGGCGGCCTTGAGGGATTTGACCAGTCGGGGGTTACGCACATTGGCCACGTCAGCCATATGGATGGCCCGGGAATACCCCTGCCCGAGCACCGGCACTGCATCATGCACCGCAGAGATATCAACGCTGCTCAGCGGTCGGTTTTCCCGTACCGCCCAGTCGAGCGCCTGCTGTTCGTCATCCAGGTCCAGCCAGTACAAACCGGTGGTATGAACTTCCGGATCAAGACCCGTCTGCTTGAAAAGCCGTTCGCCCAGATGCGGATAGAAATCCTGAGACCAGTGCGCCAGCGCGGTCACTGCCGGGCTGTAGCGCCATGGGTAGAGCGGAGAAACGATCCCCCCGCCTGCCCATGAAGACTCGAGCCCCACGCCTGACCTGTCCAGCAGCACGACGCTCATATGCGACGATGCCAGATTGAAGGCCGTCAGCAAACCGATCACACCACCGCCGACGATCACTACGTGTTGCTTGGGCATTTTGCTCTCTGGGCAAGTTGAAAAGGGTTATCGGCCCCAGCAGTCTTTCTTCGTCACACCGCTGGACGCGCCGGTGTTGCTGTACTCGCCCGTGTTCTTGATGACGAAACTGCCGCACTTGTCGCCATTCATCATCGCGTTGCCGTTGGGCGTCGCCGTCAGAGTGAAGTCGGAGGCGTTCAGCACAGAGACAATACCGTAATAGGTGTTTCCCAGGCTCAGACCTTGTGCGCCCGCGTAAGTACCGCTGCGGGAATAAAAACGCTCCAGCGCCTGGGTCTGCTCGGACAGCAGGCTGGCAATTTCGGCGCGATGGGTGCGTCTCACGTACTCGGTGTAACTGGGGTAAGCCACCGCCGCAAGGATACCGACAATCGCCACGACGATCATGAGTTCGATCAGCGTAAAGCCCCTGGATGTTGCTCTCATGGTCAGCTTCCCTATTGGATTTGTCGCCACATGATGCGCTGAAATGCGTTTCGTGCTCCCGAGGAGCTGTCTTCAGGAAATACTATCTTGTTGCCGCTGGAATCGATCAGAATCTTCCGGTCTTCCGGCACTTTGGGATTTCCGTTTGAGTCAGTACCCAGACTCACGGTTCCTGCCAGAACGGATGCCAGGATAGGTATACCGCTGCCTACCGCACGTCCCGAAACGCGCGTATCGAGTTCGTTTACGTCCAGATCGCCGTTGGTGTCCAGCACTTGATAGTTGAGCATACTGCCGGTCGCTGCATCCAGTTCGAACAAACGACCCGTACCCGTGCTCTCGCAAGGGTCCGACGAGTTGACGGCAGCAGTAGTGAAGAGAATCCGGCCTCTGCTGGTTTGAGCAGGATAAATGATGCGCTCGCCGATGTAAGGCTCAATGGTGGACAACGGCAGGAACCAACCCTTTTTCGATGCCCAGTCAACATCGTTGGCGGTTGAAGTGAAATAGGTCGCATCGCTACCGGAAACCGAACCTGTGACGGCCTGAGCCTGCAGGTTGCCTTCGACGTAGTTGCCGGACGCAGTGTCAGCGTCCCAGATCGCATAGAAATCCTGGAGCGCAGTCGTTTGTTTGTCCGCCGTCTCAAGAAACTTGCCGGTGCCGAAGTAGATGATCTTGCCGTTCAGCGGGTGATCCAGAATCAAAGGCTGAACCGTGATGGGTTGATTGGCACCGAGTGGCGCAGTGAAAAGAGGCTGGCCGTTGAACGCCAACTTCCAGCTGTTCGCAGATGCCCCGCTCAGATCAAACTTCCACAAACGACCTTTCAGGTCACCTGCGTAGGCAGCCTGGACGATGTTCTGTGCATTGACCCGCAGCCTGACCGAAGACAGCCCGTTGTCCGTTTCACTGCCTGTCACAGGTGTGGGTATCTCAGCGATGAGTGCTCCGGTGTTGGCGTTCAGCACAAAGAGCGAGGCACGCCCCGTGAAGCTGCCGTAGCCGTTTCCAACGACAACAATGCCCGTTCCATCTGCCATCCGCGCCGCTTCGGCCTTGGAATAGCTGAAGCCCAGATTGTTGAAACCGTTTGCCGGAGTGGACACAGCCGGTGCCCTGACCTCCCACAATGCGCTGATGTTGTTGGATGTGCCTTCAAACAACTTGATGGCAAAGAATGCCTTGCCGCCTGCTCCCAGCCCGCTTACTGCCACAGTGCGCCACGAAGCGCTGCTGCCAGCCTGGGTATCGAATACGGAAATCTGACCATCAGCAGTGAACCTGTGCACACCGAGACCGTAGTTGGGCGAGGCAACGGTGGCCAGCGACGTCAAGGCGGTCGAAGGCATATAAGCATAGGTTCGCCTGCCATTATCGGCACCGATGACATTGAGGAAGCCATCGTTGGCGTTTGCCAACAGGCTGTACGTCATGTTGCTGGCCTTGGCAGACAGATAAGTGCTGTAGGACGTACTGCCCGCCATATCGGTCGAGGTCTTTTCCGTTGGAAGCGCGACAGCCAGATTCGTATTGATCAAATCGCCCAGCAATCGGGTACGGGTTCGCAATGCCGCGTTGGCGGTGCCCTTGGCCCAGTTGATCAGCTGAATACCCGTCACGCCGGCGGGCAGTGTGGCCGTGACAGCGTCCTTCTGAGGTTGAGACAGCGCGTTGAAATCAAGAGCAATCCTGGCAGCAGTGGGCGTAGCTGCGGCAGTGTTCCAGGTTTCGAAAGTCGGAGCGGTCGAAGATGACGTTATCGTTGTGTCAGTGGTCCACACTGCTGCGCCTGGGTCACCCGTCCGGGCATCCAGATCAAACGCATTGATTGTCCCGTGCCAGTCGGCAGGGTCATAAAGCGTCTGGAAAAAGCGCGTGCCCGTTTGCAGGGTCGCGGAGTTGGCCGCACCGCCACCGCCAGAACCTGCCTTCGCGTAGATATCGCTCAGCGCAAGGTTCAAGGCCGTGTTCAATCCCGAACTGTCATTGGCCTGGAAGTACTTTCCACGACCGTGAGTATCGTTCGCGGCATCGATCAGCATCTGGTTATTGGCTGTGAAGCCGATGGTGTAGGTGCTCAGGTTTTGTTTGGGGAAACCTGCGGTGTCCCAGCTTTTTCCGGTCAGATCGCCCCCCGGCGCGGAGACATCACGGCGCAGATCGATGTCGTAGGCAAACTTGGCCAGGTCATCCAGATAAAGCGTATCCCCTTCCCCATCACCCGACAGATTGTTTCCGTCATTGGCGGCATTCAGGTCCCAGTTGGGCAATGAACGTGTGGTATCGGCGACGTCTTCCGGGTCGTTGGCGGGAAACGTCCGGTCATAGGTGGGCAACCCGTCGGTGACCACCACGCCATAGTTCTTCTGGCAGCGGTATTGAATAGGGCTCACATAGTTGGCGGCACTCTGATAAAAGGGCGCCATACCACGGAAATAACGGGTGATCTCGTAATAGGTTTCCGCCAGCGGCGTGTTGGCGGAAGGCGTCAGGTTGGCGATGGCCTGCTTGAGCGCGTTAACGTTGGCAGTGGCTTGCGCCTGAGTGACAGCAGGCTGATAAGTCGAGGCCGTGACCGGAGACAGATCGGTGACCAATCTGGAAATCCGACCACCCGGACCGAGATCGAAATTGTTCGGTTCATTGAAGGTCGCCAGCCCGATCCTGAGCGTGAGGTTGTTGGATACCAGATTGGTAGCCACGGTCTTCGCGACGTTCATGCGGAAATCATTGGGAATTATGCCATTGGTGTAGTCTCGCACACCGAAATCGAACAGCCCGGGCGTGACCAGATCAATCAAATACGACAGATAGTCTGCGGTATAACGCGTCAGGCCATTTCCGGCAGGATCGGGCAGCACGACGCAGTATCGAACGCCGTTGCGAAAAATCGTGCGTCCGCCGAACAGGCAAGACAGTGAAATCCCGGCCACTCCCGTGGCGTTGATGTCTCCTACTGCCAACGTCTCCCCGCCCGAGATGGTGCTTATGAACGGGCAAGGAACCGTTATCAGGCCACTCACACACTGAGTGGAGTAAAACTGGATATCAGGACGATTGACGTTCGGATCAAACCCGGACGCCCAGATGATGTTGTACATACTCCCCGAGTTGTCCACGAGCAGCATCAGGTTGGGCGGCACCGCTGATGAGCTGAGCAACGGCACCTGCGCAGGCGTGAACGCATAGACTGGCGCGGCGAGGTAAAGCGTCAACAGCACGCCATACACATACTTCAGAGCATGACGAAACGCCTTAGCAGTTGGCATAGATGCTCTCCAGCACGGTTCGTGAGGTGCCATTCTGGATGGCCACGGAGGTTACCCGGTAGAGAGCGACAGCAAGAGAAGTACAATTTGGCGGCCGTCTTATCGGCTCCATCGTCGTACCCAGATTCTGAACAGCATAAAACCCTCCTCCGGCCGCTGCCGTCCAGATCACACCGGAAGCCCCCACTCCGGCAGCGGTTACCGTGGTGGACTCGGCAGGTGGTGCACACGCGGCTCCCGAACAGACTGCCGGTGAAACAGTCCCTGCCTTGATGGCAGACTCACCGAGGCGCAGCGCGCTTTCTGCCAACTGGAACGACTGATTGCGGACCACCACGCTGCCGGCCATTTTTTCCTGCAGGGTTGCGTTCTGCATCGAAGAAATCCCCAGCAACGTCAGCAGCAGCAGAAATACCAGACTTACCAGCAACACCATGCCGCCCTGACGACGAGGGAAGGCAATGATCGAATTGAATCGCACGGTCTTGTTCATGCTGGGCCTGTCAAAAGCGGTTACGCAAGTAGGCAACGACGCTGTATTGCTGGTCTTCGACCCGATTGTCAGGGTCATGCAATGTGAGGCTGATGCGCACACTGCGAATGTCACCAGCATTGCCAGCGGTGATCGCCGTTTTGTAGGACATGGGATTACCGACCATGCCAAAGGAAACAGAAAAACTGGTGACATTCTGCAAGAGTGGTTGCGGATCAGCCGTCGCGCCGAATCTGATGCTCAGATCAGTCCCGGAAAGGCTGTAAACCAGTTGCCGCAATGGAAAGGCCGTCTGCCCGGCCGCGGGTGCTCTTGCACCGTTGTACAACTGCGTCGTGGTTCTGCAGTCTGAGATGATGGTCCAGGTCGGCGTGCTGCCCGTGCTCCCCACGTCAGCGGTCACCAGCGTGAGCTTCGCGTTCGCGTTGTCCCAGAGAATGGCGTTATCGAGCGCAACAGGCAGGGCAATCGCAGGTGCCACAGGCGTCACGTTGGAGAGACTCAGGCATCCATACATGCCGGTCATGCGAATTTCCTGAATCATCTTGCTCAACACAAAACGCGCATCTTCCTGCATGCGGGCCGACGCATTCTGGCTTTGGTACGTGGCTCTGGATGCGGTGAATATCTGAACAATACCGAGGCTGACCACCAGCCCGAGCACCAGAGCGACCATGATTTCGACCAGGCCAAAGCCTCTGGACAGCCTTCTCATGGATTCACCCCGATACGTGAAGTCAGTGTAAACGTTCGGGTCGTCGGGATGACGGGTGCAGTCCCCGTGTTCGCCACGGTATTGGCGCTCGCGGCACGCGTGTCGTCCCAGGTGATGGTAATTGTCACTTCCGGCGCATTGGCAACGTTGATCACCCCTGTCCCGGTAGCACCTGCAAAATTGATGATGTTGGTTTTGAAATCGAACAGATCCTGATCCCGCGCGACGTTGATATTGGCAGCCGGTGCAGCCGACAGACCGTTGAGGCCATAGGTTGCCAGGACGTTTTGTCCGCCAGTACTGGCTGAATTGCCATCCACATTCGCCCGAATCCGATCCATCATGTCGTATGCGATAAAGCTGGCCTGACTGGTCATCGCCGCACTGTCGGTGTATTTCAGGGCGTTCAGCTGGATTGCCGCCGCGCCCAGCAGGCCGATGGCCAGGATCAACACCGAAACCAGCACTTCGATCAGGGTCATGCCGCTCTGGCGATGTCGGGGTTTATTGGGCATCAGCAGCTTCCACCGAGGACGATCCGGCCGGTCAGACAAATATTCAGGTTTTTGGTGACGGAGCCTCGGGTGTAAGTCATTGCCACCGCCGTAGCAGGCGCGATGAGCCCGCCCAGGTTATTGAAGTCGATTGCATTCACGTTGGCCGCCACCAGCGTACCGCCGCTGCTCATGGCCGCCACCTTGCGCAAGACCCTGGTCGAGTCGGACGCGACCGTGCCCGCATCGGAGACTCGATACACCTGCAACTCGGTATTCCACGCAGTGCCGGTGGTCGGAGCGATTCGCACACTCACTCCTCTGTTTATCGCCTCGAGCCGCGCATAGTTGAGGGCCCGCTGCAAATCATTGAGTTCGGTATCGGCCTTGTTGCTCTGGAGGGTGCTGGTGAAATTCGGGATCGCGATAGCTGCCAGGATGCCCACCAGGGACACAGTGACTAACAATTCGATGAGGCTGAATCCCTTGGCTATATGACGCATTGAGTGTCTCCTAGACGTTACGACTATAAGGCAGCAATGCCGTCGGAAAATCTATAGCGGGACATACGGTTGTTTTGCGATGACGAGCGCCCGGACGCGTTTGAAACGGTCTTTCCAGGGAAGGAAAACAGATGAAGCAGACAGGATTCACGCTGATCGAACTGCTGGTGGTCGTGGCACTGGTTGCCATTCTTGCCAACGTCGCGATGCCTTCTCTTACAGGCGTGATCGACAGCAACCGCAGACTCGTCGCAGCCCAGGAGCTGGCCAGCGGAATTCGATCGGCACGAGTGGCTGCCATCACGCGCAATCAGTGGACGACTATCCATGCAATAGACGGGGACTGGAGTAACGGCTGGCGGATCATTCTCGATGCGGACGGCAAAGGCCCCGACGATCAGGACGTGTGGCTCATCGAGCGCGCGAGGTCGCCCGGCACCCGAATCGTCGGCAACAGGAAAGTGGCTGAACATCTGACATTCACCGGGCTGGGCGGCCTGCGTAACTCGGCCAACGGGACGATACATGTGTGCGTCAAAGACCAGCCGGTGAGCCACTATCGCGTGATAGTGGCCAGGACCGGGCGGGTCAGGATCGACGATAAAAAGGCTGATGCGCCACTGTGCAATTGAGCGAATTCAGAGCAGCGACTTGACCCGCAATTCCTTGGGCATGGAGAACGTAATGTTCTCTTCGCGACCGGCCAGCTCATCGGCACCGGTTGCACCCCAGGCCTGCAACTGCTGGATCACTCCGCGCACCAGCACCTCCGGTGCTGAAGCACCTGCGGTGATACCGATGCGCTCGACGCCATCGAACCAGCTGCGCTGCATGTCTTCGGCGCCATCGATGAGGTACGCAGGTGTCGACATCCGCTCGGCCAGCTCACGCAGGCGGTTTGAATTGGAGCTGTTCGGGCTGCCCACCACCAATACCACGTCGCACTCGTCGGCCAGTTGCTTGACCGCGTCCTGACGGTTTTGCGTGGCGTAGCAGATATCGTCCTTGCGCGGGCCGCCGATAGCAGGGAATTTCTGGCGCAATGCATCGATGACGCGACTGGTGTCATCCATCGACAATGTGGTCTGGGTCACGAACGCCAGCGAGTCCGGGTTGCGCACCTGCAGGCTTGCAACGTCGGCTTCATCTTCGACCAGATAGATTGCACCGCCATTGGCGGCATCGTACTGGCCCATGGTGCCTTCGACTTCCGGATGGCCTTCATGACCGATCAGGATGCATTCGCGACCATCACGGCTGTAACGGGCGACTTCGATGTGAACCTTGGTGACCAGCGGGCAGGTAGCGTCGAACACTTTCAAGCCACGCCCTGCCGCCTCGGTACGCACAGCCTGGGAAACACCGTGAGCACTGAAGATTACGATGACGTCGTCCGGCACCTGCTCCAGCTCTTCGACGAAGATCGCACCACGGGAGCGCAGGTCTTCGACGACGAATTTGTTATGAACCACTTCATGGCGCACGTAGATCGGCGGACCAAACACTTCCAGGGCGCGATTGACGATTTCGATCGCGCGGTCCACACCGGCACAAAAGCCGCGGGGGTTGGCGAGTTTGATTTGCATGCTGTGCCTCATGGTTACGTGCGAAGCAGCCCGGCCGGAGCCGGGCTCGATATCGGGATCAGGACGCCAGAATCGCTTTTACTTCGAAGATCTGCACTTCAAAGCTCAGCGTCTTGCCTGCCAGCGGGTGATTGAAGTCGATAGTGACCTGTTCGTCATCGAATACCTTCACCACGCCGGGCAACTCGGTGTTGGCCGCATCATTGAAGATCACCAGCAACCCTTCGGACAGTTCCATACCCGCGAACTGCGAGCGTGGCATGATCTGCACGTTTTGTGGGTTGGGCTGACCAAAGGCGTTTTCCGGCAGGATCTGCACGGTCTTCCGGTCGCCTGCCTTGAAGCCGAAAATGGCGGCTTCAAAGCCCGGCAGCAGGTTGCCGTCACCGACCTTGAACGTGGCCGGAGCCTTTTCAAAGGTACTGTCGACGGTGTCGCCGTTTTCCAGACGCAGGGCAAAATGCAGCGTGACCTGCGTGTTCTGACCGATGCGCAGCTCGTCGGACGAGCCTTGGGTCGAAGACTGTTCAGTCATGGGCAGGCTCTCCGGTTTTCTTGCTCTTGAACATATCCAGCGCCAGCATGATTGCGCCAACGGTGATACCGCTGTCGGCCACGTTGAAGGCCGGGAAGTGCCAACGGTTCTGCCAGTGGACCAGAATGAAGTCGATCACGTGGCCCAGCACGATGCGGTCATACAGGTTGCCCAGTGCGCCGCCCAGCACCAGTGCCAGCGCGATGGCCAGCCAGGTGTCGTCGCGCCCCAGACGCTTGAGCCAGACCACCAGCACCGCGCTGACCACAACGGCGATCAGGGCGAACAACCAGCGCTGCCAACCGGCACCGTCAGCCAGAAAGCTGAAGGCTGCGCCCGTGTTGTACGCCAGCATCCAGCTGAAGTAGTCGGGAATCACCACGATCTGTTCGTACAGGTCCAGGCGGTTTTCGAAGTAGAACTTGCTGGCCTGGTCAATGACCAGCACCAGCACGCTCAACCACAACCAGCTCAGACGGCCGAAACGGCCCGGAGCGGAATCACGCATAGTGACGCACCTCGCCTGCACCACTGATGTTGTCCACGCAGCGACCGCAGATTTCCGGATGCTCAGGGTTCACCCCCACATCCTCACGGTGATGCCAGCAACGGGCGCACTTGGCGTGACCGGACTTGACGACCTTGAGCTTCAGACCGGCGACTTCGGTCACCACTGCATCAGCCGGAGCCGCCGCCAGAGGCGCGACGCTGGCCGTGGAGGTGATCAGCACGAAACGCAGTTCGTTGCTCAGCTTCGACAGATCCGCCACCAGCGAGTCTTCGGCATACAGGGTCACTTCAGCCTGCAGGTTGCCGCCAATGGCCTTGGCCGCGCGCAGGTTTTCCATTTCCTTGTTGACCGAGGTCTTCACCGCCATGATCCGCTCCCAGTAGGCGCGGTCCATTTCGAAGTCGGCTGGCATTTCGGTCAGGCCTTCGTACCAGGTGTTGAGCATCACGGATTCGTTGCGCTCGCCCGGCAGGAACTGCCACAGCTCGTCGGCGGTGAACGCCAGGATCGGCGCGATCCAGCGAACCAGCGCTTCGGAGATGTGGAACAGCGCGGTCTGACACGAGCGACGTGCCGTGCTGTTGGCAGCCGTGGTGTACTGGCGATCCTTGATGATGTCCAGGTAGAACCCGCCCAGCTCCTGCACGCAGAAGTTGTGGACCTTGGAGTACACGTTCCAGAAACGGTATTCGCTGTAGTTCTCCTGCAGCTCACGTTGCAGCAGCAAGGTGCGATCCACCGCCCAACGGTCCAGCGCAAGCATTTCATCGGCTGGCAGCAGGTCGGTCGCCGGGTTGAAGCCGGACAGGTTGGAAAGCAGGAAGCGCGCCGTGTTGCGAATACGACGATAGGCATCGGCGCTGCGCTGCAGGATCTGGTCGGACACCGCCATTTCACCGGAATAGTCAGTTGCCGAGACCCACAGACGCATGATGTCGGCGCCCAGCGAATCGTTGACCTTCTGCGGCGCAACCACGTTGTTCAGCGACTTGGACATCTTGCGGCCGTTCTCGTCGACCACGAACCCGTGGGTCAGCAGTTCGCGATACGGTGCATGGTTGTCGATGGCGCAACCGGTCAGCAGCGACGAGTGGAACCAGCCGCGATGCTGGTCGGAGCCTTCGAGGTACAGGTCGGCACGCGGACCGCTTTCGTGGCCCATCGGGTGCGAGCCGCGCAGCACGTGCCAGTGAGTGGTGCCGGAGTCGAACCAGACGTCCAGGGTGTCGGAGATCTTGTCGTACTTGGCCGCCTCGTCACCCAGCAGTTCGCTGGCGTCCAGCTTGAACCAGGCCTCGATGCCTTCTTTCTCGACCCGCTGCGCCACTTCTTCCATCAGTTCGACGGTGCGTGGGTGCAGCTCGCCGCTTTCCTTGTGCAGGAAGAACGGAATCGGCACGCCCCAGTTGCGCTGACGCGAGATGCACCAGTCGGGACGGTTGGCGATCATCGAGTGCAGACGCGCCTGACCCCAGGCCGGAACGAACTGAGTGTCTTCGATGGCCTTGACCGCACGCTCACGCAGCGTGTCACCCACCACAGGCTGCTTGTCCATGCCCACAAACCACTGCGCAGTGGCGCGGTAGATCAGCGGCGACTTGTGACGCCAGCAGTGCATGTAGCTGTGGCTGATGGTTTCGGTGTCCATCAGGCTGCCGACTTCGGCGAGCTTGTCGATGATGTTCTGGTTGGCCTTGAAGATGAACTGGCCACCGAAGAACTCCAGCGATTCGACATACACGCCGTTGCTCTGCACCGGGCTGATGATGTCGTCATTGCTCAGGCCATAAGCCTTGCTGATATTGAAGTCATCCACGCCATAGGCGGGCGAGCAGTGAACGATACCGGTACCGGCACCCAGCTCGACGTAGTCAGCCAGATAGACCGGCGACAGACGGTCGTAGAACGGATGACGGAAGTTGATCAGCTCCAGCGACTGGCCAGTGGTGGTCGCGATCACTGAGCCTTCCAGCTTATAGCGGGCCAGGCAGGACTCGACCAGCTCTTCAGCCAGCACCAGCAGTCTGTCGCCGACATCGACCAGCGCGTAGTTGAACTCGGGATGGACGTTCAGCGCCTGGTTGGCCGGGATGGTCCACGGGGTGGTGGTCCAGATGACGATGGAAGCCGGCTTGTCCAGCGAAGCAAGGCCGAATGCAGCGGCCAGTTTTGCTTCGTCGGCAATCGGGAACGCGACGTCGATGGTCGAGGACTTCTTGTCCTGATATTCAACTTCGGCTTCAGCCAGAGCCGAACCACAATCGAAACACCAGTTGACCGGTTTCAGGCCCTTGAAGACGAAACCGCCCTTGACCATCTCGGCCAGCGCGCGGATTTCCCCGGCTTCGTTGGCGAAGTTCATGGTCAGGTACGGATTGCTCCAGTCACCCAGCACACCCAGACGGATGAACTCGGATTTCTGGCCTTCGATCTGCTCGGCAGCGTAGGCACGACACAGCTCGCGGGTCTTGTCCGCGGACAGGTTCTTGCCGTGGGTCACTTCGACCTTGTGCTCGATCGGCAGGCCATGACAGTCCCAACCCGGCACATACGGGGCATCGAAGCCCGCCAGGGTCTTGGAACGCAGGATCATGTCCTTGAGAATCTTGTTGACGGCATGACCGATGTGAATATTGCCGTTGGCGTACGGAGGGCCGTCGTGCAGGACGAACTTCGGACGATCCTTGCCAATTTCGCGCAGCTTCTGGTACAGGCCAATGCTGTCCCAGCGCTGCAGAGTTTGCGGCTCGCGCTGGGGCAGGCCGGCCTTCATAGGGAAGGCGGTGTCCGGAAGGTTTAGCGTGGCTTTATAGTCGGTCATTTCAGGCTCTTGGTTAGCGGTTGACCATGCCAATGGGCACGGGCGGCGGCGACGTCCGCATTGATCGCCGTCTTGAGCGCCTCCAGAGAGGCAAAACGCTGCTCATCACGCAGCTTGTGGTGGAAAGCCACCGTCAAACGCCGGTCGTAAAGGTCGCCGGCAAAATCCAGAAGATGCACTTCAAGGTGGGCACTGCCATCACCCGCCACGGTAGGACGCACGCCGATGTTGGCGACACCCGCCCAAACCTTGCCATCGATGTCTACGCTGACCAGGTAAACCCCGCTCAAGGGCACACGACGACGCTTGAGTTGCACGTTGGCGGTGGGCGTACCCAACTGACGCGCCAGCTTCTGGCCATGCAAGACCCGTCCGGTGATCTGGAACGGGCGACCGAGCATACGCTCGGCCAAGGCAAAATCCGCGGCAGCCAGGGCTTTACGCACCTTGGTACTGCTGACGCGAAGGCCATCGATTTCAACGGTCTGCGCCGCTTCCACCGTAAATCCGTAAGTCGTTCCGGCCTGCTGCAGGAAGTAGAAATCCCCGAGCCGGTCGCAGCCAAAACGAAAATCATCGCCCACTTCAAGGTGCTGAATGCCCAGCCCGTCGATCAGCACGGTTTCGACGAAGCTGGCCGCACTGAGTTTCCTCAGGCGCTGATTGAAGGACAGGCACAGCACCCGGTCCACACCTTCGGCGCTCAACAGTTCGAGCTTGTCGCGCAGACGTGCCAGTCGTGCCGGAGCAGTCTCTGGCGCAAAGAACTCGCGCGGCTGGGGTTCAAAGATGACCACGCAGCTGGGCACACCCAACTCGACAGCCCGCTCACGCAGACGCGCCAGAATAGCCTGGTGGCCCCGGTGAACACCGTCGAAATTGCCAATCGTGGCGACGCAGCCCCGATGCTGGGGACGCAGGTTGTGAAGACCTCTAACCAGCTGCATAACGCACTTCTTGCTCATAAAGTGGCCGATTATAACCACACACGGCCCCGGACGACAGGCAACACGCCGGGACCCGATCAAAGCGGTCGGCGCATGACACGCAAACACGACCGCTCACCTTTGAAATATTGCTTACATGATGGCTTTGCGGGCGAAATCCCGAAGCCGGAAACCCAGCAACAGAAGCATTGCAAAGTACGTCACCACACCGGCTGCCACCAGCGCGCCCAGGCGCAGGAAACGCTCCAGCATGTGTCCTTCATCCCACGCGGGCATGAAATGCATCATCCCCAGAAGAACACCCGACATGGCCGCCACCGCAATCACCAGCTTGAACAGAAACTTCGTCCAGCCCGGCTGCGGCTGAAACAGCGCCTGTTTGCGCAGTTGCCAGAACAACAGGCCGGCATTGATACACGCCCCGACACTGATCGCCAGCGCCAGCCCCGCATGCTGCAACGGCACAATGAAGGCCAGGTTGAGCAACTGAGTCACTATGAGGGTGAAGATCGCGATTTTCACCGGGGTGCGAATATTCTGTTGCGCGTAAAAGCCGGGAGCCAGCACCTTGATCAGGATAATCCCCAGCAGGCCGACCGAATAAGCGACCAGCGCCCGCTGGGTCATCGCGGCGTCCAGCGCATCGAACTTGCCGTATTGAAACAGAGAAACGGTCAGCGGTTCAGCCAGCAGCCCCAGAGCCAGGGTGCACGGCAACACCAGTACGAAGCACAGACGCAAGCCCCAGTCGAGAATGCGCGAATACTCCTGACGATCCCGCTGGGCGTAGGTTTTGGACAGGATCGGCAGCAGAATTGTACCCAGCGCAACACCCAGCACTCCGGACGGCAGTTCCATGAGGCGGTCGGCATAGTACATCCACGACACCGACCCTGCGACGAGGAACGAGGCAAATATCGTGTTGATGATCAGAGAAATCTGACTGACCGAGACGCCAAGGATGGCAGGAAGCATCTGCTTCATCACACGCCAGACGCCTGAGTCACGCAGATTCAGGCGCGGCAGCACCAGCATGCCGATTTTTTTCAGGTGCGGCAGTTGATAAAGCAGCTGCAGAAGACCGCCCGCCAGCACCGCCCATCCCAGCGCCATGACCGGCGGATCGAAATACGGGGTCAGGAACAGCGCAAAAAAGATCATGCTGACATTGAGCAGGGTCGGCACGAAGGCAGGTACGGAAAAGCGGTTCCAGGTATTGAGGATCGCGCCCGCCAGCGAAGACAGCGAGATCAGCAATATATAAGGAAATGTCACCCGCAGCAGATCCGAGGTCAGCGCAAACTTTTCAGGCGTGTCGACAAAACCCGGCGCCGTGGCCCAGATCACCCAGGGCGCGAAGATCACGCCCAGAAGAGTCACCAGTGCCAGAGCGAGCGTCAGCAGCCCTGTGACGTAAGCCACGAACGTGCGGGTCGCCTCTTCGCCCTGCTGGCTCTTGTATTCGGCAAGAATCGGCACGAATGCCTGGGAAAACGCCCCCTCGGCGAAAATCCGCCGCAGCAGATTGGGCAGTTTGAAGGCGATGAAGAAGGCGTCGGTCGCCATTCCGGCCCCGAAAGTGCGCGCAATGATGGTGTCCCGGATGAAGCCCAGAACCCGGGAAACCATTGTGATAGAGCTGACGGCGGCGAGTGACTTGAGTAGATTCATTGAAAGACTTGTATGCCTTGGCAAAGGATGGGCGATTAAGCCGTCCATTTATGCGATACTTCGCGCCGCTAAATAGCCCGAAGCCAAAGGCCGCGAGTTTACAGGTCGCACGCCGGAAATAAATCATCCGGATAAAAGCAGCGACCACTCAGCGGAACACCTTAACTGCCCTTGACAAGACTTCAACTCATCGGCATGATTCGCGGCCTATTTTGTTTGCTATTTCACAAAGTCTTTCGAGGAGCTCGACGGTGGCCAACACACCTTCCGCCAAAAAACGTGCAAAACAGGCTGAGAAGCGTCGCAGCCACAACGCCAGCCTGCGTTCCATGGTTCGTACCTACATCAAGAATGTAGTTAAAGCCATCGACGCAAAAGACGCTGAAAAAGCGCAAGCTGCTTATGTTCTGGCTGTACCTGTTATCGACCGTATGGCCGATAAAGGCATCATCCACAAGAACAAAGCTGCTCGCCATAAAGGTCGCCTGAACGGTCACATCAAGGCTCTGAGCCTTGCTGCTGCAGCCTAAGCGATCCGCTTGTTGAAAAACCGACCTCAGGGTCGGTTTTTTATTGCCTGCGGGAAAGCGGGACCAGATTACTGAAAGTACGCCCTTTTGTGGGAGGCGGCTTGCCGACGATCGCGCCAGCTCAATCACTAATATGGCGCTACAGAAACCGCATCGCCGGCAAGCCGCCTCCCACAAGTCCGCACCCGCCACCATGCCAAAGACATAGACCTCAAATCATGGCGCTGGCGCGGGCGACCATGGCAGGATCGGAATAGCCGTCACCGCATTCTGCGGGCTACCTTCGATGATCCGGTCGCTGTAGACCAGATACACCAGCGAATTACGCTTCTTGTCGAAGAAACGCACCACCTGCATGGTCTTGAACACCAGTGACGTGCGCTCCTTGAAGACCTCATCACCATCCTTGAGGTCTTCCTTGAAGTGGATCGGGCCGACCTGACGACAGGCAATCGACGCTTCCGCCCGATCCTCAGCCAACCCTAGACCACCCTTGATGCCGCCCGTCTTGGCACGCGACAGGTAGCAGGTCACGCCATCCACCTTAGGATCATCGAAGGCTTCCACCACGATCCGGTCGTTTGGCCCGACCATCTTGAACACCGTTGACACCTGGCCGATCTCTTCTGCCGAGACCAGCACAGGCACGAACAGCAAAGCAGTCAAAAAACCCTTCATGACGCGCATCGAGCCTTCCTTCCAGTTAATGACCCGACTCAGACGAGAATCAGGTTGTCGCGGTGAATCAGTTCAGGCTCAGCCATGTAGCCCAACTCGCGCACGATGGCCTCGGACGACTGCCCAATGATCTTCTGCGCCTCAACAGCACTGTAGTTGCTCAGACCCCGAGCAACCTCACGCCCATCCGGCGCCACGCAAACCACCATCTCGCCGCGCCGAAAACTGCCTTGCACCAGCTTGACGCCGACCGACAGCAGACTTTTGTGGTCCCGAGCCAGGGCAGACACCGCACCGTCATCCAGCACCAGCGTACCGCGCGTCTGCAAATGCCCAGCCAGCCACTGCTTGCGCGCCGCCAGCATGCCGCGCTCCGGCGACAGCAGCGTACCCAGCCGCTCACCACCCTTGAGCCGCGCCAGAACGCGCTCGATGCGACCGCCGACAATCACGGTGTGCGCGCCCGAGCGGGCCGCCAGACGCGCAGCCCGCAATTTGGTCTGCATGCCGCCACGACCCAACGCTCCACCTGTACCGCCCGCCACCGCATCCAGAGCAGGATCATCAGCGCGAGCTTCGAAAATCAGTTGGGCATCGGGATTGTTGCGCGGATCGGCATCGAACATGCCGTCGCGATCCGTAAGAATGACCAGCAGGTCAGCCTCGACCAGATTGGCCACCAGCGCAGCGAGCGTGTCATTGTCGCCAAAACGAATCTCGTCGGTGACCACGGTGTCGTTTTCGTTGATGACCGGCACTACACCCAGCTCAACCAGAGTACGCAGCGTGCTGCGAGCGTTCAGGTAGCGCTTGCGATCGGACAGGTCGTCGTGAGTCAGCAGGATCTGCGCGGTGTGCCGATCATGCTCGGCAAAGCTGGATTCCCATGCCTGCACCAAGCCCATCTGACCGATGGCGGCAGCCGCCTGCAGCTCATGCATCGCACTGGGTCGAACAGTCCAGCCCAGGCGACTCATCCCGGCAGCTACCGCCCCGGAGGAAACCAGCACCAGCTCGACACCTGCTTCATGCAGCGCCACCATCTGCTCGACCCACACACTCATGGCCGTGCGATCCAGACCCTTGCCATCCGCTGTCAGCAGGGCACTGCCGATCTTCACGACCCAGCGCTGGGCACCCGTCACTTTGCTGCGCATCATCTTCCAACCTTAGCCAGAGAGTTTTCAAATTCGGGATACAAAAACGCCGCTAACAAAAGTAGCGGCGTTCAAGTTTACTTCAAGCGATCAGTCACGGACGTAAATGATTTCCGGACCATCTTCATCGTCCACATCTTCTTCATCCCAGTCATCGTCGCCGATGTCATGCACGCTCTTCACGCCACTGCGACGCAGCGCACGCTGATCATCCAGCGCCTGCAACTGCGCACGCGCCTCGTCTTCGATGCGCTGATCCAGCTCGGCCAGCTCTTCGGCATAACCAGGCTCTTCGGCGATGCGCAGGCTGCGCTCTTCGAGATAACGCATGATGTCGCGCGTCAGCTGCTCGGTACCTTCTTTGGCGATGGCAGAGATCACATAGACCGGACCGGTCCACTCCAGGCGATCAACGATCTCCTGCTTGCGGGCCTCATGCTCTTCTTCAAGCAACTGGTCGCACTTGTTCAGCACCAGCCAGCGATCACGATCGGCCAAAGACGGGCTGAACTTGACCAGCTCGTTGACGATGATTTCAGCCGAATCCGCAGCACTGGTTTCATCCAGCGGCGCCATGTCGACGAGGTGCAGCAACAGACGAGTACGCGCCAAATGCTTGAGGAAGCGAATCCCCAGGCCCGCGCCATCGGATGCGCCTTCGATCAGACCCGGAATGTCGGCAACCACGAAGCTTTTCCAGCGATCGACACTGACCACGCCCAGGTTCGGCACCAGGGTCGTGAACGGATAGTCGGCCACTTTCGGCTTGGCGGCAGACACCGAGCGAATGAAGGTACTTTTGCCTGCGTTCGGCAAACCCAGCAGGCCAACGTCCGCCAGCACTTTCAATTCCAGCTTGAGATCACGCTGATCGCCAGGCTTGCCCGGCGTGGTCTGGCGTGGAGCACGGTTGGTACTGGATTTGAAACGCGTGTTGCCCAGACCGTGCCAGCCGCCCTGGGCAACCATGATGCGCTGACCGTCTTTGGTCAGGTCGCCGATGATTTCCTGAGTGGTGGCATCGATGATCGTGGTGCCGACCGGTACGCGCAGCACCAGCTCTTCACCTTTACGACCGGTGCAGTCGGTGCTGCCGCCGTTGGAGCCGCGCTCGGCATCGAAGTGACGCGTGTAACGGTAGTCGACCAGGGTGTTCAGGTTAACGTCGGCCATCATGTAGACCGAACCGCCATCACCGCCGTCGCCGCCGTTGGGGCCACCGTTTTCGATGAATTTTTCACGACGGAAGCTCATGCAACCGTTGCCGCCGTCACCGGCCTTTACTCGAATGGATACTTCATCTACAAATTTCATAACGCACGCCTCCCGCCACAGGGACGAGCAGAACCACATAAATTACATAAGACTCTTGCAAAAATGAGCGTTGCGATACCGATCAGAAACCAGCGACCCCAGGGGTCAACATCACAACAGCCCGCACAAACAGTTTTGCAAGAGACTCACCTGACTCTCTACCTCTACAAACGAAAAAGCCCCGTCGCAAGACAGGGCTTTTAAGCTACTGCGTGATTACGCTGCGGAGACTTCAGTCTTCGGAACGATGCTCACGTAGCGGCGACCGAAGGCGCCCTTGACTTGAAACTTGATCACGCCTTCCACTTTCGCGAACAGGGTGTGATCTTTACCCATGCCAACGCCGTAGCCAGCGTGGAATTGGGTGCCGCGCTGACGCACGATGATGTTGCCCGGAATGATAGCCTGGCCGCCATACATCTTCACGCCAAGGCGTTTGGCTTCTGAGTCGCGCCCGTTACGGGTACTACCACCAGCTTTTTTGTGTGCCATGAGTCAATTCTCCAAATGAGGATTAGGCTGAAATTAAGCCTGAATACCTGTGATTTTGATCTCGGTGTACCACTGGCGGTGGCCCATGCGCTTCATGTGGTGCTTACGACGACGGAACTTGATGATACGAACCTTATCGTGACGACCTTGCGAAACCACTTCTGCCACGACAGTAGCGCCAGCAACAACTGGAGCACCGATATTGACGTCGTCGCCATTGCCAACCAGCAGAACGCGGTCGAAAGTGACGGATTCGCCAGTAGCGATTTCCAGTTTTTCAATTTTCAGGTATTCACCTGGGGCGACTTTGTACTGCTTGCCACCGGTAACAATTACTGCGTACATGGTATTTCTCCGAAAATCCTGCTCACCCAGCTCTTTATAAGAAGAGTATCGGCTGGCATGGCTGCATGGGGCTGGAACGGCCCGTTTGCAATTGCGTAAGGCAGGTGCTGCCCAGGAAAGTTAGGGTGCGCGATTGTACGCAAGCCTATGATGGGTTGCAAGGGGCCGCTCGTCATACCTTGACACGCTCTACCCCGCGACCTAGCATGCGGCGCAACCTTTCCGGAGCACGTGTCGCTGATGCAACCCCAAGCCTTCTACCGCGCGGTGGCGGACGACTTTAGTGCCGTTGACGTTATCATCAAAAAGCAACTGACGTCACGCGTACCGCTGGTCTCGAAAATCGGCGACTACATTACGTCCGCTGGCGGCAAACGCCTGCGTCCCCTGCTGGTACTGCTGTGCGGCAAGGCGCTGGGCCGCGAAGGCGACGATGTGCGCCTACTGGCCGCCACCATCGAATTCCTGCACACCGCCACCCTGCTGCATGACGACGTCGTCGACATGTCCGGCATGCGTCGCGGGCGCTCGACGGCCAACGCCCTGTGGGGCAATGCGCCGAGCGTGCTGGTCGGCGACTTCCTTTATTCGCGCTCCTTCGAAATGATGGTCGAACTTGGCTCGATGGACGTGATGAGAATCCTGTCCAAGGCCACGCGCGTCATCGCTGAAGGCGAAGTGCTGCAATTGTCCAAGGTTCGCGACGCCAGCACCACTGAAGAAATTTACATGGAAGTGATTCGCGGCAAGACAGCCATGCTGTTCGAAGCCTCGACCCACAGCGCCGCAGCACTGTGCAGCGCCTCTGCCGAACAGACCGAAGCATTGCGTACCTTTGGCGATCACTTGGGTGTTGCGTTCCAACTGGTGGACGACCTGCTGGACTACCGTGGCGACGCCGAGACACTGGGCAAGAACGTCGGCGATGATCTGGCCGAAGGCAAACCTACCCTGCCGCTGATCTACACCATGCGCGAAGGCACGCCCGAGCAGGCTGCCCTGGTTCGTCAGGCCATTCAGAAAGGCGGCCTGGAAGATCTGGAAAGCATCCGCAACGCCGTCGAAAGCGCCGGAGCCCTGGATTACACCGCACAACTGGCCCGTGACTACGCCGCCAAGGCCATCGCCTGCCTGGACGCCCTGCCGCCCAGCGAGTACCGCGATGCGCTGGTCGAACTGAGCGAGTTTGCCGTCGCACGTACGCATTGATTGCATCGGCAGCACGAAAAAGCCCGTCCTCGTGACGGGCTTTTTTGTTGCACTGATTGATGCCCATTCAGCCAAGTCTTGCTGCAGCCACGGACTACTGTGGGAGGCGACTTGCCGGCGATGCTTTTTCTGAAGCGACCTATCAGTGACTGAACGGACGCCATCGCCGACAAGCCGTCGCCCACGGGGTATGCATTCAGTCGGTCACTTTCGCTTTGGCCCCGTTTTGCGTCTAACAGACTTGTGTATAACGATGAGCGCAGAGCATAAACACGATCGCCATCGCTCACTGACCCACATCAACCGTCCGGCACAAAATGAGAATTAATCTCAATAGAGCCTTGCTATTATCCCAATAAGAATTATTCTCATCAAACCGATACAGGAGATGGAACATGACTTATTTGATCGATGCATGGCTGGACCGCCCACACCCGTACCTGCGAATTCTTCACCGCGAAACCGGGGAGGTGTGTGCCGTACTGGAAGAGGAAGCGCTGGAGGAGTTGCGTGATCAGGGTGATCTGGATGTCTACAGCCTCAGTTCCAGCGAGCCGGTGGTGCTCAAGGAGCTGGTGCGCAATCTGTTTCTGTTCTGTTATGCGCGGGCATTGCGCCCGATAGGCGAGTTGCACTGAGCATGAAGCATCAGCACAACCCCGTTGCTGAACGGATCAAGACGACTCGTTCAGCAACCTTGCGTACCGCCTGAAGCCGTTACAGAACGGCCAGCAGTTCCACGTCGAACACCAGCACGCTGTGCGGTGCGATGCTGCCAACGCCCTGAGCGCCGTAAGCCAGCTCGCTCGGCACGTACAGACGCCATTTGCTGCCGGTGTTCATCAGTTGCAACGCCTCGGTCCAGCCAGCGATCACGCCGCCAACCGGGAATTCGGCAGGCTCGCCACGATCGTACGAGCTGTCGAACACGGTGCCATCGATCAGCGTGCCGTGGTAGTGAGTACGAACCTGATCTTCACGCGTCGGCTTTGGACCTGTGCCAGCGGTGAGAACTTCAAACTGCAGACCCGAGGCCAATGTGGTCACGCCTTCACGCTTGGCGTTTTCAGCCAGGTAAGCCAGACCGGCACCTGCGGCTTTCTCGGCCTTTGCAGCTGCCTCAGCCTGCATGATTTCGCGGATGACCTTGAAGCTGGCGGACATTTCTTCCTGACCAACGCGGCTCGGCAGACCGTTGAACGCATCGGTCAGACCCGCCAGGATGGCGTCCAGGTTGACGCCCGGTGGCGGGTTGTCGCGCAGTTGGTCGCCCAACTGACGGCCAATGCCGTAGCTGACGCGTGTTTCGTCGGTGGACAGATTGACTTCGGACATGACACTGCTCCGCAGAGGGGCGCGCTGTCGACGGACATGAAAACCAGCTTGGCAATCATGACCCGCTCGGTGGCACCCCGAACCAAAAGGGCAGCCAGCCTAGCACAATTGACCTGACAGGCCCTACCGCCGCGGCGAAGCGCTACGTTGCGTCAGGACCAGGATGAGTGAAAGGAGATCGGCATGCGCATCTCGGAACGGTCATTGACCGGCATGCCGCACAGCTCGTCATGCACCACACAGTGGACCAGATAGAAAGGCACCACTGGCAGGTTCTTGAGCAGGTCGCGTGCGTGTTCGACCGAGCGCAGGTGCAGGGTCTTGCCCGCCTGATCCTTGAGCATCCCGGAGCTGCCGTTCATCAGCACCTCCAGCAGGTAAATGCCGCCCTCGATCGAGATCAGATTCAGCTCATTGACCCGGCCAGCCTGGGCATGGTCGGTAAATTCCTGATAATTCATGATCGAACCTCTTTCGTCGTTTGCTGAAAGCATCGCAACGGACTTTTTACAGCACGTCGAAACAACAATCCAGAAACGAAACCGCCCGCCCCTCGCTCGGATTCAAGCGCGGGGCAGGCGGATGTGAGCCTGAAGCAGTCGTGGGGTTACTGCTTGGTCATCTTGTCCAGTTTGGTCAGCTTGTCCAGATAACCCATCGCGAACGCCGAGATCACGAAGGTCATGTGGATGATCACGTACCACATCAGGTATTCGGTCTTGATGTTGGTGGCGTCCATGAATACGCGCAGCAGGTGGATGGACGAAATCGCCACGATGGACGCTGCGACTTTCATCTTCAGCGACGAGGAATCCATGGTGCCCAGCCAGTTGAGCTTTTCCTTGTCCTCATCGATGTCCAGCTGCGAAACGAAGTTCTCGTAGCCGGAAATCATCACCATGACCAGCAGACCACCCACCAGCGCCATATCGATCAGCGACAGCAGCACCAGGATCAGATCGGCTTCGGCCAGGCTGAAGATATTGGGAAGGACGTGAAAGATTTCCTGAAAGAACTTCAGGCACAGCGCCAGCAACCCAAGGGACAAACCGAAATAGATCGGCGCCAGCAACCAGCGCGATGCATACATGGCATTTTCGAAGAAACGTTCCATTGAGACTCGCAAGTGTTGTGGAAAAAGACGCGCGAGTATATCAGCGGGAACGGACGGCTCTAGATGTGCGACAAAATAACGCAGAAAACATGGGCTAGAACTTGAACGGGGAAGAACGCTGATGGCGGGACAGGTCGCCGTTGAGCCGGCGCAATTCAGCCTGCATGTGCAACGTCCAGATAGGCACATCGTCAGCCGGGCGATAACCGCCCAGCAGCAGATTTTCGGCAATACTGTCGAGAATGGACTGGGCAGCAGCCAGACTGGTGAACGGTCCCTGAGAGCGAAGTGCAGAAGGTTGTTCGCCGGACATTCCGGCGGCAAACAGCACCATCCAAAGGCCATCCTCACCGGACATCGGCCTGATGACGCATTCGATTCGGGTGATGAGCCCGAGGCATTCACGGTTGAGGCAGAGGCTGCGCGGCATGGCGAGCTCCTTGTCAGCAGCGGTATCACCCTCCTCCACAGCAGGAAAATGTGCCAGTCCATTTGGCCACCACGATCACCTGACAGGATAGAAGAAAAGTGACGTTGCGAAACCGGGCCTGATGAACGGCCACCGGATGCTCGCAAGAGCACCCGGCGCCGCTCAAGATGACATCAGACCTTGAGTTCAGGTTGCAACTGGGCAGGCTCCTTTTCCAGCTCTTCATTCAGGTCTTCATCGCTGAGCATTTCGGCGATGTCGCGTAGCCGCTCGACCACGCGGGCATTGACGCTGCCTTCGGGGAATTCGCCCTGCTCGTCCGGCGCACCGGCCGGCTCGCCGACCAGCAGGCTCAAAGCTTCATCGGCCTGACGCACCGCATAGATATGGAACTGACCGTCACGTACGGCCTGCACCACACGTTCATCGAGCATGAGCGTGGTCACGTTGGCGTGCGGGATGATTGCGCCCTGCTCGCCCGTCAGACCGCGCGCCTCGCACAGCCGGAAGAAGCCTTCGATCTTCTCGTTGACCCCGCCGACCGCCTGCACCTCACCAAACTGGTTGATGGAGCCGGTGATCGCGAAACACTGCTTGAGCGGCGTGCGTGACAGCGCCGAAATCAGCGTACAGACCTCGCCCAACGAAGCACTGTCGCCATCGACATAGCCGTAGGATTGCTCAAGCGCGATGCTGGCCGAGATCGCCAGCGGGAATTCCTGCGCATAACGGCTGCCCAGATAACCGGTCAGAATCATCACGCCCTTGGAGTGAATCGGCTGACCGAGGTTGACCTCACGCTCGATATCGACGATGCCGCTGCCACCCGGATACACCGTCGCAGAGATACGGGCCGGCACGCCGAACGCCGAATCACCGACTTCCAGCACAGTCAGGCCGTTGCACTTGCCGACGGCCGCACCGTCGGTGTCGATCAGAATGACACCGGCCATCATGTCGTCGAGAATCCGTGCCGAAACGCGTCCGGTGCGCGTGGCCTTGGCCTTCAGCGCACGTTCGATGTGACCTGCGTCGGTCTTGTCGTCGCTCGCCAATTGACGAATGAAGTCCGCCTCGCTGACCAGCTGAAACAGATCGCCAATGCGCGCCGACAAACGCCCCTGGTGCTCGGCGAGCCGCGCACTGTAGGTCGCCAGCCGCGCAACGGCGTCAGCGGTCAAGGGCGCCATGCCTTCTTCCGAAGTACGGGTTTTCAGCAATTGGGCGAACTGCTCGAGGGTTTCGTCGACCATCGGAATTTCTTCGTCGAAGTCGACCAGCACGCGGAACATCTCTTGGAAGTCCGGATCCAGGTCCTGCAGCGTGTAGTACAGCGAACGCGAGCCGATGATGACGATCTTGACGTTCCACGGAATGACCTGCGGCGTCAGGGTCACGGTTGCGACACGGCCCAGCTCGCCCAGCGGCGATTCCATTTTCAGCTTGCGCGACTGCAGGGTACGCTTGAGCGCATCCCACACGAACGGCTCGCTGAGCATCTTCTCGGCTTCCAGAATCAGGAAGCCGCCATTGGCACGGTGCAGTGCGCCCGGACGCAACTGCCGATAGGTCGTGTAGAGCGCGCCCTGATCGGTGCTGTATTCGATACGACCAAACAGGTTGTCGTAGGTCGGATGCGGCTCGAACACCACCGGTGCGCCGCCATCGTGAGTGTGGCCGACCACCAGGCTCGGACTGTATTGCTCTTCAAGCAGCTTGCGGGCCTGAGCGTCGGTCTTGCTGTCGTCGACCAGTTGCTCGACCAGCGTCTTGAGCAGGTAAACCTGCATCGCCTGCAGATAAGCGCAGACGGCGGCGTTCTCGGCGTACTTTTCCGACAACGGTGCCAGCAAAGGCTGCAGGGTCAGGGTGATGGTTTCTTCGTTGAGCTGACGCAGTTGGTTGTTCGACTCGCGCTTCCACTGCGGCAGGCTTGCAAGTTCTTCGTTCAGACGCTCTTCAAGCGCGGAAATGTCTTCATGAAAACGCTCGCGATCCGCTTCCGGCAGTTGCGAGAACTCGGCTTCGTCCAGCGCCTTGCCATCAGCCATTGGCGTGAAGGCGATGTTGCTGCTGTCGCGGTACAGCGCGATGTCCTTTTCCAGCGACAGGCGCTCGATCACGTCCAGTGCACGGTCGTAGCGCTGATTGAAGGCACGATCGATCGAACTCTTCTTCTGCTGATACGAGGGGTGCTCGAACACCGCCGGGAAGGTGACCAGCAGGTTATCGATCAGGCCGCCGATGTCGGCAATGAAGGATTGCGCGCTGCCCGGCGGCAGCTCCAGCGCACGCGGCTCGCGAGGCTCGTCAAAATTGTTGACGTAAACCCAGTCCGACGGCGTCTGCATACGCTTGCCTTCGGCCTTGAGGTAGCGCTTCACGAACGAGAACCGGCCGGTGCCGGGTTCGCCCATGACAAATACGTTGTAACCGGGACGCGGCATCGCGACCCCGAACTGCAAGGCTTCTACCGCTCGCTCCTGGCCGAGCACACCGCGAAAGGGTTCCAGATCGTTGGTGGTCGAAAAGCTGAACTGCTCAGCGGAAAACGGACGGGTCAGCGCGTGGGGCGCCAGGCGTAGGTTGGCTGCGACAGAATCGGGCATCAGTGTTCCTTACATCAGGCGGGGCAGATGCAGGCATTCTGGCGCTCGCTGCACACGACTTGCAAGACAGGCTTTCATGGCAGAAGACGTCTTGAAGATTTTCACTTCCATGAAAGACGCTTCATGTGCAATAAAAAAAGCGGTTTTACGCAATATTCTGCAATAGCTCACGGAACCCTTGGAACCTGCCTAAACTCAAAACTGCGCGGAAGGTTCAAAACAACCCTCCGGTTTGGTGTGACACGAAAGAAACTCGACCCTTGGCTGACCATAAAGAGAAAAAAGCTATGAAACGGATTCTTCTAGGAACGCTCTTCGCCGCTGTATCCATCAACGCCATGGCCCAAGCGCCAGGCGGTCCGGACTGCGGTTGGGGCAACATGCTGTTTGAAGGTCAACGCGGCACTCCCGCTCACTTCCTGGCTTCCACTACCAACGGCACTTCGGGCAACGCCACCTTCGGCATGACGTCCGGCACCAACGGCTGCTCTACCAACAGTGCTCTGACTTATGGCGGCAAATCCTGGCTGGCCATGAACGGCATGATGGATGAGCTTTCCAAAGACATGGCCATGGGCCAAGGCGAAGCACTGACCACTTACGCGGTCGTGCTGGGCGTCGCACCGGAAGATCGTGCGCGTTTCGCTTCTGTCACTCACGAGCACTTTTCGCAAATCTTCAGCAAGGCTGACGCCACTGCCGAAGACGTTCACGCCAACACCGTCAACGTTCTGAAAAACGATCCAACCCTGGCCAAGTACGCTACCCAGGCTTAAAGTCGTTCGCCCGCCCCTCTTCATGAGGGGCGGGACTCTTCTCCCTGACTAGTTGCCCTCTATGCTCAAACGTCTTGCCTTGCTGGCGCTGTTTGTCTGTGCCCCCTTGTCTGCCGCCCCGCGTGTGGCTGCCGACCGTTTGCAGCAACTGGCCAACGAGCCATTCTGGATTTCACTGGGCCATTACGAGGCTGGCAAGCTCGGCGGCTGGCGCAGTTACGTTGACGACCCCAAATTCTTTCTCGCGGCTGATGGCGCGCATGACCCCAAGGCTGAACTGAGCGCGACGCTCGACGCCATTTATGCGCCTGTCACCAACGATCAGACCCACGCACAGTGCGTTTACCCTGCAAGGACCCGCTGGCTGCGCGATCAGTTGAAACTGACCGACCTGCCGGTGCTGGACTGCAAGGAATTCAAGACCTGGTACAAAGACGTAGCCCCGGACAGCACCGTGCTGATCTTCCCGGCGGCCTACCTCAACAGTCCGTCTTCCATGTTCGGCCACACGCTGCTGAGGATTGATCCGGCCAGCGCCAAGGCAAACAACACCACACTGCTGAGCTACGCAATCAACTTCGGTGCCTACATCGAAGGCATGGACAACAGCATCCTGTATGCATGGAAAGGCCTGATGGGCGGCTACCCCGGCCTGTTCGCCCTGGTGCCGTATCAGGAAAAACTGTCGGAATACCGCAGTCTGGAAAACCGTGATCTGTGGGAATACCGACTGAACCTGACGCCCGAGGAAACCGGGCGCATGGTCGAACATGTCTGGGAACTGAAACAGATTCGCTTCAGCTACTTCTTCTTCGACGAAAACTGCTCGTATCGCCTCCTGGAACTGCTGCAGGTCGCGCGCCCCGGCCTGCACCTGACCGAACAGTTCGGGCTGACGGCCATTCCGACCGACACGGTCAAAGCCATCAAGGCCGCGGGACTGGTTGAAAGCATTGATTACCGCCCCTCTCGCGAACGCGAACTGCTGAGCCGTGCCGAACCGCTGAACGCTGACGAACAGCAATGGGTGCTGAAAGTCAGCGCTGACCAGAAACAACTGCAGGACCCGCAGTATCTGGCACAGCCCAAGGAGCGTCGCGCGTTGATTCAGGACGCGGCCTATCGCCTCGAACGCTATCGTGCCAATGGCCTGGAGCGTGACGCAGCGCGCTCCCAGCGCAGTTTCGAACTGTTGCAGGCCATCAACCAGAACCCGCCGCCGCAACTGGACATCCAGCGCCCCGGCCTGCCGGAAGACGGACATGAGTCACGCACCTGGCAGCTGGGCGTAGGCACACGCGGCGACCGGGCGTTCGGTGAGTACGGCCTGCGCATGGCGTATCACGACCTGAACGACAACGCCTACGGCTTCCCGCTTGGCGCTCAGATTGAGATCCTGCAGCTCAAGGTGCGTCAGTACGAAGGCAACGACTGGCAGGTCCAGCAACTGGATCTGGCCACGATTCGTTCACTGACACCCCGTACCGAACTGCTCAAGCCATGGTCATGGCAAGTCACCGGCGGCCTTGAACGCGTGTTGGGCAAGCATGGCGATGAAAATCTGGTCAGCCACGTCAACGGCGGCGCGGGCGGCACCTGGCAACTGGGCGAAGAGGTATTGGGTTTCGCGCTGGGCACAGTGCGTGTCGAGCACAACAATGACTTTTCGGAATTCATCTCGCCAGCCGCTGGCTTCAACACCGGCCTGCTGTGGCGCAACCCGCTGGGCAACCTGAGCCTGGAAGCCAAGGGCGATTACTTCACCAACGGCGAAGTACGCCGCAGCGTCAGCCTCAACCAGCAGTGGGAACTCTCCCGCAACGTAGGCCTGCGCCTGAGCGCCCAACGCGAATTCAGCCAGATGAGCTCGCCACAGAACGAAGTGATGCTTGAGGTGAAGTGGTATCACTATTGATATCACTGGCGAAAACGATATGAGCGTCTGTGGGAGCCGTGAAAAACTGCAGCGCAACCGTCAGACCAGCGATCCGGCCTGAGTCATTCAGCAGATAGCGAAGCGACACTACACATTCCCCACGTCGTTTTTACAAATAACTCACACATTCGCTTCTAGACTCTCCTCATACGTAGAGGAAACCATCATGAAGCTGCATTGGGTGTTGTTGTCGCTGGCCATCGGGCTGGCGGGTTGTCAGTCCGCCCGTGATCAAATGCTGGCTGAGGGTTATCCGCCCGGCTTCGCCGACGGCTACCAGGACGGATGTGGCAGCGGCAAGGCCGCGGCAGGTGCGTTCACCGGGGAGTTCAAGAAAAACGTACCGCGCTACCTCAAGGACAAGCTCTACGCAGAAGGCTGGGGCGATGGTTTTCGCCAGTGTCAGGCCTCTCAGGAAAATCGCAGCCGCTTCGATCCGGGGCAGATCTTCAATGATCGTGACCGCGACTGGGAGCGGGAAAAGACCCGCAGCGCCGCAAAAGCCTACCGCCCGAACTGATTGGCACGTCGCAGCCGGCATTTCAACGAAACCAATCACGCCTCACCGTGGCCCAAACCCAATTGAGGGAGGACACTTCATGAGTCGCGCATTTGTAAACGAAGACAACGCCGCCGCCGACGCCAACCAGCCGGTGGAGCGCACGGTCAGCGAACAGCCCAATTACGTGACTGCTCACGGTCTGGTATTGCTGCAACAGCACGTGAGCGATCTTCAGGCGCAGCACAGCGCCCAAACGGCGCTGGGCGACAATGCCGACAAGCAGCGTCTGGCAGACCTGGAGCGAGACCTGCGTTACTTCAACCAGCGCCTGCAAAGCGCACAGGTGGTCACGCCCGCCCTTTCGACCGAGAAGGTGCAGATTGGCAGTTGGGTGACATTTGCCGATGAAGACGACCGCCAGCAGCGTGTGCAACTGGTTGGTGAGGATCAGGCCGATGCGGCCAATGGTTTGATCAACTGGGGTTCGCCACTGGGCCGCGCGTTGCTGGGTGCGCAGTTGGGCGATGAGGTGTTGTGGAAACGACCGGCGGGCGATCAGGTGATCGAGGTGGTGCTGATTGAGACGGACGTAGGCTGAGACAACAGGAGCGCCAGAAAAGGCGCTCCCGCTGTATCTGAGTTACGCCAGCTTCTTGTGACGTACGCGGTGCGGCTGGGCAGCGGCATCGCCAAGACGCTTTTTACGGTCAGCTTCGTATTCGGTGTAGTTGCCTTCGAAGAATACGGCTTGAGAGTCGTCTTCGTACGCCAGAATGTGGGTCGCGACACGGTCAAGGAACCACCGATCGTGGGAGATCACAATGGCCGCGCCCGGGAAGTCCAGCAATGCTTCTTCCAGCGAACGCAGGGTTTCAACGTCGAGGTCGTTGGACGGTTCGTCGAGCAGCAGCACGTTGCCGCCCTCTTTCAGGGTCAACGCCAGGTGCAGACGACCGCGCTCACCACCGGACAGGTCCTTGACGAATTTCTGCTGATCGCCGCCCTTGAAGTTGAAACGGCCGACATAGGTGCGCGACGGGATTTCATAGTTGCCGATACGGATCACGTCCGAACCGTCGGAAACCGCCTGGAACACCGACTTGCTGCCGTCCAGATCGTCACGGCTCTGGTCAACGCAGGCCAGTTGCACGGTTTCACCGATTTCAATACTGCCCGAATCCGGTTGCTCCTTGCCCATCAGCATGCGGAACAGGGTCGATTTACCGGCACCGTTACCGCCGATCACGCCGACAATGGCGCCTTTGGGCATGGCGAATGACAGGTTGTCGATCAGGACGCGATCGCCATAGCCTTTGGTGACGTTCTTGAACTCGATGACCTTGTCGCCGAGGCGCGGACCAGCCGGGATGTAGATCTCGTTGGTTTCGCTGCGCTTCTGGAATTCCTGCGACTGCATTTCTTCGAAGCGTTGCAGACGAGCCTTGGATTTTGACTGGCGCGCCTTGGCACCTTTGCGAACCCATTCCAACTCGTCTTTCATGGCCTTTTCATGGGCCGACTGCTGCTTGGATTCCTGGGCCAGACGATCGGACTTGGCTTCAAGCCAGCCCGAATAGTTGCCTTCGTAAGGAATACCGGCGCCGCGGTCGAGTTCCAGAATCCAGCCCGCGACGTTGTCCAGGAAGTAACGGTCGTGCGTGATCGCAACCACGGTGCCCGGGAAGTCGTGCAGGAAGTGCTCCAGCCAGGCGACGGAATCGGCGTCCAGGTGGTTGGTCGGTTCGTCGAGCAGCAGCATGTCGGGAGCGGACAGCAACAGGCGGCACAGCGCGACACGACGCTTCTCACCACCGGACAATACGGAAATCTTTGCGTCCCACGCAGGCAGACGCAGCGCATCGGCGGCGACTTCCAGCTGACGCTCAAGGTTATGACCGTCGCTGGCCTGCAGGATGGCTTCGAGCTTGGCCTGTTCAGCGGCCAGCTTGTCGAAGTCGGCATCCGGGTCGGCGTATTCGGCGTAGACCTGGTCCAGACGCGCCTGGGCGTCCTTGATGACGCTGACCGCCTCTTCGACCACTTCACGCACAGTCTTGGTGGGATCGAGTTGCGGTTCCTGCGGCAGATAACCTACGTTCAGATCAGGCATCGGGCGCGCTTCGCCATCGAACTCGGTGTCGACGCCGGCCATGATCTTCAACAGTGTCGACTTGCCCGAACCGTTGAGACCCAGCACGCCAATCTTGGCGCCCGGAAAGAAAGAGAGGGAGATGTTCTTGAGGATTTCCCGCTTCGGCGGCACAACTTTGCTCAGCCGATGCATGGTGAAGACGTATTGAGCCATGGAATGAAAACCTGGTGTCTGTGATAAGGACCGATCTGGGACGCGAGCTTAAAGCCCCGACCGAAAAAAAGCTTTTATTTGTCTTTCAGACTTGCCGCATGAGCGTTCCACGCCTTGAATCAGAACAGGCAGTGAGCAGACTCGTGTGCCTGGGCAGCTATGAAGCTGGGTCTTGTTTGCACACAGTGGAGTCACTCATGCAGGAGTCGGGCTGTAATCGCGCGTTGCGCAAAGCTACCCGAATGCGGCCTGCAGGGCAAACCATCCGGCCCAGCGGGACTGGCACTCTGCCACAACTCAAGGCATGCTAGCCGCCCTTTTGGGTGGCCAGCTTATATTGCATAGTGCATCGCTGCTTCAGTCCAGTAGTCAGGAACAACGACTTGCCCACATCAACGACTTCTTCACCATCGCGTATCGCCAAAAGCAGTACCGTCAGGCCTCTGCGCGGCTCACTGAAGGGGGTGCTGGCGACGTTGGTGTTGCTGATGATCGCGCTGCTGCTCTGGGAACTTATCGAACAATTCCATCAGACCCAGGAACGCCAGCGCCAGCGCAGCCTCGATTACGCGACACAGCTTTGCGACCGGATCAGTCTGAACATGGCGCTCAACGCCCAGATTGCGATGAATCTGCTGGAGGAAATCCAGTCAGGCGAAGACAAGCCCGAACAGGCGACGCCAATGAGCGCGCTGCGCGCAGCCTTGCCGACATTGCGCAGCGTTGTCAGCCTCGCCCCCAACGGCGAGGTCATCAGGGACAGCGCCGACATGAGCAGCGATGCCACGCTGTTGAAAAGTGCGCTGAAGCAGGCCACTGGCCGTCCTTTCTACTACACCAGCAATGAGGACGGTTCACAGATCTATCTGCTGTTGCGCCAGAGCGCAGGCACAACCGGCAACTATTGGGCCGTGCGCATGCTGCCCGACGCCCTCAAGGGTTTCATCCAGCAACCGACGCAGGATTTCCAGCATCTGTGGCGGCTGGAAAAACGTGTCACTCAGCAGGTGATACTGCGCGAGACGCTGCCTGACAACGTCACGGACACCGGCCATGCAGAGACCGTCCTGCTTCAGCCTCTGGGCAACAGCGACTGGCAGCTGCGTGGACTTTTCGATGCACACAAGGCTCGCCAGGACCTGCTGGCGCCTCTCGTGGGCAAATGCATCATCGGCCTGCTGTTTTCGATTCTGCCACTCATTGCCCTCCTGAGCCTGCGGGGCAGGCAGCGTCAACTGCTGGAAAGCCGCCGCCGCTACCGGGATATCTTCGAAGGTGCTGGCGTTGCGATCTGTGTCCTGGACATGTCCAGCCTGCCGGGCCGCCTGGAAACCCTGCAGATCCGGACCTGCGAAGACCTCGACCTGCTGCTGAAGAACCAGCCGGGCCTGCTTGACCGGCTGCTGCAACAGCTGCGGATCAACGAGGTGAATGACGTTGCTCTGGGCCTGCTGAACGTCGAATGCGGCGAGCAGGCCTGGCAGCAACTGATCGAAGGCGAGTCGCGCACTCGTCACGGCATCGGCATTCAAATAATCCGCGCGGTGCTCGACAAACAGCCACGACTGGAACTGGAAATCCGCCGAACCCGCGAGGACGGCCAGGATCAACACCTGTGGCTGGTGCTCAGGCTTCCGGAAAGTCCCGCCGACTTCGATGCCGTGATTCTCAGCATTGGCGATATCACCAGCCGCAAACAGATCGAACTGTCGTTGCTGGACCGTGAAAGCTTCTGGTCCGATGTGGTCCGCACCGTGCCGGACCACCTCTACGTGCAGGATGTGCTCAGCCAGCGGATGATCTACAGCAACCACCATCTCGGCAAGACGCTGGGTTACAGCAAGTCGGAACTGCACGGGATGGGCGAGTTCTTCTGGGAAATCCTGCTCCATCCGGAAGACGCAAAACCCTATCAGGACATGCGTCTGCGCCAGCGTCATCACGGGCACAACGAACTGCTGCAATGTGTCCTGCGCTTCCGCGACTGTGATAACCAGTGGCGCTGCTTCGACATTCGCGAGCAGGCGCTGGCGCGGGATAGCCAGAACCTGGTGACACGCATCATCGGCGTTGCCAAGGACATTACCGATCAGGTCACGTCCAGCCAGTCCTTGCGTGACAGCGAACAGCGTTATCGGATGCTTGCCGAGAGCATCAGCGACGTGATTTTCTCCACCGACAATCAGCTCGAGCCCAATTACGTGAGCCCCTCGGTTCAGAGCGTGCTGGGCTACACCGCCGACTGGATTCTCGCTCACGGCTGGGGCGTGACCGTTGCCAACCCGCAACAGTTGACGGGGTTCGATGCGCTGATCCGCAACATCCGCAAAGTTCTCGACAAGCCGGAAGAACTGGCGAAGTTGCGCAGCGACAACACGCCGCGTCTGTTCGTGTTCGACTGCCTGCGGGCCGACGGCCGCAAGGTACCGGTCGAACTGCGCATGGTGCTGGTCTGGGACGAGCACGACAATTTCGAGGGGCTTCTCGGGGTTGGCCGCGACATCAGCCAGCAGCGCCGCGCGGAAAAAGACCTGCGCATGGCTGCCACCGTATTTGAACACTCCACGTCGGCCATTCTGATCACCGATCCCGCAGGCTACATCGTGCAGGCCAACGAAGCGTTCACCCGGGTCAGCGGCTACGAAGTGGCTCAGGTACTCGATCAGTTGCCCGGCATGCTGACGGTGGAAGCGGAACAGGAAGCACACCTGCGCTACGTCATCAGGCAACTCAACCAGAGCGGCACCTGGGAGGGCGAGGTCAGGCTGAAGCGGCGCAACGGCGAGCATTACCCGGCATGGGTCGGCATCACGGCGGTGGTGGACGATGAAGGCGATCTGGCGAGCTACGTGTGCTTCTTCAGTGATATCAGTGAGCGCAAGGCCAGCGAAGAACGCATCCATCGCCTGGCCTACTACGATGCCCTGACCCACCTGCCCAACCGCACGCTGTTCCAGGACCGCCTGCATTCGGCGTTGCAGCAGGCCGAGCGGCAACAGGCCTGGGTCGTGCTGATGTTCCTCGATCTGGACCGTTTCAAACCGATCAACGACTCCCTGGGCCATGCTGCGGGGGATCGCATGCTCCAGGAGATGGCCACACGCCTGCTGGCCTGCGTTACGGACGACGATACGGTTGCGCGCATGGGCGGCGATGAGTTCACCCTGTTGCTGCAGCCAGGTCCGACCCGGGAAAGCGCCTTGAACCGCGCCATTCATGTCGCCGAGAAAATCCTCACCAGTCTGGTGACCCCGTTCGTGCTGGAGGGACGCGAGTTTTTTGTGACCGCCAGTATCGGCATCGCCCTGAGCCCGCAGGACGGCGATGAGCTGAGCCAGTTGATGAAGAACGCCGATACGGCGATGTATCACGCCAAGGAGCGCGGCAAGAACAACTTTCAGTTCTATCAGGCCGACATGAACGCCTCGGCGCTGGAGCGTCTGGAGCTGGAAAGCGATCTGCGTCATGCGCTGGAACAACAGGAATTTACGCTGTACTACCAGCCGCAGTTCAGCGGCGATGGCAAACGCCTGACCGGGACCGAGGCCTTGCTGCGCTGGCGCCATCCCCGCCGTGGTCTGGTGCCGCCGAACGACTTCATTCCGGTGCTTGAAGAACTGGGGCTGGTGGTCGAAGTCGGCGACTGGGTCCTGACCGAAGCCTGCACCCAGTTGAAGAAATGGCATCAGGCAAAAGTTCGCGTGCCGAAAGTGTCCGTGAATATCTCGGCCCGGCAGTTCTCGGACGGCCAACTTGGCAAACGCATCGCCAGCATTCTGCACACCGTCGGCCTGCCCCCTGCGTGCCTGGAACTGGAACTGACCGAAAGCATTCTGATGCGCGAGGTCAACGAAGCCATGCAGATACTCGACGGGCTGAAGAATCTGGGGTTGAGCATTGCGGTGGATGACTTCGGTACGGGGTACTCGTCGCTGAACTACCTCAAGCAGTTCCCCATCGATGTGTTGAAGATCGACCGCACCTTCGTCGACGGCCTGCCCTCCGGCGAACAGGACGCACAGATCGCCCGCGCGATCATCGCCATGGCCCACAGCCTGAACCTGGCGGTCATCGCCGAAGGCGTGGAAACCCAGGAGCAACTGGACTTCCTGCGCGAACACGGCTGCGACGAAGTACAAGGCTACCTCTTCGGCCGCCCGATGCCCGCCAGCCAGTTCGAGGCGCAATTCAGCAACGATGCGTTGTTCATGCTGGATTGAGAGGGACTGCAGACCCTGTGGGAGGCGCCACCACGTCTTCGACGTAACGCTGTCGCGCTGCAAACAACGGACCGTGGGAGGCGGCTTGCCGGCGATAAACGATGACGCGATTTTCCTGACATACCGCGTCGACTGCATCGCCGGCAAGCCGCCTCCCACAGTCCTGTGTTCGCTTCACGACAGCGCTATGTCTACGGGCACGTGTTCAGCCAGCCAGACCTGTTTCAGTTCGGTGTAGTGCCAGAGCTTGGCAGCCCTCAGCCGGCCCCAAGCTGCACCCCATTCATCCGGCACATGACTGCCTTTCATATGCCAGATAAAACCCGATGGGTTAGAATGCCCCCCTTTTCCGCCATGCCCCCTTGAGGACTGCCATGTTCAGCCGTGATTTGACTCTCGCGAAGTACGACGCCGATCTGTTTGCCGCCATGGAGCAAGAAGCTCTGCGTCAGGAAGAACACATCGAGCTGATTGCCTCGGAAAACTACACCAGTCCGGCCGTCATGGAAGCTCAGGGCTCGGTCCTGACCAACAAGTACGCCGAAGGCTACCCAGGCAAGCGCTACTACGGCGGCTGTGAATACGTCGACGTGATCGAGCAACTGGCCATCGACCGTGCCAAGGAACTGTTCGGCGCCGATTACGCCAACGTTCAGCCACACGCCGGCTCGCAGGCCAACTCCGCTGTGTACCTCGCGTTGCTGCAGGGCGGCGACACCATTCTGGGCATGAGCCTGGCCCACGGCGGTCACCTGACCCACGGCGCCAGCGTTTCGTCCTCCGGCAAGCTGTACAACGCTGTGCAGTACGGCATCGATGCCAACGGCATGATCGACTACGACGAAGTCGAGCGTCTGGCCGTCGAGCACAAGCCGAAAATGATCGTGGCCGGTTTCTCTGCCTACTCGCAGATCCTGGATTTCCCACGCTTCCGCGCCATCGCTGACAAGGTCGGTGCGTACCTGTTCGTCGACATGGCCCACGTGGCCGGTCTGGTCGCCGCTGGTGTCTACCCGAACCCGGTGCCGTTCGCCGACGTCGTGACCACCACCACTCACAAGACCCTGCGCGGTCCACGTGGCGGCCTGATCCTGGCTCGCGCCAACGCCGACATCGAGAAGAAGCTGAATTCGGCCGTATTCCCGGGTTCGCAGGGCGGCCCGCTGGAGCACGTCATCGCGGCCAAGGCCGTGTGCTTCAAGGAAGCGCTGCAGCCTGAGTTCAAGGCTTATCAGCAGCAAGTGGTCAAGAACGCCAAGGCCATGGCCGGTGTGTTCATCGAGCGCGGTTTCGACGTGGTTTCCGGCGGTACTGAAAACCACCTGTTCCTGCTCTCGTTGATCAAGCAGGACATCTCCGGTAAAGATGCCGACGCTGCCCTGGGCCGCGCCTTCATCACCGTCAACAAGAACTCCGTACCGAACGACCCACGCTCCCCGTTCGTCACCTCCGGCCTGCGCTTCGGCACCCCGGCTGTGACCACTCGTGGCTTCAAGGAAGCAGAGTGCAAGGAACTGGCTGGCTGGATCTGCGACATCCTGGCTGACCTGAACAACGAAGCCGTGATCGACGCGGTTCGCGAGAAGGTCAAGGCCATCTGCGCCAAGCTGCCGGTCTACGGCGCTTGATCCACATCGTCTGACGCAGTAACTCAAAGCCCCGACTCGAAAGAGCCGGGGCTTTTTTGTGACACTGTTACAGAGAGCCCACCGACCGATCGGGAGACGATCCATGAAGCTGTTGCGCACCCTTTCGATAAGCCTGCCGATGCTGCTCATGCTGTTTGCAGGGGCCATCGTGATCGACGGGCTGTCCGACACCGCCAAAACCAGCGACACCGCCATCGTCCTAGGCTCGCAAGTGCTCCCGGACGGGACGCCGTCCGATCGCCTGCGAGCCAGGCTCGACAGGGCTGAAGAGCTCTACCGACAGGGATTGGTTCGCCACATCATCGTCAGCGGC
This sequence comes from Pseudomonas viridiflava, assembly GCF_001642795.1. Lineage (GTDB taxonomy): Bacteria > Pseudomonadota > Gammaproteobacteria > Pseudomonadales > Pseudomonadaceae > Aquipseudomonas > Aquipseudomonas viridiflava. The sequence goes on along the minus strand of NZ_LKEH01000025.1, from coordinate 62,755 downwards.
GGCACAGGCAAGGAAGGCTTCAGCGAAGCGGCCGTCATGGCAGACTATCTTGTTGACCACGGCAAGATTGCGCGGGAAGCGATCCTGCTGGACGAACAGGGAAACACCACCCGAGACACCGCCATCAACAGCGCCGGGATCATGAAAGGCAAAGGCTTCACCAGCGCAGTCGTGGTCACTCAATACTTTCACGTCACCCGCAGCCAGTACGCCCTTAAGCAGGCCGGAGTCATGCAGGTCTCGACAGCACACGCGCGTTATTTCGAGTGGCGCGACCTGTATTCCATCGCCCGTGAAGTGGTGGCGCTGCCCGCCTACTGGTGGGCAGCCAGCACCTGATCAGGCCAGTAGGCCTGGAGAGCGACCTCAGCCCACCATCGCTTCGAACCCGGCCCGAATCTTCTCCTCTCGCAATTCGTCGGCGATGAACACGATGACGCTTTCGCGCGGCTCGCCCCTCCTTGAAACATCACAAAATCGGCAGAGTGATATGCGCCCGCCGCAGGTGTCAGCAGAACATAGAGTTGCTGATCGGGAAGCCGAGTAAAACAAGATATTTCTTACAGAGGAAATACACCACTATCCGCTGGGCACGGATCTGTCTGACATACATGAAAATTTTCCAGCGAAAGAATGGCTGTCTTGGCGGTTATTTTTTCCTTTTGGTGAGATCAACCGCTGCTCAAACCGAAAAATTCCAATTAGCGGATGCAGCATGAACTCGACAGCCAATCGCCATAGCAATTATCAAACCTTGATACGTCTGGCAGAAACCAACTGGGATGAGGCAGACAAGCTAAAGCTATCCAGTCTCCACGTAACTGTAAAAGACGACAACTATCTGCACGATCAATTCGGAAGGTCGTTTTATCATTTTTGCACAACATCCTATTTAGGTTTGGACTATCACCCGGCACTGCTCGACGGCGCGATTCAAGCACTCCAGAAAACCGGTACGTTGCGCATAGCCAATTCACGAAACCGCTGTCAATTATCTAACTTGGCTGAGTATGAAACCGAGCTGTCAGAATGGCTCAACGCACATTGCCATGTTACTTTATCCTGCAGTGCAGCCAGCGCAGGCATATTGCCTCTACTTTCGTCAGGCGCCTTTACCGACGGCCGGGTTCCCACCATGGTTTTTGACAGGCATGCGCACTATTCAATGAACCATATGAAGGCGGCGTGCGCAGGTGAAGCGACGGTTTTGACAGTAAGCCATAACAACATGGAGCAACTTGAGACATTATGTAAAGCACATGACAGGGTTGCTTATGTTGCCGATGGCGTCTATAGCATGGGTGGCATGGCAGAGATAGAAAGCCTGATTTATTTGAAAGAGAAATACGGGCTATTTCTGTACCTTGACGATTCGCATGCTATTTCCGCGTTAGGAGCAGGAGGAACAGGCTACGCACGGTCTAAGCTCGACGAGCTTGATGAGAACACCATCATCGTGGCGTCACTCGGAAAGGCATTTGGCGCAAGTGGTGGCGTAGCGATGTTAGGCAACGACCGCCAGAAAAAACTGATTCATCGATACGGAGGACCAAGCAATTGGTCTCAAAGTCTTAACATTGCAGCCATCGGCGCAGGGAGGGCTTCAATAGCGTTGCACCGTAATGGCGAAGTTGAAAAACTGCAGCGGAAGCTACAGCACAACATTCAATATTTTGATTCCATCATTAACACAGAACAGAAAGGCAGCAGTTCGGCCATTCGCCTCATCCAGTGTTCCAGTGCAGAGGTTGCAAATCGGATTGCAGCCGAACTGGCCAACAAAGGTTTTTTTACGTCTACAGTATTCTTCCCCGTTGTAGCGCAAGACAAGCCTGCAATACGAATCACGCTCCGAGCGGACATGACACACATCTTGATCAGTGACTTTTTAAAAAGCCTGACTGAAGCGCTTGGCACAGCAGAGTTCAATAAGCCTGCAACCCAATAAAAACATCATCCCCATGAAAATCGAAAGTCGCCTGCTGGTACCCTGCCTGGCCGTACTGGTTGCACAGTCAGGAATAACGCTGCATCTGCCGTCCCTGCCGTCGATAGCAGAGACTTTCAATGCACCCGATTATTTTTCGGCTCTGACGCTGTCAAGCTTTCTGATTGGCATGGGTTTGTCGATGTTGTTATGGGGCAAGCTGGCTGCATGTCTGGGCAGTCGGAGGACGCTGGTTTTGGCGTTGATGGTTTTTTCAGTTGGCAGTGCAGGTACCGCGCTGTCGATAGACATGACAACGTTCCTGATGTGCCGTGTGGTTCAAGGCATTGCAGCAGGTGGGATTTCAGTCATGGCCCGCGTGTTATTGCGCGATAGCTACAGCGCTGAACAACTGCCGCGCGCATTCAGCTGGCTCTCTATCTGCTTTGTCTTGTCACTGGGTATGGCGCAGTTCGCGGGCGCTGTACTGGACTCGATCTGGGACTGGAGAGCGATATTTATCGCTAGTGCCGTAGCGGGTGCGCTCTCGATAATTCCAGTCAGGTTATTCGTAAAAGTCATTTCGTCCAGAAGGACAGACTTTCGACCGGACGACTCGTACAGGGTACTGATTCGGGACTTGCGATTCATGAGTCCGGTGCTTGCAGGCGGACTGGGGTATGGAGTGGTTGTCCTTTTTGGTGCGAGNCCCCCCCGCCATATTTCAGCTGCACTTCAACTGGACGGTACTTGAATACGGCTGGATCGGCTGGCCCATCAGTGGTGCCTATTTGCTGGGCGCACTTTCGGTCCGTTGGCTGATCGCGACACACAGCCAGCAAGAGGGTTTGCTGACTGGATTGAAATGTCTGATGGCGGGTGCCTTAGTGATGGGTGCCGGACAGCTGATTTACCCCGCGTCGGGCGTTGCGCTCTGGCTGCCTTACTGCCTGCTGCTGGCGGGTCAGGGGGCTGTTTATCCGCTCTGTCAGTCTCTTGCCAGCCAGAACGCGCCCGTAAAAGGCCCCCACGCCATGGCGTTGATCGGTTTCATTCACCAAACGATGGCCGCCTGCTGTGCACTGATCGCCAGCTTACTGCCGAAGGGCGATCCCGCACCTTTCACACTGGCATGCATTGCGCTTTCAGCAATGGCTTTGACGGTGTACTGGCTGAGTGAGCGCAGGAGCCGATCTTGAGAGAGACTCAAGACCGGCTGAGCCTAAAAGTACCTCAGCTCACCATCGCCTCGAACCCGGCCCGAATCTTCTCCTCCGGCAATTCGTCAGCGATGAACACGATGACGCTTTCGCGCGGCTCGCCTTCGGCCCATTCGGTATCCCAGTCGAAGCCGTAGAGCTTGAGCACGCCCTGAAACACCATGCGCCTGTCTTCGCCCGCAATGTTGAGCACGCCCTTGTAGCGCAGCAGTTGTTTACCGTGGTCTTCCAGCAGCGCGTTCATGAACTCGCTGAGGCGGTCCAGATCCAGCGGTTTGTCGCTGCGCAGCACAAGGCTGGTGATGCGGTCACCGGAGTTGCCGACCGGCGCCAGCGGACGCAGGACCATGCCGCCGCCCAGATCGGCGTTGAGGTTGAAGCCACGCACGTCGAGCAGTTCAGCCAGGTCGATCTTGCCATGCTCGACGATACGGATCGGCGCACGGCGGTTGATGCGGGTCAGGCGCGCGCTGAGTGCGTCAAACGCTGCGTCGTCCACCAGATCACGCTTGCTCACTAGCAGGCGGTCGGCAAAACCGATCTGTGCCTGGGCGATGGTCTGGGTCAGGTGGGTATCGGCATGAGCCGCATCAACGAGGGTGATGATGCCGTCGAGGATGTAGCGCTCGCGCAGTTCTTCATCGATGAAGAAAGTCTGGGCAACCGGTGCGGGATCGGCCAGGCCGGTGCACTCGATCACCAGCCGGTCGAAGGCGATTTCGCCACTGTCCAGCCGTTCGAGCAGCAGGTACAGCGCTTTGGTCAGGTCGGTGTGAATGGTGCAGCAGACGCAGCCGTTGGACAGGGTCATGACTTGCACAGGATCGGTGCCCAGCAACTGGCTGTCGATGCCGGCATCGCTGAACTCGTTCTCGATCACTGCGATTTTCAGGCCGTGTTCGGCCTTGAGCAGGTGGCGCAGCAGCGTGGTCTTGCCTGCGCCCAGAAAGCCGGTCAGTACGGTAACGGGGATAGGTTGCAACTCGCTCATAAGGCTCCAGACAGGTGCAAATCGGGCTGAAATGAAAACGCGCCACAGGTAGCAGCCTGTGGCGCGTCGGGTCACACGATAACGCAGATCAAAGGATCAGCAGCACTTCGGACCGCCCTTGCCGCCGTAACGCGCCTCTTGCCGCTCCCGAAAGAACTGCTCGTAGGTCATCATCGGCTTGTCCGGGTGTGTGGTCTGCATGTGCTCGACATAGGTGTCGTAGTCCGGCATGCCCACCATCAGACGCGCGGCCTGACCGAGGTATTTCCCGAGGCGACTCAGGTCATTGAACATGGGCAAATCCTCTGTGGTTGACCATCATCACACCTGCGACGCTGGCGGCATGGCCTGGAACGGAGATTCCTTGTCGGTGCGCTCCTTCTTGCCCCAGGCGGCAATGCCGACTTTCAGGGCGTAGAACAGGATGCTGAACACCACGAACAGAAACAGGATGGTCAGGCCCGCGTTGGTGTATGCGTTGAAGATTACGTGCTGCATCTGGTCCATGGTCTTGGCCGGGGCCAGAATCTGACCGGCGTCCGCCGCTGCGCTGTACTTCTTGGCCAGCGCCAGGAAGCCCACTGCAGGGTTGGAGTCGAACAGTTTGATCAGGCCAGCCGTCACGGTGCAGATCAACAGCCACGTGGCAGGCAGCATGGTGACCCAGACATAGCGCTGACGCTTCATCTTGATCAGCACAACGCTTGCGAGCATCAGCGCGATACCGGCCAGCATCTGGTTGGAGATACCGAACAACGGCCACAGGGTGTTAATGCCACCCAGCGGATCGATCACGCCCTGATACAGCAGATACCCCCACAGCGCCACGCAGCCACCGGTGCCGATGGCGTTGGCGGTCCAGGACTCGGTGCGTTTCAGCGCCGGAACGAAGCTGCCCAGCAAGTCCTGCAGCATGAAACGACCGGCACGTGTACCGGCGTCTACCGCTGTCAGGATGAACAGCGCTTCGAACAGGATCGCAAAGTGGTACCAGAACGCCATGGTGTTTTCACCCGGCAGCACCTGGTGCAGGATCTGCGCGATACCGACCGCAAGCGTCGGCGCACCACCGGCACGGGCCAGCACGGTGTTTTCGCCGATATCCTTGGCCACCGCCGTCAGTTGCTCAGGCGTAATGGTGAAGCCCCAACTGGTAACGGTCTGTGCGACTGTCACCACGTCGCTGCCAACCACAGCCGCAGGGCTGTTCATCGCGAAGTACACGCCCGGCTCGATCACCGAAGCGGCAACCATCGCCATGATGGCTACGAAGGACTCCATCAGCATGCCGCCGTAACCGATGTAACGGGCGTTCTTCTCGTTATCCAGCAGCTTGGGTGTGGTACCCGAGGAAATCAGCGCGTGGAAACCGGACACCGCACCGCAGGCGATGGTGATGAACAGGAACGGGAACAGCGCGCCTTTCCAGACCGGGCCAGTGCCGTTGGTGAACTGGGTCAGGGCCGGCATTTTCAGCTCGGGCGCAAGAATCAGGATACCGATCGCCAGGGCCAGGATGGTGCCGATTTTCAGGAAGGTCGACAGGTAGTCACGCGGGGCCAGCAGCAGCCAGACCGGCAGCATGGCTGCCACAAAACCGTAGCCCACCAGCATCCAGGTGATCTGCACGCCGGTGAAGGTGAACGCCGGACCCCAGGTCGGATCGGCTGCAACCAGGCCGCCGATCCAGATCGAGGCCAGCAGCAGAATCACACCGACGATGGAAATCTCACCAATGCGGCCCGGACGGATGTAGCGCATGTAGACGCCCATGAACATCGCAATCGGGATGGTCGCTATGACGGTGAACATTCCCCAAGGGCTCTCGGCCAGGGCCTTGACCACAATCAGCGCCAGCACCGCGAGGATGATGATCATGATCAGGAAGCAGCCGAACAAGGCGATGGTGCCGGGAATACGGCCCATTTCCTCACGGACCATGTCGCCCAGCGAGCGACCGTTACGGCGTGTGGAGAGGAACAGGATCATGAAGTCCTGCACCGCACCGGCGAGCACCACACCGGCAATCAGCCACAGCGTACCGGGCAGATACCCCATCTGCGCCGCCAGCACCGGACCGACCAGCGGGCCTGCGCCTGCGATGGCCGCAAAGTGGTGACCGAAAAGAATGTGTTTGTTGGTCGGCACATAGTCCAGGCCGTCGTTGTTGACCACCGCAGGCGTTGCACGCAGCGGGTCGAGTTGCATGACATGATTGGCGATGAAAAGACTGTAGTAACGATAAGCAACCAGATAGATGGCAACCGCTGCAACCACTATCCACAAGGCGTTGATCGCCTCTCCGCGGCGCAAGGCCACGACCCCCAGAGCACATGCTCCAACAATTGCGACGATGAGCCAGGGAACATGGCGCATCAGACTATTATTATTTTTCATTTTTTTTATTCCAGCAGAGTTGACTAGAAGGCAAGCAGTCCGAGTTTAGCGCCGTCACAGCGAAAGGCCACCCCCCACGATGGTCTAGACCGGAATTTGATCAATTAAGGCAGATACCCGGCATGGAGCGGCGCAGGCGGGCTTGTTGGCAGGTCGGAAAGAAATCTGGGGGCACCATCTGTCCGGCAACCTCTTTCAGGTCTATCGTGCATGAACAGCCTTGATAAAACAGTCCGAAGCCTTGCCCCCGGCCCACGGAATACCGCAACAAGAGAGCCCTCTCGATGACCGACTCACATGCAGATCGCCGACGCTTCAAACGCATTGCCTTCGATGCGAAGACCGACCTGACGCAAGGCGACAAAAGCTGGAAAGTGCAGTTGGTCGACCTGTCGCTCAAAGGTTTGCTCATCGAACGGCCCGAGCCCTGGACGGGCGACCCTGCCCAGGACTTTCTGGTGGATATCCACCTGAGCCCGGACGTTTACGTAAAAATGGATGTGCACCTGACCCACGACAACAATCGGCAACTGGGCTTCGTCTGTCGGCACATCGGCCTGCAGTCGATCAGCCACTTGAAACGGCTGATCGAACTGAACCTTGGCGATGAGGAAGAACTGGATCGTGAACTGGCAGCCCTGATCGAAATCTAGTGCCTGTTATTCGAATAGCGCGTCCAGTGCCTGCTCCAGACGGGTCACGGCAATGATCTGAAAGCCTGGAGGGGCCTCTTTAGGCGCGTTGGCCTTGGGCACGATGGCTCGTTTGAAGCCGTGTTTGAACGCTTCCTTGAGACGCTCCTGCCCGCTGGGCACAGGCCTGACCTCACCTGACAGCCCTACTTCGCCGAAGACCAGCAGGTCATGGGGCAGCGGTCGGTTGCGCAGGCTGGACATGACCGCCGCCATCAAGGCCAGGTCGGACGCGGTTTCCAGCACTTTCACGCCGCCGACCACGTTGAGAAACACGTCCTGATCGTGAGTCGGAATCCCGCCATGCCGGTGCAGAACCGCCAGCAACATCGCCAGCCGATTCTGGTCCAGACCCAGCGTCACGCGACGCGGGTTGGACATATGGCTGTCGTCCACCAGCGCCTGGACTTCGACCAGCATCGGCCGGGTGCCTTCCCATGTGGCCATGACCACACTGCCCGGCACTTCTTCCTGCGCACGAGTGAGGAAGATCGCCGACGGGTTGGAGACCTCTTTCAGGCCCTTGTCGGTCATGCCGAAAACGCCCAGTTCGTTCACAGCGCCAAAGCGATTCTTCACGGCCCGCAACAAACGCAGGCGTCCATCGGACTCACCTTCGAAATACAGCACGGTATCAACCATGTGTTCCAATACGCGCGGCCCGGCCAGCGCGCCTTCCTTGGTCACGTGGCCGACCAGAAAGATCGCCGTGCCGCTCTGCTTGGCGTAGCGCACCAGCAACGCAGCGCTTTCGCGCACCTGCGCCACTCCGCCGGGAGCCGATTGCAGTTGCTCGGTGAAAATGGTCTGGATGGAGTCGATCACCATCACCTTCGGCTGCTCGACACGCGCCGTGGCGATGATGGACTCGATGCAGGTCTCGGTCATCACTCGCAGCTTGTCCTGCGGCAGCCCAAGACGGCGGGCACGCATGGCGACCTGCTGCTGGGATTCTTCGCCGGTTACGTACAGCGCGGGCATGCGTTGGGCGATGTTGCACAGGGTCTGCAGCAGAATCGTGGACTTGCCGATGCCGGGGTCGCCGCCGATCAACACCACGGAGCCGTCTACCAGACCGCCGCCCAGCACGCGGTCCAGCTCGGCGGAGTTGGTGGAGAAACGCGGGATCTCCTCGACACTGACCTCGGCCAGCGTCTTGATCTGCGCCTGCGCGCCGGTCCAGCTGGCACGACCACTCAGGGGAGCGGCGGCACCACTTTCAATCATGGTTTCGACAAGCGTGTTCCAGGCGCCGCAATCGCTGCACTGGCCCGCCCATTTGGGAAACGTCGCGCCGCACTCGGTGCAGCCGTACAAGCGTTTGGCCTTGGCCATGACAACCCCAGTCGTAAAAGCGCACATGATAACGCAGGTTGCCGCATCAATTGGGCGGTCAGCGACCCATAGCGTTCACAACGGAATAAAACTTCCAAGGCTCGGTCCGGTCGATTGAACGTGCATCGGGCAGTACCTGCGTGAGTGGATTACACTCATTCGGGTCAATTTATCTGTAACAAGGAATTACTCATGAGCGTACTAAGCGAGTTCAAGGCATTCGCGGTCAAAGGTAACGTGGTCGATATGGCCGTCGGTATCATCATTGGCGCGGCATTCGGCAAAATCGTTTCGTCGTTCGTTGGCGATGTGATCATGCCGCCACTGGGCCTGTTGATCGGTGGCGTGGACTTCAGCGACCTGGCCGTCACCCTGCGGGCTGCCGACGGGGCTACCCCGGCCGTGCTGCTGGCCTACGGCAAGTTCATTCAGACGGTCATTGACTTCATCATCGTTGCATTCGCCATCTTCATGGGTGTGAAGGCCATCAACCGCCTGAAGCGTGAAGAAGCCAAGGCCCCTACCCTGCCGCCAACGCCGAGCAAGGAAGAAGTCCTGCTGGGCGAGATTCGCGACCTGCTCAAGGAGCAGAACAAGCCCGCGACGCCGATTACCGTAGACCCAGCCCGTCCGTTGTGAGCGTGACTCGTCTGCAATCAACGGCAAACCGAGTGCATCGTTCTCACGCTCCTGCGCTCAGCGTTCGACACAAGTCCTGCTGCAACCAAAGAGTGTGGGCATGATCGGCGTGCTTGAGATCACACTGATCGTTCCCACGCTCTGCGTGGGAATGCCGCCCAGGACGCTCCGCGTCCGCTCTTGAATGTGGCGCAGATGCTGGACCAAGCTTNCGTTATCCACGTCATGCGCTCGGCTCACTGAATCCTCAGTCTGTGCCATTTGTGACGCGGAGCGTCACGGGAGGCATGCCCACGCGGAGCGGTGGGCACGATCAGTGTTGAGGTGGACGTGTGTGTAACGATGAGTGCTCCAGCGTGGTAACGCCTCTCAGGACGCTTCACGTCCGGGCACGATCGGTATCGGGGCAGCCTTGTGTATAACGACGAGCGACCTGCGCGGTGTAGATGAATCGGGCCTTGCTTACCAGTACGTCTCCACCGCCACCTGCCCCGGTTTGCGGGACAGGCTAAGGCGCATGTCGCGCTGTTTGAGCACGGCGCGGGTGTCGTCGATCATCTGCGGGTTGCCGCACAGCATGACCCGAGAATGCTCAGGGGTCATGGGGATGCCTGCCGCACGCTCCAGCTCGCCATTTTCAATCAGTTGCGTGATCCTGCCGTTCAAGGCCCCCGGGTGCTGCTCGCGGGTGACGACAGGCAGAAACAGGAATTTATCGGCGTATTCGGCCAGGTACTCACGCTGCATCAATTCGCCTATCAACTGCTGATAAGCCAGCTCCTTCGACTCGCGCACGCTGTACACCAGAATCACACGCTCGAATTTCTCCCACACCTCGAAGTCCTGCAGGATCGACAGAAACGGTGCGACGCCAGTGCCTGTGGATAACAGCCACAGATCGCGACCATCGACGAAACGGTCCAGGGTCAGGTAGCCGAAGGCCTGCTTCTCGACCATCAGGCTGTCACCTTCGCGCAGGCGGCTCAGTTCGCTGGTGAACTCGCCGTCAGGCACGACGATGGAAAAGAACTCCAGAAACTCGTCATGGGGCGAAGACACCATCGAATAGGCTCGCCACACGGTGGTGCCGTCTGCCTTGGTCACGCCCAGGCGCGCGAACTGCCCCGCGGTGAAGCGAAAACCGGGATCGCGCGTGGTGCGCAGGGTAAACAGGTTGGGGGTCAACGGTGTGACACGCTGAAGCGTCTGCCGGGTGAACTTGTCTTCGCTGACGGTCATGGTGTGCCTCGGGCTCCCGAATGTGAACGTTGACGCTAAGTGTCCCGCAAAGTACGTCGGATAAACACCGGCGGTTTGTAGTGGCTTGTACCTGGTGACGCCTGAAACGTTTAGAGCATTTGGTTCTTGCCTGCCCGGCCATGTTGCCGGACCCCGACTAAACAGCATGAAGCAAACCGCGCTACGACGGCTGTTCCAGCCGGGATACTCCTTTTTGAATACATAAAAGCCATCAGCCCATCCGTCTGGATACCTTCCAGCCTGCAAAATTCCCGGTGCATTTTTCCTAGACTGGATAAAAGCACAGCGATATCTCGCCATCAAAGGGTATGGAGGCGATCATGAAGAACATGGAAATCAACTCGACGGATCCATCGAATCCCAAGGGGCTGACCGAACGGGAGATAGAAGTCCTCAAGTGGTCCGCCAAAGGCAAAACCGCAGGTGATATAGCCCTGATTCTATGCCTGAAGGAGCGCACCATTCATTTTCACGTGGCCAGCGCAGTCCAGAAGCTGGGGGTGTGTAACAAGACCGCCGCCGTGGTTCAGGCAGCCTTGAGCGGCATGTTCTGAAAAAGCAGGCGAGCGGCACTAAATGGGCACGTGTCAAAGCGCAAAAAGTACGTAAAATCACCGCTCTCAGCGAGCCCGTCAGTGGACGGGCTTACGTGACATACGCACGCCTGCACAGAGTTTTCCTGCCAATGCCCTTGCTCATCAGCCCTTTCGCTCAGCTTGATCTTATTCGCCAGCCCGAACAGCAAGATGAGCCGCTTCAGGCATTCGATGCCGCTGACGAGTACCTGCTCAACCACGTGGCGGAAATCGGGCTGACCCTGCAAAGCCGGGTCCTGGTCCTTAATGACAGCTTTGGCGCTCTGGCGGCCAGCCTTGCCGCTCACGCGACTGTGGTCAGCAGCACCGACTCCTTTCTCGCCGCCCAGGGCCTTGAGAAGAACCTGACCCGTAACGGTATGGCCTACGACAGCGTGCCGCTGATTCCTGCCAGCGAGCCGTTGACCGGCCTTTTCGACTGGGTACTGATCCGGGTGCCCAAGACATTGGCGCTGCTCGAAGAGCAACTCATCCGTCTGCAAGGCCAACTGGCACCCGGCGCACGCGTGATAGCGGCGGCGATGATCAAGCACCTGCCGCGCTCGGCCGGTGACTTGCTTGAAGAATACGTAGGGCCGGTGCAGGCCTCGCTCGCGGTCAAGAAAGCCCGCCTGCTGTTCGCCACCCCAGAGATCAGGGAAATCCGGACGTCGCCCTACCCCACGCGCTACAGGCTCGACGAGCCAGCCATCGAACTGCTCAACCATGCCAACGTGTTTTGTCGGGAAGGTCTGGATATCGGTACGCGCGCATTCCTGCCTTATCTGCCGAAGAACCTCGGTTCGGCGCGCGTTGCCGATCTGGGTTGCGGCAACGGCGTGCTGGCGATTGCCAGTGCACTGGAGAACCCGCAGGCGCATTACACGCTGGTCGACGAGTCATACATGGCCGTGCAGTCCGCTGCCGAAAACTGGCAGGCCAGTCTGGGCGACCGGGAGGTGGTTATCCGGGCGGCCGACGGGCTGGCGGGACAGGAACCGGACTCGCTGGATGTGGTGCTGTGCAACCCGCCCTTCCACCAGCAACAGGTGGTCGGCGACTTTCTGGCCTGGCGCATGTTCCAGCAGGCCCGCGCCGCACTTGTCACGGGCGGCGCACTGTACATCGTCGGCAATCGCCATCTGGGCTATCACACCAAGCTGTCCCGGCTGTTTCGGGGCGTCGAGCAGGTCGCGGCAACGCCCAAGTTCGTGATTCTGAAAGCACGCAAGTAACGCCCCACTTTTTCGCAGCCAAAAAAAACCCTCCGAAACCGGAGGGTTTGTAAAACGTGTCCGTGGACACGGTGTGGGAATGCTTTCAGTGACGATCAGTGCGTCGTCAGGCCCGCAGCGCTCATGAACATCCGCATCAGGCTGGCGACGATAAACAGCGCAGTCACACTGCCCGCCCAGATGCCGACCAGCCAGGCCAGTCGTTGCCAGAGCGGCTTGCTCAGCGCCGGATCCGGGTCGTGCATGGAGTTCTTGCCAGACATGATCAATCTCCTCTGTTCGGACTAGTGATAACCGTCTTCAGCAGTGACTTTGCCGCGGAACACGTAGTAGCTCCAGAAGGTGTATCCGAGGATGAACGGGATGATGAACAGCGTGCCGACCAGCATGAAACCCTGGCTTTGCGGTGGCGCGGCAGCTTCCCAGATCGAAACGGACGGCGGAATGATGTTCGGCCACAGACTGATGCCCAACCCGCTGTAGCCCAGGAAGATCAGCAGCAGGGTCAGCAGGAACGGCGTGTAATGCGCGTTGCGGGCCACGGCCTTGAACAGTCCGTACATGGTCACCAGTACCAGAATCGGCACGGGCATGAACCAGAACAGGTTCGGCATGCTGAACCAGCGATGCGCAATGTCGGCGTGGGCCAGTGGTGTCCACAGGCTGATCACGCCCATCACGACCAGCACAGCCACTGCCAGAGGACGCGCCAGATCATGCATCGCTTTCTGCAACGGCCCCTCGGTCTTCATGATCAGCCAGGTGCAACCCAGCAGCGCGTAGGCCACGATCAGCGCCAGACCGCAGAACATCGGGAACGGCGCCAGCCAATCGAGTGAGCCGCCTGCGAACTGACGATTCGCTACCGGAATGCCCTCGATGAACGCGCCCAGTGCCACGCCCTGGAAGAACGTCGCGGCCAGAGAACCGCCGATGAAGGCTTTGTCCCACAGGTGACGCTTCTCGTCGGTCGCCTTGAAGCGGAACTCGAATGCCACGCCGCGGAAAATCAGGCCCATCAGCATGAAGATCAGTGGCAGGTACAGCGCTGACAGCACCACCGAATAAGCCAGCGGGAACGCGCCGAACAACGCGGCGCCTCCCAGTACCAGCCAGGTTTCGTTACCGTCCCAGACCGGCGCGACGGTATTCATCATCACGTCGCGGTCGGAACTGTCTTTCATGAACGGGAAGAGAATCCCGATACCCAGGTCGAAGCCGTCCATCACGACGTACATCATGATGCCGAAGATGATGATGACGGCCCAGATCAGCGGAAGATCGATACCCATGGCTTAATTCCCCTTGCCGAGCGCGTCAACGTTGTCGCCATCTTCAGCGCCTTCAACGGCGGCGGAGAGCGGACGGGCCGGTGTACGTTTCTGACCGGGACCACCTTGTGGTACATGCTCGACGTACGCTTTGGGGCCTTTGCGCACCAGACGCATCATGTAGCCCAGACCAGCGCCGAACAGTACAAAGTAGACCACCACGAACAGCACCAGAGTGATGCTCATCTGCGCGAAGCTGTGGTTGGACGAAGCATCGGCGGTGCGCATCAGGCCGTAGACGACCCACGGCTGGCGGCCAATTTCGGTGGTGAACCAGCCTGCGAGGATAGCTACCAGACCGGACGGCCCCATCCACAAGGCCAGGTACAGGAACGGACGCGACTGATAGAGCGTGCCCCGCTTGCGCAGCCACAGGCTCCACAGACCGGTCAGGATCATCAGCATGCCCAGCGCAACCATGACCCGGAACGACCAGAACACGATGGTCGAATTCGGCCGGTCTTCAGGTTTGAATTCCTTCAGCGCCGGGACCTGCTTGTCCAGGCTGTGGGTCAGGATGAGGCTGCCAAGGTACGGAATTTCCACTGCGTACTTGGTGCGCTCTTCCTTCATGTCGGGAATGCCGAACAGGATCAGCGGGGTCGGTTCGTCACCGATGTTTTCCCAGTGACCTTCAATGGCGGCAATCTTGGCTGGCTGATGCTTGAGCGTATTCAGACCGTGGAAGTCGCCCACGACGGCCTGGATCGGTGCAACGATCAGCGCCATCCACATCGCCATCGAGAGCATCTTGCGCACCGCTGGCGTGTCGCGACCGCGCAGCAGGTGCCAGGCAGCCGACGAGCCGACGAAGAACGCCGTCGCGACGAAAGCGGCAATCGCCATGTGCGTCAAGCGATAGGGGAATGAAGGGTTGAAGACCACCGCAAACCAGTCGGTCGGAATCACGCGACCGTCGATGATTTCGAAGCCCTGCGGGGTCTGCATCCAGCTGTTGGACGACAGAATCCAGAACGTGGAAATCAGGGTGCCGATGGCGACCATCACGGTGGAGAAAAAGTGCAGTTTGCGCCCGACGCGGTTCCAGCCGAACAGCATCACACCGAGGAAGCCGGCCTCAAGGAAGAACGCGGTCAACACTTCGTACGTCAGCAACGGCCCTGTGACCGCGCCTGCGAAGTCCGAGAAGCGGCTCCAGTTGGTGCCGAACTGATAGGACATGACCAGACCGGAAACCACCCCCATGCCGAAGTTGACGGCAAAGATCTTGGACCAGAAGTGGTAAAGGTCTCGATACACATCTTCGCGGGTCTTCAGCCACAGGCCTTCGAGCACAGCCAGGTAACTTGCCAGACCGATGGTGATGGCAGGAAACAGGATGTGAAACGAAATCGTGAATGCGAACTGAATTCGGGCGAGATCGATAGCCTCTAAACCGAACATAAGTGTTCCTCTCTCAGGTGAAACCGGCTGTTGGCAGCAAACCAACAGTGACTGCCCCCACGTTTATGGAGTGCTTATCTTTCTATTTGTTCTGATGACGTACGCAGGGATTGGCGGGTTGGCTCACATCAGCGGTCATTGCGCAATGACACGGGTCAACCGACAGGTAAAGAGTAGTCCCATTCAGCCACTTGAGCCGTGTGGTCTTTTGTCGCGTGGCGGGATGACTCACCTGGCAGGAATGACGCTTCTCTCAAACGAACCGGCCAGCCCGTGACGCTCCGCGTCACCTCAACAGCGGACGCGGAGCGTCCCGAGAGGCGTTACCACGCAGAGCTTGGGAACGATCACAGGCCTTGAACACACCGATCGCTTGCTCCGCGTCACCTCAACAGTGCACGCGGAGCATCCCGAGAGGAGTTCCTGATGGGTTACAACAGCTTGTCCAGCGTGATCGGGAACTCGCGGATGCGTTTGCCGGTGGCGTGGTAGATAGCATTGGCGATCGCTGCGGGAACACCCACGATGCCGATTTCGCCCACGCCCTTGGAACCCAGCGCATTGACGATTTCGTCGTGTTCCTCAACGAACAGCACGTCAATGTCGCCAATGTCCGCATTCACCGGAATATGGTATTCGGCCAGGCTGTGGTTCATCGGCCGTCCCAGACCGTGATCGACCATGGCCTCTTCCTGCAAGGCCATGCCCATGCCCCAGACCACGCCACCGAGGATCTGACTGCGTGCCATCTTGGGATTGACCACACGGCCCGCCGCAATGGCGCTGACCACACGATTGACCTTGATAGTGCCTAGGTCCTCGTCCACCAGCACTTCGACAAACACCGCCGAATGCGTGGCCGCTGCATAAGCTTCACGCTTCTTGTCCGGTTCGGCGTCAACCTGAACTTCGATCACACCGCTCGCCTGAGCAGCCGCCAGTTCAGCGATCGACACTGTCTGATCGCCCAGATGCAGGCTGCCCGACTCAAAGCGCACCTGATCCGGCGTGGTCGAGGCGTGTTGCGGGTACAGGCCCTTTGCGACTTCAAGCAACTGACGCTGCATGGCCTGACACGCCTGCTGGACCGCTGTGCCGACTGACGACACGGTGAACGAGCCGCCTTGCAGCGGCGCAGTTGGCAGTGAAGAGTCGCCCAGCAGGAAGGTAACGTCTTCCACCGCCAGCCCCAGGGTTTCAGCCGCAATCTGGGTCATGACCGTGTAAGTGCCGGTGCCGATGTCGGTGGTTGCGCTGCTGACCACCAGTTTGCCGTCCGAGCCGAGACGCGCCTTGGCGCTGGCTTTCATCTGCATCGCTTCCCACACACCACCGGCCATGCCCCAGCCCACCAGTTGGCGACCTTGGCGCATGCTGCGGGGTTCAGGGTTGCGACGCTCCCAGCCAAAGCGCTCGGCGCCCTGTGCATAACATTCACGCAGCTCTTTGCTGGAATACGGCTTGTCCTCGTTGCCATTGCGCTCTGCGAAATTGGTCAGACGCAGGCGTACAGGATCAATGGCCAGCGCACACGCCAGTTCATCCATCGCGCACTCCAGGCCGATCAGGCCCAACGCGGCACCCGGCGCACGCATGTCCAAGGGCGTGTAAACGTCCAGCGGCACCAGCTTGTAGGTCAACTGCACGTTGTCGCATTGATAGAGCATGCCGCTCCATTCCACGACGTGCTCGGTGAAGTCCTCGAAGCGTGACGTCTGGCCGATGGCTTCGTGACCGACGGCGAGCAAACGCCCGTTGGCAGCAGCGCCAAGGCGCAGGCGTTGCACGGTGCGTGGACGATAGCCAAAGGTGAACATCTGTTGACGCGTCAGCGTCACTCGCACCGAACGCTTGAGGTGCAAGGCCGCCATCACCGCCAGAGGCAGTTGATACTGCGGACGCAGACCGGAGCCGAAGGCACCGCCGACAAACGCGGCCAGCACGCGAATCTTGTCTTTCTCCAGGCCGAAGACCTTGTGCAGGTAATCCTGACAGTTCTGCGTGCCTTGGGTCTTGTCGTGGATCTGCAGACTGCCGTCGGCCTGATACAGAACCGTGGACGCATGCGGCTCCATCGGGTTGTGGTATTCGTTCGGCGTGTTGTAGGTCACGTCGACACTCAGCGCCGAGCTGGCCAGCTCGCCCTCGAAGTTGCCACGCGGCTTGGGCAGGCTGGACGACACGTCGTGAGCCTGCTCCAGGTCGGCCTGCAGGTCAGTCTGGTGTGCCTGCTGCTCGTATTCGATGCGAATCAGCGAGCCTGCGTGCCGGGCCATTTCCAGCGACTCGGCCACGACCAGCGCCAGCGGCTGGCCGCTGTACAGCACATTGTCGTTATAAAGAGGCCGAAACGGGGAACCGTCTGCAGAGTCCGCGTCCTCGTAGTTCTCGTCATAGCTGGCCAGCGAAGGACGGTTGGTGTGGTCCAGAATCGCAACCACGCCCGGCACCTTCAAGGCGTCGGAGGTATCGATGTTCAGCACACGGCCATTGGCGATGGTGCTGGAAACGACGCTGCCGAACAGCAGTCCGTCTTCCGGGTATTCACCGGCGTAACGTGCGCCGCCGGTGACTTTCAGTTTGCCGTCGACTCGGTCCACGGGCTTGCCCATCGGGGAGAAGGGAACATTCATTGGGCAGTACCTCCCAGTGCCGCGTCGCTCAGGGCGCGGATGATCGCCCGGCGCGCCAGCTTGACCTTGAACGCGTTGTGCTCGAGCGGCTGCGCGTCAGCCAGCATGGCGTCTGCGGCAGCAGCAAAAGACTCGCGGGTGGCGGGTTTGCCGATCAGCAAACGCTCGATCTGCTTGTCGCGCCACGGTTTGTGGGCCACACCGCCAAGCGCCAGACGTGCATCGCTCACCACATCGCCATCCAGCTCCAGCGCCGCTGCGACCGACACCAGCGCAAACGCATAGGACGCACGATCACGGACCTTCAGGTAGGTGCTGTGACCCGTGAAGCGCGGAGCGGGCAGCTCGATGGCGGTAATCAGCTCATCATCGGCCAACTGGTTGTCACGCTGCGGCGCATCGCCCGGCAGACGATGGAAATCCGCGAACTCGATGGTGCGGCGACCGGCACGGCCTTCTACATGCACCACCGCTTCCAGCGCAGCCATGGCCACGCACATGTCGGACGGATGCGTCGCGACGCAGTCATCGCTGGCGCCAAAAATTGCGTGAATACGATTGATGCCGTCTTTTGCAGGGCAGCCACTGCCAGGCTCGCGCTTGTTGCACGGCACGCCGGTGTCGTAAAAGTAATAGCAGCGCGTGCGCTGCAACAGATTGCCACCGGTGCTGGCCATGTTGCGCAGTTGCGGCGATGCACCGGCCAGCAGCGCCTGGCTCAACAGCGGATACCGCTGTTCGACCAGAGGGTGCCAGGCAAGATCGGCATTGCTGACCAGCGCGCCGATCATCAAGCCGCCCGAAGCGGTTTCAGTGACGTCCTTGAGCGGCAGATCGTTGA
The DNA here is from genome assembly GCF_001642795.1 of Pseudomonas viridiflava. GTDB lineage: Bacteria > Pseudomonadota > Gammaproteobacteria > Pseudomonadales > Pseudomonadaceae > Aquipseudomonas > Aquipseudomonas viridiflava. Next base: position 44,275 of record NZ_LKEH01000025.1, on the reverse strand, counting down.
TGTCGATCAGGTGCTCGGGACGGGCGACGTTCTCTTTCATCAGGTCGAGCAGGTTGGTACCACCCGCGATGAAGCGTGTGGCCGGGCCGCTCAGGTCGATGGCGGCGCGGATATCGGCCGGCTTGCTGTAGGTGAACGGATTCATGCGCTCACCTTCTGCTCTTGAGTCTGGGTCGCGTCATGAAACTGCGGCAAGGCTTCTTCCACGGCGGCGAGAATGTTGCTGTAAGCGCCGCAACGGCACAGGTTACCGCTCATCAGTTCCTGAATTTCGGCGCGAGTGCTGGCGCGTCCCTCATTGGCAAGGCCTACGGCCGAGCAGATCTGCCCCGGCGTGCAGTAGCCGCACTGGAAAGCATCGTGCTTGATGAATGCCTGCTGCATCGGATGCAACGTGTCGCCATCCGCCAGGCCTTCGATAGTGGTCAGTTCGGCGCCATCGCACATGATCGCAAGCGTCAGGCAGGCATTGATCCGCTTGCCGTCGCGCAGTACGGTGCAGGCACCGCATTGACCGTGGTCGCAGCCTTTCTTGGTGCCGACCAGGTCGAGTCCGTCGCGCAACAGGTCAAGCAAGGTGGTCCAGGGCTGTACATCGAGTTGACGCAGTTGCCCATTGAGGGTCAGCGAGATCGCATGACCTGCGACATCCTTGGGAATCGGGTTCGTAGCATTCATGGAAACCTCACGGTAGGTACTCATTCAGCGCATTTTTATGCGTCTTAGGGGGTACGACTTCGCATGATTTGCAACGTTCAGGGTTTCTCGGCAGCGATAGACAGGCGTGCAGATCATCCAAAAGCCGTCATCCACGCGCACCCATCGTGTTTGGCTGCTGGTATGATGCGCGGCTTTTTCCGACCCGCATCATTTCGCGAGCTGCCCGGGCAGCCTGTGCTTTGCTGTTGGAGTTGAATCATTCACGACGCAGGCCGCGTCACGGGGAGCCAGACATGCTGGAAAGGCTGTTTCAACTCAAGGCACATAACACCAACGTGAGGACTGAAATCCTCGCGGGCGTCACGACGTTCCTGGCGATGGCTTACATCCTGTTCGTCAACCCGAGCATCCTCGGCGCAACCGGCATGGACAAGGGCGCTGTGTTCGTTGCGACCTGTCTGGCCGCCGCCATCGGCTCGGCCGTGATGGGCCTGATCGCCAACTACCCGATTGCCCTGGCACCGGGCATGGGCCTGAACGCCTTCTTCACCTACACCGTGGTCCTGCACATGGGCCATACCTGGCAGGTGGCACTGGGTGCGGTCTTCCTGTCGGCAGTGATGTTCTTTCTGTTGTCGATCTTCCGCATCCGCGAATGGATCATCAACAGCATCCCCTTGCCCCTGCGCTCGGCCATTGCGGCCGGTATCGGCCTGTTTCTGGCGCTGATTGCCCTGCAGAACGCCGGTATCGTGGCCAGCCACCCGGTCACCATGCTCACCATGGGCGATCTCAAGCAGCCCGCACCGATTCTGGCGACGCTGGGCTTCTTTCTGATCGTTGCATTGGACAAGCTCAAGGTCAAAGGCGCAGTGCTGATCGGCATTCTGGCGGTCACCATTGCTTCGATTGCGCTGGGCTTCAGTGAGTTTGGCGGAGTCGTATCGATGCCGCCATCGCTGGCGCCGACCTTTATGCAACTGGACATCATGGGCGCACTGGACGTCGGTCTGGTCAGCATCATCTTCGCCTTCCTGTTCGTGGACATCTTCGACAACTCCGGCACCCTGATCGGCGTGGCCAAGCGCGCCGGACTGATGGGCAAGGACGGTCACATGCCGAAAATGGGCCGCGCACTGATCGCTGACAGTACGGCGGCAATGGCCGGTTCGTTGCTCGGCACCTCGACCACCACCAGCTACATCGAATCCGCGGCCGGTGTGAGCGCCGGCGGCCGTACCGGCCTGACGGCCATTGTGGTGGCCGTGCTGTTCCTGCTGGCGTTGTTCTTCGCGCCACTGGCCAGCAGCGTACCGATCTATGCGACCGCACCTGCCCTGCTGTTCGTTGCGGTGCTGATGGCCTCGGGCATGGCCGAAATCGATTGGGACGACATCACCGTCGCCGCACCTGTGGTGATTACGACGCTGGCGATGCCCTTCACCTATTCCATCGCCAATGGCATCGCCTTTGGTTTCATTTCCTGGACGGCGATCAAACTGCTGTCGGGTCGCGGGCGCGAGCTGAATGCCGCGCTGGTGATTCTGTCGATCCTGTTCGTGATCAAGCTGGGCTGGTTCAACGCATGAGTGTTCCTTTCGATCCCGCGAGCTACGAAAGTCAGCTCGAAGAAAAGACCGTCCGCCTGCGCGAACTGCTGGCACCTTTCGACGCGCCTGAACCTCAGGTATTCGATTCGCCGCGCGAGCATTACCGCCTGCGCGCCGAGTTCCGCCTCTGGCGCGAAGACCAGAAGCGTTATTACGCGATGTTCGCGCCGGGCGACAACAGAACGCCGATCCTGCTCGACGGCCTGCCGATTGCCAGCGAGCGCATCAATGCGCTGATGCCGGTGCTGCGCGAGCGCTGGGAAGCCAGCCCGAATCTGAACCACAAGCTGTTCCAGGTGGACTTCCTGACCACCCTGGCGGGCGATGCGATGATCACCCTGTGTTATCACCGCCCGCTGGACGAGGTCTGGCAGGCTGAAGCCGAGCAACTGGCAGCCGACCTGAACGTGAGCCTGATTGGTCGCTCCAAGGGTCAGCGTCTGGTCATCGGGCATGACTACGTGACCGAGAAGCTCGACGTTGCCGGTCGCACCTTCAGTTATCGCCAGCCGGAAGGCGCGTTCACCCAGCCTAACGGTACTGTGAACCAGAAGATGCTCGACTGGGCGTATGACGCGCTGGGCGAGCGCAGTGACGATCTGCTGGAGCTGTATTGCGGCAACGGCAACTTCACCCTGCCGCTGGCCACTCGGGTGCGCAAGGTACTGGCGACCGAAATCAGCAAGACCTCGGTCAATGCTGCGCTGAGCAACCTGGAAGACAACGCGGTCGACAACGTCACGCTGGTGCGCCTGTCGGCCGAAGAACTGACCCAGGCATTGAACGAGGTGCGTCCGTTCCGCCGTCTGCAGGGCGTGGACCTCAAGAGCTACGAGTTCGGCAGCGTGTTCGTCGATCCGCCGCGCGCCGGCATGGACGCAGACACCTGCGAGCTGACCCGCCGCTTCGAGCGCATCCTGTACATCTCCTGCAACCCGGAAACCCTGGCCGCCAACATCGCCCAGTTGCACGACACCCACCGGGTCGAGCGCTGTGCATTGTTTGATCAGTTTCCGTATACCCACCACATGGAATCGGGTGTGTTGCTGGTCAGGCGCTGACACTCCGCGTCGCCCCAACAGCGGACGCGGAGCGTCCCGAGAGGCGTTACCACGCAGGAGCGTGGGAACGAGCGGTGATATCAAGTACGCCGATCGTGCCCATGCTCCGCGCTCGGCGTTATACACAAGTCCTCATGGAGGAATACGATGATGATCGTTCCTACGCTCTGCGCTCATCGTTATACACAAGTCCGCAAGACGCC
>NZ_LKEH01000025.1:0-40722 GCF_001642795.1 Pseudomonas viridiflava | reverse complement strand
TCTGGAATGTGGCGCAGATGTGTGCCCAAGCTCCAGCGTTATCCACGTCATGCGCTCGGCTTACTGAATCCCCAGTCTGCGCCACATCGGAAGCAGACGCCGCCCCTCGCGGAAAAAGATCCATCGATTTTTTCGTTAGCATCCTATCTATAAGCTGAGGTATAACCCGTAACGCGATCACACTGCTTCGATGGAAGTCTGTCTTGAACCCTGAATCCCCCGCCGCTTCAACATCCGTCAAACTGTCCAGCCAGCCTGGCTTCATCAGTTTCATCCTGTCGCGCCTGATGGCGGTCTTCGCCATGCAGATTCAGGCCGTGGTCGTCGCCTGGCAGGTCTATGACATGACCCGCGAGCCGATGGCGCTGGCCTACGTCGGCCTGGCCCAGTTCATCCCCATGCTGCTGTTGCTGATGCCTGCGGGCGATCTGATTGATCGCTACAACCGCAAGGTCATCCTGATGATCAGCTGGGGCGTTCAGGCGGTCTGCGGCCTCATTCTGCTGGTCTTTTCGGCCATGAACCTGCAGGACCTGCGGCTGATCTACGGCGCGCTGATGCTTTACGGCTGCGCCCGCGCATTCACCGGTCCTGCTCTGCAGAGCCTGTTGCCGCAGATCGTACCCCGTGAACAACTCGCCTCGGCGATTGCTACCAACAGCGTGATCATGCGCTGCTCGACCGTCGGCGGCCCGCTGATTGGCGGCTACCTGTACTGGCTGGGCGGTGCAGAGCTGACCTATTCGGTGTGTGTGGCTGCGTTCATCGCCGGGATCCTGCTGCTGGCACGTGTCGCGACGCCGTACGCAGGCAAATTGGTGGACCTGAGCGACAGTGCCTGGGGTCGTTTCACCGCCGGGATTGCCTTCATCCGCTCGCGGCCGATCATTCTCGGCACCATCTCCCTGGACCTGTTCGCCGTACTGCTCGGCGGCGTGGTGGCGCTGCTGCCGATCTATGCCCACGAAGTGCTCAATCTGGGACCGCAAGGACTGGGCATGCTGCGCGCCTCAATGAGCCTGGGTGAACTGGCGACTGGCATCTACCTGAGCGTGCGCCCACTGGATCGCAACGTGGGCATGACCATGTTCATGGCCGTCGGGTTGTTCGGGGTGGCGAATCTGGTGTTTGCCCTCTCCACGTTATTCTGGCTGTCGTGCCTGGCGCTCCTGATCGCCGGAGCCGCGGACATGGTCAGCGTTTATATCCGCTCGGCGCTGGTGCAGTTCTCGACACCGGACAACATGCGTGGCCGGGTCAACGCGGTGAACATGCTGTTTATCGGCTCTTCCAACGAGCTTGGCGAATTCCGCGCAGGCACCAGCGCTTCGCTGATCGGCGCGATTCCAGCCGCGATCATGGGCGGCGTCTGTACGCTGGGCGTCGTTGGCGCCTGGATGACCGGCTTCAAAACGCTGCGGCAGGTGGACCGCTTCGCCGACGCCACCCCTACAGAAGTGTCAGACAGCACGCTCGCAAAAGCACACTGAGCCCCAGAGCAGCGCCGCCCGGATTCAGAAAACCGGTATCGCGGCGCCGCTTCTTAGAACCAATCGGTCTCCCCCACCCTCTATACCTCGCATCACGCATTGCGCCGCCCGTGTTTCACTTGGCATGGGACAGGTTGGCGCGTATTGGTTTGACCAGCGACACTCATTGCACGATAAGAAGAGGGATCCGACATGCTCTGGAAAAAAGGCCGACGCAGCGACAACGTGGTCGATGCACGTGGTGAAAGTAGCGGCGGCGGTGGCGGAGGCATGCGCATCGGTGGCAAGGGACTGAGCCTGGGCGGTATCGTGATCGTGGTCGCCATCGGGTTGCTGACCGGTCAGGACCCGATGCAGATTCTGGGACAACTCACCGGCCAGATGACCGAGCAAAGCGCTCCGGCCAACACGCAGACACGTCAGGCGCCACCGGCCAATGATCAGCAGGCCGAGTTCGTGCGCAGCATTCTGGGCGACACCGAAGACACCTGGCGCGCAGTCTTCGCCCAGAACGGTCGTCAGTACAAGGACCCGACGCTGGTGCTGTTCAGCGGCCAGGTGAACTCTGCGTGTGGCTTCGCAACCTCCGCGACCGGCCCGTTCTATTGCCCGGCAGACCAGCAGGTCTATCTGGATCTGGACTTCTTCCGTGAGATGTCGCAACGCTTCTCTGCAGCGGGTGACTTTGCCCAGGCTTACGTGATCGCTCACGAAGTCGGCCACCATGTACAGACCCAGCTCGGCATTTCCGCCAAGGTCGATGCCGCCCGCAAGTCAGGACAGCGCATGGAAGGCAGCACCGGTTTATTGGTCCGCCAGGAGCTTCAGGCTGACTGTTTCGCAGGTGTTTGGGCCTATAACGCACAAAATCGTTTGAACTGGCTTGAGCCGGGTGATATTGAAGAAGCGCTGAACGCAGCCAACGCCATCGGCGATGATCGTCTTCAGCAGCAAAGCAGTGGTCGAGTCGTACCTGACTCCTTTACCCACGGGACGTCGGCCCAGCGAGTACGCTGGTTCAAGACCGGCTTTGCGCAAGGCCAAATCACCCAATGCGATACTTTCGCCGCCAAGAGTCTCTAAGCACATGATTAAACCGCTTCTGGTCCTGTTGTTAAGCACTGCCTTCGTGAGCCTCGGGGCTCATGCCGAGGATCAAGCGGTTAAATCCATCAGCCCGGACCGTCTGGCCATCAATGGCGCCGAGGCGACGCTAGGGCTCAGCCAGGAATGGGTGCATCCGAAACCGAAAATCGAGCGTGTGGTGATCGTGCTGCACGGTCGCCTGCGCAACGCCCAGACCTACCTGCGCAGCATCGAGCGCGCGGCCAACCAGTCCAAGGAACGCGGCAAGACGCTGTTGATCGCGCCGCAGTTTCTGGATGAGAAAGACATTGTTGCCCATCACCTGTCCGACAACATCCTGCGCTGGCGCCAGAACAGCTGGATGGAAGGCGCAACGGCCAGCGATCCCAAGCCCGTCAGCTCGTTTCTGGTGCTGGACCACATCCTCAAGCGCCTGAGCGACAGCAAGCTGTTTCCCAACCTCAAGGAAATCGTGATTGCCGGGCACTCGGGTGGCGCACAGGTGGTGCAACGCTACGCCATGATCGGCGGCAAGGAAGACGCTTTGCTGACCCGCGAAGGCGTGAAGCTGCGCTACGTGATTGCCAACCCGTCGTCCTATGCCTATTTCGATGCCGAGCGGCCCGAGCCCGTGACGGCGCAGGCCTGCCCCAACTTCAACGACTGGAAATACGGCCTCAACAAGATGCCGTTCTATTCCGGCAAGGAAAAACCGGCGGATATCGAAAAAGGCTACGTGAAGCGTGACGTCACCTACCTGCTGGGCGAACTGGATACCGATCGCAACCATCCGGCACTGGACAAGACCTGTGCAGCTGAAGCCCAGGGCGCCTACCGCCTGATCCGCGGCCAGAACTATTTCAGCTACCTGCAGAAGCGTCATCCTGAAGGCCTGAATCAGCGTCTGGTGGTCGTGCCCAAGGTTGGCCATAACGGCGACGGGATCTTTACTTCACCTGAAGGCCAGGCGGTGCTGTTCAAGCCGTTTTGATGGGTAGCACACCAGAAGTGAACTCAACTCAAACTGTGGGAGGCGCCACCACGTCTTCGCCGTAGCGCTGTCGCGCAGTAAATACGGGGCTGTGGGAGGCGGCTTGCCGGCGATGGCGTCAGTTCAGTCACTCAAGGGTCGCCTGAGAAACTGAATCGCCGGCAAGCCGCCTCCCACGGGTTCTGCATTCATTTAGATAAACGCATGTGCTTGGCGCGGACGATGAGGCCGCCTGTCAGTTCAACATCCCGCGCAATGCCACGCAGTCCACGGCATGCCAGTCCGCCAGCTCAGGCCATGGATTCTCCGGCAGGTTGACCAGAATGGTCTTCGCGCCTGCTGCCCGGCCACAGTCCAGATCGTGACGGTAATCGCCGATCATCACCATCTTTTTAGGTTCCACCTCCCAGGCTCTGGCCAGCTTCAACAGGCCAGCCGGATGGGGCTTGGGTGTCGCTTCATCGCGTCCCAGTACGTCGTCTACCGCAAAACAGTCAGCAAGACCGATGGCTTCCAGCGTGATGTGCGCCAGCTCGCGCGCATTGCGGGTAAGAATGCCCAGGCGATAGCCACGCGCCGCCAGCTCACGAACCAGCTCCACAGCGCCATCGGCAGGTAGCGAACCCAACGCGAGTTCACGCTCGTGCTCCAGCAACCAGGCGTGCTTGGCAGCGGATTCAGCCGCGGGCAATGCAGCGAGGTGGCCGAGAATATCGGCGTCCTGCGGAATGCCCAGCTCGCGCTTGATGGCTGGAAAATCGTGCACGGGGACGGTCAGTGTGCCGTCCATGTCGAACACCCAGTGCCGAATGTCATGCAGTGTCATGCCCAATCCTTTCGATGGCGGATCAGCCCTTCCTGACTGACCGAAGCAACCAGTTGCCCGGCGCGGTTGAAGATACTGCCGCGCGAAAAGCCGCGAGAGTTGCCTGCCCACGGGCTGTCCATGGCGTAAAGAAGCCAGTCGTCGGCACGCAGGTCGTTGTGAAACCACAATGAGTGATCGAGGCTGGCCACCTGCATGTCGCGCTGCCAGACGGTTTTGGCATGCGGTTTCAGTGAGGTTGTCAGCAAGTTGAAGTCCGAGGCGTAGGCCAGCATGTACTTGTGCAACGCAGGTGCGTCATTGAGCGTGCCATCGGCCCTGAACCACACATACTTCACCGGCTCGCCGGGTTGCGGGTTATAGGGGTCTTCGGCGGTTACCGGACGAAACTCGATGGGCTTGGGGCGCAGAAACTTGTCATGAACCGCTTCAGGAATCAGGTGCGCACGCTGTTGCATCAGTTCAAGTTCGGAAGGCAGGTTTTCCGGCCCGACAATCTGCGGCATCGGAGCCTGATGCTCAAAGCCCTCTTCGTCGTACTGGAACGACGCGCTGCAGGTGAAGATCGGCTTGCCCTTCTGGATCGCCGTAACGCGACGGGTGCTGAAACTGCCGCCGTCACGCACGCGGTCCACTTGATAGACCACCGGCAGCCCGGCATCGCCAGGACGCAGGAAATAGCCGTGCAGTGAATGAACGTGGCGGTCCTCCTCGACCGTCTGGCTGGCGGCAGACAGCGATTGCCCCAGCACCTGACCGCCGAACAGCTGGCGAAAGCCCAGATCCTGGCTACGACCGCGAAACAGGTTTTCTTCAATAGGTTCCAGCGTCAGCAGCTCAACCAGATCATCCAGCACTTGGCTCATGTTCATTCCTCGCACAAAACGTACCCGCACTCGCCAGGCAACGGCGGTCGGTGTGTTCGCGGCAGGCCCGCAAGGCCTGCACCATTAAAATGAAATGATACAGAAATAAGGCGGCGGGCTCAGTCAGGGTTTCAGGGTATTGAGCCACTGTTCGCGATTGATGCGATAAAGCATGTGCGGCTTGAGCGGGTGTCCGTCCGGCAGGTTGGGATGATCGAAATCATCGGACGGATCGTGCAGCATCCCGATGGCCTGCATCACCTTTTGCGACGGTTCATTGCTCACGGCGGTAAACGACACGATCTCATCCAGCTTCAGGCGCTCGAAGCCGCAGCCCAGCACCGTCCAGGCCGCTTCGCTGGCAAAACCCAGCCCCCAGTGCTCGCGGGCCAGGCGCCAGCCGATCTCGACGGCGGGCGTGAAGTGCGCGTCGAACCCCACGACACCCAGGCCGGTAAAGCCGATGAATGCGCCGTTGTCCTTACGCTCAAGCGCCCACAATCCAAAACCCAGCTCGGCAAAATGCCCACGCATCCGCCCGATCATGGCGGCGCTTTCGAGGCGGCTGAGGGGCTCGGGGAAATACCGCATCACCTGCGGATCGGCGCACATGGCGGCAAACGCAGGCAAATCGTCATCGCGCCACTGCCGCATCAGCAATCGGGCGCTGTCCAGCTTGAGTATCGGTTCCATCGATCTCCCCTGTAACCGTCATCTTCGGGCGCAAGTGTAGTCTGTTGAAGTTGCAGCCAACTGTGCGACACGGCGCATAACTGGCACTATCGGGCTTCGACCTTTGACCGGACGCAAAATGTCCCTGCCGCTGATCTATCACGACGACTACAGCCCGGAGTTTCCGGCTGACCATCGGTTTCCCATGGACAAGTTTCGTCTGTTGCGCGATCACTTGATCGACAGCGGCCTGACCCGCGACGTTCAATTATTACGCCCAGAGCTGTGCCCGGCCGATATTCTGGCCCTGGCACATGACCCCTCTTACATCAGCCGTTACCTGAGTGGCGACCTGTCACGCGAGGACCAGCGCCGTCTCGGCCTGCCCTGGAGCGAGGCACTGGCGCGGCGCACCATCCGTGCCGTGGGCGGCTCGCTGCTGACGGCCGAACAGGCACTCGACCACGGTCTGGCCTGCCATCTGGCGGGTGGCACCCACCATGCGCACTATGATTATCCTGCCGGTTTCTGCATCTTCAACGACCTGGCGGTGATCAGTCAGTACCTGCTGCAGAGCGGCCGCGTGGACAAGGTGCTGATCTTCGACTGCGATGTGCATCAGGGCGATGGCACGGCACGCATTCTGGCGGATACCGAAGACGCCATCACCGTCTCGCTGCACTGCGAAAAGAACTTCCCGGCCCGCAAGGCCCAGAGCGACTGGGATATCCCGCTGCCGATGGGCATGGGCGACAGCGATTACCTGAAAGTCGTCGACGACCTGCTCAACTACCTGCTACCGATCTACAAGCCGGATCTGGTGCTGTATGACGCGGGCGTGGACGTCCACAAGGATGACGCGCTGGGTTATCTGAAGCTTACGGATCAGGGTCTGGCCGATCGCGATGAGGCCGTGCTGCGTCATTGTCTGGGTCGCGACATTCCGGTCATGGGCGTGATCGGTGGCGGTTACAGCAAGGATCGTCAGGCGCTGGCCCGGCGGCACGGCATCCTGCACCACAGCGCGCAACGGGTCTGGCAGGATCTGGGCCTGTGACAGGCCGAGCGGCAAATCTCGGGTAGAATGCCGCTCTTTCCCGCTATCGATATTCAGCTGATCATGACCGACTCCGCCGCCTCCGAACCTCAATCCGTCGCCATCATCGGAGGCGGACCTGCGGGTCTGATGGCGGCCGAAGTATTGAGCCAGGCCGGATTTCGGGTCGATCTGTATGACGGCATGCCGTCGGTGGGGCGCAAGTTTCTGCTGGCCGGGGTCGGTGGCATGAATATCACCCACTCCGAACCCTACCCGGATTTTCTGTCACGCTACTTCGAACGTTCGCCGATGATCGCGCCTTTGCTCAGGCAGTTCGACGCGGATGCCTTGTGCGCGTGGATTCATGATCTGGGTGTCGACACCTTTATCGGCAGCTCGGGACGGGTGTTCCCGACGGACATGAAAGCCGCACCTCTGCTGCGCGCCTGGCTGAAACGCCTGCGGGACGCGGGCGTCATGATCCACACGCGGCATCGCTGGCTGGGCTGGAACGCCGACGGTCGCCTGCGTATCGCCCATCCTGAAGGCGAGTTGACGCTCGAACCTGACGCGACGCTGTTGGCGCTGGGAGGCGCCAGTTGGGCGCGACTGGGCTCCGACGGCGCCTGGGTGCCCTGGCTTGAGGCGCAGCAGGTGAGCGTCGCGCCGCTACAGGCCGCCAATTGCGGCTTTGAGGTCACGGCCTGGAGCGACTTATTGCGAAGCAAGTTCGCCGGTGCGCCATTGAAGAATATCGCCATGGGCCTGCAGGGACAGCCGCTGCGTCTGGGCGAGTGCGTGCTGACCGAAACGGGCGTGGAAGGCAGTCTGGTGTATGCGCTGTCGGCGCAGATCCGGGAGCAGATCAACCTCAGCGGCTCGGCCAGCGTGCAGATCGATTTGCTGCCCGGCAAGTCCCAAGGCGATGTACACAAGGCCCTGAGCAAACCTCGCGGCTCGCGCTCGATGTCCAGACACCTGCACAGCCAGTTGGGTATCGACGGCGCCAAGGCTTCATTGCTGAGAGAGGTGGCACCACGCGAAGCCTTTGATGATCCGGTGCTTTTGAGCCAGGCGATCAAGGCACTGCCATTGCGACTGATCAGGCCACGGCCTATAGACGAAGCCATCAGCACCGCTGGTGGCGTGACGTTTGAGGCCATGGACGAGCGCTTGATGCTCAGGCAACTGCCCGGCGTGTTCTGCGCGGGCGAAATGATCGACTGGGAAACACCGACCGGCGGTTACCTGCTGACCGCCTGTTTCGCCAGCGGGCGGGCTGCCGGGCTGGGAATGGTGGAATGGTTGCGCGACAGGCGGTGATTACTTTTGCGTCGCTGCGGGATGCCTACGCTCGTTATACAAGCCGCAATCACTGCGCGTAGTCTTTCAACTTTTCCTGCATGAAATCCAGAAAACACTGAATCCTCAGCGCCAGCTGCGAGTTGCGGTAGTAGACCGCGTTGATCGGCTGGCGATAACCGCTGTTGGCGTCCTGCAGAATGCCGACCAGCCTTCCGTCCCGCAGGTCTTCGTGGGTCATGAAGTCGGACAGACAGGCAATCCCCACCCCTTCCAGCGCCAGATGACGCAAAGTGTCACCACTGGATGCCACAACCGCAGGTTTGATCGGATAGCGATCGCCCCCGGCATGGCGCAACGGCCAGCGGTTGAGCACTTCCACCTGATTGAATCCCACCAGCGTGTGCTGCGACAACGCTTCGACGGTGTGCGGCGTGCCATGGCGCTCAAGATATGCCGGGCTGGCGACGATGTTCAGCAGGCAACTGCCCAGTGCGCGGGCATGCAGGGTCGAATCCGGCAGAGCGCCTATACGGATGGCGATATCGGTGTTCTGCTCCAGCAGGTCGATGAACCAATCGTCGCTGTCCAGCTCCAGCTGGATATCCGGGTAACGCTGCCGAAACTCCGCCACATGCGGCACCACCGAATGCAGCATGAACGGCGACGCGGCGTTGACGCGCAGGCGCCCGGCCGGTGTCTGCCGTGAAGACATGAGGTGCTCTTCCAGGCTTTCCATCTGTTCGAGAATGAGCCGCGCACGCGCCAGGAAGAACTTGCCCTCTTCGGTCAGGTCCATGCGCCGCGTAGTGCGGTTGATCAGCGTGGTCTCAAGCTTGGCCTCGAGCCGCGACAAGGTGCGGCTGATCCCGGACGGCGTCTGCCCCATCTTCTCGGCGGCGGCGGAAATGGAGCCGCTTTCGATCACCGAAACGAACACCTGCAATTCATCGGACCTGGCTTTCACTGTTGTCCCCTGCTCAAGAGTCCGGGGATATTAGCGGTGTTTCAAGCAAAGGCGTGAGTTGTGCTGATCGTTCCCACGCTCGGAGTGCCTGCGCATCAAGACTTAAACGGCAGGGACTGAGTGAATACAGATACCGCGGGAGATGCCCCTGTGTCTCTGACACAGCGCTGTCTTGCAGCAAACACTGGACCGTGGGAGGCGGCTTGCCGGCGATGCAGTAGACGCGGTATGTCAGGAACATCGCGTCATCGTTCATCGTCGGCAAACCGCCTCCCACAATCCGTTGGTGCCGCAAGACCTGCGTCCAACACAGAATGCAGGGACAATCACCTCAAACGCCAAACACCTTGGCCAGATGCGCTTCATACCGTTTCACATCACCCTCGATGTTCGGCATCTTCATCACATCCACCGCCAGAAAGGTCGGCAGGCCGGTCATGCCTAGGAACTGGTTGGACTTGTGAAACGGGAAGTACACGGCATCAACGCCTTTGGCCTCAAAGAAATCCGATGCGTCATCGAACGCTTGCTGCGGTGCATTCCAGGTCGCGGAGATCATGTACTGCTTGCCATGCAGCAAACCGCCGCTGCCGTATTTCTGCGAGGCATCGGAACGGGTGCGGCCGTCGTTGGCGTACAGGCTGCCGTGCCCTTCGGTGAACACTTCGTCGATGTACTTCTTCACGGTCCACGGCGCGCCCATCCACCAACCCGGCATTTGCCAGACGATGACGTCGGCCCACAGAAACTTGTGCACTTCTTCAGCCACGTCATAACCACCGTCGATGAAGGTTTCCTTGACGTCGTAACCGGCGCGGTCCATGAACGCCACTCCGGCTTCATGCAGCGTCGCGTTGTAGCGGCCGTCGGAGTGGGCAAACTGTTTGCCGCCGTTGAGAAACAATACTTTCTTCATGCCAGACCTCTGGATGTTCGGCCATGCCTTATGGTTCGGCTGGGCCAGTCATTAATCGATGGGGGCAAGAATAAAGACGAAGTGGCTTGAGAATAAGCCGAGGGAGGACAAATCACTTTTGCCTTAGCGTCACGAATCAGCACAACATTGTTGATTTAGAATGCGATCACTTTCAGCAGAGGACCACCCAGATGAGCGACCAATACGGCTTCATCCTTCATGCCCACACCCGCCCTGAAAAGTCAGCGGAGTTCGAAGCGCTATTCAGTTCCTACGTTGCGCAGAGCCGCAGCGAGCCAGGCTGCATCGAATACCACATGTTGCGCGATCAGCAGGATCCGGCGCTGTTCATCTTTTTTGAGGTGTGGGCCTCAAAAGAGGATCTGGACGTTCACTCTGCGCAGCCGCACATGAAAGCGTTCGCTGAAAAGCGTTTTGAATACCTGGTCAGCGACTTCGACATTCGCCGCATCGGCATGCTCAGCCCTTCACCAGCAAGTGCAGCCCCAGTAGCGCCATCCCGATAAAGAAAGTGCGCTTGAACATCACGGCGCTGATCCGCGCTCGCAACCATTGGCCGAGCAGCATGCCCAGCAGCGCCGGGAGCAGCGCCAGCAATGAAGCGCCCAGCTCGCTGCCGCCGAGCGCGCCGGTCGAGGACAGACCGATGGCCAGCGCCAGCGTCGAAACCGTGAACGAGAGCCCCAGCGCCTGCACCAGTTGATGACGCTCCAGGCCCAGAGCCTGCAGATACGGCACGGCAGGAATCACGAACACGCCTGTCATCGAGGTGATGATGCCGGTGAGCAGGCCGCATACCGGGCCCAGCCAGCGCTCGGTGTGCGGGGCTACCTTGAGCGTCGGCAGGAACAACCCGCTCAGCGCATACAGCAGCAGCGCCCCGCCCAACGCACGCGTCATGGAATGATCGCCGTTCATGCCCAGCCAGAACGAGCCTGCCAAAGTACCGACAAAGACCATCACCAGCATCGGCCAGAGACGACGGATCAACCCGCCCAGGTGCCCGCCTGTCGCCAGTTGCCAGAAGTTAGTCACGATGGATGGGATGATCAGCAAGGCGGCAGCCTGCGCCGGGAGCATAGCCAGCCCCAACAAACCCATGGCCACCGTCGGCAGGCCCAGGCCGATCACGCCTTTGACGGTGCCCGCCAGCAGGAAGGTGCAGAAGACCAACGCAATCAGACCGATGCCGAGCGCTTGATACGTATCGAAGAGTGTATTCATGACGCGATTCTGGACGTTCCAGAGCGTACTGAAAATCTGGCATATACTGAGCCAGCCTCTGGCATGGACAGAGGCTGATCAGCGAGGAATATTCTTTACATGAACTTCGACCTCACCGATCTGCGCCTTTTTCAGCACGTGATCGAGACCGGCAGCATCACTGCCGCCGCAACACGCAGTCATCTGTCACTGCCATCGGCCAGCGCGCGCGTTCGGGCGATGGAGGCGTCGTTGCAGGCGCCACTGCTTGAACGAGGCCGACGGGGCGTGACACCAACGCCTGCGGGCAAGGCGCTGGCCCAGCATGCACGGGTGATCCTGCAACAGGTCGAACGCATGCAGTTCGATCTCGCTGATTACGCCAAGGGTTTCAAAGGTCAGGTCCGGCTGCTGTGCAACACCTCGACGCTGAGCGAGCACCTGCCGGAACGGTTGGCCGACTTTCTGGTGGCGCATCCCAACATCGACGTAGATCTTCAGGAACAGACCAGCCTGCGCATCCTGCATGCGTTGCGTCACGGGACGGCAGACATCGGGATCGTGTCAGACGCTGTAGATGCCAGCGACCTGCAAACCCTGCCCTTTCGTGACGATCCGCTGACACTGGTCATGCCGCTTGATCATCCGTTGAGCGAGCTGACCCGTGTCAGCTTCGCAGAGGCGTTGGACGATGAGTTTGTCGGCCTGTCGGTCAACAGCGCGCTGGGCATTCATATCGAAGAACAGGCGTTACACATGGGCCAGCGCATGCGCATCAGGGTCCGCGCCGAAGGGTTTGATGGTGTATTGCGCATGGTCGCCCACGGCGCCGGACTGGGCATCGTGCCGCAGGCAGCAATCGACCGCGCCCCGCGCCCACTGCGCTTTGCCGCAGTGCGATTGAGCGATCCCTGGGCCGACCGCAAATTGCTGCTCTGCGCCGCAGACTTCAACGCCCTGCCCGGTTACGCCAGGGCGCTGCTGGATGCGTTGAGGCAGTAACACTGATCAACAACGGACGCGGAGCGTCCTGGGCACAGACTGANGAGCGGCATTCCCACGCGGAGCGTAGGAACGATCAGCATGATCTCAAGCACGCCGATCATGCCCATGCTTGTGCTCAGCGTTATACCCGAGCCTTACTGCGACCACGGACTGTGGGAGGCGGCTTGCCGGCGATGCTTTTTCTGACGCGACCTATTAGTGACTGGACTGACGCCATCGCCGGCAAGCCGCCTCCCACGAGGTATGCATTAAGTCAGTCACTTTCGTTTTACCCCCCGTTTTTCGCGTCTTGCGGACTTGTGTATAACGATGAGCGCAGAGCGTAGGAACGATCAGTGATCTTGACGCGGCGGACGCGCCGGGGAATGGCAACGATCACGACAGCGCTTTTGCCTTGCGCTCACGCAAGTACGCGACCACCTCGTTCTGAGTCCCGGCGAACTCGATACGTGAAGCCTTGTGCTCGCGCTGGTAGGCGTACATTGGGTCGTAGTATTCGCCGAGCAGGCCTTCGATCCAGCCACGGTGCAGATCAACCTTGCCGCTGCGTCGCTGTTCATCGAGCGCGTCCTGCATGATGGCTTGCAGTCGCTGCAAGCGCTCGCCGCCAAGGCGCTTGTGGATGTTTTTCAGACTTTGCAGCAGGCGCTCGGCGAACAGGTCGAAGCCGGTTTCCTCGCCATGCAGGCTGATGAACTCGGCACACAGGTCGGTCACGTAATCGCGAAGAATACGCTCGACCCGGTTTTCGAAACTGTCCTCCAGCCAGACCATCGAGCAGTCCTGCATGGTCTGGTGCAGTTCCAGCGGCACGTTGCAACTGCCCACCAGACGGCTTTCGTCTTCCAGCACGAACTGCTCGATACCGGCATCGCGCTTCTTGAGCAGGTCGATGGCCAGACGGTTTTCGAAATCGATCTGCGCCGGCTGGCCGGTCGCCCGCTTGCCGAAGCTGGAACCTCGGTGGTTGGCGATGCCTTCCAGATCAAGGCTATTGGCAAGCTGGGTAACCACCTCGGTCTTGCCCGTACCCGTCATACCGCCGAGCACCACGAAATCGCACTCGGTCACCGCATCGTGCAGGGTGTCGAGCAGGAAGGTTCGCATCGCCTTGTAGCCGCCAATGATCCGCGGATAATCGACGCCCGCCTCCTGCAACCAGCGCTGCACGGTCTGTGAACGCAGACCGCCACGGAAGCAGTACAGGTAGCCATGCGGGTTGGCTTTGGCGAATGCCAGCCAGGCCTCGACGCGCTCATCCTTGACCGGCCCGCAGACCAGTTGGTGGCCCAGCGTGATCGCCGCATCCTGCCCATGTTGCTTGTAGCAGGTGCCGACCTTCTGCCGCTCGATGTCAGTCATCAACGGCAGGTTGATCACGCCCGGAAACGCACCCTTGGAGAACTCCACCGGCGCCCGGGCATCCATCATCGGCACATCGTTGAGAAACAGAGCGCGGTAATCACTGCTGTTGTCGGCCATCAGAACACCTCGACGGCGTGGGTCTGTCGCTCACGCAATGTGCCGATAGGGTTCAGTTGCAGGCCCAATTCGGCAGCCACTGCCAGAAACTCCGCCTCACCTTCCGGGGTGACCGCGACCAGCAGACCGCCACTGGTCTGCGGGTCGCACAACAGATCGCGCTGGGCGTCGCTCAGCGATGCGATCTTGTCGCCATAACTTTCAAAGTTGCGCAACGTACCGCCCGGCACGCAGCCTTCGGCGATGTAATGCTCGACACCCGGCAGACGCGGCACGGCGGCGTAATCCAGACGCGCCGTCAGCCCTGCGCCATCGGCCATTTCGACCAGATGGCCCAACAGACCGAAACCGGTGACGTCAGTCATCGCCATCACGCCAGCCAGTTTGCCGAAACGGCTGCCGGGCTTGTTCAGGGTGCACATCCAGTCACGCGCCAGACCGACGTCCTGCTCGCGCAGCTTCGCCTTCTTCTCGGCGGTGGTCAGAATGCCGATACCCAACGGCTTGGTCAGGTACAGCGTGCAGCCTGCCAGCGCGGTGTCGTTGCGTTTCATGTGTTTTTTCTGCACGACGCCGGTAACCGCCAGGCCGAAGATCGGCTCGGGCGCATCGATGGAATGCCCACCTGCCAGCGGAATACCGGCTGCATCACAGACCGCACGGCCGCCGCGAATCACTTCGCGGGCCACTTCAGGCGGCAGCACATTGACCGGCCAGCCGAGGATGGCGATGGCCATCAGCGGATCGCCGCCCATCGCATAGATATCGCTGATTGCATTGGTTGCCGCGATGCGGCCGAAATCGAACGGATCGTCGACGATGGGCATGAAGAAGTCGGTCGTCGAGACCACGCCGCGCTCATCGTCCAGCGCATAGACAGCGGCATCGTCACGCGAGGCGTTGCCGACCCACAGGTTGGGGTCAAGGTTCTGCGCGCCACTGCCGGCCAGGATCACGTCCAGCACCTTGGGGGAAATCTTGCAGCCACACCCAGCTCCGTGACTGTACTGGGTCAGGCGGATTGGCTCACTCATCGCGACACTCTCGGTAACGGGGAAACAGGCTGCGGAGTCTAGGGTCTGTTGCGGTTTCAGCGCAAACGGCGTCGCCGTTCGGTCATGCCATCAACACGATGCGCCTGCCGAACTGGCCTTTCTCGCCGCGCCTCTTATAATCCCGCGCTCCAGTACTGAATCCATCGAAGCGTGCCTGCTTGTCCAGAGTCGCTTTGCCTTGTCGTTTTTTCCGCTATTGAACCGGAGAACTTTCATGCTCAAGCGTACCCTGGCGCTCGCCGCCGGCCTTGCCCTGTCCTTTACCGCACTGACCAGCCACGCGGCCGATGTGCTGCGCGTGTCGGCCATTCCCGACGAAGCACCGACCGAACTGCTGCGCAAGTTCAAGCCGCTGGGTGCCTACCTGGAGCAGCGACTGGGCATGAAGGTCGAGTTCGTTCCGGTTGCCGATTACCCCGCGGTGGTCGAAGCGCTGGCCACCGACCGTCTGGACATGGCCTGGCTGGGCGGCTTCACCTTCGTGCAGGTCAACCTCAAGACCGGCAACGCCGTGCCCTTGGTACAGCGTGAGCAGGACGCCCAGTTCACCAGCAAATTCATCACCTCCGATCCGAACGTGAAAAGCCTGGCGGACCTGAAAGGCAAGACCTTCGCCTTCGGCTCGGTGTCGTCCACGTCCGGCAGCCTGATGCCGCGCTACTTCATGCTCAAGGAAGACATCAAGCCGGAAACCTTCTTCAGCCGCGTGGCCTACTCCGGCGCGCATGACGCCACGGCCGCCTGGGTTCAGGCGGGCAAGGTCGATGCGGGCGTGTTGAATGCCAGCGTGTGGGACAAACTGGTCGCCAACGGCAAGGTTGACACCAGCAAGGTGCGCGTCTTCGCCACCACGCCGACCTACTTCGATTACAACTGGACCGTGCGCGGCACCCTGGACAAGGGTCTGGCGGCGAAGATCAAACAGGCCTTCCTGGACCTGGACCCGGCCAACCCGGAGCAGAAAGCGATTCTTGATCTGCAGGCGGCCAGCCGCTTCATCGAGACCAAGCCGGAAAACTACAAGGGCATCGAAGAGGCTGCCCGCGCTGCCGACCTGCTGAAATGACGCTGCGCCTGTCCGGGATAGACCTGCGCCACAGCAACGGTACGCTCGCGCTGCGGGGCCTGGAACTGAGCATCGCGCAGGGCGAGCGGGTGGCGATCATCGGTCCGTCCGGGGCGGGCAAGACCACGCTGCTCAACCTGCTGGCCAGCGCCCTGCCGCCCAGCGCGGGGCAACTGGAAATTCTGGGAACCAGTCCCTGGCAGCTTTCCAGTCGGCAGCGCCAGCAACTGCGCCGTCGTATTGCGCTGATCCATCAGGCCCCGCCTCTGCCGCCGCGTCAGCGCGTGGTGACAGCCGTGCTGGCTGGCAAGCTCGGTGAATGGGGATTGGGCAAGTCCTTGCTGAACCTGCTGCACCCACTCGACGTGCCGGGCGCGCGCAACGTGCTGGCGCGGCTGGATCTGGCGGACAAGCTGTTCGTGCGTTGCCAGCAGCTGTCCGGCGGGCAACTGCAACGGGTCGGCATCGCCCGCGCCCTGTATCAGGCCCCGGAAGTGATGCTGGCGGACGAGCCGGTCTCGGCGATGGACCCGCGTCTGGCGGACCACACTCTGGCGCTGCTGTGTCAGCACGCCATCGAACACGGCGTGACGCTGGTCGCCAGTCTGCATGCCGTTGAGCTGGCCTTGGCGCATTTTCCGCGCATCATCGGTGTACGGGACGGGCAGATTCATTTCGACCTGAACGCCAGCGACGTCAGCCGGGAACACCTCGATACGCTGTACGCCAACGAACAGTTGAGCACACCGGCCATCACCGAAACACCTGCCACTGCGCCCTGGACGCCGCGATGCTGAGTCGTGATCGACGCGACCCGGCCGCCATACCGCGTCTGTTACTGGCGCTGCTGGCGGTCGCGCTGCTCTGGCCGGGCATTCGCCTGGCTGAGCTTGATCCCACCGTTTTACTTAAAGCGGAAAATGCCCGAACCATGGGCAGTTTTGTCGCCGGCTTCTGGCCGCCCGCCCATGACCCCGAGTTTCTGACGCTGCTGATCGACGCCACCCTGCAGACGCTGGCGATTGCCACGGCGGGCATGGCTCTGGCGCTGCTGCTGGCCATACCGGCAAGCCTGCTGGCGAGCTCGGCGCTGTCCTTGTCGGCCGCCTCTCGTGCAGGACAGCCCGGCTGGCTCGGTCAGTGCTTGCGCTGGCCTGCGCGCGGTCTGTTGATTTTCCTGCGCAGCGTGCCGGAAATTGTCTGGGCGCTGCTGTTCGTGCGCGCCGTCGGGCTGGGTCCGACAGCGGGTGTGCTGGCCATCGCCATTACCTACGCAGGCATGCTGGGCAAGGTTTACGCCGAGATCTTCGAGTCCGTTGATCAACGCCCGGCCCACGCTCTGATGCAGGCGGGCAGCGGACGATTAGCCGCGCTTGTGTACGGCATCCTGCCCAATGCCGCTGCCGAACTGACGTCGTACACGGTCTATCGCTGGGAATGCGCGGTCCGCGCATCGGTGGTGATGGGCTTCGTCGGCGCAGGCGGACTGGGCCAACAGATCGATCTGTCGATGCGCATGTTCGCCGGTGCCGAAGTGGCGAGCATGCTGCTGACCTTTCTGGTGCTGGTGCTGCTCGCCGATCAGTTGAGCCGTCTGCTGCGCGGGAGGTTCGCATGAGGCGGGCTGGCAACTGGCTGTTGTTGATCGCGATCATTGCGGCAGTGATCGGCTCGTTCGTTTATCTGGGCATGGACCTGTTCGGCCTGAGCAGCCCTGAAAGCCTGACGCAGATGGGCCGCTACGCCTTGCGCTTCATGAGCCCGGACCTGAGCGCCGGTCACTTGCAGGCCATCGGCAAGGGCGCACTGGAAACCCTGGCGATGTCGGCGCTCGGCACACTGCTGTCGGTGATCGGTGGATTATTGCTGGCCCTACCTGCTGCCGGTCGCCTGGGCTGGCCGCTGCGCAGCCTGAGCCGTCTGCTGCTCAATGCGTTGCGGGCCATTCCGGAACTGGTGTGGGCGGTGCTGATGGTGTTGGCCGCAGGGCTTGGACCCAACGCGGGCACCTTGGCACTGGCACTGCATACCACAGGCGTGCTGGGTCGCTTGTTCGCCGAAGCGCTGGAAAACACCGCCCCGGAACCCGCCGCTGCGATTCGTCTGCAGGGCGGCAGCGCATGGCAAGCGTTCTGCTACGGCACGCTGCCCAATCTCTGGCCGCAACTGCTGGCGTACACTCTGTATCGCTGGGAGAACAACATTCGCATGGCAAGCATTCTGGGTTTCGTCGGCGCGGGTGGCCTGGGACAGATGCTCTATGTCAGCCTCAGCCTGTTCCAGGAAGCCCAGGCCAGCACCGTCATCCTCGCGATGCTGGTACTGGTGTTTGCCGTGGATGCGCTGAGCGGCTGGAGCCGTCAGCGGTGGGTGCGTGGTTGATCACCAGAGATATGCGGATCCTGTGGGAGGCGCCACCAAGGATTCAACCTTGCGCTGTCGCGCAGCAAACGCGGGACTGTGGGAGGGGGCTTGCCCGCGATGAACGATGACGCGATTTTCCTGACCTACCTCGCCGACTGCATCGCCGGCAAGTCGCCTCCCACGGTCCGGTGATTGCGGGAAGCAAGCGGTGTGTCAGGTGTACAGACACAGCCACCAGCTCGCCGCGATACTTCCGGGATCAATACCCCAACGACAACCCCGTATTACGACGCGGGTCATTGGCGCCATAGAAGCGGTTGTTGCCGACCGGTTTGCCGTCCAGCGACGGAGCGCCCACCAGAATCGCTGCCACGTGGTTCATCGGCTGTGGACCTGCAAACTTGTGGCCCCAGCTCTCGAGGATCTTCAACGTATCCGGGCTGACCGCGAAGGTGTCCAGGTTGGTCGTATCCGGCTGCCATTGCTGGTGGAAACGTGGCGCATCGACCGCTTCCTGAATATTCATGCCGTAGTCGATCACGTTGAGCATGGTCAGCAGCGTTGCAGTGATGATACGGCTGCCGCCTGGCGTGCCGACGACCATCACGGTCTTGCCATCCTTGGTGACGATGGTCGGGCTCATCGACGACAGCGGCGTCTTGCCCGGCGCGATGGCATTGGCTTCGCCCTGCACCAGACCGTACATGTTCGGCACGCCCGGCTTGACGGTGAAGTCGTCCATCTCGTCGTTGAGGATGACACCGGTCTTGCTGGCCATGACGCCTGCACCGAACCAGTTGTTCAGGGTGTAGGTCACCGAGACCGCGTTGCCCCACTTGTCGACAATCGAGTAGTGCGTGGTGTTGCTGCCTTCATGCGGCGCGACGCCCGGCTTGATCTTGTTCGAATCACCGGCCTTGTTCGGATCGATGGCGGCACGCAGCTTGTCGGCGTAGGCAGGGTCCAGCAGGTGCTCGATGGGGTTTTTGACGAAATCCGGGTCGCCCAGATAGCTGTTGCGATCCACGTAGGCGTGGCGCATGGCTTCGATCTGATAGTGCGTGCCCTGCGCCGAGCGGAAACCCAGCTCTTTCATCGGGTAGCCTTGCAGGATATTCAGGATCTGGCAGATGACCACACCGCCGGAGCTCGGTGGCGGCGCCGACACCACGTGATAGCCCCGGTAGTCGCATTCGATGGGCGCCAGTTCACGGGTCTTGTAATGATCGAGGTCGGCCTGGGTGATGATGCCCTTGCCCGCCTGGCTGGAGTCGACCAGCGCCTTGGCGACCCAGCCTTTGTAGAAACCATCGCTGCCCTTCTCGGACACTTCGCGCAGGGTCTTGGCCAGGTCTTTCTGGACCAGTTTCTGGCCGACCTGCAGTGGCTCGCCCTTGTTGAGGAAGATGGAACCGGAATCGGCCATGTCCGCCTTGAACACGTCGGTCGCGGTGTGCAGCATGTCGATGTCGCCCTGGCGCAGGATGAATCCGTCTTCAGCCAGCTTGATCGCCGGCGCAATCACATCTTCGCGCTTGCGTGTGCCGTATTTGCTCAGCGCCAGCTCCATGCCTGACACGGTGCCGGGCACGCCGACGGCCAGATGGCCCTTGGCGCTCAGGTCCGGAATGACATTACCGTCCTTGTCCAGGTACATGTTGGCGGTAGCGGCCAGAGGAGCCTTTTCGCGGAAGTCGATAAAGGTCTTGCGGCCATCGGCCAGCTGGACGGTCATGAAACCGCCGCCGCCCAGGTTACCGGCTGCGGGATACACCACCGCCAGCGCGTAACCGACTGCAACCGCAGCATCGACAGCGTTGCCGCCATCCTTGAGTACATCGACGCCGACGTGAGTGGCCAGGTGCTGGGCCGTCACGACCATGCCGTTCTCAGCGGCGACCGGTGCCTGTGACGCAGCGAAAGTGGGGGAATACGCAACAAACAGTGCCGTCGCAATCAGCGATCTGGCGAGGGGTTCGAACTTCATGAGCAGTCTCTTCTTCCTGAATCCGGGACGTTTGATACCCACTGCCCACATGGAGGGCGATGGCGCTGCACTACCTCCCCAAGGCATACCTGCATCCTTGCGGTGGTCGAACCCGATCAAAGTAGCGGGTCCTGACGCGTTTACCTAGTGCAAAAGACCAAACGCATGTCATCCAGCACCCGCGCAGTGAATGGGATAAGATCGCGCCCACCAATGAGAATCATCCACAAATCCTCTCCAGCCCGTGCCGCAGGAACATCATGATGTGCGCGTCAACTTCATCTCGCCCGGCCCCACGCGTTCTGGTGGTGGATGATCATCGCAAGATCCGCGACCCGCTCGCGGTGTACCTGCGACGTCATCTGTTCGAGGTGCGCACGGCCGAAGACGCGGCGGGCATGTGGCAACTGCTCAAGCAGCAAAGCTTCGACGTGGTGGTGCTGGACGTGATGCTGCCGGACGGCGACGGCTTTGATCTGTGCAACCGCCTGCATCGGCGCGAGAACATTCCGGTGATTCTGCTCACCGCCCGAGACACTCCGGCCGATCGGGTGCGCGGCCTGGACATCGGCGCAGACGATTACATCACCAAGCCTTTCGAGCCTCGCGAGCTGGTCGCGCGGATCAACAGCGTGCTGCGCAGATGCGGACCGGCGCGCCCTGAAACTACAGTCGTTACACCCGAAGAAACCGCCACGCTGCATCGGCACTACGCGTTTGCAGGCCTGCGCTTTGCCGCCAGCACCGGGACGCTGGTACGACGTGACGGCTCGACTGTCAGGCTCAGTACCGTGGAGAGCCGCTTGCTGGGTGTGCTGCTCAACCACCCCAACATCATTCTCGGCCGGCAACGCCTGATCGACCTGACGGCGCGGCCCGGCAGCGAAGTCTACGACCGCGCCATTGACCGGCAGATCAGCCGCCTGCGTCGCAAGCTCGACGACAATCCGCTCGAACCCGAGCTGCTGCGCACCATCTGGGGCGACGGTTATCTGCTGGCCGCTGACGTGACTGTGCTCGACGCATGAAGTGGGTGAAATGCCTTTGGCCGAAACGCATGACCCAGCAACTGGGCGTGTTGTTGCTGCTTGCGCTGCTGGCGTCCAATGCCATCGCCATGCTGTACCTGCAACGCACCGGCGCCTTGATTCACCCGTTGTCACGCACGCTGGCCATTGAACGGCTGATCACCGCGTACCACGCCGCCCAGGGTCTGTCCGCCGATGATGCATCGCGCCTGTTGAGCGCCATGCAGACGCCGGACTCGGAGCTGTGGGTGTCCCGATATCCCATCGCAAATACACTGGACATGCGCGCCGAAGAACATCGGCTGGTCGCCGACCTGAGAAAGCGCCTGACCCTGCCCGACGAAACCACCATCGGCATGCAGCTCGAACGCATCAGCGGCGGTCCCGCCCGTGAGCACGTGTTCGTCGCGGCCGGTTGGGCACCCTTACGGTTGCGCACCAGCATCGACCTGCTCAACGGCTCGCAGTTGAATGCCATCCAGCATCCGGCCGGGGGTTATGAATGGGGGCGCATGCTCGCCTATACGCTGCCGGTGACGACCATTCCCGTGCTCTTGATCGTGGTGTTTTTCATGCGCCGGATCGTGCAGCCGATCAAAAGTCTGGCGCAGGCGACCGAGCGTGTCAGTCGGGGCGAATGGATACCGCCGCTGCCCATGACCGGCCCGCAGGAAGCCCGCGACCTGACCACCGCATTCAATGTGATGCAGGAGCGCATCGCCCGGCATGTCGAAGGCCGCACGCGCTTGCTCGCCGCCATCAGTCATGACCTGAACACGCCGATCACCGAATTGCGCCTGCAGATGGAATTGCTTGAGGAAGGACCCGAGCGCGACGACATGCTGGAAAGCCTCGACGAGTTGCGGGCGATGGTGCGCGAAACCCTGAACTTCGTGCGCGGCGATGCAGTGCAGGAAGCGATGGTCGACATTTCGCTGACCGGCCTTCTGGATGACCTGGCCAAACGTTACACCAGCATGGGCCAGCCGATTCGCTGGGACGGTCAGGATGAGATCCGGTTTCGTTGCAGACCGCTGGCGCTCAAGCGTGCGCTGACCAACCTGATCGACAACGCCCTCAAGCATGCGGGCGATGCCAGCGTCAGCGTGTGGACCGAGCCCGACGGGCATATTCGTCTGGAAGTTCTGGACCATGGACCGGGTATCGAACAGGCCTGGCTGACGCACGTGTTCGAACCGTTCGTGCAGTTGAGTCAGAGCGGCGCAGACACTGCACAGGGCGGCGGACTGGGCCTGGGGCTGGCCATCGCCCGCTCCTGCATCCAGGCCCACGGCGGCGAACTCACCCTGGAAAACCACCCGCCCTCCGGGCTGTGCGCTGTCGTGAGATTGCCCGAAGGCTAATCACCGCGCATGGGACGCAGAGCGTAATGCGCTCGGCTCATTGATCCCGCAATCTGTGCCATTTGTGACGCGGAGCGTCACGGGAGGCATGCCCACGCGGAGCGCTCATCGTTATACACAAGTCTTGCTGCAACCACGGACTNGCCACCACGTCTTCGACGTAGCGCTGTCGCGCAGCAAACACCGGACCGTGGGAGGCGGCTTGCCGGCGATGCGCTTTCCGAAGCGCCACATCGNGACTGAACTGGCGCCATCGCCGGCAAGCCGCCTCCCACGGGGTATGCATTCAGTCAGTCACTTTCGTTTTTGGCCCGGTTTTGCGCCTCTTCCGGACTTGTGTATAACGATGAGCGCGGAGCGTGGGCACGATCAGTGCTTAGTGATGACGCGACACTATTCCCGACATCAGAACCGTACCGTCGTACTCGCCCACAGTGTCCGACCGTAATTCACGGTGCCGTACGTTTCGTCATCCAGACGCTTGTCGGTGATGTTGTACAGCGCAGCATTGAACGACACGTTTTTGGTCAGTTCATACGAGCCGCCCAGATCTGCCGTGGTGTAGGCAGGCGACGGTTCGTCGTTGACGGTGTTGCCGTATTCCTTGCCGTAGTAGTTGGTCGCCGTCCACAGCTGTGTGCGGTCGTTGACGTTCCATTCAGCGCGCAGGTTGGCCTTGCGTTCAGGCGTCAGGGCCAGCGGCGCACCGGCATTGGCGCCGCTTTTCTGTTCCGAATCGGTGTAGGTGTAATTACCCTTGAGCGCCACGTCCGGGGTGATGTCCCAACGACCGTTCAGCTCGATGCCCTTGATCACCGCCTTGTCGACGTTGACACGGTCCATCACGATGAAGCCGTTCCAGCGCTCGGTGGTGGTGACGGTCGAGAGCTTGTCCTGGAAATCGTTGTAGAACACCGTCGCCCCGGCCGACAGGTCATTGCGGTTGGACCACAACGCCGACAGCTCGTAGTTGGTGCTGGTCTCGGGCTTGAGGTCCGGGTTACCGAACATCACGAACGTGTTGCGGCGCAGGTACGAATAACCCGGCACCACGGCGCGCACTTCAGGGGCCTTGAAACCACGGGCCACGCCGCCCTTGAACGTCCAGTCGTCCGTCGCGCGCCACACGCCATAAATGCGCGGGCTGAAATGCACGCCGTATTCTTCGTGATGGTCCATGCGCAGGCCGGTGGTCAGCGCGAACGTGTCAGTCACCGACCACTCATTTTCGGCAAACAGCGCTTTCTGCACCACTGAGAATTCATAATCCTTGCGGTCACCCAGGCCCTGATTCCAGTCCGTTACGGTGGTGTCGTTCCACTGCAGGCCGGTGGTGGTGATATTGCGTTCGGTCGGCATCACCAGCTTGGCATCCAACACGGTGTTCTCGACCGTCGGCTTGCGGCCGAGCACGTCGGTCTGGGCTGCGCTGGCCTTGCCTTCACGGCTGGACTTCTCGTGCGCCAGCGATACATCCGACGTCGCCCAACCCCAGCGACCCTGGTGAGAAATCGACCAGTGATCGCGATTGTTTTCCTGCTCGCGCGTCGCCCAGTTGGCGCTCAGGCCATCGCCGTTCCTCAGGCGCGTCGCCCCGGCTTCCAGCAGGATGTCGTGGTCAACCGTCGGTGTGATCGACAGCCGCGCGGTCATGTCGCGATGGTCAGCCTTGCTGAAGCCGTTGGTCTGCTCGATATCATCGTCCGCCTGACGATCCAGATAACGTCCCCAGACCTGCAGACCCAGCAGGTCGGTCTTGAGCGGGCCACCGAGGAAGAATTGTGTCTGTCGCGCATTGCCCTGATCGCTGTGCTGTCGCGCCGAATAATCGTAGGTGATCGAACCGCCCCACTCGGGCGTGACCTTACGCGTGATGATGTTGATCACCCCGCCAATCGCGTCTGAGCCATACAGCGATGACATCGGCCCACGCACAACTTCGATGCGCTCAATGGCTTCGGCGGGCGGGATAAAGCTCTGTTCGTAACCACTGTTGCCGTTGACCCGCGATTCACGGGCGCTCTGGCGTTTGCCGTCGACCAGAATCAGCGTGTAGTCGGCGGGCATGCCGCGAATAGAGATGTCGGTTTCGTTCGCCCCGCCATTGACGGTCACACCCTCGACATCGCGTACGGCATCGGTCAGGTCGCGGAACGAGCGCTTGCGCAGCTCGTCACCGGTAATGACCGTCATTGAGGCCGGTGCATCCTCCAGGTTCTGCTCGAAACCGGCGGCGGTCACCACCACGTCGTCGAGCGACAACACATTCGCCGACTCGATGACCGGCTCGGCCGCATAAACCTGACCCGATGCCAGACAGGCCAGCGCGACATTGACCATCACAGCCACAGGCCGCAAACGAAGAGGAGAATGCATGAAGCTTCCTTACGATTCACAAGTAAAAGAGAATCGTATGCATCTGCATTCAGGAAGGTTGGACAAGATGTGACAAGTCCCTCAGCTTTTCCTGCGATACCCCTCAATGATCGCCGAGAAGTCTTTCCCGCCCTCGCCCCGCAAACTCATGGACTGATACAGCTGATGCGCCACCGCACCGAGAACCACCGGCTGCTGCACCGACCTCGCCGCCTCGGTTGCCAGCCCCAGGTCCTTGAGCATCAGTTCGGCCCCGAAGCCGCCGGTGTACCCTCGCGATGCCGGAGCGGTTTCGACCACGCCCGGCCAAGGGTTGTAGGCTTCCGAACTCCAGCAACGGCCGGTCGAGGTGTTGATGATATTGGCCAGCACCTGCGTATCGATGCCCAGCGCATTGCCCAGCGCCATCGATTCCGACACACCGATCATCGAAATCGCCAGCAGCATGTTGTTGCAGATCTTGGCGATCTGACCGGTTCCGACTTCACCGCAATGCACGATATTTCGGCCCATCTGTTCCAGCACTGGCTTGAGCGTTGCGAAGTGCTCGGGCGAGCCACCCACCATGAACGTCAGCGTGCCCGCCTGCGCGCCACCCGTGCCGCCCGAAACCGGCGCGTCACCGAGCACAACGCCTTGCTGCGCAGCGACAGCGGCAATGTCGCGGATGGTCTGCGGATCGATGGTGCTGCAATCAACAGCAGGTGTGCCGGGGGCGATGCCTTTCAGCACGCCGTCATCTTTAAGGTACACACTGCGCACATGGGCTGCTGCTGGCAGCATGGTGATGACCAGTGCGCTGCCCTGGGCCGCCTGCCTGGGCGAATCGCTGATCTGCGCGCCCAGTTCAGCAAATTCGGCCAGCACGGCCTTGTTCAGATCAAACAGCTGCAGCGAGTGCCCGGCCTTGATCAGATTGCGGGCCATGGGCGCGCCCATATTGCCCAGACCGATGAATGCGATGTTCATTGTTATTCTCCTTCGCGGCACAGCCTGGGCTCAGCGCAGATTGATCGTGGTGTTCACGCCGTCATTCACGCTGTCGTCATCGAACCAGCGACTGGTGACAGTCTTGGTCTGAGTGTAGAACTGCACCACCTGTTTGCCGTACGGCCCCAGATCGCCCAGCTTGGAGCCCCGTGAACCGGTGAAGCTGAAAAACGGCACCGGGACCGGAATCGGGATGTTGATGCCTACCTGGCCGACGTCGATTTCACTCTGAAACTTGCGCGCCGCCGCACCGCTCTGGGTGAACAGGCCGGTGCCATTACCAAAGGGATTGGCGTTCACCAATGCGATGGCTTCATCCAGGGTATTCACCTCGATCACCACCAGCACCGGACCGAAGATTTCCTGGGTGTAGATCTGCATGTCGGTGGTGACGCCGGAAAAAAGCGTCGGTCCGACGAAGTTGCCACCCTCATAGCCCGGTACTGAAATGTCCCGGCCGTCCAGCTCGAGCGTCGCGCCCTCACGTACGCCGCTTTCAATCAGATCGACAATGCGCTGCCGGGCACGGCGGGAGATAACGGGACCGATGTCGGTGCCCGGCTCATGACCGGCATTGACCTTGAGCTTCTGCGCCAGCGCCTTGAGGTCCGGCAGCCACTGTTTCGAGGCGCCCACCAGCACCACCACCGAGGTCGCCATGCAACGCTGCCCGGCCGCACCAAAACCTGCGCCCACCAGCGCATTGAGGGTCTGCTCGCGGTTGGCGTCGGGCAGCACCACCGCGTGGTTCTTGGCCCCCATCATCGCCTGCACGCGCTTGCCATGCCGACCTGCAAGGTCATACACATGGGTGCCAACGGCCGTCGAGCCGACGAAGGAAATGGCCTTGATGTCCGGATGCGTGCAGATCGCGTCAACGACCTCCTTGCCGCCGTGCACCACATTGAGCACACCGGCCGGAATGCCCGCCTCGACCGCCAGTTCGACGAGCAGCAGGGTCGACAGCGGATCCTGCTCGGAAGGCTTGAGCACGAAGGTGTTGCCGCAGGCGATGGCCATCGGGAACATCCACAACGGGATCATCGCAGGAAAGTTGAACGGCGTGATCCCGGCACAGACGCCAATGGGCTGGCGCAGCGTGTAGGTATCGACACCACCGGCCACGTTTTCGGCAAATTCGCCCATCTGCAGCGTGCCGATCGAACAGGCATGCTCGACGACTTCCAGGCCACGAAAGATATCGCCCTCGGCATCGGCAAGGGTCTTGCCCTGCTCGGCACTGAGCACTGCTGCGATACGTTTGGAGTGCTCGCGGATCAGCGCCTGCAACCTGAGCATGATGCGCATGCGGGCACCGATCGGCGTCTCCCGCCAGGTGCGATACGCCTTGTGCGCAGCAGCCACGGCCGCGTTCACTTCAGTCGCCGTGGCGAACGGCACTTGCGCGAGCACTTCTTGCGTCGCCGGGTTGACGATGTCCTGCCACTCGTTGCTTTGCGAATCGACCCATTCGCCGTCGATCAGCAGTTTCACGCGAGCTACGGCCGTATTGTTCTTGTTCAGTGAGGCGTTCATTTCAACCGTTCTCCCTTCAGGCACACCGGACCTGCCGGGCACTCGATGCCCAGCCGTCACGGTTTCCCTGACAGCGTTGTTGTTGGATGGTCAGAGGGCGTGCTTTGGAGTATAGATGTGCAAACTTCTAACAAGAACGCACATAAAAGCAGGCTCAACATGCAAAAAAACATCACATCCCTGGGGCTGTTGAACTGGGATGACCTGAAGTTTTTCCTTGAAGTGGCACGCACCCGCAAAGTCAGCAGCGCCGCAAAACGTCTGGCGGTGGACTACACCACCGTGTCGCGACGCATCACCTCGCTGGAAAACTCGCTCGGCACACTGCTGTTCGAAAAGTCCCGCAACAACGGCTTCATCATGACCGCCGAAGGTCAGCGCCTGCTGGGTTACGCCGAGTCCATCGAAAGCACACTGCACCTGGCCTGCGAACAGGTGTCCGGCTCAAGCGTGGCGCTGTCCGGGCACATCCGCATCGGCTGCACCGAAGGCTTCGGCAGCTTCTTCATCACGCCGCAACTGAGCCACTTCCTCGACGCCTACCCCAGCATCTCGGTCGACATCCTGCCGCTGCCGCACTTCATCAGCCTGTCCAAACGCGAAGCCGACATCGTCATCGCCCTCGAACGCCCCGAACACGGGCCATACGTGTGCTGCAAACTCTGCGACTACAGCCTGCGCCTGTACGCCACCCAGGACTATCTGGACAACCACCCGCCGATCCAGCGCAAGGAAGACCTGAGCCAGCACCCGTTCATCAGCTACGTCGACGACCTGGCCTTCAGCTCCGAACTGCTCTATCTCAGCAACCTGCTACCCAACGCCCAGGCGCAACTGCGCAGCACCAGCGTCATCGCCCAATACACCGCCGCCCTGCAAGGCCGCGCCCTGGCAATCCTGCCGTGCTTTCTGGCGTCACAGGATCCACGGCTGGTGCCGGTGCTGGAGGATGAAGTAGAGATCGTTCGGCAGTTCTGGATGTACTGCCGGGAGGATTTGAGGAAGCTGAAGCGGATTACGGTGTTGTGGGATTACGTGAGGGAAGTGACGGAGATGAACCGGGGGTTGTTGTTGGGGGAGACAGCGACCCCCTGTTTCAAGGACTGAAGACCATTCGCCGCTCACGATGAGGGCGGCATGTAGGCCTTGTTGAGCCAGCCGCCCTTTTGACCTGAGACAACAACGTTTCAAAGCATAAAGTTGATCCTGAAAACATTCCGCTCCGGGTCCAACAGCACGGCCTGATACCAGTTGTAATACGTCAGATACGGCGCTTTTATCAACGTGGCGCCCTGCTCTACCGCCAGCGGCACCAGCCGGTCTACTTCGGCTTGTTCCGACACATCGATGTTGAGCAGGAACTTGCATCCGGTGCTGCCCGCGAACTCGTTGAGGCCCAGCAGTTCATAGGCATCAAGTGCATTGAAACCGATGCAGGACTTGCCCGTGTCCAGTCCGCGGAAGATCGGCGATCTGATTGCTTCGATTTCGGGGAAGCCGAACAGCTCCGAGTAGAAAGTGCTCAGGCGAATGATGTCCTGGGCGAACACGTTGACGTAAGACAGTGAGTTCATGTCAGGCCACCTTACTGCCGCCAAAGGTGGTCTGTTTGACGAATTTGGACAGCAAGTGATCGCCCGATGTGACCGGCGCATGCCGAGGCGTGGCGTCAGACGGCAGGCAGCCGGGCAGACACTCGATCAAGGTGTCGTAGTTGGGCTGATGAAAGAACACCAGTGACTGACGCCGGTTGTCGTGCTCGCTGGTCATCGGCGGGTTGACCACTCGATGCAGCGTGGAAATCCACTGGTCGTTGGTCCACTGCATCATCAGGTCGCCAATGTTGACGACAAAACCATTCTCGACATACGGCACATCGACCCACTCGCCTTTTTTATTGCGCACTTGCAGACCGCCCAGTGCGTTGTCGGGACGAACGATGGTCAGGCTGCCGTAGTCGGTATGCGCGCTGGCCCGTAATTGCCCTGCCTCGACTTCGGTCTTGATGTCGGGGTAACTGAGGCTGCGGAACATGCTGATATGACGGTCAATCCTGTCGTCGAAAAAGTGCTCGTCCAGTTCCAGTGCCAGGGCAAACAGGCGCATCAATGATTGAGCCAGTTCGCTCATGGCGTCGAAGTAGGCTTGATAAGCCTCTTTGAATCCAGGCAGCAGTTCTTGCGAAGGCCAAACGTTGGGGGCGAAGTGCGAACCCGCTTCGGCGTTGTGGTAGTAATCCTCATCCGGCACGTTGCTCGGCCCAATGGAAAAAGACTCCTTGAGGTCGCCCGGTGCACTTTCTTCCAGCGAATACGACAGGCTCTCCTCGGCAATCGCGCTGTAGCCACGCACCATCTCCGGACTGGGTCGGTCAACCTTGCGCTTCTCGGCCAGTGGCAAATCGAAGAACTGCCGGGTCAGACGCGAGACCCTGTCTATCAGCTCGTTGGGAATCTGGTGTTCGGTTATCACCAGAAAACCGATGTCCTTGCACGCCTGATTGACTGCCTGCGCCACGGCTGCCTTGCCGTCCGGTTCTCCTGAAAAATACGGGGCCAGGTTAACGATGGGCACATAGTGCAGAGTCATGTGGCTGATTCCTCTCGCTGACAGGTTTCGGAAAAGGCTCGCCTTCAGGGGTGAAGGCCAACGAGGCGAGAGCAGAAACCATGCCACTGGAGAAATTCATGACGCATACAAAACGTTAGCTTTTCATGCACTCGGACCGGATCAAATGGTCTGAAACGGAGTGCATGGTTTGAAGGCGCAATGACGAAAAACGGGCCAGAATTGAGCACGCTCTTATCTACGCTCTCTAAACACTTTCGATACGCTGAATGACGTCGGCAGTCGTGGTGACTTCACCGAACTCATAGGCAATCGTCGTCAGCGATATGCGCTGAACCTCTTCAGCCGAAACAGCGCCGAACCCAACATCCGGGTAGTCCATCGCAGCATTCGCGTCGCTCAGGGCGATGACCTTGTACTCGCGGTGCACGCCGTCCCTGATGGTGGTTTCGCAACACACGTTGGTGACCGTACCGCAGACGATGATGGTGTCCACATCCCGCGCACGCAGCACGGTGTCCAGGTCGGTGTTGTGGAAACCGCTGTAGAACAGCTTGTCGATAATCACATCACCCGATTGAGGCGCGAGCGCTTCGATAACCTCAACGTCCGGGTCGTGCCGCGCGAGGATCTGGTCCACGTTGGGGTATAAATCGCGCATACGTCCGGTGTCCGAACCATCACCGCGCACGATGTGGCGCAGATAAACCACCATCAACCCACCCGCGCGCGCGGCGTCCAGCAGCCGCTGGATGGGCTGGACAATGGCAGCGGTATTTTTTACGTACAGCGCACCTGTGGGCTCACAAAAGACCTTTTGCATGTCAACGACGATGACCGCCGTTCTGCGTGGGTTGATCGACCACTGAACCAAGGGTTTGCTCATTGGATTCATCTCGGTTGAGCCTGACAGGCTGGAGAGACATACCAAGCAATAAGCGTGCTGTCGGGCGTGAGTCGTGATGAACGACGCTTTGAGACCGCCGTCGCGCAACGTCGAAGACGTGGTGGCGCCTCCTACAAAAAAGCGTGCATCCCGCAGGTTCGGCGCTACACCATGAGCCAGCATCAAAGCCCCAGCATCAATCCGCTCAGCCGCTTCACCTTGCGCCGCAGCGCTTCTTCGAACACGCCCTGGCGTGGCTCGATCAGGCTGAACCAGTGTTTGGCGCGGGTGATGCCGGTGTAGATCAGTTCCTTGGTCAGCACCGGGTTCAGGGCTTCCGGGAGGATCAGCGCGGTGTGGGCGAATTCGGAGCCCTGGGATTTGTGGACGGTCATGGCGTAGACGGTTTCGACTTCGTTGAGTCGGCTCGGCAGGACGAAGCGCACGCCGCCGCTGCCATCGTTGCGCGGGAACGCCACGCGCAGGACCTGTTTGTCTTCGCCTTCACGTTCCGGCAGGCGAAGGGTGATGCCGATGTCGCCGTTCATCAGGCCAAGGCCGTAGTCATTGTGGGTCATGAGTACGGGGCGACCTTCGTACCACTGCTGCTCGCTTTCGATCAGGTTGGCGTTGAACAGCGCGTGAGTAATGCGCTGGTTCAACCCCTCAACGCCCCACGGACCTTTGCGGACCGCGCAGAGCAGTTGAAACGAATCGAAGGCTTCCAGAACGGAGCGTGCCCACAGCGTCCAGCATGGGTCGTCGAGGGTCGAACCTTGTGCCGGGCGTTCATTGGCCAACACGTTCAGGTAATGCCGATAGCCTTGCGGTCCCTGCTCGCCTTTGCCGAGACCGTCGAGCACGAGCCGTTCGAACTTGAGGTCCTGCTCGCCTTTCAGCGCCAGTGCGAAAACGTCACTGTGACTGCCTGCCGCCAGCAGCGCCCGCGCCTGTTGGTCCTGTTGTTGGTTGACCAGTCGCGCCAATTGCCCGATGCCGCTGCCCTGCCCGAAACGGCGCGAGTGACGCAGCATCACCACTTGTTGCGCCAGCGGGTGCTGTTGCGCATCGCCCTGGCGCAGACCGCCCTTGTCCAGTTGCTCGCCGCTGACAGCTTCCAGCCAAGCCTGGGTTTCAGGGCTGTAGAAACCTTCTTCAGCGTCGCGACACAGGTCGCCCAGCACAGCACCCGCCTCGACGGAGGCGAGTTGATCCTTGTCGCCCAGCAGGACCATGCGCGCATGTGGCGGCAAGGCGTCAAGCAGGTTGGCCATCATTTCCAGGTCGATCATCGATGCTTCATCGACCACCAGCACGTCCAGCGGCAGCGGGTTGCCTGCGTGATGACGGAAGTGCCGCGTACCGGGACGACTGCCCAGCAAACGGTGAACCGTGGTGACTTCGGCCGGAATCTTCTGCCGCACCTCGGCGCTGACATCCAGACTCTGCACCTGTTGGCTGATGGATTCGGTGAGTCGCGCAGCGGCCTTGCCGGTCGGTGCCGCGAGACGAATGCGCAGCGGCTGGCCGCTCTGCACCGCAGGCGCTTGCAGCAGTGCGAGCAGGCGCACCACGGTGGTGGTCTTACCGGTGCCCGGTCCGCCGGTGATGATGCTGAACGCCCGACGTGTGGCCAGTGCGCAGGCCAGTTTCTGCCAGTCGATGACTGCATCCGGCGCAGGGTTGGCCGCGCCGAACAAGGTGTCGAGACGCTGCGCCAGATCTGACGGAGGCGCTTCGTCCTGCGCCAGACGCTGACGCAATGCCGCCGCGATCCGACGCTCGTAAGTCCAGTAGCGGCGCAGGTACAGGCGTCGATCCGACAGCACCAAGGGCTTCTGCAGCGCCTCAACGCTGGAGTCTCCTGCCCGAGCCACCAGAGAGCTGTCCGCCAGCGCCTGGCACCACGCAGCACCGTCCAGCGCCGCTAGCAACTGCGAAGGCAACAGCATCGGTGTGCTTTGCAGGTCCCCTTCCGGCGGCAGCGACAGGGCGAAATCGGGTTCTTTCAACGTTTCGTAAAGGTCGAGACACACGTGGCCGTGCCCCAGTTGATGGCTGGTCAGCGCGGCTGCGACCAGCACCAGCGGATCGGCTTGGGGATCGAGGTCACTGAGGAACGCCACGAAGGCGCGGTCCAGTGCGCGCAACCAGCCACGCTCGACCCAGCGTTCCAGCAGGATCAGCAGATCCTGAACGCGGGTCAGCGGGCTCAGGTCTGCGAGGCTGACGTCATTCAGCGCAGTGGGCAACAGCTCTTCGAACGAGCGACTCATGCGAAGGCTCCTGATAATTCCTGCGGTAACGGTTTGCCCTGAAACAGCAGGTCCAGGCTTTCAATCAGCTCGCGCGGCGGCCGGGTGAAATAAGCGCCCTGAGTGGACGCATGGGCGCCGCGCAGGAACAGGTACAGCGCGCCGCCCATGTGCTGGTCATAGTCGTAATCGGCCAGCCGCGCCTTGAGCTGTCGGTGCAAGGCCAGCAGATAGAGCACGTATTGCAGGTCATAGCGGTTGTCGAGAATCGAGGCTTCCATCGCCAGCTCGGTATAGGCGGTCTCGTCCGCTCCCAGCCAGTTGGACTTGTAGTCGGCCACGTAATAGCGCCCTTCATGCTCGAACGTCAGGTCGATGAAGCCTTTGAACATGCCGTTGAGCGAGACGGTTTCGGTGGCCGCGCGTGGCGCGTTGTCGTGAGTGAAACGGCGCACGAGGGCATCCATCTGCCTGACGTCGACCTGATTGCTGGCGAACCAGAACTCCATCTCGACGCGATATTGATTGGGTTGATCCAGTTCGCCCAGCGCTACCGGCGTGGCATCCGGCGACAGGCGCAACGGCATGTTCAGCACATGCTGCAGCCAGTCACGCAGGGTGTTGATCCAGCCTTCCCAGCCGCGACGGTTACAACGTCGGGCGACGGCATCTTCAAGTCTCTCAGGGTCGTTGGCGGTCTGCGCAAACCCCTCGTTGCCCGCCCATTCCAACAGACCGTGCAGAAAGGTGCCGGGGTTAGGGCCGCGAGGAAAGCGATGGATGTCGCCGCCGCTGGCCGGCACGTCGCGAGGCGCTTCGGGGTCCAGACGTTCATCATCGAACAGTTTCTGCGCCTGCGGGCTGTCCGGAGACTGGTCGGCACCGGCGGTGATCGTATCGCCGATGCGCAACGCGCTGTACGAGGCGATCCACCAGTTTTCGGCAGCACGCCGTTTGGGCACCAGCGGCTTGAGCAGCGAAGCTTCATTGCGCGGCGCGCTGAAGCTGTCTGTGGTCGGCTCGGGCACCGGCTGCAGCGCAATGGCCTCGCAGCCCGCATGCAGATCCCGCAGCCAGACTTTCAGATCAGCCGACTCGGCGAGCACCGCACCGCCACCCAGCAGATAGCCCAGCGCCGAACGGTGCAGCATTGAGCTGTTGGCGTTGCCGCGTTTGAGGTCGGCGACGCCCAGCCAGCAGGCGTGTTCCGAACGGGTCAGGGCGACGTAGAGCAGACGCAGGTCTTCGGCCAGGCGCTCGTCGTCCGACTGCTGAATCAACGCTTCGGTGGGCTGCAGACTGATCTGCGCGTTGCCCTCGGCATCATGAAATTGCAGCGGCAGGCGACTGCCATCCACAGGCTTGGAAGAACAGATGAACGGCAGGAACACCAGCGGATACTGCAAGCCCTTGGACTTGTGAATGGTCACGACCTTGACCAGTTGCTCGTCGCTTTCCAGCCGCAGGATCTGCTCTTCGCCCGCCTGCCCGGACAGCGCCAGATGATCGCCAAGGTGACGAATCAGGGCCTGTTCGCCATCGAGCTCGGCAGCGGCCTGTTGCAGCAGTTCGGACAGGTGCAACAGATTGGTCAGCACGCGCTCGCCATCGGTGCGGGTCATGAGGGTCTGTGGCAAGGCGAAGTCATGCAGCAGGCGACGCAGCATCGGCAGCACGCCCTGGGTGCGCCAGATGGCGCGATAGCCACGGAACTGCATGACGCGCCGCTCCCAGGCCAATTCGTCCTGATTCAGGCGTTCCAGCTCGGCCAGCGGCAGATCGAGGGTGATGCAGGCCAGCGCAGCCCGCAACGTGCGCTCCGAATCGGGTTCGGCACAGGCCTTGAGCCACGACAGCAGATCGTGGGCTTCCTGCGCGGCGAACACCGAGTCCTTGTCCGACAGATAAACGCTGCGCACGCCCCGCGCCGAAAGCTCGTTGCGCACGGCCTGTGCTTCCTTGCCGTCACGCACAAGAATCGCAATGTCGGCGGGACGCAGGCCACGCAGCACCTTGTCTGGCGCGGCAAACCCGGCGAGACCTTGCTGACCGGCATTGAGCAGTCGCACGATTTCACTCGCGCAACTGGCCGCCAGTTGTTGACGATAAGTGACGCCGGATACCGGTTGATCGCTTTCCAGATGCCAGACCGTCAATGCCGCGAGCGCTGCGCCGTCCACCTGCAGCGTCTCCTTGCGGCCTTGGGCCAGTGCTCTGGAGAACGGCACGGGATTGTTTTCGCCTTCTCGAAACAGAAACGCCCCGCGCCCTTCCGCACGCAACTCGGCGCGTTCGAACACATGGTTGACCGACTCGACCATCGCGTGGCTGGAGCGGTAGTTGGTGTCCAGCGTGTGCCAGCGGCCCGACGTCGCCTGACGCGCACGCAGGTAGGTGTAGATATCGGCACCCCGGAACGCGTAGATCGCCTGCTTGGGGTCGCCAATCAGAAACAGGCCGGTCTGCTCGTCGTTGTCTTCGAGACGATAGATGCTCTCGAAGATGCGGTACTGCACCGGGTCGGTGTCCTGAAACTCGTCGATCAGTGCGACGGGAAACTGTTCGCGGATCAGGGTCGCCAGCCGCTCGCCGCCTGCGCTGTGCAGGGCGCTGTCGAGCCGGAGCAGCATGTCGTCGAAGCCCATTTCCGCACGGCGACGCTTCTCTTCTTCAAAACGCGCGCTGACCCATTGCGCAGCGTGTTGCAACACGGCGGCGTCAGGCTTCGGCAGGCCATCGAGCGCCGCCTTGAGTTCGAGCATTGCCTCGAAGGCCGGGTGCGAAGGCGCGTCGCTTTTCCAGGCCTCGGCGATACCGTCGGGCGTCAGTCGGGTGAAACCGGTGCCCAGGTCCAGCGCCTCCACCGCTTCGTCAGCGGCCCAGGCGGCCAGTTTTTCGAACCAGGGCCTGAAGTAGCGCTCCTGCATCTTGCGGCCATCGACAATCTTGCGGGCCACGCCGTCCATACAGATCGCCTGCAGTTCAGCGGTCCAGACGGTCCAGGGTGCCTTCAGTGCGGCCACCGCTTCGCGCCGCTCCAAAAGGGACGCGGCGATCAACTCGGCAGGCTCCTGCGTGCCGATGTTGCGCTCACGTCCGAACAGGCCGCGCACGCGGGGCAACAGCGCCGCAGGACCGCTCCAGTTCTCGCGCACCCAGGTCAGCGCGTCGCCGCTCATGGGATAGCAGAACCGACGCCAGTAGTCGCGCAGCACTTCGCCGAGCAGATCGCTGTGATCGGTTTCCAGGGTCTGGGTGAACAGACTGCCACTGTCGAAGGCGTGCTCGCGCAACATGCGCTGACACCAACTGTGGATCGTCGAGACCGCAGCCTCGTCCATCCACTGTGCGGCGATATCCAGGCGGTTGGCGCAACTCGGCCAGAGCTCGGCGCTGAATTGCTCACGCAGCTCAGCAATCAGATCATCGGGCGCGTCGATTTCGTCACGGAAGAATCGCGCAGCCTCGGCGAGTCGGGTACGGATCCGGTCGCGCAGTTCTTTCGTCGCGGCATCGGTGAAGGTCACCACCAGTATTTGTGGCGGCAGCAGTTCGCGGCCGAAACCTGACGATTCGTCACCGTGCCCCAGCACCAGGCGCAGGTACAGCGCCGAGATGGTGAAGGTCTTGCCGGTGCCGGCGCTGGCTTCGATCAGTTGACTGCCGCGCAACGGGAAACGCAGGGCCAGTGGAAGTGTCATGTCGTTCATGCACTGGCCTCCGGGCTGGAGAGCGATTGCCATGAGGCGTCGTAGATCGGCTTGTACAGTGTTTCGCACCAGCCGACGAATTCTTCGCTGTCCATCAAGGCATCAAAGTCCGGGTACTGGCGGGCCAGCGCCGTGCTCTCCCGACGCTCGCCATCGGTGGTCTGGCCGTCGCCTTCATAGGCTTTGCGAGCGGCGGCCTCGGCTTTGTCCAAGGGTTGTCCCAGCCAGGCGAATGCAGTTTTCACGGCCACCGGCAACGGCTGCTGCATACCGCGCAGCCAGGCCATCAACAGGTGATTGAGGGTTGTGACAGCGGCATCCTTTTCCAATGGAGCCAGCATAAGGGTTTCATCGCTGGCCACCAGTGCGGTGCTCAATGGCAGCTCACAGGCACACGCCACCAGATGATTGACCCACGGCCGGATCAGCCGATGCCACTTGCGGGTTTTCTTCGAGCCGATGCTGTTGGGAATCGCCGTAACCAGCAACAACTCGCCTCGCGCATTGCGGTGCAGCCCGCCCAACCAGCCGTCGATGCTCACACCGCCATGGCTGAAGCTGATTGGCAACGCACTGCTTAGCGGCTCGGGCCATAGCGTCAACAGGTCCTGATAACGCCTGAGTACATCGGGCAGCGGCTCGATCAACTCCTGCTGCATGCAGATGCCGAAACCTGCCAGTGGCAGCAGACCGCTGGCCTGCAACTTGAGCGCCTGTGCCTGGAGGGCGTTGTCGATGTCATCCGGCTGCGCCATGGCGGCGTTGAGCAGACTGTCGCTGAGCCCGTAACGCTCCAGCGCGTCGAGCACGAAGGGTTCTTCATCGGCCAGCGGGGCTTCGGCCACTTCGAAGTAGATCTTCAGACGTTGACTGAAAAAGTGCTTCACGGGGTTGCGCAGAAAGTCCTGCAGTTGGGCAATGGTCAACGGCTCTTCCTGCTCATGAGGCGTTAGCCCCGGTGATACAGGCATCTCGAGCCCCGTCTCGTGCAGTAATCGCCATTCGCGGGCGAAGCTGAAATAGCCGGTGCCTTCATGAAAATAATGGGCGCTGAAAGGTTGCAACGGATGTTCCAGCGTCAACGCTTTCAGCAGCCGTTCTCCCTCATCGAGCTTGCCGGTTGTATCTGGCTCACCGGCCAGCTTCCAGCCGCTGGCCAGATGATCACGCAGTTGACCGATCAGCACCGATGCGGGCCGATCACTGTTGTCACGAATGCTGCGGCCGACCCAACTGATGTAAAGCTGATCCCTAGCGGATAGCAGCGCCTCCAGCAGGAGATAGCGGTCGTCTTCACGTCGCGAACGGTCGCCGGGGCGGTAGTCACTGCCCATCAGGTCGAAGTCCAGCGGCGGCTGTGCGCGCGGGTAATCACCATCGTTCATGCCCAGCAGACAGACCACTTTGAACGGAATCGCGCGCATGGGCATCAGCGTGCAGAAGTTGACCGAGCCTGCCAGAAAGCGCTGGGACAGCCGACCCTGGTCGAGCCCGGCCAGCCAGGCTTCGCGAACGACCGTCAAAGGCAGCTCGTCTATGAGGCCGACGGTTTCGCAGGTCTCCAGCCAGTTCTCGCGCAGGCTTTCGAGTTGGGCGAGCAGGTAATCGTCGTGCTCGCTGTCGGCGGCAAAGAAGAGCTGCAGCACAGCTTGCAGGCGAGTCCCCCATTGCGTCGGGGTGGCCGGTTTCGAGAGTTCGCCATGAGCGGCCTCCAACGCATCGATCAGGGCCACCAGCGGACCGATCAACGCGGCGTCCAGCCCTCCGATTTCATCGTAAGGCTCAATACCTTCGTAGGCAGCACCGGCACCGACTGCATAGCCGAGCAACATGCGGCGCAGGCCGAAGTGCCAGCTGTTCTGCTCCAGCGCATCCGGCAAACCCAGCCCTGCACGTTGAGGTGCGTTCAGCCCCCAGCGGATGCCTGCGCCTTCGATCCAGCGATGCAGGGTCGG
This sequence comes from Pseudomonas viridiflava, assembly GCF_001642795.1. Taxonomy (GTDB): domain Bacteria; phylum Pseudomonadota; class Gammaproteobacteria; order Pseudomonadales; family Pseudomonadaceae; genus Aquipseudomonas; species Aquipseudomonas viridiflava. Next base: position 1,716 of record NZ_LKEH01000025.1, on the reverse strand, counting down.
CAGGTCACGCTCCTGAATCCGGAAGCGCGCGCGCAGCGCCGGGACGTCGAGCAGGTCAAGAATTTCGCTGACCGGAAAGCGGCTGTCGGGCAGTTTCAGCAGGTGTTCAACAGCGATCAGCAAAGGCTCGCGGCCACGTTGCCCCTGGTCTGCCAGCGTGAAAGGAATGAAGCGACGATCATCGCGCTCTATCTGGCCGAAGACAGCGCGAATGTGCGGCGCGTAGCTGTCGATGTCCGGAACCATGACGATCACATCACGCGGACGCAACTCGGGATCACGACTGAAACGGGCCAGGAGCTGATCATGCAGCACTTCGACTTCCCGTTGCGCGCTGTGGGCGACATGAAAGCGGATGGAGCGATCCTTCAAAGCGTCTACGGCGGGCCAGAGCTCCCGCGTTTCATCCAGAGGACGCAGCTCAAGGATGTCATCCTGCAACTGATTGAGTATGTTCCTGGGTTCGCTTTCGCTGAACAGGTCGATGCGCTCGTCCTTGAACGAGGCACGATAGCTACGCGGGTCGTCATGGCTGTCGAGCAGGTTGATGTAGTCGCGACCCTGCTTGCCCCATGCCGCGAGCAAGGGATGCGCGTGCTGGTGGAGGGCCTCGGGGTCGAGCACCATTGGCATGCCGGTCTTACGAGCCTGACGCTTGTACTGATGACGCAACAGGTCCTTGTCGGCAACGATATCGGCCCAGTGATGGCGGCATGGGTTGTGGACGCAGAGCAGAACCTGACTGAAACGGGCCAGTCCGGCGAGCGCTTCGAGCGCCTGCGCGGGCAGTGACGAAATACCGAATACGATGACACGTGCGGGCAGTCCGGCGGGGGCTTCAGTCAGCGTGCTGATGCGCTCGATGAAACGCTGATGCACGCCTGCACGGCTTTGCGCCATGCCTTCTGCCCCGACGTCATGCAGCAGCGCTCGCCACAACTCCGCCTGCCAGCAGTTGGAAGCGGTCAGCGGCTTGGGCTCACCTCTCACGTTGCGCAGCTGATGACGTCCGGCCGCCCAGTCTTCCAGCCAGTCGGCGCGATACACCTGATATTGGTCAAATAAGTCAGACAGACGCTCAGACAATTGATAGCGCTTGCGCAGATCAGTGTCGGCCGTCAGAAAGCGCTGCAAGGGTTCGAAGTGAGGCTGATTGATGAGTTCGGGCAACAGACGCATCAGGCGCCAGGTCAGCGGGCCTTTGTCGAGCAGGGATGTCTCGGGGATTTCATCTCGACCGAGGACTGTCCGGTAGAGCTTCCACATGAAACTGCCGGGTAACTGGACGTCGATGGCTGCAGCGATACCGCATCCGCCGAGGTCTTCGTCCTGCGCATCTTCGGCCAGAGCCAGCTTCAGCCACTGGGCGATGCCGTTGCTCTGTACCAGCGCAATCTCGTTCTCCAGTGGTGCCAGCGGATAACGCCTCATCCAGGAAACAACCAGACTGCGCAGCTCATCCAGGCGGTTGCCATGAACCACCATGAAGCCAGCGCTCAGCGAGGTTGTAACGGGCATGCTTGCTTCCTTGACGTTAACGAGTGAAACCTGAGGCCAAACCATAAGGGCAAGCGCACTGGATTGCCACACACAAGTTGAACGCAGAGATGGCTGGCGAGCGTCGTGGGTCTTTTGCAAACGCCACAAAGACAAAACCCCTCACCGCGTGAGCGATGAGGGGTTCTGGAATTTAATCTTGACGATGACCTACTCTCA
>NZ_LKEH01000024.1:91623-131937 GCF_001642795.1 Pseudomonas viridiflava | reverse complement strand
CTACTTTGCCCCGTCAAAGTAGGTCGCCGAGGGGCGAAAAGGTGACTTGAGCCATGCGCTCGGCTCACTGAGTCCGCATTCTGTGCCATTTGTGACGCAGAGCGTCACGGGAGGCATGCCCACGCGGAGCGATGGGCACGATCAGTGTTGAGGCAGCCATTCATCCTCAACGGTTGAAATACCCGCCCCCACCCCCATATGAGTCTGCATCAGGGCATTTTCGCCCCGCTGCGTGGAGACTCTCCCCTTGACCACCATCGTTTCAGTGCGCCGTCACGGCAAAGTCGTCATGGCTGGCGACGGCCAGGTTTCCCTGGGCAATACCGTCATGAAAGGCAACGCCAAGAAAGTGCGTCGCCTGTACCACGGCGAAGTGATTGCCGGGTTCGCTGGCGCTACCGCCGATGCATTCACGCTGTTCGAGCGCTTTGAAGGCCAACTGGAAAAACACCAGGGCCATCTGGTGCGGGCAGCCGTCGAACTGGCCAAGGACTGGCGCACCGACCGCTCGCTGAGCCGTCTGGAGGCCATGCTGGCCGTCGCCAACAAAGACGCCTCGCTGATCATCACCGGCAACGGCGATGTCGTCGAACCGGAAGACGGTTTGATCGCGATGGGCTCCGGCGGTGCATTCGCTCAGGCCGCCGCACGCGCCCTGCTGCTCAAGACCGATCTGTCGGCACGCGAAATCGCGGAAACGTCCCTGCACATCGCAGGCGACATTTGCGTGTTCACCAACCACAACATCACCATTGAGGAGCAGGACCTCGCCGAATAAGCCGCTGCCGGCTTGTTTGCGCTAGAGGACCGTCAAACATATGTCCATGACTCCCCGCGAAATCGTCCACGAACTCAACCGCCATATCATCGGCCAGGACGATGCCAAGCGCGCCGTCGCGATTGCCCTGCGCAACCGCTGGCGCCGCATGCAGCTGCCTGAAGAGCTGCGCGTCGAAGTGACGCCGAAGAACATTCTGATGATCGGCCCGACCGGTGTCGGCAAGACCGAAATCGCCCGTCGTCTGGCCAAGCTCGCCAACGCGCCGTTCATCAAGGTCGAAGCGACCAAGTTCACTGAAGTCGGCTATGTCGGCCGCGATGTCGAGTCGATCATCCGTGATCTGGCGGACGCTGCGATCAAGCTGCTGCGCGAGCAGGAAATCGTCAAGGTTCGCCATCGTGCCGAAGATGCGGCCGAAGACCGCATCCTCGATGCCCTGCTGCCACCGGCCCGTGTCGGTTTCAACGAAGACCCGGTGCAGACCAACGATTCCAACACTCGCCAGCTGTTCCGCAAGCGCCTGCGCGAAGGTCAGCTGGATGACAAGGAAATCGAGATCGAGATCAACGAAGCCGTGGGCGTCGATATCTCCGCTCCGCCCGGCATGGAAGAAATGACCAACCAGCTTCAGAGCCTGTTTGCCAATATGGGCAAGGGCAAGAAGAAGAGCCGCAAGCTCAAGGTCAAGGAAGCGCTCAAGCTGGTCCGTGAAGAAGAAGCGGGCCGTCTGGTCAACGACGAAGAGTTGAAGGTCAAGGCGCTGGAAGCCGTCGAGCAGCACGGTATCGTGTTCATCGACGAGATCGACAAGGTGGCCAAGCGCGGCAATTCTGGTGGCGTGGACGTGTCCCGCGAAGGCGTTCAGCGCGACCTGCTGCCGCTGATCGAAGGCTGCACCGTCAACACCAAGCTGGGCATGGTCAAGACCGACCACATCCTGTTCATCGCCTCCGGTGCATTCCACCTGAGCAAGCCGAGCGATCTGGTGCCCGAGCTTCAGGGTCGTCTGCCAATCCGCGTCGAGCTCAAGGCCCTGTCGCCGCAGGATTTCGAACGCATCCTCAGCGAGCCGCACGCATCGCTGACCGAGCAGTATTGCGCGCTGCTGAAGACCGAAGGCCTGAATATCGAATTCAAGCCCGAAGGCATCAAGCGTCTGGCGGAAATCGCCTGGCAGGTCAACGAGAAGACCGAGAACATCGGTGCCCGCCGCCTGCACACGCTGCTTGAGCGCCTGCTTGAGGAAGTGTCGTTCAGCGCAGGCGACATGGCCTCCAGCCCTGACGCTGCGCCGATCGCCATCGACGCCGATTACGTCAACAGTCACCTGGGCGAGTTGGCCAAGGACGAAGATTTGTCGCGTTACATTCTGTAAGCCTGCCAGACTGCACAGGGGCGCCGAAAAGCGCTCCTGTGCATGCATCGCCTTGAACATCGAAACCGGAATCCATGAGCCCAATCCCCAGCGCCATTCAGTTGCACAAGGCCTCGAAGACCCTGACGCTCAAATACGCGTCCGGTGAGGAATATCACCTGCCTGCCGAGCTGCTGCGGGTGCATTCTCCCTCAGCCGAGGTTCAGGGCCACGGCAAACCGATTCTGCAACACGGCAAACTGAATGTAGGCCTGACGAAAGTCGAGCCGGCCGGGCAATACGCGCTGAAACTGACCTTCGACGATGGTCATGACAGCGGCCTGTTCACCTGGGAATACCTCCACGAACTGGCCGTGCGTCAGGAAGCCTTGTGGGCGGACTATCTTCAGGAGCTGGAAAAAGCCGGCAAGTCCCGCGACCCCTCCGAGCACGTCGTCAAACTCATGCTTTGACCCGCAAAACCCCGCCCCAGCCGCTCTGGCACGCCATCTGCCGTTTTAGGACGCGCTTTCTAATCGAATTTGTTTCAATGTTCCGCGCAGCGGCCAATGACTGACGCCGCTTGCGATTTTTTGAAATCTCGCGTAACCAATGGCATTGGCAATTTCCTCCGCATCGATCCGATGCGCAGACGCGGTATGCAAGGAGTGGTTACACGAAGCGCAGCTGTTCAGATGCCTTCGCGGTAGCCTGCGTGAAAATCGGGAAATTGGCTGCCAAGCCATCTTAGGTCACACGAGCAGTAGTACCGGCTATTCGCCTGTGTCACTGGTTCACAGGGAAGTAGTTGCGGTACTCGTCTCAGGACAACGGAGCGTCGTAGATGAGTAACACGAAAGACGATGACCTGCAGCGCCAGGCCTCTGAACACACCTTGAATCTCAATCCGGTGGTGGGCTTGCGTCGCAAGGACTTACTGACCACCGCACGCATGGTGCTACGCCAGGCCATCAGACAACCGATCCACAGCCTCAAGCATGTCGCTCATCTGGGTACCGAACTCAGAAAGGTGGTGTTCGGCAAATCCGCTCTGCAGCCGTCCCCGGATGATCGACGCTTTGCCGACCCGGCCTGGAGCCAGAACCCGCTGTATCGCCGCTATCTGCAGACTTACCTTGCCTGGCGCAAGGAGCTGCATGACTGGATTGGCGGTAGCAATCTCACCCCGCAGGACGTCAGCCGTGCTCACTTTGTGATCAATCTGATGACCGAAGCCATGTCGCCCACCAACTCGGCCGCCAACCCTGCCGCCGTGAAGCGCTTCTTTGAAACCGGTGGCAAAAGCCTGCTCGACGGTCTGTCACACCTCGCCAAAGACCTGGTGCACAACGGTGGCATGCCCAGCCAGGTGAACATGGACGCGTTCGAGGTGGGCAAGAACCTCGGGACGACCGAAGGCGCGGTGGTGTTTCGCAACGATGTGCTCGAACTGATCCAGTACAAGCCGATCACCGAGCAGGTCCACGAAAAGCCACTGCTGGTGATTCCGCCGCAGATCAACAAGTTCTACGTCTTCGATCTGAGCCCGGAAAAGAGCCTGGCGCGCTTCTGTCTGCGCAGCAATGTGCAGACGTTCATCATCAGTTGGCGCAACCCGACCAAGGCCCAGCGCGAGTGGGGCCTGTCGACCTACATCGAGGCGCTGAAGGAAGCCGTGGACGTAGTCCTGGCGATCACCGGCAGCAAGGACCTGACCGTGTTGGGCGCCTGTTCCGGCGGCATCACCTGCACCGCCCTGCTGGGCCATTACGCAGCCCTCGGCGAGCAGAAGATCAACGCCATGACCCTGCTGGTCAGCGTGCTGGATACCACGCTGGACACCGATGTCGCCCTGTTCGTCGATGAGCAGACCCTGGAAACCGCCAAGCGCCATTCGTATCAGGCAGGCGTGCTGGAAGGCCGGGACATGGCCAAGGTGTTCGCGTGGATGCGACCCAACGACCTGATCTGGAATTACTGGGTCAACAACTACCTGCTCGGCAATGAACCGCCGGTCTTCGACATCCTGTTCTGGAACAACGACACCACGCGTCTGCCGGCGGCCTTTCATGGCGACCTGATCGAGATGTTCAAGAACAACCCGCTGACTCGCCCGAACGCGCTGGAAGTCTGTGGCACACCGATCGACCTGAAACAGGTGACCACCGATGTGTTCTGTCTGGCAGGCACCAATGACCACATCACGCCGTGGCCGTCCTGCTACAAGTCCGCCCGTCTGTTCGGCGGCAAGACCGAGTTCGTGCTGTCCAGCAGCGGGCACATCCAGAGCATTCTCAACCCGCCGGGCAATCCCAAGTCGCGCTACATGACCAACACCGAGTTGCCAGCCACGCCAGACGAATGGCAGGAAAACGGTACCAAGCACACAGACTCGTGGTGGCTGCACTGGCAGGCCTGGCAGACCGAGCGTTCGGGCAAGCTCAAGAAAGCGCCCACCACACTTGGCAATAAAACATTCCCGGCAGGCGAAGCGGCACCCGGCACCTACGTTCACGAACGCTAGACTCAAGGAAGAAGGCGCACTGCCGTTCACTATGGAAGTGACCGGCAGTGCTCGTTAGGCGAATGACAGACGTACGATCTGGTCGAAACGCAGGACAGCTTTCCCAGCGGTTTAACCAACAGGGCTTTGCGCATGCCTCAACCGTTTGTATTTCGCTCCATCGACCTGGACGGTCATACCATTCGCACCGCTGTGCGACCCGGCAAGAGCCATTTGACGCCGCTGCTGATCTTCAACGGCATCGGTGCCAACCTCGAGCTGGTGTTTCCGTTCGTCGACGCGCTGGACCCGGATCTGGAAGTCATCGCGTTCGACGTGCCAGGCGTCGGCGGCTCCTCCACACCCAAACGTCCGTACCGCTTTCCGGGGCTGGCGAAGCTGGCCGCGCGCATGCTCGATTATCTGGACTACGGGCAGGTGAATGCGATTGGCGTGTCGTGGGGCGGTGCGCTGGCACAGCAGTTCGCCCACGACTACCCCGAACGCTGCAAGAAGCTGGTGCTGGCCGCGACTGCGGCCGGTATGGCGATGGTGCCCGGCAAGCCACGGGTGCTGTGGCTGATGGCAAGTCCGCGCCGGTACATCCAGCCTTCGCACGTGATCCGTATCGCACCGGAAATCTATGGTGGTGCGTTCCGTCGCGACCCTCATCTGGCGGCCAACCATGCGGCGAAGGTCCGCTCGTCCGGCAAGCTCGGTTACTACTGGCAGCTGTTCGCAGGCATGGGCTGGACCAGTATCCACTGGCTGCACAAGATTCATCAGCCGACGCTGGTGCTGGCGGGTGATGACGATCCATTGATCCCGTTGGTCAATATGCGCCTGTTGGCTTGGCGGATACCCAATGCCCAGCTACACATAATCGATGACGGGCATTTGTTCCTGATCACTCGAGCCGAAGCCGTGGCTCCCATCATCATGAGTTTTCTGCAACAGGAACGACAACGCGCAGTCATGCACCCGCAACCTGTACCTCCCAGAGCGCGCTGAATCCGTCCGTCACGGTCGAAGGCACTGGAACGCTTCGCGAACAAAAAAGCTTCACCGACTGCGCCAGAGACAGGAGTGTCGAACCGCGCAGAACGACGCAGGCCGCCGCGACGGGGCCTGCGCCAGTCCATGAGTTGATGGCTTGACGAAGGAGTGTTGCCCTCATGCAAGAAAAACCCACGAAGGTTGCCGAAATGACGCCGGCCACCTTCATCAACGTGCAAAGCGCCGTGACCGGCCTGCGCGGACGCGATCTGTTTTCCACCCTGCGCAGTGTCGCCACCCAAGGCTTGCGCCATCCCTTTCGCAGCGCCCGCCACGCCCTGGCGCTGGGCGGTCAGTTGGGGCGCGTGATGCTGCTGGGCGAGACGCCGCATCCGCCCAACCCGCGCGACAGCCGTTTCGCCGACCCGACCTGGAGCCTCAACCCGCTGTACCGTCGTGGCTTGCAGGCTTATCTGAGCTGGCAGCACCAGGTCAAACGCTGGATCGATGACTGCGACCTGTCCAAGGATGACCGCGCAAGGGCGCACTTTCTGTTCAACCTGCTCAACGATGCCCTGTCGCCAACCAACACCCTGCTCAATCCGCTGGCGGTCAAGGAGCTGTTCAATTCCGGCGGCACCAGCCTGATCAAGGGTCTGAGCCACATGGCCGATGATCTGCTGCACAACAACGGCTTGCCCAGCCAGACCACCAAAGACGCGTTTGAAATTGGTCGGACTGTGGCGGCAACACCCGGCGCAGTGGTGTTTCGCAACGAGATGCTTGAGCTGATCCAGTACAAGCCGATGAGCGAAAAGCAGTTCAGCCGACCGATGCTGATTGTCCCGCCGCAGATCAACAAGTACTACATCTTCGACCTGAGCCCCACCAACAGCTTTGTGCAATACGCACTCAAGAATGGCCTGCAGACTTTCGTGATCAGTTGGCGCAACCCGGATGTGCGGCATCGGGAATGGGGCTTGTCCAGTTACGTGGAGGCCACCGAAGAAGCGATGAATGTGTGCCGGGCAATCACCGGTGCCCGTGAAGTGAACATGGTCGGAGCCTGCGCCGGTGGTCTGACCATCGCCGCGCTGCAAGGCCATTTGCAGGCAAAGCGCCAGATACGGCGAGTGGCAAGCGCGACCTACATGGTCAGCCTGCTGGACAGCCAGATCGAAAGCCCGGCCACGCTGTTCATTGACGAAGAAGCACTGGAAGCCGCCAAACGTCGCTCCTATCAGCGGGGTGTGCTGGAGGGCAGCGACATGAGCCGGGTATTTGCCTGGATGCGGCCCAACGACCTGATCTGGAGCTACTGGGTCAACAACTACCTGCTGGGCAAGGCACCACCGCCGTTCGACATTCTGTACTGGAACAACGACACCACACGTCTGCCGGCCGCGCTGCACGGCGACCTGCTGGATTTCTTCAAGCACAACCCGCTCAGCCATCCGGGCGGACTGGAGGTCTGCGGTACGCCTATCGATCTGCAGAAAGTCACAGTGGACAGTTTCAGCGTCGCCGGCATCAACGACCACATCACGCCTTGGGATTCGGTCTATCGCTCGACCCTGCTGCTGGGCGGCGAGCGTCGTTTCCTGCTGTCCAACAGTGGTCACGTGCAGAGCATCCTCAACCCGCCGGGCAATCCGAAAGCCAATTACGTAGAGAACGGCAAGCTCAGCGGCGACCCGCGCGCCTGGTATTACGACGCCCAGAAACACGAAGGCAGCTGGTGGCCTGAATGGCTGACCTGGATTCAGGAGCGTTCCGGCAGTGAGCGCGAGACCCGCATGGAATTGGGCAACGCCAAGTACCCGCCGATGGAAGCCGCGCCGGGCACCTACGTGCACATGCGCTGATGGCCTGACCTGAAGGGGCCACCCTGTGCGGTGCGCCCCTTGCCTCCTGATGACTTTGGATTCTCGAACAAGAAGACTGGATGAAAACCCGCGACCGTATCCTCGAATGTGCGCTGACGCTGTTCAATCAACAGGGCGAACCCAACGTCTCGACGCTGGAAATCGCCAACGAAATGGGTATCAGCCCTGGCAATCTGTACTACCACTTTCACGGCAAGGAGCCGCTGATTCTGGGTCTGTTCGAACGCTTCCAGACCGAACTCGCCCCTCTGCTCGACCCGCCCGCCGACGCAAGGCTCAATGCCGAAGACTACTGGATGTTCCTGCACTTGATCGTCGAGCGCCTGTCGCACTACCGATTTCTGTTTCAGGACCTGTCCAACCTCGCCGGACGCCTGCCCAAGCTGGCACGTGGCATCCGCAACCTGCTCAACTCACTCAAACGCACCCTGGCCTCACTGCTGGCCCGCCTGAAATCCCAAGGCCAACTGGTCAGCGAAACCCAGGCACTGGGGCAACTGGTGGAGCAGATCACCATGACCCTGCTGTTCTCGCTGGATTACCAGCGCATTCTTGGCCGTGAAGGCGACGTGCGGGTGGTGGTGTACCAGATCATGATGCTCGTCACCCCGCACCTGCTACCCACCTCGAGGCAGGCAGCCGAGCAGATTGCGATGGAGTATCTGGGGCGGTGAGAGGCGACATCGTCACAGCCTTCATCCGAGCAGAACATAAAGGCATCCGCAAAAAAGCCAGGCACATGTTACGCGGCGGCCTTCGTATTATAAACAGCGGTACCTTGAATGCCTGTTTCCGAGGGGAGGCGGTCGAACGTTCACGCTTCAAAAAAATGATTAAACATAAAAGAATCAGACGACGCCATGCATGAAAAACTCGACGGGCACTTTAAAAAATTCTGCAAAGCCTTTTATCTGAGCAACCGTCATTTTCCTCTTGTTGTTCAGTATCTCGGAAACAGCACTTTGAGTGGCAACACCTGACAAATCCTTCTGTCTGACTCCCCTGTCCGAAATCAGGAAAGCCAGTGCTTCCGCCTGAGAGGAGTAAGGAATCAAAACGGTTTCGGTCTCGTACTCATACACACGCTCGGCCACCAGCTCCGCAAAGCGCGCGGCTGCGTGATCTTCACTGTCTGCATGAGAGTAAAGCTCATTGATCAGCGCCATCCGCCCCTTCAAGTCAGTGTCACTCTTGACGGGATCATGACAAGCAGCCAATAACTGGGCCATCGTTGCTATCTGATCGTTTAAGCCATCAAGCATCGGTGAAATGTTAGCGATGAAGGAATCCAGCCCAGTGGCTCCGTTCTTATCATGCTTCATTGCGTCACCTATAATTACGTTATACATAGATAGAACCGATCGTCCTGATCAACTACTTAACGTCACTCTTGCACCACTTGTCATAACCGGCGTGGGGCAGAATATCCTTTATATAAATAGTGCCATTCCGGGTATTAATCCACGCAATAATCCGGCACTCGTTTTTCTTGATGTCGAAGACATACACATCAAGAGGCCCTTTAAGGCTCGGCTGTCTCAGCTTCGAGCAGGGGATTCGATCAACGTTCCATCCGGAAGTGGTGACCCAGGTATCTCGAAGCTGCTCGAAAGACTCAAAGCGCAGAGTCGCCCTGTCAAAGGTGGTGAGCCACAAACTCAGTGCCGCCTTCCACTGACTATGAGCTTCGATGGCTTTCGCAACCGTCGTTTTTGCTATTACCCGCATGTCTTCAAGTCTTCGGCATCCCTACACGAAAGCATTTTTTATCTCAAATACAGATATCTGTCAAACAGATATCCACTGTAGAGCCAAACACCTCTTTCAGGTTTGGCCGATAGCTATATTTCCCGCCCAACAAAAAACCCGACCTGCTGAGCAGGTCGGGCCTTGGCGTTTCCGGTCTTCTTACGAAGGCTGGTTGGCGGGTGCTTCCGGTGGAGGCGTTGGCGCGGCAGCCGGTTTCGGGCTGTCTGCCGTGGCCGAAGCGGCGGGCTTGGGCGCGGCCGCTTTTTTGGCTGCCGGCTTTCTCGGCGCAGCCGGTTTGGCGGCTGGCTTGGCGGCATCCTTGGCCTTGCTGGCCGTTTTGGACGCCGCTTTCTCTGCAGCATCAAGCGGCTTGGCGGCCGCCTTTCTGGCCGCAGGCTTGGCCGCTGCTGCTTTATCCGCAGCCTTGTCCGCTGTCTTGGCGACGGTTTTGGCCGCTGCTTTCAGCGGTTTGGCCGTGGTCTTGGGAGCAGGCTTGGGCGCGGCAGCAGCGCGCGGCGCAACCGGACGAGCCTTGGCGCCGGTCAGTTGCTCGATCTGCTGAGTCAACTGATCGACCTTGCTGTGCAATGCCTGGACTTCGTTACGGCTCGGCACACCCAGACGCGAAATGGCGCTGTTCAGACGCTTGTCGAACGCACCTTCCAGTTCGCTCCACTTGCCCAAAGCCATGTCCTTGACATCACCGACACGGGACTTGGCCGCCTTGGTGGTGTCCTTGACTTCGTCGATCTGTTTCTGCGCTTCGGCCTTGGTCTGCTTCTCGGCCTTTTCGCCGTCTTTTACCAACGTCTCGAAAAGCTTACTGCCGTCATTGCTTATCTTGGAGTAAGCGCCTAAACCAGCCAGCCAGATTTGGCGAGAGTACTTCTCAACCTCGCCAATCCAGGAGCTGCCTTCTTTCTCTACCTTTTTCTTGCCAGCCATCCTGCTCTCCTTATTGTCCAGGCTCGGAACGTTCGAGTCGTTTAGGCTCAGAGCGTTCGAGCTTCTTGGGCCCGACACGTTCAAGCAATGCCGTCAGCTCATCGAGCTTAGCAGAGAGCGTGTCAACATCATGTTTAGACGGGATGCCAATCCGGTTCAAGGCCTTTGCGACGCGGCGGTCGAAAGCACTTTCGATTCGGTCGAGTTGCGCTTCGACGCGCCCCTTGGTATCGGAGACTTCGCCCTTGATCGAGTCCATTTCGCTGTTCGCGGCTTCAAGCTTTTCATCCAGGGCTTTTTTGGCTTCTTTCTCAGTCTGCTCGCCGGTCTTGATCAGCTCTTTGACGTACTGCGTACCTTCCTCGTTGACCTTGGCGTAGGCGCCCAGGCCTGCCAGCCAGATCTTGCGGGCATACAGCTTGACGTCGGAAAAGGTGGAAGCCTGTTCGTCTTCGATTTTTTTCCTGGTGGTAACTCTGGCCATGGTGCACCTCATGCTCGAAAGTTGAAGGAACCGCCCCACAGGGGCATGGGCTCAAAGCTACGGAGAAAAATTAGAATGCTCACCCTAGGGTGAAAGGAAGGGAGCAGAGCCCGGCGGCCTGCTGAGCCCCGACAAACGGGGCATTACGGCTCGGACAGTCTCAGGCAGCCAGTGCCTTGTCCAGCACACGCTCGACCTCGGACTTGATCGAGCCGCTCATGGTCGACAGGATGAAGTTCAGGTCGATGTTGATGCGAATTAGCTCGTCCTCGACTTCCACCTTGCCCTTGGCGCCCTTGCCTTCAAGTTTCACGGTGTCGCCTACCCACTCATGGGCCAGGCCATATCGGTCGGCCAGCTTTTCCACCAACTGCTCCGCCTTCTCGCGCGCCTGCTCCCGGCCCAGGGAATGAGGGCGCTCAACCGTTATCTTCGCCATGAGAGTGTTCCTTGATGATCGTATGAAATGCGGCGCAACTATATACACCCGTCTGCATCCAAGAAAGCGTTGGCGGTGAGCCTTGTCAAGACAAAGCCAGCCTTGACGATTAGAATGGCCCGCAATCTATTCCGGTGAAGCGATATGAACGATCAGCGCAAAGGCAGCGATGCCGAACCTACGACTCACTTCGGTTACAAAAATGTACCGGAAAGCCAGAAGGCAGAAAAAGTCGCTGAGGTATTCCACTCGGTAGCGGCCAAGTACGACCTGATGAATGACCTGCTGTCCGGCGGCATGCACAGGCTCTGGAAACGCTTTGCCATCGAACTCTCGGGCGTTCGTACCGGCAACCGCGTGCTCGACATCGCGGGCGGCACGGGCGACCTGACCCGCAAGTTCTCCAGCCTCGTCGGCCCGACCGGCCACGTGGTACTGGCCGACATCAACGCCTCGATGCTGAAGGTCGGCCGCGACCGACTGCTCGACCTGGGCGTTGCCGGCAATGTGGAATTCGTCCAGGCCGACGCTGAAAAGTTGCCGTTCCCGGACAACCATTTCGACTGTGTGACCATCGCCTTCGGCCTGCGCAACGTGACGCACAAGGAAGACGCCCTGCGTTCCATGCTGCGCGTGCTCAAGCCCGGCGGTCGCCTGCTGGTGCTGGAGTTTTCCAAGCCGACCAACAAGCTGATGTCCAAGGCCTACGACGCCTATTCCTTCGCGTTCATGCCGTTCATGGGCAAGCTGGTGACCAACGATTCGGAAAGCTACCGCTACCTGGCCGAGTCGATTCGCATGCACCCCAATCAGGAAACCCTGAAGTCGATGATGGTAGAAGCCGGTTTTGACCGCGTGACCTATCACAACATGACCTCGGGTATCGTCGCCCTGCACCGCGGTATCAAACCGTAATGTTGCTTCGGGGGCTGCTCGCCAGCGTTGAGCACGGTATCAACCGCATGTTGCGTCTGGACAGCACGGCGCTGCCGCGTCTGGCGCGGTTGTCCGGCCATGTGATCAAGATCGATTGCCGCGATCCGTCCCTGAAAATCTACATTCTGCCCAGCGACGAGGGCCTGCTGTTGGCCCCTGAATGGGCCGCCGATGCCGACTGCACCCTTCGTGCTCCGGCGTCGAGCCTGCTGCGTCTGGCCCTGAGCAAGGACAAGACGGCCGTGCTGCACGGTCCTGAAGTCGAGCTGGATGGCGACAGTGGTGTACTGCTGGAACTGGTCGGGATCCTTCAGGACCTTGAGCTGGACTGGGAACACGAGCTGTCCCGCTGGCTGGGTCCTGTGGCCAGCCAACTGCTCAGCGGCCATTTACGCAATAGTGCGCGCTGGACGCGTGATAGTGTGGCGAGCCTGAGCCAGAACGCGGCCGACTACTTCAGCGAAGAGTCGCGCACCCTGGTCGGCAAACATGAAGCCGAAGCCCGCTTTGCCGAACTCGACCAGATCAAACTCGATCTGGAACGCCTCGAGGCGCGTTTTGCGCGCCTTGCCCGATCCCTCAATTCCAGCGATAACGCATGAAGCTGCTTGCCGTCCGCCGTCTGTTTCGCATTCAACGTGTCGTTATTCGCTACCGCCTCGATGACCTGTTGTTCGCCCTGCCCCTGCCGTGGTGGATGCTGGCAGTTCGTTTCGTGCTGCCGTGGCGCTGGCTGCCGCGCAGCAAATCGGAGCTGAGCCGTGGCGCACGCTTCCGTCTGGCCTTGCAGGATCTCGGGCCGATCTTCATCAAGTTCGGTCAGCTGCTCTCGACCCGGCGCGACCTGTTGCCCGAGGACATTGCCGACGAACTGATGCTGCTGCAGGACCGCGTACCGCCGTTCGACCAGAATCTGGCCATCAAGCTGATCGAAGAACAGCTTGGCGCGAAAATCTGCGACGTGTTCAGCCGCTTCGATGAAACACCCTTGGCGTCGGCTTCGGTCGCGCAGGTACACGCCGCTCGTCTGAAGACCGGCGAAGAGGTTGTCGTCAAGGTGGTGCGTCCCGGCCTGAAACCGATCATCGGCCAGGATCTGGCGTGGCTGTTCATCCTGGCCCGTACCGCCGAGCGCGTATCAGCCGATGCGCGATTGCTGCACCCGGTGCAAGTGGTGATGGACTACGAGAAAACCATCTACGACGAACTGGACCTGCTGCGCGAAGCCGCCAACTCCAGCCAGTTGCGTCGCAATTTCGAAGGCTCCGAGCTGTTGTATGTGCCGCAGGTCTACTGGGACTGGTGCCGCCCGAAAGTGCTGGTCATGGAACGCATCTACGGCGTTCAGGTGACCGATCTGGCGACCCTGGCCGATCAGCGTACCGACATGAAACTGCTCGCCGAGCGCGGAGTGGAAATCTTTTTCACGCAGATCTTCCGCGACAGCTTCTTTCACGCCGACATGCACCCAGGCAACATCTTCATCAGCACAGTCAGCCCCTGGAGCCCGCAGTACATCGCCATCGACTGCGGCATCGTCGGCAGCCTGACACCGGAAGACCAGGACTATCTGGCCCGCAACCTCTTCGCTTTCTTCAAGCGCGATTACCGTCGCGTGGCGCAATTGCACATTGATTCGGGCTGGGTGCCGGCCGAAACCAAACTCAATGAGTTCGAGGCAGCGATCCGCACCGTGTGCGAGCCGATCTTCGAGAAGCCGCTCAAGGACATTTCCTTCGGGCAGGTGTTGATGCGCCTGTTCCAGACTGCACGCCGCTTCAACATGGAGGTCCAGCCACAACTGGTCCTGCTGCAAAAGACCCTGCTCAACATCGAAGGTCTGGGTCGCCAGCTATATCCCGAGCTTGACCTCTGGAGCACCGCACAACCCTATCTGGAACGCTGGATGCGCGAACGCGTCAGCCCCAAGACACTGGTTAGCAATCTGCAATCGCAGGTCGAGCAGTTGCCGCACATCGCCAACATGACACGCGACCTGCTGGAGCGTCTGTCCCGCCCGCACGCTTCCGACCCGCCAAACCCATGGCGCGAGAACAGGGACGGCTGGGCCTTGCGACTGATCGGCTCGGCCTTGCTGGCAGGTGGTGTCATACAGGGCTGGGTGATCAGCGAAGCCGGTACGCAACTGCCGACACTTGCGGCCTGGCCCGCGGCGATCATGCTCATTGCCGGGCTGTATCTGATCGTTCGCCGATAGCCAGCAGCGCATGGCGCTGGCACACTGTTCAACCCGCCGGGCCTCAAGTCCGGCTGCCGGAGTAGATATGAAAGACTGGCTGGACGAGATTCACTGGAACAGCGACGGTCTGGTGCCTGCAATCGCTCAGGACCACAAGACCGGTCGCGTACTGATGATGGCCTGGATGAACCGCGAGGCCCTGAGCCTGACGGCGTCCGAGAATCGTGCAATCTATTGGTCGCGTTCGCGTGGCAAACTCTGGCGCAAAGGTGAAGAATCGGGTCATGTGCAAAAACTGCATGAACTGCGCCTGGACTGTGATGCCGACGTCGTCATCCTGATGGTCGAGCAGATCGGCGGCATCGCGTGCCACACTGGCCGTGAAAGTTGCTTCTACCGAGTGTATGAAAATTCAGGCTGGAAGACCGTCGACCCGGTCTTGAAAGATCCTGATGCTATTTACCATGCAGGCCATTGAACATGACTGATACGCTGTCCCGCCTGGCCGAGGTGCTGGAATCACGCAAGGATGCCGCTGCCGACAGTTCCTATGTCGCCAGCCTGTATCACAAGGGTTTGAACAAGATTCTGGAAAAACTTGGCGAGGAATCGGTTGAAACCATCATTGCCGCCAAAGACGCTGCCGTCAGCGGTGATTGCAGCGACGTGATTTATGAAACGGCTGACCTGTGGTTCCACAGCATGGTCATGCTTGCGGCACTGGGTCAGCATCCACAGGCCGTGCTCGATGAACTGGACCGCCGGTTCGGGCTGTCCGGTCATGCGGAAAAAGCCGCCCGCACAGCAGACTGACTGCCTTCCCCTTTCGAGCTTGAAGAATCTTCTACGAGGACTGTTTCATGGGTATTTTTGACTGGAAACACTGGATCGTCATCCTGATCGTCGTGGTACTGGTTTTCGGTACCAAGAAACTCAAGGGTCTGGGCACTGATGTCGGCGAATCGATCAAGGGCTTTCGCAAGGCCATGAACGACGACGAAAAAAACGCTGATCAAGCTTCTGCGCAACCACAGCCTCAACCTCAGACTCAACAACCGTATACCGCGCCTCAGGGCTCGCCTCTGAACCAGCCGCATACCATCGATGCGCAGGCGCACAAAGTCGAAGAGCCGACCCGCAAAGACCAGGTTTAAGACCATGTTCGGTATCAGCTTCTCTGAATTGCTGTTGATCGGCCTCGTGGCCCTGCTGGTGCTCGGCCCCGAGCGACTGCCCGGCGCAGCGCGCACCGCAGGCCTGTGGATAGGCCGACTGAAGCGCAGCTTCAATGCGATCAAACAGGAAGTTGAACGTGAAATCGGTGCCGACGAAATCCGTCGGCAGTTGCACAACGAGCACATTCTTTCGCTGGAAGATGAAGCGCGCAAAATGTTCGCTCAGCAACAGCACCCTGAAGTGGCCTACGAGCCGATCGTTCCGCCGACCGCGCCGCAGGCTGCCCAGCCAGCATCGCATCACGAGATCGGCCCGGCAGAGCCTGCCCACAAGGCACCGCTGACGCTCGAGAAAACCGCGAAACCTGCCGCCGACACGACACCGGACGTCACGCCCTCTCCCGCCCACGATTCGTCATTGCCACCGCGAGCCCCATGAGCGCAGATACCCCGGAAAACGATCAGCAAATGCCGCTGATCTCGCACCTCACCGAGCTGCGTACACGCCTACTGCGCTGCGTTGCCGCAGTGTTTCTGATCTTTGCCGGTCTGTTTTACTTCACGCAGAAGATCTACACGCTCGTGTCCGCGCCGCTGCGGGTCTATCTGCCGGAAGGCGCGACGATGATCGCCACCGACGTGGCCTCGCCGTTCATCACGCCGTTCAAGCTGACCATGATGGTGGCGCTGTTCCTGTCCATGCCGGTCATCCTGCATCAGATCTGGGGCTTCATCGCGCCTGGCCTGTACAAGCATGAGAAGCGCGTGGCGATTCCGTTGCTGGTGTCGAGCATCATCCTGTTCTACGCAGGCATGGCATTCGCCTACTTCCTGGTTTTCCCGCTGATCTTCCACTTCTTCGCCAGCGTGACGCCGGAAGGCGTGTCGATGATGACCGACATCGCCAGTTACCTCGACTTCGTGATGACGCTGTTCTTCGCCTTCGGCGTGGCGTTCGAGATTCCCGTGGCCGTGGTGCTGCTGGTCTGGATCGGCATTGTCGATGTGAAGTACCTGAAGAAGATCCGCCCGTACGTGGTCATCGGCTGTTTCGTGGTCGGCATGATCCTCACCCCGCCTGACATCTTCTCGCAGACCCTGCTGGCCGTGCCGATGTGGCTGCTGTTCGAACTGGGCGTGCTGTGCAGCGGACTCATCAAGAAACGCGGTGAGCACCCGGACGATGAAGAACAGGAAGCCGACAAGCAAGACCAGCCGCCCGCGACTCAGCCGTGAACCTGCTGCTTCTCGAAGAGGCCGACTTTATTGCGGCCGACCGGGTGGTGCTGCGTGACCGTCGCCTGACGCACATGCAGGAAGTGCATCGGGCCGAGGTCGGCGACAGTATGCGGGTCGGTCGCGTCAATGGCCTGCTGGGCACCGCCGAAGTGCTTCGCCTTGAACCGCGTGAAGCCGAGCTGCGCGTATCGCTGACCAGCGAGCCGCCTGCCAAGCTGCCTCTTACCCTGCTGCTAGCCCTTCCCCGCCCCAAGATGCTGCGCAGAGTCTTTCAGACTGTAGCGACCATGGGCGTGCCGAAAGTCATCCTGCTCAACAGCTACCGAGTGGAAAAAAGCTTCTGGCAAACGCCGTTTCTCGAGCCTCACGCGATTCGTGAGCAGCTGATTCTGGGGCTGGAGCAGGCCCGCGACAGCGTGCTGCCGGAAATCGTAATTGAAAAGCGCTTCAAGCCCTTTGTCGAAGACCGTCTGCCGCAACTGGCGCTGAATACTCTGGGGCTGGTCGGCCATCCCGGTGACTACCCGGACTGCCCGCGCGCTGTCACCGAACCGGTCACCCTCGCCATCGGCCCCGAAGGCGGCTGGATTCCCTACGAAGTCGACCTGCTGGGCAAATCCGGCCTGCAGCCGGTGCAACTGGGCGACCGAATTCTGCGGGTTGAAACCGCTGTCACTGCACTCCTCGCACGACTGTTCTGATTCGACAGGCGGCATCCAACTCAATCGCTTCAGTTACGTCATGGCTGGCCGATAGGGATGGATACGCACAAGAATGAGTCATCGAGGAGTGGTCATGTATCGCGGGTTAACTCAAAGTCTCGCCAACGCGAGTGTCAGCTTGAAATTGGCCATCGGCTTCGGTCTGGTGCTGATCATGACCCTGATGATCTCCACGACCGCCTGGTTCAGCACCGACGCCCTGATCGATCGTGGGGATCGCGTAACGGCGATTGCCGAAATCAATGAGCTGACCCTGCAGCTGCGCATCAGCCGCATGCGCTACGAGGCGCTGTACAACGCAGAGACAGCCACCGACGTCAGAGCCACGCTCGACCAGCTCGACGCCGCCCTCCAGAGCGCCAGAAACCTGCTGCGCTCCCCGGAAAACATTCAGTTGCTCGATGGACAGATCCAGGCGGCGCGCGAATACCGTCAGTCGTTCGGCGACATGACCAAGGCCATCGAAGTCCGTGAAGGCAGTCGCAGCCAGATGGGCGACAACGCCGACAAGGCTGTGGAGCAGGCGAACAAGATCGAAGCGGCGCTGCTCAAGGAAGACAACATACTGGCCTTCAACGGCATCGTGGGTGTCAGCAAGCTGATCCAGCAGGCACGCTTTCAGGTTCGCGGCTACACCTACAGCGGCAAGCCGGAATTCGAGAAGAACGCCAACCAGGCCATTGATGACGCAGTCACCGGTATCAACACCCTGGCAGGCGATGTGTCCTCAGAGTTCACGCCAGCCCTGCAACAAGCCATCGCGGGCCTGAAAGGCTACCGCGCAGCGGTGGGCGTATACCGGGACTCGCAGGCTGCCAGCAAGGCGGCGCTGGAAAAAATGACAGCTCTGGGCGTGAAAATGCTGGCCACCAGCAGTGACATGATCGATCGCCAGAACAAGAGCCGCGACGCAGAAAGCGACCATGCCGTCATGATGATCGTTGCGGCAACCGTTATGGCGCTGCTGCTCAGCGTGCTGGCCGCGTTGATCATTACCCGTCAGATCACGACGCCACTGCAGGAAACCCTGGAAGTGGTGGAGCGTGTCGCCGCTGGTGACCTGAGCCGCAACCTTAACGTGAATCGTAAGGACGAACTGGGCAGGCTGCAAAGCACCATCCAGCGCATGACCGTCAGCCTGCGCGAGCTGGTCGGCGGTATCCGCGATGGGGTCACCCAGATTGCCAGCGCGGCTGAAGAGTTGTCAGCGGTTACTGAACAGACCAGCGCTGGCGTCAACAACCAGAAGGTCGAGACCGATCAGGTTGCGACCGCCATGCACGAGATGACGGCCACGGTGCAGGAAGTCGCTCGCAACGCCGAAGAAGCGTCCGAAGCGGCTGTCGCGGCCGATCAGCAGGCACGCGAAGGTGAGCGCGTGGTCAACGAAGCCATCGCCCAGATCGAACGTCTGGCGTCGGCGGTCGGTAACTCAAGCGAGGCCATGGGCGCGCTGAAGCAGGAAAGCGAGAAGATCGGCAGCGTGCTGGACGTGATTAAATCCGTCGCCCAGCAGACCAACCTGCTGGCCTTGAACGCCGCCATCGAGGCCGCTCGAGCCGGTGAAGCCGGTCGCGGCTTTGCCGTGGTTGCCGATGAGGTGCGCAGCCTGGCGCAACGCACCCAGAAGTCCACCGAAGAGATCGAAGCCCTGATTGTCAGCCTGCAGAGCGGGACGCAACAGGCGGCCAGCGTAATGGACAGCAGCCGCGAACTGAGTGCCAGCAGTGTCGATCTGACGCGCCGCGCCGGTGGCTCGCTGGAAAATATCACCAAGACCGTCTCCGCCATCCAGTCGATGAACCAACAGATCGCCGCTGCCGCCGAGCAACAGAGCGCCACGGCCGAAGAAATCAACCGCAGCATCATCAACGTGCGCGACGTGTCGGAACAAACGTCCGCTGCCAGCGAAGAAACCGCCGCATCCAGCATCGAGCTGGCGCGCCTGGGTACTCATCTGCAAACGCTGGTGAGCCGCTTTACTGTCTGATTGCACCGAGGCCATTTCCGCGCCCGTTGAACGGTGCGGAGATGCCCTGCCTTGTCATTGCGTGACGCCCGTCACTGTCCCGATCCACTCGGAAATCTCCTACGACCTGTTCAGGTCACGCGATTCAACTCTTCGCCGATGCGTTCATAACGCAGGTTCTGTGCTGTTCAGAATCTGGTTTCGTTCGCATACCGCAGGAGCATTTCAATGCCTGGAAGGATCACTCACACGCTCGGAAACCTGAGCGTCAAACTCAAACTGGCACTCGGTTTCGGTCTGGTACTGCTGTTGACGCTGGCGATCACGCTGACCGGCTGGCATGGCCTGGACAAGATGATCGATCGTTCAGAATCGCTCTCCGCTATTGATCGGCTCAATAGCCTGACCAAGGACTTGCGCACCGAGCGGATCGTCGCCCGAACGGAAAACACCCCCGAGAACGTATCCAGAGTCGTCGACCGACTCAATGAGATCGAAGCCCTCCTGGCTTCGCTGCGCAAACAGAGCGATGAAGCTGACGCTCTTGCCAGCCTCGAGTCCCAGAGCCAACTGATCAGCCTTATGGAAAAGACCTTTACCGACCTGGGGGTCGACCGTGACGCACGCGATCAGATGCGCGCCCGGCTTGATCAGAAATCCGAGCAAGCCGTAAAAGCCGTAGCGCAGGTGGAAGCGGAAGTGTTGAAGGCGGTCAGTCAGGAGCAGGACAATGGTGAGCGGATGGACGAGTTCACCAACCTCTCGCAACTCAAGCATCAGATTCAGATTGCCCGTTATCAGGTGCAGGCCTACACCTTCACCGGCAAGGAGGCTGATGAGAGCGCAGCTGTGACCGCAATTGATGAAGCGCTCAAGGAAATGCAGCAAATCTCTCAGGACCAGGCAGATGAAAATATTCAGGCGTTGGTGCCTGCCAACGAGGCCTTGCAGCAGTATCGGGAGCAGCTGACCCGGTTCAAGGCCATACAGATCAAGACCGAGGCAGGTCAGGAAACACTGGAGGATCTGGGTGACAAGATGCTTACCGCCGTCGCAGAGCTAAGCACCCTGCAAGGCACACGGCGCGACAGCGAGGCGGACAGCTCAAGAAAAACCCTGTCCGGCGTTGCTGCACTGGCCTTGCTGGTCGGCCTGCTGGCCGCCTGGATCATGACTCGGCAGATTACCGAGCCTTTGCGTCAGACGCTGATCGCTGCCGCCCGGATCGCCCAGGGTGATTTGAGCAAGGACCTTGAAACCGGACGCCGCGACGAGTTGGGGCAACTGCAGAACAGCATGCAGGCCATGACCCTGAGCCTGCGAGAGCTGATTGGCGGCATCGGCGACGGCGTCTCGCAGATTGCCAGCGCAGCCGAGCAACTGTCGGCCGTGACCGAACAGACCTGCCGGGGGGTCAACACACAGAAGGAGGAAACCGATCAAGTCGCCACCGCCATGAACGAGATGACCGCAACGGTGCAGGAGGTCGCTCGCAATGCACAAGAAGCCTCGCAATCGGCTGCCCAGGCTGACCAACAAGCGCGGGATGGAGATCAGGTGGTCGGCCAGGCCGTCATTCAGATCGAGCAATTGGCCCGCGAAGTCGTCAATTCGACCCAGGCGATGAATCAGCTCAAGCAGGAAAGCAGCAAGATCGTGGGGGTTCTTGACGTGATCAAGTCGGTTTCACAGCAGACTAACCTGCTGGCGCTTAACGCTGCCATCGAGGCCGCACGTGCCGGCGAGGCTGGCCGTGGCTTCGCGGTTGTGGCCGATGAGGTTCGCAGTCTGGCGCAACGGACGCAGAAGTCCACAGAGGAAATCGAAGAGCTGATCGAGGCCCTGCAGACCGGAACCCAGCAGGTTGCAACCACGCTGGACAACAGCCGCAGCCTGACTGACAGCAGCGTCGAACTCAGCCGTCGGGCTGGCGGAGCGCTGGAGCAGATCACCCGCACCGTGGCCACCATTCAGCAGATGAACGAACAGATCGCCGCCGCCAGCGAAGAACAGAGCACCGTGGCCGAGCAGATCAATGCCAGTGTCATCAACGTGCGCGACATCTCCGAACAGACCGCCTCCTCCAGCAACGAAACCGCCGCTTCCAGCGTAGAACTCGCCCGCCTGGGGTCGCACCTGAAAGCGCTGGTGGGGAAATTCCGAGTGGGGTGATCGCTTGCCAGACCGGACGCGGAGCGTCCTGAGAGGCGTTACCACGCGGAGCGTGGGAGCGATCACGGCCTTGAGCACACTGATCGTGCCCATGCTCCGCGTGCGCATGCAGCCGTGACGCACCGCGTCACTCCACGGCCGGACGCGGAGCGTCGTAGGAACGATCACAGGCCTTGAGCACACTGATCGTGCCCATGCTCCGCGTGGGTATGCAGCCTGTGACGCTCCGCGTCACTTGCGCGGTCGTGAGTCGGGCGAGCATAAAAAAGCCCCTGAAGCAGCACTTCAGGGGCTTTTTCAAACCGGGTGGCGATCAGGCTAGAACCGGTTGTACCTCAGGTTTCAGCGGCTGCAATGGCAGCAACGGCGCATGAGGGTCAGCTGCAATGGAAGCTCTCCACGCTGCCAGCCATTCTTCATGGCCACCGCTCCACACCAGCTCGTGCAGACGCCCCAGGGCAACCGGATCACTCAGCAACATCAGACGCTCATGATTGCCAAGTTTGTCCGGACCGACCTTCAATGCATGCTCGACGCGCTCCATACGGACCACTTCGATCGGCCTGGCCTGCTTGTGACGCGACGTTGCCAGTGCACAGGCCAAGGCATTCTGCTGTGGATCAACCACGGCGCGAATAAAGCCTTCCTTCAGCGCATGCCAGCGGTTCTCGTGGGTGTACTGATCGGTAGAGATCAGTTCCTGCGGCGGCTCGAACTCTTCCGGAATCAGGAAGAACTTCTCGTCGCGCGCCTTGAGACCCAGACCGGTACGGCTGGAAATCACCGACACCGGAATCGACAGCATCAGCGAGACCACGATCGGCGCCAGCCACCAGAGAAAGCTCGGGTTCAGCGAGAACACCAGAGCGGCCCAGCAAGCGCCCAGCAGCGTCTGAGGACCGTGACGTTTGACCGCTTCGATCCATGGCGTGGAGTCATCGTCGCGCTGTGGGGAGTTCCAGGTCGCTGCCCAGCCCAGGAAAGCGGCCAGTACGAAGCGGGTGTGGAACAGCATGCGAACCGGCGCCAGCAGCACCGAGAACAACATTTCCAACAGCATCGAGATGGTGACCTTGAACTTGCCGCCATAGCCCTTCGCGCCCTTGGCCCAGATCAGAATGACGCTGAGCAGTTTGGGCAGGAACAACAGGACGATGGTGGTCGAGAACAGCGCAACGGCTTTTTCCGGGTGCCATTGTGGCCACAGCGGATACAGCTGACGCGGTTCAAGGAAGTAGGTCGGCTCCATCAGCGTGTTCACGGCCAGCAAGGCAGTGGACAGCACCAGGAAGAAGAACCACAACGGCGCCGACAGGTAAGACATCACGCCTGTCAGGAACACCGCACGGTGAACGGGGTGCATGCCCTTGACCAGGAACAGCCTGAAGTTCATCAGGTTGCCGTGGCACCAGCGGCGGTCACGCTTGAGTTCGTCGAGCAGGTTGGGTGGCAACTCTTCGTAGCTGCCCGGCAGATCGTAGGCAATCCAGACGCCCCAGCCGGCACGGCGCATAAGCGCAGCTTCGACGAAGTCGTGAGACAGGATCGCACCGGCGAAGGCCCCCTTACCCGGCAACGGCGCCAGTGCGCAGTGCTCGATAAAAGGCTTCATGCGGATGATCGCGTTGTGACCCCAGTAGTGGGATTCACCCAGCTGCCAGAAGTGCAGACCGGCAGTGAACAGCGGACCATAGACACGTGTGGCGAACTGCTGCATGCGCGCATACAGCGTGTCCATGCCAGAGGCACGTGGCGCGGTCTGGATGATACCGGCGTCCGGCGTGGCTTCCATCAGGCGAACCAGACTGGTCAGACACTCGCCGCTCATGACGCTGTCGGCGTCGAGCACGACCATGTAGCGGTATTCACCACCCCAGCGACGGCAGAAGTCATCGAGGTTGCCGCTCTTGCGTTTGACGCGACGGCGACGACGACGATAGAAAATCTTGCCGAAACCACCGGCTTCACGGCACACGTCGAGCCAGGCTTGCTGCTCGGCAACGGCGATGTCGGTGTCATTGGTATCGCTGAGGACGAAGAAGTCGAAGCGATCCAGGTCACCCGTGGCCGCGACCGACTCGAAGGTCGCACGCAGACCGGCGAACACACGAGGCACGTCTTCGTTGCAGATCGGCATGACCAGTGCGGTACGCGCGCCGACTTCAATCGGCTCGTTACCTGCGCTGGCACCGGAGATGCGGTACTTGTCGCGACCGGTCAGCAATTCCAGGAAACCCATCAGCGCGGTCCAGAAACCGGCCGATACCCAGCAGAACAGAATCCCGAACAGCAACAGGATGCTGGTCTGCAAGGCGTAAGGCATGACCTGCAAAGCAGTCTGCACGAACGTCTGGCGCGTGATTTCGTCCAGCGAAACCAGCGACCAGCCCTGATACGGCAGAATGCCTTTCATGTACCAGCCAGCCACGATCGTCTGACCCAGCATAAGAACCAGCAGGATATAACGACGGATCGAGCCGACCGTGCGCCAGCGCGACTTGGGCAGGTCGCGTGGCAGATCGTCGTGCTCAGGCTTCGGCGGATTGGTCTTGCCGGTCAGCCGACGCCAGCCGCGCACCAGAATGTTGGTGCGCCACGGCTCGGGAACGACCTTGGTGCGACGGATTGGTGGAGTGGCCTTCAGGCACAGGCGACCGCTTGCATCGACACCGAGCATCTCGGCGTCCTGCAATTCGTCGGCTGTGGACAGCGTCAGGCGACGGCCTACCGAAGCCTGTGCGGCCTCGGCAGTGTCGGTGAATGGCTGCGCCGAAAGGCGTTCGTGCAACTCGGCGAAGGATTTGCAGCCGGCCAGTTCGGCCCGCTGCTCGTCGCTCATCGGTAAATGCGCCAGGTACTCGTTCAGAGACACTGGCACCGGTAGAGAATTACTCATCGCTCGGCAACTGATAGCTCCAGGTCTCGGTCATGACTTGCAACGTCTTGGCCGGTTCCGGATGGGTGGGCGCGGCCTCGGTTTCAGGCTGCTGGATTTCTTTACCGTCCTTGTCCTTGGCTACGTCAGCCTTGGCGGCGTCGGTTTTGGCAGCTTCACCTTTGGCAGCGTCAGGCTTGGATGCATCACCTTTCGCAGCTTCAGGCTTGGCGGCTTCGACCTTCGGCGCATCGGCCTTGGCAATTTCTACCTGGTCCGTGTCCTTGGTTGCCGCAGGTTTGGCGGCTTCCTTGGCAGCCGCTTCCTTGGCAGCGACTTTCTTGTCTTCTGCCTTGTCGGCAACCAGCAGTGCAGGTTCCTTGCCCGGTTCGGCCGGAATCTCGCGCAGCAGGTAAGCGCGCATTTCAGTCGGCTTGCCGGAGTCCTTGACCTTCACCCGCAGGGTCAGGCGATAGCCTTTGGTGACCGGGTTGTAGCGCAGGTTGTTTTCGACCAGCTCGACGTTGTCGTCGGTGGTCACCTGGCTGCGAATGGTCTTGTCTTCAGGCAGTGCAGCCAGCACCGGACCGACAAAATCGACCAGGAATGCGAGGCTGCCATCCGGCTGACGAATCAGGTTGGACTGACGCACGTCACCGATGGAGCGCTGAGTCTGCTTGACCCAACCCAGATCCGGGGAGTGAATCGAGTTTTCCTGCATGGTCCAGTGGATGCGGTAGTTGAAGTCCATCGGCTCGCCCGGCTTGGCCAGGGTCTCAGGCTTCCAGTAGGCAACGATGTTGTCGTTGGTTTCGTCGGCAGTCGGGATTTCGACCAGCTCGACGGTACCTTTGCCCCAGTCACCTTTCGGCTCGATCCAGGCGCTTGGGCGCTTGTCGTAGCGGTCGTCGAGGTCTTCGTACTGGCTGAAGTCACGGCCACGCTGCAACAGACCGAAACCACGCGGGTTCTCGACCGAGAAGCTGCTGATGGACAGGTGTTTAGGGTTGTTCAGCGGACGCCACAGCCACTCACCGTTGGCTGCCTGAATCGACAGACCGCTCGAATCGTGAAGCTCGCGACGGTAGTTAGGCACACGCGAAGGCTGGTTGGCACCGAACAGGAACATGCTGGTCAATGGCGCAACGCCCAGCTTGTTGACGTTGTCACGCAGGAACATGCGCGACTTCACGTCGACCAGCGTGTTGGTACCAGGACGCAGGGTCAACTGATAGGCACCGGTGGCACGCGGCGAATCGAGCAGTGCGAAGATCACCAGATGGTTGTCATCCGGGCCTGGCTTCTCGATCCAGAATTCCTTGAAGCGCGGAAACTCTTCGCCCGACGGCGATGCAGTGTCGATGGCCATGCCACGAGCGGACAGGCCGTAGACCTGGCCCTTGCCGATCACGCGAAAGTAGCTCGCGCCCAGCATGGTCATGATCTCGTCCTGTTTGTCATCCTTGTTGATCGGGTACAGCACACGGAAACCGGCATAACCCAGTTTTTCGGTGGATTTCGGATCGATCTTCAGGTCGCCGAAGTCGAAACGACTGGGGTCGTACTTGATTTCGTCAACGGACGTGGCGGTGACTTCGTTGATCTTGACCGGCGTGTCGAAATGCATGCCCTGATGATAGAAGGACACTTTGAACGGCGTCTTGTCGCCCGCCCACTCGGCCTTGTCATCACGGAACCGGATTTTCTGGTAGTCCGCGAACTTCATGTCGCGCAACTCGTTGGGCAGATTGCTTCTCGGCGCTTCGAATTTCTGCCCGGCCATTTCTTTGGCTCTGGCCGCTACATCATCCAGGCTGAAAGCCCACAACTGACCCGCACTGAACAGGCAGACCAGCGCCGAACTTGCCAGGAGCGCACTGCGCAGGCGCTTGACAGATTTCTTTGGAGCATTACAGGGACTAACAATCACGAGCAACCCTCGCCGAAAACAGATGAAGAAACCAACGGCCAGCTATCGATGCCGGGTTGGCGAGCATTGTTCCGACTCCAATTGGGCCTAATGATTCCCCAACCTGGTGTCAGAACCGCTTTTGTCATGCCAGATGGACCAACCACCGCTGATCTCCGTTGCGCGCGATTATCCAGTAGCACGCGTCACAACGCATCAGGTATGACAAAGAATTTTATTCCCCCCGGACTTATGAATCCGGGAGAAGACAACGGAATATTAGCTCAGGTTTCAAGCAGGAAAGTCACAGGGCCATCATTGACCAGATGCACTTGCATGTCCGCACCAAACTGGCCCGCCGCAACCGCTGAATGCGCGATCCTGGCCTGACTCAACAGATAGTCGTACAACTCGGCACCCAGCGCAGGCGGCGCCGCTTTCGAGAAGCTTGGACGCATGCCGCTTTTGGTATCGGCCGCCAGCGTGAATTGCGAAACCAGCAGCAATCCGCCGCCCACTTCACGCAGGGAAAGGTTCATCTTGCCCTCGGCATCACTGAACACTCGATAGTTGAGCAGCTTGTGCAGCAACTTATCGGCACTGGCCCGAGTGTCTTGAGGCTCCACACCGACCAGCACCAGAATGCCCTGATCGATTGCGCCAATCACCTCACCACCCACTTCCACGCGTGCACCCTGCACGCGCTGCAATAAAGCTTTCATAGAGACTCTTTTCAGGCCTGCGACAAGGACGCGACGGTATCAGGCTTCTTCAGGCGGCAGGTCAAGCAGACGACGCGCGACCTGTGCGGCAGCCCGTACCAGCGCATCGGTAATGCCCGGCTCCGACGCCGCGTGGCCTGCATCACGAATCACCTGCAGCTCGCTGTTGGGCCATGCCTGATGCAGCTCCCAGGCATTGTCCAGTGCGCAGATGACATCGTAACGACCATGAACAATGATGCCCGGCAGGTGGGCGATCTTCGGCATGTCGCGAATCAACTGGTTGGCTTCCAGAAAGGCATTGTTCATGAAGTAGTGACATTCGATCCGCGCAATCGACAGGGCGCGTTGCGGCTCGGAGAAGCGGTCGACTACCTGTGGATTGGGACGCAGGGTGGCCACACGACCTTCCCAGGTGGACCAGGCCTTGGCCGCGTGCATCTGCGCAATCTGGTCCGGACCGGTGAGGCGCTTGTGGAAAGCCGCCAGCAGGTTGTCCCGCTCATCCAGCGGAATCGGTGCGACGTAGTCCTGCCAGTAATCGGGGAACAGGCGGCTGGCGCCTGCCTGATAAAACCAGTCGATATCCTGCTGGCGCGCCAGGAAGATTCCGCGCAGGATCAGCGCATGAACGCGGTCCGGGTGAGTCTGGGCGTAAGCGAGCGACAACGTCGAACCCCACGAGCCGCCGAACAGCACCCATTTTTCGATGCCCAGGTGTTCACGGATTCGTTCGAGGTCTTCAACCAAATGCCAGGTGGTATTGTTTTCGATGCTGGCGTGAGGCGTGGAGCGACCGCAGCCGCGCTGATCGAAGGTGATGATGCGGTACAGGTTCGGATCGAAGTAACGACGGCTCTGTGCATCGCAACCCGAACCCGGCCCGCCATGGATAAAGACGACGGGAAGGCCTTCGGGCGACCCGCTTTCATCGACGTAAAGCACATGCGGCTGTTCCACGGCCAGATCGTGCCGGGCGTAAGGTTTGATCTGCGGGTACAAAGTCTGCATATGTGCTCCATGAGTCCGATTCAGAGGCTTCTATTATTCTGCCGTTGGGCATCATAAACCCGAAACGAGGAATGAGCATGCTGCACATCATCGTTGCGAGTGGAACGATCAATGCAAGCGTTTTGCCAATTTGCAAAGTTCGCGAACCTGCGCAGGCGCGCTGGGTCGAAGCGAGAGCTCTGTCTTCAATTATTTCTTTCATTTTCAGGAAATAACTGACGACACGCCTACAGTCTAATAACCCCATCTTTCAATCCGTCAGACTACTTGAGGTCGTACCGATGTCTCAGGAACCACTCGTTCGTGACGCTGATGTGGCTGCTTTCCGCGCCGCAGTGCTCGCCAAACTCACTTACTCAGTGGGCAAGGACCCCGACCATGCGTTTGAGCATGACTGGTTCGAAGCTGTTGCCCTGGCTGCTCGTGACCACATGGTCGAGCACTGGATGGACCACACGCGACAGATTTATCGCAAGGTTCAGAAACGGGTCTATTACCTGTCGCTGGAATTTCTCATCGGCAGATTGCTGTACGACAGCCTGAGCAACCTGGGCCTGCTGGAAATCGCTCGCGAAGCCATGACCGAACTGGGCGTGGACATCGAGCGGATTCGTCTGCTGGAACCTGATGCCGCGCTGGGTAACGGCGGCCTGGGTCGTCTGGCGGCCTGCTTCATGGAAAGTATGTCGACACTGGGCATTGCGGGTCATGGCTACGGCATTCGCTACGAACACGGCCTGTTCCGTCAGGCAGTTGTCGATGGCTGGCAGCAGGAGCAGACCGAGAACTGGCTGGACTTCGGCAACCCGTGGGAATTCGAACGTCCCGAAGTGGTGTACTCGATCGGCTTCGGCGGCAGCGTCGAAACCTTCACCAACGAAGCGGGCGAAACGCGTCAGGTCTGGCGCCCGGGCGAAACCGTCCGCGCTATTGCCTACGACACCCCGGTAGTCGGCTGGCGTGGTGCGAGCGTGAACACCCTGCGCCTGTGGCGCGCCCGTGCGGTGGAAGATCTGCACCTGGAACGCTTCAACGCCGGTGACCACTTTGGTGCCGTGGCGGAAGTCGTGCGCGCTGAAAGTATTTCCCGTGTGCTGTACCCGAACGACGCGACTGAAGCCGGTCAGGAACTGCGCCTGCGTCAGGAATACTTCTTCGTTTCGGCTTCCCTGCAGGACTTGCTGCGTCGTCACCTGAACATGCACGCCACGCTGACCGATCTGCCGGAGCATGCGGCGATCCAGATGAACGACACACACCCGTCCATCGCCGTGGCCGAACTGATGCGTCAGTTGATCGACAACCACAACATTCCGTGGGACACCGCCTGGAAAATCACCGTCGGCACCCTGGGCTACACCAACCACACCCTACTGCCTGAAGCGCTGGAAACCTGGTCGGTCGGCCTGATGGAGCGGATGCTGCCGCGCCACATGCAGATCATCTACCTGATCAACGCGCAGCACATCGACACGCTGCGCGCCAAGGGCATCCACGATTTCGAAGTGCTGCGCGCGGTGTCGCTGATCGAAGAAGACAACGGCCGTCGCGTGCGCATGGGCAACCTGGCGTTCCTCGGTTCCCACAGCGTCAACGGCGTTTCGGCATTGCACACTCAGTTGATGCGCAAAACCGTATTTGCCGAACTGCACAAGCTGTATCCGGAACGGATCAATAACAAGACCAACGGCATCACCTTCCGCCGCTGGCTGTTCCAGGCCAACCCGAAGCTGACCGAAATGCTGGTCGAAGCGCTCGGTCCGGACGTGCTGGACAACGCAGAAACCCGCTTGAAGGAGCTGGAGCCGTTCGCCGAGAAGTCATCCTTCCGCAAGCAGATGGCCGATCAACGCCTGCACAGCAAACGTGCGCTGGCGGCGATCATTCATGAGCGCCTCGGCATCGCGGTCAACCCGGCAGCGATGTTCGACGTGCAGGTCAAGCGGATCCACGAATACAAGCGTCAGCTGCTGAACCTGTTCCACACCGTCGCCCTGTATCAGGCGATTCGTGCAGAGCCGGGCACGGACTGGGTACCTCGGGTCAAGATCTTCGCGGGCAAGGCGGCAGCCAGCTATCACTCGGCCAAGCTGATCATCAAGCTCACCAACGACATCGCCCGCACCGTCAACAACGACCCGACCGTACGCGGCCTGCTCAAAGTGGTGTTCATGCCTAACTACAACGTCAGCCTGGCCGAGAGCATCATTCCGGCAGCCGACCTGTCGGAGCAGATCTCCACTGCAGGCCTTGAAGCCTCGGGCACCAGCAACATGAAGTTCGGCCTCAACGGCGCACTGACCATCGGCACGCTGGACGGTGCCAACGTGGAAATGAGCGAGCAGATCGGTCTGGAAAACATGTTCATCTTCGGCATGACCTCGCAGGAAGTCGAAGCCCGCAAGCAGGCAGGCGACTTCAGCGCACATGGCGATGTTGCCGCGTCCGGTCGTTTGAACGATGTGTTGCAGGCGATTCGTGGCGGGGTGTTCTCGCCGGATGATCCGAACCGCTATGCAGGTCTGGTCGATCAACTGCTGGCCTATGACCGTTTCCTGGTCTGCGCCGACTTCGACTCGTACTGGGCCGCTCAGGCCAAGGTCGAAGAGCGCTGGCACGACTCCAAGGAATGGTGGCGCTCTGCAGTGCTCAACACGGCACGCATGGGCTGGTTCTCCTCGGACCGGACCATTCGCGAGTACGCGGGCGAAATCTGGAAGGCACTGGACTGAAAACAGGGGGGCACATCCGTAACCTGATGCACCGCCCCCTTCGCGGACAAGTCCGCTCCTACTGGCAGAAACCGGCTTTCGACCTGTAGGAGTGGACTTGTCCACGAAGACTGGCTTTCAGACGCTCCATTTCGACTGAATGTACCGCTCCACGTCAGGAGCGCGCTGAGTCCCTCTCTCCCCTATACTGCGCACCGATAAACCTTCACACATCGAAAAGGATGTCGTCGCGTGCTTTGGATTTGTCTGGTAGTAGGCGGTGCAGTGCTCGGGTACTCGGTCAGTTACGACGAGTGGGAAGGCATGCTCATCGGTGCAGTCATGGGCTGGGGGCTATGGGCGGGCGTTCGCCTGTATCTGCTGGACAAACGCTCGGCCGAGCAGTCTGTGGAACTGCTGACAACGCGCAAGACCGTCGAATCCCTCCAACAGCGTCTGACGCTTCTCGAATACCCGCCCGTTCCAAGCCCGCAACCCGTCGCCGAAGCGCAGCAGACCGCTCCGCTGCCCGCCGACTCGGTCATCATCGCAGCGCAGACCACCGGACCCGAGCTGATCTGGGACCTGCCGGCCGAAGAAGCGCCTGCAGCGCCGACCGTGGCCCCAGTTGCGACGGCCACGACCAGGCAAGCATCGACCACACCGTCTTCACCCAACTTCATCGAAAAGACTCTATCCAGCGCCATGGGCTGGTTGATGGGTGGCAATACGGTTTTACGGGTCGGCATCGTGGTGCTGTTTCTGGGGCTGGCCTTTCTGTTGCGCTACGCCACTGAAGGCATGGTCGTACCCATCGAAGCGCGCTATGCAGGTGTGGCCGCCAGTGCGCTGGCATTGTTGGGGCTCGGCTGGTGGCTGCGCCTGCGCAACGCACCTTACGCCCTGATGCTTCAGGGCGCTGGCATCGGTGTGCTGTACCTGACGGTATTCGCCGCGATGAAACTGCACACGCTGCTCGACCCGACTCTGGGCTTCGGGCTATTGGTGGCGATCACGGCGTTCTCGGCCGTGCTGGCCCTGACCCAGAATTCGCTGGCGCTGGCCTGCGCAGGCGCACTGGGCGGGTTTGCCGCGCCGCTGCTGGCCTCGACCGGGCAAGGCAGTCATGTGTCGTTGTTCAGCTATTTTGCTCTACTCAACGCCGGTATCTTCGCCATCGCCTGGTTCCGGGCCTGGCGCGTGCTGAACCTGATCGGTTTTTTCGGCACGTTCGGCATTGGCTTTGCGTGGGGTATCAAAGCCTACACACCGGAGCTGTTCTGGAGCACCGAACCATTCCTGATCCTGTTTTTCCTGATGTACCTGGCCATCGGCCTGCTGTTTGCGCGGCGCAAACTTCAGGAGCAGGCAGGCGGGCCACAGAATGACAGCCGCAACGCCTTGCTGCGCTGGTCGGCGCGTCAGGGTGATTATGTCGACGGCACGTTGCTGTTCGGGACCCCCATCGTCGGGTTCGGTCTGCAATATGCGCTGGTCGAACACTTCGAACTTGGCGCTGCATTCAGTGCGCTGGCGCTGGGCCTGATCTACATGGGACTGGCGCGGGTGCTGGCAGCGCGCGGCTCGGAAAGAACCACGTTGCTGATGGAAACCTGCCTGGCGCTGGGCGTGGTGTTCACGACACTGGCGATCCCGCTGGGGCTGGGTTCGCAATGGACGACCTGCGCCTGGGCCGTGGAAGGCGCAGCCATCTTCTGGCTGGGCATGCGCCAACATCGGGTATTGGCGCGTGCGTTTGGTCTGTTCCTGCAATTGGCTGCCGGCATCACCCTGCTGAGCAACCTGGATCCGTCGGACACATCGCTGTCGCTCCACGGTGATTACTGGACCGCGATGATTCTGGCGATTGCCGCCTTTGTCAGCGCCTGGTGCATCCATCGCTACCAGACGTTGACGCTGATGGATCAGGAATTGGCCAGAGCGCTGTTGATGGTCTGGGCTGCCGCATGGTGGATGTTTTCAGTCATCAACGTCGTCCAGTTGTTCGTGCCTGTCTTGCTGCTGACCTCTGCGCTGCTGATGGCGGCCGCGGCCAGTGCCGCGCTCTGGACCGTGCTGGCGTTGCGGCTACGCTGGTCCGATCTGGCGACGTTGTGCGCCACACTGACTCCGCTTTGCACCCTTGTGCTGCTGACCTCGCTGGGCAGTCAGTATCACCCGGCGCAGGATGGCGGCTGGATCGCCTGGCTGGCGGTATTCGCGGTGCATCTGCTCTCGCTTCGTCGCCTCGCCGAACTGGCCCCGAGCCTTGCGATTCGCCTTGCACATGTCGTCGGCTGCTGGCTGATCATCGCCGTACTGGCTTTGGAGCTGCGCTTCGGGCTGATGCAATTGTCCGAGCAGTACAACGCATGGCGCTGGCTGGGTTGGGCCGTTGTGCCGAGTCTGTACCTGTGGGCAATGACGTCGCAGCGCCAATGGCCGTGGCCTGTGTTCGCCTACCCTCAGGCCTACCGGGTCAGCGCCGCCGCTCCCCTCGCTGTACTGATGCTCGCCTGGTTCTGGCTGGCCAATATGTTCAGCGACGGCGCAGCAGATCCTCTGCCGTACATCCCACTGCTCAACCCGCTGGAAATCGGTCTGCTGTTCTCGCTGACCGGCGTCTTCCTGTGGACGCGCAATTACCTGCCGAAGATGGGTATGGATGGCACGCGCTCGCGCAATATTCCCCTGCTGATAGCAGGCGCTTCACTCTTTGCGCTGGTCACGGCAATGGTCATGCGCACCGCGCATCACTGGGCTGATGTGGCCTGGAACACCGAAGACCTGCTCGAATCGATGCGCGTTCAGGCCGGGCTGTCGATCGTCTGGACGTTAATGGCACTGGCGCTGATGATCGGCGGGCACATGCGCGCCCATCGACAGATCTGGCTGGGCGGCGCAGCGTTGATCGGCGTGGTGGTGATCAAACTGTTCTTCATCGAACTGGGCAATCGCGGGGGCATGGAACGTATTGTCTCGTTCATAGGAGTTGGCATTCTGCTACTGGTGGTGGGATATTTCGCACCATTACCGCCGAAACCTCCCGTTACCCAGACTGACGGGGAGCCCGGCACGGCTCCAACCGCTGAGCCGAACAGCCCATGAGGAAACCGTTCTGAGTCGTTCACCCCTGAAAATCGCCGTGCTCGGCCTGACCCTGTGCACGACGATGGCCGCCCATGCTCAAGACAAACCGGCCGATTTCGCCAGCCAGACGCCGCTGACCCTCAGCGGTGATGGCCCGTGGTATCGCATCGAACTGCCGCTTTCGGTGCAACTGAATGCGCGGCAGGCCGATCTGAGCGATCTGCGCGTGTTCAATAACGAAGGCCAACCGCAGGCGTATGCCCTGAATCAGAAGCAGGCTTCGCAGGAACAGGAGCCCACGCCGATCCCGGTCAAGTGGTTCGCGCTCTACAGCACCCAGGAAGCGGGCGATGCCACGCCGGTCATCCGCATCGAGCGCGCCAGCAATGGCACGGTGATCGAAGTCCAGCCGCAAAGTGACATCGAGGCCGGCGAAGAAGTGCTGCGCGGCTGGCTGCTGGACACCAGTGCGATCAAGGCCCCGCTTGAACAGTTGATCATCGACTGGAGCGCCGAGCGCGAGGGTTTCCAGAGCTTCAGCATCGAGGCCAGCGATGACCTTCAGCACTGGCGCGACTGGGGTGAAGGACAGGTTGCACGCCTTTCGTTCGCCGACGAAGTGGTCGATCAGCGTGAAGTGGGTCTGCCTGGCCAGAGCGCCCGCTATCTGCGCCTGCTGTGGCGCTCGCCGCACAGCGCACCCACGTTGATCTCGGCTCATCTGTTCGCAGCCGACAGCGAAACGCCCACCCCGCCGTTGACCTGGTCACCACCGGTCACCGGCAAGGTCGAAAAGGCCAACGAATATGTCTGGGAGCTGCCTGCGGGCCTGCCGGTCGAACGTGTGAAAGTCGACATCGCCCAGCCCAACAGCCTTGCGCCGGGCACACTCTACGCACGCAGCGACGCCAGACAGCCCTGGCAACCGATCAGCAGCGGACTGCTGTATCGCCTGACGCAGAATGGCAGCGATGTGGTTCAGGACCAGTTGCAGTTGTCCGGGCGCATCGTCCAGCAACTCAAACTGGTGGTCGATGACCGCGGCGGCGGACTGGGTGCCGAAGCGCCTGCATTGAGCGTCGCCGTGCGGGCCAGCGAAGTGGTGTTTCTGGCGCGGGGCAACGGGCCGTTCACCCTCGCCGTGGGCAACACGTCCGTGAAGGCCGCCAACCTTTCGCTGGCGACTCTCATTCCCGATTTCACCCCGCAGAAACTGGCCACGCTCGGCACGGCGAAACCGACATCCGCCACGGTCGCCAACATGGCCGCGCCGTTGCCGGTCGTGCAGGAAAGCGTCGATTTCAAGCGCATCGGACTCTGGGCAGTCCTGTTGCTGGGCGTGCTGTTTCTAGGCTGGATGGCGATGAGCACCCTGCGTGCCTCGAAACGTTGAACAGGCCATCCGAGAGCGCCGGATTCCAGCTACGCTGATCCGGCGTATGAACTGAAACAGTCATAAGCCAGTCTGATAGCAGTATTACGTCGCCACTCGCGTTAAACTGCGCGGGTTTTCATACCCCCCTATTTCGGAGCTATCCATGTCCCGCGTTACACTAAGTCGCTACTTGATTGAGCAGACCCGCAGCAACAACACTCCTGCCGATCTGCGCTTCCTGATCGAAGTAGTGGCGCGAGCATGCAAGGAAATCAGCCACGCCGTCTCCAAGGGCGCACTGGGCGGTGTACTCGGCAGCATGGGCACCGAGAACGTGCAGGGCGAAGTACAGAAAAAGCTCGACGTGATCTCCAACGAAATCCTGCTGGAAGCCAACGAATGGGGCGGTCACCTGGCCGGCATGGCGTCCGAAGAAATGGACAACGCCTACCAGATTCCCGGCAAATACCCCAAAGGCGCCTACCTGCTGGTATTCGACCCACTGGACGGCTCGTCCAACATCGACATCAACGCACCGGTCGGCACCATCTTCTCGGTATTGCGCTGCCCTAACCAGTACCTGAGCCAGAACGAAGCCCTGAACGAAAAGGCTTTCCTGCAGCCAGGCACCGAGCAGGTCGCTGCCGGTTACGCGATCTACGGTCCACAGACCATGCTGATCCTGACGCTGGGCGACGGCGTGAAAGGCTTCACGCTGGACCGTGAAATGGGCAGCTTCGTACTGACCCATGAAGACATCACCATCCCTGAAACCACTCAGGAATTCGCCATCAACATGTCCAACCAGCGCCACTGGGAAGCCCCGGTACAGCGTTACGTGGACGAGTTGCTGCAGGGTGAAGAAGGTCCGCTGAAGAAGAACTACAACATGCGCTGGGTTGCGGCCATGGTCGCCGACGTACACCGCATCCTGACCCGTGGCGGTCTGTTCATGTATCCGCGTGACAGCCGTGAGCCTTCCAAGCCGGGCAAACTGCGTCTGATGTACGAAGCCAACCCGATGTCGTTCCTGGTTGAGCAGGCCGGCGGCGCGTCCACCGACGGCCACCAGCGCATTCTCGACATTCAGCCTGAAGGCCTGCACCAGCGTGTTGCGGTGTTCCTGGGTTCGAAGCAGGAAGTCGAGCGCGCCACCGCTTACCACAAAGAGTAAGAGGGACAAGACCGATGCGTGCGCCCTGGCTGCCGCTGCTCGACTGGTGGTTCGGTTCTGCCGAATCGCCCAGTGAAGTGGTGAAAGCCAGGAACACGCTCTGGTTCGGCAAGAAAAAAACCAACGACACTGAAGCGCGAGAGCGCTTTGGTGATCAGGTCGAAAAGGCCTTGGCGGGCGAACTGGCCGAATGGGCGGAAAACCCCAAGGGCTGGCTGGCGCTGATCCTGTTGCTCGACCAATTGCCCCGCATGATTCACCGCGATACACCCAAAGCCTTTGCCGGCGACCTGCGCGCGCAGTCACTGGTCAAGCACGGCTTGAAACTGGAGCGCGATCAGCACCTTGATCCGTTGCAGCGCACCTTCATCTATCTGGTGCTGGAGCACAGCGAGGACCTCGCTGACCAGAACCATGCCATCACCTGCTTTACCCGTCTGCTTCCCCTGCTGCCCGCCACTGATCGCGACTACTTCAAAAGCAGTCTGGATTACGCAGAACGCCATCAAAAGATCATTGCCCGCTTCGGGCGCTTTCCGCACCGCAATGCTGTTCTGGGCAGGTCGTCGACCGACGAAGAGATAGAATTTCTCAAGAAACCCGGCTCAAGCTTCTGATCAGCCAGATAAATCCTTGTCCCTGCCGGGAACCAGATCGGCTTTTTCTCTTCTAACCTTTCGGTATTGCGCCAGCGTCAGGCTGCATCAGCCCTCGTTGCGACGCGACCCCCTTCCGTTCAGGAGCTACATCCATGTCCTTGCGCTATGTCGCGTTACTGTCGTTTTGCGTGTTTCTGGCTGCGTGCAGCAAAATCACCCAAGAGAACTACGCCAAGCTCTCCGCTGGCATGCCCAAGGCTCAGGTCGAGTCGCTGCTGGGCAGCCCGACCGAGTGCTCCGGTGCGCTGGGCATGTCGAGTTGCACATGGGGTGATCAGAACACTTTCATCAGCGTCCAGTACGCAGCCGACAAGGTCGTGCTGTTCTCGGGCCAGGGCCTCAAATAAACATGATCAAGGTACTCGTCCGGTTTGGTATCTTCGTGATGGCCAGTTTTCTGGCCATCGGCTTTGCACACTCGGCTGACAACCTTGAGCCGAGGACAGTCGACAGCGTCGATCTCAAGCAGTATCAGGGCACGTGGTATGAGCTGGCGCGTCTGCCGATGTTCTTCCAGCGCAAGTGCGCCCAGTCCGAAGCCCATTACGCACTCAAGGATGACGGCAACATTGCGGTGACCAACCGCTGCCGCACGATTGAAGGCGAGTGGCAGGAAGCGACCGGCACAGCGACACCGCAGGTGCCGGGCAAGACCGACAAGCTGTGGGTCGTGTTTGATAACTGGTTCTCGCGCCTGCTGCCGGGCGTCGCCAAGGGCGATTACTGGGTGCTGGATATCGGCGACGGCTACAAGACCGCCGTGGTCGGCAATCCGGACCGCAAATACCTGTGGCTGCTGTCGCGCACGCCAACCGTCTCCGAGTCGGTCAAACAGGACATGCTGAGCAAGGCCCGCCAACAGGGTTACGACACCTCACGCCTGATCTGGCGCGAGGATGATTCGAAGATTGGCAAAGAAGCGAAGTAACGATTCAAGCGAGGAAATCTGATCGTGCCCACCGACTGGCACGATCAGACAAGGCCGACTCAGTTCTGGTGATACTGCGCCGACAACTCGTGCACGGCCTCAATGAAAGCGCCCGCATTCGCCGGGTCGACTTCCGGCGTAATGCCATGACCCAGATTGAACACATGCCCGGTGCCGCTGCCGTAGCTGGCAAGGATGCGTGCGACTTCCTGGCGGATAGCTTCAGGACGCGCATAAAGTACGGTCGGGTCCATGTTGCCCTGCAATGAAACCTTGCTGCCGACACGCCGACGCGCTTCACCAATGTCGCAGGTCCAGTCCAGCCCCAGTGCATCGGCACCGGCATCGGCAATGCTTTCCAGCCACAAGCCGCCACCCTTGGTGAACAGAATCACCGGCACCTTGCGCCCGTCGTGCTCGCGGATCAGGCCGTTGACGATCTTGCGCATGTACGCCAGAGAAAACTCCTGATACGCCGCCGAAGACAGGCTGCCGCCCCAACTGTCGAAAATCTGCACTGCCTGCGCGCCCGCCAGAATCTGGCCGTTGAGGTAGGTGGTGACCGACTGCGCCAGCTTGTCCAGCAACAGGTGCATGGCTTGCGGGTTGTCGTAGAGCATGGCCTTGGACTTGCGGAAGTCCTTCGAGGAGCCGCCTTCGACCATGTACGTCGCCAGGGTCCACGGGCTGCCGGCAAAGCCAATCAGCGGAACGCGACCATTGAGTTCGCGGCGGATGGTGCTGACCGCGTCCATCACGTAACCCAGATCCTTCTGTGCATCAGGGATCGGCAGGGCTTCGATATCGGCCAGTGTGCTGACGGTCTTCTTGAAGCGCGGGCCTTCACCGGTTTCGAAATACAGGCCAAGCCCCATCGCATCGGGAATGGTCAGGATGTCGGAGAACAGGATCGCCGCATCGAGCGGGTAGCGGTCAAGCGGCTGCAGCGTGACTTCGCAGGCGAACTGCGGGTTCTTGCACAGGCTCATGAAGTCGCCGGCGCTGGCGCGGCTGGCACGGTACTCGGGCAGATAGCGGCCCGCCTGACGCATCATCCAGACAGGGGTTACGTCCACGGGTTGCTTGAGCAGGGCGCGCAGGAAACGGTCGTTCTTCAGGGCAGTCATGTCGGCATCCGCTATAAAAGTGCGGGCATTTTCTCAGAGCGCGACGCAAAAGGCACGGCAAGAGCCGTGCCTTTTATCTATCGGGTCGATTTGCCGCAGGTGCCAGCGACGTCATGACTGCAGGTAACCCGGCAGTTCTACGGGTTGGTTTGCATGATTTGTCTTATCCAACCGTCGAAGAATGACACCCGTGTGTACTGTCCGGCACCGTACATCAAGGTACGGCTGACCAGTCCCACTTCGACATACCCGCTTGCTGTCTTGTACAGGAGAGGCCCACCAGAATCGCCTCCCGCCTGGTTGTAGCCTGCACAGATGTTGTTATCGGGGTTGAAGTTGGTGTCGGGATAGCCCTCTGGAATGTAGATGCACCTTGCGTCATTCAATATGCGCCCCTGGCCCTGATACAGGACATCGGCCAGCACCCCCTCATCGGTCCGACCGAACCCGATCAGTGTCACTGGCGT
Organism: Pseudomonas viridiflava; assembly: GCF_001642795.1. GTDB lineage: Bacteria > Pseudomonadota > Gammaproteobacteria > Pseudomonadales > Pseudomonadaceae > Aquipseudomonas > Aquipseudomonas viridiflava. The sequence continues at coordinate 92,339 of NZ_LKEH01000024.1, read as the reverse complement.
GTTCTTGTAAAGAGGAAGAGGAGATTGGCCGCTGTCCAGCTTGAGAAACTCCGTGCTCTGGGCAGGACGGCTCAGCTTGACCAGGGCGATGTCGTACTGACCCCGATTAAGACCCGCATGAAGAAAAACATCACCAACGGTAATACGCTCTTTCTCGATAACCTCAGGGCGGTATTGTTCCAGCCCGATACTGACTGTGTGTGCCTTTATTTCAGGATTGGTCAGGCAATGCGCGGCCGTCAGGACCCACTGCGGCGCAATCAATGCACCACCACAGATGTGCTCGCCATCCTCATCGACCAACGCCGCAAAAAACGGGTATTGGCCTCTGGGAGCGGGCTCACCGCCGACAATCTTTCCGACATCTTCGATGCCACGGTCTGCGCCACAACCAGCCAGTATGGCGACCAGACTAATTAACGCGAGTAGCTTGTTCATGATCAACTCCCTGATCGTGACTGAATCCCTGTTACAACGCACCTGCGATTGTGCAGCGCACGTCGAAATATCGGCGTCTCGAACGAGCCAGCCGATTTTCAGTAAAGCGAAATGCGTCAGGAACGGGAACTGTCAGAACTGACAGCAGAGGCGGGGAAACAGCCTGAAGAAGACTGTTCAGACCTGAAAGGCGGAAAAACGCCCCTCAGGCAATGCGTGATTTACTGAAGAAACGCGATTTTGTGGGAGGCCCCTACACGTCTTCGACGTAGCGCTGC
>NZ_LKEH01000024.1:73068-91617 GCF_001642795.1 Pseudomonas viridiflava | reverse complement strand
CAAACACCGGACCGTGGGAGGCGGCTTGCCGGCGATGAACGATGACGCGATTTTCCTGACATACCGCGTCGGCTGCATCGCCGGCAAGCCGCCTCCCACAACAACGTGTTCAGTCAGCAGATTACGTGTTGTTTGATAAGAGCGGACTTGTCCGCGAATACTGTATTTCAGACGATGAATATTCGTCGGATGTAATGGCCTTCGCGGACAAGTCCGCTCCCACCTGGTTTGCTGCGCGACCGCGCTACGTCGAAAACGTAGCGAGGCCTCTTATCTACAGAGTCAGAGCCATCAAACGCCCAGGTAATCCAGAATCCCTTCAGCCGCATTACGGCCTTCGAAGATTGCGGTAACCACCAGATCGGAGCCGCGAACCATGTCGCCGCCGGCGAAGATTTTCGGGTTGCTGGTCTGGTGCTTGTACTGCGACTGCTCGGGCGCAATCACGCGGCCCTGGCTGTCGGTGTTGATCGTGAAGGGTTCAAACCATGCAGCCGGGCTCGGGCGGAAACCAAAGGCGATGACCACAGCGTCGGCCGGGATGATTTCCTCGGAGCCCGGAATCGGCTCAGGGCTGCGACGGCCACGGGCATCCGGCTCGCCGAGACGGGTCTCGACCACTTTCACGCCCTCGACCTTGTCTTCGCCGACGATGGCGATCGGCTGACGGTTATAGAGAAACTTCACGCCCTCTTCCTTGGCGTTCTTCACTTCCTTGCGCGAACCCGGCATGTTTTCTTCGTCGCGACGATAGGCGCAAGTCACGGACTTGGCACCCTGACGGATCGACGTGCGGTTGCAGTCCATCGCGGTGTCGCCACCGCCCAGTACCACGACCCGCTTGCCTTTCATGTCGACGAAATCTTCAGGCGACTTTTCGAAGCCCAGATTGCGATTGACGTTGGCGATCAGGAAGTCGAGTGCATCGTGTACGCCCGGCAGGTCTTCACCGGCAAAGCCGCCCTTCATGTAGGTGTAGGTGCCCATGCCCATGAACACGGCATCGTATTCTTCGAGCAACTGGTCGATGGTGACGTCCTTGCCGACTTCGGTATTGAGACGGAACTCGATACCCATGCCGGTGAACACCTCGCGACGATGGCTCAGCACGCTCTTCTCGAGCTTGAACTCAGGAATACCGAAGGTCAGCAGACCGCCGATTTCAGGGTTCTTGTCGAACACCACCGGCGTTACCCCGCCACGCACCAGCACATCGGCGCAACCCAGGCCCGCAGGTCCGGCACCGATGATTGCCACGCGCTTGCCGGTCGGCACGACCTTGGACATGTCGGGACGCCAGCCCATGGCGAAGGCGGTGTCGGTGATGTACTTCTCGACCGAACCGATGGTCACGGCACCGAAGCCGTCGTTCAGGGTGCAGGCACCCTCGCACAGACGGTCCTGCGGGCATACGCGGCCGCAGACTTCCGGCAGGGTGTTGGTCTGGTGCGACAGCTCGGCCGCCGCCAGGATATTGCCCTCGGCGACCAGCTTGAGCCAGTTGGGAATGAAGTTGTGCACCGGGCACTTCCATTCGCAATACGGGTTACCGCAGCCCAGGCAGCGGTGCGCCTGATCGGCGGACTGCTGGGGCTTGAAGGGTTCGTAGATCTCCACGAACTCTTTCTTGCGCTGACGCAGCAGCTTCTTCTTCGGGTCTTTACGCCCGACATCGATGAACTGAAAGTCGTTACTTAGACGCTCGGCCATTCTCTAGAACCTCTACACGACAGCTTCAGGCCATGGCCGTGAAGCTGCAGGAAATCATGTTCGCAGGCATTCGCGCACTGCTGTGGTCATGCGGCGTGAAACACGCCGCTTGCAGTTGCGCTTATTGCGGGTTCGCCCGGGTGCTGGAGAGCAGCGACTTCAGGTTGGCAGCCTTGGGCTTGACCAGCCAGAAACGACGCAGGTAGTCGTCCAGGTTTTCCGCAAGGTTGCGACCCCATTCACTGTCGGTTTCAGCGACATACTCGTTCAGCACGCTCTGCAGGTGAGTGCGATAAGCCTCCATCGCTTCGCCGCTGATGCGCTGGATTTCAACCAGCTCATGATTGACGCGGTCGACGAACGTGTTGTCCTGATCCAGCACGTAGGCGAAACCGCCCGTCATGCCGGAGCCGAAGTTGTAGCCGGTCTTGCCGAGGACGCAGACGAAACCGCCGGTCATGTATTCGCAGCAGTGATCGCCCGTGCCTTCCACAACCGTGTGGGCACCGGAGTTACGTACCGCGAAACGCTCACCCGCCGTGCCCGCCGCGAACAGCTTGCCGCCGGTTGCGCCGTACAGACAGGTGTTGCCGATGATCGCACTTTCGTTGGTCTTGAACGGGCTGCCCTTGGGCGGCACGATAACCAGCTTGCCAGCGGTCATGCCTTTGCCGACATAGTCGTTGGCATCGCCTTCCAGATACATGTTCAGGCCACCGGCGTTCCACACGCCGAAGCTCTGACCGGCCGTGCCCTTGAAGCGGAACGTGACCGGCGCCTTGTTCATGCCCTGATTGCCATGCAGACGAGCGATTTCGCCGGAAATCCGCGCGCCGATGGAACGGTCGCAGTTGCAGATATCCATCTCGTACTCGCCGCCGCTGAGGGCTTCGATGGCCGGTTTGGCCAGCTCCACCATCTTCTCGGCCAGCAGGCCCTTGTCGAACGGCGGGTTGCGATCCACGAGGCTGAACTGAGGCTTGTCAGCCGGAATGTGGTCGCTGCCCAGCAACGGCGTCAGATCCAGATGCTGCTGCTTCTCGGTTTCGCCCGGCAGTACTTCCAGCAAGTCGGTACGGCCGATCAGCTCTTCCAGCGAACGCACGCCCAGTTTTGCCAGCCACTCACGCGTCTCTTCAGCCACATAGGTGAAGAAGTTGATCACCATATCGACGGTGCCGATGTAGTGATCCTTGCGCAGCTTCTCGTTCTGGGTCGCAACGCCGGTGGCGCAGTTGTTCAGGTGGCAGATACGCAGGTATTTGCAGCCCAGCGCGATCATCGGCGCAGTGCCGAAGCCGAAGCTCTCGGCACCCAGAATTGCCGCCTTGATCACGTCAAGGCCGGTTTTCAGGCCGCCGTCGGTCTGCACACGGACCTTGCCGCGCAGGTCGTTGCCGCGCAGGGTCTGGTGAGTTTCAGCCAGGCCCAGCTCCCACGGCGCACCGGCGTACTTGATGGAGGTCAGCGGCGAAGCACCGGTACCGCCGTCATAACCGGAAATGGTGATCAGGTCGGCGTAAGCCTTGGCAACACCGGCCGCAATCGTACCGACGCCCGCCTCAGCTACCAGCTTGACCGAAACCAGTGCCGCCGGGTTGACCTGCTTGAGGTCGAAAATCAGCTGCGACAAGTCTTCGATGGAGTAGATGTCGTGGTGCGGTGGTGGCGAAATCAGGGTCACGCCCGGCACTGCGTAACGCAGCTTGGCGATCAGACCGTTGACCTTGCCGCCCGGCAACTGCCCGCCTTCACCAGGCTTGGCGCCCTGAGCGACCTTGATCTGCAGCACGTCGGCGTTGACCAGGTATTCCGGCGTCACGCCGAAGCGACCTGTCGCGATCTGCTTGATCTTGGAGCTGCGGATAGTACCGTAGCGCGCCGGGTCTTCACCGCCCTCACCGGAGTTGGAGCGGGCACCCAGACGGTTCATCGCCTCGGCCAGCGCTTCATGCGCTTCGGGCGACAGTGCGCCCAGCGAGATACCGGCAGAGTCGAAGCGCTTGAGAATCTCGGACAGCGGCTCGATTTCGTCGATGTTCAGCGGCTGGTCGAGGGTCTTGACCTGCAGCAGGTCGCGAATCATCGACACCGGACGCTTGTCCACCAGCGAGGTGTATTCCTTGAATTTGCTGTAGTCGCCCTGCTGCACCGCAGCCTGCAGGGTGCTGACCACGTCCGGGTTGTAGGCGTGGTATTCGCCACCGAACACGAACTTGAGCAGACCGCCTTGCTGGATCGGCTTGCGCGGGCTCCAGGCTTCGGCCGCCAGGGCCTTCTGCTCGGCTTCGATGTCGACGAAACGCGCGCCCTTCAGACGGCTCGGCACACCGCGGAAGCTGGTGTTGCAGACTTCCTCGGACAAGCCAATGGCTTCGAACAGCTGCGCACCACGGTAGGACGCAACGGTCGAGATGCCCATCTTGGACAGGATCTTGAGCAGGCCCTTGGTGATGCCTTTACGGTAGTTCTTGAAGACTTCGTACAGGTCGCCCAGCACTTCGCCGGTACGGATCAGGTCGCCCAGCACTTCGTAGGCCAGGAACGGGTAGACCGCCGACGCACCGAAACCAATCAGCACCGCAAAGTGATGCGGGTCACGGGCGGTTGCGGTTTCGACCAGAATGTTGCTGTCGCAACGCAGACCCTGTTCGGTCAGACGGTGGTGAACCGCGCCAACGGCCAGCGAGGCGTGGACCGGCAGTTTGCCGGGTGCGATATGACGGTCGCTCAGTACGATCAGGGTATGACCGGAACGCACCGCTTCTTCGGCCTGATCGGCGACGTTGCGGACTGCGGCTTCAAGGCCCATCTGCTCGTCGTAGTTCAGGTCGATGATGTAGCGTTCGAAGCCCGGGCGGTCCAGGTTCATCAGCGAGCGCCACTTGGCCGGGGAAATGACCGGCGAGCTGAGGATCACGCGCGAAGCGTGCTCGGGCGACTCCTGGAAAATATTGCGCTCGGCACCGAGGCAGATTTCCAGCGACATGACGATGGCTTCACGCAGCGGGTCGATCGGCGGGTTGGTGACCTGCGCGAACTGCTGGCGGAAGTAGTCGTAAGGCGAGCGCACACGACGCGACAGCACGGCCATCGGCGTGTCATCACCCATTGAGCCCACGGCTTCCTGACCCTGCTCACCCAGCGGACGCAGCACCTGATCACGCTCTTCGAACGTGACCTGATACATCTTCATGTACTGCTTGAGCTGGTCGCTGTTATAGAAAGCCGAACCGTGGTCGTTGTCTTCCATGGTTGCCTGAATGCGCAAGGCGTTCTTGCGCAGCCACTGCTTATAGGGATGACGCGACTTGAGGCGGTTATCGATGGCGTCGGTGTCGAGGATCTGACCGGTCTCGGTATCGACCGCGAAAATCTGGCCCGGACCGACACGGCCCTTGGCGATGACGTCTTCAGGCTTGTAGTCCCACACGCCGATTTCCGACGCCAGGGTGATGTAACCGTTCTTGGTGGTGACCCAGCGCGCCGGGCGCAGACCGTTACGGTCCAGCAGGCAGACCGCGTGGCGACCTTCGGTCATCACGACACCGGCCGGACCGTCCCACGGCTCCATGTGCATGGAGTTGTATTCATAGAAGGCCCGCAGATCCGGGTCCATGGTCTCGACGTTCTGCCACGCAGGCGGAATGATCATGCGCACGCCACGGAACAGGTCGATGCCGCCAGTGACCATCAGCTCGAGCATGTTGTCCATGCTCGACGAGTCGGAACCGACGCGGTTGACCAGCGGCCCCAGTTCATCCAGTTCCATCAGGTCGTTGGTGAACTTGGTACGGCGCGCCTGCGCCCAGTTGCGGTTACCGGTAATGGTGTTGATCTCGCCGTTGTGGGCGAGGAAGCGGAACGGCTGAGCCAGCGGCCATTTCGGCAGGGTGTTGGTGGAGAAACGCTGGTGGAACACGCAGATCGCGGTTTGCAGGCGCTCGTCGCTCAGGTCCGGGAAGAAGGCCGTGAGGTCGGCCGGCATCATCAGACCTTTATAAATGATGGTCTTGTGCGAAAAACTGCAGATGTAGTGATCGCTGTCAGCGGCATTGGCAACCGATGAACGGCGACGCGCACTGAACAGCTTGATCGCGAATTCCTGATCACTCAGGCCTTCACCGCCGATGTAGACCTGTTCGATCTTCGGCAGACGCTCCAGCGCAAGACGACCCAGCACGCTGGTATCGATCGGCACTTGACGCCAGCCCACCAGTTCCAGGCCCTCGGCCAGGATTTCGCGGTTCATGTTTTCGCGTGCGGCTTCGGCTTTGGCGTCATCCTGATTGAGGAACACCATGCCCACGGCGTATTGGCGGGGCAGATCGACACCGAAATGGTCCTTGGCCATCGCGCGCAGGAAGCCGTCGGGCTTCTGAATCAACAGACCACAACCGTCGCCGGTCTTGCCGTCGGCGTTGATGCCACCACGGTGGGTCATGCAGGTCAGGGCTTGGATAGCCGTCTGCAACAGGTGATGACTGGGCTCGCCTTGCATGTGTGCGATCAGGCCGAAACCACAGTTATCCTTGAATTCATCTGGTTGGTACAGACCTGCTTTCATAGACACTTTCTCACCAGGCTGCCTCTATGCGAGGCAAATTTCCTTTTAATTCAACCAATTACCTGACACGCCGAACGTACGCCGGCTTCGGACGGGCAAAACGGAGGTCATTGTACACAGCGATACTGGGGCTCACAAATTTAACGACGATTGGTGGATAATCAATGTCGCAATTGTGAAAGTTTTAAAGCGGGTCACTGTGGTAGTCAAAGTATTTCTTGAATAATCTGACTGAAGCGACTGAGACTGCGGAGCGTTTGTAACGCAGACGCCACAAGGCGCGCCCCGAAAAGGCGGCGCGCTCAAGCGGGTAAAGTCAGGTTTGCCGGGTGAGCGGCCTGGATAAGGCCGCTGCGACTTCAGCGAGTGGCGCCAAGCTCTTGTTGGATGCTTGCGACAGTACGAGGCCAAGGTTTACCAGCCTGAACCTTGGCTGGCAATACCTTGATGGCTGCCAGGGCGGCAGCACGGTCAGAAAAGTTACCGTAGGTCACCACATAGAGCGGCTTACCCTGCAGGGTTTTCTTGAAGTAACGGTACTCGCCGCCCTGCTCTGCCACGTAGGCCTGAGCCGTCGCTTCGGAGCTGGTGCCGAGGATCTGCACCACATAGTGGCCGGGCGCCTGACCGCTGTACCAGTTGCCACCGGCAGCCGGTTTGGCGGCAGCAGGCTTCTCGGCGGGCTTGGCGGCCGGCGCTGGAGCAGGTTTGGCAGTCGCCACCTGAGTCGGCGCTGGTGTAGGCTTGGCGGCCGGTGCAGGCTGAGTCATCGGAGCGGCAGATGTCGGCGCAGGAATCGATGAGCGTGGCGTCTGGGCCGCAGCCTGACCGGCAGGAACACCGGCTGGCGGCGCAGTGGTGGTCACGGTCGGAGGCTGAGCGGGCGAGCCCGTTGGCACCGCGTCTTCGTCGGAATCACTCGAACCTGCCGCCTCGGCCAGCGGGCCGCGCATGACCGGTTGCGAGTTGCCACCCAGTGGTAACGGCATCGGCTGGGAGTTGCCCGCGAACTCGATGGCCGGGCCACCATTGTTCGACTGCTGGGCAGATGGCGTGCCCTGCCCCAGAGGCAGTTGCGCCTGAGCGGAAGCAGGGTCACTGGCAGGTGTCTTGTCGCCACGGCCCGGGATCAGCACAGCGGCTGCCACGGCCACGAGCACGACAGCACCCAGAGCCAATACGTGTTTTTTCGGCATGTTGAACCCCACACTTGGACGCTTGACCGCAGAACGACTTGCGATCATCGCCTCGATCATTGAATCGCGGGCCACCTGGTTGATCGCCCCAGGCCAGCCATCGGACTGTTCATGGATATCGGTGATCTGGTCGGCAGTAAACAATGCGATTCCCTGCCCTGCACCCTCCAGACGTTGAGCCAGATACTCCCGGGTTTCTTCTTCCGTATAAGGTTGCAACTCGATGACGTGAAAGCGCTCGCCCTCAACGTCGCCCTGCAGTTCGGCACACAGCTGATCGAGACGATCGAGCAGTGACGGTTCGCCAAACAGGAATACGTGCGGGCGCCCTTCCGGCGTACCCGCTGCGAGCCCCAGCAACGCTTCGAGCGCCGAATCGCCCAGTTGTTCCGCATCGTCAACCAGCAGGTACACTTCCTGCCCCGTCAGACCGAGCTGAACCACCTGCGACAGGATCGACTGCATTTCGGCATGGGCAACGCTCAGGGCCTGCGCGACCTGTTGCAGCACACCGGCCGCATCGCTGGCGCCCCGCGCCGAAACCACCACGCTCTGGACCGATTGCTTGTTGGTGCTCGCTACCAGTGCCTGGCGCAGCAGGGTCTTGCCGCTGCCCTGAGGCCCGGTGACCGCCAACAGCAACTGACTGTAACGCGCCAGATGGTGAAGCTGACCCAGCACCGGCTTGCGCTGGGCAGGGAAGAATTTGAAGCCAGGTACCCGCGCTGCAAAGGGGTCATGACTCAACTGGTAATGGCCGAGGAAGGCCTCGTCGGCGTGCAAACTAGTCATGGGTTTCCGTTAACCTCTAAGCTGATCCACCAGGGCGCGGTAATCCGCAACCAGAGTGGCCTGTAGTACTTCTTTTGGATAATCGTCCGTGATGACCGCTTCACCCATCTGACGCAACAGCACCAGACGCAGGCGTCCGTCGATGACTTTTTTGTCGATTGCCATGTGCTCGAGGAAATGCTCCTCGGTCATGTCCTGCGGGGGCACCACCGGCAGACCGGCACGCTGGAAAAGACGTATGCCGCGGTCGCGGTCCTGCGTGCTGATCCAGCCCAGGCGCGAGGACATTTCCAGCGCCATGACCGTACCGGCGGCAACCGCCTCGCCATGCAGCCAGACACCATAGCCCATATGCGTCTCGATGGCGTGACCAAATGTGTGACCCAGGTTCAATGTCGCCCGCACACCCGATTCGCGCTCGTCGGCACCGACGACCAGTGCCTTGGCCGCGCAGGAACGTTCGATGGCGGTGGTCAATGCGGCCTGGTCCAGTCCGCGCAATGCATCGACATGCTCTTCGAGCCAGGTCAGGAACGGCTCGTCGCAGATCAGCCCGTACTTGATGACTTCCGCAAGCCCGGCGGACAGCTCACGCGCAGGCAGGGTATTGAGCGAAGTGGTATCGATCAGCACGACACCCGGCTGGTAGAACGCACCGACCATGTTCTTGCCCAGCGGATGATTGATGCCGGTCTTGCCGCCCACCGAGGAATCAACCTGCGACAGCAGCGTGGTCGGGATCTGAATGAAGTTCACGCCGCGCTGATAGCACGCGGCGGCAAACCCGGCCATGTCGCCGATGACGCCGCCACCCAGCGCGATGACCGTTGTGCGGCGGTCATGGCGGGCCGTCAGCAGACCGTCGAAAATGGTTTGCAGGGTTTCCCAGTTCTTGAACGCTTCGCCATCAGGAAGCACGATTGGCAGCACGTTATAACCGGCGAGCGTGCGGGTCAGTCGCTCCAGATACAGCGGCGCGACCGTTGTATTGGACACGATGGCCACCTGGCGCCCGACGATGTGCGGGGTCAGGAGTTCGGGACGGTCCAGAAGGCCTTCGCCGATATGGATCGGATAGCTACGCTCACCAAGCTCGACCTTAAGTGTCTGCATGTGTCCCCACGTTGATTGCCGGTTCGACGGTTGCACACCTGGGTGCGTCAGGATGGCCATTGTGCCGGACCCTGTACCGTCGCTGTTTTATTGGTCGCCGAGGATAGCGCATTTTTGCCTGCGCTTTAACGGGGAGGAAGCTCGGCAAGACGAGCCAGTATGTCCAGAACCACCATGCGCGGCGGCCGCTCGTCGGTTTCGACCACCAGATCGGCAATCTCCCGGTACAGCGGGTCGCGAATGGCCAGCAATTCGCCCAGCACGCGAGCGGGATCCGCCGTACGCAACAAGGGCCGATTGCGGTCGCGTGCCGTCCGGCCGACCTGTTGCTCGACCGACGCGTGCAGATACACCACTCGTCCGCCAGCATGCAGCGCCTGACGATTTTCGCTGCGCATGACCGCGCCGCCGCCCGTGGCCAGAACAACGCCGTCGGCTTCGCACAGTTCTGCAATCATGGCCTGCTCACGGTCGCGAAAGCCCGGCTCGCCTTCCTTGTCGAAAATCCAGGGAATATTGGCACCGGTGCGCAACTCGATTTCCTTGTCGGAATCCTTGAACGGCAGTCGCAACTCTTTGGCAAGCAAACGGCCGATGGTGCTCTTGCCAGCACCCATCGGCCCCACAAGTATTAAATTTCGCACAGAATCAACGACTCACAGCAATCGCCTGGTTGTTCATGATACGCGGTGTCAGAAATACCAACAGCTCGGATTTCGCCTCTGCCACCACGTCGCGCCTGAAAAGGCGGCCAAGATACGGCACATCACCGAGAAATGGCACTTTCTCTACAACTTTACTTTGCGTATTGGAGAACACACCACCGATCACGATGGTCTCGCCGTCGGAAATCAGCACCTTGGCGTTGACCTCGTTCTTCTTGATAGGAGGCACGCCCAGCACCGCATTGAGGTAATCAGGCTCGTCCTTGGTAACCTTGACCTCCATGATGATGCGGTTGTCCGGCGTGATCTGTGGCGTGACCTCAAGCGACAGGGACGCCTCCTTGAAGCTCACTGTCGTGGCACCGCTGGAGCTGGATTCCTGATACGGAATCTCTGTGCCCTTGAGGATCTTGGCAGTCTCCTTGTCGGAAGTGACGACTTTGGGCTGGGAGACGATTTCACCGTTGCCGGTCTTCTCCATAGCACTCAGCTCAAGGTCCAGCAGTGCATTGTTGGTCAGGAAACCGATCCCGACACCCGCCGTGGCATCTGGAGCACCCAGATCCACAAACGGAATGTTGGCCGTCAGATCGTTGCCCGTGTTGCCTGCTTCATCGCCTTTATCGTCGAGACCGCCGACGCTCCACTTGCGCGACCGGTCGGTTCGTCCGCCCCAGCGCACGCCGATCTGCTTGTCATAGTCGACGTTGGCTTCGACGATTCGCGCCTCGATCATCACCTGACGTACCGGAATATCCAGCTGCGAGACGATACGGCGCAGCTCGTCGAGTCGATCCTGAGTCTGATACGCAATGATGTTGTTGGTGCGTTCATCCACAGTAATGGAACCACGCTCGTCCGCCTTGGACTCGGCGCTGGTGACCGACTGGAACAGCTTGGCGATGTCCGCTGCCTTGGCGTAATTGACCTGCAACAGCTCACGACGCAACGGGGCCAGCTCGGCAATCTGCTTGAGCGACTCCAGTTCCTGACGCTCACGCGCAGCGATCTCGTCAGCCGGGGCGACCAGCAACACACTGCCGACCTTGCGCTTGTCCAGCCCCTTGGTCTTGAGCACAAGGTCCAGCGCCTGATCCCACGGCACGTTCTGCAGACGCAGGGTGATGCCGCCCTGAACAGTGTCACTGGCAACCAGATTGAGGTTGGTGAAATCGGCGATCAGCTGCAGTACCGAACGCACATCGATGTCCTGGAAATTCAGCGAAAGCTTCTCGCCGGTGTAGACCGGCTTGTCGGCGGCGCGACGATCCACGTCCTCATTGGTCAATGGGCGCACGCTGATGGTCAGCTTGTTTTCGGTCTGGAACGCCGAATAATCGAACGCACCCGATGGCTCGATGGAAATGCTGGCCTTGTCGCCGGACGCCGTGGCGCTGACGAATTGCACGGGTGTGGCAAAGTCTTTCACGTCCAGACGCACGCGCAGCGGATCGGGCAATTGCGTCTTGGCGAAATCGACACGGATCTTGCCGCCCTGCTCCTGAATATCTGCAGCGATGCTGGCATTGCTCAGGTCGATGACCACGTTGCCTTCGCCCAGCTCGCCGCGCTGGAAGTCGACATTGCGAATGGCTCTGACGCCCGCAGGCACGTAGGGCCGCGCCGATGCCGGTGTGGGCGGCGGCACGGCGACCCGTGCAGCGCCCTTGGCGGTGGTCGGCTGTGAAGCCTGAGCTGCTGCAGCCCCCTGACCGATGACCACGAACAGGTTGTTGCCATCGACGCGTGAGCTGTACGGCGAAAGCGTCGTCAGGTTGATGATGACCCGCGTACGGTCCTGCGCCTGCACAACCACCACGCTGCGGGCATTGCCTGCCCCCAGATCACGACTCTTGGTCGCCAGCTGGCTGGTCACGCCCGGCAGGTCCAGCGCAATGCGCGCAGGCTGCTCGGTGGTATAGCCGCGTGGCGCGGGCACCGGAGCGTCGAAGGAAAGCTTGAGCTCGATTCGATCACCCGGCAGGGCCGCGACGTCGAGCGTCTTGAGATTGGCGGCCTGGAGAACCGGCGACATCATCGCTATCCATAACGAAACGCCGATAATCGAGAGAATCCGGGTCATGATCAATTTCCGTTGTGCGGTGCTGTACATGCTTGGCCTTGCCCACTTCATGAGCGTTCTTTGAGGGCGATACTGCGCGGCCTTTCCAGCCAGGCCCCCTCTCCATCAGGAACTATTTCAATGACATCGACCTGCCCGTCGCTGACCGACACGATGCGACCGTTGTTGCGACCCAGATAATCACCCACTTTCACGCGATAGACGCCTCCGGCCCCTTTCAACAGGGCGAAGATGCCGGAGTCGTTGCCGATGGTACCGACCATTTCGAACGACTCGATGTTGAAACCTTCGAGAAACTGCCTGACACGGGTATCGTCCGGCGCAATCAGACGCGAGCCTTTCTGACGATTGAGCGCATCGACCTTGACCGCAGGCTGAAAGGGGCTGCGCAGACTGGCGGCGTTGTAGGTGAACGCCTCATAGGCACGAAACCTAGGCAAAGGCTCGATGGTGCCGCTCGGACGCGACTGGGCCTGCGCCACAAACTCGCTCAGGTCAGTGTAATCATTGCCGCCGCCGCAACCAGCCAACCCCGCCAGGACCGTACTGACGCACAACACACGCGCCACCCTCATTTCTTCAGCCCTTCATCGTTGTAGCGGTAGGTCTTGGCCAGAATGTTCATGCGCAACTTGGCAGGCACCTTGGGATCAGCCGGTTTGATGTCGAAATCATGCAGCGTCACGATGCGCGGCAACCCGGCCACGCCACTGACGAAGGTCGCCAGATCGTGATAGCCGCCGACCACTGTGATCTGTATCGGCAGTTCGATGTAGAACTGCTGCACCGCCTCGGGCAACAGTTTGATTTCTTCGAACTCCAGGCCGCTGCCCAGACCGGTGCGGGTAATGTCTTCAAGCAGGCCAGGCACTTCGGTGTCGCTGGGCAATTGCCGAAGCAGCGCGCCAAAGGTGTTTTCCATTTCCTCCATCTGCTTTTTGTAGGGCTCCAGGTTCGCGGCCTGGAACGCCTTGGTGGAAAACTGTTCCTTGAGCGAAACCTCACTGGCCTGCGCGTTCTCAAGCTGGGTTTCCATGTCCTGAATGAACAGGAAATAGCCCAGAGCAAAGATCAAAACAGCCAGCAGCACACCGGCAATCGCCTTGACTGCAGCAGGCCATGAACCCAGGTTGTTGAGGTCGAGTTCGTTGAGTTCGACCTTGCGAAGCCCTTCCAGCCACTCGCTCATGTTCATGGCTTGGCTCCTTCGGCAGGAATTTGTACCTGGGGCTGGGTCTGGCGCACGGTCAATTGAAAGACGTTGGCCTGATCCACGGCACCCGCAGTCGTCGCCTTGACCTCGGTCAGGCTTGGCGCCTCCAGCCAGTCGGATGCTTCAAGATTACGCATGAGGTCGGAAACCCGGTTGTTCGATTCGGCCGCACCGGTGATCGCGATGAGCTTGTCAGTCATCTTGACCTGCGAGAAATACACGCCATCCGGCAGGGTGCGGGCGAGCTGATCGAACACCCGTCCGGTGATCGGGCGGTTGCCCTGCAGGTCCTGGATGATTTTCATGCGCTCCAGCAACTGCTTGCGCCGCGCCTTCAGGTCGCTGATTTCCTTGATGCGCACATCAAGTTGCGCGATCTCTTTCTGCATGAAGGTGTTGCGTGCCAACTGGTTGTCGATCGCCATACCGATGTAGCGATCGATCAGAAACAGTACGCCCACAGAGACCACCAGCACGCAGACCAATACGGTCAAAAAGCGCTTCTTGCGCTCTTCGCGCAGTTCTTCACGCCAGGGTAAAAGGTTGATCCGCGCCATCAGTCGAAGCTCCTCAAAGCAAGACCGCACGCGATCATCAGCGCGGGCGCATCACTGGCCAGCGCTCCGGCGTTGACCTTGGAGCTGAGGGCCATGTCGGCAAACGGGTTGGCCACCTGGGTCGGCGTGCCGAGTCGGCGCTGAATCAGATGCTCCAGGCCGGAAATGGAAGCCGTACCGCCAGCGAGCATGATGTGATCCACAGAGTTGTACTGGCCTGCCGCGAAGAAGAATTGAAGCGAGCGCGAGACCTGCTGCACCAGCGCATCCTTGAAGGGTTCCAGCACTTCACTGACATAGTCGTCCGGCAGCCCGCCCTGTTTCTTGGCAAGCCCGGCCTCTTCCATCGACAGGCCGTAGCGACGCTGGATTTCTTCGGTCAGCTGGCGCCCGCCGAACAGTTGCTCGCGGGTGTAGATGATCCGGCCGTGGTGCAGAACGCTCAGCGTGGTCATGGTCGCGCCGATGTCGACGACCGCCACGGTCAGCTCATCGTGACCGTTACCCAGTTGCGCAGCCAGCAGCCCGAACGAACGCTCAAGGGCATAAGCTTCGACATCAACGACTTTTGCGGTGAGGCCAGCCAGCGCCAGCGCGGCCTCGCGTACCTCGACGTTTTCCTTGCGGCAGGCAGCCAGAAGGACTTCCACGCGTTCGGGGTTGCGCAGCGAATAGCCTTGCACTTCGAAATCGATGGCCACTTCTTCAAGGGGATAGGGGATGTACTGGTCAGCCTCGAGCTTGAGCTGATTTTCCATGTCGTCATCCGAGAGACCGGCATCCATTTCGATCGTCTTGGTGATGACTGCGGAGCCTGCGACAGCAACCGCCACTATTCTGGCGCTGGTCTTGGCCTTGCCAACGACCCGTGACAACGCCTGACCAACCCCTTCGAGTTCGGCAATGTTCTTCTCGACGACGGCATTGGCCGGCAACGGCTCAACAGCGTAAGACTCGACTTTGTAGCGGGTTCCGGAACGACTCAATTCAAGGAGCTTGACCGAGGTGGAACTAATATCGATCCCTAGAAGGGTGTTGGCCTTCTTACCGAAGAGTTCGAACACAACCTGATTCCTATGAGTTTCCGTCACTTACGGAGTTATTTCGGGTCGGCGTCACTGCCAACAGCCTTGACAGTAGCGCAAATCACGCTTGGGGACGAAAAATGCTTATAATGCCCAGCGTTTTTTTCGTTTGAGAAAGCTTCAAGGCGTGTTCATTTGTAAATGCCTGCGCTTAACCCATTATTTTTTCTGGAAATCCAAAAGCCTTGATACGCCTGCTGAAGTTTTTCTGGTGGTCTCTCGTCGCGGTATTCTGCTCGCTGCTGCTCGGCCTGAGCGGCGCGTTCCTTTATCTGAGCCCCACTCTGCCATCCGTTGAGGCGCTGCGAAGCATCCAACTGCAAATCCCTCTGCGCGTGTACAGCAGCGACGGCAAGCTGATCGCCGAATTTGGCGAGATGCGTCGCACGCCGATTCGCTTTGCGGAAATCCCGCCCAATTTCATCAACGCCCTGTTATCGGCCGAAGACGACAATTTCGCCAATCACTACGGTGTCGATCCAAGCAGCCTGATGCGCGCCGCCACCCAGCTGGTGAAGAGCGGCCACATTCAATCGGGCGGCAGTACCATCACGATGCAGGTCGCGAAAAACTTTTTCCTGACCAGCGAAAGAAGCTTTTCGCGCAAAACCACCGAGATTCTTCTCGCCTTGCAAATCGAGCGCCAACTGACCAAGGACGAGATTCTCGAGCTGTACGTCAACAAGATTTATCTGGGCAACCGGGCCTATGGCATCGAGGCGGCGGCGCAAGTCTACTACGGCAAATCGATTCGCGATGTAAGCCTTGCGCAAATGGCCATGATTGCCGGTTTGCCCAAGGCACCGTCACGTTTCAACCCACTGGCCAACCCCACCCGTGCCAAGGAACGCCGCGACTGGATCCTGGGCCGCATGTACCGTCTGGGCAAGATCGACCAGACCGCGTATCAGGCCGCTCTGAACGAGCCACTGAACGCCAGCTACCACGTTCCTACTCCTGAAGTTAACGCGCCTTACATCGCGGAAATGGCACGTGCCGAAATGGTCGGCCGCTACGGCAGCGACGCCTACACCGAGGGTTTCCGGGTTACCACCACCGTCCCGAGCGGCTTGCAGGAAGATGCCAACAAGGCGATTCAGCGCGGCCTGATCGACTACGACCAGCGTCATGGCTATCGCGGACCGGAAAGCCGCTTCCCAGGCATGACTCGCGCCAACTGGGCTCAGGAACTGACCAAACAACGCACGATCAACGGCCTTGAGCCCGCCATCGTGACTCAGGTCGACAAGACCGGCCTGAAGGTTCTGACCCGTAACGGTGAGCAGGAAGAGACGGTCGAGTGGAGCACCATGAAGTGGGCGCGCCCTTACCTGAACACCAACAGCCTGGGCGCCAATCCCAAGCAGCCAGGTGATGTCGCCAAGGTCGGTGATCTGGTTCGCCTGCTGCGTCAGGACGACGGCTCGCTCAAATTCAGTCAAATTCCCGTCGCGCAGAGCGCACTGGTGTCACTGGATCCGCAGAATGGTGCCATTCGTGCACTGGTGGGCGGCTTCGCGTTCGAGCAGAGCAACTACAACCGTGCCATGCAGGCCAAGCGTCAGCCGGGCTCCAGCTTCAAGCCTTTCATCTATAGCGCCGCGCTGGACAATGGCTACACCGCATCCAGTCTGGTGAACGATGCACCTATCGTGTTCGTCGACGAATACCTGGACAAGGTCTGGCGTCCTAAGAACGACACCAACACCTTCCTGGGCCCGATTCGCCTGCGCGAAGCGCTGTACAAGTCGCGTAACCTGGTGTCGATCCGTCTGCTCCAGGCTCTGGGCGTGGACAGCACGATCGACTACATCACCCGCTTCGGCTTCGCCAAGCAGGACCTGCCGCGCAACCTGTCGCTGGCACTGGGTACGGCAACGCTGACGCCGATGGAAATCGCCACCGGCTGGAGTGCGTTCGCCAACGGCGGCTACAAGGTCAGTCCTTATCTGATCCAGACCATCGAGAACCGCGACGGCCAGACAATATTTGCCGCCAACCCGCCGAGCGTTCCGGCTCATGACGTGAAGACTGCGCCGGACACGTCGACCTTTGCGGTACACGACAGCCCGAACCTGACGACTCCATCGTCCACGACGCCTGTCGAACCTCAGGCACCTGCCGTGGCCGAGCGTATCGTCGACAGCCGCACCACCTTCATCCTCAACAGCATGCTGCAGGATGTGATCAAGCGCGGCACCGGACGTCGTGCGCTGTCGATGAACAGGCCTGACATTGCGGGCAAGACCGGTACGACCAACGAATCCAAGGATGCGTGGTTCTCGGGTTACAACGCCGATTACGTGACCACGGTCTGGAGCGGTTTCGACCAGCCGGAAAGCCTGGGACGTCATGAATTCGGCGGCACGGTTTCCCTGCCGATCTGGATGGACTACATGAGCGCAGCATTGAAAGACAAGCCGCCGCATCAGCAGGCAGAACCGGATGGCATCCTCAGCCTGCGCGTCGACCCGGTCAGCGGCCGTGCGGCCACGCCGAGCACGCCGAATGCGTTCTTCGAACTGTTCAAGAGCGAAGACACACCGCCAAGCGTCAACGAACTGGGCAGCGGCAGCGCGCCGGGCAGCCCACTGCCAGCAGATGAGTCAGCGCCGATCGACCTGTTCTGATGCATTGATAGGGACGCAGAGCGTCCCTATAGGCATTCCCACGCGGATCACTCATCGTTATACACAAATCCGCCTCAACCCTGATCGTGCCCATCGCTCTGGACTGTGGGAGGCGGCTTGCCGGCGATGCTTTTTCTGAAGCGACCTATCGGTGACTGAGCGGACGCCATCGCCGGCAAGCCGCCTCCCACGGGGTATGCATTCAGTCAGATACTTACGTTTTGGCCCCGTTTTGCGCGTCTTCCAGACTTGTGTATAACGATGAGCGCTCTGCGTGGGCATGCTCCGTAACGCAGACATGCACGACCGACAGTCGCCCCGACAATTTTTACTTACTCCAAAACCGTCGAGCCCGGTATGATCGCGCGCCCGATTCACCCGGAAGTCTGAATTCAAATGAAACCCACCTTGATCGCCGCCGCAGAACTCGATCGCATCGATACCTGGGCCAAGTACTCCAGCCACATGTGCGGAGGCTGCGTGTCCAGCTGCTGCACGCTGCCGGTCGAAGTGAAGATCAAGGACCTGATCCGCATCGGCATCGTCGATGATTTCGAACGCGGGGAGCCTGCGAAGAACATCGCCAAGCGGTTGCAGAAGGAGGGGATCGTCGAGCGCTACAACCAGAAGACCGAGATCTTCACCCTGCAGCGCATGAGCAACAACGACTGCCTGTACCTGGATCGCAAGAGCCGCCTGTGCACCATCTACGACAAGCGCCCGGACACATGCCGCAATCACCCCAAGATCGGCCCACGTCCCGGCTATTGCGCCTACAAGCCCAAGGCTGTCGTGCGCCCGGAAAGTGGCTCACTGAGAAACGCCACCAGCGCGCCTGTCCCGAAGTTCTGAGCGACTGCCTGATGTGACACGGAGCGTCACGGGCTGCATGGTCACGATCATCTGTAACGCATGATCGTTCCTACGCTCCGCGCTCG
>NZ_LKEH01000024.1:0-73043 GCF_001642795.1 Pseudomonas viridiflava | reverse complement strand
ATCGGCATCCATGCCGATTGCCCCCCGAATCAGCGCCAGGACTCAGCCTTCACCCACGTCGCAATCGGCGGCGTCCGCACTATCGCGCAAAAAAGCACGGCAGTGCGCTGTCTCACTGGATCGCCAGATGACTTGTGTATAACGATGAGCGCTCGCGTGGGAATGCATCCTGGGACGCTCCGCGTCCGCTCTCCCATGTGCCGCACGGGGCCAGGCTTTCATAAAACCCACACAAACAAAAACGCCCCCGGCCTTTCGACCGGGGGCGTTTTCGTTCAGCGAGGGCTAAGTATCAAGCCTTGGCTTTCTTGGCAGCGCGGGTACGCTCGCCTTCGTCCAGGATCTTCTTGCGAAGACGGATCGACTTAGGCGTAACTTCGCACAGCTCGTCGTCCTGGATGAATTCCAGAGCCTGTTCCAGGGTGAAGCGAACAGGTGGAACCAGAGCGATGGTTTCGTCTTTACCCGAAGCACGCATGTTGTCGAGCTTCTTGCCTTTGGTTGGGTTGACGCCCATGTCGGTGTCACGGCTGTTCAGACCAACGATCTGACCGTTGTAGATCTCTTGACCGTGCTCAACGAACAGCTTGCCACGCGCCTGGAGGGTTTCCAGGGAGTAGGTCAGCGCCTTGCCGGTTTCAACCGAGACCAGAACACCGTTCTGACGGCCGGACATCTGGCCGGACTTCATGGTGTCGTAGCGATCGAAGATCGAGGTCAGGATGCCAGCACCGTTGGTCAGGGTCAGGAACTGGTTACGGAAACCGATCAGACCACGAGCAGGGATGTTGTATTCCAGACGAACACGGCCTTTGCCATCCGGCACCATGTTGGTCAGGTCGCCCTTACGCAGACCCATCTCTTCCATCACCTTGCCTTGGGATTCTTCCGGGGTGTCGATGGTGACGTTTTCGAACGGTTCCTGCTTGTTGCCGTCAACGACGCGGATGATCACTTCCGGACGACCAACGCCCATTTCGAAGCCTTCGCGACGCATGGTTTCGATCAGTACCGAGAGGTGCAGCTCACCACGGCCGGAAACCTTGAACTTGTCAGCCGAGTCGCCTTCTTCAACGCGCAGAGCAACGTTGTACAGCAGCTCCTTGTCCAGACGCTCCTTGATGTTACGGGAGGTCACGAACTTGCCTTCTTTACCGCAGAACGGCGAGTCGTTTACCTGGAAGGTCATGGAAACGGTTGGCTCGTCGACGGTCAACGGCTTCATCGCTTCAACGTTCAGCGGGTCGCACAGGGTGTCGGAGATGAACAGCTCGTCCATACCGCTGATGCAGACGATGTCGCCGGCCGCTGCTTCTTCAACGTCAACGCGGTGCAGACCGTGGTGACCCATCAGCTTCAGGATACGACCGTTACGCTTCTTGCCAGTGGCGTCGATAGCCACGACCGGCGTGTTCGGCTTGACGCGACCACGTGCGATACGGCCAACACCGATGACGCCCAGGAAGCTGTTGTAGTCCAGTGCGGAGATCTGCATCTGGAACGGACCGTCACGGTCAACCTTTGGAGCCGGTACGTTGTCGACGATCGACTGGTACAGCGGGGTCATGTCTTCAGCCATGTCGGTATGGTCCAGACCGGCAATACCGTTCAGGGCCGAGGCGTAGACGACTTTGAAGTCCAGCTGTTCTTCGGTGGCACCCAGGTTGTCGAACAGGTCGAAGATCTGGTCCAGAACCCAGTCCGGACGCGCGCCTGGACGGTCAACCTTGTTGATGACCACGATTGGACGCAGGCCGGCTTCGAAAGCCTTCTTGGTCACGAAACGGGTCTGCGGCATAGGGCCGTCCTGAGCATCGACCAGCAGCAGCACGGAGTCGACCATCGACATCACGCGCTCTACTTCACCACCGAAGTCGGCGTGGCCCGGGGTGTCCACGATGTTGATGTGGAAGCCGTTCCAGTTGATCGCGGTGTTCTTCGCGAGAATGGTAATACCGCGCTCTTTTTCCTGGTCGTTGGAGTCCATCACGCGCTCGTCGTTGAGCTCGTTGCGCTCCAGAGTGCCGGATTGACGCAGGAGTTTGTCTACCAGGGTGGTCTTACCATGGTCAACGTGGGCGATGATGGCGATGTTGCGTAGATTTTCGATCACTTGTGTATCTCGATCAGAGGATTCGGTCTGCTGACGGTTTAACGCCGGCGATTAACAGTTACTAGTCGGCAAAAGCCGTTACGGCTTGGCGACTGGTGTCGGGGGGCCGGTGACGCAAGCCACAGGCAAACAGCCCCGGGCACTTAGCTCGGTCGATAAACGCGCACATTGGCATGCCCCTCACTGAGCAAATGGTGAGCATGCAGGCGACTCATGACGCCTTTGTCGCAATACAACAGGTACTGGCGCGTGTTATCCAGTTCCTTGAAACGGCTGTTCAGTGCATAGAACGGCAGCGTTTGTACTTCTATGCCCGGCACCTGCAGCGGCTGGTCTTCCTGCGCATCCGGGTGACGGATGTCGATGACGACCTGACCGGCCAGCGCCTGGCTGACTTCTTCTATATCGACATTGCGGCTCAGATCGTCGATGACGCGATCAATCGAAACCAGCTTTGCGCGCTCGAGCGCCTGCTCGAGAATCGCCATGTCGAACTGTTTTTCTTCGTACTCAACGCGATTCCGCTTGGCGTTGGTCTTGGGGTTGACCGAGATCACCCCGCAATATTCAGGCATGTGTCGGGCGAAGTCGGCCGTACCGATCTCCGTCGCCTGATCCACGATGTCCTGCTTGTGGCTGGCCACCAGAGGCCGCAACACCAGCTTGTCGGTCGCCGAATCGATCAGCGACAGGTTGGGCAGCGTCTGGCTTGACACCTGTGAAATCGCCTCGCCCGTGACCAGCACATCGATTTCGAGACGATCAGCCACGGATGAAGCAGCGCGTAACATCATACGCTTCAAAACTACACCCATATGACTGTTATCGACTTTCTGCAGAATTTCTCCGAGAACTTCCTCGAAAGGCACGCTCACGAACAGCACTCGCTGGGAGCTGCCGTACTTCTTCCAGATGAAATGAGCGACTTCCATCACGCCCAGTTCGTGGGCACGACCGCCCAGATTGAAGAAGCAGAAATGGGCCATAAGCCCGCGGCGCATGATCTGGTAGGCCGCAACGGTCGAATCGAAACCGCCGGACATCAATACCAGCGTCTGCTCCAGCGCGCCGAGTGGATAACCGCCCAGGCCTTTGTGCTGGTCATGAACGACAAACAACCGTTGGTCGCGAATTTCCATTCTGACCACCAGATCGGGTTTTTTCAGCTCGATTCCGGCCGCGCCGCACTGCTGACGCAACTGGCTGCCGACGTATTTCTCGACATCCATGGAGCTGAAATCGTGTCGTCCGGCACGTTTGCAACGCACGGCAAACATCTTGCCCGGCAGCAGGTCGGCGTAGTGCGCCTTGCACTTGGCAACGATGTCATCCATGTCGCCCAGCGGGTACTCGGCCACCTGCAGAAAGTTGGCGATGCCAGGCATGCAACTCAGGCGCTCGGTAATGCCCTGCAGCACTTTGGGGTCGGTCAGCCGGGTCTCCACCTCAAGGTTGTCCCATACGCCACCCACAACAATGTCCGCGTCCAGTTCCCGGAGCACGGTACGAATGTTCTTGCCCAGCTGCCGGATGAACTTCTTGCGAACCGGCGGGCTTTTGATGGTGATTTCTGGGAAAACTTTAACGATTAGTTTCATGGAAACGGTGCGTGAGGTGCCGACCAAAAAAGGGGGGCGCGGATTATAGCGGAAATTGCTCACGGTTTAACCAGTTATCGTACAGCCAATCATCTACGCACCAAAAAGGGTCGGCGCTTCAATTGCCAGCGCCATAAAGGTGCGTGATTTTTCCGAGAATCCTCATTTAACGCCCTGAAAGCCTCGGATTGAGGCAAAAAACCCAACACGGGGCACTGGCATGCAAATTGCTCCCTTGTGAGGCAGGTTGCCTTGGCAGAGTATTCGCGCCGGCATCACCCAAATTCAAGGGGCCCAAAACTATAAGGCGGTCCCTAGCCACCCGGAGGACACCATGTCGAAGTCGGTTCAACTCATCAAAGATCATGACGTTAAGTGGATTGATCTGCGCTTCACAGACACCAAGGGCAAGCAGCAGCACGTCACGATGCCTGCGCGCGATGCGCTGGAAGACGACTTCTTTGAAGTCGGCAAAATGTTCGACGGTTCCTCCATCGCTGGCTGGAAAGGCATCGAAGCCTCCGACATGATCCTGCTGCCGGACGACGAGACTGCCGTTCTCGACCCGTTCACCGAAGAGCCGACCATCATTCTGGTCTGCGACATCATCGAACCTTCGACCATGCAAGGCTACGATCGCGACCCGCGCGCCATCGCCCACCGCGCCGAGGAATACCTGAAGTCCACCGGTATCGGTGACACCGTATTCGTAGGCCCCGAGCCGGAATTCTTCGTCTTCGACGAAGTGAAGTTCAAGTCCGACATCTCCGGTTCCATGTTCAAGATCTTCTCCGAACAGGCTTCCTGGATGACCGACGGCGACATCGACGGCGGCAACAAGGGCCACCGTCCTGGCGTCAAGGGTGGCTACTTCCCGGTTCCACCGGTCGACCACGACCACGAAATCCGTACCGCAATGTGCAACGCCCTGGAAGAAATGGGCCAGATCGTGGAAGTACACCACCACGAAGTTGCCACTGCCGGCCAGAACGAAATCGGCGTGAAATTCAACACGCTGGTCAAGAAGGCTGACGAAGTTCAGACCCTCAAATACTGCGTACACAACGTTGCCGACGCCTACGGCCGTACCGCTACCTTCATGCCGAAGCCTCTGTATGGCGACAACGGTTCGGGTATGCACGTGCACATGTCCATCTCCAAAGATGGCAAGAACACCTTCGCAGGCGAAGGCTATGCCGGTCTGTCCGACACTGCCCTGTTCTTCATCGGCGGTATCATCAAGCACGGCAAGGCACTGAACGGCTTCACCAACCCGTCGACCAACTCCTACAAGCGTCTGGTCCCGGGTTTCGAAGCACCGGTCATGCTGGCCTACTCGGCACGTAACCGCTCCGCGTCCATCCGTATTCCTTACGTCTCCAGCCCACGCGGCCGTCGTATCGAAGCACGCTTCCCGGATCCGGCAGCCAACCCGTACCTGGCGTTCGCTGCACTGTTGATGGCTGGCCTGGACGGCATCCAGAATAAGATCCACCCTGGCGACGCAGCTGACAAGAACCTGTATGACCTGCCGCCTGAAGAGGCCAAAGAGATTCCACAGGTTTGTGGCAGCCTGAAAGAAGCCCTGGAAGAACTGGACAAGGGCCGTGCCTTCCTGACCAAGGGCGGCGTATTCAGCGACGACTTCATCGATGCCTACATCGAGCTGAAAAGCGAAGAAGAAATCAAGGTCCGCACCTTCGTACACCCACTGGAATACGAGCTGTACTACAGCTGCTGATCCAGTTGCACCAACGTTGATGGCCTGACGTTGATGGCGTAACAAAAGACCTCCTTCGGGAGGTCTTTTTTTTGCGCAATATCAATTGTCGGACAATTCATGAATCTTTATTCACTCGAAGGCACTGGCCCCGAACCGCGACGTGGCGTTAACTCTTCATCCTTTCCCACGATGGAGCGCCCCATGCGCATGCTTCTCGCCAGCTCGTTACTGACCCTGACCTGTCTGTCCTCAGGCTTTATCTTCGCCGCCGAGCAGAAACCTTCCGCCCTTGAACCGTTGCTGCAGGCCATCAGCGAGCGCCTGACGATTGCCGATCAGGTGGCCCTCAGCAAATGGGACAGTGGCAAGGCCGTCGAAGACCCGCCCCGCGAACAACAGGTGATCACCGCTGCCCAGGCACGTGCCGCCGAGTTCAAGCTGAACCCGGAGGATGTCCAGCGGCTGTTCCGTGCCCAGATCGAAGCCAACAAGCGCGTGCAGAACGCCCTGCTTGCCCAATGGCACGCGGCAGGCAAGGCGCCCGACACGGTACGTCTGAGCCTGGTCGATGACATCCGTCCAAAACTGGATCGCCTGCAGACCGAGTTGTTGAAAGCCTACGCCGACTTCCAGCCGGTTCGCGCCTCTGCCGATTGTCAGACGCTGCTGGACGCCGCACTCAAGCGCCACCTGAGCGACCCGATCCATGATCAGGCGCTGGTGCTGGCCACTGCGGATCTGTGCGCACCAAAACTGTAAGCCTGTCTGCACGACACAGGGCGAAGTGTTCTATGCTGGTGACCTTTGCCCTTCGCTGTCGAGCTCCCCATGCGTCAAAGCCTCATCTGCCTGTTCCTATTGATCAGCCTGCCTGCCGTAGCGCAGATCTATAAGTACACCGATGCGAATGGCAATACGGCGTTCAGTAATGAGCCACCCAATGGCGTCAAGACCGAGGTCGTCGAACTGCCGCCGCTCAACAGCGTGGAATCCCGTCCCTCCCGACCGGTCCTCAACACCGCGCCGCAAGCAGTCGAGCCGCAGACTCAAACGCAGGCACAGTCTCAAGACGCCTACAGCACGCTCGAACTCTCCGACCTGCCGACCGACGAGGCACTGCGCGCCAACAACGGCTCGTTCATCATCGGTGTGAAAATTCAGCCGCGTCTGCAGCAGGCCCATCGTCTGCAGCTGCTGCTGGACGGCAACCTGTATGGCCAAGCCACCAACCTTCCGCGCTTTCAGGTCATGAACATTGATCGTGGCGAGCACAGCTTCGCAGTGGTGGTGAAGGACGGCGAACGCATCATCCAGCAAAGCGAGACCATCACCCTGACCGTGCAACGCGTTCACCTCGGCAAGCCATGAACGTGCGCAACCTGCTGCTGACGCTGTTATTGCTCTACGCGCTGCCCGCGCTGGCGGACGTTTACACCTATATAGATGCCAACGGTAATCGAGTCTTTACCGACCAGCCGCGCAAGAACGCCAAGCGCGTCGACATCCCGCCCAGCAACAACATGACCGGCACGCCGCCCACCCGGACCCTCAAGAGCAAACCCGTCGAAAGCAAGCCGCCAGCGATCTTCCACTATCAGCTGTTGCGAGTGCTTGTGCCTGAACCGGATGCCGCGATCAGCAGCCCCAGCGGCGACCTGATCGTGACGGTGACCAGCGATCCGGTATTACAGCCAGGCCACAGTTATCGCCTGTTGCTGGACGGAGTTGCCGTCGGCCAGCCGGGACGCAGCCCAGTGTTTCCACTGAGCAATATTGACCGGGGCACGCATCAGATCTCTGTCGAGATATTCGACCAATTGGGACGGGTACTGGAAAAGACGCCCAACCAGTCCTTTCACTTGAAGCGCATTTCCCTTGCGCAGAAGCGTGCGGTCAACCCGTGCAAGACTGAGGAATACGGTGTTCGCCCGGAGTGCCCGATCAAGGACAAGCCCGAACCGGAAAGCAGTATTCTGCCGTTCCTCTGAAGCTATCTCGTCTTCGACGTAGCGCTGTCGCGCAGCAAACACCGGACCGTGGGAGGCGGCTTGTCGGCGATCTGCCGGGAACCGGCAGCAAAACCTGCACACGCGGTGTGTCAGATATACCTCGGGGCCGCTGCGCAGCCCATCGCTGCCGTCGTAACCTGCGAGAACTCCTACGCCCTGCGGGCAGAAGCGGATTTCAGCGCAGATTCAGTTCTAGATGCATGAAAGAAGATGACATATCTCAACGCACCTTTTTGGTGCGCAAATCTGGCATCCACGCAACAATACAGCCCACTTTGGTTCAGAAATCACCCTCAAGTAGCGCCGTATGCGGGCACGCGTTCGAAAAAAGCACCTGTTTTGCAGAGAAAACGCTTCTTTTCGGAGCCTTGGTTTGGTTTTTGCAACTTCACCGGCATAGCACCCCGTCAAGCACCATATGGGTGGCTCTGCCCGTGCTGACAAGGACCTGTCAGCACCCGCATAGCGCGATTGCCATGTGCCAAAAGAGGTCAACACGATTCATGACTATCAGCGACGCGCTGCACAGACTGTTACTGGATAACCTGACCACTGCCACCATTCTGCTCAACGCCGACCTGCGTCTCGAGTACATGAACCCGGCGGCGGAAATGCTGCTCGCCATCAGTGGGCAGCGCAGCCATGGGCAATTCATCAGCGAGCTGTTCACCGAATCGGCCGAAGCGCTGAGTTCACTTCGCCAGGCAGTCGAACAGGCCCACCCTTTCACCAAACGTGAAGCCATGCTCACCGCGCTGACCGGCCAGACCCTGACCGTCGACTACGCCGTGACCCCGATTCTGAGCAAGGGCGAAACCCTGCTGCTGCTTGAAGTCCACCCTCGTGACCGCCTGCTGCGTATCACCAAGGAAGAGGCCCAGTTGTCCAAGCAGGAAACCACCAAGATGCTGGTGCGCGGCCTGGCTCACGAAATAAAGAATCCGCTGGGCGGGATTCGCGGCGCCGCGCAACTGCTGGCCCGCGAACTGCCTGAAGAAAGCCTCAAGGACTACACCAACGTCATCATCGAAGAAGCCGACCGCCTGCGTAATCTCGTTGACCGGATGTTGGGCTCCAACAAACTGCCTTCGCTGGCGATGACCAACGTGCATGAAGTGCTCGAGCGGGTGTGCAGTCTGGTCGAAGCCGAAAGCCAGGGCTGCATCACGCTGGTGCGCGACTATGACCCGAGCATTCCGGATGTCTTGATCGACCGCGAGCAGATGATTCAGGCCGTGCTCAATATCGTGCGCAATGCCATGCAGGCCATCAGCGGTCAGAACGAATTGCGCCTGGGCCGCATCACCCTGCGTACCCGTGCCATGCGCCAGTTCACCATCGGCCACGTGCGCCACAGGCTGGTGAGCAAGATCGAGATCATCGACAACGGTCCGGGCATCCCGGCCGAGCTTCAGGAAACCATTTTCTACCCCATGGTCAGTGGCCGCCCGGATGGCACAGGGCTCGGTCTGGCCATTACCCAGAACATCATCAGCCAGCACCAGGGGCTTATCGAGTGTGACAGCCATCCCGGCCACACCACATTCTCGATCTTCCTGCCGCTGGAACAAGGAGCAGCTTCGACATGAGCCGTAGTGAAACTGTCTGGATCGTAGACGACGATCGTTCCATTCGCTGGGTACTGGAAAAGGCCTTGCAACAGGAAGGCATGACCACGCAGAGCTTCGACAGCGCCGATGGGGTGATGAGTCGCCTGGCGCGTCAGCAACCGGACGTGATCATTTCCGACATCCGCATGCCGGGTGCCAGCGGCCTGGACCTGCTGGCGCGAATTCGCGAACAGCATCCACGCCTACCGGTCATCATCATGACCGCCCATTCGGACCTGGACAGCGCCGTAGCGTCGTATCAGGGCGGTGCGTTCGAATACCTGCCCAAGCCGTTCGACGTCGATGAAGCCGTTTCGCTGGTCAAGCGTGCCAACCAGCACGCTCAGGAACAGCAGGGTCTGGATGTCGCGCCCACGTTGACCCGCACCCCCGAGATCATCGGCGAAGCGCCTGCGATGCAAGAAGTGTTTCGCGCCATCGGGCGTTTGAGCCACTCCAACATCACCGTATTGATCAATGGCGAATCGGGTACCGGTAAAGAGCTGGTCGCCCACGCCCTGCACCGTCACAGCCCGCGTTCGGCGTCACCGTTCATTGCGCTGAACATGGCGGCGATCCCCAAGGACCTGATGGAGTCCGAGCTGTTCGGTCACGAGAAAGGCGCCTTCACCGGTGCCGCCAACCTGCGTCGCGGCCGCTTCGAGCAGGCTGACGGCGGCACGTTGTTTCTCGACGAAATCGGCGACATGCCTGCCGACACCCAGACGCGACTGTTGCGTGTTCTGGCAGACGGCGAGTTCTATCGGGTCGGGGGTCATACGCCGGTCAAGGTCGATGTGCGCATCATCGCTGCGACCCACCAGAATCTGGAAACCCTCGTGCAGGCCGGCAAGTTCCGCGAGGACTTGTTCCACCGCCTGAACGTGATCCGTATTCACATTCCGCGCATGTCGGACCGTCGCGAAGACATCCCGACACTCGCCCGTCACTTCCTGAGCCGTGCCGCGCAGGAACTGGCGGTCGAGCCGAAACTGCTCAAGGCCGAGACCGAGGAATACCTCAAGCATCTGCCCTGGCCGGGTAACGTGCGTCAGCTGGAAAACACCTGCCGCTGGATCACGGTCATGGCCTCGGGCCGTGAAGTGCACATCAGCGACCTGCCGCCAGAACTGCTCAGCCTGCCGCAGGATGCTGCGCCGGTCACAAACTGGGAGCAGGCACTGCGTCAGTGGGCCGATCAGGCCCTGTCACGCGGTCAGTCGAGCCTGCTGGACAGCGCCGTGCCGACCTTCGAACGCATCATGATCGAAACCGCCCTCAAGCATACGGCAGGCCGCCGTCGCGATGCCGCCGTGCTGCTGGGTTGGGGCCGAAACACCCTGACCCGCAAGATCAAAGAGTTGGGCATGAAGGTCGATGGTGGGGATGAAGACGAGGGTGAGGAAGGCTGATAACGCCGATCTGGAGGCTGATAGTGCCCACGGTACCCGTGGGCATGTAGCCGCAAGGGTCAGCACTCGGCGTTATGCACAAGTCTTCGGAGGAACACGATAATGATCGTTCCCACGCGATGGGCACGATCAGTGTTAAGGCGGACGATGAGCGCGGAGCATGGGCATGATCGGTGTCTATCGGGTCAATGATCGTTCCCAGCATGGTAACGCCGCTCAGGACGCTCTGCGTCCGCCCTCGACTGGATCACTCAGCCAGAGAAGGTTTCTCCCACAGATTGATCCCGCCTTCTACCGCAAAGCTGTCGATCTCGGTCAGTTCTTCCTGACTGAACGACAGGTTTTTCAAGGCGCCGACGTTCTCGACGATCTGCTCGGGACGGCTGGCGCCAATCAGCGCTGATGTCACACGTGGATCGCGCAGCGTCCAGGCCAACGCCATTTGTGCCAGGCTCTGGCCACGACGCTGGGCGATTTCATTCAAGGCACGCACGTGAGCGATGTTCTGCTCGGACAGGTGCGAAGCCTGCAACGAACCGCCGCCCGGACGATTGACCCGCGCATCCTTGGGCACACCGTTCAGGTACTTGTCCGACAGCAGACCCTGCGCCAGCGCAGTAAAGGCAATCACGCCTGCGCCCAGCTCTTCAGTCGCATCGAGCAAGTCTTTCTCGACCCAGCGGTTGAGCAGGTTGTAGGCCGGTTGATGGATCAGCAGCGGCACTTTCCACTCTTTGAGCAACGCAGCGATCTCGCGGGTCTTGGCCCCGGAATAGGAAGAGATGCCGATGTACAGCGCCTTGCCCTGCTGTACGGCAGTAGCCAGTGCGCTGGCGGTTTCTTCCAGTGGTGTGTCCGGGTCGAAGCGGTGCGAATAGAAAATGTCGACGTAATCCAGGCCCATGCGCTGCAGGCTCTGATCAAGGCTGGCCAGCACGTATTTGCGCGAACCGCCGCCCTGCCCGTAAGGCCCCGGCCACATGTCCCAACCCGCCTTGCTGGAGATGATCAGCTCATCGCGGTACTGCTTGAAGTCCTCACGCAGCAGGCGACCGAAGTTGATCTCGGCACTGCCGTACGGGGGGCCGTAGTTGTTGGCCAGGTCGAAATGGTTGATGCCCAGATCGAACGCGGTGCGCAGCATGGCGCGCTGGGTGTCGATGGGCGTGCTGTCACCGAAGTTGTGCCACAGGCCCAGCGACAGCGCTGGCAGGACCAGCCCGCTGCGACCGGTACGGCGATAAGGCATGTCGTTGTAGCGATGTTCGGCAGCGATATACGTCATTGAATCCTCTCTTGTCAGGGGGATACTCAAGGCCTGTTCCACACGGCCTGCTGGATATCGACCCGCTTGGGCACCAGGTGGTTGTCGAAAAACAGATCGGCGGTCGCCTGTTGCGCACGGACGATCTCTGGCGTGATCGGCAGGCTCGGTGAGGCCGGGCGATGGTCAAGATACTGAGTGATGACCGCTTCGGACAAGCCCATGCTGCGCACCAGAATCTGAATGCTCTCGGCGCGTTGCGAGCGGGTCAGCGCATCGGCGGCGG
The DNA here is from genome assembly GCF_001642795.1 of Pseudomonas viridiflava. Lineage (GTDB taxonomy): Bacteria > Pseudomonadota > Gammaproteobacteria > Pseudomonadales > Pseudomonadaceae > Aquipseudomonas > Aquipseudomonas viridiflava. Next base: position 61,028 of record NZ_LKEH01000024.1, on the reverse strand, counting down.
TCAATTCGTCGAGCACGCTCTGCACGAAAGCCCCGTTATTGTCAGCGAAACCGCGGCGTGCGGTGTAGAACGGACCGGACAATCCCAGCCCCTCACCATTCGCCAGCAGCCGACTGTGGCCTTCGTTGAGTGCGATGGAATAGTACGGATCCCAGATGGCCCAGGCATCGACACTGCCGTTTTCAAACGCCGCGCGGGCGTCGGCCGGGGTCAGGTAGATTGGCTGAATGTCCTTGAAGGTCAGCCCTGCCTTGTTCAGCACGCGTAGCACCACGTTGTGCGCGCTGGAGCCTTTCTGAAATGCGACCTTGCGCCCTTTCAGATCGGCCACGCTGTGCAGCGGGCTTTCGTTGCGCACCAGAATGGTTTCGGCCTGGGGCTTGGCGGGCTCGGCGCCGATGTAGACCAGATCGGCACCCGCGACCTGAGCGAAGATCGGCGGAATATCACCGGTCGAGGCAATGTCGAGACTGCCAATGTTCAAGGCTTCCAGCATCTGCGGCCCGGCCGGGAATTCGATCCACTTGATTTGTGTGTGTGGGAATCGCTTCTCCAACAGGCCATGCTCCTTGGCGAGGACCAGGGTGATCGAGCCTTTCTGAAGGCCGATGCGCAGGGTGTCGGGTTCGCTGGCTGAAGCGGTGTTTAACAGGCCGATGAACGCGAGAATGGCGGCGATGAATGCAAATGGTTTCATGAGGTTTTCCTTTACCAATGATTGTTCCCACGCCCAGCATCGGAACGATCAAATTCGATTTATCGAGCGCTGCAGGCCGAGGTTTTCGCGCAAGGTGGTGCCTTCGTATTCAGTGCGGAACAGGCCGCGACGCTGCAACTCGGGCACCAGCAACCGCGCGACGTCTTCAAGCCCGCCGGGCAGGTGCGGCACCAGCACATTGAAGCCATCCGCAGCGCCTTGCTCAAACCAGCATTGCAGTTCATCAGCGACCTGTTCAGGCGTGCCGATCAGGCTGTAATGCCCTCGCCCACCGGCAATGCGACGGCCCAACTGCGTGAGGTTAAGGTGTTCCCGCTCGGCCAGTTCGGTGAGCAGCTTCTGACGGCTGCGCTGCCCGCTGTCGGTCAGCGGCAGTTCCGGCAACGGCCCGTCCAGCGGGTAACCGGACAAGTCGAAATTGCCCAGCATCCGCCCCAGCAGAGCAACGCCGACCTCGGGCTCCACCAAGTCCTGAAACGACTCGAATTTTTCCCTGGCCAGCACTTCGCTCTCGGCCACGACGATCAACACGCCGGGCATGATCTTCAGCGAATCGGCGCTACGCCCATACGCTGCCAGACGGCCCTTGATGTCGGCATAAAACGCCTGCGCGCTGGCCAGTGACGTCTGTGCGGTGAACACCACCTCGGCCGTTTGCGCCGCCAGATCGCGACCGACCTCCGATGAACCGGCCTGCACGACGACCGGCTGGCCTTGCGGCGAGCGCGCCACGTTGAGTGGGCCTTTGACGCTGAAGTGTTCGCCCTGATGATTCAGCTCCTGCACTTTGGCTGGGTCGTAATACTGACCGCAGGCCTTGTCACGGGTGAACGCATCGTCTGCCCAACTGTTCCACAGCCCGGTCACGACTTCATGAAACTCTCGGGCGCGGCTGTAACGTTCAGCATGACCAACGTGTTCACTGCGACCGAAGTTCTGCGCTTCAGCCGCCGCATCGGACGTCACCAGATTCCACCCCGCTCGCCCACCCGACAGATGGTCCAGCGAGGCGAACTTGCGGGCCACGTGGTAGGGCTCGTTGTAGGTGGTGGTCGCGGTGGCAATCAGGCCGATGTGATTGGTCACCGCGCTCAGCGCCGACAGCAGCGTCAGCGGTTCGAAATGATCGGAACGCGCCATGCGGCTGGCGATGTCGCCCGTGGCGGCAGCGACACTGTCAGCCACGAACAGCGCATCGAATTTCGCCGCTTCAGCCACCTGAGCCAGATGCCGGTAGTGCTTGAAATCCAGCCCCGCGTTGGCGGGCACGTCCGGGTGTCGCCAGGCCGCCACATGGTGCCCGGTGGCCATCAGGAAAGCGCCCAGTTTCATCTGTCGAGCCGTTGTGCTCATACCTGTCTCCCTTCATTGCGGTTGCCCGCTTAGAAATCCTTGCGCACCTGCACGCCGAAATAACGCTCGTCATCACGCGGCACCGAGCGATACACATAGTTGCCGCCCGTGGCGAGCATCGGTGCATAGGATTTGTCCGCCAGGTTCTTGCCCAGCAGCGCCACACGCCAGCCGCTGTTGTAATCGGCCATCGCGACGCTGGCGTTCCAGATGCCGAAGGCGCCTTGTTTGGTGTCCGGGTTCTGGCTGATGTCGTACTGCACTTCGCTCTGCCAGCTGTAATCGGTGCCCAGTTCGATATCCAGGCCGTTGTCCAGCGGGATGGTGTAGTCGGCGCGGACGTAGCTCTTCCAGTCCGGGCTATACGGCAGGGTCTTGCCATCGACATTGCAGGACGCAGCGGCACCGGCCGGGCAGGCGAAGGTGTCGATGCGTGCCCGGGTATAGGACAGCGCACCGGAGAACTTCAGATTGCGCGTGGCCTGCAAGGCGTAATCCAGCTCGACGCCTTCAGTGCTGACGCTGCCCGCGTTGATCAGTCGGGTCACGACCTGCCCGGCAACGCTGTCGAAAAAGTTGGCCTGGTAGTTGTCGTAATCGCTGTGGAACACCGCCAGGTTGGTGGTCAGGCGATTGTTCCAGGTGGTGGCCTTGATACCGATTTCCCACGTATTGGAGGTCTCGGGTTTCAAGGCTTCTGTGTCACGCGGCTGCATGTTGAAGAACACGTTGTAGGCCGGGCCTTTGTAGCCGCGCGAATAGGTGATGTAGCTGGTCACGCTGTCACTCAGATCGTATTGCAGCCCCAGACGGCCCGACTTGCCCTCTTCGTTGACCGAACCGGAACTGCTGGTCGCCGGCTGAATGCCGCTGACCGTGGTGGCCGAGGTCGAGACGCGGCGGTGATCGTACTCAAGATCGTCGTGCGTCCAGCGCAGTCCGGCAATCGCCCGGAAGTCCGGGGTGAAATTGAACGTGGTTTCGCCGAACACCGAATAGCTTTCATTGGTCGTGGTGTAATCGGCAACGCCCTGATCGCGGCGCGTCGGTGTGACCAACGTACGCTGATAGGTCTCGTCGCTCTTGCCGTGCATGTAGAACAGGCCACCGACGTATTCGATGAACTGGCCTTTGGGCGAAGCCAGGCGCAGTTCCTGTGAGTACTGGTTGAACTCAAGATCACCCTTGTCTTCGGTGCCGGGGAACGCCGCGGTGACGGTGCCCAAACGGTCGCCGTCCTGATACTGCGTGTTGTCCCAGCCGCGCCAGGCGGTGATCGACGTCAGGGTGTAGTCACCCAGTTGCCAGTCCAGTTGCCCGGACAGGCCTTTGTTGGTGTCCTCGACATGGCTGCGGTAATCGCTGATCACGTTGCGGTTGTCGCTGTCGGCACGCACCGGCGACAGCGCGCTGGTGAACGCTGGCGTGAGCGATTGGGTCACCACGCCATTGGGCGCGTCGTCGTGGGACTGCATGTAGTCGGCCGCGAGGGTGAAGGTGATGTCGTCGTTGGGCGTGAACTCCAGCTTGCCCCGCGCGCCCTTGCGGTTGTAGCCGTTGACCTCATGGCCGTTGAGCTTATTGTCGACGTTGCCGTCGTAGCTGCCGAACAGCGTGGTGATCGAGCCTTTGAACGTGTCAGGGATCAGGCTGCCGCCGATGCCGAAGCGCGTGCGGCTTTCATTGCCGCTGTAGTAGGACTGATCGATGTAGCCGTGGGTCTCTTCGGTCGGCGCCTTGGTGGTCACATTGAGCACCCCGGCCGACGCATTCTTGCCGAACAGCGTGCCTTGCGGACCGCGCAGAACTTCAATGCGCTCCAGGTCCAGCAGATCGAGTGTGGCCTGGCCTGGACGGGCATAGACCACGCCGTCGATGACTGTCGCGACGGTCGGCTCGACGCCCGGCGAAGTAGAGATGGTGCCAACGCCACGGACGAACAGCGAGGTGTCCTTGTTCGACGCGCCGGTCCTGAAATTCAACGAGGGCACCTGCTGCACGATACTGGCGACGCCGTTGCGGTTGTCGCGCTCCAGTTGCTCGCCCTGAATCACCGACACGGCGACGGGTACTTTCTGCAGCGATTCTTCACGGCGCGTGGCGGTTACGGTGACCGATTCGAGTGTCGGCGTATCGGCGGCCTGCTCTACCGTATCGGCCGCCATGACCGGCACCATCGGCAACGCCGTCAACCCCATCAGCAGCCAGCCGCAACGACGCCCCCGCGCCGCATGGGCCTGATCGATGGCCTGCGCCAGCCGTGTGTGTTTGACCCCATCCCCATGTGCTGTGTGCATCTGCGTGCCTGCCTGAAATATGCCCTGATCCGACAGTGCCCCAAGCACTGACGCCTTTGATTACAACCAAACCGGTTCCGGGCATTCGCGGTGGCGAGTAGCAGACAAACCATCTTTGTTAGCGCTAACATCGCCAGTATCGGGAAATGACAGATAGATCGTCCAATACTGAAAAATTAGTTTTATATGCTTTTTAATTTTAAAAGAAGCGCACGAACATGGCGGATCTAACACCCGTGACACGTAAACGCCGGGGCGCAGGCCGCGTGACGATCAATGCCGTGGCCAAACAGGCTGGCGTGTCGGCCATCACCGTTTCGCGCTACTTCAACCAACCGGAACAGGTGTCCCCGGAACTGCGCGAGCGCATTGCGGCGTCGGTCAATGCGCTGGGCTACGTGCCCAATCTGGTGGCAGGCGGTCTGGCGTCGGCGCGCAGCCGGGTGGTGGCGATGGTGATTCCGAACATCTCCGGGCCGATCTTCGCCGATACCATTCAGGGCTTCAGTGACACACTGAGTCAGCACGGATTCCAGTTGCTGCTGGCCTCCAGTTACTATTCGGAGGAACAGGAAGAAAGCGCCGTGCGTGCGTTTCTGGGCTGGTCACCGGCAGCGCTGGTGCTGACCAGCCGCTTTCACAGCGACGCCACGGAAAAGATGATCGGGCAGGCGGATATCCCGGTGATCGAAACCTGGGACCATCAGCCCGAACGCAGCCCGATCCAGATCGGCTTTTCCCACTACGAAGTCGGCGTCACGGCGGCGCGGTATCTGCACGGCAAGGGCTACCGTCGGATTGCCTTCGTGGAGAACAGCATCGCCGGTGACCTCAGCGCGCAGGAACGCCGCGACGGCTGTGTCGCCACACTGGAAGCACTTGGGCTAAAGCCGTGGGTGTTCGTACCGGATGCAGGGCTTGCGCCGTTTGAAGCGGGCAGACAGGCGATGCATGTGCTGATGGACAACCATCCTCGGCCTGATGCGATTTTCTTTGCCAACGACAACCTGGCAGCAGGCGGCCTGCTCACCAGCCAGCGTATTGGCCTGCAGACACCCAGGGATTGCGCCGTGATGGGCTTCGGCGATTACGCCTTCGCGCAAATGATGATGCCCAGCCTGACCACCATCAAACCACCCGCCCTGCAGATCGGCGTACTGGCGGCGCAGCGCGTGCTGGAGAGCCTGGGCGTGTTGCCGGTCGAGGGTGAAATTCAGAGGCTGAACCTGCTGGCATGCGAGCTGGTTGAGCGGGAGAGCACGTGATTTGAGACCGCGGACGCGGAGCGTCCCGAGAGGCGTTCCCACGCGGAGCATGGGAACGATCATCTGAGGATTTCAGGCCCGCTCGATCAACGCACCAGATGCAGGAACTGCATGTGCCGCTCGTACTGGTCGAGCACGTCGTTGATCACCTGTTCCTTGGTGTAACCCACCAGATCGTAGTCCTGGCTGCCTTCACTCAAGTGAACCTCGGCGCGGTAGTAGCGACGGTTGTTCAACTGTTTGGAGCCCATGCCACCGCGTGCGAACGACGGGGTGAAGAACCCTTTCATCTGCACCTGATAGATGAACGGACGTTCCTCGCCATGGCCGATTTCCAGCGTCACCGAGTCGTTGGAAGGATCGGGCATATTGACCACGCTCAGGCCTTTCTCGACAAATACGGCCGTGACCTCGTCGATGGCCGGGCGTACGGTCTGGTCGAGGAAACGGTACACCTCGTCTCGCGACGGATAGTGCACGGCCTGGCTCAGCCGCTGACGCCAGCCGCCACGTCGCGAACCCGACACTGGGGCCAGCGAATACAGCTGTGCGATCTGGCGCTGGGACTCCATGAAGAACGCCTTGTGCAGGCCCCACATCATCAGCAGCAGAATCAGCGAGAACGGCAGCGAGGTCAGCACCACCGCTGATTTCAGCGCATCGATACTGCCCGAGAACAACAATCCGCTGGTGATCAGCGCGGTCGCCACGCCCCAGAACACACGCAGCCATTTCGGGCCATCCTCGTCCGGGTTGCCGCCTTTGGCCGACAGTGTGGAAAGCACCACGGTGCCGGAGTCGGCCGAGGTCACGAAGAATACAAAACTGATGAACACCGTGACGGCAATCACCGTCTTGCTCCACGGGTAGGTTTCCAGCAGCAGGTACAGCGTCATCGAAGGATCGTCGATGGCTGACTGGCCCAGCGCGGTCATGCCGTGGTTGAGCACCTGATCGATGGCACTGTTGCCGAAGATCGACATCCAGGCCAGGGTGAAGCCCAGCGGGATCAGCAATACACCGAAGACGAATTCGCGGATGGTACGGCCACGCGAGATGCGCGCAATGAACAGACCCACGAACGGCGACCAGGCAATCCACCACGCCCAGTAGAACACCGTCCAGCCACCCAGCCAGTCGCTCGGCTCGTTGTAGGCGTAGACGTCGAAACTCTTGGTCGGCAGTGCACCGAGATAGTCACCGATGTTCTGCACCAGGGTGTTCAGCAAGTGCTGAGTCGGACCGGCGAACAACACGAACAGCAGCAGCGCGCAGGCCAGCAGCATGTTGATGTCGGACATCAGGCGCACGCCTTTGTCGACGCCCGCAATCGCCACCAGAATCGCCGCGCCCATCATCAGCGTGATCAGCCCGACCTGAATCCAGTGGGTGTGTGCGACGCCGAACAGGTAATCCAGCCCCGAATTGAGGTGCAGCACGCCGAAGCCCATGTCGGCGCCAAGGCCGAAGATGGTCGCGATGATGCCGAAACCGTCAACCGCGTAACCGATCGGGCCGTTGATGCGCTTGCCGATCAACGGATACAGCGCCGAACGCAGCGCCAGCGGCAGGTTGTGGCGATACGCGAAGTACGCCAGCGCCATGCCGACAAAGGCAAACACGCCCCAGCCATGCAGACCCCAGTGCAGGAACAGCAGCTGCATGCCCTGCCGCGCCGCCTCGGTGGTGCCACCCTCGCCCTGTGGCGGTTGCAACAGGTGAGTCAGGGGTTCGGACACGCAGAAAAAGAACAGCGTGATGCTGATCCCGGCCGCGAACAGCATGCCGGCCCAGGACAGGTAACTGAATTCGGGCTCGTCGTGGTCGGCACCGAGCTTGATCTTGCCGTAGCCAGATACGGCGGTGACCACCACGAAGACCAGATACAGCGTCATGACCAGCATGTAGTACCAGCCGACCGTGTTGGCCGCCCAGTTCTGCGCTGCCAGCAGCCACGCACCGGCGGCTTGCGGGAAGGCGATCACGATGACGCCGAAGATCAGAATAAAGCTCGCAGCGAAGTAAAACACTGGAGCGTTCATGCGGACCGTACCGCTGGGTTGCGTACTCGGAGTACTCATCGACTGCATGCCTCCGGACTGATTGAAACCATTACAAAAAACGCATACGGCAAGGGTTAGCCTCCTGTTGTGAGCGGGCAGCGAACCACCGGTTTAACTTGAATGAACGTTCAATTTAAACACGAAAGGCCCCGTGATTACGAATCGCGGGGCTGTGATTACTGGCTCAGACCTGGGTAGGACGTGTGCAGGAGAGGGTTCGTTCCCGGGTGCGGGATGTGTATGCAGGACGCATTTACGCGTCAGTCGGGAGAGTGACGCGGGGGGTCACAGGCTGCATGCCCATGCGGAGCACTCATCGTTGATGATCGTTCCCACGCTCTGCGTGGTAACGCCGCCCAGGACGCTCCGCGTCCGCTCTTGAATGTGGCGCAGATGCGCGCCCAAGCTCCAGCGTTATNNNCCACGTCATGCGCTCGGCTCNNNATCTGTGCCATTTGTGACGCGGAGCGTCACGGGAGGCATGCCCACGCGGAGCGATGGGCACGATCAGTGTTAAGGCGGACGTGCTACAAAACCCTACTTCTGCGTCCCGTCATCCTGCTGCAGCAGGTTGGCCTGGGTCAGGTTGCAGCCTGCCGGAACGCTGCGGGTCAGCCAGACGTTGCCGCCGATGGTCGAGCCCTGACCAATGGTGATGCGGCCCAGGATGGTCGCACCGGCGTAGATCACCACGTCGTCTTCCACGATCGGGTGGCGCGCGTGGCCCTTCTGCAACTGGCCGTCTTCATCCGCCGGGAAGCGCTTGGCGCCCAGCGTGACAGCCTGATAAATCCGCACTCGCTCACCAATGATGGCAGTCTCGCCGATGACGACGCCTGTGCCGTGGTCGATGAAGAAACTCGGACCGATCTGCGCGCCGGGGTGAATGTCGATGCCGGTCGCCGAGTGGGCCAGCTCCGAGCTGATGCGCGCCAGCAGCGGCAGACCTGCGCGGTACAGGTGGTGGGCAAGCCGGTGGTGGATCACCGCCAGAATGCCCGGATAGCACAGCAGCACTTCATCGACACTGCGTGCCGCCGGGTCACCGTGATAGGCCGCCAGCACGTCCGTGTCGAGCAACTGACGAATACCCGGCAGGGCCGTGGCGAAATCCTGAATCAGCGTCAGCGCATGCTCGTCGATCCCGGCCAGTTCCCTGCCCTGCTGATGGGCCACGTAACGCAGCTCAAGCCGCGCCTGCGCCAGCAAAGCATTGAGCGCGACGTCGAGTGTATGGCCAACATAGAAATCCTCGCTCTCCTCGCGCAGGTCGACAGGACCCAGCCGCATCGGAAACAGCGCGCCGCTCAGGGCCTCGAGAATTTCGCCCATGGCCGCACGCGACGGCAGCTCGCGACCACCATGCTCGCCACTCACGCGGCGGTTGCGCGTGCGCCAGTCCTCACGCGCCGTGCGTAACTGGCTGACGATACGCTGCAACTGCCAATGGCTGGAACGGCCGTCGGCGGATGCTTCTGGAATATCGCTCACGCTGAACTCTCCTTGGTCATGACGATTGGCGACCCGACCGTATCGGGCGCTGCTGCGCTCACTCTACGGCAAACATTCAAGTGGAAAAAATAACAATTTTTGTACGAAATGGCTGAGCGAAGCATAAACACCGATGGGTTGCCGTGTGGGAAACGTCTGCCTATAGTCCGCTGACTAAAGTCCCGCTGACTCTCTACACGGCTCATTTATCTCCATGATCAAAAATCAGCTTGCCCGTTTCAATCGCCTGGACTTGATCAGCGCGCCCACCGCCCTTGAGAAGCTCGACCGTCTGTCGACATGGGCTGGCCGCGACATCTACGTCAAACGTGATGACACCACGACCCTGGCGCTGGGCGGCAACAAAGTGCGCAAGCTTGAATACCTGGCGGCCGATGCGCTGGCACAGGGCGCCGACACCCTGATCACGGCCGGTGCGATCCAGTCCAACCACGTACGCCAGACCGCAGCGCTGGCCGCTCGTATGGGTCTGGGCTGCGTCGCACTGCTGGAAAACCCCATCGGCACCGACGACAGCAACTACCTGCACAACGGCAACCGCCTGCTGCTGGAACTGTTCGACGCCAAAGTCGAGCTGGTCGAGAACCTCGACAACGCCGACGAACAACTGCACGCACTGACCGCTCGTCTGCGCAGCAACGGCAAGAAGCCTTATCTGGTGCCTATCGGCGGCTCGAGTCCGGTCGGCGCGCTGGGCTACGTGCGCGCCGGGCTGGAACTGGCCGAGCAGATCAAACAGACCGGCATCGACTTCGCCGCCGTGGTACTGCCCTCGGGCAGCGCTGGCACCCACAGCGGTCTCGCGCTGGCGCTGGCCAGCGAATTACCGGATCTGCCCGTCATCGGCGTGACCGTCTCGCGCAGTGAAGAAGCGCAGTTTCCCAAGGTTCAGGGCCTGGCCGAGCGCACCGCAGAATTACTGGAAATCCCGATGCCGCAAGGCTTCAAGGTCGAGCTGTGGGACGAGTATTTCGCACCGCGCTATGGCGAGCCGAATGCCGGAACACTCTCGGCGATCAAACTTGTTGCGGGTCACGAGGGTCTGCTGCTTGACCCGGTTTACACCGGCAAGGCGATGGCAGGGCTGCTGGATGGTATCGGACGTCAGCGATTCAACGACGGCCCGCTGATTTTCCTGCACACCGGCGGCGCGCCTGCGCTGTTCGCTTACCCGGATGTATTTTCCAGCTGATCCGGCAGGCAGTGATCAGGGTTATGTCCAAAATGAAAGACGAGCGTCTTTTTAGTTATTTTTGTTCATAACCGGATGGCCTTATAGTGGCGCCCGGCACGCTCAACCTGTCGCGTAACCCACTGAAAAACAACGCTGAATTCCAGCACCCAGACGCGTCCGTCAGGCCCGAAACAGGGCCGACACTTCACACAAAACAAGAGGCTCGCATGAACATTTCCGCTATTCGTCGCACGTTTCTCTTCTCGGCACTGAGCCTGATGCTCGGCACCGGTATTGCTGGACACGCCATGGCAGGCGAGCAACTGCAGAAAATCAAGGATAGCGGCACCCTGAATGTGGGCCTGGAAGGCACTTACCCGCCGTTCAGTTTCGTGGACGAGAACGGCAAGCTGACCGGCTTCGAAGTCGAACTCTCCGAGGCGCTGGCCAAGGAACTGGGCGTCAAGGCGAAGATTCAGCCGAGCAAATGGGACGGCATCCTGGCAGCCCTGGACTCCAAGCGTCTCGACGTGGTGATCAACCAGGTCACCATCTCCGATGAGCGCAAGAAAAAGTACGACTTCTCCGAGCCTTACACCCTTTCCGGTATTCAGGCGCTGACCCTGAAGAAGAATAAAGACACCGTCAAAACGGCTGACGATCTCAAGGGCAAGAAGGTCGGGGTTGGCCTGGGTACCAACTATGAGCAATGGTTGAAGGAAAACGTCAAAGGCGCGGACATCAGGACCTATGACGATGACCCTACCAAGTTTCAGGACCTGAAATCGGGCCGCATCGACGCGATTCTGGTTGACCGTCTCGCGGCATTGGAAATGGTCTCAAAGACCAAGGGCGCCATGGTCGTCGCTGGCGCTCCCTTCTCCCGCCAGGAGTCGGGCATCGCATTGCGCAAGGGCGAGCCGGAACTGCTGGAAGCCATCGACAAGGCCCTCGACAAACTGCGTGCCGACGGCACCCTGGCCAAGCTGTCGCAAAAGTACTTCCAGGCTGACGTGACCAAATGATCGAAGAGAGCCTGAAGCTCGCGCTGGACTCCGCGCCCTTTCTGCTCAAGGGCGCGTATTACACCGTTTTCCTCAGCCTGGGCGGCATGTTCTTCGGACTGGTGCTGGGCTTCGGCCTGGCACTGATGCGTCTGTCGAGCTTCAAGTTGCTGAGCTGGATTGCACGTATATACGTGTCGTTCTTCCGCGGCACGCCGCTGCTGGTGCAGCTGTTCATGATCTATTACGGCCTGCCGGAACTGGGCATCGAGCTGGATCCTCTGACGGCTGCGCTGATCGGCTTCTCGCTGAACATGGGTGCCTATGCCTGTGAGATTCTGCGTGCGGCCATCGGCGCCGTGGAACGTGGTCAGTGGGAAGCGGCGGCCAGTATCGGCATGACCCGCTGGCAGACCCTGCGCCGGGCGATTCTGCCGCAGGCAGCGCGCACGGCCTTGCCACCACTGGGCAACAGCTTCATTTCGCTGGTCAAGGACACGGCGCTGGCTGCAACCATTCAGGTGCCGGAGCTGTTCCGCCAGGCGCAGTTGATCACCGCACGCACCTTCGAAATCTTCACCATGTACCTGGCCGCCGCACTGATCTACTGGATCCTTGCCACGGTGCTTTCGCACTTGCAAAACAAGCTCGAAGCGCGGGTCAACCGGCATGATCTGGAGTCCTGACGCATGATCGTGGTTGAAAAACTCACCAAGGAATTCAAGGGCAATCAGGTGCTCAAAGGCATCGACCTGCGTGTCGAGGCCGGCGAGGTAGTGGCCATCATCGGGCCGAGCGGCTCGGGCAAGACCACCTTGCTGCGATGCCTTAATCTGCTGGAAACACCCACCAGCGGCAGTATCACCGTCGGGGACATCACCATTGATGGCAGCCGCCCCGTCAGCCAGCAGCAGGGCCTTATCCGGCAGTTGCGCCAACAGGTCGGGTTCGTGTTCCAGAACTTCAATCTGTTTCCGCACCGCACCGCACTGGAGAACGTCATCGAAGGTCCGGTGGTGGTCAAGAAGGTCGAGCGTGAAAGCGCAATGACGCTGGGCAGGACGCTGTTGGCCAAGGTCGGCCTGGCGGGCAAGGAAGATGCCTACCCTCGCAGGCTGTCAGGCGGCCAGCAACAGCGCGTGGCAATTGCTCGCGCGCTGGCGATGGAACCGCAGGTGATTCTGTTCGACGAACCGACCTCGGCGCTGGACCCCGAACTGGTGGGCGAAGTGCTGACCACCATCCGCGCCCTGGCCGAAGAAAAGCGCACCATGGTGATCGTCACTCACGAGATGAGTTTTGCCCGTGATGTCGCCAACCGGGTGATCTTCATCGACAAGGGCGTGATCGTGGAACAGGGCGACGCAAAAGAGCTTTTTGCCAACCCGAAGCAGGAACGGACGAAGCAATTTCTGGAGCGAACCAGGGCCTGATCCTACAGCGCCCTTCCCAAAGGCAGCACTTCACACGTGCTGCCTTTTTGCGTTTTACATTTCAAAAAAGATTGTTCGATCAGGATCTTCACTGGTTTTCTGCGATACGCCGGTGGCAACTCATCTAAAGAATGGGTCCGTGCCAACGACGTTCTGTCACATGGCGGCATGCGTTTCCACACAGCCCCCCAAACGCTTTCATGCACCTGCCTTCCTGAAAAAACCGGTTCAGCCACAGCGTTCATTTAAAAGTTTCCTGTGGTAGGACAGTTGATGCCCGCCAAGTAAACAGTTCCGAATATCGGTTGTAGGAAGCATCTAATTTTTCAGAAAAGCCCTACTTGACAGCGGCCGTATATTGACACGATCACGCAAAGCTAATTAGCTCGCCTGAAACAGCCCATTGATAACCGCACAAACTTTCAAGCCACCAATTTCGACACTTTGTAATGTTTGCCATAGCTTGGAAGTTTGCGGTACTTATCAACCCGTCTGTTTTGAGAATTATTTTAGTCAAACATGAAAAGTCGTGACGACTTTTTACTTGAATCCTTGTTTTCAGGAGTACTCGACATGAACCAGACTCTGTGCAAAAACAGCCTCGTAAAGCTGTCGCCCCCTTCTGTTCCGCAGGCCTGCCGACATGGCATCGGTGTCAGGACTGCCTCCAGCCTGACCGTCCACATTGATCCCTATGACAGCATGGATGATGGCGACCTGATAGAACTGTTCTGGGACGGCTGTTACGTCGCGTCGAAAATTCTAACGGCGTCCGACATCGGGACCGCTATCGCCCTACGCGTCCCGGAAAGTTTCCTACAGAACGGCAAGGCGCGTACCTACTATCGAGTCATGAAAGTGGGGGGAATGCCGATCACGTCGGCCTGCCGCAAGCTGTGGGTCAAGCTCAACCCGCCCGGAGGACGGCTGCTCGGCCCCAACGCGGAGGAGAATCAAGGGCTGGCGCCGCTTTACGTGGCGCCTTCGGTGCTGCGTCGAGGCCTGACGCAGCGGCATCTGGACGGCGGATTGCCGATGGCCATCGAGCCCTACCTGAACATGGCGGCCCACGATGAAATCACAGTACGCCTGGGGGATCTGCGCATGGACCTCCCGCCCCTTACTCAGGAAGATATCGGTGAACCGATTGATCTGGTTGTGCCTCCTGACCTGATCATGGAAGCCGGTGACCAGCAACTTGAGGTGACCTATTGCATTATCGACAGGGTCGGGAACAATTCGCTGTGGGCGCCGCCGCGTGAAATAACAATTCCGGCATCGAGTGTCAGGACACCGCAATAACCGGACAACCGCAGACAGACTCGGGGCAACCAAAGGAGCGTTGTAAGCAATAACCGCAGCACGGATAGTTTGCCACCACTTAATATAATTAATTAGCACCGACCGCATTAATCAGGTCCGTTTCTGCAGCAAGGGCGATTAAGACTGAGTCGAGTAAAACAGTTTCGAATCAAACAAGCGGCTACAGTGCTTATTTGAGTGACCCCAGGCTTTCGCCTGACCACGCATTGCCAATCTATGCTTATTCCAAAATGAAAGTTTAAAAATATTTAATACAAGCTTAGGGTATATGCACCGGACCACCGGACATCGTGATGTTTTCAGCCGCAGCGCTTGCGGCCTACCGCTACGAGGTTTCGATGGTCACTTTCACAACCACCCCTGTGGATAACACCAGGGCGATCAAGGCTCCACAAGAGCCCGACGTCGCCCCTCCTTTGGCGCCTGCCAAGGTGCTGCAAAACGACGCGGATGCGATTTCCGCGGCCCATGAACTGGCTGCGGCAGCTCGCGTGCAGGCAGCCCGGCGCGACCAGGAGCGCCTGTTGCCCTGGCCGGAAATCGAGCAGTTCACCCGCAGCGGGCTGGGCAGCATTTCCATCCCGCGTGCCTATGGCGGTCCGCAGGTTTCTTTCGTAACGATTGCCGAAGTCTTCAGGATCATCTCGACTGCCGATCCGGCACTCGGACAGATCCCGCAGAATCAGTTCGGCATCCTCCATTTGCTGCAAGACACGGCCACCGAGTCGCAGAAAAAAGCGCTGTTCCAGAGCGTGCTGGACGGCTGGCGCATCGGCAATGCAGGGCCTGAGCGTGGCACCAAAAACACCCTGGACCTCAAGGCGCGAATCACCGCTCAGGGTGATCATTTCGTGATCAGCGGCCAGAAGTTCTATTCCACCGGCGCGCTGTTCGCGCACTGGGTCGCCGTCAAGGCGCTGGACGAGGAAGGCCGTCAGGTCATGGCTTTCGTCAAACGCGGCTCGCCGGGGCTGCGCATCGTCGATGACTGGTCAGGCGTTGGTCAGCGCACCACCGCCAGCGGCACCGTATTACTGGATAACGTACCGGTCGAGGCCGAGCACGTAGTCGCCAACTGGCGCTTGTCCTTGACGCCCACTATTCAGGGAGCGGTATCCCAACTCATTCAGGCCGCCATCGATGCAGGCATTGCACGCGGTGCCATTGATGACGCCATCGCCTTTGTCCGGGATCGCTCCCGGCCCTGGATAGACGCCAACGTCGAGCGTGCCAGCGATGACCTTTACGTGATCGCCGACATCGGCAAGCTGAAACTCGACCTGCACGCCGCCGAAGCGCTGTTGCGCAAGGCCGCTCAAGTGCTGGATGAAGTCAGTAAAGCGCCCATTGACGAACAGTCGGCCGCCCTCGCCTCCATCGCCGTCGCGCGCGCCAAGGTGCTGACCACCGAGATCTCGCTGCTGGCCAGCGAAAAACTGTTCGAGCTGGCCGGCAGTAGCGCCACCCTCGCCGAATTCAATCTCGATCGGCACTGGCGCAATGCACGGGTCCACACCCTTCACGACCCGGTGCGCTGGAAATACCACGCCGTCGGCACTTGGCATTTGAACGGCACCCTGCCCGCCCGCCATTCCTGGATCTGAACCAGACCACTGGAGCACCCCTTTCATGAGTTTCAATCCACAGGCGCGCGACCACGCAGCGCTGATCACCAGTGACGCCCAGGCTCTGCAGACTGCCCGCGAACTGGCCAACCACTTCAAGACCGAAAGCGCCGTACGCGACCGCGAGCGTCGCTTGCCACATGCCGAACTGGAGCTGTTCAGTCAGTCCGGGCTCTGGGGCATCAGCGTGCCGAAAGCTTTCGGCGGCGCAGGTGTATCGTCGGTCACTCTGGCGCAGGTCATCGCGCTGATTTCGGAAGCCGACGGCTCGCTGGGGCAGATTCCGCAAAACCATTTCTATGCCCTTGAAGTGCTGCGCGTGAACGGCAGCCCGCAACAGCAGAAGCGCTTGTATGCCGAAGCGCTGGCGGGTCAGCGCTTCGGTAACGCACTGGCCGAACTGGGCACCAAAACCGCCCACGACCGCACCACGCGCCTGAAGCGCGAGGGCGACGGCTATCGCATCAACGGCCGCAAGTTCTACGCCACCGGCGCACTGTACGCACAGCGCATTCCGACCTCGGTAATCGACGACAACGGTATCCAACAACTGGCGTTCGTGCCGCATGACAGCGCGGGCCTGACGGTTATCGACGACTGGAGCGGTTTCGGCCAGCGCACAACGGGCAGCGGCTCGGTGGTGTTCAACAACGTGTACGTCGATCCAGACGATGTGGTGCCCTTCCAGAGCGCTTTCGAGCGCCCGACCACGCTAGGGCCGCTGGCACAGATTCTTCACGCGGCTATCGACACCGGCATCGCCCGCGCCGCCTTCGAGGACGCGCTGACCTTCGTCCGCACTCGCACCCGGCCGTGGATCGACTCAGGCATCGAAAAGGCCGTGGACGATCCGCTGACGCTGCACAGCTTCGGCAGGTTGAGCATTCGGCTGCACGCCGCCGAGGCCTTGCTGGAGCGCGCAGGTGAGATTCTGGACATCGCCCAGGCTGACAGCAACGCCGACACCGTGGCCGCCGCCTCCATCGCAGTGGCCGAGGCACGCGCCATCAGCACCGAGATTTCTCTGGCGGCGGGCAGCACGCTGTTCGAACTTGCCGGCAGTCAGTCAACACTCGCCGAGCACGGCCTGGATCGTCACTGGCGCAATGCTCGCGTGCACACGTTGCACGACCCGGTGCGCTGGAAATTTCACGCCATCGGCAATTACTACCTCAACGACACAAACCCTCCGTTGCGAGGGACGATCTGATGGCGCGCAAGAAGATCCTGCTCAACGCGTTCAACATGAACTGCATCGGCCATATCAACCACGGTTTGTGGACCCACCCGCGTGACACCTCCACGCAGTTCAACAGCCTGGAATACTGGACCGATCTGGCGAAGCTGCTGGAGCGCGGTCTGTTCGACGGGCTGTTCATCGCCGACATCGTGGGGGTGTATGACATCTACCAGAACTCGGTGGACGTCACGCTCAAGGAGGCGATTCAGTTGCCGGTCAACGACCCGCTGCTGCTGGTATCGGCCATGGCGGGCGTCACGAAGCATCTGGGTTTCGGCCTGACCGCCAACCTGACTTACGACGCGCCGTACCTGTTTGCCCGCCGCATGTCGACGCTCGATCACCTGAGTCGGGGCCGGGTCGGCTGGAACATTGTCACCGGCTATCTCGACAGCGCCGCCCGCGCCATGGGCCTGAGCGAGCAGGTGGAGCACGACCGACGCTACGATCAGGCCGACGAGTACCTGGAGGTGCTCTATAAGCTCTGGGAAGGCAGCTGGGAAGACGACGCGGTGATCAATGATCGCGAGCAGCGCGTGTATGCCCAGCCGGGCAAGGTTCACAAGGTGCGGCACCAGGGCGAGTTCTATCAGGTGGAGGGTTATCACCTTTGCGAACCCTCGCCGCAACGCACGCCGGTGCTGTTTCAGGCAGGCAGTTCCGAGCGCGGCTTGCAGTTCGCCGGGGAGAACGCCGAGTGCGTGTTCATCAGCGGCCAGAACAAGGCCTCGACCCGCGAGCAGGTGGACAAGGTCCGCGCCAGCGCCGTGCAGGCCGGGCGCAATCCAGACGATATCAAGGTGTTCATGGGCCTGAACGTGATCGTTGCCGCGACTGAAGCATTGGCGCAGGAAAAGCACGCCGAGTACCGCCGCCATGCCAGCGCTGAAGCGGGCGTCGCGCATTTTGCGGCGTCCACCGGGATCGATTTCGCGCAGTACGAACTGGACGAGCCGATTCAGTACGTGAAGAGCAATGCCATTCAGTCGGCCACCAAAAACCTGAAGAACAACGACTGGACCCGCCAGAAACTACTCGATCAGCATGCGTTGGGTGGTCGTTACATCACGTTGATCGGCTCGCCTGAACAGGTCGCCGACGAGTTGGAGTCGTGGATCGCCGAAACCGGTCTGGACGGCTTCAACCTGACCCGCATCGTCACCCCGGAAAGCTACGAGGATTTCATCGATCTGGTGATCCCCGAGCTGCAACGCCGCGGGTCGTACAAGACCGCTTATGAAGACGGCAGCCTGCGCAGGAAACTCTTCCCCCAAGGCACCGACCGCCTCCCGCCGCAGCATGCCGGCGCCGGGTATCGGCAGGGCTCATGAATCATGATCGTGCCCCTGCTCCGCGTGGGCATGCAGCCCTTGATGCTCTGCGTCACAGCATTGGACGCGGAGCGCCCGGGAAAGATCGACATCAACCCATTCGATAACCTGTCAATTCAACGGAATGCACCATGACCAAAACCCTCGCAGCCCTGGCCGTTGGCCTGTTGACCCTGACCGCTCACGCCGCCGATGCGCCGCTGAAGGTCGGCACCACCGCAGCCTTCGCCATTCCGCTTGAAGCTGCGGTGGAAGAAGCCGATAAACAGGGCCTGAAGGTCGAGCTGGTCGAGTTCACCGACTGGATCGCGCCCAACGTCACCCTCGCGGCGGGCGATATCGACGTGAACTACTTCCAGCACATCCCGTTCCTGACCAACGCCAACGAGGCCGCAGGTTTCGGCCTGGTGCCCTACGCGCCGGGGATCATCAACAACGTCGGGCTGTATTCGAAAAAGTATAAAAGCTTCGACGAACTCCCAAGTGGAGCCACCGTGGCCATAGCCAATGACCCGATCAACAGCGGACGCGGCCTGCAACTGCTGGCCAAGGCCGGACTGATCACGCTCAAGCAGGGTGTCGGCTACAAGGCGACCGAAGAAGACATCACCGCCAACCCGAAAAACCTCAAGATCATCCAGGTCGAGGCCGTGCAACTGGTGCGCGCCTACGACGACGCCGATCTGGTGCAGGGCTATCCGGCCTACATCCGCCTGGCCAAGACCTTCCCGGCCGACTCGGCGATCCTGTTCGACGGCATGGACCACCCGGAATACGTCATCCAGTTCGTGATCAAGCCCGAGCGCAAGGACGACCCGCGTCTGGCCAAATTCGTCGACATCTACCAGCACTCGCCTGTAGTCCGCGCCGCGCTGGATAAGGTCAACGGCAAGCTCTACCAGGTAGGGTGGAAAGAATGACCGCCATCGCGCAACGACAACAGCCACTGGACAGACCGGACGCAGGGCACGTCGCGCAACAGACCGAACTGCACCCGGACCTGAATAACGCCCATGTGCGCTTCATCAATCTGGGCAAGACCTACCAGGGTCGGCAAGGCCCGGTGGAGGCGCTGGGCAACATTGATCTGGCGATCCAGCGCGGCGAGATCTTCGGCATCATCGGCCGCAGCGGCGCGGGGAAGTCATCGCTGATCCGCACCATCAATCGTCTGGAACAACCCAGCAGCGGCCGGGTGCTGATTGATCAGATCGACATCGGCGGCTTCAACGAAGACAGGCTGGTGGAGCTGCGTCGTCGCATCGGCATGATCTTCCAGCACTTCAACCTGATGTCGGCCAAGACCGTGTGGCAGAACGTCGAGCTACCGCTCAAGGTCGCGGGCGTTCCCAGGGAACAGCGTCAGCACAAAGTGGCGCAGTTGCTGGAACTGGTCGGCCTGCAGGACAAGCACAAGGCCTATCCGGCGCAGTTGTCCGGCGGCCAGAAACAACGTGTGGGCATTGCCCGCGCACTGGTGCACGACCCGGCGATTCTGCTCTGCGACGAAGCCACTTCGGCGCTGGACCCGGAAACCACGCAATCGATTCTCGGCCTGCTGCGCGAGATCAATCAGCGCCTGGGCCTGACCATCGTGCTGATCACTCACGAGATGGCGGTGATTCGCGACATCTGCCACCGCGTTGTGGTGCTGGAACAAGGTCAGGTCGTCGAGCAAGGCCCGGTCTGGCAGGTGTTCGGCGACCCGCAGCACGAGGTCAGCAAAACCCTGCTGGCACCGCTGCAACCCGGGCTGCCAAAAGAATGGGCCGAGCGGCTGACCGCGGAGCCGCAACAGCCCGACGCCACGGTATTGCTCGACGTGCAGTTCACCGGTGTCAGCGGCCAGGAGCCGGATCTGGCGGCGCTGTTTGCGACGCTGGGCGGCAAGGTGCAACTGCTGCAGGGCGGCGTCGAGCGCATTCAGGATCGAGCCATCGGGCACCTGATTCTGTCGGTCGCAGGCTCACCCTACAGCCGGGAAGAACTACTGGTCCGTGCCCGCAGGCAGGCACCACGCGTGGAGGTACTGGGCTATGGGGTTTGATCGTTTGCTGCAAGGCACTATCGATACGTTTCTGATGGTGGGCGTGTCTTCGCTGATCGCGCTGCTGCTGGGTATTCCGCTGGCGGTGATTCTGGTCACCAGTTCCAGAGGCGGCATCTATGAAGCGCCGGCCATCAACCGGGCGCTGGGCGCCTTCGTGAACCTGTTCCGCTCGATCCCGTTTCTGATCCTGATGGTGGCGCTGATTCCGTTCACGCGGCTGATCGTCGGCACCACATATGGCGTGTGGGCGGCCATCGTGCCGCTGACCATCGCCGCCACGCCGTTCTTCGCGCGCATCGCCGAGGTCAGCCTGCGCGAGGTCGATCACGGCCTGGTCGAAGCCGCACAGGCGATGGGCTGCCGACGCTGGCACATCATCTGGCACGTGCTGCTGCCCGAGGCGCTGCCCGGCATCATCGGCGGCTTCACCATTACGCTGGTGACCATGATCAACTCATCGGCCATGGCCGGTGCGATCGGTGCAGGCGGTCTGGGCGATATCGCCTATCGCTACGGCTATCAGCGCTTCGACACACAAGTGATGCTGACGGTCATCGTGTTGCTGGTCGCTGTGGTGGCGTTCGTGCAACTGGGCGGCGACCGGTTGGCGCGACGCTTCAACAAGCGCTGACGGTCCGGGGTATATTGGCGGCCTTCCCGGACCGGAACGCCTTTGATGAAACTCGATCCCCAGACCCTCGACCAGATCACCGCAACCACGCTGGACAACTACAACCGCGTTGCCGACGACTTTCGCGAAGGCACGCGGGACCATGATGTCAGCCAGAACATCGCCGCGCTGTTGCGCCACATCGAAGGGCCGACGCCATGGCAGATTCTGGATTTTGGCTGCGGGCCGGGACGTGATCTGAAAACCTTCATGGCGCTGGGGCACGTTGCGGTCGGGCTGGACGGCTCCGAGCGCTTCGCCGAAATGGCCCGTACCGAGACCGGCTGCGAAGTGCTGCAACAGAACTTCCTCGAACTCGACCTGCCGCCCGCACGTTTCGACGGGATATTCGCCAACGCTGTGCTGTTTCACATCCCGCGCCAGGAACTGCCCCGCGTGCTGCTGCAACTCCACGCCACGCTCAAACCGGGTGGCGTGTTGTTCAGCTCCAACCCGCGCGGAGAGAATCAGGAAGGCTGGCAAGGCGAACGCTACGGCTCGTACCACGACCTGGAATCATGGCGAGCCTTGCTGACCGAAGCCGGATTCGCCGAACTGGAACACTACTACCGCCCCGCCGGGCTGCCGCGTGAGCAACAGCCCTGGCTGGCGAGTGTCTGGCGCCGGGTGTGAACCTGTCCGTAATGTGACGCGGAGCGATAGGCACGATCAGTGTTGGGGCGGATTTGATGATCGTTCCTACGCTCTGCGCTCATCGTTATACACAAGTCCGGAAGACGCGCAAAACGGGGCCAAAACGTAAGTATCTGACTGAATGCACACCCCGTGGANCTCCCACAGTCCGTGGTCGCAGCAAGACTCGGGTATAACGCTGAGCACAGGCATGGGCATGATCGGCGTGCCTGAGATCACTCTGATCGTTCCTACGCTCTGCGTGGGAATGCCGCCCAGGACGCTCCGCGTCCGATCCCACAGGCGGCGCGCAGCTCACTCAGTGCCCCGTCGCCAGCTCACCGTCCTGATCCTTCTTCTCATCCGCCTCACGACGCTGTTCATCGGTCGGTTCCTTGATCCTGTACCAGGCCACGTACAGCGCAGGCAGGAACAGTAGCGTCAGCAAGGTGGCGATGATGATGCCGCCGATCATCGCGTAAGCCATCGGCCCCCAGAACACTTCGCGCGCAATCGGGATCATGCCCAGACTCGCCGCCGCAGCCGTCAGCAGAATCGGCCGACGGCGGTGCTCGGTGGCTTCGACCACGGCATCCCACGGCAGATACCCGCTGATTTCATAGGCGTCGATCTGGGTGACCAGAATCACCGAGTTGCGGATGATGATGCCGATCAGTGCCAGAACACCGAGAATCGCCACAAAGCCCAGCGGCGTACCGGTCGGGATGAGCGCCAGCACCACGCCGATCAGGCCCAGCGGTGCAACGCTGGCGACCAGGAACATCTTCTGCACGCTGTGCAGCTGGATCATCAGGAAGGTCGCCATCAGAAACAGCATCAACGGCACTACGCTCGCAATAGGGCCCTGGGCCTTGCTGCTTTCTTCCACGGTGCCGCCGGTCGCGACCTTGTAGCCCACCGGCAGACCGGCAGCGAATTTGTCGATCTCGGGCTTCAACTGCTTGACCAGATCTGTCGGCTGAATCTCGTCGCGCACCGCACCTTTCACAGTGATGGTCGGTTTGCGATCACGACGCCAGACCAGTGGCTGCTCAAGCTCGTAACCCACGGTCGCAAATGCCAGCAACGGAATGGACGCGCCGCTCGGCGTGACAATCTGCAGGTTCTGCAGGGTTTCCGGCGTGCCGCGTTCGGCATCCTCGGCGCGGCCGACCACGTTGATCAGGTAGATATCGTCGCGCACCTGCGTCACGGCAGAACCGCTGACCACGCTGTTCATCAGGTTGGCGACGTCTTCGGATGACAACCCCAACTGCCGCGCCTTGTCCTGATTGATGTCGATGCGCAGCACCTTGCCCGGCTCGTTCCAGTCGTAAATCACTTCGCCCACATGCGAGTTCTTGTCCAGCAACGTGGCCAGTTCGATAGCGTGCTGACGCACCTTGTCGACGTCCTCGCCGCTGACGCGATACTGCAGCGGACGCCCGACCGGCGGCCCCATTTCCAGTGGCTGCACGTAGGAACCGATGCCGACGAAATCTTCACGCAGACGTTTCTGCAGGCGTGCCGTCAACGCGCCGCGCTCTTCCAGACCTTTGCTGACAATCACCAGCTGGGCGTAGAACGGGTTTTCCAGTTGCTGGTCCAGCGGCAGGTAAAAACGCAATGCGCCCTGGCCGATGTAAGTGCTCCAGCGCTCAATGTCCGGGTCGTCCTTGAGGCTTGCCTCGAAGCGATCGACCACCTTGCGCGTTTCGTTGACCGAGGCGTTCTGCGGCAGGTTCAGGTCGACCAGAATCTCCGGCCGGTCGGATGACGGGAAGAACTGGCTTTGCACGAACTGCATCGAGAACAGCGACGCAGCAAACAACACCAGGGTGATGCCAATCGCCAGCCAGCGATGACGCATGGCCCAGATCATGCTGCTGTTGAACGCCCGGCCGACGCGTCCCGGTTCTTCGGATTTGGGTTTGATGTTGCTGCTCAGAATGTGAACGCCGATCACCGGCGCAAATAGCACGGCCACCACCCAGGACACCAGCATCGCCACCGCAATCACTGCAAACAGCGTGAAGGTGTACTCCCCGGCAGAACTGTTGTTCAAGCCAATCGGCACGAAGCCCGCCACCGTTACCAGCGTGCCGGTCAGCATCGGGAAGGCGGTCGAGGTGTAGGCATAGGTCGCGGCCTGCTCCTTGGTCTCGCCCATTTCCAGTCGCGTGACCATCATCTCGACCGTGATCATTGCGTCGTCCACCAACAGACCGAGGGCGATGATCAGCGCGCCAAGGGAAATCCGCTGCATGGTGATGCCGCTGTATTCCATGAACACGAACACCATCGCCAGCACCAGCGGAATCGAACACGCCACCACCAGACCGGCACGCACGCCAAGGCTGATGAAGCTGACCACCAGCACGATGATCACCGCTTCGAACAAGGCGCTGGTGAAGCCACCCACCGCCTTGTCCACCACTTCGGCCTGATCCGACACCTTGTGCACGCCAACGCCGACCGGCAGTTCGGCGGTCGTGGCGTCCATGCGTTCATGCAACGCCTTGCCGAACGCCTGAATATTGCCGCCCTTCTTCATCGCGATGGCCAGGCCGATGGCAGACTTGCCGTTGTAGCGAAACAGCGGTTTGGGCGGATCGGTATAACCGCGGGTGATGTCGGCAATGTCGCTCAAACGGTAGAAGCGGTCATTGAGCCGCAGGTTGACCGCGGCCAGGTCTTTCTCGGACGCGAACTGCCCCGAAGTGCGCACGGAAATCCGCTCCGGTCCGGCTTCGATCACGCCCGCAGGCGTCACGGCGTTCTGCGATTGCAGGCTCTGCACGACCTGCCGCTGATCCAGCCCGAGGGCGGCCAGTTTGCGGGTCGAGAAGTTCAGGTAAATCACTTCGTCCTGCTGGCCGACCATCTCGACCTTGCCCAGCCCCTCCACCGAGCGGATATCGACGCGGACCTTCTCGACGTAATCGCGCAACTGCCGCATCGAAAACCCGTCGGCCGTGAACGCATAGATCGACCCGTACACGTCGCCAAATTCGTCGTTGAACGCTGGACCCTGCAGCCCTTGAGGAAATTGCCCACGAATGTCGTCGATCTTCTTGCGCACCTGATACCAGATTTCCGGTATCGCCTCGGCGCTGGTGGTGTCACGCAGGAAAACCATGACCGTCGATTCGCCCGGCCGGGTGTAACTCTTCACGTAGTCCAGGGAGTCCAGCTCTTCGAGTTTTTTCTCGATGCGGTCGGTCACCTGTTCCAGGGTTTCGTCCACGGTCGCGCCCGGCCAGCGGGTCTGGATGACCATGGTCTTGATGGTGAAGGACGGATCCTCTTCACGCCCCAGCTTCATGTAGGAGAAAACGCCCATCAACAGCGCAACGAACATCAGGTACCAGACAAACGACTGGTGCTTGAGCGCCCACTCGGACAGATTGAAATTCCCTTTCATCGCGGGCTTTCCTCATCGACTTTGACTTTCTGCCCCGGCTTGAGGCTGTTGACGCCCGCACTGACCACTTTTTCTCCAGCGCTCACGCCGCCAGCCAGCAGAAAGCTGCTGTCATCCTGGCTCACGATGTTGACGACTCTCGGGTTGACGGTCTGATTCTGCGGATCAATGACCCAGATCTGGCGTTTGCCATCGACCTCCTGCAAGGCATTGAGCGGCAGGCGGATGCGCGGCGCGATGGCCGAGCTGAGCGTCACGCTGATCGCCGTGCCCAGACGCAGCGCAGGCGGCGTTTCGGTCAGCGAAAAGCGTGCCCGGCGCGTGCGGGTCGAGCGGTCGGGTTGCGGTTCGATTTCACGCAGCGTGGCGGTCGTGTTCACTTGCGGATCAAGCTGACTGGCCACGGTGTACACCACGTCGTCAGGCAACTGGTCAGCCAGTTGGGCCGGCATGTCGATCACCGCTTCCTTGATATCCGGGCGCGCCAGCGTGACCACTTCCTGCCCCGCCGTGACGACCTGCCCGGCCTCGACTTTCCACTCAGTGACCACCGCATCGTGATCGCTGCGCAGATCGCTGTAGCTCAGTTGATCACGGGCCTGTTGCTCGGCAGCCTTGGCCTGATCCAGCGACGACTGAGCGGTTTTCAGGTTGGTCAGCGCGATGTCCAGTTGCGCCTGCGCGCCGACACCACGGTCAAACAGTTCCTGCTGACGGCGGGCATTGGCCTGCGCGTTGATCCACTGCGCCTGAACATTGGCCAGATCACCCTGACGACCACGCACATTGTTCTGCTGATCGGTGGGATCGAGGGTCGCGAGCAGATCGCCCTTTTTCACTTCACTGCCCACGTCCACGTGCCGACTCGCGATACGGCCCGACACACGAAAGCCCAGCACGCTTTGGTAGCGCGCCTCGATATTGCCGGCAAAGCGTCCGAAATCCTCCATCGACTCAGGTTTCGCCTCAACGAACACCACCGGCCGCACCGGCTCGGGCGGCGCTTCGTCCTTGCCGCACCCCGCCAGCAGCAAGCCACTCAGTACAACGCACGATAAACGCTTCATGGTTGCACCTTGGCAGTCTGTGGCTGGGGTTGATCGGCGATTTCCACCTGCATGTCCGGGTGCAGCAACTGGCCGCCAGCGATCACCACGTTCTCTCCACCCTTGAGGCCATCACTGATGATCACGTGGGAGGTCAGGTAGCGTGCAACCGTGACACGGCGCAGATTGGCCTTGCCCTGCTCGTCCACGACCCATACGGCAGGTTTGCCGAGGTGCTCGCCAAGGTCCTTGGTCAGCGCCGACCACGGCAGCTCGACGCTGGCGCTGGCCGGTTTGCTCAACGCAACGCTGACCACCGAACCCAGGTCCATGCCTTCAGGCAGCGGGTCCAGCGCGATCTTGACCTGCAGGGTGCCGGTTTGCGCCGACACCGCTGGCGTCACCTCACGCACCTTGCCGCTGACCTTGATAGTCGGGTTGTCGAGCAGCGTCACCTGCACCGGCTCGTCGCCCGGCGGCTGCACGAACAGGGATTCGTAGACGTTGAATACCGCATCGCGCTCGCCATCACGCGCCAGATCGAAAATCGGCACCGTAGCCTGCACCACCTGCCCAACCTCGGCCTGACGTGCAGTGATCACACCTGGTGCCTCTGCCACGAGGGCGGTGTAACTCAGTTGCTCGCGGGCGTTGGCCAGTTGCGCCTGAGCGGCTTTCAGCGAACTCTCGCTGCCACGCAGGGCCGCCTGTGCGGAGTCGTATTCACTCTGGCTGGTGTAACCCTTGGGCAGCAGTTTCTGCTGGCGGACAAACGCGGCGCGGGTCTGACTGACACGTGCCTGCTCGGCCGCGACGGATGCCTGCGCCGAATCGACATTGATCTGCAGATCCTTGGGGTCGAGCCGTGCCAGTACCTGGTTCGCCTTGACCCGGTCGCCGACATCCACGTTGCGCTGAATGATCTTGCCGTTGACCCGGAACGAAAGCTGCGTCTGCACCCGAGCTTGGATATCGCCGGTCAGCGCCACGCTGGCGGCGAACTCGGCGGTTTTCACCGGCTGCACGTACACGCGGGGCAATTCAGGCGCTGCCGGTTTTTCCTCGCCGCAGCCGGCCAGTACCGCCATGGCAGCGACAAGGCCCAGCGTAAATACATTTGAAGGACGAGCGGGCATGCAGACTCCTTTTGCGGATGCCGGGTGCAAGCGTGGGATCACGAGAGAACAACGTGAACATGCGACTGTTGGCGTGCGGGAGGGTTCCTTGGAGGGGCATGCCTATATTACGGATGTAGCGGTGTCAGAGCCGGGTCTCTTGCATCTCGCTCTGTTCAGGCACATTTGAACGCACACTTGAGGCCCGACTGCGGATGCTGTCTGTCTGAATACCGATGCTGCGTCTGGAGGGTGTGTTTGAAGCCGGGGCTGGAATCGGCGTCGAAGGAGCCGGCCTTGCTGCGACTCTGGAACGCGCAAAAGCAAAGCCACGAAACCCGAGCGTAGTCAGGCTCATAGCCAGGGCTATTGCAGCCAGGGGGCGATGGACTGGCGAATCAGGGTCCACATTTTTGACAGTAAACGCAGCGCCCCACATGAGGCCGGTCGTTATCGCGCCTGCTGCGACACCGGCGGAAAGTTTCTCGGTAGTGTTGGCATTTCTTCTGAGAGGGAGAGACTGCCGACCGACGTCAGCAGTCGCAGGTTTTACTTTTACCCCTTTGAACACCGCCTTGAACGAGGGTCTTGCTATCGCCAGACCGATCCCTGCCGTCGCCACACCCGCAGCGATATAAAACGCTGAAATCAACGTATCGATAAGTTCGTGCCCGCTCGGATCATTCCTGTTGACCGGATCCCCGGCGCAGTAGGCGTAGGCATTTAAACCACCCTTGCCAAACGGGCTCAGAGTGTCTGGGCTGTTGAAGCGCATCAAAACGGGGTTGAACGCACGATAACCGTTGCCCAGCAGGTAATGGCCTGTGATGGGGTCAGGGTGTTGACCATTGAAGCCGGGCAGGTTGGCCAGCGGGTTGCTGTGCCCGTAGGGTGTGTAGGCAATCCCCTTTGGCTGCCCGGTTGTGGCCGCACTCATCACACTGTTTTGCTGATCGGTAGCCGCCAGGAACGTGCTGGAGGATTTACCAATGTTGGTCTGGCAAGCTAGCAACTGGAGGCCCTGGTGCAGAAAGCTGCGCTGTTCAGCTCCCTGGATTTCGGTCGTCAGGATGCCTGATCGGTAGAACGCCTGAGCAACAGCCTGCGTAAACGAGGCTCGGGTGGCGAGCCGGTCGAGGGGGTCGTAGCGGTAGCGGCAGAGGATTGGTCTGTCGGGCATTTCAGGCATCCGTGCTGACTGAGTTGCAGGTGTTCGGTGCGAGCAAAATGGGCTTGCTCACACCGCTACTCTGCATCGCCGTATATGCGACCTGCTACTGACAGAACTGCGAGGTTTGGCGCTGCGCTCAGTGCGTGGCGATATCCTCCAGCGAGCGATCGAGCCGGGTTCTGGCGATGTCGATCAGATGCACCACCGAGAACGCCAGGTCGCGCTTTGCGCCGTTGAGGGCATCACCGGATTCATAGGCGGCAGCGGAGGCGCAGCGCAGGATGTCACTGACCTGGATCAGGGTTTCTTCGAGGGAGGTGTGGGGTGGTGCGGGGGTGGAGTTGATCATTGCTTATTCCTTTAGCTAACGAAGCCACCGATTGCTCGCTGCTAAACGAACAAGGGTGGCGGCTTTGACACGGGTTAGCAGACCGGCAGGAACAAGCGCATTGACCGGCGCACCCGAAGGTGCCCCACGCAAAGCCGCCATAAAGCGACACTCGCGACACTTGTTATCCATGGACAGGCTGCTAAACCCGACCGCTGAAACTCAGCGACCGACGCAGCCTAGTGTCCAGAATTCATGTGCACAAGGGCTCGGGATTTTCTAGGAAAGTTCGTACTTGTGAAAGGGAAAGACCTGAAAGAATGGTCCTTCAAAAGTAGATTTTCGTTAGCTCAGGTTACACATTCGCCAAAACATATCGGACGCAGAGCGTCCGGAGATGCATACCCACGCAGAGCATGGGCACGATCAGCGTCAGGCTGACGATCGTCTCAGGACGCTCCGCGTCCGCTCTAGAATGCGACGCGGAGCGTCACGGGATGCACGCCCACGCGGAGCATTGCTTGAGATCGCTGATCGTTCCCACGCTCTGCGTGGTAACGCCGCTCAGGACGCTCCGCGTCCGGTCGTGCGGTGACGCATAGCGTCGCCAGGCACTTGTTTCAACTCCCCGCGCCACTCTGCGCTTCTTTGAAGAAGTAATCCTTCCAGCTCGCCGCCTTGTTCTTCAACACACCCAGTTCATGCAGCTTTTCAGCGTAGATGAAGGTGCGCTGCGGGGTGATGGTGAAGTCGATTTCAGGGTCTGAAACGATCTTCTCTACCAGCGGCAACGGCAGCTTCGATTGTTCGACGCGGATGTAGGTCTGCGCCGCAGCCGGCTTGTCGGCCTTGATGATCTTCTCGGCCTCGGCCAATGCGTCGTAGAACGCTTTATAGGTCTTGGGGTTCTCGTCGTGGAATTTTTCGGTGGTGTAGAGCACGTTGAACGTGGCCTGACCGCCTAACACGTCGTAGGAGCTGAGCACTTTATGCACGTTCGGGTTTTCCAGCGCCTGGTACTGGAACGGCGGGCTGGAGAAGTGCGAGTTGATTTCCGAGCCGCCCGCGATCAACGCAGCGGTGGCGTCAGGGTGCGCGAGGCTGACCGAGATGTTGTCGAATTTCTTGTAGTTGTCATCACCGAAGACTTTAGCGGTTTCGATCTGCAAGGTACGCGACTGGAAACCCACGCCCGCCGCAGGTACGGCGATGCGGTCCTTGTCGGTGAAATCCTTGATCGTCTTCACGTTGGGATTATTGGTCAGCAGGTAGTTGGGCATCGATCCCAGCGAGGCGATGGCCTTGACGTTCTGCTTGCCCTTGGTGCGGTCCCAGACCGTCAGCATCGGCGGCACACCAGCCGACACCACGTCCAGCGCGCCCGCCAGCAAGGCCTCGTTCATGGCCGTGGCGCCGGAGATGCTGTTCCAGTCGACCTTGATGTCGAGGCCCTGCTCCTTGCCGTGTTTTTCGATCAGTTTCTGATCACGCACCACGTCGAGAATCAGGTAACCGATGCCGAATTGCTGAGCGATGCTGATCTTGCCTTCGGCCTGCGCGCCGATGCTGAGCAGTGCGCCGAACAGACCGATTGTTGCCGCCAGTGCAGTCAGCACCGGACGCTTGAAAGGAGTTGCCATGGAGTGCTCGCTATAGTCGTTCTAAAAGTCGTTGGGTAATTTGTTTCAGCGCTGCATGCCCCAGCGCTTGACGGTCAGGCGCTCGATGTTGGCGAACAGCAGGTTCTCCACCAGCAGGCCGATGAGGATCACGGCGGCCAACCCGGCAAACACCTTGTCGGTGTACAGCTCGTTGCGGTTCTGGAAGATGTACCAGCCCAGCCCGCCCTTGCCGGAAGAGGCACCAAACACCAGCTCGGCGGCGATCAGCGTGCGCCAGGCGAATGCCCAGCCGATTTTCAGGCCCGCCAGAATCGACGGCAGCGCGGCCGGAATCAGGATGTGCCAGACAAAGCGCAGGCCCTTCAGGCCATAGTTGCGCCCCGCCATGCGCTGGGTTTCGGAAACACCGAGAAACCCTGCGTAAGTGTTGAGCGCCAGCGCCCACAGCACCGAATGCACCAGCACGAAAATCAGGCTGTTCTGCCCCAGTCCGAACCAGAGCAGCGCCAAGGGCAACAGGGCGATGGCGGGCAGCGGGTTGAACATCGCGGTCAGGGTGCCGAGCAAGTCACGACCCAGCTGGGTGGAAACCGCCAACGTAGTCAAACCAAATGCCAGGACGATGCCGATCAGGTAACCCTGGATCAACACAGTCAGGGAAATCCAGACCTTGCCCGGCAGCTCTCCACTGACGATGCCGTCGTAGAACGCGGCGGCCGTTTGCAGAAAGCTGGGCAGTAGCAGGTCGTTGTTCTGAAGACGCGCAGCGAGTTCCCAGATCACGGCCAGCGCAATCATGATCACGGTCTTGCGCACCCAGCTCAGTTGCCAGATGCGCTGGGCCAACGGCAGGTCGCGGGCCAGGTCTTCCTGAGTGAAAGGCTGCAGCGTGACTTCGTATTCTTCGCGAACGGGAGGTGCGAGGCTCATGGTGTTCGGTTCCCTGATTGCTTGGGGGGCGCGCCTATCTGATCGTGCCCATGCTCTGCGTCGGCTTGGTCAGCAACGATCAGTACGCGATCCGGATGTCCTGAAAGTTCAGTTCTTCATCGACCTGCCCCGCCTCGCCCTCATCGAACAACAGGCGGTGAATACGCTGCGCGGTCTGTTGGAAACCGACGCCGCCGAGGCTTTTCAGGTCGTATTGATGGCTATTGATCTCGGCACGCACGCGTCCGGGATGCGGTGACAGCAACAGGATACGATTGCCCACCACCAGCGCTTCTTCGATGGAATGGGTGACGAACAACAGGGTGAAGCGCACTTCGTCCCACAGCTCCAGCAACTCTTCCTGCATCTTGCGACGCGTCAGGGCATCGAGGGCGGCGAAGGGTTCGTCCATCAACAGGATTTTCGGCTGCATCGCCAGCGCCCGGGCGATCGCCACGCGCGCTTTCATGCCGCCGGACAGGGTGTGTGGATAAGCATCGGCAAAGGCGCTGAGCCCGACCTTCTCCAGGTAGTAACGCGCACGCTCCAGCGCCTCGGGACGCTTCAAGGTGCGCGACGCCAGCAGCGGAAACATGACGTTCTCGATCACAGTTTTCCACGGCGGTAACTGATCGAACTCCTGAAACACCACGATGCGGTCAGGGCCGGGCTCGCGCACCTGATTGCCCGCCAGCCGGATTTCGCCTTCGCTGGGCCGGATGAAACCGGCCACCGCCTTGAGCAGCGTGGATTTGCCACAGCCCGACGGGCCGAGCAGGACGAAACGGTCTGCCGGATCGACCTCGAAACTGACCTGATGCGTCGCCCGCACCACCCGTTCGGGCGTACGGTATTCGAGGCTGACGCCGCGAACCTGCAACAAGGCTTCAGTGGTGTGCTGAGCGGCCGGTTTCGACGGGGTGTTCTGGCTGGCCGTGTCGCCTTGCAGAGCAACATTCATGAACGGTTCTCCATCAGAACGGCGCCGAGCCTTGAATGGTCGTACGGTGCAGCTTGCGTCGCAGATGCGCCGGGCAGCCCGCCGCCAGATGGATCAACGAGCGGTTGTCCCAGAACACCATGTCGTTGGGCTGCCACTGATGGCGATAGATATGCTCAGGGCGAACGCTGTGCGCGTAGATTTCGCTGAGAATCTGGCGGCTTTCGTCTTCCGGCAGCCCCAGAATGCGCGTGGTGAAACCTTCACTGACAAACAACGCCTTGCGACCGTTTTCAGGGTGAGTGCGCACGATGGGATGGCTGACTTCCACGACCTGCGCCAGTTGCTCTGGGGTCAGGGTCGGGCGCCAGTTGACGGCGTTATGGCCCTCTGAATAGCGTGCGGTATAGCTGTGGACGGCAGACCGCCCTTCGACCGCCTCGCGCAAGTGCTGGGGCAGCGTGTCCCAAGCCTGATGCATGTTCGCGAACAAAGTGTCGCCACCTTCGCTTGGCAGTTCCTGCGCATACAGCATCGAGCCCAGGCTCGGCAGTTCCTTGTACGAGAGGTCCGAATGCCAATACTTGCCAGCGTCGCCCAGACCGACCGGCTGACCGTTCTCGACAATGTTGGAGACGATCAGGATTTCCGGGTGGTTGGCCAACAGAAACTGCTTGAGCACATGAATCTGCAGCACGCCGAAACGGCGGCTGAAATCGATCTGCTGTTGCGGCGTGATGTGTTGGTCGCGAAACACGATGACGTGGTAATCGAGATGCGCCTGGTGAATGCGCGCAAAGTCAGCGTCGTTCACTGGCCGGGACAAATCCAGCCCGACGATTTCAGCGCCCACCTTTTCGGCGAATGGACGCACGTCGAACGATTGCGAGGCCGCAGGGGCAGACGATGAAGCGAGGGAGGCTGCGGGCATGAGAACTCCGACTCCAGAATGTGGCTGAGACGGAGAACTGTATAGCTATAAGAAACGGATTTTAAATACTGTTGAGGAATATGCATAGCGCGGAATGGGATAGCGCGCAGGCGGACACCGGACGCGGAGCGTCCTGAGAGGCGTTACCACGCAGAGCGTGGGCATGCAGCCCGTGACGCTCCGCGTCACATTTCACGGCTCACATAAATGTGTCACGCACGATACATCCAGTTGTAAGAACCGCTTGTTAGCGTCAGCGCCTTCTTTCAATTGCGTGCAGGACAGCAATATGCCGAGCGTCAAACCCACCGCCCATGTCATGGTATCGACGTTGATACTTTCGCTGCTTGCAGTTTCGGTACACGCAGCAGGCAGGTCAGGGGATGACCGCATCAACGGCGTTGACCTGCTGTCCGGCTACAACACTCTGTGGACAACCGGTCCGACCTGGGACACCGGCACGCCGACCGCGCTGGGTCAGAGCCTGCTCAGGCGCAACCTGCAACTGGTGCTGGACCGCGCCAACTCGCGCACGCTTGCGCAGGAAACCGCTGCGTATTTCGATGACCGTCGCGACCAGAGCTACAGCGCCATCAGCGGCCTGGGCTCGTTGAGCGATGCGTACAAAGCTGGTTCCGGCGCCTTCACCACGATTACCCAGTTCGACGACACCAACAAGACCGTCAAATACGACGACAAGGGCAACGGCGCGGGCAGTTCAGCCTCGGCGCTGGGCAAGGTGGTCGATCTGGTCGGCGCGGTGCGTAACGACGCGTCCACCACGCCTGCCAAATCCCATTACCAATACCCACGTCCGTGGCGTCAGACGCTGGACGGCCAGAACCTCGAATTCGTGGTGCAGCCTTCCCTGCGTCCTGCCAAAAGCACCACACCTGCCAGCGATGCGGGCTTCCCGAGTGGCCATACCAACGCCGCGTACCTGTCGTCCATCGCCCTCGCCTACGCGATTCCCGAGCGCTACAGCGAACTGATGCTGCGTGCCTCGGACATTGGCGACAACCGCATCGAAGCCGGCATGCACTCGCCCTTCGACGTGATGGGCGGGCGCATCACGGCCACTTATTTCGCCATCGACAACCTGTCCAATCCGGCCAATACCCAGCTGCGCGCCGATGCCCGTGCCCAGGCGCTGGCGTACTTCACCGCGCAGTGTGGCGGCGACGTGAATAACTGCATGGCGAAAATCGATCCGGCTACCGACCGTACTTCCCAGCACGCGCAGGACAAGGCGCTGTACACCTCACGCATGACCTACGGTTTCAGCCCGGTCGGCCCGACCAACCTTGCGCCCGTGGTGCCGGCCAACGCTGAGGTGCTGCTGGAAACCCGCTTTCCGTACCTGGACGCCAGCCAGCGCCGCGACATTCTGGGCACCACCGAGATTTCTTCGGGTTACGCAGTGATCGATCAGTCCAATGGCTACGGCCGTTTGAACCTGTACGCCGCGGGTGACGGTTATGGCGCGTTCAACTCCAATGTCACGGTCAACATGAACGCCAGCCAAGGCGGATACAACGCCATCGACGCCTGGCGCAACGACATCTCGGGCACAGGCGGCCTGATCAAGAACGGCACTGGCAACCTGATACTCACCGGCAACAACACCTACTCGGGCGGCACGGTGATCAACGGCGGCTTCCTGACCGGTCACGCCCAGTCGTTCGGCAGCGGGACGATCACCGACAACGCGACGCTGGTGCTCGATCAGTCGACCAATGACACCTTCAGCAACGCTATTACCGGCAACGGCGCATTGATCAAACAGGGCGCAGGCTCGCTGAACCTGACGGGCAACAGCAGTCTATCCGGCGCAACAACCGTGCAGGCCGGGCGACTGGCGGTGAACGGCAACCTCGGCAACTCGGTCGTGACCGTGAACTCCGGTTCAGTGCTGGGCGGCAATGGCTCGGTGGGCGGTATCAACGCTGCGTCGGGTGGCGTGGTTGCTCCAGGCAACTCGGTGGGCCAGTTGAACGTCAATGGCAACGTCAACTTCGCACAAGGCTCGGTCTATCAGGTCGAGTCAGATGCGGCTGGCAATGCCGACCGCATCGTCGCCACAGGCCGCGCCACACTGAACAACGCCACGGTTTCATTGGTCGAGGGCGGCAACTGGGTCGCAGCGAGCCGTTACTCGATTCTCTCGGCAGCGGGCGGCATCAGCGGTACGTTCAACAACGTACAGTCGAACTTCGCGTTCCTGACGCCCACCCTCAATTACACCGCGACCGATGTCGGCCTGACGCTTGATCGCAACGCGCAGAGCTTCGCCAGCCTGGCGACCAGCCGCAATGCACGAGCCGTCGCTCAGGGCCTGGACAGCGCAGGCGCAGGCAACGCGTTGTGGAGAAGTGTCGTACAGGCCGATGCGGCAACGGCACAGGCCACCTTCAATGCCTTGTCAAACGAACTGCATGCCTCGACTCAGTCTGCGCTGATCGAAGACAGCCGTCTGGTGCGCAACGCCATCGCTGACCGCCTGCAGCAATCGCAATCGGCACAGGCATCCGGCGGTGCATCGCAAACCCTGGCAGGCGATGCCTCGCGCGGTCTGGTCTGGACGCAGGCCATCGGCGCCACCGGCAAGACCGACAGCACGGATGACGCTTCGGGTCTGGACAGCCACACCAGCGGCCTGTTGTTCGGTGCCGACGTGCCGGTCAACGACACCTGGCGTGTCGGCGCACTCGCCGGTTTCAGCCGCAGCAGCTTCGACCTGCGCCATGCGTCTGGCTCCAGCGACAGTGACAACTATCACCTGGGTATCTATGGCGGCGCAAAATGGGGCCAACTGGGCCTGCGTCTGGGCGCCGTGCGGACCTGGCATGACCTGACGTCCAAGCGCACGCTGGACCTGCCGGGCTCTTCCGAGCGCTTCAAGCAGGATTATCAGGCGGCGACCAATCAGGTATTCGGTGAACTCGGCTATGCCATCGAACTGGGCAACGCGCAGCTCGAACCCTTCGCCAACCTCGCCCACGTAAGGCTGGACAGCGACGGCTTCGACGAAAACAGCAGCGCCATCAGCCTGCGCAACAAGTCCGAGGAAAACCACGTCACGTTCAGCACTCTCGGCCTGCGGGCAGCCACGCACATGAACGTGGGCAGTGTCGACGTCAAACCCAACGCCACAGTCGGCTGGCGCCGTGCGTTCGGCGACGTGACCCCCGAAAGCCGCGCAGCCTTCAGCGGCGGCGACACCTTCGCACTCTCCGGCGCACCGATTGCGCGTAACGCAGCAGTGCTGGGCGCGGGTGTGGACCTGGGGTTGAGTGAAACGCTGAGCGTGGGCGTGAGCTACAACGGACAGATCGGCAGCGACACGACCGATCAGGCGCTTAATGCGCAGGTGACGTTGGCGTTTTGAGAGGTCGGCTGACTGTTATTCGCCAGTCAAAAGCCAGGAATGATTAGGCCACATCATTCTGCGTCCGCTCCAGAATGGGACGCAGAGCGTCGCGGGCTGCATGATCAATATCGTGTAATGATCGTTCCTACGCTCCGCGTGGGAATGCCTCTCAGGACGCTCCGCGTCCGGCCGTGAGGTGACGCAGAGCGTCACGGGCGCGATGTCGGGCGGTCAATACCAGCGCTGGACATCAATCAAACCAACCTGCCCCTGATAATCCCGGGCACTTGAGTAACGCCAGTGCTCACCGACGTCTACGTATCCCCGCTTGACCGGGTTGTGGTGGATGTAGTCGAGTTCCTGCCGCATCACGTCCTCACTCCAGATGACCTCTGCGTGGGTGCCTTCCTGCCAGACCTGATAAACCCTGTCGGTCTTATACGCACGTTTCGTAAAGCGTAATCGCTCAAGCACACGCTCTGCGTTGCTTCTCTCCAAGTGATCGACGATCCGTCTCGCGGTGAAGGATTTGAAGCTGCGAACGCAACTGCCCAGATCTTTTGCCTGAGCCACATAGTGCAGATGGTTCTCCAGAATCACATACCCGAACAGTTGCATTCCCTGCTCATTCTGCTGATAACGCCACGCGTCCAACAGAATGCCCACCCATTCAGGCCGAGTGAATAAGGGCAGCCACTCCACAATCGTGCACGTCAGGAAATGAGGTTTGTCAGGTTCAGTGATGGTGTAGCGGCTTCGGGCCATCGATTCGTCCTTGAGTCAGCAGACGGGGAGTCTGATGACACAAGGCTAACGTCCATTTCCACGAGAGAGGAACGAGCAAGGTGTTACGAGGTTTTGTTCAGCTTCGAGCCTACGCCGGGACGCGGAGCGTCCTGGGAGGCATGCCCACGCAGAGCATGGGCACGATCAGCGCATCAACAATCAGAACGCGGACAGTACCGCGCCGTCGTACTTCTTGTTGATGAAGTCTTTGACTTCCTGACTGGTCAGGGCCTTGGACAGTTTCTGGATGGCGTCGCTGTTGGCGTTGTCTTCGCGGGTGACCAGGAAGTTCACGTAAGGCGAATCGGCACCTTCGATGATCAGGGCGTCTTTCTGCGGATTGAGTTTGGCTTCCAGCGCGTAGTTGGTGTTGATCAACGCCAGGTCAACCTGACCCAGTGCACGCGGCAGTACGGCCGATTCCAGTTCGCGGAATTTCAGTTTCTTCGGGTTGGTGGCGATGTCTTTCGGCGTAGCCAGTGCGTTGGTCGGGTCTTTCAGGGTGATCAGACCGTTCTTCTG
The DNA here is from genome assembly GCF_001642795.1 of Pseudomonas viridiflava. Taxonomy (GTDB): domain Bacteria; phylum Pseudomonadota; class Gammaproteobacteria; order Pseudomonadales; family Pseudomonadaceae; genus Aquipseudomonas; species Aquipseudomonas viridiflava. The sequence continues at coordinate 23,152 of NZ_LKEH01000024.1, read as the reverse complement.
CAGCAGGAGCAGTGCGCGACCGGCGTTGCTGCCTTCGTTCGGAATGGCAACGGTTGCGCCTTCAGGCAAGTCGGCAATGCTCTTGTACTTTTTCGAGTAGCCGCCGAACGGTTCGACGTGTACGCCAACACCTGTCACCAGGTTGGTGCCCTTCCCTTTATTAAAGCCATCCAGGTAAGGCTTGGTCTGGAAGTAGTTGGCGTCCAGACGCTTCTCGCTCAACTGCACGTTCGGCTGAACGTAGTCAGTGAAGACCTTGATTTCCAGGTCCACACCTTCCTTGGCCAGGGTCGGCTTGATCAGCTCAAGGATTTCCGCGTGCGGCACAGGCGTGGCGCCCACGACCAGTTTTTCACCGGCGTGCGCCAGGCCAATCGAGAAAGCAGCCGCCAGAGCGGTCATCAACAACGTCTTTTTCATGCAATGTCCTTAGCGAATCCGTGAGCGTCACAAAAAATGACGCCTTTTCAGTGGTTTGCCGCGGCGCTATCCCGTGCTGCGACATCATGTGGACATTACCGAGATTTGTTATTCCGAGAAAATACTTTTTAAGCAAATGCTTATGCTTTTTTTTCTCGAAGGCGTCCTCCAAATCATTTGCAGCGCTCTGCGACAAGGGTTATGCCGGGTTTTGCTCAAGTCGGTCCGCGACCGTTTCCAGTAACTGCCTGAGTGCCGCAAGCTGGCCGGGATTGTTTTCGGCGAGCAACCTGCGAGCCTGATGCTCGATCTGTTTCAGCGGGCTGGCAAGTTCGGGCAGGTGTATGTCTTCAGGCTGGATCTCATCACCCTGGCTGACCAACAACGCAAAATGGATGACGTTCTCAAGCTCTCGCGTGTTTCCGGGCCAGCTATAGGCTTCCAGCGTCTTCTGCGCGGCCTCGCTGACCAACTGGACAGGCAGGTTCAGACGCTGGCTGTAAATGCCGACGAAATACTCGGCCAACGGCAGGATGTTGCCGGGCTGCTCGCGCAGCGCTGGCAGGTCGAGCTTGCCTTCGCGCAGGTAATGGTAGAGCCGCTCATTGAATTTACCGGCCGCCACGGCCTGCGCCAGATCGATACTGGTGGCTGCCACCAATCGCACGTCGACAGGGCTTGGCTGATGCGCACCGACACGGGTGACTTCATGATTTTCCAGCGCCGCCAGCAACTTCACTTGAATGGGCAGCGGCAAGTCGCCGATTTCGTCCAGATACAGGGTGCCGCCATTGGCCGAACCGAACCAGCCTGCGCGGCTGCTGACCGAGCCGCTGTGTGCGCCTGCCGCGTAGCCAAACAGCTCGGCGTCGGCATAGGTCGGGCTGATGGCGCCGCAGTTCACGGATACGAACAGGCCGGAGCGATCACTGCCGCGATGAATATGCCGCGCCAGCAACTCCTTGCCCGTTCCCGACTCACCGCGTATCAACACGGGCAGCGAACGCGGCGCCAGCAACTCCATCTCTTCGCGCAACTGGCGCGAACGCGGGTCGATGAAAACCAGCGCCTTGGCACGAATGCTCAGCGGGCTTTTGTCGGAGTCGGGGAAGGTCAGCAGCGGCTGACCGAAGGTTTCGTGAAGGCTCATGACGCACTCCCGCCCGGGCCGCTCACGGTCTCAGGCGTTAAAAAAACGGGGCCGGATGGCCCGCAATACAAGGCAATCCGGTCATGCGCGACGACGCGCGTGTTGCTCCAGACGATTTTGCAGACGATACAGATACGCGAACCCTTGCTCCCAGCGCTGATGGCCGGACTTGACGTTGATGTGCCCGGCTTCGCTCAGAAAACCCAGTTCAGCGCCCCAGTGACGGGCCATTTCCAGCGCGCGTTGCGAGCTGACGGCCGGATCGTTGTCGGAGCTGACAATCTGGGTCGGGAACGGCAGCAGGTCGGTGGGTATCGGTGAGAAATTGCGCAACGCAGGCGGGCAGTTCGGGCGATCCACGTCGGCAGGCGCGACCAGCAGTGCGCCCTGCACCTGACGCAGCGTCTCCAGCGGAGCCAGTTGCGCCCAATGCGCAACGGTGACGCAACCCAGGCTGTGAGCGATCAGGATCACGGGCGTGTCTTGTGCAGCAATGGTGCGCTGCAACTCACCCACCCAGTCTTCACGGCGCGGCTTGAGCCAGTCGGCCTGCTCGACGCGCGCGCTGTTGGGCAGGCTGTTCTGCCAGTGGGTTTGCCAGTGATTATCAGGGGACCCCTGCCATCCTGGCAGGATCAGATACCGGATCGACTCGTTATGCATGGATTCGCCTCCTGCACGTATGCGTTCATGGGGCGAGTATAGGGACGGAACATATATTCGTTAAGGAATAAGAAGATATTTATTAATTCCTAAAAAGAATATAAAGATCAAGGCAAAAAAAGGACCGCTCCCTGCCTTGAAGGAACGGCCCTGAATAAAAAACTAGATTGAGCGAAGGTTAACCAGTCTTTGTGACAACTGTGCGACGCCGTATCAGGTGGCTGGAACGGAACGGGTGCCCGGTACGATGTCATCCACGATCAGCGGATCGTCTTTCTGGGTGACTTCACGCGCCACGGTCCACACCACAAAGGCTGCAATGATGTCGAAGATCGCCAGCACGACGAACAGAGGGCTGTAGCCGATCTTGGTGACCAGCACACCGAACACCATGGTGAACGCCGCTGCGCCAAGGAAGCCGAACATGCCGCCCATACCGGTGGCCGTTGCGACTTCGTTCTTGCCGAACGAGTCCGAGGTAATGGAATACAGCGCGCCCGACAGGGTCTGGTGCGCGAAGCCACCGATGCACAGCAGCGCGATGGCGGTGTAAGGGCTTGCAACCAGCCCGATGCACGCAGGGCCGATCATGCAGAAGCAGCCGAACAGCATCACCATCTTGCGCGAGGTGAACAGCGAAACCTTGCAGTACTTGTGAAACAGCGGGCTGAGGTAGCCGCCCAGGACGCAGCCGATGTCTGCCGCCAGAAAGGGCAGCCAGGCAAACATCGCGACTTCCTTGATGTTCATGTGCCGCTCGGTCATCAGGTACAGCGGAATCCAGGCATTGAAGGTCTGCCAGGCAGGCTCGGAGAGGATCCGCGCCGAGGCGATGGCGTAGAAATTGCGATTCCTGAACAATTTTTTCCAGCTGCCCTTTTGCGCCGGAGCGTCCTTGAGGCGTGCTTCCTGACCGCTGAGGATGTAATCACGCTCGGTATCGCTCAGGCGTTTCTGATCACGAGGGTGCTTGTACAGCAGCAACCACAGACCGCTCCAGATAATGCCCAGACCGCCGACGATCAGGAACGCCAGCTCCCAGCCGTTGTGCAGGATGGCCCACACCACCAGTGGTGGCGCCAACAGGGCGCCGAAGGACGAGCCGATGTTGAACCAGCCGATGGCGACCGAGCGCTCCTTGGCCGGAAACCATTCGGTGGTGGCCTTGACGCCCGCAGGCAGCCCCGCTGCCTCGGTCAGGCCGAGCAGACCGCGAAAGATCGCCAGACTCTGCCAGCCGGTGGCAAACGCCGCCGCCGCGCAAGCCCCAGACCAGGCCACGGCAAAGATCGCAAAACCCATCTTGGTGCCGATGGCGTCGATGATATAGCCGGCAACCGGCTGCATCAGGGCGTAGCACATCTGCCAAGCGACCACGATGTGCGCGTACTGCTCGGTCGAGATGCTCAGCTCACTCATGAGCGTCGGCGCTGCGACAGACAATGTATTGCGAGCGAGGTAGTTGACGACCAGACCGGCTGTGACCAGCCCGACCATCCACCACCGAATGCCTTTTACTTTCATCTCTTCACCCTGCTTATTCTTGGATTGGCGACGAGCGTCCCGCAGCCTTGACCGAGGGGCGGCTGGATTTTGTAACGTCAGGTTACTGAAGCTGAAAAGGTTTTATGCATGCACAATGAGCGAATTACGGGGGTTTTTCCGTATTTTTCACACCATGGTGAGTGATCCCTGGGCGGGATATGAGCGCTGGACATGAGCTTTGTTACTCTTTGAATTATTTTTATGGTTGTAATTTTTGAAAGCCATACGTTGTCGTACAACATGGCGCATTTATAGTCATTTGCCATGAGCGTGTCAAATGCCGAACTCGACTGTGAGCAACGTTCTCTATAGAAAAATCACTCGTCGAGCTGAGCAGCCAGAAGTCAGTCATACGACGACAAGAGGTTTTCGCGCATAGCCGATTGCCATTGCGTGCAAAGCGCTGCATTCAGTCAGGCAGTACTTGCAAAAGTGTCACAAAAGCTTCCATTCTCTCGAGGCAGCGTCAGGCAAAGGAGTTGCCCATTGATGCCTTGTCGGCAAAGACCGACGTTGAATGCCAATCGAAGACAGGAAGGGTCGCCCGCATGCCTGAGCCAAGCAGCCTCGCCAGCTGGACCCGTTCGCTGCGCAAGCAACTGGATGCGCTTGGCCTGAACAGTGACGACTTTTGCAAGGCAGCGGGAATCGATACGCAGCGGCTCAATGATCCCGAGGCCAGCTTCGCAGCGAGCGCCACCGCGAAGCTCTGGCAACTGGCTGTGCAGGCCAGTGGCGATCCGGCGCTGGGTTTGCGGGTCTCGCGCTTTGTCAGCCCCACCAGTTTTCATGCGTTGGGCTACACGCTGGTGGCCAGCGGCTCATTGCGCGAGGTTTTCGAACGCATCGTGCGCTATCACTCGATGGCCGAAGATTCACTTGAACTGGACTTCAGAGCCGCGGGCGAGCGTTACGAATTTCGCTTTACCGCGCCGACGTCCGCCCAGCTACCGACTCATGAACTACTGGATGCCTTCGCCGCCATTTATGTGCGCACCTGCCGCAACCGGCTGGGCAGAAACTACGCACCGCTGGCCATTCACCTCCAACGTCCACAGCCTGAAAATCCGCAGCCCTGGCATGAGCTGTTTCGAGCGCCGCTGTTTTTCTCGGCGTCGGAGAATCGGCTGGAATTTGCCTGCGAGGACTTCGACAGTCACCTGGACGAAAACCCGATCGTGCTGACCGAACAGGTGCCCAGCGCAGAACCCTTGCCATCGCTGATCTGGGAGCAGCGTGTGCGCTCGGCCATCGAAACCCTGCTGCCGGACGGCGAACCCTCGGCCGAGAGCATCGCCGAAGCCCTGCACCTGACCCCGCGCAGCCTGCAACGGCACCTGGCCGACGAAGGCTGTCGCTATGATTTGCTGCTCAATCAGTGCCGCCAGAATCTGGCGCTGATGCACATGAGCGACCCGCACAGCTCGTTGAGCGAAGTCGCCTATCTGCTGGGTTTCGCCGACACCGACAGCCTGAGCCGCGCCTTCAAACGCTGGACCGGCATGACGCCAGGGCAGTACCGAAGTGATTTGATGCGCTGATGATCATTTGTTGATGTGACGCGGAGCGTCATGGGCTGCATGCCCACGTAGAGATTGGGCACGATCAGCGTCGGGCGCACCTTCAACACACGGCACTGGCCTTGGAGTAATTCGCCACCTTGCGCAGCTTCTCCACTTCGAAGACTTCCAGCTGCCCCTCCCCCAGACGCACGATCCTGCGTTGGTGCAGGTCCTGCAGCACGTCGAGCAAAACGGTCGGAGATAGATCCTCAGGCGGCTGGATTTCGTCCAGCGTGACCAGACGCCGCGCATGACTGAGACTTCCATAACCCTCGGACAGCATCAGCAGGCGCCACGCAACCCAATGCCTGGCGGGCAATCGGGCCATCTCATCAGAAAGCGGAATCGGCAGGCCCAGCTTGTGGCTGAGCAGACCGGCAAACGAATGCCAGTACTGCGGATGCTGATCAAGCAGCTCCATGAGCACGCGCTGGGGCACATGCAGAAAGATCGTCTGCTCCCGCGCCACCACATCGAACCTGCGCGGCAGCCCGTCGAACAACGACACTTCTCCAAACCAGCAAGGCAGGCGAACGGGTTCCAGACGCGGCACCAGACGCTGATCAGCAGCAGGGCCGACGCGCACACTGCCCTCGACCAACACGTAAAGACCGCACGCCGGATCGCCTTTTTTGAACAGTGCCTTGCCGGGCGTCTTGCGAATCTGGAAAGCGGCGTCCAGCAGGCTATCCTGCAAACCGGCAGGTAGATTGGAAAACCAGTAATCGGACAGCAATCGTGACCGCCATAACGTTCCATTTGTCATATTTGCTCCCTTGTTTTTCAGGCAGTCGTATTGCAAAGGCGATACGGTGATCAACCCGGATCAGCGCTTCAGGCAGGAATAATAATGAAAAACCTTGTCGATCATCTCAGCCAATACGCGTCCTATCACCGCGACTCACGCAATATCGTGACCCACTTCATAGGTATCCCGCTGATTGTTCTGGCGGTGGCCGTACTTTTGTCCCGGCCAGGCTGGTCAGTGGGCGGCATCTGGCTATCGCCCGCGGCACTGGTGACGTTGGCCTCGACCGTGTTTTATCTGCGACTGGACCGGGTGCTTGGCGTGGTGATGGCGGTACTTTTGCTGCTGTGCATCTGGGCAGGCGCGAATCTGGCGCAACAGACGACCATGGTCTGGCTGAGTGCGGGCGTGGGGCTGTTTGTCGTTGGCTGGATCATCCAGTTCATCGGCCACTATTACGAAGGCCGCAAACCGGCATTCATCGATGACGTGACCGGCCTGATCATCGGCCCGCTGTTCGTGGTGGCGGAACTGGCATTCCTGATGGGCCTGCTGAAACCTTTGCAGCACGCCATCGAAGAACGTGCCGGCCCGGTGGGGCGCAACGTGCGCAAGGCTGCGGTTTAACGAACGGGTAATCGTTCCTACGCTCCGCGTGGGCGCATCAATATAGTGTGATGATCGTTCCTACGCTCCGCGTGGGAATGCCTCTCGGGACGCTCTGCGTCCGCTCTTGATGTAACGCAGAGCGTCACGGGCTGCATGCCCATGCGGAGCGATGGGCACGCTCAGTACCGGGTCGTTCAAACAAGCACGATCAGCCCGACTGCCTTACAACTTCTGCCAGACCTTAGGCTTGAAAAACAGGGTCTCACCCCGCGCCAGGCCCACAAGGCTGTCGTGATCCTTGACCACTTCAGCCTCGATCAGCTCGCTCTGCCCTTCGACCTTGAGCGTGACCCGCGTGGTCGCGCCAAGCGGGCGGATGTCGCGGACTTCGGCGGCGTGGTGGTCTTCCAGTTCCTGGCGTGACAACGACACTTCATGCGGGCGGAACAATACGTGGCCTTCATCACCCAGACTCAGGCGGTTGGAGTCGCCGAGGAAGTGATACACGAAGTCATTGGACGGATTTTCATACACCTCGCCCGGCGAGCCGATCTGCTCGATCACGCCCTTGTTCATCACCACGATGCGGTCCGCCACTTCCATGGCTTCTTCCTGATCGTGTGTCACGAAGACCGAGGTCAGGTTGATGTCTTCGTGCAGACGCGCCAGCCAGCGACGCAGCTCCTTGCGGACCTTGGCGTCCAGCGCCCCGAACGGCTCGTCCAGCAGCAGCACTTTGGGCTCCACAGCCAAGGCGCGGGCCAGCGCGATACGCTGGCGCTGACCACCGGAAAGCTGCTCCGGGTAGCGGTCGGCCAGCCAGTCCAGTTGCACCATGTTCAACAGTTCGTGAACCTTCTCGGCAATCCGCGTCTCGTTGGGACGTTCGCGCTTGGGCTTCATGCGCAGGCCGAACGCGACGTTGTCGAACACGGTCATGTGGCGGAACAGCGCGTAATGCTGAAACACGAAACCGACGTTGCGATCACGCACGTCATGGCCGGAGACGTCTTCACCGTGGAACACGATGCTGCCGGCATCCGGGGTCTCCAGGCCTGCGATGATGCGCAGCAAGGTAGTCTTGCCGCAGCCTGACGGGCCAAGCAAGGCAACCAGTTCGCCACTCTGGATGTCCAGATTGATGCTGTTCAGGGCCTTGAAGGCGTTGAAGCTCTTGCTGACGTTACGGACTTCGATCGACATGATTATTCCTCCGCCGCGTTATGGCGCAGACGGTTAATACGGGATTCGCTCCACTGCTTGAGCAGCAGGATGAACAGCGCGAGGATCAGCAATAGGCTCGCCACCGCAAAGGCGGCAACGTGGTTGTATTCGTTGTAGAGGATCTCGACGTGCAGCGGCAGGGTGTTGGTAACGCCGCGAATGTGGCCGGACACCACCGACACCGCGCCAAACTCACCCATCGCCCGCGCGGTACACAGCACCACGCCATAGATCAGGCCCCACTTGATGTTCGGCACCGTCACATGCCAGAACATCTGCCAGCCGTTGGCACCCAGCAGGCGCGCCGCCTCTTCTTCCTGCGTGCCCTGCTCCTGCATCAGCGGGATCAGTTCACGCGCGACGAACGGCACGGTCACAAAGATGGTTGCCAGCACGATGCCCGGCAGCGCGAAGACGATCTGGATGTCGTGATCCTGCAGCCACGGCCCGAACAGGCCCTGCGCGCCGAACATCAGCACGTAGACCAGACCGGCAATGACCGGCGATACCGAGAACGGCAGGTCGATCAGCGTGACCAGAATGCTCTTGCCACGAAACGAGTACTTGCTCACGCACCACGCGGCACTGACGCCGAACACAAGGTTGAGCGGCACCGAGATCAGCACGGCAATGACCGTTAGCTTGAGCGCCGACAGCGCGTCCGGCTCAAGCACCGCCTCGAAGAAGGCGCCCAGACCGTTTTTCAGGCCTTGCGAGACCACGATGAACAGCGGCAGCCCCAGAAACAGGGCGAAGATCAGCCAGCCAAGGCCGATCAGGATACGACGAGCAACAGCGTTACCACGACGTGCGTCGTTGGCGGAGGCTGCAGCGGAAACCGATGAATAAGACATGCTCGCCTCCTCAGGATGGGGTTTCGATGCGCCGCTGCAGCAGGTTGATCAGCAGCAGCAGAATGAAGGAAACCACCAGCATCAGAACGCCAATGGAGGTCGCGCCGGTGTAGTCGTACTGGTCGAGCTTGACCATGATCAGCAAAGGCATGATTTCGGTTTTCATCGGCATGTTGCCCGCGATGAAGATGACCGAGCCGTACTCGCCCACGCCGCGAGCGAAGGCCAGCGCGAAGCCGGTCAGCCAGGCTGGCAGCAGCGCAGGCACGAGAATGTGGCGAAACACCTGCAGCGGACGGGCACCCAGGCAGGCAGCGGCTTCCTCGACCTCACGCGGGATATCGGCCAGCACCGGTTGAACGGTGCGCACCACGAACGGCAGCGTCACGAAGGTCAGCGCCAGAGTGATACCCAACGGGGTGTAGGCGATCTTGAAACCCAGATCAGCGGCGAACTGCCCGACCCAGCCATTGGGCGCATACAGCGCTGTCAGGGCGATACCGGCCACGGCGGTCGGCAGGGCAAAAGGCAGGTCGATCATCGCATCGATGATCTTGCGTCCGGGGAAGGTATAACGCACCAGCACCCACGCCAGCAGCGTACCGATCACGCCGTTGATGACAGCGGCGTAGAACGCTGTGCTGAAACTCAACTTCAGCGCCGCCAGTACGCGAGGGGCGGTGATGATGGTCCAGAACTGATCCCAGGTGAGCTGTGCGGCATGCACGAACATGGCGGCCAGCGGTATAAGCACAATCAGACTGAGGTACACCAAGGTGTAGCCCAGCGTCAGCCCGAAGCCGGGTATGACGGGGGAGATACGACGCGACATAGAAGTCCCTGGTTTTACTTGCACGAAGCCCGGACGTTGATCCGGGCTGTTTGACCATCACTGCGATACCGCGCCCATCGAGAGCTGCGCGGTATCGTCATGCGTTTTATTGCGCTTGATAAATCTGGTCGAACACGCCGCCGTCGTTGAAGAACTTCGGCTGCGCAGTCTTCCAGCCGCCGAAGTCTTTGTCGATAGTCACCAGATCCAGTTTCGGGAATTGCTTCTCGTATTTGGCGGCGATCTCTTTATCACGTGGACGATAGAAGTTTTTCGCGGCAATTTCCTGGCCTTCCTTGCTGTACAGGTGTTTCAGGTACTCGGTCGCCACGGCGGTGTTGCCTTTCTTCTCGGCATTCTTGTCGACGACGGCGACCGGCGGCTCGGCCAGAATCGACAGCGACGGTACGACGATGTCGAACTTGTCTGCGCCACCGTCTTCCTTCAGCGCCAGGAACGCCTCGTTTTCCCACGCCAGCAGCACATCACCCTGACCGTTGTTAACGAAAGTGATGGTCGAGCCGCGCGCTCCGGTGTCCAAAATCGGCACATGCTTGAACAGGGTCTGCACGTATTCCTTGGCCTTGGCTTCGTCGCCACCGCCCGCCTTCAGGCCATAGGCCCAGGCAGCCAGGAAGTTCCAGCGCGCGCCGCCCGAGGTTTTCGGGTTGGGCGTGATCACCGACACGTCTTTCTTGATCAGGTCGCCCCAGTCCTTGATGCCTTTTGGATTGCCCTTGCGCACCAGAAACACGATGGTCGAGGTGTACGGCGTGCTCGCGTCAGGCAGACGCGTCTGCCAGTTTTCAGGCAAGGTCTTGCCCAGTTTGGCGATCTCGTCGATGTCACCGGCCAGCGCCAGGGTCACGACGTCGGCGCGCAGGCCGTCGATCACGCCACGGGCCTGCTTGCCCGAGCCACCATGGGACTGCTTGATGGTCACGGTGTCGTCCGGATGGGACTGCTTCCAGTGCTTGGCGAACTCGGCGTTGTATTCCTGATATAGCTCACGTGTCGGGTCGTAAGACACGTTGAGCAACTCGTAGTCCTTGGCGACAGCGGAACCTGCGAATACAGCGCTGGCGAGAGCGGCCAGGGCAAAACGGCGAATGGACATAGGTGAAGCTCCTGCAAATTCTGTGTGTCGGCTTTTTTTGATTTCTTCGTCGCACGCCAGCGTGAGATTCACACCGGCGCGCTGCTTGTCAGGGGGTGCATCGCATTCGGTTGTTTCATACGGCGCTGTATCAGCTCGGCTTGTTACCAGGGTTCTGCAAACGGAATTTTTCCTTGCGCTCGATCTGCACTACTTGTGCGTTGTGCACGGTGATCTCGACGGCGCCAAAGCGCAGGTCACGCAACGCACTCTGAATCTCACGCAAGATTGCCGCTTCGTCCTGACCGTCAACACTACGTAGAGATGCGCTCATTATCGTATTCCTTGAAAGTGGAGCCTGCCGTCGCACCCGAAGCGCTGGCATGTGGCGATGAGGCAATAGTAGTGAGGTGCAGATATTCTTAAAAAGACTATTTAAGAATGCAGATATAACCAAAAGAAATTAAGAGATTCCACGCCATGGCGGAACGCATTGCACGTCCGGCCAGAGCATGAATCAGGCGCGTCAGAGCCCCTTAGACCGGGGCTGTCGTGAACGCCGGGGCATGTGTCCAATTGATCGATTCGGCAGGCACGGGTCGCCCGAACCAGTAGCCCTGGCCCAACTCACACCCGTTGTCGAACAGAAACGCCGCCTGCTCGGCCTGCTCGATGCCCTCGGCCAGCACTCGCATGCCCATGCTGCCCGCCAGCGCGATGACCGCGCGCACGATGGCAATATCGTCGTCATCGCTCGGCAGTCCCGCCACGAAGCCCTGATCGATCTTCAGCTTCTGGACCGGCATGCGCTTGAGCCTGAGCAGAGAGGAATAACCGGTGCCAAAGTCATCGATGGCCAGACTCAGGCCCAACTCGCGCAGCCGGTGCAACTGCTCGATGGCCTGCTCGGGGTCTTCCATTACTGCGCTTTCAGTCACTTCCAGCTCCAGCAAGGCAGGATCAAGGCCGGTATCACGCAGCACCTGGCTGACCTGACGATCAAGATCACCGGTGCTGAACAACCGACTGGAAACATTGACCGCCACAAAGCGGATCGGCACGTCGCAGGCTTGCCAGGCCAGCATCTGCCGACATGCCGTTTCCAGCACCCAGGCATCGATATCGGCAATCAGCCCGCTCTGCTCGGCCACCGGAATGAATTCCCCCGGTGAAACCATGCCCCGTGATGGGTGCTGCCAACGCACGAGCGCTTCGACACCCACGATGCAGCGCGTGGCGAGATCGTGAACCGGCTGATAAAAGACGCGTAATTCCTGATGTTCGATGGCGTGGCGCAGTTCGCTCACCAGCTGCACCCGCTGACGGGCGTGGGACGTCAGTTCTTCGGTGTACAACGCATAGCCGTCACGGCCGTTGCTCTTGGCCTTGAACAGCGCAGAGTCGGCATTGCGCAACAATTGCTGGTCAGTCAGCGCATCGCCTGGAAACAGGCTGATGCCCAGGCTGGCACTGATGAACAGCTGCTGTCCGGCGATTGTAAATGGCGCCTTGAGCACTTCACTGACCCGCTGCGCCAGAGCCGCTGCCTGGACCATCTGCGGGCAGTTCTTGACCAGCAAGGCAAATTCGTCCCCGCCCAGCCGTGCCAGGGTCATGTCGCTCTCGGTCACACCTTCGAGTCGAGCGGCAATGGCCTTGAGCACTTCATCGCCGATATTGTGGCCGAGGCTGTCATTGATGTTCTTGAAATGGTCCAGATCGATCAACAGCAGCGCGCAGCCGCGCTTGCTGGAACGGGCAGACGTCAGCGCCTGACTGATCCGGTCAGTGAGCAGCAGACGGTTGGGCAGGCCGGTCAGCGCATCGTAATGGGCCAGTTGAGCCAGTTCCTGCTCGGAACGCTTGATGGCGGTCATGTCGGAAAACACCGCGACGAAGTTTTTCGGCTGGCCGTCATCGGCCTTGATGCTGCGGATCGTCTGCCACTGCGGATAGACTTCGCCGCTCTTGCGCCGATTCCAGATCTCGCCGCTCCACTGACCGGCGCTGAGGATCGAGCGGTACATCTGCCGATAGAACTCCGCACCGTGGCGGCCGGACTGGAACTTGCTGGGGTTGAAACCCAGCACTTCATCGGGCTGATAGCCGGTAATGTCCACAAACGCCCGGTTGACGTGCACGATCCGCCCTTTCGCGTCGGTCACCAGTACCCCTTCCAGGGTACTGTCGAACACCGCGGCAGCCAGTCTCAGCTGGTCGTGATCGTCCTGATGACGCGCTACCTGTGCCTTGCCGGTGATGACTTTCATCAAACGGTCACGCGCGACGAAGAGCATGACCGCGCTTATCAACACCCATCCGTAACCGCCTGCTCGCTGCGCGATAGCCAAATGAGCCGGATCTTCGATGAAAAGCGGCAGCAGGCAATCGAACGCCAGCAACCACAGAACGGACAGCATGCCGTACAGAATGGCCGTCCGTAGCGCTCCGTCAGTAGAGTCCGTCATAAGAAAATCCAGGGCCTTATGAAAGGAGCGCAATTATAAAGCAAGAAACATCCTGCGACTCTTATCTAAAAGCGTGACTGGTTTTCTGTGGGATGTCAGTGATAATGCAGCTGTTACTTTTTTCTTCACGCGTATCTTTACGAGGGCCAAACAGCCTATGTGGTACAACGGTTTGCTCGACCTTTCCGTCTGGCAGGTAATAGCAGTCACACTGGCCATGACCCATGTGACGATTGTCGGCGTCACGGTCTATCTGCACCGCTACTCAGCTCACCGCTCCCTGGAACTCAATGCGGGGCTCAAGCACTTCTTCCGTTTCTGGCTGTGGCTCACCACGGCGCAGAACACCCGCGAGTGGACCGCCATCCACCGCAAGCACCACGCAAAATGCGAAACCGTCGACGACCCGCACAGCCCGGTCGTCAAAGGCTTGTCTACCGTCCTGCGCAAGGGCGCCGAGCTGTATCGCGAAGAGGCTCAGAACGAAGACACCCTGCGCATCTACGGCAAGAACTGCCCGGAAGACTGGATCGAACGCAATCTGTACTCGCGCTACAAACTGCTGGGTATCGCCCTGATGGCGGTGATCGATCTGGCGCTGTTCGGTGCTATCGGTATCACCGTGTGGGCAATCCAGATGATGTGGATTCCATTCTGGGCCGCTGGCGTGGTCAATGGGCTGGGTCATGCCGTGGGTTATCGCAACTTCGAGTGCCGTGATGCGGCGACCAATCTGGTGCCGTGGGGCATCATCATTGGTGGCGAAGAACTGCACAACAACCACCACACCTACCCGAATTCGGCCAAGCTGTCGGTCAAGCCGTGGGAATTCGACATGGGCTGGGCGTGGATCAAAGTGTTCAGCTTCCTGCGTCTGGCCAAGGTGCAGCGTGTCGCGCCTATCGCCCATCGGGTCGAAGGCAAGGGACATCTGGACATGGACACCGCGATGGCCATCCTCAACAACCGCTTCCAGATCATGGCCCAGTACCGCAAGGTCGTGATCGGTCCGCTGGTTGCTCAGGAGCTGGCCAAGGCCGATGCCTCGGTCCGCCATCAGTTCCACCGTGCCAAGCGCCTGCTGTCCCGCGAGACCAGCCTGTTGGACGACAGACACCACGTGCGCATCCAGACCATGCTGGAACACAGCCAGGCCTTGAAGGTGATCTACGAAAAACGCCTCGCGCTGCAGCAGATCTGGGTCAAGACCAGCACCAACGGTCACGACATGCTGTCAGCCATGAAAGAGTGGATTCACGAAGCCGAAGCCAGTGGCATTCAGTCCCTGCGCGACTTCGCCGATCAGTTGAAAACCTACTCGCTGCGCCCGGCTCAAGCCTGACACCGTTGATCGGCGTGCCCCTTGCGGGCATGCCGGTTTCGGAACTTCCCCCCTTTTAAAACATCTGATCGTCTTTCCCGCTGTGAATGGGAGAGCGTGCAAGCACTGGCTGCGCGCTGCTTGAGACGTCGCCTTATGGAAAAGCAAAGCCCTGTCACCTCCGCTACAGAAATGCCCGCCGCCGCTGAAACCCTGCTGGCCCTGATGCATGCACAGGCAGAGGTGGCGCGTCTGAGCGAGCGTGAACAGTTGTTCAGTTCGCTGCTGGTCAGCGTCAACGCTGTGCTCTGGGCGTTCGATTGGGAAACCCAGCGCATGATTTACGTCAGCCCGGCCTACGAGCGCATCTTTGGGCGCTCTGCAGGGCTTTTGCTGGCCGATTATGGCGAGTGGCGCGACAGCATCTACCCGGATGACCTCAACTACGCCGAGCGCAGCCTGAGCGAAGTGATCGAGAAAGGCGCCATTGAAGACCGCGAATACCGCATCATCCGCGCCGACGGTGAAGTGCGCTGGCTGAGCGACAAGTGCTTCGTCAGTCGCCAGACCGATGATGCGCAGCGCTTGGTCGTGGTGGGCATTGCCGAGGACATCACCGAGAAGAAACAGCTCGAGGATGAACTGCAGCGCCTCGCGACCACCGACGTCCTGACCCAGAGCAGCAACCGACGCCACTTCTTCGAATGCGCCCAGCGCGAGTTCGAGCTGGCACGCCTGAACGGCACGCCACTGGCCTTCCTGCTGCTGGACATCGACGATTTCAAGCTGGTGAACGACACCTACGGCCACCAGGAAGGCGATACCGTGCTGCAGCGCATAGCAGAGAGCGGTCGCTCAGCGCTGAGGCGCGGGGATTTGTTCGGACGTATTGGCGGTGAAGAGTTTGCAGCGGTCTTTCCCGGCTGCGCACCGGAAATGGCCATGCAGATCGCAGAGCGCCTGCAACGCGAGATCCAGCGCCAGAGCTTCCAGTGCGGCACCAGCACCTTCAGCATCACGGCCAGCCAGGGCCTGACCAACCTGACCCAGGACGACCACAGCCTGGAAGCCCTATACGGCCGCGCCGATGCCGCGATGTATCAGGCCAAACGCCAGGGCAAGAACCAGATCGTTCTGGTTTGAGCTGATCGCCTGATCCCCCCACTGATCGCGTCCATTTGCGTGGGCCTGCAGCCGTGACGCTCTGGGTCACATTCCAGAGCGGACGCGGAGCGTCCCGAGAGGCATTCCCACGCGGAGCGTAGGAACGATCAGGATCGGGGCTTAAACCGCCATCGGCGCTGTCATTGCCGGGTGATGCTCATACCCTTCCAGCGTGAAGTCAGACGGCTCGATCAGCTCCAGCCACTCCGGCTGATACACACCGGTCTTGGCAAACTCCGGCACGCGGTCGGAGATTTTCAGTTTCGGCATCGGGAACGGCTCGCGGGTAAGCTGCTCGTTGAGCATGTCCAGATGGTTCTCGTACACGTGGGCATCACCAATGAAATAGGTGAACCAGCGCGGCGTGTAGCCCGTCAGACGACCGATCAGGCTCAGCAGCGCGGCGCCTTCGGTCAGGTTGAACGGCGTGCCAAGACCCAGATCGTTCGAACGGATGTAGAGGGTCAGCGAGATTTCACGCGTCTGCGGGTTCGGATGCAACTGGTACAGCAGGTGGCAAGGCGGCAGCGCCATCTCATCCAGCTGTGCACAGTTCCAGCCGTGGAACAGAATCCGGCGGCTGCCTGGATCGTTGATGATGGTGTCGACACACTGGCGAATCTGATCGATGGCCTTGTACAGCACCACGAACGCCTGGCCGTCTTCTTCGGATTCGGCGATCTGGCGATAACCCTGACCGAGCGCCAGTTCAATCGCGGCGACATTGGCCGCATCGATGCGCTTGTAGGCAGGCCATTTGCGCCACTGCACGCCGTAGATCTCGCCCAGATCATCCTCGCCCTTGCGGAACGGGTTGTTCAGCCACTGAGCGTTTTCGTTGGCGTTCTGGTCCCAGACCTTGCAGCCCAGCTCGCGGAATTCGGCCGCATTGCTCACGCCACGCAGAAAACCGACCATCTCGCCGATGGCCGACTTGAAAGCCATGCGACGGGTAGTGATCGCCGGGAAACCTTCCTGCAAGTCATAACGCAGCATCGCACCCGGAAAGCTGATGGTGTTCACGCCGGTACGGTTGGACTGCAAGGTCCCGTGCTTGATCACATGTGCGACCAGTTCCAGATATTGCTTCATAAATCACCTGCTTTGTTGAAAGCGCCGCACGCGAGCATGCGGCGTTTCGGTGTCAGACCGCTGCGTTGGTAGACGCCGGAGCGCGCTTGTAGGCCAGCCAGATCAGGAACAGACCGGCGATGATCATCGGCAGACTCAGGATCTGACCCATGGTGACCCAGCCCCACGCCAGATAGCCCAGCTGTGCGTCCGGCACCCGGACGAACTCGACCACAAAACGGAAAATGCCGTAAAACAGCGCGAACATGCCAGAAACGGCCATGGTCGGGCGGGGTTTACGCGCATAAAGATTAAGGATGATAAACAGTGCCACACCTTCGAGTGCGAACTGATACAGCTGCGACGGATGGCGCGCCAGTTGCGCAGGGTCGCTGAACGGCGGAAACACCATTGCCCACGGCACATCGGTCGGCTTGCCCCACAGCTCGGCATTGATGAAGTTGCCGATACGCCCGGCACCCAGACCGATCGGCACCAGCGGTGCAACGAAGTCCATCAACTGGAAGAAGCTTTTGCCGTTGCGCTTGCCGAACCACCAGGCCGCGATCATGACGCCGACAAAGCCACCGTGGAACGCCATGCCGCCCTTCCAGACCTCGAAGATGAGCAATGGATTGGCGATATAGGCCGACAGGTCGTAGAACAGCACATAGCCCAGCCGTCCGCCGACGATCACGCCCATGGCCAGCCAGAAAATCAGGTCGGAAAGTTTTTCCTTGGTCCAGGTCGGGTCGAATGCATTCAAGCGACGTGACGCCAGCAACCATGCGCCACCGATGCCGACCAGGTACATCAAACCGTACCAGTGAATTTGCAGCGGGCCGATGGCAACGGCTACCGGGTCAATCTGCGGGTAAGGCAGCATTGCGTATCCTCAATTGGAACGCCCGTGCGGGCGACTGAATCAGGCGGGCATGTTACCGGAGCCCGGCCGGTTGCTCTAGCGGCCACTGGTCAAAGCTGCGTACAGTTCAGGAAAAAGGAGAACCGAATGTGTCTGATCGTATTCGCCTGGCGGCCGTCTCAGGCCCAGCCGCTGATTGTGGCGGCCAATCGTGACGAATTCTATGCGCGCCCTACCCGGCCACTGAGCCAGTGGGAGGACATGCCGAGCGTTTATGCAGGGCGAGACCTCGAAGCTGGCGGCACCTGGATGGGCATCGGTGCCTTGGGGCGCTTTGCCGCTGTGACCAATATTCGTGATCCGGGCCAGACTTTGGGCCTGCGTTCGCGTGGCGAGCTGGTGGCTAAGTTTCTGGCGGGTGAGCAATCGCCCGAGGATTACGTGGCCGAAATGGCTGCGCGCGCCAGTGAGTACACGGGTTTCAACCTGCTGGCGGGTGACGCAGTGCAGTTGTATTACCTGAGCTCGACCAACCCGACGCCCCGCTTGCTGGGCGAAGGCGTGTACGGGCTGTCCAACGCAGGCCTGAACACGCCTTGGCCCAAACTGCTCAAGGCCAGAGCAGCACTGACAGCGCAATTGGATGACCCTCGGCCCGAACGATTACTGGACCTGCTGAAGGATCCGCAGCCTGCCGCAGACGCTGATCTGCCTGAAACCGGCGTGGGCCTTGCCACCGAGAAGCTGCTGTCCAGCGTGTTCATCGCCAGCCCCAACTACGGCACCCGCGCCAGCACCGTACTGATCGTCAACGCCGACGGCACGGGGCAGATGGTCGAACACAGCTTCGGGCCGCAGGGTGGGCGGCTGGGTGAGGTTGAGTTGAGGATATGAGTACTGGGCCGTGGGAGGGGGCTTGCCCGCGATGAAGGCGACGCGGTATATCAGAAAGAACGCGTCATCGTTCATCGTCGGCAAGCCGCCTCCCACAGTCCGGCGGTGCTGATAAGAGCTGAATATACCCATGAGACATAACATGGGAACGCCCATCGGCAGGCTCTAGTGCCCTTTCACGGACCCTGGGTTGATCATCCGCGACAGGCCGAGGTTTTTCAGTGCCAGTTGCAGCGAGCTGCTGATGACTTGCGGGTTATCATTGGTCATCAACTGCGCCAGCAGGTCCTTGGCCTTGCTCAGGTTGATCTGGCGCAGCATCCACTTCACTTTCGGCAGGTTGGTGGCGTTCATCGACAGGCTGTCGAAGCCCATCGCCATCAACAGCACTGCGGCCGCTGGGTCGCCCGCCATTTCGCCGCAGATACTGACCGGCTTGCCTTCGGCATGGGCGTCTCGCACCACGCTTTGCAGGGCCTGTAGCACCGCAGGGTGCAGGTAATCGTAGAGGTCGGCGACACGCGGGTTATTGCGGTCGACCGCGAGCAGGTATTGGGTCAGGTCGTTGGAGCCGACCGACAGGAAGTCCACCTGACGCGCCAGATCGCGAGTCTGATAGACCGCCGCCGGGACTTCGATCATCACCCCCACGGGCGGCATCGGCACGTCGGTGCCTTCGTCACGCACTTCACCCCAGGCGCGGTGGATCAGGTGCAGCGCTTCTTCCACCTCGTGGGTGCTGGAGATCATCGGCAGCAGAATGCGCAGGTTGTTCAGGCCTTCACTGGCCTTGAGCATCGCGCGGGTCTGAACCAGGAAGATTTCCGGGTGGTCGAGGGTCACACGAATGCCGCGCCAGCCAAGAAACGGGTTGTCTTCCTTGATCGGGAAGTACGACAGCGCCTTGTCACCACCAATGTCCAGGCTGCGCATGGTCACCGGCAGTGGATGGAACGCCGCCAGCTGCTCGCGGTAGATTGCCAGCTGTTCCTTTTCGCTCGGGAAGCGCTGGTTGATCATGAACGGCACTTCGGTGCGATACAGCCCAACACCTTCGGCGCCACGCTGCTGAGCACGCGCCACGTCGGCGAGCAGGCCGGTGTTGACCCAGAGCGGCATGCGATGTCCGTCCAGCGTCACGCACGGCAGCTCACGCAGCGCATCGAGGCCCTGGGAGAGCTGACGCTCCTCCTCGACCACTTTGCCGAACTGCTTGCGCATGATGTCGCTAGGGTTGGTGAAGACCTCACCGTGGTAGCCGTCGACGATCAGGTCAATGCCATCGACCTTGGAGTACGGGAAGTCCACCAGGCCCATGACCGTCGGAATACCCATGGCCCGGGCCAGAATCGCGACGTGAGAGTTGCCGGAACCCTGCACCGAGACCAGACCGACCAGCTTGCCTTCCGGCACCTCACCGAGCATGGCCGGCGACAGTTCTTCGCTGACCAGAATCGTGTTGTCGGGGTAGACCAGCGCCTGTTGCCGCGCTTCCTGAAGATAGGCCAGCAGGCGGCGACCCAGGTCCTTGACGTCCGAGGCCCGCTCGCGCAGGTAGGCGTCGTCCATCAGCTCGAAACGTTTGACGTGTTCGTTGACCACCGAGCGCAAGGCGCCCTGGGCCCACTGGCCGGTCTTGATGACGTTGGTGACTTCACTGCCCAGCGAGGCATCGTCGAGCATCATGAGATAGACGTCGAACAGCGCGCGCTCTTCGGGGCGCAGCTGCGTGGCGAGCTTGGCAGACAGGGTGCGCATATCATTGCGCACGCCTTCCAGCGCGTTCTGGAACAGCGCAAGCTCGGCCGCGATGTCAGTAACCGTCTTGTCGGGAACCACTTCCAGATCGGCAGGCGGCAGCATGACCACCGCCACACCGACCGCAGCGCCGGGCGAACCGGCCACGCCGACGAATTTGGCTTCCTGAATACCCTTGCCCTGGCGACCCAGACCCCGGATCGAGCCAGTGGCTTCGGCGTGAGCAATAACGCCCGCGAGCTGCGCGCTCATGGTGACGAGGAAGGCTTCTTCGCCCTCATCGAACTGGCGGCGCTCCTTTTGCTGGATCACCAGAACCCCGACCACACGGCGGTGGTGGATGATCGGCGCACCCAGGAACGACGCGTAACGCTCTTCACCGGTTTCGGCAAAGTAGCGATAACGAGGGTGATCGGCGGCGTTTTCGAGGTTCAGCGGTTCTTCGCGCGTGCCCACGAGGCCCACGAGGCCTTCGTTCGGCGCCATGCTGACCTTGCCGATGGACCGCTTGTTGAGGCCTTCGGAGGCCATCAGTACAAAGCGGTTGGCTTCGGCATCGAGCAGGTAGACCGAGCAGACCTGGCTGCCCATGGCCTCCTTTACGCGCAACACAATAATGCCCAACGCCGCCTTGAGATCCTTGGCGGAGTTAACTTCCTGGACGATCTTGCGCAGCGTATTGAGCATGGCTCGGGGTCGAACTCCGTGTCAGTCGCGCGATAAGAGGCGCGGGGCAAGCTCTTTGAGTGCGCGTCGATACACCTCGCGCTTGAATGTCACCACCTGGCCAAGCGGATACCAATAGCTGACCCAGCGCCAGCCATCGAACTCCGGTTTCCCGGTCAAATCCATCCGCACCCGCTGCTCGTTGGAGATCAGGCGCAGGAGAAACCATTTCTGCTTTTGGCCGATACACAGCGGTTGGCTATGAGTACGGACCAGTCGTTGCGGCAGACGATAGCGCAACCAGCCCCGGGTGCAGGCAAGTATTTGCACATCATGTCGTTCGAGTCCGACTTCTTCATTCAGCTCACGATAAAGCGCGTCTTCCGGCGTCTCCTGTGGGTTGATTCCCCCTTGCGGAAACTGCCAGGCATCCTGGTTAATACGCCGAGCCCATAGGACCTGACCAGCATCGTTTGTCAGAATAATCCCGACATTAGGACGGAAACCATCGGGGTCGATCACGGCAACAACCTCGCAAACGCATGTCGCCGCATTGTTCCACAAAGGCGATCAAACCAGCAACGAGGCTTGTCACCTTATGTGAAGACTTGTGAAAACCTCGTATTCTGATGCTCTTTTTTCAGCTAATTCAGCGAGTAACCGCATGCGCCTGGCACTATTCGACCTCGACAACACGCTTCTGGGTGGCGACAGCGATCACGCCTGGGGTGATTATCTGTGCCGTCGCGGCATCCTCGACACCGCGTCCTACAAAACCCGTAACGATGAGTTCTATCAGGATTATCTGGCCGGCACGTTAAACATGACCGACTACCTGAACTTCACACTGGAGATTCTGGGCGCGACCGAGATGGAACAGTTGGCGCAATGGCACCGTGAATTCATGCGTGACTGCATCGAACCGATCATGCTGCCCAAGGCTATGGAGTTGATCGCCAAGCACCGTGCGGCGGGCGACAAGCTGGTGGTGATTACCGCGACCAACCGTTTCGTGACGGCACCCATCGTGGAGCGACTGGGGATCGAGACGCTGCTGGCCACTGAATGCGAGATGATCGATGGCCGTTATACCGGCCGCACGACGGGCATTCCGTGCTTCCGTGAAGGCAAGGTCACACGGTTGAATCTGTGGCTGGAAGAGAACGCGTTCAGCCTTGAGGACAGCTATTTCTATAGCGACTCGATGAACGACCTGCCGCTGCTGGAGCAAGTCGCCAATCCGGTCGCGGTCGATCCCGATCCGAAACTGCGCGCCGAAGCCGAACAACGCGGCTGGCCGGTGATCACGCTGCGTCACTGATTCAGCCAGTGCTTACGCCGGTTTGAAGCCCATCAGACCGGCGATCACGACGAAACACACCACGCTGATGATCGCCAGTGCAAGGGTGAAGCCGCGCCTGTCGGTCCGCGCCCCGAGGCGCAATCGGTTAAGCCTTGCCACCAGCCATACCCAGCTGAACAGGCCCACCGTGTAGAGCACGCTGCTGCCCAACACCCAGGTCTGCCCCAGCGACAAACCTATCGAATGTACCAGCCACCAGCCGCTGAACGGCAGAATCGCCAGACAGACCGCCATCAGCAGCCAGAAGAACAGCAATGGACGCCTGAGCAGACGGGTCTGGATGGTCGCATCACCTTCGAGGCGCACCTTGATGACGCCGCTGGCCAGCAACAGAACGCTGAGCAGCAACAGCGTGATGGCAGCGATGTGCAGGGTTTTCAGGGCGGTGACGGGTTCCATTGCAGGGTCTTCCTCTTGAATCGGGCGGGTTGAGTCTAGCAGTCAGACCTGCGTTAGCGGTTATAGCCCTCACACTGATCGTTCCTCACGCGTGGGCACGATCGGTATAACTTCAGCCCTTACACAGATCGTTCCTCACGCTCCGCGTGGGCATGCCGCTCAGGACGCTCCGCGTCCCGGCGTACGCAGCTTTAAGGCCTCAGCCCAAAAACAACCGATACGCCGGGTTCTCGCTTTCATCCCAGTACGGATAGCCGATCTCGTNCGGTAGTGGAACATCGAGATGGTCCACCGTCCGCCCAGCCGGTTAAGAAAGTTGAACAACGCACCGGGCCGTTCGGGGAATTCGAAGCGCAGCACCACTTCATCGCTGACCCGCTCGGCGTGTCCACCCACCATGTGGCGGATGTGCAGCTTGGCCAGTTCGTTGTCGGTCAGGTCCAGCACCGGAAAGCCCTGCTCGGTCAGGCTGGCGATCAA
>NZ_LKEH01000023.1 GCF_001642795.1 Pseudomonas viridiflava | reverse complement strand
CGGCGATGAACGATGACGCGATTTTCCTGACATACCGCGTCGACTGCATCGCCGGCAAGCCGCCTCCCACGGTCCGGTGTTTGATACACGACAGCGCTATGCCGAGATGGGGCTAGGCCTCCCACAGAAATAGCGCTTTTTCAGTGAGTATGGATTGTTTGATCGGAGGTGGGTTTTGATGGGCACCTCACGCCACGTCGTTCCTGCGCCTGGCCGCGCTGCGGCGGCCGCCTGTCACTCGCTCGGCAAACGCGGCGGCGGTCAGGGGTCGGGCGAACAGCCAGCCCTGACCGTAGATCACCCCCTCGCTGTTGAGCAATGCAGCCTGGGATTCGAACTCGATGCCCTCGGCGATCACCTTGAGCTGCAGGGCATGGGCCATGCGGATGATGTGCGGCGCGACGCCGCTGCTGGCAGCATCGTGGCCCAGCGCATCAATGAACGCCTTGTCGATTTTCAGGCAATCCACCGGCAAGGTCTGCAAGTAGGCCAGGCTGCAATACCCGGTACCAAAGTCATCGATCAGCACCTGATGACCGCGATCACGCAGCGTCTGCAAATGATTGCGCGCCACCACCGCATCGATCAGCCCCCGCTCCGTCACCTCGAACGCTATCTGCCGTGCAGACACCTTGTGCAGCGCCAGTAACCGGGCAGTGATGCGCCCGATGCGCGCTGACATGACGTCGCAGGCCGCCAGATTGACCGAGATGTACAGGTGCGGATTGGCGCGCAGCAAAGGCCCCAGTTGCTCCAGTGTTTGTTGCAGCACGAAGTCGGTGATCTGGCGTATCTGGCCGGTGTTTTCAGCCAGCGGAATGAACAGATCAGGGCTGGTCACCGTGCCGTCCGGCCGATGCCAGCGCACCAGCGCCTCGGCCCCTACGCATAGCCTCGTATCGAGGTTGAAGATCGGTTGATACAGAACTTTCAATTCGCCACGACGCAGCGCACGGTTCAGCTCGGCCCCCAGCGATTTGCGCTGACGCAGCACTTGAAACACCAGCGCCCCGACGCACAGCGATATCAGCAGGCTGGCGGGCACCAGCAGCCACCAGGCGCCGGTCATGTCGTCGCGCAGACCGGTACGCGGCGTGATCAGCACCAGTTGATACTCCGGACTCTGGGTGGCCATGCGGTAGACCAATTGCGTGGCCGTGGTGATCAGCGGCTCGCTGCCACCCGTTTCCCAACCCGGAACAGGCCACGCCTGTGCGGGGCCGAGCACCGGTATCGCGCGAGTTGCGTTATCCAGCACCACGAGCAGGCTGCCGCCTGGGGGAAGATCGACCACGTCAGTCAGGTGACCACGGGATGTGGACACCCGAAAGCCCCCACGGCCCATCACCAGCGCCGCCAGGTTATCGTCCGGCTGGGCCGAGGTGTTCAGCCAGTAGTCGTACGTAGGCCCACGAATGTCGGGCGTGCGGGTTTCAGCCAGCAGTGTTTTTCGCGGCCAGCTGGAGCAGGCGCGGGCGTCACCGACATAAGCGGCTTCGTAGATGAAGCGGTGGCTGGAAATGACCTCTCGCAGACGCCCCAGCATCTCCGGGCTGCAACGTCGCAACGGTTGATGCTCGAGCTGGTCCAGCCCCGACTGCAACTGGCCAAACAGCTGCTCGAGCCTGACCAGAAAGCGCTCGCCCTGAGCGTTCATCTGCTGACTCTCGGTCTGCCGCGCCTGCTGCAAGGCCAGCATCAGACTGCCAGTCAGCAACACGGCCGCGCTCAGCAAGGCTGCGAGCAATGCCAGCAACCAAGGGCGGGAAAGGGTCGTTCGAAGACGCGTTGACGCAATCAGCATCGGTGGATACTCAGAGAGAGTACCCATCAGTTATAGCAACAAGCGCGGAGTTGGCCCTTCGAAAGAACGGGCCGGATCTGCGCTCAGTTCGTGCGGTTGAGGACCTGCAGGATGGCAGCGCTCTGCGCATCTGGCTCGCCGTCGAAACGCTCTGGCCGGAAATGCATCTGGAAAGCGGCCATAACCTCTCGTGTGGCGGTATCCAGCTCACCCGTCTGAGGTGTTGTGTAACCCAGGCGTGCCAGTTGCTGCTGGAACCAGCCGATCGTTGGCAGGTTGTTCATCATCAGCGCCTGACGCTGCGCCACCAGCCGTTCGTCGGGCCAGACGCCAAGGCCGTCTGCGGCCAGGCGCTTCCAGGGAAACAACGGCCCCGGATCCATCTTGCGCGTCGGTGCGATGTCGCTGTGTCCGATTATGTGTTTCGGCTCGATCCTGTTGCGTTTGACGATGTCCTTGAGCAGTACCTTGATCGACTGATACTGCGCCTCGGTGTACGGATACCACAGACGGCCTGTCGGCGTTTCAGTGTAGCCGGGATTGACGATCTCGATGCCGATGGAGCTGGAGTTCAGCCAGGTGCGGCCATCCCATTCGCTTTCACCCGCGTGCCAGGCGCGGGCGCTTTCATCGACCAGCTTGTAGATGGTTGCAGAGGCGTCATCACCGATCAGGTAATGGCTGCTGACCTCGCCGTGGGTCAGCAATTGCAGGGACCGCTCGAGTGAGGCGGAGGTGTAATGCATGACAACGTATTGAATACGTCCGTCAAAGTTTGCCGAGGGATGACTGGTGTCCAGTCTTGGGCCGCTGGAGCAGGCGGTCAGGGCAATCAGGAGAAAAGCAGCGAGGTACAACTTCATGAGATCAGACTACGTGCGCGATTAATGCAACATCATAACAAACCGTGCACCAATAGCTCATGCGCTACGACAGCTGTTTGTCCGGAACAGCGCATCAGCCCTGTTCGACCTTGTTCCGGCCACTTTCCTTGGCCCGGTACAGCGCCTGATCGGCGCGCTTGAGGGCCACTTCACTGCGCTCGCCAGAGCGAAACGCGGTCACGCCCATGGAAACCGTGATGGTCACGCGCTCGCCCTTGAAATGGAACGGGCAGAGCTCGACGGTTTCCCTCAATTCGTCCAGCAAATGCAGGCCCGTCGTGACAGGCGTGGCCGGCATCAGCACCACAAATTCTTCGCCCCCGAAACGTGCCAGGAAATCACCCGGCCGCAGACGTTTTTTCAAAACACTGGCGACGATCTTCAACACCTTGTCACCCGCCAGATGCCCATAGCCATCGTTGATCCGCTTGAAATGGTCCAGATCCAGGATGCCGACCAGCAGACTGTTCTTGTGCTGCTGCCAGAGAATCATTTCCTGCTCGAGCCGCTCCGCCCAGGCCGCGCGGTTCGCAAGCCCCGTAAGCGGATCGATCAGGGCTTTCTGACGCTGCTCTTCAAGGTTGGTGCGAAAGCCCAGTGCCTCCTGCTCCATGGTCGCCACGCGGGCAGCGAGACTTTGCAGGCGGGATGCGACTTCCTGCTCACGCGTATCACGCTTGCGCTGGTAGTCGTCCATGGTGCTGAGCAGGCCTTCCAGGCGATTGTCCAGCACCAGTTTGAGGCTGGGCAGATCGGAGGCGTCCTGAACGCTGCTCTGCAGGCCACCCACCTGTTCGCGCAATTGCTCGTTGAGGTCGCGAACCGAAGATTCGCCCTGCGCATGGTCCTCGCTGGCTGCCTGCAGATGGCTCTGGAACGACTCGAGCCGCTCATTAAGTTGCTTTAGGTAGATACCGAATTCCTGCTGCCCGCCGTTGTTGATCGCCAGCATCAGCACGGCGAGATCATCCAGGATTGGCAACAGTTCGTACCAATTTAACCCGTGCCTGAGCCGCAGTTGCATGGCCTCGACCTGAGGCCGGTAATGCTCGGACAGCGTCAGGTCGGCAAGCAGTCCCAACAAGGTTTCTTCGATGTGTGCGGCCACCGAGCTGTAACTCGGTTCGGGCGCAGAGGGCAGGGCATAGCCATCGTCTTCGGCCTCCTCATCAACATCGCTGTCAGCGTCCTCTTCAGGCACCTCATGCTCGCTGACTGGCACCGGTATCTGTTGGAAATGCACGCTCGGCGTCGGCGTCAGCATGCCCTCGATATCGCTGTCGAGCATGGGCTCGGCCACAGGCACGACGACCATCGGGGCAGGTGGTGTGACATCAATCGGTGGAAGGACCGGCTCGGCAGCCTGAATGATTGCAGGCTCTTCAACATCAAGCGCCTGCGCTGGCGGCTCGGAAGGTATGGCAGCGACAGGCTCAGGCGTGGCAGCGACTGCCGGCGCATCGTGTGGAGCGACAGCGACTACTTGCGCAGGCTCGACCGAACGCTCAACGGGTGCTCCGGGCTCCGGATCCTCGTGTGCATACTGTTCTGCGTGAGGGGCGTCGCGCTCATGATCGGAAGAAGACGGCGTTTCGGCAGGTATGACTGCATCGGGATGAGGTTGAGCCTCGCCATGCTCATCCCGCGAGCCGAACAGACGCTCCAGCAACCCGGGTCGATGGCCTTCTTCAGGTTTTTCCAGCTGGGTCAGCGCCTTGCCTTGCAAGCCACTCAGTTCACTGAGCAGCAATGGCAGCTCGCGTGCCTGCGAGGCCCGCTCCTCAAGGTCTTTGGCAAACCGCTTGAGCGGCTTGCGCACGTCACGCGGCAGCGGCAGGGCTTGCAGTTGCGTCACCAGTGCGGTCAGGGCGGTGCTGATCTGACCGACCCGGACTTCGCGCCGGTGCTCGGAATCCAGCACAGCCTTTTCAAGACGTGGAATCAAGGCCGCAAGACCGGCATCCATGTCGTCCTTGCGCACGATTTCGCGCATTTCCTTCATGCATTCGTCGACAGCGCGATCAGAGCCTTCTGCCGCCAGACTGCTTCGTACCAGACCTCGCCGCAACAGGTCGAGCCGCGCATCCCAGCGCTTTTCAAGCTTGTCCTGTTGTTCGATTCCCTTGAGGTACTTCTCTCTCCAACGCTCCGCGTCGTCGCTCATGCAAGGCTTCCACCAGAGGGCACAGGCAGCGAGTCCCCACACAGTGAAGCAGGCAGGCGAATCTCGACAGCAACCGGCAGGTGATCGGAAATGGGTTGAGCCAGCACCTGTACGCGCTCGAGTGTCAGGGTCGGGCTGAGCAAAATATGATCAAGGCAGCGTTGTGGCCGCCAGCTGGGGAACGTCGCTTCGATCTGTGGAGCCAGCAGGCCCAGATCCCGCAGCGGCGAATGCTCCAGCAAGTCATTGGCATGGGTGTTCATGTCGCCCATCAGCACCTGATGACGATAGCCGCCAATCAGTTCGCGGATGTAGGCCAACTGTCGCGTTCGGGTTCGCGTGCCGAGGGCCAGGTGCATCATGACCACCACCAGCGCATCGTCGCCCTCACCGAAACGCACCAGAATCGCACCACGTCCGGCGGGGCCGGGCAGCGGGTGGTCTTCGATCTTGGCGGGACGCAGACGGCTCAGCACGCCATTGCTGTGCTGAGCGAAGCGGCCAAGGTTGCGATTGAGTTGCTGATACCAGTACGGAAAGGCACCCAGCTGGGCAAGGTGCTCGACCTGGTTGACGAAGCCGGAGCGCATGCTGCCGCCGTCGACTTCCTGCAAGGCAACCAGATCGAAATCATGAAGCAGATCACCGATCTTCTTCAGGTTGCCTGCCCGCCCGACGTGCGGCAGCAGGTGCTGCCAGCTGCGCGTCAGGTAGTGCCGGTACCGCTCGGTGCTGATACCGACCTGGATATTGAAACTGAGCAATCGCAGCCTGCCGTCTTCGGGCAGACCACTTTTGCTCAGATGATGTTCGTTGACCCGCGGATCATGCAGGCCAACGACTCGCTTTGTGCCCTCGCCCCAGCGGCCCATGACCGGCGCTTACTTCGCCGCCTGGTTGGCCGCCCGCTCTTTGGCGATCAACTGGTCGGCCACCTGCAGGGTGGCTTCCGGACCACCGGCAGAACCGAGGTCAAAGCGGTACTTGCCGTTCACGATCATGGTTGGAACGCCGGTTACTTCGTACTGTTTGGCCAGTTCCTTGTATTTGGCGATCTTGCCCTTCACAGCAAACGAGTTGAAAGTTTCAAGAAACTTGTCCTTGTCGATGCCTTGAGTCGCAACGAAGTCAGCCATGTCCTTGGGATCTGTCAGACGCTTGCCGCCCTTCTGGATCGCATCGAATACAGCCGCGTGAACCTTGTGCTCGACGCCCATGGTATCGAGCGTGATAAACAGTTGGCCGTGGGCATCCCATGGGCCACCGAACATGGCAGGAATACGGACGAAGTTTACGTCGGACGGCAGTTTTTCAACCCATGGATTGATGGTCGGCTCGAACGCGTAGCAATGCGGGCAGCCATACCAGAACAGCTCCACGACTTCGATCTTGCCTGGTACTGCGACAGGCACAGCGCTGCTCAGCTCGACGTATTGCGGCTTGCCTGCCTGAGCAGGCTCGGCAGCTTGAGCGGACATACCGAACAGACTGGCGGCAACCAGTGCGGCGCTGATGATCAGATTACGCATGCTTTACTCCTGAGCAGATTGAATCGCCTTCAAGCGACGGTGTTTTCGACCGAACGCGAAAGCCTGAGTTCGTTAGTGTAACGCTGGCGACCACAAAAAAGGTCAGGCGTAGTGGCCCTTTTTGCAGACGACGTGAATCAAATCACCCCCCACAAGCACGGCCGCTCAGTGCAAGCCCTGAATATAGTGCGCCAGCGCCTCGATGTCCCGGGTGCTCAGTTTGGCAGCAATGGCACGCATGACCTGGGTATCGCCATCATTGGTCCGGTCACCCTCACGAAATGCTGTCAGCTGCTTCTTGATGTAATCGGCATGCTGGCCGCCAAGATGAGGAAAACCTGCCTGGATATTGCCGCTGCCATCCGGCGAGTGACAGCCGGTGCAGGCGGGCAGGCCCTGATCCAGCCTTCCGCCCCGAAACAAGGCCTCACCTTGCGCCACCAGATCCGGGGACGCAGCGCCGACACTGCCTTTCTGACGAGCGTAGTAAGCGGAGATGTCCGCAAGGTCCTGATCGGTGAGAGTGTTCAGCATGCCGGTCATTTCCACGACCACACGCTTGCCGTCCTTGATCTCGCGCAGTTGCTTGAGCAAGTAGCGCTCACCCTGGCCCGCCAGTTTGGGGAAGTTGGGCGCCAGGCTGTTGCCATCCGGACCGTGGCAGGCGCCGCATACCGCGATTTTTGCCTGTCCGGCGGACGCGTCGCCCACCGGGTCGGCAGCCCTGGAAGCGGCGCAGATGCCCAGCGCCAGCAGCAGACTCACGAATAGTTTGTTCATCAGGTCATCCGATCAGCCAAGGGGGTGAAAAGTCGGGTAGCCCGTGACTTGCGTATCCAGAAGGATAGTCGGCAAATCCTGGCCACTGCTGTCCTTGCACGTTCCACACAGCGCAGCGGCATCGCCTTTGACCCTGTGACAACTGCCCTGAAGCCCGATGACTCAGCAAAAACCTTTCAGGTTGAAAGCGGACTGCGTTCTAATGCGCATATTGATTTCGCTTAACTGTGCACGCTCCCACCGGGAGACGAAAGCACACACAAAATTTGCGGCATTATATACTCGCGCTACCCAAACGGAAACGACACCCCTTGCCGCTTGCCTTGCAGGCAGGGCCTTCACCGGAAATCACATGCAACTCAAGAACCCCATCCTCGGTCTGTGCCAACAGGCCACCTTCATGCTCAGCGCCGCCAAGGTCGACCAATGTCCCGACGACGAGGGTTTTGAAGTCGCGTTCGCCGGTCGTTCCAACGCGGGCAAGTCCAGCGCACTGAACACCCTGACCCACGCCAGCCTGGCGCGCACCTCCAAGACGCCGGGCCGTACCCAGTTGCTGAACTTCTTTGGCCTGGACGAGGATCGCCGCCTGGTCGACCTGCCGGGTTACGGCTACGCCAAAGTGCCTATTCCGCTCAAGCAACACTGGCAGCGCCACCTGGAAGCCTATCTGGGCAGCCGCGAAAGCCTGAAGGGTCTGATCCTGATGATGGACATCCGTCATCCAATGACCGACTTCGACCTGCTGATGCTGGACTGGGCAGTGGCAAGCAACATGCCGATGCATATTCTGCTGACCAAGGCCGACAAACTGACCTACGGCGCAGCGAAGAACACGCTGCTCAAGGTTCAGTCGGAAATCCGCAAGGGCTGGGGCGAAGCCGTCACCATTCAGCTGTTCTCGGCGCCCAAACGCATGGGCCTGGAAGAAGCCTACACCGTGCTGGCCGACTGGATGGAGCTGGAAGACAAGGCACCCGCCGAATAAAAACAGCGGGCAAAAAAAACCCCGGACTTCGAATGGGGAGGGGGAAGTTCCGGGGTTCAAGGTCCAGACCTTAGGGTGGGGTCCGGATATCTGCCAACACTTAACACAACATAGGAGCGCGATCAGTTTTTCAACCAATCGCGACGTCTGACTCCTGCCTGGATGGTTAAGTTCCAGCAATGAAGAAAAGTTCACATTTCCTACAGCATTTGGCGAACTTGGTGACAAGTTCGCCATTATGCCGTCAGTGCGCCTCGTCCCAGTTGTTGCCCACACCGACTTCCACCAGCAGCGGAACCGCCAGTTCAGCCGCGCCGCTCATGTGCGGACGGATCTGCTCGCTGATCTGATCGACCAGATCCTCGCGCACTTCCAGCACCAGTTCGTCGTGCACCTGAAGAATAACCCGCGCGTCCAGACCGGACTCATCCAGCCAGCCGTTCACGGCCACCATCGCCTTCTTGATGATGTCGGCAGCGGTGCCTTGCATAGGCGCGTTGATCGCCATGCGTTCCGCGCCCTTGCGCAGCGACGGGTTCTTGGCATTGATGTCCGGCAGGTACAGGCGACGCCCGAAGATGGTCTCTACGAAACCCTGTTCAGCCGCCTGGGCCCGCGTGCGCTCCATGTAATCGAGCACGCCGGGGTAGCGGGCGAAGTAGCGATCCACATAAGCCTGCGACTGCTTGCGGTCCACGCCGATCTGCTTGGCCAGACCAAAGGCGCTCATGCCGTAGATCAGACCGAAGTTGATCGCCTTGGCACTGCGGCGCATGTCGTTGGTGACGTTTTCCAGCTCGACGCCAAAGACTTCCGCGGCCGTCGCGCGGTGCACATCCAGATCGTTGCGGAAGGCGTGCAACAAGCCCTCGTCCTGGGCCAGATGCGCCATGATCCGCAGTTCGATCTGCGAATAGTCGGCCGCCAGCAGCTTGTAGCCTTTCGGTGCGACGAACGCCTGGCGGATACGACGGCCTTCAGCGGTGCGAATAGGAATGTTCTGCAGGTTTGGATCACTGGACGACAGACGTCCGGTCACCGCCACGGCCTGATGGTAGGAGGTGTGGATCCGGCCGGTACGCGGGTTGATCTGTTCAGGCAGGCGGTCGGTGTAGGTGCTCTTGAGCTTGCTCATGGAGCGGTACTGCATCAGCACCTTGGGCAGCGGGAAATCCTGCTCGGCCAGCTCCGCCAGAACGGCTTCAGCCGTGGAAGGCTGGCCAGTCGCAGTCTTGCTCAGGATCGGCATGCCGAGCTTTTCGTAGAGGATCACGCCCAGTTGCTTGGGCGAGCCCAGGTTGAACTCTTCACCGGCGATGGCAAAGGCTTCGCGCTCCAGCGCGGTCATCTTGTCGCCCAGTTCCACGCTTTGAATACCCAGCAGGTTGGCGTCGACAAACGCGCCTTGACGCTCGATACGCGCCAGCACAGGCACCAATGGCATCTCGATGTCGTTCAGCACCGGTTGCAGGGTCGGAATGGCTGCCAGTCGGGCTTCGAAGACTTCGTGCAGGCGCAGGGTCAGATCAGCTTCCTCTGCGGCATAGGGATAAGCCTGCTCCAGGGCAATCTGATCAAAGGTCAGCTGCTTGGCGCCTTTACCGGCAATGTCCTGGAAATTGATCGGCGTGTGCGTCAGGTACTTGGCCACCAGACTGTCGCGGTCGTGACGAGTGGCCGTGGAGTCCAGCACATAGGATTCCAGGATCGTGTCGAATTTGACGCCCCGCAGATCAATGCCCTGGCTCTGATCGCCACCCAGCGCACAGTTGGCGAGCAGGTTGATGGCGAACTTGGCGTGCTGGCCAACCTTGATCTTGTCCGGGTCCTCAAGCAACGGCTTGAGGGCCTTGAGCACGGTGTCGCGATCCAGTTGCTGCGGCACGCCCATGTAGGAGTGGGTCAGCGGAATGTAGGCCGCTTCGTGGGTCTGAATGGCAAACGACAGGCCGACCAGCTGTGCACGCTGCGCGTCGGTGCCGTTGCTCTGGGTAACGATAGCGAACAGCGGCGCAGCCTGAAGCTTCTTCAGCCAGGCGTCGAATTGCGCCTGCTCGAGGATCACCTCATACGCGGCCTCCTTGGAGACCACAGGCGCTTCTTCGACCGCCAGTTCCTGTCCGGCACGCTTGGCGTCGCGTTGCAGGTCTTCGATCCAGCTCTTGAATTCAAGCTCGGCGTACAACTCCATCAGCGCATCGCGATCAGGTTCGCCGCAGTGCAGCTGGTCCAGTTCGATGTCCAGCGGTACATCGATCTTGATGGTCGCCAGCTCATAGGACAGGAGCGCCATCTCTCGATGTTCTTCAAGCTTGGCAGCCAGCGTCTTGGCGCCACGGATCGGCAGGCCTGCCACTGCTTCAAGATTGCCGTACAGTTCTTTCAGACCACCGCCGACGCCGACCAGCAGACCAACAGCCGTTTTTTCGCCCACGCCGGGAACGCCGGGAATGTTGTCGACCTTGTCGCCCATCAGCGCGAGGAAATCGATGATGTGCTCAGGACCGACACCGAATTTCTCTTTCACGCCAGCGATGTCCAGCACGCTGCCGGTCATGGTGTTGACCAGCGTAATGTGACCATCGACCAGTTGCGCCATGTCCTTGTCGCCGGTGGAGATGATCACCGGACGATCGGCTGCCGCGCTGCTGCGCGCCAAGGTGCCGATCACGTCGTCGGCCTCTACGCCTTCGACGCACAACAGCGGATAGCCCAAACCTTTGACACAGGCATGCAACAGATCGACCTGCACGCGCAGGTCGTCCGGCATGCTGGGACGATTGGCTTTGTATTCGGCGTACAGCGTGTCGCGAAAAGTGCCGCCTTTGGCATCGAACACTACCGCAAACGGGCTTTCCGGGTATTGCCGACGCAGGCTCTTGAGCATATTCAGCACGCCTTTGACGGCGCCGGTCGGCAACCCTTTGGACGTGGCCAGTGGAGGCAGTGCGTGAAAGGCACGGTAGAGATAAGAAGAACCGTCCACCAGGACGAGGGGTGCTTGGCTCATGAGCAGAATCAACCTTTTCGGCGGGTCCGGCGCTAGAATGCGAGGACCATTGACAACAAAGGGGCAAGGTTATCATGCGCAAGGCAAATCGACTGTTGTTGACCGGCTTGTTGGTAATCTGTCCTTTGGTTGCAATCGGCGCTGAAGATTCGCCCTCGGCGGCACCGGACGTCACGATCCGCACCGACGGTGACAAGACCATTCAGGAATACCGCCAGAACGGCTTCCTGTACGCGGTGAAGATCACGCCCAAGCATGGCAAACCCTATTTTCTGGTGCGCGCCGATGGTACAAGCCCCAATTTCATTCGTTCGGACCAACCGGACATGCTGATCCCGCAGTGGGAAATATTCAGCTGGTAACACCCTACATTCACTTATTGCTGGCAGTCCTGATATGTCCGTTTTTACCCCACTGGCTCGGCCCGAGCTGGAAACATTCCTCGCCCCCTATGGGCTCGGCCGTCTGCACGACTTTCAAGGCATTGCCGCCGGTAGCGAAAACACCAACTACTTCATCAGCATGGAGCAGGGCGAGTTCGTTCTGACGCTGGTCGAACGCGGTCCGGTGCAGGAGATGCCGTTCTTCATCGAGCTGCTGGACGTGCTGCACGACGCCGATCTGCCGGTGCCCTACGCCTTGCGCACCACCGACGGCCAGGCGCTGCGCGAGCTGGCGGGCAAACCGGCGCTCTTGCAACCGCGCCTGCCGGGCAAACACATCAGCCAGCCGAATACGCAGCACTGCGCACAGATCGGTGAGCTGCTGGCCAACCTGCATCTGGCGACACGTGAACACGTGCTGGAACGCAAGACCGATCGCGGTCTGGACTGGATGCTGAGCGAAGGTCGCAATTTCCTGTCGCACTTGGGTGATGCGCAGAACGCATTGCTGGACACGTCGCTACAGGAAATCGAAGACCTCAAGCCACAGATTCTGGCGCTGCCTCGGGCCAACCTGCACGCCGACATGTTCCGCGACAACGTGTTGTTCGAAGGCACGCACCTGACCGGGCTGATCGATTTCTACAATGCCTGTTCGGGGCCGATGCTGTATGACCTGGCCATTGCGCTGAACGACTGGTGCTCACGCGAGGACGGCCAGATCGACCCGGTCCGAGCACGTGCCATGCTGGGTGCCTACGCCACCCTGCGGCCGTTCAATGCGGCTGAAGCCAAACTCTGGTCAACCATGCTGCGCGTTGGCTGCGTGCGTTTCTGGCTGTCACGCTTGATTGCGGCAGAGACCTTTGCCGGGCAGGACGTACTGATTCACGACCCCGCAGAATTCGAACAACGCCTGGCACAGCGTCAGGAAACGCACATACCGCTGCCGTTTGCGCTGTAGGCGACATGATTGATCCCATGCTCTGCGCTCACGTTATGCACAAGCCTGTCTCTACACTGATCGTGCCCACGCTCTGCGCTCATCGTTATACACAAGTCTNTCGACACTGATCGTGCCCATGCTCCGCGTGGGTATGCCTCCCGTGACGCTCCGCGTCACAAATGGCACAGACTGAGGATTCAGTGAGCCAGGCGCATGACGTGGGTAACGCTGGAGCTTGGGCGCGCATCTGCGCCACATTCGAGAGCGGACGCGGAGCGTCCTGAGCGGCATTCCCACGCGGAGCGTAGGAACGATCAGCGTGATCTCAAGCACGCCGATCATGCCCACGCCTGTGCTCAGCGTTATACCCGAGTCTTGCTGCGACCACGGACTACTGTGGGAGGCGGCTTGCCGGCGATGCTTTTTCTGAAGCGACCTATCAGCGACTGAACGGACGCAATCGCCGGCAAGCCGCCTCCCACGGGGTATGCATTCAGTCAGATACTTACGTTTTGACCCCCGTTTTGCGCGTCTTGCGGACTTGTGTATAACGACGAGCGCTCTGCGTGGGTATGCCGCCCGCGACGCTCTGCGCCACATTCGAGAGCGGACGCGGAGCGTCCTGGGAGGCGTTACCACGCAGAGCGTGGGAACGATCAATGAGCGCGGAGCGTGGGCACGACTCACCGGGTTCAAATCCCCGACAGACACCCACTCAGATCATCCGCCAGTTTCTGCACGACCTGCTCGTAACCCTGAGCGGTCGCTGGCGTGTAGCCGCCCAGCGCGTCCAGCTCGGCCAGTTTCACCGGCAGGCCTGCGCTCAGGGTTTGCGCCAGACGTGGTCGCAACGGGGGTTCGCTGAACACGCAGGTCTTGCCGGCCTCTTTCAAACGCTCACGCATCGCAGCCACGTGCTGGGCGCCGGGCTGGATTTCGGCAGCGATGGCGAATACACCGGTGTGCTTGAGGCCATACGCCTCTTCGAAGTAATCAAACGCTTCGTGGAACACGAAAAACGGCTTGCCCGTGACCGCGCTCATCTGAGTCTTGATGCGGCTGTCCAGCGTATCCAGCCGCTTGGCAAATGCCTCGGCATTGCGTGTGTAACGCGCTGCGTTGGCCGGGTCCGCGGCGCCAAGGTCCGACGCCATCTTCGCAGCGATCACCCGCGCGTTGACAGTCGAAAGCCACAGGTGCGAGTCCAGACTGCCGGGCATGTGATCGTGGTCGTGCTCATCCGCACCATGCGCGTGGTCGTCGTGATCATGATCATCGTGCGAGGCATTGTCCGCGCCGAAGTGGCGCAGGTGCATGCCGGGCAACTTCTCTACCGCGACCGAAGGCTGGCTGCGCCCTTGAAGCACTCGCGGCAGGAAGGTTTCCATGCCGGGGCCGATCCAGTAGAGCAACTGCACGTCCCTGACGCGCCGTACGTCGGATGGCCGCAGCGCATAGTTATGCGGCGATGCACCCGGTGGAAGCAACACCTCAGGCGTACCGACACCATCCTGCACAGCCGCGGCAATCAGTTGCAGCGGCTTGATGCTGGTCAGAACCCTGACCTCGGCCTGGGCGGAAGGGACGGCCAGCAGACTGGCCCACAAAATGACGCAAAGGTTAAGAAAACGGCGCACGTAAAACACTCATATCGGGCGGGAACAGGTAACATAATAACGTCTCTGGCAAATATCGTCGCTGCTCATGCCCAATACTCCCCTGGCTAGTCGCCCCCATGATCACTCCCATTGCGTGCATTCGGCACTCGCCGAAGCCGATGCGCTGTGCGCCAGACAAGGTCTGCGACTGACCGCGTTGCGCCGCCGCGTGCTGGAACTGGTCTGGCAAAGTCACAAGCCGCTGGGTGCCTACGACATCCTTGCGGTCCTGAGCGAAGAAGATGGCCGTCGCGCTGCGCCGCCAACGGTCTACCGCGCCCTGGATTTCCTGCTGGAAAACGGCCTGGTCCATCGCATCGCATCCCTTAACGCCTTCACCGGCTGCAACCACCCGACCCACGCGCATCAGGGCCAGTTCCTGATCTGCCGCGAGTGTCATGCGGCTATCGAGTTGCAGCACCCGGCCATCAGCAATGCCGTGGTCAGTGCTGCGGTCGAGGTCGGTTTCGAGGTCGAAGGTCAGACCGTCGAAATCGTCGGCATCTGCGCTGGTTGCAAGGCTGCCTGATGAGTGACGCGCTGATTCGCCTGGAACAGGTGGCCGTCACGCTGTCCGGGCAAAACGTGCTGGATAACATTCAGCTGAGCGTCAAACCCGGCGAGATCGTGACCCTGATCGGCCCCAACGGCGCAGGCAAGACCACGTTGGTGCGCGCCGTGCTGGGCTTGCTAAAGCCCGATTCGGGCACTGTGTGGCGCAAGCCGAAGCTGCGCATCGGTTACATGCCGCAAAAGCTGCATGTCGATCAGACCCTGCCGCTGTCCGTATTGCGCTTCCTGCGGCTGGTACCCGGCGTGGACCGTGCGGCTGCGATGACCGCGCTGGAAGAAGTCGGCGCCGAAAAAGTCATCGACAGCCCGCTTCAGGGGATTTCCGGCGGCGAGATGCAGCGTGTTCTGCTGGCGCGTGCTCTGTTGCGCGAACCGGAACTGCTGGTGCTCGACGAGCCGGTGCAAGGCGTCGATGTGGCTGGGCAGGCTGAGCTGTACAGCCTGATCACTCGTTTGCGCGACCGCCACCGATGCGGCGTCCTGATGGTGTCCCACGATCTGCATCTGGTGATGAGCACGACCGATCAGGTGGTGTGCCTGAACCGCCACGTCTGCTGCTCCGGTCACCCCGAGCAGGTCAGCCATGACCCGGCGTTCGTCGAGCTGTTCGGCAAGAACGCGCAGAGTCTGGCGATCTATCACCACCATCACGACCACGCCCATGATCTGCATGGCGAAGTCGTGAGCGATGCCTCGAACGCTACGCCGCATTCCCACACTCATGTTCACGGAGACAGCTGCAAGCATGGCTGATTTTCTACTGTATGCCTTGCTCGCAGGCGTTGCTCTGGCCGTGGTTGCTGGCCCGCTGGGGTCATTCGTGGTCTGGCGGCGCATGGCGTATTTTGGCGACACCCTTTCTCATGCAGCCTTGCTGGGCGTGGCCCTGGGCTTTCTGCTGGATGTCAGCCCGACCATCGCGGTGACCTGCGGTTGCCTGTTGCTGGCGGTGTTGCTGGTCACGCTGCAACAGCGCCAGCCACTGGCGTCGGACACCCTGCTGGGCATACTCGCGCCCAGTACTCTGTCGCTCGGGCTGGTAGTGCTCAGCTTCATGCACGAAGTGCGCATCGACCTGATGGCGTATCTGTTCGGCGACCTGCTGGCGATCAGCCCGACCGATCTGGCCTGGATTCTGGGTGGCAGCGCCCTGGTGCTGGTGATGATCGTGGCGCTATGGCGGCCTTTGCTGGCCGTGACCGTGCATGAGGAACTGGCGAAGGTCGAGGGCCTTCCCGTGGCAGCACTACGTATGGCGCTGATGCTGTTGATCGCCGTAGTGATCGCCGTGGCGATGAAAATCGTCGGTGTGCTGCTGATTACATCGCTGCTGATCATTCCGGCAGCTGCGGCACAACGTCACGCTCGTTCGCCGGAGCAGATGGCACTCGGCGCGAGCGTGCTGGGCGTGACGGCCGTGTGTATTGGGCTATCGTTATCGTGGTTCAAGGACACCCCGGCCGGACCGTCTATAGTGGTATCCGCTGCGGCGTTGTTCTTGCTCAGCTTTGTTCTCCCCAAGCGAGCGGTGTAGACTTGCTCGTTTTTTGCGCAAACTAGAGAATCGCAGGAATGAAGCCGCTCGCCCCACGCCATCTGCTGCTGATCGCCTTTTCCATCCTGTTGGGTGCCTGTCAGAGTGCGCCCACTGCCGAGACGCCTGTGGCCGAGGCTCAGCCGAGCGGGTTCGCACAGCTCGATCAGAGCATCACCAGCAATGAGCTGGCGACGGCCGAAGATCAGCTCGCTGCCTTGCAGGCAGCGGCACCCACCGATATTCGTCTTGAAGCCTTCCAGCGCCGGCTGGCCGAGGCCTACCTGAGCCGCAGCCAGATCGGCCTGCAGAAAGGCGACATGAATGCCGCCGCCAACGCCCTGAGCCGTGCCCGTGCACTGATGCCCAAGGCACCGGCGCTCACCAGCGGCGTGAACGGCGCTATCGCGCATGCCCGCAAGGCTGAGCTGGAAAAGGCAGAGGCTGAATTGCGCGAAGCCGAAGCGCGCCGCGTGGCGAAACTGATTGATCCATCGGCCATGAGCACCACCATCGACCTGAAGATCGGCGACATGCCGAAACTGCGTCGGCAACTGGATGACATTGCGGCAGATACCGTGGCGTTCAACTGTGACGTGCTGCTGGTCGTGCCGCGCACCGACGATTACCCGTGGTTGGCGACGCTGTTGACCAAGCGCGTGGTGAAGATCAATCCGGATTTCGAACTGGACATGAGCCGCCAGATCAATCGCAAGGAACAGGCCTACATCGTACTGACGCCTGCAAGGTCCTGATCGAGCTTCCCTCCCGGAATCTGATCGTGCCCATGACGCTCTGCGTCACATTCAAGAGCGGACGCGGAGCTTCCCGAGAGGCATTCCCACGCAGAGCGTGGGAATGATCATCGATCGTCGAGGCCTGCCTCGACGGGCTAGATCCTCAAGCCGGAACAGCCTTGGCTTTCGGCTCACGCGCCCAGACACGGTGCTGCGCAATGGCGTCGAAGAACGCTTCGAACGAAGCGCTATCCGATACGCACAGCAGGCCGGCGTCTTCATCAAGATGCAGCAGCTTCAGCAACTCTTTGGCTTCTCCGGACAGCGAGATGGCCTTGAGGTGCTTGTAGGCTTCCAGGATGAAGTGCAATGCCACACCGTCGGTGCTCAAGGCTTTCACCGAGTCGGCACCACCCGGTACGAACACCGCATCGAACGCTACCGATGGCAGGCCTTCGGCTGAAGCATCGACCGGCAGGCTCTTGCCATCGGCTGTCTTGACCGGAGCAGAGGTCGGGCCGAGTACCTTGGCATGGGCGCCTTTGGCTTCCAGTGCGGCCTTCATTGCATCGACTGCTTTCCCATCAACACCGTTGGCAACCAGAATCGCCACCTTGCGCGAAGCGATATCGCCAGACAGCAGATTGTCCTGGCTCAGCGCTGGAGACGGTTTCACGGAGGCCTTGCTCGCTGGAACCGTACGCGCGGTTGGCGCTGGCAAACCGAGGTTCGCTGCAACACGGCCAGCCAGTTCCAGGTCGATGTTGGCCAGAATCTCGTTGACCTGACGCGCACGGATGTACTCGCGCTCGACCTTGCCCAATTCGAAGCTGTAGGCCGCGATGATGTGCTCTTTCTCGTGGTGGCTCATGCTGTTGAAGAACAGTGTGGCCTGGGAGAAGTGATCGCCGAACGACTCGCTGCGCTCACGCACCTTGTGCGCTTCCACGCGTTCAGGATAGGTCTCGAAACCGCCATCGACAGCTGCCGCTGGAGTCTCTTTCGGCCAGCCGCCATCGATCGAGTTCGGCTCGTAGGAAGCGCGGCCCTTGTCGATGGTGGTGCGATGCTGCGCGTCACGCTGACCGTTATGGTTAGGCGACACAGGGCGGTTGATCGGGATCTCGTGGAAGTTCGGCCCGCCCAGACGACTGATCTGCGTGTCGGTGTAGGAGAACAGACGCCCCTGCAGCAGCGGGTCATTGGAGAAGTCGATGCCTGGCACCACGTGGCCCGGACAGAACGCAACCTGCTCGGTCTCGGCAAAGTAGTTGTCCGGGTTACGGTTGAGCACCATCTTGCCCAGCGGCGTGACCGGCACCAGCTCCTCGGGAATGATCTTGGTCGGGTCCAGCAGGTCGAAGTCGAACTTATGCTCGTCTTCTTCGGACACGATCTGTACGCCCAGTTCCCACTCGGGATAGTCGCCCATCTCGATGGATTCCCACAGGTCGCGGCGGTGGAAGTCGGTGTCTTTACCGGCCAGCTTCTGGGCTTCATCCCAGACCAGCGAGCAGACGCCGTACTTCGGCTTCCAGTGGAATTTCACGAAGCTGGATTTGCCTTCGGTGTTGATCATGCGGAAGGTGTGAATACCGAAGCCCTGCATGGTGCGCAGGCTTTTCGGAATGGCACGGTCAGACATGGTCCAGAGCACCATGTGAGCGGATTCCGGCACCAGCGAAACGAAGTCCCAGAACGTGTCGTGAGCCGACCCGCCGGTAGGGATTTCGTTATGCGGCTCGGGCTTCACGGCATGCACGAAGTCCGGGAACTTGATGGCATCCTGAATGAAGAAGATCGGCATGTTGTTGCCAACCAGGTCGAAGTTGCCTTCTTCGGTGTAGAACTTGACCGCAAAGCCGCGCACGTCACGCACGGTATCGCCCGAGCCACGTGGACCCTGTACGGTCGAAAAACGCACGAACACCGGGGTCTTGTGGCCCGGATCACGCAGGAAACCCGCCTTGCTCAGCGCGCCATGGTTTTCATACGTCTGGAAATAGCCATGCGCAGCAGTACCGCGGGCGTGGACGATACGCTCCGGGATGCGCTCATGGTCAAAGTGCGTGATCTTTTCACGCATGATGAAATCTTCGAGCAGCGATGGACCACGGCTGCCTACTTTGAGGGTGTTCTGGTTGTCGGCAATCTTCACACCCTGGTTGGTGCGCAGCGCCTGTTGAGTGGCGTCGGAACGGAACTGCTCGAGGCTGTCGAGCTTGGCGTTGGTGTTGCCACGATCCAGTGTGTCGGTGCCGGCCAATTCGCTCTTGGACGTTTCGGTCACCGGTGTTTTCTCGTTAGCCATCAGAAAAACTCCTCATGTTCGACCCAATCATGGAGTTGGGTTCGCTGATTACGACTCCCTGGGCGTTCGCCGGAAATCACGGTATCCAAGAAGTGACCGGGTTGAAAAACAGCCGTTCCGTTTATTTTTTGATCATTGGCACCAGTGGTCACGTTATGTCCGTCCGGCAGGTCATCCTGCAAATAAATGCTAAGCACAGCGGGCCGGACAGGCTAAAATGCGCGCCCGGCTCAATCCGGCCGAGGTAACGAAACAAGCAGGCACCGCCCGCTGCGCTGATTTTTTAACGCGCCCCCACAAGGTTCGCTCCGTGATCGAGTTTCATAACGTCCACAAAACCTATCGGGTGGCAGGCAAGGAAATTCCGGCCCTGCACCCCACCAGCCTGCGCGTCGAAGACGGCCAGGTGTTCGGCCTGATCGGTCATTCCGGTGCAGGCAAAAGCACGCTGCTGCGCCTGATCAACCGCCTGGAAACGCCCAGCGGCGGACAGATCGTGGTTGACGGTGAAGACGTCACTGCGCTGGACGCCAATGGCCTGCGTCGTTTTCGTCAGCAGGTCGGGATGATCTTCCAGCACTTCAACCTGCTGGCCTCCAAGACCGTGGCCGACAACGTCGCCATGCCGCTGACCCTGGCAGGCGACATGCCGCGCAGCCAGATAGACCAGCGCGTCGCCGAGTTGCTGGAGCGGGTTGGACTGTCCGATCACGCGAAAAA
The DNA here is from genome assembly GCF_001642795.1 of Pseudomonas viridiflava. Classification (GTDB taxonomy): domain Bacteria; phylum Pseudomonadota; class Gammaproteobacteria; order Pseudomonadales; family Pseudomonadaceae; genus Aquipseudomonas; species Aquipseudomonas viridiflava. The sequence continues at coordinate 265,917 of NZ_LKEH01000023.1, read as the reverse complement.
ATACCCGGCGCAATTGTCAGGCGGCCAGAAGCAGCGCGTCGGCATTGCCCGCGCCCTGGCCACCAAACCGAAGATTCTGCTGTGCGACGAAGCCACCAGCGCACTGGACCCGCAGACCACTGCGTCGGTCCTGCAACTGCTGGCCGAGCTCAATCGTGAGCTGAAGCTGACCATCGTGCTGATTACCCACGAGATGGACGTGATTCGTCGCGTCTGCGATCAGGTCGCCGTCATGGACGCCGGCGTGATCGTCGAGCAGGGCAAGGTGGCCGATGTGTTTCTGCATCCGCAGCACCCGACCACCAAGCGCTTCGTGCAGGAAGACGAACAGATCGATGAGAATGAGCAACGCGACGACTTCGCCCACGTTCAGGGCCGTATCGTGCGCCTGACCTTTCAGGGCGAGGCGACCTACGCACCGCTGCTGGGCACCGTTGCGCGGGAAACCGGTGTCGATTACAGCATCCTGGCCGGTCGCATCGACCGCATCAAGGACACACCTTACGGGCAACTGACGCTGGCCATTACCGGCGGCGACATGGACGCTGCATTCGCGCGCTTCACCGCAGCTGATGTTCACATGGAGGTGCTGCGCTGATGGACGCCTTTCTGAACCTGTTCTCCAACGTCGACTGGTATGAAATCTGGGTCGCCACCGGCGATACGCTGATCATGCTCAGTGTGTCGCTGGGCTTCACCATCCTGCTCGGCCTGCCGCTGGGCGTGCTGATGTTCCTGACCTCGCCACGCCAACTGCTGGAACACAAACAGCTGTACGCCACGGTCGGGCTGATCGTGAACATGCTGCGTGCCTTGCCGTTCATTATTCTGCTGATCGTCATGATGCCGCTGACCGAGATCATCACCGGCACGTCGCTGGGCATTCTGGGTACGCTGCCGCCGCTGATTGCCGGCGCCACGCCGTTCTTTGCACGTCTGGTGGAAACCGCCCTGCGTGAAGTCGACCGCGGCATCATCGAAGCCACACAGGCCATGGGTGCCACCACCCGGCAGATCATTCTCAAGGCGCTGCTGCCCGAGGCGCGGCCTGGCATCTTCGCAGCGATTACCGTCACCGCCATTGCGCTGGTGTCCTTCACCGCCATGGCAGGTGCTGTCGGTGCAGGCGGGCTGGGCGATCTGGCCATTCGTTATGGATACCAACGTTTTCAGAACGATGTGATGTTCGTGACGGTCGTATTGTTGCTGGTGCTGGTGCAGATTCTGCAAACCGTCGGCGACAGACTGGTCGCGCACTTCACACACCGTTGATCGAATCAGTTGGCATCGGCCTGCCACAGGCGGGCCTCAAAGGAGTTGTTGCATGAAAAAGCTATTGGCCGTATTTGCCGCCGTAACCGCACTGTCCGCACAGGCCAACGAAACCCTGACGGTCGCAGCCTCGGCCGTGCCCCACGCCGAGATCCTGGAGTTCGTCAAACCGACCCTGGCCAAAGAAGGCGTGGACCTGAATATCAAGGTCTTCAACGACTACATCCAGCCGAACGTGCAGGTGTCGCAGAAGCGCATGGACGCCAACTTCTTCCAGCACCAGCCGTATCTGGATGAGTTCAACAAGGGCAAGGGCACCGATCTGGTCGCCGTGACCAAGGTTCACGTCGAGCCGTTCGGTGCCTACTCGGACAAATTCAAGAAGCTGGATGAGCTGCCAAACGGTGCCAACGTCGCGCTGCCCAACGATGCCACCAACGAAGGTCGTGCGCTGTTGCTGCTGGCCAAGGCCGGTCTGATCACCCTGAAGGACCCGACCAGCATTCTGTCCAAGCCGTCGGATGTGGTGAACAACCCGAAAGACCTGAAATTCCGCGAACTGGAAGCCGCCACGCTGCCACGCGTGCTGACCCAGGTCGATCTGGCGCTGATCAACACCAACTATGCGCTGAGCGCCAAGCTTGATCCGACCAAGGACGCGCTGATCATCGAAGGTGCCGAGTCGCCTTACGCCAACATTCTGGTTGCCCGCCCGGACAACAAGGACTCGGACGCGATGAAGAAACTGGCCGCTGCGCTGACCAGCCCGGAAGTCAAAACCTTCCTGGCCGAGAAGTACAAAGGCGCCGTAGTTCCGGCGTTCTGAATCCCTGACCGCCACCTGCCTGATCGTGCCAACGCTCCGCGTTGGCATGCAGCCTGTGACACTCTGCGTCACACTCCAGAGCGGACGCGGAGCGTCCTGAGCGGCGTTACCACGCAGAGCGTGGGAACAATCTGTCGATCTGTACGCTTCCAGCTCCGCCTCAATCCCTTTCCAGCAACACCGGTAACTGCGCCACCAGCTTCTGCGCGTTCAGTGGCGAGCGGATGAAGCCGCGTTGTCTGCCGTCCGGACCGATCAGGGCCAGGTTGCCGCTGTGATCGACGGTGTAACCCGGCTTGCTGGTGTCTGCTGGAATGAACGGAATACTCAGTGCGCTGGCCAGTTTCTGGATGTCTGCAACAGGCGCAGTCAGGCCGATGTAGCGCGGGTCGAAGTAGCCCAGATACTGCTTGAGCTGCTGCGGCGTGTCGCGGTTGGGGTCGACGCTGACCAGCACCACGCGCATGTTGTCCACGGCTTCCTGAGGCAGCTTCGTTCTGATGTCACGTAGCTGCGCCAGCGTGGTGGGGCAGATGTCCGGGCAGTAGGTGTAGCCGAAGAACACGAGCGTCCATTTACCCTTCAGTTCGTCCACGGCCACCGGCGCGCCGTTCTGATCATTCATGCTCAACGAAGGCAGGCTGCGGCTTTGCGGCAGCAGGATGACGCCTGCGTCGATCAATGCCGTCTGGTCGCCCGGACCTTTGCCGGACAGCACGCGGTTGATGGTCAGGCCCATGATCAGGGCAACGACAGCGACAAGGATGAAGACGGTTTTCTGGGTTCGGGTCATGGCATCAACAGTAGGTAATGATCGGCGAGCAGCGCGATGAACAGCAGGAACAGGTACCACACAGAGTACTTGAACGTGTCGATCGCGGCGTGCGGTCGAGTGCCACGGTACAGCACCCAGCTCCATCGCAGGAAGCGCAACCCCAGCGCCAGCGCGCAAAGCAGATAAAGCAGGCTGCTCATGTGAATCACGTACGGCAGCAGACTGACCGCCAGCAGGATGCAGGTGTACAGCACGATATGCAGCTTGGTGTAGTGCTCGCCGTGGGTCACCGGCAGCATCGGGATCTCGACGCGGGCGTACTCGGCCTTGCGATGGATGGCCAGCGCCCAGAAGTGCGGCGGCGTCCAGGCAAAGATGATCAGCACCAACAGCAAGGGCTCGGCGCTGACCTGCCCGGTCACCGCCACCCAGCCCAGCAATGGCGGCGCAGCCCCGGCCAGCCCGCCGATGACGATGTTCTGCGGCGTGGCACGCTTGAGAAAGCCGGTGTAGATCACCGCGTAACCCAGCAGCGATGCCAGTGTCAGCCAGGCGGTGAGGGCGTTGATGAAGATGAACAGCAACGCCTGACCCGACAGCGCCAGCAACAGCGCAAAGCTCAGCGCCGCGACAGGCGGGACGCGTCCCTGAGCAATCGGCCGATGATGAGTGCGCGCCATCTGCGCATCGATACGCCGGTCCACCACATGATTCACCACCGCCGCACCCGCCGCGCACAGACCGATGCCCAGATTACCGACGATCAGCGTCATCCATGGCACCGCCGTGTCAGTCGCCAGAAACATACCGATCATGGACGTGATCAGCATCAGCAGGACCACCTTGGGCTTGGTCAACTCAAGGTAGTCATGCCACAGGCTGTACAGCGAACGCTGTCGGGTCAGTGAAGTCATTTCAGGGCATCTCTCGAGCGCAGTCCGGTACCGGCGATCTTTACCAGCGCATCGTGTTCGATGCGCGGCAATGACCACGGCACAGCGACGCGATAGTTGATCAACGTCATGCACAGCATCAGAACCGCGCCGCCCGCACTGTGTGCCACCGCAAGGACCAACGGCAGGTGCAATAGCACGTTGCCCAGCCCGAACAGAAGTTGCACCCCGAGCGCCGACACCAGCAGCACCGCCAGCCTGTTGAGACCGACACGCCTGAGCTGCCAGGCCAGCGCAAGCAGGGTCAGCGAGACAAGCACCGCGCCCATCCGGTGCGTGAGGTGGATGGCCGTACGCGCCTCACTGTCGAGATGGCCGCCCTGATAATTCGGGCCGATTTGCTGGGTCAGATGAAACGCATTGCTGAAGTCTGCCTCCGGCCACCAGCGCCCCTGACACGTGGGCAGATCCGTGCAGGCCATCGCCGCGTAATTGGCGCTCACCCAGCCGCCCAGCGCGATCTGCAGGACCACAAAGATCAGCCCGAGCCGTGCCAGCACCCTGAGGCGAGCAGGCACCCGCGACAGAGCAGGGCAGACGCCGCTCAGTCGCAGGCTCAGCAGAAACAACAGGCTCAAGGTTGCGACGCCACCCAGTAGATGAATCGCGACCACGGGCGGCCAGAGCTGCAGCGTAACGGTCCACATGCCGAACGCTGCCTGCGCGGCCACGATGCCCAGCAGTCCCGCCGCCAGCTTGAACGGATGCCCCGCCAGATGCCGGTGCCTCCAGGCCTGCGCCGCCAGCAGCAGGATGAGCAGCGTCAGGCCGCCCGCGAAATACCGATGGGTCATCTCGCTCCAGCCTTTGTCCGCCTCCACTGGCGTATCCGGAAAATTCAGCTGCGCATGCTCAAGCTGCCGCTCGGTGCCGGGCACGCCGATGAAGCCGTAGCAGCCCGGCCAGTCGGGACAGCCCAGCCCCGCGTGGGTCAGGCGCGTGTAGGCACCAAGCATCACGACCACCAGCGCAAGGACGGTAGCCATTAACGCAAGACGAAATCCGGGGCGGGTCATGACCATCTCCCTTCAGCCGATGTTCGAGAGTTTCAGCAGGCGGCGCAGGTCTTCGAGCAGGTCCTTGCCGTTGACGTTTGCGTCGTAGCGCAGCACCAGATTGCCGTGCGGATCGATGATCCACAGGTAAGGCGTCTGCAGGTCGGGCGCGAGCGTGCGGTAGCGCGACAGGTCCAGCGGATAACGCAGCAGGCGAGGGTATTCCCGGTTCAGCTTCGCGGCGTATTCGGCGTCCAGCGGCTGAGCCCCGGCCAGCGCATGACTGGCACGAGCCGCGTCCCGCCCCAGGCCGATCTGCACCTGCCGCGCCAGATACACCAGCTGCTGACACGTCGCCTCGCAGCGACCGGGCGCGCTGACCAGCAGTTGCCAGCGTCGCTCCCCGGCCGAAATACCCAGATCCATACGGCTCTGGCCATTGCCGATCAGGAAACCGTGATAACTGCGACTCTCGGGCACCCAGAACCCGAAGACATACATGCAGGTGGCCAGAACCATGGGTGCAAAGGCGATCAGCACCACCAACAGCAATTGCAGACGTCCTTTGCGCCGACGCCTTGCATCAGGCATGTCGATGGGGTTCATGGCGGCTCCCATGCCTGTCCTCCTGCGCGGTTCGGCCTAGCACCCGGCCTCGGTACAGATAAAGGCACATCAGCGCGGTGGACAGCGCAAACCACTGCACGGCATAGCCCACATGCTTTTCAGGGCTGATCGCAACCACCGGCCAGTCGACCCGGTAAGCCACAGGGCCAGGCTCCAGCCTCAGTTCATGGGAATAACCTTCACGGCCCAGCTGGCTCCACAGCTGATCGGCAAAGACCGCGTTTACCAGCCTTGGCCAGGAGCCTTGTGGCGCATCAGGTTCAAGCTGAAAGGGCGCACGGGCGGGCACATAGACCCACGCGTCCAGCGCCTGCACGTGATTGGGCGTACTAATGACCGGCCTCGTGCGTCGATCCTTCCAGGGCAGCCAGCCGCGATTGACCAGTAGCCAGAGCCCGCTGGCGTGATCCATGAAGGGCTGGAGCAGCTCGACGCCCGCACGGCCGTCGCGAATGCTGTTGTCCAGCAACACGCTATGGGCTGAATCGAAGTGGCCACGAATGTGCACACGACGCCAGGCGGGGTCCTCGGCGTACAACAACTCGCCGATGCTGACAGGGACGGCGGCGCGGCGCTCGTTGTACTGGCTGAGCATGGAACGCTTCTGTTCGCCCCGTTCCAGTTGCCAGAACCCCAGAGAAATCAGAACCGGTAGCAGGAGCAACACGATCAGCGTCGGCCACAGTCCCGGTGCGAAGCGCTTCATCACAGCCTCCGGTCCGGCATGACGGCCGGACCTATACTCCACTGCATCATCGCGATTGCTCCTGGAGTCCTCTCATGCTCAAAGCAGCGATTGTTCTAATGCTGGCTGCCACGGTGGCCAGCCTGTTCAGCGGCCTGTTCTTTCTGGTCAGGGACGACGATCACTCGACCCGCCTGCTCAAGGTTCTGGCCTTGCGCGTCATCCTCGCCGGGCTGACCCTGATTCTCATCACCTGGGGGTTCTACAGCGGGCAACTGCCGTCACCCTGACGATGATCGTGTCCATGCTCGCATGGGCATGCAGCCCGTGACGCTCTGCGTCACAAAGCGGACGCGGAGCGTCCTGAGAGGCGTTCCCACGCGGAGCGTGGGAACGATCAGAGCCAGCCGCGTACACAATCGGAAGGCGCTCTAAATCACGTACACGAACACAAACAGCCCGACCCATACCACGTCCACGAAATGCCAGTACCAGCTCGCCGCTTCGAAGCCGAATTGATGCTCGGCGTCGAAATGCCCGCGCAGGATGCGGATCAGCATCACCAACAGAATGATTGTGCCCATCGTGACGTGGGCGCCGTGAAAACCGGTCAGCAGGAAGAAAGTCGCGCCATAGATACCGGATCCCAGCGTCAGCCCCAGTTCCTGATAGGCATGGATGTACTCTTCGACCTGAAAGAACAGAAAGGTACAGCCCAAAAGGATGGTCAGCGCCAGCCAGCGCTTCAGCGCGGAGCGGTGTCCTTTCTTCAGGGCATGATGGGCGAACGTGATCGTCACGCTGGAACTGACCAGCAGCACGGTGTTGAGCAACGGCAGTTTCCACGGATCAACAATGCCGCTGGGTGCCGGATAGAGTTTCGGGTCCGGCGTATCGAGCATCGGCCACGTGTATTGGAAGTTCGGCCAGAGCATGTTCGAGATCCCGTTCGCCCCTTCGCCGCCCAGCCACGGCCCGACCCAGATGCGCACGTAGAACAGGACGAAAAAGAACGCCAGAAAGAAGCTCACCTCGGAGAAGATGAACCAGGCCATGCCCCAGCGAAACGAGCGGTCCATCTGCGCGCTGTACAGACCCGCCCGACTTTCCTTCACCACTGCGCTGAACCAGCCGTACATCATGTACGCCACCAGTAGCGCGCCGATGAAGAAGATCAACGGACCATTGGAATCGGGCCGCTCGGCTTTCATGTCGTTGAACCAGGTACCCAGCCCGAACATCGTGATCAACAGCGCCACGGTGGCAATGATCGGCCATTTGCTCTGGGCCGGAACGTAGTAATGCTCGTGGGGCGTTGCCATTTCAGTCTCCTTTGACCACCGCTCTTTCGAGCCTTTTGGCCACCGGCACAGCGGGCGTGTGGCGCTCGGTGATGTCGAACAGCGTGTAGGCCAGCGTGAGGTTCTTCACCTCTGCGGGCAGGTCGCGATCGACGATGAAACGCACCGGCATCTCGATACGCTCACCCGGTTGCAGCACTTGCTGGGTGAAACAGAAGCACTCGGTCTTGTGAAAATAGGCTGCGGCCTGACCCGGCGATATACTGGGTACGGCTTGGGCTTTCATCGGTTGGTCGGTCGGGTTCTGCGCCACGAATATCATCTCGTTGACCGCACCCGGATGAACCTCTATCTGGTCCGTCCGGGGATAGAACGCCCAGACCATGCCAGCCGAATTGGATGACAGGAACTGCACTTTCACCTGACGTGTTTCATCGATGACTTGCGTGCCCTGATACTGCTCGCCGGTCTTGCCATTGATGCCAAACGCCTTGCACATCACGTCGTAAAGCGGCACCAGCGCGAAGCCGAAGGCGAACATGACCAAGGTCATCAGCAGCAGGCGGGTGATGAGTCGTTTGAGAGGCAATGTCTGGTTCATGCGCAACTCACTTCACGTCCGGCGGTGTACTGAAGGTGTGATACGGCGCAGGCGAGGGCAGGCTCCACTCCAGCCCCTCGGCACCGTCCCAGGGCTTGGCCGGTGCCGGTGCGCCGCCCCGGATGGTTTTGATCACGATAAACAGAAACAGTAGCTGGGTTGCGCCAAAGGTGAAGGCGCCAACCGACGAGAGCATGTTGAAATTGGCGAACTGCAGGTTGTAATCCGGAATCCGGCGCGGCATGCCGGCCAGGCCGACGAAATGCATGGGGAAGAACGCCAGGTTCATGCCCACGAAAGACAGCCAGAAATGCAGTTTGGCCAGGGTTTCGTCGTACATGTGCCCGGTCCACTTCGGCAGCCAGTAATACGCCGACGCAAAGATCCCGAAGATCGCTCCGGGCACGAGCACGTAATGAAAGTGCGCCACCACGAAGTAAGTGTCCTGATACTGAAAATCCGCAGGCGCAATCGACAGCATCAGCCCGGAAAACCCGCCGATGCTGAACAGAATCACGAACGCCACGGCAAACAGCATCGGCGCTTCAAACGTCAGCGACCCTTTCCACATGGTGCTGACCCAGTTGAACACCTTCACGCCGGTCGGCACGGCGATCAGCATGGTGGCGTACATGAAGAACAGCTCGCCCACCAACGGTACGCCGACCACGAACATGTGATGCGCCCAGACGATGAAGGACAGAAACGCAATGGCCGCAACCGCATAGACCATCGAGGTGTAGCCGAACAGCGGCTTGCGCGAGAACGCCGGGATGATCGAACTGACTGCTCCGAAGGCAGGCAGGATCATGATGTACACCTCGGGATGACCGAAGAACCAGAACACGTGCTGGAACAGCACCGGATCACCGCCGCCTGCCGCGTTGAAGAAGCTGGTGCCGAAGTGGATGTCCATCAGCATCATGGTCACGCACCCGGCCAGCACCGGCATCACGGCGATCAACAGAAAGGCGGTGATCAGCCAGGTCCAGACGAACAACGGCATTTTCATCAGCGTCATGCCCGGCGCGCGCAGATTCAGGATGGTCGCCACCACATTGATCGCCCCCATGATTGAGCTGATACCCATCATATGAATGGCAAAAATGAAGAAAGTCACGCTTTCGGGTGCATAGGTCGTGGACAACGGGGCGTAAAAGGTCCAGCCGAAATTGGGTCCGCCGCCGGGCATGAACAGGGTTGAAACCAATAACAGGAACGCCGCAGGCAGCAACCAGAAGCTGAAGTTGTTCATGCGCGGCAGTGCCATGTCCGGCGCGCCGATCATCAACGGGATCATCCAGTTGGCCAGTCCGACGAAGGCAGGCATCACGGCGCCAAAGACCATGATCAGGCCATGCATGGTCGTCATCTGGTTGAAAAACTCAGGCTCGACGATCTGCAGACCCGGCTGGAACAGCTCGGCGCGAATCACCATGGCGAACGAACCGCCCAGCAGGAACATGCTGAAACTGAACCACAGGTACATCGTGCCGATGTCCTTGTGATTGGTGGTCAGCACCCAGCGCATCAGGCCCTTGGCCGGACCGTGGGCATGCTCATGGCCAGCGTGGCCATGGTCGTCAATCACTGCACTCATGTCGGTCTCCCGAGGCAAAGGATGTGCTGAATGGACACTGCTCTTGTGGGAGGCGGCTTGCCGGCGATGAAATCAATGCGGTGTATCAGAAAAATCGCGTCATCGTTCATCGCCGGCAAGCCGCCTCCCACAGTCCGGTGTTTGCTGTGCGAGAGCGCTACGTCGAAGACGTGGTGGCGCCTCCCACGGTCTCCTTCGCTGCGAAACGGCACCCCATTCATGGCTGCACCTGCTTGAGCGTCAGCACTTCCCTGGGCGTGACCATGTCGCCCTTGTTGTTGCCCCAGGCGTTGCGCTCGTAGGTCACGACGGCGGCGATATCCACCTCTGACAGCTGTTTGCCGAACGCCGCCATGGCTGTGCCCGGTTTGCCGTTGACGACGATGTTCAAGTGATCGGCAATCGGACCTGTGGCGATCTTCGAGCCCTTGAGGGCCGGGAACATCGGCGGCAGCCCTTGCCCTTCGGGCTGGTGGCAGGCCACGCAAACGGTGTGATAGACCTTGTCGCCTTGGGCGATGAGCTCTTCGCGGGTCCAGTCCTTACTGGTCAGCTCCTTGAGCCTCGCGGCCTCCTGCTTTCGCCCGGCCAACCAGCTTTCATAATCGGCGGGCGAGCGGGCATCCACCACGATGGGCATGAAGCCGTGGTCCTTGCCGCACAGTTCGGTACATTGGCCTCGGTAGATGCCGGGCTTTTCGATCCGCGTCCAGGCTTCGTGAATGAACCCGGGTACCGCGTCGCGCTTGACCGCAAACGCTGGCACCCACCAGGAGTGGATCACGTCGGCTCCAGTGACCAGAAAGCGGATCTTCTCGCCGACGGGCAGCACCAGAGGCTGATCCACTTCCAGCAGGTAGTGCTCGCCCTTGTCGTCACGGTTATGGATCTGATGAGTGGTGGTGGCCAGGTTGCTGAAGAACTCGACGTCCTGCCCCAGGTACTTGTAGTGCCATTTCCATTGATACCCCGTGATCTGGATATCGACGTCCGACTCGCTGGCGTCGTACATGCTGATCAGGGTGCGGGTGGCTGGAATCGCCATGGCGACCAGTATCAGGAACGGAACGACGGTCCAGAGGATTTCGACCGTGGTGTTTTCATGGAAATGCGCAGCCTTCTGGCCGGAAGATCGACGATGCGCAACTATCGACCAGAGCATGGCGCCAAACACCACCACGCCGATCACCACGCAGATCCAGAAGATGGTCATGTGCAGATCGAACACGGCTCCGCTGACCACTGACGCGCCGGGTGACATGTTGGTCGTCCAGTCTGCGTGTGTCTGCTCGAACGCTGACCACAGCAGCAGGCCCATCCAGACCCTTGGATGCCGCATTTCGGGTTCCCCCCACACACTCTTGTTCTACGCGGATCACGCCGCGGGCAAGGCAGTGGGCTACCGACTGCAGGACCGTGACCAGAGGCCACAAGCCGACTTCCTCAGACGTGGAGTATAGACACGGCACGAGGAACGCACCGCAGCGCCGGATGAGTGCATCGTGGCAAACACGAAGCGGATTTGCCGGTTGATCCTTGGGAAAACGCTCAAAAATAAGCTTTTTAGAGCGAAAGCATATAAATGTGAATCGGTTATGACAAAAACGTCTGAGGTATTTAGTTAATCAAGCTAACGTATGACTTTGATCAATAACACCCACCTGGTTATATGCTTTCAGGAGCCCATACCGTCATGAACACGGCCGCATTGCGCGAGCAGATCCAACGAGCACACCAGCACGAGGCCGAGACAGGCCAGTTGCTGCAACAGCTGAAAATTCAGCTTCCGCACCTTCATCCTGCCATCCACCTGCCCGAAGTTGACGCACAGGGCGCACTGACGCGTTTTGTCACTGCGTATATCGATCTGGTCCCCGACCTGCTGGACGCCGCTCACGAGGTGGCAATCGAAGCGGGAATCGAAGGACAAATCAGACCGGTGCTCAGGATTGCCGAGCACTTTTTCACTGCACCACCTGACATCATGCAAGGCCACGAAGGACTCGACAGCCTGCTGGACGAAGCCTATCTGGCGCATCGTCTGGTCGAGGAAGTGAACGATCTTTACATCAAGCACTTCGGCCAGCCGCTGATCCCGTCCAACACGACAGTTGCGAGCGTGATCGCCCATCAGGTGATCGGCGAACAGTTTGCCAACCAACTGGACGAGGCTGTCCACCATGCCGTCGATCAATTGCTTGATGATGAAGATTTCGCGCTGGACTCCGTCGAGGCCTATCGCGAGAAACTAAGCAGCCCCGACACCGAAGCCGCCTGGAAGCGCTGGCCGAGTCTGTCACGTCAATTGGGTATCGGTCTGGAACTGGAACGTTCCGCGGGCTGATTCGCCACCGAATTCATGTCTTCGCCGCAAAGGAAGGAGCCGGATGATGCTCCGCTGCTACGCGAAGACCCATCCGGCTCCCTGTGCCGATCATCAACAGCAGATTGAATCAGGCGGCGCCTGAGCCAATCCCCGTGTTGGTGTACACCCTTCCTTCGAGTCGACGCTTCAAGCCCCGAGGTTCAATCACCAGCTTCGTCCCGTGAGCGGCATTGGCGCGCCCCCAGTCTTCAAGCAGTTCCAAACAGGAGTGATCGATGTAGGACAGGTTGTTCAGCGGCACATGCAACGTGCTGCCAACCGGAACGGTGCCCAGCACCTGAGTCAGCGCTGGCACCTTGAGGAACGTCGCCGCACCCACCAGACGCAGCTCGTACTCGTTCTTGCCCGGCAGCTCGACCAAATTGATCTTCAGTCGCGAAGCCTTGAGCGCCAGCTTGACCAGTGTCAGACCGAAGCCGACCAGAACGCCCGTCAACAGGTCGGTAAAGATGATCGCGCCAGCGGTGGCGGCGTACGTGAACATCGGCATGCGACCGTAGCGACCCAGCCCCTTGAACGTCTTCAGATCGACCAGCTTCAGACCGGTGTACACCAGCACACCTGCAAGGCTCGCGACCGGAATGCTCTGCAGCACGCTGGACAGCAGCAGGACGAACGCCAGCAGCCACAGGCCGTGGAAAATCGTCGAGAAGCGGGTTGTCGCACCGGCCTGAACGTTGGCCGAACTGCGCACGATCACACCCGTCATCGGCAGGGCGCCCAGCAGGCCGCACAGCATGTTACCCACGCCCTGGGCGCTCAGCTCCTTGTCGAAGTCCGAACGCACGCCGCTGTGCATGCGGTCGACCGCTGCGGCAGAGAGCAGTGTTTCGGCACTGGCGATAAAGGCCACGGCGATGGCCGCGATCAGGATCGCAGGATCGGCCAGGTTCATCAGGTCGGCAGGGCGTAGCCAGTCGATGGCGTCGGAGAGGTTTTCAGGTACCTGGACACGCTTGACGTCCAGCGCCATAAACAGGCTGATGGCGGTCGCGATACCGACACCCAGAAGCGCACCCGGAACGAAGCGCAGCGACGCAGGACGAATCTTGTCCCAGCCCCACATGATCAGGATGGTACCCAGGCCCAGCATACCGGCTTGCATACCCGATCCCGGCCCAAAGGCCTGGACCAGCGTCGTCGGGAAACCGATCAGGTTATCCAGCCCGGAGGGTTTCGGTCCGCTGTCGAACATCACATGGGCCTGTGACAGCACGATCAGAATGCCGATACCGGCGAGCATGCCGTAGACCACGGCCGGTGCCGTGACACGGAACCAGCAACCGAGCTTGAAGCGACCGGCCAGCAATTGAAGCAGACCTGCCAACAGCAGAATCGGCCCCAACATCGCCATTCCATGCTCTCGCACCACTTCGAAGACCAATACCGCCAGGCCTGCGGCCGGACCGCTGACCTGCAAGGGCGAGCCGGCCAGCCAGCCGACGACGAGACCACCGATGATACCGGTGATCAGGCCCTTGGCAGGTGGCATGCCGGATGCGATTGCGATACCCATGCACAAGGGCAGGGCCACCAGGAACACGACCACGGAAGCGAGCAGCTCCCGTGGTAAAACGGATTTCAATGCTGTAGCACCCATGACACTTCTCCAGGATTCTTCAGACGAGGCAAAGCTGGCGGCGCGCTCCATGCGCAGCCGCCACCAGCTAAAGAAGGGTGTGCCGTCAGCCGTGACTGATATCAGTCAGCTGAAAAGCGTGCTTTCGGGGAAGCCATCGGTGTCGGGCCCGAGCCGTCGAGCGGCACGAAGCGGTCACTTTCAGCGTCATAGGCCAGGATTTCACTGGTTTCGATGCTGTAGACCCAGCCGTGAATGAACAGCTGACCGCTGGCCATCTTGGCTGCAACCGAAGGGTGCGTGCGCAAGTGCTGCAACTGGGAAATCACGTTTTCCTGTGTCAGGACCTGCATGGTTTCCAGCTCGCCACTGCAACTGCAATTCTGTTCAACGACGGTACGGGCAACTTCTGCGTGGCGCAGCCAGGCTTTTACCGTCGGCATCTTGTCCAGGCTGTCGGGATTGAGCACCGCTCGCATGGCACCGCAGTCAGAGTGACCGCAGACGATGATGTGTTGTACGCCCAGCGCGACGACCGCGTATTCCAGAGCCGTGGATACACCACCGTTCATCTGGCCGTACGGCGGAACGACGTTGCCGACGTTACGGGTCACGAATAGGTCGCCCGGCGAGCTCTGAGTGATCAGCTCGGGAACGATGCGCGAATCCGCGCAGGTAATGAACATGGCTCGCGGCGATTGCGCGGTAGCCAGTTTCTTGAAGAGTTCTTCCTGTTGGGGGAAGACTTCCTTACGAAAATGTACGAAGCCATCGACGATATGTTTCAACGCTACGTCGGCGCTATCCGAGTGGCTATGTGTGCTGGCCGACGTAGCCGACGGCTGTTTATCCATGTCTCTCATGTCTTCATCCTCTCTGACGGATTGATGTGGATTTCTCATGCGTGCTTAACCAGAGCCGGATGTGATCCCTGTTGTTTGGCCTCACGAACAAATCCTTTGAACGCTACCGCTGGTGTCACTCCGAGTTACAGACTAAAGGCCCAAGCTTAAGTGAAACTGAATGCGACCGCTCTGGCATGCGGGTTTGCACGATAGTCCCAAGTTCGTTACAGCAATGACATCTGCCCGCCCGGAGGGCAAAACGCGTCGCAATCGAGCACGAAACTCTCACGCCTGTTCAATCCCAATCGCTTGATCGACATCGCATAACGTTGAGCAAGCAGGTCTGCAAATGGACCTTCACCGCGCATGCGAGTGCCAAACTGGCTGTCGTACAGCGCACCGCCCCGGCTCTGGCGGATCAGACTCAACACATGATCGGCGCGCTGGGGGTAATGCGTCTTCAGCCACTCGTCGAACAAGGGCGCCACTTCGAGTGGCAGGCGCAGCATCACATAACTTGCGCTCAAGGCACCTGCCGCTTTCGCCTCGCTCAGCATGGCTTCAAGCTCGCTGTCATTGATCATCGGAATGATCGGCGCGCACAGCACGCCAACCGGCACACCGGCCTGACGCAACACCTTGATCGCCCTCAACCGTGCCTTGGGTGCTGCGGCCCTCGGCTCGAGGATGCGCTTGAGCTCGTCGTCCAGCGTCGTCAGGCTGATGAACACCGACACCAGCCGCAGCCTGGCCATTTCCGCCAGCAGATCCAGGTCACGCAGGATCAGCGAGCCTTTGGTAATGATGCTGACCGGGTGACGATAGCGCAGCAATACCTCCAACGTGGCCCGAGTGATTTTATGCTCACGCTCGATGGGTTGGTAAGGATCGGTATTGGCACCCAGCGTGATTGGCGCGCAGCGGTAACCGGGCTTGGACAGCTGTTGTTCCAGCAACGCCGCCGCGTTGGTCTTGGCGATCAGCTTCGTCTCGAAATCCAGCCCCGGCGACATGTCCCAGTACGCATGGCTGGGCCTGGCGAAGCAGTAGATGCAGCCATGCTCACAGCCTCGATAAGGATTGATCGAGCGATCAAACGGAATGTCCGGCGAGCTGTTGCGAGTGATGATGCTCTTGGCGGTCTCTAAAGTGACCGTGGTGCCCTGAGTCATCGGCACTTCCTGATACCAGCCATCATCCTCGGCAACGGAGCGACTGGGTGCGAAGCGGTTGTGCGGGTTGGTGGCGGTTCCGCGGCCGCGAATCGGAGAGGAACTGGACATGGAGTGTCGCCTGAATACTGTTTTTATATACAGTACAGCACCACGCAAATGGCCACTCATTAAATACCCGTCACCCTGACAAACGGCACAGCGGGCTGTTGATGGGCGATGGCCGTTTTCAAATCCGGTAACAGGAAAGCGTTTCCCTTGCCGACGCCATTCCGTT
The DNA here is from genome assembly GCF_001642795.1 of Pseudomonas viridiflava. Lineage (GTDB taxonomy): Bacteria > Pseudomonadota > Gammaproteobacteria > Pseudomonadales > Pseudomonadaceae > Aquipseudomonas > Aquipseudomonas viridiflava. The sequence goes on along the minus strand of NZ_LKEH01000023.1, from coordinate 250,023 downwards.
ATCACTCGTCCCCGGACGGCTTATGGAAAAGCACGTCCGATCTCACTATCCGCACTGAAAAGGATTTCAGGCATGCACACCGTTTTTTCCTTAGCGACCCTGACAGGCGCTTCAATGTTATCGCTCTCCTTCATGCAGGCCCATGCGGCCGGGCTTTCTGACGGCAGCAAGCCATTTGATCAGTACCACTGGGTCACGACCCACAATTCGTACGAAAAAATAAACCAGAACCTCAAGGAAATGCCCCAGCAGTTATCAGATGGCGTACGGGGCTTCATGCTCGACCTCTACACGGATCACAAGCAGAAGGGTTTCAATCGAATAATCGTGTGTCACAAGAGCCTCGCCTGCTATGGACCTTGGGGCAATCATCTGAAAAATGAATTCATTCCATTCCTCAAAGCCAATCCAGCTGAAGTGGTCACGCTGTTCCTGGAAAGCTACGTAACCCGCGACGACCTTCAGCAGGTCTTCGCCAGCGTGCCTGAACTGGCCGAACAGTGGCCCGGGAAACAGGCAAGCGCTGGAACCGGCTGTTTCTGATGAATCAGTTCCACACCGCCACCTCCACGACCTTCGACTCTGGCTCCTTCGACAACAACCTGACCTACCTCAGGCACCGCACTGATAACTGTGGCGTCACGCCAAACTTCATTGGCATCAACAACTATCAGAATGGCGACACACTGGCCTACACACGAGCGCTGACCCAGGGCGGGATCTACTTGTGGGAAGGCCATGGTGCCGACAGGACGCAAGACACGGTGTGCGTGATCCCCAACGGTACACAAACACTGCTTCTGCCCGAAATGGGTTGCGAGAACGATGAGGCTCAATCGCTTTCGCTGTCGGGTATCGCAAAAGGCACACGGATTACCGTTTTCGACAGTCCCCACGCCAGCACTGACGACGACTACGCCACGGTCGACGTCAAACGGGACATCGGTATTTCCGAGCACGTTATCGTTCATGAGTTTGAACGTACGCTTGAGACCGACGACTACCGCGTGAACTACTTCAAGTACAACGGGCTTAATGGCAAGGTTTCCCGGGTGGAAATCCAGGTGCCTTGAAGTGGGTGCTGGAACAAAGGCTCGTCTGATCAGGCGAGCCCTTGATACATGGAAACCAGAATGGCAGCCGCGTACATATTGCCACCTGTCACTTCTGACAGTAGACGTACTTTTGAATGAGGACTAGCGTAACTGGACGCCAGACTCGACCCGACGCTGGCAACTTACCTGACAGCGAGGTGGGTGATGGCGACGTATGTGGTTCGATTGGCGGCAGATGATTTAAATAAAAAAAAGTATCCCGAGATCAGTGCTGAATTATTTGAAGATGATGAGTTTTTAAGCGCTGTTGTACTGACGCTCGACACCCGACAGGAATATGAACTCGACATTCAGGGCGACCCTGAAATCGCTGAAGACATGCTGATCGACCTTGCCCTGTCGTTCAGGGAAAAAATCGTTGAATTGACTGAAAGATAACCCGCCACGGTCCGATGGCTCATGGATCGACCGAATAAGAGAAAGGAGAACATTGAAATGGCCAACTATGAAGTCAGGCTGTCCGTCGAGGACATAGAGGGCGATGACACGCCCGAGGTAATAGTCGAATTCTGGAACAGCGAGCTTGCCAACGAGCGGACAGGCACACGGGGAGATATCGAATTTACTGCATTTGTAACAGCACGCGGAAAAGGGGTGCCTTACGATACTGTCAAAAGTAAAGCTGATGTAGACGGCAACCAGAAGACCGACGCGAAAGACGACGACATCCTGCTTGAACTGGTCAATGCATTCATGAAAATGGATCTCTCTATAAAAAGTTGACCTTTCACCTGCCGTCCATAAGGGGTCGCTTTGCGCCCCTTATGGAACATGGCATCAGAACTTCTTCAGCTCGGATCAACCGGCTTCTTCAACTTCGGATTCGGAAAGAACTGCACGCCCTGCACCTTCGGATCAGCCGGCTTGACCACCACCTTGTTGACCCGAGTGCCCAGTTCTTTCGGCACCGAAAGCCCCTGCTCGTTGAGCGTATCGCTATAGCCGCAGTGCACACACTCGCGGTGCGGCACGTCGTCTTCGCTCCACATCATCAGCTTGTCAGGCTCGCTGCACGCCGGGCAGACAGCCCCGGCGATGAAGCGCTTCTTGGTAACGACCGCAGGTGTATCGGTCATGCTGCCGCGTCCTCACTCAAACCACTGTGGCGCAAGAGTGCGTCAATCGACGGCTCGCGTCCGCGGAAGTCGACGAACAGCACCATCGGTGCCTGTGAACCGCCACGGGCCAGAATGGCTTCGCGGAAAGCACGACCGGTTTCGGCATTGAGCACGCCGTCTTCCTCAAACTTCGAGAACGCATCGGCCGACAGCACTTCAGCCCACTTGTAGCTGTAGTAACCCGCTGCGTAGCCGCCCGCGAAGATGTGCGCGAAGCTGTTCGGGAAACGGTTGTAGGCCGGTGGACGCATGACCGACACCTCGTCACGAATGCCCTCCAGCACCTGCAGCACACTGCGGCCATCGCCGTGGGTGGCGTGCAGTTCGAAGTCGAACAGCGAGAACTCCAGCTGACGCACCATCATCAGGCCGGAATGGAAGTTACGCGCAGCGAGCATCTTTTCCAGCAAGTCCTGGGGCAGCGGTGCGCCGGTTTCGTAGTGACCGGAAATCAGCGCCAGGCCTTCCGGCTCCCAGCACCAGTTTTCCATGAACTGACTTGGCAGCTCGACCGCGTCCCATGCCACACCATTGATCCCGGATACACCCGCGTGATCGATACGAGTCAGCAGGTGATGCAGGCCGTGGCCGAACTCGTGGAACAGCGTGGTGACTTCGTCGTGGGTCAGCAGTGCAGGCTTGCCACCGACTGCCGGAGTGAAGTTGCAGACCAGATTGGCAACCGGGCTCTGCAGAGTGCCCTCAGCGGTGCGACGACGGTCGCGAGCGCCGTCCATCCAGGCGCCGCCACGCTTGTTGGCGCGGGCGTACAGGTCGAAGAAGAAGCGGCCGACGTGCTGACCGTTTTCCTTGATTTCGAACAGACGGACGTCCGGATGCCAGGCGTCGAAGCCTTTCTGCTCAGCGATTTCAATGCCGTACAGACGCTGAACGATGGCAAACAGGCCGCTCAGCACCTTGTCGATCGGGAAGTAGACACGCAGGGCTTCCTGGGAAACGCTGTAACGCTGCTCACGCAGTTTTTCGCTATAGAAGCCGCTGTCCCAGCTTTGCAGATCCGGGCAACCCTGTTCGGCCGCGTAAGCCTTGAGCTCTTCCAGATCCTGCACGGCAAACGGCTTGCTGCGCTTGGCCAGGTCGCGCAGAAAACTCAGCACCTGATCGCTGGACTCGGCCATCTTGGTCGCCAGGCTCAGTTCCGCGAAGTTCGCGTAACCCAGCAGTTGGGCCAGTTCCTGACGCAGGTCGAGGATCTGTTCCATGACCGGGCCGTTGTCGTTCTTGCCGGCATTCGGGCCTTGGTCGGACGCGCGAGTGCAGTAGGCCGCGTAGAGTTCTTCACGCAGCGCGCGGTCTTCGGCGTAGGTCATCACCGCGTAGTAGCTCGGGAACTCCAAGGTGATCAGGTAGCCGTCCAGATCCTTGGCCTTGGCGGCGGCGGCCATCTGCTGCTTGGCCGAGTCGGTCAGGCCAGCGAGGGCGGATTCATCGGCAACCAGCTTGGTCCAGGCCTGTGTGGCGTCCAGCAACTGGTTGGAGAACTGGCTGCCCAGTTCCGACAGCTTGCTCTGCACTTCGGCATAACGTTTCTGCTGCTCGGGCGGCAAGTCGATACCGGACAGGCGGAAGTCACGCAGCGATTGCTCCAGAATGGTCTTCTGGCCGACATCAAAATTCGCCGCTTCCGGGCTGTTGGCCAGCGCTTCATAGGCTTGGAACAGCTCGCGGTTCTGGCCCATCTCCGTGGAGTAGGCGCTCAACGCAGGCAGGCAGGATTCATAGGCTTCGCGCAGTTCGGCGCTGTTGCACACGGCATTCAAGTGGCTGACCGGGCTCCAGGCGGCGCCCAGGCGATCATTCAACTCATCCATGGTCAGCACCAGTCCGGCCCAGGTCGGTGTCGATCCCTGTTTGGCGAGAATGTCGGCAATTGCAGCGCGGTTGTCCGCCAGAATCTGTTCGATGGCAGGTTTGACATGCTCGGCACGGATCGCCGAGAAGGGTGGCAGGTCGTACGATTGCAGAAGCGGGTTGTTCGCGCTCACGGTTTTGCACCTTGGCTGGAAGAAACACTCCTGCATCTTAATTACAATCGACGCCGACCGCAGCATCGAAACCCGCTTCACTCACCTATCACTGCCAAAGAAGGAGCCTATCGTGGCCATTCGCAAGTTTCAGGACCACACACCATCGCTCGGCGAACGGGCCTTCGTCGACCATTCGGCGGTGGTGATCGGCGATGTGGAAATCGGCGCCGACAGCTCCATCTGGCCATTGACCGTTGTGCGCGGCGACATGCACCACATTCGCATCGGTGCGCGCACCAGCGTGCAGGACGGCAGTGTGCTGCACATCACCCACGCCGGACCGTTCAATCCCGACGGTTTTCCCCTGCTGATCGGCGATGAAGTGACCATCGGCCACAAGGCCATGCTGCACGGCTGCACCATCGGCAATCGGATCCTGATCGGCATGGGCTCGACCATCATGGACGGCGCAGTGGTGGAAGATCAGGTGATCATCGGTGCGGGCAGCCTGGTGCCGCCGGGCAAGGTGCTGGAAAGCGGCTTTTTGTATGTAGGCCGTCCGGTCAAGCAGGTGAGGGCGCTGACCGAACAGGAAATCGCATTCTTCCCTTACAGCGCCACCAACTACGTGAAACTCAAGGATCAGCACCTGGCGGAAGGCTTTGACCAGCCATGCTGAAAAATCTGCAGCTCGAGGCCCCCATGCATTACCAGAACATCCTTTTCGACCTCGACGGTACGCTGACCGACCCGCGTCTGGGCATCACCCGCTCGATCCAGTTCGCACTGGCAAAACTGGGTATCGACGAGCCGGATATCACCAGACTGGAACACTTCATCGGCCCACCGTTGTTGCAGGCGTTCATGCAGTTTTACGACATGGACGAAGCCCGCGCGTGGGAAGCCGTCGGCTTCTACCGCGAGCGCTTCCGTGTGACCGGACTGTATGAAAACGAAGTGTTCGACGGCATTGCCGAGCTGCTGGAAACCCTGGGCGGGCAGGGCAGGCGTCTGTATATCGCCACGTCCAAGCCGTGGGAGTTCGCCCGGGAAATCGCCCGGCACTTCGATTTCGCCAGACACTTCATCGTGATCTACGGCAGCGAACTGGACGGCACCCGCACCGACAAGGTCGAACTCATCGCCCACCTGCTCGCCGAAGAAAAGCTCGACCCGGCGCACACCCTGATGATCGGCGACCGCAAACACGACCTGATCGGCGGCATCCGCAACGGGCTGGACGTTGCTGCGGTGGGCTACGGGTTTGGCAGCCATGAAGAACTCACGGCGGAAAACCCGACGTATCACTTTGCGACCGTGGCCGAGTTGCATGAGGCCTTTGTGGGCAGATAAACAAAATGTAAGCGTGCCTGGGTTGACGCTCTCACTATCTGCTCTACACTCTGCTTTGTAGCTACATTGTTGCTACAGAACTTGAAGGTGACGCCATGGCAACAGTATTGAAAAACACCGACGTCCGGTGCCGTATCGATGTGGACTTGAAAGAGCGTGCCACAGCGATACTGGACGCTTGTGGGCTGAGCGTAAGCGAGGCGATGCGCCTTTTCTTTCGCCAGGTCGTCGAGGTAGAAGGGCTCCCCTTCGAGGTTCGTGTGCCGTCGGCACGGACCGCAAAAGCGTTGCAAGAGGCTCGCGAAATTCGCCAGCAGTACGAGTCCATGGATGAGATGTTGAGTGACCTGAATGGCGAAACCTCTGAAAAAACCCAACCCAAAGCGCGCAGAAAGGCCTAAGCGTTGCGCTTACACAAACACATTCAACAAAGCCTGGGATCGATACAAACGAGCCGGCATACGCGACATGGCGGCAGCCTCGGACGTTATGGCAATGATATTCCAAGGCAAGACATTGCCAGCGCACTATCAGGATCATGAACTGACGGGCAATTGGGACGGGGCCAGGGAATGCCACATTGGCGGAGATTTCCTGCTGGTTTATCAGCTATCCGCAGACTTGGTCACGTTTGTGGATCTCGGCAGCCATTCCGAGCTGTTTGGCTGAATGTCCAGAGACGAAAAGGTGACTGGAGTCATGCGCTCGGCTCACTGAACTCTCAGTCTGTGCCATTTGTGACGCGGAGCGTCACGGGAGGCATGCCCACGCGGAGCGATGGGCACGATCATTCCTCCATGAGGCCTTGTGCACAACGATGAGCGCGGAGCATGGGCATGATCAGTGTGCTTGAGACCATGCTCGTTCCCACGCTCCAGCGTGGTAACGCCGCTCAGGACGCTCCGCGTCCGGCCGTGATGCGAAGCAGCGCGGCATGGCGCGCTCACGGCATCAATCGCTGCAGAGCCGCCTTGCGTGAATCGGCAGGCAAGCCACCGAGCTTCTCCACTGCATGAAAAAACGCTTTCCAGTCGCCATTCACTTGCTTGAACAACGCTTCGAACGCAGGCACCCACTGGTCATAAAGCCCGAAGGGCAGCAGCTTGGCGTTGTTCATCGGGCTGTTGATCCAGCCATCGAAGCGTTTGTCGCCTCCCCATTGCTCGTCGCGCAGTCGTCGATAGTCACGGCGCATGCGCTCGAACTCGGCCGCCTTGCGGTCGCGCATGACGTCAGGCGTCAACGGCTGGCGATAAAGCGCTTTCAGACGCTCACGCGTATCGAGCACCAGTTGAATGAACTGATCGCGGCGGCCGGACTGCGAAACGCTCTCAGGCGGCAACCCACGTGCCGCACGCCACTGACGCGTGCCTTCCTGCTCGACGAAGCTGGCGTACGATTCGTTGAATTCCGTATCGTCCTTCACATAGAAACGCTGATGCGCCAATTCGTGAAAAATCAGCGTGGCCAGCCTCTCATCGCCCCAGCCCAGCATCGAACTGAGGATCGGGTCGTTGAACCAGCCCAATGTCGAATAGGCTTCTACGCCACTGAGGTACACATCCTTGCCTGCCTGACGCTGCAAGGCTGCTTCACCGCGAGCGCCACCAGGGCTGTAATAGCCGCGATAGGCCACACAACCGGCAATCGGAAAACAGTGGGTCACCGGATCCAGAGAGAACTCATCTGTGGCAAACACGTTCCATACCACATAAGGACGGCCCAGATCGGCATACAGGCGATAGCTCTTGTTGTCCGGCAGGTGCAGGTGTTCGCTGGCGAAGGCTCGGGCCTTTTGCGACTGGGCCAGGTGTGCCCGAAGCGTTGGATTGCGACCGGGATCGGCAATGATCTCGTCCACCGGTTCGCGGGCCTGCAAGAGCTGCCATTGCCCCTGCGCCAACTGACCGTAATAGGCCACGCTGGAACAGCCACTCAGCAACATGACCGCCACTACCGGCAAAGCCTGCCAAAGGCGTAAAACAATGAGTCGTGGCATACACAGCCTTAAAATCGGAACACAGTGCTGTTATGCAGGACAGACAAGACCGACGCAACTATCATCGCCGCCGGTTCAGAAATGGAGCACAGCATGCGCGTCATGACACTGATTCTCGCCCTGACAACCCTTGCAGGTTGCGCCGGTCCATTGCCTGCCGTTGACCCGAACATGGCCTGGGTCGATCTGCGCACGATCACCGGCAAAGTGGTCATGGCCGACAAGCTCGACGGCAAGAACACCTATGACGGTCGCTACTTCCAGGTCACACCCGGCAGCCATTCGCTGCAAGTGCGTTACGACTATGAGTATCGATACGGAAGTCTCGGCCTGATGGGCGACGACTACACCGAAATCACCTGCTTCGTTGAAGTCGACTACGCGCATTTCGCTGCCGGGCAGCGATACGTGCTTGAGGTGAGGTCACTGACCAATGATGTCGATGCGTGGCTGTACGACGCCGAGCGAAAAACGGTCGCGGAAGAGGGGAATGTTCACTGCATCTGATCAGCGATCATTGCGCTGATAAATGATTTTTTTGGTGCCGTTCTCACAGCTGCCCACGACCATGTTCTGGTCCGTGACTTCGTCATTGGTGACGATTTCCAGCGTGTAGGACGTGACATTGTTCGCCTGGATGCGCGCCTCGATTTCGTCCTTGAGTTCATCACAGGACTTCGGGGCCGCCACAGCATTTACAGCCAGCAGGGTACAGGCCACTGCCAAAGCAAAACGTTTCATGCTTGACCCTCTTCCAGAACACATAACCGGCGCAAGGAACACTGTTGTGGGAGGCGGCTTGCCGGCAAATCAATAGCCCATCCAACCTGGCAACGACTGGATCAACGCTATTGTCGGCCAGCCACCTCACACCAAATCTGAACTACCGAATCAGCTCAGCAGGGTAGCGTCGAGCGTGATGTTGGCGTTCAGCACCTTGGACACCGGGCAGCCTTCTTTGGCTTTAGTGGTCAACTCGTTGAACTGCTCCTGAGTCGCGCCTGGCACCTTGGCTTTCAGTATCAGATGCACAGCAGTGATCGCGAAACCGCCTTCCACCTGGTCGAGCGTGACTTCAGCCTGGGTATCGATGCTGTCGGCTGTGAAGCCTGCGTCGCCCAGAATCATCGACAGCGCCATCGAGAAGCAACCCGCATGGGCCGCGCCGATCAGTTCTTCGGGATTGGTACCTTTGCCGCCTTCAAAACGAGCCTTGAAGCCGTATGGATGCTCGCGCAGTGCCGCGGTTTCAGTCGAGATGCTGCCGATACCGGTTTTCAGATCACCAGCCCAGTGTGCCGATGCTTTCTTGACGATGCTCATGGTCGCTCCTTGAAGGAATGGATTGAGTCTTTTGCACGTGACAGGATTCTGAGGATAGACGGCACTGGAAAGTTCAAATCGACTAAAGACCTAGTATTTAAGTAGGTTTTTTCCGCGTCATCTATTGAAACACCAGGCTTGTGCCCGCACTGTTGTTTCATCGTGGGCAGCTCCTTGAGCCGACCCAACACAATTCGAGGAGCTACCCTGGCCTATGAAACGTCTGGCAGATGTAAAGATTTCCACCCTTGATCTGGTGCCCGTGCGCCACGATAAAGGCCCCGCCGACTCTCTGCGCAACTCGCTGAATCTGGCGCAACACGTCGAAAAACTGGGCTATAACCGCTTCTGGGTCGCCGAACACCACAACATGGACGGCATCGCCAGTTCGGCAACGTCGGTGCTGCTGGCGTATCTGGCAGGCGGTACTTCGACCATACGCGTCGGCGCAGGCGGTATCATGCTGCCCAACCATGCGCCACTGGTGGTGGCCGAGCAGTTCGGCACCCTGGCGAGCCTGTATCCGGACCGCATCGATCTGGGCCTGGGCCGTGCGCCCGGTTCCGATCAGATGACCGCCCGCGCGCTGCGCCGCGAACGTTCCGGCAGTGCCGATGACTTCCCTGATGACGTGACCGAACTGATGGAGTACCTGGGACCGCGTACACCTGATCAAAAAGTGATCGCCGTTCCAGGCTCAGGCACCAACGTACCGATCTGGCTGCTGGGCTCAAGTCTGTTCAGCGCTCAGCTGGCAGGGATGCGCGGCTTGCCTTACGCCTTCGCCTCGCACTTCGCGCCGCGCTACATGCACGAAGCGATTCGCGTCTATCGCAATCACTTCCAGCCTTCTGCGGTGCTCGACAAGCCTTACGTGATGCTGGGCGTGCCGCTGTCGGCCGCAGAGACGGACGAGAAGGCCGAATACCTGGCGACGTCGGTGTACCAGCGTATTCTGGCGCTGATGCGTGGTCACAGCCTGATGCAGCGTCCACCGGTGGAGTCCATGGACGGCCTGTGGCTGCCGCACGAACGTGAAGCGGTGGCGAGCTTTCTGGGGCTGGCGATGGTCGGCGGCCCGGACAAGATCCGCGCCAAACTGGACGTGCTGCTGGAGCAGACCGATGCCGATGAGCTGATCTTTACCTGCGACATGTACGAGCACGAAGACCGTCTGCGGTCCTACGAGATCCTGGCTCAGGTCGCACACGGCTAAACGCTTGATGCACAGACACGAAAAAGCCCGCACCATTCGCTGAATCACTGTTCAGCGTAGGGTGCGGGCTTTTTTTTACAGCTTGAACACGGGGTCTGGCACGGGCTGGACTTACATCGAGCCGGCCTGACTATCAACCGCGCTTATAAACGATTTCCTTGGCGCCACCTTCGCAGGTGCCTACCACTTGCAGATCAGCAGCACTGCCTTTCTCGACCACTTCAAGCGTGTAGGAAGAAACACCCTTGGCCTGAAGCTTGGCGTCGATTTCGCTTTTCAGCTCTTCACATGGCTTGCCTGCCGCCAGGGCGGTGCCCGCGATGCTCAACAAACCTACTGCCAACAAAATCTTCTTCATGGGTATCCCCTTTCGTCCGGCCAAATGCAGACGCCATCGGAACAGGCGCCCATTGAACATACCTACGCCCACCTGTAAGCCATGATGGCTCATGTCAGTGTGTAGCGCAGGTTATGGCAATCGGCCAGCCGAAAGGTTCAAGGACGATCAGCTGCGTTCGATGCGAAAGCCCACTTTCAGAGTGACCTGATAGTGGCCAACCTTGTTGTTGTCCACGATGTGGCCGCGGGTTTCGGTCACTTCGAACCATTCAAGGTTCTTGATGCTTTTGCTGGCTTCGGCCAAAGCGTTCTGGATAGCGTCTTCAACGGTGGTGGTGGACGATCCGACGATTTCGACTTTCTTGTACGTGTGATGATCACTCATGGCAGTTCTCCTGAAGGTCTTTGAACACGTCGTTAAAACCAACGCTCCAGACTTCTGTCAGGAAAAAGCGGGTAAAAGTTCAGACTTTGCAAAATGGCATCGCACTTTCCAATGAGCCCGCAGTCGGAATCATCACACGCCCACTCACCATTGCAGGAGAAACACCATGGCTAGTACTTCACTTCGCAAGGCCTCGTTGCAGAGTATGGAAGCGGAGATCGAGAGTCTCTTGAAGTCGCTCGAGGGCCTGAAAGCCGATGCTTCCGACGAGTCGCGCAAAACCCTGAAAAACCTCAAGGCCAATGCTGAAAGTGCTCTGAGCCATTCGCGCAGCCTGCTCAGCGATGTCTACGAAGACGTCAAAGAGAAGACCCGTGAAAATGCGCTGGCCACTCGTGACTACGCTCAGGAACACCCTTGGACCACCGCAGGCGTTGCTGTGGGTGCCCTCGGCCTGCTGGCAGCCTACCTGCTGTGCAAGCGCGGCAACTGATCAGTTTCTGATCGGGTCTCCAGACCGCAGCAGCTCATTTTTCAACCACTGAGCCAATTGCTGCGCACGGCCATCGGCCACACGTCTGGGCACCCATAACGCCAGTTGCGCCGGGGTTTCGCTGAAACCCCATGGCGCAACCAGGCGTCCGGCCCTGAGGTCATCGACCACCAGCGGCTCGGGCGCAATCGCGATCCCAAGGCCTGCCACGGCCGCCTCCAGCAAATAATACAAATGCTCGAAACCCTGTCCGAACCGCAATGACTGCGGGTCGATGCCGTTGTGTTGCGCCCAGCTTGGCCATGCCTGCGGCCGCGAGGTGGTCTGCAGCAGGGATTCGTCCAGCAGCGCTTCGGCGGGCGCATTGCACAGGCTGTCGAAGCGCGCAAAACGCGGGCTCAGTACCGGCCCTATTCGTTCGCTGGCCAGCTCGAAGACCTGCATGTCGGCAGGCCAGGGCGGTTCGGCGAACACCAGCAGGGCATCCAGACCGGGACGGCGCGGGTCCAGATCGCCTTCGCCTGCCGACAGGTGAAGGCGCAGATCCGGCAGCTCCGCATTCAAACGACTCAGGCGCGGAATGAACCAGCGCGCCAGCAGGCTCCCGGAACATCCAAGCACGAACGGCGCATCGGCGCTGCCCTGGCTCAGCTCGGCACAGACACTGCGCAGCCGGTCGAACGCTTCACCACTGGCGTCACGCAGCCGGATACCCGCATCTGTGAGTTTCAGGCCGCGTCCATCCTTACTGAACAGATTGACGCCCAAGTGCTCTTCAAGAAGCTTCAACTGACGGCTGACGGCACCGTGCGTAACGTGCAATTGCTCGGCAGCCTGACTGACACTGCCCAGCCGAGCCGTGCTTTCAAAGGCACGCAAGGCGTTCAACGGGGGAAGATCGCGGCTCATGATCTGTGAGTTTTCCTGACAGGTTGTGGTGATCTTATCGGTTTTCATCCGGGCGTGCGCTGGTTAAAGTGGACTCATTGCCAGACCGGCTCATCTTATTCGTTCGATATACCCACTGGAGCACTTCATGACCCAGACCAATTTGCGCAACGGCCCTGACGCCAACGGCCTGTTCGGCTCGTTCGGCGGCCGCTACGTCGCTGAAACCCTGATGCCGCTGGTTCTCGACCTGAACCGCGAGTATGAAGCTGCCAAGTCCGACCCTGAATTCATCAAAGAGATGGCGTACTTCCAGCGCGATTATGTGGGCCGTCCGAACCCGCTGTATTTCGCCGAGCGCCTGACCGAGTTCTGCGGTGGCGCGAAGATCTACTTCAAGCGCGAAGAGCTGAATCACACCGGCGCGCACAAGATCAACAACTGCATCGGCCAGGTGCTGCTGGCCAAGCGCATGGGCAAGAAGCGCCTGATCGCTGAAACCGGCGCCGGCATGCACGGTGTTGCCACGGCGACCGTGGCTGCACGTTTCGGTCTGCCTTGCGTGATCTACATGGGTGCGACCGACATCGAGCGCCAGCAGGCCAACGTATTCCGCATGCGGCTGCTGGGTGCCGAGATCGTTCCGGTCACTTCCGGCACCGGCACCCTGAAAGACGCCATGAACGAAGCCCTGCGTGACTGGGTAACCAACGTCGACGACACCTTCTACCTGATCGGTACTGTGGCAGGACCACACCCGTACCCGGCGATGGTGCGTGATTTCCAGGCCATCATCGGCAAGGAAACCAAAGAGCAGATGCTGGAGAAGGAAGGGCGCCTGCCCGACAGTCTGGTCGCCTGCGTCGGCGGCGGTTCCAACGCGATGGGCCTGTTCCATCCGTTCCTGGATGACGCCAGCGTAGAAATCATCGGCGTGGAAGCGGGCGGTCATGGCGTCGAGACCGACAAGCATGCGGCCAGCCTCAACGGTGGTGTACCGGGCGTGCTGCACGGTAACCGCACCTACCTGCTGCAGGACAAGGATGGGCAGATCACTGACGCCCACTCCATTTCCGCAGGTCTGGACTACCCGGGTATCGGTCCCGAGCACGCTTTCCTGCACGAAGTGAAGCGCGTCGAATACGTCAGCATCACCGATGAGGAAGCCCTGGACGCTTTCCATCAGTGCTGCCTGCTCGAAGGCATCATCCCGGCACTGGAAACTGCTCACGCCCTGGCTGAAGCCATGAAGCGCGCCACCAACCTGCGCGACGACCACCTGATGGTTGTGTGCCTGTCCGGACGCGGCGACAAAGATATGCAGACCGTCATGAGCCACATGGCCGCTGCCGAAAAGACTCAGGAGATGCTGGTATGAGCCGCCTTGAACAACGTTTTGCCCAGCTGAAAACCGAAGGTCGTGCTGCACTGGTCACCTTCGTCACTGCGGGCGATCCCGGCTATGACACCTCGCTGAAAGTCCTGAAAGGCCTGCCGGCTGCCGGTGCCGACGTGATCGAACTGGGCATGCCGTTCACCGACCCGATGGCCGACGGCGTTGCCATTCAGCTGGCGACCCTGCGTGCGCTGGATGCAGGTCAGACGCTGCCGAAAACCCTGCAGATGGTTCGTGAGTTTCGTGTCGACGACCAGACCACGCCTATCGTGCTGATGGGTTACTACAACCCGATCCACCGTTTTGGCGTCGAAGCGTTTGTGGCTGAAGCCAAGGAAGCAGGCGTAGACGGTCTGATCATCGTCGACCTGCCGCCTGAGCACGACGCCGAGCTGGCAACGCCCGCACAGGCGTCGGGCATCGACTTCATTCGCCTGACCACGCCGACCACCGACGATGCGCGCCTGCCACGCGTGCTGGAACGCAGCTCCGGCTTCGTTTACTACGTGTCGGTTGCAGGTGTGACAGGTGCAGGTTCGGCGACCACTGAACACGTGACCGAGGCCATCGCACGCCTGCGTCGCCATACCGATCTGCCGATCAGCGTCGGGTTTGGTATTCGTACCCCTGAACAGGCAGCGGCCATTGCGCGTCTGGCCGATGGCGTGGTGGTGGGTTCGGCACTGGTCGACCAGATTGCCAACGCAGGATCGCCGGAGCAGGCCGTCGATGGCGTACTGACCTTGTGCGCTGCACTGGCCGAGGGCGTACGTAACGCCCGCGTCAGCTGAGGGTAAAGTTTCTGGTACAGAGGAATCAAAGCGCCAGCAGCGGTTCTATGATGCAGTAAGACACGAGGGGTTCATGACCAGGTCATGAACCCCTTTTTGCTGCATCGCGTGGAGCCGAGGAATATCCCATGAAACTGCCAAACCGCATCATCACAGGCTTGGGCATCCTGATGATCAGCGCCAGTCCGCTGATCCAGGCCGCGCCGCCCGATCAGCGTGGCAACGGCCCGGACGACAACCGTGGCGATCACCAGCAGGGCCCGCGCGACAACGACGGCCCCGGCAATCGCGGCAACGGCAAAGGTCCGGGCCCAGCCCATCAGGACAATCGCCGTGGCCCGCCTCAGGACTTCGGGCCGGTGCGAGAAACCTTCCAGCAACACCGTGACGTCATCGGCCGTGGTGAACCGTTGCCGCCGGGTATTCATATCGCCAAAGGCCGACCATTGCCGCCAGGTTACGGCAAACGACTGGACCGTCGCTCGCTGCAATACCTGCCGCATTACGAGGGATATGAGTGGCGGCGCCTGGGCACCGATGTCGTGCTGATCGCCGTCGGCACAGGGATTGTTTATGCGATTCTGGATGGCGTGCTGAATTGATTATCGCCTTGCCGGATTGCTGCTCAGAATAAGTCGGCCATCGACAAGCCCTGCGCAAACCTGCTGAAAATCGCGGTTTTTGTGGGAGGTACCACCACGTCTTCGACGTAGCGCTGTCGCGCATCAAACACCGGACCGTGGGAGGCGGCTTGCCGGCGATTCGGTTTTTCAGGCGCCATCTCAGCGACTGACATGCCGCCATCGCGGGCAAGCCCCCTCCCACAGTTTGGTGTTTGCTGCCCGACCGCGGGGTGTCGGAAACGCAGAGACTTTAAGCCGTCCTCTGATGCAACCCGGCCAGAAACGCCATCAGAGCACCTGACACAAACTCCGGGTTTTCCAGATTGGCGATATGCCCGGCCTCGGGCACCAGCACATAAGGGCAGCCAATCAGGCGAGCCATCTCGCGGGTTTCCGTTGGCGGCCTTGGAATATCGGCGTCGCCGCACATGATCAAGGTGGTGTCGGCATCCAGCTGATGCAGAAGCCCAAGCCGATCCTCGCGTCCGAAAATGATGCGACCGACCGGCACAACAGTCTGGCGCAATTGTTCGGAGCTCATGCTCGCCAGCGCCGTTCGCAGTCTCTGGCAGACAGGTGACTGCGGGTCGATGCCGGGACGGAAGAAGATCGGCACCACCACGTCCAGCAACTGTTCGGAAAATCCACCTGCGGCTTCCACCTTGTCGAGCAGAGAGAAATAGTAGGCTTTCATGGCCTCTGATTCATTGCCCAGATAGGTGTCCATCAGCACCAGCCCGTTGATACGTTCAGGCGCGGAAAGCGCAGCGATTGCGCCCCACATGCCTCCGACCGACAGGCCGATGATGGTGCAACGTCTGATGTTCAAGTGGTCGAGCAACGCCAGCGCGTGGCGGGCGAAATCGCTCAGGTTCCGGGTTTCGTCAGGAAACGCACCGGATTCACCATGCCCCCAAAGGTCCGGCACGATCACACGATAATGGCTGGCAAGAAGGTCAATCTGCGCGCTCCACATGTTCCGGTCCCAGAGATAGCTGTGCCCGAGTAAAAGAACCGGCCCGCTGCCTTGGTCAGAATAGTGAAGCTTCTTGCCTTCGATGATTAGATCCGGCATCTCTCATGATCCTCTGTCTTGGTCTCTAAGCATTCAGTGCAAGCCCGAAAACGCGAGCTGCGACTGCATCTGATGCCTGATATTCAGGCAAATGAATGATCACTTTTCGCTGATCTGCACTTCAACGGACCAATCGGTCACGTTTTTGGCGGGGCAATGTTACACCGCTGATTTTGCCTGTCGTTCGACATAGCATCATGCGGAGGAGGCTGGGTGAGGCTTGTCAGTCTTAGAAGCCACTCCCTGAATACCCGACATGAGGTCCTCCCTGACCTGGAAATAATCCGATCACACTGCAATGGACGGTAATGGTCTGCCCGCTAGGGAAACACCGCTCAGCGTCTGTTCACTGGCCAACCAATCGACGAACTGCTGGACGATCTGCACGCGGCGTTTACGCTGGGGCAGCACCACGTAATACCCGTAACCGGAAACCGCCGAAGCCGCGATAGGGCGGCACAGAAGGCCTTGCTCGAGCAGATCATCGACCAGATGCCGCCAGCCGATGGCCACGCCCTGACCGCCAATCGCGGCCTGGATCAACAGCGTGTAATTGTCGAAACGCAATTGTCCGGGTGCCGGTGACTGAGGAATGTCCAGCGCCCGAAATACGCCGCCCCAGTCGAACCAGTTGTTGTTGCTTTCACCGCGCAAGTGCAGCAATGGAAACTCACGCAAGACATCGTTGGGCAACGGCAGTGTTCGCCCCGCAGTCAGTTGCGGACTGCACACAGGGAACACCTCTTCGCTGAACAGCCAATGGCTTTCGCCCTGCTTGAAGCGCCCATCACCAAACAACACCGCGACGTCGATATCCGGGCGCAGCATGCTGTGAGTGCGCTCGCTGGTCACCAGGCTGACGTCCACATCCGGGTTGAGCTTGTGAAAACGGTGCAGCCGGGGCATCAGCCAGTAGGAAGCAAAGGCAAAATCCGTGGCGACCTGAAGCACCTCATGCTGGCGCTGGTCGGTGATCGCCACCAGACCGCTCTCGATGGACTGCAGGCCGGTCTGCACATGACTGAACAGGACCTCGCCCGCTTCGGTCAGCTCGATACCCCGGTAGATGCGGTCGAACAGCCGCGTTGCCAACTGCTCCTCAAGCCGCTTGATCTGCTGGCTGACGGCGGGCTGCGTGGTGCCCAGTTCGATGGCCGCTGCCGTGAAGCTGCGCAAGCGGGCAGCCGCCTCGAACGAGCGCAACAGATCCAGTGACAGCTCACCGAGGGATTCATACATAAGCGCAGCTTATCCTAGGTATTTCTTCATATGGGCTTTACCACAGCTACTATGGCCTTCATTCTCGATATCAGCACTTTCGCATAACTGTTCACTATGGGATGCCGCGATTACATGAAGCGCAAAAATATTCTGTTCATCATGGCCGATCAAATGGCCGCGCCAATGTTGCCGTTCTACGCCCCCTCTCCGATTCTGATGCCGAACCTGTCCCGCCTTGCCGCTCAAGGCGTTGTGTTCGATTCGGCGTATTGCAACAGCCCGCTGTGCGCACCCTCGCGGTTCACGCTGGTCAGCGGTCAGTTACCCAGCAAGATCGGTGCGTACGACAACGCCGCCGACTTTCCGGCGGACATTCCGACCTACGCTCACTACCTGCGTGCCGAGGGCTACAAGACTGCACTGGCCGGCAAGATGCATTTCTGCGGCCCTGACCAGTTGCACGGCTACGAAGAGCGCCTGACCAGCGACATCTACCCGGCAGATTACGGCTGGTCCGTAAACTGGGACGAGCCGGACGTACGCCCGAGCTGGTACCACAACATGTCGTCAGTGCTGCAGGCAGGGCCATGCGTGCGCACCAATCAGCTGGATTTCGATGAGGAAGTGGTCTTCAAGGCCCAGCAGTACCTGTACGACCATGTTCGCGAAGACGGTAATGCGCCGTTTTGCCTGACGGTCTCGATGACTCACCCCCACGATCCGTACACCATCACCCGACCGTTCTGGGACCTTTACGACGACGTCGAGATCCCGATGCCGCCCCTGCACGCCAACCAGAACGCGCTGGACCCGCACTCGCAACGTCTGCTCAAGGTCTACGATTTGTGGGACAAGCCCATGCCGACGCACAAGATTCGTGATGCGCGGCGTGCGTACTTCGGCGCCTGCAGCTACATCGATCTGAACGTCGGAAAACTGATGCAGACGCTGTCTGAAGTCGGGCTGGCCGAAGACACCATCGTCGTGTTCTCCGGCGATCACGGCGACATGCTGGGCGAGAAGGGCCTCTGGTACAAAATGCACTGGTTCGAGATGGCCGCACGTGTGCCGCTGGTGGTTTACGCGCCGGGCCAGTTCAAACCGCGTCGCGTGAAGGCCTCAGTGTCCACCGCCGACCTGTTGCCGACCTTTGTCGATATGGCCAATGGCAAGCTGGACAAAGGCCTGCCGCTGGACGGCCGCTCCCTGATGCCGCATCTGAAAGGCAAGGCCGGTCACGATGAAGTCTTTGGCGAGTACATGGCCGAAGGCACGACGAGCCCGCTGATGATGATCCGCCGCGGAGCCTACAAATTCATTTATTCGGAGCAGGATCCCTGCCTGCTGTTCGATGTGAAGAACGATCCGAAGGAACTGGAGGACCTGAGCCAGTCACCCGACTATCAACAACTGTTCAACGACTTCCTGGCCGAGGCTCGGGCCAAATGGGACATACCGGCGATACACCATGAGGTGCTCGCCAGCCAGCGCAGACGGCGCTTCGTCGCCAAATCGCTGGCAACCGGCAAGCTGAAGAGTTGGGATCACCAGCCACTGGTCGACGCCAGTCAGCAATACATGCGCAACCACATTGATCTGGACGATCTGGAGCGCAAGGCACGTTATCCACAACCCTGACACTGCCCACACCAAAAAAACCAAAAGGGGTAAACCGAATGAGAAAGCTATTCACCGCAGTGGCGGTCAGTGTCATGACGTTGGGCAGTGTCGCGGCTCACGCTGCGGAGACGAGTTGCAGCACGGTCCGAATGGCCGATCCGGGCTGGAGCGACATCGCAGCCACCAACGCAATCACCAGCGTTGTGCTCGAAGGCCTCGGTTACAAGACCAAGATCGACACCCTGGCGGTGCCGATTGCCTACGGTGGCCTGAAAGACGGGCAGCTGGATGTGTTTCTGGGCAACTGGATGCCGGCGCAGCAGGGCTTCTACGACAAATTTGTAGCCACCGGTGACGTCACGCAACTGGCGAAAAACCTGGAAGGCACCGAATTCACCCTGGCCGTACCTGACTACGTCTGGGACGCGGGCGTGCACACCTTTGCCGACCTGAACACATTCGCCGACAAGTTCAGCAAAAAGATTTACGGCATCGGCTCCGGCGCGCCCGCCAACCTGTCGTTGCAGGAAATCATCAAGAAGAACGAATTCGATCTGGGGGGCTGGAAGCTGGTGGAATCCAGCGAGCAGGCAATGCTGGCCGAGGTCAATCGCAACGTGAAGCGCAAGTCCTTCGTGGTGTTTCTGGGCTGGACGCCACACCCGATGAACGTGCAGATCAAGGGCATGCATTACCTCAAGGGCGGCGAGAAATACTTCGGTGACACCGGCTCGGTCTTCACCCTGACCCGCAAAGGCTACGCCGAAGCCTGCCCGAATGTGGGCAAGCTGCTGACCAACCTGAGCTTCACGCTGGACATGGAAAACTCCATCATGGCCGATGTGGTGAACAAGAAAGTCAGCAATAACCAAGCCGCCAAGGCGTGGATGAAGGCCAACCCGGCGGTGCTGGAGAAATGGCTGGATGGGGTGAAAACCATCGACGACAAGGAAGCACTGGCGGCGGTGAAGGCGAAGCTTTAAGCAGGCTTTTTCGCTGAGCCACAAGGCGGGCAGCGACAGATTAAGTTTTTCTCACGTTTCTTCAGCGCGTACGGGTACGTGCTAAATACGGTCGTCGCTGTACTCCATGGACACTCATGGGCCGTACGGCACCTACCGGCTGAACTGGAGAATACTGATGAATAAATTACTGATTTCGCTGCCGCTGGCTTTGGTCCTGATCACGACTTTTGCCTCGGCAGCGGGCTGGCCGCCAGAGACCGGGGCCAAAGTGGTGGGCAACGCACTGGAGGTTCCGACCAAGCTGGAAGCGACCGACGTTTCGCTGGAGAAGATGCTCAATGACGGCGCCCACGTGGTCTCTTCCTACGTAGCACAGGACGGCCCGGTGGTGACGGTGCTCAACAAGAAACACTATGCCATCTGCATGCTCAAAGGTGCCGGCATGGGCTCGGACCAGAACGTCGCGACGTCGAAATGTTATGTGATGAATTAGGTTGTGGCAGCGTTGCACGCTGCCTCCGCTTGATTCATGAGAGGGCAGGCTTTCGGTCTGTGCGTATGTTCATGGCACGGCACTGCCTCGTAGCAAACACCGGACCGTGGGAGGCGGCTTGCCGGCGATGCAGTCGACGCGGTTTGTCAGGAGAACCGCGTAGTCGTTCATCGCCGGCAAGCCTCCTCCCACAGGCTCCGCGCTCATGCATTGCAAACGAGCAGAAGATGGGCACAACCGGGTCCAGCCACAGACGTGTAATCTGACGGCAACCCACCAATCACGAGGGACCGATGCGCTGGCTCAACCGCCATAAATTCCTGCCTTTTCTGGCCTGGCTTCCTCAGCAGACCCGCGCCAGCGTCGGACGTGATGCGCTGGTGGGGTTGAGCGGTGCCATTCTGGCCCTGCCGCAATCCATCGCCTACGCGCTGATCGCCGGATTGCCTCCCGAGTACGGTCTGTATGCCGCTATCGTTCCGGTGATCATCGCCTGCCTGTGGGGTTCTTCCTGGCACCTGATCTGCGGCCCGACCGCCGCCATCTCCATCGTGCTGTACGCCAGCGTCAGCCCGCTTGCGGTTCCGGCCAGTCAGGATTACATCACCCTGATCCTGTTGCTGACGTTCATTGCCGGGGTCTTCCAGTTGCTGCTCGGCATGGTGCGCTTTGGCGCGCTGGTGAATTTCGTCTCGCACTCCGTGGTGATCGGATTCACGCTGGGGGCTGCTATCGTGATCGCGCTGGGGCAGATGCCCAATCTGATGGGCATTGACCTGCCCAGCCAGACCACAGCCCTCGACAGTCTCACAGCGCTGCTGGAACACCGGGGCGAGGTTGACACGGTGTCGCTCGCGCTGGGCCTGATGACCCTCACGCTGGGCATCGTGCTGAAATTGCTGGTGCCGCGCTGGCCCACGCTGTTGATCGCGTTGGTCGCGAGCAGCCTGCTGGTCTGGTTGTGGCCTGCAATGTTCGGCCACGTCAGGCTGGTCAGCGCCTTTGCCGGAAGCCTGTCGCCCTTGGCCCCTTTACCGCTGGATGCCGAATTGATCCTCAAACTGCTGCCGACGGCCGTGGCAGTCGGCATGCTCGGGCTGGTCAACAGCCTTTCGATTGCCCGCTCGCTGTCGACGCGCTCGCAACAGATGCTCAACGCCAACCAGGAAGTTCGGGCACAGGGTCTGTCGAACATGATCGGTCCGCTGTTCTCGGGCTATCTGTCGGCAGGCTCGTTCACCCGTGCGGCACTCAACTACGAAGCCGGGGCCCGCTCGCCACTGGCCGGGGTGTTTTCGGCGTTGTGGGTCGCGTTGTTTGCGGTGGTCGGGGCCTCGGTGATCGCGCACATCCCGATCCCCAGCATGGCGGCGTCCATTCTGTTGATCTGCTGGGGCCTTGTTGATCGTCGCGGCATTGCGGCGCTGTTCCGGGTCAGCCGTTCGGAGTTCTTCGTGATGGCGCTGACCTGTCTGGCCACGTTACTGCTGGAGCTGCAGACCGCGATTTATGCGGGCGTGCTGGCGTCGCTGTTCTTCTACCTCAAGCGCACTTCACAGCCACGCGTGCAGCAGCTGCGTGAAGGCGACGAAGATATCCTGCGCGTCGGCGGCTCGATCTTCTTCGGTGCCAGCCACTACCTGCAAACCCGCCTGCAACGCACCCATGGCCAGCGCGTGGTGATCGAGGCGCAGCAGATCAACTTCATCGATTACTCAGGCGTTGAAATGCTGCATCAGGAAGCGCGTCGACTGAACAGACAGGGCAGGGCGCTGGTCCTGCGCCATGCACGACCTCAGGTAATCGAAGAGCTGCACAAGCTGGAAGGGGCTGATCAATGCCCGATTGTGTTTGAGGATTGAAGTCGATCAGTGTCGGGATCATTACCTGACTCAGCCCGCCAACTGCCGGCGCAACTCAGCCAGCACCGGCGCTGAATCCGGACGGACACCGCGCCATAGCAGAAAGGCTTCGGCAGCCTGTTCGACGAGCATCCCAAGACCATCGACCGACTGCGCAGCGCCCTGCTCAGTGGCCCAGCGGCAGAATGCCGTAGGCTCCTTGCCGTACATCATGTCGTAGCAGAAGGTCTTGCCCGATTCAATCAGGCTGGGCGAGATCGGCGGCAATTCACCGGCAAGGCTGGCGGAGGTGGCGTTGATGATCACGTCCACGGACTCCTGAAGCCAGTCAAAACTGCTGGCAAACACCGGGCCCAGGTCCGCGAATTCCTGAGCCAGTCTTTCGGCTTTTTCCACCGTGCGATTGGCGATTACCAGCGCCAGCGGCTGTTGTGCAAGCAACGGTTCAAGCGCGCCACGGACGGCCCCGCCCGCACCCAGCAACAGAATGCGCTGCCCGCGCAGACTGACGCCGCAATTGATGGTCAGATCGCGTACCAGACCGGCACCGTCGGTGTTGTCACCCAGCACTGAGCCGTCATCCCGCTTGCTCAGCGTGTTGACCGCACCTGCGCGCTGGGCCCGTTCGGTCAGGTCGTCAGCAAGGCGAAAGGCTTCTTCCTTGAACGGCACCGTGACATTGGCGCCACGTCCTTGCAGGAAAAACGCTTGGGCGAACGCAGTGAAATCGTCCAGCGGTGCAAGCGACGCCTGATAATCCAGCGCCTGCCCGGTCTGCTCGGCGAACAGACGATGAATCAGCGGCGACTTGCTGTGGCCGATGGGATTACCGAAGACGACGTACTGATCCATTGAGGTTCCTGTTGATGTATTGCAGCGCTCGATCTGGCAAACGACGTTCAGCCTGCTGAAGAAACGCTATCTGACGTGGGAGGCGGCTTGCCGGCGGAGGCGTCGTGTCAGTCACTGAAGGGGCGCCTGAAGATTGCATCGCCGGCAAGCCGCCTCCCACATTTTCTGTTTGCTGCCAGACACCGCTATGTCAGAGAAAAAGAGGCATGTTCCACAGTCTTTCACTCACTGCACTATGCAATCACTCGTCGGCCAGCCAGTCCCGATCCGTCAGGAAGTATTCGGTCAGGCGAGCTTCTTCGCTGCCCGGCGCGGCTTTCCAGTCGTAGCCCCAGCGCACTTGCGGCGGCAACGACATCAGGATTGACTCGGTACGACCGCCGGATTGCAGACCGAACAGCGTGCCGCGGTCGTACACCAGGTTGAATTCCACATAGCGCCCACGGCGGAATTCCTGAAATTCGCGCTGCTGCACGGTGTAGGCGTTGGCCTTGCGGCGACGTACGATCGGCAGATAGGCGTTGATGAACGCATCGCCAATCGCCCGGATGAACGCAAAGCTGGTGTCGAAATCCCACTGGTTCACATCATCGAAGAACAGACCGCCGATCCCGCGCGGTTCATCGCGGTGCTTGAGGTGGAAGTAGCTGTCGCACCAGGCCTTGTAGCGCGGGTAGACGTCTTCGCCAAACGGCGCACAGGCCCGCTCGGCAACCCGGTGCCAGTGAATGCAGTCTTCTTCGACGCCGTAGTAGGGCGTCAGGTCGAAACCGCCACCGAACCACCAGACCGCCTCTTCGCCTTCTTTCTCGGCGATGAAAAATCGTACGTTGGCGTGGGACGTCGGCACATGCGGATTGTGCGGATGGATGACCAGCGACACCCCCAAGGCCTCGAAACCACGCCCGGCCAGTTCGGGACGATGCGCGCTCGCCGAAGGCGGCAGGTTGCTGCCGAACACGTGGGAGAAATTCACGCCGCCTTTCTCGATGACCGCGCCGTTCTCGATCACCCGCGTACGGCCACCGCCGCCTGCGGGGCGAGTCCAGGCGTCTTCGACGAAGTGCGCGTTGCCATCTTCCTGCTCAAGCGCAGTACAGATGCGATCCTGCAGGTCGAGCAGGTAAGCCTTCACGGCCTCGGTACGGGTACTCATGGCGATCCCTTACGGCTGACTTCAAACGGCTGAGCCCATGGAACACAAGCGGCGCAGGCAAATTGGCGCGTAGCATACCATCGGCGGGCGGGCGTGGCAGTTGACGAGGGTCGGGGGAAGGAGTTGGATAGGCGCTTTGCAGTCAGTTTAATCATCATGGAGAGAACAATGGCAAAGCGTATCCAGTTCAGCACCGTCGGAGGACCCGAGGTACTTGAATACATCGACTTCGAGCCCGAAGCGCTCGGTCCGAAGGAAGTGCTTGTGCGCAACAAGGCCATCGGCCTGAACTTCATTGATACCTACTACCGCAGTGGTCTGTACCCCGCGCCCGAATTGCCATCCGGTCTGGGCACCGAAGGGGCAGGCATGGTCGAGGCCGTGGGCGATGAAGTGACGCGCTTTGCGGTCGGTGACCGGGTTGCCTACGGCACCGGACCGCTCGGCAGTTACAGCGATGTTCATGCGCTGCCTGAAGCCAATCTGGTGAAGCTGCCCGACGCGATCAGCTTCGAACAGGCCGCCGCCGTGATACTCAAGGGACTGACCGTTCAATACCTGCTGCGCCAGACGTATCAGGTCAAGCCGGGCGAGATCATTCTGTTCCATGCTGCCGCTGGCGGCGTGGGCTCGCTGGCCTGCCAGTGGGCCAAGGCGCTGGGCGCAAAACTGATCGGTACGGTCAGCACACCAGAGAAAGCGGCGCACGCCAAAGCGCTGGGCGCCTGGGAAACCATTGATTACAGCCATGAAGACGTTGCCAAACGGGTATTGGAGCTGACCGATGGCCAGAAATGCCCGGTGGTCTACGACGGCGTGGGCAAGGACACCTGGCTGACGTCGCTGGATTGCGTCGCGCCGCGAGGTCTGATGGTGAGCTTCGGCAATGCCTCGGGAGCGGTCTCCGGGGTGAACCTGGGCATCCTCTCGCAGAAAGGCTCGCTCTACGTCACCCGTCCGACGCTGGGAAGCTACGCCAACAACGCGCAAAACCTCCAGACCATGGCCGACGAACTGTTCGACATGCTCGCCAGCGGCAAACTCAAGGTTGGCGAGATCAAGCAGTACGCGCTCGCTGATGCGGCTCAGGCGCACATCGAGCTGTCTGCCCGTCGCACCACGGGATCGACCATTCTGATCCCGTGAAGCGTGCCTCCGTTCGCGCCTGGCTCAGCCTGCGCGAACGACCTGCGCTGTCGCAATATCGCGAATCACGCTGGGGTTTCGGCGGCCGCCCAGGCTGCCGCCGAGCACCAGATCGATCTGGCCACGGAAATACTGCTCAACGCGCAGCCGCGACTTGGCAGCCGGCCGGCCCGCAGGGTTGGCTGATGTCGAGATCAACGGACCGACCAGCGCGCACAGTTCCCGCACCGTCGGGTGATCTGTCACGCGCAGGGCGACGGTCTCATGAATACCAGTGATCCACTCCGGCAACAGATTCTGATGGGGGACCAGCCAGGTGTTCGGCCCGGGCCAGGTGCTGGCCATGCGGTCCAGCCACAGTTCGGGAAAGTCTTCGAACAGAAAGTCGAACTGGCGAATGTTGTCGGCGATCAGAATCAGGCCTTTTTCCACAGGCCGTGACTTGATTGCCAGCAGGCGATAGACCGCCTCTTCGTCCCACGGGTCGCACCCCAGCCCCCAGACAGCTTCGGTCGGGTAGGCGATGACCGCTCCGGCTCGAATATCACGAGCGGCTTGTTGCACACGCCAACTGCTGACCATTGTCATCTCTCCACGAAATCCTGGCGGCAGTTTAACCTCAGGGCGCTCTGGCGAACCATCGTCCGGCTTCACTGCTGATCCGTCCATCGAGTTCCAGCTCGGTGAGTGCCGCCAGCACCTTGGGCAGCGGCCAACCGATCGAGACCGACAAGCCTTCGCTGGTGTGAGGAGCCGCATGCAGCAAATCGAGCAGGGGATGATCGCAAACGAGGAGCGAGGCAGACTCAGCGGTGTCGGGCGCAGTCACATGCCAGTGCTGCAAGCCTTCCAGAATGTGATCGACCGTTTCGACCAGTGTCGCGCCATCCCGAATCAACTGGTGACAGCCTTTGGCACCTGGGTGATGGATCGAGCCCGGAATCGCGTACACCTCGCGCCCATGTTCCGCTGCAAGACGTGCCGTGATCAGCGAACCGCTGGCAACGCTCGCCTCGACCACCAGCACGCCAAGGGACAAGCCGCTGATGATCCGGTTGCGCCTCGGGAAGTTGCTGGGCTGCGGTCCCGCGTCCAGCGGGAACTCGGAAATCACCGCGCCGCCCTGGGCGGCCATCTGCGCGGCGAGGGTCCGATGCTGCTGTGGATAAAGTTTTTCGAGTCCGGTGCCCAGAACGCCGATTGTAAGGCCTCCGACATCCAGCGCGCCCTGATGCGCGGCACCGTCGATACCGCGTGCCAGACCGCTGGTGATCACAAATCCGGCACCGGCCAGGCTTCGGGCGAACGCTGCGGCGGTGTCCAGTCCAGGTCTGGACGCGCGCCGACTGCCGACCATTCCCAACTGCGGGCGATCAAGGATCGAAGGGTCTCCAACAATGAACAGCAGAGGCGGCGGATCAGCGATCTGCGCCAGCAGGGCGGGGTAGCCAGGGTCGTCCCACATCAGTAAATGCTGGCCGGGACGCTCCAGCCAGGCCAAAGCAGCGCTTGCACCATCGCGTACCGACGGGTCGCGGCGAGCCTCCGCGCTGGCGGTAGGAAGACCCAGTGCACGCCATGCGCTGGCCGGTGCAGCGAGTGCCGCTGAAGCACTGCCGAAGGCATCAATGAGGCGGGAGAAGCGTTTCAGCCCGACCTCTGGCAAGCGATGCAGGCGAAGACGCGCTTCCAGTTCCGAAGGAGACGGAACGGCTTTTTCGAACAGCGGCATGAGATCGTCCTTGATCAATTGTGCACCTCAAGCAGTGCACAAACCTGTGGATAACTCTGTTGACAACAATTTGATAAGTGAGCGCCTCTCAGGAAAATTCCGTATCAAAACTGCAACATGGCGCTATGGGTTACGGACCTTGTCCATAATGGCCAAAGATCGGTTCGCGTGCAGGACCAAGGCGTAACTAAGCTTGTCGTAGGTGCGGAACACCATCAGCAGCCCCGACCGCTCGTCCGGGATTTTCACCGACTCGCCGGTTACCCGGTCACGCACTCTTTCGCCGGTCTTGTAGATCGCCAGCACGTTGCCTTCGGTCAGACCGTCGCGCCGCCCTCGGTTCAGCGTGACCACGTCCATGACACCAATCTGGGTCACGCCGCGAGGCACATCCAGAATCAATCCTTCGACCTGCGTTTGCGGCGCGCTGGGCATGAAAGTCGAGTTGATCGCCCGTTCTTCGCTGGCAAACAGACGGTCACCCAGCCTCACTTCCTGCGTTGAACGCTGAAGCATCAGGGTGGAGACATCGCCCTCGGTGGCCACGACTTCGCCGCCGCCGATGTCGTCGGCGTTGATGCCCAGCACCTCGTCAGTGTCCGGGTCGGTATAGACCTTGCCCTGACGGAAAATGCCGTAAACGGTATGGGCCGGATCCAGCGTGCCGCGTGCGTAAACCCGGTCGCCACTGCCGCTGAGCACGCGCTCGGCATTACCGGCAACGATATAAGGGGCCTGCTGGAATTGCTCGGCGTTATCGACGATACGGTTGCTGATCAGAAAAGCATTGATGGCACCCAGCGGGATGCTGGGGATCGCTTCGACCACCGGCGTGCTGCGCACACGCGGTGACAATTTGATCGTGCCGCGGGATTCGCCCCGGTTCAGAGTCACGCGCGGCTGACCATCGACGTAGGAGAGCGACAGCGTGTCGCCCGGATAGATCAGATCGGGATCACGCACCTGCGGGTTGGCGCGCCAGATCTCGCGCCATTTCCACGGTTCACGCAAAAATTTGCCGGAGATATCCCAGAGCGTATCGCCTGCGGCGACGGTATAACTCTGCGGATGGCCTTCCCTGAGCTGCACCTGCGCCTGGACAAGACCGCTGGCGGTCAACAGCAGCAAGGCGAGTAGTGATTTCCTCATGCGGTGAATCCCTTTATCATGTTGCCTCGCGTGAACAATAGAGTCCCATCATGGGCTGCCCGCTTTGACGTCCGAGCCCGCAGCCGACATTGACTTTACCTTAACAGTGCAGCTCTTACGTATATGGCTATTTTAAACATCCTCGAATTTCCCGATTCGCGCCTGCGCACCATCGCCAAACCTGTGGCGATAGTAGACGACGGCATTCGCCAGTTGGTCGACGACATGTTTGAAACCATGTACGAAGCGCCAGGCATCGGGCTGGCAGCGACCCAGGTCAACGTCCACAAGCGTGTGGTCGTCATGGACCTCAGCGAAGATCGCAGCGAGCCGCGCGTGTTCATCAACCCTGAAATCGAAATGCTGACCGATGAAATGGATCAGTATCAGGAAGGCTGCCTGTCGGTGCCCGGTTTCTACGAGAACGTCGACCGTCCGCAGAAGGTTCGCGTCAAGGCGCTGGGCCGCGATGGCGAGCCTTACGAACTGGTAGCTGAAGGTCTGTTGGCGATCTGCATTCAGCACGAGTGCGATCACCTGAACGGCAAGCTGTTCGTCGACTACCTCTCCAACCTCAAGCGTGACCGGATCAAGAAGAAGCTGGAAAAACAGCACAAGCTCAACGCCTGATCCGTCATCACCCCGAAAAGGCCTGTCGAAGGCCTTTTTCTTTTTTCAGAACGAGAAAGTCCATGACTGAGCCACTGCGCATCGTCTTCGCCGGCACTCCGGAATTCGCCGCCGAACACCTCAAGGCCCTGCTCGACAGCCCTCATCGGATCGTTGCGGTCTATACCCAGCCTGATCGCCCGGCCGGTCGCGGACAAAAACTGATGCCCAGCCCGGTCAAGCAGCTGGCGCTCGAGCACAACGTGCCCGTCATGCAGCCACCGACGCTGCGAGCCCCCGAAGCCCAGGCAGAACTGGCGGCCCTCAAGCCGGACCTGATGGTGGTAGTCGCCTACGGCCTGATCCTGCCGCAGGTGGTGCTGGATATCCCGCGTCTGGGCTGCATCAACAGCCACGCTTCGCTGCTGCCACGCTGGCGCGGTGCCGCGCCTATCCAGCGCGCCGTTCAGGCGGGTGATGCCGAAAGTGGCGTGACGGTGATGCGCATGGAGGCCGGTCTCGACACAGGCCCCATGCTGCTCAAGGCCGTCACGCCGATTACGGCGCAGGACACGGGCGGCACGCTGCATGATCGCCTGGCTGAGCTTGGCCCGCCTGCGGTGCTGCAAGCCATTGCCGGTCTGGCAGACGGTTCGCTGATCGGCGAGGTTCAGGACGACAGCCTGGCCAACTACGCCCACAAACTGAACAAGGACGAAGCGCGTATCGACTGGTCGCGTCCGGCCGATGAGCTGGAGCGTCTGGTCCGTGCATTCAATCCATGGCCGATCTGTCACAGCATGTTGAACGGCGAAGCGCTGAAAGTCCTGGCCGCCGATCTGGCTGAAGGGCAGGGCGCACCAGGCACGATTCTGAGCGCCAGCAAGGACGGTCTGACCGTTGCCTGCGGCGAGAACGCTCTGCGCCTGACACGTCTGCAACTGCCGGGCGGCAAGCCGTTGAGCTTCACGGATCTGTTCAACAGTCGTCGCGAGAAATTCGCCGTTGGCACGGTGCTGGGTCAATGAACCCGCGTCTGGCCGCCGCCAAGGCTCTGGCTGCCGTGCTCAGCGGCAAGGCATCGCTCAACAGCTCGCTGCCCACGCAACTGGACAAGGTCGAGTTGCGTGATCGCGGCCTGACTCAGGATCTGGCATTCGGCACCGCACGCTGGCAGCCACGCCTGTCGGCGCTCGCAGCCAAACTGCTGCAAAAGCCGTTCAAGGCCGCCGACGCGGACGTCGAAGCCTTGCTGCTGGTCGGCCTGTATCAACTGTTCTACAGCCGCATACCTGCTCACGCCGCCATTGGCGAAACAGTGGGCTGCGCCGACAAGCTGAAAAAGCCTTGGGCGAAGGGTCTGCTCAACGCGGTATTGCGCAACGCCCAGCGCGAAGGCGAGGCGTTGTTGATCGAACTGGAACACGATCCCGTCGTCCGCACCGCTCACCCGCGCTGGCTGCAGAAAGCCTTGAAAGCCGCATGGCCCGAACAGTGGGAAGCGATCTGCGCCGCCAACAATGCGCATCCGCCGATGATCCTGCGCGTCAATCGTCGCCACCACAGCCGCGATCAATACCTTGAGCTGTTGAAGGCAGCAGGCCTTGAAGCCAGCGCCTGCACGTTCAGTCAGGACGGCATCGTGCTGGCCGAGCCCTGTGATGTGCGTTCACTGCCCGGTTTTGCCGAAGGCTGGATCAGCGTTCAGGACGAAGCCGCGCAACTGGCCGCTGACTTGCTGGAACTTGCCCCCGGCCAACGTGTGCTGGACGCCTGCTGTGCACCGGGCGGCAAGACCTGTCACCTGCTGGAAGTCCAGCCGCAGTTGAGCGGCGTGGTCGCCGTGGATCTGGAAGCCAAACGTCTGGTGCGTGTTCGCGAGAATCTCGACCGCCTTGGTCTGGATGCCGAACTGATCGCCGCCGATGCGCGGGAAACCGCGCAGTGGTGGGACGGCAAGCCGTTCCAGCGCATCCTGCTCGACGCGCCCTGTTCGGCAACCGGCGTGATTCGTCGCCATCCGGACATCAAGCTGACGCGTCAGCCAGACGACATCGTCGCCCTCGCGACACTGCAAGGTGAGCTGCTCGATGCCCTGTGGCCTACGCTTGAGGTGGGTGGCATGCTGATCTACGCGACCTGCTCGACATTGCCGACGGAAAATACCGAGGTGGTCGAAGCCTTTCTGGCCCGCACTTCCGGTGCAAGGGAACTGGACATCGCCAGCGAGGCAGGTATCAAGCAGCCGCATGGTCGCCAACTGCTGGCCCAGCAGGGCGGGCATGATGGTTTCTACTACGCCAAACTGATCAAGATCGCCGCAACGCGGGCTTGAAGATGCGACGGGCAACAGTGCCCAGGAATTTCCACGGAGTGAACGGTTGAAAATCATCATCCTGGGTGCAGGTCAGGTCGGCGGCACGCTGGCCGAGCATTTGGCAGGCGAAGCCAACGACATTACCGTGGTCGACACGGACGGTGACCGGTTGCGCAACCTGGGCGACCGGCTGGACATTCGGACCGTGCAGGGCAAAGGCTCGTATCCGGCCGTGTTGCGTCAGGCCGGTGCCGACGATGCCGACATGCTGGTTGCCGTGACCAGCAGTGATGAAGCCAACATGATTGCCTGTCAGGTCGCGTACACGCTGTTCCACACGCCGACCAAGATCGCGCGAGTGCGTGAAGCCGCTTACCTGACGCGCTCGGAACTGTTCGACAACAGCGCCATTCCGGTGGATGTGCTGATCAGCCCGGAGCAGGTGGTCACCAATTACATCAAGCGCCTGATTGAGTACCCCGGCGCCCTGCAAGTGATCGACTTTGCCGGAGGCAAGGCTCAGCTGGTCGCGGTCAAGGCGTACTACGGCGGGCCGCTGGTAGGCCAGCAACTGCGCCAGCTCAAGGCGCACATGCCGAACGTCGAAACCCGCGTCGCCGCCATTTTCCGCCGCGACCGTCCGATCCTGCCGCAGGGCGACACCGTGATCGAAGCCGACGACGAAGTGTTCTTCGTTGCCGCCAAGGCTGACATTCGTGCGGTGATGGGCGAGATGCGCCGTCTGGACGAGAGCTACAAACGCATCGTTATCGCGGGCGGCGGCAACATCGGCGAGCGCCTGGCAGAGGCCATCGAGAGCCGCTATCAGGTCAAGATCATCGAAATGAACCCGGCACGCTGCCGTTACCTCTCGGAGAACCTGGACAACACCGTCGTGCTGCAGGGCAGCTCCTCGGATCGCGATCTGCTGATCGAGGAAAACATCGGCAACACCGACCTGTTTCTGGCCCTGACCAACGACGACGAAGCCAACATCATGTCATCGTTGCTCGCCAAACGGCTGGGCGCACGCAAGGTGATGACCCTGATCAACAACTCGGCGTATGTGGATCTGGTGCAGGGCGGGGAGATCGATGTCGCGGTCAGCCCGCAACTGGCGACCATCGGCACCCTGCTGGCCCACGTGCGACGCGGCGATATCGTCAGCGTCCACTCCCTGCGTCGGGGTGCAGCCGAAGCCATCGAGATCGTGGCCCACGGCGACTCGAAATCCAGCAAGGTCATCGGCCGCGCCATCAAGGACATCAACCTGCCGACCGGCACCATGATTGGCGCAATCATCCGCAACGAAGAAGTGCTTATCGCCCACGACATCACCGTGATCGAATCCGGCGATCAGGTGATCATGTTCCTTGTGGATAAAAAGTACATCCGCGACGTAGAGCGGCTGTTTCAGGTGGGGTTGAGCTTTTTCTGATCACGCCACCGTCGGTTGATAACCGTTGTATCCCTGGCGCAACATGTCAGACCGACTGAACCCGCCAGCGCCTGAATCTGTCGGCCACGCTCGTCGATTTCAGCGAATTCCTCTCTGGGCCTGCGTATCACAGGGTGATACGCAACCGCTCAACCGGCCGGATCACGGCCATGTTCAGGGAGAATTTCGTGATGACCAAAGCCGCTCAGTCCAAGGCTCCACTCCAGGGTTCGCAAACAGGCGGTTCGCCCGCCGGTGGTTGGGGCGCCTTGAATGCGGTCACCAAGCACCTCTTGCATCAGCACGTACTGATACGCGGCAATCGCGCGCTGATGTCGATGAACAAGCCCGATGGCTTCGACTGCCCCAGCTGTGCCTGGCCTGACCCGAAGAAGCCGCACACATTCGAGTACTGCGAGAACGGCGCCAAGGCATTGGCTTGGGAGTCCACCAAGAAACGTGTCACACCGGAGTTCTTCGCCCGCCACACCGTGAGCGAACTGGCGACCTGGACCGATCACGATCTTGAAGATCAGGGCCGCATTACCGAGCCGATGCGCTACGACGCGACGACTGACAAGTATCTGCCTGTCAGTTGGGAACAGGTATTTGCCGAGATTGGCGAGGAGCTTCGTCAGCTCAGCGATCCCTGGAAGCTGGAGCTTTACACCTCCGGGCGGACGTCCAACGAAGCGGCTTTTCTCTATCAGTTGTTCGGTCGGCTGTATGGCATGGCCAATTTTCCCGACTGCTCGAACATGTGCCACGAGACAACAAGCGTGGCGTTACCCGAAGCGATAGGGGTCGGCAAGGGCACCACATCGCTGGAAGACTTCGAGCACGCCGACGCCATTTTCATCATCGGTCAGAATCCCGGTACCAACAGCCCGCGAATGATGTCCGAGCTGCACGCCGCCGCGAAACGGGGCGCCAGCATCATCTCGTTCAATCCGTTGCGCGAGAAGGCTCTGGTCCGCTTTGCCTCGCCCCAGAACCCGCGCGACATGATCGGCGGCCAAGGCGTGAAAATCAGTTCCCAGTACCATCAAGTGAGAACGGGGGGCGACATGGTCGCCATGCAGGGCATTTGCAAGGTGGTCATCGAAGCGGATGACTTGGCGCGTCGTGAAAACCGCTCGCGTATTCTCGATGTGGCGTTCATTCAGAAGCACACCCATGGGTTCGAACGTTTCGCCGATTACTGCCGGAAACTGCCCTGGTCCATCATCGAGCGTCATTCGGGTCTCAGTCGCCAGGCCATAGAAGACGTGGCCGCCGTCTATATGCGCTCGGAGCGTGTCATCTGTTGCTGGGGCATGGGTGTGACCCAGCACAAACGGGGTGGCGATGCGATGCAACAGATCATCAACCTGCTGCTGTTGCGCGGCAACATCGGCAAGCTGGGTGCCGGAGCCTGCCCGATTCGTGGCCACTCCAATGTTCAGGGTGATCGCACCATGGGCATTTACGAAAAAGCCCATGAACCGTTTCTCGCCAGCATGAGCAAAGTGTTTGGTTTCGAGGCATCCCGAAAGGGCGGTCATGACGTGGCCGAAGCCTGCGAAGCGCTGTTGCGTGGAGAGGTGGAGGCGTTCATCTCCATGGGCGGGAATTTCTTTCGCGCCATCCCGGATATCGACGTCATCTGTCCGACCGTCAGCCGCCTGAAACTGACCGTGCTGGTCAACACCAAGCTCAATCGCAGCGCAACGGTGCACGGTCAAAAAGCCTTTCTCTTGCCATGCATCGCGCGCTCTGAGCTCGACCTTCAGAACGGTGTGGCCCAAACCGTCACTGTCGAAGATTCGATGTCGATGGTGCATGGCTCGACCGGCACGCTGGAACCCGCCTCAGAGCACCTGATCTCGGAGATCGCGATCATTGCTGGCATCGCCAAGGCCACACTTGCGCCCAATCCCAAGGTGGAGTGGGACAGCTATGTCGCTGACTATTCGCGTATTCGGGACAAGATCGAGGAAGTGATGCCCGAGCAGTTTTACGACTTCAATCTGCGCATCCGAGAGCCCGGTGGATTTCGGCTGCCGAATGGCGCCAGGGAGCGCAAATGGGATACCGAGACGGGCAGAGCCAACTTTCTCTTTCCGGCAGGCGTGTATGACGAGGACGACACGCCGCCGGACGCCGAGCATTTGCAGTTGATGACGATCCGCAGCCATGACCAGTTCAACACCACGGTCTACTCGAACGATGACCGTTATCGGGATATCTATGGTGACCGCATGGTAGTGATGCTCAACCCCGACGACATCGAGCGACTGGGGCTGAAGGCTGGCGACTACGTCGAGCTGCAGACAGCAATGGACCCCCTCACGACGCGCTCTGCGACAGGCTTCAAAGTGATCGCCTTTGACGTGCCTAAGGGGTGTTGTGCGGCCTATTACCCGGAAACCAACGGCTTGCTACCGCTGGCCAACCGCGACAGCCGCAGCAATACGCCAGCCGCCAAATCAATACCCGTGAACCTGATCCGCATCAACCCGCAGGCCGCACTGGAGCAACGGGGCTTGATCGCGACAGCGAGTTAGGCACTGACTCAACTGTAGGGGGCGCATTGAGTCAGGCACTCTGATCGTTCCCAGCGTGGTAACGCCGCCCAGGACGCTCCGCGTCCGTTCTCGAATGTAGCGCAGAGCGTCGTGGGCGGCATGCCCACGCGGAGCGATAGGCACGATCAGAGGCCGTTCAATACCAGCGCTTTTCACCCTCAGGCCGCTTCTTGAAGCGCTTCATGGTCCACATGTACTGGCTCGGGTAGGCGCGCACGTACTTCTCGACCACTTTGCTCATGGCCGCTGCCGAGGTTTCGGTATCAGTGCTGTACATGGCTTCAGGGGCCGCTTCCAGGACAACCTTGTAACCGGAACCGTCCGGCAGGCGCATGGCGTGCAGGAAGACGCCAACGGCCTTGCCGCCTGCCAGCATGTTCGGCACGAACTTGCTGGTCAGCGCCACGGTGCCGCAAAAGGGCACGAAGATACCGGCGGACTCTGCCGGTTCCGGGTCAGCCGGAATACCCACCGAACCGCCCTTACGGACTTCCTTGATGACGCTGAGGATGCCTTCCTTGGTGGACGCCGCCACGCGGTTGCCCAGCTGAACCCGCTGTTTGCGCAGCAGGTCATCCACGGCCTTCAACTTTGGCGGACGGTAGAAAATGATCGGTTTGCACTGGCTGCAATAGAAGTGATTGAGCACTTCCCAATTGCCCAGGTGGCTGGTGATGCCGACCACGCCCTTGCCGGATGCCAGCGCGTCCTTGAGCACGTCGAGGCCTTCGACCTCGCGCACCAGATTGATGGATTTCTGAGCAGGCCAGATCCACGCGCAAGCGCTTTCGGTCAGCGTCTTGCCGATGTCCATGAGGCTTCTGCCCACCAGCTTTTCAAGCTCGGGCTCGCTCAACTCCGGAAAACACTTGGACAGGTTGATCCGCGCCACTTCGCGCGAACGGTTGGGAAGCTTCCACATCAGCCAGCCGATGGCGGTGCCGACCCACTGCACGGCACGCCAGGGCAGGAGGGCAAACAGGCGTAACGCCCCGACCATCATGGCGCCTTTGAACTTTTCCACAGATCACTCCCGGATTCTTGAGGCAGGCATTGTACCGTCAGCGGCTCAGGATCGCGTACCGATCACAGTCAACGGTGTGGTCCATGACCATTCCACTGGCCTGCATATAGGCATAACAGATGGTCGGACCGACGAAGGTGAAGCCGGCTTTTTTCAGCGCCTTGCTCATGGCTTCGGCTTCAACGGTGATGGCGGGCACCTCGCTGCGGTCCTTGAAATGGTTGATCTTCGGCTGACCGCCGACAAACGACCAGAGCAGGTCAACCGGATCCTTCAGCGCCAGCCAGGCCCTGGCGTTGGTGCGCACGGCCCTGAGCTTGAGGCGGTTGCGGATGATGGTCGGATCAAGCATCAATGCATCGATTTCAGTGTCGGTCAGTTGCGCCAGACGCTCGGCATCGAAACCGAACAGCACCTCTCGATATCGGGCCCGGCGTTTGAGAATCGTGATCCAGGAAAGGCCGGCCTGGAACCCTTCGAGCAAAAGCAACTCGAAGAGCTTCTGCGCGTCGCGCAGCGGCACGCCCCACTCCTGATCGTGATAAGCGATGTAAAGGGGGTCTTCGTTGCACCAAAAGCAGCGTGTCATAGGGCTCCCAAGGGTGGACGTGCAGCCGAATCGGGTATACTCCCGCTCTTTGAATCGCAGCCCAGCACAGGTGAAATTTGTGAGCCAGCCTACGCCAGCCGTGCGTACCTTCCAAGACTTGATCCTCGCCCTCCAGCAATACTGGGCAGAACAAGGTTGCGTGGTACTTCAGCCCTACGATATGGAAGTAGGCGCCGGCACCTTCCACACCGCCACGTTTCTGCGCGCCGTAGGCCCGGAAACCTGGAATGCCGCCTACGTTCAACCAAGCCGTCGTCCTACAGACGGCCGTTATGGCGAGAACCCCAACCGCCTGCAGCACTACTATCAGTTTCAGGTGATCCTGAAGCCGAACCCGGACAACTTCCAGGAACTGTACCTGGGCTCGCTCAAGCACATCGGCCTCGACCCGCTGGTGCACGACGTGCGTTTCGTCGAAGACAACTGGGAATCGCCGACGCTGGGCGCCTGGGGTCTGGGCTGGGAAATCTGGCTCAACGGCATGGAAGTGTCGCAGTTCACTTACTTCCAGCAGGTCGGCGGTCTGGAATGCTATCCGGTGACCGGTGAGATCACCTACGGTCTGGAACGTCTGGCCATGTACCAGCAGGGCGTGGACTCGGTCTACGATCTGGTCTGGGCTGACGGTCCGTTCGGTAAGGTGACCTACGGCGACGTGTTCCATCAGAACGAGGTTGAGCAATCGACCTACAACTTCGAACACGCCAACGTCGACAAGCTGTTCGAGCTGTTCGATTTCTACGAAAGCGAAGCGGCCCGCCTGATCGAACTCGAGCTGCCATTGCCGGGTTACGAGATGGTCCTCAAGGCCTCGCACACCTTCAACCTGCTGGATGCCCGTCGCGCCATTTCCGTGACTGCGCGTCAGCAGTACATCCTGCGCGTGCGCACACTGGCTCGCTCGGTGGCTCAGGCTTATCTGCAAGCCCGGGCAAAACTCGGCTTCCCGATGGCGCCGCCCGATCTGCGCGACGAAGTGTTGGCTAAGCTGGAGGCTGCACAATGAGTGCTCAAGATTTTCTCGTAGAACTGGGCACCGAAGAGCTGCCACCCAAGACCCTGAGTTCGCTGGCCGACGCGTTTCTGGCCGGTATCGAAAAGGGTCTGCAGAGCGCCGGCCTGACTTACAGCGCCAAACAGGTCTACGCCGCACCGCGTCGTCTGGCTGTGCTGATCACCGAGCTGTCCACGCAGCAACCGGATCGTGCCATTAATCTGGACGGCCCGCCACGTCAGGCGGCGTTCGATGCTGATGGCAACCCTACACAGGCTGCCCTGGGCTTCGCCAAGAAGTGCGGCGTTGACCTGAGCGAAATCGATCAGAGCGGCCCGAAGCTGCGTTACAGCCAGAACATCGTCGGCAAGCCGACCGTGTCGCTGCTGCCGACCATCGTCGAAGACTCGCTGAACGACCTGCCGATTGCCAAGCGCATGCGCTGGGGTGCTCGCAAGGAAGAATTCGTGCGTCCGACCCAGTGGCTGGTGATGCTGTTCGGCGATCAGGTCGTCGATTGCACAATCCTGGCTCAAACCTCGGGTCGTCATTCGCGTGGCCACCGTTTCCATCATCCGGAAGACGTGCGTATCTCCTCGCCTGCCGGCTACCTGAGCGACCTGCGTGCAGCCAATGTACTGGCTGACTTCAACGAGCGTCGTCAGATCATCAGCAAACGCGTCGAAGAGCTGGCCACCCAACAGGAAGGCACCGCCATCGTGCCGCCAGGCCTGCTGGACGAAGTGACCGGTCTGGTCGAATGGCCAGTGCCGCTGGTGTGCTCGTTCGAGGAACGTTTTCTTGAAGTGCCTCAGGAAGCGCTGATCACCACCATGCAGGACAACCAGAAGTATTTCTGCCTGCTGGATGCCGACGGCAAGCTGCTGCCGCGCTTCATCACGGTCGCGAACATCGAGAGCAAGGACCCGGCGCAGATCATCGCCGGTAACGAGAAGGTGGTTCGCCCGCGCCTGACCGACGCCGAGTTCTTCTTCAAGCAGGACAAGAAGCAGAAGCTGGAGACCTTCAACGAGCGCCTGAAAAACGTCGTGTTCCAGGCTCAGTTGGGCAGTGTCTACGACAAGGCCGAGCGCGTTTCCAAGCTGGCCGCCTACATCGCACCACGCATCGGCGGCGACGCTCAGCGTGCAGCGCGTGCGGGTCTGCTGTCCAAGTGCGACCTGTCGACCGAAATGGTCGGCGAATTCCCCGAGATGCAGGGCGTGGCGGGTTACTACTACGCCAAGGCCGACGGCGAAGCCGAAGATGTGGCGCTGGCGCTGAACGAGCAGTACATGCCGCGCGGTGCAGGTGCCGAGCTGCCGACCACCCTGACCGGCGCGGCCGTTGCCATCGCCGACAAGCTCGACACGCTGGTGGGTATCTTCGGTATCGGCATGCTGCCCACCGGCAGCAAGGACCCCTATGCACTGCGTCGCGCAGCGCTGGGTATCCTGCGCATTCTGATCGAGAAGAAGCTGGACCTGGACCTGATCGAGACCGTGAAATTCGCAGTCACTCAGTTCGGTGCCAAGGTCAAGTCGGCCGGTCTGCCGGAGCAGGTGCTGGAGTTCATCTTCGACCGTCTGCGTGCGCGTTACGAAGACGAAGGCGTCGAAGTGGCCGTGTACCTGTCGGTCCGTGCGCTGCAGCCAGGTTCTGCACTGGACTTCGACCAGCGCGTGCAGGCGGTTCAGGCCTTCCGCAAGCTGCCACAGGCAGCCGCACTGGCTGCGGTGAACAAGCGCGTGTCGAACCTGCTGAGCAAGGCGGAGGGCAACATTGCCCAGACCGTCGAGCCCAAGTACTTCGACAACGCCAACGAGTTCTCGCTGTACTCCGCGATTCAGCAGGCCGACCACGCTGTGCAGCCAATGGCCGCCGAGCGTCAGTACAGCGAATCGCTGGCGCGTCTGGCCAGTCTGCGTGAGCCGGTCGATGCGTTCTTCGAAGCGGTGATGGTCAACGCTGAAGACGCCAACGTACGTGCCAACCGCTATGCGTTGCTGGCCCGTCTGCGTGGCCTGTTCCTCGGCGTTGCCGATATCTCGCTGCTGGGCTGACAAGGAGTCCATGGTGAAACTGCTGATACTGGATCGGGACGGGGTGATCAACCAGGACTCCGACGCTTATATAAAGTCGGTGGAGGAGTGGATTCCAATTCCCGGCTCGATCCAGGCGATAGCAGCGCTGAGCAAGGCCGGCTGGACAGTGGCGATTGCCACCAACCAGTCCGGCATTGCCAGAGGTTATTACGACCTGGCCACTCTCGACGCCATGCACGCGCGATTGCGCGAGCTGGTGGCAGAGCAGGGCGGCGAGGTTGGCTTGATCGTCTATTGCCCGCATGGGCCAGACGAAGGCTGCGACTGCCGAAAGCCACGGCCCGGCATGTTGCAGACCATCGCCCGACATTACGCAGCCGACCTGAAGGGTCTATGGTTTGTGGGCGACAGCAAAGGTGACCTGCAGGCGGCTTTGGCCGTCGATTCTCAGCCTGTTCTGGTGAAGACCGGCAAAGGTCAGAAGACCCTGGCTGGTGGCGTGCCGACCGGCACTCTTGTTTTTGACGATCTGGCGGCGGTTGCCGCAGAACTTATCCACACCAGCGTTGCGCAGAACAACCACTGAGTTCGGTCCGCAGCGCTCAAGGAGCGGGCACCTGCCCGTACGGTAAACGTAACTATGTCGATCATGCAGGCAATCAGGACTTTCTTCTTCTACCTGTTGCTGGGCACCAGCTCGCTGCTGTGGTGCACCTTGAGCTTTTTCATCGCACCGTTCCTGCCGTTCAAGGCTCGTTATCGATTCATCAACGTCTACTGGTGCCGCTGCGCTATCTGGCTGACCCGTGTGTTCCTCAACATCAAGGTTGAAGTCACTGGCGCCGAGAACGTCCCGAAAACGCCGTGCGTGATCATCTCCAACCATCAGAGCACATGGGAAACCTTCTTCCTGTCGGCGTACTTCGAGCCACTGAGCCAGGTGCTCAAGCGCGAACTGCTCTATGTGCCGTTCTTTGGCTGGGCCATGGCCATGCTTCGTCCTATTGCGATTGACCGTGATAACCCCAAGGCTGCGCTCAAGGCCATCGCCAAGAAGGGCGACGAACTGCTCAAGGACGGAGTCTGGGTTCTGATCTTCCCGGAAGGCACTCGCGTGCCGTATGGCCAGGTCGGCAAGTTCTCCCGTGGCGGCACGGCGCTGGCAGTCAATGCCGATCTGCCTGTACTCCCGGTGGCTCATAACGCAGGCAAATACTGGCCGAGGGACGGTTGGGCGAAAAAGCCCGGAACGATACAGGTTGTGATCGGCGAACCCATGTACGCCGAAGGCACAGGCCCCCGCGCCATCGCCGCACTGAATGAGCGCGTTCAGACGTGGAATGAAGAGA
The DNA here is from genome assembly GCF_001642795.1 of Pseudomonas viridiflava. GTDB lineage: Bacteria > Pseudomonadota > Gammaproteobacteria > Pseudomonadales > Pseudomonadaceae > Aquipseudomonas > Aquipseudomonas viridiflava. The sequence goes on along the minus strand of NZ_LKEH01000023.1, from coordinate 208,772 downwards.
CTCAGCGTGCACTGGGTTCGCCGGCTGCACCTGTATCGAGCGGCGAAAAAGTCCCAGCCTGATTTTGTGGATAACCTGTGTACGCTTTTTTGATAAACGGCGAAAAACGCACGTAACGTATTGATCGAACTATTTATTTCTTTAAGCCATTAATAACCCAAAAACGTGCATAAGTTTTGGTGATACAAAAAAACCGACCTGTTTCAGGTCGGTTTTTTATTGCCTTTCAAATGACGATTTTCATAAAAACTCAGGCCCCACGGTTTCGGTACACAGTTGCCGACTTTCGCCTCGAATGACGCCTGTGTACTATCCAACTCAGGCAGATGCTGCCCGCCGCTCGCTCCGCAAGGAAAGGTGAAAGCATTGCGACTCCCAACTCCACTGCATCGTTATCGACCGGTCGAGGCTTGGCAACGCGGGCACCAGCATGCTTCGACTCAGGGAGAAATGATGTCATCCATCGAGAACGCCAAACAGCTGGCCAAGACGCTACGTACCGCGCTGGCAGCGCGCGATCAGCACGTGTCCCACTCTGAAGCGCTGGAACTGGTTTCCCGGCAACTGGGCTACAAGGACTGGAACACCGCCTCGGCCCTGCTGCCGCAAGAAACGCCCCAGCCCACAGCCATTACCTTCAAAAGCCCAATCCCGATATTGCGGATGTTCGACGAAGCCAAGGCCCGTGAATTCTATCTGGACTTTCTAGGCTTCAGCGTCGAGTTCGAGCATCGCTTCGAAGCTGATCTGCCGTTGTACCTGGGCATCATCAGGGACAGTTTGCGGCTTCACCTCTCCGAACATCACGGCGACAGCAGCCCTGGTTCGACAGTGTTTGTCCCCATGCTGAATATCGAAATGCTGCGCGATGAATTGCAGGCCAAGCGTTACGGGTATGGACGTCCCGATATCGTGGAGCAGGGGTGGGGGAGAGTGCTTGAGGTTTATGATCCGTTCGGGAATCGGATTCGGTTTTGTGAGAGTTGAAGTGGCGCTTGCCTGATCCTGTATCCCCGTAACCCGTCCATAACGCGCACAAACAAAAACCCCGGCTTTCGTCGGGGTTGATGGTGAAGCATGCGTTGTAGGTTCACAAAATAGCTGATTCTGGAGGCCCAGCGAACGCTGCGAAAAAATCATTTTTTCTGTGAGTGGATAGCCGGAAAATCAAAAAAAAGATAAGAAAACCTGCTGGATTCACAAAATAGATGACCTACCGGGACACGCTTCGTCTTATTAGCTCCTCGTGGCTGAGGCTCCGCCAAAGTTGCGCCTAAGGTCAAGTGCGGCCCTTCGCGAGAGGCCGCAGTCTGCCAAGACCGAATTCGGCTAAGGCTTAATTCTTCTCCGTCTAATCATTGCTTTAAACAAGACGTGCCCCGACTCGATCGCAAACTGACCAACGCAACGCCAGCATATTCGCCAAGCTGGTAGGCGTGGACCGTGTAGGAAACACTTCCTGACTCTCGATTCAATCCCGCAGTGATCTGCGCGGCAGAGCCGGAACGCTGGTCGCCACAGCGCTCCCCTTGCCCCATCAGCGATTGATCTGATCTAGGGCGGCATGAACTTGGTGATCGAGATTATTTCTTTAAATCAATGATCGATTAAATACATCAAAGCGGCAAGAGTTCACATAAGACAGTGAGCCAACACGCTGTTCAACACTCTTTTCGAAAAAATAGAACTCTTTACGAGTGCCCTCACGACTTATGATGTCGCTCACAATTGCCAAAGCATACTCCTCATCATGTCGTGTGAGCCACTCCATCGTGCTTGCAAAAATTTTGGCACGCTTAGCCTCATGGTTAGCTGAGAGTTCCCTCGGTCGTTCAAGCCAGTGGTATAAATTTACTATTTCTCCTGGATTTCTCACCAACGCGCGATCCAGAGAATCGGTACTGACCGACTCATCTAGAAAATACTCGGTATTATCCGGGATTTTTTTTACTCGATAATCCAGATACCGAGTGCGAAAATCAAGCCAGCCCCTCTCTGTACATTCATGCCAGAGAGCCATGAGCTCGTCATCAGGAAAATAATCAAGATATGGTATGAGTTGCTGTAACTGGAGTGATTCCGACAACTCTTTTTTTCCGTTCAAGCTTACAGTAGCACCTGATACAAAGTATTTTAGCAAAGCACGTGGATGGGGAGATGTTGCGAGTGCTTTACTCACCAAATCAGCAGATTCTGGAGTACCCAAAAGCATTGCTTTCTGAACCATCAGTGGGCTATTTTTTAATTTCTCCCACCGACAGCTCAACATGGCGACCAATCTACTGGGTTCTACATGCCTGAACGTTTCAGCAACCACATATTCCAAATTTGAATTAGCCTTACTATCCTCAGCCACTTGATCAAGGATCGGATCAAGCGCGTCCGTAAAATAACCAGACCAAATATAGCGACTTACCTGAAGCCAATGTTCGGGGTTTTCGGGGATTCTCTGGAGAATTTCAGGAACAACGGAATAATCCTCCAACTTTACGCGAGCCCACAACGCACTCTCATATAGAAGACTTCCTACCGGAATCCTACAAACATGTTCTAGATCTAGATCATCAAGTGTCAACTGCCAAAAACTAAAGGCTTGCACCCGAATGTCATCTTTCTCTTTTTCATCGGAACAGATACTAAGTAATCGCTCTTTAGACTTCGACGACATAATTCTGCCCGATTTACGGGCATGACGCTCCCAATCGGATTTCAAGAACCGCCTAGATATAAATTCAGATTCCGCAGCGTATCGCACTAAATGCTCCAGCGCATCTGGATGATCTACAGTGCGTAGCATATATGTGATCGGCCGCCTGAGGATCTCAGACGTATTAGCCCTGTCGACGAAATAGCGTATGGCGTCATCAGGGGAGTAATCCCTGAACTCCCAAGCCACATGATCAGCAGCAAGCAGCTCGACCGGCTGCCCAACCGTGGAATGCAAATCTTCTGGTAAAGCCTCCCATGCATCGCATACAGGCCCTAATGTCGCCACTACCTCATCGCCACAACAACGCGCGGCTGCAAATAAATACGACCGAAGATCATCGTGTCCGCCTTCGTCCTGGCCCCAACACACTCGAATCGATTGCGCTAGGGATGAGTCCCCCAAATATCCGGCCAATCTTAAGGCCCCGGTTCTATTTCCTGCGTTTAAAAAGTGATTCAAATCCGGTCGGCGCAGCAGATTGTCAACAGCAGAAATTAAACCCGGGCCATACATACTCTTCACCAAAGCAAGTAGGTTTTGTTTTCCCGGAATTGTTATGCCGATATCATACATCGCAAGCAAAGACAGCCCTGCATTAAGAGCCCCATTCCTGAAAGCCGCCGAAAACAGAGGATACCAAGGGTGGTCATCTTCCTGAAACTGCGAGACAAGCCGCCTCACATACGGAGACGTAGTTTCGGAAAGTACTCGGGCAACTGCATATCGACGGCTTGTGAAAAAGTCGCTCCTAACCTCCTTCTTCTCCAGCCAGTGGCTAACCGCCTTCGCTGCAACCTCGGCATATTTACTACCAACGTCAGAAGCCAGTTTCAATGCTCGAGCTGAGACGAGAGGGTTCGCATCTGTCAGTTCTGCCAGTTGCATGTGCGGCAGTTCGATCTGCAACACAGCACCTGCTACCGCTTCAGAAAAGAACGGGTCGGTGGCGTATTCAGGAATTTTATTTGTTTTAAGCACCTCAGCAATCGCCCCGCTTAAGAGCTTATACATAACTCGGTCATGTCTGAATTCGAGAATTTCTTTTTCGCCCGTTGAAGCCATCCGTATCAGATTGCCTTCGCGTGCAACACTTCTAAGCAGTGCGATAGATTCTGCTTCCGAGAGCCAAATCTTGACTTCGCTCCATTTGGGATTAAGCGTTCGTTGCTCTAGCATACCGCGCATCAGCTGATGTAGTGCCTGCAGCACCTCGGACCGTGTACATTGCGCCTGATTAGCAACGATACCTAATCGTTCATCCATGTAGGCTTGGATAACATTTGTAGCATTGTCTTCCGAGACCAGATCGTGGAGACCGATCAGTAGAGGATCCTGACCAAGCTGGTCAGCAAGAGATTTTGCGCGGTGGTTACTGACATCTAACCCAAGACATTTTGCGCGCATCTGTATAGCCCGGATCGCCTCCTCTGGGTTATACCTGTCTACACGCAGCACCGTCACCGCAGCTAGAACACGTCTCTGATCCTCGATAATATCAAGGTACTGAGGCCATACAGGGCATACAACACACCAAGCTCTTGATGGTGCAAGCGCCCAAGACATAATTTTGTTAAGCACCAGCCCTGGATTTCGAGAACGGTTCACGTCCTCCACCAATATTAACAACGGTTCTTTATCTGAACACAGAGAGATTGCCTTATCACCCGCTCTGGACTCGATTTCTGGTTCTTGACGACGCAACTCTTCCTCAAGCGCAATCTCGATAGTGGCTGCGCTAGCTACAAACTCAGATTTGAGCAGGATTGCGGGCGATCCCCTCTCAATAAATGCATACATAGCAACCGCACAAGCTGTCGTTTTCCCCATCCCTGAGGCACCAGCGACTAGTGTATCGACTCGTCCGAGGACGAAACTTTCCCGACTGATGCTATCCTCTGTCGACACAAGAGGGAGGTGGTCTTGGATACCTCTTTTTCCCATCCTTAACAACAACTCTCGCGACAAAATCTTAATTGGTGTCCCCAAGTAGTTTTTCCGGATTATCTGCCCTATAGGGTCTGTATCTAGAAAGTGAGCAATTCTGGACACGGACCATATATCGACCTCAATTTCAGCAGCTTGAGCCAAGGACTCTACAGAAGAGAGCAAATCTAGTGATGGCTCTAGATTAGTCGTCAAAGCGAAGGTAACTTTCAGCTTTAGATGCGTATCGCGCAGTTTCAGAATTTCTTCAATACCCTTGACTAAGTCGCCCGCTGGTTTGGTCGGCTTGCTTCCAGGTCTTCTTGGTTTGACTGTCGCCGGATCGTGAAGCCATTTACCCTGCAAATCTTTCTGGCCAGTAGTGTGCGCAGCGCATACGAATCGCCTTCCTCCGACAGAATCTACCCATCCGATATTATCAAAAGGAGCCTTAACGGTTTTCCCTCCAGGTTTCACACCTGGATGGGACAAGCTTGCATAGGTCGCTGAACTCGCGCGCAACACAGCCGCGGCAATATGCTCGAAAGCCGCCGCATCGTTCATCTCAGCGAGACGCCGTCCGGTGCCACTATTTTCAAACATATTCTTTAAACCAAAATATGGAGGACTGTTCCATTGTATGGAACAGAGGCTGAGGCTACCAACGTTGTTATCACCAGATGAGGATTGACCCAGCTGCCGAAGTTTCGCTGACCCTGCCGTTTACTTAAGAAGCATTAGCAGTACTGGACTTTTGCCGGTGGTGCTGGGTCAGCGTGGCGACGGCTACTGGGTTAATTCGACGTCAAAGCTCACGTCATGAACTCAGTGAGAGGTCGAAGCCAACTCATTCGGGGAGAACGGTCACGGGAGGACGGTTCAAAGCAGTCACTTCATCCGTGGTAAACCATTCACTGCGCCTGATTGCAACCAACGCTGCATTGGGGTCCTTAGCCCAAAGAACCAAAGCGAGGCTTTCTTCAGCCCGGCTGCAAGTGACATAGAGCAGTCGTAAGGTTCGGTCAATAGCGGTCTCATTGCCTTCGCTAACATTCTCCAAGTCAGCCGGGCTCAAGCCTTCAGCACCGAAGAGCTTGTCATAGGAGAATAGCGTGCCGCCGGCTTCTTCATCATCCATGACAACCAATACGTGCTTGAACTCAGATCCCTTGACGACCTGGTGCGTCGCGAGTTCTGTTTCTCCGCCAAGGTACGCACTATATCGAGAAATCTGTTGCCAGGGTGTATTGAAGAACGCGTGCCATCCGCGCTTGCGTCGGTCCTCTTTGGCTTCCTTGGCCCTAGGCTTAGGATCGGGCGGAGGTGGTGAAGAATCCTCGTATGCATGTACCAGGCGGAAATCCGCTTCAAAAAGCTCTCCCTCAAGGACCGGTTCCAAAACTTGCCGGACAGTCGCGTCAGGTTTGGAGGTGGCAGCGGCGAACTTCATCACTGCGGCCTGAATGTTACCCAGCAAAGACTGACGCTCGGCATTGGTCTGTGGCACGTTTGCAAGTGCACCATTACGACGTAGAACCTCCATAGTGGAAAATTCGTTTATCGACCCATCCAGTTGTACACACTTGGCTAGCTCAAGCATCGGGCCAAGGAGGGGTCTAACCATCGACGGCCCCGACCGCTCACCGTTGCTCTTGGGCGTCGCGGCATCCTTGTCCAGCAGATCCATTGCGTAATATGCCTCGAAGAAGTCGCCTCGCTTGGCAGCCAGCTTGTGCTCAAGCGCGAGAGTTTTGTAACCGCGCGCGTTATCTCTCCAGGCGGCGTAGGATGATTGCTCAGCCATTACCAGTGCGCACTCGGCTTCCTTTAAGATTTTCTCTGCGGTACTGACTTTGGTATCGCCGATAAAGATATGAACGGTACCGCCGTTCTTCTCCGTACGCGAATGTTGGGGGACGCCGGTTTTTGGCTGAGTTCGACCTTCAATGTCTGCATCCCAAATCTTGTTGATAAGGTCAACGATGCGCTGCTGACTACGATGGTTCATCTGTAGTGCGGGCCGGGCCCAGCCCTCGGGTACATGTGAGGGGAGGTCGTCGTGACCATCAGGATAGATGCGCTGTCGATGGTCGCCCAATAGTCCGAGCGTAATCTGACAGGGGCGGTTCTGTGTGAGCTCGAACAGTGCGTCCAGCACATTCTTCATCGTGTCTTGTGACTCATCGATGAGTATCAAAGGGTGCCTATCCTCCAGAATGCGCTGTAGCGTTGGGCGCTCACGAATGAGCCACGCGGTCGCTTCCAAAACCTCTGTGTGGGATAACGCACCTGCTCCGTAGGTGTTGCGGTCCGGATGGTAGATGAACGCATCAGTGCCGCGGATTTCATCAACTTGCGCCTCAATTTCGGCGTACTTCCTTCGGTCGGTGTCCGACTCTCCCCTTACCTTGCCTGCTGCATAGGCCTTGGCATCTTCCAGTTTTTTGGCACAGCGTGCCAGCAACGCATCTTTGATGTCTTCGTCGAAGCCTTTGATGAGTTCCCAGCAGAAAGAGTGAATGGTTGAAACCGCCGTCAGGTAGTTCTCACCTAGTCGACTAGTGACAACTGCTGTTGCGTTTTTGGTGTAGGTAATGACGCTAACAGACTGGCCCCGAGAGCGAAGTTTCTGCGCATATTGGCTTCCTGCTTCGTGCTGAACCACGCCGGTAATTCTGCGCAAGACTTCAACTAACGTTCGAGTTTTCCCTGAACCCGCGCCAGCAAAGAGGAAGAAGCTACGGGGAGGGACGGCAGTGATGTAGCCGCAGATGTCTTCTACGATATGAGCATCACGCTCGTTTCCCAGTGATTGCAGTTCTGAGCTCAAGGGGTTTCTCCTGCTGTGACGTTTAGCTGGCTGCTTAGCCAAGTTAGTGCGTCACTAATGTAGGCGGGACATTGCAAAGCTTGACCCGCGTTCAGGCGTTCGAACAAGGTTGCTGCAAAGTCACCCTTGCTGAAGTTACCGCGCAGCATCGCGTGGAGTTCCTTGAGCAGATCGGTATGGTCAGGGTTGTCGAGTACAATACCAATCACTTTCGCCAATGTTCCGCGATGAACCTCTTTCTTGCCTGTGATGGGATCCGTCTCTTTATCTAACGCCTTGAACCAATCGGTGTTGGAGAGAACGAGGGAGTCCTCAAATGAGCTGGGCCATTGTTCGCTTGCGGCCGCAATGGGAAGCTGCCAAGCGAATCTTACTTTGGCGCCCGAGTCGGCGGTCCATTCCAGGTCGGCCGGGGTGGGCTTACCGTACGCTTGGAAATTGGTCAGCTTCGGATGCCAGGAACTCAATGTGTCGTTCCCACATTCAAGTTCTGCTTGCCCTGCAATGTGCACCGCCGCTCGCACTACGCGGCCCTTTGCATTCTTCGTTGGCACCACGGGGTCCAAGTCGGTGATAACGATAGCTGGTATCCCCAACCTCTCCACCAATGGTCTCAGGCGGTGTGCATGACTGCCTCCAATGTCAAGAAAGGACACGTATTTCTTGGCAAGTTTGGGGAAGTCTCGCTCAATAAAAAGCGGTACCAGCATCCGCTCAGCAGTGCCTTCTACGAAAATGGCCGCATCAGCAAAAAGAAGGTCTGTGTGTTGGACCTGAAAGTAACGCTCGGCGAATGTCCTGGTTTGAATGTCTTTACCAAAGGCATCTCCAAGATTGATTACCTCGGTGGTAGGTTTGGTACCAGCACCAGTACTTGCTACCCGCTTCACATATCTCAGGCGGGTAAAGCTGTCCCCATGGGCCATATGGCTGGAGTGCGTGCTGATGAGCAATTGGCTACGGAGGTTGCTATGCACCGCTTCCTTTGGACGAATGAGGTCGTGAGCGTTTGATGAGAAGTTGCGTTGAACCTGAACGTGTAAATGGGCTTCGGGCTCCTCAATCATCACAAGATGAACTGCTGCCGGGGTGCCTTGAGGAGGGGTGAGGCGTGCGGTACGAAACGACACGAGCATGAAGCTCAGCGATTGCAAGTTTTGATAGCCAAGGCCGATAGAGTGCTCAGGAAGGGACTCGTCGACAGAAGTTTCGTCCAGGGTGTACTGAACGGCCGTGCTATGGGCAAGGAGATCGGCTGTTTGGATTCTGGTACGAAAGTGAAACTGTTGCGGATCATGTAGGCCTGGATACCCCAAAATCTCTACATCCTCCATCGCTGGTTTGAGCGCCTTGTAAATCGATTTGTCGAGGTCGGCTTGCGCATTCGCGATAGCCTTCACCAAGTCTTCTCTATGTCCGTGCCCGGATGGCGCAACATTCAGGTGCTGTCGAGCGAATTTCAATAATTGGCTGGAGAATAAGCCAGGGCGGGTGTTTGCGGACTCGGATCGTACCTCGTCCTCCTCGGTGCCAAGTCCTCGTTGAGCTGGGACGAAGTCCACCCGAATGAGCTTGCGCAAAAATTGCAACTCGACAGGTTGCGGATTGGGCGGCAGCTCCTGCAGGTCACAGCGTTTCTTGTCTGCAAGAGGGCCCTTCAAAGGGTCCAGGCGGTAAGCTGCGATACGGCGCAGATCCGTGGAGTGCCGTAGCCAGTAGTCAAGTAAATCCATCGGCCAGGCGTGGCCATCCTTTGGAAGGTCTCGTACGGGAGAGCGTGCCTCACGGTAGCGCCAAGCTAGCTTACGGAGTTCGTTGGCATCTGCTGCGGGTTCGAGCCGAACCCTTACGCCAACCGCGCCACCCGACCACTTTAGTGAAGTGATGAAGGGAGCAACGTGGTTGTACGCGCCTTCCTTTGCATCGAACCAAAGGTCGATGAATGGCATGCAAGCCTGGAGCTGTCGATACTGTTCCTGCCATTTTTCGGCATCGCTAGAATCCGTCGTTGGGTCGTCTTCGAGCGTCTCCCAGAGTTGGCCCAATTCTCGCAACTTCGCCCACTGCGAGAGACTGATGTCGAAGGCGCGAATGCCAGGCGACTCGCCCAGGAAGTTACGAAGGACAGTGAGAAGGGCGGTTTTGCCGCTGTTGTTGGCGCCAACCAGGATTGTCGTGGTCTCATCAAGCTCGAGACGGGTTTTTGCGAGGCGGCGGAAGTTGGAAGCTTCGACGCAGGCTAGACGGATCGGAGCGGTGCTCAGAGGTGCAATTGCTTCGTTGGATGGTACCGCGGGCGCGCCTGGAGCGGGACTGGCGGTTGAGTTGACGAGAGGAGAGGGAACAGAAAACCCTTGCGTAGTCATAGCGCCTCCGTGCGGCCGCCTAGTTTAGTCGACGGCGAATTTTGTTGTCGTGGCTCGGGCTTAGCATTCAAGCCGAGAGCTCAGAAAAATGAGCATACTGAGAGAAAGCCGCGCTTACCATCTACGTTTCGACCGCAACGGATGGCGTGTCCTAGCGGGCATGAGTGTAGTGCTGACGCCTAAGCAGAAAAAATCCAAGAATTGGAGACTCGAATTGCTCACCTTGATGGGAGAAATCCGTTTTGCAAAAAGGCTCCCGCGCTCTTGATATCGAAAAAGGACGAGCCGTAGTGGAAACTTTTGGGCCTATAAGTCGACGGAGCGTGCGTTTCGCAGCTTGAAAACTGGGTGAGTACTACCGTGGGGCTACATGACAGCTCAAGAGGCGCACCGCAACATCAGTTATTACTAGATACATCGGCACAACTGAATTAGACCGCGCCAATTCTACAACGGACTGGCCCCAACTCAGGCCGAGAAAAACTTTACGTTGTGTCCGGGATTAGTTGACCACCACGGGGGTCGTGGTTGTCGCAGCGAAGTAAGCCAGCAACCTTAAAGAATTCATCGGATCGGCCGTTACTGCCTACGAGTTTGACACCAAGGTCCCAACAGCAGACATCACAAGGAAGGAGTTGATATTGCAAACTATCCAATGGAGCTCATGGGCTCCTTATCTGAATAACCCCGGGGTCCTGATGGGGTTTATAGCATTGCTGATCGCGTTTGTCGCACTACAGGTATTTGCTAAAAGTAGGACACGGGGCTCGTTGGGTCGTAACGTGATCGCTGCATTCTTCCTGGTTGCCGCATTCATTGTCGGGGTGGCGGCCTACAACAGTTTGCGAGCTCCCTCCAACCAGCCTGTGGCGGCGGCTCGACCCACGGAGAAATCGTCAACAGCGGACCCCGCCGTCAGTAACGCAGATACACGCATGGGTCAATTCACCAATATTCAGATCGTAAACGGGTCCCATAACTCGGTTCAAAATCATGCAGGAAAATCCCAATGACGCGACTGATAGGCATCGGCATGATGGTGGCGGTGTGCGGTTGGCCGCTCACCGCGGCGGCCGTGGGTCAACTGCCCGGAAACATGCAAATCGTCATGGGCGATTGTAACTTGGTGGTCAACGTCGCTGAGGGACAAGCTCTGAAGGTTCCTCCCAAGCCCTGCACGCAACTTTCGACCGTCAAAGGCATGGCCGATGCAGTGATCAAGATTGAGCGTTTTCTTGAGGTGACCAATCCAACTGAAATCAAGCTTTCTTCTGTCGATATGGAGCGCTGGGGCGGTGATGAGGAGGAATACCTGACTCTTACTCTAAGTAACGTTAGCGCATTGCCTGCGGAAAAATTACGGATTCAATTGTATGCGCCGGTGCGACAAGGCGAGAAAACGTCTCGCAAGCTTACATTTGCAGCCAGCCAAGCACTGCCTCGGCGGAGCCTGAGCCAGCTTAGCCTGGCGAGTCGCACAACGACCAAAGTTCCGGTGGCCCCTTTGTCAGGACTGTTGAGCTTGTCCTTCAATAGGATCCCCCCAGGCTACGAATTGCTGGGGGCGGGGACGTCACCGAACATACCGGAGGACGTCAGGCAGCGGATCCTTGATAAACATCACATCCAAGGAGGCTATGATCTCAAGATGGCCACCTCCAGCCTCGGGGTGGAGGTGAAATACACCACCATCTTCGATGGGAGCGTGAGCTTGTTGAGCGGTATTTATCTGTATTTTGGGCAGGTGAAGCCAGTGCCCAGCCTGAACAATCTCTGACGAATTTGCCAGCAGGAACAGTTAAGACGAATCGCCGCATTCATCTTGGGCTGAACGCAACTGCGTAGCGTTTGCCAGGTTGCAAAGAAAGAGGGCTACCTATCCGGTAGCCCTGATACGCTGGTCGGACGCATTAGCCATTGAAGGTAATTGCCCGGAATGCAGAGCTTGCAGTCTCACCCTACGTTGACGTTCCTACCGTCGACATGGCTCCTGCACCAGTGATAGCCGCAGGGAGGCCACTGGTTTCGCTCTCAAGAGCAAAATCATCTACCCTGATCGTGATGTCAATCTAATCGGTCTCTCAGTGGCGAGTCCGTAGGTATCGTCGTGCGCGATAATTCCGATGCTGAGCACGCCTAATGATTAACGCAGGATGAGTACAAGCTACATAGTCAATCGACACGTAGCCGGTGAAAGTCTTACCCGTTCAGAAGCAGGGGCTGTTGGGAGGATCGGGTCGAACTCGCGGCGCTATAAATTTCATCCCAGTGCAGATCTCGATCAAAAAAACTCACCGAACATTCGATGAAGCGCCTCAATTCATGGTTTGCAGCTTGCTATAACCAAGCAGATATAAGCATTTATCACACCGCACCATTCTCGCCTGAATGGCGCCTAGGGTGAAGCAAAGAGCCCAGCACTGGTAGCGAGGCTTACGGCCATGCTGCGCCAAATCGAGCCATGAAAGGCATTGTTGGCCAGCAAAAATCCTTTCCAATTACCGACTGTTTTATGAAAAATAGCACTCACAACCCCGTCCTACTGACGTGGCCTCGGACGATCACTGGACCTGATAAGAAATTATTAAGAGCGCCCCTGGTGCTAATAGACGTGTGTAACGCAATAGGATAACTACACTATCGTCAAAACTCATGAGCAATAGGCTATGAAAACATGCACAATTTTTGGGAATATGCAGTCCGAGAGAACCGCTGATCAATACCCGACCGTGACCCTGTGCAATGACTGCATCAAGCAGGACAGTTTTTCTAACGAAGACAGTCAAATTGTCACCCTTGGAGACTATGACAAATCCTACGGTGATAGTTGTGAGTGGTGTGGGGTCACTGCCGAGGATGAGCAGGCAGCAGTCACGGATAGCCGCCTCAACCGTGATACGGTTTAGCGCCGTATCAATTCTAGTTACCCCTGCTAATGAGCAATTACTGGCCAATTCAAAGCTGACATCCAGCCTACAACTGAGCCTGTTGAGGAAATGCTCCTAAGAAGTAAAAGGGTGGGATCCGCTGAGCAGAATTCACGTTTGGACTGCCGTAGACAAGGACACGGCTTTTTGCAACTCAGCAAACTGAGCAAATAGGCCAGTGTTATTAGTATGTCTATAGCCTTCGGCTATATCGCTGGCAGGACATTGTCCTAATGCAATTTTCACTTTTACTCGCTGCAGCAGGAAGCTACTACGGTATTTCTCGTTTTCTTCGATAGCCCCCTCAACGCACTCATTGGCGAGATCAAGAGCCTGGGCTAACTGACCCAGCCCGAGCTTCACCTGTGACAGGTTATGGGCCAACCAGATCCTGCCGCTGGTATCGCTGATTGCCTCCAAGATGGTCTCCGACTCTGCATAGCGACCGAGTTTGTAAAGCGCCTCGCCCCATTTGCGCTTCTGATAAATGCTCGGCAACCTCAGTGTCTCGAAAGCTTCCAAGGCCCGATTTAGGTAATCGAGTTCGTTGTCGATGCCGGCTGCGAGCATCATGATTTCAGCATAGCTGCCGCGGCTTTGGTCATCATCCAGCATCAAAGGCGTTGGTTCGGGTAAGCGCTCCAGTAAACTTCCAACACGGTCCGGTGCATGCCAAACCAGTGCTCGAACAAAGCTCGCAACAGAATGGTAGCCTTGCGGAATACCCAAGGAGGCGCTGCGTAGCGCCTCCTCAAGAAACAGTTCCTCATGCTGTTCGATAAGATCGCCCGCCCAAGTTTGACGAGCTCCGTTGAGTGCATCCCCTAGTGCCATCAAGATTGAGGGAGAAACGCTGCCGCCACCCAACTTTGTAGCAATGATTTCTGACGCATACCGTTTGGCTACCTCGAAGCTTTCCGGTCGGCGGCCGACAGACCGCACAAGTTGAAGTTTGGAGTCATTTAGCGCATGACTGGCAACCACCTCCTCGAACAGACGCTCGGCTTCCATATTCTTCCCTAGGTTGCGAAGCGTTTTCGCATGATGGTGCTTGATTTCGGCGGTTTGCTTAGCACTGAGATCGACGATGGCTTCAAGATCGCTATAGGCTTGCAACACGCTGCCCAGCCATGTCCTGGCAGCTACTTCCCCAGACGTTTGCCAAAGGTAACGTTCTCTAGCCTCAATAGTTTGGAGGACCACAAGGATGTCTACCTCGTACTGATTTGCGCTTAGCAACCTGAGTCGACCCGCTTCAGCCAGCGGGTCGGGCAACAAATGAACTGGGATGGCGCTACCTGTCCAGGTCATGGCTACTGCATAGAGATATGCGGGGCGACGATCGCCGTTCGCAATGTTATTAGAGATTTTTCGCCGTAGCTGAGAGGCAATTAGTTGCAAACCATGCCCGTCATCGCGAATTTGTTGAAGAATAAAAGACTCGAGGTGTCCGTCAATCTCTTTGGCCTTCTCATCAGTCAACCAATTGAGTGATTGCAGGGCTGCAAAGACGATGTCGTGGATGCGAAGTGATGCCGGACTTTCGGGTGCTGTGAGGCCATGATGCTCGAAAGACCTCAAACGCAACCGCCCGACAACATGTTTGAAGAAGTCGCGATCACAATGGCTCTGACCCGCCCATTGAAACAGGCACAGTTCCTCTTCAAGTACCGGTTTCAGTCGTCCGAGAATACAATCTGCGAGCCGTGCGCCATCTACAGGCAGCTTTGCGACATGGGTACAGTCATCGGCCAAGTCAGTCCAAGACACCCCTTCGCGGGCGGCAGCATTGAGTAGCGCCAAGCTCAAAGGATGCCCACCCACAGAGCGCCATATGGTGTTGAACTGCTTTCGAGGCGGCGGCGCATCGAGCCCCCTTCCGAGTAGTGTGCGTGCCTGTTTAGGGTCCATTGTAGGCATGACGTAGGCTCCAGATGACGGATTCTGCCGAGTAATCAAGATCCGTGAACCAGGTCCGCACAAATTGGCGAGCTGATTGACAGCCAGGCTAGGGCTAGCATCATCCACGACGAGAAAAGTGCTGTTTTTACGTAGCAAAGCGCTAACGTTTCGCTCGGCACCACCTCGACGAACGGGTACCGAAGACAGCCGCTCGACGCTGTCGATGTCTCGACCGCTCACCCAAAACCGATAATTAAAGCGGTCCTCCATACGCAGCAAATACGCTGCGGCCGCTTGGGACTTTCCAATACCGCCAATTCCGCTAATCTCGACGCACGCCTCAGACTCAAGCCGACGATCCAGCTCTTTATTTACAACTTCATTTTCAACATAGACCGGACTTAGTGGCGGTGCCTTCAACGATGCCGGATGGTCATCGCGAATCTCGGCCAAGACTGGCAGATGCTGTGCCAAATCGTTGATCGCATCGTCGCATAGCATCAGCGTGTCAATGATTACCTCGGCGATGGACCGGCTGTCCATCAGATGGAGACGTCTTCCGGACATACGGGCATCCTGAAGGGCCTTATCCACCATCGCCACTATTACACCTGTCTCAGCGAGCTGCGAACTCAGCAGGTAAACATCTTTGGCACGTGGTGCAAGCGATAGTGTGTGGTCGAGATCGCCCCAGGGCTTTTGCATCGCGCCTAAAAAGTAGCGCTTCTCGATCGACGCTTCGACGACGATGGTGCCGTCTTCCGAGACAGCATCCAACGCCCCCCCGACCGGGCTACCATTTACCGACGAACCTCGCTGTACCATACGGATATTTCGCATACGCTCAACTAGAACCACTCCGAACCGCTCGAAGAGCGGACCCGGTGCTAAAGTGCGAAGCGAGTCAATCACACGCTGGATCAGCAGATTACGTGTCAGGGAATTCATGAACGTTTCCGGCTAAAATCTGGGATGCGGACCATAGATCCATCAGTTGGTTAGCGACGCATTAGTTAACAACGGTTCAACCAATAGCCAAACATCGTGCGCAACGTCCAAGGGCGACTGATCGCCATTGATAACATGACACCGCTCCGGGTTCTCGCGAGCAGTGGCCAGTAGCCCGCTTCGGATAGCTGCGAAGTCCCGAGTCTTTTCTGTCGGGTCGAGGTCGCCATGGCGCCGCTCCCGTCGAGCCTTGGCGACTTCAATTGGAAGGTCGAGGATGATCGTTAAAGCAGGAAGTGTGGTCCCAACGACAACGTCACATGCCGCCCTGAACAACCGATGAAGATCCACATCAGACACCGCGACCTGAAACGCGTATGTCGAGTCAATAAAACGATCGGAGATAATCCACTGGCCGTTGACCAACGCGGGTTGGATCACACTTCGCACGTGGTCAAATCGTGCAGCGCTTACCAACAGGAGTTGTTCTGCCGGAGCGAGTTGAAGGCCAGGATTGGTTAGAATTGCTCGGACCGCCATGCCCAACTGGCCACCGTCAGGCTCTTTAGTCTGTAGAACTGATTGGCCGATACCCCTAAGATGCTCGACCAGCAACCTGACTTGCTCGGTCTTGCCGCTACCGTCTATGCCTTCAAAGCTTATAAATGGCATGGCATCCTTTCCTTCAGATTCAGCACATAGTGGTATTTAGTGAAGCGTTCGAATACAGTTGCGTTCATATCCGCAGGTATGCTATCGCCCAAGAAGCGCGATCATATCCTTGCGCGCCGGCAGTTATATCTTAACTATGGCGTGTTATCGCTGGCGACCATCTTAGATGCCATTGGGACCGAAACAGTTCTGGTACATGGCGAGCACAGAGGACCCGCCGAGGTGCTGCGCAGGCTACTCGAACAAGGCGCGCTACCGTCTCGATATCCGATAATGCTATCAATTCCCAGCTTCTACGCTCTTCCGTGGGCGCAGGAATTTTGCCGCCTCGCCCGCCATACAGATCCAGAAGCTAAGATCATTGTCGGAGGACGCTGGGTGGTTGGACCAGATCCTGACTGGTTACGTGAGAAACTACCCGAGGCAGATCTGCTGATCTCAGGGTTGGCAGAACCTCAAATCGCCAGCCTGCTTACAAACGCGCCAGACTTACGGATCCTTCCAGCCCCGACACCCAATATCGCCCTGAATCATACGCTTGTATCAGGCTTCGAGCAGTATCAACCGAGCATTGAAGCCTCGCGCGGTTGCGGCATGGGTTGCGCATTCTGCGAAGAGCGAGATATCCCTTTAGAAAAGCTGGGTGCGCCATATCAGGTTGCTAACGCTCTAGCAGCTGTTGTTGCTCAGTACGGCACCTGCGAGATCCGCCCATATTTTCAATCTTCAATGTTCGTCCCCAACGTGAAATGGGGTACTGGGCTCGCGAATGCTATCAGAACTGCTGGTCTCAACATTCGCTGGCGTACGGAGAGCCGCGTCGATGCGCTTACGCCTGAAACCATTGCCTGCCTAGCCGAGGCAGGCTTAAGAGTGCTTGATCTTGGGCTAGAGACAGCATCACCCACCCAGATCCTGAACATGAACAAATCGCCACACCCAGACCGCTACCTAAAGAGAGCGTCTACGTTGTTGAAGGCGTGCAACGATCACGGAATCGCCACCAAAGTAAACATTTTGCTTTATGCCGGTGAAACGACGAAGACCTTCGATGAAACGCGTTCGTTTCTCGACGAGCATAAGAGCTCAATTGCCGGAGTATCGGTAGGCCCAGTCGTCGCTTATGGGCCGCCAAAAACCGCAGACATCCTTCTTCGCGAGTGGTCCAGAAGCGGTGCTACGCCTGTAGACCCGGACAGTGCGGACAGGTGTGGTATATCTATGATACACCTCAGCCGTGACTTTGACGCAAAATCGGCTGAGTTAGCGTCGCTCGAACTGTCCAGACGGTACATGGATACGGAAGCGTATTTCAATTTGAAGAGTTTTTCCTACTACCCACGTGATTACACGCGTTTAGACTTTGATCGAGATGTTGCCGCGAGCGATGCCTCACAGTTGCCGTTTCGAACATCCTAATAAAGCGTTTTTTTACGCAAGGTGAGCTTCTAGACAAGCATCTCGGTTGGGCTCACGACCGCGTTACCTTCAAAGAACAGCAAGAATACGTCTCAGGCTTCTTAATGGGCGAAGATGCCTGGGATCTTGAATGCCGCGACTGAATGTGGATCCTATTTAATCTGGCGCCGCTTCACGGTATACATTGTCATCAACTGCCTACGCCTCGCCGAAAAGGATCCCACGTGATGCAGATGAAGGCTGAAGATAAGGTAGTCTCGCCCTCCCAGTTCATGCGTCAGATCCGACCCGAGCTCTATTCAGACTCTACCCGCAAGATCAAACACCAGCTCAAAGCTGAGGTCCTGTCTCATCACCTGGAGACCATCACCGAGCGTAATCAGACGCATGACTTTGAATTGTTCTGCCGCAAGCTTTGCGAGCGGACGATTTGTCCAAACCTGAGGCCGGCAACTGGGCCGGAGGGCGGTGGTGACAGCAAGGCCGACACCGAGACCTTTCCAGTTTCTGATGACATCAGCACTCTGACCTTTGTTGGTACAGCAAATAGCGGCACCGAACGCTGGGCTTTTGCTTTCAGCGCAAAAAAAACTTGGGCAGACAAGATCAGATCCGATGTGAATGGCATCGTGGCGACAAGCCGCGGTTACACCAAGATATTTTTTGTCACGTCGAGAGCTGCGCGTGCGAAGGATCGAGCCCGTGTAGAAGATGAGCTGAGCCGTTTGCACGGTGTCCAGGTGACCATTCATGACCGAGCTTGGATCATCAATGAGGTTATCGATAAAAACCGCCTAGACCTCGCGTTCAACTACCTTAAAATCGGTGACGAAGCGGACGATCTGGTTCTAGGCCCATCGGACTATTCACGTAAGCAGCAACTGGCGGACACTGAGCGAGAGCTTGAAGACCCTTCTGCATTTGTTGGGATGAAAATGCAGCGCGCTTCGGAGGCACTTTTGGCAGCAACACTGGCACGAGAGCTGGAGCTGCCGCGAACGGATGTGGATGGCAGATTCCTTCGCGCCGTCCGCCTGGCGGACGATGGAGGAACGTATCGACAGCAGCTCACCGCGCGTTACGAATCGCTTTGGACAGAGTTTTGGTGGTTTGATGACCTCAAAGCGATTCTCGATGGGTATGACGGGTTCGAGAATCGGGTCATCGAAAATGAGAATTCGATAAACCTCGGGATGCTCTGCAACCTCCTGCAGCTGCTTTTCAACACCGTCATTCATCGCCACCGTACGCCGGAAGAGGTACAACTACAGCCCCGGATCGCCCGATTGTCCTCCCGTCTCGCCGAACTGGCGAGCGACAGCAGCCGCCCAAACAATGCGCTTGAGGCAAGGACCTCTCTGCTCACTATCCAGCTCAACGAAGCTTTAACATTTGGAGAGCCGGAGCGGGTTTCATCGCTGTGGCCGCAGTTCGCGAACATTCTCGTCGAGGCTGAAGGTTTAGGAGAGTTCAACGCCAAGCGCCTGGTGAGGCTTATCGAAGTGTTTGGCGAGGCCGCAGGCAAAGATCGCGGTTACAGAACGCTAATAGATCAACTATCTGACTTCGTGGCTAAGCGCTCAGGAGAAGTTCAAGGGGCAGTGGTATTGCTCAAGCGCGCTAAGCAGCTCGACTTCGACGAGAAAATGGAGATGATCCGGCTTCTCGGTAAAGCAGTCCGGCTGCTTTCCAAAAAGGAGAATGCGGGAGATCTCGCCGACGCACAGCTTCAACTGGCGCTTGCTTACCAAAGTGCAGGCTTGCTTTGGGCAGCACGTGCGAGCTGCACCTCAGCAGCGACGATCTTCTTCATCGAAGGCGAAGAGGATGGAGAGCTCCCGTTAAACGTGTTCCCCGCGCTCATGAATGCAGCATGGCAAGCATGCCAGCTTAAGCACTTCCCCGAATTGCTAGAAACTATTCAGATTGCGCGGGGATGTATGACCTCTCTGCCTTTCGGTGAAAACGCAAAGAAGCGCGCCGCCGAGCAGTTGAAAGACTATGACATGGTACTGGCCTGTCAGCTGGCGAACCTCTCGAGGGAAGAGATTCCAAGGCTGGAATCGATTCCGGATGTCCTCGCGGGATTAGGCCTGGATGTGAGCAGAACTACGCTGCTATACCTGCTGGGGTATGAGGACGTTCTGAGAGAGGAAGGCTGGATACCTGAAAGCGAAACTACTGAGGCTGTTGAGATCTTTTTCAATCAGTTAGCGGGACAGCCGGCGGGCGATGCGAGTGGGCGCCCGCCAATTTTCAACGGCCCGGATGCTCAGGAGTATGTCACCTCGGTACTAGGCGTTCAGGTACATGTTCGACATGAACCTACCGACGTGAGTATAACCGTCGCCGAAGCCATTGCCGGGACGATCGAGGCTTTCTTCGCAACCGCGTTCGAGCTAGAAGCATTCGCTCACACAGAGCGTTTCCGAATCAAAATTATCGAAGCGGACATCGCGTGTTTCGAGGTGGCTGCTGATTTGGATCATATGAGAGTGACCGTCCGCTGGCCTAAGGATATGTTCCCGTGGAACCCGGCGGTTCACAGCGATTTTCTCTCCATGCTGCTAGAAGTCGCAGCCACAATTTTCTCTGCGACTTGCACCGCGAAGAATTTCGGAGCTGCCGTTGACCAGCTATTCAAAGCAGATGCCGCAATGGAACGGGTCGCGATGATCGGTTCGCTTTGTTTTAGTCGGGAGCGCATTTTCAATGGTGTGGCACGCCTTGAGTCTTGGGAAAAGCATGCACTAAAAACGTTCGAAGCCACTCCAAGTAGGCCGCAGGTTAGACGAGATCCGAAGGCAGCCAGAGCAGGCGTGCAACCCGGGAAACCAGTACCCAACGACGCAGAACCTCCGAAGTTTACGGACCATCGCGGTGTAGCAGTACGATCAGTGATCGACGTTCACCTTTGGGACCGCGCTGGCTGGACAGGCGTGGCTTATGGGGCGCTCGATCTAGCAGCTCCGCCCTTCATGGCGCTAATGTTCAAACATCGGGCTGCGGCCGTAAAAATTTTTGAGCGGTGGCGAGAGCGATTCGGGACAATAGATAAGAACGATGAGATTCTTATCGACATTGTTCGCCATTTTTCCTCAGAGCATCCATCGCATTACGGAATGGCTATCACTTCAAACATCCAAAGGGATGAAGAAGATCAACGAACGCCGATGCTCACTGTACGCTCCATAACAATGGAGCCTGCAAATGAGATAAATCTTTCAAAGTTTTTGGCAGACTACAAGAAGGCTGGGGCTTACCTGTTAATGCCCATGGTCCTACTCCCAGCGCGCCCACCGCAACTAATCAAAGAGATATACCTTCTGAAGAAGTCATTGACCGTCAGTGAGGCCTCTGATGTAGGTCCAAACGACTTAGGGAATATGTTCCTTCATTCCCGAGGCTTCGGGACCAGTCCTAGATAAACGTCGGGCATCCTCGGCACAACCGCCCTGATAGGCGCCTTCCTCATACGCTCCCTAAGGTGTTGGTTCAGCACCTTGTCTTTCAGAAGGTAGATATCGAATTTCGAGCGCAGAAAAAAAGGCCAATTCAACGAATTGGCCTTTTTTGTCGACTCCCCGTCGGAGGGGCGTCTGATTAACTATTTGTTAAAACGATCAACAAATTTGTGATCCTACACTGGATCAGAAATCCAGGTTCGAAACCGCCAAAGCATTACTCTCGATGAAGTCACGGCGTGGCTCGACCGCATCACCCATGAGGGTGTTGAAGATCTGATCAGCGCCAATGGCGTCTTCGATGGTGACCTTGAGCATGCGGCGCACGCTTGGGTCCATGGTGGTTTCCCACAGCTGATCCGGGTTCATCTCGCCCAGACCTTTGTATCGCTGGATGGTGTGGCGCTTGGTGCTTTCGGCCATGAGCCAGGCGAGGGCGTCCTTGAACTCCGTAACCTGTTTCTTGCGCTCGCCACGTTGCACGTAGGCGCCTTCTTCCAGCAAGGAGCTGATCTGCAGGCCCAGGGCAGTGACGGTCTTGTAGTCGTTGCTGCCGAAGAAGTCGCGGTTGAACGTGACGTAGTTCGACAGACCGTGGGAGATCAGTTCTACCTCTGGCAGCCAGACGTTACGTTCACGGTCTTCGCGCAGGCTGGCCTTGTAGACCAGACCCGACTTCTCACCGGTGCGCAGACGCGCATCGAACAGGTCCAGCCAGGACTGCATGGCAGCATGGTCGGAAAGCTGTTCCAGCGTGACAGGAGGCAGGTAGACGAAGTGCTCGGTCAGTTCCTGAGGGTACAGGCGCGACAGACGCTTGAGCGTCTTCATGACCATGCGGAAGTCGTTCACCAGACGTTGCAGCGCTTCGCCCGAGATACCCGGTGCGGACTCGCTGAGGTGCAGGCTGGCGTCTTCCAGAGCCGACTGGGTCATGTACTCTTCCATAGCCTCGTCGTCTTTGATGTACTGTTCCTGCTTGCCTTTCTTGACCTTGTAAAGCGGCGGCTGAGCGATGTAGATGTAGCCACGCTCGATCAGCTCAGGCAACTGACGGAAGAAGAAGGTCAGCAGCAGGGTACGGATGTGAGAACCATCGACGTCAGCATCGGTCATGATGATGATGTTGTGATAACGCAACTTGTCGATGTTGTACTCTTCGCGGCCGATGCCACAGCCCAGCGCAGTGATCAAGGTGCCGACTTCCTGCGAAGAGATCATCTTGTCGAAACGCGCTTTTTCAACGTTCAGGATCTTGCCCTTGAGCGGCAGGATGGCCTGGGTTTTACGATTGCGCCCCTGCTTGGCTGATCCGCCAGCAGAGTCCCCTTCCACCAGATACAGTTCGGAGAGGGCAGGGTCTTTTTCCTGGCAGTCAGCGAGCTTGCCTGGAAGACCAGCGATGTCCAATGCACCTTTACGGCGGGTCATCTCACGGGCCTTGCGAGCAGCTTCACGCGCGCGCGCAGCGTCGATCATCTTGCCGACGACAGCCTTGGCTTCGTTCGGATTTTCCAACAGGAAGTCGGAGAAGTACTTGCCCATTTCCTGCTCGACAGCAGTTTTGACTTCGGACGAAACCAGCTTGTCCTTGGTCTGCGAGCTGAACTTGGGATCAGGCACTTTCACCGAGATAATCGCTGTCAGACCTTCACGCGCATCATCACCGGTGGTGGCGACTTTGTGCTTCTTGGCCAGGCCTTCTTGCTCGATGTAGTTGTTCAGGTTACGGGTCAGTGCAGAGCGGAAGCCCACGAGGTGAGTACCACCGTCGCGCTGCGGGATGTTGTTGGTGAAGCACAACAGGTTTTCGTTGAAGCTGTCGTTCCACTGCAACGCGATCTCGACACCCACACCGTCATCACGCTGGACGTTGAAGTGGAACACTTCGTTGACCGGCGTCTTGTTGGTGTTCAGGTATTCAACGAATGCACGCAGACCACCTTCGTACTTGAACAGCTCTTCTTTGCCGCTGCGCTCGTCCTTCAGCATGATGCCGACACCAGAGTTCAGGAAGGACAGTTCACGAATCCGCTTGGCCAGGATGTCCCAGCTGAAGTGGATATTCTTGAACGTATCTGCAGAAGGCTTGAAGTGGATCTGGGTACCCGTAGTATCGCTTTCGCCTACGATCTTCATAGGTTCCTGTGGAACACCATGAACGTAGGTCTGCTCCCAGATCTTGCCGCTGCGACGCACAGTCAGCAGCAGAATTTCCGAGAGGGCGTTTACTACCGAGACGCCCACGCCGTGCAGGCCGCCGGACACCTTGTACGAGTTGTCGTCGAACTTACCGCCAGCGTGGAGCACGGTCATGATGACCTCGGCTGCCGACACGCCTTCTTCTTTGTGCACGTCTACCGGAATACCGCGACCGTTGTCGCGGACGGTGATCGATTCGTCAGGATGGATGATGATACTGATGTCGTCGCAATGGCCTGCCAATGCTTCGTCGATCGAGTTATCAACCACCTCGAATACCATGTGATGCAGACCGCTACCGTCGTCTGTATCGCCGATGTACATCCCGGGACGCTTGCGTACGGCATCAAGTCCTTTCAGCACTTTAATGCTGGACGAGTCGTACGTTTGATTTTCGCTCATGCAATCACTCCCGATGGTCGTGGGTCTGGGTGATACGGCCTTGTTCCACGTGGAACAAAGCGACTGGCGTTTCCGTCTGCCAGCCTTCCCTCAAAAATTCTTGGTCTACACAGGTGATAAATACCTGGCAGCGTAATTCTTCCAGCAAACGGCAAAGCGCCCGGCGATGGTTGTCATCCAGTTCGGAAGGCAAGTCATCGACGAGATAGATACACTGGCCGCGCCGGACCTGACTAACCAGATGTCCTTGCGCGATGCGCAACGCACAGACCACCAGTTTCTGCTGACCCCGGGACAAAATGTCCGCGGCGTTGTGTGCGCCCAATCTAAGACGCAAGTCAGCGCGTTGTGGTCCGGCCTGTGTATGGCCCATCTGCTGATCGCGATTCAGGGAAGAAGCGAGCACAGTGCTCAGCTCTTTTTCCTTGTCCCATCCTCGGTAGTAGCTCAGGGTCAATCCTTCAAGCTCAACAAGTTCGCTCAAAGTTTGTTCAAAGACTGGCTTCAATGCCTTGATGTATGCCCGACGAAACTCGTCGATCTCATCACTCGCCAGGCACAGTTCACGGTCCCATGCCGCCTGCGAAGCGGCGTCAAGTGTACCATGCCGGAGCCATGAGTTTCGCTGCCTCAGGGCCTTCTGGAGCCTCTGCCAAGTGGCCATGAAACGAGGTTCCACGTGGAACACTCCCCAGTCCAGAAACTGTCTGCGAATCTTCGGTGCGCCTTCAAGCAATCTGAAACTGTCCGGATTGATGAGCTGCAACGGCAGAATTTCAGCAAGCTGTGCAGCACTGCGCGCATTCTGCCCGTCGATGCGGATCTGGAATTCACCTTGTCTGTCACGCGCTACACCCAGACTGCTATGCCCACCTTGGGCAAGCTCGACTTGACCGAAGACCGTGCAAGACGGTTGCTCGTACTGGATGACTGGAAGCAGGCGACTGCTGCGGAACGAACGAGCGATGCCCAGCAGATGGATGGCTTCCAGTACGCTGGTTTTGCCGCTGCCGTTGGCGCCGTAAAGGATATTGATACGCGGAGAGGGGGAGAGGGTCACCGGGTGCAGATTGCGCACCCCGGTGACCGAGATGCGGCTGAGAGACATCTAGGTTGCGCTGTACATGGTTACAGACGCATCGGCATGACAACGTATGCCGAGTCATCATTGTCTGACTCTTGCACCAGCGCACTGCTGTTGGAGTCAGACAGAATCAGACGCACTTGCTCGGTGGTCATCACGCCGAGAACGTCGAGCAGGTAGCTGACGTTGAAACCGATTTCCAGCGAGTCACCGTTGTACTCGACGCCGATTTCTTCTTCCGCTTCTTCCTGCTCAGGGTTGTTCGCCTGAATCTTGAGCTGACCGCTGGCCAGTTGCAGACGAATACCACGGTACTTTTCGTTGGACAGAATCGCGGTACGGCTGAAGGCTTCGCGCAGCGCCTGACGATCGCCCAGCACTAACTTGTCACCACCTTTTGGCAGCACGCGTTCGTAGTCAGGGAATTTACCGTCGACCAGTTTCGAGGTGAAGGTGAACTCGCCTGTGGTTGCGCGGATGTGATGCTGCCCCAGTACGATGCTGACCATGCCGTCCTGCTCGGTAAGCAGACGAGCCATTTCCAGAATACCTTTGCGCGGCACGATAACCTGATGGCGGTCAGCATGTTCGATGTCGGCAGTCATGGAACACATTGCCAGACGGTGGCCATCGGTCGCGACAGCACGCAGTACGCCTGCGCTGACTTCAAGCAACATGCCGTTGAGGTAGTAACGCACGTCCTGCTGAGCCATGGCGAAGCTGGTGCGCTCGATCAAACGGCGCAGCTTGCTCTGACCCAACTGGAACGTCAGTGAACCCGGACCTTCTTCCACGGTAGGGAAGTCGTTGGCAGGCAGGGTGGACAAGGTGAAACGGCTACGGCCGGCCTTGACCACCAGCTTGGCGTCGTCGACCTTGATATCGATCAACGCATCGTTGGGCAGGCTTTTGCAGATGTCCATCAGCTTACGCGCAGGGACAGTGATTTCCCCAGGCTCGGCCGGCTCTTCCAGCTGCACGCGTCCAACCAGTTCGACTTCAAGGTCGGTACCGGTCAGCGACAACTGCTGGCCTTCGACGACCATCAATACGTTGGATAGCACCGGCAAGGTCTGACGGCGTTCAACCACGCCGGCCACCAATTGCAGGGGTTTCAACAGGGCTTCGCGTTGAATGGTGAAATGCATGGTCTAGTCCCTTGCCTTAATAAGCTGCACTGGCGTCATCACGTAGTCAGAGTGCGCAGCAGGTTCTTGTAGTCCTCGCGGATATCCGCGTCGGATTCCTTGAGCTCGTTGATCTTTCGGCACGCGTGCAGAACGGTTGTATGGTCGCGACCGCCAAACACGTCACCGATTTCCGGCAGACTGTGGTTGGTCAGCTCTTTGGACAACGCCATCGCAACCTGTCTTGGACGGGCTACAGAGCGGGAACGACGCTTGGACAACAGGTCGGAGATCTTGATCTTGTAGTACTCGGCAACGGTGCGCTGAATGTTATCCACACTCACCAGCTTGTCTTGCAGAGCCAACAGGTCTTTCAGCGACTCACGAATCAGTTCGATCGTGATGTCACGTCCCATGAAGTGCGAGTGCGCGATGACTCGCTTGAGCGCACCCTCAAGTTCACGGACGTTGGAACGAATGCGTTGCGCGATGAAAAATGCAGCGTCATGGGGCAGATCGACCTTGGCCTGATCTGCCTTCTTCATGAGGATCGCCACGCGGGTTTCCAGTTCGGGTGGCTCGACCGCCACGGTCAGACCCCAGCCGAAACGCGATTTGAGACGCTCTTCGAGACCTTCGATCTCTTTCGGATAACGGTCGCTGGTGAGGATGACCTGTTGTCCGCCTTCAAGGAGCGCGTTGAACGTATGGAAAAACTCTTCCTGCGAACGTTCCTTGCGAGCGAAGAATTGAATGTCATCGATCAGCAACGCATCGACCGAGCGATAGAAACGCTTGAACTCGTTGATCGCGTTGAGCTGCAGCGCCTTGACCATGTCGGCCACGAAACGCTCCGAATGCAGGTAGACGACCTTGGCGTTCGGGTTTTTCTTGAGCAGATGGTTACCCACAGCATGCATCAAGTGCGTCTTACCCAGACCGACACCGCCATAAAGGAACAGCGGGTTGTAGCCGTGCTTCGGGTTATCTGCGACCTGCCAGGCGGCAGCGCGCGCCAGCTGGTTGGATTTACCCTCTACAAAATTCTCGAACGTGAACGTACGGTTCAGGTAGCTGGTGTGCTTGAGCGCACCTTCGACCTGCACGGTACGTTGTTCAGCGCGCGCTGGTGCCTGTTGAGAACTCGCACCGGCCATGGGATCGAAACTGTCACGCGATGGCTCGTTGTGAGCCGGCAGTTCCTGAGCAGGAGAGGGCGACGCTGCCTGGGCAACGGGCGCGGCAACCGGAGCAGGAGCCTGAACGCTGCTGGCCGAATTCGCAGACAAGGCTTGCGAAGCAGCTGCGGCGAGCGGCGCGTTAGGTGCGGCACGCGGCGCAGAGCTGCGTTTGCTTCCTATTAATAAGGAAAGCGCAGGCGCCATCCCTTGACCGTGTTCGCCAAGGAGCTCGAGCAATCGGCCCAGGTATTTTTCATTCACCCAATCAAGCACGAAGCGGTTCGGTGCATAGACACGCAACTCGTCGCCTTCGGCTTCGACCTGTAGCGGACGGATCCAAGTGTTGAATTGCTGGGCAGGCAGCTCATCGCGCAAAAGCTCCACGCACTGCTGCCAAAGTTCCACTGACACGGATATCCCCTAAGTCAAAAGCCGGTGTGGCAAAAACAGCCGCCATTGTAACGGTCCGTTGAAGACTTATCCACATGTAGGTTGCTAACAGTCGGCTATAAATCATTGATTTGAGGCATCTACAGACGACGAACGGTATGTGCATAAGCTCTGTGGATAAGCCTACTTCAGCCCATTGCATAAGTCGGGGTTCAAGTCTGTGGATAACACGCCTGTGGATAAATCAGCCTTTCATGCACAGCTTTTCCGAGGGTGCAGCACAGGCAGAGCACGGTTTCTCGACAACCTTTTGAAACGCTGTACACCTTTTATAGCAAGGCTTACAGCGTTTTATCCACAGATATGCCCGACGTAAGAATTATAAGCTTTATAGAAAAGCTTTAAATACTCTCTCTCTTTTATTTCTATAACTGTGCAGCGTGCGTGACGATTCGTCCCCTTCAAGACCGGCAAATTGGCCATAAAGAACGTTATTGAAGAAAAGCTGGTTGGAAATTGACCTGCGGGCCTGCTTTCTCTAGAATCCCCGGTCTCTTAAAACGGGGGCCATTCCGGCCCGTAGTGGACGAACCAGGTAACACGCCATGAAACGTACTTTCCAACCCAGCACTATCAAGCGCGCCCGCACCCACGGTTTCCGTGCACGTATGGCCACCAAAAACGGCCGTGCCGTTCTGTCGCGTCGTCGCGCCAAAGGCCGTAAGCGTCTGGCAGTTTGATAAATCGGCGCAGGAGGTGAGTCGAGACTTCAGTCGGGAAAAGCGTTTGCTGACTCCCCGGCATTTCAAGGCAGTCTTTGACTCCCCTACCGGCAAGGTTCCGGGGAAAAATCTCCTGCTCCTTGCGCGCAACAACGACCTTGATCATCCCCGCCTGGGGCTTGTGATAGGTAAAAAGAGCGTCAAGCTCTCCGTTCAGCGCAATCGTTTGAAACGCCTGATGCGCGAATCATTTCGCCAACACCAAGACAGTTTGGTCGGTTGGGATATCGTTATCGTCGCGCGTAAAGGTTTGGGTGATGTAGAAAACCCTGAACTGATTCAGCATTTCGGCAAGCTGTGGAAACGTCTGGCACGCAGCCAACCTGCTCCACAGACAAAAACCGAACCTGCAGGGGTGGACAGTCCCGATGCGTAAACTGGCACTCGTTCCGATCCAGTTTTATCGCTATGCCATTAGCCCGCTGATGGCCAGTCACTGTCGTTTCTACCCCAGTTGCTCCTGCTACGCGTATGAAGCCATCGATAATCATGGCCTTTTGCGCGGCGGCTGGCTGGCAATGCGCCGCCTGGGTCGCTGTCATCCGTGGAATCCCGGTGGTTATGACCCGGTTCCACCTGTCCCCACCTCCCGTTCTTCTTCGATGGCCGAGTAATCATGGATATTAAACGCACGATCCTGATCGTCGCCCTGGCAATCGTGACCTACGTCGGGGTTCTGAAATGGAACCAGGACTACGGTCAGGCAGCCATGCCGACCCAGAATGTTGCAGCCAGCAACACCGCACCGGGTATTCCGGATACGGTTGCTGGTAATAATGGTTCTGCCAGCGCTGATGTTCCAAGCGCGAATGCAACCACTGCCGCGGCTCCTCTTGAAACTCCGGCCGTAGCCAGCAAAGACCTGATTCAGGTCAAGACCGACGTGCTCGATCTGGCGATCGATCCGGTGGGTGGTGACGTGGTTCAGCTTCGTCTGCCTCTTTATCCACGCCGTCAGGACCGTCCTGAAGTGCCGTTTCAGCTGTTCGACAACGGTGGCGAACGTACTTTTCTGGCCCAAAGCGGCCTGACGGGTACCAACGGTCCCGATGCTCGTGCCGCCGGTCGTCCGGTTTACACGTCCACACAGAAGACTTATCAACTGGCTGATGGCCAGAACGATATGGTCGTGGACCTGAAATTCTCGGAAAACGGCATCAATTACATCAAGCGCTTCACATTCAAACGTGGCCTTTACGACCTGGTCGTGACCTACGTTGTGGATAACCAGAGCGCTCAGCCGTGGGCCGGTAACCTGTTCGCGCAATTGAAGCGCGATTCCAGCTCCGATCCGTCATCGACTACAGCTACCGGTACCGCCACTTATCTGGGTGCGGCGCTGTGGACAGCTGCCGAGCCCTACAAGAAAGTGTCGATGAAAGATATCGACAAGGGTCAGGTCAAGGAAACGGTTCAAGGTGGCTGGGTTGCCTGGCTGCAACACTACTTCGTGACTGCGTGGATTCCTGATCACAACGTAACCAACGTAGTTCAGACCCGTAAAGACAGCCAGGGCAATTACATCATCGGCTTCACCAGCCCGACGTTGACCGTTGCTCCGGGTGCCAAAGGCGAGACCACTGCGACCTTGTACGCAGGTCCGAAAAGCCAGGCGGTACTCAAAGAGTTATCCCCAGGTCTGGAACTGACAGTCGATTATGGCTTCCTGTGGTTCATTGCCCAGCCTATCTTCTGGCTGCTGCAACATATCCACGCGATCCTCGGTAACTGGGGCTGGTCGATCATCGTTCTGACCATGCTGATCAAAGGCCTGTTCTTCCCGCTCTCAGCAGCCAGCTACAAATCGATGGCCCGCATGCGCGCTGTGGCTCCGAAACTGGCCTTGCTGAAGGAACAACATGGCGATGATCGCCAGAAAATGTCCCAGGCAATGATGGAGTTGTACAAGAAAGAGAAGATCAACCCGCTGGGTGGATGCTTGCCGATTCTTGTGCAAATGCCGGTGTTCCTGTCGCTGTACTGGGTACTGCTGGAAAGCGTGGAAATGCGTCAGGCTCCATGGATCCTGTGGATAACCGACCTGTCGATCAAGGACCCGTTCTTCATTCTGCCGATCATCATGGGCGCGACCATGTTCATTCAGCAGCGTCTGAACCCGACTCCTCCGGATCCGATGCAGGCCAAGGTCATGAAAATGATGCCAATCATCTTCACGTTCTTCTTCCTGTGGTTCCCTGCCGGTCTGGTTCTGTACTGGGTTGTGAACAACACCCTGTCGATCGCACAACAGGCGTACATCACTCGCAAGATCGAAGCGGCTACCAAGAAAGCAGCTGTCTGATCTAACCTGTGAATAAGTTCTACAAGGCGCCCCCTCAGTGGGGCGTTTTGCTATCTGTCAGTTGTACAGGAGCCAGACCATGAACGTCCCTCGTGAAACAATCGCCGCCATCGCAACTGCTCAAGGTCGTGGTGGCGTCGGCATCGTCCGTATTTCAGGTCCGATGGCCAGCAAGGCAGCGCAGGCAATAATCGGGCGTGAGCCCAAACCCCGTTATGCCCATTACGGACCTTTCGCCGATGCATCGGGCCAGACACTGGACGAGGGTATCGCGCTGTACTTTCCCGGACCCAACTCCTTTACCGGCGAAGATGTTCTGGAGCTGCAGGGCCACGGTGGTCCGATCGTGCTCGACATGTTGCTGCAACGTTGCCTGGAATTGGGTTGCCGTCTGGCCCGTCCTGGTGAGTTCAGCGAGCGCGCGTTTCTCAACGACAAGCTGGACCTGGCACAGGCCGAAGCGATTGCAGACCTGATCGAGGCAAGTTCTGCACAGGCTGCCCGCAATGCACTGCACTCGTTGCAGGGTGCGTTTTCCCAACGTGTGGATAAGTTGACCGAGAAACTGATCGGTCTTCGGATCTACGTCGAGGCGGCAATCGACTTCCCGGAAGAGGAAATCGACTTCCTCGCCGATGGCCATGTGTTAAGCATGCTTGATGACGTGCGCGATGAGTTATCCACAGTCCTGCGCGAAGCAGGGCAGGGTGCGTTGTTGCGTGATGGCATGACTGTGGTGATTGCCGGACGACCCAACGCCGGAAAATCCAGCTTGCTCAACGCCCTAGCCGGACGTGAAGCTGCCATCGTGACGGAGATCGCCGGCACTACGCGCGATGTACTGCGTGAACATATCCACATCGACGGCATGCCGCTGCACGTGGTGGACACTGCAGGTCTGCGTGACACTCAGGACCAGGTTGAAATGATCGGCGTGCAGCGTGCACTCAAGGCGATTGGCGAAGCGGACAGGATCCTGCTGGTGGTAGACGCAACGGCACCGGAAGCGAGTGATCCCTTCGCGCTGTGGCCCGAGTTTCTGGAACAGAGGCCTGATCCGGCCAAGGTCACGCTGATTCGAAACAAGTCTGACCTGAGCGGCGACACTACAGGCCTGGAAACCAGTCCCGACGGTCATGTCACCATCAGCCTGAGCGCCAAGGCTGGCGGTGAAGGGCTTGAACTGCTGCGTGAACATCTAAAGGCGTGCATGGGCTATGAAC
Source organism: Pseudomonas viridiflava (assembly GCF_001642795.1). Lineage (GTDB taxonomy): Bacteria > Pseudomonadota > Gammaproteobacteria > Pseudomonadales > Pseudomonadaceae > Aquipseudomonas > Aquipseudomonas viridiflava. The sequence goes on along the minus strand of NZ_LKEH01000023.1, from coordinate 176,918 downwards.
AGACCTCCGAGAGCAGCTTCAGCGCTCGTCGTCGCCACCTTGAAGCGCTGCGCCACGCCAGTGACTCCCTGGAGCACGGCAGGGCACAGTTGACGCTTGCCGGTGCTGGAGAGCTGCTGGCAGAGGATTTGCGCCAGGCTCAACAGTCATTGGGGGAAATCACCGGAGCTTTCAGCTCAGATGACTTGCTTGGCAGGATCTTTTCCAGCTTCTGCATCGGTAAATAGTCACGAAACAGATGCTGTCACGCCTCTGACAGCATCAGGCATCAGATTCGAATCAGTCTGAAAGGGACGGCAATCGTCCCGCTGCCTGTTGATAACCCTTCCGCAAAGCCAAAACCTTCCCTCGCATACGGTCTGATCGCGGTTTCAGCTTTGGACGATTGATCGCTTTAAATCCTTCAGATGCCTCGAGACGCTCTCCCCACGTCGATCCAACAGTCCTTTTTTCACTGACCAGCAGTCGGGCAACCGCCGATTTCATCATTTTCTGTGAAATAAGCCCTGTGCATAACCGCGCCTCAGCTCGGTTGATAACCGGGCCTGAAACCTGAAGATAAACCGGCCTGTGGACAAAGTGCACTTTAATCCACAGGCTCAGGACGGTTATCCCAACCCCTCACAGGCACATGACCACAGACTTTTTAATCTCTGTACACATTGAAAATAAAGGCCTGTAGAGATCTATCCACAGAAATATGGCTCAGTAAGAATAAACATAAAAACAAGGCTTTATAAACTTTCTTTCCTTTTTATTTTCTTTATCCGCGAGTTTTCCACAGCTGGTTAAATTTTGTGCAACGGGTTTCATTCAGGTGGGGTAAGTCCCTATACTTGTCAGCTATCCCAATTTCCCATCGACAACAGGCACGAGGTGCGTGGTGGATTTCCCTTCCCGTTTTGAAGTGATCGTCATCGGTGGCGGTCATGCCGGTACCGAGGCCGCACTTGCGTCGGCACGCATGGGTGTCAAAACCCTGCTGTTGACGCACAACGTGGAAACACTCGGCCAGATGAGCTGCAACCCTGCGATCGGTGGCATCGGCAAAAGTCATCTGGTCAAGGAAATCGACGCCCTTGGCGGCGCGATGGCCATGGCCACTGACAAAGGCGGCATACAGTTCCGCGTGTTGAACAGCCGCAAAGGCCCGGCCGTACGGGCAACCCGTGCCCAGGCAGACCGCGTTCTGTACAAGGCCGCGATTCGCGAGACGCTTGAAAACCAGCCGAACCTGTGGATATTTCAGCAATCCTGCGACGATCTGATTGTCGAGCAGGACCAGGTCCGTGGCGTTGTCACGCAAATGGGCCTGCGTTTCCTGGCTGATTCCGTTGTATTGACCACCGGTACGTTCCTGGGCGGTCTTATCCACATCGGTATGCAGAATTATTCGGGTGGCCGAGCGGGTGATCCGCCGTCCATCGCGCTTGCACGCCGTCTTCGCGAGTTGCCATTACGGGTAGGGCGCTTGAAGACCGGTACGCCGCCACGCATCGATGGCCGCTCTGTCGATTTCTCGGTGATGACCGAGCAACCGGGCGATACGCCGATTCCCGTGATGTCGTTCATGGGTTCCAAGGAACAACATCCTTCGCAAGTGAGTTGCTGGATTACCCACACCAATGCTCGGACACACGAAATCATTGCGTCCAACCTTGATCGCTCGCCGATGTATTCCGGTGTGATCGAGGGCATCGGTCCGCGTTACTGCCCATCGATCGAAGACAAGATTCATCGCTTTGCCGACAAGGAAAGCCACCAGGTCTTCATCGAGCCGGAAGGTCTGACCACGCACGAGCTGTACCCGAACGGTATCTCGACCTCTCTGCCGTTCGACGTGCAGTTGCAGATCGTTCGTTCGATTCGCGGCATGGAGAATGCGCACATCGTTCGCCCGGGCTACGCCATCGAGTACGACTACTTCGATCCGCGTGATCTGAAGTACAGCCTCGAAACCAAGGTGATCGGCGGTCTGTTCTTCGCAGGCCAGATCAACGGCACAACCGGCTACGAAGAAGCGGGTGCTCAAGGTTTGCTGGCCGGAACCAACGCGGCATTGCGTGCACAAGGTCGCGACAGCTGGTGCCCGCGTCGTGACGAGGCGTACATCGGAGTGTTGGTTGATGACCTGATCACGCTGGGTACGCAAGAGCCTTACCGGATGTTCACATCCCGCGCCGAATATCGTTTGATCCTGCGCGAAGATAACGCTGACCTGCGTCTGACCGAAAAAGGCCGTGAGCTGGGTCTGGTCGATGACGCGCGTTGGGCCGCGTTCTGCACCAAGCGTGAAAATATCGCGCTGGAAGAACAGCGTCTGAAAAGTACCTGGGTTCGTCCGGGTACCGAACAGGGCGATGCCATTGCCGCGCATTTCGGCACGCCGCTGACCCACGAATACAACCTGCTCAATCTGCTGACGCGTCCGGAAATCGATTATGCCAGCCTGATTTCCCTTACCGGTGAGGGCTGCATTGATCCACAGGTCGCCGAGCAGGTGGAGATCAAGACAAAGTACGCCGGTTACATTGATCGGCAGCAGGACGAAATCGCCCGTTTGCGTGCCAGCGAAGACACGAAGCTGCCTGAAGACATCGATTACGCCGGGATTTCCGGTCTGTCCAAAGAAATTCAAAGCAAGCTGGGGATAACTCGCCCCGAAACTCTCGGACAGGCTTCGCGCATTCCGGGCGTCACGCCAGCAGCCATTTCCCTGTTGATGATTCACTTGAAAAAACGCGGCGCCGGCCGTCAGTTGGAGCAAAGCGCTTGAGTTCTATGGTTACCCCGCAACACGCTGAAGAGTTATCCACAGGCGCTCGCGCTTTGGGCATCGAGCTCACTCCGGTCCAGCACGAACAACTGCTTGCCTATCTGGCGCTGTTGATCAAGTGGAACAAGGCGTACAACCTCACAGCTGTGCGTAACCCGGACGAGATGGTGTCCCGGCATTTGCTCGACAGCCTGAGTGTGATTTCTTTCATCGAAGGTAGCGCCGAAGGCGAACGCTGGCTCGATGTCGGCAGCGGGGGCGGCATGCCCGGTATTCCCATGGCGATCATGTTTCCGCAGATGAAGGTTTCGCTGCTGGACAGCAATGGCAAGAAGACCCGCTTTCAGACCCAGGTCAAACTGGAGCTGAAGCTGGATAACCTCGAAGTTATCCACAGCCGCGCAGAAACCTACCAGCCGGACGTACCGTTCAACGGAATCATTTCCCGTGCGTTCAGCAGTCTGGAAGACTTTGCTGGATGGACTCGCCACATGGGCGACACACAGACACGCTGGCTGGCGATGAAAGGGCTGCATCCTGCCGATGAACTGGTAGCATTGCCCACGGATTTTCACCTTGATAGCGCACAAGCCTTGACCGTTCCGGGTTGCCAAGGCCAACGCCATCTGCTGATACTGCGCCGCACGGCATGATTGGGAACACAAGCGATAATGGCTAAGGTATTCGCGATAGCGAACCAGAAAGGTGGGGTAGGCAAGACCACCACATGCATCAACCTCGCCGCGTCACTGGTTGCTACCAAACGACGCGTGCTGCTGATCGATCTCGATCCCCAGGGCAATGCGACCATGGGGAGTGGTGTGGATAAACACAACCTCGAAAACTCCGTTTACGACCTGCTGATTGGCGAATGCGATCTGGCCGAGGCCATGCAGTTCTCCGAGCACGGCGGTTATCAACTGCTTCCGGCCAACCGCGACCTGACGGCAGGCGAGGTGGTGCTGCTGGAAATGCAGATGAAGGAGAGCCGTCTGCGTAATGCGCTGGCGCCAATCCGCGAAAACTACGATTACATTCTCATCGACTGCCCTCCGTCGCTGTCGATGCTCACACTCAACGCCCTGGTGGCGTCTGATGGCGTGATTATCCCCATGCAGTGCGAGTATTTCGCACTGGAAGGTCTGAGCGACCTTGTGGATAACATCAAGCGGATCGGCCAACTGCTAAACCCGCAGCTCAAGATCGAAGGCCTGCTGCGCACGATGTACGACCCGCGTCTGAGCCTGATCAACGATGTTTCGGCGCAGCTCAAGGAACACTTTGGCGAGCAGCTGTACGATACCGTTATCCCGAGAAACATCAGACTGGCCGAGGCGCCGAGCTTCGGTATGCCGGTGCTGGCCTACGACAAGTCTTCCCGCGGGGCGCTGGCTTATCTGGCGCTCGCCAGTGAACTGGTTCGTCGTCAACGTCGCGGCGCGAAAACCGCTCAGCCTACCTAAGGAATTTCCATGGCCGTCAAGAAACGAGGTCTCGGACGTGGGTTGGACGCACTTCTGAGCAGTCCAACCGTCAGTTCGCTGGAAGAACAGGCCATCAAGGCCCCCGAACGTGAGCTGCAGCATGTGCCATTGGACATGATCCAGCGCGGCAAGTACCAGCCGCGCCGTGACATGGATCCCCAGGCGCTTGAAGAACTTGCGCAGTCGATCAAGTCTCAGGGCGTGATGCAGCCGATCGTGATTCGCCCGATCGGCAACAATCGTTTTGAAATCATTGCCGGTGAACGTCGCTGGCGTGCCAGTCAGCAGGCAGGTGTCGAGACGATCCCGGCCATGGTTCGCGATGTGCCGGATGAAACCGCCATCGCCATGGCGCTGATCGAAAACATCCAGCGTGAAGATCTCAACCCCATCGAAGAAGCAATGGCGTTGCAGCGTCTGCAGCAGGAATTCCAGCTGACCCAGCAGCAGGTGGCCGATGCCGTCGGCAAGTCCCGTGTCAGCGTGGCCAACCTGCTGCGACTGATTGCGCTGCCGGAAGTGATCAAGACCATGCTGTCCCACGGCGACCTGGAGATGGGCCATGCACGTGCCCTGCTCGGTCTTCCGGAGGAAAGGCAGGTCGAAGGAGCGCGACACGTTGTCGCACGCGGGCTGACCGTACGCCAGACGGAAGCACTGGTCAGGCAGTGGCTCAGCGGCAAGGAAACCCCTGCGGAACCTGCCAAGGCCGACCCCGACATCAGCCGCCTCGAGCAGCGTCTGGCCGAGCGTTTGGGGTCTGCGGTCCAGATACGCCACGGACAGAAGGGAAAAGGGCAATTGGTGATCCGCTACAACTCGCTGGATGAGTTGCAAGGTGTGCTTGCTCACATCCGCTGAAACAATTGCTCTGTAGCGTATAGTCGGAAATCACTACCTGACTGTTGAATAGGGACTTAACCGCCCCTATACTCTGCGCGCATTTTGTCGGCACAAATTATGCCAAGTTACAGATGATGGCGACCGACAGCGAAGGAGCAAATGCGATGGAATCACGCATGCCAGACCGCTTGCCGTTTCATCGCCTGGCGGTTTTTCCGGTTTTGCTGGCTCAATTGATCGTCCTGCTGATAGCCGCGTTGGCGCTGTGGCAGTGGCGTGGAGTCGTAGCGGGATATTCGGGGCTCTGCGGAGGCCTGATAGCCTGGCTGCCCAATTTATACTTCGCTCACAAGGCTTTCCGGTTTTCCGGAGCCCGAGCCGCTCAAGCCATCGTCCGGTCGTTCTACGCCGGCGAGGCGGGCAAACTTATTTTGACGGCAGTGCTTTTTGCACTGACGTTTGCAGGCGTGAAACCGCTGGCACCGCTGGCGGTTTTCGGAGTGTTCATGTTGATCCAGGTGGTCAACTGGTTCGCTCCACTGCTTACGAGAACAAGACTTTCGAGACCTTAGGGCGTTTGAGGCAACCATGGCAGAGCAAACAGCTTCGGGCTATATCCAGCACCACTTGCAGAACCTGACATTCGGGCACCTGCCCAATGGCGAATGGGGCTTTGCCCACACCGCAGCAGAAGCCAAGGAAATGGGTTTCTGGGCTTTCCACGTCGATACCCTCGGCTGGTCGGTTGCGCTGGGTCTGATTTTCGTTCTGATTTTCCGCATGGCGGCCAAGAAGGCGACTTCCGGCCAGCCGGGCGCCCTGCAGAACTTCGTTGAAGTACTGGTCGAGTTCGTCGATGGCAGCGTGAAAGACAGCTTCCACGGCCGCAGCGCGGTCATCGCGCCACTGGCCCTGACCATTTTCGTCTGGGTATTCCTGATGAACGCCGTCGACCTGGTACCGGTCGACTGGATTCCTCAGCTGGCGATGCTGATCTCCGGTGACGAGCACATTCCATTCCGTGCCGTTCCGACGACTGACCCTAACGCGACACTGGGCATGGCCCTGTCGGTTTTCGCGCTGATCATTTTCTACAGCATCAAGGTCAAGGGCATCGGCGGCTTCATCGGCGAACTGACCCTGCACCCGTTCGGCAGCAAGAACATTTTCGTTCAGGCACTGTTGATCCCGGTCAACTTCCTGCTGGAATTCGTGACGCTGGTAGCCAAACCGATTTCTCTGGCACTGCGTCTGTTCGGCAACATGTATGCTGGTGAGCTGGTATTCATCCTGATCGCCGTCATGTTCGGCAGCGGTCTGCTCTGGTTGAGCGGGCTGGGTATCGTTCTGCAATGGGCATGGGCTGTGTTCCACATCCTGATCATCACCCTGCAAGCGTTCATCTTCATGATGCTGACCATCGTCTACCTGTCGATGGCTCACGAAGATAACCATTGAGATTCGCCTCCGGGCGTATCTGATGACCGTCCCGCAAACTGCGGGACGGTGCCCGCAAGGGCTGATGTAACAAACGATTTTGCTTTACCGCTTTAATTAAAAAAACCTAACCAATACGACGTAAAAGTCGGGAGGAAAGATGGAAACTGTAGTTGGTCTAACCGCTATCGCTGTTGCACTGTTGATCGGCCTGGGCGCACTGGGTACTGCAATCGGTTTCGGCCTGTTGGGCGGCAAGTTCCTGGAAGGCGCAGCGCGTCAGCCGGAAATGGTTCCAATGCTGCAAGTTAAAATGTTCATCGTAGCGGGCCTGCTCGACGCCGTGACCATGATCGGTGTTGGTATCGCTCTGTTCTTCACCTTTGCGAACCCCTTCGTTGGTCAACTCGCTGGCTGATCACTCGAATTTTCGAGTTGATTGGTGTGATGGACAACGAACGAGCGAGGTGTTGGCGTGAACATTAATGCAACCCTGATTGGCCAGTCCGTTGCGTTCTTCATTTTTGTGCTGTTCTGCATGAAGTTCGTGTGGCCTCCGGTCATCGCGGCTTTGCACGAACGTCAGAAGAAGATCGCGGATGGACTGGACGCTGCTTCCCGAGCAGCTCGCGACCTGGAGCTGGCCCAAGACAAAGTGGGTCAACAACTGCGCGAAGCTAAGGCTCAAGCAGCTGAAATCATTGAGCAAGCCAAGAAACGCGGTACTCAGATTGTCGACGAAGCCCGTGAACAGGCTCGCGTTGAAGCTGACCGTGTGAAGGCTCAGGCTCAGGCCGAGATCGAGCAGGAACTGAACGGTGTCAAAGACGCCTTGCGCGCCCAGTTGGGTAGCCTGGCAGTCAATGGCGCAGAGAAGATCCTGGGTGCCACAATCGATCAAAACGCGCACGCGGAGCTGGTTAACAAACTGGCTGCTGAAATTTAAGCGAGGGCGATCATGGCAGAACTGACCACGTTGGCCCGACCTTACGCTAAGGCGGCCTTCGAGCACGCGCAGGCCCACCAGCAACTGGCCAATTGGTCAGCCATGCTCGGCCTGGCTGCTGCGGTGTCGCAAGACGACACCATGCAGCGCATGCTCAAGGCCCCGCGACTGACGAGCGCACAAAAGGCCACCACTTTTATTGAAGTGTGTGGCGACAAGTTCGATGCCAAGGCACAGAATTTCATCCACGTCGTTGCTGAAAACGACCGTCTCCCGCTTCTGCCGGAGATCGCCGAACTGTTCGACCTGTACAAGGCAGAGCAGGAAAAATCGGTCGATGTGGATGTCACCAGTGCTTTTGCATTGAACCAAGAACAGCAAGACAAACTCGCCAAGGTTCTCAGTGCACGGCTCGGCCGGGAAGTGCGCCTGCATGCTGCGGAGGATGCCACCCTTATCGGTGGTGTCGTAATCCGCGCCGGCGACCTGGTTATCGATGGCTCAGTTCGCGGCAAAATCGCGCAACTAGCCGAAGCATTGAAATCTTGAGTTTGAAGGGGCAGCAGAGCAATGCAGCAACTCAATCCTTCCGAAATAAGTGAAATCATCAAGGGTCGCATCGAGAAGCTCGATGTAACCTCCCAAGCCCGTAACGAAGGCACAGTCGTCAGCGTGTCTGACGGTATCGTGCGGATTCACGGTCTGGCCGACGTAATGTACGGCGAGATGATCGAGTTTCCGGGCGGCGTCTACGGTATGGCGCTGAACCTTGAGCAAGACTCCGTGGGTGCCGTTGTACTGGGCGCTTACACGACTCTGGCTGAAGGCATGAGCGCCAAGTGCACTGGCCGCATCCTGGAGGTTCCGGTTGGTAAGGAACTGCTGGGTCGCGTAGTCGATGCACTGGGTAACCCAGTCGACGGCAAAGGTCCGCTGAACAACACCGAGACCGATGCGGTCGAGAAAGTTGCTCCAGGCGTGATCTGGCGTAAGTCGGTAGACCAGCCTGTACAGACTGGCTACAAGGCTGTCGATGCCATGATTCCAGTCGGCCGTGGCCAGCGTGAGCTGATCATCGGTGACCGTCAGATCGGTAAGACCGCTCTGGCCATCGACGCAATCATCAACCAGAAAGACAGCGGCATCTTCTGCGTCTACGTGGCAATCGGTCAGAAACAATCGACCATCGCCAACGTTGTTCGCAAGCTCGAAGAAAACGGCGCACTGGCTAACACCATCGTCGTGGCTGCAAGTGCTTCCGAATCCGCTGCGCTGCAATTCCTTGCACCGTACTCGGGTTGCACCATGGGTGAGTTCTTCCGCGACCGCGGTGAAGACGCGCTGATCGTTTATGACGATCTGTCCAAGCAAGCAGTGGCCTACCGCCAGATTTCCCTGCTGCTGCGCCGTCCACCAGGCCGTGAAGCCTACCCGGGTGACGTGTTCTATCTCCACTCCCGTCTGCTGGAGCGCGCATCGCGTGTTTCCGAAGAGTACGTAGAGAAGTTCACCAACGGCGCAGTGACCGGCAAAACCGGTTCCCTGACTGCACTGCCGATCATCGAAACCCAGGCTGGCGACGTTTCCGCGTTCGTTCCGACCAACGTGATTTCCATCACCGACGGTCAGATCTTCCTGGAATCGGCCATGTTCAACTCTGGCATCCGTCCAGCTGTGAACGCCGGTGTTTCGGTATCGCGTGTAGGTGGTGCCGCTCAGACCAAGATCATCAAGAAGCTCTCCGGTGGTATCCGTACCGCTCTGGCTCAGTACCGTGAACTGGCGGCATTCGCCCAGTTCGCTTCTGACCTGGACGAAGCGACCCGTAAGCAACTTGAGCATGGTCAGCGCGTTACCGAGCTGATGAAGCAGAAGCAATACGCACCAATGTCGATCGCTGACATGGCGCTGTCGCTGTATGCCGCTGAGCGTGGGTTCCTGACCGACATCGAAATCGCCAAGATTGGCAGCTTTGAACAAGCGCTGATTGCTTACTTCAACCGCGATCACGCCGATTTGATGGCGAAGATCAACGTGAAGGGTGACTTCAATGACGAAATCGATTCTGGCATGAAAGCCGGCATCGAGAAGTTCAAGGCCACCCAAACCTGGTAAGCCGCAGCGGGGGCCGGAAGGCTCCCGCTTGCTAACCTGATAGGTGTTACATGGCAGGCGCAAAAGAGATTCGCAGCAAGATTGCGAGCATCAAAAGCACGCAAAAGATCACCAGCGCCATGGAAAAAGTGGCGGTCAGCAAAATGCGCAAGGCTCAAATGCGCATGGCTGCTAGCCGTCCTTACGCGGATCGTATCCGCCAGGTGATTGGTCATCTTGCCAACGCTAACCCGGAATATCGCCACCCTTTCATGATCGAGCGCGAAGTAAAGCGTGTCGGTTATGTCGTGGTGAGCAGTGACCGTGGTCTGTGCGGCGGCTTGAATACCAACCTGTTCAAGGCTTTGGTCAAGGACATGGCCGTAAACCGTGAAAACGGCGTAGAGATCGATCTGTGCGTGGTTGGCAGCAAAGGTGCGGCATTCTTCCGCAACTTCGGCGGTAACGTCGTCGCTGCAATCAGCCACCTGGGCGAAGAGCCGTCGATCAATGACTTGATCGGCAGCGTCAAGGTGATGCTGGATGCCTACCTGGATGGCCGTATTGATCGCCTGTCCGTGGTATCCAACAAGTTCATCAACACCATGACGCAACAGCCAACGGTGGAGCAGTTGATTCCGCTGGTGGCAACCCCGGATCAGGAACTCAAGCACCACTGGGACTATCTCTACGAACCCGATGCCAAAGAGCTGCTCGATGGCTTGATGGTTCGCTACGTTGAGTCGCAGGTGTACCAGGCGGTGGTCGAGAACAACGCAGCTGAACAAGCGGCGCGGATGATTGCAATGAAGAACGCCACCGACAACGCCGGTGATCTGATCAGCGATTTGCAGCTGATCTACAACAAGGCGCGTCAGGCAGCGATCACCCAAGAGATCTCGGAAATCGTCGGCGGCGCTGCCGCGGTTTAACGGTTCAAATATTAGAGGAACCAGCTAATGAGTAGCGGACGTATCGTTCAAATCATCGGCGCCGTGATCGACGTGGAATTTCCACGCGATAGCGTACCGAGTATCTACAACGCGCTGAAAGTACAGAGCGCGGCAGAAACCACCCTGGAAGTTCAGCAGCAGCTGGGCGACGGCGTGGTTCGTACCATTGCGATGGGCTCCACCGAGGGCTTGAAGCGTGGTCTGGAAGTAACAGACTCTGGCACAGCCATCTCCGTACCGGTCGGTAAAGCGACGCTGGGCCGGATCATGGACGTACTGGGCAACCCGATTGACGAAGCCGGTCCGATCGACACCGAAGAGCGCTGGGGCATTCACCGTCCTGCGCCAACCTTCGCTGAGCAAGCGGGCGGCAACGATCTGCTGGAAACAGGCATCAAGGTTATCGACCTGGTCTGCCCGTTCGCCAAAGGCGGTAAAGTCGGTCTGTTCGGTGGTGCCGGTGTTGGCAAGACCGTAAACATGATGGAACTGATCCGTAACATCGCCATCGAGCACAGCGGTTATTCCGTGTTCGCCGGTGTGGGTGAGCGTACTCGTGAGGGTAACGACTTCTACCACGAGATGAAGGATTCCAACGTTCTGGACAAGGTTGCTCTGGTCTACGGCCAGATGAACGAGCCGCCGGGTAACCGTCTGCGCGTAGCCCTGACCGGCCTGACCATGGCCGAGAAGTTCCGTGACGAAGGTAACGACGTTCTGCTGTTCGTCGACAACATCTACCGTTACACACTGGCCGGTACTGAAGTATCCGCACTGCTGGGCCGTATGCCTTCCGCAGTAGGTTACCAGCCGACCCTGGCCGAAGAGATGGGTACTCTGCAAGAGCGCATCACTTCGACCAAGAACGGTTCGATCACCTCGATCCAGGCGGTATACGTACCAGCGGACGACTTGACCGACCCGTCGCCAGCGACCACGTTTGCCCACTTGGACGCAACCGTCGTACTGTCCCGTGACATCGCCTCCCTGGGTATCTACCCGGCGGTCGATCCACTCGACTCGACTTCGCGCCAGCTGGACCCGAACGTTATCGGCCAGGAACACTACGACACCGCTCGCGGCGTTCAGTACGTGTTGCAGCGTTACAAAGAGCTGAAAGACATCATCGCGATCCTGGGTATGGACGAGCTGTCGGAGACCGACAAGCAGTTGGTTAACCGTGCTCGTAAGATCCAGCGCTTCCTGTCCCAGCCTTTCTTCGTGGCAGAAGTCTTCACCGGTGCTTCGGGTAAATACGTTTCCCTGAAAGACACCATTGCTGGCTTCAAAGGCATCCTCAACGGTGACTACGACCACCTGCCAGAACAAGCGTTCTACATGGTCGGCGGCATCGAAGAAGCGATCGAGAAAGCCAAGAAACTGTAATCCCGGCGCCCGGAAACGGGCGCTAATCAGGTTGAGGCAAGCAAATGGCTATGACAGTCCATTGCGACATCGTCAGCGCGGAAGGGGAAATCTTCTCCGGTCTGGTCGAGATGGTGATTGCGCACGGTAACCTGGGTGATATCGGTATCGCTCCAGGCCACGCGCCGCTGATCACTGATCTGAAGCCGGGCCCGATCCGCTTGATCAAGCAGGGTGGGGAAGCCGAGGTGTTCTACATCTCCGGTGGTTTCCTTGAGGTTCAGCCGAACATGGTCAAGGTGCTTGCCGATACTGTGCAACGTGCTGCCGACCTGGACGAAGCCTCCGCTCAAGCAGCTGTAAAGGCTGCAGAGAAGGCCTTGAACGAGAAAGGCGCAGACTTCGACTACGGATCTGCAACTGCTCGTCTGGCCGAGGCCGCAGCTCAGCTGCGTACCGTTCAGCAAATTCGCAAGAAGTTCGGCGGCTAACCCCGCTGCTTCATGCGCGATTGAGAAAAAGGGTAGCCTCGGCTACCCTTTTTCTTTTTCCGAATAAGCCCGTCCCCGGCCGCTGCTATGATTGCCGCGCCGCTCAGTTGGTAGTCCTCATGTCTCTCGATATCGTCATTCTTGCTGCTGGCCAAGGTACCCGGATGCGTTCGGCCTTGCCGAAGGTGCTTCACCCCGTTGCGGGCAATTCCATGCTGGGTCATGTTATCCACAGTGCCCGCCAGTTATCCCCAAGCGGCATCCATGTGGTGATCGGCCACGGCGCGGATGTGGTGCGCGAGCGTCTGGCGGCTGACAATCTGAATTTCGTGATGCAGGACAACCAACTCGGTACAGGCCATGCGGTAGCTCAGGCCGTGCCTGCACTGACGGCGGAAACGGTCCTGATCCTGTACGGCGACGTGCCCCTGATTGAAGTCGACACGCTGCAGCGTCTGCTCAAACTCGTTACCCCCGAGCAGTTGGGTCTGTTGACCGTCACCCTGAAGGATCCGACCGGCTATGGCCGTATTGTGCGCGACGAGCAAGGCCGGGTGGCTGCTATCGTCGAGCATAAGGATGCAACCGACGCCCAAAAGGCGATTACCGAAGGCAACACGGGCATTCTGGCGGTACCCGGCAAGCGTCTGGCCGAGTGGCTGGGGCGTCTCTCCAACAACAATGCGCAGGGCGAGTACTACCTGACCGATGTGATCGCCATGGCCGTGAACGATGGCCTGGTGGTTGCGACCGAACAGCCGTACGACGCCATGGAAGTGCAGGGCGCCAACGACCGCAAGCAGCTGTCCGAGCTTGAGCGTCATTACCAGTTGCGCGAAGCCCGCCGTCTGATGGCCGCTGGCGTCACCCTGCGCGACCCTGCACGCTTTGACGTGCGCGGTGAAGTCAGCGTCGGCCGTGATGTGCTGATCGACATCAACGTGGTACTGGAAGGCAAGGTCGTGATCGAGGATGACGTGATCATCGGTCCGAACTGCGTCATCAAGGACAGCACGTTGCGTAAAGGTGTTGTCGTTAAAGCCAACAGCCACATCGAAGGCGCGATTCTGGGAGAGGGCAGCGATGCCGGACCTTTCGCGCGTCTGCGTCCGGGTAGCGTGCTGGGCGCCAAGGCGCATGTGGGTAACTTTGTTGAGCTGAAGAATGCGGTGCTGGGTGAAGGCGTGAAAGCCGGGCACCTGACCTATCTGGGTGACACGGTCATCGGAGCTCGCACAAACATCGGCGCGGGCACCATCACCGTCAATTACGACGGTGCGAACAAACACCAGACCACTATTGGCGAGGACGTCTTTATTGGCTCAAACAACTCTCTGATTGCGCCTGTGGATATCGGAAGCGGCTCAAATACGGCGGCTGGATCAACAATCACTCAAAATGTGGATAAGTCTCAGTTGGCCGTTGGCCGAGCCCGCCAGCGCAACATTGACGGCTGGAAGCGGCCGGTCAAGATCAGGAAAGACTAGTTATCCACAGGCCGTGGGAGGCGGCTTGCCGGCGATATCATCAGTTCAGTCACTGACAAGGTCGCCTGAAAGAATGCATCGCCGGCAAGCCGCCTCCCACGATCCTCTGTTTATCGGTAATTGCTCCACATGCCGAATGCCACAGTAAACCACTACGACCCTTGACCAATCCCTTCAAATAGGTTTTGATTGCCTTCGTTATCTTTCGAATCGAAACTTAAGGTTCTCATGTCGAAGCGCAATACTCCTCAACGTCGCCATAACATTCTTGCCCTGCTGAGCCAGCAGGGTGAGGTCAGTGTGGACGATCTGGCCAAGCGTTTTGAAACCTCAGAAGTTACGATCCGAAAGGATCTGGCCGCGCTCGAAACCAACGGTCTGCTGTTGCGTCGCTACGGTGGTGCAGTCACCTTGCCGCACGAACTGATCAGCGAAGGCGCTCAACCTGTCTCCAAATACAAACAGGCCATTGCTCGCGCTGCCGTTACCCGCATCCGCGAGCACGCGCGCATCATTGTCGACAGCGGCAGCACCACCGCAGCGATGATCCCTGAACTGGGCGCGCAGCCTGGCCTTGTGGTCATGACCAACTCGCTGCACGTCGCACGCGCACTGACCGAACTGGAACAGGAACCCGTCCTGCTGATGACTGGCGGGACGTGGGATCCGCATTCCGAATCCTTTCAAGGGCAGGTCGCCGAACAGGTGCTGCGCTCCTACGATTTTGATCAATTGTTCATCGGTGCCGACGGTATCGATCTGATCCGTGGCACCACGACCTTCAACGAATTGCTGGGCCTGAGCCGCGTCATGGCTGAAGTTGCCCGGGAAGTTGTCGTGATGGTCGAAGCCGACAAAGTTGGCCGCAAGATCCCCAACCTGGAGCTGCCCTGGAGCAGTATCCACACCCTTATTACCGATGATCGTCTGCCCACCGAGGCGCGCGACCAGATACAGGCCCGCGGCATCAATCTGATTTGTGCCGCTGTCAGCTAGGAGAGAACCATGTGTGGAATCGTTGGCGCAGTCGCCGAACGTAATATCACGGCCATTTTGCTCGAAGGCCTGAAGCGTCTTGAATACCGCGGCTATGACAGCGCAGGCGTGGCCGTTTTCACTAACGAAGGCACGCTCGAGCGTCGCCGCCGTTCCGGCAAGGTCAGCGAACTCGAGCAGGCACTGGCCGGCGAACCTCTGGTCGGCCGTCTGGGCATCGCCCACACCCGCTGGGCCACCCACGGCGCGCCCTGCGAGCGTAACGCTCATCCACATTTTTCGGCCAACGAGCTGGCAGTTGTCCACAACGGCATCATCGAAAACCATGAAGCCCTGCGTGAACAGCTCAAGGCTCTGGGCTACGTGTTCTCGTCCGATACCGACACCGAAGTCATCGTTCACCTGCTGCACCACAAGCTCAAGGACACGCCCGATCTGGCGGCGGCCCTGAAAGCTGCGGTCAAGGAACTGCACGGTGCCTACGGTCTGGCAGTGATCAGCGCTGCACAACCGGACCGGCTGTTGGCGGCACGTAGCGGCAGTCCGCTGGTGATCGGCATGGGCCTGGGCGAGAACTTCCTCGCGTCCGACCAGCTCGCATTGCGTCAGGTCACTGACCGTTTCATGTACCTGGAAGAGGGCGATATCGCCGAGATCCGTCGCGACAGCGTGCAGATCTGGAGCGTCGACGGTCTGCCGGTCGAGCGTGAAATCGTGCAATACCACGAAGGCGCAGAAGCGGCTGACAAGGGCGAGTATCGCCACTTCATGCTCAAGGAAATTCACGAGCAGCCCAAGGTCGTGCAGCGCACTCTTGAGGGTCGCCTCGGCCAGCAGCAGGTGCTGGTCCATGCCTTTGGTCCACAGGCTGCCGAGCTGTTCGCCAAGGTGCGCAACGTGCAGATCGTGGCGTGCGGCACCAGCTACCACGCCGGTATGGTTGCGCGTTACTGGCTGGAAGGTCTGGCCGGGATTCCGTGTCAGGTCGAAGTCGCCAGCGAATTCCGCTACCGCAAGGTCGTGGTCCAGCCGGACACCCTGTTCGTCTCGATCTCCCAGTCCGGCGAAACCGCCGACACCCTGGCTGCCCTGCGTAACGCCAAGGAGCTGGGCTTTCTGGCCAGCCTCGCGATCTGCA
Organism: Pseudomonas viridiflava; assembly: GCF_001642795.1. GTDB lineage: Bacteria > Pseudomonadota > Gammaproteobacteria > Pseudomonadales > Pseudomonadaceae > Aquipseudomonas > Aquipseudomonas viridiflava. The sequence goes on along the minus strand of NZ_LKEH01000023.1, from coordinate 160,908 downwards.
ACGTGGGCATCAGCTCGCTAGTGCGCGAATCCGACCTGACCCTGCTCACCCAGGCCGGACCGGAAATCGGCGTTGCCTCCACCAAGGCATTCACCACCCAACTGGTCGCCTTGCTGCTGCTGACGCTGTCGCTGGGCCAGGTCAAAGGCTCGCTGGAAGAGGGCGTCGAAGCGCAACTGGTCGATGAACTGCGCCGCCTGCCAACTCGCCTGGGCGAAGCACTGGCGATGGACACCACCGTCGAGAAAGTCGCCGAGCTGTTCGCCGAGAAGCACCACACCCTGTTCCTCGGTCGCGGCGCGCAATTTCCGGTCGCCATGGAAGGTGCGCTCAAACTCAAGGAGATCTCCTACATTCACGCCGAAGCCTACCCGGCCGGCGAACTCAAACACGGCCCGCTGGCGCTGGTCGACGCCGACATGCCCGTGGTCACCGTCGCGCCGAACAACGAACTGCTGGAAAAACTCAAATCCAACCTGCAGGAAGTCCGTGCACGCGGTGGAGAGCTGGTGGTATTCGCTGACGAACAGGCCGGCATGAAAAACGGCGAAGGCACCCACGTTGTCGCCATGCCACATATCATCGACGCCCTGGCACCGATTCTGTACACCATTCCGCTGCAACTGCTTTCGTACTACGTGGCAGTGTTGAAGGGGACGGATGTGGATCAGCCGAGGAATCTGGCGAAGTCGGTGACGGTGGAGTAGTTATCCACAGGTAAGGGCAGTCTTGGCTGTTCAGAATAAAGATTGACACAAAATAATAAAGTTTGACACAACCTATTAAAGTTTGACAAAGCGCGAAAACCCCCGAAAATACGGGGGTTTTCTGTTTCTGGACCAAGCCGTTGGTCCGGATTAGCGGCTTCGCTTTTCAGTAAGGGTAGGCTAGGGAGTACTTCCAAGAGGTCGTTTCGCGAACCGTTTTTTCCTAGACATGTTTATTGACTATGAGTCGAAGCGACTAGGTTGGGCTGAGGAGGTGGTTTTGCGCGGCCGTAGGTTTTCTTCGAAGCAGGATATTGAACGGCACATCGCCAATGGATTTGGTGCCGGTGCCGGAGCCAGCTATGTGCCTTGGTTGCGTGTGCAGGATGTCCCCTCAATGGGCCGCTCCCACAAAATCCAAGGCGTTAAAGTCGAGCGCATACATCACCTTTTGTCCGATCTTGAACGTGCCTATCTTCTGGTATGCGAGTTTTCTGAAGAAGTGGTGGACATCCGTGAGCAGTATCCGCTGCTGCCTGTGGAAGGCACCCAAGCAATCGCACGGGCGATAGGTGTGCGTTACCCTAGGTACAAATCCACTACCATTCCGCTGGTCATGACGACAGACTTCCTTCTGACCGTTAGGCAGCCAAACGGAGACTTCAAGTCCGTAGCTAGGACCATCAAGTATCAGCAGGATCTCGAAGGGAAAGGCTCTGTTCGGACATTGGAAAAATTGGAAGTCGAAAGACTATTTTGGATGAGCCAAGGGGTGGATTGGAGCATCGTTACGGAGGAGCTGTTTACACCCGACCTGATAAAAAATCTGGGGCTGCTTAGACGGTTTGCTCAATTACCTCGCGCTTTAATGGGTTTGTCGCTGCACTCTGAATTTCTCGAAATCCTCGAATCAAGCAGGGCTTACCCTTGGTCAACGTCTGAATGCCTCCGCAAAATAGCCACGCGCTTGTCGATACCGTATGTCGAGGCGCGAGATATTTTCTTTAATTTGATCTGGCGAAAGCTGATACAGATTGATTTGAGTAGTGCTCCACTTCACCTCAAATCGCCGCTACCTGATCTCAAGGTGGATTACTCCATCGAGGTGAGCGCGCTTAGCGAGAAAACGTCGTGAATATCTCAGTGAATGACGTGTTCGAACCCGTGACAGAATTTTCCGTGCTTTCGACCATGGCGAGAGTCCTTCACCTTGATGAAGCGCACGACGCCGTGATTGTGATGGACCTGATCGAGCCGCCACGAAAGCCCTATGCTGTGGGACTTGAGGAACTCAGTCTTTCGTTGGAGTCAGGTGATACCAAGTCCGTGGTAACGGCCGTTCCTGAATTTCTGTTGGTTTTGGAAGATGACCTCAATGAGATCATCAAGCGAGATAGGGATGAAAAATGGGCGGTTATCGAGCCACTCCTAGATCCAGCTTACCCAGGACAGATATTTGTTAGGGGTGAAATGGGGCGGCTGGTTGGAAATCGGGCCGCTGAGCTAGGCATACAGAAAAAGACTATTTATAGGTTTCTTTACAGATATTGGTTTTATGGACAGGTAAGAAATGCGCTCCTGAAGAACTATTCGGCAGTAGGCGTTGCTAATCGCAACTACACCCCCGATATAAGACCAGGCCGAAAACCTAGGTATCAAGGGGTACTTGTTTCACCCTCAAAGTTGCTCAGTGTTGTCGATAAAAGATGCATCCGGGTGAGCTATGCGCTTTACGCAAAAAATAAGACATCCACGATCCGCAGTGCTTACGACAAAATGCTAAGGAGGTTCTACTCGGTAAAAGAACTCTCCAAAAATGCTGAGAACCGCGTCCGCTTGCTACCTGAGTCGGAAATACCGACATTCAATCAGTTCGATTATTGGGGCAAGCTCTTTTTCGATGAAATCGAAACCGATCGTGGGCGTAAGGGCAAGACGAGGTGGCTCAAGGATTGTCGTCCGCTAAACGGCACTGTTCGCGATTGGCTTCGAGGTCCATGCCATCAATTCGAGATTGACGCGACGATTGCCGACATCTATCTGGTCAACAGTTACTCCCGGCGTATGCTGATTGGCAGGCCCGTGGTGTATATCGTGGTGGATAGCTACTCGGGGATGATTGTGGGTCTATATGTCGGCTTGGAGGGCCCGAGCTGGAACGGTGCTCGGCAGGCTCTTTTCAACGCGTTCACTTCCAAAGTAGGCTTCTGCGCGCAGAACGGCGTTGAAATCAACTCTGAAGATTGGGCCTGCAGTCATCTGCCACATCACATTTATGCCGACAGAGGCGAGATGCTGTCTTTGGCAGCAGAAGGACTGGCGAGTGGCTTGGGTATCGAGATGGGTACGGCTCCTCCGTACCGACCAGATTGGAAACCCATGGTCGAGAGTCGGTTCGGTATCCTCAATGATCTAACTGGTATCAGGTGGCTTCCAGGCGGTGTGGCTGCGCGCGAGAAGGAAAGGGGTGAGCGTGATTATCGACTTGACGCCACGCTGAACCTGAAGGAATTCACCCAGATCGTCATTGAGTGTGTCCTTCACTACAACCGCTATCACCGGCAGCCGGACCGCCTCACTCAAGTCATGATGAACGACGATGTCGAACCTACTCCTATTGGCATTTGGACTTGGGCTTCGGAGAATGACCTGATTCAGGCCAACAACCGACCGGATGACCTGATCTATCTCCACCTGCTGCCCCGTGAACGAGCCACCGTGCAAAAGGGGGGCGTGATATTCCGTGGGATGCACTACGTCTGCGAGCTGGCGATCCAAGAAAACTGGTTCGCCAAAGCGCGGCGCAATGGTGTTTGGTCGATCGACTGCCGGTTCGACCCGAACTCTGCAGCCCATATCTGGATCCAGGGTGAGAACAAGCAGTTCCTACGCTGCGACCTTCGTCGCTCGGATGCCAAATACGCAGGTTATCGCTCCGACGAGATCTACGATGTGCTGGAAGCGCACCGGCAGTCGCCCCCAGCCCATAAGCGCGCGGAGTTGGAGAGCCGCGTAGGCTTGGTCGACACAGTGGAGCAGATCATCAATACGGCACTGGCCGAGCGGCAGCTTGAACCTCCTGCCCCTACTAAGGCAGAGGCGGTGGCCAATATCCGTGACAATCGTGCAGAGGAGCGGCGGCTAGAGCGAGAAAACGCCACGGTCCCTGATGGTGTTCGTGCGGAACCTGTCCTACCTGACGTTGAAGTCACATCCATTGCGCATGACTCGTATGCGGGGCCCCGCAGCGCGCAGGTTATCGACTTGCTAAAAAGGCTTCGGCCGGGGCATTCCAAATGAAAGGAGCGCAAATTTTTGCGAGCTATACCAAGCAGGCCATCACTGAGTATGCGGGAAATCCGTTGATTGAAGCCTTGCCGCCAATTCTTCCGGAAACGGTAGCCATCGAGTTGATATCGAATTTCCCCCAGCCAGTAACACCTGAAGAGCTTGATCTTGAAGGAACAACGCGGATTCACTGCATTGATCGTCTGAGGACAGTCGTACAGCCGTTCCTGCTGCATTTGGAGCTTGAGTCCATGTTCTCTCTGCTGATCCGCCGCGGATACGTTGGACGCAATCCAACCTCACCCGACACGGTCAGGCATCTGCACTCCTTATCGGGTGCTCAGCGCTATCATGACTCCTTCAAGTCGACTGCTGATTCTTTCAGCGTCGTAGGGCTGAGTGGTATTGGGAAGTCCACTGCTCTCCATGCCATTTTAAGCCTTTACCCGCAGACGATTAGGCATGAGCGTTATGAGAGCACCCAGTTTGTTCAAACCCAGATCACCTGGCTCAAACTTGATTGTCCCCGAGATGGTTCGCTGGCTGGATTTTGTCAGCAGTTTTTTCACGCCGTCGGCCATGCACTGGGCGACAGGGATTATCACAAGCGGCACCGGCCCCGGAATATTAACGATGCGCTTCAGCAGATGGAGCAAGTAGCCAGTACATTTTTCATCGGTGCCTTGCTCATCGATGAGCTGCAAAATCTTCACTTAGCGAAAACTGGGGGCAAGGAGAGCATGCTGAACTTCTTCCTCCATCTGGTGAACAACATCGGTATTCCGGTTGTATTCATAGGCACCAATTCGATGATCAGTCTGTTTTCGGATGTCATGCGTGTCGCCCGGCGCAGTTGCGGTGGCGGAATGGTCGAGTTTAAACGGTTTGAGAAAAATGATGACGAGTGGCAGCTTCTAGTTGAAAACCTCTGGAGTTATCAATGGTGCAAGCAGACGGCTGAACTGACTCCCGAAATTTTCGACGTGCTCTACGAGTGCACTCAGGGTGTAACAGACTTTCTGGTCAAGCTTTTAGTACTGAGTCAGCGCTATGCAATTCAAAGTGGCTCCGAATGTCTGACTGCCGAGACGATCATCAAGGTGAGCAATGCCAAGATGCAGATCCTCAAGCCAGCACTTTCGGCTCTGCGCAGCCGAGATCCTGCCCGCATGCGGCAGTTCGACGACCTGCTTCCCATCGAGGAGCAGTTGATAGCCATGATGTCGTTTGATGGACTTCCTCGATCAGAGCGTCTTGCCCTGCTTCGTGGTGTAACGCCGCAGGGGTTGCCAAAGGCTCCAACCCCAACAGTCGTTGTAACTAAACCTATAGCGCCTGTAGCTGTTGCGGTTGAGACATCGCAAGCAAAGGCACTGAGCGAACAGCCTGACACTCGAGCAGCGCTGAAGTCAGCTGGTTGGATAGCCACGGATCTATTTGAATTTTCACCGACCTACCGCAAATCATGATGTGATGGTGGTGTAATGGAGCTAAAATTCCATTTCTTCCCGGCGGCTTTCCCTGATGAGACACTACATAGTGTCCTCTCACGCTATGCCCGGCTTTGTGGCGGGAGTAGCCTTAAAGCAGCTTTCGCCCATCTACATGCCCCCTCGTTCACCCAGAACGTCGCGTTTCCAAGCCGGTTGAGTTATCTGGTCGAGTCTCTTCCCCACGGCACAGACCTATCGGTTGCTCAAATTATCCAGTGTCATACCGTATTGCCCTATTTCGCTCCTTTCCTCACCACTGACCAGCTCCAACATGCGCATGCTTCTATGGCAGGCGACGGCAAAGGGTTGATGCTGAAGCTAGGAATCAATGCCAGTCGGATCGAGAGTGCTTCGAGAGTGCGGTTCTGTTCCGTGTGTCTCAATGAGGACGTCGCTCAGGTCGGAGCAGCTTACTGGCACCGGGTTCACCAGCTTTCCGGGGTATTGGTATGCCCCCACCACGGGCAATTGCTAAAGGTGGTAGATCCCGGCTGGCACAGCCGCAATTCCCGAGAGCTTAATTTGCCAGACGATGATGGCGTGCAGGCCCATTCTGTTCAGCTGAATGCTTCTATAGATGCCCTTCCAGGGTTGCATAAGATTGCATTGAGTTCACAGCAGCTTCTTGGCTCGGGACTCGGTCCTCTCCCAGCCAGCGCAGTGCGTTCTTGCCTTCTGCAAAATGCTGCAGCCCTAGGTTTGACCCATGATGCAACATACCGGTTGGATTTGCGGCGTTTGGCTGCGTATATGGCCAGCTTCTTCAAAGTGCTCCCAGCCGCCTGGGAGTACTCGGTTCTTGGTGAATCTCCCGCAGGATTACCTGCGACCTGGGTCACCAAGCTGCTTCGAAGGCCCAGAGGTACTCACCATCCACTCAAATACATCGTGCTAGCAAGCGCTTTGGACGTGGACCTGGCTCACATAATGCGCAACGACAAGCCATCGGTGTCAGAGTATGAGCGATCATCGCCAATTGCTGTCCGTTCATCAAAAGCGGATCTGACTGAGACCGTGCCAGAGGGGTTGGGAGGTCTGCCAGCTGAAGTTTGGAAGCTGGCACTTGCCGGGCACGACGCACGGCAGATTGCCGACAAACTGGGTGTATCTCAGGTTTATGTATATCGGACAATCCGCGCTGTCAAAGTTGGCCCGAACGTATGGCGAGAAGCGAGATTTCAAAGCGAGCGCCTGCTGCGTCGAGCAAATTTTGAGATGGATTATCACTCTCTGCAAGCTCACCAATGTAGGGGTTACGCGTGGCTATATCGATCTGACCGTGTCTGGCTTCGTGACCATATCGATAAGTATGGCGATGTCCACGCAAGTCGGGCAGATACCGCCGGCGCGTTCGCTATCCTCGATGCGGAACTTGCCGAGCAGATTAGTGAATGTGCACAGCGTCTTCGTTCTGGGTCGGGAAAACCTGTAAGGATATCGCGGACAAGAATTGGCCGTGAGCTCCACGTTTTGCCTCGATTCGAGAAACAGCTCGATAGACTTCCCATCTGTGCGAGCGCACTGGAACAGGCTTGCGAGTCTGTCGAGCAGTTTCGCCTCCGGCGTCTGCATTGGGCCGAGGCGAAGCTGCTGGACGGGCACAAAAGCGTCACTCATTCAGCGTTGTATCGTACCGCCTGCATCAGACCGGAATGTGATTTGAGAGGGACTACCAAAAAGCGGTGAGCCAATTAATTCTCGTCGCATTTTTATGCACGGCGAAAAATCTTAGTAACCAATCCCGTTCGCCTTGATGAAAATCATATTCGATGGAGCGCTCGAGCCTAATTAACTTCCTATTATCGCTTGAGCGGGGCAGACGGCGGAGCCTGGGCCTCAAAAAGTTTCAGACCTTCATGGTTAATGTGTTGTCCGCGTCGTTTTATGAGTGTAAGAGTTTATTTTTGTGTTCAGCTCGTAAAGTGTAGTTGCTGATGCGATATGTGGATGCCGTGAATCAATTAATTTCTTTGGACGAAGAGCGGAGGTATTGCAGCCTGAGTTATCGTATCGCAGAACACATAGACCGCGGAGAAGAGAGCAATCGACCATGTCGGCAAATAAAAAGTTTGAATAGGGGTGATAGCTTTAACTTTACTTCCACTCGTCGGTGACTATCCGACTGAGATGAATTTTCCTTAAGAATACTGGACAAAAGGACCTTCTCCGCATACTCTTGCAATACAGGCTTGTGTGGGAGACTTAATCCCTACGCAAATTAAAAAGCGGAAAGGAGTCCTATCATGTTGGCTTGTACTAATTCGATCTGTTAGTTGCGCTTTTTAAGTTGAAAATTAGTTTCACGAATTGGCAGCTCCGGATAGCGCACTATGGCAGGACATATACATGGCTAATGGGAAAATACTTAGGCAACTTTTGAAAGCTGGCACTCTGGGTGACCACGATGCATTTCGTCGAGCGTCCGAGGCCATCATTGAAGAAGAGCGTCAAAAGCAGCATCACTTGCTGGCTAATGACTTGGAACAGATCCTCTACGGCGGGGATATGCACGTTCAGTCTGCGCGAAAGCCAACGTTCGTCGCTGACATTCCTGTCGACAAAGAGCGAGGACTGCCTCTGCTCGACATCAGGCCGCCTAAACGATCACTGGAAGAGATCATCCTTCCAGAGAGCAGTGCAGCGATGATAGATGAAATGCTTGAAGAGCATCGTCGGTCGGAAGTGCTGCGAAGCTATGGTATGAAGCCTTCCGGCAAGGTCATCTTCTTCGGCCCACCTGGCTGTGGAAAAACACTTGCGGCAGAGGTCATCGCCTTCGAACTGGATCGCCCGCTGGCAATCGTGCGGCTCGACGCGCTGGTGTCTTCATTTTTGGGTGAGACCGCCGCCAACCTGCGTAAGGTTTTTGAGTTTATCGCCAAGCATCAATTGGTTGCACTCTTCGATGAGTTCGATGCCATTGGTAAAGAGCGCTCTGATAGTGGAGAGCATGGTGAACTTCGAAGGGTGGTCAACGCAGTGTTGCAGATGATGGATGCGTACGATGGTCAAAGTTTGATTTTGGCAGCCACCAACCATGAGAACATCCTTGACACGGCAATTTGGCGCCGTTTTGATGACGCTATAGAGTTTCCTTTACCTGATCAAAAACAACTGACCTCCCTGCTGCAGCTTAAATTGCGCGGTATTCGCCGGCAGTTCGAGTTGGACGACAAGGAGCTATTGGCTGAATTTGAGGGTAAAAGCGGTGCTGACGTTGAACGTGTTGTACGCCGGGCTGTAAAGCGTATGATACTGCGGAACCAGGAGTTTCTAACGGTTAAGGAGTTGCGGAGCGCTCTTGTGAGAGAGGGGCTGCGCAAACACTAATTTATAGCAATCAAGGATGATACGTGCCTACTTATAAGCACCTGAGTTTCGAGCGCGAAAATCTCGACAATCGCCGACGCGCTAAAAATCCGCCCCCGTTTACAAAACGAGGTGATCTGCAGGGGCATGGGCAAAAGTTAAACGGCTTTTTTGCAACTGCTGCAGGTGCAGCGCGCAAACAGCTCAAATCTGCTGAAAACTCTCCCTTCGTACTGAAGATCAGGTACGAAGGTGCGATGACTTTCGAGAACCTGCAAAAGCATGGGCTAGAATTCATTAGCCAAGAGGGAAAACAGGTCTGCGTGGTTTTCGCGACCGAGGCGGGGCTGGCGATGTTTCAGGATCACCTGAACAAGCTGGGTGTGCTTGGCCAGAATGTCACTTACAAGCAGATCCTTGAAGCCATTGAAGGTATAGATAGCTGGTCAGCCGATGATCGCATGAGTTGGGCATTACGGCATATTGGATTGCCTGGTGCCGAAACGTTCAAGCTGGATGTTGAGCTTTGGCCCCACCATGTGGCCAATCACCCTACTCGGATTCGTCTTTGCGCAGCGTTCGAAAAATGGCTGCGTGAGGCTGGAATCACGATGGTCCATAAGCTCAACTTCGACAGCTTGGTCATGTACCGCGTCGAAGTCAGTCAGAAGCATGCCGAGCAATTGCTGAACCACGCCGATGTGCGTTTGGTGGACCTGATTCCTCAGACAGGTATTTCTTATCCTCAGTTGAACCGCGACATAGCTCAATTGCCTTTGGAAATTCCAAGTCCTGCGCAGGATGCTGCCCGTGTTTGCATCCTTGACAGCGGCGTCAACACAAACCATCCGTTGCTTAGATCGGCCATTGCCGAAAGCGCGTCATTCGTAGAAGGCCAGGATGCTTTCGATGAAGCTGGGCATGGTACGGCTGTGGCTGGGATTGCGCTTTACGGAGATGTTGAAGCCTGTGATCGAGGTAATTTTTGGCGGCCGGAGTTCTGGTTGTACAACGGTAAGGTAATGCGCAAGTGTCCCGTCACCAGCAATGCCATCTACGACGAGGATTCGGTCGAGGCGACGCTGACGGAGGCTGTCGAACACTTCGTTGAACTGGGCTGTAGGATCTTCAACCTTTCTTTGGGAAACGCTAACGCGCCATACGATGGTATGCATGTGCGCGGTTTGGCTTACATCCTTGATGTGTTGGCCCGTAAACATAACCTGCTGTTCATCGTATCGACAGGTAATTTCGTTGGTTCTAATGATCCGGCTGTGCCGGTGAACAGCTGGCGGGAGGAATATCCAGAGTATCTACTGGATGAGCGCAGCGTGATTATCGATCCAGCCCCCGCGCTGAACGTGCTCACTGTTGGAAGCGTTGCGCGGCATGACGCGACTTACGACAGCCAGCGCTACCCTGAGATCCATCAGCTTGCGCCTGCGTTTGAAAACCAGCCATCGCCTTTCACACGACATGGTCCTTCAGTTAAAGGTGCACTGAAGCCAGAGCTTGTGGCCGCCGGAGGTAATCTTGCCTGCCCCATGCATCAAGCGAATGCTCAGTGGCGTGCCGAAATGAGAGGGCTTGGGGTTCTGAGCATGAACCACCAGTTTCAGGGCAATACCCTGTTCAAAGAAATAAGCGGTACCAGCTTTTCCGCGCCCTACATCACCCATCTTGCGGGCCGTCTCCTTAACGAGCACCCAGAGGCATCGGCGAACCTCTTGCGCGCTATGCTGGTGAATCATGCGTCATTGTCTAGCGAGGTCGAGACGACTTTCTCCGACGACATGAGGAAGGGCTACAAAGCTAATAAGGCGACCCACAACCGTGAAATATCGCGCGATGTGAGTGGTTACGGCCAAGTGAATGAGGCAGACCTGTTTCGGTCTTCCGACCATTGCGTTGTGCTGATGTGTGAAGAGTCCATTGAGAAGGACTCGTGCCAGTTCTACGAACTGCCTTTGCCCACTTCGTTTCTTCGCAGGGCTAGAGGGGCAAGGCACCTGAGCGTCACGCTGGCTTATTCTCCTGCCGTCAGGACAACTCGGTTGGACTATCTGGCAACTCAGATCAGTTATCGCCTAGTGAAAGGTTCGTCGCTTGAGGAAGTCCAGGCCTCGTTTAACTACGACAAGCAGGACGAAACGAAGACCCGTGGAGATGACGCTGAGCAGAATCGAGACATCACTGCTCAGTTGAGAAGCCGCGGGACCGTCCAGTCCTCGCGGTGGACGTTCAAGAAGCGAAATCCAGAAGAAAAATGGTTTGTAGTCGTGATCCGCCAAGACCGGGAATGGAATCATCCCGACGTACTGGATCGAGAGTCTTATGCCCTAGTGGTAACAGTTGCTGATCGTGACAACGAACACGCGCAGTTGTATGCCGAAATTCAAGCCAAGCTGACGCTTCAAAATCAAGTGCGTGAAGAGGCAAGGCAGCGGGCTGTTCTGTAAAGGCGCAATGCATTGCCAGTGATGATACTGGTTCAACGAGCCTTGTCGCTTACTGGACATCGGATGCTGAGACGATTCAGTAATGAATGATCTTCCGCGAGTGCTATCTACCTACGACCTGGCGATACGATCTCGCATCAAAGTTTGTTGAGGCTGTCCGTTAATAGGGGGCAAACAGTGAGTAGATTCTTTTGGATAGATCTTGACTTAGCTATGCACTCAATACGATAGCGTTTAAACCACTGGTCTTGAAAGTTTAAAACCAGAGGATATTCTTGGGAAAAGGGTCACCTAAATTTCAATCTCAACATCCTATCAACGCGGTCTACTGAATATGCTTAAATCTCCACAAGAAGCGAAGCTCTGGTTACGAGCCCAAGGAATCAGCGTAACTGAATTCGCCCGCGATCATGGCCTCGACTTAGGGACTACTTACCAGGTACTTGCTGGTCGAAAGAAAGGGCTCCGAGGCAAGGCACACAAGGCGGCTATTGCATTGGGTATAAAAGCAGGTGTCGAGCAGTAGTATCGACCATGCTTGGTCTGCTTCGAAAGGTCTGGCTATAGAGTCACGCACCAATAGGCTTGTATCTGTTGCCGAGGGTGTTATAGGATAAAAGTAGGAGATGGCATTCCTCCTTCAACCGCCTCGTGCTGATGATGCCTACGTGAACCCTGGACAGGGTGCGTAGTCGTGTCTCCCTGTCCTCCACTTTAGGACAGGATATGATCACTTTTTCGCAGTCCCCTTTTTCCTTGCTCCTCGCCATCGCTCTGCCTGTCAGTCAAATCAGGTCTGACAGGGAGCGCACACCATGCTGAAGTCTTTGTTCGTCATCGCCATCGGCGCCTCACTTGGCGCCTGGTTACGTTGGCTATTGGGCGTCAAGTTGAATGCTCTGTTTCCGACGATTCCTCCAGGTACCGTGGTAGCGAACATGGTCGGTGGTTACATCATCGGCTTTGCAATCGCTTTCTTGGCCGCATCCCCTAGCCTGAGTCCCGAATGGCGTCTTCTGATTATCACAGGGTTCTGTGGTGGTCTTACCACCTTCTCAACCTTTTCAGCCGAAACAGTTGTTCTGATTCAAGAAGGCAGGCTGCTCTGGGCACTTGGCTCAATTTCGTTGCATGTCCTAGGTTCGTTAGCGATGACCGCTGCCGGACTGCTGTCTTACCAAATGATCGGCGCTCGCTGAGGAGATAGTGATGAAAGGTTTTATGGTCGTTTTCTTCACCCAACAAAATCGCCGTCATCATGGAAAGATGCTGGGCGAATGGATCGTGGACTTAGCCAAAGAAATGGGGTTGCGCGGTGCTACCCTCTGCTCTGGAATAAAAGGGTTCGGACATCCTGGACAGCTACATTCGTCGCACTTTTTCGAGTTGGCGGACCAGCCTACGGAAATCCGTGGTGAACTATAGATTGCTGCGTTGAAATGGTTCAGATTTTTAGCCTGACCGAAGTCGAAGCTTTAGGATTTCGCAATGACTGCGACGTTTGTGAAATTATTACGACGAGGTTACGACGGTATTGGCAGTGTTCGCCCATTTGATCCACAAAAACCGCTATCTGCGGTGGCATACGCTAGCGAGCTTCAATCGCCTTTTTAAGGTCCACGGCCGGATGAAGAGAAAATAGATGTCGACCTATACGCACAGAATGTTCGTTCACAGGCCTCGCGAGACGGGACCGACATCCTGTGCTTTTGGACACCTTCTTCAGGTAGCGAGCACTGTCTTCTCTACATGTGGAACTGTTTCACTAGCCTATTGAGTTCGACTGCAAGCTTGGTGAGTTCCGAAGTGGCAATAGCTGTCTGATTCGATCCTTCGGAGGACTGGTTCGAGAGGTCGCGGATACTCACGAGACTGCGATCCACTTCCCTGGCAACTTGAGCCTGTTCTTCCGACGCCGTCGCGATGAGAACGTTGCGTTCAGTGATATTGTCAATGGACTCCGTAATTTCAACCAACGCAGCGCCTGCACCTTGAGCCGTATCCAGGGTTTTCTGTGCTTGGGTGTTGGTGTGAGTCATTGCAGACACAGCAGCTCCAGTGCCTTTTTGTATCGAGCTGATCATCTGTTCAATTTCGCTGGTTGACTGTTGCGTCCGATGAGCCAGGGCTCTGACTTCATCTGCTACAACTGCGAAGCCGCGACCTGCCTCACCGGCACGAGCAGCCTCGATAGCGGCATTCAGCGCGAGAAGATTGGTTTGCTCAGCAATGGCTCGTATGACATCCAGAACTTTGCTGATGTCGGTGGCCATCACCGCAAGCCCCTGCACTTCTTGGGACGCGTCTTCAACACTTGCTACCATCAAGCTGATGGCTTGAACGGTTTCATCTACGCGTGCACGACCTGCCAATGCCGACGAGTTGGAGCTATTGGCGGCCTCGGAGGCTGCTGACGCATTTCTGGCCACTTCCTCGACTGCTGCACTCATCTCGGTTACTGCTGTCGCGGCCATCTCGACCTCGTGATTTTGACGCAGCATCCCCTTATTCGCGTCTTCTGTGACCGCATGCATTTCCTCGGAAGTCGATGCCAGCTGATTCGACGAGTCGGATATCAAGGAAAGCGTATTTCGAAGACCTTGTTGCATGGCTTGCAAGGCTCGCATCAGTCTTGCCACTTCATCGTTGCCTTGAGCGACAATTACTTCAGTGAGGTCGTTCTTTGCGATGCGCTCCGCAATCGCAAGCGATTGGCTGATCGGTCTGGTTAAGCTAAGGGTGTACATGAATGCCAGTGCGATGGCTGCAAACGTACTGAAGAGTATAAAACCACCGACAATAAGCTTGGACTGCTCATAAATTTTAGTTGCGTCCTCGCCAGCTTTTTTGGCTTTGTTATTGTTAAGCTCAATCATTTCTTTAATGTCGCGCTCAACAGTGTCAGCTGATTGCTTCATCGATTCGCTGGCTAGTTTTACTGCATCGTCCAAATTGCCGGACTTAAGGAGGGCAAGATACTGGTCTTGCACTTGTTGATAACTGGCAAGATTCTGGGCTAGTTCGCCGATTTTCTGCTTGCCCTTCGGTGTTACGATAAGCGGTTGAAGTTTAGAAAAGGCATCTTGAATATTGGCCCTTGCTTTGTTCACTTCTTCAACAGCTTGAGCCTTACGGTTTTCAGGCTCGACAGGGTTGCGCAGGCGCGCATTGCTTCCCCTGATGCTTACGAATTCCCTGTCGATAATGCCGAGTACCGATATGCTAGGCACAACATTGTTCTCTACAAAGCTTTCGGCCTCTTTCAAACTTGACGTCTGTTTGAGGGCGATAACCCCAAGTGCAATGATCATAAGGCAAAAGAAACCGAAGCAAAGAGCTGAGCGCGATGCAAGGTTGAGTTTACGCAATATCATATTTATTTCCTCGTTAGGATTAAAGCTGTGTCGCCATCCACCACCGCGCCTTCTGCATCGCTCGTCGCTTAAAGCCTGTATCCTCTGAAAACGACGTTTGCTTTAACCGTAATGTGTGTCTGAATGTAAGAGCGGTTTCTGTGAATGGCCCAGGCCTAGATAGCTTTGGGAAGATTAGTAGATTCAGGACGGTTTCAGTCTGATACTGCTCGACAGAGGTACGAGGATGATTAAGTAAGACTAATTAAAAAGGTTATGAGGCTTAAGTGTTCCGTTAGCTCACCCGCTGCGCCTGCTTATCCTTATATCGAGTAATTTTGGTTTCGACCAAAGCTAGCGCGACGTTGAGCTGATAGCCATTTACGAGTGGTCCTCTCTGCTTCGAGAGCTTAGCCAGCAACTACGCTTAGCGTGCTGGCTCCTCATCGCGCCTAGCGTCGTTTCAGACATCAAACCTCCTTTCGCATGCTGTCGGCTAATGCCATTTCAGCGGTGTCGCCGTTTGGTTGTCGACGTCCGTCCGCTGGTACCTCGCCCTGTCATCCCCAGCAGAGCCAATCACTAAACGTTTGTGAATGCTCGACAAATATTCTTATATCTGAATATTCGAATTTCCACATATTAAGATGAACGCTAATGAGCCTTGCTCCGCACACATTTTTCAAATGCCTAGGGGACGAAACACGCGCCCGGATCATGCTAATGCTTTCCGCTGTAGGTGAGCTGTGCGTGTGTGAGTTGATCTGGGCACTGGAAGATAACCAGTCGAAGGTTTCGAGGCACCTTGCCCAGTTGCGGGCCTGCGGGTTACTCGCAGATCGAAGGCAGGGTCAGTGGGTTTATTACCGCCTGCATCCCGAGCTTGAACAGTGGGCGCTGGATGTTCTGAAGGTCACTACGCACGCTCATCAGGCCTGGGTTAACGACCATCAAGGACGACTGGCTTCCATGGAAGACAGACCGGTGCGCCAAGCCTCCTGCTGCTGACTTCCTGATTCGGAACATACCGATGCTCATCGCTACCTCTATTTTTGTAGTTACGCTCGTGCTCGTTATCTGGCAATCGAGGGGTTTAGGCGTCGGCTGGAGCGCAGCAGGGGGGGGCACTGCTGACGGGCGTAGTCAGCCCTGGGGATGTGCTGGTTGTATGGCATATAGTCTGGAACGCGACAGCGACCTTCATTGCAGTGATCATCATCAGTTTGCTGCTTGATGAAGCGGGATTCTTCAAATGGGCAGCGCTTCACGTGGCGAGATGGGGTCAGGGCAAAGGCGGACGGCTGTTTGCGCTGATGATCCTGCTCGGTGCAGCCGTCTAGGCACTGTTCGCAAACGATGGTGCAGCACTGATCCTGACTCCAATCGTCATCGCGATGCTTACGGCGCTGCGCTTTAGTCCTGCATCGGCCCTGGCGTTTGTGATGGCCGCAGGCTTCATCGCCGATACCGCCAGCCTGCCCATGGTGGTATCCAATTGTAGGTTTTCGAATTAAATGCGAAATTTTTGAAATTAATGCGACTGAATTGGTCATCTTCGGCTCAAGGAGCGCCTGGCCACAGAGACAGGATTCTGAAGGCTGCTTCCCCTTTTTGGACAAAAGTCAAGATTCCCAGCTTCACTCTGACTGCCAATCTGATCGTTTTGCTCTCCTAAGAATTCCCAAGTGAATACACGCAGCCTATTAGGCTGCTGACCTTATTCTTAACACCGTAAGCACCTGGATCAGCTGGATACGTATATTCCTGCCTCTTCGGGGAGTGACTGCAGATAGCTTCTCGAAATCAAATTTCATCAAAAGTAGCGTTTACACGCTGATAGCAAAACGCTAGCTTACACACGATTGTGATTCCTTCTGCACATCACACGTCTATCGGTGAGCCCAAATAGGCGTTTAGCTAAACTGTTATGATGTTCTCGCCGCTAGGGATTGCATTGCGGCAGATTTGTCCTAACCTGCTCGCTGTGTAGCCTAGATAGACGAACCAACAGGGCAAAGGTAACGTCATACGGGTTGGCGATCATCGCCAGATGGTGAAATGTCACCACCCAAATGGTCCACCGCGACGGTTGCGCGGTTGAACGGAATCAGGACACAAGGTATTTAGAGGCTAAATGTCAAAATCGGAATCAAGGCTTGCCAAGCGGATTCGCCCTTCGGGCGGCCAGAACGCTTTCGATCGCCTGCTCCTAGGATTTGAATGGGATACAGAGCTAGATCAAGGCTTCATGATTACGCTCTCTGAAGCTGTGCGCGACATCGCCGACCTCCCTCGATGCATTGAAATCAGGGCCTCTGAAAAAGAGATCGATGATCCCCAGTCTGCATTTGCCGAGCTCAAGAATACTTCCGATATCGTTCACATCATTGGTGACGATGGCGAAGGGGCAGAAGTTGTTGATTCGCTAAAATCCATTGAATTAAATATTCATAAAAAAGGATTTATGTTTCAACTCAACGATGTAGCTCATTCGGATTGGGTGAAAAGTAAGAGTTTCGCTTTAAAAACCTCGGAAGTGGTCATTGACAAACTTCTGGACTTGGTCACTCCAAGCTCGGTTGGACTTAAGGTCATTACCAGTTTCGAATTCGAGCGCGAGTTAAGCTTTTCCGAAATCCTTAATACAGAAAGCAAGTGGATCCCTCAGTCTGTATTTGAGGGAAACTCATATTGGCGCTTCGAACACTCATTCTATGAGCCGCTGGCGAAAGGAAAGGCTATAAAAACCACTTTCCATTTGATGCATTCACCTGCGGCGCAGAATCAAGACAAGTTAGTCATAAGCTGCTTACACCGTCTCATATACGGCGATCCCGACTCCGTTTCACTTGACACTTTAAGCAGTGAATACGACACGCTGTACAAAAAAAATGAGACATTGATTTCCTCGCTTCTAAGCGAAGGTGTAGTGGAGCTTTTCGGCTTAAGGCCTGAAGGAAACAACTATGCTTCATAATGTTAATATTCAAGAAGTATTGGCGGCGGATGCATTGCTCGCGCGGCTAGCACGCGAAGATAGCTCAGGCAGCGACTGCCTCTATGCCCAGCAGCCAACGCATTTACCTATACTTGAGCAGAATGAATTTCTGGTTTGTCATAGTCCAGCCTCCGAGCCTGATCCCCTCTCATTTATCCATGTTGGCGAGCTGAGTCACAGCATCGTTCAAGACAGGAGAGGATATTTTTACCAACCGTTCATACAACGGGCTCGCGTGAATTTACCTGCCTTGAGGATCTATGATCATCATATCCAGCGTCGATGGATAGAAGGATCTTCCGATCAAACGATCAGGACCTCTGCTGTCATTATTATTGGCGCTCAGATTCATGGCATGAGTAATTTGCCAAATTATGAGATGGCTTATGCGCGACTCCGCGACTTTGAGAACGAAGAGTATGACTGGGACGACCTCGGTGGTTATCCTGCTCATAGCTCCACAGCTACAGCAGTCTCCGAATCGCTGACTTTGGCTCGTGAACTTGGCATCTCAAGGCCGAGCCTGACGCTGAGCAACAGTGGTGCCGTTTCCGTTATTTGGAATAATGATTCAGCCTTCGTTACATTAAAATTCAAAGGTGACAATCAGTACTCCGTCGTCATACTGGTGGAGCGAAAGCCGCAGTTAACCATAAACTGCCCAGTAGGCCAGTTGCCGGAAGAACTAGAACAATTTCTGATCGAGAATTTCAGGGAAGATGTCACAGCTAATTTGCCCGAACTGCAAAAAAATCTTCGATGACAGCCTAGGTAAACCTAATGCAGCCTCCAAGCTATCGCAGGTTTTGGAATGCAAGGTATGTGATGCCGAAACTCATTCGACAACCGAGTACTCGCCGGGCATAGTGAGCAACGACGAGGACGTGGCTTGCTGTGCTTGCCACCCTAATCAGGTACTTGATGACGGTACACTGGCGCCTGACTCCCTTGATCATGCCTATCGAATCGGGCTTTCTGTCACGAGGGTTGGCAAAGTTGAGACTGGGGAAGACCACGTCTTCAATTTCTGCACGTCAGTTTTCACTGGCGAAGGGAAAGGTGCGCGCGGTAAGAAAAAGGCGATGGGGATTGCAGTTGTCCAAGCGAAACACGCGAGGGAAGTGTACTACGCAGATGGAGTGAGAGCTTTCAGGGTCTATGACACTGCCTCGAAGCAAATGGATTTTCACGCTGACATCTTCGCCACAAATTACTTCGGCCCTCTTGAAGACCTAAGCCCTGAAGACCAAGGTGTTCGGCTGTCTGCCGAGCTTGAGCTGATCTCTAAGATGGAATACAAGCCCAATCCTCTCTGACCGAAACAGCCTGCCTCGGTTCTGCGGCCCTGAGCAATCACTCGGCTGCCCAGGTCCACGTAGACCTCTCCTGATACTAGCCTCAACTCTGTAAAGTTGAGGCTAACGGTTGAGACCATCCTAAACAACACTGCAGGTACAGGTCTAACGCTGGTGGCACTGGCGGTGCGGCTGAGCATCCCTGTATAGGAGAAGCTTATGAAAGTACTATTTATGTGTACGGCAAACAGCTGCCGGAGCGTTCTCTCGGAGGGATTGTTCAACTCTCTCGCCCCAAGTGGCTTTACTGCCGTCAGTTCGGGCAGCTTCCCAAGCGGGCAGTTGAACCCACGCGCCGTGAGCACGCTACAAGCGCTGGGCATCGATACTACAGATCTCTACAGCAAGGGCTCGGAGGTCTTTTCCGACTCACCCCCGGATGTGGTAATCACCGTGTGCGACAAGGCCGAAGGTGAAGCGTGCCCGGTCTATTTTGGTCCTGCTGTCAAAAGCCACTGGGGCCTTGCCGACCCTTCCGATGTAGAGGGAACAGACAGCGAAATCCAGTCCACCTTTGACACGACCGTCATCCAGATCAGAAAGCGTTTCGAGGCATTCTTCAGGCTGGATCATTCGGCGCTTACACCGCAGGAACTGAAGCGCGAGCTAGATCGAATAGGTGACCTGTAATGGACGAATTTTCCTCGGAAAGTAGTGTGGACTTACCTAATCTGGATCAGTCGCTAATTGACGTCGCCATACTGGATCGCCTGCAGGGCAACGAGCAACCGACTCACAAGCCGCGTATCTTGTTATTGTATGGCTCTACTCGTGAGCGCTCTTTCAGCAGGCTACTGACCCAGGAGGCCGCGCGCATCCTTATCCTAATGGGGGCCGAGGCCGTCATCTTTGATCCTTCGGGTCTGCCTCTCCCCGATGACGCCCCGGAAGACCATCCAAAGGTCAATGAGCTGCGGGAGTTGGTTCTATGGTCGGAGGGGCAGGTGTGGTGTTCGCCAGAACGTCACGGCGCGGTATCTGCTGTATTCAAAGCCCAAATAGACTGGATTCCTCTGACGATGGGCGCTGTCCGGCCAAGTCAGGGAAAGACGCTGGCCGTCATGCAGGTCTGCGGTGGATCACAGTCGTTCAACACGGTAAACCAGCTGCGGATCCTCGGGCGGTGGATGCGGATGATCACCATCCCAAACCAGTCGTCAGTACCCAAGGCCTTCCTGGAGTTCGACGATGTAGGTCGTATGAAACCATCTGCTTACTACGACCGTGTGGTGGACGTAATGGAGGAACTGATGAAGTTCACGCTAATGGTTCGGGGTCGGGAAGCGTATCTCGTAGATAGGTACTCGGAGCGCAAGGAGAGCGCTGAGGCACTCTCGAAACGAGTCAATCAAAGATCGATTTGAGCCAGTCGAGAGAGAAATATGAGCTTGCTAACGGTGATAACGAGCACTCGCAGCTGTGTGAGACCCAGGCAAAACTTACGCTTCAGAACCAAGTGAGTGCAGAGGGGCGGCAGTGAGCTGCTCTTAGCAGCACGTATAGGCAAGACATCGGAAATAAACGCAATGGACGCGACACAAGGCGTCGGGTTGGTTGCTCGTTAACGCTGACCTCAGCGTGAAGTCATTCGCTGCAATGCTTCAATCAAAATACGCTGTGTTTGTGGATCGCCGAGGCCCAAGGCGGGATTGCAGGCTACCAAGCGGTGTTGCGCGGTAGCTCCCCATCCTTCTGGGTCGTCATCGAGTGACACCCAATTCGCAAGCTGGGCTCTAGCCGCATACCGGCTGATCTGGTCGTAACGCGTCCGTCCGTCCCATTTGTTTTCATCTGCCCAATCCCTCGCCATGGAGCTGTGCCATGTTGCGCCGGTAACCCGATTACCCAAATCGACTGGCAAAAAACCCATTGCTCTTTTGAAGCTCAAATTTCGAACCCAGCTCGTACTGAGGACCAAGGAAACCTCTTGGAAATCTTCCAGGATCTTAACAAGAACGGGGGCCCACATGAAAAGCTCTCCTTCTGCACGCAGGACGGGTCCTTGGCGGGACAAATACACCGCATCTGGGTGCAGTACACCGTCGTAATCTAGGAAAAGGACTTGTTCTCTTCTGGCCGGCATGAAGATTTTCCGTGGTTGGCAGTAGGTAATGGCGATTGATGAGAGATACTTCTGACCCATACTCTGCCTGCTCGTCTTCGTGGTCAATCAAACGCGTCTAGCATTCAGCCGTGGATTCGTTCGACTGACCGTAAAAGCCAATTTATTGCAAATGAGAAACCGAAACCCGCATGTAGGACGAAGTTATTTTTTTAAACCGGAGAGTATGTCTAATTGCCATCATGCAGGAAGCGAAAGAGGGGAATTGAACGTAGTTGCGGGCAGTTCCAACAGCTCACCTAAGGTCCTTCAGTACGCAAATCTACTTCGTGTAAACTCCAAAGAATCCTGGCCTTTGATAACTGCTTGGTTTGATACAAGCATACCGGTCACTGAATGCACGTATTTTCCGAGCCCTACTTCGTAAGTCGGTAACCGATGTCTGACCTTCTATTCTTCCCTATATCTATGCCTGGCGAGACGCTACATTCCCGTATCACTCGCTACCACTTCCTTTCAGGCAATAAAACTGCGGGTGAGACCTTCCGCGACCTGTTCGGCTCGGCCACTTTCTCGGTAGGCATGTTGCCGAAGCAGATTGAGGTGCTTGCAACCAGGCTGCCCGGAGACACTGAGAGCAATCTCGACGAACTGATCTTTACGAACACCACGTTCCCTCTTTACAGACCTTTTCTGGGGATAAATCAAGGAGGAGACTGCGCTGTTGCAGGGCGTGGTCTCCATGGCGTTGCCCGTATTCCCCGCCGAGAGGGAACGGTCCATGGTAAGGCAAAGCTCTGCCGTACCTGCGTTCAGCAAGACCTCCTTGAACTGGGTTATGCATACTGGCATCGATCACACCACTTGCCTGGTGTGTCAGTCTGTTGGCGCCATGGCGACTCACTGATGCATGCGTGTCCCAAATGCTCTCACCCGTTCTTTCGAAAGCTGCGGTTACTTCCTGGCCTATCAGAGCCCTGCGTATGTGGTTGGAGCGCTCTCGCCCCTGCGAAAGCTAACCAAGGCATTCAGCTTGAAAAGAAGTTTGCGGAATTCGCGCATGAGCTTCTACAACGCAATTTACCCCTGATTAGCAGCGATGCGTTATGTTCTAGCTACCTACGGCAATGCAGAAAGAAAGGTTTTGTACACGGAAGGTTAGCTGGCACAGCAAAGTTGTTTAACAGCATTCGGGATAAGTATGGTGATGAAGCTTTGTCACAAATGGATAGCGCATACGCAACGGGCAAACATGAACAATGGATAAGATTTACTTCTTATAAGGGCCAGATGGATATGCCCCTTGCGCGGCATATGATCATTGCGCTGCATTTGTTTGGTTGCGTTGATAATTTTGAGGACGCCTTAAAGAAAGAATCCATTCTTCAGAGCGTTGAAGGTGCCAGGTTAGCATCGCTGCAGGAAAAGCCAAAGGTGGGGAGTAAGGCGCAGTTTCGACAGAAAATCGAAACCGTTCTTGCGGTCCGAGCTGAAGCCAGCCTGGAGTATCTTTGGACGAGCGCGTACAAAGCCACTCGGTGGCTTTATGAGAATGACAAAGCATGGCTGATGGCGAAGATAAACACGCCAAAACGTGAGGATGCTGAGGTCGAAGACGTTAGCGACTCCAGAGATAGCGCGTTTGCCGCGATCCTTCTCGAGGGGGGTAAGGATCTATATAGGATTTCCAGAAGGCAAAAACGGGTTAATTTAAGCAATTTGCAAAAACTACTCCCAGTCCGTTTACCTCCGGACCCGTCGACGCGGAAGAGCAAATTCCCCTTAGCCTCTCAGCAAGTTGAGATACTCTTGGAGTCGGTCTGGCATTTTCGGTTGAGGAGGTTAGTTTGTGCTCTATCCGACATGACACGGCTAAATCTCCCTATAAATATTGGAAGTCTTTACATAGTGTCTAGTGTGCCAGGTCCTGTGTTCCAAGCCATCGTCAGCTTTTTCGAATGGGACTTGGAGAGTTTTGCAAGAAATGGCGTAGACCCAGATGCTTTACTCAAGTCGACCGGCGTATCTCGGGATTGGCAGGGACCTCCAGGTTTCAATGTGGCTCTAGGGGGAAATGCGTACTATCACAATAAAAACGTGGGTGGGTTTGTCGTAAGAGTAGAAGGCTGAGCCCATGAAAATCGGCCGACTTACCCTTCAGCCGATCTTACTAGAAGAACCGGCATAGGCTCGATCAACGCTGATGGGGCTGTGAAGCTCTGGAACGGCAAGGCTATCGTTAAGCAAGCTTACCGGACGCAGTGTCAAACTTTATTCTAGAAGGTAGAGGGTGTTTTTCGTCAGCATATTTGTCTGTGTCAAACTATATTTTGGCTGCCGTGGTCATCAATGATGCTGAATCCCGCGGATCTAGGGGGCCAATGTGTCAAACTATATTACGGGCAGCCAGGTCTCGTGAAGCTAAGAAATAAGTTTTTCGGGAATAAATATGTTTGTCGCTAAAAACTTTTAACCTTCTGAGTGAGTAGCTGGCGACGCTTTTCTCGGGTCTCCGTGCTCGGGACGCACCTAAGGTTTGCTGACTAAAATTATCTTAGCTATTCGGGCTCAAGAGAAGATGAAAAAAATGGATGACCGCGCACCATATGCTTGAGCTGAGACCACTCAAACCGCCCTTACAAGCTGCTGAATTCATGATATGACAATGCTGTAAATACGCCTATGTAGCCACCGTCTGGTGGCTCATTTGAGTAAATGATCGGTCTGCGAAAGCTTGCGGAAGCAGTTTTGGATTTGGGCCTATTATGATTCCGGCACAGTCGAGTTCGCCGGTAAGGGCAGCGATTGAGCGCTGCGGTTAGCTGTATGAATATCTGATACAGATAATTAAAATCGCTATGATTTTAATTATAACTATCTTTTTAAAAACTTCGTGATGAAGCTATCCGTCGCCGCGGATGCTCAGCTAGAGAGCAATCGGAACAGCTTTAATTTCCGTGAAATGCTTGCGTAGAGACGCATTGATTGCTCACATGGCTGTCGTGTGGGTGAGCCAATCATTTGCTCTATACCAGTAGAATATGAACTGTCGCGAAGTCGGCGGGCTTACGCACTAAGAGTCTAAAGCCCCGATCCTTCGAGGCTAATTGCTGCCACAACTACAGTCCGCAAGTAACTAGCGGGCAAGCGGATTCTGCGCGATCCAAGCATTTTTGCCACTGTTAGCTTGGGTGTAATGATGGTTGCGCGTCAGCTCGGATACCCAGAGCTTATCGTCGTCGTCCATGAATTTCCTGAGGTAGTCATGCAGGCCTTTCGCGGTATTGTTGCAGGCTACCAGCCAAAAGGAATCTTGCGAGCGATGCGCTCCGAGACGCTCGAGTTCATCGATCAACAGCTTGTAATTCTTGATACTTATGAAATCGTACGACACGGTAAAGCTAATCATCATTGGTTCCGGGCATACACGTAATTGGTGGAGTTGAAAGGCTGCTCGCAACGCTGCGGCTAGTTCAGAGCATTAGGTAAGGTCAATGGTGGTGGCGGTTGAGCCATATGCTTTTACTGCGACAATACCTTGGTCGCGGGCGTAGGCCGAGCTGTAGGTCTGGCTGGTGCCTATGATTTGATTGTTCGCGGCGCGCAATACGAAATACGGGCGCTGGTTCTGTGCAACGCGCTTGTCGTAGTACTGTTCGTACGGCGAATGCGCTTTGCATGAGGCTATTCCGTTTTCGCAGCCGGGCTTCTGGATATACCCCTCGCTGGCCAGGATGATTTCGCCATTCGGCGCTTTCAGGTGGAAGTAGTACTGGTTGTTCTGGGTGGAGCGAAAAATTTCGTAATGTGCGGCCATGTGAACCTCGAATCAGTTGCGATTTAATTGAACAAGCGCAGCAATGGCGCATGTCATGGGCCGTAATTGGCCTGAACTGAAGGCTACGCAAGGAGTCGTTAGTGAGGTAGGTGTCAATAATTGGATCCATTATCGGGTGCTTGTTTCTCCATTGCATTGAGATGTTTTTGCAATCCAAGGCAAGTTTTTAGCTTCAAACGTGAGTAAACACTCACGTTGATACGGAGATTTTAGGATTGTAGAGCTGGTACCCTAGCCCCATATGCGCGCGAGGTAGAAAATATGAGAAAGATTGCAATAATTGAAGATTCTCGTGACACGAACAATGCCCTTGCTGGGTTCTGCAAGAGTATTGGCAAGGACATTGAGGTTCACCAGTATTTTGATAGAGAAAGCGCCGAAAAGGCCATCGTAGAGATAGTTTTCAGTTTGATAGTCTTGGATGTCGAGTTGCCACCGGAGAAAAATGCGGGCGTTGGAATACTGCGGACCAACATAAGTAACCACAAGTCGCCAGTCGTGGTGGTCTCAGGACTAGATGCCTCGTTTTACCGTGGTGTCATGCGCCAACTTGATGCTTGGGATTATATGGAAAAACCCATTCCCCCGGACGGGCAAGAGTTTGTCGAACTGGTACTTCGGGTGCTTAGGGCTCAGGCTGCACCAAGTGTAGAAGATAAGGAGGCGCAGATTACATACGACCATTCTACGACAAGAAGCGCTTCAAGAATAAAGCTTTGAATATCCCTCAGACGGCCAAGAACATTCTCTGGCGCCTTTACGAGCGCCGAGGCGCTTATGTCCCATATGCCGATTTTTTCGAATTGGTGAAATCAGGCCGTAACTCGGAAGCTATTCGTCAGCACGTCAAGAATATACGTGACGCCTTAGAAGAGGTGGGCGAGTCGCCGGATCATGTTGTTGTAATCAGGATGAAAGGTGTGCAATGGCAAGACTGCGTCAGTCCTTAGGTAAGTTAAAAGGCAATCTTTATCGAGCCAAGGCTCGTGTGCTGATTGTCGGCATTATGACTGGCATGGTTTTGCTAGTGTTCTTTGGTACAATCGGAGTGCTGCGGTTCAGCTATATTTCAGTGGCACAGCAATATCAGGCAGCCATTCAGAGAACGTTACAGCGTGTCACGGCTGAGTTCGAAAGTTTGGAGGGTAAAATTGCCTTTTCTAACTTTGGAGAGCAGTCTTCAGATGGGCGCGGTGTACCCGTAGCTAAACTGCCGTTAGAGTTTATCAATGTTATTCCTAGCCATGTCGAAGACCTCAAACCTCTTTTAGGCTGCAGCTTCAAAAGCTTGCAGGATCCACGCGATCAACTGTGCGCTGGAGTGTTAGAAAATCGCGATTATGGTGCGCTGGTCTATCTTCGCGGGACTTTTCATGTAGACAGTGAGCTCACTTCACCTACCTATGCCAAATCTCCGTTCACTGCCCACCACTTCAGTGTGGAAGTGACCGCGCGAGGGCGCACTAGCAACTTTGTCGCCACCTTCGACCCGGTGCGCCGGACGGATGCTTCGACCGCCAAGCTGTTCTCCCCAGCATGGAGCATTGCTGGTTTCAAAACCACCAAGCAAGGCGCCGATGATTTTACCCGTGAGCGCGATATAAAGGGACGCATTCTGGCTCACTTGGCCCCGTCAGGAGCGGTCAGCAGCTACGAGTTCATTCTTCAACTACCTTTGTATGCCTACATCGAAGCGCCCGGGACGCAGAGCATCTGGCCTCCTGAAGACATTTCGCAGGCAAGAGTCGCGTTGAAATTGCTCGGACCTACCGGTGACGGGCAAAGCCAGATGTATATGAATGGCCTAGAAATCAACGAGCGGCCTATTTTTTCATTTGAATCCATGTCGCAGTACTTGTCACCAGGAGAAAGCCTTCGCTTCATTGCATCTCCCGGAAGTGAACCTATCGAGGTGTTCGCTGGCAATCATGGTGGTCGCAATGAAAGTCGTTCAGCGCTGGCACGTTTGGCCAACGGAGTCGTTGAGCTGGTGACGCCCTCGATTGATAACCAGAGATCCGCAATGCTCTCTAACGGCAGCAGGATCGAGCTGAGCGGAAATCCTGCCTTGGTACTGGGCGGGTGGAGCGCTGCGGCGAAAGCGATTTTGGCGTTCGCAGCGATCCTCGGCACCCTCCTAATGATAAGTGGTTTCGCCATTTACCACTATGTTCTGGCACCTCTGAACAATGTCAGACGTAACACTATTTATATGCGGGGGCGTTACTCGGATGCGGATGATTTTAAGTTGCCGTATGTGATCTCTAACCAGCATGACGAAGTTGGCGTGCTATGGGCCAGTATTGAAGATCTGCACAAATCTATTACCACGTACGGGCGAGAGGCTCTGGAGAACGCTAAAAACGAAAGCGATATCCTTCGCGCCATTGGCCATGAAATCAAGTCACCCTTGCAGGAACTGCTGATACGTCACAACAGGCTTGACGATCCTAGCGCCAAGAGCCTTAAGCGAATTTCTTACGCCTTAAAAATGCTCTCTGGTAACTCTGCGGGGTCGAGTTTGGGAAAGTCGCTTGGCCCCAAGGAAGCGATTAACGCATCTCGTGGTCATCTCACCAAAGAAAACATAGTTGAGTATCTGGAAAACGCCGCCGAATCAAGTGAGGGGGCTATTATCTTTGCTCATTCTCCTGGCTCATTGTATGTCAGTGCCGACGGCGACATGTTAGAAGCGTCACTGACGGCAATCTTGAACAACGCCAAAGAGTTTCGAAATAAGGGTACAGAAATTACCCTCAAAGTGTTCGCCGACGCAAGTTGGGTGCTGATCGAGGTGGGTAATCAGGGGCCACATATCCCGTTTTATCAGATTGATGAGATCTTCGAGTACGGCGTCAGCAGTCGTGACTCTGATAGCGAGCATCAGGGGTTGGGGCTGTTCGTGGCCAAGCAATATGTAAAAAAGATGGGCGGCGACGTTCACGTCAAGAACGTCGAGGGTGGGGTGCGGTTTTCGATTAAGCTCGCTAAGGCACATTGAGGCGCCACAGGTCGTGGGCAGCATCTGTGGTATCCCTATGTCTTTTGAGTACGCCCTGCGAGATAAGCAGAAACTCTGCGTTGAGTGGTTTAGGCCAATCGATGGCGAAGAAGCCAAATCCTCACTTCTGACTGGTTTAAAGTCTAGAAATGAGAAAGCCCGCCATGGGGGCGGATTGTCAAGCGTCTCCGAGGGGAAGTTCGGCCGCCAGCTTGCGTTGCCGGACGATAAATTGCGCGCTTTCCTGGCGTCGCAACAGCAGCAGACAACGGAAGGTGCCAACTTCCCCCCGCTCCAAAAATCACACCTTACTCAATTCACCCGCAGCTCCCTCACCCACCGATCTGCCTTCCCGTGACAACACCGTATAAATCGCAGGCAGTACAAACAGCGTGAACAAGGTCCCTGTCATCATGCCGATGACGATTACCAGACCCAGGCCGAAGCGGCTGTTGGCGCCAGCGCCTGAGGCGAACAGCAATGGGATAAGGCCTACGACCATTGCGGCTGTGGTCATCAGGATGGGACGCAGGCGGATGCGTGAGGCCCGTACGATGGCTTGGGCGGATGTGCCGCCGCTGAGGGCGCGCAGTTCGTTGGCGAATTCCACCATGAGGATGCCGTGTTTGCTGATCAGTCCGATCAGTGTCACCAGCCCGATCTGGGTGTAGATGTTCAGACTGGCCAGCCCCATCGCCAAGGGGATCAAGGCCCCACAGATCGACAGCGGCACGGTGATGAGGATGATCAACGGGTCGATCAGGCTTTCGTATTGGGCTGCCAGCACCATGTAGATGACGATCAGAGCGAATAGAAATGCATAGAGAAGGGCGTTGCCTTCATGGATGAACTGCCGGGCTTCGGCTTGCCAGTCATGGGTGAATCCGCTGGGCAGTGTTGCGCTCTGTTCCTGAAGAAACGCCACTGCCGCACCGATGCTCACGCCGGGCGCGGGCACGGCCTGCAGGATGGCGGCGTTCTGCTGATTGAACTGCTTCAACGCGTTGGGTTGTATATCGCGTTCCAGCGTCACCACGGTGGACAGTGGGACCTGTCGACCCTGATCGGTGCTCACGTACAGGTTGTTGAGCGCTTGAGGTGTCAGCCGATTGTTGGCGGAAGTCTGGGTGATGACGTCATACGAGCGACCTTGAAGGCCAAAGCGATTGGTGTATTTCTCGCCGACCAGCACCGCGAGTGTGGTGCCGATGTCTTGCATGCGAATGCCAATGCTGTTCGCCTTGCTGCGGTCGATGCGCACCTGGACGACAGGGTTGTCGAACGCCAGATCACTGTCGACGACGGCGAACAGCCCGCTCTCACGCGCACGCTGTTTGAGGTCCTCCATGGCCTCATACAACCCTCGATAGTCCTGGGTGCTGCGTAACACCAGTTGAATGGGCAGACCTCCGGTCGAAGCAGGCAGGGCTGGTAGCTGGAACACGAAAATGGATTGCCCTTCGGCAGCATCGACAGCGTTCTGCAGTTGGGCCTGTATCGTCAGAGCGCTGCGGCTGCGCTCCTCCCACGGGCTGAAGTTGACCCCTGCGAAGCTGGCGGCCACGCCGTCCGTGCCGTTGATGATCCAGGTACTGGATGCTTCCGGCACGCTGGCCATGATGCGGCTCACCTGGTCTGCATAGCGTTCGACGTAATCCAGATTGGCATGTTGCGGGGATTTGATGGCCAGCAACAGGTTGCCCTGATCTTCATTCGGCGCCAGCTCTCTGGCCGCCTGACCGTAAAGCCAGGGCAGGCTGATCAGCACCAGTACGGCGAAGACCAGAACGGCTCCGCGCCTACGCAGCGAGGCGACCAGCAGGCGCTGATAGTGCCGCGCGAGCCAGTGAAAAAAAGCTTCGGCGCGTTGGCTCATCCGGCCTTCGTTCTGACCGGCAGGCAACAGTCTGGCGCACAGTACCGGTGTCAGGGTGAGGGCGATTACTCCGGACACCAGTACCGCGCCCGCCAGCGTCAGCGCGAACTCTTTGAACAGCGCTCCGGTCAGCCCCGTCATCAGCCCGATGGGCATGTAGACAGCAGCCAGAGTAAGGGTCATGGCGATGACCGGAGAGGCAATTTCGCGAGCGCCGGTCAGCGCAGCCTGCGAAGGGCTCAGGCCCTCGAGAATGTGCCGGTAAATGTTTTCCATCACCACGATTGCATCGTCCACCACCAGGCCTGTGGCCAGAACCATCGCGAGCAGGGTCAGCAGGTTGATGCTGAAACCGAACAGGGTCATGAGCGCCAGCGCACCCAGCATCGACAGCGGGATGCTGAGGATGGGGATCAGCACACTGCGCGCCGATCCCAGGCACAGGTAAATGATCAGCACGACGATCAGCACGGCTTCGATCAGAGTCTCGATGACTTCGATGATGGACGCATGAATGAACATCGCCGTCTCGAACGCCAGCGCTGCGTGCACGCCTGGCGGCAGGGTCTTTTCGATAGCGGGAAGCTGTTCGCGGATGGCGGCCACAATGGTCAGCGGGTTGCCGTCAGGCGTGGCATAAAGGCCCAGATGCACCGCGGGTTTACCATCCATGAGCGCACTGGTTTCGTAGGTCGCGGAACCCAGTTCCACGGTGCCGACATCACGCAGGCGCAGCAGGCGGTCGCCGCGATTGCTGATGACCATGTCGCGGAATTCTTCCAGATTGCTCAGGTCGGTGTTGACCTGGATCGAACTCACCACGTACTGACCTTTTATCTGGCCTGGTGCTGCCTGAAAGTTGTTGGCCAGAATCGCCTGTTCAACGTCTTCAGCGCTGACCCCATGACCGGCAAGGCTGCGTGGATCGAGCCATAACCTCATTGCCAGACGCTGGCCACCGAAGGTTTGTACCTTCGCCACGCCGTCAATACTGGACAACATGGGCTGAACCACACGGTCGAGATAATCGCTCAGTGCCGCAGCCGAAAGCTGATCGCTGGAAAAGCCCACATAAGCCACGGCCGTCGAATCGCCGGCAGAGCGATCAATGACCGGATCATAGGCCTGCTCGGGCAGGCGATACTTGACCTGATTGACCTTGGCAATGACCTCGCTCAGGGCCTTCGCCGAGTCCTGATTGAGGCCCATGCGCAAGGTAATCAGGCTACGTCCCTGTACCGATGAAGAGCTGACGTAATCCACCCCTTCGACCGATGCGAGGGACTGATTGATGGGCTGGGTGACAAACCCCTGCATCAACTCGGCCGGCGCACCGGGATAATCGGTGGTGACGGTAATGGTCGAGCTTTCCAGAAGCGGGTACTGACGCACCGGTAGATCCTGAAACGCCTTGAGACCGGCCAGAATAATCAGAAGACTGACCACCAGCGCGAGCACGGGTCGCTGGACGAAGACGTCTGTAAATTTCATTGGCTCGACCCCGTCTGTGCAGTGGTTTTTCGTGGGTCGAGAACGCTGGTTTCGACGGTTTCAATGGCTGCGCCGTCGCTGAGTTTTATCTGCCCGGCAACCACGATCCGATCGCCGGGGCTGATGCCTTCTTCGACAATCACCTGGCCGTCGCGGCGCTCTCCGGTCCTGACCGCAATGCGGCGCGCCGTCGGTGGTTGCCGGTCTTTGCCGGGTTGAACGATGTACATCTGCTCGCCGTAAGCGCTGTAGGTGACTGCGGTTTCCGGCACGGTCAGTACCTCCTGATTGCTTGCTCTGGGCACGCGTACGCGGGCGAACATACGCGGAAGCGCCGCTTCAGGGGCCTGTTGCAGGCGAGCCTGCACGTTGATCATTCGTGAGCGATCCAGCATCGGGTCCAGCGTGGTGATGACGGCAGTCGTTGACTGGTCGGGCAGGGAGTCCAGCGCCACCTCCACAGCGCCATCCTTTGCCAGGTAGGCAAGCGCCTGCTCCGGTACGCTGAAGTTGACGTAAAAGCCTTGGCTGCCCACCAGATTGATCAGCGTTTGGCCCTGACTGACGTATTGGCCCAGATGCACTTGTCGAATGCCCAGCGTACCGGCGAAAGGTGCCCTGATCGTGAGTTGATCGATCTCTGCTTCCAGTGCCTGCAATGCGCCTTTTGCCGTCAGGTACTGGCTCTGCGCATCGCCTGCTTCCTGTTTCGACATGGCGCTGACGCTTGCCAACTGACGAGCACGGTCAAGACGCACCTTCGCGTTTTCAAGCTCGCCCTGCAGACGCACACGCTCGCCCCGCTGACGGGCATCGTTGAGACGTACCAGCACCTGGCCTCGCTCGACCCGCTGTCCCGAGGTGACAGGCAACTCGACAATCCGGCCGCCGACTTCGGCCGGCACACCGACTTCCTGAAGCGCTTCCAGCTCGCCGATCGTGTCCAGGTAGTAGGTGAAAGGCGTGCTGTTAACGGTGGCGACCGCGACCTTGATGGGCGCTGGCGCCGCGTTTTCGGCCGGGGCCTTATTGCCGAGCACTCCCCAGACCGCGCCACAGACCAGCAGCCCTGACAGGACGATCAGCACATAGGGATGGCGCTTCACTGCACCGACGTAAATCATCAACGTTCATCCTTGACTCAATGGTTCAGTAGATTGGCCAGCAGCCAGGGGTCAGAAGCTCGATCAGGTTGTCATCCGGATCGCGGAAGTAGATGCTCGATCCGCCCTTTGGCCATTCCGTGCGGCCCTCTATGGGAACGTCAGCCTGCTCGAGACGTTCCACCCAGGCGTCCATCTCCCGGGCGTCTATAGCAAAGCATACGTGTATGCGTCCGCTCGCATCGTGTGGCGGAATTTCCCCGCCGCTCAAGTGTTTAGTCTCAAGCGATGCACCGCGTTTAAACAGCAGCAGCGTGTTCAAACCTCCGACGTTCAGGGCGACCAGTACACTGCTTTCCACCATGACTTCAAGGTCGAGCGTGTTGTAGTAAAAATTCTTGGCTTCTGTAAGATCTTTCACATAGAGCGCTGTCTCAATGATCCTGTTGAGTCGTGGCATGTGTCGCTCTCCTTTTTTGAGACAAAGAAACCCCTCGGGTTTGGAAGGCCATGGATGGTGAATGTCTTGTTGCGTAACATCGATTTGAATCTGTTGGTGGTGCTTGATGCCTTGCTGACAGAAAAGCACGTCACCCGCACGGGCGAGCGTCTGCACCTGAGTCAGCCTGCAATCAGCCACTCCCTGAGCAAACTGCGCAGCCTGCTCGACGACCCGATCCTGATCAGGAAGGGCAACGAGGTGTACCTGAGCGCGCTGGCGCTCAACATCCAGATGCCCGTCAAGGAAGTGCTGAGCCAGATCGAGACCCTGTTCGGCAACTCCATTGCCTTCGAACCTGCCAGCTCGCAACGTACCTTCAATCTGGCAATGTCCGACTACGGTGCAGCCATCGTGTTGCCCAGGCTGCTGGTGCGCATTCGCAAACAGGCTCCCAACACCACCGTCGTCGTGACGCAGGGCAGCCGCCCCGGCATGCTTGAGCAGGTCACTCAGGGCAAGATCGATCTGGCGCTTGGCGTGTTTCCCGGTCTGCCCGCCGACATCGCCCAGTCCACGCTGTTCGAAGAGACATTCTCGTGCCTGCTTGATCGCAAGACGCTGCCATCCAATGGCGTGCTCGACCTGGACAGTTACCTGATGCGTCCACACATTTCCGTGTCCATGGATGGAAGCATCGGCGAGATCGATAACCTGTTGCGTGCTCAGGGTCTGCATCGCCGCATCGCTGTCAGCGTGCCGCACTGGCGTACGGCCCCCCGGATGATCAGCCAGACCGATTTGATCCTCACCGTCGCCACCCGAACGCTGGATGAGGCGGAGGTGGACGACACGCTGATCAAGCTCAGCCCGCCGCTGGCCATACCGCCGTTTCCGTTCGTGCAGATCTGGCACCACCGCTTCAACGAAGACCCTGCCCATAAGTGGCTACGCGAACAGGTCGAACAGGTGGCGTCTCATCGAGACCCCGCCGGCTGAGTCGGGCGCAGGCGCAGGCGCAGGTCCGGTCCCATTTTTGTGACGTCGTAAACATCGAAATCCAGACTGTCTTCAAGGTTGGTCAGCTCTGCCATATGCACCAGTGGTCGGGCGAGATCCCCCAGCAGACGAGGCGCCATGTAGAGCAGCAATTCATCTACCAGATGAGCGCTGAGCAGGGTACCGGCCAGCGTCGGCCCGGCTTCCACCATGACGTCATGCAGGCCGCGTTTGCTCAGTGCATGCATGAGCGCCTTGAGGTCCAGCCCTTGAGTGTCCGTGTCCAGGCGCAGCAGATCAGGACGGTGATCCTGCTGCGGTTCGGCGTCGCGCCCGATGACATGCAGGCTGGGCGCCAATGAGTTGAATACCCGTGCGCTACCCGGAACACGCGCCTGACTGTCCAGCACAACCCTCACCGGCTGCAAGGCTTCCGGCGATGACAACTGGCGCACCGTCAATAAAGGGTCATCCGCGAGCACCGTACCGCTGCCGGTCAGGATGGCCGCGCTACGTGCCCTCCAGAACTGCACATCGGCACGGGCCTGCGGACTGGAAATCCACTGAGAACGACCATTCTTCAACGCTGTTCGACCGTCCAGACTCATGCCCAGCTTGAGCTGCACCCACGGGCGCTGCCGCTCGACGCTGGACAGAAATCCGCGATTGAGTTCTCTTGCGGCCGTTCGAAGCAGGCCGACCTTGACCTCGATACCGGCCTCTCGCAGCAGGGCGATGCCTCGGCCGTTGACCTGTTCGAAAGGATCCTCGTGGGCGACGACAACCGATGCGATGCCGCTTTCGATCAGTGCCTGATAACAGGCACCGGTTCGTCCCACGTGGCTGCAGGGTTCAAGCGTGACATAGGCTGTCGCCCCCCTGGCCGATGCGCCTGCCTGACGCAGCGCGAACACTTCGGCATGGGGACCGCCAGCGCTTCGATGCCAGCCTTCGCCCACGACATGCATGCCGTGGGCGATCACGCAGCCCACCCGAGGGTTGGGCCACGTGGAGTGGCTGCCACGCTCTGCCAGCGTCAAGGCATGTTGCATGTGCTGGAAGTCGCACTCAGTGAAATGGTTCATGGGCGTGCTTGCGTCCCCGTCCTGACCTGGATCGGGTAGATCCTGCCGTCATAGGCGCTGGCCAGAAAACCGGTGCCGTCGGCGTTCTGTGACAGGCACGAGATTCCGCTGGCCGTCGGCTTCTGCACCATCACCCAATGCCGTTTGGCGACGTCGAAGATGGCAACCGTACCGCCGTAGCTGCCTGTCGCGATGTGCTGGCGATCCTGCGAAATGGCGATGCACTTGATCGAGTGGTCGTGAGGCGTGTCGAAGACTTCGTCCTGACCGTCACGCCACAGACGCAACTTGAGGTCTCTGCCGATGCTGGCAAACCCATCCTCGATGCGGGTGCAGCCATTCGAGATTCGTGCGTGCGCCTTGTCGAGGTAGCGTTCCAGACCAAAGTCGCTGATCCGGTGAAAGGCAGCCGCAGCAGTTGCACACACACTGAACAAAAAGCCTTCATCTGCGGCGATGCCTTTGATCGCGTTTTCATGCAAAGACACAGCGGTCACAAAGCGGGGTTTGCCAGCCTCCAGGCAAAAAATCAGCGCCTCACCGGTGTAGGTCCCGATGGCCGCATGAAGCTGGCCGTTTCGCTCGAAGGTGGTCCCGCAGTTCAGGGGAGAGCGGTGTTGATAGAGGGCTTCGCCGGTACGCGCGTCGAACACCGTCCCCATCTGTCCGCCGGTCAGCACACTGTCTCCAAAGGGCAGCAGAAAGTTGCACAGACTGCCTGCGTGGGTACTTGGCTGCCCATTGATCTGCAGGATGCCCGCATCGCCGATGCTGTAGATATCGTTCTCGACGACAGCCACTGCGTTGAGACTGACGGCAGGCTCGATGCCGTTCAGGTCCCATTCCTGCGTGACGAAGTTCCAGGTTGCGTAGCTGGAGCCGAAGGTCACGAAGGCGATGCGTTCAGTGCCCAGCAGCGTGCAACTGCGTGGCCAGATGATGCTGGGCAGTGACGTTTGAGCGGTTGTCGTCAGTTTGTTCTGTTCATCCAGGTGCCAGAGCATGACGCAGCGGTCATAACTCAGGCTCACCAGCAGACGTTGCGCGTCATCCCAGACGATGCGTTTGATGCCGGCCGCATGGGCAGGGTAGAGCTGTGTGCCTTGAGCCGTGATCACGGAAATCTTGCCCTCGTCGTCACCGGCGAAAATGATCCCGTCCCTCGACAACGCGACGGTGTCGGTTTCCACACCGCCCAGATCAATGATATCGATACACTCGCCGGTCCCGGCATTCCAGCGCCGGATGGAACCGTCGTCACTGCTTGATACCAGTGTTCTGCCGTCGGCCGACCAACAGACGGAGATCACATCGGCGCCATGCCCTCGCAGGATGTGTTTCGTGTGCCCTTGAGTATCGAACAGGCGGATCGTATGGTCGCGGGAACTGGTAGCAATGGTCTGGCCGTCAGGTGAAAAAGCGGCCATTTCAATATCGTCCTCATGCCCGATGAGCACGGCTTTGAGGCGCAGTGACGGAACTTCCCATACGCGGGCGGTGTAATCGCTGCTGGCGCTGACCAGCAGTGTTCCGTCGGCATTGAACGCGCACTGATTGGCCAGATGGTCATGAAGGACGCGTTGAATAGGTGTTTTGGTCTTGGCATTCCACAAGATGACCTGGTTGTCATAACCGGCCGTGGCTACATAAATATCGTTGAAGGCGGTAATACCGCTGATAGGTCCGAAATGGCGCATGCTCTATATCCTTTAGATAAATAAACCGGTCGATTTCAGGCAAGCCGGTGCCCGCCCGCTGATAGGCAGCTCTTCGCTACGAGGACCGTTTAGTTGTTGATATTGATAACGTGCTGTTTCTTGTCGATCTTGGCCTGCAAGTAACCGCGGTTATGCCGAGTGATGAAAACGCCGGTGGGAATAGTGGCATCGACCCGCACGCCGTTGGATTCCAATGCCGATACCTTGTCGGGATTATTGGTGATCAGACGGCAGGCCTTCACACCCACAGCCTTCAGCATCCGTGCGGCCAGCGAGAAGTCGCGCCCATCTTCCGGGAAGCTCAGGTGTACGTTGGCTTCGAAGGTATCCATGCCCGTGTCCTGCAGCCGATAGGCGTCGAGCTTGGCATACAGGCCGATGCCTCGACCTTCCTGACGCAGATAGATCAGGTAGCCGCCTTCTTCATGCATCCGGG
Source organism: Pseudomonas viridiflava (assembly GCF_001642795.1). GTDB lineage: Bacteria > Pseudomonadota > Gammaproteobacteria > Pseudomonadales > Pseudomonadaceae > Aquipseudomonas > Aquipseudomonas viridiflava. Next base: position 123,898 of record NZ_LKEH01000023.1, on the reverse strand, counting down.
CAATGGACTCGCTCAGTTGCGGTCCGCAATCACAGCGTTCGGATTTGAATACGTCTCCTGTCAGGCACTCGGAGTGAATACGTACCAGTGGGCTTTCCTGTCGGTCGGGACCCAATTTGATCAATATGTGTTCGAAAGAAGGATCCAGCCCGGTAAAGGTAATGAACGTACCTGGGCAGTTGCCATCATTGAGCGGAATATCAACCTTATTGCGTATCTGTACGTTAGACATAGGTAAACCTGCTTGATGGTGGTAAACGGTTTTTATTGTGTTTTTACCCTGAGCCGGGCACGTCTATACGGCAGGTGTTTCGGCCAGGCGAAAACCCATCACATAGATGTCGCGAGGGTACTTTCCATGGCGGCGACAATTGCGCGCCAGGTCTCTGAAGCGGGTGAAGCTCCCGCCACGAGCAACCCGATGATTGCCGACGACGGTCATCAGATCGTCTTCGACCGGTCTGCCGCCCGGATAAGGGGCGTAATCGTCAGCAACGTATTCTTCGACATTACCTGCCATGTCCATGCAGCCGAACGGCGAGGCACCTTTGGCAAATGCCCCGATGGGCGATGAGCCGAACAGTCCCTGCTCTGCGGTATTGCAATGGTCGGGCAGAAAACGCTCTCCCCACGGGAAGGCAAGGTTCTGCGGCCCCGCGGCGGCGTATTCCCACTCCGCCTCGGTCGGCAGACGGAAATGGCGCTGTGTGCGCGCATTCAGCCAGTCGATGTACGCCTGCACATCGTCGACAGTGACGCCGAATACCGGATGGTTGGCGCGCTCTGCCGGAAACTGGCCGAACGACCAGTTCTCCGGGATGCGAGGTTCCTGAGCATCTTCCAGAAAGGCCTTGTATTCCAGATTGGTGACCGGGAATTCAGCGATCCGATAGGGCTTGAGCGTGACCGCGTGGCGCGGTATTTCCTTTTCGATCCAGGAACGGTCAATTCCCAGCCCCTGCAGCTCGTCCATCACGGCGTCGAGCCGTTCTGCGGGCAGCCCGATCGAGACGTCACCGCCTGCTATATCGATCATGGATGGATTCAGCACGTCGATACGCGGGTCGATGGTAACTGCCAGCAGCCGTCCGGCCGCCAATCGCACAGCCAGGGGAGATTCCGGGTCCTGAACGCGTTCCACGAGTCGTTCGGCAGGCTCCTGGGCCAATAATTTCCAGGTCGCGAGCGGCAGTGACAGGTTCTGTGTCTGATGAAAGTGTTCGGGTAATCCCATCAGGTGCCTGTCGGTCATCTGAGTGGTGATAGCGCCCTCGAACACCGGCCAGTGAGTGAACGGATTATGAGTTGCCATGTGTACGCAGCCTTTTGAATCGCTGGTGGATTAATCGCCAGCCTGGAATGTGAGGCTGGCGAATCGCGCCATTAGCGTATGCAGATCAAACCGGTCTGCAGGCAATTGCGCTCGAAGTTGTCCCAGTAGCCGTCGGGGAACTTGTCTCGGTTTTTTTGAGAGATGATTGGCTTCTGCCACTCGAACCGCGTGAAGCCCGCTTTGGAAATCGCGTTTTCGTAAACCTCGCGGCTCCAGCGGTAGAACGTGAAGGCGCTGGGCGGATCGGTGACGAATTCGGCATCGCAGCGATAACCGCCGTTGTGGGGTTGTTCGTTGAGCAGGCGTACGCCGTAGGTGGTGAAATTGCCTTGCGCCAACTGGTAATCAGGCTCGACGGTATAGGCAATCAGTTTGCCGCCCGGCTTGAGGTTTTTCGCGACGATGGCAAACATCGTTTCCACATCCTCGGGCGACTGGGCGTAGTTGAACAGCCACGCAGCGGTGACCCTGTCAAAAGGGCCTTGCGGCAGGATGCCCAGGTCCAGGACATTGGCGACCTTGTATTCAATGGCTTCCTTGTTGCGAGCCGACTCCTGTCGCGCCAGCTCGATCATGGAGGCAGAAATATCCACACCCATCACCTTGCTGGCACCCTGTCGAAGCAGCTCCCGTCCGAAAAAGCCAAAGCCGCAGGCCAGATCCAGTACAGACTTGCCTTTGATATCGCCGACCATGTGAAAAAAGGTTTCAGTTTCAACCGAGCGTTGTGAAGCGCTGTCGGTAAAAGCTTCGAAACGTTCACCAATGGAATCATAAGTTGCGGATTGAGCAGGCATTACTAACTTCCTCTGTCATGTTGAATCCAGACCGTCTAACTAACTTCTAATGGTGATCAGGAAACCTGCAATAACCACCAGCGCACCGATCACTCTCTGTCCACTGACAGGCTGTCGTGGCAGGCCCACCAGTCCGAAGTAATCAATCACCAACGAGATAATCAATTGCCCGACAATGACCGCCATCATGAAGTTGAGCGTGCCCATTCTTGGCGCCATCAACAGGGCAGTTGTTATGTAGAAAACGCCGGCTATTCCGCCCAGCCAGGCCCACCAGGGCGTACCTTGCAGCGCCATCAGGCACGGACGCTGAACCTTGAAAATCAACATCACGCCAACCACGGCGATCAGACTGACGATCAATGAAACAGTGGTCGCCAACAAAGGATGTCCCAAGGCGACGCCCAATCTTGCATTGGTCCCGGCCTGTAACGGAACTGCAAAACCGGCGGCCAGACTTAGAGCAAAAGCAGTCACTACATTCATCAGACAGGTTCCTCTTTTTTTCAGTGTTACCCAGCCGGGCGCGCACTGACCAATTCTCAGTTCTGATGGGCGGTATTAGTGAGGCTTATTAAGTAGTGGCCTTTGGCTAGGAACTAGCCGAGGACCTGATGAGCCCTGAACGGGCTCTGGCGTGAGCGTCATTGAGTCGTGGTGTTGCCGGATAGTCATACTTTTCTGTTATTGGTTCATCGACTCATCTTTAAACAATGGAGCACGCTTGCGGTAATGAGGTGAAATCGTCGCAGGCCCTCTTGATGAGCCGCTGCCTCAACCCCGCCTCATCATAAAAATAAAAAACAGCCCGCCCAGCAACGCCGTCGAAATCCCGATGGGCAGATCTTCAGGCGCAATCAACGTGCGCGATACCACGTCCACCCAGACCATCAGCAGCGCGCCCAGCAGCGTTGCAACCGGCAGCAGCCGTCTGTGTTCCGAGCCCACGAGGCGTCTGGCGATGTGCGGCACCATCAGGCCGACGAAGCCGATGGAGCCGCACAGGGCGACGAGTACGCCGGTCATCAGCGAGGCGATCAGAAACACCAGCAGGCGGACGTTTCGAACTTGCAGGCCCAGGCTTGCGGCGGTCTGATCGCCTGCCATCAGGGCGTTCAGCGCTCGGCCGAGTCCCTGCAGCAATATCCAGCCTGCCAGCACGGTCACCAGTGGCACTGGCAGCAGTTCCCAGCGAGCCAGGCCAAGGCCGCCCAGCATCCAGAACAGCACGGAAGAGCTGGCGCGGTGATCGCCCAGAAACAGCAGCAGGTTGGCGATGGCCATCATGACGAATGACACGGCGACGCCGCTCAACAGCAGCCGCTGGCTGTCGAGGCGGCCGTTGCGGCTGGACAGCGACAGCACAATGATCAGGCTGGCGAGCGAGCCTGCGAACGCGGCGAGGGGCAAGGTCAGCATGCCGAGGATTTCGCCGATATGCATGACCACAATCACGGCGCCGAGTGTGGCGCCCGAAGTGGCTCCCAACAGATGCGGATCGGCCAGCGGGTTGCGGGTCACGGCTTGCAGCACGCAACCTATGAGCGCCAGACCCGCGCCTGCCAGAGCGCCCAGTAACACACGCGGCATGCGGATCAGCCAGACGATGGTCTCTTGTCCTGCCGTCCAGAGGTGTGGCTCATGACCGGCGCCTGACAGTTTGAGCGTCAGGATGCCGATGACCTGCTCCAACGGCACAGGCGCTGCGCCGAAGGTGACAGACACCAGGCACGAGATCAGCAGCACAACTGTGAGAGCGATCAGCAAACCGGTGTAGCGGCTTCGCCGTTCCGTGAGCCACTGCGACAGGGTCATCGCGCCACGTCGTGAAAGGCCGCCGCCAGGGTTTCGATGGCCGCAACGTTATCGATGCCCGGCGTGACGGCGACGTAGGGCAATACGACGTAGCGTTTGTTGCGAACCGCATCGACGGATTGCAGGGCCGGGTTGTTCTCCAGAAATTGCTGCTTTTGTGCGGCGCTGACTTCGCCATAGTCGACGATCACGATGATTTCGGGATTGCTCTGCACCACCGACTCCCAGTTCACATGGGTCCAGCTGGCCGCGACATCGCCCATGACATTGCTTCCGCCCGCTGCGCGGATCAGCGCTTGCGGAATGGCCAGACGCCCGGCAGTCATGGGCCGGTCTTCGCCGCTGTCGTACAGAAAGACTCGTGGAGGCGCCTTTCTCGCCAGTTGCTCATGGACCCGACTCACCCGGCTCTGCATGTCGGCTACCAGCGCCTGTGCCCGGTCCTGCACATTGAATATGCGACCCAGATTGAGCAGGTCGTTGTACACGTCATCCAGCGTCGCTTCGGCGCGAGGCATGATCTGCGCGCAGGATTCGGTCAGCTCGTAGGTCTGGATGCCCAGCGTGGCCAGGCTCTGCGGCGTGACGTCGCCGCCGACCCGCATGCCGTAATTCCACCCGGCGAAATAGAAATCGGCGTTGGCGTTGAGCAGGTTTTCCACGGACGGATATTTGCTGGATAACTCGGGCAGCGTGCCCAGATCGTGCAGCAGCGCGGGATCGGGTTTGTTCCATCCGGTAATGCCGCTATAGCCGACCATGTTAGATTGCAGGCCCAGCGCGACCATCATTTTGGTGAGGTTGACGTCGTTGCTGACGGCACGCTGCGGCGCAGCGTTGAACGTCACCGAGCGGTCGCAGCTTTGCACGTTGACCGGATAGTTCGTGGCTTGGGCGTGCACCATCGGGCTGATCGTTAGTGCGGACAGGGTCAGCCAGGTCAACAAAGGCTTCATTTCAGGGAATCCAGGTGATGCGTGGGTAATCACGCAGGGGATGACAATCGACCAGCGCCTTGGCGCCGAATACGCTGAGCAGCAGGTCCGGGGTCAGTACGTCCCAGGGCGTGCCCTGGGCAACCAGCCGGCCGTGGTGCACGACGTACAACCGGTCGCAGAACGCCGCCGCCAGGTTCAGGTCATGAATGCTGGTCAGCGTCGCCACGCCGAGCTGTCTGACCAGCCCCAGCAGTTCGAGCTGATGACGCGGATCGAGGTGGTTGGTCGGCTCGTCCAGCACCATCAACTGCGGTTGCTGGACCAATGCACGGGCCAGCAGACAGCGCTGCTTTTCGCCGCCGGACAGCGTGTCGAAACGATGCTGTTCATAGCCTTCCAGCCCGACGGCTTTAAGCGCTTGCTGAACGATGGCGCGGTCTTCGGCACTGTCCGCTGCGAAAAACCCCTGATGAGGTGCGCGCCCCATCGTGGTGACATCCAGCAGCGTCAGGCCGAAGGCGTTGGGAAACTCTTGGGCAACCACCGCGACACGCTGTGCGCACCAGCGCGGGCTGCGGCGCCAGATGTCATGGTCGGTCAGCGTGACGCTGCCGCTGTGCGGGCGGTTGTAGCGGAACGCGCAGCGCAACAGACTGGTCTTGCCGCTTCCATTGGGACCGATCAGCCCCACGAACTCGCCTGCGGCAATCTGCAGGTCGATGTCCTTGAGGGCAAAATGTTCGTGGTCGCAGACAGACGCCTGTTCCGGTGCCCAGGCCAGATTCTCCAGCGCGAGCATCAGAAGCTCCGGTCCGCAGTGACGTAAAACGCGCGAAATGCGTTCCAGCGCAGGCTGGCGGCTGCGGTTCTGGATCGAAAAAAGAAACGGATCATGGCTGGCGGATGGCTCAGGGAAACAGCGTTCAAAGAGGGATTAAGTGTTATAACATAACACTTGATGCCCGTCCGTCCACGCTTTTCAGTGCCCTGAGAGCACGATGCCCGAACAGGGGTTCGGGCATCGTGCGGGTGAAACGAGGTTCCAGAGAATGCTTCAGGCTGTGGATAAGTCCGATTCAGCCCCGACGTGTCACGATCAATTCAACCGCCGCAATCCGCTCGGCCTCTTCGTAACCCTCTTCAAGCAACTCTTCGCCAAACACATCCGGGTCCAGCTCGCGGTACGTCCAAGTCAGTTCGGCGTGATCGATAGCGTCTCTGACCGCTTCGAAAAAAGGATCCCGCTCGCCGGTCATGGCGACACCGGTATACAGCAGCAGCGAACCCCCAGGGGCGAGGCGGTCGATGGACTCGTGCACGATGCGCACTGAAAGGTCCGCACCCAGCGAATCTCCACCATGGCGATAGGCACGTTTCTGGGTGTCTTTCATGTAGGGCGGGTTGGCCACAATCAGGTCGAAGCTGTCAGTCAGACCCGTGAGGATATCGCTTTGGTTGCACGTCAGATTTCCAATGCCCGCGATGGCGGCGTTGACCTGCGCAAAATGCAAGGCTCTGGGGTTGATGTCCACCGCGTGAACCTGCGCATCAGGACGCGCCTGTGCAATGAGCAGCGCGCCTGCACCCGTGCCACAACCGATGTCCACCGCGCGTTTTATAGAGTGCGATGTGCGTTGCAGATGGGCTTTGATTGACTGTGCAAAACGGTACGTGTCTGGCCCGAAAAATACCGAATCTTCATCGTGAGTCGGGTACGCGGAATGCACCAAAAGCAGATCATCCAGGCTCGAGAACCTGACCCGACTTTTCAGGCCGTCCTCGCTGCGCTGCAGAATCCCGGCTTCCAGAAGACCCTGGGCTTCAGAGGCTGGCAGCATGGACTCGGGAATGATCCGGCTCCAGCCGAAGACATCACGCAGCGAAAGGGCCGTGCGATTTTCTGGACGTTCGTTGACACGCTGGTGAGTGAGTGGCGTCGGGGTGATGAAGCTATAACCGCCCGCCGCCAGTTTTTGGGCGAGGGTGGTGAGTGCCGTGCGGTCCGGCAAGGTCAGGCTCATGCTTGAACTCCGGTCATGCGCTCGGCCATGTGCGAGACGAACAGGCGCGTGGCGTACAGACCTGCGGCGCTCGAATGGCGGGCGGGCGACAGGCTTTCGATCAGCACGGGCATTTTCTCGGTTGCCGCCACGGACTCCAGTTTCATGTGCAGCTCGCGCACGTCCGGATCGGCGTCTGCTGCGGCATCACTTGCCTGTGCGGGAACAGGCTGGCCGCCGCCCGGCAGGTTGCGGAACCTTGAACGAAACGCTTCGGGCAGACGCTTGCCTGTGCTGGGCTGGGCGCTGCCGTCCGGCAGCCAGTCACCGGCGATCCAATCGTGCACCAGTTGTTTTTCGTAGCCGTTGAACACGCCGAACATCGGTGCACCGACACCTTCAAACAGTTGCCAGAAACGGCTATGGATCGGGTCTTCGTGGCGCTTGATCCAGCCACGGTTTTCCAGAACGCTGAGGAACTCTGGAATCTGATCAGGGCTGGCGAGCCATTCGTTGACGGTCTTGCCATCCAGGCGGCAGTAGTCGGAATGCATGTGCTGGCCGAAAGTGCGTTTGCGCTCGAGCATGGCGATCACTTCCTGCTCCAGATCGAACGACTGGATGACGGCCGATGAACCGATGCCCAGCTCGTTGAGCTTGTAACCGCTGGCGACCCGACGGTAGAACGCGTCACGCTCCTGGCCCATCGGCAACAGCGCCATGACGCTCTGCGCAGCTTTACGGGCATGGCCGGTGCTGGCGTTGTCGATCGTCACGTGCAGGGTAAAGTAGTAAGGATCGATGCCCAACTCGTTCAATTCGAACGAGGTAATGAGCAAGTGCAACGGCAGTTGTTCATAACCCAGGTTGTAGCCAATCACCTCTGGAAGAAACTCATCGCCCGACTGCCCCAACGCCAGCTGGATGGCGCCTTGCAGGTAGGCTTCGTCTTGCAGCGGTACGTTGGTGTCGCAGTCCAGATCGGCCAGCAGCTTGCGGTACAGCGACACATGATTCTGCGCCTGCTCGCCATCGCCCAGCTCTTCGAGGTAGGTGCGAATCAGCCCGTGAAAACGGTAGTCCGCCCAGTGCGGCAGCAGACCATACAGCCAAGCGCCATCGACCAGCTTGGTGGGCGCGACCTGCTGGATGAAATACATCGCATGGGCTTTGTTCTTGAAGAAACGGCGCGGCTGACCTGAGCGGCGCTGCTCCAGATAAGTCGCGTATTGCTCGGCGACCTCGCCGACGTTCTGCTCGATCCAGTGTTCGAGCGCTTCCGGTTGCGGTGGCAACTCGCAATTTTCCCGGTCTGCCATCGCAAGGCAGTGTTCAAGAAAAGCGACTGCCTCGTGCCGCGACTCGTCAGTGCTCTCACTCAACAAGGACTGATAGACAGCCTTTGATTCTTCTTCCACTACAGTCGGTTTGACGACAGTGTTACCTGTCATCAGCTGAAGAGACGTCATAAAAATCGTACCTCGGCAGTTGAGAGTCACGAGAGAAGCGGTCGCACGAGACTTTCTGTTGTTCTATTGAAAAAAGAGTGCCGGGCCGTTTGGAAAATTCAGCGTTTTTTGCGTGTGGCCGATGGGTGGCGTTTTGCTGGTCGAATCAATTGCATTGCCGATGAAACGTCGGAATGTGCTCAAGCGCATATAACGCGGCCTGATGCTGGACCGATTCCCTGTCTCCCTGAAAGCGATGCTGACGACTGACGATGTGTTGCTGTCCATCCTTCACAAAACCCCAGGCGAAGCAGACGGTTCCGGCGGGTATGCCGTCCACATCGTCAGGACCGCAGATGCCCGTGGTCGCGACAGCCACATTTGCAGGGCTTTCATGCAGCGCACCCTTCACCATCTCCCGAGCGACCTCGCAACTGGTCAGGTTGAACTGCTCGATGGTCTCGGGTTTGACGCCGAGTACTCGCTGTTTGGCTTCAGGGGAATACACCACGTATCCGCATTCGATCAGCGAGCCGCTGCCGGGAACCTGCGCCAGCAGCGTGACGATCTCGCCTGCCGTACAGGATTCGGCAGTGACGAGTAACAACTTTTCATTGTGCAGATACGACACCACGTCGTTGACGATCTTCATGCTTGAACCTGCCGTCTTTATTGTTCATTCGGGACACGCTGCTTGCTGCCCGGTTATTTGCCGATGGACAGAGCGCGTGCTTCCCCGTTCCAAAAAAACGGCATGCCACCCGACCAGTTGCAGCCTGGTTGAAGGCGCGCAGGCCGACCGTCAAAAAGGCTGAACGCAGATTTTCGAGAGGGGTCGTAAAAGTCGTGTCGTCATCGACGACGTATCTGGCCCATAAAAAAGGATGACCGAAAATGACCAACTATTTTCGTATGAGCGCTCTTGCTGTGATGCTGTCGCTGGGTTCGCAGGTGGCCTTGGCCGCTGATGACTCCGCAGACTTTGTAGATAACGCTGCTGCCAAAGGCATTGCAGAGGTTGAAGCGGGCAAAATGGCCCAACAGAAAAGCGCCTCAGCGGATGTGAAAACATTCGCCGAGCACATGATAAAAGAACACACAGAAGCCAATGAGCAGCTGAAGAAAATCGCTCAAACCAAAAAGCTTGAAGTGGCGGACGACGCCATGCTGATGGACAAGGCGAAGGCGATGATTCTCGATTTGCGCGACGAGTCGTTTGATAGGTCCTACGCAAACAATCAGGTCATGGCGCACGAGCAAACCATCAAACTGTTCAAGGAACAGGCGGCTGAAGGGACCGACCCTGATGTGAAAGCGTTTGCAGAAAAGACACTGCCGACGTTGGAAAAGCATCTGACAGAAGCCAAAAAACTGGCCGCCGCTCACGGCGGTGACGCTGCCAAACAGTAACGTTTGCAGTGATGCCGCATGACCGGGACCTCTGTTGAGGAACTGCGTCATGCGGTTATTTGATACGGTTCCTGATCAGCCATTAATAACTTTTCTTTTGATCCATAAAAAACCGGCGCAAGGCCGGTTATTTTATTGACTTGAACATGCCTCGCCGTTAAACGAGGCCGTTCATGGTGATGGCAGCGTTATCGACTCGGTAAGTTATTATCCAGCAGCGACGCAACACCGAATACTTTGGTGGCCATCACTACTTGAAAACCTCGACGGGCCAAACGTGCCTCTGCATCAAAAGATTGAAGTCCTTTATCAAAGACGGCGTTGCCGATCTCTATCTTCGTCGTGACACGTGTACGGTTTGTTTTCATGATGCTCATCCTTAATAACGGTTTAAGTCGCTGTTATCAACTTTCCTTGCCTTGTACAAACCCCGATCCCAGGTCCGCGCCGGTAATGGGGTTGGCCTCAGGGTCGGACATGGTCCGGACTTTCATGGCTTCCAGAACCTGAGCATCGTCCGCGCTCAAGGTCACTGACGCCGAACCGTCGCCTCCATCCACTGCCGGTTGTGGCGACTCGACGTATTCCCACTCGCCGCCCTGGTTCCACGCACCGCGCACATTGGGTTCGCCCGACATGTTGAAGTACTTGTTAGTGAACTCGGGCATGCCAGGCAACTTGCCCTGCGGGAAGTTGGGCTGAATGGCGTGCAGGGCTTTTTCGAAGGACAGTTGGTGAGCGATCTCGCGCGTCATCAGAAAGCCCAGTGCGTCTTTTACGCCCGGATCATCCGTGACGTTCATCAGACGCTCGTACACGATCTTGGCCCGTGCCTCGGCAGCGATGTTGGAGCGGAAATCTGCGGTCGGCTCGCCAATCGTGTCGATGTAGGCGGCAGTCCATGGCACACCTGCGGAATTGACCAGCGGCGCTCCGGCGCCATAGAGCAGACTGGTGATATGGGAGTCATTGCCAGCGCCGTTCAGGGACCGGTACAACTCGCCTTCTTCCTCGATACCTTCCGCCAACTGGCCCTTGGCGCCCTTGTTGAGCATCACGATAATGGAGCCGACGATCTCCAGATGGCTCAGTTCCTCTGTCGCGATGTCCATCAACAGATCCTTGCGACCTGGATCGTCTTCACTCAGGCCCTGGGTGAAGTAGCGGCCTGCTGCGGCAAGCTCGCCTTGCGCGCCGCCGAATTGTTCCAATAGAAGGTTGGCAAGCCCCGGGTTCGGACGGGCTACACGTACGGTGTACTGAAGGCGCTTGTTATGTATGAACATATCATTTCCTCAGGCTGACTCTTTCGGTAAGCATGTGTCCACGGGTTGAACACGATGCGGTGCAGTCATGGGTTATGAAAGAGCGAGGCGAAGAACGTTGCTCAAAACTATGCAGTGACGGGATGAATGGTTGAAAAAACCGAGTTCAATAGAATTTCGTTATTTCCCACCTGTCGGTGAGAAAGTTTGAAGAAACGGCGGATAGCCCCGGATGACGGGGAGTGCATCCTGTTGACCGGAACCCTCTCGGGACACCGACTTTTTTGCACTTATTAACAATAACTATGAATTAAGTTGATTCGTTTTAATCCAGATGAGCGCACTCGAGTCATGGCTATATGATATCGCTTAAAACAGGTTCTAAAATACTGGGAATTTTTTGAAATGAGCACGATCTGTTTTGCGAGTGGACAAAGCAGGAGTAACAAAATGGCTGATGAAAAACACTACCGGATCGATTATTTATTGCACGGTAGCTATAAGACCTTCTACATCAGGGCCGTCGACATGGACAATCAGGAAGCCTGGCATTGGGCGACGGTTGATGCAGGGTTTGGCGCGATTCCCAAGTACCGTTCCGACAGGGTGCCAAAGCTGAGCAAACCTCAGGCCGAGAAACTGGGGCTTTCGAATGTGGAGTGGAAACGAGCGTAAGGTTAGATGGCTGAGTAGGTGATAGACGTTCACCAGCGTGCAGGTTCGATGTCGCACGATGGTGGATGGAGGTGATGTGATCGATCTGATTCAGTGGCCCGCAATGGCCGTGACGTTATTGGCAGCCTGGTTCATCGGGTCGCAACGACCTGCCAGGCGCATGCTCGCCTTCTGGTGCTTCATCTTCAGCAACTTCCTCTGGATCATTTGGGGCCTTCACGCCCATGCCTATGCGCTGATCGTGCTCCAGGCAGGTCTCTGCGTCATCAATCTCCGGGGTTTCAAAAAGAATCGGGACGGCGCCAGAGACGATTCCGAATAATCCCTCACGACTGCTTTCCCGCCGGTAACTACTGGAAACAGTGAGTTACACAAGGTGGTGGTTCGGTACGTTGACAAATGCTCGGTTTTTGTCGGTTTCCCCTCCTCACGTTTATCGCCAGCACGCCGATAGGCCGGTATCAGATTGCATGACCCCCATTGAACTAACCAATCGGGGCAAGCTCTGAAGTGATGTCACAATGCCTTCACTTGGTCGGTACACCCTCCCATTTGTAAACGTGACTTACTGCCATCTGTCGCGACGTAAAGAAGGGAGTTCTTTCAGCCGGATCAGGCCCCCTTACTATAAAGAGAACGATATGAATATCCTGTCGCCCGGTATCTACCTGACCAACCGCCTGCGTTTTCCTGCCAAGTTCACTGTCCTTGCCATTATCATCGTCATTCCGCTGCTTGTGCTTGGAATGCGTGTGTTCAACAGCCTGAACGCAAGTATCGACACCGTCGCGCAAGAGCGTGTGGGTCGTGAATACTTGCACGTTGTGACACCGGTATTGCGCCTTTCCATGCTGCAGCGCGCAATGACCAACCGCGTGTTGACGGGCGATACTTCGGCCACTCAAGACTTTGTTGCCAATCGCGCTCAACTGGAAACGGCGTTCGCCAATCTGGCCGACATGGACGCTCGCCAGGGCCGCACGCTGGAGACTGAAAACCGCGTGCAACGCCTGCGTGACAGCGCTCGTACCATCATGGATGGCGTAAAGCCTGGTGCATCGCCGGATGAAGCGTTCGCTCAGTGGAATGAGCAACTGACCCAGACGCTCAACTTCATTTATTACCTGTCGGCCACGTCCGGGCTGGTGCTGGATGAAGACTATGCGTCGCTGTTTCTGATCGACCTGAGCACCATCCGCATGCCGCGCCAGATCAATATGGCCGGGCAGATCCGCGGAATATCTGCCGCCCTGAGCACCGGCCAGAATCTGAGCCCCGGCATGCGAAGTTCGCTCGACAGCCTGTTCAAACAGGAAGCGCAAACCCGGCTTGAACTGGAACAGAGCATCCGCTTGCTCAAGCGTCGTGCGCCTGAGCTGACTGAACGCGTCAACGCGCCGGTCGTAGCCGCCATTGCCGCGATGGACAGCTATCGCGATGACCTCAAGGCTTATGTATCGGGCACCTCCCTGTCGGCTCAACAAGGGCTATCGTTCAGTGCTCGTGGCAACGCAGTGGTTGCTGGGTTCTACAAGGCACAGGACGAAATCCAGACATCGCTGCAAGGCGAACTGGACACACGTTACGACGCACTGCTGCTGCAGCGCGAAATCGTCATCGGCATGTGCGTGATCATGGGCCTTTTGCTGCTCTATGCGTTCTGCAGCATCTACAAGGCCTTGCGTCTGGCCATCGACGGTTTGCTTGACGTCACACGCCGTCTGGCTGACGGTGACCTGAGCGCACGTGTCAATGTGACCAGCCAGGACGAGGTGGCCGATATCGGCACAGGGTTGAATCTCATGGCCGAAGCCTTCTCCGGCTCCATCTCGCACATGGATCGCACCTCTTACGAGCTGTCCGAAGTGGCTGCGCGTCTGGGCAACTCCATCAGTCTGGCCAAGGAGTCGATGAACGCCCAGCAGGCCGAAACCGAACAGGTGGCGACCGCCATCAACGAAATGACCGCCAGTGTCGCCGACGTTGCGCAAAACACCGAAGGTGCCGCGCAGGCCGCCGACGAAGCGAACACGGCATCACGCACCGGGCTGCGCGTCATGCATCAGGCGCATTCGACCATCCAGGCTCTGGCAGAAGAAGTGGAACTCAGCGCTCAGAAAGTCCAGGCGCTGGCGCTGCACAGCCAGTCGATTGGTGGCGTGATCCAGGTGATCAGCACCATCGCCGACCAGACCAACCTGTTGGCGCTGAACGCGGCCATCGAAGCGGCGCGTGCCGGTGAGCAGGGCCGTGGCTTTGCGGTGGTGGCCGATGAGGTGCGCACGCTGGCGTCGCGTACCCAGTCGTCGACCGAAGAAATCCGCAACATCATCCAGCAGTTGCAGGGTGCGACCGAGGCTGCCGTGCAGCAGATGCAGGCCGGTCAGCAAAAAGCACAGGCGTGCATCAGTGCCGCTGGCGAAGCCTCGGGCAGTCTGTCGAGCATCAGTCAGGGCGTGGAGCGGATCGTGGAAATGAACACCCAGATCGCCAGCGCCGCCGTGCAACAGCATGCCGTGTCCGAAGACATCAACCGCAACGTGATGGGCATCCGCACCAGTTCGGGCACGCTGATGCAGGGCATCGAGAACAACGCCACCACGGCCAGCGAACTGGGCCGCGTCGCCAGCGAAATGCGCTCGGTGGTGTCGCGCTTCAAGCTGGGGGCGTGATTCGGGCTGAATAAACGTTCTCTGCTGAACGAACACGCTTTTGTGGGAGGCGGCTTCTCGCGCTTCCCCTTTTGCCACGTCAAATCGCTGTGTCGACGCACAGCGAATCTCCCTGAATCAGCGCTCTTGCCGCTGATTCTGTCTTTTTGGTCAAGTTATGCCTGATGTCGGCCGATAGCTCTGGCGCGCAGGTTTGCTGTTCATAAAAACAAATCTTCAGCTCTTTCGTTGCGCATAAAAAGCATATTCAGGAGATTGCATGAACAGCAGCTTTGCGAACATCAGCGTCAACATGAAGTTGGCCCTGGGCTTTGGGGCAGTCCTTTTCTTCACTGCCATACTCGCGCTCGTCGGCTGGACCAGCCTCGACAAACTCATCTACCGCACCGACAGAATCGGTGACATCACCCAACTCGGTAACAAACTGACCGACCTGCGCATTGCCCGTCTGCAGTACATGCTGACCGATGGCGACGAAACTGCAGCGCAGAACATGCAGGGCAAGCTGGATACCTTCAAGAAGCACCAGCAATCGCTGCTCAGCACGTTCACCAACCCGGTCAACGTCAAGCCTCTCAGTCAGCTCACCGACGTCATTCGCGCTTATGAAGCATCGTTGAACCAGATGCGGGCGGTCTACCAGACCAGCGCCAGAGTGCGTGCCGAGATGACGGCCAATGCCACGACGGCCACACAGTCGATCGATGCGCTCAACAGTGCCGTTTTGCAGATGGACCCATCGGACCCGGCCCGCTTCGATCAGGTCCAGTGGGTGAACACCGCTCGGCAGGACCTGACGCTGGTGCTTTATGAAGTGCGCGGTTACACCGGCAAGCCTGACGACAAATCAGAAAAGGCCGCCTTCCAGCAACTGGACACCGCCATCCAGCACCTGGACGGCCTCAAATCCACGTTTGGCGCGGCCAGAGTCGCGCAGCTGGAAAACGGACTGCGCAGCTATCGCAGTTCGGTCGAAGCCTTCAAGGCCACGACCGTCGAAGCTGCAACCGTGCGCAAGGACCTGACCACGCAGGGCGCAACCATCGTCAAGCTGGGCGATGAGCTGTACGACCTGCAAATGAAGCTTGGCGATGACGATACCGCTCAGGCGCGTAGCCTGCAGATCGGTTGCATCCTGCTGGTGCTGGTCCTCGGCATTCTGGCTGCGGTGATCATCACGCGTCAGATTACGCGTCCGTTGCAGGAAACCCTGGCGATTGTCGACCGCATTGCCTCTGGCGACCTGACGCACAACGAAGTCGTTACTCGTCGCGATGAACTGGGCGTGTTGCAACAAGGCATTCAGCGCATGGGTGCAACCCTGCGGGATCTGATCTCCGGGATTCGCGATGGCGTAACGCAGATTGCCAGCGCGGCTGAAGAACTCTCGGCGGTCACTGAACAGACCAGCGCTGGCGTGAACAGCCAGAAGGTCGAGACCGATCAGGTTGCCACCGCCATGCATGAAATGTCGGCCACGGTGCACGAGGTTGCACGCAACGCCGAGCAGGCGTCCGTTGCTGCCGCCGATGCCGACAAGGAAGCTCGCGCCGGTGACAAGGTGGTGGGTGAGGCCATCGGCCAGATCGAACGTCTGGCTGCCGAGGTCGTGCGCTCATCCGACGCGATGACCGTACTCGAGCAGGAAAGCGACAAGATCGGCAAGGTCATGGACGTGATCAAGGCCGTGGCCGAACAGACCAACCTGCTGGCGCTCAACGCCGCCATCGAGGCAGCACGCGCTGGCGAGGCAGGTCGTGGATTTGCTGTCGTGGCTGACGAAGTGCGAGGCCTTGCGCAGCGCACTCAGCAATCGACCGAGGAAATCGAAAGCCTGGTCGCCGGTCTGCAGAACGGCACCCGTCAGGTGTCGGAAATCATGCTCGGCAGCCGCACGCTGACCGATAGCAGCGTCGAGCTGACCCGCAAGGCCGGTGTGTCGCTGGAAAGCATCACCCGGACCGTGTCCAACATTCAGGCCATGAACCAGCAGATCGCTGCTGCCGCCGAGCAGCAAAGTTCAGTGGCCGACGAGATCAGCCGCAGCATCGTCAATGTGCGTGACGTGTCCGAGCAGACCGCAGAAGCCAGCGAAGAAACCGCCGCCTCCAGCGTCGAACTGGCGCGCCTGGGTGGGCAGTTGCAAATGCTGGTCAGCCACTTCCGGGTGTGATGGCTGAATGTAAGGGGAACCTGTGAGGCGCGCTGCCTCGCAGGAAACACCCTTGCTGTGGGAGGCGCCACCACGTCGACGTAACGCTGTCACGCAGCAAACACCGGATGGTGGGAGGCGGCTTGCCGGCGATGCAGTCGACGCGGTATGTCAGGAAAATCGCATCATCGTTCATCGCCGGCAAGCCGCCTCCCACGGTCCCGTCTTTGCTGCAAGACAGCGCTGTGCCAGATACACAGGGGCATCTCCCACAAAATCGCGTTCAGCAGGACTTGCCGCCGCTGACGCATGCCTTCGTCGATGCGTTGGGCAGGTAAGCGTCGCGGATGCGCTGCAGTTCGCCGCGGCGCTGCATGTCGAGGATCGCGGCATTGATCTTCGGCAGTAGCGAGGCGTGCCTGTTCAACAGCATGATCGACAGACTCGACTCATTCAGCAGAGCGCCTCGCCGGAATCGGTCGGGATCTATCTGATGGGTAGTGGCGAGGTAGTCGTACAGGTCATCGACCATGGCGACGGCATTCACGCGTTTGTTGGCGAGCAACTCCAGCAGCGCCGAGTCCTCCGAAGTTTCAAGCCTGGTGATGCGCTTTTCCTCAAAGGCTGTGTCCAGCGCGCGGTAGGTATACCCCCGGATCATGCCGATCGTTACATTGCGCAGTTTACTCACGGGCTCATTTGAAAGCGGATCATCTGCGGCAAAGTACAAGTGTTCGCGTACCGCCAGATAAGGCACCGAGAATACATACTTGCTCGCGTCGTTTTCGCTGGTCCAGCTGGGTGACTCGGCATAACTGATATCGATCTGTTCTTTGTCCAGCATCACTTGCATGCGGTTGGCCGGATAGGACACAAACTGCACATCAATGGCCGCCTGTTTGAAGACCTGACGAGCGATATCGGTCGAGACGCCTCGCAGCGTGTTGTATTCGTCGGTATAAATGAAGGGGCGCCACTCTGTGCTGGCCGCCACGTACGGCTGAGCCAGTGCGGTGGGTTGAAAACAGGCCCAGGCGCACGTCAGGACGAGAAAACGAACTACCTTCATTCACTATCCTTTCGTGGTTTATTCATACGCCGTTGGCCGCTAAGCCTTTATATACCTTCGTATATGACACTCATACTTTCGGGTCTGCAGCGTCTACGTTTGCAGGTTTTAAACACCGGTCAAAAGTCTATAAGCTTTTATACAACGAGTGGTTAAACACTCACTGCCCTTTTTTATGTATCCGCTGACAGTCCGTTTTCTGAAACGCTGCCGGCGCGTACCCGTGCAGCCGCGTCGAGGTGAGTCCATGCAGTCTATTTTCGAGTCCGGCAAGCGTCTGCGAGTCTCCCGATATGGCGACGCCAGAACACGCGCACCTTATGGGGTCGATATCGTCTGCCTGGGCCTGCTGGCAATGGTCGTTGCGTTGCTGCTGCACGGTGTCGGACAGATGTTCCAGCCGCTGTCGCTGCTGACCTCAAGCCCGATGACCCTGGACCCGGCGAACCTGCCGGAATACGCACTGCGCACCACGCTGCGCATGTTCATCGCCCTCGCGGCATCGCTGGTCTTCACCCTGGTCGTGGCCACACTGGCCGCCAAAAGCCGCAAGGCCGAACAGGTGATCATTCCGGCGCTGGATATTCTGCAATCGGTCCCGGTGCTCGGCTTTCTGACCTTTACCGTGACCTTCTTCATCGGCCTGTTTCCGGGGCGGCAGCTGGGCGTCGAATGCGCGGCGATCTTTGCCATTTTTACCAGCCAGGCCTGGAACATGGCGTTCAGCTTTTATCAGTCGCTGCGCACGGTGCCCAATGACCTGAGTGAAGTCAGTCGTCAGTTCGGCCTGTCGCCGGTACTCAGGTTCACCCGTCTGGAACTGCCGTTCGCCATTCCGGGGCTGGTCTGGAACATGATGATGTCAATGTCCGGCGGCTGGTTCTTCGTGGTGGCCTGCGAGGCGATTTCGGTCGGCGACACCACCGTCAATCTGCCCGGCATCGGCTCGTGGCTGGCGCTGGCGATCGAGCAGAAAGACCTGACGGCGATTGCCTGGGCCGTCGCGGCCATGGCGCTGGTGATTCTGGCCTACGACCAGTTGCTGTTCCGGCCGGTCGTGGCCTGGGCGGACAAGTTTCGCTTCGAGCAGACCGCATCGCAAAAGCGCCCACGCTCGTGGATGTACAGCCTGCTGGGCCGCTCCCGACTCGCGCCGCTGCTGGGCACTGTGCTGGCCGCGCCCTGGAAGGGCCTGATGCTGATCAATGGACGCGGTTTGACGCGCTTCTGGAACGTCAAGCCTGCGCCGGGTGTCAGCCGGTTCCTCGATACTGCCTGGCTTGGGCTGGTGATTGCTGGCTGTCTGGCCGCCAGCATCTGCCTGTTCCGGTTCATCGAAGCATCGCTCGGGTTCGGCGATCTGGCCACCGCGCTCGGACTGGGACTGACCACCATGCTGCGGGTGATCGTGCTGATCATCGTAGCCAGTGTGATCTGGGTGCCGATTGGCGTGTGGATCGGTCTGCGCCCGGTGTGGGCCGAGCGGCTGCAACCCGTCGCGCAGTTTCTGGCGGCCTTTCCTGCGAACGTGCTGTTTCCGTTTGCCGTGATCGCCATTGTCGGCCTGCACCTGAACCCCGATATCTGGCTGTCGCCGCTGATGGTGCTCGGCACCCAGTGGTACATCCTGTTCAACGTCATCGCAGGGGCCAGCGCCTTGCCGACCGACCTGCGCGAAGCGGCCACCCTGTTCAACATGCGTGGTTGGCAGTGGTGGCGTCGGGTGGCGTTGCCGGGTGTGTTTCCGTATTACGTCACCGGCGCGCTGACAGCGTCTGGCGGTTCGTGGAACGCCAGCATCGTCGCCGAGGCCGTGTCCTGGGGCGACAAGCATCTGGAGGCTGCCGGCCTGGGTTCGTACATCGCCAACGCCACTCAGGCGGGTGATTACGCACGGGTCGCGCTGGGCATTGCCGTCATGTCGATCTTCGTGATCGCGTTCAACCGGTTGCTGTGGCGCCCGCTGTACGGGTTCGCCGAGCGACGTCTGAGTCTTGTGTGATTGTGTGTGGAGGATGCCACGATGATGGCTGTCGAAAAGCGTTGCCTGGTGGATGTGCAGAAGGTTCGTCATGTGTACGGCAAGGCCAGCAAAGAGCGGCTGGTGCTGGACGATGTGACGCTGCAACTCAACGAAAACGAAATCATCGGCCTGCTGGGCCGCTCCGGCTCGGGCAAATCCACGCTGCTGCGCTCCATTGCAGGGCTGGTGGTGCCGACCGATGGGCAAGTGACTTTTCCTAACCGCACGCCGGGCAAGGCCATGTCGGTGGGCATGGTGTTCCAGAGCTTTGCATTGTTTCCGTGGCTGACGGTGCTGGAAAACGTCGAGGTCGGGCTTGAGGCTCAGGGCGTTCCGGCTCAACAGCGCCGCAAGCGGGCGCTGGCGGCCATTGACCTGATCGGTCTGGACGGTTTCGAGAGCGCCTATCCCAAGGAGCTGTCGGGCGGCATGCGCCAGCGGGTCGGCATGGCGCGTGCGCTGGTGATCGACCCGGATGTGCTGCTGATGGACGAACCGTTCTCGGCGCTCGACGTGCTGACCGCCGAAACCCTGCGCACCGATCTGCTGGACATGTGGAGCGAAGGCCGCATGCCCATCAAGTCGATCCTGATGGTGACGCACAACATCGCCGAAGCGGTGCTGATGTGTGATCGCATCCTGCTGTTCTCGTCCAATCCGGGGCGGGTGATCAGTGAGATCAAGGTGGATCTGCCACAGCCGCGCAACCGTCAGGACCCGGTCTTTCAGGCGCTGGTCGAAGACATCTACGTGCTGATGACCCAGGACAGTGACGCAGGCGAAACCCGTCAGGGCGTGTTCCCGGGAACCGGGCTGGGCATGGTGCTGCCGCACGTGTCCACCAACGCGCTGGCCGGTCTGATCGAGGCGATTCATGCGCCGCCCTACGGCATGAAGGCCGACCTGCCGGAGCTGGCCGGTGCGCTGCATTACAACGCGGACGAGCTGTTCCCGATTGCCGAAGTCCTGCAACTGCTGCGTTTCGCCGAACTCAAGGGCGGCGACATTCGTTTGCTGCCTGCGGCCAACCGTTATGCACTGGCGGACGTGGATGAGCGCAAGCATCTGTTCGCCCAGCACTTGCTGAGCTTCGTGCCGCTGGTGGCGCATATTCGCCGGGTGCTGGATGATCGTTCGACGCACACGGCTCCTGCACGCCGCTTTCGGGATCAACTGGAAGACTTCATGTCCGAAAGCGATGCCCGCCAGACGCTCGACTCGGTAACGCAGTGGGGACGTTACGCCGAGCTGTTCGCCTACGATGAACTGGCGGATCAGTTCAGTCTGGATAACCCATCCTGAGGCGTGTCGGCGCATACTGCGCTGGCCCTTTGAACGAGCGAGAGGTTGCAGATGCGCGAGCCTGAATCCTTTGGCAAAGCTGCGATGGCGATTCGGCTGGCCGCCTTGCTTGGGCTGGCCGTGGTGATCGCGATTGCCGACACCCTGACCGATCTGGAAATTGCCGTCGGTGTGTTCCAGATCGCCGTGGTGCTCATGGCGGTCCGGTTTCTGCCGGTTGCCGGTGTGATCGCCATCGCGCTGACCTGTATGGCGCTGACGGTGCTCAGCTACGAGTTGACGATTTCCCGAGGCAGCGAGGCGGCGCTGATCAACTGCATTATCAGTCTGGCGGCGATTGCGATGGTGACCTATCTGGCGCTGCGCATGGCGGTGGCAATCCGCTCCGTTCACGAGGCGCGCTCACAACTGGCGCAGATCGCCCGGGTCAACATGCTGGGTGAGCTGACTGCGTCCATCGCCCATGAAATCAATCAGCCGCTGTCGGCCATCGTCACCAGTGGCAATGCGTGCACACGCTGGCTGGCTGCCGAGCCGGTCAATCTGGACCGGGCGCGGCAGGCGCTGGCGCGCATGATCGGCGATGCCAACCGGGCGGGCGATATCATCGTGCGGGTGCGGGCGCTCGCCAAGCGCTCGGCGGCGCACAAGGAATGGATCAACGTGGCCGATACCGTGGCCGAAATCGTATCGCTGGCCCACAGTGAAATCGACGAGCAGCAGGTCGCGCTTACGGTCGAGGTGTCGGAAGGGTTGCCACCGCTGCTGGCAGACAGGGTTCAGATCCAGCAAGTGCTGCTGAACCTGATGCTCAACGCGGTGGACGCGATGCGCAGGGTCGAGCCCGGTCAGGCGCGGCTGGCGGTGAAGGTGGATGTGAACGCAGGCGGAGAGGTGAAGTTTTCGGTGCGTGACAATGGCATGGGCGTGGCGCCGGAAAACATTGATCGCATCTTCGATGCGTTCTACACGACCAAGGAGGAGGGTATGGGGATTGGTCTGGCGATCAGCCGGTCGATTATCGAAGCACATGGCGGGCGCATCTGGGTGATGCCCGAGCCGTCAGTCGGTGCTACGTTTCACTTCACTCTGCCCACCGGAAAGATGGACACCTGATGAACACGACCGACCCCGCTGCGCAGGCTGAAGAGCCGATCATCTACGTGATCGACGACGACCTGTCGGTGCGCACTTCGCTGGAAGACTTGCTGGCCTCGGTCGGGCTGCGCAGCCTGCTGTTCGGCTCCACCCAGCAGTTCATGGACACGCCCCGGCCCGATGCGCCGGGTTGCCTGATTCTGGACATCCGCATGCCGGGCATGAGCGGTCTGGATTTTCAGGAGCAGATGGCGCGTTCGGGGATTTTTCTGCCGGTCATTTTCATCACCGGGCACGGCGACATTCCGATGTCGGTGCGCGCCATGAAAGCCGGTGCGGTGGAGTTTCTCACCAAACCGTTTCGCGAGCAGGACCTGCTGGACGCCATTCAGCAGGGCCTGGCGCTGGACCGCGTGCGGCGTCAGAACGCGGCGGTGCAAGCCGAGCTGCAGCGCAGGCATGCGAGCCTCAATGCGGGCGAGCAGCAGGTCATGGCGCTGGTGGTCGCCGGTTTGCTGAACAAACAGATAGCCGCCCGCCTTAACGTCAGCGAAATCACCGTCAAAGTCCGCCGCGGCTCGGTCATGCGCAAGATGGAAGCCGATTCACTGGCCGAGCTGGTGAGGTTTGCCGAGCGTTTGCAGGCAGGTGATTGAGTGCATGGAGCGGACGCAGAGCGTCCTGAGCTGCATTCCCACGCTGGAGCGTAGGAACGATCAGGGATCTCGGGCACGCTGAGCGGACGCAGCACACGGCGCTAATTCACCAACTCCGGCAGCACATAGTTCTTCACCACAAACAGCGAGCCTTCGGTGCTCAGATGGCCCGAATCGATCTGCAGCAGCGAGTCGGTATCCTCGAGTCGCACCAGACAGGCATCGGCTACGCAGAGTTTGTCGATCAGGGAGACGAACTGGATATCCGCCGATGCCGCCAGTTGCCGGGTCGCCTGATCCACCGCCATGACGCTCTGGTCGAGGGCCGGGTCGCTGATGTGTGATTCATTCAGCCCCCAATGGCGGCTGGCGATGACGCTGGGCAGCGACGGACTCCACTGGGGCAGAGGACCGATCAGCACCACGTGTTTCACGCCGTAACCCTTGAGCCGGATCGCGATGCCGTTCCAGTCGGTCTTGTCGTGTCCGTCCTTTTGCGCGATGACCACGATATCGGGGTGCAGCGTTTCGATGCTGTGCAGGGCCAGTCTGTTGGAATAGTCGCAGGCCCGGCTGGTCGGCGATGTGCGGCCTTGATGGACGCTCAGGCTGGGACGGCAACTGGCGGACGCGACCTGATAGAACGGCGTGTCTCTGGTCAGCAGGGTGCGCAGACCGAGCGACAACGCCTGTGCATGTGAGTCGCCCCACAGGAATACGCCGCCTTCGCCTTGTTTGCGCGTACACGACTCATCGATGCCCGACTGCCCGCGCTGAGTGAACGCAGAAAACGCGTCGCACTTGAGCCAGTAAGGCTCGTACAGATTCTGCTGTCGATTGACGTAGTCCTGAATGAACGACGCTTTTTCGGACAGGCTGATCTCGCGCATCGGCGAGACCACGCCCTGTGTCGCGCTCACTGCCGCGCCGCCGACGAACACCATGCCGACCAGCGTACCGAGAGTGGCGAACCTCCAGCGGGCACCTTCGCGCCAACGACCTGTGGACCTTTCGATCAGGCCGTACGAAGCCACACTCAGCAGGAAGGCCGCGCTCATGCCCAGCAGCACATTATCGGTATCGCCCAGCCAGCCGGCGTAGTTCATCAGCACCACCACCGGCCAGTGCCAGAGGTACAGCGAGTACGACAGCTTGCCGGTCCATTGCGACAGCGCATTGGTGGTCAGAAACGAGTCCTGCCGGGCAGCGATGATCACTGCGAATGTTCCCAGCACAGGTAACAGGACCAGATAGCCCGGCCACAGGTCCTGCACCGACACCAGAAAGAAACTCGCCATCATCAGCGCCAGCCCGACGCCTTCCAGCATGCGCTTCTGAGCGCTGCGCAGCTTGAAGGGAAACAGGCAGGCCACGCCGCCCAACAGCAACTCCCAGGCCCGGGTCGGCAGCAAATAGAACGACGCCTCGGGCCAGCGTGCTGAAGCAAACACGCACAGCGCGAAGCCGATCACGCTGCCGCCCAGAATCCACCAGCGCAGATTCCTCAGCGCCACGAAGCGACTGAGCACCAGCAAGGTGATCGGGTACAGCAGATAGAACTGCCATTCCACCGACAGCGACCAGGTATGCAGCAGCCATTTCTCATGGGCATTGGCAGTGAAATAACCCGCTTCGCGCCAGTAGATGAAGTTGGAGACGAAGCCCAGGCTGCTCGCGACATGCGTGCCCAGAGCGCTGTAATCCAGCGGCAGCAGGTAGAACCAGCCCAGCGCCAGCAAGGCGATGCACACCACCGCCAATGCCGGAATGATGCGCCGCGCCCGTGATCGATAGAATGCAGTCAGGCTGAAGGTGCCATTCTGGAAGCCGCACAGAATGATGCCCGTGATCAGGTAGCCCGAAATCACGAAAAACACATCCACCCCGGCAAAGCCGCCCGGCAGCCAGGCGGGATGGAAGTGGAACAGCAGCACAGCGAGAACCGCGATGGCACGCAGGCCATTGATGTCTTTTCTGAAGTCCATGGGAGAGTGCCGGCCAGTGGATGATCGGGGTGATTGAGCGGCGGATTCCGCCAGGTCTTACGGCAAACTCCGGACCGTGGGAGGCGGCTTGCCGGCGATGCAGTCGACGCGGTATGTCAGGAAAATCACGCCATCGTTCATCGCCGGCAAGCCGCCTCCCACAGTCCGGGTTTGCTGTGCGAAAGCGCTTCGTCGAAGACGTGGTGGGGCTTCCCGCAAAGTGGTGTTTTTTCAGTCGGCCAGGTGCTGCCTGGTCGTCAGTCCTCGCGAACTATTCCTTCCGAACCATCTGCCCGCCATGACTCAACGGGTTCAGCCGGATGATCTTGGGAAAGTTGATCAGGTTGATCGACGCCGAGCACTGACCACCTTCGCAGCTCCAGGACTGACGACTGTCCACTTCTCCGCGTTCGGCATAGGCGGTGTCGATCATGCGTACCGGGCCGTTCATGCTGGCCTGACTGACCACCTGCACATCACGCGGCTTGCCGATGGCCCAGGCCACCAGCACCCGCTCGTTGCCCTTGGTGAAGTGCAGCTGATAGAGGTTCGGCTCCAGCGAACTGGCCTGAGCGTCGTAAGTGAAGTCGCGAACCACCGGCGCGATGGCTTTCATCATGATGTAGGCGGGTTTGGGCGAAAGGTCTTCGTTGAGCAGGCCGAAGTTGTGTTCCTGGTCATAGCGATCCGGGCCGTCGTTGTAGAGGTCGAACCACCACATGCCTTTGACGTTGGGAATGGTGCGGGCCAGAAAGTAGATCCGCGCCATGTACAACGCCTGGGTTGTCTCACTCTTGCCGCATGGCCCCTGATGGCTGGGCCAGCCCATTTCGGTCAGGTAGATCGGCACGTCTCGACCAGCCTTGGTGCGGATGTACTGCTCGTAGTCGGCCATCCAGCCCACCCAGGCTTCAGGTGTATTGCCATCGGTTGCCGAGCAGTGGACGTAGGGATGCACGGACAGACCGTCGACCAGGTCCAGCGCGCCGCTTTCGATCAATGGGTCGGCGAAACCGAGCCTCATGCCGTCGGGCGTCACCGAGCCTGCCAGAATCTTCGCTGGCGGGCCGGTGACGTTGCGTGTGTTCTTGCGAATCACGGGCACGGTTTTCTGCACCAGCGTCACGTAGTCCAGCGCCAATTGAGGGTCGTCGGAGGCCTCCAGGTCCCACTCGTTCCAGATCTCGTAGTAACTGATGCGGTTGCCCAACTGGCGGGTGACGTAATCGACGTAATTCAGAAACGCGCTCATCACCACCGGGTCCCGGGGCTTCTTGTTGTCGTGAAAGTAGGTGCTGTAACCCAGTATCGCCAGCCGGCTCATCTCCAGCTCGCGGGCGATGGTCAGGTAGTTGCGCC
The DNA here is from genome assembly GCF_001642795.1 of Pseudomonas viridiflava. GTDB lineage: Bacteria > Pseudomonadota > Gammaproteobacteria > Pseudomonadales > Pseudomonadaceae > Aquipseudomonas > Aquipseudomonas viridiflava. The sequence continues at coordinate 97,901 of NZ_LKEH01000023.1, read as the reverse complement.
AGTTGTCGGTGATGCGCAACTCGTGAGGGTAAGGGGCTGCGGTTGACCAGAAAGCGTCGTCCTTGACCGAGTTGAAGCCGGCCTGGGCGGTCAGGTCCAGTGGTTGTTTGAGCTTGCGGTCGAAGTTCATCAAGTGCGTCGCGATGCCGACGATAAAGGGCGATTCGGCGTGAGCCACAGGCATGCCGCTCAGGCAGCCCAGCAGCAGGAGATACGCGGTGTGGCGTAAAGCGTGCTTCATGGCGGCCTCTTCAGCGCAGGTTCGGCAGGGCGGTCAGGTGCAGGTCGGCCGGTCTGGACGTCATGGCCTCCTGCTTTGCGGTGATGACATAACCGATGGCCAGGCCTGCAAACAGATTGGCCACGGCGACTTCGAACATGTCCGTGGTCCAGCTGATCAGGCACCAGCAGACACTGATCGACAGCAGCATGCGACCGACTCGGCTTTCATCCTCGATCAGCTTGAACAGCAGTGGAATCTGCAGGGTGTACAGCAACCCGCCGACCACGCCGAGCATCGCCCACAGGTACAGGGCCGAGTTGTCCATACCGAGAAAGATTTCAGAGCCTTCCACCGGGAAAATGCCCATGGTGCTGCCGACCATGCCGAAGCCTGCGCCGGTCAGCACCCAGCCTTCGCGGATCAGGGCATTGATCACGTTGGGCCAGGTGTTGATCAGCCGGTCATAGAGCGATGCCAGCGAGCTGCCGCTGCTGCTGACCGTGAGTGCGTCGAAGCTCATGACCATGCCAAGCGTTGGCAGCAACAGCCCGATGAATACCACCAGCACGCATAGAATCCGGCAGGTCCAGCTCATGCGCTGAATCATCAACAGGCCCATGGTCAGGGCGAACGCCCCGGCCGGCGCTTTACTGGTAGTCAGCACGATGGCGTAGAGTGCCACCGCACTGAGCAGCATCATTACCAGTCGCGAGCGCAGGAACATGAACAGGTACAGTGTGTAAAAAGCGATCAGGATCGACAGCACATTGGACACCCGAGCGAAGCCTGCGACGCGGTCCACGTCGTCCGCGCTCCACGTGGTGTTGGCACTCAGCTCGGTTTCGCCGACGTTGTAGCTGTAGCCCTTCCACGGCACGGCGGTGAGTTTGTCCAGCGCCACCCCGGCCAGCGAGGCGAGCAGGCAGAAGCCGATGGCCCAGCACAGTATCTTTCTGCGATGGATCAGGTGCTCGCTGCACACCAGGCCGAACACCAGAGGGCTCAGGGCGAACAGGCTGAAGGCCAGATTGTGCGGACTGGCGCGGTGCAGCATGGCGATCAGCCCGGAAACCGCCCACACGATGACGAAGGTCCAGAACAGGCGTCCGGCCTTGAAGGTCCGCAGCTCCAGCGCGAACAACAGGATGCAGGCGACTTTGGGCAGATAGAGCAGCGGGCTGATACCGGCCTTGTCGAAATAGAAGCGCAAGGCCCCGGAAAAGGTCTCGACCAGAATCAGGCTGATCGCGACCAGCACGACCACGGTGGATTTATCGAAGGAAATGATCGACGACGAATCGCCGGCTCTGTTCGCAGGATTCAGCTCCATGATGTCTGCCTTCTGAATGGCGTCAGGAAATTCGAACGGACAAAGCTACCGCCCGACGACCGCGACAGGCGGGTCGATAGAAGGGGAAGCCTTTGGGGATGATGAGAAGTCTGGAGCGAATGCTCGCAACGGCGTGACAAGACGTATATCAGTCGCAGTTCGGGAAACTGTCAATTAATTCGTCAGGATTGGCGGATTATCCGATGAGTGCCGCACCCCTGGGGGTGACACAGAGCATGGGCACGATCAGCGCACCTGAGATATCTGATCGTCCCCACGCTCTGCGCTCATCGTTATACACAAGTCCGCAAGACGCGCAAAACGTGGGCCTAAACGAAAGTGACTGACTGAATGCATACCCCGTGGGAGGCGGCTTGCCGGCGATGGCGTCAGTTCAGTCACTGACAGGTCGCCTCAGAAAAAGCATCGCCGGCAAGCCGCCTCCCACAGTCCGTGGTCGCAGTAAGACTCGGGTATAACGCTGAGCACAAGCATAGGCATGATCAGCGTGCTTGAGATCACGCTGATCGTTCCTACGCTCTGCGTGGGAATGCCGCCCAGGACGCTCCGCGTCCGGTTTGTACTGTGACGCGGAGCATGGGCGTGATCACCGGTCAGGGGTATTTGCGACGATCAGGCGCTGGCGGGAAGTACTGGTACAGCCACGTCTCGCTCAGTGTGCGGTCGCCGGTGCGGATGAACATGCGCATTTCCACCGGGTCCACTGAGTCGCTGTCAGGTACCCAGTCGAAGGTGATCCGGTAACCCTTGATGTCGGGCAGCACGAGGATGTTGAAGTCCTGCACCTTGCCGTGGGTCACGGTCACGATCGGCTCGATCCCGGTGCCTTCCGGCAGACGGTCCAGACCGCCGCCGTGGAAGTCCACCGCGAAACGGCGGGCCCAGGTTTTCGGGTAATGCTCGCCCGGTGCCCAGCCTTCCAGGAAGCCACCCATGCCCGAACGCGTGGCGTGAACCTGCGCCAGCGGCGTGCTCACCGGCGGCAGCGGGCTCCAGAACAGCTTGTAGCCGTAGTTCATCGAGTCGCCAGCCTTGACCGCTGTCTTCGGTGTCCAGAAGACCACGATGTTGTCCATCGTCTCGCCGGTGGTCGGCAGTTCCAGCAGGCTGACCTCGCCTTCGCCCCACGGGGTGATCGGCTCGACCCACAGGCTTGGACGGCGGCTGTACCAGACCACAGTGTCCTGATAGCTGGAGAACTCGTGATCACTCTGCACCAGACCGAAACCTTTCGGGTCGTTGTCAGAGAACGCGCTGAACTGCGGTTTGACCGGATTGTTCAGCGGGCGGCAAATCCATTCGCCATTGCCACGCCACATCGACAGACGATCCGAGTCATGAATCTGCGGGTGAATGGTGTCGCACATGCGGCGTTCGTGGGTGCCGCAGCTGAACATGCTGGTCATCGGCGAAATGCCGAGCTGCTGGATGTCCACACGGGCGTTGATGTGCGCGTCGATCTCCATCACCACCTGCCCGGATTGACAGTCGATGTCGAAGCGATAGGCACCGGTCGCGCTCGGCGAGTCGAGCAGGGCGTAGACCACGAAGCGGGTGGCGTTCTTGTCCGGCGTTTCGAACCAGAACTTGGTGAAGTCGGGGAATTCTTCCTGACGCTTGGCATAGCTGTCGATGGCCAGGCCGCGTGCAGACAGACCGTACTGCTTGTTGCTGTCCACCGCTCGGAAGTAGCTGGCGCCCAGAAACGAGACCACGTCATTGATGGCGATTTCAGGCGCCTTGAACAGCTTGAAGCCGGCAAAGCCCAGATCGCCTTTCACCAGATTCTTGTCGATGCCGCTGCTTTCGTAGTTGAACAGGTCGTGGCGGAAATGCACTTCGCGCGCCTGCTTGTTCTGCGGATCGACGCTGTACATGCGCACGGGCGTCTTGAAGCCCGCGCCGACGTGGAAGAAATGCACGTCCAACTGGCCGTGAACGTCTTTCCACAAGGAATGTTCCGGGTCGTAGCGAATGGCATTGAATTGCTGTGGCGTGAGGTTCGCCAACACCGGTGGCAACACCTGCTTGGTGCTCACATAACCTTTGCCAGCCAGCTTCTTCGCGTGAGCTTGCAACTCTGCAAAATCGAAGTGCTCGATTTCACCATCAGCGGCTGCCGCCAGTGCGCGTGCAGCAAAAAGCCCTGAAGCCGACACGCTGCTATAAGCGGCCAACGCCATGGAAGCTTTCAGGAGATTCCTGCGATTCATAAGGGTGAAGCCTCTAGGTAATTCTGTGCGTCCTGCACAAAAAATGGCGCGCCAACGACTCCTTGCCGAACGCAAACTACCCACAACAGATAACAAAGACGAGATCCGGTTCGGAAATAGGCCGAAAAAAAACGCCGCTCATGCTGAATGAAAACGGCGTTACAAGCATAAATCGGGCGATTTTCAGGTCTGTGTCGGTTGATCGATCACGCTCATCGCCGCTTGGCGCAAGGCCTGCAAGCGATTTGGGTGCAAATAGCCATCCGGCCGGATTTTTTTTCAGAGCGCCGAGAGCGTAGTGGCTATGCAATATCCAGCAATCATTTTGCTGTCAGACTGACCCGCCAGACACGCGCCAAAAGCCAGATTGCGCGCTGATTGATCAGCCTGTTGGGGCCTCCCAAGTGTCCTCATGTCCACCAGTAGCGCACCAGGTGGAAGAAGATCGGCGCGGCGAAACACACCGAATCCAACCGGTCGAGCATGCCGCCGTGGCCTTCGATCATGTGGCCCCAATCCTTCACGCCCCGGTCGCGTTTGATGGCCGACATCACGATGCCGCCCGCAAAACCCAGCAGGTTGATGAGCAGTGCGATCAATGCCGATTGCCACGGGTTGAACGGCGTGATCCAGAACAGCGCGCCTCCGATCAGCGACGCGAGGGCGATGCCGCCGACGAAGCCCTCGACCGTCTTGGAGGGCGACAGGTTGGGCGCGATCTTGCGCTTGCCGAACAGCTTGCCGCACACGTACTGCAGCACGTCCGAGATCTGCACCACGATCACCAGATAGGCGATCAGCAGCAGGTTACGACCTTCGTAACCGGCAATCTCAAGGGTCAGCAACGCAGGCACGTAGGACACGCAGAACACCGCGATCATCAGGCCCCACTGCACCTTCGACGCGCGTTCCAGGAAGTGTTTGCTGTCGCCGCCCAGTGACGCAAGGATCGGCAGCAGCAGGAACACGTAGACCGGAATGAAGATCGAGAACAACCCGTACCAGTTCATGGCGATCAGCACGTATTGCAACGGCAGCGCCAGATAGAACGCGGCCACCAGCGCGGGGTAATCGCTGCGTCGGGTCGGTGTCAGGGTCAGGAATTCGCGCAGGGCGTAGAACGACACCGCATAGAACAACAGGATGACGGCACCCTGGCCCAGCCAGAAGGCGATGCCGATCACCAGCACCATGACCCACCACGCATTGATGCGCGCGTTCAGGTTGTCGATGACCGAGCTCGGGCCGCCCGCCCGGCGCTTGAGTACGTAGCCGATCAGCGAGGCCAGCAGCAGGACGGCGCCGATGCCCATGAACAGCAGTTGAGTCTGGTTATCCATTACAGCGGCTCCGGTGCCAGGGCCAGCAGTGCATCACGACTGCGGGCGAGGAATTGCTCTTTGCTCTCTTCACTGTCCAGCCGCAGCGGCGCGCCGAAGCTGGTTGTGCATAACAACGGCAGCGGCAGCATTCGGCCTTTGGGCATGACCCGGTTCAAGTTGGATATCCACACGGGGACCAGATCCACCTGGGGATAACTTTTCGCCAGGTGATACAGCCCGCTCTTGAACGGCAACAGTTCTTCCTCCGGGTTGCGTGTGCCTTCCGGAAACAGGATCAGTGAGTCCCCGTGTTCCAGCGCCTCGAGCATGGGTTGCAGCGGATTGCTGTCGGGCGTACTACGGGTGCGGTCCACCAGTACGCCGTTGAACACACGGTTGATGATGTAGCGGCGCAACGGACTGGACTGCCAGTAATCGGCACCGGCAACAGGCCGGGCGGTTTTGCGCAAGGCGGGCGGCAGTGACGCCCAGAGCAGTACAAAGTCGCCGTGGCTGCTGTGGTTGGCAAAGTAGATCCGCTGCCGGGGTTCAGGCGTACAGCCCAGCCACAGGCTGCGTGCGCCGGTAATGCTGCGCGCACCCGCAGTGATGATCGTGGCGACCAGAGGTTCGAACATGACAATTCCTATTGAGCGAAGGACAGCCAGGGAAAGATAAAGATGATGCCCAGCAGCCAGAGCAGCTGCAGCACGATGTAACGGACCTGCAGACGCAACTGCCGAAGCGCGCCCTGAGTGCGCAGCGCCCAGTTGCGGCCGCCTTTGTCTGCAGGCTGCAGTTTGAGGTCGGCCAGGACCTGATCGAGCTCCTGAGTGCGATCACTCAACTGGCTGGGGCGGTCAGCCATGTGCTGGAACAGATCGGCATCGAACGCGACCCGGAACGCCTGGGATTTAGCCAGCGCCCCGCTCAGTACCATGCAGGCGACAAACATCATCATCAGAACGCTCGCAGAACCTATCCACAGCTGTGCCAGGCCAAACAACAAACTCAGCAGCAAAAGCCCTGTGGATAAATAGTCCAGCGACTTGCCGCGCCGAAGCAGCGCGGCCACCACGTGCAACTGCATTTCCAATGACATGAATGAGCACTCCTGTGATTGAGCGGGTTCTTACAGCCTGCGCAAAGCTATTGTGGGAAGCGCCACCACATCTTTCGACGTAGCGCTGTCGTGCAGTAAACACCGGACTGTGGGAGGCGGCTTGCCGGCGATGAACGATGACGCTATTTTCCTGAAGTACCGCGTCAACTGCATCGCCGGCAAGCCGCCTCCCACAAAAGGTGTTCATTCAGCAGATTACGTGTTGTTTGATCAGAGGCGGTTTGTCGGCGTTGAGCCTCCCACACATCCTGTGTCATCTCATGGCCCGCGGTGTCTCGGCTACAGGCGCTTTGACTGAATAGCCTGCGAAGGCATTCAAGATATCCACATGCCCGCTACGCAGGACGACACTTGGCCTCGTCTGGCGAATCAACTCGACTGCGTTATCCACAGAACGCGCTCTTGCGGTGAGCAACAACCACGCGGCCACCGCCATTGCGCTGCGCGAATAGCCCAGTGCGCAGCACACCAGCAACGGGCCGTTTGAGCGCAAACGCTCGATGGCTTCAGCTGCAAGCTGGCACTGCTCGACCGTCAGAGGCACCAGATCCAACGCGGCGACCTGTTGATAACTTAGCGTACTCACTTTCAGCGGTAACTCAGCACACATATCCACAACCGCTTTGAACGGTTGCAACTGTTTTTGACTCGGTATGCGGCCCAGCCAGACGTTGTCCACAACCTGATCGGGATCAGGCCTTTGCCTTGTCCACACCCTTGAATTTATCCACGCGCCGATCAGATAGGGTGCAAACAGCCAACACGCAGCTGGGGATAACTTCCCGTTGGCACGTTTTTGAAAACCAGCGGCCCCGAACACAAGGTAATTCAGCGCGACCATCAGCAGGGACAGTGCAGGCCACGCCAGCCAGATCCAGCCGCCGCCCAAGGTAAACACAGGTATCGCCAGCAGCAGTGCGCCGATGCCGTAATACAGCGCCAGCTTGAGACGCTGCGGCTGACGTGTCAGACGTGCGGCCAGCAGCGGGCTGCGACCTTCATCCGGCCAGAGCCATATGCAGAGCCAACCGGCCAGTGCGCCTGTGGGTAAGTCTATGAAGTGATGCTGATACGTGGTCAGCACCGACACGCCAATCAGCGCGAACCAGCTGTGCAGCAACCAGCGCCACGCCACGTGAAAGTGCCGCGCATAGCGGTCGTAGCAGACCCACAGCACCACCAGCAGCGCGATATGCAGCGAGGGCGCCTGATTGAACGGCTTGTCGAACCCGGCCAGCACTGCGAACAGCCAGCCGAACAGGCCATCCAGTTCCGGGCGTTCAAAGGTGAAGCGCAGCGGCCAGAGCAGAAAGCAGGTGACTGCGATCAGTTGCGCGCTGAACAGGCGCAGCGCGTGGGTATCCAGCTCACGGCGCGTCAGGCAGGCCAGCAGCGAGAAGCCGTAAAGCAGGTCGATGGACCAGTAGGGCACGATGGTCCAGGCCCAGAACGGCATATGGCTTTCCCAGCCGAACGCCATGCTGCCGACGTCACTGCGCTGAGCCGTATACCACGTGGCAAAGCCGTAGCTGGCGAAGAAGAACGGCGCCAGCACCAGCAGCCAGACCACCGCTCTTTTCCACACGCCCGGCTCGCGAAACGCGTTCACTGGATGCGCTGCGCGAGGGACACCGTGAAAATCCCCCATTCATCCACACGCTGGGTGATTTTGCGAAAGCCTGCGGCTTCGACCAGTTGATCCATCTCTGACTGGCTGCGACGGCGCATGACCCAGGCCTGCCCCTGACGATGGCTGGTCAGGGCGCGGGCAATCAATTCCAGCTGCGGGTGCCATGGCTGACCGGTGTACACCAGATAACCGCCAGGCTCGACAGCGGCTGCCAGCCCGGCCAGCGAATCGCCGACCATCTGATTGCTGGCGAACAGCTCATACAGACCCGAGACCACGGCCAGCGTGGGTTTGGGGTCCAGCGCTGCCAGGTCGGCGCGGTCGAAGGCATCGCCCTTGACGAAGCGTGCGACGTCTTCGAGGTCTTTCTGCTCGATCAGCAGGCTGCCGTCGCGCACGTTGATGTCGCTGTAATCACGCAACAGGATCGACTCCGGTAGCGGTTCCACGCCTTGCAGCGATTCCAGGATGTAACGGCCATGCCCGGCGGCGATATCGACGATACGCACTGGCTTGCCCTGATTGCGCAGGTGCGCCATGGCCAGACGCAGCAGTTCTTCGGCGTGCAGCTTGCGCTGACGGATACCGCGCCAGCCAATGGACTCGAGATAATTCTTGTCGATCATCCGGCCCAGCGCGCCGGTGCCGGTGGGTTTGTTGCGGTAGACGTAATCCAGCGTGCTGCCGGAATCGAAGCCGGTGTCAAAACCCAGCTTCAAACCTGTGGATAACTTGCTGCCCAGGCGCATGCTGGCGCGCGTCATGCGCCAGTAGAGGTCGCGCAAGGAATTGTGCGGCAACGGCGCGGCCAGTTCTTCGGACTCGGCGCAGGTGACACCCAGCGTGTCGGCATCGAGCAGGGAAGGGCGCGCCACCGGGGTCTCGAAGGTCTGCAGCACGAAGCGTCGTACACGGCTGATCGCCAGATGACGGTCCCGCTCGCCCAGCGTGTCGTGGAAGAACCCTGGCAGGATGTGTTTCTCCTTGCGCATGCTGCCCAGTCCGTCGAAAAACTGTTCCTGCGGGCCGCGGTGCACCACGAAGTCGGAACCCGAGATCAACAGCTGAGTCGGGATCTGAATGGCCTGCGCGTCGGCCACCACCCGGTCGGCGGCTTCGTACAGCCCCAGCAGCACATTCACCGAGATCGCCTTGGTGATCAACGGGTCGCTGTCATAGGACGCGATGCGCTGGGGGTCGTGGCTCAGGAAGCGCGCCTTGACGTAGCTGTTGACGAAGAAGTTGCCCTTGAACTTTCGCAGCAGCGCCAGCCCCGAACGGGCAAAGGGCACGTACAGCTTGACCTTGAAGGCCGGCGAGGCGAGGACCAGCGAGCGGATCTTCGGTGCGTAGTCGTGCGCCCAGGTCGCTGCGATCACCGCGCCGACGCTCTGAGCGATCACTGCCATATTCTCTTCCGGTATCTCGAACGTTGCGCTCAGGTGATCGACGAAGGTCTGCACGTCGCGCACGCTGGTCGCAAAGCTTGGGCTGTCGCCGCGAGCGCCGGGCGACTGACCATGGCCACGTGCGTCCCAGGCGAAGAAATCGAAACCCGGCAGGTCCAGTTCATCGACCAGATGCGCAATGCGTCCCGAGTGCTCATGGCCCCGGTGAAACAACACGATGGCCTGTCGAGGCGCATCGGAAACCTGCGTGAGGGCAGGCCAATGGCGGTAGAACAGCTCTACGCCGTCATGAGTCGTGAAGCGCCGATCATTCATCTCACGCATTGCAACTTCCTTACGCCGTAGGCTTTTGGCTGCTTATTCTTGGGGCGAGGTCTGTTCTTCCAGGCCGCGCCGGACGCGGTTGTACAGCGTGTACACCAACAGTGCGCAGACGAGGGCGAGCACTATGTTTATCCACAGGGCCGCGAGCCAGCCAACGGCCACGCCAGCACCCAGCACGCCGAACACCAGCGCACGGTCGCTTTTGCCCATCGGGCCGTCGTAGCGCCGGGAGGCGCCGACCATCGGGCCGAGCACACCTGCGTATTCAGTGAAAATTGCCAGCAGAGTCACCGCCAGTACCAGCCCGAGGCTGACATCGGGAATCAATGCGAAGGGCAGGAACAGGGCGCTGTCGGCGATGACGTCGGTCAGCTCGTTGAGATAAGCCCCGAGCCGGGACTTTTGGCCGAATTCGCGGGCGAGCATGCCGTCAATGGCGTTGAGCGCCATGCGCAGGATCATCCACAACGGGATCAGCGCGAACAGTGCGTAATGCGGCACCGACAGCGCGACGATGGCGCCGACCAGCAAGGACACGGCACAGGCGGCGAGGGTGACCTGATTGGCCGTCACGCCCTTGTCGTAAAGGCGCTGCACGGCGGGCCGCAGCAGGTTCTGAAAGCGCGGTTTGAGCTGGTAGATAGAAATCAACGAAGAGCATCCGTGTCTGTGGATAACTACACGACCGTGCGGCAACAAACGAAGCGGCACAGGCCAGGCCGCTAGTGAAACATAATGTGACCCGCACTACGCAGTACTGTTTGTGCGATATGTCTCAAGGATGAGAATTTCGCCCTGTCTGATACCGACCTGAACAGGCATTGAACCTGACGAAAATTTCACGGCGAGTGTTACATCGTAACGCTATGATGCGGCAGCATTCAGACCGCCGATGCAGGCCTCCAGCGGGCCAGGGGCGACAGTGAGCAGGTTCGGGGTAGTGATGCGGGTTGATCTGGATGTAGAACATGCGGACCTTGAAGGTCTGCCGCGTTTTCAAATGGCGGTGCGTCAGGCGCGACGTCTCGCACGTCTTATGTATGTCGCCGCCGGGCTCGGTATCACCGGGCTGGTGCTGGCGTTTTTCATCGATCTGTTTTCGCCGGGCTCGCTGTGGATGGCCGTGCTGGTCAACAGTGGCGCGGCGCTTCTGCTGCTCGCTGCCGGTTTGCAGTCGGCCCGCAGCGTCGCGAGCTGGCGTGCCCGCGCGCTGGAGGTCCCGGCGCGGGTAGAGCATGATCCGTCTGCGCTTGATGGGGATGCTGACGTCGATGACAGCGGCTGGTATGAGCGTCTGCTCACTCGCCTGAGCGAATCCAGTGAATCGTTGCTGCGCCAGATAGGTCTCTCGACCCTGTGGCTGGCCGGGTGGTCGCTGTTGGTTCTGATCAGTGTCCAGGCGATCTGGAACCTGACACTGCTCGGCAACGATATCTCACCAGTCGCCAATCTTACGGGGAGCGCGCTGCTGTTGATGGCGTTCGGTTTGCTGGTGCTGGAGCGGCAACTGAGCGGCGAGGCACAGTGGCCTGAAGCCGAGCCGTTGTCGCGTCTGGTGCGCATGACGATCGTCGTGTTTCTGGCCGCAGCCCTGTGCCTGTTTTTCTCTCGGATCGATCGGGTCTGGCCTGCACGTCTGGCTGTGCTGATCGGTTTGCTGCCGATGGCGGTCGCCATCGAGTTTCTGGTGCGCGCCGCGCTGTCGTTGTTCAGCCCGCGCAACGAGCGGATCGAGCCGCGTCTGCTGGCCAGCAGCTTCATTGCCGACCTGTTGCGCTGGCCGCCACGTCCGCTGATGGCCCTGCAGCACGAACTGCATAACCGCTTCGGCATCGACTTGCGCCAGATCTGGGCGTTCACCTACATGCGCCGGGCCTTTCTGCCCGTGCTGGCGGTCGTGGCCCTGCTGGGCTGGGCGCTGACCGGTGTGCATGAAATCCCGCTACAGGCGCGGGGCATCTACGAGCGCTTCGGCAAGCCGGTCGAGGTCTTCGGTCCTGGCTTGCATGCGGGTCTGCCATGGCCGTTCGGTCGTGTGCTGGCGGTCGAGAACGGTGTGGTTCATGAGCTGGCCGCCAGCGTGTCGCCCGCCAGTGCCGCCGAGCAGATGGCCGATCCGGCCGAAGGTCCGCCACCGGCCAGCGCCAACCGCCTGTGGGACGCCAGCCACATCAATGAGAAATCCCAGGTCATCGCCAGCAGCGCGGGCGCCAAACAGAGCTTCCAGATCGTCAACATGGACGTGCGCTTCGTCTACCGTATTGGTCTGACTGATGCTGCAGCCCTGGCGGCGACCTACAACAGCGCTGATATTCCGGCCCTGATCCGCAGCACTGCCAGCCGCGTGCTGGTGCACGACTTCGCTTCACGCACGCTCGATGAACTGCTTGGCGAACAGCGCACCGGTCTGTCGGAAGACATCGGCAAGGCGGTGCAGGCCGACCTGCAACGTCTGGACAGCGGCGTGGAAATTCTCGCCACTGTGGTCGAGGCGATTCATCCGCCTGCCGGTGCCGCCAATGCCTATCACGCCGTACAAGCCGCGCAGATCGGCGCGCAAGCCCTGATTGCCCGCGAGCGCGGCGCGGCCAGCGACAAGGCCAACCAGGCTCAACTCAACGCCAGCACTACCCATGATCAGGCCAGCGCTACCGCTCGCGAAGTGCTGGCAACGGCTCGAAGTGCCGACCTGCGTTTCGACGCCGAGCGTCAGGCCTACACTGGCGCAGGGCAGGCATTCCTGCTGGAGCACTACCTGACTCGCCTCAACGAAGGTTTGGGCAATGCGAAATTGCTGATACTTGATCACCGTCTGGGCGGCGATAACGCGCCGACCATCGACCTGCGTTCCTTCACCCCACCGGCAGACCCAACGGCGCCGCGTAAAGCCGCTCAGTAAGGAGTCGTCCCTTGAGTCTGTTCCATCATCATCACGATCACAGCGACCACGATGCCCACGATCACGGCGGTCACGGCCATCACCACCATCATCATGAAGCGGCGGGTCCGGCGGCGTTTCCCTGGCGGCGGGCGAGTCTGGCCGCTGTCCTGATCGCGTTCGCCATCGCCGCAGCCAGTCTGGTGCAGGTGCGCTCGGGCGAGGCGACGGTGGTCACCCGTTTCGGCAACCCGTCCCGCGTGCTGCTCGAGCCGGGCCTGAACTGGCGCTGGCCTGCGCCGTTCGAAGCGACCATTCCGGTGGACCTGCGCCTGCGCACGACCTCCAGCGGTCTGCAGGATGTCGGCACCCGTGATGGCCTGCGGATCATCGTTCAGGCTTATGTGGCGTGGCAGGTTCAGGGCGACGCCGATAACGTGCAGCGTTTCATGCGTGCGGTGCAGAACCAGCCGGATGAAGCGGCGCGGCAGATCCGGACCTTCGTTGGCTCGGCGCTGGAAACCACGGCCAGCAGCTTCGACCTGTCGAGCCTGATCAACACCGACGCCAACAAAGTGAACATCACGGCGTTCGAGAACCAGTTGCGTCAGCAGATCGATCAACAGTTGCTCGCCACTTACGGCGTGCGGGTGATGCAGGTCGGCGTCGAGCGCCTGACCCTGCCGTCGGTGACGCTCAACGCCACGGTTGACCGGATGCGCGCCGAGCGCGAAACCATTGCCACCGAACGCACCGCCGTCGGCAAGCGCGAAGCGGCGCAGATTCGTTCCGCGGCCGAGCGCGATGCGCGCATTGTGGAAGCCGACGCCACCGTCAAGGCTGCGGACATCGAGGCGCAATCACGCGTCGAAGCGGCGCAGATCTACGGCCGCGCCTATGCCGGCTCGCCACAGCTCTACAACCTGCTGCGCTCGCTGGACACGCTGGGCACTGTGGTAACGCCGAGCACCCGGCTGATTCTGCGCACCGATGCGGCGCCATTCCGCGTGCTGGTCGACGGCCCGCCAACGCTGGATGGCAAGAGCGGATCGCAACCATGAGTGATCCGGCTGACGACACCCAGGCTCAGCGCCCTGCAGTCAATGGACCCTGGCTGCAGGCCAGCCGTCTGGCCTTTCTGGGTTTGTACGGTGTGACGCTGCTGGCGGCATTGGGCTGGATCACCTCCAACGTGCGCCAGATCGATCCGCAGAACCGTGCGGTGGTCATGCGTTTCGGTGCGCTGGAACGCATCCAGAACGCAGGCTTGCTGACCGCCTGGCCACAGCCGTTCGAGCAGGTGGTGTTGCTGCCCTCGGCTGACCGGGTCATCGAGCGTCGCGTTGAAACGTTGCTGCGCTCATCAGCGGCCCAGAAAGCGGATGAAATCGCGACCCTGTCGGCACCGATCAGCGATGCGTTGGCAGGCTCGGGTTTTCTGCTCACCGGCGATGCCGGTGTGGTCCAGCTGGACGTGACGGTGTTCTACAAGGTCACGGATCCTTATGCCTTCGTGTTGCAGGGTGATCATGTAGAGCCTGCACTGGACCGCCTGGTCAATCGCAGTGCGGTGGCGCTGGCCGCAGCGCGAGACCTGGATACGATTCTGGTCGCACGTCCTGAGCTGATGGGCGCCGACAGCCAGGCCGCCGAGCGCCGCGAACGTCTGCGAGGTGATCTGGTAAGCGGCATCAATCAGCGCCTGACCGCGCTGAAAGACGCCGGGATGAGCATCGGCATCGAGGTCGCCCGCGTCGACGTGCAGTCGAGTTTGCCGCCCTCGGCCGTCAACGCCTTCAATGCGGTGCTGACTGCCAGCCAACAGGCCGATCAGGCCGTGGCCAACGCGCGCACTGACGCCGAGAAGCTGACTCAGACCGCCAACCAGCAGGCCGACCGTACCCTGCAGGTCGCGCATGCCCAGGCTTCCGAACGACTGGCCAAGGCGCAGACCGACACCGCTGCCGTGGTCAGCCTGGCGCAGTCCGTCAAGAACCGTGACGACCCCGATCTGTTGCAGCGCATCTACCGCGAGCGGGTGCCCGCCATTCTTCGTCAGGCCGGTTCCGTGACCACCGTCGATCCCAAAGACGATTCCCGCCTGATCATTCAGGGAGCACAACAATGAGTGGCGAAGCCGTCCACACCCACGAGCCTGTCGAAGCGCAAGCGGTCGGCAGCATGCTGAGCGGTGCCGAACAGCGAAGTGCAGCCCGCCAGTTGACGCTGGCAATGCTGGCGCTGGGCTTGCTGGGGCTGGGTCTGATCTGGCGCTTTATCGCGCCCGAGCAGACCGGTGTCAGCCAGTTGCTGCTGGGTGCTGCGTCGCTGCTGGTGGCGATTCCGGTGGTCAGCGCCGGCTGGCACAGCCTGCGACACCCGAGCCTGCATGGCATCACTGATCAGTTGATCGCGCTGGCAATGCTGGGCGCGTGGGCTACCGGCGACCTGATGACCGCTGCGTTGCTGCCGATCATCATGATCTTCGGCCACGTGCTGGAAGAGCGCAGCGTGATCGGCTCGCAGGAAGCCATCGAGGCGCTGGGCCGTCTGACTCGCAGCCATGCCCGGTTGCTGGCTGAGGACGGCAGCATTCGCGAAGTGGACAACACCACCCTGAAGGCGGGTGATCAGGTCGAAGTGCGGGCCGGGGACCGCGTGCCTGCGGATGGCCGTGTGCTGTCCGGTCAGGCCAGCCTCGACACCTCGTCGATTACCGGCGAGTCAGTACCGTTGGAAGCCACCGTGGGCGTGGAAGTGTTCGGGGGCGCTATCAACCTCGACGGTCTGCTGCGTATCGAAGTAACGCGCATTGGTGATGAGTCCACGCTGGGCAAGGTCATCGCGCTGATGCAGAGTGCCGAGCGCTCCAAACCGCCGATCACCCGGCTGCTGGAGCGCTATGCAGGCAGTTACATGGTGCTGGTGTTGTTGATTGCCGCACTGACCTGGTTCATCACCCACGACGCGCAGGCGATGCTGGCAGTGCTGGTCGCTGCCTGTCCGTGCGCTCTGGTGCTTTCGGCTCCTGCAACCGCCATCGCCGGTATCGCCGTCGCGGCGCGTCACGGGATTCTGATTCGCAGCTCGGCCTTCCTGGAAGAACTGGCGGACCTGACCTCGCTGGTGGTGGATAAGACCGGCACCCTGACGTTCGGGCGTCTGCGCTTGCAGTCCATACAGGCGCGAGGCGCGCAGCATGCACAATTGCTGGAGCTGGCGGCCAGCCTTGGATCGGCCAGCAGCCATCCGGTCAGCCGTGCGCTGGCCGGGCTTGTGGATAAAAGCGCGCTGTTGCCGTTGACCGATATTCGCGAGCGTCAGGGACTGGGCGTTGTGGCGGCGACCGGGCAGGGCGAAGCGGCCTTGGGCCGCCCTGAATTGTTCGAGCAACTGGGCATTGTCACACCCGGCGTCCCCGAGCATGACGGCCCGCTGGCGGGTCTGTCGTTGAATGGCGAATTTCTCGCCTGGTTGTTGCTGGCCGACACCCTCAAACCGGAAGCGCAGGCTGCGCTGCAGGAATTGCGTGAACTGGGCATGGGCAGGCAGTTGCTGTTGACCGGTGACCGTCAGGGCGTGGCTCATCAACTGGCGCGAGAAGTCGGAATTACTGACGTCCATGCCCAAGCGCTGCCGGAGGACAAACTCAACCGGGTGATGAGCGAGATCGGCAGCGGCTTCAGGCCGATGGTGGTCGGTGACGGAGTCAACGACTCGCTGGCGCTCAAGGCAGGCGTGGTCGGCGTGGCGATGGGAGCGGGCGGTGCGGACATTGCACTCGCTTCGGCTGACATCGTATTGATCGGCAGCGATCTGCGTCGTCTGGGCACCTGCGTACGCCTGAGCCGCCGCTGCCGCCACACCCTTCAGGTCAACGTGATCATAGGCCTGGGCTGGACGCTGGCCATTGTTGCACTGGCAGCCTTCGGCCTGCTGGGTGCGGCCGGGGCGATGATCGCAGCGATCCTGCATAACCTGAGCACATTGCTGGTTCTGGGCAATGCCGGGCGTCTGCTGCGCTTTCAGGAGCCCTTGATCAAATTGTGAGCAGCCTGCAGATCGCGAGCACTGCCGTTTCGCCTGAAAAGCCTGAGCCATTACATCTTTTTTAAGTATAAGAAATGGCTTGAGCTTTGAAGAACTCTGTTACAGATTAAGAGTCATTCAACAGAGTGCGGTCCAAATTCAGGCTGTCGTCTGGCTCGAGTCAGTGGGCACAAGGCTGTTCCCCCGAAGTTGATTCAAAGCAGTTTTGCCATCGCCAATAGCCTATCGGCCCTTTTTGGAGGGTTTGTCTTGGATGCTCTATTCGAGTTTCTGGATAAGGGGGTGATTCATCATGCTTACGCAACTTCCGTCGGTCTTGCAAAACCTTCATCTGCCGCTGCGTCTCAAACTCTGGGACGGTCATCAGATGGATCTGGGGCCTGATCCCAGCGTCACGATTGTCGTGAAGGACCCGCGACTCGTCTCCGATTTCACCCACCCCAGCCTCGACCTGCTTGGCAGCGCGTTCGTGGAAGGGCGGCTGGAACTCGAGGGCTCCATCACTGAAGTGGTCAGGGTCTGCGACGAGCTGACCCACGCGCTGGTGGAGGAGGAAGACGAGTCCGACACGCCAGTGCGCACCCGCCACGACAAAGATACCGACGCTGCCTCGATTTCCTACCACTACGACCTGTCCAACGAGTTCTACCAGTTGTGGCTCGACAAGGAGATGGTCTACTCCTGTGCCTACTTCAAAACCGGTAACGAATCGCTGGAACAGGCTCAGCAGGATAAGTTTCACCACCTGTGCCGCAAGCTGCGCCTAAAGCCCGGCGATTACCTGCTGGACGTCGGCTGCGGCTGGGGCGGTCTGGCGCGCTTCGCTGCCCGTGAATATGGCGCGAAAGTCTTTGGCATCACCCTCAGCCGCGAGCAACTGGCGCTCGCCCGCGAACGGGTGGCGGCCGAGGGGCTGGACGATCAGGTCGAGCTTCAACTGCTCGATTATCGTGACCTGCCGCAGGACGGCCGCTTCGACAAAGTGGTCAGTGTCGGCATGTTCGAACACGTTGGCCACGCCAACCTGCCGCTCTATACCCAGCGCCTGTTTGGCGCGGTGAAGGAGGGCGGTCTGGTGATGAACCACGGCATCACTGC
Organism: Pseudomonas viridiflava; assembly: GCF_001642795.1. GTDB lineage: Bacteria > Pseudomonadota > Gammaproteobacteria > Pseudomonadales > Pseudomonadaceae > Aquipseudomonas > Aquipseudomonas viridiflava. The sequence goes on along the minus strand of NZ_LKEH01000023.1, from coordinate 80,280 downwards.
CAGGCACACCGATGGACGACCCGTCGGGCGTGGGGCGGGCGAGTTCATAGACCGCTACGTATTCCCCAACGGCGAACTGCCGCACATGGCGATGATCAGCGCCCACATCAGCGAGGCCGGACTGGAAGTCGTCGATGTCGAAAGCCTGCGGCCGCACTATGCCAAAACGCTGGAGCACTGGAGCGCCCGCCTTGAAACACACTTGAGCGAAGCGGCCGCGATGGTGCCCGAACACACCTTGCGTATCTGGCGGCTTTACCTTGCAGGCTGCTCTTATGCGTTTGCGCGAGGCTGGATCAATCTGCATCAAATTCTGGCGGTGAAGCCTTTTGCTGACGGGGGGACGGGGTTGCCGTTGACGCGGGAGGATGTTTATCGGTGAGTGGGCTTCCGGCGTTGCGGCTCATGCCCGGTCAGATTATTCGCTACATTTGGTTTCGCTGTTCATCTTGGGCGAGCCTTTGTTTCGGGTAAAATCCTGATTTACCCCTTGCTCAAGGAACGGGCTTGCCAGCATTTCACGTTGACTCTATCCAGCAGTGGGAGTCGTTTGAGCACGACGGAGTTTTTTATGACCTTCGTCACCTCGACTGCCATGAAGTTGTTTTCCAGAAGCAAGGTGAGCCGATCCGTTTTGTAGTGACGTATGGCCTGCATTGCTTCACTAAAAATGGAACCGGGCACAATATTTCGCTTATGTATGCAGATGGCCGTGAGAGCCAGTTTATTTGCCTTGAGCGCTACGAAGCATCCAGGCAGTTGCGCAACATAATGGAGGGGCTAGGTGCGGGCGCTTTGATTTACCTGACGCAAGGCGAGAGCTTCTTTACGCTTGACGTGATGAATAACGCCAGTGGTGCTGTTGAGCCTTTCAAGATATGCATGGCTATCTTTCGCGAATACCGGGTACTGCGGATTCATGTGACCAGCGCTTTTTTTGCACGCACTGGCGAAGGATCACCAGGAATACCTGTTAAAAAGAAGGGGTTCAGCATATTCAAGGTTGCGCTGGATACTCTAAGGAAACCTAAAGGACAGTGTCCAAAGGAAGTCCGGAACCGGAGAGCGAAGTGAGCGCAGGCGCTAGAAACGGCGAACCCCTCTCTAGGAGGGGTTCTCAGCCGTCGATTGCATGCAAACGACGGGGCAGGACGCTGTTTCCTCGCACTCGGCGAACTGGGTTAACCAGCAACGGGGTGCGATCTGACGATCCCTGAAACCACCCTTTACGGACCAGGCCGCACGGCTATATTCCACTAATAGTGGAAGAGCATCAAGGGCTGTCGATTATTCATATCTGTAACCTTTAAAGAATTCCAAGGCTGGCGCTGCGCATTAACCGTTGCCTTGCCATTGGCCATCACAAAATCGGCGATATCAACCGAGCCACGCGCATGCCTAGCTGGTGCAATCTCCGCGTCTCGCGGCTTTCCTGGATGGAGATTTCCCGCGCCTGGGCGAAATCGGCATTCAGCATGGCCTCGACCTGATTCGAAAAGTCAGGGTCGACGGTCAGCAGCATCAGTTCGAAGTTGAGCCTGAATGAACGGTTGTCGAGGTTGGCGCTGCCGATCGCGGTGATTTCATTGTCCACCAGCACGACTTTCTGGTGCAGGAAGCCCGGGCCGTAGCGGAACACCCGCACGCCTGCGCGGACCGCATCGAACGCATAAAGGCTGGAAGCGGCGTAGACCACGTAATGGTCTGGGCGCGAGGGCAGCAGCAGGCGGACATCCACACCGCGTAGCACTGCCAGACGCAGGGCCGCGGACACAGCTTCATCCGGGATGAAATACGGGCTGGTGATCCAGACGCGCTCTTCAGCGGCATGGATGGCTTCGACGAAGAACAGCGAGCAGGTTTCCTGCGCATCCGCCGGGCCGCTGGCGAGCAGTTGGCACAACACACCGTCTTCAGGAAAGGTTTCCGGCAAGCTCAAGGGCGGCAGCTCGCGGGTGGCCCAGAACCAGTCTTCGGCAAATGATTCCTGCAGGCAGGCAACCACCGGCCCGATGACTTCCACGTGGGTGTCTCGCCAGGGCGCGAGCGGCGGTTTGAGCCCCATGTATTCATCGCCGACGTTGTGTCCGCCCATATAGCCTTTCAGCCCGTCCACGACCACGATCTTGCGGTGGTTGCGGAAGTTGATCTGGAAACGGTTGAGCCAGCCACCGTGGGTGGCGAACGCTTTGATCTGCACACCGCCAGCGCGCAGTTTGTCGATGTAGGCTGCGGGCAGGGCGTGGCTGCCGATCCGGTCATAGAGCACAAAGATCGATACACCTTCTGCGGCCTTCTCCAGCAATAAGGTTTGCAGCTGTCGGCCAAGCGCATCGTCATGGATGATGAAGAACTGGACCAGTATGGTTTGCCGGGCCGCACGAATAGCCTCGAAGATCGCGCCGAATGTTTCTTCACCGTTGATCAACAGCCGGACCTTGTTATTGGCCAGCGCCGGCATGTTTCCGAGTTTGGGCATGGCCCGTAGCGACGTGTAGGCTTTCGAACGACGCGCCGCAACGGCTTCCTCGATCCAGGGCCGCCAGTTCAGGCTGCCGATGGCGACACGCATCTCCTGGTTGGCGTCACGCCGCGCCTTGATATAGGCATCGAACGAACTGCGGCCGAAGACCAGATACGGAATCAGGGTGAAATAGGGGATGAACAGCAGTGGCATCGCCCAGGCGATGGCGCCTTGCGAGGTGCGTACGGTCAGCAGCGCGTGGATGGCGGCACCGGTGCCCAACAAATGAATGAAACCCAGGACGTAACCGAAAAAATACGGGTCGTGATAATCCATGTGGAACAATGCTCCTCGGCTTTGCTGCCTAACAGACCACAGCTGAACCGGAATGTCGCTATTTTATTCCCGGTGCAACTGGGCAGCGGTTATGTCGTCTAAGGCTCATCTTCCGGCCGGTTATCCCGGCCTTGTGTATCTGTCACTGCCGCTCAGGAATACTCAAATGAATAAACGTATGTTGGCGTGGTTTTTCTGTCTGGCGACGCCGCTGGCTCAGGCCCAGATGCTGCAACCTGGCTTGTGGGAACTGACTTCCAGCAACATGAAAGTGGACGGTCAGCAATTGCCCGACCTGCAACTGATGCTGGGCCAGCTGAAAAACCTGCCGCCCGAGCAGCAGGCCATGATGGAGCAGATGATGCAAAAGCAGGGCGTAACGCTGGGCGGCAAAGGTGTACGTGTTTGCCTGACGCCTGCGCAGGTGAAATCAGACGACATCCCGTTGACCGACCCCAAGTCGGGTTGCACGCAGAAAATCACTGCGCGCAACGGCAAGACCTGGAATTTCCAGTTCAGCTGCCCCAAAGCTCAGGGCACAGGACAGGCGCAATTCCTCAGTGATCGCGAGTTCACGACCAACGTCGTAGGCACGTTTAACGCCACGGGTCAGCAACAGAACGGCAGCATGGACACCCGTGCCGTCTGGCTGGGCGCGCAATGCGGAACCGTTGCACCACGTACCTGAGTCAATTCATAGAGTTACGTTCCACGTGGAACACTCTTGAAAAATGGACGATTTATTGTCGTTCAGCGAGAGTGTTCCATGACTAAATCTTCATGAAGTGCTTCATATGTCATTCGTAACTGCATGTTATATTGTTACTAATGTCATGGATGAAACCTTCGTGAGCCGGGATGCTCGTTTTTGCGCTTGAGACATCCCATGCACAGACGCCAAATGCTGCTCAATATGCTCCTGGCCGGTGCGGCCCTGACCTTGCCGTTGGGTGCTTATGCCACGCAAATCCGTAACGCACGCCTGTGGCGGACCAACGACAAGCTGCGTTTGGTTCTGGATCTCAGCGGACCTGTGCAATACAAGACCTTTACGCTCACTGCCCCGGATCGTCTGATTATCGACGTCAGCGGCTCGCGCCTGACCGGTGACTTCAGCCAGCTGGCGCTGGACAGGACCGTCATCACGTCCATTCGCTCCGGCCATTACGGCTCGGGCGATGACACGCGCATCGTGCTCGACCTGACGGCTCCGGTGCAGTTGAAAAGCTTTCTGCTCGGCCCGCAGGGTGATCAGGGCCATCGTCTTGTGCTGGACATGAGTTCCACAGTACGTGCGCCTGTGCAAATGGCCGAGCTGCCGCCACCGGTGCCGGTGAAGGAGCCCGCCAAGGCACGTACCGGTGGGCGCGACATCATGGTCGTGGTCGATGCGGGTCATGGCGGCAAGGATCCGGGCGCGGTGGGTTCTCGCGGTGAACGTGAGAAAGACGTCGTGCTGTCCATCGCCCAGTTGCTGGCCAAGCGTCTCAAACGCGAGAAAGGCTTCGACGTGCGCCTGGTACGTAACGATGACTTCTTCGTACCGCTGCGCAAGCGTGTCGAGTTCGCGCACAAGTCCAACGCCGACATGTTCATCTCGGTGCATGCCGATGCCGCGCCGCGCCTGACAGCGTCCGGTGCGTCGGTGTTTGCGTTGTCCGAAGGCGGCGCTACCTCTGCTACAGCGCGTTTCATGGCTCAGCGCGAGAATGGCGCGGACCTGCTGGGCGCAAGCTCGCTGCTCAACCTGAAAGACAAGGACCCGATGCTGGCCGGGGTGATTCTCGACATGTCGATGAACGCGACCATCGCCGCCAGCATGCAATTGGGTCATACCATTCTGGGCAGTCTGGAAGGCATCACCACACTGCATCAGAAGCGCGTGGAACAGGCCGGTTTTGCAGTACTCAAGTCGCCGGACGTGCCTTCGATTCTGGTCGAGACGGGCTTCATCTCCAATACGCGTGACAGCCAGCGTCTGGTCACGGCGCGTCATCAGCAAGCGGTCGCCGACGGGTTGTTCGAAGGTCTGCAACGCTACTTCCAGCGCAACCCACCCATGGATTCGCATATGGCCTGGGTGCAGGCGCAGAAGAAGGAACAGCAGGCCTGATCAGCGTTATCTGCAGCCGTTCAGGCGGCTGCAGGTGATCTTGCTGCGCGTACCGTCCGAGCTTGAAACCCGAGTGATCGTCGTCCAGCCCACGCGCTGGATAGTGCCGATCCAGGCCTCGCCATCTGAAGCCAATCCCGTAAAGAACGTCAGCTGGTCGTAGCGACTATTGGTCTGCACCCAGCGGCGTTTATCCAGCACTTCATAGCCTCTCAACCAGGTTGTCTGCCCGGCTGTGGTGACGCTGTAGTGATTGCCTTGCGCATCACTGCACGCCAGCACGGTAGCGCTGCGCGTGCACAGCGCAAGATCGGCGGCAGGCCGTGCACCGGCAGCCATTGCCTGTGTGCAGGCCAGAGCCAGTAATGCGATCAATCCTGCCGAGAGCTGTTTCATGACGAACCCTTGAATGAGCGGTGTAGCTATTTTGTATTGTTATACTATAACATTCGAAGATGATTAGAGCTGGCTGCCAGATGGATCAGTTGCAGCCAGTACGAACAAGGCTGAAGCCTTGCAGACTGGTTGGAGAGTCCTGATGTCGAACCGCTTACCCGTTACTGTGCTGTCCGGATTCCTCGGCGCTGGCAAGAGCACCTTACTTAATTACGTGCTGCGCAATCGTGAAAACCTGCGTGTGGCGGTCATCGTCAATGACATGAGCGAGATCAACATCGACGGCGGCGAAGTCCAGCGCGACGTCAGTCTGAACCGCGCCGAAGAAAAGCTCATCGAGATGAGCAACGGCTGCATCTGCTGCACCTTGCGCGAAGACCTGCTCGAAGAGGTCAGCCGCCTCGCTCAGGACGGGCGCTTCGATTATCTGCTGATCGAGTCCACCGGTATTTCCGAGCCGCTGCCCATCGCAGAAACCTTCACTTTTCGTGATGAAGCAGGCAAGAGCCTGACCGATCTGGCGCGTCTCGACACCATGGTAACGGTGGTCGACGGGGTTAATTTCCTGCTCGATTACGAAGCTGCCGACGGTCTGGACACGCGTGGTGAAACCCTGGGTGAAGACGATGACCGTTCGATTACCGACCTGCTGATCGAGCAGATCGAATTCGCCGATGTGATCCTGCTCAGCAAGATCGACCTGATCAGCTCCAGCGAGCGCGAAGAGCTGATGGCCATCCTGAAAAGCCTCAACGCCGACGCCGAGATCATTCCGATGGTGATGGGCGAGGTACCGCTGGCGAAGATTCTCGACACTGGCCGTTTTGATTTCGAGCGTGCCTCTCAGGCACCGGGCTGGCTCAAGGAACTGCGTGGCGAACACCTTCCGGAAACCGAGGAATACGGCATCGCGTCCACGGCCTACCGGGCACGCCGCCCGTTTCACCCGGAGCGATTCTTCGACTTCATCAACCGACCCTGGACCAACGGCAAGCTGCTGCGCTCCAAGGGTTTTTTCTGGCTGGCCAGCAAGTACAAGGACGCTGGCAGCTGGTCTCAGGCAGGTGGATTGATGAGACACGGGTTTGCGGGCCGCTGGTGGCGTTTCGTCGCGCGTGAGAGCTGGCCTGAAGATCAGGAGAATGTTGCGTCCATTATGGACAACTGGTCATCGGAGACAGGCGATTGCCGCCAGGAACTGGTGTTCATTGGCCAGAACATCGATTTTGACCAACTGACCGCTGAACTGGACGGCTGCCTCCTGACCGATGAAGAGATGGCAGCAGGTTCCGAGCGCTGGCGCACCCTGCGTGATCCTTTCGGTCCCTGGCACGAAGAGGTGGCTGCCTGATGCACGCTCATTTTCTGAAGTATCAACCGACGATTCGGCAGGCGTGCGGGATTACGCCTGACGTATTGGGTGAAGTATTGGAAGACGGCGTCAACCTCGCCGTCTGGCAGCGTCGGTTACCGGCGCACATCGAAGACTTCGGCGCATTGCTCTTGTCGATGGGACAGCCGCTGTCCGAGTCATTGACCCTGGACGTGAAGGGCGGTGATCTGGAGCCGGATCTGCGCACACTGGCGTCAGGCTACGCCGACCTGCAGGGGTATGACGGTTTCATCGCCGACGTCTCTTGGCTGGTCAGTGCCTACGCCTGCCTGCTGGGTGCCGACTGCGTGGGGCTGCGGTTGCGGGTGCTCGACAAGGCAATGTGCCCGCGCTTTCATGTCGACCACGTGCCTGTGCGTCTGATCACCACGTATGCCGGATGTGGCAGTCAGTGGCTCAAGGAAGGTGATATTGATCGCAAGCAACTGGGTCGGGCGGAAGCCGAGCCGCTGGATGTCAGTGTCATCCAGCAGATCAATACTGCAGACGTGGCGCTGCTCAAGGGCGAGCGCTGGCGTGGAAACGAGGGTGCAGGTCTGGTGCATCGCTCGCCGGCACTTGAAGGCAACGAACGCAGGCTGATCCTCACGCTGGACTGGCTGGCCTAGCGTTGTTTACGGCGTGATCCACTGACCCTTGCTCTGGCCTTCGCAGAAAGGCTTGAGGTACAAGGCGTCACTGGCCACACCGTAATAATGGATATGCTCGCGATAAGGCATGTTGGCGACCTGCGCATGACGGCACACGCCGAACGCGCCGGTCGGGCATTCCTGCGAGTAGGCGACCTCGGTTTTCTGACCCGCCAGTTGCGGCTGGCAGAAGCTGTCGTGGAACAGGTTTGCCGGGATGTTGATATTCTCCTGACATACCTTTACATCAAGCCGCTCGGCCTGACTGTGTACCAGACACGCCTGCGCCCAGGTTTCACCTGAAGACAGTGCCAGCAGCATCAGTGCCAGCCCGGCAGACCGCTTCATGGCTTGCAGGGTTACCTTTCCTTGCTCTTCAATCACGAACGCACTCGTAGAAATCATTGTCATGCTGCAGAACATTCCGACTCACGTCATCGGTGGCCCGCTAGGTGCCGGCAAGACCAGCCTGATCAGACAGTTGCTGGCCCAGAAGCCCTCCAGCGAGCGTTGGGCGGTGTTGATCAACGAATTCGGGCAGATTGGACTGGACGCCGCACTGTTGACCACGGCCGAGGATGGTATCGCACTTGGCGAAGTGGCTGGCGGCTGCCTGTGCTGTGTCAACGGCGTGCCTTTCCAGATCGGGCTGGGTCGCCTGTTGCGCAAGGCCAGGCCTGATCGCCTGCTGATCGAGCCGTCCGGACTGGGGCATCCTGCGCAACTCATGGCGCAGTTACGCGAGGCACCTTGGCTCGGCGTGCTTGATGTGCAGCCCAGTGTGATGGTGCTGGATGCGGCGGCGATGCGCGACGGGCAGCCATTGGCAGCGACCCAGCAGGAAGCGTTGGCCATGGCGGGTTTGCTGGTGATGAACAAATCCGAACAGTTGGAAGAGGCCTCCTGTCAGGCGCTGGCTGATCAGCTTGTGGGGCATTCTTTGTTGTGGACGCGCTTTGGCGAACTGCCCCTTGATCGGTTGCCCGGTTATCGACCATCCACGCCTGTGGATAAAAGTGCTGTGGATAACCTGAACGTACCTCGCAGTATCGGCCAGTTACCCGCCGTCTGGCCCGATCCCCGCGTGCCACTCTGCCTGAGCCATGAAGGCGGCGGCGGATGGAGTATCGGCTGGCGCTGGCACCCGTCGCAGCAATTCGATCTTCAGCGCGTGCTGCTCTGGCTTGAAAGCCTGAACTGGCAGCGCGCGAAAATGGTTATCCACAGCGTTGGCGGCTGGTATTCAGGCAATGTTGCGCAAGGTGGACGGCTGGCCTGGCAACTCAGCGAATGGCGACAGGACTCGCGTCTGGAGCTGATCTTCTCGACACCTCAGGATGCTGAAATGTTGCAGACGCAGATGATGGGGTGCCTATTGGCAGCCACATGACGGGGAAGTGTCTGTGGCATGGCGCGGTCTTACAGCTGGCAGGAAACTGTGGGAGGCGGCTTGCCGACTCAGATGCAGTCAACGCGGTATGTCAGGAAAGCCGCGTCATCGTTCATCGCCGGCAAGCCGCCTCCCACGGTCCGGTGTTTGCTGCGCGATAGCGCCAAGTCGACAACGTGGTGGTGCCTCCCACAAAAACAGCGCCTACTGCTTCCACTTTTGATGCGACTGACGCCACTCACTCATCTGGATGATTTCGGCGCTGGGCGGTGGCGTCTTGATTTCGAACGGGTAGGGCGCCAGTTCGATCTGGGCAGTGTGTGCACCGAACATGGTGATGGTGCCAGGGTGGCGCTGTTCACCGGTGACGGTGAATTCGAAGCCATAGACCCTGGCGAGCCGCTTGTGGCCTTGGGCATCGCGTGCAAAGGTGAGGCGGCGCAGAGCCACGTTGCCGTCCAGCAACTCGAGCTCGAGGCGGGCGCAGTGCTGTTTGACGCGTTCCAGCGCTTTCTCGCGCAGACCATGGGCGTGCCACCACCAGGCCGCAGCGCTTGCGAACAGCATCAGCACGAAAATGTTTCCCAGGGTCAGCATGACGGAGTGCTCCAGCAAAGGAGCCACCAGCTTAACTGTCCTGAGTGATTTACAGCCATACTGTGCGACTTATATTTCTCATTACTGCATTTGCATCGTGTTCAGGATATTCCCATGAAACGTACACCCCACTTGCTCGCTATCCAGTCCCATGTGGTCTTCGGCCACGCAGGCAATAGTGCGGCGGTGTTTCCGATGCAACGTATCGGTGTCAATGTCTGGCCGCTCAACACGGTTCAGTTCTCCAACCACACGCAGTACAAGCAGTGGACCGGCGAAGTGCTGGCCCCGCAGCAGATTCCGGCCCTGATCGACGGCATTGCCGCCATCGGCGAACTGGGCAACTGCGATGCCGTGCTTTCCGGCTATCTGGGCAGCGCCGCGCAAGGAAGGGCAATCCTGACGGGCGTTGCACGTATCAAGGCGGCCAATCCCAAGGCACTGTATCTGTGTGATCCGGTGATGGGTCATCCCGAGAAGGGGTGCATCGTCCCGGCGGAAGTCAGTGACTTTCTGCTGGAAGAAGCCGCCGCCATGGCCGACTTCCTGTGCCCCAACCAGTTGGAGCTGGACAGTTTCTCGGGGCGCAAGCCCGAGTCGCTGCTCGATTGCCTGGGGATGGCCAAGGCGCTGCTGGCACGTGGCCCGAAAGCTGTGGTGGTCAAGCACCTGGATTACCCCGGCAAGGCGGCCGACGGCTTTGAAATGCTGCTGGTGACCGCTGATGCCAGTTGGCATCTGCGTCGGCCGTTACTGGCGTTTCCGCGCCAGCCGGTGGGTGTCGGCGACCTGACCTCGGGCCTGTTTCTGTCGCGCATCCTGTTGGGCGATGATCTGGTGGCAGCGTTCGAATTCACTGCATCCGCCGTGCACGAAGTACTGCTGGAAACCCAGGCGTGCGGCAGTTACGAACTTGAGTTGGTCCGTGCCCAGGACCGTATCGCTCATCCGCGGGTACGTTTCGAAGCGGTCAGGCTGTAACAGCCGGAAAGGACTGCAGCTCGGGCATCCTTGCCTGAGCCTGTTCGTTACAGCGCTTCTTCCTTGATTTCCTGGTAACGCTTTTCCAGTTCCTGACGGAGCTGGCGGCGTTGCTGCGCCTGGATATAACGGCGCTTGGCGTCAGGGCTTTCCGGTTCCAATGGCGGTACGCTGGCCGGTTTGCGGTTATCGTCCACGGCCACCATGGTGAAGAAGCAGCTGTTGGAGTGGCGTACCGAGCGCTCGCGGATATTTTCCGTCACCACTTTGATGCCGACCTCCATCGAGGTATTGCCGGTGTAGTTCACCGACGCCAGGAAGGTCACCAGTTCGCCGACATGCACCGGCTCACGGAAGATCACCTGGTCCACGGACAGCGTGACCACATAGCGACCGGCATAGCGGCTTGCGCACGCGTAAGCCACTTCATCCAGATACTTGAGTAACGTACCGCCGTGCACGTTGCCAGAGAAGTTGGCCATGTCCGGGGTCATCAATACAGTCATCGACAGCTGGGCGTTTCCGGGTTCCATAGCGTACTCACACGGTCAAGGTGGTCAAAGACGCCTATGCTGGCGCTCAAGGTGTAGTTATCGGGACGCTGGCCATTCACTGCCCGTCACGCGTCATTCCATCTGTTTCCATATATTGCACCGGCTTTTTGTCGAGGAGTGCAGTGTTAACCTTCAAAAACCCGTGGATCGGGTTTTTTCCTACGTTTGCGTCAGATTTGGATGACGAAATTTCGGCAGGTGGCGCGGCAAGCGCGTCCAGTACCGGTCAAGGAACTCATCACCCAAAGGAGCCACACCCCAATGCATGCCATCAATTTCATTCAGGACCTGGCAGTGATCATGCTGGTGGCAGGCGTGGTGACCATTCTATTCCACCGTCTGCGACAGCCCGTGGTGCTGGGCTATATCGTTGCGGGCTTCATCATCGGGCCGCACACACCGCCTTCAGCCTGATCCACGATGAAGACACCATCAAGACCCTCGCCGAGCTGGGGGTGATCTTCCTGATGTTCTGCCTGGGCCTTGAGTTCAGTTTGCGCAAGCTGTTCAAGGTCGGTGCCACGGCGTTCATTGCAGCCTTCCTCGAAATCGCCCTGATGATCTGGATCGGGTACGAGATCGGCCAGTTCTTCGGCTGGAAAACCATGGACTCGCTGTTCCTGGGCGCGATTCTGGCGATCTCCTCGACCACCATCATCGTCAAGGCGCTCAACGACCTGAAGATGAAGAACGAGCGCTTCGCTCAGTTGATTTTCGGGGTGCTGATCGTCGAAGACATCCTCGGCATTGGCATCATTGCGTTGTTGTCCGGCATTGCGGTCAGCGGATCGGTCAGCTCCGGCGAGGTGTTCTCGACCGTCGGCAAGCTGTCATTGTTCATGATCGTCGCGCTGGTGATCGGCATTCTGCTGGTGCCGCGCGTGCTGGCCTACGTGGCCAGATTCGAAAGCAACGAAATGCTGCTGGTGACAGTGCTGGGTCTGTGTTTCGGTTTCTGCCTGCTGGTCGTCAAGCTTGAATACAGCATGGTGCTGGGCGCTTTCCTGATCGGCGCGATCATGGCTGAATCCAGGGAGCTGATAAAAATCGAGCGCCTGATCGAGCCCATCCGGGACATGTTCAGTGCGATTTTCTTCGTGGCGATCGGCCTGATGATCGACCCGAAAATTCTGCTCGATTACGCCTGGCCCATCGCCGTGATTACCGTTGCGGTGGTGCTGGGCAAGATGCTGTCCTGTGGGCTGGGCGCGTTTCTCGCCGGTAACGATGGCCGGACCTCGCTGCGGGTAGGCATGGGGCTGTCACAGATTGGCGAATTCTCCTTCATCATCGCTGCACTGGGGATGACGCTGCAGGTGACCAGCGACTTCCTCTATCCAGTAGCGGTCGCCGTGTCGGCGATCACGACCCTGCTGACGCCATACCTGATTCGGGGTGCCGATCCACTGTCGAACAAGCTCGCCAGTATGGTGCCCGGGCGCGTTGCGCGAGTGTTCAACATGTACGGTGAGTGGCTGCGCAGTATTCAGCCACAGGGAGAAGGCGCGGTGCTGGCGCAGATAATCCGTCGCATCCTGCTGCAGGTCGGCGTGAATCTGGCGCTGGTGATGGCGATCTTCTTCAGCGGTGGGTATTTCGCCGAGCGCATTGGCGGCTACATGAGCGAATGGGTCGGGGATGTCAGCTATCAGAAGGCGTTGATCTGCGGTGCTGCGCTACTGCTGTCGTTGCCGTTCCTGATTGCGGCATATCGCAAGCTTAAGGCGCTGTCGATGCTGCTCGCAGAGATGGGCGTCAAACCGGAGATGGCGGGGCGTCACACCGTGCGGGTGCGCAAGGTCCTGTCCGAAGTCATTCCACTGCTTTCGCTGGGGTTGATTTTCGTCATGCTGGCTGCACTGTCAGCCAGTATTCTGCCGGCCAACGAGCTGTTGCTGGTCATCACGCTGGTGGCGGCACTCGTCGCTGCGCTGCTGTGGCGCTGGTTCATCCGCGTGCATACGCGCATGCAACTGGCGCTGATAGAGACATTGGGTAACAACAATCCTGAGTCATCCGGGCATTGAGCCCGGTGACACACGTTTGGCAGGCAGGGCTCGACGGATATCAGCTTTCCAGCCAGACGTCCCGCGCCCAGTGCCAGACCGATTCCCAGCTTTCTTCGGTGACCAGTTCTTCTTCGGCGGACCACAACAGCACAGTGCCGTCTTCTTCGACGCAGTAGTAGTCGTCGCCGTCCTGGCAGATCGGAATCAGCTCGCGCGGTACACCATCATCCCAGGCTGTTGCGGCCACATCCGGCAGGTAGGTGTGCGACTGCGGGTCAGTGACCGTGACGGGCTCGAGGCTGCCGTACACCACGTCGCTGACCGTCAGGAGAAACTCCTTGAAGACGAACGGGATGTTGATGAACAGCTGTTCCTCGATTTCGACCAACAGGTCTTCATCGGGCAGTTCGAGCGGAACCGGAACCGGTTCGTTTGCTTCACGCAGTTGTTCGATGACTTCTTCCACGACACGGATCCTCTTACTTGATGGCGCGGGTTATACAGTAGCGTAAAGCCTTTCTCAAAATAACTATCCGAACGGATAAACAAAAACCCCGGACATGTCCGGGGTTCTGAACGCAATAACGGAATCTGGTTCAACCGTTCTGGCGAATTCCCGCGACCAGCCATGGCTGGTTGTCGCCTTGCGCACGTTCCATGTTCCAGCTTTCGCTGAACACTTCGCCCTGATCAAAGCGCGATGTTTTGGAAACGCCCGAGAAGGTCAGGGTCGCAATCGTCTTGTCGGCACGATCATCCACACCGTCCAGCTGGACGTTGAGATTATCGATGTAAGTCGACTGGAAACCATCGCCCAGGTCCGCACGTTCCTTTTTCAGGAACTGGAGCATTTGCGGGGTAACGAACTCGGCGATCTTGTCCATCTCGTTTGCGTCCCAGTGCTGCTGCAGCGACTGGAAGTGGCTGCGAGCGGCTTCAAGGAAGCGTTCCTCGTTGAACCAGGCAGGCGCGTTGATCACCGGCGCTGCGGAAGCGGCCGGGCTGCTGCCGAAGATCGGATTCTGCGCAGGCTGGCTGGCTTCACGCTGATAAGGCGCACCGGCACTGGCCATTTTCGGCTGTTGCTGCTGACGTCTGCGCGCAATGAAGCGGAAGATCAGGAAGGCGAGGAGGCCCACGATCAGAATGTCGAACAGTTGCAGGCCCTGGAAGCCGTCGCCCATGAACATGGCTGCGAGCAGGCCACCGGCGGCGATACCGGCCAATGGACCGAGCCAGCGGGATGCGCCGCTGGCAGCAGGGGTCGGGCGACCGGCAGCGTTAGGGGCTGCGGCAGGCGTGGAAGGCGCAGTCTGGCGCGCCTGATGGGTCGGTGCCGAGCCCATGCTCTTGCCACCACCGAAACGCGCGGCGTTCACATCCAGGCTCAGAGTGAGCCCGATGCACAGTGCCATCGCGAAGCTAAGAAAACGTTGCATATGGGTATTCCCGTTTTGTGATTGCACGCGCGTCATGTTGCACAGCACATGGCTGCATGACCAGCACGTTAATGTTTCGGACTTTTACACAAACAGCGTAAGACATTTCTTGACGGCTTGTGGGATTGGTCGTCTGCGCGTTCAGTTATACGCGCGTAGAGCTGAATGAAAGCACAACCCGGATTGACGATGACTACGCCCATGATTCAAGTGGGCGTGTCGTCGCGAAGTCTCGTATCGCGTTCCAGAGCGGACGCGGAGCGCCGATCTCCAGCACACCGATCGTGCCCATGCTCCGCGTGGGCATGCAGCCCGTGACGCTCTGCGTCATCTTCAAGGGCGAACGCAGAGCTCCGGGGACAATCAGATCCGATTACAACGCCACCAGCTTCGCGTAGCCCATCATCAGCCACTTGCTGCCTTCGGCGAAGTTGACCTGCACGCGGGCCTGGGCGCCAGCGCCTTCGAAGTTGAGAATCACGCCTTCGCCGAATACGGCATGCTGCACGCGTTGGCCCAGGGTGAACTCGGTTTCCGGGATGCCGGTACCGGTAAACAGGCTGCTGTTGTTGACCTTTTGCGTGCCGCCGAACGGTCGGCTGACGCTGTTGGAAAGGCGCACTTCCTGAATCAGCGCGGGCGGGATTTCGCGTACGAAACGCGAGACCTTGTTGTAGGTCTCGCTGCCGTACAGGCGACGCGTCTCGGCGTAGGTCATGACCAGCTGCTGCATGGCGCGGGTAATGCCGACGTAAGCCAGACGGCGTTCCTCTTCAAGACGGCCGGGCTCTTCCAGGCTCATCTTGTGCGGAAACAAGCCTTCTTCCATGCCCACCAGGAACACGTGCGGAAACTCCAGACCCTTGGCGCTGTGCAGCGTCATCAGCTGGATGCTTTCTTCGTGCTCCTGGGCCTGGGTGTCACCTGCTTCCAGCGACGCATGCCCGAGGAAGGCCGCCAGCGGGGTCAGGTCTTCTTCACTTTCGGTGTTCTCGAAAGCGCGTGCGGCGCTGACCAGTTCCTCAAGGTTTTCTACCCGGGCCTGGCCTTTCTCGCCTTTTTCCTGCTCGTGGTAGGTGATCAGCCCGGACTGCTCGATGACGGTCTGGGTCATCAGGTGCAGCGGCATGTCCATGACCTTGGCCGACAGGTTCTCGATCAGCTCGATGAACCCGCCCAGCGCAGTCGCCGCACGGCCGGTCAGGCCTTTGTTGGCGACCAGCAGGCGCATCGCCTCCCACATCGACACGTCGGCATGACGGGCATGTTCACGAATCGCTTCAACGGTCTTTTCACCGATGCCACGCGCTGGAACGTTGATGACCCGTTCAAGCGCCGCGTCGTTGCCACGGCCTTCCAGCAGCCGCAGGTACGCCATGGCGTTCTTGATCTCGGCGCGTTCGAAGAATCGCTGGCCGCCGTAGATGCGATATGGAATGCGTTCGCGCAGCAGGGCTTCTTCCAGCACCCGCGACTGGGCGTTGGAGCGGTACAGAATGGCGATGTCGTTACGCGAGATACCGGTCTTGAGCACGCTCTCGATGGTCTCGACCACATAACGCGCTTCATCGTGTTCGTTGAAGGCGGCATACAGGCTGATCAGCTCGCCGTCGCCGACATCGGTCCACAGCTCTTTGCCCAGGCGACCGCTGTTGTTGACGATCAAGCCGTTGGCCGCTTTGAGGATGCTCGCCGTGGAGCGGTAGTTTTGCTCCAGACGAATGACCTCAGTGTCCGGGAAGTCGGAGGAATACTGGTGAATGTTCTCGATCTTCGCGCCGCGCCAGCCGTAGATGGACTGATCGTCGTCGCCGACCACCATCAGGCTGTCGCCACCCTGAGCCAACAGACGCAACCAGGCGTACTGCACGGCGTTGGTGTCCTGGAATTCGTCCACCAGCACGTGGCGGAAGCGGCGCTGATAGTGCGCCAGCAGACCGGGGTTGTCGCGCCACAGGTCGAGCGCGCGCAGCAGCAGTTCGGAGAAGTCGATCACGCCGGCACGTTGGCAGGCCGCCTCATAGGCTTCATAGATGCTGCGCATGGTGGTCAGGAACAGGTCGCCGCTGGCCTGAATGTGCTGCGGACGCAGCCCTTCGTCTTTCTGGCCATTGATGAACCACTGCGCCTGACGGACAGGCCAGCGTTGCTCGTCCAGACCCAGCTCGCGGATCACGCGTTTGACCAGACGTTGCTGGTCGTCGCTGTCCAGAATCTGGAAGGTCTGCACCAGCCCGGCTTCCTGCCAGTGCGCCCGCAACAGGCGGTGCGCCAGGCCGTGGAACGTGCCGACCCACATGCCTGCCGGGCTGATGCCCATCAGTTGCTCGATGCGATGGCGCATCTCGGCGGCTGCCTTGTTGGTGAACGTCACCGACAGCACCGAGTGCGGGGAGGCTTGCTCGACCTGCATCAGCCAGGCGATGCGATGCACCAGCACACGGGTTTTGCCGGAGCCAGCACCGGCCAGGACCAACTGACGACCCAGGGAGGCGGCTACGGCCTGACGCTGGGCATCGTTGAGGGAATTAAGAAGAAGAGAGAGATCATCGCGCATCGGCGCATTCTAGGGTGCTGCGTCATGGTGGGCAAACCATGCTTTGCGTGGGGCAATAAAAAATCGCTGGCGCTGACGACCGGTCGGTCAGTGCAGCGAGCGTTGCGCGCCGTGCCTTGAGCGAGGGCAGATCACTCAGCGCAGTGGCATATTGATATTTTTGTTTGGTCCGGCAGTTTGGTCTGCTCAAGGCCTTGTGTATGCTCCGCACACGCTCAGGGCCAAGACCCCTTTTGAACGCTCCTGATCGGGCGCATGCGGGGTCTGATCAACGACAAGAACGACGCCATGACATACCGCTTCAGCGCGGGCGAGGTCCTCGAAAACACTCGCCGCGACCTCTACCGGCAGTTCGCCGCGCCTCTGGCGCTCGAACGCACGCGTCTTCTTTATCAAGGCTCACTGCTGCCGACGCTGTTCATGTTTCTGAACGGTCTTGTCTGTGCCTGGCTGCTCTGGGGCGCCGAACGCTATCTGCTGGTGTGGATCTGGCTGGGCTGGCTGTCTGCACTCGTCTGCCTGCGGGTCATCCAGGTCGCCGCGTTCGAGGCGGCGCCCAGAGAGCGTCAGGCACAACCGGTCTGGCGCAGGATGTTTCTCATGGGTGCCTGTGTCAGTGGCCTGACCCTGGCCGCTGCGGCAGTGGTGCTGGTCCCTGTGGAAAATTTTCAGCAGCAGGCCTGGGTGTTCGGCCTGATCGGCGCTGCGACCTTGTCCGCCAGCGTTGCCTACGCCGTCAGCATTTCCGCGTTTCTGGTGTTCAGCCTGTCATGCCTGTTACCTCCGATTCTGTATCTGTTCTGGGGCGGGGATGTGCCCTTTCGTGGCTGGGGCTGGCTCGGACTCATCCTGCTGTTTGCCCTGAGCGTTGTGGCGTGGCAGGTCAATCGTCTGCTGGAGCGCAGTCTGCTCAGACGCTTCCAGAATCAGGCCCTGATCGAGCACCTGCAGCAGGCGCAGGCGACCAGTGATGCGCTCAATACCGAACTGGCTCACGAAATCGATCAGCGCCGCGAAGCCGAGCGCGGTCTGAGGGAGGCGCAGATCGGGCTGGAGGATCGCGTGGCCCAGCGCACGTTTGAACTGGAGGAAGCCAATCAGGCGTTGAGCAAGAGCCCGCCGCGTCTGGCGGCCACCGTGTTCGACGCCGCCAGTGAAGGCATCGTGATCTTCGATCCGGACTACTGCATCCTCACGGTGAATCAGGCTTTCAGTCGGGTCAGTGGCTATCTGCCGGAAGACGTGATCGGACGCCGAGTGACCGACATTGCCAGCAGCCGCGATGCGCGCCGTCACTTTCAGGCCATTCATCAGTCTCTGGAACAGACCGGGCAATGGCAGGGCGAGCTGGTTGAAGCACGCAAGAACGGCGAGCTGTATCCGCAATGGCTGCAGTTGAACGTTGTGCTCGATAAGGCAGGGAAACTAAGCCACATTGTCGGCTTCTTCTCCGATCTTTCATCGCGCCGTGCGGCAGAGGAGCGCATGCGCTATCTGGCGCATTTCGATGAGCTGACCGGGCTGGCCAACCGTTCGCTGTTCAACGAACGGCTGCGTGAGGCCCGCGAGCGTGTCCGGTCGGGAGGCAGAAGTCTGGCGTTGCTGCATATCAATCTCGACCGCTTCAAGCTGCTCAACGAAAGCCTGGGTCATGAAATCGCTGACCAATTGCTCAGGCACATTGCTCGTCGCTTGAGCAACGCCATGCCGGAAGCCGACACCATCGCAAGGCTCTCCGGCGACGAATTCGCCGTACTGTTTGACGGTTACTCGAACCTTTCCAGTCTGGCCCGTGTAACCAGTCGCCTGCTGGGCAAGTTGCGTGTACCGCTGTCGGTGGCAGGTCACGAACTGGTGATCAGCGCTTCGGTGGGCATCAGCCTGTTGTCGGATTCGGCCCGCGAGGTCCCTGCACTGGTGAGTCAGGCGAACATGGCGATGCAGCATGCCAAGCACCTGGGCGGCAATAACTTCCAGTTTTTCACCCAGAGCCTGCAGGCCAGCACGCTCGAGCACCTGCAGCTTGAAATTCAACTGCGCAGGGCCATCGAAGAGCAGCAACTCCAAGTCTTCTATCAGCCCAAGCTGTGCCTCAGGACGGGGCGTCTGGATTCTGCCGAAGCGTTGGTGCGCTGGCACCACCCTCAGCGCGGCATGGTTGCACCGGGTGAGTTCATCGGGCTTGCCGAGGAAACGGGGCTGATCAGCGCCATTGGTGAGTTCGTGCTGCGCAAGGCCTGTTGGCAGGCGTGTGAGTGGCAGCGGCAGGGCATGGCGCCGATCAGGGTGTCGGTCAACCTGTCAGTGCACCAGTTGCGTCAGGGCAAACTGGTGAGTCTGGTTCGTCAGGTGCTCGAAGAAACCGGGCTGGCACCGCAGTGGCTGGAACTGGAGCTGACCGAAAGCCAGCTGCTCGACAGCGTCGAACACATCATTACGACCTTTCAGCAGTTGCGTGACCTGGGCGTGAAACTGGCCATCGACGATTTCGGCACCGGCTACTCTTCATTGAGCTACCTGCGACGGTTTCCGGTGGACTACGTGAAGATCGATCGTGCATTCATCAGCGGGTTGGGCGATGGCACCGAAGACGCCGCCATCATTCAGGCGATTATCTCCATGGCTCACAGTCTGGGATTGAAGGTGGTTGCCGAAGGCGTGGAAAACCAGAGCCAGCTGGAATTTCTCAGGAGCCATGGCTGTGACGAAGTGCAGGGCTATCTGATCAGTCGCCCGATCGAAGCGACCGCGATGGCCGGAATTCTGCTTCAATCATTTTGAGCCGACAGTCATATGCAGGTAAGTTTTGCGGATGTAGGATTATTCCCACATATTTTTATGATTTGCCCTTCTAAATGCTGCGTCAGACGTTTCACGTTCGTTTAACTGGGCGTCTCGCAGGTCATGTAGTATAACTACAAGAAAGCTACAACCCGCCCACCGCTTCATTATCGAGTCTGCCTTTTGAATCTGCTGCAACACATCGCCCAGTCACGTCATCTGCTGCGCAAATCGGAGCTCAAGGTAGCCGACCACGTGCTGCTCGACCCTGCGGCTGTGATGCACAGTTCCATGGCTGATCTTGCCCATAGCGTGGGCATCAGCGAGCCCACCATCGTGCGCTTCTGTCGTGCCATCGGTTGCACCGGGTTTCAGGACCTCAAGCTCAAACTGGCCCAGAGCCTCGCCGCAGGTGCCAGCTTCGGGCAGTTCGCGATTCACGAAGACGATTCGGTCGCTGACTACAGCCTGAAAATTTTCGACACCACCCTGCATACCCTGATGGAAGTGCGCGAGAATCTCGACCCCCATGCGCTGCAACTGGCAGTCACTGCCATGGCGGGTGCCAATCGTGTCGAGTTCTATGGCTTTGGTGCATCCGGCGCCGTAGCCGCCGATGCGCAGCACAAGTTCTTCCGTCTGCTGTTGACGGCGGCGGCGTATTCCGACCCGCACATGCAGGCCATGTCGGCGGCGACGCTCAAGCCGACAGACGTTGCAGTGTGCATCTCTCAGTCGGGCCGCTCCAAGGACCTGCTGATCACGGCGAACATGGTGCGTGAAAGCGGTGCGACCCTGATTACCCTGTGCCCGAGTCAGACACCGCTGGCCGAGCTGTCGTCGGTCAACCTGGCGATCGATGTTCACGAAGACACCGAGATCTATACGCCGCTGACCTCGCGCATCGCGCATCTGGTGGTGATCGATGTGTTGGCGATGGGCGTTGCCATGGCGCGTGGTCCGAGCCTTGTCAATCACCTCAAGAGCGTGAAGCGCAGCTTGCGCAGCCTGCGTCTGTCGCCCAAGTCGATCAAGCCACACGAAGACTGAAGCCGTTGAGGCGGTGAGAATTCATCGTTCTGTCATCTTCGCGCCGCCTGACTGTCACCCGTACGCTACATTCTGGTGCTCCCTCGAAACGTATTGGGAGACAGGACATGGCTCGGCACTACGACGATTTACCCAACAGCACCGTGAAAACCCGCCGTCAGCAGGAAGATCAGCGTCGCATGGAATTTCGTCGCGCTATCGAGAGCTACTGTGAGGCGCGCCAGCTCAATCAGGACCTGTCCGATTATCTGGATGGCGTGACCGGTCCCGTCTGGCAGACCCTCACGCCGTCCGAGGACGGCCGTCGAAACGTTCGACAAGCTGGCTGATCTGCGCACGTTCACTGCGAATGAATGCCAGAAAGGCGTGGGCTACCGGAGACAGGCGTTTGTCTCTGCCCTGAACCACGCACCAGCTTCGATACAGCGGCAACTCCGCCACGGGCAGCTCCACGAGCGCGCCGGTGGCGAGTTCCTGACACACGGCATGGCGTGTCAGCATGGCCAGTCCCAGTCCGGCCACCACGCATTCGCGCTGGGCCTCGCTTGAAGACACTTCCGACGTTTGCGTGAAATGCACACGCTTCTCCTTGAAATACTCCTCGCAGGCCCGACGTGTGCCCGATCCAGACTCGCGGGTCAGCAGCGGCCAGGGTTCCAGGTCCCGCAGGCTCAGTGACGCGTGGCTGCACAGTGGATGATCCGGCGGCGCCACGGCAACGATGGGGTTATTGAGGAACGGCAGAAACTCCAGGCCCATGTCCTGCGGCACCATTGACATGATCACCAGATCATCACGGTTGTCCGAGAGTCTTCTGATCACCAGCGCCCGGTTCACCACGGTCAGGTTGAGACTGACTTCCGGGTACTGGCGTTTGAAGGCGGCAAACAGGTGCGGGACGAAATACTTGCAGCTGGACTCGATGGCCAGCTTCAGCTGACCTTGCAGCGAACCCTGCATGTCCGAGAGCTGCATATCCAGGTTTTCCAGGCGCCCGAAAATATCCTTGCTGGCGGCCTGCAGTGCTTCAGCTGCTTCGGTGAGGTAAAGCTTCTTGCCGACGTACTCGAACAGCGGCTGGCCGACCAGTTCTTCAAGCTGACGAATCTGCAGGCTGACTGCAGGCTGAGTCAGCGCCATTTCCTCGGCTGCGCGGCTGTAGGAGCGCAGGTCGCACACCTCATTGAAAATACGCAGCTGACGCAATGTCATACGCATCAATGACTTACGCATTCTTATAGATTCCTGTGACCGGTCAAGATGATGACTATAAGCTTTTGCTTATGGCTGACCCAATTTTTACTCATTTTTATTAATTCTCGATCAGGCATAGGGTGTCCCTGCGGCATTCAGTCACATGCTTCGTTACAAAAAGCAGCCAGGACGTTGGTCCTTAAGGTCGAGGAAACGCCAGTGATAACAAAAATACTGATTGCCAACCGGGGAGAGATTGCCGTCCGTATCGTGCGCGCCTGTGCCGAGATGGGCATTCGCTCCGTGGCGATCTTTTCCGACGCCGATCGCCATGCCCTGCATGTCAAACGCGCCGACGAAGCCTATAGCATTGGCGCCGAACCGCTTGCGGGTTATCTCAATCCGCGCAAGCTGGTCAATCTCGCTGTGGAAACCGGTTGTGATGCATTGCATCCCGGTTATGGTTTTCTCTCGGAAAACGCCGAACTGGCAGACATCTGCGTCGAACGCGGGATCAAATTCATCGGTCCTTCCGCTGAGGTCATCCGCCGTATGGGTGACAAGACCGAAGCGCGCCGCAGCATGATCAAGGCCGGTGTGCCGGTGACGCCGGGCACCGAAGGCAACGTGGCCGACATCCATGAGGCGCTGATCGAAGGGGATCGCATCGGTTACCCGGTGATGCTCAAGGCGACTTCCGGTGGCGGTGGGCGGGGTATCCGGCGCTGCAACAGCCGTGAAGAACTGGAGCAGGCCTTTCCCCGAGTCATCTCGGAGGCGACCAAGGCCTTCGGTTCGGCCGAGGTATTCCTGGAAAAATGCATCGTCAATCCCAAGCACATCGAAGCGCAGATTCTGGGTGACAGCTTTGGCAACGTCGTGCATCTGTTCGAGCGCGACTGCTCGATTCAGCGCCGCAACCAGAAACTGATCGAAATCGCGCCGAGCCCGCAACTGACGCCGGAACAGCGCGCTTACATTGGCGATCTGTCGGTGCGCGCGGCCAAGGCGGTGGGCTACGAGAACGCCGGCACCGTGGAGTTTCTGCTCGCCGATGGCGAGGTGTACTTCATGGAGATGAACACCCGCGTTCAGGTGGAACACACCATCACCGAGGAAATCACCGGGATCGATATTGTTCGCGAGCAGATTCGCATCGCGTCCGGCCAGCCGTTGTCGGTGAAGCAGGAAGACATCATCCATCGCGGCTTCGCGTTGCAGTTCCGCATCAATGCCGAAGACCCGAAAAACAACTTCCTGCCCAGCTTCGGCAAGATCACCCGCTACTACGCGCCCGGCGGTCCTGGTGTGCGCACCGACACGGCGATCTACACCGGCTACACCATTCCGCCGTTCTACGACTCGATGTGCCTGAAGCTGATCGTCTGGGCGCTGACCTGGGAAGAGGCAATGGACCGCGGCCTGCGTGCCCTGGACGACATGCGCCTGCAAGGGGTGAAAACCACGGCGGCCTATTACCAGGAAATCCTGCGTAACCCGGAATTTCGCAGCGGTGAGTTCAACACCAGCTTTGTCGAAAGCCACCCTGAACTGACCAACTACTCGATCAAGCGCAAACCCGAAGAGCTGGCTCTGGCCATCGCTGCCGCCATTGCCGCCCACGCAGGCCTGTAAGGAATACACCCATGTCCAAGAAGATCTTCGTTACCGACACCATCCTGCGTGATGCTCACCAATCGTTGCTGGCCACACGCATGCGCACCGAAGACATGCTGCCGATCTGCGACAAGCTCGACAAGGTCGGCTATTGGTCGCTGGAAGTCTGGGGCGGCGCGACCTTCGATGCCTGCGTGCGCTTTCTGAAGGAAGACCCGTGGGAGCGCCTGCGTCAGCTGCGTGCGGCGCTGCCCAATACCCGCCTGCAAATGCTGCTGCGCGGCCAGAACCTGCTGGGCTATCGCCATTACAGTGATGACGTTGTCAGGGCCTTCGTCGCCAAGGCGGCCGTCAATGGCATCGACGTGTTCCGCATTTTCGATGCCATGAACGATGTGCGTAACCTGCGCGTGGCCATCGAGGCGGTGAAGGCGGCGGGCAAGCATGCGCAAGGCACCATCGCTTACACCACCAGCCCGGTTCACACCATTGATGCGTTCGTGGCGCAGGCCCGGCAGATGGAAGCCATGGGCTGCGATTCGGTCGCCATCAAGGACATGGCCGGTCTGCTGACGCCTTTCGCCACCGGCGAGCTGGTCCGTGCGCTGAAAGCCGAACAGTCGCTGCCGGTGTTCATTCACTCCCATGACACAGCCGGTCTGGCTGCCATGTGTCAGCTCAAGGCGGTCGAAAACGGCGCTGATCACATCGACACCGCGATCTCCAGCTTCGCCTGGGGCACCAGTCATCCGGGTACTGAATCCATGGTCGCGGCGCTCAAGGGCAGCGAGTTCGACACCGGGCTGGATCTGGAACTGCTGCAGGACATCGGTCTGTACTTCTACGCCGTGCGCAAGAAGTACCACCAGTTCGAAAGCGAATTTACCGCTGTCGATACCCGCGTGCAGGTCAATCAGGTGCCGGGCGGGATGATTTCCAACCTGGCCAACCAGCTCAAGGAGCAGGGCGCGCTCAACCGCATGAACGAAGTGCTGGCCGAAATACCGCGGGTGCGCAAGGACCTGGGCTATCCGCCGCTGGTCACGCCGACCTCGCAGATTGTCGGTACCCAGGCGTTCTTCAACGTGCTCGCTGGCGAACGCTACAAGACCATCACCAATGAAGTGAAGCTTTACCTGCAGGGTGGCTACGGCAAGGCGCCGGGTCAGGTGGACGAGAAGCTGCGCCGTCAGGCCATCGGCAACGAAGAGTTGATCGATGTGCGCCCGGCCGACTTGCTCAAGCCGGAGATGACCAAGCTGCGGGCTGACATCGGCGCGCTGGCCAAATCCGAGGAGGACGTGCTGACCTTTGCCATGTTCCCGGACATTGGCCGCAAGTTTCTCGAAGAACGTGCGGCCGGAACGCTGACGCCTGAGGTGCTGCTGCCGATCCCTGAAGCGGGCAGCGTTGCCCGTGCAGGCGGCGAGGGCGTGCCGACCGAGTTCGTGATCGACGTGCACGGCGAGACTTACCGTGTGGACATTACTGGCGTGGGCGTCAAGGCCGAGGGCAAGCGTCACTTCTACCTGTCGATTGACGGCATGCCGGAAGAGGTGGTGTTCGAACCGCTCAACGAATTCGTCAGTGGCGGCGCCAGCAAACGTAAACAGGCACATGCGCCGGGCGACGTCAGCACCACCATGCCGGGCAACATCGTAGACGTGCTGGTCAAGGAAGGCGACATGGTCAAGGTCGGCCAGGCCGTACTGATCACCGAAGCCATGAAGATGGAAACCGAAGTTCAGGCTTCCATCGCCGGCAAGGTCGTGGCCATCCACGTTGCCAAGGGCGACCGCGTTAATCCGGGCGAAGTCCTGATCGAAATCGAAGGCTGATAGGGCAGAGAGCCGATCCGACAGCTGAACCGTTTACCTCTGGGGGAGCCTTCGTGGCTCCCTTTTTTTATTCGTACAGCCGGGATGCATGCCCACTTCAGAGCGATGGGCACGATCGGTCTGCGGGAAATCCACGATCGTTCCTACGCTCTGCGTGGGAATGCCGCTCAGGACGCTCCGCGTCCGACCCGGACCCGCACGCTGAAACCTACTGCCGAAACGCTTCCAGCCCTTTGATCTGCGCGCCCTCCTTGAAATTATCCACAGCCAGCCAGCCTTCGAATGCGGTCTGCAGGACGGGCCATTCGCTGTCGAGGATCGAATACCACGCGGTGTCTCTGTTCAGACCCTTGACCACCATGTGCTGGCGGAAAGTACCTTCATAACTGAAACCGAATCGGTCGGCGGCCCGTTTGGAGCGAGCGTTGTTGGCGTTGCATTTCCATTCCAGGCGGCGGTTGCCCAGTCGAAAGGCTTCCTTGGCCAGCAGGTAGATCGCCTCGGTGCCCTTGGGCGTGCGCTGCATGGCGGCGCTGAAGGTCACGTGGCCGATCTCGATCCGGCCGTGTGCCGCGAAGATGGACAGGTAACTGATCACGCCCTCGGCCTTGCCGGTCTGCTGATTGATCACGGCATAGAACCACGGATCCGTCGCCACCTGATGCCCGGCCAGCCAGGCGTCGAACGCGCTGCGCTCGTTGAACGGCCCGTAGGGCAGGTAGTCCCACAGCTTCGGGTCGGCCGTCGGTCCCTGGAGCACTGACCACAAGTCATCCGCATGCCGGGCTGTCTCCAGCTTTTCCAGGCGAATGAAGCGACCATTCAGGGGCTGCGGGCCGGGCAATGTCGCGGGTTGCCAATCCAGTGGAGTCTCGGACATCGATTGCTTCCTTCAAAGAGCCTTGCGAAATTGAATGTAGCCCGCGCGATCAGCGATGCGTTCATACAGCTGAATGGCCGTGGCGTTGGTTTCGTGGGTCAGCCAGTGAACCTTGTCACAGTCGTCGGCCTTGGCGGTCGCGTAGACATGCTCGATCAACTGCCTGCCGATCCCGGTGCCGCGCTGTTCCGGCGCAACGATCAGGTCCTGCAGGTAGCAGGCGTTCCTGATGCTCCAGTTGGAGCGGTGGTAGATAAAGTTCACCATGCCCACCGCTTTGCCGTCCACCCACGCCAGGGCCGAGTGGGTCGGTTCCTGTGGGTCGAGCAGGCGCTGCCAGGTCACTTCGCTGACGCCTTCGGCCAGTTCGGTCTTGTAAAAGCGCAGATAGGCCTGCCACAGCGGCAGCCATGCGTGGTGGTCGTCAGCAGTCACGGGGCGAATCTGGATGTCACTCATCAAACGTTCTCCTGGGTACTCATCAAGCGGGCGAGTTGCTGTTCGTTGACTTTCGGGCTGGCGGCAAGACCGTCGCGGACCCCGGCGATGTCCGCGGCATTGCGGTTCTGGCTGAGTTTGCGTTTTCCTTCAAGTCGCTGGACGGGCAGGGCGAAGCCAACGATAGCCCCCAGCATTTTCGCAATGTACTCGGCGGGTGCATCATCGATGGACCAGGGTTGTGCCCGATCAGATTCGTGTCTGGTCGTCAGCTCATCCAGAAGCTGACGCAACCGTGGCGCGTCGGTAAAGGTTTCGGCCTTGCCGTAGGCGTGAACCGCAAGGTAGTTCCAGGTGGGCACGACCTGACCATGCTCGGCTTTGCTCGGGTAATACGACGGGCTGACATAGGCGTCCTCGCCAGGAAAGATCACCAGCGTTTCGGCGCAGGTTTCCAGCTGCCGCCACTGTGGATTGCCCCTGGCCAGATGGCCGTAGAGCGTCCCGTTGGGACCCTGATCCTCGCGCAGCAGGAGGGGCAAGTGCGAAGCCTGCATGCCGTCTTCGTTCCAGGTGACCAGAATCGCCAGGCGGGTCTGGTTCATCTGCTCCTGGAGTCTGGATGTTTCGTTGTCTCGGAATGCTACGGGTGTGTACATGGCGGTACTCCTTGGCCGATGAACAGATCCTAGGCAAGGCATTGGTCTGTTGTAAGATCCATTTTCAATAGATTTCATAGAGCCAATCCGATGACGTCCGATGCTCCTGCATTCCCCTCAACGTTGACCGGCATCAGGCTGGACAGGCGTCAGGGTCTGAGCAAGCAGCTGTATCGTGAGCTGCGCCAGCAGATACTGGACGCTCGATTGACCAGCGGAACGCGCCTGCCCGCCAGTCGCGAACTCGCGGACCTGCTGGCCATTTCCCGCAACAGCGTGATGCGGGCCTACGACCAGTTGTATGCCGAAGGTTTCACGGAAACCCGTGTTGGGGATGGAACCTATGTCACGCATTTGCCGGACCGCGCCAGTGCGTCCGATCAGGCTTGTAAAAGAAAACTATCCACCAACTTGTCCACAGGTTTGTCTACACCTTTGTCCACAGGCTTATCCACAGTTTTGCAGCAAGCAGCGGATAATATGGACGGTGAAGTTATCCACAGTTCTGCGCTTGATCGGATCAAAACTCACCATCTTCCAGCCCCTTCAGAGCAGGGGCCCAAGGCTTTTCGTGTCGGGGTACCCGCCTTCGATCTGTTTCCTTTCGCCCTGTGGGGCAAGCTCTACGCGGCTTTCTGGCGTCGTCCGGACCCTGCCTCGCTAGGTTATGGCGCCGCAGCCGGGGAACCGAGGCTGCGGGAGCTGATCGCCGCGTATTTGCGTTCATCGCGCGGTCTGCAATGCACCGCTGAGCAAATTGTGATCACCAGTGGCGCCCAACACGCCATCAGCCTTTGTGCACAGATGCTGGTAGAGCCGGGCGAGAGCGTTGCGGTCGAAAATCCGGGCTATCGTGCGGCCGCTCATGCATTCGCTGTGGCCGGTGCCCGACTGACAGGTGTAGCCGTCGACGAGGAAGGGATGCGCTGCGCCGATCTCGCCCAGGCCGGTTGTAAATTGGCGTACGTCACCCCATCTCACCAATACCCGACCGGTGTGGTCATGAGCCTTGCCAGACGCCTTGAGCTGCTGGCCTGGGCCGAGAAGAACCAGGGCTGGATTGTCGAGGACGACTACGATGGCGAATACCGTTACAGCGGTGCGCCATTGGCACCCCTGGCCGCGCTGGATCGCAGCGGGCGAGTGCTGTACATCGGCACCTTTGGCAAAATTGTCTTCCCGGCGCTGCGGCTGGGTTATCTGGTGCTGCCGCAGGAACTGGTTCGGCCCTTCAGCCAGCGCAAGGCTGTGGACATGCGCCACACCGAAGTCAGCACCCAGTCGGTGATGGCACAGTTCATCGCCCTGGGGCACTTCCAGCGCCACATCCGGCGTATGCGTCGTGCCGCGCTGAGTCGGCGCAACGCGTTGCTCGCCGGTTGGCCCACCGATCTTGCAGGATGTGCGGCGATGCCCAGCGTGGCGGCAGGGCTGCATGTGATGGTCAAGGTAGACAGCCTGGCACGCGAGCAGGAGCTGGTGGAAAAGGCGTCCAGCGTCGGTGTGGAGGTCAATGCCCTGAGCAGCTACTGGCTGCCGGATTCGACCGAACCCATGGATGAGCGGGCCGGGCTGGTGCTGGGTTTTGCCGCCGTGCCCGAGGCGCAGATCAGCGATGCGCTGGACAGGCTGCGCAAGGTCTGGTCCGAGTAAGCCTGTGGCACACGTATAATCGTTTCTTTCTGCTACTTGTCGTCGAGAGACCTATGAACACTTCCACTTCTGCAACACCCGGCCGTGCTTACGGCGCGCCGCTGGCGGCGTTGTTTCTGTTATTGATGGGCGCGCAGTTTCTGCTGCTCAGCGTCGGCGCTCATCAGGTCCTGCTATGGATCGTCGGCGCGGCGCTTGGGGTCACCTTGTATCACGCCGCGTTTGGTTTCACGTCGGCCTGGCGAGTGTTCATTCGTGAGCGGCGCGGTGCCGGCCTGCGTGCACAAATGGTGATGCTGGCCGTTGCTGTGGTGCTGTTTTTCCCTGCGCTCGGCGCTGGCACGCTGTTCGGACAACCGGTCACGGGCCTGGTCGCGCCGGTCGGCGTTTCGGTGGTAGTCGGTGCGTTCATTTTCGGCATCGGCATGCAACTGGGCGGCGGCTGTGCCTCCGGAACTCTGTTCACGGCAGGCGGCGGCAACGCGCGAATGCTGGTGACCCTGCTGTTCTTCATTCTCGGTTCGCTGATCGCCACTCACCACGTCGATTGGTGGTTCGCGCTGCCGTCGTTCCCGGCCACTTCGCTGGTCAAGAGCTTTGGCGTGATCCCGGCGCTGATCGGCAACCTGGCCCTGTTCGCCCTGATTGCCTTTGTCACGGTGCGCCTTGAAAAACGTCGTCATGGCGAACTCGAAGCGCCTGTCACCAGCGAGCACACAGGTCTTCGACGACTGCTGCGCGGCCCATGGGTATTGGTCTGGGGTGCTGTGGCACTGGCCGTTCTCAACTACGCCACGCTGGCGCTGGCGGGTCGGCCGTGGGGCATCACCTCAGCGTTCGCGCTGTGGGGCGCGAAGGTCGCGAGCGGGCTGGGCGTGGATGTCGGCAGTTGGGTGTTCTGGCAAAGCGCGGCGAATGCCAAGGCACTGGCCGCGCCGGTCTGGGAAGACGTCACCAGCGTAATGGACATTGGCATCATGCTCGGCGCGTTGCTCGCCGCAGGCCTGGCCGGACGTTTCGCGCCGAACCTTGATATCCCGACCCGTTCGATCGTGGCTGCGGTAATCGGTGGCCTGTTGCTCGGCTACGGCTCTCGTCTGGCTTATGGCTGCAACATCGGGGCGTATTTCAGCGGCATCGCGTCCGGCAGTCTGCACGGCTGGCTGTGGCTGGTTGCGGCTTATGCCGGTAACGTCATCGGTGTCCGGTTGCGTCCGATCTTCTTTGCCGGTGAGCGTCCGCAAGTGGCGTTGAGCGGCTGCTGAAAAAGTGTGAACCCCTGAGATAAAGCGGGCCGTTTGCGAACCATCTCCCGGAATGGCATTCAAAGGCCATGCAGTAGCGAGGATGTCCGAATGCGGTCTCGCTTATTTATCGATGGGGTAGGCCTTTGCAGCAGACGATCATGGGAAAATTCCGATTTCTTGGCAAGACAATCGGTTATGTGGGCTGGTCGCTGTTCTGGCTGCTGATTTGGGACGTGATTGTCACGGTCGATTTCATGCTGTACCTGGAACGCAAGAT
Source organism: Pseudomonas viridiflava (assembly GCF_001642795.1). Classification (GTDB taxonomy): domain Bacteria; phylum Pseudomonadota; class Gammaproteobacteria; order Pseudomonadales; family Pseudomonadaceae; genus Aquipseudomonas; species Aquipseudomonas viridiflava. The sequence continues at coordinate 49,788 of NZ_LKEH01000023.1, read as the reverse complement.
CACCTTACCGTCCATGCCGTTGACCCTGCTGGGTTCGGCGCTGGTGGTGCTGACCAGCTTCCGCAATTCCAGCGCCTACAACCGCTGGTGGGAAGCCCGTACCTTGTGGGGCGCGCTGGTCAACAGCTCGCGCAGCTTCGCCCGTCAGGTGCTGACGCTGGTCGAAGACGACGAGGGCGGCATCAACCCAGTGAAAGCTACGCTGCTGCGCCGTCACGTCGCCTACGTCAAATGCCTGTCTGCGCATTTGAAGGGCGGGCACTGTGGCGACGAGGTCCAGGCCCTGATCCCGCGTGAAGAGTTCGAGCGTCGGTTCGACACCAACAACTTCCCCAACGACTTGCTTAATACCTCGGCCGCATTGCTGGCCAAGGAATACCAGTCCGGCCGACTGGACAGCATCCGTCTGGCCCGTCTCGAGTCGACAATGGTGGACATTTCCAACTGCCAGGGCGGCATGGAGCGCATCGCCAATACGCCGCTGCCCTATCCGTACGTGGCGTTTCCAAGGCTGTTCATTACTCTGTTCTGCCTGATCGTACCGATCGGCCTGGTCGAAACCCTTGGCTGGTTCACGCCGCTGGCGTCCACTGTGGTGGGCTTCATGCTATTGGCAATCGAAAAGATCGGCACCGACCTGCAGAGCCCGTTCAAGGCCAGCGAGCACGAGATCCAGATGACGGCGCTGTGCGCAAATATCGAGCGAAATCTCGACTCGATGCTTCGTGGCGCGCAGGAGGAAAGCAAGGTTTCCTGAGGGAAGGGGTATTGCGATATTCCGGTTGACTCAGGCCAGTCCTGAGTCACCGAAACCTTTCACATGCTCAGCGTAATTCGCCACACAGATCCAGTTCGACCAGCCGTCGGACTTCTTCAGTCGTCAGGTCTGCGCCAAGCAGGGCATGCAGTTTGCCAAGTGCGGCCTCACGCGTCATGCCGCCACCGGACAGCACGCCGGCACCACGCAGGCGGCTTCCCGCTTCGTAGACATCCAGTTCCACGCCGCCTTCATGGCACTGCGTGATTGCGATCACGCAGATGCCACGGGCACGGGCGTCTTCCAGGCTGGCGATGAACTGTGGATCGTCACTCGGGCCGGTGCCGTTGCCGAAGCATTCCAGTACCAGACCCTGAATGCCGCTGTCGATCAGGCCATTCAGTTGAGCGGCGCCGATACCGGGGAACAGCGGCAACACCGCCACGCTGGCCATTGTCCTGGGCTGACGGTAGTCGAGTGCGTCAGGCAGGGAAACGGCAGCATGACCGCCACGCGAGCGCTGCAACGGCGCGAACGGGTTGCGCCCGAAGCTGCGGATCTTGGCGCAACGGGTCGGGTCCATCAGCTCGCCATGGAAATACAGGTGAACACCCGGCGCGAGCCCGTTACCGAGCGCGAGCAGGGCACCGTTGACGTTTTCCCAGGCATCGCTGTCCGGCACACCGGCAGGCAGCATGGAGCCGGTGAACACCACAGGAGCATCGAGCCCCAGCAACTGGAAGCCCAGGGCCGCCGCGCTGTAGGCAAGCGTGTCGGTGCCATGCAGCACCAGCACAGCGTCACAGCCCTCCGTGTCGACCGCTTCGATCACCGCCTCACGCAGACGCAACCAGTAGGCTGGCGTCATGTTGGCGCTGTCGATCAGTGGTGACATCTCGCGAAAGCGCCACTGCGGTACGACCAGTTCGGGGAGTTCGGCCAGTTGCCCGGCCATTCGGGCTTCGAAGCCCGACGCCGGGGCCAGGCCATTGGCGCTGGCCTGCATGCCGATGGTGCCGCCAGTGTAAAGAACCATCACTCGCTGAGCGGGTTGATGTGCTTCATGAGTCATGATTCTTCTCCTTATGGCGTTGTGTGCTTAGCGTGCTTCTGGAGCAGGCTTGCCTGCCACTTCAGCATCATGAACCGGCGTCTGCGACGGGTTGGCTGGCCATGCGTTGCGGTCCAGATCCAGATCAGGGAACTTGCTGGAATCGAACACCGGCGTTTTGATGCCTGCGCGACGCTGGGCATCGTAGTCGCCCAGAATACGCTTCACGATCTTGAACAGCATCGCCAGTGCAATCAGGTTGACGAAGGCCAGCATGGTCATGGTGATGTCGGCGAAGGCCAGCACATCTTTCAGGTCGACCACCGCGCCCCACAGAATCAGCACCAGTACCGCGATGCGGTAGCCGATGATCGCGTTCTTCTTCTCGCCGAACAGGAAACGCAGGCTGTTTTCACCCAGATAGTAGTTGTAGAGGATCGAGGTGAATACGAACAGCGCCAGTGCCACGCTGATGAAGATGCGGCCCCAGTCACCGACCACGGCAGCCAGCGAGTTCTGTGCGAGCACGATACCGTTGCCGTCGTAGCCAACGTCATAGATACCGGACAGCAGAATCAGCAGGGCGGTGCAGGTGCAGATGACGAATGTGTCGAGGAACACGCTGAATGCCTGAACCACGCCCTGGGCAACCGGGTGCTCGACCTGAGCGACCGCAGCCACGTTTGGAGCACTGCCCAGACCGGCTTCGTTGGCAAACACGCCACGCTTGACGCCCATGACGATTGCGCTGCCGACCAGACCGCCGAACACCGGGTCAAGACCGAAGGCGCTGCGCACGATGGTCATCAACATGGCTGGAACGTGATCAATCTGCAGAACGATCACGTAGACAGTGACTGCGATGTAGATCAGGGTCTTGACCGGTACCAGCAGGTCGGAGATCGCAGCGATACGCTTGATGCCGCCAATGAACGCCAGACCCAGCAGCACGACCAGGCAGATACCGGTGGTCATGGTGTCAACGCCGAAGGCGCTTTTGAGGGAGTCGGTCACAGCGTGCGATTGCAGGCCATTGAAGGCGAAACCGAAAGTCACCAGCAGCAGAACCGCCATGACCATGCCCAGCCAGCGCTTGCCCAGGCCGTGCTGGATGTAGAACGCCGGACCGCCACGGAACTGGCCTTCGGAGTCCTTGCGTTTGTAGAGCTGAGCGAGGGAACACTCGATGAAGCTGCTGGACATGCCGACCAGTGCGGTCACCCACATCCAGAACACGGCACCCGGGCCGCCAAGTGTTACTGCAATACCGACGCCTGCGATGTTACCCGCACCTACGCGGCCTGCGAGGCTGAGCATCAGGGCCTGAAAGGAACTCAGTTGACCTGCGCTGCTCTTCAAGCTGTCGCGGAATACCGCAAACATATGGAAAAAGTGTCGAAACTGAACGAAACGTGAGCGGATCGTGAAGTAACTACCCAGGCCTACGATAAGTACGATCAGTACTTTACCGGAGAGGAAGTCGTTAATCATTTCCAGCATTTTTGTTATTCCTCGCTACTTTTGAGGGGGCGCACTATACCGGTGCAAAGTTTTTACGTCTGTAGCCGCTTTCTTGTGGGACTGATTCTTCATTTACGGCGCTGAATGAATGCTCTGTGGATAACTCCGCAAAGCGTTGTGCCAGAGGCTGTGAATCGCTATCGGATCCACTTTTTGCCAGCAGGCAAAAAAAAGGGTCTGGAGAATCACTCCCAGACCCTCAAAAAATTGAGGGGTGTCTAGGCCCTCAATCTGGTGAGCTCGTTGCGCAGATCACTGCCTGTCAGGCCTTCAATGGGGCCAGACGGGGAGCGATCATGTTTTCCGGCCGCAGAATGTCGTCGAGCATGGCGTCGTCGAGCAGGCCTTCCTCACGAACCAGTTCCAGTACGCCGCGGCCGGTTTCCAGCGCGATGCGGGCGATACGGGTCGAGTTCTCGTAACCGATGTAGGGGTTCAGGGCAGTGACCAGACCGATCGAGTGCTCGACCAGTTCACGGCAGCGCTGCTCGTTGGCGGTGATGCCGACGATGCAGTGTTCGCGCAGCATGTCCATGGCGCGCTGCAGCAGGCGGATCGAGTCGAAGATCTTGTAGGCGATCAGCGGCTCCATCACGTTGAGCTGCAACTGACCACCTTCGGCCGCCATGGTCAGTGCCAGGTCGTTGCCGATGATTTCGAACGCTACCTGGTTGACCGCTTCCGGGATCACCGGGTTGACCTTGCCGGGCATGATCGAGCTGCCTGGCTGACGCGCTGGCAGGTTGATTTCGTTGATGCCGGTGCGTGGGCCGCTGGACAGCAGGCGCAGGTCGTTGCAGATCTTCGACAGCTTGACCGCAGTGCGCTTGAGCATGCCCGAGAACAGTACGAAAGCGCCCATGTCGGATGTCGCTTCGATCAGGTCGGCAGCCGGCACCAGCGGCTGGCCGCTGATGGTTGCCAGACGCTCTACCGCAAGGTGTTGATAGCCAGGGTCGGCGTTGATGCCGGTACCGATGGCCGTGCCGCCCAGGTTGACTTCGGTCAACAGCTCCGGCGCCAGGCTGCGCAGGCGGTTCAGGTCTTCGGTCAAGGTGGTGGCGAAGGCGCGGAATTCCTGACCCAGGGTCATCGGAACAGCGTCCTGCAACTGGGTGCGGCCCATTTTCAGAACGTGGTTGAATTCCTGGCCCTTGGCCGCGAACGCCTGGATCAGACTGTCGAGGCTGGCGAGCAGGGCGTCGTGACCCAACAGCAGACCCAGACGGATGGCCGTCGGGTAGGCGTCGTTGGTCGACTGAGCCATGTTCACGTCGTTGTTCGGGTGTAGGTGCTTGTATTCGCCCTTCTCGAAACCCATGGTTTCCAGCGCGATGTTGGCGATGACTTCGTTGGCATTCATATTGGTTGAAGTGCCAGCGCCGCCCTGAATCATGTCAACCACGAACTGATCGTGGAAGTCACCGCGAATCAGGCGGGCACAGGCCTCGCTGATGGCGGCGTGTTTGGCATCGTTGAGGTGTCCGAGCTGGTGGTTCGCATCGGCCGCAGCCTGCTTGACCATGGCCAGCGCCACGACCAGTTTCGGGTAGTGCGAAAGCGGCACGCCGGACAGGTGGAAATTGTTGACCGCTCGCAGAGTCTGGATGCCGTAGTAGGCGTTTGCCGGTACTTCGAGAACACCCAGCAGGTCTTTTTCGATGCGCGATGATGCAGGCGAGGACATGATAAAAAAAGTCTCAAATTAGGTACGGACGATGCCGGAACGCAGCGGATGGTGGGCTTTGCGTTTAAAATTGACCAATGCTGTTAAACGCTGGGCTATGCACAAACGGCATAACAGGTGTGTGACTCGGCTTTTGTGCCGTGCGTAAAGGGGACAAAATGTCGCACCCTCACATGTTCTTGTCGCGGACAGGACGTAAAAGGTTTTTGTAGCGTCATCGCGAAAGGCATCGTCTCTAACCGCAGTCGCCTGTTGATGCAGTCAGCCATTGTCCGGGAGGACCTGATGAATCTGGAAAGCAAGTGGTTGGAGGATTTCAGCGCTCTGGCTGCAACCCGCAGTTTTTCCCAGGCCGCCGAGCGTCGCTTCGTGACGCAACCGGCGTTCAGTCGGCGTATCCGCAGCCTTGAAGCCGCGCTCGGGCTGACGCTGGTCAATCGGTCGCGCACGCCCGTCGAACTGACGGCTGCGGGGCAACTGTTTCTGGTCACGGCACGTACGGTGGTCGAGCAGTTGGGTGAGGTGGTGCGCCATCTGCATCACCTGGAAGGCGGGCAGGGTGAGGTGATGCAGGTCGCGGCGGCGCATTCTCTGGCACTGGGCTTCTTTCCACGCTGGATTGCGCAGCTTCGTAATGAAGGCCTGAATATCGCGACCCGACTGGTTGCGACCAACGTGGGCGATGCGGTTCATGCCTTGCGTGAAGGCGGCTGCGACCTGATGCTGGCGTTTTATGATCCTGACGCTGCGTTGCAGATGGACGCCGAGATCTTCCCGTCCCTGCACCTGGGGCAGACCCAGATGCTGCCGGTCTGCGCCGCCGATGCTCAGGGCCAGCCGCTGTTCGATATGGACGGTGAGGCCAGCGTGCCGCTGCTGGCGTACAGCGCCGGTGCCTTTCTGGGTCGCTCGGTGAACATGCTGCTGCGCCAGCGCAACCTGCGTTTCACCACGGTTTACGAGACGGCCATGGCCGACAGCCTGAAAAGCATGGCGCTGGAAGGGCTGGGCATTGCCTGGGTGCCGCAGTTGAGCGTTCGTGCCGAGCTGGCGCGTGGTGAGCTGGTGGTGTGCGGCGGCCCGGAATGGCATGTGCCGCTGGAGATTCGTCTGTACCGCTGCGCACTGGTGCGCAAGGCCAATGTGCGATTGCTGTGGCGCAAACTGGAAAGCGCGGCCGCTCAGGAGTGATTGCATGACGGGCCACTCGCAGGAGCGGCCCGTGTTTCGGTCAGGGATACTGACTGAGGTGAGCTTCGATGCGCCGCTTGTTCTCGTTGCTGTAGACGTAGCAGTTGGCGCGAATCTGATTGCGGACCTCCAGCATATTGGTCTCACACCACCAGCCGCCGCGGTACAGAACCTCTGCCGCTTCGTGGGTCCCGTCGAGCATATGGCCCAGTTCGTGTGCGGTGGCGTTATAGGTCGTCAATGACGCGATGGCCGTGTAGCCCTTGATGAGCGCAACGCCTCCTACCTCCCGGTTGATCATGTCCTGAGTCAGCAGCATGTATTTGGTCGTCGGGTTGTTGGGCAGGTTTCGCGCATTGATGTACTGATCGACGCGATTCCTGAAATCCATTGAGATCCTTTCCAGATCGTCACCTTTATAAGCGAAGTCCGTCAATGTCGGGACATGGCGGATGAACTCCAGCTGGACACGCCGATGCGTGAAGCTTTCAAGGTCTTTCACGAACCAGGTGATGTAATCCTTGGCGAGACGCTCAAGGTCGTTTTCTCTGACATCGTCGTGCAGAAACAGAAAGAGAAACAGCGGGCGTTTTGCGGCGGGTCCATCAGCCAGTGCGCTCTGGCCCATCAGAAGCGCAGCGATCAACAGCAGGGATCCTGTTACGGTTTTCAACATGAATACTCATCCTTGAGTAGGTCTAAGGGTCTGCCTGCCCGTACCGGGTCAGGTCATCAGTACTTAATAGCAATGCTCGGCGGCCGGCAGTCGGGATGGGCAGCGGCTGCTGTAGTCTTGTTTGCGAGATGTTGCGGGCCGTGAACGGCTCCAGGTGTCGTCCCATGCCTCACCCGTCGCAGGCTTTGCAAAAACCTTGTGCGGATGGTCGTCGAGGGGGCTGTCATCCTGGCGCTTTGAGGTATACTGCGCGGCCTTTGGCCGGTTGAATCGGTCATTATTCGTACAGCAAGCCACGCCGGTCCTCCTGCGTGGCTTGTTGTTTTTAGATGCGCCTGCGGGCGCCCGATGAGAGGCACGACGATGAGCGCACTGGTTGGCGTGATCATGGGCTCCAAGTCCGATTGGTCCACCCTTAGCCACACCGCCGACATGCTGGAAAAGCTCGGCATTCCCTACGAAGTGAAAGTGGTGTCTGCGCACCGCACACCGGATTTGCTGTTCCAGTACGCCGACGAAGCGGAAGGCCGCGGTATCGAGGTGATCATCGCGGGCGCCGGTGGTGCCGCTCACTTGCCGGGCATGTGTGCGGCCAAGACCCACCTGCCTGTGCTGGGCGTTCCGGTGCAGTCGTCGATGCTGTCGGGTGTCGACTCCCTGCTGTCCATCGTGCAGATGCCTGCCGGTATCCCTGTTGCAACGCTGGCTATCGGCAAAGCGGGCGCGATCAATGCGGCCCTGCTGTCGGCAAGCATCCTGGGCGCCAAACACCCGCAATTCCACGTTGCGCTGAAGAAATTCCGCGCCGAGCAGACAGACAGCGTCCTGGACAATCCAGACCCACGCCACGCCTGAGGTTTTTCCATGAAGATCGGTGTAATCGGTGGCGGCCAACTGGGCCGCATGTTGGCTCTGGCGGGCACTCCGCTGGGCATGAACTTCGCCTTCCTCGATCCTGCGCCGGACGCTTGTGCGGCGGCATTGGGCGAGCATCTGCGTGCCGATTACGGTGATCTGGATCACCTGCGCCAGTTGGCTGATGAAGTCGATCTGGTGACGTTCGAATTCGAGAGCGTTCCGGCCGAGACCGTGGCGTTCCTGTCCCAGTTCGTGCCGGTCTACCCGAGCGCCGATGCCTTGCGCATTGCGCGGGATCGCTGGTTCGAGAAAAGCATGTTCAAGGACCTGGGCATCCCGACGCCTGACTTTGCGGACATTCAGTCGCAAGCCGACCTGGACGCTGCGGTGGCCAGCATCGGTCTGCCAGCCGTTCTCAAGACCCGCACGCTGGGTTATGACGGCAAGGGTCAGAAGGTTCTGCGTTCGGCCGCCGACGTGGTCGGCACCTTCGCTGAGCTGGGCAGCGTACCGTGCCTGCTGGAAGGCTTTGTGCCGTTCACCGGTGAAGTGTCGCTGATTGCCGTGCGCGCACGCGATGGGGAAACCCGCTTCTACCCGCTGGTGCACAACACCCATGACAGCGGCATCCTGCGACTGTCCATCGCCAGCACGGATCACCCGTTGCAGTCGTTGGCCGAGGACTATGCGGGTCGCGTGCTGAAGCAACTGGATTATGTGGGCGTGCTGGCGTTCGAATTCTTCGAAGTCGATGGCGGCCTGAAAGCCAACGAAATCGCGCCGCGTGTGCACAATTCCGGCCACTGGACGACCGAAGGCGCCGAGTGCAGCCAGTTCGAAAACCACCTGCGTGCCGTCGCCGGCCTGCCGCTGGGTTCTACCGCCAAGGTGGGCGAAAGCGCGATGCTGAACTTCATCGGTGAAGTGCCTGCCGTGGACAAGGTGATCGCGGTTGAAGACTGCCACCTGCACCACTACGGCAAGGCGTTCAAGACAGGCCGCAAGGTCGGTCACGCCACCGTCCGCAGCCACGACCGCGCCACGCTGAATCGTCAGGTGAGGTTGGTCGAAGCGTTGATCAAGGGCTGATCGAGCTTTTCATGCTCACCGCTGACAAAGGCTCTGGAAAGCGGGTCTGAAGCGGTAGAGGCTGGCTGAACACAGGACTGTGGGAGGCGGCTTGCCGGCGATAGCGTCAGTCCAGTCACTGAAGAGTTGACTGAAAACGCATCGCCGGCAAGCCGCCTCCCACAGCGTTTGCAGTTATCCAGCTATACGTGTGCAGAACGACGAGCGCAGAGCGTGCGACACGATCATTCGCCAATCTTCATTTGCGCCGGAACCATTCCCTTTCGCCGTTCTCAGATAGCAGTAAGCCAAGGCTGCATTGGGTCGTGGCACGTTCAATTCATACAGAGGGAAATGGCATGGGTATCATCGGAACCATCTTCATTGGCTTGATCGTCGGCCTGCTGGCTCGTTTTCTGAAGCCGGGCGATGACAGCATGGGCTGGATCATGACCATTCTGTTGGGTATCGCCGGTTCGCTGGCTGCGACCTACGGTGGCCAGGCTCTGGGTATCTATCAGGCGGGCGAAGGCGCAGGTTTCCTGGGCGCACTGGTCGGCGCAATTATCCTGCTGGTCATCTATGGCATGATCAAAAAGCGCTGATAATCCAGCGTCAGCCCTCTGTTTTGTACTGCGCAGAGGGCTAGAATGCGCGGCAGTTATTCTTCCCCTTGCCGAGCACTATCATGCGTCGCTTTCTGTTAATGACTTTTCTGTTGGTATCGGGGCTCGCACAGGCCCAGATGCCGGAAACCGACTGGCTGGAACTCATGCCCAAGTCGGACCAGAAGGCCCTCGAGGCCATGCCCGAGATTGATCACAACTCCCCTGAAGCGATGGGCACCTTCGACAGCAAGGGCGGATTGAAGCAGAGCAAGGGCTTGCCTGCTGTCATGTATTCCACCAAGACCGTCGCCGCGATGAATGGCAAAAACATTCGTCTGGGCGGTTACCCTGTGCCCCTCGAAACCGATGCCAAAGGCCACAGCACGCTGTTCTTTCTCGTGCCTTATCCGGGCGCCTGCATCCACGTTCCGCCACCGCCACCCAACCAAATGGTGCTGGTGCGTTACCCCAAGGGCTTGAAGCTGGACGATATCTACGCACCGCTGTGGGTCGAAGGCACCCTGAAGGTCGAGAAGATCAGTAACGATCTGGCCGATGCGGCCTATGCGATGGATGCAGCCAAGGTCCGGGTCGTTGTTGAATCGGACCTTTGACGCGTTGCCGATCTAGAGCGGTTCGCTCCAGATGCTTACACCCAGAATATGCATGTCATCCGGTGCTAGCGTCACCACGTCGCTCATGACGTTGGCGGTTTCGACGCAGACCATGCGCTGCCAGCCGTCCGGCGCCATGTCGGTAAAGCGTGCGGTCTTTTCGACCCACGGGTTCCACAGGATGGCCGAGTTCGAACCGGTGCTGTGAATCTGGATACGGCGTTGCCACTGCGGATCGACAATGCTGAGCAGGCCGGGTGTATCTAGATAGATGCGGTCGGTTTCGCCGGTGAACGTCAAATCACCCGCCTGCTGACGCTCTTCCCAGTTCTCCAGGGTTTCGATGTAGCGCAAACCGTCCAGCCCTTCGACGCTGACCTGGCGTGAGTCGCTGACCGCAAAGTAGGTGTGCAGCGCCTGACTGATGGTGACCGGTTCGGTGCCGCAGTTGTAGCTAATCAGGCTCACATTCAGCGCATCGTCCAGACGAATGCTCAGCTTGAGCGCCACGTTGTGCGGCCAGCCCGGCAATTTGCCTTCGGCCTGCGGCAGAACGAACTCCACCAGCAAGGCGGGGCCATCTTCGCCGACGCCCAGCAGTTCCCAGTCCAGCGCGCGTACTTCACCGTGGGCCTTGGCGGGCTCATCGCCTTGACGCATCGCCTGCACGCTTTCCGGGTTGCGCTCCAGATTGCCGAACCACGGCCAGCAGATCGGCATGCCCGTACGAATCGGCTTGCCCTGCTTGAAGACCGCTTCTTCGTTCAGCCAGACCAGAGGCTGTTGGCCATCGCGCTGGTAGCTGAGGATGTGCGCACCTTGCTGAGCGACGATCAGTTCTGCATCGCCATGACGAATGCGCCAGCAGTTCAGTTCATCGTACTGGACGGGTTCGACGCTGGATTCAACCGGGGATGTAGACATGCGAAATCTCTCACTCAAGGGCCGTGACGAAAATAGACCGTTATGGACGGGATGAGTTTACCCGAGAGGCCGCGACCCTTGCAGGCGCCAGCTCTCAGGCAGGACCGGCTCAGCGGCGCGCGGGAACCGAACGCGTACGGCCGCTGGTGTCGATGGCCACAAAGACGAAAACCGCCTCGGTGACTTTGCGCCATTCGCTGGTCACAGGGTCATCGCTCCACACTTCGACCATCATCTTGATCGAGGTGCGTCCGACTTCGAGGGTGCGTGTATAGAAGGACAGCTGTTCGCCGACGGCCACCGGCACCAGAAAGGCCATGCGGTCGATGGCAACCGTGGCGACACGCCCGCCTGCCACTTTGCTGGCCATGGCCGTGCCGGCCAGGTCCATCTGGGAGACCAGCCAGCCGCCGAATATATCGCCGAAGCCGTTGGTTTCACGGGGAAGGGCCGTGATTTGCAACGCAAGATCGCCTTGCGGAGTTGGATCTTCTTGTTCGAGCTCGATCATGCCTAGGGTGCCTCTGACCCATGACTCTATTATTTTTTGCCGCGGTTGACTGGCGCCATTCAACCCCTTGCACGTGAACATTGTATGTTCCGCCGCCGGGATGGCCCTTGAGGGAAACTCTGCGAAAACCGCTGATTCAGACGTTTTCGCACAAATTCCCACTGCGGTTGACAGCCTGCGAGTATATCGGGCGTTGCGTCATAGAACGACCGTCGGGTTCTCTTTTTGCCCTTGCGAAGTTCTCGCTAGGTGTTTTTTGAGACAATTTGTTATCTTGCTGGACCTCTACAGGTGACAAGACTGCCTGTACACGCAATTTTGGTGCCTATCAGCACAGTTGCCCCGGACAATCGCTTCTGCACGCCACCCCGCCGCAGCCAGCGTAGCTGTCGCATGCCCTTTCAGAACAAGCAAAGAGAAGCCTTGTCATGTCATCTGTTTCTTCCAGTACCGCGCAGCCGTCGCGACCCTTGACCCGTAGCGATTACAAGACGTTGTCGCTTTCCGCCCTGGGTGGCGCGCTGGAGTTCTACGACTTCATCATTTTCGTGTTTTTCGCGGCGGTGGTCGGAAAGCTGTTCTTCCCGGTGGATATGCCTGACTGGCTGCGCATGATGCAGACCTTCGGCATTTTTGCTGCCGGTTATCTGGCACGCCCGCTGGGCGGCATCATCATGGCGCACTTCGGCGACCTGCTGGGGCGCAAGAAAATGTTCACGCTGAGCATTTTCATGATGGCCGTACCGACCCTGATCATGGGTCTGCTGCCGACCTACGCACAGATCGGCATGTGGGCACCGATTCTGCTGCTGCTGATGCGCGTCATTCAGGGCGCGGCGATTGGTGGTGAAGTCCCTGGCGCCTGGGTGTTCGTGTCCGAGCATGTGCCGGCACGCTACATCGGTTATGCCTGCGGCACCCTGACGGCGGGTCTGACGGCCGGCATTCTGCTGGGCTCGCTGGTCGCCACGGCGATCAATACGATCTACAGCCCTGTCGAGGTGGCGGACTACGCCTGGCGTATCCCGTTCCTGCTGGGCGGCGTGTTCGGTCTGATGTCGGTTTACCTGCGTCGCCTGCTGCACGAAACGCCGGTGTTTGCCGAGCTGCAGTTGCGCAAGGCGCTGGCTGAAGAAGTCCCGCTCAAGGCGGTACTGCGTGACCATCGTGGCGCGGTCGCGCTGTCGATGCTGATGACCTGGCTGCTGTCGGCCGGCATCATCGTCGTGATCCTGATGACCCCGACCATTCTGCAGACCATTTATGGTTTCCCGGCGGCCACGGCATTGAAAGCCAACAGTCTGGCCATTGTCTTCCTGAGCATTGGCTGCATCGCAGCCGGTGCGCTGGCTGACCGCGTCGGCGCTGGGTGGGTATTTCTGCTGGGTTGCGCCGGTCTGCTGGCGAGCTCCTGGACCTTCTATCACATCCTTGCGGACAACCCAGGCGTGCTGTTTCCGCTCTACGCGATCACGGGTCTGTTCGTCGGGACCATCGGTGCGGTGCCGTATGTGATGGTCAAGGCCTTCCCGCCGGTAGTGCGCTTCTCGGGTCTGTCGTTTTCCTACAACCTGGCATACGCAATCTTCGGCGGCCTGACTCCGATGGTCGTGACCTTCATGCTCAAGAGCAGCCCGATGGGACCGGCGTGGTACGTGGCCATCCTGTGTGGCGTAGGCATGGCAATCGGCATCTACCTGATTTCGAAAAAGCGCTGATACGTCAGTCTGGGCTGGCAATTCGATAAAGGCCATCATTCCGATCAGGAGTGATGGCCTTTTCATCTTATTGTCACAATCAATTCATAGAGTGGTCACAAGACTCGCCCTGGCGCGTCTGGATCCCTACATACCCTGCCAGGAGCGCAAGGCATGACACTCAAGAGTTGGATGACTGCACTGACATTCGCTGCGGCCGGAGTTGCCGCTGCCAATTCGTTCGCTGCTGTCGACCCCGCCATCAAGGCCTACACCAAAACTTCCGGTGTGTCGGGCAACCTCTCCAGTGTCGGCTCCGACACCCTGGCCAACCTGATGACCTTGTGGGCCGAGGCTTACAAGAAAGAATACCCGAGCGTGAACATCCAGATTCAGGCAGCCGGCTCCTCGACAGCGCCGCCCGCGCTGACCGAAGGCACGGCCAATCTGGGCCCGATGAGCCGCAAGATGAAAGACGGCGAACTCTCGGCGTTTGAGCAGAAGCACGGTTACAAGCCGACGGCCATTCCGGTGGCGGTGGATGCTCTCGCGGTGTTCGTCCACAAGGACAACCCGATCAAAGGTCTGACGCTGCAGCAGGTCGATGCCATTTTTTCCGTGACGCGCCTGTGTGGTGCCAAGGCGGATGCTAAGACCTGGGGCGACGTCGGCGTGACCGGCGATCTGGCGGGCAAGCCGATTCAGCTGTTTGGCCGTAACTCGGTGTCCGGCACCTACGGTTATTTCAAGGAAGAGGCCTTGTGCAAGGGCGACTTCAAGCCCAACGTCAACGAACAGCCAGGTTCGGCCTCGGTGGTCAGTTCGATCAGTAACTCGCTGAACGGTATCGGTTACTCTGGGATTGGCTACAAGACCTCGAATGTCAGGACGGTTCCGCTGGCGAAAAAGGAAGGCGCAGAATTTGTCGAAGACAATGAAGCCAACACCTTGAACGGCACGTACCCGCTGTCCCGCTTCCTGTACGTCTACGTGAACAAGGCGCCCAATCAGCCTTTGGCACCGCTGGAAGCCGAATTCATCAAGCTGGTGCTTTCGAAACAGGGGCAGGAAGTGGTGATGAAAGATGGTTACATTCCGCTGCCCGCTCGCGTGGTCGAGAAGGCGCTGACCGACCTTGGCCTGCAGGGTGCCGCTGGAGTAGCGGCGAAGTAAAAGACGCATCAACGAGGCTCAATGGACTGGCCTTGTCACACGTTGAACAGTCCGCCGCCGGTTTTCCTGGGCAGCGGGCTTTCTTGCGTCACTCTTCTGTAATGTTTCTGTCATACAAGGCCGCTACGGTGTGTGCGCATGAATGAGTTGGCTAAAGCCGCAATGAATCAGGACTCACCTCCGGAGCGTATTGACTTCAATACGCCTGCGATGCTGCGCAAGCGTCGTTTTCGCGCGTTCAAGGATCGCCTGACTCACTGGTATGTCGCCATCGGTGGCCTGGCGGTGCTGGCCGCAATCACCCTGATTTTCTTCTACCTCGCTTACGTGGTGGCGCCCCTGTTCAAGGGCGCGAGCCTGACCGCCGCTGCGCCACTGAATGCCGCCTGGCTGCAGGACGCCGGCAAGCCGCTGATGCTCGCCATTGAAGAACAGAACCAGATCGGGATGCGCATCTCCGACAAGGGCGAAGTGGTGTTCTTCAACATCAGTGACGGCGCGGAGCTGCAACGTGTCGCCCTGCCGATTCCTGCTGGCGCGACCGTCGTGTCCATCGGCAAGGACCAGCCGGGTGCACCGCTGATTGCCCTGGGCCTGTCCAATGGGCAGGTGCTGATATTCAGGCACTCGTACCTGACGACCTACCCGAACAATCAGAAGACCATCACGCCAAGCGTTGCCTGGCCCTTCGGCGAGACGCCCCTGGTGCTGGATGAAGCCGGGCGTGCCGTCGAGCACGTGACGGTCAGCGCCGACGGGGAAAGCCTTAAGCTGGCGGGTTCCACTGGTACGCAATTGCATGTCATGGCGCTCGATCAGACCGAAAACATGATGACGGGCGAAGTGACCCGCGAGCAGAGCCGTATCGAGCTGCCGCAGATGTCCGCCGAGGTCAAAGCCATCTACATCGATCCACGTCAGCATTGGTTGTACGTGATCAACGGCCGTGCGCAGGCCGACGTATTCAGCCTGCGTGACCGCACGCTCAACGGTCGCTATAAACTGCTGGAAGACGGCAACGCCGAAACCACTGCCAGCGCGCAACTGGTGGGCGGCATTTCCTTGATCATCGGCAACTCCAAGGGCGGCATGACCCAATGGTTCATGGCCCGCGACACCGACGGCGAGCAGCGCCTCATGCGCGTTCGGGATTTCAGAATGGGCAGCGCGCCTATCGTGCAGATCAAGCCGGAGCAACGTCGCAAAGGCTTCATCGCACTGGATGCGTCGGGCAAGCTGGGGGTGTTCCACAGTACTGCGCACCGCACCCTGCTGATCGATAAGGTCGTTGACGGCCCGGGCATTCTGGCCTTGTCGCCTCGTGCCAACCAAGTGCTGGTAGAAAGCGGCAGTACGCTGTTACCGCTCACGCTGGATAACCCGCACCCGGAAGTGTCCTGGAGTTCGTTGTGGGGCAAGGTCTGGTACGAAAACTACGACGAGCCCAAGTACGTCTGGCAGTCCACGGCGTCCAACAGCGACTTCGAGCCCAAGCTGAGCCTGGCGCCGCTGACCTACGGCACGCTCAAGGCGGCGTTCTACGCGATGCTGCTGGCGGCACCGCTGGCCGTCGCCGCCGCGATCTACACCGCCTACTTCATGGCGCCGCGCATGCGCCGCAAGGTCAAGCCGGTGATCGAGCTGATGGAAGCGATGCCGACGGTCATTCTCGGCTTTTTTGCCGGCTTGTTTCTGGCTCCGTATCTGGAAGCCCATCTGCCGGGCATTTTCAGCCTGTTGCTGCTGACGCCCATCGGCATTCTGCTGGCAGGCTTTTTCTGGACGCGCTTACCGGATTCGATTCGCCTGCGTGTGCCGGACGGCTGGGAAAGCGCGATTCTGATTCCGGTCATTCTGCTGGTGGGGTGGTTCTCGTTGAGCATGAGCCCGCACCTGGAAAACTGGTTCTTCAATGGCGACATGCGCAGCTGGATACGTGACGACCTGGGCATTACCTACGATCAGCGCAACGCGCTGGTCGTC
The DNA here is from genome assembly GCF_001642795.1 of Pseudomonas viridiflava. Lineage (GTDB taxonomy): Bacteria > Pseudomonadota > Gammaproteobacteria > Pseudomonadales > Pseudomonadaceae > Aquipseudomonas > Aquipseudomonas viridiflava. The sequence goes on along the minus strand of NZ_LKEH01000023.1, from coordinate 33,469 downwards.
GGGCTGGCGATGGGCTTTGCCGTGATCCCCAACATTTATTCGATTGCCGAAGATGCGGTGTTCAGCGTGCCGCGCAGCCTGACCCTGGGCTCGCTGGCGCTGGGTGCCACGCCCTGGCAGACCCTGACGCGTGTCGTGATCCTGACCGCCAGCCCGGGCATTTTCTCGGCCCTGATGATCGGCATGGGCCGCGCCGTGGGTGAAACCATGATCGTGCTGATGGCGACCGGCAATACGCCGATCATGGACATGAACCTGTTCGAGGGCATGCGCACGCTGGCGGCCAACGTCGCCGTGGAGATGCCGGAGTCGGAAGTGGGCGGCAGTCATTATCGAGTGTTGTTTCTGGCGGCGCTGGTGTTGCTGATGTTCACCTTTGTCATGAACACCGTCGCAGAGCTGATTCGTCAGCGCCTGCGCAAGAAATACTCGTCGCTTTAAGGAAGGTAGAAGTTCGTGAAAAGGAACTCCCTCAACGGCTGGTTCAAAAGCGGCGCCCCCGGCGTCTGGATGAGTGCGGGTGCCGTTTCCATCGCTGTGATCATGACCATCGGCCTGCTGGCCGTGATTGCCGTGCGTGGTCTGGGACACTTCTGGCCCGCCGACGTGATTGCTGCGCAATACGACGTGCCCGGCCAGGCGAAGCATGTGCTGGTGGGTGAGCTGGTCGAGAAGGAACAGGTGCCGCGTGTGCGCTTGAAGGATGCAGGTCTGCCGGTGCCCGAGTCAGGCCCTGAATTCATGACCCGTGAGCTGTTCAAGGTGGGTAATCGTGACCTCAACCCCAGCGATTTTACCTGGGTGATCGGCGAATGGCTGACGGATGAAAGCCGGCCCGCCGACCTCATGACTCTGGAGCGTCGTGAGTGGGGCAACTTCTACGGCTATCTGGTCAATGTGAAGGAGGACGGCAGAGTCGTCGCCGAAGGCGATGCGGCCTGGCCGACCCTGCAGGAGCGCATCAAGCGCGTCGAAAAGCTGGCTGACGAACTGTACGCACTGGAAAAGAAAGACATTGGCGCCATCAACCATGGCATTGAGCGTCTGCGCTTACAGGCCCGCAAGCTGGAACTCGACGGCAGACTCGATGCCGCCGCACAGGCCGACATGGCGGTCGAGCGCGCAGAACTCGACGCCCGTTACGCGGCCATCGAAGATCGCCTCGGTGCGCTGCATCAGGCCTTCGATCGCGACAGCCTCACCGCGCGCGATGCCAATGGCAAGGAAATCGAAATCAGTCTGGGCAAGGTGGTGCATGCCTATCAGCCCAACGCGATGGGCACGGTTACCAAGCTGAGTTTCTATTTCAAGAAGCTCTGGGAATTCCTGAGCGACGATCCCCGTGAAGCCAACACCGAAGGCGGCATTTTCCCGGCCATCTTCGGCACGGTGATGATGACCCTGATCATGGCCGTCATCGTCACGCCATTTGGCGTGCTGGCGGCGGTGTATCTACGCGAATATGCCCGGCAGGGTCCGCTGACCCGCCTGATCCGGATTGCGGTCAATAACCTCGCGGGCGTGCCAGCAATTGTGTACGGCGTATTCGGCCTGGGATTTTTCGTCTACGTGCTGGGCGGTTCGGTGGATCGGCTGTTCTTCCCCGAAGCCTTGCCTGCACCGACCTTCGGCACGCCGGGCCTGTTGTGGGCATCGCTGACCCTGGCGCTGCTGGCAGTCCCGGTGGTGATCGTGGCGACCGAAGAAGGGCTGGCACGTATTCCGCTGACCCTGCGCGAAGGCTCGCTTGCCCTGGGGGCCACCAAGGCCGAGACCTTGTGGAAGATTGTGTTGCCCATGGCCAGCCCGGCGATGATGACCGGACTGATTCTGGCCGTGGCCCGTGCCGCAGGCGAGGTCGCGCCATTGATGCTGGTCGGGGTGGTCAAGCTGGCGCCCTCGTTGCCGGTGGACGGAAATTACCCCTACCTGCACCTCGATCAGAAGATCATGCACCTGGGGTTTCATATTTACGACGTGGGCTTCCAGAGCCCCAACGTCGAGGCTGCCCGACCGCTGGTCTACGCAACGGCGCTGTTGCTGGTGCTGGTGATCGCCTTGCTCAACCTGTCGGCGGTCAGCATTCGCAACCATCTGCGAGAAAAGTACAAGGCGCTCGACAACTGATCCCTGAGTGCCGCCCCCTCTAGCGAGGCGGGCGGCCCGATGAAACGAATGGTTCGCACAGGAGCAATCCATGCAACACGAAAGCCCGAATCACGGCATGAACATGTCGGCTCTGAGGCGTCACAAGCAAAGCCTGTATCTGGCCGACGAAACCGTGGCGATCGAAGTGCCGGGGCTGAATCTGTTCTATGGCGAAAAACAAGCGCTGTTCGACATCGCCCTGAACATTCCCAAGCAGAAGGTAACCTCGTTCATCGGTCCGTCGGGTTGCGGCAAGTCCACGCTGTTGCGCACCTTCAACCGCATGAATGATCTGGTCGATGGCTGCCGTGTCGAAGGCGCGATCAATCTGTACGGCCACAACATCTATACCAAGGGCGAGGAAGTTGCCGAGCTGCGCCGTCGCGTCGGCATGGTGTTCCAGAAGCCGAACCCGTTTCCCAAGACGATCTATGAAAACGTGGTCTACGGACTGCGCATTCAAGGGATCAACAAAAAGCGCGTACTCGACGAAGCGGTCGAGTGGGCCTTGAAAGGCGCTGCACTGTGGGATGAGGTCAAGGACCGGCTGCATGAGTCGGCACTGGGCCTGTCTGGCGGTCAGCAACAGCGTCTGGTCATTGCCAGAACCATCGCCGTGGAGCCGGAAGTCCTGCTGCTCGACGAACCCTGTTCGGCACTCGACCCTATTTCGACCCTTAAAGTCGAAGAGCTGATCTACGAACTGAAATCCAAATACACCATTGTGATCGTTACTCACAACATGCAGCAGGCGGCTCGGGTGTCGGATTACACCGCGTTTATGTACATGGGCAAGCTCGTCGAGTTTGGTGACACCGATACGTTGTTCACCAACCCGGCCAAAAAACAGACTGAAGACTACATCACCGGTCGTTATGGCTAGGACGTGCTTCGTCAGACCTGAACCACCGCTGCGTTTTCGCAATTAACCGGACGTTCCAAGGACACCCAGCATGATCCACAAAGACAGCCACACGCATCACATTTCCCAACAGTTCAACGCTGAACTCGAAGACGTTCGCAGCCATTTGCTCGAAATGGGTGGCCTGGTCGAGAAGCAGGTCAACGATTCGGTCACGGCGCTGATCGAAGCCGACTCGGGCCTGGCCCAGCGGGTTCGTGAGGTCGACGACCGGATCAACCAGATGGAGCGCAACATCGACGAAGAGTGCCTGCGGATTCTGGCCCGTCGTCAGCCTGCGGCTTCTGACCTGCGTCTGATCATCAGCATCTCCAAGTCGGTGATCGATCTGGAGCGCATCGGCGACGAAGCCACCAAGATCGCCCGTCGAGCCATCCAGCTGTGCGAAGAGGGCGAGTCGCCACGCGGCTACGTCGAAGTGCGGCATATCGGCGATCAGGTGCGCAACATGGTGCGTGACGCGCTCGACTCGTTCGCCCGCTTCGATGCCGAGCTGGCCCTGTCTGTGGCTCAGTACGACAAGATCATCGACCGCGAGTACAAGACCGCCCTGCGCGAGCTGGCGACCTACATGATGGAAGACCCGCGTTCGATTTCCCGCGTGTTGAACGTCATCTGGGTGCTGCGCTCGCTTGAGCGAATCGGCGATCACGCCCGCAACATCTCGGAGCTGGTGATCTACCTGGTTCGCGGCACTGACGTTCGTCACATGGGCCTCAAGCGCATGAAGGAAGAAGTGCAGGGCATTTCTGCGAGCGAAAAGGCTAATGTTCCGGGCGACGCTGACGATAAGTAAGATTGCCTGCAATAAAACGCCCGGCACCTGCCGGGCGTTTTTCGTTGTGCAGAAGTACATTCTCAGCCGCCTGCGGATTAAATCCCATGGCGCAGTCAATCAATATGGCAGTTGGCTACTGGTCAACGCTATGCTTGCCGAAACAAAGGGCGTGTTGGCATTTTGCAGTTCGCCTCCAGGGTGAACACGTCCGCAGGAGCGTCGATGAGTAAGGTCAGTGTATTGGTGGTGGATGACGCGACGTTCATTCGCGACTTGGTTAAGAAATGTCTGCGCAATTATTTTCCCGGGATTCACACCGAGGACGCAGTCAATGGTCGCAAAGCTCAGGCGGTGCTGAGCAAAGATACGTTCGATCTGATTCTGTGCGACTGGGAAATGCCGGAAATGTCCGGTCTTGAACTGTTGGCCTGGTGCCGCTCGCAAGACAATTACCTGAAAACCGTGCCGTTCATCATGGTGACCAGCCGTGGCGACAAGGAAAACGTCGTGCAGGCCATTCAGGCCGGTGTGAGTGACTTCGTCGGCAAGCCGTTCACCAACGAACAGCTGCTTTCCAAGGTCAAGAAAGCCCTGGCCAAGGTCGGCAAGCTGGACGCGGTCATGTCCACCGCTCCGGCCCGCATGAACTCGCCGCTGAACGACTCGCTGAGCGCGCTGACCGGTGGCAAGGCCGAGGTGGTTCGTGCTGCACCTGCGGCTGCTCCGGTTTCCGGCGGTATTGCCAAGGCACCGCCTGTGGTTGCCAAGACCGCAGAGCCTTCCGGTCGCGGACAAGGCCAGTTGCGTCTGCCCAATGGCATTCAGTCCTGTGTGATCAAGGCGTTGAGCCTGAAGGAAGCGTCGCTGGTCGTGCGTCGCAGCGATAACCTGCCGCAAGTCCTCGACAGCGCTGTGCTGGACCTGGAGCAGGGCGAAAGCAATGAGACCGCTCGCTTGAACGGCTACCTGCATTCGGTTGCGGCCTTCGAACAGAAGCCCGACAGCGACTGGCTGCAAGTGATCTTCCGTTTCGTCGACCAGGACGCGCAGAAGATGGACTACCTGTCACGCCTGATTGCCCGCGGCACAGCCCAGAAGCACTTCGTTCCGGGGGCTTGATCCTCGATTCTGTCGAAACGCGCTGCCAGACAGCGCGTTTGCCCGCGCTAGAGCGGGTTAGCTGTCGCAAAGCAAACACCTGACTGTGGGAGGCGGCTTGCCGGCGATCTGCCGGGAACCGGCAGCAAAACCTGTACACGCGGTGTTTCAGATGCACTCAAGGGCCGCTGCGCAGCCCATCGCTGCCGTCGTAACCTCCGAGAGCTCCCACGCCCTGCGGGCAGAAGCAGATTTCAGCGCTTCTCCAGAAGCCAGGTGTTTGATAGAGGCTGCTGTTACCGCTGGAAGATAACGCCCACACCCGTGTGTTTGACGTCCGATAGGTCGGGATGAGCTTTCTCGCCCATACAGTCGAGCCGTCTGCTTTCCCGGAACCTGCAGGTTCTATTTAGTTTTTCCAGTCCCTCACCGTTCGTGAGGCTACTGGAAAATCACTGAATGTTATCCACATCGTTCCAATCCCCCGACATCCTGGCGATCGACGCCAACCAACTGCTTCTCGCCATCGAACGTGCGCTGGGTGCATCCAGCGATTCGGCGTCCTACATCACGGATGGCATCGTTCTGCCAGAAGATCAGTTTCGGATCGTCAGGCGGGTGCTGATTCACCTGCTGGGCGAGGACATCCGGTTCTCGACACGCGATCTGGCTGCAGCAGATGCTGAGCAGGAACACAGACTGTCACTCCTGTATCGCAGCGCCAAAGCCCGTAAACTCTACGCGAATGCCTTGGGCGTGGAGGAGGCCGGTGTCAGCCCCTGGCACATGCATCAGTTCTACGCCCGTATTGCCTGGCTGAACGAATCGACGGTCACTGGCGAAGCGGCCAAGGCGCAACTGGAACACTATGTGTTCAAGTCACTGCCGTTCTGGGGCGCTGCGGCTGTGCCTGGAAAATCGGGCTATTCAGCGTTGGGTGAGCTGCTTACACCCATCCCGGAAGATTTGCGTCTGTGGATGGTGCAGTTCAAGCGCGGCGCTCGTCTGGTGCCGGTCGCCGAGTGGGTCGAGCACTGCTCGGCAGAGTCGCTCTATAACGGCCTGGCGGTACGGCATGCGCGGGAATCCGACGGCGACGTGCCTGATGCCTTGAGGCTGTTCTGCGACACCTTCTCAACCCTGATACCGGCGGATATCTATCGCGACCGGACATTATCCGACTGGCTGAATCCGCTGCTCGCAACGCCAGGTGGCTGGTCCGTCTGCATGGACGTGTTGACCAGCGTCGAGCACAGCGAACCGACCCTTGGCGGCCTGCAGATCGATGCGGGCACGCATATGTCATTGCCGACCCGGATTGAATACCTGCGCAAGCTGGCGGCCTATGTGGTGAACCCCGATAACGAGCACTGGCTGGTGCCTGCAATCGCCAGCGCAGAACAAGCGCCCGCCATGCGGGCGCTGTCGCTGGCCATCAGGCTTCGATTCGAGCACTGGAACCTGGCGTTCGGGCCAGCCATGATGCTTGCTTCGCTGTTACTGATGCCGGCACTTGAAACGAGCATCGAACCGGACGAAGCCTTACCCACTGCTCATACTCTGAACAGTCAGGTCGTCCCGCCGCTGGATACCTGGAGTCCGATGCACAATGCGGACTACCTGTTCTCTCAAATGGGCATCGAACTGCTTTGCGATTCAAACGAAGCAGGCCGCACGCTTCGCTTGTCACCCCAGCAAACCTGGCATGCGCTGACCCATACCGTGCAGTTTCAGTCCGCCGTGGCGCCCTTGCTCGAGGCCATGGGCTGGTACGGCGCGCATCCCGGAGAGCAGGCTTCTCCCCGCATCACTCAGGCACTGGTCGGGCGTTCGATCATCGACTTTTTCCTGGGCGCTCCAGAAGCCGATGGCGAATCTCTGGAAACCTTCATTGGACGCGGTTGGGTGCTGGACTACAGCCATGTGCAACTGAGAGAGAAAGTCCGGGGCCTGATACGGAACAGGCAGCCCGGTGCATCACCGAGCACGGTCGACCTGCTGCATTACCTGTTATTGCGCGAAACGATGCCCGAACTGTTGGTAGACGGCGTACCCGATCATTTGCAGTACGGACGATCCCTGCAGAGCGTTGCCTTGCTTCATGGCGTCGCGCTGGTCGAGGCGATGACGCCGGGGCTGGCGGTCATCACGTCTTACGATGAGCTGATCAAGGTCAGCGCAGAGTTGGCCGAGTCCGAGGATCCCGGGGTTCAGGCGCTCTGGGCAACAACGCTGACCCTGCCTGCCTGGCGCTACGCCACGGCGCATGGTGCAGTTGAAGGAGCAGCCAGTGAGGGTCTTCAACAGGCATCCGCCGCACAGGTTGCTCAGGCCCTGAGCTATTTGCAGACACAGCAGCAATTGCACGCTCAGGAATTGAACCGTTTGTTGGCAATCAAACCGCCCGACCGCAAGGCTCTGGCAGCGCAAATGCTCACCGAGGCGGACGTGCCGGAATGGCTATGGGAGCAGGCCGCAAATATCGACCATTGGCCGGTCCTGCAGAATTGTGGATTTACGGTCGCCGCCTCCTATTCCATTGATCGCCTGACCTCAGTGGGTCAACCCCAGGCTACCGTCATCCAGTTGGTCATGATGGGAGAGGTCTACCTCTCCGGCACGCCGACCGTTGCGCAGGCCTATGCCATTGCTTTCAAGACGTTCAGCGAATCGCTGGTGAGTGCCGAAACCGAAGTCATCAAAAGGCTGTTGTCCGAGGCGCAGCCCGACCTTCGGGCGAAACTGTCGGCTTCGACCTGCGAGGTCAGTCGCGTCCGCTTCGAGGCGCAAGAGGGCACTCAGGGCATCTTTGTCCGCTGCCAGGAGGGCGATCACCTCAATGACTTCGAGGGCCACTCGGTAAAAGAATGCTTTTTCGAGCTGATTCCCGCGTGCGGCGTGGTGCGCGAGGTCAGCCAGTCGTTCACGTATTCGGTCGAGGGCGTGACCTGGTCTGGCCATGTTTCGATTCCTGAGGCGCTGCGTCGGCGCGAAGCCCACCAACAACGTATCGAAGCAGCCAGAACCACGCCGTTGCTGCCCATGGACAGCGACGCGTACCTCACGGGCACGGTATCGCGCAGCTCCACGGTTCCACATACTCCGTTGCAAGGAACGCTGATTCCCTCGGCGAAGCTGGTTTATCTGCCGGATACCGATGAACAGACCCGAATCGACGCGCTGGCCGGTAACGCTGCCACGCACCTGCTTGCCCGGTTTCTGGAGCAGAGCAACACCGAGCATTCACACGAAACCCCCTGGGAGCATATCTGGGCGAAGGAGCGTGAGTATGCCGATACCGCTGCGCGGTTTCTTATTCCGTTCTATGGGTGCATTCAGGACCTGCGGGCGGGCGAGCATTCCGCCGGGGTGGTCGTCGGGTGCGTGCTGGATGGGGTATTCGCCCTTGTCCCGCTAGGGCAGTTTGCAGGCGCAACCGCTCGTATCATGATGCGGGCCGGAGAGCTGAGTGTGTTGTCGATCACTCGGCTGACAGGCAAGGCGCTCGGTCGACTGCTGGCGGGTCTTGCAGAGCAAAGCGGTCTGGCGGTGTTGCGTGACCTGGGCAAGGCCGGTGTGAAACTGAGCGGGCTTGGCTGGTCGGCGCTGTTGCACGTGTCGCCCTCGCTGAAAACCGTATTGTCATCGCGAGCGGTGGTTGAAAGTGTTTTCGGTTTCGACAAGGGCATGTACCGGGTGCTCGACAGTGTCGAGCGCCCCTGGCAGCCTCTGCGTGTGGCGTCGGACAGCCATGCAGCGGTGGATGGCCGCCCGGCTGTGGCTGTCAGGAACATCGGCCGCCCGGAGGCACCTGATTTCAGGTTGCTAGATCCGGACTATGACCGTGTTTTCGGCAAGACACTCACGCCTGTGTCGCAGGGCGAGCGCCTTGAGCTGTCGTCGATATCGGCTGCTGACGGGACAGGTCCTGATCGCTATCCGGCTGTCGTGCCGATCACTTCCAGGGCTGATGGTTTTCATGAGGTGCGCATCGACCGCGCGTCCAGTGTAAGTAGCATTGAAAGGGCCGAAGGGGAGTACGACATTCTGGTCGACGGTCAGGTCTATCACCTGGACTCCGGCGCGCCGGATGCCGCGCTGCGCAAACGGGCGGTTGAAAAGCTCTCCACGGCATCGGGCACTCTGGAGGAAGTGGAAAATTTGTGCCGGGTTCGTCGTGATCTGGAGCCGGTTGTCTGCGCCACGGGGATCAGGCTTGCCACCCCGGTTCCCGAGCCGGTTCCTGCAGGCTCGACGTCTCCGACACGAACCGGCAAGTACCCCAGCCAGGCCATGGATGCCCGTGAGTTCACGCTGGCCAGGCTTTCCGCGCGTGCGGATGACGAGTCGGGCATCGATGTTTTCGTCAATGAGGGCAAATTCTGCAAATGGGCCGAGCCGGCCGAGGTCACCGCAACCACGTCAGCGTCCAGCGGCAAGGTCGTCAGTCCGCTTTCGGAACAGGAGCTTGCGCATCTCTCTTTGCCTGAAGCGCCCGAGTACCTGCCTGCGCTGGAGGGGGCGCTGGCCCAGGATGGTGTGTTGGGTCTTCCGGCGAACATTCCCCATGGTGACGCCGTGTGGATCTATCAGAATATCCCGGTGATCGAACTTGGACCTGTGGCTTCAGGTGTGAACGATGCCCGCACGTTGCGCGGTGTCAGGCTGCAAATTGACGACAAAGACTGGATTTTTATCGAACCTGATAGCGGTGTGTTCTACAAGGCCTTCACGCCAACCGAAGGCGGCACGGAACTCAGGTTTGCCCGTGTTGAAGCGGCAGACGAGATCAATGAGTTCATTCGGGTTTCGGAGCAGTATCGAGTGTTTCGCGAGCGACCGAATGCCGTGACGGATCAGGAAAACATCGCCCGTCTGCTGTTTGATCTGCTGGACGAGTCGGAAAGGGCTGCGTGGAATCTTTCCTGGGACAAGGCCATCCACAGCTATGACGACTATGCGCAATGGTGCAAGGCGAATGGCGAGAAGAACGAGTTACTGGCCATTGGTCGTAACGTGTTGTCGGGTGAGGAGATCCAGAAAAAATTCGTCGATCTGGTCAAGGCCAGCGTTCCCGACTTCAGGAAAGTTGCTGAACGAAGCCTGCCCGAGCAACAGCACATTGTGGAGGTGCTCAATAAACTTCTGCCGGTGCAGGGCTCGAAGGCCAAGTGGGAGGCGTTGAATTTGCAGAGTGTGGTCACGCCCAAGGCGGCGAAGACTGTTCTCGGGCAGATCAAAGGTGCCAACCTTGCGTTTGCGCACATTCATACCGAGTCGGGAGAGCGAATCGTGTATTACGCGCTGTCCGGCGGTCAGCGCGCCAAGGACCTGAGGCTGCAACTCGACATGGCCGAAGGCAGCGAGCGCGTCATCGATGGCGTGATCTTTCGCGACGCTCGTGCCCGTATGGCGGGTCGTGAGCCTGACCCGACGTTCACCAGCCTGCCGGTGGTGCGCGATGCAAACCACCTTGTGGTCAGGGAGTTCTCTCGTCACGTGGATTCCGAGCGCCTGATCGCGACGATCATCAAGCAAGACATGGCGTCCACCCCGCTGGTCCACATCAAGTTCTTTACGGTGCTCGATACCTGCCGGTCATGCGGTGGATTTGTCTTGCCGCGTCTGAAACTCGACTTTCCCGATGCGCTGTTTTCGGTGACGTACATGAAGGATTACGCGCCGGGCTGATGCGCTTTGAGCGTCTCGCAGGCTTTCTGACGTGCAGTTTTTGACGTGCGGTCTGTTGCCGATTGATACCGTTGAGTGCTGTTCGGGCCTTAACGCTGCTAGGCTTGGCATCCATTGCCCATGAACCCGAACCTTCCGATGCTCGAACGCCTGCTGATCCTGATCGCCCTTACCCTGGCCACGCCTGTGGCCTGGGCGATCACGATCTATAAAACCACTGATGCCGATGGCGTCGTCTCATTCTCGGACCGCGCCTCGCCTGGTGCGTCCGTGATGGTGTTCCGGGACCGGATGGTGGAGCGCATCGATCAGCAGGTGCACCTGAGCATCCGGCGTGACAGGGGCGTACACAGCCTTTACGTGCGCAACGACTTGTATGCGCCGGTCGAAGTCGAGTTGAAACTGTCCAGCGTGACGAACGTGCTGGGCGTGGCAGGCTCGTCGACAACCCTGCGCCGCACGATCCCGGCACGAACCAACGAGCGTGTGGTGGTGTTGAGCCCCAAGGTGGCGAACAAGGCGATGAATTACGCGTCGATGTTGACCTCGACCCTGGGCGACCCGCGCAGCATGGCGCAGTCCTATCGTTATCCGCTGCCCTGGATCGGCGGCCCGTTTCGCCTGACCCAGGGGCCGAATGGCAAGTACAGCCACTTCGGTGTCAAAGGACGCTACGCAATGGACATCGCCATGCCCGAAGGCACGCCGATCATCGCGGCGCGTGGCGGCACGGTGATCAAGATCGAGAACAGCCAGTCAGGCCGGGGTTCGAATGCCTCGGGCAACTTCGTGCGCATCCTGCATGACGACGGCACCATGGGCGTCTACCTGCATTTGATGCAGGGTTCGGTGAGCGTCAATGAAGGGCAGCGGGTGAGGGTGGGCAGTCCACTGGCGCGCTCCGGCAATACCGGCAACAGCACCGGGCCGCACCTGCACTTCGTCGTGCAGCGCAACACCGGCCATGAACTGGTCTCCATCCCCTACGAATTCGCCCAGCCTGTGCAGAGCCTGCCCAACTTTGCGGTGGGCGGGAATTAGTCTGAAGCTCACCCTGATCGTGCCCACGCTCCGTGCGGAACGATCATTCCCGATACTGATCGTGCCCATCGCTCCGCGTTGGCATGCATCCCGTGACGCTCCGCGTCGCAAATGGCACGGATTGCGGATTCAGTAAGCCGAGCGCATGACGTGGATAACGCTGGAGCTTGGGCACACATCTGCGCCACATTCCAGAGCGGACGCGGAGCGTCCTGGGAGGCATTCCCACGCAGAGCGTGAGGAACGATCAGTGTGAGGGCTGGCATCTGTACCCGATCGTGCCCAAGCGGAGCGATGGGCACGATCAATCAAGGACTGGCGAAGCCCGCCTCAATCCAGTTTCAGCACCTTGGCCAGGACGATCTTGGGGCCTTTCATCTTTTTGATGATGATGCGCAGGCCTTCGACTTCCATCTGCTCTTCTTCTTCCGGCACCCGCTTGAGGGTTTCGTAGATCAGGCCTGCCAGGGTTTCGGCTTCGATGTGATCCAGGTCGATGCCCAGCAGACGCTCGATCTTGAACAGCGGCGTGTCGCCCCGCACCAGCAGCTTGCCCGGCTGATAGGCCAGGATGCCCCGTTCAACCTTGCGGTGTTCGTCCTGAATGTCGCCGACCAGCACCTCCAGCACGTCTTCCATGGTCAGGTAGCCGATGATCTTGCCGTCGGCTTCTTCGACCACGGCAAAGTGCGCGCCGCCCTTGCGGAACTGCTCAAGCAGTTGTGACAGCGGCATGTGCCGGGAAACGCGTTCCAGCGGGCGGGTCAGCTCGGCGAGGTTGAACGATTCGGGAAGGTGGTCCAGATCCGCCAGTTCCAACAGCAGATCCTTGATGTGCAAAAGACCGACGAACTCGCCGCGTTCGGCGTCGTATACCGGGTAACGACTGAATTTGTGGCGACGGAACAGCGCGAGAATTTCCTTGAGCGGTGCGTTGAAATCCAGCGTCACCATGTCCTCGCGGGAGTTGGCCCAGTCCACGACTTCCAGCTCGCCCATTTCCACGGCAGAGGCCAGCACGCGCATGCCTTGGTCGCTGGGGTCCTGGCCGCGGCTGGAGTGCAGAATCAGTTTCAGTTCGTCGCGGCTGTAACTGTGTTCGTGATGCGGGCCGGGTTCGCCCTGGCCGGCAATGCGCAGAATCGCGTTGGCGCTGGCGTTGAGCAGGTAGATCGCCGGGTACATGAGCCAGTAGAACAGGTACAGCGGCGCAGCAGTCCAAAGCGACAGCAGCTCCGGCTTGCGGATCGCCCAGGATTTGGGGGCCAGCTCACCGATCACGATGTGCAGGTACGAAATGATGAAGAAGGCAGTGAAGAACGAAATACCTTTGACCAGTTCCGGCGTATCGACGCCCATCGCACTGAGCAGCGGCTCCAGCAGGTGAGCGAAGGCCGGCTCACCGACCCAGCCAAGCCCCAGAGAGGCGAGGGTGATACCCAGCTGACAGGCCGACAGGTAGGCGTCGAGCTGGCCGTGTACCTTGCGCAGGATGTGTCCGCGCCAGCCGTTCTTGTCGGCAATCGCCTCGACCCGCGTGGAACGCAGTTTGACCATGGCAAATTCCGCCGCAACGAAGAAACCGTTGAGCAGAACCAGGAACAGCGCAAAAAGAATCATGCCGAAGTCGGCAAAGAGTGAAGACAGGTTGAAACTAGGGGAAGGGTCCATGGTGGGGTTTTACGGGGTCCGTTCTAACAGAATAAGAGGTGATGCTGCGCCGAAAAAGCGCCATTAACCTGGCAATGTAGCGGCTGTACAAGCGATTGCCTAGTAGTCTGAGTCGTCGCTTTCGGGTTTGGACATCTGGCTGGTGGCAAAATGGCAGGTGAAAACGCTGCCCTTGTTCGGCACGCTGTTGATTTCAAGGGTGCCGCGATGACGCAGCAGCACGTGCTTGACGATCGCCAGCCCCAGCCCTGTGCCGCCAGTATTCGACGCACGGCTGGTGTCGACCCGGTAGAAGCGCTCGGTCAGACGCGGCAGATGCTTGGTGTCGATGCCGATTCCCGAATCCTGCACACTCAGGTGCGCGCCACGCTCGTCTGTCCACCAGCGGATGCGGATAGTGCCTTCTGCAGGCGTGTACTTGACGGCGTTGAAGATCAGGTTGGAAAACGCACTGCGCAGCTCGGTTTCGCTGCCCTTGAGCCGCATCTCGCTTTCGATGCTGAGGCTGATCTGCTGATTCTTGCTGCCTGACAGCGCGTTGGCGTCGGCCTTGATGGTCTTGAGCAGGTTGCTGACGACCACCGGGTGATTGTCCGACGGGTAATCAGTGGCTTCGAGCTTGGCCAGCAGCAGCAAGTCGTTGAGCAGCGTCTGCATGCGCCCACCCTGCTGGTGCATCTGCTGCAGCGCCCGCACCCAGCGTGGATTCACTTCATCCACGTTATCGAGCAGGGTTTCCAGGTAGCCGAAGATGACCGTCAGCGGTGTGCGCAATTCATGGGAGACGTTGGCGACGAAGTCCTTGCGCATCTGCTCCAGCTGGTGGATGCGGGTGACATCACGCACCAGCATCAGGTGTTCGTTGTTGCCGTAACGGGTAATCAGCAGCTGTATGCGCAAGTGATCGTTGGTGGGCGAGGGAATTTCCAGCGGCTCGGCGTAGTTGCCTTGCGCGAAGTATTCCTTGAAGCGCGGGTGACGCACCAGATTGGTCACCGGCTGGCCGCTGTCCTGCGGCGTCTTGAGACCCAGCAGCGTTTCGGAGGCGCGGTTCCACCACTCCAGATTGCCCTCGCTGTCGAGCATGATCACCGCGTCCTTGAGGGCAGCGGTGGATTCCTGGACTCGGTCGATCACGGCCTGCAGACGGCCTCTGACACGCTGGTCGCGGCGTTGCAGGTGATAGATGCTGTCGAAGACTTCGCCCCACAGGCCGTAGCCATCCGGTGGCGGTTCGTCAGCCTTGTGGCTGCTCAGCCACTCGTGCAGGCGCAGCAGTTGCTTGAGGGTCCAGGCCAGATACAGGCCCAGTCCGATGGACAGGCTCCAGCCATACTGTCCGCTGATCAGGCCGACCAGCAGGCAGGCGGTCACCAGCAACAACATGTGGCGTATCAGCGTGCCATGCCAATTTTGGTTCAATTAAGGGTAAATCCTTGTCTGGTGCACGCTGGCCGGTGCCCTGTGTCTGCGAAAACGACTATCAGCTTTTCGTGGAAAAGCGATAGCCGGTGCCGCGCACGGTTTGTACCAGATTTTCATAAGCGTCACCCAGGGCTTTGCGCAGGCGGCGAATGTGAACATCCACAGTGCGCTCCTCGACATAAACGTTGCCGCCCCAGACCTGGTCCAGCAACTGACCACGGGTGTAGGCGCGTTCCTGATGGGTCATGAAGAATTGCAGAAGGCGGTATTCGGTCGGGCCCATTTCTGCCGGTTTGCCATCGATGGTAACGCGATGGCTGATCGGGTCGAGCAGCAGGCCACCGACTTCAATGGGCGCTTCACCGTCCGTCGGCCCGGCACGACGCAGCACGGCCTTGAGGCGCGCCACCAGTTCGCGGGGGGAAAACGGCTTGGTGATGTAATCGTCAGCGCCCACTTCCAGGCCCTGAATCTTGTTGTCTTCCTCGCCCTTGGCCGTGAGCATGATGATCGGGATATCCCCGGTCAGCTCATCGCGCTTGAGGCGACGCGCCAGTTCGATGCCTGAGGTTCCGGGCAGCATCCAGTCGAGCAGAATCAGGTCCGGCTTGCGATCAACGATGATCGCGTGGGCCTGCTGAGAGTTTTCGGCTTCGATACAGTCATAGCCGGCCATTTCCAACGCAACGGCGATCATTTCGCGAATAGGCGCTTCGTCGTCAACGATCAGAATGCTCCTGCCAACCATGCTTGAACCTCGTGTCATTTAACTGTCTTGGGGCGCATTAGATAACGGAATTATTGCAGTCGTGTGACAGGTTGGGATGAGGCTATCACGCATGCCATCGGCCGACTAAGCTGGGTGGGCTGTCTCGAACTCATTTCTACGATAAAAAAGAGGATGTACCCGATGGCTAATGTCTCTACTTCACTCAAGTGTCTGCTGGCTGCCGCCGCCCTTGTATCGTCCGCACTGGCCTTCGCAGCCGAGCCTGCCATGGAGAAGGACGGCAAACTGGTCGATCATGAAGGCATGGCGCTCTACACCTTCGATAAGGACAGCACGGGCAAATCCGCCTGTAACGATCAGTGTGCGATCAACTGGCCGCCGCTTGCCGCCGAAGCCGACAGTTCGGCCGAGGGTAAGTGGACAGTGATCACCCGTGACGACAAGACCCGGCAGTGGGCTTACGACGGCAAGCCGCTCTACACCTTCAACAGCGACACCAAGGCGGGAGAGGTCACCGGTGACGGCAAGGGCGGTGTCTGGCACGTGGCCAAACCCTGAGGCATGAAGCCATTGGGTGATCAGCGCACCGCGTAGTCGGCGACAATCCCCAGGAAGATCGCCAGCCCTGCCCAATGGTTATGGAGAAAAGCCTTGAAGCACGCGTCCCGCTCGCGCAGGCGCGTGCTCCAGAACTCCCAGGCAAAGCAGCCTGCGGCGACTGCCAGACCTGCGTAGAAACACATCCCCAGCTCGAACCGCGAACCGGCGAGCATCAGGCATCCCAGTGCCAGACCCTGCAACGTCAAAATGATCACGCGGTCCGCATCGCCGAACAGCACGGCGGTGGATTTCACACCGATCTTCAGGTCGTCGTCGCGGTCCACCATGGCGTAGTAGGTGTCGTAGCCGACCGTCCACAGCAGGTTGGCGATGTACAGCAGCCAGGCAGCTGCAGGCAAGTCGCCGGTCTCGGCCGTGAACGCCATCGGCATGCCCCACGAGAAGGCCGCACCCAGCACCACCTGCGGGTAATAGGTGTAGCGCTTCATGAAGGGGTAGCAGGCCGCCAGCGCCAGGCCGCCGAATGACAGCCAAATGGTCGCGGCATTGGTGAACAGCACCAGCACAAAGCTCAGGCCCACCAGCACCGCGAACAGAATCAGTGCTTCCCGGCCGCTGACCTTGCCGCTGACCAGGGGCCGCTGCTCGGTACGCTTCACATGGCCGTCCACCTTGCGGTCGGCGTAATCGTTGATCACGCAGCCTGCCGCGCGCATCAGGAATACACCGACCGTGAAGATCAGCACGTTTGCCAGCGACGGCGAGCCCTTGCCGGCTATCCAGAGCGCCCACAATGTCGGCCACAGCAGCAGATAGACGCCGATTGGCTTGTCGATTCGCGTCAGCTGGACGAAGTCCCAGACGCGTGGATTCAGGCGATTCAGTGATTTGAGCAACGACAGGTACATCAGACGGGTTCCTTGTTCTGAACCAGGCTCAGGAAATGCGGCAGGAAGACTTCGGCGACCAGCACGCGCAACGGGCCGCGACTGAAGCAGGAGCGGCGTGCCCACAGGCCTTTGGCAGAATCGGCAGGCGGCAGGCAGGTGGCAGGGTAACGGCAGACTTCGAGCGGGCCACGGTCGAATGCAGGGTCACTGAACAGCAACTCGCCCAGTGAACGCGATCCCAGCGTGTCCATCTGCAACCCGCCATTCTGCAGGGCGCTGCGGGCTGCCACGCTTCGAGCGAAGACCCAGCGGTCGCCATTGCCGAGCAGATACACTTCGCGAACCCAACCCTCGCTCGCCTCGGGCAGCGCCAGTGCGGCGCATTCGTCATCGCGTAATGACTGCCAGCCTTCGAACAGCGGAATGACGCTGAATCCTCCGTCGGACAGACGGTCCAAGCGACGGGTCAGGGAATCCTGATTGAACAGCCAGTCCAGAATCACCGGCGCGGGCGCATCGACCAACCGGTCGCGCTCAAGCCAGACTGGCGTCGTAAAGGCGGGGTTTTGCTGGGTCACGGTAAGCATGCGTCGGCAGTTATCGGGGCGGCGAGCTTATCACGATTGATGACCCCGACAGCCGGGGGGAAGACAGCCAGTTATATAAACGGGCTTGCATCCCGGACTGCCGATCAGTACAACGCCCCTTCAAGCGGCGAACGACCGCTGCGCCAATACTCAGCCTGATGAATAGAGAACCGAACCATGAAGAAGTGGCAATGCATTGTCTGTGGTCTGATTTACAACGAAGCCGATGGCTGGCCGGATGACGGCATCGCGCCGGGCACGCTCTGGCAGGACGTACCGGAAGACTGGCTGTGCCCCGACTGTGGCGTCGGCAAGATGGACTTTGAAATGATCGAAATCGGTTGATCCACCTCACTCGGGAAACAGCAATGAGCGCACCTGTCGTCATCATCGGTACCGGCCTTGCGGGCTACAACCTCGCTCGGGAATTTCGCAAGCTGGACAGCGAAACACCGCTGTTGCTGATCACCGCCGATGACGGCCGGTCGTACTCCAAGCCCATGCTGTCCACCGGGTTCGGCAAGAACAAGGAGGCCGACGGGTTGAGCATGGCTGAGCCTGGCGCCATGGCCGACCAGTTGAAGGCTGAAGTGCGCACGCACACGCGCATCAGCGGTATCGATCCCGGCCACAAGCGCCTGTGGATCGGTGAAGAGGCTGTGTATTACCGCGATCTGGTGCTGGCCTGGGGCGCTGAAACCATCCGCGTGCCGATCGAGGGCGACGCAGCGGATGCGGTGTTCCCGATCAACGATCTGCAGGACTACGCGCGCTTTCGGACTGCCGCTGTAGGCAAGCGCCGTGTACTGATTCTGGGTGCAGGCCTGATCGGCTGCGAATTTGCCAACGACCTGATGCTGGGCGGCTACGAAGTGGATCTGGTCGCGCCCTGTGAACACGTCATGCCAACGCTGCTGCCCGCCGCCGCCGCGGCGGCTGTGCAGACCGGGCTCGAAGGGCTGGGCGCGCGTTTCCACCTGGGGCCGGTGCTCACGCGCCTGCAACGCAGTGGTGAGGGGCTGGAGGCCCATTTGTCCGACGGTCAGGTGATTACCTGCGATCTGGTGGTGTCGGCTATCGGCCTGCGGCCCAGAATCGATCTGGCGGCAGCCGCAGGTTTGCAGACCGGACGCGGCATTCTGGTTGATCGTTATCTGCAGACGTCGCACGCCAACATTCATGCGCTGGGCGACTGCGCGGAAGTCGACGGCTTGAACCTGCTGTACGTGATGCCCCTGATGAGCTGCGCAAGAGCCTTGGCCCAGACCCTGGCCGGAACACCCACGTCGGTGAAATACGGGCCGATGCCGATCACTGTCAAGACGCCTGCCTGCCCGCTGGTGGTTTCGCCGCCTCCGCGTGGAACACAGGGTGTCTGGAGCGTCGAAGGGCAGGGCGCCGACATCAAGGCACTGTGTCACGACGCCGAGGGACAATTGCTGGGTTACGCGTTGACCGGAGCCGCCGTTATGGAAAAACTCGCCCTGAACAAGGCGTTACCTGCGTTATTGGCATAATTTCGCGTCATTTTGTCGGATAAGACACTTATTTGTACCGATAAACCTCGTCCATCCACTGGCGCAGGTAACGTCGGCATGCCATCCTCGCTCTCGTCTGCCGCTACGTAGAGCCGTCGCGGCGCCTTGTTACTGTTTGCCATAAGCAGTACGGAACATAAAAACAAAAACCGTAAAAGAGGCTTCATATGCGTAAACCACAACTTGCAGCCGCCATTGCTGAAAAGGCGGATCTGACCAAAGATCAATCCAACCGTGTTCTCAATGCCATTCTTGAAGAAATCACCGGCGCTCTGTCTCGCAAGGACAGTGTCACCCTGGTTGGCTTCGGTACATTCCTGCAACGCCATCGTGGAGCCCGTACCGGCAAGAATCCGCAAACCGGCGAACCGGTGAAAATCAAGGCAAGCAACACGGTTGCCTTCAAACCGGGCAAAGCCTTGAAAGACAGCGTCAATCCCGAGCCAGCCAAAAAGAAGAAATCCTGATAACAACGGCTTGCCTCGGCGGGAGGTGAGCAGTGAGCGACGGGTACACCAGTCAGACTGGGTGCCCGTTTTTCATGCGCGCAGAACAACCGTGGCGTCAATGTCGTCGCGTTGACCCTTCGTAAGAAGTTTCCTACTTGATTGCACTCGTCTGCCTTCCAACAGCTCAGTCTTTCCTGACTTTTTATCGTTGCTCATTCCCTTAAAGTCCCGCTCCCGCAGCTTTTCTGGCTCGCGGCGCTGAACACTAAATCTTGGGAAGTCAAAAATGAATAAGCTATGGAAGTTCGCTGCTGTTGCAACCCTGATCGCCGCCACCTCGGGCTGCGTGAGTCACAACGTGAGCCAGCCGACTGCACCACTGGAAGGCACCGTCAAAACCGATCTGAAGGCTGACGTGAAAGTGGGTGGCATCATCAGTGGTGAATCCTCGACCAACGTGCTGTTCAACTTCCTGAGCATCGGCGGTGATACCCAGTTCGCGGACGGCGTTGCCTACGGCGGCGCGAGCGGCGGCGGAATGGGCCTGGCACTTCCAGACCCTGTATCGACTGCCAAGGCTGCCGCAGCCTACAAGGCTGTCAAATCTTCCGGTGCCGACCTGATCGTTGCGCCGCGTTATGAAGTCAACGTGAAGGACTACTTCATCTTCAAGAAGGTGGACGTAAAGGTTACGGGTAACAAGGGCAGCATCAACAGCATCCGCTGATTGATCGCCGGAGTGCTGCCTTGCCTGCCAGGGCAGCACTCACGAGCTGAAACAATTGTAGCGATTCTCGCCGAAAATAAGAATTTTCCTACAGGAAACAGGCGGCCAAACCGCTACACTGCGCCGCCGATTCTGACCGCCGGTTCGAACTCTTGCTGAGGCTGTTACATGAAATTTCGCTTTCTTCTCTGGATGCTGGGCCTGTTGATGGGCCGCGCCAGTCGTAACAACCCTGCGTTCCAGCAACAGTTGGCGGGCAAGGACCTGACGTTCCAGTTGCAGACAACAGATGGCAGGATCGCCCGCCACTTCGTGGTTCGTGATCAGCGTATCCATAGTGTGAAAGGGCTGGCTGCAGAGCCTGCGTTTGCCATCTCGTTTCGCGATGCCGCATTCGGCTTTGCCACCCTGCAGGCCAAGAACAAGCAGCTGGCCTTCATGCAGGGTATTCAGGACAAGGACATTCAGATCAAGG
This sequence comes from Pseudomonas viridiflava, assembly GCF_001642795.1. Lineage (GTDB taxonomy): Bacteria > Pseudomonadota > Gammaproteobacteria > Pseudomonadales > Pseudomonadaceae > Aquipseudomonas > Aquipseudomonas viridiflava. Next base: position 12,738 of record NZ_LKEH01000023.1, on the reverse strand, counting down.
GCAATCCGGCCCTGGTGATCTGGTTCCAGGGCCTCACCAAATATCTCAAGCCTAAAAAGAAGACCGGTTGATCAAGGCAGCTGCAATCCGCCCGATGCCTTGTGCAAGGCGCGCAGGTGATCACCCATCTGCTTGAGGTTGGCTTCGTTTGCGGCGATTTCCTTTGCACGTTCCGGACCCAGCAACGCGCGTACTTCCTTGTCGAGGTCGCCAGTCAGGCGCTTGAGTTGCTTCTGGCGCTGGCTGCTCTCGCTTTCCAGCTGTTGCCATTCCGTAGCCTGCGGCAAGCCGTAACCTCTGCTGCCGAGCAATTCTGCAGGGCGACTGAGAAAGCCGCTGCTGGCCAGCAGTTCCTGCAAGGTGCCGGTCGCTTTCGAGACGCGGCCGTCTTTCTGCTCCCGAGCCCCGAGATAGCTCTGCTTCACTTCGTCCTGGGCCAGCAGCAACTGCCGACGCAGGCTGGCCTGTTCCAGCAGCAGAATGGCGGCGCTGGTGCGTAGGTCAGCCTTGTCGAACCACTGACTGCGCTCGTGGGCGGGCAGGCTCATCCAGTCTTCGACGGTGGTCTGCCGGATCGGCAGTTGCTTCTTCAGCACCTCGAACATGGCCTGATAGCGGTCGCGATAGGAATCGAAGCGGTAGCCAAGCCGTAACGCTTCCTTGGGATCGTCCAGCACGCTGGTATCAGCCAGACCACGCCCTTTGAGCACTTCGAGCAAGCCGTTGGGCAGGATGCTGTCCAGACCGACCAGCTTGGGGTTGTGCGTACCGCTGCGAAGCAGCTTGAGGTTCTCCACCGCGCAGTTGTTCGACAGGAAGTAATAGTTGCCGTCGTAGCTCCAGTGCATTTCGGCGGCATGCTGGACCAACCCTTCGATTTCAGGGCGCGACAGCGTGATCGGTACCGACGCCAGACTGCGCAGTTCTGTCTTGGTGTACTCGTCGATTACCTGCGCCAGTGGCAGCACGAACAGTCGCGAAGGGTACGCGCCCATCAGGCCGTCCCAGCTGGATAACTGTACGTCTCCTACAAAGGCGCGGTAGGACAGGACCAAATGCTGGTCCAGGTCGAGCCGACAGTCCGGCCCGCGTGGGCGACCCGGTTTGCAGATCACCAGACGCAACATGCTGTGGCCCCAGCGGCTCACCCAGTTCTGATTCGCCTCGGCCAACAGGTAGTCGACGGCGTAGACCCGTTCAGGGTCCAGCTTGCCCAGAGGCTCGCGGCCAAAATCACTGCCCGCGTTCAGGTACGGATAGAAGGTGGGGCAGGTCTCTTTTGCAGCAGGTGCCCAGCCGAAACGCTCCTTGTAGTAGGCGTACAGCGCAGGGCGACGGCAGGCGTAAGCCGGGTCGAGCAGGAAGTACTCCATGTTCACTGCCACGAACTCGAGCGGGCTGGTGGTCTCGTAGATGTCGGGACTGCGGGCAACCTGACCGTTATGTTCTTCTCGTTCGCCACGGCGTCCGACGTACTGCTGCCAGCCGGCAAGGTCCAGCAGGCGAGGGTCATCGCTCAGGGTAAAACGTCGCTCGGTCTGGCCACGGCAGTCATCGGGCAGGCCGACATTACCCAGCGAGCTGCCGCGGCGTGAACAGCGCACCAGCGTCGCCCGCTCACTCACAGACCACAGGCGTGCACGATCATAAATATGGGTCAGTTCATGCAGAACGGTGGCGAGCATTTCCCGGCGTACCGTGCCGTGCGGCCGACCGGTCTGTGTCGTCGCGGCAGAGCCGTCCGTCAGCGCAGGCAGAAGGTGGGTGTTGAGGTACAACTGATAAGGGCCTGCCGCCTGGCCGTAGGCATTCTGCGGCATGTCACTGGACCAGCTCACGTTGACGGTGCGGTCCAGAGACTCGACAAAGCTTGGCGGCAGAGCGCGCATGGCCTCGTCGATCAGCGCCTGGCTGGCTTGCTGTTGGGCCGCATCAAGGCCGTTGGTCTGCAGCTCAAGCTTCAGGCTGGCTGAAGCATAAGTCCCGACCAGCGACAATGCGCCGGCAAGCAGCCAGACGCCAAGTCGCCTCACAGTGCGAGGATGGCTTCAGCCAGTGTCTGGTCGCTGGCATCGCGCGCTTCCGGCACGCGGGCACGCAGCGTATCGAAGGCCGCGTCGAGCTGGGCGCCATGGATGTCGCCGTTGCTGGCGACGTAGCTGGCTGCATCGTCCCGGGCTTCGCGCACGACTTTGGAATCGCGGATCGAGGTGGTGGTGTCCGAGGTGAAGTCGATGGTACGACCGAACGCACGGACAATGATGTTACTCGTGGCAACAACGGTCTGAGCCTGGGCCAGGTCGGCCATCAGCAGCAGGCCAAGGGAAACAGCAATCAGCGGCGTACGCATGTCAGTAACATCTCCAGTTACGCAGAAGGGCAAAGTGGCTATTGGACGAGGATTGCCTGCGCCAGTTCAAGGTCGCTGGCACGAAGTTTTTCATCAGCCTGGCGCAGGCTGCGCAAGGCCGATTCGAGTCGTGCCCCGCGTATCCGACCGTCGCTGGCGATAAACGCAGCAGCATCATCCTGAGCTGCCATGACCTGCTTGTTATCGAACGGTGAGCTGCTGACCTGGCTGGTGGCATACCCGGTCTTGACCAGGCCCTGCGTGGTTGAGTCGAAGGCATGGGCAGAACCCGTCCACACAAGGCTGGCGAGAGAAACGAGCAAAAGAGAGTGCAATGAACGCATGGCTTTCACGTACCGGCAAAACAGGCGTCAAGGCTAGCGCAATGCTCTAGCCGGAGCTACCCCGGCAGCTTGCAGGCCGCCGGAAGCACTCGTCAGATGGCCAGGATGGCCTGAGCCAGCTGAGCATCGGTGGCTTGCAGTTCAGGCAACTGCTGACGGATGTGCTGGAAGGCGCCTTCCAGTTGCGCACCGCGGATATCGCCGGCGCTGGCCACGAAGCTGGCGGCATCGTCACGTGCTGCGCGAACGATCTTGTCGTCCTTGAACGAAGACGAAATATCGGAGGTCGCATCGGTCGATGCCGCGACAGCGCCGACGACTGTGTCGGTTGTTACGATGAAGCTGGAGGCGTTGGCGCTTGCGGCAGCGGCGGTCAGCAGAACGGCAGCGCCAAAGGTACGTAGCAGGGACATGGTCGAATTCCGTCAGATGGAGTTGCAGGCAGAAGTTGCGGGAGGCACGGGATGTGTACCAGGCCGATCAGGCGTCCAGCCTATATCAGCGCTGACCGGCTTGCTATTGCTATACCGCGTTGAAACGCCATACGGCATACATGAAATGGTAACTGTACTGGCTTTATTTTGTAACATTTAAAACTGTACTTGTTTTGCTTTTGAAATCCTTGCCGCACAAATGACAAGACCCGATTCAGTTGCCTGAATCGGGTCTTGTATGAAGCAATTCGGGTTGCTGGCGGGAGACTTCAGCAGTCTGGGGCCAGCGGGCGCTGCATTAGCGCCAGAACGGCTTGCTCAGCTCTTCGTAACGCTGTGCTTCGCTGATACCTGCGTCGGCCAGCAAACGTGCATCCAGGCGAGCCAGTTGATGGCGGCTGGAGAGACGACGCTGCCAGAGCATCAGGTTGGCGAACATGCGCAGAGGCAAGGACGATTTGGCAGTAGTGGCGGTGCTTTCGCTGAACAGATCGGAACTGATTGTACGTTCCATGGTGTGACTTCCTTCCGCTTGTGGCGGGATAAGTGAGTTGCTTGACTGGTGCCCATTCTCCGCTTGATTGGCCAGCCCCAATAGACACAGTTCATCTGTATTGTGAGGGTTCAGTTAACTGTTTATAGGGACTGTTTTGTTCGTTATTGGGGCAACTGTACCGGTCTGCACATTTTTAGTGCATTTTGCAGTGGGCCGCACTGAATCTGACTCACCTCAGGCTACTTTTGACCAGTACAGCAGTACAGTTTTTTCAAGTACAGGGAATAACAGTGGAAAGGTGGGCAATAAAACCATTTACTCACCTCCAACTGTCTTGTTCAGACGGGCAACATGCGACCGGTCTCTTCCAGATTCAGGTGCCAACTCAGTGCGTCGCGCAGTATGTGAGGCGTATGGCCACCGCGCTGGCAGGCGGCGTTGAAATAGTCGTTCAGCGCAGCGCGATAATCAGGATGAACACAGTTGTCGATGATCACCCGGGCGCGCTCACGCGGCGCCAGGCCACGCAGATCCGCCAGACCCTGTTCAGTCACCAGAATGTCCACATCGTGCTCGGTGTGATCGACATGGCTCACCATCGGCACCACACTGGAAATCGAGCCGCCCTTGGCAATCGACTTGGTTACGAAGATGGCCAGATGCGCGTTGCGTGAGAAGTCGCCGGAGCCGCCGATGCCATTCATCATTCGCGTGCCGCAGACATGGGTGGAGTTCACGTTGCCGTACAGATCGAACTCCAATGCCGTGTTGATCCCGATGATGCCCAGGCGGCGAATGACTTCCGGGTGATTGGAGATTTCCTGCGGGCGCAACACCAGCCTGGATTTGTAGCGGTTGAAGTCGGCAAACACCTGAGCGTGCTTGGAGGCTGAAAGCGTCATGGAGCTGCCCGAGGCAAAGCTCAATTTGCCTGCATCGAACAGATCGAAGGTGGAATCCTGCAACACCTCCGAGTACATGGTCATGTCATGAAAGGGCGAATCCAGCAAACCGTGCATCACTGCGTTGGCAATGGTCCCGATGCCTGCCTGTAACGGCATCAGCGTGTTGGTCAGCCGATCCTCACGCACTTCATTCTTGAAGAACTCCACCAGGTGTTGGGCGATGGCCTGGGTTTCCACATCCGGTGGCAACACGGTGGACGGGGAGTCAGGCTGGTTGCTGATGACAATGCCGACAATCTTGGCCGGATCGATCTTCACTGCATGGCTGCCAATCCGCGAATCGGCTTCCAGCACCGGAATCGGCAGGCGCGTAGGGCGGTAGCTCGGAATGTAGACGTCATGCAGGCCTTCCAGCTCAAGCGGCTGGGCCAGGTTGATCTCGACGATCACCTGTTTGGCGAGAATGGCGAAGCTGCCGGAGTTTCCCACCGAAGTGCTCAACACCAGATGACCGTCCTCGGTGATGGCGACGCATTCGATCACGGCCAGGTCGACCGCCTTGATCTGGCGATTGCGCAGTTGCTCGACGGTATCGGACAGGTGCTGATCGATGAACATGACGGTGCCGTCGTTGATGGCGCGGCGCAACGTGCTGTCCACCTGGAACGGCATGCGCCGGGAAAGCACACCGGATTCGGTCAGTTGCTTGTCCAGATCGTTGCCCAGGCTGGCGCCTGTCATCAGGCTGATCTTCAGTGGCGAGGTCTTGGCGCGTTCGGCCAGTGCCTGGGGAACGGCTTTGGCTTCGCCTGCGCGGGTGAAGCCACTCATGCCGACGGTCATGCCATCTTCGATCAGGGCAGCGGCGTCGGCTGCGCTCATTACCTTGCTCATCAGGGAGGGCAGGCGGATACGGTCACGGTACATGGATTCTTTCTCGGAGGTGGAGACGAGCGACAAGTCTAGAGAGTCGGGCCTTGTTCGTCCCGCTACCATGGTCGCATTTGAGGGCTCTAATTAGCGGGTCTCAGCGCAAAACACTGTTACGTGAAATGCAAAAAGCCCCGGTCGCAACGCGAGCCGGGGCTGTGCTGAAGCAGATGCAGGCTATGCGTTATCGACCGCCTTCACCATGTCCTCGATCACCTTTTTGGCGTCTCCGAACACCATCATGGTTTTGTCCAGATAGAACAGTTCGTTATCCAGACCGGCGTAGCCGCTGGCCATCGAGCGCTTGTTGACGATGATGGTCTTCGCCTTGAACGCTTCGAGGATCGGCATTCCGGCAATCGGCGATTTCGGATCGTTCTTGGCGGCCGGGTTGACCACGTCGTTGGCGCCGAGCACCAACACGACGTCTGCCTGACCGAACTCGGAGTTGATGTCGTCCATCTCGAACACCTGGTCGTAAGGCACTTCCGCCTCGGCCAGCAGCACGTTCATGTGGCCTGGCATGCGGCCTGCCACCGGATGGATCGCGTATTTCACCGTGACGCCGTGGTGCACCAGCTTCTCGGTCAGCTCCTTGAGCGCGTGCTGGGCGCGTGCCACTGCCAGACCATAGCCCGGCACGATGATGACCGTGTCGGCATTGGTCAGCAGGAAGGTGGCGTCATCCGCCGAGCCGGATTTCACCGGGCGTGCTTCCTTGGCACCCGCCGGGCCAGCCGTGTCCGTTGCGCCACCGAAGCCGCCGCCGATCACATTGAAGAAGGAGCGGTTCATCGCCTTGCACATGATGTACGACAGGATCGCGCCGGACGAGCCCACCAGCGAGCCGGCGATGATCAGCATCGAGTTGTTCAGCGAGAAGCCGATGCCCGCCGCCGCCCAGCCCGAATAGCTGTTGAGCATCGAGACCACCACCGGCATGTCGGCCCCGCCAATCGGGATGATCAGCAGAACGCCGATCACGAATGCCAGGGCGAGCATGATGGCGAACGCGGTCAGGCTCCCGGTGAACATGAATGTCAGACCGAAGAACAGTGTGGCCAGGCCGAGAATCAGGTTCAGCTTGTGCTGTCCGGCAAACTGTACGGGTGCGCCCTGAAACAGGCGGAATTTGTACTGGCCTGACAGCTTGCCGAACGCAATCACCGAACCGGAGAAGGTGATCGCACCAATCGCCGCGCCGAGAAACAGTTCCAGACGATTGCCGGTCGGGATGGCGTCGCCCAGGTTGCGAACGATACCCAGCGACTGGGGCTCGACCACCGCCGCGATGGCAATGAACACCGCTGCCAGACCGATCATGCTGTGCATGAAGGCCACCAGCTCCGGCATCTTGGTCATCTCGACGCGCTTGGCCATGATCGAACCGGCTGTGCCGCCGACCAACAGGCCGACGACTATATAGCCGATCCCCGCGCTGGTGCCTTCAGCGGTCGACAAGGCCGCGAGCTTGAACACCAGGCCGATCGTTGTGATGACTGCCAGCCCCATGCCCAGCATGCCGAACAGGTTGCCACGGCGCGAAGTCGTCGGGTGGGACAGGCCTTTGAGTGCCTGGATGAAGCAGATCGACGCGATCAGATACAGCAGCGTCACCAGATTCATACTCATGGTTTTTGCACCTCGTCTTTCGCTTTAGGTGCCTTTTTCTTGAACATTTCCAGCATTCGCCGGGTAACCAGAAAGCCGCCGAACACGTTGACCGCGGCCAGCGCGACCGCCAGCGTGCCCATGGTCTTGCCCAATGGCGTGACCGTGAGCGCGGCGGCGAGCATCGCGCCAACGATCACGATGGCAGAGATGGCATTGGTCACGGCCATCAATGGCGTGTGCAGCGCAGGCGTCACGTTCCAGACCACGTGGTAGCCAACATAGATCGCCAGCACGAAAATGATCAGGTTGTAGATGCCAGGGGAGATCAACTCTTCCATTGGTGTGTCCTCAGCCGTTCTTGCGGATGACCTGGCCGTCGCGGCACATCAGGCACGCGGCGACGATGTCGTCTTCCAGGTTGATCGAGAATGCCCCGTCCTTGTCGAACAGCAGCTTCATGAAGTCCAGCAGGTTGCGCGCATACAGCGCCGAGGCATCGGCGGCGACCAGCGCTGGCAGATTGGTGTGGCCGACGATGGTCACGCCATGCTCGATCGTGACCTGATCCGCTACGGTGAGCGGGCAGTTGCCACCTTGCGCGGCAGCGAGGTCGATCACCACGGAGCCCGGTTTCATCTGTGCCACGGTCTCGGCGCTCAGGAGTACCGGTGCCTTGCGGCCGGGGATCAGCGCGGTGGTGATGACGATGTCCGAAAGCTTTGCGCGTTCATGCACGGCGACAGCCTGACGCTGCATCCAGCTGGCGGGCATGGGACGCGCGTAGCCGCCGACGCCTTCAGCGCATTCGCGCTCTTCGTCGGTCTCGTAAGGGACATCAATGAATTTCGCACCCAGCGATTCGATCTGCTCTTTCACAGCCGGTCGCACGTCCGACGCTTCGACCACTGCACCCAGACGCTTGGCAGTGGCGATCGCCTGCAGGCCGGCCACACCTGCGCCGAGGATCAGCACCCTGGCCGCTTTCACCGTTCCGGCGGCTGTCATGAGCATCGGCATGAAGCGCGGGTAGTGATGAGCGGCGAGCAGGACGGCCTTGTAACCGGCAATGTTGGCCTGCGACGACAGCACGTCCAGGCTCTGTGCTCGCGAGGTTCTTGGAGCGGCTTCAAGCGCGAAGGCGGTAATGCCACGCTCGGCCATCCGGGCGATGTTCTCGTTATTGAAGGGGTTGAGCATCCCGATCACGATCGTGCCGCTCTTTATAAGCGTCAGTTCGCTTTCATTCGGGGCCACGACCTTGAGGATAAGCTCGCTGGCGAAGGTGTCGTCGGCCCCACGAATGGTGGCGCCTGCGGCCTCATAGGCACTGTCCGGTACGCTGGCATGAATGCCTGCTCCGCTTTGTACAGTGACGCTATGTCCCTGGCTGATCAGCTTCTTGATGGTCTCCGGGGTGGCAGCCACCCGGGTTTCACCTGACTGGGTTTCGAGAGGAACACCAATGTGCACGACAGAATCTCCTGCGCGATCTTTTTATCTTCATGAATAAACCAGTGCACTACGGCTGGTGCGTCTGGAGTAGCCGGTCAGCACGCCCCTGAATACAGGGAGCGCCGCATTTTGCAGGCGAAGTCAAAGGGCTTCAACACATTCTGTAACGAGACTGAAAATTAACTACAAGTCATCCTGTGACCTATTGTCGCACAGGTCGCCTTCAGGCCTTTGTTTACGGGGCTTTTCTGAGTTTATAGCTGGATTTGGCTAAAGGCCGACGTTTTTCCTGCACGCAGCCGCAAACCCTGAAAAACGGGCCTTAACCCCTATAAATAGAAGGTTTAAGGCATTGTTGAGCGTTATCGTACAACTGTTGTGTATGCGACATATGCTTATATCTGTAGGTGATAAGCATCATGCACTACGCCCTGTGACAGAGGCTCAAGCCCTTACGGATGGCAGCGTGTAGCCATTTGCTTGATCAATGAGCCAGTCGCGGAAAGCGCGCAATGATGCTGATTCGACTTTTCGGTCCGGAATCATCAAGTGATAAGCCTTGTTACTCGGTAACGAACGGGCGTTGGCAATCACAAGGCGTTTTTCATGCAGCTCGCGCTGAATGAGGAAGGGTGGGATCAGCGCCACGCCCATGTCGTGCATGGCGGCTTGCGCAAGCATGGAGAACAGCTCGTAGCGAGGGCCTGTCATGTCGCGTGCGATGTTGAGGTTCTGAGCGTTGAACCACTGTCGCCAGGCGTAGGGGCGCGTGGTTTGCTGAAGCAGCGGCAGTTCGGCCAGCTCGCTCGCATCGAGATGCTCGCGGCCTTGCATGAAGGTGGGGCTGCAGACGGGCATGGAGTTCTCACTCATCAGCCGATGTGCTTCGGTGCCCGACCACTCGGCATCGCCAAAGTAGATCGCGGCGTCGAAGTCGGTATCGGCGAACAGGAACGGACGTGTGCGATTGGTGAGGTTGACAGTCACTTCAGGGTGCCTGTTTTGGAAGTCCCTCAGGCGAGGCAGCAGCCACTGAGTGCCGAAGGTCGGCACCACGGCAAGCTCGATGACGCTCGTTCCCTGCTGACCCATGATCGACAGCGTGTCGCGCTCCACGGCATCTAGCTGCAGGGCGACCCGACGGCTGTAGGAAAGTCCGGCTTCCGTCAGCTTCACGCCGCGCCGTGAGCGCCGGAAAAGCTCGAGGCCAAGAAACGCTTCCAGACTACCGATCTGTCGGCATACGGCCCCTTGGGTAAGCGACAGTTCCTCGGCGGCCCTGGTGAAGCTCTCGTGGCGCGCGGCAGACTCGAAGCTGATCAGTGCGGTGGTGCTGGGTATCTTGCGTCTCATGTACGGTGTCCTCACTGATCGCTCTGATTTTTCGAGCTTTACAACGTTTCGGAGTGAGAAATTAGCACAACAGGTTGAGGAATCCTCGTTTGTCGATGCGGCGATCCGGGTCTAGGATCAGGCACACACCATTCGGGTCACGTGAGGGCAGGTTATGAGCGGCAAAGCGAGTTTCAACTGGATCGATCCTCTTTTGCTGGATCAGCAGCTCACTGAAGAAGAGCGCATGGTTCGTGACAGCGCCGAACAGTTCGCCCAGAGCAAGCTTGCCCCACGAGTACTGGAAGCCTTTCGGCATGAGCAGACCGATCCGGCCATCTTTCGCGAGATGGGCGAAATGGGATTGCTGGGCGCGACCATTCCAGAGGAGTTTGGTGGTAGCGGCCTCAACTACGTGTGCTATGGCCTTATTGCCCGTGAGGTCGAGCGTATCGACTCCGGTTACCGCTCCATGATGAGCGTGCAATCTTCGCTGGTCATGGTGCCCATCAACGAGTTCGGTACGCAGGCGCAGAAACAGAAGTACCTGCCCAAGCTGGCCTCCGGCGAATGGATTGGCTGTTTCGGTCTGACCGAGTCCAACCACGGTTCCGATCCGGGCGCCATGATCACCCGAGCCAGGAGTGTCGAGGGCGGCTATCGCCTGACCGGCAGCAAGATGTGGATCACCAATAGCCCGATTGCCGACGTGTTCGTGGTCTGGGCGAAGGATGACGCGGGTGATATCCGCGGCTTCGTTCTCGAGAAAGGCTGGGCGGGTCTCAGCGCTCCGGCGATCCACGGCAAGGTCGGTCTGCGGGCCTCCATCACCGGCGAGATCGTGATGGATAACGTATTCGTGCCCGAAGAGAACATCTTTCCGGACGTGCGCGGGCTCAAGGGGCCGTTCACTTGCCTGAACTCGGCACGCTACGGTATTTCCTGGGGGGCTTTGGGGGCTGCGGAGTTCTGCTGGCACACGGCGCGTCAGTACACGCTTGATCGTCAGCAATTTGGTCGGCCTCTGGCGGCCAATCAGTTGATCCAGAAGAAACTGGCTGACATGCAGACCGAAATCACGCTGGCCCTGCAGGGCTGCCTGCGTCTGGGGCGTATGAAAGATGAGGGAACCGCTGCGGTGGAAATCACCTCGATCATGAAGCGCAACTCCTGCGGCAAGTCTCTGGATATCGCACGCATGGCGCGTGACATGCTTGGCGGTAACGGCATCTCCGACGAGTTTGGTATCGCACGCCATTTGGTCAATCTGGAAGTGGTCAATACCTACGAAGGCACGCATGACGTGCATGCGCTGATTCTGGGTCGTGCGCAGACCGGCATTCAGGCCTTCTATTAAGGAGGGTGGACCATGGGCGCGCTTTCTCATATCCGGGTGCTGGATCTGTCGCGTGTGCTGGCCGGTCCTTGGGCAGGGCAGATCCTTGCCGACCTGGGTGCGGATGTCATCAAGGTCGAGCGGCCGGTGTGCGGCGACGACACCCGCTCATGGGGGCCGCCGTTTCTGAAGGATGAGACCGGGCAGAATACAACCGAGGCCGCTTACTACCTGTCGGCCAATCGGAACAAGCAATCGGTGACCATCGACTTCACGCGCCCTGAAGGTCAGCGGCTGGTGCGCGAGCTGGTGGCGAAGTCCGACATCGTGATCGAGAATTTCAAGGTGGATGGGCTGGCGGCCTATGGTCTGGACTATGCGTCGTTAAAGGCTGTGAATCCGAAGCTTATCTATTGCTCCATCACCGGGTTTGGTCAGACAGGTCCTTATGCGAAGCGCGCGGGCTATGATTTCATGATTCAAGGGCTGGGCGGCTTGATGAGCCTGACTGGCCGACCTGATGGCGATGAAGGTGGCGGACCTGTAAAGGTAGGAGTGGCGCTGACTGACATATTGACCGGGTTGTATTCGACGACCGCTATTCTTGCTGCGCTCGCTCATCGTGATCAAAGCGGCGTGGGTCAGTACATCGATATGGCATTGCTGGATGTGCAGGTCGCCTGCCTTGCCAATCAGGCCATGAATTACCTAACGACTGGAGTCGCGCCAAAGCGGCTGGGTAATGCCCATCCGAACATCGTGCCGTATCAGGACTTCCCCACTGCCGATGGGGATTTCATCCTCACTGTAGGTAACGACAGCCAGTTCCGTAAGTTTGCCGAGGTGGCGGGGCAGTCGCAGTGGGCGACAGATCCTCGGTTCCTGACTAACAAGCTGCGCGTGGCCAATCGGAGTGAGCTGATACCGCTGATACGCCAGGCGACCGTGTTCAAGACGACGGCACAGTGGGTGGATGAGTTGGAGGCGGCAGGCGTGCCTTGTGGGCCGGTCAACGATCTGGCGCAGGTGTTTGACGATCCCCAGGTGCTTGCCCGCGGACTCGCTATTGAGTTGCCGCATGCATTGGGTGGTCGTGTGGCGCAGGTGGCCAGCCCGATCCGATTGTCCGAGACACCGGTGGAGTATCGGCGCGCGCCTCCCTTGCTGGGGGAGCATACAGCGCAGGTTCTGCAGACGTTGCTCGGTATGAGTGGGGATGAGGTGGCGGCTCTCAAGGAGGCGGGCGTGTTGTAGCTATATATAGATAGGCCGGGTTTTGGTCGTCTCTATATAGCTATAGGCTTGGGATCCACTAATTTCATCTGATTTGAAAATAACGGTTGACGCGCTCGGNGAGGTGTCTATAATTCGCCCCACTTCCGGCGCAGACGGAAACGAAAAAGCCTTGTAGTTCAATGAGTTACAAGGGTTTATCGGATGAGGTCAGCGAGGAAGTAGGTCGAGTTTGTCTGAGTCGACAGCGGTGAGAAAAAAGAGTTTGACACGCGGTTGTAACGCTGTAGAATTCGCCTCCCGCTGACGAGC
>NZ_LKEH01000022.1:16617-43453 GCF_001642795.1 Pseudomonas viridiflava | reverse complement strand
CGGGGAGGCATGCCCACGCGGAGCGATGGGCACGATCAGTGTCGAGGCGGACTTGCGTATGATGATCGTTCCCAAGCTCTGCGCGGCAACACCGCCCAGGACGCTCCGCGTCCGCTCGCAGATGTCACGTAAGCGATCAGCTAGCCGACATACGCCGAGCAACACTTCTTGAACTTCTGCTCGCTGCCGCAAGGACAGGCGTCGTTGCGCCCGGCCTTGAGCGGGACGGTGGAGTCGATGAAGTACCAGCGGCCCTGGTTCTGCACGAACGATGAGCGTTCCTTGTGGCTGTGCTCGCCGTTGCCGTCGTGCCAGCGTGCGGTGAAAGTCACGAAGGCGTGTTCGGGCTTGCCGCCGAATACCTCGGCGCTTTCCACTTCAAGCCCCAGCCAAGTGCTTTGCGCGCTCCACTGGGCAATCGCTTCGCGGTCCAACCCGCTCTGTTGTGCAGGCAGTGTGGTCTGCACCAGATAATCGGTCAGCCCCAGCACGTAGGCGCTGTAACGCGAACGCATCAGCTTTTCCGCGCACGGTGCAGGCTGCCCGGCGTGGTAATGCCCGCAGCAGGCCAGCAACAGATCGCCGCTGCCGCAGGGGCAAATGGCACTACTCATGATTCACCACCAATACTTTCCAAAATTTTCAGGGTTGGCCCAATACTTCGCATTCAGCCAGTCCGGCACCTGTTTGTATTCACGCAGGTCGTAGGTGAAGAGGTTCAGGACCTGCTCGTCGCGGGCGAAGCGTTCGCTGGCTTGCAGGGCCAGCGAGAAGAAGTCGGTTTCCTGCCAGCCACAGGCTTTCAGGTCCGCCAGCACGGCGATGCGGCTGGCGTTGAGGTTGCGGATGCCGCCCAGTAGTTCCAGCCCGCTGCGTTTGGGCATGTGCTCCAGGCAATCGACCACCAGCGCCAGGTCAAATCGCTGCGCAGCCAGATGCGGGGGCAGAAGGCCGGGTTCGGCCAGCGACACTTCGGTATGCGGGTGCGCGTCCTGAAAGGCCTGCAAGGCAGGAAACGCCTGCGCGCCGATCAGCAGCAGACGCGCTGGCGCGTAGCGGTCGAGCAGGGCGGCCAGCGCTTGCTGGGGCGTGCGGGTGGAAAAACCGACGGTCATCGAAAATCCTCTGATTGACTGACAAGACTAGCCTGCCCGAAGAGTGCTGAAAAGCACCGTTCCTGTCGTGTGAAATGAGCCGTGTGCGACAAAAGCGTGATGATTTGAAACAGCTTTCAGGCTATATGTGTCAGGACCGCATGTTTTTTCACGCACCGCTGGCATATTCGGTGGGCAGGACGTCTACTGTGCGGCGACGAAAAGCGTGCGAAGAATTCGCTTTCGTCATCAGGATCATGATCAAGGGGCATGCGATGAAGTTGTTTTGGGGGTTGGGAAAGCTGTTGATGCTGGGCTTCTGGCTGGTGGTGCTGGCCAATGCGCTGGTTGAAGCGCCCAGCCCGTTCGGTGTGATGATCGATATGGCAGGCAGTCTGGTGCTGCTCACCCATCTGCTGGAGCTGATCCTGTTCAACGGCAGCCTGCGCGGTCGCAAGCACCCTTGGCGTGACAGAGGCAAAATCATTCTGTTCGGCATCTTTCATGTCCAATCCATCGGCCGTTCGGCTTCGGGGCACACCCATGCGTAATCTCGTTCTACTGGCAGCACTGTTCAGTCCGCTGGCCATGGCCCAGGCCATCATCGTTGCACCGCACTCGCTGATGCGCCTTCCCGGCAACAGCAGTGTGCTGCAGGTCGAGCGGCTGGAAGTGTCCGATTACGGCACCCTGCTGATCCCGGCTGGCATCGATGACGTCAAGATCGGTCAACTGGTGCTCGGTCATGAAGCGCGCATCGCCATCGTGCCCGGCGCGCAGACGTTCAAGCTGGTGGTGGATCAGGGTGAGTTCGGCGACGGCAGCCAGATCACGGCACGCGGCGCGCCCGGTACGTTCGAAAAACCTGCATCGCCGGGCCGCAACCTGACGCTGCGGGTGAACAGGCTGAACGCCGGGCAGCTGTCGATCGATGCACGCGGCGGCGCAGGTGGTCCAGGCTATTTCGGCCTGGACGGCGGTACGGGCGAAGAGCCGGGCTGCACGTGGGGTCAGGCCGGACGCGGTCACAACGGTGACAACGGCGGCAATGGCCACGATGGCGCAGCGGGCGCACAGGTTCGCCTCGAGGTGCCGTACAGCGTTGCGGCGGATCGGATCAAGGTCAACGTCGAAGGCGGGGCGCCGGGCAAAGGCGGTGAGGGCGGCAAGGCGGGCAAAGGCGGCGCGTCCAAGGGCTGCATCGTCTATCGCGCCGACGGCGGCAAGGCAGGCAGACCGGGCGAGCCCGGCCAGCCAGGCGTCGCGGGACCGGCCGGTGCACTGATCCTGCAACGCTTGTAACCGAATCTCTGGCGGCCACGGATCGGCTTCTGACGATCCGTGGTCTGCCCTGAAAACCGCTTACTGCGGCACGCCGTTTTCCCAGCTTTTCCAGTCCTTGATGATCGCCTGAACCAGCGGATTGCCGGTGCGGTACAGGTTTTCCAGCGCCGGTACGAAGGCGCCCTGATCGGCGTACTTCAAGAGATTGTCCACTTCGCTGTAGCCCGGATAAGGGCGGTCGAAGTCAGAGCCTGCGCGGACCACGGCAAGACGATTGACGTCGACCTTGCCAGCCTTGCTCGCCCTGAGCAGCGCTTCGTACGTGGAGTTGTCTTCCTGCTGAGTCGTGCAATACACGCCCTTGTTGTCGGTCAACAGGCGCGTCCAGACTTCCGCCCGCTCGCTCAAACGCGTTCCCGAAAACCACGTGTTGCCCGCCAGCGTATCGCACTGTGTGACCTGTGGCGGCTGGTTGGCAGGCGCGTAAGGATATTTCACCCGCCACGCAGCGGACTCCTTGCTCTCACTGAGCGCGACCTTCTGTGACAGCGCAAAGGCCTTGGCCTGCAGCTTGGGGTTGAGCTCGAAGACTTCGGTCTTGTAGTCCAGCGGCGGTTTCTCGTTCGGCCCTTTGGTGTTGATGCCCAGGTAGCCGGTCGGCCAGTCCTTGGGCACATCACGTGAATCGATTTCCCACTGGGTGCCGAACTCGACCAGATAATGAGCCCAGGCCGTGGTGCCGAGCGTGCCGTGGTGCGGGTTGATACCGGCAATACCCGCGACGATGAAGTAGGTCTTGCGCAGGTCGAATTGGGGCGACAAGGCCAGTGCCAGCGTCGAAGCCGCGGCGTTGGTCTGGCCCATGCCGGTGACTAGCAGGCAGGTGTCCTGATCGTTGCAGCGGATGGTCGGGTACTCGGCGGACAGGCCCGGCACCTCGATCTCTTTGGTCAGGTGCAGGCGGTCGATCCAGTTCTGCGCCTCCGGGGCGAACATGGCAATCAGCATGACCTTGGGCGTGACCGGGGCGGTGGACGCCCAGACGCCCGGGCTGAGCAGGGCAAGCGAGGCGCAGAGGGCGTTGCGAGTGATGCTTTTCATGAGGACTCCTGTCGTCAAAGTCATGATCAGAACTGATAACCGACGCCGGCGTAGTAACCCCAACCGTCCGAGCGGGCGCGGAAGTTGCCTTCGCCGAAATTCAGCTCACTGCCGTCCTGCCAGTTGCCGCCGTTATGAAAGTAACGACCGACGAGCGTGAAACGCAGGTGAGTGAAGGCGTACAGCAAGACGTTGGTGGCGACCGTCGAGTTGGCGGTACGCGCCGGATCGTCCTTGAGGTCCGAGCCGAAGTCGAAATTGGTGAAACCGATGTAGGTCAGCGATGCGCCGTTGTCGAATTTGGTGATCGGCACGATGTACTTGAGCTGGGCGCGATAGCCGTCCCACGAGTATTCGTTGCTGGCGCCGTAGTTTTCCCACTGATAGCGGCCATAGAAGTTGGCCGACAGATTGACCCGCGACTTTGTGTCGATGTCGGTGCCGATACCGCTGTAAAGCGTGTTGGCACGGTTGGCCGAATTGCTGCCGTGGTCGTAGATCCAGTCGAAGGCGACGTACCATTCCTTGAAAGGCCCCACGGCCAGGCTGCGTCCCGCCAGATAGTCAATGGAGATGCGCGGCTCGTGCTCCATGAACACCGGCGAGCCATGATCCCAGACGCCCTTGTCGTTGCGGTTGCCGATGTCGAGAATCTTCGGCACGTCGATATAGCCGTAAAGCTCGAACGGGCCTTTGCGGCCGAAGTACTCGTATTCCAGATACACGTCATCGACCGGCTGCGGACCGAAGCTGATGTCCTTGCTGCCGATCAGCGTGAGGTCCTGATTGAACCAGTCGGACAGATACGCGCCTTTGCCTTCCTTGGGCGAAGCAGGCGGGCTGAGGGTCTCGCCTTGCGCGGAGTCCTCGGCTGCGGCAGGTTGCGCCTGCGCCATGGCGCAAGGCAGTGCCAGCGAGGCGGTGAACAGCAGAGGGATCAGAAATCCGGGTGACGCGGCGGACTGCTTGGAGGACTGCATCGGTATTGAAACTCCTTTTAACGGCACGTACTACGATTCGCAAACGTTTGCACAGGACGTGCCAAAGAAGCTCAACCGGCTGAAAGCCAAGGAAATTCAGGAAATAACGTGACTGATCGGGCAGGATTCTGCCCGCCTGCTGTGCGCGGTGACACGCTGAGTGCCCTGTGATGTTTCGTTTCGCACAGCCAGAGGGTTCGCCCGGTCAGAAACCTGGACGTGCTGCCGCGATCACCACGACCGCGAGCCCGATGATCAGGTTGATGCCGACCAGTCGTCGGATTCTGCCCAGCGCCGCAACACCTTCCGACCACTGCTCGGCTTCCACTGCACGTTGCAGTTCCGGCAACTGCAACGAATGGATACGAAGAAACAGCGCCACCATCACCACGTACAGCCCCATCATGATCTGCACGTAGCGGGGCGCGGTTTCAAAGCTGGTGAAGTTCAGCTGAATCATCCCGATACCCGTGATCGGCAGCACAATGACGGCCGCCCAGACCCAGACAAAGAACCTTGGAAACACCTGGACCCACACTTTCAGGCGAGACGGCCCTTCAAGTGCTGCAATGATGGCTGGGCGCAGTACCATCCAGGCGAAAAACATCCCGCCGACCCAGACCAGAGCAGCCAGCAGATGCAACGTATAGACAGTGGAAAATGCGGTCATCGGGTACTCCGTTCTGCGCGGATGGATTTAGCGCGCTATGATAGCGCCCACTCAGAACCACTGAAAATTTATCCAGCCTTTTTGCCGTGCCCCCGAACCGAAGCCAATGATCAGTACCGAACTCAAATCCCAGATCCAGGGCGCTTACTCGCGTTTCCTCGAAGCCAAGAGCCTCAAGCCACGTTATGGCCAGCGATTGATGATCGCCGAAGTCGCCAAGGTACTGGGGGACATCGATACCGATGAGGAAGGACGGCGCTCGGGCGATCCGGCCGTGGTCGCCGTGGAAGCGGGCACCGGTACAGGCAAGACCGTGGCCTACGCCATTGCGTCGATCCCGACGGCCAAGGCGGCGGGTAAACGTCTGGTGATCGCCACCGCAACCGTCGCGCTGCAGGAGCAGATCGTCTACAAGGACCTGCCGGACCTGATGCGCAACAGCGGCCTGAACTTCACCTTCGCGCTGGCCAAGGGGCGTGGCCGTTACATGTGCCTGTCCAAGCTTGACATGCTGCTGCAGGAAAGCGACGCCACTAATGCGACGGCGCAACTGTTCGAGGAAGAAGGCTTCAAGATCGAAGTCGACGAAGCCAGCCAGAAACTGTTCACCAGCATGTTGCAGAAGCTGGCGGGCAACAAATGGGACGGCGACCGCGACAGCTGGCCTCAGGAACTGGCCGATCAGGACTGGGCGCGCCTCACCACCGATCATAGCCAGTGCACCAACCGGCATTGCCCCAACTTTCAGCAATGCGCTTTCTATAAGGCGCGTGAGGGCATGGGCAAGGTCGATGTGATCGTCACCAACCACGACATGGTGCTGGCCGACCTTGCCCTGGGCGGCGGCGCGGTATTGCCGGACCCGCGTGACACGCTGTACGTGTTCGACGAAGGCCATCACCTGCCGGACAAGGCCATCGGCCATTTCGCGCATTACACCCGTCTGCGCTCCACGGCCGACTGGCTGGAGCAGACCGCCAAGAACCTTGCCAAGCTGCTCGCCCAGCATCCGTTGCCGGGCGACCTGGGCAAGTTGATCGAGCAGGTGCCGGAACTGGCCCGCGAGATCAAGGGCCACCAGCAATTCATGTTCGGCGCCTGCGAGCAACTGGCCGATTTCCGCGCCGGTGAAGACATGCAGGGCCGCGAGCGTCCGCGTCATCGCTTTGTGGGCGGCGTCATTCCCGAGCACATCCGCGAGATGGGCATCGAACTCAAGAAAGGCTTCGCCCGCCTGGACGATCTGTTTACCCGTTTGACCGATCTGCTCAAGGAAGGCATGGACGGCGAGGTCAACATCGGCATCGCCAGCCATCAGGCCGAAGAGTGGTATCCGCTGTTCGGCAGCCTGCTGGCCCGCGCCCATGGCAACTGGGAGTTGTGGACAGCCTTTACCGCTGAAGACCCGGAAGACAGCCCGCCGATGGCCCGCTGGCTGACGCTGGCCGACAGTGGTGCGTTGTTCGACATCGAGGTTAATGCCAGCCCGATCCTGGCGGCCGAGATGCTGCGTCGCAACCTGTGGAATATCGCCTACGGTGCGCTCGTGACGTCGGCCACGCTGACCGCGCTGGGCAAGTTTGACCGTTATCGCATGCGTGCCGGCCTGCCGAAAGGCGCGGTCACCGCCGTTGTACCGAGCCCGTTCCACCACGCCGATGCCGGTGTGCTGCGCGTGCCGGACCTCAAAGCCGACCCGCGTGATGCGGTCGCCCATACCGCAGCGATCATACGTGACCTGCCGGGTCTGGTGGAAGGCTCGCGCGGCACGCTGGTGCTGTTCTCTTCGCGCAAACAGATGCAGGACGTGTTCGACGGACTGGATCGCGACTGGCGCAAGCAGGTTTTCATCCAGGGCAATTTGTCCAAGCAGGAAACGCTGAACAAGCACAAGGCGCGGGTCGACAGTGGCGAGTCCAGCGTGCTGTTCGGGCTGGCCAGCTTTGCCGAGGGCGTGGACTTGCCCGGCGCGTATTGCGAGCACGTGGTCATCGCCAAGATTCCGTTCGCAGTCCCGGATGATCCGGTTGAAGCGGCACTGGCCGAATGGATCGAGGCGCGTGGCGGCAATCCGTTCATGGAGATTGCCGTGCCGGATGCGTCCCTGCGTCTGGTTCAGGCCTGCGGACGTCTGCTGCGCACCGAAGAAGACCGCGGCACCATCACGCTGCTGGACCGCCGCGTGGTAACCCAGCGTTACGGCAAAGCGATCCTCAACGCACTGCCACCGTTCCATCGGGAAATCTCCTGAACCCAGGCTGACCGGCGGCTGGCAGCAGTTCCCAAAACGGCCAATCGCTGGAACAATATGCGCCCATTAAGTCGGCCGTCTTCAGGGCCTTCACAGCGACATTCAGGAGTCAGCGGTTTTGCAGATCCAGGGTCATTTCGAACTTGAATTCGAAGCAGTGCGTGAAGCCTTTGCGGCGCTTTTTGACGATCCTCAGGAGCGCGGCGCTGCCTTGTGCATTCAGGTCGGCGGGCAAACGGTCGTCGATCTCTGGGCGGGCACCGCTGACAAGGACGGCGCCGAAGTCTGGCACACCGATACCATCGCCAACCTTTTCTCCTGCACCAAGACCTTTGCCAGTGTTGCTGTGCTGCAACTCGTGGAAGAGGGCAAGCTGAAGCTGGATGAGCCCGTCTCCCGGCTCTGGCCCGAGTTCGCTGCGGCGGGCAAGGGATCGATCACCTTGCGCCAGTTGCTCTGCCATCAGGCAGCGCTGCCTGCGATTCGCGGGCAACTCCCGGCAGAAGCCCTCTACGAATGGGACACCATGACCTCGGCCCTGGCAGCGGAAGAACCCTGGTGGACTCCCGGTCAGGGCCATGGCTACGCCGCCATCACCTATGGCTGGCTGATCGGCGAGATGTTGCGCCGCGCCGATGGTCGCGGTCCGGGCGAATCCATTGTGGCGCGGGTAGCGCGGCCTCTGGGGCTGGATTTTCATGTCGGGCTGGCCGATGACCAGTTCCATCGCGTGGCGCACATCGCTCGCGGCAAAGGCAATGTCGGGGATGACGCGGCCCAGCGTGTACTGCAGGCGACAATGCGTGAGCCTGCTTCGATCACGGCAAAGGCTTTCACCAACCCACCATCGATCCTGACCAGCACCAACAAGCCGGAATGGCGTCGCATGCAGCAACCTGCCGCCAACGGCCATGGCAATGCCCGCAGTCTGGCGGGCTTCTATAACGGTCTGCTGGACGGAAGCCTGCTGGAAGCCGAGTTGCTCAACGA
Source organism: Pseudomonas viridiflava (assembly GCF_001642795.1). Taxonomy (GTDB): domain Bacteria; phylum Pseudomonadota; class Gammaproteobacteria; order Pseudomonadales; family Pseudomonadaceae; genus Aquipseudomonas; species Aquipseudomonas viridiflava. The sequence continues at coordinate 35,083 of NZ_LKEH01000022.1, read as the reverse complement.
ACTGACGCGTGAACACAGCCTCGGCCAGGACAAGACCCTGCTGACCTCGACCCGATTCGGTCTGGGCTGCATGCTGGACCAGCCGACCGTGGCCAACGCCACCTTCGCACTGGGCCCGAAAGCATTCGGTCATCCGGGCGCGGGCGGTTCGGTGGGCTTTGCCGACCCCGATTACGAGGTGGCGTTTGGCTTCGTTACCAACACGCTCGGGCCTTACATCCTCATGGATCCACGCGCCCAGAAACTGGTCAGGGCGTTACGTGAGTGTTTGCAGTAGGTTTCGTCTATAAGTGTTTGTTTCATACCGACTGTCAGTTAAACGGGGTATAACGGGTCCGTATGACGGTTTCTCTTTCCACCTGTAACTTCATGCGTGTTATACGGACGTAACAACGTTCCTTCTGTCTGATCAAAAACTGTTGTGGGTCATCCATGTCGTCCAATAAAAGCCTCGTTCTCGCTCTGTGCATCGCTGTCACCGGCTGTGCTCAAACTCCACAATCCGATTCTGCTGCAACTGACGGCCATTGGTGGCAGTTCGGTTCGGGCAGTGCCGCAGACGATGTCTCCGCAAAGGCTCCAGCTCCAGGCCCTGCGCCTGCAGCGCCGGTCGCCAAAGTTGCTGAAAAGCCAGCCCCGGCTGCCGATGCGCAGAGCGCCAACCCTTGGTACTGGCCGTTTGGCTCGGACGACAAGGCGGCAGCAAAGCCTGACGCAGTCGCCAGCAAGCCTGCAGACAAGCCAGCGGCCCCTGCTCTGGTTGCCAAGACTGAAACCGACACCAAGTGGTGGTGGCCTTTCCCAAGTTCCGACGCTAAAAAAGACGAGCCGAAAGCCGCTCCGATGCCCGATCCGAAAGTGACCAAGGCCTGGCTGGACGAATACGAGCCTCGCGTCCGTGCGGCCATCAAGGACACCCCGTTCGAACTGGAACGTCGCGAAGACCTGCTGGCAATCACTGCGCCGGTAGACAGCTCGTTCAACCCGGATCGCCCGGCGATGCTGCTGCCGGTCACACTGGGTCCGATCACGCGTCTGGCCAAGGCCGTTGAAGGCGACAAGAAAACGGCCGTGCTGATTCTGGGGCACGCTGACACTTCGGGTCCTACCGAAGCCAACCAGAAAATCAGCCAGGAGCGCGCCCAGTCGGTTGCCGCGATCTTCCGCCTCAGCGGTCTTGAGCGTCAGCGCCTGAGCCAGCGTGGCATGGGTGCCGTGATGCCGCGTGCGGCCAATGACAGCGCGCAGGGTCGTGCACTGAACCGTCGCGTCGAGATCCTGATGACGCCGCAGGACACCATGGTCGCCCTGATGAGCCGTTACGCACTGCCGCCGGTTGCTCCGACCATGGTCGCAACCCAGGACGTCAAGCCTGTCGTGCCTGCTCCAGTTCCGGCCAAGAAAGCGGCTGTGGCGAAGAAAGACACGGCTAAGAAAGCTGCACCGGCCAAGGCGAAAGCCACCACAGCCAAAAAAGCCGCTCCGGCGAAGTCCACCGCAGCAGCCAAAAAGCCTGCCGCCAAGACGCCGGCCAAGGACGCAGCAGCGAAGAAGACTGACGCCCAGGCCAGCAACTGATTGCAGGTAACTTCTGAGCGTTCCCGCGTTCGCGTGGGAACGCTTCTGCAGACGCATCGCGTCTGATCTGACTCGGGGCATTCGCTCACCATTCAGTGGTCAGATAATCCAGCCGCAACAACAGGAATCACACCATGACCCAGACTCTGGCTGACATGCGCCGTGACTACACGCGTGACGGTCTGACCGAAGCGCAGTCACCGGACGAGCCGTTTGCGTTGTTTCACCAATGGTTCGCCGAGGCGGTGAAAACCGAACAGCCTCCGGTTGAGGCCAACGCCATGACCCTGGCGACGGTTGACGAGGAGGGGCGTCCGCATTGCCGGGTGCTGCTGCTCAAAGGGCTGGACACACAAGGTTTCACATTCTTCACCAACTACGACAGCGCCAAGGGCCAGCAGCTCGCTGCACGTCCGTTCGCGGCAATGACCTTTTTCTGGCCAACGCTGGAGCGTCAGGTGCGTATCGAAGGGCGAGTGGTGAAGGTCACTGCGCAGGAGTCGGACGCCTATTATCAGGTCCGGCCGCTGGGCAGCCGTCTCGGGGCCTGGGCCTCGCCGCAGAGCCGGGTGATCGCCGACCGGGAAGAGCTTGAAGGCCTGATCAAACAGACTGAGCAACGATTTCTCGATAGCGCGCCTCACTGCCCCGAGCATTGGGGCGGCTATCGTCTTCTGCCGGAGCGAATCGAGTTCTGGCAGGGACGTTCGAGTCGCCTCCACGACCGTTTGAACTATCGTTCAGTTGACGGGCAATGGACACGTGAGCGTCTCGCGCCCTGATTGAATTATTTGCCTGTCGGGTCGTCTGAGCGTTACATGGGTTGTCGCTGTATGGCGCCTGAATGAATATAAATTGCGGAACCTGGGCCGTGACAGCGTCGATGTCGGGTAGTCTAATGGCCACTAGTTCCTCTGGAGATACCTTTTATGCGCAAGTCTGCTCTTCTGGTCGCTTCGTTCACTGCCATGGCGTTGACGATGGGCGGCTGTACCTCGAACCTCACCGGTGATTCCTATTCCCGTGACGAGGCGCGTACCGTACAGAACGTTCGTCTGGGCACCGTTGAATCCCTGCGTCCGGTGAAAATCGAAGGTACCAAGACCCCGATCGGCGCAGGTGCCGGTGCGATCGTTGGTGGTGTGGGCGGCAGCGCAATTGGTGGTGGTCGCGGCAGCGTGGTGGCCGCCGTGATCGGTGCGGTTGCCGGTGGTCTGCTCGGTTCCGCTACCGAGGAAGGTCTGACACGTACTCAGGGTGTCGAGATCACGGTTCGTGAAGACGACGGCAGCATGCGTGCCTATGTGCAGCAGGTCGAGGAAAACGAGATTTTCCGGGTCGGCGAGCGTGTACGCATCATGACCGTCAACGGCACGAGCCGCGTGACACACTGATCCGCGTTGCGAATCAACGAAACCCCGAGCCGAAATGCTCGGGGTTTTTCGTTTCAGAACGACTGTTTTTCAGCGCTTCGGCGTCGCCCTGCAGGCGAGGACCATCACGCCGTAGCCAATGATGGCCGACAGTATCGATCCAGTCAGAATGCCCATGCGATCTTCTCCCGCATACGCGCTGACCCCTGGCTCGAACGCCAGTGAGCCGACGAACAGGCTCATGGTGAAGCCGATACCGCACAGGATCGAAACCCCCAGTACATGGCCCCAGTTGGCGTCCTTTGGCAGCGACGCCATGCGCGTCTTGACCGCCAGCCAGGTGAGCCCGAACACCCCCAGCGTCTTGCCCAGCAGCAGGCCTGCGGCGATGCCCAGCGGGACCGGGTGGGTAAAGCTTTCCATGGTCACACCGGCCAGCGACACACCGGCGTTGGCGAATGCAAACAACGGCAGGATGCCGTACGCAACCCACGGATGCAGGCCGTGCTCCAGGGTCAGCAAGGGAGATGACTTGCTGCTCGTGCGCAATGGAATGCAGAACGCCAGCACCACACCTGCAAGCGTCGCGTGAACACCGCTTTTCAGGACACAGACCCAGAGCACCAGTCCAACCAGCAGATAAGGCGCAAGCCTGCTCACGCCGGATCGGTTCATCGCAATCAACGCAATGATCGATACAGCCGCCAGTATCAGCGACAGTTGTGACAGCTCGCCGGAGTACACCAGCGCGATAACGATGATAGCGCCCAGATCATCGATGATCGCCAGCGTCATCAGAAACAGCTTCAGCGAAACCGGCACACGCTTGCCGAGCAGCGCGAGCACACCCAGTGCGAACGCGATATCGGTCGCCATCGGAATGGCCCAGCCATTGAGGGCTTCGGCGTTGCCTGTATTCAGTGCGATATAAATCAGCGCCGGAACCACCATGCCGCCGATAGCCGCAGCGCCGGGCAATACGATCTGCGAGGGTTTGGAAAGATGCCCCTCCAGCACTTCGCGTTTGACCTCAAGGCCGATGACCAGAAAGAACAGGGCCATCAGCCCGTCGTTGATCCACAGCAACAAGGGCTTGGCAATGTGCAGGGCGCCGATCCGGGCTTCTACCGGTGTTTCCAGAAAGGCGTTATACAGCCAGGAAAGCGGCGAGTTATTGATAATGAGCGCAAGGGCAGCAGCTGCAATCAACAGCAAGCCTCCCGCTGCTTCAAGCTGAAAAAAGCGTGTAATGGTATTCCGCATGGGCGCGACCATTCTCCGTCTACGGTAAAAAGGACCGACACCCTAACCCGTTGATTGGAGAGTTAAAACAAAAGTTATATTCGTTTTTGTTATAAATACGACAGTTCGTAACGCGATAAAAATAAAGCGTAAGTTGTGTTGCTAATTAATTCAAAATTATCGGTTTATTGCGTAGGAAGTTTCTGAAATGCGTATGTTTTGATTGTCGAATTGTAACTTTATAAGTTGTTGAAACCGATTGATCACGGACGCTTGCATGGCAAGGCGTCCGTGACCCCGGTCCAAGGGTTTCAGCCCTCGATGCCCAACATGTCCCGTACCAGCGCTTCGGCAATGCGGATGCCGTCCACGCCAGCGGACAGAATGCCACCTGCGTAACCCGCGCCTTCCCCGGCCGGGTAAAGGCCCTTGGTGTTGAGGCTCTGCATATTCGGACCACGCGTGATGCGCAGCGGTGCCGATGTGCGGGTTTCGATGCCGGTCAGTACCGCGTCGTGCAGCGAGAAGCCTTTGATCTGCTTGTCGAAGGCTGGCAGTGCTTCACGAATAGCTTCAATGGCAAAGGCGGGCAGCGCCTCGGCCAGATCCACCAGCTTCACGCCCGGTTTGTACGAAGGCTCGACGCTGCCCAGCGCTGTGGACGCCTTGCCCGCGATGAAGTCGCCGACCAGTTGCGCAGGGGCTTCGTAGGTGCTGCCGCCCAACAGATAAGCGTGAGATTCCAGGCGCTCCTGCAGTTCGATACCGGCCAGCGGGCTGCCCGGGAAATCCTGCTCCGGCGTGATGCCAACCACGATGCCCGAGTTGGCGTTGCGCTCGTTGCGCGAGTACTGGCTCATGCCGTTGGTGACGACACGGTTCGGCTCGGACGTCGCCGCGACCACCGTGCCGCCAGGGCACATGCAGAAACTGTAGACTGAACGTCCATTGCTGGCGTGGTGCACCAGCTTGTAGTCGGCAGCACCTAGTTTCGGGTGACCGGCGTACTTGCCCAGGCGGGCGCGGTCGATCAACGATTGCGGGTGTTCGATACGGAAGCCCACCGAAAACGGCTTGGCCTCCATGAACACGTCACGGCTATGCAGCATGCGGAACGTGTCGCGGGCGCTGTGGCCCAGGGCGAGAATCACGTGACGCGACGCGATCTGCTCACCACCGTCCAGCACAACGCCATTCAACTGGCCGTCTTCGATCATCAGATCAGTGACGCGCTGCTGGAAGCGTACTTCGCCGCCCAGCGCCTCGATCTGATGACGCATGTGTTCAACCACGCCGGTCAGGCGGAAGGTGCCGATGTGCGGTTTGCTGACGTAGAGAATCTCTTCCGGCGCGCCAGCCTTCACGAACTCGTGCAGCACCTTGCGGCCATGAAAGTACGGGTCCTTGATCTGGCTGTAGAGCTTGCCGTCGGAGAACGTACCTGCGCCGCCTTCGCCAAACTGGACGTTGGACTCCGGGTTCAGGACGTTCTTGCGCCACAGGCCCCAGGTGTCCTTGGTGCGCTGACGCACTTCCTTGCCGCGCTCGAGAATGATCGGCTTGAAGCCCATCTGCGCCAGCAATAGGCCTGCGAAAATCCCGCAAGGACCGAAGCCGACGACGATCGGCCGTTCGGTCAAACCTTCCGGCGCATGGCCGACCACCTTGTAGCTAACGTCGGGCGCCGGGCCCACGTGGCGGTCGTTGGCGAATTTGCGCAACAGCGCTTCTTCGTCACTCACTTGAAAGTCGATGGTGTAGATGAAGCACAGTTCGGAGGACTTCTTGCGCGCATCGTAGCTGCGCTTGAACAGTGTGAAGTCCAGCAGTTCGCTGCTGTCGATACCCAGGCGCTGCAGCAGGGCAGGGCGCAGGTCTTCGTCCGGGTGATCGATCGGCAGTTTGAGTTCGGTGATTCGTAACATTAAGGGGTCCAGTTTTCGGGCCGCAGGTTCAGCCCGACAGCACTACAAGAACCGGCGATTATAAGCGCTGAACCCCATTGGCGGCGAGTCGAGGTGTGCAGTCCTGGCAACCATGGGTGCCATCGGTCGCCAAAACCCTGCCTCGGGATGGATCAGTCGTCCCGCGAGCCGCCGTAATAGCCGCAGCCACGTTGGGCCTGACCGTTGAGACGCAGCTCGGCGGTGAGGTGTTGCACCGAACCGTTGACGCTGTCGACGCAGCGCTGAGGGGCGACCCACAGTTCAATGCGTTGGTTGTTGGCTTCGCTGCTGACACTGAAGCTGCCATCCGGCAGTTGCTCTTCAAGGTACGGTACGGCAAGCGGCGGCTGCCCCTCACGCTCCAGAACCATGCCCTTGCCACTGACGTTGACGTTCCACGCAGGCTTGTTGCCATTGACGTGCAGGGTCAGGCGTTTGAAGTTGAGGTCGTCGCAGGACTGGCCGGGACGTTCGACCCGATAAACCTGATGCAGGTCCAGCTGGCCGTCACTGTTGGCGGCCTTGCTGGCAGCGAACGAGCCGCGAAGGTCCGCAAAGACACGCCCCTTGCTGTCGGCCAGGCTCGCGGCTTCCTGCAGGAGGCCGGTGTCATTGCGGTCCTTGACCACGTAGCGACGCTGCTCGTTGCACGGCTTGAACATCAGCTGCCCGTTCTCGCCAGTCAGGTCGCCCTGCATGCGGATCATGCCCGCCGTCGAGACTTTCGGTGTGTCGGTCTTGATGCCAAGCATCTGGCAGCCGGCGAACAACGGCAGAAGGGCGAATACAAGGACGGAACGAGCAGCGAACATTGGGCGGGTCTCCAGACAGGTGCCGCCACGTTACGCAGACTGATGCCGCATCACAAGACCTGATACGTCTGTCCGGTGTGCAGGCCTTCCACGCTTTTGGCATAGGCCAGCGCCACATCTGCGACGGGAACAGGTTTGAAGCCTCTGAAGTAGGCACCGTACTTGCCCATCGATTCGAGCAGTACGGTGGGGCTGACCGAGTTCACGCGCATGCCACGCGGCAATTCGATGGCTGCGGCGCGCACGAAGGCATCGATGGCACCATTGACCAGACTGGCTGAAACGCCGGAAAGAATCGGCTCCTGGCTCAGGATGCCCGAGGTGAAGGTGAACGACGCGCCATCGTTGGCGTATGCCTTGCCGATCAGCAGCAGGTTGACCTGGCCCATGAGTTTGTCCTGAAGACCCAGGGCGAAATCGGCTTCGGACATGTCCGCCAGCGGCACGAATTTCACGCTGCCCGCCGCGCAAATCAGCGCGTCGAAGCTCCCCACGCGTTCAAACAGGGCACGGATCGAGGCGCTGTCGCTGATATCAACGCGTTCGTCGCCGCTGTTGCGGCCTATGCGCACAATCTCATGCCGTGAGCCGAGTTCGCGTTCAATTGCCGAGCCCACGGTTCCGCTTGCGCCAATCAACAGGATTTTCATTGCGTTGCTCCACAGGGATCAAAGGAGCCGCTAGTGTAGAAAGCCGTATATCCTTCGATAAAGATGCCAATTGGAAACCTTTGGTTCTCACAGGGAAACAATCCATGAGCGAGATGGAAGATCTGGCTGCCTTTGCCGTACTGATCGAAGCGGGCAGTTTTACGGCGGCTGCGGAGCGCCTGGGTTGCAGCAAGGGACGCCTTTCAAAGCGGATTTCCCAACTGGAAAAGACCTACGGTGTCCAGTTGTTGCACCGCACCACTCGAACCTTGAGTCTGACCTCGGCCGGGTCCGCGTTGTTGCCCCAGGCTCGGCAGTTGATTGCGCACACGGAAAGGGCGCGCAGCATTGTGGCGTTGATGCGTGACGAGATGGTCGGTGAGGTGCGTATCACCACGCCGGTTTCGTTGGGAGAAACTTTTTTCGACGGCTTGTTGATGGAGTTTTACGAGACCTATCCGCAGGTCAAGATCGAGCTCGAACTGAGTAACAGCGTGCGCGATTTGCGGCGCGACGGTTTCGATCTGGCGGTTCGCTCAAAGGTCGCCAGCGATGAGCGGCTGGTGGCCAGACCTTTAATCGCAATGCAGGAACTGACCTGCGCCAGCACGCGGTATCTGGACGAGCATGGCTGGCCACAAACCCCTGAGGGCCTTGCGAAGCATCAATGCCTGATCAACAGCCATTACAGCGAGCGTTACCAGTGGCTTTACCATCAGAATCACGAGTTGACCCGTGTGCAGATTGACGGTCCCTTTGCCAGCAATCACTACAGCCTGCTGAAAAAGGCGGCGCTGGCCGGTGCGGGTGTCGCACGGCTGCCGTCCTATATGGTGCACAGGGAAATCAATGAAGGACGCTTGCACTGGCTGCTCAAGGATTACCAGACGGCAACCACGCCGATGTTTCTGGTTCACCCCTTCGAAGGCGAAGTACCGAGGCGAGTGCAGGTGCTGGCAGATTATCTGGTGGGCTGGTTCGAGCGCAGCGGCTCTGCGCTGGAGCGTCTGGCGTGAGTGAAGGAAGGCATGCCCACGCAGGCGCGTCTGATCGTTACCACGCTCTGCGCTCATCGTTATACACAAGTCTGTCAAACACTGATGATCGTGCCCATCGCTCTGCGTGGGCACGATCAGTGTCGAGATGAGCGCACGATCATGGCGCATCTCGCTAGCCGCCCAGATAGGCGTCCCGCACTTTTGGATCGACCAGCAGTTCTTCACCGGTGCCCTGCATCACCACGCGACCGTTCTCCAGTACATAGGCGCGGTCGGCGATTTTCAGGGCCTGGTTCGCGTTCTGCTCGACCAGAAACACGGTCACGCCATCACGTCGCAGTTGTTCGACGATCTCGAAAATCTGCTGAATGATGATCGGTGCCAGACCCAGCGATGGTTCGTCCAGCAACAGCAGCTTGGGCTTGCTCATCAGCGCACGGCCGATGGCGAGCATTTGCTGTTCGCCGCCGGACATGGTGCCGCCGCGCTGTGTGAAGCGTTCCTTGAGGCGCGGGAACAGGTGCAGGACCTTGTCCATCTGTTCCTGATAATCATCCTTCTCGGTGAAGAAACCGCCCATGGCCAGGTTTTCTTCGACGGTCAGGCGTGCGAACACGCGGCGGCCTTCAGGCACTACCGCGATGCTCTTGCGCATGATCACCGACGATTCCTGGCCGACTAGTTCCTCGCCCATGTAACGGATGCTGCCGCTGTGCGCGCGCGGCGAGCCGCACAGGGTCATCAGCAGAGTGGATTTACCGGCACCGTTGGCGCCGATCAGGGTAACGATCTCGCCCTGACGGACTTCCACGTTGACGCTGTGCAGCGCTTGGATCTTGCCGTAGAAGGTGGAAACGTTTTCGAACTGCAGCATTTACGCTTCCCCCAGGTAGGCTTTGATCACTTCAGGATTGTCACGAATCTGTTCCGGCGTACCGTCGGCCAGTGGCGTGCCCTGATTGATCACTACGATGTGGTCGGAAATGCTCATCACCAGCTTCATGTCATGCTCGATCAGCAACACTGTGGCGTTGTGTTCATTACGCAACACGCCGATCAGCGCTTTCAGGTCTTCGGTTTCCCGCGGGTTCAGGCCGGCTGCCGGTTCGTCCAGCATGAGAATGCGCGGTCGCGTCATCATGCAGCGGGCAATTTCCAGGCGGCGTTGCTGACCGTAGGCCAGTGTCCCGGCCGGGCGGTTGGCGAATTCTTTCAGGTTGACGGCTTCCAACCAGTGCTCGGCGTAGTCCATGGCTTCGCGTTCGCTGCGGCGAAAGGCCGGGGTCTTGAACAGGCCGGACAGGAAGTTGGTGTTCAGGTGACGATGCTGGGCGACCAGCAGGTTCTCGACGGCGGTCATTTCCTTGAACAGACGCACGTTCTGGAACGTGCGCACCACACCCTTGCGCGCGATCTGGTGACCGGCCAGGCCCTGGATCGGCTCGCCGTCCAGCAGAATGGTCCCGCCGCTGGGTTTGTAGAAACCTGTCAGGCAGTTGAAGACAGTGGTCTTGCCCGCGCCGTTGGGGCCGATCATCGAGACGACCTGCTTTTCATGAACGGTCAGGGCGACGCCATTGACCGCCAGCAGACCGCCGAAGCGCATGCTCAGGTTTGTGGCTTGCAGAAGAGGCTGTTTCATTTGGCCGCCTCCGCTTTCAACTTCATGACAGGTCGTTGCATCGGCAGGAAACCTTGAGGACGCCAGATCATCATCAGCACCATCAGGGCACCGAACATCAACATGCGGTAATCGCTGAACTCACGCATCAGTTCAGGCAGCAGGATCATTACGATGGCGGCGAGAATAACGCCCAGCTGGGAACCCATGCCGCCGAGCACCACGATGGCCAGAATGATTGCCGACTCGATGAAGGTGAAGGACTCCGGCGTCACCAGACCCTGACGGGCGGCGAAGAAGCTGCCTGCGAAGCCGGCGAACGCTGCACCCAGCGTAAAGGCCGAGAGCTTGATCACGGTCGGATTCAGACCCAGGGCACGGCAGGCGATTTCGTCTTCGCGCAAGGCTTCCCAGGCACGGCCGATCGGCATGCGCAGCAGGCGGTTGATGACGAACAGTGCCGCCAGCGCCAGCAGCAGGGCAATCAGGTACAGAAAGATCACCTTGCTGATCGGGTTGTAGTCCAAACCGAAATACTGGTGGAACGTCTGCGCACCTTCGGCGGCACGGCGTTCGAAGCTCAGGCCGAACAGGGTCGGCTTCTCGATGTTGCTGATACCGTTGGGGCCGCCGGTGATGTCGGTCAGGTTGCGCAGGAAGATCCGGATGATCTCGCCGAACCCGAGCGTCACGATGGCCAGATAGTCGCCCCTCAGCCGCAGGACCGGGAAGCCCAGCAGGAAGCCGAACAGCGCCGCCAGCAGACCGGCCAGCGGCAGGCATTCCCAGAAGCTCAGGCCGAAGTAGTGCGACAGCAACGCGTAACCGTAGGCACCGACTGCGTAGAAACCGACATAACCCAGGTCCAGCAGGCCGGCGAGGCCAACCACGATGTTCAAACCCAGGCCCAGCATCACGTAGATCAGGATCAGCGTCGCGATGTCCACAGCGCCGCGCGAGCCAAAGAACGGCCAGACGAACGCCAGCACGATCAGGGCGGCAAGGCCCCAGCGCTGGGTGCTCGGTTGGGTCATGAAGTCGCTGGTTTTCTTCGAGATCAATGGAGCGCGTTCACCCCGGCGCAGGCCGCTGATTTTCTCGGCGAACAGTACGCGCAGAAACAACAGGACCGAGCAGATCGCGATAATGGTCAGGGTCATGGAGCTGGCGTTCTGCACTTGCAGGGTCACGCCGGAAAAGGCCAGTTTCAGGCCGAACACCGGGTAGGCAACGGCCCACACCAGCGCAGCGCTGAACAGCGCCTGTTTGAAGGACTTGCTCATACTTTCTCAACCTCCGGACGACCCAGAATGCCGGTCGGGCGGAACAGCAGCACCAGGACCAACAGGCCGAAGGCCACGACGTCCTTGTACTGATCACCAAAGATGTCGGCACCGAAGGCTTCGGCGACGCCCAGCACCAGACCGCCGAGCACGGCGCCCGGAATCGAACCGATGCCGCCCAGGACTGCAGCAGTGAACGCCTTGAGGCCTACGAGGAAGCCTGCGCTCGGGTTGATCACGCCGTATTGCATGCTCAGCAACATGGCGGCAATGGCAGCCAGTGCGGCGCCGACCACGAAAGTCAGGGCAATGATGGTGTTGGTGTTGATACCCAGCAGGTTGGCCATTTTCATGTCCTCGGCGCAGGCGCGGCAGGCGCGGCCCATTCGCGAGCGGGAAATGAACAGGGTCAGGCCGGTCATGGCCAGGAGCGTGACCACGAAGACCACGATCTGCATGTAGGAAATCAACACTTCCTGTGCGCCGCCGGGGCCGAAGGACAGGCTGCCGGGCAGCAGGTTGGGAATGGCAAAGTTGCCGGAACCCTGGGAAAGCTGAACCGAGTTCTGCAGAAAGATCGACATGCCGATCGCAGAAATCAGAGGAATCAGACGGTTGCTGTTGCGCAGCGGACGGTAGGCGACCCGTTCGATGCTGTAGCCGTAGGCACTGGTCACGATGATGGAGGCGGCGAAGCCTGCGATCATCAACAGCGGCAGGCTGTCGATACCCATCATTGCAAGACCGGCAAGCGCCATGAAAGCAACATAGGAACCGATCATGTACACCTCGCCGTGGGCGAAGTTGATCATTCCGATGATGCCGTAAACCATCGTGTAGCCGATGGCGATCAATGCATACGTGCTGCCAATGGTCAGGCCATTGACCAGCTGTTGCATGTAGTGGAATAACTCGGGCATTTACCGCGCTCCTAAAAACCTGATCTGCATTTCTCCGGCCTGCGTCGGGTACGCATTCTGTCGATGCGTTGCCTGTGACGCCGCCAGCGAACCGCTGGTAACGGTTTTAAGATTTTCAGGTGGCCTCTGCCGGATCTCGGCAGGCGGGCCATGATTCGTAAAACAAAGCCCACTGCGGTGGCAGTGGGCTTCGGTTGTCAACGCAAGCTGCTTATTTGGCGGCTTCGGTCTTCGGCTTGCCGAAGTGCCATTCGTAGACCACGAACTGGAAGTTCTTCAGGTCGCCCTTCTCGTCGTAGCTCAGTTCGCCCATCGGGGTCTTGAACGTACCGGCGTGGATGGCAGCAGCCACCTTGTCGGTGTCTTCGGACTTGGCGGCGGCGATGCCGTCGGCAATGACCTGAACGGCGGAGTAGGACGGGTACACGAACGGACCGCTCGGATCCTGTTTCTTGTCCTGGAATGCCTTGGTCAGTGCCTGGTTGGCAGGGTCCTGATCAAAGGATTTCGGGAGGGTGACCAGCAGGCCTTCGGAGGCTTCGCCAGCGATCTGCGAGATGGACTCGTTGCCCACGCCTTCAGGGCCCATGAATTTGGCGTTCAGGCCTTTTTCCTTGGACTGGCGCAGAATCTGGCCCAGCTCTGGGTGGTAGCCGCCGTAGTAGACGAAGTCGACGTTGGCTTGCTTGAGCTTGGCGATCAGCGAGGAGAAGTCCTTGTCACCGGCATTGATGCCTTCGAACAGGGCCACCTTGACGCCTTTGTCTTCCAGCGTCTTTTTCACTGCAGAGGCGATGCCTTCGCCGTATTGCTGCTTGTCATGGATGACGGCAACGATTTTTGGCTTGGCGACGTCGGCAATGTAGTTACCGGCTGCAGGGCCCTGCGCGCTGTCCAGACCGATGGTGCGGAATACCAGCTTGTAGCCACGGCTGGTGATGTCGGGGCTGGTGGCCGCCGGGGTCACCATGATGATGCCTTCGTCTTCATAGACGTCGGAAGCGGGTTGAGCGGAGCTCGAGCACAGGTGACCGATCACGTATTTCACGCCATCGTTGACGACCTTGTTGGCGACTGCCACGGCCTGTTTCGGGTCGCAGGCATCATCGTATTCGACGGCTTCGAGTTTCTTGCCATCGACGCCGCCCTTGGCGTTGATCTGCTCGATAGCCATCTTGGCGCCGTTGAACTGCATGGTGCCGTATTCGGCGACCGGGCCAGTCTTGGGACCGGCAATGCCGATCTTGATGGTGTCGGCTGCGAACGAATGGCTGGCAACCCCGGCCATAACCAGTGCGGCGAACAGCTTGGAAAGCTTCTTGGTACCCTTAGTCATGATGCTCCACTCTTGCGTTGTAGTTTTTATAATCCTGCTGGCCAAGGCTACAGGACCGGCTTCGACACCGATCTTCCCCCCGCTCCGCCAACTGTACCGGAACAGTTTAGAGTGCCGGTGAATCGCTTGGATAGCACGGGGCAATGGGGTAAACCGGTGTGTGTCGCTTAATCGAAAGAAAGTTACAGAATCCAACCGCCCCAATGTCATGAAGACCGGCCGGATCGTCGTGGATTTCGCGGCTTTCCTGCAATCAATCACTTGCTTCCGGGTTTTTCTACGAGAAAGGCGGCGGTATCATTGCGCCGATTTCCTTTCTGGTGAAACCCATGACGCAAGAACCTAGCACCCTCTATGCCAAACTGCTCGGGGAGACCGCTTCAATTCGCTGGAAAGAATTGCAACCATTCTTTGCCAAGGGTGCCCTGTTGTGGGTCGAACCACCGTTGAATCTGATCGAAGTTGCCGAGGCAGTAGCTGGAAACGACGCTGCCAAAGTGGCTGCGTGGATGGACGCGACAAAGGTCGGCAAGGTGTCTGAATCAAAGGCAATGGAGCTTGTGGAAAGCGATCCACTGCTCTGGGCAGTGGTGGTGGCACCTTGGGTGTTGATCCAAAACAGGGCGTCTGACTGATCTGTGCGCTATAGAGGTGCTTATGACGGCACCTTTGTGGGTGACACGGTAACTTCGCCCCTTCCAGCGTATCGAAAATCTACACCCGGCAGCCGTGCAATCGGCCACCCAGACGCAGCCTTTTCAATCCGACCAGCGCGACCGTTGGGTGCGAGACGGGCTGCGGGTGGCCAGTGCATGTTCAGCGCCCGGCAGGTCATCAAACAGATCCAGTGAACGTGGGATGTCCGCATCCCGGTCCTTGACGTCCAGCATGAGCGATGCAGGCCACAGGCTGGCAGGTTCTCGCCCGTTCATTTCCCTGACCAGCGGCAGAATCCGCTCCAGCGGCTGAGGCTTGCTGAACAGGTAGCCCTGCACATAATCACTGCCGAACTGACTCAGGAATTCCAGCTGTGCGGGCGTTTCGACACCTTCAGTCACCACCTTGAGGTGCAGGGTGTGGGCCATGACAATGATCGCCTGGACGATCTCCATGTCCTGGGGCGACTTTGGAATGTCGATGATGAAGGACCGGTCGATTTTCAGCGTGTCCAGCGGCAGCCGTTTCAGGTAGGCGAGTGACGAATAACCGGTCCCGAAGTCGTCGATGGACAACGAAACGCCCAGGCTGCGTATGTGTTTGAGCATCAGGATCGTATTGCTGATATTGCCCATCAGCGCGTTCTCGGTCACTTCCAGCTCCAGACGGCCGGGAGGCACATTGGCTTCGGTCAGCGCCTGTTCGACTTCCTCGGCCAACTCGTCGCGACCCAGATTCAGCGCCGAACAGTTTACGGTGATGATCAGCTTGTCCAGACCATCAAGGTGCAGCGCGCCAAGATCGCGACAGGCGCGGCGCAGTACCCAGTTGTCCAGTTCGGCGATCAGCCCGTTGGCCTCGGCAATACTGATGAAGCGGTCCGGCACCAGCAGCCCGTGCTGCGGATGATTCCAGCGTACCAGCGCCTCCAGCTTGGCGATGTGCCCGGTGCGCAGATCGACAATCGGCTGGTAGTACACCTCAAGGCCGGTCTCTTCGCGCAGGGCGTTGCGCAGCTCTTCTTCCAGATGCAGTTCCAGACTGGCTTTGGTCTTGAGCGCGGGGCTGAAAAAATTGACCCGGTTACGGCCGTTGCCCTTGGACTGGTAAAGGGCGAGGTCAGCGTGTTTGAGCAATTCGTCGCAGGTTGAACCGTCCCGTGGAAACACGGCGATACCAATGCTGGTGGTCATGACCATGCGTCTTCCGGCCAGCGCGATGGTCTCCTTCATCTTGTGCATGACGCGGTGGGCCAAGTGGCGGGCCTCCTCATAGTTGGGGATGCTCAGCAGAATGCAGAACTCGTCACCGCCAAACCTTGCCACCACATCCTGCACGCGTGTGGCGCTGCGGATACGCTCGGCGATCACCTTGAGCAACTCGTCACCGGCATCGTGCCCCAGGCTGTCATTGATGCGTTTGAAGTGGTCGATGTCCAGGAACATCACCGCGAGCATGCCTTGGCTGATCGTGTGTTCAAGCAGCTTTTCGGCGAATATCTGGTTGAATCCGCGACGATTGATCAGGTTGGTCAGCGGATCGTAATGGGCCACCTGCTGAAGCGAGACCCGCGCTTGATCCAGTTGGCTGAGCAGCGCATTGACGCGCTGAAGGTCATGCTCCTTGCCTTGCAATTTCTTGTCGGCCATCGCCGCACTGATGCTGCCGGCAATGATCAACAGCGTAATGACGGCGATGGTCAGGCCCAGTTGCTGACTGTTTGCGGTGCTGGGAATGTGCAGCTCCGCACCCTGCGGAATGACCAGTTGCAGGGCACGCATACCCATCAGGTGCATGGTCAGCAGGCCTGCACCCAGAAAAACGCTCAATCCGTAACGAAACATCTGATGAAACATGCCGCTGTACTGCCGCAAATGGCGGGGCAGGGTGAGCAGGGCCACGCTGGCAAGAATGGCCACGACTACGGACAGTGCAAAGGTTTTGGGCTCGTAATACTGCACGGCGTCAGACTGCATGGCCGCCATGCCCAGGTAGTGCATGACGCTGATACCAATGCCCATGACCACCGCGCTCGTCAGGCAACGCCTCAGGGTCAATGTCTGGATGGTCAGCGCCTTGATGGCGAACAGCGCGGTCATCAGCACGATCAGCAGCGACGCCAGCGTGATGCCCAGATCGTAGGTGATGGTCAGCGGTGCCTGAAAAGCCAGCATGCTGATGAAGTGCATGGCCCAGACACCGCCCGCCAGACACAGCGCGCCCAGCGCTTTCCAGATGCGTCGGTTTTTGAGCGCTTCGACCTGAATGACCCGGTCGGCGATGTCCAGGGTCGCGAAGCACGCCGCACAGGCGACGCCGTAAGCCAGCGCAACCAGAAACAGATTATGACTGCAGTCGATCAACAATTGCCCGTCCGCCGGGACCCCGGCGAACATGTTCAAACCCAGCCACTCCATAGCAAGCCCTATATCTTCACTGCCAGGGCGCCAAGGCTAAAGGCCTGGCGATTCGGAGTGAGTATAGAAGCTGTTGTCAGTTTGCCAGTACGGAGGTCCAAGAAATCTGAAAGCGATCAATAACGAATAGTTATAAGAATTCTTCATCAAGGGTGCGGTTTACGAATGTTTACAGACAGGCCACCCTTGGCCTTCTAGATTGTTACCACTAATAAGAAGGGACGATCGCTCATGACCACGCTTCGGACGGAAACCCCCACTCAGGCCGCCAACGCATGGCGCGTCCTCTTCCTGTTGTTCCTCGCCAACCTGTTCAACTTCTTTGATCGCACCATCCCGGCCATTATCGTTGAGCCCATTCGCATGGAATGGCACCTGAGCGATTTTCAACTCGGGCTTCTGGGAACAGCGTTCACGCTGGTATACGCCATCGCCGGTCTGCCGCTGGGCCGCATGGCCGACAACGGATCGCGCAAGAAGCTCATGGGCTGTGGCCTGGCCGTGTGGAGCGGCCTGACGGCGGTCAATGGAATGGTCGGCAGTTTCTGGACCTTTCTGTTGGTGCGCATGGGCGTCGGCATCGGCGAAGCCAGCTACGCGCCTGCGGCCAATTCGCTGATCGGTGACCTGTTTCCGGCCCATAAACGGTCCCGTGCGATGGGCATCTTCATGCTGGGCCTGCCGCTGGGCCTGCTGCTGGCGTTCTTCACCATCGGCGCCATGGTCAAGGCGTTCGACAGCTGGCGCGCGCCGTTCTTCATCGCTGCGGTGCCTGGGCTGCTGCTGGCGGTGTTCATCTTTTTCATCAAGGAACCCAAGCGTGGCGCGGCTGAAAGCGTGCGCATGTCGGAAGTCAAGATCGAGAAACCGATCCGCCGGGTGCTGTCGATCTCGACCTTTCGCTGGCTGGTCCTCGGCGGCCTGACCTTCAACTTCGCCACCTACGCCTGCAACTCGTTCATGGTGCCAATGCTGCAACGCTATTTCCTGTTGCCCTTGCAGGAAGCGGCGGTCGCGACGGGTGTGATCGTGGGCGTGACCGGGCTGATCGGCCTGACAGCAGGCGGCTGGATTGCCGATAAACTGCATCAGCGCTCGCCCAACGGACGGCTGTTGTTCGCGGCGTTCAGTATGTTGGTGGCGACGCTTGCCACGGGGTATGCCTTGCACGCCGGACGCATCGAAATCGGGGTGTTCGTCGCGGTGTTCAGCGTGGGCTGGTTGTTTGCCTACAACTTCTATACCTGCGTTTATACAGCGATTCAGGACGTGGTCGAACCGCGCCTCAGGGCGACGGCGATGGCGTTGTTCTTCGCCGGGCTTTACCTGCTGGGCGGCGGCGCTGGGCCGGTAGTGGTGGGTCTGCTGTCCGACCATTTCGCCAAGGCGGCCATGGCGGTCGCGGGTGCAGACGTAATGAACGAAAGCTTCAAAGCCATCGGCCTGCACGATGCCATGTACCTGATTCCGGCAGCATTGCTCATGACGCTGGTGTTTCTGTATCTGGCATCACGCTGCTTCAGCAAGGACGCTGAGCGGATGAGGGCAAGGATGGTGGCCGAGGAACCGGCAGAAGGTGTATCGGATCCGGCAGTGGTGTGACGTAGAGCGTCACGGGCTGTATTCCCACGCA
>NZ_LKEH01000022.1:0-16596 GCF_001642795.1 Pseudomonas viridiflava | reverse complement strand
CCCCCGAATCAGTGTCAGGACGAAGGAACCCCGGCGAAGCCGGGGCCGGAACCGGAGCAAAAGGCATTGCTTACTTTGGCCTCTCAAAGTAAGTCGCCGAGAGGCGAAAAGGTGACTGGAGCCATGCGCTCGGCTCACTGAATCCGCAATCTGTGCCATGTGTGACGCGGAGCGTCACGGGAGGCATGCCCACGCGGAGCGATGGGCACGATCAGTGTCGAGGCGGACTTGTGTATAACGATGAGCGCAGAGCGTAGGAACGATCAGTTTGGATGACGCGGAGCGTGAGGAACGATCATGAAACCCTGATCGTTCCTCACGCTCTGCGTGGGAATGCCTCTTGGGACGCTCTGCGTCCAGCGTCGGCAGCGCCGCCGATCAGCCCGCCACCAGCACCCGAATCGCTTCCAGACGCAACGCAGCCTTTTCCAGCATGGCCAGACCCTGTTCACGCTGGCTGCGCAAGGCAACCAGTTCGCTGTCGCGCACGGTCGGGTTGACCGCCTGCAGGGCCGTCAGGCGCGCCAGTTCCTCTTCGGTATCAGCAGCCAGACGACGTTGCGCTTCAGCCACGCGCTCGGCGTGTTTCGGCATGATCTTTTCTTCGCCCGCGTTGATCCGTGGCGTCAGCACGTCGCGCTGGGCCTGAATGAACTTGTTGGCGCTGGCACGTGGCACGCTTTCGAGCTGATCGTTAAGGGTGTTGAACGACACACGGCTCGACAGGTCATTGCCGTTCGGATCAAGCAGGCAGCGCAGTGCGGCCGGTGGCAGGTAGCGGCCCAGTTGCAACGAGCGCGGTGCAACCACTTCGCTGACGTAGATCAGCTCAAGCAGCACAGTGCCCGGCTTCAGCGCCTTGTTCTTGATCAGCGCCACGGCGGTGTTGCCCATCGAGCCGGACAGCACCAGATCCATGCCGCCCTGGACCATCGGGTGCTCCCAGGTGATGAACTGCATGTCTTCGCGAGACAGCGCCTGGTTGCGATCGTAGGTGATGGTCACGCCTTCGTCGTCGCCCAGCGGGAAGCTGGCGTCGAGCATCTTCTCGCTCGGCTTGAGGATCAGTGCGTTTTCCGAATGGTCTTCGCTGTCGATGCCGAACGCGTCGAACAGGGTTTCCATGTAGATCGGCAGGCTGAACTGGTCATCCTGTTCCAGAATCGCTTCTACCAGCGCCTCGCCTTCGCCCGCGCCGCCGGAGTTGAGTTCCAGCAGGCGGTCGCGACCTGTGTGCAGTTCGCTTTCCAGACGCTCGCGCTCGGCGCGGGCCTCATCGATCAGGGCCTGCCATTCGTCATCATCACCGCTTTCCAGCAGCGGCAGCAGACGCGGGCCGAACTGATGCTGCAGTGCGTTACCGGTCGGGCAGGTATTGAGGAACGCGTTCAGCGCTTCGTGATACCACTGGAACAGTCGTGCCTGCGGGCTGGTTTCCAGGAACGGCACATGCAGTTCGATGGTGTGCTTCTGGCCGATACGGTCCAGACGGCCGATACGCTGCTCCAGCAGGTCCGGGTGCGACGGCAGATCGAACAGCACCAGATGGTGGGCGAACTGGAAGTTGCGGCCTTCACTGCCGATTTCCGAGCAGATCAGCACCTGTGCACCGAACTCTTCGTCGGCAAAATAGGCAGCAGCGCGGTCACGTTCGAGGATGTTCATGCCTTCGTGGAAGACCGTGGCCGGGATACCGGAACGCACGCGCAGCGCGTCTTCCAGGTCCATGGCGGTTTCGGCGTGGGCGCAGATGACCAGCACCTTGACGCGCTTGAGCATCTTGAGTGTGTCGATCAGCCAGTCGACGCGAGGGTCGAAACGCCACCAGCGTTCTTCTTCGCTGACCTCGGAATGAGCCTGGAAGCTGACTTCCGGATACAGATCGGCGTGCTCGCCCAGGGGCAGTTCCAGATATTCGGCCGGGCAGGGCAGCGGGTATTCGTGCAGCTTGCGCTCCGGAAAACCTTGCACGGCGGCACGGGTATTACGGAACAGCACGCGGCCGGTGCCATGACGGTCCAGCAATTCGCGAATCAGACGGGCCTTGGCTTCGTCGTCGCCCGCATTGACGGCAGCCAGCAAGGTCTCGCCTTCGGCACCCAGGAAGCCGTGAATGGTTTTCTGGGCTTCTGCCGACAGTACGCCCTTGTCGAGCAGTTCCTGCACCGCCTGAGCGACCGGGCGATAGTTTTCACTCTCGGCGCGGAAGGCGTTCAGGTCGTGGAAACGGTTCGGGTCCAGCAGGCGCAGGCGGGCAAAGTGACTGTCCTGACCCAGCTGTTCCGGGGTTGCCGTCAGCAGCAGTACGCCGGGGATGACTTCGGCCAGTTGCTCGACCAGCGAATATTCGCGGCTGGCCTTGTCTTCATGCCAGACCAGGTGGTGTGCTTCATCGACGACCATCAGGTCCCAGCCCGCTGCAAACAGCGCGTCCTGAGCCTTTTCATCGGAGACCAGCCACTCCAGCGCGACCAGCGCCAGTTGGGTGTCTTCGAACGGGTTGCCGGCATCGCTTTCCATGAAGCGTTCGGCGTCGAACAGCGCGACCTGCAGGTTGAAACGGCGGCGCATTTCGACCAGCCATTGGTGCTGCAGGTTTTCCGGCACCAGAATCAGCACGCGATTGGCGCGACCGGACAGCAACTGGCGATGAATCACCAGACCGGCTTCGATGGTCTTGCCCAAGCCCACTTCGTCGGCCAGCAGAACGCGCGGCGCAATGCGGTCAGCGACTTCGCGGGCGATGTGCAACTGGTGGGCAATCGGTTGGGCACGCACACCGCCCAGACCCCATAGTGAGGACTGCAACTGACGGCTGGTGTGTTCAAGCGTGTTGTAGCGCAGCGAGAACCAGGACAACTGGTCAATCTGGCCAGCGAACAGACGGTCGGTCGCCAGGCGGAACTGGATGAAGTTCGACAGCTGGGTTTCCGGCAGCGTGACCACTTCGTTGCGGGCATTCAGGCCGTGATACACCAGTAGCCCGTCGACATCGTCCACTTCGCGGACGGTCATCTTCCAGTTTTCGAAGTGAGTGATCACATCGCCCGGAGAGAAACGCACGCGGGTCAGCGGTGCATTACGCAGTGAGTACTGGCGCGTTTCGCCAGTGGCCGGATAGAGCACGGTCAATAAGCGGCCATCCTGTGCCAGAACGGTGCCCAAACCCAGCTCGGCTTCGCTGTCGCTAATCCAGCGTTGCCCCGGTTGATACTGCTGCGCCATGCTGCCTGTCTCCCGACGTGAAAAAGCCGACTATGTTAACGGAACGCGCCCTGAAGGCCAAAGGTGGCGTTGAAAAACCTGCGGATTCGCTGCGAACCGGCGAATTTTTCCTTTCATGGCACTTATTTCATTAAACCCAGTCAAAAAAAGCCTTATAAATTATTGCAGTCTATTACAGGGCTGTTCAAGTTGCGTCGCGGACGGCCGAAAGCCCGGTAAGAGGAGAAAAACCATGCTGCAACCCATGCTCCCGTTAAGTGTTGTGCCGGTGACCTCTCAGATGGACCCGGCCAAGCGTGTCCCCGATATCCCGCCGGTGGCGCCTGTACAGCCGAGCTCCAGCGAGACATCCATCGATCTGCGTCACGAAGACTCCGAGCGCAGCGCCCTGCTGTTGCGTGAAGAGCAGCGTCAGCAACAGGGGCGTCACAGCGACGAAGAAAGCGGTGAATACCAGGGTCTGGTCATTCCCGGAGACTCGTTAAACGCTGACAACACCGTCCCGGTCGTGCCGTTGATCGATGACGAGCCGCGCCAGGGGTTGTGGGTCGATATCCAAATTTGAGGTCGAGCGTCCCGCGAGAGGACTCCGCCTGCGTACGCTGCCGATTGATTCACACCTGACTTCAGGTTTCCGACTGGTCATCACCGATGCTATTGAGCATTATTGGTGCTGATTCCACGTGTCCGGGAACTGCACAACCATGAGCGACGATGGCAAATTGATCGATCTTGGCGCCGAGCGCGCCAGACGCGTTCATGATCTGAACGATAAACGCCTGAACGAAGTACGTAATGCCTTTGAGCAGGCCATGCCGCTGACGGGCAAGAAAAAGCCGAAGAAAAAGCCGAAAAAGCGTTGAGCCATTTAGCGGGTGTTGATGCAGGTCAACTTCCGAGCGCGCTGCAACGGCTAGCCTGATGGGTATCGGACGGGGCAGAAGACGGCGTGGGGCCAATGTCTTCATCACCCTGTTCGAGCTGTCTGACGTGAAGGGCTGCCGCTCTTGTAAGGCGCACCCTTCGCACTGAGCACGCAAGGCACTTCGGGCGACTTCGGTCGCCCTTTTTTGCGTGCTCCGGCACTAGCCTGTTCCCGCATTGACGGGTCCTGGCTCAATCCGCGTGCCTTTCAGCCAATAGCCCTTTTCAGCCAACAGTGATTTCAGGCAGCACGGTCAGTTCGACGGTCTGTTGTTTGCGTGGGGCGAGAATTTCCGCTTCGCCGTCGACGACCAGCTCATCGTTCTGATTGAACACGCGGGTCGCGATGCGCACGCGGAATTTCGGCAGTTTTTCGAGAATTTCCAGACGCACCGTCAGGGTGTCACCCAGTTTGACCGGCTTCTGAAAGGTCATCTGCTGACCGATGTAGATCGTGCCAGGGCCTGGCAGCTCACATGCCACTGCCGCGCTGATCAGTGCACCGCTGAACATGCCGTGAGCGATACGCTCCTTGAACATGGTTTTGGAGGCGTATTCGGCGTCCAGGTGGACCGGGTTGTGATCGCCGGACATGGCCGCGAACAGCTGAATATCGCGTTCCTGAACTGTCTTGCTGTAGCTGGCTTTCTGACCGACTTCAAGGGCTTCGTAGGGCGTGTTGGTGACTTGAGTCATGTGTCTGTCCTGGACAAAATATGGAAAAGATAAAAGGTGCGTGATCACTCCGCGCGATGCGGTCCTGGCTGATCGAGGGCGTATTTCAGCCAGTCGAGCAGGTCCTGGGTCACTTCATCGCGATTGATGTCATTAAGCAGTTCGTGCCGCGCCTGCGGGTAAACATTGAGTTGTAACACCTGATGACCCGCTTCTGCCAATGCATCGGCAAGATCCTTCAGACGCTTGCCGGCACTCACCGGATCACATTCGCCGCCAATAATCAGCAACGGAAGGTTCGAATCGATCTGTGCCAGGTTCGACGGCTCACTGATTTTCTGCAGCCCGCCCAGCATATCCGCCCACAATTGATTGGTGCAGCGAACGCCGCAGAGCGGGTCCTGAATGTACTTGTCCACCTCATCCGGGTCCCGGCTGAGCCAGTCGAAACGGGTCCGCGTCGGCTCGAACGCCTTGTTGAACGAGCCGAACGACAGCCATTCGATCAACGCGCTGCGCCCCTTGCGGCCCTGACGCAGGCGTTCGAAACGGACGACCAGATTTGCACTGCGGTAGAACGATGCCGGATGGAAATTCGACCCACTGAGAATAGCGCCCTGCAGACTGGCACCGTGATGCATCAGGTAAGTCTGGGCGATGTAACTGCCCATGCTGTGACCCAGCAGAAACAGGGCCACCCCCGTATGGCGCTGGCCGATCGACTGGCTCAGGGTCGCTAGATCGTCCACCACCTTTCCCCAGCCATCCTCATTGGCGAAATGCCCAAGCCTGCCCTGCAGGGCGGTTCTGCCGTGCCCGCGCTGGTCATGCGCGTACAGGGCGATGCCCGCTGCATTCAGCGCTGCGCCCAGTCGTGCGTAGCGGCCGCTGTGCTCGGCCATGCCGTGGGCAAGCATCACCACGGCCACGGGAGCCGTGTCCGGCAGCCAGGCATTGACGTAAAGGCGGCAGTGGTCGCTGGCGTCAAGCCAGAATGTCTCGTGCTTCATGGCGATGTCCCGATCTGGAGCGGCTGCCCGGTGGATGCATGTTTCAGTTTATAACCCGAAGGTGATTGCATCCTGAATAGCAGAAAGATTCACAGTGTTGATGACGCCAACTGGCATATTTGCCTTCCAGGCGTTAGCTGCTAACGTCGGGCCAGTCCCGATTCTGAGTAACGGGCCAGCCATGAGCAGGGAAGAGGATAAAAATAATGCAGCCTGAATTCTGGAATGACAAACGCCCTGCCGGGGTGCCCTCTGAGCTGGATCTGCACACCTATCGGTCGGTCCTTGAGGTTTTCGAAAGCGCCTGCAAAAAATTTGCAGACAAACCTGCTTTCAGCAACATGGGGGTCACGCTGACCTACGCAGACCTGGACCGTCACTCGGCAGCGTTTGCCAGTTATCTGCAACACCATACGGATCTGGTGCCCGGCGACCGCATTGCCGTGCAGATGCCCAACCTGTTGCAGTACCCCATCGCAGTGTTCGGTGCGATGCGGGCGGGCCTGATCGTGGTCAATACCAATCCGTTGTACACCGCACGCGAGATGCGTCACCAGTTCAAGGACTCCGGTGCCAAGGCGCTGGTCTACCTGAACCTGTTCGGCAAGCTGGTGCAGGAAGTGCTGCCTGACACCGAACTTCGTTACCTGATTGAAGTGAAGATGGGCGACATGCAGTCAGCCGCCAAGGGGTGGTTGATCAATACCATCGTCGCCAGGGTCAAGAAAATGGTTCCGGCCTATGACCTGCCCCAAGCCGCAGGCTTCAAGGACGTGCTGCGCATGGGGCGTGACGGTTCTGTCAAGCCTGTCGCGGTCGGGCTGGATGACGTGGCGGTGCTGCAATACACCGGTGGTACTACCGGAATGGCCAAGGGCGCGATGCTGACTCACGGCAATCTGGTCGCCAATATGCAGCAGGTGTACGCCTGCATGCGACAGCACTGTCCCGAGCGTGGCGTGATGTTCGGCGAGGCCCGGGAAGTGATGATCGCGCCGCTGCCGCTTTATCACATCTATGCATTTACGGCGCACTGCATGTGCATGGTCATTAGTGGCAATCACAACATTTTGATCACCAATCCGAGGGATATCGCCGGGTTCATCAAAGAGCTTGGCAAGTGGAAGTTCACGGCCATGGTCGGGCTCAATACCCTGTTCGTGGCGCTGATGAATCATCCTGATTTCAGGAAGCTGGATTTCTCCACACTGAAGAGCACCAACTCTGGCGGCACCGCGCTCGTCAAGGCCACGGCCGAGCGTTGGGCTGAAATGACGGGATGCACAATCGTCGAGGGTTACGGTCTGACCGAAACGTCCCCGGTGGCCAGTGCCAATCCCTATGGCACGCTGGCGCGGCTGGGCACGGTGGGCATTCCGGTGCCGGGCACCGGCATGAAGGTGATTGATGATGAAGGCGCGGAGTTGCCGTTCGGCGAGCGCGGCGAGCTGTGCATCAAAGGCCCGCAGGTCATGAAAGGCTACTGGAATCTGCCTGAGGCCACCGCCGAAACGCTGGACGCAGAGGGATGGTTCAAGACGGGTGATATCGCCGTGATCGGTGCCGACGGTTTCGTCAGCATCGTGGACCGCAAGAAGGACCTGATCATCGTGTCCGGCTTCAACGTCTACCCCAACGAAATCGAAGACGTGGTCATGTCGCACCCGAAAGTCGCCAGCTGCGCCTGCATCGGAGTGCCGGACGAGCGTTCAGGCGAAGCGGTCAAACTGTTTGTGGTCCCGCGCGAGGCGGGTCTTACTGTCGAAGAACTCAAAAGTTTCTGCAAACAGAACTTCACGGGCTACAAGGTTCCGAAACAGATCGTGCTGCGTGAATCCCTGCCGATGACCCCGGTCGGCAAGATCCTGCGCAGGGAGCTTCGTGACATCGCCTGATGTGGAGTAATTGTCTCTTTTTACGTCGCTGGCCCCGCTTGTGCTGAAGTGCAAGCGGGGCCTGTTTTTTTGGCTAAGCTCACTACGCTTGTCCTGAGTGCTCTGGCTCAATGCTTTCAGGGATTTCAGGAATTCTCGCAATAAAGTCAGGGACGTGACTGATGGTGTCTAGCTGGTCACTTTTGTGACCGTAGAGGCCCGGTTTGCCTCTAGTCGACTTTTGGCAAAGCTGCTACTCTCGGCGCGCTTTTTGACCTGTCATGAAGCGAATGAGCGTCTACTGCACAATTCCAAAACACAAAAAAATCATCGCCCAAAGCGATGTGAAGAATTCGCGATCGCTATGGAGCCGGCTGAATGATTGAAAACTTCTGGAAGGATAAATACCCGTCTGGCATCGCCCCTGATGTCGATCCTGATGAGTATCCCAACGTCCAGGCGGTCCTGAAGCAGTCCTGCCAGCGTTTCGCCGATAAACCCGCGTTCAGCAATCTGGGCAAGACACTTACCTACGGCGAGCTGTATGAATTGTCCGGCGCATTCGCCGCCTGGATTCAGCAGCACACCGACCTTGTGCCGGGTGACCGCATCGCCGTCCAGCTGCCCAACGTGTTGCAGTACCCGGTTGCTGTCTTCGGCGCCATCCGCGCCGGGCTGATCGTGGTCAACACCAACCCGCTGTACACCGCGCGGGAAATGGAACACCAGTTCAACGACTCGGGCGCCAAGGCGCTGGTCTGTCTGGCGAACATGGCGCATCTGGCCGAGAAGGTCGTGCCCAAGACCCAGGTCAAACATGTCATCGTCACCGAGGTGGCCGATCTGCTGCCACCGCTCAAGCGCCTGCTGGTCAACAGTGTCATCAAGTACGTCAAGAAAATGGTTCCGGCCTACCACCTGCCTGATGCGGTCAGATTCAATGACGTGCTGAAAAAAGGTCACGGTCGGCCGGTTGCCGAGGTGTCGCCCGACAGAGCCGACGTTGCCGTATTGCAGTACACCGGTGGCACTACCGGCGTGGCCAAGGGCGCGATGCTCACCCATCGCAACCTGATCGCCAACATGCTGCAGTGCAGGGCGCTGATGGCTTCCAACCTCAATGAAGGCAGCGAAATCCTCATCACGCCATTGCCGCTCTACCACATCTACGCCTTCACCTTTCACTGCATGGCGATGATGCTGATCGGCAACCACAACGTGCTCATCAGCAACCCGCGTGACCTGCCTGCCATGGTCAAGGAGCTGTCGAAGTGGAAGTTCAGCGGCTTTGTCGGTCTCAACACCCTGTTCGTTGCACTGTGCAACAACGAAGCGTTCCGCAACCTTGATTTCTCGGCGCTGAAAGTTACCCTGTCCGGCGGTATGGCCCTGCAACTGGCTGCCGCCGAGCGCTGGAAGCAGGTCACCAACTGCCCGATCTGCGAAGGTTACGGCATGACCGAAACCAGCCCGGTGGCGACGGTGAACCCCATCCAGAAAATCCAGATGGGCACCATCGGCATCCCTGTGCCGTCGACGCTGTGCAGGGTCATCGACGACGCTGGCAATGAGCTGGCGTTCGGTGAAACCGGCGAATTGTGCGTCAAGGGACCTCAGGTCATGAAAGGCTACTGGCAGCGCCAGGAAGCCACGGATGAAATGATCGACGCCGATGGCTGGCTCAAGACTGGCGACATCGCGATCATTCAGCCTGACGGTTACCTGCGTATTGTCGATCGCAAGAAAGACATGATTCTGATCTCCGGTTTCAACGTCTATCCCAACGAACTGGAAGACGTACTGGTCACGCTTCCCGGCGTCCTGCAATGCGCCGCCATCGGCATTCCGTACGAGAAATCGGGTGAAGCCATCAAGGTGTTCGTGGTCGCCAAACCGGGCGTGACCCTGACCAAGGATCAGATCATGGAGCACATGCGCGCCAACCTGACCGGCTACAAGGTCCCGCGCAGCGTGGAGTTCCGCGATTCACTGCCGACCACCAACGTCGGCAAGATCCTGCGCCGTGAGCTGCGTGATGAAGAGTTGAAGAAGCTGGGCATCAAGAAGTAATCGCGAGTTTGCGTGGCAGACAACGCCGTGTCCTCTGACACGGCGTTGTTGTATCAGCTCAGCCCAATCCACCCTCGACAGTCGTCCTGCTTCCCGCAATCTGCGACAATCGCAGCCCTGTATCCTTCAAGAAAAGACTCTGCGCACCTGATGACCGACGAATCGCCTTCCATCGACCAACTCCTGAAAAACCTCGATCAAGCGATGATCGGCGACCGCCATCGTCTGCGTCGGCAGTTGCATGAACTGCGCAAGAAGCCTGACGAGGCGAAGCTGGCGCAATGGGTGGCGCGGGTTCAGGCGTCCTGTGCGCAGGTCACGTCTCGGCGCGAGAGCGTGCCGACGGTTCGCTATGACGACAACCTGCCCATCGCCGCCAAGCGCGACGAAATCAAGGACGCGCTGCTCAAGCATCAGGTGCTGATCATTGCGGGCGAAACCGGCTCGGGCAAAACCACTCAGTTGCCAAAAATCTGCCTGGAAATCGGTCGCGGGCAGCATGGTCTGATCGGTCACACGCAGCCGCGTCGAATTGCAGCGCGCAGCGTCGCCAGCCGGGTCGCCGATGAATTAGGCACTCCGCTGGGCGCGCTGGTCGGTTATCAGGTGCGTTTCGAAGACCAGAGCGACAGCAACACCCTGATCAAGCTGATGACCGACGGCATCCTGCTGGCCGAAACCCAGCACGACCGTTTTCTTGAGCGCTACGACACGATCATTGTCGACGAAGCCCACGAACGCAGCCTGAACATCGACTTCCTGCTCGGTTACCTGAAAACCCTGCTGCCGCGTCGTCCCGACCTGAAAGTCATCATCACGTCGGCGACCATCGACCTGCAGCGCTTCTCGGAGCACTTCAACGACGCGCCGATCATCGAAGTGTCGGGCCGCACTTTCCCGGTCGACACCTGGTACCGCCCGCTGACCAGCGAGCAGGATGAAGAGGGCAACAGTGTCGAAGACGACCTGACCGTCGATCAGGCGATTCTGGCCACACTCGAAGAGTTGGCGGACTTTGAGCGCAGCGAGCGCAAGAGTCCGGGTGACGTCCTGGTGTTCCTGCCCGGCGAACGGGAGATTCGTGACGCGGCTGAAATGCTGCGCAAGGCCCAACTCAGGCACACCGAAATCCTGCCGCTGTACGCACGCCTGTCGCCTGCCGAGCAGCAGCGCATTTTCCAGTCCCATTCGGGACGGCGCGTGGTGCTGGCCACCAACGTGGCCGAGACCTCGCTGACCGTGCCCGGCATCCGCTACGTGATCGACACCGGTACTGCGCGCATCAGTCGCTACAGCTACCGCGCCAAGGTTCAGCGGCTGCCGATCGAAGCCGTGTCCCAGGCCAGCGCCAATCAGCGTAAAGGCCGTTGCGGTCGTGTCGAGCCGGGCCTGTGTGTGCGCCTGTACAGCGAAGAGGATTTCAACGCCCGACCTGAATTCACCGACCCAGAGATCCTGCGCACCAACCTGGCGGCGGTGATCCTGCAGATGCTGCACCTGCGTCTGGGCGAGATCACTGACTTTCCGTTCATCGAGCCGCCGGACGGCAAGGCCATCAGTGACGGCTTCAACCTGTTGCAGGAGCTGTCGGCAGTCAATCGCGAGAACCAGTTGACCCCGTTGGGCCGTCAACTGGCGCGCTTGCCGGTGGACCCGCGCATGGGCCGCATGCTGCTGGAAGCCGCCAAACAAGGCAGCCTGCAGGAAGTGCTGATCGTGGCCAGCGCCATGTCGGTGCAGGACGTACGCGAGCGTCCGCCCGAGCGACAGCAGGCGGCCGATCAGGCGCATGCGCAATGGAAGGACGCCGACTCGGACTTTGCCGGGCTGGTCAATCTATGGCGCGGTTTCGAAGAGCAGCGCCAGGCACTGACTGCCAGCCCGTTGCGCAACTGGTGTCGCCGCAACTTCCTCAATTACCTGCGACTGCGCGAGTGGCGCGACTCTCATCGGCAGTTGAGCCTGATCTGTCGTGACCTGCAATTGACAGTCAACAAGGAGCCAGCGGATTACCCGAAATTCCACAAGGCGATTCTGTCCGGCCTGCTGAGCCAGATCGGCCAGAAAGCCGACGAGGGCGACTACCTCGGTGCGCGGCAACGGCGGTTCTGGATTCATCCGTCATCCGGATTGGGCAAGAAGCGTCCGCAATGGTTGATGACCGCCGAACTGGTGGAAACCACCAAGCTGTATGCACGCATGGTCGCCAAGATCGATGCCGACTGGATCGAGCCACTGGCCGGGCATTTGATCAAGAAAAACCACTTCGAGCCGCATTGGGAGAAGAAGCGTGGACAGGTCGTGGCCTTCGAACAGATCACGCTGTTCGGCCTGATCGTGGTCGGTCGCCGCCCCGTGCATTTCGGCCCTGTCGATCCTGTGGTGTCGCGTGAGCTGTTCATCCGCGAGGGACTGGTGCGCGGTGATATTCAGTCCCGCGCCAAATGCCTGAGCGCCAACACCCGCTTGCTGGAGCAGCTCGACGAGCTGGAAGCCAAGGCCCGGCGCCGCGACATTCTGGCTGACGAAGACACGCTGTATGCATTCTACGAAGCGCGCATTCCGGCCGATATTCATCAGACCGCGACCTTCGACAGCTGGTACAAGACCGAGAGCCAGAAGAATCCGCAATTGCTGATCATGCGCGAAGAAGACGTGCTGGCCCGCGAGGCCAGTGAAGTCACCGCTGCGCAGTACCCGGACACTCTGCGACTGGGCGAACTGAGCCTGTCGCTGACCTACCACTTCGAGCCCAACCATCCGCGTGATGGCGTGACCCTGCGTGTGCCTGCGCCGTTGCTGTTGTCGCTGCCCGCCGAACGTCTGGAATGGCTGGTGCCGGGGCTGCTGGAAACCAAGTGCATCGCGTTGGTCCGCAGTCTGCCCAAGGCAGTGCGCAAGAACTTTGTACCGGTGCCGGACTTCATCAAGGCGGCGCTGCAACGCATCACGTTTGGCGAGGGCTCGCTGACCCAAGCGCTGGGTCGCGAACTGCTGCGCATGACCGGGGCGCGAGTGACCGACGAGGCGTGGGCGGAAGCGACCCAGCAACTCGAAAGCCACCTGAAGATGAACTTAGAAATCGTCGATGGTGACGGCAAGTTTCTGGGCGAAGGTCGCGACCTGGATGCGCTGACAGCACGTTTCGCCGAAGCGAGCCAGGCCGCGCTCGCCGTTCCGCAGACCGCGAAAAGTCAGCAGCCGGTGGAAGCCAAGGTCTTCGCGCCGGTGGCGCAAAAGACTCAGCAGAACATTGCCGGTCTGTCGATGACGGTGTATCCGGCGCTGGTGGAGGAGGGCGGCACGGTCAAGGAAGGTCGCTTCTCGACCCAGGCCGAGGCCGAGTATCAGCATCGCCGTGCGCTGCAGCGCCTGTTGCTGCAACAACTGGCTGAGCCTGCGAAGTTTCTGCGCAGCAAGCTGCCGGGGCAGACCGAGCTGGCGCTGTTGTACCGCGAGCTGGGGCGCATCGATGCACTGATCGAAGACATCCTGCTGGCCAGCCTCGACAGCTGTGTGCTGGACGGCGAAGCCGAATTGCCGCGCGACGGGGCCGGGCTGCTGTCACTGGCTGAACGCAAACGCGCCGACTGGACCGAGCATGCCGAGCGTCTGGCGAAGCTGACGCTGGAAATCCTCAAGCTTTGGCATGGTTTGCAGAAGCGTTTCAAAGGCAAGATCGACCTGGCTCAGGCGGTCGCGCTCAACGACATCAAGGCGCAACTGGGCAAGCTGGTGTATCCGGGCTTCGTGCGCGAAACACCCGCGCAGTGGCTCAAGGAAATGCCGCGCTACCTGAAAGCCATCGAGATGCGCCTGGAAAAACTGCCGGGTCAGGTGCAGAAGGACCGGGTCTGGAGCATAGAGCTGGCAGGCCTGTGGGCGCAATATCAGGCGCGAGCCGACAAACACCGCCAGGAAGGCAAGCGCGATCCTGAACTGGCGGTCTATCGTTGGTGGATGGAGGAATATCGTGTGTCGCTGTTCGCCCAGCAGTTGGGCACGAAAATGCCGGTTTCTGACAAGCGGCTGAGCAAGCAGTGGGCGATGGTCGAAGGCTGATCCTGAGCCCGGCACCCCGTCGAAAAATGGTCTGAGCGGACTGCACAGGCAGCAAGGCGAGAAGGATCTCAGGGCCGATGTTCATTGGCCCGATAGCGCCAAAACCGGGCGCTGTGGCACACTCCGCGTCTGTCTTCACAATGCCATGGACGCGGCTTGAGCCTTGCGCGCTTTCAGTCATGCGCATGTTTTATCTACGCATTGGTACGCTGGTCCCAGAAGAGTCTGGATTGCCGCCTACCGTGCCCTGGCAGGCCAACCCCTGCGACCTTCAATAAGAGAGGAACGACCGTGCACAACGTCGTCATCAGCGGCACAGGCCTGTACACCCCGGCCAACAGCATTTCCAACGAAGAGCTGGTGCAGTCCTTCAATGCCTACGTCAACCAGTTCAACAGCGAGAACGCTGCGGCTATCGAGCGTGGCGAGCTGGAAGCACTGAGCGAATCCAGCGCAGCGTTCATCGAAAAAGCCTCGGGCATCAAGAGCCGCTTCGTGATGGACAAGCAGGGCATCCTCGACCCGCAGCGCATGAAACCGAACCTGCCTGAGCGTTCCAACGATCAGTGGTCGATTCTGTGCGAAATGGGCGTCGCAGCGGCGAAACAGGCGCTGGAACGAGCGGGCAAGACCACGGCTGACATCGACGGCGTTATCGTTGCCTGTTCCAACCTGCAGCGCGCCTACCCGGCGGTCTCCATCGAGATCCAGGAAGCGCTGGGTATCGCAGGTTATGGTTTCGATATGAACGTGGCCTGCTCGTCGGCCACCTTCGGCATTCAGGCGGCGTGCAACAGCGTGCAATTGGGTCAGGCCCGCGCCATTCTGGTCATCAGCCCGGAAATCTGTACAGCCCACCTGAACTTCCGTGATCGCGACAGCCATTTCATCTTTGGTGACGGCGCAACCGCAGTCGTGGTTGAGCGTGCTGATCTGGCGACCTCGCCGTACCAGTTCGATATCGTCAGCACCCGCCTGCTGACCAAGTTCTCCAACAACATCCGCAACAACTTCGGCTTCCTCAACCGCACGTCGGACGAGGGCCAGGGTGCGCCGGACAAGCTGTTCGTGCAGGAGGGCCGCAAGGTGTTCCGCGAGGTCTGCCCGATGGTGGCGGAACTGGTCGGCGCGCATCTGGACGACAACGGCCTGAACGTCAGTGACGTACAGCGCTTCTGGCTGCATCAGGCCAACCTGAGCATGAACCACCTGATCGTCAAGAAACTGCTGGGCCGCGACGCGACGGTCGAAGAGGCCCCCGTGATTCTCGATACCTACGCCAACACCAGTTCGGCCGGATCGGTCATCGCCTTCCACACCTACCAGGATGACCTGCCCAAAGGTGCGCTGGGCGTGTTGAGTTCGTTCGGTGCGGGTTATTCGATTGGCAGCGTGATCCTGCGCAAACGCTGATTGCATCGGCGATCGGCATCCTGATGCGCGGGGTGCCGACCTGTCGGTTGAAAGGCTTGGTGTAGAGCGGTCTTCGATTCGCGGTCGTTTACATTCCCTCTCAATGAGTGATACTCGTCGCACGTTTACCTCCGAGGGAACCTGCATGCCGGTTCACGTCGTCGACAACCTGAGTACCGTCGCGCCTGCCCAATGGGATGCGCTGGTACCGGGCAATCAGCCGTTTCTGCGCCACGCCTTTCTGACCTCGCTGGAAGACAGCGGCAGCCTCGGGCCGCGCTCCGGGTGGCGTCCCGAACATGTGCTGCATTACGAAAACGAACAACTGGTGGCTGCGCTTCCGGCTTATCGGAAATGGCATTCCTACGGCGAATACGTGTTCGACCACGCCTGGGCCGACGCCTGCCGTCGCGCCGGTATTGCGTACTACCCCAAGCTGCTGGTGGCGGTGCCGTTCAGTCCGGTGGGCGGCTCGCGAATTCTGTCTGCGACTCCTCAGGGTGCCTCGGAGCTGGTGAGCGAGCTGCCGGCGTATTTGCAGAGCGAAGGTCTGTCGAGCGCGCACATCAACTTCACCGATCCAGCCGCCGACGCGTTGCTTGAAACCCAGGCGGGCTGGCTGTCGCGCATTGGCTGCCAGTTTCATTGGCACAACCGTGGCTATCGGGATTTTCAGGATTTTCTGGACGCGCTGAGTTCGCGCAAGCGCAAGCAGATGCGCAAGGAGCGTGAGCAGGTGGCGGGGCAGGGCATCGCCTTCGAATGGCTGGAAGGGTCACAGATGACCGAGATTCTGTGGGACTTCGTGTACGCCTGCTATTCCAATACCTATGAGATACGTGGGCAGGCGCCGTACCTGACGCGCGAATTCTTCAGCCTGCTGGCCGAGCGCATGCCCGAGTCGATCCGCGTGGTGCTGGCGCTGCAGGGCTCACGTCCGGTGGCCATGGCCTTCAGTCTGATCGGCGGCGACAGCTTTTATGGGCGTTATTGGGGCTGTCTGGCCGAGTTCGACCGCCTGCACTTCGAGACCTGTTTCTATCAAGGGATGGACTACGCGATTGCCAGCGGACTGCAACGCTTCGATGCCGGTGCTCAGGGCGAGCACAAACTGATCCGCGGCTTCGAACCGCAGATCACCCGGTCATGGCACTACCTGATGCACCCCGGCCTGAAAGACGCCGTGAGCGATTTCCTTGAGCAGGAGCGGGTGGGCGTGATGGCGTATGCCGAGGAAGCGCGGGCCGCGTTGCCTTATCGGCAGGTTTGAGTCCCCGTGGGAGGCGGCTTGCCGGCGATGGCGTCCGTTCAGTCACTGACAGGTCGCTTCAGAAAAAGCATCG
>NZ_LKEH01000021.1:84259-143917 GCF_001642795.1 Pseudomonas viridiflava | reverse complement strand
CAGGAAAATCGCGTCATCGTTCATCGCCGGCAAGCCGCCTCCCACAAAAACGTGTTCATCCAGCAGATTACAGGTTGTTTGATAAGAGGCGATCTGCCGGGAGTCGGCAGCAAAAACCTGCACGCGCGGTGTGTCAGATGCAATCTGGAGCCGCTACGCAGCCCATCGCTGCAGTCGTAACTTCTGAGAGCTGCAAAAGCAGGTGTGCGTGCATTTCACGGTATTGGCTAAAGCGGCAGCGCCATGTAGAACTGTGTGCCCTGCCCTGGACGCGAATAAACGCCCATTCGCCCGCCATGCAGCTGGACGATCTCCTTGCACAACGCCAGTCCGAGTCCTGCTCCGCCTTTCTTGCGTCCAACCTGCACGAAGGGCTCGAAGATCCTCGCCTGTTGACCGTAGGCAATGCCTTCGCCGTTGTCTTCCACGCTGATGACAGCGCGTTCGCCATGACGTTTGGCCTGCAGGCGGATCAGGCCGTTTTCCGGGGTATGACGCAGGGCGTTGTCGAGCAGGTTGTCCAGTACCCGCTCCAGCTGGGCCTGGTCGGCATGCAGGCGCGGGAGGGTTTCGTGAATGTCCAGCATCAGGACGATGCCCTGCTCCTGAGCCTGTTCTTCGAAGCGCGCCTTGGCCTCCTCCAGTAGCGCTTCGATGGAGCAAGGCGCCAGCTTGAGCTTCTGCAGGCCATTCTGATAACGCGAAAAATTCAGCAGGTCGTTGATGAGCTGCATCAGGCGCTGCATTTCTTCGGTGACTGTATTGAGCAGGTCCCCTTCGCGGGATTCTGGCGCAAAATGCAGCCTCTCCTGCAGCAGACCAAACGCCATGTGCATGCCCGTGACCGGCGTGCGCAGTTCGTGCGAAGCGCGCAGCACGAACTCGCTGCGCACGCGCTCGAAAGCTCGTTGCTCGGTGACGTCGTGCAAGACCATCACCGCGCCAAGGATGTGTCCTTTGGTGTGGCTTACCGGCGTCATGCTGTAAGTAAGAAGGCGCGATTCACTGTCGATCTCGATGGCGAGGTCTTCCGGGGCGCGCTCCAGACTGCCGCCACGCAGAATCAGGTGCAGCTGCTCGTCCAGCTCGGGATGGCCCAACGCTTCGCCGAGCCCTTGTCCAAGTCGACTCTCGTCCCAGCCAAGCTGACGCTGCGCTACAGGGTTCAAGTGCTCAAGGCGACCCTGTCGGTCGATCATCAGCAGGCCGTCGTCGATGCTGTCCAGCACCGCTTGCAAGCGTTGCTGGCCTGCCAGCAGTTCATCGACATTCGTCGCCTGATGCTGGCGCAGCGCCTCGGCCATGATGCCGAAGCGTCGGGTCAGCAGATTCATTTCAGCCGCTGAAGAGATAGGCAGCGTGACTTCATAGTTGCCCTGCCCGATGCGGTCGGCGGCCTTGGCCAGCGCTTCGATGGGCGCACCGAAACGGCGGGCAATGCCGTGTGCCGTTACAAAACCGATGCACAGCACAGCCAGCCCAACCAGTCCCAGAAGGCCTGCGATCCACAATGCCCGCTCTCGAGAGCTGATCTCGGCGTTGCTGATGCTTTCCAGTGCCTGCCGATGTATGTCCAGCAAGCCGTTGCGCAGTTTGTCGAAGCTTTCGCTGAGTTCAGGGTTGCCGCGTATGCCGCGCGGGTCGTCGCCCAGGCGTTTCCAGTCGTCGATGAAGCGCTGATAGTCGTCTCGAGTCTTTTCGAACGCCCCCATGACCGTCAGCCGGTTGTCACTGGCAGCGTTCTGATCCAGCAGATCCTTGAACGCTTCCTGGACTTTCTCCAGTTCCGCCTCGTTATGCCGTGAGCCGGTCATTAATACCAACTGGTCGCCGAGGTTTTGCCGCAGTTTCAATCCGGTATCGAGAATGGCGAAGTTGTGCTGGATCAGCGATTCCTGGGTTCTGGCCATCTGCATGACGCTGACCAGGCCCAGTAAAAGACCCAGCAATGCCACGGTGATAAGGGCTGAAATACTCAGGAACAGTCGAGTGCGCAACTTCATTGCCAGTTTCATATGCGCTCAATCACAGGTTGTACTGTTTGCGTTTTCGATAAAGCGTCGAGGCATCGATACCCAATGTCTTCGCTGCTTGATCGAGTGTGTCGCTGGTCGCCAGAACGGCCCCGATGTGGGCTTTTTCCAGCTCGTCCAGGCTCAACGCAGCACCGACGCGAGGCGCGTTGTTGGCCGGTTGTTCCGCCATGCCCAGGTGGCTGATTTCCACCCGCTCCTGCGGACAGATGATGCTGGCCCGTTCGATGACGTTGCGCAGCTCGCGGATGTTGCCCGGCCAGCGATAATTGAGCAGTGCCGCACGCGCCTCTTCGCTGAAGCCGCGGGCCGGACGCGCGTATTCCTTGACGAAGCGGGCCAGAAAACGGTCCGCCAGGGTCAGGATATCTTCGCTGCGCTCGCGCAAGGCAGGCAGGTTCAGGGTGATCACGTTCAGGCGATAGAGCAGGTCTTCGCGGAAACGGCCACTGCGCACCATGTCTTCCAGATTCAGGTTGGTGGCGGCAAGGATGCGTACATCTGCACGCCGGGTGACCGGGTCGCCGACGCGCTCGTATTCCTTGTCCTGAATGAAACGCAGCAACTTGGGTTGCAATGTCAGCGGAAAATCGCCGATCTCGTCGAGAAACAGGGTGCCGCCATCCGCCTGGTTAACACGACCCAGCGTGCTTTCGCTGGCGCCGGTAAAGGCTCCGCGGCTGTGACCGAACAGTTCGCTTTCCATCAGCTCTGCAGTTAGCGACGGGCAGTTGATGGTCACGCAGGATTTCTTGGCCCGCTTGCTCCAGCCGTGAATCGCGCGCGCCAGCTCACCCTTACCGGTGCCCGACTCGCCGAGGATCAGAATGTTGGCATCGGTCACGGCCACCTGACGGGCTGTTTCCAGAATCGCCATCATCGACGGGCTGTGGGAATCCAGACCGTCCTTGGGTTTACGAATCTCCCCTTCCAGTGCTTCCAGGCGAGCCGACAACTGCCTGACTTCCAGCTGCTTGGCAGTCGCCAGTCGCAGCTGGTCAGGGCTGCAGGGTTTGACCAGGTAATCGGCCGCGCCGGCCTGAATGGCATCAACCGCTGTGTCCACCGCCGAATGAGCGGTCACGATGACCACGCGCATCCATGGTGCCTGAACCCGCATCTGTGCCAGCACATCCAGGCCATTGTCTTCGCCCAGGCGTAAATCGAGAAAGCACAGGTCGAATACCTGGCGTTGCATCAATGTGTCCGCCTGCGCTGCGCTGTTGGCAGTGGCGACACTGTAGCCTTCGTCTTCCAGACAGTACCGGAAAGTGCGGAGGATGGCGGACTCATCGTCCACAAGCAGAATACGGCCCTGATTCTCAGTGGCTGCTTCCATTTTTCCTACGCTCCTTAGTGAATTGTCTTGGTTAGTCTCGGAATCATCGGGCAAGTTGCATGGTCAATTCTGATTGATTCTGCGGCATGCATGCTAGCGATCTGTTCATCTAATGACGAACAGACCGATTAATCCGTGTTTATGTCGCTAAAACCGTCTGTTCAAAGACGAAACGCCAACCTCAGAAGGAGAACGCCATGCACTCACTGAAAAAGATCGCGTTGATCACCGCGACCGCTGCGGTGTTGGGCAGCAGTCCATTGCTCGCGCAGACTCAAGGCGATCTGCCCACCCAGTTGGCTGAAGCGCGTCAGGAAGGTTCGATCTGGACCGCTTTCGCGTTGAACAAACATCTGAGCCCTTTCAAGATCGATGTGGATGTCGAGCAAGGCACCGCGACGCTCAAAGGCAAGGTAGAAAACGAAGTCGACCGCGAACTGGCTGAGCGTATTGCGCTGGACATCAAAGGTATCGACAAGGTCGATAACCAGCTTGAGACCGACGCAGCCCTCGCCAGTGAGCCCGGCACCAAAGCCAATATGGCTCAGCGCTTTGAAGACGCCACACTGGTGGCGACTGTGAAGTCCAAGCTGCTGTGGAGCAGCGTGACCGAGGCACTGAACATTGATGTGGACAGCAAGGATGGCGTGGTCACGCTCAAGGGTCGCGCTCAAAGCCCGGAAGCCAAGGAGCTTGCAGGCAGCCTCGCCAGCAACACGGATGGCGTGGTCAGCGTCAATAACCTCATCAGCCTGAGTGCGGCGGACTCCATCGCTGCCAAGACCCAGCCGCAGAACCTCAACCCTGTCGAGCAACTCAGCGACGCCTGGGTCACCAGCAAAGTGAAATCCAGCCTGATCTACAGCCGCAACCTCGACGGTCTGAACATCAAGGTCGATACCAAGGAGGGGCTGGTGACGCTTAACGGTGTGGTGGCCAACTTCGCCGAAAAGGAACTGGCGGTCGAGATTGCACGCAACATTCGGGGCGTGAAGGGCGTAAATGCCGACGCCTTGAAAGTCATGGCCCGCAGCGCAGGTTGATAATCGGCGGCGCAGCGTCGCTGCGCTTCGTGCAGAACGCACGATTGCAAAGGTGCAATCGTGCAGCTTGCTCGCAGGTCCTCTTTTAAAGATCTTTCAAGCCGTTGATTTTATTGAGTTTATTTGGCATCTGAAAACTGGCATGCAGTCTGCAATATCCCTTTCAACGAAGGCCGGTACATGCGGCCCATACGATTGATCGAATGCCCCAGGGGGCGGAGGGAGTTTGCGGATGAACGGCCAGCGTATCGCACAGTTGCGTATCTCCCCTCTGCACGTACAGCAAGGTCTGTTTCTGCTTCTCGCCCTGCTCGTCACCCTGATCGCCATTCAGCAGTTCCAGCGTTGGTCTCAAGCCAACGAAGCGACTGAAACCAGACAGCAAATCATTCACAGCAGCGTCTCGTATCGGAGCGTCAGCGCTCCAGCGGCCCAGAACACTGCATTGAGCCTGCGCCCTGTAGAGGGTGTCATCTCTTCGAATGACGTAGCGCCGCAGCAAAAATGGGTCTTCTGATCCGACTTGAAATGACTGCATCCAATACATTCAAACAGCTGTAAAAAAAGGAGTATCACCATGTTGAGTTGGGCTATCACGTTTCTGATCATCGCCATTGTCGCTGCAGTACTTGGCTTCGGTGGTATCGCCGGTACAGCTACAGGCATCGCCAAGATCCTGTTCGTTGTCTTCCTGGTGATGTTCGTTGTTTCGTTCTTCTTCGGTCGTCGCGGTCGAGGCTAACGATGCATACGTCGCTCCGTGCGCTGGCTGCCGCCCTGTTGATGGGCGGCAGTGCTGTAGTGATTGCCGCCAATGATGGTCAGGCGCGTGTAAACGAGTTGCTGTCTTCAGCGCCCGAATACCGCCAGACCTGGGCGAAGGTTGTGAAGAAGGAAGAGCGACTGCCCGACTGGGTGATCAATCTTTCTGGCACTTCCGAGCAGATGACGGCAGTGACCGAGGATGGTGATCCGTATCTGGTGGGTCCGCTTTGCGAGACCGCCGATACGTGCAAAAGCAAGCGCCTGATCGTGGCTTTCAGTCTCGACAAGGAAGATGCCTACGCAATGCTGGTTGAAGTGCCCGCCGGTCTGCCTGCGGACAAGTCGCCAACGCGCC
This sequence comes from Pseudomonas viridiflava, assembly GCF_001642795.1. GTDB lineage: Bacteria > Pseudomonadota > Gammaproteobacteria > Pseudomonadales > Pseudomonadaceae > Aquipseudomonas > Aquipseudomonas viridiflava. The sequence goes on along the minus strand of NZ_LKEH01000021.1, from coordinate 138,382 downwards.
ATGCCACCTACCGGTACTTGGGCAAGCCCGACGAGGGCATGCAGCAACTGCTCAACGAGCAATTGCGCAAGGATCCGAACTGGTATTGATCCAGAGAGGAAGAGCTTGATGGCTCTTCCTTATTGCGCGACCTGAGGAAGGTACGCGCATGACCAGGGGGCCGGGTTGTGTTGATTGAAATGATCGGCGCGACCTAGGGGTACAGGGAGTACCTCCGTTGAGGGCCGGGTCAGGCAAGCTGCCGCACAGTGGAAGGTTCCATGCATCGACTTCGTCGGTCGGGAACCGCCCCGCTCGTGCGGCGCTTTACGTTTTTCCTGTTTAGTTCAATTCTGGTCAACCGTATATCTATTAAATCCTGTAACAACATCGTTCCAACCCCGCAAAACACCCCTTCCGATTGTTCGACCCTCTTTACAACGAAGACGACGTTTTAGCCACCTTTGCGCCGAATAGCGGCATCCGCCATGTCGTAAATCAATCCTTTTTGTCGTTTTTGTATGCCGATTGTGCATGAGGTAGTCGTTTACGGCATTAGACGTGGATCCATGTGGTGGGAATAGTTGCGACTTTTTTCGCCTGCTACAGAGCCGGGATGCTCGACTGCGGTGACCTTCTGTGGACAGCCCAAAGGTATCCGCCCCTTGAAAAGGCTGTGGAAAAAGCCCTTTTCAGCGTGTCGGTTTTGGAGTTGCCCAAGCCACTTTCAACAAGGGTAATAATATGAAGAAGGCAAAGCTGAGTCTGGCCTGGCAGATATTGATCGGTCTGGCGCTGGGTATCGCTGTTGGCGCACTGCTCAATCACTTCGGCGCCGAAAAGGCCTGGTGGATCACCAATATCCTGCAACCAGCGGGTGACATTTTCATTCGCCTGATCAAGATGATCGTCATCCCTATCGTTGTCGCCTCGCTTGTCGTGGGCATTGCAGGCGTAGGCGATGCCAAGAAGCTGGGACGTATCGGCCTCAAGACCATCATCTATTTCGAAGTGGTCACGACTATCGCAATTCTGGTCGGTCTGGTCCTGGCCAACGTGTTCCACCCTGGCACCGGCATCGACATGAGCACGCTGGGTACGGTCGATATCTCCAAATATCAGCAGACCACCGCCGAGGTTCAGCACGATCACGCGTTCATCGCGACGATCCTCAACCTGATTCCATCCAACATCTTCGCCGCCATGGCGCGTGGCGAGATGCTGCCGATCATCTTCTTCTCGGTGCTGTTCGGTCTGGGTCTTTCCAGCCTGCAGGCTGATGTGCGTGATCCGTTGGTCAAAATGTTCCAGGGCGTGTCGGAGACCATGTTCAAGGTTACCCACATGATCATGAACTACGCACCGATCGGCGTTTTCGCACTGATCGCCGTGACCGTCGCCAACTTCGGTTTTGCTTCGCTGCTGCCGCTGGCCAAGCTGGTGATTCTGGTTTACGTGGCCATCGCCTTCTTCGCTTTTGTGGTACTTGGCCTGATCGCCCGCGCCTTCGGCTTCTCGGTCATCAAACTGATGCGCATCTTCAAGGACGAGCTGATCCTGGCCTACTCCACCGCAAGCTCCGAGACCGTATTGCCACGCGTCATCCAGAAGATGGAAGCCTATGGCGCGCCGAAAGCGATCTGCAGCTTTGTGGTGCCGACCGGTTATTCCTTCAACCTCGACGGCTCGACGCTGTACCAGAGCATCGCGGCGCTCTTCATTGCACAGCTTTACGGCATTGATCTTTCGATTGGCGCGCAACTGATGCTGGTCCTGACCCTGATGGTGACCTCCAAAGGCATTGCTGGCGTTCCTGGCGTGTCCTTCGTGGTGCTGCTGGCCACACTGGGCAGCGCGGGTATTCCGCTGGAAGGCCTGGCGTTCATCGCCGGTGTCGACCGCATCATGGACATGGCACGCACCGCCCTGAACGTGATCGGCAACGCCCTGGCCGTACTGGTCATCTCTCGCTGGGAAGGCATGTACGACGACGCCAAGGGCCAGGCCTACTGGGACTCCCTGCCGCACTGGCGCAGCAAGGAACCGGTCCCGCTGGGCAGCCCTGCTGCTGAGTAATCGCTAATGGCAAACACAAAACCCCGGATTTCCGGGGTTTTGTGTTTCTACCGATGTTGAAAGGCATGATGATCGTTCCACTCCGAGTGGTAACGCCGCTCAGGGCACTCCGCGTCCGCTCTGGAAGGTGACGCAGAGCGCTCAGCGTAGTGCACAGGTCTTGCTGCAATCTACGGACTGTGGGAGGCGGCTTGCCGGCGATGGCGTCAGTTCAGTCAACGACCTGTCGCTTCAGAAAATGAATCGCCGGCAAGCCGCCTCCCACGGGTCCGCATTCAGTCAGACGCTTCCGTTGTTGGCCCCGTTTTCGCGTCTTCCAGACTATTGTATGACGATGAACGTCGAACATCGGCGCCTGACTACGACGCGCAGCGCCATGGATACAGGCCGCCGATTTCCCTCCAGCCCACCCCGCCGTTATCATCCCCCGCATCTTGTGAAGGACTTATCCGATGCTCAATGGCCTGTGGCTTGGTTTTTTTGTCGTGGCGGCGATTTCCGCGATGGCGCAGTGGCTGGTTGGCGGCAATGCGGGCATCTTTGCGGCGATGGTCGAAAGCATCTTCGCCATGGCCAAGCTGTCGGTCGAGGTCATGGTGCTGTTGTTCGGCACCCTCACCCTCTGGCTCGGCTTTCTGCGCATTGCCGAGAAGGCCGGGATCGTCGACTGGCTGGCCAAGGTGCTCGGACCGCTGTTTCTGCGGCTGATGCCCGAAGTGCCGCCCGGCCATCCTGCGCTGGGTCTGATTACCCTCAACTTCGCTGCCAACGCACTCGGGCTGGATAACGCCGCCACGCCCATCGGGCTCAAGGCCATGCGCTCCCTGCAGGAGCTCAACCCCAGCAAGGACACCGCCAGCAACGCGCAGATTCTGTTTCTGGTATTGAACGCCTCGTCCCTGACCCTGCTGCCGGTGACGATCTTCATGTACCGCGCCCAGCAAGGGGCTGCGGACCCTACGTTGGTCTTCCTGCCAATCCTGCTGGCCACCAGCGCCTCGACGGTTGTGGGGCTGCTGTCGGTTGCATTCATGCAGCGTCTGCGGCTGTGGGACCCGGTCGTGCTGGCCTATCTGATTCCCGGCGCGCTGCTGCTCGGCGGTTTCATGGCCTTTCTGGCGACCCTTTCAGCGGCGGCACTGGCGGGTCTGTCGTCCATTCTCGGTAACCTCACGCTGTTTGGCCTGATCATGATGTTTCTGATCGTCGGCTCACTGCGCAAGGTGCAGGTGTACGAGGCGTTTGTCGAAGGTGCGAAGGAAGGCTTCGACGTCGCCAAGAGCCTGCTGCCCTATCTGGTGGCCATGCTGTGTGCCGTCGGGGTGTTGCGTGCCTCAGGTGCGCTGGACTTTGGCCTGGAAGGCATCAGGCACATGGTCGAGTGGCTGGGCTGGGACACCCGCTTCGTCGATGCGCTGCCGACGGCGATGGTCAAGCCGTTCTCCGGCAGTGCTGCACGGGCCTTGCTGATCGAGACCATGCAGACCCAGGGTGTGGACAGTTTCGCCGCGCTGGCTGCCGCAACGATTCAGGGCAGCACCGAAACCACGTTCTACGTGCTGGCGGTGTACTTCGGTGCAGTCGGCATTCAGCGCGCCCGCCACGCCGTGGGGTGTGCGCTGTTTGCCGAGTTCGCGGGTGTAGTGGCGGCTATCTTCGTCTGCTACTGGTTCTTCGGCGCCACCGCCACCTGAAGGATTATTGGGCGGGCGTCTCGGGCGCCGCTTCAGTGGCGGGCGCCTCCTGCTTGGACTGAGCAGGCGCGGATTTTTCAGGTGTCGATTCCGGTGTCGTCTCTTCGCCGGTATCGCCCCCCGGCTTGAGTTTGATGATTCTGCCGGTCGGGCGTTTGACGGCAGGCTCATTACCCTCGGTGACGTTGAAGCGCAGCACACCGATCATCTGTCCGTCTTCAGTCAGCACCCTCACCTGCCAGCGCCCGACCACGTCCTGCGGGAAATTCTGTTTGTGGGTCCAGGCGCGGTAGCCTTCCTTGCGTCCGCCATGGATGTCCAGGGCGATCCGGTCCATCTCCTTACCGTCATGTCGCCACACGTGATAGATGCGCTCCTCAAGGCCCCGTGGCGCGTTGATCGCGGTGTACGCATACAGGCCGCTCGCGCGCAGCTGACTGGCGCTGATCTGGCGGATGCTGTCGCCCGGTGTACGGTTCTTGTCGTCGAAGTCCGGGCTGACGGCCACTTCGGTCAGCCACAGGGTCGCAGGCGGTACCCAGGAACGCAGCAGCCAGCCCGCGCCGCCCGCCACTACAATCATCGTGATGACCATCAGCGCGTTGCGCCAGTTGGTCAGCGGGAAGCTCGACGCCAGGCTTGGAAACGAAAGCAGCATCGCGACACCCAGCGCCAGCTTGTAACTCTCGGCGGTGGTCAGGTGCACAATGATCGGCAGCGCGGTGAGCAGCGCCGCGAACAGGGTCAGCGTGTGCAGGGCCATAAACAGCCAGCGGCGTGGCGCGAGCCATTTGTAATACAGCGGATCAATGATCGAGATCAGCCCTGCAGCGCCCAACAGCGCCGTGAACACGGCCTGGCCGCTGTTCCAGGTGGTGGTGATGAAAAAGAATGGCAGGACGAAGAACAGGCTTTCCTGGTGAATCATCTGCGTGCCGTAACGCAGCAGCCCCTGGGGAATCTCTCGCCCGATGGCCTTATTGAGCATCCCGACCATGGTGTTTTCGACCATCAGCCACAGCCAGCTGATCAGCATGACCACCGCGATCCAGGTGGCCAGACCTTCCTGACGATCCACCAGAATGAAGCTGGCAATACCGGAGGCGAAACCAAAAGCCGCAATAAGCCCCGGATAGCGTTGCATCAGGTCGAGCACGGGTGTCACAAAGCGGTTCAGGTCAGGCATCTGGGCAGTTCACTCGGTTCAAAACGATCAAAAACCCGCGCAGCATAACAACGCAGCGCGGGTCCCTGTGCGAAGAGGTGCAATGCACCGGTTCGGCTCTTATTTACGCCGCGCCCGCCAGCGCCACAGCGCCAGCAGGACCACGATCAGGCCCAGCAATGCAGCAATCACCCAGTACAGGCCGTCATAGCTGAGCAGCGGTTTTTCGATACGCATGTAGCCCGGCTGAGCCAACAACTGGCGCATCGCCCGGTTGGCGGTTTCCAGGCTCACGGCCTTGATGCGTTTGGCCGGATCGACAAAGCGTCCGTCCTCGTAATCGTTGATCGCGCCCCAATAGTAATCGGCCAGTGCGCTGTTGCCTTGAACGGCCCATGCCTGACGCGCAATCGCAGCTTCCTGCAGACGTGCAAAGGTTTCGGGCTGCATGCCGTCCTTCTGCAGACGCTCGACCAGCGCGCGCATTTCCCGCTCGGCCTCATCGGCGTCTTCGCGTTCCACATCGGCATTCAGACTCAGAAAGCCAACATCGCCGAATACTTCGCGCTCGGCGGAAGGGCCGTAGGACAGGCCATGCTTGAGGCGTAGCTCGGTGTAGAGCGACCAGTCCAGGTAGGCCTTGACCAGATCCCAGGTCTCATCGTGCTGATCGTCGAGTTCGGGTTCGGTGTAGAACAGATGCAGTCTGGCGTTATCTCCCAGCCCGCCGCGCTCCAGCTCGCGTCGTGGCTCGGCAGAGCCGTTGCTCTCGGCCAGTGGTGGATGATCGATGGGATCGGTCGGGGCCAGCTTGCCGTAGGTGCGTTCAAGATAGGCTGGCAGCAGCTTGTCGAGATCGCCGACCACGATCAGGGTCATGTTGTTAGGGGCATACCAGCTGGAAAAAACCTCTTCGATATGTTCCAGCGCAATGTTGTCCACTTCAGGACGTTCAGCGCATTTGAGCCCCATTTCTATCGCCAGTTGGCTACTGGCGCCGTGGCTTGAGCCGCGATTATCAAGCAGGCGCTGCAAATGGGAAAAGTGCCCCCCGTCCTCACGCTCGACAATGCGCTTCACATTGTCGAGCCGGTCCTGAGTGAGCTCGGTCTTTGTCATGACGTCCAGCAACAGGTCCAGCACCTTGCGCTGATTACGGGCGGGCGCTTCGAGCACGAAGGTGGTATCGGTGTTGCTGGTGAAGGCATTCCACTCGCCACCCAACGCCTGCATGCGCTCTTCCAGACCGCCTTCTCCGGTGTCGTCGATGCCGCTGAACAGCAGGTGTTCCAGCAGGTGCGGCAGTTCCTTGTCCTGGCACTGAAAATCATCGAAGCCGATGCCTACCACCAGGCGGATGGCAACGTGGCCTTTTTCGTAACCTGGTTTCAGAAGAACTTGCAGACCATTGGGCAGCAGATAGCCCTCGACCTTGAAGCGGTCAAGGGCAAACGAAGGGAGTGTGACGAGAAACAGACAAGCGAACAGCAGGCAACGCATAACGCAGCTTTCCTTGCGGGCCGGTATGTTTAACAGACTTCGACACTCCCCTTACGTTCATAACGATTGTTCCACTGCGGTTTCGCTGGCAAGCGCGCCGGTATCGGAGGTTTCCAGTACTGCGTAGGCGCTGCTGCAGAACAGTGAATTGAGGCGCTTCATGTCGGCGATCAGCTCCAGGTGCAGCGAACTGGTCTCGATGCTCTGCACGACTTTCCGCTGCAAACGACTGACATGAGCATGCGCCAGACGTCGTTCCTGCGCCCGAAAACGACGTTTTTCACGCAGCAGTTGGCGGGCGCTTTCTTCGTCGCCGCTGAGAAAGACCGAAAGCCCCAGACGCAGGTTGGACTGCAACTGAATATGCAGGTCGGCCAGCTCTTCCAGTCCGACTTCCGAAAACGAGCGACGTTGCGAGGTCTTTTGCTGCTGGATCTTGCGCAGCATGCGCTCGATCAGACCGGCGGCCAGCTCCAGGTTGATGGTCAGCTCGATGATCTCCGCCCAGCGACGATTATCGTGCTCGCCCAGCTCTTCACGCGGCATCTGCGCCAGGTAAAGCTTGATCGCGTTATAGAGCGCTTCCACGTCATCGTTGAGACGACGTACCTCCTGCGTGACGGCGGTCTGTGTGCCGCGCAGCACGGCCAGCATCGAGCCGAGCATGCTTTCGATCAGATCGCCCATGCGCAGCGTTTCGCGTACGGCATTGGCCAGCGCCAGGCTGGGCGTTGCCAGTGCGGTAAGGTCCAGATGGCGCGGTTTGGCCAAGCCGCCGACTTCGTTCTGCTGTGGCAGCAACGCTGTGCACAGGCGTGCCATCGGGCCGACAGTGGGCAGCATGACCAGGCAGCGCGCAGTGTTGTAGATCAGGTGGAAGCCGATCACCAGCTCTTGAGGGCTGAAGCCCAGGGTGTCGATCCAGGCTACGAGCGGATCGAGCACCGGAATGATCAGCAGCAATCCGAGCAGCTTGTACAGCAGGCTGCCCAGCGCGACCTGTCGGCCAGCCACGTTCTGCATGCTGGTGCTCAGGAACGCCAACAGGCCGCTGCCGATGTTGGCGCCGATCACAAGACCGATGGCCACGGGCAGCCCGATGATTTCCGCCCCCGCCAGCGTTGCGGTCAGCAGCACGGCTGCAAGGCTTGAATAGGAGATCAGGGCGAACATGGCACCGACCAGTGCATCCAGCAGCAGATCGCCCGTCAATGACGCGAACAGCACCTTCACCCCTGCCGCCTGGGTAATCGGAGCGGCCGCTTCGACGATCAGTTGCAGCGCCAGCACGATCAGCCCCAGGCCGATACCGACGCGGCCCAACTGCCCTGCTCGGGTCTGCTTGCGCGACAGGAAGAACACCACGCCGAGGAAAATCAGCAGCGGCGACAACCAGGATAGGTCGAAGGTCAGCACTCGCGACATCAGTGCGGTGCCGACGTCGGCGCCGAGCATGATCACGAGTGCTGGCGTCAGCGTCATCAGACCCTGGCCCACGAACGAGGTCACCAGCATTGCCGTGGCGTTGCTGCTCTGCACCATGGCGGTCACGAGAATACCGGCGATAAAGGCCAGTGGACGTTTGGACATGTTCTGGCTGAGCACGCGCCGCAATTGCGCGCCGTATACACGAAGGATGCCAGTGCGCACGATGTGCGTGCCCCAGATCAGCAGGGCCACGGCGGATAGCAAATCGAGCAGGGTCAGCATACTGAGAGCCCCTGAGGTTTGCCCATACAGGCATTGGATTGAAGGTGCAGCGTGTAGCGAGCGGGGAAGTGTTTTGTAACGCTCTACTAAGCTTTAGTCGGCCTTTGGCCTTGACGCCAGCATCGCACAGCCTTGGTTTCATTGAAATAAAAGTGTCATAAATCACCCTCTTACTGAGTGACGCAGACTCCCACAGGTTGTACTTCCAGTCAGCGCCTATCGCTTGAGTCACTCATGCGCTCCTTACGGACAGCCCTGGCCATGCGCATCCGGATATTGATGGTTTCCACTCCCAGCGAAAACGCCATTGCGAAGTACACATAGCCCTTGGGCACGTGCACGTCGAACGCGTCCGCGATCAGGACGGTGCCGACCAGAATCAGAAATGACAGGGCGAGCATCTTCAATGACGGATGCCGATTGATGAAGTCGCTGATGGCGCCCGAGCACAGCATCATCACCAGGACCGCCGTCACGATGGCCGCGATCATGACCGGAATATCGGAGACCATGCCCACGGCGGTGATGACCGAATCCAGTGAGAACACGATGTCGAGAATGGCGATCTGAATGATGGTGTAGAAGAACTGCCCGTTTCCGCCCCTGGGCGTTGCGCCCTCTTCCTCGCCTTCCAGCCCGTGATAGATCTCCTGCGAGCCTTTCCAGAGCAGAAACAGTCCGCCGCAGAACAGGATCAGATCACGCCCGGAAAAGCCTTTGCCCAGCACCGAAAACAGATCATCGGTCAGGCGCATGACCCAGGTGATGGAGAGCAACAGCAGAATCCGCGTCACCATCGCCAGCGCCAGCCCGACGATCCGGGTGCGTGGCTGCATCGCCTTGGGCATGTGCCCGACGAGGATGGAAATCATGATGATGTTGTCGATGCCCAGAACGATTTCCAGGGCGGTCAGGGTAAAAAATGCAGCCCAGATCTCGGGATTGGTCAGCCATTCCATGGGGTGTCCTCAAACATGAAAAAGCCCGCCATCAACCTTCGGGTCAATGGCGGGCCTGTCACAGCCTGAGTTTATAGACTGCTATAGAGCGGGAAAATGCCCATGACCAGCGCTGCGACCAGAATGCACATGCACACCAGAATCGCCCACTTCAGGGTGAAACGCTGGTGATCGCCGAACTCGATCCCGGCCAGTGCGACCAGCAGGTAGGTCGAAGGCACCAGCGGGCTGAGCAGGTGAACCGGCTGGCCGACGATGGAGGCGCGAGCCATTTCCACCGGGCTGATGCCGTAATGGGCGGCGGCCTCGGACAGCACGGGCAGTACGCCGTAGTAGAACGCGTCGTTGGACATGAAAAAGGTGAACGGCATGCTCACCAGCGCGGTGATGACCGCCAGGTAAGGGCCCAGTGCGTCAGGGATCACGGCCAGCAGGCTCTTGGACATGGCATCGACCATGCCGGTGCCCGACAGGATGCCGGTGAAGATGCCGGCAGCGAAGATCAGACCGACCACCGCCAGAACGCTACCGGCGTGAGCCGAAACGCGGTCTTTCTGATCCTGCAGATTCGGGTAGTTGATGATCATCGCGATACTGAACGCAATCATGAACAGCACCGGCAGCGGCAGCAGACCCATGATCAGGGCGACCATCAATACCAGCGTCAGGCCACCGTTGAACCAGATCAGTTTCGGGCGACGGGCATCCGGGAACTGCGAAACACTGATTTCGCTGTGATCGACTTCATCGCCTTTCAGGTGCAGCTCACCCAGACGGGCACGCTCACGTTTGCCGTAGAAGTAGGCAATTGCCAGGATCGCCACCACGCCAGCCAGCATTGCAGGAATCATCGGGACGAAAATGTCCGAGGCATCGACATGCAGGGCGCTGGCCGCACGAGCGGTCGGGCCGCCCCACGGGGTCATGTTCATCACGCCACCGGCCAGAATGATCAGGCCTGCCATAATGCGCGGGCTCATGCCGACGCGGCTGTACAGCGGCAGCATGGCGGCCACGCAGATCATGTAGGTGGTTGCGCCGTCACCGTCCAGCGAGACCACCAGGGCCAGCACAGCGGTGCCGACCGAGATGCGCATCGGGTCGCCTTTCACCATTTTCAGGATCTTGCGCACGGCCGGGTCGAACAGGCCGGAGTCGATCATCAGCGCGAAGTACAGAATGGCGAACATCAGCATGACGCCGGTCGGCGCCAGCTTGGTAATACCGGCCAGCATCATCGGGCCGATCTGCGACGCGAAGCCGCCGAACAGGGCGAAAATGATAGGCACCAGGATCAGGGCAATCAGCGCGGTCAGTCGCTTGCTCATGATCAGGTACATGAACGCAATGACCATGGCAAAGCCAAGGAAAGTCAGCATGGGAATACTCCAGACGTAATACGGCTACAGAACGATGGAAACGAACGAGTCAGCTCAGTAGGAGCGGTACGTGGAGAGGGGGCGCAAGGAGGGTACGGATCGGAAAGTCAGCAAGCATTGCAATCACCATTATTGTTGTTAATTGGGCCAGGGAACGCGTGGAGCGATACCCGGGCTGGCCGGTCTTTTTGCCGGAAGTGAGGCGATGCTAATTGCGCAAGCTTTCACCGACCTTTCAATCGGTGTTTGTGGTCACTTTATTCAGTGTTTGTGGTCACTTTAAGGCCACACGCTTATCGACGCACAACAGGGAGACGCGGTCATGAGCCAGATCCACACCGGCGGCTGCCATTGCGGCAACCTGCGTTATCAGTTCGATGCGCCTCTGGAGGACATCGCCCATTGCCACTGTTCCATCTGCCGACGAACGTCCGGCGGGACGGTCATGACCTGGACCTCCGTGCCACTGGCGTCTTTCCAGTGGCTGGCGGGCAGCCCGGCGACCTATGACTCTGGCCCGACCTGCATCCGCTACTTCTGCGGCAACTGCGGAGCACATGCGGCGCTGTTCACCCGCAACAGTCCGCAGCAGATCGACGTGGTCATTGCCACGCTCGACCACCCGGAGCTGGCAGCGCCCTCGCGGCACATCTTCATCGAAAACCGATTGCCGTGGCTGCACCTGGACGAGCATTTGCCGGGGCGTGAGGGAGAGTCGGATTGAAAAGGGTACGGAATTGATCGTTCCCACGCTGCGCTCATCGTTATACACAAGTCCGCAAGACGCGCAAAACGGGGGCTAAAACGAAAGTGACTGACGGAATGCATACCCCGTGGGAGGCGGCTTGCCGGCGATGGCGTCCGTTCAGTCACTGATAGGTCGTNGAAAAAGCATCGCCGGCAAGCCGCCTCCCACAGTCCGTGGTCGCAGCAAGACTCGGGTATAACGCTGAGGGAATGATCGGCGTGCTTGAGATCACGCTGATCGTTCCTACGCTCTGCGTGGGAATGCCTCTCAGGACGCTCCGCGTCCGCTTTCGAAGTGACGCAGAGCGCACAGGGTGCATGCCCACGCGATGGGCAGAGTGAGCGCTTATTGGCTGAACTGAGACGCCAGTTCGCGCAGCAGCACTTCGGCTTCGAGTACTTTCTTGACGGATTCGTTGGCCTTTTCGCGGGTCAGACCAAGACGCTCGAACAGCTCGTCCGGAATCTCCTGCTGTGGCCCTGCGCCGACGCCGTTGGCACGCAACAGACGCACGGCCAGAAACACCAGATTGGCGTAGGCGTGATGTTCGCCTGCGTAATGGGGATCATGTTGAAAGCGCAGCGCAGTGGCGAGTTCGTCCGGCATGTCCCAGTAACGCATCAGCCAGGCGCCGATCTGTTCACGGCTGATGCCGAGCAGATGGTGCTCGATGTAGCTGTGATGCAGGTGCGGGTTCACTTCCAACTGACGGCAGATCAGCGAGAAGTGCGGCGGGAAGACGTGCGCGAGCAGCAGGTAGCCAAAGTTGTGCAGCAGACCGGCCAGATACGTCAGGCCGCCTTCAGGTCGCTTGGCGCGCGGGATGGCGCGGGTCAGGCCCTCGATGACGGCTGCGGTGTAGATCGACTGTTGCCAGTAAGGCGTGGTCTGTTGCGGCTGATCCTTGGGCAGGCTCAGGGTCTTGCCCAGCGCCAGGCCCAGTGCCAGGTTGATCACCAGATCGAAACCCAGCACGCGGACGATGGCGTCTTCCACCGAGCGAATCTTGCCGGTCGACGCGTAGTAAGGCGAAGCAGCCCAACTGACGACCTGTGCTGCCAGCGCAGGATCGGTTTCGACCACGCCGGTGATGTCGTCGATGGTCGCATCGGGATCGACCCGCAACTTGATGATCTTTTGCGCAGTCCCGGCCAGCGGCGGAATTTCCAGTGTCGCTTCCAGGCGTTGCTGGATACGGCGCGCCGTGAAATTACTCATGGCTTTGGTAATTTCTGCCGGGTCATCATCAGGACGATCGAGGTTGGGATGAATTGCACTGACAGGCTGCCCGAAAACGGCGGCGCTGGCTTTGCTGAGCATGCCTTTGAAGTCTTCGCTGCTGATTTCCAGTAACACGCCGGGTTCGCCCGAACCTACCAACAGCGAGGGTTCCTGCAGCAGGCGCTCATCGTAAAGGCAGGGTGAACTGGTCAGCGCGGGCAGGCCCGGCAGCACATGCAGGCTGTGTTTCGCCAGCATGCGCAGCAGCCGCTCGTGCGGGACAGCGGTCAATTGCCGACCCGTCAGCTCGGTGATCCGGCTGAGGTCCAGCAACTGACTTTGCGGAAACAGAATGAGAAGAGCGCCGACGGCGTCTTCGACCAGGACGGCCTGAACCTTGCGCGTCGGTTGCAGGTTTTTGTCATCGACGACTTCGTTGTAGCTGATCGCCAACTTTTCAAGCAACTGCCGGATAACCGACGGGGCGTGATGCGAATCATCGACGTGAGCAACTTCTGTCATGGTCTTTGTCCAAATTCCTACAGTGGCCGAAGTATAACCACCTTATTCAAGTTGGGTCGCATGCGGTTTCCAAAGCATAGCCTGTATCACACCTGGCCATACTGCTGGCCATGACGCAGCCAGCGTTCGAGCAATGGACTGACATGTTGCGGCCAACGCTCAAGCAGGGCTTGGGCTGCGTCGCGAACGGCAGGCAATAGATCGGCATCACGCATCAGGTCGGCGACCTTGAATTGCAGCAGGCCCGTTTGTCGGGTTCCGAGCATTTCGCCTGGGCCGCGCAGCTCCAGATCCTTTTCGGCGATGACGAAACCGTCGTTGGTCTCACGCATGATTCCCAGTCGCTGTCGCCCGATTTGCGACAGCGGCGGATGGTAAAGCAGCACGCAGTGACTGACAGCGCTGCCCCGGCCGACTCGACCACGTAACTGGTGGAGCTGGGCAAGGCCCAGTCGCTCGGGGTTCTCGATGATCATCAGGCTGGAATTGGGCACATCGACGCCGACTTCGATCACCGTGGTCGCCACCAGCAGCTGCAGTGCGCCCTGTTTGAACTCGGCCATGATCGCTGCTTTCTCGGCAGGCTTCATGCGCCCATGGATCAGCCCGACACGCAACTCGCCCAGCGCGCTGCTCAATTCTTCGAACGACGTTTCGGCCGCCTTGCAGGTCAGTTCTTCGGACTCTTCAATCAGCGTGCACACCCAATACGCCTGCCGACCCTCCGCACAGGCGGAGCGCACCCGCTCGATCACTTCCATTCGGCGACTGTCGGCGACCAGCACGGTGTTGACCGGCGTACGACCCGGCGGCAGTTCGTCGAGAATCGACGTGTCCAGGTCCGCATAGGCACTCATGGCCAGCGTGCGGGGAATCGGTGTGGCCGTCATGATCAGCTGGTGCGGACACATCAGGCCGCCTACGCCCTTCTTGCGCAGCGCCAGACGCTGCTGAACGCCGAAGCGGTGCTGTTCGTCGATGATGACCAGTGCCAGATTCTTGAACTGCACTTCGTCCTGAAACAGCGCGTGTGTGCCGACCACCATCGGTGTGCCGCTGGCGATCTGTTCAAGCGAGGTCACGCGGGCTTTGCCCTTGAGTTTGCCGGCCAGCCACGCCACACCGATGCCCAGCGGCTCGAGCCAGCGCTGAAAGTTGATGTAGTGCTGCTCGGCGAGAATCTCGGTCGGTGCCATCAACGCCACCTGATAACCGGCCTCCAGCGCCTGCAAGGCCGCGAGCGCGGCTACCACGGTCTTGCCCGAGCCGACGTCGCCCTGAATCAGGCGCAGCATGGGTTCGGGCTGACTGAGGTCGTAGGCCACTTCCTTGCCGACCCGCTGCTGCGCGCCGGTGGGCGGAAAGCCGAGGTTGGCAAGAAATTGCTTTGGCAGTTTTTTCGCCAGCGGCAGGGCCGGTGCACGTTGCGAGCGCAGGCTTTCGCGAAGCCGTTGTTGGGAGAGCTGGTGAGTCAGCAGCTCCTCGAACGCCAGACGATGCTGGGCCCAGTGATGACCCAGAGCCAGCTCTTCGACGTCGGCGTCGGCCGGTGGGTGATGCAGGTAGCGAATCGCATCGTCCAGCGGAGCCAGTTGATAATCTCGGGCCAGCTCATCCGGCAGCCAGTCCGGCAGACTTTTGGGGCCGAGCATCGCCAGGCTTTGCTGACAGAGCTGGCGCAGACGCTGCTGCGTCAGGCCTTCGGTCGAGGGATAGATCGGCGTCAGGGTCTGTTCGACAGGCGCAGGCTCGTCGCCCGTGATCGCACGGTATTCGGGGTGATAGATTTCAAGGCCGGACGCGCCAGGGCGTGCTTCGCCGAAACAGCGCAGGTGAGTACCGCGCTTCATGCCTTCTTTCTGGGCATTGCTGAAGTGATAGAAGCGCAGGCTGACGACACCTGTGCCATCGCCCAGGCGCACCAGCAGGCTGCGACGTTTGCCCATCACTACATCGGCGCCGCTTACGACGCCTTCGATCACCGCGTCCTGGCCTGGCCGCAACGCGCCAATAGGCACGACGCGAGTCCGATCCTGATAACGCAACGGCAGATGAAACAGCACATCCTGCAGGTTTTCCAGACCGACCTTTGCCAGCTTTTCAGCCATGGCCTCGCCGACGCCCTTGAGCGCGGTGACCGAGACTTTGGAAAGCTCGCTCATTTTCTTCCTGCCTAGCTCGCTTCTGTCTTGGGACGTGCCACTGAACACAGGCGCACGGAGTCAGCGAGAATCTCGATAGCCTTGGGCCTTGGGAAACTTGCACGCCAGGCGATGGCAACCGTGCGGAACGGTACGGGCGGCGTCAGCGGACGTACTTCGATCACGCCGGGCGCGTAGTGGTGACTGTCGACGGCCGACAACGGCAGAATCGAAATCCCCAGTCCTGACGCGACCATGTGGCGGATGGTTTCCAGCGAGCTGGATTCCACGGTGGTGTGCCTGGCGCCCTCGCTGCCTTTGGTCAGTGTAGGACAGGCTTCCAGCACCTGATCGCGGAAACAGTGGCCTTCACCCAGCAACAGCAGGCTCTTGTCATTCAGGGCCGAGGCGTCGATGGTCTCTTTTTGAGTCCACGGGTGGTCGGCAGGCATCAGGACAGAAAACGGCTCGTCATACAGAGGCAGGGTCAGCACGTCGGCTTCGTTGAATGGCAGCGCGATGATGACGGCATCCAGCTCACCGTTGCGCAGCTTGTCGCGCAGCACGTGAGTGAAGTTTTCCTCGATGTACAACGGCATCTGCGGGGCAACGCGATGCAGTTGCGGAATCAGATGGGGAAACAGGTAAGGGCCGACGGTGTAGATGGCGCCGACTTTCAGCGGTGCCGTCAGCTGGTTCTTGCCAGCCTGGGCCAGCTCGCGGATACCCTGAGCCTGTTCAAGTACCTTTTGCGCCTGGGCGACGATGCCTTCGCCCACTGGCGTCAGGCGCACGGCGCTCTTGCTGCGCTCGAAAATCAGCACACCGAGTTCGTCTTCGAGCTTTTTGACACCCACCGACAGCGTAGGCTGGCTGACATGACAGCGCTCGGCGGCGTGGCCGAAGTGCTGTTCCTGGGCAAGCGTAACGATGTAGCGCAATTCTGTAAGAGTCATAACGTGCGTCCATGAAGTTGCGGCCCCAGCATAGCGGGTGCAATCGATAGACGCACGTTATCAGAAGCACTCTTGAGTAACAAAAGTGCGATTCAGCGTTTATCCAGCGAATAAACGAACGGTGCGAGGATTTCGATGGTGCCGTTGTTGAGGATTTCTGCAGGCGGCTTCGGCAGAGGCTGCGCGCGACGGATCATCTCCATGGTCGCCCGATCCAGTGCCGGACTGCCGGAGCTGCTGGCAATCTCGTACGACGAAACATTGCCCTGTGCATCCACCACGAAGCGCAGACGAGCCACACCCTGCATGCCGCGACGACGGGCGTCCTCAGGGTACTTCTTGTATTTGCCCAGATGGCGCAGCAGGTCGCCCTGCCAGCTTGGCAGCGCATTGCTTGGCGGCGAGGCAGGTGCCGGCGGTGTCGGAGCAGCCGACTTCTCGGGTTTGGCCGTGGTCGGAGGCGTGTCTACCGGTTTCTCTTCGGCAGGTTTTTCCTCGGGCTTTGGCGGCTCAGGCTTCTTCTGCGGCTTTGGCGGCTGCGGTTTCGGCTTGGGCTTTTCCACCTTCTTGGGCACGACGATTTCCGGCTTCGGCGCTTCAACGACCTCTGGCACCTGCACCTGTTCTTCCGGTGCGGGCGGCTGAGGCGGCTGGACGACCTGAGGCGGTGGCGGCGGTGCGGGTTCCGGCAAGGGCGCCAGCTCGACCATCATGGCTGCCGGAGGCAGTTCGATGGCTTGAGAGGCCGGCCAGCGAAGAGCGACGATGATCGCAATCGCGTGCACGGCCAGCACCAACAACAGACTACCGCTATAGCGCGTCAGTTTTTGGCGCGTAGTGATCATTTCTTACCAACCGTCTCAAGGCCTACCAGACCTACTTTCAGGTAGCCCGCACCCCGAAGCGAGTTCATGACGTCCATCAGATCGCCGTAATCCACGCCCTTGTCGGCCTGGAAGAAGATCGTGGTGTCTTTCTTGCCCTTGGTGCGCGCATCCAGCACCTGACCGATCTGCTCGCGTGCGACCTTCTCTTCGCCCAGGTACAGGCTCTTGTCGGTCTTGACGCTGAGGAAGATCGGCTTTTCGGGCCGGGGTTGCGGCGTCGCGGTAGACGCAGGCAGGTCAACCTTGATGTCCACCGTGGCCAGAGGTGCCGCGACCATGAAGATGATCAGCAGCACCAGCATGACGTCGATGAACGGCGTGACGTTGATTTCGTGGTTTTCGGCGAGATCGTCGTCGCCTTCCTTCAGATGCATGCCCAAGGTTCAGCCCACCTTGACCATGTGTGGCGACTGGCTGCGTTCGGCAGCTGGCTGGTGGTCCAGATCGCGGCTGACCAGCAGCAGTACCTGCGCCGAGGCATCGGCAACCTGTGCCTTGTAACCGGCAATGGAACGGGCGAAAACGTTGTAGATGACCACCGCAGGAATCGCGGCAACCAGGCCCAGCGCGGTTGCCAGCAAGGCTTCAGCGATGCCTGGAGCGACGACGGCGAGGTTGGTGGTCTGGGTCTTGGCGATGCCGATGAAGCTGTTCATGATGCCCCATACGGTACCGAACAGGCCCACGAATGGCGCGGTGGAACCGATGGTTGCCAGCACGCCGGTGCCGGAGCTCATGTTGCGACCGCAGGCTGCAACCAGACGCTCCAGGCGGAAGCTGACGCGTTCCTTGATGCCTTCGCGCTCGCGGCTGTTGGTGGACAGGCGCATCTCTTCCATCGCGTCGTGAACCAGCAGGTTGGCCAGCGTGCCTTCCTTCGCAGCGGTTTCACCGGCTTCGGACAGGGTGCGGGCCTTCTTCAGGTTGGCGATTTCGGTACGCAGGCGGCGCTTGGCGCCCAGCAGTTCGAAACCCTTGGCGATCCAGATGGTCCAGGTGATGATCGAGGCGATGGCCAGACCGATCATGACTGCTTTCACCACCACATCGGCGTTCTGATACATGCCCCATGGCGACAGGTCGTGCGACATGCCCAGGCTGTTGTCTTCGGCGGCAGGTTCCAGCGTCTCCATAGGCGCTGCGGCGTCAGCCTGAACCGGCGCCGGTGCGGCGTTGGTCGCTGCAGGGGCCGTGGCGGCAGGCGGCGTTGCAGGTGCCGACTGGTCGGCGAGTGCAACGGGTGCGAGCATCAGGCTCAGGACGAGAGCCGCGATGCCGCGCCATGCGCGAGGCAGGCTGAATAGCTTGGTTGGCGAAGCGATTGATTGGATACGTGTCATGCTGGCCTGACCTGGGAGAATAGAAAGTGATCGTTCCAGTCGCCGTGCGTTGCGTTCGGCGTTCCAGGGGAACAAATGGGTCGCCATTATTGCAAATCGTTCTTGTTAACAAAAGTAATACTGTATCTTTTTTACATATTGGCCCGAATATTTGACGTTTTCTGATGACTTACACGGTGTCTGATCACCTTCCTGTGGAGATATGCAATGTCTGCCCCATCCGTTTTGATCGCTGGTTGTGGCGATATCGGCTCCCGACTGGCCACGCGCCTGCTGGCTCATGACTGGTCTGTCCATGGGCTGCGGCGCACGGTTTCCGAGCTGCCCGAGGGTGTCTTGCCAATCCGGGGCGATCTGTTCGCGACCGCGAGACCCGCTGACTGGCCGACGGGCCAGATCGACTACGTGGTGTATTGCGCCACGCCCTCGCAGCGTGACGAAGCCGGTTATCGAGACGCCTATGTCAACGGGTTGCGCCATGTGCTTGGCTGGCTCAAAGAGCAGGGTCAACGGCCCAAACGTCTGTTTTTCGTGTCCAGCAGCGGTGTTTACGGCCAGCAGGAGGGTGAATGGGTCGATGAAACGTCCGCAACCGAACCTGTCGGCTATACCGGCACGGTCATGCTTGAGGCTGAACAGCTGGCGCTGAACAGCGGCCTTCCCGCCACGGCCGTGAGATTGACCGGTATCTACGGGCCGGGCCGTGCAGATCTGTCCAACCGGGTGCGTCAGGGCCACAGCGTCAGAATAGATCCCCCGGTCTACGCCAATCGCATTCACGCCGACGACGCAGCGGGTCTGCTGGCGCATCTGCTTGAGGCCGATGATCGGGGCGTTGCACTGGAGAGCTGCTATCTGGGCGTGGACGACGACCCGGCTGCATTGGCTGACGTGGTGTCGTGGATTCGTGAGTACCTGGGCGTTACCGAATGGTCTGACGACGTCAGCGTGCAGCGGGTCGGCAGCAAACGCTGCAGCAATGCGCGCGCCCGTGCGCTGGGCTGGGTACCGGTGTACCCCGACTACAAGGCGGGTTACGCCGCCCTGCTGGGTTGATCGCCAGTCAGGCGCTCAGGTTGCCTTGCGGGACTGAAGTCGCGCAAAGATCAGCATGCCCGCCACCAGTGCCAGGGTGAACACCACGGGTTGCCATCGCCCGGTCAGTAGCAGCGCCAGCGCCGGGCCAGGACACAGTCCTGCCAGGGCCCAGCCGGCACCGAACAGCAGGCTGCCCCAAACGAGCCTGCGGTCGATCACCCTGAGCGTCGGTATTTGAAGGGCCGCGCCGAGCAGCGATGTCTGGCGGCGCCTTGCCACATAAAATGCAAGGCTGCTCGGCACGAGTGCGCCGGCCATGACAAGAGCCAGTGACGGATCCCAGTCGCCTGCGATGTCCAGAAATGCCAGCACCTTCGCCGGGTTCGTCATGCCGCTGAGGTAGAGCCCCAGACCGAAGATCAGACCGGTAAGCAGTGCAGTCAGTTTGCGCATGGTCAGACCCCGGCCAGATGACGAATCAGATAAACGCTGGCGAAACCGCTGCCCATGAAGCAGCAGACGGCCACAAGGGATCGCGGCGACAGGCGTGACAGTCCGCATATGCCGTGTCCACTGGTGCATCCGGCGCCGTAGCGGGTACCGATCCCGACCATCAGCCCGGCGGCCAGCAGCGTCAGGACGTTGGCATCGAACGACGCCTCGGGAAGCGACGAGCCCAGCGACCAGACCAAGGGGGACCCCAGCAGACCCGAGAGAAAAAGCAGCTTTTCGGTACGGCCTTCGGCAACGCGGGAAAGGACGCTGCCAAGCAGCCCGCTGATACCCATGATTCTGCCATTGAGCAGAATGAACAGACTGGCTGCGAGACCAATCAACAGCCCTCCGGTCAGCGAGGTCCAGGGCGTGAAGTGGCTGGATATCGTTATCATGTCTCACCCCTGACGACTCGTTTATGGAGGGCGGCTGACGCTCCGAGAGTGCCGAACCGCGTGAACGAAAAAGCGCCCATGAAGGGCGCTTTTTTGCTGATCCACTGCACAATGCCGGATTTACTGCTGCTCAAGCAACCAGCGGCGAGTGCCCGGACGCAGTTCGGGCATTTGATCGGCCCCTGCGTTATTCACTGCCTGGAAAATCTCCAGTTGCTTGCCCTTGCGAGCGAAAATCCAGGGATTACCCTGCTCGGCCTTTTCCAGCCACATGCTGTCGTACTCACCGCTCATGGCGGCGCAATCGCCAGCCAGGCACAGCGCGAAGCGATCGTTTTCCGGAAGACCCTGGACGCTGCCGTCCGGCATGAACTGCACGGTGCTGCCCTGACCGTCGCCTTCAACGATGGTCCATTTGCCACCCATGTAGGCCGCATACAGCGCTTTTTCAAAGGTGCTGCCCGGCTGTGCGCCTTCGGGCACGGTGTTCTTCGGTTTTTCGAAGTGCTGCTCAGGGCCGGATTCGCTGGCTGCCTGTACCAGTTCGTCACCCTTGACGCTCAGGTCTTCGAAGAAGTTGCCGTAGAAGTCGATGTGCAGCTTGCCTTCAGCGGCACTGACAATCTTGCCTTCACCCAGCTCGAAGCCGTTGGAGTACACCGCCTGATTGGCCTTGGAGTTGATCTGCCACTCCAGATTCGGACCGTTGGCGAGCAGCGCCTGACGCAGGTTGCCCTGCTTGACCGCGGCATCGATGGCGGTCTGGTTGATCCAGGTGCCGTCCGGGTTGCGGTCGGCAAAGCTGGAGCAGCCGCCGAGAACAACGGCCAGCAGTGAAATGGCGAGCGCGGAACGCATAACAGATTCCTTCCTTCAGGGAGAGCGGAACGCAGCAACGCTCCGCTGGGGGATTTATTCGATGACGAGAATCGCGTCCATCTCGACCTGCGCACCACGTGGCAGTGCGGCAACGCCGATGGCTGCACGCGCCGGGTAAGGCTGTGCGAAGTAGGTGCCCATGATCTCGTTGACCTTGGCAAAATGGCCCAGGTCGGTCAGGAAGATGTTCAGCTTGACGATGTCCTTGAACGAACCGCCAGCCGCTTCAGCGACGGACTTCAGGTTTTCGAAGACTTGGGTGATCTGGGCTTCGATGCCGTCGACCAGCTCCATGGTTTTCGGGTCCAGAGGGATCTGGCCGGACATGTAGACGGTATTGCCAGCCTTGATCGCCTGCGAGTAAGGGCCGATGGCCGCCGGGGCTTTTTCACTGGTGATGACAGTCTTGGTCATGAAGAACTCCTGCGAATGGGATTGCCTACGAGCGCATCCGGGTGATGCGTGTGACCCCGGTCAGTGCACGTAGTTTCTTGATCACGCGGGCCAGATGCACACGGTCGTGCACGCTGACGACGAGCTGGACCACACTGATGCGGCCATCGCGCTCGTCCATGCTGATTTTTTCGATGTTGCCGTCGGCGGCGTTGACGCTGCTGGCCAGCAAGGCGATCAGGCCACGCTGATGTTCCAGTTCGACACGCAGCTCGACATTGAATTCGCCGGTCACATCCTTGGCCCAAGACAGCTGGATGCATTTTTCCGGGTTGTGGCGGATTTCGCTGATGTTGCGGCAGTTGTCCAGGTGCACGACCATGCCCTTGCCCGCAGACAGGTGGCCCACGATCGGATCGCCCGGTATCGGCGTGCAACACTTGGCGTAGCTCAGCACCAGGCCTTCGGTGCCGCGAATCGCCAGCGGACCTTCCGGGCTCGGCAATTGATCGCCCTCGCCCAGCAGGCGGCGGGCAACGACGTAGGCCATGCGATTGCCCAGTCCGATGTCTTCGAGCAGGTCTTCCAGCACTTCCACGCGGTATTCGTTCAAGGCCAGTTGCACGCGCTCGGCAGGAATCTTGTCCAGGCTGCTTTCGAAGCCATTGAGGACCTTGTTCAGCAGGCGTTCGCCCAGGCTGATGGATTCGGAGCGGCGTTGCAGCTTCAGGGCGTGGCGAATGTGCGTGCGCGCCTTGCCGGTGACAACGAAGTTCAGCCAGGCCGGGTTGGGGCGTGCGCCGGGTGCGCTGACGATCTCGACGGTCGAACCGCTCTGCAGCGGTTCCGAGAGCGGCGCCAGTCGGCGATTGATCCGGCAGGCGATGCAGCTGTTGCCGACGTCGGTGTGAACCGCATAAGCGAAGTCCACGGCCGTGGAGCCTTTGGGCAGCTCCATGATCCGGCCCTTGGGCGTGAAGACGTAGACCTCGTCCGGGAACAGGTCGATCTTGACGCTCTCGATGAATTCCAGCGAGTTGCCGGCACGCTGCTGCATTTCCAGCACGCCCTTGACCCACTGACGGGCACGGGCATGCGTACCCTTGGGCTGTTCATCGTCGCTGGATTTGTACAGCCAGTGCGCCGCGATCCCGTTGTTGGCCATCTCTTCCATTTCGCGGGTGCGGATCTGGATTTCGATGGGCACACCGTGCATGCCGAACAAGGTGGTGTGCAGCGACTGGTAGCCGTTGGCCTTGGGAATTGCGATGTAATCCTTGAAACGGCCGGGCAACGGTTTGTACAGATTATGCACAGCGCCCAGCACGCGATAGCAGGTGTCTACCTTGTCGACGATGATGCGGAACGCGTAAACGTCCATGATCTCGTTAAAGGCCCGACGCTTGCCGCGCATCTTCTTGTAGATGCCGTACAGGTGCTTCTGTCGCCCGCTGACATCGCCCTCGATGCCGTCGACGGCAAGGCAATGGCTCAGGGACTCTTCGATCTTGTTGACCAGTTCCTTGCGATTGCCTCGGGCGCGCTTGACCGCCTGATTGATCCGCGAGGAACGCATCGGGTACATGGCCTTGAAGCCCAGGTCCTCGAATTCGATACGCACGCTGTGCATGCCCAGGCGGTTGGCAATGGGTGCGTAGATTTCGAGGGTTTCTTTCGCGATGCGGCGGCGCTTTTCACCGGAAAGGACTTCCAGAGTGCGCATGTTGTGCAGGCGGTCGGCGAGCTTGACCAGGATCACGCGAATGTCGCGCGCCATGGCCATGGCCATTTTCTGGAAGTTCTCGGCCTGTGCTTCGGCTTTGGTCTCGAAGTTCATCTGGGTCAGTTTGC
This sequence comes from Pseudomonas viridiflava, assembly GCF_001642795.1. Classification (GTDB taxonomy): domain Bacteria; phylum Pseudomonadota; class Gammaproteobacteria; order Pseudomonadales; family Pseudomonadaceae; genus Aquipseudomonas; species Aquipseudomonas viridiflava. Next base: position 115,054 of record NZ_LKEH01000021.1, on the reverse strand, counting down.
TGACCCCATCGACCAGTTCGGCCACGGTTTCGCCAAACTGTGCGCTGAGCGCTTCCTTGGCAATCCCGGTGTCTTCGATCACGTCATGCAGCATCGCCGCCATCAGGCTCTGATGGTCCATGTGCATGTCGGCAAGAATATTCGCCACCGCAAGAGGATGCGTGACGTAGGCTTCGCCGCTTCGACGGCGCTGACCATCGTGGGCTTGTTCGGCGTAGAAATACGCTCGGCGGACCAGATTGACCTGGTCCTTGCCGAGGTAGGCCGACAGTCTGTCGGCGAGGGCGTCTATGCTCGGCAAGGCGCTACCCCCTGCCGATGGCTTTTACCCTGCGCCGTACTACGTCGACCCGGCATAGGCTTAGACGGCCTCGTTGGACTCGTCCTCGAACGCTGCGAACAATGGTTCATCTTCAACGATTTCGGCTTCTGCAATAACGGCATAATCCATCAGGCCGGCCGCGATTTCACGCAGGGCCACGACGGTAGGCTTGTCGTTTTCCCACGCCAGCTTCGGCTCTTTGCCGCCGGTGGCGAGTTGACGCGAACGCTTGGTAGCGAGCATGACCAGCTCGAAGCGGTTATCGACGTGTTCTAGGCAGTCTTCAACGGTCACGCGGGCCATGGGTATTCCTCGTAGCAAATGCGTATGCGCGGTGCCCGGATGGGCGAGCGGACTCGGTAGTTTACAAGCGGACTGCTGCAAGCAGCAAGCGGCATGCCACAAACGGTCTTTGTCTGACCTGCAGTCTGCCGCGTTGAAACGTCCCGATCAAGCCAGCAATTGCTGAAAAAGCTCGCTGTATTGCTCTTGCTGATGCTGCTGGGTCAGGCGATTGGCACGGAAGATGGACTTCAGGTCTTCCAGTGCGCCGGCGAAATCATCGTTGACCACGATGTATTCGTACTCGATGTAGTGGCTCATCTCGCTGACGGCCTCACGCATCCGGTTTTCGATGATCTCGTCGCTGTCCTGGCCGCGGTTGGTCAGGCGCTGACGCAGGGCCTGCTGGCTGGGCGGCAGAATGAAGATCGAGCGGGCGTGAGGCATCTGTGCGCGAACCTGCTGGGCGCCCTGCCAGTCGATTTCCAGAATCAGGTCGTGGCCTTCATCCAGCGTCTGTTGCAGATGGCTTTGCGAAGTGCCGTACTGGTTGCCGAAGACTTCGGCCTGTTCCAGGAAGTCGCCATGTTCGATCATTCGTGCGAATTCCGCACGGTCGACGAAGTGGTAATTCACCCCGTCCTGCTCGCCCGGACGCATGGCGCGGGTGGTGTGCGACACCGAGACGCGGATCTGCGGCTGAGCCTGGATCAGGGCATTGACCAGACTGGTCTTGCCTGCGCCGGAGGGCGCGGAAATGATGTACAGGGTGCCGGATTTGTGGGTCATGTCAGGTTCAGCCTTACTCAATATTCTGCACTTGTTCACGCATCTGCTCGATCAACACTTTCAGGTTGACGGCCGCTTGCGTGCTGCGTGGGTCGAAGGCTTTGGAGCCCAGTGTGTTGGCTTCGCGATTCAGTTCCTGCATCAGGAAGTCCAGGCGGCGACCCGCCTGGCCGCCGGTCTTGAGCACGCGGCGTACTTCGGTGACGTGGGTGCTCAGGCGATCCAGTTCTTCGGCGACATCGCTTTTCTGCGCCAGCAGGACCATTTCCTGCTCCAGACGCTGCGGATCCAGCTCGGCCTTCATGTCGGCGAAGCGATCCAGCACTTTCTGGCGCTGGGTGGCGAGCATCTGCGGCACGAGGGTGCGCAGGGTGACGACTTCTTCAGTGATGGAGGTCAGCCGTTCGTCGAGAAGTTTCCCCAGGTCCGCGCCTTCGCGGCCGCGGCCGTTCTTCAATTCGGTGAGTGCCTCGTTGAACAGCGTCAGGGCTTCGTTGTTCAGGGCCTGCGGATCGTTGGCATCGGCCACCAGAACACCGGGCCAGGCCAGCACTTCAAGCGGGTTGAGCGGCGCGGGCTGCTTGATCAGGCTGGCAACCGATTCCGCGGCGGCGATCAACTGGCTGGCCCGCTCGCGATCAACCTGCAGGGGCTTGCCTGCGGTTTCTTCGACAAAGCGCAAGGTGCATTCGACCTTGCCCCGCGACAGACCCTGGCGCAGCGCCTCGCGAATCCCGCCTTCCAGGTCCCGGAATGACTCGGGCAGGCGCAGATGGGGCTCAAGGTAGCGATGATTGACCGAGCGCAGTTCCCAGCTCAGTGTGCCCTGGGCACCGGCCCGTTCTACTCGGGCGAAGGCAGTCATGCTGTGCACCATGGGAATACCTCTTGATTCAGTCCGGGCGGTCGAGTCCGCTCATGGGGCGGACAGCTGCCGTGGGTGTCGTGAAAGCCGACAGGCTGCAAAGGCGCAGGATTGTAGCGCAGTGCGGCGCAGGCTCCCAATCCGGCAGTGTGACAAACCGTGCAAGACTTTTTTTGCCTGCACGAATAGTGGCTCAAAGCCCCGTTTCAGAGCCTTTCAGCCTTGGCGGTCGGGCGGCGCCGACTTTAAGAGATGCCCTGTCCGGACGATGGCCTCTATAATGCTCGGCAGTTTTCCGTCTCAGTACAGGTATCCCAGATGAAACGTCCAAGTGGTCGCGCCGCCGATCAGCTCCGCTCGATCCGCATCACCCGCAACTACACCAAACACGCCGAGGGTTCTGTGCTGGTTGAGTTCGGTGACACCAAGGTGATCTGCACCGTCAGCGTCGAGAATGGCGTGCCGCGCTTCCTGAAAGGCCAGGGCCAGGGCTGGTTGACGGCCGAATACGGCATGCTGCCGCGCGCCACCGGCGAGCGTAACCAGCGTGAAGCGAGCCGCGGCAAGCAGGGCGGCCGTACGCTGGAAATCCAGCGCCTGATCGGTCGTTCGCTGCGCGCTGCGCTGGACATGTCCAAGCTGGGCGATGTCACCCTGTACGTCGATTGCGATGTCATCCAGGCCGACGGTGGTACACGTACCGCATCCATCACCGGCGCGATGGTTGCGCTGGCTGATGCCTTGAAAGTGATCAAGAAGCGTGGCGGTCTGAAAGGCGGCGATCCACTCAAGCAGATGATTGCTGCGGTGTCGGTCGGCATGTATCAGGGCGAGCCAGTGCTCGATCTGGACTACCTGGAAGACTCCGCTGCCGAGACCGACCTGAACGTGGTCATGACCAGTGCAGGTGGTTTCATCGAGGTGCAGGGCACCGCCGAAGGCGCGCCGTTCCAGCCTGAAGAGCTGAACGCGATGCTGGCACTGGCGCAGAAGGGCATGACCGAACTGTTCGAATTGCAGCGCGCCGCACTGGCCGACTGATAATCCTGGAGCGTGACCATGAGTGACAGCCAGCATCCTGTGCAGAAACCGGCTCAAAGTGCCCGTCAATGGGCGATGTTCTGTCACTTGTCTGCGTTCTTCGGGATGCTCTTTCCGTTCGGCAATCTGCTGGGGCCGTTGATCCTTTGGCAGATGAAGAAGGAAAGTGACCCGTTTATCGATGCGCAGGGCAAGGAAGCGCTCAATTTTCAGATCACGGTCGCGATTGCGGCCACGATCAGCATCCTGCTGATGGTCGTGGTGATCGGCTTCGCATTGTTGATGCTGGTGGGTCTTGGTGCTCTGGTGCTGACGATCATTGCCGGCGTGAAGGCCAACGAAGGGGTGGATTATCGCTACCCGTTCACATGGCGTCTGCTGAAGTAGGCAAAATCGCAGGCAGCGCAAAAAGCCGACTTCAAGTCGGCTTTTTCGTGTTCGGGTGTCGCGTGACGATCAGATCGTGAGGGTCCAGTCGTAATCCACGATCAGCGGCGCGTGCTGCGAGAAGCGCGGCTGGCGAGGCAGACGGGCGCTACGCACGAAGCGGCGCAGACCTGGAGTCAGGATCTGGTAGTCAAAGCGCCAGCCCAGATTCAGCATCTCGGCCTGTTCGTTATCCGGCCACCAGCTGTACTGATCGCCTTCGCGACTGACTTCACGCAGGGCATCGACATAGCCCATGGTGCCCACGATCTCGTCCATCCAGGCGCGTTCGGGCGCCAGGAAGCCAGGAGATTGCTGGCTGTCGCGCCAGTTCTTGATGTCGAGCTTCTGCTGCGCCACATAGAGCGAACCGCAGTAAATGTACTCGCGACGCTTGCGGCGCTGCTTGTCCATGTACTTGCCGAAGTCGTCCATGAGCTTGAACTTCTGATTCAGGTCTTCATCCCCGTTCATCCCGGAAGGGAAGAGAAGGGTTGCAATACTGACTTTGTCGAAATCGGCTTGCAGGTAACGCCCGTAGCGGTCGGCTGTCTCGAAGCCGAGGCCGCTGATCACCGCCTTCGGTTGCAACCGCGAATAAAGCGCCACGCCACCCTGAGCGGGGACTTCGGCTTCGCAGGCATAGAGGAAGTAGCCATCCAGCTGAAAAGCTGGATCATCCAGTTCAAAGGCGGAGGCGCGGGTGTCCTGTAAGCAGATGACGTCGGCATTCTGAGCTTGCAGCCAGCTGAGCAACCCGCGCTCGACCGCAGCTTGAATGCCATTTACGTTCACACTGATGATCCGCATAAATGGCCCCAAAAATCACGTGCGTGTATGATACCCGAGCTCTACCCAATTAGCTAAATCCGTGCTTTCGAGGCTTTTTTTATGCAGGCGTATCAACGCGATTTCATTCGTTTTGCCATAGATCGCGGCGTGCTGCGCTTCGGTGAGTTCACGCTCAAGTCTGGACGCACCAGCCCATATTTCTTCAATGCCGGTCTGTTCAACAGCGGCTCGGCCCTGGCGCAGCTCGGACGTTTCTACGCTGCAGCGGTGGTCGAGAGCGGCATTTCCTTCGATGTTCTGTTCGGGCCGGCCTACAAGGGTATCCCGCTGGCAGCCGCTACGGCTGTGGCGTTGGCCGAGCATCATGATCGTGATCTGCCCTGGTGCTTCAACCGCAAGGAAGCCAAGGCGCACGGCGAGGGTGGCAGTCTGGTCGGCGCACCGCTGGCTGGTGATGTTCTGATCATCGACGACGTGATCACGGCCGGTACCGCCATTCGTGAAGTCATGCAGATCATCAGTGCGCAGGACGCCAAGGCAGCGGGTGTGCTGATCGCGCTCAACCGTCAGGAACGTGGCAACGGCGAATTGTCGGCCATTCAGGAAGTCGAGCGCGACTTCGGCATTCCGGTGGTGAGCATCGTGTCGTTGAATCAGGTACTGGAATTCCTCGCTGACGATCCTCAGCTCAAGCAGCACCTGCCTGCTGTCGAAGCCTACCGCGCACAGTACGGTATCTGACATGCCGTTCTGGCGGGCGCAGAAGCAATGCCCGTCAGGCGCATTGCAGAGGCTTGTACGCGGATCGGGCGCGTTGATGCTGTGGCTGTCGGTCGCGAGCACTATCGTGCAGGCTGCCGACGTTCCCGAGGTGCGGCTTTACCGGTACATCGACAGTCGCGGCGTCACGGTCATCGACCGTCTGGGTGTGCCGGCCGAGTACGTCGCCAAAGGCTACGAAGTGCTCAACGCCCGGGGCCGTGTGGTGCAGGTGATCCCGCCCGCGCCCACTGCCGAACAGATTCGCCAGACCGAAGCCGCCAAACTTCAGGCCGAGGCCAATGCGAAGCTTCTCAGCCTGTACGGCAGCGTCGAAGAAGTGGACCGGGTAAAAACCCGCAAGCTGGCCGAGCTGGATACCCTGATCGATGTTGCCCAGGGCAATATTCAGGGTCTTGCCAATCAACAGCGTTCCCTTCAAGGCCAGGCCGCTGATCAGGAGCGGGCAGGGCGTCCGGTTCCGCAAGCGATCATCGAGCAACTGGATGACCTGCGCAGCCAACAGCAAAAGTTGCAGGCCGACATCGCAGGCTATCAGGCCGCACGCACCAGGGCCGAGGCAGATTTTGCAGCAGACAGGGTGCGCGTGCAGCAACTGACCCGCTGAGTCGCATGAAAAACAAAGGCCCCGTCAGCGTCTGCTGGCGGGGCCTTTTTTGTAGCTGAGGCGATGTGATCAGTAGCGCTTGCGGTTACTGATCAGGGTGCCTACGCCGGTGTCGGTGAAGATTTCCAGCAACACGGCGTTCGGAACGCGCCCGTCGATGATGTGCGAAGTGGTCACGCCACCCTGCACGGCTTCCAGCGCACATTTGATCTTTGGCAGCATGCCGCCGTAGATCGTGCCGTCGGCAATCAACGTGTTCACCTGCTCGGTGGTCAGGCCCGTCAGGACCTGGCCCTGCTTGTCCATCAGGCCGGCAATGTTGGTCAGCAGCATCAGTTTCTCGGCCTTGAGGGCCTCGGCAACCTTGCCCGCGACCAGGTCGGCGTTGATGTTGTAGGACTCACCGTCGGCACCCACGCCGATAGGCGCGATGACCGGGATGAAATCACCTTTGACCAGCATGTTTAGCAGGTCGGTATTGATGCCGACCACTTCGCCCACATGGCCAATGTCGATGATTTCAGGCTTGGTCATTTCCGGCGTCTGACGGGTGACGGTCAGCTTCTTCGCACGAATCAGCTCCGCGTCCTTGCCGGTCAGGCCGATGGCGCTGCCGCCATGACGGTTGATCAGATTGACGATGTCCTTGTTGACCTGACCGCCCAGGACCATTTCCACAACGTCCATGGTCTGGGCATCAGTGACGCGCATGCCATCGATGAAGTGGCTTTCGATCGACAGGCGCTTGAGCAGATCACCGATCTGAGGCCCCCCGCCATGGACGACCACCGGGTTGATGCCCACTGCTTTCATCAACACGATGTCGCGAGCGAAGCCAGTCTTCAGCTCGTCGCTTTCCATGGCGTTGCCGCCGTACTTGATAACCAGCGTCTTGCCAACAAAGCGGCGAATGTAAGGCAGCGCTTCGGAAAGGACCTTGGCTACATTAGAGGCGGCATCACGTTCGAGGGTCATTCAGGGCTCCAGTCAAATGGGAAAGCAATCAAAAAGGAAGATCGAGGTCCGGCGCAACTTTCTTGAGCTCGGCGTGGAACACATCCTTGATGCGCTGCAGTTCGGCCTCGGTTTCGGCTTCGAAGCGCAGCACCAGAACCGGAGTGGTGTTTGACGCGCGAACCAGGCCCCAGCCTTTCGGATAGTCTACGCGGACTCCGTCAATGCTGGTCAGTTTGGCGTCGCCCCACTGGGCGTCTTTTTCAAGGGCTTCGATGATGCTGAACTTCGTTACATCCGTCACCTTGATGTTGATCTCAGGTGTCGAAATGTCGTTCGGGAAAGTCTCGAACAGGTCTTCGGCGGAGGTCGACTCCTGGCTGAGAATCTCCAGCAGGCGTGCCGCACTGTAGATACCGTCGTCGAAACCGAACCAGCGCTCCTTGAAGAAGATGTGGCCGCTCATTTCGCCAGCGAGCAGGGCACCGCTTTTCTTCATTTCTTTCTTGATCAGCGAGTGACCGGTTTTCCACATGACCGGACGGCCACCGTGTTCGCTGATCAGCGGCGTCAGTCGGCGTGTGCATTTGACGTCGAAAATGATGTCGGCACCCGGATTGCGCTTGAGTACATCCAGCGCGAACAGCATCAGCAGGCGGTCCGGATAGACCACGTTACCCTTGTTGGTCACGACGCCGACACGGTCGCCGTCACCGTCGAAAGCCAGGCCCAGATCGGCGCCAGTCTCGTTGACCTTGGCGATCAGGTCCTGAAGGTTTTCCAGCTTGCCCGGATCCGGGTGGTGGTTCGGGAAGTTACCGTCGACTTCCGCGAACAGGGAAATCACTTCGCAACCCAGCGCTTCGATCAGTTGCGGAGCGATCACGCCCGCTGCGCCGTTGCCGCAGTCGACCACGACCTTGAGCTTGCGCGCCATGACGATGTCGTCCTTGATCTGCTTGAGATAGCGATCGAGGATGTTGACCTGGGTGACGCTGCCTTTCTGCGAGGTCAGGTTGTTGGTCTTGATGCGCTCGTGCAGCGCCTGGATCTGCTCGTTGGCCAGGGTGTCGCCCGCGATCACGATCTTGAAGCCGTTGTAGTCCTTCGGGTTGTGGCTGCCGGTCAGCATGACGCCGGTCTTGCCTGCCAGCACGTTGGCTGCGTAGTAGAGCGCAGGTGTCGGCACCAGGCCGACGTCGCTGACGTGGCAGCCGCTGTCGTGCAGGCCTTGAATCAGTTGTTCAACCAGCTCGGGGCCGGAAAGGCGGCCATCGCGGCCAACGCTGACATTGGGTTCGTTCTGCGCCAGGCTCTCGGAGCCAATGGCGCGGCCGATCCAGTAGGCGGTCTCAGCGCTGAGGGTGTCCCCGACCACGCCACGGATGTCGTAGGCGCGAAAAATGGTATCAGGGAGTTTGGGTGCCACGGATGCTGGGCTGTTCATAGCGATGGGATGCTCCGATCTCAGGAAGTCCTGGTTTTCGTCGAGAAGGTCGATATCGAGAATATCGGTATCTTGAAACAGCGGGTCCGTCCAATCGGTGCCGGGAGCAGCGATGGGGGGCGACTCGCTGCCTGTCGTGATATTTGGGTCGTATTCCTTGCCCGTAGCCAGCGCAGGTATTGCCTGGGGTTGATTACGAAGCGAAACACGAGCCAGAGCCTGAGCCAGGCCGCCAAGGGCAGGGAGGCTCAAACCGAACGGTTTGACGGCTTTTCCGCTCGAGAGTTCTTGAAGCAACTGATCCAGTTGACGAGCGTCAGCGCAAATGAGCCGCTGCAAAGCCCTCTCATTGCGGTACATCCCAAGGATTACGCCCGCTGCGGCGATGATGGCAGCCAGTAACAGAAACAGAATCGGGGACGAATTTTTTGAAGCCGGGCCAGGCGTGAACTCAAGCTTCCAGCCCGGATAGCCTGTGTCGAAAGTCAATGACCTGCCACCGTCTGCCTGGCCTCGCTCAAGGAAAATCTGTGCCGGCCCGTTGCCGAACTGCTGACTCAGCACAACCCGCCCGGCATCCTCTTCAATCACCGGCAAGGCGTTGATCAGGCGTTGCGGATCGAAGGCCAGCAGCAGGGTTCCACTGACCGGCTGTCCAGGATCGGAGCGCACAGGCGCTGCGCTGTAGATCAGCCAGCGGTCGCCGGTCTTGCGCGCCTCGGGGGCAACCGTTTCGCCTCGCGCAGCCTTGTTCAGCATGTCGAGGGTGGCATAGGTCACAGGCAGTGGCCCGGTCGGGTCCACGTCGGCAAGGCCTTTGGGGCTGAGGCGCGCGCCCGCCAGACCGTCCCAGCGCGTCAGGCGACCCTGCGCCGCGATCAACGCAGTAGCGTCGTTGCCTTGCAGGGCCTGGACCAGTTGCGGAGCGGAAGCAGCTGCCTGGGTGTCGGCGCTCATCTGTCTGAGCGCCAGATTGACCGCCTGCGCCTGACCGTTGCCCCAGGCCTGAGTCAGTCGGTCCTGCTCCTGCGGGTTGTTGGAGACGCCCAGCCATGCGACGACCAGCGCGATAACCAGCCCCGCAGCTGCGGGAATCAGCCCTGGGGAAAGCGATTGCATGTTCGCGGCGGGCAGCGGGTAGGCGGCCGATACGGGTTGTTTTGACGGACTGTTCTGACTGCCTTTCAACGACCTCTCCCCACGCTTCATCCCTTGAACCGGTGCGACGCTTCAGTCGGCGATCAGTGACTGCCGGAGTGCCCGAAGCCGCCCGCGCCACGCTGGCTTTCATCGAACTCTTCAACCAGTTCGAAGTGCGCCTGTACCACAGGCACCAGCACCAGTTGCGCGATACGCTCGCCAATCGAAATGGTGAATGCAGTCTGGCCACGGTTCCAGCAGGACACCATCAGTTCGCCCTGATAATCGGAGTCGATCAGGCCCACCAGATTGCCCAGCACGATGCCGTGTTTGTGGCCAAGGCCCGAGCGGGGAAGGATCATCGCGGCAAGGCCCGGGTCGCCGATGTAGATCGACAGGCCGGTCGGGATCAGCAAGGTCTGGCCCGGCTCCAGGACAGTGTCCTGCTTGAGCATGGCGCGCAGGTCCAGGCCGGCGGAGCCGACAGTGGCGTAGGCCGGAAGCGGAAATTCGTTGCCAATGCGAGGGTCGAGGATCTTGGCTTGTAGAGCGTGCATTCGTAGTTAAACCTGATTCATGCGGTCGGCGATAAAAGTGATCAGCTGGCGGGCAATCTTGGCCTTGCTGGTCTGGGCGAAAAGCGTTGCGTGCAACGCTCGGTCGATCACGCTGCAGGCGTTCTCTTCACTGTTGAAGCCAATGCTGGGGTTGGCCACGTCATTGGCGACGATCAGGTCGAGATTCTTGTCCTTGAGCTTGCGTGCAGCATAGTCGAGAAGATGCTCGGTCTCGGCGGCAAAACCGACACTGAACGGACGATCCGGGCGGGTGGCGATGGTGGCCAGAATGTCCGGGTTGCGGACCATCTGCAGCAAAAGGCCGTCGCCGTTCGTAGGATCTTTCTTGAGTTTGTGGGGCGCGATGACTTCCGGGCGGTAGTCCGCAACCGCAGCTGAGGCGATGAACAGGTCGCAGGGAATCGCCGCTTCGCAGGCTGCCAGCATGTCGCGGGCGCTGACCACGTCGATGCGCGAAACGCGATCCGGTGTCGGCAGGTTCACGGGGCCGGTGATCAGCGTGACGCGCGCACCGGCTTCCACAGCCGCTTCAGCGAGGGCGAAACCCATTTTGCCGGAGCTGTGGTTGGTGATGTAGCGCACCGGGTCGATGTTTTCCTGGGTCGGTCCTGCGGTAATCAGTACATGTTTGCCGGTCAGGCTCAGGCGCTGGAAACAATCGGCCGCACATTGCGCCAGATCATTGGGTTCAAGCATACGTCCGAAGCCCACATCGCCGCAGGCCTGGCTACCGGAAGCGGGACCGAATACGCGGAAATCACGCTCTTCCAGCAGGCGGGTGTTGGCCTGTACCGACGCATCGCGCCACATGGCCTTGTTCATCGCCGGAGCGATGGCGACGGTCGCATCCGTTGCCAGCACGACGGTGGTCAGCAGGTCATTGGCGATGCCCTGTGCCAGGCGTGCGATCAGGTCGGCGGTCGCGGGCGCGATGAGAATAAGGTCTGCCCATTTGGCCAGCTCGATATGCCCCATCGCCGCTTCGGCGGCAGGGTCCAGAAGGTCCAGGTGTACAGGGTGGCCGGAAAGCGCCTGCATGGTCAGGGGGGTTATGAACTCGGCCCCGCCCCGCGTCATGACGACACGGACTTCCGCACCCTGGTCGCGCAACCGGCGAACCAGCTCGGCGCTCTTGTAAGCGGCAATGCCGCCGCCGACGCCCAGAACGATGCGTTTTCGATACAGCCGCTGCATAGGCCTGCCTTTTTGGTCAAGTGTTGACGCGACGGCCAGGACGCCTCCCCAGGCCAGATCGTCGCGTAAAAAAGATGGGCTAAGATAGCACAGCGACCGCACCGGAACAGGTGCTCAACCACAGGGAAGTGCTATGAGTATTCGCAGTTGGCCCACGGCCGAACGCCCACGGGAACGTTTGTTGGAACTGGGGGCAGACAGCCTGTCGGACGCCGAGTTGCTGGCGATCTTTTTGCGCACGGGAGTGGCCGGAAAAAGCGCTGTAGACCTGGCTCGTCACTTGTTGAATCAGTTTGGCGGGCTGAGACCGTTACTGGATGCGAATCTGGACGAATTCACCGGACAACTGGGTCTGGGGCCTGCAAAGTTCGCTCAGTTACAGGCGGTCATGGAAATGGCGCGTCGGCACATGGCCGAATCGTTGCGTCGTGATTCGGCGCTGGAAAGTCCTCTTCAGGTCCGCAACTACCTCAAGGCATTGCTGCGCCACGAGCCGCACGAAGTGTTTGGCTGCCTGTTTCTGGACAACAAGCATCGGGTCATGACCTTCGAGATACTGTTTCGCGGCACAATCAACTCGGCGTACGTACATCCCCGGCAGGTGGTAAAGCGCGCCATGGCCCACAACGCCGCCAGCCTGATCCTGTGCCACAACCATCCTTCGGGCATCACTGACCCCAGTCGTTCCGACATCGACCTGACAAGGCGCCTGAAGGAGGCCTTGCTGCTGGTGGATGTTCAGGTGCTCGACCACGTGATCGTGGGCGACGGCGAGCCGTTATCGATGGTGGAGCGGGGGTTGATGTAGCGCGTGTTGCGCGCCCACGCGGAGCATGGGCGCGATCAACTGCGAAAGAGCTACTTCACCTGAACCTTGTAGAAGTCCTGCCGGCCGAACGGGCTGACCTGATAGCCCGTCACGTCCTTGCGCACCAGTGCGGCGGCGGTCGGGTGGGCGAGGGGGATCCACAGCGCCTGTTGCTGGATCTGCGTCTGTGCCTGATGGTAGAGCTTGCTGCGGGCGGCCTGATCGCTGGTGGATTTGCCGTCGCTGATCAGCGTGTCCAGCGTCTTGTTGCAATAGCGGGCGAAGTTGGTGCCCGACTGCACGGCTGCGCAGGAAAACTGCGGCGTCAGGAAGTTATCCGGGTCGCCATTGTCACCCGCCCAGCCCATGAACAGCAGATCATGCTCGCCCGCCTTGGCGCGACGAATCAGCTCGCCCCACTCGATGACCCTGATTTCTGCATCAATGCCAATCTGCTTCAGATCAGCCTGCAGCAATTGCGCACCCAGGCTCGGGTTCGGGTTCAGCAGGCTCCCGGACGGACGTGTCCAGAGGGTAGTCTTGAAGCCATCCTTCAAACCGGCCTTGGCCAACAGCGCCTTGGCTTTGGCGACGTCGTGAGGGTAGCCGGGCAGGTCCTTGGCGAAACTCCAGGTGTTGGGTGGATAAGGCCCCTTGGCAGTTTCGGCCGTGCCTTCAAAGACAGCCTTGAGGTAGTTGGCCTTATCGAAAGCCAGGTTCACGGCCTGACGGACTTCCGGCTTGTCGAATGGCGGATGCTGGCTGTTGATCGCCACGAACGCGGTCATGAACGCTTCGGTCTTCTCGACCTTCAACGAAGCGTCCTTGCTGGCGGCCTGGATATCGAGAGGCTTGGGCGAAAGGGCGATCTGGCATTCATTCTGGCGGATCTTCTGCAGCCGCACGTTGGCGTCCGGCGTGATGGCGTACACCAGCGTGTCGATACCGGACTTGCCTGCGAAGTAATCGTCGAACGCTTCGTAACGCACCACGGCGTCTTTCTGGAAGCGTTTGAATACGAACGGTCCTGTGCCGATGGGCTGGCTGTTCAGTTTCTCGGGCGTGCCCGCCTTCAGCAATTGCGCGGTGTATTCAGCCGAATAGATCGAGGCAAAACCCATGCTCAGCGTGGCGAGGAACGTCGAGTCGGCACGGTTGAGGGTGAACCTCACCGTGTGAGCGTCAGGCGCATCGATGGCCTTGATCAGCGCAGGCAACTGCATGGACTGCGCATGCGGGAAGCCGCTCTGGGCGACCTTGTGCCACGGGTTTTGCGGGTCGAGCATGCGCTGGAAGCTGAACAGTACATCGTCGGCCGTCAGTTCGCGGGTGGGCGTGAAGTAATCCGTGGTGTGGAACTTCACGTTCGGGCGCAGCTTGAAGGTGTAGGTCAGGCCGTCCTCGGAGACGGTCCAGCTTTGCGCCAGACTCGGGACCAGCTTGCCGCTTTGGGCATCGAAGTCCACGAGGCGGTTCATCAGCACATCGGCCGAGGCATTGGTGGTGGTCAGCGAGTTGTATTGCACCACGTCGAAGCCTTCGGGGCTGGCTTCAGTGCAGACCGCAAGGTTCGCTGCCTGAGCGGCAATCGGAAGCAACAGCGGGACAAGCAAAAAGGGGAGTGCAGCAAGGCGCATGGCGAAATTCCTGTTCAGAAAGGGCCCCATCTGCCTGCGCAGTCTGGTGAGGGACTAACCCTAGACCATGTGCTGGCGCAGAACAATCGCCGCAGAGCGACGAGCGGTCTTTTTGCCAGCGCGCCCCGCATCGCTTGATTCAGCCGTCGCGCAAGGCTTGCCCGATTGCTGTAGAGTGCATTGCCTGTTGTTGCGCGCCAGGCTTTCTGGTATAAAGCAGCGCTCTTTTCTAGGGGCCCGGTTCCTTCACTGTAGGTGTAGCCGGTAAGACCCTTAAAGAAACGCGGCGCCTGGCGCCAAATGACTGAGAGATTAAGCGGCCAACCCATGCCGGGTTGGGCATGTGGTTTTAGAGGGCTGAGGCATGTCGAGAGTCTGTCAAGTTACCGGTAAGGGTCCGGTAACCGGGAATAACATTTCCCACGCAAACAACAAAACCCGTCGTCGTTTCCTGCCAAACCTGCAGCATCACCGCTTCTGGGTTGAAGGCGAGAAGCGTTTTGTTCGTCTGCGCGTATCTGCTAAAGGCATGCGTATCATCGACAAGCGTGGCATTGAAGTTGTGCTCGCTGAACTGCGTCGCGACGGCAAAATTTAAGGAGAGAATCATGCGTGAATTGATCCGTTTGGTGTCGAGCGCTGGTACAGGCCATTTCTACACCACCGACAAGAACAAACGTACTACTCCGGATAAAATCGAAATCAAAAAATTCGATCCGGTTGTACGCAAGCACGTGATGTACAAGGAAGGCAAAATCAAGTAATTGATTCTGTCTCCCACAAAAAAGCCCGCTTATGGCGGGCTTTTTTGTGTCTGACGTTTGAGCGATCGCTCGGCATCGTGACGATCAGGCGAAGCTGAATGCCGTGATCAGGTCTGCATCGTCGGCAGCGATCCGGATGCGATTGGGATCAAGCATCCTGTCGCTCGCGTCCAGAGGGCCTACGACACGGGTTCTGCCTGTCAATTCGGTGATATAGGCTTTCACGGTCGGTACGTAGCGGGTGCCGATCAGGTGCTGAAGGGCCAGGAGGATTTCCTTGTTGGTCATGTACATGATCCTTATGAATGGTGTCCGGAATGGACAATCCCAGAGTCATCCATTCGCCCCGCCGCCTGGCGTTACTTATTTATATCTGAGGCCTCGAACACCACATAAATCTTGCGGCAGGCCTCCAGCACTTCCCACGTGCCCTTGAAACCTGCCGGGATGACGAATCGGTCTCCGGCCCGCAGCGTTTTGGCGCGGCCCTGATCGTCGCGCAGCACCGACACGCCCTGCACGATCTCGCAGTACTCATGCTCGGTGTAGTTGACCTGCCATTGCCCGATCTCACCTTGCCAGACACCGGCGTTCATCTGTCCGCAGGGGCTGTTGTAGTGGTTATAAAGGGTTTGTTGCGGATCGCCTTTGAACACCTTTTCCGGTGCGGGCCGGTAGTGCTCGGCGGCGGTGCTGGCTTCGCTGAAGTCGACAATGCTTTCGATGCTCATAGTGGCGTGTCCCATAGGCTGATGTGATGGATTTGAGCGGCGTGGCGGGCAATAGTGCCCCCCCCCGTTTTGAGTCGTCTGACCGTTTAATAAAATCAACAAACAGGCGCATTTAGCGTTACGGGTGTCAAATATATTGGTTTTGCTACGCGGCTGGTTTAGGGTGGCGATCACCCCGAAATTGCGAAATGTGTCTTTAATCAATCATGACACACGCCTGTTCAACAAGGAGGACATCTGCATGATCGCTCTGACCCGCGCCGACTGGGAAAAGCGTGCCCAGAACCTGAAGATCGAAGGTCGCGCCTTCATTCAGGGTGAGTACACACCCGCTGCGTCCGGCGAAACCTTCGATTGCATCAGTCCGGTGGATGGCCGCGTCCTGGCCAGCATCGCCAGTTGCGATGCCGCCGACGCCGAGCGCGCCATCGCCAGTGCTCGCAGCACCTTCACCTCGGGCGTCTGGTCGCGTCTGGCACCATCCAAACGCAAGGCGGCCATGATCCGTTTCGCAGGGCTTCTGAAGCAGAATGCCGACGAGCTGGCGCTGCTTGAAACGCTGGACATGGGCAAGCCGATCAGCGACTCGCTGGGTGTCGACATTCCAGGTGCCGCCAACGCGCTGAGCTGGAGTGGCGAGGCCATCGACAAGCTGTATGACGAAGTCGCTGCGACCCCCCATGATCAATTGGGTCTCGTGACGCGCGAGCCGGTCGGTGTGGTTGCTGCCATCGTGCCGTGGAATTTCCCGCTGATGATGGCCTGCTGGAAGCTCGGTCCTGCGCTGTCGACGGGTAACTCCGTAGTGCTCAAGCCTTCGGAAAAATCGCCACTGACGGCCATTCGTATTGCGCAACTGGCCATCGAGGCGGGCATTCCTGCGGGCGTGCTCAACGTGCTGCCGGGCTACGGTCACACCGTCGGCAAGGCGCTGGCGCTGCACATGGATGTGGACACCGTGGTGTTCACCGGTTCGACGAAGATCGCCAAGCAGTTGCTGATCTACTCCGGCGAATCGAACATGAAGCGTGTCTGGCTGGAAGCGGGCGGCAAGAGCCCGAACATCGTATTTGCCGATGCGCCTGATCTGGAAGCTGCTGCCCATGCTGCCGCCAGTGCGATTGCCTTCAACCAGGGCGAGGTGTGCACGGCCGGGTCGCGTCTGTTGGTCGAGCGTTCCATCAAGGACCGTTTCCTGCCGCTGGTCATCGAAGCCCTCAAGGGCTGGAAACCGGGCAACCCACTTGACCCTGCCACCAATGTCGGTGCGCTGGTCGATACCCAGCAGATGGACACCGTACTGTCCTACATCGAAGCCGGTCATGCCGATGGCGCCAAACTGGTCGCGGGCGGCAAGCGCATCATGGAAGAAACCGGAGGCACCTACGTCGAGCCGACGATCTTCGATGGCGTGAACAACGCCATGAGAATCGCCCAGGAAGAAATCTTCGGGCCTGTGCTGTCAGTGTTGACCTTCGACAGCGCCGAAGAGGCCATCGAGATTGCCAACGACACGCAATACGGCCTGGCCGCTGCTGTCTGGACTTCCAACATCTCCAAGGCGCACCTGACCGCCAAGGCCCTGCGCGCCGGTAGTGTCTGGATCAACCAATACGACGGTGGCGACATGACTGCGCCGTTCGGCGGCTTCAAGCAGTCGGGCAACGGCCGTGACAAGTCACTGCACGCGTTCGACAAATACACCGAGCTGAAAGCGACCTGGATCAAGCTGTAAGTCAGTTGTTCTCCTTAAGCGTCCCCGTTCAGTGCGGGGACGCTTGATCGTTCCCATGCTCTGCGCTCATCGTTATACATAAGTCCTCTTGGAGGAATACGATAATGATCGTTCCCACGCTGCGTGGTAACGCCGCCCAGGACGCTCTCGAATGTGACGCAAAGCGATGGGCACGATCAGCTTTCGGCTTTAATTCTTCACCCGCAGGAACACGGAAATGCGTTGGGGTACTTATTTCGCCGTTCTGGCCTCGATCCTGAGTGTCGGTCTGGCCATCGGCGTCAGCATGCCGCTGGTTTCGCTGAGGCTCGCGGACTGGGGATACGGCACGTTTGCCATCGGCGTGATGGCGGCGATGCCTGCGGTCGGTGTGTTGGTTGGCGCAGGCGTCGCCAGTGCGCTGGCCTCGCGGTTCGGGACGGCCAACCTGATGCGGCTGTGTCTGTGGAGCGGGGCGGTGTCGGTCGGGGCTCTGGCCTTATTGCCGTACTACCCGGTCTGGCTGGTCCTGCGCCTGATGCTGGGCATGATCCTGACCATCGTTTTCGTGCTGGGTGAAAGCTGGATCAACCAGTTGGTGATCGAGCGCCTGCGCGGACGACTGGTCGCGCTGTATGGCAGCACTTACGCACTCAGTCAGTTGGCAGGCCCGCTGTTGCTGGGCGTCATCGGCACCGAGGCCGATTACGGTTTCTGGATTGGCGTGCTGCTGATGACATGCTCCCCGTTGCTCCTGTTGGGCCGAACCGGCGCACCTTCCACAGAGTCAGCCAGCGTGACCTTTGCCGACCTGCTCGGGTTCTGTCGCGGCATGCCGGCCATCGCGGGCGCGGTTGCGCTGTTTGCAGCGTTCGAGGCGCTGATCCTGACGCTGCTGCCGATCTACTGCATCCGGCATGGCTTCACACCTGAAATCGCCTTGATGATGGTCAGCGCTGTCGTGGTCGGCGACGCGGCGCTGCAACTGCCGATTGGTCTGCTGGCAGACAAGATCTCTCGCCGCACGCTGTTCACCGGCTGCGCGAGCGCGTTGATGCTGTCCAGTCTGGCCATTCCGTTGCTGGTCAACACCGTGGTGATCTGGCCGCTGTGGGTGCTGTTCGGTGCCAGCGCTGGCGGACTGTTCACGCTGTCGTTGATTCTGATCGGCGAACGCTATCGCGACGATGCGCTGGTGCGGGCCAACGCGCATGTGGCTCAGCTCTGGGGGATCGGTTGTCTGCTCGGGCCTCTGGCCGCAGGCGCGGGCAGTCAGTGGATCAGCATCGATGCCTTGCCGCTGTTGATGGCGGCAGGGGCGTTCGGCCTGCTGGTCCTGACCATGAGGCGCGGGGCGTTCGGTGCGAGCGCTGCGCAGGCCTAGAGCATCCGCTCCAGGCCGATTGCCTTGCTCATCCAGGCGTTGAAGCGGCGCCACCAGTCGCCGGGCTCGGTGTACAGCGTGTGGATGACGCCATTGTCCTCGGTCACCCAGACCACCTTGCCATCTTCCAGCTTCGCCTGGTAAGTGAGTGAAGGCGCCATACCCTGCAGCGTCAGTTCACGCAGCTCTTCTGCCAGCTCCGGGCTGTCGACCAGCACACCGACCTCTGTGTTCCACAGCACCGAACGCGGGTCGAAATTGAACGAGCCGACGAACACCTTGCGGCGATCGAAAATCATCGCCTTGCTGTGCAGGCTGGATTCGGAGCTGACCAGCGACTGGCTTTTCCTGAACAGGTGCGGACCGCTGCCGCGCATGGTTTCGACATCGCCCGGCTGGCGGCGCAGTTCGAACAGCTTGACGCCATGTTCCAACAGCGCCTTGCGATAGGGTGCATAACCTCCGTGCACGGCGGGTACATCGGTGGCTTCCAGCGAGTTGGTCAGCAGGCTGACGTCCACACCCGCATCGGCGCGGCCGGTGAGGTACAGCAGGCCTTCCTGACCCGGCACGAAGTAGGCCGAGATCAGCATCAGTTCCTTGCGGGTATTGAGCAGTTCCGGGGCCAGTTGGGTGGTCAGCAGCAGATGCGGGTCGGGCTCGCCCTGCGCGAGCACCTTGGTCGGCGCGTCCCAAAGCGCCTGGTTCCAGGCCCAGACCAGTTCGTTGAGCCAGGTCTTCATACGCGGCTCGGTCTTGTAGGCCATCAGGCGTTCGTACAGCGCCCTGTGCTGCTGATGCGCCTCCTCCAGCGAGGCCGCCAACCGTTTTCTGGCCTTGGCCAGGTCCTTGGTGTCCGGCAGGAAATACATGAAGTCATCGATCGGCTTGCTCAGCGTGCTGTTCCAGTACTGATCGAAGCTGTGTCCGAGCTGTTCGGCGACCGGCCCGACGCTGAGCATGTCGATGTCGGTGAAATTCAGGTTGGGCTCGGCGTCGAAATACTCGTCACCCAGGTTGCGCCCGCCGACGATAGCCACGCTGTTGTCCGCCAGCCACAGCTTGTTGTGCATGCGTCGATGCTGGCGCGAGAGATTCATCAGTCTGCCGAGGCTGCGGGTGATGCCCGTCTCGCGTCCCAGGTTCTGCGGATTGAACAGGCGGATCTGAATATTCGGGTGCGCGGCGAGGGTGGCGATAGCCTGATCCAGGCCGTCGCTGGTGGTGTCGTCCAGCAGGATGCGCACGCGCACGCCACGGTCGGCGGCGTTGAGCAGTTCGTCGATCAGCGCCCGGGTGCTCAGGCCGTCATGGACGATGTAGTACTGCAGATCAAGGCTGCTTTTGGCATTGCGGATCAGCTCGGCACGTGCCTTGAACGCGTCACTGCTGTCGGGCAGCAGGCGAAAGCCCGAGCGCCCTTCGTGAGGCTGCGCCATCGCCTGGATCGACCGGCCGAAGGCTGAGTCTGAAGACGCAATGGCCTGACTTGGCTCACCGAGCGGTGCTTGATGTGCGCAACCGCTGACGCACAGCGCAACCAGCAGTGAAAAGGGCAAGGCCCATGAGTTCTTCAAATTGATATCCACAACCAGGCTTGGCTCGACTTGGCGATAAGACCGGCAAAAGCGGGAAAAATTTGCCAACGTCAGTCATTTTGCGCAATCAGCTGCGAGATCGTCTCGCCAACGATGCGTACTGCGCTCTCGATTTTCGGTGTCGGCTTGGCAGCGTAGTTCATGCGCAGGCAATTGCGGTACTTGCCCGAGGCGGAAAAGATACTGCCCACCGCGATCTGTACGTTCTTGCTCAGCAGCGCGCGATTGAGGCGCACGGTGTCGAAGTCCTCGGCCAGTTCCACCCACAGCATGAAGCTGCCCTGCGGACGGCTGACCCGCGTGCCCTGCGGAAAATAGCGCATGACCCAATCGATCATTACGTCGCGGCTGCGCTGGTACTGCGTGCGCATGCGGCGCAGGTGTGGTTCGTAATGCCCGCCTTCGATGAAATCGGCTATCGCCAGTTGCGGCTGCGGCGCGGTCGAACCGGTGCCGATGTATTTCATGTGCAGCACCCGCTCCAGATAACGGCCCGGCGCGACCCAGCCGATGCGCAAACCCGGCGCGAGGGTCTTGGAAAACGAACTGCACAGCAGCACGCGACCGTCTTCGTCGAAAGACTTGATGGTACGCGGGCGCGGGTATGAGAAGGACAGATCGCCGTACACATCGTCTTCGATGATTGCCACGTCGAAGCGCTGCGCCAGCATCAGCAGGGCTCGCTTGCGCTCTTCCGGCATCACGTAGCCCAATGGATTGTTGCAGCTGGGCGTCAACTGAATCGCCTTGATCGGCCATTGCTCCAGTGCCAGTTCCAGTGCTTCAAGGCTGATGCCGGTCAGCGGGTCAGTGGGGATTTCCAGCGCCTTCATGCCCAGGCCCTTGAGGGTCTGCATGGCGCCGAAAAAGCTCGGCGAATCCACCGCCACGATGTCACCGGGCGAGCAGACAGCGCGGATGCTCGCCGACAGCGCTTCGTGACAGCCCGAGGTAATGATCAGGTCATTGGCGGTCAGGTTGCAGCCGGAGTCGAGCAACAGGCGGGCGATCTGTTCGCGAAGTGTATGCACGCCGTGGATGTTGTCGTAATACAGACCGGGCATGTCCTGATGGCGACTCAACTGGCCCAGCGCGCGCATCAGCGGTTTCAGGGTCGGGCTGGACACGTCCGGCATCCCGCGCCCCAGTTGGGTGACCGCCTCACGGGGCGATACCCGGATCAGGTCCAGCACCTGATCCCACTGTGAGATATCCACAGGCCGCTGCACCGGACGCCCCACCACGGGAAGCGCCGGAGCCTGGCGAGAAGCCGAAACGAAATAGCCTGATTTGGGTTTCGGTGACGCCAGTCCACTGTCCTCCAGCACCCTGTATGCCTGCTGCACCGTACTCAGGCTGACACCATGTTCGACGCTGAGCGCGCGCACGGAAGGCAGGCGGTCGCCGGGGCGATAGAACCCCTTTTCGATCCGCGAGCCCAGCATTTCGGCAAGGTTGACGTACAGGGTCATGGCGTACTCTCGGTTGAGTGCTGATTTGAGAACCATACAGATGGCGCGAAAATACAGCATTCAGAGATCGTTTTGAATCTTCTGTATGGAAAATATAAGAGGATTTTGAATCTGTATTGGTTTGGCAATCCCCGTCATCATGGATTCACGCTCACCACCCAGCGTCTTACACACGTTTTGCTGCAATCAACGGACCGTGGGAGGCGGCTTGCCGGCGATGGCGTCAGTTCAGTCGCTGATTTATCGCTTCAGAAAGCGTATCGCCGGCAAGCCGCCTCCCACGGGGTATGGATGTAGTCAGGCTCTTTCGTTCTGGTCTCGTTTTTCGCGTCTTCTGGACGCATGCATAACGCGGGGCGTTTGGAACGATCGGTGTAAAGGCTGGCGTGTGTTGAGCGATGGAAACCCACCCCGATGGAGGAACCGGAAATGAACGGGTTCAGCGACGTACGATTAGCGTTTCACAGCCAGGAACTGAACGAGAGCCAGCCAGTGATGTTCAAGGCCGTTCAGAACAATCGCGTCTGCGTGCCGACGGGCATGAGCCGCTGGGCGCTGTATCGTCATCGCTGGATATCCCGCCGCGCACTGCTGGAACTGACGGATGACCAGCTTCGCGATATCGGCATCGACTTTCGGCAGGCCAGAGTCGAGGCAATGAAGTCTTTCTGGAGGGAATAGCGCGGGTCAACGCAGCGCTTTCAAACGGTGCCAGAGCATGCCCAGCGCCAGCAGCGGCGAGCGCAGGTGCTTGCCGCCGGGAAAGGTCATGTGCGGGACCTTCGCGAACAGTTCGAAGCCATCGCTGTGCTGTCCGGCGATGGCTTCGGCCAACAGGCGGCCCGCCAGGTGCGTGGCGTTCACGCCGTGGCCGGAATAGGCCTGGGCGTAGTACACGTTTGGCTGATCCCTTAGCCGCCCGATCTGCGGCAGGCGGTTGGCCCCGATGCCGATCATGCCGCCCCACTGATAATTGATCTTCACGCCAGCCAGTTGCGGGAACACCTCCAGCATTTTCGGTCGCATGTAAGCGGCAATGTCCTGCGGGTCACGGCCCGAATAATGACAGGCACCGCCGAACAGCAGACGCCGGTCAGCGGAAAGCCGGTAGTAATCCACCGTCACGCGCTGGTCGCAGACCGCCATGTCCTGCGGCAACAGTTCATTGGCTTGCGCCTCGCTCAAGGGTTCGGTCGCGATGATGTAGCTGCCTGCGGGCAGTACCTTGCCGCTGATCTCCGGGTTGAGGTCCTTCAGGTAAGCGTTGCAACCCAGCACCAGAGTCTTGGCCAGCACCGAGCCCTGCGCGGTGTGCACCTTAACCTGCGGGCCGTAGTCGATGCGCGTCACCTCGGAATGTTCGAACAACTGCACGCCCAGTGACTGCGCCACCGCAGCTTCGCCCAACGCCAGATTCAAGGGATGCAAATGCCCCGAGCCCATGTCGATCAGGCCTCCGACATAACGATCCGAGCCGACCACGCTGCGCATCTGGTCAGGCGGCACCAGTTTCAGCTCATGCCGATATCCCAGGCTGCGCAGTTCTTCGGCGTCCTCGGCCAGATGAGTCATGTCACGCGGTTTGTTGGCCAGGTCGCAGTAACCCCACTTCAGCGCGCAATCGATGCCATGCCTTTCAACCCGCTGGCGCACGATTTCGACCGCTTCGATGCCCATCAGCTTGAGCTGACGCACGCCGTCGTTACCGATGACATTGGCGAATTGCTCGACGCCATGGCCGACGCCGCGAATCAACTGACCGCCGTTGCGCCCGCTGGCACCCCAGCCGATCCTGCGGGCTTCCAGCAAGGCCACGCTCAGACCGCGCTCAGCCAGTTCAATCGCCGTGTTGAGCCCGGAGAACCCGCCGCCGACCACG
The DNA here is from genome assembly GCF_001642795.1 of Pseudomonas viridiflava. Classification (GTDB taxonomy): domain Bacteria; phylum Pseudomonadota; class Gammaproteobacteria; order Pseudomonadales; family Pseudomonadaceae; genus Aquipseudomonas; species Aquipseudomonas viridiflava. The sequence goes on along the minus strand of NZ_LKEH01000021.1, from coordinate 91,850 downwards.
CACACATCGACCTTCACCTCGCCTTGCAATGCCGGGTGATCCGGCTGCGGATGGCTGCTGGCGGCGTAGTACGAAGCGGTGTGCGAGTCTTGATGGGTAGGGTGCTGAACGCGGGCGTTCATGGACATGTCCTGTTGGCGGCGCTGTGAAGTCTCGGCAGGATAAGCTGCTGTCATGGACCTGCCAACTCAGGCAAAATCCCTGCATTGTGTCCGGGTGATCGTTTCAATGAGCTGCAACCTTCAGAAAGTCCGCGAGCTGCGCCGCCAGATTCCCTCGTTCGAGTGCGTGCCTGGCTGCCACGACTGCTGCGGTCCGGTCACCACCTCGTCCGAAGAAATGGCCCGCCTGCCGCGCAAGACTGCCGCCGAGCAGGAAGCGGCATTGAACGAGCTGAACTGCGTGCACCTCGGGCCTCAGGGCTGCACGGTGTACGACGAACGTCCGCTGATCTGTCGCCTGTTCGGCACTACCGAAACGTTGCCATGCCCCAACGGCCGCCGTCCTGTCGAGCTGATTCATCCCCGGGTCGAAAAGCAGATCCACACTTATATCGCTTCGACCCGGCAGGTGCTGGTGTAAGCGTACGGTTCAGTCGGCAATCGGCAGGTTCAGGCTCTCTTTCACTTCTTCCATCACGATGTAGCTCTTGGATTCGCGCACATGCGGCAGTTTGAGCAGGATGTCGCCCAGCAGTTTCCGGTAGGACGCCATCTCGGAAATACGCGCTTTCACCAGATAGTCGAAGTCGCCCGACACCAGATGACACTCCAGCACGTGGGGCAATTTCAGCACCGCGCGGCGGAACTCCTCGAACGTGTCGCCAGACTTGTAATCCAGGCTGATCTCCACGAATACCAGCAGACTGGCCTTGAGGCTTTGCGGGTTCAGCCGGGCGTTGTAGCCCATGATGATGCCTTCGCGCTCCAGCCTGCGGACCCGTTCGGTGCAGGGTGTGGTCGACAGGCCGACCCGCTCGCCCAGTTCGGTGAACGAGATGCGTCCATCCGCCTGCAGGATTCGCAGGATATTGCGATCAATCTTGTCCAGCTCACGTTTTGACTGGTGTTGGGTGCGCAAGGTTGATATCCCCTCTACGAAAGCGATCTTTGCCGTGGATTACCTCCGAATATAGGCATTTATACAGTTAAAAGCACTGCTCGATGCTCAATATACTGGCCACATCCTTGCTTAAAACTTCAAAACGTCAGCGGATATCCGCGATGAGGTCATCGACATGCGCGTTCTGGTCCTTGGTAGTGGTGTGATCGGTATAACCAGTGCCTATTATCTGGCGCGGTCAGGCTTTCAGGTCACAGTGGTTGATCGTCAGCCAGCTGCCGCCATGGAAACCAGTTTTGCCAACGCCGGTCAGGTCTCGCCGGGCTACGCCTCGCCGTGGGCCGCGCCGGGTGTGCCGCTCAAGGCCATCAAGTGGCTGCTGCAACGCCACGCCCCGCTGGCGATCAAGGCCACGGCCGATATCGATCAATACCTGTGGATGGCGCAGATGCTGCGCAACTGCACGGCCAGCCGGTATGCCGTGAACAAGGAGCGCATGGTGCGGCTGTCCGAGTACAGCCGCGACTGTCTCGACGAGCTGCGTCTGGAAACCGGCATCGCTTACGAAGGCCGCAGCCTGGGCACCACCCAGTTGTTCCGTACCCAGGCGCAGTTGGACAATGCCGCCAAGGACATTGCCGTGCTTGAGCAGTCCGGCGTGCCTTACGAGTTGCTCGACCGCGAAGGCATCGCCCGCGTCGAACCTGCTCTGGCGGGCGTGACCGGAATACTCAGCGGTGCGCTGCGCCTGCCCAACGACCAGACCGGCGATTGCCAGCTGTTTACCACGCGTCTGGCCGAAATGGCCGAGAAACTGGGCGTCGAGTTCCGTTACGGGCAGAGCATCGAGCGTCTGGATTTTGCCGGTGACCGCATCAATGGTGTGTGGATCGACGGCAAGCTGGAAACCGCTGACCGCTATGTGCTTGCGCTGGGCAGCTACTCGCCGAAGCTGCTCAAGCCGCTGGGCATCAAGGCTCCGGTCTATCCGCTCAAGGGCTACTCGCTGACCATCCCGATCACCAATGCGGCCATGGCCCCGACCTCGACCATTCTCGACGAGACCTACAAGGTCGCGATCACCCGTTTCGACAACCGCATCCGGGTCGGCGGCATGGCTGAAATCGCCGGTTTTGACCTGTCGCTCAACCCGCGTCGGCGCGAAACACTGGAGATGATCGTCGGTGACCTCTATCCTCAGGGCGGCGACCTGACCCAGGCCAGTTTCTGGACCGGGCTGCGTCCCACCACGCCGGATGGCACGCCGATCGTGGGTGCCACGCCGTTCCGCAACCTGTTCCTCAACACCGGCCACGGCACGTTGGGCTGGACGATGGCGTGCGGTTCCGGCCGCTTGCTCGCCGATCTCATGGCCCGCAAGACACCCCAGATCAGNTCACCAATGAGCGCATGAGTCAGATCGTCGTCCACAACGGCACCGTCTATTTGTCGGGGCAGGTGGGTGATGACATGACCGCCGGTGTCGAGAAACAGACCCAGGAGACGCTGGACAGCATCGAGCGTCTGCTTGATCTGGCAGGCACCGACAAGACCCGTATCCTGTCCGTGACCATTTACCTGAAAGACATTGATGCCGACTTCGCCGGCATGAACAGCGTGTGGGACAAGTGGCTGCCAAAAGGCGTCGCCCCGGCCCGCGCTACCGTCGAAGCCAAGCTGTGCGAACCGGAAATTCTGGTCGAGCTGTCGGTGGTCGCTGCACTGCCGTAACGTTTTTCCTGGCCCGGCGACGCACCCTCGGCGTCGGGCTTTTTTACAACCTCTTCAGGCAATACCTTTCTCATGCGTCCAGCCCGCGCCCTTGTCGATCTTCAAGCCCTGCGTCACAACTACCAGTTGGCCCGCGAAAGCGCCGGTGCGAAAGCGCTCGCCGTGATCAAGGCCGATGCCTATGGCCATGGTGCCGTGCGTGTCGCGCAGGCGCTGGAAGCGATGGCGGACGGGTTTGCAGTGGCCTGCATCGAAGAGGCGCTGGAACTGCGTGCCGCCGGTATCACCGCACCGATTCTGCTGCTGGAAGGCTTTTTCGAGGCTGATGAGCTGGCGCTGATTGCTCAACATGACCTGTGGACGGTCGTCCATTCGATGTGGCAACTGGAAGCGGTCGAGCAGGCGCGTCCTGGCAAACCCATTACGGTGTGGCTCAAGCTGGACACCGGCATGCACCGGGTGGGCCTGCATCCTTCGGAGTATCGCAACGCGTATCAGCGTCTGCTGGCAACCGGCAAGGTGGCCAGGATCGTGCTGATGAGCCACTTTTCTCGTGCAGACGAGCTGAACTGCTCGACCAGCGATGAACAGGTCGCGGTGTTTGAGGCGGCCCGCGAAGGTCTCGCTGCGGAGACCAGCCTGAAAAACTCGCCCGCCGTGCTGGGCTGGCCGACCATTCACAGCGACTGGGTGCGGCCCGGGATTATGCTCTATGGCGCCACGCCGTTCAGCGAGTCGCAGCCGCTGGCGGATCGCCTGCAGCCGGTCATGACGCTGGAATCGAAGATCATCAGCGTCCGCGAGCTGGCTGCAGGTGAGCCTGTGGGTTACGGCGCTACCTTCGTGACGGATCGTCCTTCGCGCATTGGCGTTGTGGCCATGGGTTACGCCGACGGTTACCCGCGTCAGGCGCCGACCGGAACACCGGTATTCATCGATGGCCAGCTCTCGAGACTTGTGGGCCGGGTGTCTATGGACATGCTCGGCGTCGACCTGACCGGTCTGCCTCAGGCAGGTCTGGGCAGTCGCGTCGAACTTTGGGGCAAGAACGTGCTGGCCAGCGACGTAGCCGCGCACGCGGGCACCATTCCCTATCAGATCTTCTGCAATCTGCGCCGAGTGCCGCGAGTCTATTCCGAAGGCTGAGCATTTGCCGTGACGGCTGCCCTGCGCCGATAACCCGAGGGTTCCGGTCGCCGGTCGAGTGTTGTAAATATCGAACGCTGTGCCATCATGGCGTTCATAACAACCTGACCTGACTGAATCCGGGGGAATACCGCATTGGACGTGGGTGAACGACTGCAATCGATCCGCAAGCTCAAGGGCCTGTCCCAGCGTGAACTCGCCAAGCGCGCAGGCGTGACCAACAGCACCATTTCCATGATCGAGAAAAACAGCGTCAGCCCGTCGATCAGCTCCCTGCGCAAGGTGCTGGGCGGTATTCCCATGTCGATGGTCGAATTCTTTTCCGAAGAAATCGAAGCCGAGAACCCGACTCAGGTGGTTTACAAGGCCAGCGAACTGATCGATATCTCGGACGGTGCGGTGACCATGAAGCTGGTCGGCAAATCACATCAGGGCCGTGCCATCGCCTTTCTCACCGAGACCTACCCGCCAGGTGCCGACACGGGCGAGGAAATGCTGGTTCATGAGGGTGAGGAAACCGGGATCATTGTCGAAGGGCGCCTGGAGCTCGTGGTCGGTCTGGACACTTACATCCTTGAAGTCGGCGACAGCTATTACTTTGAAAGCACCCGTCCGCACCGTTTCCGCAATCCGTTCGACGCCCCGGCGCGACTAATCAGCGCAGCCACCCCTGCCAACTTCTGACCGCCGTTGATCCGCAGGCCCCGTTTTCAGGCGCTTTGCAGCGTTGTGGCGGCGGATTGTGTTCGTCGCCGAACGCATCTTTCCGACTGCGGGCACATTTCGGCTCCGCCCGCAGACCGCTATACTTTTTCAGCCTGCCAGCCCGTTCCGCAGGTGTGATCCAGTCACCTTGAGGGCGTTAGCGTGAACCTGACAAACAAGCTTCTGGCCGTCGCCGCGGCACTGGCGTTCTGGGCACTCAACGCTCAGGCGGCGAGCAATGAAGAGATCGCCAGGCGCCTCGAACCGGTTGGGCAGGTCTGTATCCAGGGCAAGGAATGTCCGGGAGTGCAGGTTGTCGGCTCGGCTGGAGGCGGTGGTGCACGGTCGGCGGACGATGTGATCGCCAAGCACTGCACCGTTTGCCACAGCGGCGTCATGCCCAATGCGCCGAAAATCGGCGACACGGCGGCCTGGACCGAGCGTTCCCAGAAAGAAGGCGGCCTTGACGGCCTGCTGGCCAAGGCCATCACCGGCATCAACGCCATGCCGCCCAAGGGCACCTGTGGCGATTGCTCTGATGAAGAACTCAAGGCTGCGATTCAGAAGATGTCCGGGTTGAAGTAATCATTTTTGGCTGCTGATAGCACTCATATTCCGTGCTTGTCGGTTAACACAAGTTCCGCAGCAGATACCGGATTGTGGGAGGCGCCACCACGTCTTCGACGTAGCGCTGTCGCGCAGCAAACACCGGACCGTGGGAGATCTATTCAGTCAGCCATTGTTGATTTTGGTTCTGGAGCGGGCGCAGAACATGACACGATCAAATCACACACCCCACGCAGCACTTTCCCGCCCGCACCTGTCCAAGCTGCATCCAATAACACATCAGGAGAGCTGGGATGCCGCAGTCCTGTTCCATTGAGCAAGCCGTTGATCATGTTCTTTCGCAGTTGCCCGAGCACATTCATCTCGGCATGCCGCTGGGGTTAGGCAAGCCCAACCGTTTCGTCAACGCGCTGTATCAACGGATCAGTGAATTGCCCGAGCGGCGGCTGACCATCTACACGGCGTTGAGCCTGGGCCGCCCGACACCGGGCGAAGGCTTGCAGGCGCGCTTTCTTGAGCCGTTTCTGGAACGCACCTTCGGTGATTATCCCGAACTCGATTTTCTGGCTGCACTGCGCCGCGACAGCCTGCCAGACAATATCCGTGTTCAGCAGTTTTTCATGCAGCCAGGCAGCCTGCTCAACAGCGAGTCCGCCCAGCAGGACTATGTCAGCAGCAATTACAGCCACGCCGCCCGCGACATCAATGCCTGTGGCCTGAACCTTGTCGCGCAGCTGGTGGCGCGTGACGATCAACGGCCCGGCAAGCTGAGCCTCAGCTGCAACCCGGACGTTACCCTGGACCTGCTGCCGATGATCGCCAAGCGCCGGATGGCGGGCGAGACCATTCTGATACTTGGGCAGGTGCACGCGGATTTGCCCTACATGCCCGGCGACTCGGAACTGGATAGCGTAGCGTTCGACCTGCTGCTGGAGGAAGAGGAGCGCAGCACGCTGTTCTCCACCCCGAACATGCCGGTGGGCTATCAGGACCATCTGATCGGCCTGCATGCCAGCACCCTGGTGCGTGACGGCGGCACGCTGCAGATCGGCATCGGCTCGATGGGCGATGCGCTGACCGGCGCATTGCTGGCCCGTCAGGCTGACAACGAAACCTGGCGCGCCTTGCTGGCCGAGTTGAACATGAGCAACTGGCAGACCCTGATTGACCGTGAAGGCGGGATGCAGCCCTTTGCCAGCGGTCTGTACGGTTGCAGCGAAATGTTCGTCAACGGTCTGCTGGTGCTGGCCGATGCCGGGATCATCCGGCGCAAGGTGTACCCCGACGCCGAGCTGCAGCGGCTGGCCAATATGGGCACGCTGGATGAAAACGCCCATCCCGATGGCGTCGTGGTGCACGGTGGCTTCTTCCTCGGCCCGACCAGCTTCTACGAGCGACTGCGCGAGCTGCCTGCCGAGCGGCTGGCGCAATTCAACATGACCGCCATCAGCTACATCAACGAACTGTATGGCCATGAAGAACTCAAGCGCTTGCAGCGCCGCGATGCGCGGTTCATCAACAGTGCGTTCACCGTCACGCTGATGGGCGCGGCAGTGGCCGATCAGCTTGAAGATGGACGTGTGCTCAGTGGTGTAGGCGGGCAATACAACTTCGTGGCCCAGGCCCACGCGCTGGAAGACGCTCGCTCGATTCTGATGCTGCGCAGCTGGCGAGAGTCGGGTGGCGAGACCACCTCCAATATTGTCTGGGAATACGGCCACACGACCATTCCCCGGCACCTGCGCGACATCGTCGTGACTGAATACGGCATCGCCGACTTGCGCGGTCAGACGGATGCGACTGTCATCGAGCGGCTGTTGAACATCAGCGATTCGCGCTTTCAGGGAGGCCTGATCGAACAGGCACAAAAGGCCGGCAAACTGCCGAAGAATTTCAGCCTGGATCCGCGCTTTACGCAGAACACGCCGGAGCGCCTGCAGGACATTGCGTCACGCTATCCCGCGCTGTTCACCGAATACCCGCTGGGCTGCGACTTCACCCCCCAGGAGCGCGACCTGCTGAGAGCGTTGAATTGGCTCAAGGGCAAATTCAAGATCACCGAGATTCTGGAACTGGGCAAAGCCACGCTCGATGCGCCGGAGCCGGATGCGTACAGGGAACATCTGCAGCGCATGCAGCTTGATCAGCCACAGGGATTGCGCGAAGAGCTGTATCAAAGGCTGCTGCTGGCCGGATTGCAGAACACAGCCCAATGATCGTTCCCGCTCCACGTTCGCTCTCGATGTGACGCAGAGCGTCACAAAGGGCACANCGGACTCAGTGAGCCGAGCGCATGACGTGGATAACGCTGGAGCTTGTCCACGCATCTGCGCCACATTCGAGCGCGGACGCGGAGCGTCCTGAGCGGCATTCCCACGCA
>NZ_LKEH01000021.1:0-84240 GCF_001642795.1 Pseudomonas viridiflava | reverse complement strand
GCAAGCCGCCTCCCACGGGGTATGCATTCAGTCAGTCACTTTCGTTTAGGCCCCCGTTTTGCGCGTCTTGCTGACTTGTGTACAACGATGAGCGCAGAGCATGGGCAGGATCATCAGGTCGACAGCGCTGAGACGGCCAGCATGCCTGCCGCAACAATCCCGCATCCGGCAAACAACTGCTGCAACCGAGGCCCGGCCAGATAGCGCGAGATCTGCCTGCCCGCCAACAGGCCGAGCATCGCACCCAGTGCAAACGGCAGGCCTATGGTCCAGTGCATGACGCCGCTCAAGGAAGCGCTGACAACACTACCGGTCGACACGAGCGCAATCACCGCCAACGATGTCGCCATGACGCTTTTCATGTCCAGATCGGTGTAGCGCGTCAGCGCAGGCACGATCACGAAGCCGCCGCCGACGCCGAGCAGGCCGGACAGCAGTCCCGAGCCGATGCCGGTCATCGTCAGCGCGCGCAGGCATGGCATGGTCCAGCGCAATCGGCCCTGCAGCGGATTGAGTACACAGGGCAGCACGTCGGCACGCTGAGCGGGTTTGCCGTCGCGCAATTCACGCTGCGCCCTGAGCAGCATCCGCACGCATGCATACAGCAACACGGCGGAGAAGATCAGTGCCAGCGGTTCATTGGGTAGACGGTGGGCCAGCCATAGCCCTATCGGCGCCATCACGATGCCGATCCCGGCGATATAAGCCGCAGCGCGATAACGCACAATGCCTTGCCGCAAACCCAATACCGCGCCCACGCCAGCAGCCATACCCACGGCCAGCAAACCGACGGGTGCCGCCTCGACAATCGACAACCCGAGCCCGAACACCAGCAACGGCACGGCGAGAATGCCGCCGCCCGCGCCAGTCAGCGCCAGCACCGCGCCAATGATCGCGCCCAGACCCGCTCCCAGCAGTTGATGTTCATCCATGTCTGGCAGCGGCCTTTTTCGGTTTGGCCAACCACTCGCGGCCCTTGAGCATGCCGTGCCAGTAGAGCGGCGGCAGCACCCGTTCTTTCAGCCACCAGGCCAGACGCGTTGGCTGGCGTCCGTTGAGCAGCCATTGTGGAAAACTCGGCGCGACTTTCCCGCCATACAGAAATTCGGCGAGCACAATCCTGCCTTTTTCGACCGTCAGCGGGCACGAGCCATAGCCATCGTAGGCAACCGGATCAGACAGACGCCCCATCGCCAACAGCACGTTGTGGGCAACCACGGGCGCCTGCTTTCGGGCGGCGGCCGCAGTCTTGGCGTTGCTGGTATTGGTGGCATCACCCAGGCCATGCACATTGGCAAACTGCTTATGACGGAGCGTGGCCGGATCCACGTCCACCCAACCTGCGGCGTCAGCAAGCGGGCTGTTACGAATGAAGTCCGGCGCGGTCTGAGGCGGCACGACATGCAGCATCTCGAAGCCCTGCTCGACGGTTTCACTGACGCCATCAGGCCCGGTGCGGACAAAGGTCGCGAGTTTGCCTGGCCCATCGACCGCCACCAGTTTGTGGCTGAATTGCAGGTCGATGGCATAGCGATCGACATACTCCATGAGGGCCGGAACATAATCCGCCACGCCGAACAGCACGGCTCCGGCATTGAAGAATTGCGTCTTGATCTGGTCCTGCCGACCCGCCTTGCGCCAGTGATCGCAGGACAGGTACATGGCTTTTTGCGGCGCACCCGCGCACTTGATCGGCATCGGCGGCTGGGTGAACAGCGCCCGCCCTTGCTTCAGGTTTTGAACCAGCTTCCAGGTGTAGGGCGCCAGATCGTATCGGTAGTTGGAGGTCACGCCGTTGCTGCCCAGCGTTTCGACCAGCCCGTCGATGGCGGCCCAGTCCAGCTTGATCCCAGGGCAGACCACCAGTTGCTGATAACCGACCGTGCGGCCGTCCTGCAGCGTCAGGCTGTTGAGTTGCGGTTCAAAACTCGCCACGGCGGCTTTGATCCATTGCACGCCTTCGGGAATCAGCGACGCCATGCTGCGTGCGGTGGCTTCGGGCGAGAAGATGCCCGCGCCGACCATGGTCCAGCCCGGCTGGTAATAGTGCGTGTCGGCCGGGTCGATGAGTGTGATGTTCAGTGTCTTGTCGCGGGCGAGCAGGCTTGCGGCGGTCGAGATACCGGCAGCGCCGGCCCCGACGATCAGGATCTGGCAGGAAGTGTTTGAGGCAGTCATTGCAGAAGTCCGGAAGCTGGCTGGATTCAGAGGGAATTGAGCGGGATTTTCAGGTAGCGCACGCCGTTGTCTTCAGGCTCGGGAAGGTGCCCGCAGCGCATGTTGATCTGCACTGAGGGCAGCATAAGCACCGGCATTTCCAGCGTCGCATCGCGGGCTTCGCGCATGCTGACGAAGGCGTTTTCGTCGATGCCGTCCCGCACATGAATATTGCTGGCGCGCTGTTCGGCCACGGTGGTCATGTACTTGAGCGCCCGACCGTTGGGCAGGTAGTCGTGGCACATGAACAGCAGGGTCTGCGGCGGCAGGTCCAGAAGCCTGCGGATCGATCGGTACAGCGTGCGTGCGCTGGCGCCGGGGAAGTCGCAGCGCGCAGTGCCGTAGTCGGGCATGAACAGCGTATCGCCGACGAACGCCACGGTCTGAACGCCGATCTCGACCAGGTAGCTCATGCACGCAGGCGTATGCCCCGGTGTGTGCAGCGCGCGGGCTTGCAGCGAACCAATGGAGAATGTCGCGCCGTCGTCCAGCAGCACATCGAACTGGCTGCCATCGCGGGCAAAGTCGCCCGGTGCATTGAACAGCGCGCCGAAGGTTTCCTGAACCTGGGTAATGTGCCGGCCGATTGCGATCTGCCCGGTAAGGTGTTCTTTCAGATAGGCCGCAGCGGACAGGTGATCGGCGTGCACGTGGGTTTCCAGAATCCACTGCACCGAGGCCTGCAAGGCCCGCACGCGGCCGATCATCCGGTCAGCCGACTCGGTGTGGGTACGTCCGGATTTGGGGTCGTAATCGAGCACGCTGTCGATGATTGCGCACTGTTTGCTGGGCAGGTCCATCACCAGATAACTGACGGTCCAGGTGTGGCTGTCGAACAGCGCTTCGACGTATAGCGTTTCACCGATGATCATCTTCGAATCTCCCTGACTGTAAATCGCTCATACCCGCAGTGGCAGGCAAGGCGGTTGGCAGTTTCATCAGGTATTACAAGTAGCATGCCAACCGGAGCGAGAGCAGCCTTGGATCCCTTGTTTGAAGTGCTTTCATCGGGTTGATGCAGAGCGCTGTGCGTGTCTGGTTTTCGACCTTACTGCCACTTTCTGGCAGTAAAGTGGCAGTCATTGGCAGTATCTGGCAGCTCGATCGGTTAAGCTTCACCACGCTTACCCTGCGCCCGGAACAGGAACCTTCATGACTCTCATCGCCACCGACTCGTCTGGCAGCCGCATGCAATCACTGGTGTCCTACCTTGAACACGATGCGCGTCCTACCATCGTGCTCGACACCGACTACAACATCATTGCTGCGAACACTGCCTACCAGCGTCAGTTCGGGGTCGAGGGCGTGCCGCATGTGGGCGAGAAGTGTTATCGGGTGTCGCATCAATACGCGGTGCCCTGCGATCAGGCCGGCGAGCACTGCCCCATGCGCAAGGCGCACGAAACGAAGCTGCCGGAGCGCCTTCTGCATATTCACCACACCCCGCGTGGTCCGGAGCATGTGGATGTCGAACTGCGTCCGATCCTGGGCGATCGGGGCGAAGTGATTGCCTACGTCGAGCGCCTGAGTTCGGTGGCCGTGGCCTCGGTTCAGCCTCAGCGGCATGGGCTGGTCGGTCGGTCGGCCGCGTTCAAGGAGGTCTTGGCTGCGCTGCAACGCGCCGCGCCCGCGCAGATTCCGGTACTGCTGCAGGGGGAATCCGGCACCGGCAAGGAGCTGTTCGCTCGCGCTCTGCACGCTAGCAGCTCGCGTTCCGCCGGACCACTGGTGGTCGTGGACTGCACCGGGCTGACCGAAACACTGCTGGAGAGCGAGCTGTTCGGCTATGAGAAGGGCGCATTCACTGGAGCCCTGCAACGCAAGACCGGCCTGGCCGAAGCGGCCCATGGTGGCACGCTGTTTCTCGACGAGATCGGTGAGGTGCCGTTGGCCATGCAGGTCAAACTGCTGCGGCTGATCGAGTCGGGCAGCTTCCGGCCCGTGGGCAGTCTGAGAACGGTGCATTCTGACTTCCGGCTGGTGACCGCAACCCACAAGCCGCTCAAGGACATGGTGGCCGAGGGCAGTTTCCGGCAGGACCTGTTCTATCGCATCAGTGCTTTCCCGATCCGCCTGCCCGCGTTGCGCGAGCGCACTGATGACCTGGCGCTGCTGATCGACAGTCTGTTGCAGCGCAGCTCGCCGGGGGCGGTACCGCGTATCGATACCGAAGCCATGAAGCTGCTGCGGCTGTACAGCTACCCCGGCAATATCCGTGAGCTGCGCAATATTCTCGACCGTGCCCGGTTGTTCACCGACGACGGGGTGATTCGTGTGCAGGATCTGCCCGACGAGGTCCGTGGGCATAACGAGGCGGGACGTGTGCTGCATCGCCGTCAGGACGACGGACTGGAGAAGCTCGCCCACGCGCTCAGCGTATTTCAGGGCTCACGCAGCGAGCTGGCAAAAGAGCTGGGGTTGAGCGAGCGCACCCTGTATCGACGGCTGCGCGCGCTCGGCGTGCTGAACTGAACGCTGTTATTTGAAGGTGACCACGCCGTCAGCCAGCGATTCGACCCGGGCCAGTGACTCGACGCGATAGCCCTGCGCGTCCAGCTCGGCGCGGCCGCCCTGGAACGACTTCTCGATCACGATACCCAGTCCGGCAACGGTGGCGCCCGCCTGCTTGATGATCGAAATCAGCGCCTGCGAGGCTTTGCCGTTGGCCAGGAAGTCATCGATGATCAACACATGGTCGTCGCTGCTCAGGTGGCGCGGCGAGATCGCGACAGTGCTTTCGACCTGTTTGGTGAACGAGTACACCGTGGCCGACAGCAGGTTTTCGGTCAGGGTCAGCGACTGATGCTTGCGCGCGAAGATCACCGGCACGCCCATGTTGAGGCCTGCCATGACTGCTGGCGCGATGCCCGAGGCTTCGATAGTGACGATCTTGGTGACGCCCGAGTCGGCGAACAGCCGGGCGAACTCGTCGCCAATGGCTTTCATCAGGGCCGGGTCGATCTGATGATTGAGGAACGCGTCGACCTTCAGGACCTGGTCGGACAGTACGATGCCTTCTTCGCGAATCTTCTTGTGCAGTGCTTCCACTTCGGTTCCTTGGGTGCGCCATTGCGCAATAAATGATCGATTCTTTGCCGGTCAGCGTTTCAGCATGGCGCGGATATCCGCCAGGGCCGTGTTGCCGCGTACCGCCTTGACCTCAGTCGGGGTGTCGTCGTTGCCTTCCCAGGCCAGATCGTCGGGCGGCAGCTCGTCCAGAAAACGGCTGGGCGCGCAGTCGATGATCTCGCCGTACTGCTTGCGCTTGGCGGCGAAGGTAAAGGCCAGGGTCTGGCGCGCACGGGTGATGCCCACGTAGGCCAGACGACGCTCTTCTTCGATGGTGTCGGCTTCGATGCTGGAACGGTGAGGAAGGATTTCCTCTTCCATGCCCATGATGAACACGTAGGGAAACTCCAGACCCTTGGACGCATGCAGGGTCATCATCTGCACGCCTTCGGCGCCGTCTTCCTCTTCCTGCTGACGTTCGAGCATGTCGCGCAGGACCAGCTTGCCGATGGCTTCCTCGATGGTCATGCCGCCTTCTTCGTCCTTCTCCAGCGTGTTCTTCAACGCTTCGATCAGAAACCAGACGTTGCTCATGCGGTAGTCGGCGGCTTTCTCGCTGGAGCTGTTCTGGCGCAGCCAGTTCTCGTAGTCGATATCCATGACCATGCTGCGCAGCGCGGCGATGGGGTCGTTCTGCGCGCATTGCTGGCGCACCCCATCCATCCAGCGCTTGAAGCGTTGCAGGCGGTCGGTGAAACGGCTGTCCAGATGCTCGCCCAGACCGATTTCGTCGGTGGCGGCGTACATCGAAATCTTGCGCTCGGTGGCGTAGTTGCCGAGTTTCTCCAGCGTGGTCGAGCCGATTTCCCGACGCGGTACGTTGATGACCCGCAGAAAGGCGTTGTCGTCGTCCGGGTTCACGAGCAGGCGGAAATAGGCCATCAGGTCTTTCACTTCCTGACGGCCGAAGAAACTGTTGCCGCCCGAAAGCCGATACGGAATCTGATGGTGCTGAAGTTTCAGTTCGATCAGCTTGGCCTGATAGTTACCGCGGTACAGGATCGCAAAGTCGCTGTAAGGCCGGTCGGTGCGCAGGTGCAGGGTGAGAATTTCCACGGCGACGCGCTCGGCTTCGGCGTCTTCGTTGCGGCAGCGGATGACGCGGATCTCGTCGCCGTGGCCCATTTCGGACCAGAGCTGTTTCTCGAATTCGTGCGGGTTGTTGGAAATCAGCACGTTGGCGCAGCGCAGGATGCGGCTGGTGGAGCGGTAGTTCTGCTCCAGCATCACCACTTTCAACGACGGGTAGTCGTCCTTGAGCAGCATCAGGTTTTCCGGCCGTGCGCCGCGCCAGGCATAGATCGACTGGTCGTCGTCGCCTACCACGGTGAACTGGTGGCGGGTGCCGATCAGCAATTTGACCAGCAGGTATTGGCTGGCGTTGGTGTCCTGGTATTCGTCCACCAGCAGGTAGCGGACCTTGTTCTGCCATTTTTCCAGAATGTCGGCGTGTTCCTGGAACAGCTTCACCGGCAGCAGGATCAGGTCGTCGAAGTCCACCGCGTTGTAAGCCTTGAGCGTGCGCTGATAGTGGGTGTAGACGATGGCGGCGGTCTGTTCCTTGGGGTTGCGCGAGTTTTCCAGCGCTTCGGCAGGCAGGATCAGGTCGTTTTTCCAGGCGCCGATCATGTTTTTGATTTCGTCGACGCCGTCGTCGCCCGAATACTCTTTCTGCATGATGTCGGTCATCAATGCCTTGACGTCGGTCTCGTCAAAGATCGAGAAGCCCGGCTTGTAACCCAGCCGCGTGTGCTCCTTGCGGATGACGTTGAGGCCCAGGTTGTGGAACGTCGACACCGTCAGGCCGCGTCCTTCACCCGCCCTGAGCAGCGTGCCGACCCGCTCCTTCATCTCGCGCGCAGCCTTGTTGGTAAAGGTCATGGCGACGATGTACTGGGCCTTGATGCCGCAGTTCTGGATCAGGTGCGCGATCTTGCGCGTGATCACGCTGGTTTTGCCGGAGCCTGCACCGGCGAGCACCAAAAGAGGGCCGCCGACGTAGTTCACCGCTTCCTGTTGCCGGGGATTGAGTCGGGACATGACGGTCTGAAAAGTCGCTTGCGAAAAGGTCGGGCATTTTAGCAGGCCCGCAGGTTTCATGCGGCGCTCATCGCAGAAAGGTGGTAACGGCTATCTAATTTCTGCTTTTTTGTTACATTTGCGCCGCGGCGCGAAGAGAAGTGTATTCGTCGCGTTCCCGAGAGAGCGCGACCATCGTTTTTTCCTTTGAACTTAGGAAGTTAGATTGCCTACGCCTGTCGAACCCCTGCGGTTGCTTTTGCTGACACAAGAGCCATCCTGGCAGACGCTGTTGAGCGGTTGTCTGACCGATCCGGGCCATGCGGTCACGCTGTTGCACGCTGCCGACTGGCAGACGTTCTCTACCCGTTACGGCAACGAGCGCAACACGGTGTTGTTCACCACCCCCGGCCTGCAGCCGCCTACCGGCAGTTGCACCTTGCCGATGGTAGTGCTGCTCGACGAAGAGCCGCTGGTGGGGCCGACCGGCGTCAATGACTGGCTGGTGCGCGATGCGCTGACGGATGACACCCTTCGTCGCTGCCTGCGGCATGTTCGTGAGCGCAGCCGTCTTGAAGAGAATCTGCAACGACTGGCCGGGCAGGACGTGCTGACCGGGATCGCCAATCGGCAGGGGTTTCAGGTCATGCTGGCTGCGCGACTTGCCGGTGGCGGCCAATTGGCGCTCGGGCATCTGGACCTGGACGACTTTCGCCGCGCCAACGACGCCCTGGGTTATCAGGCCGGTGACCGGCTGATTCTGCAGGTCGTGGCGCGGGTGAAGAACCAGCTTCAGGCCGGTGACCAAATCGCCCGGCTGGGAGGCGACGAATTCGCTCTGCTGATCGACACCCGTCAAGACGCCAAACGGGCGACGCAAGTGGCCGAGCGCATCACCGATGCCTTGGCCGAGCCCTACTGGATCGGCGGCGAAAGCCTGTTGCTGGGCTGCAGTCTGGGCATCGCTCATTCACAGGCCGAGGCATGCGCGGACTCGCTGATGTGGCACGCGCACATCGCCATGCGCCAGGCCAAGAGTCTCAATGGCTGCACGTTTCACCTGTTCGACGAAAGCATCAATCGCAACGCCCGCAGCCTGTCGGACCTTGAAGGCGAATTGCGCCGTGGGCTGCGCCGCGACGAGCTGGAGCTGCATTACCAGCCGCGGCTGTGTCTGGGCACTGGCCGGATTGTCGGCCTGGAAGCGCTGGTGCGCTGGCGGCACCCCGAGCGGGGGCTGCTGTCGCCCGACGAGTTCGTGCCGTTGGCCGAGCAAAGCGGGCTGATCGTGCCGCTGGGTTACTGGGTTATCTTCCGCGCGTTGAGCGACATGCAAGCGCTCCGCGAACAGGGTTTCGCGTCATTGCACATGGCCATCAACCTCTCGTTCCGGCAGTTTCAGGACAGCCAGCTGCTGGCAACCCTGAGCCGCCTTATCGCTCAGCACAACATTGACGCGCACTGGCTGGAATTCGAACTGACCGAAACCGCCGTCATGCGCCGCAGCGATCAGGTCAGACAGACCATGGACGCGCTCGGACGTCTGGGCGTGCGTTTTTCGCTGGATGACTTTGGTACGGGCTACTCGTCCTTCATGCACCTCAACAGCCTGCCGATCACGCTGCTCAAGATCGATAAGAGCTTTGTCGGCGAAATGGAAACCCGTGAGGAAAACCGCAAGCTGGTGCATGCGATGATCAATCTGGCGCACAACCTGAGTCTGGAAGTGGTTGCCGAAGGGGTCGAAACGCCTGGGCAACTGGCGCTGTTGCGCGGTTTTGCCTGCGATCAGTTGCAGGGCTATCTGATCAGCAGACCGCTGCCGATGCCGCAACTGGTCGAATGGCTGAGATCGGACGCGAGTCGCCGTGAAGCGTCCCGCAGCCCGGCGTCTTCCTGAGCGTCAGCCCATCACGGTCTCGCCGACCGGGTGCTTGCGCAGCAGTCTTGCGGTTTTCCATTCGAACGCGCCGGTGAGTGCCACGGCCGAGCAGAGCAGGCCCAGCGCCAGCCCCCACCACACGCCCGGAGCCCCGCCGTTGGCGGAAAAACCCAAGAGCCACGCGGCAGGCGCCGCAATCAGCCAATAGCAGAGCAGGCCGACCAGGAAGGTCGTGCGTGCATCCTTGAGCCCGCGAATCGCGCCCATCGCAATGGTCTGGGTACCGTCAAAGAATTCGAACCAGGCCGCGATGGCGAGCAAATGCACGGCCATGACCACAATGTCAGCGAACGCCGGGTCGTCGATGTCCAGAAACAGCCCGATGATCTGATGCGGTGCCAGCCAGAACAGCAGGCCGAACAAGAGCATCACCGTGCCGCCGAAACCGATCCCGAGACGCCCTGCGGTTCGGGCCATGAGCATGTTGCCCGCGCCGTAATGCTGGCCGATGCGCATGGTCACAGCGTAGGAAATGCCGACCGGCACCATGAAGGCCATGGACACCGTCTGCAGCGCGATCTGGTGCGCCGCCATCTGGGTGCTGCCCATCGCGCCCATGCAGAACGCAGCAAAGGTGAACAGCCCGACTTCAACGGCGTAGGTGCCGCCAATCGGCAGGCCCAGACGCCACAACTCGGCCAGATGGCTGCGTGAGAGCTTCGATAGCCCTTTGCGAATCGGATACGCCGCGTAGGCCGGATGCCGACCGATGTGCAACGCCAGCGCAAGCGCCATGCAGTTGGTCACGATGGCCGTGACCAGTCCGATGCCCATCAGGCCCAGATTGGGCAGGCCGAACCATTGATGGATCAGCACGTAGTTGAGCAGGTAATTGGCGACGGCCCCGATCAGGCTGATGGTCATCACCGGCCGCACCCGACCGAGCGCGCTGGTGAAGCCGCGCAGGGCCATGAAGCTGAGCAGTCCGGGCAGGGCCAGCGGCAGGGTGATCAAGAATTGAGCGGCCATGTGCACGTTGGCTTCAGCCTGGCCGAATTGCAGCAGGATGGGTTCCAGATTCCACAGAATCAGCGCCGCTACCAACGCCATGCCCCAGGCCAGCCAAAGTCCGGCCTGCGTCAATCGGGCCGCGCCTTCGCTGTCACCTGCGCCGTGGCGAATGGAAACCAGCGTGCCGACAGCCGCCATCACACCCACACAGAAAAACGAGATGAAGTTATAAGTGGCCGCGCCGAGACCGCCGCCAGCCAAGGCTTCAGGACCGATCTTGCCCATCATCACCGTGTCGGTGAACACCATCAGCATGTGCGCCATCTGCGAGGCGATCAGCGGCCCGGCCAGGCGCAGGATGATCCAGAGTTCTTTGAGGGCGGGCTGTTGCATGGTAACGATGCTCTACGGCGGAAGGACTGATGACCCGCTTATTGTCGGCATTCGAGGTCAAAAGCACAAAGCGATAAATCCGATGCTCAGCATGACTAAAACTCATGCGAGCGTATTTACAGTACAGTGGCTGCCTGGTCGATAAGGAAAGCCTGCATGTCTCGTCGTCTCCCTCCTCTTTATGCGCTGCGTGCATTCGAAGCTGCGGCCCGGCACACCTCGTTCACCCGTGCTGCGGAAGAATTGTCCATTACCCAGAGTGCCGTCAGCCGGCACATCCGCACGCTGGAAGAGCACTTTGCCTGCCGATTGTTTCAGCGCAACGGGCGCAACCTGCAACTGACCGAGTCGGCGAGGGCGCTGTTGCCGGGCGTGCGGGACGGCTTTCTGGCTCTGGAACGGGCATGCAGCACCCTGCAGACGGAAGAGGGCATTCTGCGCATGAAGGCGCCGTCGACCCTGACCATGCGTTGGCTGTTGGCGCGGCTCAGTCGCTTTCGTCATCTGCAGGCTGGCAATGAGGTGCAGTTGACCAGCGCCTGGATGGACATCGATGCCGTGGACTTTGCGCAGGAGCCGTTCGACTGCGCGATCCTGCTCAGCCATGGTCACTTTCCGGCGGACTGGGAGGCCACCCTACTATTCCCGGAATGGCTGATCCCGGTCGGCGCGCCGACCTTGTTGCAGGACCCGCCGTGGAACGTCGAGCGACTGGCCAACGCCGAGTTGCTGCACCCGACGCCGGATCGGCGTGACTGGCGCACCTGGCTTAACCGAATGGGGCTGGCAGACAAGGTTTCGCTCAAGGGCGGTCAGGTGTTCGACACGCTTGAGCTGGGGATGATTGCAGCGGCACGCGGCTACGGGGTGTCAATGGGCGATCTGTTGATGGTCGCGGAAGACGTTGCGCAGGCCAGATTGAGTCTGCCGTGGCGCACGGCGGTGGCGAGTGGCGAAAATTACTATCTGGTCTGGCCGCGTACGAGGCCCGGCGTAGAGCGGTTGCGGCGGTTGAGCGACTTTCTGCAGGCCGAAGTTCAGGCGATGAAACTGCCCTTAGTTGAAATTTTGCACTAATGCGCCTCGCATAGTGCGAAAATGCCATCTTTACTAATGCCCGCGCAAGAGACTCAAGTATCGATCTTGTTGGCCGAAGCATTGCCTAAGAACCGTTTGTTCAAAACGGTACAACACCTAACTAACGTTTGCTGAACGATGAGCCAAGGATCTGGCGATAATCATTCGGTCTGGAGCCTTTATGTCCAAGCCCCGCACCCGGATTGCCACGCAACTCGGTATCGCCCTGGCAGTGATCCTGGCAGTTGTCATCAGTGGTAGCACGCTTTTTGCGTTGAGATCCCTGGATGCCTCCAATCTGGTCATCCGTGAA
Source organism: Pseudomonas viridiflava (assembly GCF_001642795.1). Taxonomy (GTDB): domain Bacteria; phylum Pseudomonadota; class Gammaproteobacteria; order Pseudomonadales; family Pseudomonadaceae; genus Aquipseudomonas; species Aquipseudomonas viridiflava. Next base: position 72,259 of record NZ_LKEH01000021.1, on the reverse strand, counting down.
GAGCACATGTCCAGTGAAGCAAGACTGCTCGCCGATCAGCTCAACACCTTCCACAGCACCCTGCGTGACAGTACCCAGCGTCTAAGCGGCTTGTTTGAAAAACGCTTCGCAGTCGGCCTGACCCTGCAGGCCGACAAACCGGTCACCGTGGCAGGCACTCAAACGCCCGGCCTGTTCCTGCGCGACACGGCGCTGAATAATGACTTCACCGAAGTGGACGAGTTCCGTCGGCTGACGGCCGGTGTGGCAACAATCTTCGTGCGCAGCGGCGATGACTTCATTCGTATCAGCACCTCGCTGAGCAAACAGGACGGCACGCGCGCCATCGGCACGCTGCTGGATCGCAAGGCACCTGCCTACGAGCGTCTGATGTCCGGCCAGGGCTACGTGGGCAAGGCGGTGTTGTTTGATCGCTATTACATGACCCAGTACAGCCCGGTTCGTGACAGCAGCGGCAAGATCATCGCCGCGCTGTTCGTAGGTTTCGATTACACCGACGCTCAGAAAACCCAGTTCGATGACCTGAAAAACTTCCGCATCGGTACCACGGGTTCGTTGGCCCTGCTGGACGACAAAGGCACCTGGCTCGTCCCGCCTGCCGGCATCCAGTCGCCTGAAAGCGCTGCCAAAGCGGTTGCCGATCTGGCCAGCAAGCCGGGCAAGGCCCAATTCTGGAATGACGGCACTCAAGATTTCTACAGCGTCGGCCAGCCATTCGCAGGCGGCCCCTGGACCGTCATTGCCAGCATGCCCCGCAGCGAAATCAGCGCCGTGACCTGGGACGTCGGCACGCAACTGGCCATCGGCAGTCTGCTGGCCATGCTCATTGCCGTCATCAGCGCCATCTGGCTGCTGCGCAGCAAACTGCGTCCGCTTTCCGAACTGGTCCGTCAGGCCGATGAGCTGGGCGCCGGTAATTTGAGCGTGCGCCTGAACATCACCAGCAACGACGAAATCGGTCAGTTGTCGGGCAGCTTCAACAAGATGAGCGAAGCGCTTTCCTCGATGGTGTCGCACATCCGCACCGCCGCGCAGGAAGTCAGCACCCGTGCCCACGCACTGTCCGGTATGTCCGGTGGTGCTTACGAAGGCATGGAGCAGCAGTCCGGCGAGATCACCAGCATGGCGGGCGCGGTTGAAGAGTTCAGCGCAACGTCGATGAACATTGCCGACAACATGGGCAACACCGAGCGACTGGCGCAGGAAAACGCGCAACAGACCCGCATCGGTCGTACCTCGATGGATGAAGCCTCCTCGTCGCTGCAACAGATCGCCACGTCGCTGAGCAGCACCGCGACCGTGATCGACACCCTGGGCCAGCGCTCGCAGGAAATCGGCAGCATCGTCGGCGTGATCACCTCGATTGCCGACCAGACCAACCTGCTGGCCCTCAACGCCGCCATCGAGGCTGCACGCGCCGGTGAACAGGGTCGCGGTTTCGCCGTAGTTGCCGACGAAGTCCGCAGCCTGGCCTCGCGCACCCGCAAGGCCACCGACGAAATCTCCGGCATGATCGCCAGCATCCAGCAGGAAACCGGAAACGCCATCAGCACCATGCAACAAGGCAACGTGCTGATGCAGGAAGGCCTGTCGCTCAACGCCAAAGTCGCCTCGGCCCTGGCGCAGATCGACGAACAGAGCCGCTCCGCCGGTCATCAGTTCGCCGCGATCACCACAGCCACTCAAGAGCAAAGCAGCACCGCCACCATGCTCAGCAGCAACCTGCAAAGCATCGCCATGGCCAACAGTGAACAACGCGAAGTGGTCTCCAATCTGGCCATTACCGCTGAAGAGCTGAATTCGCTGGCGGGTGAGTTGCGTAAAGAGGTTGATCGGTTTCGGTGAGGTGGGTGGGCGTTAGTCAGAAGTGATCTTGCCAGTGCTCTGCACTGGCATGTTCTTTTTAGGTACTCGTTCGACCGCTGAACGCAGGATCTAATCTGCAGACTCGAGTTGCACAGTAGGTGAAATGGCGGACGCCACCGTCGGGGTTTGTGGATGGTGATATTGCAGGGCGCTGTAAATGAACGCTCCTGAACAGATCAGCAGCATGGCAAGGGTTGCTCGATACATCCAGACGTCCCGATTTGTCTTTTGAAGCCTTTTGAGTAGATCGTCACGATAGAACTCGAGTTCATCATGCGCTCTGCGCAGGTTCTCGAGGTGGGAGGAGCATTCTGCGTAGTACTCCGAGCGGTCTTTAGAGTTATCTCTCGGCGTGAGGATAAGATCTCGAGCGGCCTTAACCTCCTTTTTGATTTCCGCATAACGGCTGATCGTTTCTGTGATGATCAGATTGCGAAAGTCATGCTGGAAAAGCTTGATGAGTTCAAGTTGGTGGGTAATGCCTGCTTCAACCGCATCGTAGATGGCTCGCTTGCAATGGTTTTCAGCCTTGCTCAACTGAGCGTCCGCCTCCACCTGACCAGAAAGGTACTGGGTCATATGATAGCCGGCATAGCGCAGCTCGTTGATGGCAGGAATTGACAGCTCCTGATTGAGATTTTCAACGAGCTTGATTTTTTCTTCAGCCAACTGGAACAAGCGGACCAATTCGTCGGTACGCGAGTGCTTCTCCAGTCCCTGCTTATCAGGAAAGGATAGATGGGTCACGGAATGGCGGTCTCAGAACGAGTGTTGAGCAAGCCTGCGCTTGCGGGCTTCAAGTTGTTCCGAGGTCATATAACGACCGCGTTGAAGATTTACATTACCGCACGCGTAGGAGCGAACAAGATCGTGGGCCACTTTCGTAGCGGCAGCCTTTGACGTTTTGGTGGGGATTGTGACAAGGGAGGGGAATAGCGCCCTTAAAAAATTATTCAACGGCATCGTATGATCCTTCATAGACGATTTTTTGAGTTCACATGCAGCACTGTACGATTGGATTCATCACAAGGCCTGTGCCTCAAGATGAAGAATTGCGCCCATATTCTATAGGCACGGTAGCCAGGGTGCCATCAGTCATTACGAGACGGGCCGTCGTCTCATTCCAGTATCAGAGCAGCTTGCAGATTTTTCACTGGCATAAAGCGGCTGTAAACGGTATCAAGCAGTATCAGGTAAAGCATAGCTTGTCATCGAAATGAAGGCTGTCGGCCGACGGTGCGTCGTAATCGCCGAGATATCCGTTTTGGCTGTCGGCCGATTCCTCACATACTGACAAGCGCAGGAGACTGGCCTGCTTTCAATTTTGTCTGTACTAGTTATTCACAGGCCGATACTGCAGCGCCTCCGCCAGATGACCGCGATTGATTGCTTCTACGTGCTCCAGGTCCGCCAGGGTCCGTGCCACTTTCAGCAGCCGATGCGCCGAGCGCAGTGACAGGGTCAAACGCTCGCAGGCGGTTTCCAGCCATGTCTCATCGACACTCGACAGCGCGCAATGCTTGCGCAGAGCCGGAAGGTCGAGGAATGCATTGGCGCAGCCCTGACGCCGATTCTGTCGGTCGCGAGCCTGTGCAACGATGGCGGCTGCACTGGCAGTAGTATCGCCAGTCTGCGGGCCGGGATTGAGCGAGGTGGTTTCGCGCGCAACCGTCAGGTGCAGATCAATGCGATCCAGCAGCGGGCCGGACAGTTTGTTGCGGTAGCGTTGTACCTGTTCGGTTGAGCAGCGGCAGCGGCCTGTCGGCTCACCCAGATAGCCACACGGGCAAGGGTTCATCGCTGCGACCAACTGAAAGCGCGCTGGAAACCGCACCCGATCCCGCGCTCGGGAAATCACGATATGGCCGGACTCCAGAGGCTCGCGCAAAACCTCCAGCACGCGCCGGTCGAACTCCGGCAACTCATCCAGAAACAAAACGCCGTGGTGAGCCAGCGTGATCTCTCCCGGCTGTGGACGACTGCCACCGCCCACCAGCGCCGGCCCCGACGCGGAGTGATGCGGTTGTCGAAAAGGACGTTGCGGCCAACTGGTCAGCGGAACCTGACTGGCGACCGATTGAATCGCCGCCACTTCCAGCGCTTCGTACTCATCCAGCGGCGGCAACAAACCGGGCAATCGGCTTGCAAGCAGCGTCTTCCCTGTACCGGGCGGGCCACTGAACAGCAGGTTATGCGCGCCGGCCGCAGCCACCACCAATGCACGCTTGGCAGCCGTCTGCCCCTGCACTTCGCTGAGGTCGGGGTAAGGCTTGGATTGATGCAGCAACCCGCTGGACTGATACGGCGCAATCGGTGTGCGCCCGTTGAAGTGCGCCACCAGCTCCAGCAGATGATTCGCTGCAATGACCCGCAAACCCGACGCCAGACACGCCTCTTCGGCATTCACCGCTGGCACGATCAACGTTCGCTCCGCCGCACGCGCTGCCAACGCTGCGGGCAGCACACCCTGGATCGGCCGAATGCCACCTGACAGCGCCAGCTCCCCCAGGCACTCGACATCCTGCAACGCCGTCAACGGCACCTGCCCGCTGGCCGCCAGCAGACCCAACGCAATGGCCAGATCAAACCGGCCGCCATCCTTGGGCAGATCAGCAGGCGCAAGATTAAGGGTGATACGCCGCGCCGGAAAATCCAGCCCGGAATTGAGAATGGCACTGCGCACCCGGTCTTTACTCTCCTTGACCGCCCCTTCGGGCAACCCGACCAGTGTCAGGGTCGGCAGGCCGTTGGCCAGATGCGCTTCGACAGTAACCGCCGGGGCTTCAACCCCGACCTGGGCACGACTATGAACAATGGCCAGCGACATGGATCATTCCTTGATATGAGCGACGGGGCGTTATCGTGCGTCATTCGAGGAGCGAGGGCAGGTGGGGAATGGATACAGGGTGTGAACGAGAATGACTGAAAGGCTTCAACTGCAATCTATCCGCTGAGCTCAACATGCGTGGTTTTCGTCGAGCCCAGCACCGCGATCACTTCATGCTTTTCAACTCAGAGAGCGCGTAACCGTCGCCACCAAGAAGCCGTCTTTCCGCCGCCCTGACGCGATTGCTCCAACAGAGTCTCCGGCATGTCCCGCACGCGAATCCACGACTCGTCCTGCCAGTTCAGCAAGCTCAACGACACACCCGGCCACTGCAGCAAGCCCAGCGTAGGACGCTGCGATTCAGGTGGCTGCTGCATGTCGCGCAAGGTCGACACAACGTGATGCTCCAGCCACTCGCGCAACGGGCCGTTGTGCGGCGCGTGATGGTAGACCAGCAGTGCATAAGCCCCCGACTCGCTCACCATCAACGTCTCCTGCGCTTCGCCGTAGCGTTCCAGCCACAAGGTCTTGCGCTGATCAGGAGCGAGCTTGCGTGCCCGGAATTCGTCGAGAAACATCCCCATGAGAATGCCCAGATCGCGAGCGCAGAACCAGGTCTGATCTTGCAGGCGTATGGCGTGCAGGTGGGCCTTGTGGCGGGTGAAGAGGGTGGGGATATGGGGCGGGCTGAGGTTTTTATCCATGAGGCAGAAATCCATTATGAAAATCGATTCCGCAACCTTTCCGTCGCCAAACGAATAGGTGGCGGCTGTGTGCAGGTTGGCGAACCGGTATGGATACCCGGCAGACCCGAAGGTCTCCCGCACACAGCTACCATAAAGCCTCGGCTTGGTCTGCCGAGGCTTGAAGGAGCAATGCTATAGGTCCATGACCGGATCGCCAAATCCGCTGGCTGAATGTTCAGCTGGTGGAGAGGTTAAATGCTTGGTTGGTAAAGTGCTGTCAGGATCGAATACGGCCTCTTTAAGGAGGAGTCCGGCAAGGCCGTAGGTAAAGTCTTTAAGGTATGCCGAGTTCATGAGATGTCACTTACCGCTGTGTTATGCAGCGCCAAAGCACTGAAAGAACACTTAGGGCGGACGTACGTAGCCAGAGCATTTCAACCTCCAGGCATCTTCACCCGAGCATACTGATCCGGACCAATCCACCCCATAAACGAACGGTTGTCGCCATCGACAAACTCAACCTTCGCCGCGCCATCCTTGAACGCCAGCACCCCAACCACATCACCCTTCACGATGTAAGCGCCACGAGTGGACCTGGCGTCCGGGGTTTTCTGCAGCCAGGCCTTGTCGGCCGTAACGGTCACCAGTCCGATCCATTTTTTGCTCGCGGTTCGGCTCAGGTCCAGTCCTGTCGAAATGTCCGGCATCAGCACGTTCATGCAGCCAGGATGTTGCTGGCCTTGTTCGACGGTCAGAACCACCCCATCGATGGACGGCTCTACGGTTCCCGGATAAACCCCATCGAGCCAGGAAGATACCGGGCTGGTTTTCCCTGACTCGACCTTGCCTTGCAGGTAGAACGCGCAACTGAACGTAGTGCCTGTACCGCGTTCTTCGGCATAAAACCCCTCGATCTGTCCTTCGGGCGTGACAGCGAGCAACAGTTGCTCGTACTTGCCGGAGCGCAGCGTCAGGCCTTCGGCGAGAGCGGGTGTGCCAATGCAGAGCGAGAGCGCTCCCGCGATCAGCCATCGGCAGGTGAAAAGTCGAGGTGTCATATTTACTTCCGGTGCCAGTGAGGGGGATTCCGTTCCTTCGATGGATTTGGAGGCTCATCGAATCTCGACTTCAAAGGCGTCCTGGGTGTCGAGACTTGTTAAACAGTCCAAAGCCCGAGACCAGCCCTTGAAAGACAGGCGAGTGTAATCCCTCGTATGGCAGATGAAACAGCTCATCCCAAGTCACGATGCGAATTTTCTGAGCACCGAAACGGTTTTCTCGTGAGATTGATGAAAAAGCGCACCTCGGCAGTTGATGCCCGGGTGCTCTTTTCTGATGTGTCCCGACAGTTCCAGCCCGTCAGGCCGGAACCGGGGCGTGTTCAGCGATCAGCCGTTCACGCTTGGCCTCTGCCCAAAAGTCGCCTGGGATAGCCACTTTCATGGACTGGGCATTGCTGGCGATTTGTCCCGGTACGCGGGAGCCGGGAATAATGGCTGAAACCAGTGGGTGGGCGGCAGCAAACTGCAGGGCGGCGGTGCGCATGTCGATACCATGACGTGCAGCGATGGCTGCGAGTTTGGCGCGGCGTTCGACGGCAAAGCGTGGCAAATCAGGTGAGAAGTTGAAGCGCTTGCCGCCGCCGAGGAAACCGTCATTGAGCGGTGTGCCAACCACTACGCTGGTGCTTTTTTTTGCCAGGGCGGGCAGCGTTCGTTCGAGCGCCTGATCGTGATCGATGATTGAGTACTGGCACGCCAGCAGGACGATGTCCGGCGTCGGATCGTCGCTTTCCACAGCGCGGACGACGGCATCGGGGCGGTTGATGCCAAAGCCCCACGCTTTGATCAGGCCCTCGTCGCGCATCTTCTCCAGTTCGCGCATGGCTCCGGTGCGAGCAATCTCGTAGGCCGCTTCCCAGCCGCCTTGCAGTTCGGTGTTGTCTGGCGACAGGTCATGAATGTAAACCACATCCAGCCGTGCGAGTCCGAGCCGTTGCAGGCTGTCCTCTACCGAGCGTCTTGCGCCTTCGGCGGTGTAGTCATAGCGGTACTCAAAAGGCGCCGGAGAGGTCCAGATCGAACTATCGCCAACCGGCTTCCCTGCTGCCTTGAGCACCCGCCCGACTTTGGTGGAGATCACGTAATCGTCGGGGTTTCGGTTGTGCAGGAAACGTCCAAGGCGATATTCGCTAAGACCGAAGCCGTAGAAAGGTGATGTATCAAACAGGCGCACTCCCGAATCCCAGGCGGACTGCAAAACGGCTGCGGCCTGTTCATCGCTGATGGGGGCGAAGATATTGCCGATCTGCGTGCCGCCCATGCCGAGGCGGTAAGGTGTCATGTAGCGAAGGTTATGCTGAGACGGGTTTATTGGAAGGGTAGAACGCGTCACTTTCCCCTTGGTCGGCATTACGCTGCCGCGTTCGCCGGATGGTGGTGCACTGCTCAATGTCTGAGCATTGGCAGTCATCGGCAGGATTGTCGCTGCCAGCGCACTGCTCGCCGAAAGCCTGAGAAAGTCGCGTCGATCCATTGCAGGCTCCTTGCTTGAGGGTCTTTGGGAACAACCAGGACCCTCAAGATAGACGAGAGCTTTTGGGCGGCGTGATCACAATCCGACTGTCTTTTTGCACAATCCTGCCGGGGCACTTGAGCGGATGGCGTGTTCTGCGCACACTGCGACTTTCCTCTTCGCAGAGTCGTCTTCATGAATCCATCCTTGACGTTTTCTGCATCCGGTCTCGATCGGAAAGGCGAGGGGCTGAGGCGACTCACTGAGCGGCTGACTGCGATAACCAGGGGTAAAGAAGTCTGTCCCAGCGTGATCAAGGGACTGACTTTTTACCGAATGGACGCGCCGGGGCTGCCGGATTATTGCGTCTACGAACCCTGTGTGGCGTTGATCGTTCAGGGCACCAAGCACACGGTTTTCGGGACCGAGGAAGTGGTGTCCGAGCCGGGCAGCTTTTTCGTGACATCCATTGATATTCCCACCACGGCCAAGGTGATACGCGCCAGCGTCGAGCGTCCCTATCTATCGATCGTCTTGAAGCTCGACATGGCGTTGCTCCACGACATCGTTCAAAGCGTTCCGGAAGTCGACAGCACTATTCCGACCCGTTGTTACGCTGCGGGAGAAGCAACGGACGAGCTGATCGATGTGTTCGGCCGCCTTGTCGCCTTGCTGGATAGGCCGCAGGAAATTGCGCTCATGGCGGATCTGGTCAAGCGAGAAGTCTGTCTTCGGCTGCTGCTCAGCGATGCGGGCTACTGGCTTCGTTGGATCGTCAGGGAAGGGTATCGCTCGCGAGGTATTGTGCGAGCCATCGACTGGCTCAAGCGAAACTACGCCGAGCCTTTGCGAATTGCCGAGCTTGCCGGGATGGCAGGTATGGCCAGTTCGACCCTGCACCACAATTTTCGGCAACTCACCGGTACCAGCCCGTTGCAGTATCAGAAGACGCTGCGCCTGCATGCCGCCCGCAGTCTGATGCTCACCGAGCGGCTGGACGCGAATACGGCAGGATTGCGGGTCGGCTATGAAAGTGTTTCGCAGTTCAGTCGCGAGTACGCCCGGCGTTTCGGGGCGCCGCCCTCACGCGATATAAGGCAGGCGCGGCAGTTTGGCGATCAGCCAGCACCTGTCTGAGGCTGATGAGTCACTCAGCCTTCTCAACCGGCCCCATCTTCTCTTCAAGCTCGGCCATCTTGGCCTCCAGCGCTTCCAGGCGGGCGCGGGTGCGGGCGAGGACGGCCATCTGGCTGTCGAACTCTTCGCGGCTGACCAGATCCAGTTTGCTGAAGCCGCTTTGCAGCAGGGTCTTGAACTGGGTTTCGAATTCGCTGCGGGGCACGGGGGTTTCGCCGTTGAAAAGGCGCGAGGCGTGGCCGCTGAGGGCGTCGAGGAAAGCTTTGGGCGCGAGCATGATGGTTTTCCTGAATCAGATGCACGGCAGTGTAGCACGCAGTGTCTATAGTCATTTCCCAAGGGTGGGAGTGCGCGCTTATGGAGCAGACGCGCGTGCACGTATGCACCACGGTTGTGCGTTCTTATTGGCTGTGCCGGGCCTTGGCGGCCTTAATGCGGCCCAACGACCTGTATTTGATGAATATTCACGAGATGGCAAGCTTTCTGCTTAGTGGCTTGTGACCCATGCACTGATGCAGTCGCTGTGACGAATGCAGTGCGGCAGGCGGAGCGGGGAAGTGTTTCGTCAGAAGCGGTTTTCTGGCGTTGGTCTGGCCCGATCAGGCGACCGACGCGTTACAAAGCCAGACACTGCGCTTAGACTTGAGTCGGGTTTGTTTTCCTGGGGCAAGTCCACCAATTCGGGAGAAAGTTTTCATGAAGCTAGTCACTGCCATCATCAAGCCGTTCAAACTGGATGACGTCCGCGAGTCGTTGTCGGAAATCGGCGTGCAGGGCATCACCGTCACTGAAGTCAAAGGCTTCGGGCGTCAGAAGGGTCACACTGAGCTGTACCGCGGTGCTGAATACGTTGTCGACTTCCTTCCAAAAGTGAAGATCGATGTTGCCATCGATGACAAGGATCTGGATCGCGTCATTGAGGCCATAACCAAGGCCGCCAACACCGGCAAGATCGGTGACGGCAAGATTTTCGTGGTCAATCTGGAACAGGCCATTCGCATCCGTACCGGCGAAACCGATACCGACGCAATTTAAGCCGCCAAACCCCAACGCCCCAGGAGAAAACAATATGACTCTGCGTCAATTCGCAGGGCTAGGAGCCCTGTTGTCCCTTGCAGTACCTGGCCTGGCCCTGGCGGCTGATCCAGTGGCCGAGCCCGTGCTCAATTCCGGCGACACAGCCTGGATGTTGACGGCCACCGCTCTGGTCCTGTTCATGACCATTCCCGGCCTCGCCCTGTTCTACGGCGGCATGGTTCGCTCGAAAAACATCCTGTCCGTGATGATGCAGTGTTTTGCCATCACCGGCCTGATCAGCATCCTGTGGGTCGTTTACGGCTACAGCATCGCGTTTGACACCACTGGTATGGAAGCTGGCGTCGTCAACTTCAATTCCTTCTTCGGCGGCATGGGTAAAGCGTTCCTGGCGGGTATCACGCCATCGAGCATTACCGGCGCTGCGGCATTGTTCCCTGAGGCGGTGTTCGTCACCTTCCAGATGACCTTTGCAATCATCACGCCTGCCCTGATCGTCGGCGCCTTCGCAGAACGCATGAAGTTCTCCGCGATGCTGATCTTCATGGGTATCTGGTTCACGCTGGTCTACGCGCCAATCGCCCACATGGTCTGGGGCGGCGTCGGTGGCCTGATGTGGGACTGGGGCGTTCTGGACTTCGCTGGCGGCACCGTCGTGCACATCAACGCCGGTGTAGCCGGTCTGGTCGCCTGTCTGGTACTGGGCAAGCGTAAAGGCTTCCCGACCACCCCGATGGCTCCGCACAACCTGGGTTACACCCTGATCGGTGCCGCGATGCTGTGGGTAGGCTGGTTCGGCTTCAACGCAGGTTCTGCTGCAGCCGCCAACGGCACTGCTGGCATGGCCATGCTGGTCACTCAGATCGCGACCGCCGCTGCTGCACTGGGCTGGATGTTCGCCGAGTGGCTGACCCACGGCAAGCCAAGCGCTCTGGGCATCGCCTCGGGTGTGGTTGCAGGTCTGGTGGCTATTACGCCAGCAGCCGGTACCGTCGGCCCGATGGGCGCATTGATCATCGGTCTGGCGGCAGGCGTGATCTGCTTCTTCTGCGCCACCAGCCTGAAACGCAAGCTGGGCTACGACGACTCCCTGGACGCATTCGGCGTGCACGGTATCGGCGGTATCGTCGGCGCGATCCTGACCGGCGTCTTCGCAGCGCCTGCGCTGGGCGGCTTCGGCACGGTGACCGACATCGGCGCTCAGGTCTGGATTCAGTTCAAAGGCGTCGCGTTCACGGTCGTTTACACAGCCATCGTGACCTTCATCATCCTCAAGGTGCTGGACGCGGTCATGGGCCTGCGTGTCACCGAAGAAGAAGAGTCCGTCGGTCTGGACCTTGCGCAACACAACGAGCGTGGCTACAACTTGTAAAAGCCGCTGCGCTGAAAAAGGAATGCCCGGTTTTGCCGGGCATTTTTTTGTCTGACGTTTGCGGATAAACCGCGGATTTCTGCTGTCACTGATGTGCCCGCGTCAATGATTTCGGCAACATGACGCAGCGCTTGTAACGTTGTCACGACAGTCTTCGTTAACTTGCAGGGAAGCCGGTTTATTGCGCGCTTTGCTTTTTTCTCAGGCGAGTTAGAATGCGCGCCGAAGGTGCGGAGAACGGTATGTGGCATCAATCCGGAATTACCTTGCGGGCCAGGCCTCGCGGGTTCCATCTGGTCACCGACGAGATACTGGCAGGCTTGCCTCAGCTGCGGGATTGTCGAGTCGGTCTGCTGCACTTGTGGCTGCAACATACCTCGGCCTCGTTGACCGTCAACGAGAATGCCGATCCGGCAGTACGTCGTGACTTCCAACGTTTTTTCAACCGGCTGGTGCCCCAGGGCGTGGCCGGACATGAACATAACGATGAAGGGCCTGATGACTTGCCCGCGCACTTCAAGTCCAGTCTGCTGGGCTGCCAGTTGCTGTTGCCGGTTACGGCGGGGCGACTGGCGCTGGGCACCTGGCAAGGCGTTTACCTGGGCGAACATCGAGATGCTGGTGGTTCTCGTAACGTCCTGGCCACTCTTCAGGGTGAATGGATATAACCGCTGGGGTCAGTGGTTATTGAATTTTTTCCGACAGCCTTAGACTCTTGGGGCTGCTGGGCTATAACTAATCTGCTTTCGCAAGTCATGAGGTACAACATGAGCGACGACGACAACGACAACGACGATCTGGTAGACGACCTGGAAGGCGAGGACGACGGCGAGGAGCTTGCCGCTGCTCCCGAAGACGACGTTGCCGAGGTGGATGATGCCGAGCCTTCGGCACCGGCTGCCAAAGGCAAGGCCAAGGCTGCAGTTTCGGTCGACGAGCTGCCCAGCGTAGAAGCCAAGAACAAGGAGCGTGATGCTCTTGCCCGTGCCATGGAAGAATTCCTGGCGCGTGGTGGCAAGGTGCAGGAAGTGGAGGCCAACGTGGTCGCCGATCCGCCCAAGAAGCCTGACAATAAATACGGCAGCCGCCCTATCTAAGGCAGCAGACGTCGTATGAGAACAAGCCCGCCGTCGCTGCGGGCTTTTTCTTGGCTGCGTTTTGAGAGGCGCCTGACTTCATGCCCAGCGGGCCAGCACTTCGGGCAATTGCGACAGGTTGTGAATTTCCGCGTCCGGCAGCCGATCGGCATCCCAGACCTTGCCTTGCGGGTTGTACCAGATCGCCCGCATGCCTGCGCGCTGAGCACCTGCGATGTCGTCACTCGGATGATCGCCGACATGCACGGCGGCACTGGCGTCCACATTGCCACGCCTCAGAGCCTCCAGGAATGGCGCCGGATCCGGTTTGCCGATGCCCAGGTCTTCTGCGCACAGCGCAAAGGAAAAGTAATCGGCCAGGCCCAGTCGGCGCACATCGGCATTGCCGTTGGTGATCACGCCGAGGGTGAAGGTTTTGGCGAGGATTTCCAGGGTCGGCTGCACGTCCGGGAAGATCTGTACCTGATGACGCCCTTTCAGGAAAACCTCGAAGCTCTGGTCGGCCAGATCCTGTGCCTCGTCCTCTTCATAACCGGCGTCTTCCAGTGCATGGAAAAGCACCCGGCGACGCAGGGCGCTGATCCTGTGCTTGAACGACGGATCGGCCTCGACGAGTCGCGAGCGGATTTCCCACAGATGCTCCACCGGCACAGAGCCAAGCCTGGGCGCGTGTTCGGCCAGCCAGTCGCGCAATAACACTTCGGCGCCAGCAATGGCAGGCGCGCAGTCCCAGAGTGTGTCGTCGAGGTCGAACGTCACCAGCTTAATCATCTACAGATCCTTTGCGTTTGGCGCGAGGGTGAGCGCTGTCATAAACAGTAGCCAAGTGCTGGAAGTCCAGGTGGGTATATATCTGCGTGGTCTTGATGTCTGCGTGGCCCAGCAGCTCTTGCACGGCACGCAGGTCCTGTGAAGACTCAAGCAGGTGGCTGGCGAAGGAGTGGCGCAGCATGTGCGGATGCAGGTTCTGTCCCAGCTCACGTTCGCCGAAGGCCTTGACCCGGCTTTGCACGGCACGAGGCCCCAGACGCGTGCCTCTGTGGCTGATGAACACGGCGTCGTCCTGCGGATTGGCCAGTGCACGCAACGGAAGCCAGGCTTCCAGCGCCTGACGGGCCTTGCTGCCTACAGGCAGCACGCGAGTCTTGCTGCCCTTGCCCAGCACCTGCACCAGACCGTCGCGAAGGTCCAGCTGATCCAGATTCAGTCCCGTCAGTTCCGACAGGCGCAGGCCCGAGGAATACAGCAGTTCCAGAATGGCCTGATCGCGACGGGCCAGAAAGTCATCTTCGACCGCGCCGTCCAGCAGCTGCGAGGTTCGGTCGGTGTCCAGCGTCTTGGGCAGGCGGCGCTCGCCCTTGGGTGGCGACAGGCCGTTTGCCGGATCGTGCTGGCACACGCCTTCGCGGTTCAAGTACTTGTAGAAACCACGCACGGCGGAAAGCATGCGTGCGAGGCTGCGCGAGGACTGCCCCTGCTGGTGCTGGCGGGCCGTGAAGCTGCGCAGGTGCTGAATGTCCAGTGCGGTCCAGCTGGGCAGCTGGTTTTTCTTGCAGAACGCCAGCACCTTGTCCAGATCGCGTCGATAGGCTTCCAGCGTGTGGGGCGACACCTGCCGCTCACTGCGCAGGTGCATGCAGTAGGCGTCCAGATGCTGTTCCATGGCTAGCGGACCGAACGCAGCGAGTGTGCGAAGCGTGGCAGCAGGCGGCTCAGCACGTCGGCGATGTAGCTGAGGAACAGGGTGCCGACCGAGCTTTTGTAATGCTGCGGGTCGCGGCTGCCGATGGCCAGCACGCCATGCAGGCCGAGGTGATTCAGGCTGGCAATGGCGGTCGAACCGACTTCCTTGCCTTGCTCTGCTCCGAACAGAAACGCCAGCTCATGCTCACGCAGAGCACCACACACGACCTTTTCGCCGATCAGTCCACCGATGGTCTTCTGCGCTTCTGCGCTGCTGACCCAGCGTCCGACCTGCATGGGGGTGTCGCTGAACAGGATCAGGCTGACGTAGGGGACCTGAAAGTCCTGACGCAGGCTGTCTTCCACGGCGATGACGATCTCATCCAGGCTGGTGGCATCCATCAACGCCAGATTCAGGCGACGGGTTTTCTCGAACAGCCGGTCGTTGTCCCGGGCCACATCCATCAGTTGCGAAAGGCGATGGCGCATCTCGATGTTGCGCTCGCGCAGCAGCTTGAGTTGGCGCTCGACCAGCGAAACCGTGTCGCCACGCTGGTGCGGAATGCGCATCGACACCAATAGCTCGTCGTGCTCGGCGAAGAAGTCCGGATGCTGCAGCAGAAAGGCGATGACCGCCTCTGCTTCAAGGTTTGGCGCTGCGCTATCGGCAGGCGATTCGCTGGGGGTGCCGGTTGAAGCCGGAGGCTTATCGGTCATCACATATGCTCACTCAAAGACGAACCTGGCCTTCGTAAACCCTGACGGCCGGGCCAGTCATCATCACAGGATGCCCCGGGCCTGCCCATTCAATGGACAGCCGCCCGCCGGGCAAGTCGATCAGCAATGGCGACATCATCCAGCCCTGGGTGATGGCGGCCACTGCCGCTGCGCAAGCGCCGGTACCGCACGCCTGTGTTTCCCCGGCACCGCGCTCCCAGACACGCAACTGCGCGCGCTGACGATCCACAATGTGCAGGAACCCGACATTGACCCGTGCCGGAAAGCGCGGGTGATGCTCGATCTTCGGGCCCAGTTCGTGAACCGGGGCGTTGTTGATGTCATCCACCCGCAGTACCGCATGCGGATTGCCCATCGAAACGGCGGCGAGCTCAACGCTCTGTCCATCTACATCGAGGGTATAGCTCGTGGCCTGGGCTGGCGCCTGAAACGGAATTTCATCCGGGATCAGGCGTGGCGGACCCATGTTGACGCTGATCTGGCCGTCGCTGCGGATATCCAGTTCGATGATGCCGCTTTTCGTCTCGACACGGATCTGCTTTTTGGCCGTCAGACGCTTGTCGAGCACGAAACGGGCGAAGCAGCGCGCACCGTTGCCGCACTGCTCGACTTCCGACCCGTCGGAATTGAAAATGCGGTAGCGAAAGTCCACATCCGGGTTATTCGGCGCTTCGACCAGCAGCAACTGATCGAAACCGACACCGGTGTGCCTGTCGCCCCACTGTTTGGCGTGCTTGGGCAGAATATGCGCGTGCTGACTCACAAGGTCCAGGACCATAAAGTCGTTACCCAGCCCGTGCATTTTGGTAAAACGCAGCAGCATGGGGTTACTCCGGCAGCAGGCTTTCGCCAGCGAACAGCTCAGCCACAGTTTCGCGACGACGCACTTCAAAGGCCTGCGTATCGTCCACCAGTACTTCGGCAGCACGACCGCGCGTGTTGTAGTTCGAACTCATGACGAAACCATACGCGCCTGCCGAATGTACGGCCAGCAGATCAGCTTCGGCCAGCACCAGCTCGCGGCCCTTGGCCAGAAAATCACCGGTTTCGCAGATCGGTCCGACGATGTCATACGGGCGTGCAACGCCGTCGCGCGGGCGCACAGCCGTGACGTCCATCCAGGCCTGATACAGCGCCGGACGAATCAGGTCGTTCATGGCTGCATCGACGATGGCGAAGTCCTTTTGCTCGGTGTGCTTGAGGTATTCGACGCGGGTCAGCAGCACGCCTGCGTTGGCAACAATGAAGCGCCCCGGCTCGAACATCAGGCCCAGATCACGACCGGCCAGACGTTCGCGCACGGCCTTGATGTAATCCGCCACCAGCGGTGGCTCTTCATCGCGATAGCGAACACCCAGGCCGCCACCCAGGTCGATGTGGTGCAAATGAATGCCGCAGTCGCCCAGGCGATCAACCAGATCCAGCAGGCGATCCAGTGCGTCGATGAAAGGCTCGAGCGTGGTCAGCTGTGAGCCGATGTGGCAATCGACGCCGATCACTTCAAGGTTCGGCAACTGCGAGGCGCGCACGTAAACGTCTTCAGCGTCTGCAATGGCGATGCCGAACTTGTTTTCCTTGAGGCCGGTGGAAATGTACGGGTGAGTGCCCGCATCGACATCCGGGTTCACGCGCAGGGAAATCGGCGCACGGACATTGAGCTCGGCCGCAACGCTCTGCAGACGCTCCAGCTCGTCGGTGGACTCGACGTTGAAACAGTGGACACCGACTTCCAGCGCGCGACGCATGTCTTCACGGGTCTTGCCGACGCCCGAAAACACGATCTTCTCGGCCTTGCCGCCTGCCGCCAGAACACGCTCCAGTTCGCCACGCGAGACGATGTCGAAGCCTGCGCCGAGACGGGCCAGCACATTGAGCACGCCCAGGTTGGAGTTGGCCTTGACCGCAAAGCAGACCAGATGCGGCATGCCGTCCAGAGCGTCGGTATAGGCGCGATACTGCGCTTCGATGTGAGCGCGGGAGTAGACATAGGTCGGCGTGCCGAAGCGTTCGGCAATGGCAGACAAAGCTACACCTTCCGCGAACAGCTCACCGTCGCGGTAGTTGAAGGCGTCCATGGGATTCCCTTAAAGATGCTTGTGCGACGAGTGCGATTTGGCTTGTTCATCGGGAGACTTGGTGTCGTCCGGCAGGTACAGCGGGCCTTTTTGACCGCAGGCCGTAACAAGACAAGCCACCGCGACGAGCGCAGCAAGCGAAGAGATCAGGCGCTTCATGGCGAAATCCTTTGTAAAAGCATTAATTGCGCCCGAGTATACCCACCACCCGGCGGCTTGCCTATGTGATGCGCCTCCCGTCCGGCGGGGTTTGGACGCGATTGTGCGGGCAATGGCCGGTTACGCCGGATTATTGCGTCAGCCCGGTGTCAATGACGGGTATGCTTTGCATTTGGCAGGTGGCGTCCGTATCGTGCCTTCACTGCGCTTTCAGTAGACATTTTCCGAGGTTCCCGCAATGAGTTTGACCGAAGCCCGCTTCCATGATCTGGTCGATGCCACCCAGCAAAATCTGGAAGATGTGTTCGATGAGAGTGGCCTGGACGTGGACCTTGAAAACTCGGCCGGCGTGTTGACCGTCAAGTTCGAAAACGGCTCCCAGCTGATCTTCAGTCGCCAGGAGCCGCTGCGTCAGCTGTGGCTGGCGGCTCGCTCCGGCGGTTTCCACTTCGATTACGACGAAGTCGAAAGTCGCTGGGTCTGCGACACCAGCGATGAGCTGCTGAGCGAGATGCTGGCTCGTATGACGCTTGAACAGGCCGGCACCGAGCTGGACTTCGACGAGATCTGATCGTGAGCCAGAATCCTCAGCCTGCCGCCGTCAGGCCGCCCAAGCCATTGTTCAGCAATGTCAGCCCGGCCGTGCCATCGCCCTGCATCAGTACCTGTCGGCTGGATGAGCAGAAGGTCTGTCTGGGATGCTTTCGCCATGTCGAAGACATCCGCGAATGGCGCTCGGCCGATGACGATCGCCGCCGCCAGATCCGTCATCAGGCCGATCAGCGTCGGGCACACGCCGAGTCAGGCCAGAGTGCGGGCTGACGCCTCGTCGGGTTGTGTATTTATTAGGCTGTGTTAGTGTCAGAACCTGCTTCTCTTGAAGAGAGGCCCACCAAAACCCCGCCCAGCCCGGCGGGGTTTTGCTTTTATAACGCGTGGAAAAAGGAGTCTGCCCAGATCATGAACACTGCCCCTTCACTCATCCTCACCCGGCTCGACGTACAGCGTCTTGAAAACCTGATCGACAGTCAGGACGACTCCACGCCAGGTATCCAGGCGCTACAGGCCGAGCTGGACCGAGCCGAGCAGGTGGTCGGTCACGATGAAGTGCCGGAAGGCGTGGTGACCATGAATTCCCGCGTGCACTGCCGCGAAGAGAGCAGCGGCAAGGACTATCACCTCACGCTGGTCTATCCGAAGGATGCAGGCGTCGAAGGCACGGTTTCAGTGCTGGCCCCGATGGGTTCTGCATTGCTCGGCCTCCAGGTCGGCCAGCACATCGACTGGCCCGCGCCGGGCGGCAAGACCCTGAAACTTACCCTGCTCGCGGTCGAGTACCAGCCGGAAGCGGCAGGCGAGTATCAGTAAGCCACCTCCCACAGTCTGTTATCTGATCGTGCCAATGCTCTGCGTTGGCATGCAGCCCGGGACGCTCTGCGTCCCATTGGGTCAGTTTACGCAGAGCGTGAGGCGCGAAACCGCTCCGTCACGCTTCATCCATCGCCTCATTGAGCAGCTTTTCCAGTTCAGCCTTGTGGCGCAGGAACAGGATACTCTGGCCGTGCCCGTCATCCAGCAGGCCCGACAGGTCCAGGTCCGTGATGTAGCAGCGGTAGCGCTTGGGTTCCAGGCGCTTGCCCAGAATCTGCATGGCCACCGCCTCGTACAGCTGATCGCCATATTCCAGTTCGGAAAACTCGCGGTTGTCGCAATACAGCGTGACGTTGATCTGCCCCGGCGAGGTTTCTTCGATGATCGCCTGCACGTCGTAAAACGGCTTGTCCGCCGCAGTCGGGGCTGGACGCGGTTCAATGCGGCGGGCACGGGAGTTGCCGGACGGCATGACTTGGTAATAGAGCGTTTCGAGCATGACCGGCTCGCTGGGATCGTCCAGTGGCAACGACGCGCCCCGGCGGTAAACCAGCGAGTGGAAGAAACGCTGCAGCGGCATCAGCAGGCTTTGTTCATCGTGATAAGGCAGGCGCTGGTGCCAGAGTGAATTGTGCTCGTCCAGCACATACAGGTCCGCTTCTGCCTCGTTGACACGGTAGAACACCTGAATGCATTCCGGCTGCCCGAACGGCAGAATCAGCGCCAGATCGTGCTCGTCCAGCGCGTGCGGGTCCAGATGCAGCGGGCTGTAACGCGGCAGTTCTTCGCCCAGGTACTTGAACAGTCCTGGCAGACTGTTGACCACCACATGGCCAACCCGGCCCGGCACCATTTCCAGTACGTGATACTGCTGCTGCACCTGAATCAGGTAGCGGTGATTGAGCTGCCGGGCGAGCAGCAGGCGCGCAGTGCTGACCAGTTCCTCGACGCGCTGCGCAATGGCCGGGGCGCGGTTGTGGCAGAAGCAGCGCACATGAATCTTCGGCTGACTCGCGCCTTGGGGCAGGCTGCCCAGCAACTCGCTCAGACAATCGAGCAACGCGTGCGGACCGTCGTAACGGCTGACCAGCGTTTCATTCCAGGTATTGAGCGTGATCTGATCCAGGGTCAGTACCAGGTTTTCACGTACGCCTGCGTAACTGAGCGAGTCAGTGCGCTCGGTCGTCATGAGAATGTTCAGGTCGCGGTGATGCCTGAGCGGATCGACACCAACATTGACCAGCAGCAGTATTTCTCTGGGTTCGCTGGGCTGAAGAAGCGCTTCGTCGCTGACGTCGGACAGTGGCAGCTCGATGGTCTGCTGCAGGGCGCCGAGCAGGTTGAACAGCTCGAATTCGCTCAGATCACTGGTGCCGGGGTGCAGCGCCAGGCGGGTGGAGGTGTCGATCACGTTATTGCGGTGACACCACGCCAGCAGCTCAAGCAGCTCGCGGCTGCGCTTGATCGGCGAGAAGTTGGCCAGTTCATGGATGCCGAGATTGCCGTTGTACAGCGCCCATTGATGTTTGCCAGGTTCGCGTTTGTCGGGCGAGTGCACCAGCGTCAGCGTGTCCTCGGCCAGGTCCGGCGCAATCCCCGGATTGATGAACTCGACCTTGCCGGCCTTGCGCTCGAAAGCGGCGTACAGGCGGCGGCCCAGAATCGTCAGGTCACGTGCATCGAGGGCCTCTGCGGTGCTTTGCAGGCGGGCGAACTGAGTCTGGAAGCGGTAGCTGTAATTCAGCTCGTTGACCAGCGCGCGGCGTTCATGCGCCACCTGACGTACCTTCCACTGGCTGCGGCTGTCGAGCAGCGCCAGTTGACGGTCATCCCAGCCCCATTCGCGGGTCAGGCGCTCCATCAATTGACGCTGCCAGCTGTTGCTGCGCTGGCGGGCGGGACCTGTCAGTTTCTTGTTGACCTTCAGGTACAGACTGCGCCGGACCAGCTCCAGGCGCTCGGTTTCCTTGCGGGCCAGCAGGTGCTCTTCAATGCGGCGATACACGACCATGTAGGGGTCAAGTTCGTCCAGGTCCAGTTGATTGGCAAACACCGCCTGCTTGAAACGCAGGCTCAGGCACTGAACGGCAGGATGCTCGCTGGAGTACACCTCGATCAGCAGCAGCTTGAGCACTGACTTGTAGGGTGATTCGATGCCTTTGAACAACTGCCACAGGCCCGCACCGACGAACTCCGCAGGCGGGATCTGCGCCATCGGGCCAAGGTCGATGACCTCGTCTGCGCGGATGAAGCGCTTGGACAGCAGCGTGTGGGTGTAGTCCTCGTAACCCTGCTCTTCATAGACAGGCACCAGCCACCACATCGGTGTGCGCCCGGCGAGCCAGATGGCGGTGCGATAGAACTCGTCCAGCAACAGGTAGTGCTGGGTCGTGCCGCAATCGTCGGAGCTGAGTTGCGTGTCGCGATCCCCAACCTTGAAACGCTGCGGATCAATCAAAAAGAAGTGGGCTTCCGCGCCCATGGTCGCGGCCCAGGCTTCGAGTGCCTGACATTTCTTGCGCAGCTCGGCGATGGCTTCTTCTTCAAGCGCGCTGTCATGACAGACCCACACATCCATGTCGCTCTGTTCGGCCTGAGCCAGCGTGCCGAGACTGCCCATCAGAAACAGGCCGTGAATGGGCTGCGGCGGATTGCCGTGACGGACTTTGTAAGAGAACGAACGTGTGAGCCGCTGCGCTTCGGCCAGCGCCAGTGCATCGGGCTCGTAATGAGACACACCGGCAGGCGTGCTGCTGGAGACGTATCCCGGCAACAACGGATGGTTCACATGAAAGAACAGCGGCAGCAGGGTCAGCACGGTCTGCTGGCGGGTCGACATTCCTTCCATGGCACGGGCATACCGCCCGTCATTGAGAGTCAGGAAGCGGTTACGCAGCTGGCTGAGGACCTTGCGGTCGATCCCCTCATCCAGGTCGGGGCGGATTTCAAGATTACGCGTCATCGCAACTCAAGGCATCTGGCCTGTGGCAGGCGTGGATTAACTGAGCAAGATGGCGAAGAAGGTTTGCAGCCGAAAGAATGCAGGTTCGGTCGGGTTGTTATTCTGGCGCCAATTTTCTATATCGACCGTGACCGCAATAAATAAAGGGCTTGTCGCGCAGTTTTTGCGCGCAAGCCCTCAGGGCACTCAGGCCGCTTCTCGGGATACGTTCAGAATGGTCAGCAACGATTGGGCGTGCTCGGCAGCTTCAAGGCCCAGGCTCGTGAGATAGCCGCCATCGACCTGGGTCGTCAGTCCTTTTTCAAAGAGTCTTTTAGCAGCTGCAATGGCTGTCGGGGCCGCCACGTGGTGGACTTTGAGGCCTTCCTGGGTATTGCCCAGGTTGAACAGTGCAAGGATTTCCAGTTCGGCAACCAACTCAGGGGTATACGACATAGGTGCTCCAGACTTTTTGTAGTAGTACGACCTCGCAGGCTGCGGGTGTGCTCTGGAATCGACATGTCCGTGCTGCGCTGTCGGTTCTGGATGACCGCTAAAGCCGGCTTGGCGTGAGAGCCCCGGAGGATTTAGCGGCAGCGGGGCTTTTGCAGTGTAGTCCAGCGTCTGGAAACTTTGCAGCATATATCTGAGGGGTTTTTATCCGGTCGGCCGGTTATTTTTCTGGCGGCAATTCCGGCAGCGCACGCAGGGCGGCTTCGTACCATTCGGTATCGAACGGGCGGTCCTGCTCCAGCAAGGCGTCGATCTCGATGGCCAGTACGTGGGCCATCATTTCGAGAATGTCGTCGCGTTCATAGCCCACCAGCGTCAGCTTGTTGAGCGTGGCTTTGGCCGCAGGCGGATTGTCGGCCTCGATCTGGTTTTCGATGGCTTCGATCAAGGTCGAAGCAGCGAATTCTTCTTCATCATTGTCGATGGCGTCGGTCATGGTCATTCCTCGGGTAAGGCGCGCAGTCTAACCGGATTCTTCCGAGGGGGCATTCGTAAGACCAGAGGAAGATAGGCGTAGGAAGCGTCTTGTAACTATCCGTATTTGATATAAATCATTGATTCATAAAGGTAAATCTATAGGGTTTCACGCATCTGCAATGGGCAGTCGACAGTCAGGTCAAGGAGACCGGAGATGCTGAAACTTTACGGATTTGCCTCAAGCAATTATTTTAATATGGTCAAGCTGGCGCTGCTGGAGAAGCAGTTGCCGTTTCAGGAAGTGCCGCTGTTTGGCTGCCAGAACCCCGATGTGCTCGCCGTCAGTGCGCGCGGCAAGGTCCCGGTGCTGGGAGCGCCGGATGGCTTCATCAGCGAGACGGACGTCATCCTGCGTTACATCGAAGAGACCTGTCCGGACCGACCGTTACTGCCTGCCGACCCCTTCGCGCGGGCCCAGGTCTGGACCATCGCCAAGGAAATCGAGCTCTACATCGAGTTGCCTGCGCGGGTCTGCTACGCCGAAGTGATCTTCGGTGGCAGGCCCACACCGCCGGATCTGAAGGCCAAGGCGCGTCGTGACCTGATCAAGGGCATTGCCGCACTGGCCCAGCGTGCGCGCTTTGCGCCTTACGTAGCGGGCGAGCAGTTCAGCGTTGCGGATGTGTATTTTCTGTACAGCATCGACCTGGCCCAGCAGGTAGGCGAGCGATTGTTCGATCTGGACTTTCTGGGCGACATGCCGAAAGCGCAAGCCTTGCTGGAGCGCCTGGCATTGAATCCGAATGTGCAGAGAGTGGCGGCAGACAAAGAAGCGGACTGGCCAACGTTCATGGCGCGGGTGAGGCCAGCGGGGCTGTAGGCAGGGTAAGAACCTTATCGTTCCCATGCTCCTGCGCTCAGCGTTATACATNCTGATCGTGCCCATCGCTCCGCGTGGGCATGCCTCCCGTGACGCTCCGCGTCACAAATGGCACAGATTGCGGACTCAGTGAGCCGAGCGCATGACGTGGGTAACGCTGGAGCTTGGCCACGCATCTGCGCCACATTCAGGTGCGGACGCGGAGCGTCCTGAGCGGCATTCCCACGCGGAGCGTAGGAACGATCAGCGTGACCTCAAGCACGCCGATCATGCCCATGCTTGCGCTCAGCGTTATNTGACTGAACTGACGCCATCGCCGGCAAGCCGCCTCCCACGGGGTATGCATTCAGTCAGTCACTTTCGTTTTTGCCCCCGTTTTGCGCGTCTGCGGACTTGTGTATAACGATGAGCGCAGAACATGGCCTTGATCAGCTATCAACGACCCGCCAGCAGCTCCTGTCCGCGAACCACCGCCGCGCGGACCTGTCCGGGAGCGGTGCCGCCGATGTGGTCGCGTGCATTCACCGAGCCTTCCAGGGTCAGTACGGCGAACACGTCCTGTTCGATCTGATCGCTGAACTGACGCAGCTCGTCCAGGCTCATCTCAGCCAGGTCCTTGCCGGTTTCGACGCCATACTTCACGGCGTGGCCAACGATCTCGTGGCAATCACGGAACGGCAGGCCACGGCGCACCAGGTAGTCGGCCAGGTCGGTTGCGGTCGAGAAGCCGCGCAGAGCCGCTTCGCGCATGATGGCGTGTTTCGGCTTGATGGCGGGGATCATGTCGGCGAACGCACGCAGTGAGTCGCGCAAGGTATCGGCTGCGTCGAACAGCGGCTCCTTGTCTTCCTGATTGTCCTTGTTGTAAGCCAGCGGCTGGCCTTTCATCAGGGTCAGCAGGCCCATCAGGGCGCCAAATACGCGGCCGCTCTTGCCGCGTACCAGTTCTGGAACATCCGGATTCTTCTTCTGCGGCATGATCGAGCTGCCGGTGCAGAAACGATCCGGCAAGTCGATGAACTGGAATTGCGCGCTGGTCCACAGCACCAGTTCTTCGGAGAAACGCGACAGGTGCATCATCGCCACGGAGGCTGCTGCACAGAATTCGATAGCGAAGTCGCGATCCGACACGCCGTCCAGCGAGTTGCCGCCCACAGCATCGAAACCCAGCAGCTTGCAGGTCAGCTCGCGGTCGATCGGGTAGGTGGTGCCTGCCAGCGCAGCGCTGCCCAGCGGCATGCGGTTCAGACGCTTGCGGCAATCAACCAGACGTTCGTAGTCACGGCTGAGCATTTCGAACCAGGCCAGCATATGGTGACCGAACGTGACCGGCTGTGCGGTCTGCAAATGGGTAAAGCCCGGCATGATGGTGTCGGCTTCACGCTCGGCCTGACCCAGCAGGCCCTGCTGCAGGCGAGTGATCTCGATCAGGATCAGGTCGATTTCGTCACGCAGCCACAGGCGAATGTCCGTAGCCACCTGATCGTTGCGGCTGCGACCGGTGTGCAGTTTCTTGCCGGTGATGCCGATGCGGTCGGTCAGGCGCGCTTCGATGTTCATGTGCACGTCTTCCAGGTCGACGCGCCAGTCGAAAGTCCCTGCCTCGATCTCGGTCTGAATGGTCTTCAGGCCATCGATGATCGTGTCGCGCTCGGCGTCAGTCAGAACGCCTACCTTGGCCAGCATCGTGGCGTGGGCGATAGAGCCCATGATGTCGTGGCGATACAGGCGCTGGTCGAAGGTGACGGAGGCAGTGAAGCGCGCGACGAACGCGTCGACGGGTTCACTGAAGCGGCCGCCCCAGGACTGATTGGTCTTGTCGGTGCTCATGGATTCGCTCGTTGCTCTACGGAAAGTGGCGTGCCCGATACGTGGCACAAAGGCGGTTGCGATGATAACAGGGTTGACACTTTTTTATTTCCGGATGGCTTGCCGCTGGCCCTGCCAGAGCTGAGACTGAGTCGATGCGAGATCATCCTGTAAAGCGTGACACCGGGCGTGCTCCCGGCAAAGAATTCTTCCTCCCCGAACTGTGCCTGCCGCAGGCGCTGCTCGTGCTCGTGGTGCTGGCCGAACTGTTGGTACTGGTTCTGGTGCTGGTCGAGCCGATGCGCACGGGGTTCGATTGGGTGCGGCTGGCACTGATGTCGCTGTTCGTGCAATGGATCGTGCTGCTGTCCGCCGCCTTGCTGTGCGGCCTGCGGCCCTGGCTGGCCCGTCTTTCGCCGGGACTTGCGGGTCTGCTCGGGTGTCTGTTGGTGGTCGGTCTGACGCTGCTGTGCACGGCGGTCACCGACGTGTGTCAGCTCACCGGCAGTATCACGGTGGGCGGCATGGTGGATCGGTACATTCGCTATTCGATGATTGCGCTGATCATGTCGGCCCTGATGTTGCGCTACTTTTATCTGCAGAGTCAGTGGCGCAAGCAGCAGCAGGGCGAGCTCCAGGCCAGGATCGAGTCGTTGCAGGCGCGTATCCGGCCGCACTTTCTGTTCAATACGCTCAACAGCATCGCGAGCCTGGTGGCCAGCAATCCAGTCAAGGCCGAGCAGGCGGTGCTGGATCTTTCCGACCTTTTTCGCGCCAGTCTGGCCAAGCCCGGCAGCCTTGTTACGTGGAGCGAGGAGCTGGCTTTGGCAAAACGATATTTATCGATTGAGCAATATCGTCTCGGCGAGCGTCTACAGTTGGACTGGAGGGTGAGCGCAATTCCTGATGACTTGCCGATTCCCCAGCTAACCTTGCAGCCATTACTTGAAAACGCTTTGATCTATGGCATTGCCCCGCGAGTCGAAGGGGGTGTAGTAACAGTCGAAGCAGACTATAGAGAGGGAGAGTTCATATTGCGTGTCAGCAATCCCTATGAAGAAGTTGCCACTCGGCAGACTTCCAACGGTACTCAACAGGCCCTGACGAATATCGGTGCGCGCATTACGGCACTTTTTGGCCCGTACGCCAGTCTGAGCGTGGAGCGCCGTGACGGTCGTCACTACACCTGTCTACGCTATCCTTGTGCGAGACTCACGCAGGAAGCCAGAGCTATATGAATGTCCTGATCGTTGATGACGAACCCCTGGCCCGCGAGCGACTGAGCCGATTGGTCGGCGAACTCGAGGGTTACCGGGTACTAGAACCCAGCGCCACAAATGGTGATGAAGCATTGGCGCTGATCGATAATCTCAAGCCGGATGTCGTGCTGCTGGACATCCGTATGCCGGGTATGGACGGCTTGCAGGTCGCCGCCAGGCTGTGCGAGCGCGAAGCACCTCCCGCCGTGGTTTTCTGCACCGCACACGACGAGTTCGCGCTGGATGCTTTCCAGGTCAGCGCTGTCGGTTACCTGGTAAAGCCTGTGCGTCCCGAGCATCTTATCGAGGCGTTGAGGAAGGCCGAGCGGCCCAATCGCGTGCAACTGGCCGCCATGACCCGACCCGCAGCCGAAAGCGGAAATGGCCCGCGGACTCATATCAGTGCGCGTACCCGCAAAGGTATCGAACTGATCCCGTTGGACCAGGTGATCTATTTCATCGCTGACCATAAATACGTGACCCTGCGTCACGAGGGCGGCGAAGTTCTTCTGGACGAGCCACTCAAGGCGCTGGAAGACGAATTCGGTGATCGGTTCGTGCGTATCCATCGCAATGCACTGGTGGCGCGGGAGCGGATCGAACGCCTGCAACGCACGCCGCTGGGGCACTTTCAGCTGTTCCTCAGAGGGCTGGGTGGTGATGCCCTGATCGTCAGCCGTCGTCATGTGGCGGGTGTACGCAAAATGATGCAAACGCTGTAGAAACTCCGTTGCACGGGTTTGCTCGCGAAAACCGAGCCATGGTCCTGGCGTTGGATTCCAGACCCTGGGTTTTCCGGTTCTCCGCGAACAATCCACCTCCCATTTTCATTGAGCCCAGTCTGTGGTTCTGATACCTGCAGGCGGGCTGGCAATCGTTTTCGGTCAACGCTGAAGCTGTCCGGCTGAGCTGTTATTATCCGTCGCATCTACCCAGTACGGATCGTTCAATGTCTTCTCGCGAAATCCGCATCGCTACCCGCAAGAGCGCGTTGGCCCTCTGGCAGGCCGAATATGTCAAAGCACGTCTGGAGAAAGCCCATCCCGGCCTGGTCGTGACGCTGGTACCAATGGTCAGTCGCGGCGACAAGCTGCTGGACTCGCCGTTGTCGAAAATCGGCGGCAAGGGGCTGTTCGTCAAGGAGCTCGAAACGGCGCTTCTCGAAAATGAGGCGGACATCGCCGTGCACTCGATGAAAGACGTGCCGATGGACTTCCCGGACGGCCTCGGGCTGTTCTGCATCTGCGAGCGCGAAGACGCCCGCGATGCATTCGTGTCCAACACCTTTGCCAGCCTGGAAGATCTGCCTGCCGGCAGCATCGTCGGGACGTCCAGTCTGCGTCGCCAGTCCCAGTTGCTGGCGCGTCGTCCCGACCTGACGATTCACTTCCTGCGCGGCAACGTCAATACGCGTCTGGCCAAGCTGGACTCGGGCGAATACGACGCGATCATTCTGGCCGCGGCCGGTCTGATCCGCCTCGGGTTCGAGGACCGCATCACCTCGGCGATCAGCGTTGAAGACAGTCTTCCTGCCGGCGGCCAGGGCGCGGTAGGCATCGAATGCCGCAGTGTCGATGCGCAGATTCATGCGCTGCTTGCGCCCTTGCATCACGAAGACACTGCCGTGCGCGTGATTGCCGAGCGTGCGCTGAACAAGCACCTCAATGGTGGCTGCCAGGTGCCGATTGCCTGCTACGCCGTGCTTGAAGACGATCAGGTCTGGTTGCGTGGCATGGTCGGAGATCCTTCCGGTAGGTTGCTGCTGCGCGCAGAAGCCCGTGCCCCACAGACTGCGGCGCAGGCGTTGGGTGTGGAGGTTGCCGAAGCGCTTCTGGCCCAGGGGGCGGCAAAAATCCTCAAGGCCGTCTACGGCGAGGCTGCAGACGAATGAGCAACTGGCGTCTGCTGCTGACCCGCCCTGCCGAGGAATCGGCGGCGCTGGCCAGTACGTTGGCCGACGCCGGTATCTTCAGCAGCAGCCTGCCTCTGCTTGAAACCGAACCGCTGCCGTTGACGCCTGCCCAGCACTCGATCATTTTCGAGCTGCTCAATTACTGTGCCGTCATTGTGGTCAGCAAGCCGGCTGCCCGTCTGGCCATCGAACTGATCGACGAAGTCTGGCCCCAGCCGCCGATTCAGCCCTGGTTCAGTGTCGGCGCCGCGACCGGGCAGATACTGATCGACTATGGTCTGGATGTCAGTTGGCCCGAGCTGGGCGATGACAGCGAAGCCCTGCTGGATCTGCCGCGATTGCAGGCGGCGATTGCCGTTCCGGGCAGTCGTGTGCTGATCATGCGGGGTGACGAGGGACGCGAGCTGTTGGCCGAGCGTTTGCGCGAACAGGGTGTGACAGTCGATTACCTGCCGCTGTACCGTCGTTATCTGCCACAGTACCCTGCCTCGGCACTGCCGCAACGTGTCGAGTTGGAACGCTTGAACGGGCTGGTGGTCAGCAGTGGGCAGGGTTTTGAGCATCTGCTCGCGCTGGCAGGTGAGCGCTGGCCGGATCTGGCAGGTCTGCCGTTGTTTGTACCCAGTCCCCGAGTGGCCGAGATGGCTCGTGCTGCCGGGGCTCTGAATGTGATTGATTGCCATGGCGCGAGCGCCGGGGCACTGCTGGCAGCGTTGCGGGATCGACCTCAGCCTGCCGTCGAGGCGTATTGATCGACTCTTTGTCGTTTACGCTATTACGCCAACATGCAAAGGATGGGATACGTGAGCGAAACTGCCTTGCCTAAAGACGATGAATCGGTAGTCAAAACACCGGCCTCCACCCCTGAACCTGTGCGCCCCGAGCGTTCGGGCAATCGCAGCAGCGGCCTGGTGATCCTGGCCCTCTTGCTGGGTATTGCAGGCGTGGCCGTTGCAGGCTGGGGCGTTTGGCAACTGCGCATGTTGCAGGCCGGGCATCAGCAGCAGCGCGGCGAGGTCCAGGACATTGCCGAGCAGACGCTGGCGCTGGCCCAGAGTGACCAGCAGCTGACAGCTCGTCTTGCGCAGTTTCCGCCGGCCGATCAGCTTGAAGACAGCCGCCGTCTGGTGGCGCAGTTGCAGGGCGACCAGCAGCGTCTGAGCCAGCGTCTGGAAACAGTCCTTGGTGCCAGCCGCAAGGACTGGCGTCTGGCCGAGGCCGAGCACTTGCTGCGTCTGGCCAGCCTGCGTCTTTCCGCTTTGCAGGACATCAACAGCGCCGAGGCCCTGGTGCAGGGTGCCGACGAAATCCTGCGCGAGCAGGACGATCCGGGCTCGTTTGCCGCACGCGAACAACTCGCCAAAAGCCTGGGTGCCCTACGCAGTCTCGATCAGCCGGACCGTACCGGGCTGTTCCTGCAACTGGCCGCACTGCGTGATCAGGCGGTACAGCTCAACAAGCTGGCGCCGGAATATGAAGACAAGGGCGATACCCTGCCGGGCCTGACCGATGCCAGTGAAGACAGCACATGGTCGCGCTGGTGGGCGCAGCTTTCCCATTACTTCCGTATCGATTTCAACGCTGACAAGGACATTCGCCCGGTTCTGGCGGGGCAGAGCCTTGCCCAAGTCCGTCTGGCCCTGAGTCTGGCTCTCGAGCAGGCGCAGTGGGCGGCGCTCAATGGCGAGCCCGAGGTGTATTCCCGTGCGCTGGCCGAGGCCAAGAGCGTGCTGCAATCCAACTTCAATCAGGACGACCCGCAAGGCAAACTGCTGGGCGCGCGTCTGGATGCCGTCGCTGCGCAGCCTGTAGCTGTGAAGACGCCTGATCTGGCGCAGAGCCTGAGTGCCGTTCAGGCGTACCTCGAGCGTCGTCACGCGTCAGGCCAGCCTGCCGAGGCGATGCGAGGGACCAGCCCATGAAGCGATTCTATGTACTGCTGTTCATCGCCATCGCTGCTGCGGCGCTGATCGGTGTCGCCATCGCCGAGCATTCCGGGTACGTCCTGATCGCGTACCAGAACTTCCGTTATGAATCGAGCCTGTGGGCGACGCTGGCGCTGCTGGTCGCCTTCCTGCTGGTGATCCTGCTCATCCGTCTGGTCATCAACCTGCTGACCACATCGGGCGGTCTGGTCAACCCATGGTCGCGTCGCAATCGCCGCCGCCGTGTCCAGATCGCAATCGAGCAGGGCCAGATGGACCTTGCCGAGGGTCGCTGGTCCAGTGCACAACGTCATCTGCACCGTGCCGCCGAGGCCGACGCTCATCCACTGTTGTACTACATCGGCGCTGCGCGAGCGGCCAACGAGCAGGGTCGTTATGAAGATTGTGACAATCTGCTTGAGCGCGCACTGACTCGCCAGCCGCAGGCGGAACTGGCGATTGCCCTGAACCACGCGCAGTTGCAACAGGATCGTGGGGACACCGATGGTGCATTGACCACGCTGCAGGCCATGCACGAGCGTCACCCGCATAATCCTCAGGTGCTACGCCAGTTGCAGCGGCTGTACCAGCAGCGCGGTGACTGGTCGGCGTTGATTCGTCTGATGCCGGAGCTTCGCAAGGACAAGGTATTGCCGCCTCGTGAGCTCGCTGAACTGGAACGTCGTGCCTGGGGTGAAAACCTTACGCTGGCGGCCTACCGTGAAGAAGGTGAAGGCGCGTTGACCGGTCTGCCTTCGCTTGAAAAAGCCTGGCAAGGGCTGTCCTCCGCACAACGTCAGGAGCCGCAACTGATACTGGCGTATGCCGATCAGTTGCGTCGTCTCGGCGCCGAGGCGCAGGCTGAAGAAGTGCTGCGCTCTGCTCTCAAGCGCGACTACAGCAGCCATCTGGCCCGGTTGTACGGGCTAGTACGTGGCGGTGATCCGGCTAAGCAGCTGCAGACAGCAGAAGGTTGGCTCAAGCACCATCCGAGCGATCCGAGCCTGCTGTTGAGCCTGGGTCGTATCTGCCTGCAAAGCCGGCTTTGGGGCAAGGCTCGCGACTATCTGGAAAGCAGCCTGCGTCTGGAGCGTAACCCGGAAACCTGCGCCGAGCTGGCGCGGTTGCTTGCTCAACTGGGTGAAACGGATCGCAGCAACCAGCTCTTTCAGGAAGGGCTGGGCCTGCTCGACGAGCGACTTCTGACAAGGCCGTTACCCGCGCTCAGCGGCGTCTGATGTTTCACATGCATGAGCCCTGGCAGAAAGCAGGGCTCATGCATGCCAATGCCAACGTTCAAAACCCGTCCGTGCAAAGTACGAACATTCCTACGCCAACTCGTTAAGAAGCCCTATCTTCACGTGTGTTGTTTCCACATTTTGCGGCGACGTATCTGTACGACGTCGCCTTGAAAGCGCCGGGCCCTTTCCTCTACCGTTAACGCCTCGTCTTTTGTTACGGATTCGCCATGCACCTGGCTCGCACGCGTTCGTTGTTCTTTCTGGCATTTCTGACCTGTGCGCTGATCATTGCCGCCGTGCTTTACCTGCAACACGCCTTCGGCCTTGAACCTTGTCTGCTCTGCCTCTCGCAGCGGGCGGCGATGGTCAGTTGCGGTGTGCTCACGCTGGTAGCAGCCTGTCATTCACCCGGCGCGACCGGCTGGCACCGCTACTGTGTGACGTTGCTGGTGGTCGCACTGGTCGGTGCGGCCATGGCGGGTTTTCAGGTCTGGCTGCAAACGGCATCGGCAGATGAGCTGATACCGGTGTTCGCCGCGCTCGACAGCCTCTCCCCGGGCCGGTGGAACGACAGCTTCCACGTCAATGCTGCGGTTTGCGCGCAAATCACCTGGTCGCTGTTCGGCCTGAGTCTTCCCGAATGGAGTCTGCTGGCATTTGTCGGTCTGGCGCTGCTGCCGTTGTATCCGCTTTTCAGCGAATTGAGCCGCTGGATATCTGCCGGAAGTCGGACCGACTATTAAACGCTTGTATGAACTTTATCTCCTGCGTACCTTGATGGCCTCGTCGAGCGGGCATAATCTGAGCCGCACGCGTCATTGGAAGTATGCTGTCCTGACGCTTTCATCAGGCCAGGCCCTTAAATGACTAAGGCCGGCACAGGACCGCATGCCCCTGAAGGGAAGAGAGAACATCATGCTGGAAAGTTGTCAGAATGCTCAGGAACGCTGGGGTGGTGTCAATCTGTTGATTGACCGCTGGTTGGAGTGCCGCCGTGAACTGATCAATGCCTACGATGCGTTGGGCGATACGCCCGAAGCGCTCGCAGCTGATCGCGCGGCATTGCAGAACTTTTGCGGAATTCTGGTCGACTACGTTTCGGCCGGTCATTTCGAGGTCTACGAACAGCTGGGCAATGAAGCCAAGGCTTTCAATGACGAGCGCGGGCTTGAGCTGGCGGATACCCTCTACCCGCGTCTGAATGTCATTACTGAGCTGGCGCTGGCGTTCAATGACCGCTGTGACAAGGGTGACTGCTCGGACTGCTCGGTCGTGGCAAAGGAATTCAACAAGCTGGGCGGTCTGTTGCATGAGCGCTTCGAGCTTGAAGACTGCCTGATCGAAGTGTTGCACACCTCACACAAGGAAGAGGCCGCCGTTCAGGCCTGATCGTTTCCTGATGTCCATGGGGTTGCCAAGGGTGCTTTTGCACCCTTTCGCGTTTCTGCGGGTGCGGATTACTGTGAAACGGCGATCAGCTCGATCTCGAACACCAGTGGCGTGAACGGGTCGATCAGGTCGCCTGCGCCTTCTGCGCCGTACGCCTGATCCGATGGAATCACCAGCCGCCATTTTGCTCCGGTCGGCATGCCTTGCAGTGCGCTGGTCCAGCCGCTGATTACACTGTCGAGCCTGAACCACTGCGGCTGTGTGCTCTGGTCGAAGATCGTGCCGTCCGGCAGGCGACCCACATAGCGCACTTCCACCCTGCCATTCACGTCCGGCTTCGGCCCTGTGCCGGGTGTGAGTTCCGTCATCAGGATACCGTCAGCCAGCACCTTGACGCCCGGCTTGGCCTTCTCGCTCTCCATGAAACGCTTTTCGGCACCCAGCGCGGCTTCGGTCGGCGCGTCTGTTCCCGTGGTCTCGGCCTGGGCCATGGCAGCATCGTGCTCACGCAGAATCTGGTCGATACGCTCCTGCTTGAGTGCCAGTGGCTTGCCCTGATAGGCCTGCTTCAAGCCATCGACCAGCGCTTTCAGATCAAGGTCCGGGACCTCCTGATGCAAGCGTTCACCCAGGCTTGCGCCCAGGCTGTAGGCAAGGTCGTGAGAATCTGTGGTCGGAGGGGTTTCGGTGGCCTGAGCCAGCGGTAGCAAGAGAAACAACGACGTT
The DNA here is from genome assembly GCF_001642795.1 of Pseudomonas viridiflava. Classification (GTDB taxonomy): domain Bacteria; phylum Pseudomonadota; class Gammaproteobacteria; order Pseudomonadales; family Pseudomonadaceae; genus Aquipseudomonas; species Aquipseudomonas viridiflava. The sequence goes on along the minus strand of NZ_LKEH01000021.1, from coordinate 38,687 downwards.
AACAGGTAGCGCGACATGGATGCTCTCCGGCCTGGGAAGTCAGCGATTATGCCAGTGCAAGCGCCTGTGGTGACGTGTCTTGCAAGGTGAATTTCGCAAAGACCTGCAAACAGGCCCGACAATCATTTTTTTCACCATGCAACAGGGCGTCGTTCATGGTGTCAAGATGCCCTAGCGGCGGTGCGAGCAGAAGTCTAGTATGAGCCGCAATTTCGTCAGCCAGGAGGTAAGTCATGTCGGCCAAAAAGAAGCCAGTAAATACTCCGTTGCATTTGCTCCAACAACTATCGGGCAGCTTGCTCGAGCATCTGGAAGACGCCTGCTCACAAGCTTTGGCTGATGCCGAGAAACTGCTCGCCAAGCTCGAAAAACAACGTGGCAAAGCGCAGGAAAAACTGCACAAGTCGCGCACCAAGTTGCAGGATGCCGCCACGGTCGGTAAGGCCAAGGCGCAGACCAAGGCCAAGAGCGCCGTGTCTGAACTGGAAGAATTGCTGGATGCACTCAAGGACCGTCAGACTGAAACCCGTACCTACATTCTGCACCTCAAGCGTGATGCTCAGGAAAGCCTGAAGCTTGCCCAGGGCATTGGTCGCGTCAAGGAAGCCGTCGGCAAGATCCTCACCACCCGCGAAGCCAAGCCTGCTGTACCGGCCAAAGCGGCTGCTGCCAAGCCTGCCGCCAAGACCGTTGCCAAGGCACCGGTAGCCAAAGCGCCTGCCGCCAAGGCTGCTGCAGCGAAAGCACCTGTTGCCAAGGCACCTGCCAAAGCTGCTGCCAAGCCTGCGGCCAAAACCGCCGCCAAGCCCGTCGCTGCCAAAGCTCCGGTCAAGGCTGCTGCGAAACCCGCCGCTGCTGCCAAGCCGGTTGCTGCAAAAACAGCAGCGGCCAAACCGGCTTCTGCGAAAACAGCGGCCAAACCCGCTGCCGCCAAGGCACCGGCCAAGCCTGCAGCTGCGAAACCAGCAGCATCCAAGGCTCCAACTGCCAAGGCACCCGCTGCTGCCAAGCCAGCCGCCGTCAAGGCGCCGGCAAAAGCACCTGCCAAGGCTCCGGTGAAAGCCGCCGCCAAGCCAGCCGCTGCCAAGCCTGCTGCAAAACCAGCAGCCGCCAAGCCTGCAGCGTCCACCACGCCTGCGGTCAAGCCGGCAGCAGTGCCAGCTTCTGCAGCTCCAGCCGCCGCGCCTGCTCCGGCAGCGGCCAATGGCGCAACGCCTACCAGCGCTTCCTAAGCGTCGGTGACATCAGCCGCGATGCGCAGCACTTGCAGCGCATCGCGGCTTTTTTGTGCCGTGCTTTCGACAATTCCCGCAAGCCACCCGGCGACATCCGTTTTGTTCGCATCTGGCCAGTCGCGGGTCAATGCCTCAAGTCGGGTCAGCAGCGTGTGTTCGGCCTCCAGTTCCAATGCCTTGACCCTGTTTCGCAGCTCGCCCAGAACGGCGTCATCCTGAGCTGCAGCCCGCCACTGGGTGCGCATTTCCCGCAGCGGCCGCACGACGTCATCGTGCCACGGCGTCGCCAACTGTCCGATTTCGGACAATCGTTGCGTGTTGCATTCCACTCCGCGCAGCCCCAGCCACACGCCACATAACACCGCACACACGTTGGCCCCGCTGCTTTGCAGTGTCAGACAGGCCTGTTCCACACCCGGTCGGGCGTAAAAATCCAGGGTGAAACTCCAGAGGTCTGTAGGCATAGTGATCTCCCTGTCCGGGACGAAGCTGGTAGACTCCGCCGCCATTATGATTCGACTTCAAAGCCTTACCTTACAGCGTGGTCCGCAACGTCTGCTAGAAGACGCCGAGCTGACCCTGCACGCCGGCCATAAAGCCGGTCTGATCGGTGCCAACGGCGCCGGTAAATCCAGCCTGTTCGCCTTGCTGCGCGGCGAGCTTACGCCCGATGCCGGTGACTGTCTGTTGCCCGCTGACTGGCGCATCGCTCATATGCGTCAGGAGGTCGACACGCTCGAACGCCTTGGCGTCGATTACGTGCTCGACGGCGACGTGCGTCTGCGCGAGGTTCAGCGCTTGCTGGCTGAAGCCGAAGCGGCGCAGGACGGTGCCGCTCAGGCGCGTCTGCACTCGGAACTCGACAGCGCCGACGGTTATACCGCCGACGCTCGCGCTCGCAAGCTGCTGGCGGGCCTCGGGTTCACCAACGAGCAGATGGAACGTGAGGTCGGCAGCTTCTCGGGTGGCTGGCGCATGCGTCTGAACCTGGCGCAGGCCCTGATGTGTCCATCGGACCTGCTGCTGCTCGATGAACCGACCAACCACTTGGACCTCGACGCGATTTTGTGGCTCGAAGACTGGCTGAAAAGCTATCCGGGCACTTTGCTGCTGATTTCCCACGACCGGGATTTTCTCGATGCCGTGGTCGATCACATCGCACATGTCGAACAGCGCAAGATCACGCTCTACCGTGGTGGCTACAGCGCGTTCGAGCGCGCCCGTGCGGAACGTCTGGCCCAGCAGCAACAGGCCTACGAGAAGCAGCAGGTGCAGCGTGCGCACATGGAAAAATACATCGCGCGCTTCAAGGCCCAGGCCACCAAGGCCCGTCAGGCCCAGAGCCGGATCAAGGCACTGGAACGCATGGAAGAGCTGTCCGCTGCGCACGTGGATTCACCCTTCAACTTTGTTTTCCGTGAGTCCGACAAGATCTCCAGCCCGCTGCTGGACCTGTCCGAAGCGCGTCTGGGCTACGGCGACAAGACCGTCCTGGAGAAGGTCAAGCTGCAACTGACGCCGGGCGCGCGTATCGGTCTGCTCGGGCCGAATGGCGCGGGCAAGTCGACGCTGATCAAAAACCTGGCAGGCGAACTCTCCCCTCAGAGCGGCCGACTGGTGCGCGGCGAGAACCTGACCGTGGGCTACTTTGCCCAGCATCAACTCGATTCGCTGGACGCCAAGGCCACGCCGTTGCTGCACTTGCAGCGCTTGGCCCCGACCGAGCGCGAGCAGACCCTGCGCGACTTCCTCGGCGGTTTCGACTTCCGCGGCGCGCGTCTGGACGAGCCGGTGCTGAATTTCTCCGGTGGCGAAAAGGCGCGTCTGGCGCTGGCTCTGATCGCTTGGGAAAAGCCCAACCTGTTGCTGCTCGACGAACCCACCAACCACCTGGATCTGGAAATGCGCCTCGCGCTGACCATGGCGCTGCAGGAGTTTGGCGGCGCGGTACTGGTGGTCTCCCACGATCGGCACTTGCTCAAAAGCACCACCGACGACTTCCTGCTCGTGGCTGACGGTCGCGTTCAGGAGTTCGATGGCGATCTGGACGACTACACACGCTGGCTGGCTGACTATCGATTGCGCAATGCGCCGGTCAGCAATACACCGGTGAACGCCGACAAGACTGACAAGAAGGCCCAGCGTCAGCAGGCCGCTGCCTTGCGTCAGCAATTGGCCCCGCACAAGCGTGAGGCCGACAAGCTGGAGCGCGATCTGGGCACGCTGCATGAAAAGCTCGCCAAGGTTGAAGAGGCACTGGCCGACAGCGCCAACTACGATGCCGCCAACAAGGACAAGCTGCGCGATCTGCTGGCCGAACAGGCCAAGCTGAAAGTACGCGAGTCCGAGCTGGAGGATGCCTGGATGCAGGCGCTGGAGTTGCTGGAGTCGATGCAGGCCGAGCTGGAAGCCTTGTCGTGATGGAGATGTTGGGTTTGCCAGTCTCCGCTTACTGGGTAGAGCCGATACTGCTGGGTTTGCAGATCCTGCTGATTCTGTTGGCAGGTTATGTGCTGCAGCGGGTCGTTGGACGTTTTCTGACCGGTTTGGGCGAGCGCTACCCGTTGCCGCCCGAGCTTCTGGTGCCGGTACGTGGCGGCCTGCGCTGGCTGATCATGGGCAGTGCCTTCGTCTTTGTGCTGGGGCGTCTCGGCGTTTCAGCCACGGTGCTGTGGACGGCCTTGTCCGGGTTTGTGGCGGTTGCTGCGGTGGCGTTTTTCGCCATGTGGAGTGTGCTGTCCAACCTGCTGTGCGCGATCCTGATCTTCACCATCGGGCCGTTTCGCATTGGCGATCTGGTCGAGCTGGTCGACACGCTGGACAAGCCGGGCGTGAAGGGCCGTGTGGTTGCAATCAACCTGATGTTCACGACCCTGATCGAAACACCCGAAGCGGGCGGTGCGCTTGTCCAGGTGCCCAACAGCCAGTTCTTCCAGAAGTCGGTCCGCCGCTGGCGCGGGAGTGAACTGTATCCTCAGTCAGCCAATCCGACCCCGCAGGACGAGCAGGACTAGAAATCATTGGTCACGCAGACCATTACGCACTAATTTAGCGGACATTCGATTCTGCTTGAGGTGCGTGATGGCGCTTGAAACGTGGCTGGGCTTCTTTGCGGCCTGCTGGATTATCAGTCTTTCTCCCGGTGCAGGCGCTATCGCCTCGATGTCGTGCGGCCTGCAATACGGCTTTCTGCGCGGTTACTGGAATGCACTCGGCCTACAGATTGCGCTGGTGGCACAGATTGCGATCGTCGCGGCGGGCCTTGGCGCTGTGCTTGCTGCGTCGGAGCTGGCGTTCACGTTGATCAAGTGGTTCGGCGTGGCGTATCTGGTCTACCTGGGCATCAAGCAATGGCGAGCGCTGCCCATGGACCTCTCCGACGGGCCAACGGCTCGTCCCGTCGGCAGTATCTGGAGGCTGGTGCTGCGTGGCTTTCTGGTCAACATCAGTAACCCCAAGGCACTGGTGTTCATGCTGGCGATCCTGCCGCAGTTCGTTGATCCGGCCGCACCGATGCTGATCCAGTACGTGATCATCGCGGCCACCATGGTGGTCGTGGATCTGATCGTGATGGCGGGCTACACCGGGCTTGCCTCGAAAGTCCTGCGCGCACTGAAAACCCCGCGTCAGCAGCGTCGTCTGAATCGTAGCTTTGCCAGTCTGTTCGTGGGGGCCGCGGCTTTCCTCGCGACATTGCATCGCGGTACGGCGTGATAGAAGCATCGCGAGCGCGCTCGTTTGGCTCGAGCGGCTCGCGACGGTTTTAAAGGACCTTTAATCCTCGCCTCAGCGCAGAATTTTAGGCGCCTCGTCTCTCGGCAGGTTGTTGTGCTGCGGCTGTTGCCCGGTGTATTCCACCTCGCCGCGCAGTTGCTCTCGCAGCTGGCGGGCCACGTCTTCGCCTATCGATTTCGAGACATCGCGAACCACCCGAGGGCGGTTGAGCGAGACCTTGATGTCCCGGCCATTCACCAGCTTGGTGTCCTGGCCTTCGCCCATTGCGGTGAAGGCTGAGGTGACTTCATAGGTGCGCGTATTGATCAGGCTGAAATCCGCCACCAGCGTCAGGCCCAGAATGGCCGAATGCGAGTTGGTATTGGCGATCTCACCGATATCCTGCTGGAAATCGATGTCCGAGACGGTGCCGAACAGCACGTAGTCCGCGCCCTTGAAGCTGCCGTTCTTGATGCGCTTGATGACGTCGTAAACGTCTTCCTTGGACCCGGCGGTGTACGGCGTGGCCTGCACCAGCTGGAACATCCCGGACTTGATGATCTCGCCCTTGATGTCGCCGCTGAATTTGCGCAGTTCGGTCTGCTCGATGTAGCTGGTGCGCGACTCGTATTCGTCGTAACTGGACGAGCCGCTGGCGCTGTAATAGTTGGCCTGCATGTTGCTGCGTGCCGACACAGTGTGGATGTACTGCTCCACGCGTTCCTGATAGGCCAGGTCCGTGACCGCGATCTTTGGCGCGGCCTGCGCTGCGAAAGCGCAAGCCATGCCGATAATGCCGATCCATGCGCGCATCGATTAACGCTCCGTGGTTTTACGAATTTCTTTCTCGTCCATCCATTCGGCCAGACCGCTTTCAACGTCGATCAACTGCAGGCTGAATTTGTAGAAGACATCCTTGTAGTCGCTGCTGCGCTTGACGATGGAGCTGATCGAGCCTTCCAGACGGTATTTGGCAGCGACCATGTTGCCGGTCTTGGCGACAGTGGTCTTCTTGTACAGGCCGCTCTGGTTCTGCAGCTTGAGCTGATCAACCTGGTTCTGCATCTGGTTGTCGTCGCTGGCAAAGCGTGCGGTGCCGCTTTTCATCAACTGGGTCTTGATCGACGTGGTGATCTCGCGGGTATCGATGTACTCGCTGGTCTTGTTCTTCACGTCGTAGACCTGAACCACCGGGCGACCCTGCAGGGTGCCGGACTGAGCCAGGGAGCGGGTCATGCTTTCGGCGATCATCTGCAGATCGGTAGAGCCGAACTCGTTGGTCACGGTTTCGACGGCCTTGGTGTCGCCGTAGCTGATGTTCTTGCTGCCCAGACCGGGCGAGTTGTTGGCACACCCGGTAACCAGCAGGGCGACGGCGGCGATGGAGCAGAAGCGTGTGAACATTGAGACGTTCTCCAGAACTGGGCGAATAGGTGTGCGGATCAAGGCGTGTTGATTTCGATGCGGAAATCGGTCGCGCGGGGGACCGGCGCGATGGCAGGCAGCACAGTGCTTTGCGAGCCATACAGCGTCATGCTTTTCCAGCTTTCCTCATCGGCAACCGGGAAGCCGTCATTGCCCAGCCAGGCAAAGCGGTAATACATCATCCTGTTGCGGCTGCTGGTGTTGGTCAGTTGCGCCTTGACGGTCAGAAAGCCGTTTTCGCGCGCGACGCGCATGGCGCCGACTTCGATGTATTGGGTATCGCCCATGGACACCACTTTGCTTGCAGCGCTGCCCGGCGCGGGCGGTGGTGGTGTCGCGCAGCCCGCAAGCAGTGCGACGGTCAGCGCGCCAAGAATCTTCATGCGCATGGAAAATCTCCGATCAGGGTTGTTTGGCGGTGGCAATGGCTTGCGGAACGTTCGACGGCATGACCTGAGCGGCCAGACTGCCCGCATAGACCTGACTGCCCAGCGCACGCAGCGGGATCACCTGATAGCGCTGGTCGACCTTGACGCGGACATGCGAGCCGCCCAGTGCGTTGGGCAGGATGATCTGATGCTCACCCTGAGTCAGGCGCAGGCGCGCCACCAGTGTGTTGTCCGGCAACGTGCGCCAGGTGCGGGTGTCGGCGCCTTCGGTGATGGCCGAGGCGATACCGACGGCCAGACCGGCCAGCGGGTTGGTCTCGTTGATCTGTTTTTGAGCCACGCCGCGGGTGATGGCGCGCACGGTGGTGCGCAGGATAATGCCCGGCATGTCGTCACGCAGTGCCCGGCGAGACATGTCGGTGGTGCTGTTGAGCAGCGTCAGGTTCAGCGGCTGGCCGTCCAGCGTGATCTGGTTGAACGCGGGAGTCGTGGTGTCCGGTTTGATGACCGGGAACGACAGCGGTGTGATGACCAGATTGCCGCTGATGGGCAGTGGCAACGGAATACTGACCGAGTCGCGTGCCGGGGCAAAGCCGCTCTGCACGACAATCAGCACTTCACTGTTGCCGTCCTTGCTGGCTGCCGCATCAAGGTCCTTGAGGGCCTGTTCCAGCAACGGCGTGTTGGGGCGCAGTTCGGCGGCCTTGCGGTAACCCGGTGCTGCCAGGCCTTTCTCGCCGAGCGCTTCATAGACAAAACCGGACAGGTAATGGCTGAACGCGCTCTGGTAGCTGTTCTTCAGGCTGACGACTTCAGGGGCGTCCAGCGAGGCGACAGGGTAGCCGCGCAGGTCCTTGAATTCGGTCTTCACGCCCCGGTTCTCGGCTTCCTGCTCGCTCTTGAGGTATTCCTTGTCGCGCAGCTCGGCGATGACCGCTTCGCGCTCGTGCGTCTTCTTGATCTCGGTGCGGGCACCGTCAAAATCGTTGCGCGCCAGCTGGTTGAGCGCCATCTGGGTGGTGAGCATGACCTTTTCATAGTCATAGCCTTCGTAGCGGCGCACCTTGTCGTTGATCAGGAAGCTGCCGAACTGCGCGAGGTATTTGTCGGTGTCGAGCTTGACCGATTCTTCCCACCTGAACACCACCAGATCGGCAGCACGCCAGGCCGTCTGGCTGCCAGCGAAGTCACCCTTGGCGCGCAACAACTCGCCCTTCTCGAAGTAGTAGAGAAGGTCCTTGTCTTCACCGGTGTTGTTCTTTTCCAGCGTGCCGATCGCTGCGTCCACATTGCCGCTGACCAGCTGCTGATTGGTTTGTTGCAGCTCGGTGTCGTAGTTGCGAAAGGCAGAGCAGCCTGCCAGTTGAACAGCGGAAATCAGCGCGAGCGCAGTCAAGGCACGAGAAGGCATGACGTTCTATTCCCTTAGGTGACAGCCGTGGGGCTATCGAAATCCAGATGACCGAACAGGAGCTGTTCGAAGCTTAAGACCGCTTCGCCTGATTGGATCCAGCGGTGCGGGCGCGGGATTATAAGCTTCCGAATGCGTAGAGCAATGGCTTTTTGATATCTCACAGGGATTACAGACATTTCCTACCGCTTGAGCGGGGTCTGAGCAGCGCAGACTTCAAGGGGGGACTGCCGTTTTAAAGAAGTAACTGCGCGCTGTCGTAAAACTCTGTAACAAAAAAGCGTCCGGAGTATTGAGTAGCGTCTGATTGACGTGAACAATGCAACGCATCGCATTCTTATTGAGATTCACCAATGCACCTGCACTCTCGTTCACTCGTCCGGCTTCTGGCCTCCATGATGCTGCTGTGCAGCTTCGGTGCGCTGGCCGATCCCATCGAGGGCGCAGCTCAGGCGCTGCATGTGCTGGATTACCTCAGTGCGGACTATCCGGCGACGGTTGCGGATGGCAAGGTCACCGACAGTGCCGGTTACCAGAAGCAGATCGACGCGTTGAACGCGCTTCAAAGCCTGATCGTTGCGCTGCCGCAGCGGACTGAACGTGCCGAGCTGGAGAAGGGCGCAGCAGACCTCAAGGGCGTCGTGGACAAACGACAGGACGGTACGCTCGTGGCGCGTCAGGCCAGGCAGCTGGGTGCAAGGCTGGCGCTGGCCTATGAAGTCAGTCAGGCACCGGCCATCACCCCGGATCCTGCTCGCGGTGCGCCGCTGTACGCGCAGCACTGTTCGGTCTGCCATGGCGACACCGGAGCAGGTGATGGTCCTGCCGGTATTGGCCTGGAGCCTGCGCCGGGCGACCTGCGCGACGCCGCACGGCTGGACCGCCTGAGTCTCTACAGCCTTTACAGCGCTACGGGTCTGGGCATTGCGGGCACTGACATGCCGGCGTTTGCCGACCAGCTGGATGATCGCCAGCGCTGGGACATCGCCACCTACATTGCCAGTTTCAGTGCGCAACCTGTCGCGACTCCGACCAAGACATTCAACCTTGCGGACCTGGCGCGCCAGACGCCTGCGGAGATTCAGGCTGCCGAAGGCCCTGAAGCGGCCGCCACATTCCGCGCTCAGCGCTCACAGCCCCCGCAGGTCCAACGCGGGCCTGCGCAGTTGCTCGATTACACCAGCGCGACCCTGGACAAGAGTCTGGCCGCCTACCGATCAGGTGATCGGGAGCAGGCGTATGACCTGTCGGTTGCGGCCTACCTGGAAGGTTTCGAGCTGGTCGAGAGCTCGCTGGACAACGTCGATGCCGACGTTCGCAAGGACACTGAAAAGAGCCTGATGGCTTATCGTCAGTCCTTGCAGGACGGCCTGCCGGTTCCGCAGGCGGCGCAGAAGCTGGAAGCAGCCAAGGCCAAGCTGAAACAGTCGGCTGACTTGCTGGGCAGCGACGGTCTGAGCCTGTCTTTGAGCTACATCTCGGGCCTGCTGATTCTGTTGCGCGAAGGGTTGGAAGCGATTCTGGTGCTGGCGGCGATTCTGGCGTTTCTGCGCAACACCGGACAGCAATCGGCGGTGCGCAGCGTCAACGTCGGCTGGGGCCTGGCGCTGCTGGCAGGCCTGGCGACCTGGGCGCTGGCCGCCTATGTGATCGACGTGAGTGGCGCGCAGCGTGAGCTGCTGGAAGGTGCGACCGCCTTGTTCGCCAGCGTGATGGTGCTGTGGCTCGGGGTGTGGATGCACGACCGACGTCACGCTGCAGCCTGGCAGGATTACGTGAAGAGCAGTCTGGTTGGCGGCGGTGGGCGTTTCGGCTTTGCCGTACTGGCGTTCTTCTCGGTGTACCGCGAACTGTTCGAGGTCATCCTGTTCTACGAGACCCTGTGGCTCCAGGCAGGGCCAGCAGGGCATAACGCAGTGCTGGCGGGTGGCGCGACAGCGCTGGTGCTGCTGGTTGGTCTGGCGTGGATCATCCTGCGCGGCTCGGCAAAACTGCCATTGACGCTGTTCTTCGGCATCAACGCAGCCCTGTTGTGCGCGCTCTCGGTGGTGTTTGCCGGTCATGGCGTCAAGGCCTTGCAGGAAGCCGGTGTGTTCGGTACCCGGCCGGTGCCATTCTTCGAATTCGACTGGCTGGGCATTCACGCCGATGCGTATTCGCTCGGTGCACAGGCCATTGCACTGACAGCCATTGCAGTGCTGTATGGCCGCAGTCGTCTTGCGGAGAAACGTAGGCTTGAGACCGCAGGGTAAAACACGTACTCGTGGGAGGCGGCTTGCCGGCGATGGCGTCAGTTCAGTTGCTGATGGGTCGCTTCAGAAAAAAGCATCGCCGGCAAGCCGCCTCCCACAGTCCGTGTTTGCAGCAAGACTTGGATATAACGCAGAGCGTCACGGGGCTGCATGCCCACGCAGCGATGGGCACGATCAGTGTTGAGGCAGACTTGCTTGGGGCGCGGAGAGCACGGCCCTCAGCCTCGCATTCTCAAGCATCCTGTTCCTGAGTCAGTTCCAGCACGCGATCAACCAGTTTGTTGATGCCTGACGCCGCTTCGCTGATGCTTTTGGCGACCATGTAAGCCGGGGTGCTGACCAGTTTTCGGGCTTCGTCTTCCACAATCTCTGATACGTCACAGTCTTGATGCGCACCGCCCATTTTGGTGATGGCGGCTGCCGTCTCCGGGTCATTGCCGATGGTGCAAATCACGCCCGGGCCATAAATCTTGGCAGCGAGGGCCGGGGTGATACAGATCAGTCCGACCGGCTTGCCTGCCAGCGCAAAGGCCTCGGCCAGGGCCAGTAATTCTGCGTTCACCTGGCAGGCTTGGCCCTGTTGTGCAAAGTCCGACAGATTCTTCGCCGAGCCAAAGCCGCCCGGAACGATCAGCGCGTCGAAATCGTTGACGTCGGCCTCACGCAGGTCTTTCACTTCCCCGCGTGCGATACGTGCCGACTCGACCAGCACGTTGCGGGTCTCAGGCATTTCTTCGCCGGTCAGGTGATTGACGACATGGTGCTGCGCGATGTTCGGCGCGAAACACTGCACCTGCGCGCCACGCTGATCGAGGCGCAGCAGGGTCAGGACGCTTTCGTGGATTTCGGCACCGTCATAGACGCCGCAGCCGGACAGGATCACAGCCACTTTCTTTTGCATGATTTCGACTCCTTGGTCATGACGCATCTACCAATGGAACACATTGAGCGTCATCTGTTAAGTGTCGGGTCTTGTCGGGTCTTGTCGGGGCGGGATCAGGCGGGGAAGGGCGCAGTATCCGGGCGAGGTGTTTTGACCTGTGCCCGGAGAAGTCAGAAGGGAATTCAGTCGTCGGACTTTTTCTTCAGATCGAGAGGGGCTTCGACCGGCATGTCCAGATCCGAGGCTGCTGAAGATGCGCAGAATTGTCTCTCTGCGCGAGCTTCGCGGGCGATGCGGGCATTCTTGATGCGGCGACGCAGCCACAGACCCAGGCCCAGAAGAATCAGGGCGCCGAGCACCCAGAGTTCGTATTTCTTGACGTTACCCAGCAAGCCTTCCAGCACGGCGCCGAAATGATACGCCGCCGAACCCAGCGCTGCGGCCCAGACTGCCGCGCCGATGCCATTGAGCAGCAGGTAGCGCGCTGGCGGATACCCGGATAGACCGATGGCCACGGGCATGACCGTTCGCAATCCGTAGACGAAGCGGAAGCTCAGCACCCAGATGTCAGGGTGTTTGCGCACAAGCCTCAACGCCTTGTCGCCCATCAGCTGCCAGCGAGGTTTTCGGGCAAGCAGTTTGCGGCCATGCTTGCGCCCCATGAAATACCACAGCTGATCGCCCGCGTAGCTTCCGCAGAAGGCCACGAGTATGACGATGTTGAGGTCCATGTATCCACGGAAAGCCAGAAATCCGGCAAGAACCAGAATGGTCTCGCCTTCAAAGAAGGTGCCGAGGAAGAGGGCGAAGTAGCCAAACTCATTCAAGAAATTCTGGAGCATTGTCTGGATGCTGGCGAAATGAACGCGCAGCCTAACGCGCCCAACGCAAGGATGAAAGTGTCCATATGTGTCTCGACGTTAAAGATTCTTGCAGTGACAATGGTCCTTTCTCTCCAGTTGCGCCGCTGCGGCCTGCAGTCGCAGGTCGAACCATGGCTGTCACACATTGGTCATAATGGCGGCTTATAACTGTCGCGCTTGCCCGCGTATGCGGGCTCAGGAGTCTCGCCGTGAGCTTTACCCCCGCTAACCGCCTGTTTCCTCTCACTCGTCTGCGCCGTAATCGCCGCGACGACTTTTCCCGTCGGCTGGTCCGCGAAAACGTTGTCACCGTCGACGACCTGATTCTTCCTGTATTCGTACTCGATGGTGAAAACCGTCGTGAAACCGTGGCCTCGATGCCGGGCGTCGAGCGCCTGAGTGTCGATCTGTTGCTCAAGGAAGCCGAAAGCTGGGTCGCGCTGGGCATTCCTGCGCTGGCGCTGTTTCCGGTCACTCCACCTGAAAAGAAATCCCTCGATGGCGCCGAAGCCTGGAATCCGGAAGGCATCGCGCAGCGTGCGACACGTGCCCTGCGTGACCGCTTCCCCGAGCTGGGCGTCATCACTGACGTGGCGCTGGACCCGTTCACCACGCACGGGCAGGACGGCATTCTCGACGAAGAAGGCTACGTGCAGAACGACATTACGGTCGACGCGCTGGTCAAACAGGCCCTGTCCCATGCCGATGCCGGCGCGCAGGTGGTTGCCCCGTCCGACATGATGGACGGTCGTATTCAGGCGATTCGTGAAGCGCTGGAACTGGCCGGACACGTCAACGTGCGGATCATGGCCTACTCGGCGAAATACGCCAGCGCCTATTACGGTCCGTTCCGCGATGCGGTAGGTTCTTCACTGAATCTGGGCAAGGCCAACAAGGCGTCCTATCAGATGGACCCGGCCAACAGCAATGAAGCGCTGCATGAAGTGGCTGCCGATCTGTCTGAAGGCGCGGACATGGTGATGGTCAAGCCGGGTATGCCGTACCTGGACATCCTTCATCGGGTCAAGGATGAGTTCAAGGTGCCGACCTTTGTGTATCAGGTCAGTGGCGAATACGCCATGCACATGGCTGCAATCCAGAACGGCTGGCTGAGTGAAGGGGTGATTCTGGAATCCCTCACCGCCTTCAAACGCGCAGGAGCTGACGGCATTCTCACGTATTTTGCCGTACGCGCTGCTCAACTGCTGAAAGGGCAATAGCCTCACAGGAACATTCATGAATACCGAAGGACTCATCGAAGCCGCTGTTGAAGTCGATATTCAGGAGACTGCACCCATGGTTGACCCTGACATCGAGGTAGTACCGGCCATCGAGCCACCCGCTGCCACTGTGCCTGCCGTTGTCGCGCCGAACCTGGACGACAGCAGCCTGTACATCCATCGCGAACTGTCCCAGTTGCAGTTCAACATACGGGTTCTGGAACAGGCGCTCGACGAGTCCTACCCATTGTTGGAGCGGCTGAAGTTTCTGCTGATCTTCTCCAGCAACCTCGATGAGTTCTTCGAGATTCGTGTCGCAGGCCTCAAGAAGCAGATTACCTTTGCTCGTGAACAGGCCGGTGCCGACGGCTTGCAGCCGCACCAGGCGCTGGCCCGCATCAGCGAACTGGTTCACGGTCATGTCGACCGCCAGTACGCGATCCTCAACGATATTCTTCTGCCGGAGCTGGAGAAACACCAGGTCCGCTTCATTCGTCGCCGTCACTGGACCGCCAAGCTCAAGGCTTGGGTCCGTCGTTATTTCCGCGACGAAATCGCACCGATCATCACCCCGATCGGTCTCGACCCGACGCACCCGTTTCCGTTGCTGGTCAACAAGAGCCTGAACTTCATCGTCGAGCTCGAAGGTATCGATGCCTTCGGCCGCGACTCGGGCCTTGCGATCATCCCGGCGCCGCGTCTGCTACCGCGCATCATCAAGGTGCCCGAAGACGTATGCGGGCCGGGCGACAATTTCGTGTTCCTGTCGTCAATGATCCACGCTCACGCTGATGACCTGTTCCAGGGCATGAAGGTCAAGGGCTGCTATCAGTTCCGCCTGACCCGTAACGCCGACCTGGCGCTGGACTCGGAAGACGTGGAAGACCTTGCGCGCGCCTTGCGTGGCGAGCTGTTCTCGCGCCGTTATGGCGACGCGGTGCGTCTGGAAGTGGCGGACACCTGTTCCAAGCATCTGTCGGACTACCTGCTCAAGCAGTTCAACCTGAACGAGTCCGAGCTGTATCAGGTCAATGGCCCGGTCAACCTGACGCGGCTGTTCAGCATCACCGGTCTGGACAGCCATCCGGAGCTGCAATACCTGCCGTTTACGCCAGCGATTCCCAAGCTGCTGCAGAACAGCGAAAACATTTTCAGCGTGATCAGCAAGCAGGACATCCTCTTGTTGCACCCTTTCGAGTCCTTCACGCCGGTGGTCGACCTTCTGCGTCAGGCCGCGAAAGACCCGCATGTGCTCGCCGTGCGTCAGACGCTGTATCGCAGCGGCGCAAATTCGGAAATCGTCGATGCGCTGGTCGATGCGGCGCGTAACGGCAAGGAAGTCACTGCGGTGATCGAATTGCGTGCCCGTTTCGACGAAGAATCCAACCTGCAACTGGCCAGCCGTCTGCAGGCCGCCGGTGCGGTGGTGATCTACGGTGTGGTCGGCTTCAAGACCCATGCCAAGATGATGCTGATCCTGCGTCGCGAAGCGGGCGAGATCGTGCGTTACGCGCATTTGGGTACCGGCAACTATCACGCTGGCAACGCCCGCCTGTACACCGACTACAGCCTGCTGACGTCCGATGATGCGCTGTGCGAAGACGTCGGCAAGCTGTTCAGCCAACTGATCGGCATGGGCAAGACGCTGCGCATGAAAAAGCTGCTGCACGCGCCGTTCACGCTGAAGAAAGGCATGCTCGACATGATTGCCCGCGAGACTCAGTTCGCGGTCGACGGCAAGCCTGCGCACATCATCGCCAAGTTCAACTCGCTGACCGATCCGAAGATCATCCGCGCGCTGTACAAGGCCAGTCAGTCGGGGGTGCGTATCGATCTGGTGGTGCGCGGCATGTGCTGCCTGCGTCCGGGCATCGCCGGGGTCTCGCACAACATCCATGTGCGCTCGATCATCGGTCGCTTCCTGGAGCACACGCGGGTCTTCTACTTCCTCAACGGCGGCGACGAGCAGATGTTCCTGTCGAGTGCCGACTGGATGGAGCGCAACCTCGACAAGCGCGTCGAGACCTGCTTCCCGGTGGAAGGCAAGAAATTGATCCTGCGGGTGAAGAAGGAGCTGGAAAGCTACCTGACCGACAACACCCACAGCTGGCTGTTGCAGTCTGACGGCCGTTACGTGCGCAGCACACCGACCGGCAACCAGAACGCTCGAAGCGCCCAGGCGACCCTGCTGGAGCGCCTGAGCAACCCGGTTCTCAGCGTACGCTGAAGACGATGCCGACTCGGGTCAGCCACTCCGCTTCCAGCGCGAAGTCGGCCTGAGTCAGCTGGTTGTTTTCCAGCCAGCCGTCCGGGAACTCTGCATACAGGTTCGGACCGTCGGCGCGTAGCACCACACGTGGCATCTCCTGGGTGCCACGGATGTGGTGGAACAGAATCGCGAAGCGCAACAGCACGCACAGGCGAATCAGCTTGATGCCTTCATCGCCGAACTCGGCGAACTTGTCCTTGGGAATGTTACGGCGATGACCGCGCACCAGCAGCGCGAGCATTTGCTGGTCTTCGCGTGAGAAACCGGCCAGGTCGGAGTGCTCGATCAGGTAGGCGCCGTGCTTGTGGTAATGATAGTGGGCGATGTCCAGCCCCACTTCATGCACCTTGGCGGCCCAGCTCAACAGCTCGGCATAACTCTCGTGTTGCAGGTCCCAGCTGTCGGCGACCTGTTCCAGGGCATGCAATGCCTTGGCTTCGACGCGAGCGGCCTGTTCCATATCGACGTGGTAGCGCTCCATCAGCGACGTCAGCGTACGTTCGCGCACGTCTTCGTGATGATGGCGACCCATCAGGTCATACAGCACACCTTCACGCAGCGCACCTTCGCAGTGGTCCATGCGCTTGAGTTCGAGGGCGTCGAAAATCGCTTCCAGAATCGCCAGACCCGCCGGGAAAATCGCGCGGCGGTCGGGTTTGATGCCGTCGAAGTCGATCTTCTCGACGTCGCCCAGTTTGAACAGTTTGCGCTTGAGCCAGGCCAGGCCTTCGGCGTTGACCTCGCCTGCGCCATAGCCATTGGCCTTGAGCGCCACGCCGATCGCGCGAATGGTGCCGGACGAACCGATGGCTTCATCCCACTTCAGGCGATGCAGCGCGTGCTCGATGCTCATGATTTCCAGGCGGGCGGCGGTGTAGGCCTGCGCGTAGCGGGCCGGTGTCACCTTGCCGTCGCGGAAGTAGCGCTGAGTGAAACTCACGCAGCCCATCTGCAGGCTTTCGCGCAGCAGCGGCTCGAAACGTTGACCGATGATGAACTCGGTACTGCCGCCGCCGATATCGGCCACGAGGCGTTTGCCGGGGGTGTCCGCCAGTGTGTGGGAGACGCCCAGATAAATGAGGCGTGCTTCTTCGCGGCCGGAGATGACTTCCACCGGGTGGCCGAGGATTTCTTCGGCGCGGTGGATGAAGTCGTTGCGGTTACGGGCTTCGCGCAGGGCGTTGGTGCCCACGATGCGCACGGCGCCGAGCGGCAGGCCGTTGATCAGTTGGGCGAAGCGCTTGAGGCAGTCGAGGCCCCGCTGCATCGATTCTTCAGTGAGCTGGCGCTCTTCGGTAATTCCGGCTGCCAACTGCACCTTCTCGCCCAGGCGCTCAAGAATGCGAATTTCGCCCTGATTGGCTTTTGCCACAACCATATGGAAGCTGTTGGAGCCCAGGTCGATAGCGGCGATCAGTGAAAGATTCTTGGGTTTAGAGTGCGGCATGGTCTGGCAATCCCTCTCGATAACCGCGCCATCGTGCCACGATCCACCTCTGCCGCCAACGCGAAGCTGTCCGGGCGGCGGAAATACCCGGTATTACTTCGCTCAGTGGTCACTCACCCACTTCGCATGCGCGCCTCGATGTGACGTGTCTGACTGAATGCCTCCCACAGTTCGTGGGCTACGGCAAGATTTGCATATAACGCTGAGCGCGGAGCATGGTGACGCCTCTCAGGACGCTATGCGTGCGACTGTTTGCGCTGGAAGGCGATCAGGTTATCCCGACGTCGTGACACGATCCCTCGCTGTCTCCGGGCGGGAGGCGGCAGCTAGATCATTCTCCGTGTACATGATCGGGGGACGCAGGCGGCGGTGGACCTTCTATCGTCACGATCCAGCAACGTTCGTCCGGGCCTATAATAAGAGGGCCGCGCAGATAATCATGGAACAGCATGCAGGTGTTGGTGGTGGCTGGACGCCCTTCCGGAAATGTTCGAAAAGATCAGTACTGTGTAAGTCATGCATGCTTTAAGTAGAAAGGATTCTATCATGTCTAATGAACTCCCCACCTCAGCAACGCGTTTATGGGTTGGACAACCCAGCGTATTTGGTAGCCTGGAAGTCGAACCTAATGGGTCAATAACCTATGTCTATGATCGCGATTTAAACAGGAATGTCTGGCGTTATTTTAAGCCGTCCGACTCGGTAAGCTATCGCTGCGAAAGTCGGAATATCCGGGTCGGCGCTCAGGCTTATAAGTGGCAAAAAGGCAGGACCTACACGCTCAACTGGAAAAGTAAACTTCCTAAAATCGACAGTGCCTACGGAGATTTTGTGATTTTTCAGTGGAAGTCTTACCCGGGTGGGCTCCAGAACTATCCCTTGCTCATGACGGCGGTAAGAGATGAGGTCATTTTGAGGTTCGTAGACAGGGGCGAGGTCTGGAAAACAGTATGGACAACAAAGACTCAGGACAATGTATGGAACAGTTATAGCCTGACCCTTCACCTGTCGGACATTGATTCAGAAGGCTGGTTCTCGCTTAATTACAATGGTGTCGATCAATTGCTCGATGGTAAGAGCCGATATGCAGGGCGGACAATGGATGGGGCCAATGAGCCCAAATGGGGTGTCTACAACAGAGACAAGCCTGAGCATGAAATGGAGCAGCTTGTCGCGGACCTTGAAGTCTTGGAACTTCAGTCAGTCACGTGATCACTCATTACCGGGTTCGTCTTCGTCAGGTAAGTTACGTGTCTTTCAAACGGTGTTATTAGCAGGAGGAAGCGACGGTTCGCTTCCTCCTGTTATTCCCTTTGGCCAATACTCAAGCCTGCTCGACCGATCCTATGAAGTTGGCCAGTTCCGGCGTCTTCGGGTGGGCGAACAGTTCTTTCGGGTCGCCCACTTCATGCACCTTGCCCTCGTGCATGAACACCAGTTTGTCGCCCACTTCCCGGGCGAAGCGCATTTCGTGGGTGACCATGATCAGGGTCATTCCATCGGCGGCCAGTTGGCGCACGACGCTGAGCACTTCGTTGACCAGTTCCGGGTCCAGCGCCGAGGTGATCTCGTCGCACAGCAGCACCTTGGGTGACATGGCCAGCGCGCGGGCAATGGCTACGCGTTGCTGTTGCCCACCCGAAAGGCGGTCCGGGAACGCATCGAACTTCTCGCTCAACCCGACCCGCTCCAGCATCTGCCTGGCCAGCTTCGCAGCCTCGGCCTTGGGTACTTTCTGTACGACCTGCGGCGCGAGCATCACGTTTTCGCCCACGCTCAGGTGCGGGAACAGGTTGAACTGCTGAAACACCATGCCGACCTTCTGCCGCAACGTGCGCAGATCGGCGCGGGCAGCGTCCAGGTACTCGCCATCGACTTCGATCACGCCGTCATTGATCGACTCCAGCCCGTTGAGTGTGCGCAGCAGCGTGCTCTTGCCCGAGCCGCTGCGACCGATGATCGCCACCACCTGGCCTTCTTCAACGGAGAGGTCGATGCCTTTGAGAACGTGATGGTCGCCGTAGTATTTGTGCAGGGCGGAAATTCTAAGCAGAGGCATGCAGTCTCCTTTCCAGATGACGCGCGCAGAGCGACAACGGATAGCAAAGGATGAAATAGCCCAGGGCGACGAAGCCGTAGACCATGAAAGGTTCGAAGGTGGCGTTGGCCAGCATGCTGCCGGTCTTGGTCAGTTCGGTGAAACCGATGATCGAGGTCACGGCCGTGCCTTTGACCACCTGCACCGAGAAGCCGACCGTCGGGGCGATGGCAATACGCAGCGCCTGCGGCAGGATCACGTAACGCATCTGCTCGAACGGAGTCAGGGCCAGACTCGCCGAAGCTTCCCATTGGCCCTTGGAAATCGATTCGACGCAGCCGCGCCAGATTTCGGCCAGATAGGCGCTGGTGAACAACGTCAGCGCCAGAGCGGCTGCAGCCCAGGGAGAAATGTCCATTCCCATCAGCGCAACGCCGAAGAACACCAGAAACAGCTGCATCAGAAGCGGTGTGCCTTGAAACAGCTCTATATATAAGCTGGCTGCCACGCGCGGCCCGGACTTCTCCGAGGTGCGCATGCCCATCACCAGCAGGCCGATCAGCCCGCCGCCGATGAAGGCCACCAGCGACAGGGCCACCGTCCATTGCAGGCCGGTCAGCAGATTGCGCAGGATATCCCAGAGGGTAAAGTCCATCAGTTGCTCCTCGAGATGTAGCGACGCCCGATCCAGGCCAGCAACTGACGAATCAACAGCGCCATGCACAGGTAGATCAGCGTGGTGACGATGTAGGTCTCGAACGAGCGGAAATTACGGGACTGGATGAAGTTGGCGAAAAAGCTCAGCTCCTCCGTCGCGATCTGCGAGCAGACTGCCGAGCCCAGCATCACGATGATGATCTGGCTGCTCAGCGCCGGCCACACCTTGCGCAGCGCCGGAACCAGCACCACATAGCGAAAGGTCTCGTAGCGGCTCATCGCAAGGGCGGCCGAGGCTTCAAGCTGTCCTTTGGGGATCGCCTGAATGCCCGCCCGGATGATCTCCGTCGAATAGGCGCCCAGATTGATCACCATCGCCAGCACGGCGGCCTGCCATTCCGATATCTGCATGCCCAGTGAGGGCAGGCCGAAAAAGATGAAGAACAGCTGGACCAGAAAAGGCGTGTTGCGGATCAGCTCCACATACACCGCAAAGATCGTCGCAAAGGGCTGGATCTTCCAGGCCCTTACGACGGCACCGACGATCCCCAGGCTGACGCCGAGCACGGTGCCAATGGCCGTCAATTCCAGCGTGAATAATGCCCCGCGCAACAGCAGATCAATGTTCTGCAGAACCGGTGCAAAGTCGAAGTGATAAGCCATTGGCAAACCCTGTGAATCAGAAAACGGTGATCAGAGATCGGCTGGCAGTGGCTGCTTGAGCCATGTGGTGGAAGCCTTTTCCAGCGTGCCGTCAGCCTTGGCGGCATTCAGAATCTCGTTGACCTTGCCCAGCAGTTCCGGCTGACCCTTGTTCACGCCGACATAGACAGGCGAGTCCTTGAGTTTCACTTTCAGCGCCGGGATGCGCTTGGGGTTGCGCTCGCTGATGGCGACCATCACCACGTTGCCGCTGGCGATCAGGTCGGTCTGACCGGCCAGGTAGGCGGCGATGGTGGAGTTGTTGTCTTCAAAGCGCTTGATGGTCGCGCCCTGTGGAGCGACGGCCGACAGTTCGATGTCTTCGATCGCGCCGCGAGTGACGCTGATGGTCTTGCCATTCAGGTCGGCAATTTCCTTGACCGGCGAATCAGGCGGACCGAACACGGCCAGGTAGAACGGCGCGTAGGCGCGGGAGAAGTCGATGACTTTCTCGCGGTCCGGGTTTTTGCCAAGGCTCGAAATCACCAGGTCGACCTTGCCGGTGGTCAGGAACGGGATGCGGTTGGTGCTGTTGACGGGCGTCAGCTCAAGCTTGACCTTCAACTTGTCGGCCAGCAGTTGCGCGGTGTCGATGTCCAGGCCGCGTGGCTTCATGTCCGGACCGACCGAACCGAAAGGCGGAAAGTCCTGGGGGACGGCAACTTTCAGGGTGCCGCGCGCTACGACGTCGTCCAGGCCATTGGCGTGGGCTGGCGCCTGGCTCAGCATCAGGCTGGCAAACAAGGCAGTAAGCAGGGCGCTGTAACGCTTGGTCATGAGAACTCTCCGGGCGGAACGAAAGATGTAGGCCGTTCACCCAGTGCACAGCCCATGCCACCCACTCGTTTCGAACCGTAACTCAAGGTGTCCAGCCTGTTTTTGGTCTTACTGGTCTGAACAGTTGGTAGCGGGTTCGCCCTGCTTTGGAGCGCCTGAAAGCTACGTCGCCCCAGCGCTGGGCGTCGCTTGCCGAATGATCGGGATGGGGCTAAAAGGGCTTTTTACTGGACTGACTGGCCTGAACAGTGATGCCGCATAATTCGCTCGCCGTACCGGAATCAGCCCTCAGGGCCATCCGCAAGCTGATTGATGAACAGGGCTACAAGCCCGGTGACAGCCTGCCGTCGCAGCGCGATCTGGCGGCATTGCTGGGTGTCAGCCGTGCTTCGCTGCGCGAGGCGCTGTCATCGCTCAGTGCGCTGGGCGTGGTGAGTGTGCAGCCCGGCAAAGGTGTGTTCGTGCAGTCGTTTTCTGAACCAGAACGGCGCACGGGCGGATTTTCCTGGCCTTTCGATGCTCAGGTTTCTCCGGCAGATACGTTTCAGTTGCGCTATGCGTTGGAAGGCTTTGCCGCCGGTCTGGCCGCTGTGACACTGACCGCCGACGAACGGGACGTGCTGGAAGATAACGTCGAGGCCATGCGTCTGGAGCTGCGCGCTGGCGATTTCGAAGCGGCCGCACGTCTGGATTTCGAGTTTCACCGACATATCCTAGTGGCCAGTGGCAATCAGGCCATGCTGGGGATCGTGACCGCAGGTGCCGATATCTTCCTGGAAAGCCAGAAGATGCCATTCATAAGGGCTGCAAGGGTGATGGAAACCTGGCAGGAGCACCGCAAGATCCTTCGTGCGCTGGCCCGACATGCTTCAGGGCCTGCGCAAAAGGCCATGCAGGAACACATCAGAGGGGCTGCCCTGCGCACCGGCATTGTTTTCGTTTCGCCTTCGAGCTAGTGATGAGCTATAACCTGACTCATAGACCGTCATAGCCAGACTCAATGATCCTTCGCTTCCTGAATGTCATAAGGCCCGCTATGATGAGCGTCGTTTTTTAGCCTACGAACTCGGAGACATCCATGAGTAGCGACAAGATCAAACACGTCACCGACGCCAGCTTCGAAGCTGATGTACTGAAGGCTCAAGGCCCTGTACTGGTCGACTACTGGGCTGAGTGGTGTGGCCCTTGCAAAATGATTGCCCCGGTTCTGGACGAAATTGCCAGCACTTACGAAGGCAAACTGACCGTCGCCAAACTGAACATCGACGAAAATCAGGAAACCCCGGCCAAGCACGGCGTTCGTGGTATCCCGACTCTGATGCTGTTCAAGAATGGCAACGTCGAGGCTACCAAAGTAGGCGCTCTGTCGAAGTCGCAGCTCGCTGCCTTCCTCGACGCCAACATCTGAAGTGCCCCAAGGCCCTGCGAATAGCGGGGCTTTTTTCATCTGCCGTACTAGACTCCTTCAAAATCGAGTGGTACATTCGGCCCCGCAACGGCTTCTCCGTTGCCCCCTGCTAGCCGTCGCCGACGCTCTCCTTTCGATTTAGTACGCGATCCTGTCGCCTTCTCTGCGGCGCGGCCTCATTAAGCCAAAAGCTTAATTTCCCCCTCCATACACGATTACGTCATTCCCATATGAATCTGACTGAACTCAAGCAAAAGCCGATTACCGATCTGCTCGAAATGGCCGAACAGGCTGGCATAGAAAATATGGCCCGTTCGCGCAAGCAGGATGTGATTTTCTCCCTGCTCAAAAGGCACGCTAAAAGTGGCGAGGAAATTTCAGGTGATGGCGTGCTGGAGATCCTCCAGGACGGCTTCGGCTTCCTGCGCTCTGCAGACGCTTCCTATCTGGCCGGCCCGGACGACATCTATGTTTCCCCGAGCCAGATTCGCCGCTTCAACCTGCGCACCGGCGACACCATCGTTGGCAAGATCCGTCCTCCGAAAGAAGGTGAGCGTTATTTCGCTCTGCTCAAGGTCGACACGATCAACTACGACCGTCCGGAAAATGCCAAGAACAAGATTCTGTTCGAAAACCTGACGCCGCTGTTCCCGAACGTGCGCATGAAGATGGAAGCCGGTAACGGTTCCACTGAAGACCTCACCGGTCGTGTCATCGACCTGTGTGCACCGATCGGTAAAGGTCAGCGTGGTTTGATCGTTGCTCCGCCAAAGGCGGGCAAGACCATCATGCTGCAGAACATCGCGTCGAACATCACACGCAACAATCCGGAAGTGCACCTGATCGTTCTGCTGATCGACGAGCGTCCGGAAGAAGTGACCGAAATGCAGCGCACCGTGCGCGGCGAAGTGGTTGCCTCGACCTTCGACGAACCGCCAACCCGTCACGTACAGGTTGCCGAAATGGTGATCGAAAAGGCCAAGCGCCTGGTCGAGCACAAGAAAGACGTCGTCATCCTGCTGGACTCCATCACCCGTCTGGCCCGTGCCTACAACACCGTCATCCCGAGCTCCGGCAAGGTACTGACCGGTGGTGTCGATGCGCACGCTCTGGAGAAGCCAAAGCGTTTCTTCGGTGCTGCACGTAACATCGAAGAAGGCGGCTCGCTGACAATCATCGCTACCGCGCTGGTTGAAACCGGTTCGAAGATGGATGAAGTCATCTACGAAGAGTTCAAGGGTACAGGCAACATGGAGCTGCCTCTGGATCGCAAGATCGCAGAGAAGCGCGTGTTCCCGGCCATCAACATCAACCGTTCCGGCACACGCCGCGAAGAGCTGTTGACCGCTGATGACGAGCTGCAGCGCATGTGGATCCTGCGCAAGCTGCTGCACCCGATGGACGAGGTCGCTGCGATCGAGTTCCTGATCGACAAGCTCAAGCAGACCAAGACCAACGATGAATTCTTCCTGTCGATGAAACGCAAGTAACAGACGGGTCGGTTCAAGAAATGGCATCCTTCGGGGTGCCATTTTTTTTGGCCGCCGTTTGGCTCATTAGCTGCCTTGAAAGCTCAGAGCAGGTACGATGTGCGTCTATTTGGATAAGTGGCCGGGTTAATGAAATTCAAAGATCTAAGGGATTTCGTACAGCAGCTTGAGCAGCGCGGAGAGCTGAAACGCATTCAGATGCCGATTTCGCCCGTGCTGGAAATGACCGAGATCTGTGATCGCACCTTGCGCGCCAAGGGCCCGGCCCTGTTGTTCGAAAAGCCGGTCGGCTTCGATATTCCGGTGCTGGGCAACCTGTTCGGCACGCCTGAGCGCGTTGCCATGGGCATGGGCGCCGAGGCCGTCAGCGAATTGCGTGAGATCGGCAAACTGCTGGCCTTCCTCAAGGAGCCCGAACCGCCCAAGGGTTTGAAAGACGCCTGGTCCAAGCTGCCGATCTTCCGCAAGGTCATCGCGATGGCGCCCAAGGTTGTTAAAGACGCGCCCTGCCAGGAAGTGGTCATCGAAGGTGATGACGTCGACCTCGGCATGTTGCCGGTCCAGACCTGCTGGCCGGGCGACGTCGCGCCGCTGATCACCTGGGGCCTGACCGTTACCAAAGGCCCGAACAAGGAGCGCCAGAACCTGGGCATCTATCGCCAGCAGGTCATCGGCCGCAACAAGATTATCATGCGCTGGCTCAGCCATCGCGGCGGCGCGCTGGATTTCCGTGACTGGTGCGCCAAGCATCCGGGCGAACCCTATCCGGTCGCCGTGGCGCTGGGTGCTGACCCGGCGACCATTCTGGGCGCAGTCACTCCCGTGCCGGACAGCCTTTCGGAATACGCTTTCGCCGGCCTGTTGCGAGGCTCTCGCACTGAATTGATCAAGTGCCGGGGCAGCAACCTGCAAGTGCCCGCCAGCGCCGAGATCGTGCTTGAAGGCGTGATCCATCCCGGCGAGATGGCCGATGAAGGTCCTTACGGCGACCACACCGGCTATTACAACGAAGTGGACAGCTTCCCGGTGCTGACCGTCGAGCGCATCACGCATCGCATCAAGCCGATCTACCACAGCACCTATACCGGCCGTCCACCGGATGAACCCGCGATTCTGGGCGTTGCCCTGAACGAAGTGTTCGTGCCGATCCTGCAGAAGCAGTTTCCGGAAATCGTCGATTTTTACCTGCCGCCTGAAGGCTGCTCGTACCGCATGGCCGTCGTGACCATCAAGAAACAGTATCCCGGCCATGCCAAGCGCGTGATGCTGGGCGTCTGGTCGTTCCTGCGGCAGTTCATGTACACCAAGTTCGTGATCGTCACCGACGACGACATCAACGCCCGCGACTGGAATGACGTGATCTGGGCGATCACCACGCGTATGGACCCCAAGCGCGACACCGTGATGATCGACAACACGCCTATCGATTATCTGGACTTCGCCTCGCCGGTGTCCGGTCTGGGCTCCAAGATGGGCCTGGATGCGACCAACAAGTGGCCGGGTGAAACCAGTCGCGAATGGGGCAGGGCGATCGTCAAGGATGAAGCCACCACACGCCGGGTCGACGAGATCTGGGATCAGTTGGGAATCAAGTGATGCGCGTAACCTTGCAGCCCTCCGGGGCCGTGCTGGAAGCCTTGCCGGGTGAACGGATTCTCGATGCCGCACAGCGTCTGGGCTACGAATGCCCGCAGAGCTGTCGCAATGGTAACTGCCACGTCTGCTCGGCGCTGCTGGTCGAAGGCCGGGTCATGCAGTCGGGTCAGGAGCACGATCACGGCGAGATCTACACCTGTCTGGCCGAGCCGCTGGAAGACTGCGTGGTGCTGTGGGACGGCGTGCTGGCCAAGGGCGAGTTGCCGGTGCGCAGTTTTGCCTGCCAACTGAGCGAATGCGTCGAGGTCGGCGGCGATGTCTGGCGTGTGGGGCTGCGCGCTCCGGCAGGCAAGGCGCCGCGCTACCATGCGGGGCAATACCTGATGATCGAACGTGAGAACGGCGAGAAATCAGCGTTCTCCATTGCCTCGGCTCCTCATCGAGGACGCGATCTGGAACTGCATGTTCTGGTGCGCGAAGACAGCGCGCGCAGCCTCATCGAGCAATTGCAGCGCAACGCGATGGCTCGGGTCGAACTGCCATTTGGCGACACCCACTTGGCCGAACTGCCTGACGGGCCGCTGGTTCTTATCGCCGCAGGCACCGGCATGGCGCAGATGAGCAGCCTGATCGAGCATTGCCGCGTCACAGGTTTCAATCACCCGGTGCACCTGTACTGGGGGGTGCGACGCCCCGAAGACTTCTACGACATCAGCCACTGGGACGAATGGGCGAAGCTGCCCAACCTGTTTCTGCACAAGGTTGTCAGTGATCTGTGCGGCTGGGAAGGGCGCTGCGGCATGCTGCACGAGGCGGTCTGCGACGACATCAAGGATCTTTCGGCGGTGCACGTTTACGGCAGCGGCTCACCTGCGATGATCTACGGCACCCTCGACGCGCTGGTCAGCGCTGGCATGGACGCCCATCAGATGCGTGCGGACGTGTTTGCCTACGCGCCGCGTCCCTGATACCTGACTGACGGTGGTCCGGCTGGATTGTAAATTGCTTGGATCCGCTTATAGCGTCTGGCGATGTCAAATCGTCGCCAGATTCTTTTTGGCAAAAAGGCTATTGGCCTGCAGCGAAGAACGTACCACGACACCCTGAGGCCGCTCGCCCGTGAGCGATTCAGCGGGGCTCGGCAAAGACTGGCAGCCAGACTGTCAGGGAGGCAAATGGAGAACCCAATCAACGAACTGGCCGTGGCCGTACACGACGGTCTGGGCCTGACGTATCCACCTGTCATCGATCTTGGCCCGCAACTGACACGCGAGCAGTTGCTCGCATCCATGGACGCCACCATGAAGCGTCACAAGGGTGGGCCGGTCTGGCTGTTCGCCTACGGCTCACTGATCTGGCGACCTGAATGCACCGCCGTCGAGCGTCAGCGCGGGCGCGTGCATGGATACCATCGCGGTTTGTACCTGTGGTCCCACGAGCACCGCGGCACGCCGGAGGTTCCGGGACTGGTGTTTGGTCTGGACCGTGGCGGCTCCTGCACCGGCTTTGCCTATCGGCTGCCGGATGAGTGTCTGGAAGATTCATTGCTGGCGCTCTGGCAGCGCGAGATGCCTTATCCCTCCTATCGCCCACACTGGCTCAGCTGCCGTCTTGAAGATGGCAGGCAGGTTCAGGCGTTGGGGTTCGTGCTGGAGCGGCATTTGCCGAGCTATGCCGGCAATCTGCCGGACAGCGTGCTGAGCCAGGTGCTGGCAAGCGCAAGCGGGCGGTATGGAACCACCCGCGATTACGTCGAGCAGACCGCCATCGCCCTGCGCAGCCACGCCATGCCGGATTTGCATCTGGAGGCGCGGCTCAAGCGGTGCCAGTCAGCGACGGCCTGAATCAGACCTTGGCTTCACGCGAGGTGCTGGCGACCTGTTTGTGACGCAGCGTCGGCGCCAGGAACACCATGGCCAGAATGCACGCGCCGATCAACAGCACGAAGCCGCCGTCCCAGCCGAAGTGGTCCACGGTATAGCCCATCGCCGCGCTGGCTGCGACCGAGCCGCCCAGATAACCGAACAGGCCGGTAAAGCCTGCCGCCGTCCCTGCCGCCTTCTTGGGTGCCAGTTCCAGCGCCTGCAGACCGATCAGCATCACCGGGCCGTAGATCAGGAAACCGATGGACACCAGCGCGATCATGTCGACCGTCGGGTTGCCTTCCGGATTCAGCCAGTACACCAGCGTGGCGATGGTCACCAGGAACATGAACACCATGCCGGTCAGGCCGCGGTTGCCCTTGAAGATCTTGTCCGACATCCAGCCGCACAGCAGCGTGCCCGGAATACCGGCCCACTCGTACAGGAAATAGGCCCACGAGGTCTTGTCGACCGTGAAGTGCTTGGCTTCCTTGAGGTAGGTCGGTGCCCAGTCCAGCACGCCGTAGCGCAGCAGATAGACGAACACGTTGGCCATCGCGATGTACCAGAGGAATTTGTTGCGCAGCACGTATTTGACGAAGATTTCCTTGGCGCTGAATTCTTCTTCATGGCTGGCATCGTAGCCTTCCGGATAATCGTTCTTGTAGTGCTCGATAGGCGGAAGGCCCACCGACTGTGGCGTGTCGCGCATCGTCGCAAACGCAAACACGGCAACCAGCAAGGCAACGGCCGCCGGGACGTAGAATGCCGCGTGCCAGTCATTGGTCCAGCCCATGCCCAGCAGGAACAGTGGACCGATCAGGCCGCCACCGACGTTGTGCGCCACGTTCCACACCGACACCACACCGCCACGTTCTTTCTGCGACCACCAGTGCACCATCGTCCGCCCGCTCGGCGGCCAGCCCATGCCTTGCGCCCAGCCGTTGATGAACAGCAGCACGAACATGATCGTGACACTGGACGTCGCCCACGGCGCGAAACCAAAGATGAACATGATCCCGGCCGACACCAGCAGGCCGAAGGGCAGGAAATAACGTGGATTTGACCGGTCGGAGATGATCCCCATCAAGAACTTCGACAGACCGTAGGCAATCGCAATCGCCGACATCGCCACGCCCAACTGACCGCGCGTGTAACCCTCATCGATCAAATAAGGCATCGCCAGCGAGAAGTTCTTGCGCAGCAGGTAGTAACCCGCATAACCAATGAAAATACCCGCGAAGATCTGCCAGCGCAGGCGGCGGTAGGTGCTGTCGACTTTTTCTTCGGGAAGGGGTGCCTTGTGCCTGGCAGGGCGGAAAAACGCAAACATAGAGACTCTCCGGGTTCTTATTTTTTTGCGAAAGCGAATATTACATTTTCGTTACAGAAAAAAGCAGTGCCTTTTGACTGAAAAACCCCGTAAATCGGGGCTTGGGCGTGTTGTTTTATGAACGCTTTGGAGGTTTAACGGTTCAGCTAGGCAGTAGGATATGGGTACGGTCACTCACGTACGGAAGGCTAAGTCCGCTGACGAATTGTTGCCAAGCTGAAGCGGTATCCACAACTTTATTGAGGGCTTTGAACGAAAATGCCCGTACCTTTCGATACGGGCATTTTTAATGTGCAAGCAAACGATTAGGTAATCGCAGCCTGATTAGAGGTTCTTATGCAGTGGGGGGCAAATGACGGTGTTGAGGATCCACAACTCTTATAGTGCCTTCTGCCTTGGCTTTAGCGAATGCCTTTGCTGCCAAAGCGATTTTTTCACGCTTCAGAGCTTGCAGATCGCTCACCAGAGATTTCGATTGTGGTGCGGAATAATGCATATCCCTGCGCTCCTGCTTCATAGCTCTATCGCTTCAAGCGGGTGCATGTGAGTCGAATGGCCGAGACGAGAATCGCTGACCATCACAACGGTTTGTCGGCACATCATCATTTGAGCGAGCTGATAAAACCAAGCCGGTCGATATCGCCACAAATTGTCGACCTGCGTGTTTTCTTCGAGCGCCATCAAGTCGGAACTACCGAATCAACGGCAGCGATCTTAGACATTCGCCTCTCTGCTATCAGGCGTCAGCAGACCGAGTTTTCAAGCCTGTATCTATAAGAAGAAACTGATGATTCTGTGAGATATATCGCTATAAAAACGATGCCCGACCCCGCGAGCCTGGGTTCCAGATATCTCAGCCAATCGAAACCACCACCTTCCCCACAGCCCGCCTTCCCCCCAACGCATCAATCGCCTCACCAGCTCGCTCCAGCGGATAGACCTGCGATACCAGCGGCTTCAGCTTCCCTTCCTCAAACCACGCAAACAGTTGCTTGAAGTTCGCGGCGTTATCCTGCGGCTGGCGCTGTGCAAAGGAACCCCAGAACACCCCCACGACCGAAGCGCCTTTGAGCAAGGCCAGGTTGACCGGCAGTTCGGGAATGCGGCCGCTGGCGAAGCCCACGACCAGCAGGCGTCCGTTCCAGGCGATGGCGCGGATGGCCTGGTCGAAGAGGTCGCCGCCGACCGGGTCGTAGATCACGTCGGCGCCGTTGCCGTTGGTGAGGCGTTTGATTTCATCCTTGAGGCTGGTGTCGGTGTAGTTGATGAGTTCGTCGGCGCCTGCGTTTTTGGCGACTTCAAGTTTCTCTGCCGAGCTTGCAGCGGCGATGACGCGTGCACCCAGCGCCTTGCCGATTTCTACCGCAGCCAGGCCGACGCCACCAGAGGCACCGAGCACCAGCAGGGTTTCGCCGGGCTGAAGGTTGGCGCGTTGCTTGAGGGCGTGCATCGAGGTGCCATAGGTCATGCTGAAGGCGGCGGCTATGGTGAAGTCCATGCTTTCGGGAATGGGCAGCACGTTGTAGTTCGGCACGGCGACCTGCTCGGCGAAGCTGCCCCAGCCGGTGAGGGCCATGACGCGGTCGCCGGGTTTGAGGTGGGTGACGTTTTCCCCGACCGCCGAGATCACGCCGGCTGCTTCGCCACCTGGTGAAAAGGGGAAGGGCGGCTTGAACTGGTATTTACCTTCTATGATGAGGGTGTCTGGAAAGTTGACCCCGGCGGCGTGGACGTCGAGCAGGATTTCGTTCTTCTTGATGTCAGGCGCAGGGATATCTTCGAGCACCAGCGTGCTGGCGGGGCCGAAGGCTTTGCACAAGAGGGCTTTCATCGGGGCTATTCCTTTTCCAGAGATGGCCGATAAAGTCAGTTAAGCGGGTGTGCGGGTCAATGAGCATGACTCGGCCTGATAAGTACACATAAGCTATATCGGCTGTATAAGCTATGCGGCAAACCGAATGAAGGAGTGGACTGTGAAAGCGTGGATTCTGATGTTGCTGGCCTTGTCGTTGCCCGTCATGGCGCAGGAAGAAGCCAAGGAAGAAGGTCCGCCCAAGGCGGCGTATGTTTCCCTGACACCACCGTTCGTGGGCAATTACGCGCTGGATGGCGGCCCCAAGCTGCGCGTCTACAAGGCTGACATCGCCCTGCGTGTCACCGGTGCCGACGCTGAAGCGGCTGTGAAGCGCAATGATGCGTTGATTCGCAATCAGTTGGTGTCGCTGTTCACGCAGCAGACCGTGGACACCATGAGCAGCGCTGAAGCGAAAGAGAACATCCGTCAGGAAGCGCTCAAGCAGGTCCAGCGCGTCATGAACGATGAAGAGGGCAAGCCGGTCGTTGAAGACCTGCTGTTCAACAACTTCATCGTCCAGTAAGCCTGATCAGCGCAACGCCAGAATCGCCGCCCATTGTTCGGCGGTGACCGGCATGACCGAAAGTCGGCTACCCTTTTGCACCAGAGGCAGTTGCTCCAGCTGACTTTGCTGTTTCAGGTAGCCGAGGCCCAGGACTTTGCCGAAGTGTTCCACGAACTCCACGTCAACGGCGCTCCATGGATTCTTTTCAGGTGTGGCTTTGGCGTCGTGGTAATGGCTGTCAGGGTCCAGCGCGGTAGGGTCGGGGTAAGCGGCTTCAGTGATCTTCGCGATCCCCGCGATGCCTGGCTCGGGGCAGCTGGAATGGTAGAAAAAGAATTCATCACCAACCGCCATGGACCTGATGAAGTTGCGCGCCTGATAGTTGCGTACGCCATCCCAGCGGGCCTTGCCCAAGCGCTTCAGATCGCTGATCGAGAGCTCGTCGGGCTCGGACTTCATCAGCCAATAGGCCATTGCGGTTGCTCCTCAAGTAATAAGTTCATGTGGGTTTTATGACAAACCGACAGTCGGTTGGCGCCAGCATTTGCGTACTGGTTCACGTTATCGCAGAATGCCGCCCTTTAAGCACCACGCTGCTGCACGGCTCGTAGAAAACCGCTGCTGACACCGTATTGATTTGCCTAAGGAGGGCAGTCAATGAAACGCAAGCCTGATTTACTCTGGATTCTGGTCGTATTGTTTGGCTTGGGTGTCGTGACAACCGGTTATGCGCAAAGCCTGTGGACAAGCAAGGAAGACATGCCTGTCGAGATTACCCAGCAACAGCAGAAAGTGCCCGGTCGGTACTGATTATCCCCCTCGATACGCCCCGTCTCGCTCTGACCACTACACGCCTTCGCCACGAAGCCTGACCGGTCAGAGTGCCTGAGCCAGATACCAGCGCTTGTCCGATACCGTTCCCTGCAATGGGACATCCCAGCTGGCCTGCGCCAATCGCTCCACCTTCTGACACTCATGAGCCAGACCGAGCAGCACCGGCTTGCGCCATGTGCTTCTGCGCGCCCGGTACGCCAGGCTGCGGTCATAGAAGCCGCCTCCCATTCCCAGGCGTCCGCCTTCGTCATCGAACCCCACCAGCGGCATCAGCACCAGATCGAGTGCCCAAATCCTGCGCTGCTTTGCGCGATTGATACGCGGCTCGGGGATGCGAAAGCGGTTGGGTTTGAATTTCTCGCCGGGGCGCACGCGCTGAAACACCATGCGGGTTCTTGGCCAGGCATTGAGAACGGGTAGATAAGTCGCCTTGCCGCGACGCTGTGCCGCACGCAGTAACAAACGGGGGTCGATCTCACCGTCCATGGGCAGGTACAGCGAGACATGTCGGGCGCGTCGGAACAAGGGATGCTGCGCCAGTTGCCGATAGAGGCCACGGGCGGCTTCACGTTGCTGGCTGCGGGTCAGGGATCGACGGGCCTTGCGCAGTTGGCGGCGCAATTGCGGGCGTGAGAGTGAAGGTGCGCTGGTCATGAGCGAGAGGTCATGCAGGCTGATCCGGAAGATTGATCCTTGAGGTGCGTATCAAGGCAGGATCGACATTGCCAGACAGTTGGCTGGCAATGGATTGAATGAGGACTCCCCGACGAACCGCTGTCGGTGTAGCCCTTGAACCCGAAAGTTCAAGGTGGAGATTGCAGGAGGTTTTAAGGCTTTCCGTCGAGCGGACATGCACACCAACCCCAACGTGCAACCCCCGTGGTTGTGCGTATCGGCTCAGGGACATGACCGACTGGCAAGCACTCCAGGGAGCAGCGCAAGTATACAGAAATGCCCCGAAATAATCAGCCCCGTGTTGAATCCGGTGTGCCGGGCGTGTCGGTGGCGAGCACCAGATCGACCTTGTCGAGCAGATCGCGAACCTGTTCACGGGTTGAGCCGCTGGCCTGTACATCAGGCAGATCCTGCTTGTGCAGCAGGTCGTGAGTGATATTCAGAGCGGCCATTACTGCGATGCGGTCGGCACCGATGACTTTGCCGCTGCTACGGATTTCTCGCATCTTTCCATCCAGGTAGCGGGCGGCGCTGACCAGATTGGTGCGCTCTTCCTGAGGGCAGATGATGGAATATTCCTTGTCGAGGATCTGAACGGTCACGCTGTTGCCATTACTCATGAGTCTTGCTCCAAAGCTTTGAGGCGCGAAATCATTGACTCGACCTTCTGCCGGGCGATTTCGTTCTTTTCAATGAGGTGGGCGCGTTCCTCGCGCCAGGACTTTTCCTGAGCTAATAGGAGTGCGTTTTGGGATTTAAGTTGCTCGGCGTGCCTGAGCAGCAGCTCCACTCGTTTCATCAGCGCTTGCAGGTCGGTGTCTTCCATTGTTTTCCACTGAGTACTTTCTGATGAATGGCAGGGGTGTCGTGTTCACGCTCAGGCCCAAACCGTCGCGTTGATGATCTTGGCGCGCGGATAGTCTAGGATACAAGGCCTTCATTCTAGACATTGCGCCGTTTGGCGACTAGCTACCCATGCCCATTCAGAATTCTCCGTACAAAGCATTCGCCACTCTGCTCAACGGCAGTGGCCATCCGGTTTCTCCCGCTGAACTTCATGGCCTGCTGCTGGGCCGCAGCTGCGCGGGCGCAGGCTTCGACAACGAAGGCTGGTTTGCCGACGCCTCTGTGCTGCTCGAAACCGAGCCGGAAGACAACGTCCGCCAGGCGCTGATCGGCCTGCAGGAAATGGTCAAGGGCGAACTCACCAGCGACGACATGACCGTGGTCCTGTTGCTGCCGGGCGACGACGAGCCGCTGGCCGACCGCGCTGCTGCGCTGGGTCAGTGGTGCCAGGGTTTCCTGTCGGGCTTCGGTCTGGCAGCGGGTGACAAGGTGCTGAGCATCGAGGCAACCGAAGTTCTGCAGGATCTGGCCGCCATTGCCCAGGTTCAGGACGCGCTGGAAGAGTCCGAGGACGGCGAAACCGATTACATGGAAGTCATGGAATACCTGCGCGTTGCGCCGCTGTTGCTGTTCACCGAGTGCAACAAGCCCGCCACGCCGGAACCCAAGCCTTCCCTGCACTGATTGCCCATCATTGCGTATCGGTTGATGCCCAAGGCTTCGACCGATGCGCGCCATCAGGACATACGTTGCCGATGATCCATATACCCAAGGCCGAATACGCCCGCCGACGCAAAGCCCTGATGGCCCAGATGGAGCCCAACAGCATTGCGATTCTGCCGGCTGCGGCTGTGGCGATTCGCAATCGTGATGTCGAGCACGTCTATCGTCAGGACAGTGATTTTCAGTACCTGAGCGGTTTTCCGGAACCGGAAGCCGTGGTTGTGCTGATTCCGGGTCGTGAGTATGGCGAGTACGTGCTGTTCTGCCGTGAACGCAATGCCGAGCGCGAGCTGTGGGAAGGTCTGCGTGCCGGGCAGGAAGGCGCGATTCGTGATTTCGGCGCGGACGATGCGTTTCCGATCAGCGATATCGACGACATCCTGCCAGGCCTGATTGAAGGCCGAGACCGGGTGTACTCGGCGATGGGCAGCAACCCTGAGTTTGATCGCCACCTGATGGAGTGGATCAACGTGATCCGTTCCAAGGCGCACCTGGGCGCACAGCCGCCCAACGAATTTGTCGCGCTGGATCATCTGCTGCATGACATGCGCCTGTACAAGTCGGCCGCCGAGATCAAGGTGATGCGTGGCGCCGCACTGATTTCTGCGCGTGCTCACGTGCGGGCCATGCAGGCCTGCCGGGCCGGGCTGCATGAGTTCAGCCTTGAAGCCGAGCTGGATTATGAATTCCGCAAAGGCGGCGCGAAGATGCCAGCCTACGGCTCCATTGTCGCCTCGGGCCGCAATGCCTGCATCCTGCATTACCAGCAGAACGATGCGGCCCTCAAGGACGGCGATCTGGTGCTGATCGACGCCGGTTGCGAAATCGACTGTTACGCCAGCGATATCACGCGCACTTTTCCTGTCAGTGGCACGTTCTCGCCAGAACAGAAGGCCATCTACGAACTGGTGCTCAAATCCCAATACGCGGCCTTCGAGGCCATCGGTCCGGGCAAGCACTGGAACCAGGCGCATGAAGCGACGGTCCAGGTAATTACCGCCGGGCTTGTCGAGCTGGGTCTGTTGCAGGGCGACGTGAACCAGTTGATTGAAGACGAAGCCTACAAGGCGTTCTACATGCACCGGGCCGGGCACTGGCTGGGCATGGACGTGCACGATGTGGGCGAATACAAGGTCGGCGGAGAATGGCGCGTGCTGGAAGTCGGCATGGCGCT
The DNA here is from genome assembly GCF_001642795.1 of Pseudomonas viridiflava. Lineage (GTDB taxonomy): Bacteria > Pseudomonadota > Gammaproteobacteria > Pseudomonadales > Pseudomonadaceae > Aquipseudomonas > Aquipseudomonas viridiflava. The sequence goes on along the minus strand of NZ_LKEH01000021.1, from coordinate 3,104 downwards.
GACCGTGGAACCCGGCATTTACGTGTCTCCAGACAATCTGAATGTCGCAAAGAAATGGCGAGGTATCGGCGTGCGTATCGAGGACGACGTGGTGGTAACCAAGAAAGGCTGTGAAGTGCTTTCCGGCGACGTACCCAAGACAGTGGCCGAGATCGAAGCACTGATGGCCGCCTCACGGGTTCAGGCAGCATGAGCCGTTTCAACATAGCCATCGTCGGTGGCGGACTGGTCGGCGCGAGCCTTGCGCTTGCCTTGCAGGCAGGCGCCAAGGCACGTGGCTGGAAAATCGTTCTGATCGAACCGTTCGCGCCAGGCGAAACGTATCAGCCCAGCTATGACGCCCGCTCCTCGGCGCTGTCGTTTGGGGCGCGTCGTATTTATGAGCGTCTTGGCGTCTGGCAGCAGATATCGCGCCGGGCCGAGCCGATTCTGCAGATTCAGGTGTCCGACCGTGGCCGCTTCGGTGCGACGCGTCTGTCGGCAATCGAGGAAGGCGTGCCTGCACTCGGTTACGTGGTTGAAAACGCCTGGCTGGGGCAGTGCCTGTGGGCCGGACTGGACCGTGACGTCGTCAGCTGGCGCGTGCCCGCCGAGGTGCGCAGCATGCAGCCGTTGGCGGATGGGTATCGCCTGACGCTGGCCGACGAAACCGAACTGGAATGCGATCTTGCTGTGCTGGCTGACGGCGGCCGCTCCAGTCTGCGCGAGCAGTTGGGCATCGGTGTAAGGCAGACGCCCTACGATCAGAGCGCATTGATCGCCAACATCACGCCAAGTGAAGCTCACTGCGGTCAGGCGTTCGAACGCTTTACCGATGACGGCCCGATGGCCCTGCTGCCATTGCCGGACAATCGTTGCGCATTGGTCTGGACGCGTCGTGGCAATGACACCCAGCGCCTTGCCGAGCTGGATGACCGCAGTTTTCTGGAAGAGCTGCAGGGCGTGTTCGGCTACCGCCTCGGCACCTTGCGTCAGGTCGGCGCGCGGCATGTGTATCCGCTCGCGCTGGTGGAAGCCGAAGAGCAGGTGCGCTCGCATCTGGTGATTCTCGGCAACGCTGCGCACAGCCTGCACCCGATTGCCGGGCAGGGTTTCAACCTGTCGTTGCGCGATGCCGATGCGCTCGCTGAGACGCTTCTCGACAGCGACGCGGCGCTGGGTGATCTGGCAACGCTGCAGATCTATCGTGAGCGTCAACGTGCCGATCAGCAATTGACCGTGGGTTTCAGTGACAAAGTGACGCGCCTGTTCGGCAGCACGCAGTCGGCGGTGACCACAGGTCGCAACCTTGGTCTGCTGGGGCTGGATCTGCTGCCCACCGCCAAGCGCTGGTTTGCCCGTCAGGCGATGGGTCTGGGGACACGAACCGATGTCTGAGCCAGGCACTTTCAACACGGCTGCGGCCGCAAGCGGGAACGGTGTGAACATGGAAACGCGTGCAGATGTGCTGATCGTCGGTGCCGGCATGGTCGGCAGCGCCCTTGCGCTGGCCCTGCAAGGCAGTGGCCTGGACGTCATCGTGGTCGATGGCGGTGCGTTGAGCGTCAAGCCGTTTGACGCGGACTCCACGTTCGAGCCGCGGGTCAGTGCCCTGTCGGCGGCCAGCCAGCGGATTCTGCAGCGCCTCGACGTGTGGGAAGGCATCGCCGGACGGCGCGTCAGCCCCTACAGCCACATGCATGTGTGGGACGGCAGCGGCACCGGGCAGATCCACTTCTCCGCCTCCAGCGTGCACGCCGATGTGCTCGGTCACATCGTCGAAAACCGTGTGGTTCAGGACGCATTGCTCGACCGCCTGCATGACAGCGATATCGGTCTGTTGGCCAACGCGCGGCTGGAGCAGATGCGCTATTCCGGCGATGACTGGCTGCTGACCCTGTCTGACGGCCACAAGCTGCGCGCTCCGCTGGTCGTGGCTGCCGATGGCGCGAACTCCGCCGTGCGCCGTTTGACCGGCACGCCGACCCGCGAATGGGATTACCTGCACAACGCAATCGTGACCAGCGTGCGCACGGCCGAACCGAACAGAAAGACCGCCTGGCAACGTTTCACCGACGAAGGGCCGCTGGCGTTTCTGCCGCTTGATCGTGAAGGCGAGCATTGGAGTTCGATTGTCTGGTCGGTGACGCCGGCCGAGTCCGAGCGGCTGATGGCAGTGACCGATGAAGTGTTCTGCAAGGAGCTTGAACAGGCATTTGAAGGGCGCTTGGGGCAGGTGCTGGCAGTCGATGCACGTTTGTGCGTCCCGCTGCGTCAGCGCCACGCCAAACGCTACGTCGCCAAAGGCCTTGCCCTGATCGGCGACGCAGCGCACACCATTCACCCGCTGGCCGGGCAGGGCGTGAACCTCGGGTTTCTCGACGCCGCCGTGCTGGCCGAAGTGCTGACTCATGCAGCAGCACGTGGCGAGTTGCTGTCGGACGTGCGCGTGCTGGGTCGCTACGAGCGCCGCCGCATGCCGCACAACCTGGCGCTGATGGCCGCGATGGAAGGCTTTGAGCGTCTGTTTCAGGCTGACCCGCTGCCGCTGCGCTGGCTGCGCAACACCGGGCTCAAAGTGGTCAACAAGCTGCCGGAAGCCAAGGCACTGTTCGTCCGCGAGGCGCTGGGGTTGTCGGGGGATTTGCCGGAGCTGGCGAGGTTGTAAGGTCTTGGCGGATCGTTACCACGCAGGGCGCTCATCGTTATACACACGTCCGTNCACTGATCGTGCCCATCGCTCCGCGTGGGCATGCCTCCCGTGACGCTCCGCGTCACAAATGGCACAGACTGGGGATTCAGTAAGCCGAGCGCATGACGTGGATAACGCTGGAGCCTGGGCACACATCTGCGCCACATTCGAGAGCGGACGCGGAGCGTCCTGAGCGGCATTCCCACGCAGAGCGTAGGAACGATCATCATCGTATTCCTCCAGGAGGACTTGTGTATAACGCCGAGCGCCGAGTGGGAACGATCAGTGTGATCTCAAGCACGCCGATCATGCCCATGCTTGTGCTCAGGCGTTATACCCGTGTCTTGCTGCGACCACGGACGGTGGGAGGCGGCTTGCCGGCGATGCTTTTTCTGAAGCGACCTATCAGTGACTGAACTGACGCCATCGCCGG
>NZ_LKEH01000020.1:74161-107264 GCF_001642795.1 Pseudomonas viridiflava | reverse complement strand
CCGGCCGCACCCGGCGTGGCGGCGGAGCTGTACCTGGGCGGCGTCGGGCTGGCGCGGGGTTATCACAACCGCGCCGCGCTGACGGCCGAACGCTTTGTGCCGGACCCTTTCGACGAGCAGGGCGGTGGTCGTCTGTATCGCACCGGGGATCTGGCGCGCTACCGCCATGAAGGCGTGATCGAATACGCCGGGCGTATCGACCATCAGGTGAAGATTCGCGGGTTGCGCATCGAACTGGGTGAAATCGAAGCGCGGCTGCTTGAACACTCGGCCGTGCGTGAAGCCAGCGTGATCGACATCGACGGACCGACCGGCAAGCAACTGGTGGCCTATCTGGTGCCGAACGATGCGGATCAGGGATCAGAGGGCTTGCGTGAGGCCCTGAAATCGCAGCTCAAGTCCCACCTGCCGGATTACATGGTGCCCGCGCATTTCGTGCTGCTCGACGCCATGCCGCTGACCGCCAACGGCAAGCTGGACCGCCGCGCTCTGCCCAAGCCTGAAGCAGGCCGTGCGCAGGGTTACGTGGCGCCGCGTAGCGAGTTCGAACAACGTCTGGCTGCACTTTGGGAACAGGTGTTGCAGGTCGAACAGGTTGGATTGAACGACAACTTCTTTGCCTTGGGCGGACACTCGCTGCTGGCGGTTTCACTGGCCGGGCGGATTCGTGAAACCTTCGATGTGTCGATCAAGCTGCATGATTTCCTGCTGATGCAGACCCTGGGCGAACTGGCCGATTTCATGCGTGCTGGCGAGGCGAAGGTCAAATCGGCAGTCATTGCCATGAACGCCAGTGGCTCGACCCGCACGCCGGTGTTCTGCCTGCCGCCGGGCGGCGGCGGTACGTATTCCTATTATCCGCTGGCCGGGAAGCTGAATGACCACCGCCTGGTATACGGGCTGGTCAACAAGGCCTACGTGGTGCCGGGCTGGTTCGATACGTCATGGGCAGAGATGGTCGATTACTACGTCGAGCAGATTCGCAACACCCAGCCGGTCGGGCCTTACAGCCTGCTGGGCTGGTCGATGGGCGGCGCACTGGCCATCGACATCGCCCATCGTTTGGAAAGCGCAGGCGAAATCGTTGAGTTCGTGGGGCTGGTGGATACCCAGCTGCCCGTTTCCGTCGGCATTGAGTGGGTTGAGGAAGCGCCGGACGTCACGCGCCAGAAGCAGGACGAGAACTACTACCGCAGCCTGATCAAGAGTCTTCAGGCCTTTGTTCCGGGCTTGCAGGAAGAGGCCATTGTCCAGTTGATCGAAACGGCACGGCAGTCGGTTTCAAGCGAAAGCGAGGTGATTGATCGGGTGGTCGATCAGGTTGCACGCGACGCCGGGATGAGTGCCGACAGCCTGCGCAGCGTGTTCCAGGACATCGCCGTGCAGGACGAAATCGAAACCGGCTACCGCCTGCTCGACGCCAACGCCCGCCTGAGCGAAGCCTTCACCCTGAAACGGTTGAACGTCAACGTCGATTGCTGGTGGGCCGGACAAAGCCGCCAGCCCGACCAGATCGCCAAGGCTGAGCGGGTATTGCTCGAACAGTGCTCGGTAAACGGGCTGGCGAGTTCAAGCGTGGTTGATCAGCGTCACGACAACGTGGTGATTGCCGATGCGTTTCTGGATGGCTTGGTGGCGCGGCTGAGTGCCCCCGGACGCGGAGCGTCCTGAGCGGCATTCCCACGCGGAGCGTAGGAACGATCAGCGACGATGAGTGCTCCGCGAGGGCATGCAGCCCGGGACTCTTTGCGTCCCGATGGATCTTATGACTCGGAGATTCTGTAGAAAACGATCAGCGCGAGTCGGCAACGTGCAACATCAGAAATCCCCTCGCACGGTCAGGACGTAATTGCGTGGATCGCCGTAATAGTTGCCCCGGTCGATGTCGCCAGTAGCCTTGTAATACTTGCGGTCGAGCAGGTTGTTGCCGTTCAGCGCGATGGACCAGTGCTCGTCGACCTTCCACGACACGCGGGCATCCCAGATCGCCCGACCGGGGTTTTCGATGACCTGGGTCGATTCGGTTTCCCGGTAGCCGCTCTGGGCTGAAACGCCAGCGCCAACGGACAGCCGCCTCCAGGCGCCGGGCAGGGTGTAATTGCTGCTGATGCGTGCCATGTGCCGCGGAGTCTCGGCAGAAATGGACTGGCCGTCACTGCCGCGGGTGAGGTTGAAGGTATAGCCCGCCAGCGTCTGCAATCCCGGCAGCAACTCGCCGCTGACTTCCATCTCGAAACCCTTGCTGCGTCGTATCTCGCCGTTCAGGTAGCAGGTCCCGTAAGCGTCGTTCATCAGGCACTCGCCGACATGGGCATCGTCCTCGACCGCCACGTCTTTCTGTTTCACGTAAAACACCGCAAAGGAGACGTTCAGGCGTTTGTCGAACAGTTCGCCCTTGATCCCGGTTTCGTGACTGGCGCCGATGGCCGGATCGAGCAGGGCGCCGCCCGCCGTGCGATAGCCGCTCTGCGGCAGGAAAATATCGGTGTAGCTGGCGTACCACGACCAGTCCGGGGACAGGTCGTAGATCACACCGAGAAAGGGCGTGACTTCGTTGTCCTGTCGGGCGCGGGTCGTCAACCCGGCCGATTGGGTCTGATAGTCATACCCGCTCACACGGCCGCCCATGACCAGACTCAGTGATTCGGTCAGGCCCAGCCGTAGATTGCTGTAGACGCCGTAGCGCTTGTCGCTGAAGTCGGTGCTGCTCCAGGCCGGGCGCGCGGGTTCGGTAATTGCGTCGTGGTCGACGTTGAACACATCGACCGCACGAACCGTAGTCACGGTGGCGTAGCGTGAGTCGCGTTTCTGCTCCGACCAGTTGGCGCCCAGCGTCAACTGATGAGTCAGCCCGAACCCCTCGAAGCGGCCGTCCAGATGGGTGTCCAGGCCATCGCTTTGCAGATCGTCCGAACGGAACAGGGTCTTGACCAGCCGAGAGCCCGCCTGCGTTTGCGGGTCGATGGCGCCCTGGGCGTAGGCGACGTGCTGTTCGAACGACCCCTTGGAATGCGTCGCCGACAGCTTCGCCGTCCAGTCGTCGTCAAAACGGTGTTCCAGTTCGCTGAAGACTTCATCAGTCTGCGTCTCGTGACGGTTCCAGGATTGAGCCAGCGAGGTCGAGCGCGACACATCGAGCGCCCGGCCGTCGCTGTAGCGCGGCAGGCCGAATATCGAGAAGCCGTCAGTGTCCGCACGCTGATGGCGGATCCCGAGGGTCAGCGTGGTGTCCTCGCTCAGGTCACTTTCCAGAATCCCATAGAGCAGCGGGGCGGTCTTGTGCAGCACATCGATGAAGTAGCCCCGATCTTCATATGAAGCCACGAAGCGACCGCGCACACTGCCCGAGTCATTGAGGCGACTGCTGCCATCCAGATCGACGCGATAATTGTCCCAACTGCCTGCGCGGGTGGTCACCGAGAATTGAGGAACGGCCGTCGGACGCTTGCTTACCAGATTGACCGCTCCGCCCGGATTACCTGCGCCGATCAGCAGGCCCGCCGCGCCGCGCAATACTTCGACACGATCGTAGATGGCCATGTCCGGCGTCATCCAGCCGGTCACGCTGTAGCCCTGCCCGGAAACACCATCGATGGTGTAGCTTTCGTCCTCCATGGCGAAGCCCCGCGAGCTGTAGACGTGGGAGCCGAAGTTGCGTTGCGAGAAGGTAATGCCCGGCGTTTGCGCCATCACCTCATCAAGCCCGGTCAGGTTCTTGTCGTCCATCAACTGGCGGGTCATCACCGTCACGGATTGCGGTGTGTCACGCAGTGACTGAGGTGTCTTGTTGAGGCTCACGGCGGCGGTGGTGTAAGAGCCGCTACCCTCGGTGGTGACGCCAAACTGCTGTGCCTGAATCGCCACCGGTTTTAGCGTCACAGGCGGCAGAAGCGGCGTGCGGCCGAGCGTCAGGGTGTTGGCTTCGAAGGTATGCGCCACTCCAGCCTTGCGCAGCAGATCCGTGACAGCCTGCTCGGGCGTGAGCTTGCCGCGCACCACACCGCCGGTCTTGCCACGCACATCATCCGGGTTGTACAGCACTTGCAGATCGCCCTGGCGCGCCAGTTCTTTCAAGGCGCTGCTCAAGGGCTGGGCGGGAATGTCGAAGTCCAGCTCCTCGGCCATCGCCTGGCCCTGAAGCAACAGCGAAAACACCAGACCCAGCCCCCTCAACATCAACCCGGATTTCGGGCTTTTGTCGAAGGGTTTTACGCGTCCCGAGTGGCAGCGTCTTAAGGGTGGTGGCATAGCAGGAAGGCTCTTTTGGTACGCGCGTGCAGGATAGTGTATTTGTCGTCGGTCGGGTGTCAGTCTTCGTCAGCAGGCTCATTGTTTTTGACTTATCAGTCTGAGGGAGGCGGCTTGCCGGCGATGCAGCCAGCGCGGTGTCGCAGGCGGACCACGTTATCGTTCATCGCCGGCAAGTCGCCTCCCACAAGACCGTGTTCTTCAGGCTGTTTCCAGCATCGGGCAGACACCTTCGATGTCGGCACCGCGAAAGCACAAAAAGCCAAGGGTTTCCCCTTGGCCTTGTGGCTGTTGCCGTTATCCGTGAATCTGACGGTGGATCAGAAATCTCCGCGCAAGGTCAGGACGTAACTGCGCGGCTCGCCGTACACGTTGGAACGGTCGGTGGCCACGGCAGTGGAATAGTACTTACGGTCGAACAGGTTCTCGGCATTGAGCGAAACACGCCAGTTTTCGTCCAGCTTCCAGGAGGCACGCGCATCCCAGATCGCGCGACCTGAAACACCCAACTGGTCGTTGGAAGGCACTTCGTAACCCGAATCCGCCGACACACCGGCACCCAGGGTCAGGCGATTCCAGGCGCCCGGCAGGTTGTAGCTGGTGTTGAGGCGCAGCATGTGTTTCGGCGTTTCGTAGGCGACTTCCGCGTCGCCATTGTTACGCAGCATGTTGTAGGTATAACCGCCGAACACCTGCAGGCCCGGCAGCACTTCGCCGCTGGCTTCGAGTTCCACGCCCTTGCTGCGCTTGATGCCGTCCTGCACATAGCACGAACCGTCCGAGCTGGTCGGGCAGAACACGGAAGCGGCGTCGGCAGACAGGTCAACCGCGGCAACGTCCTTCTGCTTGATGTAGAACAGCGCCATCGACAGGTTCAAGCGCTTGTCGAACAACTCGCCCTTGAAGCCGGTCTCGTAGTTGGAACCGATGGCCGGATCCAGTGGCGAGCCAGCCACGTCGACGAAATCGGCTTGCGGCGTGAAGATATCGGCGTAACTGGCGTACCACGACCAGTTGTCGTTGATGTCGTAGATCAGACCGGCGAACGGGGTGAATTCCTGCGTCTGCTTGGATTCATAGCTGTTGGCTGCGCCGGTTTTTACATCGTACTTATAGTCATACCAGCTCAAACGGCTGCCGAGCACTACGCTCAATGGTTCGCTCAAGTGAATGCGCGCGTTGGCGTAAAGGCCCGCGCGCTCTTCGGTCATGTCGATGTCGTTGCCCCAGGCCGGACGCACCGGCTTGGCGAAAGCGTTCTGGTTGACGTTGAAAATGTTGATGGGCGAAGCCGTTCTGACCTGCGCCTGTTTGGTGTTGGATTTCTGTCTGGACCAGTCGGCACCCAGGGTCAACTGATGGTTCAGGCCGAACGCGTTGAAGTTGCCCTCCAGCTGGCTGTTCAGGCCGGTGCTGTTGACTTCGTCCTTACGGAACAGCGTGTTCTGGAAGGTCGAGCCTGCCAGTGTGGTCGGGTTCACCGCGCCGCGTGCATACGCAATCGCCTGATCAAACCCACCCTGGGAATAGGTCAATGAGGTCCGGCTTCTCCAGTCATCGTTGAAGCGGTGTTCGATTTCGGTGAAGACCTCGGTCATGTCGCTTTCGAGGCGGTTCCAGTCCTGCGCCAGGTTGGTCGAGCGCGACAGGCCCAGCGACTGGCCGTTGCTGTAGCGCGGCAGGCCATAGATGGAATAGCCGTTGATGACCTGTTCCTGACGACGCAGGCTCATGGTCAGCGTGGTGTCGTCGGTCACGTCGGCTTCGACAATGCCGTACAGCAGCGGCGTGCGGCTGTCGCGGCCATCCAGATAGGAGCCGCTGTCGTCATAGGCGGCGACCATACGGCCACGCAGGGTGCCCGAATCGTTGAGCTTGCCGCTACCGTCCAGATCGACCCGGTACTGATCCCAGGAACCGGCGCGGGTGGTGATCGAAAACTTGTTCTCGGCGGTCGGGCGCTTGCGCACCAGGTTCACTGCGCCGCCTGGCTGGCCTGCGCCGACCAGCAGACCGGACGCGCCGCGCAATACTTCGACACGGTCATAGATAGCCATATCCGGCTGCATCCAGCCAGTGATCTGATAGCCCTGACCGCCGATGCCATCGACCAGAAAGCTCTCCGCCAGCAGCGAGAAACCGCGTGAGGTGTACACGTGACCGCCGAAGTTGCGGTACTGGAAGCTCATGCCGGGCGTGTCTTCCAGAACGTCGCTGAGGCTGTTCAGGTTGTTGTCGTCCATCACCTGACGGGTCACGACGCTGACCGATTGCGGCGTTTCGCGCAATGACTGCGGCGCGCCCTTGCCAATGCTCACGGCGCCGGTGGTGTAGGAACCGGTCCCGTCGGTGGTGGTGCCCAGCGATTTGGAGTCGATGGCAGTCGGGGCCAGTGTCACCGTGCCTGCGGTGGCGGACCCTTCCGCAGCGGCTTCCTCTGCCTGAACCTGCGCAGCCAGCGGCATGCAAAGCGCGAAACCCATGGCTGCCATGGATGGTCGGGAAGTGAACATCGGGCGGAGCAGCAAAGCTTTGCTGAGCGGGGTGAGTCGTGACGGGTTGTGCATGACGTGGCTCTTTTAGTAAGTATCGGCAGAGGGCAGATAGCGTCGATCAGATCTGCGCGGTCTGGTCCAGCCAGCCATTCGCGCAGTCGTGAGCAACTTTTTTATGGGCAATCGGGGCGGGAAAGCAGTCATGCGCACCGTTGCTGTAAATGAGAACGAAAGCGAATCACTGTTATTTAATGAATTTTTCACATTGCGCGAAAAATAGATGGCGGATGGCTAGTAACGCTCATGTGCAGGTGGCCTGCAGAACCAAAAAGCCCCGCTCGCGGACAGGCCGGGCGGGGGCTCTCATGGTTGTACACAAGTCTGTCAAACACTGATGATCGTGCCCATCGCTCTGCGTAGGCATGCCGCCCGTGACGCTCCGCGTCACAAATGGTGNGGCCAAAGTAAGCAAAGCCTTTTGCTCCGGTTCCGGCCCCGGCTTCGCCGGGGTTCCTTCGTCCTGACACTAATTCGGGGGTCGCCGCAAATGAGCCATCCCTGGCTCAGTGCGGCTCAATCGGCATCCATGCCGATTGCCCCCCGAATCAGCGCCAGGACTCAGCCTTCACCCACGTCGCGATCTGCGGTGTTCATGCGATAGCGCTAAAAAAGCGCATCAGTGCCGCTGTCTCTCCGGATAGCCAGATAACGTGTGTATAACGATGAGCACGAGGCTTGGGGAGCGCTCGAAATCAGGCGGAAACGGAAGCGTTCTGGACCTGTTCGACGTCGATTTTGCCGGCCTGCATGCGCACCAGTTGGTCGGCGATGTAGAAATACCGGTCGTCGTGAGAAATCACGATGATGGTCTTGCCCTGTTGTTTGAGCTCAGGCAGCAGCTCGGTGTAGAACACGCGGCGGAAGGCCGGGTCCTGATCTGCAGCCCACTCGTCGAAGACCAGCACCTGACGCTCGTCCAGCCAGGCATTGATCAGCGCCAGACGCTTGCGCTGGCCGGTGGACAGGTCGGTGGTGGTAAACGCGCCGTCGCGGATGCTGACCTTGTTGGCGATGTCCAGCCGCTCCAGGTACTTGCCCGCGTCTTCGGGGAGACTGGCCTGTCCCTGCAGCGGCTCATCGAACAGGTAGTAGTCGGCAAAGATGGTGGTGAACAGCTGCCGATAATCATCCAGGTTTTCCGGCGTCACCGTCTGGCCGTTGAGGCGGATTTCGCCCTGCTGCGGCGTGTACAGGCCCAGCAGCAACTTGATCAGCGTGGTCTTGCCGCAGCCGTTCTCGCCGACGATGAACACGATATCGCCCTGCTTGATGCTCAGGTTGACCGGGCCGAGGTGGAACGCGTCGCTGCCTTCGACCGGCGGGTAGTCGTAACGCAGTTGATGCAGTTCCAGCGTCTTGAGACTGGCCAGCGAATTGGGCCGGTCGCTGACCAACAGGTGCGGCTCGGGACTTGAAAACTTCCACGACAGTTCGGCGATGCGGCGCATGGCGATCTGCGCGCGGCTGATGGCGGGCAGGGAGTTGATCAGGCGTTCCAGCGGGCCTTTCATGTACAGCATCACCAGCACGAAACCGCCCAGCACGGTCTTCTCGGTCGTCGGCCACAGGGCCTGAAAGGCGATGGCCATGCCAATCACTGCAAAGAACAGCATCGAGCCGAAGGTCTCTGCGCTGACGAAGATGTTCGCCGCACGGATGTTCGAGCGGCAGATCTGTTCGGTAGCACCCTGAATCTTTTCATCGAGCATGTGCTGACGACGCTTGCGCTGGATGCGTAGCTCCTTGGCACCCGCCGACAGCGCCTGATAGTGCTTCTGCAGTTCGTCCTCGCCGTTGCGTGCTGCCAGAATGCTGCGCATGCCGAATCGGTGGGCCAGGAACTGCGCACCGGTGCCCAGCACCACGGTCAGTACTGTCAGCGCCAGAATCTGCCAGGACAACAGCGCCAGATAGGTCAGGCAACCGAGGGTCACGGTGAAGGCGATCACCATCGGCGCCACCGACAGGGCGAAGGTGCTGAGGGTGTTGACGTCGTTGAGCAACACCGGAATCAGTCGATGCGAGCGGTAGCGTTCCAGTTGCTCGATAGGTGCCACCAGCACCTTGGCCGCCAGTTCGCGGCGCAGGTTGGCGACCACCCGCTGGCCCACGTAGTTGGTCGACAGGTTGGACAGTGTCGAACACGCCAGCGTCAGCACGCACAGCCCGGCGAACAGCAGCGCGGTATGGGTGTTCGGCCCGCCCGGCAGGTTCATCGCGTTGTTGATCGTGGCCAGCAGCGCCGTCACGCTCAGGCCACTGACGATCCCCAGCACCGTCGACAGCGCCACCAGCCACCAGAAGGGTTTGAGGATTCTCAGGGTTTCCCCGGCGAGGCTTTGGGTTTTGAGGGTCATGAGGGTTCTCGTGAGTGTTCGTGATTGCGGCCCCTGGCAAAGGCCGCAGGCTCGATGAGTCGGTCAGAGGTCGCGCATGACCCGGAAGCCCAGCCAGTCGCCACGCACATCCGGCTGACGGCTGTTGCGGTTGCCGGAGCGCGAGAAGATCGGCGCTTCGGTCCAGTCGTTGCCGCGGATCATCTTCCAGGTGCAATCGCCCGCCAGCCAGGCACTGCCGTCGGTGGGCGCGCCGTTGTAGTTGCTGGTCTCGCAGTCGGCAGTCCACTCGTACACGTTGCCGTGGGCGTCGTAGATGCCGAAGTCGTTCGGGCTGTAGCTGCCCGCCGGAGCGGTGTAGCTGAAGCCGTCTTCCGGGCCGTAGGTGTTGGCGTGTCTGGCGATGCCGTAGGGCTTGCCTTCATCCATCGGGAACGGGAACGAACCCTTGCTGCCGCCACGAGCGGCGTACTCACGGGCCGATTCGCTGACCATGCGATACGACTTGCCGGTCTTCTTCGACAGCCAGGCGACGTAGGCCTTGGCTTCGTTCCAGTCCATGCACACCGCAGGCTGACGCGGGCCCAGCGGATAGCGCGGCTTGCCCGCCTTGCACTCACGTCCTGGACGGGTGTCACCGTCCGGCATTTTGTAACCGGAGCTTTTGATGTAGGTGTCCCATTCGCCGCTCAGCACCTGAAACCGGCTGATGGCGAAGGGCTTGGCAAAGGTCACATCGTGCATCGGGCCTTCGTCCGGCTGGCGACCCAGTTCCTCTTCCGGCGCGCCCATGGTGAAGGTGCCCGCAGGCAGCACGACCATCTCGGGGCAATCCTTGCAGTCCTTGAAGACTTTGCCGGCCTCGGGTGTGGCCGCCTGAGCGTTGCCGCTCAAGGACAGGCCGAGCAGCGAGCTCAGGGACAGGGTGAACAGCATCTTTTTCATGACGGGCCTCAATGGCAAAAAACGGAAAGCAGGTGATGCGGAGCAGTTATGCAGGCGTCAGGTACGCTGGCTGAGCAGCGCCATGAAACGGTCGACCTCGGCTTCGCTGTTCAACAGGCCCGGCGCGGTACGCACCACCGGGCCGACATCGCGGCTCACTGCATCGACCACCATGCGGTTTTTCATCAGCCAGGCGGCAACGTCGTCGCTGGCCTGATCCTTGATTCTGAAAAAACTGAAGCCTGCCGACAGGGAAGGGTCCATCGGGGTGACCAGCTCGATAGTGCGTTGCGCCTGCAAACGTTCCTTCATGTAGCTGTTGAGCTGATGAATGCGCGCCTGCACGTCAGCCTTGCCCAGCTGCAGGTGCAACTCGAAGGCCTTGTTCAACGCCCAGCGATGTTCGAACGAGTGGTAGCCGCCCGGCGTCATGGTGGTAGCGAAATTGGTCGCTTCGGAAAAGGTCGGGATCGTCGGCGTGAGGTCGGTCATCTGTTCCGAACGGGCGCAGACAATCCCGGTGCCGCGCGGGCCAAACATCCATTTGTGGGTGCCCGCCACGAAGTAGTCGCACTTCATGTCCGGGAAATCCAGATTCTCCACGCCAAAGCCGTGCACGCCGTCGACCACATAGATAATGCGGTCCCTGGCGTCGCGGTTGCGGTTGTGCTCTTCGACCAGCTCACCGATGGCCCCGAGCGGCAGCTTCACGCCGCTGCCCGATTGCACCCAGGTCATGCCCAGTACACGTGTATTGGGTTGAATGCTGCGGGCAATCGAGCCGATGATCTCGTCGGCTGAGACCTGCGCCGGGTCTTTAAACAGGCGGATCCTGCGCACCTGAGTGCCGTCACGCTGCTGGCGGAAGTTGAGGATGCTGCGTGCGCAGGAGTGCTCGTGCTCAGTGGTGAGAATTTCCTGATCCGGGCGTATGTGCAGCCCGCCATAAATGATCGCCAGCCCTTCGGTGGTACTGCCGGTCAGGGCGATCTGGCCGGGTTTGGCGTTCAGGTACTTGCCCGCCCAGACACGCACGTCATGTTCACGCAGTTCGGTTTCCTGCAGATCCCAGTCCATTGCCAGACCGGGGTTGCGGTCTATGTGGGCGCGGTGCTGCTCGATGGCATCCCGCACCGGCTTCGGGTGCGAGGTCACCAGGAAGTTGGAGAAGTGGATGTAGTCCGGGTCCTGATTGAACAGCTGTTTCAAGCCGATCCACTTGTCTGCTGATACGGGCTCTTTTGTGGCGGCCACAGCAGGCGCTATCAGGCCCGAGCCGAGCGGTAGGGCGGCGGCCAGCAGCCCGGCCTGTTTGAGGAACGTTCTGCGATCAGTCATGGCTGGGCCACCGGTTTGGCCGAGGCCTGCACCTGTTCCCAGACGCGCAGGAAGTTGCCGCCCCACAGTTTGGCAATGTCCGCTTCGGCATAGCCGCGCTCGATCAGCTCGGCGGTCACGTTGCGGATTTCGCTGACGTCGTTGAAGCCTTTCACGCCGCCGCCGTCGTTGAAGTCGGAACTGATGCCGACGTGATCGATGCCGATCTTGCGCACGGTATAGTCGATGGCGTTGACGAAATCCTTGACCGTGGCCTTGGGCTCTTCTTCGAGAATCGCGTACAGCTTGCTGGCGTAGGCACCGAAGCGCTGCTCGGGCCAGACCGTGATGATCGCGTCGCCGGGCATCAGCGCCATGGCCAGATTCGGCAGAGGCGGCAGGTCGAATTCCTTGCGCAGCGTATTGAGCTTGTCCTGGGTTTTCTGACTCAAGGGCTTGAGGTAGGCGGGGAAGGCCACCACTTGCACCACGCCGCCGCTCTGCTTGATCAGCTGCATTTCCTCATCGCTGAGGTTACGCGGGATGTCCACCAGCGCACGCGGTGCCGAGTGCGAGGCGACCATTGGCGTGCGGCTCAATTGGCTGACCTGTTCCAGTGCCTTGCTCGACATCTGCGATACATCAATGATCACGCCCAGGTCGTTCAGGCGCTGTACGGCCTGTTTGCCGATCTCGGACAAGCCGCCCAGTGCATCCGGCGTATCGTTGAGGAAGGGCAGCGGGCGCGACGAGTCCGCCCAGCTGTTGTTGCCCACGTAACTGAAGCCGAACATGCGCATGCCCCGTGCGGTCCAGCGGTCCAGCGCATCGAGGTCGTTGCCCAGCGGGTAGGCGTTGAGCATGCTGATGAAGATCGCAAACTTGCCTTCGCCCTGCAGGCGGCGCATGTCGTCCGGGGTGTAGGCGATGCCGACCTGATTGGGGAAGTCGCGCACCATGCCGGTGATGATCTTGTAACGCACTTCCTGTTGCTGCCGCGCCTCATCGACGAAGCCGGGCGTAGGGCGATGCGGTGCGTTGGGGCCGTTCCAGATTTCCGGCCAGCCGAACACCGTCAGTGCGGCGCCGGACAGCCGCCCGCGTGCGGTTTTCACCAGATCGAACTGGCCTGAGCCATCCTTGTCGGCTTCGTTGCGCTCGCTGCCGAACTTCATCGGCACGGTGATGTGGCTGTCGAAGGAAATGATCCGTTCCTGCAGGTCTTCGGCCTGTTTCATGACCTTCACCGGGTAACCCGCTGGCGACCAGTAATTCCAGGTCAGATAACCCGCGCCTGCACTGATGGCCAGAGCCAGGGGCAGGCCGATGAAGAGAGCCTTTTTCCAACGCGGTCTTGTCATTGCCGTCTCGTTCAGATGATCGGTGCAGGCCTGCCTCGCATGTGGGCATCGGGGCCGTTGCTATCTGGGGAGAACGAGCGGATGGCGAGAAAATTTAGCGGTGGTTTTCTCAGGCCGCGACTGATCGCGCCCATGCTCCATGTTGGCATACCGCCCACGACGCTCTGCGTCACATTCGAGAGCGGACGCGACACGAAGCATCAGGATGACCCTGATTTTCTTCCCGAAAATCGCCTTT
Organism: Pseudomonas viridiflava; assembly: GCF_001642795.1. Lineage (GTDB taxonomy): Bacteria > Pseudomonadota > Gammaproteobacteria > Pseudomonadales > Pseudomonadaceae > Aquipseudomonas > Aquipseudomonas viridiflava. The sequence goes on along the minus strand of NZ_LKEH01000020.1, from coordinate 94,264 downwards.
AATTTTGCCAGCGAGCCGTTTTTCTCGTAGCGTGCTCGTGCCGGCCTGTTGAATGGGGAAACGGCAACGACCATTCTCCCAGGTACAGCCGCTTTGACCCCGACCGAACTGCAACATCTTCAGAGCCGCTTGAAGGCTCTGGAGGACGAAAATGCCCTGCTCAAGGAGCGCCTGAGCGTCAACGGTCGGGAGGCCGAAGACGCACTGGCGCTGTCCCAGGAGCGCTACCGCTTTCTGTTCGACGCCATGGACGAAGGCTTTTGTGTCATCGAGTTTTTCGACGGCCCCCATGGCCCGCTCAGCGACTACATTCATATCGAAGCCAACCCGGCTTACGAGTACCACGCGGGTATCCCCAACGTGGTCGGCAAAAAGCTGCGCGAGATGGTGCGCGAAGAGGCCGATGACTGGGTGAGGTTCTACGGACAGGTGCTGGCGACCGGTGAACCGATCCGCTTCGAACGTGAGCTTGAGGCAACCGGCCGCTATCTGGCATTGACGGCGTTTCGTATCGAACCGGCCAGCCGCAAGCAGGTTGCCGTACTGTTTCAGGACATCACCGAACGCAAGCGTGCGGAACGTGCGCTGCAGCACCTCAACGAAACCCTTGAAGCCCGTGTTATCGAAGCGGTGGCCGAGCGCAATGTGCTGGCCGATGTGGTCAACGGCACCAACGCGTTCATTCATGTCATTGACTCCAACTATCGCTGGATCGCCATCAACGGCTCGGCGTTACGCGAGTTCGAGCGACTGTTCGGCGTACGGCCCAAGGTCGGCGACAGCATGCTGGAGATGCTGGTTGATCGGCCCGAAAGTCAGACTGGTCTCCATCAACGCTGGGCTCGGGCCTTGTCAGGCGAAGATTTCGCCATCAGCGTCAACTTCAGTGATTCCAATGATCCTTCCAGCCATTTCGAGATGCGCTACAGCAGCTTGCGCAATGCTGAAGGCCAGCCGATCGGCGCTTATCTGTTCGCCTACGACGTCAGCGAGCGGCGTCGTGAGCAGGAGCGCCTGACGCAAGCCGAAGAAGCCTTGCGCCAGTCGCAGAAAATGGAAGCGGTCGGCCAGTTGACCGGCGGCATCGCCCACGACTTCAACAACCTGCTGACTGGGATCACCGGTTCGCTGGAACTGCTCAAGAATCGTCTCAGCCAGGGACGTTTCACTGAAATCGACCGTTACGTGGCTGCCGCTCAGGACGCCTCCAAGCGCGCCGCCTCACTGACTCATCGCCTGCTGGCGTTCTCCAGACGGCAAACCCTGGACCCAAAGCCGGTCGATATCAATCGACTCGTGGTGGGCATGGAAGAGCTGATCCGCCGCACGGTCGGGCCGCACATCACCGTGGAAGTCGTGACCTCGGTCGGGCTGTGGTCAACCTTCATCGACGCGCCGCAACTGGAAAACGCGCTGCTGAATCTGTGCATCAACGCCCGGGACGCCATGCCACGCGGCGGACGGATCACCATTGAAACCGCCAATAAATGGATTGATCAGCGCGGTTCCCAGAGCCGTGACCTTTCGCCCGGCCAGTACCTGTCGCTGTGTGTCAGCGACACCGGCACCGGGATGACGCCAGAGGTGATGAACCGCGCCTTCGATCCGTTCTTCACCACCAAGCCGCTGGGGCAGGGCACCGGCCTCGGGCTGTCGATGGTGTATGGCTTCGTGCGCCAGTCCGGCGGACAGGTGCGGATCTATTCCGAACCGGATCAGGGCACCACGATGTGCCTTTACCTGCCGCGTCATTATGTGGGTGCACCTGAAGAGGTAGAGACCGTCGAGGCGTCCGAATCGCTGAGAACCCAGAGCCTGCGAACCGTGATGATCGTCGATGACGAGCCCACGATCCGTATGCTCGTGGCCGAAGTGCTCGAAGACCAGGGCTACATTCCCATTGAGGCGGGCGAGGGTGCCTCTGCGCTCAAGGTGCTGGAATCCGACAAGCGCATCGACCTGCTGGTGACCGATGTGGGCTTGCCGGGCGGCATGAACGGCCGCCAGTTGGCCGACGCAGCACGGGTCATCCGTCCAGACCTGAAGGTGCTGTTCATCACCGGGTATGCGGAAAACGCCATCATCGGCAATGGCCATCTGGATCCGGGCATGTGGGTGCTGACCAAGCCCTTCACCATGGAGGCACTCGCCAGCCGGATCTACGAAATGATCGAGCGCGAGGACTGACTCCGCGATCTGCCGCCTTCCCGGCTCGCACGTTCCGGTCACTGTAAAATCACGGTGTCCGGAACGTTGCGCCGTTGAGAAAGACTATGAAACTCTGACGCGCCAACCTTTCGTCGCACGCGCTTGGTTCTTTCGAATCTTTCTATCCGATTGCTGCCTCTCAACCCTTGATGGTGATGATGTTCGCTAAGTCGTCGATCCGTCACTGACGGTCGTTAGCTGATTTTGCCCAAACAAAGCCATGCTTTACGCCTGAAAGGGGAGAAATCATGTTTCTTCACAATAAACGTTTGCAGTACACGGTTCGTGTCTCTGAGCCCAATCCGGGGCTAGCCAATCTATTGCTGGAGCAGTTCGGTGGTGCACAAGGCGAACTGGCCGCCGCCAGCCGCTACTTCACTCAAGCGCTGTCCGAAGATGATCCAGGCCGCAAGGATCTGCTGTTCGACATCGCGACCGAAGAACTGAGCCACCTGGAGGTGGTGGGGTCGATCATTGTCATGCTCAACAAGGGTGCCAAGGGCAAGATCGCCGAGGGCATCCAGGCCGAAGGTGAGCTGTATCGTGAGATCAACGGAGCGGGAAATGACTCGCACATCACCAGCGTGCTCTACGGCGCGGGCGCACCGCTGATCAACTCGGCCGGTGTGCCGTGGACGGCGGCCTATATCGATACCATAGGTGAGCCTACGGCCGATATGCGCTCCAACATTGCCGCCGAGGCGCGGGCCAAGATCGTCTATGAGCGCTTGATGAACGTGACCGATGATCCCGGCGTCAAGGACGCGCTCGGGTTTTTGATGACCCGTGAGATTGCCCACCAGCTCTCTTTTGAAAAAGCGCTGCACTCGATTCAGCCGAATTTCCCGCAGGGCAAGCTGCCAGGCATGCCGGAGTTCAGCCGCACATACTTCAACATGTCCAGCGGCGACGCGAGCCCGCGGGGTCCTTGGAACAGCGAAGAGTACTTTGATTATGTCGAGGAGCCCCGTCCAGCCGTCGATGGCGGAGACGGAACGGCGTCTGTCGTGCTCAGTGAGGATGATGAGGCCACGTTGATGATCATGAAGCAGAGGACGCAATCTGACCCTTCTGCAGAGGTACCGATCACAGGGGCAGAGCTGGGCTCGGGAGAGATGCCTGGCAAGCTGGGAAGTGGCAACGGTCAGGTCTGAGGAATCAGATGAGGTTCGACAAAAACTGCTGTCCTGACGCGGATGGCAGTTTTTCCATCGAAAAAATTGCGTGGCGCACGCCGATGAGTGCGCCTCAGCGGGTCGGCATCACCTGAAACTCGCCTTTGGACAAGCCTTGCACGTCATTGCCCATGCTGTCGCGCAGGCTCAGGTCGGCACCCTTGTCGGTCAGCTCCTTGAGCACTTCAGTGCGCTTGAACAGTGCCGCGTACATGGCGGCCGTCTGGCCGGCATTGTTGGTCAGGTTGGCGCCGCAATCGGCCTGCACGAGGCGTTTGGCGATGCTCAGCTCACCCTTGAAAATTGCACCCATCAGGGCGGTATTGCCACGCTTGTCCTTCGCGCACGGGTCAGCACCCGCGTCGATCAGGCGTACGACAGAATCTTCATGGCCGTGATACGCCGCGAGAATAAGGCCGGTATAGCCTTGTTCGTCCCGGACATTGAGGTCGTAATGCGCTTCGATGAAGGTGTCCAGCATCGGATTGTTGCCTTCACGCGACGCATCGAAGAACAGTGTGCGCAACTGATTGGCAGTCTGCTCGGCGGTCAGGTTCCGGGCGGGTGTGGATTGAACAGGGTCGGGTTGGGCGGGCACGGGTTGCTCGGCATGGGCAACGGCGGTCAACAGCAGCAGTCCGTAAAGAAGGGTTTTCACTGGCGTTCTCCTGGTCTGGCCTGGACCGCCCCGGCTGCAAGCGCCGGGGCGGGACATCAGGTCATCAGTCTTTGAGGCTGGCAGCCAACGATTTGACTTTGCCCAGATCACCCTTGGCCACTTCGGTTACCCGAGTGCCGTAGGTTGGATCGGCCTTGTACAGGTACGACAGCATGATGTTCTTGCTCTCGGTGTCGGTATCGGCCAGCGACTCACCGAAGCTCTGGACCAGGTCGGTCTGCTCTTTCGGGGTGTACGAACGATACAGATCACCGGCCTGCTTGAAGTTCTGCTCACGCGTGATCTTCGCCTGCTGGGTGGTGCCGCTGATTGGCAGCTGGCTGTAGCGTGCGCTGTCCACGGAAGGACGCGGTTCCAGACGGCTTGGCTCGTAATTGACGCCGCTGGTGGTGTGGCCGGCGTTCATCGCGCCATCCTGGTTGCCATTGTTGACGGCGACTTTAGGCTGGTTGACCGGCAGGCTCAGGCCGTTGGCGCCCAGGCGATACATCTGGGTGTCGGCATAAGAGAACACGCGACCTTGCAGCAGGCGGTCTTCGGACGGCTCGATGCCAGGTACCAGGTTGGCCGGGGCCATGGCGACCTGCTCGGTTTCCTGGAAGAAGTTGTCGACGTTCTTGTTCAGGACCATCTGACCGATTTTCTTCTCGGGGACGTCAGGCCAGATTTTGGTAGCGTCCAATGGATCGAAGTCGAACTTGGCCAGCTCTTCAGGCTTGAGCACCTGAATGTAGAGGTCCCATTTCGGGAAATCGCCTTTCTTGATCGCGCCGACCAGATCGTTGGTCAGGTGGCTGTAGTCCTTGGACTGGACTTTAGCGACTTCGTCAGGATCAAGGTTCTTGATGCCTTGCAGGGTTTTCCAGTGGAACTTGACGTAGTGTACTTCGCCCTTGGCGTTGACCAGTTTGTAGGCGTGCACACCGTTACCGTCCATGAAGCGGTAGCCAGCTGGCGTCCCTTCGTTGGAGTAGAGCAGGGTCAGGGTGCGGGTGGCTTCAGGCACGTGGGAGAAGAAGTCGAAACGACGCGAATCGTTGTCCAGGTTGGTGCGTGGATCAGGTTTGAAGGCATGCACCATGTCCGGGAACTTGATGGCATCGCGGATGAAGAAGGTCGGGAAGTTGTTGCCTACCAGGTCCCAGTTACCGTCTGCCGTGTAGAACTTGGTCGCGAAGCCGTGCGGGTCGCGCAGGGTTTCAGGAGAGTGGTTGCCGTGCACCACGGAAGAGAAACGTACGAAGACCGGGGTTTTTTCGCCGGACTTGAAAACGGTCGCCTTGCTCAGGTCGCTGATGTCGGCCGATGCGGTGAACTCGCCTTTCACGCCTGTACCGCGGGCATGCACGACACGCTCCGGGATGCGTTCGCGGTCGAAACGCTGCAGTTTCTGCAGCAGTTGAACGTCCTGCAGCAGCACCGGGCCCTGGGCACCTGCTGTCTGGGAGTTCTGGTTGTCCCCGACCGCCGCGCCATTGTCGCGGGTCAGGGTGTCGGCTGCGTAGGCGGCCGGAATGCTGATAAGGCCGACTGCTGTTAAACGAACCATGTTTCTGGACCAGTTTAATAACGGCATTTTGAATCCCTCATATTTTTTTAGTAGGCGGGGCCATGTTATGCGCGCGGGAGGAAAGTGAGCGATTATAAAAATCAATCGGGGTGATTGAGATAAATACTTGCGCCCGAATGGAACCGAGTGTCTGGTTGTCTTGAAAATAGTATGGGTCGTTTAAAGGATGGTGGCATTAAAGATTAATTCATGTAGTTCAGTGGCTTTATATTGAGCTGCTAATACTATAACTCCATGATATGTATGAATTTATCGAATTTTATGGTGCCACTATACGCTGCATTTAAGAGGGTGGGTTTTCAGTTAATGAAAACCAGTCGCATTGTTCATGAATAAGGATTCTTTCGTTAAACTTTAAGTTTTAGAACGAGCGTCCCAGAGTAATGAGCGTTTATTGTTTGGAGTGGTGGCTCATTGATGTTGGTTTTTCATGTGCGCAGCGCGCACTAAGAAATAAGCTGTAACAGTTCTGTCGGTAATAACTAAATCAGATGTTGGCGCGGAAACTCCGATTGAAGCTCGTTGGTTCGGCTCATGACACCCTGGCGGGTTATCATGTCGCGCCACCTGCCTCAGGCAAGCCTCATCCTCGGAGCCAGACGTTCAATGTCCACTGTCATGCTGTTGCAAAGCCCGCCGCCGGAATTCATTCGAAGCCAGATTCAGCAGATGGTCGTCGATTACGTCACCGACATCAGTCTGGTTGCCATCTCGCCAAGCAATCCGCTGTACAACCTCTATCAGTACGGGGTCGGTTACGAGGTGCATCTTTACCTCAATGCAATGGATGGCTCCGGCAGCATGGCCGTCGAACTGATCGTGGCACTGGATGACGAGGACCCGGAAACGGTACTGGGTTTTCTGTTGTATCTGCCGGTGCAGGGCGATCCGGACGCGTGCGCGGTGGCCTACATGGCGGTTCGGGAAAGCCACCGAGGGCAGGGCATCGCGCGCTCGATGCTGGAGAAGATGGTTGGCCGATACCCGCATGCAGAGTTGTACTGCGTGGTCGACAAGGTGCCGTATTTCGAGTCGCTGGGCTTTCAGGTATTGGGCGCGCGCGGTCCGCACGTGATCATGAACACCCGTGATCACGGCACCGAAGGGTTGCTCGCAGTGATGGACATTGCGCCGATCTATAGCTCAGTAGAAGTGCGGCAGATTCACGCCTACCTGCTCAAACAGCACGGAGACAAGGCGATGGCTGATGCCGAGAAAGAACGGGACCGACGCCTTGACCGGATGACGCAGGAGGCGAAGGCCTTTGTCGAGCAGCATCGAGGACAGCATGGGACACAGCAGCCGATTCTGCTTCACTGACCCCTGGCCTTGAGTGTTTCGAGGCGTTCTAAAGAATGTTCCGCAGCATCTTATGCTGATGTGTAATTAATTTTTTTGGGTGTTGAACGTTTGCGAGATGAGTGAAGTCACTATGACATCATTGCTGAGTGCTAAATCATTTCAGCTTAGCCGTCATCCCTCATCTCGCAACGGTCCACCCTATGAATATCCTGCGTCAGTTCAAGTTTTCGACCAAGCTTCTCTCTGCGTTCATCATCTGTGCGCTTATTACACTGGCTGTGGGTGGGTTGGGCATGGCGGGTGTGACCCGTCTGGGCAATGCGCTGGAACAGACGTTTTCCAACAACCTCGTTTCCGTTGGCAATACAAACGAAACGCTGACCAGCATGACTGCCCATAACCGTGGCTTGTATCGCCTGCTGGATGCTCAGGACGGTGGCGTATCGGAAACCGATAAGGAGCGTGTTCGCCAGGCTTTGGCCGATGATCTGGCTCGTGCCCAGAAGGTGTTTGCCACTTACCGCGCGACGCCGCTTGAAGACGACGAGCGTGTCGCAGGTGATCAGCTTGAGCAGATGTTGCCTGCCTACATTGCCGGTTCTCAGCAAGTGGTCGAGATGATGAGGGCCGGTGATCTGCAGAACGCCAGGACCCGCCTCAACGCCCTGTCCACCGAAGGGTTTGTGAAAATTCGCGCTTATCTGCGCACCATCATCGATTCCAACAACCGCCAGATCAAGGAAGGCGCTGTAGCGGCTGCGGAGCTGAGAAACAAGTCTGTGATGATGCTGGAAGTCGGCGTCGTAATCGCGTTCATCGTGGCGATTCTGCTGGGCATCTTTATCACCCGCATGATCACTCGTCCGCTGGCAGTTGCCGTGGTCAGCGCCCAACGCATCGCTGGCGGTGACCTGACCCAGCCGATCGTCTCCACCAGTAGTGATGAAGCCGGGCTGTTGCTCGATGCCCTGTCGAATATGCAGGACGGTTTGAAAAGCACCATTCAACAGATTGCCAGTGCTTCCGATCAATTGGCCTCGGCGGCGGAAGAACTGAGTGCTGTGACCAACGAGAGTACTCGTGGGCTGACTCGTCAGAACGATGAAATCCAGCAGGCGGCGACTGCCGTCAATCAGATGACGGCCGCCGTTGAAGAAGTGGCGCGCAACGCTGTGTCGACTTCTGAAGCCTCGAAGACCGCAACCGAAGATGCTGTGGATGGTCGCGGACAGGTGGATCACACCGTCAAGGGCATCACCACCATGGTGCATGAGATCACCGAGTCGACCGAGGCGGTTTCCGAGCTGGCCGGGCATGTGCGCGAGATCAGCAAGGTGCTGGACGTGATCCGCAGCATTGCCGAACAGACAAACCTGCTGGCACTCAATGCGGCCATCGAAGCGGCACGAGCGGGTGAACAGGGGCGCGGTTTTGCGGTGGTGGCCGACGAGGTGCGCGCACTGGCTCATCGCACCCAGGCGTCGACTGTGGAAATCGAAGGCATGATCAGCACCGTACAGTCGGGTGCCGACGGCGCCGTGGCAGCCATGGGCAAGAGCCTGTCGCTGGCCACCCATACTCAGGAACAGGCCCTGCGCGCCGGTTCTGCGCTGGAGAAGATCACTCAGGGTGTCGCGACCATCAACGAGCGCAATCTGGTGATCGCCTCGGCGTCGGAAGAACAGGCTCAGGTGGCCCGCGAAGTGGACCGCAACCTGCTGAACATTCAGGACCTCTCGACCCAGAGCGCGGCCGGTGCCGACCAGACCAATGCATCGAGTCAGGAGCTGTCACGTCTGGCGACGTCCTTCAATGGCATGGTGGCGAAGTTCAAGCTCTGATGGGGGAGGCACCACCCGACTTCAACGTAGCGCTGTGGCGCACCAGACACCGGATTGTGGGAGGCGGCTTGCCGGCGATGGCGTCATCCCGATCACCGACAAGGCGACTGGAGAAACGCATCGCCGGTAAGCCGCCTCCCGCAGTTGGATCTCTGTGCAAGAACACCATCTTCCCAGCCGCTACGGTTCTCTGCCTGTCCGATCGCAATAATCCCGGCACCGTCCGCAAAAAGCAGTTGCATCTCACTGGGTCAGGTCGCGCATGATAGGCGCTCTCAATCCGTCGGAGATTTTCATGGGGTCCATCACGTCCGTCCTGCGCGTAGCGATACTGTCACTCGGGGTGCTTGTCGCCCAGTCGGCTCTGGCCTCTGACGAGACGCAACTGATCGACTCGCTCAATGCCTGGCGCGGTCAGGTGCAGCGCTGCGGTGATCAGGTGTCCATGGAGCTGCCGCCGCTGGTCAGTGACCCGCGTCTGATCCTGCCTGCCAGCGGCGGGGTTGACCTGCAACAGGCACTGTCGCGTGCGTCCTATCCGATGGTCACTGTGCAGGCCATCAGCCTTTCCGGGCCGCGTGATGCGGCGTCGGCGCTGAAGGCCGTGCAGGAAAGCTTCTGCAAGGTTGTGCTCGATCCGCAGTTCATCGATATCGGCGTGAGCCGCGAAGGGCAGGATTGGCGCATTGTGCTGGCGCGCTCGCTGGTCGCGGCGCGTCTGGGAGACTGGCAGGCCGAAGGTCAGAAGGTTCTGGAGATGATCAACGTCGCTCGCACTACGCCACGCCAATGCGGGACCCAAGCATTTCCCGCCACCACTCCGCTGGCCTGGAACGCCACGCTGGGCACGGCGGCTCAGGCTCATTCCCAGTCCATGGCCAACAACAATTTCTTCGATCACAAGGACCGGGAAGGGCGCACGCCCGGTGATCGGGCGGAGCTGGCTGGCTACATCGGTCAGCAGGTGGGCGAAAACATCGCTGCCGGTCAGGACACCGCACGCAAGGTGGTGGATGGCTGGCTGGCCAGTCCCGGGCACTGCGCGAACCTGATGAATGCCGGATTCCGTGAACTGGGAGCGGCTTACGCCACTGATCCCAAAAGCGATGCAGGCATCTACTGGACCGCAATGTTCGGCACGCAGCAGTGAATGCCTTCACTCACTGCGTGCGTGTAGCTGACGTTTAGAAGCGGAACGCCTGACGGCCGATCAGCAGCCATTGGCCGTTCTGCTTTTGCCAGATCTGGAAGTTCTCGATTTCGGTCGGCACCACCTTTCCACTGTTCACGGCCTGTGCCGAGAAGTGGTTGCGCACCAGCGCGACATCGCCAGACATGGTGATCTTCTGGTTGAGCATCTTCAGGTCATTGAAGGCACTCTTGCCGGTTTCAATGTCGGCAATGAACGCCTGCTTGTCCTGAATGTTGCCGCTGGAATGCCCGTAGGTGAGGTTGTCGGCGGTCAGCGCCTGAAGCTGCGCTATGTCCTTGTGCCACATGGCCTGGGTCAGCTTGTCCACCGCCTGTGCCACATCAGCCTCATCCGACGGCGCGGCGACGACGTAGCCAGTAAACAGGCAGACAAACCCTACGAGCAGTTTGAGCTTTCTCATGTGCATTCCTTTTTATTGTCATTGTTGGGTGACCAGAACGTGCGCTCGGCATGACCTGATAGACAGCATATTCGTCTGTCGTCATACAACTTAGACGAGGGCCGTATTTCTGACAAGTAAAGGCTGCTTGCAGACTGAACGATGAGCGGGAAGAGGCTGGAGCGAGGGGATAGGCCGGGAACCAGGTTCCCGGCCAAAGGGGCTCAGATGACGCGGAACTGTTTGGTCAGGCGGCTGAGGTCAGCGGCCAGCTTGGTCAGCTCAGCCGTGGCGATGGCGGTCTGGCTGGAGCCCTCGGAGGTCTGGCTGGACAGGTCGCGAATGCTGACCAGACTGCGGTCCACTTCACGCGCCACTTGAGCCTGTTGCTCGGCCGCGGTGGCGATCATCAGGTTGCGTTCGTTGATCTGGCTGATGGAATCAGTGATGTCGAGCAGCGCCTTGCCTGCGCCATTGGCCATGTCCAGGGTCTTCTGAGCCTGGAAGCTGGTCTGCTCCATGGCGGTCACCGCATTACCGGTGCCGGATTGAATCGAACTGACCATCTGCTCGATCTCCCGGGTCGACTGCTGGGTGCGGTGAGCAAGCGCGCGCACTTCATCCGCAACCACCGCAAAGCCTCGACCGGCCTCACCGGCGCGCGCGGCTTCGATAGCCGCGTTGAGCGCCAGCAGGTTGGTCTGCTCGGCGATTGCACGGATCACGTCCAGCACTTTACTGATGTCGGTCGCCATGACTGCCAGGCCTTGGACTTCTGTCGAGGTAACCTGAACCTTGGACACCATCAGGTTGATCGCCGAAACCGTCTCATCGACCTGAGCACGTCCGGCCATGGCTGCGGTGCTGGATTGCGATGTCACTTGCGAGGCAGAGGCCGCGTTGCTGGCCACTTCCTCGACCGCAGCACTCATCTCGTTGACCGCCGTTGCAGCCATTTCGATTTCATTGCTCTGACGCAGGATGGTGCGCGATGCATCCTCGGTCACGGCATGCATTTCTTCGGAGGTGGCCGCCAGTTGAGTCGACGAGTCGCCGATCAGGGTCAGCGCACTGCGCAGATTGGTCTGCATGGTCGCCAGTGCGGCGATGAGCTTGGCCGCTTCGTCGCTGCCTTCGACCGTGATGTTCTTGCTCAGGTCGTTGGCGGCGATGCGTTCGGCGATTTTCAGGGATTCGCCAATGGGGCCGGTCAGGCTGCGGGTATAGAGCCAGGCAAGAAACAATGTGGTAGCAACGCCCACGGCGATGAATATGCCGACCAGCCACAGGGTCTGGCTGTAAGCCGATTCAGCAGTGTCGCCGGCTCTCTCGGCTTTTTTGTCGTTGATGCCAATCAGGTTCTTGAGCGAGGCTTCAACCTGATCCGCAGCACTTTTCATCTCGTTATTCGATATGGCGACAGCGGTGTCCAGGTCACCGGCAGCGACAGAGGCCAGATAACGGTCCTGATTGACCTGGTAGTCGGCATTGGCCTTGTTGAGCGCGTCGAATGCTTCGCGCCCTTGTGGCGTCACGATCAGTTTGCTCAGCGAGTTCGAATAGTCGGCGATCAGGACTCGCGCCTGTTTGATGTCGCTCAAGGCCTTGGTCTTGCGATCCTGCGGCTCCAGCGGATTGCGCAGGCGGGCGTTGTTGCCCCGGATACCGACAAATTCACGGTCCAGCGTACCGAGCAGTTTCACGCTGGGCAGCACGTTGGTTTCGATGAATTTTTCCGCTTCGTTGAGAATCGCGGCTTGTCGCAACGAGAGCAGTCCCAGGGCGACAATCATGAGGCAGAACAAACCGAAGCATAAAGCCGAGCGAGGTGCGAGGTTGAGTTTGCGCAAAAACATGTGCCTTCTCCATGGGTGATTAGAAAGCCTATCGCCTGCATGGAGCTTTTCTTGATGACAAGTGCAATATAAAGCGCCCCGCGCATCGGTGAAGCCCAGTGGCTGGAGATGCGCGGTCTCTGGAAAAAGATCGCCTGAAGCGTCAGGCAGAGGGGCAATCAGTTATACGTGGCGGGCAGCTCAGCGTTGGCCCATGCCCAGCAGGAAGGTTTCCACCGCCCGATCTACCATCGTGCGAATTTGCTCGCAGCTCAGTGACTGCGGGCTTTGCTGATAGAGTCGGATTTCGGTTTCCGCGGTCAGCAGTGAAGTCAGTTGAAGCGCTGCAAGGTCAGGGTCGATTTTGCGAAGTTGTCCGTTCTGCATGGCCTGGGCCATTAGAGTGGAGATGGTTTGCATGCATTGGCGTGGCCCGGATTCATAGAACATCATGCCGATTTCCGAGCGACCCGACTCGGCGACCACCATGCGATACACGTCCAGCGCTGTGTTGTCGTTGATCAGCATTGCCAGCATTCGCTCGCCAAAACGGCTGAGCAATCCCCTGAGGTCAAGAGCCTTTTCGCTGTAGGTCGCAAGTTCTGATACTGCCTCTGCCAGGTGAGCCGTGGCATGCCGATTCACAACGGCGATGAAGAGATCTTCTTTTGATGGGAAGTAGCTGTAGATCGTTGCCTTGGAACCGCCCATTCGCTTGGTGACTTCGTTCATCGACGTGCGCTCGTAGCCCATTTCGAGGAAAACGCTGGCTGCCGCATCAATGATGGCTTCACGGCGAGCTTCGGTACGCACCTTCATTTAAATCCTCAATCCTTCAGGGAATCTTCGTTTGCCTGTGTAACGCAAATTAACATGGACTAAAACTGAACCGTTCGGTACGATTTATTTCGTCTCCGTGGAGCTTACTGGAAACGAAGCCTCAAATAAACGCCGCCGCATCGATGCCGAGCCGGCAGATGCCTGAGCCCCAAAGCTTCTGGCCCCGACTACCGTGTTGACCGAATCGTGGAGTGAGCAGACCTGTGAACATCATCGACTTCAAGAAGCCTCGCAACCCATCCGTTCGTGAAGTGGCGATTGCCAGGGCACCGTTGCTGGAGAAAGTCCTGTCGATCACGTTGAAGACGGATGCGCCTACGCTCATGGGAATCTGCAGCGATGGCCTGCGCAGCAACAGCTCCATCATCGGCGGCGAGTTCGAAGGTGAAAGCATTCGGGGTTCGGTGCTGCCAGGCGGCAGTGATTTCTTTGTCGAGCTGTCGAGCGAACTTGCCTTTTTCAACGCACGCTTCACGTTGCGAACCCGGACGGGCGAGTTGATCAATGTCGAGAACAAAGGGGTTCTTGTCATGGACGAAGTCGGGCAGGACCAGCTTCAGAACGGGGTATGGCCCATTTCCGACGGGCACTATCAATGCACCTGCACACCGCAGTTTCAGGTGCCACTGGGGCCAAACGACTGGCTGGAGAAAAGCGTGTTCATCGGCAAGGTCGACTATCTGTTCTATAACGAGAAGGTGATGAACATCTACCGGATCAAGTACTGAACAGTCCCGCGTATCGGGTGCGTCTCACAAGGCACCCTTGATCACCGACGCATTCTTATAGACAAGTCTGGACGCCAAAAAGGAAATACCTGACTGGCGGAATACCCTGAGGGCGGCGGGCAAGCCGCCAGCCTCAGTCCCTTGGTTGCAGCAAGACCCCTTCACCTTTCTCCGTCCTGCGCCGTCTCTTTGCCGTAGAAGAGCAGGCACGCTCGAAACAAATTGGTTACAATTCCGGCCGAGATAGCACAGTGCTATCTCTGCTTGCATGCCATGGACCGGCTACGCCCGTGGCATGCCATCAACATTTGCTTCGGGTGCCGTCTGGTGCGACACCTTCAAGGACGTTAAATGAACAAGCTGCAGTACGCCGCCATCGCACTGATGGGGTTGGTGTTGACCGGGTGTGTCTCCTTCGTGCCCGCAGGGCCCATTGGTCTTCCGGTCAAGGCTGTCGAGAATACGTTGCCGGTCGGGGCAATGATCAAGGATGTGAAGATCACTGACCCGGCCATCGATGAACTTCAGAAGCGAAACATCAGTTCGCAGCTCACGGCGCAGATCGGCGCTCACGTCGAGCGTGGCGAGTATTTCCAGAAGATGATCGTTTTCCCGGCGAAGCTGGGCGAAAAGGATGTCGAGCTGGCGTTCAATTTCACCTCCCTCAAAGGCAAGCGCACGCCACACCCGGCGTATTTCCCCGGCGCTCTGTTGACGCTGACGATCTGGATCTGGGTCAACGGTCCGATCTACGTCGATACCTATGACCTGGCGGCGGAACTGCGTATCAACGACAGCCATGGCAAGCAATTGGCGCTTTCGCAAAAGACGTTCAAGCGCGACGTGAACACCGGGCTCTGGGACCGCGATTATTTCAACCCTTCGATGGGTGCCAATCAACTGACTGAACTGGTTGAAACGCTGCTTGTAGATGCCACCGGCCAATTGCCTCGTTGAAAGGGATATTTCGAATGAACAAGTTTTTGATGCTGTTGGCTGTGCTGTTTTCACTGTCGTTGCAAGGTTGCATGACCTATTCACACCATGAGTTGGCGCAGGCATCGCAATGGCCTCCTGCAACATCGACCAAGGTCAAACCAGCGGCCTATCTCAAGGTGCAGGCCGAATATGCGTTGAACGAAGATCGCGCCAATAGCGGCACCAACATCGCAGCGCTGGAAAAGCTGTTGAAAGAAGAGCTGCAGGGCAGTCAGCGTTTCAGCAAAGTGAGCGTCGAGCGTGAGCCCTCCGATCTCTACGTCACGGCAACCTTGCGCAATCACGAAGAGGGCAGCCTCGGCCTGGCATTCCTGACCGGCTTCACGTTTTTCCTGATCCCCAACAAGGTCGACAACACCCTGTCGCTGGAACTGACCTTCCGCGATGGCGAGGGCAAGAAACTGGGTCAGGTCAGCAAGCAGGAAAAACTCACCACCTGGATGCACCTGGTGCTGATCTTTGCCCTGCCGTTCAACGAGTCGAGTGACAAGGTCATCAGGGAACTGGCGCGCAGTGCGCTTGAAGACGCAGCAGGTAAAGGCCTTATCTGAGCAAGCTGAAGGGCTGGAACTGTTCCAGCCCCTTCAACATCAGAAGGTGACGCTGGCGCTGAGCCTCGCGGTGCGCGGTTCACCCACGTTGACCTGCAACTGGCTGCCGGTGCTGGACGGGTAATACTGCCTGTCGAACAGGTTGTCCACGTTCAACTGCAGGCGGGTCTTGTAACCGGCCATTGGCACATCCCAGCGCAGAAAAGCATCGGCCACGGTGTAGCTGCTCATGTAGAACGAGTTGGCGTCATCCCCGGCGCGCTCACCTACGTAACGTGCGCCGCCACCGGCATGCCAGTCGCCCAGACCCGAAGGCACCTGCAGGTGATGCGTGAGGTACAGGCTTGCGGTGTGCTTTGGTGCCTGGCTCAGACGATTGCCTTCGTTGCTCGGGTCATCCAGCACTTCGGTATGGGTGTAAGCGTAGGTGCCGATCATGTCCCAGCGCTCGGCGATGCGACCGGTCACATCCAGCTCCACGCCTCTTGAACCGACCTTGCCGGCCGCCTCGCTGACACCCGTTACGCCGGTCGGCGTAACGACGTTCTTCTTCTCGATGTCGAACACCGCCATGTTGAAGTCCAGGCCTGGCGCGAGCGCATATTTGGCCCCGACTTCGTAGCTGCGACCTTCTTCCGGATCGAAGGTGGTGCCGTCGTCGTTCACGTCTTCATTGGGCACGAACGAGCGGCTGTAGTTGCCGTACAGCGACAGGTCTTCGTTGACCTTGAACACCAGCCCGGCCATGGGCAGGAACACGTCATCATTCTTGTCCAGATTCACCACCCGGCTGGCACCGAGGCCTTGGGCGGTGTATTGGTCGTAATGCTGATAGCGTCCGCCAAGCACCAGAATCCAGCGGTCATTCAGGTGCCAGTTGTCTTTCACATAGAGCGAAGACGAGGTCAGCTGATTGCTCAGGTTGCTGGTCGGCTGGCTGACCACGCTCGGTTCAGCGAGGCTGCCGTACACCGGATTGAAAATGTTGAAACCGTTCTGTGCAGCGTTGCGGTACGTCTTGCCACGAAACTTGTCAGAGTCTTCCTGCTCGGCACCGATCAGCAGGTCATGCTCCTGACCCAGAAATTGCTGCTTGCCGATGAAATCCCAGCTGGCATAACGCGTTTCATAATCGTAATGCCCGCCGTTGGCCTGACGGCGCAGTACGCCGTTGCCGGACAAGGTGCTGGGCTGCGCGATGGAAAGGCTGTAACGGTCATTGTTCCAGCCATAGGTCAGGCGGGTCTTCCAGTCATCGCTGAGCTGGTATTCAAAACGCGCAGTTGCGGTTTCGCTGATGCCGACGGTGTTGGCCCATTTCTCGTCCAGGCGCTTGTTGTAGCTGATATCGGAAGGATGGCCGCCGCTGAATACGGTGCCGCGGTCGAACGGGCTGACGTAATCGTTGTACTCGTAGGCCAGCGTGAGGCTGGCGCGCTCGCCGGTCCATGAGAGGGAAGGGGCAATCAGTGTGTGCTGATCAACGCCGTAGTTGCGCCAGTAATCTTCGCTCTGACGTTCGGCAACCAGACGATAGGCCAGACCGCTGTCGCCCAGCGGGCCGGTGGTGTCCACGCCAAAACTGCCGCCACCTTCGCTGAACGCCGACCCGCTCAACGTTGTGCTTTGCACGTACTGCGGCTGTTTGCTGATCACGTTGATCACGCCGCCCGGTTCCATCGCGCCGTACAGCAGTGAAGCCGGGCCTTTGAGCACTTCGACCCGGTCAGTGGTCGCACTGAAGTTCTTCGACACCACCGAGCGCACGCCATCACGCAGGATCGAGCCATCGTCATTGGTCCCGAAGCCGCGCTTGACCAGCGAGTCCTTGGTGTTGCCCAGCGTGTTGCCCTGACTGACGCCACTGACGAACTTCATGGCGTCGTCCAGCGAACGCACGTTGTAATCGGCAATGGTCTGAGGTGTCACCACATTGACCGACTGCGCTTCTTCCTTGAGCGGCACGTCACTCTTGCTGGCGGTACTGGCGCTGCTTGCGCTGTAGCCTTCCTCGCTCTGGGTGGCGGCCGATACTTGCGTCGCGGGCAGTGTTGCTGCGCCTGCGGCATGTGCCGTACCGCCAGACCATACGGCCAGGGAAATTGCGGACAGCAAAAAGGGACCGGGGCGGCGAGGGCGATGGAAGGTGTTCAAAGGAAGTGCTCTGTCAGGACGTTAATAGCAATAATTGTAATTTGATATTAATTCTCATGTAAATGAGGGAATTGTCTTACTGACTTTGTATTGAACTCCTACCCGTTTGTGTCGGGATCGAAAGGGATCCGCTTGCCCATGCTGATCAGGGGTTCCTGAACGTACCCCAGCGACTCATAGAAAGCCTGCACCCCTTCATTGCTGGTACGAATCTGCAGATTGATCTTGAGGCAGCCAAGCTCGATCAACGCCTGTTCTGCATGCCTGATCAAGGCAGTTCCCAGCCCGCGTCCACGCTGAGCGGGATCGACCGCAACCGAGTAGAGCCAGCCCCGGTGGCCGTCATAGCCCGCCAGCAGCGTGCCAGCCAGACGGCCTTCAACGATGACCACAAAGAACAGTCGGTCTTGCGCAGCCAGCTTCATGTCGATCGACAGATCCGGGCGGTTGTGCGGTGCGTCGTCGTTGAATACGGTCGTCCACAGGTCGATTACCGCCTGGCGGTGCTGGTCGTTCGAATACTCGATAACGTGATGCATGGCGCAGTCCTTAAAGAGGGAACGCCGACGCTAATGCCTGCCGCCACTGCTGTCTATTCGGGACGTTATCTGTGCAGGTATTTTTTCGGGGCTTCAGCCTGCGTGTTTCTGCATGTCGCCCTTTTTGCTGACCTGAGGCAATGACGGGGGCGTTTTCAGTAACGTCTGTATGGCTTGGCTGTACGCCTTGCTGCCCAGCCGCATGCTGTTGTTGTGCGTACCGCCGGGCACCAGCAGCAGGTTCTTCGGCTCCCGGGCGGCCTCGAACAATTCTTCGCTGAAACGGGCGGGGACGTAGCGGTCATCGGTGCCATGCACGATCAATACGGGCATGTGAATGTCGGCGATCTTGTCGACTGAATCGAATTTCTGCGACAACAGCCAGCGCACCGGCAGCGAGGTGTTGGCGATTGCGGTGGCGACGTCAGCCAGATTGGTGAAGGTGGACTCGATGATCAGGCCGCGTGCTGCCACTGGCGTCTCGTCCTTCTCTGCTTCACGACCCAGTTCCGCAGCCAGGTCCACGGCGACCGCTCCGCCGAGTGAATGACCATAGATCACCCGACGTTGCGGGTCCGGCTGCAGTTGCTTGAGGCGTTCCCAGGCAATACGTGCATCCTCATAGACGGTCTTTTCGGAGGGCAGTTGGCCCATGCTCTGGCCGAAGCCCCGGTAATCAATGGCCAGAATTGAAAACCCCAGCGCCCTGAGCTGTTCGATGCGAAACAACTGGCCCGTCAGGTTCCAGCGTGAGCCGTGCAGATACAGCACTGCCGGTGCGTCCTTGCGTGGCGCAGGCCACCACCATGCATGAATGTTCTGCGAGGTGCCGAAATCGGCAGCCTTGAGATCCAGCTCCTGAACATCGGAGGGCAGGCCGCTGTACCAGCTGGCGGTGCCCGGCTCTATGCGGAACACCAGTTCGCGCTCCTTATGCTCCAGCACCGCGCAGCCGACCGGCAGCCCGACGATGATCGCGATCATGCATAACCATCTGAAAGGCCGTGCCTTGAAACGGTTGAGGGAGAAAGAGAGCATGAGGAATGTGTTCCGGTAAACAAAATGAAATAAATGCCGTTTCCGTTCAGGGGTTGCAATAGCCGGAGGGAAATATCGGTTACAGGATATTGCGCCGTTGGCCGGTTGATCGAGAAGGGCCGTGCCATGGTGTTCGCCCTGAGTGGCGTGACGATCTTGCAAGGCGTATCCCCTCGGCGCGATCGGCTGACAGCGACAGATCACCTCACGATCCTGAACGCCTCGTTATTCAGAGACTTGCGTCAGCCAGCTTCAGGGCGACGCAACAATCAGGCGTTTTTAGTCCGGTTTGGTATTGAATTAGCCCTTTTTGATAGCCCCGGATTATGCTGTAGGCGCAAGGGCGCTGTATTTCTGTCGCCTGGAGGCGCCGAAATCACAGTTTCATGGCTAACCTGCTCTGTAGGTTCTTCAATTTCTTCAAGAGGTTACCGCTCAATGTTTCTACATCGCCCCCTGGAAGAAAAAGACATTCCGATCGTCTGCGAGCTGCCCCAGAATGCCGACGAGCTGTTCTACATGTTCCCCCGGGCCACCTATCCCTTCACGCCGGCCCAGTTGGTGGACGCGCTGGAGACCCGCTACGACTCCACCGTGATCGAAATGGATGGCGAAGTGGTGGGTTACGCCAACTTCTCACGCTGTGATTTTCGCGACCGCTGTGCGCTGGGCAACGTAATCATCGCCCCCAAGGCCAGGGCAAGAGGGGTGGGACGCTACATGATCAGTTGCATGATGGACATTGCCTTCGACAAGCACGAAGCCACCGAGCTCATCGCATCCTGCTACAACCATAACGTTCCGGGCCTGCTGTTCTATCCGCGCATGGGGTTCCGTCCTTATGCCATCGAAGAGCGACGTGACAAGCAAGGTGCACGGGTTGCGGTGATCCATTTCCGTCTGCCCCGATCCGTGGAATGACGCCTGATACTGATCGTGCCCATCGCTGCGTGGGCATGCATCCCGTGAAGCTCTGCGTCACAAATGGCACAGACTGTGGATTCAGTGAGCCGAGCGCTTGACGTGGATAACGCTGGANTTGTCCACGCATC
>NZ_LKEH01000020.1:0-74146 GCF_001642795.1 Pseudomonas viridiflava | reverse complement strand
TGCGCCACATTCAAGAGCGGACGCGGAGCGTCCTGGGAGGCATTCCCACGCGGAGCGTAGGAACGATCAGCTTGATCTCAAGCACGCCGATCATGCCCATGCTTGTGCTCAGCGTTATACCCGAGTCTTGCCGCCTCCCACGGGGTATGCATTCAGTCAGTCACGTTCGTTTGGCCCCGTTTTGCGCGTCTTCCGGACTTGTGTATAACGATGAGCGCAGAGTGGGGAACGATCATCAAGTCCGGCTCGACACTGATCGTGCCCATCCACGGTCAGAAAAGCGTACTTGCGGTGTTTCATGAGTGAACAGCCATAACCGATTTCCTGACCGTTCGTCACTCCGGGATCATGTCAAAGACTGCGCAATATCCCTTTAATGACGCAGATCATGTCTTTCGCCGCTTGAACGCCTACAGTGAATCGTTTTTTCTAACTTTAGTTACAAATAAACACATTTGTCGCGGCAAGGTGTGATCTACGCTGCACATTGCCGAGTCGATAGAGGCTGGCGTATAAAGAGTGTCAAGGATCAAGTAAGTGGCGACAATTAATTGGCAGGCAAGGGTGTGCCTGGTTTCGGTTAATTGATTATAAATAGCGGCAGTAATCTGCTGGAGTCCGGCAGCGCTTACACAATAAGGAGATAGAAAGATGATCGCGAGTGGACTGTCTACTCTGGAACTGCGCAGTATCGTCGAAAGTGCATTTTTACCGTTGCGTTGTACCTGTACGATTGCACCGGATTATTCCATGACGGTGCAGGTCAATGACCCGGATTCAGGACGGGTTGAATTGCTGGTGACCGGTATCTCTGCGCACAGGTTGAAAAGCCTTCGCGACATATCGAATCTTGTCTCGGAACTGCGCAGCGAGTTGCGTGACGAGCCCAACCACCATGGTATCCGGCAGAAGCAATACCGTACGGCCTGATCACACCTGCGTTGGCGTGGCGTGTTCCTTGCCGCTGTCCGGTTCCGATCTGCTCAGGTCGGGCCATCCTCCTCTTGAAGCGCAGGACGACCTCATCCGGGTTCGTCCTGCTTCACGTCTCTGTTCATTTCATGCGGCCCGCACGGTCCCTTTCAGTCAATATGTCGGCGCTGGGTTTTTGTAAGTTTTACAGGACGTCATCAAGAAAATAAAAGTCGTTCACTGCGCCTTTCCGAGCGCTGTCCTGGATGTTTTTATCGGACGGAACTATGCGGTCTTTTAAAATCAGGTACTTGCGGCGGGTGAGGCTGTGTCGGATTCTGCAGTGACTTATTTGACACTTCGTGGTTTCTTTGCAACTATGATTTTAATCCGCCCGCTTCGTTGTGCTTAAACCCTCCTGATTAACGCCTCGTGTTTAAACCTCGTTCGAAGGTTTGGCGGTAGCGTGGCGCGCTGTTTTTCCAGCGGTTCCGGTGTCGAGTGGACGGCGGTCCCGATCAGTGCATGTAACAGCTCATTTTTATTGATAAAACAGCGGAGCCTTTAGCCGGGTTCTGGTGATGCTGCGCGTGCGCTGTTTTTTATTGTGTTGTGGGGTTCTCTTTTTAAAGTGTGCATGGACGCTGGTTTGTAGTGCTCGCCAGGTATTCGATCATCCAGAACTTCTGGAATGCACCAACGTTTGGCTATGACGATGGAGCATCATCATGTTTGAAAAATCCTTGGAAACAGTCTGTGGGTGTGTCGTTGGCGGGGCGGGGCTTGCCGGTATGGGGTTTCTGTTCAATGCCTTGAAAAGCGGCACGCTGGCGGAGATTGCCGCAAGTGGAATGATGGTCATCGATGCCAGCGACAGACCGGGTACCGGTGCGCTGGGACAATACCGGATCACTGCCAATTCGGTGGGAGACGTCTTCATCGATTGCCTGCGTGACCCGGCCCTGCGCGAGATTTTCGAGCCATTGGAATACTCACCGGCCTATTGGCGTATTTGTGGCCAGGCCCAAAGTGCGCCTCAGTTGTCGGATGTGGGGCAACTGATGGTCGAAGCCTCGCGACTGCTGCTGGAACACTTGATGCGCTGCTACGGGGTGAAGGTCTGGCATGGCACGACCATCACCGAAGTGATCAGCGAGGATGACGAGTTTTGCCTCAAGGTAGAGACGGAAGGCTGCGCCAGACTCGTGCGCTGCCAGACGCTCGTGCTCAACCTCGGCGGGCGTCAGGATCCGCAGCACCTGATCGACAGTCTTGCGCAACAGGGGCTTTCACTGTCACCGGCCACCAATATCCAGAGTGCCGACCGGCTGCTGCGCATGAATGCGGTTCAGCTGCGCGAAGTGTTTGCGCTGGCGCTGGCCAGCGGTAGCCGTATCACTGTTGTCGGCGGTTCGCACAGTGCCTTTTCCATGCTGGAGAACCTCGCCGATGCTCTGGAGTTCGCAGGGCTGGAAGAGCTGACGCTGATCCATCGAACCCGGATCAGGCTGTTTTACGAAAGTGCCGAGCAGGCAGAAGCTGCGGGCTATGTGTTCGACTCTCAGCTGGATGTGTGCCCGGTTTCCGGACGTGTCAATCGCTCCGGCGGGCTGCGTTACCGGGCATTGGACATCGGTCGCGAGGCGCTGAACAACGGCCGCATCGGTAAAACAGGCGTGCGTGTGCAGCTGTTGCAGACCAGAGACGGTCCCGTCGGGGCTTTCGAAAGAGCCAGGCGTGCACTGGCCGAGTCCAGTGTTGTGGTGCAGTGTTCCGGCTATCAGCCGCAACTGCCCGAGATGCGTTACGGCGACGGCAGTCTGATCACCTTGCGCGAGACCAAGGGTGGCCTGGACTCTGATCAGGCGGGCTGCCCGATGGATCAGAACGGGCGGCGGTTGAAGGGGCTTTACCTGTTTGGTCTGGGTGCCGGGCTGGGGGCTGATCCTCAGCTGGGCAGCGAGCCTTCGTTCGACGGCCGAATCTATGGTGTCTGGCAGTTTCATCATGATGCCAGTCGTGTGGTGATTCAGGCCGTCACGGCGCGATTGCAACAAAAGGCCTCTGCCGTCGATACTTCATGTCTGGCCGGGTTCCTGCAGCTGGAACCGCGTTTTCAGGCCTGATGGCAGGCGGGGTGTGGGGCAATGTCCCTGAACCAGGGTGCTCGAACGCCGCCAGCGTTCTGTAGAACAGCACAACCAGGAGATCCAGGGCCATGCGTATCTTGATCGTTGGGGCAGGGGCCGTCGGTGGCTATTTCGGTGGCCGACTGTTGGAGGCCGGGCGTCAGGTGTCCTTTCTGGTCCGGCCGGGCCGGGCGGAAGAGCTGGATCGTGACGGACTTGTGGTGCGAAGTCCGCAGGGAAACTTTCAGTACCCGTCGCCTCCTTACGTGCTTGCCAACCGGCTTGCCGACCCTTTCGACCTGATCCTGCTCAGTTGCAAGGCTTTCGATCTGGACGCCGCAATGGACGCCTTCGAGCCTGCAGTGGGGCCGGAGACGTTGATCCTTTCGCTGCTCAACGGCATGGCCCACCTTGATCGCCTGACCAAGCGCTTCGGCAAGGACGCTGTGCTGGGCGGGCAGTGTCTGATTTCCGTAGACCGCGACTCGACCGGTGCGATTCTGCACCTGAACGAGATGCACCAATTATCATTCGGCGAACTGAGCGGCGCGTTGACCCCGCGTATTCTAAGGGTTGCCGAAGCCCTGGCCGATGCGGGTTTCGAAGCCAACCTGAGTCAGCACATTGTGCAGGCCATGTGGGACAAATGGTGTTTCATCGCCACGCTGGCGGCGATCACTGCAAGCATGCGCGCATCGATCGGCGATGTGCTGGACGCAGGTGGAGAGGGTTTGATCCTGAAAGCACTGTCCGAATGCGCGGCGATTGCGCTGGCTGCCGGATACCCCCCGGATGCAAAGGTTCGTCAGCGTCAGCTTGAGTTGCTGACGGCACGCGGCTCGACACTCACGGCCTCGATGATGAGGGACATCGAACGGGGTACACCCACAGAGGTCGAACAGATTCTGGGCGATATGCTGATCCGGCGTAACGCGCTGGGTGTCGCTTCGAATGAACTGTCGGTGCTGGACGTTGCCTGCACTCATGTCAGGGCGTACGAAGCACGCCGTATTCGGGAACAGCCGTGAGGTCTGAAATCGTCACGGTTACCCCTGCATTCAAGTAGTCATTTGGAGGTGCTACTCATGCCAGTCAAACACGATTTGTTCGCGGATTTGAGCTTGACCCGAGACGAGGTCGCCGAGCGGGGCAGGCAGGACGCGAGGCTGCAGCAATTGCTCAATGACTATGACAGCGCGGATGTTGAGGTGCTGAATGCCGAAAAAGGGTCGGCGGGCGGTATCGGTGATGACGCGTTGAGGAAACTCAAGGAAAAGCGTCTGCTGGTGAAGGACCGGATCGTCCAGCGTCTTTCCGAAATATAAACGGCTTCGCTGCCTGGATAACAGCTGGCCAGCCATGAAAACGGCCCCTCCGAGGGGCCGTTTTCAGTGCTCCATCTCACCCTCAACCGAGTCCCGGCGATGTAGGACGTTCACTGGTGAAAGACGCGCCTGTACCGTTGCCATCGTGCTCTGTCCCGGACAGGTTGCTGTAGCTGCTGGAAGTTCGCGGCGACGACGAAGATGAAGACAGAGAACCGCTTTTACCCCTCAGTTTTTCCCGTGCCTGCCTGACGATCTGTTGCTCCTTCGTCGTGACAGGCAACGCGGCACCGATCAGCGCCCCCACCGCAATACCCATGGCCGCCAGCGTCAAAGGTTGTTCGTTGACCAGTTGCCGTGTACTGCTCTTCATGTGCTCACGTTTCTCCTGGAATGTAAGGTCTGCGTCCTGCCACGAGTCGGAGCTGCCGGAACGGCCCGAAAAGGTGTCGCGCACGCTGTGGGTCATGTGGGACGTCTTGTCCTTGAACGTGCTGGCCTTGTCCTTCATATGCGACACGGTTTCCTGCACCCGGGCCTTGGCGCTTCCCAGGCTGTCGCTGACCGAACCAGCCATGCTGCCAGCGTGCTCTGTGACGCTGCTCAGGACCGAAGAACCGTTGGACGAGCCGCCCGTTGCCGGACGATTGTTACCCATCATCATCCAGAGCACGCCGACGGTGGTAAGCACGGCAGGCACTGGATTGGCCTTGACGTTGTTGCCCAGATTGCCGAAAAACTCCCCGCCGTTGTCCTTCACATAGCCCAGCGCCTGATCGACCAGTTGACCGGGCGACATTTTCTTTTCCAGCGCATCGACGATGTTGCCGATGCTGGAGCGTTGCTGATCGATTTCCCGCTCCAGGGTTTCCGGGCTCTTTTTCGATTCTTCTTCAAAATGTTCTGGTGTGTCGAAGCTGCTGTCGATGCTCATGAGACTTTCCTCTGAATGGCTTCCTTGTCTTTTTGCAGGGTGCTGGTGGTGCGCTCGGGAATCAGGTTCGAAGCGTCGAGTTTTTTATTGCCCGCCTGAACCACGAAGAAGCCGATGACCAGAGCCGCAACACCGACGATCAGTGCCGCGAGCCAGGGTTCCATGACGTAGCTCAAGGCATAGACAGCGGCCATCAGGACCATGATCAGACCGCCCAGCATCAAGACGGCACCCATACCGACGGTGGTGGCTGCTTGCTTGGTCGCCTGAAGCGACTCACGGAATTCCGCCTTCACCAGCGCCATTTCCTTGGTGACCAACGCAGGCACTTCATGCGCCAACTGGCGGATCAGACTCAGCACCGACGTTTCATTTTCAGGGTTTCTGTCCTGCTGAGTATTGGGTGGGGTACTCATCACACGTCTCCTTTGGACAAGCCGGACCTGGGCGAGCCGTCACGCGTGACTTCATCGTCGAGATCATCGTTGAATTCGGTCATGGGCGGACTGTCAGGAATCCCTGTTCCCGGGCGCGCGCTGTGCACGACGTCGTTGTCGTGGGGATGCGTCGCGGCCATCTCTTCGGCGGCCAGCGCCGACGGGCTGATGGGGTCATAAGGGGCAGACGAATCGACATCCGTCAGATCACTCTGATTCGACGACCCGGATGTCGACAGATCTGATGCCGATGTGCCTGTTGTCGAGCTTCCAGGCATTGAGCTGTCAGAGAAGCTCGTGTCGGAGGTTGTGTCGTTCGAAGAGGTGGACGCTTTCAGCAGCCGCGACAGACCCAGGCCAAGAGCCACGCTGCCACTGATGAACAGGACCGGATTTTCCCGGGCAAGCCTGCCTGCATCCTGCAGCAGTTGCTCGGCGTTCTTGCTGCGCAGGTTGTCGGCGAGCCGGGTCATCGCTTGCGCCATGTCAGTGACGTACCCCGACAGGCCCAAAGTGTCATTGCTGTCAATCTGCTGCGCCGCCGACTGAGCGTTCTGCGCAAGGTTCTCTATCTGCTCTGCAGCGCTGTCGCGGTACTGCTCGAAGTGTTCGCCTCCCTGTCGGGCGACATTTTCTGTTTTGCCATGTGCGTTGCGCTGATCGTCATCCTGCAGTCCGTGCAGGTGATCCTGGCTGCTCGTGCTGCCGGTATGGGCATTGCCGCTCATGGAAGTTTCGTTGGTAGTCACCATCATCATTCACCGTTTTCTGTCCCCAGATAAAGAGAATGCTCGGCTCACTGCATACTACGGGCTGGCATTGATGTGCTTGCTTGCAGAGAGTCGACCGGTGTTTTTTTGGCGATGTTCCGAGAGGGTGACAAATGGTCGTGCCGCCGCGGGCAGAAAAAGGAAAGGCATAAAAAACGGCGTCATGAGAGACGCCGTACGGCTGATGACCCGCCACGAGGGCAGATCAGCATTGAATAAGGGGGTGTGGCGAGGGAATTATTGTGGGTCCTGGTTTGGAGCCAGTTCTGCCTGAATGCGTTTGTAGATCTCTTCACGGTGTACAGACACATTTTTGGGTGCGTTGATGCCCAGCCGGACCTGAAGCCCTTGAACGCCAAGAATCGTCACGGTGATCTCGTCACCGATATTTATGCTTTCGCCAACTTTGCGAGTGAGTATCAACATAATCTTTTCCTTGATGGCCTCTTGAAAATGCCTCTCTCAAGAGGCTGGCGTTTGCCTTTGCGTGGTGATTGTTGCCGAGTGCATCCAAATGCATCCGTCATAAGACGTTGCGGTGGTGAATTTAATTCCCTCGGTTCATTTTCTTGTCATCGGGATTTGCATCCACGGTACGACGAGTGCGCCAATTCTGCCCGTTTTGGCCTGAGAATGCCCGTATTTACTGGTGCAACTTAAAAAGTAACGTGATCAGGCGCACAAATCGGGTTTGCCATGACTGTGCTGGAGGCGATTGAGCGGCCTGATCCCGCGTTGTTCCTAAGCGTAGGCATGACTTTGAAACATTGCCTGAGCTTTCCGAAAATTCAACTGAAAGCGTTGTAGGCGCTCGTAGGAAACAGCTTTCAGACAGGTTTCGCAGACGCGCATCGAATCGCTCTGTCATGTTGTCGGCAGCAAAGGCGGGTTATGTAGGGACGTGAGGCAGGAAACGGTATCGAGGGTGCAGGCGGGAAAAACCAGAAGGGTAGAGAGGTGATGCTTTACATCTTCGCGGGCCTGCCGGCCCGCGAAGGTATTGGACGTTTTAAGCTTAAAGCGCCATGGACAGCAACATGATGAAGATCAGGCCAACGACCGACAGGATGGTTTCCATCACCGTCCAGGTCTTGAAGGTTTCGGCTACGGTCATGTTGAAGTACTGCTTGACCAGCCAGAAGCCTGCGTCGTTCACGTGCGACAGGATCAGCGAACCCGCACCCGTGGCCAGCACCAGCAATTCGCGGTTCACGCCCGGGATCAGGCCCACGACCGGCGCCACGATGCCTGCACCGGTGATGGTGGCGACAGTCGCCGAACCGGTTGCGACACGGATCACCGCAGCCACCAGCCAGGCCAGCATGATCGGGTTGATCTGCGCCTGTACCGCCATGTGGCCGATCACGTCACCCACGCCGCTGGCGACGAGCATCTGCTTGAAGCCACCGCCAGCACCGACGATCAGCACGATGGCGGCGACCGGGGCCAGGCTCTGGTCCAGCAGTTTCATGATCTTGGTACGGTCGAAACCGCGTGCGGCACCGAAGGTGTAGAACGCCAGCAGCAAGGCCGCGAGCAGGGCAGTGATCGGGTGACCGATCAGGTCCATCCAGATGCGGAACATGTTGCCTTCCGGCAACGCAACGTCAGCGAAGGTCTTGAGCAGCATCAGGAACACGGGCAGCAGGATCGTCACCAGCGTGATGCCGAAGCCTGGCAGGTTCTCGGTGCTCGATTCCTTGGCGATCTGATCCATCAATTCCTGCGACGGTGTGCCGGGAATGTATTTGGAGATCCACTTGCCGTAGATCGGGCCAGCAATGATTGCGGTCGGCAGCGCGACGATCAGGCCGTAGAAAATGGTTTTGCCGATGTCGGCACCGAAGATGCCGATGGCCAGCAGCGGACCCGGGTGCGGCGGAACCAGACCGTGCACGGCCGAGAGGCCTGCCAGCAACGGGATGCCGATCTTGACGATGGACACACCGGTGCGACGCGCAACGATGAACACCAGCGGGATCAGCAGCACGAAGCCGATTTCGAAGAACAGGGGGATGCCCACCAGAAACGCGGAAAACATCATCGCCCAGTGGACTTTCTGCTTGCCGAAGGTACGGATCAGGGTCTGCGCGATCTGATCCGCGCCACCCGAATCGGCCATCAGCTTGCCGAGCATGGTGCCCAGCCCGAGGATGATGCCGACAAAGCCCAGTACGCCGCCGAAGCCGTCCTGGAAGGATTTCATGACTTTTTCCACCGGCATCCCGGAGGTCAGGCCGAGGAAGCCAGCCGCCAGAGTCAGCGCGACGAAAGGGTGGACCTTGAATTGGGTGATCAGCAGCACAAGGCCGACGATGGTCACCAACGCATCGACTAGCAGAAACGTCTCGTGGGTCATACCGAACATGGGTGTCTCTCCGGTTATTATTCTGGGGTGCTACCAGCTACTGCCAGCGTCATCAGTGCTTCGTGTGTGCAAGACAGCGCTGTCTTTTGCACTCACGCCTTTATCAGGCGTGGGAGTCTTTCCACCAGGCTGCCGCTTGCGTGCCAATCTCTTCGATGGACTGGGTTGCATCGACCACCAGTGTCAACGGTTCGCCGTACGGAGGCTCGAGCGTTGCAAACTGGCTGTCGACCAGGCTTGCCGGCATGAAGTGCCCCGGACGGTGCGAGCAACGTTCGGCAGCGAGTTCTTTGGTCAGTTCCAGAAAAACGAAGCCCAGACCCGGAACGGCGTCGCGCAGACGCTGGCGGTAAATCAGCTTGAGGGACGAGCAGGTCAGGACAGGGTGTTCGCCACGGGCGAGCGCCGCGACCATTTCTTCACCCAGGCGGGTCAGCCAGCCGGCACGGTCGTCATCGTTGAGGGGGGTTCCGGCGCTCATCTTTTCGATGTTGGCCGGTGGGTGGAAGGCATCACCTTCGATGAGGCGACCTCCGCTCTTGAGCGCAATTTCGGCACCCACAGCACTTTTGCCGCAGCCCGATACACCCATCACCACGAGGGCAGAAATAGCAGTATTCGCAGTTGTCACAGTAGGCACCTCGTCTGGAGACAGCGCTGTCTTTGTCCGGTGGACATCTTGTCCAGCCTGAGCTGTTCCAGTTCTTGTCGTTGTTTTGGGTTCAACAATACACATCGGAGGCTGTTCTCCGTGGCGACCCGGCGCGGGCGGCAAATGTGAAACCAGCGATAAAGCGTTGTCACGGTCCATGAGACAGCGCTACCTTATGGGGCATTCGACACATTTGGCAACCCCTATGTTAGTTGGCAACGCATGATACGCATTGGTTCCCGCTCTACCGGCCGTCCGACCCTCAACGAAGTTGCCCGCCTTGCCGCGGTTTCCCCCATTACCGCATCCCGTGCATTGCGTGGCGTCACCACGGTCGCGCCGGAACTGGTGGAAAAGGTCCGCGCTGCGGCCCAGAGCCTGGGCTATGTCGCCAACCCTGCAGCGCGCGCGCTGGCCTCGTCCTGTAGCCAGACGGTCGTGGTGCTGGTGCCATCGCTGTCCAACCAGCTGTTCATCGAGACCCTTGAAGCCATTCAGGATGTGTTGCGTCCTCGAGGCCTGGATGTGGTGATCGGCAACTATCACTATTCCCCGGAAGAAGAGGAAAAGCTGCTGCGTAACCACTTGGTCAACAGGCCGAGGGGGATACTGCTCACCGGCTTTGACCGCACACCGGCTTCGCATCAGATGCTGGAAGCCAGTGGCATTCCCTGTGTGCACATGATGGAGCTGGACCCTCGTCAGGGCGCTTACAGTGTCGGCTTTTCCCAGGAACAGGCGGGCGCGCAGGCAGCGCTTCATCTGCTCGGTCGGGGACGCACGCGGCTGGCCTACATGGCGGCCCAGCTCGATACGCGCGTATTGCAGCGCGGCGCGGGCTTTCGTCAGGTTCTGGAAGACGCCGGCCTGTTCGATGCCGAACTGCAAGTCACGACCCCCTTGCCATCGTCCATTGGCCTGGGCGGCGAACTGTTCGCCCGGCTGCTGGATGAGCACCCTGATGTCGACGGCATTTTCTTCTGTAACGATGACCTGGCGCAGGGCGCGTCACTGGAGGCCTTGCGTCTCGGCGTTGCTATTCCGCAACGGGTCTCGCTGGTGGGTTTCAACGACCTCCCAGGCTCGGCACACATGGTGCCGCGCCTGACGTCCATTCGCACCCCGCGACAGGAAGTGGGCCAGCGCGCCGCGCAGGTGCTGCTGGGTTTGCTCGACGGCTTAGCCCAGCAGGCCAGGGTTGATCTCGGGTTCGAACTGGTGGTGCGCGAGAGTTCGTGATTCAGCGTTGAGCAGGTTGCTGACCAATGGTGAGCCACCTGCTTATGCCTCTCCGGTGTCGACGCCAGCCCCCGATGGCGTTGCCTTTCAACCCCGAAAAGCGCTTTTTGCCACCACTTTCAGCCCGCCTCAAACTGTCATTTCTGTCAGTACCCAACCCGTCCCGGCCAGTATTCAATGACCTGAGGTTTTTGGATCCGAGTGGCATAAGTGCAGTTGCCACATCGTTTGTTGATGGGGCCATACCTTCTTATCTTTCCCCCATCGTGGCGGTCTCGCGAGACCTATTCACAGGTGAGTGACATGCACAAAAAAGCATCTCAGGACGTAAACGCTTTTACCCACATGGCAGATCCGGACGGCGCAGGAGTACCGCTGGACGTTGCATGGCTGACAGGCATTATTCCGCTGGGTTTCGTGCCCAAGGAAATCGTCATCAGCCCCGATGAAAAGACGCTCTATGTGTCTCATGAAAACGGTAGAGAAATCAGCGTGGTCGATGTCGAGACATCGAGTGTGGTGAGCAGTATCAAGGGGGCCGGGGCGGGCGATATCACCCTGAGTCCCGATGGCAGTCGGCTCTACACGGCGGGCTATAACAAGTGCTTTGTGATCAATACCCTCACGCGCGAGGCGATCAGAGTCATCCCCTCGGGCAGCGTCAACAGGATCGTCTGCAGCCTGGACGGCCGATTCATTTACCTGTCGTTCCAGTATGCACCGGGCGGGCTGATCCGCCAGATCGAGACGGAGCACTACAGCGTCGTCAACGATTTCGATCTGGGTACCTTGTCCAATGCCTCGCTGGCACTCGGCGTCGGTCCCGGAAACGACTGTGTATACGCCTCGGCACTGGCGGACGGCATTGGTACGACAGCCGTCTCCGCCATCGGTACGGTCAGTTACCTGCAGCACGACATTCTCGGCTTCACCGATCCCAGGTCACTGGCAGTCAGTTCGAACGGAACCCGTTTGTACGTCGGAGGGATTGATGAGGTGTACGTGGTCGATGCCACCACTTGCAGGATGTTCTACCGCGAGAAAATCGGCGCACAGGGCTATCCGGTCAGCATCATCGGCATCACGCCAGATGACCGTTACGTGTACGCGGTTTATACCTGCAACTTCGATGTGTACAGAATCGACACGGTCAAGGGAACGGTCAGTTGCGTGGCCTTCTTTCCGTCCATGGGAGGCTCGGTGCTGAACGGGGCAGGTACCCGCCTGTACAGCACTCATACCGATATGAACTGGATCTCCATCTACACGCTCTAGCGTTACCTGCACCGATCCCGCCGTCACCAGCGCTTCAATTATCTTCCGTCAGACAAACGCCGAATGTTTCTCCGGGCACCGCGTACGGGCCAGAGAAATATTCGGCACTGCAGTGCGGGCGATCTACGGATGCTTCCTGTCCTTGAACGCCAGTCTTGACTCATGCAGCAACGGCTCGGTGTAACCGGCGGGTTGCTCGCAGCCTTTGAACACCAGATCGCAGGCGGTCCTGAACGCTGACGAGTGCTTGAAGTCCTTCGCCATGGCCTGGTAATGCGAGTCCCCGGCGTTCTGCTTGTCCACCACTTTGGCCATGCGCTCCAGCACGCTTTGCACGTACTGGGCATCGACCACCTTGTGCAGCAGCCAGTTGGCCATGTGCTGACTGGAAATGCGCAAAGTCGCGCGGTCTTCCATCAGCCCGACATCGTGGATGTCCGGCACCTTGGAGCAGCCCACGCCCTGTTCGACCCAACGGACCACGTAGCCGAGCAGACCCTGTGCATTGTTCTCCAGTTCTTCGCGAATCTGCTCCAGGGTCCATTGCGGATCGGCGACCACCGGGATGGTCAGCAGATCGTCGAGCAGTTGTTCCCTGACGTTCTCCAGATTCACCTGTTCAAGCGTCTGCTGAACGGCACGCACGTCGACCCGGTGATAGTGCAGTGCGTGCAGGGTCGCGGCCGTCGGCGAGGGTACCCAGGCGGTGGTGGCACCGGATTGCGGATGGCCGATTTTCTGTTCCAGCATGTCCGCCATGCGGTCCGGCATCGCCCACATGCCCTTGCCGATCTGCGCGCGTCCTCTCAATCCGCAGGCCAGTCCCACCAGTACGTTGCTGCGCTCATACGCCTTGATCCACGGCGCGTTTTTCATCTCGCCCTTGCGCAGCACCGGACCTGCCTGCATGGCGCTGTGGATTTCATCGCCGGTGCGGTCCAGAAAGCCGGTGTTGATGAACGCTACCCGTGCCGAAGCCGCTTCGATGCACGCCTTGAGGTTGACGCTGGTGCGCCGTTCCTCGTCCATGATGCCCATCTTCACGGTGTGGCGAGGCAGTTTGAGCACGTCCTCGATCCGGCTGAACAGTTGATCGGCAAACGCCACTTCGTCCGGGCCGTGCATTTTCGGTTTGACGATGTAGATGCTGCCTGCGCGGGAGTTGCCGCGTCGTTCGAGGTCGTGAAGCGCAATCAGACTGGTCATCACGCCGTCCAGAATGCCCTCGGGGATCTCATGTCCGTCGTGGTCGATGATCGCCGGGTTGGTCATCAGATGGCCCACGTTACGAATGAACAGCAGTGAACGGCCGCGCAGTTTGAGTTCGCCGCCATTCGCCGCCTTGTAGGTGCGATCCGGATTGAGGGTGCGTGTGACCGGCTTGCCACCCTTGTCGAGGGTGGCGGCAAGGTCGCCCTTCATCAAACCCAGCCAGTTGCGGTACACCTGTATCTTGTCGTCGGCGTCCACTGCAGCCACCGAGTCTTCGCAGTCGATGATGGTGGACAGTGCCGACTCCAGCAGCAGGTCCTTGATTCCGGCCACATCGCTGCTGCCGACCGGGTGGCGTGGGTCGATCTGGATCTCGATGTGCAGGCCGTTGTTCTTGAGCAGGATCGCGTCAGGCTTGCCTGGTTCGCCCTGAAAACCGACGTACTTTTCTGGCTGTTGCAAGACGGTCTGGCTGCCATCAGCCATTGCAATGAGCAGTTGGCCGTCTTCGATGCGGTACTGGCGTGCGTCGATGTGGCTGCCGTTGGCAAGCGGCGCGGCTCCGTCGAGCAGTTCGCGGGCGAACACAATCACCTTGGCGCCGCGTAGCGGGTTGTAGCCGGCACTGATTTCGGCGCCGTTGGAGGTGTCGATGGCATCAGTGCCGTACAGCGCGTCGTACAGCGAACCCCATCGGGCATTGGCGGCGTTCAGCGCATAGCGGGCATTGCTGGCGGGAACCACCAGCTGTGGACCGGCCTGTTCGCTGATTTCCAGGTCGACATTGGAGGTCGTCGCCTTGACCTGCTCCGGCATCGGGCGCAGGTAACCGATGGATGTCAGAAACTCGCGGTAGGCGGGCATGTTGCTGATCGGACCAGGATGCTTCTTGTGCCAGGCGTCCAGTTCGGCCTGCAGGCGCTCACGCTCGGCCAGCAATTCGCGATTGCGCGGGGCCAGTTCGTGGACCAGCGCATCGAAACCTTCCCAGAACGCTTCCGGGTCCAGTCCGGTGCCAGGCAGGACCTCTTCCTCGACGAAGCGTTGCAGATTGACGGCCACCTTGAGGCGTTGGCATTTGATGAAGTCGGTCATTGGAAAGGTCCTTGGTTAAGGTTCTGATCGTGCCAATGCTCCGCGTTGGCATGCATCTCGTGACGCTCTGCGTCACGTTCGAAAGCGGACGCGGAGCGTCCTGAGCGGCGTTACCACGCTGGAGCGCGGGAACGATCTGTTTGAGGTGTCGGACCCTCAATCCGCATTCAGTGCCGCGACACCTGCCTTGGCGACCTGGGCATCCTGATCGGCCTTCACGCCGGATACGCCGACCGCGCCGATCACCTGGCCGTCGACGATCACCGGCACGCCACCTTCCAGCGAGGTGAGCAGCGGGGCGCTGAGAAACGCAGTGCGGCCGCCGTTGACCATCTCTTCGTAGCCCTTGGATTCGCGTTTGCCCAATGCCGAGGTTCGGGCTTTTTCGATGGAGATGTAGCTGCTGATCGGCGAGGCGTCGTCCAGGCGTTCGAACGCCAGCAGGTGGCCGCCGTCATCGACGATGGCAATCGCCACCGCCCAGCCATTGGTGTGGGCTTCTTCACGCGCAGCGACGAGCATCTGGCTGACTTCGTTCTGGGTCAAAACGGCTTT
This sequence comes from Pseudomonas viridiflava, assembly GCF_001642795.1. Taxonomy (GTDB): domain Bacteria; phylum Pseudomonadota; class Gammaproteobacteria; order Pseudomonadales; family Pseudomonadaceae; genus Aquipseudomonas; species Aquipseudomonas viridiflava. The sequence continues at coordinate 59,243 of NZ_LKEH01000020.1, read as the reverse complement.
GATTTTCATATGTTCTCCTGAGAAAAGGGGGGTGGAACTGTTCAGTGTGTTCCATTGAGTGCCTGATCGATCAGCTCGATCCAGTGCCGCACCGGCGTTCGATTGGCGCTCGCCAGATGCGTCTGGCAACCGATGTTTGCCGTAGCGATCACCTGAGGTTTGCCGCTTTCCAGCGCGTTCATGCGGTTGTCGCGCAACTGGCGGGCCAGGACCTGCTGGGTGACCGAGTAAGTGCCTGCCGAGCCGCAGCACAGATGGCCATCCGGTACAGCGGTCAGGTTGAAGCCTAGACGAGTCAGCACCCGTTCGACTTCGCCACCCAGCTTTTGCGCGTGTTGCAAGGTACAGGGGCAGTGGAACGCCAGCCGCGTGTCGGTTTTGATGCTCAGCGTTTCCAGAGGTTCGTCACGCAGCACTTCAACCAGATCACGGGCCTTTGCACTGACTTGCGCGGCTTTCTCAGCGTACGTCGGGTCGTGACGCAACAAATGGCCGTAATCCTTGACGAACGCCCCGCAGCCACTGGCCGTCTGGACGATGCTCTGCGCGCCGGCTTCGATGGCTGGCCACCACGCGTCGATGTTGCGTCGTGCGCCGTCCAGTCCGGCTTCCTGCGCATTGAGGTGGTAATCCACTGCTCCGCAGCAGCCCGCCTCGCTGATCGGCGTGACGCTGATGCCGAGACGGTCCAGCACGCGTGCCGTGGCCGCGTTGGTGTTGGGCGACAGCGCCGGTTGCACGCAGCCTTCCAGCATCAACACCTGACGTGCCTGGCGAGTGACCGGACGAACGCCTGCCGGGTGAATCGTGTCCGGCAGTTTGTCTTTCAATATACCCGGCAGTAGCGGGCGAAACGTGGTGCCCATGCGGGTCAGCGATTTGAACAGGCTCGCGTTGGGCACCACGTTGCGCAACCCTTCACGCAGCAGCCGTTGACCCAGCGGACGGGGCACCGCGGCATCGACGACAGCGCGGCCGATGTCCAGCAGATTGTGATAATCCACGCCCGACGGGCAGGTGGTCTCGCAGTTGCGGCAGCTCAGGCAACGGTCCAGGTGCAACTGGGTTTTCTCGGTGACTTCATTGCCTTCCAGCACCTGCTTGATCAGATAGATCCGTCCGCGTGGACCGTCCAGCTCATCGCCCAGCAACTGGTAGGTCGGGCAGGTGGCGTTGCAGAAACCGCAGTGCACGCAACTGCGCAGAATACGTTCGGCTTCTTCGGCGCGGGGCAGTTGTCTGGCCTGTTCGCTCAGGGTGGTCTGCATGGTTCAGAGCTCCGCGTACAGTCGGCCGGGGTTGAAGATCCCTTGCGGGTCCAGCCTGGCTTTGAGTTGATGGTGGTAGCGCAGCAGCGGCGTGGCCAAGGGCTGGAACGGGCAGTCATGGTGCCCCGGCGTATAGCAGGTCGCATGCCCACCCACAGCGATGACCATGGCACGAATGGACTCGCCGCTGGCATCGGATTTCAGCCAGCGCTGTCCCCCGGCCCAGTCGATGAGTTGCTCGCCCGGCAGATCCAGCACACCGGTATCGGCCGGCACGCAGAGCCGCCACAGCGCGCGCGGGTCGTCGAAGAACGGCAGGCGCTGTTCATTGAGCGCTTGCCAATACGTCGGTTCCAGTTTTTCGCCACCCAGTCTGTCGTGCGCAGCGGCCACCGAGCCTTCGCCACCTTCAAGGCGCAGGCGCAATATGTTTCCATCATGGCTGGCGGCGCTGATCGGCATCGACTGCTGGCCCCATTCCGTCAGGCTCATCAGCGCGCGGGCACTGTCCATTTCCAGCGCAATACTGCTGCACAGGCGCGGCCTTGGCAGCACCTTGAGCGACACCTCGGTCAGTACGCCCAGACAACCCATGCTGCCTGCCATCAGACGCGAGACGTCGTAGCCCGCCACGTTCTTCATCACTTCGCCGCCGAAGCGCAGGTGCTTGCCATGGCCGGTGATCACACGGGTGCCCAGTACGAAATCGCGTACCGAGCCGCTCCACGGCCGACGCGGGCCGGACAGCCCGGCCGCGACCATGCCGCCCAGCGTGGCATTGCCGAAGGTCGGTGGTTCGCAGGGCAGCATCTGACCGGCATCTTCAAGCGTCTGCATCAGTTCGCTCAACGGCGTACCGGCACGCGCGGTGATAACCAGTTCGGTCGGGTCATAACTGACGATGCCGCAGTGAGCGCGAGTGTCCAGCACTTCGCCTGACACTTCACGGCCGAGAAATGCCTTGCTGTTACCGCCCTGAATGCGCAGTGGTGTGGTGTCTTGCAGGGCCTGATTGACCTGGTCGAGCAGGGTGGCGCTGGCGTCTCTTTCCTGTGCAATCATCAGAAGCGCTCCAGATCAGGGAAAGGCAGTTGTCCGGCATGCACATGCATGGCGCCGAACTCTGCACAGCGATGCAACGTCGGGATGTTCTTGCCGGGGTTGAGCAGGCCGCTGGCGTCGAAGGCGGCCTTGATCGCATGAAACAGGGTCAGCTCATCGCTGTTGAACTGCGCGCACATCTGATTGATTTTTTCCCTCCCGACGCCATGCTCGCCGGTGATGCTGCCGCCGACCTTGACGCACAGTTCAAGGATTTTTCCGCCCAGTTCCTCTGCGCGTGCAAGCTCGCCGGGCTGATTGGCATCGAACAGAATCAGCGGGTGCATGTTGCCGTCTCCGGCATGAAACACGTTGGCCACGCGCAGGCCGTGGTGTTCGGACAGTTCGCTGATACCGCGCAGCACGCCGGGCAATTCACGACGCGGGATGGTGCCGTCCATGCAGTAATAGTCCGGTGACAGGCGGCCGACCGCCGGGAACGCATTCTTGCGGCCGGCCCAGAAACGCACACGCTCGGCTTCGTCCCTTGCCTGACGCACTTCTGTGGCGCCAGCCAGCGTCAGCACCTCGCGTACCCGTGCGCAGTCATCGTGGACATCGGCTTCGACACCGTCCAGTTCGCACAACAGAATGGCTTCGGCGTCGACCGGATAGCCTGCGTGAATGAAATCTTCAGCGGCGCGGATTGCCAGGTTGTCCATCATCTCCAGCCCACCGGGGATGATGCCCGCCCCGATGATGTCACCCACCGCGCGCCCGGCTTTCTCCACCGAATCGAACGCTGCCAGCAGCACCTTGGCGACCTGTGGCCTGGGCAGCAGTTTGACGGTCACTTCGGTGATAACGCCGAGCATGCCTTCCGAGCCTGTAAACAGTGCAAGCAGGTCGAAGCCGGGAGAATCCAGCGCGTCGCTGCCCAGCGTCATGTATTCGCCTTCGACGGTGAGAATCTCGACCTTGAGCAGGTTGTGCACGGTCAGCCCGTATTTGAGGCAATGAACGCCGCCTGCGTTTTCAGCCACGTTGCCGCCGATGGAGCAGGCAATTTGCGAAGAGGGGTCTGGCGCGTAGTACAGGCCATGCGGCGCTGCGGCCTGGGAAATGGCCAGATTGCGCACGCCAGGCTGGACGCGGGCCAGACGGGCGGCGGGATTGATCTCCAAAATCCGGTTGAAACGGGCCATTACCAGCAGCACGCCTTGCTCCAGCGGCAATGCACCGCCTGAAAGCCCGGTGCCAGCTCCGCGGGCGACCACCGGCACGCGTCGTTCGTGGCACATTCTGAGCAGCGTCTGCACCTCTTCGATATGGCGCGGCAGTACCACCAGTAACGGCGTGGTGCGGTAGGCGGACAGCCCGTCGCACTCGTAGGGCCGCAGCTCTTCGGCACGGTGCAGAATGTCCAGATCGGGTAACTGTTGTTGAAGGTCGTGAAGCAACTGTTGCTTGTCCACAACAGGCAGCACACCGTCGAGGCGTTCGTCGTAAAGAATGTTCATCAGGCAACCCAGGATTGTTTTTATCGGGCTATCGGTTGGCTTGCATCATTGAGGGTATGGGACGTAGTGTCTATGGCGCAAAGCGCTGGTCGAACCAGTTTTTAAGTATCTGATTTCCGATATTGTTTTTTTAGTCTCTATAAATCAAATGCTTGCCTTGTATTTGAACTGATCGGCGCTCGATCGGCTTTACTGGTCATACCAGTAGCTTGTACACGCTCCATTGGGCCGCACGTAACGTACTGACTGAACGCGCCTCTTGTGAAACACACNAATCTGCTGGATGAACACGTTTTTGTGGGAGGCGGCTTGCCGGCGATGAACGATGACGCGATTTTCCTGACGTACCGCGTCGACTGCATCGCCGGCAAGCCGCCTCCCACGGTCCGGTGTTTGCTGCGCGACAGCGCTATGTCGAAGACGTGGTGGCGCCTCCTAAAGAATAGATAGCGTTTCTTCAGCGGAGACCTTATGAACAACGAACCCACCCCAAGGCCTCCCCAGGTCGCAGACGTGGTCTGCGAGCGGATCGAGCGGCTGATTGTCGATGGCGTGCTGAAGGTCGGGCAGTTGCTGCCTTCCGAACGACGCCTCACCGAAAAGCTCGGTGTGTCGCGAACCGCTCTGCGCGAAGGTCTGAAGCTGTTGCGGGCGCGTGGCATCATTGAAACGAGGCAGGGCAAGGGGTCATTCGTCGCGCGGATGAATGCCGATCAGCACACCTCGCCGCTCATGCACCTGTTCGGCTCGCAGCCGCGCACGCTTTATGACCTGTTCGAAGTACGCAGCCTGCTGGAAGGCGAGTCGGCGCGGTTGGCGGCGTTGCGTGGCACCGATGCGGACTTCGTGCTGATAACCCGCAGCTACGACGCACTGGTTGCCGCGCAAGGTAACGAGCTACCGGCCAGCGAGCATGCGCGCCTCGACCACGCCTTTCATCTGGCCATCTGCGAAGCCTCGCACAACCCGGTGCTGGTGCAGACCCTGCGTTCGCTGACCGATCTTCTGTTGAACACGGTATTCGCCTCGGTCAACAACTTGTATCACCGTGAGCCACAGAAGCGCCAGATTGATCGCCAGCATGCCCGTCTGTACAACGCCGTCACCGGCCGTCTACCGGAACAGGCGCGCAAGGCCGCACTGGCGCACATTCAAAGCGTCAGTGACAACCTGCGCGAGATTGAAAATGAAGAGCAAAGGCTGGTCCGCGCGACGCTGCGGCTGGAGGGCTGGACCTGAGCTAACACAGACGTGTGTTGACATGTGTTCAGTGATCACGCAGCTTACGCATTACGTAAGTTGATTACGAAAAATGACGCTTAAAATAACAACAGGCAACGCCAGGTGCGTTCCAGCAGGTGGCTTCGGTGGATCTGTTCACTTATTACCGTTCGACGTCCAGCTACCGGGTGCGTATTGCGCTGGCCCTCAAGGGGCTTGAGCCTGCGGCGATTCCGGTCAACCTGATTCGCGACGGCGGCGAGCAGCACACCCTTGAATACCGCACGATCAATCCGCAGGGCAGGGTGCCTGCGCTGCGCATGGACGGTGGTGAAGTGATCACACAGTCGCCTGCCATTATCGAATACCTTGAAGAACGCTATCCGACACCTTCCCTGCTGGCCGGCGACCTGACCCTGCGTGCCCGTCAGCGTGCGGTCGCCGCGATCATCGCGTGCGACATCCACCCGTTGCATAACGTGTCGGTGCTCAACCGGTTGCGCAGTCTTGGCCAGGACGAACAGGTCGTTTCAGACTGGATAGGCCACTGGATCAGCGAAGGCCTTAATGCGGTAGAACAGCTGATCGACGGCGACGTTTTCTGTTTTGGCGACACGCCCGGTATCGCCGATGTGTACCTGCTGCCCCAGTTGTATGCGGCGCATCGCTTCAATGTCGACCTCGACGCCTTTCCCAGGATTCGTCAGGTGGAGCAGCGAGCGTTGCAGCACCCGGCCTTTTCACAGGCGCACCCTGATGCACAATCGGACAAGCCGGAGTAGGCTGGCCTCATGAAGATTCTTGGACTGCAACTGATTTTCGGTGACTTCCTCGCCCGCAGCGTGCGAGGCATTTCGTGTGCGCCACCCGCAGGACCGTGACGGCAATCATTTTTCCGCTTACCACTTCCTGCAAGGAGCCAGACATGGCTGATCTCTACGAAAACCCGATGGGCCTGATGGGTTTTGAATTCATCGAATTTGCCTCGCCGACCCGCAATACCCTCGAACCTGTGTTCGAGATCATGGGCTTCACCAAGGTGGCGACCCACCGTTCCAAGGACGTGACCCTGTATCGTCAGGGAGCGATTAACATCATCCTCAACAACGAGCCGCACAGCCTCGCGTCGTACTTCGCCGCCGAGCACGGTCCTTCGGTGTGCGGCATGGCGTTCCGGGTCAAGGACGCACAGAAGGCCTACAACCGCGCGCTGGAACTCGGCGCACAGCCACTGGAAATCGCCACCGGGCCGATGGAACTGCGTTTGCCGGCGATCAAGGGCATCGGCGGTGCGCCGCTCTACCTGATCGACCGGTTTGGTGAAGGCACCTCGATCTACGACATCGACTTCAATTTCATCGAAGGCGTGGACCGCCATCCGGTCGGCGCGGGGCTGAAGTTCATCGACCATCTGACGCACAACGTCTATCGCGGGCGCATGGCGTACTGGGCGAATTTCTACGAGAAGCTGTTCAACTTCCGCGAAATTCGCTACTTCGACATCAAGGGCGAATACACCGGGCTGACCTCCAAGGCCATGACCGCGCCCGATGGCATGATCCGCATCCCGCTGAACGAGGAATCGTCCAAGGGCGCAGGGCAGATCGAAGAGTTTCTGATGCAGTTCAACGGCGAAGGCATCCAGCACGTCGCCTTCTTCACTGACGACCTGATCAAGACCTGGGACGCCCTCAAGTCCATCGGCATGCGCTTCATGACGGCGCCGCCGGATACCTACTACGAGATGCTCCAGGGACGTCTGCCGAACCATGGCGAACCCGAGGATGAGTTGAAAGCCCGAGGCATTCTGCTCGACGGTTCTTCCGACAGTGGCGAGCGTCGTCTGCTGCTGCAGATATTCTCCGAAACCCTGATGGGGCCGGTGTTCTTCGAGTTCATCCAGCGCAAGGGTGACGACGGGTTCGGTGAAGGCAACTTCAAGGCCCTGTTCGAATCCATCGAGCGGGACCAGATCAAGCGTGGCGTACTGACCGCCGATTGATGAGATTGATGCCCGGTGCGTTCAGCGCCGGGCACTGACTTCACACGGGCATCGAGCCGCCCATGCGTTCGCTGATGGCGGTTGCCGTTTCCAGCAGGCGAGTGGCCGCGATGCTCTGCGCCTGATCAGTCAGTATCGAGCCTGGCCCGACGACTGTGATCACGCCCGCCAGCTTGTTGCCCATTGTGAACAGCGGGCAGGATGCGGCGTTGATGCCTGGCATCAGCAAACCCTGAATCTGATGCACGCCTGTTGTGCGGATCTGCTGCAGGTGCCGATCGACTTCCTTCAATTGAGCAGTCGTCAGCTGTGGCGTTTCCTGTTTGCGCAGGGGCGCGGTTTCGGCGGCTGCCAGAAAGCTTTCGAACACCATGCCGGTGGAAGAGCTGAGCAACGGCAGTACCGATCCGATCTGCGTAACCAGCGTCACCGCACCCAGCGACGGCTCTACGTACACCACGGTAGGCCCCTTGTTGCCCCACACTGCCAGAAAGCAGGTCTGATTCAACTCGTCGCGCAGGTTCGCCAGCCAGGGCGCGGCGATTTTCAGCACGTCCAGTTTGCCCAGCGATGCCAGACCGACCTGCAACGCTTCGCGGCCCAGGCCGTAATGGCTGGTGACGGCATCCTGTTCAGCGAAGCCGCTGGCGACCAGCGCCTGCAGATAGCGATGAACCTTGGCGGCAGGCATGCCCAGGTGTTCGGCCAGCTTCGACAGCGGCGTGGAAGGTGACAGCTCTGCGAGAGCCTTGAGCACGCCAAGGCCCACTTCAGCAGCCTGGACCTTCTGTTGGCGTCCGTTGGCCGGACTTTCGGTCTCTTGAGTCATTGGGGAGTGCGCCGGTCAGGGAAGGCAGCTTTATAGCTTGACCGGCCTGCAAACTCAAATTACGTTATGCGTAATGGCCTTACGCTTTCTGTTACACTTTTTCAGTCGCTCGACCCATAACAACAAGAGGTCCAGATGCCTGCACACTTCCCGCAACAGCCGCTGACCTATCAGACCGGCTTCGGCAATCAGTTCAGCAGCGAAGCGCTGCCCGACGCGTTGCCCCTCGGCCAGAACTCGCCGCAGAAGCACCCGTTGGGCCTTTACGCCGAGCAGTTGTCTGGCACCGCGTTCACGGTATCGCGTGACGAAGCGCGACGCAGCTGGCTCTATCGCATCAAGCCGTCTGCCGCGCATCCTGCCTATCAGCGCATGACACGACAGATCACCGGAGCCGGGCAGGGGCCGATCACGCCCAACCGCTTGCGCTGGAATGCCTTCGATATTCCCGATGACCCCACCGACTTTCTCGACGGCCTGATCACCCTGGCCAGCACCTCGGCAGCGGATCAGGCCGAGGGCGTCAGTGTGTATGTGTATGCGGCCAATGCCTCGATGCAGCGGGCGTTCTTCAACGCTGACGGGGAATGGCTGATCGTGCCGCAACAGGGGCGCCTGCGACTGGTCACCGAGCTGGGCCTGCTGGACATCGAGCCGCAGGAAATTGCCGTAGTGCCGCGCGGCATGAAGTTCAGCGTACACCTGCTCGACGGCGATGCACGTGGCTATGTGTGCGAGAACCACGGCTGTGCGTTACGCCTGCCCGATCTGGGGCCGATCGGCAGCAATGGGCTGGCCAATCCGCGGGACTTCATGGCGCCGGTTGCGTGGTTTGAGGAACGTGACGAGCCGATGGAGCTGGTGCAGAAATTCCTCGGAGAACTGTGGTCCACGCAACTGGATCACTCGCCGTTCGACGTGGTCGGCTGGCACGGCAACAACGTGCCCTACAAGTATGATCTGCGCCGCTTCAATACCCTCGGCACCGTCAGCTTCGACCATCCCGACCCGTCGATTTTCACCGTACTGACCTCGCCAAGTGCCATCCATGGACAGGCCAACGTTGACTTCGTGATCTTTCCGCCACGCTGGATGGTGGCGGAAAACACCTTCCGGCCGCCCTGGTTTCATCGCAACCTGATGAACGAATTCATGGGCCTGATCGAAGGTGCCTACGACGCCAAGGCCGAAGGCTTCATGCCCGGTGGCGTTTCGCTGCATAACTGCATGAGCGCGCACGGGCCCGACAACGTCACGGCAGAAAAAGCCATGGCCGCCGAGCTCAAACCGCACAAGATCGAGAACACCATGGCGTTCATGTTCGAGACCGGCAAGGTCTTGCGCCCCAGTCGTCATGCGCTGGACTGCCCGCAACGACAGACCGATTACGACGCCTGCTGGAACGGCATGGCCAAGACCTTTCACAAGGAACTGCCCTGATGACTACCGCTTCGAACCGCCGCAGCTGGGTGGCGTCCGCCAACGGCCACGCTGATTTCCCTTTGCAGAACCTGCCACTGGGCGTGTTCAGCCACGGCGACTCCGGGCCGCGTGGCGGCGTTGCCATCGGCGACAGCATTCTTGATCTAAAGGCTGCCGTGCAGGCCGGTGTGTTCGACGGCCCTGCAAGCGAGGTCGCCGGGATCGCCAGCCGCGATCAACTCAACGATTTCTTTGCCCTTGGCGCCAATGCGCGCAAAACCTTGCGCTCGGCGCTGCTGCACTGGCTGGATGAAGCCAATTCACCTCAAGCCAACGCCGAGCAGTTACTGCTGCCCATGAGCGACTGCAAGATGCATCTGCCAGCCAGGGTGGGTGATTACACCGATTTCTACGTTGGAATTCATCATGCACTGAACGTCGGCAAGCTGTTCCGGCCCGATAATCCATTGCTGCCCAATTACAAATATGTGCCCATCGGCTATCACGGTCGGGCCTCGACTCTCTGCACATCGGGCACCTCGATCAAACGCCCGAATGGCCAGACCCTTGCGGCGGGCCAGGACGTACCAACCTTCGGGCCATGCAAGCGTCTGGACTACGAGCTGGAACTGGGTGTCTGGATCGGCCCGGGCAACGAGCAGGGCGAGGCCATCGATATCGGACAGGCGAGCGAACATATCGCCGGTTTCTGTCTGCTCAACGACTGGTCGGCACGCGACATTCAGGCCTGGGAATACCAGCCGCTGGGGCCTTTCCTGTCCAAGAGTTTTGCGACCACAATTTCGCCCTGGGTGGTGACAGCGGAAGCGCTGGAACCTTTCCGCAGCGCTCAGCCGGCGCGTCCCGAAGGCGATCCTCAGCCGTTGCCGTATCTGCTCGATCAGACGGATCAACAGGGCGGCGCACTGGACATCGAACTGGAAGTCCTGCTGCTGACGGAGAAAATGAAAGCCGCTGGCGCGCAGCCCCATCGTCTGGCCGTGAGCAATTCGCTGAACATGTACTGGACCGTGGCGCAGATGGTGGCGCATCACAGTGTCAACGGGTGCAGGTTGCAGCCGGGTGACCTGTTAGGCACCGGCACCTTGTCCGGCCCGCAGCCGGGGCAGTTCGGCAGTCTGTTGGAAATGACCGAAGGCGGCAAACAGGTGGTAGCCCTGCCCAATGGCGAGGAACGACGCTTTCTGGAGCGCGGCGACGAAGTGATTCTGCGGGCGCGTTGCCATCGTGACGGGCAGGTGTCGATTGGCTTCGGTGAGTGCCGAGGCATCATCGTCGGTTGATCAGTGCGCGAGTGGTCAACCCGCCTTGAAGCCATCCATCAGCGAATCGGTACGGGGCAGAAACTGCCCCCATCGTTCGGTCTGCCCGACACCGTCGGCGTAGCTCAATCGGCCGTTGACCCAGACGCGCTCAATGCCCTCGGCGGCGCGCTGCGGGTCCTTGAAGTCGGCAACGTCCCTGATGCGCTGCGGGTCGAACAACACCAGATCCGCCCAATAACCTTCACGTATCAAACCGCGCTGATGCAGCCCGAAGCGCGCAGCGCAAAGCCCCGTCATCTTGTGCACGGCGGTGTGCAGCTCGAACAGTTTGCGGTCGCGACTGAAATGCCCGAGCACCCTGGGGAACGCGCCCCATAGGCGCGGATGCGGAAAAGGATCTTCCGGCAGGCCGTCAGAGCCGATCATGGTCAGCGGATGACTGAGGATGCGTTCCACATCAGCCTCGTCCATCCCGTAATACACCGCGCCCGCGGGCTGCAACCGGCGTGCGGTTTCTTCCAGAGAGAGATTCCAGTCGGCGGCGATGTCCGCCAGGTCACGTCCGCCCTGATCGGGGTGCGGTGTGGACCAGGTGATCGTGATTCTGAATGCATCGGTCACCTGCTTGAGGTCCAGTGTCGAGGAACTGGCCGCGTAGGGATAACAGTCGCAGCCCACCGGATGACTGGCGGCAGCGTTTTCCAGGGCTGATAACAGCTGTGGACTGCGCCCCCAGTTGCCCGCGCCTGCGCATTTGAGGTGTGAGATAACCACCGGCACCTGTGCATGACGTCCAATGCGAAACGCTTCGTCCATGGCCTCCAGCACTGGCTCGAACTCACTGCGCAGATGCGTGGTGTACACAGCGCCGACCGCCGTCAGTTCTTCGGCAAGCTGCATGACTTCGTCGGTCTCGGCGTTGAAGGCCGATGCGTAGGCCAGTCCTGTGGACAGCCCCAGCGCGCCATTTGCCAGGCTGTCACGCAGTTGCTCGCGCATGGCGCTGATCTCGCTCGCGCTGGCGGTGCGCAGCAGGTCCTTCATGTGATTGCAGCGCAGGGCGGTGTGACCGATCAGGGCCGCGACATTGACGGCTGGCCGGGCGGCCTGCACGGCGGCACGGTAATCGGCAAAGCGTGGGTAGACGAACTCGCGGGCTGACCCGAGCAGGTTCATCGGGTCAGGTGGGTCACCGGCCAGGCTGACCGGCGAAGCGCTGATGCCACAATTGCCGACAATGACGGTGGTCACGCCCTGGCTGATCTTGGGCAGCATCTGGGGCTTGCGAATCACCACGGTGTCGTCGTGGGTGTGCACGTCGATGAATCCGGGTGCCAGCACCAGGCCGTGGGCATCGATTTCTTCAATTGCAGAGGCGTCAGACAGTGCGCCAATGCGCAGGATGCGTCCGTCATGGATGGCCACATCGGCGCGGTAACCGGTCGCGCCGCTACCGTCGATCACAAATGCATCACGGATCAGCAGGTCGTACAGCATGTCAGTCTCCGGGGTGCTTTTCGCTGCACTTCAGGACGCGGTTGGCTTTTCGTACCAGCCAAGAAACAGATTCAAGGTCGACTCGACGATTTCGTCCTGCTTTTCCGGGCTGAGCAGGGCGGCGCCAAAGGTCACCTGCGGCCAGAACGCAAACGACTTGAGCAGTGCGTGCACCTGCGTGGCGGCAAAGCCCGGATCGACCGGCTTCAGTCGTCCGTCTTTCTGCGCGGCGCGAATCCAGGCGCTGAAGGTTTCCTCGCGCTCGTTGATGCGTGCCAGCCAGACCTGGGCGCGCTCGGGCGAATGGATGGTTGCTCCGACCACGACCCGTGCGAGGTCCAGAAAACTGCTGTCGTTGAGGGTGCGCATCTTGCCCGTCAACAGATCCCTCAACTGTTCGCGCAGACCGACGTCGGCGTGATACACCACGTCTGATTGCGGAGGAGAGCAGTTCCAGAGACGCTGGAGGATCTCGGCAAAAAGCTCTTCCTTGCTGGGAAAGTGGTTGTAGACCGTGCGCTTGGAAACCTCGGCCCGCGCGGCGATGCGGTCCATGCTGGTGACCTCGAAACCACGGTCACCGAACTCGGCAATGGCTGCCAGGACGATGGCTTCGCGTTTCTGATCGGTGAGGCGCATGGGAGCTGTCATAGGTTCGCTTCAAACGTGCGTTTAGAGAAAATTTACACTCGGCAGTTTACTTGTCGCGGTGGATCATGCAAGCTTAAAACTACACCGTGTAGTGTAATGCACTGTTACACATTTGAAGCGATGTTGTCGATGCCACATGCTTGACATCAGACTCCTGCAACGTAATAGCAGACACTTTTGCACGGCTGAGCCTCAACCTGTCCCAGGGAGTCAGCAAACCATGGCCACGACCCACCAGAAAACGGATGTCTCTTCACTGCCCGTCCTGTCTCGTCACGAGGGGCGTTATCGTAATCATGCGCCGATGAAACCGTTCAGCCTCGTTCGAACGCTGGGCATTTTCTGGGATCAGGCGTTCAACAAACCCAAGGACACACGTCCGGCGGGCAAGGTGCCGGTGCAGCCACTGTCACGACAGCAACTGCTGGCCGCGCCTGACAACACGGTGTACCGGCTCGGGCATTCCACCGTTCTGTTGAAACTGCGTAACCGCTTCTTTCTGACCGATCCGGTGTTTGCCGAGCGGGCGTCGCCGGTGCAATGGGCCGGGCCGCAGCGCTTTCACCAGCCGCCGATCAGTCTGGAAGATTTGCCGCCGATCACTGCCGTCATCCTCTCGCACAACCATTACGACCACCTGGATCGTATGGCGATCAAGGCGCTGATGGCAAAGACCGAGCATTTCATCGCGCCGCTGGGCGTGGGCGATACGCTGATCGAATGGGGTGTGCCCGCGCACAAGGTGCGGCAACTGGACTGGTGGCAGTCCACGGAAGTGGAGGGCATCGAGTTCGTCGCCACTCCGTCCCAGCATTTCTCGGGGCGTACCTTGCGCGACAGCAATCAGACGTTGTGGGCGTCCTGGGTGATGATCAACGATCAGCAACGGATTTTCTTCAGCGGCGACAGCGGTTACTTCGATGGTTTCAAGACCATTGGCGAGCACTACGGCCCGTTCGACCTGACCCTGATGGAAACCGGCGCCTATAACGTGGAATGGCCTCAGGTGCACATGCAGCCCGAAGAGACGTTACAGGCGCACCTCGACCTGCGCGGTCGCTGGCTGCTGCCGATCCATAACGGCACCTTCGACCTGTCGATGCACGCCTGGCACGAGCCGTTCGACCGGATTCTGGCCCTGGCCTGGGAGCAAAACGTGACCATCACCACACCCATGATGGGCCAGCCGTTCTACCTGGATTATCCCTGCCGCGGGATGACCTGGTGGATGGCTGTCGATGAGGTCGCCACGTCTGAAACTGCGCCGCAAACCGAGTCTGAAGCCGCGCATGAAGGCCATGTCGCAGCCTGCAGTCGCCGTCGCCAGAGCGCTTGATTACCAAAGGTTCGAACTGATTTATCGATAGCGCTGCCTGTTTTTTGATTTGCCCCGTGTCACTCGCCCCGGCCTAATCATCACTTCTTTAAAAGGAAGATAATGATATGCAAGGTGCTCGCGGGTCAGCTTCTCAAGGTGTCTGGTTGATGGTCGCCATCGTGTTGGTGGCGTTGAACCTGCGCCCCTCGATGGCAGCGGTCGGCCCATTGTTGTCGGCGATCAGGGTGGACATTTCGCTGGGGTTCGGCATGGCATCACTGCTGACCATGCTGCCGGTCATGGCCATGGGACTGGCGATGTTCGTCGGCATGGGCATTGCCGCTCGTGTCGGCTCCTACCTGACCATCACTATCTCGCTGGCGCTGATCGGTGTGGCGACGCTGGCGCGGCTGTTTCTCGACTCTGCGGTTGAACTGATCTTCAGCGCCGTGCTGGCGGGGCTGGGCATCGCGATGATTCAGGCGCTGATGCCTGCACTCATCAAGTCACGCTTCAAGGACAATGTCTCGTTGTGCATGGGCCTTTACGTCACGGCGATCATGGGTGGCGCGGCGATTGCCGCATCCTTCAGCCCGCTGATGCTGAGTCACAGCGGCAACTGGCGGTTCGGCCTGGCGATCTGGGCTGCGCTGGCGCTGCTGGCGTTGTGTTTCTGGGTGGTTCAACGCCACGCGTTCCAGAGCTGCGGATCGTCCGCAGCTCCCCGCAAACAGGCGTTTTCGCGGATGCCAAGGGCCTGGATGTTGGGCGTCTTTTTTGGTCTGGGTACTGCGTCCTACACCTGTGCCCTGGCCTGGCTGGCACCGTATTACCTTGAAAATGGCTGGAGCGAGCAGGACGCCGGACTGTTGTTGGGCTTCATGACCCTGATGGAAGTGGTGTCGGGTCTGGTGACGCCAGCGCTGGCCAATCGCAGTCGCGACAAGCGTCTGGTGCTGGCAGTTCTGCTAGGGCTGATCATGGCGGGCTTCGTCGGTCTTATCCTGATGCCGCAGCAACTGAGCCTGCTATGGACCGGCCTGCTGGGTCTGGGCATCGGCGGCCTGTTCCCCATGAGCCTGATCGTCTCCATGGATCACTACGATGACCCGCAGCAGGCAGGCAGTCTGACCGCGTTCGTCCAGGGTGTGGGGTATCTGATCGCCGGCCTGTCACCCTTGCTGGCTGGCGTGATCCGTGACGTGACCGGCAGTTTCTCAGGCGCGTGGTGGTCGTTGATCGGGCTGGTCGCCGTGATGCTGCTGATGGTCGTGCGTCTTGATCCGCGACACTACGCCCGACACCTGCACGAATCGTCAGCACATGCCGGTGTTGCTGAAGGGAAGACGGCCTGATTGCGTTTTGATGTTATCTTGCTGGTGCTGATCCGGTCCTTGATCGCAGTGCCAACGAGATGACTCGATGCTCAACAGTAATGCCCTCAGAAAGCTGGACATGCAGGACCTGATGATCTTCGTCTCGGTCTTCGAGCAGCGCAACCTGACGCTGGTCTCGGAGACGCTGAACGTCAGCCAGTCCACAGTCAGTTACTGCCTCAAGAAGCTGCGGGCCAACTTCGAGGATGACCTGTTCATCAGCACCCGCAACGGTATGCGTCCTACCCGCAAGGCCATGGCCATGCACGACCATGTGCAGCAGATACTGCACAAGGTCAACCTCTGTCATGACGGGTTGAACCTGTTCGACCCGAGCAGCGGGCAAACCACCTTCACGGTCTGCGCTCCTGAATACTTTGAACTGCTGGTGCTGCCGCACCTGCTGCGCGGCTTCGTCGCTGCGGGTTTCTCGGTTGCGGTCAATGTCCAGAAACTGGACAAACACTTACCGGTCGAGCGACTTGCAGACGGCCGTTTCGATCTGGCTTTGTGTTTCGGGCCTCGCTTTCACAAGGTCCCTGACAGCCTGATTGCCCAGGTGCTGCTGGAAGACGATCTGGTCTGCGTGATGGATAGCCAGTCTGCACCAGTGAGCGCGCTGATCGACCTTGAGACGTTCACCTCAAGGCATCACGTCTATCCGACGCCGTGGACCTCGGACACCAACATGGTTGACGGCTGGCTTCAGACGAAGGGCGTCGAGCGTCATATCGTGGCCAAGGCCAACAGTTACCGGGCAGCCTTGCAACTGCTGGAAGGTACACATTTCATACTGGTATTGCCACGGCGCATCCAGACGCTCTTGTGCAACGAGCCCTGGATAGCTGTTTACGAGTTGCCGCCTGACCTGCCGGGCTTCAGCCTGGACATGGTATGGAGCGCCCACGCCGATCAGGACGAAGCCAACGGCTGGTTCCGTGAACAAGTGGTCAAGGTGTGTGCCGAGCAGGGATTACTTTGATCAGCGGTCTTTCTGCGGATCAGGTTCTGTCGCCGGCCGTGGCTGCTCGCCCTTTTCGTTGAGCTGCTTGTTCTTCTCGCCCACTTTGCCCGCGTTTTCCGGCTTGTGATCGAGGTCTTCGCGTTCTGATTCCTGAGTCATGACCTGCCTCCGAATGAATGGACTCTCTCGGTATTGGTCAACGTGGCGCGCCCAAGATTCGATTTATCGTGATGACGACCCGGCAACCGCCTGCGCAGTGGAGGACCGGGTCGGCGTGATCAGCTCAAGAGGGTAATCAGATCCTTGGCCGTCTGAGCCGAGCTGGCCGGGTTCTGACCAGTCACCAGCTTGCCGTCGGTGATGACATGGACGCCCCAGTCATCGGTCTTCGAATAGTCGCCGCCCAGTTCCTTGAGCATGTCCTCGACCAGAAACGGCACGACATTGGTCAGGCCGACGCCTTCTTCTTCGCTGTTGGTAAAGCCGGTGACGCGACGGCCCTTGACCAGCGGCTCGCCATTTTCTGCACGGACCTTGCGCAGCACGCCGGGCGCATGGCACACCAGCGCATGGGGTTTGTCGGCCTTGGCGAACGCTTCGATCAGAGCGATGGATTTCGGATCTTCGGCCAGATCCCACAGCGGACCATGGCCGCCGGGGTAGAACACCGCGTCGAATTCGTCGGCCTTCACGTCAGCCAGGCGGCCCGTGTTGGCGAGCGCCTGCTGGGCAGCAGAGTCTTCACGGAAACGCTGGGTTTCGGCGGTCTGTGCGTCTTGCTCATCACTCTTGGGGTCCAGCGGCGGTTGTCCACCTGCAGGCGACACCAGGGTGACTTCGGCCCCTGCGTCCTTGAAGATGTAGTAGGGCGCTGCAAATTCCTCGAGCCAGAAACCGGTTTTCTTGCCGGTATCGCCCAGTTGGTCGTGTGAAGTCAGAACCATCAGGATTTTCATGAGTGTGCTCGTCATTGAGGGAGTGAGAGGGTGTAGACAGACGAAAGCGCCAAGTGTTGTGCGCAATGCTGAACGTGAATGAAACAAGGCCGGATTCGACAGTAACGCGTCGAGATCCGGCCTTGTCATGCAGCAGCGATGATTGCCTGTGTCAGGCGCGAGCGATCACTCCTTGGTCAGGTCCACCAGCGGCTCCTGACGCACTTCGGTGTCGCGGCCTGCCTGAATGGTCTTGATCTGGCCCAGTGCCTTGTCGACGGCGCCCTTGTCCGCCAGCAGGCTGTAGCTGATCTGGAACTGACGCTGCGCTTTCGGCTCGATGGTCGGCACCAGATTCAGTGGGCGCTGGAAACGGCGGTTATAGGAAAAGCTGGTGCCAGGCTCAAGACCGGTCACATAGCCCTGGCCTTTGGTGTCAGTGTTTTTCCACAGCGAGAACACTGGCAACTGCTGGGTATTGAAACCTACCGCTACGCCCAGGCTGCCTGCCTTGTTGTGCAACACAGTGACAGTGTCGCCCTTGTCATCGCCGTACGGCACGATGTTGTAGACGGTTTCGTCGTAATCCGGGGTCGGTCCGCGATAGGTCTGCCAGTCGCCCAGATCACCCTTGGCCTTTTCGTTGAACGGCGATACCTGCTTGACCGGCGCTTCGAAACGCGCGCCCTGTTCCAGGAACGGCGTGCTGAAGTTGCTGTGGTACAGCGCCTGATATTCCTTCGGATAGTCGCCGTTGTTGGTCAGCGTGTCGTTCAGCGAGAAACGTGTGCTGCCCGGCTCGGTGACCAGTTCGGTCTGCACCGAGAAATCGACCTTCTTGAACGCCTGTTCCTTGAGCTCGCCCTTGAGGCTGATCGCGTAAGGCGGCTTTTCGTCGATGTGCAGCGTCACCTTGCTGGCCGGGATATTGGCTGCGCGACCGTGCAGGGTCAGCAACTCGCCGTTGTCCATGCCCGGATGGCCGACCCATTCGTAGCCGCAACGGGCAACCAGTTCGTTGAACCCTTCCAGCCAGCCCAGCCCGCCGCGACCATTGAGTTCGATGAACGCCGGGTTGACCACATCCTTGACCGGCGAATCCCAGCCCATGCGCACATCACCGACCGAGGCCTGCAGCACGTTCATGCCGCGCGTCGGCACCACAGAGAGCTTCATGGTGCCGTTGTCGATATCAATGATGCTCACGCCTTCCTGGCGACCGCCATGCAGGGTTCGCAGGGTAATAGTGAACGGCTTGTCGGTCTTGACGCCCAGTTGCTTGCTGGTGATCTGCTGGTTCTGCGCAGGCTTGTCGGTGTCGAGCAGAACGTAGTCCCAGGCAAAGGCGCTGGATGCGAGGGAAAGGGCGCTGAGGCCCACCAGCAGGGGAAGGGTTTTCATGAGGGTGTGTCCTTCTGACTTATTGGAATTATGGGTGTGCTGGACTGGATTAAACGTTTCAGCAGTCAGCGGAGTCTAGCCAAAGTCGTGGGCGCTGTGGAGTAGAATTTATATCGGCATCTTCGGACGGCCCGGGTTTCATAAACATGTGCTGTTTTGCCGGGGCTGGGGTTTGAAGACAGCGCCTGCTGTCCACCATCCTGCGATTCATCTGCTGGTGCCCGCCAACGTTGCTGTCAGCCGGAACGCGCGGCTTCCCGGATCTGCTTCCACTCTATCCCGAAGCGCCCGAGGTATTTGCGCAGTCTGTCTGCGTCATTGGGGTTGGCCTTGCTCACCCGCGACACTGCGAACAATTGTCGTCCCGCGCTCGACAGGCTGTCGGCTCCTTTGCAGATTTCAATCACGGCATTGAGTTGCAGTCGGTCGAAAAGATCCAGTTCAAGGTCGTCGTCGAGCAGCGCCGTGGTTATTTCGTCCGCCTGACTCAGGCCCCAGGCGTAACGCAGTCGGTCGATCTCCTCTGCGACCTGATCTTCATCGATGCGACCGCTGTCTGCCAGTGTGGCCATGCGGGTAATGGAGGCCGACAGTTCTCTGAAGTTACCCAGCCAGACGGCTTCCGTGGAACAGGCGAAGGCTACGTAGCGTTTGCGTGCCTGCTGATTGAAACTCACCATGCTGCCCAGTTCCTGAGCGTGACGCTCAAGCTCGAAATCAATGTTGGGCTCGATATCCTCGCGACGCCCGGCCAAACCCGGCAGCTGGAACGTCCACAGATTGATTCGTGCATACAGGTCTTCGCGAAACAGGCCCTGCAGAACGCGTTCGCGCAGGTCGCGGTGAGTCCCGGCGATGATCACGAAATCGCTGTGCACTTCCTTGTCCGAGCCCATGGGGAAAAACCGTTTCTCTTCGATGGCCTTGAGCAGCATGGCCTGCTCGTCGGCCCCAAGTTCACCGATTTCATCCAGAAACAACATGCCGCCGTCCGCCGAACGCAGCAGACCATCGCGTGCATTCTGGGCACCCGTGAACGCGCCTTTGACGTGGCCAAACAGCGCCGACATGGCGCCGTCGCCTCGCAGGGTTGCGCAGTTCACTTCCACGAAACGCCCCTGAACCTGATGCCTGCTGCGCTTGAGTTCGTAAATTCGCCTGGCCAGAAAAGACTTGCCCGCTCCGGTGGGGCCGATCAGCAACATGGGGGCTTTCGAGCGCACGGCGACGCGTTCGATCTGTTCGATGGAACGGTTGAAGGCCGGATTGCGCGTGGCGATACCGGACTTCAGGAAGGCCAGGCCTTCCAGGCGCTTGCTGGCGAATCGCGATGCAATACGGTCGTAGCGTGACAGGTCGAGGTCGATCAGGGTGTGCGTGCCGATAGCGGGTTCATGGAGGTCGCGGCGTTTCGAGGGTGATGTCTGAATCAGCCGGGCAGGCAGATAACGGGCTTCGGTGAGCAGGAACCAGCAGATCTGTGCAACGTGGGTGCCGGTGGTGATGTGCACCAGATAATCTTCATGGTCGGTGTCGAACGCGTACGCGGTGGTGAAGTCGTGCAGGGCGCCATAGACCTCCTCGAAGTCCCATGGATTTTTCAGGTGCATGGGGTGAAGACGTACGTCGGTCTCCGGTGAGATCTGGCGGATATCGTCGGCCACCCGCTGCGCCAGGCTGACGTCCCGTGCGTCGATGCCGTGAATCAGTTCCAGGCGGTGGATCAGCACATCTTCCTGCTGGCACAGGCTGACGCTGGGTCGCCAGTGATTCCAGCGATTCGCACCTTTGCCTACGCGATCGAGCGTGGCGCCAATAAATCCGATCGCGACGGTACGTCTGGAAGACATCTTTATACCTTGAGATAAAAAGCGATAAAAAATAATAGAATTTTATGGTCGATCTGTCTCGTTCAGATATTGCTTTCACACGGATAAAATAAATAATCCTTAAAAAACAATGACATATAAATACATGGGCCACCCTCTCTAAGTCTGGCACGGCCGCTGCACTAGCTTACTCATGAAAAACACCGGCTTCATGAAACGAACGCCACCAGGTAATGCGCCGAACCTTCGGCATGACAAGAGGAGAGAACATGGA
Source organism: Pseudomonas viridiflava (assembly GCF_001642795.1). Lineage (GTDB taxonomy): Bacteria > Pseudomonadota > Gammaproteobacteria > Pseudomonadales > Pseudomonadaceae > Aquipseudomonas > Aquipseudomonas viridiflava. The sequence continues at coordinate 38,409 of NZ_LKEH01000020.1, read as the reverse complement.
AAAGAACACCTACCAGTTGCTGGAAGTCGCCAACGGCAAACCGATTAAAATGTGGACACAGGGCGTGCCGGTTGAAAACGAAGCGCGTCAGCAGTTGATGAATACGGCCAGCATGCCGTTCATCTTCAAGCACCTGGCGGTCATGCCTGATGTGCATCTGGGCAAGGGTTCGACCATTGGTAGCGTTATTCCTACGGTGGGGGCAATCATTCCTGCCGCAGTCGGGGTGGATATCGGTTGCGGCATGATCGCTGCGCGCACCTCGCTTACGGCCAATGATCTGCCGGACAACCTGGCCGGTCTGCGAAGCGCCATCGAACAGGCCGTGCCTCATGGTCGGACCTCGACACGTGGCGGTCGAGACAAGGGCGCGTGGGGCGATATCCCGCAGCAGGCCGATCTGGCCTGGGGCGCATTGGCACCCGGCTTCAAGGCGCTGACCGACAAATACCCGCAACTGGTCAAAAGCAACAACCGCCAGCATCTGGGCACGCTGGGTTCGGGCAACCATTTCATTGAGGTCTGCCTGGATGAAGCCAACCGGGTCTGGTTCATGTTGCACAGCGGTTCACGCGGTGTGGGCAATGCAATCGGTACGCTGTTCATCCAGATGGCACAGGCGGACATGCGTCAGCACATCGCCAACCTGCCGGATCGAGATCTCGCGTATTTCGAAGAAGGCAGTCAGCACTTCGATGACTACGTACAGGCAGTCGGCTGGGCCCAGTATTTTGCCCGGCAGAACCGCGAACTGATGATGCAGGCTGTGGTTCAGGCCGCCCGCAAGATTATCAGCAAGCCGTTTGAGGTCGCGCTGGAGGCTGTCAACTGCCACCACAACTACGTGCAAAAGGAGCGGCATTTCGGTGAGGACGTCCTGGTCACACGTAAAGGCGCAGTGTCGGCCAAGAAAGGCGAGCTGGGGATTATCCCGGGTTCCATGGGCGCGAAGAGCTTCATCGTGCGCGGGTTGGGCAACGAGGAATCATTCTGCTCCTGCAGTCACGGTGCCGGTCGAACCATGAGCCGCACCAAGGCCAAGGGCATGTTCACGGTCGAGGACCAGATTCGGGCCACCGCCCATGTGGAGTGCCGCAAGGATGCTGCGGTGATCGATGAAATTCCGATGGCCTACAAAGACATCGACAAGGTCATGCATGCACAGCGCGAGCTGGTGGAAGTGATGCACACGCTGCGGCAAGTGGTGTGTGTGAAAGGCTAATCGCAGACGGAGCGCAGGATGCTCCGTCTGCCAAGGAATAACGGGAAATGAAAAGGGAATCTACAGAGGCGCATCCGCTGGATGACACGATGCGCGCACGGGTGCTGGATGAACTGGCACGCATAGAGCGCGAGCGCAATGTCACGGTCTTGTACGCGTGTGAATCAGGCAGTCGTGCCTGGGGCTTCGCCTCCACCGACAGCGATTACGACGTTCGCTTCGTGTATGTCGAGAAGCCGGAATGGTTCGTTCAGGTCGACGCGGGTCGTGACGTGATCGAGCGTCCGCTGGACGACGAACTGGATGTCAGTGGCTGGGAGCTGCGCAAGACCCTCGGGTTATTGCGCAAGTCCAACCCGACGCTGCTTGAATGGCTCGACTCACCGCTGGTCTATCGCAGCGAAAGCGAGGCAACCGCACGTCTGCGGGCGCTGGCTGAAGCGTTCTACAGCCCGCCTGCTGCGCGCAACCATTACCTGTCGATGGCCAGGAAGAATTTCCGTGGTTATCTGCAAGGCGAGAGCGTGCGTTTCAAGAAGTACTTTTACGTGCTGCGGCCTTTGCTGGCGGTGCGCTGGATCGACCAGGGCCGAGGCAGGCCGCCCATGACGTTCGCTGATCTGTTGAGCACGGTCGACGACCCACTGCTGCTTGATGAGGTGGCAGAATTGCTGGTGCTCAAGCGCACTGCCGATGAGACTGCCTACGGACCACGGCGTCCCGCGCTGCATGCGTTCATCGCGGCCGAGCTGGAGCGCAGCGTGCCCGTATTACCAAGGACGCATGGCGACAGCGGCTTACTTGATCAGTACTTGAGGGAAACTGTCGCGCATTACGCAGGGAGTCGGACATGAACAGGGATGTTATCGAGCTGGACGGCTCTTGCGGAGGCGGGCAAGTACTGCGCAGCGCCTTGAGCCTGTCCATGATTACGGGCCGTGCGCTGCACATTCATCACATCCGTGGCCGACGCAGCCGCCCTGGTTTGCTGCGTCAGCACCTCACGGCTGTTCTGGCTGCGGCGACGATCTGTGAGGCGCAGGTGAGCGGTGCCGAATTGGGCTCTCAGGCGTTATGGTTCGAGCCGGGCAAGGTGCGAGCGGGCGATTATGAGTTTGCAATCGGCAGCGCGGGCAGTTGCACGCTGGTATTGCAAACGCTGTTGCCGGCATTGTTGCTGTCGTGCGAACCCAGTCGGGTGTCGATCAGCGGCGGGACCCATAACCCCATGGCGCCTGCGGTGGACTTTCTGCAGCGAGCGTGGCTGCCACAGCTGAGGCGTATGGGCGCGCAAGTGGAACTGGAGCTGCTTCGCCACGGATTCGTTCCCGCAGGAGGCGGGCAGGTGCAGGCCATGATCAAGCCTTCCCGGCTGACAGCCTTGCATCTGCACGACCGGGGAACAGAAATCGGCCGTCATGCCACGGCACTGTCTGCGGGTCTGCCTGAACAGGTGGCAATGCGTGAACTGGCCCGAGTCGGTCAACGCCTGTCGATGGCACCTGCGCAGTTGCATACGGTTGTGCTGGACCCGGAGCAGGGGCCTGGCAACGCGCTGTCGCTGGTCGTTGAGTGTGAACAGGTCACCGAGGTCTTCAGTGCGTTTGGCCAGTCGAACCTGCGTGCCGAAGCCGTGGCTGATCGTGCAATCGTGAAGGCGGTCGAATGGCTGCACAGCGATTCGGCGGTGGCCGAGCATCTGGCTGACCAGTTGCTGTTACCCATGGCGCTGGCGGGCGGCGGCAGTTTCAGTACGTTGCGCATGACTGACCATCTGCTCAGCAATATCGCGGTCATCGAGCGCTTTCTGCCGGTTCGCTTTGACTGTCATGAAACGTCGTCACACCGGCTATTGATCGAATGCCGAGCTGCCTGATTCGTCCTTCACACATCCGTGAATCACCAAACGCTCGATCTGCGCCTGCTCCCATCCGCTGAGCAGACTGACCGGGTCCGTGCGCGGCCAGTCTTCGGCGGAACCTTGTTGCCCCTCCGCATTCAGGCAGTGCAGGCACCCTGTCACTTGGTTACCCGAGATTTCCAGCGTCAGGCGCCAGCCTTCGATGTCGATCCGGAGCAGGTTTGATTCGCAATCATCGAGGCGGCGCAGTGAGCGAACGCCCAGCGCTGCCTCTTTCAGGCACTGATAGACCTCGCGGGCGCTCAGGGTTGGAGTGGGTGGCATGGGCGTTCGCGATCAGGTTGAAAAGGGGCGACCAGCATAAAAGCCGGTCGTCCTGCTGTCACTCTGCGGGTGTTTCATCGGCTGGGGCTGCACCAAACAGTGTCTCGACTTCAGGCTGTGTCTGGTTGATAGCGCCCAACTGGCGAATCAGTTCGGCCTGGCGACTGCCCCGGATACCGGCCGTGGTCATGATCCCGTCACGCACGTAGGTGTAGACGCCGCTGACGGCAAACGGGGTGATGTGGCTCACGTGGGCACTGATGCCATGGGTGATGGCCTTGAAGCGTTCGCTGGCGTAACAGGTGCGTCGCGTCCAGGCCGATTCGAAAGTGACTTCCATGAACACGATGTTCAGGCGTGGTTCGCTGGCGTAATGGGCGACGTCCGGGGCCGGTGGCGCAGGCTGGTCGTTGTCGTAGGGCTGCGCAAGGTGCAGGCGCAGTTTGAGCACCTCGTCCAGACCGGCGAGATCGCGAGCCAGGGTGTCGATGGCTTCGCGCGCAGCGGCAAGGTTGTCGCGATTCAAATGGAAGTGCAGGTGCAGGCGATCCAGGGTCGAGGTTTCGTTGGGCGAAGGTTCCGGCAGACGGTCCATCAACGTGCTCGAACCATCCGGCACGTCATAGGCCAGGGTTTCCTCGAACATGTTCTGTTCATCGGAAAACAAAATCGCGCTGGCTTTCTGGAAGCGCTGCTGGTCTTCAGCCGACAGAAAGCCGATCTCCACGCCACCATCCAGCACGTAGCCTTCCAATGGCTTGACGCCTTCGATGATCGGCCACAAATGAGCGTCCTGTTCGCGGGACAGGTGATGTTGCACGTACCAGCCAAGCCCATCGAGACGTGCGCACAAAGGGCCGTGTACGTCACGCCAGTAAGTGGCGAAGAGCTCGTGGGGTACGCCGGGTCTGCGCAGTACCGTGGTGTAGGTATTGATGACGATGCGCTGGTCGCGCGCGCCGTGGTTGTCGGCGAAGTGTGAGGTGTGCATGAGTAGGCTCTGCGCTGAAGTGTCTGAATGAGGCGTTCCAGCGACCGCTTAAGTTCAAGGAATATGCCCGGCGGGGCTCTACACGCAGTCTGCCGCAGCGGGCCAGTCGCGCTATCATCAGCGCACCTTGCCAGCGGATAGCCTTATGCAGTTGCCCGACCTGAACCTGTTGATCGCCCTTGATGCCTTGCTCGATGAAGGCAGTGTGGTGGGCGCGGCGCGGCGTATGCACCTGAGTCCGGCGGCCATGAGCCGCACGTTGACGCGGATTCGTGAAGCCACGGGCGATCCGGTGCTGGTGCGTGCCGGACGCGGGCTGGTGCCGACGCCGCGTGCGCTGGCCATGCAGGCGCAGGTGCGCGAACTGGTCGAACAGGCCGCTCAGGTGTTTCAGGCCCGCGATGAAGTGGACATGAGCACCCTGGAGCGCTGTTTCAACGTGCGCTCCAACGACGTGTTTTTCGGCTCGTTCGGAGCGCGGGTGCTGGAGGCGATTCGCGTCGGTGCGCCCGGCTGCACTCTGCGGTTCGTGCCCGAAGGAGCCGACGACGATGATGCGTTGCGCGAAGGCCGGATCGACCTGTACATCTCGTCACGGCTCAATTTCGGTCCGGAGATCAAGATTCAGAACCTGTTCAACACCCGCTTTTGCGGTCTGGCCCGAGAAGGGCATCCCATCTTCGACGGGCCGATCACACCCGAGCGATTCGCCGGGTTCGATCACGTCAGCGTGTCCCGCAGAGGTCGTGCTCGCGGGCCGATCGATCCGGCGCTGGCAGAGTTGGGGCTGGAACGGCGTATCGCGCTGATCACGCCGCATTTTCACTCGGCGATTTTCGGGGTGGCCGAGTCTGATCTGATCCTGTCATTGCCCGAGCCAGCACTCTGGGGGCTGAAGCAACTGGGCCTGAAGATGCGCGCGTTTGCCATTCCTCTGGCGCTGGAAACCGTATCGGTCAATCAGGCCTGGCACCCGCGCTTCGACAAGGACCCGGCGCACCGCTGGCTGCGCCAGACCCTCAAAGAGGTCTGTTCGGTGCCCCGGCAGATGGACCTTTAACGCGGGCTGTTCTGGCACTTGGCAATGCAGGGTGAAACGAACAGATGGCCTCGCCATGCGCCTGCCACTGTCCGGGTTGCAACCAGCGTCCACATCAGCCCCAGCAGGGCGACCAGCGCCATGCCGAACTGGTCGAAAAAGCCCATTTGCAAGGTCGACCCCAGTTTCAGCGTCGCCAGCGCATACACGCCAAGCGGAAAGGTAAAGGCCCACCAACCCAGATTGAACTCGATGCCGGCCTTGAAATAACGCAGCGTGATCAACGCAGCCAGCGCCATCCACCAGAGGCCGAGGCCCCAGAACAGCGTACCGACGATGACGCCAACCCCCGCGGCCACTTCGCCCACCGACGCCAGGCCGTGTGCGGCGAACACCTGAGGCGCGTCATTGCCCATCACCAGCATGCCCAGCGCGCCTGTCCCGATAGGTCCCAGCGCCAGCCAGCTCGAGGCGGCCATGCTTTCGTGGGGCAGTTTGTGCAACGCCAGACGCAGCAACAGGATCACCAGAATGCTCAGCGCCACCGGCACCGAGTAGGCCCACAATACGTAGCTGGTGATCAGCACCGTGAATTGCGACGCAGTGTCGGTAAGGTGCGGAGTCAGCAGGCCGCCGCAGGCAGCGGCAACTTCCGCAGCCACCACGGGCAGCAGCCAGACAGCGGTCATCTTTTCGATGCTGTGCTCCTGGCGGGTGAACATCATGAACGGGATCAACACGCCGCAGGCCATGGCCATTGCCACATCCAGCCACCACAGGGCTTCGGCCACCGGAATCACGCCAGCGCCCCAGCGCTCCGGTCCGAATACCAGAAGACCACTGATGATCGTCGCCAGACCCATGGGAATGGTGCCGAAGAACATCGAGACCGTCGAATGCCCGAACACTTGCCGGGCTTCATCGAAGAACAGCAACCAGCGGCTCGCGTACATCACGCTGAACAGCACGAACAGGCCGATGTTGAAGAACCACAGGGCTTCGCCCACATTGCGCAACAATGCGATGTCGCCGGGCAGTTGCGCCAGCGCCAGAGACAGAACCCCGGTGCCCATGGTCACGGCGAACCAGTTGGGGGTGAATTGCCTGACAGCTTCGCGCGGGCTCGATAACGAGGCGAGGGGAGCGATGCCCTCGATGACGGTTGCAAGCCTGCTCATGATGTTCTCCTGCTGACGGCCTGGGTTTATGTCGTGAGTTTACGGGCGTGCGAACAATTCTCTAAACGGGTAATCTCGGTTCCAGTTACCTGTTATTCAGGTTGATCTGTGTTCGGGAGTCATCGCTTGAAACTCAACCTGCGTCAGTTGCAGATATTCTGCGCCGTCACCCAGCACGGCAGCACCGTTGGCGCAGGCCTTGCCGTATCACTTTCACAATCGGCGACCAGCGCGGCCTTGAACGAGCTGGAAAGCGCGCTGGGTACCCGGTTATTCGATCGGGTCGGCAAGCGTCTGGTCTTGAATGACAACGGACACGCATTGTTGCCTCAGGCCCGGCAGATGTTGGAAAGCGCCCAGCAGATCGAAGACAGCTTTCTGTTGCCCGACGCCGGTCTGAACACCCGGTTGCGGATCGGCTGCAGCAGCACCATCGCCAATTACGTGCTGCCACAGATCGTTGCGGCGCTGCGCACCTCGGCGCCTTCGTTACGGGTGGACATGGATATCGGCAACAGCGCGCTGATCGCCCGCAAGGTCGCGCAATTCGAGATCGACATGGGGATGATCGAGGCACCGTGTCACCTGCCCGAGCTGATCGCCGAACCCTGGTTGGTCGATGAAATGGTCATCGTTGCCGGGCGTGATCATCCGCTGGCCGCGCAGAAACAGGTGTCGCTGAGTGACCTGCAACACGCCGAGTGGCTGCTGCGCGAGCCGGGCTCGGGGACGCGCGGCGAAGTGGAACATCTGTTGCTCAGGCACCTTCATGACTTGGAAGACATGCGTCAGATGGGCAGCTCCGAAGCGATCAAACGCACTCTGGCCCAAGGGATCGGCATCAGTTGCCTGTCCCGCCGCGTGGTGGCTGATCTGTTGGCGAGCGGCGAGCTGCAGATCCTCAACAGCCCCTTGCCACCGCTGACCCGCCGGTTCTTCCTGATTCGTCACCGCGACAAGTTTGTCTCGACCAGCCTGCAGCGATTCAGTGAGCAGTGCAGCGAATCAGCGGGTGAGGCGTGATGCGGGGAAACCCGACTGCAAAAATGTAACTTGCTGAAAAAAGATTCAGCCTTTGTGGGAGGCGGCTTGCCGGCGATTCGGTTTATCAAACGAAATCGTAGAGACTGAATTGACGCAATCGCCGGCAAGCCGCCGCCCACGATCACGTTTCTGCCGGGAGCCAATGCTGTTGCAGGTGTAAACGATCACGATGCACTTACGACCCGCCACGGCTTCAGCCACAGCGCCAGACCTATCAGCAAAAACATGCCATACGCAGCGCTGAGCCCCAGTTGCAGCCAGGTATTCTGCAACGGATGCAGCACCAGCGCGGCAAGTATCATCAGCGCAGCAGCCAGCAGCCAGTGGCTGCGCCATGGAAGGACCCTCAGCAGCGACTGGCGGCGCATCAGCAGAATGCCGGTCACCAGCGCGCCGCCCAGCGCGGCGATGGCGATGCCGGTCAGGCCGAATATCAAGGGCAGCACGCCCAGCAGCACGGCGTTGGACAGGCTGCCGATCAGTTCACAGTTGAGCGGCAGGCGCGTGTCACCGGCTGCGTAGGCGTAACGCGCCAACAGCGCATTCCAGGCGCCAAACATCAGCGGCACGGCAAACCACGCGAGCAACCCCGGCAGCGGGCCGTCATGGGTCTGGTTGGGCAACAGCAGCACGACCAGAGCGCCCGCTGCGCCGATCAGACCGGCGACAGCAGGCAAGGTCAGCAGGGTGGCGCTGCCCAGTCCACGTTTCAGCAGGCTGAGGCGTTGATCGCCCGCGCTGCCACTCATCAATCCCAGCAACACCTGATTCAGACTCATCAAGGCGATCAGAGGCAGGTTGATCAGTTTGCGCGCCAGATTGACCCAGGTGACGGCGCCTTCACCCAGCAACGATGCGACCATCCGTTCCAGCAGTGCCAGGCCCTGACTGGCCAGGTTACTGCTCAACAGCGGCCCGATGCGTTGCAACAGTTCACGCACCACGCCTGCGTCGGCCTGCCACTGCCAGGGCCGCCAGCCGGAGCGATACAGGCTCGGCAACAGCACGCCCGGCATCAGCAGACTGCCCAGCACGCAGGCACTCGCCAGTCCCGTGGGAGTGGCGGCATGACCAAGAACAGCGAGATAGATGACCGGCGGCAGGTTGAACAGCAATGAACCCAGCCCGGCCAGCACAAAGCGCGAGCGCGCCTGCAACGGTACGCAGAGCAGGCCGTGCAGCATGAAGCCGGGCGCGCACCAGGCCAGCCAGCGCAGTCCGCTGCTTGCCTGGGCGTAGCCGTCTGCATCGAGCCCCGGCCCGATCAGGCGCACCAGCAGACCGGCACCCAGCGCCAGCAGAGCGCTGAGCAGGACGCCCGCCAGCGTCAGGCGCGGCACCATTGCGCCCAGCCAGCGTTGTTGTCCGTTCGCCGAGCGCTGCTGGTACAGCGGCAGGGCAGCGGCGCTGAGCAGCCCGGCGGCCAGCGACATGCGCAGGGCTTCGGGCAGAAACATCGACACCAGAAACGCGTCGCTCTGCCCGCCAGCGCCCCAGGCGGCAACCAGCAGCCACTCGCGGGCGAAGCCTGCGGCCAGCCCGGTGAGGGTGGCCAGGGTCAGCCACAGTGTCGAACCCAGCATCGTCGTCGTTTCTGTCAGTGAAACAGGGTGAACAGGCCTTTGCCGCCCACCTTGTAATTGAGATTGCGGGCGCGCTCGCCTTTGATTTCAGCATTCGGCCCGCTGACAATGGCGTAGGGCGGCACCGGTTTGGAGACCACGCTGTTGCCGCCGACCACGGCACCTTCGCCAATGTTGGCACCGAACGACAGCAATGCGCGGCTGCAGATCCACGCGTAGTCACCGATGAACACCGGACCGCCGACAGCCCAGAATTCGGGCTCGTTGAGGTCGTGCCCGCCAGCGATGATCAGCACGTGGGACGCGATGGTGACGTGATCACCGATCACCAGACCACCGCGTGCATCCAGCTGACAATGCCAGCCTACCGTGGTGTCGTTGCCGATGCGCAGGCTGTCCACGCCCAGCACTTCGGTATTGCGCCACACGGTCGAGCCCTTGCCGATCTTCGCTCCGCCCATGCGCAGCCAGAGCAGGCGCAGGGTATGACTGGGGATCTTGCAGATCAGGATGTTGTACACCTGCTCCCAGGTGCGCAGCATCCGGTCGCGCAGGGTCGGCCAGTTGATGCCGTACAGCGGGATCAGCGCGCCGAGGGTTTCGCTGGCCAGCAGGCGATAGAAGCGCCGGGCCAGCGGCGGCTCGATCCGCGGTTCGATGTTCAGGTAGCAGATGAACGACAGGGTGGTGTCCTTGATGCGCGTCTCGAAACACACTTCGTTGTCCAGCATCCATTGGTAGGTGGCCTGCAACTCTTCGAGTGGCACACCCATCTTGCGGGCGTAATCAGGCAATGCGTCGCGCAGATTGTGCGAGTGCATCATGCGATGTTTCATGTGGCGGCTCCCTGCTCGGGTAAGGCGACGGGGGATGGCTGCGGTCTGGCGGCGACGGCACGCAGGCGCCTGCTTTCGTGCAGGCTGATGCCGATGAACAGCCAGAACAGCGCGACCAGTACGCTGGTAAAACTGAAGTAGTGGTCAAACAGGCCGCTGCACAGCGCAGCCAGCACGCCGGTCATGCAGCCAAGGTTGATCGCGTTTTCCGGGGTCAGCACGATCCGGCCGGCTGGCGGACGTACTTCCTTCCACCAACTGACCGTGATGGCGATGAACAGCAGCATGCCCGGCAGGCCCATCTTGTAGATGAAATTCAGCCACAGGTTGGAGATCCCGAAGTCGGTGTAACCGAGGACCGGCGGGTCGGTCTTGAAGCCGATCCCGAACGGGAAGGTGGCCATCGCATCCGGGAAATGGCTGTATTCCAGAAAGCGGATCGCGGTACTGGTGTCGTCGTCGGAAAACAGACTCATCAACCGGTCCTGAAGCGGCGGATAGAACATCATCAGGACCACGCCTGCCGCCGCTCCGCCCATCAGTATCCTGCCCAGATGCGGAATGCGCCGACGGGTCATCCACAGCATGACGATGACCAGGCTCACCAGTGCGCCGCGCGATCCGGTCAGCAACAGCCCGAGGGCACCCAGCACCGCGACCGAAAGGCCCAGCATGCGGGCAGAGCCGGTGCGGGTCATGCCGAAACAGAAAGCCAGCGGCAACAGCATCGCCAGCGCGCCGCCAGCCACGTTGGGGTGCATCCATGGCGAGCCCATTCGGCTGGAGAGCGACAGCAATGCCTCGCCCAGCACATCGGCACCGCTGTAGCCCATGACCCTGAGGACGGGCGTGATGCTCAGGGCCGAACCGCTCAGGACGTAGATCGGAATCGACAGCAGCAACAGCATCAGGGTGCCGCCGAGCAGGGCGATGACGAGCTTTTCCAGTGTCGGCAGGTCCACCAGCAGGCGCGGCACCAGAAACAGGACCGACAGGTTGAACAGCCAGCGCACCCAATTGATCGGTCCGTTACCTTCAGCCACCACGGTCAATTCACCGATCAGAAACGGGAACGCGCTGAACATCATCAGCGCCACCAGCAGTCGCTCGGTGCGCAGCATCTTCGGGATTCGGGCCTGATGCTGGATCATTGCCTGCAGCAGATAGCTGCCCCAGGTCAGCATGATCAAGGCCTCGGACACCGTGGTGCGGATGCCGATCTGTACCGTGGAGTAGGGAATGAACGTCGCGATCACACCAAACAGCAGCAGCCCGCGTACTGGGCGTCTGATGATGGTGATGACCGAGGCGGCACCGACGGCCGCCAGCAATACGAACGGCACCGGCAGCATCCAGATCATCACGCCGAACAGCAGACTGAAGAACAGTCCTATGGGCATGGCCATCGGCATCAGCGAAGCTCCTCGAGCGTGGCATGCACCTGCTTGCAGAACGCGTCGAGGTTGTAGCGGGCTGCCCAGGCTTTCGAGACCTCGGGATCTTCTGCGGGGGCGTTGGACAACGTGCCCATCAGGTGAATCAGGTTGGCGCTGTCGGTGGGTGAGAAGTGCGGGCTGTCGGGCGGCGAGATTTCATCCAGCGACGAGCCGGTCGCGACGGCCACGCGGGTGCCAACGCTCAACGCTTCAATGACCGGCAGGCCGAAGCCTTCGCACAGCGATGGCTGCCACAAACGATCCGCGTCGCGGTACACAGCATGCAGTTCGGCGTCGCTCAGGCCGGTCAGTACGTGCAGACCCTGAAGCTGACGCTGGGCCTCGGTCAACGGTTCGTCACCACCGACCAGCACCAGATCCGGGGTGTCGACGAACTGCATGCGTGCCGTCTGCCAGGCATCGACGAACCATTTGATGTTCTTGCGCGGCTCGCGAGTGCCCACGCACAGCCAGTAGCGCTGCGGCAGTCTCAATGAACTGATATCGGCTGCCTCGCCCTTGAAGCCTTCGACCAGCAGCGGCACGATGCGGATCTTGTCCCGTGCCTTGGGAAACAGGCGCAGGACTTCGCTCGCCGTGTAGCTCGACGGCAGCCAGACCTGATCGGCGACCCGGATCGAGTGGGCAATCGAGAGGTAGTCAGTCAGGCGATAGACACGGGCCTTGAGCCGCGATCCGTGGTTGTTCTGCTGAGTGATCTGAAACACGTCGTGCAACTGCAACACATAGCGCAGCCCCGCCGGTTTGCGACCCAGTGGCAGCCCCATGTTGATGTTGGCGAAGTAAATCTGGATATCTGCATCGCGCAGGGCACGCGGCAGGAACACACCTTCGAAGCGCAGCCGGTCCGGTATCCGGTGCACCGAATTCAGTGGCGTGGCCCACTGCGGCGCATGGATGAGTCGTCGTATCGGGTGGTCGTAAGGCGCCACGCCGAACAGTTGCAACTGGACATCGGGGTGCGCGCGAAAGGCTTCTTCGAGCGCGAAGTTCTGGCGGCCGATGCCGCTGACGGGGTAACCGGCTGCTGCGCGGTAATCAAGTCCTATACGCATGAGCGCGATCCTTGCCTGTGTGCGTGAGTCGGGTGTAGATGACTTCCAGCTGTGACGCCGAGACCGACCAGTCGTGGCGGGAGCGCACATAGACGCGCGCGGCTTCGCCGATCCTGTCCAGGAGCATGGGCTTTTCGATGTTGTCGATGATCAGGGCCGCCAGCCCTGCGGCTTCTTCGCTGCCCAGATAGTGCTCACCGTTGGTGACAGCCAGACCGGAAACGCCCTGGCTGGTGGTGATGATGGGCAGTCCGGCAGCCATCGATTCCAGCGTCTTGAGTTTCGAACCCCCACCCTGACGCAGGGGTGCGAAGAAGATGGCCGTGGTGGTTTGCAACGCGCGCAGGTCCGGCACGAACCCGAGCCATTCGATGCGTGGGTCCGGCCAGCGCTCGCGCCACGACTCAGGCATCGCGAAACCGCCGATGGCAAAGCGAACGTCGGGCGATCTGGCCCAGACCTGAGGCATGATCTCGTCCAGCGCCCACTCGATGGCGTCGATATTCGGGCCGTACTCATAATTGCCGATGTACAGCAGGCGACGGCTCGTGCGGTCGGCATGCACGCTGGCGTAATAACCGCAATCCACACTGTTGACCACGAAGGACGTTGCCTTGCCGCTCAGGCGTGAGAGGACCTTGGCATCGTCTTCTGTCACCGCGACCAGTTCGCCTGCCTGACGGAACACGCGGGTTTCCCAGCGGCGATAACGCCAGCGGTCATACACCGCGAACGCATTGGCCCAGCGCGGTATGCGCTCGTAACTGGCGGCGCCCAGGTCTGATTCGACGTTGTGCTCGGTGAGCACGAATGGTTTACCCGAGCGCTTGAGCGCCTGCTCGAACGGCTGGAAGGCATAGGTGTGCTGAAGCTGGATCACGTCCCAGTCTTCATGCAGCAGTTCTTCGAATACTTTTTCCAGTTTTGGTGCATAGCCGTTGACGCTGGCAAGCATCGGCGGCTTTGCCAGCGCGACGGCCATCAGGGTCTTGAGGCTGTGCAGAGGACGTCGTTCAACCACGATCAAACGCTCCAGCCAGGGCTCGAGTGCCGATCGGCAAGCGTCATCCAGCGCCGTCTTGGATTGCACCAGCAAGGTGATGCGATGGCCGCGCGCGGCCAGATTGCGCAACAGGTGATATTCCCGGGTCTTGCCGCCGCTGGTGGTGGGCCAGGGCAGGTACGGGAGCGTCCAGAGTATCCGCATGGTCAGGGCTTCCATTCCAGAATTTGCAGGGTCGGCTTGAGCACCAGGGTGATGCCCTTGGTGGCGGACAATGGAATCCGGCTGCCGGTCAGCGGGTCATGCACGATGGCGTCGTTGATGGCGGGAAAGGTCAGGCTGACGCCCGAGGCGCTCCAGACCATCAGCAGATGTTTACCGTCCTCGCGACTCCAGGTCACCGCGTACAGGTCATCGGGCACCTGACTGACGGCGGGCGGATCAGTCGGTGTAACGCGCGGTCCGGTGATGGTCAGAAAATTCTTCAGCGCGGTGTAGACAGGCTTTGGGCTGGCCTGCAGATCCAGCAGACCATAACCCTGATCGCGAGCCGAGGCGCGCTCGTCCAGGTCGCTGAGGTTGAACAGGAAGATGCGCTGGAAATCCAGAGCGCTCATCAGAGCCAGGCGACGCAGGGTGTAGTCGGCCTGACCGGACGTGCCGATCAGTCGTTGCATTTCCACCGGGCCGTCGTAGCTCGACCAGCCCCACTCGGTGGCCCATACCTGACTGACGCCGTTGCTGTGCAGCAGGTTGTTCATGGCATTGGCACGCACCAGAAAATCCCGGTCCGGGACCGAATCGCCTTCGGGGTATTCGGAATACGGATGGTAGGCCGCCACGATGTTCTGGGTGCCCAGCCCGCCATCAAGGAGACTTTGCAACATGTAGCCGGGCGTGCTGTGCATCTGGCTGTAGTACGCCATGCCCGCGGTCACGATGGTTTTTTCCGGCACCGCGGTTCTTAGGGCCTGGGCTGTGGTGGTCAGCAATCGGCCATAGGCTGCCGGGTCTTCCTTGGGCAGCCAGACGATATTCGGCTCGTTCCACACCTGCCAGTTGTTCACCTGCGGGTAACGCTGGGCAAGGCTCACCATGCGCGCGGCGAAGGTGGAAAAATCCCTGGGCGGATACTGGTCACGACCCGTCGCGCCGGGCGGTGCGCTGCTGGCGAAGGGCGCCGAGCCCACCATATAGGCCAGCGTGTTGTAATGATGCGTCTTGATCGCCTCCATCGCCGCGTCCAGCTCCGACAGCGCGAACTTGTCCTTCTGCGGTTCGATGACGGGCCAGTGAATGGTCAGGCGTACCCAGTTCAGTCCCAGCTCGTCGAGGCGCGCCATCTGTTGCTGATAGATGTCCGGCGCAAAGTACTGAAACTGCACGTTGACGCCGAGAAAGTCCTGCCAGACCACCGGCCGCGGTGCTTTCAGCACGGTCGCCGCCTGACTGGCAGCGGCCAGCGTGGCACTGATCAGGGCGGCGGCCACGGACCGCAGGAGGGTTGAACGATGCGCCATCTCAATGCACCTCGCAGGCTTGCCGGAATACATTCTGGAATCGCTCGGCGGTGTGGCTCCAGACTCTGGCCCGACCCATCAGTGAGGCCTTTTCCGCCCACTGGGCGATCAGCTCCGGGCTGGTGCAGACTTTCACCAGCGCGTCGGCAAGCCCCTGGACATCGCCCTGCGGATAGATCATGCCGTTGCCGTGCGACACCTCTTCGGCGAACGAGCGCGCGTCGGAGGTGATCACGCCGCGACCGCAGGCCACGGCCCATGACAGGGCGCCGCTGGTCCCGCGCAATTTGCCCAGCACCTTGAGTTTGCTCGATTCGCGGTAGGGCAGGACCATCACATGATGAGCCTGGATGACCTGTGGAATCTCTTCGGCAGGCAGGTCCAATTGCCAGTCGATCAGGTCCACCAGCCCGAGTTGACGGATGCGCAGCCGCAACTGCTCCAGATAGCTGCCGGAAGGGCCGAACGCCATCTCCGGCTCGCTGCCGCCCGCGAGGGTCAGGCGTACGGTCGAGCGCAAGGCCGGTTTCTCGGTAAAAACGCCGGCCAGTGCATCGAGCAGGTCTTCGATGCCCTTGCCGCGATAGATGAAGCCGAAGTACAGCAGGCGCAGCGGTTTCATCGGCGGTAACGGCGCCGGAGCGATGTCCATGTTGCCGTGGCTGATGACTTCCATCTGCGCGGGCTTGAGGCCCATGCGCTGGCGCAGGCTCTGGCTGCCTGCCTGGGTCAGTGTCACCAGGCGAGTCATGTGCCGGGCCAGTTGCCGTTCCTCGTGCAGGCAAAGGGGATCGGCCAGCACGGTGGCCATTTCCGGCAGTGGAGAGCGCATCCCACTGGCAATCGACAACGGCCAGGGCAGCTTTTCCCGACGCCAGACCAGACGCTCCGGGTCATGCACGGTGGCGGTCAGCGGCAATTTGGGAAAGCGCCGTTGCAAGGCGCGCAATGCCTGGAACTCGGCGAGTCGACCGCCACCCAGTTCGGCATGCACCACGTCGATGGCGCTCCAGTCGGTTTCGGCCACACGCTGGGTGGCAGCGCGTGGATCGTTGCCGACCCCCTGCAACGGTGTCACCACCTGCAGGCCCAGTGCTTCGAGGGCCTGCCTGAGATGGCCCGCATAGTCGGCGATGCCGTTCTGCTCGGGCGGCAGCGGGGCGAGCAAGGCAATACGCATCAGCCACGGCTCCCGATACGCTTGAGAAATTTCAACACGTTCTCGGGTACTTCAAAGCGCCGACGGTTGATGATGACGCCGTCGACTTTCTTGAACGCGGTATTGAGGTTGTGCAAGGTGTCTTCGAGCATCGGCACCGTGGTGTCCTTGGCCCGAACCACCAGCAGAATCAGGTCGGCGTTGCGCAGCAACACGAAAGCTTCCTGGTTGGTGGACACCCCGGAGGCGTTGATCAGCACGATCTCGCCCGGCCGTGCAGGCGCACGATTTTCGGTACGCACCTGATGTCCTTGCTCGATCAGCAGTGCAGCCAGACGCTCGATCACGAACGACACCCCGGCGCCCGCTTTCACAGAGGTGAATCCCAGCGTCAGGCCTTTTTCATCCACCTGATCCAGCGGCAGGATGCCGTATATCCGGTGCAGGTTGGAGATAAACGCAGCGCTGCGTTCCTGAGCGTGTTCCAGATCGGGGAGGGTGGTCCACACCGGCACTTTGAACGTGCTCTCGATCTTGTCGCCGTCATGGATGCGTTGATCAAGCAGGTAGAAGAAGTACAGGGCCAGCGCGCCGACCACCAGACTGAGCGGGAAGGCGAGCAGCACCATCAGCAGGCTTTTCGGGAAAACACGGCTGGGGTTGTAGGTGGCTTCTTCGATGGTCGCGATGTTACTGATCTGGCTGTTGTCCAGCTCACGGTCGATGCGCGCTTTTTCAAGGCTGTCGGTGTATAGCGCGTAGCTTTTCTCGGCGGCATCCAGCTCGTTCTGCAGGCGCGAAAGCTCTGGCTCCAGATTCAGCGCCTGTTGACGGTCGGCTTCCAGTTGGGCGATCTGGGTATTCTGCTGCGTCAATTGGGTCTGCAAACGCGCGAAGCTGGTCTGCTGGTCTGCATACACGTTCTGCATGCGGTTGTAGATCGGGTTGGGCGTGATGCTTTCCGAACGCTGGACCGTGGCGTCCTGCTCGTTGAGCAGTTTCTTGAGGTTGTTGATCTCCTCGTTCACTGCGCGGATCGGCGGTGCCTGTTCCTTGAATGAACGCAACAGTTCCTGACGCTCGACTTCCTTGCCGTTGATGCGGTTCTGCAGGTCCTGGCGGTTGGGGTTGAGGGTCAGTTCCCGTCCGGCGGACACCGTCTTGGGTTGTGCGGCCAGTTGTTTCTTCAGCAGGTCGAGCCCTGCCTTGGTAGAGGCAATGGCGCGGGTCGTATTGTTACGCTCGGTGCGCAGATCATTCAAACCTTGCGAGGTGTCGGCCAGACGCTGGGAAATGCTCACGGCACTCAGCTGATTCAGGTAGTTCTGAATCTGCTTCTTGTACGAAATGATGTTGTCGCCGGTGTTCTTCACTTCCGATTCGTAGAACGTGTACAGGCTGACGCGTCCCAGGGTCTTGGTGCGCTGCAATTGATACTCTTCGATCCAGGTTTTGAGTACGGTTTGCGCGGTGGTCGGGTCGTTCCAGGTAAAGGTCAGCTCCATGACCGACGAGCCCGGCTCGTGACGGACCTTGAAGTTCTTTTCCAGGTCTTCGGCCATGCGCTCGGCCTGGGTGCGTTTTTCAACCAGCCCGATAAATTGCAGCACGCTGCGACCGGCGCCCACGACCGCGCCGACGACGCTTTTCAGACCGTTCTTGATCGACGCCAGAACACCGGTTTCGGGTTCGGCACGGGACAGTTCAGCCAGGTATTTCTCCGACACTTTGCGCATGATCGGGCGTCCCGTCAGCATGCGCTCTTCGTCCAGCAAAGGGTCGCGCAACGCGCTGGGTACTACGATGGCCTGGCGGTTAGACAGCTCGATGGGCACCGTGCTGCTGTCCCGGCCAGGCTTGACCAGCAGCAATGCGGTGGATTCATAGCGGTTGGGCAGCAGCAGGGCCCCCAGCAGCACGACAACGAAAGTCGCTACTACGGTGATCTTGACCTCGTGCCGAAAAATGAACAGCAGGCGCAGCAGGTCGCGAAATGAGCGGATATTGATCATGTCTGTTTCCCTGACAATTAATTGCTGTTGCGCAGCTCGTAATTCAGACCCAGCCCGATCGACTTCGCGAAAGGAATCAACTGGTTGAAGTACAGGGTTACGCCGTCAACCTTGTTGCCGACCGTGGATTTGGGAACGAACACGATGTCGCCGCGCTTGAGCAGAACCGGTGCGGTGGGGCCGCCTGCGCTTGCCCAGAGAAACTTGCTGTAGTCAAAGAAATAGGTCTTGTAGAGGCCGTCGTCTTCCTGGCGCAGCAGGGCTACCTGAGAGGCATCGGCATCGAGTGCGACACCGCCTGCACCAACAATCGCCTGCGCCAGACTGGTGGCCACGTTGACCGGCAGGGTCACCGAGTTACGCACCGCGCCGCCCACGAACACCGTATTGCCCGGTGACTGGGAGATGTTGATGGTCAGGGCCGTTTCGCGATAGACGTTCTGCAGCTTGCTTTCCAGCAGGTCGTTGAGTTGCTGGAGCGTCAGACCGGCTGCCTTGACGGTGCCGATATACGGATAGGAAAAGGTCCCGTCGTTGAGCACCTGAAACAGCGTCAGCTCATAGATCGAGTTGGCGGTGAACGCCGAGATGGACGGCGACTCTCCGGTATTACGCACGATACGCAAGGTGTCACCGGGGCGGATGCGCTCCGGTGGCAACGGCTTGCCCGCCAGCGCCCTGCCGGCTGCCTGGCCTGCTTCGATCTGCGCCGGATCGTCGGGCAGACCGACCCTTGAGGGGGTGTTACAAGCGCCAAGCAGCAATAGGCTGACGATCAGCATCATGCGTTTCATTTATCCTGAACTCCTTTCATGCACGAATACGGCTCCCTTTCGGGTAATAAAATCATGTGTAGGGTTACAGCCAGGTTCGTTTCGGGTGGGTCCAGTCCTCAATGTCGAGTAAAGCGGGGCCGCCATCAGCGGCCTTGCCCGTGTGAAGCGTGATCAGGTTTTCACGGTCTGCTCGGCTACGCGCCCGTAGACGTCGGTAAAGCGCACGATGTCGTCTTCACCCAGGTACTCGCCGCTCTGCACTTCGATCATCACCAGATCGATGACGCCGGGGTTGACCAGTCGATGGGTGAAACCGGGCTTGATAAAGGTCGACTCGTTGGTGTCGAGCATGAACTCGCGTTCGCCATTGGTGACCCTCGCCATGCCGCTCACCACAATCCAGTGCTCGCTGCGATGGTGGTGCATCTGCAGCGAAAGCGACGCCTGCGGACGGACCACGATGCGCTTGATCTTGAAACGTTTGCCTTCTTCCAGGACGGTGTAGGTGCCCCAGGGGCGAGTGACCGTGCGGTGCAGGCGATAGGCGTCATGGCCCTGACGTTTGAGCTCCTGAGCGATGACCTTCACGTCCTGAGTGCGTGTGCCATCGGCAATCAGCAGCGCGTCCGGGGTGTCGATGATGATCAGGTTGTCCAGACCGATACCGCCGACCAGCCGCTTGGGCGAATCGATGTAGCAATTGGTCACGTCGTGCAGCACGGTCTGGCCGTTGCACTGGTTGCCGTGGGCGTCGGCACCGCTCAGTTCGCGCACGGCTTCCCATGAGCCGATGTCGCTCCAGCCAAGTTCACAGGGCACGACCGCCACCTTGTCGGAGCGCTCCATCAGCGCGTAATCGATGGAAATATCCGGCACCAGGCCAAACGATTCGCTGTCGAGTTCGACCTGCAATTCCCGGTTGCCTTCCTTGCTTACGCTTAGCTCCAGGCAGGCCCTGACGGCGCTCAGCACATCCGGCGCGTGGGTTTCCAGCTCGCGCAAAACCGCATCGGCGCGCAGGCAGAACATTCCCGCGTTCCACAGGTGCAGGCCGCCGTCCAGATAACCCTGGGCGCTCGCCGCATCGGGTTTTTCGACGAAACGTGCAACCTGGTACGCGTCTGCATTGAGCGACTGGCCTTTCTCGATGTAACCAAAACCGGTCTCCGGCTTGGTCGGCAGAATGCCGAACGTCACCAGCCAGCCTTGCGAGGCAAGCTCTTGCGCAGCCGACACGGCGCGGGAAAAGGCTTCGATATCGGTGATCAGATGGTCGGCAGGCAGCACCAGCAACTGTGCGTCGCCTCCGTACAAACGGGTGACGTGCACTGCGGCAGCAGCAATGGCAGCGGCAGTGTTGCGCCCGAAAGGCTCGAGGATGAAATCCAGCCTGACCTTGCTTTTGTTCAACTGTCGGTAGTCATCGACCGTACGGAAATACACTTCCCGGTTGGTCACCGTCAGCAGGCGCTCGACATGGGGCAGGGCGGCCGCGCGCTTGAAGGTTTTCTGCAGCAGGCTTTCGCCGTCGGGAAGGCGCATGAACGGCTTGGGCATGGCTTCACGGGAGACAGGCCACAAACGGGTGCCGGAGCCGCCGGCGATGATGCAGGGAATGAGGGTGCTCATCAATAAGCCTCACGAGTGAAGAGCACTGCCGGAACAGTGCGCATAAGGATGTAGAGGTCGAACCAGACGGACCAGTTTTCTATGTACTCAAGATCGAACTCGACGCGTTTTTCGATTTTTTCCACGGTGTCTGTTTCCCCACGATAGCCGTTGATCTGAGCCAGTCCGGTGATGCCGGGTTTGACTCGATGTCGCGACGTGTACTCCTTCACCGCCTGCTCGAAAAGAATGCCTGCCGCTTTCGTTGCCGTCGCATGGGGGCGCGGGCCCACCATCGACATGCTGCCTGCCACCACATTGAACAGCTGTGGCAGCTCATCCAGGCTGGTCTTGCGGATGAAACGCCCGACCCGGGTGATCCTGGCATCGCCCCGGGTGGTCTGTTGCTCCGCCGTTGCATCGGCCTGGTGCTGATGCATCGAGCGAAATTTGAATACCTCAATGAGGCGGTTGTTATAGCCGTAGCGCTTTTGCCTGAAGAACACCGGACCCGGTGAGTCGAGCTTGATCGCCAGTGCGACCAGCAGCATGAACGGTGACAGTGCGAGCAGCGCCAGCGAGGACAGCACAATGTCCTCGGCGCGTTTGATGAACGGAGACCAGCCGTTGAGCGGCACGTCCGAGGCATTGAACATCGGCAGCTTGGCCACTTCCGTGATGCGGTTATGGCTGTGACGAAACGCGACCATGTCCGGTACCAGCAGCACGTTGACCGGAAACCGGCGCAGCTCGTGAATGATGTGGTCCATGCGGTTTTCGGCGGTCCAGGGCAGGGCAACCAGGACCTGGGTGACTTTCTCTTCGCGGATCAACCGCTCCAGATCACTGGTATTGCCCAGCAGCGGCAGGTTGGCGACGGTCTTGGGCATGCGGCCGATGCGGTCATCAATGAAGCCCATCACGCCCGAGCGGATGTCCTGATGCTGGAGCAGGTACTCGGCCAGGCGCATACCGTTCTCGGTGGCCCCCAGAATCACGGCGTTCTGCAGGAACACGCCTTTGCGCATCTGGTGTTTGAACAGTGCCAGCATCAGCAGACGGATGACGCAATACAGAAAGAGGCTGGCCACATACCAGAACACCAGATGTTCGTTGGAGAGGTTGCCGAACAGGCCGAGGGTGCGTTGCATGAACAGCAGCAGGCCGAACGACGCCGACCAGGCGATCACGATTGAGCGAAGGCGCAGGGCGTTGCTGAACAGCGCCTCCGAATACACGCCCATGGCCTGAAAGATCAGCACCACGACAATGCCGAAGAAGACCTGCATCGCCAGGTAATTCTGAGGTTTCTCCATCACACCGTCCGGCATGAACGCACCCAGCAGCAGGCCGGGGAGCATGCAGGCGAGAGCATGCGCGATGCGGATACCGAACAGAAAATACTCCACCAGACTGGTGCGAGTGAGCGACAGGCTGTCTACCGGTTGCAACCTCATAAAGCTCCCTTACTTCCTGTAACCCCACGGCACCCGTGCCGAATCTTTGTGTGAGCTGTGTCGTTCAAGCGCAGAGTCAAAAAAACACCTTCTTTACGGAGTTTGCTGAAGCGTAGCCAATAAGTTGTCGAACTGACGGTTTTTGAGCCTGCAATTTGTAGCTACCACTTTGTGTATATCGGCCGGTGCCCGTATTAACGTGAGAAATTTCAGCCGTTTGTGAGTGAAAACACTCAAACGGAGGGTTTCGCTGTAGTAAAGCTCATGAAACTGAAAAGGGAGAGGACCAATGTTGTGATGAACGGTGCAGGCGAGTGGCTATTAGACAGGCAAGCCGACTTACCTCCGAATCTACGGGCGTAAACCCTCTGTCAAGAGGATCAAAAAAATATTCATCTGGACGGGCTTTTTTCAATTTGGCGGGGTCACAACCCTGCGCTGTGCCAAATGCAGTCAGGCGCTGGCAAACGAAAGCGTCGCTCATATGTGGTACTCGTACCGGTCACCAGAGGGGGTTTCATGACACAACGCAGGGCTATGCTCATTCTTCACGGCAAGCAATCGCTCAATGAAGATGTAAGAAATGGCGTCGCCGAAAAACGCAGGCAAGGCTGGGACCTTGATGTGCGCCTGACCTGGGAGGGGGGCGATGCCCAGCGTCTGGTCAGCGAAGCGCTGGCCGCCGGGCACCGCCATATCGTGGCAGGCGGTGGCGACGGTACGTTGCGCGATATCGCCGAGGCCCTGGCCCAGGCGCCGGAAACCGATACCAGCCTCACCATTCTGCCGCTGGGCACCGCCAATGACTTTGCCCGTGCCGCCGGCGTGCCGCTCGAGGTCGACCAGGCGCTGGAGTTGATGGACGTCACACCGCGTCCCGTCGATCTGGGCGAAGTGGGCGGCAAGCTGTTTCTGAATATGGCCACCGGAGGCTTCGGCAGCCAGGTGACAGCCAATACCTCGGAAGACCTCAAGAAAGTGCTGGGCGGCGCCGCTTACCTGTTTACCGGGCTTACCCGTTTCAGCGAGCTGCATGCCGCTCACGGCGAACTGATCGGACCGGATTTTCACTGGCGTGGCGATCTTCTGGCGCTGGGCATTGGCAACGGTCGGCAGGCGGGTGGCGGGCATGTGCTGTGTCCAACGGCGCTGGCTGATGACGGCATGCTGGACATCAGCATCCTGCCTGCACCTCAGGAAGTGGTCGGCACGCTGAGGAGCCTGCTGGAAGGCGGACTGGGTTTCGATAACATGTTCGTTCGTGCACGTCTGCCGTGGGTAGAACTCAGGTCTGCCCAAGGACTGGAAATCAATCTGGACGGCGAGCCGCTGTCTGGCGAAGACTTGCGGTTCGAGGCACGGCCTGCGGCGCTCAGGGTGCACCTGCCGGACGACTCGCCGGTGCTGTCCACAGGATCCGGCAATGCGCTGCAGCTCAATCGTCCAGGCTGATGATCCGCTCCCGGACGCAGAACAGCACAAGACCGGCCACATCGAAAATCTGCAGCCGCTTCATGATTTGTGAGCGGTGGGTCTCGACGGTCTTGATGCTCAGATTCAGACCGCTGGCGATTTCCCGAGTGGACTTGCCCCTCACGATCAGGCGCAGGATTTCCAGCTGACGAGCCGTGAGGTTGTACTTCTCCTGTGGCAGCTCGGACTTTCCTGTGCGCTGGCTCTGCAAGGCCCGGTTGATCACGGTATGGGCGATTGCCGGACTCAGGTAGCGCTCGCCATTGCGCAAGGCTTTCAACGCCTGCTCCAGCTCGGTCGCCGTGGCGTCTTTCAGCAAATAGCCATGAGCGCCTGCCTCCAGCGCGCGCATGATGATGTCCGGTTCGGTGTGCATCGACAGGATCAGAACCTTGCAGTCCGGCTGGACCTTGACCAACTGCTCCAGTGCGTCCAGTCCGTTCATGTCCTTCATGCCGATGTCCAGCAGGATGATGTCCGGCTTGAGGCGGTGCGCGAGCCCCGACAACTGACTGCCGTCGCACGCTTCCCCGACGATGGCATAGCCGGGAATGTCCGAGACCAGAGCGCGTACGCCAGCCCTGATCAGTGAATGGTCGTCCACCAGTAACAGATTGCAGGTCATTGTGTTTTCTTGTGCAAACGGGCGCGCTCGCCCGAACGGGGCGCCCAGGGAAACATGACTTCGATTCGAGTACCCAGTCCCTGTCCGCTATGCAGCGACCAGGATCCGTCCAGCAGCGTGACGCGTTCACGCATGCCGGCCAGGCCGTTGCCTTCGGGTCGGGGTTGGGCGGCAGGCTCGAAGCCCGTGCCGTCGTCGGCGATCAGTATCGACAGCCCGGCAGGTTGACGTTCGAACCGTATCAACAGATTTTTCGCCTGGGCATGGCGCAGCATGTTGGTCACCGCTTCCTGACAGATACGGTAGGCGGCGACGGCCATCTCTTCCGGAATTCCGTTCAAACGCTGTTGGCACTCCAGGCTCCAATGGGTCTGGCTGTTGGCAAGCGCGCTGACCAGATGGGCGCGCAGCCCGCCTTCAAGTCCCAGACTCGATAACTGGCGAGGATTGAGAATGGCGGAAAGGTCGCGGACTTTGCCCAGCGTTTCTGCAAGGGTTGCCTCAAGCTGCCCGGCATGAGTATTCAATTCGGCAGGCAGTCGACGTTGCAACCAGGCCAGTTGCAACTGAGCACCGGTCAGCATCTGGCCGATGTCATCATGGAGTTCGCGACTCAGACGTTGCCGCTCGGTTTCCTGAACATCCAGCATTCGCTGCGCCAGTTCCTGCGGTTGCAACTGGATCAGACGGCTGGTGCGCCAAAGATAGAAACAGAGGCTGGCAAACGCCATCAGATTGAGCGTCAGCAGGCTGGCCGGGAAATACGAAGAACGGATGAACAGCACCGTATTACCCAGCGCTGCACTGGCACAGAGCGCGGCTATGACCCACTTGACCCGGTTGGTCGTATCAGAGCCCAAACTGAAAGACCGAACGATGGCATGCATATCGATTCGCGCCATTAATAGCCATAGCCAATAATCGGACAGCTTGATGTCAATTTAATATTGATCGCAGGATCAACTGACTGTTTGAGTATATTCAAGGAAATTGAACTCGACACTTTTGATTCCATTCCAGTCAAACCCGCAGTCATGTCCGCCGTCACGTCTGTGAACAGCACGTCATGGGTGTCGGACAATCTTACCTTACATGCGTGTCAACCAAACGTTTAACTGCGCAGTGTGCCGACGGAATGGATGGCATGCAGGTCAGTGAAAGCGGGGAGTATTCGCGCGCATATCTCAAAGCCGACCGGGGAGGTGTGAACGCATCATCAAAGTGCCGTGCCTTCTGCAAAAGGGGGTTATCTTTTCATTGAAAGAAGGTCGGCGTTTTCGTCCTGCTTATTCGCGTGCAGCGTCCACGGCTTTATCTGAACAGGCCGAGAGGGCAGCCAGTCTGCCCAACAGTTCCTGCTGTTCCTCGTTGTCCATGACCAGCTCTCCGGTATTGGGGTCGAGGAGTTCCAACTGCCATGAAACAAGGGCCAGGCAACTTTTGACCGTCGCCAGTGTTTCCTGTGACAGTCCGTTGGCCGGGTCGGCGTTGTCGAGCAGGCAGCGCAGTCGCCGAGTGAAGTCCGCTATACATTGAACGGATGCGTCGTCGGCCTTGTTGGTCAGTGTCAGCAGCGAGGCCAGCAGGCAATTGACTGCATCTTCATCGTCGCCGATCAACTCGAGGTGCGACAGGCACTCTTCCGATTTATATAAAAGCGCCTGGGATTCGGCCAGAAACTGTTCATGTTTCTGCTGCCATTCGTTACTGCTCAGCATCCTGTATCTCCACACATCATGGACAGCGAACTCTCGCCCGCCGCGAATGGCTGACAGTTAATGTCGATTTCATCTGAAAGTCTGTAGGGCGTTTCGGAATGTATCTCAGCGATGGCGTATTGATGTGCGCCAGGGACGATCCATGTGGATCCAATCCCGCGGTCAGGACGCAAAAAACGCGCTGCTTCGTCTGCAATGGTAACCCGTACCAGCGAAACGTCGGTCCCGACGGGGCTGGTCGATTGCAAGGACTGGAACGCGAACACAGGCCTGACTCCATTCGTGCAATGAGAATGGCGTCACAATAGTGGCAATGAGATAGCGATCATATCAGGTATTCCCCGATAGACATTCAGGGTAAAACCTAGGGGCGAGCGTAATGACCCTGTTTATAGGGGCTGAGTGGCGGGCGCAAGTACGGAGTCGCACGGACACTTTTTGCGATGGGACATCAGTAAAGCATGATGGTAATGTGACATCAATGCCTGAAATCGGCTTTTCATTGCCATTAAGGTCCGGCTCGTTTCAGCCGATATACGTTAAGCAGACTCATCGTGACCAACGCTTCAGGAGCTAAAATGGCTGGCATTCTCGACACAGTAGATCAACGCACACAGCTGGTGGGCGAGAATCGCCTGGAAATTCTCATGTTCCGCCTGGCCGGTCGGCAGTTATTCGCGATCAACGTGTTCAAGGTTCAGGAAGTATTGCAGCTCCCCAAGCTCACCCTGATGCCGCAACGACACTCCTTCGTCTGCGGAGTCGTGAACCTGCGGGGTCAGACGCTGCCGGTGATCGACCTGTCCCAGGCGATCGGCATGCGGCCTCTGGTGCCGGGTCCGGGCAGCACCATTATCGTGACCGAATACAACCGCTCGGTTCAGGCGTTTCTGGTGGGCGGTGTGGATCGCATCGTCAACATGAACTGGGATGCGATCATGCCGCCGCCTGCCAGTGCGGGCCGTCAGCATTACCTGACCGCGATCAGCAAGGTCGATGATCAATTGGTAGAAATCATCGATGTTGAGAAAGTGCTCGCCGAGATCGTCCCTTACAACGCCAAGGTCTCTCGCGAGAAGCTCGAAGATCCGGTGCTCGAGGGCGCGCGCGGTCGTGAAGTGCTGCTGGTGGATGACTCCAAGGTTGCCTTGGCTCAGTTGCGTGACACCCTGTCGCAGTTGGGGCTGAAGCTTCACGTTGCCAGTGACGGTCTCAAGGCGCTGAACATGCTCAAGGGCTGGGCTGACGCCGGTGAGGACGTGCACAAGAAACTGCTGATGGTGTTCACCGACGCCGAAATGCCGGAAATGGATGGTTACCGTCTGACCACCGAGATTCGCAACGATCCGCGTCTGCGTGCGTTGTATATCGTGCTGCACACCTCGCTGTCCGGCAGTTTCAACGAATCGATGGTCAAGAAAGTCGGCTGCGACAACTTCCTGTCCAAGTTCCAGCCCGACAAGCTGGTTGAAGTAGTGCGTGAGCGCCTGATGATGCTGACTCACTGATTCACCGCCTTACCCGAACTGCCTGTGAGGTTCCTGTTCGTATAAGCTTTGCCGTTCACGTCAAAGCTTTTCGAGCCACCCAAGGAACCGTTCATGCTACGTCTGCGCGCGCTCTATCGTTTTCCTCTCAAATCCTGCAAGGCGGAAATCCTGCAACGGGCGTCGTTCGACAGCCTGGGGCTGGCGGGTGACCGACGCTGGATGCTGGTTGACGAGAGCACAGGGCGTTTTCTGACCCAACGCGCGGTGTCGCACATGTCACAGCTGTCGGTGCTGTGGAATGCCGGTGGAGGGGTGACACTCAATGCGCCTGGCTTTGCACCGCTTGATGTCGCCGTTCCGATCGATGTGCAGGACAACCTGCGCGGCGTGACCGTCTGGCGCGACTCGCTGCAGGTGCCTGACGCGGGCCAAGAGGCGGCCGACTGGGTCAGTCGCTTCATCGGCAAGCCGACGCGCATGGTTTACATGCCCGTCGAGCGCGCCCGCTGGCTGCCCGGCGGATACGGATCGGTCGACAATCGTGTCAACTTCGCCGATGGCTTTCCGCTTCTGTTGATCGGTCAGGGCTCGCTCGACGATCTCTCTGCCAGGCTGGGCAGGGAGGTGGAAATGCTGCGCTTCAGGCCCAACCTGGTGATCGAAGGTGCCGAAGCCTTCGCTGAAGACAACTGGAAGCGTATCCGCATCGGCGACATGCACTTCGAACTGCTCAAACCCTGCGCCCGCTGCATCCTAACGACTATCGACCCGGCTACCGGCGAGCGCAGTCCTGATCGCGAACCTTTTGCGACCCTGAAGAGCTATCGTGAAGTCGAAGGCAATGTAATGTTCGGACAGAACATGGTCAACGTCGGGCCGGGCGAGCTTGAGGTGGGTATGGAGGTAGAGGTGCTGGAGTGAAAGGGTGACTTGGGCCATGCGCTCGGCTCACCGAATCCGCAATCTGTGCCGCCCGTGACGCAGAGCGATGGGCACGATCAGTGTCGAGGCAGACTTTGTATACGATGAGCGCAGAGGAGTAACGATCACTGATCTGCCAGCACCCGCGCTGGAGCCCAGCGCCCCGGGCCTGTTAACATTCCGCGCTTGATCGACCTTATTTCGGGATTTTCCATGACCACCGTTCGTACCCGCATCGCGCCATCGCCCACGGGCGACCCCCACGTTGGCACGGCTTACATCGCACTTTTCAACTATTGCTTTGCCAAGCAGCATGGTGGCGAGTTCATTCTGCGCATCGAAGACACCGATCAGCTGCGTTCGACCCGTGAGTCCGAACAGCAGATTTTCGACGCCTTGCGCTGGCTGGGCATCGAGTGGAGCGAAGGTCCCGACGTTGGCGGACCGCACGGTCCTTACCGGCAGAGCGAGCGGGGCGAGATTTACCAGAAGTACGCCCGGCAGCTGGTCGAAATGGGCCATGCCTTCCCATGCTTCTGCACCGCGCAAGAGCTGGACGAAATGCGTGCCGAGCAGATGGCCCGTGGCGAGACCCCGCGTTACGACGGCCGTGCGCTGTTGCTTTCCAAAGAGGAAGTGCAGCGTCGTCTGGACGCTGGCGAGCCGCACGTCATTCGCATGAAGGTGCCGACCGAAGGCGTCTGCGTGGTGCCGGACCTGCTGCGTGGCGAA
The DNA here is from genome assembly GCF_001642795.1 of Pseudomonas viridiflava. GTDB lineage: Bacteria > Pseudomonadota > Gammaproteobacteria > Pseudomonadales > Pseudomonadaceae > Aquipseudomonas > Aquipseudomonas viridiflava. Next base: position 9,325 of record NZ_LKEH01000020.1, on the reverse strand, counting down.
GTGGAAATCCCGTGGGACCGCATGGACATGCAGGTCCTGATGAAGACCGACGGTCTGCCGACCTACTTCCTGGCCAACGTGGTCGATGACCACCTGATGGGCATCACCCACGTGTTGCGTGGCGAAGAGTGGCTGCCCTCGGCCCCGAAACTGATTCTGCTGTACGAATACTTCGGCTGGGACAAGCCGCAGCTGTGCTACATGCCGCTGCTGCGTAACCCGGACAAGAGCAAGCTGTCCAAGCGCAAGAACCCGACCTCGGTGACCTTCTACGAGCGCATGGGCTTCATGCCTGAAGCCATGCTCAATTACCTGGGCCGCATGGGCTGGTCGATGCCGGACGAGCGCGAGAAGTTCTCGCTGCAGGAAATGGTCGAGCACTTCGACCTGTCCCGCGTGTCGCTGGGCGGTCCGATTTTCGATATCGAGAAGCTGTCCTGGCTCAACGGTCAGTGGCTGCGTGAGCTGCCGGTCGAGGAGTTTGCCGCTCGTGTGCAGAACTGGGCGCTGAACCCCGATTACATGATGAAGATCGCACCGCACGTGCAGGGCCGCGTCGAGACGTTCAGTCAGATCGCGCCATTGGCCAGTTTCTTCTTCGCCGGTGGTGTCACCCCGGACGTGAAACTGTTCGAGCACAAGAAGCTGTCCGGCGATCAGGTGCGCCAGCTGATGCAGCTGATCCTGTGGAAGCTGGAATCGCTGCGTCAGTGGGAGAAGGACCCGATCACCGCCTGCATCCAGTCGGTGGTCGAGTACCTTGGCCTCAAGCTGCGTGATGCCATGCCGCTGATGTTCGCCTCGATCACCGGGCAGGCCAGCTCCGTTTCGGTGCTGGACGCGATGGAGATTCTCGGCCCGGACCTGACGCGTTTCCGTCTGCGTCAGGCCATTGATCTGCTGGGCGGCGTCTCGAAGAAAGAAAACAAAGAGTGGGAAAAACTGCTGGGCGCCATTGCCTGACCCATCAGTGATGTGAAGAAGCCACTGTGTGCCCGTGTGAGCAGGGCAGGCAGTGGCCGACTCGGTCTCGGATTTGCGGGCCGAAACGGTAAGTGATTGTTATGCCGACGAAAAACTTTCAAATTTCTCGAAAATAAATTTGACAGGTTAGCGACTCACGCTTAACATGCGCCCCGTCCACTGATGTNATAGCTCAGCTGGGAGAGCGCCTGCATGGCATGCAGGAGGTCAGCGGTTCGATCCCGCTTAGCTCCACCAAATTCAAGGTTCAAGGCCTGGTAAAACAGGGTGTTGAATCGATCGGAGTCCCAACTCTGATCAGGTAGAAGGTTTNCTTCGTCTAGTGGCCTAGGACACCGCCCTTTCACGGCGGTAACAGGGGTTCGAGTCCCCTAGGGGACGCCAGTTTCACCGAGTGATGCCGGAAGGTTGAACTCCGCCGCGAGGCGATAAATCCNATAGCTCAGCTGGGAGAGCGCCTGCATGGCATGCAGGAGGTCAGCGGTTCGATCCCGCTTAGCTCCACCAATTTTGCCAGGGTTCATCACTGATGAACCTGACTGAAGGTTTTGCNCTTCGTCTAGTGGCCTAGGACACCGCCCTTTCACGGCGGTAACAGGGGTTCGAGTCCCCTAGGGGACGCCACGATTTCCCGCTCTGCGGGACCAAGGGTCATTCGATTATTGAATGGCCCTTTTGTTTTTTCAGGGTTTTGTTTTTTCTTCGAACCCGTCTCCTGCCTTCGAATATCTCCAGACATGCCTTGTCGGGCATGCATTCCAGCTACACTGCCGCCAACGAAATTACCCAAGCAGGAGCGAGCATGGTCTGGGATCGGGCAACGCCTTTCGTCATCGATCTGAATGTGGGTGGCGATGATATCGACGGTCTGGGGCACGCCAACAACGCGGTCTACGTCACTTGGCTGGAGCGTTGCGCCTGGCGCCATTCGCAGTATCTGGGTCTGGACCTCAGCGAGTATCGCCGACTGGACCGCGCCATGGCTGTGGTCCGGCACGAGATCGATTACCTGGCCAGTGCCTACGAGGGCGATGAGCTGCAACTCGCGACCTGGATCGTCGATTGGGATCGCCGCCTGAAAATGACGCGCTGCTTTCAGCTCAAACGTCCCGCAGACAACCTGACACTGTTGCGGGCGCAAACCACCTTCGTCTGCATCGAACTGTCCACCGGTCGCCCGAAGCGCATGCCGTCAGAGTTCATCGAAGGCTATGGCGCTGCAATGTTGGACGGCGGCGTTCCCAATCCGGGTGACGAGCAGTAAACTGCCGGACTTTTTTTCGAGTGTGACCCATGCAAATTGCTCTGGCGCCCATGGAGGGGTTGGTCGACGACATCCTGCGTAATGTGCTGACTCGCGTCGGCGGCATCGACTGGTGTGTGACCGAATTCATCCGGGTGACCGAGCGGGTCATGCCTGCCACCTATTACTACAAGATGGCCTCCGAACTGCACACCGATGCCAAAACAGCAGCAGGCGTGCCGCTGCACTTGCAGTTGCTCGGGTCCGATCCGGTCTGTCTGGCAGAGAACGCCGCGTTTGCCTGTGAGCTGGGCGCGCCGGTCATGGACCTCAACTTCGGGTGTCCGGCCAAGACCGTCAACCGTTCCCGGGGCGGTGCGATTCTGCTCAAGGAGCCTGACCTGCTGCATTCCATTGTCAGTCAGGTGCGCCGCGCCGTGCCCCCCGACATTCCTGTCACCGCCAAAATGCGTCTGGGCTATGAAAACACCGACGGTGCCCTGGACTGTGCCCGGGCGCTGGCCGATGGTGGTGCGGAACGCATCGTGGTCCATGCGCGCACCAAGGTCGATGGTTACAAGCCGCCTGCGCACTGGGAGTGGATCGCGCGCATTCAGGAAGTGGTCAAGGTGCCGGTTGTTGCCAACGGTGAAATCTGGACGGTCGAGGACTGGCGGCGCTGCCAGGAAATCTGTGGCGCCCGTGACATCATGATCGGTCGCGGTCTGGTAGCGCGTCCCGATCTGGCCCGCCAGATTGCTGCGGCCCATGCGGGCGAGGAGGTGGTCGAGATGACTTGGGCCGAACTGCAACCGATGCTGCGCACGTTCTGGGGTGATTGCCTGGCCAAGATGACCCTGGTGCAGGCGCCGGGCCGCCTCAAGCAATGGCTGGTGCTGCTGACCAAGAGTTACCCTGAAGCGACGCTGATGTTCAACGCCTTGCGCCGCGAAACCGATTGCGAACGGATCAGTGTTCTGCTGGGTTATTCAGCCGAAAGTCAGCCCGACGAACGGTTGTGTTTTTCGTAAAAAACCGCTCTTGAAAAGTCAGTGGCCGACCCTAGTTTGGGGATTACGCGATGCCGAATCCGGGTCGCGCAAACTACTCGCTGATTAACAGGAGAATTATCATGACGACTGCATTTTCTCTGGCTCCACTGTTTCGTCACTCAGTGGGCTTCGACCGCTTCAACGACCTTTTCGAGTCGGCGGCACGCAATGATTCGTCCAGTGGCTACCCTCCCTACAACGTGGAGCGGCATAGCGACGATCAGTACCGGATCGTGATCGCAGCGGCAGGCATGCAGGAAGAAGACCTTGATTTGCAGGTCGAGAAAGGAGTGCTGACAGTCACTGGCGGCAAGCGCGAACGCGAAGCCGAAAACGTGACCTATCTGCATCAGGGCATCGCCCGGCGTGAATTCAAGCTGTCGTTCCGTCTGGCGGACAACATCGAGGTTCGGGGAGCCGATCTTTCCCATGGCCTGCTGAACATCGATCTGGTGCGTAATGTGCCCGAAGAGGCCAAGCCAAAGCGCATTCCGTTGAATACTCAGAAAGCCATCGAGCAGTGATCGCTGCTGTAACGGAAAGGCGCCTTCGGGCGCCTTTCTGCGTTTAGTGATCTGGAAGCAGGCTCGGCTGCCGAACGGGCTGCTTGAGTCGCAGCAGGGCTTCAAATTGCGAGTCGCCCAGCGGTTCGCTGAACAGATACCCCTGATACACGTGGCACCCCAGTTTTTCGAGGAACGCCAGTTGCTCGACGGTCTCGACGCCCTCTGCGATGACATTGAGGTTAAGACTCTGCGCCATCGCCACAATCGCGCGAATGATCTCGGCGTCATTGGGGTCGCTGGTGGCATCCTGCACGAACGACTGGTCGATCTTGAGCGTATCCACCGGAAGACGCTTGAGATACGTCAGGGACGAATAGCCGGTGCCGAAATCGTCCATGGCAAAGCTGATCCCGAGCTTTTTCAGGCTGCGCATCTTGGCAATGGTGTCTTCAAGGTTCTGGATAACGATGCCTTCGGTGATTTCCAGTTTCAGCATGGTTGCAGGCAGCTGATGCAGCTTCAGGCTGCGCTCCACCCGTGCGACAAAGTCGGTCTGCCTGAACTGGCGCGGGCTGATATTGACGCCCATCAGGAACCCGTTGTGCGCGATCAGCCCCTGTTTGAGCAGGCGACCGGCAGTCTTGCAAGCCTCGTCCAGCACCCAGCTACCCACCTCAAGAATCATGCCGCTCTCTTCAAGTATCTGCACGAACTGAGTGGGCGGCAGCACGCCATAGTCGGGATGCTGCCAGCGCAGCAGTGCCTCGGCACCTGTGAGAGCCTGGTTCCGGCAATCCACCTGGGCCTGAAAATGCAGGTGGAATTCGTTGCGGGTCAGTGCCAGGCGCAGATCGTTTTCCATGCGCAGGCGCTGGCTCACCGCTTTTTGCATGGAGCTGTGGAAGAATTGCGCGGTGTTGCGGCCTGAATCCTTGGCGCGATACAGCGCGATATCGGCGCGCTTGAGCAGGTCGGCAGGAGTTGAACCGTCGTCCGGGATCAACACCATGCCGATGCTCGGCGTTACCTGGAGTCGATGGCCGTCGAGGAACATGGGTTCCGCCAGCAGCTCGCGCAGGTTGTCGGACAGCTCCTGAACCTGTTGGGTCACCTCGTGACGTGAGCCTTCAAGGCCGCAGATCAGCACCACGAATTCGTCCCCGCCGAGTCGCGCCACGGTGTCTTCGAGGCGCACGCTGGCCTCGAGCCGAGCGGAGACGATATTCAGCACGCTGTCGCCGACCGGGTGGCCGAGGGAGTCATTGATGTGCTTGAAATGGTCGAGGTCCATGAACAGCAGCGCGCCACGCAGGCGGTGATGCTTGAGCAGCGACAGCTGCTGGCTCAGGCGGTCCATGAGCAGCGCGCGGTTGGGCAGGCCGGTCAACGGGTCGTGATAGGCCAGATGCTGGATCTGTGCCTGAGCGCTTTTCAACTGGCCGATGTCCCGGGCGTTCATCAGCAGGCAGGCGGTATGGTTCAGGGTGATGAATTCCACCGACACATCGAGGGTCAGCGGATCGCCATTCTTGTTGCGGCCCGCCATCTCTCGATGATGCACGCGGCCGGTGTCGCGTAGTTGGTCGATCATGCTCTGGCGCTGATCAGGGTCGGTCCAGATGCCGATCTCCTGGACCGTCCTGCCCAGCACTTCAGGCGCGCTGTAGCCGGTGAGGCGGCAGAAACCGTCGTTGACCTCCACGTACCGGCCGGTGCCCAGTTCGGTGATGGTGATCGAGTCGGGGCTTGAGTGGAACGCCTTGGCGAACTTCTCTTCGCTGGCCTCCAGTGCGGCCTGGGCCTGCTGCTGGGTGATGTCCAGCAGCGTGCCGGCCAGTCTCGAAGGCGTGCCGTCAGCGTTGCGGTAAAGGATGGCGCGGCTTTCGAGCAGTCGTGACAGGCCGCTTTGCAATTGAAAGCGGTAAGTCAGCTGGAAGGTGTCCTGTTCACCGGCGACCACCGCTTTGTAGGCGCTGCGCATGCGATGACGTTCCACCGTTGGTACGCCCGCCAGAAAACGGGTGAAGTCGTAATCGAGTGGCCGGGCTTCGCGGCCATGCAATTGGGCGGCTCGTGCGCAGGCATGCAGTTGATCCGTAGCAATGTCCCATTCCCAAGTCCCCATCTGCGCGGAACTCAACGCCAGATTCAGGCGATCCTGCGTTTCCCTGAGGGTCTGTTCCACAGTGCCCTGTGCCGCTGGCGCGGCTGCAGGCTGTGCGGACGCCAGCAGAATGGTCGGGTCCAGAAGGTTGGGCATTGATCACGAGCCTTTAATGAATAAAGCCAGTAAAACGATCGATCTGCATCCTGTATCGCATAAAAAAACACTATCAACCGCTGTATCGCGCATTACAACAATTTCATGAATGCCCGGGCCGCATTTGATAGAGTCCGCTCCGTGTGCAGGATGTAGCCTAGCTGGCGATTCAGTTGCACGCCTGTCAACGGAATGCGCGCAACCTGTTCATCGAGCATGGTGCGTGGCAGAACACTCCAGGCCAGCCCGATAGACACCATCATTTTTATGGTTTCAAGGTAGTTGGTGCTCATCGCGATATCAGGCTTGAGGCCATGTGCCTCGCACAGGGTGCTGACAATCTTGTGGGTGAACGTGTTGTCGCTGGGCAGTACGGCCGGGTAGCGTGCAATATCCTCCAGTTCCATCGGGCCGCTGTTGGCCAGCGGATGTTCCGGTGCCGCCACGAAGTCCAGCGGGTCGTCCCATACGGCAGTGGCGCGTACCAGTGCATGAGGTTCCGGCGCGAGGGTGATGACGGCCAGCTCGGCGCGGCCGTGCAGAATTTCGTCATAGGCCGCTTCGGAATCCATGAACCGGATATCCAGCGCCACGGCCGGATACGTGCGAGTGAACTCGCGCAATAAAGGTGGCAGACGATGCAGTCCGATATGGTGGCTGGTGATCAGCTTCAAGCGCCCGGACACTTCGCCGTTCAGGTTGGTCAGCGCCCGACGCGTGTCATCCAGCACGTTGGTGATCTGATAGGCCCGTGGCAGCAGGGCACGTCCCGCCTCGGTGAGGCTTACTTCACGGCCCAGGCGGTCGAAAAGACGCACACCGAGTTGCTGCTCAAGGCCTACGATCCTTTTGCTGATAGCCGGTTGTGTCAGGTGCAGGCGTTCCCCCGCGCCGGAAAAGCTTCCGGTTTCGGCGATGGCCAGAAAAGCATTCAGGTTGGCGAGATCCATCGTCACATTCCAGTTGGTTATCCAAAGCATAAAAAATATGAATTGGAGTTATTTAAGCACATTCCATAGGATGGTCACACAAGCCAAGGGCCCATGGACGTCCGTAGCCCAAGGCATAAAAAAGCTGATGAGGAAGTACGTCCAATGGCCGGTAAAACGCTCTACGACAAGCTCTGGGATTCGCACTTGGTCAAACAGCGCGACGATGGTTCTGCGCTGATCTACATTGACCGTCACATCATCCACGAAGTGACCTCGCCACAAGCCTTCGAGGGCCTGCGCCTTGCCAAGCGCAAGCCGTGGCGCATCGACTCGATCATCGCCACCCCCGACCACAACGTACCGACCACCTCGGAACGCAAGGGCGGCATCGGTGCCATCGAGGATCAGGTGTCGCGTCTGCAGGTCCAGACCCTGGACGACAACTGCGACGAATACGGCATCACCGAATTCAAGATGAACGACCCGCGTCAGGGCATCGTCCACGTGATCGGTCCTGAGCAGGGCGCAACCCTGCCGGGGATGAGCGTGGTCTGCGGTGACTCGCACACCTCGACGCACGGTGCTTTCGGCGCGCTGGCTCACGGCATCGGTACGTCCGAGGTCGAGCACGTGCTGGCCACTCAGTGCCTGGTCGCCAAAAAGATGAAGAACATGCTGGTGTCAGTCGAAGGGCAACTGCCATTCGGCGTGACCGCCAAGGACATCGTGCTCGCAGTGATCGGCAAGATCGGCACCGCAGGCGGCAACGGTTACGCCATCGAGTTCGCTGGCAGTGCGATTCGTGACCTGTCCATCGAAGGCCGCATGACCATCTGCAACATGTCCATCGAAGCAGGCGCACGCGTCGGCATGGTGGCCACCGATGAAAAAACCGTCGAGTACGTCAAGGGCCGTCCGTTTGCGCCAAAAGGTGCCGAGTGGGATCTGGCGGTGGAGGCGTGGAAGGATCTGGTTTCCGACCCGGACGCGGTGTTCGACACCGTGGTCAGGCTCGACGCTGCGGAGATCAAACCACAGGTCAGCTGGGGCACTTCGCCGGAAATGGTACTGGCTGTCGATCAGAACGTGCCCGATCCTGCGCAGGAAATGGACCTGGTCAAGCGTGGCTCCATCGAGCGTGCCTTGAAGTACATGGGCCTCAAGGCCAACCAACCGATCACCGACATTCAGCTGGATCGCGTGTTCATCGGTTCGTGCACCAACTCGCGTATCGAAGACCTGCGTGCTGCCGCCGATATCGCCAAGGGCCGCAAGGTTGCAGCGACCATCAAGCAGGCCATCGTGGTGCCGGGCTCTGGCCTGATCAAGGCGCAGGCCGAGCAGGAAGGGCTGGACAAGATCTTCATCGAGGCAGGTTTCGAATGGCGTGAACCGGGCTGCTCCATGTGTCTGGCGATGAACCCGGATCGACTGGGTTCCGGCGAGCACTGTGCCTCGACGTCCAACCGTAACTTCGAAGGGCGTCAGGGCGCTGGCGGCCGTACTCACCTGGTGAGCCCGGCGATGGCAGCAGCAGCGGCCGTCAATGGCCGTTTCATCGACGTTCGCGACCTGATCCAGCACTGAGGACACCCGCATGAAAGCCTTTACCCAGCACAATGGTCTGGTCGCTCCTCTGGATCGCGCCAACGTCGACACCGACCAGATCATTCCCAAGCAGTTTCTCAAGTCGATCAAGCGCACCGGCTTTGGCCCGAACCTGTTCGACGAGTGGCGTTATCTGGATGTGGGTCAACCGTATCAGGACAACTCCAAGCGCCCGCTGAACCATGAGTTCGTGCTCAACCACGAGCGTTATCAGGGAGCCAGCGTGTTGCTGGCCCGTGAGAACTTCGGTTGCGGCTCCAGCCGCGAGCACGCGCCATGGGCACTGGAAGAGTACGGTTTCTGCGCAATCATCGCGCCGAGCTATGCCGACATCTTCTTCAACAACAGCTTCAAGAACGGCCTGTTGCCGATCATCCTGACCGAAGCTGAAGTTGACGAACTGTTCAAGCAGGTTGAAGCGAGCCCTGGCTATCAACTGACTATCGATCTGCAGGCCCAGACCGTGACCCGTCCAGACGGCAAGGTGCTGAGCTTCGAGATCGACGCGTTTCGCAAGCATTGCCTGCTCAATGGCCTGGACGACATCGGCCTGACACTGATGGACGCCGATGCCATTGCGACGTTCGAGAGCAAGCACCGTGCAAGCCAACCGTGGTTGTTTCGCGACTGACAGGCGGGTAGCGGCTGTCTCCTGAGTAACGCAGCACGTGTGGGAGGCGGCTTGCCGGCGATGCAGTCGACGCGGTGTGTCAGGAAAATCGCGTCATCGTTCATCGCCG
>NZ_LKEH01000019.1:86413-276900 GCF_001642795.1 Pseudomonas viridiflava | reverse complement strand
TGGGAGGCGGCTTGCCGGCGATGAACGATGACGCGATTTTCCTGACCTGCCGCGTCGACTGCATCGCCGGCAAGCCGCCTCCCACAAAAGCGTGTCCATTAAGCAGATTACGCGTTGTTCGATAAGAGGGGGCGGCGTGCTGCGCAAAGGTGTGCAATCTGTCGAAAACAGGCCAGGCGGGGCGTGTATTGAACCGGGCGGGTTCGTTAACTAAAACCCGGCCCGGGAAAACATACGCTGGCGACGATTTATTACGCGTCCCTGACCTGCCCTTCCAGCTCGGCCTTGAGTCCTGGATCAAGCTTCAACGCGCGAGCCAGTTCATCCAGATAAGCACGCTCCATGAAGTGTTCCTGATCCACCAGCATCACACTGGCGATGTACATTTCTGCCGCCATTTCAGGCGTGGTGGCTGCCCGCGCGACTTCGGCCGGGTCCAATGGCTTGTTCAACTCGGCATGCAGCCAGCTTTGCAAGGTCTGATCGGTGCTCAGCTTGCTGAATTCGCCTTCGATCAGCTCGCGTTCACGCTCGTCCACATGGCCATCGGCCTTGGCAGCCGCCACCAGCGCCCGCAGGATCGCCTGGCTGTGCAACTCGGCTTCCGAGTCCGGCAGGCGGTCGATGGTCTGCGGCTCACGCTGACCGGTCACGCCTTGACTGGCTTGCCAGTTGTTGTAGGCCTTGTAGGCCAGCACACCTAACGCCGCCAGACCGCCGTATTTCAGTGCCTTGCCGCCCATGCCTCGAGAGCCTTTGCCCCTGAGCAGGCTCATCGCACCCGCCGCCAGCGCGCCACCGCCCGCACCGGACAGCAGGCCTCCAAGACCGCCCTGGCTGCCGCTTTTATTACCGCCGAGAAGGCTGCCCAGTCCGTCCATCAATGAATCACTTCCTGAAGACGGCTTGCCGGACTTGGGCTTGCCGTTGACCTTGTCCTGCAACATGTTCTGACCAGACTTGAGCAACTGATCGAGTAAGCCACGCGTATTCACAGGGAACCTCCACAGGATTGTCAGATGAATCATTGACCAGCAGGTTAAACAGAAGTGACAAAACGCCAGAAACAGGTGTGCTTCCAGATGTTGCAGCTGGCCGCAGACCGGGATCGGTTCAAATCGTATTCGCCCTGCAGCGGAAAAGACGCAACGCCTGGAAATCGAAATGGTCGATTCATGTGGGCGTCGAAAAAGAGGACAATGCGAGCCACTAATCTGGATCGGACGTCGATGCAATCGACGCTCATCACTCTTCCATTACTGTCCAGCCGTCCATCGGGAGCTTGCTGAAGTGATATCACGAGTCGGCTTCCCTGCAGGCAGCAGCGAAGCAGCCGAGACAATCAGGACCAAAGACTGGAACCACACCTCGCTTGGTCCTGTGGACCAATGGCCTGTGACGTTGAAGAATGCGCTCAACCTGATCCTCAACAGCCCCGAATCCATGTATCTGCTGTGGGGGCCCGAGCTGATTTTCTTCCACAACGATGCTTATGCGCCGATTCTCGGACCTCGCAAAGAGCGGGCCATCGGCGCTCTGATGCATGAGTTGTGGGCTGATGTCTGGGATCAGGTGCTTCCATTGGTCGAGGAAGCGTTGAACGGCCAGGCCGGCCGATGGCAGGACATGCCTTTGACCATGGCGCGCTTCGGTGAAATCGAGCAGACCTGGTGGTCGTTCTCCTTCTCGCCATTGATTGATGAACACGGCACCACCGTCGGCATGTTTTGCGCCACCAACGAAACCACCCAGCACGTGCTCGATCAGCGCGCACTTCAAGCCAGCGAAAGCAAACGCCGCGAGCTGATCGAAGAGTTGATCGAACACGAAAAGCAGCAGACCGCCAAGCTGGAACAACGAACGCTGGAGCTGGACACGTTCTGGAAGATCTCACCCGATCCGCTGGCCATGCTCGATTTCAACGGCACTTTCCTGAGGGTCAACCCGGCCTGGAACGCCCTGCTCGGCCGCACCGAGCGTGAAATGATCGGCACCTCGATCCTGGATTTGCTTCACCCGGACGATGTCGCAAGCACGCAAAATGCGCTGACGCACACCATCAGCCATGTCCTGCCATTGTTCGAAAACCGTTACAAACATGTCGACGGCACGTATCACTGGTTCGGCTGGACGGCCGCGCCGGGCAACGGCGTCATCTTCGCGCTGGGCAAGCACCTGACCCACGAAAAGCAGCGCATCGAAGCACTTCGCATCACCGAAGAAGCACTGCGTCAGTCACAGAAGATGGAGGCGGTCGGACAGCTCACCGGTGGCCTTGCGCATGACTTCAACAACCTGCTGATGGGCGTCACCGGCAACATGGAGTTGCTTCAGTCGAGGGTCAAGCAAGGCCGTTTTGCAGAACTGGACCGTTACATCGGCTCGGCACTGGAAGGCTCAAGGCGTGCGGCCTCGCTGACGCATCGATTGCTGGCCTTTTCCCGCCGCCAGACGCTTGATCCAAAAGCAACCGATGTCGACCAGTTGATAGCAGGCATGGATGAACTCATCAGACGTACCGTGGGGCCTGCCATCGACATGCAAGTGCGCCCCACACCAGGGTTGTGGTCGACCATGGTTGACCCGCACCAACTGGAAAACTCACTGCTGAACCTGTGCATCAATGCCAAGGACGCCATGCCGGACGGTGGCCAGTTGCTGATCGAGACCGGCAATCGCTATCTGGACAGCCCGACTGCAGCGAAACATGAGCTGACGGCGGGTCGCTATGTGGAACTGACGGTCAGCGACACGGGCACAGGAATGACCAGGGAAGTGATCGGACGGGCATTCGATCCGTTTTTCACCACCAAACCCATCGGTATGGGTACAGGCCTCGGACTGTCGATGATTTACGGCTTTGCCCGGCAATCCGGCGGAGGTGTCAGCATTTTTTCGGAGACAGGGAAAGGCGCGAAACTCAGTATTCTCCTGCCGATGTTCGAAGGTCAGGCCGAGCCCGTACTGCATGACTGCGCTATACCGGTGCCTTCACAGAACGCTGGCGGCGAAACCGTTATGGTTGTCGATGACGAGCCAACGGTACGTCTTTTGATCACCGAAGTGCTTGAGGATCTGGGGTATCTGGTGCTGCAGGCCGACCGAGGCTCTGCTGCGCTGGAAATCCTGCAATCGAAGGCGGCAATTGATCTGCTCGTGACCGACGTCGGCCTGCCCGGCGGCATGAACGGCCGTCAGGTTGCAGACGCGGCCAGAGCGGTGCGCCCCGATCTGAAAATCCTCTTCGTGACCGGTTACGCGGAAAACGCCGCGCTCGCACACGACACGCTGGAGCCCGGCATGTACGTGCTGCCCAAGCCTTTCTCCATCGCAGCACTGACCGGACGGGTGACCGAATTGCTGGACAGCGCGAATGAGCGGTTGTAGCGCTTGTAGCGCTTGCGCTTAGAAGACTCAGGACCGTGGTGGGGACCTCCCACAAAAACGTGTTCAGTCAGCAGATTACGTGTTGTTTGATAAGAGGTGGCTTGCCACCTCTCTCTGGCTTCCCTACCAAACCCTCTGCCAAACCGTCAGTCCCGCAGATCAGACTCGTGAATCGGCTGGTCACGGTGTGTCGCGCGCTGGTATTGCGCGGGCCAGGTGGCCAGTCGTCCGCCGAGATCGTCATCGGCATGCAGCGGCCAGTACGGATCACGCAGCAGCTCCCGGGCGAGCAGGATGATGTCGGCCTGACCGGTACGCAGGATGTGCTCTGCCTGTGCAGGATCGGTGATCATGCCGACTGTGCCGGTCGCGATGCCGGATTCCTTGCGCACGCGTTCAGCGAAGCGGGTCTGGTAGCCAGGACCGACCGGGATTTCCGCCTTGGCTGCGGTGCCGCCTGAGGACACGTCAATGAGGTCTGCACCCAGCGCCTTGAGGCGACGTGCCAGTTCCACGGTCTCGTCAGGATTCCAGCCATCCTCTACCCAGTCGGTCGCCGATACGCGCACGAACAGCGGCAGTTCTTCAGGCCAGATTGCGCGGACCGCTTCGGTCACTTGCAGGGTCAGACGAATGCGGTTTTCGAAAGAGCCACCGTATTCATCCGTGCGCTGATTGCTCAGCGGAGAGAGGAACTGATGCAGCAGGTAACCATGCGCCGCGTGGATTTCGACGACTTTGAAACCTGCGGTCAGCGAACGGCGGGCCGCGTCCACGAATGCCTTGATCACTTCCTGAATCTGGATGTCGCTCAGTTTCACCGGAGCGGTGTGTTGCGGGTCGAAGGCAATCGCCGACGGACCCACCGGGGTCCAGCCGCCTTCGCTCTCGGGGATGCTGCCGTGTTTACCCAACCACGGACGCCAGGTGCTCGCCTTGCGCCCGGCATGTGCCAACTGGACACCTGCAACGGCTCCCTGCGCAGTGATGAAACGCGTGATGCGCTGCAACGGCTCGATCTGCTCGTCGTTCCACAGGCCAAGGTCTTCCGGGGTAATGCGACCATCCGGCGTCACCGCCATGGCTTCAGTGATAACGAGCCCCGCGCCACCGACGGCACGGCTGCCCAGGTGCACCAGATGCCAGTCGTTGGCCAGACCATCGACACTGGAATACTGACACATGGGCGACACAGCAATACGATTACGCAGCGTCAATTGGCGCAGGGTATAGGGCTCAAGCAGCAGGCTCATGGCAACCTCTCAGGGTAAAAATTCGGGTGTCCCGGCTCGGGTTCAGCGAGCAGTTTTCAGAGGACAGAGCCTAGTCGACAACCCATGAGCCTGAGGGGTTCCTGCTTATTCTCAGCGTGGCGCGATGTGCACCACCATCAGTTGCACGGTTTCGTTGCCACGGAATTCGTTAAGATCCAGCTTGTAGGCCAGTTCAACCCAGCGAATGTTGGGGTTGGGCCAGATATCGCGATCCACGCTGAAAGCAATGCCATCCAGCTTGACGCTGCCGCACTCGGTCTTGAGCACCATCTTCAAATGCCGCTCACCCACCACGCGTTGCTCCACCAGCTGGAATACGCCATGAAACAGCGGCTCAGGGAAATGCTGTCCCCAGGGCCCGGCATTACGCAGCGCGCGGGCCAGTTCCAGATGAAACTCTTCGACCGCCAGCGAGCCATCCGACAGCAAGCGTCCGGTCAGGTCCTGTTCATCAAGCTGACGCCGTACCTCCTGATCGAACGCCTCGGCGAACGCCGGAAAGTGCTCTTCGGGCAAGGACAGACCCGCTGCCATGGCGTGCCCGCCGAACTTGCTGATCAGGTGCGGATGAGCCGCCGCCACTGCGTCCAGCGCGTCACGAATATGGAACCCCAGCACCGAGCGGGCCGAGCCCTTGAGCACGCCCTCCCCGGCGCTGGCAAACGCGATGGTCGGACGGTGATAACGCTCTTTCATGCGCGAGGCCAGAATGCCGATCACGCCCTGGTGCCAGTCCGGCTCGAACAGGCACAGGCCGAACGGCATGGACTCGACCGGCAGGTCCTTGAGCTGGGCCAGTGCTTCACGCTGCATGCCCTGCTCGATGGATTTGCGGTCCTGATTCAGTTCATCCAGTTGCACGGCCATTTCACGCGCCAGCGTCGGGTCGTCACAGAGCAGGCACTCGATGCCCAGACTCATGTCATCCAGACGTCCCGCCGCGTTCAAACGCGGCCCGAGGATAAAACCCAGGTCGGTGGAAGTGATGCGCGACGGCTCGCGACGCGCCACTTCCAGAATCGCGCGCAAGCCGGGTCGTGCGCGACCGGCGCGTATGCGCATCAGACCCTGATGCACCAGAATGCGGTTGTTGGCGTCCAGCGGCACAACGTCCGCCACGCTGCCCAGCGCCACCAGATCCAGCAGTTCGCCCAGATTGGGCTGGGCGCGCTGATTGCGTTCGAACCAGCCGCTGTCACGCAGGCGCGCGCGCAACGCCATCAACACGTAAAAGATCACGCCGACGCCCGCCAGCGATTTGCTGGGGAACGTACAGCCGGGTTGATTGGGATTGACGATGGCATCGGCTGCCGGAAGCTCGTGACCCGGCAAGTGGTGATCGGTGACCAGCACCTGCAAACCGGCTGCCTTGGCCGCTGCCACGCCCTCGACGCTGGAAATGCCATTGTCGACGGTGATCAGCAGTTGCGGCTTGCGCTGCAGCGCGACCTCGACGATTTCCGGCGTCAGACCGTAGCCGTACTCGAAACGGTTCGGCACCAGATAGTCGACATGCTCGGCTCCCAGCAGGCGCAGCCCCAGCACACCGACAGTACTGGCCGTTGCACCGTCGGCATCGAAGTCGCCGACGATCAGCATGCGCTGACGTTCATCCAGCGCGGTCACGAGCAAGTCGACGGCGGCATCGATGCCCTTGAGCTGTTGATACGGAATCAGTCGCGCCAGGCTCTTGTCCAGTTCGGCCTCACTCGCCACCCCCCTTGCCGCGTACAGGCGGGTGAGCAACGGAGGCAGATCGCCAAGAAAAGGCAGGGTGTCGGGCAACAGACGAGGTTCGATGCGCATGCGGGTCAGCTGATTCTCTTGATGTGTCGGTACAGGGTAAACAGTGCGGTATCAGCCGCGCTCGCCAGCGAGCCACTGCAGCTGGACTTCGTGCTGGCCACGGTCATCGGTGACAAACACAGTGCCTTCGCTGATCATCACATCCCACTTGATGACGCGGGGCATGTCTTTGGCCAGCACTTCGAGGACTTCCTGCGGAACGGCAGCGATGTTCACGTTCTTCAGGTTCTTGATCGCCGGAATGACCTTGCCTTCCCAGACCCGCAGACTGCCGTAAGCCAGCAGACTGGTGCGCTCGGTACGACGCGAACACCAGGTCAGGCGGTCGGCATCGGGCTGGCCGACTTCGATCCAGTGCAGAACACGGTCATCCAGGCTTTTTTCCCACAGCGCCGGTTCATCTACATCAGACAGACCGCGACCGAAGGCAAGCTGCTCGTTGTACCAGAAGGCATAGGCCAGCAGGCGCACGGTCATGCGCTCTTCGGTTTCCGAGGGGTGACGGGCGATGGTCTGCTTGACGCTTTCGTAAACACCCCGGTCGAGGTCGGTCAGGTTCAGTTCGAATTTGTAGGTCGTGGACGGCTGGGCCATGAACGGGCTTCTAGAGTCTGGAGGAAAGACGACAAGTCTAACCGATGCAGGGCTCCGCGAACGAATCGGTGCGTGGATCGGCTTGCCGGACAGCGAAAATCAGATAGCCTCATAAACGCAGAACCACCGTGATATGTGACGCCAGCGGCGCGGCGCGACTCAAAAGCCTGTTACTTGACACACTTGGCCTATGACATTTTCGAGGATGAGACAGACGAATGATTCTTCGTGCCTCGTACTGCGTAATGATTCGCCTGATGCTGGCGCTGTTGTGGCTAGCCGTGCCCGCGACGAGCCAGGCGCGGGAAACATTGACCTGGCTGTTGCGCGACCTGCCGCCCTCGACGATCTTTTCGGGGACCATGCAGGGCCAGGGCGCCATCGATCAACTCATGCCCCTGCTGACCGCCGGGATGCCCGAATACGATCACGTGGTGATGCACGTCAATAGGGCCAGAGCCATACAAACGCTCAACGACGGCACGAGCCTGAGCTGCGACCCGACCATGCTCTGGACGCCCGAGCGCGCCAGAACCATTGTGTTCTCCATTCCGGCATTCGTTCTGTACAGCAGCGGACTTGTCGTGTTCAAGGACGACATGGCGAAGATCGAGCCCTTTGTCTCGCAAGGCAAAGTCGACCTCGACGCTCTGATGGCCAGTAATACCGTCAAGCTCGGCGCAGTTGCCGAACGCAGTTACGGAGGCGTCATCGACAAGACGCTCCAGGACAGCCATGAACAGACACTGAGCCTGCACTATGGCAGCGACGCGGTCGGGAGCCTGTTGCAAATGGTGCAGGCCGGACGCTTGCAGGGTCTGCTCGGTTTCTGGTTCGAAGCGCGCTATCAGGCGCTGCAACAGGGGATCAGTCCACAAGCGTTGATCTTCCTGCCCATCGTTGAAAATCCCGTGTACCAGGTGGCCTACATCGGCTGCAGCAATACACCCGAGGGCAGGCAGGCAATGCAACTGATCAATCGGGAAATGCGCACTCTGCGCGAAAGCAGCCTGATGGGGCTTTATGCACAATGGCTGGCCCCGGAACAGCGTGGCGATTACCTGCGCGACGTGAAGGCCATCTTCGACAAAAAATGATCCGCAGAAAAGACAAACCCCGGGCAGAGTCACACTGCACGGGGTAATCGGATGCGTCGTCAGACGCTGATCAAGGGAGCGGCTGGCGTCCCTTGGTCTGCATTGCCATCAGGCGAATGTCGGGGCACCGACAAAGGTACGGCTCATCGCTGCGTTGCGCATGGCAGCAATGACACAGGGCTCGATCCTGCCTTCGGCAACCATCAAATCCCGATGAAGCCCGTCGACCACATCCGTCAGTTGACGTTTGTCACCCAATTGATCGGCAGTGAACATGCGCTCGATCACACAGGCACCGGATGCATCTCTCAACGTCACAAGACGTTCGCCACGTGCGCCGGCCGGGCCGATGCTGGCCTTGTAGGGAGCCAGCGCTTCGCTTAGCAGTAAGCTGATATTTTCCATATGAACCACCACTCAACTGTTTGAATGCAAAGGTGCTAACCAATGACCATCGGCGACGGCAGAAAGTTCTTTTCTGCGTTGCACTGCCGGCGACGTTCTCTGAATTCGAGCATGCCTGCTGAATGTGACAGGGAAAAAACCGGGGTTCGACAGACAGCCGTCAACGCCTGTCAGACGGCCCTCACCGACAGACAATGCAAATTGTTGTCAGCTCCGTAGGAAATTTCAGCAAAGATAAGCGCCATCGCCTACAAAGCGCCGCTCTCTGGTGCACCTTTGATAAACAACCGACTCAGATGAAATACCATTAGCCCCCCTCTGACGGAGCCATGCCTTGAGCGCATCCACCGGTCACCCTCTGCGTATCATCCTGGCTGATGACCACCCCATTTTTCTGATCGGACTGCGTGTGGTGCTTGAGCAGGACAACGCCGCAGCGGTGGTTGCACAGGCGAGCAATCCCGACGAACTGCTGGCGGCGCTCAACGAACATGACTGTGATGTGCTGGTCACGGATTTCATGATGCCGGTCGAGCAGCAGAACGACGGTCTGCGGCTCCTGCAACGCATTCGGCGGGACTTTCCGGCGCTGCCTGTGGTGGTGGTGACAACCCTGAGCAACGCCGGACTGTTTCAGGCAATGCTGTATCTCAACGTTCAGGGCCTGTTGAGCAAAGCCAGCGTCGCCGGAGAGCTGCCCGTCGCCATCGAAAGCGTCCGCCGCGGACGGGTCTTTCTGGCCGATTCGGTGCGCCGGGTGCTGCAGGACGCTCAGCAGTTGGGGCCTGACTCACCATTGGCGCTCGAACAGTTGTCGCCCAGAGAACTGGAAGTACTGCGCCTGCTGTCGGCCGGCCATGCGGTGGGCCGGATCGCGACTCAGCTCAACCGCAGCAAGCAGACCGTCAGCGCTCAGAAAGTAAGCGCCATGCGCAAGCTGGGTGTGGCGAATGACGCAGCGTTGTTCATGTATCTGCAGGAACATGGTCTGTCGTAAGCGCCGCGGCATGTGCGTGGGAAGCCGCGCTGCGTTCGAACAGCCATCGTGCCAGATCCACCGGGGCCATCGGCCGGGCAATGAAATAGCCTTGAATGGCCGGTGTGCCAAGCGCCAACACGCTGTGAAAATCATCCAGGGTTTCGACGCCCTCCACCACCACGTTCATGGACAAGCGCTGAGCCATGACCATCGCACCCGCAACGACGGCAGCCTTGCGAACATCATCCCCTATGCCTCGAACGAAATCGGTGGGGATCTTCAACTCGCTGAAAGGCAACTGCAGCAGGCGATCGATGTTCGAGGCCCCCATACCGAAGTCGTCGATCGACAATTTACAGCCCTGCATGCAAAGCCTTAACAGCTCTTCCAATTGCCAGTTCTGTGGCTGCTGCGCGTCCTGCTCAAGGATTTCCAGTGTCAGCACACTGGCCGGCAACTCATGACGCGCAAGCGCCTGCGTGATCTGTTCAGCGAAATCCATCTGCTGGAGTATCTGCGGTGCAAGATTCACCGATACCGGTAGCGCCCGCCCCTGCTCACGGTTCATCTGCGCCGAAAACGCCAGCGCCTGATCCAGCACGCGCCAGGTCAACGGCTCGATCAGTCCTTCGGCCTCGATGACCTCCATAAACTGGCCCGGTGTCAGCAGGCCGTACACCGGGTGCTGCCAGCGCACCAGCGCCTCGGCACCCAGAACATCACCGTCGAGACTGACCTTTGGCTGAAAGTGAGCGACCCATTGCGTGGCGCACGCTGCAGGCTCCATGGCGTCGCCGAACAACTGCAGAGCATTCAGCGCGCAGGGCACTTGCCGCTTGGGAGCTGATTCTTCGACCTTGAGCGCAGGTGGCTGATAAGCCTTGAACAACTCGCTCAAGGCTGCGGCGGATGCAGGTTTGGACAGGCAACCCAGCACTTCCAGGCCCTGAGCAACGGCAAGACGGGCTACGCCTTCAAGTATCGAGGTGGCCGTACTGCTCAGAATGATCAGGGCATTGGCCATGTTTTCGGCAGCCAGATAACGAATCAGCTCCAGGCCATCCGGACCGTCCATCTGCAAGTCACAGATGGCGATATCGACAGGGCCACGGCTGTTCAGGGATGCACGGGCCGCTTCGACACTTTCAGCGGTTCGCACATCGAAAATCTGATTGGCGTTGAGCATCTGGTGCAACGCCATCAATTGAAAGGGGTGGTCTTCGAGAACCAGAACCTTGAGTGAACACACAATCATGCCTATCGGGGAAAAAGCCATCGGGCCCAGAGAGGCCGTACTCTAGAGGCTCGAGAAAGCGATCCCCATAGGACAAGTCTTAAAACGCTACACCCGGTCCCGGTGCGCAGTGTGTTCATCCAGGCTGAGGCGATATTTCGGGCAGCTCCACCAGATGCACTTCGATGTCCATGCGCAGGCTGCCGATGGCCATCTCCAGTGCCGGCCAGCGTTCAAGCGTATCGGTTTCGGCCTCGCGCCGGGTGGCGTCATCCAGCGCCATGCACGCCCTGGCCAACGGCATGGCATCGATCAGGCTGGCGGCGCCCTTGAGGCGGTGCAGCGATGCTCCAAGTGTCGGCCAGTCCCGCGAGTGCACGGCAGCTTCCAGCGCCGAGTGTTCATGCAGAAGGTTTTTCCAGAGTTCGGCCAGCAGACGCTGCATCTGTTGTTGATTGGCCTGGGTCATGCGCTGCAAGGTCTGAAGATCGAAGGTCGGCTCTCGGACCAGCTCTGCCAGTTCATGAGCCAGACGCTCCAGCGACAAGGGTTTTATCAGCAGGCCGTCCATGCCCGACGCTTCACAGCGCAGGTTTTCATCGCTCAGCGCATTGGCCGTGCAACCGATGACGGGGCACCGCTGGCGCCTCTCCTGCGCCTCGATACGCCTGATGGCTTCTGTCAGGGCATAGCCACTGATGCCTGGCATGTTGCAATCGGTGATAACGGCATCGAATTCACCTTCCCGCCAAACGTTCAGCGCAGTTTCGCCGCCGTCGACAGGCACCACCTGATGGCCGAGAAACTCGAGCTGACGAGTCAGCACCATACGATTGGCGGACAGATCATCGACCACCAGCAAATGCAGACTGCGCTGGTCTGCAGGCGTCGCGACGGATTTTCCATCCGGTGCGACGGCGTGCTGAACTCTGGCGAACGAGACGTCGATGGCAATCCGCGTCCCGTTACCCGGTTCACTGTGCAGGCTGATATCACCGCCCATCAGCTCCACCAGTTGGCGGGAGATACTCAGCCCGAGCCCGGTACCGCCGTAACGGGCGGCCGTGTCGTCGCTGGCCTGAATGAAAGGCTGAAATACCTGTTGCTGGCGCTCCGGCTCGATACCAGGGCCGCTGTCCTCGACACCGATACGTATACGCGACTCCGTGGTGCCGTCAGCGGGCTGTGCATCAAGTGCCTGTACAGTAATCACCACGGCGCCCTGGCCGGTGAACTTCAACGCGTTACCCACCAGATTGTGCAGGACCTGACGCAGCCTCAAGGGATCCAGCCAGTAATCGCCTTTCACTCGCTCGTCGAGCTCAAGACGAAGCGCCAGCCCTTTCGCCTCGGCCTGAGCGGCGAACAGATGAACAACGCCCTCGAAGAAGGCCTGTAAAGACGTGACTTCAAGGGACAACTTCATGCCCCCGGCTTCGATGCGGGCCAGATCCAGACTGTCGCCCACCAGCGCCACAAGCTCCTGAGCCGAGCGATGCGCCACCCGAATGGCCTGGGAAGGCTGATGCCCGAGACGCAGCGCCTGCGCGCACTCAAGCTCCAGCAGACCGATGATTGCGCCCATCGGGGTGCGAATCTCATGACTCATGGTAGCCAGAAATGCGCTTTTGGCCTCGTTCGCCTGGTCCGCCTGGCGCAGCGCTTCTTCCAGCTGCAGCTCCAGCCGCTTGCGCTCGGTTATATCGATCCAGCCACCCAGCAACCCCTGTAATTGGCCGTCCGCGCCGAAGAAAGGTACCGTCCATTGCCAGGCATCCACACGCTTGCCGTAAAGCTCCATGGTGCGATCGGCAAAAATCGGCTGATGATCCTCCAGCAGTTTCACGTAATCGGCGTGCATCTGCTCGGCTACGGAGCGAGGTATCAGATCGACATCGGTCAGTCGTCGGCCATTCAGTTGCTCGAAACTGACGCCGAAGCTTTCTTCGTAACTCCGGTTACAGGAAATCAGCCGACCCTTGAGGTCGCGCACATAGATCGGGTTGGGAATGCCATCGAGCAATGCGCGCTTGAAGGCCAACTGGTCACTCAATTGCCTTTCCACCCGCAGACGTTGCCGAATCTGCGCCTTCAGCCTGCTGCTCCAAAGCAGCGATACCAGACCGGTCAACAGCGCCAGGATCACCGCCCATATGACCCATTGCGGTATGCGGGTCCAGAGCGAAGGCTGGGGTAAGGTCGAGCCCAGCCACTTCACTCTGATGGAGCGCAGTTCGGCGACTGGGAACTCTTCCAGCGCCTTGTTGAGAATGCCCAGCAACTCGGGTTGCGACTTGACCACTGAAAACCGGTCCGGCGACCATTTTCCGTCAACGCTGCGGGCGACCTTCAGCTCGCCGGACGGAAACAGATAGGCGCCTGCCTCGTTCTGAATGGTTGCATCGGCAACACCGCTTTCCACCATCGACCGCGCCTGATCATAGGTGTTGGCAAGCTTTAGCTGAATCTGTGGATACTCGCGCCGTATCTGATCTTCAAGGGCATGCCGGGCGGGCAAGGCAAGTACCCGCCCTTCCAGGCTTGCCAGCGAGACATTGGAAGAACTGTCGGAGCGCACGACGAAAACCCAGCTGTTGCCGCCGAAGGAATAGGTGAAATCCAGAAAGCGCCGACGCTCCGGGTTTTCCGCAAGCGTGGTGTTCATGTCGGCCATGCCGGTGCGCAAGGCGTCTATGCTCTGCTGCGTGGAAGGCACTTCGCGGTGAATGAACTGCAGACCGGTCATGCGTGATATGCGCGCCAGCACGTCGATATTGAGCCCCACCCACTGACCATTCCGGTCCTTGTAGATATAGGGTGGGTGTTGGGTTGTGGATACCGTGACGCTGGGATGCTTGACGATCCAGCGCCGCTCGGCACCCGTCAGGCTGATGCGTTGCCCTGCCAGATCTGCACCCAGCCCCACCGTCCAGCGTCCGGTGACTTCGCGACAGACAGCGGGATCGATGCTGGCCAGCGCACGGTCGATCAGGCCCAGCAATCGCTGTTCCTGCGCACGCACCGCGAATGCGAACCCCACCGGTGGCAGCACGCTTTCAAACTTTATCTGCAAGCCCAGATAGGGCCGCAGCGCGATATAGGAACGGACGATGACCTCGTTACCGATGAAGACGTCCGCCTCGCCCTGGCTCAAGGCCTCGAGCGCACTGTAGAGGTTGGGAGCGATGATGATCTCGCTCTGTGGATAGGCGCGGTGCACGACATCCGAATCCGCATAGCCGTCGAGTAAAACCACTTTCTTGCCTGCAAGACTGAGCGAAGGACTAAGGTCGTTGCCCCGCCCGACCACGATCGAGTGATCCGGCATGTATTCGGTGGAAAACGCCAGCCCCTTCACACCCCGTTCGAACCCATTGGCGCTGGTCAGTATGTCGATGCTTCCATTGCGCAGAGCGTCGATGGCTTCCTCGCGCTGGGCGAATCCGGTGACTTGCATGGATATGTTGAGCTGATCGCCGACCAGCCCCAGGTAGTCGGCACTGATGCCCTGATAGCGATTGCGGTCACTGGTGATATCGATGGGTTCGTAGTCGGCAATGGCGATACCGACGCGAAGCACCTTGCGCTGATCCAGCCACTGCCGGTCAGAGACTTCCAGCGGCAGGTCGGGAGAAGCCAGAAAGGGGGCTGTCAGGGTAAACGGCAGACTCTGTGCAGCGACCGCCGCCCGAGCAAAAACAAGAATCAGCAGAAAAGCCATCGCGTGCCAGACGCGATCACCCGTTACCTTGCCTGTCCCCCTGACAACACCTTGCATACTTGCTTGCTTCACAACGACCGACTCATCTGTATGAACTGAAAACCCCCGGAAGTTTGGCACGTAGAAACGAGAAGGCCCGCTGGTGGGCGGGCCTAAAGTTGTTACACAACGATTCCGTCAGAGCGGTTTTCCGCGGTTGCCATGCTGGCTGACGAAAGCCTGTATGGCTTTCAGGTCATTGGGCAGAACCGTGCAGCGTTCGTCACGCTCGAAAAGATCAGACATATGTGCAGGTAGCTCAAGTGCTTTTCCTACGCCCGCCTTCTCGACTGCCTCGGGGAACTTGACCGGATGCGCCGTGCCCAGAATCACCATAGGCGTGTCCAGGCTGCGTCGGCATTCGCGTGCCGCCCTGACACCGATTGCGGTATGCGGGTCCAGCAATTCGCCGGTCTTTACAAACACATCGGCGATGGTTTCGCAGGTCTCTTCGTCACTCACTGCCAGAGAATCGAACAGCTTGCGGGTCTCGGTCCAGCGCTCTTCTTCGACGCTGAAACCGCCACCCTGCCTGAAGTTGCTCATCAGCTCGGCAATGGCCAGGCCGTTGCGACCGTGCATGTCGAAGAGCAGACGTTCGAAGTTGGACGACACCATGATGTCCATCGACGGCGACAGCGTGGCGTGCAGGGTTTCCTTGACGTACTGATTGCCGCTCATGAAGCGGTGCAGGATGTCGTTGCGGTTGGTGGCCACGATCAGTTGATTGATCGGCAGGCCCATGTTGCGGGCCAGGTAACCGGCGAAGATGTCGCCGAAGTTGCCGGTCGGTACCGAGAACGACACCGAGCGCGCAGGGCCGCCCAATTGCAGCGAGGCGTGGAAGTAGTAGACGATCTGGGCCATGATCCGCGCCCAGTTGATCGAGTTGACCGCGACCAGACGAGTACCTTTCAGGAAGCTCTGATCGGCGAAGCTGGCCTTGACCATCTCCTGGCAGTCGTCGAAGTTGCCTTCCACGGCGATGTTGTGGATGTTGTCACCGAAGATGGTGGTCATCTGGCGACGCTGAACGTCCGACACGCGATTGTTCGGGTGCAGGATGAAGATATCGACGTTGTCACAGCGACGGCAGCCTTCAATGGCAGCCGAGCCGGTATCACCGGACGTGGCGCCCATGATGACGACGCGCTCGCCACGCTTGGCCAGCACGTAATCCAGCAGGCGACCGAGCAGCTGCAGGGCGAAATCCTTGAACGCCAGCGTCGGGCCGTGGAACAGTTCCAGAACCCATTCGTTACCGTTCAACTGACGCAGCGGTGCAATGGCGCTGTGGGAGAACACGCCGTAGGTTTCTTCGAGAATCTGCTTGAAGTCCGCGTCCGGGATGCTGCCGGTCACGAACGGCCGCATCACCCGGAAAGCCAGCTCGTGGTAAGGCAGACCTGCCCAGGACGCGATCTCTTCCTGGGTGAAGCGCGGCAGGTTTTCCGGCACATACAGGCCGCCATCGGTGGCCAGTCCGGCCAACAGCACATCTTCGAAATTCAGCGCAGGCGCTTGGCCGCGAGTACTGATATAGCGCATGGGATCAAACCTTTGGTCTGAGCGTCGAGCCCGCAGGCTCGCCGCCTTGATTAATTCAGATGTTCAACACGGATGCGAACCACCGGGCCGACTACGTCCTGCAGGGCTTCCAGCGCTTCAATGGCGTCGTTGATACGCTGCTCGATCACTCGATGCGTCAGCAGAATCATCGGTACCAGACCGTCATGCTCTTCGACTTCCTTCTGCATGATCGACTCTATATTGATGCCGCGCTCGGACAGGATGCTCGCCACCTGAGCCAGGACGCCCGGATGATCCTTGGCCTGGATACGCAGGTAATAGGCGCTTTCACAGGCTTCGATCGGCAGGATCGGATGAGCCGACAGCGAATCGGGCTGGAAGGCCAGATGCGGTACGCGGTTCTCTGGATCGGAGGTCATGGCGCGCACGACATCCACCAGGTCGGCGATGACCGAGGAAGCGGTCGGCTCCATGCCTGCACCGGCACCGTAGAACAGCGTCGAACCGGATGCGTCACCGTTGACCATTACAGCATTCATCACGCCGTTGACGTTGGCGATCAGACGGTCGGCGGGAATCAGGGTCGGGTGCACGCGCAACTCGATGCCCTGTGCGGTGCTACGCGCCACACCCAGATGCTTGATGCGATAGCCCAGCGCTTCGGCGTAATTCACGTCGGCGGTGGTTAACTTGGTGATGCCTTCGGTATAGGCCTTGTCGAACTGCAACGGAATACCGAATGCAATGGACGCCAGGATGGTCAGCTTGTGAGCGGCGTCGATGCCCTCGACGTCGAATGTCGGGTCCGCTTCGGCATAGCCCAGCGCCTGCGCTTCAGCCAGCACGTCCGGGAAGGTGCGGCCCTTCTCGCGCATTTCGGTCAGGATGAAGTTGCCGGTACCGTTGATGATGCCGGCCACCCAGTTGATACGGTTTGCCGAGAGGCCTTCACGAATTGCCTTGATGACCGGGATGCCACCAGCGACCGCCGCTTCGAACGCAACGATGACGCCCTTCTCGCGAGCCTTGGCGAAGATTTCGTTGCCATGAACGGCAATCAGCGCCTTGTTGGCGGTGACCACGTGCTTGCCGTTTTCGATGGCCTTGAGCACCAGCTCGCGGGCGACCGTGTAGCCACCGATCAGCTCGATGATGATGTCGATTTCAGGGTTGCTGGCCACTGCGAACACATCGCTGGTGGTAGGCGTACCGGTAATCTGGCAGTTGGGGTTTGGTGTACGAACCGCAATTTGCGCAACTTCGATTCCACGCCCGGCGCGGCGGGCAATCTCCTCGGCGTTACGTTTGAGTACGTTGAAAGTACCGCCACCGACAGTACCCAGCCCACATATGCCTACTTTGACCGGTTTCACTGATGAACTCCCCGAAAAACAGCCGATCCTGAATCGGCTGTGAAAAACAGTCGCGTATCGCCACGCGACTACAATTTAGCGAGACGGCGGCAAGGCCGTTGTGTCACGACGCAGCGCCAAAGCTGCGCCAGGTATTACTTGGCACCCAGCGCCAGCTTGGCGACCTGGGCTGCAGGCTGATAGCCCGGGATGACCTGACCATCGGCCAGAACGATCGCCGGCGTGCCATTCACACCGATGGACTGACCCAGCTCGTACTGTTTGGTAACCGGGTTGTCGCACTTGGCGGCTTTGATGTCCTTGCCGTCGACCATACGGTCCATGGCACCCTTGCGGTCCTTGGAACACCAGACGGCCTGCAACTGCTCGTCACCCGGAGAACCCAGACCCTGACGCGGGAAGGCGAGATAACGCACTTCAACGCCCATCTTGTTCAGCTCGCCGACTTCTTCATGAAGCTTGTGGCAATAGGGGCACGTGGTATCGGTGAACACGGTGATGTGCGATTTGGTTTCACCCACAGCCGGGTAAACCACCATCTCGGCGGCCGGAATGGCATTGATGGTCTTGGAAATGGCCAGACGCTCGGTTTTCTCGGTCAGGTTGACCGGCTTGCCGTTCTGGACCTGAAACAGGTAACCCTGAACCACGAATTGCCCGTCGGCGCTGGCATACAGCACGCGGCCACCCTTGAGCTTGACCTCGTAAAGACCATTGAGCGGACTCGGTGCGATGCTTTCCACCGGAAGTTCCAGTTTGAGCGTATCGAGGGTCTTGCGAATGGCCTGCTCAGGAGCGGCATCGGCCAGGACAAACGTGCTGAACGTACCAGCCAGTGCAACAACGGCAGCAGCAAAAATCTGGGGCAAGCGCATGAAAACTCCTATCGACGGCGGACAGGACGACCACTGCGCAAACGTAGCAGGTCGGCCTGGTTCTGCGAAACCGGCAAAGCCTATCACATAAGGCCCGTAACACCGACCCGGACGACGTCAGGACGCCGGGTAATTTGCAACCGGAACTATCCTCGCGGATGGTGCCTGGCATGCAGATCCTGAAGCCTGGCACGTGCCACATGCGTATAGATTTGCGTCGTTGACAGATCGCTGTGACCCAGCAACATTTGCACCACACGAAGATCGGCACCGTGGTTGAGCAGATGCGTGGCAAACGCATGGCGCAGCGTATGCGGGGATAGGGATTTATCGATGCCCGCGACCATGGCCTGATGCTTGATCCGATGCCAGAAGGTCTGCCGGGTCATCTGTTCCCCGCGCTGACTGGGAAACAGCACATCACTGGGACGACCGTTCAACAGCTCGTCCCGGGCACCCCGCATGTAACGCTCAACCCAGACAATGGCTTCCTCGCCCATCGGTACCAGACGTTCCTTGCTGCCCTTGCCCATCACCCGCAGCACGCCCTGACGCAGATTGACCTGCTCCAGCGTCAGACTGATCAGCTCGGTCACCCGCAGACCGCAGGCATAGAGCACTTCAAGCATTGCGCGATCCCGTTCGCCAATGGCTTCACTCAGGTCCGGCGCCGCCAGCAGCGCTTCTACGTCAGCTTCGGACAGCGACTTGGGCAGCGGCTTGCCCAGTTGCGGCATGTCGACCTGCAGGGTGGGATCGACAGCGATCAGCTTTTCGCGCAGCAGGTAGCGATAGAAACCGCGCGCGCCCGACAGAAACCGCGCGGTCGAGCGCGGCTTGTAGGCCTGATCCACCCGCCAGGCCAGATGATCGAGAATGGCCTCGCGCCCGGCAGTGGCCAGGTCTACGTTGCGTTCCTGCAGCCAGCCGTGAAACAGGGCCAGATCGCTGCGATAGGCGTCTCGGGTGTTGTCGGACAGGCCCTTCTCCAACCAGAGGGCGTCGAGAAACTGGTCAATCAGCGGGTGGTCGATGGCAGGCATGGGTACTCGGGCTTATGCAGCAGGACGAAGATGCATCATTAAACACCAGACAATAAAAAAGCAGCCCGAAGGCTGCTTTTTTCATGCATCGAAAAACTGTATCAGGACAGTTTTTCCTTGATGCGAGCTGCTTTACCGGACAGGTCACGCAGGTAGTACAGTTTGGCCTTGCGAACGTCACCGCGACGTTTCACAGCCATGCTGTCGATTTGCGGGCTGTAGGTCTGGAAAGTACGCTCAACGCCAACACCGTTGGAGATTTTACGAACAGTGAAAGCACTGTTCACGCCACGGTTACGCTTGGCAATTACAACGCCTTCAAAGGCCTGCAGACGAGCGCGGTCGCCTTCCTTCACTTTCACCTGAACGACAACGGTGTCGCCCGGGGCAAAGGTAGGGATCTCTTTGGTCATCTGCTCTGCTTCGAGGGCAAGAATGATTTTGTTAGTCATGCTGGTGCTCCTAAGGTAATCCGTCTGGATCGACCATCGATACGTTAACTATCGTCCCGCTCGCGGATGTATTCCGCCAGCAGCTTCTTCTCTTCTCCAGAAAGCGAGCGGCTTTCCAGAAGATCAGCGCGTCGTTCATAGGTCCGCCCAAGGGACTGCTGTAAACGCCAACGCCGGATGTGCGCGTGATTGCCACTTAGCAACACGTCGGGAACACGCTGATCCGCATACACCTCAGGTCGGGTGTAATGCGGGCAATCCAGCAGACCGTCCGTGAAGGAATCTTCCTCCGCGGAGTCCACATGCCCTAAAGCTCCAGGCAGCAGCCGCGTAACCGCGTCAATCAGGACCATCGCCGGCAGCTCGCCACCGGAAAGAACATAGTCACCAATCGACCACTCTTCATCGACATGAGCCTCAATAAAGCGCTCGTCAATGCCTTCATAACGACCGGCGATGAGGATAATCGCGTCCTCCTGCGCCAGTTCGCGTACCGCAGACTGATCCAGCTTGCGGCCTTGTGGCGACAGGTAAATCACCTTCGCCGCATCCCCCGCCGCCTGCCTGGCCTGAACCAGAGCATCTTCAAGGGGCTTGATCTTCATCACCATGCCCGGACCACCGCCAAATGGGCGATCATCCACAGTGTGATGGCGATCAGTGGTGTAATCCCGCGGATTCCAACAGGTAAGCTGCAACAGCCCCTGTTTCACCGCACGGCTGGTGATGCCGTATTCGCTGATGGCGGAAAACATCTCGGGAAACAGACTGATGACTTCTATGCGTAGGCTAGCCATGGCACTCAGAAGTCCGCATCCCAATCCACCTTCATCTCGCCAGCACCCAGGTCGACTGCCAACACGCATTGCTCCGTATAGGGCAACAGGCGTTCACGATCATCCAGACTGCCCGCGCAGGGCTTTACAACCATTACATCGTTCGAACCGGTTTCGAGCAGGTGATCGATTTTCCCGAGCAGTTGTCCGAGTTGGTCAATAACCTTGAGGCCTTCAAGCTGGTACCAGTAGTACTCGCCATCGTCCAGATCAGGGAACAGGTTACGCGGCACGCAGATTTCGTAACCGGAGAGAAGACGGGCTTCTTCACGATCATCGAGACCCTTGAGCTTTGCGACCAGAAACTTGCTTTGCAAGCGTCCGCTGACCAGCTCAACCTGCTTCTCAACGCTGCCTTCGCGCCGAAGCGTCCAGGTTTTGTAGTCCAACAGGTTTCCAATCGGATCAGTAAAGGAAAAAACCTTCACTTCGCCGCGAACGCCATGAACTGAGTAAATCTTGCCAATGACGATCAGATCGTCGGCAGGTGCAGGCGTCGCGTTCATAAGACTCAGGCCGCAGCCTTTGCCTTGTTGTGCTCTTTGAGCAGCTGTGCAACGCGCTCAGAAGTTTGTGCACCTACGCTCAACCAGTAGTTGACGCGCTCTTCGTTAACGGACAAACGGATTTCCTGACCACGGGCAACCGGGTTGAAGAAACCAATTTGTTCCTTGTGGGAACCGTCACGAGCGTTGCGGCTGTCGGTTACGGTCAAGTGGTAAAACGGGCGCTTTTTGGAGCCGCCAAGGGCAAGACGGATGGTTAGCATTGAACATCGTTCCTGTAGTCGGTGCTGCAAATCTAAGATGCACAGCGGGCATAGGTGCCCGAAAGGCCGCATATTCTAAGGAATATCCCGACTTTTGCAAATGTCTTTTTCCGGCGCCTATAGGCGTGCCGTCCAGATTTGCTGGAGCGCTGTCGGTATGACAGCGGGTAGAAGCCCGCACAACGCGGGCTGAGCGGGGGTCGCCCCCCATGCGGGACGCGCGCAAGACACTACGCGCGCGACACAATCACATCTTTGGCATGCCGCCGCCGGGGAACATTCCACCCATGCCGCGCATCATTTTTGCCATTCCGCCCTTGGCGGAGAACTTCTTCATCATCTTCTGCATCTGTTTGTGCTGCTTGATCAGACGCCCGATGTCCTGAACCTGAGTCCCCGACCCCATCGAAATGCGGCGCTTGCGCGAACCGCTGATCAGATCGGGGTCACGGCGCTCGGCCGGCGTCATCGAATTGATGATGGCTTCCATCTGCTTGAACTGCTTCTCGGCTGCACCCTGCGCGTTACCCATCTGCGACAGGTTGACGCCGCCGATGCTCGGCAGTTTGTCCATCAGGCCGCCAAGGCCGCCCATGTTCTTCATCTGTTGCAGTTGATCGCGGAAGTCTTCGAGGTCGAAGCCCTTGCCCTTCTTCAGCTTCTTGGCCAGTTTGTCGGCCTTGTCCTTGTCGAGGGTCTGTTCGGCCTGCTCGATCAGGCTGAGCACGTCGCCCATGCCGAGGATTCGCGAAGCGATACGGTCCGGGTGGAACGGCTCGAGCGCGTCGCTCTTCTCGCCCATACCGATGAACTTGATCGGCTTGCCAGTGATGGCCCGTACCGACAACGCGGCACCGCCACGTGCATCACCGTCGACCTTGGTCAGGATCACGCCGGTCAGCGGCAGCGCATCGCCGAATGCCTTGGCGGTGTTGGCAGCATCCTGGCCGGTCATGGCGTCGACGACGAACAGCGTCTCGGCCGGCTTGACCGCCGCGTGCAGCGACTGGATCTCGCCCATCATCTCGGCGTCGATGTGCAGACGGCCGGCGGTGTCGACGATCACCACATCAATGAATTTGAGTTTGGCTTCCTTAATAGCAGCCTGGGCGATGTCCACCGGCTTCTGGCTGATGTCGGACGCAAAGAACGTCACGCCGATATCGTTGGCCAGGGTTTCAAGCTGCTTGATGGCGGCGGGACGGTAAACGTCGACCGAAACCACCATCACGGTTTTCTTCTTGCGCTCTTTAAGGAAGCGCGCCAGCTTGCCGGCAGTCGTGGTTTTACCCGCACCCTGCAGACCGGCCATCAGCACGACGGCTGGCGGCGTGACGTTGAGCACCAGATCTTCGTTGGCGGCGCCCATCAGGCTTTCGAGTTCGGCCTGGACGATCTTCACGAACGCCTGGCCCGGCGTCAGGCTGCGCGACACTTCGGTGCCGACCGCACGTTCCTTGACGTTGTTGACGAAGTCCTTCACCACCGGCAGCGCGACGTCGGCTTCGAGCAAGGCCATGCGCACTTCGCGCAGCGTGTCCTTGATATTGTCCTCGTTCAGCTTGGCCTTGCCAGTTACGTGGCGAAGCGTCTGCGAGAGGCGGTCTGTCAGATTTTCAAACATGGGCGATCCTTTCAGGCTCTCGTCGAACCCCGGTTGATGCGGCCCGGCCCGTGATGCAGAAATGGCGCTCGGCGAGCCTGCGGCTTGAGCAGGTGGCGGATTATAGCGAAGACTCCGCTGCACGGACACCACGCAGACTGCTTCTGTGGTCTTTCGTGATTTGCCGGTTCTATGCCAAACTCAGCGTCTTTTCAGGCCCGTCCATCAGGATCTATGTCCCCTTTGCCACCCAGCCTGCTCCCCAGCCTCGCCGCCGCCAGTCTTTACGCCGCTGCGACCGTCTATCAGGGTCTTCGTCTGAGCCAGAGCGTCAGGCCTGACAAGCGGCTGCTGTACCTGCTCGGCACGCTTGCCGTGATCGTCCATGCCATTGGCCTGTTCTCGCAACTGGCACGCCCGGTCGGCCTTGGTCTGGATTTCTTCAATTCGGCCAGCCTGATTGCTGCGTCGGTGATCGTCGTGACCCTGATCGCTACCACCCGCATCCCGGTGGAAAACCTGCTTGTTCTGCTGTTCCCTCTCGGCATGATCACCGCCCTGCTGGCGCAGTTTGCGCCGAGTGGCACGGTGCAGCCGATCGACGAAGAGCCCGGCATTCTCAGCCATATTCTGCTGTCGCTGCTGGCCTATGGCATGTTTACCATCGCAGCATTCCAGTCCCTGCTGTTGCTGGTGCAGGATTACCAGCTCAAGCACAAGCATCCGCTGGGCCTGATCAAGAATTTCCCGCCCTTGCAGACGATGGAAAGCCTGTTGTTCGGTTTCCTGTGGGCAGGCTGGATACTGCTGTCGCTGTCGCTGATTTCCGGCTGGGTGTTCGTCGAAAATCTGTTCGCTCAGCATCTGGCGCACAAGACGCTGCTGGCCTGTCTTGCCTGGATCGTGTTCAGCGTGCTGCTGTGGGGCCGTAACCGCCTCGGCTGGCGTGGACACAAGGCCATCCGCTGGACGCTGGGTGGCTTCTGCCTGCTGATGCTGGCCTATTTCGGCAGCAAGCTGGTACGCGAATTCATTCTGCATATCTGACGGGCGATGATCATGGATAACCTGCCTATCGCCCCGCTGCTTGGCGTTCTGGCGCTATTGATACTCTGGTCCGGCCTGTTCACGGCGGTGGAGAACGCGCACCAGCAACTCAAGATCATGCGCGCAGGCAGCCGTCCCGGCGACTCGACACTGCCTGAGCTGGCCTTCAACCTCAACAGCCTGATTCTCTGTAATACGTTGATCAGGGTGCTGATCACCGTCATTGCGACCCTGATTGCCGCCGATTACCGGTTCTACAACGGGCCGACCGTGGCCTGGCTGGGCACCGCTGGCGTGTTGCTGGTGTTTGGCGAGTACATGCCGCGTCGTCTGGCCAGTCGCTACCCCGTCTCGACACTGCACTTGGGCAACGGCCTGCTGCGCCTGCCGATGATGATCGTCCGCCCGGTGACCTGGGTGTTCAATACCCTTGCGAAAACCCTGCTGCGTCCGGTTCTCAAGGGCAATGTGCAGGACCCTGGCCGGGAGTTCGACGAAGAAGCACAGCAAACCCCTCATCACGACGGCGTTCAGGAACATTACCCACGCGCTAACGTGCTGTCCGGCATTCACGCACTGAACAGCATCACCGTGAATGACATCCTGATTCCGCGCAGCGAAGTGGACGGCGTCAACCTTGACGACTCCATCGAGCTGATCATCGAGCGCCTGATCATTTCCCGTCACACGCGCCTGCCGGTGTTTCACAACGACATCAATCAGGTGCAAGGCATCATCAACACCCGCGACATCAGCCACCTGCTGCCCAAGGGCACGCTGACCAAGGAACAGCTGCTGTCGGTCTGCTATGAACCGTACTTCGTACCAGAAAGCACGCCGTTGCAACTGCAACTGCTCAACTTCCACAAGCAGCAGCGTCGCCTTGGCGTAGTCGTCGATGAGTATGGCGAAGTGCTGGGCATAGTGACGCTCGAGGACATTCTCGAGGAAATCGTCGGCGAGTTCGAAAGCGAGCAGACGCTCGACAATCCGCACATCAAACGTCAGGAAGACGGCCGTCTGGAAGTGGAAGGTGCCGCCTCCATCCGCGATTTGAACAAGAGCCTGGGCTGGCACTTGCCGTCTGACGGCCCGAAAACCCTGAACGGACTGGTCACCGAGGCACTGGAGACCATTCCCGAAGCGCCGGTCTGCCTGAAAATTGGTCCATACCGACTGGAAATTCTGGAAACCGAAGACAACCGCGTCACGCGCGTCGCCATGTGGCAGAACGCGCCGAGCCTGGTTTTCAAGTAAGGAACGACTCAGCGCCGTGTAAGCACTTGTTTCAGGTCCAGTCCGCTTCCTATAATCGAGACGCTTATCCAGCCCGGCCGTCGTTGTGCTACCCGCACGCCAGACGATAGGCCTGTAGCCTGAACGCTTCAATTTCTCTGGCTCGCGCCCTTACCCATGAGCGCGGCCTTTGCCCTCTCGCCCAACCGGGCTACGCTGCTCAGCGCTGCGCCATAATGACGTAACAACCACAATAACGAAGACTTGCCGTCGCGCATGCCCTGCCGACCGGCAAGATGACCGTCAGGGATAACCGCATGACCAGCACCTCAACCGCTCACGAAGACAACGCAGCCGCGCCGCCTGCCAACTCCGCGACTCGCGTCGCCACGGCCAGCTTCATCGGCACGGCCATCGAGTTCTATGATTTCTACGTTTACGCCACTGCCGCCGCACTGGTGATCGGCCCGGTGTTCTTCCCGCAAACGTCCGGCACCGCACAGATGCTGTCGTCATTTCTGACCTTCGGTATCGCCTTCCTCGCGCGCCCGCTGGGCTCGGCACTGTTCGGCCACTTTGGTGATCGCATCGGCCGCAAATCGACACTGGTCGCTTCGCTACTGCTGATGGGCATCTGCACCACCCTCATTGGCGTATTGCCGGGCTACGCAACCATCGGTGCCTGGGCGCCGATCCTGCTGTGCGTGCTGCGTTTCGGCCAGGGGCTTGGACTGGGTGGCGAATGGGGCGGCGCTGCGCTTCTGGCGACGGAAAACGCGCCCAAGGGCAAGCGCGCCTGGTTCGGCATGTTTCCGCAGCTGGGTCCTTCGATCGGCTTTCTTGCTGCCAACGGTCTGTTTCTGACTCTGGCGATGACCCTGAGCGACGAGCAGTTCCGAGCCTGGGGCTGGCGGATTCCGTTTCTGCTCAGCGCCTTGCTGGTCATGGTCGGGCTGTACGTGCGCCTGAAGCTTGAAGAAACCCCGGTTTTCGCCAAGGCCATGGCTCGTCATGAGCGGGTCAGAATGCCCATCGTGGAAACCTTCCGCGATCACTGGAAGCCAATGCTGCTGGGCGCCGCTTCGATGGTGGTGTGCTATGCGCTGTTCTATATCTCGACGGTGTTTTCCCTGAGCTACGGCGTCTCGACACTGGGCTATACGCGGGAAACCTTCCTGGGGCTGCTGTGCTTCGCTGTCCTGTTCATGGCAGCTGCCACGCCGCTGGCAGCGCTGGCGAGCGACCGTTTCGGACGCAAACCGGTGCTGCTGGTCGGTGGCGTGCTGGCGATTCTGTCGGGCTTTGCCATGGAACCGCTCCTGACCCACGGCACCACATGGGGCGTGGCGCTGTTCCTGTGCATCGAACTGTTCCTGATGGGCGTCACCTTCGCACCGATGGGCGCATTGCTACCGGAGCTGTTTCCGACGCAAGTGCGTTACACCGGGGCATCGGCTGCCTACAACCTGGGGGGAATCGTCGGGGCTTCGGTCGCACCCTTCTTCGCCCAGAAACTGGTAGCGATGGGAGGACTGAGCTGGGTGGGCGGGTATGTGTCGGCGGCGGCGCTGATCAGCGTGCTGGCGGTGCTGTGCCTGAAAGAGACACGCCATGAGGACTTGAATCAGGTGGGTTGAACACATCCCTGATCGTGCCCTTGGGCACGATCAGGGATAACGTTACAGCTCGACCTTGACCGCCTGCGATGCGCGGGTGGCTTTGGCGCGGGCGGCTTCGATGGACTCGTCACGCGCCAGGGCTACGCCCATGCGGCGCTGACCATTGACTTCCGGCTTGCCGAACAGACGCAACGCAGTGTCCGGCTCGGCCAATGCTGCACCGAGGTTGGAGAACGCGGTCTGCGTCGACTGACCTTCGACCAGAATCACAGCCGAAGCCGACGGGCCGAACTGGCGGATCAACGGAACCGGCAGGCCCAGAATGGCGCGGGCGTGCAAGGCGAACTGCGACAGGTCCTGGGAAATCAGTGTCACCAGACCGGTGTCATGCGGGCGCGGCGACACTTCGCTGAACCACACCTGATCGCCCTTGATGAACAGCTCGACACCGAAGATGCCGCGACCGCCCAGCGCCTCGGTCACAGCCTTGGCCACGCGCTCGGACTCTGCCAGCGCTGCCGGGCTCATGGCCTGTGGCTGCCAGGATTCCTGGTAATCGCCCTTCTCCTGACGATGGCCGACCGGCGCACAGAATGTGGTGCCGCCGACATGACGCACGGTCAGCAGGGTGATTTCGTAATCGAAGTCGATGAACCCCTCGACGATCACACGGCCTTTACCGGCACGACCGCCTTCCTGGGCGTAATCCCAGGCTTTCTGTACGTCGTCAGCGCTTTTGAGCAGGCTCTGGCCCTTGCCCGACGAACTCATGACCGGCTTGACCACACATGGGAAGCCCAAATCATCGACAGCCTTGCTGTACGCCTCGAAGGTGTCGGCAAAGTGGTAAGGCGAAGTCGGCAGCTTCAGCTCTTCAGCGGCCAGACGACGGATGCCTTCGCGGTTCATGGTCAGCTGTGCAGCGCGAGCGGTCGGGATGACGGTGAAACCTTCGGCCTCCAGCTCTACCAGCGTGGCGGTGGCGATGGCCTCGATTTCCGGAACGATGAAATGCGGCTTCTCGGCCTCGATCACTGCGCGCAGCGCGGCGCCGTCGAGCATGTTGACCACGTGGCTGCGGTGCGCAACCTGCATGGCCGGGGCGTTGGCATAGCGGTCGACCGCAATCACTTCGACGCCCAGGCGTTGCAGCTCGATCACGACTTCCTTGCCCAGCTCGCCGCTGCCGCAGAACAGTACGCGCGTCGCGGTAGGCGACAGTGGAGTTCCGATTTGAGTCATCTCAGGTCCTCGTGGAGCAGATATCGAGGGTAGCCCGCCGTGTGCGAGCAACCGCTGTGGAGAAAGGCGCGCAATTTACCATGAAGCCCCGACAAATGGGGGCTCAACCCGGACAAGCGTTGTTGCGTGCCCGCCAGGCCATGATCATCCAGACAACGGTCACTCCGGCAAACTTGGAGAGCAGCGCGGTCAGAATCACGGGTGTTGTCAGGGCGTCGATCATGCCGAAGAAGATGAAGGTGTCCAGCGGAATGCTCAACGCCGAACTGATCCACAGACGATCGCGCAGTGGTCGCCTGGTGATGCTGAATACCAGCCAGTCGATGCATTCGGATACCGCAAATGCTGTGGCACTGGCCAGGGCAATGGTCGGATCGCTGGTGACATAGGACAGCACCAGCGCCGCCAGCATGGCGAGAATCGCGCCGTGGCCGAACCGGATCTGCACCATGTCGCGCAGCACGAACACCAGCCCGCCCCAGGCCGACCAGATGATGTCCAGATGAGGTGCACTGGAAAACGCGAAGTTGATCAGCACGACGCTGCCGATGTAGGCGATCAGAAAAAGCATGTGCGGGTACTGTTGCCTGAAAAATGGGTGCCAATGGTAGCAGCAGGGAAAGCCGGGGTGGGAGTAACCAAAGCGCTGCTGGCTTGATCGGAAGCAAACGCGTGGGGACTTGTCAGCGAAAAGGCCAGTACATCCGACGAATATTCATCGCCTGAAACGCAGTATTCGCGGACAAGTCCGCTCCCACAAAATCGCGTTTCTTCAGTAATTTACAGGTTGTTTGATAAGAGACGGCGCTATGATTCGGCAGGGCTCAACCCTTGCCACCCACCGTCCACATCATCCCGCTGGCCCTGGCCCGATCATCACAAAGGCCGAGCACAACACGACGCTCGTCATTGCTCATGCGACTCCAGCGGGTGATTTCGCTGACGGTGCGCTGGCAGCCGGTGCAGATATCATCTTCGTCCAGCGCGCAAATGCTGACGCAGGGCGAACGGACCGGCTTTTCGACTATCGATTCAGTGCTCATCAATCTTCCTGCACCGCCAGGTCGCGGGCATAGCGTTGGGCGTTGTGGACGTAATGGGCAGCGCTGGCTTCGAGCATGTTCTTCTGCACATCGGTCAGCTCGCGGACAATCTTGCCCGGCGAGCCCATCACCAGCGAACCATCAGGAATGACCTTGCCCTCGCCGATCAGTGAATTCGCGCCGATGATGCAGTACTTCCCGATTTTCGCGCCATTGAGGATGACCGCGTTGATACCGATCAGGCTGTAATCGTCAACGCTGCAGCCGTGAAGCATGGCGTTGTGGCCTATGGTCACGCCCTTGCCGATGTTCAGCGGCGAGCCCATGTCGGTGTGCATCACTGTGCCGTCCTGCACGTTACTGTTTTCGCCGATATGAATCAGTTCGTTATCGCCCCGCAACACGGTGTTGAACCACACACTGGCCCCCGCCTCCAGCCTGACCTTGCCGATCAGCACCGCATTGGGTGCGACCCAGCTTTGCGGATCGGTCTGGACGCGGGAATCTCCCAGTCGGTATTTCATGCGGTTTCCTCAGGCTGGCCATGCTCCTGGGCATGACGCTTTATGGATGACACGGTGCTCAGGTGGTAGAACGTTCGGGCGGATGATGCAGGCTGATCTGCGTGCCGTACATCACGTTGACCAGTTCGACGATCATGATTGCGGTCAGCCCCCAGATCTTGTACTCGCCATAACGGTAGCTGGGGACGTACCAACTGCGTCCTTCGTAGTCGATCCGGTGCGTGTGTTCGCGGGTGTCCTGACGAAAGAACTCCAGCGGCACACTGAACACGGCGGCGATTTCACCATCATTGGGCCGGTACTCGACAAAGTCGGGAATCACGCCCACGTAAGGCGTGACCTTGATGCCATGCTTGGAGATCAGCGGGCTCAACGGGCCGACGATTTCCACCAGACCGGGTGGCAGGCCAATCTCTTCTTCGGCCTCGCGCAAGGCCGTGAAAATCAGGTCCGGGTCTTCGGGATCACGCCGCCCGCCGGGGAAGGCGACTTCGCCGCCATGGGTCGAAAGCCCGCTGGCGCGCAGGGTCAGAATCAACTCCGGTTCGTCACTGCGAGTGACAGGCACCAGCACTGCGGCCTCGGGAAAGGAGCGATCCGTCTCAAGGGTGTCCGGCGTATGACTGACTACACGGCGAAGTAGCTCATCCAGCATGGCAAATCTCGATCTGTTGCTTACCGGCACTATGCACCAAAGCTGCGAAGTGCCCAAGCCCTTGTAGGACAAGTCGCCCCACATAGACGCTTGCTCATCGGCGGCGGGACAAGCCAAGATAGCGCCTGCATTCACTATCGACCGACACCATGAAATTTTGCAGCCAGTGTGGCAACCCCGTCATCCAGCGTATCCCCGAAGGCGACAGCCGCCTGCGGTATGTCTGCGAGCATTGCCACACCATTCATTATCAGAATCCCAACATCGTCGCCGGTTGTCTGGTGACGCTGGGCGACAAGGTGTTGCTGTGCCGTCGCGCCATCGAGCCGCGCCTGGGCTTCTGGACACTGCCAGCCGGGTTCATGGAGAACGGCGAGACCATCGAACAGGCGGCACGGCGCGAGACAGTCGAAGAAGCCTGTGCGACCCTGGGCGAGCTGCATCTGTACTCAGTGATCGATGTGCCACACATCAATCAGGTGCATGTGTTCTACCGCGCAGAGATGGCAACCGAGGACTTCGCTGCCGGTATTGAAAGCCTTGAAGTGCAATTATTCGAAGAAGCCGACATTCCGTGGCAAGACCTGGCTTTCATGACGGTCAGGCGTACCCTAGAATGCTTCTTCGCGGATCGGCGTCGGCAGGTTTACCCGGTTCATACCAGTGCCCTTCCCCCTTCACGCCCAATGCAGGTTTCTTAATTCAGCTTCGCAATCGAGATTGGCTCTCTTGAGCCCTCAGGGAAATGGTAATGCGCTGGTTGCTCGCTTTCGTCTGCATGTTGTTCGTCCCGCTGTCCCAGGCTGCTTTCACTCAAACCATCGTGCCCAAGGGCAGTGAACAGAAGATCATCAACAATAAGGTGATCAACACCGAAAGCATCGCCGACAAGAAAATCGACAAGGTGCTGGTGCTCAAGTCGGTGCGTCAGTTGCAACTGATCAGCGGCGGCGAAGCGTTGAAGACCTATCGGATTTCTCTGGGCAAGAACCCCAAGGGCACCAAACTTCAGGAAGGCGACCAGCGTACGCCTGAAGGTTTCTACTGGCTCGACTGGCGTCAGCCAAGCGGTAACTACAACCTCTCGATGCACATCTCCTACCCGAACATTTCGGACTCGGCGCGCGCACGGCGTGAGGGCGTAAAGCCGGGCAGCATGATCATGATTCACGGCACGCCGGTGGATGAGGAGTACCCGGAGTGGTATTTCCATACCCTCGACTGGACCAACGGCTGCATCGCGCTGAAGAACAAC
The DNA here is from genome assembly GCF_001642795.1 of Pseudomonas viridiflava. Classification (GTDB taxonomy): domain Bacteria; phylum Pseudomonadota; class Gammaproteobacteria; order Pseudomonadales; family Pseudomonadaceae; genus Aquipseudomonas; species Aquipseudomonas viridiflava. The sequence continues at coordinate 245,262 of NZ_LKEH01000019.1, read as the reverse complement.
GACATGCGCGAGATATGGGATCTGGTGAAAGACGGGACGATGATCGAGATAAGGCCTTAGTCAGACCAGTCAGACTCGGTGTGAACTTGAGACCGGACGCGGAGCGTCCTGAGAGGCGTTACCACGCAGCGTGGGAACGATCATGATCTCCCGGATAGCGCCCGCGCTCTGCGCGGCCATGCATCATGGGACGCTCAAGACCTCCTACTGATCGTGCCGACGCTCCGCAGGGCATGCAGCCCGGGACGCTTGCTACCCCTGCACACTGATCGTGCCCATGCTCCGCATGGGTATGCAGCCCGGGACGCTCCGCGTCCCATTCGTGCTGACACACAGGCATTTCAGCGACAGAACCTAGAACGCTTCCAGCCGCCACACTTCATAAGCCGGCGTTTCGTAGGGATGACTCTGCTTGAGCGCCGCCACTGCCTGCTGAATCAGCTCATCGGCCACAACCAGCTCGACCTTCCACTCTTCCACCTGCTCAACCACGCCGTCCTGCCCGATAAATGGCTGACTGCCATCCAGCGGGCGGAACTGACCGTGGCCGAGCACTTGCCAGCAACATTGGTCGTAAGCGCCGATCCGCCCTGCACCAGCAGCGAATACGGCATTTTTGACCTCGTCCACATGGCTCGGCGGAACAAAGAAGGCCAGCTTGTACATCTGCCGCCAGCCCGCCTTAGTTAACCCAGGCGCGGGCGTTGCGGAACATGCGCATCCAGGCGCCGTCTTCATTCCAGTCCTCAGGACGCCACGAGTTCTGAACAGCGCGGAACACACGCTCAGGGTGCGGCATCATGATGGTGACGCGACCGTCGAGGGTGGTCAGACCGCCGATACCGCGCGGCGAGCCATTCGGGTTGGCCGGGTAGGTTTCGGTGACCTTGCCGTGGTTGTCCACGAACCGCAGTGCGACCGTTCCGGACACGTCAGCTTCCAGCAGCGCATCAGCGTTGCGGAACTCTGCGTGGCCTTCGCCGTGAGCGATGGCGATCGGCATGCGCGAACCGGCCATGCCTTGCAGGAAGATCGACGGCGACTCCTGGATCTGCACCATCGCAACGCGGGCTTCGAACTGCTCGGAGCGGTTGCGTACGAAGTGCGGCCAGAACTCGCTGCCCGGAATCAGTTCGTGCAGGTTGGAGAGCATCTGGCAACCGTTGCACACACCCAGGGTGAAGCTGTCGGTACGTTCGAAGAAGCCCTGGAACGCATCACGGGCACGGCTGTTGAACAGCGCAGACTTGGCCCAGCCTTCACCGGCACCCAATACGTCGCCGTAAGAGAAGCCGCCACAGGCAACCATGCCCTTGAAGTCGTTTAGATCGACACGACCGGCCAGGATGTCGCTCATGTGCACGTCAATGGCGTTGAAGCCAGCGCGGTCGAACGCAGCAGCCATTTCAACCTGACCGTTGACGCCCTGCTCACGCAGCACAGCCACCTGAGGACGCACACCGGTTTTGATGTACGGGGCGGCGATGTCATCGTTGACATCGAAGCCCAGCTTGACGGTCAGGCCAGGGTTATCTTCTTCCAGCAGCGCGTCGAATTCCTGATCGGCGCATTCCGCGTTGTCGCGAAGACGCTGGATCTGATAGCTGGTCTCAGCCCACTGACGCTGCAGCAGACGGCGCTGACCGATGAAGACCGGCTCGCCCGCGAAGCTGATGACAACTTCATCGTTGTTCACCGGCTGACCGATGACCGACACACAATCTGCCAGACCGGCCGCGCTGAACTGAGCCAGCACCAGCGGCGTGGCGTCCTGACGAACCTGGATGACCGCACCCAGTTCTTCGTTGAACAGAATCTCGTTCAGTTCGGAAGCATTGTCAGCCAGACCGTCGAGGTGCAGCTTGAGGCCGCAATGACCGGCGAAGGCCATTTCCAGGGTGCTGACCAGCAAACCACCGTCGGAACGGTCGTGGTAGGACAGGATGTGGCCGTCGGCATTCAGACCCTGAACCACGGCGAAGAACGCCTTGAGGTCTTCAGCGTCATCGACGTCCGGAGCCAGGCGACCCAGCTTGCCGTGAGTCTGGGCAAGAATGGAGGCGCCCATACGGTTCTGGCCACGACCCAGATCGATCAGGATCAGGTCAGTGATGCCCTTGTCCATGCGCAGCTCTGGGGTCAGGGTCTTGCGAATATCAACCACAGGCGCGAAGCCGGTCACGATCAGCGACAGCGGCGACGTGACGCTCTTCTCTTCGCTGTCATCGCTCCAGCGGGTCTTCATGGACATGGAGTCCTTGCCCACCGGAATAGTCAGGCCCAGCTCAGGGCACAGTTCCATACCGACCGCTTTCACGGTGTCGTACAGACGGGCGTCTTCACCCGGGTGACCCGCCGCCGACATCCAGTTGGCCGACAGCTTGATGTCGGACAGCTTCTCGATGCGCGAGGCCGCGATGTTGGTCAGGGTTTCGCCGATGGCCATGCGACCCGATGCCGGGGCATCCAGCAGCGCCAGCGGAGTCCGCTCGCCCATGGCCATGGCTTCGCCGGTATTGACGTCGAAGCTGGTGGCCGTCACAGCGCAGTCAGCGACAGGCACCTGCCACGGACCGACCATCTGATCGCGGGCCACAAGGCCGGTAATGCTGCGGTCGCCGATGGTGATCAAAAAGCTCTTGCTGGCAACCGCCGGATGACGCAGCACGCGCTGAACGCTTTCTTCGATGTCCAGGGTGCTCGGATCGAAATCGTCGCCCATCTCGGCTTCACGCTCGACCGAACGGTGCATGCGCGGGGCCTTGCCCAGCAGCACTTCCAGCGGCATGTCCACCGGGTTGTTGCCGAAATGGCTGTCGGTCACGGTCAGTTGTGGCTCGGCAGTCGCCTCGCCCACCACAGCGAACGGGCAGCGCTCGCGCTCACAGATCGCCTTGAAGCGGTCGAAGTCTTCAACGCCCACCGCCAGAACGTAACGCTCCTGGGATTCGTTGCTCCAGATTTCCAGCGGGGCCATGCCCGGCTCGTCGTTTGGAACGTTACGCAGCTCGAAACGACCGCCACGACCGCCATCGTTGACCAGCTCAGGGAAAGCGTTGGAAAGACCACCGGCACCCACGTCATGGATGAAGCTGATCGGGTTACGGTCGCCCAACTGCCAGCAACGGTCGATGACTTCCTGGCAACGACGCTCCATTTCAGGGTTTTCACGCTGAACCGAAGCAAAATCCAGATCGGCAGAACTGGTGCCGGTCGCCATCGATGAAGCAGCACCGCCGCCCAGACCGATCAGCATGGCCGGACCGCCCAGCACAATCAGCTTGGAACCGACAGTGATCTCGCCCTTCTGGACGTGATCTTCGCGAATGTTGCCCATACCGCCAGCCAGCATGATCGGCTTGTGGTAACCGCGGACTTCGTCGCCATGCGGTGTGGTGATCGATTGCTCGAAGGTACGGAAGTAACCGGTCAGCGCAGGACGGCCGAACTCGTTGTTGAACGCCGCGCCACCCAGCGGGCCTTCAATCATGATGTCCAGCGCCGTCACGATACGCTCGGGCTTGCCGTAAGGCTTCTCCCAGGGTTGCACGAAGCCCGGAATCTGCAGGTTGGAAACGGTGAAACCGGTGAGACCCGCCTTCGGCTTGGCGCCGCGACCGGTTGCACCTTCGTCGCGAATCTCGCCACCGGAACCGGTCGATGCGCCCGGGAACGGAGCGATTGCGGTCGGGTGGTTGTGCGTCTCGACCTTCATCAGAATATGCACCGGCTCCTGCACCGCGCCGTACTGGCGGGTTTCCGGATCCGGGAAGAAGCGACCGGCGACATTGCCGACGATCACCGAAGCGTTGTCCTTATAAGCAGACAGAACGCCTTCGCTGTGCATCTGATAGGTGTTCTTGATCATGCCGAACAGGCTTTTTTCCTGGCTCTGGCCGTCGATGTCCCAACTGGCGTTGAAAATCTTGTGGCGGCAGTGCTCGGAGTTGGCCTGGGCAAACATCATCAGTTCGATGTCGTGCGGGTTGCGACCCAGCCCGTTGAAGCTGGTGACGAGATAGTCGATTTCGTCTTCGGCCAGAGCCAGACCCAATTCAACGTTGGCCTTTTCCAGCGCAGCGCGACCGCCACCCAGGATATCAATCGCCGTCAACGGCTTGGGCTGAGCGTGGCTGAACAGACCGGCAGCCTGCTCGTGGTCGCCCAGGACCAGTTGAGTCATGCGGTCGTGCAGGCTGTCGGCAATGGACTGAGCGTCGGCGTCGCTGAACTGGCCTTCTACATAGAAGGCGATCCCGCGTTCGATGCGTTGAATCTTCGCCAGACCGCAGTTGCGAGCGATGTCGCTGGCCTTGCTCGACCATGGCGAAATGGTGCCAAACCGTGGCAACACCAGAAACAGACGGCCACTCGGCTCTTGAACCGGCACGCTTGGGCCGTATTTCAAGAGACGGTCGAGAACCTGCTGTTCTTCGCTGGACAGAGCGTCAGTGACGTCGGCGAAGTGAGCGAATTCAGCGTACAAGCCACTGACAGCTGAAACTTTTTGTTTCAGTTGTTCTAGTAATTTGCTGTGGCGGAAGGCAGAAAGGGCAGGAGCACCGCGCAGGATCAACATCTTCGGGACAGCCTCGGGAAGGGGGTGTGCTTTGAGGCCGCGTATTCTAGCCTAAACTGGGACGTTGATCACCCAAAACGGCAGCATTCCATGCGCCCGAATGTCACTCCACCTTCGAAAACGCGACAAATGCTATCAAAATGCCGTTGCCTATCAGACGCAAGCATCGCTGTCGAGATATGGCGCCCGGTGCGCTTTGCGTATACTGCACCGATGTTCTTCAGACCCGATTTCCGCACTCGTTGCGCCAAGTGGCTCATCGCAACCGGACTCTTCCTGATGCTCAGCGCCTGTGTGGATAAACCCAACACACTGGAGCGGGTCAAGGAGGACGGCGTGCTGCGCGTGGTCACCCGCAACAGTCCGGCCACCTACTTTCAGGATCGCAACGGTGAAACCGGCTTCGAATACGAGCTGGTGAAGCGCTTTGCCGAAGATCTGGGCGTGGAACTGAAGATCGAAACCGCCGATAACCTGGACGACCTTTTCGACCAGATGAACAAGCCGGGAGGCCCGGTACTGGGCGCCGCCGGTCTGATCGACACGGAAAAGCGCAGGCAGCAGGCCCGCTTCTCCCACTCTTACCTCGAAGTCACGCCGCAGGTCGTCTATCGCAACGGCCAGTCACGCCCGACCGATGCGGGTGATCTGGTCGGCAAACGTATTGTCGTCCTCAAAGGCAGCAGCCACGCCGAACAGCTCGCCGCGCTGAAAGTACAGAATCCCGGCATTGAATACGAAGAATCCGACGCGGTAGAAGTCGTCGACTTGCTGCGCATGGTCGATGAAGGCCAGATTGACCTCACGCTGGTCGATTCCAACGAACTGGCAATGAACCAGGTCTATTTCCCCAACGTGCGCGTCGCCTTCGACCTGGGTGAAGCCCGCGAACAGCGCTGGGCTGTGGGGCCGGGCGAAGACAACAGCTTGCTCAACGAAATAAATGCCTATCTGGACAAGGTCGAGAAGAACGGCACCCTGCAGCGTCTGAAAGACCGTTACTACGGCCATGTCGACGTACTGGGTTATGTCGGCGCGTACACCTTCGCCCAGCATCTGCAGGAACGCCTGCCCAAATACGAGAAGCACTTCCAGTCGTCCGCCAAGAAAGAACAGGTGGACTGGCGTCTGCTGGCGGCCATCGGCTATCAGGAATCGATGTGGCAACCTGCAGTGACGTCCAAGACTGGCGTACGCGGCCTGATGATGCTGACCCAGAACACCGCGCAGGCCATGGGCGTCACCAATAGGCTGGACGCACGACAGAGCATTCAGGGCGGAGCCAAGTACTTTGCCTACGTTAAGGAACAGCTGGACGACAAGATAGAAGAGCCGGATCGCACCTGGTTGGCTCTTGCTTCCTACAACGTAGGCAGCGGCCATCTGGAAGATGCGCGCAAGCTGGCGGAAAGCGAGGGTTTGAACCCTAACAAATGGCTCGACGTGAAAAAAATGCTGCCGCGCCTTTCGCAGAAGAAGTGGTACAGCAAAACGCGTTATGGCTATGCCCGTGGCGGTGAGCCGGTGCATTTCGTTGCCAACATCCGTCGCTACTACGACATTCTGACCTGGGTCACACAGCCGCAGCTCGAAGGCGATCAGGTCGCAGAGGGCAATCTGCATGTGCCCGGCGTCGACAAGACCAAACCGACATCAGACTCAACTCCCGAACCTGCCGCCAGCGACGACAAGAGCGCGCTCTAAGCCTTACCCTTCTCAGCATCCTTCGCCGCACGCCGCAACCTGAAGAATTCGCTCAGCATCCCACTGCACTCCTCCCCCAGCACGCCGCCTTCGAACAACACGCGATGGTTGAGAAACCCTTGGGTGAAGAACTGTCCCTGGCTCTGCACAATGCCCGCCTTGGGCTCTAACGCGCCGTAGACCACACGTGCCACACGGGAATGCACGATCAGGCCCGCGCACATGCTGCACGGCTCAAGCGTCACATAGAGCGTGCTGCCGGGCAGACGATAATTGTCCACCGCCTTTGCAGCCTCCCTGATAGCAACCATCTCGGCATGGGCACTCGGGTCGCTGCCACTGATCGGGCAGTTATAACCACGACCAATGATCTCGCCGTTCTGCACGACCACAGCGCCCACCGGCACCTCACCCAGCAACGCGCCTTGCGCAGCGAGCGCCAGCGCCTCGCGCATGAAATATTGATCGTTGCTGCGATCGATAATCGGCGGCTGGCGCATCACGACACCTCGATGGCGGCCATGAGACCGGTTTCCATGTGGTCGATGACGTGGCAGTGAAACATCCAGACGCCAGGGTTATCAGCGACCAGCGCCACCCGCGCCCGCTCGTTACGACCCAGCAGGAAGGTATCGGTAAAGTACGGAATGATCTTGCGCCGATTGGACGCGATCACCTTGAAGCTCATACCGTGCAGGTGAATCGGGTGTTGGTACTGGGTCATATTCTTCAATTCGAAGATATAGCTCTGGCCCAGCTTCAGTTTGGCAATCGGCCGATCCGCGCAGGTCTTGTCGGTGATGTCCCAGGCCTCGCCGTTGATCTGCCACAGGCTCGGTGGCTTGCCGTTATCGGTGTTGGCCGACACAGAACCCACCCATTCGACATTGAAATTGATCTTCTCGGCGCGCTCCAGATCCGGCTCGGCAACCGGGTTGGCCGGCAACTCCGGCGGCCATTCGCCCGGCGCGTCGTTGTTGGCGACCGAACGAAACGTGCCCAGCCGCACCGGACCGTTACGCAGCGAGATCTCCTCGCCAGCCGCCGGTGCCTTGATCGCCAGACAGATCCGCATGCCAGGCCCAAGCCAGTACTCGTCGCCAAACGGACGCGGCGTAACCGGATTGCCATCCAGCGCATAGATCTGCGCCTCGGCATCGGGCAGATTGAGGCGATAGGTCACGGTATTGTCGAGATTGAGCAGCCGCACACGGGTAATCTGCCCGGCAGGCAACTCAATGACCGCCTGTGGAACACCGTTCAACGTCGAAAGCCGCCCCGCCGTACCCTCACGCGCCGCCTCGCGCAATACGCTGAACTCGGTAAACGCCCCCTCTTCGTCCACGTGCCAGCTTTTCAGACTGACCGTGCGCTCATGGCTGAAGCCGGTCGGCTCACGCTCTTCAACGATCAACGGCCCGACCAGCCCACGCCCCAGCTCTTCGCTGCTGCTGACATGCGGGTGATACCAGTAGCTACCGGCGTCCGGCACCCGGAACTTGTAATCGAAATACTCACCCGGCTTGACCGGCAACTGCGAGACGTATGGCACACCGTCCATCTCCAGCGGCAGCCGAATGCCATGCCAGTGAATCGTCGTCTCGACCGGCAACTGATTGATGAACCGCAACCGCAACCACTCGCCCTGCCGCACCCGCAACTCCGTCCCCGGCGCAGAACCACCGAACGCCCAGGCAGGCGTCTTGTGGCCAGGAACCAACTCGACGTCCAGCGGCGCAGCGATCAGCACGAAATCAGAACCGGCTTCCGACTCCTTGCGCCCCAGCCAATAACGCGAAGCACCACCCGCACCCAGCCCGACCACGGCAAGACCGGCGATGCCTGTAAGGATTTGGCGGCGGGTGAACGACATAAAGCGAAGACCTCGAAACGACTGCAGGGCGCGTCCGGAGGGCCGGTGCGCGGGGGCGAATACGATACACCTGCATTTGAGGAAAGATAAGGGTCAAGAAGTAACGCGAACACTGAGCTGTTAAAAAAAGAGAAGCAGCGACGCCCTGCCCCGTGTCGTTCAGCTTGATGACGGCAGGATAGACGCAAACAACATGGCAAAACGTTCAGGCAGGCGCCCTGATCTTCCTGAGTCCCTGAGAGCGGCTCTCGTGGTAAGCAGACACGCCCAGGTAGGCTGCAAGGGTGCGGGCGTGCTCACGGTCCTGCACCGTGTCGTGATGACAGGCCACCAACAGTTTTCCATTCTCGTAGACGATAAAGGTACGAAAACTGAGCACGCGGAAGAAATCGCAACTGATCACCACACGAAGGGGCGTCCGGTACGCGCGCTCAACGCCTGCGACCACCGCGTTACCTGACCGATCTACCGTGAGCGACGTACGCTGGTAGATGCCTACGATAACCCTCGATGCCATGAGCGCCATCACCACAGAGCCGAACATGACAACAACCCACTCTTTGCTCTGCTGATCCTGGGGTGACACCGCCATGAACAGCAGCAACATTGCGATCAACCCTAACGGCACCTGGCGTAAAAGCACCGGAAAGACCAGTAGCGGGAAACTCAGCTTCGGCCGCAGGACCGTATAGGCTGGAACCAGAGGCGGCGGAGGCTCGGCTTTGAACGTCGGTAGCCAGCGCTACGAAATCGGCGAAATGGGCCTAGGCGCTCGTCTGGCAGCCGCTTTTGACGTAGGCGTGGGTAGCCTGGAGCCGGAAGCCAAGCTGATGGCCTGGCACGATTTCATCGGCGACAAAGCCGGCACCACCTCCACCTTCGTGCTCGGCGGCACCCCTTTCACCACCACCGGTGCCACACCGGCGCGCGACAGCTACGAGCTGGGACTTGGCGCAAACTACCGTGTGGGCGCGTGGAGCGTGGGCGGGACTTACAACTACCTGACCAGCAGCGGTTTCGACGCCGACACCTTCACGGCGAACGTGCGTTACGACTTCTGATCAACGTGTTTGCGTGAAACAACAAAGCCCGCCTATGCGGGTTTTGTTGTTTCAGGCTGATGGTAAAGCCCGTAGTCTGGGTATGTGCAAAGACGCAGGACTCTCGCCGGATAATCTCTACCTGTGCAAGGAAGGCAGCATCGACGAATCAACGGTGAGTGAGAGAAAGACATCGGTAGCGCATCACTAAAAGGGACGCCCTGTGAGCCGGTGCAGCATTTGTCGATAACCGCATTTCGCAAACAGCTCCCGCTGACGTCAGCGTGGCTAAATTTTTTCGATACTCTATCGACATTCCTTATCCTGGATCTGGTATAGATCCAGCTCACCCACATGCACACGATTAGCGACATTGAAAATACGCTCAGGGCGTCACGTCATGAAAAAGATCGTACTACTTCCATTGTTTTTTCTTACAAGTGCTTTTGCTACAGAATCGAAATATGACCGCTACGCCGCAGGCAACAGAGAGCTTGGGGCCAGGATCAGTCAACTGGATAGCGAGGTGATTTTAGCTGAGGAGAGTCGGATAGCACCCCTTGCCAGTGACATGTTGCTTAAGGTCAAACCGATGATCCGCCGGGGTGATAGCGGTGAAGCGATCCAAGAGTTTTTACTAAAGCAGTTTTCGCAGTATGGCTGGCGGCCGATGTTAGTGGGCTATAAGGGATACCCAGAAGCGGTGTCGGTTTCGGTGAATCATCAAGTGGCAAATGCCCCACCTACTGACGCGCCATTTCCGGATGCTGCACTTGTGAAAGTAGAGCTGGTAGCTGCATCGCCACAGGCACATGTAGCCCAGGCATGGACATTCGCGACCCCCAATGCAACTGAACAACAGCAGCAACTATTGATGACAGCTCGACGCGCGCTGCGAAAAGGTATTGCCCAGATTCGGGCTGGCGAGCGGTTGTCTAAAGTGGGCGCTGCCATTCAGCAGGAGCTTGACGCCTACCAAGTGGTGGCCGTGCGTGAGCTAGTGGGATACTCCATGGGCCAGATGCGGATTCAAAATCCTCAGGTGCTCGGTTATAAGAGCCCCGTCAATGATGAAACACTGATGAAAGCCGGTCAGGTGCTAAACGTCTATGTGGTGGCGAAGTCAGGAACCTTCGGCGTGCGGTTCCAACCACCGGAACTCTGGACCGTCCTTACCCAGGACGGCGCGGATAGCGTGATGCTTTCGGCGATGGTCGAGGTAACCCAAGATGGACATCGACCGCTTAGCAGACTGATTGACTGAGTGTCAATGTGTGCTTTAACACAGCCTGAGCTCGTACGCTTACCGAAAAACGGAGTCTGTGGACCGGTCGCAGCCGATAAAAATGCCGTGGTCGGTGATTACTTACCGGTACCGACAAACAGCTGCTTCTTAAACCCGCGCGGCCAAGCGTTCTCGATACCATGCCGGCGCTCCCTATCAGGGACAGGGTACCGATGTCGCTCTCTCGCAGTCGAGACATGTACGCCATTGGGACGCAGCAAACACACGCGTTCACCACTATTTGTATACCCCATACCAAGCCACAAAAACGCGGCACGTGGCGATGCAAAAAGCTGCCAGAATTTGCCAGACCCAAAAAGCCAAAAGCCCGCAATTACGCGGGCTACAGGGCATTTCTTGCTAGATCGTGCCGGGCAGTGCCGGACATCCAATCATTCCCACTCTAACATAAACAATATTAAAAAATCATTTAGAATCAGATACCTATCATCAGCACATCATCCAATACCATGAAAGATGCCATGAACGGAATTTTTTTGTGCACGCACTGCATTACTCCTAGGGCGCGGTAATCAACTGCGGTAAGCCAAATCACCGGCGAGCCTGGGATGAAAACAAAAGCTGACACCTCTACGCTGCCAGATCATCGCCAAGAGCAGCACAGCAGACTTCATCAAGCAATTTAGCCGCATAAGCGGCCAAAGCTGGAAAGCTGGAAAGCTGGAAAGCTCCGGTATAGCTCCCGACTGCGGCCGTGCATTGATTTCACCGCTTGAAGGTTGCCACTCTGGTGTTTCGTATCTGACTGCGACTAAAAGCCACGACTGAGATCAAACACAAACGAAAACGTCAAGATAAATCCCCCCCTCAGACAGCCAATTTGGGGAATATCTAAAAAAACAGACCAGCGGATGTGATTCTTTGTAGTGTCGCGATGTCGAAACCCCAAGACCGTCATTGATCGGTCATTGATTCGGCTCTATAGTCACTGTCCAATCGAGGATTCCGCATGACACAAGCGCGCAACGTTTTTTTCAGGGACCTATCCCCTTCCCCTCTAAGCCCGCTGGGGGTGAATCCCTCTATCTCGTCCGTCGTCGCGACCTACCTTAGCGAAGCGATAATAAATAGCAATCGAGGGCCTCTCGCAGAAATCTCGGACGATGTCACCGAGCTTTTTCAAGAGTCCGTGAAGATCGCTCCTACAGAGGTGGTGGACGCCGTTTTCGATGAAGACGCACTTAATAACCTGCGTTCAGCATTTATGCTGGGGCAATTTAGTTTTGCACACATTATCTCAGGCGCACTGTTATCTAAAAGAATTAACGATAATGGAAAGGAAGAACTATTAGACAAAACAACGCGGAAATACCTCTGCTCGCTCTACCACGAGGACGCTAGCAATACCGAGCTAGCGGAAATTACCGGTTACAGAGTTGAAACTGTAAGCAGACGCCTGAGAAAACTCAGAGAGTTAGGGCTAGTTGATTACAGGCGAGAAGGTGTGAACGTTTTAAACTTCCTTACACCTTATGCTCGAGCAATGCTTGAGAAAAACATGCCTGAGTCAGGCGTTGAAAAAGTAACAAAGAAAGTTAAAGAACAACTTAATGATGCATCAAAAACAATTCCACCCGTAATGAAAGTATTTATAGGCTTTGGCAGGACAGGGTCATGAAAGAAGAACAAAAGAAGCCAGGTAAAATCGTAACCTTTTATTCTTATAAAGGTGGCGTAGGCAGAACGATGGCTCTTGCAAACATCGCCTTTTTAGCGGCAGCAAACAATAAAAAAGTTCTAGTCATGGATTGGGACTTAGAGGCGCCCGGGCTCGCTTACTATTTCCGCGGCTTGGTAGAACCCTCTGCGGCAAAAGAGTTCAAAGACTCTCCTGGCTTATTAGACGTTCTATGGGATTGGAGGCTGGATCTTTTAAAAGAGTCTAGCGCTGAAGAAACACAAGCTAAAATAGATGAAATGGGCAAAGCTATCCCATTTGCCAATTGCGTAAAACCGCTTATAGCTGATGACTTGTTCGAGGAAAAACTTCGCTTAGACTATATAGGTGCGGGTAGCCGTTTAATTGGCAAGGCGCGGGATATATCTTATGAAGAAGCGCTTACAAAATTTTCTTGGTCTGAGTTTTTCTCAGATAACGCTGGCGGATTTGTCCTAAATTCTTTGAAGGAGTGGGCAAAGAAAGAGTATGACCTTATTCTCATTGACAGCCGTACAGGATTCGCTGACGTAGCGGGTATTTGTACGATGCAATTACCGGACGAAGTCGCTTTGTGCTTCGTGCTCAATAGACAAAATATCGATGGTATTGCGAGAGTTTCGGCTGCGATTAGAGACATAAGAAAAGATGAAGTGGAGCTGCATGCAGTGCCCATGAGGGTTGCTCGCGCCGAATCTTCTGAAGTGAGTGACGCAACAGCACGCGCAATCGCTGAACTAACTAAAATTGGCGGATTTACATTAAGTGCAGTTCAAGAAGATATCAAGAGCCTCTCAATTCGGGCGTATGACGACGTCCCCTTTTACGAGACGCTTTCAGTCTTCGTAGCGACGACACCCAATTTCGACCCATTAACTCAAAACTATTTAAGACTTGCTAGCAGCGTGGCAGGCCAAAACCTTTACGTACCAGAATTTCATCCAGATGCCGTAAGCCTTATAAAACGCAGGTTGATACCGAAACTTGTCACGGTTGAGTATTTAACCAACCTAAGCGAGGCGGATCCCGATCGAGGTCTTGCTGAAATACAAACTTATGTTGATAGCGCATATGATGCTGTACTCGGCGGAGAGGCCATCGATGCAGATTATATACATGCTTTAATACAATCTATCAACTCGCTCTCAGATAAGATCTCGCCAATTGAATCCGCCGACTTGAAAATGCGTGGTGTAGATTTATTACGCGGACTTTGCATTGTTGATGGCTCTGAATGGAAGCCATTCTTAATTTCTGCAATGGAAGATATCGCTGACTTCCCTTTCTTTATAGAACAAGAAGAACTGATTGCATTACTTGAAGAGATAGATGGCCTATTGGCCGAGTCGGGCCAGCTGGTTCATCGGATTAAGAGGATTGAATATCGCCGCAGAATTGCTCGTATTTTATTAGAGCGCGGGGAGCATTCATCTACAATTCAAGCTGTGGCCGATATTTTAGAGCAGCGTAAAGAAATTCTGAGCTCTTCTGTAAAGTTTTCTCCAGAGCAACTCGACGCATTGAATGTGGCGTTAGTAGAGACCAAGATATTAAGAGCAGAGGTCGTCGCAGCTGAAAACGATAACCCAGGCGCTATAAGACTATTAAAAGAGGCCCTGAATGGCGCGGACGAATTTAAAGGACGATCAGAGCTATCGCGTTTTAACGGACTTCGCTACGAAGCAAGCTTTAAATTAGCGACTAAATTTAAGGGGGAAGTAGACGTTCTCTCTGCCGCTGATTACGCTACTGATGCGATTGCCCTTATTCCATACAACCATCAGGGAATGACTGATTTTTGCACGCTTGCTGAAGCCGTTTTGCGCGCAGGACCTTTAGAATGCTTAAGATTTTGCAATGCTTTTGTCGAAGCGGTGGACGAGTCCCGCTATCAAGTTTATTTCGCAAATCTTTACGGAAGAAACACAAAATCCGGAGGAGTTCTTTTAGACATATTTGTTCGACTATCTGAAGTACTAGTTAATAGCTTTGAACCAGCAAACATAAGAAATTTGCTGAAAGTCTTTTCAGATCTATCGCTAAGACTGGTTAAAGCACTTGATCGGCGGCGCCAAACTGGCGGGGAGAATCTTAGAGCTTACATGCAAGAGCAGCTAATTGAACTACAGCAGCTATTCGAAGTTGTAGGTATAGAATTCCAATGGAGTAGTGATATCAGAATGGGTAGATTATTTACCCATAGAAGATTACCGACAGATGGGTCTGCGGAATAAAGTTATGACTAATACGATCATTACTCCTGCTTTATTATTCCTCAACTATTGGAAGTTGGCTGCAAAATGGAAAGCAAGTCTCATAGCTAATGTTCAGCGCCCGAGCCCAGCATTTAGGGATGAACTATTTGAGCTTTTGAAAATTGCAGATGGGCCTATATCTACTGCAAAAATTGATGCTCTGGTAAAAAATTCCAAGGATGGAAAGAGACGAGGAAGAATACTTGTCTTGATGGAGGTCATCGACCAATTTTTCTATCAAATTCATCCAAGAACTTTATATGATACAGATATGTCATATATAAATCTTGAGAAGCTCCACTGGCTCAAACACCTGCAAACAACGCGAATCTTAACAGGCTGCTATTGCAATTTAGGCGGACGAAAACTTATACCACGGGGTCCGCTAACGAGAGACTTCAGACCTATAAGCGCGTCTAGCGCCGACTGCTTTCGTGATAGATTCAGCGCACTATCGGTCGTGGAAAACAGTACCTCAGTTAATGAGGTACCGGTCTCTATCTCAATGAAGGTAAAAATAGCAAATTCACCTCAAGGTATCGCCACGGAAGGAGTGTACAAGGATAGGCATATAGCATTCATGCCACTCGCTGAAGTCGAGAGCGATCTATCGGTTAATCAGCGCACTAAACAAAATATATCTTTTGTAGATTTCAAAGCCTGCTCTGACATAGATATCCCGAAAAAAACTTTAGACATTATTCATCAGATTGGTTATTCAGATATCATAATGGCGCCGGAGCTGGTGGTATCCGAAACAGACTCAAAACTGATTGAGGCAGGGATAAGAATCAACACCGGTCGCTTTCGAGCGTTTGTAGCGGGGAGCGGTCACACTCTCAGCAAAGAAAAAGGCCAGGCATGGAATAATTCCAACCTGTATAACGGCGCTGGCGGGCTTGTTTTTGGACAAAGAAAAATATGGCTTGCTGATATACCTAGTGCAAGAGCAAAAGAATTTGGCTTAGATACTTCTGCACCTAGATTGGTGGAAGACAATGCCTCGGGCGAAGAACTCATAGTTGCAGACCTAGATGGTTTCGGGCGTTGCATTATTTTGATCTGCCAGGATTTAAATGCTTCTCCTATGGCAGAGTACGTTATTGGAAACTATCAACCGGATTGGGTTTTTGTTCCGATCTTAGATGTAGGGGTCAGTGTAGGCCGTTGGTTCCATCAAAGAATTCTGGAGCTTTCGAACTCTGCTCCGTCAAGATTTCTCGTTTGTTCTAGTCTGTCACTTGCGGACAAAGCGGCTTACCAAGATGTAGCATGTGGATTAGCGTTTGGACCTTTGTGTGAGCAAAAGTCTGAAAAGGATGAGGAATTGGATGCTATCGACACCTTAGATGACCAGAACATCGTCACCCAACCTATAGTAAAAAAGTCGGACCCTAAGCGGATGACTCTCTCCAAAATAGACACCCAAAGTAGGTCAGGTTTTGGCACAGTATGCTGGGACGATGCTTGGATCAGCACCAGAATCGTCGACAAGGATAAAATAGCAAAATAACGCCCTCTAAATATTTACGCATCAGGCGAAGAAATTAATCGCCTGGTGTGACAACTTAATTTATGTCCGCAAAACATACCCGCCCTACCCCTACCCCTTTCCCCGAACGAATCATCCTTACACAGCGAATTTATAATCACGCACCCGAGCAACTATCTCCAGAGCGCGGCAGCGGCTGAGAGCCTCGCAGAACAAAATCCGTTGAGCCGAAGGCGAATAAGTGTAGGTGGTGGGGTACAGCAGGCGAAGCCTGTGGACCCACAACACACATCTTGCCGTCCAATCGTGTGCGACTCTATGCGATCTGATCGATATCGTCAGCTCAAAAAAACAAAATCGCATACCTTCGCATTGAATCGCATACCTTCGCATACCTTCGCGTTGAATCGCGTTAACTCGCACATTGTCGCGCACCATCGCATAGAATCGACTTAACTAATGAACTTACCCCCACAACTAAAAATCAACGCCAACGATCGGCACTCTTGCGAACTTCTCCATACGAGCTAGCAAGCACACCAAGTTCAATTAGCGGACAATTTACGGACAACTCTGACCGGCTGGAGCCGGATGGAAAATTATCCGTCTATTTGAGATTCCAGCGTGACGCGAGATAATCGATTACACGACAACTGACATAATCAGGTATTCGATATGAAGCAGGGATCGAAAGAACGCTCCTACCCAACTGCCTACAAAACCTCTCGAAGTACCATGCTGGCCATCACAATAGCTGCGACCAGCCTCGCTGGCATGGCTTTTTACTCTTCCGCTGCTTACGCGATATATTGCTCCAACTGTTCAACCTTCTATCAGCAGATGTTCCAATATGCTGAGGAACTCAATACGTCACTCAATACAGCCGAACAGTTAAAGAAGCAAATCCAGCAATATCAGAACATGATCACACAGAGCAAAAGCTTGCCCAACTCTATGTTTGGCAGTATCGCGACAGATCTGAAAAGCGTGGTTAGCATCTATAATCGCTCGCAGAGCTTGGGCAGAGAACTTCAGAACATTGATACGCAGTTCAACGATAAATTCCCCGGCTTTCAGTCTTATCTGAACGGCGCGGCGAACTATACTGCTCTCACTACAGAGGAGCAGTATCAGAACTGGTCACAGCAAGGTCGTGACAACGTGAGATCAGCGCTTGAGGCAGCAAATCTAAATACGAGCAGCTTTGAATCTGAAGATACCAAGTTGGCTAACATGGTCGCCCGCTCACAGTCGGCAGTCGGTCGTATGCAAGCGATCCAGGCAGGCAATGAAATAGCCTCACAAAATGTTCAGCAACTCCAAAAACTGCGCGACCTCTTAGCGACGCAGATAAATCTGCAAGGCAACTATATGGCGCAACAGGTCGACCGTAGCGACATCCATGAAGCAACCGAACAAAAATTCAAAGACGAACCTACTATTCGCGGCGGCTCAAAGGGGTACTAATTATGGGCATATCGAAATGGCTTTTAGTTCTGATGTGTGCTGGGTCAGCTGTTGCCGCATCAGCTACTACAATCATGCTTTTGAGCAGAGCTGAATGCACAGCAAGCAGTGATCAAAAAAATGCAGACTCAGCCTTCAAAAACCAGCCTACCCACCGTGGTGGATCAAAGGGATATTAGTTATGGATCGTCGTCTCTTGTGGTTTTTCGCGTTCATAGGCATCTTCATTGCTGGTAATGCGCTAGCTGATACAAATCTTGCACAACCGGATACGTCAGTTGATGGCCTCCTAGACTTAATACTCAACCAGTCAGGTCAGTGGTCACAACGACTGCACGGCTATGCGATTAACCTATTCTGGCTCCTGGCAACTATTCAGCTTGTCTGGACATTTATGCCATTAGTTTTGAAACAAGCTGATATAGGTGAGATTGCAGGCGAACTGGTACGCTTCATTTTGGTGACTGGCTTCTTTTTAGCACTGATTAAATATGCTGTGGAGTGGGCTACCGCCATTGTCGATAGCTTTCGTGACGCTGGAGCCGCCGCGAGCGGCCTTGAACGGGCATTGCAGCCCGGAGACGTGTTCGCAATGGCAGTGGAATTTTCACGCGCAATCCTGGCAAGCATTTCGTTTTTTTCTCCAGGGCAAGCGCTCGCCATCAGCCTCGCGGCATTTTTAGTGCTGATCTGTTTTGCATTCATTGCAGCCTTCATGTTCGTGACTCTCGTTGAGTCCTACGTAATCATTAACGCATCTGTATTGTTCTTCGGCTTCGGTGGTTCCCAATGGACACGGGAATATGCGATTGCCCCCATCCGTTTCGCCCTTGCAGTCGGCGCTAAGTTGTTCGTCTTGACCCTGATTATCGGCCTGATTTTACAAGCAAGCCGTGAGTGGTCAGCTGCGTACCAGAACAATGAAGCCTCCGTGATTACTATGGCGGGTCTGGCCTTAATTTGCGCCTACCTGACCAAGACAATTCCAGACCTTATCGGCGGCATGATCAGTGGTTCGTCGATGGGCGGAGGTTCGGCCATCGGAGGAATGGCAACGGCCGGAGCGGCGGGCGCTGCCGCCGCAATCGCCACCGTCGCCACGGCGGGTGCCGCAGCACCAATTGCAGCCGGCGCACTGGGTGCAGCCAGTAGTGGTGCAGGTGCTACCGCTGGCAGCGGGCTGGCGGGCGCGATCAACTCTAGTTTTGCCAACGCCGCAAGCTCAGCGGGCGGCGGAGCGTCAACGTCAATAAGTGGCGGAGGCGCTACCAAGGGCCCGATACCAGCGGCGTCAAAGACTGGAGGCAGCCCGTCTGACGCAACTTCGTCTAGACCAGCGGCGGAAAGCGGCAAATTCTCCCAGCATGCAGCTAAACAAAGCGGTAAGGCCACACAAGCAGCCGAAAACAAAGACCCACAGCAACCGGCACCAAAAGGGGAAGCAGTCCGGACTGGCGATGCAATTTCCCAAGCTGCTGGTGGAACTGCAAAGGTGCTCGGCGTTATGGCGTCACTGGCCGTGCCAGGTATGGAGAATGCGCACGCCTCATTTCTTTTTCCTGTTGCCAATGACAGCCCGGTCGCTCAGAACAAGGAAACTGAAACGCCCCCCGGCCCCGACGGCACGGAATCTAATGTGATCCGTCCCGCCTCTGACACCAGCACGAATCACGGACGCCTCGCTTCGCTCAACGTGGCCGGTACGGCATCGAACAACGACCCTCTGGAGAAATAACCATGACAGACATTCTGATATTCGCTGGATTCGCAGCGTTGGTCTTTACGCTCGGCATTGGCCTGTGGGCGCTTGGCAGATGGCTACGCAGCAAGGGCTACGGACCGCAACTCGATAAGCTGGATCGCCAGTACACAGCGCTCCAGCTCAGGGTAAGCCCGCTGGCCCTATCAGCTTCATATCGCATGATTGCGGGAGCACATAGCATGAATCGCCTACCTCTGCTGGGAAGCAAAAGTAACGCAGCTCTGACAAAGCAGATTCTGGTGGCGATGCGCGCCGAACAGCCTACACAAAAACGAGAAGGCTAAAATTCGCTGATCGCTAGCCCGGAATATTACTAGCCCCGCCACAGTGCGGGGTTTGTATTGCTGTGGCAGCACCGCTTAGCACGCCCTTGATTTTTCCCATCCGTCGCTTGCCTTGCCGGACCTTATCATCAGACTCCGCCTAGACCTGCGCTATCATCGGCCATCCCCTTAACGTGCTGTAATATGCACGGACTTTGAACACCTACCAGCCAGATGCCACATGAACGGGAAGCAACTACGACTGATCAAATGTAGCCCGCCACCCAATACCGCTTTACCTTATTGGGACGATATCGGCCGTGATCTGCTGAACCCCTGAAAGGCTGCCGCCGAAAGACAATTTCTCGGCTACTTCTTTGGCAGCCCCCATGGTTTTATAACCTTTGGCATCGCCTGGGTCGTTTGAAGCAGCTATGCGCTTGCCGGTCTTGACGACGTAAAGGCGTCTCGCTCCTTGCTCAAGCTCAAACCATACGAGCCAATCGCCGCCTGAGGCCTTTGAAGGATCAGGGATCGGCTCCCACGACAATGACCCATCGTCGCGCTCGATGACTGCTATAGCAGAAGCGAGCGAGCTACCACGCCGTTTCGCCGAAGCCCATGCCAGGGCAGCGGTCTCGTAACGCACGGCACTTTCCAAGCATGAGACCCAAACGCTCGGCGACGCATGCACGAGAAAACCTCCCTCTAAATCACTTTCCACTGCGTATCCGATTATTCTGCCCATCTGCTCGCCTCTAATTGTCCTTACTACCGCAAGTCTAACCATCAACAGGCACAACGCTGAGTGTAGGTGCAATAAAGCTCAGCTAGCTTAGCGGACAATTCTTCCAGACTTCAGGGTACTCGTGGATCTGCAGAAACGGACCACGCCAAAGCGCGGAGGCTTCGCCATTAGTAATACGCACGGACCCGGGACACCTTTAACCTCGCCACGAGTACACCTCAAACGCCGTCGGATCGACGCGACTGGGCCTCCGCCAATGGCACTCCGCAATTAGTAATATGCACGGCAGTGGAACGCTCGACGGCATCATTTACATAACGCCCTACGGCTGTCTTGCTGACGCCAATGCGGGCCGCGATAGCACGGATGCTCAATCCCTGAGCTCGAAGTGTTAGGGCCTCAGCTCGACGGTCGGCGGTCACTTCTAGGTATATTTCCCTATCTACAGCCCCGGCGGCACGCCTACGGCCTTCCTCGCGCTTCCTGTGGCGTTCTGCGGCCTCGCGCGGGCTAATTACAGTCCTAAGCTGCCGCTGCTCGTCTGGCGTAATCCTGAACAGATTGATCAGCGTGTCGTTCCTGGGCGTGTACAGCGGGGCATAGTCCCTGCCCTCAAAGCTAACTTTCTCGCCTGCCTCGAACGCCTTGGCTTTGCTGAACAACGTCATCAGCTCTCTGGAGCGGCTATTCCATTGCGGGTCTAGCTCACGGGCCAGCGCGGATGCTTCGTGGTACATCTGTTTGCTGTTGGTTGCGCCAGAAAGCAACAGGAAATTTAGCCGCCAGAACAGGTGCTGCATTCGGCAGCCTTCGCTGACACCACCGCGCAGGTCGGCCAGCTTGCGCAAGTCCTCCAGTCGATCCCACGCGAGCTGGCGGCCGGAGAATCCCCGTAGGTTGTTGGTCTTGCCGCCGAGTACCGATACAAGCTTGAAGGGCTTGCGCTGGATACGTTCGGCCTGCGCTTGCCGCTGCTGTTCTATTGTCCAACGCGCAGTAGGCAGCAGCGACTCGGCCAGATACTCGAAGTTGTAACGCACCGGCTGGCCGTCGATGCCGCTCTGAACATGCACCACGCGGCACACTTCGCCGCTCTTGCTGTTGACGGTTTCCACGGTACGCAGCACGCGGCTTGCATCCTTCGCCATACGATCGGCCCCAACGTGCGCCAAGCGCTCAACAAGGTAGCGCTGGCAGGCGTTCCAGCGCGGCAATGCCTGACGCGGAATCGTGCCCTCCAAAAGCCACTTGGCTTGGATTCCGCGGCCGCTGTAAATCAGCATGGACGGGGCAGGTATGCCTTCCTCTGCGCAGAAGTACATCACATAGCTGGCCAGGGCGTCGGGCGAGAAACCAGCGAGCGCAGGAACGCGATAGGTGTCGAGATCGGCGAACAGCAATCCCAAGCGCGATAGATTCACGACGCGCCGGTTGGGGCGGATGAATTCGGCCTGTGACATCCATGTGTCACGGGTTTTGTCTACCAGACCGAGAACGGTCGGCATATCTGCCAACAAGTGAGACGACTGGCGCTTGTCGCCACACACATCAACAAGGAGAGAAAAAAAGCCGCTCCGGGTGCTGTCGTGGTACGTCTGCGCCTCGTCCTGTGAACTGAACAGCGCAAGCTGTGAGCGTTGATGTTGAGCATGCGTAGTCCTACTATGCTGCTGCGAAATGGGCCCTGGATCGGGCCCGGTCCGCACTACTCAGGCTCCAATTCCAGGTCTGGGAGCCGGGCCAGAAGCTTTGCACGCATCAATCCATTCTTCGACTTCAGCCAGATCCCAAGCAACATTCCGGCTGGTCAAAGCGATACGGCGTGGGAAATCACCCCTTTGTTCCATGTTGTAAATCGTGCGCTCAGCCAGCGGGATCATCGCATGCAATTTTTTACGGTTGATGAGTGTTTTGCTCTTTGGTTTGGTCTCCACGGGGTCGCTTTCCTTCGAAGTTGTCAGATGCTTGACAATGCCTTCGAGGGCCAGAACTAGGGCGCAAAAAAGTTAGAATATGGTTGTCAATCGGGGCTATCATCTAAGGATGGGAAAAAACTTAAAACCGTCGAGCACCTACGACCCGCTTCTGCAACTGCTGGTTAGGGAGAGCGACACATCGTCTGATCGCATCCGGTCGAAATTGAGTAACCACTACGACTGGTGCTTCTGCGAGCTTTGCTGGCGGTCCACCGAATATGCGATCAGCATGGCGGCGCCAAAGGTCTTCAAGCGCTTAAAGCGCGAAAATGTCAAAGTGGTGCCCTTAACAGAATCTGTTCGTACAAGGGCTCAGAAAAAAGCCGATATATTGGTTGCTCGTTACGAACAGGCATTGAGGGGGGAGTTTGGCAAATATGGGCCCTCCCGGATGCTGTTGAGATACTGCGATATGCAGGAATTGCGCGGAGACTTTTCGGTAGCTGCATTCCGCGAGCATGTGGAGCGCCGAATGCTCGTTTCTACCTGGGCGGAAGACGGCGAATTACTGAGACCTGCGACCCTGCCGGGCCAGCCTGAAGGCGCAGCCAGACCGAGCAAACTCTACTGCGAAGCTCATAATCCGCGGCGTAGCGATGAAGCTCGCCGCGCCTATCAGCGCGACCGTAGGTTTGCACTCGAGTATGAGGAACTGATTGCCCAAATATGGGCACAAGGAGCTGCCGTGCTTCGTAGGTGGGATATAGAAACATGGGCAGATGTCAGGAAAAAGGCCTACGTCCAACTCCAAACACTCAAATCGCCAACAAGCTCGCTGGATGATTTGTTAAACCGAGGCGTTACGAACCAATCTGAAATCGCTCGGGAGCTTGGCGTATCGCGCCAAGCAATCTCTGCGGCCATCAGACGGCGAACTCGAAAGCTGACAGATTGAATTTCTAACTTTATTCTTGGCCGCCATTGCTTCGACGTGGCCGGTGAAGGGTCCACTCGTCAATCATATCCGCCCAATCCTGCAACATAGCCCGACGCTGATCGCGGTATTCAGCCTTGTTATAGACGGCCCGGACGCCCTTCTGCTCGTGCGCAAGGCACTTCTCAATCCAGTCTGAGTTATAACCCGCTTCATGCAGCAGCGTGCTTGCTGTCCGCCTCAAATCATGCGGTCCGAACTTGCTCAACGGCTTCCCCTCTTTCTGCGCAAGCCGATAGGTCAGCGTCAGCACCTGATTAATCGTCGCGGTGCTCATTGGCAAATCGGAATCGTACCGAGAGGGAAAAACGTAATCCGAACCACCGGCAAACGTCTTCAGAGCAATGAAAAAATCCAACGCCTGCTGAGATAAGAACACCAAATGGGGGTTGCGGCGTTTCATCCGCTCTTTCGGAATAGTCCACAAGGCTTCGCTGAAATTGATCTCGTTCCAGGTGGCATTAGTCAGCTCACTTTTGCGCACCATGGTGAGCAACAGCAGCTTAGCGGCCGCCCTTACCGAGGACGCGGTGCCGATGCGGTCCAGGTACTGGTACATCAACGCAATTTCGTCAGGCCCTAAAGCGCGGTCACGTGGCTCGAATTTAGCGATGCTTGCAGGACGTACCAGATCAGCCGGGTTCTCTACCTTCTGGCCACGCTCAATCGCCCATCGGAACACCTGCATCACAATCTCGCGGGAGTGCACGGCCGTGGCTGGAGCTCCACGCTCTACGATTGCATCAGTCAGCGTTCGCAGGTCCTCATGATTGATTTCCACCAGTTTCTGATTGCCGAATTGCGGCTTGAGCTCGCGCTCGTAAACAGAACGGCGCATGTCACGGGTAGAGTCAGCCATCTGATACCCACGCAGCCATTTCTCAGCCCACGCATCAAACGTCTCTGCCCCTTTGGTGCGTGCCTTGGCACGGGCTTTCTCTTTGGCAGGTGACTTTCCCGCCGAAACCATCTTTTTAGCCTCACCCAAGCGTTCTCTGGCTTCCGCAAGTGTGATGCCACCCACGCCATAGCGACCAAACGTAATGGTCTCCTGACGGCCGTTGATAGAGTAGTTGTAGCGAAATGAGATAGAACCAGCAACGGTGACGGCCACGTACAGCCCGTCGCGATCGTTCACCTTGTAGAGTTTTTCTTTCGGTTTGAGGTTACGCAGCTTGGTATCGGTCAGCATGGCAGTCACGAATTCCTTGTAAAAAATACCATGCTAAGAAAAGCACTCACGCATCACGATAAAACCCAATGAAACCGAGCCAATCATGAGATTTGATACCATGTCTTTCCCTGCTAAGGAGACATGGTATCGAGTACCAAGCATGGCATTTGGCTCAGTCAATGCCCCGTACCATGCCACATAAACACGGTGCTTGGCGATGCACAAAGTTGCCAGAGCTTGCCAGACCAAAAAAGCCAGAAGCCCGCAATTAAGCGGGCTTCAGGGCATTTATTGCTAATTGGTGCCCGGCAATGCCGGACGTCCAATCATTCCCACTCAATCGTCGCAGGCGGCTTGCTCGACACGTCATACGTCACGCGGGAAATACCCTCGATCTCGTTGATGATGCGGCCACTCACGGTCTCCAGCAGCTCGTAAGGCAGGTGTGCCCAGCGTGCGGTCATGAAGTCGATGGTTTCTACGGCACGCAGTGCGACGACCCATGCGTAGCGGCGGCCGTCGCCGACGACGCCTACCGATTTGACGGGCTGGAACACGACGAAGGCCTGGCTGACTTTGTGGTACCAGTCGGCCTTGCGCAGTTCTTCGATGAAGATGTGGTCGGCACGACGCAGCAGGTCAGCGTATTCCTTTTTCACTTCACCCAGGATGCGCACGCCCAGGCCTGGGCCGGGGAACGGGTGACGGTAGACCATGTCGTACGGCAGGCCGAGTTCGAGGCCCAGACGGCGGACTTCGTCCTTGAACAGTTCGCGCAGGGGCTCGACCAGTTTGAGGTTCATTTCTTCCGGAAGGCCGCCCACGTTGTGGTGCGACTTGATGACGTGTGCCTTGCCGCTTTTCGCGCCAGCCGACTCGATCACGTCCGGGTAGATGGTGCCCTGAGCCAGGTACTTGATGTTGTCCAGCTTGCAGGATTCGGCATCGAACACGTCGATGAAGGTACGGCCGATGATCTTGCGCTTCTTCTCTGGATCGCTCTCGCCTTCCAGGTTGTTCAGGAACTGCTCTTCGGCGTTAGCGCGGATGACCTTGACGCCCATGTTCTCGGCGAACATGGCCATGACCTGCTCGCCTTCGTGCAGACGCAGCAGACCGTTGTCGACGAAGACGCAGGTCAGTTGGTCGCCGATGGCCTTGTGCAGCAGGGCTGCGACCACGGAGGAGTCAACACCGCCGGACAGGCCCAGCAGAACGTTGTCGGTGCCGACCTGGGCGCGAATGGTGGCGATGGCGTCGTCAGCGATGTGCGACGGCGTCCACAGGGCTTCGCAGCCGCAGATGTCGAGGATGAAGCGCGACAGGATGCGACCGCCCTGCTTGGTGTGAGTCACTTCCGGGTGGAACTGCACGCCGTAGTAGCCGCGAGTGTCGTCGGCCATGCCGGCGATCGGGCAGCTCGGAGTGCTGGCCAGGACGTGGAAGCCGTCCGGTATTTCGGTGACCTTGTCGCCGTGGCTCATCCAGACGTCGAGACCGAACACGCCATCAGCGTCGATGTGGTCTTCGATGCCGTCGAGAATGCGGCTCTTGCCGACGACGTCAACGCGGGCATAACCGAACTCGCGCAGGTCGGAACCGGCAACGCGGCCGCCCAGCTGTTCAGCCATGGTCTGCATGCCGTAGCAGATGCCGAAGATCGGGACGTTGAGGTCGAACACGGCCTGCGGTGCGCGCGGGCTGTTGGCTTCGTGCACGGATTCCGGGCCACCGGCGAGGATGATGCCGCGCGGGGCGAATTCGCGAATCGCTTCGTCGTCCATGTCGAACGGATGCAGTTCGCAGTACACGCCGATTTCACGCACGCGGCGGGCGATCAGCTGGGTGTACTGGGAACCGAAGTCGAGGATCAGGATACGGTGGGCGTGAATGTCGAGGGCCATGACTCAATCTCGTCAAAAAACAGAAACGACACGGGGCTGCGTCAACAGCCCCGGCTATGAAACTTGCTGGGCTGCATCGAGGCGTGAACCACGATGCAATCCGGATCAACCAACGCGATAGTTCGGCGCTTCCTTGGTGATCTGCACGTCGTGGACGTGGGATTCAGCCATGCCGGCACCGGTGATGCGCACGAACTCAGGCTTGGTGCGCATTTCTTCGATGGTGGCGCTACCGGTGTAACCCATGGAGGAACGCAGACCGCCCATCAGTTGATGGATGATGGCGGACAGCGGGCCCTTGTAGGCGACACGGCCTTCGATGCCTTCCGGCACCAGCTTTTCGGCACCGGCGGACGAGTCCTGGAAGTAGCGGTCGGACGAGCCTTGCGCCTGGGACATTGCACCCAGCGAACCCATGCCGCGGTAGGCCTTGTAGGAACGGCCCTGGAACAGTTCGATTTCGCCCGGTGCTTCTTCAGTACCGGCAAACATCGAACCCATCATCACGCAGGATGCGCCAGCCACGATGGCCTTGGACAGGTCACCGGAGAAACGGATACCGCCGTCGGCGATCATCGGAACGCCGGTGCCTTCAAGGGCAGCGGAAACGTTGGCGATGGCGCTGATCTGTGGAACGCCGACACCGGCAACGATACGGGTGGTGCAGATCGAGCCAGGGCCGATACCGACCTTGACTGCGTCAGCGCCAGCGGCGACCAGCGCCTTGGCCGCTTCGCCGGTGGCGATGTTGCCGCCGATGACCTGCACTTCAGGGAAGTTGTCCTTGACCCAGCGAACGCGGTCGATCACGCCTTTGGAGTGACCGTGCGCGGTGTCGACAACCACCACGTCAACGCCAGCGGCAACCAGCGCGGTAACGCGCTCGCCGGTGTCCTTGCCGGTGCCGACTGCAGCGCCGACACGCAGACGACCCTGGTCGTCCTTGCTGGCCAGCGGATAGGCCTTGGCTTTTTCGATGTCCTTGACGGTCATCATGCCCTTGAGCGCGAAATTCGCGTCAACGATCAGGACTTTTTCCAGACGGTGCTTGTGCAGCAGTTCACGCACTTCGTTCTTGTCTGCGCCTTCGCGCACGGTGACCAGACGCTCTTTGGGCGTCATCACTTCGCGGACAGGGACATCAAGGCGGTTTTCGAAACGTACGTCGCGGGACGTCACGATGCCGACCAGGTCGCCATCATGCAGCACGGGTACGCCGGAAATGTTGTGCATGCGGGTGAGTTCGAACAGATCGCGAACGGTGGCGTCGGCTTCGATCGTGATCGGGTCCTTGACGACACCGGCCTCGAACTTCTTGACCTTGCGCACTTCGGCAGCCTGCTGCTCGATGGTCATGTTCTTGTGGATGATACCGATACCGCCTTCCTGAGCCATGGCAATTGCCAGACGGGCCTCAGTGACGGTGTCCATTGCAGCGGAGACCAAAGGAATATTCAGCTCGATGCCACGGGTCAAACGGGTTTTCAGACTGACTTCGTTGGGCAGTACCTCGGAATAACCGGGCACAAGGAGAATGTCGTCGAATGTAAGGGCTTCTTGACTGATACGCAGCATCGCGGGGGCTCCCGGGCGGGAAAATTGGAAGCGCGCCATTATACCCACACACCCCGCCCGGCTCAATGTAAACCTCAGTCTATTATTGAAGCCGTTTATAGACGCACTTTTACGAAGGACACCGGGCGATCCAGACGTTCGGCGAAGTCGTCGAGAAAGGTCTGGGTGAACGGCGCGTCCAGCCAGTTGTTGAAGATGAATCCCAGGTTCGAAAAACCGCAGGCATCCAGAAACAGAAAGCCGTTGATGTCGTCTTCATGGCGGCATTCAGGGCAGGTGAAGTTGTCGGTGTGGCCGGGCATCCAGTCTTCGAGGCTGTCGAACAGCGCTTCGCCGATTTCGCGACGGCATTCGGGGCAACCGGCTTCTTCGGCGAAGTTATCGAGGGGCGTGAAGATGCAGCGCTTGGTCACAATCTCCAGGCCGTTGACGACTTGCCCAAACGGCAACGCCTCCGGGTTCTGCACCACACGTCTGGCACCCGGCGCCACGGCATAGGCCATTTTGTTGCCAGCGCGTCCGCAGGTGGTCAGTTCCGGCTCAACCACGTTGAGTTTGATCAGCCAGCGCAGGATGAGGCGCGCCCTGGCTTCATGGGCCGGGAAGATAGAGATTTGCGGGACGATAATGCTTTGGGTGTTCATGACGGTGTGTCGCTTGAAACGGATTGAGGCCGCAGCTTAATCGGCCATGGTTTCAGGTCAAGCGTGATATCTGCATTCAGCCCGCGATATAGCGCCCAATGAGGCCGATGCCGCTGACCAGCACCAACCACGTCACCAGACGCACGAAGGTTTCGCGGGACAAGCGTTTGGTCAGCACCCTCCCCGCCCAGGAGCCCGTCAGCATCGCGGGCAACAGGCAGACGCCGAGCACCAGCAGCGGGATGTCGGCGTAGACACCCGCGATCAGAAACAGGCTCAGGCGCACGATGGTGCTACAGCTGATCAGTGCACTTTGCGTGGCCCGCGCCTGTTCTTTGGACGTCAGGCGGCTGTTGAGGTAGATCGAATATAAAAAGCCGCCGCTGCCAAACAACGCACCGAACAGCCCGCCGATGGTGCCCATGGGAATGGCCCAGCCTGCGGCCAGCTGAGTCGGCCGAACCTTGACTGCCAGACTGTACAGCGCATAGGCCGTGACAAAGATGCCCATTAATAGAAGCAGAAGATCGGACTTCAGATTGAGCAGAAATAGCACACCCAGCGTACAACCCACTGCCATGCAAGGGAGCAGGCGCAGCAGTTCGGATTTGACTACCGACTGGCGGGATGGCAGCAGATTGCCGAAGGCGGCGAGGAAATCGAGCATGACCAGCAGGGGAATAATGCGTGACAGCGGCATGAAGTGAATCAGGATGGGACCTGCCACCAGTGCCGTGCCAAAACCGGCGATGCCGAAGACGATATAAGCGGCGGCCACGCTGAGCTCGATGATCAGCCAGTCGAGCGGCGTGAAGCCCAGTTGAGAGAATGCTGCGAACACCCCGATATCGCCCACGATGCTTCCTTTCTGGAGGGACTGGAGGGACTTTAGCAAAGACACCGACGTGTTGCCTTCACGCTCAGGATTGCCTGAAAGATCGGACGCGGAGCGTCCTGGGCGGCATTCCCACGCAGAGCGTGCGGAACGATCAGCGTGAGGGGCGCAGACCTCGTGCGCTCAACCGGCATTGCCTTTATGATGCCCGACATGATCAAAGACCCTTTCGCAAGACTCGGCCTCGACCGGGAAGTCCTTACTGTCAGCCAGCTCAACGGCCGTGCGCGGGTGTTGCTGGAGGATGTGTTCAGCAGCATCTGGGTCGAGGGCGAGATTTCCAACCTCTCGCGCCCCGCCTCGGGCCATGTGTACTTCACCTTGAAGGACTCGGGCGCGCAGGTGCGTTGCGCGCTGTTTCGCCAGAGTGCAGCGCGCGTGCGCCAGGCGCTCAAGGACGGTCTGCAGGTCAAGGTACGCGGCAAGGTGTCGCTGTTCGAAGGCCGTGGCGACTATCAGTTGATACTCGACACCGTGGAGCCTGCCGGTGACGGTGCGTTGCGTCTGGCGTTCGACGCGCTGAAAGCCAAGCTCAGCGATGAAGGTCTGTTCAGCGCCGAACGCAAGGTCGCCCTGCCCTTGCATCCGCAGCGTATCGGCATCATCAGTTCGCCGACCGGCGCCGTGATCCGCGACATCATCAGCGTGTTTCGCCGTCGGGCACCGCGGGTCGAACTGACTCTGATCCCGACTGCCGTTCAGGGCCGCGAAGCCATCAACCAGATCGTCCGTGCCATCAAGCTGGCTGATTCCCGTGGCTTCGACGCGCTGATTCTGGCCCGTGGCGGCGGATCGCTGGAAGACCTGTGGTGCTTCAACGAAGAAGCCGTGGCCCGCGCAATCGACGCCTGCGTAACGCCGATCGTCAGCGCAGTCGGACATGAGACCGACGTGTCGATCAGTGACTTCGTGGCTGACGTACGTGCACCGACGCCGTCCGCAGCAGCCGAGCTGCTGGCTCCCGATTCCAGCGACCTGCACCGTCGCGTGGACAACCTGCATCGCCGGCTCGTCAGCCGCATGCAGGATCGTCTGATGCGCGAACGCCTGCGCCTTGAAGGGATTTCCCGACGCCTTCGTCATCCCGGCGAACGTCTGCGCCAGCAATCCCAGCGTCTCGATGACTTGGATATGCGCATGCGCCGCGCCTTCGAGCAAAGCATGCACACGCGTCAGGTACGTCTGGCCCATATGGAAAGCCGTCTCGCCGCCCAGCATCCGGGGCGCACGCTGGCGTTCCTGCGCCAGCGTCTGGACGTGCTGGCCGAGCGCCTGCCCCGCGCCATCCGCGAACAGATCAAAGCCCGCAAGCTGCAGCTGCAGAGCCAGATGCAGACGCTGAACGTGGTCAGCCCGCTCGCGACGCTGGGTCGCGGTTACAGCATTCTGCTCGATGAGCGCGGTCACGCGATCCGCAAGGCCGCACAAACCCGACCCGGCCAACGCCTGACTGCCAAGCTGGGTGAAGGCGAGCTGCAAGTACGGGTCGAGGACAATCACCTGACACCCGTGACCCTTTCTCTTCTGGACTGACTGCCTGATGCTACGTTTTATTGCCCCGCTGTTCGCTCTGCTGCTGTGCCTGCCCGCTCACGCCGACAGCTTCATTACCCGCGCACTGAACAAGCCCGTTCCCGGCGGCGTCGCCGTCATCGATCTGGGCACTGGCGCACAGGCACCGACCGCGACCTATCAAGGCAAGCGGGTGCTGGTGGTCAAGGAACAAGGCACACGCTGGCTGGCGATTGTCGGCATTCCGCTGACCGTCAAACCGGGTACAGAACAGATCGTCTCGGGCGGCCGTTCGCTGAGTTTCACTGTCGGTAGCAAAAAATACCCGGAGCAGCGCATCACCCTGAAGAACAAGCGTCAGGTCAATCCGAACCCTGAGGACAACAAGCGCATCGAAGGCGAACTGGCCGAACAGATCCGCGCCTACCGCAGTTTCAGTCCCGGCACACCGAGCAATCTGATTCTCGACAAGCCGGTCAACGGCCCGCTGTCGAGCAAGTTCGGGGTTCGACGCTTCTTCAATGGCGAAGAACGCAACCCGCACGCCGGTCTGGACTTCGCGGTGCCTGCGGGCACGCCGATCAAATCCCCGGCTGCTGGCAAGGTCATCCTGATTGGCGATTACTTCTTCAATGGCAATACCGTGTTCGTCGATCACGGTCAGGGTTTCATCAGCATGTTCTGCCACATGTCGAAGATCAGCGTGAAACAGGGTGATCTCGTACCGCGTGGCGGTGTCGTTGGCGAAGTAGGCGCAACCGGCCGCGCAACAGGTCCGCACATGCACTGGAACGTCAGCCTGAACGATGCCCGCGTCGATCCGGCGATCTTCATCGGTGCGTTTCAGCCTTGATGGCTTACTCCGATCTTCAGGCAATCATTCGCGAGCTTGCTCGCGAATGGTTCTGACCGGACAAGACCGAACTGTCGCAACACGGCATCTTGCGCACTTCAATGTCCGGCAACAATAACTCAGATAAAAACACACTCAGCGCGCGATAAAAAAGCCAAAAATCAAAGATAACAAGAATTTATCCCAATTATTTTCAAGTGCTTGCCATCGTTGACCCCAATGGTTACGGTTGGTCTCATGAAAACCTCTCCAACCCTATTTCTGTTGCGCCAACATCGGTGCCTCAGCCTGGTCAGTGCACGACTGCCGGGCTTGATTGCAGTGCCTCGACCTTAGTTAGCGATAACGGTTGGCCGCCTCTTTCCGGCCTATAAGTACAAAGGACTATTCACATGACCATGCTCAAAGATCCCTCGAACAAGTACCGCGCGTTTGCGACCATTGATCTGCCTGACCGCACCTGGCCTTCGAAGACCATCACTGCGGCGCCGATCTGGTGCAGTTCCGACCTGCGTGACGGTAACCAGTCGCTGATCGAGCCTATGGATGCTGCCAAGAAGCTGCGCTTCTGGAAGACGTTGGTCAGCGTCGGCGTCAAGGAAATCGAAGCCTCGTTCCCGTCCGCTTCGCAGACTGATTTCGACTTCGTGCGCACCCTGATCGAAGATGGCCACATCCCGGATGACACCACCATTCAGGTGCTCACCCAAGCGCGTGAAGACCTGATCGCTCGCACGTTCGAATCGCTGCGAGGGGCCAAAAAAGCCATTGTTCACCTGTACAACGCGACCTGCCCGGCGTTCCGCCGCATTGTGTTCAACCAGGACAAGGCGGGCGTGAAGGACATCGCAGTCAATGCTGCCAAGCTGTTCGTCAAATACGCCGCTGAACAACCTGAAACCCAGTGGACCTTTCAGTACTCGCCCGAGACCTTCAGCGCCACCGAGCTGGAGTTCGCCAAGGAAGTCTGCGACGCGGTGATCGAAGTCTGGAACCCGACGCCGCAGAACAAGGTGATCCTGAACCTGCCGGCGACCGTTGAAGTGGCCACACCCAACATTTATGCCGACCAGATCGAGTGGTTTGGCCGTCATATCACGCGCCGTGACAGCGTACTGATCAGCCTCCATACCCACAATGACCGTGGCACCGGCGTCGCGGCCACCGAGCTGGGCCTGATGGCCGGTGCGGATCGTGTCGAAGGCTGCCTGTTCGGCAACGGCGAGCGTACCGGTAACGTCGATCTGGTCACCGTCGCCTTGAACCTCTACACCCAGGGCATCCACCCTGAGCTGGACTTTTCGGACATCGACGGTGTGCGCAAGGTCGTCGAAGAGTGCAACCAGATTCCGGTTCACCCGCGTCACCCCTACGTGGGCGACCTGGTTCACACCGCCTTCTCCGGCTCGCACCAGGATGCCATCCGCAAGGGCTTCACTCAGCAGAAGGAAGGCGAGTTGTGGGAAGTGCCTTACCTGCCGATCGACCCGGCCGATATCGGTCGCAGCTACGAGGCAGTGATTCGCGTCAACAGCCAGTCGGGCAAGGGTGGCATCACCTACCTGCTGGAACAGGAATACGGCATCTCGCTGCCTCGCCGCATGCAGATCGAGTTCAGCCAAGTGGTTCAGGGTGAAACAGACCGTCTGGGCCTTGAGATGACTGCCGAGCAGATCCACTCGTTGCTGCGTCGTGAATACCTGCAAGCCAACACACCTTACGCGTTGATCAGCCACAAGCTGCAGGAAGAGAACGGCAACAGCTCGGTCGATGCCGAAGTGCATGTCGATGGTGAAACCCAGCACTGGCGCGGCAAGGGCAAAGGCGCTCTGGAAGCACTGGTGGCCGGTCTGCCGATTGCCGTGGAAATCATGGACTACAACGAACACGCCATCGGCTCCGGCACCACGGCCAAGGCCGCGGCCTACATCGAGCTGCGTGTGAACGGTGACAAGGCGGTACACGGCGTGGGCATCGATGAAAACATCACCACCGCCAGCTTCCGCGCACTGTTCAGCGCGCTGAACCGCTCGCTGAGCCAGGCGCAAGCCAAAGCAGCCTGAGTGAATGAACGTGGCAGCGGACACTGATCCGCTGCCCTTTCAACCCGACACCCCGTTCCCGCCTCTGCTATGCGCCCTCAAGGGCTATTCCATTGTGCGCATGACCCTGTCAGTTTCGGCATAATCTTTTTTTTCGACGCTGTGGTAGCATGCTGCCCTTGGCTTGGACCGGCCTGAATCGAACAGCCATTCATAGGCTGAAGATGCCCGTCCCAATTGACCTGCCCGCTCCACCTTCCTATAAAAACCAAGACGACTATTGCATTGTTTCCCCGACGAAGAAAATGCACGGGCAGACCTTCCGTGCATTGAAAACAGCTTTGGCGTCGTCAACGCCGAGCTGATCCAATCACATTTGGAGCGATTATGCCCAAGGCTTCCCATCAAGACCTGCGCCGCAGCTTTCGTGAGCTGACCTCGTCAAAATCCTGCTATCACACCGCCTCGGTATTCGACCCGATGTCTGCGCGCATCGCCGCCGATCTTGGCTTTGAAGTCGGCATCCTTGGCGGTTCGGTCGCTTCGCTGCAAGTACTGGCAGCGCCCGACTTCGCCCTGATCACGCTCAGCGAATTCGTCGAGCAGGCCACGCGCATCGGCCGTGTCGCACAGCTTCCTGTCATTGCAGACGCAGACCATGGTTACGGCAACGCCCTTAACGTCATGCGCACTGTCACTGAACTGGAACGTGCCGGCATCTCGGCGCTGACCATTGAAGACACCTTGCTGCCCGCGCAGTTTGGCCGTAAATCGACGGACCTGATTTCCACAGCAGAAGGTGTCGGCAAGATTCGCGCAGCGCTGGAAGCACGCGTCGATCCTGAAATGTCGATCTTCGCCCGCACCAACGCAGCGATCATTCCGGTTCAGGAAGCTATCAGCCGTGTGCAGCAGTACCAGGCCGCTGGCGCTGACGGCATCACCATCGTCGGCATTCGCGACTTTGATCACCTGGCGCAGATCTCCGAAGGCTTGACCGTGCCGCTGATGCTGGTCACCTATGGCAATCCTGAGCTGCACGACAATGACCGTCTGGCCGAGATGGGTGTGCGCGTCTGCGTGCATGGACATGCGGCGTACTTTGCGGCAATCAAGGCAACTTATGACTGCCTGCGCGAGCAGCGGCAGATTCTGGGCAGCACCTCGAACATGAGCGCGACCGAGCTGACCCACACTTACACCCAGCCTGAAGACTACGTCGAGTGGGCGAAGAAGTTCATGAACGTGAACGAGTAGGCGCCGTAGCGCTGAACTGAAAAAGCCTCCCTCTCGTTGAGAAAGGGAGGCTTTTTCAGATGAGTTTCGTGGAATAATCCACGAAACGCGCTTCAGACAGTGGTTTTCACGCCGCCCTCAGTCTCAAGCTGCAACAACGCACCTTGAAGAGTCTGCAGGTTGGAGCTGGTCGCCATGATCTGCGTCTGGATAGCCATCGCCCTCATCGCCTTTTCGTCAGGCGTGCCTTGGCTGGCCTGAACAGCAGCCAGTTGAGCCTGCTGCTCAGCCAACTGCTTCTGAGCCAGCTTGATCATCTCTTTGATTTTGTCTTTGGTTGAATCGAGCGCACTTTTGCTGGAGCCACCAACGCTGCCGCCGTCGGACGCACCGTTTGCTTTGGCACCTTCCAGATTCACTTCCGTGGTCTTCTTATCATCGTCCGTGGTGGCAGTAGCAATAGCTGTCTGCGCGTCCTGATTCTTGACTGTTAACGACAGCGAGTTCGGGTAAGCGCTCAGCGTGGACGTATTGATGGTAACCATGGCGATCTCCTGATTGTCTGCGAACGGTATCGGCCGACTCGTAACATTCTGAAGCATTTAATTGATAATAAATGAATCAGCGTCCAATCCTGCCGGGAAACGCGTGCGATAGGCCTGAAGATCAGCCGCGCTGAGGGTTGCCTGGAACACCCCATCCGCCTCGCCAGCGCCGAGCAGACTCTCACCCTGAAAATCCAGCACCTGACTGTCGCCTGTGTAGGCGAAGCCCTTGCCGTCGGTTCCGATCCTATTCACTGCCGCCACATAACACAGATTTTCAATCGCCCTGGCAGGCAACAGCCGGTTCCAGTGCAAACGTCTGGCGCCCGGCCAGTTGGCGGTGTACAGCAGCAGATCGGTGTCCTGAGCGTCGCGGCTCCACACCGGGAAACGAAGGTCGTAGCAAATCAGCGGACGAATGCGCCATCCCTTGAGTTCAAACATCACCTGACGTTCGCCGGGCGTGTAATGTTCATGTTCCCCGGCCATGCGAAACAAATGGCGCTTGTCGTAATGCAGCAGCTCGCCATCCGGGCGCGCCCACAGCAGACGGTTGCGATGACTGCCATCGGCCGTACGAATGATCACACTGCCAGTGATCACTGCATTGATTCGCCTGGCTTGCTGCAGCAGCCACTCGGATGTCGGTCCCGCCTCGGGCTCCGCCAGCGCTTCGGACTCCATCGAGAATCCGGTGGTGAACATCTCCGGCAGGATCACCAGATCGGCGCCCTTCGCCTGGCTGAGCAGCGATTCGAAGTGCTGGAGATTGGCGTCCCGGTCATGCCAGACCAGTGTGGTCTGGATCAAGGCAAGGTTCAGGTTCGGCAACTGACTCAGATCGCGCATAGTTTTTCCGCTGCCAGACGCAGCGTCTCCTCTTGCTTGGCGAAGCACAAACGGATCAATCGCTGTCCTTCAGGCGGACGTTGATAGAACACGGAGATTGGGATGCTGGCCACGCCATGCTCGCGGGTCATCCACAGCGCCATGTCGACATCATTGAGGTCCGGACGAATCTGCGAATAGTCCACCAACTGGAAATAGGTGCCGCCGACCGGCTTGAACGCGAAGCGTGACGCTTGCAGCTGATCGCAGAAATAGTCGCGCTTGGCCTGATAAAACGCCGGCAGTTCATCAACATGCTCAGGGTGTTCAGCCATGAAGTCGGCCAGCGCGAATTGCAGAGGGGTCACGCCGCAGAAGCTTACGTACTGGTGGACCTTGCGCATCTCGGAGGTCAACGCAGGCGGCGCGACCACATAGCCGGTTTTCCAGCCAGTGACGTGATAGGTCTTGCCGAACGAACTCACAACAAACGCCCGCTGATAAAGCTCTTCATGATCCAGCACGCTTACGTGTCGCTGGCCGTCGAAGACCAGATGTTCGTACACCTCGTCACTGAGCAGATAGATATCCCGATCCGCAATCAGCGCGGCCAGCCGATCCAGTTCGGCACGACTGATCAACGCACCGCTTGGGTTGTGCGGGCTGTTGATGACGATCATTCGGGTGCGCGGGCTGAGCGCGTCGGTAAGTTTCTGCCAGTCGATGGAAAAATCATCAAGCCCCAACTGCACGTGGACGCAGCGCCCGCCCGCCAGTTCGACCGCAGGCTCGTAGCTGTCGTAGCACGGATCGAAAATGATCACTTCGTCGCCGGGACGGATGACCGTCTGGATCGCACAGAAGATGCCCTGGGTCGCGCCGGGCGTGATGGTAATTTCAGTCTCCGGGCTGACGGTGCGCCCATAGCTGCGGGCGATCTTGGCCGCGACCTGCTGACGAAGCGCGGGCAGACCGGTCATCGGTGAATACTGATTGTGACCCTGCATGACATGACGGCACACCGCATCGCGCAGCGCCTGCGGGCCATCGAAATCGGGAAAGCCCTGAGACAGGTTGATGGCGCCGGTTTCGGCAGCCAGTTGAGACATGACGGTGAAAATGGTGGTGCCCACATTAGGCAGCTTGCTGTCGATCATGGAGCCCTTTCCCTGCAATCCCCCGGCACCACGGCGGCACGGGTCAGGCAGGATAGCCCATGGAGCGCGCATAAAAAAAGGCACCAGAGGTGCCTTTTTCGTACATTTCCTACAGACGATTCAGCGCTTGTCGCGGCGCTTCTTGTCGGCTTTCTTGTGGTGCGACATCATCCGACGCTTCTTGTTGACCTGACGGTCAGTGAGCGTGTTCTTGTTGCCTTCGTACGGGTTCTCGCCGCCCTTGAACTCGATACGGATCGGCGTACCGACCAGCTTGAGCACACGACGATAGGTATTTTCCAGGTAACGGACGTAGGATTTCGGGACCTTCTCGACCTGGTTACCGTGAATCACGATCAGCGGCGGGTTGGCGCCACCCAAGTGAGCGTAACGCAGCTTGATGCGGCGGCTGCCGACCATGGGCGGCGCGTGCTCGCTGACGGCGTCTTCGAGAATCTGGGTCAGGCGGCTGGTCGGCCAGCGGGTCACTGCCGACTTGAACGAGTTCTGTACCGACTGATACAGGTTGCCCACGCCCGTGCCGTGCAGGGCGGAGATGAAGTGAATGTCCGCGAAGTCGACGAAGAACAGACGACGCTCCAGTTCGACCTTCACGTAGTCACGCTCGCCCGGCGTCATGCCGTCCCACTTGTTCAGTGCGATAACCAGTGCGCGACCAGCTTCCAGCGCAAAGCCCAACAGGTTGAGGTCGTGATCGACGACACCCTCGCGGGCATCCATCACGAAGATCACCACGTTGGCGTCCTTGATGGCCTGCAGCGTCTTGACCACCGAGAACTTTTCAACTTCCTCGTGGATCTTGCCGCGCTTGCGCACACCCGCAGTGTCGATCAGCGTGTACTTCTCTTCGTTACGCTCGAAGGGAATGTAGATACTGTCGCGCGTGGTGCCCGGCTCGTCATAGACGATAACCCGGTCTTCACCGAGCATACGGTTGACCAGCGTCGACTTGCCGACGTTGGGGCGACCAATAATCGCGATCTTGATGCCGTCCTTTTCGCTGGGGCCGGGAATGCGCTTGGCTTCCTGACCTTCGGCGACTTCTTCGACTTCGGCGTCTTCCTGGTCGTCTTCATCGCGCGGGAATTCGCGCAGGGCGATTTCCAGCATCTGCGAGATGCCGCGGCCATGAGCGCCGGCCACCGGAATGGCGTCACCCAGACCCATCGGGCTGAACTCGGCACGGGCCAGGTTCTCGTCGATGTTATCGATCTTGTTGGCGACCACGTAGGAACGCTTGTTACGTTTGCGCAGGTGCTCGCCAATCATCTGATCGGCAGCGGTATAGCCTGCACGGGCGTCTACCAGAAACAGCACCACATCGGCTTCTTCAATGGCCAGCAGCGACTGCTCTGCCATCTTTTCGTCCATGCCATGCTCGTCACCGGAGATACCGCCGGTGTCGATCAGAATGTAGGAGCGCCCCTGCCACTTCGCCTCTCCGTATTGGCGATCACGGGTAAGACCGGACAGATCGCCGACAATGGCGTCGCGGGTCCTGGTCAGGCGGTTGAACATGGTGGACTTGCCGACGTTCGGTCGACCCACCAGGGCGATTACGGGAACCATTAGGCTCTCCACTTCGTTATTTCAGAAAATACAAAAGCCGCTGCAGGGCAGCGGCCGGAGTTCGGAGCGGCGCCCGAGGGCACCGCAGCCTTGCCTGAGCAAGGTCGCCAGAGGCCTTGGGCCTCTGGCTTCGTCAATCATTACTTGATGGTCAGGGCTTCCAGTTTGCCGCTGTTGCCATACACGTAAATCATGTCACCAACCACCAGCGGACGAGCACGCAGGCCGTCGCTGTCGATACGCTGACGACCCACGAAACGACCATCTACCTGGCTCAACAGGTGGAGATAGCCTTCCATGTCGCCGACCGCGATGTAGCTGGAATACACTTCCGGCGCGCCCAGTTGACGGCGTGCCAGAGATTCGTTGCTCCACAGTGCGGAGGAAGAACGCTCATCGATACCTTCGACGGTGCCGGAAGCCAGGGTGGCGTAAACGCTGCCGAAGCCCTGGGCAACGCCCGAGTAGCTCGACGCGTCACGCTGCCAGAGCACACGACCGCTTTCCAGTTCCAGACCTGCAACACGACCCTGATAGGTCGCGACGTACAGTGTACCGCCGGACAGCAGCAGACCGCCGTCGATATCGACCACACGGTCCAGTTCCGAACGACCCTGTGGAACCGCTACACGCTGCTCCCAGATCGGCACGCCGTTAGTGATATCCAGCGCAACAACCTTGCCCGTGGACAGACCGGCCACCGCAAGACGGTTGGTCGCCAAAGGAGCGCCTGTACCGCGCAAAGTCAGTACCGCAGGCGTGCTTTCGTAGATCCAGAGCTGGGAACCGGTGGAGGCATCGAAGCCGACCACGCGATCATCCTGGGTCTGAACCACGACAACACTGCCGTTGGTGGCAGGCGGGGCCAGCACTTCGCTGCTTACGCGAGCGCGCCATTTTTCTTCGCCGGTGATGGCGTCCATGGCAACGACTTCACCCTTGAGGGTGCCGATCATCACCAGGCCGTAACCTACGCCCACCGCGCCGGAGACCGGCAGCTCGAGATCTTTCTTCCAGATCACGTCGCCGGTCAGGCGATCCAGCGAAACGATTTCGCCCGTGACGTCGGCCGCATAGATGCGATCCCCGTCGATGGCCGGAACCAGCATGTTGTACGTCTTGCCCTGACCGTCACCGATGGAGCGGCTCCACTGCTTTTGCAGGACCACTTCTTCCTTGAAGTCAGTCAGCTCGGCAGGCGGCAGTTCTTTCTTGCTGTTGCTGCTGCAACCCGCGGCCAGAATGGCCAGAGCCAGCAATGCTGCATGTTTCCAACGAATCACGTCACGCATCCCCTTTCGCCAGATCGTCGAGCTTCATTTGCAGACCACCGACCGCTGCCTCTTCAGACAGAGCGGATTTGGCCTTTTGGTATGCAGCATGTGCCTCGTCGGTACGACCCAGCTGAACCAGCAGGTCACCCTTGAGTTCTTCACGGCTGGCCAGGAACGACTTTTCAGCGTCGCCGTCCAGCAGTTTCAGCGCATCATCAGCCTTGTTCTGTGCAGCCAGCACTCGTGCCAGACGCTGACGGGCAATTTCACCCAGCGTTTCGTTGGCAGGCTTGTCGGCAACCACTTTCAGCTCTGCTGCTGCGTCGTCGAGTTTACCGGTATCCACCGCCACCTTGGCGACGAAAAGACTGCCGTACTGCGCATAAGTGGTGCCGCCGTATTCGCTTTTCAGCTTGCCGGAGATTTCGGCGACACGCGTGGTGTCTGCCTGGCCACTTGGCGTCAGTGCGGTTTCGAGCAACTGCTGGTAGAGCATCGAGGCGCCTTGCGACTGATTAGCCTGATATCTCTGCCAGAACTGCCAGCCCAGGACCACGATCAGCGCGAGCAGGCCACCTGCAACCAGGGGTTTGCCGTTGCGCTGCCACCAGTCCTTGACTCCCGCCAGCTCATCATCTTCAGAACTCGACACCCCAATACTCCTATTCGCTAAAACGGCTGTTAATCAGCTTCAACCCTGCACGACGCAGGAGGCCAGGTGCTCTGACAGAGCGTCCCAGGCAATATTTTGTTGTTCACCCTGACCACGCAGGGGTTTGACGCCAATGATCTTCTGGGCGAGCTCTTCGTCGCCGAGGATCAGAGCATACAGCGCGCCGCTCTTGTCGGCTTTCTTGAACTGGCTCTTGAAACTTCCGGCACCGGCATTGACCTGCAGACGCAGGTTCGGCAGACGATCGCGGACCTGCTCGGCAAGCGTCAGCCCGGCCAGTTCGGCAGCTTCGCCGAATGCGCAGAGGTACACATCGACCTGGCGGGAGATTTCTTCCGGGATCTGCTCCAGGGTTTCCAGCAGCAGCACCAGACGCTCTATGCCCATTGCAAAGCCAACACCTGCTGTCGGCTTGCCACCCATCTGCTCGACCAGACCATCGTAACGACCGCCCGCACAGACAGTGCCCTGAGCACCCAGTTGATCGGTAACCCATTCGAAAACGGTCTTGCTGTAGTAATCCAGCCCGCGCACCAGCTTGGGATTGATCACGTAAGGAATACCGGCAGCGTCCAGACGGGCCTTTAGGCCTTCGAAGTGAACGCGGGATTCTTCATCGAGATAATCGGCCAGCTTCGGCGCGTCCACCAACACGGCCTGAGTCTCGGGATGCTTGGTGTCGAGCACGCGCAGCGGATTGGTTTTCAGACGGCGCTGGCTGTCTTCGTCCAGTTGGTCGAGGCGTGCCGACAGAAACTCCACCAGCGCCTCGCGATAGCGTGCACGGGCTTCGCTGGTGCCCAGGCTGTTGAGCTCGAGCTTGACCGCGTTGCGAATACCCAGCATGCCCCATAGGCGCCAGGTCATGACGATCAGTTCGGCATCGATGTCCGGGCCGTCGAGATTGAAGACTTCCACGCCGATCTGGTGAAACTGGCGATAACGGCCTTTCTGCGGACGCTCGTGACGAAACATCGGCCCGATGTACCAAAGCTTCTGAACCTGGCCGCCACCCGTGATGCCATGCTCGAGCACTGCACGCACGCACGCCGCCGTGCCTTCAGGGCGCAGGGTCAGCGAGTCACCGTTGCGATCGGCAAAGGTGTACATCTCTTTCTCGACGATATCGGTGACTTCGCCGATGGAACGCTTGAACAGGTCGGTAAATTCGACGATAGGCATGCGAATCTGGCGATAACCATAGTTATCGAGCAGGCGCGAGACAGTACCTTCGAAGTGACGCCACAGCGGCGTCTGCTCAGGCAGGATGTCGTTCATGCCACGAATGGCTTGCAGAGACTTACTCACAAAAAATCCTTAGCAATACGGGTTAGCCGCGCACGATGACCGAGGCGTCGGCTTCGGCCTTTTCAGCCGCTTTCTTGCGGATCAAGCGTTCCAGCTCATCCACAAGATTGTCATTGGTCAGCTTCTGCGCAGGCTTGCCATCGATGTAGATCAGGTTCGGCGTACCGCCCGTGAGGCCGATATGCGCCTCCTTGGCTTCGCCAGGACCGTTGACCACACAACCGATGACCGCAACATCCAGCGGCACCAGCAAATCCTCGAGACGACCTTCCAGCTCGTTCATGGTCTTGACCACATCGAAGTTCTGCCGCGAGCAGCTCGGGCAGGCGATGAAGTTGATGCCACGGGAACGAAGGCGCAACGATTTGAGAATGTCGTAACCGACCTTAACCTCTTCGACCGGATCAGCGGCCAGCGAGATGCGGATAGTATCGCCAATTCCTTCGGCGAGCAGCATACCTAGGCCGACGGCCGATTTCACTGTGCCTGAACGCAATCCACCGGCTTCGGTGATACCCAGGTGCAGTGGCTGGACAATTTCCTTGGCCAGGAGGCGATAAGCTTCGACGGCCATGAACACGTCGGAGGCCTTCACGCTGACCTTGAAGTCCGGGAAATTCAACCGCTCCAGGTGCTCGACGTGACGCAACGCGGACTCGACCAGCGCAGCGGGCGTGGGCTCGCCGTACTTCTTCTGCAGGTCTTTTTCCAGAGAACCGGCGTTCACGCCGATGCGGATCGGGATGCCG
Source organism: Pseudomonas viridiflava (assembly GCF_001642795.1). Classification (GTDB taxonomy): domain Bacteria; phylum Pseudomonadota; class Gammaproteobacteria; order Pseudomonadales; family Pseudomonadaceae; genus Aquipseudomonas; species Aquipseudomonas viridiflava. The sequence continues at coordinate 202,247 of NZ_LKEH01000019.1, read as the reverse complement.
CGATCACGCGCGGCATCGACCACGGCACGGACCCGGTCTTCACGACCGATGTTGCCGGGGTTGATGCGCAGGCAATCGACGCCCAGTTCGGCTACGCGCAATGCGATCCTGTAGTCGAAGTGGATGTCGGCCACCAGCGGGACTTTTACCAGCTGCTTGATACGGCCGAACGCTTCGGCCGCGTCCATGTCCGGTACCGAGACCCGCACGATGTCGACACCGGCCGCTTCCAGCCGATTGATCTGAGCGACCGTGGCCGCCACATCGTTGGTGTCACTGTTGGTCATGCTCTGCACTGCAATCGGGGCGTCGCCGCCGACAGGAACAGAACCAACCCATATTTTTCGGGATTCGCGACGCTTGATCGGGGATTCGCCGTGCATGACTTATTGACCTAGTTTCAGGCGAGCAGTCTCGCCGCTGGTAAAAGGTGCCACGTCTACAGGCTGACCGTTGTAGCTGACTTGCGCACCGCGGGCGAAGCCCAGACGCAGGGTCAGCGGCGGCTTGCCGTTGACGTCAAGGCTCTCGCCCTTGCGCTTGAGACCGCTGACCAGCACCTTGCCATTACCGTCTGTCACCTGAGTCCAGCAATCGGCCGTGAATTGCACGTTGACCTGACCTGCACCGGGCATGACAGGAGCAATCTGCTCGGCAGTTGGTGTAGTCGGCATGGACGGAACGGATGGCGCTACTGCAGGAGTCTGAGCCGATGCGGCCGGCGGCGTTGCAGTGGCAGGTGCTTGCGTGTGCGCAGGCGCTGTAACGGCAGGAGCCGAGACTTCAGGCGCAGCGCTCTGGGTTTGCGTGGACGGCGTACCGATATTCAACGGCAATGACGTCTCGCCGGTTGACTGGTTTTCGACGACCGCCTGGTCCTCGGGCTCGTCCAGCGGGTGAATCTGGGTGGTGCCGTCAGCGCTTTCGACTTCGACGTGCTCAAGGTTGAGCCCCGAAAGATCCTTGCCGCGCATCGAGGCCTGGTCCTGCCACCAGAAGAAACCGCCACCGATCAGCGCGATCAGCAGCAGCAGGCTGACGATACGCAGGATATTGTGCGACAGGCGCACCGGCTCTTCGATGCGACCCAGGGCGTGAACAGGGCTGCCCTTGCCGTCGGTGCCGGTGAACTGATCGAACTGCTCGACCATCGCGGCCTGATCCAGCTCCAGCAGTTTCGCATAGGCACGTACATACCCCCGGGCGAAGGTGTGCCCAGGCAGCTTTTCAAAGTTCCCGTTCTCCAGATGACTCAGTGAAGTCACGGTGAGGTTCAGCCTCAAAGCCACATCTGGCAGCGACCAGTTTTTGCTCTCGCGAACCTGGCGCAGGGTTTCTCCAGGATTCACGCGGGTGGTTGCTACAACTTCGGGATGCGCCGCTTTCATCATTGCTCCGACAGGTATTGCTGATATTCCGGCGTACCGGGATAGAGTCTTTTTAATTGCAGACCAAAACTGGCTGCCTTGTTGCGGTCTTCATACACTTTAGCCAACCGCGTACCGAGCAATAGACTACGTGCATTTTGCTCGCTCAGCTGGCTAAAACGATCGTAATAGTCACGTGCCGGCACATAATGCCCGTCTTCGTAAGACAACTCAGCCATTTCCAGCAACGCACGCGGCTGCTGGTTGTCCAGCCGCAGGGCCTTGGTGAAATGCTCTCGGGCCTGCTCGCGATTGCCCAGCTTGATCGAGGTCATGCCCAGGCTTTCGAACACCCGCGAACGCTCAGGATATAGGTTATCGGCGGCCGCCTGCTCGAAACGCTCATAGGCTTCCTTGTAGCGCTTCTGCTCGTAGAGGAAACTGCCGTAATTGTTGACGATGCGAGTGTCGTTGCGGCTTGCCGACAGCGCCTTGCGAAAGTACTGGTCGGCGAGTTCAGGTTCCATTTCGGCCTGAAAGACCAGTGCAAGCGCCGCGTTGGCCCCGGCATCCGAACTATCCAGCTCAAGCGCCTTCTTCAACGGCACCTTGGCGCGTTCGGTCTGGCCTTGCTGCAGATAGCCGATTCCGAGCTGAACGTATGCCTTGCGCGCTTCTTCACGTCCCTGGGAGGTCGAGAGCGGATTGACATTGCCGGTTGATACGCAGCCCACGAGCAACATGACAACACACAGCAGCAACGGGGCGCGCACAGACATGAAGTCCCTCTTGGTCAGTTTCGCGTTCGTTTGGGCAGTCAGGTTCGGGTCGCCGCGCCTGGCACTGAATCGGCCTCGACACTCAACTCTCGCACTGCGATATAGCGTTCACTACGACGCGTGCGATCCATCACCTGGCCGACCAACTGGCCGCAAGCGGCATCGATGTCTTCGCCACGCGTGGTACGCACAGTGACGTTATAGCCAGCCTGATGCAACAGGTCCTGGAAACGACGGATCGCATTATTGCTCGGACGCTCGTAACCGGAGTGCGGGAACGGGTTGAACGGGATCAGGTTGATCTTGCAAGGCGTGTCCTTGAGCAACTCGATCATTTCAACGGCGTGCTCGACCTTGTCATTGATGTCCTTGAGCATGGTGTACTCGATGGTGAGCACACGCTTTTCACCCAGGTTCGACATGTAGCGACGGCAGGATTCGAGCAGCATTTTCAGCGGGTATTTCTTGTTGATCGGCACCAGCTGGTTGCGCAGCGCATCATTGGGCGCGTGCAACGACAGGGCCAGCGATACATCGATGTGCTTGGACAGCTCGTCGATCATCGGCACCACACCTGAGGTGGACAGGGTCACCCGGCGCTTGGAAATGCCATACCCCAGGTCATCCATCATCAGATGCATGGCGGCGATGACATTGTCGAAGTTCAGCAATGGCTCACCCATGCCCATCATCACCACGTTAGTGATTGCACGGTCGACGGTTGCCGGGACACTGCCAAAGGATTTGTTGGCAATCCACACCTGACCGATAACTTCGGCGGCGGTGAGGTTGCTGTTGAAGCCTTGCTTGCCGGTGGAGCAGAAACTGCAATCCAGGGCACAGCCCGCCTGGGAAGACACGCACAGAGTGCCGCGCTTGCCTTGCGGAATATAGACGGTCTCGACGCAGCTGCCGGACTCGACGCGCACCACCCATTTACGGGTGCCATCGCTCGAAATGTCCTCGCTGACGACTTCAGGACCCCGAACTTCGGCACAGGCCTTGAGCTTTTCGCGCAAAGCCTTGCTGACGTTCGTCATGGCGTCGAAATCATCGACGCCAAAGTGGTGAATCCACTTCATGACCTGACCGGCACGGAAGCGCTTCTCCCCGATAGAGTCGAAGAATTTCTCCATTTCCAGCTGAGTCAGACCCAGCAGGTTGGTTTTACCAGTCGATGCAATCATGAATTCACCCTTCACTCGATAGTCGCAAGACTTAGCGAGCGGTTACCTCGGTAGCTGCGAAGAAGTACGAGATTTCACGAGCAGCGGCTGCTTCGGAATCGGAACCGTGAACAGCGTTGGCGTCGATGGAATCAGCGAAGTCAGCGCGGATGGTGCCGGCAGCAGCTTCTTTAGGGTTGGTAGCGCCCATCAGCTCGCGGTTCAGAGCGATAGCGTTTTCGCCTTCCAGAACCTGAACGACAACCGGACCGGAGATCATGAACGCAACCAGGTCGCCGAAGAAACCACGAGCGCTGTGCTCAGCGTAGAAACCTTCAGCTTCGGCCTTGGACAGCTGCTTCAGCTTGGAAGCAACAACGCGCAGACCGGCTTTTTCGAAACGAGTGGTGATCTCGCCGATTACGTTCTTTGCAACGGCGTCAGGCTTGATGATGGAGAAAGTACGTTGAACAGCCATGGTGAAACTCCAGAAACAGTGATTGAAGCGAAAAATTAAACCCGCGAATTATACGCGGGTTCTGGTGTATTGCCTAACTGCGTAAGTAACTGAACGTCAATCGCGCTCTTCTTCCCACGTGGTCTGGATCGCCTCGAGGACTTTCTCCCCGCCCCGATCCTTCTCATCGTCAAAGCCGGGAAGCGCCATGACGAGATCGCGCAGCTTGACGAAATTCAGTGAAAAAGGATCCGTTTCCGGATACTTTTCGGCCAGCTGGATAGCGATTTCCTGCACATCGACCCATTTGAGACTCATGAGCGTTCCTTGAATCAGTGCGGCGCTTCGGCAGCGTGGTTGAGCGAATATTTGGGTATTTCGACGGTCAGGTCTTCGGTGCCGACAATTGCCTGACAGGATAGACGCGATTGCGGCTCAAGGCCCCAGGCTTTGTCGAGCATGTCCTCTTCCAGCTCGTCGGCTTCTTTCAGCGAGCTGAAGCCCTGGCGAATGACGCAGTGACAGGTCGTGCAGGCGCACACGCCGCCACAGGCGCTTTCGATCTCGATGTGATGCTCGTGAGCAAGCTCGAGGATGGATATACCGGGTTCAACTTCTACAACCAGCCCGTCCGGGCAGTGCTCGGCGTGGGGCAGAAAAATCACCTGCGGCATCAGTTATCCTCAATCTCATTCAGGTTGCGTCCGGCCAGTGCGGCTTTCACCGTCGAATCCAGGCGGCGGGCGGCAAATGCATCGGTCACTTGCGACAGACGCTTGGTCTGTTGCTCGATGGCATGTCCATCGGTGCCTTTCATCAATTCGCGTAGTTCGTCCATCTGCAGGTTGATTACCAAAAGTTCTTCTTCATCGAGAAGACGCTCACCATCGGCATCCAGCGCGCCCTGCACCGCTTCAAGCAGGCGCTCGGCATCAACCTGATGCTCACGCAATACGCGGGCGACCTTGTCGTCACCGGCGTAGGCGAAGGAATCCTTGAGCATGCGGGTGATTTCACCGTCGGTCAGGCCATACGACGGCTTAACCTGGATGCTAGCTTCGATGCCCGAACCCAGTTCGCGCGCCGAAACACTCAGCAGACCATCGGCGTCCACCTGAAAGGTGACGCGGATCTTCGCCGCGCCCGCCACCATCGGTGGAATACCGCGCAGTTCGAAGCGCGCCAGAGAACGGCAATCGCTGATCAGCTCTCGCTCGCCCTGCAGCACATGAATCATCATGGCCGTCTGGCCATCTTTGTACGTGGTGAAGTCCTGACCGCGCGCAACAGGAATCGTGGTGTTGCGCGGAATGACCTTCTCCATCAGCCCGCCCATGGTTTCCAGCCCCAGCGAGAGCGGAATCACGTCGAGCAGCAGCAATTCTTCACCGTCGCGCTTGTTGCCTGCCAGTGTATCGGCCTGGATCGCGGCCCCGATGGCCACCACTTGATCCGGATCGATTTCGGTCAGCGGCTGACGACCAAACAGTTCGGCAACGGCTTCACGGACACGCGGTACACGCGTCGAACCGCCCACCATGACGACCGCTTCGACTTCTTCAAGCTCGATGCCGGTATCACGCACGGCGCGGCGGCAGGCTTTCAGGCTGCGGGCAACCATTGGCTCGATCATCGCGTTCAGCGCTTCGCGAGTCAGCACGGCCTTCCAGTCGCCGTAGGTCACGTCAACGACGTCGGCATCGGTCAGCGCTTCCTTGGCTGCGCACGCTGCCTGCAGCAGGCTGCGCTGGGCAGAAGGCGCAAGGTCGGCGGAAAGGCCGGCTTCGGCAACAATCCAGCTGGCAATCGCGTGGTCGAAATCATCGCCGCCCAGCGCAGTGTCGCCGCCAGTTGCCAGCACCTCGAAGACGCCCCCCGTCAGACGTAGGATGGAGATATCAAACGTGCCGCCACCCAGGTCATAAATCGCGACCACGCCTTCGGCTTTCTGGTCCAGACCGTAGGCGACTGCAGCAGCCGTCGGCTCGTTGAGCAGGCGTAACACGTTAAGACCTGCCAGCTTGGCAGCATCCTTGGTGGCCTGACGCTGAGCGTCATCGAAATAGGCAGGAACTGTGATCACCGCACCGACCAGCTCGCCGCCCAGCGCTTCTTCAGCTCGCTGACGCAGCACCTTGAGAATGTCGGCAGAGACTTCCACCGGGCTTTTAGGCCCCTGGACGGTCTCAATGAACGGCATGTGCGACTCGCCGTCGACGAAGCGGTAAGGCAGTTGCTCACCCAGTTGCTTGACGTCGGTCAGCCCACGCCCCATCAGCCGCTTGACCGAGAGCACGGTGTTGAACGGATCCTGGGAAGCGGCGACTTTCGCCGACTGCCCCACTTCGACCCGATCGGCGTGATAGCGAACGGCAGAGGGCAGGATGACCTGACCTTCTGCGTCGGCCAGTGGCTCGGACAGGCCGCTGCGCACTGCAGCAACCAGAGAGTTGGTGGTGCCCAAGTCGATCCCCACAGCCAGACGGCGCTGATGCGGTTGAGGACTGAGGCCGGGTTCGGCGATCTGCAGTAAGGCCATGCGTATTCAGAATAATCACTGGGCGTGCGGCCAGGGCAGCACGGGGTTAATCGTCGAGGCGCTCTTCTAACTGGCGCACTTCGTGAGAAAGCTTGTCGAGAAACTGCATGCGCCGCATCAGCCTTTCGGCGTGCTCGCGCTGTGCAGCGTCATTCCAACAGGCAGCAAAGCTCTGATTCAGTTCATCCTGAGCCACCTTGAGCCGACGTTTGAACGTCGCGACCCCGGCGAGATCAGCTTCATCCTGCAGATCTTCGAGTTCTTCGCGCCACTGCATCTGCTGCAGAAGAAAGTCCGGATCGTGCACGGTGACCTCAAGCGGTACCTCATTGCCATTCATGGCCAACAGGTAACGTGCCCTTTTCGGCGGGCTCTTGAGGGTCTGATAGGCTTCGTTGAGACTGGCGGAACGCTCCAGCGCCGTACGTTGCTCCCGCTCGGAAGCGTCGGCAAAACGGTCTGGATGGACGCCACGCGCCAATTCGCGATAACGCGTCGCCAACTGATCAAGATCAAGCTGAAAATCAGGCTTGAGCTCGAACAGGGCGAAGTGACAGGGAGTACCCACAATAAAAGCCTCAGACGTTGAAGCTTTCGCCGCAGCCGCACTCGCCGCGCGAATTGGGGTTGTTGAACTTGAAGCCTTCGTTCAACCCTTCCCGAACGAAGTCGAGCTCGGTGCCATCGAGATAGACCAAGCTTTTCGGGTCGATAATCACCTTCACGCCGTGCATCTCGAAGACGGTGTCTTCGCTGGCCGCCTCATCGACGAACTCGAGCACATAGGCAAGACCTGAACAGCCTGTGGTGCGAACACCCAGACGAACGCCATCACCCTTGCCACGTCCCTCGAGGGAACGTCGTACGTGGTTAGCGGCAGCTTCTGTCATGCTGATAGCCATCGGAACTCCTTACGCGTTTCTGAAAAAGGGCTGCTTACAGCAGACCTTTCTTCTGCTTGTAATCGCGAACCGCCGCCTTGATGGCGTCTTCTGCGAGCACGGAGCAGTGAATCTTTACCGGAGGCAGTGCCAGCTCTTCAGCCAGCTGAGTGTTCTTGATGGTCTCTGCTTCATCCAGAGTCTTGCCTTTCATCCACTCGGTTGCCAGGGAGCTGGAAGCGATTGCCGAACCGCAGCCATAGGTCTTGAACTTGGCGTCTTCGATAACGCCGTGCTCGTTGACCTTGATCTGCAGACGCATCACGTCGCCGCACGCCGGAGCGCCGACCATGCCGGTGCCAACATCAGGATCTTCCGCGTTCATCTTGCCGACGTTGCGCGGATTCTCGTAGTGGTCGATGACCTTTTCGCTGTAAGCCATGATTCTATTCCTCTCACATCAGGGAGCCGCTCTTCAGGTCGTGGCGGCAGATGCCGACCACGACCTGTGTTGGAGGCGACTTTAAATTAGTGCGCCGCCCACTCGATCTTGGAGATATCGACGCCGTCTTTGAACATGTCCCACAGCGGCGAAAGTGTCCGCAGCTTGGTAACGGCCTCGCAGACTTTCTGCGCGGCGTAATCGATTTCTTCTTCGGTGGTGAAACGGCCGAAGGTGAAACGGATCGAGCTGTGTGCCAGTTCGTCGTTGCGGCCCAGAGCGCGCAGTACATACGAAGGCTCCAGCGATGCAGACGTACAGGCCGAACCGGACGATACCGCCAGATCCTTGAGCGCCATGATCAGCGACTCGCCTTCAACGTAGTTGAAGCTCAGGTTCAGGTTGTGCGGTACGCGGGCAGTCAGACTGCCGTTCACGTAAAGTTCTTCCAGATTCTCGACCTGCTTGTAGAAACGGTCGCTCAGCGCTTTGATACGCACGTTTTCAGCGGCCATTTCTTCCTTGGCGATACGGAAGGCTTCACCCATACCAACGATCTGGTGGGTCGCCAGCGTACCGGAACGCATGCCACGTTCGTGACCGCCGCCGTGCATGGCAGCTTCCAGACGAACACGTGGCTTGCGGCTCACGTACAGCGCGCCAATGCCCTTCGGACCATAGGTCTTGTGGGCAGAGAACGACATGAGGTCAACCTTGAGGCTGGCCAGATCGATTTCAACCTTGCCGGTCGATTGAGCACCGTCAACGTGGAACAGCACGCCACGCGAACGGGTCAGTTCACCGATCGCCGCGATGTCGTTGATGGTGCCGATCTCGTTGTTCACGTGCATGATCGAGACCACGATGGTGTCGTCACGCAGTGCAGCTTCGATCATGGCAGGGGTGATCAGACCGTCTTCGCCCGGCTCGATGTACGTCACTTCAAAACCTTCACGCTCCAGCTGGCGCGTGGTGTCCAGGACAGCCTTGTGCTCGACCTTGGAGGTGATGATGTGCTTGCCCTTGCTGGCGTAAAAGTGCGCAACGCCCTTGATCGCGAGGTTGTTGGACTCGGTGGCACCGGAAGTCCAGACGATTTCACGCGGGTCGGCGTTGACCAGGTCGGCGACCTGACGGCGGGCATTCTCGACCGCTTCTTCGGCTTTCCAGCCAAAGACGTGGGAGCGCGAAGCCGGATTGCCGAAGTTTCCTTCGACTGTCAGGCAATCGATCATTTTCTGCGCGACGCGCGGATCGACCGGGGTCGTCGCGGAGTAATCGAGGTAAATCGGCAATTTCATTGAAGCTCTCCTATCAGGCAGGCGCACCGCTCATTCATCTGCGTTCATTCAACGGCGGACGTTTCAATCTTACCCAGTTGCGACGTATTGCAATGGCTACGGCGCATATCCTGGCGCTGGGCGACTTCTTGTACCTCACGGCGAGTGACAAGATCCGCCAAGCTGATACCGCTTAGAAATTCGTGAATCTGCTGGCTCAGGTCGCACCACAAATGGTGAGTGAGACAGGTGTCGCCAGCGTGGCAATCACCCAACCCCTGACAGCGCGTGGCATCGACCGACTCATTGACAGCATCGACGACCTGCGCCACCTGGATACCTTTCATGTCGCGAGAAAGCTGATAACCGCCACCAGGGCCACGGACACTGGAAACCAGATTGCCGCGGCGAAGCTTGGCGAACAGCTGCTCGAGATAAGACAGGGAAATGCCCTGTCGCTCGGAGATATCGGCCAGAGACACTGGCCCGTTCTGCGCGTGCAAGGCCAGGTCAAGCATGGCTGTTACAGCGTATCGGCCTTTTGTAGTCAGTCGCATGGCGTGTACCGCAGAGGATCGGAATGAGCGTGAGTATGCTATTCCCGAGTAAATGAGTCAACTATTAGACCGAGTAAAACAGTCGGGTTTAGCAAAAAGTGCGGGCTGCATCATAGCAAAGGTGCGGCGCAATGACACGCCCCAAACCCCTGCCCTGCCTAGCCGATCTTATTTTCCAGCGGCTCTTCGCGCTTATCCTTGACGCAGTCGAAGACCTCGTCGCGAAGCTCCGGAAGATCCTTGGCGCAGTAATCGCTACCCAGCCGACTGAGCGCGCCGCACATATCCTCGAGACGACCGTCCACAGCCTGCAGGTGATCGAGCAACTGGCCGATGGCCCGTGCGACCGGGTCCGGCATATCGGCACTGACGCCATAGGCATCGAAACCCAGCTTCTCGGCCATTGCCTTGCGCTTGGCTTCGGTCTCATCGTCCGACTTGACGATGATGCGACCCGGAATACCCACCGCCGTCGCGCCTGCTGGCACAGCCTTGGTCACGACCGCGTTGGAACCGATCTTGGCGCCGGCACCGACGGTGAACGGGCCTAGCACCTTAGCGCCCGCACCCACCACTACGCCGTCTTCCAGCGTCGGGTGACGCTTGCCTGCGTTCCAGCTGGTCCCGCCCAGAGTCACGCCCTGATACAGCGTCACGTCATTGCCGATCTCGGCGGTTTCACCGATGACGATGCCCATGCCATGGTCGATGAAGAAGCGGCGACCGATGCGCGCCCCCGGATGAATTTCGATTCCGGTCATCCAGCGACCGAAATTGGAGACCACGCGAGCCGGCCATTTCCAGCCCTTGCCCCACAGAATGTGCGCGAAGCGGTGCAGCCAGATAGCGTGCATGCCCGGATAGCAGGTCAGCACATCGAAAGCATTGCGCGCGGCCGGGTCACGATGGAACACACTTTGAATATCTTCTCGCAGACGCTCGAACATCACTGATCCTTCCGCTTGTAGGGTTCACCGCGCGCAGCTTTCTGGGTTTCGGTCAGGATCCCGCGAAGGATGCTGAGCTCGGAATGCTCCACTTCGCTGCGGCCAAAAAGCCTGCGCAGGCGCGCCATCAGGTGACGCGGCTTTTCGGGATCAAGGAAACCGATCGCCACCAGCGTGGCTTCAAGATGGCCATAAAAGCCCTCCATTTCATCCATGGTCGCCAGCTCGGCGTTGTGCGCCATTTTCGAGGGCTCGTCATGAGCGGGCTGCTCGGAAGCCGCCAGCCAGGACATACGCACTTCATAGCTGAGCACCTGCACGGCAGCGGCCAGATTCAACGAGCTGAAGCCGGGGTCGGAAGGGATGTGCACATGGAAGTGACAACGTTGCAGCTCTTCGTTGGTCAGGCCTGCGTGCTCGCGACCGAAGACCAGCGCCACCTCGGCGCCCTGCCCGGCCTGCTCGACAACCTTCACGCCTGAAGCGCGAGGGTCCAGCATCGGCCACGGCAGACTGCGATCACGGGCACTGGTGCCGAGCACCAGACGGCAACCCGTCAGCGCCTCTTCCAGCGTGGCGACCACCTGCGCGCCTTCCAGAATATCAGTGGCACCTGAGGCACGGGCGTCGGCATCAGGTGAAGGGAAGATCCGCGGATCGACCAGCACCAGGCGCGAAAGCCCCATGTTTTTCATGGCGCGAGCCGCCCCGCCGATATTTCCGGGATGGGTAGTGCCGACCAGGACAACACGAATGTTCTGCAACAAAGCGAACGCTCACTGACGCGAATTAGGGGGGCAAATCTTACAGAAACGCCCGGACTAACGCTATGAACCTATTCAAGCCGGGCAGCCTTTGAGCACTCGGAGCCGTGATCAGAAATGGGCTTGAACCCGACAACCGTTACAACGCAAGGCTGGAAATAATTCGACGCACCCAATAGAATGGCCGGCTCTCTTTAACAACCTTAGGTGAATTGTCCATGCAGCCCATGCTGAATATCGCGCTGCGCGCCGCCCGCAGCGCCAGCGAATTGATTTTCCGCTCCATCGAGCGCTTGGATACCATCAAGGTCGACGAAAAAGAAGCCAAAGACTACGTCTCAGAGATCGACCGTGCTGCCGAGCAGAGCATCATCACCGCTCTGCGCAAAGCCTACCCGACCCACGGCATCCTGGGTGAAGAAAGCGGCATGCACGAAGGCAGCGGCGAAGGTACCGACTACCTGTGGATCATCGACCCACTGGACGGCACCACCAACTTCGTTCGCGGCATCCCGCACTTCGCGGTCAGCATCGCCTGCAAATACCGTGGTCGTCTCGAACACGCTGTCGTCCTTGATCCCGTCCGCCAGGAAGAATTCACCGCCAGCCGTGGCCGTGGCGCTGCCCTGAACGGTCGTCGTCTGCGTGTCAGCCAGCGCAAGAGCCTTGAAGGCGCGCTGCTGGGCACCGGCTTCCCATTCCGCGACAACCAGATGGACAATCTCGAAAACTACCTGGGCATGTTCCGCAGCCTGGTTGGCCAGACCGCAGGCATCCGCCGCGCAGGTGCCGCCAGCCTGGACCTCGCCTATGTCGCAGCCGGTCGTTTCGACGCATTCTGGGAGTCGGGTCTGTCCGAGTGGGACATCGCTGCAGGCGCACTGCTGATTCAGGAAGCGGGCGGTCTGGTCAGCGACTTCACAGGCGGTCATGACTTCCTGGAAAAAGGCCACATCGTTGCCGGTAACACCAAGTGCTTCAAAGCCGTGCTGACTGCAATCGCACCGCACCTGCCGCCTTCGCTCAAGCGTTAAGCGACAGACGTAAAAAAACCGGCGAAAGCCGGTTTTTTTATGCCTTGCAGAAGCTCGGCTGACTTACTGGGCCTGACCCAGAATCAGCTGACCGTTCTTGTCGACAGGAATCTGATTGCCTGGATCACGCTCCATACGGACCTGACCCACTTTCTCATTCAACTTGTACTTCACGTTGTAGCCTACAACCTTGTCGCTCACGTCGTTGACTGTTGTGCAACGGTTCTGCGTCGTGGTGTAAGTGTCACGCTCCTGCATGCCTTCCTGAACCTTGTTACCGGCATAACCACCACCGACCGCACCTGCAACGGTTGCGATCTTCTTGCCGTTACCACCACCGATCTGATTACCCAGCAAACCGCCGGCTACAGCACCGATGACGCTACCCACGATCTGGTGCTGGTCCTTGACCGGCGCCTGACGGGTAACGGTTACGTCCTTGCAAACTTCGCGGGGAGTTTTGATCTGCTGGTTGATCGGCTCTACAGCCAATACGTCCGCATACTCAGGACCACCCTTGACCAGGCTATAGGTGGCAACGGCACCGCCAGCAGTTACTACAGCAGCACCTAATACAACACCAACAAGCATAGACTTGTTCACGTGAACCTCCTGACCCAATCGAAACGCAGCATGACTGCGCAATGCCTAGCCTTGGAGCATAAAAAAAGGCGCGAGTTCATCACTCGCGCCTTTTTTATGACAACTGGCTATCAGGGCAGATCATCCGCCTTCTCGACCACGACCGGAGGAATGAGATCTTCGGTGGTCAGGTTCAGCCAGATCAGCACCACGTTGGCGATGTAGATCGACGAGTAGGTACCCGCCAGCACACCGATGAACAACGCGATGGAGAAGCCTTCCAGGCTGTCACCACCGAACACCCACAGCGCAACGATTGCCAGCAGCGTGGAGATCGATGTCGCCATGGTGCGCAGCAGCGTCTGGGTGGTGGAGATGTTGATGTTCTCGATCAACGACGCCTTGCGCAGCAGACGGAAGTTCTCGCGAACCCGGTCGAATACCACAATGGTGTCGTTCAACGAGTAGCCGATGATCGCCAGCACCGCCGCCAGCACCGTCAGGTCGAAGGTGATCTGGAAGAACGACAGGATACCCATCGTCACGACCACGTCGTGGATCAGCGAAACGATGGCACCGACCGCAAACTTCCATTGAAAGCGGAACGCCAGATAGATCAGTACGCCACCGAGCGCCAGCAGCATGCCGATACCGCCCTGGTCACGCAGTTCTTCACCTACCTGAGGACCGACAAACTCGACGCGTTTGACCACTGCCGGGTTGTCAGCACCCGACTTGCGCAGCGCTTCAGCAACCTGAGTGCCCAGTTGAGGGTCTTCACCCGGCATGCGCACCAGCAGGTCTGTTGTGGCACCGAAGCTCTGTACAACGGCTTCGTGATAACCGGCCTGAACCAGTTCCTGACGGACCTTGCCCAGATCGGCCGGACGCTCGTAGGTCAGCTCGATGAGCGTACCGCCGGTAAAGTCCAGACCAAAGTTAAGCCCTTTATGGAACCAGCTGAATAACGCCAGTGCGGTAAGGAGCATGGTAATGGCGAACGCAACGTTGCGAACGCCCATGAAGTTGATGGTACGTTTCATGGCAGCCCCTTAAATCCACAACTTCTTGAAGTCACGACCGCCATAGATCAGGTTGACCATTGCGCGGGTCACCATGATGGCTGTGAACATCGAGGTAAAGATCCCGAGCGACATGGTCACCGCAAACCCTTTGACGGGACCGGTGCCCATCGCGAAGAGAATGCCGCCGACCAGCAGCGTCGTCAGGTTGGCGTCGAGGATCGCCGTGTAGGCACGATCGAAACCTTCGCTGATTGCGCGCTGAACCGTCATGCCGTTGGCGATCTCTTCACGTATCCGCGAGAAGATCAGCACGTTGGCGTCCACCGCCATACCCATGGTCAATACGATACCGGCGATACCCGGCAGGGTCAGCGTTGCACCCAGCAGCGACATCAGTGCCAGCAGCATGACCATGTTGAAGGCCAGCGCCACGGTCGCGATCAGACCAAAGAAACGGTAGATGGCCATGATGAACAGCGACACGAACAGCATGCCCCACAGGGAAGCATCGACACCCTTGGTGATGTTGTCGGCACCCAGGCTCGGACCGATGGTGCGCTCTTCAGCGAAGTACATCGGTGCCGCCAGACCACCGGCACGCAACAGCAGCGCCAGCTCGGACGATTCGCCCTGACCGTTCAGGCCCGTGATACGGAACTGACTGCCCAGTGGCGACTGGATGGTCGCCAGGCTGATGATCTTCTTGTCTTCCTTGAACGTCTGGACCGGCACGTCTTTCTCGACGCCGTTGACCATCTGCTTGGTGAAAGTAGTGGTCGGACGCTGCTCGATGAAGATCACCGCCATGCTGCGACCCACGTTGCTGCGGGTTGCACGACTCATCAGCTCGCCACCGTGACCATCAAGGTTGATGTTCACTTGTGGACGACCGTGCTCGTCGAAGCTCGCCTTGGCGTCGGTTACCTGGTCACCGGTGATGATCAAGCCACGCTCCACCGCTGCTGCCGGACGTCCGCCTTCGCGGAATTCGAACATTTCGGTGGTGCCTTTCGAATCGTCGGGACCTGCGCCCAGACGGAACTCGAGGTTGGCGGTCTTGCCCAGAATACGCTTGGCTTCTGCAGTGTCCTGCACGCCCGGCAACTCGACAACGATGCGGTTGGCACCCTGACGCTGAACCAGCGGCTCGGCAACGCCCAGCTCGTTGACCCGGTTACGTACGGTGGTCAGGTTCTGCTTGATGGAGTATTCACGAATCTCGGCCAGCTTGGCCGGGGTCAGCGCCATGCGCAGCACGGGAATCCCGTTCAGCTCGGCAGGCGTGATTTCGAAATCGGTAAAGGTCTTGCGTACCAGCGCACGAGCCTGCTCGCGCTCTGCATCGTCACCAAAGCCCAGCTGAATCACGTTACCCAGCTGCGGCAGGCTGCGATAACGCACCTTTTCCTTGCGCAGCAGCGCCTTGACTTCACCTTCGTAGACTTTCAGACGGGCATCGATTGCCTTGTCCATGTCGACTTCCAGCAGGAAGTGCACACCACCGGACAGGTCGAGGCCGAGTTTCATCGGAGTTGCGCCAATATTGCGCAGCCAGTTCGGCGTGGTGCGGGCCAGGTTCAGCGCGACGACATAGTCATCACCCAGCGCCTTGCGCACGACATCCTTGGCCGGCAACTGGTCTTCCTGCTTGCTCAGACGCAACAAACCGCCTTTGCCATTCTCAGCCAGAGAAGAAGCCTTGACCGGGATCCCGGCATCGGTCAGCGCCCTGGCTGCACGATCCACATCTGCCTGGGTGACCTGCAACGCAGTACTTGCGCCACTGATCTGAATGGCCGAATCGTCAGGGTAGAGATTGGGTGCGGAATAAATAAAACCGACCACCAGCACCGCCAGGATCAGTACGTATTTCCACAGAGGGTATTTGTTCAGCATCACGCCGCCCGCTTAAAACGCGGGGCGCCTTGCGCGCCCCGTCGATGGGTAAAAGTTGGTACTCAGATCGCTTTCAGGGTGCCTTTTGGCAGAGTGGCTGCGATTGCGCCCTTCTGGATTTTCAACTCAACGGTGTCAGACACTTCGATCACGACGAAATCGTCGGTCACTTTGTTGATCTTGCCGGCGATGCCGCCGCTGGTCACAACTTCGTCACCCTTCTGCAGGTTGCCCAGCAGGTTCTTCTGCTCTTTGGCGCGCTTGGCCTGTGGACGCCAGATCATCAGATAGAAGATGACCAGAAAGCCAACCAGGAAGATCCACTCGAAACCGCTGCCCGCAGGACCGGCAGCCGGTGCAGCAGCATCCGCAAAAGCGGGAGAGATGAAAAAGCTCATGTGTCGCTCCAAGTTACATAATTAGTATAAAAAAGCAGGAAAAACTCGTTCTGTTTCAACCCAGAGGCGGCGTGGGAATTCCGCGTTTGGCATAGAAGGCATCGACAAAGGCGGCCAATGTACCCTGTTGAATAGCCTCGCGCAAACCAGCCATAAGCAGCTGGTAGTGCCGCAAATTGTGGATCGTATTGAGCATGCTCCCCAGCATTTCGTTGCACTTGTCCAGGTGATGCAGATAAGCGCGCGAGAAGTTCTTGCAGGTGTAGCAGTCGCAGGTCGGATCCAGCGGCGAATTGTCATGCCGATGGAACGCGTTGCGAATTTTCAGCACACCGGTATCAATGAACAAATGACCATTGCGGGCATTGCGGGTCGGCATCACGCAGTCGAACATGTCGACTCCGCGGCGAACACCTTCGACCAGATCTTCCGGCTTGCCTACTCCCATCAGGTAACGGGGTTTGTCAGCCGGCATCTGGCCCGGCAGATAATCCAGCACCTTGATCATCTCGTGCTTGGGCTCGCCCACCGACAGCCCGCCAATGGCCAGTCCGTCGAAACCGATCTGGTCCAGGCCTTCCAGCGAGCGCATGCGCAGGCTTTCATGCATACCGCCCTGAACGATGCCGAACAGCGCAGCGGTGTTCTCGCCGTGAGCGATCTTGGAACGCTTGGCCCAACGCAGCGACAGCTCCATGGAAATGCGCGCCACGTCCTCATCGGCCGGGTACGGCGTGCATTCGTCGAAGATCATCACGATGTCCGAACCCAGATCACGCTGAACCTGCATGGACTCTTCCGGCCCCATGAACACCTTGGCACCGTCGACCGGCGAGGCGAAGGTCACGCCCTCCTCCTTGATCTTGCGCATGGCGCCCAGGCTGAACACCTGAAAACCGCCGGAGTCGGTCAGAATCGGCCCCTGCCACTGCATGAAATCGTGCAGGTCGCCGTGGCCCTTGATGACCTCGGTGCCCGGACGCAGCCACAGGTGAAAGGTGTTGCCCAGAATGATCTGCGCGCCGGTGGCTTCGATGTCCCGTGGCAGCATGCCCTTGACCGTGCCGTAGGTGCCCACCGGCATGAACGCCGGGGTCTCGACCACGCCACGGGGAAAGGTCAGGCGACCGCGACGGGCCTTGCCGTCGGTGGCCAACAACTCGAAAGACATACGACAGGTGCGACTCATGCGTGATCCTCTGGTACCGATTCCTGTGGGGCCGTCGGCGCGGGATTGCGGGTGATGAACATCGCATCACCGTAACTGAAGAAGCGGTACCCGTGCTCGATGGCAGCCGCGTAGGCCGCCATGGTCTCGGGATAACCGGCGAACGCCGAAACCAGCATCAACAGCGTGGATTCGGGCAAATGGAAATTGGTCACCAGGGCATCAACCACATGAAACGGTCGGCCTGGATAGATGAAGATATCGGTGTCGCCGCTGAACGGCTTCAGCACGCCATCGCGCGCCGCGCTTTCCAGCGAACGCACGCTGGTGGTCCCGACCGCGATCACCCGCCCGCCACGCGCCCGGCACGCGGCCACGGCATCGACCACGTCCTGACCGACTTCAAGCCATTCGGTGTGCATGTGGTGATCTTCGATCTGCTCGACGCGCACCGGCTGAAACGTACCCGCACCTACGTGCAGCGTGACGAACGTCGTCTCGACGCCCTTGGCGGCAATCGCCTCCAGCAGCGGCTGATCGAAATGCAGACCCGCCGTCGGCGCCGCCACAGCACCGGCGCGCTCAGCGTAAACAGTCTGATAGCGCTCACGGTCCGCGCCTTCGTCCGGGCGGTCTATATAAGGAGGCAACGGCATGTGCCCGACACGGTCGAGCAACGGCAACACTTCTTCGGCGAAACGCAACTCGAACAGCGCATCATGCCGCGCCACCATCTCGGCCTCCCCGCCGCCTTCGATCAGGATCGACGAGCCCGGCTTGGGCGACTTGCTGGAGCGCACATGGGCCAGCACGCGGTGGCTGTCCAGCACGCGTTCGACCAGAATCTCCAGCTTGCCGCCAGAGGCTTTCTGCCCGAACAGACGCGCAGGAATGACGCGGGTATTGTTGAACACCATCAAATCGCCCGGGCGCAAATGCTCAAGCAAATCAGTGAATTGACGATGTGCCAGCGCGCCGCTCACCCCGTCCAGGGTCAACAGACGACTACTGCGACGCTCGGCCAGCGGGTGACGAGCAATCAGGGAATCCGGGAGATCGAAGGTAAAGTCAGCGACGCGCATGATGGGGTTCGTTTAGCAGGGCCGGGAAGTTTATCCGGTTTGGCGGAATTAGTAAAAAACCACCGCAAATCCCTGTTGACCAACGGAAAACCGATCCCTATACTTCGCCGCCATTGAGCCCTGATGGCGGAATTGGTAGACGCGGCGGATTCAAAATCCGTTTTCGAAAGAAGTGGGAGTTCGATTCTCCCTCGGGGCACCAAACAGTCCTTGCATGGCAAGGCATAGGAAAGGGTAGAAAGCTATTTCTACCCTTTTTTTTGTCTAAAATTCCTGTCCTTCCTCTCCCTTTTTGCCAAAACCACAGCTCCACGCTGATTTTCATTCTGGCGATAAGTTGCGAGTATCTTAAGCCATAGGCTCCTATAAAAAGCTTTTCGCTAGCGTACGATACCTCTGCAACGGCGCGCAGCGGTCAAAATTTGACCAACACTCAAAATACTGTATATCCATACACTATGCTAGTATCACTGGTTTTAAAGATGCTGCTCAGACTAGGGCCGCCCGAGGAGACAAAATGAGCTCATTCACGTCATTGGAAATGTGCGCCGGAGCCGGCGGGCAGGCTCTAGGCCTAGAAATGGCGGGCTTTGGACACGAAGTCTTGATCGAAATAGAGCCTCCTGCCTGCGCAACTCTTCGTCTAAATCGTCCAGATTGGTACGTGCAGCAACAAGACCTGCGTCACTTCAACGGCCTCCCCTACTTTGGTGTGGATCTTGTGGCGGGAGGAGTTCCCTGTCCTCCTTTTTCAAAAGCTGGCAAACAGCTTGGGGCTGATGACGAGCGCGATCTTTTTCCAGAGGCTCTGCGCTTAGTTGATGAATGCCGTCCGAAAGCCGTAATGTTGGAAAACGTTCGTGGACTGCTTGATAACGTGTTTCAAAGCTACCGAGAAAAAGTCGAAGAGCAGCTTAGAAAGCTGGGGTACGTCTCGGAGTGGCGTCTGCTGAATGCGTCGGACTATGGGGTTACCCAGCTTCGGCCTCGAGTTGTATTTGTAGGAATCCGGAAAGATCTTACTGAGGGGTTTTCCTGGCCTGAGCCGAGAATAATCACCCCACCGACTGTTGGCGAGCTTCTTCATGACTTGATGAAGGAAGATGGGTGGCGTGGCGCTGATGCTTGGAGAGAGAAAGCCAATACAATCGCACCCACTCTTGTTGGTGGCTCGAAAAAACATGGCGGGCCTGATTTAGGTCCAACAAGAGCAAAGAAAGCCTGGGCATCCATTGGAGTATGTGGCATGGGAATTGCTAATGCACCACCTACTGAGGATTTTGCAGGAATGCCTAAGCTGACTACTCGCATGGCTGCACGCATTCAGGGATTTCCTGACAGTTGGCAGTTCTATGGCAAAAAAACCGCTGTATATAGACAAATCGGCAACGCTTTTCCACCTCCAGTGGCCTGCGCAGTAGCAACGCAGATTTTCAAAGCCTTATCGGCCAAACGTTTGGTGCAAGTTGCCTAATGAATATCCCCCCAGAATTTTTACAAGCCCGAAAAGAATTTCACGCTTCACTTCTCAAAACAACCCTAACTGTTAACGACAAAGGCATACCCAGCAATGCTGACGGTAGTAACCGAAGCAGCGTCGCGATTGCCAAAGGAATAGCAGACCTCCTAAAAGCTGAAACGATAGCAGAGCGTCAAGCTGGTCAGACGTCGGGCAATGAGTTCGAAGGTATATGCTCAGAATACGTTAAAAATACATTTTTAAAGCTGGGACACCTTCGCCCAGGAGCTTGGGATATACACCAGGTTTCTGGTCGTAATCGTTTGGAAATCGCGAAATATGAGCAGTACGCTCATCTGATAGCTCTAGATCGAGCAGCTAAGGCTGATCCAGAGCTCGCTGCTGCGTTAGGAAGCGACTACACAATTACCCCTGACATTGTCGTAGTCAGAGGGCTAGAAAGCGACGAAAAAATTAACCTGCATGAGTTCCTGGTAGATCCCACCGTGAGCACCAGATCCAGCTTACGAGCTTCCAATGGCGGTAAACCACTTCTACACGCTAGCATTTCGTGCAAGTGGACTATCAGAAGTGACCGGGCACAAAATGCTCGCTCCGAAGCGTTAAACCTAATGCGCAACCGGAAAGGTCACCTACCAAACATCATGGTAGTGACAGCCGAACCAACTCCGAGCCGTTTGGCGTCAATCGCACTGGGCACCGGCGATATCGACTGCGTTTATCATTTCGCACTGTACGAGCTTCAAGAGACTCTACGTGAGCTTGGCATGGACGAGTCCGCGGACCTGCTGGCAATCATGGTTGATGGCAAACGCCTGAAAGACATAAGCGATCTACCTCTAGACCTGGCTAATTAAATAGATTTTATACTGCGCCGCCTACGCGGCCTTTTTTAGATAAGTTGGCACAACGCATAGAAAGTATTTGGCGGTCCATCTGCCATTTCTTGTGATGCATAAACAGTATCTAATTCCAAATTTATTTTCTTCAGTGCTCTTAGAGCACTTTTTAGCATAGGACGTTACCCCATCGGTATAATCACCGCAGAATGGACCTCAGGACAGCCCAGTGAACAAGATCGTTTATGTAAAAGCCCACTTCCGCCCTATCGGTGAAGAAGTCACCGTCAAAGTGCCCACGGGCGAGATGACGTGGGGGCTGTTCGGTACGAAAGAAGAGACTCGGAAAGAGAAACAATGGCAGCAAACCGGTTGGTCGGATTGCGAGATTGATGGCGAGCGGCTGTCGAAAGATATTGAAGAAGCGGTGGCGCAGCTCAATGCTGACGGTTATGAGATTCAGACCATCTTGCCGATCCTGTCGGGTTCCTATAACTACGAATTCAAGCACAAGGATATAAATTTTCCTGAACAAATGGGCGCTCCGGGCGGAGGCTGGGGGTATGGCTACGGGTATGGTTTCAGCTTCACCGAAGGCGTCACCTTGATCGCCAGGAAAATTCAGAATCCTGCTGCATAACGACCAGGCGCTACAGTCGTCCTAAAGAAGTGCGCTTGCCCCGATTACTGGCAAGCGCATCGCACCCTTATAGACCTGATCGCTTCAGGCGCAGCTCAACCAAACCCTATAAGCGCTGGATAGAACCGGATCACTATTTTTTCGTGTGTGGCGGTGCTCCGACGTTGTATTTGTCCGTGCTGTGGTCATTGTCCTGGTCGGTGTCGTTGCCACCAAACGCGGCGTCGGTGCTTTGGTCGTTGTCCAGATCCTTGTCATTACCGCCAAACGACGCGTCGGTGCTGTTGTCGTTATCGAGGTCGGTGTCTGTACCGCCAAATGAGGCATCGGTCTTGTTGTCGTTGTCCATGTCCTTGTCATTGCCACCAAACCTTGCGTCGGTGACGTTATCGTTGTCGAGGTCCTTGTCATTACCGCCGCACGTGGCGTCGGTAATGTGGTCATTGTCGAGGTCGCAATCGTTAGCCGCGAACGCGGGCAATGAAGTGCCTGCGATCAAGGACGCGAGCAGAAAACCGCCGATCTTTGCAGCCAGATTCTTACGCATGCGCATCAGTTTTTTTCCAAATGGATAAGGGGGAAGTGGTTACTGAATCTGGTCCATTAACGTTGCATGTGGCGTGCAAGTACCCCTTCCTGAATTTCCGTTTTTTAGCAGCTCATCAATTGCGCTGCGCCTTGCTGCCTACCTACTCACGTCGCTGTCTCTGAAAAACCGGTCACCGGTGTTTCGGGGAGTCGCGGATGATTTGACCGGCACTTCGGCGAACTGCTTGCGCGACAGGTGATGAGTTTTCTATTGCATGGAGAGCGAATCGATACATTTATCCGCTTTCGGCTGGCGCTCCATAGAGCATCCGGTCCGCAAGGGTGATCGGTAGGAAAGGCTTCTGGATGAAGGCTTGCCGCTGCGTACCTGATCATTGCTGAGCAAATCTCATGTCTGCATGAGCTTTTGAGTGGGTAACCTTTTCGAGGAAAAGCCAGTAGCCTGCTCACATACCTGGCAACGGTCCAACGCATAGGCACCCAGTAAAGGATCAAGTATTCGACAGGCAACAAAGGTTCAGGCGTATGACTATCACCTCAATCAATACTCTGGAGATCAGTTTCCTGGAAAGTCCGAGACATGATGTCGAGGCATTGTTGCTCAAGCACATCGAGCAATTGAACAAGGCGCCGGGCTGCTTGAGCTATGCGCTGAGCAGGAGCACAAAGAGCACCGCCCGCTGGATCGTCAGCGGTTATTGGTCGAATGAAGGACAAATGACCGATCATTTCTGTACGGCTGCAATGACTGAGTTCATTGATGAACTCATCGACGCCGAGGCCAATATCGCGTTCGCTCGCTTCGCAGCCAATATCGATATTACCGCCTGACCCCGTTATACCCGGCAACTTAAACAGCTCGACCGGGCTTTGACACGCCTGTCAGAAATGCACGCGCACGATTGAAAAGTTACTTCTCGCCATACCCACTCTTTTTATATAAAGGTTTTAACATGAAGCTCTTGAAACTTGCAGCGTTCGTTGTAGCCCTATCAGGCCTGGCTGGATGTGCAACTGCAACGCCTGTGCCTGACAAAGGTAATGCCATCGTTCATATTGAAGCTCAGGTGGGTGATGAGATGATCGCACGACGTCTTGATGCGACACCTGCCGAAAGCCTGACTCATTTCGAAGTTTCGCCCGGCAGGCATTCAATGGAACTGGGTATTGTGGCGAGAGGTTATCAGAAGAGTCAGCGCCGTTGCGTGGCAACGCTTGAATACAGCGCGTTTGCCGCCGATGAGTTTTATACGTTGATCGAAAGCAGGTCGGGGGCCGAGGTCAAAGTCACGCTGTTCGATAGTAAGGGGAAGGCGTTGGCGCAGACGGACAAGGTGCCTTGCCTCTGATCTCATTCACTGTCACATCACAAGAATACGTCTCGCAGGGCTGGGCCATTTGCGAGGCGTATCCAGGCATCAAACTTCCCCTTCGCTAGACTTAAAAAACCTCTTCCTATCGAGCAAATCCCTTTCCTACAAGACTCAGCGAATCAGCCTCTATTTTCAGGCAGGCAGACAGTTCAACCTGCTCGCCGTTCGCTGCCCCATCAGCAACCGGATTTAGCGATCCGTTCTATCCAGGCGTATCATCGCCCTCCCCTGCATCAAGTCAAAACTTGAAGCATGTGTTATGGCGGCTGTGCGTCGGAGGCCTTCGGGCCTGCCGGTTTCCTGGATACCGGTTCGCTAACCTTCGCACAGCTGCCACCTTTTCGTTTAGCGACGTCCGGTGGCAGTTCTCTATTCAGGAGCTGTACCCATGTTGAACGTTACCCCTTCCGAGCCCTGCACCGCTCATTTCGAAGCCATCCTTTTCTTTCGTCACCACCGCATGCTCCGGGCCGCCGTTTCTGAAGCGCAGGCGTGGTTCTGTCTGGCAGACCTTGCCCGTTTGATGGGCAAGGCGCTGGATGAGCGCGCCACCCTCAAGCTGGATGCCGATCAACGGCGAGTGGTCTGGCTTCAGGCCAATGGCGAGTGGTGCAGGCAGTTGATGGTCAGTGAGTCGGGCGTGTTCGCGCTGCTGGTTCATCACTACGTGCCTGAAAACCGGGCGCTGCGGCAATGGCTGACCCATGAGGTCCTGACCGTGCTTCGGGATCAGCACAACGTGACGCTGGATAACCCGAAGGTGAGCCAGCTGAAATGGCCGGGGACGTCCCTGAGCGTGCTCCACTGGCGAGACGAGTCATGGATCCGGTTGCGGGATATGCCGAATGTCTTACCTGAAGCGGCTCCGCGTTCGAAAAGAAGCCTTTGGACCCATGCATTCAGGCGCCAGCCCTGAATGACTGACCGGTCATGAATTAAGCGAGCGTTAAGCGTCGTGCCGTAGGTTTGTGTCACGGCTTGTTACAACTACGTAGCGAGCCATTCACCCACCTCGGGCAGGAGTTTCGCCATGACCGGTCTCTTTGAAAAGAAATGGAAGTGCTTCAGAAGGACGCTGACCTACGTGGGTTGGTCGCTGTTATGGCTGTTGCTTTGGGACGTGGGCGTGACGATGGATTTCATGCTGATGGAAGGCATTGGTATCGATTTCCCGCTGATGCCGCTGACGCTGCTGTGTTCGGCGCTGATTGTGCTAATCAGTTTTCGTAATACCAGTGCCTATAACCGTTGGTGGGAAGCGCGCACCTTGTGGGGGGCGATGGTCAACAGTTCGCGCAGTTATGGCCGGCAAGTGTTGACCCTGATCGATGGCGAAGGCCGCGCTCGAGAGAACCCAGTCAAGGGTGAGTTGTTTCGTCGCCACGTGGCTTATCTGCGAGCGCTGCGTGCGCACTTGAAGGGCGACGTCAGCGAAGCCCGGCTCGACGGTCTGCTGCCTACGTTCGAAATCGAACGGGCGCGGGACAGCAATAACTTTCCCAACGACATTCTGAGCGGTTCGGCGTCGATCATCGCCGACGAGTTCGCGCAAGGTCGGCTGGACAGCATCCGGTTTTCGCGGCTGGAAACGACGCTGGTGGACCTGTCCAACTGTCAGGGCGGCATGGAGCGTATTGCCAATACGCCACTGCCCTACCCTTATGTTTACTTTCCCCGCCTGTTCAGCGCGTTGTTCTGCGTGATCATGCCGCTGAGCATGGTGACGACCCTGGGTTGGTTCACGCCGCTCATTTCGACGGTGGTGGGCTGTCTGTTGCTGGCCATGGAGCGGATCGGCACGGATCTGCAGGCGCCGTTCGGCAACAGCCAGCACCGGATCCGCATGGAAGACCTGTGCCAGAACATCGAAAAGAATCTGTGCTCGATGTACAACGAGCCCGAACAGGGGCCGCTGCTGGCACACCTGAAAGCGATGATCGGGCCGATTGCGCCCTCGGTTCGTCAGGCGACGGCGTGAACTGATCGCAGGGTGGTTGTGCTCATAATCCTGTGAACGCTCCCCGAGGGCCAGGCTCTAACCAGCAACTCGGAAAACGCGCTCTAGGAGAACTTCATGACCACTTCATTCAAGGTTGGCGATGCCGTGCGCTGGAACTCGGAAGCTGGCGAAATTCACGGCAAGGTCACCAAGGTGCACCTCAAGGACGTGGAGTTCATGGGCAAGCATCGGCCCGCGTCGAAAGACAGTCCGCAATATGAAGTGAAGAGTGACAAGACCGGGCATCTGGCGATGCATCACGAGGATGCGCTGCACAAAGTCTGACGCCCGGCTCAGAACACGAACCCGTGCCCCAATTCGTTTTCCATCCACTCCAGAAAACGTCTGACCCTCGGAAAGCTGGAGTGCGCCTTGGGAAACACCAAGTGGTGCGCCGCGACCGGTGAACTCAACAGGTGCGGCGCGACTTCCAGCAGCGCGCCGCTTTGCAGGTATTTCTGCGCCAGCAGCGTGCTTTCCAGCGCGAAGCCCAGGCCATGACTCGCGGCTTCCAGCGTCATGTAGGAACGGTCAAAACTCAGCGTGTAGGGCTTTTCAGGACGCGCCAGGCCGTGCTGGGCGAACAACTCCGGCCATTTCAACAGCGTGGCTTCGGAAAGAATCAGCTCGCCGTTAAGCAGGTCCGCTGCGCTATTGACCGGATACCGTTCCAGCAGCTTCGGCGATGCCAGCACTGCGAAGGTTTCGTGGCGCACGGTGCGCACTTCGTAGCTTGCCCAGTTGGGCCGACCATGGCGGATATCGACGTCGATCTTGTCACGGCTGAAGTGCAGCGACTCGTAGGAACACGACAGGTTGATCTGGATATCCGGATGGCTGATCCGAAACGCTTCCAGTCTCGGCATCAGCCACAGCAGTCCAAAACTGGGTGACGAGTGCAGGCGCAGGCAGTCGAGGCTGACGTCGCTGGCAGCCCGCTCGGTCGCCACGGCCAGGCTGTGCAGCAACCCGGAAACCTCTTTCAGATACTGCTCACCCACCGGCGTCAGGGTGACGCCGCGTGCCGCCCGCACGAACAGTTGCCGTCCGATCATCGCTTCCAGTTTGGCGAGTTGATGACTGACCGCCGAAGGCGTCAGGTCCAGCACTTCGGCGGCGCGGGCCAGGTTGCCGAAGCGTGCCGTCTGCTCGAAGGCCTGAATGGCTTTCAGGGGTGGCAGGTTCGAGTGGGGGTCGTCATCGGCACGCATGGTGGCTCCGAAGCATCAGGAAGAGTGGTTTTTTGGCATTCAAGCACTGCTCGGCGGAAATGACGAGAGGTGAATTTTTTTCATCGACCAGTGAGGGTAGCGTTATTGCTCGCGGGCATTACCGGGAACACTCTGAGCCTATCGATCACTTGAATCGAACCCATAAAAACAATCAGAGGACTCCCCTCATGCTGCTTCAAGGCAAAGTTGCAATCATCACCGGTGCTGCCTCCGAACGTGGAATCGGTCGTGCCACCGCTGTCACCTTCGCGCAACACGGTGCTCGCGTCGTGATCCTCGACCTCGATGAAGCCGCCGCACGCGATGCTGCCGCCGCGCTGGGCGAAGGCCATCTGGGCCTGGCCGCCAACGTGGCCGACGAATCCCAGGTCAAACAGGCCGTTGCGAAGATCATCGAGCACTTCGGCCGTATCGACGTACTGGTCAACAACGCCGGTATCACCCAACCGATCAAGACACTGGACATCCGCCCGGGCGATTACGACAAGGTGCTGGACGTCAGTCTGCGCGGCACGTTGCTGATGTCGCAGGCGGTCATTCCGACCATGCGTGCGCAAGGCTCGGGCAGCATCGTGTGCATGTCGTCGGTCTCGGCGCAGCGTGGCGGCGGCATCTTCGGCGGCCCGCATTACAGCGCTGCAAAAGCCGGCGTACTCGGTCTGGGCAAGGCCATGGCGCGGGAGTTCGGCCCGGACCAGATTCGCATCAACTCCATCGCGCCAGGCCTGATTCATACCGATATCACCGGCGGGCTGATGCAGGACGAGCGACGCCACGCGATCATCGAAGGCATCCCGCTGGGTCGCCTGGGCGCGGCTCAGGACGTGGCCAATGCGGCGCTGTTTCTGGCCAGTGACCTGTCTTCCTACCTGACCGGCGTTACGCTGGATGTGAACGGCGGCATGCTGATTCACTGACAGCCCATCGGCGGGCCGATCAGACAGTGTGACGGCCCGTATTTGCTCTGGATCGATGACACGCCCGGCCGGTTGCCTGGCGGTCTATAAAAACAAGAGATCAGACCATCATGATAACCACGATGCCCCTCGACGCGGTCTCGACCGCCCGTGCCAATGCCTACCGCAAGACCGCCTGGCGGCTGATGCCGTTCCTGATGCTGTGCTACCTGTGCGCCTATCTGGACCGGGTCAATGTCGGGTTCGCCAAGCTGACCATGATGAATGACCTGGCGTTCAGCGAAGCCGTCTACGGCCTCGGCGCCGGCATGTTCTTCATCGGTTATTTCCTCTGTGAAGTGCCCAGTAACCTGATTCTGCATCGCGTCGGCGCACGCCGCTGGATCGCACGCATCATGATTTCCTGGGGCATCATTTCCGCGCTGTTCGCCTTCGTCGAAACCGAATGGCAGTTCTACGCCCTGCGCTTTCTGCTGGGTGTGGCAGAAGCCGGTCTGGCACCGGGTCTGCTGCTTTACCTCACCTACTGGTTTCCGTCCTACCGCCGTGCGCACATGACCGTGCTGTGGTTCATCGCCATTCCGTTGTCCGGGATGATCGGCGGGCCGCTGTCGGGCTACATCATGGGCACCTTCGCAGGCTTTCATGGCTGGGCAGGCTGGCAGTGGATGTTCGTCATCGAGGCCATTCCCACGGTGATCGTCGGTCTGATGGTATTGGCGTATCTGAAAGACGGCGTGCATCAGGCGACCTGGCTCACCGATGACGAAAAAGAGCTGATCAAAAAAGAACTGGCCGAAGACAACAGCCAGAAGGTCGTGCACGCATCGGTGGGTGAATTCGTTCGCGACCGCCGTCTGTGGCTGCTGGCCTGTATCTACTTCTGCGTGGTGATGGGTCAGTACGCAATCACTTTCTGGCTGCCAACCCTGATCCGTAACGCAGGGCTCGCCGACCCGCTGCACATTGGGCTGATGACCAGCGTGCCGTATCTGTGCGCCATCGTCGCCATGCTGTTGATGGGTCGCAGCGGCGACAAGCACCGCGAGCGCCGTTGGCATCTGGTGCTCCCAATGATCGCCGGTGCGCTGGGCCTGAGCCTGGCGGCGGTGTTCGGCAACAGCCTGCTGCTCTCGGTACTGAGCCTGTGCCTGGCCGCAGCCGGCGTGCTTTCGGCGTCGTCCCTGTTCTGGATGCTGCCCACCACCCTGCTGGGCGGCGTGTCTGCAGCGGCGGGCATTGCCGGCATCAACAGCTTCGCCAATCTCGCGGGTTTCTGCTCGCCCTACCTGATCGGCTGGATCACGACCACCACCGGCTCCAGCGCCATCGGCATGTACCTGATTACCGGCGTGCTGTTCATCGGCGCGTTTCTGGTCCTGCGTATCCCAGCCGCCTCGGTCAATCGTTGAGTTCACGGAGTCATCATCATGACAACCCAAGCGTTATCTGCCACATCCACGTCGCTGGCACAGCGTGCCCACAACATTCGTCGCCATGCCTTGCGCATGGGTCAGGTTCAGGGTCAGGGCTATGTCGGCCAGGCGCTGGGCGCAGCCGACCTGCTGGCGGTGTCCTACTTCCATGCCATGAGCTACAAGCCTGAAGACCCGGAATGGGAACAGCGTGATCGCTTTTACCTGTCGATCGGTCACTACGCCATTGCGCTGTATGCGGCCTTGATCGAGGCTGAAATCATTCCGCTGGACGAGCTTGAAACCTACGGTTCGGACGACAGCCGTCTGCCCATGTCGGGGATGGCCGCCTACACGCCGGGCATGGAAATCACCGGCGGCTCGCTCGGACACGGTCTGGGCATCGCGGTCGGCGCCTGCCTGGGCCTGAAGCGAAAGAATTCGGCGTCCTTCGTTTACAACCTGCTGTCAGACGGCGAACTGAACGAGGGTTCGACCTGGGAAGCGGCGATGTCGGCCTCCCACTGGAAGCTCGACAACCTGATCGCGATCATCGATGTGAACAACCAGCAGGCCGACGGCCATTCCAGCGAAGTACTCGCTTTCGAGCCTATCGTGGATCGCTGGCAGGCCTTTGGCTGGTTCACGCAACGGGTCGACGGCAACGACCTGCCAGCACTGGTCGCCGCGTTCGACGCCGCCCGCCAGCATCCGGGCGCACAGCCTCGGGTGATCATCTGCGACACGAAAATGGGCAAGGGCGTGCCCTTTCTGGAAACCCGCGAGAAGACTCACTTCATCCGTGTCGACGAACACGAGTGGGACCTTGCACTGAATAACCTCAACGAGGGGCAAACCGCATGAGCACTGCCAACCAGAATCCTGCTGCGGCACCTGCCGTGAAAAAGAAGCTCACCACGTCGGCGATGATCGCCTCGATTGCCTCTGAAGGTCAGGCCACCCGTTCTGCACCGTTCGGTCATGCGCTGGCGGCACTGGCCGACCAGCGTTCGGACATCGTCGGGCTGTCGGCGGATCTGTCCAAGTACACCGACCTGCACATTTTCGCCAAGGCGCACCCCGAGCGTTTCTACCAGATGGGCATGGCCGAACAATTGCTGATGAGCGCCGCTGCCGGGATGGCCCGTGAGGGCTGTGTACCGTTCGCGACCACCTACGCGGTGTTCGCCTCGCGCCGCGCCTACGACTTTATCTGCATGGCGATTGCCGAGGAGAACCTCAACGTCAAGATCGTCTGCGGCCTGCCCGGCCTCACCACCGGCTACGGCCCAAGTCACCAGGCCACGGACGATCTGGCAATCTTCCGCGCGATGCCCAACCTGATGATCGTCGACCCGTGCGATGCACTGGAAATCGAGCAGGCCGTGCCAGCCATCGCCGCGCACCAAGGGCCGGTGTACATGCGGTTGTTGCGCGGCAACGTTCCGCTGGTGCTCGACGAGTACGGCTATCAATTCGAGATCGGCAAGGCCAAGACCCTGCGCACCGGCAACGACGTGCTGATCATCTCCACCGGCCTGATGACCATGCGCTCGCTGGAAGCCGCCAAGGAACTGCAGGCCGATGGCGTCGATGTGGCAGTGCTGCACGTGCCGACCATCAAACCACTGGACGAACAGACCATTCTGGCCGAAGCCAGAAAACCGGGGCGGCTGGTGGTGACGGCGGAAAACCATTCGATCATCGGCGGTCTGGGTGAAGCGGTTGCGACCGTGCTGCTGCGCAATGGCGTCACGCCGACCTTCAGACAGATCGCACTCCCGGATGCGTTTCTCGATGCGGGTGCACTGCCGACGCTGCATGATCGCTATGGCATTTCCACGCCAGCGGTCTGTGCGCAGATCAAGGCGTGGCTGTAGCGGTCGGATGGTGAAATGGCGCTGAGTTCTGCTTCTGCCCGCAGGGCGTAGGAGCTTTCGGAGGTTACGACGGCAGCGATGGGCTGCGCAGCGGCCCTTGGTTGTATCTGGCACACCGCATGCGCAGGCCTNGCGATGCAGTCGACGCGGTATGTCAGGAAAATCGCGTCATCGTTCATCGCCGGCAAGCCGCCTCCCACGGTTTTGGTGTTTGCTGCAAGACACAGGGGCATCTTAAACAGCCCGGTGTCTGCTGCGCCTTTTGATGAGAGTGAACGATGGATACCCACCACCTGCTCGACCCGGCCTACAAGGCTTTCCTCGATGAGCCTGCAAGTGTCTGGACGCTCGATAACCTGCCCGCGATCAGACGCCGTGTAGACGCCGCCTGGAAACAGCCAGAAGAGGCTCGGCACGAGCAATACTGGACACAGAAGGATCAGATCAGGCTGTGCATCTATCACCCTGAAGACAGCCCCAAGCCTGCGCAAAAACGCGCCACGCTGCTGTACATCCACGGCGGCGGTTTCGTGCTCGGTCGGCCCGAGATGGCTGACGATTATCTTGCCGATCTGGCCAACGAGCTGAATGTCCTGATCGTAGCCGTCGATTATCGACTTGCGCCCGAACACCCCTTCCCCACACCGCTTGAAGATTGCTACGCGGCGCTGGCCTGGATATTCAACGAAGGGCTGGCACTCGGCGTGGATAAGCAAAAGGTAATGGTGATGGGCCACAGCGCAGGCGGTGGTCTGGCTGCTGCCGTATCGATCATGGCACGGGACCGGAACGAGTATCGGCTGGCCGGGCTGCTGATGGTCTATCCGATGCTGGACCACCGCACCGGCTCGACCACTTCGTCAGCGGACAACCCCACCACCGGAACCCTGAGCTGGTCCCGTGAAGCGAACCGGTTCTGCTGGGAATGCCTGCAAGGTGCGTACGCACTGGACGATGATCAGGCGGCGCTGTTTTCACCCGCATTGGCCGATGACCTGACAGGTCTGCCGCCAAGTTTTATGAGCGTCGGTGCGCTCGATCTGTTTCTGGAAGAAGACGTCGCCTTCGCGCTCAGGCTTTCCAAATCCGGCGTGCCGGTGGAGTTGCATGTGTACCCCGGTGTGCCACACATGTTCGATCAATATCCCGGCCGTCCGACCGACCAGCTCAAACAGGACATCACCCGCGCCCTCGCCTGCCTGTGCGCAGACAAGGGCACGCTGTAGCCGCTAGACCAGTGCTTCAGCCGGGCCGAAAAATTCGTAATGGCTCTGCTCGTCCGGAACACCCAGATCATGCAGCGCCCGCTTGATGAACGCCATGAACGGTTTGGGACCGAGGAAGTAAGCTTCGACGTCCCGGTTCGCAGGCAGCCACTGTTGCAGATGCGCCACCGCAGGCAGGCCGACAATGTTGGGTTGGGCTGGATCAGCAACCGTATCGGTATAGACAACATGGGCTCGGAACTGCGAATAGCGTGTCTGCCACTCCTTGAGCACTGCCTGAAACGCATGCACCTCAGCGTTGCGCGCGTAGTGGATGAACACCACATCCCGACCGCCAGCCTCCAGCGCGGCTTCTGCTATCGCCAGGGTGGGCGTGATGCCTACACCGCCACTGATCAACACCAACGGCTTGCTGCCTTCGATCAACGTGAACTCGCCGGACGGTGGAAACAGTTCCAGCGTTTCACCCACCCGGACCTTATTGTGCAGGTAACTGGAAGCCAACCCACCCACTTCTTTCTTGACGCTGATGCGATAGCCGATACCGGTCGATGCGGCTGACAGCGAGTAATTACGACGGATTTCCCGTCCCTGTACGTTCAGACGCAGGCCAATGTACTGACCCGCCTTGTGCTCAATGACAGGTTGACCGTCCACGGGCTCGAGGTAGAACGAGGTGATCTCGTCGCTTTCCGGTGTCTTCGCTTTGACCTTGAACGCCCGACCGCCACGCCAGCCGCCTGGAGCGGCGGCGATGCTTTCGTACACCTCATGTTCTGCGCCGATGAGGATGTCAGCCAGTTGCTGATACGCCGCTCCCCATGCAGCGATCACTTCGTCAGTAGCCGTTTTGACCCCCAACACTTCGCGAATCGCCTGCAGCAGGCACGTTCCGACGATAGGGTAATGCTCGGGCAGGATCTGCAACGCCACGTGTTTGTTGACGATCTGGCTGGCAAGCGGACCGAGGTTCTCCAGACGATCGATGTTGCGGGCGTACATCAGCACCGCATTGGCCAGAGCGCGAGGCTGAGCACCATTGGCCTGATTGGCCTGGTTAAACAACGGGCGAACCCCAGGGTAGTCGCGCAGCATGATCTGGTAGAAGTGCGTGGTCAGGGCTTCGCCACCCACTTCCAGAATCGGGACAGTTTTCTTGACGATGTCACGTTGAATGTCGGTCAGCATGGGTCAGCTCCAGAACGTTTTTGAAATCGATACCTGAATAGAGAGCAACGCATGTGCCAACTAAAAAACCTAACAAAATCAATGGAAAAGTGATCAATAAAGTCAAAATGACAAGGTCATAATGACTCGTCCCAAGACGAACAGGTCATTCCGACCCGTTTCTCGGGTCCTGTCGAAAACGGCTGAACAATTACGTGTATTCCACATCGAAATTGGAACCCGATTGTTCCATGAGCCAGAATAACGCTGCACAGCGCACATCCAGCACGGAGCCGTTTCCATCCATGAATTCCCCTGCCGCCCCTTCCGGGCCTTCCGCTTTTCTCGTAGGGGATGGTGAAATGGCCAGCCTGATTCGCGACAAGGACTGGTCCCGAACGCCACTGGGCCCTATCGAAGACTGGCCGCAGAGCCTGAAGACCACCGTGAGTCTGTGCCTGGCCTCGAACTTCCCCATCAACATCATCTGGGGGCCTGAACACGTTCAGATCTACAACGACGGGTATCAGGTCCTCTGCGGCGCCTCGCACCCGCAGGCGCTGGGCGAGCCCTATACCGTGACCTGGCGATCGGCCTGGCCTGCCATCGGCGAGCCGTTTGCCAATGCGCTGGCGGGCAATACATCGTTCCTTGAAAACCAGCGCATGTTCCTGGCGCGCAACGGCTATCTGGAAGAAACCTTCTTCACCTTTTCCACCAGCCCGATCAGGGATGAAACCGGCGGAATCGGCGGCCTGTTTCATCCAGTGACCGAGACCACCGCGACGATTCTCAGCGAACGCCGCACACGGGCGTTGCGGGATTTGCACGCAGACATGGCCGACGTGAAAGCCACCCCGGACATCGCCGCCGCCGCACAGACGTCGCTGCAGGCGTTCGATCTGGACTTGCCGTTTCTGGCGTTTTACGAACTGAATCCGGAAAACAATAGCTATACGTGCGTCACCCAGACCGGCATTGCCGACACGCAGGTCCTGCCTGCCGTGGTCGACGCGCACACCCGCACATCCCTGCCGTTCGAGCAGGCGATGACAGCCAGTGAACCGCTCAGCGTCAGCGGCCTGAAAGCGTTGTTCAAGGACACGGCATGCGGACCTTATGAAGAAGCGCCCGATCAGGCCTTCCTGCTGCCCATCCATGTGCCTGGCGTCGAACTGCCCATCGCGATCGTCGTCATGGGTGCCAGCTCGCGCCTGCCGATGAATGATTCCTACCGGGTGTTCTACAGCCTGCTCAGGGCAACACTGGCAGCCGGTTATGCCAACGCCAGGACCTACGAGGAAGAACGCCAACGGG
Organism: Pseudomonas viridiflava; assembly: GCF_001642795.1. Lineage (GTDB taxonomy): Bacteria > Pseudomonadota > Gammaproteobacteria > Pseudomonadales > Pseudomonadaceae > Aquipseudomonas > Aquipseudomonas viridiflava. The sequence goes on along the minus strand of NZ_LKEH01000019.1, from coordinate 167,849 downwards.
TCGAAGCACTGGCGGCGCTCGACAAAGCCAAGATCAACTTCTTTTCCAATGTCAGCCACGAATTCAGAACCCCGCTGACCCTGATGCTCGGCCCCCTCGAAGACGCACTGATGCAGTCTCACGAACTGTCCGATACCCAGCGGGAGCGATTGACCATTGCGCACCGTAACGCGTTGCGGCTGCTCAAGCTGGTGAACTCGCTGCTGGATTTTGCTCGCCTGGAATCCGGACGTACCGAGGCCAGTTTCCAACCTGTCGAGCTGAGCAGCCTGACCTGTGAACTGGCCAGCAATTTCCGCTCGGCCTGCGAAAAGGCTGGCTTGGAGCTCGCCATTGAGTGCGCCCCGCTGTCCGAGCCGGTCTACGTGGATCGGGAGATGTGGGAGAAGATCGTTCTCAACCTGATTTCCAACGCGTTCAAATACACCCTGAACGGCGGTATCAAAGTCGTGGCAGGCCAGAACGAAGGCTCGGCAGTATTGAAGGTGATCGACACGGGAGTCGGTATCGCGCAGGACCAACAGGCACTGGTGTTCCAGCGTTTCCACCGTATCGAGAATCAGGGAGGACGAACCTTCGAAGGAAGCGGCATCGGCCTGTCCCTCGTTGATGAACTGGTCAGGCTGCACGGCGGCACCATTGCCGTTGAAAGCGAGCCCGGCGCTGGCACGACCTTCACTGTCACGCTCCAGCTGGGCAACGCGCATTTGCCCGGGGACCGTATCGACGCCGAACACACGTTGATCTCGACCGGCATCCGAACCCAGGCCTACGTCGAAGAAGCGCTGCGCTGGCTGTCCGATGGAATGGATATCGACAAGCACGCTGCGCCGCCACATGGCGATCCTGGCCAGGGTACGCCGGCAAAGATCCTGCTGGCTGACGACAACGCCGACATGCGCGGCTACATCGCGCGGATTCTCGAGGAAGGCGGCTACGAGGTCATCCCGGTCGACAACGGTCTGAAAGCGCTGGAAGCGGCGCAGGTGGTCAAACCCGACTTGTTTCTGAGCGACGTCATGATGCCCGGTCTGGATGGCTTTGCCCTGCTCGATGCAGTGCGCAAAGACCCGGATCTGGGCAATTCGGTGTTCATCCTGCTGTCGGCGCGCGCGGGCGAAGAAGCGCGGGTGGAAGGTCTCAAGGCCGGCGCGGACGACTATCTGGTCAAGCCCTTTAACGCCCGCGAACTGCGTGCCCGGATCGATGGCGCAGTAAGGCTGGCCAGACAGCGTCAGGACGCGCAGAAGCGTGAGCGCGAACTGCTTGAGAAAGCCAGTCGCGACCGTGAGGCGCTGGTGGTGCAGTTTCATCAGATGCAAAAGATGGAAACCATCGGCCAGTTGACCGGCGGCGTGGCGCACGACTTCAACAACCTGCTGACGCCGATCTTCGCCAGTCTGGACATACTCAGACGCCGCGTGGACGGCGACCCGCGCGCGGTTCGCATGGCCAGTGCAGGCCTGCAGTCTGCCGAGCGCGCCAAGGTTTTGGTCAGCCGCCTGCTGGCCTTTGCGCGCAAGCAGACGCTGGCGCCGCGCCCGACAGACCTGCGCCAGCTGGTGCTGAACATGCAGGACCTGCTCAAACAATCTGTCGAGCCCCACGTCGAGCTCATTCTGGATCTGGACCCGGTCAGGCATCTGGCTCTGATCGATGGCAATCAGGTTGAGCTGGCCCTGCTCAACCTGTGCCTCAACGCACGCGATGCCATGCCGGACGGCGGTGTCCTGCAGGTGAAACTCACTGGCTGGCAGGCGCAGGTCCAGGACGATGTCACGCCAGGCGATTACCTGAAGATCAGCGTGATCGACAACGGCAGCGGCATGGATGAAGACACCCGAACACGTGCCATCGAACCTTTCTTCTCAACCAAGGGCAGCAAGGGCACGGGCCTTGGCCTGTCGATGGTGCATGGGGTCGTGGCCCAGATGGGCGGCTACCTGCAGATCGACAGCAAACCGGGCGTCGGCACCCAGGTGCACATGCTTTTGCAGACCAGCAACGCCGAGCCGGACGAAGATGCGCAGCCGATGCCCGGCCAGCAACCCGCTGCCAGAGCGGCCTCGATTCTGGTGGTCGACGATGAGGATCTGGTGCGCATGACGATCATGGAAATGCTTGTGGACGAAGGCTACACGCTGACCGAGGCGTCGTCCGGCGAGCAGGCGCTTGACCTGATTCGCCAGGGTCTGCGGCCAGACTTGCTGCTGACGGACTTCAAGATGCCCGGCATCAATGGCTCGGAACTGGCAGCCAAGGCTGTGACGCTGGTTCAGGACCTGCCCGTGCTGGTCATCACTGGCTATGCGACGCTGGAAATCGACTGGCCATCGCTCGCCAAACCCTTCACCTACTCGGACCTGCTGGGCTGCGTGCGCGAACAACTGGAGCGCTCGATGCAGACGTGAAGGCAGTCGCGCCTGCGAATTTCTCAGTTTAAGTAAGCCGCCCAGGCAGACACCAGCAGCAACACCGCCATGCTCCTGTTAAGCCATTGCAGGGCACGGGCGGACTTGAGCAAGCGTGCGGACCCTGCGCCCAACAGCGCCCAACAGGCCAGGCAAGGCAGCGACACGAGGAAGAACGCGAGCGCCAGATGGGCCACGGTTCCCTGACTGAACACACTGACGACAGCCAGCGCCATCATCCAGGTCTTGGGATTGACCACCTGCAGACCCGCCGCGCCGACGAATCCGAGGCGCGGACGGCTGTCATCGGGGCTCATGGGGTCAGCCGGGCTGTTGAAGATTTTCCACGCCAGCCAGGTCAGCCAGCCGACACCAATCGCCGCCATGACGGGCTGTACGGCAGGCACCTGCATCAACGAACGACCGACGCCGGTGCCCACCAACAGTACCAGCCCGGCTGCGCCCATGCAGGCACCGAGAATGATCGGCAGACTGGCTTTCAGACCGTACCGGGCACTGTTGCTCAGCACCAGCAGATTGGTGGGGCCGGGGGTGATCGAGGCAACGAAAGCGAACAGCAGAAATGACAGCATGACCGAACTCCTGAATGACAGGCCGTCATGCTCGCGCAATGGACGACATCAGTCTGGAAGGTCTGTGCAGCGTGTGCGATACGCCGCAGGCGTCAGGCCGTAGGCGCGCAGGAACCAGCGGCCCAGATGACTCTGATCGGCAAACCCCAGATCGCTGGCGACCTCCACAGGCTGCGCGCCACGGGCCAGAAGCCTGCGCGCCATGGACAGCCGCAATTGCACCAGGTAAGCGTGGGGTGGCAGACCGAAGGCAGCCTTGAAGGCGCGGGTGAGCCTGAAACGGTCCACGCCACAGGCCAATGCGAGTTCGTCCAGCCCCAGGTCACGCCGAAAATGGGCATGCAGATAATCACGGGCACGCAGGGCGACCAAGGGTAGCCGAGGGTCATGTTCATGCCTGACTCGCCAGTGCACATGGGCGGTCAGCCGTTCCAGCAAACCGTCCAGCGCACTCTGCCGGATAATGCGCGACTCCTGGCCATGCAGCGCCGAAAACGCAAATATGATGGACTGGGCCAGCCGCGGGTCACGCACCAGCGTGCTGGCGAACCCGGGCTGGAAGCCCTGCGGTGCGTCTTCGAACAACGACGTCAGTTCACGGCCGATCCAGTGTGGGTCCAGATACAGCATGCGGTAGGTGAAACCATCGGCATTCGGCGCGTCGCCGTCGTGGACCTCACCGGGTTCAAGCATGAATACCTGGCCCGAGGTGCTGGCATGCCGCTGCCTGCGACAGTGAAACTGCTGCACGCCCTGCTCCGTGACGCCGACCAGATAACTGTCATGCCAATGCGGATCGTAGGCGTGCCCTCGGAAATGGGCGCGCAACGTCTCGATCCCGGTATCCCGGTCCTGAGCGAGGTCGATCCAGTTGGCTGACTTCATGAGCGGCTTGATTGGCTTGAGTGAGCGTGTCTGCTTTTATCGCGCGGCAGAGGCGCAAAGTCTAGAAGGTTTGTGCGCAGGCACGGGGTCGTCTATATTTGCCCCCGGCGCCTCCACGCCTCCATCCGCGGAAAGGGCAGCGCCCAGGACACTGCTTCACCCTCTTGTCATTACGACTCCCGACCTTCAAGCGGACAAGGTTTGTACAAGGAGCTCGTATGTCCATCAATACCGATTTCCGTTCCCAGGACGGCCGCATCAACCTTGAGCAACAGCGCAAGCGCGCAAAGGAACTGTTGCTGAATCTGAAACAGGGTAACGCCCCCGATCAGCTCGCACTGCTCGGCACGTCGGGCCGGCCGCTTGCCCCAACACTTTCCGACGCACAGTGGCTGATTGCGCGCCAGCTGGGTTTCAGCAGCTGGCCCAAGCTAAAGGCCCATGTCGACGCCGTTGCCTTTGCCGCGCAGCACCCTGACTTCCACGCCAGCGACGAGCCACGGACCGTGCACTGGCGGTGCGGCAACGACATCGCTCACAGCCTGCAACTGGCCGGTTTCAAAGGCTCGTTCCACATGCTCAGCGACCCGCTGTGCATGGGGCCTGTTCAGGACCTGCCGGATGCAGAGTTTCGAGCGCAGCGCAGCGACTTCATCAGCGCCACATTCGATATGAATCACGCCGATGTCGCACGCAGGACGGACGAGGAATACGGCCGTCTCGAACAATTGGGCAGCGATCAGCACAATGTGCTGTGGTGCGAGGCCGATGCCTACGACCAGCTCTTTCTGATCAAGACCCTCGCGAGCCTGAAGCGACTGCCGCCACGGCTTGAACTCATCGAAGTGGACCGGGTGCCGGGGGTTCAGCGTTTCATCGGCATTGGGCAACTGGCACCGGACGTTCTTGCCTGGCTGTGGCCACAGCGCAAGCCGGTGACTCAGGCCATGCTGGACTGCGCTCGCAAGGCATGGCGAGCCTATTGCGATGCCTCACCTGTCGCACTGGCCACTCTGGCTCATGACCCGCGACTGCCTCTGCGACTGCTGGCTCCAGCGTTGTTGCGACAGTTGCAAGAGCTGCCGGGCAGCGACGACGGATTGTCGCTCACCGAACGACTTTCATTGCAGTATCTTCAGGAGGCAGGCCCGACCACTTTTGGTCGCGTCTTCACTGAACTGATGGACAAACGCGACCCCCTGCCCTTTTTAGGTGACATGATGTTTCAGGCGCTGCTTCGGCCCTTGATCGATTCAAAGGCTCCTTTGCTGAAAGAAACAGAAACACACCTGAAATGGCCGCAGCGGACTTTGGCACTGACAGCCTTGGGTGAGCGAGTGCTGGAGGGAGGTGCTTACTGGCTGGAACACGCGCAGCACCTGCGTTGGGTGGGTGGCGTGTGCATCGTTCCAGGTCGGCCTCACTGGACGATCAACCTTGAAAACCGTCCGGTATGGCGCGTTTGAAGGCATCAATGCGGTTACGCGAACGTCCGAAAACATCGCCGAGCCAGATGACTTTTTCGTGAAGTAATCGTGACAAAGAAGACAAATATAATTGGAAAATAAATTCCATTAACTGTATGAAGTGAAAGGATTCTGCGCCCGAAACACACTGCCATCGGGCGCTGAATTCTCCCCCCTATCGACAGTTAACAAGCCTGAGGCTTTTTATGAATTCGTCCTTGTCACGCCGCAAGATTCTTCAGGGTGCCTGCTGCCTTCCGGCTGCCGCCGCACTGATGCAATTGCCTTCCATTGCCAATGCTGCTTCACCTGCATCGCCCCGTACCAACATGACTGCCGACCAGGCATTGAAAGCCCTGCGCGACGGCAATGACGCGTTCATGAAAGACACCACTATCAAGACGGAAGGCAATCGTGATCGCCGTCTGGAAATCGCCAAGGGCCAGACGCCGTTCTGCATTCTGATTTCCTGCTCGGATTCACGCGTTCCGCCGGAATTGCTGTTCGGCCGTGGGCTGGGTGAACTGTTCATCGTGCGTAACGCTGGCAACACGGTCGACACCACCGCACTGGGCTCGATCGAATACGGTGTCAGCCAGCTCGGCGTTCCGCTGGTCGTGGTAATGGGTCACGAAAAATGCGGTGCCGTGGCTGCTGCCGTTTCGGTGGTCGAAGACGGCACGGTCTTTCAAGGCGCTATCGGTCAGATGATCGAGCCGATCATTCCTGCGGTCCTGACAGCCAAGGGCAAGAAAAGCAAAGACCTTCTGGAAGACTCCGTCAAAAGCAACATCCAGCGTACCGTGGCCCGTCTGCGCTCGGCTTCCGAGCCAGCGCTGATGAACCCGATCAAGGCAGGCACCGTCAAGGTCGTCGGCGCGTACTACAGCCTGGAAAACGGCAAGGTCGATTTCTTCGACGTTTGATACCGGGTCCGCCGTATCGGATACAAATGCCGGATAGATTCAAGCGCATGGATTGCGCCACCCTCCTTGATGTGGCATTGAGAATCATCGCCAAAAGGAGTGTCGCGTGAGCAAGGATTATCTGGCGTTTTTCAGCGCTCTGTTTCTGTCACGACAGGCCGATCAAATTCTACTTTTCATCGTGCCACTGGTTGTCTTTCAGACCACCAACAGCGCGTCATGGGCGGGCCTAGCGTTCTTTGCCGAGTCACTCCCACGCTTTCTGGCGTTTCCGATCTGCGGAGCGCTGTGCGATAAATTCTCTCCGGTCCGGATTCTCCACGTCAGCCAGATATATCGGGCACTTCTGTGTCTGCTGGCGATGCTGCTGTACATGGTTTTCGGCGTACTTGTCTGGCTGGTCCTGCTGTCGGCGCTATGCGGCGTACTGACCACTCAGGGCGTGATGGCGCGTGAAGTGCTGATGCCGCACGTGTTCCCGCGCTACAGCTATGCGCGCACGCTCTCCTACTCTCAGATTGCCGATCAGACAGGGCTGGTGCTTGGTCCGTTGGTGGCCGTGCTGTTGCTGAACGCGTGGGCATGGCACTGGGTGGTGCTGGCTTGCGCTGCTCTGTTTCTGCTGGCGGACCTGGCCACGCTCATCTGGCAACGCACTCGCCGCCTGGATCCCAAGGTATTCGAGCAGAAGCACGACAGCGCCTGGCAATCATTAAGCATTGCGGTCGGGCATATTCGGCGCCTCACCGAACTGAAGAAACTCATCACCCTGGCGGCCGGAGTGAACCTGATCGTCGGCGTGACACTGGCGACCTCTGCCGCCATGGTCATCGGTGAGTACGGCAGCGATCAGGAGCACTACGCCGGACTGCAGATGGCGGGTGGAGCGGCGACCATTCTGATTCTGTTTTTCCTGGCACGGGTGGTGATACCGATGCGGGCGCTCGGCATGGTGTCGTACGTGATGATTACCAGCGGGGCCTTGATCTGCGCCTTGAGTCCAGCCCTGAGTGGCTACGCGGCGGGCTTTCTGCTCATCGTCGGCTTCGACAAGATGTTCAACGTCTACATGCGCAGCCTCCGCCAACAGGTCATACCCCGGGAAGATTTCGGCAAGACCGTGGGCGTCATGACGCTGCTGAACAACCTTTCACAACCGATTGCCGGCCTGCTGGTCGCGCTGCTGGCCGGGCCGCTGGGCATTCGCGTGATCATCGTGGCACTGGGACTGCTGACCGCCCTGCTCGGCGGGCTGGCGCTTCGGTTGTTTGCAGGTCGTACTGATCTGAAGTGAGCGATGCTCACGCCGCTCCACAGCACACACGGAGGCAGCTCCACAGTCCGGCATTTGCTGCGCGGCAGCGCCAGACCTGCCGCAAAAAAAGTGCCTTCAGCAGGTCAGGCGTGCTCGTCAGAATTAAGAAACCGCGATCAGATCACGCCACAGGCAGCCCGATCACCACCACCGCCCAGAGGCTTCGGATGGTCGGAATGGTTGTCGCCACCGGCATGCACCATCAGCGCATGGCCTTTGATTTCGGAGATTTTCTTCAGGCGCGGCGCGAGGACCGGATAGTTGGCGGTGCCATCGGCATTGACGTACAGAGCAGGCAGGTCGCCCAGATGACCGTCGGCGTATGGCCCCAGGTGCTTGCCGGTCTTGGCCGGATCGAAGTGACCGCCAGCGGCCAGCGCGGCGACTTTCACACCATCCTTGGTGCCTGCATCGCAGCTGCCGTTTTCATGAACGTGAAAACCATGAACGCCTGCCGGTAGGTCCTTGAGGTTGGGGGTAAACACCAGCCCGTACTCCGTTTCGCTCACCGACACGGTGCCAATCGGCTTCGGTGCGCCATCCGCGCTGACCAGATTGATCGGAACGTCCAGCGATGCGGCCTGTATGCCGACGGAAAACATGCCCAGCAGGCCTAGCCAAAGATAAGGTTTCATAAAGTCAGTACGTCCTTGATGGAGGAATCGAGGTTGAACGCGGATGAGCGTGAAAAGGCATCGATCAAGCGGCCTTCTTCGCTGTGCTCCTCAGCGTTTTCGGATACGACATCACCTGTGACCACAACCGGTGCGGTTTTGATGCAAAAACTTCGACATGCGTGCTCTGCCCGGCGACCCGGCAAACCTCTGCAGCCTCGGCTAACCTGACACAAACTCTTTCATCACTTACGGTCGTAACACCCCATGAAAGACCCCTACGCTTTCGGGTTCTACAGTGCCTGTTTTGCGCTGGTGGTCGTTGTAGCAGCAGTTTTTTACAGCGCAGCCGTCAGCACATCGCCGGGCAGTGCCGCCAATGCCTATTACATTGTCGAGGCGGCGTCTTCGCTGAGCGAAGCGCTGGCGGTGATCGGTATCGCCGGTGTGGTGTTCAAGGCCTACGGCTCGTGGAAGCGCGAGACCCGTCAGCAAAAGGCCTTGAGCATTATTTGGGACGCCAATGTCGCGTTCCGGGAGATAGAAATCGGTTTCAACGAATGGTTTTTCGGTCCGACGGCCAATCAGAAGTCCGGCCACGATGCCGGCAAGATCAATTCACTGCTGGCGGCAAGCGCTCTGGGATCGGCACTCAGGGCCTTCAAGAAGCAATGCATCCTGCTCGACAAGGTGGTGATCAAGGATCACTGGCACTGGCTGAACCATGCTGCACAACTGGACATGCTGGCCCGGGCGCTGAGCGCCGAGGCGTTCGGCGCGGTAGGCAAAGGCAAGGTTACTCACACCATCGTCGACTTCCTCTACGCCCACGAAGGCGAAACCTGGAAAAGAACCCAGGCCGACTGGGAATCGCAAATGACCCTTATCGAAGAACAGCTGATGTCACTGGAAGAGTTGTATACCTGACAACTTGCTGTGTCCTGAGCGCGCTTCTTTTGCACGCAAGGCCTTGTTCCTGCTTCACATCCGGCCTGCAAATGAAGCACTCTGTCGCTTCCAATAACAACCGACGACACACGCGAGCCTCCACTCTCATGATGAAACTGAACTACAGCGTATCGGCTGCCCTTCTGTTGGGCCTGACAGGCATGGCGCAGGCAGAGGAATCGTCTTCGCACCTGGACAAGGTGCTGCAGGCTGGCCAGTTGTCGGTATGCACCACGGGCGACTACAAGCCCTACACCTTTCATCGCGAAGACGGTGAGTACGAAGGTATCGACATCACCATGGCCCGCTCGCTGGCCAAGAGCCTGGGCGTAAACGTGCAATGGGTGCCGACGACTTGGAAAACCCTGATGCCGGACATGATCGCCGGCAAGTGCGACATCGCGATGGGCGGCATCTCCGTTTCGCTGGAGCGTCAGAAGAAAGCGTTCTTCAGCAACACGCTGGATATCGACGGCAAGATTCCGCTGGTGCGCTGTGAAGACCAGGCGCTGTATCAGACCATCGAGCAGATCAACAAGCCGTCGGTTCGCCTGATCGAGCCCGCAGGCGGCACCAACGAAGCGTTTGCTCGCGCCTATCTGCCCCAGGCACCCATCGCGTTCCACGACAACAAAACCATCTTTCAGGAACTGCTCGACAAGAAAGCCGACGTGATGATCACCGACGCTTCGGAAGCGCTTTATCAGCAGAAACGTATGCCCGGTCTGTGCGCAGTCAACCCGACGCGGTACATGCAATACGGCGAGAAGGCCTACCTGCTGCCACGTGACGATGTGACCTGGAAAGCCTACGTCGATCAGTGGCTGCATCTGAGTAAAGCCACAGGCGCCTATCAGCAGGCTCTGAGTGAATGGCTTGCCGTATCCGCCCAGTAACCGACACGATGGCCTGAGCCCGCCCGGCACTGGTTGCATGGCGGGCCCGGCTGAAATAGCGTGTTGCAGAATCCACTGTCTGGAAGGCAACTGCGAGCATGAAGCCCACAAAACCCATCACCCGCGCGTTCTGTGTCGAACTGCAGCAGGAAATGTCCATCGCAGGCGCCCGTCGCGAATACTTCTCTCAAGAGCTGCCCCGCAAGCGCTTCGAATTTCTGTGCTCGAACGAAGCCTGCCGGGCAATGGGTGCGAAGGTGACCGGGGTTCGCTACGACGTGAAGCCTCAGGACAACCCGACCTTTGTCGCCGCGCACTTTCGCGCCAACCCGCATTACGACCATCACCCGGATTGTGAATGGGTGGATGCGGATGCAGACGAACCCGTTGAAGAACAGGTCGACACCAATGACCCTCAAGCGGCGCTGCGCAAGGCCAAGCGCAAGCTGGACGACTATATCGACGTGTTCGACCCGACGATAAAGGAGCCCGCCAAGGAAAAGTCCGGCGTGGAAAAAGCCGGCAGCCCCGCCCCGGCACCGGCTGTCAGCACTGCACCTGTCCCGCCTGCCGAACCAAAAGCGCCACGTTACAGCGAAACCCGCACCAACAACCTTGAACGTCTGGTGGACAGTTATCGCCAGGCAAGGGCCGAGCTCTCGCCCGAGGAGTTCAAGCTGCTGAAACTGCGCATTCCGGGTCAGGGCGAGCTGTCACTGCGTTCGTACTTTCGCCACATCAAATACGCACAGTTGGGCGACAACGGACGTGTGCTGTACGGCGGCGGGCTGGTGGAACAGCGCTACGGACAGGGTTTCAAGTTCAAGTTCTTTGACCGGCTGGAGGGCAAGCTGGTGACGCTCTACGTGTCGCCTGCGCAAATGCTGGCCTATCGCTCCAGCCGCTACATCAGCGAACTGCTGAGCCATGCCGATGAAGTGAAGTTTTTCACGGTCTACGCGCTGGGCACGCTGACGAAGAGCCCTTCGGGGAAGAGCTTTAGCGTTGAGGTAGATGATCTGCGGCACTTGGCAATTGTGCTGGGTCCGCAGAAAGAGCCTGCGGCCTGACCGCTTCAAACCGCAGTCATCGTGATACGCACAGTCCGGAAGACACGCAAAACGGGGCCAAAACGAAAGTATCTGACTGAATACGTACCCGTGGTCGCAGTAAGACTCGGGTATTACGCTGAGCAAAAGCATGGGCATGATCGGCGTGCTCNNATCGTTCCTACGCTCCGCNNNGTGGGAATGCCGCTCAGGACGCTCCGCGTCCGCTCTCGAATGTGGCGCAGATGTGTGCCCAAGCTCCAGCGTTGTCCACGTCATGCGCTCGGCTCACTGAATCCGCAATCTGCGCCATTTGTGACGCGGAGCGTCACGCGATGCATGCCCACGCGGAGCGATGGGCACGATCAGTGTCGAGGCAGACTTGTGTATAACGCCGAGCGCGCAGCGGTGGGCACGATCAAGGCCAGAATCAGACCTTGACGATCCAGCCCGCTGGCGGCTCGATATCACCGGACTGCACGCCGGTCAGTTCCTTGTACAGACGCTGGGTAACCGGACCCACTTCGGTTTCGCTGTAGAACACATGCAGCTTGTCCTTGTACGAGATCCCGCCAATCGGCGTGATCACTGCTGCCGTACCACACGCGCCGGCTTCCTTGAATTCACCGATTTTGTCGATGAACACATCGCCCTCTTCGACCGTCAGGCCCAGGCGGGATTTTGCCAGTTCGATCAGCGACAGACGGGTGATGCCCGGCAGCACGGAAGGCGACTTCGGTGTCAGGAACACATCGTCATTGGTGATGGCGAAGAAGTTGGCCGAACCCACTTCCTCGATCTTGGAATGGGTCTGCGGGTCCAGGTAGATGCAATCGGCGAAGCTGTGCTTCTTGGCTTCGGAACCCGGCATCAGGCTGGCGGCGTAGTTGCCACCGACCTTGGCCGCACCGGTGCCATTCGGCGCTGCGCGGTCGTAGCCGGAGATCACGAAGTTGTTCGGCTTCAGGCCGCCCTTGAAATAGGCGCCCACCGGAATGCAGAAGATCGAGAAGATGAATTCAGGTGCAGTGCGCACGCCGATGTTGTCACCCACGCCGATCACGAACGGACGCAGGTACAGCGCGCCACCGGAACCGTAAGGCGGGATGAAACGTTCATTGGCTTTCACCACCTGCTTGCAGGCTTCGATGAATACATCGGTAGGCACGTGGGGCATCAACAGACGGGAACAGCTGCGCTGCATGCGCTGGGCGTTCTGGTCGGGACGGAACAGGTTGATCGAACCGTCCTTGCAACGATAGGCCTTGAGCCCCTCGAAGCACTGCTGACCATAATGCAGCGCAGTGGAGCCTTCGCTGATGTGCAGCGTGTTGTCTTCCGTGAGCGAGCCCGCATCCCAGGCGCCGTCGCGCCAGTGAGACAGGTAGCGTTTGTCGGTCTTGATGTAATCGAAACCCAGAGTGTCCCAGTTGATGCTTTCGTGACTCATAACGCCCTCTATCATTTAGCGACTGCCTGGACGAGTCAGGCCATTGCCGTATTCTGCCAGATCATTCGAAACCTGAGGCTTGAAATAAATACAAACCGGTCTGGCGTTTTTGCATCCGTTCGAACTGCCAGCCTATCAGTTTGCCACCGTTTGCCCAGCGCCCTGACGTTGCCGGACGTAGGCCAGAAACGCCTCCATGTCCGAGCTGCACAAGGTACGCGCCACCTGCTTGACCTCTTCCATGGGCCAGTCCCACCACGCGGCCTGAAGCAGCAGTTCGCGAACGTCTTCCTCGAAACGCCAGCGAATGAACTTGCACGGATTGCCGCCCACCACGGAAAAGGGAGCGACGTCGCGCACGACCATGGCTCCGGCACCCACGATCGCGCCATGTCCGATCGTCACGCCGGACAGAATCACTGCGTCTGCGCAAATCCAGCAGTCGCTGCCGATGGTCACGTCGCCCTTGCTCGGCGCGTAGTCCTTGATGTCGCTGACCTGGTCGACCATTGCCGGAAACGGGTAGGTGGTGATCCAGTCGGTTCGGTGCTCACCGCCCAGCAGAATCCTGACGCCTTCGGCGATGGACGTGTAGGACCCTACTCGCAGAACCGTGTCATCGCCGAACTCGATAACGTCAGGGATGCCGTAGGTACCGACTCCGACTTGGTAGCGCGGATAGCGCAGCCTGATTTTCTCGGCAGCCCTTTCCAGCTTGTCCAGCTGGCGAAGCTGCTTGCGTACTTTTCTGGCTTTGAGCCGTTCGATGAATCTCATGAGCACTCTGGATCAATGGGTTGCGAGAGGTCTGGCTACCTACCGATAGCTCAGCAGCAGGCGCTTGCAGCGACGCCAGGTGGTGCGGTCCACATGCCTCAACGGAATAGAGCAAAGCAGTTTCCAGGCGTATCGCTTGTCTGAAACCGAGGCGTATTTGAGGGCCTTGTTGACGATGAAGGTTCGGCCTTTCTGATAACCGGGATGATCGCGGTAAGGCTCGATGGTCTTGAGATCAGCCTCGAGCAACACCTTGTATTTTCGCGACAGGTTGTTGGGGTGACGGCGGTAACGCGTCACCACTACCGGGATGACGTGAATTTCGTAGCCCTGAAACGCGATTCTCAGGGTCATCTGAAAATCCTGAACCTTGATCTCGGGGTCATAACCGTTCGCGTCACGAATGGCCTGCATGCGGTACAGCGCGACCGGAGCCCCTACGACCACGGCGCCGCGCAGCACGTCGTCAAATCCAAGACGTTCGATGTAATTGCGGGACTGGCACTTGGTTTCATTGCCGTCGCAATCCATGTAGCTGATGAGCGCGCCGACACAGCCCACTTTCGGGTGCTGATTAAGGTACCGGGCACGAACACTGATGGAGGACGGCAGCATGATGTCGTCCAGATCCGGCGTGGACACGTAGACACCCTTGGCGTACTTGAGCCCGTGGTTGAGCGCGGCACTCACGCCCTGGTTCGGCTGGCGATAGAGCTGGAACGGATACTGGCTCTGTAGCGCCTCCAGCATCGCAATACTGTTATCAGTCGAACCGTCGTCGACAATGATGACTTCGAAGTTCTCGTAATCCTGAGCAAAAATGCTCTGAATGGCAGCTTCCAGAAATCGCTCGGCGTTGTAGCAGGGGGCGATGATCGACACGAGCGGTTTTGGGGCAGTGTCCTGAACAGTTGAGGACGTCATAGGGGTAACAGCCATAATTATTATCTAGCCTTGGGCTTTGAAATACAGGGCGTTGCGTAACAGTTTGAATACAAGGCGCACATGATGCGACAAGTGAACTCGCTTTTCCAAGGCCAGCCCATGAGCATTTGTTCACTCGCAAAGGCGCTGAACCGCCTGACTGCATGATCCATATCATGGCGATACGTCTAAATCGCAGCTCAGAGCCCGTTAGCGCATCAGGCGCCCCGAAACCCAGGCGAAAAAAAACCCCATTCGGATGGAATGGGGTTTTTCGTAAAACAGGCTATCAGTCAGAACGCGTAGGTGACCAAAAGCTCTTTGGTGACCTGAAAGTCCACCGACATCATCACGCTCAGCGCAGTGATAGTGAAGATGGAGAACACGAAAAGCTTGCGGGCCCAGACGGTATCGTCAACGGCCTTGTAGCCCTTCCATGCCATGTACAACCAGTACATGCCCATGCCCGCCGCAACGGCGAGGTAGTTCAGACCTGCGTAGCCGCCCACCGTCAACATCAGGGTCGCCACGAGGAACGCCAGGATGTAGAGCAGGATGTGGCGCTTGGTGACCAGAATGCCGCGCTTGACCGGCAGAACCGGAATCTTCGCCGCACGATAGTCATTGAAACGGAAGATCGCGATCGCATACGAGTGCGGCATCTGCCACAGGCTGAACATCACCAGTAGCGTGAGTGCCGCGAAATCGAAGCTGTTGCTCACTGCGCAGTAGCCGATGACCGGAGGCATCGCCCCGGAAAGGCTGCCGACCAGCGTGCCGTGAACGGATTTGCGTTTCAGGTACAGGCTGTAGAAGCCGACGTAGATGACAAAACCGATCACCGCGAACAGTGCAGCCAGCGGATTGGCCTTGGTATACAGCAGGCTTACGCCTGCAATACCGAGTACGGTGGCGTAGAGCAGGGCCAGTTTCAGCGAAACCAGGCCCTGCACCAGGACCCGGTTACGGGTCCGTTCCATGCGCTGATCGATGTCACGATCAATGCAGTTGTTGAACACGCAACCGGACGCAACGACCAGGGAAGTACCGATGACTGCAGCCAGAAACACGCTGAAGTCGATATTCCCCTTGGAAGCCAGAAAAAAGCCACCTGCCACCGAAAGCACGTTACCGAAAATGATCCCCGGCTTGGTGATTTGGATAAAGTGCTTCAGTGACATCTGGTATTCCTCAATGCGCCATCATTTCGCGGTGGATGCTGAAGATGATCCACAACGACAGGCCAACCAGCAGAACGATAACCATCGTGGTAAAGGCGAAGGCCATCACGTTGTTGCGTTGCACACTCGTGAAGTCCAGGTGCAGGAAGTAATGCAGGTGCACCAGGATCTGAATGATTGCGAACGCCAGGATGATCGCGATCGTCATGTCCTTCGGCAGCGAAGGAGACATAACCAGCGCGAACGGGATGGCCGTCAGGATGATCGACAGTACGAAACCGATGATGTAGGACTTCACGGAGCCGTGGCTATTGTCTTCAGCCGGGTGATGTGAATTCGACATTACAAAGCCCCCATCAGGTAGACAACAGTGAACACGCCGATCCAGACAACGTCCAGGAAGTGCCAAAACAGACTCAGGCAGCTCAGGCGCGTCTTGTTGGTGTTGGTCAGGCCCTTTCTCTGGACCTGAATCATCATGATCGTCATCCAGATCAGACCGCTGGTGACGTGCACGCCGTGCAGGCCTACCAGCGCGAAGAACGCTGACAGGAAGCCGCTGCGGCTAGGACCGTAACCTTCGTGGATCAGGTGATGGAACTCGTAGATTTCCATGCCGATGAACGCAGCACCACACAGGAAGGTCAGCGCCAGCCAGCCCAGTACCTGGCTTTTCTTGCCCTTGTACAGGGCCAGCATGGCGAAACCGTAAGTGATACTACTGACCAGCAGGAACGCGGTTTCCACGGCCACGAATGGCAGCAGGAAGATGTCCTGGCCCGACGGGCCGCCCGCGACACTGTTGACCATCACGGCATAGACCGCGAAGAACGAGGCGAACAACACGCAGTCGGTCATCAGGTACAGCCAGAAGCCGTAAACCGTCATGCCACCGCTGTCGTGGTGATCGTCATGCCCGTGATCATGATCGTGACCGTGATCGTGGGCTCCAGGGTTGATTGCAATATTCGACATGTTTAAACCTGTTCCAGCGAGGACTTGACAGGAGTGTATGCACCGTTGGCCGCCAGGACCTTGTGATGCTCACCTTCAATACGCGCTACTTCTTCGGCCGGCACCATGTAGCCCTGGTCGTCACGTGCAGCGTGAGCAACGAAGACCGCAATGGTCGCGACCAGGCTTGCGCCAACCAGCCACCAGATGTGCCAGATGAATGCGAAACCGAATACGGTCAGCAGCAGGCCCATGTACAGGCCGGTAGGCGTGTTGTTAGGCATGTGAATCGCCGAGTACTTGGCCGGAACGCTGTAGGCAGTGCCTGCACGCTTGGCGTCAGTGAACGCGTCGATGTCGTCTGCCTTCGGCAGTTCGGCAAAGTTGTAGAACGGTGGCGGCGAAGAAGTCGACCATTCCAGCGTGTGGCCATTCCACGGGTCACCGGTCAGATCAGGGTTCTTGGCACGGTCACGGATACTGACGAACAGCTGGATCAGTTGCGAAGCGATACCGCATGCGATGAGCACGGCGCCGAACAGCGCGACGTCCAGGTAGATGTTCCACTCTGGCATGTCGGTAGCGTTCAGACGACGGGTCATGCCCAGGAAGCCCAGCGCGTACAGCGGCATGAATGCGACGAAGAAGCCGACGATCCAGAACCAGAACGCTGCCTTGCCCCACTTCTCGTTCAGTGTGAAACCGAACGCTTTAGGGAACCAGAACGCGAAGCCAGCGATGTAACCGAACACCGCACCGCCGATGATGACGTTGTGGAAGTGAGCGATCACGAACAGGCTGTTGTGCAGTACGAAGTCAGCACCTGGAATCGCCAACAGAACGCCGGTCATGCCGCCGATCGAGAAGGTGACCATGAAGCCCAGGGTCCAGAGTACCGGTGCAGTGAAGCGCAGACGGCCCTGATACATGGTGAACAGCCAGTTGAATAGCTTCACCCCCGTCGGGATCGCAATGAGCATCGTCGCCAGCCCGAAGAAGGCGTTGACGTTGGCCCCCGCACCCATCGTGAAGAAGTGGTGCAGCCAGACCATGAAGCCCAGGACGCAGATCGCACCGGAGGCGAAGATCATAAACTTGTGGCCGAACAGACGCTTGCCGGAGAACGTGGAGATGACTTCCGAGAACACACCGAAGGCCGGCAGGATCAGGATGTACACCTCAGGGTGACCCCACGCCCAGAACAGGTTCACGTACATCATGGGGTTACCGCCCATTTCGTTCGTGAAGATGTGGAAGTCCAGGTAGCGGTCAAGCGTCAGGAACGCAAGGGTAGCCGTCAGGATCGGGAACGAAGCCACGATCAGGATGTTTGCCCAGGTGCAGGTCCAGGTGAAGATCGGCATGTCCAGCAGTTTCATGCCAGGGGTACGCATCTTCAGTACGGTCACGAGGAAGTTGACCCCCGTCAGCGTCGTACCTAACCCGGATAACTGTAGCGCCCAGATGTAGTAGTCAACACCCACGCCAGGACTGTATTGCAGCCCCGACAGCGGCGGATAGGCAACCCAGCCGGTCTTGGCGAACTCACCGACACCCAGAGACAGGTTGATCAGCAGCATGCCGGCAACCAGCAGCCAGAAGCTCAGGGAGTTCAGGAACGGGAAGGCAACGTCGCGAGCACCGATCTGCAGAGGCAGAACGATGTTCATCAGACCGGTGAAGAACGGCATCGCCATGAAGATGATCATGATCACACCGTGAGCGGTGAAGATCTGGTCATAGTGTTCCGGCGGCAGGAAGCCTTCGGCACCGTTCTGGGCCATGGCCAGTTGGGTACGCATCATGATTGCGTCGGCAAAGCCGCGCAGCAGCATGACCATGGCAACGATGATGTACATCACGCCGATTTTCTTGTGGTCGACGGACGTCAGCCATTCAGACCACAAGTAGGTCCACTTGCGGAAATAGGTGATCAACCCGACAACCGCGAGGCCGCCGAGCGCGATCATGGCAAGTGTCACCATGACTATCGGCTCGTGGAACGGCACCGCTTCCAGACTTAATTTGCCAAACATCGTTTACTCCTCTGCCCCAGCAGCTGAATTTTTGCTCTTTTCCGCGCCTTCGTTACTGGCGGTTTCTTTCTCACCTGCAACAAGCTTCTTGCCTGGATTCATACCTTCATACTTGTCGATGATGATCTGGAACAGGTTCGGAGTGACCGCAGAAAACAGTTCAACAGGATTACGCTCGCTCGGCTTGAGCAGTTCAGCGTATTCGGTCTGGCCAAGCTTCTTCGGCGAGTTCCTGACTTCTGTGATCCAGTTGTCGAAATCGGCCTGGCTCACGGAGTTGGCCTTGAACTTCATGCCGGTAAAGCCTGCGCCACTGTAGTTGGCGGAGATACCGTTGAATTCGTGAACTTCGTTGGCGATCAGGTGCAGCTTGGTGTGCATGCCCGCCATTGCGTAGATCTGGCCGCCCAGACCCGGAATGAACAATGAGTTCATCACGCTATCGGAGGTGACCTGGAAATTGATCGGCGTGTTGGCCGGGAACACGATCTTGTTGACCGTCGCGATGTTGTAGTCCGGGTAGATGAAAATCCACTTCCAGTCTACGGAAACCGCCTGAATGGTGACCGGCTTGACGTCGGACTCAAGCGGACGGTAAGGGTCCAGCTCGTGCGTCGAGACGTAAGTGTAGTAGCCCAGGAACACCAGCAGCAGCATGGGAACGCCCCAGACCGCGATTTCAATCTTGGTGGAGTGCGACCAGTCCGGCGTGTACTTGGCAGCCTTGTTCGTGGCGCGATACTTCCAGGCGAAGATCAGGGTCATCAAAATGACCGGGATCACGACGATCAGCATCAGCAATGTGGCGATAACGATCAGGTTACGCTGCTCGATACCCACCTGCCCTTTCGGATCGAGCAGAGGTACGCCGTCGCATCCACTGAGCAAAAGCATACAGAAAAGGGCCAAGAAGCCAAAAAACCTGGGGTACCTTTTTTTACTCATTTCACGACCTCTAAAAGCAGCTTGCGCGGTGCAGTTGGGTTTCGACCGCCAACACTTCACCCTGCCAGTGCCGGCAATTTTTTTTGAATTGAACAAGGGCCTGCCAGCACGCCAACGTGACGTATCGACAAATCCGGGTTTAGCTATGGATTCTTATTTTGAGCTGCTGAAACTGCCCGATGTGCAGGGCAGACGCCTTCAGCGGCCATTGTACGCCC
The DNA here is from genome assembly GCF_001642795.1 of Pseudomonas viridiflava. GTDB lineage: Bacteria > Pseudomonadota > Gammaproteobacteria > Pseudomonadales > Pseudomonadaceae > Aquipseudomonas > Aquipseudomonas viridiflava. Next base: position 148,261 of record NZ_LKEH01000019.1, on the reverse strand, counting down.
TCGGAGGCAAGCATTGCGCTGCCTGTTCAGGGTACACAGGTGGCGCTAAAAGGCCTCAAAATTGCTGATCGTCAAGTGAAGCCTGACGACAAGTGACGGGGATTGTAGATACGTAAATTTTTAATGACTATGCCTAATTTTGCAACAGTTATTCTCCATATCGGTAACAATAACCGCTGATTGGCTTTCACGGTGCAAAAAAAAGCCCCGATTTCACGAGGCCATTTTCATGAAAGCCCTTGTATTCAGTAAGGTTTACGCCGATTGCGAAACACACAGACCGGGACCAGTACCGCGGTCAGAATGAAGGCTGCCAGTGCCCACTGCGCCAGCGACAGTCCCAGTACTGGCGGATAAGGCGTCGAGCAGAACCCGCCGACCTGGAAAATCGTGGGAAACAGATCCGCCAGCGGCAGACCATCAACGATTGGCTGCAACGTATCGATCCCGCAGCTCACCTCAGGGTTGGCCAGCACCCAGGCGTGACGGCCGGCAGCAGCAATACCGCCCAGCGCAGCCAGGATCACCAGCACTTCGAACAGGGTCACGCTGCGACGGCCAGGCATGGCGGCACCGATGAAGGCGAAGATCGCGATGAACAACAGTGCGTAGCGCTGCAGGATGCACAGCGGGCATGGCGCTTCGCCCAGCACGATCTGCATGTACAGGGCACCGCCGATCAGGGACAGGCAGATAATCCCCAGCAGGACCAGAAAGCGTTTCTCGCGTCGCAGGTACATCAGGTTGTCGCTCATTCACACACCTTACTGAACTGATGAAGTGGCTGAAGGGCCCGAACGCCCGACATGCTCAGCCACCTGAGGATGGGACGCGCAGTGTAGAATCGCCCGCCCCGGATCGCACGCGATAATCATCTGCCGGCCCCGACAACTCAAGGGCGCAACGGCCGTACGGCCGAATCTGCCTGCCGGATGGTGGTGCACCTGCGAGGCAGCGTTGCCGCCGCGCCGTGCGGACGGTTTCTGCGCAGCGATCCAATCTCTTCCTTATATATAGAAGCGTGCGTCAGTTTGTCGCACCCCTTCTATATATAGAAGGGCGCGGTATTTTGTCGCACCTCGGGTTTTGACCCTGCAAAGCGCTATCCTTTAAAAATCCTAAAGCCACACCGACGCGGGTCGATAACCTCTCAGAGAAAGATGTTTGTCGCCTCCAGGCGACGAAACACCTATAGCCAGAAGGTTCATATGTCCAAGAACGTCCGAGCAGATTCACTTTCGCTGCTCCTCTTCACGTTGCGCAGCGGCAAGCTGATGGCGATCAACCTGCTCAAGGTCAGCGAAATCATCCCCTGCCCTGCCCTGACTCATCTGCCGGAATCGCACCCGCACGTCAAAGGCATCGCAACACTGCGCGGCTCATCGCTCTCGGTCATCGACCTGAGCCGGGCCATCGGCGAGCGGCCGCTTGCCGACCCGGATGGCGGCTGCCTGATCGTCACCGACGTCAGCCGTTCCAAGCAAGGTCTGCATGTGCAGGCGGTCAGCAAGATCGTGCACTGCCTGACCACCGATATCCGCCCGCCGCCCTACGGCTCGAGCAGCAAGTCGTTCATCACTGGCGTCACCCAGGTCGACGGCGTGCTGGTGCAGGTGCTGGACATCGAAAAAGTGATCCACGGCATCGCCCCCGCACAGATCGTCGTGCAGTCGACCGAACTGGCCAGGGAAGACGCCGAAGTACTGGCGCAAGCGCGCATTCTGGTGGTCGATGACAGCCAGGTCGCCCTGCAGCAGTCGATCATCACGCTGCGCAATCTGGGCATCAACTGCCACACGGCCCGCAGCGCGAAGGAAGCCATCGATGTCCTGCTGGAGCTGCAAGGCACGGCAGCGCAGATCAATGTCGTGGTGTCCGATATCGAAATGTCGGAGATGGACGGTTACGCCCTGACCCGTACCCTGCGCGATACGCCGGACTTCAACGACCTGTACATCCTGCTGCACACGTCACTGGACAGTGCGATGAACAGTGAGAAGGCCAGGATCGCCGGCGCCAACGCCGTGTTGACCAAGTTCTCTTCGCCCGAGCTGACCAAATGCCTGATCGAGGCCGCCCGCACGGTCGTGGCTCAGGGCATCTGATCCACAGACCACCCGCCACGGCGCCGGATCCCGACGATGCCTCGCCAGACCATTGCTGGCTGATGCGTCGGGATCTGACCGCAGCGCTACCGCTCGCGCCCTGGCCGCCGGGCGTCACTTGCGTCACCTTGACGCCCCGACACAGTCTTCAGGCTCACAGCCTTCTGACGCAGAGTCATCTGTTGGAAGACGGGCAGTGGCTGCACCACCCGGACTGGCTCGACGCTTTCGAGCACAACCCGGAGTTCGACCGGTCACGCTGTTTTGTGGCAATCGACAGCGATCGCGTGGTGGGAGTGATTACCTGCTGGACCAGCGCCTTCATCAAGGATCTGGCCGTGTACCCGGATTACCGGAACAGAGGGATTGGCGCAGCGTTGCTCCACTATCTGTTCGTCCACCTGAAGCGTTGTGGCGAGGCGGCAGTCGATCTGAAAGTGATGGAAAACAATCAGGTCGCAAGGCGTCTTTATGAAAAATCAGACTTGTCCTACGTCGCTCGTCTGGCAGTTACGCAGAACTGATCTGGCATAATTTGCGCCCGAACATTTCACGCGGAGACCGAGATGAAAGCATCCCTTCTGTTGCTGGCAGGTCTGGCCGTTGTCGCCACCCAAGCCAGTGCCTCGACACCACAAGCCTGGAGCGAGTTGGACAAGGCGATGCTCGACAGTTGCCTGAAAGCCAGCCAGCTCAAGAATGTTTCAGCCGTTGGCAACAGCGCCCAGTTTGATGACCGGGTCGGCTACAGCGCGCTGCTGTTGAAAGGTCGCTATCCACAAAAGCACATGAACAACCGCCCAGGCACCGAGCTCTGTTTGTACAACCGTAAAAGCAGGCAGGCCAGCGTGACTGAGTGGGACAGCATCAACCCATCGCCTGCCCGCTAGGCCTGTGGCGCGCAACTTGCTTCATGGCCTGCATCAGTCGGAACGATGACAGCCTTGTCGTCACCCCGGCGCCCGTCATGGACAGGTTACCGACCCAATGAACACCCAGTTTTCCTGCACAGGTTGCGGCGGCTGCTGCACCGATCATCACGTACCGCTGACACTCACCGAAGCCACGCAGTGGGCGGCGGACGGCGGTACGGTGATCGTGCTGACCGAAGCCTTTCTCGGTAACGGTTATGGCGTTCCCGACGCGCAATTGACACACGCCACCCGACGCTCGACCGAAGTGAACAGTGGCCTGACCACCGCCTACGTCGCCATCACCTTCGCCGCATACAACGTGGGCCGCTGCCGGAATCTTGACGAACAGAACCTCTGCGGCATTTACGAGCGTCGCCCGCTGGTGTGCCGGATCTATCCGATGGAAATCAATCCGCACATCCCGCTGCGTCCTGAAACCAAGGGCTGTCCGCCGGAGGCCTGGGAACAGGGTCCCGATCTGATCGTTGGCAACACGCTGGTGGACACACAACTGATGGCGCTGATCGAGCAGTCACGCCAGGCAGACCGCGATGAAATCGAGGCCAAGCAGGCAATCTGTCAGACGCTGGGAATTCGCACCACGGCCCTCAAGGGCAACGGTTTCGTGGCGTACCTGCCGGACATGGCGGCCTTCGCGGCAGCCATCGAGCAGGTTGCCAGCCACGAGAGCGAATTATCGGCAAAAGCCGACTGGGAATTTCATGTCGCAGGCCAGACGGTCATCGACACGCTGCAGGCGGCAGGTGCCGACGTGACCCTGAGGGAACCGGTTTCCTACCTGTTCATCCCGCTGCAGGCAGCCTGACTCAGCGCTTGCCCATGGAACGACGGGTTCCGGACGGCGCGGCACCTGGCGTTTTGTGATGGCCGGATTTGTTCGATTTCTGATACCAGGCCTGATCCTTGTCTTTTTTGGCCTGTGCGAACTCCGACGGCTTGAACGGAAAGCTGAACGGGGCAATCGCAGCCTTCTTGTCGGCAGCGCCTACGGAGTCGGTTGCGGCTTCTTGAACAGAGGGTTGTTCAGGAGTGGTCATGGTGTCACCAGAAAGTCGAAATGGCCGGGCGAACGCCCGCGGTCGCGCAGCATACAGCAAACGTCGAACGCCCGCCCGAGCCTCCTGTCGCCCTTACCGATAGAACAGATCCACCATGATTTGCGCATCAAAGGGCCCGACCTGCGGCGGGGCGCTGTTCCAGACCAGTTCGGCATTGAAATCCGCTCTGGAAGCCTGGGTATCGTCCAGCAATTCGGCCATGTGGAACGGTTCGTTGTAGCGTAGGGCCTTGCCTCCCAACGCACCGCTGATGCGGATGCCCAGCGACTGATTGCCGGCTGGCAGCAACAGATCGCCCGCGCCCGAAATCATGCCGCTCACCGGACGAAAACGCGCATTGATGCTGAAAGGTGAATCGCAGTTGCGACGGGTCAGCAGTGAAAATGGCTGAGTGGCGAAAACCTTGCCAACGGCGACGTTCTTGATGGGTATCGCACCGAACTCCACGGTTTGCGGCATCACTTGCAAATCGGCGTCGCAGGCCACGAAGCGCAGACCGGTCAGGCTGTCGATCACATAACTGAGACTGCGCCCCGGCGACGGTTGCAGAGCGGACGCGCTGTCGAGCTGGAAAAAACGGTAATCGAGCAGATCGCTTGCGACGCCCGACGGCGGGGTTGCGCCGAACTTCTGGATGAACACCGAAAACGGCAGATTGAAACGGATTTTGGGGCAATCGTCGATGTTCGCATCGCCTTCATGGCACGCAGGCAGGTACTGCCCGGTGGCAACCCGTCCGCTGCCTTGCACATAATCAATTCCCCTGTAGGTCAGACCCGCACGAATGCCCTGTCCGATCATGATGTTGTCCGGGTTCAGGTACAGGGCAATCTCCTCCTGAACTGCCTGCTGACCATCCTTGGCACACTCGACCTGGACGTTCATGGGCTCGGAGCGCCAGACCACTTCGCCATTCGGGACCGTGGCGGGAATGGCCACCGTACTGCTCAACGGACCATGAACGAGGGTTTCGCCCGCACCCTGTGTCTTGCAGACCAGCGCAAACGCGGGCGCAGGGCTCAGCAGCATCAGCAATGCGGCAGCGCTGAACCGGCGGCGCATGAAGAAAGATTTCATATCAGCAGGATTCCTGAAGGGTGAGGTTTTCCAGAAGACGGGCGCTGGACGAGGCCTGCGCGTTCAGATGCGTGCAGTAGCCGCGCTGGCCGCCGTAGTCGGTCAGCGCCTTGAAAACGAGCCTGTGTCCGGAGGGTTGCGTGCTCGCCGAAACCGGCAATTCGATCCGCGCACCCGGGGCCAGCAACAAATGGTCGCTGACCTGAACACCATCCAGCTCCAGGGATTCAAGGGAGACGTGGTAAGCCGTAGGGTTGCTGACCTGCAACTGCGTCATGCCCGTTCCGTTATGCGTCATCGTCCAGTTCAGTCGCTCGGTGGACTCGGCCGGATCGCCCGGCGGCCCGACGGGTCGGTAAAACACGTTGATGCGCTGACGTACGGCGATCGTGAGCTGGCGTCTGCCGGGCTCATGCCGAGGGATTTCAAGCACCGACAGGTGCAGCAGGGACTCCCGGTCCTCAGGCATTCCTGCTCCCTGGTACAACACCCGCAATGCCTGCCTGCCGCCCGCGCTGACATGCGAAAGGGGTGGCGTCACCACAAAGGGCAGAAGCCGGGGCGATACCGATGACGTTTCATCGTCCAGCGGATCACTGAGCCAGACCTGAACAAGGACCTCGTCCTGCCCGGGGTTGCGCATCTCCAGGCTGACTTCCCGGTACCGGCCATCGAAGATCAGCCGCGTTCCGGTCAGCGACAGCGCACCCTGCGCACAGACACTGGTCAGCGACAGCACCGCCAGAAGCATGAGTCGGTAAGCGCAGGTCATTGGCAGATCACCTTGAGCCGTTCATAGGCCCGTGCCGGATCTCTGGGCGGCAGCACAAAAGGCGCTTCGCAATGCTGATCCGACCAGCGAACGTGCAAACGGCCGCTGTCCTGATCACTCAACACCAACGCCTGACTGCTCAGGTCCACCACCGCGAGCGCCTTGCCCTGCCCGTCCTCGACACTGGCCCCCAGCGGCACCTTGCTGCCATCGGCGCGCACCAGTTCAAACTGCACACGGCGACCCACCGCCGCCTTGAAGCGCACCAGAGGTACGGCTCCGCGTCGAGGCACGATCTGGGTGATGGCGCTTTCCAGATCGATGTCGGCGCCCAGTTGCCGAGTGTCCAGGCTGACCCAGTTAGTGCGATACGGCTGCGCATAGGGCATCACCGCATAACCGTTGGCGGCGGTGGCCACGTTGTTGAACGACCTGAGCCGCGCCCCTCCGACATCCGGCACATGCACCAGCGCAAAGGTTTCACCCAATGGCTGGCCCAGATTGACGCCACCCGCATGAGCGACGACAGAACCGGTAGCACTCAGGGTCAACGCGTCATAGTCCTGGCCCTGGCTGTAACCGGCCTCGAACCGGCCGTAAGGCAGGGTGGTATTGACCTTACCCGCACCGTAACTCCCGGAACTGCTGTCACGTCCGGTCTGCACGGAATAGAACGTGTCGCGGTCATCAAGCACCTGACCATTAAGGCCCGCCTGCACGCTGTAATCGCCAGCACTGCTGCGCACCCCGTTGAACGAAAGGCGTGACGAACCCGGACTCGTGCCCAGCGGCAGGGTCACACTGAAAGCGATCCGAGTGTCCGGGGTCGCATCACCCGAACGGCCGAAATCCTGATTACGCTCCACGGACAGGCTGTAATTGAGACTGCGCCAGGCCGCGTTGTACGACAGATAAAGCTGCCGGGTCTTGCCGGGCAGGTTCCAGTAGCGCTGCTCGGAAGCCGTCAGGCTCAGGGAGGCATTTTGCGCTGGCAGCACCTGAGTGACATTGAGTTCCAGCCGGTCCCTGGGCTGGCCGCCCGGGAGTCCGTTCACTGGGTCCCCCGTCTCGCTGACGTGCTGATTGAGCGTCCGGTATTGTTCGGTGGAATAGCGATACCCGGCGATGGCCAGGGTGGTGTCCGTCACATCCAGAGTATTGGCATAACGAACCCGCAGGCTTTGGCCCGCAAGCGTCTGCGGCTTCTGCTGACTGACCGAATGGGTGATATCCAGAGAGACCGCGCCGATTCCGGTGTTCACTCCGGTGCCGATGTTCGTTGCCTGATAATCCTCGGCCAGTTGCAGTCCGCCAAAGCCGGTCATTCGTTCTGACAGACCGTAGATCAGCGCGGCGCTGGTGAAAGCCGGAGAATCCTGACCGTCGTTGTCGATCTGCCCGGCAGCCAGGCTGAAGCGCAACGCACCTGCTGGCACCATGATCGGCAGCGACGCATACGCCTGGGTGAATGAACGTCGGCGGCCATCGGCTTCAATGATCGTGACCTCAAGATCGCCGTTGGAACCGCTGGGGTAAATATCCGTGATTTCGAAGGGACCGGGTGAAACGTTGCCGCTGTACAACAGGAATCCGTTCTGGCGAACCTCGACCGTGGCGTTGGTTTCGGCGGTACCGCGGATGACCGGCGCATAATTGCGCTCACTGTCAGGCAGCATCCCGTCATCCGAGGCAATCGACGCGCCCCTGAAGCGAACGCTGTCGAACACCTGCGAATCGCTGAATGTCTCACCCAACGTCAACTGGCTTTTCAGGGCGGTGATGTCGCGCTGAGCGAACGTGCGATTGCCCCGATAACGCCATGAGCGATCGGCGCCATACAGCAGTGAAGACTCGTTGCGCAGCCGCCAGGCGCCCAGGTTCACACCGTTGCGCAGTCCCATGTAGTACTGGTCGGTATCAAGGTTCTGGTTGCGCCGTCTGACGGCATTGGCGTTGTAATTGACGAACGCTGCGGGCTCGCCCTCGTCCCACAACTGCGGTGAGACATAACCTCGGGCACTGCGCGCCATGACCGCCTGCGGAACACTGATGTTCAGGCGCAAGGCGCCGGGATGGTAGTCGACCCTTGCAAACTCTACCTGCGCGGGCAGATCGAAGCACGCTTCGTCCGGCTCGCCGGTGACAGGCAAACGGGCCGGATCGAGCCCGAAACCCTGCAACATCTCAAGCGTCAGGCAAGGCTCGATCTGGCCGGAACGCCGGTTTTTCGAAAATGCCACATCACGCCGTCCGCTCAACGTCCGGTTCACGTAGATGTCCACGCGGTAGATACCCGGCAGAACGCTGTTGGCGCGCAAAAATTCTTTCAGATCCGGGGGCTGCTCGCTGCCCTGAATGAACGCGGTATTGAACTTGACCGGGGTCGTGGTAGCCGGGCCATCCGCTCCGGCCGCGAAGGCGGCGCAAGAGCAGCTCAGCACCAGACTGATACAGACCCGACTGCGGCGCGATACCCACGTGGTACCGGGTCTCGAGCAATGTCCGGGATACAGGCGAACAGACTGTGCAATGACGCCCATGTCTTTTTTGTGCCATTCCATAGCGATCTTTACTCTACTTCGGATATATCGCACGCCGCGCAATCCTTCGCACAGACGCAGGGCGACAGGACCAGCCCGGCTAGCGCGCCGCAGCCTTGCTTGCGTAAATGACTCCGCCGTCGTCGAGTCGGGCCTGATAAGGGTCCTGTCCGCCGAAATCATTGATGCTGATAAAGCTCAGATCCAGTGGCACCGCAGCGCTTTTGCCCCGCAACGGCAGGCTCAGGCTCTGATGAGGCGCAAGCATCTGGCGGTCCAGACTGGCCAGCTCGGTGCCGCGCTGACGAACCGAAACCCGCAGCATCGACACGTGATAAGGCCCTGGGTTTTCAACGGAAACCACATCACCTCCGGCCCAGCGCCAGCGCAGTTTTTCAGGTGCCTGCAACGGATCACTGCCCAGTCCCTGGGGCCGAAAAAACACTTTGATGCGCTGGCGTATTGCGATTTGCAGCGTGTTTTCTGCGGCGGTCTGAGGAATTTCCTGAACATTGAGCCACAGCACCGACTCGCGGTCGGTCGGCAGCCCGGCACCGGAATGGATGATGCGCAGCAACTGTTTGCTGCCACCGGCCATACGCGCCAGGGATGGCGTGACGATGAAAGGCAGATCCGGCGTAGCCTGTGCACTGGCTGCGCCGGGCGTCTCAAGCCAGGACTGCAGAAGGATTTCTCCGCCGCCGCTGTTCTGAACTCCGAGGCTCGCTTCCTTGTCGCCCCCCTGATAAATGACCCGCGTCGTATTCAGCACGATGCCTGCCTGAACGGAGGACATGGTCAATCCCATCGCAAGCAGCACGATGTAACGAAAAAAGTCGAGAAGCATACTGGGCACCCGCCTCTGATGAGCATGAAACAGGGCGAGCGAAGCCCGCCCTGTCAGGCCGTTACTCGTAATCCATTACGAACGGCATGAAGCCATCGGCGTTACCAGGGTTGGTCGGTGTGCCGTTGAGCACATAGACCGCGCCAAAGTTGATCTCGGCGGTTGCGCCACCGGCACCATCCTTGACCAGCGACGTGTCGATGGTTTCGCTGCCACTCAGGTCCATCAGCACACTGGAAGCATTGAGAAGACCGATACCGACACCGTCCGCCGCACCGGTGGTGCGCAACAGTTTCGAATCGTTATTGTCCAGTCCACTGCCGTTGCGTGCGGTGAACCGCATCTTCACCATGTTGTACTGATCGGCACCTGCACTGCAGTTGACCAGTAATTGAATAGGTGTGGCGGTTTCATATTTGGTTTCGCTGGAGAGGCCGATATCGGAAAACGAAACGTTGCCCAGATCGACATTGATCTCACTCGGATTATTACCGGCGCTCACGCCGGTGCCCGGCGCCACATCGCAAGAGATATTGGTGAGTGTGCCATTGAAGATCAGTTTGCCGTTGTTTGCCGCATTGGCGGTGCCCGCCAGACCCAAACTTATAGCGCCCATGACTGCCAGTGTCAGAGAAAGCTTTTTCATGCTAACTACCTTCCTTGTGTTATTTCGTGTGTGCCCATGTTCGGACGGCGAGCACTATAGGTCCCGAACTTTTTGACCGCTGTCAGGGGGATTACTTTGAATGAGCGGACACGACCACACGCCACGCAGGATGCATCTGTAGGAATAACCAGAATAACCGTACAGGCCACGGTTTCAGAGCGTTACAGGTAATACCCAAGCACATACATCAACCAAATGATTGCCGCAGGCATACTGAATAACAAAAAAGGGAAGTGCGCAGGAAAACTGCATTGTCGGACAATAACCTGTCGCCGCTGAAGAGGCGACAGGTTATTTGATAAGCGGCAGGGGAGTTTATTGATACGTCAGCGTTACCACGCCGGTACGTGCCGCCACCGTCGGCTGTCCGGCTGTCGATGAAACAGGCAAGGCAGGCAACTCCTGATAAACGGCGACAAAGGGAGCGCTGTTAGCGGCGCACGCATCTTTCACTGTACTGATCTGTATCGTAATGCCCGGCGAAACTGTCAGTGAACGCAGGTCCTTGTTGGCCGAGCCCGGTGCGGATGCCGACACTTCGCAACTCGAATTGACGACACTGCCATGGAAACTCAGGGTACCGTTACGCGCGAGCGAAAGACTGGAAGCCAGCAGCAACGGAATAAAAACAGTCGCCGCCCTACCGGAAGGCGTGGACAGGATTTGCAGAACGCTCTTGACGGCTGATGCCTTGCTGTTCATGCCACACCTCACGGATAAAATGCTTGATAACAGTTAAGTCGAAGAAGAATCAGAGAGCAGAAGTTAGCGCATGAAAATGTAGGATTTATCTGAGGACTCACTCATGATCCGATACGTCATCCCCTCTCTCGTTGTATCGCCCCGGAGCCGGATTTCTTGATCGGTGTTTCCTGACATTCCTGACAGCTGAAAGTCATTCTGCTGACCGTGTTTGCAGGCTATAAGTAACACTTGAAACTCGCTGCCTTCACTTTGACTCTTACGGCGCCTTCTTCGCATGCGTAAACAGACCCTGACCGTTACAGCCGTCGTCATCCTTGCAGTACTGATAGCGGTTGTCGCCTGGAGCCAGCTGCGCCCTGCCAAGGCCCACAAAAGCGCGCCAGCCGCCGTTCCGGTCAAAGTCGTGACCGTCGAGGTCGAAGACGTGCCGCGTTTCGTGACCGGCATTGGTTCAGTGCTGTCGCTGCAAAGCGTCGTGATTCGCCCGCAAGTGGACGGCATTCTGACCAGAGTGCTGGTCAAGGAAGGCCAGCAGGTCAAGGCCGGAGAGCTGCTGGCAACGCTGGACGACCGCTCGATCCGCGCGTCACTGGAGCAGGCCCGTGCGCAACTGGCGCAGAGCAAGGCGCAACTCGATGTTGCCCAGCTGGACCTCAAGCGCTATCGCCAGCTCACTGAAGACAACGGTATTTCGAAGCAGACCTACGACCAGCAACAGGCGCTGGTCCGGCAGCTCAGCGCCACAGCGCAGGGTAACGAAGCGAGCATCAATGCCGCGCAGGTCCAGCTTTCTCACACACAGATCCGCTCGCCGGTGAGCGGCCGGGTCGGCATTCGCAATGTCGACGAAGGCAACTTCATGCGGGTGACAGATGCAGCCGGCCTGTTTTCCGTCACCCAGATCGATCCGATTTCCGTGGAGTTCTCACTGCCGCAGCAGATGCTGCCCACCCTGCAAGGGCTGATCGCCGACCGCACGAGCGCGGTGGTCAAGGCCTATCAGGGTGACAGCGCCGCCAACGGCCTGTTGCTGGGCGAAGGCACGCTGTCGCTGATCGACAATCAGGTGTCGGCCACCACCGGGACGATCCGCGCCAAGGCGCAGTTCAACAACCCCGGTGAGCGGTTGTGGCCGGGACAACTGGTGACGGTGAAGATCCAGACCGGCATCGAACGCGATTCGCTGAAAGTTGCGCCTCAAGTCGTACAGCGCGGCATGGACCAGCATTTCGTCTACCGGGTCACGGCGGATAAAAAGGTCGAAGTGGTGCCCGTGAAAGTGCTGTACCAGGACAGTGAGCAAACCCTGATCAGCGGCCCGCAGGCGGGAGACACACTGGTCAGTGACGGGCAGTCCCGACTCAAGCCCGGCACCACCATCGAAGTGGTGAAGGGCGCGGCAGAGGAAGACCGCACCGCACAAGTGGAGCGCGCGCAATGAAAGGCCGGGGTTCGGTGTCCGCATGGTGCATCGACCATCCGGTCGCCACTCTGCTGTTGACCTTTGCGCTGGTGTTGTTGGGTGTCATCGCCTTTCCGCGCCTGCCGGTCGCGCCACTGCCGGAAGCGGAATTCCCCACGATCCAGGTCAGCGCCCAGCTTCCCGGTGCCAGTCCTGAAACCATGGCCTCGTCGGTCGCCACGCCCCTTGAAGTGCAGTTCAGTGCGATACCGGGCATGACGCAAATGACGTCCAGCAGTGCGCTGGGGTCAACCAACCTGACGCTGCAATTCACTCTGAACAAGAGCATCGACACGGCCGCGCAGGAAGTGCAGGCGGCGATCAATACCGCCGCCGGCCGCCTGCCGGCCGACATGCCCAATCTGCCGACCTGGCGCAAGGTCAACCCGGCCGACAGCCCGGTGCTGATCCTGAGTGTCAGCTCCAGCCTGATGCCGGGCACCGAACTGAGCGACGTGACCGAAACCATTCTGGCGCGACAGCTCAGCCAGGTCGAAGGTGTGGGTCAGGTGTTCATCACGGGTCAGCAGCGCCCGGCAATCCGCGTGCAGGCCGCGCCCGAGAAACTCGCCGCTCTGGGCCTGACCCTCGCCGACATCCGCCAGGCCGTGCAGCAGACCAGCCTGAACCTGGCCAAGGGCGCGCTGTACGGCAAGGACAGCATTTCGACCCTGTCCTCCAACGACCAACTGTTCAAGCCGCAGGACTACGCGCAACTGATCGTGTCGTACAAGGATGGCGCACCGGTGCACCTGAGTGATGTGGCGCGGGTGGTCAACGGTTCGGAAAACGCTTATGTGAAGGCATGGTCCGGCGACCAGCAAGGCGTGAACATCGCCATCTTCCGCCAGCCCGGCGCCAACATTGTCGACACGGTGGACCGCATTCAGCGCGAACTGCCGCGCCTGCAGGAAATGCTCCCCGCCGCTGTCGATGTGTCGGTGCTCAACGACCGGACGCGCACCATCCGCGCCTCGCTGCATGAAGTGGAGCTGACCCTGCTGATTGCTGTGCTGCTGGTGGTTGCCGTGATGGCGCTGTTCCTGCGTCAGCTCTCCGCGACGCTGATCGTCAGCGCCGTGCTGGGGGTGTCGCTGATCGCCAGTTTCGCGATGATGTACCTGCTGGGGTTCAGCCTGAATAACCTGACGCTGGTGGCAATTGTGGTCTCCGTGGGCTTCGTCGTGGACGACGCCATTGTGGTGGTGGAAAACATCCACCGGCATCTGGAAGCCGGACAAGGCATGCGCGAAGCGGCGATCAAAGGCTCGGGCGAAATCGGCTTTACGGTGGTCTCGATCAGCTTCTCGTTGATCGCAGCGTTCATTCCGCTGCTGTTCATGGGCGGCGTGGTCGGGCGTCTGTTCAAGGAGTTCGCCCTGACCGCCACGGCGACGATCCTGATTTCGGTGGTGGTTTCGCTGACCCTGGCGCCGACACTGGCTGCGTTGTTCATGCGTGCCCCGTCGCACGCCAAGCATTCCCGACCGGGCTTCGGCGAGCGCTTGCTCGCCACTTACGAGCGAGGCCTGCGCAAGGCTCTGGCGCACCAGCGGATCATGCTGGGCATATTCGGCCTGACACTGGCCCTGGCCGTGGTCGGCTACATCGTCATTCCCAAGGGCTTCTTTCCGGTACAGGACACCGCCTTCGCGCTGGGCACCACCGAGGCGGCGGCCGACATTTCCTACCCGGACATGGTGGAAAAACACCTCGCGCTGGCGAAGATTGTCGGTGCCGATCCTGCGGTCCTGGCGTTTTCCCACTCGGTCGGCGTGTCAGGCAGCAACCAGACCATCGCCAACGGGCGTTTCTGGATCTCGCTCAAGCCCCGCTCGGAGCGCGATGTGTCGGTCAGCGAGTTCATTGATCGCCTGCGTCCCAAGCTGGCCAAGGTGCCGGGCATCGTCCTGTACCTGCGTGCCGGACAGGACATCAACCTCAGTTCCGGCCCGAGCCGCAGCCAGTATCAGTACGTGCTCAAAAGCAACGACGGGCCGCTGCTCAATACCTGGACCCAGCGCCTGACCGAAAAGCTGCGAGAAAACCCCGCGTTCCGCGACCTGTCCAACGACCTGCAACTGGGCGGCAGCGTGACGCACATCGACATCGATCGCAGCGCAGCAGCACGTTTCGGGCTGACCACCGCAGACGTGGATCAGGCGCTCTACGACGCGTTCGGCCAGCGGCAGATCAGCGAATATCAGACGGAGGTCAATCAATACAAAGTGATCCTCGAACTCGATGCCCGGCAACGTGGCAAGGCGGAGAGTCTGGCGTACTTCTACCTGCGCTCGCCGCTGACCAACGAAATGGTGCCGCTCTCGGCACTGGCCAAGGTCGGCGCGCCGCAAATGGGGCCTTTGTCGATCAGCCACGACGGCATGTTCCCGGCCGCCAACCTGTCCTTCAACCTCGCCTCCGGGGTCGCACTCGGCGATGCCGTGCGCATGCTGGACGAGGCCAAGGCCGAGATCGGCATGCCGGCGTCGATCATCGGCAGCTTCCAGGGTGCGGCGCAGGCGTTCCAAAGCTCGCTGGCCAACCAGCCATGGCTGATCCTCGCGGCACTGGTGGCGGTTTACATCATTCTGGGTGTGCTGTACGAAAGCTTCGTGCACCCGCTGACCATCATTTCGACGCTGCCGTCGGCAGGCATCGGCGCGCTTCTGTTGCTGTGGATGATGGGGCAGGATTTCTCGATCATGGCGCTGATCGGCGTGGTGCTGCTGATCGGCATCGTCAAGAAGAACGGTATTCTGCTGGTGGATTTCGCCCTGCAGGCGCAGCGCGAGCAAGGGCTGACGCCACAGGAAGCGATTTACGAGGCCTGCATGACGCGCTTCCGGCCTATCATCATGACGACTCTGGCGGCATTGCTCGGCGCGCTGCCGCTGATGCTCGGCTTCGGCGTCGGTGCGGAGCTGCGCCAGCCTCTGGGTATCGCCGTGGTGGGCGGTCTGCTGGTGAGCCAGCTGTTGACGCTGTTCACCACCCCGGTCATTTACCTGCAACTGGAGCGGCTGTTCCACCGGCGTCATCCTGCGCCCGCGCCCGCACTGGCCATTCACGAGTGAGAGTCGCTTCATGCGCGTGCTGATCATCGAAGACGAAGAAAAAACCGCAGACTACCTGCGTCGGGGCCTGACCGAGCAGGGCTATGCCGTGGATGTCGCCCGAGACGGCATCGAAGGGCTGCACCTTGGGCTGGAAAACGATTACGCCGTCATGGTGCTCGACGTCATGCTGCCGGGGCTGGACGGGTTCGGCGTATTACGGGCGTTGCGGGCTCGCAAGCAGACACCGGTGATCATGCTCACTGCGCGCGAGCAGGTCGATGATCGAATTCGCGGGCTGCGTGAAGGCGCCGACGACTATCTGGGCAAGCCGTTCTCGTTTCTTGAACTGGTGGCGCGCCTGCAAGCGCTCACCCGGCGCAGCGGAGGTCATGAACCGGTGCAGATCAGCATCGCCGACCTGTGGATCGACCTGATCAGTCGCAAGGCGACCCGTGCCGGAGCGCGCCTGGAACTGACCGCCAAGGAGTTCTCCCTGCTGAGCGTGCTGGCCCGACGTCAAGGGGACATCCTGTCCAAGACCGCCATTGCCGAATTGGTCTGGGACATCAATTTCGACAGCGACACCAACGTCGTCGAGGTGGCAATCAAACGCCTGCGCGCCAAGCTTGACGGCCCGCATGAGCAGAAGTTGCTGCACACCATCCGCGGCATGGGCTACGTGCTGGAGAGCCGCAGTGCGGATTGACTCGATTGCCCTGCGGTTGGGCGGTCTTTTTGCGCTCGTGGCGCTGGGCGTTTTCCTGTTGATCGGCTGGGCGCTGTACCTGCAGGTCGACAGGAGTCTGGACCTGCTGCCCCGCGCTGAAGTGGATGCGCGCTACAGCGTGCTGGAGTCGGCGGTCAATCGTTACGGCACGCAGGAACACTGGGCCAAGATCAGGACCAAGCTCAACCTGCTGAGTGAAGAGGACAAGCGTCTGCGGTTCTGGGTCGTCAGCGATGATCCGCGCTTCGAGTTTGGCGAGCCCGACGCGGCCATTCGCCGGTTTGCCGGCGGGCCTCTGGGCATGCGCGACCTCAGGCTGGACGATCATCCCTTCGCGTTCAAAGTGCTGGTCAGCGAATTCGCCCCGAGGGATCAACGCCCTGCCCTGCGTTTTCTCACCGCCATCGACACCGAGACGTTCTGGCATGCGCAGCACTCGCTGCTGATCGCGCTGGTCAGCTTTGCTGCGCTGGGCATTCTGTTGGCATCAGCGCTGGGCTACTGGGTTGCGCGCATTGGCTTGCGCCCGCTGGCAACGCTGTCTCTTGAAGTGCAGAAACTCGCGCCGCCAAGGCTGTCAGGGCGTCTGCAACTGTCGCCATTGCCGCCCGAGCTCGAGCAGTTCGTGGCTTCGTTCAATTCAACCCTTGAGCGCGTCGAGCAGGCGTATTCGCGGCTGGAGTCGTTCAACGCCGATGTCGCCCACGAACTGCGCTCGCCGCTGACCAACCTGATCGGCCAGACTCAGGTCGCCCTGACCCGAGGCCGCTCGGCTGAGCATTATTTCGAAGTGCTGCAATCGAACCTCGAAGAACTCGAACGCCTGCGTTCGATCATCAACGACATGCTGTTTCTGGCCAGTGCCGATCAGGGCACCCGGGTTCAGGAGTTGACTCGGGCATCACTGGCCGGGGAAGTCGCCACTACGCTGGACTATCTGGATTTCATCCTCGAAGACGCACAGGTTCAGGTGCAGGTCGAAGGTGACGCCAGCGTGCCGATTGAAAAGGCCCACCTGCGCCGGGCACTGATCAACCTGCTGCACAATGCCGTACAGCACACCGAAGCTGGTGAACGCATTCAGGTGAGCATTCAAGCGCTGGAGAATCACGTCAGCATCGGCGTGGCCAATCCGGGCGCACCGATCCCGGAAGAACATCTTCCTCGGCTGTTCGAACGGTTCTATCGGGTCGATGCATCGCGCAGCAACAGCGGTGCCAACCACGGTCTGGGACTTGCCATTGTCAAAGCCATCGCCCTGATGCACGGCGGCTCGGTGTTCGTGAACAGCGACCGGGGCATCAATACATTCGGCATCCGTCTTCCGCACTGATTATCCGTTTGCCAAACTTAATATTGACGCTCGGTATTTGACGGTCTTGAATGGTTTAAAAAAACAGTCTTTATTCTTCAGGCGCGCTTATTAGAGCTGCAACAGGCGTGCTATATATGCTGGCCTTTACAAGACTGCCAATAAAGTTAATGACCCACATCGATTATCAAGAATCATTCGTTTGCAGGTAGTACCCACCAATGCCGTTGTCTGCATCCACACAAGCCGCGTCTTACAAGTGGTCCCGGTCAGAGCTCATGCTCATTTTCGGCAGCTCGCTGTCGGTCCTCTCGATTCTGACCATCGTGGCGTCACTGTTGGTGCGCGAACGCAGTGATACCGCGCTCTCCGCTGCACGTACCGCCTCCAATATGGTGCAGTTGATCGACGCTGACGTGATGCGCAACGCCGAACTCTATGACTCTTCCCTGCAAGGCATGATAAAGGCCTGGCAACGCCATGACCTGATGAGTCTCTCACCGGAATTGCGTCAGTTGGTACTGTTTGATCGTTCCACTGCCGCGCCCTACAAAGGTGATTTGGTCCTGCTCGACAATCGGGGAGAGATATTGGCAGACTCGTTATCGGTCATACCGCGCGACGATAACTTTTCGGACCGTTCCTATTTCAAGGAACATGCCACCGACCCGTCACTGGAGTTGCACGTCAGTCCGCCTTACAAGACCCGCTGGGGTTACAAGGATTGGTGCATCGGTTTCAGCCGAAGAATGTCAGGACCCCATGGCGAGTTCATGGGTATTGCCAGTGCTGCCATGCGTCTGGTGTATTTCAAACAGTTGTTCATGAGTCAGAAGCTGGGTAATGACAGCAGTATTAACCTGATCAATACCAAAGGTATTTTGATTGTTCGCCACCCCGACAGGGACGGGCAGGAATTGATCGGCAAGGACTTCAGCCAGACTGCCAACTTCCAGCGCATGCTCAAGGAGGGCGAAGGCAGCTTTTCTGCCTGGTCGACCCAGTTGAATGCACAGCGGTTCTACACCTTTTCGAGGGTCGGCAATCTGCCCTTGATTGTCGTGGTCGGCCAGTCCGAAGCAGAGGTGTACGCAGTCTGGCGGCGCAATGCCTGGCTGGTCGGCTCGGCCACCAGTGTGCTGTGTCTGGGGATACTGTGGCTGACAGGCCTGCTGTGCCGCGAATTACGCAGACGCCAGCGAGCCGAAGACCAACTGGCCTGCCTGGCGGCGACCGATGGCCTTACCGGGCTGGATAATCGACGCCAGCTCGACGCTGCGATGGAAACCGAATGGTCGCGTGCACACCGCTCGGGCAAGCCGCTGTCGATGCTGATGATCGACGTTGATCACTTCAAGGCATTCAACGAGCGCCATGGGCACCAGGGCGGCGATCAGGCGCTGCGCAAGGTGGCTCAGACCATTGCAGATAACATAAGGCGCCCGGGTGATATGGCGGCCCGCTACGGGGGCGAAGAGTTTGTCGTGGTGCTGCCGGAAACCGACAGCAACGGCGCGCTGATACTCGCTGAAAACGTACGCAAGGCCATCGAATCCATGCCGCCCTTCCCCGGCGATGAACAGCCAATCACGGTCAGCATTGGCGTTGCGTCGCAGATGGTTCATTCAGGTGACAAGCTGGCGGCGTTCTTCGGCATTGCCGACAAGGCGCTCTATCAGGCCAAGAACAATGGCCGTAACCGGGTCGAGTTGCGGGTGGCTGCGGCAAGTATTGCGGGTCTGGCCTGACGGATTGGAGGCATAAAAAAACGCCAGACTGGCTGGCGTTTTCTTAGTACCGCTGAGCTACCGGATTACGAGGCGGCGCGGGCTGCATCACGAAGTGCTTTGACTTCGTCGTGGTTCTTCAGAACGCCCTGATATTGCTTTTCGATAACAGCGATCACTGCCGGGGAAACGCCCTTCTCGCGGGATTTCTCCAGAGCCTTGCTGTAAGCTTTTTTGGCGACATCTTCGCCACGCTCTACTTCTTCCAGCACAGCCTTGTCATCGCTGCTGGTGAATGCAGTTTTCAGCTTGACCCATGCCTGGTGCAGGTCGGCCGATACGCTGGACGAATCTTCTGGCTTGCCGCCCAGTTGTTGTACGTGCTGCTGAAGCTCTCGCACTGCAGCGCCGACTTCAGTCGAACGACGTGCAAGGAAGGATTTCACCTGTGGGCTTTTCGCATTCTCTGCACTGGTCTTGAAACCTTCTTCGCCGTCAATGCTGTTTTCGATCAGGTCATTGAGGATAGAGATCGTTTCTTTGTTGATATCAGTCATTTGATAATTTCCTAATGGCAGGTTGATACGAAAGTTGCTTCTGCCTTGAATATTGCAGTCGTCATGCCAGCTTTTTTAAAAATTTTATTCGTTTAAAATCAATATCTTACGAAATTTTCACAAAATGATTATCGTGATTTCTGCATGAACCGCACCTTGCCTGCATGCAGAATGCACGTATCGTGTTGGTTCAAGCGAAACGACAGAAGGTCCCGTCCGTGAATCCTGAAAAACTCAAGCTGCTGGTCACCCAGGAAATGCCATTTGGCAAGTACAAGGGACGGCTGATCGCCGACCTGCCCGGCCATTACCTGAACTGGTTCGCCCGTGAGGGCTTTCCGAAGGGTGAACTGGGTGGCCTGCTGGCCCTGATGCAGGAGATCGATCACAACGGCCTCAGCGAGATACTGGACCCGATCCGCACTCGCCCGCGTCAGTCCTTCAAGGACCGCGGTGCTTGAGCGGAGGCAAAAAAAAACGGTGCGCCGGACCAGGGCACACCGCAAAGCCATACAACCAACAACTTCTTTGAACGGGGCCAGACGCCTGGCCTCGTATTGATGGTGCCCATCACGGGTGCGCATGCAGCACGTGAAGCTGCGTCATACCCGAGAGCGGACGCGGAGCGTCCTGGGCGGCATTCCCACGCGGAGCGTGGGAACGATCAGGGTGATATCGCGCTCGCCGATCATGCCCATGCTTGCGCTCAGCGTTATATCCAAGGCTTGCTGCAACCACGGACT
Organism: Pseudomonas viridiflava; assembly: GCF_001642795.1. Taxonomy (GTDB): domain Bacteria; phylum Pseudomonadota; class Gammaproteobacteria; order Pseudomonadales; family Pseudomonadaceae; genus Aquipseudomonas; species Aquipseudomonas viridiflava. The sequence goes on along the minus strand of NZ_LKEH01000019.1, from coordinate 127,968 downwards.
ACAGTGGGAGGCGGCTTGCCGGCGATGCGTTTTCCGAAGCGCCACGTGGGTGACTGAACTGACGCTATCGCCGGCAAGCCGCCTCCCACGGGGTATGTGTCGAGTCAGGCACTTTCGTCTTGGCGCCGTTTTACGCGTCTTCCAGACTTACTCAGTCAAACAACGCCAACGCCTGCGCGGTCGCTTCCTGAATACGACCCCAGTCGCCATTCTTGACCCAGGCGTTGTCGATCATCCAGGTACCGCCAACGCACATGACGTTTGGCAGGGCCATGTAGTTCTTCAGGTTCTGTTCGTTGACACCGCCGGTTGGGCAGAAGCGCACTTCGTTGAACGGGCCGCCCAGGGCCTTGATCGCCGCTACCCCACCGCTGATTTCAGCCGGGAACAGCTTGAATCGGCGATAGCCCATGGCGTAGCCGATCATGATTTCCGAGGCACTGCTGACACCTGGCAGCAACGGCAGCGGGCTGTCGACGGCGGCCTGCAGCAGATCCTGCGTGCTGCCGGGGGTGACGATGAACTGCGAACCTGCGGCTTCGGCATCGGCCAGCATCTTGCGATCCAGGATCGTGCCTGCGCCCACGCACAATTCCGGGCGCTGTTCACGCAGGATGCGGATCGCGCTCAGGCCGAACGCCGAACGCAGGGTGACTTCCAGAGCGGTCATGCCGCCAGCGGCGAGAGCGTCGGCCAGTGGCAGAACATCCTCGTCGCGGGCGATGGTAATGACCGGCAGAATCTTCGCTTTCGCGCAGAGCTCATCGATCTGGGCAATCTTGTTCGCCATGCTGAGCGGCTGATTATTTTCGTTCTGTGTCATGGCGACGTTTCCTTTGCTTATGGGCACCAGTAAATCTCAAGAGACGGTTCTAGAAAGGCACGGACCGGCATTTCGGCGAGATCATCGCCCGCCAGCGCCGCGCGCAGCGTATCGAGTTTGGCCTGCCCGGAAACCGACAGGATCGGTCGCTTCGCCGACGCCAACAGGCGACGGGTCAGGGTCAGGCGCTGATGCGGCACGCTGGGTGCCAGCATCGGCAGGCAACGGCGCTCGCCATCCAGGCTCAAGGCCTCGGTCAGGTTCGGGCTGTTGGGGAACAGCGACGCGGTGTGACCGTCATCGCCCATGCCCAGAATAAGTACATCAATGGGCGGCAACTCGGCCAGCGCCTTGTCGGCCGTCAGCGCGGCCTCCTCAACGCTGCCCGCAACGTTGTACAGACCGAGGAATTTCGCCTTGGCCGCAGGGCCTTGCAGCAGATGACGCTGCAACAGACCCGCGTTGCTGTCGGCATGCTCGGTCGGCACAAAGCGCTCGTCAGCCAGGCTGACGACTACCTTGCTCCAGTCCAGCGGCTGTTGCGCCAGGCTCTGGAAAAACGCTACCGGACTGCGGCCGCCGGAGACCACCAGAGTCGCCAGGCCGTTCTCGCCAATGGCCGCTTTCAGTTGACTCGCCACATTCGCAGCCAGCGCGTCGGCCAGTTGCTGCGGGTTGTCGAATTCACGTGCTACCAGCCCTGCTGGCAGCTCAAGGTCACATATCGCCATACCAGGATCTCCCGTCGCGAGTAATCAGAGCAATGGAGCTCATCGGCCCCCAGGATCCGGCCGCATAAGGCTTGGGCGCATCGCCCGCCTTCTTCCAGCCTGCGATCAACTGATCACACCATTGCCACGCGTACTCGATTTCATCTTTGCGGACAAACAGGTTCTGATTGCCACGCATGACTTCCAGCAACAACCGCTCATAGGCGTCGGGGACTCGAGCGCTGCGGTAAGTGTCGGAAAAATTCAGTTGCAGAGGACCGCTGCGCAGTTGCATGCCCTTGTCCAGGCCCTGATCCTTGGTCATCACCTGCAGGGAAATGCCTTCATCCGGCTGCAGGCGGATGATCAGCCGGTTGCTGATCTGCAAGCGCTGCTCAGGGGCGAAGATGTAGTGCGGCGGCTCTTTGAAGTGGATCACGATCTGCGACAGTTTCTGCGGCATGCGTTTGCCGGTGCGCAGGTAAAACGGCGTGCCCGACCAGCGCCAGTTGCGGATGTCGGCCCGCAAGGCGACGAAGGTTTCGGTGTCGCTCTGGGTGTTGGAGTTTTCTTCTTCCAGGTAACCGGGCACCGCCTTGCCTTCGCTGTAGCCGCCGGTGTACTGACCGCGCACCACCTGGGTCGCGAGACGCTCGGGCGTGAACGGCGCCAGCGCCTTGAGCACCTTGACCTTCTCGTCACGAATACTGTCAGCCGACAGGTCGCTCGGCGGGTCCATCGCAATCAGGCAGAGCAGTTGCAACAGGTGGTTCTGGATCATGTCGCGCAGCTGGCCGGCCTGATCGAAGTAACCCCAGCGGCCCTCGATACCGACCTTCTCGGCCACAGTGATTTCCACGTGGGAAATATGATTCTGGTTCCACTGGGTTTCGAACAGGCTGTTGGCGAAACGCAAGGCAATGAGGTTCTGTACCGTGTCCTTGCCCAGATAGTGGTCGATGCGATAAACGCGGTTTTCCGGGAAGAACTGCGCGACGGCATCGTTGACGCGACGCGAGGACGCAAGGTCGTGGCCGATCGGCTTTTCCAGCACCGCGCGGGTGCGGTCTGCCAGATTGACCGAGGCTAGGTTCTCGCAGATCGCGCCATACACCGATGCGGGTGTGGCGAAGTAGGCGATCAGGGTTTCTGCGTCACCCACGCGCTCGGCCAGTGCAACGTAATCCTCGGCCTTGAGGAAATCGACGTGCAGGTAGCTCAGGCGTCCCAGGAAGCGGGAAACGTGTTCGTCTTCAAGCTGCGCCTCGGAAATGAAGCGACGCATGGATTGTTCGATGTAGGCCAGATGCGACGGTGCGTCGCCCGGCTCTCGCGCCAGCGCAAGAATTTTTGTGTCTTCATGCAGGAGTCCAGCGCGATCAAGCTGATAAAGAGCCGGGAACAGCTTGCGAACTGCCAGGTCCCCCAAGGCACCAAACAGGGCAAATGTGCACGGTTCAACCGTAATCAAGGGCATAATGTTGGTTCTTTTATCAAGTTAGGCTACAAATACCTTTTTTAAAGGCGTTACTCAAGGCCATATGTAGTAATAACCACAACATTCTGCCTAAAAGCATATTCCAGTGGTGATCAACACAGGCCCTCAGTACGATAGGCCACCTTTGCTACAGGCTAAAGGGCTAATAAAAGCTCGAGCGAAAACCGTTGGTGAATCAGCCCCGACAAGGATTTTGAATGGACCGCATTAGAAACCTCCTGGAGCAAATCCAGGGCCGACTCGATGAGCTGAACAAGGCCGAACGCAAGGTGGCCGAAGTGATTCTGCTCAACCCGCAGATGGCGACGCGACTGAGTATCGCCGCGCTGGCGCAGGCTGCGAAAGTCAGCGAACCGACCGTCAATCGTTTCTGCCGCTCGTTCAATGTCAGTGGTTACCCGGAGCTCAAGCTGCAACTGGCCCAGAGCCTGGCCAGCGGCGCGGCTTACGTCAGCCGTGCGGTCGAAGCCGATGACAATCCCGAGGCTTACACGCAGAAGATTTTCGGCAGCGCCATCGCGTCGCTGGACAGCGCCTGCCAGCAACTGGACCCGACACTGATCAGCAAGTCGGTGGACATGCTGATCCAGGCGCGCCAGATCCATTTCTTCGGTCTGGGGGCTTCGGCGCCTGTCGCGCTCGACGCGCAGCACAAATTTTTCCGCTTCAATCTGGCGGTGACGGCACATGCCGACGTGCTGATGCAGCGCATGATTGCGTCGGTGGCGCACACCGGTGAGCTGTTCGTGATCATTTCCTACACCGGCCGCACCCGCGAACTGGTGGAAGTCGCGCGCATCGCACGGGCCAACGGTGCTTCGGTACTGGGCCTGACCGCCGCAGGGTCGCCACTGGCCCAGGCCAGCACCGTCAGCCTGAACATCCCGCTGCCGGAAGACACCGACATTTACATGCCGATGACCTCAAGGATCATTCAGCTCACCGTTCTGGACGTGCTGGCGACCGGCATGACCCTGCGCCGTGGCGTGGACTTCCAGCCGCACCTGCGCAAGATCAAGGAAAGCCTCAACGACAGCCGCTATCCGGTCGAGGATCAGGGCTGAGCGTCAGCCCGAGAGAGGACGCGGAGCGTCCCGAGAGGCATTCCCACGCGGAGCGTGAGGAACGATCAACCCTCACCGTGCAGTGATCGTGCTCATCGCTCTGCGTCACATTCGCAAGCGAACGCTCAATACGCCAACTGCGCCTGTAGCTTGAGCTGCGCGTGTTGCCCCGGCGCGAGGCTGAAGCTTTCGCCGCTGCCTGATGCCGCTTCCACCCGAACGAAGCCTGCGGTTTCGCTGCCACACACGCCCAGCAATGGACGGCTACCGGGGTGCCAGACGACGGTATTGGTGCTGTCGCCAGTGTCGATGTTCAACTGTCGCGCCCAGGCCGGGTCCTGAAGCTGTAACGCGCCCTCGTGCTCGAAGACTCGCTGGCAGCCGCCTGCCACCCGCAGCGCTCCGTGTTGCTGGCACGCCTGGCGACTCAGTTCGTCATAGCCCGGCGCACCGTCCAGACCTTGCAGCGCCACCTCGGCGACGTCGCTGATGCGCCAATACGCGTGCAGTGCATGACTGAAATGACACGGCTCGCTGTCTTCATGGCAAGTGCTCAGGCTCAGTTCCATGCCCTGCCCCAGTTCGGCATGCAGGTCGGCCTGCCAGTCGCAGAGCTGCAAGCGCCAATGCAGGCTCACGCCCGCCTCGCTTTCGCTGCTGTCGATCAGTTTCCAGTCCAGCAGGCGGCCCCAGCCATGGGCCGGCCAGCCGTTCTCACCGGGATGTCGCCCGTACCAGGGCCAGCAAACCGGCACTCCGCCACGAATCGCCCCTACTTGCGGCCATTGCGCCGCGCACCAGAGCCAGGGCTTCTGGTCGCGGGGCTGAAAGTGCAACAACTGCGCGCCCTGCCGACTGAACACCGCCTGACACTGCGGATGGTCGATCACCAGCACATCGCGCAACTGGTGGCGCTCCCACTCGAACGTCGGCCGGGCGCGCCGGGATCGGAAGAAGCGTTGCAGGGGATGCTCGGAAATCTGCGCGTCGTCGGAAGTCATCGCCAGTCGCGTCCTGAAAAAAAGGGGAATTCAAGCCAATAAAAAACGGGCAGCCAGGCTGCCCGCAAAGCACACACGACCCTTGATCGCTCTATGCGTCATTCATGATTCATGTCAGCTCTGAATCAGAACTTCGACTGAATCTTCAGACCTGCCACGATGGCATCGTCAACCTTGTCAACACCGCCCGGGTGCTTGACGTACTGCAGGTTGGGACGCACGGTCAGCCAGTTGGTGACGTGGAAGCCGTAGTAGATCTCGGAGTTGTATTCGGTCTGCTGCACTGGCAGGAAGCCCGGATTGTCGTAGTCGTTGATGTTGTTGATCTGGTTCTGCAGACGGCGGCGATCCTGAACATCATCGTTTACGTGGATACGGGCGAAACCGATGCCGATGTCATCCTTCGGACGGGAATCGAACGGACCTTTATAGGTGAAACCGATCTGCTGGTAGTTGTCGACAAAGTTGGTTTCCTTGTCGTGCACGGTGGCGTTGGCGAAGATGCTCAGACCACGCGAGGCATCGCCATTGTGTGCAGTCAGCTGTTGCTGAGCGACGACCCACCAGCCTTTCTTGCTGTCATGCGACTTGAATGCAGCGCCAGTAACAGCCTGTGGCTGACCGTTGACGTCTTCATAAACGTCGTCGGCATTCGGCGTGCTCTTGTAGAAGCCGACACGGTACTCACCCGGCAACGAATTGACGGTAGGTGTCCAGACCAGTTCCACCGGCAGGATCATGCCTTTTGTGCCGCTGCCGCTGAGCTTGAAGCCGTTGCCGGTTTCCAGGTTCGACGGGTTCTGCTCGTACACGCCGACCTGCGCATACACTTCAGGCGTGATGTTGTACTTCACGCGCAAGGCCCACTGGCTGATTGGCCAGTTGTACCAGGTGTTCACGTAGTTACCGACCTGCGAGCCGCAGAACGACAGGTTCTGGAAATCGCACGGGAAGCTGTTGAAGTCTTCGCCCGGTCCGAAACGACCGACCTTGACGTCCAGCGCGCCGTCGAAGTATTTCTGCTTGACCCACATTTGCGTCAGACGCCAGGTCTGACCACGACCCCAGACTTCCTGCGAGGAGCTGAGGGTGCCGGCGCGAGGATCGCCGATGCGGTCGTTGGAGATGTTGCGGCCACTACGCTCGGTGATCGCCAGCTTGAATTCAGCGTCGTTCCAGCCCAGCACCTTCTCCAGATCGACCTTCATGCCCAGCGCGAACTGATCGCTGTAACGGCCGGTCTTGTCATCGTTGTAGCCGCCCTTGATGTTGCTGGCCATCTCGGACACGTATTCCAGCGAGAAGTCGTAACCCTTGTCGAGCAGCTCGGTACGTTTTCCGCCCCAGTCACCGGTCATCCATGGTGAGTCGTAGGAAAACGCATCTGCCGCATGAGCGCTACCTGCCAGGCTCATTGCACCAATAACGGACAGCTTGCCTACCAACTGCAGCCGGGAATGCGATTTAGCCTTGTTGATCTTCTTCATCCCATCAATCCTCGTTTTATTGTTATTAGCTTTGGTTTACGTCTTACATCACTGCTTGGTGTTCGCTGGTGGGTCGCTTGCCTGAGCGAAAGGCGACCCGCCAGCTGTGCTCGGGTGGATCAAGCTATCACTTGCGGCTCAACTGGGAAACATTGTTGACACGCTCAGCCGAAGGCTGATTGCCCAACACGCCCAGACGCTCACCGCTCTTGGCGTCGAACAGCAAAACCTTCGACGGATCGAATTGCAGGGTCAGGCTTTCGCCGACCTGTGGCGCAACGTCCGGCGCCAGACGGCAGCAGACTTTACTCTGATTCAGTGTGACGAACACCAGCGTGTCCGGACCGGTCGGTTCGGTGACCTGGACTTCGGCGCGAATGGTCGGCAGCGCGGTAGGTTCGCCGCTCGCCAGGGTGATCTGCTCGGGGCGGATGCCCAGAATGATTTCCCGATCCTCAAGCCCCGCGTCGCTGACGCCAACCGGCAGTTCGCAGCGCGCCTGACCGCTGTCGAGGAGCGCAACCAGACGGCCATCCTGACGTTGCAGGCGCAGCGGGATGAAGTTCATCGGCGGCGAGCCGATGAAGCTGGCTACGAAGAGGTTGGCCGGATCGTTGTAGATCTGCTTGGGCGTGCCGAACTGCTGGACGATACCGTCCTTCATGACCGCAACCTTGTCACCCAGTGTCATGGCCTCGATCTGGTCGTGGGTCACATAGACAGTAGTGGTCTTCAGACGCTGGTGCATCAGTTTCATTTCGGTGCGCATTTCGACACGCAGCTTGGCGTCGAGGTTGGAAAGCGGTTCGTCGAACAGGTAGATCTTCGGACGGCGTGCCAGGGCACGGCCCATGGCCACACGCTGTTGCTGACCACCGGACAGCTGGCCCGGCTTGCGGTTGAGCAGGTGCTCGATCTGCAGCAGCTTGGCGACCCGTGCCACTTCCTCCTCGATGGCAGCAGGCGCCATCTTGCGGATCTTCAGGCCGAACGCGATGTTTTCTCTCACGCTCATGGTCGGGTACAGCGCGTAGGACTGGAACACCATCGCGATGTCGCGATCCTTCGGGCTGGTGCCGCTGACGTCTTCGCCATCGATCAGGATCGCGCCGCCAGTGATGTTTTCCAGGCCCGCGATGCAGTTCATCAGGGTGGATTTGCCGCAACCGGACGGACCGACCAGGATCAGGAACTCGCCGTCCTTGATCGACAGTTCGATGTTCTTCAGCGTATCCGGCAGGTTGGTGCCGTAGGTCTTGTTGACGTTGCGTAGCTCGAGAGTCGCCATGATTACCCCTTGACCGCGCCGGCTGTGAGCCCACGCAGGAAATACTTGCCAGCCAGTACGTACACCAGCAGTGTCGGCAGCCCGGCGATCATCGCCGCCGCCATGTCAACGTTGTATTCCTTGGCGCCGGTGCTGGTGTTGACCAGGTTGTTCAGCGCCACGGTGATGGGCTGCGATTCGCCACTGGAGAACACCACGCCGAACAGGAAGTCATTCCAGATCTGGGTGAACTGCCAGATCAGGCACACCATCACGATCGGCGTCGACATCGGCAGGATGATGCGGCCGAAGATAGTGAAGAACCCAGCGCCATCCAGGCGTGCAGCCCGCACCAGCGCATCCGGCACGCTCACGTAATAGTTACGGAAGAACAGCGTGGTGAACGCCAGACCGTAGACCACGTGAACGAACACCAGGCCCGTGGTGGTGTTGGCCAGACCCATCTTGCCCAACGTGAAGGACGCAGGCAGCAGAACGGTCTGGAACGGCAGGAAGCAGCCGAACAGCAACAGGCCGAAGAACAGTTGCGAGCCGCGGAATTTCCACATCGACAGCACGTAGCCGTTGAGTGCGCCAATGGCGGTGGAGATGATCACGGCCGGAACGGTGATGCGCAGCGAGTTCCAGAAATAGCCGTCGACGATGTCCCAGGCCTTGACCCAGCCGATGACGGTGACGACGCTCGGCCAGCTCAACAGGTTGCCGGTGCCGATGTCTTCCGGAGTCTTGAAGCTGGTGAACAGCATGACCACCAGCGGAACCAGATAAATCAAACAGGCCAGCAACAGCACGGCGTGAATCACCACGCGGCTGAAGCTGATGCCTGGCTTGCCCACAAGACTAGTCATTGCGCTTGGTCCTCAGCTCGGAGTACAGGTACGGCACCAGAATCGCCAGGATCGCGCCGAGCATCAGAATCGCACTCGCCGAACCCATGCCCATCTGGCCACGGCTGAAGGTGAAGGAATACATGAACATGGCGGGCAGGTCCGAGGAGTAACCGGGGCCACCGGCCGTCATCGCAGCCACCAGGTCGAAGCTCTTGATCGCGATGTGCGCCAGGATCATCACCGCACTGAAGAACACCGGACGCAGGCTTGGCAGCACCACGCGCCAGTAGATCATCGGCAGGCTCGCGCCATCCATCTGCGCAGCACGGATGATCGATTGATCGACACCGCGCAGGCCGGCCAGGAACAGTGCCATCACAAAGCCGGACGACTGCCAGACAGCGGCGATCACCAGGCAATACACCACACGGTCAGGATCGATCAGCCAGTCCAGGCGGAAGCCTTCCCAGCCCCAGTCGCGCAGCATCTTGTCCAGGCCCAGGCCCGGGTTGAGCAGCCACTTCCAGGCCGTACCGGTGACGATCATCGAGAGCGCCATCGGGTACAGATAAATAGTGCGGATCGCGCCTTCGCGACGGATGCGCTGGTCCAGCAGGATCGCCAGAAAGACACCGATCACCAGACTGATGCCGATGAACATGCCACCGAACACTGCAAGGTTCTTGCTCGCGACCCACCAGCGGTCGTTGTCCATCAGGCGCGCGTATTGCGCCAGTCCGACCCACTTGTAGGACGGCAGGAACGTCGAGTTGGTGAACGAGAGGACAAACGTCCAAAGGATGTAACCGTAGAAACCAACCAACACGATGAACATGCTTGGCGCCAGCACCAGTTTCGGTAGCCAGCGTTGCAATGTATCCAGTGGCGAGGCTTTGCTGAACACAGCGACAGAGCTCATCGGGAGTATCCCATTCGGTGTATCGAATTCAGGCCACAGGCACGGGTGAAATCGGTTTCCGATTCCACCCGCGCTGACTGCAGCGGTACGTCAGGTTATGCGGATTACTGGGCTGACTTGACGGCGGTGGCCAATTGCTTGGCGGTCGCGGCCGGATCGGCTGACGGGTTGTTGATGTAATTGGTGATCACATCAAAGAACGCGCCTTGGACTGCCAGCGAGGTGGCCATGTTGTGCGCCATGCTCGGTTGCAGACCGCCGGTTTTCGAATCCGCCAGGAAGTCCTTGGCTGCGGTTTGCGCGCAGGAATCGAAGCCGTATTTGGCCATGTCGTTCAGCATGTCTTCGCGAACCGGAATCGAGCCCTTGTTGATGCTGAAGACCTTCTGGAAGTCCTCACCCATCGCAACCTTGGCCAGATCCTGCTGGGCAGCGGTCGTGCCCTTGTCCTTCTGCTTGAACACTGCCAGCGAGTCGATGTTGTAGGTGAACGCCTTGTCGGTGCCCGGGAAGGCTACGCACTGGTAATCCTTGCCCGCGACTTTCTTGGCGGCGGTCCATTCACTCTTGGCCCAGTCACCCATGATCTGCATACCGGCCTTGCCGTTGATGACCTTGGCCGCTTCCAGGTTCCAGTCCTGACCCTTGCCGTCGGCGTCCATGTAGGTCGCGACTTTCTTGAGTTCGGTGAGCGACTTGACCATGCCTTCGCCGGTCAGTGCATCCTTGTCGAGATCAACCAAGGCTTTCTTGTAACCGTCTGCACCCATGACCGACATCACGACCGCTTCGAACACGGTGCTGTCCTGCCATGGCTGACCGCCGTGAGCCAGCGCAATGAAACCGGCTTTCTTCAGCTTGTCGCCAGCGGCGTAGAATTCTTCGAGGGTAGTCGGCGCTTTTTCGATACCGGCTTTCTTGAAGACCTCAGGGTTGATCCACAGCCAGTTGACGCGGTGAATGTTCACCGGCACCGCGACGTAATCACCGTCGTACTTCACGGTATCGGAGACTTTCTTGTCCAGCAGCGAGTCCCACTTTTCAGCCTTGGCGACGTCTTTCAGCGCGTCGGTGTCGAGCAGGCCGGTGGACGCCCATTCCTGAATGTCCGGGCCTTTGATCTGGGCAACGCCAGGCGGGTTGCCGGCAACGGCGCGGCTTTTGAGCACGGTCATGGCAGTGGAACCACCACCACCGGCCACGGCGCCGTCTTTCCAGGTGAAGCCGTCTTTTTCAACTTGCGCTTTCAGGACATCGACCGCAGCTTTTTCGCCACCCGAGGTCCACCAGTGCACGACTTCTACAGTGCCTTTGGCATCAGCAGCATGGGCGCTCAGCGGGAACAGGGAGGCGAGGGAGATGACAACGGCGAGGCGTGACATTGAATTCATCGAATTGACCTTTCTTGTTGTTATGCATGAGCAAGTCTGGTGCTTGCGCTTCGTGGGAGTCTAACCAAGCGAATCGCGAGGACGGTAACGAAGGGATGCGCGAATGTCACCGGATGGTTACATTCGATATCACTCTGATGTCCGCGGCAGGTACAGCGTGACGCGCAGCCCGCCTTCGCGAAGATTCTGCAGGCTCACCTCCCCGCCATGGCTATGGGCGATATTGCGCGCGATGCCCAGCCCCAGGCCGTAGCCTTGCTGATTGCCACCTGCCAGACGGAAATGCGGCTCGAAGACATGCTCTAGCCTCTGTTCAGGCACACCCGGCCCCTCGTCATCGACATGCAGCACGAAGGCCAGCGCGTTGTCCTCGACCTTGAGGTGCGCCCGGTCGCCGTACTTGAGGGCGTTGTCGATCAGATTGCCGATGCAGCGCCTGAGGGCCAGCGGCTTGCCGGGATAGCAGGACAGGGCTGCGCCGGTCTGAGTGACACGCCCTTCTCCGTCAGGACGCAGATAGGGCTCGACGAGACAGTCGAGCAGCACGTTGAGGTCCACCTGCTCGATGTTTTCATGGATATCGGTGTCCTTGACGCACTGCAGCGCGCCCTTCACCAGCAGCTCCAGTTCGTCGAGATCGCGTCCGAACTTGTATTGCATCTGCTCGTCTTCAAGCAGCTCGACACGCAGCCGCAGGCGAGTAATCGGTGTGCGCAGGTCGTGGGAAATGGCGCTGAACAATTGGCCGCGCTCGGTCAGGTAGCGACTGATCCGGGTGCGCATGGCATTGAAGGCACGGCTCACTTCAACCACTTCACTGCCGCCACCCTCCACCACCGGCTCGACATCCGCACCCAGTGACATGTCCCGCGCAGCACGCGCCAAGCGTTTGAGCGGCCTGCTTTGCCAATGCACCAGCAGGCCAATGAACAGCAGCAGAAACGCGCTGGTCAAACCAATGAACCAGACCTGTTGAATCGGCAGATCCTGCTCTTCGAGGGTGGTGTAAGGCTCGGGCAGCAACGAGGCGATGTAGAACCATTCGCCGGGCGCCATTTCGATCTGCGTGACCAGCACCGGCGGGTTGACCGGCTCCAGGGTCAGCGCGTAATGCGCCCAGGAACGCGGCAACTCGTCGAGCTTGAGCCCGCTGTTGAAGATTCTCAGATCATCGGGCTTGACGAACCACACGGCAATGTCGGGATCGTTGCCCAAGTGCTGACGCAGCACCTGGCCGACCACATCGAGCACCGCCTGTTTGCGCGGCGTGGGTTGCAGGATCTGCATGTCCAGCGGGTGATCATTGAGCGAGACCACGAAGCGCGTGCCGCCCATGCTGCGCAACTGATCCAGCACTAGCGGGCGATAGGCGAGCGGCAGGGAACGGAAGTAACTGACGCTGGCCGCCATCGAGTACGCTAGGCTGCGCGCACTGGTCACCAGCCCTTCCATCTGGGTGGCTCGCAGTTGCGACAACCAGATCACGCTGGACAGCGTCTGAGCGATCAACACCGCCAACAGCGTCAACAGCAGCATTCGCCCGAGCAGCGAACGCGGTAGCGGCAGGCTGCGTTTTTTAGGGCCTGCCACCGGCGTGTTAATAACCGCTGCCTGCTTGTGCGTTGACGTTGGCGGCCAGCAGATATCCGCTGCCGCGCACGGTCCGGATCAGGCGCGGCGACTTGCCTGTGTCACGCAGCCGCTGACGCAGGCGGCTGACCGCCATGTCGACGATGCGCTCCAACGGCATCAGCTCACGACCACGAGTGGCGTTGCCAATGGTGTCGCGGTCCAGAATCTGCTGAGGGTTATCCAGAAACAGCTTGAGCAAGGCGAAGTCGGCGCCCGACAGGATCACTTCTTCGCCGTCGTTGTGAAACAACCGATGACTGACCATGTCCAGGCGCCACTCGTCGAACAGGATAACGTCGCCACCGGGACGCTCCTGACCGAACTGCGCGCGGCGCAGCAGCGCCTTGATCCGCGCCTGAAGTTCGCGCGGGCTGAACGGCTTGCCCAGGTAATCGTCGGCGCCCAGCTCCAGACCGATGACCCGGTCGGCCTCGTCGGAACTGGCGGTGAGCATGATGATCGGCACATGCGGCTGACGCGGATGCTGGCGCACCCAGCGGCACAGGCTGAAGCCGTCTTCGTCGGGCAGCATGACGTCGAGAATCAGCAGGTCGCTGGACGCCTCGTTGAACGCCTGACGAAAACCTGCGCCGTCGCCGACCGTGCGAACCTGAAAACCGGCACGGCTCAGGTAGGTGTCCAGCAACTCCCGAATCTCCTGGTCATCATCCACCAGCAGGATCGATTTACTGACTGAACTCACGTGAAGGCGTCCTCGTTGGCTGTTGATTTTTGTTGTTAGGGACGCGGCTCAGATGTCTGAACCGAAGGCCTGTTGCAGCGCAACCCCCGCGCCCATCAGGCCGGGATATTCAGCGGTAACCAGCCAGACTGGCAACCCCTTGAAATAATCGCTCATCACGCCCTTTTCAGCGAGTGCGCGCTTGAAGCCGCTGTTCATGAAAAAGTCGGTAAAGCGTGGCACCACGCCGCCAGCGATGTAGACACCGCCCAGGCCGCCCACCGTCAGCACCTGATTGCCGACCACGCGGCCCAGAAACACACAGAACTGGTCCAGTACAGCCGCAGCCACCGGGTCGCCTGCAAGCGCTGCTGTGGTAATGGCAGCCGGTGACTTGAGCTCAGGCTCGATGTCATCCAGCGCGCAACTGACCTGATAGAGCAGCAACAGGCCTGCACCGCTGAGCACCACTTCCGCGCTGACATGCTCGTGCTCGGCCATCAGCCGCGTCCACAGCAGCGCTTCACGTGCCGTCCCGATCGGCAGGTCGACATGACCACCCTCGCCCGGCAACGCCAGCCAGCGCGTGTCACTTTCCTTGATCAGCGTGCCGACACCCAGCCCGGTGCCCGGTCCGACCACGGCGCGTGGACGATCCGGCTTGCCGACACCATGACAGACCGTCAGGTACTCGTCGTCCTTGAGCCGGGTCATGCCCAGCGCCATGGCGGTGAAGTCATTGATCAGCAGCAGGTGGTCGACTTTCAGGTCTTCGCAGAACGCCTTGCGGCTCAGCTCCCAATGACTGTTGGTGAACTGGAACAGATCGCCATCCACGGGTCCGGCAACCGCCAGACAGACGTAACCGATATCGCCACGCTTGAGCTCGAGGTCCTGCAGGTAGACCTCGATGGCTTTTTCCGGACCGATGTAGTCGATGGTCGGGAATACGCGGACAGAATGCAGCGTGTCGTCTTCCCAGATGGCAAAACGAGCATTGGTACCGCCTATATCACCGACCAGGGCCAACTTCACTTAAGCGTCTCCAGACTAGAGGTAAAGGCGCAAGCGCCCTGCTCTGCGGAGCTGAAGGCCATGCGCATGAATCCAAACAGCTCCCGACCGCAGCCGACGCTGTTGTCGATCTGGCAGGTGGCGGGTTCTCTGGCGGCCAATTCTGACGCTTCGACCAGAACTTGCAACGTTCCTTTCACGCCGTCGACGCGAATCACGTCACCCTCTTGCACAAGCGCAAGAGGACCGCCCACGTAAGCTTCCGGGCAAACGTGAATGGCCGCCGGGATCTTGCCCGAAGCGCCGGACATCCGTCCATCGGTTACCAGCGCAACCTTGAAGCCACGGTCCTGCAGCACGCCGAGGAACGGCGTCATCTTGTGCAGTTCGGGCATGCCATTGGAGCGCGGCCCCTGGAAGCGCATGACTGCAACGAAGTCACACTCCAGCTCACCGGCCTTGAAGGCGTCGGCCAGTTCCTGCTGATCCTGAAACACCTTGGCGGGTGCTTCGACGATCTGGTGCTCAAGGGCCACGGCGGACACCTTCATCACACCACGGCCGAGGTTGCCCTCCATGACGCGCAGACCACCTTCCGCAGAAAACGGACGGGACACCGGACGCAGGATGTTCTCGTCCAGACTTTCCAGCGGGCCTTCACGCCAGACCAGCTTGCCGTCTTCCAGAAACGGCTCCTTGGTGTAGCGGCTCAGGCCATAACCGGCCACGGTATTGACGTTTTCGTGCAACAGGCCTGCCGCCAGCAGTTCGCGGATCAGGAACGACATGCCGCCCGCTGCCTGGAAGTGGTTGATGTCGGCCTTGCCGTTCGGATAGACGTGACTGAGAGTCGGCACGACTTCCGACAGGTCGGCCATGTCCTGCCAGGTCAGTTTGATACCGGCGGCCATCGCGATGGCGGGCATGTGCAGGGTGTGGTTGGTCGAGCCGCCCGTGGCATGAAGGGCCACGATGGAGTTGACCAGCGAGCGCTCGTCGACGATTTCGCCGATCGGCATGAAGCTGCCGCTCTGCTTGGTCAGGCGGGTGACCTGATGCGCAGCCTCGGTGGTCAGCGCGTCACGCAGCGGGGTGTACGGGTTGACGAACGAGGCGCCAGGCAAGTGCATGCCCATCACTTCCATCACCAGTTGGTTGGTATTGGCAGTGCCGTAGAACGTGCAGGTGCCGGGGCTGTGGTAGGACTTCATCTCCGAGTCCAGCAGCTCTTCGCGGGTCGCCTTGCCTTCGGCATAGCGCTGGCGAACGTCGGCTTTCTGCTTGTTGGAAATGCCGGACACCATCGGCCCGCCCGGCACGAAAATGGTCGGCAGATGACCGAAACGCAGTGCGCCCATCATCAGGCCCGGCACGATCTTGTCGCAGATGCCCAGCATCAGCGCGCCATCGAACATGTTGTGCGACAGCGCCACGGCCGTGGACATCGCGATCACTTCACGGCTGGCAATCGCCAGTTCCATGCCCGGCTCGCCCTGGGTCACGCCATCGCACATCGCCGGCACACCACCGGCAAACTGACCGACCGAACCAATGTCACGTAAAGCCTGTTTGATCTGGTTAGGGAAGTGTTCGTAGGGCTGATGCGCGGAGAGCATTTCGTTGTAGGAGGAGACGATGGCGATGTTGGCGGCGTTCATCATCCGCAGGCTCTGCTTGTCTTCCGGACCGCACGCCGCGACACCGTGAGCAAAGTTGGCGCATTGGAGTTTGCCGCGCATCGGGCCTTCGCTGGCTGCGCCGCGGATCAATTGAAGATAGCGCTCGCGGGTATCACGACTGCGAGCGATCAGCCGCTCGGTTACTTCAAGAATGCGGGGATGCATGTGATGAACTCCAGGCTAACGTCTATGGTCACCCGTAAAGACGGTTCCGATGATCGGGGCCGAATGCTGTCGCGCAAAGGCCTGGTTTCGATCAATGGGGCATGCCTTTCAGGCTTGTAGTTGTAGATAAAACAAAATATTGCCACTAAAAAGGCTTGTTTTCTATTTCTATGAGAATAATCTTGTAATTCCAACAACAAATTTATGAAGGACGGCTGTATGACTCTTCGTATCGCAATCAACGGTTTTGGCCGCATCGGCCGCAACGTCCTACGCGCACTGTATACCCAAGGTTACCGACAGGACCTGCAGGTCGTCGCCATCAACGATCTGGGCGACAGCGAAATGAACGCGCACCTGCTGCGTTTCGACACTGTACACGGCCCGTTCAGCGGCACCGTGGAGTGTGACAAAGAGAGCCTGACGGTCAACGGCGACCGTATCGCCGTGAGCGCAATCCGCAACCCTGCGGAGCTGCCATGGAAGTCGCAAAACATCGATGTGGTATTCGAGTGCACCGGCCTGTTCACCAGCCGCGAGAAAGCCTCCGCCCACCTGACTGCCGGTGCGCGCAAGGTCATCATCTCCGCTCCTGCCAGCGGCGCAGATGCGACCATCGTCTACGGCGTGAACCACGACACGCTGCGTCAGTCGCACCAGATCATCTCCAGCGCTTCCTGCACCACCAACTGCCTGGCGCCGGTTGCCCAGGTGCTGCACCGTGAACTGGGTATCGAAAGCGGCTTGATGACCACCATTCATGCCTATACCAATGACCAGAACCTGATCGACGTCTACCACACCGACCCGTACCGCGCGCGCTCGGCCACGCAGTCGATGATCCCGAGCAAGACCGGTGCTGCCGAGGCCGTAGGTCTGGTACTGCCGGAACTGGCAGGCAAGCTGACCGGTATGGCGGTGCGGGTTCCAGTGATCAACGTGTCGCTGGTGGATCTGACCGTCACCCTGAAACGCGAAACCACTGCTGAAGAAGTCAACGCGCTGATGAAAGAAGCCAGCCAGCATTCCAAGGTACTGGGTTACAACACCCTGCCGCTGGTCTCCCACGACTTCAACCACAACCCGCTGTCGTCGATCTTCGACGCCAACCACACCAAAGTGAGCGGCAAACTGCTCAAGGTGCTGTCCTGGTACGACAACGAATGGGCGTTCTCCAACCGCATGCTGGACAACTGTCTGGCGCTGCATAACGCCGAGTAATGCCTCCACTCTGATCGCGCCGATGCTTTGCATCGGCACGCAGCTCTTGGCGCTCCGACAAGACCGCCAAGGCGCATACCTCGCTCGTCTTCCCGGGCAGTGACGCCCGTTTTCTGATTGCGCGATGCCTGTTTCTTGCCCCTGACGGCCGGACGCCAGGGCGTGCCTGCGTCGACTCGCCGACAGCCGAAGTGGCACACGCATGAAAAAGCGTCAGGTGCTGTTAAGCTGGCCGGGCTTTTCGAACCTGCCTGTAGAGACCATGACGTACAAACCACCCGGTTCCAGACTTTCACGCTTTCTGTTTGGCATTCTCGCGTATGCCAGCCTGGGCATCGGTATTGCCGCGATTTTCATTCCGGGACTGCCGACCACAGAGTTCATTCTCCTGGCCGCCTGGGCTGCAACACGCAGTTCGCCGCGCCTGAACGCCTGGCTGGAGAACCACCGCGTGTTCGGGCCGATCCTTTACAACTGGCGCAACGGGCGGCTGGTCACCCGGCGCGCCAAGATCAGCGCCACGGTCAGCATGCTGTTCTGCGCGGTGATGATGCTGAGCCTGCTGACTCATGTCTGGTGGCTGTATTTGGCAATCGCCGGGATGGCGCTGGGCAATCTGTGGATATGGTCGCGCCCCGAGCCGGTCAAGGCCGAGCGCCCGCCTCCGCGCTGAAGAGCGGTCCGACATCCGGCTGAACCGCCCTGACGCGAACAGTGTCCTACGTGGACACTCAATTTCAATGGGGCAACCTCCATGTTCGAGCCAGGCCATCTGCACATGACTCACGCGGCGTTCCAGCCATCGGAGGTCGCTTACGACGTTCATTTGCGTTACGAAGTGAGTCAAGATCCCAAGCAAGGAACCGGCATGCACTTCACGATGGAGGGCGAGATCGATGGCAAGAGCTTTTCCGAAGCGTTCGACCTGCCCCGCGATCTGGCTTTCAACTTCGCCCATGACGCCGGACGCATCGCCCTCAAGCATGGTCTGCCCCACAGCGATTCCCTGCCGATCGCCAGACATCCGGACTACGACCGCATGTTCGAAGACATCCGCGACAAGCTGGACGCCAAGTCCGGCGAGCCGTTGAAGCCTGAACATCTGGAGTAAGGCATCTACCGGACGCGGAGCGTCCTGAGCGGCGTTACCACGCAGAGCGCTCATCGTTAGACACAAGTCAGCCTCAACACTGATCGTGCCCATCGCTCCGCGCGGGCATGCATNTGACGCTCCGCGTCACAAATGGCACAGATTGCGGATTCAGTGAGCCGAGCGCATGACGTGGATAACGCTGGTGCCTGGCCACATCACTGCGCTACATTCANCGGACGCGGAGCGTCCTGGGAGGCATTCCCACGCAGAGCGTAGGAACGATCAGCGTGATCTCAAGCACGCCGATCATGCCCATGCTTGCGCTCAGCGTTATAACCGAGTCTTGCTGCGACCACGGACTGTGGGAGGCGGCTTGCCGGCGATGCTTTTTCTGAAGCGACCTGTCAGTGACTGAACGGACGCCATCGCCGGCAAGCCGCCTCCCACGGGGTATGCATTCAGTCAGTAACTTTCGTTTTGCCCCCCCCCGTTTTGCGCGTCTTGCGAACTTGTTTATAAAGATGAGCACAAGCATGGGAACGATCGGTGTAAGGTTGATGATCGTGCCTACGCTCCGCGTCACATTCTCGGGTCATCACGCTGAATTTCACCAAACGCCGCGCCACAGGGCATACTTGCCAGCCTCTCGTTTGCGAACCCGCTCTGCCTCATGCGTATCCATGTCAGTTTCATCGACCGTGTCGGTATCACCCAGGAAGTACTGGCGATTCTGGGTGGACGCAATCTGAATCTGGATGCCGTGGAAATGGTGCCGCCGAACGTCTACATCGACGCGCCGACCCTGAGCCATCAGATGCTCGAAGAACTAAAGGACGCTCTGTTCAGGGTGCGGGGTGTCGAGGCGATCACAGTGGTGGATATCCTGCCCGGTCAACGTCGTCACCTGCAGCTCGATGCACTGCTGGCGGCGATGACCGATCCGGTTCTGGCGCTGGACAGTGCCGGGCATGTGCTGCTGGCCAATCCGGCGCTGATCGCACTGATCGGCCGCGAGCCTTCGGGCGAGCCCATTGGTGAACTGTTTGCCGACCCCAGCCTGCAAACCGCGTTGCTGGACAATGGCTTTCGTCTGCCGCTGCGCGAAATCACCCTCAACGGCGAAGCACTGCTGCTCGATGCAACGCCGATCACCGAAGCGGGCGCGCTGATCACCTTGTACCTGCCCAGCCGGATCGGCGAACGCCTTTCGGCGTTGCACCACGACCACGCCGAAGGCTTCGATGCGCTGCTGGGCGATTCACCGGCCATCCGCACCCTCAAGGCGCGCGCGCAGCGGATTGCCGCACTCGATGCGCCTTTATTGATTCAGGGCGAAACCGGCACCGGCAAGGAGCTCGTCGCCCGCGCCTGCCACGCCAGCAGCGCCCGGCATGGCGAGCCGTTTCTGGCCCTGAACTGTGCGGCGTTGCCGGAGAATCTTGCTGAAAGCGAGCTGTTCGGCTACGCCCCTGGCGCCTTCACCGGTGCCCAGCGTGGCGGCAAGCCGGGCTTGATGGAACTGGCCAACCAGGGCACGGTATTTCTCGACGAGATCGGCGAAATGTCACCCTACCTGCAGGCCAAACTGCTGCGTTTTCTCAACGACGGCAGCTTCCGGCGGGTGGGCGGCGACCGCGAGGTCAAGGTCAATGTGCGCATCCTCAGCGCCACCCATCGTGACCTGGAAAAGATGGTCAGCGAGGGCACCTTCCGCGAAGACCTGTTCTACCGCCTCAACGTCCTGAACCTGGAAGTGCCGCCCCTGCGCGAACGCGGCCAGGACATTCTGCTGCTGGCGCGCTACTTCATGGAGCAGGCCTGCGCGCAGATCCAGCGTCCGGTCTGTCGTCTGGCCACGGGCACCTACCCTGCCCTGCTGGGCAACCGCTGGCCGGGCAATGTCCGGCAACTGCAGAACGTGATCTTCCGAGCGGCAGCCATCAGTGAAAGCGCCGTGGTGGACATCGGCGATCTGGACATCGCGGGCACCGCTATTGCAGGCCAGAGCACGGTCGAAGTCGACAGCCTTGAGCACGCCGTGGAGTCTTTCGAAAAGGACCTGTTGGAAAAACTCTACGCCGACTATCCGTCCACTCGCCAACTGGCCACGCGTCTGCACACTTCGCACACCGCCATCGCCCACCGGCTGCGCAAGTACGGCATTCCCGGCAAATCCTGAAAGTAGCGTGCCTGCAGCGACAAACGGCCGATCTGACGCAAACCTTTGGTAGCTATTTAGTGGCAAACGGCTGATAGTCGAAGTGTGACTGGCAACACTTTCTGGTGTGGCCGGTCGCAGACGGTATAGCCTCGTCCTCAGGCTGGTTCACGAAGTAACGGGAGCAATGATGCAAACCCCGCCAGTAGAACCTGAGTCTCGCGACGAAAGGATCACGGAATCACGTCGTCAGAAATCCCTGCTCAAGACAGGCGCGCTGCAGGACGCGATTTTCAACAGTGCCTACTTTTCAAGCATCGCCACCGATGAGCACGGCGTCATCCAGATTTTCAACGTCGGCGCCGAGCGCATGCTCGGCTATCAGTCCGAAGATGTGGTCGACAAGATCACCCCGGCCGACATCTCCGACCCCACCGAGCTGATCGCCCGTGCGGCGGCCCTCAGCTACGAACTCAACACACCCATCACGCCAGGCTTCGAAGCACTGGTGTTCAAAGCGTCTCGCGGCATCGAAGATATTTACGAACTGACCTACATCCGTAAGGACGGCAGTCGACTGTCGGCCATGGTCTCGGTCACTTCGTTGCGCGACAGTAACGAAACCATCATCGGTTATCTGCTGATCGGCACCGACAACACGGCGCGCAAGCAGGAAGAAGAAACCCAGGCCCTGCTCGACCAGCGGCTTCGCGATCAGCACTTCTACACCCGGTCGCTGATCGAGTCGAACACCGATGCACTGATGATGACCGACCCGCAGGGCATCATTTCCGACGTCAACAAGCAGATGATGGCGCTGACCGGAAGAACCCGTGACGAACTGATCGGCGCGCCATGCAAGAACTTCTTTACCGACCCGGCCAGCGCCGAAGCCGCCATCAAGCGCGTGCTCAGCGAACACACCGTCAGCGATTACGAACTTACCGTGCGTGCCTACGACGGCACCGAAACCGTGGTGTCCTACAACGCCGCGACCTTCCATGACCGCGACCGCAAGCTCAAGGGTGTGTTTGCCGCCGCCCGCGATGTCACCGAGCGCAAGCGCTTCGAACGCACCCTAGAAGAGAAGAACGTCGAGCTGGAACATGCCAGCCACATGAAGTCCGAATTCCTCGCCACCATGTCCCACGAGCTGCGCACGCCACTCAATGCCGTCATCGGTTTTTCCGAGGCACTGCGCGACGGCATGGTCGGTGACATGACCGATACGCAGCGCAAGTACATCGGCGACATCTTCAACAGCGGCCAGCACCTGTTGTCGCTGATCAACGACATTCTCGATCTGTCCAAGGTCGAGGCCGGCATGATGGAGCTGGAGCTGGAGCCGGTCGAACTGAGCGAGCTGCTGAGCAATAGCCTGCTGATCGTTCGTGAGCAGGCCGCGCTGCAGAGCATTCAGCTCAAACTGGAATCGGAAGCCGATTTCGGCCTGATGGAACTGGACCGGCGCAAGACCAAACAAATCGTCTACAACCTGCTGGCCAACGCAGTGAAGTTCAGCTCGCCCGGCGGCTGGGTCACGCTGGCCGTGCGTCAGGTGCCCCGTGCACTGGCTGGCACGATCAAGGGCGACTGGCCAACTCATGGCTTCGAGTTGCCCGCCGGCGAGCATGATCAGTTCCTGGAACTGAGCGTCAGCGACACCGGGATCGGCATTGCACAAAGCGACATGAGCAAACTGTTCAAGGCCTTCAGCCAGATCGATAGCAGCCTGTCACGCAAATTCGAAGGCACCGGGCTGGGCCTGGCAATGGTCAAACAGCTGGCCGAGTTGCACGGCGGCAGTGTCGCGGTCGCCAGCGTCAAGGACCTGGGCGCACGTTTCGTGGTCTGGCTGCCGATTCGCGCTCACATACCTGTGGAGGCGCCATGGCCCAAATCCTGATCATCGAAGACAACGCAGCCAACATGCGCCTTGCCGAATTGCTGTTGACCAGCGCCGGGCATGGTGTGACAGCAGCAACAGATGCCGAGACTGGCCTAAGACTGGCGCAGGAGTGTCAGCCGCAGCTGATCCTGATGGACATTCATTTGCCCGGAATGGACGGCCTGCAGGCCACCTCATTGCTCAAGAGCGATGCCAGGACCGCGACCATCCCGGTCATTGCCCTGACCGCCATGGCGATGAAAGAAGACGAAGAAAAAATCCGTCTGGCCGGCTGTGATGCCTACATCACCAAGCCGCTGAGTTACAAAGAACTGTATCGGGTCATCGAGACCTTGCTGGCAAAGAATCCGCCCGAACGGCCAACCACCTGAGTGCTCGTCATGCCCGAAACCAACGCAACGATATTGATCGTCGATGACGACGTCCATGTACGCGATCTGCTGGAAGTGCTCCTGCAGAATCAGCACTATCGGACGCAGACGGCGGAATCTGGCGAACAGGCGCTGGAGATGGTCGAGAAGCATGCGCCTGACCTGATCCTGCTGGACATCATGATGCCGGGCATGGACGGCTACGAAGTGGCCAGTCGGCTCAAGTCCGGGAAGACCACTTCCAATATCCCGATCATCATGCTGTCGGCACTCGACGAGCGCAGCGCGCGCATTTCCGGGCTGGAGGCGGGCGCCGAGGAATACCTCAACAAACCGGTGGACAGTGCCGAGCTGTGGCTGCGGGTACGCAACCTGCTGCGGCTCAAATCGTTCGGCGACTACATGAAAGACCACAATCTGATCCTCGAGGATCAGTTGCAGCAGCGGACCATTGACCTGGAGCGCTTTCGCTCGGTGATGGACGCCTCGGACGATGCGATTTTCCTCATCAACCGCAACACCATGAGCCTGATCGAATTCAATCGGCGAGCCTGCCAGCTGCTGGGGTACACCGCCGACGAGTTGCAGCGCAAGACGCCTGCGGAACTGGGCGACAGCTCCATGGAACAGCTGGAAGTGGTCTACGACCAGATCATTGCCGGCAATGGCCCGAGCGAACCACTGGAAACCATGATCCGCGACAAGAGCGGTCGGGATGTGTCAGTGGAAATCCATCGCCAGGCCTATCAGGCGGGCAACGACTGGATCATCGTCGGCATCGTGCACGACATCACCCGGCGCAAGGAATCCGATCAGCGTCTGCTGAAAATGGCTCACTACGACAGCCTGACCGGCCTGCCCAACCGCGACCTGTTTTACACCAGCCTGCAGATGGGTCTGACCCAGGCCGCCGTCAGCCGCTGGAAGCTGGCGGTGATGACCGTCAACCTGGACGGTTTCAAGAACATCAACGAAACCTGGGGACATGTACTCGGTGATCAGACCCTGCTCGAGGTCAGCAAACGTCTGGCGCGGTGCCTGAATGCCAGTGACACGCTCGGCCGGGTGGACGGCGACGAGTTCGCGCTGATTCTGATGATCCGCGAAGGTCAGGCCGACACCCATCAGATACTGGAACGTATCCGCACCACCTTGCGCACGCCCTTCCAGATCGAAGACCAGCGCGTGGTCATGACCGCCAGTATCGGCGTCGCGCTGTTCCCCGAGGACGGCGAGGACGCCCGTGAACTGGTGCGCCACGCTTACACGGCCATGAACAACGCCAAGAAGAAAGGGGTGGATGGCTATCGGTTCTACACCGCCCAGATGAACACTGAAGTCTCGGAGCGTCTGGACCTTGAAAACGCACTGCGCGAGGCCGTCCAGCAACGCGCTTTCGAAATCGCCTACCAGCCGAAGGTCAGCCTGGAAGACGGCAGCATCTGCGGACTTGAAGCCCTGCTGCGCTGGCCGCGCCCGGATCAACCCAGGATATCGCCCGCTGTGTTTGTCCCGGTGCTGGAAAGCCTGGCCCTGATCAGCGAGGTCGGCAGTTGGATGATCGACAGCGTCTGCGCCCAGATTGCCCTGTGGCAACGTTCAGGACTGGGCTCGTTTCAGGTGGCGGTCAACGTCTCAGGTCAGCAGATCGAGGGCAGCGGCCTGATTGCCGACATCGGTAAGGCCCTTGAACGGCATAAGGTCGATCCAAAGTGGCTGGAGGTCGAGCTGACGGAAAGTTCGCTGATGGAGAATACCTCGCACACCATCACGACCTTGCAAACCCTCAAGAACATGGGCGTAAGAATTTCCATCGATGACTTCGGCACAGGCTACTCGAGCCTGGCTTACCTGCGCCGGTTCCCCATCGACAAGCTGAAAATCGATATTGCCTTCATCCGTGAAGTGACCAGCAACCCGCAGGACGCCGCCATTGCCCGGGCCATCATCGAGTTGGCGCACAGTCTGGACCTGAAGGTTATTGCAGAAGGTGTTGAAACGCCCGAGCAACGAGCCTTCCTGACCGAGAACCACTGCGATCAGATTCAAGGCTATCTGGTCAGCAAACCGTTGCCACTGGACGAACTCGAACTCTATTTGCGGTCGAGTCAGGGTGTCCCTGCATAACGGAAAATCGACTGTTGCAGAGGACAACCGTCATGCAGGCATCTTTCGTAATGAAATCATTCCATTGTAATGATTTCATTCCAGAATGGGCTGACCCTGTGCAATCAAGGCCTTGATCGGCAGGGATTTTTCTGGAACACAGTGACTGTAGCGATTTCACTACACCTGCTGATTTCAAAGACGATCATAAAACGCCTAAACCATTGATTCAAAAAGACAAATACAAAGTGGCAACGATATTGCTTTGCTTCAGGGATAACGTCGCGCCCAGCGCGAGAATCTGTCCCTAGGAGTTTTTATGAGCGAGTTGCGCTTCACTGTCGATCACGAATGGCTGCGCGCCGAAGACGATGGCAGTGTCACGGTCGGTATCACACCCTATGCACAGGAATCGCTAGGGGATGTGGTATTCGTACAGCTCCCGGAACTGCAGGCCTACACTCAACACGCCGAAGTGTCGGTCGTGGAGTCGGTAAAAGCCGCAAGCAGCATCAACATGCCGCTGGACGGTGAAGTGGTCGATGTCAATTCGGCCCTCGACGCCACACCTGAACTGGTCAACGAAGACGCCCTCGGCGCCGGCTGGTTCTTCCGCTTCATTCCGCAAGACGCCAACGCCATCCACGGCCTGCTGAATCAGGACGCCTACGACCGCCTGATCAAAGCCAACGCCGAAGCCTGAGGAGCGAGCCATGACTGACCGCATTCAACTGAGCACCGCCAACGAATTCATCGCTCGCCACATAGGCCCGCGCGCCGACGACGAGCAAGCCATGCTGCAAACACTGGGTTTCGATTCCATCGAAGCGCTGAGCGAAAGCGTGATCCCCGAGAGCATCAAGGGCACCAGCGTCCTTAACCTGCCAGCCGGGCAAAGCGAAGCCGACGCACTGGCCTCAATCAAGGCCATCGCCAGCAAGAACCAGCTGTTCAAGACCTACATCGGTCAGGGTTACTACAACACCCACACGCCCGCGCCAATCCTGCGCAACCTGCTGGAAAACCCGGCGTGGTACACCGCCTACACGCCGTATCAGCCAGAAATCTCCCAGGGTCGTCTGGAGTCGCTGCTCAATTTTCAGACCCTGATCAGCGACCTCACCGGCCTGCCGATTGCCAACGCCTCGCTGCTGGACGAAGCCACCGCTGCTGCCGAAGCCATGACCTTCTGCAAACGCCTGAGCAAGAACAAGGGCAGCCAGCAATTCTTCGCTTCCAGCCACTGCCATCCGCAGACCCTTGACGTGCTGCGCACCCGTGCCGAGCCGTTGGGCATCACCGTTGTCGTGGCGGATGAAGCGGAACTGGGTGACGTGAGCGACTACTTCGGCGCTCTGCTGCAATACCCGGCCAGCAATGGTGACGTGTTTGACTACCGTGAGCTGGTCGAGCGCTTCCACGCCGCCAATGCGCTGGTCGCCGTCGCCGCTGACCTGCTGGCCCTGACCTTGCTGACGCCTCCGGGCGAGTTCGGCGCAGACGTGGCCATCGGTACCGCCCAACGCTTCGGCGTGCCGCTGGGCTTCGGCGGTCCGCATGCCGCCTACTTTTCGACCCGCGATGCCTTCAAGCGTGACATGCCGGGCCGTCTGGTCGGCGTGTCGGTGGACCGTCATGGCAAGCAGGCCCTGCGTCTGGCCATGCAGACCCGCGAGCAACATATCCGCCGCGAGAAAGCCACCAGCAACATCTGCACCGCGCAAGTGCTGCTGGCCAATATCGCCAGCATGTACGCCGTTTACCACGGACCGCGCGGCCTGACGCAGATCGCCAACCGTGTGCATCACCTGACCGCAATTTTCGCCGACGGCCTGAAGCAGTTGGGCTACACGATCGAGCAGGAATACTTTTTCGACAGCCTGACCGTGCAGACCGGTAGCAAAACCGCCGCCCTGCATACTGCGGCCCGTGCCCAGCACATCAATCTGCGCGAAATCACCGACTCACACCTGGGTCTGTCGTTCGACGAAACCACCTCGCCGTCCGCCATCGAGACGCTGTGGTCGATTTTCGCGACTGACGGCCAGAGCGTGCCGGACTTCGCCGAGCTGTCGGCCAATGTCCAGCCGCGCCTGCCAGCTGCGCTGACACGTCAATCGGCGATCCTCAGCCACCCGGTGTTCAACCGTTATCACTCGGAAACCGAGCTGATGCGCTACCTGCGCAAGCTGGCCGACAAGGATCTGGCACTGGACCGCACCATGATCCCGCTGGGCTCGTGCACCATGAAACTCAACGCCGCCAGCGAAATGATCCCGGTCACCTGGGCCGAGTTCGGCAACCTGCACCCGTTCGCACCTGCCGAACAGAGCGCGGGGTATCAGCAACTGACCGACGAGCTGGAAGCGATGCTCTGCGCGGCGACCGGCTACGACGCGATCTCGCTGCAGCCCAACGCCGGCTCTCAGGGCGAATACGCCGGGCTTCTGGCGATTCGCGCCTATCACCAGAGCCGCGGCGATGAACACCGCGACATCTGCCTGATCCCGTCCTCGGCTCACGGCACCAACCCTGCCACCGCCAACATGGCAGGCATGCGCGTGGTGGTGACGGCCTGCGACGCGCGCGGCAACGTCGACATCGAAGACCTGCGCGCCAAGGCGTTGCAACATCGCGACCAGTTGGCCGCGCTGATGATCACCTACCCGTCCACCCACGGCGTGTTCGAGGAAGGCATTCGCGAAATCTGCAGCATCGTTCATGACAATGGCGGCCAGGTGTATATCGACGGCGCCAACATGAACGCCATGGTCGGCCTGTGCGCTCCGGGCAAGTTCGGCGGTGACGTCTCGCACCTGAACCTGCACAAGACCTTCTGCATCCCGCACGGCGGCGGCGGTCCGGGCGTCGGCCCGATCGGCGTGAAATCCCACCTCGCGCCCTTCATGCCGGGCCACGCTCGCATGGAACGCAAGGAAGGCGCGGTCTGTGCAGCGCCGTTCGGCAGCGCCAGCATCCTGCCGATCACCTGGATGTACATCCGCATGATGGGCGGCGAAGGCCTCAAGCGCGCCTCGCAACTGGCGATCCTCAACGCCAACTACATTTCCCGCCGTCTGGAAGATCATTACCCGGTGCTCTACACCGGCAGCAACGGTCTGGTGGCGCACGAGTGCATTCTGGATCTGCGTCCTATCAAGGACAGCAGCGGCATCAGCGTCGATGACGTCGCCAAGCGCCTGATCGACTTCGGCTTCCACGCACCGACCATGTCGTTCCCGGTGGCCGGCACGTTGATGATCGAGCCGACCGAAAGCGAATCCCGCGAAGAGCTGGACCGCTTCTGCGACGCCATGATCAAGATCCGCGAAGAAATCCGCGCAGTGGAAAACGGCACGCTGGACAAGGACGACAACCCGCTGAAGAACGCCCCGCACACCGCCGCCGAAATCGTCGGTCAGTGGACGCATCCCTACAGCCGCGAACAGGCGGTGTACCCGGTTGCGTCGCTGATCGAGAACAAGTACTGGCCACCGGTCGGCCGCGTGGACAACGTATTCGGTGACCGCAATCTGGTCTGCGCCTGCCCGTCCATCGAGAGTTATCAGGAAGCCTGATCACTCATGCCCACACACTGCCCTCACTGACGGGCAGTGTTGTCCCGCACGGCCCGTTCTACAAGGAATCGAACATGTCCACAGAATCCCTGCTGACTACTCCGCTGCACGCTTTGCACCGTGAACTGGGCGCAAAGATGGTGCCGTTCGCCGGTTACGACATGCCTGTGCAATACCCGGCAGGCGTTATGAAAGAACACTTACACACCCGCGCTCAGGCCGGTCTGTTCGATGTATCGCACATGGGACAGATTCGCCTCACAGGCGCCGATGCTGCCAAGGCGCTGGAAACCCTCGTCCCCGTGGACATCGTCGACCTGCCGGTCGGCATGCAGCGCTACGCAATGTTCACCAACGAAACCGGTGGCATTCTTGATGACCTGATGGTCGCCAACCTGGGCAACGAACAGCTGATGCTGGTGGTCAACGCCGCCTGCAAGGATCAGGACCTCGCTCATCTGTGCAAACACCTGGCCGGTCACTGCAAGATCGAACCCCTGTTCGAGGAACGCGCCCTGCTCGCCCTGCAGGGCCCTGCGGCGGTGACAGTATTGGCACGACTGGCCCCTGAAGTGGCAACCATGACCTTCATGCAGTTCGCCACCGTCAAGCTGATGGAGGTGACGTGCTACGTCAGTCGCTCGGGTTATACCGGCGAAGACGGTTATGAAATCTCGGTGCCTTCCGACAAGGCCGAAGCGCTTGCCCGTCGCCTTCTGGAAGAACCCGAGGTTGCACCCATCGGCCTCGGCGCACGTGATTCGCTGCGTCTGGAAGCCGGTCTGTGCCTTTACGGGCACGACATGAACACTGACACATCGCCCATTGAGGCCAGTCTGCTGTGGGCCATTTCCAAGGTCCGCCGTGCTGACGGCGCTCGCGCCGGGGGTTTCCCGGGCGCGGAGCAGATTTTCGCCCAACAGCAAGCCAGGGTAGACAAAAAACGTGTCGGCCTCTTGCCACAGGAACGCACGCCGGTGCGCGAGGGCACCCAAATTGTCGATGCGCAAGACAAGGTGATCGGCACAGTGTGCAGCGGAGGCTTCGGCCCAAGTCTGGGCGGCCCGTTGGCCATGGCCTATCTCGACAGCCGATACACCGCCCTGAACACCCCTGTCTGGGCGATGGTGCGCGGCAAGAAGGTTCCGATGCTCGTCGCAAAAATGCCTTTTGTTGCACAGCGTTACTTCCGCGGCTAAATGCAGGCGTCAAAAGACAGCCACTATAGAAAGTGTATCAGTCACTGTTTACGCACCCTCTTTCGGGGATGCGCACGACTGTCTGGATGGCTCGCAAATGCACCGACGAAGTGCAGAAAAACGCTGCAAAACATTTACTGCACTGATTCAGGGAAACAGTGCCCTGCAGGCTTCAACCCCCTGCAAACAGGGTGTCAAGCGGGGGCTTGTTTTTGTAACGAGACTTGGCGTAGAGTTTCTGAACTGTGTTTGCATAGGTCGCTGAATCGGGACCTGGGCAGTAGCTTTAGGTTTGCTACACCCGCTCTACGCTTCTTACTTCCTGCAACCAGCCCCAGTACTCTTTCATCTGAAAGGGACTGTCATCAATTCAAGCGTCAAGGAAATAAGAAAATGGCTGAACGTCAGAGCGGTACCGTCAAGTGGTTCAACGACGAGAAGGGTTTTGGTTTTATCACTCCAGAAAGCGGTGCGGATCTGTTCGTGCATTTCCGCGCTATTCAGGGTAACGGCTTCAAGAGCCTGAAAGAAGGCCAGAAAGTCACCTTCATCGCAGTGCAAGGCCAGAAAGGCATGCAGGCTGACGAAGTCCAAGCCGAAGGCTAAGCGAAACCCGAAAGCCTCTGGCAGCAATGTCAGAGGCTTTTTTGCAGGTCAAGTCGCGACAATCATCGTGATCGAGAGCCGCCAGATGCCCCGACACGTACTCCGGCCACAGGGCGATTTCCCGCCTGCAAGCCTCCCCCGCCGTCTGGCTGCCATCAGCTACGACGCACTGCTCATCCTCGCACTGCAACTTATTACAACATTCCTCTACAAGCTGTCGCAGATGGCCTTTATCGGCGAAGCACGCCTGCGCGAACTGTCCGAGTCTGGCGCACTGGATGGCGATCCGCTACTTTCGTCACTTCTGCTGGTGGTAACGTTCGCCTTTTTCGCGAAGTTCTGGACGTACGCTGGTCAGACCCTCGGCATGCAGGTGTGGGGCATACGCGTACAGAACGCTGACGGCACAGCCATTTCCCTGATGCAGGCGTTGCTGCGCTTTTTCAGCGCGATTGTGTCCTGGCTGTGCGTCGGGCTCGGTTTCATCTGGAGCCTGTATGACAAACAGCGTCTGACCTGGCATGACCGCTTCTCCGGCACCCGGCTGGTGCGAATCCCCAGACGCACGTAAAAACAGTCGCCCACAAAAAAGCCGACATCGCGTCGGCTTTTTCGATGCAGCGGCTCGTCAACCGGCGCGGCGCAGCAACCACAGACCGGCGATGGCACAGGCCGTTGCCGGAACCAGCACCGCCAGGAATGGCGGGAAGCCGAACACCAGACTGGACGGCCCCAGCAGGTCCTGCACGATGCGGAACGTGAAGCCCACCAGCACACCCGTGAACACACGCTGACCGAGCGTGACCGAACGCAGCGGACCGAAGATGAACGAGATCGCCATCAGCACCAGCGCCACGGTCACGAACGGCTGCAAGACCTTGGTCCAGAACGCCAGCCAGTAACGGCCGTTGCTCAGGCCCTGATCAGCCAGATAGTGCGAATAGCTCCACAGACCGGTGATCGAAAGCGACTCCGGCGGCATGACCACCGTGCTCAGCAACTGCGGGCTCAGGGCAACGTCCCAACGCTCGATCGGCGTATTGACGACCTCGGTCTTGCCTTCACGGAAGTACGTGGTCGCGACGTCGCTCAGCTCCCAGTAGTCCGTCTTGAAATTAGCCTGACGGGCGAAGCTCGCGGTCAGCATGTGACGCTGGTCGTCGAAACGGTAGCGCGTCACGCCATACATCAACCCATTGGGCTGGACCGTGTTGATGTGGATGAATTCGTCACCCTGACGATGCCACAGACCGTGCTTGGCGCTCTGCGAGTCGCCTGTGCCCTGTGCCAGCGAACGATTGGCCTGAGCCTGATTCTCGGCGTAAGGCGCTACATATTCGCCTACCAGCACACCGGCCACCATCAGGAACAGCATGGGTTTCATGACGGCCCACACGATGCGGCCGATGGAAACACCTGCCGCACGCATGATGGTCAGCTCGCTGCTGCTGGCCAGACTGCCCAGACCGATCAGACAGCCGATCAGTGCTGCCATCGGCAGCATGTCGTAGACACGTCGTGGCGCGGTCAGCAACACGAAGCTGCTGGCATCCATCAACGTGTAGCTGTCCGAGATATCGCCCATCTCGTCGATGAACGCGAACAGCGAAGCGAGTCCCAGAATGATCCCCAGTACCGCGAGGATCGCCATGAAAACGCTTTTACCGATATACCGATCGAGCTTAACCACGAGCCACCTCCGCAACGCTACGGCGACTCGCCATCTTCAGCCTCATCGGCTCCCAATAGAACAACCCCAGACCGATCAGCAGGAACAGACCGTGGACCCACCACATGCCAAGCGCCAGCGGCAGCTTGCCCTTCTCCAGCGCACCGCGGACTGCGATGAGGATGGTCAGGTACGACATGTAAAGCAGAATCGCGGGCAACAATTTCAGATAACGGCCCTGACGCGGGTTTACCCGGGCCAGCGGCACAGCCATCAGGGTCACGATGAAGACCAGAATCGGCAGCGAGATGCGCCACTGCAGCTCGGCGACATATCGTGGCGTGTCATTGCCGAAAAGTTCGCCGCTGGGAATCGCTTCACGATCACTGACATCGTTACTGATATCCGGCTTGGGCAGCTGTGCGCCGTAAGTGTCGTACTTGATGGCACGATAATCGGCCTGGCCCGGATTACCGTCGTAACGGTAGCCGTTTTCCAGAATCAGGAAGCGACTGCCGTCGGGCCGTACTTCCTGACGCCCCTTCTCGGCCACCAGAACCGTAATGCCACGGTCTTTGCTCTTGTCCGTGGACATCCGTTTTTCGGAGATGAAGACCCCGCTCAGCGTGGTGCGGTCTTCCGTCATTTCCTGGGTGTAGGTGATACGCGTACCGTCACGCAGCGCCTGAAAACGGCCCGGCACCAGCGTGTCGAACTCGGTCATGGCGTCCTGCTTGTTGATCAGCAGCGAGAATTGCGTCGCGCCCTGGGGTGCAAGGCTGAAACTCAGCCAGGCCACCAGAAGCGCCACCAGTGCAGCCGGGGCCATGGTGATGGCCAGCAGACGCTGCTGACTCATGCCGGTGGCGGCAAGCACCGTCATCTCGCTTTCCAGGTACAGACGACCGTAGGCCAGCAGGATGCCGAGAAACAGCCCCAGAGGCAGAATCAGCTGCAGGAACCCCGGCAGGCGGAAGCCCATGATCATGAACAGTACACCCGGATCCAGTGCGCCAGAGGCGGCCTGGGCCAGGTATTTGATGAAGCGTCCGCTCATGATGATGACCAACAGCACAGCACTGACTGCGCTCAGGGTAACCAGCACTTCTCGGGACAGATAACGAAAGACAATCAAACCAGACACTCCAGAGTTGTCAGGCTCAGGCAGCCAAACAAGGAAAATTGTGAGCCACGGCAACCGGATATTCACGCCCGCAGAAACACGGGCCACCCAAAAATATGCGGCATTATCCTGTGAATGTACGTTTCTGTCACTGCGCACTCGGGATAGTTCGTACAGACACAGTCGACAAGCGGCCTTACGGGGTTGTCAGCAGTCATGCGCCGGGGTCAAACTGCGAGACTTGTCGCAGGCATTGTCCTTGAAAAGACCGCCGTCATGCCGCGTACCTTATTCGTATAGCGAATCTCATCGCTCAGCCGGGGACCCCACATGGAATTGGTTGTTAAAAGCGTAAGCCCAGAAACCTTGAAGACCGCAACGCTGGTTGTCACCGTGAGTGAGAACCGTGTGCTGGGCAATGCCGCACAGAACATCGATACCCTCAGCGGCGGTGCCATCGCAGCCGTCCTCAAGCGCGGCGATCTGGCAGGCAAGGTCGGCCAGAGCCTGCTGCTGCACAACCTGCCGAACCTGAAAGCCGAGCGCGTGCTGCTGGTCGGCGTCGGTAAAGAAGCCGAACTGTCCGATCGCCAGCTCAAGAAAATCGTGGGTGGCGTGCTTTCGACCCTCAAGGGCCTGGGCGGCACCGATGCGACGCTGGTTCTGGACGATCTGTCGGTCAAGAATCGCGACACCTACGGCAAGGCTCGCCTGCTGGTCGAAGCCCTGGCGGACGGCGAATACGTATTCGACCGCTTCAAGACCCAGAAAGCCGAAGTCCGCGCCCTGAAGAAAATCACCCTGCTGACCGCCAAGGTCAGCGTCGCCGATGTCGAGCGCGCCGCCACCCACGCTCAGGCAATCGCCACTGGCATGGCCCTGACCCGCGATCTGGGCAACCTGCCACCGAACATCTGCCATCCGACCTACCTGGGCGAAGAAGCCAAGGCGCTGGGCAAGGCACACAAGAATCTGAAAGTGGAAGTCCACGACGAGAAGAAACTCGCCGAACTGGGCATGGGCTCGTTCCTGGCCGTGGCGCAGGGCAGCGCCCAGCCACCACGTCTGATCGTCATGAACTACCAGGGCGGCAAGAAAAGCGACAAGCCGTTTGTGCTGGTCGGTAAAGGCATCACCTTCGACACCGGCGGCATCAGCATCAAGCCGGCGGCCGGCATGGACGAGATGAAGTTCGACATGTGTGGCGCCGCCAGCGTGTTCGGCACCCTGCGCGCCGTGCTGGAACTGAAGCTGCCGATCAATCTGGTCTGCATTCTGGCCTGTGCCGAGAACATGCCGAGCGGCACGGCGACCCGTCCGGGCGACATCGTGACCACCATGAGCGGCCAGACTGTGGAAATCCTCAACACTGACGCCGAAGGCCGTCTGGTGCTGTGCGACGCGCTGACCTATGCCGAACGCTTCAAGCCGCAGGCCGTGATCGACATCGCGACCCTGACCGGCGCCTGCGTGGTTGCACTGGGTGGCCACACCTCCGGCCTGCTAGGCAACAACGACGCGCTGATCAATCAACTGCTCGACGCGGGCAAACTGGCTGACGATCGCGCCTGGCAGTTGCCGTTGTTCGACGAGTATCAGGAGCAACTGGACAGCCCGTTTGCCGACATCGCCAACATCGGCGGCCCGAAAGGCGGCACCATCACTGCAGCCTGCTTCCTGTCACGCTTCACCAAGGCGTATGACTGGGCTCACCTGGACATCGCTGGCACGGCATGGCTGAGCGGCGGCAAGGAAAAAGGCGCCACCGGCCGTCCTGTTCCCTTGCTGACCCAGTACCTGCTCGACCGCGTCGGGGCTTAAGCAAAGCGCTGTGGCGTATCGATCACTGATCGATACGCCACACCTTGCGGAACAGACATGACCCAAGTCGATTTCTACATTCTTCCCAGCCCGGATCCGGCAGCTCGTCTGGATTTCGCCTGCAAGCTCACCGAAAAAGCCTGGCGTCTGGGCCACAAGGTTTATCTGCATTGCAGCGATGCGGCGCAACGTGAGGACCTCGATGCCCGTCTCTGGCGTTTCCGGGGCGAAGTCTTTCTGCCCCACGGCAATGCCGAGAGCGATCACGATGCACCCGTAGTCATGGGCCTGGGCGATGACGCTGGCACACATGAAGACCTGCTGATCAATCTGGACCTGCGCATCCCGCCCTTCTTCAAACGCTTCGCCCGTGTGGCGGAAGTGGTTGTCGAGGACCCGGCCATACGTCTTGCCGCACGTGAGAGTTTCCGTTCTTACCGCGAACAGGGCTATCCTCCGCAG
Source organism: Pseudomonas viridiflava (assembly GCF_001642795.1). Lineage (GTDB taxonomy): Bacteria > Pseudomonadota > Gammaproteobacteria > Pseudomonadales > Pseudomonadaceae > Aquipseudomonas > Aquipseudomonas viridiflava. Next base: position 92,469 of record NZ_LKEH01000019.1, on the reverse strand, counting down.
GATCACCGACTGCAGCGTCTTTGAGGACACGATGGATACTTCAAAAAAAGCTGAATCCGCGCACTTGCTGGACGACCTCGAGTCGATCCGTCAACTGCTCGGCGACGACTCCCTGCAGCCACCGCTGCTGACCGATACCGTCCACCGCGAAGGACAGATTCCCTTATTGTTCGACGTGGTCGGAAACAGAAACTCGAGTTCGCATGACGACGACGATCTCGACGAAGCGCACATCCCGACGCTGACTGCGGATACGCCCGTGGTTGCAGAACAACCTGTCGCGCCACTGCTTCAGGCACCTGCACCCATCGAAGCATTGCCCAATCCGGACGCCCTGCTGCATCTGGATGCCGAGCTTCGTTCCGCTGCACAGCTGATCCTGCAGGACGTGATCGACGACTTCGCGCCGCACATCGAGACCGAAATCAAGCGTCGGCTCGAGGCGAGACTGGAGCGGTTGCTGGCGCAGCAGAATAAGTGAATGCGATACTCGGCGCATCGACGGGATCGAAAAGCATCAGCCCCAGTTAGGAGGCGCGTCGATCATTATTCCGTTGATCATGAACGGTGACCCAACATCCGGTTCCAGCCGAACTGCATGAGCATAATCACTCATCCAATTTACCGCGGATGTCGTCTATCATTTTGTCTACGGTTAATCGTCTATCTTCCACTATAAAGGAAGATGTCAACAAACCACGGTAACCTGCCAATAGTGAGTTGGCCTCCTCCGGATCCGGCCGCTTGAGGCGCCACACCTTTGCCACAAAGTCTTTATACTTTGCACCCGGCCGTACGTTTTGACTGAAAAACTGTTCTTTCTGCTGACGTAAAATATGGTTTTCAGCGGCCGCCCTTCCCTCCTGACTGCCTATATGTCTAACGACAGCTCGATAGTCATCGGAGTTTTTCAGCCTTGAGAGAGACACGCGAGGCTTGGTACCAAACAGGTCATTGTGGACATCCCACAGTACACCTGTGCTTTTCCTATTTCTCTTGGGCATCGTTAACAAATCTTCAATTATTGAACCCCACTTTCTGGACGTCTTGGCCCAACTTTCCAGATCCGGCCGAGGCGTCACATTGATTATCTTTCGGGTTATCTCCAAGGGTAATGTTTCTATAGGAAAGACTGCCAGCGAGGCACCCGATCTCCCAACAAAGCCAAGCCTACCCCCTACTCGATTCATCAAACTTGATAAGGCGTTCAACACTGCAAAGTGCCCACTCGGATCCCTCACGTTAACCGGATCCCCCAAACAATAGGCATAAGCGTTCAAGCCGCCCCAACCAAACGGGCTTAGCGTATCAGGATTATTGAAACGCATCAGGACCGGATTGAACGCTCGATAACCATTACCCAGCAAATAATGCCCGGTCACCGGATCAGCACGCTCCCCGTTGAAGCCCGGCACCTGCGTGCCTTTCAAGCGATGGCCGTAAGGGCTGTAGACCAGCGACTGACGCTCCTGCGCCGTCACAGCATGCAGCACGCTGCGCTGTACGTCAGTCCCGAGCATATCCACTCGTGCAGCGGAACCCTCCATGCTGTGCTCAGCCAACAAATGGTCACCACTTTGAAAGATGCGGCGACGCACCGCGCCTTGTATCTCGACCGTCAAACGACTCTTTTGATAGAAGCGCAACACTGAGTCTTGAGCGCCTGGGTCGACAATGGCAAGACGATCCTGCGCGTCATGGCGGTATCTACACAGTGTGCGTATGGTTTCGAGAGCATCGGTCATGGCGGCACACGCTCTGCAATCAGAGGCTGAAAACCTGATTGTTATCCCTCGCCCATCCGCTGTTAACTGCCATATCTACGAGGAAAGCAGTCAACCAGTCGCCCAGCGCCTGTGGCTTGTCCCTTGCCCACAGGGCTATACTTGCCGGTTTCCGAATCAATGCCACAGGTTCCCGCCGCGCATGGACAAGACTTACCAGCCGCACGCCATCGAAACTTCCTGGTACCAGACCTGGGAGTCCGAGAACTACTTCGCTCCTCAAGGCGCGGGTGACTCGTACACCATCATGATCCCGCCGCCGAACGTCACCGGCAGTCTGCACATGGGCCACGGCTTCAATAACGCGATCATGGATGCCCTGATCCGTTTCCGTCGCATGCAGGGTCGCAACACCCTGTGGCAGCCGGGCACCGACCACGCCGGTATCGCCACGCAAATGCTGGTTGAGCGTCGTCTCGAAGCCCAGGGTGTGAGCCGTCATGACATCGGCCGCGAGAAGTTTCTGGACAAGATCTGGGAGTGGAAAGCCGAGTCCGGTGGCAACATCAGCCGTCAGATCCGTCGCCTGGGCTCGTCCGTTGACTGGAGCCGCGAGCGCTTCACCATGGATGACGGCCTGTCCGAGGCCGTAAAAGAAGCCTTCGTGCGCCTTCACGAAGACGGCCTGATCTATCGCGGCAAGCGTCTGGTTAACTGGGACACCAAGCTGCACACCGCCATCTCCGACCTTGAAGTGGAAAACCACGACGAGAAAGGCAATCTGTGGAACTTGCGCTACCCGCTCGCCGACGGCGCAAAAACCGCTGAAGGTCTGGACTACCTGATCGTTGCCACTACGCGCCCGGAAACAATGCTCGGTGACGCTGCCGTTGCGGTCAATCCACAGGACGAGCGTTACAAGGCGCTGATCGGCAAGTTCGTGGAACTGCCTCTGGTTGGCCGTCGCATTCCGATCATTGCCGACGATTATTGCGATCCTGAATTCGGCACCGGTTGCGTGAAGATCACCCCGGCCCACGACTTCAACGACTATGAAGTCGGCAAGCGTCACAACCTGCCGCTGCTGAACATCTTCGACAAGAACGCCGCCGTGCTGCCTGCCGCTCAGGTGTTCAACCTCGACGGCACACTGAACGACAGCGTCGACGGCACCCTGCCTGCCGAATACGCAGGTCTGGACCGCTTCGAAGCCCGCAAGCGCATTGTGGCTGCCTTCGACGCCGCAGGCCTGCTGGTCAGCGTTGACGATCACGCCCTGAAAGTCCCGAAAGGCGACCGCTCCGGCACCATCATCGAGCCGTGGCTGACCGACCAGTGGTACGTGTCCACCAAGCCACTGGCCGAGCCTGCCATCGCTGCGGTCGAAGACGGCCGCATCGCCTTTGTGCCCAAGCAATACGAAAACATGTACTTCTCTTGGATGCGCGACATCCAGGACTGGTGCATCAGCCGTCAGCTCTGGTGGGGCCATCGCATTCCGGCCTGGTACGACGAGTCGGGCAAGGTCTACGTCGGCCGCGACGAAGCCGAAGTGCGTGCCAAGCACAATCTGGGGCCGGACGTTGCGCTGCAGCAGGACAACGACGTACTCGACACCTGGTTCAGTTCGGGCCTGTGGACCTTCTCCACGCTTGGCTGGCCGGAAAAGACCGAAGCGCTGAAAACCTTCCACTCCACCGACGTGCTGGTCACCGGTTTCGACATCATTTTCTTCTGGGTCGCCCGGATGATCATGCTCACCATGCACCTGGTGAAAAACGAGGACGGCACGCCGCAAGTGCCGTTCAAGACTGTATATGTGCATGGTCTGGTGCGTGATGGCCAGGGCCAGAAGATGTCCAAGTCCAAGGGCAACGTCCTGGACCCGCTGGACATCGTTGACGGTATCGATCTGGAAACCCTGGTGCAGAAACGTACCAGCGGCCTGATGCAGCCACAACTGGCCAAGAAGATCGAGAAGCAGACCCGCCAGGAGTTCGCCGACGGCATCGCCAGCTACGGCACCGATGCCCTGCGCTTCACCTTCTGTTCGCTGGCGTCCACCGGTCGCGACATCAAGTTCGACATGGGCCGCGTCGAAGGCTATCGCAACTTCTGCAACAAGATCTGGAACGCTGCCCGCTACGTGCTCGACAAGGGCGAAGACTGCGGCCAGAACGGCGAAGCCGTCGAACTGTCCCTGGCGGATCGCTGGATCATCTCGCAGCTGCAACGCACTGAAGCCGAAGTGACCCGTCAACTCGACCAGTTCCGCTTCGACTTGGCAGCGCAGGCGCTGTACGAGTTCATCTGGAACCAGTACTGCGACTGGTACCTGGAATTGTCCAAACCTGTGCTGTGGGACGAAACCGCACCGGTCGAGCGTCAGCGTGGCACACGTCGCACCCTGGTGCGCGTGCTGGAAGTTGCGCTGCGGCTGGCGCATCCGTTCATGCCGTTCATCACCGAAGAAATCTGGCAGCGTCTTGCGCCGCTGGCAGGCGTCGAAGGCAAGACCATCATGCTGCAGGCATGGCCGGTGGCCAACGAAGCACGCATCGATCAGGCCGCCGAAGACGACATCGAATGGCTCAAGGGCCTGATGCTGGCCGTGCGTAACATTCGTGGGGAAATGAACATCGGTCCGGGCAAGCCCCTGCAACTGTTCCTCAAGAACGTGACCGCCGAAGACCAGCGTCGCCTGAGCGAAAACGATTACCTGCTCAGGAAACTGGCCAAGCTGGAGTCCATGACTGTGCTCATCGACGGTGCCGAAGCGCCATTGTCCGCGACCGCGCTGGTCGGTGACATGGAAGTGCTGGTGCCCATGGCCGGCCTGATCGATAAGGACGCAGAGCTTGCGCGTCTGGACAAGGAAATCCAGCGCCTGCAGGGCGAAGTGCAACGCGTGGGCGGCAAGCTGTCCAATGCCGCGTTCGTCGACAAGGCGCCGCCTGAAGTCATCGCCAAGGAACGCGCCAAGCTGACCGAAGCCGAACAGGCTCTGGGCAAGCTGGCCGAGCAACACGCACGTATCGCCAGTCTGTAAACGCAAGCCACCAGCCTGAAAGTGCTGGTTGAGCTGAATCTGTAACAGCGCGCTTGCTCGCGACCGCATCACGCCAGTCGAGCACCATTGGCTGAACGTACGCGGTCGCGGGCAAGCGCGTTGTTACGGAACTCGGCATTCGCATCCTCAGAGCAACGCCCTCCATGACCACGTCTGAAAAACCCAAACCTCCCCGCAAAAAGCCCCAGCGCAACGTCAAGCCTGCGCCACCCCGCGAGAAAGCCACGTTGCACCCGCGCAACCGGCATCAGGGGCATTACGACTTTCCCAAGCTGATCAAGTCCAGCCCTGAGCTGGCGAAGTTCGTGATCCTCAATCCCTATGGCAAGGAAAGCATCGACTTCGCCAACCCGCAGGCCGTGCGGGTGTTCAACCGCGCGCTGCTGAAGGCGTTCTACGGCGTCGCCCATTGGGACATCCCGGCGGATTACCTGTGCCCGCCCATTCCGGGCCGTGCAGACTATCTGCATTTTCTGGCCGACCTGCTGGCCGAGGGCAATGGCGGCGAAATCCCGCGTGGCGCCTCCGTGAAGGCGCTGGACATCGGCACCGGCGCCAACTGCATTTATCCGCTGCTTGGGCACAGTGACTATGGCTGGCACTTCGTGGGGTCAGACATCGACAGCACGGCAATCGCGGCGGCGACCACCATCGTCAAAGCCAACAACCTGCACAAGACCATCAGCGTGCGCCTGCAGGCCAATCGCAAGCACATCCTCTCAGGGCTGCTCGACAGCGCCGAACGCTTCGACGTGAGCCTCTGCAACCCGCCCTTCCACGCTTCGCTGGAAGAAGCGCAGCGTGGCAGCCAGCGCAAGTGGCGCGCCTTGGGTAAAGCCGACCCGAAACGCAAACTGCCGGTGCTCAACTTTGGCGGGCAGTCTCAAGAGCTGTGGTGCGAAGGCGGCGAGATCCGCTTTGTCACTCAACTGATCCAGGAAAGCGCACTGATCCCGACTCAGGTGCTGTGGTTCAGTACGCTAGTGTCCAAAGCCTCCAACCTGCCACCGATTCAAAGCGCCCTCAAAAAAGCCGGCGCGCTGGAGGTCAGGGTGGTGGAAATGGGTCAGGGGCAGAAACAGAGCCGCTTTGTGGCCTGGACCTATCTGGACAAGGCGCAGCAGAGTGCATGGCGGCAGACCACTGCCTCGCAATGACGGAGTTGCCTGCGGCTTGAGGTGCGTGGGATAGCAAGAGCGGACGCGGAGCGTCCTGGGCGTCGTTACCACGCAGGAACGTGGCGATCAGGGATACACAAGTCT
>NZ_LKEH01000019.1:84071-86402 GCF_001642795.1 Pseudomonas viridiflava | reverse complement strand
CATGCCGATTGCCCCCCGAATCAGCGCCAGGACTCAGCCTTCACCCACGTCGCGATCTGCGGTGTTCTTACTACCGCGCTACAAAAGCACATGAGTGCCGCTGCCTTACTGGATAACCAGATGACTTGCATATAACGATGAGCGCAGCGGCGCAAGAACGATCAACCATGCATTCCATACGCCCACAAAAAAGCCGTGCCCGGTTATCCGGTGCACGGCTTTTTCAACAGCAAGCGTGTGCTTACTTGTTGATCGAGTCGGTCAGCACTTTGGCTGGTACGAACTTGACGACTTTCTTGGCAGCGATTTCGATGGCTGCGCCAGTCGAAGGGTTACGGCCGGTACGAGCTGGACGCTCGGTGACTTTCAGCTTGCCGATGCCTGGCAGGGTGATTTCTGCGCCGTTTTCCAACTGGTCGGCAACGATTTGGCCCAATTGCTCAAGAGCATTACGCGCTGTGGTTTTTGGCGCGTCGATAGCTTCAGCGATATCGGCGATCAATTGGTCTTTAGTAAGAGCCATGGTGGTGTTCCTTCCCTATCAAATTCATTTGGATTGCAGAGCGCAACGTCGGCCAGTAGCCAGGCAATGAACCTGGCCACCCGCTAGCAGCCACGATTAATCGCGAAATGTAGATACTGAAACCGGATATTGGTTCGGCCTACGCGTACACAATCTGCATGCTTGACGCGCTAAGGTGCGCAAGACCGCGCAAAACTAGCACAGAGCCGGGTAAATATCCGCCTCTACCTATCCTTTTGGTCAGCTTTTAACAGTAATTGTGCAGTATTTAACCAGCTGCAGGGCCAGTACGGCGAAAACCAGCCCCTTCAAGGCCATAGCACGCAAGCCTGCGTTACACTGACGACCTTGCACCGAGCTGCACGCTCTTCATCTTTTTTCAGCCGAGAAGCCCATGCCGATCCGTCATTGCATCGTCCACCTGATCGACAAGAAACCCGACGGTACGCCCGCTGTTCTCCATGCACGCGACTCCGAACTCGCTGAGTCTCAGGCCATCGAGAACATGCTGGCCGACCTCAACGAGAACTACAACGCCAAACAGGGCAAGGCATGGGGACTGTTCCACGCCGAATCCGGGGCGCACCCCTTCAGCGGCTGGCTGAAGGAATACCTGGAGGGCGGCAAGGACTTCACCGCGTTTTCCCGCGTGGCCGTGGAGCACCTGCAGAAGCTGATGGAAGAGTCCAACCTGTCGGTCGGCGGTCACGTTCTGTTCGCTCATTACCAGCAAGGCATGACCGACTACATGGCCATCGCCCTGCTGCACCACAGCGAAGGCGTGGCCGTAAATGACGAGCTGGACGTGACCCCGTCGCGTCACCTGGATCTGGGTCAGTTGCACCTCGCGGCGCGCATCAACATCTCGGAATGGCAGAACAACAAGCAATCCAAGCAGTACATCTCCTTTATCAAGGGCAAGAACGGCAAAAAGGTTTCGGAGTACTTCCGCGATTTCATCGGCTGTCAGGAAGGCGTCGACGGGCCGGGCGAAACCCGCACCCTGCTCAAGGCCTTCAGTGACTTTGTCGAAAGCGAAGACCTGCCCGAGGACTCCGCTCGCGAGAAGACCAAGACCCTGGTCGACTACGCCAGCAGCCAGAGCAAAATGGGCGAACCGATGGGTTTGGAGGAACTGTCCGAACTGATCGATGAAGAGCGTCCGCGAGCGTTCTACGACCACATCCGCAACAAGGACTACGGCCTGTCCCCGGAGATCCCGGCGGATAAGCGCACCCTCAACCAGTTCCGCCGCTTCACCGGCCGTGCCGAAGGCCTGTCGATCAGTTTCGAGGCGCACCTGCTGGGCGACAAGATCGAGTACGACGAAACGGCAGGCACGCTGATCATCAAAGGCCTGCCGACCCAACTGACCGATCAGCTGAAGCGGCGGTAATCGACATGCTGATGCGCACGCTCAAGAAGGTCGCCCTGATCATGCTGGTGGTGGTGATCTATCAGAACTGGGGCACGATCGAGAACTTCGTCAATCCACCGCCTGCGAGCGTTGCGCAAAGCTACAGCCAGGCAAAAGTGGTGATGTACGCCACCGAGTGGTGCGGCTACTGCAAACAGACCCGCCGTTTTCTCGACAGCAAGGGTATTCCCTATCAGGAATACGACATCGAAAAATCCGAGGAAGGTCGCAAGGCATACGAAGCATTGGGCGGACGTGGTATTCCGCTGATCGACGTCAACGGGACGCTTATTCGCGGCTTTGCACCGGAGGACATACTGGCGGCGCTGAAATAGATGATGATCGTGCCCATCGCTCCGCGTCACACATGGCACAGACTGCGGATTCAGTA
>NZ_LKEH01000019.1:31151-84058 GCF_001642795.1 Pseudomonas viridiflava | reverse complement strand
GCGATGCTTTTTCTGAAGCGACCTGTCAGTGACTGAACTGACGCCATCGCCGGCAAGCCGCCTCCCACGGGTTATACATTCAGTCAGTCACTTTCGTTTTGGGCCCCGTTTTGCGCGTCTTGCGGACTTCTGTATAACGATGAGCGCTCTGCGTGGGAATGCTCCCCAAGACGTTCCGCGTCCGCTCTTGAAGTGACGCGGAACGATCAGTTGCCGCTTTACCGTTTCTCGATCTTGAACCCGAGTCTCGGGAAGTGCACATGCACCACACCCGCTCGATCATCCTCGCGGCGCAGGATCAGCTCCTCAGTCCCCGCAAATACCAGCTCGCCTTCTACGCTATCAACTCCGTAGTCAGTCGCCGAGATCGCCACCTGATCGCCTGCCTTGAAGCCATTGGGGTCTACGAATGCCTCTTCAGGTAGCGCCGCTGGCGTGGCATTGCGGGCGATCTCGATGGCCTCGGCCGAAGTCAGGTCGCTGTGCGCGCCGTGGCCGAAGCCCAGCACGCGGCCAAGCCATGCACTGACCCCAGGGTAGTTATCCACAAACGGCGCCGTCACAGGCGTCTGTTTGAGGAACCACAGGGTGTGCGCCACGCTGAAATCGGCAATCGAAGGCTCACCGAACAGGAAGTCGCCATTGCGTGACAACTGCAACTCCAGACGTGCCATGAACGTCGGCCACTGGTGTTTGGCCTGCTCGGCACTCAGGCGCGTTGCGCTGCCGCCGGTGAACAGCGATGAACGATCTGCAACGAATGCCTTGGCGGCCTCGGGCGGGACCTTGGCAAAGCGCACGGCCAACGATTCCGGCTGGAATACCAGACTCACCGCGTGCATGAACAGTACCGAATCGCCCCAGGCGGCCAGGCTGGCGACGGTAAATTCCTGATCTTCCGGGTAGAACGTCGGGGAAGCCTTTTCATGTTCCAGACGGCGCGCCATCAGGGCTGTATCGCAATAGATATCCGCACCGACCTGCAACACCGGCGTCCGACGATAACCGCCGGTCAGCGCCGTCAGGTCAGGTTTGGGCATGATCGATGGAATGGTCACAGAGCGCCAGGAAAGGCCCTTGAAACCCAGCATCAGACGGGCTTTTTCGGCAAACAACGAGGTGGGGTAATGGTGAAGAATCAACTCGGACATGTTCAGCCTCAGGGCGCGTGGAAAGCAGACAGCTTACCCCGCACCTCCCTGACAGCCTACCGCCTCAGCTGGATGGCATGACATCACGCTCATTGATCGATACCTGAACCGGCACACCTTTGTAGCTGGCAGCCAGCACCTCCTTGGCCGTCTTGCGCAGCTTCTTGATCAACCGCTCATGACGCAGGGCTTCGCCCTTGCTGACGTGCTGTTCGACGTACACCAGCGCCACGGCCGGGCTTGAACAGAAAAAGCGTGCACCCTTGCCGCTCTGGTGAGCGGCAAAGCGTCGGACAGGATCATCGCTAATGCCGCAGTACAACGAACCATTGGCAGCGCGCACGAGATAAACGAACCAGGGCTTGCAGACCAGAGGCTTGTTGATCGACCCGGCAGCGACTGCACATGGCTCAGGCACGGCGGCTCTCGGTAAAGGTTTTCAGACCTTTCTGCGCCTGGCCGCGAATCGCGTTTTGCACCATCGGCGTCCAGCCCAGCAGCAGGCCTTTTGCACCCAGGGCCTGACGCGACCAGCGCCACAGGTCGAAATGGTCATGATGCTCGCAGATCAGGCCGTCGCGAAACACGAAGCGCGCCTGAATGTCGTTGACCACTGTGCGCCCGGTCTGGCTGAACAGGTAGGTCGCCACCCAGTGGGCGCTCCCGGAACGGTCGTCTGCACGCACCTGATCGAACACCACCGAGAAGTCCTTGGCACGCGACGTGAGCATGCGCCACATGTCACCTGCCTGACGGCCACGCAACTCGCCGAACACCGGATCGCTGAACAGCACATCGTCGGTGTAACAGGCGCTCATTGCCTCGGCGTCCAGCTGAGCGAACGCTTCATAAAAGCGGGTGATGAGAGCGCTGTTGGCCTGACTGTCTTCTTCGTAACTCATGCGTGCAGTTCCCTTGGCAAAAGATGCGTGCACGATAAGCGGCAAACGCGTTGGGAGCTACCAACATTTAGCAAACAAATAAGGTTATTGGACCTTCTCACTGCTCACCTGCACGTACAACGATCGACCCGCCCCCATGCCCGCGATCATCGCGCCAAGACCCAATACGGCGAAGATCCAGCCAATCGCATTCCAGTTGCCGGTCACGTCGTGCACGACACCGACCGCAAACGGCCCCATCGAGGCGATGGTGTAGCCGAAACCTTGCGCCATGCTCGACAGATTGGACGCCACATGCGAATCCCTTGAACGCAACACGATCAACGCCAGCGCAAGACTGAACGTACCGCCCTGCCCCAGGCCCAGCAGAATCGCCCAACCCCACAGACCTTCCAGCGGCGCATAAAGGCAGCCGAACAATCCGGTGAGGGTCAGCGACATCACCAGCATGATTGCCAGACGCTGGTCCTTGCCACGCGTCGCCAGCCAGGGGGCGCTCAGGGCGCTGATGACCTGCACGATGATCGATCCAGACAGGAGCAGACCTGCCTGGGTCGGGGTCATGCCGCGGCCGATCAGAATCGACGGAAGCCAGCCAAACACGATGTAGGACAGCGAAGACTGCAGCCCCATGTACAGCGTCACCTGCCAGGCCAGCCGATCACGCAGCAGGCCTTTGACCCGGTAAACATCACGGTGCGTGCCGTGTATTTCAAGGGCTTGCGGCAGCCAGAGCAACGCAGCGATCAGTGCCGGAATCAGCCAGAACCCCAGACCGATCTGCCAGCTGTCATCGAAGTAATGACTCAGCGGCACGGTGGAGCCCGCTGCGATGGCCGCACCCAGACACAGCGCCATGGTGTAGACACCGGTCATTGCGCCTGCCTGCTTCGGAAAGTCGCGCTTGACGATGCCCGGCAGCAGCACGCCGATGATGCCGATGCTCGCGCCCGCCATCAGGCTCCCCGTGAACAGGCCGAATTCACCGAACAGACTGCGCACTGCCAGACCCGACGCGAGCAGCAGCAGAATCACCAGAACGACCCGCTCACTGCCAAAGCGGCGTGCCAGAATCGGTGCCAGCGGTGCGAACAGGCCCAGGCACAGCACCGGCAAGGTGGTCAGCAGGCCCGCTTCGGCAGCCGACATACCCAGGCTGTCGGACACGTTATTGAGCAAGGGCGCGATGCTGGACAACGCGGGGCGCAGGTTAAGAGCCACCAGCACCAGACCCAGCAGCAACAGCCAGGGGCGCTTGAGGATCGGAGGAATCGGGGCAGTGGCAGAGTCGGGGCTGGGTTGAGCCTTGGCAGTCATCTATTTCTCGGCAATCAGGTATGTCGACCCGTTTCAGGGGGCAAGTATCCTGTTGGAGAACGATGTGGAATACAAGGTTCAGGCGAGATTGCATACAAACCAGGCCTGACACCAGAAATGAAAAAACCGGGCGCGAGGCCCGGTTTTCTGTGTCGCAGCTGTGACTCAGTGAATGATCTGGCTGAGGAACAGTTTGGTACGGTCGCTTTGCGGGTTGTCGAAGAAGTCGTTCGGCGCAGCCTGCTCGACAATTTCACCCTTGTCCATGAAGATCACCCGGTTGGCCACGGTGCGGGCAAAGCCCATCTCGTGGGTCACGCACAGCATGGTCATGCCCTCTTCAGCCAGGCCGACCATGGTGTCGAGTACTTCCTTGACCATTTCCGGGTCGAGTGCCGAGGTCGGCTCGTCGAACAGCATGATCTTGGGCTTCATGCACAGCGCACGGGCAATCGCCACACGCTGCTGCTGACCGCCGGAGAGCTGGCCCGGGAATTTGTGCGCCTGCTCTGGAATGCGTACACGCTCCAGGTAATGCATGGCGATTTCTTCGGCTTTCTTCTTCGGCATCTTGCGAACCCACATCGGCGCCAGCGTGCAGTTCTGCAGGATGGTCAGGTGCGGGAACAGGTTGAAATGCTGAAACACCATGCCGACTTCACGGCGGATGGTTTCGATCTGCTTCAGGTCCGAGGTCAGCTCGGTTCCGTCAACAATGATCCTGCCCTGCTGGTGCTCTTCCAGACGGTTCAGGCAGCGAATGGTGGTCGACTTGCCCGAGCCCGACGGGCCGCACAATACGATACGCTCGCCCTGACGCACGTTCAGGTTGATGTCCTTGAGCACATGGAACTGGCCGTACCATTTATGGACGCCCTCCATGCGGATCATGCCTTCAGCGCCCAGAGGCTTGGTGATAACTTCACTCATGTCAAAACTCCTAACGCTTGTGGCCTGTGTCCAGCTTACGTTCCAAGTGCATGGAATAGCGGGACATACCGAAACAGAAGATCCAGAACACCAGGGCCGCGAAGACATAGCCTTCGGTGGCCATACCCAGCCATGACGGGTCGGCGGTGGCTTGCTTGACGCTGTTGAGCAGGTCGAACAGACCGATGATGATCACAAGGCTGGTGTCCTTGAACAGCGCGATGAAGGTATTCACGATGCCGGGAATAACCATCTTCAACGCCTGCGGCAGGATCACCAGACCCATGCTGCGCCAGTAACCCAGGCCCATGGCAGCGGCCGCTTCGTACTGACCCTTTGGAATCGCCTGCATGCCACCGCGCACCACTTCGGCGACGTAGGCCGACTGGAACAGGATGACGCCGATCAGCGCCCGCAGCAGCTTGTCGAAGTTCATCCCTTCAGGCATGAACAGCGGCAGCATGACCGAGGACATGAACAGCACCGTGATCAAGGGCACGCCGCGCCAGAACTCGATGAAGGTCACGCACACCACGCGCACCGCCGGCATGTTGGAGCGACGCCCCAGTGCCAGCAGAATGCCCAGCGGCAGCGCACCGGCGATACCGACCGTAGCGATGACCAGCGTCAGCATCAGGCCGCCCCACTGGCTGGTCGGCACGTTGCTCAGACCGAATGCGCCACCGTGCAGCAGGTAGAACGCAACGACCGGGTAGATCACCAGGTAAGCGATACCGTAGAGGGCCTTGCGCGGGAATTTCGAAATGAACAGCGGTGCAGCGCCCACGATGGCGAGGATGGCGGTCAGATCGACCCTCCAGCGCAATTCGGTGGGGAAGTATCCATACATGAACTGGCCGAAACGCTGCTGAATGAATACCCAGCAGGCGCCAGCCTTGGTGCAATCTTCCTTGGTGGTGCCGATCCAGTTCGCATCCAGCAGTGCCCAACTGATCATCGGCGGGACGATCAGGTAGATCAGGTACAGCGACAGCAGCGTGAGGATCGTGTTGATCCAGCTGGAGAACAGGTTCTGCCGCATCCACGCCATCGGTCCGAACACTTTGCCCGGCGGTGGCATATCAGGTTTGAAAGTATGGGTTGTCATGCGCGTTTCCTCACCGCTCGATCAGCGCAATGCGCTTGTTGTACCAGTTCATCAGCAGGGAAATGCTGATACTGATCGCCAGGTACACGCTCATGGTGATGGCAATGACTTCAATGGCCTGTCCGGTCTGGTTGAGCACCGTACCGGCAAACAGGGAAACCATTTCCGGATAACCGATGGCTGCCGCCAGCGAAGAGTTCTTCGCCAGGTTCAGGAACTGGCTGGTCAACGGCGGGATGATCACTCGCAGTGCCTGCGGAATGATGACCTTGCGCAGCGTAGGACCCGGACGCAGCCCCAGCGAGCGAGCGGCTTCGGTCTGGCCATGGCTGACCGACTTGATGCCCGAACGCACGATCTCGGCGATGAACGCCGCGGTGTAGATGGTCAGCGCCAGTGTCAGCGAGATCAGCTCGGGGATCAGCACCCAGCCACCGGTGAAGTTGAAGCCCTTGAGTTGTGGCAGTTCCCAGTGCACAGGGCTGCCGAACACCAGCATGCTCAGGCCGGGAATGACCAGCAGCAATGCCAGGCCTACCCAGAACTTGTGGAACGGCTGACCGGTGGCTTCGAAACGCTTGTTGGCCCAACGCACCATCATCACGATGGCAACGATGGCGATCAGCACGCTGACCAGAAACGCTGTCATGCCTTCGGCCGGCATCGCTCGGGGCATGTTCAGGCCACGGCTGCTGACGAAGAACATGTCGAAATAGCCATGGGCCTGACGTGGTCCGGGCAGCGTCAGGAAGACCGCGGTGTACCAGAACAGGATCTGCAGCAGTGGCGGGATGTTGCGGAAGACTTCCACATACACCGTGGCCAGTTTGCTGATCATCCAGTTCGGAGACAGACGGGCAACGCCGATGATGAAGCCCAGCAGAGTCGCCAGGATGATACCGATGACCGAGACCAGCAGGGTGTTGAGCAGGCCGATGACAAACACGCGGGCATAGCTGTCCGCTTCGCTGTAATCGATCAGATGCTGAGCAATGCCGAAGCCGGCACTGCGCTCAAGAAAGCCAAAACCGGACGTGATACCCCGGTGCTGGAGGTTGGTCTGGGTGTTGTCGAACATGAACCAGCCCAACGAGACCACCGCAATGACAGTGATGATCTGAAACAACCACGCGCGCACTTTCGGATCGCTCAGGGTGAGCTTTTGCTTGGGTGCGACGATTTGCTTTTCCATGAAATGCCCCAGGAAAAATCCAACAGAACAACGCCCGACAGACTGGGAAGCCTGTCGGGCGCCGGGTCAATCAGCGAATAGGTGGAGCGTACTGGATGCCACCAGCGTTCCACAGGGCATTCTGGCCACGCTTGATTTTCAGCGGGGTGGACTCGCCCAGGTTGCGTTCGAACATCTCGCCGTAGTTACCTACCTGCTTGACGATCTGTACGACCCAGTCCTTCGGCAGCTTCAGGTCGGCACCGTAGGCACCGTCAGCGCCGAGCATACGGGCAACATCAGGGTTCTTGGTCGACTTGGCTTCTGCTTCAACGTTCTTGGAGGTCACTTTGGCCTCTTCAGCGTTCAGCATGGCAAACAGTGTCCACTTGACGATGGAGAACCACTCTTCGTCGCCTTTACGTACGACAGGGCCCAGCGGCTCCTTGGAGATCACTTCCGGCAGAACGACGTAGTCGTCCGGCTTGGCCAGCTTGCTGCGCTGTGCGTACAGCTGCGACTGGTCGGAGGTCAGCACGTCGCAACGGCCGCCTTCCAGCGACTTGGCGCTTTCATCGGAGGTGTCGAAGGTGATCGGGGTGTATTTCAGGCCGTTGGAGCGGAAGTAGTCAGAGACGTTCAGCTCGGTGGTGGTGCCTGCCTGGATACAAACGGTCGCGCCGTCCAGTTCCTTGGCGCTGTTGACGCCCAGCTTCTTGTTCACCAGGAAGCCGATGCCGTCGTAGTAGGTCACGCCGGCGAAAACCAGGCCCATGCCCGAATCGCGCGAGCTGGTCCAGGTGGTGTTACGCGACAGGATGTCGATTTCGCCCGATTGCAGTGCAGTGAAACGCTCTTTGGCGTTCAACTGGCTGAACTTGACCTTGGTCGCGTCGCCAAACACGGCTGCGGCAACGGCGCGGCACACGTCAGCGTCGATACCGGTGATCTTGCCGGTAGCATCCGGAACGGAAAAACCTGGCAGGCCATCGCTGACGCCGCACTGAACAAACCCTTTCTTCTGAATAGCATCGAGTGTGGCACCTGCGTTAGCAGCCCCCGCCACGCCAAGTGCTGCTACAGCTGTGACTACCGCCAGGGTGGATTTCAACATCTTCATTCAAAATCTCCAGTTTGCTCTTTGTTGTGTGGGAGTTTCAGTGGCATCGCACCCTTGTGAGGCATTAATGACCCGTGCTGGCTTTTTTTTGGGTCATGCGTGGCCGGACCTGAATCATGAAGCGCCTGCAAGATCATCTCGTCAGGCCTCATCATCATTCGAATCGATCCCTTGGACTGTTGCCCCGTGTTTTCCCGAACCCGAACGGTACAGGTTGAAACGTGCCGCGAATCCTGACGCATGGAGTCCGGTGCTGCTTTTCGACCGTTACCAGTAATAGCTTTATAGTGTTACCGATCGATGTGAGCACTCAGTCTCCAGACGTCTTGTAGCAAAGCCCGTACCAGCATGCTGGCGATGTTGAATTAGTGACAGGTCAAGACAAAAACTTGTACCGTTGCGACATCTTCTTTCATATTCAAACAAGCTGCGCACTTTATTAATGCGCCCAAAAAGCGCCTGCGCACAAAAATGGAGCAGTCATGAGCGAACCCCTGATCATTGAACCGTCCGGTGCCCCTGATGCGTGCGTCATCTGGTTGCACGGCCTGGGTGCCGACCGCTACGACTTTCTACCAGTGGCCGAAGCCCTGCAGGAGTCACTGCTGACCACTCGCTTCGTGCTTCCGCAGGCTCCGACCCGCGCCGTCACTGTCAACGGCGGCTATCAAATGCCGAGCTGGTATGACATCAAAGCCATGAGCAGCGAGGCCCGCGCCATCGATCATGAGGAGATGGAGGCCTCGGCGCAGCAGGTGTTGAACCTCATCGAGCAACAACGCGACAGCGGCATCGACCCTGCGCGTATCTTCCTGGCAGGCTTTTCCCAGGGCGGCGCAGTGGTGTTGCACGCCGGATATCTGCGTTGGCAAGGCCCGCTGGGTGGCGTGTTGGCGTTATCCACTTATGCACCGACATTCAACAATCAGATGACGCTGTCCGCCAGCCAACAGCGCATCCCTGCCCTCTGCCTGCACGGTCAACATGACGAAGTGGTGCACAACGTCATGGGTCGGACCGCCTATGAACATTTGAAGGCGCAAGGTGTCACCGCTCAATGGCAGGAGTACCCAATGGGGCATCAAGTGTTACCGCAGGAAATTCAGGACATTGGCGTATGGCTGGCTGAAAGGCTGCGCTGAAATCCGCTTTGCAGCGCTCTGGACCGAGCGGTTCTGTAGCGCAACACGGATGACACTACGCCGAGCACGGTTCTTGCTTTACACTGCTCGGCGTACATTCCTTAACCAATTGACGAGATGACCGTGCTCAAAGCACTCAAAAAGATGTTCGGTAAAAGCGAGGCCGAACAGCTCGCGCCTGCTCCGGCAGCACCTGCCTCCGCCCCTGTCATGCCCGTTCAAGAGCAGATTAAGGGCCAGAATCATGACCGCCCCGCTCAGGTGGCCGACACGGCTGTCGAGCCTGCCAAAGCCAGAGCACCGCGTTCCGACAAGCCAAGGGCCGAGCGCCCACGCCGCGAACGCGTGGAAAAGCCCCCTGCGCCAGCCTGGAAACTCGAAGATTTCGTCGTTGAGCCGCAGGAAGGCAAGACCCGCTTTCACGATTTCAACCTTGCGCCCGAGCTGATGCACGCCATCCAGGACCTGGGCTTCCCTTACTGCACGCCGATCCAGGCAGGCGTTCTGGGTTACACCCTAAAGGGCAAGGACGCGATTGGTCGTGCGCAGACCGGCACCGGCAAAACCGCAGCCTTCCTGATCTCGATCATCGAGCAACTGACCCAGACTCCGCCACCTGCCGAGCGCTACATGGGCGAGCCACGTGCCCTGATCATCGCGCCGACCCGGGAACTGGTGGTGCAGATCGCCAAGGACGCCGCCGACCTGACCAAGTACACCAACCTGAACGTCATGACGTTCGTCGGTGGCATGGACTTCGACAAGCAGCTCAAGCAACTCGAAGCCCGTCACTGCGACATTCTGGTTGCCACGCCGGGCCGCCTGCTGGACTTCAACCAGCGCGGTGAGGTGCATCTGGACATGGTCGAAGTCATGGTGCTGGACGAAGCCGACCGCATGCTGGACATGGGTTTCATTCCGCAGGTGCGTCAGATCATTCGTCAAACGCCGCACAAGGGTGAGCGCCAGACCCTGCTGTTCTCGGCCACCTTCACTGAAGACGTCATGAACCTGGCCAAGCAATGGACCACGGATCCGTCCATCGTCGAGATCGAGTCGCTCAACGTTGCCAGTGACAACGTCGAGCAACATATCTATGCCGTGGCCGGTGCCGACAAATACAAGCTGCTGTACAACCTGGTCAACGACAACGGCTGGGAACGCGTGATGGTCTTTGCCAACCGCAAGGACGAAGTACGTCGCATCGAAGAACGCCTGGTGCGCGATGGCGTCAACGCGGCGCAACTGTCGGGCGACGTGCCTCAGCACAAGCGGATCAAGACACTGGAAGGCTTCCGCGAAGGCAAGATTCGTGTACTGGTCGCCACTGACGTGGCCGGTCGCGGCATTCATATCGACGGCATCAGCCATGTGATCAACTTCACCCTGCCGGAAGTGCCGGATGATTACGTGCACCGCATCGGCCGCACTGGGCGTGCCGGCGCCGACGGCGTGTCGATCAGCTTCGCAGGTGAGGATGACTCGTATCAGTTGCCAGCCATCGAAGAGAAGCTGGGCCGCAAAATCAGCTGCGAAACACCGCCGACCGAACTGCTGCGTGCAGTGGTGCGTCGCACGACTTGAGCGTTTTCCCGCCTAAAAGATGATCGTGCCAATGTCCCGCATTGGCACGCTGCCCGGGACGCGGAGCGTGCTGAGAGGCATTCCCACGCAGAGCGTGAGGAACGATCAGGGACAAGTCATCTCACTTCCAGCGATCAGCCGCTGCATGATCACTGTCACGCCCTTCTACCCAACGCTCACCCTCAGGGGTGTTCTCACGTTTCCAGAACGGCGCGCGGGTTTTCAGGTAATCCATGACGAAGTCACAGGCTTCGAAAGCTGCCTGACGATGGGCACTGGCGACGCCAACGAACACGATGGGCTCGCCCGGCTCAAGCGCGCCGACACGATGCAGCACGTCCAGCCGCAATAACGGCCAGCGCTGCTCGGCTTCGACAATGATCTTCGCCAACGCCTTTTCGGTCATGCCCGGATAGTGTTCCAGAAACATGCCCGACACTTCGCGACCGTCGTTGAAGTCCCGCACATAACCGACAAAACTCACCACCGCTCCGATGCCGACATTGGCCGCATGCAGCGCGTTGACTTCTGTGCCCGGATCGAACGCAGCAGATTGCACGCGAACCGCCATGATCAGCCTCCGGTCACGGTAGGAAAGAACGCCACTTCATCGCCATCCTGCAACGGCTCGTCCAGCGGGCACAGTTCCTGATTGCGGGCGCACATCACGTTCTGCTCACCCAGCACCTGCCAGGCTTCGCCGCGCTGGAGCAGATGCTGACGCAGTGCATCCAGGGTTGCGAAATCACCTTCGACTCGCTCGCTGTCCAGACCCAGCGCTTCGCGATAGCGGGCGAAATACTGAACCTGCAGCTTCATTTCCCCGCCTCCACATCGTCGGCGACGAAGTGACCGCTTTTGCCGCCAATCTTCTCCAGCAGGCGTACCGACTCGATGACCATGCCGCGGTCCACCGCCTTGCACATGTCATAGATCGTCAGCGCCGCGACACTGGCGGCAGTCAGCGCTTCCATTTCCACACCGGTCTGCCCTGCCAGCTTGCAGCGCGCCATGATCAGTACCGAGTCGTCGCCCTCGGCAGAGAGTTCGACCTTGACGCTGGTCAGCATCAGTGGATGGCAGAGCGGGATCAGATCGCTGGTCTTCTTCGCCGCCTGAATACCCGCGATACGGGCCACAGCGAAGACATCACCCTTGGGGTGACCGCCGCTGACAATCATTTGCAGAGTGGTCGGCAACATGCGCACACGCGCACAGGCCACGGCTTCACGGGACGTGACCGCTTTATCGGTGACATCGACCATGTTGGCACGGCCTTGGGAATCGAGATGAGTCAGCACAGTTCTACTCCTGAACAGGAGCGGGGATTGTAAACCTAAATGTGTGGGATCGGGCTGGAGCTTGGGCACACATCTGCGCCACATTCAAGAGCGGACGCGGAGCGTCCTGGGAGGCGTTACCACGCTGGAGCGTGGGAACGATCATTGATCTCCAGCACACTGATCGTGCCCACGCCTGCGCGTGGGCACGACCAACACCGTTACAGATGACTCTCTGCGTACTCGGCCAGGATCGAGCGAGGCACACCCTGCAAGGTGATGTGCACGCCGTTGGGGAAGTCCTTGAAGCGTTCTGTCAGGTAGGTCAGCCCGGAGCTGGTGGCTGACAGATAAGGGGTGTCGATCTGCGCCAGGTTGCCCAGGCAGACCACTTTGGAACCGGCACCGGCACGGGTGATGATGGTTTTCATCTGGTGCGGCGTCAGGTTCTGGCACTCATCGATCAGGATCAGACTCTGTTGAAAGCTGCGGCCTCGGATGTAGTTGAGGGATTTGAACTGCAACGGCACCTTGCTAAGGATGTAGTCGACGCTGCCATGGGTGCTTTCGTCATCCATGTGCAAGGCTTCGAGGTTGTCGGTGATCGCGCCGAGCCACGGCTCCATTTTTTCCGCTTCGGTACCCGGCAGGAAGCCGATTTCCTGATCAAGACCCTGCACGCTGCGGGTCGCGATGATGCGGCGATAGCGCTTGGTGACCATGGTTTGCTCGATGGCAGCGGCCAGGGCCAGGATGGTTTTACCCGAACCGGCAGCACCGGACAGGTTGACCAGGTGGATGTCCGGATCCAGCAGGGCAAACAGCGCCAGCCCCTGATAGATATCCCGCGGCTTGAGGCCCCAGGCCTCCTGATGCATCAGCGGCTCCTGATGCATATCCAGAATCAGCAGCTCGTCATTCTTGACGCCCTTGATCCAGCCGACGAAGCCCTGTTCGTCGACAATGAACTCATTGATATGGACCGCAGGCAGCGTTTCGTTCAATTGCACACGGTGCCAGGTGCGCCCCCGCTCCTGACGGGTATCGACCTTGTTGACCCTGTCCCAGAACGAACCGGTCATATCATGGTAGCCACGGGACAACAGCGAGACGTCGTCCACCAACTGGTCGGTACTGTAATCCTCGGCCTCGATACCGCACGCGCGGGCCTTGAGGCGCATGTTGATGTCTTTGGTCACCAGCACCACGCTCAAGTCCTTGTTGCGCGCGTGCAGGTCGATCAATTGGTTGATGATGATGTTGTCGTTCAGATGCTCGGGAAGCAGGCTGTTGGGTTCCTCGCGCTTGCTCATCAGAATCGACAGGAAGCCTTTGAACACGCCAGTGCCACGGTCGATCGGCACACCCTTCTCGACTTCTTCGGGTGACGCTTCGCCCAGCGTCTTGTCGATCAGGCGGATCGCCTGTCGGCATTCGGCGGCTACCGAGTGTTTACCTGCCTTGAGTTTGTCCAGTTCCTCCAGAACGGTCATGGGGATGGCGACGTGGTGTTCTTCGAAATTCAGCAGTGCGTTTGGATCATGGATCAATACATTGGTATCGAGCACGTAAAGGATTGGCTGGTTAGTGGAGGGGGTGCGTCCGTGATCATCCATACTCGCTCACCTTTGTAGTAGCCAGGCGACGCAGAACCACAACAGCACTGCGCCACGAAAAGGCCGCCGGTTTTCTTCCCTTCAGGCAGGGTAGAAGTGTTGCTCAAGGTGGGTCTTGGGAGACGCCACCTGTGTTGCAGGTTTCGGCGGTCTGTATTCGTAATACAGCAAAAGGGATGACAGAAAAAAGCTCTTTGACAGTTTTTTGAAGTTTATTTCACAGGATGACGAATAGCGCTTGGCGGACGTTCTCAGCGCGTTTACAGTCGGAAGTCAGCTACAGTCGATTTGCCCGTCATTCCCCTTCAGATGCGTCTTCGCCACCCTCCTCCAGCCCTTGTTCCACGGGCGTTTCATACAGATTCCGGCAGTCATCCCAGATCAGTTCGCTTTGCGCGGTATTGGCCATCAACAGCGGCAGTGCCGACTGCGCCCGGTTGGCCGAGTCATGGAACACCACTGTGCCCCGTCGCCAGAGCAGCATGAGCGTCAATACGCGATCACCCACCTGATCGGCAGTCAGCCGACCGGTTGCATCCTGAGCGTCGATATTCCACAGCGATACCCGCAGATGCTGCGAGCGGAAATAGTCGCCGCTGTCGGCTCGGCGATGGCCATAAGGCGGCCGGAACAGCGGCACGAAGTTATCCGGCAGGATCTGCTGCACCAGCGCCGAGCTGCGTTGAATCGAATCCTGCCAATCGAGCCACTGGCTGTGCGAGCGGTATTCCCAGCCCTGAATCCCCACGCACTGCTGGCGGTACAAAGCCTGCAGGCTGGCAGCGGATGTGCTGTCGAGACGGTCCTGCAGGCTCTTGCCCAATACATGGAAGGTCGCGGTCATTTTCTGCTGGCGCATGAAGTCGGCCAGCCAGTCCGTGGCACCGTCGACGGCGCTCGGCCCACTGTCGAAGTCGAGTCTGAACGTGCGGTCGGGCATCTCGTCGCCGCTCATCTCATCGGAGTTGTAACGCTCGATCTCGCTGCTGGTCTGCGGAAACAGCGCAGCCAGGAACAGCAGTTCATTGAGGTAGCGCTGATGGAAGACAGCACTGGGTCTCGCCCAGGCAGCATAAAAGGAGTCATCGGCGACCTGATATTCCTCGGCGCGCTGACGCAACTGATCCATGTCTTCGACCAGCACACAGAAGTTGGCATCATCCACGCAGCTTTTCTGGGCGGCCTGATAGTTTTCCAGCAGACGCGACCACAGACGGTGGCGGACCACGTTCAACGATGAGACGTTCACGTAACGCAGACCAAGGCGCTGCCTGAGCCCCTCCTCGTCCAGCTTCTCGCTCAGGTACAGCTGATGGGCGAACGCAAGGATCTCTGCGCGTGACGCGACATCGAACAGCGCCGGCGTTTCCAGACGCTCGGGCCAGACACTGCGATCCATGGTGGCGATGACCGGAGCGGCTGCCTGGGCCTGACCCCATAACAGACACGCGCAAACTGCTAAAACGATACGCAAACCCAATATCCTCTCTGTCGACTGTCGCGTCATGACCAGCGCGCCACTATAGCTGATATACGCCCGCCCCTTATGTCGGCACACATACAAAGCAGGTGCGTGAAACGCAATGGCCCCACACACGAGTGTCAAACCTGTCTCTATCGCCACCATAGCTGGAGTCGCGCGCCATCAGCCCCTAGAATCCCCGGACGATCAAAGGAGACGACTTCATGCTGATGGTGATTTCCCCAGCGAAAACCCTCGATTTCGAAACACCGCCCACCACCGAGCGTTTTACCCAGCCGCAGTACCTGGAACACTCTCAGGAATTGATCAGCCAGCTTCGTGAACTTGCGCCCGCGCAGATCGCAGAACTGATGCACCTGTCCGACAAACTGGCCGGTCTCAATGCCGCGCGCTTTGGAAGCTGGACGCCAGCGTTCACCCCCGAGAATGCCAAACAGGCGCTGCTCGCGTTCAAGGGCGACGTGTACACGGGCCTTCAGGCAGAGACGCTCAGCGAAGATCAGCTCGACTATGCGCAGAAACACCTGCGTATGCTCTCCGGCCTTTACGGCCTGCTACGCCCCCTGGACCTGATGCAACCCTATCGCCTGGAGATGGGCACGCGGCTGGCCAATGCCCGTGGCAAGGATCTTTATGCCTTCTGGGGTACGCGGATCAGTGAATGGTTGAATGAAGCACTCGCCGATCAGGGCGACGACCTGCTGCTCAATCTGGCCTCGACCGAGTACTTTTCAGCGGTCAAGCGTTCGGCGCTCAATGCCCGGATCATCGACATCGAGTTCAAGGACCTGAAAAACGGGCAGTACAAGATCATCAGCTTCTATGCCAAGAAGGCGCGAGGGATGATGAGCCGGTTTGTGATCGAGGAACGCATCGACAGCCCCGAAGCGCTTAGAGCGTTCGATGTTCAGGGATATCGTTATAACGCAGAACTATCCTCCCCCTCCAAGTTGGTCTTTCTGCGCGACAGCCCAGAGGACTAATGGCGTCAAAGTTGTGCAGCGCTACGCCGCTGTACAACTTAATACGCCTATCTCTCCGGCCAGGCGACGGCTTTATGACGCCACTTAAACGTCAACTAGTGTCTCGCTTGTCCGACAAGAAAATTTTCTCAAAAAATAAACAATTTTTTTACGTGGTGGCGCTTTAGTCTTAAACAGTAATGGCACTTTTATATCAGGTGACATCTAACCCCTGTTTATAAGGGACTTCACCCTTGTGCGCCATCAGTATGCAACTACCCATGTCACAAGATTGATACATCAAAATCTCCCAAACAGGACGAGTGGCCCGGAACTAAATGGGAAACCTTACGCTCCTACATCCCGTAACAATTCTCGGCCACCCTGTAGGAGATCACCTACAGCGAAGCGAGGACAAAGGGAAGTTACCCGCAGGCAGTCCTTTTCCAAGGGAAGAGGCTGCAGGTACCGAAATTAAAACTCATATCACTAGTTGAAGTAGGTAGACAGGCGAAGCACCGGACCGGTGTGGCGCGCAGGACTCGACGAGAACCGCCAAGGCTATGGCCAAAGGCTTTCAGCTCCTGATCCGCCGTCGATCGCTATACATGGAGTGGTTTACTGCATCCAAGAGAGCAGGGCCCCGCCCGGAAGGACAGGTCACCTGCCGCTTGTACTTAGTGTCATTTGGGTTCGCCTCGCTTGTTTGGGCACTCACTCTTAAATATGCCTGCGTTAGTTAGATGGCCTTACACGCTGTCACGACTCGCGTGTGACATCTGCTGGCCAAAAATTAATATCCAGCCAACTTATGGCGTGAAAATCGAGGAGAGTACGATGCGTATCAGCATCTTTGGTTTGGGTTATGTCGGTGCAGTCTGTGCCGGTTGCCTTTCTGCACGGGGTCATGAAGTTGTCGGTGTGGATATTTCCAGCACCAAGATCGACCTGATCAATAACGGCAAATCGCCCATCGTTGAACCGGGTCTTGAAGACCTGCTGGCGCAAGGTATTCGTACGGGCAAACTGCGTGGCACCACGGACTTCTCCGAGGCTATTCGCGCCACCGATCTGTCGATGATCTGCGTCGGTACACCGAGCAAGAAAAACGGCGACCTGGAACTCGACTTCATCGAATCCGTGTGCCGCGAAATCGGTTACGTGCTGCGTGACAAGACTTCCCGTCACACCATCGTGGTCCGCAGCACCGTACTGCCGGGCACCGTTGCCAATGTCGTCATCCCGATTCTGGAAGACTGCTCCGGCAAGAAAGCTGGCGTGGACTTCGGCGTTGCCGTAAACCCTGAGTTCCTGCGTGAAAGCACCGCGATCAAGGACTACGACCTGCCTCCGATGACCGTCATCGGCGAGTTCGACAAGGCCTCGGGCGACGTTCTGCAATCGCTGTACGAAGAACTGGACGCACCGATCATCCGCAAGGACATCGCCGTTGCCGAAATGATCAAGTACACCTGCAACGTATGGCACGCCACCAAAGTCACCTTCGCCAACGAAATCGGCAACATTGCCAAGGCAGTCGGCGTCGATGGCCGTGAAGTGATGGACGTGGTCTGCCAGGACAAGGCACTGAACCTGTCCCAGTACTACATGCGCCCAGGCTTCGCATTCGGCGGTTCCTGCCTGCCGAAGGACGTGCGCGCCCTGACCTACCGCGCCAGCACGCTGGACGTTGAAGCGCCTCTGCTCAACTCCCTGATGCGTAGCAACGTGTCGCAGGTGCAGAACGCTTTCGACATGGTTGCCAGCTACGACAGCCGCAAGGTTGCACTGCTGGGTCTGAGCTTCAAGGCCGGCACCGACGACCTGCGTGAAAGCCCGCTGGTAGAGCTGGCTGAAATGCTGATCGGCAAGGGCTTCGACCTGAGCATCTTCGACAGCAACGTTGAATACGCACGTGTTCACGGCGCCAACAAAGACTACATCGAATCGAAAATCCCGCACGTTTCCTCGCTGCTGAATTCCGACTTCGATCAGGTCGTAAACGACTCTGACATCATCATCCTGGGCAACCGCGACGAGCGCTTCCGCGTACTCGCCGACAAGACCCCTGAAGGCAAGCGCGTCATCGACCTGGTGGGCTTCATGTCCAAGGCCACCAGTGAAGATGGCCGTGCCGAAGGTATCTGCTGGTAAATCAGCCGCAAGCCACAAGCGCCAAGCTCCAGGCCACTCGTTCAAGCACTGCTTGGGCCTGGGGCTTGAGGCTTGCAACTGACTTAGGGATACAGATTATGCAGAGGCTAAAACACGGCCTTTTACAGGCCGCCGGTTGGCTGTTTTATCTCAGTTTATTAATGGGTATTGCCACGGCATTGCCCACCAGTATCTTCGACTCACAGTCGAAGAACTTTATCTTTCTGATTGGCGCCGTGGGTATCTGGCGTTATTCGATGGGTATTACGCACTTTGTGCGCGGGATGATCTTTCTGTACATCGTTTATCCGCACTTGCGCCGCAAGGTTCAAAAGTTGGGTAAGGCTGCAGATCCGTCCCATGTGTTCCTGATGGTCACCAGCTTTCGTATCGACGCGCTGACCACCGCCCAGGTGTACAGCTCGGTCATTCGTGAAGCGATCAATTGCGGTCTGCCGACCACCATCGTCTGCTCGCTGGTGGAAATGTCCGATGAGCTGCTGGTCAAGGCGATGTGGGCCCGTCTCAACCCGCCGGACCGCGTGAAGCTGGACTTCGTGCGCATCCCAGGCACCGGCAAGCGTGACGGTCTGGCCTACGGTTTCCGTGCCATTTCCCGCCACCTTCCGGATGAGCGTGCGGTCGTTGCGGTAATCGACGGTGACACCGTTCTGAACGAAGGCGTCGTGGCCAAGACCGTGCCGTGGTTTCAGCTGTTCGACAACGTCGGCGGCCTGACCACCAACGAGTTCTGTGAAGTGCGCGGCGGTTACATCATGAGCGAGTGGCACAAGCTGCGTTTCGCTCAGCGTCACATCAACATGTGCTCGATGGCCCTGTCCAAGCGCGTTCTGACCATGACCGGTCGTATGTCGGTCTTCCGCGCCACCGTGGTCACCGACCCCGAGTTCATCGCCGACGTGGAAAGCGACTCGCTCAACCACTGGCGTCTGGGCACGTTCCGGTTCCTGACCGGCGACGACAAATCCAGCTGGTTCAGCCTGATGCGCCTTGGATACGACACCTTCTACGTGCCGGATGCCGCGATCAATACGGTCGAGCACCCGCCCGAGAAGAGTTTCCTCAAGGCCAGCCGCAAGCTGATGTACCGCTGGTACGGCAACAACCTGCGTCAGAACTCGCGTGCGCTGGGCCTGGGTGTTCGTCGCCTTGGCCTGTTCACCAGTGTGGTGCTGTTCGACCAGCGTGTATCGATGTGGACCTCCATCCTCGGTCTGACGGTCGCCATCATCGCCAGCTTCAAGTACGGCGGAGCCTTCCTGCTGATGTACCTGCTGTGGATCGGCATGACCCGCCTGATCCTCACGCTGCTGTTGTCCTTCTCGGGACACAGGATCGGCCCTGCGTACCCCCTGATTCTCTATTACAACCAGATCGTCGGCGCCCTGATGAAGATCTACGTCTTCTTCCGCCTGGACCGCCAGTCCTGGACGCGCCAGGACACCAAACTCAGCCGCGACATGGCCAGCTTTCAGGGTTGGTTCAACACGTGGTCGTCCCGAACCATGACTTTCTCGGCTGGCACCATCTTCGTCGCCGTGCTGTTGACGATGGTTTGACCGGGCCAACGGATTAATCGCTTAAGTAGGAAAATTAGCCATGAATACAGCCGTGAATGCGAACGTCGTACATGAATCCGAAGCCCAGCGCCAACACGCCCGGGTCAAGATCCCTGCCAAGCTGCGCCTGCTGAACGATCAGCCGAACGCCCCGCTGGTGCGCATCGAAGACCTGTCGGCCGGCGGCCTGAGCTTCATCGCCCCGCAGGGTCAGCGCTACACCGCAGGTGAGGTCATCAAGGGCCGCCTGCAGTTTTTGATCGACAACCTCGGTCTGGCCATGGACGTGGAAATGCAGGTCCGTTCGGTCGACAACGCCAGCGGCCGTGTCGGTTGCCAGTTCCAGAATCTGGAAGCCCAGGACATCGCCACACTGCGCCACCTGATCACCTCGCACCTGTCCGGCGACATCGTCAGCCTGGGCGAAGTGCTGGCAACCCTGCAGCGCGACAACTTCACCAAGGCGCGCAAGGTCAAGGGCAACGACGGCGGCATGAGCGCTATGGGTCGCCTGCGTGCAGTCACCTTCAGCCTCGGCATCTTCATCGTCGGTCTGGCAGCGTTCGGTTTTATCTTCAAAACCATCTACGGCCTGTACTTCGTCAGCCACGCCTCGGCCGGTCTGGTCTCGATCCCGAGCATGGACATCACCATGCCGCGCGAAGGCACCGTGCAGAGCCTGGTTCAGCCGAACGGCGAAACCACCAAAGGCGCGCCACTGGCAAGCTTCAACACCAGCATGCTGGAAATGCTCAAAGGCAGCCTGACCGGTGAAGACCTGCAGCCTGCGAAAATCGAAGAGCTGTATGGCAAGCAGATGAGCGGCACCCTGACCAGCCCATGTGACTGCGTCGTGGCTCGCCAGCTGGTCGCCGACGGTCAGTACGCCAGCAAGGGTCAGGTGATCTTCCAACTGGTGCCACGCAACGCACCGGCCACGGTTGAAGCACGCTTCACCTATCGCCAGTTCAACGACGTCAAGCCGGGCACCCGTGTCAGCTTCCAGGTTGCAGGCGAAAACAAACTGCGCACTGGCGAGATCGTCAGCAGCACTAACCTGAGCGACACCGACCTGTCCACCGACATCCGTGTGCAGATCAAGCCTGACGAAAGCCTGAGCAGCTCGCTCGCCGGCCGTCCTGTTGAAGTGGTCAGTGATCGCGGTCCATCCGTGAACTGGCTGATCGACAAAGCCGTGGCCGCGGGTCTGTAATCATGAGCAGCCCATTACGACGCCTGTCGACCCCCACGCTATTGAGCCTCGCCGTCGCGCTCGGCCTGAGCGGCTGTGCCGGCCTGCCTGACCAACGTCTTGCCAATGAAGCCTTGAAAAACGGCGACACTGCATTGGCGGAGCAGAACTATCGGCAGCTGGCGGACCTGGGCTACAGCGATGCACAGGTTGGTCTGGCTGATATCCAGGTCAACACCCGCGACCCTGCCCTGCTCAAGCAGGCGGAAGCCACTTACCGTGCGGCCGCCGAGACTTCGCCACGGGCGCAATCGCGCCTGGGCCGTCTGCTGGCCGCCAAGCCGGACGCCACCGACTCCGAACGCCACGAAGCCGAAACGCTGCTGAAGAAAGCCTTCGCCAATGGTGAGTCCGGCACGCTGGTCCCGCTAGCCATGCTCTATCTGCAATACCCGCACACCTTCCCGGACGTGAATGCGCAGCAGAAGATCAGCCAGTGGCGCGCTGCCGGTTATCCGGAAGCAGGTCTGGCCCAGGTGCTGCTGTATCGCACTCAGGGCACCTATGCCGAGCATCTGGATGAAGTGGAAAGCATCTGCAAGCAGGCGCTGAACACCACTGACATCTGCTACGTCGAACTGGCCACCGTCTACCAGACGCGTGGTCAGGCCGAGCCGCAGGCTGCCTTGATCGAACGCCTGAAAAGCGAACACGCCGCTGGCCGCATCAGCGCTCAGCGTGTGGACAGCGTGGCACGCGTACTGGGCGACTCGACCATCGGCACGCCAGACGAAAAGACTGCCCAGCAATTGCTGGAAGGCATCGCGCCGGGCTATCCCGCTTCGTGGGTCACCCTGGCCAAGCTGCTTTACGACTTCCCCGAACTGGGCGACGTCAACAAGATGATGGAGTACCTGGAAAACGGCCGCGCAGCCGACCAGCCGCGCGCCGAGCTGCTGCTGGGTCGCCTGTACTACGAAGGCAAATGGGTCACGCCCGACGCCTTCAAGGCCGAAGCGCACTTGAAGAAAGCCGCAGCGACGGAAATCTCTGCCCATTACTACCTGGGTCAGATCTACCGCCGCGGCTACCTCGGCCAGGTTTATCCACAAAAAGCCGTGGACGAGTTGCTGACCGCCGCTCGTGGTGGCCAGAACAGCGCCGACTTCGCCCTCGCGCAACTGTTCTCCCAAGGCAAAGGCACCAAGCCTGACCCGGTCAATGCCTGGGTATTCGCCCAACTGGCGCTGACCAGCGAAACACCGCAGGCCACTGAACTGGCCCAGCAACTGAGCACCACACTGCCGCCTGAAAAGCTCGCCGGCGCCAAGGATCTGTTGGCACGTGAGCAAAAAGTCCGGGGCGCAGCCGCCAACCAGAGCGTGATGGCGATGCAGGCCCTGCAAGAAGAAAAAGACGGTGAGGAAGCACTATGAAGTTGAATCCCCTGATGGCCGCCGGCGTGGGCCTTGGCTTCAGCCTGCTGTGGGCGTGCCCGACACTGGCAGCCCTGACCGAACAACAGAATTTCGGCCTGGAAGTGAAAGCCACCGGCCAACTGGAAGACGACCGTGATCTGGGCACCCGTTCGGGCGGCGACGTCAGCGGCCTGGGCCTTGACCTGCGTCCATGGGTGTACGGCGAGCGCGGCAACTGGAGCGGTTACGCCATGGGCCAGGTGGTCACCGCCACCGACACCATTCAGACCGACCCGCTGGAGCAGTCCACCGGCGCAGGCGACGGTCAGACTCAAGTGTCCCGTGGCACCGCCAGCGAGCGCGAAGTCGACAAATCCTACCTGGCACTGCGCGAATTCTGGATCGGCTACAGCGGCTTCACGCCCTACCCCGGCGAGATCCTGAAAGTCGGTCGTCAGCGTCTGCGCAATGACGACGGTCAGTGGCACGACACCAACATCGAAGCCATCAACTGGACCTTCGACACCACGCTGCTGCGTGCCGAAGTGGGCGCTGCACAGCGTTTCAGCGAATACCGCACCGACCTGACCGAACTGGCCCCCGACGATGAAGATCGCCAGCACCTGTTCGGTTCGGCCAGCTACCAGTGGACTCCGGGTCACTGGGCAGGCGTACGTGCGCACTACAGCCACGACGACGGCAAGCTCAAGGATCAGGGTCAGGAACTCGACGACCTGGACAAGACCTCCAACGGCGACCTGACCTGGCTGGGTCTCCAGGCTGACAGCGATGCCTACAACTACCGCAACACCAATCAGCTCAACTACTGGGGCAGCCTGACCTGGCTCAACGGCGACCGTGACGAGATCCGCGTCAACGGCGTGAATGACCAGTACTTTGCCGGTGAGAAGAACAGCCGCGACATGAACGGCTGGGCCACCGACCTGGGCCTGCGTCTGCGTCTGGATCCTCAGTGGCAAGTCGGTGCGGCCTACTCGCGCGCCAGCAAGGATTACGTTCAGAACGGCCTGGAAAGCAACCGTTCGAACTGGACAGGCACCCGCTCGCGTATTCATCGCTTCGGTGAAGCCTTCCAGGGCGAAATGGCCAACGTGGAAACCGGCTCGCTGTTCGCTTCCTGGCAGATGAACGAGGAATACGACGCCTCGCTGATCTACCACAAGTTCCGCCGTGTAGACGGCAACACCGGCATCGGTGGCTCGGGTATCAACGCTGTTCGCGAGAACGGCGACAGCAATACTTTCAGTTCGCTGCCGCTGGAAGACGGTCGCAAGGACCTCGGTCAGGAAATGGACCTGGTCGTGACCAAGTACTTCAAACAGGGCCTGCTGCCAGCCTCGTTGAGCCAGTCCTTCGACGAACCGTCGGCTCTGGTGCGCTTGCGTGCCGGCGTCTTCAAGCCCGGCGACGCGTACCACAACGGCGTGGATGAATACATGCACCGCGCCATTGTCGACGTCATCTGGCGCTTCTGATGCGAACCGCCAAAGGAGTGCCACAGATGAACAGTCAAGCAAGCAACGGGCGTAGCCGCACCTGGCCACACGCCCTGCTGGAAAGCGCCGTGCTGAGCAGCGCGCTGCTGATGGCAAGCGGTGCCGCACTGGCCAACGCGCCTGTCACCCCCGAGGCGCCGAAGGCGGTGGTCAAGGAGCTGCAACAGGCCAAGACCTACACCATCACCAGCCCGCCGACCGCGCCGCTGGAAATGGCCAAGCCGGTGCTGCCCGACCTCAGCGGCTACACCGCCGAGGCGGCGTTGAAAAAGATCGTGCGCAACAAGCCGGGCAAGGTCACTGTTGCCCGGATGATGGAAGAAACCGGCCTGAAGGAATTCATTGGCGGCGACAACAAGATGGCTGAATGGGTGACCCGTCAAAAGGGTATCCCGCAAGCGATCATGATTTCCGACGGCTACGTGAACCTTCAGGACCTGGTCAAGAAGGTGCCCAAGCAGTTTCTGAATGAAGTGTCGCCAGGCGTCTACGTGGCGCGTCTGCCGATCCTGGTCAAGGAAACCGGCATCTTCGAGATCGACAGCAAGACCAGGGAATTGCGTCTGTCTCAGGAGAAAGGCTCGTTCATCGTCAGCGAAGGCAAAATGCTGATTACCCACACCCAGGTCAACGCCTGGAGTGAGACCCGCAACGGCCTGGCGACCTATCGCAAGCCTGACGAGTTTCGCCCGTTCGTGCTGACCTGGGGTGGCTCGGAAACCTGGATCGCCAACACCAAAATGGCGAGCATGGGCTACGACCAGAGCAAGTCCTACGGCATCAGTATTTCCCAGTACACGCCGAACACCGCGAAGATCCTCAAGCGTGCCGAACCGACCGGCTGGATCATCGATTCGGAATTCTCGGACATGTGGTACGGCTTCTACTGCTACGAGACACGTGATTTCGTGGTCAAGGGCAACACCTACCGCGACAACATCGTCTACGGCATTGACCCGCACGACCGTTCCCACGGCCTGATCATCGCCGAGAACGACGTTTACGGGACCAAGAAGAAGCACGGGATCATCATTTCCCGGGAAGTCGACAACAGCTTCATCTTCCGCAACAAGAGCCATGACAACAAGTTGTCCGGCGTGGTTCTGGACCGTAACAGCGTCGGCAACATCGTCGCCTACAACGAGATCTATCAGAACCACACCGACGGCATCACCCTGTACGAAAGCGGCAACAACCTGCTGTGGGGCAACCGTGTGATTGCCAACCGCCGCCACGGTATCCGCGTGCGTAACAGCGTGAACATCAAGCTGTACGAAAACATCGCCACCGGTAACGGGCTGATGGGCGTCTACGGCCACATCAAGGACCTGAGCGATACCGACCGCGACATCGAGCTCGATCCGTTCGACGCTCAGGTGTCGCTGATCATGGTCGGCGGCGAACTGGCCAGCAACGGCTCCGGCCCGCTGTCCATCGACTCGCCCCTGAGTGTCGAGCTGTATCGCGTCTCGATGCTGGCCCCGACCAAGGAAGTCGGCATCAGCCTCAACGGCATCCTGGGCGAGCGCCAGAACGAGATCCTCGACCTGCTGGTACGCCAGAAGAAAGCCGTATTGATCGACCCCGTCGAAAGCCAGACCGAGCTGCGGGAATGAGGAAGGGTATTGTTATGCACGCACATTTGATCAAGCTGTTGAGCCTGTCCAGCCTCACCGCCGCGCTGATGGCCGCCGCCGGTGTCGCTCGGGCCGACGACTCGCAGGCGCCGACCTTTACCGCCGAGCCCTGCTGCAGCCTGTGCCCGGCTGCGCACGACGCGAAGAACTACACCACGCGCTATCAGCAGAACTTCACCACGCTGGTACAGGCCGAAGGCGACTGGCTGTTCCGTACTCAGGAAGACCTGCGTACCGAATTCGACACCACGCCTGCCGGCTACCGTCGCATGAAAGAACTGCATGACGCGTTCAAGAGCAAGGGTGTCGAGCTGGTGGTGGTCTATCAGCCGACGCGCGGCCTGGTGGATCGCAACAAACTGTTCCCGGCCGAACGCGACAAGTACGACTACGACAAGGCGCTGAAAAACTATCAGGCCATGCTCGGTCGCTTCAGCAAGATGGGCTACTGGGTACCTGACCTGTCACCGCTCACCAACGAGCAGCAGGCGCACGACTTCTACTTCCGCGGCGACCAGCACTGGACGCCTTATGGCGCACAACGCACGGCGAAGATCGTGGCCGAGACCGTCAAGAAAGTCCCGGGCTACGCGGACATTCCCAAGCGCGAGTTCGAAAGCCACATTTCCGGACGCATGGGCAAGACCGGCACCCTGCACAACATGGCAGGCCAGTTGTGCGGCACCAGCTACGCGATCCAGTACATGGACCAGTTCAGCACCGAGCCGAAAGGCGAAGCCGGTGACGGCGATCTGTTCGGCGATTCCGGCAACCCGGAAATCACCCTGGTCGGCACCAGCCACAGTGGCAAGAACTACAACTTCGGCGGCTTCCTGCAGGAATACCTCAGCGCGGACGTGCTGAACGTGGCGTTCCCCGGCGGTGGTCTGGAAGGTTCGATGCTGCAGTACCTGGGCAGCGAAGACTTCCAGAAGCGTCCGCCGAAAATTCTCATCTGGGAATTCTCGCCGCTGTATCGCCTCGATCAGGAAACCATCTATCGCCAGATGATGGCGCTGCTGGACAACGGTTGCGAAGGCAAGCCGGCGGTCATGAGCGCCAGCACCACCCTGAAGCCGGGCAACAACGAAGTGCTGGTCAACGGCAAGAACGGCATCAAGGACATTCGTAACGGCAGCAACCAGATCGATATCCGCTTCGACGACACCTCCGTGAAAGTCCTTCAGGCCAGGCTCTGGTACATGAACGGTCGCCACGAAGACCTGAAAATCGAAAAACCGGAAACCTCTGACACCGATGGACGTTTCGCCTTTGAATTGCGCGAAGACGAGGACTGGGCTGATCAGCAGTTGCTGGCCCTCGAAATCCAGGGACCGGAAGCAGGAGCAGAACCACAGAAAGTCGAAGCGAAAGTATGCAAACGCAACGTGTTCCCGAGCGCTGCGAAACACACCGCTCAAGCCGGACTATGAGGTGACTTATGCAGACTCCGAAACTGATACGCCCTACCCTGCTGTCGATGGCAATCCTGTCATCGATGGCCTGGGCCATGGGTGCATCCGCAGCCGCGACACTGGTCCCACCCAAGGGTTATGACGCACCGATCGAAAAAATGAAGACCGGTGATCACAACTTTACCTGTGATGCCATTCCCAAGCCGTACACCGACAAACTGGTGTTTCGCAGCAAGTACGAAGGCTCTGACAAGGCTCGCGCCACGCTGAACCTGAAATCCGAAGAAGCGTTTCGCGATGCGACCAAGGACATCACCACCCTTGAACGCGGCGTCAGCAAAGTCGTGATGCAGTACATGCGCGACGGTCGTCCCGAGCAGCTCGACTGTGCGTTGAACATGATGACCACGTGGGCCAAGGCCGATGCGCTTGAATCCCGCGAGTTCAACCACACCGGCAAGTCGATGCGCAAATGGGCGCTGGGCAGCATGTCGTCGGCGTACCTGCGGCTGAAATTCTCCGAGTCCAAACCGCTGGCCAACCGTCAGCAGGACGCGCAGATCATCGAAGCCTGGTTCAGCAAACTGGCTGATCAGGTCGTCAGCGACTGGAGCAATCTGCCGCTGGAAAAAATCAACAACCACTCGTACTGGGCCGCCTGGTCAGTGATGGCAACAGCCGTCGCGACCAATCGTCAGGACCTGTTCGACTGGGCAGTGAAGGAATTCAAGGTTGCCGCCAATCAGGTGGACAAGGACGGTTTCCTGCCGAACGAAATGAAGCGCCGTCAACGCGCCCTTTCGTACCACAACTATGCCCTGCCGCCACTGGCCATGATCGCCAGCTTCGCCCAGGCCAACGGTGTGGATCTGCGTCCGGAAAACAACGGCGCCTTGAAGCGACTGGCCGATCGCGTGCTGGCCGGGGTGAAAGATCCTTCGATGTTTGCCGAGCACAACGGCGAAAAACAGGACATGACGGACCTGAAGAAGGACCCGAAATTCGCCTGGCTGGAACCGTTCTGCGCGCTCTACACCTGCAACGCCGAAACGCTTGAAGAGAAACATGAAAAGCAGCCGTTCAAGACGTTCCGTCTGGGCGGCGACCTGACCAAGGTCTACGACCCGTCCCATGAAAAAGGTGACAAGGACGGTTCCTGATTCGGTGACGTAATGCTTTGAGTGGCGGGAGCTGATTCATCGGCTCCCAGAGTGATTCACCCCCCTGTTTTCGATGGGGGGTTTGGGGGGGCTTTGGGCCCTTGAATGTTGGACAAACGGAGAGATAAGGATGGTTTTCTCATCCAACGTGTTCCTGTTCCTGTTCTTGCCGATCTTCCTCGGCTTGTACTACCTGAGCGGGCAACGCTATCGCAATCTGCTGCTGCTGATCGCCAGCTACATCTTCTACGCCTGGTGGCGTGTGGACTTCCTGGCGCTGTTCATCGGCGTGACGGTCTGGAACTACTGGATCGGCCTCCAGGTGGGCGCAGCAGGCGTGCGGACCAAACCGGCACAGCGCTGGCTGCTGCTCGGTGTGGTCGTGGACCTCGGCATTCTGGGCTACTTCAAGTACGCGAACTTCGGCGTGGACAGCATCAACGCGGCCATGACCTCCATGGGTCTGGAACCGTTCATCCTGACGCACGTGCTGTTGCCGATCGGTATCTCGTTCTACGTGTTCGAGTCCATCAGCTACATCATCGACGTGTATCGCGGCGACACCCCGGCAACCCGCAACCTGATCGATTTTGCGGCGTTCGTGGCGATCTTCCCGCACCTGATCGCAGGTCCCGTGTTGCGCTTCCGTGACCTGGCCGACCAGTTCAACAACCGCACGCACACACTGGACAAGTTCTCCGAAGGCGCCACGCGCTTCATGCAGGGCTTCATCAAGAAAGTGTTCATCGCCGACACCCTCGCGGTTGTGGCGGATCACTGCTTCGCCCTGCAGAACCCGACCACAGGCGATGCCTGGCTCGGCGCACTGGCGTACACCGCACAGCTGTATTTCGACTTCTCCGGTTACAGCGACATGGCTATCGGCCTGGGTCTGATGATGGGTTTCCGCTTCATGGAAAACTTCAAGCAGCCCTACATCAGCCAGTCGATCACCGAGTTCTGGCGTCGCTGGCACATCAGCCTGTCCACCTGGCTGCGTGACTACCTGTACATCACCCTGGGCGGCAACCGTGGCGGCAAGTTCGCGACCTACCGCAACCTGTTCCTGACCATGCTGCTGGGCGGTCTCTGGCACGGCGCCAACGTCACCTACATCATCTGGGGTGCCTGGCACGGCATGTGGCTGGCAATCGAGAAAGCGCTGGGCATCAACACCAAGCCTTACAGCTTCAACGTGATCCGCTGGGCACTGACTTTCCTGCTGGTGGTGATTGGCTGGGTGATCTTCCGCGCAGAAAACCTGCACGTGGCGGGCCGCATGTACGGCGCCATGTTCAGCTTCGGCGAATGGCAACTGTCCGAGCTCAACCGTGCAAGCCTCACTGGCCTGCAAGTGGCGACGCTGGTTCTGGCCTACGCAACCCTGGCGTTCTTCGGTCTGCGTGACTTCTACCAGAACCGTCAGGCCGACGATGGCAAGAGCGCCAAGGCCGACGGCCCTGCGACTGCCCAACCGGGCACCATCAAGGCCGTTCCTGGCGACGCGCCCGGCAGCCTGCATCTGCCTGGCTACACCGTGGGCAGCGAAGCGCAGGTGCAACCGGCCTACTGGGTTGCCGACTGGCCCCGCTACGCCATGCGCGCACTGATCCTGCTGCTGTTCGTTGCTTCGATTCTCAAACTTTCGGCGCAGAGCTTCTCGCCGTTCCTTTACTTCCAGTTCTGAGGAGCCTGACATGACCCGTTCATTACGAATCCTCTACATCGCCATCTTCCTGGGTCTGCTGTTGATCCTGGGCGCCTGGTCGCTGCGCAGCTTCAGCACGTTCTCGACTTCGGCCGAGACCACCGTGCTCAACGGCAAGTGGACCAAGGCGGCGGAAACCCATTACGACGATGAGTTTCCGATCAAGCGCCTGGGCACCAACCTCTGGGCGGCGCTGGATTACAAGCTGTTCAACGAAGGCCGTCCCGGCGTCGTGCTCGGCAAGGACCAGTGGCTGTACACCGATGAAGAGTTCGATGCCGTTGCCAACGGTGAGCAGAACGAAGCGGACAACCTGGCGTTGATCCAGGGCGTACGTGACGCGCTGGAAAAACAGGGCACCAAACTGGTTCTGGCGATCGTTCCGGCCAAGACCCGTCTGTACCCGGAACACATCGGCGACACCAAGCCTGCCAGCCTGCACGCCGATCTGTATCAGCAGTTCCACGCGCAGGTCGCCAAGGCCGGGATCTTCGCTCCCGACCTGCTGGCACCCTTGCAGGCGGCCAAGCAGAAGGGCCAGGTTTTCCTGCGCACCGATACGCACTGGACGCCGATGGGCGCCGAAGTGGCTGCGCAGCAACTGGGCGTCGCCATCGCCCAGAAAACGCCGCTGGAAGGCGAGCCCGAACAGTTCGTCACTCAGGCCAAGGGCAGCGAGTCGTACAAGGGTGACCTGACCACGTTCCTGCCGCTGGATCCGCTGTTCAGCAACATGCTGCCAAAGCCTGACGAGCTGCAGCAACGCAGCACCGATCCGGTCCAGGGCGAAGCCGCTGGCGATGATGCCCTGTTCGCAGACAGCGATATTCCGGTCGGTCTGGTCGGCACCAGCTACAGCGCCAACCCGAACTGGAACTTTGTCGGGGCGTTGAAAGAAGCCCTGCGCAGCGACGTCGTCAACTACGCCGAAGACGGCCATGGCCCGATCCTGCCGATGCTCAAGTACCTGCAGACCGACGCCTTCAAGAACACCCCGCCACAAGTGGTCATCTGGGAATTCCCGGAGCGCTACCTGCCGGCTCACAACGACCTTGGCGAGTTCGATCAGCAGTGGATCGCCGAGCTGAAAAAATCGCGAAATACCCAAGATAACGTGGCGTTGAACGCCAACCCATCCGAGTCGCCCAACCGGGCGCAAAACTGAGAGGACTGACTCATGACCCAACACACGACTGCAAACCGTTCGAACAAGAACCGTTTCTTCAAAACCTGCGCACTGGCCGCAGGCCTGGGCCTGATGTCCCTGCAAGCCTTCGCAGGTGACTCAGCCCTGTACGGCCCGACCGCTCCGAAAGGCTCGACCTTCGTGCGTGTCTACAACGCCAGCAACGCTGAAATCAGCGCCAGCGTCGGTAACACCAACATGAACGAAGTCGCGCCACTGGGCAGCACCGCGTTCAGCTTCATGCCACAGGGCGATTACACCGCCAAGCTGGGCAGCCAGAGCGTGCCGGTGAAACTGGCAGGCGATCACTATTACACCCTGGTCAACAACGCCAGCGGCAAACCGCAACTGATCGAAGAACCACCGTTCAAGAACAAGCAGAAATCCCTGGTTCGCGTGCAGAACCTCAGCGACAAGGCACTGACCCTGAAAACCGCCGACGGCAAGACCGATGTGGTCAAGGCTGTGGCAGCCAAGGGCACCGGCGAGCGTGAAATCAATCCGGTCAAAGTCAGTCTGGCGCTGTACGACGGCGACAAGAAAGTCACCGATGTGAAACCTGTGGCCCTGGAACGTGGCGAAGCCGCTGTTCTGTACATCACCGGCAGTGGCAGCAGCCTCTCGCCAGTGTGGGTCAAGCCACCGGTAGCAACCCGCTAAAGGACAAAGCTGGCCGGTTCATGGCAATGGCCTGAACCGGCCGGTGCGGCACAAGAAAAAGACAGAAACGACAGACAGCACGTACAGCCCATATTGAATGCTATTGGAGAAATAAAATGATTCCAGTGATCTTGTCAGGTGGTAGCGGTTCACGACTCTGGCCGCTTTCGCGCAAGCAATTCCCTAAACAGTTCCTGGCATTGACCGGCGACCAGACCCTGTTCCAGCAAACACTGCAGCGTCTGGTGTTCGACGGCATGCAGGAGCCGATCGTGGTCTGCAACAAGGAGCACCGTTTCATCGTCAGCGAGCAACTCGCGGCCCTGAAACTGGAAACCCAGGCGATTCTCATGGAACCGTTCGGCCGCAACACTGCGCCGGCCGTGGCCCTGACCGCCATGAAACTGGTCAACGAAGGTAACGATGGCCTGATGCTGGTGCTGCCGGCCGACCACGTGATCGAAGACCAGAAAGCCCTGCAACGCGCGCTGGCACTGGCAACCGTGGCCGCCGAGCGTGGCGAAATGGTGCTGTTCGGCGTACCGGCGAACAAGCCGGAAACCGGTTACGGCTACATCAAATCCACCGCTGACGCGCTGCTGCCCGAAGGCGTGAGCCGCGTGTCGCAATTCGTCGAAAAGCCTGACGAAAAACGCGCCAACGAGTTCGTCGAAGCCGGTGGTTACTACTGGAACAGCGGCATGTTCCTGTTCCGTGCCAGCCGCTTCCTGGAAGAGCTGAAAAAGCACGATCCGGACATCTACGACACCTGCCTGCTGACCCTGGAGCGCAGCGTTCACGATGGCGACGCCGTTGAAATCGATGCCTCCACTTTCGCTTGCTGCCCGGACAACTCCATCGACTACGCCGTGATGGAAAAAACCCAGCGCGCTTGCGTCGTGCCGCTGTCGGCAGGCTGGAGCGATGTCGGCTGCTGGTCGTCGCTGTGGGAAGTGAACGCCAAGGATGCCAACGGCAACGTCACCAAGGGCGACGTCGTGATCCAGGACAGCCGCAACTGCATGATCCACGGCAATGGCAAACTGGTGTCGGTGATCGGTCTGGACAACATCGTGGTCGTCGAAACCAAGGACGCCATGATGATTGCCCACAAGGACAAGGTCCAGGGCGTCAAGCAGATGGTCAACACCCTGAACGAACAGGGCCGTACCGAAACCCAGAACCACCTCGAAGTGTACCGTCCATGGGGTTCGTATGACTCCGTGGACATGGGCGGCCGCTTCCAGGTCAAGCGTATCTCGGTCAAGCCGGGCGCGTGCCTGTCGCTGCAGATGCACCACCACCGCGCCGAGCACTGGATCGTGGTATCCGGCACTGCGCAGGTAACCTGTGACGAGAACGTGTTCCTGCTGACCGAGAACCAGTCCACCTACATCCCGATCGCTTCGGTCCATCGCCTGAAAAACCCGGGCAAGATTCCATTGGAAATCATCGAAGTCCAATCGGGCAGCTACCTGGGCGAAGACGACATCGAGCGTTTCGAAGACGTCTACGGCCGCTCGGGCGCGCTGGAAGCCGGTGTGAAAACGCAGACGATTGCGCGTTGATCAGCGGTTAGCGAAAAAGCGGTAGAACACCGGCCCCCGTCACTGTCTTGCATATCCCATCCGCAAGACAGTGGCGGGGGCTTTTTAGTTGCTGCGATTCTTCGTTGCGGAAAACTCATGCACCGGGCCGGAAGGGCCGCGAGATCTGCAAAACAAGGCATGAACCTGATCATAGGCAGGTACCTGTTTCAATAACTTGCTCAATGGCACTGACTTTCCTGGTTTGACGATCAGCACATCGTGATAATTTTCAACGTGCTGGATCGATGAGGTTGAAATCGCAGGCTTGCGATTCAACAATTGTGAGTGGTAAAGACCGTTAGCAAGTTTACTGTCGAAAGCCGATGAGTAGGCGATTTCATAATCGCGTGACTCCATACCGCACTCAATGACCTCCACAGGAGCGACCTGAAGCTTTCTCGATTGAAATCGGTACAGTTCGCTTCGAGATGCGGACAGCAGATTGTCTGGAGGCGCGTAAAAACCAAGTTTGATGGGTGCGTTATAAATCTTGTGCACCGGGGATCGCAGCCTTCCATGCCCGTGGATAATAAGATCCTTTTTAGCGACGGGACTGTGTGACTCAAATTGTTTTATCGTGAAGTCTGGATAATCCAAAGTGACGTATTTTTTATAACCGGCTGGCCTGAGCGCGAATCTTGAAGTACTTCCAGTTGCTTCCGATGCGCTGTTTCTGGCATCCCGCGCGTTGCTTGGCAGTAGGGGCACAGTCGGCAAAGGCTGAGGATCAGCCCCAAGTAGTTCTGGATCATTTACATCGTTTGGCTGAGTGCCACATCTATCCTGGTGGCACATCGGATTATTTTTAACCATACGGTACAGATTCAACCCATCCACGTCCCCCGCCGGATCCGGAGTGATCCATCGCTGCAACCACGGTGCGTAATACCTCAACCCGTAGTAATACAGCCCTGTCACGTCCCGCTCCTTGCCGGAGTAGCGCACGGTCTTGTAACTCGCTTCAATGGCACTGCGCGCCGCCCACCATGAGGTGCCACCGAACGGGTAGTAACTTTCCTGACTGATCAGGTGCGCCTGCTCATCAAGCTCCAGCGTGCCGGAGCCCAGATGGTCGTTCAGCGTGTAGCGGATCGAATCGTTATCGAGGCTGTCCGGCTGGCCAGCTTCCCAATGCAACACCCGCACGCCGCTGCGTCCGGCCTGACCTGTGATGACGTACAGCATTTCGCGAGTGGCCGTGTTGGTGCGGATTTCCAGTCCTGGCAAGTAACGCACTTCGGCTCGATGGACCACGGACCCTGCCTGAGTCACACGTACTTTGCGTACACGCTGGCCGCTGGCGTCGTAACGGTAATGCTCGCTGTCGTCTTCACCGGCTTTACGTATCACCGGGCGCACATCCTGCAACTGGTTGCGTCGATCCCAGCTCAGGTTCTGTCCTGCTTGCAGCGCTAACAGATTGCCATTTGCGTCGAACGCGCGGGCTATTTCCTCTTCACCGGGTGGCAGATTGTCGATGACCGGCAGGCTGCGATTACTCCGCCTGGCCATAGCCATCGTTTGCGAATGGGACTGTGCGCCAACGTGGGTGAACTGCAGCAGATTGCCACCCGCATCATAACGATAGGTTTGCGTGTAATTGGCCAGTTGCGCAGGATCGGGCGGGCTCTGAAAAACCGGGAAAGTCGGTCCTTGTTTGACGGTTGCGGCCTCTCGGCCTGTTGCCTCGACCAATTGATATAGGGTGTCGTACCGATACGTCGACACCGGATCGATACGTTGATTGGCGTAATACTTGGTCGGCTGAGCGCAGTCTTCGATGCGCAGGACATTGCCAACCGCATCATAGGCGTACAGCAGATTCTGCAACAACGCTCCATGGGCATCTGTTGCTTTCAGTTGCAGAAGCCGACCGTCTTCGCTGCGATAAACCGCCGTGCTCACCACACCATTGCCTGCTGTCTCTGACACAACGCGGTTCTGAGCGTCGTAGCGGATATCGCTGACCAGTGTCTTCTCCGACTCGTCCCCAAGCTGCAATCGGCTGGCCTTTAGCTGACCGGCGACCGTCTGGTCCAGGAAGTGAACACTGCCCAAGGCATCGGTCCGCTGTATGACCTCGCCCAACGGGCTATAAAGCCAATGTGTGATTGCGTCGTTGTCGACCTCCAGCAAGGCGTTACGCTCAGGAATTGATTCAGACCAGTCCGGGCTGTCGAGGTCACGCAGAAAATGCCTGGTTTGCGCTATCACAGTACCGGTCAGACCGAACTCGCCGTTCAACCGGGTGCCTGCCGGATCATCGTGGCGATTCAACTGACCACACAGGTTCCGCGCTGCCAGGTCAGGTCCGCCATAAAGCAGGCGTTCCACACAGCGCTGGTCTTCAAACACAGCCGTCGGCCTGAGCAGCGCATCGTACTGCATGCGTCGTACCGTCTTTCGACCGTCCCAGACGTATATCGGCTGCTCACTCTCTCCTGGCAACACGACGCGCCAACCGGTATCAACGCTGTCGGTCGACAGAACAGAACCGCTCAGCGAATGCCTGGAAATTACATTGGCCGCGGCCTGAACAGCCCACAAGCGAGCGTCCCAGCGTTCAACCAGACGACCTGCGGTATCGAACGCAGAGCGGTCAACACGGATCTCCGGCTTATCGGCAGCGTTCAGGCGAAAGAATGCAGCCGAACGGACAGGCATCCCACGAGGGTCCGTCACCTGCAAGGTGGGCGTATAGCAATGTAACGAGGTGTTTGCTGTATTCACGGCCGAGTCGTCCTTGAAGGACCTTTTCATAGTTTAGGTGTTCTGGACGATTACACCGGCGAGGAAGAAGAAACGATCACG
The DNA here is from genome assembly GCF_001642795.1 of Pseudomonas viridiflava. Classification (GTDB taxonomy): domain Bacteria; phylum Pseudomonadota; class Gammaproteobacteria; order Pseudomonadales; family Pseudomonadaceae; genus Aquipseudomonas; species Aquipseudomonas viridiflava. The sequence goes on along the minus strand of NZ_LKEH01000019.1, from coordinate 48,265 downwards.
CAATGGAGAAGTGGACATCGTGATCCTCAATGCCCTCATGGCCCCCTTCAAACACAGCAAGGAGCTGCCGACGGCCTCAGCGAGAAATAAGTCATATCCGGCGTAATGCCTATCGTCTGCCACTGTTATTTCTGTCAGTAGCCAGAAGTTCTCACTCTGCATAACTTTATCGGTTAGTCAGCCAAACCGTCCGCAAGTATCAACTATGGGCAAAGGCAAAAATCACAGGCGTACTGCTCGGGAGTAAAGCCGAGTTGCCGACGTCCAAAATTTATACCTTCGTGTGACTGAGCGCTGCCGATCATAAAACCCGGATGATGCAAGCATGCCTCATCCAGGCTGCACGTCCCCAGCGAGTGCCAGTGCCTGCCGTGCGCAATGGCTATCGCCCGCAAACCCTGGAGTTTCGCGCATTAGCCGGGCCGGACAGGCCTAACAGTTGTGCCAGTAGCCTGAGGTCGCTGTGTTTGCTTTTCTTGGACTGAGTAGTAATCACTCATCAGGAGATGGCCATGAACGGCGAAGACGAAAGAAAAGTGGACAGTGAACAGCCTCAGCAGACTGACAGGGCAGCAGACACCGAGCCTTCAACTGCAGGAACGGAGCACGAGACAACGCCCAGCCTTGAGCAAGCACAGCAACCCGTTGAAGAACCGAGCGCCCTCGATGCCACGACCCCGGCACGCGATGAAGAGCGTCATCGACTGGCAACGTGGATCAAGGAATATTCAAGCGTACTTAAAAAGAGAATTGAAGACGAATTAGGCGCTGTCGAAAAACTCATCGACACTGGCCCTGACCAGCCACCGCCGCACCCTGAGAGCATGGACACACTAGACGCTGAAAGACTTGCGAAACAGCAGGAACTCCAGCGTTTGTCGACGGAATTCAAAGACCGTTTAAGGCACCTGATTACAAGCGCAGAAGAAGCGTTGCGTCAGGTCGAAGAAAACATAGCGGAATACTCACGTTCTGGCGGATCAATGCTAAGCGGCTGCCCTGGAGGGGGTGGTGTATCGGGCGGAGTGTGCAGGCCTTTCACCAACGAAGATCGAAGTACGTGGCAAACCACCTACCACGGAGGCCGAACCCTGCGCATCATGGACACCATCCTGCCCGGTACCCACGACTCGGGCATGGATAAAGACGCCAGTTACACCAACAGCTATGAAACCTGCCAGGATATATCGCCGCATCACCAATTGATGAACGGTATCCGGGTGCTGGACCTCAGAGTGGAATTCAAGGAAAACGCTCCGATCAATAGCCACTCTCGCTTCAGCATTTACCATGACCTCAATTCCGGCCGTACCGTTGGTTACGACATCCTGGAAGGGGTCAAGATGTTCCGCAACCATAAACCAGCTAACGGAAATCCAAAAAAGGAAATTGTCATCCTCGACTTTCATCAGTTCAAGAACTTCACTGATGCCGCGCACAAAGAGCTTCACGCCCTGATCAAAAACAGCTTGGGCGCCGCAATAATTCCACGCTGGATGAATGCGCTAACGATAGAGCAAATCTGGAATCACGGTGATTATGGCGTGGTCATTGCCTACGAAGACGATCGACGGGATCCGTTATTCTGGGACGGTGTCAAACAGAAATGGATAGGCGAAAACTTCCCCTCTACCGACGAACTAAAGGAGTTCATGGACGGCATCGCTACCTATCCCAAACCTTATGACGAACTATGGTCCATCCAGTGTGCCAAGTATAACAAGATCCCCATCGCCACACCGGATGACTTCTCCGATAAAATTCGTGAGTGGTTCTATTCAGAGGATCAAGGGTCTTACATTCAAAAATTTTACATTATCAATACCGACTGGTCGTTGCGACAGCGACTGGTTGATAACTGCATTCACGCCAACAGAATCAGGGCAGAGTCCATGGTGTCGGGTGTAGCGATTGACGTGCCCCAATCTGAAGAATATCAAATCAATTACACGGGACGTTACCTTATCGTACAGGTGAGGAATAGCCATTGGACAAGGAAGCTGCGGCTACCGGAGGGTGGATATGAGACCTGCCCATTACAGATAAAGAGCACTGCGGATTACTCAACCGAGTTGATGCTTGCGGGGTCGGACAATCCAGCCACCTCCATCACCCTTAATAAGGGAGACGTCGTCTCGTTCATATTAAGAGATAAAAAGTGGCGCATGCTGGGATCAAACTGAACCCGCCTGTTTTCGATTTACTGAAACCCGTAAGGGTTACTCATGATCCGGGGCACAAAGCAGCGGCCCCGGGGTCGGCTCAGGTCAAAGGGGCGGCACACCGGGACGATGCGCTGATACTCGAACGGATGGGGCAGGAATTGAAGAGGGCCTGATCAAAGGACCCGGTGTGTAACGCATCACTGCGGCTGCGCTTCCCCGCCTCGTCCGACCTTATTGGTCAACGGCCCTTCCCTTTCTGTAGGATGTCCAGCACTGCCCCCCGCTGGAGACCCGCTGCATGCTGATCGGCATCCTGTTAATCCTGACCTGGCTTATTCTGCTGCTGCGCTACCCTGCGAAGGCCCTGCCGGTATCGCTGGCCGCAGCTGCGGGGCTGGGAATAGTGGCCGCCATTGTGATCTGGCAGGACAGTCGCGAGACCCGGCAGTTGGAGCAACTGGATATCCGTCTGGCCTACGCGCCTCAGCAATGTCCGGCTGATCGTCCGTTGCAAGTCTCAGTCACCAACCGCAACAAGGCGTCGCTATTGGAACTGCGTTGGCGGATCGCTGCGTATGCGCCCGGCGATACGGTCAATCTGGCGGATAACACCTACACTTCTGCGCGCTACCGCGGCCCCGGCGAGTTGCAGGCGGACGGCAACTGGCAGGACTGTGTGCCGGTGCCTGCCCTGCGCAATGGCTATCGCCCGCAAACCCTGGAGTTTCGCGCAGAACATCTGCAAGGCAGTTTCTCGGACTGATCCCTAAGGACATCGATATGCCCATCGCTCTCATCACTGGCTGCTCCAGCGGAATAGGTCGCGCACTCGCCGACGCCTTCAAGGCGAACGGTTACGAGGTGTGGGCCACGGCGCGCAAGCAGGAAGACGTCGCCACGCTGAGCGCAGCCGGTTTCATTGCCGTGCAACTGGATGTCAACGACAGCATGGCACTGGAACAACTCGCTGCCGGGCTGGAACACAGCGGGCTCGATGTGCTGATCAACAACGCCGGTTACGGCGCGATGGGGCCGTTGCTGGACGGCGGCGTCGAGGCACTGCAACGGCAGTTCGAAACCAACGTATTTTCGGTGATCGGCGTCACGAAAGCGCTGTTCCCCGCGCTGCGCCGCAACAAGGGACTGGTGGTCAATATCGGCAGTGTTTCCGGCGTGCTGGTGACGCCATTCGCAGGTGCCTACTGCGCCTCGAAAGCGGCCGTGCATGCACTCAGCGATGCGCTGCGTCTGGAGCTGGCACCGTTTGGCGTGGATGTGATGGAAGTTCAGCCGGGCGCCATCGCATCGAGTTTTGCAAAGAATGCCAGCCACGAGGCCGAGCAGTTGATCAGCGAGCAGTCGCCCTGGTGGCCGATCCGTGAAGGCATCCGTGCCCGCGCCAAGGCCTCGCAGGACAACCCCACACCCGCCACCGACTTCGCCCGCGACCTGCTCAAGGCCGTCCAGCAAGCCAACCCGCCGCGCCTTCTGCGCCTGGGCAACGGCTCACGTGTGCTGCCGCTGATATCATGGCTACTGCCCAAGGCATTGCTGGAAAGCGGACTGCGCAAGCGGTTCGGGTTGAATGCTTCGTTGTGATACGCCGTAACCTGGTCGGACATATGCTCCGCGCTTATCGTTATGCACAAACCTGCCTCGACACTGATCGTGCCCATCGTTATACACAAGTCCTCTTGTAGGAATACGATGANATCGTTCCCACGCTCTGCGTGGGAATGCCTCCCAGGACGCTCCGCGTCCGCTCTCGAACGTGGCGCAGATGCGCGCCCAAACTCCAGCGTTATCCACGTCATGCGCTCGGCTCACCGAATCCGCAATCTGTGCCATTTGTGACGCGGAGCGTCACGGGCGGCATGCCCACTTCAGAGCGATGGGCACGATCAGTGTTGAGCCGGATTTGTGAGCGCAGAGTGGGAACGATCATACGCGGCGCGTGAGGAATGATCAGCGGGGCAATATCAGCCTGGCGTCACAATCACCGTGCACGTCATTCCCGCTGACAGCTGCACACCGTCCGGCACGCGATCCAGATGAATGCGTACCGGCACGCGCTGGGCCAGGCGGACCCAGTTGAACGTCGGGTTGACGTCGGCGACCAGCTCGCGGCTTTGCGGATTGTCCCGGTCATAAATACCGCGCGCGATGCTTTCGACGTGGCCCTGGATCACCTCACCACTCATCAATTGCATGTCCGCTGGATCACCCACTTTCACGTGCGGCAGTTTGGTTTCTTCGAAGAAGCCATAGACCCAGAACGAGTTCATATCAACCACTGCCATCTTCGCCTCGCCAATGCGTGCATAGTCACCCCGATGCACGTTCAGGTTGGTGACATAGCCATCCACCGACGCCAGCACGCGAGTGCGCGACAGGTTCAGTTCCGCCGCCTCCAGCTGTGCCTGAGCCAACTGATAGTCCGCCAGCGCCGAGGTTGCGACCGTGCTCGCGTCATCACGGTTTTCCGCCGAGATCACCAGTTCGTCCATGTCGGCGCGGCGTTTGGCGTTGAGCTTGCGCATCTCCCAAGTGGCCTTGCGTGAGGCCAGCAGCGCCTGGGCCTGCCTGACCGCAATCCGGTAGTGCTCGGGATCGATCTGCATCAACAGGTCGCCGCGCCTGACCTGCTGGTTGTCGTGCACCGGCACATCGATCACGGTGCCGGAGACATCCGCCGCCACATTGATGATGTCGGCGCGAACACGGCCGTCGCGGGTCCAGGGCGTGTCCATATACTGGACCCATAACGTGCGTCCGATCCACAGGGCCAGCGCCAGAAACAGCAACGTGGCAATCACGCTGAAAAACTTTTTCATCCAGAGATTTCCGAGCCAGGTATCAACGATAAAGAGGCAGCGCCAGCGCGCCGAACAGACAGGTGAACAGGCTCAGGCGCAGCAACGCCGGGTGCCAGAAGTGGCGATACAGATCCAGCCCTGCCAATAGGCGATCCAGCCCCCAGGCCAGGGCCATCGCAAGCAGAAACATCAAGCTCACGGTCGGCATGTACAAACCATGAAAGGCGATCTCACGCGGCATGGGCCACCCCGGAAAAACCAGCTACGCGGCCATAGGCAGCCATGGGTGATTGAGGGTCCAGCAACGAAGAGCGAATGAAGTGCAGGTAGCTTTTCACCCGGCGCAGCACCGAAGTATCGAAGTGCGAGGCAAACGGCTCGTCCGCTTCCTGAACCCGATTGAGCGCCTGATCGACTGCCAGCAGACACCGCTGCAGGTTGTTCTCGTCAGGCTGGATGAACAGACGGACCAACGCCCGTCCCATTACCCGCAACGCAATGCGCCAGGGTTGATACTCGGCATAGCTTGGATGAACCGGCAGCACGGCCTGCTCGCGACGCAACTCGATGATCGCGTGACCGACTTCCAGCACGACGAACATCCAGCGCAACAGTTCACGCTGCACCTCAGGTCTGCCGATGGCCAGGCCATATGCCTGATGCATGAGGTCGCGGGTCTGGCTCTCGAAACGCGAACCCAGTCGTTGCAAGGGCGCACTGATCGCGAACACCACCTGATCACGCAACGCCTGCTCCAGTCGCTGCCACATCCAGCGGCTGTTGGGCGGCAGGATGATTGCGCCCGCAGCGGCACAGAACAGCATGCCGATTACCATGGCGATGTAGTCGTTGATGAAGGTGTAAGGGTCATAGACCGTCAGGTTGTCCGGCACCGAGCCGATGCTGAAAAAGATCAGCAAGCCCAGCCCGTACCCGGTCCATTGCGGCCGGGACCCGAGGAAAGCACCCAGCACGAAAACCGGCGTAAGCAAAACGCACAGCAAAGGAAAGCCATCGATCTGCGGGAACAGAAAAAAGGTTTCGACAAACCCGAGCAGCGCGCCGAGGAGCGTGCCGCAAGCCATCTGAAACGACATGCGTCGGGGATTGTGAGTGGTCGAAGACAGCGCGACGGTAGCGGCCGAAGCCAGCGTCATGACCGCCCCGCTGGGCCAGGCAGTCAGCACCCAGTAAGTACTCAACAGCGCCACCACACACGTCGCGCGAACGCCCGCAGCCGCTGTCGTCATCCAGTGCGTGCGTGGCACGAAGGGCTCGTTCCACTGCTCACGGACATGCTGATGATCGGCCAGCGATGCGTGGGTCTGGGCGTAGCCAAGCAGCTCGTTCAGAAGGCGATACAGCAGCTCGAATGCCGTATGAAAATCCAGCCATTGGGCCTCGTCTGGAACCGCTTTTTCAAAATCGGCACGCAGACGCCTGACCATATCCGGCCACTGCGCCTTGAGTGTTTCCAGGTCCCTGACCAGTCGCGCAGCGTCGGGACTGGTCAGGGACTTGTCGGCAAACGCATCAAGCAGCGCGGTCAACTGATCGAGTCCCGGCTCGACGTGACTCAGCACAGCGTTCGAACGCTCGACACGTAGCCGCTCAAGCAGTTGATGCAGCGCGTTGAAACGCGTGGTGATGGCCATGAACTCGCTGTTCAGGCGGTTGAGCCGTCCGTTGCGTCGGCGCATGTGCGGGTCTTCGAACACCGTGACGCTGCGCAGCCCCTCCAGGCCGATGGCTTCTGCGACGAATCGCACGTTGCCGGTCTCGAAAGCGTCTTGCGCCTGAGTGCCGCGAAGGCCATCGATCACGAAGCGGGCGAAGACACCAAACCGTTGATAGAGCGCGTTGCGCATCGCCGCACTGGCACTTTGCGGCAGCACCACCGCACTGACTACCGTCGCACAGAGAATGCCCAGCGAGATTTCCAGCACTCGCCACACCGCTGCCATGAACGCGCCTTCCGGATGCGCCAGCGCAGGCAGGCCGATCATGGCGGCGGTGTAACCGGCGAGCACGAAACCATACGCACGAAAGTTGCGATAGCGCGCTGCACCTGCCGAACAGAACCCGACCCACAGCGCCAGACAACCGAGGAACGGCACCGGATTCTGTGCGAACAGTGCCATCAGCAGCACCATCATGGCCGAGCCCGCCAGCGTTCCGAGCAGCCGGTAAAAACTCTTGGCGAACACCTGCCCGCTTTGCGGCTGCATGACGATGAAAACAGTGATCATCGCCGTCCGAGGTTGGGGCAGCTCAAGGCGCAGCGCCAGCCAATACGTCAGGAATGCGGCGATCAATACCTTGCCGATATAGATCCAGGTCACGCCGTCGCTGCGCGCCCAACCGTTGAACTCACGACGCCAGGGCAGCGCGATAATCCGATGAGCAAGCGTGGTCATATCAGTGGTCGACCTTCTTGCCCGTTTCAACAAAAGCCGCAGGTACATCGTTTCCCGCCGACAACCCGCCACCCAGCGCCACCACCAGTCCGGCATAGGCGCTCAGGCGCGCAGCCTCGACCTGCTGCTGAACCTGTTGTTGACGAAACAGCAGGGTCTGGGCGTTGAGCACATTCAGGTAATCGGTCAACCCGCGCTGATAAGCGATCATGGCTATGTCGTAGGTCTTGCGCGCCGACGCCACCGACTCGGCTGTGTACACCTGCTGCTTGTCGAGCGAGGCGCGACGAATCAACTGGTCGGACACATTTTGCAGCGCCGTGACCAGCGTCTGGTTGTAATGCGCGACCGCCAGATCGTACCCGGCCGACGCGTGGCCCAGTTCAGCGCGCAGACGCCCGCCGTCGAAGATCGGCAGCGTGAGCGCAGGGCCTGCCTTGTAGCTGAACTTGCTGCCGGTCAGAAACTCCAGCATGCCGCCCCCTGTCGCCATGTAACCCAGACTGGCGACCAGATCGACGTTGGGATAGAAATTGGCATGGGCCACGTCCAGGCCTCGCGTCTGCGCGGCGACACGCCACTGACTGGCAACCACATCAGGCCGCTGGCCAAGCAGTTGCGCAGGCAAGGCCGACGGCAGCGTCAGTTCAGTTTTCAGCGCAAGGGCGGGACGCTGCAAGGTCGCTCCGTCACCCGGCCCCTTGCCCGCCAGTGCCGCCAGTTGATTACGCCCCAGGGCGATGGCTTCTTCGAGCTCATCGATCTGCCGATGGATCTCCGGCAACGGCGCCTCAGCCTGACTGACTTCGAAGTGCGTGCCCAGGCCGCCCTTGAGCCGACGTTGCGCCAGCTCCAGCATCTGCTGTTGCTGGGCCAGCGTCGCCTGGGCGATCTCCAGGCGGGCGAAGTTCAGGGAGAATTGGATGTAGGCGCGGACAATGTTTTCCTGCAGTTCAAGCTGGGCCTGCCGCTGTTCGGCGGCACTCATGTGCGCCAGGTCAAGCGCCTGTTCGCTGGCGTTACGCTCGCGTCCCCACAGGTCAAGCGCGTAACTCAGACCCAGCGAGGCATTATTGTCCCAGGTGTGACTATCGGCGAGCGCACCGGGGCCATAAAACTGATCGCTCGGCCATTCATGACGCGCCAGACTGGCGGTGCTCTGAACCTGCAGCGACTCGGCGGATTCGGCCACCCCGGCCATGGCTCTGGCGTCCCTGACTCTTGCGGCGGCCATGGCCAGGCTCGGACTGCCAAGGATCGCGAGCTCGATCCAGCGATTCAGTTGCGGGTCGTTGTAGACGCGCCACCACTGCTGGTTCGGCCAGTGTGCGCTGAGCGCGGCGCACTGAATGGCCTGATCGGTGGCCAGACTGTCGGCGGGCAACAGGTCACCCTTGGGTCCGATTCCGCCGGTTCCGATGCAGCCGCTGATGACGAACGATAAAGCCATGAGACCGAGGGGCTTGAGCCCTCTGATGATGCGACGCGGCACAGCTGCGAATTCCCGACCGGTAATGAAACGCCTCGAATGGCGGCGATTCTAGGCGGCGCTCGACATGGCGATAAGCGGGGAGATGTGTGATTCTTTATTACCGAAACGGCGATAATCCATTGGTATGGCTGACATGCTTTTGTTACTTCATGTCACAATTTGTCGTCTATTGAAGCTGTTCCATTCAGAGAAGAACCATGGACACCCTGCAAAACATGCGTGCCTTCAGTTGCGTGGCGCAAGCGGGCAGCTTTACCGCCGCAGCGGCGTTGCTCGACACCACCACCGCCAACGTTTCGCGTGCCGTCTCCAACCTGGAGGCGCACTTGCAGACGCGTCTGCTCAATCGCACCACGCGCCGTATCGCACTGACCGAAGCCGGCAAGCGCTATCTGCTGCGCTGCGAGCAGATTCTGATGTCTGTCGAAGAGGCCGAAGCCGAAGCCAGCGACGCCCATGCGCGTCCGGCCGGGCAGCTCAAGATGCATTCGATGCCGGGTGTCGGTCAGCATTACGTGGTCGATGCCATCGCCCGTTATCGGCGCAGCCACCCGGACGTGTCGTTCGACCTGACGCTGACCAGTCGTGTACCTGATCTGCTGGAAGACGGTTACGACGTGTCGATCGTGCTGGCCAGCGAACTGCCGGATTCGGGCTTCGTGTCTCAGCGCCTGGGCATCACCTACAGCATCGTCTGTGCATCGCCGGAGTACATCAAGACGTTCGGCACTGCGCACAAGCCTGCGGACCTGTTGAACCACGCCTGCCTGCGTCTGGTAAGCCCGGTGTTTCCGCTGGAGAAATGGCTGTTCGACGGCCCGGACGGTCAGGAGATGGTCACCATCACCACCTCGCCGTTGCTGGTCAATTCGGCGGATGCCATGAAAACCGCGATTTCCAGCGGCATGGGTGTCGGTATCCTGCCGATCTATTCGGCCATCGAAGGCCTGCGCAACGGTACGCTGGTGCGGATCATGTCCGACTATCGCTCTCAGGAGTTGAACCTGTACGCCATCTACCCTTCGCGCCAGTACCTGGATGCCAAGATCAAGACCTGGGTCGAGTACCTGCGCGGCTCGCTGCCGGAGATTCTCGCGGCGGATGAAGCGGATCTGCATGTGCAGGCGCTCAAGAACATGTCCTGACGTCGTACAACTGTAAAAAGCGGCTGCAATCAGGCGGGCAGGAATGTTAGCGTGCTACTCATTCAACCCGCTCAAGAGTGACTGCCCAATGAAAAAAACCGTACTCGCCTTCAGCCGTGTGTCCCCTGAAATGGCCGAGCGCCTGTCGCAAGATTTCACTGTGATCGTGCCCGACCCGAAGCGCGGCGACCTCAATGCCCAGTTCGAAGAAGCCCTGCCCGAGTCCCACGGGATGATCGGTGCCGGCCGCAAACTGGGCCGCGAACAGTTGGCGAACGCCAGCCGTCTGGAAGTGGTATCGAGCATTTCGGTGGGTTACGACAACTACGACGTCGGCTACCTGAGCGAGCGCGGCATCATGCTGACCAACACGCCGGACGTGCTGACTGAAAGCACCGCCGACCTGGGTTTTTCGCTGATCATGAGCAGCGCACGCCGCGTGGCCGAGCTGGACGCCTGGACCAAGGCGGGCCAGTGGACACGCAGCATCGAGGCGCCGCATTTCGGCACCGATGTGCATGGCAAGACGCTGGGTATCGTGGGCATGGGCAACATCGGCGCAGCCATTGCGCGCCGTGGCCGACTGGGTTTCAACATGCCGATCCTGTACAGCGGCAACAGCCGCAAGACCGAACTTGAGCAGGAGTTGGGCGCTCAATTCCGCAGCCTGGATCAGTTGCTGGCCGAATCCGATTTCGTGTGCCTCGTGGTGCCGTTGAGCGACAAGACCCGCCATCTGATCTCGCGCCGCGAGCTGAGCCTGATGAAGCCGAGCGCGATTCTGGTCAACATCGCACGCGGTCCGATCGTCGACGAACCGGCGCTGATCGAAGCCCTGCAGAACGGCACCATCCGCGGCGCGGGTCTTGATGTGTACGAAAAGGAACCGCTGAGCGAGTCGCCGCTGTTCCAGCTCAAGAACGCCGTCACCCTGCCCCACATCGGCTCGGCCACCACCGAAACCCGCCAGGCCATGGCCGACCGTGCCTACCACAATTTGCGCAACGCACTGCTGGGTGAACGTCCACAAGATCTGGTCAATCCACAGGTGTGGAAGGGTTGATTGCACAACGGTTTGCTGCCTGATCGTGCCGATGCTCCGCGTCGGCATGCCGCCCGGGACGCTCAGCGTCCCTTTGGGTCAGCGCAGGAGAACGTCAGCGTGAGGGCTGACTGATGCCTGAGGTCGGCAACGCCACCAGCTTTACCTTCCTGAACACCAGCACATTCCCCGCCATCACCAGCACCAGCCCGACCAGCGCAGCCGAGGTCCACTGATATCCTTCGACCCACGCCGAGATGTTCAGCGCCACGACCGGGAACAGCACGGTGCAATACGCCGCACGCTCCGGACCCATGCGTCCGACCAGGGTCAGGTACGCGGTGAAGCCGATCACCGAACCCGGAATGACCAGATACAACAGAGATCCCACGTAACGAGTGTTCCATTCAAACGTGAACGGCGTGCCGCTGAGCAGGCAGTACACGCTGAGAATGGTTGCGCCATAAAACATGCCCCAGGCGTTGGTGGTCAGCGGACGCAGACCGGCTTTCTGCTGCATGCTCGACAGCATGTTGCCCGCCGAAAAGCACAGCGTGCCGAGAAGAGCCAGGCCCAGCCCGATCAGGGTCTGATGGCTGGCACCGTGCCCGGACAGTTCAGGCCAGAACAGGCAACCCAATCCCAGCAATCCCAATGCGCCGCCGGTCAGTACATTACTGGCGATCTTCTGGCAGAAAAACACCCGCGCATTCAGCGCATTCCACAAGGTTGCGGTCGAGAACACGACGGCGATCAGGCCACTGGGGATCCACTGACTCGCGGTCAGAAAACACATGAAGTTGACGCAGAACAGACAGACACCCTGCGCCAGACAGATCAACTGACCACGCCGATTGACCGGCTGCAAACGTCGGGTCATCAGCAGAATCGCGAACAGCACCAGCGCGGCCAGCGCGAAGCGATAGACGATGGAGACAGGAATGGCGACCTCGCCGAGCTGGAGCTTGAGCGCAATCCAGGTCGTGCCCCAGATCAGCACGGTCAGCAGATAAAGCGAAATGTTCATGACGCAGGCTCCTTGATGAGCCATCAGTCTGCTGCGCGCCTCGCCATGCGCGCTTGCACAATCTTGCGCATTTGATCGACGGGGTGCTGGCAGCGGAGCCTGTCGCAGGTAGGATGAGCGTCATAGAGGAATCCCCATGCCATCCATCGAATCCATCCAGGTCTTTCAGGCCCTGAACAGCTCGCCCCACTCCTGTCTCGAACAGAGCGCGACGCTGGGCGATGGGTTGATGGCAGCGCTGTGGAACAACCGGCATGACTCTCAGGAATATCACGCGCCTACCCACCACACGCTCTCCTGCTACATCGAAGACGGCACCGGCACCTTCCGGCGTGACAGGCCCGATCAGAAAGGCTCGCCGGGCAAACTCTGCATCCTGCCTGCCGGACATGAGTCTGCATGGATCGTGAACGGCGAAATCCGTCTGGCGCACCTGTATTTCAGCGCCGAGCAATTCGCACTCAGTTGCGTCACGCTGCTGGATCGCGAGCCGCGCGAGATGCAGCTGCAGGAGAACACCTTTCTCGACGATCCCGCACAGACACAGCGTTTCCAGCAGTTGATCCGCCTGAACTGGGCCGAGCCGGGTGAGCGTTTACTGACCAGCAGTCTGGCGCACGAGATGATCGGTCATGCACTGCTGAGCCAGACCGGGCAGCGCGAAGGTCTGCGTTTGAAAGGCGGACTGGCGCCACACTTGCGAAGGCAACTGATGGAGTACATCGAGGCGCACCTGGCAGATCCGCTGAGTCTTGGCCAGCTGGCAGGTCTGTGCGCCCTGTCGGAATACCACTTCGCCCGCATGTTTCGGGAAAGCTTCGGGCTGCCGCCTCACCAATACCTGCTGGCACGACGCCTGGAACAGGCGCGTCGGTTGCTGCGCACCACCGGCAAACCGCTCGGCGAGATTGCGCTGGCCTGTGGGTTTGCCAGCGCCAGTCATTTCAGCAACAGGTTCCGCCAAGCCATGGGCGCGACACCCGGTGAGTACCGCATGGCACTGACGGCGCTCTAAAACATCTGATCGAGCGCGGCCAGCGGGCTGAGCAGTACGGCGCAACCGGCCAGCGTCAGCACCCAGCGTGGCCGGAAGGGCATCAGCGAAACCAGCACCACGGCGCTGACCATCAATACCGCACACCACTGCACCAGCCCGATGGCCCAACCGTCGGCGTCCACTGCAGGCCAGGGCGAAACCAGCAGCGCACCCCAGCCGATCATTTTGAAGTTCAGCCGACGACGCTCGGTAAGCGGTCCCTTGCACAGCTCAACGTAATGACGCGGCATGGAAAGGCACAGCGCCGCAAAACCCAGATAGCACAACAACGCCGCAAGCAGCATCAGTTCGCCTCCTGCGGGCCGGCCTGCAGCGGCAGGCTGTCCGGGCGAAGTGCCTTGCTGGCAGGTGACGACGTGAACTTCGTCGTCGTCCAGCCCAGAAACAGCCCCGTCGCAAGGGCCGTCAGGTCAAAGGCTGCGAGCACCCAATGGCCTGCGCCGAGCGAATCCATCAGATAGCGCCCGCTGGTCAGCAGATCCAGCAGCGGCAATGCGGTAAACAGAAACGCACCCGACCACAACTGCTCACGCCAGGCACTCCGACCACGGCGCACCAGCGCGTGCAACACCGACATACCCCAGACGCTGAAAAACACGCTGACTTCCCACTCCGCACGCCCGGCCAATCCTGCGGGTATCACGCGGTTGGCCCAGAAAAATGCAGCCACGGCGATCATCAGGCCGGACATGCTGGCGATGTTCAGCACCTCCACCAACCTCAGCTCCAGCGGCAACACACCGCTTTTGGCGTGCTTGAGTTGACGCTTGCTCAGCCACATCACCAGTCCCGTGCCAATCATGGCAGTGCCTGCGATGCCGAAAATGAAGTACAGCCAGCGCAACAGTGGCTCGGCAAAATGGCCGACATGCAGGCCGTACATCGCCCCGGACACCTGCAACGCCATTGGCCGTTCCGGCACTTCGTCCTGCAACTCGCCGCTGACGCCGTTGAAGGTCAACGCACCGCCACGCTCCAGCACGATGCTGCCCTTGTCATCGCGGGTCAGCAGAACCGACGCCGCCGCATCGCCAGGGTTATTCACGATCACCCGCCCGACATGGCCGGTTTCCCAGCGCTCGGTCGCCGTCCTGACCAGAGGCGCCAGCGCAATCAACGGCGCGGGATTGCCTTCGGCTTTGACGGAACGAGAAGCCGGAAACGCTTCGCTATAGAACGCCTGAACGTTGCCGTAGGCGGTCAGGATGCTGGCGGGCATGACCATCGACATGAAGATCACCAGACTGCTGTAGGTGATCATCAGATGAAACGGCAGCACCAGTATGCCCAGTGCGTTATGCCCATCGAGCCAGGAGCGCTGGCCCTTGCGAGGGCGGAAGGTGAAGAACTCCTTGAAGACTTTCTTGTGAATGATGATGCCGGTGACCAGCGCGACGAACATCACCATCGCAGCGATGGTTGCCAGCCAGCGACCCCACGGGTACGGCATCTGTAGCTGATAGTGGAAGCGGTAGAAGAAATCTCCACCTCGCGTTTCGCGCGCCTGCACCTCGGCACCGGTCTGCGGGTCGAGCAGCTTGCGCACGAAATTGTTGCGCTGGCCTGCCTTGCCTTCCGGCAGCCAACCCACCGACAGCCCCGGCGTTCGCTCGTCAGGCAGACTGATGAACCAGCGCGACGCACCGGCAGCATGGGTCTGCAGGTAGGTCTGGGCCAGTTGCACGCTGGCGCTGGCATCGAGGGTGCGTGCCGCAATCTCCGGCTGCATCCACTGGGTAATCTCGTCCTTGAAATACGAGAGCGTCCCGGTCAGGAAAATCGCGAACAGCAACCAGCCGAAGAGAAGACCGATCCAGGTGTGCAGCCAGGCCATCGCCTGACGGAAGCCCTCTTTCATGACAACCACCTGCCGCAGGCGTACGCAGCGCCGAGCACAGCGCACGGCGCCAGCACGCCGACCCAGGCCTGCAGCGCCGTACGACAGGCGAAGCACCAGAGCACGGCGACCAGATAGACAAGGAAGGACAGCATCATTGCCGTCACCACCGCTTCGGCACGGGGAAGCGGCAACCATTCCGCGATGCAGATGCTGGTAACCGAAGCCAGCAGGTAACCGGCAAAGATGGCTGCGAGCGCCCGCGAGGCCACGGCCAGTCGATAGGCAACTGTCACGCCTCGGGTTTGGGGTATTCGCTTCTTGACCACCGGGGTGGTTGCGGCAGGTGAGCCATCCATTGGAGCGTCTTCGTTCGGGAGATTGAGCAGCGGGAAGCGGGTGATGGCTCCAGCCAAATCCTGATTCGCCTTCAAACCGACGAATGAAGCGCAATATTAATGATAAATATTCTCATACGCAAAAGAGTCTGACAGAATCCACGCCACCCATGAATCCTCTGGATTGCTTTCGTGATGCACAGCGCCCACCCTGCTCTCACCCACACCGTCGACGGCCTGTTCCGGGCGCATAACGCCTGGCTGACGGGCTGGTTGCGGCGCAGGCTCGGCTGTCCGCACAGTGCGGCGGATCTGGCGCAGGACACGTTCATCAAGGTGCTGGGCGCGCGCGACACGCAACAGATCGTCGAGCCGCGCGCGTTCCTGACCACCATCGCCCGACGCGTGCTGTGCAATCACTACCGACGTCAGGATCTGGAACGCGCCTATTATCAGGCGCTGTCCGAACTGCCCGAGAGCGTGGCGCCATCCGAAGAAGAACGGGCAATCATTCTTGAAACGCTGGTGGAACTGGATCAATTGCTGGATGGCCTTCCAGGCCCGGTGAAAAGCGCGTTCCTGATGTCGCAGGTTGATGGCCTGAGCCATGGCGAAATCGCCAGCGCGTTGGGTATTTCCATCGCAACGGTCAAACGCCACCTGAACAAGGCCGCCCTGCGCTGCTACTTCGCCCTATGAACCTGAACAGCGAATCCCTGAACAAGTCCGACATCTCGCCTGCGGTTGCGCAACAGGCCGTCAGTTGGCTGCTGGAAATGCAGGAAGGTTCGTTGACTGCCGGTCGTCAGAAGGCCTGGCAGCTCTGGCTCAACGGCAACGCCGAGCACCAACGGGCCTGGGCGCATATCCAGCGAGTCAATCAACGCCTGGGCGGCCTGTCATCACCGCTCGCCCACGCGACGCTGGGCGCACCGCAATCCGGCAGCCGACGTCACGCGCTGAAATTGCTGTTGTTACTGGGCGCAGGTTCAATCGCGGGCTGGAGCCTGCGTGACCAGATCGCGCTGCAACCCTTGCTGGCTGACTACAACAGCGGCGTGGGCGAGCAGCGCAAGGTGGCCTTGAGCGACGGCAGCCAGATCCAGCTGAACACCGCCAGCGCCGTGGATGTGAAATACGATGCGCAGCAGCGACTCATTCGGCTGTTGTCGGGCGAAATCCTGATAACCGCCTCGGCCGATACCCGACCGCTGAACCTGCTGACCGCCGAGGGCTCCGTGAAGGTCACGACCGGCAGCAGTCGCTTCAACCTGCGCCAGCTCAATGGACGCACGCAACTGGCGGTGTTCGCCGGAGTGGTCGAACTGGCTCCCGGTGAACGCGCAGGTACGGGGCTGATCGTGCCGGCGCAGCAACAGGTGACGTTCAGCCGCAACGCCTGGGACAGCGTCCGCCCCGTGGATGCGAGCAGCGGCGCCTGGGCCGACGGCATGCTGGTCGCGTCGCGCATGAAACTGAGCGATTTCCTCGGCGAACTGGGACGTTACCGCCGCGGCCGTCTGAACTGCGACGCGAAAGTGGCCAACCTGCTGATCTCCGGCAGCTACCCGCTGACTGACAGCGAACGCATCCTCGACATGCTGGAAATCGCCCTGCCCGTGCGCATTCAGCGCTTTACCCGGTATTGGGTGAACGTGCAGGCGCGGGTTTGAATCACGGAGTGCATGATCAACCCATGCCGATCGTTCCTTACGCTCCGCGCTCATCGTTATACACAAGTCCGCAAGACGCCCAAAACNCGAAAGTGACTGACTGAA
>NZ_LKEH01000019.1:0-31142 GCF_001642795.1 Pseudomonas viridiflava | reverse complement strand
TGCATACCCCGTGGGAGGCGGCTTGCCGGCGATGGCGTCAGTTCAGTCACTGATAGATCGCTTCAGAAAAATCCTCGCCGGCAAGCCGCCTCCCACCGTCCGTGGCNCAAGACTCGGGTATAACGCTGAGCACAAGCATGGGCATGATCGGCGTGCTTGAGATCACGCTGATCGTTCCCACGCTCTGCGCGGTAACGCCTCTCAGGACGCTCCGCGTCCCGGCTTAATGGCGTCGTAAATATATTTCAAAATACGTGAGCCGTTTCCAGATCCTCGCGTGACAGACAGGGAAAGCATTTCAATCTCCGGTCGAGGACTCCCGCATGTCAGCCCGCCCTACCCAACTCTCTCCGTTGGTGCGCACGTTGCGCCATGTCATTTTCGGCGCCAGCCTTTCGGTGGGCAGCCTGTCGATGGCCTATGCAGCAGATGCAGCACCCAAGGTTTACCACATCGCACCGAGCGAGCTGGAAACGGCGTTGAGCCAATTTGGTCGGGAAGCAGGCGTGCTGATTTCCTATGGTTCGCAGATCACCAGCGGCCTGAAAAGCCGTGGCCTCGAAGGTCAATACACGCCTGAGCAAGGCCTCAACGCACTACTAGAAGGGACTGGTCTGCAAGCTGTGGCTGATGGCAATAACGGCTTTACCGTGCAATCGGCCAGTGTCGCTGGTGCCCCCATCGAACTGGGTGTCTCAACGGTCGTCGGTGACTGGCTGGGCGAGGCGCAGCAGACCAACGTGTTCGAACATCCTGGCGCACGTGACGTGATCCGCCGCGAAGAATTCGAACGTGTCGGCGCCACCTCCGCCCGTGATGTACTGAACCGCATTCCCGGCGTCAATGCCCCGGACAACAACGGCACCGGCAGCCACGACATGGCGCTGAACTTCGGCATTCGCGGCCTGAACCCGCGTCTGGCCTCACGCTCCACCGTGCTGATGGATGGCATCCCGGTGCCGTTCGCACCCTACGGCCAACCGCAGTTGTCATTTGCGCCGATCAGCATGGGCAACATGGACGCCGTGGACGTGGTGCGCGGCGGTGGCGCAGTGCGTTACGGCCCGCAGAACGTCGGCGGGATCGTCAACTTCGTCACCCGCGCCATTCC
The DNA here is from genome assembly GCF_001642795.1 of Pseudomonas viridiflava. GTDB lineage: Bacteria > Pseudomonadota > Gammaproteobacteria > Pseudomonadales > Pseudomonadaceae > Aquipseudomonas > Aquipseudomonas viridiflava. Next base: position 30,031 of record NZ_LKEH01000019.1, on the reverse strand, counting down.
CGACGAGCCAACGCTCAAAGGCGGCATCCAGACCGAAACCAGCCCGTCTTCCAGCCACGACGGCTTCAAGACCACCGGCAACCTGCTGGCTGGCGGCACCGCTGACAATGGCCTGGGCGGCGCGATTCTGTATTCCGGCGTGCGCGGCGGCGACTGGCGCGAGCACAGTGACACACAGATCGATGACCTGATCCTCAAGGGCAAATACCAGATCGACGATGCCAACAGCCTCAACGCCATGGCCCAGTATTACGATGGCGAAGCCGAAATGCCCGGCGGCCTGAGTGTTGCGGACTACGATGCCGATCCGTATCAGTCGACTCGCCTCACGGACAAGTTCTGGGGCCGTCGCACCATGTTCAACTTCGGCTATCGCTACGAGCAGGATGCCCGCGTCTTCACCGCCAACACGTTCTTCACCAAGACCCTGCGCAGTGGTTATCTGGACCAGGGCAACTTCGTCTCCCTGTCGCCTCGTGAATACTGGGTACGCGGCCTGGAAACACGTTTCTCGCAAGGTTTCGCGCTGGGTGAAACCTGGCACGAAGTGGGCGTCGGCTATCGCTACGTGAACGAAGCGGGTCATGAAATGCGCTATCGCGAGCCGGTAACCGGCGACTTGCCGACCACCGCCAGCCGCAACGACCGCGACACCCGTGGATCGACCGAGGCGCACGCGTTCTACATCGATGACCGGATCGACATCGGCAAGTGGACCATCACGCCCGGCATTCGCTACGAGATGATCGACACCGCGCAGAACAACAACCTGACCAACGTCAAATACCAAGGCGACTACAACACCGCGTTGCCTGCATTGAACGTGCTCTACCACCTCACCGACACTTGGAACCTGTACGCCAATACCGAAGGCTCGTTCGGCAGCGTGCAGTACAGCCAGATGCCAAACCGTGTCACCGGCGGCGAAGTGAAGCCCGAGAAAGCACGGACCTGGGAGCTGGGCACGCGCTATGACAACGGCAACCTGCGCGCCGAGATCGGGGCGTTCCTGATCAATTTCGACAACCAGTACGACAGCAACCAGACCAACGACACCGTCATCGCCCGCGGCGAGACACGCCATCAGGGCATCGAGACCAGCATCAACTACGCGCTGGAAGGTCTGAGCCCGGCACTGGCGGGTTACGACGTGTACGCAACCTACGCGTTCGTCGACGCCACCATCCGCGAGGACGGCCCGAACAAGGGCAACCGTGTGCCGTTCTCCTCGAAGCACAAAGGCACGATGGGCGTCAGCTACACGGAAGGCCCGTGGAAGCTGAACCTGGACAGCTCATTCCAGAGCGACCAGTTCGCCGACAACGCCAACACCTCGGCCGAAAGCGCAGACGGCAGCACCGGCCGCATTCCCGGCTACATGCTGTTCAGCACCCGCGCCGGTTACGCCTTCGGCCCGCAGCTGTCCGACCTGAACGTGGCAGTCGGCGTGAAGAACATCTTCAACCGCCAGTATTACACCCGCTCTTTCGACGACAACAACCGCGGCAAATACGTCGGCGAGCCACGCACGCTGTACGTGCAGACCTCGGTTGCGTTTTGATCGCTGACTGATCCTGCCCATGCACCCCGTGGTTGCAGCAAGACCTGGGCATAACTCTGAGCGCAAGCATGGGCATGGTCGGTGAGCTTGAGATCACGCTGATCGTTCCCACGCTCCAGCGTGGTAACGCCTCCCAGGACGCTCCGCGTCCGCTCTCGAGTGTGTCGCAGAGCGTCGTGGGTGCATGCCCAAGCTCCAGCGCTTATCGTCATACATGTCATGCGCTCGGCTCACCGAATCCGCAATCTGCGCCATTTGTGACGCGGAGCGTCACGATGCACGCCTGACTCACAATGACACGATCACCTTCCCTTCCCAGACATACCAGTAGGAAATCCATACCGTTACCGTGTGGAATTTTCGTTCAAACACTTCCTGTTTTTTTCTACTGCGAAATATTTCTTCCATATTGGGGTTGAATTGTTGGGTCATTGCCGCCAACACTGTGAATGAGCGCAAACGAAACCGCGAGTCATCGCGCAGTCCAGGCTCACACGAGCAAGCCCTAATAAGGATTAACTATGCAAATCCAGGTCAATAGCGATAATCACATCGAAAGCAGTATCCGACTGGAGGAGTGGGTTCGTACCACCGTTGAAAGCACGCTCGAACATTACGACGAATATCTGACTCGCGTGGAAGTCCATATCCGCGATGAAAACGGCGACAAACCAGGCCCGCATGACATCAAATGCCAGATGGAAGCCCGGCCAAAAGGACACCAACCTATTTCTGTTTCCCACAAGGCCGATACGGTAGATCAGGCTGTGGATGGCGCGGCGGTAAAACTCGATCACGCCCTTGAGCATTTGTTCGGCAAGCTGCGCGGCAAGCGCGGTGCAGCGCCCATCCTGACCGAGCAGGATGAAGATTCGGTCAGCCCGGACGCGCTGCTTGAAGAGGAATTCCTGGAAAAAGAACAGGAGAAAGAAGCCGCTCGTTTGAGCTGATTCCGATTCGCTGCATGAACAGGTTTCACGAATAGACAAGAAGGGCGAATCCGCAAGGGTTCGCCCTTTTTCGTGATGCCCGGTACAAGCCAGTCAAACGCATCGCAAAATGCCCCAGCCTGCGACTGATCGGTGCGCACCACAAACGCTCGACGCACATCTTTGTATCACCTGGAACACAGTCCACCCTGCTGCCGGGCAACGTCCAGATGCCGTCTATCGAATTTAACATCCAGTGATAAAGCCAATACCCGGCGCCGTTCCAGCCTCTCCCGCGAGCAAAAACGGTCATCGCTGACCTGCCTTCAAGCGCTAGCTGATTACCCGCAAGGCGGGCGCTCTACCCTCTTCTGGCCGCAGTCCAGAGCCTCTCTACCGTGCTTTCGGAACACCTCCAAACGAGGTTTCCATCCCGCAAACGCGAATGTTTGCCCGAAAAGGAAAAGCGTCTGAATGTCTGACAATCCATCGAACCGGATTAGAAAAAATCGCCTTTCTGACAGCATCCGTCAGTACACGAGACAGATCTGATCACGAGCTTTCAAGCATCGCCGTCGCCGAGCTGACAGTGCGCCTGCCTCCAACGAAATTCGGTGCTGACGGTTACAGATCCAGCGCGTTGAATCAGCCGACGCCTGAAAATGGCCCGAACCGTGCAACCCACCAATGGCGACACCTAAACCACGGCCAAGCCACTGATCGGCCGCTGAGAACCAAAAGGACTTACACCCGGTCAACTTATGCAGAACCATTGAGCAGGTAAATGATATGGACAATCCTTTTCAGATGATCACGGACACTTTCCATCCGGACTATCGGGTGAATCTGAGCATTCAAGGACTGGACGGCAGCATCATGCTGACGCTCTCCAATGAACGTGGCGTCGTCGCCAAGCGCCTGATCAGCGCCGCTCAACGTAACGACCCGGAACGCCTGCGCCGCCTGATAGAAAGCGTGCAGTTCGGCATTGCCATCGAACGTGGCGACAGCGCAATCAAGATCCTGGCTGCAATGACAGATGGCGCAGCCCTTCGCCAGCCAGGCGCGCCGTCCAATGACGAGTGGCAGCGAAAGCGGCCGAATCTGGCGGCGGGGAGCTGATCAGGCTGTCCGGTTTTAAAACAACCATGAATCCTGATTCAACCCTTGCCACGTCCTATCCAGTCGACGGGGCTTTGATGACAAAGCGTTCAACACTGACTTCGCGTTGAACGCTTCATTGAAGATTTCATTCTTCTCCCGACCAATACCAAAGCGTATCGCCCCACGTCGAATCACTGATACTTGGCATGATCTCACCTTGATGAAAGTAGCGCCTGGAATTTGCTTGTGCGGGAGTAAACCAGTAACCGGTCTTGGTGCAGGGATCGCCAGCAACCACTCGGTTGATCTGAGTGCCGTTAGCACCTTGGTAATTTCTTGCGTACTCGACCAAATCCTTGGGATAGACCATATGATCTATCTTGCTGTCGTCTATGTTGTATAGGAAAGCGATGGCGCCGGCTTCGATGGCCCAGTATCCGACGTAATTTCCATTTTCTCCCTGCAAGTGCAAATCATGCCAAGGTGCTTGGCTGAAGGCGGAATACCATTGGCTGCAGTATTTTTTTAGAAACTGGGCCGCTTCCTCTTTGCTTTCCGCGTAGATGGCTTGCACCAAGGGTGAGTAGACTTCGTGAAACCACTCATCTACATCGTATCTGTTAGGTAGTAGTTTAGTTAGCAGGTCCTCATATAAAGTGTCATCACCCGCATAGCCTGCACGGTCTATTAATTTGACGAAGCGTTTCAGGAGATCCACGCGATGTAGCAGTATGCAGAATCCTATCACCTGAACGCATTCCTCATACTGATAGGGCCAATCATCAATTGCTAGCGGAGATATATTTGGAGTGTTTTCGTATATTTCGAGTGTTGATTGCCTAAGTTCGTATTTTTGAATCAGATCTTCAAGCAGCGGCGTTAAGGAGGCAATTTCTTCTCCGGCCGTATAAGCTGCTAACAATCGATCCAATGCAAGTTTTTGCAGATGCCTTGACCGAAGTGCTGCCTCTTCTTGAGGGGAGTCAGATTCGAATGTGTTTGTTTTTAAAAAATTAATTACTTCGTTATGTTCTCTTTGGAAATTCAAATACTGCTTTTCGCTATAAAATTTCTGTCTCTTATTCATTTTTTCACGCCTCGATTTTCAAAGAATTCAATGCGCCGTATTTTTTGGCCAAGGATTTTTTGCGTTTATTTACGAAGCTCTTTACTTCGTGCTCAGAATAATGAAAGGCTTTGTGATTTTGATGAGCACTTTCGTCCAAGCCACCCAGCTGTGCATCGGCGTGATCCCTCGGGCTCAAACTAGCGTGAAATAGTGGCGCGTAAAATAGATGTCGACTATGAGAACTCATTACTTGAATACCTAAAGCTCTTCCCGCGACGGCCCGATCAATGTTTTCCTCGATCCATTCACGACTCATTTGAACTAATAGAGGCTTTTTTCTTTGTTTGGGTTTTCTTTCTTGCGTCGATGTGTTCGTTTTCCTTTTTCCGCTACCTACCTTTCTTTTATTCTCGCTTATGGAAGAGGTTTCAGTCTGTTCTATCGGCTCTATAAGCTCGCTTGGGTCAGCGATCCCAGACACGCCTAACTTCGAGCTAATACCTGGTTTTCGAGTATTGTTAAGCTTGCGCATAAATTTAGGAGCATCTTCATCGCGGCTTGCTTTCGCTTCGACTATCGCAAATTTCTTGCCTTCGTTATTGGCAGGATTCGCTCTCCACACTGCATCAATGCCTGTTCCATTTGCTCCATCGGTCAGCTTGTACAACACATGGCTTGCCTTAGGATTCCCTCCCGCCGAAAGCTTCCCCAACTTGCTCCCACTCGGCAAACCCTCAAGCCACTTCCCGTCCGAGCCCTTGTCATGCCCGTCCCAGTCCTTGCCCCAGCCAAATTCGACTGCGCAGATATAGTCGGCGATGTGCTCGCCACTGACACCCAGCCCTTCGTTCAGAATACTTGAAGGTGCTTGCAGGCCAACTCGGGAAGCTTCGACCTGATTGGAATGGGTGCCGCTGGCGTTTTCCTTACCCTGCGCCGCAACAGTCGTGTCCTTGCTGGCGGGCTTCTCGACCCGTTTCGGATGACTGGAACCAGAGGACGCCGCAGAACTGTTTCGCTGCATTCCCTTCCATTTCACCAGTCGCTTTTCAACGACGCCCACTATGGCTGGCATGTTGTCGCGGGAGGCGGCAAGGACGGTAACGACAGATGTCTTTGCCCAGTTGGGCAGCCCTTGAAATGTCGAGGAACCCTTGACGCCTGTGATGATGTCATCCAGCTCACCGCGCAGCTTCCCGGCATCGAATACCTGCTTGAGCAGTTCTTCAGGACTGGTCTTGATGCCGCACTCCTGCAGCACGAAACGCAGCAGGTCAAAGAGGACCGGGGCGTAGCGTTCGGGGTCCTTGTTGACGATGCGCATGCTTTTCTTGAGGCCGTCACCCGGCCCTGGAATCCAGCCGATGATGGCCATCAACAGGTCAAACTGAGCGTCTTCCTTGCCTGACGTCGACTCTGAGTTGTAAAGGACGATCGACGACTCGATGGTGTCGTAGGCGTCGATGGCCTGCCCAAGAAAAGGGACGGCACCGAGCGCAATACCCTTGGCCAGTTCAACAGCAGCCTCCTGATAAGCGTCGCTGCGGTCTTCGCCGCCGTTTGTTCCTTCAGTGACTTCCCCGCTCATGACACTCTCCCTGCGGCTTTTTCCACCAATGCTTGTAGATCGATCTGGTCTGGGTCCAGACCGAGTTTGCGTAGGTCTTCGTTAACCTTTTCATCCGAGTTCTGGACAACGGTCACGCTTTCGCGAGTGAACGGCCTCGGATCTTCGCCGTAGTAGACCTTGGCCGGGCCTTGCGGAACATCTTCGAGCCGGGCGAAGCCGTCGTCGTCCAGCACACCTTCGCGTGTCGACCCATCGGCAAAGTCGACGCGATACGACGCACCAGGCACCGGTTCAAGGTTGTCATAATGCAGGTTCAGCTCAAGCCAGGTCGGGTTGGCCTTGGCTTCTTTCATCAGATTCCCGGCGGCGTCGACAGCAGCCAGCCCAGGAATGAGCGGGGCCAGAATACCGATCCCGGTCCCGACACCCGCAGAACCTCCTGTATTGACTTTCACCTCCGCCCCGCTGATCGTCACGCCACCGGCATCGAGCTTGATGAAACTCCCGCCTGCCTTGGACGTGAGCTCCATGCCCCCTTCCACCACCACCTTCTGACCTGCGTGGTAGTGGATTTCCTGGCCGGCTTCTACGAACTGCGCGGTGCCTACCTTCAGATGCTGCGTCGCGCCCACGGTCAGGTGATCGTCGGCACGGGTTTCGGTCTTGCGGTCCAGATGCGTGATGCGGTGTTCTTCAACCTTGAGCTGGCTGAGGACATTGGCTTCAACCGTGTCGTGCCGCTCGTTGCCGATATGGATCTTCTGGTCGTGCTCGATGTTCTCATCCCAGTCACGCTGGGCATGGATGTAGATCTGTTCGGCGCCTTTCCTGTCTTCGATACGAAATTCGTTGTAACCCTGACCACCCGGTGAGCTGAGGGTTTTGAAGGTGCTACGGGTCTTGTTGGCGGGCAGCTCGTAGGGCACAAGGTTTTCCTTGTGATACAGGCAGCCGGTGATCAGCGGTTGATCAGGATCACCTTCAAGAAAGGTGACAAGTACTTCCATACCAATGCGCGGGATAGCGATTGCGCCGTAAGCGCTGCCTGCCCAGCCGTTGGCTACGCGCAGCCAGCAAGTAGTGTTGCCATCCGACTGGCCTTCGCGATCCCAGAAGAACTGCACTTTGACGCGACCGTACGGATCGGTATGGATCTCTTCACCTGCCGGGCCGGTGACGATGGCGGTCTGGCTGCCGAGCACCTTGGGTTTTGGATGCTCGAGCGCCGGACGAAAGTGGGCATCCCAGGGTGTGGCAAGAAAACGGTTGCGGTAGCCCTGGTGGAAATCGTCTTTGTTGTCGGTCACGTCGCTGGTGATATTTTCACCCAGCACCTGCGGCTGCTTGCCCTCGTGAATAACCTCCAGCAGCAGCCACAGATCATTCCACTCGGCGCGCGGATGTTCGTTGAGGGCCAGGAAGTGCCCACTGACCAGTGTCGGCTCGTCGCCTTTGCCTTCTGCCAGACGATAGTCGCTGCGATGGCGCTCAAGGGCTCGCGTGGCCAGTTGTTTACCGCGAGCACGGTCGGTGAACCGCCCCGGATAATCGTAATCTTCAAGGTCCGGAGCAAACTCGCTTTTGGCTGAGCTTTCGGGCAGAACGCTGGGTTTTTCAAAGTCGTAATCGCGGCGGCTGACACGGGTGCTACGGGTTTCCAGGCGCAGATTGAAACGTTTGATCACCGGTTGCTCGGCAGCCATGCCGGAGTCCTGTTGATAGCTCACGGGCGCAAGCTTGGGGAACACCGTCTGATCGTCTCCGAACACCAGGGTGTGTCCGCTGGCGGAATGTTGAAAGTGGAAATGAATCCCCTCTTCTTCACAAAGCCGCTGAATGAAATGCAGGTCGGACTCATCGTACTGCACGCAGTAGTCACGCTCGGGGTAAACCGCGCCGAGCTGAAAGCGATAGGCGTCGGCCAGGATGCCGCGAGCTTCCAGCACCTGAGCGATGATCTTCGGCACTGACAGTTGCTGGAAGATCTGCTGGTCGTGATTGTGTCGCAGGTAGGCAAGCTGAGGCACCAGACTGATGCTGTAACGGGTCAGCCTCTTGCCGGAGTCACCTTGCTCGATGCGATAGACCAGACCATGGATGACACCCTTGCCGGTGGCACCAAAGGTCAGGCAGGCGCGCTTGTGCAGCAGTTCTTCAAGTGCAATGTCAGGTCGTGCGCTGACCAGTTCGATGTCAAAGCAATACGGCTGGTTGAGCGCTTCGCGACCGACGAAAGCAAGCACTTGAAAGTCAACGGATATGCCCTCCAGCGTGAGGGAGATATGGGTTGCGTTAGCGTCCAGCATGCCGGAATCCTGTCCATCTGAAGCCTTCGGGAACCAGAATGGTGCTGGAATACAAGCTTTATCTCAACGCAAAAATCAGCAGGTGAAAAAGAAATATTGCCTACTGCCCCGCCTCCTCTGTGCAGCAAGTGTGCAGCAAGTTCAGGCAGAGTACAGATTCAAGCTGTTAAACCTGTCCCTGCGCACTGACATTCAAGCAGCTCCGGCACTGGCCTCGGCTGCATTCCACCTGCGGAGCATTCCGAGGAGGCAACATGTTCTTACGTTACGGGATATTGGTTGCGACACTGATAGTGGCGTCCGGCTGCGTCGAAGAGCGAATCGTCCATGAACGACGACCGCCGCCCCATGAATATGTTGAAGTGATAGCGCCTCAGCCGCCGCCCGAGCGGGTGATAGAGGTGGAGCCCGCGCCTCGTGCGGGGTATGTCTGGTCGCGAGGTTACTGGCACTGGAGTGACGGACGTTATGTACCGGTTCACGGCCACTGGGTAGCGGAACGACCTGGCTATCGCTATGTGCATCCGCATTGGGAAAGCGCGGGTGATGGATGGCATTGGCATGCCGGGGTGTGGGTCAACTGATCGGTGGCAGGCTGATATCGAGCCAGCCCGCTACTTAAGCAGATCGTGCCAATGCTCTACACTGGCATGCCGCCTAGGACGCTGCGTCACATTCGAGAGCGGATGCGGAGCGTCCTGGGCGGCGTTACCACGCAGGAGCATGGGAACGATCGTCAGCGTATTTCAAACATCGCCTTTTTCTTCTGTCACCGCGCCTTTTACCGGGCTGGATGAGTCGGGGATCTTGGCCGACGGGTATTTGTACGACGCATAGCGCACGACCAGAATCGCAAATGCCAGCAATAGAATGCCGCCACACAGGTAGATGATGCCCAGATCAGGCGGATTGTGATGAGACACATCCGAGATCAGCAGACGCGTCAACGCGGTGATCGCTACGTAGATCAGGAAACGCACCGGCATGTGGTTGGTCTTGAAATAAATCCCCGTCATCGCGCCCAGTTCGAGGTAGATAAACAGCAGCAGGATGTCATCGACCGTGACGTTGCCCTTCTCGACCATGCCCAGAAAAGCCACAACCGAAGCCCATGCTGTGATGGCACCGATGGCGAACAGTGCCAGGAAGTGAAAGCTCTCGACGCAGAGGTTGCCCAGTGATTCGGCTTGCGCATGCACGCGCTGGCGCATTTTTTCTGCCCATTTGTTTCCCATGTCTCTCTACCTCTGAACCTTCGTTTATCACGATCCGGACTGAATCGGATGATGCGGTGTGCGTGTGACGCGCTGTGTGGCGTGCTTTTTAAAGCAGGAACAGGGCCATAGGCTATGGTTGAGAGCGCGACGGGTTGTCGCAAGGCACATCTGCGCGAGAAAAAGATGCGTGAAGGCCACTATCCAGACAGGGGTTGCCTGGCTTATGCTGAACACTGTATAAAGATACAGTAATAGCTTATTTCACACGCAAGGCACGTGATGTGGCGACTGTCACGCCAGCCATACGGAATCACTGTCTGTTGCACCACCCCGGTCAACGCGCACCGGGGCCAGCCCTTCCACACTGGATATGACGACGAGGCCAAAATGGCTGTTGAAACCCTTTACCGCAGTACCCGCGATCTGGAGAATACTTTCGTGGACCGTAAACTCGCCGATGCGCACGACCAAATGCTCGAGCTGGCCGAGCTTCTCACCGACGTTCTGGTCAAGAACGTGCCGGGGCTTTCCGAGAAGCACGCAGAAGACGCGAGCATCTACATGGCGAAGAATCGTGCCGTGTTCGCTGCCGCATTCAAGAACAACGCCTCAGCCCTGAGCGAGCTGTCCGAACCTTCCGCTGCTGACGCGGACAGCTGATTCACATCAGGCTTGCACCTCAGAGTCCCGCGGCTTCTTCATGCGAACTGGCCGCGGCTCATTTCTTGATACGCCGCTCTATCGCGCGCATACATTCTATATTCAGGTACTACTTTGTAGAATCAATGTTACCTGACGCACCGCATATAGACCGTTCAGCTACAGCATAAACAACCAACTTCCAGCGTCCTGATACACCGCCATTATAATTACGTCATTTTTATGAACTGCGGTATTCACCCCTGTCATTAATCAGGCGCCAAGAAAACGATACCTCCAAAAACCTTACTTAAAGCCAAGACTCAACGGCCCTTATCGAGGCAGTTGAAAAAGTTCAATCCCCCACTATAAAACACCCCTCAACACCCCGCTTTTGCTGGTCGAAAGCCCCATCCAAAAACAATCAACCCTTCACTGACCGACTTTCAAAAACAAAGTTCCGCCTGATATTCCCTTTGCAAAATACTTCATAAAAAGTTTGGCATTACTAATATCATCTGCTAATAATCGTCGCAAATCCGGGTATCAAGGCACAACGCTACTTCACATTGAAGTGAACATCGAGTCATCCACTCCGATATCACCCGCCCGAAAAATCATACAACTCGCTGGTTACTTGAGCTGCTCACAGCCCAGGTCAACTGCTGTGCGACGCCTATAGACGGGCGGGAGAAAATCAATGGCTACTCAGCACGCCAGAATGAAAATTCTGTCTATTTTCGGTACTCGTCCGGAGGCTATCAAGATGGCGCCACTGGTCAGGGCCCTTGCTGCGGAACCGGGTATCGACTCGAGAATCTGCATTACCGGCCAACACCAGAGCATGCTGCAGCAGGTGCTCGACATGTTCGAGCTGAAAGCCGATTACAGCCTCGATGTGATGCGCCCCCATCAGACCCTGAATTCCCTGACCGCTGCGCTATACGCAGCCATCGACCCGATTCTGGACGAGATGAAACCCGACAAGGTGCTGGTCCACGGCGACACCACGTCAGCGATGGTTGCGGCCATGTCGGCGTTTCACCGGCAGATCCCTATCGGTCACGTCGAAGCGGGCTTGCGCACCGGAGATATCCGTCAGCCATGGCCGGAAGAGATGAACCGTCGCTGTATCGATCTGATTTCTGATCACCTGTTCACACCGACTGCCGAGTCTCGTCGCAATGTACTGGGCGAACGCCTTCAGGGTGTGTCCTTCGTGACCGGCAATACCGTGATCGACGCGTTGCAGATGACCGCACAGCGCATCGACTCCAATCGCCAGCTGCGCCATGCGCTCGACCGACAGTTTTCGTTTCTGGTGCCTGAGCGCAAGGTTCTGGTGGTGACAGGTCACCGCCGCGAGAACTTTGGCGACGGCTTCCTGAACATCTGCAAGGCACTGCGCGCGCTCGCCATGCGCGACGACATACAGATCGTCTACCCGGTGCACCTGAACCCTAATGTACTGGGACCGGTCACGGAACACCTGGGTGACATGCCCAATGTGCACCTGATCAAGCCGCTGGACTACCTGTCATTCGTGCGCCTCATGCAACGTGCCCACGTGATCCTCACCGACTCCGGCGGCGTGCAGGAAGAAGCGCCGTCGCTCGGCAAACCGGTGCTGGTGATGCGTGATGTGACCGAGCGCCCCGAGGCTGTGGCCGCAGGGACCGTGCGTCTGGTGGGCACCGAAGCCGAGGCGATCATTCAGGGCGTCAGTGCGCTGTTCGATGACGAGCAGCTTTGGCAGAACGCCTCGCACGCAGCGAACCCTTATGGAGATGGCAAGGCCAGCGCGCGCATCGTCGACGTGCTGATGGGTCGTCCGATCAGCGAGTTTGTCGTCGAGTTGCCGCGTCGTCGTCCAGAGCAGATCGAGATGGCGCCGCCGTCCCTGTCTCAGCCTGAACCGTTGCGCGCCATGGCTCGCTGACGCAGGCGCACAGCGAAGAATCGACAAAAACTGCACACCTTCCAAGGCACCCGGTTCAGACCGGGTGCCTACAAAAACATTCTGCGGACCCGCTTCGCACCAAGAACCAACGGCCTAGAGCCTCCAAGAGATCTGCCTGATGAAATCTTCCGTTACCGTGAACACGGGCGCGTTGAACGCCCTTGCCTGCGGGATGAGCCTGCTGGCTCTGATGCCCACCTTTGCGCTGGCTGCCGAAAGCCCGCTGACACAGGCGATCAACCGTATCACTCAGGACGCCCGCCAGGAGCGTGTGATTGAACTGCGGGAGCTAGGGATCGACCGTCCGATCATCCTCAACGCGACCGACGCGCGTCGCGAGTTGTACCTGCCGGTGCCTGCCAATGTGGCGCTGACAGATGCGACCCTGAACTTCGATGCCAGCTACCTGAACGGCGAGGCAGGTCGTAACACCTTGCTGCTGTCGCTGGATGGCTACCCGGTGCGCGCGCTGGGCCTCAACGAAGAGCAAGGCAATGCCAGCGCTACGCTGGGTGTGGACAAGGCTGCGCGGGAAACCGGATCGGTACGGCTGGGCATTGCCTGGTCTTCGGTGATCTCGAAAACGCTTTGCGAAGATCAACGCGCCATCGGCAATGTGCTGCGCATCGATCCTCACACTCGACTGACCTACAGCTACGACGCCAGTCAACTCAAGGACGTCGGCGCTGCGTGGAATGCGCTGCCCGGCAAACCCGGCCTGCTCGTTGCGCCCGGCACGCTGTCCAGCGCCAGCTACGATGCCGCCTGGCGTCTGGGTGTAGCGCTTGAACGTATCGGTAAACAGGCACGGATTCTGCCGTTTCCGGTCGTTCAGGACAGCATAGACCTGAGCGGTCTGCGCGTGCCTGCCGAACTCAAGCAGATTCCGGCCTTTGCCAGCCTTGACGGTCAGGGCCAGTACACGTTGAAGAATCAGGCGGAAATCGGTGCCTTGCTGATGCTGGGCCAGACCCCGGCGCTGCAGGCCGATCTGGCCATCAACGATCCGCAACTGCTCAAGGCTATCGACGATTCGCTGAACGCCTTGCAGGAACAGGTCCAAGGGCTCGACGCTTCGGCAGCCACCGCGCTGAGCCAATGGCGCGAACGTCAGGGCAGAAAAACCCTGGCCACCGACGCCGGTAGCGACGTCAGCCTGGCGCTGCTTGGCAATCGCGCGCTGCTGATGATCAAGCCCGACTCAGCGGTCAAAGCCATCGGTCTGTTCAGTTCAGCCTGGAACAAACTGGCGCTCACTCGCCAATTGTCCATCGGCGAAGAAACCGCCATGCCGCTCAGTGAAGACGGCCGCGTGGCCTTGACCCGCCTCGGTGGTCGCCCGGGCACGGTGGACGTACTGGCCAAGACCGACTGGAGCGCTTCGTTCCCGCTGGGCAGTGTGGCTTATGACGGTCGCGTTCCTGTGACCGCCATGATCGATGTCGCCGCAGCGCCGGGTGCATCGGGTACACCGCCGGTTGCCACGCTGTTCCTCAATGACTACCTGATCGGCGCCATGCAACTGAATGCCGATGGCCGCAAGGAGCGCATCGAAGCGCGCATTCCGCAGTACGCGTTGGCGGCACAGAACACCCTGCGCGTGTCCTTCCAGCGTCAGCCGGTCAGCAATCAGTGCCTGGAGACGCCACAGGCGTTCCCGATTTCGGTATTGCCGACCAGCCATGTGGTCATCGATAAGGTGACGCTTGGCGACGACTTCTCCGGCATGGCCGCACACTTTGCCGCCAGCACTCAGGTGATGGTTCCTAAAACCTGGCTCGACCGTCCGGCTGACAGCCTGCCGCAGGTCATCCACGTGGCCAGCGCCTCGGGCGTTTCGCCGCTGCGTGCGCAGCTCAGTGTCAGCGACGACGTCAGTGTTGCAGTGGCGCCGGAAAAGGCATTCCTGGCCTTCGACCTGCCGATCAAGGACGGCGCCGAGTCGGTCAAGGTTGGCAACGACGGGCATTTGCTGATCAATCACAAGGAACAGACGCTGCTCGATCTCAAGACACTCAATCACCTGGCTTCGCTGCAAGTGGTCGAGGCTGGCAACCAGCGCGGCATGGTCTATCGCACACTGGGCGGTCAGGCGCCGAGCTTCGCCCGTCCGCTGGTGCTGGAGCGCGGCAACGCCACGCTGCTGGCTGACAGCGGTTCGCTGGTGACCTTCGATACCAAGGACCCGACCGGCAGCCAGATGATCGAGGACAACGAACCCACCGGACTGGACGCGTGGCGCAAGCCTTCGCTGCTGTGGCTGATCCCCGGCGCAATTGTGGTGTTTCTTCTGCTGTTGCTGGCTGGCCGTCGCGCCCGTCGCAATCGCTCGTAACGGGACGCCCCAATGACGTCGCTTTATTGGCCATATTGGCTGGCCCATTACTACAGCGTGCTGGAAGTCGCGACCATCGTCGTCGGCCTGATCATTCTGGTGTCGAGCATCGATGACCTGATCATCGACGTCTGGTACTGGGCCAGACGCCTGTACCGCAAGTTCACCGCCGAACGCCGCTACCGGCCACTGACTGCCGAGCAGTTGATGGCCCGTGACGAACAGCCGCTGGCGATCATGGTGCCCGCGTGGCTGGAGTACGACGTCATTGCGCCGATGATCGAGAACATGGTGTCGACCCTCGACTATCAGAACTACGTCGTGTTCGTCGGCACCTACATCAACGACCAGCGCACCATCGATGAAGTGGAGCGCATGCGTCGTCGCTACAAGCAGTTGCACCGCGTTGAAGTGCCTCATGACGGCCCGACCTGCAAGGCCGACTGCCTGAACTGGGTGATCCAGGCGATCTTTCTTTACGAGAGAACCCATGCCATGCAGTTCGCCGGGACCATCCTGCATGACAGCGAAGACGTGCTGCACCCGCTGGAGCTGCGCCTGTTCAACTACCTGCTGCCACGCAAGGACATGATCCAGTTGCCAGTCGTGTCGCTGGAGCGCAACTGGTACGAATGGGTGGCGGGCACCTACATGGACGAGTTCGCCGAGTGGCACGGCAAGGATCTGGTGGTGCGTGAAAGCATGACCGATACCGTGCCGTCCGCAGGCGTGGGCACGTGTTTCTCGCGTCGCGCCTTGATGGTGCTGGCCGATGAAAACCAGAATCAGCCGTTCAACACCGAAAGCCTGACCGAGGATTACGACGTCGGCGCGCGTCTGGCGAAGTACGGCATGCAGGCGATTTTCGTGCGTTTCCCGGTGCAGTTTCGCGTGTTGCGCAAATCCTGGTTTCGCAATCCGTATGAATCGACACTGGAAATGCCGCTGTGTGTTCGCGAGTTTTTCCCGGACACCTTTCGCACCGCGTTTCGCCAGAAGGCTCGCTGGACGCTGGGCATCGGCCTGCAAGGCTGGGAGCAGATGGGCTGGAGCGGTTCGCTTGCCAACCGCTACCTGTTGTTTCGCGACCGCAAGGGCGTGGTGACCTCGTTTATCAGCATCATCGCCTACCTGATTCTGGTGCAGTTGGTGGCGCTGATCGTGTTGCGCGCCAGCGGGCTGTGGAACACCAGTTTCCCGACGCCATTCGAAACCAATGGCCTCATCAAATACCTGCTGGTAGCCAACGGCATTGCGCTGCTCTGGCGCATGGTGCACCGCTTCTATTTC
Source organism: Pseudomonas viridiflava (assembly GCF_001642795.1). GTDB lineage: Bacteria > Pseudomonadota > Gammaproteobacteria > Pseudomonadales > Pseudomonadaceae > Aquipseudomonas > Aquipseudomonas viridiflava. The sequence continues at coordinate 14,051 of NZ_LKEH01000019.1, read as the reverse complement.
ACGACGATTCTGTACGGCTGGCAACACGGCCTGCTGTCACTGCCGCGCATGGTGGTCGGCAACTTCGTCAACTTCATGGCTGCGGCGCGGGCCTGGCGGATGTTTCTGGTGGGCAAGCTGCTCAATCGCAAGCTGGCCTGGGACAAGACCATGCACGACTTCCCGTCCACCGACCTGGTCGCCATCGCGCCGCGTCGGCTGGGCAGCGTGCTGCTGTCGTGGCAAGCCATCAACGACGAGAAACTGCAGACCGCGCTGGTCGAACAACAGACCCGCAGGCTGCCGTTGGGCCGTATTCTGTTGAGCCACGGCTGGCTGGACGATGAAACCCTGGCTGAAGCGATTGCCTTTCAGAGCGACCTGCCCCGGGTGTTCGACATCGCGAGCAAACGCGCTGCCGACTCGCCTCTCGCAGACGAATTCTGTCTGCGCTGGCGCGCCGTGCCGCTGTCTGGCGGCATTCAGGGGCGACAGGAAATCGCCGTTGCCAGCCCGCTCACCGAAGAAGGTCTGCAACAGATCACCGAACAACTGGGCGCAGAGCCTGTGCAGCTGATCGCCCGTGAAAGCGAGATCGTCGCGCAACTGCGCCTGCTGCAAGCCGTCGGTGGTCAGCCGCTGCCTGCCGCCACGCCGTTGCTGGGCGACCTGCTGATCGAGCAGGGATTGCTGGACCGCGACGTGTTCAGCAAGGCCATGCTCGGCTACAAACCGCATGTCCACGGCCGGATCGGTGATTACCTGGTGGACATCGGCGTGCTGCCTCGCGAAACCATCGAGCAGGCCGTGGCACGTCAGCACGACCTTTACCGAACTGACGCACTCCCGGAGCAGCCGCTATGAAGCGCCCGTTGATTCTGTCGCTGATGACGACTGGCCTGAGCCTGTGTTCGCCGTTCAGTCAGGCCGAAATCCTGCCGCTACCGTTGACCGGCCCTGCCTACGCCGTCGCCAACGAAGCGTATGCGGCCTACAACCGCAAGGATTACGACCTGGCCATCGCCAAGGCCCGCGAAGCCTTGCGTCAGCGTGAGGATGCCGATCAGTTGCGCACGCTGATCGCGCTGGCCGAGCGTGACAAGGAACGACGCGATCACCCGCAGCGCTACCCTGCCGCGCGGCCAAAACCCGGTTATCTGGAAGGCAATCTCGCCCTGCGCGCCTACGCCAAACGAGACTACGCGGGTTCGGCGCAGCATGCCCGCAAGGCTATCGGTCAGGCACCGAAGAACCTCGATTACCGCATGATACTGATCGAAGCGCTGCAACGTCAGCAGCGCCTTGAGGAGGCTCAGGTGGCAATCGACGATGCCGTTCAGGCTGTCGGACCGCAACCGGCGTTGGACCGACGTCGGCAGGCGATCGAGGAACAGCTTGCGGCCAATACGGCTGCTCGCGGTTATGCCGCATTGGGCCGGGGCGACAACGAGACAGCGTTGAGCGAAGCCCGTGATGCCGTGCGCCGCTTCCCGCAACAAGTGGCTTATCGAAAACTGCTGGTCAGCGCGCTGATTGCCCAACAGCAATACGGCGAGGCACGTTCTGCGGCGACTGAAGCGCTGGCGCTTAATGGCAACGATGCGACCCTGCTCGTTCAGCGCGGGCAGATGCGCCAGCGACTGGGCGACAGCTCTGGAGCGCGCCAGGATTTTGCCCAGGCGCTGGCCGTCGGCAATCTGCCCCTGCGCGAACAGGCATCGCTGTATGCCGCGATGGGGCAACCCAACGAGGCCATGCAGCGAATGCAGCAGGCCCGCGACTCGGGACAGTTGCAACCAGGTGACGAAGTGCAGCTTGCCTACCTGCTCAGCCAGGCAGGCGATGATCGCGGTGCGTTGAACGAGTTCAAGCGCGTGGACCGGCAGGTCGGGCTCAAGCCTAAGGAAGTTCAGGACGCCGCCTACACCGCCATGCGTAACTCGGATGACGCACAGGCGATTGCCTATTTCCGACGCGTGCTGGATTACCAGCAGACCGGTGATCTGCAGATGCCGGACCAGCAGGTGTTCGACACCCGCCGGGCGGTGTCCGACCTGTCCCGCGAATGGGGCGTAACCAACACCACGACTTATCGCGGTGCCAGCACTTCCAGCGGCCTGAATGGCGCGCCGAGCAGCAACAGTGACAGCGTGCAGAACAGCACCGAAGTCTTCTGGCGGCCGTTCGGCTACCGCAACGCGCGCTTTGTCGAGCTGTACGGCCGCGTGACCGATACGCTGTGGAGCAAGGAAAGCAGCGCCGACACCGGCGCGGATGCCTTGCAAGGCGCGCTCGGGGTGCGGGTCAAACCGTTCAGCAGTGTCAACGTGATCGGCGCGCTGGAACGGACCTTTCCGCTTGGCAGTTCCAATATCGACGGCGACTGGCTGGTGCGGCTGGGCTACGGTTCCAGCATCGGTACCGATCTGCGAGTGGATGTGCCGAGTTGGTGGACCTCACAGCTGTACATGGAAGGTGGTCGCTATCTGCAGGACAAGCGCAATTACTTCAACAGTGAATGGCAGGTCGGCCGTAGTTTCCGCATCGACAGCATCAGCCCGAGGCTGGTGGTGTTCCCGCATGTGGTCGCCGCAGTGGACTACGACTCGAAGATGCGCAGCGAAGTCGATGCACTGGGTCGCAACCGCACCTCATCCGATAATGCGGGCGGGCTGGGTGTCGGCACAGGCGTGCGCTACTGGTTCCGTGAGGACAAGTACAAGGCGCCGCAGTCCTATGTCGACGTCTCCGTGCAGTACCGGGAGAAGGTGTTTGGCGATGACCGCGCTCAGGGTGTGTTCGCACGCATGACATTCTCATGGTGATCGTACTGGCGCAAAGTGCAACGAGGAACAATGCTTGAAGGGTCTGATTTCGCTGTTACAGGGAAGGCCCTTGATCAAGACCTCGCTGGTGGCTCTGCTGATCGGTGCGCTCGGTATTGTGACGGGCGAATTGGGTCAGCTGTTTCCTTCCAAAGGCTCGCAGATCGTCGGTATCGTCTGGCAGCCGGACAACGCAACGGTGGACATCGAGGGAGACTGGGACAGTCTTGGAGCACGGGAGCTGCTGGTGCAATGGACGGCGGTGGATAACCAGGCATTCATTCCCGGTACAACGCTGCCTACAGTGCCGGTCCTGCCGGATTGGTCACGCATCGGCAAGGAGCCCTGGGCACAGGATGTGATTCTCGGGTTGGCCGGGCATTTCAGCGAAAACCAGTCGCGGGACAATATCGAGCAACTGGCGGTGCTGTCGGCGCAACTGGCCAAGGTCAAGACGCCACTCAATATCACCGGGTGGTATTTCCCCGCCGAGGTCGATCCAAGCTGGAGCCGCGCCAAAGAACTGCCCGCGCTGCTGGCAAAGCTGCCAAGGCCGTTATGGATCAGCGTCTACGATGGCGCCAACATTGGCCCTGCCGCGACCGCCGACTGGCTGAAAACCTGGCTGCCGGATGACATCGGCGTGTTCTTTCAGGACGGGGTGGGTGTATATGCCCGCACCGCGCCGGTCGCCCGTACCTACGCCGATGCCTTGCGCACACGGCTGGGCAAGAACCGGGTGAGGATCATCGTCGAAGCGTTTCGCCCGCAGGTCGGCGGCGGCTTTCGCTCGGCGACGGCTGCCGAGTTGAAGCCACAGCTTGCCGCCTATGACGGCTACCCCTTGTACCTGTTCGACGGCCCGCATTACGTAACGCCTGCGCTGGTCAAGGCACTGAGAAAATAGCCTTTAACTCCCTGCGTTCCAGTCTCAGGTGAGCGAACGCGGCATCACTCATTTAACAGCCGCTCTGCCAATGCATCGGCAATGCGGGCCGGTGAGCGTTTTTCCGCCTGCGAGTGGGCGAAGACTTCGGTCAGTCGCATCCCGATGCGGGAAAGATGGCGATCGATCGTGCCCTGCCCTTCGCCGTTGTGTTTCAGCGCAACGTAAATCAGCCCTCCCGAATTAATGACGTAATCCGGTGCATACAGGATCCCCCGGGCTTCCAGCTGGTCAGCCACCTGAAGGCTGGTCAACTGGTTGTTCGCCGCACCCGCGACGGCTGCACAACGCAACTGCGCAACGCTCTTGCAGTTCAATACATGCCCCAGACCGCAGGGGGCAAGAATGTCGCACGGCGTACTCAGCAGCGCTTCGCACGCAATGGGGTGCGCATCGAGTTGCGTCATTGCCCGTTGCACCTTATCGCTGTCCAGATCGCTCACCAGTAATTCGGCTCCAGCGGCATGCAGCAGAGCGGCCAGCGGATAGCCCACATGACCCAGCCCCTGAATCGCAACGCGCAACCCTTCCAGATTATCGCTGCCCAGACGCGCCATGGCCGTGGCCCGAATGCCGGTGAACATGCCCATCGCTGTGCTGATCGACGGGTCGCCTGCGTCGCTGGTGCTGGTGACATGCCGGGTACTGAGCGCAACACAATCCATGTCGACACTGGACGTGCCGCTGTCGACAGCGGTGATGTAACGGCCCTGAAGGGTTTCGACAAAGCGCCCAAAGGCTTCGAACAATGCCGGCCGTTCGACGCGCTGCGCGGCTCGCATGATCACCGCCTTGCCGCCCCCCATCGGCAGACCGGCGAGGGCCGCCTTGTAGCTCATGCTTCTTGCCAATTGAATGGCATCTTCTATCGCGCTCTCTTCGTCTGGATAGGTCAGGTAGCGGCATCCGCCCAGCGCAGGTCCCAGGCGGCTGCTGTGAATGGCGATAACGGCTTTCAATCCTGCATCCGGATCGCACACCAGATGCAGCGCCTCGGCACGTGACTGTTGCATGAGAGCGAACATGCGGTGTGCTCCCCCTTCTTATGTCAGGCGAGTATAGGCGCTGGCCCGGAAAAACAATCGACCGCTCAGGCAGATACAAGCGGTGCTGGACGAAATACGTCGGCAGGGCTAAAAGGAATCAGAACAGCACGCTTTTACCCAATCTGTCAGCACGGAGGGGTCGATGACTCCACGTCAGCATTGCCTGGACTGCCTGCAACGCACACCGCCTTCGGTCTTCGAAGCCGCGTTGTGGGTGTCGACCGAACATGACGCGCACTTCCCCCGTCACGAACTCATGGCCGAGATCGATCTCCTGCAACATCGAATTGACGCGGCACTGCCGGTGGCTCCAGCCTGCGAGCTGGCCCAGTTGCTCTTGCGCCAGCTCAGCGCCCTGGGCTTTCAACAGGATGACTGGAACCCGCCCAGGCCCGACTCGGCGTTGCTGCACAAGGTGGTGCAGCGTCGTCGCGGTCAGCCGCTGGGTCTGGCGCTAGTGGCCATGGAGATTGCAAGACGGCTGGATATCGCGCTGGAGGGCGTCAACTTCCCCGGACACTTCCTTCTGCGTGTTCCGGGCGCGGATCACCTGCTCGACCCCTGTGGCGGCCGCAGGTTGTACCCCAGGGATTGCCGCGAGCTGCTGGTGCGTCAGTTCGGACCCACCATGCAGCTGCAGGCCGTGCACATGATGCGGGCCACGCCCGTGAACATGCTGCAGCGGCTGTCGCGCAACCTGAGGCATCTGCACATCATCAATGATGACCTGATCGCGGCTCTCAAGGATGCGGACCGGATCGTCGAACTGGGCCAGGCTACGAGCAGCGATCACATGGCTCGCGCCAGCCTTTATCAGTCACTGGAATGCCCACAGGCCGAGCGCTTCGATCTGCAGCATGCCTTGCTGCTCAGTGACGACCCGATACAGCGACTCAAGCTCACCGAACGCCTGAGCCAATTGCCGTCTCACCGAAGTGTGCACTGACCGCCTGCCTGACATACGCCGAGGCCTGCGTATTGTTACCGCTCGGGTAACGCTGCATATCCTGTCCGAGGATGTTTCAAACGCGTCAGGGACGCTAACCTTCTCGCCCTTGAAGTCGTTGTTTTTCAGCTCCCCTGAATCAACTTCCATTAACCGCTGCACAGTTTGCTGTGCGGCGGTTTTTTTTGCGCAGCTTATTATCTGGCCGCACGGTCACCCTTTTATATAATGCTTGCTCTGTTTGGAGCCTTCCTTTTCCAACGCTTCAAACTTGCGCATGTCATAACTGTCGCCGGACTGGGCAAACGCCGCGAGGTTTTGAATAATGTGAATGGTTCGAATGTAATCCGGTAATAGCAGTTTGGCGTAGGGGTCCCCCCAAGCGGACTTTTCTTTCATGTCCACAATACGGCCGGCGAAGAATTCCAGTGCATTGATTTCCCTGTCCGGATTAAGCACATTACCTTTATTGTCAAACTCGTCACCGGCGCGGCTCATGAGTTCGGCTGTGTGATTATCGATAAAACCGGCTTTGAACAGCACCATCCCCGCTCTGCTCAAGTCCTTGGGGGTGATCTGCTCCGGGTTGAAGTCCTTGAACATCGGCTTCATCTTGCGTTTTTCCATCGCTAACGAGTTGAGCGCAAGCGCATTTTCCCCGACCTCTCGCAGCACCTGACTGATCTGAACCTTGGGCGCTTTGATAACGGCGCGCGCTTCGGGCATTTTAACGGTGAAAGGTGGCAAATCACCCCAGATGGATCCGGCCATGGGCTACTCCGATAATGAATACGTTCAACCGTCATATCGGAGTGAAAAGGTATTTATTGATAGAGACTCAAAAATCCGTACCAAACTTACAACTGCACCGGACAATTCTTACAGAGAACGGTAACTAATCCTCAACTTCAAACTATGGACTTACAAATAATCAACTTTAGAGAAATAAAAAACGGCATAACAGGGCCGAGAAAATAGCTCTGCCCTGCATGTGAACAAGCTGAATACGGGCGTCACCTCACATATTTTTGCAGATTGGCCATCATCTCCTTCAACGCGTCGATGTTATCCGCAGGATGCGCCGCGTCGTCGAAATTGCCGATGGTTTGCCAGTGTTCGGCGACATCCTCAGGGCTGAAGCCTGCATGCGGATCGAAGCAGGCGCCCAGGCTGCGTTCCCAGCGAACCTTGCCGATCCAGCCGCCCCCCACTTCGAAAAGGCTGCCGCTTTCCTGGCAACGGTCACTGCCCAGGTACACCACCAGCGGGCTGACCAGCTCGGGCTTGAGCAGCTCGAATACGTTGGCCGGTATCAGGCCCTCGGTCATGCGTGTGCCGCCGGTTGGCGCGATGGCGTTGACCAGGATGCCGTTCTTGCGGCCTTCCAGTGCAAGCGTGCGGGTCAGACCGTACAACCCGAGCTTGGCCATCCCGTAATTGGACTGGCCGAAGTTGCCGTAGATACCCGAGGTCGAAGAGGTGAAGATCACCCGACCGAAATTCTGCTCACGCAAGTGCGGCCAGGCGGCATGCGTGACTTTGTAGGCGCCTTCCACGTGAACCCGGTAAACCAGATCCCAGTCGGCATCCTCCATTTTGGCGAAGGACTTGTCGCGCAGAATACCGGCATTGTTGACCACAACATCGATGCGGCCGAAAGCATCGAGGGCGTGCTGCACAATGTGGCCGCCGTCGGTCACCGAGTCGTGATTGGCGACCGCCGTGCCTCCTGCTTCGCGGATTTCTGCCACCACACGGTCGGCCGCCGAGGCGTTGGCACCCTCGCCCTGCGCCGATCCGCCCAGATCATTGACCACCACCCGAGCACCGTATTTAGCGAACAGCAGTGCGTGAGCACGCCCAAGACCTCCGCCCGCTCCCGTCACGATGACTACCTTGTCTTCAAAACGCACGGATTCGCTCATTGCTGGCTCCACTGTCAAAGGGATGTAATCCACTGAGTGTTGACCAGCAGGACGCCGTCCACAATGAATACAGCCGCGGCTGAATGGTGCTCAATAACGCAGCGGGATGGATTCAGCCCAAGTGCTTGATGAAATCAGCCAGCCAGGGCTCGGCATCGCTCTCGGGCGTGACGCTCTCGCTGGCATCCAGTTGCAGCATGGCCTGCACTTCACTGACACCCAACTCGGCGAACAACTCACGTAACTGCTCACCACCGGCGCAGAACGTATCACCGTAACTCGCGTCACCCAAACCGATAACCCCGCCGGGCAGGCCGCGCAGCGCAGCAGGCAATTGGTCACGCAACTGGGAGTAGATCGGCACGATATTGTCTGGCAGCTCTCCCATGCCGGTGGTCGAGGTCACGGCCAGCAAGGCCTGCGGCTCGAAGGCCAACAGCTCAGGCAGGGTGATGCGAGGGTTGAGCAGCGTCTCGTGACCTGCTGCGCGCAGCAGCCCGCCTGCATGCCGGGCCACTTCTTCGGCCGATCCGTAGACCGAACCGCACACAATCGCGATTCTCATGACTCATCCTCTGGCAGCTTGAAAAAGGGCGACAGTATGCCCCAGAGGCCTTTGGTATTTCAGCCCCGGCAACTGACACGGCTCGCACTGAAGCGACGACAGGCCCTAGAATGCGACGGTGAAATCTGCTCGGGAATGCCACGTGATGATCAACGCAAAATTGCTGCAACTGGTCATAGATGCATCGACCGACGGTATTGTCGTGGCCGAGCAGGAAGGCGACGACAATATCCTTATCTATGCCAACAAGGGTTTTGCCGCCCTGACCGGTTACAGCGTGGAAGAAGTGCTGTATCAGGATTGCCGGTTTCTACAGGCCACCGACCGTCAGCAGGAAGCACTCGAGGCCATTCAGAAAGCCATACGCAGTGGCCAGGCATGCCGTCAGATACTGCGTAACTATCGCAAGGATGGCAGCACGTTCTGGAATGAGCTGTCGATCACGCCAGTGCGCAACGAAGCGAACCAGTTGATGTATTACATCGGGATTCAGAAAGATGTCACCGTTCAGGTCCAGAATGAGCAACGGATCAAAGAACTTGTGGACCAGTTGGCAGAGGCCAAGGCAGAAATTGAAGCATTGAAATCGGGAAATAGCTGAAAATACGACGAACGGCAGGAACGCTGTGCAGATCAAAGGGTCTTCTTCATCAATTGCCTGTTAGTTCGAGTCTCCTCATGCAACCTGATTCCCTATTGACGCAAGCTGAGCTGGATTTCATCCAGAGCATGCATCGCAACCCCAAACTGAACGTGCGTGACAGCACGCGCAGTCTGCTGGTCAATGGCGGCGTACAGATTCAGGATTTGCTGACCCGGCTGGCAGCCCACGAGCAGGTCACGATCCACGCCCAGTTCGAAAATCAGCAAATGAATTTTCCGCTGCACCTGGTCGAAGACGAGTTCCACGCCCTGCACCTTGAACTGGGTGCGCCCAGCATCTTCGAAGAAGGTCCGCAGATTCGTCCCTGGCGTCTGGTCCTGGAAGAGCCGGTGCCCCTGGAGACTGAAAAGGGCTCGCTGACGTCCCTGTGGGTTCACGAGCTGTCGTTCAAGGGCGTTCTGCTTGAGAGCAGAAAGCAGGGCAAGCTGCCCAAGCACTTTGCCGCCTGGTTCAATCCGGTGGGACAAGCGCCTATCGCCATGCGCGGCAAGCTTGAGCGATTGAAGGACAACAATCTGGGTGCCTACCGCCTGAGCCAGCACAGCAAGGAAGACTCGGAGCGCCTGCGTCAATACATCCTGCAGGAACATCGGCGCATGCACCCTTCCCTGCATCAGTGACGCATGGTCGTTACCTGGGACACGCTGTCAGCTGTCCATCTGCCCCGCCAGAAACTGCTTGAGCAAACGGTTCATCGAACGACCATCACTGCCAAGGCAGGCGATGGTAGATCCGGCAAGCCCCTCCTGAACGAAGTGCGACACTTCCCCGGCAAGCAGTACCGGGCATTCCAGCGTCAATGCCAGTCTGTTCAGACGCTTTGGCAGATCAGTGGCAGATGACGTGTTGGAAAACAGCACCAGCGCCAACGGCTCGACCCGTTCGCAGACCAGACTCAGCTCGTCAAAAGGCTGACCGATGGCCAACACTCTTATGGCGACCTCCGCACTCCCCATGAGCAATCCTGCAACCGACAACTCAAGCTCCCGGTCCTGAGAGGACAGAGCGGCCAGCACCACCACGCCCTTTGCCGGATCGTTGGCCAGTTGCAGCCGCTGCAGCACCCTGCCGCGCAGAAATGTATCGAAGAACAACCCTTCGCTCGTATGCCCGAACGTATCCCGATTGAGCATCACCTCCCGCCACAGCGGCATAAGAATGTCTTCGAACACCACCACGAGTGAGTAGGTCGAGAAAATCTGCCCGTAGAGTTGCTCCAGGCGACGCTCGTCGAACATGCCGATGGCCTGCCTCAACTGACTCTGCCACTGCGTCCAGTCCGCTCGGGACAGCGGATTCTCCGGCGGTGACGACTGACTGCGAGTACTTTCGCTGCGGGCCAGGATCTTGCCGATCTTGCTGACAGCCACGCCCCGCTCTATCCAGTCGAGAATGCTGCGTACGGTTTCGATGTCGGACTGCGAATACAGCCGGTGCCCACTCTCGGTGCGCGTTGGCTGAATCAGGCCGTACCGACGCTCCCACGCGCGCAGCGTGACCGGGTTGACGCCAGTCAGACGGGCAACCTCGCGAATCGGATAAAGCTCTTGTTGCCTGAAATCCTCGTCGGGATCCTTCCGGACAAGGTGGTGATCAATGGGTTGAGTCATGCCGGGTTATCACTTGTATTTGTGCGCCGCATTGTAAACAGCGCCGCCGAACGGTCTATAGCGCCGGGCGTCAGAAATTGAGGCCAGCGAGCGACTACAAAGTTCTACTTGTTTTAAACGGATTCAGGAATAATCCTTGCTTGCTTCTGAGTGAAGCTGACGCGGCCCACCACCCCGGTGCCGCGCCATGTGACCTCCCTATCCGGGAATCTCACGCCTCTACCGGAGATACACAATGTCTACCTCACCCGTCACCTTGATGGTTGCACGCCGTGTCGCCCATGGCCGCTATCAGGAAATGATGGCCTGGCTGCACGAAGGCGAACAACTGGCCACCGACTTTCCCGGCTATCTGGGTTCCGGCGTACTCGCTCCGCCGCCTGGCGATGACGAATTCCAGATTATTTTCCGCTTTACTGACGAGCAGACCATGCACGCCTGGGAGCATTCTGCATCCCGACGCTCCTGGCTGGTGCGCGGCAGCGGTCTGTTCGCGCAACCCTCGGAACATCGCGTGAGTGGCATAGACGGCTGGTTCGGCGCGGCCGATCAACGCCCGCCGCGCTGGAAACAGGCGGTTGCCATCTGGCTGGCGTTCTTTCCGGTTTCGCTGATTTTCAATTTTCTGCTGGGTCCGCTGCTCAATCATCTCGACCTGCTGCCACGCATCATGATCAGCACTGCAATCCTGACGCCGCTGATGGTCTATCTGTTCATACCGCTGTCCACGCGCCTTTTGGCACCCTGGCTACAGACTTCGCCAACCGCAGCGTCACGCCGAACCCACTCCGCATCCTCCCGATAACCCGACAAGACCTGTACAAAACCCTTCAGACGGTACAGGTCTTGCTCGCGCGCAAAAATCGATCAAGCCGCTTGTTTTTCCCATATTAGACACCCCGCCCGCTCGATAGACATGTGATTCGCGATGATCAGGGTTGTACAAAAAAATCCTCTGGTATAAGTTTGCTGTCAGCCTGAACAACACTTTGATGTAGGTCGTTTCCTCAGGCTGGTTAGCAAACACCCTCTTACCGACATGATGCGTGAACTGCCGATGGACATTTCTTCTGCACCGATCCTGATCACCGGCGCCAGTCAGCGAGTGGGACTGCATTGTGCGCAGCGTCTGCTGGAGCAGGGCCATCCTGTGATCGTCAGCTATCGCAGCGAGCGGCCGGGTATCGACGAATTGCGCCGGGCAGGTGCTATTGCCCTGCAAGGCGATTTCTCCAGCGAAGCAGGCATCATGGCGTTTATTGAAGCGCTCAAAGACCACACCGACAGCCTGCGTGCCATCGTGCACAACGCCTCAGAGTGGCTCGCTGAAACACCGGGCGATGAAGCCGGGCAGTTCAGCCGGATGTTCAACGTACACATGCTTGCGCCCTACCTCATCAACCTGCACTGCGCGTCACTGTTGCACGCCAGCGAGGTGGCCGACATCGTTCACATCAGCGATGACGTCACTCGCAAAGGCAGCAGCAAGCACATCGCGTATTGCGCCAGCAAGGCAGGCCTGGAAAGCCTGACCCTGTCGTTTGCCGCGCGGCTCGCACCGCGCATCAAGGTCAACGGCATTGCTCCGGCATTGCTGATGTTTCAACCCACGGACGACGCAGCGTACCGCGCCAACGTCCTCGCCAAATCGGCGCTGGGCATAGAGCCGGGTGCAGAAGTGATCTACCAGAGCCTGCGTTACCTTCTGGACTCCACTTATGTCACCGGCACCACACTGACCGTAAACGGTGGACGGCACGTCAAGTAGGCCGCCCCGAGGATCAATCTGATGAGCTTATCCCTGCCACAGCATTATCGAGACATTCTGGTCGGCCTCGGTGAAGACCCGGAACGCGAAGGCCTTCTGGATACTCCCAAGCGCGCCGCCAAGGCGATGCAGTATCTGTGTCATGGTTACACCCAGAGCGTTGAAGAAATCGTCAATGGCGCACTGTTCGCGTCCGACAACGACGAGATGGTCATTGTCCAGAACATCGAGCTGTACTCGCTGTGCGAGCATCACCTGCTGCCGTTCATCGGCAAGGCGCACGTTGCGTACATTCCAACCGGCAAGGTGCTGGGTCTGTCGAAGATCGCCCGCATCGTCGACATGTTCGCCCGACGCCTGCAGATCCAGGAAAATCTGACCCGCCAGATCGCCGAAGCGATTCAGGAAGTGACCGGAGCCTCCGGCGTTGCCGTGGTGATCGAGGCCAAACACATGTGCATGATGATGCGCGGCGTGGAAAAGCAGAATTCGACCATGAACACATCGGTCATGCTGGGTGCATTCCGCGAGTCCAGCACGACGCGCATGGAGTTTCTGCAATTGATCGCAAGGAGCAAATAACGATGGCCCGACTGGAACCCGGAACCGCGCGCATTCGCGTCAAGGACCTGCGACTGCGCACGTTCATCGGCATCAATGAAGACGAGATTCTCAACAAGCAGGATGTACTGATCAACCTGACGATTCTGTATGTCGCCCAGGAAGCGGTGCGCGACAACGACATCGAACACGCGCTCAACTACCGCACCATCACCAAGGCGATCATTCAGCACGTCGAAGGCAATCGCTTCGCGCTGCTTGAGCGGTTGACCCAGGAAGTGCTGGATCTGGTCATGAGCCATCAGGCGGTGACCTACGCCGAAGTGGAAGTCGACAAGCCGCACGCGCTGCGTTTTGCCGAATCCGTCTCGATCACGCTCGCCGGTCAACGCTGAAACTCTTATCATGACGTCACTTTACTGACCGAAAAGAGCCCGTCATGACCGAGCAAGAACGCCTCGAACTCGAAGCCGCCGCCTTTCGCCGACTGGTGGCGCATCTGGACAGCCGCAAGGACGTCCAGAACATCGACCTGATGAACCTGTCCGGCTTCTGCCGCAACTGCCTGTCCAAATGGTACAAGGCTGCGGCCGACGAGAAACACATCGACATCAGCCTCGATGACGCCCGCGAAGTGGTCTACGGCATGCCGTACAGCGAGTGGAAAGCTCACTACCAGAAAGAAGCCAGCCCCGAGCAACAGGCTGCCTTCGCCAAGGAACCCAAGCATGACTGACCTGAACTCCCTGCGCACCCGTCTGCGCAGCGGCGAACACGCCTTTGCCGACACCCTCGCCTTCATCGCCGAAACCTACGACTACCAGCCACAGGCGTTCCGTAACGGTGATGTCGACAATGCGGCGGGCCAGAACGAAGGTTCGTGCAAGACCCTGGGCATGGCCCTGCTGGAAGGCCTGAGCGATGAAGAGGCACTGCTGGCGTTCGGCGAACACTACCGTTCCGTGCAGGCCACACCCGATGGCAGCGACCACGGCAATATTCGTGCGCTGATCAAGCATGGTCTGGCGGGCGTGACGTTCGAAGGAGAGCCGCTCAAGCGCAAGGGTTGAAGTACGACGGCGGATCTGTCTCCCGGCACGCTGCCTCTTATCAAACAACACGTAATCTGCTGGATGAACACGTTTTTGTGGGAGGCGGCTTGCCGGCGATGCAGTCGACGCGGTATGTCAGGAAAATCGCGTCATCGTTCATCGCC
>NZ_LKEH01000018.1:312763-542090 GCF_001642795.1 Pseudomonas viridiflava | reverse complement strand
TAGAAGGCTGACATTGGCCAAACCCCGTAGATATTGGCTAAATTTGACCTATCGGTCCAATCCATCATCGGGGCGACGGAGAAGCGGCGGGACAGCGCAGGCCTTGTAGGACGGGGGTTTTGGGCGATTTCTGGTTGCATGATCATCAGTGGTTTTTAGCAAAATAGAGACAGTTTTCCTACTTTCGTTGCTACAAAGAGCAAGCGGCGGTAGCGATGTAGCAACAGAAGCAATGGGGAAACGATCATCCTGAGCTTGCTCAAGGCTGACCCACAGCGTCAACGGTGGTTGCGTGGATGGGTGAGTTTACAGGAAGCGCGGAGGTTTGATTGAGGCTGTTGGGCACGAAGCGCACTGGTGTCATCTATCAGCGGCAGACTGCAGAGCGCCCCATCAGCGCGACCGCATCTGGCTTGGGGCCTAGCCCCCCGACGGTGAACGGGAACCACAACCAGCCAGGCGGCAGCAAAACAGTCGGATGGGGCCTGAGCAGCGACGCGAAGCAATGGGCCACCCAACTTGCCCGAACCAATGCAAAGGCCGGGCGACCGGACAGATGCCGCTCGCGTCGAAATCCTCAAGTGGAGTTCTTCAACCTGAGGGCAGATTATTCGATTCGAACGTCTCGCCATCTCAACCAAAGCCAATCAGTTGCGTGGAACGGCGTGACTATTGTCTATCATCAAGACATCCCGGAACACATCCGGCCTCAAGACTGCGATGTGCAAAAGCGATCTCGCGGCTCCAGACGGCATACGCCTCCCCTGTTCCCACTCTTGCAACGTCCTGACGGAGACACCCAGCAGCTCAGCAAATTTAGGTTGAGACAATCCGGTCTTGCCACGAGCTTCAGCGGCCTCGGTTATTTTGACCTCATGCACGTCCCCATGCCGACCGGCTTTGACGTCTTGGATCGCCGCTAACAATTCTTCGCCAATATTGCGCTTGGCATCTCGCTCAAGCAGTTCTTTTTCAGTCAGGGCCATGATTCAGCTCCTTTGCGATGCTGCGCAGGATGTGCGCAAGGATGTTTTCGGTAGCGCCCTTGCCGTAGATGAGCAGTGCAATCAATACGCCTTTGCGCAGTTGAGCGGTGTAAATCACCCTCACTGCGCCACTCTTGCCACGGCCATCCATACTCCAGCACACTTTTCGGCAGCCGCCAGAGCCTGGTATTACCGCGCCGACATCGGGATTATTTGCCAAGAATGCCATGAAGGCACCCCGCTGCTCTCCACTCCAATAGTCTGGCCAGTGCCTGGAAAATAAAGGTGATTCAATAATGGTAAGCATAGGTGGCGATCATACGTCTTTGACGTAGGAATGACAATTATCGGAAATGATCTGAAGGTAGTGCGAGGGCGGAAGGATGCTTGGCATGCTAAAAATTGCTAAAACGTCACATAAAAACACTTAACTATATGATTTTTAAAGTAATTTATCACATGATGATCCCATCCATCATGGGGGCGACGGAGAAGCGGCGAGAGAAATCGGTCTTGTCTTGAGGCGTTATAGCTGACATTTTTAATCGGTGACTCGGCGAAGTATCGCGGGATTCTACGATTGCCTCGTAGGGTGTAGCCAAACTATGCCATACGTGGCCAGGGTATGGCGGGGACGATACAGTGGGCCGACAGTTCACCGCAAAGAGCATCATCCTACAGCCTTGACAACCCGTGATCAGCCCAACTTTCTTACACGCCCCGTACAGCCGCGTCTTGGCAGGAAAGGCGCTCACGCGAGCATTTAAACCGGCCGGGAAATAATGGATCGCCAGTTTGAGCTATTACTCCTAATCCCATACGCCTGCCCCAATAACGACTCGGGCTCTGCTCTGCCAGCCTGTCTTCGCTCCTGTGCAATTTTGAGCTGCAAACGCTCAAATCTTGACAAAGAGGTACTACGCTCCTTGGCACCAGATTTTGAAAAGTCCTGGACTGGATCTCGCTCGACAGCTTCCCGCCTTAATGCCTTACGTTTTTCACTTAGCATCTGCTTGGTAGATTTTGCATAGCGGCGATGGTGGGTAAGCAATTCCTCTGTAGAGCCTTCCAGAACGTGTCGCTCACGCGGTGTAGTGGCCAGACGATCCTCAGGAAGCGCCTTGAGCGGCGGAGATTCGTCAACATGGGCAATTAGTCGTTCAGGGTTTCTTCCTGCTTTGACAAGTGCGGAAGCTTTCCGCGTCAATCTTGGAACCAGAGCAGCAGAGCGCGGCGTGCGCCCAATCAAGCTTAAAAACCTGGACGCAGCCTTGAATAGGACTGCGACATGTCCGTCAGGGTCTAAGCGATTAACCGGATCACCCCCACAGTACGCGTAGGCATTAAGGCCCCCTTTATCAAACGGGCTGAGATTATCTGGAGTATTGAATCGCATCAAAGCGGGGTTAAATGCTCGGTAGCCGTTCCCCAGTAAATAGTGGCCGGTCACGCCCTCAGGACGCTCACCAACAAATCGCAGCAGACCGACTTGACTGATCGATGAATCATGGTGTCCATAAGGGGTGTAGGTGAAAACGTCTGAGCGACGCGCGAATTGAGTATGCAAGACAGAGCTTTGCCCGTCAGTTGTCTTTAACAGATGAGCGATTTGACTGCTTCTCTGATCAAGGACGCTCTCTGCCAGCAAGATGTCTTCATAACGAAAAACCGTTCGAAAGCACTCTGAATCGATTTCGTTTACCAAACGATTTTCAAGGTAAAACCTCTGACAAATACTGCCAGATTCGCTGCTGATCAGCCTGTCGAGTGCGTCATAACGGTAAGCACATGAGAGTATTTCTGCACCACCATTTTTGAGTTTCATATGCCCCTGCCCGCCTGAACGCCAACGAGGAACCATCATTGCCTAGCCAACAGTCTTTGGGTACTGGCACATCTGATAGTGGCACTCACGACGCCAAGAGCGACAACATCGCGCGAATCGCTGAACTCAACGTCAGCAAGCCAACCATAGGTCGCAAAGTCCGTGCGGCTTACTACGATTTCAATACTGCCGCCCAGATACGACAGGCATCCAGGCACTCAAAAGCTTTTAACACTCTGCGTCACCACCCCCAAAATAATCAGATCATCATTATCCGTCACAGGCTGCGACGGGTAATCCTTGTGGCTGGATTCCAGCATCACGACATTCCCGCGCATGTGCAAACGCCTGCATACCTGCGCCTCGTTGAGCGAGGCGATGACGATGTCGCCGTGCTCGGCGTAGCGTCCGCGGTCGACAATCAACATGTCTTCCTTGCTGATGTGCTCCCCTTGCATGCTGTCGTCCTGGATTGCAGCAATGAAAAAGTCTGGTTCGCGCACTTCGCAGAGCTCCGCTATCGAGACGTGCTTTTCGATGATGGGCGATTGCGAGCCGACGGACGACATGGAGATGAACGGGAGCTTGATGCCCCCTGCGGACAAGGGGCCAAGGAAGGTGACACTCATGATGCGAGCCTTTTTATGATTAACTGTATGCATATACAGTTAATCGCGCATCGGAGCTGAGGTCAACCTTGGACGTAAGATATGTCGACAGATGGCGTCAGGGTTTGGCCTCCGAAAGCTGCTTGATCAACGCCACGGTGAGATAAAGCCTGGGGGCGATGCTCGACAGTTCGATGTACTCGTCATCGGCATGCAACCCCGCCCCCACAACGCCCATGGTTTCGAGCACGGCCGGTTTTTCGCTACCCGGAACATAGGCATAGCCTGCGTCAGTGCCGAAGCGCATGGCGATGGGCTCGATGTTGCGCCCGATTTTTCCATAAAGCGTCTGGGCGGTTTTGGCCAGCTGCTCGGAGCCCGGGTTTTTCGCCAGAGGTGGGCGTCCTTTTTCCAGACGTACCGACACCTCGGTGCCGTCGATGAGTTTCTTCTGCACGATGCGCTGGGCGTCGGCGATGACACGATCACTTTCAGACAGATCGGAATAGCGCATGTCCGCTTCCGCCGAAGCACTGGACGGGATGATGTTGCGCTTCTCGCCGCCCTTGATCAGGGTCCAGTTGACGGTGGTGCCTTTGGCTGGATCGCCCAGGTCCTTGAGTTGCAGCATCTGGTGCGCCAGTTCGATCGCCGCGTTGCGTCCGGCTTCAGGCGCGGAGCCCGCATGTGAAGACTTGCCTTTGACGTCGAGAATCACACCGTTGATGCCGTTGGTGGCAACGGTGACGGCATCCTTGTCAGGTGGCTCGTAGGAAAAGACGTAATCGTGCTGGCGAGCCAGTTCGGCGATGATTTTCTTCGAGCCGCTGGAGCCGGTTTCCTCATCAGGGTTGAACAGCACGGTGAGTGTGCCGAAATCCTTGAAACCCTCCTCCTGCAGAAGCTTCAGGGAATGCAGAATCATTGCGACGCCACCTTTGGCATCGGCAACGCCTGGGCCATAGGCGCGCACACCGTCCTGTTTGAAAGGGCGCTTCGCTGCCGTGCCCGGCCCGAATACCGTGTCGTAATGGACCATCAGCAGAAAGGATCGGGTACCACTGCCCTTGATCGTTCCAACGATGTTGTCACCGGCAGAGGGCGTCGCGGGCGTGGTGGTGACTTCTGCGCCCAGTGCTTTCAGGCGTTCCACCAACAGCGCGCTGATGGTTTTCAGGCCGGGAGCCTGGCCTGTGCCGGTATCAACATCGACCAATTGCTTGACGGTCTCGAGATAGGCTGTCTGCTCGGTTTCGGCTTTTTTCAGTAGTTGCTCGGACGAGATGTCCGCCGCGAAAGCGCTAGCGGAGAGGATGGAAAAGGCGATGACACTCGCAACCGATGTACGTCGAAATTGCATGCTGGTTCCCTCAGATCATTGCGGCTTGAAGCCCCATCTTTACCCAACCTGCCTCACAACACCACTTCCAGACGCCTGAGCGACGTCGAGACAATCAAATGCAAATATGTATATAAATGTAACTGAGAGTAATTAGCATTTAGTCAATTGTGAAAAAATTGTTAGGATCCTGCGACCAGCCTGCTGGCTGACCAAACGTCCGGCGCCCCGTTGCTCAAGTAGTTCGCCACTTTTCAAACGCTCAGGTCCATCGTAGGAACCCCACAATGTTTCGTCCGCTCACTTCGCTGACCGCTTTTGCGATTATCGGTGCATCAACTGCTGCGCTGGCTGCTCCCGATCAAACCAATCCGCCTGCCCAGACTCAGTCGAGCGCGTTGACGCTGGACAATGTCGACATCAATGCGCGAGCAGGCGTGGCGGGAATGGCGACCACCGAAGGCAGCGGTTCCTACACCACCGGCTCCATGAGCACCGCCACCAAGTTGCCGTTGTCGATTCGCGAAACGCCCCAGTCGGTGAGCGTGATTTCACGTCAGCGCATCGAAGATCAAGGCATGAACGATCTGAACGATGTCGTTAAATACGCGCCGGGCATCATCCTGCGCAAGTTCGGTACGGATCGTCAGCAGTTTCTGGCACGCGGTTTCAGCATCGACAACCTGATGTACGACGGTCTGCCGACCATCGTGAGCACCTTCACACTGGACACCATTTCCGGGGCCGATCTGGCGATGTACGACCGTGTCGAAGTGGTCCGCGGCGCCACCGGTCTGATGACGGGCGCGGGCAGCCCATCGGCAACGCTGAATCTGATCCGCAAGCGTCCCACCGCGATACCGCAGGTCAGCGTGACGACCAGCGCGGGCAGCTGGGATCGCTACCGAACGGAAGTGGATGCCTCCAACAAGCTGAACGACTCGGGCACATTGCGCGGTCGGGTAGTGACAGCGTATGAAAAGGGCAACAGCTTTCTCGACGAGCGCGATGAGGAACGCCAGACGTTCTACGGAATTCTGGAAGCAGACCTGAACGAATCGACCACCTGGACCATCGGTGCGTCCAAGCAGCGTGACGATGCTACATCGGACTGGGGCAGCCTGCCTTCGGGTCCAAATGGCCAATACCTCGGCCTGCCCCGCTCCACATTCCTGAGCAACGACTGGGCTTACTGGGATCGGGACAACGTCAGCGTATTCACCGATGTGACTCACCGGTTCGACAATGGCTGGAGCGGCAAGATCGCAGCGGCGAAGATATGGGCCGAGTCGGACATGTATTCCAACTACCTGACGGCTAACGGCAACGGTTATGGCCAGGCGGCAGGTCAGTACGACACCACCGATGTGCAGACCAATATCGATGGCTCGCTGTCCGGCCCTTTCAAGCTGTTTGGCCGCGAGCATGACCTGATGCTGGGCGTCAGTCGCCGTGAAGAGAAATTCGACCAGAAAGGCGGTTTCTACGGCTCGACGCCCATCGATATCTACAACTTCAATCCGAACGTGATTCCCAAGCCGGACATCAACACCCGCACGGCGTATGTCAGCCAGAACACCGCAACCGAAGACGGCATCTACGCAGCCGCACGCTTTAACCCAATCGATCCACTGCACATCATCGTCGGCAGCCGGGTGAGCTGGTACGACTATCAGAATCGCTCGGCCAATACCGGCGATTACAAGGTCACACGCGAGGTCACACCTTATGCCGGCATCGTCTACGACCTGAACGACACCTACTCGGTCTATGCCAGTTACACCGAGATCTTCAAACCACAGAACCAGCAGGACGTGAGCGGTGCCATTCTTGACCCGATGACCGGCGAGAGCTACGAGATCGGTTTGAAGGGCGAATACTTCAACGGCGGCCTGAACGCCTCGCTCGCGCTGTTCGACATGACTCAGGAAAACCGCGCTTANTCACCCCGCCCGCCAGTTGCCAGCAACAGAACCGCACCTGCTACGAAGCGGCGGGCGAAGTACGCAGCCGCGGCATCGACGCAGAAGTGACCGGCGAACTCACACCGAACTGGCAGGCCTCGGCGTCCTACACGCTAGTGCTGAGCCAGTACGTCAAGGACCGTAACTTCGACAAGGGTGATCGATTCGCAGCCGAGCAACCCAAGCACCTGTTCAAGGCCGCGACCACGTATCACCTGTCAGGCGACTTCAGCAAATTGCGCATCGGGGCCGACGTACTGGCTCAGAGCGACACCTACAACCGTGTCGGCACCGGTCGCTCGGAGCAGGACTCGTATGCGGTGGTGGGCCTGATGGCGGGCTACCGCTTCGACGAGCACTGGGACGCCCGGGTGAACCTGAACAACGTGCTGGACGAGAAGTACTGGCAGGGCATTCCAACCGCGACCGGCAGCGGCGTGTACGGAGATCCACGCAACGTGATGTTCTCGTTGAAGTGGTCGCTTTGATTGCTCGATAAACACACTCACAGGCGCCTAGGGAACCCCGGGCCGCCTGTGAGAAATTGTGAGAATGCCCTAGCCTAATAGGTCACGATTACCAATCCCTCACGTTCGTCTGGCGCTGTGAAGTAGCTGGTGATGAGATCGAACTCTTTGTCCGTCGCAGCAAAATCGTGCTCACCTCGAGCATTGCGCGCATGCAGTCGCGCGCGACACGTCTCATCATCGACATTCAGAAAATGCAGACAATGCTGCACGTGGGCACCATCGGCGAGCGCACGAAGCCAGGCTCGATCCGAGATTGTATTGGCAGGAAAATCCAGGACGACGCTTACACCTGTCGACAGTACGCTGACCACTAGAGGCTCCAGTACCCCACGAATACGTCGGGCGCGATTTACATAGTCGGAAACAGAGCGGATTTCGTCAGGATAGAGCGCCGCAAGCCAGTGGTCTTCGCTGATGACGATTGTCTTGGCTTCGCTGCCCAATGTGCGGGCCAGGGTTGATTTGCCGGATGCGATTTTGCCGCACAGAAGATGCAATATCGGGGTCGTCATGGAAATCCTTTCAATTCGTCCAGTACAGATACGTTAAGTGAAACCGCACCATACGACCATGGGGCACGCTTAAATCAAGGTTCAGGGAACAAGCAGCCCGCCATGGGCTCAAAACCATTCTCGACAAGGTTTGCGCGACAATGCCGACCCTCGACGCCACCGATGCGCAAAGCTTATGCGCCACGGCCTTGAGTGGGCGGCAGCGCTCGGGTAATGTCATCCAACCGCACAGGACAGAGCACGCTCATGACTTCCAAGCTGGATCAACTCAAGCAATTCACCACCGTTGTCGCTGACACCGGTGACTTCGGCGCGATCAAAAGCCTCAAGCCGCAGGACGCTACCACCAACCCTTCCCTGCTGCTCAAGGCCGCTTCGAGCGAGAGCAATTCGCAGCTGCTGGCCGACGCGTTCAGCGGCAGCAAGGGTGACATTGGCCTGGCGTGCGACCGCTTCGCCGTCGCCATCGGCCAGGAGATTCTCAAGGTCGTTCCAGGCCGTGTTTCCACCGAAGTGGATGCCCGCCTCTCTTTCGATACCAACGCCTTGATTGAGCGCAGCCATCGCATCATCGACTTGTACGACAAAGCGGATGTCAGCCGTGATCGCGTACTGGTCAAGCTGGCGTCCACCTGGGAAGGTATTCGCGCTGCCGAGAAGCTGGAGAAGGAAGGTATTCAAACCAACCTGACCCTGCTGTTCTCCTTCGCTCAGGCCATTGCCTGCGCCGAAGCAGGCGTGTTCCTGATTTCGCCGTTCGTGGGCCGTATCTACGACTGGTACAAGAAGTCGTCCGGTCAGGACTACACCGGTGCCGAAGATCCGGGCGTGCAGTCCGTGACCCGCATCTACAACTACTACAAGGCCAACGATTACAAGACGGTCGTGATGGGCGCAAGCTTCCGCAACCTGAACCAGATCGAACAACTGGCTGGCTGTGACCGTCTGACCATCAGCCCGGACCTGCTCAAGCAACTGGCTGAAGACACCGGCACCCTGGAGCGCAAACTGGCTCCGGGCAATCCTGGCGAAGATGGCAAGGCTGGCGAAAAACTGAGTGAAAGCCAGTTCCGCTGGGCATCGAACGAAGATGCCATGGCCACCGAGAAGCTGGCTGAAGGTATTCGTCAGTTCGCTCGCGATCAGGAAAAGCTCGAGGCTCTGCTCTCCGCCAAAGCCTGAAAACATTAAAGGGCGACCTCCTTGCGGAGGTCGCCCTTTTTGCTGCCCGCCATTCAGCGTGACAGACAGGGAATGCTGTTAGCGCTGACCTTCGAGCGCGTTGACCAGATCATGGAAGGCTTCACGATTGGAGTCGTTGAGCCCCATGAGGATCTTGTGCGCTTCAAGCACCTTGGCCTTGACCACTTCCTCGCATTGATCCTGCGAAGGCAGATCAGTCAGACACTCAGGACGCGGAATGGGACGGTCGACGATGTTGAACACCTGATCGAAACCCATCGACTGCAATAACCGCGTGATGTCTTCGTGAGTGGTTACCAGCGTTGGCAACAGACCCACTTTCTGACGGGACAGGATCGAGAGCTTGGCCAGCAAACCAAGCGTCGTGCTGTCGATGCTGCGAGTCTCGGTCAAATCAATCACCACCGCCGAAAAATTCAAGGCGGTGAAGATTCGCTCGATAGTCGCATCCAAGGCCGAACACAGCGTCAACCGCACTTCACCCACGAACTTGAGAACGAAGGTGCCTTCCTGCTCGGCGAACTGGATTCTACCGGTACTCATTAAAGATTCCTGCTTAACACTAACAAGGCGATATCATCCGGCATCTCCCCTAGCGTTGCCAATTCAAAAACCTGACGCAAGCCATCCAGGCTGCCGCCGGCCGTCTTCACCAATTCGGGTAAAACGGCTTCTTTCTCTTTGAGTGTATCACCGGGCAGCAGATCGAGTATGCCGTCAGACAGCATGGTCAGACTGAACGACGCTGGCAGGTCCATTTCATGGTCCTGATAGGTCGCTTCGTTGAACAACCCGACCGGCAATCCACGTCCTTCCAGATAACGCGTCTGACCCTCGGTGTACAGCACCGGCAGCGGCAGATGGCCGCCAACGGCATAGGTCAGCTTGCCCGACTCTTCATCGATGACACCGCCAACCATGGTCACGTGCTTGCCCAGTTTGCAACTGATCAGCCCGCGGTTGATGTGCCCTAATACATCGGAGGGCTTGAACTCCGGCAAGGTTCCGCCACGCTTGGATTCAAACAGCAACCGCGTGGTCATGAACTTCAGCAATACAGTGATGAATGCCGAAGAGGCGCCATGCCCGGATACATCGGCCAGATAAAACGCAACGCGTCGCTCATCCACCCGGAAATAGTCGACAAAATCGCCTGACAGGTACAACGAGGGAATGATCTGGTGCGCGAACTGAAACTCGTCGATCGCCCATGGCGTGATCGGCAACATGTTCATCTGCACCTGACGGCCCGCATCCTGATCTTCCTGAAGCAGATGGAGGCTGGCTTCAAGCTCGCGATTGGCTGTTTCCAGTTTCTCGCGGTAGACCTGGTTTTCCTTGAGCAGGCGCGCACGGTCCAGCGCTCGACGCACTGAATGCTCGAGCACGGCCAGGTCTTCAAGTGGCTTGATCAGGTAATCGGCGGCGCCCAGACGCAGGGCTTCGACCGCATCGCTCATGACGCCCGCGCCGGAAACGACGATGACCGGCGTTTGCGGAGCGATGGACGTCACCTGACGAATCAGCTCAAGACCACCCATCTGAGGCATGCGCAGGTCGCAGACCACAAGATCAGGGGTTTTCTGCTCGAATATCTGAATACCCTGCAAGCCGTTACTTGCCTGCAGGACGCTGAAGCCACTGTCTTCCAGATAGGCGGCAAGGCTTGCGCGCACGACTTCATCGTCGTCGATTATCAGCAGCGTGGCACTGGTTTTTGGCATGTGGGCAAACGGCGCCAGATCAGGTTTGCGTAGGCGGCCCGGTTAACCGGAACCTGCTTACTGGATTCGCTTCTAGCCTCTCTTAAACGATCCGTGCACAACAATGTTGCGCATCGTGTTTCAGAGGTGCCCTTCAAGGCGCAGACGGTACTCCCATCCGACGGGCGTTTCAAGCGTACTCCGGCGCGGACTTTGCGCTCTTTACATCGCAAATCGCCGGGAGTTATAAGAACGGTCACATCAGCAACCAAAACGAAGGACTGGACATGAGTCGAACCGATCGCGACTACGAGGAGAAAAGGGATTACATCCGCATGCGCGTCGACGCAGACGTCAACCTGATCCATGCGGGACAGGTTATTCCCGCCGTGTGCATTGACCTTTCAAGCTCCGGCATGCAGGTCCAGGCGCCCCGCTCGTTCAGCGTCGGAGACAAGCTGAACGTCAGCATTGATTCCGATCATCCTGCGCTCAAGGGCCTGGAAGCTGATACTGAAGTGGTCTGGGTAACGGACGAAGAAGGCGGCGGACAGAAACTGGGCCTGTCTATCGTGTCCATGAAGTGAGTCATGGTTCACATTCCGGAAAAACAATAAAGGCGACCCTTGGTCGCCTTTATTCATTATCACGCTACGCAAAAACGATCAAAAATCGTCTTCGACCTGCCCGTCCTTGACCTTGAATTCGCGGTTCTGCAGATACGCATTGCGAATGAAGGTGTAACGGTCGCCGCTGATCATGCGCTCGGCCGACAACAGGCTGGCGCGGGTATCGACCAGATTCACGCCCAGCGCAGTGTTACGGGTCGGCACGTGGTCGATGTAGCGATATGGCGTGGTGTAGGTGTCCGGAATCTTGGCGAAGGCATCACGCACAGTGCTCGGACCCAGCAGAGGGATCACGACGAAAGGACCGCTGCCGACACCCCAGTGACCGAGGGTCTGGCCGAAGTCTTCGTCATTGCGCTGCAGGCCCATGTGGGTGCCCACGTCGATGAAGCCCAGCAGGCCGAAGGTGGTGTTGAAAATCAGGCGGGCGGTGTCGACACCGGCGGCCGCTGGTTTGGCTTGCAGTACATCGTTGGCAAGGTTGCCTACGTCACCAATGTTGTTGAAGAAGTTGTGCACACCGTCCTCGACGAATTGAGGCGCGACGTACTGATAACCCTTCGCCAGTGGCTTGAGTGTGTAGGTATCAACGACATCGTTGAAGCGGAAGATGGCACGGTTGACGCCTTCCCACGGATCGTCTTCTGCCGCCTGCGCGACAACTGGAACCAGCACCATACCGGCACAGACAGACAACTGAGCCAGACGTTTGATAAAGCCTGCACCGGTCACGGGCATAGCTGACACTCCTGATCTAAATAATGACGCGGGTGCTACGCCCCCACACGCAAGGACCGGCAGTATAAAGCGTTCTGTGACAAATAAGGCAGTTCTGTCGGCAAGGCAATGCAGGTAAACGCGGTCATCACTCGTTCATCGCAGTGTCACAAAAGGCCTGTAGCGTGCTTTGGTATTTCAGAGAGATCACCATGCTCGCGCCGGTCCTCAACCCGCAACCCTCCTTCTCCGCCTTGCTGTTCGGCCTCAGCGGTTGCCTTGTGGACTTCGGTGCGCAGGCAGCAAGCCCTGCTGCCGACCGGGAATGCAATCACGCCGAGGCGACACCGGGTGCATTGGATGCTCTGCGAAGACTGCGTCAGCAAGGCCTGCCCTGTGCATGGCTGGACGAGTTGCCGGACACACTCAGTAATAAACTTGCTGAACCTTTGAATGACTGGATCATGGCCGCGCCCCGTCCCGCCGCACAATGGCCAGCGCCAGATGCCTGCTGGACCGCCTTGATGGCTCTGGGTGTGCGCCAACTGGATGGCTGTGTATTGATCAGTGGTGATCCGCGCCTGCTGCAATCGGGGCTGAACGCCGGGCTATGGACGATTGGACTGGCGTCGTGCGGACCGTTGTGCGGGTTATCGCCCCTGCAATGGAAAGCCCTGACTGATGCCGAACGCGAACAGCGACGCGCTCACGCCACGCTTAAGCTCTATGCGTTGGGCGTGCATTCGGTGATCGATCATCTGGGCGAGCTGGAGTCGTGCCTTGCAGACATCAGCCTGCGCCGCAGCAAGGGCGAAAAGCCCTGACACACATGCAGCCTGCTCTGGAGTGGATTAGTCTTAAGGCGTCACGAACCTTTAGCCCAGCGGCGTAGTCCATGGGACAGACTTATCATTGAAGGAGCACGTCATGCCTGCCCGCGAACTGCAAGAACAACTCGATACCCTGCGCGAGCAACTGGAGCAGAATCCCCCGCTGTCCGAGGCCGAACGCGACAATCTGCACGAACTGATGGCACAGATCCAGACCCGAATCGAACTGGAAAACGCCACTCACGAAGACCCGAGTCTGGCCGATGGCGTGAACCTGGCGGTCGAGCGCTTCGAACTGGAACACCCAGCCATCGCCGGCACCCTGCGCAACGTCTTGCAGACATTGGGCAACATCGGGATCTGATGATCGCTGACAGGCGGCTTTGATCGTGCCCATCGCTCTGCATGGGCATGCGTCACGTGACGCTCTGCGTCACATTCAAGAGCGTCCTGGGCAGCGTTGCGAACGATCAGTAAGCGGCCCGAACGCCTTACTGCCGCGCCAGCCTGCCGTTCTCCACGTCAAGCACTTCGGTACTGCGATACGGGTTGATGTCCAGACCGCCGCGCCGTACGTAACGCGCATACACCGTCAGTTTTTCCGGCTTGAGCAGTCGCTGCAGGTCGAGAAAGATCCGCTCCACGCATTGCTCGTGGAAGTCCGAATGCTGGCGGAAGCTGACGATATAGGCCAACAGACTCGCATGATCCAGCGCCGCGCCGCGGTAGTCGACCACTACGCTGCCCCAGTCCGGCTGACTGGTGACCGGACAGTTGGACTTGAGCAGATGGCTGTACACGCTTTCCTCGGCGACGCGCGACTCATCACAACGCAGCAGTTCAGGTTGCGGCCGATCGTAACTGCTGACGCTGATGTCAAGATCATCGATGCACACGCCCGGCAACGCCGCGACCCCTTCACGCTCGATCTCGTCAAGACTGCGGATGCGCACGCCGACCGGTTTTCCGGCAGCCGCTGAAAGGTCTTTCTCCAGCGTGACCTGTAATTGCTCACGCGTCTCGAACGCAGTCTGGTTGAGCGAGTTCAGGTACAACTTGAACGACTTGGACTCGATGATATTCGGCGAGTCGGCCGGAATGCTGAACTCGGCAATCGCCACCACCGGCTTGCCCGACGGCAGCAGCCAGGACAGCTCATAGCAGTTCCAGAAGTCGATTCCCCGATACGGCAGCGTCTCGGCTGTCAGCCCCAGCTCGGCCCATTTCGCAGTGCGAGGAATGGGGAACAGCAAGGAAGGCGTATAGGTGGCGATGTACTCACTGGACTTGCCCAGCGGCGAGTGTTCGGCTGCGGGATGCATGGCGATACCTGGATCATGAATTAACGCGGCGAGTTTATAGGGTTTGCGACAGGCTTTCAGCGACAATCTCTCGCCCGACGCGGCGCAGCCGGATCATTACAGTCGTGTCAGCTTCACCCCTGATAACGCCGCCTGCGCTATAAAGCCTGCATTGCACCGCACATGACCGCGCACAATGAAATTACTGATCGTTGAAGACCAATCCAGAACCGGCCAGTTTCTGCGCCAGGGCCTGAACGAAGCCGGGTTCGACACCGAGTGGGTAGCTGACGGCAGAGCCGGTCAGCAGCGGGCCTTGAGTGGCGACCATGCACTGCTGATTCTTGATGTGATGCTGCCGGATTGTGACGGCTGGGAAATCCTTGAATCGGTACGCGCTGCCGGGCTGGATACCCCAGTGCTGTTCCTGACCGCGCGTGATGCCATCGAGGACCGTGTTCACGGCCTGGAACTGGGCGCTGACGATTATCTGGTCAAACCCTTCGCCTTCTCCGAATTGCTCGCCAGGGTCCGTACCCTGCTGCGCCGCGGTGGCAGTGCCGCTGTCGAGACTCATCTGCAGATCGCCGACCTGCGGCTGGATCTGATGCGACGCGAAGTCGAACGCAACGGCCAGCGAATCGTCCTGACGGCCAAGGAGTTCACCCTGCTGGAATTGCTGTTGCGTCGTCACGGTGAGGTGCTGCCCAAATCTCTGCTGGCCGCGCAGGTCTGGGGCATGAATTTCGACAGTGACACTAACATCATCGAAGTTGCCATCCGCCGTTTGCGGGCCAAGATCGATGACGACTTTCCCGACAAACTGATTCATACCGTGCGCGGCATGGGCTATGTCATCGAAGAGCGCCGGCTGTGAATCTGCGGCGCCGGTTTGATCGGCTTTCATTACGCAACCGCCTGGCGCTGCTGTTTTCCGTCTGCACGGCTGCGGTCTCGCTTACCGCAGGCATCCTGTTCAACCATGCCAGCGAAGCGCATTTCGTCGAACTGGACCGGCAACTGCTCGACGCCCGGCTCGCCAGTCTGCGCAGCACGTTGCAAGGTGTCGGGACAGCGCAGGATTTCGACCAGCGTCGGCAAGTGGCGCTGTCCAGTACGGGACATCAGCCGGACCTGACGTTGCGCATTACAGGACCTGACGGCCAGATCTGGTTCGATAACCTCTCAGCCGCTGCGCCGCTCGATGACGGCCTTCAGACGATCAGCGCTGACCAGACGGCCTATCGCAGCCTTACAGAATCACTGTTGCCGCACAAAGGGCCTTCGCCCAAGGTCACGCTATTACTGGACATCACTCATCACCAGCACTTCCTGGAGCGAATGCAACGCCTGATCTGGCTCACCGTCGGCCTGTCTGCCCTCGCCACCGCGCTGCTCGGTGCCTGGGCCACCCGCAGCGGGCTGAAGCCGTTGCGCAGGATGAGCGCTATCGCGGCGAGCGTGTCGGCCAGTTCGCTGACCACCCGCCTTCCCGAACAGGACATGCCTACAGAACTGGCGGAACTGACCCGCGCATTCAATGCCATGCTCGGCCGTCTGGACGACAGCTTCCAACGCCTGTCGGCGTTTTCTGCCGATATCGCCCATGAGCTGCGCACGCCGCTGTCCAACCTGCTGACCCAGACCCAGGTCACCCTCACCCGCCCGCGTGCGCTCGAAGACTACCGCGAAGCGCTGACCGGCAACCTCGAAGAGTTGCAAGGCATGGCGCAGATGGTCAACGACATGCTGTTTCTGGCCAAGGCCGAGCACGGCCTCTTGCATCCGGCACGCGAAGCGCTGCAACTGGAAAATGAGGTGGATGCCGTACTGGAGTTCTTCGCGCCACTGGCTGAAGACACACAGGTGAGTCTGTCGCGAAAGGGACAGGCCACCGTGCACGGCGACGCTGCGCTGCTACGCCGCGTGCTGTCCAATCTGCTGGACAACGCCTTGCGCTTCACACACCCGGTTGGCTACGTGAAGATCGAGCTGAAGACGTCACCGTCAGGCGTCGTTTTAAGTGTTGAAAACAGCGGCACCGATATCGCTGCTGATGCCTTGACACGCCTGTTCGACCGCTTTTACCGCGAAGACCCCGCCAGACTGGAAAGCAGTGAACATGCCGGGCTGGGTCTGGCGATTACTCGCTCGATCATTCATGCCCATGGCGGCACGATTCGTTGCGAATCGGCCAACGGTATCACCCGCTTCCTTATCGAACTGCCTGTCTGAGAACAAAAAAGCCGTTGCGGGTCGGCAACGGCTTGAAGTCACAACGTGAAGATCACTCGTAACGCAGGGCGTGCGCCGGCTCGATCTGCGCGGCGCGCCAGGCCGGATAGACCGTGGCCAGGAAGCTCAGAATGAAACCGGCGCTGCAGATCAGCAACACGTCACCGCCCTGCAGTTCGGACGGCAGGTTGCTGATGAAATACACGTCGGAACTGAAGATGTGCTGACCACTGACCCGCTCGATCCAGCCCACCAGACTGCTGACATTCAGCGCCGCGATGATGCCGAGCACGCCACCGATCAGCGTGCCCACAATACCGATCACCGTGCCCTGCACCATGAAGATCGCCATGATCTGCTTGGGTGTCGCGCCGATGGTGCGCAGGATGGCGATGTCCGCGCCCTTGTCGTTCACCACCATGATCAGCGTGGCGATGATGTTGAACGCGGCCACCGCGACGATCATCAGCAGCAACAGGCCGATCATGGTCTTTTCCATTTTCATGGCGCTGAACAGGCTGCCCTGCGTGTGCGTCCAGTCATCGGCGCGATAACCGTCGCCCAGGCTGCTGGCGATGGCGGTCGACACTTGCGGCGCCATGTACAGGTCTTTCAGCGCCAGCCTCACGCCCTGCACCTGATTCGGCTGCCAGCGCTGCATTTGCGCGGCATCTGCGATGTTGATCAGCGCCATGGAGCCGTCAAGCTCGGCACCAACCTTGAACACGCCAACGACCGTCAGACGCTGCAGACGCGGGGTGATGCCGCCCGGTGCGCTACTGACTTCGGGCACGATCAGGGTCAGCTTGTCACCGACGCTCAGGCGGAAGCGACGCGCCGTGAGATCGCCCAGCACGACGCCAAACTCGCCGGGCTTCAGATCTTCAAGGCTGCCACGCGTGATGTGCTTCGTGACGATCGACACTTCGTGCTCAAGCGCCGGATCAACACCACTGATCTGGATCGGCTGCATCGAACCCTTGTAGGACAGCATGCCTTCCATGTCGGTGAACGGCACGGCTGCCGTCACTTCTGGATTCTTGAGGGCAGCGGCGGCCAGCGGCTTCCAGTCATCCACCGGCGTCGTGCCCGCGATCACTGCGTGCGGCACCATGCCAAGAATTCGCGAACTCATTTCACGCTGGAAACCGTTCATCACTGACAGCACCACGATCATCGCCAGCACACCCAGTGCCAGACCGATCATCGAGGTCATCGAAATGAACGAGATAAAGCTTTTGCGGCGCTTGGCGCGGGTATAGCGCATGCCGATGAAGATGGGTAACGGTCTGAACATTCGCGGAGCACCGTAGAAAAAGTGTAGAACCCGGCGCGATGACTTGCGCCGGGCCGGGTGAATCAAGCCTCGACGAGGCGACCGTCTTCCAGACGCAATACGCGGTCCATCTGTCTGGCCAGGCTCATGTCGTGGGTCACGACCAGAAACGCGGTGCGCGACGAGGTGCTCAGTTCACGCATCAGGTCCTGAATGCCCTGGGCCGTGTGATGGTCGAGGTTGCCGGTCGGCTCGTCGAGCATCACCAGACCCGGCTGATTGACCAGCGCACGGGCAATCGCCACGCGCTGACGCTCGCCGCCGGACAGCTCGGACGGCTTGTGCGCCAGACGATGTCCCAGCCCCACGCGCTCCAACAGCGCAGTGGCGCGCTTGCGAGCTTCGGGAATCGCCGTGCGGCCGATCAAAAGCGGCATGCAGACGTTTTCCAGCGCCGTGAACTCGGGCAACAGGTGGTGGAACTGGTAGACGAAACCCAGTGCCCGGTTGCGCAGCAGACCACGAGCCTTCTCGCCCAGCGCCGACAACTCTTCGCCCGCCAGCCAGACGCTGCCTTGCGATGGCGTGTCCAGACCGCCCAGCAGATTGAGCAAGGTACTTTTGCCGGAGCCCGAGCTGCCGACGATAGCCACCCGCTCACCGGGGTGCAGTTCCAGTTGCAGGCCGGACAATACAACCACTGATTCCGGGCCTTCCTCGTAGGATTTACCCAGGTTGCGGCAACTCAATACAGCTTTATCAGACATGCCCGACTCACTCATAACGTAACGCCTCCGCCGGCTGGGTGCGCGCAGCACGCCAGGCGGGATACAGGGTGGCGAGGAAACTCAGGACCAACGCCGCACCGCAGACCTGGAACACGTCCTGGGCCATCAGTTGCGAAGGCAGGTAATCGATGAAATAGACGTCGGCGTTGAGAAACTTGTGCCCGATTAACCCCTCAAGCGCCGATATCGCCGCGCTGACATTGAGCGCAGCGAGAATCCCAAGCGCCGCGCCGATCAGGGTGCCAACGACACCGATCACCGTGCCTTGCACCATGAAGATCGCCATGATTTGGCGTGGCGTGGAACCCAGCGTGCGGAGGATGGCGATATCGCCCTTCTTGTCGTTGACCACCATGACCAGCGTGGAAATGATGTTGAACGCCGCCACAGCCACGATCAGCAGCAACAGCAGCCCGATCATGGCCTTCTCCATACGGATCGCCTGATACAGGTTGCCGTGGGTGCGGGTCCAGTCACGGGAATAGAAATTGTTTTCGCCCAGCTTCTGAGCGATTTCCCACGAGGTGCGCGGTGCCGCGAACAGGTCGTTGAACTTGAGGCGCAAGCCCTGAACCTGATTGGGTTTCCAGCGATGCAGGCGCGCCAGATCATCAAGATTGGTCAGGCCCAGATAGCCGTCGATCTCGCCAGCGCCGACGTGGAAAATGCCGGTCACTTCGAAACGCTTCATGCGCGGAAACATACCGGCAGGAGTCAGTGAAACTTCAGGTGCCACGAACGTCAGTTTGTCACCGACCGCGACACCCAGCTTGGCCGCTGCCTTGTCACCGATCATGATGCCGAAGCTGCCGGGCTCGAGGCTGTCGAGCTTACCCTGCTGGATGAAGTTGTCGATGATCGACACCTTGCGTTCCTGGGCCGGGTCGATGCCGTTGAGCAGCACCTTCTGCACCTTGCCTTCGTGGGTCAATAAACCCTGCATCTGGGTGAACGGCGCAACCGCGAGCACCTCAGAGTTCTCCTGAACCCTGGCGGCGAGCGCCTTCCAGTCCGTGATCGGGTCACCGGACTCAATGGTCGCGTGGGGCACCATGCCCAACACGCGGGTGCGCATTTCGTGATCGAAGCCATTCATTACCGATAACACGACTATCATCACCACAACGCCAAGCGCCAGGCCGATCATGGAAGTCAGGGAAATGAAGGAAACAAAATGGTTACGTCGTTTTGCACGTGTGTAGCGCGTGCCGATGAATACAAAAAGAGGTCTGAACATTAGGGACTTTGTTCGCAGGAATGAGGACGTCCGTGTGGCGGGCCTTGACGTGCAGCTTTACACTCGAGACTCTCTGACCACCGCCGCTACCATGGGTTCGCCATGTCGACATTAGATGAAGCAGAACGCCGCGAATACTACCGTATCGATGCCAGCGTCGCACTGGAAATTAACCCGCTGTCCGCAGCCGAGGCCGCCAGCCACGAGGCGATGAAGGAGACCTCGGCGCTGTTCGACCTGCTGAGCGAGCTGCATGTCAGCGAATTCGAATCCCAGCATCTGCTGCGCCAGCTCGACGAGCGCGACCGCGTGCTCAACAGCTTTCTCAAGTCGCTGAACAAGCGCATCGACCTGCTCGGTCAGGTCGTCGCCCACACCGCGCTGGGCAAGCTCGGCACACCGCAGCCGGTCAAACTGTCCGAAGGCGGCATGCAGTTCAATTCGTTGCAAAATTATACGGTGGGCGAAGAACTCTCGATCAAGATGGTGCTGATGCCACAGGCCGCCGGCCTGATGCTGCACGC
The DNA here is from genome assembly GCF_001642795.1 of Pseudomonas viridiflava. Lineage (GTDB taxonomy): Bacteria > Pseudomonadota > Gammaproteobacteria > Pseudomonadales > Pseudomonadaceae > Aquipseudomonas > Aquipseudomonas viridiflava. The sequence goes on along the minus strand of NZ_LKEH01000018.1, from coordinate 521,883 downwards.
CAGGGTGACGCAGAGCGACGCACTGGCCGACGGCGGTTTCGACACCTGGGTCGAGTTCGTGCAGTTGCCTGATGCGCAGCGCCAGTTGATTGCCCGTCACGTTCTGCAACGCCAGGCGCAGCAACGTCGCCAGGCGCTGGAGCGAGGCCAGCCCTCAGGCTCATGATTCACCCCTTATCCGATCACACCAGTAGTTGGCGCCTTTCAGGCCAGGAGTAAACGTGACCCTTATCTACGGCCACCGCGGCGCCAAGGGCGAAGCACCGGAAAACACCCTGACCAGCTTTCAGGAATGCCTCAAGCATGGCGTTCGCCGCTGCGAACTGGACCTGCACCTGTCGCGCGACGGGGAACTGATGGTCATCCATGACCCGACCCTCAAGCGCACCACCGACCGGCGCGGCAAGGTCCACGAACACGACGCTGCCGATCTGGTGACCTACGACGCACGCAAGGGCGGACCTGGCTGGGTGAACCCCTGCCCGATTCCGCGCCTGGAAGAGTTGTTCGAACACTGCGACTTCGAGCACTGGCAGTTGGAAGTCAAAAGTGCCTCACGCACCCGTGCGGCAAATACCGTGCTGGCCATTCGTGAAATGGTTCAGCGGCACGGATTGCTGGACAAGGTCACCATCACCTCAAGCTCCCGTGAAGTGCTCCGCGCCGCTGTCGAGCTGACGCCGGACATCTCGCGGGGGCTGGTAGCCGAATACGCCTGGCTCGACCCGCTGAAGGTCGCGCAGAACTATGGTTGCGAAATTCTGGCGTTGAACTGGACGTTATGCACCCCTGAGCGTCTGCAAAAGGCACAGCGTCAGGGGCTGCATGTGTCGGTATGGACGGTCAACGAACCGGCGTTGATGCGCAGGCTCGCTGACTTCGGCGTAGACAGCCTGATTACAGACTTTCCCGGTTTGGCCACCGCCACGCTCGGGAATCGCTGAAATCGGTCGCCCCGGCCGGCTCAGGCCACCGGCCGGAGTCGCTCAAAAAAGCCGGTTGAGGCCATCGTAAGCGGCTACCCGATAGGCTTCGGCCATGGTCGGGTAGTTGAACGTGGTGTTCACGAAATACTTGATCGAGTTGGCTTCGCCCGGCTGATTCATGATCGCCTGACCGATGTGCACGATCTCCGACGCCTGGTCGCCGAAGCAGTGCACACCCAGCACTTCCAGCGTCTCGCGGTGGAACAGGATCTTCAGCATCCCCACGCGTTCGCCGGAGATCTGCGCACGCGCCATGCCCTTGAAGAACGCCTTGCCCACTTCGTATGGCACCTTGGCCTGGGTCAACTCATGCTCGTTCTTGCCGATCGAGCTGATCTCGGGAATGGTGTAGATGCCAGTCGGCACGTCATTCACATAACGCCAACTGCCGTTGTCGACGACGCTGCCCGCCGCCGAGCGCCCCTGGTCGTACGCCGCGCTGGCCAGACTCGGCCAGCCGATCACATCGCCTGCACCGTAAACACTGGCAACGCTGGTGCGATAGGTCTCATCGACTTCGATCTGGCCACGCCCATTGGCCTTGAGGCCGATGTTTTCCAGCCCCAGCTTGTCGGTGTTGCCGGTACGCCCGTTACACCACAGCAAGGCATCGGCCTTGATCTTCTTGCCGGACTTGAGGTGCAGAATCACCCCGTTATCCAGGCCTTCGACCTTTTCGTATTCTTCGTTGTGGCGAACCATTACGTTGTTGTTGCTGAAGTGATAGCTCAGCGCCTGCGAAATCTCGGTATCGAGGAAGCTCAGCAACTGGTCGCGGTTGTCCACTAGTTCGACCAGTACGCCAAGACCGCTGAAGATCGACGCGTATTCACAGCCGATTACGCCAGCACCGTAGATGATCAGCTTGCGCGGGGTGTGCCCCAGGCTGAGGATGGTGTCGCTGTCGTAGATACGCTTGTGGCTGAAGTCGATGTCTGCAGGACGGTAAGGACGCGAGCCGGTGGCGATGATGATCTGGTTGGCGACCAGTTTTTCCATGACGCCATTGGCGCAGACCACGTTGATGCTGTTCTCGTCGGCGAAACTGCCTGTCCCAAAGAACACATCGACCCGGTTGCGGGCGTAGTAGGCAGTGCGCGAGGCCACCTGCTTGGAGATGACCATCTCCGCGTTTTTCAACACATCCGGAAACGAAAACCAGCGCGGCTCGCCAATGGCCCGGAACATGGGGTTGGTGTTGAACTGAATGATCTGTTTGACCGAGTGACGCAGTGCCTTGGACGGGATGGTGCCCAAATGAGTGCAGTTGCCGCCCACTTGCCGACGGCTGTCGACCATGGCGACCTTGCGTCCCGCCTTCGCGGCATTCATTGCCGCGCCTTCTCCGGCTGGGCCGGAACCCAGTACCACTACGTCGTAGTTGTAGACAGCCATGCGTACTCCTTTAGAACAGTCCGAGGCGCCACTCTGGCATCTCTGGCTAAATCACGCGGCGCAGTCTAGCGCTGCGCCGAGGCGGCGAACATTAACCCTTGGTCGCGTCGAAGGCCACTTTTGTCTGTGCCGCACTTACAGTGGCTGCTCCGTCACGAGCCGGTCGAACGACGCGTTGCTGTGAATGATAAAGCGCTTATCGGCACGAATCACAAAAAAAGCAGCAATTTGATGCTCTTGCGCGTAATTCCATCCCCGCTCCGGCCCGAGAATCAACAACATCGACGACAGCCCGTCAGCCATCATGGCCGAGGGATGAAGCACAGTCACCGAAGCAAGGGCATGACTCACCGGCAGACCGGTCAGCGCATCAAAGGTACGCGAACGCGCGTGACGACCATGCTCGAAATGATCACGGTAATCACCGGATGTGGAGACACTATAGTCGTCCAGCTGAAAGATTTTCTGCGCCGTCTCTCGATCGTCTCGAGGCGCTTCCAGCTTGACCCGCCAAGGTGCACCGTCCGGCTTTCGACCCTTGACGCGCATTTCACCCATGGCCTGCACCATATAATCGTGCACGCCGGCCGCGTCCAGAAAACGGGCAATACGATCAACGGTATGGCCCGCCGCAAGGCTGTTGAGATCCACCTGCACGGCGGCGTCCTTGCACAGTCGCTGACCGTCGATGCGCAGGTTGCGATAACCGATCTGGCCGCGCGCACGCGTCAGTTGCGGTGCGGAGGGTACCTGCTGTGTCTTCGACGCATGGGCACCAAAACCCCATAGCTCCATCAACGGCTCGACCGTGAGGTCGAAGGCCCCGTTACTTGCCTGCGACAACTGCCTGCCGACATCAACGAGCTCCAGCACGGCGGGTGGCATGTACTGGCAACTGTTGGCGGGCAGCAGATTGAAACGGCTTATGTCCGAATCGAGCCGCCAGGTCGACATTTGCTGATCCACTTCGGCCAGCACGGTCTCGACTTCGGCCTGCAGATGGGCGCGATCAGGCGTTGTGACGTCATGCGCATAAACCACTGAATAGTGATTGCCCATGGTCGGCCCGCCAAAGCTCTCCAGTGCCCGCTGTTGCTCGCAGCCACTGCAGATGACCAGCAACAGGCATACCGCAAACCTGCCCAGCCCTCTTGAACCTATTCCCTGCAAATCAGCTTCCCGCACGTCAGTGTCTTGAATACACGTTCTGAAGCACTCGCGTTCACGACGAAACACCACGAGGTCAAAAGCCTGCAAGAGTGCCTTGCACGGCAGCGTCGGGCAAGGCCGAAACGGCCATTCACTTCTGTCACGCCCTCCATCCTCAATGCTGTTACCGCCCAATGTCCGGTAAAGCCCGACAAGTGCCACGACAATTTCGGACAAGCGGCGACGTCGCTCATAACCCGTCCGGTATAACAGTCGAGCCATTCAATTAATACGCGTAGTTCTGCATGCTCTCAGCGCTGTCAAGTCCCTGCCAATTAACCGTTAATTCCCGAAACGGTTGTCTTTGAGCCACGTAACACATACTGTTACAAATGTGCATGATGAGCGGGATACGTCGCTGTTGTGACGCATGCGGGATAAAAACGACAACGGCCTACAAGCCGATGAGCCTGAGCGAGTAACTAAATGGCCTCCACAACCAGTAAGGGCAAGGCGATCTTTCGCGTTGTCAGCGGTAACTTCCTCGAAATGTTCGACTTTATGGTCTATGGCTTTTACGCCACGGCCATTGCCAAAGCCTTCTTTCCCTCCGACAGCGCCTTCGCATCCCTGATGCTGTCGCTGGCGACATTCGGCGCAGGCTTCCTGATGCGTCCGCTGGGCGCAATTTTTCTGGGTGCCTACATCGACCGTCATGGCCGCCGGAAAGGATTGATCGTGACCCTTGCCATGATGGCCATGGGCACACTGCTGATTGCCTGTGTACCGGGCTATGCAACGCTGGGTGTTGCTGCACCGTTGCTGGTACTGCTGGGGCGTCTGTTGCAGGGCTTTTCGGCTGGTGTGGAACTGGGTGGCGTTTCGGTCTATCTGGCTGAAATCTCGACACCGGGTCGCAAGGGCTTTTTCGTAAGCTGGCAGTCCGCCAGCCAACAGGCCGCAGTGGTATTCGCGGGCCTCTTGGGCGTTGGCTTGAACCACTGGCTCAGCGCCGAGCAGATGACTGACTGGGGCTGGCGTGTACCGTTCCTGGTCGGCTGCATGATCGTACCGGCCATCTTCATCATTCGCCGCTCGCTGGAAGAGTCTCCCGAGTTCGAAGCACGTACGCATCGTCCAACCCTGCGTGAAGTAATTCGCTCGATCAGCCAGAACTTCGGTCTGGTGCTGGGCGGCATGGCGCTGGTGGTAATGACTACCGTGTCGTTCTACCTGATCACGGCCTACACGCCGACATTCGGCAAGAACGAGTTGAACCTGACAGACCTTGAAAGCCTGCTGGTTACCGTGTGTGTGGGTGTGTCGAACTTCATCTGGCTGCCGATCATGGGTTCGTTCTCGGACCGCATCGGACGCAAGCCGCTGCTGATAGCTGCCACGGTGCTGGCCATTGCCACCGCCTACCCTGCCCTGTCGTGGCTGGTAGATCACCCAAGCTTCAGCCACCTGCTGATGGTCGAGCTGTGGTTCTCCTTCCTGTACGGCTCCTACAACGGCGCGATGGTCGTTGCGCTGACCGAGATCATGCCGGTCGAAGTCCGCACCACCGGTTTCTCGCTGGCCTACAGCCTGGCCACCGCTACCTTCGGTGGTTTCACCCCGGCAGCCTGTACCTACCTGATCCACGCATTGGGCAACAAGGCTGCACCGGGCATCTGGCTCACCGGCGCTGCCGTGCTGGGCCTGGTCGCAACGCTGGTCCTGTTTCGCAAGGGCGGCCAGAAGCTCGAAGCACCTGGCGCTGCAGCGACCGCCTGATTACGGGTCACCGCGCGCAATAAAAAACCCCGGTCTGACATCGTTCAGACCGGGGTTTTCTACATCTGTACCTTGCATTTATTCGCTCCGGGACAGATCAAGCGTCGGCTCTTCAGCGCGCCCCATACCTCGCATGATAAGACGGGGCACCGGTGGCAACCTGCGGATTCCAGTCCGCTGCCTGCCCGCACGCCTTGTCCAAATCAGCCCAGGGATCTGATTTCTCGTACTCGCACGAGCAGCCTTTGGAATGCAGGAACACGGCTCCGCGATCAGCCTCCTTCTGCCCCGCCAGACACACTCTGCAGGAAACCACACGCCTGTTCAGCCGCCAGCGGCTGTTCCACTTGATGAGATCGTCAATCATCGTCCCATCCCTCCAATAACCCAGTCTTAAGACTGTGAGTGAACGCATGCTCGCAAGTTTCTGTATATCTGACCGACGGCCTTTTTTATCACTGCAGGGTGGGAAGCGATACCGGGGACAGGATCAGTGATAACGGAATTCTGACCGTGAACGTAGTCCCCATGCCGGCAACGGAATCCACATCGATACTGCCCTCATGGGCACTGACAATGGCGGATGCGATATAAAGCCCGAGCCCCAGCCCTGCGCCAGCACCGTATTCAACACCCCCTTCAGCGAGATGCCGAACCATCGGACTGAAAAGACCGGCCTTGGCAACCTCTTCAATCGGAGCGCCTTCATTGTGGACGGACAGGCAGGCAACGCCCTGTTCGTCGGTCAATGTCACGGTAACGGCCCTGCCGGCGTCGCCATGCTTGATCGCGTTGCCGATCAGGTTGGAAATGACCTGTTCCATCCGGGAACGGTCGAAACTTGCCGCAAGGCGGGGCTCGGACAGCAGGACGATACTGCGATCAGGATGATAGGCGCGCGCCTCTTCGACCATGGCTTCACAGGCCTGCGCCAGATCGTCCACCCTCCTGCGCACCGGAATACCCGAGCCCAACTGAGTGCGAGTGAAATCCAGCAGGTCGCCGACGATACTGACTGATCGTTTCACACTGGTGAAAATACGCGACACGTTTTTAATGGCTTTTGGAGGCAGATCACCCGCTCCCAACAGCACCTCGGCGCTCAGCGAGATCGCGCCCAACGGGCTTCTCAGGTCATGCCCGAGAATGCCGAGAAAGACGTTTCGCGCGGCGTCGACGGCCTGCGTGTACGTCACTACCGATTCGGCAAGCGCCTGATCGATCGCCTCGTTGAACCGGACAATGTCCGAAATCTCCTGATCTTTAGTCACGTCTTTGGGCGGCATCCAGAGTACGAGCACGCTCGTACGCAAGGCCCGGTACTCGGCAATCATCTGACCGATCGTGAAGCCCGAGACCTGCCGGGTATCGGCGTGTGTCTCGGCGGCGGTGCGGCTCAGCGAGTCCGGCGCCTCACCATGAGACTTCGAGATTCTCGCCGCGTGGGTCTGCGTGGTTCGCAGATCGGCGGCTATCGTGAGCAACATTTGCTCGGCGTGGTCTCGCAAGGCCGCCGTGTCCATACCCTCTGCTGCCGGGGTCATGGTTTTCGCGAAGTCTTCCCATTGCTGCAGGATGGGCTCGATATTCTGAACGATGAAATCAGCCAACCGCATGCTGTGTACTCCATTACCTGGGGAAGATTGCTCCGCAAAACAGTGTGCGATGCAGGTTGCGATTCAACGCAACTGGACGCGAAGCTACAGGTATTAGGCGCGCACCGGCGATTTATATCGCTTATCACCTCACCCTTTGAGCTGCCACGGCCTGAAACTCATCCACAGCAACAGCCCCGGCACCTGCAGCGCAATCATCAGTCCGAGCGACCACTGATAGGCCTCGACCGGATGTGCGACGCCCTCAAGGGTCGGCCAGAGGTTCAACACGGCCCCCGCCAGCCATTGCAGAACGAACGCCAACACAAACACCACCAGGTTGAACGAAGAGCTCACCCTTCCGGCCAGTTCCGGCGGAACCGATTGCGCCACGATGGCGTAATTCATGGTGGTCGAGGTGCCAAAGAAGCTGAAACCCATGGCGATCAGATAAGGCGACACCGGCAAACCGCTGATCATGAGCGCCTGAACACCAATGAAGATCGCCATGCCAGCGCCGCAGACCATGATCGGCTGCACGCCGAAGCGGCGCAGATAATCCGTGATGGTGCCGAAAGCCAGGGAGCCTGCGACCATCGCCACCGCTCCGAACAGCAGCACGCGGGCCATGGCAGATTCGCTCAGGCCGGCCACGTCATGCAGCCACGGCCCCATCCACAACGACAGCACCGACATGTAGATGGCATGAGCGAACACCGAATACAGCGCCAATCGCCAGAACGTCCACGAGGCGTACAGCCTGCCGACGGCGGCAAACATGTCGGCAAATCTCGCAGGCCGGGCTTCGTAGGTCCTGGGCACACTGAAATGAATGATTCCCGCAACGCAGAAGGTCAGCAGCGCCAGGATCAGAAACGCCTCACGCCAGGTGAACCAGTCGAGCAGCAAATGCAGTGGCGTGGTGGATGCCATCGCACCGAGGCCGCCAATCGACAGCAGGCAGGCGGTGCTCAACGGCAGGCGTTCGACCGGCAGCCAGATGGCGCAGGCCTTGATGGCGCTCATCAACGAGCCCGCTACGCCCAGGCCGATCAATCCACGCCCGATCAGCAGGCCGGTCTCGGTGCTGGACAGGCTGAAGATGATCGAACCCAGCACTGAAAACAGCAGCATCGGCGCCTGCACACTGCGTGGCCCATAACGATCCAGCATCACGCCCAGTGGAATCTGCGCAGCGGCAAAGGTCAGGAAGTACACGCCGGTCAGCAACCCGAGGCTGCTGGCAGGCAGGCTCAGGTCGGCCTGCAGATCCACATAGATCACGGCATTGACGGTACGGAACAGGTAGGAAACGAAATGCCCCAGACCGAAAGGAATGAAGATCGTCAGGAACAGAAAGAAGAAACTGGTTTTGAGGTGTTTTTGCGAGCCATCCATGACCGAACCATCGTTCATCCGAACCCCCTTCCATGAGCCATTGTCTGCGCGGCTGTCAGCCCAGCGCCGCGGGCGTCGATCTTCCCATGATCTGTCGTCGCAACCAACACGCAAAAAAAGGCCGGACCCTGTCTGCACAGGATCCGGCCCTTTCGTCACACACTACCCGGACTGACCGGGCTGCGCATGTTTACTGCGGGAAGGCTGGCGGATTGACGTCGGCCATGTCTTCCATCACGCGAACCACCTGATGGCTGTAACCGAATTCGTTGTCGTACCAGACGTACAGGACAACGCGGTTATCGTTGACGATGGTCGCTTCGGCATCCACGACACCGGCGTGACGCGAACCCACGAAGTCAGTGGACACCACTTCCTGCGAGTTCACGAAGTCGATCTGCTTGTGCAGGTCTGAATGCAGCGCCATGTAGCGCAGGTACTCGTTCATTTCTTCGCGAGTGGTCTGCTTGTCGAGGTTCAGGTTGAGAATAGCCATGGACACGTTTGGCGTCGGAACGCGGATCGCGTTGCCGGTCAGCTTCCCGGCCAGCTCAGGCAGAGCCTTGGCAGCCGCTGTGGCAGCACCGGTTTCGGTGATGACCATGTTCAGCGCGGCGCTGCGACCACGACGGTCGCCCTTGTGGAAGTTGTCGATCAGGTTCTGGTCGTTGGTGTACGAGTGAACCGTTTCGACGTGACCGTTGACGATGCCGAACTTGTCGTTGACGGCCTTGAGCACCGGCACGATGGCGTTGGTGGTGCAGGACGCTGCGGAAACGATCTTGTCGTCAGCAGTGATTTCACCGTGGTTGATGCCGTGCACGATGTTCTTCAGCTTGCCTTTGCCCGGCGCAGTCAGTACGACGCGGTCGATGCCCGGGCAGGACAGGTGCTGGCCCAGACCGTCGGCATCACGCCATACACCTGTGTTGTCCACCAGCAGAGCGTCCTTGATCCCGTACTGGGTGTAATCCACCTCGGTCGGGTTCTTGGCGTAGATCACCTGGATCAGGTTACCGTTGGCAGTAATGGTGCTGTTGGCTTCGTCGATGGTGATGGTGCCGTCGAACGGACCGTGCACCGAATCGCGACGCAGCAGGCTGGCACGCTTGACCAGATCGTTTTCCGCGCCTTTGCGGACCACGATGGCGCGCAGGCGCAGGCCGTCGCCGCCACCGGTTTTTTCGATCAGGATGCGCGCCAGCAGGCGGCCGATGCGACCAAAACCGTACAGCACAACATCAGTACCCTTGCGCGGGCTGGTGTTCTGCTGACCTACAACACTGGCCAGTTCGTCACGCACGAACTGCTCAGGCGTACGGCCATTGCCTTCGGTCTTGAACTTGACCGCCAGCTTGCCCAGGTCCACCGAAGCGGCGCCCAGTTTAAGCTCGCTCATCGCCTTGATGAGCGGGAAAGTCTCGTGTACGGACAACTCGCTCGCATCGGACTGACGATGGCGCGCAAAGCGGTGAGCTTTGAGAATCGCGATGACTGAACGGTTGATCAGGCTGCGGCCATAGATCGAACTCACCACATTGTTATTGCGGTAGAGCTGACCGATAAGCGGGATCATCGCCTCGGCGAGGGCTTCACGATCGATCCATTCACCAAGACACTGGTCGGGCTTCTGAGTCACGGGAACCTTCCACATGTAGGGGCTGAAAAAAGGGGCTACATTATGACCAAGCCAGTGTTTATGAGCAATGCGCGACTGTCAGATCGTTACGCACTACATAATTTCGGCCCGTAAATACGCGGTAATGGACTGGAAAACTGACAGCCACCACCTTCCCCCGCTACAATCGCCGCCCCTGTCGCAACGCCTGGAGCCTGACCTTCCGTGCCAGTTCTGCGTCTACCGCTTCTTTCTGCCGCTGCAGGCAAACACCACTGGGGCAATCTTCCCGGTGCCGCACTGAGCCTGGCAATCGCCGAGGCTGCCAGCGCTGCCAAGCGCTTCACCCTGCTTCTGACCGCCGACAGCCAGAGTGCCGAGCGGCTGGAACAGGAGCTGAAGTTCTTCGCGCCCACGCTGCCGGTTCTGCACTTCCCGGACTGGGAAACCCTGCCCTACGATCTGTTCTCGCCGCACCAGGACATCATTTCCCAGCGTATCGCCAGCCTGTATCGCCTGCCGGAACTGGAACATGGTGTTCTGGTAGTACCGATCACCACGGCCCTACACAGACTGGCGCCGACCAAATTCCTGCTGGGCAGCAGCCTGGTGCTGGACGTCGGCCAGAAGCTCGATGTCGAGGCCATGCGCACCCGTCTGGAAGCCAGCGGTTATCGCTACGTGGACACGGTCTACGAGCATGGCGAGTTCACGGTACGCGGCGCGCTGATCGATCTGTTCCCGATGGGCAGCAAGGTGCCTTACCGCATCGACCTGTTCGACGACGAGATCGAAACCCTGCGCACCTTCGACCCGGACACGCAGCGTTCCATCGAGAAGGTCGAATCGGTACGCCTGCTGCCTGCACGTGAATTCCCGCTGAAGAAAGAAGAAGTCACCCGCTTCAAGGCACGCTTCCGTGAGCGCTTCGACGTGGACTTCCGTCGCAGCCCGATTTTCCAGGACTTGAGCAGCGGCATCACGCCTGCCGGTATCGAGTACTACATCCCGCTGTTCTTCGAGGAAACCTCGACCCTGTTCGACTACCTGCCGCAGGACACTCAGGTGTTCTCGCTGCCGGGCATTGAACAGGCGGCGGAAAATTTCTGGAAAGACGTGCGCAACCGCTACGAAGAGCGGCGTGTAGACCCGTCGCGCCCCTTGCTGCCACCCGCCGAACTGTTCCTGCCAGTGGAAGACTGTTTCGCGCGCCTGAAAAACTGGCCGCGCGTCGTTGCCAGCCAGCAGGACATCGAAGCCGGTGGCGAACGCTCGCGTTTCCCCGCGCAGAGCCTGCCGGACCTGGCTATTGAAGCCAAGGCGGTCCAGCCGCTGGCCGCGCTGTCGAAATTCCTCGATGAATTCCCCGGTCGCGTGCTGTTCACCGCTGAATCGGCGGGTCGCCGGGAAGTGCTGCTGGAGTTGCTGGAGCGCCTCAAGCTGCGGCCGAAGACGGTCGACAGCTGGCTCGACTTCGTGGACGGCAAGGACCGGCTGGCGATCACCATCGCGCCGCTGGACGAAGGGTTGCTGCTGGAAGACCCGGCCCTTGCGCTGGTTGCCGAGAGCCCGCTGTTCGGCCAGCGAGTCATGCAACGCCGTCGGCGCGAGAAACGCACCGATGGCGGCAATAACGACGCAGTCATCAAGAACCTGACCGAGCTGCGCGAAGGCGCGCCGGTGGTGCACATCGACCACGGTGTCGGGCGCTACCTGGGGCTGGCAACACTTGAAGTCGAGAATCAGGTCGCCGAGTTCCTGATGCTGGCGTACGCCGAGGACGCCAAGCTGTACGTCCCGGTCGCCAACCTGCACCTGATTGCACGCTACACCGGCAGCGACGACGAAATGGCACCGCTGCACCGCCTGGGTTCGGAAACCTGGCAGAAAGCCAAGCGCAAGGCCGCCGAGCAAGTGCGCGATGTGGCCGCCGAGCTGCTCGACATCTATGCCCGCCGCGCCGCTCGCGAAGGCTACGCGTTCGCCGATCCGAAAGCCGATTACGCGACCTTCAGCGCAGGCTTCCCGTTTGAAGAGACGCCGGATCAACAGACGACCATCGAGGCCGTGCGCGCCGACATGCTCGCGCCCAAACCCATGGATCGTCTGGTCTGCGGCGACGTGGGCTTCGGCAAGACCGAAGTCGCCATGCGCGCCGCATTCATCGCCGTTCACGGCGGGCGTCAGGTTGCGATTCTGGTGCCGACCACCCTGCTCGCCCAACAGCACTACAACAGTTTCCGCGACCGTTTCGCCGACTGGCCAGTGACTGTCGAAGTCATGAGCCGCTTCAAGTCGGCCAAGGAAGTCAGCGCCGCCGTCGCCGATCTGGCCGAAGGCAAGATCGACATCGTCATCGGCACGCACAAGCTGCTGCAGGACGACGTGAAGATCAAGAATCTGGGGCTGGTCATCATCGACGAAGAGCACCGTTTCGGTGTTCGTCAGAAAGAACAGCTCAAGGCCCTGCGCAGCGAAGTCGACATTCTGACCCTGACTGCGACGCCTATTCCGCGCACGCTGAACATGGCGGTGTCGGGCATGCGCGACCTGTCGATCATCGCCACGCCTCCGGCGCGCAGGCTGTCGGTGCGCACCTTCGTCATGGAGCAGAACAAGCCCACGATCAAGGAAGCACTGCTGCGCGAGCTGCTGCGCGGCGGCCAGGTCTACTACCTGCACAACGACGTCAAGACCATCGAGAAATGCGCCGCCGACCTCGCCGAACTGGTGCCCGAAGCGCGTATCGGCATCGGCCACGGCCAGATGCGCGAGCGTGAACTCGAACAGGTGATGAGCGACTTCTACCACAAGCGCTTCAACGTCCTGATCGCCTCGACCATCATCGAGACCGGCATCGACGTACCGAGCGCCAACACCATCATCATCGAGCGCGCCGACAAGTTCGGCCTGGCGCAACTGCACCAGTTGCGCGGCCGTGTCGGACGCAGTCACCACCAGGCCTATGCCTATCTGCTGACGCCGCCACGCAAGCAGGTCACCCGTGATGCCGAGAAGCGTCTGGAAGCCATCGCCAACACCCAGGACCTTGGCGCAGGCTTTGTGCTTGCCACCAACGACCTGGAAATCCGTGGCGCGGGCGAACTGCTGGGCGATGGCCAGAGCGGCCAGATCCAGGCCGTGGGTTTCACCCTGTACATGGAAATGCTCGAACGTGCGGTGAAGTCGATTCGCAAGGGCGAACAGCCCAACCTCGACCAGCCGCTGGGCGGCGGACCGGAAATCAACCTGCGCGTGCCTGCGCTGATTCCCGAGGCCTACCTGCCCGATGTGCATACCCGCCTGATTCTCTACAAGCGCATTGCCAATGCCGCCGACGAGGATGGTTTGAAGGACCTGCAGGTCGAGATGATCGACCGCTTCGGCCTGTTGCCGGAGCCGACCAAGGCGCTGGTGCGGATCACGCAACTCAAACTGCGCGCCGAGCAACTGGGCATTCGCAAGATCGACGCCGGGCCGCAAGGCGGACGCATCGAGTTTGCCGCCGAAACGCCGGTCGACCCGCTGACCCTGATCAAGCTGATCCAGAGCCAGCCCAACCGTTACAAGTTCGAAGGCGCCACACTGTTCAAGTTCATGGTGCCGATGGAGCGCGCAGATGAGCGTTTCAACACGATCGAAGCGCTGCTTGAGCGCCTGACCCCGACAACTGCTTGAAGGATTCATCCATGCGTCTGTTTCGCTCATTGTCCCTGCTGCTGGTGCTCGTCGCGCCGGGCGCCTTTGCCGAGGGCACCTATCAGGTGGAGCTGATCCTGTTCCGTCAGAGCGGAGAACCGGCAGCCACGCGTCAGCTCGCGCCCGAAGACTGGGACGCCGGCGCGCAGAAAATCGCCGCAGCCGATGAGCGCAGTCCGGCGCTCAACGATCTGGTCGCCAAATTGCAGGGCAGTGGCAACTATGAGGTGCTGATGCAGCGCGCCTGGCAGCAGACGATTGGCACCGAGCCCGTTAAAATTGCCGTCGCCAGTGGTAAAGAACAGCTCGGCCACTTCCCCATCGAGGGCACGGTGAGCCTGGCATTGGATCGTTTCACCGACATCGATGCGCAGTTCTGGGTCAACCAGCTGGACCCGCATGGCGTGGTCCTCAACAGCGAGCGCCTGAAGCAGACCGCCAGGGTCAAGAATGGCGGGCTGAATTACCTGGATAACGGCAATCTGGCGCTGCTGATCAAAGTCTCTCCACTGTGATCGTTACGTATTCAAGGAGCACAGGCGTGCTCCCTTTCTTTTTGAGCATCGCTGCGGCGTAGGGCTTTTTTTAACTTGTCGTCCATTCTCGAAAAAGTCCTCGCCTCGGCCTGGACAGACCTGTTCACTGATCGAACGCTTGAGCGCGGGCGCGACTATGCCCGCCAGAAACGCATCGTGCTGGAAGACTCCAGCCCGCAGATCATCCGTACCGCCTGCCGAGGCTCGGGGCTGGAGATCTACACCCAGACTCTGCTGTTCAAGGATCCGGATCGCTACCGCAATTACCTGACCTGCAAATGCACCTGCCCGGTGCGCAACGACTGCAAACACTGTGTCGCGGCCATGTACTTCCTTGCGGACCCGACCAACCAGCCGTTGCTGCAGGCTGCGCTGAGTACCCACGAGCGGGAGATCCAGGCCCAGATCGAGCAGAAGCCAAAACTGCCCGAGCGACTGGTCGACAACCTGCAGCCCAAACCACGACTGATTCTGGCCAGCATCGAGTTCAGCGCCTACGAACCGCGCAACGGACGCATGCAACGGCACATTCAGCATCGCGCCGCACTGGCCTTCGCCTATGGCAAGCACTACGCAGTAGGCACGACCAATGTGAGCATTCTGGTGAGCTCGCTAGGCAGCGATCTGGTGAACCAGAAAAGCGACATCATCGAACACACCGAAACCGAAACCCTGCGCATCCGCCGTCAGGGCGAACAGGAACGCCAGCTTCGCCAGCAACTGACCGATCTGGGGTTCAAGGTTTCCACGCGGCAGAGCAAGGCTCTGCCCGACAGCGCCGGCGACATGTACGAGTTGCCGAACGACAAGGCCTGGCTGCATTTCGTGCTGGACGACCTGCCAAAGCTTCGCGAGCAAGGCTGGGAAATCGAGATTCAGGACGAGTTCGGCTTTGACGTCACGCCGGTGGAAGACTGGTATGCGGTCATCGATGAGGAGAACGAACGCGACTGGTTCGATCTGGAACTGGGCATCATCGTCAATGGCGAACGCCTGAGCCTGCTGCCAATTCTGATCAACCTGATCCGCAGCCATCCCGAACTGATGAGCCCTTCGGCCGTTGCCAAGCGCGGCGACGAAGAACAACTGCTGGTGCAGCTCAACCACTTCACGCAAAACGGCGGCAGCCCGGTGCAGATCGCCCTGCCCTACGGCCGGCTCAAGCCGGTGCTGGCGACGCTGGGTGACTTCTACTGGCGTCAGGAAGGTAACAACGCGCTGCGCATGAGCAGGGCCGACGCGGCCCGGCTGACGCAACTCGAAGACCTGCCGCTGACCTGGCAGGGCGGCGACCGCCTGCGGCACTTTGCCGAGCGCCTGATCAACATCAAGGACGCGCCAGTAGCGGTCCCCGATGGTCTGAACGCGACCTTGCGGCCTTATCAGCTGGAAGGCCTGAGCTGGATGCAATCCCTGCGCGAGCTGGAAGTCGGTGGCGTGCTGGCTGACGACATGGGCCTGGGCAAGACCCTGCAGACACTGGCGCACCTGTTGATGGAAAAACAGGCCGGGCGTCTGGATCGTCCAGCACTGGCAGTAATGCCGACCAGCCTGATCCCAAACTGGCTGGACGAGTCCGAGCACTTCACGCCAGACCTCAAGGTGCTGGCGCTGTATGGCGCCAATCGTCATCAGGACGCCAGCAACCTGCAGGACTACGACCTGATCCTGACCACGTACGCGTTGCTGCCTCGCGACCTCGAATTGCTGAAATCGCAGTCCTTCCACCTGCTGATTCTCGACGAAGCCCAGTACATCAAGAACCCCAACAGCAAGGCCGCGCAGGCAGCACGTGACCTCAATGCGCGCCAGCGTCTGTGCCTCAGCGGCACGCCACTGGAAAACCACCTGGGTGAGCTGTGGTCGCTGTTCCACTTCCTGATGCCCGGCTGGCTGGGCAACAGTAAGGAATTCAACAGCAACTACCGCACCGCCATCGAGAAGCACGGCAATCAGGATCGGCTGCAACACCTGAATGCACGCATCAAGCCTTTCCTGCTGCGCCGCACCAAGGAACAGGTCGCGACCGAACTGCCGCCCAAGACCGAGATCATTCACTGGGTCGACCTCAACGACGCCCAGCGCGACGTGTATGAAACCGTGCGTCTGGCGATGGACAAGAAGGTCCGCGACGAAATCACTCGCAAGGGTGTGGCCCGCAGTCAGATCATCATTCTCGAAGCGCTGCTCAAGCTGCGTCAGGTGTGCTGCGACCTGCGGCTGGTCAATCCGGACATGCCGGTCAACAGCAAACAAGGCACGTCCGGCAAGCTCAACAGCCTGATGGAAATGTTCGACGAACTGCTGGCCGAAGGACGCAAGATCCTGCTGTTCTCGCAGTTCACCTCGATGCTGAGCCTGATCGAGGCCGAACTGAAACAGCGCGGCATCCCTTACGCCCTGCTCACCGGCTCGACGCGTGACCGACGTACGCCGATCCACGACTTCCAGAGCGGCAAGCTGCCGATCTTCCTGATCAGCCTGAAAGCGGGCGGCACCGGCCTGAACCTGACCGCCGCCGACACCGTGATTCACTACGATCCATGGTGGAACCCGGCCGCCGAGAACCAGGCCACCGACCGCGCCTATCGCATCGGTCAGGACAAGCCGGTGTTCGTCTACAAGATGATCGCGCGCGGCACGGTGGAAGAGAAAATCCAGCGCCTGCAACGCGAGAAATCCGCCCTGGCGGCAGGCGTACTCGATGGCCGGGCCAGCGGCGACTGGAAGCTGCGCGACGAAGACCTGCAGGCCCTGTTCGCGCCTCTCCCCGCAGCACCCAAGAAGTCCAGAAAATAGCAGCCGAGGGTACAGGCACTGAGCTACTATCGGCAGCGCTTGTACCCTCGACTAAAGGACTTCTCATGCGTACCCGGTTGCTGACCCTTACAGCGGTCATGGTGGGCTCTGCCCTTCTCAATCAGGCCAATGCCAGTGGCGACGATTCCTGCTACCCCTCCTGGACGGTGCTCAAGGAAGACCTGGATGCGTGCAGCAACCTGCCGTTCCTGAGCCCGGGCAACGACAGCGAGGTGAATCTGCGCCTGCTGTTGGCTGACAAGGGACTGAAGACGTTCCAGTTGTCAGGCGAGAAAAACCTGGAGCGGGAAGAAGGGTTTGGCGCCGTACCGTTCTCGCTGTTTCGCTTCGGCGCGACCGATCTGGCAATGGCTGCAGAAACCGCCGAGGAAGTGAAGCCCGACGAGCCAACCGCTACGGCGGCGCAAGCATCACTGACAGCCATGCTCGAAAAGCTGGGCCTGATGCGCGCCGATACACCTGCGGCAGGCGATGAGTTTCTGTCCGGCGAAGGCAGTCGCTGCCGCAGTAATTCCGATGAAAGCGCCCAGGCATTTATCAGTCAGGTTCTGGCCAGCACCGAATTGACGGATGCCGAACGCAAGGCACTGGCAGAGAGCCGCATGCAAATGCTGGGTGCCTGTGCCTGGGATGCCGATGCGCGGGAAGCCCTGCAACCCAAGGCCATAGCCTCCGCGACAGGCAAGGCATTCGCCACGTACCTGCGCGCCGCCGGCGCCTTCTATAACGGCAACTTTGACGAAGCACTGACAGGCTTCACCGCGCTGGTAGACAGCCCGCAGCCGTGGCTCAAGCAAACCGCCGTTTACATGGTCGCGCGCACCAAACTGAACAGTGCCCAGGAGGACGTGTTCGACGAATACAGCCAGCTGCAGCGCGACAAGGTCGACAAATCCGCGCTTACAGACGTCGAAACGGCGTTCAAACAGTACCTGGACAGCTACCCCGACGGCGATTACGCAGACTCGGCCCAAGGGCTTTTGCGGCGCGTGCACTGGCTGGCGGGCGATGACGTGAAACTGGCCGAGGATTATGCCTGGCAGCTCAAGCAGCAAGGCAAGGCGTCAGGCGACCTTGAGCCACTCGTTATCGAAATGGACCGGGCCGTACTGGGCAGCGACAGACAGAACCTGCGCTCACCCTGGATGCTGGCGATCACCGACCTGATTCGCATGCGTGAAACGTCCAGCCCCAGATTGAGCGAAGCCGATCTGAAAACCCAGGAACCCTCGTTTGCCGACCAGCCCGAGCTCTACCGTTATCTGCAAGGCGCGCTGGCGCTGTACGTCCTGGATGATCCACAACAAGCCCTTGAGCACCTGCCTACCGCGCTGCCCGAGCACCTTGACTATCTGACGTTCAGCCAGCACCTGCTGCGCGGCCTGGCATTGCAGGCACGTCAGGACATCAAGGGCGCGCAAGCGCTGTGGCTGGAGATGCTGCCCCGCGCCACACAACCACTGCAACGCGAACAACTGGAACTGGCGCTGGCCATGAGTTTCGAGCGTAATGAGCAGCTGTCCAGCGTGTTTGCTGCCGACTCGCCCATTCGGTCGGACAAAGTGCGTTACATCCTGCTCAGCCGTGTCGCCGATGCCGACCTGCTGCGCCAGCAGACCACCCAAGGGCTGACCGAGACCGAGCGCAACACGGCGTTGTTCGTCCTGCTGTACAAAGACCTGATGCGCAACCGCTATGCAGACTTTGCCGAAGACCTGAAGCGCCTTCCGGAAAAACTGCCGGAAGAAAAACTGGGTTACGCCTTGGGCTATACGTACGAAAAAGGTCCCTCGTTGAGCCTGTTTCAATGGCAGGGCACCCCGTCCGAATCCGGCTACACCTGCCCCGCCATCGTGCAGACAGCCGCCGCGTTGAAGCTCGATGCCAAGAACCCCAAGGCGCTGAACTGCATGGGCGAGTTTATCCGGGCCAACAGCCTCGACGGCATGCCGCTGGACAGCAAGCGCCACGCCGATACGCTGGGCGGCAGTGCGCCGGGCTTCAGTGGTGAGGCGTTTTCCCGACTGGAAGGCTACAAGACCGTCATCGCCAACCCCAAGGCGCCGCGTGACGAAAAAGCCTACGCGCTGTACAGGGCGGTCAACTGCTACGGCCCGTCTGGCTACAACACGTGCGGTGGCAAGGAAGTCGAACCCTCTGTGCGCAAGGGCTGGTTCCGCCAGTTGAAAAAGGACTTCACCAGCACCCAATGGGGCCAGACCCAGCAGTACTACTGGTAATGCAAAGGCTCCAGCACTGCCTTGCCCTGCTTTGTCTTTTGACGCTCGGCCAGGCAGATGCAGCGGTCAATGCCGAAGATTACGATGCGTTCTGGCTGTGGGCAGGCGTCAGGCCGCAGCCAGTGATGGATCAGGCAAAGACCCTGTATGTGCTGCAAGGCCAGGTCAGCACGTCGCGCCGGGATCCGCAGCAACGTGTCAGCTTCATCGCGCAAGGCGTCTCGGTGACTCGTTTGCCGCAGGACCAGGTGTGGCTGGTCTACCGTGCTCACACGCTGCGCTGGCCGGATGCTGTCTACCGGCAACTGCTTGGTCAGGCTCAGCGCTGGAAAGCATCCGGTACCCACGTGATCGGCATCCAGATCGACTTCGACGCCCGCACCCGCTACCTGAATGAGTACGTCGATTTCCTGCGCGACCTGCGCCAGCGCCTGCCTGAAGACTATCAATTGAGCATCACCGGGCTGATGGACTGGAGCAGCAATGCCGACATCACCGCCATCGGCCAACTGAAAGGCGTGGTGGATGAAGTGGTGGTGCAGACCTATCAGGGCCGCCACAGCATCCCGGATTACGCGGCGTACCTGCCCCGCCTTGGTCGTCTCGGCCTTCCGTTCAAGGTCGGCCTGATTCAGGGTGGTGACTGGCTGGCACCGGCTTATCTGGAAGACAGCCCCTGGTTCAAGGGTTACGTGGTTTTCCTGCAGAATCCCCCGACTCAGCGCTGATCGAGAATCTGCGCCGTGGACAGCACTGTCGCGTACTCGCCATGCAGATTGGCCAGTGACATTGCATGCACGTCTTCGGCGCTGCGCGGTGTACCGAAAAAGTCTGTCTGATCGAAGGTAAAGCAGGCGTCGTGCGCAACGATGACTTCAAAACCCAGGTTGCCCCCACTGCGCGCCGTGGATTCCACCGAGTTATTGGTGACAACGCCTGCGATCACCATCTGCCTGATCCCATCCGAACGCAGCCACATCTCCAGAAACGATCCACAAAATGCATCAGGCACCTGCTTGCTCAGTTCCCGCTCGTCCGCCTGCGGCACAAAGGCTGGCTGATATTCCACGCCGGACTGCTCGGGCCAGAACACCGAAGAAGGCGAGGTAGAGAAGTGCCTGACATGAATGACCGGACGTCCGGCTTCCCGCCACGCTGACAGTAACTCAGACATGCACGCTTCAGCCTGCGGGTTGTTGCGCCGCCCAAGCCTGGGATGATTGATGCCCTGTTGCATGTCGATCAGGATCAGCGCGCTGTCGGGACGGATATCCATCGGGGTTCATTTCCTTGAAATTCGAGCCTGCGACAGTAGTCGTAAGTTGCGCTCGGTTCCAGTGCGGTATCAGCCGCCAGACAGCTTATTGCGACTACGCTGTCTACGCACATCCACGTCCCGTCGCACCCAAACACTGGAGAACACCATGATTCAGCATCTGAACCTCGCCGGCAAAGTCGCCTTCGTTCAAGGCGGCTCTCGTGGTATCGGCGCAGCGATTGTCCAGCGCCTGGCCAAGGAAGGCGCTGCCGTGGCCTTCACCTATGTCAGCTCCGAAGAAGCCGCGCTGGAGATCCAGGGCAGCATCACTGCCAACGGCGGCCATGCACTGGCCATTCGAGCCGACAGCGCTGATGAAAAGGCCATCCGCCAGGCGATTCAGACGGCCGCCGAAAACCTGGGCGGGCTGGATATTCTGGTCAACAACGCAGGCGTGCTGGCCATTGCCCCGCTGAACGAATTCACCATGCAGGACTTTGACCGAACCCTGGCCATCAACGTACGCAGCGTGTTCATCGCCAGCCAGGAAGCCGCTCGCCACATGGGTGAAGGCGGACGCATCATCAACATCGGCAGCACCAACGCCGACCGCATGCCCTTTGCAGGCGGCGCGATCTATGCCATGAGCAAGTCGGCGCTGGTCGGCCTGACCAAAGGCCTGGCACGCGACCTCGGCCCGCAGGGCATCACCGTCAACAACGTCCAGCCCGGCCCGGTCGACACCGACATGAACCCAGGACACGGCGAATTCGCTGAAAGCCTCAAGGCCATGATGGCGATCCCGCGCTACGGCAAGAGCGAGGAAATCGCCAGCTTCGTCGCCTACCTCGCTGGCCCGGAAGCGGGTTACATCACCGGCGCCAGCCTGACCATCGACGGCGGCTTCGGCGCCTGATCCCAGCCATCGAACGACGCGCCTGGCTGGCCCGGCCTTCCCATGAAACCCGAAGCCCGCCAGCCTGCGCAGACCTTTCAGCGGGCAGACCACGTTTTTCTGCTTAACCGCATGAAAATTCTGAAAAAAAGTTTTGCGTTCCGAAAAGCTTTCGACTACATTAGCGCGCCTCGACAGACACAACGTTGTCAGCGAGATACGGTGAGGTGTCCGAGTGGCTTAAGGAGCACGCCTGGAAAGTGTGTATACAAGAAATTGTATCGAGGGTTCGAATCCCTCCTTCACCGCCATATTCGATACACGAAAAGCCCCGATATTCCTTGTGAACGTCGGGGCTTTTTCGTTTCCGGTGGTTAAGCCAGGATGATTTCCAGCTGGGCTGACGGTGTCTGCCGAAAACGAACCGGGCATCAAGGGCTTCCGGTTTTTACGGCAGAACGCCCTCGCACCAGTGGCTTTACCCACCACAACCCCATATCACCCATTCGTATGCGAAAGCTTTTCAAGAATCAGGCTAAGCGCCTCCTGATCCGTGTCGGCAAGGTTTCTGAACGCACGCACGACACTGCCTTCGCGTGGCGACAGGGTGTCGTTTTCGATTGATCTCGCGACGCCCGTGACCAGATATCCCACGTCAACTCCGATTGCCGAAATGGCTGCCAGATAGTCTGCTCTGGGCGTACGTTCCCCGCGTTCATAGTGCCCCTGGGCGTTGACTTCGACGCCTGCAAATCTTGCGAAATCCTTCTGTGACAAACCTAACCGGCTCCTTTCGGCTCTAAGGCGAATTGCGAATCTATCCTCGTGAGTGGATGTCATCCTGGCCTCCGTCAAGCGGGTGGCTGATTGCGCTGCAGCAAGCGAGCGACAAGTCGCTCGCTGGGCGCTCGGTGTGGGCGTGGGTCTTGAAAGCTGCCGGTCGCCGGCTCTGATGAAGGCGGGCGACAGGTACAAGAAGCGGTCGATTCGACCTGACGCTGATGTTCAGCGGTGACGCGCCACGCGAGAGTTGCGCACGCGCATCAGGAATGAACAGCTCGTTGAGTCCGGTCAGCCGTGGAACTGGCCACCGTTTTGCTGGCTGGCCGACTGGACACACTCTGGAGTGTAGACCCGGAACTGCAAATCACCTGACGCTACAAGGGTGATCGCCCGAAACCTGACTTCCGCTGATAGAGAAGGCTGTTTGCAGCTCGGTTGTGGGCTCAAAGCTGGTCAGTCAACACGCGCAGATAGCCCAGACCCTGCTCACCCAGTTTCTGCCTGAAAAACAGTTCTGCGCCTGTCGCCACGCTGTGGTTGGCGCTGCGACAGAAGCGGTAGACCAGATCGACAATGGCTTGCTCATCCGGGGCTTGCCGAGTGACTGGATCGCAGTGCACCAACAACAGACAGCGCAAGGCCAGAGTCCGCAGCGCGAGCGTGCATGCCCACTGACTGAGGCTTGTGCCGTAGTCCTGGCCATACGCGGTGGTCGAGATGAATGGAAAGCCGGTGCGGGACATCTCGGCGCAGACGAAGCGTTTCAGGACAGGCTCCAGCGCCTGCCCTGCCCGTCCGCTGGCAAGGTCCAGAAACTCGGTTTTGAGCCGCATGCCCTGAGGCTGATCGCCCTGGGCCGGGGTGACGTCAACCGAGCGAATGACCTGCTCGCGCATCGCCTCTGTCACGCCTGGCCCGTTGAGCATCTGGATCAGCACCACCATGACCGGATCAACCGCCAGCGACTCGCCCGAACCGACAGGCGTCTGGTAATCCATGATCAGTCCAGGCAATGCGTACAACCAGTCCTCGCAGGCAATGGTTTCCAGTTTGAGCGTCAGGTCCAACAGCCTCAGCAGCGCGTGGCGAGTGGTCTGCTGGTCCTGAAGCACCAGCTCGTTCAGTTGCTGAACGACAGCAGCGCGCTGCTCCGCATCGATGCCGGGGAAATCCTTGTCCGGGTAGGCAGACAGCGTCTTGTCGTCCACGGTGACTTGCGCTGGCGCAAAGGGAGTCGCACTTTTGAGGACCAGCCGTACGATTTCGGGACAGCTCATGCTGGCCGACCCGGTCAGCGCGCCGTTGATACGCCGGTACATGCGCGGATAGATTCGGCAAGTGTCGGAAAGCGCATCTTCGCCGTGTGTCGCATGGACGGAGCAACGCCCGTTGTCGAACGCCACGCAGTCGCCATCGGTCTTTTTCATCCAGGTGCCGCCATCGTCCTTGACGATCAGGTTGAGCAACTGGGGCAGTTTCTGATCCCAGAGTTCGACGGTCCTGGCGCCTACCGATACCGGCCAGACCTTGCAGCAGTTGTCATCGCAGCGCTCGGCAAGGCATGAGAATTCTTTGACGAACTGAAAAGTGCTGACAGCCTGCTGAGCCATGATCGTGTCCTGAACGATGAGATGGCAATGGGTGGCCGGGCCGGGCAAGTGGTTCCCTGCCGCATCCCTTGAATGGGCCTGAGGTTTCAGCGAATCGGGGACTGCGTTAGCATGCAGCGCTTGAAAATCAGGCTGTCCAGACCCGTGATGGGAGATCGATGAAAAAGACTGCGCTATTTCTGCTCGCGCTGGCGATACATGCGACCGCTCAAGGGGCTGGCGATGCAGAGGCCGGGAAAGCGGTATTCACCCGACTCTGCTCAGGCTGCCACAAGATCGGACCCGGTGCCCGCAGCGCATTTGGCCCGCCACTCAACGGCATCATCGGAAGCAAGGCGGGTCAGCACCCTGACTATGTGTACACGGACGCGATG
This sequence comes from Pseudomonas viridiflava, assembly GCF_001642795.1. Classification (GTDB taxonomy): domain Bacteria; phylum Pseudomonadota; class Gammaproteobacteria; order Pseudomonadales; family Pseudomonadaceae; genus Aquipseudomonas; species Aquipseudomonas viridiflava. Next base: position 497,748 of record NZ_LKEH01000018.1, on the reverse strand, counting down.
AAAAACTCGGGTATCACCTGGACCCGCGAGCAACTCACCACGTACATCAAGGATCCGGGCGAAGTGGTGCCGGGGACGCGTATGAAGCTGTGGTGGATGGGCAACGACCAGCGCATGGAAGACCTGCTGGAATACCTCGACACGAACAAATAACGCCGTGAAATGAAAAGCCCCCGAATCACTTCGGGGGCCGGTATTTGTTCTCTCGACTTACTTGTCGGATTCGTAGGGCGGATAGTCGTCCTTGGTGCCATGCTCCTTGGCAGGCGTTTTTGCGGGCTTGACCGGATCAACCTGCGGATCGCCGGCATCCGGTGATTCGGTATTGAAATCCGGTTTGTCGGTACTGTTGTCGCTTGGCTTGTTGCCAGTCATAGACGCCTCCATTGGGTTAAAACATACAACCTGTTCTTCAGAGGCGTAATCACCTCAGGCGTGCCATGGGACTGACGAACGGAGCTGTCACAAACCCTTTGCGCCGCGCGTCAGGACTGGTAGCCTTGCGCCACTCAGGGAGGATGACGATGAAAAGGCTTTCAATGCTGCTTGCGATCACAGCGGCAGTGGGTTCAGGCATGGCGCACAGCGAGATCTTCAAATGCACCTCGGCGCAGGGCCACGTGAGCTACGCGGCCATCCCCTGCGATGGAGCGGCGGAGGTCGCGGTTCAACGGCCCGGTCCGCCAAAAATGCTGCGTCAGGGCGAACCCGTCGACCATGCCCACAAGGTCAATCTGAAGGCCACTGAGTACCTGCAAGTCAGCGGCCGCGCCAAGGTCAATGTGTACGAGACTGAAAGCTACAAAGCCTTTCAGAAAAGCCATTTGCCGGCGCCCGATGTGCCCTCTCAATGCCAGAGTCCGCGCTACGACAGTCAATGCTTTGATCCATCGGGTGGCGCTTCATTCAGAAAAGCCGTATCGGGCAATTGAGCCTTACTCGGCCCTGACCTCACTGATCTGAATCACCGGAATCAGGTCTGTGTAGTTGATGATATCGGCGTTGATGCGCTCCTGATGCGGTCCCATGCCGGCCTGGAACGCTTCAATCGAGTCGCAGTAGATGTGGCACATGCCGACATAGACCGGCGTGGAGCCCGGCGTTGCACCGCCCAGGCCCTTGTCGACGCTGTAGCGCTTGCAGTGCTCGCCCATCAGGGACTGCACCAGCGGCATGTGCTGGTCGCGATAGTAGTCATGGTCGAACCGGGCACCTTCCTTGTAGGGGTACAGCACGCTGACTTTGATCATGTCGATATTCTCCAGGTGGCAGGTAAAATTGCGTTGGCACTCTACCGTGAGACACACGGCAAAGTGTTATGACAGCACTGGCAGGTATTTCTCCCTTCCCGCACAATCACGCCGTTTGGCCGGACTGCGCTGCAATGGGTTCCGGCCGCCCAGCCAGATCGAGGAATACAGCATGAACGCTCTTGAGTGGAACGAAGCCGCCCTGGCGAAATACCTGTCGACCCATCCCACGCTCAAAGACGAAATCAGCCAGCTCAGCGCGGCCGAACAGAAGCAGCAGCTTCAGTGGGCTTTCGAGGATGAAGCCGAAAGCCAGGGGATCGAACCCTGGGAACTGGCGCTGGAGTTGATTGCCGAATCGCCTGAACAGCTCAAGCAGATGCGGCTGGAGGCCCATGCGCAGGTCGCCGAAGCTCTGGGCATGGACTGGGACGAGTACTGCGAGCTGAACGATATTCAGGTGTAACCGGCGTTTCAGCAAAAATGAGTGACCCATCAGTCAGCGCTTTACCTGTTCAGCATGGGTGAGTAACGTCTGCTCACTTCAATAAAAAGGAATCGCGTCATGAGTGATCTGGTCTCGTACCAACTGGACGATGGCATCGCCACGCTGACCCTGAACAATGGCAAGGTCAACGCCATCTCCCCGGACGTCATCGCCGCATTCAATGCCGCACTGGATCAGTCCGAGAAGGATCGGGCAGTGGTAATCGTGACCGGCCAGCCCGGCATTCTCTCGGGCGGCTACGACCTGAAAGTCATGACCTCCAGTCCCGAAGCGGCCAGCAGTCTGGTTACCGAGGGTTCGACTCTGGCCCGGCGCATGCTGTCACACCCCTTCCCCATCATTGTCGCCTGCCCGGGCCATGCCATTGCCAAGGGTGCGTTTCTGTTGCTGTCGGCCGATTATCGTATCGGCGTCGAAGGCCCCTTCAATATCGGCCTGAACGAAGTGCAGATCGGCATGACCATGCACCACGCCGGGATCGAACTGGCCCGTGATCGCCTGCGCAAGTCGGCGTTCAACCGCTCGGTGATCAACGCCGAAATCTTCAACCCTGAAGGTGCGATGCAGGCGGGCTTTCTGGACCAGGTGGTCAGCGTTGAAGCCTTGTCCGAGACAGCACGCACGGTTGCCACGCAGTTGAAGAAAATCAACATGAACGCCCATGGGAAGACCAAACTCAAGAGCCGAAAAGCGTTTCTGGACACCCTGGACGCGGCCATCGAACTGGACAAGAAGAGTTTTGTTTAAGGCCACTCGACAAGCCCGCATCTGCGGGCTTTTTGTTTACCGGCGAACTCATCCGCGTTTGGTTAATCTCATCAGCTACCGCGCATCCCCTCTTGCGCCACAGCCACATTGAAGAAGCGATAGCACCATGGGTCGAGTTGTTGCAGCCGCGGTTTACAGCAAAGGCAAGAAAGTCACGGATATCACACTGGACGAGGGCGCAGCCTGGGCCGCCAAGCCCGGCCACTTTGTCTGGATCGGGCTGGAGCAACCCAATGCTCAGGAACTGACCAGCCTGAAGGAACAGTTCAACCTGCACGAACTGGCGCTGGAAGATGCGATGGAAGTTCACAGCCGCCCGAAGCTTGAGACCTTCGGTGATGCGCTGTTCATCGTGACTTACGCCCCGGTGCGCGACAACGGCAAGCTGCTGTTCATCGAAACCCATATTTTTGCAGGCAAGGGCTATGTCATTACGTCACGCAACGGCCACTCCAAGTCCTATGGACTGGTGCGTCAGCGCTGTGAAGCCCGCCCTCTGCTGCTGGAGCACGGTGAAGACTTTGTGTTGTATGCCCTGCTGGATTTCGTGACCGAAAACTATCAGCCGGTGACCGAAGCCATTCATGCCGAGTTGGAGTTGCTGGAGCAGAACGTGCTGGGTGGCGCGTTGCGCGAAGCCGATATTCAGCACATTCACGCCTTGCGTCGCGATCTGCTTAGAATGCGGCGTTATGTGGCGCCGATGGTGGAAGTGGGCGAAGAGCTGCAGAAACTCAGCTTTCCCTTCATCGACAAAAATATGCGGCCGTACTTCCGCGACGTCGAGATTCACGTCAAACGGCAAATGGAAGACCTCGGCAACCTGTGCGACATCGCCAGTCAGACCATAGAGATCGGACTGCTGCTGGAGTCCTCGCGACAAAGCATCGTGCAGCGCAAGTTTGCGGGCTGGGCGGCCATTCTGGCGTTCCCGACAGCGATTGCAGGTATCTATGGGATGAACTTCGAGAACATGCCCGAGCTGACCTGGCACTACGGTTACTTCATCGTGCTTGGCGTGATCGTCGGAGGGTGTTCTGCACTGTTCGCCAGCTTCAAGCGGTCGGGGTGGTTGTAGCCTGTCGCGCCGTGCTAAGCGCTGCGGGCGAAAAAGGCAGGCTGATTTTTATCGAACACCACTTAACTTGCTGAACAGATGCAGTTTTNCGCCTCCCACAAAAAAACGTTTCCATTCAGCAGATTACGTGTTGTTTGATAAGAGGCGGCTTGCCGGCGATGGCGTCACTGACCCATCAAACCGACGCCGCATCCGGCTTGTGCGCCACGAAGCGCATCATCCATTCGGCTACCGTCACGCCATGGTGGTCGTGATCGAGACTGGCGACGCCCTTCTGATAGATCTGCTCGCCCAACGACTCCTGACGGATATCCAGCAGGGTTCTCGAGTAATCGTGAATGAACTCGGGATGCCCCTGGAAACACAGCACCTGATGGTTGATGTGGTACGCCGCAAGCGGGCAGAAGTCGCTGGAAGCGATCACCGTGGCGTTGTCGGGCAGAGTGGTGACCTGATCCTGATGACTGATCAGCAGGGTCAGCTTGTCCATTGCGGGTGTCATCCAGGGCGCGGCGGGTGCCACTTGGTAATGATGAATACCCACGCCCCAGCCTTGCACCGCCCGCTCGGTCTTGCCGCCCAGCAGCAGAGCCAGCAACTGATGACCGAAGCAGACACCCAAGAGCTTGTCGCCGCGCTCATACAACGTGAGCAGGTAAGCTTTCAATACCTGAATCCACGGATCGCTGCCGAAGGAATCGGCTTTGCTGCCGGTCACCAGATAAGCGTCGAAGCTGGCGCTATCGGGTGGATAAACGCCCTGCATCACGTTATAGACTTCGAACTCTGCAGCAATCGGCTGGCGCGCGAACAGCAGCTCGAACATGTGTCCGTAACCCTGGTACTGCTCGACCAGCTCCGGTCGCAGGATGTCGGTTTCCAGAATGCAGATGCGTAGCGGCATATAAAGGGACCTGAAACAGTGATGGGCGACAGCGCACGCGGGCAGCCTGCCTTGATGGCTGATGCAAATCAAGCGGCGCTTCGCAAACCTGGTGACGACTGAAACGCTACAGCCAAGCGTAAAGCCAGAAAATGTCTACGCACGTCGCTTACTAGAACCGAATTGCTGTGGCACCGCTTGCAGATGATGTAAGAGATTTCCGAGCCGGACGAACGGTAAAAAGACCAGTATCTGGCCTGAGGCGTCTAGTTAAGGGCTGTACGCAAGATGGAAGCAGCGCTGATAACCATTTGTTCAACATCACCCCCGTTTAAATACCCAATGGATCTAAAGCGCTCGGCACGCGACCTCTAAGGTTAAGTCTGTAACAGGACGACGCGATAAAAACAGTTCCGCGTCAGGTTGCGGTCATTTGATCGAACCCGCCTGTTCAATCGCTAAACCTTTGCCAGCTGCCGTATTACCGCTCATGTACCGGCCAGCTTTTGTCGCTCGGGAATAACAACAAAAGGCAGTCAGCCATGTTTAAACATTCGAAAGTACGTCAGGCGGGTCTTATCGTCTTCGCTACCACTCTTTTATTGATCTTGCCGAACCTGAACAGGCTGTTCGGCTAGTCAACTTGCGCTATCGAACCGCGCGCAACTATGCCACTCTTCCCACTCGAATGAAGGGAGAAAGGCTCATGCGCCAATGGATCGCGTTGTTCATTGCCCTGACGGGCAGCTTCTCCGCACAGGCGGGCGATGTGGATCAGGCCGCGGCCGTTGCGGCGCTGAAGGAAGGCAAGCTGGCCATGGACGTCCGCAGCCAGACCGATTACGACGCAGGCACTGTGCTCAACGCCGTACGCGTTGATCAGGTACGGCTGGTGAACCAGATGAAGCTGGTGCTCAACGACCGCAACGCCGTGTTCGTGATTTTCAGCAGTTCCAACGAGAAAGCCAGCAAAGCCCAGGACAAACTCATGAAAGCCGGTTATTACAGCGTGATCAACGGCGGCAACTACGAAGAGTTGCACAACGCGCTGTATGACATTACGGACGACCCGGCGGAATAATATTCAAATGCGTGAATACATCCGGGAAAACATCAGACAGGGCACGTTTATGAGTGCGCTGCCTGATATCAGGATCGGACTTGCACGGTTATTGATGCTGCGCCTGGCCCTGAACCCTTGCCTTGGTCTTCGGCACACTCACCATCGGCGACACCACCACCTTGGCGTGCATCTGCTCTGCCCCGCCTCCACGCCGCATCCCGCGTACCGGACACGCATCGAGATAGTCCAGACCGACGGCCAGTTTCAAATGGCGCTCGGGAATGGCCAGTTGATTGGTCACGTCGAAGCTGTACCACGCATCATCGATCCAGGCTTCGGCCCATGCATGGCTGGACAGGTGATCGCTGTCTTCACTGCACAGGTAACCCGAAACATAACGCGCTGGCACACCCAGGGTCCGGGCGCAGGCCAGAAAGGCATGCGTGTGGTCCTGGCAGACGCCTGAGCGTCCGGCAAATGCCTTCGCCGCGCTGGTATCGACTTCCGTCGCGCCCTGCGTGTACGTCATGTGCTGATTCAATGCCTGCATCAGGTCGATCAGTGCGGTCCGGTCGATACGCTTGCCACACTGAGCGGCCGCGAAGCTGCGAATGGCCTCATCCGGCTCGGTCAGGCGCGTCACGCGCAGGAACGGCAGCGGCGACTGGCTTTCGTGTTCGGCTTCACAGGTCGCGTCGATTTCGACCTGTCCGCGCGCGCCGATGATGATCGATTCATGAGGTTCTTCAAGGCTCAGGACATGCAGAATATTGCCGAACGGATCGACTTGCGCCCGCGCTTCGCGTGGCAGCGTCAATTTCCAGCTGAGCACCTTCTGACGCTCGCTGTCGTGGGGAGTCAGGCGCAGGTACTGGATACTGGAACGCACCTGATCATCATAGTGATAGGTGGTTTCGTGGCTAATTGAGAGTCTCATGCAGCCTCCAGGTACGAAGTGTGGATAGCATCACCCAGTTGGGCGAGCATCGGGATGAATTCGTTCAGCCACTCGTGCAGGCCCTCATCCAGGATCTCGTCGATGCTGGTGTAGCGCAGGCGTGCATCCATCTCGGCCGCCATGCGCTGCGCGGGTCTGCCGTTGACGCCGGGCAGACTGGCAAGAATCAGGTCCATCTCTTCCAGACAGGCACGCAACGAGCGCGGAATGTCGGCGCGTAGCAGCAACAGTTCGGCCACCTGACGTGCACCCGGCGCGTCGCGATATACCTCGGTATACGCCTCGAACGACGACAACGCACGCAGCAACGCACTCCACTGGTAATAACCGGCAGCGGAATTGTCTGCGGCGGCGTTGGCCTGAGGCCCACGCAGTTCGAGCATTTCATAACGCGCGTCGAGCATGCGCATGGTGTTGTCGGCGCGCTCGATGAATGTCCCCAGGCGAATGAAACGGAACGCGTCGTTGCGCATGATGGTGCCGTAGGTCGCGCCGCGAAACAGGTGCGAGCGCTCCTTGACCCATTCACAGAAACGGCTCATGCCGTAGCGCGTCAGCCCCTGCTGGGCAATGCCACGAATTTCCAGCCAGGTGGAGTTGATGTTCTCCCACATGTCGGCGGTGATCCGACCGCGCACCGCGTGCGCACTGGCGCGTGCAGCGCCCAGGCAGCTGTAGATGCTGGCCGGGTTGCTCGCATCCAGCGCGAAGAAATGCAGCATGCGCTCGGCGTGCAACTCGCCATGGCGCTCGATGTAGGTTTCCAGCGTGCCGGTGATCAACAACGGCATGGCTATTTCATCCAACCCGTCGCCACGCCCGTCCTGGGGCATCAACGACAGCGAATAGCTCACGTCCAGCATACGGGCGAGGTTCTCCGCTCGCTCCAGGTAACGCGACATCCAGAAAAGATCCGAGGCAGTTCTACTTAACATTGGCAGGCATCCTTAATCCTCGACCACCCAGGTGTCTTTGGTTCCGCCGCCCTGCGACGAATTCACCACGAGCGAGCCTTCACGCAAGGCCACTCGGGTGAGGCCGCCAGGCACGACGCGGGTTTCACGACCGGACAGAACAAAGGGGCGCAAATCGATATGGCGCGGGGCGATGCCGTTCTCGACAAACGTCGGACAGGTCGACAGGCACAGTGTCGGTTGAGCGATATACGCATGCGGCTTGGCTTTGAGACGCGCCCGGAAGGCTTCGATCTCGGCAGCCGTGGCAGCAGGCCCGACCAGCATTCCGTAACCGCCGGAACCCTGGGTTTCCTTGACGACAAGGTCTTTCAGGTTGGCCAGTACGTGGGACAACTCTTCGGGCTTGCGGCATTGCCAGGTGGGTACGTTCTTGAGGATCGGCTCTTCGTCCAGATAGAAACGAATCATGTCAGTGACGTACGGATACACCGACTTGTCGTCCGCAACGCCGGTGCCAATGGCGTTGGCCAGCACCACGTTGCCGGAGCGATAGGCCGCCAGCAGACCGGGTACGCCCAGCATCGAATCAGGGTTGAAGGCCAGCGGATCGAGGAAGGCATCGTCCAGGCGACGATAGATCACATCAACGGCTTTGGGGCCGTCGGTGGTGCGCATGAAGACGCGATCATCGCGCACGAACAGATCGGCACCCTCGACCAGCTCGACACCCATTTCGCGGGCCAGGAAAGCATGTTCGAAGAACGCACTGTTGAAACGCCCGGGCGTCAGCACCACAACGCTGGGGTTATCCAGAGGGCTGGAGCTTTTCAGCGTATCGAGCAGCAGGTTCGGGTAATGATCGATGGGCGCGATGCGTTGCGCCGCGAACAGCTCGGGGAACAGGCGCATCATCATCTTGCGGTCTTCGAGCATATAGCTCACGCCGCTGGGCGTGCGCAGGTTGTCTTCGAGCACGTAATAAGTGCCATCGCCATCACGGACCAGATCGACGCCAGAGATGTGCGAGTACAGGTCGCGGTGCAGATTCAGACCCTGCATCGCCAGCTGATATTGCTCGTTGGCCAGCACCTGTTCGGCGGGAATGATCCCGGCCTTGATGATGCGTTGGTCATGGTAAAGGTCGGCAAGGAACATGTTCAGCGCCTTGACGCGCTGAATACAGCCCCGCTCCACAACCCGCCACTCGCTGGCCGGAATGCTGCGGGGAATGGTGTCGAACGGAATCAACCGCTCGGTGCCTTGCTCGTCACCGTAGAGCGTGAACGTGATCCCGGCGCGATGAAACAGCAGATCGGCTTCACGCCTGCGTTGAGCCAGAAGCTCAGGGGGCGTATCGCCCAACCAGCGGGCGAATTCCCGATAGTGCGGGCGGACCAGACCGCCAGCATCGTACATCTCGTCATAAAAGGTGCGGATCATGCCGTACTCCTTGTCACCATGGACACCTTAGGCTTCGCAAGGCCCGTGCCACCGGCATAAACGCTTAAATATCAATAGGTTATATATAAACCCTGCGGACCGCGCACCATTCCTGTGCGCTAAATGCCCCAGCTACCTCTCGCATGCGTCATTCGGAAGCGTCTTTGCGCCGCGAAATCTATGAACAGCATAGTCAGAGTTGATTTCCGAACACGATATTAGTTCGCCATAATCGCCAGCAACCGAGCAAACAGGGCATCAAACGTCGCTTTTGCCCTGAACCCCATTTCTCAGCGAGCGTGACGCACCTTAACGCGCTTCTGACCGGACTTCCCTTTGAGCCACTCTCTTGAGTGGCTTTTTTTTGCGCACGGATAACCTGTTCGGGCTTTACGCGGTCCTGGCGAGCACGCTATTCGTGAACAGCACCTGCGCGAGATTACGCTGACCCCGAAAACAAAACCGGCCGCCCCGGCAGATTTCTCCAGGTCGGCCGATCAGCCCGCAGGTATCAATCGCAATTGCAGCGGATCAGGCGTGCAGCCTCCTGATCTCCTGTTTCACACCCCAGCCTTCAACCTCCCCGTCCATCGGCGAAATGGCCACTTGAAAGTCTTGCTCGAAGTCACCGATACCGTCATAGGTGGCGTACATCACTTTGCTCAACTGCAAATGCCAGGCACCGTCGTCACGCACATTGATCTGTGTATTGAGGGACTCACCACGAAATTTGTCTGCAGCCTGCCGCGCCCGTTCCTCGTCGGGAAAAATGGCATAGAACTCGATGGGGTGAATTCGCGCGAAGTCAAAACCGCCTTCTTTCATGCGGCGCAGTACGTTACTGCTGATGTCCTCTTGATAGGCTGTGCTCATGAAACGTCCTCCTATGCAACGATAGATAGAGTTTCAACTCTTCCCGAGTGGCCATCGAAAAGATGGCCAGCGCACGGCAGTTACTCCGACGTGGGGAATCAAGCATGTAGCTGACCGGACCTGGAACAGGCCGGGGATGGACCTGTGTCAGAGGCCGTCTTCACGACCTCATTTGCAGAGTAGACCCATCGGGGGGACATTGCCAAGTGGTTGGCGCAACAAGATTTTTTGCAGTGAAGGATCAGCTCGCTTCTGTGATGGAAATGATCTGGACACTGTTATGGTCCTTGAGTGTCTTGACGGTCGGCTCATCGGTTCGACCTTCCAGGTCATTGAGATCCAACTCATCCGTGACGGGATATAAATCCTTGCGCAACAGACGTGCAGCATCCTCTTCGCTGGGGCGTTCCTGCCACTGCACTTCCCGACGCTGCTGCACACCATCCTTGTCCAGATACAAAATGGCCCACTGTTTCATCAATGCCTCCAGAATAAGCAAGCCAGGCACTCTGACTTACCTACTCTGGACCTTTCACCGCCTCCATTCGTTCCAATGGATTGCGCACAGCAAACGGACTCAAACGGATAACAAAAAGGCCCTCGCATTGGATGCCGAGGGCCTTTTTCATTGCTGAAACGGTCAACTGCGTGTCCTGCCCGATTGATACCGGGCAGGACGACAGCGGTCAGTTTCTGTTCTTGCTGGCTTCCACGCCTGCAGTATTGTCCAGCAGGCTCTTGGTCGCGGTTTGCAGGAAGCTCTCCAGCTTGCGCTTGAGCTCCTCGGTGTCCGGCGCATCGGGTACTTCTTCCGCGTGCGGCGTGGCACCCAGGGTGTACGTCAGCAGTTTGGCCGGCATTTCGGTCGGTTCGATCAGAATGCGGTTGCCGCTGATGATTGCCACCACCTGCTCACTGCCCGACGGCTTGATCACGCCAAACCCCTTGTCGCCTTCCGGCAGGTTGAGCAGATCGCGTCCCCAGCACTGGTTACGGGTCTGACCACCCAGACGGCCCATGATGGTCGGTACGACGTCCACCTGGGTGCCGACGATGCTGCTGCGTTGGCCGAACTTTTCCTGCACGCCCGGACCGATCAACAACATCGGCACATTGAAGCGACCAAGGTCCATTTCTGTCAGCTGACGGTTGTTGCCGAAACCGTGGTCACCCAGTACGACGAACAGGGTGTTCTTGAAGTAAGGCTCTTTCTTGGCCTTCTCGAAGAACTGGCCCAGCGCCCAGTCGGAATAACGCATGGCGGTCAAATGCTCGTCCAGCGAACCGTGACCGGTCACACGCTCGACCGGCAGGTTTTCCGGCAATGCGTATGGGGTGTGGTTGGACAGGGTTTGCAGCAGGGCATAGAACGGCTTGCCGTCCTGACGCGCCTTCAGTTCCTGAGCGCCACGGTCGAACATGTCCTGGTCGGAAACGCCCCAGGTCGGATCGGAGAACACCGGGTTGACGAAGTCGTCACGGCCAACAAAGTTGGTCATGCCCTGATTGCTGAAGAAGCCCGACTGGTTGTCCCAGGCAAAGTTGCCGTTGTAAACGTAGACGTCATCGTAGTTGCGACCCGCGCTCAACAGCTGCGGAAGGCCCGACAGCTTGTGGCTGCCTTCCGGCGTCTGCATCAGGTATTCGAAACCTGGCAGGTTCGGGAAGCAGGCCATGGTGGCGAACATACCCTGGTGGGTGTGGGTACCGTTGGAGAAGAAATGATCGAACAACAGGCCTTCCTTGGACAGCTTGTCGAAGTTAGGCGTGATGTTGGCATCGCTGCCCAGCGCACCGACCGAGTGACCGGCGAAGCTCTCCATCAGGATCACGACCACGTTTCGGATCGGCAGGGTGTTTTCCGCAGGCGGCGTGAAGTCACGGCGTACTGCAGCAATGTCCGGCTCGACCAGCTTGTCGTGGGAGGTCAGCAACATATCGCGTACGGTCTGTTGTGCGTCGGCCTGTGGCAGCGTTGCTTTCCAGATGTTGTCGCGATCTTCGGACATGCGGCTTTTGGCAGCCGTTATCAGCGTCAGCGTGCCGTTGAGGCCCAACTGGTTGGCGAAGTTCGATTCGGTGGTGTACGCATCACCCCAACGCAGCGGCGGGCCCTGGCGCAGGGTGCCACGGGCGCAGATCACGGCAACGATCAGGACCAGGAAGAACACGCCTATGCGCATGTACCACGGCGCGATGGAGCGCGTGCCAGCGACACCGCCCGACAGTGCATTGCGCGGCCGCGTCACACGGTCGATGCCCTTGAACACCAGGCTCAACAGCCAGGTGACCACGGCCCACGCCAGCAGATAACGCACCACCGGAAAGCCGTACCAGAGCATGCTCAGAACGGTCTTCGGGTCTTCCTTGACGTACTGGAACACCAGGCCGTTCAGGCGTTGATGGAATTCACGGTAGAAGTCCATTTCCATCAGGCCAAAGAACAGCGTGATGCTGCCGACCAAGGTCAGCCAGAACCGGAAGAAGCCACGTGCCGCCATGGCCCGAGCGCTGAACAGCGACAGCATCAGCGGGATCAGCAGATACACCGTCAGACGCAGGTCGAAACGCATGCCGTTGAACAGCGCCTCGATGAAGGTCGATGCAGGCGTATCGCCAATCATCTCGCGGTTGTAGACCAGCAGACCGATACGCAGCAGCGTGTACATCACCATCAGGGCCAGGCCGCTGAGCAATGTATAAGCCAGATGCGATTTGACGGTCGGGTTTTGCAGGCGGGACAAGGCTTGCCGATGAATCTGGGCGTCCGTTTTGGCCATGGTTGTCAGGATCCGGTGGATTCAGGGTTGGGTTCAGGCGTGCGACACCAGCGCTCCAACGAGTGGGCGGCAGGCTGCAAGGGGGGCAGATAGTACTTGATCGACAGGTATTTGGCGCTCGTTCAGCGCGTCTCGTTCAGCGACAGAGACTATCTGCGGGTTCAGCGTCGCGCGCAATTCTGGGCCGGGGGGTGTGAAAATTTTGTCGCGCCCCGCCATACGGCAGGACGTTTCAGGCGTTCAGGCCCGAAACGTCGGACACCGGACTCAGTCGTTGCTTGGCTTCTTGATGGCGCTGAGCACGTACTGCGGCAGCGCGAACGCGCCGATGTGCACTTCAGGGTTGTAATAACGCGTAACAATACCGCTGCCAGCGAAGCGCTGGCGCAGGGTTTCCAGCGGCAGCTTGCGGTACGCCTTGTCGGTCGCGCCCCAGGCAAAGGTCATGGCGCCGCCGATGTAGGTCGGAATGGCGGCCTGATAGAAATGCCAGTCGGCGAACAGGCCGTTCATGCGTCCGGCCGTGGTCTGTACGCCACTGAGCTGCATGAAAGGTGTGCCGTTTTGAGTGACCAGAATGCCACCCTCGTTCAGGCAGCGATGGCAGGCCTGATAGAAGTTTTCCGAAAACAGCACCTCTCCCGGACCGATCGGGTCAGTGGAGTCGGAGATGATCACATCGAACTTCTCTTCGGTGGTAGCCACGAAACGCATGCCGTCGTCGATCACCAGATTCAGACGCGAATCCTCGAAAGCGCCGTTGGAGTGAGTCGGCAGGAACTCCTTGCACATCTCGACGACTGTGCCGTCGATCTCGACCATGGTGATGTGCTCGACCGTCGAGTGCTTGGCCACTTCACGCAGCATGCCGCCGTCGCCGCCGCCAATGATCAGCACACGCTTGGCTGCGCCGTGAGCGAGGATCGGCACGTGGGTGAGCATTTCGTGGTAGATGAACTCGTCGGCCTCGGTGGTCTGAATCACGCCGTCGAGCGCCATGACACGGCCCATGCGCGGGTTCTGGAAAATCACCAGGTGCTGGTGATCGGTGCGCACTTCGTGCAGCATTTTTTCGATACGAAAGCGCTGGCCGTAGCCTTCGTACAACGTTTCCTGATAATCACTCATGGGTAAGCTCCCGAAAAAGACAGATGACAGGACGGCCGACCGCCCGCAACAAAGGCGCGCATTCTACGTCGCCGAACATGACAGGTCGAACCTCTGTGCTCACAGCCCGCCACACACGTACCGTCCTGCCCGTCCCTAAAAGCAAAAAACGCCTGATTACTCACGTAATCAAGCGTCTTTTATCCGACCTGAGTAACGTCAGATACGCACGTTGCCACGCGGACCCGCGATGGCCCAGATGATCAGCCCCAATACAGGCAGCAGCACAATCAGCAGGATCCAGAGAATCTTCGCCCCGGTTTCCGAGCCGCTCTTCAACACGTTGATGATGGCCCAGATATCGAGCGCGAGGATGATCAAGCCGACCAGACCGTTGAATGTGGAACCCATGGTGTTGCCCCTGATTGAATACTGACACTTCTAGGATGATCGTGCCCTTCGGGGGTTCCATTGAACCAACGGCATATTTTCAGGCTCCGAATTCAGCAACCTGTTTGATCCTGTTCAGCTCATGACTCTGGCGATCGGCCTATCAGCAAAAGGTAACACTCTGCATGCAACCTTCCGCGCACCCAAGAACCCTGCGGGCGACCTGGCTCGCCCAGCTTCAAAGCAGCCCGCTGGTGAGCCTGGGCTTTATATTCGCTTCTGTGATTGTCGTGATTCTCGGCGCCATAAGCCTCTATAACGCCTTTTTCGGCACCAGCCAGACCAACTTCAATTACGCCCTGCTGGGCGGCACGGCTGGTTTCGCCGCGACGGCCCTCGGCGCGATCATGGCGGTTGCGTTCCGCAATGTGGCGCAGCGTACTCAGGACATCATGCTGGGTTTCGCAGCAGGCATGATGCTGGCGGCCAGTTCCTTCTCGCTGATTCTGCCGGGGCTGGAAGCCGCTCGGGAAATCACCGGCACCGGCCCATTCGCGGCAGCGACCGTTGTCTCAGGTCTGGCGCTGGGCGTACTGCTGATGCTCGGCCTAGACAGGTTCACCCCGCACGAGCACGAGAGCGTAGGCCGTCAGGGACCGCATTCGGAACGTATCAATCGGGTCTGGCTGTTCGTGCTGGCGATCACCCTGCATAACCTGCCGGAAGGCATGGCCATCGGGGTGAGCTTCGCAGGCGGTAACATGAACGTCGGCCTGCCACTGACCACGGCCATCGCCATTCAGGACATTCCGGAAGGACTGGCGATAGCGCTGGCGTTGAGGGCGACGGGGCTTTCATCCTTCAAGGCCATGATGGTCGCCATTGGCTCCGGCCTGATGGAGCCCCTGGGCGCATTGATCGGACTGGGCATTTCCAGCGGCTTCGCTATTGCCTACCCGCTGAGCATGGGTCTGGCGGCGGGTGCGATGATTTTCGTGGTGTCACATGAGGTCATCCCGGAAACCCACCGCAACGGTCACCAGACGTCGGCGACGCTGGGCTTGATGGGCGGATTTGCAGTGATGATGTTTCTGGATACCGCGCTCGGCTGATTAGCCGCGCAATGCCTGCAACGAAGGCGCGGCATGAATGCCCGCCGCTGCTGCCAGCTCCAGTACACGTGCTTCATCGTTGCCGTAGACCAGCACCGCCTGCAGCTCATCGTCCAGCGGCTGGCTGAAATCCATCAGGGTGTAGCCGCCCATTTCCTTGTTCATGCTGCTCAGCTGGATCTGGATGCGATTGAGCGCCACCAGCGGCTCGACCTTGGTCAGTTGTTTCGACTTGATGTTGAACGTCACATCCTTGCCAAACGACTGGACGATCTGCTCGAACAGGTCCGCATAGGTGTCGGCCTGAAACAGGACAGTCTCCGGCAGACTGCCGACCACGACCCACTCCCCCAACGGGATGGGAAAAGTGTCGTCGTAATTGATATCAGGATTGGCGCTCAGAAAAGCCTTCGGGTCGGCATAGGCCTGGGCGGCTTCGTCAGCCACGCGCAGGATCTCGTCGTCGCCCATGCACCCCGAACTGATTTTGCTGATTAATTCGGCGAGAGCGTCTTTCATGAGAAACATCCTGATAGCGGGCAAAAAAAAGAGGTGCGAAGGATAACGGGAAATCCTTCGCACCTCTATGCCTTCAGGCTGATCACAGCCACAGGGCCGAATCAGACCGGCTGAACACCCAGATTGATCAGTTGCTCTGCGGTCCCGGTGGCGCCCATTGTCTGGGCGGCTGCGAGCGCGTTCACACCTTTGGCATCACGGACATGCGGATCAGCGCCCTTGCTGATCAGGTAGTCGACGATTTCCATCCGGTTGAACATCGCCGCCATCATCAGCGCAGTGCGACCATCGGCAGACGCGCCTTCCACTTCGGCGCCGTTTTCCACCAGCAGTTTCACCACCGCAAGGTCGCCCTTGAAGGCCGCGCCTGCGATCGGGCTCTGCCCATTGTCGTTGCGAATTTCCGGGTTGGCCTTGTGCTCGAGCAGTACACGAACCGCATCAAGGTGGCCGTGATAGCTGGCGAGCATCAGCAGCGTGTCACCCTTGTGGTTGCGCAGGTCTGCAGGAAGGCCTTTTTTCAGCAGACGTTCCAGCATCACCGCATCACCCTGACGCGCAACATTGAATACCTGTTCAGCGAACTCGGCAGTCTCTTCGTCAGTCATAGTCTTCGGTTGACTGGTATTTGAATCGGTCATCACTAACTCCTTGGCGCACGGTCATCCGGGAATCCGATGTACCCGGCAGCGGTAAACACACTGACCGTAAGTCTTGCCAGCTGTTCGATCAGGGTCAAGCCATGCCCTCGATTGAAAAAATACCGACTTGGTCCGCTTTCCAGCCATTTGGTTCCCCGCAAACGGCAAAATGCAGGATGCCCGATAGGCTTTCATGCAAAATGCACGAACCTCTTAAAATGACGTTATTTTAACTCGTTGATTTTAAAGGAAAAAAATTCATGGCAAATGTGGCACAGACACTGCACTAGTACTTCCAAGCTTGTTATCCCATGAGCAATGGAGCCGCTAGACATGACTTTTATTCAAGAAAAATTCGCTTCCGTATTTTCCGACTACACCGTGACCACCCAGCCTCGTCCTGACGGCGGCGTGTTGTTGTCGCTGCGCAACGATGAAGGCAAACAGATCCGTCGCTCCGTGTCTTATGCACAACTGCACACTCCGGTACAGCTGGAATGGGTAATCAGCGCAATCCGTCGCGACCTGGCCGCACAAGCCAGCGATCTGCCGGCCATCTCGATGCTGCAAAGCCAGCACCGCTTCGATCTGCCGACTTATCACACGCGCTAAAGTTTTCGCGTCACCGAACCTGGTGACGCCGTTGTACGCTCTCTCATCCCTTGTTCGCCGCGATTACATTTTTGTTCTCGCGGCTTTTTTTGCCTGTCTGGTTTTAATTGTCAGGTAATGAATCCGCGACACAACGCCTCCCCCACCGCCTGCGCACGATTGGCGACACCCAGTTTGGAATAGATGGTCTTCAGGTGAAATTTCACCGTGGCTTCTGAAATCTCCTTGATCATCGAGATTTCCCATGCAGTCTTTCCGTCTCTGGCCCACTGCAGAATCTCCAGCTCTTTTTGGGTAAGCCCCCTGGAGCTGAACTGAATGCCGCGGCCGACCCTGTGCAACACAGGTACCAGACTGGTGATCAGGTATTTGTCACTTTGGGTGGTATTACGCGTCAGTCCCGCCAATGTGAAGATCGACGTCACGCCGTCAACACCCCGGCAGTGGCTGGTGTAGCCATATGAAATCGCCGGTGCGAGGTTGCAGGCACTGAGTGTTTCTTCATACCAGGCGGGCGGAAGGTAATGCCTGATCGCATCGTCCCATTCCAGAAACCCGAGGTTGTTGCGGTAATGACGCACCACCGGATCATGGGAAATCATCTGCTGACGACGATAGGCTTCGCCCCACACGTCATCGACGTTGGACGTCACGAACGTCAGCAGTTGTACACCCTTGAACTGGTAGAACATGGCCCGCTCACAGCGGCACTCCTGCCTCAGCCATCGAAGCGCATTCCCGATGGCTGTCTGCCCATCGATTTCAGTGATCGTACTGACCATCTGCTCTATCAATAAACCCATTGTTGCGTTGTCCGTCATGGCACTGCACATCGCCGCCGCTCCCTCCCTGCCCTGCTCGAGTAAACCAGTGGCATTCGCTCGATGAGGGATTCGAAAACGCGAAACTTACACGACTGACCGTGCTTGAAAACAACGCCTTAAACAAACAGGATTAACGCACTCACAGACAGGCAGCGTCCCACTCAAAAGCAGGACGCTACTGACAGAAATCGCTGGTAACAGCGTTCGAGAAAGGATTTTTACCAGGCAGTCGGGTCGATCAGTGCGAAGCTGGATACGTTTTCATGACCTGCCAGAGCGCCTTCGGCGCGCACCAGACCACAGGTCGCCATGCCTGCATCTCGTGCGGCATCCAGCTCTTCGACGATATCCGACAGAAACAGTATCTCGCCCGCCTCGCAGCCAATGGCTTGCGTGATGGTGCGGTAGGACTGCGCCTCGCGCTTGGGGCCGGACGTGGTGTCGAAATAACCACTGAACAGACCGGAAAGATCACCCGCCTCGGAGCAACCGAAGATCAATTGCTGAGCCTGAATCGAGCCCGAGGAATATACATACAGCCTGTAACCCTCGGTGTGCCAGCGTTTCAGAGCCTCGACAGCGTCCGGGTACACATGCCCTTTCAACTGACCGGCGTTGTAGCCCTGCTCCCAGACCATGCCTTGCAGTGCCTTGAGTGGCGTGGCCTTGCGATCCTCGGCAATCCACTGCAAGAGAATCTCGACGACTCGTTCGACATCGGCCTGCGACTCGCCACTGTCGGCACGCACGGCCTGCACTTGCTCTGCAACCGCAGGCTTGTCAGCGTTCTGGCGAACGAAGTCCGGCAAGTGCTGCCTGGCGAACGGGAACAGCACGTCGAACACGAAACTCACCGCACTGGTGGTGCCTTCGATATCCGTGAGGATGGCTTTGATGGACATCAGGGTCTGGCTCCTTTGAGGCGGTACATAAGCAAACGGCGGACGGGTCAGTCTTCAAGCCTTGGGAAACGGCCTGCGATGTCTTCACCGGTGAAGTTCGCGACCCAACCTTCAGGGTTATTGAACAGGCGGATGGCGACGAAGTGCGGGTTTTCACCCATGTCGAACCAGTGCTTCGTCCCGGCAGGTACGGAAATCAGGTCGTTCTTCTCGCACAGCACGGCGTAGACGTAATCTTCGATGTGCAACGTGAACAGGCCTCGACCGGCTACGAAGAAGCGCACTTCATCTTCGCCATGACGATGCTCTTCAAGAAACTTCGCACGCAATTCGGCTTTTTGCGGGTGATCGCTATTGAGGCTGATGACGTCAACGGTCACGTAGCCGTGCTCGGTCATCAGCGCATCGATCTGGCTGCGGTAGGCATGGATGACATCTTCCTGGGAGGCGCCCGGCGTGATTGGCGTCGCAGCTTCCCAACGCGCAAACGAAACGCCCTGCTCGGCCAGGGTCGAGGTGATGTCTTCCAGGTGGGTCAGTACCTTGTTGGGCACCTCAGGACTTGAAACGTGGTAAACGGACAGGCTGCTCATGGCATTGAATCCTCGGCTTGGGCTTGGCAAGGCCTTCCGGCTTTTACAGGCCGGTCAGGCATACACACGTGTTTAACGCGTGGCAGTCAACGGTTCAAGACCGTGCGCATCTTCAGCTCGCATTCAAACAGAAATTCGAATGCTTCGATCTGACGCAGTGCATCGCTCATCTGCGCGCCCCAGGTATAGAGTCCGTGGCCGCGAATCAAGTAACCGGCGCAGTCTGGATGGGCATCGAGCCAGGGCTGCACCTTCGCGGCCAGCCGGGCAATGTCCTGATCATTGTCGAAAATCGGCACCACCACTTGCGATTCATGGGTGGCCACGCCCTGAAAGGCTTTCTGCAGTTCGTAGTCCTCGAATACCAGATGATCGGCATCGGTCAGTCTGGACAACACAGTCGCGTTCACCGAATGCGTGTGCAATACGGCACCGACCTGCGGCCTGCAATTGTACAACTGGGTGTGCAGCAGCGTTTCAGCAGATGGCTTCTTGCCCGGTTCCAGGCTGTTGCCGTGCAGATCGGTGGCCAGCACATCGTCGATACCCAACTGGCCCTTGTGCTTGCCGGACACCGTCAGCAGTGCCTCGCTGGCCGACAGCCGGACCGAGTAGTTGCTGCTGGTGGCAGGCGACCAGCCACGGCCATACAGAAACCGGCCGGCTTCGATGATCTGCTGCGCCAAGTGTTCGCGGGTCATACACCTTCCTCTTTCCTGGGTGTGACAATCATGATGGCTGCGGCCAGTGCCGCAAGGCTGGCGATGGCAAAGGTCCAGAATGGCCCCAGCGCAGTCCAGCTATAACCTGAGTACAACGCGCCCAATGCCCCGCCGACGCCGGACAGTGCGGCATACAGCGCCTGCCCCTGACCTTGCTGACGTGGACCGAAGCTACGTTGCACGAAATGGATGGCAGCGGCGTGAAAGCTGCCGAACGTCGCGGCGTGCATCACCTGAGCAACCAGCAAGACCAGCAAATGCTCGGCAAATGCGCCCAGCAGCAGCCAGCGCACCGCCGCCAGCAGAAAACTGGCCAGCAACACCTGACGCACCGAAAAACGCTGCAGAACACGGCTCATCACCATGAACATCAACACTTCCGCCACCACGCCCACTGACCACAGCACACCGATCAGGCTGCGACTGTAGCCCAGTGCCTCGAGATGCAGGGTCAGAAACGTGTAATACGGGCCATGGCTGAGCAGCATCAGCGCGACACTGAGGTAGAACGCCAGCACGCCGGGGCGTGACAACTGCCGGAGAAAGCCGCCCTCGTCCGACGGCCTCGATGAGACGGGCGGCTGCGCGTTGGGCACCCACCAACTGCTGATCGCGATGCCGGCCATGACCGTCAGAAGCATGTGAGGGAACAGGTCCAGGCTGAACCATTCGAGCAATCGTCCGAGCACCACCACCGCCAGAATGAAGCCGATAGAGCCCCACAGGCGGATCTGGCTGTACCGGGCAGTCTGACCTTGCAGGTGAGCGAGGGTAATCACCTCGAACTGCGGCAGAATCGCATGCCAGAAGAACGCGTACAGGGCCATGACCATCGCCAGCCAGGCATAGCTGTGATCCAGCAGGATGAGCGAGAACGCCAGCAGTGTGCAGACCGCACCAAAGCGTACGATGGCCAGCCGCCGCCCGGTGTAGTCGCCGAGCCAGCCCCAGAGGTTCGGCGCCACGCATCGCATCAGCATCGGAATGGCGATCAGCTCGCCAATCCGCGCGCTGGAAAACCCCAGATGATGCAGATACAGCGCCATGTACGGCGCGGACGAGCCGAGCAAGGCGAAGTAACACAGATAGAAACCGGACAGCCGCCAGTAAGGAAGCTGTCCGTGAGGAAGTGGCGCCACGTTAGCGGTCCGCGACAGTGGCCACGCTCATTACAGCTGAGCCAGCACAGGCGTGGTGACACTGACGTCGGCGTTCTGACCGCGATGGCGCAACAGATGGTCCAGCAGCACGATGGCCATCATGGCTTCGGCAATCGGCGTGGCACGGATCCCGACGCAAGGGTCATGACGCCCTTTGGTGATGACGTCTGCGGCGTTGCCATCGACATCGATGGAGCGGCCCGGCGTGGTAATGCTCGATGTCGGCTTGAGCGCCAGATGCGCGATGATCGGCTGGCCGGAAGAAATCCCGCCCAGAATGCCGCCTGCCTGATTGGACAGGAAACCTTGCGGCGTCATCTCGTCACGGTGCTCGGTGCCACGTTGGGCAACGCAGTCGAAGCCTGCGCCGATTTCTACGCCCTTCACGGCATTGATGCTCATCAGCGCATGGGCCAGTTCGGCGTCCAGACGGTCGAAAATCGGTTCGCCCAGACCCGGCATGACGCCTTCGGCCACGACAGTGATTTTCGCGCCAACCGAATCCTGGTCGCGACGCAGCTGGTCCATATAGGTCTCCAGCTCCGGCACCTTGTCAGGATCGGGACAGAAAAATGCGTTCTGCTCGACCGAATCCCAGGTCTTGAACGGAATCTGGATCGGACCCAGCTGGCTCATGTAGCCGCGAATGACAATGCCCTGGGTCGCCAGGTATTTCTTGGCGATGGCACCTGCGGCGACACGCATGGCCGTTTCACGCGCCGAGCTGCGACCGCCGCCACGGTAGTCGCGCACGCCATACTTGTGGTGATAGGTGTAGTCGGCGTGCGCGGGCCGGAACAAGTCCTTGATGTTCGAATAATCCTTGGACTTCTGATCGGTGTTGCGGATCAGCAGGCCGATAGACGCGCCGGTGGTCTTGCCTTCGAACACCCCGGAAAGAATCTCGACCTCGTCGGCCTCCTGGCGCTGCGTGGTGTGCCGGCTGGTGCCCGGCTTGCGGCGATCCAGGTCGCGCTGCAGGTCCTGCAGATCCAGCTCCAGACCGGGCGGGCAGCCGTCGACGATAGCGACCAGCGCCGGGCCATGGCTTTCGCCGGCGGTGGTGACAGTGAACAGCTTGCCGAAAGTGTTGCCGGACATGCGGGCGCTCCGAAAAATCAGCCAAAAAACCAAATCATTGAATCAAGCGCGCCAGTATACGCAGGCTCGCCGTACAGTTCATCCTCGAACCTTCCGTTACGGCGTGCGTCCAAGCGAGACCCTGCCCTATGATGGCCTTGCGATGTTATCTGGTAATTCTTCGATGAAAGCTTCAAACATGCTGCGCCTGCTGGTCCTGCCGATGACATTGCTGCTCACCCTGTTTGCCGCAACGGCCAGCGCAGCCACGCCCAATGTCGTGCAACGCCCCATGAACGTGGACACCGGAAACGGCACGCTTTACGGCACGCTGCTGATGCCGCGCGCAGACAGGCCGGTGCCTGTAGTACTGATCATTGCGGGCTCAGGCCCAACCGACCGGGATGGCAACAACCCTGAAGGTGGACGCAACGACAGCATGAAGCGTCTGGCGGTTTTCCTCGCAACCCACGGCATCGCCAGCGTGCGTTATGACAAACGTGGTGTGGCGGCGAGCAAGGCCGTCACGCCGGACGAGCGCGACCTGAGTGTCGAGCGCTACGTGGCCGACGTGCAATTGTGGGTCAGAGCGATCCGCGCCAACCCGCGCCTCGGCCAGCTGATTCTGCTGGGTCATAGCGAAGGCGCATTGGTGGCAGCCCTTGCCGCCGACAAAGCTGGCGCTGCCGCAGTGATATCGGTTGCCGGCACCGGTCGCCCGGTGGATCAAGTACTGCGCGAGCAGTTTCAGGAACGCCTGCCTCCCGAGTTGCTGCAACGTAGCAACCAACTGCTGGACGAGTTGAAGGCAGGCAAGACCGATGAGAAGGTCCCGCAGGAACTCGAGGTGGTGTTCAGGCCGAGCGTACAGCCCTATCTGATCTCGCTGTTTCGACAGGACCCTACCGCCGCCTTCGGCGCGCTGACGATGCCTGCGCTGATCGTTCAGGGCCGCAACGACATTCAGGTGGGCGTGGGCGATGCGTTGCTGCTTCAGAAAGCCAAACCGGATGCCGAACTGGCGCTGATCGATGGCATGAATCACGTCTTGCGCATTGTTCCCGACAATCTGGAGCAACAGTTGCTGTCCTATCGCAATCCCACCCAACCGTTGGCCAAGCAGGTCACGGCGCGCATTCTGCGCTTCATCCAGGCCTTGCCGCCGGCCTGACGGAAGATTTGACGCCAGTAATCTGCAAACCCGCCGTTTTGCCCTTCAGTCTGGGCAAAGACTGCCGATAGCGGATTGCTGGCTTTGTGTTTGCTGCACAAAGCCATGGACAGGACCGCCTCCATGACTGATACCGCCATGACCGAAACCGTTGCTGCACCCGACAGCGCAGAAGCCGCTGCACCCGCACCGCCACAACCGTGGGAAGACGTGGTGCCTGAGAATTTTCAGATGCTGCGCCTGTCGCCGTTGCCGACCGACCGCGCCACGGGTGGACGACCGCTGCGTTTCGTTCAGTTCGGACGCGCCGAGCGTCACAGCAAGGAACTGAGCCTGTTGCGCATCAGCATTCAGTTGCCAGGCCAGCGTGTGCGAAAGGAACAGAACAATCTGGATATCTGGGTGGACCATCAAAAACGCATGGTGCGTTTCGGCCCCGAGTCCGGCTTGCAGATCGAACCGTGGAACCGCGGTATCGGGCGCTTCCTGATCGCGCACGGCGTGCACTGGGCACAACGCAAATGGTCTTCATATAAGATAGAAAGCGTGGCACTGGCGAGCAAGGACGGCCTCAACGAAGACACGCGCCTGCGTCGCGACCACTTTCTGCGCACACTGGGTTTCGAGGTGGTGTACGCCGACGCCCAGCACATGAAAGGCAGCATCAAGGATGTGCATGTCGGCAATCTGCACAGCACCTGGAACAACGACAAGGTGCAGATCATCGAGATTCTCGAAGCCTCGCACATGCTGGAGAAGGCCGAGAAAAATCTGCTGGAGCAGGAAGTCACTATCCGTCAGCACGAAGACCGGGTCAGCAAGTACAAGCGCGAAGACAGCAGCTTGCGCTTCACGATTGCCTGTCTGGTGACATTCGCAGTATTCCAGGCGGGCCTGCTGATCTGGATCGCGACCCACCGTTGATCTGGCGGCACACACAGTGCCGCCACTCGGGATTTACACCCTCGACTGGAACAGCGCCTGATGCGCGACGCACTGCTCGGCGGTCAGCATGAACACACCGTGCCCGCCGCGCTGGAAGTCCAGCCAGGCGAAATCGACTTCCGGGTAAAGCGCCTCGACATGCACCTGGCTGTTGCCCACCTCAACGATCAGCAGACCTTTCTCGGTCAGATGATCGGCCGCCTCGGCGAGCATGCGACGCACCAGATTCAATCCATCACTGCCACAGGCCAGCGCCAGTTCCGGCTCGTGCTGGTATTCGTCCGGCATGTCGGCAAAATCCTCGGCATCGACATACGGCGGGTTGGAAACGATCAGGTCGAAGCGCTGCCCGGGCAGACCTTCGAAGCCATCGCCCTGCACGGTGTAGACACGGTCTTCCATGCCATGACGCTCGATGTTCTGGTTGGCCACTTCAAGCGCGTCGTATGACAGATCGGCCAATGCGACTTCGGCGTCCTTGAACTCGTCGGCACATGCGATACCGATACAGCCCGATCCGGTACACAAGTCAAGAATGCGGGTCGGCTCGCTCGCCAGCCAGGGCGCAAAACGGTCTTCGATCAGTTCGGCAATCGGCGAACGTGGAATCAGCACGCGGTCATCGACGATGAACGACATGCCACAGAACCAGGCCTCGCCCAGCAGATAAGGCGTCGGGATACGCTCGTTGATGCGGCGCTTGATCAGGCCCTGCAGTTCGGAAATCTCATCGACCTCCAGGCGGCAATCCAGGTAGCTGTCGGCAATTTCCCAGGGCAGGTGCAGCGCGCCCAGCACCAGTTGCCGCGCTTCGTCCCACGCGTTGTCGGTGCCATGACCGAAAAATACATCTTCCTCATGAAACCGGCTGACGGCCCAACGGATGTGGTCGCGCACGGTACGCAAGCGGGAAGTGATCATGGACAGACTCCTTGAGAAAACGACAGGCCACTTGAAAAGGCCGGGGGCAGGACGAGGCAATGCGCCTGATCTCTGAGCGGCGCGGGCAGGCCTGGAAGTTTCGCCCATTCGCGACCCGCCATCAAGGCAAACCGCCAGCTACGCAGCCATCCAAATGCCCTGCAGGCCATAAAAACCGTGACTTGCAACAGTGACCATTCCCATAACCCTTCAGCCAGAGGACAATGTCGCAAAAGCCCCATTCAAAAGGAGCCCTCGAATGCCTTCCATCAAGACCATGTTTCAACTCAGCGGCCGTGTTCATGCGCCGGCCAGCCTGAGCAATGCCACGTTGATTATCATCGACGCGCAGAAAGAGTACCTCAGCGGTCCGTTGGCCCTTACCGGCGTCGATGAAGCCCTGGCCAATATCGGTCAGTTGGTTGCCAAGGCCCGCGCCGTCAAATGCCCGATCGTGCATGTCCGCCACCTCGGAACCGTTGGCGGCCTGTTCGACCCTCAGGGCGAGCGCGGCCAACTGGTCCCGGAACTGCTGCCTCAGGCCGACGAACATCTGGTCGAAAAGCGTCTGCCCAACGCCTTCAACGGCACCGGACTGCACGAATTGCTACAGAGCCTGGGTCACCTGGATCTGGTGATCTGCGGCTTCATGAGCCACTCAAGCATCAGCACCACCGTTCGCGCCACCAAGGATTACGGCTATCGCTGCACGCTGGTCGATGATGCCTGCGCGACCCGCGACCTGCCGAGCCCACACGGTGTGGTAAGCGCTCAGGTCGTGCACCGCACCGAGATGGCGATCATGGCCGACAACTTTGCCACGCTGGCACTGACCAAAGACCTGATTTGAGCCCCTTGCCTCTGTGCACAGGCTGTATGAGCCTATTCACCTAACCGCCCATCCCTTATTGCCCTCCTTTGCGTCCGGAACGGGAACCCAGGTCCGCCTGTTCTGGTCAGAGCGCCGATAAACACTGAGGAAACCGGAATGAAGATATCCGATGGTTTCGACGCCCGCAGGCTGCGTCCCAAAGGGCGAAGTAACTGGCGGACGCGAATCGGCAAAACAATTGCCTTCGTGTTTCTGGTCTCCGGTGTGGCGCTGGCCCTGACCGGAGGCTCCAGCCTGATCGTGCATCCCCAGGCACTGGGCGATCTGAACGCCAATCCCGCAGGTGCCGCAGTGGTTGCCGTGGCCGGTTTGCTGGTGCTTTTGCTGGGTATGTGGCTGTGGCGCAGAAGCGGTCGTGGGCCGCGCAGTTCCGGCGGATTGAGCATGTCAGCCCATCTGATGAAAAAACACGACTGAGCGCTTCGTCTTCCCGGTTAAACTAGCCCCCTTCGCGGAGGCCCCATGCAAGACGACGATTTTTCCCTGTTCAGAAGCGAGACGCGTGGCGTCAAGCCCATCAAGCACGAACATGCCGATGTCGGCAAACCCAAGACTGACCGCAAATTGCTGGCGCGCCTGCGTCAGTCGGCGACCGTGCGTACCGATGCGGTGACGATTGATGGTCTGTCCGACCAGTTCGTGATCGATGTCGGCCCCGAAGACGTGCTGAGCTGGTCGCGCGACGGGGTTCAGGAAGGCCAGATGCGCAAACTCAAGCTGGGGCAGATCAGCTTCGAAGGCACACTGGATCTGCACGGAATGAACGTCGAACTGGCCCGGGAAACCCTGTGGGAGTTTCTGGCCGAAGCCACAAAACTCGAAATACGCTGCGTGCGCGTCACGCACGGCAAAGCCGTACGACTGGACGGCAAGCGCCCGATGATCAAAAGCCACGTCAACACCTGGCTGCGTCAGCATTCGCAGGTACTGGGCTTCTGCTCATGCCTGGCCAAACATGGCGGCGCGGGTGCGGTGTATGTGATGCTCAAGCGCACGATGATGGAAGGTCGCGACGACTAAAGGCGTCGTGACCCGCGCTCTTACCCTCAGCGACCGCCGCCAGGACCGAAGCCCGGACCCGGACCGCCGCCACCGCCTGGCCCCTGATGGTGACCGCCGCCGCCCCCATGTCCACCCGGACCGGGCCAGAACGGCCAGCAGCCCGACATTGACGACAACACGATGGCGAACACTGCCATTTTTACCATTCGACTCAACATCCCGGACTCACTCTTTCAACGGACAGTATTTGAAAACCTGTCCATCAGACCGCGTCCACCGGGGAAAATGGGTAGCCAGTGCGTTGCCATCGGGTAAGCAAAGCGATACAAAACGCCGTTTTGCAGCCCCGCCGTGCACCTGTCCCTGCGCGTAAGTTACTATATGTGACTTGGCGAAGGGGTCATGCCTTCGCGTTTATCGAACCCACACGGAAACACAGTCCTGTGACACTGGAACAGAATTACACCGCCATCCTGGGGCAACTGGGCGAAGACGTCTCCCGCGAAGGCCTGCTCGACACACCGAAACGTGCCGCCAAGGCGATGCAGTACCTGTGCCGCGGTTACGCGCAGACCCTTGAAGAAGTGACCAACGAAGCGCTGTTCAGCTCTGACGCCAGCGAGATGGTCATGGTCAAGGACATCGAGCTGTATTCGCTGTGCGAGCATCACCTGCTGCCGTTCATTGGCAAGGCTCACGTCGCGTACATCCCGAATGGCAAGGTGCTTGGGCTGTCGAAAGTCGCACGCATCGTCGACATGTATGCTCGCCGCCTGCAGATCCAGGAAAACCTCAGCCGTCAGATCGCCGAGGCCATTCAGCAAGTCACTGGCGCACTTGGTGTTGCCGTGGTCATCGAAGCCCAGCACATGTGCATGATGATGCGCGGCGTCGAGAAGCAGAACTCTGCCATGATCACCTCGGTGATGCTTGGCGAGTTCCGTGAAAACGCAGCGACCCGCAGCGAATTTCTCAGCCTGATCAAGTGATCCCCGGCTCGCAGCCTCGCCTTTCGGCGCGGCTGCTGCTCCATCTCCCCATCGCAAGAGGTTGTGATCGTGTTCATGAAAGCATTAAGGGTCGGTCTCGGCCAACTCGTCATCGGCATCGATTTCCTCACTCGCCCGAGCAAGAAGAAACGTGATCCGGCAGCTCAGGCTGCAGTGGATCAATCGGCGCAGGACCTGACCCTGTACCAGTTTCACGCCTGCCCTTTCTGCGTCAAAACCCGCCGCGCGCTGCGTCGCCTGAACGTGCCGGTCGCCCTGCGCGATGCGAAGAATAATGAGCTGGATCGCCAGACACTGCTCAACGAAGGCGGCAAAATCAAGGTGCCCTGCCTGCGCATCGAGGAAGGCGACAAAACGGTCTGGATGTACGAGTCCAACGTCATCATCGACTATTTGGACAAGCGTTTCGGCGCAGTCTGAGTCAAAGCCCGCGTACCTTCAGCGCGGGCAACCTTCCTGCCGACAGGCAACGTAAGCCTTCAACTGATTGACCCGTACCCTGGTCTGCTCTGCAAGACACCGGGTTTGCAGCAATGGCCAGATCGACCCTGAATCTTCACGCTTGCCCACCTGATACAGGCAGTCGGCATCACGCAGAGCGAGCCATTTGCGCTGAGCGTCCTTGAGCGCCTGTTTTTTTTCCGGACTTTTCAGCCAGTTCATCTGCGCGTTGTACTGCGTGTTCAGGTCGGCATCGAGTGCTGATAATTCCTTGGCCGCGCACTGGTTCATGCTCGCCTGACTGGCATCGCAGTCCTCGGCCTGGGCCGAACAGCCAACGCCCAATGCCATCAGGGCGGCCAGGACAGTTATAGCGAAACGCATGGAATATTCCTTTTCTCGGTATGTCAGGTAGCTGTTGTCGTGAACGGGCCGGCTCCCGCAGTTGCAGTCAATCCAGCATTCCCACGTACCCCGGCTGGTCTTTGACCCGATCCAGCCATTTGCGAATGCCGGAATAAGGCGCCAGATCAAAGCCGCCCTGATGCGCCACATGGGTGTAAGCATAGAGTGCGATGTCGGCAATGGAAAAGTGCTCACCTACCAGAAACGGCGTGCGATCAAGCTGTTGCTCCATTACCGCCAGCGCGCGGTAGCCGGACTTCTGCATGGCGCGGTACTCGACCATGCGCTCTGCGGGCAGGCCCAGATAGAACTGGATGAAGCGCGCAACCGCCACCGAAGGCTCGTGACTGTACTGCTCGAAGAACTGCCACTGCAGGACCTGCGTGCGCAGGCGTGGCTCGGTCGGCAGGTAAGCGGTGCCGTCGGCCAGGAAGTTGAGAATCGCGTTGGACTCCCACAGGCACGTACCGTCTTCCAGTTCCAGAACCGGGATCTTGCCGTTGGGATTCTTCTCCAGAAAGGCTGGCGTCTGGGTTTCGCCATTGAGGATATCGACCGGCACCCACTCGTACTGAATGTTCAGCAGGTTGAGCATCAGCTTGATCTTGTAGCAGTTGCCCGAGTTGTAATCACCGTAAACCTTGTACATCGCCCTGCCCCTTCTGTGACCGAAGTCCCTGCTGATCGAATCGATTCAGGCTGCCTTGAGATTCTGTGCTGTGCGCACGACAGATGCCAGTCGTTTCACGCCTTCGTCCAGCCGGGCCGGATCAATGTGGCTGAAGTTGAGTCGCAGATGGCCGTGATTGGCGTCAGGGTCGGCAAAGAACGGCTCGCCGGGCATGAACGCCACGTCCTGCGCAAGCGCGGCATCCAGTAGCGTGCGTGTGTCCAGCGGCTGACGCAGGGTCAGCCAAAAGAACAGGCCACCTTGCGGGCTGTTCCACTCGGCCAGATCGCTGAAATGATCCTGCAGCGCCCGCTCGAACGCGTCCCGTCGGCTGCGATAGAACTCGCGCAACGTCGTCAGGTGCTCACGGTAGTGTTCGGTGCCGATCCACTGCAAGGCCTGCCACTGTCCGAGACGGTTGGTGTGCAGGTCGGCCGACTGCTTGAGGCGCAGCAGGTGCGGGAACAGATCGGGACTGGCGATCAGATACCCCACGCGCAGACCGGGCAGCAGGGTCTTGGAGACCGTTCCGGTGTAGACCCAGCTCGACCGTTTCAATCGGCTGACGATGGGCCTGGCGCTGCCGCCGTCGAAACTCAGCTCGCGGTAGGGTTCGTCCTCGATCAGGGTCACGCCGAACTCGTCGAGCAGTGCCGCTACCGCTTCGCGGCTGGCTTCGCTGTAGCGCACAGCGGAGGGGTTCTGAAAGGTCGGGATCAGGTAGGCGAAGGCAGGTTTGTGCTGTTCCAGACGCTGGCGCATGGCAGCGAGTTCAGGGCCATCGGCCTGCAAAGGCACCGTGAGGCAATTCGCGCCAAAAAGTTGAAAGATCTGCAGCGCAGCCAGATAAGTCGGCGCTTCCAGCAGGATTTCCGTGCCCTTGTCTATGTACAGCTTGGCGGCCAGGTCCAGCGTCTGTTGCGAACCGCTGACCACCAGTACCTGACTGGCCTCACACTGGATGCCCAACGCCCGGGCTTCGGCGGCCAGTGCCTCGCGCAGCGCCGGCTCACCCTCACTCATGCCGTATTGGCCCAGCGCGACAGGCATTTGCGCCCACTCGACCTTGGGCAGCATGGACTCGGCAGGCAGGCCACCGGCAAAGGACATGACTTCCGGACGCTGGGCAGCGGCAAGAATCTCGCGGATCAGAGAACTTTTGAGACGGGAAACGCGTTCGGAGAATGGCATGACAATATCCCTGGCAGAGCCCAATGCAAATGAGTCAAACTTGTTGACTCAAATTACGCCGCGCCACCCGGATACGTCAATATGCTTGACCTTAAAAATTCCGCCAATCAGCAGCGTGCCATGGAAGCCTTTTTCTTCGGCTACCAGGCTTTCACTGCGAAAGCCGACGAAATGCTGGACAAGCGCGGCTTCAGTCGCGTCCATCAGCGCATCGTGTTTTTCATCGCGCGCTATCCCGACCTCAGCGTCAAGGAACTGCTGACAGTCCTCGGCGTCAGCAAACAGGCCCTCAACGCCCCCTTGCGGCAACTGATCGCCATGAATCTGGTGCACAGCGAGGCGCCCGACACTGATAAGCGCAAGCGACTGCTCGGGCTGACTGAAGAAGGCGTCAGGTTTGAACAGGCGCTGCGTCGTGAACAGGTCAAACTGCTGCAACGCGTATTCGCCGACGCGGGGCAGGCAGCCGTGGATGGCTGGATGGCCGTCAACGAGGCGCTTGGCCAGACGCTGCAGTCCAGCGCTCGGCCCGCCGATTCAGACGCCGACTGATCAGGTCAGCTGCTCACCGAAAATAACTGTTCCGGCGATTGCTCATGCCGCTGTATCGCACGCCTGCCTGGCGATCCGTATAGGCTGTGCGCCTTTTTGCTGCCTGCCGTTCAAGGAAGACCCTGCATGAATTCTCACCTGAAGCTGCCGCTGCGTCCTTTGGCAGACTCATCGCCCTCCTCTGTTGTGGCGGGCTTCATCGCCATGATGACGGGCTGCACCAGTTCGCTGGTACTGATGTTTCAGGCAGGCCAGGCAGCGGGGCTGACCAGCGTGCAGATTTCCTCATGGCTGTGGGCCTTGTTCATGGGCATGGCGGTATGCAGCATCGGTCTGTCACTGCGTTATCGCGCGCCAATCACCGTTGCGTGGTCAACGCCCGGGGCTGCGCTGTTGATTACCAGTCTGGGCGGGGTGACGTATCCGCAAGCGATCGGCGCGTTCATCACGTGTGCCATTCTGGTTACGCTGTGCGGACTGACCGGCAGCTTCGAACGCATGGTCAAACGCCTGCCCGCCTCGCTTGCTGCAGCCTTGTTGGCGGGCATTCTGTTCAGGATCGGCAGCGAGATTTTTATCGCGGTGCAGCATCGTACCGGCCTGGTGTTAGGTATGTTTTTGACCTATCTGGTGATCAAGCGTATATCGCCGCGCTATTCGGTGCTGGCGGCACTGTTGGTCGGGGTGGTGCTGTCAGCGCTGCTGGGACTGCTCAATTTCGATGGTCTGGCGATGGAAGTGGCTCTGCCCGTCTGGACGACACCTGAGTTTTCACTGGCGGCGACCATAAGCATCGGCATTCCGTTGTTCGTGGTGGCCATGACGTCACAGAACATGCCGGGGATTGCGGTGCTGCGAGCCGACGGCTATCAGACGCCCGCCTCGCCGTTGATCTCCGTGACCGGTATCGCTTCGCTGCTGACCGCGCCCTTCGGCGCCCATGGCGTCAATCTGGCGGCCATCAGCGCAGCGATCTGCACGGGTCCGCATGCCCATGAAGACAAGGACAAGCGCTATACGGCAGCGATCTGGTGCGGGACTTTCTACGCAGTGGCGGGTGTGTTCGGCGCGACGCTGGCTGCGCTCTTCGGCGCATTTCCCAAGGAACTGGTGCTGTCGATTGCGGCGCTGGCGCTGTTTGGCTCGATCATCAACGGCCTGACCGTCGCCATGGCCGAGCCCGGCGAACGCGAACCGGCGTTGATCACCTTCATGGTGACCGCATCCGGGCTCACGCTATTTTCCATCGGTTCAGCGTTCTGGGGCATCGTCGCGGGAGTGTTGACGCTGCTGATTCTAAATCCGCGCCGGGCAGCTTGAAGCGGGTTTACTCACGAGCAGCTGCCGCGACCAGCAACGTACCTGCATCTGCGTCCAGCACGGCCTGTGTTCCCAGCGGTACGGCCTGATTGGCATCGCCGTGCCCTACGGGCAGTCCGCCCAGCACAGGGATACCCAGACTGCTCAGGCGCTCTGCCAATACATGGGCCGGACTGATGGTGCCACCGGTGTTGGGGGCAGGACTGAACTCACCCAGCGCGATACCTGCCAGACGCTCAAGAATGCCGCAGTTGCCAAGATGCGTGAGCATCCGATCGACCCGATACGCGGGCTCGTTCACCTCTTCAAGCAACAGAATCGCGCCGGTAAGGTCAGGCATGAACGGCGTGCCAACCGAGGTGCTCAACATGCACAGGTTGCCGCCCAACAGCACACCCTGCGCCGTTCCGCCGGTTCGCACGCTGGCGTTCGGCGCGGCCGGATCAGACGTGAGCAGAACCGGTTCAGTGCTCATCAGTACGTGGCGCATACCGCTGGCAAACAGCCCGCCTCGCTCCAATTGGGTCGCGACCGGACCATGAATGCTCGCCAGGCGTGCATGACTCCAGAGCGCGCCGTGCAAAGCGGTGATATCGGAAAAGCCGGTGACCAGCTTCGGATCGCGGCGCACCGCATCCATATCCACCTGACGGACTATCCGCTGCATGCCGTAGCCGCCCCGGTTACAGATCACGGCTCTGATTTCGGGGTCAGCCAGCGCGGCGTTGAGGTCGGCAAGACGTTCTTCGTCAGTACCTGAATAGAACGAATGTTTGCCCAGGGCATGAGGATAGACACGCGGGCGCAGCCCCCAACTCTTGAGAACCTCGACAGCCGATTCGATCTTGCGCGGGTCCACGGGTCCAGCCGGAGAAACCAGTGCGACGGCGTCGCCTGCACGCAGAACCTGAGGGTGAACGGTGTTCGAATTCGTCGAGGACATGCCAGTGATCCGTACTTCAATGAACGGCCAATGTAGAGCACTCGCCTGGCCGACTCAAGGCGCAGCCTCGCACTCTGCGACAGCCATGTGTATCAATTTGAACGCAGCCGCCCACAGGGACTCCTATCAACCATATGGATCAGGCGGCATTCGCTCAACGACCGCCGCTTGCCTCGGCCACCGTCCGAGGCTTGAATCACTTTTTGACTCTTATAGGAGGCCCTGCCATGACCGATCTTTCCAATCGCCAGTTTCTGCTCGCCAAACGCCCTTCCGGTGCCGTGCGCCGTGATGATTTCACTTATCAGGAAGTGCCTGTCCCTGCATTGGCGGACGGCCAGATTCTGCTGAGAAACAAATATCTGTCGCTGGACCCTGCCATGCGCGGCTGGATGAACGAGGGCAAGTCCTACATCCCGCCTGTACAACTTGGCGAAGTGATGCGCGCACTGGGCGTGGGCGAAGTCATCGAGTCGAAGAACCCGAAATTCGCCAAGGGTGATCATGTGCAAGGCGCCATCGGCGTTCAGGATTACTTTGTTGGCGAGCCCAAGGGTTTTTACAAGGTCGACACCAACCTCGCACCGTTGCCGCTGTACCTGTCGGCGCTGGGCATGACGGGCATGACGGCCTACTTTGCGCTGCTGGATGTCGGTCTGCCGAAGAGCGGCGACACCGTCGTGATTTCAGGTGCAGCCGGGGCCGTGGGCAGCATTGCCGGACAGATCGCCAAGCTCAAGGGTTGCCGCGTCGTCGGGATCGCCGGTGGCAAGGAGAAATGCAGCCTGCTGACCGAAGAACTGGGGTTTGATGCCGCCATCGACTACAAGGCCGAGAGCGACATTCACAAGGCGCTGAAGCGTGAGTGCCCGGACGGCGTGAATGTGTACTTCGATAACGTGGGCGGCGACATTCTGGATGCAGTGCTGAGCCAGCTCGCCGTTGGTGCGCGCGTTGTGATCTGCGGCGCAATCAGTCAGTACAACAGCACCACGGCCGTCAAAGGCCCGGCCAACTATCTGTCGTTGCTGGTCAACCGTGCCCGTATGGAAGGCTTTGTAGTGCTCGACCACGCGGCTCGTTTCGGTGAAGCGGGCAAGGAACTGGCAGGCTGGATCAAGGAAGGCAAGATCAAGAGCAAGGAGCACATTGAGAAAGGTCTGGAGACTTTCCCTGAAACCCTGCTCAAGCTGTTCAGTGGCGAGAACTTCGGCAAGTTGATGCTGAAGGTGGATTGAAATTACTGAAGCTGGGGGATCATGCCAGCGCTCTGCGTTGGCATGCATCCCGTGACGCCCTGCGTCACATTCGAGAGCGGACGCGGAGCGTCCTGAGAGGCGTTACCACGCAGAGCGTGCGCGCGTGGGAACGATCACAGGGTAGGCATTCAGTGTTTACGCCAGCTCGGCAACCACCGCCGCCAGTGCCTTGGCCGGATCGGCTGCCTGGCTGATCGGGCGGCCGATCACGAGGTAGTCGGAACCGGCGTCCAGTGCCTGACGCGGGGTCAGGATACGGCGTTGGTCATCCAGCGCGCTGCCTGCCGGACGGATGCCGGGGGTCACCAGTTGCAATGACGGGTGAGCCGCTTTCAGGGCCTGCGCTTCAAGCGCCGAACACACCAGACCGTCCATACCTGCCTTTTCCGCCAGCGCCGCCAAACGCAGCACCTGCACCTGTGGATCGATATCCAGCCCGATACCGGCCAGATCCTCGCGCTCCATGCTGGTCAACACCGTGACGCCGATCAACAGCGGCTGCGGGCCACTGCGTTGATCAAGCACCTCGCGACAGGCCGCCATCATGCGCAGGCCTCCGGAACAGTGGACGTTGACCATCCAGACGCCCATCTCTGCTGCGGCTTTGACAGCCATCGCGGTGGTGTTGGGAATGTCATGGAATTTGAGATCGAGGAACACTTCGAAACCCTTGTTACGCAGCGTTTCGACGATGTCCGACGCGCAGCTGGTGAACAGTTCCTTGCCGACCTTGACCCGGCACAGCGTGGGGTCGAGCTGATCAGCCAGGCGCAAGGCGGCTTCTCGGGTCGGGAAATCCAGGGCGACGATGACGGGAGTCTGGCAGGCGGACATGGGCGGGTTCTCAGGTAAGTCGAAATCGGCGCGCATTGTAGCCGAAGCTGCGGACAGACGGGACCCGTAGATCGGTATTTACCAAGCGTGCCCTGTCTGTGAAAGACGTCAGCCTGATCGTCTCAAGGCCCCATGCTGGCCTGCACTTGCAGCGAACATCCCAAGACCGCCACGCACCAAAGCCGCACATCAGCCTGAACCGATTCAGCGATCCGTTCTACAAACGACCTCTTTTGAAGCAATACGACGGTTCGTCGTGCACTGGCACGGCCTCTGCAAGCCCCTGCAACAAAATGTTTCGACGCACTTCGAACCTCAGGGAGATAACAATGAGCACTCAACTCAAGCCAACGCTAGGCACGCTGCATCTATGGGGGATCGCTGTCGGATTGGTGATTTCCGGCGAATACTTCGGCTGGAGCTACGGGTGGGGTGTGGCAGGCACGCTGGGATTTCTGGTAACAGCGCTGATGGTCGCCACCATGTACACCTGCTTCATCTTCAGTTTCACCGAGCTGACCACTGCCATTCCTCATGCAGGTGGCCCGTTTGCCTATAGCCGTCGCGCCTTCGGCGAGAAAGGTGGCCTGATCGCCGGCATGGCGACGCTGATCGAATTCGTCTTCGCGCCACCGGCCATTGCTCTGGCAATCGGTGCGTACCTCAATGTGCAATATCCCGGGCTTGACCCCAAGCATGCCGCAGTCGGTGCCTACATCGTGTTCATGGCCCTCAACATCATGGGCGTGAAGCTGGCGGCGACCTTTGAGCTGGTGGTGTGCATTCTGGCGGTGGCCGAGCTGCTGGTGTTCATGGGCGTGGTCGCACCCGCCTTCAGCTTCAGCAATTTCGCCCTGAACGGCTGGGCAGGCTCGCAGACATTCGGCCCCGAGGCCATCGCGGGGATGTTCGCAGCGATTCCGTTCGCCATCTGGTTTTTCCTGGCCATCGAAGGCGCGGCTATGGCGGCCGAGGAAGCGAAAGACCCGAAGCGCACCATTCCAAAGGCCTACATCAGCGGCATCCTGACGCTGGTGACGCTGGCGCTGGGCGTGATGCTGTTTGCCGGTGGCGTGGGCGACTGGCGCACTCTGTCCAACATCAATGACCCACTGCCACAGGCGATGAAAGCCGTGGTCGGCGACAGCTCCGGCTGGCTGCACATGCTGGTGTGGATCGGCCTGTTCGGTCTGGTAGCCAGCTTTCACGGGATCATCCTGGGCTATTCGCGTCAGTTCTTCGCCCTCGCCCGCGCCGGGTATCTTCCAGCTTCTCTGGCAAAGCTGTCGCGCTTCCAGACGCCGCACCGGGCAATCATCGCAGGCGGCCTGATCGGTATCGCCGCGATCTATAGTGACGGACTGATCAACCTGGGCGGCATGACGCTGACCGCTGCGATGATTACCATGGCGGTATTCGGTGCCATCGTGATGTACATCATGAGCATGCTCAGCCTGTTCAAGCTGCGCAAGACCGAGCCGTTGCTGGAGCGCTCGTTCCGTGCGCCGGGCTACCCGGTGGTTCCCAGCGTTGCACTGGCCCTGGCGGTGGTGTGTTTGCTTGCGATGGCCTGGTTCAACATGCTGATCGGCCTGATCTTCCTCGGCCTGATGGCGATCGCTTTCATCTACTTCAGCCTGACCGCCAAGTCCCGCGCCGACGCACCTGCCGACGCCATGCTGACCGGACTCTGACGTTACCCGTCCATAAAACCATGAGGCCGCACGCGAATTGATCGCGCGCGGCCTCTGCATGACGCTTACACTTGAACCAATGAGCCGCACCGCAGCTCAAACCGGTATCACAAGAAGGAGAGCGTTATGCCCTGGTATGCCTGGTTAATTCTATTGGTTGCAATCGGCTCGATCGCAGGTGGCCTGATGATGCTGCGCGACACCGCAAAAAAGGTTCCTCTGACCGAAGAGCAGCTCAAGCGTGTCCATGAGCGCAACGCCGAAATGGACGCCAAGGAAGCCAAGGACCGCTGAATCCCGGGGTTGAAAGGCGCATGAGCCTGTCAGCCCTGCCTCATTCCAGAACGACACCGGCCTGCATCGGCAAGACCTTGATGTTCAACGGCCGGAAGATGGTGTCCAACTCCCCGTCCTCACGCAGCTTTTGCAGCAGCTCGCTGAAATGCACGCCATTGATGGCGCCATGTGGACGCATGAGTGCGTACTGCCGATAGACCTGGTCGACACGATCAGAGACCAGCAGCTGCGACGCTTCGTCCTTGTTGTGTGACATGAAATCGATCAGGTAGGAACGCGTGACAGGTGCGATGTCGGCACGTCCACGTAACACCATCAACAGATTGCTGTCGTGGGAATAGGTGGAAGTGATGTTGAAATGCTCAGCCAGGTATTTCTGATCGGCATTGAAATTGGCAAATCCGTAGTGATAACCACTGAAGATCGCCAGACGCTTGTCATGCAAGTCATCGAAATAGTTCTGCTGACGCCCTTCGACACGACGCGCCACATAAACTTCGGCGTCTTCAAGGCCCATGTCCACAGTCTCGTGAGCGATCTCCCTCCAGCCCCATTCAGGATTTTCAAAGATCGCGATGTCGAAACGACCTTCCGCGAAGTCGCGGAACCTGCGTGGCACCGAGGTGGGCACCATAATGAATTGATAATCGTCCTGCTCGGCGTTCAAGGCGTCCACCAGCCGCGGAAGAAGCCCGGCATCCTCGCCTTTTTCAGGGCGGACCATATAAGGCGGGAAATGCACCGCCGCCACGCGAACGATCTGAACGGCGGCAGCCTGCGATGCAGAGAGCAGTGACGCGACCAGAAGCGTTCCCAATACTGCCCTGCGCGCAAACGACTCGATTATCACTGCATGTTTCTTCATAAAAACGACATCGATTAAAACCTCACAAGCTATGCGGTTTCGTCGCTTTAAACAACTCTAGAAATCAGCGTACAAGTATCGATTCAGTAGAGGGCTTCTCGAGGGTTCTTCCAACTTGGTACAAACGCACGAATACTCGATGCCAGGGTCGATGCAAGAGAGAGGACAATCATGATGCGTCCACATGACTACAGCCTGACAAGAGCACCGGGCACAGCCGTGCGTAAATGGCTACGCTCAACCTGACGCATACTGACGGGAGCATTGAAAATGCCGCATTGGCTGGTGATTGATCTTGAGGCAACCACAGAGGAGGGTGGTTGGCCTGTCGCAGAAATGGAAGTCATCGAAATAGGCGCGACGCTGGTCAATCAGGATGGCCGGGAGCTGGATCACTTCGAGCGCTTTGTGCGCCCGGTGCGCAGGCCGGTGCTGACTCATTTCTGCCGTGATTTGACCCATATCAGTCAAAACAATATCGACGGCGCCGCGACATTCCCTGTTGTGTGGCCGCTGTTCGAGCGATGGTTGAGCCATCACCGGGCACGCGTCGTGGGATGGGCGAGCTGGGGCGACTACGACCGCAAGCAGCTGGAGGAACAATGGCGCCAGCACGACATGACCAGCGCCTTGTCCGACATGCCGTACGTCAACCTCAAACAACGCTTCGCCCAGGCTCGCCAGTTGCAACGCCCCGTGGGGCTCAACAGCGCATTGCAACTGGCCGGCATGCAGTTCACGGGGCAACAGCATCGCGCACTGGTCGATGCGCGAAACACCGCCAGACTACTGCCGTTGATTCTGCCTAATTGATTACGGTGGTTCCTGATATCGCCGGCAAACCGCCTCCCACGGTGAGATGTTTGCCGCAGGACGCCCAGAACGACCGTCAGTCACTTGGTATTAAGCCTTTTGTATTAAAAGTGACGGGATTTCGCCCGTTGGGCATACTGGCAAGCCCTTTTTAACCCTTTCATAAGGAATCGCCCATGTTCAAGGTTAACGAGTACTTCGACGGCACCGTCAAATCCATCGCTTTCAGCCAGGCTGAAGGTCAGGCAACCATCGGTGTGATGGCGGCGGGCGAATACGAGTTCGGTACTGCGCAAAAGGAAATCATGCACGTGATTTCGGGCGAGTTAAGTGTGAAGCTCCCTGACAGCACCGACTGGGAAACCTTCGCCACCGGCAGCCAGTTCAACGTTCCCGCCAACAGCAAATTCCAGCTCAAGGTCAGTGTCGATACCGCCTATCTGTGTGAGTACCGCTGACAGACCAACGTGGGAGGGCCTGTCCTCCCACGGCTTCGCGCAAGGTATCCACGCCCTACCCCGCTTCATCCATCCCGGCATTGAACTGCAACGCCGCCAGCCTCGCGTACAGCGGGTTGTTGGCAATCAGTTGTTTGTGCGTACCGACAGCCACCAGGCGCCCCTTGTCCATCACCGCAATACGGTCGGCGTTCTGAACCGTCGCCAGCCTGTGGGCGATCACCAGCGTCGTACGCCCTTTCATAAGGCTCGGCAGCGCCTGCTGGATGAGATGCTCACTTTGCGCATCCAGTGCGCTGGTGGCCTCATCCAGCAGCAGAATCGGCGCATCGACCAGCAGCGCTCTGGCAATGGCCAGACGTTGACGCTGTCCGCCTGAAAGCCCCATCCCGCCATCCCCCAGATGAGTCTGGTAACCGTCAGCCATGTCGAGGATGAATTCGTGGGCATGAGCGATGCGTGCGGCGGCCTCAACCTGCTCAGACGTCGCGGCAGCGTTGCCGTAGCGGATGTTGTCTTCGACACTGCCGAAAAACAGCGCAGGTGATTGAGAGACAAACGCGAAACAGCGGCGCAGATCGAGAGGATCAAGCTCGGTGACAGGCACACCTTCGAGCAGGACACGTCCTTGCTGAGGATCATAGAAGCGCAGTAGCAGGTCAAAAAGCGTTGATTTTCCGGCTCCCGAAGGCCCGACGATGGCCAGGGTTTCGCCTGCCTGGATGGCCAGACTCAAGTCATCGATCGCATTGCGTTCCGGACGAGACGGGTAGGCAAAGCTGACGCCTTCCAGCGCCAGTCTTCCGGTGACCCGTGCAGGCAGGCGTTGCAGATTGACCGTCGGCGCTGTGATTTCGCTGCGGGCCTGAAGCAGTTCACTGATCCGCTCGGCAGCACCCGCTGCCCGCTGCAGCTCACCGATCACCTCGCTCAATGTACCGATTGCCATGCCGACCACCAGCGCATAGAACACGAACGCTGCCAGCTCACCGCTGGAGATACGGCCGCTGATCACGTCCATGCCGCCAACCCAAAGCATTACCGCGACCGCGCCCAATACCAGCACGATCACTACCGTGACCAGCCATGAACGCTGCAGAATCCGCTTGCGAGCCGTATCGAAAGCCTGCTCGGCGGTCACCGAAAAGCGCTGTTTGTCCTGTTGCTGGTGGTTGTAGGCCTGGACCGTCTTGATCTGTCCCAGTGCTTCAGCCACATAGCTGCCGACATCGGCCACCCGATCCTGGCTTTCCCGCGACAAACTGCGCACACGCCTGCCGAACATCAGGATCGGCGCGATGATCAACGGCAAGGCGACCACCACGATACTGGTCAGCTTGGGGTTGGTCACGAACAGCAATATGACGCCCCCGACCACCATCAAGGCGTTTCGCAAAAACATCGACAGTGAAGAGCCGATCACTGACTGCAGCAACGTGGTGTCGGCCGTCAGTCGCGACTGGATCTCGGAACTGCGGTTGTTCTCGTAAAAGCCGGGATGCAGCTCGATCAAATGATCGAAGACTCTCTTGCGCAGGTCTGCGACAACGCGCTCGCCAATCCATGACACCAGATAGAAACGCGTGAACGTGCCGACGGCCAGACCGAGCGTCAGCAACATGAACAGGCCGATGGAGCGTTCGAGCAATTCGGGCGAGCGGGTCATGAAGCCCTGATCGACCATCAGCTTGATGCCCTGCCCCATGGACAACGTGATGCCTGCCGTGACAATCAGCGCAAGCAAGGCGCCCAGTGCATGCCATCGATAAGGCGCGATAAAACCCACAGCCAGACGAATGGCCTGACGGTGACGACGGGGAACCACTGAAATCATGAAAAAACCAACCTGCCTGTACGTCTTGATTGACCAAGCCGCCAGCCTACACCTCTCGCGCGACAAAAACGCTCGAGGACGTCGGCAAAAATCAGTGAACTTGATCGGCGTTTGACGGGTCATGTGATATGACAGCTTTACGAGCCCCCTATAAGGGATCGATCTAAGCAATTGCTGGCAGATTTATCCTGTTTCTGCTGGACTGGAGCCACGCTTGAACGACTGAACGATGTCATCGGGCGGTCATCAAGTGTCGCTAAATTCAACGCGCAACCCTGATGAAAGGAGAAACACCATGAGCCTGCAAGAGCGCAGCAGTAGCGAAGTCACTATCGTTCGAGCGACCCCAGACCTGCCCGTTGGCGGTGCGATTCTCGACCAGGATGGACGCGAAGTTGTGATCACTGAAGAAATGGTTCAGGCAGCCTGCCAGGCGTGTGACAAGCTTTGGGTCACCCCTGAAGAACAAAACTGAGTGACACCGAATACCTTGAAACCCGACTCCAGAGTCGGGTTTTTTCTACCTGTCATTCCACCTGCATGACCACCGCACCAAGCGCACGGACAATCTTCGCCAGCGCCTCGGATTCGCCACTCAGGCAAACCTTGAGCCCTTCGATCTCCCGACGCGGCGGATAGTGTTTACGCAGCGCGTCGAAGGCCAGACGCTGACTGGCGGTATCACCCACCAGACTGCGCCTGAAGTCGGCATCATCCCGACGCGGGTCGTAAACACCCCGGCACAGCATGTTCAAGGCCCAGACCGGGTCGGTTCTCTCATCCAGCGTCACCTGGGCAAGCCAGGGTCGGGGCAGCAGATCCTCAAGCACAATGGAGGCTGGCTGACCGAGAAAGGCACAGAGCGCCTGATAGATCTGCGCAGTCCCGCGCTGCCGGCCGTCCAGGCTATAACCGGCGATGTGCGGCGTGGCAATCACACACAGATCAGCCAGCGGTACGTTGACCTGCGGTTCGCCTTCCCAGACGTCGAGCACAGCCTGCAGATCTTCACGATCGAGAAGCACCTCATGCAGTGCGGCGTTATCGACCACCGCTCCACGGCTGGCATTGATCAGCCAGGCACCCTGCCTGAGCTGGCGCAGACGTGATTCGTCGAACAGGTGCCAGGTCGGTAAGTTGCCGGTTCTGTTGAGCGGGGTGTGCAAGCTGATCACATCGCAGCGCTCGACAATCTCATCAAGCGTGACGAAATCAACCGACTCAGCCGCCTGACGCGGAGGGTCGCAGACCAGCACGTTCCAGCCGAGCCCTTTCAGGACATTGACCAGCCGCCCGCCCACCTGCCCGGCACCGACGATGCCATAGGTGCGTTGCGCGAGGTCGGCACCTTCGATTTCCGCCAGCGTGAGCAGGCTGCCCAGCACATAGTCCACCACACCACGGGCATTGCAGCCCGGCGCACTGGACCACTGGATTCCGGCTTCCAGAAAATAGGCCAGATCCAGATGGTCGGTACCGATGGTGCAGGTCCCGACAAAACGTACTGCACTGCCTTCCAGCAACTCGCGAGTGACCGGCGTCACCGAGCGCACCAACAGGATGTCGGCGTCGGCAACGGCAGCACGGTCGATGGAGCGGCCCGGCAGACGACGGATGTCGCCAAAGTGAGCAAAAAAGGCGTCGAGCAGGGGAATGTTTTCATCAGCGACAATGCGCATGGGGGGTCTCTCTGAAGGCGGGCATTGGCCCTTGCTCAGCGCGAGCAAGGGCGAGAGGCGGCGACAACCGATCAGTCCAGCTTCTTGCGGATCCAGTACAGGAAGGTCCCGTCACCGGCCTGCTGCTCGATCAGTTCATGACCGAGGAAAACGCAGAACTTGGGGATGTCGCGGGTAGTCGACGGGTCGGTCGCAATCACCTTTAGCAATCCGCCAGCAGGCAGGTCGCGCACCTTCTGATGCAACATCATTACCGGCTCCGGGCAGAACAGTCCG
The DNA here is from genome assembly GCF_001642795.1 of Pseudomonas viridiflava. GTDB lineage: Bacteria > Pseudomonadota > Gammaproteobacteria > Pseudomonadales > Pseudomonadaceae > Aquipseudomonas > Aquipseudomonas viridiflava. The sequence goes on along the minus strand of NZ_LKEH01000018.1, from coordinate 454,096 downwards.
CTGGCATCCAGCACGGCATCGACGGTGAGGCTTTCGGTGGATTCAGACATGGGGGGCTCCAGAAACGGGTGGTCATTGTTACCTAATTCACACGATCACGTCAGCCCTTGCGCGGACGTGCTGTCTTGGCGACGTCCAGTCTGCGCAAATGACAGGTGACTTCTTCACGGTCGTGATAGAGCTGCTTGCAGCCGATCGATACGCGAATGCCCCGCTCCTTGAAACCTTCCTCGATCCTGTCGAGCAGACGGCGCACTTCAGCGTAGCGCTGTTTCATCGGCAACTTGAGATTGACCACCGCTTCACGGCACAGGCCTTCGCCCAGCCAGGTTTCCAGCAGCGCAGCGTTGCGCGCAGGTTTTTCGACGATGTCGCACACCATCCAGTCCACCGGCTGACGAGGCTTGTAGGTAAAGCCGTCGGCCATCAGGTGTTGAACGAGCCCGGTGTCCATCAGGCTTTCCGCCATCGGACCGTTATCGATCGCGGTCACCAGCATGCCGCGGCGCACCAGTTGATAAGTCCAGCCGCCGGGCGCAGCGCCCAGATCCACGCCGGTCATGTCGCCGGATAGGCGCTCATCCCACTGATCCCTGGGAATGAAGTGATGCCAGGCTTCTTCCAGCTTCAAGGTCGAGCGGCTGGGCGCCTCACGCGGGAACTTCAAACGCGGAATGCCCATCGGCCACATCGCTGAATTGCCCGCGTCGGCCAGCCCCAGAAACACCTCGCGACCACTCTTGAAGGTCAACAGCAGACGCGGCTTGCGCGGGTCGTCGATCAGCTTGCCCGCCTGGCTCAGGGCCTTGCGCAGAGGCGCTTCGAACTTCTTGCAGAAATTCGACAGTTCCTTGCCGTCGTTGGTGTCCACGACCTCCAGCCACAGGCTGCCGCAGACCGGAAAATCGGCCATCTGACCGAGAATCACACTGATGCGGTCGGTTTCCGGCAGGTCCAGAAAGACGCCGCGTGCCCACTGCCGAGGAAAAATCAGTTGATCGAAGCGCTGGCCACTCATCAGCCGTTCGGCACCGTCGGGCTCGCTGCAGATGAATTCCGCGCAGGCGGTGTTGGGGCGCGCCTTGGCGTAACCGGCAACCTCCAGGCGCGCAGCATGCTCGGCGATCTCCGAGCAAACCTCGCTTTCGAAACCGGGCCGGCAATGCATAAACAGCGTATTCATGGTGACTCCTGGGACAACGACACGCGGGCGTAACCCGGCGGACTTGAAAGCCGCGCATGATAACGGAATCAGGAACCACTGGCGCGGCCCGGCAGTCCACTAAGCTTGAGGCCACACGCGGCGTCCACGACCTGATTCACCCGGACCCGCGATTCGTCGCTCACAGATTATTCTACAAGGAGCCGTTCATGCCCTCCCTCGATAGCCTGAAAAGCCTGAAAACACTCGACATCGATAACAAGACCTACCATTACTTCAGCCTGCCCGACGCCGCCCGCTCGCTGGGTGATCTGGACAAGCTGCCGATGTCACTCAAGGTGCTGCTGGAAAACCTGTTGCGCTGGGAAGACGACAAGACCGTTACCGGTGACGACCTCAAGGCCATTGCCGGCTGGTTGAAGGACCGTCGTTCCAACCGCGAGATTCAGTACCGCCCTGCACGGGTGCTGATGCAGGACTTCACCGGCGTACCTGCTGTTGTCGATCTGGCCGCCATGCGCGCCGCCGTGGCTAAGGCCGGTGGCGATCCGCAGCGTATCAACCCGTTGTCGCCGGTGGACCTGGTGATCGACCACTCGGTGATGGTCGACAAGTTCGGCGATTCGCAGGCGTTCGAGCAGAACGTCGATATCGAGATGCAGCGCAACGGTGAGCGTTATGCGTTTCTTCGCTGGGGCCAGAGCGCCTTCGACAACTTCAGCGTAGTGCCGCCAGGCACTGGCATCTGCCACCAGGTGAACCTGGAGTATCTGGGCCGCACGGTCTGGACCAAGGAAGAAGACGGTCGCACCTACGCGTTCCCGGATACCTTGGTCGGAACCGACTCGCACACCACCATGATCAATGGCCTGGGCGTGCTCGGCTGGGGTGTGGGCGGTATCGAAGCCGAAGCGGCCATGCTTGGCCAGCCGGTGTCGATGCTGATTCCGGAGGTGATCGGCTTCAAGCTGACCGGCAAATTGAAGGAAGGCATCACGGCCACCGACCTGGTGCTGACCGTGACCCAGATGCTGCGCAAGAAAGGCGTGGTGGGAAAATTCGTCGAGTTCTTCGGCGACGGCCTGGCCGATCTGCCGCTGGCGGACCGCGCCACCATCGCCAACATGGCGCCGGAATATGGCGCGACTTGCGGCTTCTTTCCGGTCGATGACGTGACGCTGGATTACCTGCGCCTGTCCGGTCGCCCGGATGAAACCGTGAAGCTGGTCGAGGCCTATAGCAAGGCGCAGGGCCTGTGGCGTCTGCCAGGTCAGGAACCGGTGTTCACCGACAGCCTGGAACTGGACATGAGCACGGTGGAAGCCAGCCTTGCAGGGCCGAAGCGCCCGCAGGACCGGGTTGCTCTGCCCAATGTGGCTCAGGCGTTCAGTGATTTCCTCGGCTTGCAGGTCAAGCCTGCGAAAGTCGAAGAAGGTCGACTTGAAAGCGAAGGCGGAGGCGGTGTTGCCGTGGGCAACGAAGCGCAGGTCAGCGGTGAGATTTCTTACGAGCACAATGGAGAAACCCATCGTTTGAAGGATGGTGCCGTGGTCATCGCCGCCATCACGTCCTGCACCAACACCTCCAACCCGAGCGTCATGATGGCAGCCGGGCTGGTTGCGAAGAAGGCCGTCGAAAAAGGCCTGCAGCGCAAGCCGTGGGTCAAAAGCTCGCTGGCTCCGGGCTCCAAGGTCGTCACCGACTATTACAAAGCGGCAGGGCTGACCGAATATCTCGATAAGCTGGGTTTCGATCTGGTGGGCTACGGTTGCACCACCTGTATCGGTAACTCAGGCCCGCTGCTGGAACCCATCGAAAAAGCCATTCAACAGTCGGACCTGACCGTCGCCTCAGTGCTGTCGGGCAACCGCAACTTTGAAGGTCGTGTTCACCCATTGGTGAAAACCAACTGGCTGGCTTCACCGCCGCTGGTGGTGGCCTACGCACTGGCAGGCTCGGTGCGCATCGACATCAGCAGCGAGCCGCTGGGCGAAGGCTCGGATGGCAAGCCAGTCTATCTGCGTGATATCTGGCCGACCCAGAAAGAAATCGCCGAAGCCGTGGAAAGCGTCAACACCAGCATGTTCCACAAGGAATACGCCGAAGTGTTTGCCGGTGACGAGCAGTGGCAGTCTATTGAGGTGCCGCAAGCGGCAACCTATGTCTGGCAGGACGATTCGACCTACATCCAGCATCCGCCGTTCTTCGAAGACATCGGCGGCCCGTTGCCGGTCATCAAGGATGTCGAGAATGCGCGCATCCTTGCGCTGCTGGGCGATTCCGTGACCACTGACCATATCTCTCCTGCGGGCAACATCAAGGCCGATAGCCCTGCCGGGCGTTACCTGAAGGAGAAAGGCGTCGACTATCAGGATTTCAACTCTTACGGCTCGCGACGCGGCAACCACGAAGTGATGATGCGCGGCACCTTCGCCAATATCCGCATTCGCAACGAAATGCTGGGGGGTGAGGAAGGCGGCAATACTGTGCACGTCCCTTCCGGCGAGAAGCTGGCGATCTACGACGCAGCCATGCGTTATCAGCAGGAAGGTACGCCGCTGGTGATCATTGCCGGGCAGGAATACGGCACCGGCTCCAGCCGCGACTGGGCAGCCAAAGGCACCAACCTGCTAGGCGTCAAGGCAGTGATCGCCGAGAGCTTCGAGCGTATTCACCGTTCCAACCTGGTGGGCATGGGCGTATTGCCGCTGCAGTTCAAGAACGGGCAGACCCGCAAGAGCCTGAACCTGAGCGGCAAGGAGACGTTAAGCATCACCGGGCTGACCGATGCCGACATCCGTCCGGGTATCGGCCTGCAATTGCACATCACCCGTGAAGATGGCAGTCAGGAGACGGTCGACGTGCTGTGCCGCATTGATACGCTGAATGAAGTCGAGTACTTCAAGTCCGGCGGTATTCTGCATTACGTACTGCGGCAGTTGATCGCGTCCTGATGACCGCGACGGCACCTGGGATGTCCCCAGGTGCCTGCGGAAGTGGTTAGAAACAAATTCCCCGCCCAAAGCGCTGTAGACTCCCCGATTTCATTCATCAGGGTTATTGCTATGGCCTTACGGCACTGGCTGGCTTTAAGTCTTCTGAGCATCGGGTACGGACTGGCGCTTTTACAGGGCAGCCTCGCCCCTTCAGCGATACTGGGCCTGAGCCTGCTGATCATTGCTGGCGTGTGCGTCCAGAACACTCGCCCTCGCTACGTTCGCGTGATCGGTCACGCAATGTTCATTCTGACGGGCCTTGCGCTGGCTTTAAGCGTGATGCCCGGTTTCAACAACGCGATCGTCATTGATGCCGTACGGTTTACGCCCGACGCGGCGGCCTACACGATGGACCTGAACCTGGACAAGCCTCTGATCGGCTTCTGGCTGCTGCTGGCCTGCCCCTGGATTCTGGTCGGCGTCGGCATTGCCCATTCACTCAAAGTCGGCGTTCTCGCACTCGTCGTCACATCGGCCTTTTGCATGACGACGGCCGTTATGCTGGGCATAACGGGCTGGGCACCCAAATGGCCTGCGCAAAGCACGATCTGGTGGGTGAACAACCTGCTCCTGGTAACGCTGACAGAAGAGCTGTTCTTCCGCGCCTATCTTCAAGGCGGTCTGCAACGATGGTTCGGTTCGGCAAGGTTCGCGACACCGCTGGCGATCACCCTCACAGCCTGTCTTTTCGGACTTTCACATCTGGGCGCCGGATGGGAATGGGGACTGCTCGCGGGCATGGCGGGTATCGGTTACGGCGTGGCTTTCCGTTTCGGTGGCCTGACGGCTGCGGTGATCAGCCACTTCGGGCTGAATCTGGTGCATTTCGCACTGTTTACCTACCCTATGCTGGACCGGTAGCTGCGTCTGACGAATCAGAAACTGCCAGTAATATTCAATTTTCGAGCTGACCGGTCGATAACACGCGAAAGTCTTATTGATCGAAGGACCGAAATCCAATGCGCAATAACCAGCCAATCACTCAACGTGAGCGGACTTTTCCTGCCGAACAACGTCTGATTTCCACCACCGACACCCGCGGCACCATCACGTACTGCAACGAAGCCTTCGTGGACATCAGTGGGTACAGCCATGAAGAACTCGTCGGCGCGCCTCACAATACCGTCCGCCACCCTGACGTGCCGCCTGCCGTTTTTGAGCACATGTGGACGACGCTCAAATCTGGTCAACCCTGGATGGGCATCGTCAAGAACCGCTGCAAGAACGGCGATCACTACTGGGTCAACGCCTACGTGACGCCGATGCTGGAAAACCGCCAGGTTGTGGGTTTCGAGTCAGTGCGCATCAAGCCGACCGCCGAGCAGATCCGTCGTGCCGAAGGGCTCTACGCGCGCCTGAACCAGGGCAAGAGCGCAGTGCCAGGGCGCGATAAATGGCTGCCGATGCTGCAGGACTGGCTGCCGTTCATCCTCGTCAGCCAGCTCGGTTTTCTGATCGGTGTATGGCTGAACTCGTCATGGGGCTTTGCCCTGGCCGCCGCGCTCTCGGTGCCGCTGGGCCTGCTGGGGCTGTCGTGGCAACAACGTGGCACCAAGCGCCTGCTGCGCCTGGCCGAACAGACCACGTCCGACCCGCTGATAGCGCAGATGTACACCGACAGTCGCGGTCCGCAGGCGCGTCTGGAGATGTCGATACTCAGCCAGGAGGCGCGCATGAAAACCTGCCTGACGCGCCTGCAGGACACCGCTGAACACCTGAACCATCAGGCACGTCAATCCAACTCGCTGGCCAACGCCAGCTCGACCGGGCTCGAGCGTCAGCGCGTGGAAACAGAACAGGTTGCCGCTGCGATCAACGAAATGGCGGCTACCACACAAGAAGTCGCCAGCCACGTGAACCGCGCCGCCGAGGCCACGCAACAGGCCAACGAACTGACCCGTCGCGGCCGCGATATTGCCGGCGAGACCCGCGAAGCCATTCAGCGTTTGTCGACATCGGTCGGCGAAACCGGCCTGACCGTGACGCAACTGGCCAAGGACAGCGATGAAATCGGCGGCGTGGTCGATGTGATCAAAGGCATCGCCGACCAGACCAACCTGCTGGCCCTCAACGCCGCCATCGAAGCCGCCCGCGCCGGAGAAATGGGCCGTGGGTTTGCCGTGGTCGCCGACGAAGTCCGGCAACTGGCGCAACGCACCGCCGAATCCACCGGACAGATCCATGGCCTGATCGCCAAACTGCAACAGACCGCAAACGACGCCGTACAAACCATGAACACCGGGCATCGCCAGGCCGAAGAAGGCGTAGCCCGCGTACTGGAAGCCGATCAGGCGCTGGTGGGCATCAGCGAAGCGGTGGCCAACATCACCGACATGACCACCCAGATCGCCACGGCCACCGAAGAACAGAGTTCGGTGGCTGAAGAGATCAACCGCAATATCTCGACCATTGCCGGATTGGCCGATAAGACTTCGGATGAAGCGCATCGCTCTGCGGTATTGAGTGCGGAATTGACGGATACGGCGAATTCGCAATATTCGTTAGTGGAGCGGTTTAATCGGTAAGGGAATAGTGTTTGGAAGAGCCTCGGCAGATTTGGGTTTGTCGGGGCTTTTTTATTTTCAACCATTATCCGTTGTTCTTTGAGAGCCACTTTCCTACAGCATGACCCTAGCATAAAGTAGGATTATTCCGTAACACCTTAATACTCCCAAAAATCAATTAGCAAGCCATTGACAACGCCAACATACTCCGATTACGTGAAGACTCAATAAATGATCATTGAACGTCGTTACCACGAATCTGAAAACCTCGTGCGATATCGCTCTTCAAGATCAGCATAATCAACCACGATTAAACGGAGAAACACATGAACTTAAATAACAGGAGCTATGAATTTTCAGCCCCCATAATCCCTGCCGCCAGCCCGATTGACGGGCTGATCACCACGGCAAGTCTGAATCAACCGCTCGCCGTTGAAATAGTATTATGGGACGGCGTACGCGCTGGTTACAGCATCCAACTGAAGCTTAATGATTTCAACGTCGGCGAAGTCAAAGTCGTGTCGAACATAAACGAGCCTGGCGATACATTGCTCATGCATCTTGAGGAGCAATACTTAATGAAGTCGGGCCTTTATCACGTAGGGTTTGAAGTAACGAATCATATCAATCAAGTCAGCGAAGACTCACCCATCACTCCGCTGGTCGTTGACCGCACCGCCCCCGGCGCAACCCTTCTCGCCCCGATCATATTCCCGCAAGTCAACTTCGGTGACGTCCTGAAAGGCGCGATCCCTGGCTACGCGGACATGCAGTCCGGTGACCGGATTCAGACCCTGTGCAACGGCATCGAAGGACCGGTTCACGTGGTCACACCGCAAGACCTGACCGACCGGCCTGTGCAAATCGGCTTTGAGCGTGAATTTCTGACGAACCTGGACAGCGAGCACATCACGTTCAGCTATCAGGTAGTCGACCGGGCAGGTAATGTTTCGATCATGGCGCAACTCGTCGAGTTGTCCATGCAGCGTTAAGCCTTACAAAGACACTCATATGAATACTTGAAAAACCATCGTTCACGCGAACGCGTGAACGATTTCGGTAATAATGTTGAACGAAATATCCTACATAGGAGTGGGATAAGGATGATTGCAGAATCTTTTTCTAATTTTCAGAAATTACTGTAGTAAGCGTCCTACGCTACTCGTGAAAAATTGATCGCACCGAAAGATCCGAATTCAAGCCTGACCCCTTAAACACGGGACCAGCAGTCATAAATAAACATCTTAAACAGACACAACCTGTAACACCATAATCAAATACCCATTGCACATCTCGCCAATGGCGAGTGACTTGATATTGAACGCAGATTGCCTTGTAATATTTTCCGCAACGAAAAACCACCGTTGCGAACACAACACCTCATAACGACTAAATATATCAGGCAAGGGAACGCGATGAGCGAAGATGATTCGAAAACACCAACCCCGGATGAACGACCGAAAGAAGACGCAGCAAACGTGGTCGAAGAACCCGCTGCTGCCTATGCAGAGAGTAAGCCTGCGGTTGCAGCGATACCGCCATCTGATATTTCAGACACCTTGAAACCGCCTCAACTGCCCCATGTCAATCCTGACGCCATCACTCAGGAGCAGGTTTTTGCGGGCATCGTTATTCACATACCCGGTTCCGTAAAACTGTGCGAAGGCGACGTGATCATCTTTTATTGGGGCAGGAACGCATCCCAGACACAGGTCTATCACCGTGTCGGAGCGAACAGCATCGTGCGAGAGATGTGCCTGTCCTACCACTTCATGGCCGAGCCGCAGTACGGGCTTGTCGATCTCTATTATGAAATCCATCGGGATACACACCTGATCGGCACGTCACCTGCCTTGAAAGTGACCGTCAACTATTCGCCTCCGCTGACGCCCAAACAACGACAACGAAAGCGCTGGATCAGCCGCCGCTTCCCCGATAACTGACTGAAAAGCCCCCGGTGAGCGATCACCGGGGGCCTTGGACTGGATGAAACCTGCTGCGCTCTAAGCGTTAAAACGCCAGGCTCAGCCCCACATTGGCTCCCCAGGGTTGCTCGACATGCCTGCCTTTCATGTAATCGAAGTCCGCATGCACCTGCAGGCGCTCGGACAGCGATACCGACACACCGGCACCCAGTTCTGCCCTCGAGCCGAACAGGCTGTTGTCGAACTTCGCGTCATTGACGCTCACGTCGTTGCTGCGCGAGAACTCCTGTGCCAACGCGACACGCACATAGGGCTGAAGCACGCCGCCGTCCTTGAGCGCGATGGTACGACCCGCAGAGGTGCCGACCTTGCCCAGCAGCGAGTGGGTACGGTCGTTCTTTGCCTTCAAACCGTTGTCCATGCGGTAGTCCTTCCCTTCAACGACAACGCTGGACAACTGAGCGAACGGTTCCAGAAAGTAGTCGTCCTCCAGCTTGATGTGGCGACCGAACTCTACCCAACCACCCACTGCGGTGTTGCTGTAATCACCCTTGGCCTGGCTGGAATCGCTCATCGCCACCTTGGCCTTGTTGCGGAAGCGGTTGAGCTTGAGCACGCCATCCATGTAGTAGCCATCGTCCGCCAGCCAGGTGCCGTAAGCGCCCGCATAGTAGCTGTCGATCTTGCCCGACGTGCCACGACTCAGGTCCAGATCGGACTTGCTGTAACCGCCCAGCACACCGAACAGCAACTGACCGTTGCTGACCTCGACCGGCGCATCAGCGCCGAGCGAAAGTCCGCTGATCTGCTGGCGATAGTCCACGCCGTCGCCGGTCGTAGCGTTGAGGCGACTGCCATAGGCGCGCATCCAGCTACCGCCCTGACCCGTGCCACGAATCTCTCCCATGCGCGTTCGCAGCGTCGAAAGCTCACCCATCCACACCGTTGGCGCGGCATTGAACAACGCCAATGCACTTTGAGTGGACGGACTGATCACCTTATCCTCGCCCACGATGAACCAGTCATTGCCTTGCTGCTTCAACTGATAGGAAAAAGCACCCAGGTCCACTCGGCCGCCGAGCAGACTGAACTGCGCGTCGCCGCCCTCGGTGTGGACCACTTTCAGCGGCTCCATGTCGGAAGAAACGACCTCCAATCCGGTATTACGCACCCGCAACCCGAACTGCCCGCTGGCCTGACCGTTGACATCTATCAGGTCGCCGACGCCTTGGTCCAGATCCAACCGCATCCCAAAACTGCCCTGCCCCGACAGCTCATTCAGCGACAAGGTATGAAATCCCTCTTTGGCAAAATTCACGCTACCGCCGTCCATGGAAAGCGATCTGATGGCGTTATCCCCCACCATCTGCCAGTTGCCACCGGACTTCACAGCCAGGGTGTTGCCATTGAAGATATCGCCGGTGAGGCTGGCACGGTTTTGCAGAGTGACGTTCAGGGTACTGGTGTCATCGGCGAAGAGATTGCCATAGAGGACGCTGTCGTCGACGTTCACGGTGGACGTACTGTTGATGACGCTTTCAAGAAGATTTCCGTTACCCGATATCAGTACAGCGCGGTTCAGGATATCGATCTCCGCAAAATGCGGTATGCCCTCAAGCCCGTCCACTTTTATCGCTGCGCCATTGACACCTTCAACGGTAGAGCTGTCGACCGTCAGCCGGCCACGATCAAAACGGGTTCCGTTTTGTTCGATCCGGGAATCGGTAATCCAGATACCGTTATTGAGGCCTTTTATGTAGCTTTGACGCGAGACATTGGCTTGCGAACCGAAAACACCCACGCCGATACCTATATAGTCATCGAAGGTTTTCACTGCTGTGGCTCGGGTATTTTCGATGTCCATTGATGAGCCGTTCGCTATGCTGACCGCCATGCCCAGCGACTCTACTTCGCTGTTCTCCAGCTTTGCGTAAGAGCCTTTGTAAACAGTCATTGCAATTAAATCGTCATGTATCACCTTGGAGTCCTTTATGATCGTTCGAGCAGTTTCACCTGAATCAAGACGGCCCTGCACAAGCGTCCCTCCGGTCAAGTCAACCTGTCCCCCTCGCGCATTGATAACGTTGATCACCGCGCCATTTGAAACAAGATGCCCTCCCGGCTCCACTACGTAAGCACTCACTGGACTGTCAACATCAATATACATATATCGATCCACAGAAACAGAACCCGCCATCAAAGGCGAGGCCGTCAGGTAGAGCGTGAAGCCCACGCCTTTACTGATCGCTATCTTACTGCCAAAGAAACGGCTCATCACAATAGGTCACCTCATCATTCAAAAGAACCATTGTGCTTGCGTGTCGTCACTGCCCCTCTTATCTAAAACCGAAATCAAAGCCGTCCATATCCGAAAAATGCGTAGTCTGATTCTTACAGTCGCAAGAAAAGAATTTTATTTTATTAGAGCCTCTAAAAAAACATAAATCCATTATTGACAAGCCATCGCAATTGCTATTACGTGATTTTCAGATGTTAAGCATCTTCTGCACAATACCCTGTCTTTTTAGCACCCACTGCACCAAGTGCTTTTAAAGCCATGGCATCAATAATCAATATGGAAATAATCATGCGTAACCGTAAAGATTTGCACACCCGCCGTCCCAAGCAAGAACTTTCACTCGTGCCTCCCTTCGTGTCAGTGGCGGACGAAACAGACGGGCTGATCAAGACGATCGACCTGGAACGCGATGTAGTTGTCGAATTTCCTGTTTGGGAAGGTGCCCGCCCAAAAGACCTGTATCAGTTAGAGCTGAATGACAACGCTATCGGCAGTGCAGTCAGACTTGAGCCACTGCCTCCGGAAGGCACTCTCTTGCGAATGAATATACAAGTGGCAAACGAACTAAAGTCTGATGGAGACTACACGCTTACCTATCGAGTCACAGGCTATCCAAGCGGATCCCCACAATCTTCGTCTCCAAGAAACATCGTCGTTGATCGCACGCCACCGGGCACCCATCAACTGGGCTACATGGATTTTCCGGACATCGCAAAAGACGGCTTGACGCTTGAAGAACTGAGCGCCATGGGTGATGTGCTGACGGGCAGCATCTTTGGCTACTCAGGGCTCAAGCAGGGCGACACCATCAACACCTACTGGGGCGATGTACCAGGCCCGACACTGGAGCTGAGTGGTGCCGAGGATGAAAATGAAGCAATTGAAATCGCATTCACAAAGGACTTCCTGACCCGTCTTGAAAGCCCTGCCGGTGCTACCTACTACACCGTCACAGACCGTGCAGGCAATGTATCTGCCGAATCGAAAAAGATCACGATCCCTCTGCTTCTGATAGAAGTGACACCTGACTTGCCGGCCCCGGTCATTGACGGATACGACGGCCTTATCGATAACGCTGATGCTCTGGCCAGCGTCGAAGTCAAGATTCCTGGCTCCGCCATCATCGAAGGAGGAGATGAAATTGCTCTCTACTGGGGCTCGGAAAGACTCGGGCCAGTGCCTGTGGAAGCAGAGGATGTTAGCGAACCCTTTATTCTTATCTTCGATGTTCAGTACGCGACGATAGACCTGGCACAGAATGGTCTGCGGGAGCTCAGGTATGACGTAATCAGAAATGGCCAGATCATCGGCACGTCTGAAAGACTTGAAATCAATGTCAATATTGAACTCCCTGTTCCGGGTGCATTGGACAAACTCACCGTCAAAGGCGGCAGCGGCAGCCCAAGCAACGAAGACAATCTTATTGATGAGAATGATTTCGAACTCGACGCCACGCTTTTAATCAATTGGAACACGCTTTTCAAGGCCTCACAAATCGTCACTGTTTTTTGGGGCGGACAAGAAGTTCTCGAACAACCCTACACCATTACCAATAGCGACATTGCAGCAAGTCGACCGCTCTTACTCAACGCATTGAACAGCAAGTTCAAGCCGGTCGGTACAGGCAATGACATCCGCGTTTATTACACCATTACACAGACAGGAAACCCCAACATGACGACGTCCCCAGAGCAAGGCATTATCGTACGGTCCAAAGATGAACTTCCAGGCGGACCGAGTGGCCCCGATGCACCTCATTTCAATTCGCTCAACGAAAACGGAGCGATCAATCGCGAGAACGGCGAACACGGCGCGTTCATTTTCATCAAGCCTTACACCAATATTCAAGAAGGACAAATCATTGACTTCACCTACGAGGCTTACGACGACCTTGTCGGTGGCACCAAGAAATTTGAATGGACGCACACTTCCCCGGCACTCACTCAAAATGAAGTCAATAACGGCTATACGGTGGTCGTTCCACGCTCAACGCTAGAGCAGCACTGCTATGGGCATACCGAAGTTTCCTTTCAGGTTCGAAGTGATCGCGGCCAAGGTAATTCCAAACGTGCCACTGCCTATGTGGATATGCGTTTAGGCGGTCTGTGCGGCATTCGATAAGCGTCGGTGCTATCTACAAAAAAGTTAATAAGGATATTGTATGAAATCAGCATTGGCACTGAGCATTCTGCCTGCCCCCTTGCCCCTCAGTTATAACCAGCAGGGTATCGGTGACGTGGACGTAGCCGACCCGTCGAAACCATTGGAAGTACTCGTCGGCCCCATCACTTTGAAACAACGTGATCGCCTGGAATTGTTCTGGGGCGCAAATGATGAGGTTATCGACACCTACACCCATTCCTCAGATTATCCTGATACCAATGGCACCTTTTCACTGTATGTGGACACTCGCTGGATCAAATCGGGAATAACCGATGTGCGGTATGCCTATCTACCGTTCCCTTCGAATGCACCGGAACACTCCCCCATCCAAAAGGTGATCGTAAAACTGGACCTGCCCGGCGGCCGTGACCCCGATCCCGCTACGCCGTACGAAAACGAAAAGCTACAACTTCCAGCGATCAGTCCGGCGGGCATCATCACTTCGCCGGCGAACGTATCGGTCACCGTTCAGCCGTACGAGAATATGACGGTAGGCGATGTGATTGCCGTCTACTGGCACGGCGTTGAAGTTGAATGCCCACCCTTGACCGACGCTCAGCTCGGCAAACCGGTTGTCGTCGACATAGGTGAAGAAGTCATTATTGAAGCAGGCGACTCTGAAAACATCGTCGTGCGCTACGAGATTCGGGATGTCGTCAACAACTGGTCGCGCTTCTCGCTGCCGACCTACACAGAGGTAGAAATCGGCCTCTCCAGCCTGCCTGCCCCAATTGCTCCGCAAGCTCCCAACATGGAGCTGGATCTGGACAAACTGGGCGGCGGTGATGTGCAGGCACTGGTGCTTTCCAACGCGAACATCGTCATTGGCGACACCATTGAGTTCATCGTGGAGCGCAGTACTGCAGAAGGCATTGCTCTGGAACCGTATTCCGCTTCCAAAGTGGTGCAGGTACCTGGCAGTTTTGTCGAGTTCCTGATTGCCAACGACCAGTTTCAGCCCATCGCACAGGGCCGTGCCCGCCTCAAGTACAACGTCACCAAGGCATCGGGTGATGTGCTGCGCTCCAAAAGCCTGCCTCTGACGATCCTCGGCGAAGCTCAACAGCTTGAGCCGCCGCGTGTCCCTGCGGCAGTCAATGGATTGCTTGACCCCAAGCAGCGCAACGTCATCGCCGAAGTGCCACCCTATCACTTCATGGCGGACGGTAACGACGTCACGCTCGTGCTGATGGGGCGCACGCCAGGTGGCGAAACCGTAATGCATGACGAAGTCAAAAATCTCAATCAGGATGATGTCGACAAAACGCTAGAATTCCTGATCCCGGACGACAAGGTCAGTGCATTGGCCGGTGGTTCGCTGGAGGTCTACTACACCGTCAAGACCTACACAAAAGCGTTCTTCAAATCGCCTGTGCTGCAACTGTTGGTAGACATCGATAACACCACACCATTGCCAGCACCTGTTGCGGACAAGGTCGACGCCGACGGGTTTCTCGATCCGGCCGATATTGTGCTTGAAGCGTTGCTGCGTGTAATGCCCTATCAGGGAATGGCAGAAGGCGACAAAGTCACCGCGCACTGGGACTCGAGTGCTATCGGCGGGACGTACAGCACCTATACCGTGATCAATAGCGGCATGATCAATCGCGAGGCTGTCTTCCGGGTTCCCAAACGCTACGTGGACGCCAGCATCGGCAGAACGGTAGAGGCATGGTACGAAGTGCAGCGAGGTACCAGGATCGCCCTGTCGGAAAAGCTGTTGATCAACGTTCGAGAGATGATCGTCCCTGCGACGCCCACCCCCACCGTAAAACAAGCCAACGGCGACACCCTCGACCCAACCAACGCCCCGAATGGTGCAACCGTTGTCATCGACGCCAGCGCAAGCTTCAAGGCCGGTGATCGAGTCACGGTTCAGTGGAAAGGTCCGAAAGGCAGCGACACGAAGGAAAAGACCCTCATCGACAGCGAGGCTGGTCAGCCGCTGGAAACCGTGTTTGCCCCTGCGCTGGTGGTCGCCAATGCCGGGCAGAACGTTGAAGTGGTTTATACCGTCAACCGCGCCAATGGATTGGTGCAGACGTCGGAGACTCTGACCTTGAAGGTTCTCGCTGGCCTGACGAAGCTCCCGGCACCGAGCATGGAGACGGTCGGTCACGATGGTGTGGTCAAGCCGTCGTTGATTCCTGAATCCGGGGCAACGGTGCGAGTGAGTTATCCGGGCATGAGCGGCGAGGACAGTGTGGTGCTCAACTGGCGCGGTCTTTCCAGTCATGACACGTCGGCCAAACCTGCGACGGGTAATGAACTGCTCTTCAACGTACCCAAGGCATGGATCATCGCTTCGCAAGGTAACTCTGTCAGTGTCACCTATACCGTGACACGTGACAGCGTTTCCAAGGGTTCAGTCCCATTGTGGCTCACGGTGGAAAAGGAGCTGGTGTTCGATACCTCGCCCGTCACGCTGGCGGGCAAGGTTTATCTGATTCCGAGCGTGCCGGATCTGCTGCCTTCGCTTCCGGCTGGCACCAGCGTCAGGCGACAGGCTTCGGGTGGACAGGCACCTTACCGTTACACATCGAGCAACCCGCTGGTGGCAAAAGTGGACGGTAATGGTCTGACCACCGTGCGCGGCAACGGCACGGCAACCATTTCGGTCACCGATGCGTCAGGGGCCAGCAAGCGTTATCAAGTGACCGTCACCAAGGTCATTCATTGCCTGGGGCTGGGCAGCGGCAGTCTGTCGCAGATGAGCAGCGCAGCCTCGGCCAAGGGCGGCAGAATTCCGTCGATCAACGAGTTGAAGGAAATCTACGCCACCTACGGCAACCGCTGGCCGCTAGGCAAAGGCAACTACTGGTCGTCGACCGTCGCGGCGGTAAACCTTGTGGGCTGGAAATGGTACTACGTGAAAAATCTGGTCACAGGCGCAGACTTCAAATTGCTGCACCACAATGCCAGTCTTGGCGTCGCCATTCGCTAAGCGATTGCTGAAGCGTTAGCCAGGGCGTTACGTGAATAACGTAACGCCCTCTTTTCATGTATGCACATCAGGCGTACAGCCCTCCCGCTTCAAGAGCCCGACCATGCGCCACACTGCCACGCCCACTCGCCGCTTTGTCCGCCCACCTTCCAGCGAAGGCACTTTCGACGCCCGCGTCAACCAGAAGCCTTTCGTCCTGACCTCGCTGCTGGGGCGACTGACGCAGCGCCCGGAACTGTCCCACGCGCCTGATCACTGGATCTGGAAAGTGATTGCCGACGGCAAGGTCGGCAACAAGCGCACCAGCATCGGACTGTTCTTCGATCATGACCTGCGTCCGGGAACGCACAACCTGATCGGTCACGACCGAATCAAGGTCATCTATAACGAAACGCCCCATTGGCAGAGCGTGATCTACCACTCGGGGCATTTTCAGGCAGGTGTACTGAAACTGATCGAAGCCAATCCGCGCACGATGCGTTTGAGAGGCGAATTCAGTTTCAGCATGTCGGCCGTGGCATTCGAGGTCACCGAAGGTGCCTTCGAGGTGCTGTGCAAATGACTCATTCGCGAAGAAATACTGCAATGTTCTCTGCCGAATCCATCAGGCATTGATCATGAGTGACGCCTGCAGCCTTCAACGGCTTGAGGTCATGATTGGCCGTCGGCAGCCAGTGCAGGCGTATCGTGCCTGACAGCACGTATTGCTCGACCGCCTCGCGATTACCCAGCGCATCACGCTCGCCCTGCACGATCAGCGCCCGCGTACGAAGATCAGCCAGGTGTGCAGTTCGCGGTTTTTCCGGCTTGCCCACCGCATAGAAGGGATAGCCCAGACACACCAGCGCATCGACGCTCAATTCGTCGGCAATCAGGCTCGCCATCCTGCCCCCCATGGATTTGCCCCCAATCGCCAGCCGTCCCGTGACACAGGGTCGCAGCTGTGCATAAACCTCACGCCAACAGTCGAGCAGTTGGCCTTGCTGATTGGGCGGACGCTTGCTCCCACCCTGACGTCGCTGGGCCATATACGGGAACTCGAAGCGCATGACATCCACACCTTGTCTGCCAAGAAACCCCGCGATGTTGTTCATGAAATCGCTGTCCATTGGCGCACCGGCACCATGCGCCAGCAACAGCGTGACAGGCTCCTGCCCGGCACCACGCTGACCTGCCGTCCATAGCCAGCCGTTATCCTGCGCCAGACGCATGCACTGATGTTCGACCTGTGTCCCGGTACTCATGGATGCTTCTCTTCTATAGGGATAGCGGTAAAAAAACGGACTATACCCGTGACCGATCGGCAACCGCACCTCGATGCCACGCCAGATGAGTGCGTCGGCTTCCCACGTGTGCCTTTCAAAGTTAAGCTTGCCGACCAGAGACCTGTCGCAGACACCTTGTGCCAGAGCGCTTTGCCGGTCTCCTCTTGCCCCGCCTTTTCGGTCTGTTCCGGCGATGTCGCGCCTCGCCAGAGCCCGCTTATGCTTCGCAAAAATCTGAATTCTGGAAGTCTGTAAATGAGCGCAGCAATCAGCCCGACGGCTTACAACTACACCGTGGTTCGCCAGTTCGCCATCATGACCGTGGTCTGGGGCATTGTCGGCATGGCACTGGGTGTGTTCATTGCCTCGCAACTGGTCTGGCCCGAGCTGAACTTCGGTCTGGAGTGGACAACGTTCGGTCGCTTGCGTCCGCTGCACACCAATCTGGTGATCTTTGCCTTCGGCGGCTGTGCGCTGTTCGGCACGTCCTATTACGTGGTCCAGCGCACCTGCCAAACCCGGCTGATCTCAGACCGGCTTGCGGCCTTTACCTTCTGGGGCTGGCAGGCCGTTATCGTCAGCGCCATCGTCTCGCTGCCGATGGGCTACACCACCACCAAGGAATACGCAGAGCTCGAGTGGCCGATTGCAATCCTGCTGGCCATTGTGTGGATCGCCTATGGCGCGGTGTTCTTCGGCACTATCGTGCGGCGCAAGACCCGGCATATTTACGTCGCCAACTGGTTTTACGGCGCATTCATTGTGGTAACAGGCATGCTGCACGTGGTCAATCACATCGCCCTGCCGGTCAGCCTGTTCAAATCCTACTCGGCCTACGCGGGCGCTACCGATGCGATGATCCAATGGTGGTACGGGCACAATGCCGTGGGCTTTTTCCTGACCACAGGCTTTCTCGGGATGATGTACTACTTCGTGCCCAAGCAGGCCGAACGCCCGATCTACTCCTATCGTCTGTCCATCGTGCATTTCTGGGCATTGATCACGCTGTACATCTGGGCCGGCCCGCACCACCTGCATTACACCGCCCTGCCCGACTGGGCACAGTCGCTGGGCATGGTCATGTCGATCATCCTGCTGGCGCCGAGCTGGGGCGGCATGATCAACGGCATGATGACCCTGTCCGGGGCGTGGCATAAATTGCGCACCGACCCGATCCTGCGCTTTCTGGTGGTCTCGCTGGCGTTCTACGGCATGTCGACGTTCGAAGGGCCGATGATGGCGATCAAAACGGTCAACTCACTGTCGCACTACACCGACTGGACCATCGGCCATGTACATTCCGGCGCGCTGGGCTGGGTGGCAATGATCACCATCGGCGCGACCTACCACATGATCCCCAGGGTTTTCGGTCGGCAGCAGATGCACAGCGTCGGCCTGATCAACGCACATTTCTGGCTGGCAACCATCGGCACCGTGTTGTACATCACCTCGATGTGGGTCAACGGCATCACGCAAGGCCTGATGTGGCGCGCGATCAATACCGACGGCACGCTCACCTACTCCTTCGTTGAAGCCATGCAGGCCAGCCATCCCGGCTACGTGGTGCGGTTTATCGGCGGTGCGATTTTCACCAGTGGCATGTTGTTGATGGCGTGGAACGTATGGCGCACGGTGCGCGCTTCCAGCCCTGCAGAAGCAGAGGCAGCGGCCCGTATCACCGTCGTGGGGGCGCACTGATGAAGCATGAAGTGCTGGAAAAGAACATCGGTCTGCTGGCCTTGTTCATGGTCATTGCTGTCAGCATCGGTGGCCTGACGCAGATCGTGCCGCTGTTCTTTCAGGACGTGACCAATCAACCCATCGAGGGTATGAAGCCGCGCACGGCGCTGGAGGTGGAAGGCCGCGACGTCTATATCGCCAACGGCTGTGTGGGTTGCCATTCGCAGATGATCCGTCCGTTCCGGGCTGAGACCGAGCGTTACGGGCATTATTCGGTCGCAGGCGAAAGCGTCTGGGATCACCCTTTCCTGTGGGGCTCGAAACGCACAGGGCCGGATCTGGCGAGAGTCGGCGGTCGCTACTCGGACGACTGGCACCGCGCGCACCTGTACAACCCGCGCGACGTGGTACCTGAATCGAAAATGCCTGCCTACCCGTTTCTGGTCGAAAAGGTACTCGACGGCAAGGACACCGCGAAAAAGCTCGAAGTGCTGCGCACGCTGGGCACGCCTTACACCGATGCCGATATCGCCGGTGCTGCGGCGGCCGTGCAAGGCAAGACCGAAATGGACGCGCTGGTCGCGTACCTGCAAGGCCTCGGCACCCTCATCAAGAGCAAACGGTGAACATGATGGACATCGGAATGATTCGAGGCCTTGGCACGCTGGTGGTGATGGTGGCGTTCATCGGCCTGACGCTGTGGGTGTTCAGCCCGAAGCGCAAGGCCGAGTTCGATGACGCAACGCTGCTGCCGTTCGCCGATGATCCTGAAGCCATCAGCAAGGTCACGCGGTCCACAACCTCCCGGAGCGATGCGCCATGAGTACGTTCTGGAGCCTGTATGTCTCGGTCCTTACGCTGGGCACGCTGGTCGCTCTGGTCTGGCTGTTGATGGCGACCCGCAAGGGAGAGCGCAAGGATCAGACCGACGAAACCATGGGTCACTCCTTTGACGGTATCGAGGAATACGACAACCCTCTGCCCAACTGGTGGTTCAAGCTGTTCATCGCCACCATCGTGTTTGCCGTGGGCTATCTGGTGCTGTATCCGGGCCTGGGCAACTGGCAAGGCCTGCTGCCTGGCTACACCTATCTGGACAAAGACAAACAGCTGCAATTTGCCGACGGTAAGCAAGGCTGGACTGGCGTTCACGAATGGGAAAAGGAAGTGGCGAGCGCCGAAGCCCAGTACGGCCCGCTGTTTGCGAAATACGCCGCCATGCCCATCGAGGAAGTCGCCAAAGATCAGAAAGCACTGGGCATGGGCGCGCGGCTGTTTGCGTCCAATTGCTCGGTCTGCCACGGTTCGGACGCCAAGGGGGCCTATGGTTTTCCGAACCTGACGGACGACAACTGGCGTTGGGGCGGCGACCCGCAATCGATCAAAACCTCGATCCTGAACGGCCGTCGTGCGGTCATGCCCGCTTGGGGCGAAGTACTGGGTGAGCAAGGCGTACGTGACGTTTCGGCGTACGTCATCACGCTCATGGACGGTCGAAACCTGCCCGAAGGCGCGAAGGCCGACCCGGTTGCCGGGCAGAAGATCTACGCAACCAGTTGCATCGCCTGCCACGGTGCCGAAGGCAAAGGTCTGGCGATTCTCGGTGCGCCGGATTTGACTCATCCAGCGGGCTTCATTTACGGATCGGGCTTTGCCCAGCTTCAACAGACGATCCGTTATGGCCGTCAGGGGCAGATGCCTGCGCAACAGGCGACTCAGGGTGATGACCGGGTGCATATTCTGGCGGCGTACGTGTACAGCCTGTCGCGTCGGGAAAAGCCGGCTCAAGCAGAGTGATCCAGCTGCATGACCACGCAGCGGCCCGTCCATAGACAATATCGCGGCTCATTCTGAAAAGATTCCAGACTTGTAGTTACATTTCTACATGGCTAGACTTCGTTTCTCTGCGCTAGCTGTTCCAAGGAGGTCGCCCATGACAACTACCCTCTCGAGCCGGGAATTCAATCAGGACACCAGCGGCGCCAAAAAGGCTGCCAAAGAAGGTCCGGTCATCATCACCGACCGGGGCCGCCCAGCCCATGTTCTGCTTTCAATCGAAGATTATCTGAAGCTGACAGGCAGCGCGGTCAGCATTGCCGACCTGCTCGCGATGCCTGTAGACATTGAATTCGAACCACAACGGGCTGCTATCACACCCCGTCCGGTGGACCTCTCCTGATGTTTCTGCTCGACACCAACGTCGTCTCCGAACTCAGAAAACGCAGCCCGGACGCCAACGTGCTCAGATGGTCCCGGTCACACATGGCGTCGAGCCTGTTCATTTCATCCATCACCCTTCTTGAGCTGGAAACAGGCGTCCTGCGTGTCGAACGACGTGATCCGATTCAGGGCGCAGCGCTCAGAACCTGGTTGGAACATCACGTTCTGAAAGCTTTCGCCGGGCGCATTCTGGCGGTCGACACTGCCGTTGCCAAACGGTGCGCACACCTTCATATTCCCGACCCACGTAACGAATGCGATGCCTTGATTGCAGCCACCGCACTGGTTCACGGCATGACCGTGGTCACGCGCAACACGGCGGATTTCCAGCCCTGCAATGTCGCGCTGCTGAATCCGTGGATCAGCCAGTTGAACGAGGAGCCTGCAAGCGACTCGACGGCGGCCCGGTGAATACCCTCGCCGCAGGAACGCGCCATGAGTGAGCGGATCCCGCTACACAACATCACACCACCGACCGGGAGCGACGACGCGTTCGTCGACCTGTACGCCTCGCGGAAAAACATCTACACCCGTACGTTCAAGGGTGTCTATCGCAACCTGCGCATGACCACCGGCGTGGTGTTGCTGCTGATCTACTTCGGCGCGGTCTGGCTCAATCGCGAGGGTCATCAGGCCATCTGGTGGGACCTGCCTGAGCGCCGGTTCTACATTTTCGGCGCAACCTTCTGGCCACAGGATTTCATCCTGCTTTCAGGTCTGTTGATCGTCGCCGCGTTCGGCCTGTTCTTCGTGACGGTTTACGCAGGACGCGTGTGGTGCGGTTATACCTGCCCGCAAAGCGTCTGGACCTGGATCTTCATGTGGTGCGAAAAACTCACCGAAGGCGACCGCAACCAGCGCATCAGACTCGACAGCTCACCGATGTCCATCGGAAAACTGGCGCGCAAGCTGGCCAAACACAGTCTTTGGTTGTTGATCGGCGTCGCCACTGGCTTGACCTTCGTCGGCTATTTTTCACCAATCCGC
The DNA here is from genome assembly GCF_001642795.1 of Pseudomonas viridiflava. Taxonomy (GTDB): domain Bacteria; phylum Pseudomonadota; class Gammaproteobacteria; order Pseudomonadales; family Pseudomonadaceae; genus Aquipseudomonas; species Aquipseudomonas viridiflava. The sequence continues at coordinate 431,951 of NZ_LKEH01000018.1, read as the reverse complement.
CAACTGATCACGGACCTGTTCACCGGGCAGGCCGATGGCTGGGCGTATTTCTGGGTCGGGTTCTTCACGCTGGCGACCTACGTCAACGCGGGCTGGCTGCGCGAACAGGTGTGCATTTACATGTGCCCCTACGCGCGATTCCAGAGCGTGATGTTCGACAGGGATACCCTGATCGTGTCCTACGACCCGCAACGCGGTGAACCACGCGGGGCAAGGAAAAAAGAGGCTGATCATCAGGCGCAAGGTCTGGGTGATTGCATTGACTGCACGATGTGCGTGCAGGTCTGCCCGACCGGCATCGACATTCGCGACGGCTTGCAGGTCGAGTGTATCGGCTGCGCAGCCTGTATCGATGCCTGCGACACGGTCATGGACAGAATGGCCTACCCGCGCGGGCTGATCAGCTACACCACCGAGAACAGATTGTCAGGGCACACAACGCGTACACTGCGCCCGCGTCTGATCGGCTATGCGCTGGTGTTGCTGCTGATGATCGGGTTGCTGACCAGCGCCTTCCTGACCCGCTCTCTGGTCGGGCTGGATGTCAGCAAGGACCGCATGCTGTACCGGGAAAACGCTGAGGGGCGGATCGAAAACGTCTACAGCCTCAAGGTCATGAACAAGGATCAGGTCGCCCGTACCTATGCACTGGAAGCCCATGGGCTGCCTGATCTGAAATGGCAGGGACGTCGTGAAATAACGGTCGAAGCAGGCGAGATTCTCAGCACGCCAGTGCAACTGTCCAGCGCTGCCGAAGCCCTGCCGTCGAGCACGCAGGACATCACGTTCATCCTCAGGGATGTGCATGACGACGAGATTCGCCTCGAAACCAGAAGCCGGTTCATCGGCCCGTCCACCCGCTAAGAGCATCGCCATGCCCGCCGCAACCGCTGCAAGCCCCTGGTACAGGCACCTCTGGCCATGGATCATCATTGCCATGCTGGGTGGCTCGGTCGTGCTCAGCCTGACCATGGCGGGCATCGCCATCAATCACCCGGACAATCTGGTCACCGACAACTATTACGAAGCGGGCAAAGGCATCAATCGCTCGATCAATCGCGAGATACTCGCCCAGACCCTCAAACTGCGCGCCAGCCTTCATCTGGACGACGTGACGGGCGAAGCCGAACTGCACCTGAGTGGCAACAGCAATCCCGAAAGGCTGGAATTGAACCTGATCTCACCCACTCAGCCGGACAGGGATCGCCGTGTATTTCTGACCCGCAGCCCTTCGCAGGCCGGTCGCTATGTCGGGCAACTTCAGGACCGGGTCGAAGGCCGTCGCTTCGTCGAACTGCTGGGCAGCGAAGGCGGTCAGACCTGGCGTCTGTTCGAGGAGGAATGGCTGGGCCATGACCGCACACTGACGCTGGGCGACGAGCCGCTGCAGGCGGCTCAAGGCCGCAAGGACTGACGTGAACGCGCCCCTGCTCTGCTATCACTGCGCCCTCCCCGTTCCGGCAGGCAGCCGTTTCACTGCCGTCGTACTCGGAGAAACCCGTGAGCTGTGCTGCCCAGGATGTCAGGCAGTGGTCGAGGCCATTGTCGCGGGCGGCCTGGAACACTATTACGCCCATCGCAGCGAAACCTCCGCCAACCCGGAAAGCCTGCCAACACGTGTGCTTGATGAGTTGGCACTCTACGACCGCCCGGATGTGCAGGCGCCTTTCGTACGTCATGACGCCGACGTTTCGGAAACCACCCTGCTCATAGAGGGCATCAGTTGCGCGGCCTGTGGCTGGCTGATCGAGCAACGGCTCGGCAGGCTGCCGGGTGTGGTCGAGGCGCGACTGAACCTGTCGAACCATCGACTGCAGGTGCGCTGGATCAGCGATCAGGTTGCGTTCAGCCAGCTGTTGAACACGCTGCGCAACATCGGCTACGCCGCCCATCCCTGGCAGGCCGATCACGCTGCCGAACGGCTGGCAAGCGAGAACAGGCTTGCACTGCGGCAACTGGGCGTTGCCGGTCTGCTGTGGTTTCAGGCAATGATGGCAACCATGGCAACCTGGCCGGAATTCAATCTGGACCTCAGCCCGTCGATGCATACCATCCTGCGCTGGGTAGCGCTGTTTCTGACCACGCCCATCGTGCTCTACAGCTGCGCGCCGTTCTTTCGCGGCGCGTTACGCGATTTGCGCAGCCGCCATCTGACCATGGATGTGTCGGTGTCGCTGGCCATTGGCACGGCCTACGTCGCAGGGTTCTGGACCGCCATCAGCGGAACAGGAGAGCTGTACGTCGATGCCGTCGGCATGTTCGCGCTGTTTCTGCTGGCTGGACGCTATCTGGAACGCCGGGCGAGGGAACGCACGGCAGTGGCGACGGCACAGTTGGTCAACGTGTTACCTGCCTCATGCCTGCGCGTGAACCCGAGCGGCCGGACAGAACGCATTCTGCTCAACGAGCTGCGCATCGACGATCAGGTGCTGGTGCAGCCCGGCGCAGTGATTCCGGTGGATGGCAGGATTCTTGAAGGGCAGTCCAGTGTCGATGAGTCATTGTTGACCGGCGAATACCTGCCTCGCACGAGAATCGTCGGTGACGGCGTCACGGCGGGCACGCTCAATGTCGAGAGCGCCCTGAAGATCCAGGTGCTCGCGCTGGGTCATGACACGCAACTGTCCGCCATTGTTCGTCTGCTGGAGCGCGCCCAGGCCGACAAGCCACGGCTGGCAGGAATGGCGGATCGTGCCGCACAGACATTTCTGCTGATTTCACTGATTGCCGCTGCGGTGATCGGCATCGTCTGGTGGCAACTCGATTCATCCCGCGCCCTGTGGATCGTTTTGGCGATGCTGGTCGCCACCTGCCCCTGCGCCCTGTCACTGGCAACGCCCACCGCACTGACCGCTGCGACCGGCACGCTGCATAAACTCGGGCTGTTGGTGACACGCGGTCATGTGCTGGAAGGCCTGAACACAATCGACACCGTCATCTTCGACAAGACCGGCACCCTCACCGAGGGTCGCCTGACAGTGCGGGCTGTCCGTCCATTGGCAACGCTGGATGCAGACACGTGCCTGGCGTTGGCTGCCGCGCTGGAAAGCCGTTCCGAACACCCCATCGCCCGTGCCTTTGGCCGCGCACCGAAGGAAGCCGGGCAGGTCACGAATACGCCTGGACTCGGCCTGGAGGGCAGTGTGGATAATCGTCGCCTGCGCATCGGTCAGCCTGAGTTCGTCTGCGCGTTAAGCGATACCCGCGTCCTGCAGATGCCTGACGAAACCGGCCAATGGCTGCTGCTCGGCGACACCGACGGCCCGCTGGCGTGGTTCGGCCTTGATGACCGGCTGCGCGACGATGCCGTTGAACTGCTCCAGGCCTGCCAGGCTCGCGGCTGGAAAACCCTGCTGTTGTCGGGGGACAGTTCGCCGATGGTGCAGACAGTGGCAGCCACGCTGGGCATTGATGATGCGCGCGGCGGTCTGCGACCTGACGACAAGCTGGCCGTGCTGCAGCAATTGCAGGCGCAAGGACACACAGTGCTGATGATCGGCGACGGCGTGAATGATGTACCGGCCATGGCCGCAGCCACCATCAGCGTGGCGATGGGCGCGGCCACCGACCTGACCAGAACCGGGGCAGACGCGGTGCTGCTGTCCAACCGCTTGCACAGCCTGATCGATGCCTTTGATCTGGCGCGACGTACACGCCGGGTGATTGTCGAGAACCTGCTGTGGGCAGGCTTGTACAATGGCCTGATGCTGCCGTTCGCGGCGCTGGGCTGGATCACACCGGTCTGGGCTGCCATCGGTATGTCTGCAAGTTCATTGATCGTGGTGCTCAACGCCCTGCGCCTGACACGCATGCCGCCGTCTGCACCGCCATTCGTCCCGGAGGTTTCATGCCCGCGCTCTACATCATGATTCCCGCCGCGCTGGTGCTGGTGGCGGTCGCGATCTACATCTTTTTCTGGGCGGTGGACAGTGGTCAGTACGACGACATGGACGGTCCGGCCCACAGCATCCTGTTCGACGACCAGGACCCCGATCATCAGGCTGCGGCGCAACGCAGCACGCCCGATCCCGAAGCGTCTAACCGCGCCGGAAAACCTGATGCCTGACGCTCATCATGCTTGACCTCATCCCGCTGCTGTTTTCCGCGCTCGTGCTGGGGCTGCTGGGCGGCGGCCATTGCCTGGGCATGTGTGGCGGGCTGATGGGCGCATTGACGCTCGCCATTCCCCGAGAGCAGCGCGCACGCCGCATGCAGCTATTGATGGCCTACAACCTGGGCCGCATCGTCAGCTACGCGATTGCCGGTTTCTTCAGCGGAGTGGTCGGCTGGGCCGTGGCGAACAGCCCGGGCGCGACGACCCTGCGTGTCTCGGCAGCGCTTCTGCTGATCGCCATGGGCCTGTACCTCGCTGGCTGGTGGAGCGGCCTGACCCGCATCGAGCGCCTGGGCCGAGGCCTCTGGCGCTACCTGCAACCTTTCGCCACGCGCCTGCTGCCGATTTCAAGCATCCCCCGCGCCCTGTTGCTCGGCGCACTGTGGGGCTGGCTGCCCTGCGGACTGGTCTACAGCACCCTGCTCTGGGCTGCCAGTCAGGGCAATGCCATCGACAGCGCCTTGCTGATGCTGGCGTTCGGACTGGGTACCTGGCCCGTGCTGCTTGCCACCGGCCTGGCCGCCGAACGCACCACCGCACTGCTGCGCAGACGCAGCGTTCGCACGGCCGGTGGCATGCTGGTGATCCTGTTCGGACTCTGGACATTGCCGGGGCCTCATCAGCACTGGTTGATGGGGCATTGAGCGATCGAGTCTGCTCGCTGTCAGCCCGGTTGACCCACGTCAACACCCGATAAACACGTCCCTCGTATGCTCCGGCGCTCATCACCCCATCCGGGAAACATGCGCATGCTGGACGTCACTCCTTGGGATTCAGACCTGATCCGTCGCTACGACCTCACAGGCCCGCGTTACACCTCGTATCCGACGGCCGTGCAATTCAGGACCGATATCGGCGCTTTCGACCTGTTGCACGCGCTGCGTGACAGTCGCAAGGCGTTACGGCCTTTGTCGCTGTATGTGCACATCCCTTTTTGCGCCAACGTTTGTTACTACTGCGCCTGCAACAAGGTCATCACCAAGGATCGCGGTCGTTCACAGGCTTATCTGCAACGCCTGATGCATGAAATAGAGATGCTCGCCTGCCATCTCGACCCCGGTCAGATCGTCGAGCAGTTACATCTGGGCGGTGGGACGCCGACGTTTCTCAGCCATGACCAGCTGCGGCAACTCATGGCGCACCTGCGTGCGCACTTCAATCTGTTGCGGGACGACTCGGGAGACTACGGCATCGAGATCGATCCGCGTGAAGCCGACTGGGCGACGATGGGCTTGCTGCGTGAACTGGGCTTCAACCGCATCAGCCTGGGCGTGCAGGACCTGGAGCCTGCGGTACAGCGTGCGATCAATCGCCTGCAAAGCCTGGAGGAAACCCGGACGCTGGTCGAAGCCGCGCGCACGCTGCAGTTTCGCTCGGTCAATATCGACCTGATCTACGGCCTGCCCAAACAGACCCTCAACAGCTTTGCCTGCACAGTAGACGAGGTCATCAGGCTGCAGCCGGATCGCCTGTCAGTGTTCAACTACGCGCATCTGCCCGAGCGCTTCATGCCTCAGCGGCGTATCGAAAGTGCCGATCTGCCCTGTCCTGAAACCCGTCTGTCGATGCTGGAGCGTACGGTTTCGCAACTGACTCAGGCGGGTTATCGCTACATCGGCATGGACCACTTCGCCCTGCCTCACGATGACCTGGCGATCGCGCAGGAAGATCGCACGCTGCATCGCAACTTTCAGGGTTACACCACCCACGGACACTGCGATCTGCTCGGGCTGGGGGTTTCGGCAATCAGCCAGGTGGGCAATCTTTACAGCCAGAACAGCAGCGATCTGAACGACTACCAGAACCTGCTCGCCAGCGATCAACTGGCGACCAGACGGGGGCTGTTCTGCAACAACGATGACCGGATCAGACGCGCAGTGATTCAACAATTGATCTGCCATTTCCACCTGAATTTCGTAAAAACCGGGCAGGCTCTGGCAATCGATTTCAAATCCTACTTCAGTGATATCTGGCCGCAACTCGACGTCATGGCCGAAGACGGATTGATCGCTCTGGATACCGACAAACTCGACGTGCTGCCTGCGGGACGGCTGCTGGTGCGCGCGGTGTGCAAGGTGTTTGATACGTACCTGCCCCGGCAGCACCCTCAACCCTTTTCAAAGGTGATCTAGGCCAGCCAGACGTCTTACATTTTGGCCATGATCAGCATGCCGGCCTTGACCTTGTCGTCATTGCTGGATTTGAGCCTGTTCATCAGCGTGGAAAGGTCATCGCTGGACGTACTGATCTGCGCCTGTAGCATGCTCATCACTGCCTGCAGACCCGCCGCCTTGCTCTTGCGCTCCTCGTCAGTGAGGCTGGGATCCTTGAGTGCCTGCTGGATCTGCAAGGTCAGCTCGGCGATCTGTCGTTGCAGTTCGCGTATGGCCTTCAGCAGCTTCTGAACCGACGCCGGCAAACCACTCTGTTCGATATCTGCATCCTTGGACGACGAAGAGGCGGCTGCCCGTCCTGCAGCCGACAGGTCGACTTTCACCCCTTCTGACGCAGCGGGTGCGGCGTCGACCTTGACCTCCTGAGGCGAACGGGAAGTCACCGCTGGCGTGGCGACGGCCAGTGTGATGGCACCTACGGGCAAAGTAGTCAGGGTCATGGTGGGACGTCCCGCTGTCATTGAATAAGTACACCGCTATCGGCCGACCGGGACGAACCTTGATACCTGCGACCACTCGCAGACTGGCCCTACCTGCCTTGGGTGAGTTACCCTTACGACTTATGTGTGTTTTCCCACAAGGAATTAAGTGATGTCCGAGCCCGCCAAGTCACGTGCTTCAACCCAGGCTCATTGCAAGGATTGCAGTCTCGCCCCGCTCTGCCTGCCCCTCTCGCTGAACCTCGAAGACATGGAGTCGCTTGACCAGATCGTCAAGCGCGGCCGCCCGTTGAAAAAAGGCGAGTTCCTGTTTCGTCAGGGCGATACCTTCGAGTCGGTCTATGCCGTTCGCTCCGGCGCCTTGAAAACCTTCAGTATCAGTGACGCCGGTGAAGAACAGCTCACCGGTTTTCACCTGCCCAGCGAACTGGTCGGCATGTCCGGGATGGACGCCCAGGCGTATCCGGTCTCCGCGCAGGCGCTGGAAACCACATCAGTGTGCGAAATCCCGTTCGAGCGTCTGGATGAGCTTTCGGTGCAATTACCACAATTGCGTCGGCAACTGATGCGCGTCATGAGCCGCGAGATCCGCGACGATCAACAAATGATGCTGCTGCTGTCAAAAAAGACCGCCGACGAGCGCATCGCAACCTTTCTGGTCAATCTGTCGGCGCGCTTCCGGGCGCGAGGCTTTTCCGCCAACCAGTTTCGCCTGAGTATGTCGCGCAATGAAATCGGCAATTACCTGGGGCTTGCGGTCGAAACCGTTTCCCGGGTGTTCACCCGTTTTCAGCAAAACGAGCTGATCACCGCAGAAGGCAAAGAGGTGCATATCCTCGACCCGATCCAGCTCTGCGCACTGGCTGGCGGCGCCTTCCAAAGCTGATGCGTGCGATCCGGGGCCGGTCGGCTTAAACTGTCGGCCAATCTTGCCCCGGATCACTTTCTGATGATTTTCGATGAATTGAGCTTCAAATCCCTGATACGCCCGGTCGTGGACTTCCCCAAGCCTGGCGTCGTCTTCCGCGACATCACTCCACTCTTCCAGTCGCCCAAGGCCACCCGCCAGGTGATCGACAGCTTCGTGCAGCGCTACATCGAAGCCGACTTCAGCCACATCGGCGTCATGGACGCACGCGGCTTTCTGATCGGATCGGTCGTGGCCTACGAGTTGAACAAGCCTCTGGTGCTGTTTCGCAAACAGGGCAAGCTGCCGGCCGACGTGCTGTCCGAGGGTTACCAGACCGAATACGGCGAAGCGTATCTGGAAGTCCATGCGGACAGCCTGTGCGACGGCGACTCGGTCGTGATGTTCGATGACCTGATCGCCACGGGCGGAACGCTGATCGCGGCCGCCAACCTGATACGCCGCATGGGCGCTCGGATTCACGAAGCCGCTGCGATCATCGATCTGCCGGAACTGGGCGGTTCGAAACGCCTGCAGGCCATGGCCATTCCCACCTTCTGCCTGACCGAATTCGCGCTGGACGAACAGTAAGGCACTCTGGAGCGGGACCGAGCCGGAAGGAAATCAAGGGAAGGAAAAAGCCTGGTCACGAATGGACCAGGCTTATCAGCAGTCAGCCCGCCGGATTGCCGTGAAGCTTGGTCATCAGTTGCGCTTCTGCCTGAGTCAATCCGCAGGACTGGGTCAGCTCGTCAATGCTGGCGCCCATGCCGACCAGACGCGCCGCCTGGGCAAAGGACAGCGTGGAGGGATCGCGCTGTTCCAGTGCCGTGAGCTTGTCGGGCAACGGCGCAACGATGGCGCGCAGTTCGTGCAGAGCCTCACCCATGCGTACCGTGCCGCTCTGGAAGTTGTCCACGCGCCGGGCCAACTCCTTGATACGCTGATCACGCAAGGCAGCCGCCTCGTCACGCTCGGCGTCGAGCTTGCGCTGACGCTTGGTATGGGTCAGGAACATTCCCAGGGTGACTACCCAGAGAATGCCCAGAAAGACGACTGCAACCTCAAGAATCAATCAGATGCTCTCCAGCTCGGACCACTCTTCTTCGGACATCATTTTGTCCAGCTCGACCAGAATCAACAGCTCGCCGTTCTTGTTGCAGACGCCCTGAATGAACTTGGCCGATTCATCGTTACCGACGTTAGGTGCGGTTTCGACTTCGGACTGACGCAAGTAAACCACTTCTGCCACGCTGTCGACCAGAATCCCGACCACTTGCTTGTCGGCTTCGATGATCACGATACGCGTGTTGTCGCTGACTTCAACCGGCGCCAGGCCGAAGCGCTGACGGGTGTCGATCACAGTCACGACATTACCGCGCAGGTTGATGATGCCCAGCACGTAGCTTGGCGCACCCGGTACCGGAGCGATTTCGGTGTAGCGCAGCACTTCCTGGACCTGCATCACGTTGATGCCATAGGACTCATTGTCCAGGCGGAACGTAACCCATTGCAGGATAGGATCTTCGGAACCCTGTGCAGACGACTTATTCATACCCTAACCCCTCACGTGTGTACTCTGCGGGCGACGCGACTGGCGACGACCCATGATTATTTCGACTTGTTCAACTGCTTGACCGCGCCACTGGCTATCAACTCGGCCAACTCTGCAACGTCCAGCAACGCACACATGTGTTCGATCACTGTGCCCGCCAGCCATGGCCGCTGACCACGCTGTGTGCGCCACTTGATTTCGTTCGGATCAAGCCGCAAAGAGCGACTGACCTGATGCACCGCCAACCCCCACTCGTACCCCTGGACCGAAATCACATACTGCAAGCCCTGGCGAAAATCGTCGCGGTAGCGATCAGGCATGATCCAGCGCGCGGTATCCAGCACTTTGAGGTTCCCCGCCTGAGAAGGCAGGATCCCGAGAAACCAGTCCGGCTGACCGAACAGAGGCGTCAGCTCCTGCCCTGCCAAAGGATAAATCGACCCCAGGCACACCAACGGCACCGCCAGTGTCAGCCCCGCCACATCGAACAACAGGCATTCGAAGGGCTCGGCAGCCCAGGCCGGACGACCATCGCTGGTCGCCGGCGGCGTGGGCGTACGCTGCGGCGCCATGGTACTCAGCTCGGCAACCGGCTCGACCAGCTCGACCACCGGAACCTCGACTTCAACCACGGCCTCGGCCACGATCACCGGCGCAACTTCCAGCACCGGCGTCACCACCGGCGCCGCAACGACAACAGGCACCGCTACGGCTGCAGGGGCGGCTACAGCCACTGCGACCGGCTTTATCTGCGACTGCCTGCGCGCATCGAACGCCTGCTCTTCGAGCACCGCCGCCTGAAACTCGTCGATGCTGCTGGCCGGAACCTCCGGTTCTTCGGTCGCGTCCTGAAGCAACGCATCCAGATAGGACTGCAGGGCCAGCTTGGGTCGTGTTGCAACTTCTACAGGGCGGTTCATACCGGGGCCCAACAAAAAATGGAGCGAGTGCAGCCTGATAGAGTTATCGGCCGCATTGAGGCATCACTTGAGCTGACAGCAGAGAAAGAATGTGCGCGCATGTCAGGCCACCTGAGCATTGAGTTGCTCGGCGAGCATATGCTTGAGCAATGCCCGGTACGCAATCACGCCACGGCTCTTGCTGTCGTTCTGCGACGGCGTAAGACCGGCACGGCTGGCATCGCGCAAACGCGTGTCCACCGGCACATAGGCCTGCCAGACATGCTCGGGAAAGCTGTCGCGCAAAAGTTTAAGGGTGCCCATGGAGGCCTGGGTGCGGCGGTCGAACAGCGTCGGCACGATGGTGTAAGGCAACGGCACCTTACGAGAACGGTTGATCATCGTAAGGGTGTTGACCATGCGCTCCAGGCCTTTGACGGCAAGAAATTCGGTCTGCACCGGAATCGCCAGCTGTTGACTGGCGGCCAGCGCGTTGACCATCAACACGCCGAGCAACGGCGGGCTGTCGATCAGTGCATAGTCAAAATCCTGCCACAACTGGGCGAGGCTCTTGGCAATCACCAGCCCCAGGCCACTCTGGCCCGGCGACTGTCGTTCCAGCGTCGCCAATGCGGTACTGGACGGAATCAGCGAGATACGCTGGTCACTGGTCGGCAACAGCAGTTGCCCCGGAAGTCCGTCAGGAACGACGCCCTTGTGCAGAAACAGATCGAAAGCGCTGTGCTCCAGTTCGTCCGGGTTGTGCCCGAAATAACTGGTCATGGAGCCGTGAGGGTCGAGATCGACCACGACGACGCGCTTGCCCGCATCGGCCAGCAGACCGGCCAGGGCAATGGTCGTGGTGGTCTTTCCGACTCCACCTTTCTGGTTGGCTACTGCCCAGACTCTCATTGATGATTTTCCTTCCGTACAGCGATGACCGTACCAATACGCTTTAAGGTGCGGGTGACGGAGAATTGACAGTGTTCGCACGTACCGGCGGCTTTGCTGGCACCGGTGCAGTTTGTGTGCCAGCACGCTTCAATGCGGCGTCCGGCTGCGCATTCGCAGTGCCGGTACTGGTCAGACTGCGCCGCACATCCAGGTTACGGGAGATGACCAGCACCACACGACGGTTCTTGGCACGCCCGGTAGCGCTGGTGTTGGGGGCAATCGGCTGAAACTCGCCGTATCCGACGGATGCCAGACGCGCCGGATTGACACCGTCGATGGCCAGCATGCGGACGATACTGGCCGAACGTGCCGACGACAGTTCCCAGTTGGTCGGAAACTGCGCCGTGCTGATCGGCTGGTCATCGGTGAAGCCTTCGACATGGATCGGGTTGTCGAAGCGCTTGACGATACCGGCGACCTTTTCAATGATCGTGAACGCCTTGTCGCTGGGCATCGCATCACCGCTGCCGAACAGCAGGCTGGAGTTGAGCTCGATCTCGATCCACAGTTCGTTGCCGCGCACGGTCATCTGGTCCGACTGGATCAGATCGCCAAACGCATCACGTACATCCTGGGCAATGGTCTGCAACGGATCACTGGCCGACGAGGCGATACCGGCGTCGGTTTCCTCGCTGTCCTTGAGCAATGGCTCGGACGGCTTGACCGACACCGGACGCTGCTCGCCGATGGGGATCGGCTTCATGGTGCGCTCGGCGTCGTTGAACACGCCGACCAGCGCCTGCGACAGAATCTTGTACTTGCCTTCGTTGACCGACGAGATCGAGTACATCACCACGAAGAAGGCAAACAGCAGCGTAATGAAGTCGGCGTAAGACACCAGCCAGCGTTCATGATTTTCGTGTTCTTCGGGCTGACGACGTCGAGCCATGAGGTGTTACTCCATGAAGCCTTGCAGCTTGAGTTCGATGGAGCGCGGGTTCTCACCCTCGGCAATGGACAGCAGACCTTCGAGCAGCATTTCGCGGTAGCGCGCCTGACGATGGGCAATCGCCTTGAGCTTGTTGGCCACCGGCAGCAGGATAAGGTTGGCCGTCGCAACACCGTAGATGGTCGCGACGAACGCCACGGCAATGCCGCTGCCCAACTGACTCGGATCAGCCAGGTTGCCCATCACGTGAATCAACCCCATGACCGCACCGATGATACCCACGGTCGGCGCATAGCCGCCCATGCTCTCAAAGACCTTGGCGGCCTGAATGTCACGGGTTTCCTGGGTGATGAAATCGACTTCCAGAATGCTGCGAATCGCTTCCGGCTCGGCACCGTCGACCAGCAGTTGCAGGCCTTTGCGGGCATAGCTGTCAGGCTCGGCATCGGCAACCGTTTCCAGACCCAGCAGGCCTTCCTTGCGGGCGGTCATGCTCCAGCCGATCACGCGGTCGACGCCACCCGGCAGATCGACACGCGGCGGAAACAGCACCCAGCGAATGATTTTCATGGCGCGCATGAAAGCGCTCATGGGCGCCTGCAACAGCGAGGCGCCCAGCGTACCGCCGATCACGATCAGCGCGGCCGGACCATTGAGCAGCGCACTGAGGTGTCCGCCTTCGAGAAAGTTGCCGCCGATGATCGCCACGAACGCCAGAATAAGGCCGATCAGACTCAGTACATCCATCAGAGGCACGCCTCGACCAGGTGACGACCGATATCGTCCAGGCTATAGATTGCATCCGCCAGCTCGGCCTTGACGATGGCCATAGGCATGCCATAAATCACGCAGCTCGCCTCGTCCTGCGCCCAGACTGTACTGCCGGCCTGTTTGAGCAGACGAGCGCCTTCGCGACCGTCAGCCCCCATGCCGGTGAGCACGACAGAAAGCACCTTGTCGCCATAGGACTTGGCGGCCGACCCGAACGTGATGTCCACGCACGGCTTGTAATTGAGGCGTTCGTCACCGGGCAGAATCTTAACCGTGCCACGGCTGTCGACCATCATCTGCTTGCCACCGGGTGCCAGCAGTGCGAGGCCCGGACGCAGTACGTCACCGTCCTCGGCTTCCTTGACGCTGATCTTGCACAGCTTGTCCAGACGCTCGGCAAAGGCCTTGGTGAACGCAGCAGGCATGTGCTGGATCAGCACCAGCGGAGCCGGAAAACCGGCAGGCAGTTGCGTCAGCACACGTTGCAATGCCACGGGACCACCGGTCGACGTGCCGATGGCAACCAGCTTGTAGGCCTTGCGCTTCGGCGTGCCAGAGGTGGTCGGATGGGCTGGCGCATGCGTCTGTGGCTGGGTATGGGCTGCATGCGGCGCAGGCGCTGCAGTGCGCGGCGCAATCGTGCGTGCAGGCGTGGTCGATGCAGGTGCCGGCGCAGCGGTACGGGCAGCGGGCGCAGCGGATGAGGAAACCGGAGCAGCAGAAGCAGAACTCGCGCCGCTGAGACGACGGTTACTGCGTGAGATGCTGTTGATCTTCTCGCACAGCAGCTGCTTGACCTTCTGCGGGTTGCGCGAGATGTCTTCAAAATTCTTGGGTAAAAAGTCCACGGCACCGGCGTCCAGCGCATCCAGCGTGACGCGTGCACCTTCGTGCGTCAGCGAGGAAAACATCAGAACCGGGGTCGGGATACGCTGCATGATGTGACGAACTGCCGTAATGCCATCCATCATCGGCATTTCGTAGTCCATGGTGATCACGTCAGGCTTGAGGGCCAGCGCCTGTTCGATCGCTTCCTTGCCGTTGGTTGCCGTGCCGACAACCTGGATGTTGGGGTCCGAAGAAAGAATTTCCGTAACGCGGCGGCGGAAGAAACCGGAATCATCCACCACCAGGACCTTGACTGCCATAAACACTCCAATAGGCGCCGCAGGCAGCCGAAGCTGCCCGCAACCCCAGAATCAAATACGCCGTGCGGCGTAACGCTTGAGCATGCTCGGTACATCGAGAATCAAGGCAATGCGACCGTCACCGGTGATGGTGGCGCCCGACATGCCCGGCGTACCTTGCAGCATCTTGCCCAGCGGTTTGATCACCACTTCTTCCTGACCAACCAGTTGATCGACGACAAAGCCGATGCGCTGGGTGCCGACAGACAGAATCACCACATGACCTTCACGCTGCTCTTCATGCGCTGCCGAACTGACCAGCCAGCGCTTGAGGTAGAACAGAGGCAAGGCCTTGTCACGCACGATCACCACTTCCTGACCATCGACGACGTTGGTGGTCGACAGGTCCAGGTGGAAGATTTCGTTGACGTTGACCAGCGGGAAGGCAAAGGCCTGATTGCCCAGCATGACCATCAGGGTCGGCATGATCGCAAGCGTCAGCGGAACCTTGATGACGATCTTCGAACCCTGACCCTTGGTCGAGTAGATGTTGATCGAACCGTTGAGCTGGGAAATCTTGGTTTTCACCACGTCCATGCCCACACCACGACCGGAGACGTCGGAAATCTCGGTCTTGGTCGAGAAGCCGGGTGCAAAGATCAGGTTGTAGCAGTCGGTGTCGCTGAGACGGTCCGCAGCATCCTTGTCCATGACACCGCGCTTGACGGCGATGGAGCGCAGCACGTTCGGGTCCATACCCTTGCCGTCATCGGAGATGGACAACAGGATATGGTCGCCTTCCTGCTCGGCCGCCAGAATCACCTTGCCGCCGCGGGACTTGCCGGTGGCTTCGCGTTCTTCCGGGGTTTCGATACCGTGGTCGACCGCGTTGCGCACCAAGTGGACCAACGGGTCAGCCAGCGCCTCGACAAGGTTCTTGTCCAGGTCGGTCTCTTCACCCACCAGTTCCAGGATGATCTCTTTCTTGAGCTGGCGAGCCAGGTCACGAACCAGACGCGGGAAGCGGCCGAAGACTTTCTTGATTGGCTGCATGCGGGTTTTCATCACCGCGGTCTGCAGGTCGGCGGTTACCACGTCCAGGTTGGAAACAGCCTTGGACATGGCTTCGTCGCCACTGTTCAGACCCAGGCGAACCAGTCGGTTACGCACCAGCACCAGTTCGCCGACCATGTTCATGATCTCGTCCAGCCGCGCAGTATCGACGCGCACCGTGGTTTCGGCTTCTGTCGCGACCGGCTTTTCGCCCGTCGGGGCAGGAGCTCGGGCGGGAGCAGGTGCAGCAGCCTTGGCTTGCGCAGGCTCGGCCTTCGCAGCAGGTGCAGGCGCCGCAGCTGGCTTGGCAGCAGGAGCCGGGGCAGCGGCCGCAGCAGGTGCGGGTGCCTTGGCCACGATGGCCTCAGGCTCGAACTTGCCCTTGCCGTGCAGCTCGTCCAGCAGGTTTTCGAATTCGTGATCGGTGATTTCGTCCGAGGCTGCAGCCTTGGCTGTCACTGGAGCCTTGGCCGCAACGGCCTCGGCAGCAACCGGCGCGACGACAGCAGCATCGAACGACCCTTTGCCATGCAACTGATCCAGCAATGCTTCGAACTCGTCGTCAGTGATCTCGTCACTGGCCGGTGCGCTGCCGCCAGCCTTGGCCGCAGGGGCCGGTGCCGGAGCGGCATCGGCGGCAAACTTGCCCTTGCCGTGCAACTGATCGAGCAGGGATTCGAATTCCTGATCGGTAATCTCGTCGCTCGACGAGGCCTGAGCGGCCGGGGCCGCAGCAGGTGCTGCAATCGGCTTGGAGCCGTGCAGCGAATCGAGCAACTGTTCGAATTCGTGGTCGGTGATATCGTCGCCGCCAGCCGCCTCGGCAACCGGAGCAGCCACTTCGGCCACCTCAGCCACAGGCTCGGCAACCGCATCATTGGATTGTGGTTCAGCCAGACGCGACAGCGCCGCCAGCAGTTCCGGCGTCGCAGGCGTCAGGTCAGTACGTTCGCGCACCTGGCCGAACATGCTGTTGACGGTGTCCAGTGCTTCCAGGACCACGTCCATGAGCTCGGAATCAACGCGCCGCTCACCCTTGCGAAGGATGTCGAACACGTTTTCGGCGATATGGCAGCACTCCACCAGCTCATGGAGCTGGAGGAAGCCGGCGCCCCCTTTTACAGTGTGAAAACCGCGAAAAATTGCATTGAGCAGATCAGCATCATCCGGTCGGCTTTCCAGCTCGACCAATTGCTCTGACAACTGCTCCAGAATTTCGCCGGCCTCTACCAGAAAATCCTGAAGGATTTCTTCATCGGCGCCGAAGCTCATGGGGGTGCTCCCTAAAATTAACCGTCAACAGACCTAGAAGCCGAGGCTCGATAGCAGATCGTCTACATCATCCTGTCCGGATACGACGTCTTCACGTTTATCGGCATGAATCTGCGGACCTTCACCCTTGGAGAGATGTTTTTTAGGATCTTTTTCTGCAAGGATGGATTCTTCGTCATGTTCGATGCCTGCGAAGCGATCGACATGGCTGGCCATGAGCACCAGTTTGAGCAAGTTGCCTTCCACTTCAGTAACCAACTGCGTGACACGCTTGATCACCTGACCGGTGAGGTCCTGGTAATCCTGGGCGAGCAGAATGTCATTGAGGTGCGCGGAAACCTCGTGAGTCTCCTTCTCGGTACGCGTCAGAAAACCATCGACCCGCTTGGCGAGATCGCGAAATTCCTCGGCACCGATTTCGCGGCGCATGAAGCGCCCCCAGTCTTCGCTCAACGCCTTGGCGTCGGCGCTCAGACCGTTCATGACTGGCGTGCTTTCCTCGACCAGATCCATGGTGCGGTTGGCCGCATTTTCGGTCAGCCGCACGACGTAACCCAGACGTTCGGTGGCATCCGTGATCTGCGATACCTCCTCGGCCTGAGGCATGTGCGGATCGATCTGGAAGTTGACGATTGCACTGTGCAGCTCACGAGTCAGCTTGCCCACTTCCTGATAAAGGCCGCGGTCGCGTGTCTGGTTGAGCTCATGGATCAGTTGCACAGCTTCGCCGAAACGACCTTTTTCAAGGCTGGTGACGAGTTCCTGCGCGTGTCTTTTCAGGGTCGACTCAAAGTCGGCCATCGAATCATTGTTATCCATAGCGCCCTCGCGGCATGCATCAGCTATTGACGCGTTCAAAGATCTTTTCGATCTTCTCTTTCAGCGCTTGAGCCGTGAATGGCTTGACCACGTAACCGTTTACCCCGGCCTGTGCAGCTTCGATGATCTGCTCACGCTTGGCTTCAGCGGTGACCATCAGCACGGGAAGGCTCTTGAGGCGCTCGTCCTGACGGACCTGGCGCAGCAGATCGATACCGGACATGCCAGGCATGTTCCAGTCCGTCACCAGAAAGTCAAAGGCGCCGCTCTGCAACATCGGCAGCGCGGTCAGACCGTCGTCCGCTTCCGATGTGTTGGTGAACCCCAGATCAC
This sequence comes from Pseudomonas viridiflava, assembly GCF_001642795.1. GTDB lineage: Bacteria > Pseudomonadota > Gammaproteobacteria > Pseudomonadales > Pseudomonadaceae > Aquipseudomonas > Aquipseudomonas viridiflava. Next base: position 414,644 of record NZ_LKEH01000018.1, on the reverse strand, counting down.
GCAACAGGTTCTTGATGATCCGCCTCATCGTTGAGAAGTCATCAACGATGAGGATTTTCATGTTCTTGTCCAATTCGACCTCCAAGCAGTCTTTAACGCGTTCAGCACCTGAACACGCTGTTCACTCAATACTGGCACAGCACACCCCCGGCTGTACGAAACGACGACGGGCTTGGCAAAACGACAGGTACAGACCTGAACGAACAGCCCATCGAGGCACCGCCCGACAGGCTCCTGCCTTGTCTATCCTGTTACCACGTAACGCTCTGCACAGCCGGCATGAAGCCAATGTGCGGACCAGGCCGCACCTTGACTGTCAACGCGCTCGCCACTCCCCCAAACGCCCTCGCAAACGAGCTGCGCACTGGCTGTGTAACTGACTGACCCGCGATTCGCTGACCCCCAGGACCTCTCCGATTTCCTTGAGGTTCAGCTCTTCGTCGTAGTACAGCGCCAAGACCAGACGCTCACGCTCCGGCAAATTGGCAATCGCATCGGCCAGGGCTGCCTGGAAGCGCTCGTCTTCCAGGTCCCGTGACGGTTCAAGCGAACCGCTGGCACCGTCCTCGTGCAGCCCTTCATGGTCGCCGTCCTGAAGCAGGTCGTCGAAACTGAAGAGGCGGCTGCCCAAGGTGTCATTCAAAATCCCGTAATAATCATCGAGACTCAACTGGAGTTCGGCAGCAACCTCATGATCTTTAGCGTCACGTCCGGTTTTCGCTTCAATTGCGCGAATTGCGTCGCTCACCATGCGCGTATTGCGGTGGACCGAGCGAGGCGCCCAGTCACCCTTGCGCACTTCGTCGAGCATGGCACCACGAATGCGGATACCCGCATAGGTCTCGAAACTCGCACCCTTGGTGGAATCGTATTTGGTCGAGACTTCGAGCAGCCCGATCATGCCGGCCTGAATCAGGTCCTCGACCTGCACACTGGCTGGCAGGCGAGCCAGCAGGTGATAGGCGATACGTTTGACCAGAGGCGCATAACGCTCGATCAGCTCGTACTGCGAATTCCGGGAAGCCTTGCTGTACATCTGGTAGCCGCTCGCTGTCATTGGACAGGCCCCGCACTGGTCTGGTGAACGAGTCGTTCGACGAAGAATTCAAGGTGACCCCGTGGGTTGGCCGGCAACGGCCAGGTGTCGACCTTCTGGGCAATGGCCTTGAATGCCAGCGCGCATTTGGAGCGCGGGAAGGCTTCGTAGACGGCACGCTGTTTCTGTACGGCCTTGCGCACGCATTCGTCGTAGGGCACAGCCCCGACATACTGCAGTGCAACATCCAGAAAGCGGTCCGTGACCTTGGTCAGCTTGGCGAACAGATTGCGGCCTTCCTGAGGGCTCTGGGCCATGTTGGCCAGCACCCGGAAACGATTCATGCCGTAGTCGCGATTGAGCAACTTGATCAGTGCGTAGGCATCGGTGATGGACGTTGGCTCGTCGCAGACCACCAGCAGGACTTCCTGAGCGGCGCGTACGAAGCTGACCACCGATTCACCGATGCCGGCTGCCGTGTCGATCACCAGCACATCGAGGTTGTCGCCAATCTCGCTGAACGCCTGGATCAGACCGGCATGCTGGGCAGGCGACAGATGAACCATGCTCTGGGTGCCGGAAGCGGCAGGCACGATGCGCACGCCGCCCGGCCCCTGGAGAAGCACGTCGCGCAACTCGCAACGGCCTTCTATGACATCGGCGAGCGTGCGTTTGGGTGTCAGCCCCAGCAGGACATCGACATTGGCCAGACCCAGATCGGCGTCAAGAAGCATGACGCGTCGACCGAGCTCAGCCAGAGCCAGTGAGAGGTTCACTGACACGTTAGTCTTACCGACGCCACCTTTGCCGCCAGTCACCGCAATAACCTGTACGGGATGCATGCTGCCCATGTTATTTCTTTACCTTGTCTTGCGTAGACCGAAGCCACATTGGGGGCTGCACGTTCGCGAACGAACAATGCCTGGCAGACCATCGATGCAGGGACATTCCAATAGTCTCCATCACTTAACCTACCCTTTTGCCAGGTGAGTGATAGAGGTCGGCAAACATATCAGCCATCGCTTCTTCGCTAGGCTCGTCCTGCATTTGCACGCTGACCGCGCGGCTCACCAACTGGTGGCGACGCGGGATGTGCAAATCGTCAGGAATCCGTGGTCCGTCCGTGAGGTAGGCCACCGGCAATTCGTGACTGATTGCCAGGCTCAGAACTTCACCCAGGCTGGCGGTTTCATCCAGCTTGGTCAAAATGCATCCGGCCAGGCCACAACGCTTGTAACTGTGATAAGCCGCCGTCAGTACCTGCTTCTGGCTGGTTGTGGCCAGTACCAGGTAGTTACGCGACTTGATGCCGCGACCCGCCAGGCTTTCCAGTTGCATGCGCAACGCAGGATCACTGGCTTGCAGCCCGGCGGTATCAATGAGGACCACACGCTTGCGCAGCAGAGGCTCCAGGGCCTGTGCCAGTGACTGACCGGGATCGACGTGAGTCACCGGCACGTTGAGGATGCGGCCCAATGTCTTGAGCTGCTCCTGGGCACCGATGCGGAAACTGTCCATGCTGACCAGCGCAATGTTCTGCGCGCCGTATTTCAGCACATAACGGGCGGCCAGCTTGGCCAGCGTGGTGGTCTTGCCCATGCCGGCAGGACCGACCATGGCAATTACACCGCCCTCTTCCAGTGGCTCGACATCAGGCACGGCAATCATGCGCGCCAGATGGGCCAACAGCATGCGCCAGGCCTGACGAGGCTCGTCGATGTCCGGAATCATCGACAGCAAGTCACGCGACAGCGGGCCGGAAAGGCCGACGCGTTGCAGGCGACGCCACAGGTTGGCCTGTTGCGGACGGCTGCCCTGCAACTGGGTCCAGGCCAGGGAGCCGAGCTGGACTTCCAGCAGCTCGCGCAGGCCGTTCAATTCGGAGCGCATCGATTCGAAAGCACGTTGACCGCCTGCAGGCTCGGCTGCAGGAGCCGGTGCGTAGGCAAACGGACGTGGCGGCTCTTCGAGTGTCGGTTCGATGTGGGTGTCGGTCGCGCTGATCGACTTGCCGGAAAACAACTGAAGATTGACCGAGGCATCGCTGTCGCTGCGGTTGTTCAGTTCAGCCTGGGCGGAGACGATGCGCGACTGGGTCTTGCGCAGCTCGTCTTCGAGTTCCATGTTGGGAACGCGTGGCGCCAGCGCAGACAGCTTGTAATCCAGAGCGGCGGTCAACTCGACGCCACCGGCGATGCGGCGGTTGCCAATGATGGCCGCCTCAGCGCCCAGCTCATCGCGAACCAGCTTCATGGCTTGACGCATATCGGCGGCGAAAAATCGCTTAACTTGCATGACTCACTACCTCAGCCGTTGGGCCCGACAGTCGCTACGATGGTTACTTGCTTGTTGTCAGGAATTTCCTGATACGCCAGAACATGCATACTCGGTACAGCCAATCGTCCAAATCGTGACAGCATGGCCCGGATCGGACCTGCTACCAGAAGGATTACCGGCAACCCTTGCATTTCCTGACGCTGGGCCGCCTCGATCAACGAACGCTGGAGCTTTTCAGCCATGCTCGGTTCAAGCAGAACGCCTTCTTCCTGACCCTGACCAGCCTTCTGCAAACTATTGAGCAATATCTGTTCCAACCTTGGTTCCAGAGTGATAACAGGCAGCTCCGGCTCAACGCCTACAATGCTTTGCACGATTGCGCGGCTCAGACCGACGCGGACCGCCGCTACCAGCGCGGCGGTATCTTGACTCTTCCCGGCGTTGTTGGCGATGGCTTCTGCGATGCTGCGGATGTCGCGTACCGGTACGTGCTCGGCCAGGAGCGCCTGCAGCACGTTGAGCAACGACGACAGCGACAGCACACCCGGAACCAGCTCCTCAGCCAGCTTCGGCGAGCTTTTGGCCAGCAATTGCATCAATTGCTGGACCTCTTCATGGCCGATCAGTTCATGCGAGTGCTTGTACAGGATCTGGTTGAGGTGAGTGGCCACTACCGTACTGGCGTCCACTACCGTGTAGCCGAGAGACTGAGCCTGACTGCGCTGACTGATTTCGATCCACACCGCTTCCAGACCGAATGCCGGATCTCTGGCGGTGATGCCGTTCAGCGTGCCGAACACCTGACCGGGGTTGATCGCCAGCTCGCGATCGGGATAGATCTCGGCCTCGGCCAGAATCACGCCCATCAGCGTCAGACGATAGGCGCTGGGCGCCAGATCGAGGTTGTCGCGGATGTGGACGGTCGGCATCAGGAAGCCAAGCTCCTGAGAGAGCTTCTTGCGCACGCCCTTGATACGCGCCAGCAACTGACCACCCTGATTGCGATCCACCAGCGGAATCAGGCGATAGCCCACTTCCAGACCGATGATGTCGATAGGCGTCACGTCGTCCCAGCCCAGTTCCTTGGAATCCTGAACGCGGGTCGGTGATGGCAACAGATCCTGTTGACGCTGAACTTCGGCCAGCGCCTCGAACTTCACCTGATTCTCTTTCTTCCACAACAGGTAGGCACCACCGGCTGCCACAAGGCCAAGGCCGATGAAGGCGAAGTGCGGCATGCCCGGCACCAGACCCATGACGATCATGATGCCGGCCGATACACCCAGCGCCTTGTAGGAAGAGAACATCTGACGATTGATCAGCTTGCCCATCTCTTCCGAACCGGAAGCACGGGTCACCATGATCGCGGCAGCGGTGGACAGCAGCAGTGATGGCAATTGCGCCACCAAACCGTCACCGATGGTCAACAAGGTGTATACGCGACCTGCGTCAGCGAAGGACATGTTGTGCTGAAAGATACCCACCAGCATGCCGCCAATGAGGTTGATGAACAGAATCAGCAGGCCGGCAATGGCGTCACCGCGCACGAACTTGCTCGCACCGTCCATGGAGCCGTAGAACTCGGCTTCCCCGGCGACTTCAGCACGACGGCGCTTGGCTTCAGGCTGGTCGATGAGGCCGGCGTTGAGGTCGGCGTCGATCGCCATCTGTTTGCCTGGCATCGCGTCGAGGGTGAAACGTGCGCTCACTTCGGAGATACGCCCGGCACCCTTGGTGATCACCACGAAGTTGATGATCATCAGAATCGCGAACACCACGATACCGACCACGTAGTTGCCGCCAATCACCACCTCACCGAAGGCCTGGATCACCTTACCTGCGGCGGCGTGTCCGTCCTGGCCGTGCAGCATCACCACACGGGTCGAAGCCACGTTCAGGGCCAGACGCAGCAGCGTGGCGACCAGCAGAATGGTCGGGAAAACCGAGAAGTCCAGCGGCCGCAATGCGTAAACGCACACCAGCAGCACGACGATGGACAGCGCAATGTTGAACGTGAACAGCACGTCCAGCAAAAACGGCGGAATAGGCAACATCATCATTGCCAGCATGATCAGCAACAACAGCGGCACGCCCAACTGGCCACGGCCGAGGCCTGCAAGGTTGCTGCGTGCGCTACTGAGTATCTGAGAGCGTTCCACCGATTCTTTACCTGCGCACTGGATCAAAACTTTGACGCCGACAGCGTCCTTGAACAGACCTGTTGCAAGAAGCTGTCCAACTTTTCAAAAGCCAGTGAATGCGGGGGTGAAACGGCAAATAAGTAGCAATAACGAGGAAAAACTGAAAGTGGCTTGCTAGCGATGCATTCGATGCAGTGGATCAGGCAAACCGCATTGTCAGGAATCGCGCTGCAGGTCCGGCGGAATCGGCACGTCGCCCAGCGGATCCGGGCGCTTGCCCTGTCCTGCGTGGTACTGACGGATCTGGTAGACGTAGGCCAGCACCTGAGCCACGGCCAGGTAAAGCCCTGCAGGAATCTCCTGTTCCAGCTCGGTGCTGTAATAGATGGAGCGCGCCAGGCCGGGCGACTCCAGAATGAGAATCTGATTGTGCGCGGCGATCTCGCGAATTTTCAGCGCAACCAGATCCGTACCCTTGGCCAGCAGCATTGGCGCGCCACCCTTCTCGGGATCGTATTTGAGCGCCACGGCGAAGTGAGTCGGGTTGGTGATGATCACGTCGGCTTCGGGGATCGAGGCCATCATCCGGCGCTGTGACATCTCACGCTGCAATTGACGGATACGCTGCTTGATCTCCGGACTGCCCTCGCTGTTCTTGTGCTCGTCGCGCACTTCCTGCTTGGTCATCAGCAGCTTCTTGTGCGCCTCCCACAACACGAACGGAACGTCGGCGGCAGCGACGAACATCAAACCGCAGGCCATCCAGAAACTGCTCCAGCCCACCACCTGAAGACTGTGGATAATGGCCTGCTCCAGAGGCTCGTGCGCGATGGCGACAAGATCGTTGCGCTCTTTGCTCAACACAACCAGCGCTACCGCCAGAATGATCAGGAATTTGGCGAGCGACTTGAGCAGCTCAACCAGCGCGTGAGGCGAGAACATGCGCTTGAGACCCGCAGCCGGGTTCATGCGGCTGAACTTGGGAGCCAGCGATTTGGTCGCGAACAACCAGCCACCAAGCATGATCGGCCCTACCAACGCTGCCATAAGCATGGCAATCAGAAACGGCAGCACCACAACCAGGGCATGCAGACCGGAACTGAGCAGTGCCTTGCCCATGTAATCCTGGTCCATCAGCGTTTCACGGGTAATGGTGAAGTTGTCGCGCATCAACTCGAACATCATCTGTGCGATGCCGCCACCAAACACCAGCGCCCCGCCCGACCCCATCAGCATCACCACCAGGGTGGTCAGCTCCTTGGAGCGGGCAATCTGACCATCGGCCCGGGAGTCACGGACCTTTTTCTCCGTGGGCTCTTCTGTCTTGTCCTGGCCATTCTCGTTCTCAGCCATTTCAACGAGCCCTCACCATGTCGCGCAGTGCCTGCAGAGCCTGACTGGCAAGCGGCTGATATTGATTGAGAATATCGCCCATGGTCATCCACAGAATGACCATGCCCAGCACCAGTGTCAGTGGAAAACCGATGGAAAAGATATTGAGCTGCGGCGCCGCACGTGTCATCACGCCAAACGCGATGTTGATGACCAGCAGCGCGGTGATCGCCGGCAGCACCAGCCTGAGAGCCGAACCCATGACCCAGCCAAGCCCGGTCGCCAGCTCCCAGAAATTGTTGACCAGCAAGCCGCTGCCCACCGGCATGGTCGTGAAGCTTTCAACGAGAATTTCCAGCACCACCAGGTGACCGTTCATGGCCAGAAACAGCAGTGTCACCAGCATGGTGAAAAACTGCCCGATGGTGGCCGACGAAACGCCGTTGGTAGGGTCGACCATCGAAGCGAAACCCATGCCCATCTGCGTCGAGATGATCTGCCCCGCCACCACGAAAATATGGAAAAACAGCTGTAAGGCGAGCCCCATCCCTGCGCCGATGATGATCTGCTCGCCAATCAACAGCAGCGCACTGAGATCGAGGGCCTGCACTGTGGGCATCGCAGGCAACACGGGCGCAACTGCAACGGTCATGGCAACCGCCAGATACAGGCGCACACGCCGGGGAACCAGCGTCGTACCAATGATCGGCATCGTCATCAACACAGCGATGATGCGAAACAGCGGCAACATGAAGCTGGCGACCCAGGTGCTGATCTGGGCGTCGGTCAGCGCGAGCATCGGCTGCATGCAGCGTCAGCCGATCACGGTCGGAATGCTGGTATACAGCGACAGCATGTATTCCATGAAGACTTTCAACAGCCAGGGACCGATCGCGATCAGCGTGATCAACATGACGATCAGACGCGGCAGAAAGCTGAGCGTCTGTTCGTTGATCTGGGTGGCAGCCTGAAACATCGCCACCAGCAGACCACAGATCAGACTCGGCACCACCAGAATCGCAACCAGCATGGTGGTCAGCCACAGCGCTTCACGAAACAGATCGACGGCTACTTCCGGCGTCATCGGGCAGACTCCTCAGCGAAACGGCTCATACACCACCAAAACTGCCGGCCAGCGTGCCGACGATCAGCGCCCAGCCATCCACCAGCACGAACAGCATGATCTTGAATGGCAGGGAAATGATCAGCGGCGACAGCATCATCATACCCATCGCCATCAGGACACTGGCCACGACCAGGTCGATGATCAGAAACGGAATGAAGATCATGAAGCCAATCTGAAACGCGGTCTTGAGCTCGGAGATAACAAAAGCCGGCACCAGAATATTCAGCGGTGCCGCGTCCGGCGTCGGAATGTCGGTACGCTTGGACAGGCGCATGAACAGCTCAAGGTCACTGGTGCGCGTCTGCGCCAGCATGAAATCCTTGATCGGCACCTGCGCCTTGGCGACCGCATCCTGCGCCGTAAGCTGCTCGGCCAGATACGGCTGCAAGGCGTCCTGATTCACCTTGTCGAACACAGGCGCCATGATGAACATGGTCAGAAACAGCGCCATGCCGGTCAGGATCTGGTTCGACGGCGTCTGCTGCAGACCCAGGGCCTGGCGCAAAATCGAGAAGACGATGATGATCCGCGTGAAGCTGGTCATCAGCATCACGAATGCCGGGATGAAGCTCAGCGCGGTCATGATCAGCAGGATCTGCAGACTGACCGAATACTCCTGCTGACCGTCAGCCCCGTTGGACAGGGTGATGGCCGGAATCGACAACGGATCGGCAGCCAACGCGACCGGCGCAATCATGACCAGCAACAGCAGTACCAGGAAACGCAAGGCGCCCATTACTTCTTGTCCTTATCCTTGCCCATCAAATCCAGCAGACGCTGAGCGAACTCGGGCGTCGCCTGCTCCCGGACCGGAACCTGCACAGGCTCCTTGAGCACATGCAGGGTGGTGATATTGCCTGGCGTGATGCCCAGCAGGACCTGTTCATTGCCCACCTGGACCAGCACCAGACGATCACGCGGCCCGATGGCACGCGTGCTGACCAGTTCGATAATCTGGCTGTTGTTGGGCCCAACCCGCTGAACCCGCCGCATCACCCAGGCCAGCGCGAAAATCAGGCCGACCACCAGCAGCAGCCCGAACAATAGCTGCATCACCTGACCACCCATGCCACTGGATACGGTATTGGCCACCGCGGGCGCTGCCTGCGCAGCGGGCTCGGCGGCCAGCGCCAGCGAGGGCAGCATCAGCAGAACACTCAGCAAGCGCTTCACTTAACGCAGCTTCTTGATGCGTTCACTCGGGCTGATCACGTCAGTCAGGCGAATGCCGAACTTTTCGTTGACCACCACCACTTCGCCATGCGCAATCAACGTACCGTTGACCAGCACGTCCAGCGGCTCGCCTGCCAGACGATCCAGCTCGATGACCGACCCCTGGTTGAGTTGCAGCAGGTTGCGAATGTTGATGTCGGTGCTGCCCACTTCCATGGAGATCGACACCGGAATATCCAGAATCACGTCCAGGTTCGGGCCGTCCAGGGTGACCGGCGCATTGTTTTTCGGCACGCTGCCGAACTCTTCCATGGTCATGCGATTGGTCGCATTGCCCGCGTCCGCGGCAAGCAGCGCGTCGATATCGTCCTGACCACCTTCGCCCGCCTCGCCCAGTGCAGCAGCCCATTCATCGGCCAGCGCCTGATCTTCAGCAGACGTCATATCGTTTTCATCAGCCATCGGTAGTCCTCTGCAAGCAGTGATTCAATTACGCAACAATGTTCCGACGTCGACCTGACAGGTCAACGTCGCGCTATGGGTTCAATTACCTGCAGGGCCATCTTGCCCTTGTGCGAGCCCAGCTTGACCTTGAACGAAGGCACGCCGTTGGCCCGCAGGACCAGCGACTCGGCCAGCTCGATCGGGATCACATCACCGGGACGCATGTGCAGGATGTCGCGCAGCGGCAACTGACGCTGGGCGATGGTGGTACTGAGCGGCACGTTGACGTCGAGCACGTCTTCCTTGAGCGCGTTGACCCAGCGCTCGTCCTGATCGTCCAGGTCCGACTGGAAACCGGCGTCGAGCATTTCCCGGATCGGCTCGATCATCGAATATGGCATGGTCACGTGCAGATCGCCGCCACCGCCATCGAGTTCGATGTGGAACGTGGAGATGACCACCGCTTCGCTCGGCCCGACGATGTTGGCCATGGCCGGGTTCACTTCCGAGTTGATGTACTCGAAGTTCACTTCCATGATCGCCTGCCAGGCTTCCTTCAGGTCGATGAACGCCTGATCCAGCACCATCCGCACCACACGCAGCTCGGTCGGCGTGAACTCACGCCCTTCGATCTTCGCGTGACGGCCGTCACCACCAAAAAAGTTGTCCACCAGCTTGAACACCAGCTTGGCGTCGAGAATGAACAGCGCGGTGCCGCGCAGCGGCTTGATCTTGGCCAGGTTCAGGCTGGTCGGTACGTACAGCGAATGCACGTACTCACCGAACTTCATCACCTGAACACCGCCCACCGCTACGTCCGCAGAGCGGCGCAGCAGGTTGAACATGCTGATGCGGGTGTAGCGGGCGAATCGTTCGTTGATCATTTCCAGAGTCGGCATACGACCCCGGACGATCCGGTCCTGACTGGTCAGGTCATAACTTTTGACGCTTCCGGGCTCGCCGGGGCTTTCGGTCTGGACCATACCATCGTCAACGCCATGCAGCAGCGCGTCGATTTCATCCTGGGACAGCAGGTCTTGCACAGCCATGTCGAGGTCCTACTGCAATACGAAATTAGTGAACAGCAGCTGTTCGATCACAGTCTTGCCAAGTTCTTTCTGCGCCACTTCCTGAATGCTGGCGGTTGCCTTCTGACGCAGCATTTCCTGGCCGATCGGCGAGGCCAACGACTCGAAAGGGATGGCCGCGAACAGCATGACCAGATTGTTGCGAATCACCGGCATGTGCACTTTCAGAGCTTCCATGTCTGCAGCATTGCGGCCCAGCATGGTGATGCTGACCTGCATGTAGCGCTGACGGCCATTGGCGTTGAAGTTGACGACGAACGCAGGCGTCAGCGGTTCGAAAACCGCCACCGGCTTGGCGTTGGCCGCAGCCGCAGCCACTGCCGGGTCGGGCGCGCTTTCACCCTTGTGCATGATGAACCAGGTCGCACCCACTGACAGACCTACAGCGAGCAGCAAGGCCACAACCGCTACGATAATGAGCTTGAGTTTGCCTTTGGAAGCGGGGTCTTTAACTTCTTCGCTCTTCGCCATGCCAATAATCCGTCACTATTCAAGGGGTCTTCAATACGTGACAGGGGCAGAGCAAGTGTTATGCCAGAGTTGCGAGAAAGGAGGCGGATCGGGCTTAAACGGTTTTTTAAGCAAAGGCAGCACGCCCTCTCGAAAAGCATGCTGCCCGCTGAACAACGCGATTTTGCACAAGGCTCACGGCGTCTTCGATACAGAAAACAAACTGTGGGAGGCGGCTTGCCGGCGATCTGCCGGGAACCGGCAGCAAACCTGCACACGCGGTGTATCAGACTTGGTCAAGGGCCGCTGCGCAGTCCATCGCTGCCGTCGCAACCTCCGAAGGCTGCAACTCCCTCCTGGCAGAAGCAGATGTCAGTGCATCTTTAAAGACCGGGTTTGCTGCAGGACAACACCCCGCCCCGCAGCTCACCCCAATCAGGCGTAGTAATCGATCTCGCTGGTACCGATCACCCGCGCCGCAGGCTGGCTAACGGGAACAGCGGCATCGGCGATGGACACGTCGTCAGCACTGTCACCCGAACCCGTCCCACCATTGCGACCGCCGCGCTGCGCCCGGCTGGCCTGCTCCTGAGCCTGTTGCTGGGCCTGCTGTTGCGACTGGTCCGAGACGTTCACGTCCACTTGACCCAGGCCCTGCTGGCTGAACGAGTCACGCAGGCGGGACATCTGGCTTTCGAGCGCTTCACGCACGCCAACGTGGGCGCTCATGAACGTCACTTGGGTCTGCTGATCCGGCGCCATATTGACGCGGATATCGAGACGCCCCAGCTCCGCCGGTTCCAGCTTGATTTCAGCCGACTTCAGGTTCTGGCTCGACAGGTACATGACGCGGTCCACCACACCTTCGGTCCAGCCACTCTGATGCATCGCCAGGGGCTGACTCATCAGAGGCGCTGCAGTCGGCGTTGCCGCGACCCTGGCGGGCTGCGCAGCTTGACTCAATGCTGCGAGACGGTCGGCAAAGTTATCGACCCGCGTGTCACCTGCGGCGCTTTTCACATCTTTCAGGCCTTCACCGATCAACCCGCTGAACGACTTGTCGCTGCTTTCGGTGCTGCTGTCGTCAGTGGGCAGCTGCTCGCTCAATTGCGACAGGTTATTGGCGATATTCTGTGCCGGGTCCGCTTCGGCATTGGAAGGCGTCGCCTTACTGGCGGCGTGAGCGTTCTGCGTCGCGAGTTGCGTTTTGGCGCTGGCGTTTTCCAATGCCAGTTGCACTGCTTCAAGGCCATCGAGCGGATCCGCCTCAGGATCGAAAGCGGCCTCAACGACTGCAGGAGGCGGTGCCTTGACACCGGCAGTGACTTCAACCACAGGCGCAGCCTTGGTATCGGAGACGGCAGGCTTAGCAATCGCAGGCGCAACAGGAGCCTGTACGGTCATTGCCTGCAATGCGGGGTCCAGCGCCGGATCAAGTGCCGGATCCGTAACCAGTACCGCATCGCCTTCGGCCAACGTATCGGTCAGTACCTGATCTGCTGCGGCCTGGTCGGCTGCGACCTGATCTTCATCGGTGGTAGCGGTGGTCACGCTGGCAGGCAAACCGTTGCCGCTATCGGCAACGGTTGACGGATTCGTGGCAGCGTTCTGATCGGCGGAAGGCTTGTCCTTGCCGCTCGCAACCTTGTCGGAACCGGACGAAGTCTTGTCCCTGGCCGACTTGACAGGCACATCATCGCGCGCTGAAGCGACGTCTTTTGCCTGCTTGGCATAGACATTGGAGAAGCTGGAAGCCTCGTCTTTGCTGCCGTCGGCAGGCTTGGCGGCATTGGTTGCCGCGCCGGACCGGGCGGTCGCAGGGGCATTGGCCTGTAAAAGCGCATTGGTGGCGAGGGGCATTTCGGTCTCCGCATGAGCAGCTGGTTACCGAAGTATTAGCAAGATGCAGGCCAACCCTGAAAAGGCGGCCTGAACCTGATCTACGGACGCTTAACTGACGAAGAACTGGCGTTCCGCATCGAACAATCGGCGGATGGTCGCGTACTCGCTGGCGATCCTGCCGATCAGCTCTTCCAGGCCCGCGCTCTGCTGTTGACGGGCGCGATCCTCAAGCTCGCGGCACAGCTCCGAGAGCCGTAGCGCTCCCATGTTACTGCTGCTGCCTTTGAAGCTGTGGGCATTCAGGCTCAATGTTTCCAGATCAGGCCCGTGAGGCTCGAGCGCCAGACGCATCTGGGACAGGCGCTGCTCGGAGTCCTTGAAGAACACATCCAGCAACGTGGGATATTCGTCTTCCATGACTTCCTGCAGGGTACTCAAAACGCTGTAATCCAGATGAACAGACACTTGCTCACTCCTTGATCAAGACTCCAGGGCGCGATTATGCCACTCACTCCCAGGAAAATTCCACGCAGGCGATCCTGCCATCCGTGGACCATCGGGCCTGCCGACTCAGTTCACATACCAGTCTTATACCGCGCCCATACAACCCATCAATGGCAGGTGCATGGTCGATCACCTGCTGCGCGTCGAAACCGCTGCCACTGTCTTCGACGGTCAAGGTAAGACGACCGCCCTGCCCAACAGGTTCAATTCGCAGCGTCATACAGATAAATCCGTCCCGAAGATTATCGAGACGCTCGGCGCGCTGCTCATAGTAGCGGGCGAAACCGACAGCATCATGCTTGAGCGTCGAATCGAGCCCCAGTACACCGTGCTCAAGCGCGTTGCTGTACAACTCGCCCATCACCGCATGCAGCGCACCGCTCTGGTTGCGCAGCCCATGCACTTCGAGCAGCGACTGCAACACATAGGGCACGGGATTGAAGCGTTTGAGGGTGGAGCCGCGAAATTCGAAACTGGCCGACCAGTCGAGAGGACTTGAGGCACCACTGTCGGAGTATGTCGGCAGCGGCAATGAATCGAGCGGTTCGTCAATCACCGTGATTTCCAACAGGCTGACGTCATCACGCGCCTTGCCGCCAAAGTCGTTGAGCGCCTGAAGGATTTCCTGGATCAGAAACGCAGGCTGTTCATTAGCAGCCAGTACGTCACGCAGTCGCTGCACACCGAAGAGCTGATCATCGCTGTCGCTGGTATCGAGCACACCGTCGGACAGCAGAAAGATGCGGTCGCCCAGCGCCAGCGGATAGACGTCAGTCCTGACCTCGAACGCATCCACACTCAACACGCCCAATGGCAGATGGCGGGAGACCAGCGTGACCGGATCACCCCCGTCAGCACGCAGGAGATAACCGTCCGGCAGCCCGCCGTTCCAGACCTCGACCTGCCGCTGCTTGTGATTGACGCACAGCAGCGTGGCACAGCAGAACATGTCCACCGGCAGAATGCGCTTCAGCTTGGCGTTCATTTCACGCAGGATTTCAACCAGACCAAACCCCTTGGCCGTCATGCCGTAAAACACTTCCGCCAGCGGCATGGCCCCTACGGCAGCCGGCAGACCGTGCCCGGTGAAATCGCCCAGCAGCACATGCATGTGCCCGGCCGGCGTATAGGCCGCCAGCATCAGGTCACCGTTGAACAGCGCATAAGGCGATTGCAGGTAACGAATATTTGCTGCGCCCAGGCAGCCGGAATGCGCGACCTGATCGAAGACGGCCTTGGCGACGCGTTGCTCGTTGAGCAGGTATTCATGGTGGGTACTGATCAGGTCCCGCTGCTGCAGAACCGTTTCCTGCAACAGCCGCAGGCGGTTCATGGCATTGATCTTGGCCGCCAGCACCTGGGTGTTGTAGGGCTTGGAGACGAAGTCATCACCGCCAGCATCCAGGCACCGCGCCAACGCCTCGCCTTCGGTGAGCGACGTCAGAAAGATGATCGGCACCAGCGACTCGCCAGCCATGAGTTTTATGCGCCGTGCGGCCTCGAAGCCGTCCATCAGCGGCATCATCGCATCCATGAGAATCAGGTGCGGGCGCTCGGTACTGAAGATCGCCACGGCCTCCAGGCCGTTGGCCGCGCTGACAACCCGGTGCCCCTGGCGGGCGATGATGGTCGCGAGCAGAAGACGGTCGCTGGCGCTGTCGTCGGCGATCAGGATGCACAGGCCTTTCGAGAGCGCCTGCACTGATCAGCTCAACTGGAACAGCTTCGAGAAATTGGAGATCGCGAGGATCTTGAACACATCGGCCGAGCAGTTGATCAGTCGCACCTGTGCCCGGTCACCACCGGCGTGGTCGCGCAGCAGCAACAGCATGCCCAGCGCGGAGCTGTCCAGATAATGGGTGTCGCGCAGGTCCACGACGTAACTCAGGTCCCCCGGTTGCCCCTCATAGGCACCCCGAAAAGCCTGATGCGTGGCGAAATCGAAACGCCCTGCGATGTACAGCGTCAGCTGGCGCCTGTCCGGGGAAAGCTCGGAAGTGACTGTCATAGGAATTCCTGAAGTGTTTCAACACCGAGACACTGTGAGCGTAGACCAGAGTTTGCGATCAACTCGTCAAAAATCGGTGTTAGTACTGTTCGTGACGAGGCAGGCGCTGGGACAACTCATCCAGCAGCTTCTGCTCGCGCTTGTCTTCAAGCTTGCGGGCCTCGTCCATGTAGCGCTGGACCAGTTTGCGCAGCCCCTCGACACGCGCATAGGCTTCCTGCCAGGCACCGCGAGCCTTGTCGAGATTGACCTTGTGCCACTCCAGGCTCTTGTACTGCTGGGCAACGGCAACGTCGAGCTGACTCAGAAAACGCTGATAACCCAGCAACCACTGACCGGATACACCTGAACTGCCGCGCTGCAGCCATTGCTGTTGATAGTCGTGGCGAAACTGGTCCAGTTCCTGAAGCTTGTTGTTGGCCAGATTGACCTGACCCTGGAAGTGCCCGAGACGCTGCGCCGCCGAACGCTCGGCCGCCTCCGCCATCTCGACCACAGGCGCCAGACGCGCCGCTCGACTCTGGGCCATGGCCTATCAGCCGCCCGGCGCCGGACCAAATACCGAAGCCAACGCTTCGCCACTGGCCTGCATGCTTTCGTTGTCGCGCAAGCCCTGACGCTGGTAGCGCACCAGCACCGGATGTAGCGCGATGGCCATGTCGGTTTCCCGATCGCCACCGGCCACGTACGCACCCACGCTGATCAGGTCGCGGGTCTGCTGATAGCGCGACCACAACTGCTTGAAATGCTGAGCTCGGGCCATGTGTTCAGGCGTCACCACCGATGGCATGACCCGGCTGATCGAGGCCTCGATATCGATGGCCGGGTAATGCCCTTCTTCAGCCAGTCGGCGCGAGAGCACGATGTGCCCGTCGAGCACACCCCGCGCAGAGTCGGCAATCGGGTCCTGCTGGTCATCGCCTTCGGACAGTACGGTATAGAACGCGGTGATCGAACCGCCACCCGCTTCGGCGTTACCGGCACGCTCGACCAGCTTGGGCAGACGGGCAAATACTGAAGGCGGATAACCCTTGGTCGCAGGCGGTTCGCCAATGGCCAGCGCAATTTCCCGCTGGGCCTGGGCAAAACGGGTCAGGGAATCCATCAGCAACAGGACGTTCTTGCCCTGATCACGGAAATATTCGGCAATGCGCGTGCAGTACATCGCAGCGCGCAGACGCATCAGGGGCGCATCGTCGGCAGGCGAAGCCACCACCACCGAGCGTTTAAGGCCTTCTTCACCCAGAATGTGCTCGATGAATTCCTTTACCTCGCGGCCCCGCTCACCGATCAGGCCGACGACGATGATGTCCGCTTCGGTGAAGCGCGTCATCATGCCGAGCAGCACACTCTTGCCCACGCCGGTACCGGCAAACAGCCCGAGGCGCTGACCGCGACCGACCGTCAACAAACCGTTGATGCAGCGGATGCCGACGTCCAGCGGCTGACTGATGGGGTCACGCTTGAGCGGGTTGATGGCCGGGCCGTCCATCGGCACCCAGTCTTCGGCCTTGATTGGCGGACGCCCGTCCAGCGGGCGACCTGCGCCGTCCAGCACCCGGCCCAGCATGGTCATGCCCATCGGCAGGCGACCGGCATCGGCCAACGGCACCACACGGGCACCGGGCGCAATACCTGCAACGCTGCCGACCGGCATCAGAAACACCTTGCCGCCGGAAAAGCCCATCACCTCGGCCTCGACTTCGACCGGGTGGTGACTGTCATCGTTGATCACCACGCAGCGGCTGCCCATGGCAGCACGCAAGCCTTCGGCTTCCAGTGTCAGACCGACCATGCGCAGCAGGCGGCCTTCGACCACCGGCTGAGCAGGCAGACTGATGGAGCCTGCGTAAGCTCCCAGGCGCTTGCCGAAACTGGTGCGATCAAGGCGCATCGAGCGGGTCCATGTCGGGTGCGACAGTTTTCGACGCATGAACGGGAGCTGCATCCAGCTCGACGCTGACATCGGCCGGTGCGGGGTGCGTCACTTGTTCGTGCAATTGATCGTGCATTTTCGAGATCGCCAGGGCGATTCGCGTTTCGATGCTGGCATCGATGCGGCTGTGCTCGGTTTCAATCCGGCAACCGCCTGGCAGTAACGTGTCGTCTTCAAGAATTTTCCATGTCTCCTCATGACGCTCGCGCATGGCTTTGACCAATGCGAAGTCCTGAGGATTGATGAAGATACGCAGATTGTTGGCACCCATCGGCAGCAGCTTCAACGCGTCACGCAACACGCTGGCGATCTGACCGGAATCGGTTGCCAGCTCGCGCTGAATCACCTGTCGGGCAATGTGCTCGACCAGATGAATAACGGCTTTTTCGATCTGCGTGTCCTGCTCTGCAATCGGATTCAACAGGCTGGCCATCAGCGTCTCGAGGCTGGCAATCTTGCCAGCCAGCGCCACTTCCGCCTCCTGCCGAACCTTAAGCTGAGTGCTGTGAAAGCCTTCCTTTTCGCCGGTGGCGAAGCCTTCGTTCCAGGCTTCCTGGCGAATGCTTTCCAGCTCTTCCAGGGTCAGCGGCTGGACTTCTTCAAGCGGCACCTCTTCCATCTCGGCCGGTTCATCGACCGATTCAGGCTCGGGCTCAGGCTCCGGCTCTACATGCGGGTCGAAACTGGGCAATGCCCAGAGATCGAGACCGCTGACGTCCTTGGCACGAATGAGGTCGCTGGCCGATTCTTTATTGGAACTGGACATGAGTCGGCTGAATCCTTAGATCATTTCCTCGCCACCCTTGCCACCGAGCACGATCTCGCCGGCTTCGGCCATACGACGCGCAATGGTGAGGATTTCTTTCTGGGCAGTTTCCACATCGCTGACGCGCACCGGACCCTTGGCTTCCAGGTCGTCGCGCAACAGTTCTGCGGCTCGCTTGGACATGTTCTTGAAGATTTTTTCCTTGATCGCCTCGTCCGATCCCTTGAGCGCCAGCACCAGCACGTCCGAAGACACTTCGCGCAACAGCGCCTGGATACCACGGTCGTCCACGTCGGAGAGGTTGTTGAAGACAAACATGAGGTCTTCGATCTGCACGGAAAGGTCTTCGTCGACCTCGCGGATCGAATCCATGAGCGCGCCTTCGATGGAGCTGTCGAGGAAGTTCATGATGTCGGCCGCACGCTTGATACCACCCAAGGTAGTACGCGACGTGTTCGCGTTGCCGGAGAACTGCTTCTCGAGAATCTGGTTGAGCTCTTTCAATGCCGCCGGTTGCACAGTGTTCAGGGACGAGACGCGCAGGATAATGTCCAGACGCACCTTGTGGTCGAAATGGCCGAGCACTTCACCGGCCTGGTCGGCATCCAGATACGCTACCACGATGGCCTGGATCTGCGGGTGTTCGAAGCGGATCACGTCGGCAACCGCGCGCGGCTCCATCCATTTGAGGCTGTCCAGACCGCTGGTGTTGCCACCAAGCAGGATCCGGTCGATCAGGCCGTTGGCCTTGTCTTCGCCCAGCGCCTGGGTGAGCATCTTGCGAATGTAGCCATCGGAACCGACGCCCAGACTGGTCTGGTCACCGACGATATCGACGAACTCGCTCATCACTTCTTCGACCTGCTCGCGATGCACGTTGCGCATCTGAGCCATGGCCACGCCCACTTTCTGGACTTCCTTGGGCCCCATGTGACGCAATACCTGCGCCGCATCGGTTTCACCCAGAGAAAGCAGCAGCACGGCAGCCTTCTCGACTTTGCTCAGTTTGGCTACGAGGGCTCGATCATTCATCAGTGTTAATCCACTCTTTCACGACCTGGGCCACACGACCCGGGTCTTCAGCCACCAGACTCTTGATTGCATTGAGCTGTGCATCGTAACCCTCGGTCGGGCTAGGCAGCAGAATGCTCTGCGGACCGCCCAGGCTGACGCGGTCGTTGGACAGCTCGCCATCCAGGCCGCCCATGCCACCCAGTTCGGCATCGCCACCGAAACCGGCCAGTTCGCGGCTCTTGCCAGTAGTGATGTTGTTCAACACCGGACGCAGCACACCGAAGACCAGAATCAGGATGAAGATAACGCCCACCGCCTGCTTGACGATGTCCCAGAACCAGGGCTGCGAGTAGAACGAAGCCTCGGGCAGCACTTCGGCGCGCTCGCTGGAGAACGGTACGTTGATTACGCTGACGCTGTCGCCACGGCTGGCATCGAAACCGACGGCATCCTGGACCAGACGCGTGAAGCGGGCCAGATCTGCGGCGCTCCACGGTGCGCGGGTCACCTCGCCGTTGGCAGCATTGGTCTTGACCATGTCATCGACCACCACGGCAACCGACAGGCGCGTCAGACGACCCTGCTGTTGTTTGGTATGGCTGATGGAACGGTCCAGCTCGAAGTTCTTGGTGGACTGCACACGCTTGTCGGCCGGGTACGGCGCCAGCGCAGGCTGACCGGTGGCCGGATCCATGATCTGTTGACCATTGGCATCGAGCAGCGGCTGACCCGGAGCGATAGCGGCTGCAGCAGCGCCAGCACCACCAGCGGTCTGAGGCGCGGTCGCAGGGCCTGGAGGCTGGTTGCTCAACGCACCCGGAACGCCTTGCGAACCCGAGCTGCTGGAACGCTGTTCGTTGACCGACTGCTCGCTGCGCAAGGCAGGCTGATCGGGGTTGAAGCTTTCGGCAGTCGATTCGACGGCGCTGAAATCGACCACCGCCGACACTTCGGCCTTGTAGCGGTCAGAACCCAGAATCGGTTGCAGAATGTTTTGCACGCGTTGCGTCAGCATGCCTTCCATACGACGGCTGTAATCGAACTGCTTGCCCGCCATGGTCAGTTCCGAGTTCTCGGCCTGATCGGACAGCAGGGTGCCTTTCTGGTCGACAACGGTGATCTGCGACTTGGTCAGCTCAGGAACACTGGTGGCGACCAGATTGATGATCGCCAGGACCTGACTCGGCTCAAGCGAGCGGCCTGCATACAGCTCGACCAGTACCGAGGCACTTGGCTTGCGGTCGTCACGGACGAAAACCGAACTCTTCGGAATGGCCAAGTGCACGCGGGCACCCTTGACGTTGTTCAACGCCGAAATGGTACGCGCCAGTTCACCTTCCAGACCACGGCGATAGCGCGTGGCTTCCATGAACTGGCTGGTGCCCAGGCCCTGATCCTTGTCCAGAATCTCGAAACCGATGTTGGCATCGTTCTGCACCACGCCTGCCTGAGCCAGCTGGATACGCGCACGCTGCACGTCATCAGCCTTGACCAGCAGAGCGCCGGAGTTCGGCTCGACGGTGTAATTGATGTTCGCAGCAGTCAGCGTGTCCATGATCTGCTTGCTGTCCATACCGGCAAGGCTGCCGTACAACGGACGATAGTCAGGCTGCTGCGACCACAGCACCACGGCAAAGCCAATGGCCACGCTCGCGGCCAGACCGACCATAAGGCCGATCTGACGCAGCATGGTCATTTCGGAAAGGTTTTCCAGAAAAGAGAGCCCGAACAACGGTTTCTTGTCGGAGGCGCCCGCTCTTGCTGGAACAGGATCGGCTGTTGCTTCGGCCATGACTCAGTACGTCCCTTAAACCGGCATCTGCATGATGTCTTGATAAGCCTGAACCAGTTTGTTGCGAACCTGGGTCAAGGCCTGAAACGACACGCTGGCTTTCTGCGAGGAAATCATGACGTCAGTCAGATCTACACCGCTCTTGCCGATTTCGAATGCGTTGGCCAGCTGGCTCGAGGCCTGCTGAGTCGACGCAACCTTGTTGACGGCCTGGCCAAGCATATCGGCAAAGCTGCTGGCACCTGCTTCCTGAGGACCGGACACAGGCTTGGGTGCGGCCATTGCATCCATCTGCATGGCACGCATATCCAACATCAAGCGATTAAATTCAATACCTTGGCTCATGGACATTTTCTCTCGTAAGGCCCGCAAATTTTTGACACTGATTCAGCGGATACAGATGACTTAGCAACAACGGTGCCAGCTAGATGGCGGCAATATGCCACACCATCATTGAATATCGTGTCGATTCAGACGCCATCACCGACCAAAGCCCCACCGGACAAGGCCTGCGGGCCTCCCGTATTGCATCCGTCATACGAAGAATCAAATACGCCAGATCACGACCACTGGTCTGCAGCTGGCTGGACGGCGGCCGTCAGGTCGCAAACAGATAACCTTCCACATCCATACCGGCGTCACGCATCTGCGCCAGCTTGTAACGCAGCGTTCGCGGGCTGATACCCAGCCGCTCGGCAGCTTCCTTGCGACGGCCGCGCTCGGCGCGCAGCGTGTCGATGATCATCTGAAACTCTCGACGCCTGAGGTCATCCCCCAGTGCACCTGCGGACTCTGAACCGCCAGCGGCCACTGCAGTATCCGCCAATGACGTGACAGGCATGTGTGGCGCGGGCGCCTGGACCACCGGAGCAGGAACGCTGCCCACCGGGCCGGCGAGACAGAAATCCTGCGCCTGAATCACGCCGCCCTGCTGCAGGATCAGCGCGCGCTGCACGGCATTGTCCAGCTCACGCACATTGCCCGGCCATGGATAACTGACCAGACAAGCCTGCGCTTCAGCTGAAAGACGAACCGGCGCATGCTTCATTTTATTGACGTGCTTGGCCAGAAGACGCTCGGCCAACGGCAAAATATCGGCAGTCCTTTGACGCAATGCCTGCCAGGCCAGCGGAAACACCGACAGCCGATAAAACAGATCCTCACGGAAGCGCCCCGCCGCCACCTCTCCGGCCAAATCACGGTTGGTGGTCGCCAGCACACGAATATCAAGAATGATGGGCTTGCGCGCACCGACCCGCTCAACCTCGCGCTCTTGAAGCACGCGCAACAACTTGGCCTGCAGGCCCATGGGCATTTCGGAAATCTCGTCGAGCAGGATCGTGCCGCCATCGGCCTGTTCGAACTTGCCCGCCTGCGCCGCAATGGCCCCTGTAAATGAGCCTTTCTCGTGACCGAACAGCGTGGCCTCGAGCATGTTGTCGGGAATCGCTGCGCAGTTGATCGCAATGAAAGGCTTATCGGCACGTGGCGAATTTTGATGAATGTATCGAGCCAGAACTTCCTTGCCGGTCCCGGACTCGCCGGAAATCAGCACGGTGGAGTCGCTTTTCGCCACTCGGCTGGCCAGATTGAGCAGTTGAATGCTTGCAGGCTCGACGGCAATCGGCCCCTCGCCTTCGGCCGGACCGAGACGCCCCAGCGCATGGCGTGCGACCAGCGCCAGCAGCGCCTTGGGTTCGAAAGGCTTGACCAGGTAATCCGCAGCGCCCTGGCGCATCGCATCGACGGCACGCTCGACAGCGCCGTGCGCCGTCATCAGCAGCACGGGCAGTTGCGGATGACGATTGCGCAGCAACGCCAGCAACTGATGACCGTCCATGCCAGGCATGTTCACGTCACTGATCACCAGACTGAACGGCTCGGCCTCTACCGCCAGCAAGGCTTCTTCAGCCGAACCGACCGCACGGTAGCCGTATCCGGCCAGCTCCAGGGTTTCCCCCAGCGCCTCGCGCAATGAACGGTCGTCTTCGACCAGCAGCACCTTGATCGACATCAGCTGGCACTCACTGAACTGGATGCAGGAATCAACGGCAGGCTGACGATGGCGCAAGTACCACGTCCGACACGGGAGCGATATTGCACGCCACCCTGATGCGCGCGAGTCACTGCCGTGACCACCGCAAGGCCCAGGCCGGTGCCGGTGGTCTTGGTGGTGAAGAATGGCTCACCGATGCGAGCCAGCGCCGCCTGATCCATGCCACTGCCGTTGTCGCTGATGCACAGCCGCAACGTATTGCCGCGACTGTAGACGTGCACCTTGAGACGCGTGCGCCCTGCACTGGCCTGCACCGCGTTTTCAACCAGATTGAGCAGCGCACCGACCAGCGTGTCGCGATTGCACAGCAACTCACCGTCGACGCTGTCGCACTGCCAGCGAACCGCCACACCCTGCAAATGGGTCGCCGCAGCGTTTTGCAGCGCCTGGAACAACGCACCCGGCGCGATCCGGTCGGTCAGCGGCAGTTCGCCACGGGCGAACACCAGCATGTCACGCACCTGATGCTCGAGTTCGTGCAGACGCTCCTTGAGTCGGCCGGCAAAACGCTGCTGGGTTTCCACCGGCAGCTCCTGCTCGGTCAGATGACTGGCATAGATCATCGCAGCCGACAGCGGCGTGCGAATCTGATGCGCCAGCGAGGCAACCATTCGCCCCAGAGAAGACAGACGTTCGTGACGGGCCAACTGCTCCTGCAGGCGACGGGTTTCAGTCAGGTCGTTAAGCAATACCAACTGACCGGGCTCGGCATCCAGTGAACGAGTGGAAATGGACAGACGACGGCCGTCCTTCAGCGATATCTCGTGCCCGTCATCTTCACGCGGAGCGAAGCAGCGACTGATCACATGCCGCCACAGCATGCCCAGCAACGGCTGACCCAGCAGATCGATTGCAGCAGGGTTGGCCTCGCGGACCACCCCCATGCCGTCGATGACGATCACGCCTCCCGGCAGCAAATCAAGCAGGTTCTGCAGGCGGTTGGCCAGGCGCTCTTTTTCTGCCAGCTCCTGAAGACGCTGAACACCGGCCTGCGCCAGCTCACCCTTGAGTTCAGTCACGCGTGCTTCCAGATGTCCGTAGGAATCGGTCAATTGCGCCGACATCTGGTTGAACAGCGAAAACGCCTGTTCCAGCCCGTGACGGCTTTCCAGCTCAAGGGCAGGAAACGGCTGGGCAGACAGTTCGGAAGTCATGTGGGCGGCGTTGGACATAAATCATCTCTCGCGTGGCGGACCGTCAGTAAACGGTGTGTTGAGAGAGACTTAGCAATCCTCGTGCCGAAAAAAAACCCCTGAAAATTCAGGGGTTTGATTTTTGGCATTTCGAGCAGGCGTCAATCCTCCGCCTGTTCGTCTCCTTCCCGACGGCTCATGCCGTACTTGCGCATCTTCTCGACCAGCGTCGTGCGACGTATCCGCAGACGCTCGGCGGCACGGGCAACGATGCCGTTGGCATCATCCAGCGCCTGCTGAATAAGCCCCTGCTCGAGACCACCCAGGTAGTCTTTCAGATCGAGCCCTTCAGGCGGCAACAGCGCACCGGAGGCGAAGTTTGGCGTATGACCGTTGATGGCGACGCGCTCTTCGATCTCGCTGCGCAGGCTGTCGACCATCTGCTCGTCTTCATCGTCGACATAGCGAAACTTCTTCGGCAGTTCGGCAACACCGATCACACCGTACGGGTGCATGATCGCCATGCGCTCCACCAGGCTGGCCAGCTCGCGAACGTTACCCGGCCAGGCATGACGGCACAGCGACATGATGGCCGCCGAATTGAAACGGATAGAGCCGCGCTTTTCGTGTTCCATGCGCGAGATCAGTTCGTTCATCAGCAGCGGAATGTCTTCGACGCACTCACGCAGCGGCGCCATCTCGATCGGGAACACGTTCAGACGGTAATAAAGGTCTTCACGAAAGCTGCCGATCTCGATCATGTTTTCGAGATTCTTGTGCGTAGCGGCAATGATGCGCACATCAATGCTCTGGGTCTTGTTACTGCCAACGCGCTCAAAGGTGCGTTCCTGCAGGACTCGTAGCAATTTGACCTGCATCGGCAGCGGCATGTCGCCGATCTCATCCAGAAACAGAGTGCCGCCATTGGCCAGCTCGAAGCGCCCGGCACGACTGGTGATCGCCCCGGTAAAAGCGCCCTTTTCGTGACCGAACAATTCGCTTTCCAGCAATTCAGCCGGAATCGCACCGCAGTTGACGGGCACAAAAGGCGCGTCGCGGCGTTTGGAGTGGTAATGCAGGTTACGGGCAACAACTTCCTTGCCGGTGCCGGACTCGCCCAGAATCAGAACACTGGCGTCGGTGTCGGCCACCTGCTGCATCATCTGCCGCACATGCTGGATCGCACGACTGGTACCGACGAGGCTGCGGAACAGGTTCGGTTCGCGATGACGACCACGCTCACGGGCCTGATCGTACATTTCACGATAGACCTGGGCACGGTGCAGGGAATCCAGCAGTTTGCTGTAGCTGGGCGGCATTTCCAGCGCAGACAGCACGCGCCTGCGCATGTCTTCCGGAAGCTCGACGGAAGAACTTTCGCCCAAAAGCAAAACAGGAAGGAACTCATCCCATGCGGCGATGGTCTTAAGCAGTCCTTGAAGGCTGCCCGGGGCGTTTACGTTGCCGATCAGCACGCAAAGCACTTCCCGCGTAGACCCTAACGAGCCTACGACCTGCTGCCAGTCTTGACTGGAACAGGAAAGATTTTCTTCGCCAAGGAAGTTCAGGATAACCGCCAGATCCCGGCGGCGCTGGCTATCGTCATCGATTAGCAGAATCTTGATTTCACGCCACATGCAATAGCAACTTCCCTAGTCAACTCAATGCCCATGATTGGGGGGCAGCTTGGCCGCTCAGCCGATATAAACGATGAGACGCCAGAAAATAGTAAACATCACTAGTTAAGTCAAAAAAACGTACACAGTCAAATTTATGGCGAACTTCCTGTCGGATAATTAAAACGACAAATAAAAGCTAGCCGAAGAGATGATAGACCTTCGTTGCGTTTTTCGCATTCTGGATTTGTGCCATTTCATCGACGATTGCTTGACGCTCGCCGGTTGCGACGTCAATCAATTGCCTGTAGACCCCTAAAAGCTCTTCCAGGTTGCTGCGCAGGGCGGGCTCGTCATCAGGCGAATGGCCGACCACCGCATCGACACATTCACGGCACGCCAGGTCAAGCTTGCCGATGGCCTCCCAGTCGCGCTCAGCCAGCGCCCCGACCAAGGCCTCACGGGTTTCTTCGATTCGCTTGAGTGCAGCACTCATGATGTCTCTCTCCTAAGGCAGCCGGGCCTTATTGCGATTGCGTGGTGCCGATGGCGTCCCAGCCTTCCTTGACCGTGATCAACAGACCTGCCACTTCATCGAGCATTTTCTGATCGTTGTGCGCATTGGCTTCAGCGAGACGCGTCATCATGTAGTGATACAGCTTGTCCTGCCTGATCAGAGCCTCTGTCGGCTCTTTTTCAAGATCCAGACCATCACGCAGGCCGCCTACAATGCCGATGGCCTTGCTGATGAAGATGCCCTTGTTAGCGATTTCCTTGCGTGACATCGCGCCCTTGGCCTGGGCAATGCGATCCAGACCGCCCTCCATCAGCATCTGAACCAGACGGTGTGGGCTGGCTTCCGAGGTCTGTGCCTGGGAACCAATCTTCTGATACTGCCGCAACGCTAACATCGGATTCATAGGGGGCCTCGTGATAATCCAGATTACTCATATTCAAGCTATCGACGCAGCGCGAAAAAACTTTAGCCCAAAAACAACAACCCGACACAGGGTCGGGTTGTTGGCAAGCACAATAATCGGCAAATGGAACTACGAATTGTTCTTTTGCGCATTCATGGCGGCGAAGATCGACGTGATGCTGCTGGCGGTCGCCTTGAGCTGCCCCACCACCAGGTCCATCGCGTTGTACTTCTTGGTCAGGTTCGCCGTGAGGGTGTCGATACGACGGTCCAGGTCAGCCTGATCTTTGGTCAGTTGCTTCTGCATCGCCGTCAGACTGGTCGTCTTGCTCGGAAGAATGCCCTTGGCCGGGTCATTGTAAGGCTTGACAGCCTTGTCCAGACGACTCAGCAGACCACCTTCACCGGTGAATAGCGCCTGGATCTGGCTACCCATCTTCTTGTCACTCAACGCCGCCGTGAACTTGGCCGAGTCCAGCGACAATGTGCCGTCGGTCTGCTGCGTCTGGATACCCAACTGAGCGAGAGAGCCAAGGCCTGAGGTCGAGGTCGAGGTGGCGATCTGTGTACGGATCACTGCCAGTAGCGAGCGAGGCGTTGCGTCGCCGGTCAGCGGAGCAGGTACAAACACATCCTTGCCGGCAGAATCTTTGCCCATCGAACCCTTGGTAAGCGTCGCGACAAGCTTGACCAATGTGTTGTAGGAATCCACGAAGCTCTGCAGAGAAGCCTTCAGACCATCCGTGTTGGTTGCCACGGTAACGGTGGTGGTGGCGCCTGGTGCACTCGGCGCAACCAGGTCAAACGTGATGCCGGAAATCGCGCCGCTCACCTTGTTTGTCTTACTGGTCAGACTGAGACCGTCAACGGTGAACTCTGCGTCTCCCGCCAGACCCGAAATCGCGCCCGCACCTCCAATCACTTTGCCGTTGGCATCTGTGGTGGCGGTCTCCGACATTTTCTTTGTGCCATCGATATTGAACATTTCCAGACCGGAACTGCCCTCTACCGAGATGTCACTGCCGCTGCCGGTTGTGGTCGAACTGAACACCAGACGCGCACCGCTGGTGTCGTTGATGATGTTCGCGGTAATGCCCTTGCCTTGAAGCGTGGAGTTGATCTTGTCACGCGCCTGCTCAAGCGTGGAGCCCGGATCGATCTCGACATTCTGAGCAACGCCATTTTGAGTGATTTTCAGGGTACCACTCGGAATGGCACTGGTCTGTGCGGCGGTCAATGCTGCAGTCGCGACCTTGGACGGAGTCGCCAACTTGGTGACAGCGATCGCATAAGTACCATTGACTGCGTTGTTACCCGCCGTCGCCTTCAAGACCTTTTCGTCGGCCGAGGTCGCCGCGAAGCCATTGAACGCAAGCGTTGTGGTGCTGTTGAGCGTGTCCATGGTTTTCTGGAACGCAGCCAGCGCAGACGACAGCTGACCGACACCCGACAGCGAGGCTGAGGTAGTGGAAGTCTGCTTGTCTAACTGAGTCTGCTTGGGCTGTCTCTCGGCACCCGCCAGCCCCTTGACGATTTCAGCAATATTAAGACCCGAACCCACGCCTACTGTCGAGGTAATTGGACTTGCCATTTCGCTTCTCCTTCTAGTGTGTCACCGGGCTTCGAGGCATTTGACCCTCCAAACCCTGCAACAATAACCTTACCGGTGGTCAGGCCTTGGCGCGGAACAACAAACTGTTCGCGTCACTCAGGCTATCGGCCAGTTTCAGGATTTCTGCATTCGGAATCTGCCGGATCACTTCACCAGAGTCACTTGCAATGACTTTGACGATGACTTTGCCAGAACCTTCATCGATCGAAAACTCAAGATTGCGTTTGACCGAATGAAAAAATTTCTGGATTTCGTCCGCCGCGGCCCTGACTTTAGTCTCCTCCTGAGCATCATCCTTCTTATGATCCAGGTCTTTGCTTTCATCCGAAGCGGCAACCCGCTCCACCAACTTGACGTCGGCAGGCTTATCAACAGACTTGTCCATGGCCGGAGCCGGACTCGTCGGTTGAACGGCCGGATAGGACACGTTCAGCTTTACACTCATCTCCATGAC
Organism: Pseudomonas viridiflava; assembly: GCF_001642795.1. Classification (GTDB taxonomy): domain Bacteria; phylum Pseudomonadota; class Gammaproteobacteria; order Pseudomonadales; family Pseudomonadaceae; genus Aquipseudomonas; species Aquipseudomonas viridiflava. The sequence continues at coordinate 385,925 of NZ_LKEH01000018.1, read as the reverse complement.
CATCACCTCCGAAAGCAAAAAAGCGAGAGAGCACGATTACGCACTCCCCCGCCAAAACTCATGCCGATATTACTGAAGCAGTTTCAGTACAGCGGATGGCAGCTGGTTGGCCTGAGACAGGATCGAAGTCGAAGCCTGTTGCAGAGTCTGCTGCTTGGTCAGTTGTGCAGTTTCAGCAGCGAAGTCGGTGTCTTGCAGACGACCCAGTGCAGCACTGGCGTTTTCGTTGATGTTCTGCAGGTTGGAGATGGTGGTGGTCAGACGGTTTTGTGCAGCACCGAGATCAGCACGGCTAGACGAGATGGTCTGCAGAGCGGAGTCGATTGCAGTGATTGCAGCAGAGAAGGCGGCTTCCGAAGCAGCACTGTCCGAACCGACGATGCTGATGGCCGAACCAACGCCCAGGGTTTCTGCGTCAAAGCTTGCGCTCAGGGTCAGAGTGATCTGGTTGGAGCTACCGGTGTTGGCGCCGACCTGGAAGGTCATGGTGCTGGCGGAACCGTCAAGCAGGTTCTTGCCGTTCAGGTTGGTACTGGCCGAGATACGGGTCAATTCAGCGCTCATCGCGGTGAATTCTTTGTTCAAGGCAGTACGGTCGACCGCGCTGTTACTGTCGTTACGCGACTGAACTGCCAGTTCACGCATACGCTGCAGGATCGATACGGATTCTTGCAGAGCGCCTTCAGCGGTCTGAGCCAGGGACATACCGTCGTTGGCGTTCTGGATCGCTACGGTCTGACCACGAACCTGCGAGTTGATCGAAGCGATGGTGCTCAAAACACCCACGTTGTCACGGGCGTTCTGTACTTTCAGGCCCGACGACAGACGGGACATGGAAGTGGACAGTGCGTCAGAGGCGCGGTTCAGGTTCTTTTGAACGGCCAACGATGTAACGTTGGTATTTACTGTTAAAGCCATGATGAATTCCTCGTGGGTTGTGTACTACGTGGCTTCCGGCCCCTGCAAGCGCCGGGTATGCCTAGAGAACCTTCGTAATAGTTATCGTCGCGATGGCAGGTTGCTTGAGTGTTTTTTTCAAAAATTTTGCTAGCAGTCTGCCACCCCTTATAAAACAAGGGTTTGAAGCGCGCACAACACAGAAAAGAGGATCTTCAACAGGCCGGAACAGCGCTCTTGGATTGACAAAAGTCAGTGACAGCAGATTTTTGCAACCGTTTTATCCAGACTAAAACGCCCACAACTAAGGTCCCAGGCGTTTTATCTCAGACCGCCGACAATCAGGCCCTGTAAATAATTGCCGAGCCCCAGGACAAACCGACACCAAAGCCGCTCAACGCCACACGACTCCAGGAAGAATCGAGTACGTGTTTTTCTATAAGCAGAGGAATACTGGACGACACGGTATTACCGGTCTCGACCATGTCCTTGAGAAACTTCTCGGGCTTGTCTTCAAAACGACGCGCCACGGCGTCCACGATGGCAGCGCTGCCCTGATGGATACAGAAAGCATCGATGTCATCAGGCTGCAGACCGGACTCGCCCAGCAGCTCGTGCAGGTGAGCAGGCACTTTGAGCAGTGCAAAGTTGAACACCTGACGACCGTTCATGAAGAACACGCCGTTACTGACCTTCAGGTGCGGCGCACCGGAACCGTCCGTACCGAACTTCGCCTTGCCCAGTTGCCACGCAGCGCCCTCACCCATCCAGGTGGCGGTGGCCGCGTCACCGAACAGCATGGTGGTGTTGCGGTCTTCAGGGTCGACAATCTTCGAGTAAGGGTCGGCCGTGATCAGCAGACCGTTTTTCAGGCCGGCTGCTTCCATGAAGCCCTTGATCGCGTAGATACCGTAGACATAGCCGGAGCAGCCCAGCGAAATATCGAACGCAGCGACGTTGGTCGAAAGCCCCAGCTTGTCCTGCACGATGGCAGCAGTGTGCGGCAGCCCTTCTTCATCACCGTTCTGGGTGACGACGATCAGTACATCGACTTCTTCACGCTTGAGCTGAGGATTGCTGGCAAACAGCTTGTTGGCCGCTTCGACACACAGATCCGAGGTTTCCTGACCGTCTGCCTTGCGCGGCAGGAACGTGGAGCCAATCTTCCCGAGGATGAAGTCTTCATCCTTGCCGAAGCTGGCACCTTGAGCGTAGTTATCGACGCCTTCAGCGGGCACGTAACTCGCTATGCTTTTTATGCCAATCATCATGGCTTCCCGATTAGTAAACAGGTAAATGTTCGTCCCAAAGAAATCAGGGCGCTACCGAATAGAGGCGAATTGCGGACATTTTCAGGGCGCATGACACATTAAGGCAAGTCAGGCGCCTGTCACTCGCTGTAAAACATTACAGTGGAGATGCACTTTATGACCCACAGGTCACTTGAATGTGACTGCTTTGCGATTCTGGGTGAGGAAAAAACAGGGCCGGGAGGCCCTTGCGATGTGGTGTAAGGAGCGATCCGGCTGACTGGCAGCCGGATTTTCCTCAAAAACAGACGGGATTAGAGAGACGCGAGGGTAAACGCTGTGCCCTTCAAGGACAGATTGGCGTTGTAGGCTTCATCCTGCGAGAACTGTGCTGACCATTTGCCGATCAACGCATCGCTCGCAGACTCAGGGGCATCGATCCTTCCAGAATGGATAACCTGAACATGCGGTGTCCAGACCGTCAGATACCCCGCCTGGCCTGCTTTCAGACACAGGTCGACGTCACCCAGCGCTTCGGCGAACGGCCCTTCGTCCAGACCGCCGACGTCATCGAACAGCGACTTGCCAATCATCAGGCAGGCCGATGAAACCGCCGAGTAGTTCTGCTCGACGACCAGACGCTGCATGTAACCCCGGGATCTTTTCGATTCACCCACAAAGCCTGATCCCACTGCACCGTTTAGCCCGAGAACCAGACCTGCCTGCGTGATGGTGCCGTCCTTTTCAATAAGCCGGACACCGACAACGCCAACCTCAGGGCGCTGGGCCTGGTTGAGCAATGACTCAATCCAGCCGACATTGACGATCTGACTCTCGGCATCCAGCAGAATCAGGTATTCGCCCTTGGCTTCCTGGCTGACGAGATTGCGCAGTGCCGAGATACTCACGCGCTGTTCGGCCTTGAATACGCGGACACGGCTGGAGAGCTTCTCCTGCTGATCAAGCCAGGCGGTCAGTTCGGAGGACGAGCTCTGGTTGTCGGCGATCAGGACTTCATAACGCTGATAGCGGGTGCGCTGCAAAATGCTTTGCAGGCATCGCTGCAGCTCGGGCAGGTTGTCCTGACTGTGCAACAGGATCGAGACCATTGGCCGGTGACTGTGGCGATAGTCGATCTTGTAGGTGCCAGGCAGCGCTGAACCGACTTCGGCCTGATAACCGCGATGGCTCAGATGACGAGTCAAGGCCTTCTGCTCATCCGGGTTGTCTTCAAGCTCCGGTGCCTCGCAGATCAACAGCGGCTCGCTGAGATGAGCCAGACCGCTCATGCCGCCCTGCTCGATCAGACGCAGCAGCAGGTCGAATTCCAGCGCTTTCGGAAATTCCCGGGCATAACCGCCCACCTCGACCAGCAGGTCGCGGCGAATCAGCCAGTGACGCGCCATGAGGGCTGGCACACTTTGCAGCAAATCAAGATTGAAGCCTGGACGAAACAGCGGCGCCAGCGTGCCATTGGGCTGACGTTGAATCTCGTCCACGGCAACAGCCCTACAGTGCGATGCATCGATCAATTGGGCGCTGGCCAGCAACAGACCGCTGCGGGTGAACTCGTCACCGGCCTGCGCCAGCATCAACCAGTCACTGGGCGACTGCTTGATGACCTGATTGATTCTGTCAACGTAGTTGCTCTCGGTGACTTTCACAAAATGCAGAGTGTTTTGCAGCGTCGTCGCTGCAGGCAGCTCGCCGGTGGTGAACACAATCACCTTGAACGACCGGTAATGGCCGTTCATCAGGCTGTCGAATGTGGCCTGCAACTTGAAGACGTCAGCCTCCAGATCCAGCAACAGGATACCGATCTGCGATCCGGCAGGCTGTTTCGAAAGGCGGGCCATAAGCGTTTTCAATTGCGCAGGCTTCGGATCGCGCGAGTCCAGCCAGCTCAGCAGGCGCCCCGATTCCATGCGGTCGAGCAGCCGGCTGTTACTGTGACTGGAAACTGCGAGCAGACGCTGCGCCCAGGCAGAGATGTCCTCGGCTTCCCCGTCATCGTCTGCAGAGCCGGCAAGTTCTTTCGCCAATGCCTGAACGACATCAATGCTGAACGCGTACGTGGCATAGGCCTGCCACAACCGACTGATCCGCGTCTCCGTATCGGGGTTGCTCTGCGGGCGCAACAGCTCGAATTGTTTGAGCAGCGCAGCTTCAAGTCCTTCCATTTGCAGGCGACCTGCCGGGAAGACGTGAATCAGAAACTCGATTCGAGCCAACTCGTCAAAGAATGGCTGGTTATAGAACGGCAGATCGACAAACTGCCGAGGCTCGAAGTGCGCTTCTGAGCACGCAAGACCGACGCTCCATAGCGCGCTGAACAGTTTCTCATCCGCTTGCCACGGCTGGGTTTCAAGACCGTCCGCTGCGGCTTGAAGCCCCTCAAGAACGGTTTGAACGCCTGGTTCCCCTACAAGACCGGACGCCTCGTCCATTGCCGATATCAGGGTGTGGGCGAATGCTTCACGCGCGGCGCGGGCCTTGGGGTCGATATGCTTGACCGCGCCCGAGACGGCCCCGCCCAGACGTGTCTGCGCGTCCTTGTCCAACGCATGATGCAGCGCATAGGGGATCGGCAATATGCGCAGTTTTGCGGCGGCCGCCAAATAAGTCATGTAGCCGAGTTCCTGCCAGTGCAACTCGGTCTGCTCTGTCACCGTGGAAAACCAGCGACGAGCCAGTTCGGTACGGGTCACGGCGTTGAGCAACGAGATCCCCTGCCCCAAAAAGCTCAATAACCGTTCTGCGGATGACTCGCTGGCATAATCCTCGGCGATCCGGCGATCCCGGCGCATGTAATCCACCTGACCGACCAATGCCTGATAGCTCAGGCTGTAGCCCTGACAGGCGCCGTACGCGTCGTTTTTTTCCAGAAAGCTCAGCGCCTCGACCACGGCGTCGGGCAACAGAAAACTGTCGACACTGGCGTACACCACGAACGGCGTGGTCACGTGCCGAAGGCCTTCGGCCAAAACGGCGTTCAAGCCTTTTTCGGCAAACGCTGCAGCGTGCACGTAGTGCAGGTCCGCAATCGCGGCGATTCCGGCAGCCGGTTCCGGCGAGGTATCCACAAGGACGACGCTGCACGGAAAACTGCCGTAGTACTTCAACGCTCGACGCAGGAAATCCGGCTGGTCCTGATTCAGCAACAGTAGGGTCAGACGCTGATTCAAGGGTGTGGCTTCATTCCCGAAGTGGCTTTGCATACTCTTTCCTATAGCGAACCGATAACACCTTCAACCCGGTCCGAGCCGGCATTGAAGCAAGAACAGAACATAGCAGCTTCAGCACCCTGGACCGACTCCGGTCCGGTTTCCGAGCCGTGCGCGAGCTCAACAGATAAAGCGTCAGTCCGGCAGCCAGCCGTTGGCCCAGTATTGCAGGTTGTCCCCGCGCAACATGAAGTCACGCAGCACGGTTTCGCGCAACTCATCCCCCATACGGTAACTGGCATTGGGGTCGGACAAATGCATGCGAATCGCCTGCAGCCACTCTTCCGGGCTGTTGGTGAGTACGCGGGTAGCCGGTAAATGGCCACGGTAGGCTTCTGTATCCGAACAGATCACTGGATAGCCGCACGCGCCGTACTCCAATAGCCGCAAATTGCTCTTGCAGTCATTGAAGATGTGAAATTCCAGCGGTGCCAGGGCCAGGTCCAGATTAAGACTGGCCAGCTTGGCCGGGTACGTACTCAGACTGACGCCTGGGTGATACTCATGGATATAGGGCCTGAGCAAGTCGGGGCACATGCCGAAGAGCACCCATTCGACTTCATCGGCCAATTCACGCACTACATCGACAATCAGCTCCAGATCACCGCGATGACTGGTTCCGCCGCCCCAGCCGATGCGAGGCTTGCCAGACGTACGACGCTTGCTTTTCAGCCCGTTCCACAGATGCGGGGCCAGCATGTTTGGCACCACGCGAATATCGCTGTGCATGCTGGACAGCGCCTGAGCCAGCGGATGAGTCGACACCACCACGCGATCACACAGCCCAATGCCCTTGCGCAACATCTGACCAATGTTGTCAGGCATGTTGCGCCGATGCTCGTTAAGCAGCGGAACGTCGGCAATGTAGTCATCCAGCTCGAAAATGCGCATTGCATTCGAGAAATTCTTCACCTGAATGATGTCGGGAATCTTGGCCTCGCTGTAACGCCCTTGAAGGATCACCACATCCGGGGACATGCGCTCGACCTCGACAATCGACGGCGAGTGATACGCCAGACTGCCCAGCACGCGTCCAGCGGCCTTCAATTCGATCAGAGGCTGGCTGACCCGGTAGTGCCCCACTGCTGACGAATTGACGATCATGCCCAGAATGGTCGGCAGATGCCGAGCGCAGAACGGGTTCCAGCCATCCAGCAGACCAGGTTCCAGATCGAAGGATAGCGCTTCATGGAGACTCAGATTGGGGTTGTAGGCCGGGTCACGGGCGATCGCCGGCAGCCACTTCTGGTAGAAAGCGTTCTGCTCGTCTTCAAGCGCTTTTTTCGACGTATCGGAACGCACAGCGGCAGCAGGTTCGGCCAATACGACCGTCGAATCGGGCGTACCGACTATCAGGTAGCCGCTGCGTCCGACGCGCATGCACAGGTCAAGATCCTGCAAGCCTTGGGTGAAGGTTGGCGCCTCCAAACCATCAACGCTCTGGAATATGTCCTTGCGCACCATCAGGCAATTACCGCTGACTGCACTCCAGTTCTGCGTCACTTGCAGCCGCTGCATATAGCTGTTCGAGCCCGCGTGGAAATTGAAGAATGGTCTGCCAGCCACGCCTTCCATCCCCAGCACCATCCCTGCGTACAGCACATTGCCTTGCGGGTTGATGATTCGAGGGCCGACGATACCAACCTCGGGACGCTGAGCATGATTGAGCAGGGTTTCCAGCCAGTCGGCCTGATGGATGATCGAGTGAGGGCTGAGCATGACCAGATAGTCGCCACGCGCTTCGCGCGCCGCCAGGTTCTGCGCGGTGGCCTCGCTGCCGGTTTCAGACAATGTGAAAATCCGTAGCTTCTCGGTGCCCAGTTGCCCCATCGCGGCAAACCAGGCTTGCGCTTCAGGGGTTTCACTGGCCTTATCAACGATCAACACTTCGTAATTCAGGTAGGACGTGTTGCTCAGCAGGCTGTCGACACAACGCTCCAGCGCCGCCAATTGGTCGTGCGTCGTGATAATGATCGATACCAGCGGCCGCTCCGGGTGCAGGTATTCGATGCGATTGATCAGCGACGACTGGTCATGATGGATCAGATGCTCTCGGCCAATGCGTGTCAGGTGAGCCGACACCAGCGGCTCACTCTTCATGATCACTTCAGGCAGCGACAGCCAGTCAGCGAACGCAAGCTCTGATTCGACCTGAACTTCCGCGATGTGCTCGATGGTCTGCAACCCCGGGCCTTCCACTAGACGCCAGATCACGTCGTGGGGTGCCAGCTCTGCGTGCGCAGAGTCGAATCCGCCCATTGCCAGCAGGTTGCGTCGCTCGAAGGCGAGCGCGCGCCCGACATACGGATAGGCGCGCATCAGGTCCAGGTTGAATCCGGGCTTGAAAATAGGCTCGCCGGATTCGTCCTCGATGATCGCACCTTCGTCACTGTAGGCGCACAGCATGCCGGGGATGTGCGCAATGCGTTCGGCCAGCACCAGCAGCGAAGTGGATGTCAGCCTGTCACCGGCACGCAGCAGGTACACCCAGTCGGCCTGCTCCAGCAACGGCAGCACGTCGTTCAACTGCTGCGCCTGATCAGGGTGCAAGGCAAAGCGCAGCACTTGCGGATCGTTGATGCTCGTTGCCGTGGTCAGCACCACAACGGCTTCAGCCGCGTAGTCCTGTTCGGCAATGCTGCGCAGCGTAGTGTCCAGGTGCTCGGCACTGCCCTCGGCATCAATAATCACCGGAACGATACGCGGCAGCCACGGCCAGCTCGCAATGCGCTGTTCAAGAAGCTTTTTCTGCGGTTTGCTGAACTGACGGCAGGATAGCCAATCCTCGTAAAGCTCGGCATAACTCTGACTTTCAGCGCCCACCCGGCTTCGCATGACGCCCTGCCGATTGGCCATGATGCCGTAAATACCAACCTCGTCCCACTCTTCGCGTGGCTCCTGCGAAGCCTTGCGCAGCGGCAGAAACCTTACCCACCCCTGGGCTGGTGCCTGCTCGCCACTGCGGGCCTTGAGCATTTCGGAAATCCAGCCCCATTCAGTCACTGCCAACTGATTCATTTCAGGCTGACGACTCAAACGCCCCGGATGCAGACGCTCTATATTTTCGATGCTGTGCAGCGTGACAAGATTGCCGCGGCGCAACAGGCAGATGAACAGCGTGAAATCCAGCGTTGCGATAAAACCCTCGCCGGGCTGCGCAATCGATGGCAGCAACTCCAGAACATCGGCCCTGCGCATCAGCGCACCGCTGAATCCACCCAGATAATTGCGCGGCGTGCGCTCGAAGATGGCCAGCATGTCATCGCCTTTGTACAAGGCGTCGTAAGGCACAAGCCCGACGTTTTCCATACGTGCCGGCAATATGTAACTATCGGCGTCCACCAGATGACGCCTGCCAACCACCAATTTTACATCGGCATTCGCCTCGAGCACCCGAGCCTGATTCAGCACGCAGTAGACATAGAGCCTGTCGTCGTCGCACAGAAACTTTATGTATTCGCCGCTGGCTTCTTCCAGGCAGCGAAGAATGTTGCGCTGAAAGCCAAGGCGCTGAGCGTTGCGCACGTAACGCGCCCGGCTGTCAGGCGCAGACGCCAACTCGTCGAAAATGGCCTTGATTTCGTCAGTCCGGCAATCATCGCAGACAATGATTTCCAGATTGTCGTAGACCTGATCCAGCGCACTTTGCAGCGCCTGGCGGAAGAAGCGTGGATTGAAGGCGGGAATGACGACACTGACGAGGGGGACTGGATTCACTATTGCAGACTCGCGAGCGGCGGGAAGCGACCGGTCAAGTGGCTCCCCTCACCGCTGAAATAAAGACGGCGGATGCTCAACGCCAAGGTTACAGCTGGCTGAACAGGTTCAACTTGGACAACTGGACAAACACCTGCTGAGAGGCATCCAGCATGGTCTTCTGCAACGTCAGGCGTGTCGTGGCTTCAATGATGTCAGCGTTCACATAAGTGCCCTGCTCGACCGTGTTGTTGCCCTTGAGCAAATCATTCGTCGTCCCTTGCGCCATCGCAGCGAGCTGACGTGCACCGCCTGCTGCCTTCGCGGTAGAGACCTGCTCGATGCTGCTGCTCAGGTTACCCAGCGCCGACGTCATCGATGCATTGAGCTTTTGCGTTGCAACCAGATCGCCATCAGCCGGAGTACTCAATGCCTTGATGGCAGCCGTCAATGTGTTCAGCACGTTTTCAGTCTGACGGGTACCGGACTGAACGACGAACTGGTCACCTGCGGCCGGTGTGCCGTTGATCGCGAAATTGACCCCGGAAGCCTTGGCGTTGCCCCCTGCCATCGTCCCCGAAGAAACTGGCGTGCTGCTGCCGGTAATGGGCGAAGCATACAGTTCGTAATCAGTGGCGCTGGTGAACCTGAGAATCGCGCCGCCGGTAGGGAATGTATTGTTGTACGCAGTCAGATCTGCAGCACTTGTGCCCACAGCCGAACTGCTCACGGTCGCGCTGGATGCGTTGCCGGGACTGCGGGTTGCATTGACGTTGTCCGGGGTCGACGCAAGGCTGTAGCTTCGATTGGTCATGGCGGCGTCTGCGGTGGCAGTCGTCGCCTTTTCCGCAGCAGACAGGTTGACGTTCAGGTTCATTTCCACACCACGGAATGTGAAGGTCTGAGCGCCAATGCCGCCGCTGGTGTAGTTGCCTGCTGACGAAGCGTCTGTAGTGACGTCCTTGCCGGTGCCGTCGGTAATCCTGAATTGCGTACTGCTGGAGAACGTCAGCGTGTACGGCTCGCCACCCTGATAGGCAGAGTTGTAGACGCTGGTGGAGGTGACCAGGCCGCCGGACAGCACAACTTTGCCATCTTCCGTTGCCGGGGAAAGCCGCGTAGCGGACGTGCGCGTCGAGTTGATCGACAGCTCGAACGCCTCGTAGCCAGTGGTATTGCTGGCCAACACCAGGCCATCACCCACAGAGAGGTTCATGCTGGTCTGGTCGCCGTTGTACACGTAAGTGCCGTCGGCAGACTCGGTATACGCGGGCGTCGACGACTTGGAACCGGAGAAAATGTACTGCCCGTTGCTGTCCTGACTGTTCATCAGGCCCAACAGTTGGCTTTGATACTGCTTCAGCTCATTGGCGATGGCGATACGGCTCGCATCGGTGTACGTACCGTTGCCTGCCCTTACAATCGCCTCTCGAGCCGACTGCATGGTGTCGGTGATGTTGCTCATCGCCGTTTCGGAGTTGTCTACGTTGGTACTGATCGTGGCAATGTTCGATTCATACTGGGTCAGCATCGCGTTCTGCTGAGTGAGCTGCAGAACACGCGCCGCCCCTACCGGATCATCGCTCGCCGTGTTGAGCTTGATGCCGCTGGAGACTTCCTCGCCCGTCTTGATGACGTTCGAGTAGTTACGCTGATAGTTAGCGGTCGTGGATTCGTAGATCTGGGTGGTTGAAATACGCATGGCTCACGATTCCTTAAAGACTGTTGATCAGCGTGCTGAAAATGGTTTGGGCCGCCTTGATGATCTGCGAGGAGGCGGTGTAGTACTGCTGATACTTGATCAGGTTGGCCGCTTCTTCGTCCAGCGATACACCGGACACCGAGTCCCGTGCGGCCTTGGCCGTTGCCAGGACCGACTCGTTGGCCGTCACATCGCTCTTGGCCTGGGCGGTTCGCGTGCCGACCACCGAGACGATGTCTGCATAGGCACCGGAAAGGCTGGTGCCGACACTGCCACCCGTCACGCCTACCGATTTGGAGGTCTGCAGGTTGATCATCGCCAGCGCGTTGCGGTTATCGGAAGAACCTGCGCCCGTCAGACCGATGCTGAAGGTGTCATTGACAATCGGCGTTCCGGAAAGGGTCATCTCGACCTCGAACGCCGTCCGGGTATTGGGCGTCGTGGTCGTGTCGGTATAACCGACGGCGAGCTTGATCTGGTTGTTCTGGCCCTGAATGATCGAACCACCGACAGCGTTGCCATTCTGGTCGAGCACAGCGGCACCGGTTGCATCCACCAGCGAATAGCTCTGAACGCCTGTAGCACTGGCAGCACCCATCACCAGCTTCATGGGCGTGGTGGTTTTCAGCGCATTGCGCAGATCGGCGGTTTGCGCGGAGTTGTAGATATCGGACTTGGTGGCAACCACCGGCTGGGTAAAGCCGCCGGTACCGGAGTTGCTGGTACCCGCCGTTGCGGTCAGGGGCGCCGCTGCCGCAATGTCCTTGGGATCAGTCAACGCCACAGCGATACCGGAGGCACCGTTGCGGGTCGGCGTCACTTTGAAGATGTCGCCGGCAGCCACCGCATTGCCACTCAGGCTCATGCTGAAGCCTTCGAACTGCTTGGGCGGGTTGTCGCTCAACGCACCTGTACCCACGCTTTCGCCGTTGGGCAGGCGACGTATCGTGTAGTTGTTGGTGTCGCTGAACGTGACTTCGTAATCATCGGCGGTCAGCTTGCTGGTGTCTTTGATGGTGACGCCCAAGTTGCCGGAGCCGGTGCTGTTGTTGACGTTGCCGGTGCTGCGCTGAAGGATCGCATCAGCGCTGTTGATGCTGGCGTACAGACCTGAGCCGAAGTTGCCCTTGCTGTCGATGCCCTGGCTCATCTGGCTGTTCATCTGATCGGCCAGCACCATGGCCACACGCCCCAGCTCATTGGCAGCCGGAACCAGTATGTCGGCGCGATAACGCAGAAGACCGCCAATCGAACCACCACTCACGACCGAGGTAACGTCTGTCTTGGTCTGACCGTAAGTGATCTGCAGGTTGTACTGCAACGGATCGGCCGCGCTCGGCGACGCACTCATGGTATAGGCGTTCGCACCACTGACCAGCGATTGTCCGGTGCCGGTGTAGACATCGTAGTTGCCGTTGTTTTCGACCACTTTGACGCCGACCAGCTCGTTGAGCTTGCGAACGGCTTCGTTGCGCGAGTCCAGCAACGAGTTGGGCGTGGTATTGCCTGCCGACGCCTGGGTAATCTGCTTGTTAAGACCGGCGATCTGCTTGGTCAGCTCGTTGGCCTGAAGCGTGAAGGTATTGAGCTGTGCGTTGACGTTATCGTTCTGCGAGGTCAACTGTGCAGCCACCGAGTTGAAGCGCCCGCTGACCGAGGTTGCCTGGGTCAAAAACGCCGAGCGGCTGGACGCCTGCGTGGCGCTGCTGGCGACGCTCTGCAACTTGGTGAAGAAATCTGTCATTTGCGCGGCAACGCCGGTCGTACTGTCGGACAACAGCTGATCGGTTTTGGTCGCCTGCCCGGAGTAAGCCGTGGCATCGGCCTTGAGCGCTGTACTGGATTGCAATTGGCTGTCTAGGTAGCTGTTGTAGATGCGACGCACGTCGGACAGCGTGGTGCCGGTGCCGATGTAGCCGACACCCAGACCGATGTTGATCTGTGCCGACGCCGTGGTCATCACCTGCTGACGCGAGTAACCGGCGGTATCCACGTTGGCCGTGTTGTTACCGATGGTGTTGATCGCGGCACTGCTGGCATTGATACCTGAGAGCCCAATTGAAATCAGCGACATGATTAAAACCTTATAAAGTCGTGGAAGAGCCCGTTGCAGCGGCGTACGTCTGGTAACTCTTCATCTGCTTCGCAATCTGCGAAATCTTGCTGGCATAGTCCGGATCTGTTGCGTAACCGGCCTTCTGCAATTCTTTTACAAACTGTTCTGGTTTATCGGCCGAATTGACCACTTCTTTATATCGATTGTTGTTCTGCAGCAGACTGACCAGGTCGTGGAAGCTGTCGGCATAGGAGGTATAGGAACGGAAGTCTGCCGTCTCCTTGACCATCTTGCCGTCGCGGAACTCGCTGGTGATCGCACGCGCTTCCGGCCCTTTCCAGCTGCCGGCCGCCTTGATGCCGAACAGGTTGTGACTGCTGCTGCCATCCTGCTGACGCATGATGGATTTGCCCCAGCCGGTTTCCAGTGCAGCCTGTGCCACCAACATGACCGGATCCACGCCAATACGCGCAGCGGCTTCTTTGGCGAGCGGCAACATGGTTTCGACGAACTGATCGGCATTGCTGAACGCCCGCTTGGCCGGTGCCAGCGGTGGCTGGGCCATGGTGCGCACGTACTCCGGCGCAGGCGCCAGATTCGGATCCATAGTCCAGTCGCCGTTCTGGCCGCTGGCGCTGGCTACAGCGCGTGACGGCATCGGGCTGTTGGCTACGTTGGCAGCGGCGGTGGCCGACGGCACGATCCCCGCCAGCAACCTGTCAGTCAGCTTGGTCGGCAGCGACAGACGACGCGCATTGAGCAGCGCCATGTCGTTGCGGCCTTCACCGGACGCCGAAGCAGCCGCAGCCGCCTGATCGGCAGCCACCGAACGGGTGGCCCACAGCGGACGCTGATAGACGCTGGTCGCCAGACCGGTCTTGGAAGGCGCCGCCGGATCGGCAATTGTTGCTGCCTGATCAGTCGGCGCTGCGTGCTTGATGCCCTTGTCTTTCGAGAGCTGACGCATCAGTACGTCCTGCAGACCAATACCGTTGCCACGGGTGGACAATGTCACGGCCAGCTGCTGGTCATACATGTCCTGATACTGCCGCGTCGCCGCGGTGTTCATCGGGTTGTCCTTGGCCAGCACTTCGTTGGCCGAACGCATGGCCTTGAGCATCTGGCTGACGAACAGCGACTCGAACTCCTGGGCGACCTTTTTCTGGTTCGCCACACTGTCCTTGTCGCCATGCTTCAGCGATGCCAGACGATTGACGTCGGTATAGGCGCCCGAGTCGACCGGCGTGGAAATTCCACCCTTGATGTCCATGTACGCGCCCTCAGATGACGATCAGGTCGGCTTGCAATGCGCCGGCCTGCTTCAAGGCTTCGAGGATGGCCATCAGGTCACCGGGCGCAGCGCCCACCTGATTGACCGCGCGGACGATTTCGTCAAGCGTGGTGCCTGGACCGAACTTGAACATCGGGTGCAGTTCCTGCTGGGCATTGACCCGCGAGCGAGGGACTACAGCCGTCTGGCCACCGGACAACGCGCCCGGCTGGCTGACAATAGGGTCTTCAGTGATAGTCACGGTCAGGCTGCCGTGAGTCACGGCGGCTGGCGATACTTTCACGTTCTGACCGATCACGATGGTGCCGGTCCGCGAATTGATGATGACCTTGGCAGCCGTCTGGCCCGGATCGACTTCCAGGTTTTCCAGAATCGACAGGTAATCGACACGCTGACCCGGATCCAGAGGCGCGGTCACGCGAACCGATCCGCCGTCCAGCGCCTGAGCCACGCCTGGGCCGAGCAGGTCATTGATCTTGTCGACGATGCGCTTGGCGGTGGTGAAGTCGGAACGGTTGAGGTTCAGCGTCAGGGTGTTGCCCTGATTGAAGCCGCTCGGCACCGAGCGCTCGACCGACGCACCGCCAGGGATACGACCCGACGACGGAACGTTGACTGTAATCTTTGAGCCGTCACGGCCTTCCGCGTCAAAACCACCCACCACCAGGTTGCCCTGAGCGATGGCGTAGACGTTGCCGTCGACACCTTTCATCGGCGTCATCAACAAGGCACCGCCACGCAGGCTCTTGGAGTTACCGATCGAAGAAACGGTGATGTCGACTGTCTGGCCCGGCTTGGCGAACGCAGGCAGGTCGGCGTACACCGCCACCGCCGCAACGTTTTTCAACTGCACGGTGCCGGAACCGGCTGGCACCTTGATACCGAACTGCGACAGCATGTTGTTGAAGGTCTGCAGCGTGAATGGCGTCTGGGTGGTCTGGTCGCCCGTACCGTTGAGCCCTACCACCAGACCGTAACCGATCAATTGGTTGGCACGCACGCCGGAGATGCTCGCGATGTCCTTCAGACGTTCGGCGTGTGCGCCGAACGCTGTGGTCAACAACAAGGTCGCGGCTATCAGTTGCTTGAGCTTGATCATGTCTATCCCGCTATCAGAAAGGGAACAACGGGCTGAGGAAGAACCGGTCGAACCAGCCTGGCTGGCTGGAATCGGCGAAGGCGCCTGTCCCCGAATAGGTGATGCGTGCATCGGCAATGCGTGTGGACGAAACGGTGTTGTCGGTAGCAATATCGTCAGCGCGAATCAGACCGGCAATGCGCACCAGTTCGTCACCGGTGTTGAGCGTCATCCACTTCTCGCCACGTACCGCCAGAATGCCGTTGGGCAGCACGTCGGCCACCGTCACGGTCACGGAACCGGTGAGGCTGTTGCTCTGGGCAGCCTGACCACTGCCATCAGTGGCACGCTTGCCGTTATACCCGGCGTTCAGGCTCAGATCGTTGCTGCCGATCGGGTTATTGGTGGTCAGGCCCGAGCCGAACAACGAAGTCAGCCCAATGCTGTTGGTACTGTCTTTTTTCAGCGCCGAACTGGCCGCCTTGCTTGCTGCCATACGCTCAGAGAGCGTGATGGTGATGATGTCGCCAACCCGGAACGCCTTGCGGTCGCCATAAAGGTTCTGCTCGAAGCCTGCCTGATAGATCGCACCGTTGTTGGCCGCAGCCGACATCGGTGTGCGCGGCAACACCGGCGCGTAATAAGGGTCATTGGGCTTGGCGGACGGCGCCACGCAGCCCGACAGCAAAGCGATCCCGCACAATGAAGCGATCAACACTGAAAAACGCGGAACAACACTTAGGTGCTTCATGACACTTGAAACCTCGCGGTGTAACAGACGCTTATCAGGCGCCGCATCGGATTGAGCTTGAGCAACAGGCGGATCAAGGTGTTACAGGTTCTGAGTCAGGTTCTGCAGCATCTGGTCGGCGGTCGAGATCACTTTGGAGTTCATCTCGTAGGCGCGCTGGGTGGTGATCATGTTGACCAGTTCCTCAACCGTGCTCACGTTGGAGTTTTCCAGGGTGTTCTGCAGGGTAGGACCGAGGCCGTTCAGACCTGGCGTGCCGATCTGCGGCGCGCCGCTGGAACCGGTTTCCAGATACAGGTTGCCGCCGATGGCCTGCAGGCCGGCCGGGTTGATGAAGTCGGCGGTCTGGATGTTGCCGATGATCTGCGGCGTCGCGGTGGCGCCCGCCAAGGTGACCGAAACCGTACCGTCCTGACCGACCGTGAAGGTCTGGGCATTCTGCGGAACCACGATTGCAGGCTCGAGGGCATAACCGTTGGCGGTCACGATCTGGCCGTTGGCGTCCAGGTGGAAGGTACCGTCGCGGCTGTAGGCTACGGTGCCGTCCGGTTGAGTCACCTGAAAGAAACCACGACCGTTGACGGCCAGGTCCAGCGGGTTGTTGGTGGTCTGCAGGCTGCCGGCGGTGAAGTTCTTCTGCGTGCCGACGATGCGCACACCGGTACCCAGTTGCAGGCCGGAAGGCAGCTCGCTGTCCTGAGTGGACTGGGCGCCTGGCTGACGCTTGATCTGGTAGAGCAGGTCCTGAAACTCGGCGCGATCGCTCTTGAAACCTGTGGTCGACACGTTCGCCAGGTTGTTGGAGATCGTGGTCAGGTTGGTGTCCTGAGCGGCCAGGCCGGTTTTGGCGACGTATAGTGCAGGAAGCATGTAGATTCTCCTCGAGCGCCGGTTTGTCGGCGCAAGCTGTCAATAGTTAGCCAATCTGCAAGACGCGAGCCATCGACTGGTCGTCTTCTTCGGCGGTCTTCATCATCTTGACGTGCAGCTCGAACTGACGAGCCAGGGCCAGCACCGAGGTCATCTCCTCGACGGCGTTCACGTTGCTCGCCTGCAGGAAACCGGACTCGACCTGAACGTTGGCATCCGCGTCGGCAGGCCTGCCGCTCTTGGTGTGGATCAGACCATCGGGGCCCTTCTCCATCGTCTTCAGATCAGGGTTGACCAGCTTGATCCGGTCGACCTGCGCCATCACCTGAGGGCTTTCGCCAAGCGAACGAATACTGATGGTGCCGTCGGCGCCGATTTCGATCTGCTGCTGAGGCGGCACGGCAATCGGACCGCCGTTGCCCATTACCGGCAAACCGCTGCCGTCGCGCAGCACACCCAACGCATCGATGTTCATGCCGGAACTGCGGGTATAGGCTTCGCCGCCATCGGGTGTCTGGACCGCAATCCAGCCGTTGCCCTTGATGGCGATGTCCAGCTCACGACCGGTCTCGACCATCGCGCCGCCGGAAAAATCGGTGCCTGGACGCTCGCTCATGGCGTAGGCGCGCGAAGGCATGACCTCGCCATACACGGGCATTGAGCGGGCCTGTTCCAGGTCGCGCATGAAGCCGTTGGTCGACACGTTTGCCAGGTTGTTGGCATGGGCCTTCTGCGCGATCGCGTTTTCAGATGCACCGCTCATTGCGACGTAAAGCAACTTGTCCACAGTCTTCCTCCTCCGACAGACGCTTGCCGCCTGTAGCTGTTCTGACAGGGAGAAAGCAATTTTCGAACCAACTCTTTGCGCACGATACAAACGCTTGATTTACCAGCAAAAACGGGCGCGCTACAGATGACCTGTGGCAAACGGCTATCCGATAGCGGCGGCAGACTGCCGCCTGCCTGCCAACACGGAGGACACACCGCCAAAAAAACTTCACTGCCCCCGCGTCACAGTAGACAGGCAGTGATAATCTTGCGCTCACCACCCTGCACATCGGGAATCGACATGCCTGCTCGCACCTGGATTATCGGCATCGTCACCGCCAGCCTGACGACCTTCGCCCTGCTCGCCCACGCAGCGCCTGCCCACTATTACAAGTGGCAGGGCGACAGCCGTATCGTCTGTGCACAGACCAGCCCGGGGCCGGGCTGGACGCGATTGAAAGGTCACTTCGTCAAATCCGACTGCTCGATCTGAGCAGCCTCCCGACAGGTCGTTTTCGGATTGATCGTCGAGAAAACAAAAAGCCCCTTGAAGGGGCTTTTTGTTTATCGCAAAACCGACTTCATCAAGTCATCTGAATGGTGGTCTGCATGATGGTGCTTTGCGTCGAGATGGTCTTGGCGTTCGCCTGATAGTTGCTCTGCGCCTTGATCAGGTTGACCAGTTCCATGGTCAGGTCAACGTTGGACTCTTCCAGCGCCTGGCCGGTGATGTAGCCCAGAGTGCCCGACTGTGGAGTACCGCTGACCGGAACGCCCGACGCGAAGGTTTCACGCCAGTTGGTGCCGCCCGCCTGCGCCAGACCCTGCACGTTGGCGAAGTTGGTCAGCGAGGTCTGACCGATCACTTGCGACTTGCCGTTGGTGTAGGTGGCGAACAGGTTGCCGGTTGCATCCACGCTCATCGCGCTCAACTGGCCGGTCGCGTAACCATCCTGATCCTGAGTGAGCAGACCCGATACCGAAGCAGTCTGGGTGATGCCGGACATGTTCAGCTTGATCGTGGCCGCACCCGCAGCAC
Organism: Pseudomonas viridiflava; assembly: GCF_001642795.1. Lineage (GTDB taxonomy): Bacteria > Pseudomonadota > Gammaproteobacteria > Pseudomonadales > Pseudomonadaceae > Aquipseudomonas > Aquipseudomonas viridiflava. The sequence continues at coordinate 367,303 of NZ_LKEH01000018.1, read as the reverse complement.
CGTTGGCAGCCCAGGTCGTCGTGGTACCGGAACCGGTCTGCACGCCTGGCACCCAATTGTTGACGTTGAAGGTGCCGTCAGTGTTGAACGTGATGTTCGGGCTGTTGGTAGGTACAGCGCCAGGCGCGGTCACAACCAGATTACCCGCCGAGTTGAAGGTCAGGTCGTTCTTGTCGGCAGTGGTGGTGGCCGGGTTGGCGATGCTGCGGCCATCCATCAGCGAGTACATGGACCATGTGTTGGTGCCTGTCTTGACGAAGTACTGGTCCAGGGTGTGTGCATTACCCTGAGAGTCGTAAGTCGGCGTGCTGTACTTCATGTTGTAGCTTTTGGTATCTGTGGCATCGAAGGTCGACAGACTCGGCAATGGTGTCACCGAGTTCAGGTTGGCGACGTTGGTGATCGAACTGGTAGGCTTGGGCTCCAGGTTCGACGAATCAACGCGCAGATCGCTCAGTGCACCGGTGACGACGCTGCCATTGGCATCGACGTTGTAACCCTGCAGTTTCATGCCGCCGCTGTTGACGACAAAACCTTCCTTGTCGGTGTGGAACGCACCGGCACGGGTGTACAGCTTCTCGCCATTGTTGCTGAGCTGGAAGAAACCGTTGCCGTTGATGGCAAGGTCAAGGCTGTTGGCGGTGCCCGTGGTCAGGTTGCCCTGAGAGAACTGCTGGGAAACCGCTGCAGTGGAAACACCGCTGCCCACGTTGGTCTGGCCGGACGTACCGCGAATCGATTGCGCATACTGGTCGGCGAATTCCGCACGAGACGATTTGAAGCCGGTGGTCGCTACGTTGGCAATGTTGTTGCCGGTAACGTCAAGACTCTTGTTTGCAGCATAGAGCCCACTAAGACCGATATTGAAAGACATATTCCACTCCTGCGCCGTCTAGTCGGCTCTATATTCCGATCGTTTGAACTTTGGACAAGGCAACACTGCCGCTGGCCAGGTTGAGCTTTGTTTCAGCACCATTGACGCCCAGCGTGACGCTGTTGACGATCGCAGGCAGGTAAGTCGTGAACTGGGTGTTCTTGCCGTCAACCGAACCTGCAGCCGTGAAGCTGTAAGTACCGGCAGGTGCCACGGTGCCGTCGCTGGCCTTGCCATCCCAGGCAAAGCTGGTCGAACCGGCTGGCAGCGTGCCGAGGTCCACGGTATTGACCAGGTTCGACTGGGCGTCGTAAATCTTGACGCTCGTCACAGAGCTGGTCGCTGGCACTGCGATGGAGCCGACCATGCCCTTGGTGGTGTCAACCGCTGTGGAGCCGGCATTGATGATTACCGAGCGACCTACCAGCGACGACGCCTGGAGCGCCTGGGACGACTGGTAGCTGCCGGCAATCGAATCAACAGTAGAGGTCAGGTTCTGCAGGCTTTCCACACTGCTGAACTGAGCCAGCTGCGCCACAAACTCAGTGTTGTCCTGAGGATCCAGCGGGTTCTGGTTCTTCATCTGCGTGACCAGCAACTGCAGGAAGGAATCCTTGCCCAGCGTGCCCGTCGAATCAGTCTTCGTCGGCGTCGGGTTCTGAAGCGAGTTTACAAAACTCGTCGATACATTATTTTCAACGGCCATATCTTTCGCCTTCTATCACTGACCGAGGGTCAGAACCTTCTGCATCATGGATTTTGCGGTGTTCATGATTTCAGCGTTGGTCTGGAACGAACGACTGGCGGAAATCATGTCGGCCATTTCTTCCACGACATTGACGTTGGGGTAGTAGACATACCCGTTCTTGTCAGCCGAAGGATGATTGGGCTCGTAGCGCGCTTCGAGGTTGGAACTGTCTTCGATGATGCCGTTGACCTGAACGCCCTGCCCGGCTTCGCCCTGGTCCTGGAACAGCGAGCCACCCGTGGACTGCTGACCCTGCATCACGGTGGCGAACACCGGATGACGGGCGCGGTAGGTGGCGTCAGCGCTCGAGGAAACGGTCTCGGCGTTGGCGATGTTACTGGCCGTGGTGTTCAGACGCGTGGTCTGGGCACTCATGGCGCTACCGGCAATGTTGAACACATTGGCTAGTGACATGAATTACTCTCCGCGAAGGGCTGCAACCAGCCCTTTGAATTTGCTGTTGAGCAAAGTGAAGCTGGCCTGGAAGCCCATGGCGTTCTCGGTGTAGCTGGCCTGCTCGACCTGGGAATCGACGGTGTTCTGGTCAAGCGATGGCTGCGACGGCGTGCGGTACATCAGCGTGCCATCCTGATTGCCCATGCCCTCGGCTTCGATGTGGCGACTGTTGGTCTTGTTCAGCGCAAAATGGCCGTTCTGGACCTTGTCGTTCTCGGCAGCCAGCACCGACGAAAAGTCGAGATCGCGCGCCTTGAAGTTCGGAGTGTCAGCGTTGGAAATGTTGTTAGCCAACACCTCTGCACGCTGAGCCCGGAAGTTGAGGGCCTTTTCGTGAATGCCTAGCGCTTTATCGAAACTGATGCTCATGTCGGGAAACCTTTGCCGGTTGACCTGATTCTGTTGTCAGTGACAAAGCAATCGGCGTGCCACTTCTCAAAACGCAATGATTACGGGGCTTGCAGGCGGTGGCAAAGCGGCAATGCCAGAAAAGCGGCAAGGCATTTCCGCTGTAAAGAGGTAAAGCGGCAAGGTGGGTGCCGTTTTTTTGCCAGTATTTCGCCACGACCTTGCGCAGCAGGTGCCAGATCGAAGTCGGGGCTCTGGAGACTGGAAACACTCTTCGCACGGTCAATAACCTCGGGCGAGCGCAGGACTGACCTAATAAAAGGAACAATTGTCTTGGTCAGCTCATTCGGCATGAACGGCAGCGGCCAAGTCTTATGGATAGCCTTCTGATGCGTGACGACTCGATATCCGTTCACGACGCCGTCGCTCCCAGAAGCTGATCGGCTTCAGCCGACACTCACCTCAAGCACAAAAAAAAAGAGACCCGCAGGTCTCTTTTTTATTGGCTACAGATACAACCAATCACTTGGCCTTGTAAATGATCCCCGGGCTGCACTGAACCATCTGGTAGTGATCAGGCAAACCGTTGAGCGCTTCGGAAGCCCCCAGGAACAGGTAGCCACCCGGCTTGAGCGTGCCGTGGATGCGCAGCAGGATGTCTTTCTTCACCTCAGCAGAGAAGTAGATCAGCACGTTGCGGCAGAACACGATGTCGAACTTGCCCAGCGCGGCGTAGCTGTCGAGCAGGTTGAAGGAGCGGAACTCCACGCGGCTCTTGATCGGCGTCTTGACGACCCAGCGGCCCGGACTCTTGACGTCGAAAAAGCGCTGCAGGCGATCCGGCGACAGGCCGCGGCCGATGGCCAGGCTGTCGTACTCGCCAGTCTTGCAGTTGTTGAGCATCGCACCCGACAGGTCGGTGGCAACGATTTGCGCGCCAGACTTGAGCTGGCCAGGGTTGGCGCGCTCGAATTCATCGATGGACATCGACAGCGAATACGGTTCCTGTCCCGACGAACAGGCCGCCGACCAGATACGCAGTCGCTGGCCGGGACTGGCCTTGATCTGCTCGGGAAGCACCTTGTTCTTCAAGACTTCGAAGGGGTAGGTATCGCGAAACCACAGGGTTTCGTTGGTCGTCATCGCATCGACCACCTGCTCGCGCAAGCCACTGCGCGGCTGGGTCTGAATGCGCTGGACCAATTCGCCAAGCGATTTGATGCTTTGCTGTTCCATCAGTTTGTTGAGACGGCTGGACACCAGGTACTGCTTGTTTTCCCCAAGCAGGATGCCACAGGCTTTTTCCAGAAATACCCGGAACTGATCAAAATCCAAATTACCCGTAGACAAGGTGCAGCCTCTCAAATCAGGTGAATCACCGAGGACGACGCCCCCGACTGTTTATTCCGTTATTTATTCTGCTGCGTTGATGCGCGCCACGACCCTGGCTGCCAGATCATCCGGCCGGAATTTCGCGAGGAAATCGTCGGCACCGACTTTCTTGACCATCGCCTGGTTGAACACCCCGGAAAGCGAGGTATGCAGGGTGATGTGCATTTTCTGCATGCGCGGATCGTTGCGGATCGCCGCGGTTAGGGTATAGCCGTCCATCTCCGGCATTTCAATGTCGGAGATCATCATCAGAAACTCTTCGTGAGGTTTCTTGCCCTCTTCGACCATCTTGCGCAGGTAGTCCAGCGCCTGACGACCGTCGTTCAGCGCAACCACCTCCACGCCGACCGTTTCCAGACAACGACTGACCTGCTTGCGCGCCACCGATGAGTCATCAACGGTCAGCACTCGCAGCGAGATGGCTTTGTGGTGAACCTCTTCATTGATGACGCCCACCGACACCTCTTCGGAAATCGGCGCTACCTCGGCGAGAATTTTCTCGACGTCGATAATCTCAACCAGCTGATTATCGACCCGTGTGACAGCGGTCAGGTAATGGTCGCGGCCGGTGCCCTTGGGTGGTGGATGAATCTCTTCCCAGTTCATGTTGACGATGCGCTCGACCGAGTGCACCAGAAAACCCTGAACCTTGGTGTTGTATTCAGTGATGATCACGAAGGAGTTGACCAGCGAGATCATGCCTGTCGAACCGGTTGCCATCGCCAGGTCCATGATCGGAATGGTGCCGCCGCGAATGCTCGCCACGCCCCGCACGATCGGACTCGATTTGGGCATGATGGTGAGTTTCGGGCATTGCAGCACTTCTTTAACTTTGAACACGTTAATGCCATAGAGCTGCTTGCCGTCGAGACGGAACAAGAGCAACTCCAGACGATTCTGACCCACCAGCTGCGTACGCTGGTTTACCGAATCCATTACACCTGCCATGCCGACCCCCTCTTACCAAAGCAACCGTTATCCACACACCAGACTGATAAGCGGCACGGGCTTTGCTTTTTATACGTCATGAACCCAAAGACGACAATTTCTCGACACCTGGCATTAGAAACCCGCAGGCTTCTGTGCGCAATCGGCATGCTGTGCCTTTTCAGCGTGACAAACTTGTGTCGCGCGGAGAATTTCACACTGCCTGAACAGCTTATCGGCGTTACCCAAGGGTTTCTTGAGTTCACAGTAGAAGACTATTTGGCAACCAACCAGATTGAGGGTCGTCATGACATCCAGGTCAAGCAGCTCGACCCGCGTATGCGCATGAATGCCTGCGACAAGGATTTGACAGCCACACTGGAAAGCCCTCGCCCTGTCGGCCGGGTCACCGTGCGGGTTCGCTGCGAAGGCTCATCGCCCTGGACGGTGTTCGTGCCCGCTCAGGTGCAGCTGTTTCGTAACGTCGTAACCGTGATGCGCCCTCTCAAACGGGACGCCATCGTCACCGAAGATGATGTGGCAATGCGCGAGCGCGACGTCAGCAGTGTGGGCCTGGGTTTTCTGTCTTCGCTGGATCAGGCGGTCGGGCAGAAGGTTGTCCGACCAATGGTCATCGATCAGGTGGTAACACCCGTGGCGCTGGAGCAACCGCGCATGATTCACAAGGGTGATCAGGTGGTGATCATCGCCCGCAGCGGCTCTCTGGCGGTCCGCATGCCGGGCGAGGCCATGTCCGACGGCAGTTTCAACGAACAGATACGGGTGAAAAACCTCAACTCCAGCCGGGTCATCAAGGCGAACGTGACCGGTCCCGGACAGGTGGAAGTGGCCATGTGAACACATTGACACTGGTATAGAAGACGCGTTTTTTCTAGACTGCGGTAACTTTCCGACGGTGAAAGCCTCTATTTGAGAAGCTTTATCACGACGAGCCTAAAGTTTTATCGGGGATGGCCGAAAAAAGGGCAAGCGTCCAAACACCCAGAGGTTTTTTATCATGGTCATAGACTTTAATAACCGTATCAACGGTGCGCAGTCCACACCCCGCGCCAACGCCGTAAAAGAAGCAGGCAAGACCGAATCAGCCGCACCTGCCAGCAGCACTGCAGGCGTAAAAAGTACAGGGGAAACCGTTTCACTGAGCAACGAGGCTCAACAGTTGCAGAAAATCACTGACAAGCTCGCCGATCTGCCGACCGTCAACAGCGCACGCGTTGCTGAACTCAAGCAGGCCATCGCTGACGGTACTTACACAGTGGACAGCAACCGCGTTGCCAGCAAGCTGCTCAATTTCGAAACCCAACGCTAAGCCCGAGGCTCGCGCTGGATATTCTGGACGCTTAAAAACCAGAGCATGCGATGCAAGACACTACTTTGCTTCAGATGATCACCGACGACATGGTTCCGACCAGACAGCTGCATGAGCTGCTGCAGGCGGAGTCACTGATTCTTCAGGGTCGCGACATGGGCGAGATGGAACATGTACTGGCGCAGAAACAGGCGCTGGTGATTCTGCTCGAACAACATGGCCGCCGTCGCAGTCAGGTGCTGACAGGACTCGGGTTACCCTCTAACAGGCAGGGACTTGAGCAACTGGCCAGCCATTCGGACATCGGCGAGCAATTGCTTGCAGCCGCGGACGAGCTGAACGCGCTGATCGCTGAATGCCAGACGCTCAACGAGCGAAATGGCAGCCTTATTCAAATGCAACAGGTGAGCACTGCCCACCAGCTTCGCATTTTGAATGGAGGGGATACGCCGACCCTGTATGACAGTCGCGGTTCGACTGCCGGAAGAGCAAGACCACGCCCCCTCAGTCAGGCGTAACTTCCTGTATAAAGGTTTCGTGCGTAGTGGCAGAATGCCCGCTGTTGCGTTGCCGTAGTATTTTGCCTGGAGATGTAAGAACGTGAATGGCTCAAGCGCGGATGATGCTCCGCAGCCCCCGAAGGTTTTGAATACACCTTTGGAAATCGCCGCTAACCTGCGGTTACTCCTTGAAAGTCATGATCCCCTGATCATTACTTTCCACGAGCGCGCCCAGCGCTTTCAGAGCTACGTTATCGAAGTCGACCGAGAGACCAACGTCCTGGCGCTCGACGAAATGATCCCTCGCGACGGCGAACGATTCCTCACCAATGGCGAGTCCTTCCGGGTAGAAGGCTTTCACGACGGCGTGCGTATCGCCTGGGAAAGCTCGGAACAGATGGACATCGTGGACAACGACGGCCAGCGCCTGTATCGCGGGCCGCTGCCAGAGGAAGTCATCTATCACCAGCGTCGCAACGCCTTCCGGGCCGCGCTCAAGCTTGCGCAACTGGTCGATATCGAAATCGGCGGCGACAAACTCAAGTCGCCGCTCAAGGGCAAGCTGCTGGACATTTCGGCAACCGGCTGCAAGCTGCGTTTCGAAGGTGACCTTTCCGAGCGCATGCAACTGGGTCAGGTATACGAGCGATTCATCGCCAGACTGCCGTTTGGCGCAATGACCGCCCCGGTGGAGCTGCGTTACCTGCATTTCGAGGAAAGGGTTCACACCACCTTTGCCGGCGTGCGCTTCCACAACATGAGCGGGCTGGTGCAACGTCAGGTTGAACGCTTCGTGTACCAGCTGCAACGTGAAGCACGGCGCTTCGACAAAGACGACGACTTCTGACAGAACGTGCGTCTGAAGTGATTGCGGTAACCTCTACCGCAATCACGCAACACCCTCCTGATTCCCCTGCAAACCTTCCCAGTCTCAAAAACCGATCAGGCCTTCCAGGTTTCCTCTTCGCGTTCCCGCTCGCCGTCTGCTGCCTGCCCGGTCTCGGCAACCTGCCCTTCTGGCGCTGAAACGTGCTCGGCCACCGGTTCCGACTCAGGCTCAGGCTCAGGCTCGACAGTGGTTTGCATCTGATCTTGTACAACCTGTTCGTCCACACGCGGGTCAAGTGCCACGACAAGAGGCGAACTGGACATGCTGTCCGGCATGGCCACGTGGTGCAGCGGCGCATTCTCGACCTGGTGCAGGTGCGTAACGGCCTTGGGACGAATCAGCAGCATCAGTATGGCGCCAGCGCCGCAGACGAACACGTACAGCATGTGCCCGCCGAACATTTTCATGATCACACCCGCCGCCAGCGGACCGATGCTTGCGCCGATCCCGTAGGTCATCAGCAGCATGGCGGTCAGCGATACGCGCCGCTCCGCCTCCACATGGTCGTTGGCGAACGCCACGGCCAGTGGGTACAGACAGAACTGCATCAGCGAGGCCAGAAAGCCCACACCGAACAGCACTTCCACGGGCACGCTGGGGAAAACGGCAAGGGGCAGCGACGCCACGAACAGCGCTGCGGCGAACACCCGCATCAGTACCGAACGATCATAACGGTCGGACAGCAGGCCCAGCGGCCACTGCACCAGAAACCCCGCCAGAATGCAGCAGCCCATGAACAGACCCACCTGCTCGGTCGTCAGCCCCTGCTCCGCCGCGTAGACCGGCGCCAGACCGTAGAAGGAGCCGATGATCAGGCCGGCACCCAGCACGGCTGTCAGTGACTGTGGCACCCGCTTCATGAAGAACAGTGGTTCGAGTGGCGCGGGATGCAATGGCGCAGGGTGAATGGCGCGGGTCATGGCAACCGGCACCAGACACAGTGCAAAACACAGGGCCACCAGCATCAGCAATTCAGGACCCAACTGCGGATGGACCACCAGCACCAGCTGCCCCAGCACCAGCCCCAGGTAGGACGCGATCATGTATCCGCTGAACACCATGCCCCGCTGCTTGGCCGCGGCCTGCTCGTTCAGCCAGCTTTCGATGACCATGTATTGACACATCATCCCCAGGCCGACGATGACCCGCAGAATCAGCCAGGCAGGCAGCCAGGTGATCAGGCCATGCCCCAGCACTGCCGCACCGACGATCCCCGCACAGGTCGCATAAGCCCGAATATGGCCGACCCGGCCGATGAGCCGGTGGCCGATCTTGCCGCCCAATACCAGGCCGAAATAGTTGGCCGCCATCAAGGCGCCGACCCACAGACTGTCCACCTGATCGGCAGCCAGGCGCAGGGCCAGATAGGTGCTCAGCAGACCCGAGCCGATCAACATCATCAACGAGGCAAAATACAGCGCTCGAAAGGACTTCCAGATTTGGCGCATCGACATTCCAAAATACGGAGTCGCCTGAACAGGCGAGCCCGAAACAACGTTCTTTAAATCTGGGCAGCCAGTACGCGCCGTTCCCAGGGGGTAATTTCATCGAGAAAGCTGGTCAGTTCCAGGGTCTTCGACGCAATGTAGCCTTCGATGAATTCATGACCAAACAGTTCCTTGGCAGGATGACTGCATTTCAGACGCTCAAGGGCGGCCTGCAAGGTACACGGCAACGTCAATTCTTCCGGCACCTGGATCTCGCCCTGCACGGCAGGTGTCGGCTCGATGCCCCGCTCGATCCCGTACAGCCCCGCCGCGAGGCTGGCAGCGATGACCAGATAAGGATTGGCATCGGCACCCGGCAGACGATTCTCGACGCGCCTGGCCGACGGTGCACTGGCGGGAATTCGCAGACCGGCGGCGCGGTTGTCATAGGACCAGCAGGCGTTGTTGGGTGAAGCGAACGGATGGAATAGGCGCTGGTAAGAGTTCACGTTCGGCGCGAACAAGGCTGTGAAGTCTGCCATACAGGTCTGCAGCCCACCGATGAAGTGCCGGAACGTCGGCGTCGACTGGCCGTCCTCGGCGCTGAATACATTGCGGCCGGAGACGGCATCCACCACGCTCTGATGCAAGTGCATCGAACTGCCGGGCGTGTTCGCCAGCGGTTTGGCCATACAGACCACAATGACGCCATGTTTGAGCGCCACTTCCTTGAGCAGGTGTTTGAACAGAAAGGTCTGGTCGGCCAGCAGCAACGGATCGCCATGCAGCAGGTTGATTTCAAACTGACTGACGCCCATCTCGTGCATGAACGTATCGCGTGGCAGGCCCAGCGCCGCCATGCAGGCGTACACCTCGGTGAAGAACGGCCGCAGCCCGTTGTTTGAACTGATGCTGAAGGCCGAGTGCCCCAGCTCGCGACGACCGTCCAGCCCTACAGGCGGCACGAACGCCTGAAGCGGATCCGGATTGGGGGCAAACACAAAGAACTCGAGTTCAGTGGCTACCACCGGAGTGAGGCCGTACTCGGCATAGCGCGCGAGGACGGACTTGAGCTGACCGCGTGTCGAAAGCGCGCAGCTGGTACCGGTCAATTCATCGGCGTCGCAAATGGCCAGTGCACGTGGCTGATCGCTCCACGGCAGACGATGCATCTGCGCAGGGTCGGGGACCAGCGCCACGTCACCGTCATCACTGCCGTAGAAACGCGCCGGTGGATAACCGCCCATGATGCATTGCAACAGCACGCCACGCGCCATCTGCAACCGCCGCCCTTCCAGAAAGCCTTCGGCAGTCATGACTTTGCCACGCGGCACGCCATTGAGGTCCGGCGTCACGCATTCCACTTCATCAATGCCCGCCAGTTGCTGGGCAACCGAACGGGCGTCATTGCGCTTCATTGCTCAATCCTTGTTGAGAGTTAAGGCCGTCCTGCGGCAGTGCCTACAAAATACGCAACGGGCATTCGGGATATCAAGCGCTGAAACATAGCGTGAGACCGCTCACAAACCGAACCCCTCAAACGGCTCAAACTGAACTCTTGGCTGGTTTTTTGCTTTTATCCAAGGCAAAACAGTTTGGCCGCCATTTTTATGTCGATCGCCTGTGCGTGACGCGCCATGCGCCTTAAAAATGACCTGTCGAACGGCAATCTTCTGCGACACGTGTTGAGAGCTTTTCATGAGCGCACCGATTCCCGTCACACGTCCCCTGCTGCCGCCCCTTGAGGAATTCATTCCCTACCTCGAGCAGATCTGGGACAGCCACCAGCTCACCAACGGCGGCCCGTTCCATCAACAGCTCGAGAAAGAGCTGGCCAGCTATCTGGGCGTCCAGCACCTGTCGCTGTTTTCCAACGGTACCCTGGCCTTGATGACGGCCATTCAAGCGCTGCGGATCAAAGGCGAAGTCATCACCACGCCCTATTCGTTTGTCGCGACGGCGCACTCGTTGCTGTGGAACAGCCTGACGCCAGTGTTCGTCGATATCCAGCCAGGCACCTACAATCTGGATCCGGACCGCATCGAAGAAGCCATTACGCCGGCAACCACCGCCATCATGCCGGTGCATTGCTACGGCATCCCGTGTGACGTCGACCGTATCCAGCAGATCGCCGATCGCTATGGCCTGAAGGTCATCTACGATGCCGCCCATGCCTTCGGCGTGCAGCATCGCGGTGAAAGCCTGCTCAGACATGGCGACCTGTCGATCCTGAGCTTCCACGCCACCAAGGTCTTCAATACCTTCGAAGGCGGCGCCATCGTCAGCCCGGACCTGAAGACCAAACAACGTATCGACTACCTGAAAAACTTCGGCTTTGCCGACGAAGTCACCGTGGTTGCGCCAGGCATCAACGGCAAGATGAGTGAGATCAACGCAGCGTTCGGCCTGCTTCAGCTCAAGCACATCGATCAGGCACTGATCAGGCGCCAGCGTATCGACGAGCTGTATCGTGCTGCGCTGGCGGCAATCCCCGGTATCGATATCGTCTGGCAGAGCGCCGAAAAACATAACTACTCGTACTTTCCGGTGCTGGTACGCGAGACGTTCGCCGTGTCACGCGACGCGCTGTATCAGCGAATGCGTGATCAGAACATTCTGGCCCGCCGCTATTTCTACCCACTGATTTCGACGTTCCCGATGTACCGGGGTCTGGATTCGGCCAAGCCGGAACGCTTGCCGATCGCCACCGGCCTGTCGAATCAGATCCTGTGCCTGCCTATTTACGACAGCCTGACCGATGAAGCTTTCGACAGCATCATCAATGTCATCGTCGCTGCCAGTAACGAGAACCGCTAATGCGAACGTGTCCGGTCTGCTCCTGCCGATTTCCGAATTTCTACCCGATGGACAGAGGTCATCTGGAAATTTTTCACCGTTTGAACGTGTTCTACAGCGTGGACGATTTCGAAACCCTGAACGTCGGTCAATACAGTTGCCCTGAATGCCAGGCCTCTGACCGGGACCGGCTTTACGCGTTGTTTGCCATGCACCTGCTGAATAATCCGCCGGGGCAACCCTTGCGCATTCTCGACATTGCGCCAGCCGTTGTGCTGTCGAAATTCCTGCGCAGCCTGCCCAACGCCCGCTATCGCTCTGCCGATCTGTTTTCGCCGCTGGCTGATGACGTGGTCGACATCATGGACATGCACCTGTATGCCGACGAGTCCTTTGATTTCATCGTGTGTTCGCATGTTCTGGAACATGTGCCTGATGACCGCAAGGCCATGTCCGAGCTGCACCGGGTTCTGGCCAAGGGTGGCTCTGCGATCCTGATGGTACCAATTCTGCTGACCGCGACCGACACCGAAGAAGACCCCGATGAGTCCAGCGTCGATGAGCGCTGGGCGCGCTTCGGTCAGGACGATCATGTGCGGATGTACGCCAGGCATGACTTCGTCTCACGTCTGGAGGCGTCCGGTTTCAAGGTCGATGCGCTGGGTTCGGAAGCGTTCGGCGAAGGCGTATTCCGGCAGCACGGCATTACTGATCAGTCGGTTCTGTATGTGGGGCGCAAGGCCTGACGACAGCAGCCGATCATGGATGTCGACCGGCGTGCCCGGTGGGCTCTCAACACTTCTTCACATGGTATTGCGATGAGTTCTTCACGCCTGGTCAGTATTGTCATTCCTGCTTACAAACCGGCTTTTTTCGAAGCGGCGCTTGCCAGTGCGCTGCGCCAGAATCACGACGACATCGAGATCATTGTCACTGACGACTGCCGTGACGACGGCATCAGGGACATTGTCGAAAAACTCAGGCCGCAGAGTCGCTGGCCGATTCACTACAGCAAAAATGACACGCCGCTGGGTGAGCCTCACAACATTGCGCTTGGCGTGTCACTGGCACGCGGCGATTACATCAAATTTCTCTACGACGATGACATCCTGCTCACCGACTGCGTGCGCCTGATGTTCGATGTCATGCATGACAGCCCTGATATCAAGATCGTGTCAGCAACACGAAAACGAATCGACGCCAGCGGTGCGATGCTGGCCGATAACCTGTACACGGCTTACCCATTCGGCAAGAACGTGGTATTGAACGGCCCGGAGCTGGTGTCCTTTCTGGCCCAGTATCCCGTCAACTTCGTGGGTGAACCGAGCGCGGTCATGTGTCGCCGCGAAGACCTGCTGGCCTTCGGGCAGGACATCATGTCCCTGAATCAGGTGCTGATCTGGGGGCTGGGCGACCTGGCGATGTACGTCAAACTGCTGCGTCAGGGCAATCTGGCAATGCTCGCCCGCCCTCTGTCCTATTTCCGCGTCTCCGAACAACAGAGCAGCGAGGCGTTCAGAAAAGACCCTACCCTGCCTCGCGAAGGTCACGCCAACTTCCATCGAATTCCCGGCGAACTGGGCTGGATCCGACCCGACGAACTCAATGGCAAGGTCAGGATTGCGCCACTGACCCAGCGCGACAATGTTCAGGACATGGACCTGCTGGGCTACTTCGACAGAAGGTCCCAGGCCACTGTTCGCAACACCCGCGTAGCCAGCTGGCTGGGGCAGCGCAGGCCCACGCCCGCTCAGCATGCCCTCCTGCATGAACACTTGCAGCAGCACAACGGTGGGCCGTCGATTGCCATCGTCGTTTCCGATTTCGATCAGCAGGCCGAGCGAGTGCTGAGTACGCTGCAAAGCATGGCGTCCGATGCGCCTCTGCTCGACAAGCTCAAGGTTTTCGTACTGGCCGACTACGACCGGGAGCAGCAGACACTGCTTCAGGCCCAGTTGCCCTGGCGGGAGGCGAGCCTGGAAAACCGTGCCACGGTTATCAACGAGCTGATGCAGGAACATGATCACGACTGGTGGATGCTGGTAGACGCAGGCACCACATTTACCCCGAGCGGCCTGCTATGCGCCGTCATGAAGATGATCGAAGCGCCCCACGCCTGCGCGGTCTTCGGTGACGAAGTGACCCTGCATGCTCAAACAGGCGCTCATCTGGTCTTTCAGCCAGGTTTCAGTCTGGATTACCTGCTGGCCTGTCCGTCGGCCACCAGCCGCAACTGGCTGTTCAACCGCGAAAAAGCCCTGGCGGTGGGCGGCTTCGATCCAGGCCACGCTCAGGCTACCGAGCTCGATCTGATACTGCGTCTGATCGAAGACTCAAGCTTTACCGAATTCGTCCATATAGCCGAGCCGATTGCCATCTCGCCACTCTGGCAAGCGCAGGACAATTATGATGAAGCGCGTACGCTGCAACGACATTTGCTCGCGCGCGGCTATGCCGACGGCCAGGTGCATGCGCTTGAATCGGGATGCTACCGGATCGAATATGGCCACGCCGATCAGCCGCTGATCACGATCCTCGTCACCTCTCAGGACCAACTGCAGACGCTGCTGCCCTGTGTCGAAAGCATTCTGGAACACACGACGTACCCGTTCTACGAAATTCTGATCTGCGACAACAACAGCCAGTCGGCGCAGACCACCGAATGGCTGACAACACTGGAGTCGATGCAATCGGAGCGCATCCGCGTCCTACGCCACGAGCAGACGGTGAGCCCATCGGCACTGTTCAATGCCGCCGCCAACCACGCTCGGGGCGACTATTTGCTGATGCTCGACAGCAACACCCTGATCGTTCAGCCGGACTGGCTCGAACAACTCCTCAATCACGCGCTGCGTCCTGAAGTAGGCATCGTGGGCGCCAACATCATTTCACCCGACAGCAAAATGGTGGAAGCCGGGATCATCGTGGGGATCGATGGTACCGCTTGTGCGATCACCGCCGAAGACGCGGCGACTTGCGCGAGCTTCGCGCAACGTCTGGAAACCGATCAAAACTACAGTGCCGTCAGCGGTTCCTGCCTGATGATTCGCAAGTCAGTGCATGACGAGATCGAAGGCCTGGACGAACACCTTTTTCCTCTGCATTTCCGTGATGTAGACCTCTGCCTGAGGGCTCGCAGCGCCGGACACCTGGTCGTCTGGACGCCGCATGCCATTGTTGCCCTGCGTCCTGACGAGTCACAGCCCGACGCCGAAGCGATGGATTTCGCGACACGCGCCCTCGCCCATCGCTGGCTGCATTACATGGCATGGGACCCGGCCTACAGCATCCAACTGTCCCTGACAGAGCGTTTTTTCACCCAGAACAATCCGGAATTGAGCTGGCGGCCGTTGACGCATCGCCC
This sequence comes from Pseudomonas viridiflava, assembly GCF_001642795.1. Taxonomy (GTDB): domain Bacteria; phylum Pseudomonadota; class Gammaproteobacteria; order Pseudomonadales; family Pseudomonadaceae; genus Aquipseudomonas; species Aquipseudomonas viridiflava. The sequence continues at coordinate 352,252 of NZ_LKEH01000018.1, read as the reverse complement.
GCTGCCGGTGGTGCTCGTGCAACCCGGTGATCGTGGAACCGCCGGCGATCGGGTCGGCGCGGTCCTTCACAGTCTGCGTGCAGGGCTTGCAGTGGACGGCATCCTCAGCCACACACCGTTGCCGCTCGTGGAGATCGCCAGACTCAGCCCTGATACCGTCGTTGTGCAAGGTCCGATCAACGATGGCCTGGTCGCCAGCATCAATGCGATCAAGGATCACACCCACGCTCGAGTCATCTACGATCTGCCGCAGTACCCGGCGTACGCCGAGATCGACAAGACCGCAGCACCTCTCGCTGCGATTGAAGCGTCTCTGCGCCACGGCCTGGGACGTGCAGACCTGATCACTGTCCCCACGAGAGCGCTGGCGGATCTGCTGGGCGACTCGCACCCCGACGTTCAGGTCATCGAAACCCGGCTGGCGTCAGATTCATGGCTGAATCTGCAAAGCCAGCGTCAGACGCGTCCGAAACCTCGCGTCGGCTGGGTTGGCACGGCGGGCGAACTGAGCGACCTGTTGATCCTGTCGGAGGTCATCAAGGCGCTGGCGGACCGCGTGGAATGGGTCGTCATGGGGCCGTGTACGCGCTGGCTACGACCTTTTATCCACGAACTGCGCTCGCCTGTAGAAGGGGCGCTGCTCCCAGGGATGCTGGCCGGTCTGAACCTTGATCTTGTACTCGCGCCCGCCGAGTCCAATCGGATCAACCAGAGCAAAGGCCCGGCGGCCTTGCTGCAGTTCGGCGCCTGTGGCTTTCCGGTCATTTGCAGCGACGTACTGAATGTTCCTGGGGACCTGCCCGTCACGCAGGTTGGCAACGAGACCCAAGCCTGGATAAGTGCCATCGAAGAGCACATCGAGCAGATGGATACCTGCGCGCAAAGGGGCGACGCCTTGAAGCAGGCTGTCATTGAACGCTGGATGCTTGACGCTGATCACCTGCAAGCCTGGCGCAACGCCTGGGTGGGCGGCTGATCGGCAAACGGCTCACTAAAAAGGCCCTGCGTCAGTGATATGACGCAGAGCCTCGAGCCAGCCGTAACACAGAGTGCGATCTGTAGCGCTTACCAGTGTATGACGCACGCGCCCCACGAATAGCCCACTCCGAAGCCGACTGCCGCAACCCGATCACCGGGTTTGAGCGCACCCTTGTCCAAAGACTCTTTCAGCGCAATGGGGATGGTGCAGGACACCGTATTGCCGCAGTGCTGGAAGGCGGACACGAACTTGTCGACAGGCAATTTCAGACGTCGACGCAGGGCATCCAGCATGAAGTGATTGGCCTGATGAAACACGAACAGATCCATATCGGCCACCGCCAGTTCGTCATCGAACAACGAAGCGAACAACTGCGGTACGCGCGTCATGGAAAACTCGAAGATCGCCGGGCCGTTCATGTACAGATTGGCGTCGGTACGCACGTTGCCGTTGTCGTCCTCGTGGGTTTCAGGCTGCGGATTCTGCGCCGAAGGCCTGCGTGCGCCGCCGATGGGCACAATCAGGTTCTCGGCCCCGGAGCCATCGCTGCCATAACGAAAGCGCTCCAGAAACGGCCCACCCTCGGCGGCGCTGATCAGGGTGACGGCCGCAGCATCGCCGAACAGGGTACGAACACTCTTGTCCTGCGGATGAATGTAGCGACTGTAGGTTTCAGCCGTTACCAGCAATACATTCCGGCATTGGCCTGACTCGATCAACCCCTTGGCAATGCCAAGCCCATAGATGAACCCTGAGCAACCCTGATTGAAATCGAAGGCGGCGCATTGGGTGGGCAACTGCAGGCGATGCTGCAGGATGCAGGCCGTGGCGGGCAGCACGTAATCGGGACTTTGCGTGCAATAGATCAGCGCGTCTATCTGGCTGCGCTGAATGTCCCCTTTGAGGAACAGCTTTTCGCAGGCACGAAAGGCAAGGTCGGACGCGGTTTCATCCTTGTCGATGATATGCCGTTCACCGATACCGGTCTTGGCGAAGATTTTCTCGACATCCCACTCGGGAAATTCCCGGGCCAGCGTTTCGTTGTCCAGTGAATGAGCAGGCAGTTCATATTCTATGTCCACGATTCTGGCATGAGACTTCATGAGCATTACCCCGAGATACGTTTGGCGGGTACACCGAATACTGTAGTGCCTGCGGCCACATTGCGTATTGCAACACTGCCCGCTCCGACTACAGCCTGTTTGCCGATTCTGACCCTGGGCAGGACACTGGCATGTGTGCCCATGAAAACGCCCTCTTCCAGCACCACCCCACCGGTAATGTCGCAATGTCCGCTCAAGGTGGAGAAATCACCGATGTCTGCGTCGTGTCCGATCAGGCAGCCGATATTGAGGGTCACGAATGCACCGACCCGAAGGTCGACTGTCAACACGGTCGAGGGACAGATGACCGTGCCCTGCCCCACCACGACATTCTCGCCCATGATGACCGAGGGATGGATCAGCGTGAAAAACCGGCTGCCCCTGGCGAGCAGTTTTTCCACCACGGTGCGCTTACCCTGAGGTGCGCCGATCGCGCAGACCAGATACTCGTCAGGCTTCGGCTGGTAGCCGTCCACGGTTGAAACGACTGGCGGGTAATGATCGAAACGCTCGGTGGAGCCGGGTCCATCGTTGATGAATCCAGCGATGTGCCAGCCCGGATTCAACGCGACCCAGTCCGTCAGCCACGCGTGCACTTCACGCCCGAAAGCGCCGGCACCGACAATAAGCAGGTTTTTAGCATTCATTGCGCCAGATACCCCCCGTCCACGACCATCGACGTGCCGGTCACCCAGCGAGCCGCCGGAGACAGCAGGTAATTGACTGCGTAGGCGATATCCAGCGGCTCACCGAAACCCAGTGGGTGTTTCTGCTCCACAGCCTTCATGGAGTCGGCCCCCACCAGATCCTCGAGCGTGCGGGTCATTTCGGTTCTCACCACACCCGGCGCAATCGCATTGACCCTGATTCCGTCGCGGGCCAGCTCCAGCGCCGCAGCGCGGACCATTGACTCAACCGCACCCTTGCTGGCGCAGTAAGCCATCAGGGAAGGCTGGGCAGCCTGAGCCATCACCGACGAGAGCAGCACGATGCTGGCACCCTGAACGAACACCCCTTTCTGCCTGAAGGCCTTGACCAGCGAAAAGCCGGAGGTCACGTTGGTGGCTAATACCGTCTCCCACTGCTCGAGTCCCAATGCCCGAATCGGCATGGGCATCTGCACGCCAGCGGCATGCACCAGCCCGTCAAAGGGCGCGTAGGTCTTGGCCAGGTTGCGCATCCAGCCTGAAACAGCAGCCCCGTCCAGCAAATCGAAAGGCTCGACCCCATGACCTTCGCCATGGAGCTGGTGCCTTGTTGCCTCAAGGCGCTCGGTATTTCTGGCCACCAGCACCACGCGCGCGCCCTGTTGACTCAACCAGATCGCAACCTGACTGCCGATGCCGGAAGAGGCACCTGTCACCATCACCACTTTACCGCTCAGTGAAAAAGGACTACTCACCACCCAACATTCCCCTTGAGGGCCGATTCATACGATTTGAAAAGAGACTGAAGATTTACTTCTCTGTGACGAGATCGATCACATCGTCCACCGTCTTGCAGCCGTTGAGACGATTGGCCGCCAGGGTCTTGCCCAGATGTTCGTCGGCCAGCGACATGAAGGTCAGGACCGCAATGGAATCCCAGTCAAGGTTCTGGCCCCGGCTCAGACTGCCTTCGTCTGCTTCCATCGCTTCTTCGATCAGCCTGAGTACTTTGTCTTCCATCTCTATGCTCCCGGACAGCCCGCTATTGAATTGATTTTGCGAAGACCAAAGCCGACGCCTGAGAGCGATATAGCAATAATCGAACCAAGCTGTTGAACAGATGAAGGTGCCGTGGATACGGGGTTTCAGTAGGCAGGAGGCAATACGCGGAGGCCTGAAAGCCAAAAAGATGACGCTCAAGGCCTCGGTGATTCGGCGCGGGCACCGCGTGCTGCGTCAATATAATGAAGAGGTGTGACTGCTTCTTTCGCTCAAGGCAGATAGATGCTGAACATCGCTCCGCCCAGCACGCCGCCGTTGGCGATCTCTATCCGTCCCTGGATGCCGTTGCGCACATGCAAGCGGGCAATGTGTGCGGCGAAGTAAAGGCCCAGGCCGGTGCTGCCCGTGCCCTGATTGATGCCCTGCACGTAATCGGTCTGGCGCTCGATCAGGTAAGCCGGGTAACCGGGGCCGTCGTCATTGATGGTGATTTTCAACTGACCGTCTTGTTCAGCGACGCTGATCGCCAATTGCTCGCGGGCAAAACCGATCGCGTTGACGATGATGTTGCCCACCACCGAGCCGACCAGTTCGCGGTCGAAAAACCCCAGTGGGCTTGCATCCGTGATATCCACCCGAGCGGCGATACCGCGACTGGCCAGCACCTCCTGATGATGCGCCAACTGTGCTTCGATGAAATCGTCCAGCTCGTGATAATCAGGGCGCAACGGCAGCTGGTTGACCCCGAGTTTGTACAGGCCCAGCAACTGCACCAGCATGCCGTTGAGGTTGGCGAACTCGTACTCGATCACCCCATGCTCCGGGGTGTCGCGTTGCTGGACGGTGAGCTTCGCCAGCCACTCGCTGTGCGCCTGGGTGAGCGTCGCCAGCGAGTTCTTCATGTCGTGCACGGTGGAAGCAATCACCATGGAAAAATCGAGTCCCTGCTGCTGCTCTTCGCTCATGCGCCAAACGCCCTTTCCCTGAGTTTCTGATAACGCTCATAACGTGAATCGCTGTCCGGGATCATGCCGACCATTTTCAGGCTGGCGCGGCATTCCTCGAGTCCCGCCTGCCCGAGGTTCTGCCCCGGATGCAGCAGCGACTGCGCCATGTTCAGCGCGATACTGATGTTCTTGGGCTGCAAGGCCAGGGCGCGACGGAAATGCTCCTGCGCCTCCGGCAGGTTGCCCGCCTTGTAGCTGCGCACGCCCTGCAGGTTGAAATCGATGGCGGCCTTGTTCGCACCCAGAATGGCGGGATCGTCGGTCATGCTGGCCACGCTTTTCATCACGGCCGGGTCATCCCCATAGACTTCCGCGCAGTTTTTCAGCACACCCGCGCCCGCTTCTTCCTGACCCAATTGCTTGAGCTGCGACGCCACCAGCAGGGCTGCATCGGCACTGAGGAACTGCTCCATGCCTTCAAGCCTGGCCATCGCCTGCTCGGTGAGCTTGGCGGCGGTTTCCGGGTCCGAGTGCTGCAGACTGGCGGCTTTCATAAGGCGCGTGCGCACTTGAAGACCTTCGTCGTTGGTGTGTTCCTTGGCCACATCGCCCAGCGCGTTGTTGATCTCGACACGCGTGCGCGCATCCAGCCCCTGGTCGCCGCCCTTGCTGATCAGGGCATGAGCCAGACCCAGGTTGGTTTCCGGGTCCTTGAAACGTGAATGTGCACCTTGAGAAACGGCCTGACGAAAGGCCTTGGAAGCGCTCTCAAAATCTTCGTTGCCCATCGCCAGCTTGCCCAGCATCTTCTGGCGACGTACCGCCAATGGCGACAGGCGCACGGCGTTCTCCAAGGCGCTTTGCGCACGCTTGGCATCGCCGCGGGTCACTAGCACCTCGGCGAGACCATCGTACAACGCAGGCATGGTCGGAAAGGCCTTGATCGCCTGTTCGTAAACGGCCTCCGCCTCGGTGACCTTGCCGCGTTTGAGCAGCAGACTGCCCAGCGCGGCATACGCCCAGGGCGTGGCACGGTCGGCCAGGATGGTCCTGAGAAACGCTTCCAGCGGCTCGTTCTGTTTCAGATCACGCAGCGCATCGGCCTTGTAGCGCAGGCACAACGGCGCATAGCGCGGATCCTGCTCGATCAGTTTGTTGCACGCGACCAGCACTTCGGCGGGCTTGCGACGGTCCAGCGCCTGCAGAATCGGCTTGAGCAGGTTCTTGCGCTGCACCAGCTTTTCCAGGCGCTGGGCCAGGCCTGCGCGGTTGAACGGTTTGGTCAGGTAGCCGTCGGGCTCCCACTCCAGGGCGCTCATGACCATGGCCTGACTGTTCTCGGCGGTGACCATGATGAAAACGCTTTCGTAGCTCAGCAGTCGCTCGACCATCAGGTCTTCGAGCACCTGTTGACCGTTTTTGCGGCCATCGCCCAGATTGAAATCATGCAGCACAAAGTCATAACGCTTTTGCGAGCACATGCGCAGGGCCTGCTCGCCGGAGTCGGCGGTGTCCACTTCCTTGACGCCCAGCTCACGCAGCATCGACCGCACCGAACTGCGAAAGTCGGAGAAGTCATCAACGATAAGAAAGCTTTTTTGGTTGTACGCCAGCATCCGGATTCCTACACAGGAGAGGGTGAAAATATAAGACCCAAGGCCTGAACGACTTTTCCAGGTCCAGCATCAATGCGCATGTTAACTAATGGCAACATGCCACATACAGCCCTGATCGCTCTATCGCGTGATTCAGTTCAGGGCAACAGCCAGTTTTTCGACCACTCAGGCAGAAACTATAGAGCGAACATCGACTTCGCGACTGATTGCATCGAGGACAGGCAGGATTTTTTGCGAGGCGGATCAAAAAAGCAGGAGCGCAAAGGCTATTACGGAGACGCGAGTCACATCGCAGGATTGCCCTGCACCGCAGCGCCCCGATACTCGAGGGCTGCGGCATGCGGATAGAGCGTTACACCCAGCCGTCGTTCTTCTTGCGGCCCCGTGTCAGTGCCGGCAGGATCAGACCAACCAGCAGTCCAGCGCCAGCAATGCTGCCACCGTAGACCATGTAGCGCATCATCACCTGCTTGTTCTCGTCACCCAGGCGGGCCTGAGTGGAACGCAGCTCGGCCTGTGAGTCAGCCAGTTGATCGTTGAGGGTCTTGGTACGCGCTTCCAGTTCATCGACCAGCTTCTTGCGCGCATCCAGGGTTTCCTGCATGCCTTGCACGCGGGTTTTCCAGGTGTTGTCGATGCCGTTCAATTGTTCGGTGAGTTCTGCGACCTGCTGGGTCAGCTGCGGCACGCGCTCAGCCTGGCCAGGGACTTCCTGCAGATCACTGCTGGGGATCCACACGGTGCTGCCCCCCTCGCCTCGCACCTGGCTGAAATTGCCCGAGGTGCTGAGCAGTTCCACTTTCTGCCCGGACTTGAGCGTGCCGACAATGCGATGCCCGTCAGTCGGACCGCTGCGCACGTAGGTGGTCAGGCTGTCACTCACCCAGCGCTCGCTGTCCGCCGCCTGAGCGGTAATGGGTGTAAGAACGCAAAGCACGGCGCCCAGCAGACCGGTGCCGAGGAGATGACGCGAAGCAGTGAACAGGCCAGGGGCACGAGAAAGCAGTGCTGAAAGATGACGAGACATGGCAATGATTATCTTTGTCTGGAATGAAAATAAAGCCCCGACGTACGGGCCGGCTAACGATGGATCTGGCGAGCGGCAAATCAATTGCAACTCCTGCCTGGACGGGCTGTCTGCCTATCAGGCGCGTTGAAAAACGCCTGCAATCCTTTATATCGGCAGCCACTTCCACAGGCTGTCCAGAGAGTCCATCAGCTAACAGACCCTGTTAAATGGGTCAGGTTCACTATTGGCCCGCTTGTGCGTCAAAATTCAGCCGCATGGCGTTTCGATCAAGTGCCTGCTTTATATGACTTTCAGTCCCTCAGACGACGCCTGCACCCTCGAATACGCAGCAGGCGAGGCCCGGCGTTTGCATTCGCGCCCAAGTGCTGTAGAAAATACCGTCAGGCGTGAACGTCTTCGATGCTCACCATCCTGATGCGCAGGCCCTGCCGCCTCGACTGCATCGCTCTAATGGAAAATAGAATGATCCCAAGACAAGTGATTAACGCCACGGTAAGCCCAAAAGGCAGCCTTGAAACCCTGTCCCAACGTGAAGTCCAGCAGCTCAGCGCTGCGGGCTCAGGCAGCACCTACACCCTGTTCCGCCAGTGCGCCCTGGCCATTCTCAATACTGGCGCCCATGTCGATAACGCCAAGACCATTCTTGAGGCCTACGAGAACTTCGAGGTCCGCATTCATCAGCAGGACCGTGGCGTGCGCCTGGAGCTGCTCAACGCTCCGGCCGATGCCTTCGTCGATGGCGAGATGATCGCCAGCACCCGTGAAATGCTGTTCAGCGCCCTGCGCGACATCGTCTACACCGAAAGCGAACTGGACAGCCAGCGCATCGACCTGAGCAACTCTCAGGGCATCACCGATTACGTGTTCCACCTGCTGCGCAACGCCCGTACCCTGCGCGCCGGTGTCGAACCTAAAATGGTGGTGTGCTGGGGCGGCCACTCGATCAACACCGAAGAATACAAATACACCAAGAAGGTCGGCCACGAGCTGGGCCTGCGCAGTCTGGACATCTGCACCGGCTGCGGCCCCGGCGTCATGAAAGGCCCGATGAAAGGCGCGACCATCGCTCACACCAAGCAACGGATCGTCGGTGGCCGCTACCTGGGCCTGACCGAGCCGGGCATCATCGCCGCCGAAGCGCCGAACCCGATCGTCAACGAACTGGTGATCCTGCCTGACATCGAAAAGCGCCTGGAAGCCTTCGTGCGCGTCGGCCACGGCATCATCATCTTTCCGGGCGGCGCAGGCACGGCCGAAGAGTTCCTGTACCTGCTGGGCATCCTGATGCACCCGGACAACAAGGACGTGCCGTTCCCGGTGGTCCTGACCGGTCCGAAGAACACCGAACCCTACCTGCAACAACTGCACGCGTTCGTCGGCGCCACACTGGGCGAAGAGGCGCAACGTCACTACCAGATCATCATCGACAACCCGGCAGAAGTCGCGCGCCATATGGCCAAGGGCCTGAAAGAGGTGCGTCAGTTCCGTCGCGAGCGCAACGATGCGTTCCACTTCAACTGGCTGCTGAAGATCGAAGAGAGCTTCCAGCACCCGTTTGATCCGACCCACGAAAACATGGCCAGATTGCAGCTCAACCACGACATTCCGTCTCATGAGCTGGCGGCCAACCTGCGTCGGGCGTTCTCCGGCATTGTGGCGGGCAACGTCAAGGACAAGGGCATTCGCCTGATCGAAGAACACGGCCCGTACCAGATCCACGGCGATCCATCGATCATGCAGCCGCTGGACAAATTGCTTAAGGCGTTCGTCGAGCAGCACCGCATGAAGCTGCCGGGTGGCGCAGCCTATGTGCCGTGCTACCAGGTTGTGACCTGACCGCTCGATAAGGCGGACAGACAACGGGGCGCTCTGAAGCGCCCCGTTTTCATTTCTGCTGGCGGAACTGGCTGGGTGACTGTCCGGTGGCACGCTTGAAGAATCGGGAAAAATAGGCCGGTTCGGAAAACCCCAGGCTGTCGGATACCTGATTCACTGTCATGGTCGTGTAGACCAGATTGCGCTTGGCTTCCAGCAGCAGACGCTGGTTGATGATCTGTAACGCCGACTGGTTGCACAGTCGCCGACACAGCGCATTCAAATGCGCCGCGCTGAGCCCCATGCGCTGCGCGTGCTGCTCGATGGACCAGTGTTCACGGAAGCTTCCTTCCAGTTGATGCATGAACACCTGCAAATGCTCGCGGCCGCGATCCAGCACCTGACTGTCATCACCCCGCTGCTCGCTGCCCCGTCGGCTGAGCCAGACCATCAGCACGTTGATCAACGACTGCAGCATCAGGTCGCGACCCGGCTTGCGCTGGCGATACTCGCGGGCAATCGCGGTGAACAGCGTGTCCACGTAGACGCTGTCGTCGCCCAGAACATGACAACGCGCCGTGCCGATGGCCGAAATATCCAGCGCCGCTTCCAGTTGTTCAACCAACGGCCGCGCCAGGCTGAGAATGTGCCCTTGAATGTCCTCGGCAAACTTGAAGGTGTGCACGCTGAGCGCGGGCACCACTTGCAGCGACGGCGTATCGACCTGGTGCACCACGTCTTCGACCTTCAGCACAGCGCGGCCGGACTGGACGTACAGCAACTGAACCAGATCACCATGGCGATGGGGCTTGATCTCCCATTCATGCATTTTGCTGCGCTCGGGAATCGATTCGCAGTGGATCAGGTCTGGCGTCGGCCACGCTGTGGTTTCGCCGTAAAGCTTGAAAACGGGAACGGAAACAGGCGCTGTTCTGGGCATCGTTCGATCCTCGCCAGACCCTCGAAAAGTCCAGGTAATGTGCTGGATATTGCCTTCTTATCCCGCTGGCATCCATTAAAAATGCAGGAGACAAAAACAAACATATCCCGCAAGCCATGGCTGGCAGGGATCACAGAAAGGTCATCTCCATGAAAACCCAAGTCGCCATCATCGGCTCAGGCCCGTCCGGGCTGCTGCTGGGCCAGTTGCTGCAACGTGCCGGTATCGACAACGTCATCGTTGAACGCAAGAACCCCGACTACATCCTTTCCCGCATTCGTGCCGGCGTGCTTGAGCAGGGCATGGTCGATCTGCTGCGCGAAGCCGGCGTCAGCGAGCGCATGGACGCTGAAGGCCTGATTCACGACGGTTTCGAGCTGGCCTTCGACGGGCGCTGCGAACGCATCGACCTGAAAAGCCTGGCCAATGGCCGAACCGTGATGGTCTACGGCCAGACCGAAGTGACCCGCGACCTGATGCAGGCCCGCTCCGCGTGCGGTGCCATGACGGTCTATGACGCCGAAGACGTCCAGCCCCATGACCTCAAGACCGACCGACCTTACCTGACGTTCGTCAAAAATGGCGAAACCGTGCGTCTGGACTGTGACTACATTGCCGGATGCGACGGCTTCCATGGTGTGTCCCGGCAGGCGATCCCGGCCGAGGCACTGAAGGTATTCGAGCGCGTCTACCCGTTCGGCTGGCTCGGCGTGCTGGCCGACACCCTGCCGGTCAACGACGAACTGGTCTACGCCAACCATCCGCGCGGCTTTGCGCTGTGCAGCATGCGTTCGGCGATTCGTACGCGTTATTACGTTCAGGTCAGTGCAGATGAACGCGTCGAGGACTGGTCGGACGAGCGTTTCTGGGACGAACTCAAATCACGCCTGCCTGCCCATCTGGCGGAGCGTCTGGTGACGGGTCCGTCCATCGAGAAAAGCATCGCCCCGCTGCGCAGTTTTGTGGTTGAGCCGATGCAGTATGGCCGCCTGTTCCTGCTCGGCGACGCTGCGCACATCGTCCCGCCCACCGGCGCCAAGGGCCTGAACCTGGCCGCCAGCGACGTGAGTACGCTGTACCGCATCTTGCTCAAGGTCTATCAGGAAGGCCGCACCGACCTGCTGGAAAAGTACTCGCAGATCTGTTTGCGCCGTATCTGGAAAGCCGAGCGCTTTTCCTGGTGGATGACCTCGGTCCTGCACAACTTTCCCGACACCGACGCCTTCAGTCAGCGCATCCAGCAGACCGAACTGGACTACTACGTCGGCTCAGAGGCCGGACGCAGGACCATTGCCGAGAATTATGTGGGGCTGCCTTACGAGGCCATCGAGTAAGGGTACTTCGAATTGATGACCTGCCCGCTCTCCACATAGACAGGCATCCCGGACGCGGAGCGTCCTGAGCGGCATTCCCACGCGCGTGAGGAACGATCATGCATTGGGTAGTTGATCGTGCCCATCGCGTGGGCATGCCGCCGGTGACGCTCCGCGTCACACAGGCTGCAGACCGGCGCAATCAAAAAGCCATGCACTGCCCAGTCTTTTGTGCAACCACACAACACCCGCCCACCTCAGCCGTGCAAAGCCCCAAAGCGTTTTGTCTGCAGGCTCCCTATGATCGGAAAGCCCCCGGCAAGCTGCATAAAAATAACAAGCTCTGAGGAACTGACGCCATGTCCAACTCTCCGGTTCGCGAGGTTGGCGACGCTGACGGCAATCATGTCTATCGTCGCATCACCCTGCGCCTTATCCCGTTCATCTTCATCTGCTACCTGTTCAATTACCTTGACCGCGTGAACGTCGGCTTCGCCAAGCTGCAGATGCTCGACGCCCTGAGTTTCAGCGAGACGGTCTACGGCCTGGGTGCCGGTATCTTCTTCATCGGCTACGTACTGTGCGGGCTGCCCAGCAATCTGGCGCTCAACCGCTTCGGCCCGAGGCGCTGGATCGGGCTGATGATGATCACCTGGGGCATGTTCTCCACCTGCCTGCTGTTCGTCACCACGCCAGTCGAGTTCTACGTGCTGCGGTTCCTGACCGGCATGGCCGAAGCAGGTTTCTTCCCCGGCATCGTCCTCTACCTTTCGCGCTGGTACCCGAACCAGCGACGCGGCCGGATCATGGCCTTGTTCATGTCGGCGATTCCGGTGTCCGGGTTACTGGGCGGACCGTTCTCCGGCTGGATCCTCAACCACTTCGCCGCAGGCCAGGGCGGCATGGCGGGCTGGCAGTGGATGTTCCTGATTCAAGGCCTGCCGACCGTTGCGCTGGGCGTGCTGGCGTTCTTCCTGCTCTGCGACAAGGTCGAAGACGCACACTGGCTGACGCCCGAGCAACGGCAGCGGGTCAAGACCGACATCACTAAGGACGAACTCAATCGCCCGGTACACGGCAAGAGCTCGGTGGCGTCGGTACTGACCATGCCCTTCATCTGGATTCTGGGCTTCATCTACTTCTGCATTCAGAGCGGCGTCTACGCGATCAACTTCTGGCTGCCGTCGATCATCAAGAACCTGGGTTTCAGCGATGCGCTGGTGATCGGCTGGATCAGCGCGGTGCCCTATCTGATGGCGGGTGTGTTCATGCTGCTGGTCGGCCGCTCCGCGGACCTGCGTAACGAACGCCGCTGGCATCTGGTGGTGCCGATGTTGATGGGTGCAACAGGACTGATCATCGCGGCCAACTTTGCCAGCGTGCCACTCGTGGCGATCCTCGGCCTGACCATCGCTACCATGGGCGCGTTGACTAGCCTGCCCATGTTCTGGCCGCTGCCGACCGCCCTGCTCAGCGCCAGCGTTGCGGCGGGCGGCCTGGCCCTGATCAACTCGATCGGGCAGATGGCGGGCTTCCTCAGCCCCTATCTGGTGGGCTGGATCAAGGACCAGACCGGCTCGACCACCATGGCCCTCTATTCCTTGGCGGCGCTGACCATCGTCGGCAGCCTGGTTGCCTTGCGCATCAGCCGTCAGTCGGCAGCGAAGGTTGGCGCGACGGCCTGAGTCTCTTCCAACCGATCACGACTTTCCACGGTAACTGGCTACCGTGGAAGTCTCGAATTTCCATCCGTCGGACAAACAGCTGTACCCGTCGCCCTTTTCGTCTCAGCTGATTCACTTGTCTGCATCGACTTGATGTCATCCCATCGTCCTTGCAGGAGAAACCGTGCCATGAACCTCATGCACAAGAGCCTCGGCGTGTCCCTTTTGATGGTTGCGACCGCCGCCTTCGCCCACCACGGCTGGAGCGAGTACGACACCGATAAGCCACTTGAGCTGAGCGGCACTATCTCGCAAAGCGGATACGCCAACCCTCATGGCTTCATTCATCTCAAAACCGCCGACAAGACCTGGACCGTGGTGCTGGCACCGCCCTCGCGCATGGAAAACCGCGGGCTGACCCCGCAAATGCTGGCGAACGATACGCAGGCAACTGTCGTCGGCTATCAGAATCGCACCCGGTCTGAAGAGGTGAGAGCCGAGCGCATCACCATCAACGGCAAGACTGTCGAGCTTCGATGATGGCGGTCGTCAACGACGGCTCGTGGCTGGTCTGGCTGGAAGCGTCACCCCTCGGTCAGGCCATGCGTAACGAGATCTGGCTTTACCCAATCATGGAAGTGGTGCACATCGTCGGTTTTACCGTGCTGGTCGGCTCGGTGATCCTGTTCGACCTGCGCGTGTTGGGGTGTTCGAAGGACATCCCGATTACCGCGCTCGCCCGCCATCTGCTGGTCTGGGCGCTGGCGGCACTGCTGCTGATCGTGCCGGCCGGGGTGATGATGTTTGCCGCTCACCCCGATGAGTTCGTCAACAACGGTGTGTTCATCCTCAAACTGTGCCTGATCGCAGCGGCCGGCACCAATGCCATGCTCTTTCATGTGGGCGTCTACCGCTCGGTGACGCACTGGAACACACGGCTGGCCGCACCCTGTGTCGCCAGATTTCATGCCGTGCTTTCAATCGCACTCTGGATCGGCGTCGTGACCTGCGGACGACTCTTGGCTTACACCTGAAAGTGTCGCGTTTGTCGGCCCCTTGGGCTCATCCGCTGATGCGCAACTTATTGCACAGGCGTGACTGATAAGGCCTGTTCCGAGCCATGCAGGCCAATGCGATTGGCCCGCTCTGCAGACATTTGCGCAGGTGCGCAAAATCTTGCGCGGAAATCACCGAAAAACAGATCAAAAAACAATCAAACCATCCTTAATACCTCTCTATCCCTTTGTTTTTATGGGTTAAAAATAATCAGGCACGTATCTTGTTATAGGCATCTGTATTCGATGGGCGCGGTTGCCTGTTGGTACAGAGGGATTCGGGATGTCTGCGCACCAGACTTGTTTCACGCTCAACCTTGATGGCATCGATCATGGCTTTCAGGTACTCGCCTTCAAGGGCCACGAAGCGATCAGTCAGCCGTTCGCCTTTACGCTGGAGCTGGTCAGCGAGTCGTCAGGACTGGATCTGGAAAGCCTGCTGAACAGACCTGCCTTTCTGCAGTTTGCACCCGACAACAGTGGTATTCACGGGCTGATCGACCGTGTCGCCCAGGGCGATTCGGGGCAACGCCTGACCCGTTACTCGGTCACCCTCCGTCCGCATCTGGCTCGCCTCGGCCACCGCACCAACCAACGGATCTTTCAGCACCGTACGGTGCCGCAGATCATTGCCCGAATACTGGAAGAGCATGGCCTGCTCGCCACCACCTACCGCTTCCAGCTCGCCAGCGTCTATCCCGAGCGCGAGTACTGCGTTCAGTACCACGAATCGGACCTGCACTTCATTCAGCGCCTCTGCGAGGAAGAAGGCCTGCATTACCACTTCGAACACAGCCCGACTGCCCATCTGCTGGTGTTCGGCGAAGATCAGGCAGTGTTTCCCACACTGGCGCCCGTGGTGTATCGACAAGACAGCGCAATGGTCGCCGACACGCCCGTCATCCAGCGCTTCAACCTGCGTCTGGAAACCCGACCGAGCCGCACCACGCGCCGCGATTACCATTTCGAAAAACCGCGCCTGACCATGCAAGGCGCAGTACCCGGCGACGCCCGGCCGGACCTTGAGGACTACGATTACCCCGGCCTCTTTACCCATCGTGACCGCGGCAGCCATCTGGCCGCCCGCGCTCTGGAGCGCCATCGTCATGATTACCGGCTTGCCGAAGGGCACAGTGATCAGCCACGGCTGGTGAGCGGGCATTTCCTGCCACTGAGCGAGCATCCTCAGGCAGCCTGGAACGCACTCTGGCTGCTGACCGAGATCCAGCATGAAGGTCGTCAGCCGCAAGTGCTGGAAGCGGCAGCATCAAACGAACACTCGGGCGCTGGTGAGTTGCGCCAGGGCTACCGCAACACTTTCAGGGCCATACCCGGATCAGTCACGTTTCGGCCACACCTGCGCCATCCCAAACCGCGCATTGCCGGTAGCCAGACAGCCGTCGTGACTGGCCCGGCGGGTGAAGAGATTCATTGCGACAGGCATGGCCGCGTCAAGGTCCAGTTCCACTGGGATCGCGATGGTCAGGTCACGGATCAGAGCAGTTGCTGGCTGCGCGTGTCTTCGAGCTGGGCGGGTGACCGCTATGGCGGCATGGTCATTCCAAGGGTCGGCATGGAAGTGCTGGTGACCTTCATCGAAGGCGATCCCGACCGTCCGTTGATCAGCGGCTGTCTGTACCACGCTGAACACACCCCGCCCTACACGCTGCCCGCCCACCAGACCCGCAGCGTGTTCAAGACCCTGAGCAGCCCAGGCGGCAAAGGCTCCAACGAACTGCGCATCGAGGACCGCGCCGGTCAAGAGCAGATCTACGTTCATGCCCAGCGCGACTGGGATCAGAACATCCAGCACGACCAGAAAATCCGCGTCGGCCACGAACGGCATGACCGGGTCGAGGCCAACAGCTACAGCGAATTCAAGGCCGAAGAACATCGCACGATCGACGGCAGCCGCCTGACTGAAGTGCGCACGGACGATCACCTGACCGTGAGCGGCAAGCAACACATCAAGGTCGACGAAGCACTGCTGGCAGACGTCGGCCATGAAGTTCACATCAAGGCAGGTGATCAGGTGGTGATCGAGGCAGGAATGGTAATCACCCTGAAAGTGGGTGGCAGCTTTATCAAGATCGACTCGGGAGGGGTAACGGTGAGCGGACCGTTGGTGAAACTGAACTCGGGAGGCATGCCTGCGACGGGCAGCGGCGCGATGCCGAACCTGCCGGGTCTTGTCAAAATGGTTCTGACAGAAACAGCAGGCGAGTTGTTGACGCAGCGGCTGGCAGAGCCGGTTCCGCTGTCCCAGCTCTGTCAAAAGCCTGAAGGCGGAACACCCGCTGACTGTCCGCTGCCCGACTGCGGTTGTCGCAAAGCGCTGCAGGAAGGAGGCAGATCATGAAGACCTGCCTACTGCTGGAGCGTACCGACCACCTGCTGGAAAAACTTTATCAACTGCTGCCTGATCCCAAGCCTCGGATGCTGTTCGACAAGACAGAACTTGCACCCTATCGGGACAAGAGCCCCTTGTGGGTAGCCGCGACCGACGACGACCGCCTGTTGCAGACGGTCCACAATGCCCCGGAAAGCTGGCCTGGACTGATCATCGAAAGTCCGTTTCACCACGACATTCTGCTCGCGCATCTCAGACATCTGTTGATCGTCAATTTTGACGAAATCCGCCGAGGCGTCCTGCGTTATTCGAATCCCGTAACGGCCAGCTATTTCTTCACAACCGGCACCGCCGAAGAGAAAGCGCCATGGTTGGGACCCATTTCCCGATTGTCGTGGTATGGCGGAACCTGGCCAGACCTTGCGCAAGGCAACCAGCGCTGGATGAGCCTCGACAATCCTCAGGTCTCCTGCTGGACGCCACCGGCCCAGCCAACCACACCGAGACTGAGCGACGCCCAGGAAGACGCCTTCCGCCGTCAGGAGCGTGAGCGCTTCGCCTATGACTGGTGGAAAAAACAAACCGGCACTGACTTTCCCAGGGCACTCGACTACCTGGACGAGGGCATGGCTCACGGCTTCGCAACAGACCCGACGCTCATGAATCGCTACCTGTCGCTGCGCGCACAAACCCCCGGGCAGGAATCTCCGCCACGTCAGTACGGCGGCACCGGAGAAGAACGTTTGAACACACTGCGAGGCCTGCTGCAGCAGTCTGCGCAACACAAGGAACCTGTCCAATGACCATAGGCAGCCTGAGTTCAGGCCCGTGCTGTGAAACAGGCAAACTGATCGTTCAGGTCATGGGCAAGGATCACGCGCCCCATCAGAAACTGCTGCTGAGCAGCAAGGATGGCGGATGCACCTACCCTTCCCGTCCCGAGACGCTGGAAAGAGAGCCGTACAGTTTCAGGCTCGAGGTCTGGGATCACGTTGCCGAGACGCAGCTGGAACTCGAAATTGCGACCACCGAAGGCGAACCGATACGTCTGCCACTGCTCGGTGACACGAAAGTCACTCCACGACAGGCCGATGCACAATTCAACCAGATCATCCCGGTGCTGCCCTTTGTCGCCCTGCCCGGCTCGAAAAGCCCATACGACCTTGGCACGCCGGTATTGGCCCGCGCAGGCTACGTGTACGTGTTCTATCGGCAAAGGCTATGGCGTGAACTGGAAGTGCGGATCAGCGATACCGGCACGACCTACCATGACATTGATGTCGCCCGCTTTCGTCAGGACGAAGGCTTTACACGCGGCGAACGGGCCGCCATCGGCGTGGCGCTTGAGGACATCTGGTTGCCCGGAATGTGGAACAACCGGCGTGTACTGGATGTGGAGCTGTGTTTTTCCGAAATACAGCTCAGCGCGTCCCGACTGGAGCGTCTGGAACAGGATGCAGCGCTGAGAACCCAGCGCTGCAGCAGACCGGACCTCAGTTATTCGAAAGAGCGCTTCAACCGTCTGTACAAGGGCAGGCCCGACGGCGAGGCCATGCTCAGGGCATTTTCAGGCTTCAACATGCTTGACAAGGTTCAGCAGCTCACACTTGCGCCAATCACCGCCGCACGTCTGAATCTTGAACTGTCAGTATTTCCCGTCAGCCTCGCAGCGCCACAACGCGCACGTCAGCCCGGTTACGAACGGCTGCTGGAGCACCCCGCTCTTTATCTGTGTGATCTGTCAGGCCAGTTTCCAGCCAGGGCGCTCGAACAGGCAAACGCCTTTCTTGCAGAAGCTGACAAAGGCAGAGCGGTCAGGGACACGCATTATCTGGAGCTGTCGGCGCTTACCGATGCCATGCAGGCCAGCTTGCCTGCCGGTGAAGACGATTCAACCGATAACCTTGTTCTTTGGGAAGCTCAACCAGGTGTCACTGATGTGTTGAGCAAAGCACGCCAGCGTCAGGTCTGCGGCGTGCTGCTCGATGACTCTTATCACCGCACACGCCATTTGCGACAGCGACTCGACACCCATCAGCACCTGCTCGGCGTGTGCGCCAGCTACGCCATCCAGCACCCTCATCACGCCAGTGCTCTGCTGGTGCATCAGTTGATCGTTCCGCCAACGGTAGGAGGCGCGAAAAACCCGCTGAATGAAGTGATCACCTCGCTCTCGGACACGGGCCGACAAGCCGTCAACCAATGCACCGCAACCGTCCAGCGAGCGCTGGTGTGGCGTCACATGATCGCCGTTCAGAATCTGTTGGTTGAAAGCCTTCAACGCCGTATCACCCTCCAGACTGTCGCCGATCACTTGAGCCAGGATGGCTTCGAGTATGTGTCAGCACTCTACGACCTGAGCCGGTCACTGACGACACTCGCACTCATGCCTTCAAACGTGGATCCGCTGGCACCTGGCGGCACTATCGTGGATGCGGTCACGCAAGTCGGTTTTCTGGAAGCCAAGGTCAGTCAGGGTCAGACACTGCTGTCGCAGATAACCAACGACAGCACGCATCCGTTGCACCTCATGCTCTGGCCCGAAAGCGACCTGGAATCGGTCTGCAGGCCTTATGAGGCGCCACTCGACGAAGACAGGAACCTGGGCGACGGTCGCTTTCGCGCAACCGAACTGGCACGTTTCGAGAACTTTCCGGCACCCGATCCCGCCACTCAGCTCACGCTGGACGCAACGCTGCTGGCCAACCTGCTGGCGGGTGACAGCCTGCAGAACTTCTTCCTTATCAACAACGGCAAAGCCACAACCGCTGCACTGGTCGGCATCTTCGAGAACCTGCAAGGCGCAGTCGATGCCGCCGAAAACGCTGTCGGGCGAGCCGAACAGACGCTTGCCTCCAGTAAAGTCGCTGCTGCCAAGGCTGACACCAAAAGCCAGTCGGCCATTGAGCAACTGGCCAAAGCCCACGACGAGCCTGTGTCCAACGCACGCAGAATCAACATCCACCGTCAGGGCCGGGGCGTGCAGCAACTGCGCAGCATGATGCCGGAGCATTTCGGCGCGGCGTTCCTGTTGAAACGAAACCGGGTCACTCCGCAGCATTATGTATTCGGCCTCGAAGACCTGCCGACCCGAAGCGCCATGCCCAACGCACGCTACGGCGAATACCTGGACCCGAACGGCAACCCGTTCCGCGACATCGACCCCCCGTTCAACCCACACGGCCCCCTGACCTCCGGCGAACACCACGTACTGGTGATCCCGCGCACACACAAAACGGCACGACTGGTCGGCGACATCAACCGCAAACTGAAAGCGGCTCAGGAAGCCGGGCATGCGGTTGGCAAGGCGGAGAACGCCTATGTTAGGGCGAGAAGCGGGTTGAGTCAGGCCATTGAAAACCTGGATGCGACGAAGAGCGGGCCTGTTTACCGGTTTCTGGCATCGACACGGTTTTGTGTGGCGGTGTTGATGTTGGAGATTTGGAATGTGAGTTCGGAGGGAGATGCGTTGAGACAAACCATACGCGAGAAAAACTCTCTGCGTGCCGGTGTAGGGATGATTGCAGCAATTACGGATTTAACTATTGCAGGAGAAGCGTTAGCGGTTAAGTTAACAGGTGCTCAACCAACACAAATATTAAGTAGAAAAATCTTCTACACAATCTCTGACGAAGTAGCAGGCAGATGGCTTGGAGCGAAGCTCGGAGGTGCACTGACCAAACAGTTATCACTTCGGCTTAGCGCACAGCTGCTTTCAGGGTCACTTCTGGCCGGAGTCAACCTATATGATGCATGGCATGCATGGCAGTGGGACGATCCGGCCATGTACGGCTACCTAATTATATCCGCAGGGGGACTGGCATCTGTAGCAGGCTCAGCATTCGGAGGTGCGACAATATTCATGGGGCTCAACCCGCTTGGCTGGCTTGCGTTATTATTGCTAAGCATCGGGATTGGGCTAGTTTTAATCCTAAGTGCAACGCCCCTAGAGACATGGTTGAAAAGCGGACCGTTTGGCAAGGCGGACACTATTGATCAGCATTTACAAGACCCAACGGAAGCCCTATATCGCCTGATAAGTTTGCTAGCAGGCATCCGAATCAGCATCAGTAAAAACCCCGTCTATGAGCCTCAAGCTAAATTCAATTTTAGAGCTGAAATACCTCAACCCATAAGGAGCGCAAACACAGTAATTCGCATTGAAAGTCGCCTACCAGGAC
Source organism: Pseudomonas viridiflava (assembly GCF_001642795.1). GTDB lineage: Bacteria > Pseudomonadota > Gammaproteobacteria > Pseudomonadales > Pseudomonadaceae > Aquipseudomonas > Aquipseudomonas viridiflava. Next base: position 331,610 of record NZ_LKEH01000018.1, on the reverse strand, counting down.
TCATCGGCAGTCTCGACGGCTTAAGCATAAATGCAGAATGTCGGCTTGTCCGAATCAACGGAAATCTGGACAAACAAGGAATGTATTACAAAACAGGTACTGAAGTGAGTGATCTAGCTGAACTGCCAAAGGGTCAGCGAATCTCTACTGAGTCGTTAGAACTTTACTTTTCAACCCCTAAAACAGTGGATACCGACAATTGGTCGAGGCACACTCATAATTTCCGATGGGCAGTCAGGGCACAATTCATTCTGACGCGCGGTAACGAAATACGATATTTTCCAGCACCCGCGCTCAAGGACCCGACTCAATACAGCTCTGCCCAAGCGAAGCCAGACTTCACTAAAATCAATCAACCTTTTTGGGCTGATGAAGTTGTCCACGAAGGCTCTTCCAATGAATAAACCTGAAAGCCAAATTTACTATAGCGGCAGATCTTATCGACCCGACAACATAACTAAACAGAAACCCTGTTTAAGACATGCATCATTCGGCTCGACTTCAGTACGCCTACCCTGGGGCTCGACCCAGCACGTCACATCAGACGGAATCATGGAGCAATCCTCACCCGCCAGCATGAGATTCTGGGAAGAGACAGAAATAGAACGAGAGAAACAAAAATCACACGGAGCTTATATACCAAAAATGTTTGAAGGAGTAGAACTTCATCAAAAATACGACCAGGAACGCTTTAGATTTGCACAGCTGCCGCTTAAATCCCAGATATGGCTATTCATGCTTCACTTTGGAAAATGGGGTTTCATAATGCTTTCCCCCATCACTTTGATTTCACACATCGCAGTTATCATTGCTGCTGACAACTCTTGGCAGGTAGTTACAACTGAGCTACTAACCGGCCTGTATCCATTAGTGCTTGGCATTCCCCTACTCTTCTGGCTCATCGGCCACATCGTCATCAACCACTGCCCCCGCATCTGGTTCCGCCCTCCTAAGGGCCCACTCTGGGAGCTGAACCGCCGAACAGGTCTGGTCACGATCTTCGACTACAAACGCCATCGAAAGGAAGGCGTGATAGACGAGTTCATCGCACCGTTCTATGAGTTCGATGCCTACATGATTACCACCAGTGATCGTTTTGGCTCGTACTACGGATTGCTGCTCCGCCATCGTTATGAAGACAGGCAGATAAACTTTCATTCGTTGCTTGGCCCTGACGACTTCAAACATCGTCCCTGCGCGCTGTGGGATTTTCTGCAGAACTACATGGACGTCAGCCGCCCGATCCCGGACATCCCGCTGTTCGAAGCCTACCGGCATCTGGACCCTGTCACTGAAAAATACGACAAGGAAAACGGTCGTAACCCGCGCTACTGGATCGACATGGACGACGACACGTTCAAGCAGCGGGTCGATGCAATGTGGCAGCGCGCGTATGCCATCGACACGTTTACTCGGCCAAATCTGATGGAACGTTATGTCAGTTACAACGATTGAAAGGCATAAGCACACAAGAAGACGGGAGCGAGTACTACTCGCTCCCGTCACACTTACTCGGCCCGCGGCACCGTAAACCGGAACTCGCTGCCCTTGCCCACTTCGCTTTGCGCCGCCAGCACCCCGCCGTGAGCCTTGATGATGCCCTGCGAGATGTAGAGGCCTAGCCCGGTGCCGCTCGGGTTGCCTTCCTTGACGGTCCAGTAGCGTTCGAAGATGTGTGGCAACTGGTCGGGCGGGATGCCTTCGCCGGAGTCGCGCACGGTAAAGACGATTTCTTCACCATTGGACATCGCCGCAACGCCGATCCGACCCAGCTTGGGGGTGAACTTGATGGCGTTGCCGATCAGGTTCGACAACACCTGGAACAGGCGCTCGGGATCAGCCTTGACCCTGAGTTCCGGCTCGGCGTTGAAAGAAATATCGATGGACTTGTCCATCGCCAGCGGCGCGAGCAGCGAATAGGCTTCCTCGAAGATCTGACTGACTTCCAGAGGCTGCGGCGTGATGGTGTAGCGACCCGCTTCGATTTTGGACGTATCGAGCAGATCCTCGAGCAGCACGTTCATGCGGCTGGCAGCCTGCTGCATGGTGTCGATGGCCGAGGAAATACGACGTGACGTGTGCGGTCCGTCGGAGCTGAAGGACTTCTGCATCATGCCGCACAGCATCGAGATCACCGTCATGGGGTTGCGCAGGTCGTGGGATACCACGGCCACCAGTTCATCGCGGGCGCGTACGGCTTGCTGCTCACGGGTGACCTGACGGGCCAGATCGTCTTCCAGTGCCGAACGACGCAGGTCGTTGGCTGCAAACAGATCGCCATGGCTCCACTTGGTCGCGATGCCGGTCATTTCGACTTTCCAGATCTCGAACGAAGTGCGTGGCCTTAGGTGCATACCGACGTCAGAGCTTTCCAGATTCAGGGGTTTGGCCGGGTCGCCGCTCCATTGAATGCTTTCCTTGACCTCGGGACGGAACCAGATCACACCGTTGTCCACCGGCTTGGGCAGGCTCATGGCGAGCACGCCGCTGGCGATGGCCTGATAGGCCTCGGCAGGCGGGTAAACACTGGACAGTTGATGGCTGGAGAACACGGGCTCGTTGCCGGACATCATCCACTTGTGCAGCGCGCGGATATCCGCTGGCTCGGGACAGACCCCGTAGCACTGCATCTGACGGTCCTCGATGATTGCCACACCGGTCGCGTCGACCAGCTCCATCAGCAGCTGCGGCTGTTGAGCCAGGCCATCGAACACGTTGTCTTCGGCGGCGACCATCGACTGATGCAGACGGCCAAGCGTCAGTAATTTGGTCTCGCGCTGACGGCTGACGTCGAGCGCTTCCATTGCACTGATCTGCAGAGACAACACCTGACCGAGCGCCTGACAGGCGCTGCGCAGTTCGTGGGAAACGTACAGCGGTGTGCGGTGACCGCAACTGATCAGGCCCCACAGCTTGTCACCCTGGATCAGCGAGACGCTCATGGAGGACAGCACGCCCATGTTCTTCATGTACTGGCAGTGAATCGGAGAAACGCTACGCAGCGTCGAAAAGCTCAGGTCGAGTTGCTGATGGGTGTCAGGACGCAGCTGCGGCACCAGCGGTACCGGCGTGTAGTCGGCATCAGGAATGATGCGCAGCCAGTTGCGGCGGTACAGTTCACGTGCCTGCTCGGGAATGTCGGAAGCCGGGAAAAACAGGCCATTGAACAACTCCATGGCCGGAGAAGAGGCTTCGGCGATCACCTGACCGTGTCCTTCTTCCTCGAAGCGATAGATCAGAACGCGGTCGTAACCGGTCATTTTCTGCACTTCACGCACGCTGATTTCGTAGAGCGTCTGCAAATCCCTAGCGGCGTGCAACTGGCGCAACATGCGGCCCAGATTGCCCGTACGCTCAAGGTAACTGACAGCCTGAGCGTCCTTGTCCTGGATTTCGAGTTCCAGGACCAGCGCGTCTTGGCTGCGGTGCATCATGGCTTCGAATTCGATGCCGTTGACGTTGATGAGCAGGCGCGGCGCGTCGACGAAGGATTCATGGGCGCTGGCGCTTCTGATCACATCCGTCCAGCCGGCACCCAGCGCTTTTTCCAGCGATTGGCCAATCACCTGCTGCGGCTCAAGCCCCAGTACAGTATGAACGTTGGCGCTTACCTGAAGCACGGTCAGGTCAGGTTCTGTCAGGGTGAACAACAGACCATGGGGCTGAATGGCGCCCGGGAACTGGATGGGTTCATCAGCACAATTGGCCAGAAGCGCTTCAAAAGCGTCCTTGTCGAGTTGGCTCATAACAGTACCTCTTGACCATCGAGCCAGTGCTCGAAACATGCAAATGTGGAATGCGCCGCCTGTGCTGCAGCTGCATTGAAAACACTATCGCTCGGCACAGTGTCCAGATAATCCAGAAACACCTTCCAGCGCGGCCCGGTGTCGGCGCCATAAACATTCAGAAATGCAGCGCCGTTTTGCTCATTCAACCCGAGGCGTTTATCCACCTCGCGTCGCAACACCTGCCCACCGAGTGTGGCACCTTCGAGCACATACAGCACGCCCAGACACGCTGCCGCAGAATTGATCGCGGGCAACCGGGAACAGAGCGCAAGGCGCTCGATGTTCTGATCAGTCATGCCCAGCGCCCGCAGGTCTTCAACCAACACGGGAGTTTTGACCCTTTCGTGCGGGACGAGTTCTGCTGGAACCAGCGCACTGGTTCGCAACGCCGACTCGAGTGGTAAATAAAACCCGTAATAGGCCTGCAGCAAACGGAGGTAAAGAGCGGCATCCAGACTGGAAGAGAAAAACGGCATGCGTTTTTCAAGTTGACGGTGTAATTGACTGGTTTCAGAGCGAAGTGCATCGAGCAACTTCGAGGGTGTAGCGCAGGAAAACTTTGCCGGCATCCAGTAAGGCTCTCGAAGATTCGATAAGGCAGAAAAAACGCGTCCGAGCGAAAATTGACGGACAAAATACAGACTGAATGCGAAAGCGGACAGTTTTTTTCCGAATTGCCGATGAAATACAAAAGTTTTAAATGACGACCATAAGGCAATGCGTGCCGGTTACTTGTAACACCAGCAGGCATTGCCTGTTGGAACTCAGACGTTTGGGGTCTGGTATTCGATCGTCAGATGCGAGATCTCGTGTACGTGGCTGAGTCTGCCACGGATCACGTCGGCAGGCACTTTAATATCAGCGAGCACGCTGACAATCGCTGCATGGGCCTGGGGACCGACCCGCCAGACATGCAGATCGATGATGCTCACGTCTCCGGTGGCTTCCACAATTTCGCGGATTTCACTCGCCACGTGCTCGTCAGTCACGTCCAGCAGGACACGGGAACTGTCCTTGATCAGGCCATACGCCCACTTGGCGATAACGCACGCCCCGACGATACCCATCAGCGGATCCAGCCAGACCCAGCCCAGATAACGCCCGGCCAGCAGCGCCGCGATGGCAAGCACTGACGTCAAGGCATCGGCCATGACGTGCAGATAGGCCGAACGGAAATTGTTGTCGCCATGATGGTGGTCGTGATCATGGTCTTGAGAGCGCCCATGATCATGGTGACCATGCGCGTGGCCATGTCCGCCCGACAGCAAAACGGCACTCAGCACATTGACCACCAGACCGATCACAGCGATCACGGTAGCTTCGCCAAAGGCAACGGTGGTCGGCTGAAACAGCCGGACCAGCGACTCGATGCCGATGCCCAGCGACACCATGGCCAGAATGAGCGCTGATGCGAACCCGGCAAGGTCGCCAACCTTACCGGTGCCGAAGCTGAACCTGCGGTTGTGGGCATTACGCTTCGCGAAAGCGTAGGCCCCGGCTGCGATGCCCAGCGCTCCGGCATGGGTCGCCATGTGCAGGCCGTCCGCAAGCAGCGCCATGGAACCGGTGATATAACCCGCCACAATCTCGACCACCATCATGGCAAACGTCAGGGCCACGACCCACAGCGTACGGCGAGCGTTGCGGTCATGGGCAGCGCCTAGAAATACGTGGTGATGGGGTTGAGCGGCCGCGTGGCCGTGATGTGCGTTACTCATCGCAAGGCTCCTTGCACGACGGATGTCATTTGGAATAACGACGGATGGCTTCAAGCAATTCTTCCAGGCCTTGCGCCCGTGCCTCGTCACTCAAATCGGGATGCGCCACATGCTCGCGGGCATGGGCTTCGATGATCTGGTCCAGCAAACCGTTGAGAGCACCACGGGTGGCTGCCACCAGGTGCAACGTCTTGCCGCAATCGGCATCGCCTTCCAGATGGCGCTCGATGGCCTGCACCTGTCCGGCAATACGCCGAACACGTTTGAGCAGATCTGCTTTGTCGTCGATCATGTGCGCCATACCATACCCCCCCTACCTATATAAGCGAGAATGTTAGGCGCATTGGACGCGAGAGGCAAACGCCAGCCTGCAAATGAACAAGGCTGGCGTAACAAGGATCAACGCACGTTCTGGTACAGCATCATCCGCGCGGTCTCGTGCAACCCGCGGGTCAGGTCGCGTAGACGCTCGAACTCTTCAGGGTGCTGCTCGGCAACGTTGTCCAGCGGCGTAGGCGACGCCAGGTCGTGAAGGGTCGGGGAACTGCCGTCGTGTTCCATCTGCAGCAGGTAATGCTGCGTCACACCGCCGATCAACGGGAACGTCCCTTCGCGCAGCACCAGCGGCACGACCCGCTCGCCTTCCGGTGCAGGCTGTTGAATGTCGCGCCCCATCGCGCCGTTGCTGAACGGCATCCCGGCCATGCCCGCAAGTGTCGGCAGCAGATCGGCAAGGCCCACCGCTTCGTTGATCACCCGCGTGCCGAGCAGGCCCGGCGCGTGGATCAGCATCGGCACGTTATTGCTCTCCAGCCCCAGTTGCTCGAAAGCAGGCGCCATGTGCGGGATCTGACTGATGCGGGTGTTGTGATCGCCAAACAGCACGAAGATGGTGTTTTCGTAATAACCACCGGCCTTGGCCAGCTCCATCAGCCGACCAATGTTGAAGTCCAGCAGGCGTACCGCGTTGTACTGCTCGACGCTGCGTGAGCCGGCGGCCTGAACCTGCTCCAGGGTCTTGTCACTGACCTTGAAGCCGTCGTTGTCTTTCGGAATGGTGAACGGCCGATGATTGCCCGCCGTCTGCACGTAGGCGAAGAACGGTTTGTCAGCGGGCAAGGCGCGCAGGATGCGGTCGCTTTCCTTGAACAGGTCCAGATCGGAAATGCCCCAGACGTCCACCTGAGGTGATTTCCAGTCGCGCTCATCGTACAGACGCACGTCATCAATGCTGCGCCGGATCAACGCGTTCATGTTGGCCCAGCCGGAGTTGCCGCCAATCATGTACAGCTTCTCGTAGCCCTTGAAGTCGTTGATGATCGTCTTCTGCCGCGTGATCAGCGGATGGCGCGTGGCGGTCTCCTGGCGGGTGACGTCGGGAACGCCGGTAATGCTCGCCCAGACTGTTTTCGCCGTGCCGGTGACAGGCACATAAAAGTGTTTGAAGAACCAGCTCTGGGTCGCGAGATGGTCCAGATTCGGTGTCGGATTCAGCGGATTGCCATACGCGCCGACGGCACTGGTGCCCAGCGATTCCAGCATCACGAACATCACGTTCGGCGGTCGATCACCCGGCAGGCGATAAGGCTGCACCGGTTGCTGACGGGTAAAGTTCGGAACGCTCACATCAGGCTTGTCCACACCCAGGTAGCGAGCAACGACGTCGTAATGCTCGCGCACCTGTTTCTCGTCATAGCGCGATTGAGCGACTTTCAACGTGTCGTACAGAAACAGCGCCGGGTTGAGCCCCAACGCCGCCACCTGACTGTTACCGGAAAAGAACGCATCGCTCCAGCGCAGCGGCACAGGGTTTTCCAGATTGAGGTTTTCGACCCGCCCCAACAGCCCGAGGAAGGTTGCACACACCATCACGGCCGACACTGCAGCAATCGATAAGCGCGTCATCGGCCTGGCAGCGCGCGCCAGCGTCACCCGCTCAAGCCTGATCAGCGCCCAACCCATCAGCGCAACGACCAGCAGCCAGCCGAAGGTAATCCAGAGCACCGGGTAGGTCTGCCAGAGCATGTCGCGGGAGATCTGTGCGTCTTCCAGGTAGCGCAGCACACTGGCGTTAAGCCTCACGCCGAGATAAGCGTAGTGACCGAAATCGACGATGTAGACCATGGTCAGAATCGCCAGCGCCAGTACCAGATAGACCCGCACCACCCAGCGCAGCGCGGGCATGCGGATCAGATTCAGGCGTGGCAGCCAGAGCAGCACCGCCACCGGCAGCATCAACAGCAGCGCCAGGCGCAGGTCGAAGCGAAATCCGATGCCCAGCGTCTGCAGCACGTCACTGCTGGTGAACAGTGTGCCGGGTTCCACGCCCGAAAAACCGTAGAAGAACACCATCCGCAACACGGCCAGCAACACAAACACCAACCCGATCGCGCCCAGCCAATAGCTCAGGCGTCGTGATTGCAACCCACTCATTCTCTTCCCTCTAGACAGCACTGGCAGACAGGCCAGTCGGGCGATTACACCCCATGGCCCTGCGATAGACATAACGAACCGCCAGACACACCAGCGCAACGCAGCAATACAGCGCCAGCAGCGGGTCGATCAGGTAGTCCCAATAGTTTTCCGACGGCTTGATCCGGAAGGTGAACGCCAGCGTGGCGACGCTCAGCATCACCACGCCCAGTACGTTGCGCAGGCAGACCAGCCCCAGCGCAATCACCGCCACGATGACGATCATGGTCCTCGGGTTGTAGCCCCAGCGGTACGGATCGAAATAGGTCAGCCCCAGCGTGGCCGGATACAGCGCCAGCGCCATCGCCGCGAACACCAGCAACACCACCAGACGGTGCGAGGCGGCCATCGGTTTGATGACGCCCAGACGGTTCAGTGTCAGCCAGGCCAGCACGACCAGACTGCTGATGGCCAGGTCGTCGGTCAGGCTGCGGGCGTAGGCCGCCATGGTCAGGCCGTTCACCGAAATCACGCTGAGCAGCGATGTGGCGGTCAGCAGACCGCACCGCCACCACAGCGATGACGTCAGGGGTGCGAGCAGAATGAACAGCGTCCACGCGAACGCCAGATGAGCCAGTCCAAGCGCGATCATAGGAGATGCTCCGCCAGCCAGGCCTCATTGAAGCTGACATGTTTGATGAAGGTGTTATTCCACGAGTAGACCAGGTGATACAGGCCCTCGGGACTGCGGATGAAGTACGGGTACTCGTATTCGAAGTCGCAGCCCTGCGGCGAGCAGACGCGCTGGTCGAGGTTGCTCAGAAACTCGGCTTCCATCGGCTGGCGACGTGCGCCGCTGGAGCTTCTGAAGCCTTCACCGATCACCTCTTTGTAGGCTTCCAGCGAGAACGGCGTGCCCAGCGGATCGGGAGACTTGTCCAGATCGATCACCGGCCGCCAGATGTCCATCTGCTCGTCGGTGCCATACAGGCTGAGTTTGAAACGCCCTTCCCGCAGGTCGTTCAAGGCCACCAGCAAACCCTTGCCGGGCACGCCGACGGCAGCCAGCGACGAGTTGGGATTGCTGGGCGACAACGGATGCGGCTCGCTCCAGGTCTGCCCGCCGTCTTCGGTGCGGCTGGCCAGCACGCGGTGATGGGTTTCACCGGCATAACGCAGCAGCGCCACAGCGCGCTGCCCGTCCAGCGGCACAACGGTTGGCTGCAACGAGTTCTTGCCACGGCTGATGCGAAACTTGTCGATCACATCGCCGTCCGGGCTCAGGTACAGGTACTCGGCAAACTTGCCGAGAAACTCGTGGTACACCGGCAGACCGATCGAGCCGTCGGCGTGGAACACAGGCGCAGCGCGCACCAGGGTGCTGATATTCAGAAAAGGCGAGGTCACCAATTGACGCGGCGGCGACCAGCTGGCACCCATGTCGCTGGAGACCATCGCATTGACCGTACTGCCCGCCCAGCCGCCTACTGATACCGACACGTAGAACAGCCAGAGGCGCTTGTCGGGGGCCAGCGCAATCACCGGATTGCCCAGCTTGCGGATGTATTTTCCGGTGCCGGACTGGGTTGATTCGCGGGTCGCCAGCACGTGCTCGCTCCCCCATTCCTCGGTTGCGGCATCGAAGCGCGAGGTACGGATCTCGACATCGCCAGCGCCTTCACGCGAGCCGGCGAACCACACCGACATCAGGTCGCCGCCGGGCAACGCCGTGACCGCCGAGGAGTGCACGAAGTCATCCAGATCGGACGAGGCGAAGCGCGAGCTGTAGGAAGCCTTGGGCGCAACGCTTTCCGTGTTTACGGTCGGCGTGCTGACCGCAAAGCCGGAAATCCGGTGCAGCGGATGGCTGAGCCACGCACTGATAAAGATCGACACAACGATCAGGCCTGCGCTCCATGCGACCAGGTTTCGGGAAATTACACGCATGAAGGGGTATCACTGTGGTGAAGGTAAGGAAGTAATCGTTTGGTCTGGGTTCAGGGTTGGCTGGCTTAGGAACGCCTATCTTCAGGCAGTGGACGTCGTTTCCCTGTCAGCATCGACAACGGCAGGTTGTCCCGCACCTGAAAGCTTTCGAACAGGGCTGCCGCCATGTGCAGCACCACCAGCGCGCAAAGCGTATTGGCCAGCGTTTCGTGAATCTGCAGCGGCCAGTCGGCACCCCAGAGCGCATCGACTTCCTGCATCAGGAATCCGGTCAGGCCCATGCCTAAGATCAGCGCCATCATCAGAATCATGACCAGCGCACCGAGCGGCGAATGGCCGAGTCGGTGCACGGGCTGGCGACTGATCAGCGAGTGCACATGCGCTCGAAGCCGGGCCGGGGTCGGCCAGAAATCACGCCAGCGCGCACTGTCCGGCCCGACGAATCCCCACACCACTCGCACCACCAACCAGGCCACCGCGTAGTAGCCCAGCCAGACGTGCCAGTCATCACCGGCTTCATTGAAGAAGTAGTTGGCGATGAAGACACCCGCGATCGAGACATGAAACAGCCTGACCACCGGGTCCCAGAGGCGCAGGGACGCCTGACTCATCAGCCCTTGATCTCGGTCTTCACGGCTTTGCCGGTGACCGGATCGTGGTAGATCTCGACCTTGCGCTTGTCCTTGTCGAAGCCATATATCTCGTAGCAGTTGCCGTCAGTGACCTTGAACTTGCTGATCTCGTAACCCTGAGCCTTGAGCTGCTCCTGGAATTTGGCCTGGTCCTGCCACTGGGACTTATCAGCCGTGGTGCATTGCGGACCTGCCAGCGCCAACGGGCTGGCCAACAACAGGGGAATCAGCAGGACTTTACGCATGGCAAATACTCACAGGCAGTTAAGGAGCGCTCACTGTGCGAAACGAGTCTTAGGAAAAGCTTAATGTGCAACAGCTGGTAACATCTTCCCGCACGCCCGGCGCTTCGCGAGACCACTCGCTCACTGCATGATGGCGCCCTTCTCCCCCCACAATCACGGGTCGAAACCTTATGCGTCTGCTTCTTGTCGAGGATGATCGAGCCATCGGCCAGGGTATTCGGGTTGCCCTGAACACCGAGGGCTATACGCTCGACTGGCTCGAAGACGGGCTGAGCGCGCTGCATGCCCTGCGCAGCGAGCCGTTCGATCTGTTGCTGCTCGACCTTGGTCTGCCGCGCATGGACGGTTTTGACCTGTTGCGCCAGTTGCGCGCTGAAGACATCACCTTGCCGGTGCTGATCATGACCGCCCGCGACGGCACTGCCGACCGCATCGCCGGACTGGATGCCGGGGCCGATGACTACCTGATCAAGCCCTTCGATGTCGAAGAGTTGAAGGCCCGCGTTCGTGCGTTGCTGCGCCGCAGCCAGGGACGTGCGCAACCGCTGCTGGAACACGCAGGCATCAGCCTCGACCCCGCCTCGCAGCAGGTCAGCTACCAGGGCAATGAAGTGCCGATGACGCCGATGGAGTATCAGTTGCTGCATCAATTGATGATCCGACCCGGCAAGGTCGTGACCCGCGAGCGCCTGTCCAATACGTTATATGGCTGGCAGGACAATGTCGAAAGCAACACCCTGGAAGTGCTGATCCATAACCTGCGCAAGAAACTGTCCACCGAACTGATCCGCACCGTTCGCGGCGTCGGTTACCTGCTGGAGCTCAAGGCATGACCTCGGTACGCGCCCGCATCCTGGTTCCGGTCCTGCTGCTGTTGCTGCTCGGCGATCTGACCATCAGCCTGCTCGCCCTGCGCGACAGCCATCACGAAATCGAAGAGGTCTACGATGCGCAGCTCGCTCAGAGCGCTCGCCTGCTGCAGGGCGTGCTGCGTCAACGTGCGGCTGGCGAACAGGACCTGGACAAGCTCTATCAGGCCTTCGATCAGGCCATGAGCCGGGTCGGCACCAGTGGCGTGGCGCACCCCTACGAAACCCGACTGACCTTTCAGGTGTGGCGCACCTCGGGCGAACTGCTGGTGCGTTCGGCCGAAGCGCCGTTACTGGCTGCGCCGCCCAGCGAAGAAGGCTCCCACGACCTGATCGAAAATGGCCACGAGTGGTGCGGCTTTCTGCTGGCAGACCCGCAACAGGGTTTTCTGATCTGGGTGGGCGAGCGCGACGATGTGCGTCAGGACCTGATCCAGCGGATTGTCAGCCACACGCTCTGGCCCGCGCTGATTGGCGTTCCGCTGTTGATCGTGGCCATTTGGCTGGCGATCGGCTGGGGGCTGCGCCCGTTGCAAAGCATGGCGCGCCTGATCAGCCGACGGGATGCCGACAGCCTCGAGCCGCTCGACGTCTCGCCGCTGGCCAAGGAACTGGAACCCATGCAGCACGCGCTCAACAGCCTGCTGACCCAGATCGAGAACGTGCTGGAACGCGAGCGCCGCTTCATCGCCGATGCGGCCCATGAACTGCGCACACCGCTGACCATCCTGCGCATCCATGCGCAGAACGCCCGTCAGGCCGAAACCCCGGAGCAGCGGCTCGAAGCGCTGGATTTCCTGGTTCACGGCGTTGATCGCGCGGCACGTCTGGCCAGTCAATTGCTGACCATGGCGCGCCTTGAACCACGTTCGAGCGACAGCCAGTTGACCCGTTTCGAATTGAATACGCTGGTGCGCGAAGAGATGGCCGAGCTGACGCCGCTGGCCCTGGAAAAACGGGTCGATCTGGTGTTTGAAGCAGGCGAGGACTGCGTTATCCACAGCGACCCGGCGGCCATTACCATTGCCTTGCAGAATCTGCTGACCAACGCGCTGAACTTCGCACCGCCCGCCAGCGAAATCCGCGTTGCGCTGCACCCGCAGCAGGACGGCAGCGCGTACCTGTCGGTCGAGGACGCGGGTCCCGGCATCGACGAGCAACAGAAGGCGCGTCTGTTCGAACGGTTCTACAGTCAGGGCAACAGCAACGGCGCAGGTCTGGGTCTGGCGATTGTCGACATGATCGTGCGCAAGCTGGAAAGCAGCCTGCACTTGCGCAACTCGGCGCAAGGCGGGCTGTGTGCGGAACTGAGGCTCAAGAGCAGAACCTCTTGAAACGCCGCGTCAGAGCACCACGCGCAGGCACTGGCCTGCGTGGTACAGCGTGAATCCCGCGTCGTATGCCAGGGTTCTTATCGAACTGCCGGAGACTTTCCCGCTGCTGGAGAAACTCACCGGCAGCGCCTGAGCGTCGTTGGTCAGCAGGTAGTCGGCAAAGCACTTGCCCACCAGCGTCCCGGTGGTCACGCCGCGCCCGTTGAAACCCGTCGCAGCCAGCAGCCCTGGCGCGGGCTCGAACAATCGCAGCAGATGGTCCGGCGTGAAACCGATACGTCCGGTCCAGGTACTTTCCCACTCGACCTTGCCCAACTGGGGAAAGTAGTGCTGCTGAATGCGGTCGGCCCATCGACGAATGAACCACAGCGGATAGTTGCCCGCATTGCCCAGACTGCCCAATACCAGACGCCCCTGCGCATCGCGTCGGATGCTGCTGAGCACAGTGCGCGTGTCCCACGAACCCTGTCCGCCGCGCAGAACCTCGGCCTGTTCGGCGCCGGAGAGTGGCTGCGAGGCGACCTGATAGTAATAGCCGGCGAAGATGTGATCCTTGATGTCGGTCCACTCGCCTTCGGTGTACGCATTGGACGCGATGATCACTTTTTCTGCGCGCACGCTTCCGGCGGCGGTCGATACCTTCCAGCCATCGGAGGTGCGTTGCAGACCGGTGACTGACGAGCTGCCAAACAACTGCCCGCCCTGCGCCACCACGTTGAGCGCCATGCCCGAGACATAAGCCATCGGGTTGACGGTGCCCGCACGATGGTCAAGCAGCGCTCCGGCGGCCTTGTCCGTACCGCAGGCGTCTTCGCAGGGCTTGCCGGTCAGCAACTCGACATGGGCACCCCGGCGCTGCCACTGCTCGGCGCGACTGCGCAAATCGGCAAGACCTTTGGCGTTATGAGCCATGTGCAGGTTGCCGGTGCGGGTGTCCTGGCAATCGATGTTGTACTTATCGATGGTCGCGAACACCAGCGCAGGCGCCGCACCCAGCGCAGTGTTGAGCCGCGTGGCCTCGACCGCGCCCAGCGTCTTTTCCAGCTCGTCGGGCGCAACCCAGGTCCCGGCATTCACCAGACCGACGTTACGCCCGGACCCGCCGTGACCGACCTGATGGGCTTCGACCACGCACACCGACTTGCCGCCCTCCAGCAACTGCAGGGCAGCCGAGAGTCCGGTGAACCCCGCACCGATGATGCACACATCCGCGCTGCACTCGCCGAACAGCGCGGGGCTGACCGGACGCTGCGGCGTCACCTGTTCCCAAAGACACCCTTCACGCAAGTGCGCCATCGAACAACTCCAGCCATGCCCGAATCAATCAAAGACGATGCCCTGAGCCAACGGCAGCTCGCGGGAGTAGTTGACGGTGTTGGTTTGCCTGCGCATGTAGGCGCGCCACGAATCGGAGCCCGATTCACGACCGCCACCGGTTTCCTTCTCTCCGCCGAACGCCCCGCCGATTTCCGCACCGCTGGTGCCGATGTTGACGTTGGCGATTCCGCAGTCGCTGCCTGCCGCACTCTGGAAAGCTTCGGCTTCACGCAGGTCGGTGGTGAAAATGCACGACGACAGGCCTTGTGGCACTTCGTTGTTCAGACGCAGCGCTTCTTCAAAATCGTCGTAGGCCATCACGTAGAGAATCGGCGCGAAGGTTTCATGGCGCACAACGTCACTCTGGCCGGGCATTTCTGCGATGGCCGGGGTGACGTAATAACCGTTCGGGTATTTGTCCTGCAGTTGACGCTCGCCGCCAAATACCTGGCCGCCCTCGTCACGCGCCTTGGTCAGCGCATCCTGCATGGCCGAGAATGCCTGTTTGTCGATCAGCGGACCGATCAGATTGCCTTCGCGTGGATCGCCGACGCGCACCTTGGCGTAGGCGGCCTTGACCCGCGCAACCACCTGGTCCTTGATTGAGCGATGCACGATCAGGCGGCGCAAGGTGGTGCAGCGCTGCCCGGCGGTGCCCACGGCGCTGAACAGAATGCCGCGCACAGCCAGATCCAGATCGGCACTCGGGGCCAGGATCATGGCGTTGTTGCCGCCCAGTTCCAGAATGCTGCGGCCGAAACGTGCCGCGACACGCGGACCCACTTCACGGCCCATGCGGGTGCTGCCGGTGGCGCTGATCAACGGCACACGCGGGTCGTCCACCAAGGCTTCGCCCGCGTCGCGATCACCGATCACCAGTTGCGCAAGACCTTGCGGCGCATCACCAAAAATCTTCAGCGCCTTGTCGAACAGCGCCTGACAGGCCATCGCGGTCAACGGTGTTTTCTCCGATGGTTTCCAGATCACCGGGTTGCCGCAGACCAGCGCCAGCGTGGTATTCCAGGCCCAGACGGCAACCGGGAAGTTGAACGCGCTGATCACGCCGACCACGCCCAGCGGATGCCAGGTTTCACGCATGTGGTGACCGGGACGCTCGGAAGCGATGGTCAGGCCATACAACTGGCGCGACAGGCCGACGGCGAAGTCGCAGATGTCGATCATTTCCTGCACTTCACCCAGACCTTCCTGGGTGATCTTGCCCGCCTCGACCGATACCAGCTCGCCCAGTTGGGCTTTGTGCTCGCGCAACACTTCGCCGAAGATCCGCACCAGCTCACCACGGCGTGGGGCCGGCACAGTGCGCCATTTCAGAAAGGCGTCGTGCGCAGTGTCGATCCGCGCCTGAACCTGAGCGCTGCCTTCCAGCGTGACTGAAGCGATCTGACTGCCATCGATAGGGGTGTGAACGGGATAGTTTCCGTCGGTGTAGGCACTTTTCGCCACGCCCAGATTGGCTAACAACTCGGCAACCATGCTGATTCTCCTGTCATGACAAGGGTTGAAATCACTGATGACCCAGTATCGACCTCTTCAAGGGCTGCTCACAAACGACGTTTTCGAACGATATGATTCCTTTCAGGAATGAACTACTGCCTGATCCAGACATTAAAAGCGTCAACTTCCTGAATTATTGGAATGACCCGGTGATTTTATTTCGTTTGTGGCACATACGCCTTGTGCGTTTGGATAGACCATCACGCCATCGTCGCAGAGCCTGTCCATGAGCGAACACATCAGCGAATCCATTTCCTTTGTCCACAGCATGACGCTGTCCCACGGCCGCAACGCGGAAGTCTGGGACACCACCGGCAAGCGCTACATCGACTTCGTCGGCGGTATCGGCGTACTCAACCTGGGGCACTGCAACCCGCAGGTGGTCAAGGCGATTCAGGAACAGGCGACAAAACTGACCCACTATTGCTTCAACGCCACGCCGCACGAGCCTTACCTCCGGTTCATGGAACAACTCACGCAGTTCGTTCCGGTGAGTTATCCGTTGAGCGGCATGCTCACCAACAGTGGCGCGGAAGCGGCCGAAAACGCGTTGAAAATCGTCCGCGGCGCGACAGGCCGCACGGCCGTGATCGCTTTCGACGGCGGCTTTCATGGCCGCACACTCGCCACGCTGAACCTCAATGGCAAGGTCGCGCCCTACAAACAGAAAGTCGGTGTGTTGCCGGGGCCGGTGTTTCATATCCCGTTTCCCAGCAAGGACAACGGCGTCACCACCGAACAGGCGCTCAAAGCCATGGACCGCCTGTTCAGCGTCGAGATCGACGTCAACGACGTGGCGTGTTTCATGTTCGAACCAGTGCAGGGTGAAGGTGGCTTTCTAGCCATGGAGCCGGACTTCGCTCAGGCATTGCGCGCCTTCTGTACCGAAAAAGGCATCGTGCTGATCGCCGATGAAATCCAGTCAGGTTTCGGCCGCACCGGGCAGCGCTTTGCCTTCAGTCGTCTGGGCATCGAACCGGACCTGATTCTGCTGGGCAAAAGCATCGCCGGTGGTATTCCGCTGGGCGCCGTGGTCGGGCGCAAGACGCTGCTCGACAATCTGCCCAAGGGCGGGCTGGGCGGCACTTATTCCGGCAATCCGATTGGCTGCGCAGCGGGCCTGGCGTCGCTGGCGCAGATGACCGATGAGAACCTGTCGACCTGGGGCGAGCAGCAGGAAAACGCGATTGTGTCGCGCTACAACGCTTGGCAGGCGAACAGTCTGTCGCCGTATCTGGGCAGACTGACCGGTGTGGGCTGCATGCGTGGCATCGAGCTGATGACACCAGACGGCGCTCCGGCCACCCGACAACTCGCCGAACTGCTGACCTCGGCCAGAGAAGCCGGGCTACTCTTGATGCCCAGCGGCAAGGCGCGGCACATCATTCGGCTGTTGATTCCACTGACTATCGAGCCTGAGGTGTTGAACGAAGGGCTGGATATTTTCGAGTGCTGCCTGGCGGCGCTGGCCTGACTTGATGACCGATAAAACCGGGAAGAGCACGGAGAGAGAACCCTGATGAGCACCGCACGCTTTGCCAACCCTGACGACATCCGCGCTGGCTTTTCCCGCGCCATGTCGCAGATGTACCAGGAAGAAGTCCCGCTGTACGGCACGTTGATGGCGCTGGTGAGCGAGGTCAACGACCGGGTCATAAGCCATGATCACCGCGTGCTGGACAGCCTGAGGCAGACAGGCGAAATCCAGCGTCTGGACATGGAGCGCCACGGCGCGATCCGGGTCGGTACTGCGCTGGAACTGGCTACCCTCGCCCGTCTGTTCGCAGTGATGGGGATGGAACCGGTGGGTTATTACGACCTGACGCCTGCGGGCGTGCCGGTCCATTCCACAGCCTTTCGCGCCGTGCATGAAAGCGCGTTGCAGGTCAGCCCGTTTCGCGTGTTTACCTCGCTGCTGCGTCTGGAGTTGATCGAGAGCGACAGCCTGCGTGAGTTCGCCTGTCAGGTGCTTGCCAGACGCCAAATATTCACGGCGAAGGCGCTCGAACTCATACAGAAGCACGAGCAGAACGGCGGTCTGGACGAAGCGGACGCAGCCGAATTCATTCAGCAGGCACTGGAAACCTTTCGCTGGCACAACACGGCCACGGTTTCACTGGAAGAGTATCAACAGCTCAATGCGCAGCATCGCCTGATCGCTGATGTGGTGGCGTTCCGGGGTCCGCACATCAACCACCTCACGCCGCGCACGCTGGACATCGACGCAGTGCAGGCAGGCATGCCCGGCAAAGGCATCACGCCCAAGGCCGTGGTCGAAGGCTCGCCCCGCCGCCGCTGCCCGATCCTGCTGCGTCAGACCAGTTTCAAGGCACTGGAAGAGCCGATCACCTTTGTCGGTCAAGGCACTCAGGCGTCCGGCAGCCATTCGGCACGCTTCGGCGAAATCGAACAGCGCGGCGCGGCACTGACACCCAAGGGTCGCGCACTGTACGACCGGTTGCTGAACGCGGCACGCGATGAGCTGGGCGAGTTTCCCAACGAAGCCAATGCCCTGCGCTATTCGGCGCTGATGGAAAAAGCTTTTGAAGCGTTCCCGGACAGCTACAGCGAAATGCGTGCCGAAGGGCTGGCTTACTTTCGTTACTTCCCGACCGAGCAGGGCCTTGCTGCACGTGTCGATTCAGGTGCGGACCTTGAGCAACTGATTCAGGAAGGTCATGTGCGCTTCGAGCCACTGGTGTACGAGGATTTTCTGCCGGTCAGCGCGGCGGGTATCTTCCAGTCCAATCTGGGCGATAACGCGCAAGCGCATTATGCGATCAGTTCGAATCAGGAAGATTACCAGCAGGCACTGGGGCGTCAGACGCTCGATGAATTGAAGCTGTATGCCGAGACCGAGCGCAGGTCGCTGGAAGAATGCAAGAAGGCGCTGGGGCTTTAGACCGCCAAAAGCGGACGCGGAGCGTCCTGAGAGGCGTTACCACGCAGAGCGTGGGAACGAGCATTACGNGTGCCCATCGCTCTGCGTGGGCATGCCTCCCGTGACGCTCCGCGTCACAAATGGCACAGACTGTGGATTCAATGAGCCGAGCGCCCGGCTCAGGTCACT
>NZ_LKEH01000018.1:310643-312756 GCF_001642795.1 Pseudomonas viridiflava | reverse complement strand
CAAATGGGCCATCCATGGCCCAGTGCAGCTCAATCGGCATCCATGCCGATTGCCCCCCGAATCAGCGCCAGGACTCAGCCTTCACCCACGTCGCAATCGGCGTTGTCCGCACCATTGCGCAAAAAAAGCACGGCAGGGCCGCTGCCTCACTGGATAGCCAGGTGAACTGTGTATAACGATGAGTGCTGCGCGTGAGCATGCATCCTGTGACGCTCTGCGTCACATTCCTGCGCTCAAAATACGTCCCGAGTCTCCCCTTTCAGTGTTCTCTTTAACGCAACGATAAATAAAATCCGCAATATTGGTGTGCAACCTCCTGCTATGCATACTGCGATGGCGCGAGGGCATCAATTGCTCCGCTCGAAAGGCTCGAAGCAGCCTGGGTCCGGTCAATTCGGGCCTTATAAAAAGACTCGCCGGATAACGGCCTCCATGACTCCATGGACTTCCAACGCTGCCCTGGCGCGTCGCTGCGCCTACCTGAAAAACAGAATAACGATTGATAAGGCCTTAAAAAGGTCATTCAGCAGGCAAGGGGATCATCATGCAAAACTCACACGCTGCCGTCGTGGGCGACAAGCAGGCCGTTTCTTCGACGGTCAAGCTGTATGTCTGGGCCGCCGTCATCCTCGTCGTTGCCGAATCCATTGGCGCCATCAGCATTCCGCTGGGCCCTGGCAAAGTCGTCCTGCTGCCGATGGTCTGGGCCTTGCTGTTGGGCGCAATGATCGGCATTGCCAGTCGGCGCATGCCGGGCACCATCGGCATCGACCACCGCACGCAATTGCGCTCCGCGTCCATTCTGCAACCTGCCCTGTTGATCTTTATTGCCAAGCTGGGTCTGGTGGTCGGCGGCTCGCTGCCGGTGGTGTTCGCCTCGGGCTGGGCGCTGGTGTTTCAGGAATTCGGGCATTTTGTCGGCACCGTGATTCTGGGCCTGCCAGTGGCGCTTATGCTGGGGATCAAGCGTGAAGCGATTGGTGCGACCTTCTCGGTCGGGCGCGAGCCCAGCCTGGCGATCATTGGTGAGCGCTATGGCATGGATTCCCCTGAGGGACGCGGCGTGCTCGCCGAGTACCTGACCGGCACGCTGTTCGGTGCGCTGTTCATTGCCATCGTGGCCGGCTTCATTGCCAGCCTGAATATTTTCCATCCCAACTCGCTGGCGATGGGTTCCGGCATCGGCTCTGGCAGCATGATGGCGGCCGCTGCAGGCGCGATTGCGGCTCAGCAGACGCCGGAAGTGGCCAAGGAAGTCATGACCCTGGCGGCGGCGTCGAACCTGATCACCACCACCATCGGGACCTACTTCACCCTGTTCATCTCGCTGCCGCTGGCGGTATGGGGCTATCGCGTTCTCGAACCGCTGATCGGCCGTACCACCAAGGCCTCCATGACCGATGACGGCCTGCGTCACAGCGACGTGTCGCTCGATGTGCCCGAGCTGGGCTGGTCGGGCAAGGTCAGTGCGTGGCTCGCCGCCGGTGCGCTGGCACTGATCGCCAACTACGTCGGCTACAAGACGTTGTCCGCCGATGCGTTCACCGGTATAGGCATCATGATTTTCTGTGCCTTCGTTGGTGAAGCATTGTGCAGCCTTATTCGCCGCAAGATTCCGGCCGTTTGCATGGTGTCGCTGGTCGCAATGTTCCTGACCTCTCCGGCCTGCCCATGGGCAGCGGAGATTGCCCGCCTGACCAGTTCGATCAACATGCTGGCGGTGATCACCCCGATGCTGACCTTCGCCGGTCTGTCGATTGCCAAGGACCTGCCCGCGTTTCGCCGTCTGGGCTGGCGGATCGTGCTGGTGTCGTTCCTGGCCAACTTCGGCACCTTCATCGGCGCTGTGATGATCGCCGAGATGTTTCATTGATTTGATGGTTGTCGCTGATCGTTCCCATGCTCCGCGCCCATCGTTATACACAGGTCTGCCTCAACACTGATCGTGCCCATCGCTCCGCGTGGGCATGCCGCCCGTGACGCTCCGCGTCACAAATGGCACAGACTCAGGATTCAGTGAGCCGAGCGCATGACGTGGGTAACGCTGGGGAGGTTGTCCACGCATCTGCGCCACATTCGAGGGCGGACGCGGAGCGTCCTGGGAGGCATTCCC
>NZ_LKEH01000018.1:251648-310637 GCF_001642795.1 Pseudomonas viridiflava | reverse complement strand
TCAGTGACTGAACGGACGCCATCGCCGGCAAGCCGCCTCCCACGGGGTATGCATTCAGTCAGTCACTTTCGGTTTGCCCCCCGTTTTGCGCGTCTTGCGGACTTGTGTATAACGATGAGCGCAGAGCATAAGCACGATCAGTTTCACGCCTCATTCACCAACCAGTCATGCACCGCACGGCGTGCCGGGGTATTAAGAGCGCCTTCGCGGTAAGCCAGTACATATTTCTTGCGGGCCTTGATCGGCTGTCCGAACGGTACGATCAGCGAGCCCTGTTCAAGCTCATCGGTGATCAGTGCCTTGCGGGCGATGGCCACGCCCATGCCCATACGGGCGGCGTCGATGGTCAGGTGGTTGCGGTTGAAGGTGTGGCCGCGGCGCACGTCGATGCCATCGGCACCAATCGCAGTCAGGTAAAACTCCCACTCTGCGTATTCATAGCTGCCGCGCCAGGCCGTGATGTCGTGCAGCAGCGGGAAATGCACCAACTGGCTGGGCGTGTCCAGCGGCGGTTTGCCTTCGAGCAGTTTGGGCGAGCACACCGGAAACAGTTCTTCCTCCAGCAACGGCGTGGTCGACAGGCCCGGATAGCTGCCGTCGTTCAGGTCGATGGCCAGGTCGAAGTCGTCATCGCGCAACGAGCCACTGCTGTCTTCGGCAATGATCCGCAGCTGAATGTCCGGAAACGCTTCCTGCAACCGTGGCAGGCGCGGCATCAGCCACTTGCTCAGAAACGATGGAATGCAGCGCAGCTTGAACACCCCGCCGATCCGACCGGAATACAAAAGGCGCAGCTCTTCGCTGATGCGGCTCTGCACCTCGTTGGCGACCACCGCCAGACGCTGCCCTTCGGCGGTCAGCTCCAGGCCGCGCCCGACCCGGTGGAACAGCGCAAAGCCCAGCCGTTCTTCAAGCTGACGCATCTGCTGGCTGATGGCGCCCGGCGTGACGTGCAGCTCCTCGGCGCAGCGCGTAAAGGAAAGGTGTCGTGCCGCACAGGCGAAGACCTGTAACCAGGCGTGCATCTGTGCGTTGAAAATTCTGCTCATTGAAGAGTTCCGCTAAAGCGTTGCATAGGAACAATCGTTTGTCGTTTCGACCGCCGAAGCCAAAGATGAAAGCCAGAAAGAAGGAGTTTCAACTCCTCTGCATCATCTCACTTGAAGGACCTCCGTGATGGCTATCAGCGTCTTCGACATGTTCAAAATCGGCATCGGGCCGTCCAGTTCGCACACCGTCGGACCGATGCGGGCCGGAGCGCTGTTCGTCACTGACCTGCGCAACCAGGATCGTTTGCACAGCGTAGAACGTGTTGAGGTGCGATTGTACGGCTCTCTGTCCGCGACCGGCATCGGTCATGGCAGTGATCGTGCGACGGTAATGGGGCTGATGGGTGAACGGCCGGACCAGATCGACCCCAGCCAGGTCAACCAGCGCATCGACGCGCTGCGCGCCGACGGTCAACTGCTGCTGGCCGGTGAACAGCCGATCACCTTCGTCTGGGAACGCGACATGTGCCTGCTCGAAGAAAGCCTGCCCTACCACCCCAATGGCATGACGTTGTGCGCGTATGGCAAGTCGGGCGAGCTGTACGAGCAGACCTACTACTCGGTGGGCGGCGGTTTCGTGATCGACGCGGCACAGGCGGCCAGCGGCGTGCTGGATGCCGATGACACCGTTCTGCCTTACGACTTTTCCAGCGGCGCGCAATTGCTGAGACTGTGCAAGACCCACGGCCTGAGCATCTCCGAACTGATGATGGCGAATGAAAAGGTCTGGCGCAGCGAAGAAGAAATCCGCGCGCGCATCATGGTCATCTGGGCCGCGATGCAGGCCTGCGTCAACAAAGGTCTGCTCGAGACGGGCATACTGCCTGGCGGTCTGAACGTACGTCGTCGTGCCTATCGCCTGCATCAGAGCCTGCAAAACCTCGACAACCCGAACGTGATCGGCTCGACCCTCAGCGCCATGGAGTGGGTCAACCTGTTCGCGCTGGCGGTCAACGAAGAAAACGCTGCGGGTGGCCGCATGGTGACGGCTCCGACCAATGGCGCGGCCGGGATCGTGCCCGCCGTGCTGCATTACTTCATGAAATTCAAACCCACGGCCAACGATGACGACGTGGTGCGCTTCTTTCTGAGCGCTGCCGCTGTCGGCATTCTGTGCAAGAAAAACGCCTCGATCTCGGGCGCTGAAGTGGGCTGTCAGGGTGAAGTGGGTTCGGCCTGCGCCATGGCCGCTGCAGGCCTGGCGGAGATTCTCGGGGCAACGCCCGAGCAGGTGGAAAACGCTGCCGAAATCGGCCTGGAACACAACCTGGGGCTGACCTGCGATCCGGTCGGCGGACTGGTTCAGGTGCCGTGCATCGAGCGCAACGCGATTGCCGCCGTGAAGGCGATCAACGCCGCGCAGATGGCCCTGCGTGGCGACGGCGAACACTTCATCTCGCTCGACCATGCCATCCGCACCATGCGCGACACCGGCGCGGACATGCACGACAAGTACAAGGAAACCTCACGCGGCGGTCTGGCAGTCAATCTGATCGAGTGTTGATTTGCCTGCAGCTCTGCGGGTTATTCGCGAACCACTTAATAAACGGGATCTATTGTGGGAGGCGCCAGCACGTCTTCGACGTAGTGGCGCCTCCCACAGTTCAATGTTTGCCGAGAGGACAGCGCTGTGTCAGCAACCTGCGCTGCCTCTCAGCGATTCGCATCCATCACGCCATTGGCAGGCACTGCTCCACCAATGACGTCCACACCTTCACGCCCGGCTCGATCACCTGATCATTGAAGTCGTAGTACGGGTTGTGCAGCGCCGCCGAAGGCTTTTCGCCGTCAACGCCCATCCAGATGTAGGCGCCCGGACAGGCGTGCAGCATGAAGGCGAAGTCTTCCGAGGCCATGGACGGGTTGCAGCCCCATTGCACGTTGGCTTCACCGACGGCGGCGACGGCGGCACGACGAATCGTTGCGGCGGCTTCGACGTGGTTTTCGGTCACCGGATAACCGACGTTGTAGACCAGCTCGCCACGCACACCGAAAGCCATTGGCAGACGCTCGACGAACTCGCCGATCCATTGCTGGACCTTCTCGCGCACCGGGGTTTGCAGGCAGCGAACGGTGCCACGCAGCACAGCCGTTTCCGGCAGCACGTTGATGGCCTCACCCGCGTTGAACTGGGTGATGCTGACCACCGCTGAATCCAGCGGCGACAGACGTCGGGACACGATGGTCTGCAGACCCAGCACCAGTTCGGCGGCGGCCACGATCGGGTCGTTGCCCTTGTCCGGCATGGCCGCGTGGCTGCCCTTGCCGGTCAGGGTGATCTCGAAGGTGTCCAGCGAGGCCATCATCGGCCCCGGATTGACCACCACTTTGCCCGCGGGCACGCCCGGCCAATTATGCAGGCCGTAGATGGCTTCCATCGGGAAACGCTCGAACAATCCGTCTTCGATCATGCGCTGTGCGCCGCCGAGGTTTTCTTCGGCAGGCTGGAAGACGAAATGCACGGTCCCGCGAAAGCGCCGTGTTTCGGACAGATGCCTGGCAGTGGCCAACAGAATGGCGGTATGACCGTCATGGCCACAGGCATGCATGCAGCCTTTATGCGCAGACTTGTGCGCGCTGTCGCCCAGTTCCTGAATCGGCAAGGCGTCCATGTCGGCGCGGATGCCGATGGTCGGGCCGTCGCCGGTGCGCAGGGTGCCGACCACGCCGGTGCCCCCGAGGCCGCGATGGACCTCAAGGCCAAAGCTGCTCAACAGTTCAGCGACCTTGTCGGAAGTTTTCTGCTCCTGAAAGCCCAGCTCCGGGGCCGCATGAATGGTGCGGCGCCAGACCGTGGCTTCTTCGATCAATGTTTTGGAAATACTCATGTGATTCACTCCAGGCTCGCGCCATAACCAAAGCTGGCGGCGGGTTTGGCAGCGGTCTCGACCCACACGCTTTTCACTTCGCTGTATTCGCGCAATGCATCAAGCCCTGAAGAACGACCATAGCCGCTTTCACCGTAGCCACCAAACGGCGAACTGACGTGAATGGTCTTGTAGCCGTTGACCCAGAACGTACCGGCACGCACTTGTTTCGCCACACGGTGCGCACGGCCCACGTCACGGGTCCAGACGCCGCCCGCCAGGCCGAAACGGCTGTCGTTGGCGATGCGGATCGCCTCTTCTTCGTCCTTGAAAGGAATGGCCACGACCACCGGGCCGAAGATTTCTTCCTGAGCGCAGTACAGGTCATTGGTGCCCGCCAGAACGGTCGGGTTGACGTAATAACCGGGCTTTTCCGGGATCGGGTCTGCGTGCTCGCCGACCAGCCTGGCACCGTCTTTCAAGGCACGCTCGACCATGGTCTTCACGTGGTTGTACTGCTTGGCGTTGTTGATCGGCCCGATCTGGGTTTCCGGGTCGCTCGGGTCACCGACCTTGAATTGGGTCGCAGCGGTGGCCAGCGCATTGGTGAATTTTTCGAAGATCGACGCCTGCACCAGCAGACGCGAACCCGACACGCAGCTCTGCCCTGCCCCGGAGAAAATTGCCGCCTGAGCACCGCGCAGGGCGACCTCCAGATCGGCGTCCTCGAACACAATGTTGGCCGACTTGCCGCCCAGTTCCAGCACCGCCGGAATGCAGCGTTGTGCCGCCGCGATGGCAATGTGGCGACCGGTTGCGGGGGAGCCGACGAACACGACTTTGCGAATGTCGGCCCTGGCGATGAACGCCTGCCCGATGGAGTGGCCGAAACCGGCGATCACATTGACCAGCCCCTTGGGCACACCGGCACGTTCGATCAATACGCCGACCATCAGCGAACTCAGCGGCGTCAGTTCCGAAGGTTTGAGGATGACCGCGTTGCCCGCCGCAATGGCCGGTGCAATCTGCCAGCCGCAGGTGAAGATCGGCGCGTTCCACGGGGTGATCTGCAACACTGTGCCCAGTGGCTCGTAGGTGACGTAATTCAGGTGCGTGGTCGGCACCGGAATGATTTCGCCGTGCAACTTGTCAGCCCAACCGGCGTAGTACTCGAACATCTCGGCAACCTTGAGCACTTCGACGCGCGCGTCGCGGATCGGCTTGTTGGCGGTCAGGGATTCGATCTGGGCGAGGTCTTCCAGCGCTTCACGGATCAGGTTACCGACCTGATACATGGCGCGGCCACGCGCCTGCGCCGTCAACGCCCACCACTGAACCTGCGCGGCTTTCGCAGCGTTGTCGGCCTTTTCGACCAGCGACTCGTCGGCGTCCGGAAAACTCAGCAACAGGCTGTCGTCATGGGCATTGCGCACTTCGACCGGAGCGCCATGGCCTTGAATGAACTCACCGCCCACGTAGCTGGCGATGACACTGCGATCGCCCCAGTAAGGGCGCATCAGTTCGAGGATTTTTGCAGTGCTCATCACTTATTCTCCGTGACCGTAAAGTTTGGCATCGGTGCGTTGCACGATGGCGCAGAAGTCTTCGTTATCGGCCAGCGTCTCGCTGCTGGCTTTCCACAACTGCGCGACGACTCGGGACAACGGCAGGTCCATGTCCAGGCTGTCCGCCAGGTCGCTGGCCAGGCCGACGTCCTTGCGCATCAGGCCCATGGTGAAGCCCGAGTCGTAGGCCTTGTTCAACACCCAGGTGGGGAACATGACTTGCGTCGCGCCGCTGCGGCCGGAACCGGCGTTCAAGCCCTGCAGCAGTTTTTCCGGGTCAACGCCTGCCTTGGCCGCCATCGCGACGGCTTCGGCGGTGCTGATCAGGTGGCAGGCCGCAAGCATGTTGTTGGCGATCTTGGCCACGTTGCCCGCGCCACACTGACCGACGTGGACCCGCGTGCCGCTCATGCCTTCCAGCACCGGCATGGCCCGCGCCAGATCAGCCTCTTCAGCGCCGATCACCATCGACATAGTGCCGGTGGCCGCGCCTTTCGGGCCGCCGGACACCGGGGCGTCGATGAAGGCGATTCCAGCCTTGGCCAGTTCGGCAGCAACCTTGCGGCTCATCTCAGGCGTCGAGGTGGTGGTATCGACCACAATCAACCCTTCGTGGCCCACTTCGCGAATGCCACCGGCGCCCAGGCAGACAGACTCGACATGCTCGGCCTTGGGCAACGACAGAATCAGAATGTCCACGCTCTGGATCAACTGCGTGCGGTCGGCAACCGGCTTCACGCCTATGCTTTCGGCCGTCGCCAGCGCGGTCTGCGACAGGTCGAATCCACTGACATCGAAGCCCTTGCCTGCCAATGTCGCGGCCATGCCGCCGCCCATGTTGCCCAGTCCGATGACGCCTGTTTTCAAAGTCATGTTCTGCATCTCGCTTAGAGGTTTTGTACGAATTCAAGAATGACGTTGCCTGCCGCCTGCGGCTCGACCATGACGCGTCCGGGCGCCTGCTGATGCGGCACGTGGTGCTCGGCAAGAATGGCGCGCAGGGTGTCGAGGCTGGTGGTGTGCAGGCCGATGGCGATGGCATGCGGTCGTTCGCGATGGACTTGTGGCAGCGGCGTATCGGGGTAATGCCGGGCGGCCGCTGTCGCATCCATGGCGCGCAACACGCCGCATCGGGTGTCGGCGAACAACACGTTGCCCTGCCAGCTCACCGCATCGCCGTAAATTGCACGCCAGCGCGGTTCAAGCTGAGCGGGGTCGGCCAGATACGTCACGCTGACAATGCCGTCCACCGCATTGGGATGCTGTTGCCAGCCCGGCACCCAGATCAGTTCGGGGCGGTGCTGATGACAGATGAAATTCGAGGCGTCAGGCAGTTGCGGGTCGATGAACAGCCCCAGCGAAACCACCGCTTCGTCAGGACGTCCGTCCGGTAAAGTCATGGCGCGGCGGAAGTCGATTCGGCCCTGACTCGGCAAACCGGCCTGCATCAGCCGCGCATGATCCGCGTCGGCATCCTGGCTGTGCAGCGCGACCAGCGAAACGCCCTCTTCGCCGCGATCCAGAAACTCGCCCAACTGGCGGCCGAAGCAGAAGCCATTGACCGAGCCGGTGCCGAACAGCGACGCATCGTGAATGCCGATCAGCTCGATGAAGTTGCTCTTGAACATCATCAACGAAGTCACGCTGCCCCACGGGTGATAGCTGACCGGCGACGGCGCGAAGCCCATCCGACGATACAACTCAAGCGTGGCGGCGTGATCACGGACAGTGACCAGCGGATGATCGATGCCTTGTGGAAACTGGGCGACGGCAGCCATATGCGATTGCTCCCTGAATCAGACCTGAGATTTGCTGGTGAAGGTCGCCAGTGAATCCGGCGCCCTGCCGATGACTTTGGCTGGCGTGCCAGCCACCACGACACCGGCTTCCACGGGTTTGAGCACCACCGCGCCAGCGGCAACGATGGCGCGCTCGCCGACTTCGATGTTGCCGAGCACCGTGGCGCCTGCGCAGATCAGCGCACCGCGACGAATTTTGGGGTGCCGGTCGCCTGCCTCGCTGAGCGTGCTGCCCAGGGTGACGCCATGCCAGAGGCTGACGTCGTCCTCGACCACAGCGGTTTCACCGATCACAAGACCCATGCCGTGATCGACGAACAGGCGCTTGCCCAGACGCGCGGCGGGATGAATGTCGATGGCCCAGGTATTGGCCGCCCAGTTCTGCAGCAGAACTGCGCTTTGAAAATCGCCGTCGTTCCACAACGCATGAGCGATGCGATACGCCTGCACGGCCTGGATGCCGCGAAAGGTCAGGAAGGCGGTGAGGTGATCGGGACAGGCCGGGTTGACGACCACCAAATGGTCGATGTCGGCCGCTGCCGATTCGGCAATCTCGGGATGCGCTTGAAGGACGCCGCCGAACCAGCTGGCGAGATCGGCTTCTGGTGCGTGGCTCTGCAACTGCCTGGCCAGACTGGCAGCCAGTGCAGTCTCGAAGGACACATGGGCCAGCACTCGATCCTGTCCGTAACGGCCCAGTATCGGGTTACGCTCACCCAACTGTTTTGCCTGCTCCCGCAGGCGCTGCCAAAGAGCCTTCATACGCGTTCCCTTGTGCTGATGATCGAGTATGGACAGCGTTCTCCCCTCTCAGCAATAATCCAAAAATCGAATTTATGTTGCCTTGAGCGCAACACAGGACAGCCAATGAGTCTGGTGCAGGATCGTCGGATCCTTTATTTCTTCGAAGCTGTGCGGCTGGGCAGCGTGCGGGCAGCGGCGGACTTTCTGAATGTCGCGCCTTCAGCGGTCAGCCGCCAGATCGCGCAACTGGAACTGGAGCTGGGTTCGCCGCTGTTGGAGCGCCATCGACGCGGGGTCAAGCCCACTGAAGCCGGTGACAAGGTGCTGGCCTATTACCGCCAGCGGCTGACTCAACAGGAAGTCCTGCTGGATTCCATCCAGGCACTGCGCGGCCTGCATAGCGGCTCGGTGACGCTGGTCTCCGGGGAGGGTTTTCTGGAAAGCCTGGCGCAGCCGCTGGCGAAGTTTTCGGCGCTGTACCCGCGAATCGAGCTGATCGTGAATGTCTGCGGCAGCAACGAAGTGATCCGTCAGGTGGTCGAGGATGAGGCGCACATCGGTCTGGTCTTCAACCCGGCCGCCGACCCCAAAATCCGTTCCCACGCCCACCAGCGCAAGCCGGTCTGTGTGGTGACCGCACCGGATCATCCGCTAACACAGCAACCAGGTCCCATCGAACTCAAGGCATTGGCTGAATACCGCCTGGCACTGCCCGCTGTTTCGTACGGTATTCGCCAGATTCTTCTGGAAGCCGAACACCAGTTGGGCGTCACGCTCGAGCCGACCCTGACCTGCAACACCTTCGCCATGCTCAAGCATTTCGCCATGCAGGGTGGCGTCACGCTGCTGCCGACCTTTGTTGTGGAAGAGGAAATCAACAGCGGAAAACTACGGGCACTGACATTGCAGCACGAAGTGTTCAGCAGCCCGCAAACGCACCTGATCAGTCGCTTGGGCCGTCAACTCAGCGTGGGTGCCAGCCGGTTGATGGGGATGCTGCTGCAGGATATGCCTGCGTTCAGGCATTAAACGCGAATGTGCGCTGCGAACCTGGAGTCGTGGGAGGCGGCTTGCCGGCGATGCAGTCGACGCGGTATGTCAGAAAAATCGCGTCGTCATTCATCGCCGGCAAGCCGCCTCCCACAATACGTCGCGTCTCTCCCGCAAGATCAAGTGTGATTTATCGGCTTTCACTGTCCATTGTTGCTGCCTGATTGCCACCTTGTTCGGCGATTGCGGTCAACTTTTCGTCGGCTGACTTTTCTTCTTCAAGCGTTTCAGCCAGCAGTTCTGCAGCCTCGTTCATGCCCAGATGTTTGGCCATTGCCACAAGTGTGCCGTACCCCGCAATTTCGTAATGCTCGACTTTCTGGCAGGCGGCGATCAGTCCCGCATCAAGTACCGGGCCCTTTTCAATTTCGTCGATCAGCTCCTTGCTCTCCTCGATCAATCCCTCCATGGCAATGCACTTCATCCGTTTGAGCTTCAACTCAGTCATCTCGATCACTTGATCTATGCGTTCGATCTGGCCCTGAGTCTCTTCTCTGTGCGACTCGAACGCCTGCGCCAATGTCGGATTGGTCGATGCACGCGCCATCTTCGACAGTCCCTTCAGGATCTGTTTTTCAGCGCTGTAAATGTCAGAAAGCTCGTGAATAAAAAGGTCGTTGATCGTGTTCTTTTTGGATGTGCTCATCGGAAACCTCGTGTCAGTGAATCCAGATTCGGATCGACTCAGGCGAACGGCCTCATTTCTCGCCCGTCAGTCTGTCGACTTGAGGCCCCGACAGGCCGTTCACGCCGGACAATCAACAAGCCGACGAACAGCATGTGCGTGCGGTAATCAATGCCAGAGAGCGACCGTTAGTCCCGCCTCGAACAAATTCGCTGAACCAAAAAACCAGGAATCCGCTCATCAGAAGTAACAGATCAGACTTCCCGATCAGACAGAGGACTTCCCATGAGAGCGTTGACCTACCACGGCGCACACAATGTCAAAGTCGATACCGTGCCGGACCCGGAAATACAGCAGGCCGATGACATCATTCTGCGGGTGACGGCGACCGCGATCTGCGGTTCGGACCTGCACCTGTATCGCGGCAAGATTCCCACCGTGGAGCATGGCGATATTTTCGGTCATGAGTTCATGGGTATCGTGGAAGAGACCGGCTCGGCAGTGACGTCCGTGCAGCGTGGCGACCGGGTCGTCATTCCCTTTGTGATTGCCTGCGGTTCATGCTTTTTCTGCAACCAGGACCTGTTTGCAGCCTGTGAAACCACCAACACCGGACGCGGCGCGATCCTCAACAAGAAGTCCATTCCACCGGGCGCCGCGCTGTTCGGTTTCAGCCACCTGTACGGCGGCATTCCCGGCGGGCAGGCTGAATACGTGCGGGTGCCCAAGGCCAATACCGGTCCGTTCAAGGTGCCCGGTACGCTGGCGGACGAGAAGGTGCTGTTTCTCTCCGACATCCTGCCGACCGCCTGGCAGGCCGTGACCAACACCGGCATCGGCCAGGGTTCAAGCATTGCGATCTACGGAGCGGGCCCGGTCGGTCTGCTAAGCGCGGCGTGCGCCCGAATGCTGGGGGCGGAACGGATTTTCATGGTCGATCACCATCCCTATCGCCTGGCTTATGCACAGCAGACCTATGGCGTCATTCCGATCAATTTCGATGAGGATGACGACGCGGCCGACACCATCATTCGCCAGACACCAGGCATGCGTGGGGTGGACGGCGTCGTGGACGCAGTCGGCTTCGAAGCCAAGGGCAGCACCACCGAAACGGTACTCGCCACCCTCAAGCTCGAAGGCAGCAGCGGCAAGGCGCTGCGTCAGTGCATCGCGACCGTCAGGCGCGGCGGCGTGGTGAGCGTGCCGGGGGTTTACGCGGGCTTTATCCACGGCTTCATGTTCGGCGATGCCTTCGACAAGGGCCTGACGTTCAAGATGGGCCAGACCCATGTACAGCGTTTCATGCCTGAACTGTTGGACTACATCGAGACCGGCCGCCTGCAACCCGAGGCGATCATTACCCACCGCATGTCGCTTGAAGAGGCCGCGACGGCCTACAAGATTTTCGACAAGAAAGAAGAAGACTGCCGCAAGGTCATCCTGACGCCGGGCGGCAACGACATCCCCGTGACGGTGCCTGACTCACTGACGGGTGTTCCAGCGTTGTGACAAAGAAGGAGGTACATCATGGAAGCGTTTAACGTGTTCTGGATCGCGGCAGTGATCATCGTTCTGGCACTGGATGCATGGCTGATTTACAGCGTCTGGCGCTCGACCAAATCGTCCGGTACCAAAATCGGCTGGACAGTCCTGATCCTGGCACTGCCCATCGTGGGCGCCGGTATATGGGGTGTCAGCGGACCGCGTGGCGTGGTTGAGGCACCGACGTCGAATGAGCACAGCAAGGGGTGATGGGCACGTCACATTCGAGCGAACGCGGAGCGTCCTGGGCGGCGTTACCACGCAGAATGGAACGATCATCAACTGTCCAACTTTGATCGTTCCCATGCTCCGCGTGGGAATGCCTCTCTGGACGCTCTGCGTCCGCTTCAGCAATGGACATAGACGCTATGACTAACGACTCAAATACCCGAACCGCCCCTTGAACGGTTTGCCAATCGGGTCTGCCAGGTCGCCGTGTTTGCTGGTGGTCAGGCCCAGGTCCACCAGCGATTCGGCGAGCTTCACGGCCGCTGCGACGCCATCGATCACTGGCAGGCCGACGGCTTCGCTCAGTTGCCGACCCAGATCGGCCATCCCGCCACAACCCAGCACGATGGCACCCGCGCCTTCTTCATCGCGCGCCTTGCGCGCCTGTTCGGCCATGAGTTCGACCAGTTCCGGGCCGCTCTCTTCCAGCGCCAGTACCGGCAGATCAATGCAGCGCACGGACGTGCACAAGTCACTGAATCCATAACGCTGAAGCAGGTGCTCGGCAATGATCCGGGTGCGAGTCAGGGTAGTGACCACCGCAAACCGGGTTGAGATCAGGCTCGCGACATGAAACGCCGCTTCCGCGATACCAATGACCGGTGCGCTCGCGGCTTCACGGGCGGCCAGCAGACCGGGGTCGCCGAAGCAGGCAATAATATGCGCATCGACCTGCTGCTCACGGCCCTTGCGTACTTCTTCCAGGACACCCAGCGTCGCGATGGCTTCGTCGAAATGCCCCTCGATGGACACCGGACCATCCGCCGGGGTGCAGGCAATGATCTGCGTGCCAGGGCGCGCGACAGCTTCCGCCGCCAGGCCCATCTTGCGGGTCATGGCTTCACTGGTGTTGGGGTTTATGACTTGAATACGCACCGGGCCTCCTTCAGCGCCGTTTGAAAATACTGTGGAAGTCCACCGTCTCGCTGACGGGTTCATCCACGTTAAGGCTGGCGCGGATACGACGCAGGTGCTCGGCCATCCACTCCCGCGCTTCGTCACCCTGCCCGGCTTCCAGCAAGGTCAGCAGGTCGGCGTGCTCGCCGCAGTCGCAACCGACGCTGCGCCGCGAGCCATACACGGCGAGGATCAGTGACGAACGTGTGGTCAATTGCGCAACCTGTTCGGTCAGCACCTGATTGCCCGCCAGCGCACACAGTTGCACATGAAAGCGCGCGGACAACTGAATGGCTTCACTGTGACGCCCGGCGTGCTGGGCCGCGTGTTCCTGATCGCAGAGCGTGCGCAGCGCTTCCAGACGCTGACCGCTGACGCGTGTCGCGATGGTGTCCATCAAGGCAGGCTCGATCAGTTGTCGGGCGCCCAGCACATCCTGCGCTTCCTGCGCCGAGGGCTGGGCGACTTCCGCGCCGCGTTTGGGCCGCAGCGTCACCAGTCGTTCCAACGCCAGACGCTGCAGCACCTTGCGAATGCCGGTGCGACTGATCTCGAAGACCTCTGCCAGCGCGTCTTCCGGCAAGCGTGTGCCGGGCGCCAGCCTGTGTTCGACGATAGCTTCCAGCACGTGCTGATAGATCTGCTCATCGCGGCCTTTTTCGTCGGCAGCGGGGGCAATGAACAGAGGGGCGCTGGAAGGTCGGGTCATGGCATCACATCGCTTTGGCATGCAGATCGTATACAAGAATAGTGCCCGATCAATCCGGTGCTGAATAGCGCTATCTGGACGACAGTATTAAACCGGTGTCACCTGGCCTCGATAACTTCCGCACTCAAAACGCGCAAAAGCGCCCTGTTTATGTGCATTTGAGGCGACCAGCCTGAGCTGACCAGGACGTCAGCTTTCTGAAAAAAACGCTTAACACGTCAAGGCTTTCAGGCGATTCGGAACACTGAAAACACGGCATGGCACATGTCTTGCGTACACGATCGTATACAAAAAAGATCAACGATCGTACCCCGATCCCGTCACGACTCAGCGAGGGAGTAACGCAATGACAGACCAACGCCCGGCCGGCTACAGTCCGCGCCTGCACAACCATGATTTGGGACCGGTTCCGCAGAAGTGGACCTGGTACAACATTCTGGCGTTCTGGATGAGCGACGTGCACAGCGTCGGTGGTTACGTCTTCGCCGCCAGCCTGTTCGCCCTCGGCCTGGCCAGCTGGCAAGTGCTGATCGCGCTGCTGGTCGGCATCTGCATCATTCAGGTGATCGCCAATCTGGTGGCCAAACCCAGCCAGCAGGCTGCGGTTCCCTACCCGGTCATTTGCCGATTGGCGTTCGGCGTCTTCGGGGCCAACATTCCGGCGATCATTCGCGGCCTTATTGCAGTGGCGTGGTACGGCATCCAGACCTACCTGGCGTCCAGCGCGCTGGTGATCGTGGTGCTGCGTTTCTTCCCGGAACTGGCTGCCTATCAGAGCGTGACCTTTCTCGGCCTGTCATGGCTGGGCTGGTTCGGCTTTCTGGCTTTGTGGGTCGTTCAGGCCGCGGTGTTCTGGACCGGCATGGAATCGATCAGACGTTTCATCGACTGGGCCGGCCCTGCGGTGTATGCCGTGATGTTCGCGCTGGCGGGCTGGATCGTCTGGCGTGCCGGCTGGGACAACATCAGCTTCACGCTGGCCGAGAAAGAACTGTCGGGCTGGGCCGCATTCGGCCAGGTGGTCATGGCCATCGCGCTGGTGGTCTCGTACTTCTCCGGGCCGACGCTGAATTTCGGTGATTTCAGCCGCTACTGCCGCAGCATGGCGGACGTACGCCGCGGCAACTTCTGGGGTCTGCCGGTAAATTTCCTGGCGTTTTCGCTGGTGACCGTGGTGATCGTCTCCGGCACGCTGCCGATCTTCGGTGAAATGATCCACGACCCGATTGCCACCGTGGCGCGCATCGACAACACCACTGCGGTATTGCTGGGTGCGTTCACCTTTGTCACCGCGACCATCGGCATCAACATCGTTGCCAATTTCGTGTCCCCGGCGTTTGACTTCGCCAACGTGGCACCGAGCCGCATCAGTTGGCGCGCAGGTGGCATGATCGCCGCCGTGGCCTCGATCTTCATCACCCCATGGAATCTCTTCAACAACCCGGAAGTGATCCACTACACCCTGGACGTACTCGCCGCCTGCATCGGTCCGTTGTTCGGCATCCTGCTGGTGGACTATTACCTGATCAAGAAGCAGCAGATCGACGTCGATGCGCTGTTCAACGACACCCCGAGCGGTCGCTACTGGTACACCAACGGCGTGAACTGGGTCGCTGTGAAAGCACTGCTGCTCACTGCGCTGGTCGGTTTGTGCTTCACCTTCATTCCCTGGTTCAAGCCCATCGCCAACTTCGCCTGGTTCACTGGCTGCATTCTGGGCGGCGTACTGTATTACGGGCTGACCAAAGGCTCGCCGGTTCATGCTGCGAACATGGCACCGACCGCCAGCCACGGCTGATCAAGGCTTCAACGAATACGTACAATGCCTGGCTCGCCCAGGCGTTGTACTTTTCCTGAAACGGTGTTGATTACCAAAGCGCAATGTCATAGGTCAGGTACAGCCGGTTGCTGTCGCGTCCGCGGGCGAAATCGGATCGATACACATAGTTGCGCAGCTTCACACCCAGCCCCTTGAAGGCACCGCCTTGCACCACATAGGCAATCTCGGCGTCACATTCCCACTCGCGCAACTGCGCCGGACCTGATTTCTCATTGTCGCCACGCAGGTAGCGCGAGGAAAACGTCAGGCCCGGCGCACCCAGGCGGGCGAAGTCGTAGCCGTAACTGACCATCCAGGTTTTCTCGTCTTCCTCGATGAACTTGCCGATGCCCACGTTACTGAACGAGTACACCGTCGCCCCGCTTATATAAGGCAGGCCCGCATCGCCGCTCAGCACCTGATAACCGGCCCCGACGCTGTGCCCGGCCAGCGCGTAGGTCAGCTGACCGCTGAGCATGTCGTTGTCGATCTTGCCGCTGCGCGCAGCACCGGCATCGACGCTGTGGAAATAACGCAGGTCGCTGGTCAGCACGCCGGATCCCAGCTTCAGGTCGTGCTGAATGGACGCAAACTGCTGGCGATAGAAATCTTCCAACTCGCCATAGAAGTAGCTCAGACGAACGTTCTTGCCGAACCGATAGTCGCCGCCGACATAGGTGAAGTCCGAGCCCTTGCCGCTGAAGCCGTCCGGGATGATCGAGCGGCTGTCCGACGAGTCGCGCAACTTGAACTGATCCAGACGCCCGCCCGTCAGGGTCAGGTTTTCAATGTCTGTGCTGGTGAACTGGGTGCCCTGATAGACCTGCGGCAACAGGCGCGCATCGTTGTAGACCAGGACCGGCGTTTTGGGCAGCAGCGAACCGTATTTCACGGTGGTCTTGGCCAGACGTACCTTGGCAGTGGCGCCCAGACTGGAAAACTCATCGGCCGCGCGGCCATCGCTGTGGACCGGCAACAGGCCGGTGCCGCTGCGTCCCTTGCCGGAATCCAGCTTGATGCCCAGCAAGCCGGAAGCATCGACGCCGAAACCCAGTACACCCGGTGTGAACCCGGATTGATAATCCAGCAGCAGGCCTTGTGCCCATTCAGTCCGCTCGCTCTTGGCCGTCAACGCAGCACGCGTGCTCAGGCCGTGTTCGTCACGGAAGTTCTCGTTGAAATAGACGTTGCGCAATTGCAGCTTCAATTTGCTGTCTTCGATGAAACCGCCTGCGCTCACCCAGGGGGCGACGCTCAACAGCAGTGAAGGCAAGGCGGTGCGCTGGAAAAATGTGTTCATGCTCATGGCTCGTTCTTGTTATTGGAGGCGCAGTGATCCGCGCGCCCCGGTCAAGGGCGCGTGAATGCACAGGGAGGGTTTAAAGTCAGACGAACAGGCTGATGGCGCCTGTCAGCAGAGCCAACGCCGTGACCACCAGCGATGTGAGCACGGCCCATTTCAGGGTGGCTTTCTGGAAGTCGCCGATGTCACGGTCGATCATGCCGACCAGCAACAGGGTCGACGCCACCAGCGGGCTCATCAGGTGCACCGGCTGGCCAAGAATCGAGGCGCGGGCGATTTCCAGCGGGCTGATGCCATAGGCCGCTGCCGCGTTGGCCAGAATCGGCACCACGCCGAAGTAATAGGCATCGTTGGACAGCACGAAGGTCAGCGGCATGCTGGTGATCGCCACCACCAGCGGGAACAGGTGGCCCCACTCCGGCGGAATCCAGCTGACCAGCGTTTGCGCCAAGGCATCGACCATCTTGGTGCCGGAAAAAATCCCGGCAAAGATGCCTGCGGCGAACACCAGCAAGACCACGGTCATGGCATTGCCGGAGTGGGCCAGAATCCGCTCTTTCTGAATGTCCAGTTGCGGGTAGTTGATCATCAGCGCCAGCACGAAGCCGATCAGAAACAGGATCGCCGAATGCATCAGGCCCATGACCAGCGCCACCATCACCACGATCACCAACGCCAGGTTGACGTAGGCCAGTTTGGGCCGTTTGTGCGGCGTGTCGCCCAGAATGGCATCGATGTAACAACCGCCACCGCCGCTCTGCAGTTGTACATTGCCGATGCGCTTGCGCTCGCTGCGACCGAGCACAAAGGCGGTGAACACCACCCACGCAGCCCCGCCGATCATGGTCGGCAGCAGCGGAATGAAATACTCGCCGGCATCCAGCCCCAGCGCGGCAATGGCCCGCGTGGCCGGTCCACCCCAGGGCGTCATGCCGCTCATGATGCTCAGCGACAGCATCGAGATGATGCCCAGAATCATCGGGTTCATGCCGATGCGCTTGTACAGCGGCAGCATCGCCGCGCAGGTGATCATGTAGGTGGTGGTGCCATCGCCGTCCAGTGCCACGGTCAGCGACAGCAACGCGGTACCGACGGCGATTTTCAGCGGGTCGCCGTTGACGCGCTTGAGGATCTTGCGAATCAGCGGATCGAACAGACCGGCATCGATCATCAGCCCGAAAAACAGAATCGCGAACAGCAGCAGTGCGGCAGACGGGGCGACCATTTTCAGGCCGTCGAGCATCATTTTGCCGGTGGTGCCGCCAAAACCGCCCAGCACGGCGAAGACCACAGGCACCAAGGTCAGCGCGACGATGGGCGACAGGCGTTTGGACATGATCAGGTAGGTGAAGACCACCACCATGGCTAGGCCGAGGAAGGCAAGCATCGGAATATTCTCTTGTTGTTATGGATGAACGACGCGCACGGCAAGGCCTGTCGAGCCTCGCGATGGCGAGGCCCGAAGGCAGATGATACGTGTCGGTCGAAGGTTGTTGAGGCCGGATCAGCTCCGCTCGGCGACCTGCGGCGCATCCCATTCCGGGGCAGGCCGTTTGGCTGTCGATCGGTTGTCGAGTTGCTGCATCAGCACCTGACGGTCACAGGCGTTCTCCGACAGCGAGATCGCCACAGTTGCCACCGCGTTGCTTGCCAGACTGGTCAGCGCACGGGCTTCGGACATGAACCGATCGACGCCGATCAGCAAGGCCAAGCCCGCCAGCGGAATGTCGTGGATCACGGTCAGGGTCGAGGCCAGTGCAACGAAGCCGCTGCCGGTCACGCCTGCCGCGCCTTTGGAAGACAGCAGCATGATCGCCAGCATGGTCAGGGTCTGGGTCATGCTCAGTTCGATGTTGCAGGCCTGAGCAATGAACACCGCCGCCAACGACAGGTAGATCGCCGTGCCGTCCAGGTTGAAGGAATAACCGGTTGGCAGTACCAGACCGACAACACCTTTCTTGCAACCCAGCGCCTGCAGTTTTTCCAGCATGCGTGGCATGACCGGTTCCGTTGACGAGGTGCCCAGCACCACCAAAAACTCCTCGCGGAAATAGCGCAGCAGTTTCCAAAGGCTGAACCCGTTGGCCCGACAGATGCTGCCCAGCACCACAAACACGAAGAAACCGCAGGCGATGTACAGGGTCATGATCAGCTTGGCGAGTGACCCCAGCGAAGTGATGCCGTACTGCCCCACGGTGAATGCCAGCGCGCCGAACGCGCCAATCGGGGCGAAGCGCATGAGGTAGGAAAATATCTTGAAGACCATGTGCGAAGCCGATTCCAGCACATTCAGCACCGGCTTGCCGCGCTCGCCCAGCGACGACAGGGCAAAGCCCGACAGCACTGCGATGAACAACACCGGTAATACTTCACCCTTGTTGAACGCTCCGACGAAAGTCTCGGGAATGATGTGCATGAAGAAATCCACGACACCCAGTTTCGCCGCCGATTCGGTGTACTGGGACAGGCCCGCCGTGCTGAGCTTTGCCGGATCGATGTTCATGCCGGTGCCGGGCTGGAACACGTAGACCGCGACCAGTCCGATGATCAGGCTGACCACCGTCAGCCCCAGAAACAGCAGCAGCGTCTTGCTCATCAGCCGACCGAGCGACTGTTTGTCGCTCATGCCGGCGATGCCGGTGACGATGGTGCAGAACACCACCGGGGCGATCATCATCTTGATCAGCTTGATGAACGCATCGCCCAGCGGTTTGAGGGCGACGGCCTGCTGCGCCCAGAAGTGTCCGACCAGGACCCCGAGGATCACGGCGCAGATGATCTGGAAATACAGTGATTTTGCGATTTTCATGAGGCATCACCCATTATTGGAGTTGTTCTGATGCGGAGTTGATAATCAGGTCAGGCGGCCTAGCCAGCCAGTCGCTGAGCGAGTGGCGCATACACTTCGCCGGAAAACAGTCGGCGCGCCGTGCGCACCACCGAAGCCCGGATGGTCTGCCGGTCAGGTCCGACGTAGCTCATGGCGACGTCGATGGCCCCGCTCGGGTGTTCGATTCGTACCTGCTGCAAGCGCTCGTTGCCGCTGGTGCCAAGCAGCTGCGCGACCACCGTGGCGTCACTCACGCAAGCCGTTGCCAGACCGATCGAGCCGGTAATGGCCAGTGCCTTGTGGCAGTTGTGCGGCATGAAGTAACGAACCTTGAGCGTACCGCCTGCGCTGGGCAGTGAAACCAGCACCGGCTTGGGGATCACTTTGTCGCTGACATCACCCAACCCCATCGCGGCACCGGCCTTGAGCCGCAGCGCTTCCAGCTTGCGCAGGAAGTCAGTGTCGGCATCCAGTTCGGCGGGGCTTTCATCGCCGCGCTTGCCCAGTAGCGAGGCTTCGATGATGACCATCGGCATTGCCATGTCGATGCAGGTTACCGGTACGCCATCGAAGACATCGGTCTGTTGGCCGGTCGGAAACAGCTTTCCGGTCTTGCTGCCCGCCGCATCGAGAAAGGTCAGTTGCACAGGGGCTGCAGAACCGGGAACGCCATCGATCTGCGTGTCGCCGTCATAACTGACCTGACCGCCCGGCGTGTTGACGTCGGCGCAGACGAACGTGCCGGTGTTGAGGTTGCGAATCCGCACCTGAGTGACATCACCGGCCGCCGCCACCAGCCCGTGCTCGACCGCGAACGGCCCGACGGCGCAGAGCATGTTGCCGCAATTGGGCGCAGTATCAACGCGGCGCTGGGACACCATCACCTGCACGAACAGATAATCGACGTCGGCGTCGGCGTGCGGAGAAGGACTGACAATCGCGACCTTGCTGGTCTGCGGACTGCCGCCACCAATGCCGTCGATTTCCAGTTCATGCCCCGACCCCATGACGGCCAGCAGCAGCTCGTCACGTTCGGCCGTTGAAACAGGTAGATCACTGGCGAGGAATACCGGCCCCTTGGAGGTGCCGCCGCGCATGAGTACGCAGGGAATCGGTTGCATAAAGTCTGACTCTTGGTGATCAATTGGGAGTATTGATGCGTTGAAAGCAAGAGTCACACGGATGTTTGTGTTTTATCCAATGCAAAGATCGTAGCCATTATTCCACTTAACGAAATAATGTAAGCTCGGCATATTGTCCTTTCATGCTCGGCAGCGGGGAATAAATCTTGGAATATGAACTGCAGGATATCCGATCTTTCGTGAAGATCGCCGAACTTGGCAGCTTTCACGAAGCTGCCGAAGTGCTGCACATTTCGCAACCAGCGCTCACCCGACGCATCAAGAAACTGGAACAGGGCTTGGGCACGTCGTTGTTGGATCGCACCACGCGACGGGTGAGTCTGACGAGCGTAGGCCGGGATTTCTTTCCCAAGGCACGACGGCTGCTGGATGATTTCGAGGATTCGATTCTCAACATCCGCGAACTGGCCGAACGTCAGATCGGTCAGGTCACCCTCGCCTGTATTCCGACGGCTGCGTTCTATTTCCTGCCCAGCGTGATACGGCTGTACAACGAGCGTTATCCACAGATCCGCATCCGCCTGCTCGACCTGAGTGCCAACGAAGGTCTGGAAGCGGTGCTGCGGGGCGAGGCAGATTTCGGCATCAACATGATGAGCGGACAGCATCCGGACATCGAGTTCGTGCCACTGGTGAAAGAGCCATTCGTGCTGGCCTGCCGACGTGATCATGAACTGGCCCAGCGCGAATCCGTGGCCTGGATCGAACTGAGCGACTATCGGCTGATCGGTGTAGGACGCTTGAGTGGTAACCGGATGATCCTCGACCATGCATTGGCCGGATTGGGCTGGCGTCCGAAGTGGTTCTACGAGGTGCAGCATTTGTCCACGTCGCTGGGGATGGTCGAGGCAGGTCTCGGCATCTCTGCGATGCCCAGCCTGGCAATGCCGGCCGACGATCATCCGACGCTGGTGAGCGTTCCGCTGGTTGACCCGGTTGTGATCAGAACCCTGGGCCTGGTCTCGAGGCGCGGCGCATCCCTGTCCCCCGCTGCCGAGAAATTCGTCGCGATGCTGCTGGAGC
Organism: Pseudomonas viridiflava; assembly: GCF_001642795.1. Classification (GTDB taxonomy): domain Bacteria; phylum Pseudomonadota; class Gammaproteobacteria; order Pseudomonadales; family Pseudomonadaceae; genus Aquipseudomonas; species Aquipseudomonas viridiflava. Next base: position 289,505 of record NZ_LKEH01000018.1, on the reverse strand, counting down.
AGTGGCCGCAGTAGCGGCTGGCGAACTATGAATAAGTCGCCGAGGGGCGAAAAGGTGACTTGAGCCATGCGCTCGGCTCACTGATTTCGCGGTCTGCGCCATGTGTGACGCGGAGCGTCACGGGCGGCATGCCCACGCGATGGGCACGATCAGTGTTGAGGCAGGCTGGCGATACGTCGCCTGACAATCGACCGACCTCAGCTACCCGATCACTTTATAGATACCTCAATGCGCAAACAGCAACTGGCATTCAAGACTTGGAGTGCTGTCGACGAAGGCGATTCGCCTGTGAGCTGCCGGACCAATGAGCGGATGATGTGCTTTTAACATCACCTTAGTCCGCAATTTATGGAATGATCGCGTGTCAGTGATGCTCACGTCAGGCCGTATGGCCGCAAAAGTTTTCAAATTGCACAACTTCTGCTCAGCAAAACTGCCTGATGAATAAGGCCTTGCAAACCAAGCGCGTAAACGAGTCGACCGTATGAATAATGATGCGCCTGACATGGGGCCAATACATTCAGAACAATCGGGTTCTTCAACAGAAGAAAACTTCGAGCAGATGCAGCTGGCACTGGACTCGGGCGCCGTCGTGGGCACCTGGATCTGGGACGTGCCCGGCGATCTGCTGGTGGCTGACGAGCGCTTTGCCCGCACCTTCGGATTATCCAGGCAGACCTGCCGCGACGGCCTGCCGCTTGAGTGCGTGATGACCTCTATCCACCCTGACGACGTGATCAGGGTAGGAGACGCCATCAAGGACATCCTGGACAGCGGCGACATCTTCCGCTGCGAATATCGAGTCAAGCACAAGGATGGCGGTTATCGCTGGGTGGAAGCCAACAGTCGTATAGAACGTGACTCAGAGGGTCAGGCGATACGCTGCCCCGGCGTACTGCTGGATATCGAAGCGCGCCGCGCCGCCGAACAGGAGCGGGATCGTCTGACCTCGCTGCTGCGCATCTTCACCGCAGCGGTTCCCGGCGTTGTCTACGCCAAGGATCTGGAAGGCCGGATGCTGGTCGCCAATCGCGGCACGGAAACGCTGATCGGCAAACCACCGGAATTCTTCATCGGCAAGACCGACATGGACTTTCTGGAGGACAAGGATCAGGCGCGGATCATCATGCAGACCGACCGCCGGATCATGGACAACAACACCAGCGAACAGATCGAGGAGCAGGTCAACCTGCCCGATGGCTCGGCCGCCACGTTCCTGTCCACCAAGGCCCCGCTGCTCAACGACGACGGGGAAGTCATCGGCCTGATTGGCTCGTCCATCGATGTGACGGCCAGAAAGCAGGCCGAAGTGGCCGTCAAGGAACTCAATCAGACGCTGGAACAACGCATCGAGCAGGCCATTCACGAACGTGAACAGGTCGAAGATGCCTTGCGGCACGCCCAGAAGATGGACGCCGTGGGACAACTCACTGGCGGCATCGCCCACGACTTCAATAACCTGCTGGCCGGCATTTCGGGCAGTCTGGAAATGATCCAGACCCGTATGGCCCAGGGACGTCTGGCCGATGTGGACAAATACGTGAGCGTGGCTCAGGGTGCCGTTCGACGAGCCGCGTCATTGACGCATCGTCTGCTGGCCTTTTCCCGGCGCCAGACGCTGTCTCCTGAAGTCACCAACGTGAACACCCTGATTCACGGCATGGAAGAACTGATCGGCCGTACAGTCGGCCCGTCCATCGAATTGCAAGTTGTCGCAGGAGACGAGGTCTGGCCTGCACTGATCGACCATGCACAGCTGGAAAACTCCCTGCTCAACCTGTGTCTGAACGCACGGGATGCGATGCCCAATGGCGGCCGTATCATCATCGAAACCTCCAACGCTTCGCTGGATGAATGCATCGACCCGGACCACGGCATCACGGCTGGCGATCATCTGAGTATTCGCGTGACGGACACCGGCACCGGCATGAGTCCGGAGACCGTGGCCAAGGCATTCGAGCCGTTCTTCACCACCAAGCCGATTGGTGCGGGAACAGGTCTGGGCCTGTCGATGGTGTATGGCTTCGTGAGGCAATCGGGCGGCCAGATCAAGGTCGAGTCGGTCGAAGGCCAGGGCACGACCATCGTGATGCACCTGCCTCGTCACCTTCCCGATGCGCAGCAGGAAACCACTGACAAGAGCAGTGACGAAACGCCGCTGCCCCACCACGGTGAGACGGTGCTGGTGGTCGACGACGAACCGTCGGTGCGAATGCTGGTCGTCGAGGTGCTTTCAACAGAAGGCTATCACGCGCTGGAAGCTGCAGATGCGCAGGCGGGTTTGGAGATCCTGCAGTCGGACATACACATCGACCTGCTGATCAGCGACGTCGGCCTGCCCGGTGGCATGAACGGCCGGGAAATGGCCGACGCCGCACGCACGAAACGCCCCGCCCTGCCCACCCTGTTCATCACCGGCTATGCCGAGACCTCGGCTCTGGACGGCTGCCATCTGCAACCAAGGACACAGATACTCACCAAACCCTTCGGGCTGGAGGTACTGGCGTCCAGAATCAAGGAACTGATCAGCGAGCGCGGCCATGAGCAGGGTCAGCCACGCGCCTTCAAGTGAAGCATCGGGTAGTGCTCGTAGTGGCCTACCCCTTGCCTGACAAGCGGGTCATGTGATGTGAAGTCGTCGACCTCCTGATCATCGTCGATCTGGTACAGGGAGACGCCGTAACCACCTTGCTCGTCCATGACCGGTCCATGCGCGACAATCACGCCCTTGTCGAGCAGCTCGTTCAGATAGGCCCCATGCTGCGCCATCAGGGCGCGCTCGATATCAGTCATCGTGGCGAGAAAATCCGCTCGCGGCGGAAGGTATTTGCACAGATAGAACTTCATGGGCGATCACCTGCAAGATAGAAGGAATAGTGTCAGTGGCGTCCAGGCTATCGAGCCGAAGCCACACTTTTCAGGATCGAGCTTTCGAACATTTTGGGGGCGTGATGCTGCAGAAACACGATCATTCCCGACATTTTGCCAACCGGGTTGCGAAACGGCGGTTTGCGGGCACCTATCAGCCTGATGATTTTCTCCACCACCGCGTCCGGCGCCTGCGCCTCGTCCAGGCCCTTCTGGGTGGCTGCGTCCACCCTGCGCCGGTACTGATCGTACGCCGCGATCTGCTGGCCTTTCGACGCCACGGCATTAACCCCCAGCTTGGTTTTGAACCAGACAGGCTCGACCATGCTGACACTGATGTTGAACGGGTCCAGCTCGAAGCGCAGCGACTTGAAATAGCCTTCGACCGCATGCTTGGACGCCGAGTAATAGGACAGATTGGGCGGCCCTATCAGGCCGACAATCGAGCTGACCGTGATGATCTGCCCGCCCTTCTTCTCGCGCATGAACGGCAGCAACGCGTTCGTCACCTTGACCGTTCCCCAGAAGTTGGTTTCGAACTGCTCCCGCGCGGCCTCGACAGGGGTTTCTTCGGCAATACCGGTCAGCATGTAACCGGCGTTATTGATCAGCACATCGACGCGCGGAATGTTCGCGAACAACTGCTCCAAAAAGAATTTGATGGACGCGTCATCGGTCACATCAAGACGCAGCAGTTTGAAGGGGAAACGACCCGCATGGTTCTGGGGGTGACGGCTGGTGCCGATCACCTCGAAGCCTTGATCGTGAAGCCGGGTCGCGAGCAGCAGCCCGAAGCCTGAGGATGCGCCGGTAATCAACATTGTCTTTTTCATCTGAATGCCCTGAAGAGTCGCATGTGTGCCCGTTGTAAGGCTGCTCGGCGGGCTGTGACATCGAAGCGGTCCTGATGAGTCATCAAGTGCCCGACACATTTGCCCGTGACACCAGATTGCTCGTGCACCGGCCTTTTGACACTCGCGCAACGCGCCAGAATGACTGCCCAACGCGCCAATCTTCAGCGCGGTGCCTTGGCGTCATCGGCTATTGTGATGGCACGATCGGCTACCTAGACTGCCCTGCAACGTGCAGACATTTGAGTGAAAAGCCCATGAACGGCAAACGCAGCTCGGCGCTGGAATATTCGGTATGGCCAGGATGGCGACTTCTGATGCAAGACGCTGGCGTGACCGCGCCTCCGGTGCTGCGACGCGCGCAGTTGCCGGGTGACCTGTTCGCACGTCGCAGCGTGCGCCTGAATTCGGCCGATTTCTTTCGACTGTGGGAGGCCATCGAGGCAGAAGCCCAATCATTGCAACCCACGGTTCCAACGCCCCTGCAGATCGCACGGGTCATGTCCGCGGACTGGTTCGATCCCGAATTGTTTGCCGCGCTGTGCAGTGCCCACATGAAAGGGGCCATGGAGCGCCTCGCCACCTATGTACGGCTGATCGCGCCGATGGCAATCCGCATGGTGCGCAGCGATAGACACACCACCATTACGCTGGACTTCCTTACCGATTCGCAGCCGCCACCGGCCGTATTTCTGATCTTCAAGATGGTGCTGTTTGTGCAACTGGCACGGTTGGCCACTCGCACCCAGGTCAACCCACTGCAGATAAGCTGGCCATTGCCGGACGATTTCGAGAAAGATTCAGACCTCTATGCAGCGTTTTTTGGCATCCCGGTCACGCACAGCGCCGTCACGACGCTGGTACTGGACAACGCCGACATGGATCGCCCGTTTCTGACCGAAAATCACAGAATGTGGCTGTTCTTCGAGCCCGACCTGCGCCAGCGCCTATCGGATCTGGACAGAACCTGCGGCATGCTGGAACGGGTACGCAGCGCATTGCTGGAGAGCCTGCCGGCCGGGGAGGTCTCGATGCAGGCTGTCGGTCGCAAACTGGGCGTGAGCACCCGCACCCTGCAACGCAGACTGCAAAGCGAAGGCACTACGTTTCAACAGATACTCGACACCCTGCGTGAGTCGCTGGCCCACCATTACCTGCGCAACACGGCCATGTCGAGTGCGGAAATTTCGTTCCTGCTGGGGTTCGAAGACCCCAACTCGTTTGCCAGGGCCTTTCAGGCCTGGACAGGGAAAACGCCGGGCGCGGCGCGCAACGAGACCGACACAGGTGAATCGGTCTAGGTCCGTAACACCCGCCACACCACCGCGCTCATCACTGCAATCAGACCAGCCGCCACCAGCAGCACCAGGCTGTGCGACGCACTGAACGCTGCCTGCCCGGCCGCCACCAATTGCTGCGCCTGATGGCCGCCAAGAGCGTTCGCGACCATCATGGTTTCGCCGATGGAGCGCGTTGCGGAATCGGCAAGTTCGGGCGCGATGCCATCCGGCAACTGGATGGAGCGCTGGTAACCTGATGCCAGCACGATGCCGAACACGGTGATGCCCAGTCCCGAGCCAAGATCGTAGCTGGTGGCTTCAAGCGCACCGGCGGAACCGGCCTTGTCGACCGGCGTGTTGCTCATGATTGCCACTGAAGAAGCGGTCATGCCGACACTCAGTGCCAGGCCCAGCGCGGCGAGCAACAGGATCACCTCGACTCCGCCCTCCCCCAGACTGGCAACTGCCAGCCCGGCGAGGCTCGCTGCGGAAATCAGCAGGGAAGTCGTCGCGAGTGTTCGTAATCCGACAGCACGCAGAATCCGTCCCGAAAAAGGTCCGCCGACAGCCGAAGCGATCATCAACGGAAGCATGAATATCCCGGCCTGCAACGGCGTCTGCCCCAGTACGAATTGCAGTTCCTGCGCCAGCATCAATTCGACGCCTGCCAGCGCACCCATCACCACCAGCGCCATGCCCACGCCCGCGCCGATTGCAGGAATCCTGAACAGGCCAAGGTCCAGCATCGGCTGGGGTGAGCGCAGTTGTTTTCTGAAGAACCAGAACAGCAGCAGCATGCCGATCAGCGAGCAGGCCCCTGTCACGGCCACAGGATTACCGGCGACAAAGCCGGACTTGAGCGCGTACACGCTGGCCATGATGCCGGCCATCAGAATCACGGCCTGACCGATGGGCCAGGGTGCGTCGTTCAACGTGGACTGTTTCGGGCTGTAGACGACTACCAGAGGCAGAACGATCAGCATTACCGGGACGTTAACGAGAAACACCGATCCCCACCAGAAGTGCTCCAGCAGCGCGCCACCTGCCAGCGGGCCGACCGCAGCGCCTGCAGACGCCACCGCGCCCCAGACGCCCAGCGCGGTCGCTCGCTCGGTTTCGTCCTCGAAGGTCTGACGAATAATGGCGAGTGTGCATGGCATGACCATCGCGGCACCGAAGGCCATGAACGCACGCGCCCCGATCAGCGCCCAGGCCGTAGGCGAAAACGCTGCCAGTATCGATCCGATGCCGAAAATCGCCAGCCCCGACACCATTATCCGGCGATGCCCGACCTTGTCGGCGAGCGTGCCCATGGGAATCAGCAGACTGGCCATCAGCAACGGATAGATGTCGATGATCCACAGCACCTGCGTCCCGGTAGCCTGCAACGCAAGGGTCAACGACGGCACAGCGACATGCAGGATGGTCATGTCCAGCACAATAGGCAGAAACGCCATTATCACCGACAGCAGCACCCACCAACGATTGGCAGCTTTTCCAGGCACGACAGATAACCTCTTCACAGCATTGAACAAAGGGCTCGCCTGTTTACGGCGTTCGCCCGAAGCGCTTCGAACGTTCCACAAGCCCCATGACCAGCACGAAGAACACCGGCACAAAAATCACCGCCAGCGTGGCGGTCAACATGCCACCGATCACGCCGGTACCAATTGCCTGCTGGCTCGCCGAACTGGCACCGGTGGCGAACACCAACGGCACCACACCAAGAATGAAGGCCAGAGAGGTCATTACAATCGGCCGCAAACGCAGGCGTGCAGCCTGGATGCTCGCTTCGACCCGCCCCATGCCTTGATCGTGCAGGGTCTTGGCAAACTCGATGATCAGGATTGCGTTCTTGGCCGACAGACCAATAATCGTGATCAGGCCGACCTTGAAGAACACATCGTTGGGCATGCCCCGCAAGGTGACGGCCAACACTGCGCCCAGGATACCCAGCGGCACCACCAGCAGCACCGCAACCGGAATCGCCCAGCTTTCATAGAGCGCTGCCAGGCACAAAAACACCACCAACATGGACAACGCCAGTAGCAATGACGCCTGCCCGCCCGAAACGCGCTCCTGCAGGGAAAGGCCGGTCCACTCCAGTGCAAAGCCTTTGGGCAGTGCCGACGCCAGACGTTCAAGCTCATCCATGGCCTCGCCCGTACTGTGCCCCGCAGCGGGTTCCCCGGAGAGGCTCACGGCGGGATAACCGTTGTAACGGTTGAGCTGGGCAGGCCCGCGCGACCACACCGCCTTGGCAAACGCCGAGACAGGCACCATTCGGCCCTGACGGTTCTTTACCTCCAGACGCAACAGGTCATCAACCTGCTGACGACGATCTCCCTCGCTCTGCACGATGACCTGCTGCATGCGCCCCTTGTTCGGAAAATCGTTTACATAGGCGGACCCCAGCGATGTCGATAGCACATTGGCGATGTCCGAGAACGAGACGCCCATGGCGTTGGCCTGCTGGCGATCCACTTCAATATTCACTTGTGGGGTTTCTGCCAGAGAGGCCTCGCGCACGTTCTGCAGAACCGGGCTCGCTGCGACCCTGCCCAGCAGCTCGTCACGCGCCTGAGTGAGCGCCTCATAGCCTTGGCCACCGCGGTCCTGCAGCCGGACTTCGAAACCGCCCGAGGTGCCGAGCCCTTCCACCGGAGGCGGCAGCAGACTGAACACCATGGCGTCCTTGAGACCACTGAATACAGCTGTCGCACGGTCTGCGATTGCCTGCGCCGAATCCTCTGCGCTTCTCTGCGACCAGTCTTTCAACGTGGTGAAGGCCAGCGCCGCATTTTGCCCGCTGCCTGAAAAGCTGAAGCCGAGGATCATCACCGTGTTGGTGATGCCGGACTCCTGGCCATTATGGGCTTCGATCTGTCTGGCGACGTCGATGGTACGGCTTTGACTCGCGCCCGGCGGCAACTGGATGTCAGTGATGGTGTACCCCTGATCCTCGACCGGCAGGAACGAGGACGGCAGCCGACTGAACAGCAGCCCCATGAAGGCCACCAGCAGCAGGAACATGAACATGCACCGGCCAGTGCGACGCACCGCTTTGCTGACCCAGCCCTCGTAACGTCCGCTGAAGCGCTCGAACGAGCGGTTGAACCAGCCGAAAAATCCGCGTTTTTCAGGGTGCGAACCGGCAGGAATCGGCTTGAGCAGCGTTGCGCACAGCGCGGGTGTAAGGCTCAGGGCAAGAAACGCCGAGAACACGATGGCCACGGCCATGGAAATCGAGAACTGCTGGTAGATCACGCCAACCGAGCCAGGCATGAACGCCATCGGAATGAACACCGCCGTCAGCACAAGCGTGATACCGATGATCGCGCTACTGATTTCCCCCATGGCCTTGCGCGTAGCATCCTTGGGTGACAGCCCCTCCTGCACCATCAGCCGTTCGACGTTTTCCACCACCACAATCGCATCGTCTACCAGAATGCCGATGGCCAGAACCATGCCGAACAGCGTCAGCACGTTGATGGAAAAGCCCAGCACGTACATCACTGCAAACGTCCCCATCAAGGCGACCGGCACGACCAATGCCGGAATCAGGGTGTAGCGAATGTTCTGCAGGAACAGGAACATCACGACGAACACCAGCGCCATCGCCTCCATCAAGGTGTGGATAACCTTGGTGATCGAGACTTTGACGAAGGGCGATGTGTCGTACGGAATGTCGTACTTCACACCGGCCGGAAAATAGCGCGACAGCTCGTCGAGCTTTTCACGTACCAGCGTCGCAGTGCTCATTGCGTTTCCCGCAGGCGCCAATTGCACGCCGACGGCCACGGAAGCCTTACCGTCCAGACGGGTTGCGAAATTGTAGCTCTGACCGCCCTCCTCGACCCTTGCCACATCGCCCACCGTCACGCTGGAACCGTTCGGATTGGCCTTGAGCACGATGGCGGAAAATTCCTCTGGCGTACTGAGCTGGCCCCTGACCATAACGGTCGCGGTCAGCTCCTGATCCGTCGGAGACGGCAGATCGCCAATACTGCCCGCCGAAACCTGCACGTTCTGCTCGGCAATCGCCTGGCTTACGTCCGCCGGGGTTAGCGAGTAGGCCACGAGTTTCTGCGGATCGATCCAGATCCGCATGGCGCGTTCGGAACCGAATAACTGCGCCTTGCCAACGCCTTCAAGACGCTTGAGCTCGTTGACGACGTTGCGCGTCAGATAGTCGCTCAGCGCAATTTCGTCCAGGCGCCCGTCAGTCGAAGTGAGTGTGCCGATCATCAGAAAGCCCGCCGAGGTTTCTTCGATCTGCAAACCCTGCTGGCTCACGGCGCGAGGCAGGCGCGGCTCGACGATTTTCAGGCGGTTCTGTACATCGACCTTGGCCAGCTCCGGGTTGGTGCCGGTCTGAAAGGTGATCGTCATGGTCGCCGTGCCCTGACTGCTGCTGGAGCTGAAATACAGCAGGTGATTGACACCGTTCAGTTCCTGCTCGATCAGACTGACCACACTTTCATCGATGGTCTGGGCAGAAGCGCCCGGATAGGTGGCGGTCAGCTCGATCTGCGGTGGCGCGACGCTGGGGTATTGGGCCACGGGCAACTTCGGGATTGCCAACAGACCCGCCAGCACGATGAACAGGGCAATGACCCAGGCAAAGACCGGCCGACCGATAAAGAACAGCGCCATTACTTGTGCTCCGATTCAGCGAACTGCGCGGTCTGTTCCTCAGCGTTCACCTTCATGCCGGGCTGCACGTGTTGCAGTCCGGCCACCACGACGCGATCACCCGCCTGAAGACCGGACCTGACAATCCAGCGATTGCGCTGCACCCCGCCCAGTTCGACGGTACGCTCCTGAACCTTGCCTTCGGCATCCACGATCAGCACCGACGCCTTGCCCGCCGCATCACGCTGTACGGCACGCTGGGCGACAGTGACGCCCTGGTCTGTGCGGGCCTGATCCAGTTGCACGCGAATGAAGCTGCCCGGCAGCAGCTCATTGCGCGGGTTGGGAAACTCGCTGCGCAGAATGACCTGGCCGGTGCTCTGATCCACGGTCAGGTCGGAAAACAGCAACCGACCTTTTTCCGGGTATGGGCCGCCATCTTCCTGAACCAGTGTGGCACTGACCTGACCTTGCTCGAGGGCCTGCAACTGACCCTGCTGCAGCGAACGCCGCAGTTCGCCGATCTGGCGAGTGGTCTGATTGATGTCGGCATAAATGGGCTGTAATTGCTGAATGATCGCGAGCGCCGTGGCATCGCCCTGCCCGACCAGCGCGCCCTCGGTGACCAGCGCCCTGCCGATGCGCCCGGAAATCGGCGCCGTAACTGTCGCATACCCAAGATTCAAACGGGCACGCTTGAGTGCAGCACGCGCGGACGCAACGTCAGCCCGAGCCTGCAGAAAAGCTGCCTTGGCGTTTTCCGCCTCCTGACGGCTGACGGCGTTGATGTCCACCAGTTCGGCGTATCGCTCTGACTGCAGCCTGGTTTGATAGAGGTTGGCGTCAGCCTTGCGCAACGCCGCTTCGGCACTGTCCAGATCGGCCTGGAAAGGTGCCGGGTCGATACGAAACAGCACATCGCCCTGGCGCACGTCCGTGCCTTCGCGGTAGACCCGTTGCAGCACGATCCCGGCCACACGCGCACGCACTTCGGCCGTGCGCGGCGAGACCAGACGACCGTTGAGTTCAGTGGTGAGGGTCAGCGGTCGGGGGGCGACGGTTTCGACACTCACCCGAGCAGGTGTCGCGTCCTGGGGGGCAGGCGGCTCGCTGCAGGCGGCAAGCGTTACAAGCCCTGCACAGAGGAGCAAACGGTATGGATGAAGACACAAGACTGACAGCATGGTTGGCGTTCCTCTGGACGTTACGCCATGCTAGAGACACGCTCGCCAACGCATGTAAACAAGTGTTGGGAAGATGTGAATAAGTGTTAAGGATTTACGCCGGGGGTTGTTGCTCTGGTTATGCTGACCCTCTTTGTGAAACGGCCCGAACAATGACCACGATCATGCTTGTCGAGGATGACGCAGCCCTTGCAGAGCTGATTGCCAGCTACCTGCAGCGGTTTGACTATCAGGTGAACGTGGTCAACCGTGGCGACCGGGCGCTCGACGGCATGCATCGACTGCGGCCCGATCTGGTCATCCTCGACCTGATGCTGCCGGGACTGGACGGGCTGCATGTCTGCCGACAATTACGCGATGAACAACCCGCGCTGCCGATCATAATGCTCACCGCCCGCGGCAAGAGCGACGACCAGATTCTGGGCCTGGAAACCGGTGCGGATGACTACGTGGCCAAGCCTTGCGAGCCCCGGGTTCTGCTGGCGCGGATTCGCACGTTACTGCGCCGCAGCGCGGCTGCCACGCCTCGCCGTGATGCCAGACAAATCGTGCTGGGCCAGTTAGTGATCGACCTCGCAGAGCGCCAGGTGCAATGGCGATCACAGGACGTCGAGCTGTCGTCCGGCGAATACAATCTGCTGCTGGTACTGGCCAGCCACGTGGGAGAAGTGCTGAGTCGTGATCAACTGATCCAGCAACTGCGTGGCATCGAATTCAACGGCGTGGACCGCTCGGTCGATGTCGCCATTTCCAAGTTGCGGCGCAAGTTCGAGGATGACCCGGGCGACCCCCGCAAGATAAAGACCGTGTGGGGTAAGGGCTATTTGCTGAGCCGATCGGAGTGGGATGAATAGGCCCACTGCCAGGCGAAACCTGACCCGCCGAATAAACAGGATTTTCTCCTGACTGCACTTTTTTCGTCTTTCAACGGTTGATCCATCGCCATGCTCAAGATGCTTGCCCGCCTTTACCTGATCCTGCTGGTGACTTACACCGTTGCGCTGTACGCGGTGCCCGAACTGGTGCTCAAGGTCTTCGAAGAGCGCAACCTTACGTATAACCACGAACAGGTCAGGGGCACGCTGAAGCTGATCAAGACGCGCTTTACTCAGGTGCCTCAAGCTTCATGGCCGCAGGTCGAGCACGAGCTGCAGGAAGATTTTGCGCCATTGCAGTTGCGGGTGCTGACCATCACCGACCCAAGCGTCAGCGACTGCGAGCGGACCGAACTGGAGCAAGGCAGAAACGCGTTGCGCAACGGTGACTACGGCATGGCGAGCACGGTGATGACTCCGCTCTCGGCGGGTCAGGTTATCCAGTTGGTGTTCCCGGACCCACCGGTGGACATCAACATCATGTACTGGCTGATGAACGTGCTGATCGGCGCCGCCTTGCTGGGCTGCCTGTCGATCTGGTTCTGGCCGCACTGGCGCGACCTTCAGCGGCTCAAACACACGGCGATGATGCTGGGAAATGGCAATCTGGCGCAGCGAACCCATATTTCGCCGCGCTCTAACATCGGCGAGCTGGCGCAAGTGTTCGACAAAATGGCGCAGGACATCGGGCAGTTGCTCAATCAGCAGCAGGAACTGTTGAGCGCCGTGTCCCATGAACTGCGCACGCCATTGTCCAGGCTTGAGTTCGGCATGGCGCTGGTGCTGACCGACCCGCTTGAAGCCTCCACACGACTCAGGCTGGAGCAGATGGTCGGGCATATCAGGGAGCTGGATGCCCTGATCGATGAGCTGCTGTCCTACACACGCCTGCAATCGCCTTACCAGCAAGCCGATCGACAGGAAATCCCGTTGCAGGCGTTCCTGGACAGCGTACTGGGTGGATTTCTCGATACTCAGGACGCCCGGCCATTCGACCTGAGCCTGCAGACTGACACCGCACCGGAGCGCTTCGTGCTCGACCCGCGTCTGACCGCCAGAGCCTTGCAGAACCTGATCGCCAACGCCATTCGCTACTGCTCAGGCCAAGTGAGGGTCAGTCTGCGATTGCAGACGGGAGAGGGTTTGTACATGACGGTCGAAGACGATGGCATCGGCATCCCTGAAAGTGAACGCGCGCTCATTTTCGAGCCGTTTTACCGGATGGATCGGAGCCGTGATCGAGACACCGGCGGGTTCGGTCTTGGGCTGGCGATCAGCCGACGTGCAATTGAATGTCAGGGTGGCAGGATTCAGGTTGATTCGTCGCCTTTGGGCGGAGCGCGATTCCTGATCGTCCTGCCGTGCGTCAGCGCCTGACGACCTCGGTGTCGAGCGCCTTGGGCGAGGCCCCAGGCAATACCTGTACGACCTGAAGCAACAAGGGTAGACCCAGCGTGACATCGAACTGCTGATCAACGCAGTCGAGCTTTATGCTGCAGCCGCAACGCTCGACGATGGCCTGAACAATGGCCAGTCCCAGCCCGCAACCGTTGCTGGTGCTGCTGCGCCAGAAACGTTTGGTCATGGATTGCAGGCTGTCTTCCGACAGCGTTGTGCTGACATTTCGGACGCTGACAAACGCAAAGTCGTCGTCGCTGGTGACGCTGACGATGACCTGCGTTTGCTCGGGACTGTGGCGCAGGGCGTTGTCCAGCAGGTTACGCAAAGCAGCCACTGCCAGCACGGCCTGCATGTCCAGGAGCAAGGAAGATGTCCTGACCCGTGACGCCAGCACAATCCGTCCGACGTCACCGCCTGCGTCCTGAATCGCCAGAGAAAGCACCTGCTCGACACTGCATCGACTGCCGTCGTCAAACGGCAGACTGCCTTCCACCCTTGCCAGCAGAAGCAATTGTTCAAGCGTATTGTGCAGTCGGTCAGCGCCCTGTTCGGCACGAGCCAGCGCCAGCTCCCGGGCGTCGCCCGAGGTCATCTGAGCGACCTGTAAATGGGTCTTGATGACCGTCAGCGGGCTACGTAACTCATGCGCCGCATCACCGGTCAGACGACGCTCACGCTCGACGGCCTTGCCGATGCGAGCCAGCAGGTGGTTCTGGGTTTCCAGCAGCGGCTTCAACTCACGGGGGAGCATGTCGAGCTGCAACGGTTCGAGGGAATCGACATTGCGCTTTTTCAATTCATCACGCATGCGATTGAGCGGCGCCAGTCCTTTACCGACCCCGAACCAGAGCATGACGATGCAGGCGAGCAACGCCACCATTACAGGAATGGACGCCGACAGCATGACGGACCGATTGAGCGCCTCACGCTCACGCTCAAGGTCTGCTGTGGTGATACGAATATCGCCCTGCAACAGGGTGAAACTTCGCCACCGTTCCCCGTCAATGGTCTGGTCGTGAAACCCGCCCTCGGGACTGGCAATGGCATTGTTGGTCGCATTGTGAGTACTGACCAGCACCTCGCCGCGCAAGGAACTGACCTCACAGGCAATGCCGTCTGGCATCCCCAACTGATCGGCACTGAAACGAGTGCCACTTTCCTGGGTCGACAAAGGCTCGGGCAAGCGATCCACCAGGCCTGCGACCATTCGTGCCGACGCCACGAGCCGCTGATCCAGAGAATCCATCATCCGGGTGCGCAGGTCCTGAAACATCCAGGCCGCCGCAAGCGCCCACACCGCAACAAAAGCGACGCCCAGAATCAGGCTCAGGCGAAGCCGTAAGCTCATGACTCGACACCTTGCGCGTGGGTGACGTTACCGATTCGATACCCCGAGCCCCGCACTGTCTCGACGATTGCGCTGCCCAATTTGCGACGCAGGTGAAAAATGTGCACGTTCAGGGCGTTGCTTTCCACTTCGTCGCCAAATCCATAGACGCAATCCTTCAACTGTTCCACCGACAGCACACGGCCCCGGTTATTCAGCAACGCCAGCAGCAATGCCTGTTCTCGACGCGACAGGTCGACGGTCTCTCCCGCCAGCCAGGTTTGCCGGGAACTGGGATCGTGCCTGACAGCGCCGTGCTCAATGATATTGACCGCCCGACCGGCAGTACGCCGCACCAGCGTGTGCAGACGCGCGAACAACTCGCGCAGATCGAACGGCTTGAGCAGGTAATCGTCGGCACCGGCCTCGAGCCCCTTGACCCGGTCATTGATGTCATCTCGGGCAGTGAGTATCAGCACCGGGAGTATCTGACCGCCAGAACGCAGGCGTCTCAGCAGGCTGATGCCGTCTTCATCGGGCAAGCCCAGATCGAGAATCATCACATCGAATTGCGCGACATCCAGCAGCGCATGAGCGGCCGAGGCCGAGGCCACGTGATCGACGACCAGACCCTGAGCGTTCAGGCCGGCAACGATGCCGCTTGCGATGAGTTCGTCGTCTTCACATAGCAATACATGCATGGCGGACTCTTGTGGGGAGTAAGGGTTAAGCCGCTACAGAATCTGTCCCGCGGCGCGCTCTGGTGGTCTGCACGCCTCGTGGACAGCCGGATGAGCGCCAGTGTAAACCTGCGCGATAAAAACCTCTGAATCAGCTGGAAGGTTTTTCAATATCACGATTTTGCATGTTCTGGCCGGAGGCGGTTTCGGTTGCCCGCTGCTGCTCGGCTTTCTCTCTGGATTTGGCGAGGCTTTCACGCGCTTGCTGACGTTCGAGCGCAAAGGCTTCCTGGCGTTTTTGCAGCATCTCGGCACCGTCCTGTGCAAAGGCTTGCACGCTGCACAGGCCAAGTACCAAAACCAGCATCAATGTTGCAGTTCTTGAAAGGGTCATCTGTCTTATCTCAGTGGGTGGCAGGCTTGCAGCGCCACAGGCGTCTGCTTCAAGTGACTGCACATTGAGCGATGCCGATTAAGGCATCGTTAACAGAGGCTGCATCGTTGAAAAACAAAACATTCGATCAGCCCACCCTCGCATTTTTCCGGTCAACGGGCGCTTTTTTTTATCGACTGACATCTGGAAAAACCCTTAAAACAGAATGATCACTCTGTTTTGTAAAAAAATTTTATCTGCTAATAAAAATATGAAAAATAAAATAAAACCTTAAAAAAAATCCATAACCTTAAAAAATAAATCAAAAAATCTTATAAAACAGAAATACGTTATTTAATATTCTTGGCGTTTTAATCGTTTATCAACCTGAATTCTTTGCGACCCGAGAACTTTATCCCCACACTGCGGCCTTAATGCTCGCCGTCGGCCCCCACCCCCGTCCGACACACACTTATCGCCAACACACTCTATCTGGAGACTTCCCGATGGCCAGACGCTTGCTGCCTGTCGCTGCCGCCGTACTGACGTGCCTGATCAACTTCCCGGCTTCGGCTGCGGACCATCAGAACACGTCGCCCGCAACATCCGATGCGCTACGTGCGCAGGTCGATGCCAAGCGTCAGCACCTCACCGGTGCTGACGCCCTGCCCCAAAAACAACCGACTGGCGAGCAGGCCCTGCTGGATGCCCCTGTCGACACCGCAGATGCCCCCGTCGTGGATGAAAAAAAGCCGTGAGCGTTGCGTTGACTCAACCATCACTCAAGCCATTATCCGAGGAGTAGTACCGTGTCCATGATCAAACAAGGCCTGAGCCTGAGCGTTCTTGCGCTGAGCGTTGCCCAGGCAAGTGCGCTGTTTGCCGCCACCCCCATGACCGGCAACGAAGTAGAAGCGCGCGTCGGCGCAATGCTGGACAACATGACGCAATCGGAGAAGATCAATTTCTCTCGCGTCGACGACGGACGAATGATCCCCAAGCTGGACAAGTTCGGCCTGCAAGGCACTGTGGCCTATGACTCGTCGATGGGCGTTCTGGTCGGCGGCAAGACGTTCGGCGCGCAGTACCCGTCGCCGTCGGCACTGGCTGCGACCTGGAGCATCAACCGGGCCAAGGAATTCGGTCTGGCGATCGGCTACGAAACCCGTATCGCAGGCGGCCAGCAGATGCTGTCTCCGGCCATCAACCTGTATCGCACGCCGTTCAACGGACGCTCCGCCGAGTACATGAGTGGCGAGGATCCCTTCCTTGGCGCGGTGCTGGCACCTGCGGTCACCAATGGTATTCAGGTGCAGGGCGTGCAGGCCGCCGCCAAGCATTACCTGATGAACGAACAGGAAGCCAACCGGCATTATCTGGATGTGAAGATCGACGAACGCGCCATGCAGGAGCTGTATCTGCCGGGCTTCGAGTCGCTGGTCAAGAACGCCAACATCGCCTCGGTCATGTGCGGCTACAACAAGATCAACGGCGAGTACGCCTGCGAGAACCACCACCTGATCACCGACATTCTGAAAGGCCAGTGGGGCTTTCAGGGCAATGTCATGAGCGACTTCAACTCGGTTCAGGACGCGTTCAAAGGCGCTTGGGCAGGCACTGACATCGACATGCCGAGCGGCCTGCAGTTTACCGAGGCCAAACTGCTGCCTTACGTCTGGAATGGCCAGTTGCACCAGAGCGTGATCGACGACAAGGTCCGCCGCAACCTCAGGGCGCTGGTGAGCTACGGCTTCGACAAGGGCATCAACAAGGCACAGCCATTGGTGCATCGCGAATACGGTCAGCTCGCTGCGCTGAACGTGGCCCGGGAATCCATCGTGCTGCTGCGCAACGAACCGGTGGATGGACAGAAGCCGCTGCTGCCGCTGGCCAAGAATGCGAAAATTGCCGTCATCGGCGATCTGGCCGTTCAACCACCCACGTCGCCATTCGGGACCGCCTACTCCGTTCCGAGCAGCTACGTCACCGAGCTCAGTGGCTTGAAGCAACTGGCATCGAATACGGCCAATGTCGACTACATCAGTCAGATGAGCCTGAACCCGAAGTCCTCGGTCTGGTATCAGCCGGGCAGTGACAAACAGGCCATCAGCAACACAGGCGTCAAGGCCGAGTACTACGGCAACACGAACCTGTCCGGCGATCCGGTCGCCACGCGCATCGAGCCGGGCGTCAATCTGGACTGGATCACCAGCAGCAACGTGACCGATAACGGCACCAGCACCGTCAGCGGTTTCAACCCGGCAGCAGGCGCGTTCTCCGCCCGTTTCACCGGCAAGATCAAACCGACGATCACCGGCCCGCATGTGTTCAAGGTCCGTGCCGACGGCGCGTACAAGCTGTGGATCAATGACGAACTGGTGGCTGAAGACGAAGGCGGACAGGTCTCGTTCGACCTGATCCCGGTCGTGCCTCGCACCGTCAAGACCGCCAGCCTGAAAGCCGGCAGCGAGTACAACGTGCGTCTGGAATATCGCCGACTCAAAGGCAACTTCACGCCAGTCCTGGGCGGCATGAATGGCGTTCAGATGAGCTGGGCGTCGCTGCGTCCGCCGAAAAACCTGGCCGACTACGACGCCGTGGTCGTCGCCGCAGGCAGCAACTTCGAATACGAAGGCGAGTCCCTCGACCATCCGTTCGAGCTGCCGCAGTTCCAGTCCGAGCTGATCAGCTTCGTGCAGAAAGCCAATCCGAAGACCATTGTGGTGATGCATGGCGGTGGCGGCATGGATATGCAGCCTTGGGCCAACAAGGTTGCGGCCTCGTTGCATGCCTGGTTCCCCGGCCAGCAAGGCGGTCAGGCACTGGCTGAAATCCTGTTCGGCAAGGTCAACCCGTCTGGCAAACTGCCGATCACCCTGGACAAGAAGGCCGAGGACAACCCGAGCTACGCGTCGTACAAGGATCCTGTGCCGTACTATTTCAGCAGTGCCAATCCGCCCACTGAAATGACCTACAGCGAGGGTCTGTATCTGGGCTATCGCGGCTACGACAAGAAGCACACCAAACCGCTGTATCCGTTTGGTTTCGGTCTGTCATACACGACGTATGAATACAGCGACCTGAAACTGTCGAGCAACGTACTGGCACCCGGTTCGACCATCAACGCGACGTTCACGATCACCAACACCGGTGACAAAGCCGGGTTCGAAGTCGCTCAGTTGTACGTGCAACCATCGAAGCCACAGGTTGATCGTCCGGAGAAGGAACTCAAAGGTTTCTCCAAGGTTTACCTGAAGCCGGGCGAAAGCAAGACCGTCACCATTGCGCTGGACTCGCGTTCGTTCGCTTACTACTCGCCGGATTCGGTGAGCTGGAATGTGGACCCTGGCAAGTTCAAGGTGCTGGTCGGCAAGGACTCGGAAAACCTGGCTCTGAATCGCACCGTCGTCGCGCTCTACCCGGAGCAACTGACCACGCGTGATTCCAACCCTCTCCCCGTTCCGCTGCGCAAGGCCGTACAGGTCAAGCCGGAACAGGCTTACTGACAGGCAGCAATCGGTGGTCTTCGCGACCACCGATTGCCAACCGGCTGCACAGCATCTTCTCTACTGGCGTACCCGCAGGTCCGACACCATTCGGTCGAGGAACCGGTTGAACGCACCTTCGATGTCCACGTCGGCACGTGACCGAAGCCATTGGATCTGCATCCCGTCCATCATCGACGCCAACTCGATACTGACCTGTTTCACGTCGATGTCCCCACGCACTTCGCCCGCCTGCACCAGCAGCTTCAACTGCGCCTGCAGATGGCTGTGCACGATATGAAAACGCTCGCAGAACCATCGATTCGCCGGATGGGTGACTGACAGGCTCTCTGTGTTGATAATCATCAGCGCCTGACTGACAGAAGCATCTTCAATGCTGAACCGCATGATGAACTGCAGAAACGCCACAAATCCTTCCAGCGTTGCCACCTGCTGGGCGTCCTGCAGGCGCGTCGCGATGTACTGATCCCGATGGTCGAGTACAGCCTGCAACAAGGCCAGCTTGTTGGGGAAATGGTGAAGCAATCCGACCTGGGAAATGCCTGCCACCTTGGCGATGTTCGACAGCGACGCACCGGCAAAGCCATCGCGGGCAAAGATCACCAGCGCTGCCTTGATGATATCGACCTTACGCAAATCACCTTTCGGGATGCGACGACGTTTGGCGGCTGGCGCTGCGGCGGGATCGGGCACGTTTTCGGACATGATGAATTCGTTTACTTCACGTTTGAGTCGGCAGAAGCATACAGGCACAGCAAACGCTGCGCATGCGCACAAGCGTGTCCGGTTTACGGCTCGCCATCCCAATAGTCCACATTCAGATCGACCCGCTGCCTGGCCACGAAAGCAGCGCCTTCACCGGACGCCATGGCCTGGTACTTGCCGGAGTCGGGGTATTCGCAGATCTCGGGCTTTTCACGTGTGCTGATCGACAGGTATTTCAGAGGTGCTGACGACGTATTGATGATCTGGTGAGGGTACTGCGGCCCGGGTGGGATGAAGATCACATCGCCAGTCTTGATGGGCAACATCTGGTCCGCCACCCGCAGGCTGCCTTCGCCTTCAATGACGATGAACATTTCCTCCTGCGCATGATGAAAATGATAAGGGCATGAGCGCTTGCCCGGCGCAACGATATCGATGGAGGCGCCCAACTTGCTGGCGGCCGTTCCCGTTGCCAACTGCCCTGCCAGACTTTCATACAACGGGTCGCGAACCTGCTTTTCGAGCGAGACCTCATTGATGTTGCGGATCAGACGGGAAGCCAGTTCAAGCGAGGTGTCATGTGTCATTGCCGCACAGCCCGAGACAGTCGAGAAGTAGTCATCTTAGACCATCAAGTTACCAAGCATCCGTCAACTTTATGCCGTCAAAATATCAACTTTCGTCTTTTAAAGCGTTATAAATTACGACCAAAATCCAAATAAAAAACATTTAAAAACAGTCGGTTAATAAAATTATTTCACAATATTTCGAATAGTTAACGCTCGCCCCTCAAGTTCACCAAGGCACAGTCGAAACCATGATATCTAAATGGCATCACTTAAAAATTTTGAACACTGCCGCTCTTCTCACAAAAAAATCATCGGACTGCCAGGGAGGCACGTTTCAGGACTGACACCATGCTCAACAAGCTCAGCATTTCGCAGAAGCTTTACTTCAGCTTTATCGCTATCGTCGTGCTGATCGCCGTTCTGGTAGCCAGCGCCTACAGGGGATTCGAGCAGGTCGAAGACGCTACCAACAGTAATGTTCACACTTATCAGGTGCTCAGTGAAGCGCAGTTGGCCCTGGAACAGCTGATTAACATCGAGACCGGCATGCGCGGTTTTGTCATTGCCTCGAAAGATGCTTTTCTCGAGCCACTTGTCGCGGGCGAAAAGCGCTTCAGCGAAGAACTCGATGCGCTCAAACGGCTGACCGCTGACAACCCCGAACAACAGCGACGCCTCGCCTCGCTGGGAGACACCTACAAGCGCTGGCTTGAAGATGACGTCAACGCCATCGTTGCCATGCGCAGGGATCTGACCGCGCGCAATCTGCCTGATGATGAACTGGACAAGCGCATCACCTCCGGTGCCGACAAAGCCAAGATGGACAGCATGCGTGCAACCCTGGCCGAAATCAGCGCCGCGGAAAACGTGCTGCTGGTCGTCAGAACCCAGAACATGGTCGACGCCAAGCACTTCGCACTGCTGATTCTGATATGCGGCGGCATTGCGGCCGCGCTCCTTTCCGCGATTTTGGCAACGGTACTGGGCCGCAGCACCACAGCACGCCTGCAATTGGCCATCGACGCCGCCACAGCGATTGCCGATGGCAGGCTGGACACGGTCATCGACACCAGCAGCCATGACGAATTGCCCAAAGCCTTCGACCGGATGCAGAAGCGCCTGCGCGAGATGATTCAACAGATCAGTCAGGCCTCGAACCAACTGGTGGTGTCCGTACAGCAGATTTCCGGTGCTTCCGAACAACTGTCCGGCGCCATCCAGGAGCAGTCCACCTCGGCTTCGATGATGGCCGCCACCATCGAAGAGCTGACCGTCAGCATTCACCATGTTTCCGAAAACGCCGACGAAGCCCATCAGATCGCCAGCCGTTCGGGTGAGCAATCCAAAGAAGGCGCGCAGGTCATCGAAAATACGTTGTCGAGCATGAACGGCATCGCCAGAACCGTGCAGCATTCATCGACGCAGGTTTCAGGCCTGGGCCAGCACTCTGAGCATATCTCGTCGATTATCAGCGTGATCCAAGGTATCGCCGACCAGACCAACCTGCTGGCGCTCAATGCCGCCATCGAAGCTGCACGGGCGGGCGAGCAGGGGCGCGGGTTTGCGGTTGTGGCCGACGAAGTGCGCCTGCTGGCACAGAACACAGGCAAATCGACCAAAGAGATTGCCGGCATGATCGAGAAAATCCAGGCCGGCGTCAGAGAGACCGTCGAGAGCATGCGCAGCGGCGTGCTGGAAGTGAACAACGGCGTGGAAATGGCAGGCAACGCCGGCCAGGCGATTATCGAAATCCGCGACAGCTCCAGCAAGGTGCTGCATGTGGTGGACCAGATATCCTTTGCCTTGCGCGAGCAAACCGTCGCCAGCCAGGATGTCGCTCGCAGCGTGGAGCGTTCCGCACAAATGGCAGAACAGAACAACATGTCCGTTCAGGAATTGCTCAAGACCAGCGGTGGATTGAAAAATCTCGCGACCAGTCTGCAGCAGGAAGTGGGCAGGTTCAGGCTGTAAGACTGATTGCCGAAAAAGTGCTGGACTCTGCTTCTGCCCGGAGGGGGTGGGAGCTCTCGCAGGTTACGACGGCAGCGATGGGCCGCGCAGCGGCCCCAGGTTGCATCTGACATACCGTGTGTGCAGGTCTTGCTGCCGGTTCCCGGCAGATCGCCGGCAAGCCGCCTCTTATCAAACAACACGTAATCTGCTGACTGAACACGTTTTTGTGGGAGGCGGCTTGCCGGCGATGCAGCCGACGCGGAATGTCAGGAAAATCGCGTCATCGTTCATCGTCGGCAAGCCGCCTCCCACGGTCCGGTGTTTGCCGCGCGACAGCGCTATGTCGAAGACGTGGTGGTGCCTCCCACAGTCCGGGGTTTGCTGCGCGACAGCGCTAAGTCGGAAATGTGGCGAGGTCTCTTCACAAAACTTCGCCGAGCCAGTCAGCGGTTTTTGCCTGATCAGGACATCCCGTGTCTTCAACTGGATTTCGTGCCCGACTCCGCGCAACACGACCACGCCCGGCCGACCTGACCGGCACGCTGGCACCATGTTCCTGCCACCAGATCGTCAGCGCTTCCATGGTCGGTCCCAGCCCGCGGGCCTTTTCGGTGATTTCATATTCCACGCGCGGCGGCACTTCGGCGAACACGGTGCGCGTCAACAGCCCGTCTGCCTCAAGCTCGCGGAGTTGCGCGGTCAGCATGTGCTGGGTGATGCCGGGAATGGCCTTGCGCAGTTCGCCAAAACGATAGACGCGCTGATTGATCAGCCACATGATTTCCAGCTTCCATTTGCCTGACAGCAATGAGAATGCGCGGCGCATTTCTTCATGCATGTTGAGTTCGGCAGGTTTGTCCGTCCGGTTTTTCATATCAGGCACCCTTGAGTTCATTGCGCTCACGACGCAGACGCCAGATGACAGCGAACCTGCCATTGCTCGGCGGCAAGATCCCTGACAGGCAACAGCGCCTGAGGACGCTCACATCCAGCGGTCGCTTTCGGACAGCGATCACGGAAATAGCAGCCGGTGGGCAGGTTTCGGTTGCCGGGCAGTTCGGTCGGTGCCGAGGCTTGTGCATCGTCTATCGGCACGCCCAACCGAGGCACGGCATCCAGCAGCAACTGCGTGTAGGGATGCCGGGGACGTTCGAGCACCTGCGAGGCGCTGCCCAGTTCGACAATCTGCCCGAGATACATCACCGCGACCCGATCAGCCATGTGGCGGACGACGGACACGTTGTGTGAAATCAGAATGTAGGTCAGCTCGCGCGTGCGCTGCAGTTCGCTTAGCAGATTAAGGATCTGCGCCTGAACGGAGATATCCAGCGCCGAGGTCGGCTCATCGAGCACGATGATATCCGGGTTGGACGACAGTGCCCGGGCAATGGCGATGCGCTGACGCTGTCCGCCTGAAAACTGATGGGGAAAGCGGTCCATGTATTCAGGACGAATCCCGACCTGCGCAGCGACCTTTGCCGCAATCTCGCGCATGTCACGACGCGGGGCAGCACGCTGCACGAACAGCGGTTCGGTGATGATTTTCCAGACAGGCAATCGGGGATCAAGCGACGACTGGGGATCCTGAAACACGATCTGCACATTGCTGCTGCGCTCACGCGGATTGTTGTACGCCCAGTTCAAGGTTCCCGAAGTCGGCTTGATCAGCCCCATCAGCAGTTGCGCAAGGGTGCTTTTGCCGCAGCCGGATTCGCCGACGACGCCAAGCGTTTCACCCGCCCGCACCTCGATGTCGATGCCATTCAAGGCATGTGCGACGGCCTTGGGCCTGCCCAGCCAGTCGTTGCCCATCGGGTAATGAACCCGGACATCGTTCAGCCCCAGAATGGCAGCGCCTTCAGGCCTGGAAGATGTGGATGCAGGTGCAGTCATGACAGCGACTCCTGAGCAACGGAATGGGATGGCACGCTCAGCCAGCAGGCGCTTTTGCGATCAGTTGCCTCATCAATGGTCTGCATGGGCGGTCGCTGAGCGCATGGGGCCATGGCGAAACTGCAGCGATCCCTGAAGGTACAACCCTGTGGCAGCGCTGACAGATTCGGCACCTGGCCCGGAATCGTCATCAGGTCCTGACCCGGGCTGACCTGTTCCGGCAGGCCGCTCAGCAACCCCTTGGTGTAGGGATGGCGCGGATCGGCCATCACCTCGCGGGTAACGCCCTGCTCCACCACGGCGCCGGTGTACATCACATAGACCCGATCACAGAACTGCGAAACCAGCGACATGTCATGGGTAATCAACAGAATGGCGGTGCCTCGCTGACGGGCCTTTTCACGCAACAGCAATAGCACCTGGCGTTGCACCGTGACGTCCAGCGCCGTCGTCGGCTCGTCGGCGATCAGCAACTGAGGATCGCAGGAAAACGCCAGCGCAATCATCACCCGCTGCCGCATGCCGCCGGACAGCTCGAACGGATAACTCTTCATGATTTGCTCGGGATCGGCAATGTGCATGTCGCGCAGCAGGCTTACCGCCTTTTCATGGGCCTGGGCCTTGTTCAACTGTTGGTGATGGATGATCACATCCAGCATCTGGCGGCCGATGCGCCGGGTCGGGTTCAACGCGGTCATGGGCTCCTGAAAGATCATCGCAGCGTCTCGCCCACGCACTTTCAACAGATCGCGTTCGGCCGCGGCCAACATGTCGCGCCCCAGAATGGTCAGCGATCCGCTTTTGACCTGATAGGAGCGCTCGGGCAGCAGGCGCAGGCTAAGCATCGCAGTGACGGACTTACCTGAACCGGACTCGCCGATGACGCCCACGATCTCGCCCGGTTTGACGTGCAGCGACACGCCGTTCAACGCTTTGACCGTGCCCTTGTAGGCAGGAAATTCAATGCTGAGATTATCGATGGTCAGCACAGGCTGCGTCGCGCCCGAGGTGATAGCTGTCTGAGTCTGCATGGTCATTTCCCCTGCTGCCGTGGATCCAGCAGATCCCGGATACCGTCGCCCAACAGATTGAATCCCGTCGCGGTGATCAGAATCGCGATGCCGGGAAACGTCGAATACCACCATTGGTCGAGGATGTAATTGCGGCCCGTTGCAACCATCGCGCCCCACTCTGCAGTGGGTTGCTGTGCGCCCAGGCCGATGAAGCCCAGCGCCGAAGCCATCAGGATTGCGCCGCCGATGTCGAGGCTGAGCTGCACCAGTAACGGCGGCATGGCATTACGCGCCACGTGCCAACTGACCATGTGCCAGCGTCCGGCGCCGAAGGTCTCGGCCGCCTTGACGTAGCCCATCTGGCGAATGCTCAACGCCTGCCCTCGCGCCAGGCGCACATAAAACGGAATCCGCACCAGCGTGATCGCCAGCATGGCGTTGAACAGACTCGGGCCGAGCGCGGCGGCCAGGGCCATGATCAGCACCAGTGAAGGCACCGACAGCATGATGTCCATGAGACGCATGATCAGGCTGTCGAAACGTCCACCGATGATCCCCGACAGACAACCCAGCAACCCGCCGGCGAGGCACGAAGCAAAGGCCACAAACAGCCCCACGCCCACCGATTGCTGGCTGCCGTACAGCACACGGCTGAACAGATCACGCCCCACCTCATCAGTGCCGAACCAGTGCGCAGCCGAGGGTGCGGCCAGACGTTGAGTGAGGTTCAGTGCATTGGGATCATGCGGCGCCAGCCACGGCGCAAAGAGCATCACCATCAGGACCAGAAACGTGATCAGAAGTCCGGCCATGGTCAGCGGACTGCGTCCGATCTGATGGACAAGCCAGGCGAATTTTTCCCGCCAGTCATTGGACTTGAGCAACGGCGAGACGATGGGTGCGGCAACAGGACTGGACATTTCAGTTGACCTCGCCAATACGGGGATCGACCAGGCGATACAGCAGATCGATCACCATATTGAGCAGTACATAGATAAACGACACGAGGATGGCAAAGCCCATCACCGCCGGGAAATCCAGCGACTGGATCGACTTGACGACGTAAGCTCCCATGCCCGGCCAGGCGAACACGGTCTCGGTGAGGACTGCGCCATACAGCAAGTCACCCAGGGTGAGTCCCAGCACTGTGATCGACGGAATCAACGCGTTCGGCAGCGCGTGTCTCAGAATCACCGACCACTTGGAAAGCCCGTAGGCCCGGGCCGTGCGAATGTAGTCTTCGCCAAGCTGATCGAGCATGGCCGAGCGGATCTGGCGCGCCACGATGCCGAGGTTGACGAACCCCAGGGTGATCGCCGGAAGAATCAGGTGTTTCAGCGCGTTGAAGAACAGTGCGGTATCGCCCGCCAGCAGCGTATCGATCAGGTAAAAGCCAGTGACCGTAGGCGGCGGTTGCAGCCCTTCGTCCAGACGCCCGCTGCCCGGCAGCCAGTTCAAATGGCCGTAGAACAGCACGATCAGCCCAAGCCCCAGCCAGAACGCCGGAGTAGAAATGCCGGTGACCGCCAGCGTTCGCGCCACCTGATCGATGAATCGGTTGTGGTACACCGCCGACAGCACACCCAGCGGAACACCCACGAGAATCGACAGGGTCAGGGCCACCAGCGCCAGCTCAAGGGTCGCCGGAAAGAACGCCTGAAGGTCTTCAAGCACAGGACGGTTGGTACGGATCGATGTGCCCAGATCACCGTGCAGCAGATCGAGCATGTAGCGGCCGTACTGCTGATAGAGCGGCAGATCAAGCCCCAATTGGTGGCGAATGTTTTCCACGATTGCATCGGTCGCCCGGTCACCGGCGATCAAACGGGCTGGATCGCCAGGGATCAGGTGGGAGATCGAAAACGTGATCAACGACACGCCAAACACCACGAGCAGAAGACCGCCCACGCGTTTGCGCAAGATATTCAGGAAGGCCATCAGGCACCTCGGTACACGTACAGTGGGCAGAGCAAAACGTTTCGCGAACACCGCGCTGCCGTGACCTCGCCATTCCGGCCAGGTCACGCGCGCACAGCGTTTACGAGAGCGGACTTACTTGGTAATGGTCCCGACGTTGAACACCTGTTCCAGCATCGGATTGAACACGTAGCCTTTGACCTTATCGCTCATCGGCACGGTGTAGGCCTTCTGATAGAGATAGGCATACACGCTGTCAGCCAGCACGATCTTCTGGGCCTGCTGATAGAGTTCGACGCGCTTGCCCATGTCCAGCGTGGTCGCGGACTCACGAATCAGTTTGTCGACCGCAGGGTTCTCGTACATCGAGCGATTACCCGCCAGCCCCTTGAGCCGGGAATCGAAAAAGAAGTTCATGAACATGTAGGGGTCGGCGAAGTCCGGGCTCCACGAGCCGATGGCCACGTCGAAGTCACCTTTGCCCAACCGCTCACGCATGCTGGCGTTGGCCAGTTTTTCCATCTTGAGGTTAACGCCCAGCGACTGCAGCCCGGCCTGCAAGGTCAGGCCGATCGGTTCCCAGTTGGGGTCCTTGTCGGAATACATGAACGTCAGGTTGCTCAGCTTGGGCGAGACTTTGGCCAGATCGGCTTTCGCCTTGGCAAGGTCCTGCTGCATGGGCGCCAGCTTTTCATCGTAGGCCCACATGCCCTGCGGAATGGGACCGTTGAGCGGCTTGGCCTTGCCGCCCAGAATCCCGGTGATGATGCCGTTGTAATCCAGCGACTCGATCACCGCGCGGCGCGCATCAGGGTTGCTCATCGGGCCTTTCTGGGTGTTGAGGTACAGCAGCGTGACCCGCAGCGAAGGGAAATCGCCGATCACCACGCCTGACTTCTTGCTCAACGCTGCCAGTTGGTCCTCCGGCATGTCTTCGACGATGTCGAGGTCGCCGTGCTCCAGTTGCAGCCTGCGCACCGACGCCTCACCGATGATCTTGATCACCACCTTTTGCAGGGTGGGTCTGGGCCCTGCGTAATAGCTGTTCTGCTCCATCGTCAGCGTCTGGCCTTTTTGCCAGTTGGTCAGCTTGAACGCGCCCGACCCTGCGGTGTGGGTCGAGAGATAGGCTTCGGCGCCTTCGGCATGTCTGGCAGCAGCCGGATTGACGATGGCAGCGCCGTTGTGGGCCAGGGTCGACAGGAAAGGTGCGTAAGGCGCGGTCAGTACGAAGCGCACCGTCATGGGGTCAACCACCGAGACTGTCATGTCCTCGGGAAAGGCGCCGGACGGACCCTGCTTGAGCTTCATTACCCGGTCGAACGAGAACTTGACCGCCTCGGCATTCACCTCCGAGCCGTCATCGAATTTATTGCCCGGTTTGAGCTTGAACTCCCAGGTCAGACCGTCTGCCGAAGTGGTCCAGGTGCTGGCCAGTTCTCCCTGAACCTCGGTGCTGCCCTTGCCGTTCTCGACCTTGTAGGTCACCAGCCGCTGATAGGCCGGATAGGTCACGGTCCAGTCGTTGTTGTCGATGGTCACGGCAGGGTCGAGGGTCTGCGGATCGGCTGGTTTGCCGATCATCAGCGTGTCCTGGGCGACGGCGGCGCTGGCCGACTGCCAGGCGCCCAGCCCCATGGCTGTGACAACCAGGGCGAGTACCAGATTCTTGGGTTTAACGATGGAGTTCATGCCGGTTCCTTGATCATTCGATAGGGAAGTTCGTCGGTTTTTTATTGAAGCTATACCGGGCAGTAAAAAGACGCCTGACGGCCTCTGTGTTTGCTCATGACGCTGATAGTGATTGCCGGGATTCTTTGGCGCCCCGGTCGGTTTTCACGGTCTTTGATTCAATGTGCAGGTGCGACCGAAACGTCATCGATCAAGGGATAATCATCCGCACCGGGCAATTCGTAATGCCACCATTCGCTGTCGATGTAGGTGAACCCTGCCGACAACATGATGCCCAGCAGCAGCAGGCGATTGCGCTGCACCTCAACGGGGAGGTCTGCATGAAACTGATGGGACTTCTCGCGCATGTCATCAAAACCGGTGCCCATGTCCAGCGCCTCACCCGAGGCATCGACCAGGGTCAGGTCCACTGCAACACCACGCGTGTGGTGCGAGCCAAGGCCGGGGTCTCTGACGTATTCCGAGTTCGGCAGCGCGTCCCACAGCAGGTACTGCGCGTAGGCCGGGCGGTAGGCATCGAAGATGCGCAGCGTCAGACCGGCCTGTCGGGCCAGATCACTCGCCTTGCGCAGGCAGACTTCCGCATCGCGGTGCAACAGGCAGCGCGAATCCTGGTAGATGCGTTTGCCCGCCAGGTTGTCGGCGCTGGCGTAGATAAGATCGATCTCGACCTGAAGCGCCTGGGCGTCGACTTCGATCAGGGGATTGTTATTCACTCGGCAACTCCGAAGCCTGCAATGGCAATGAAATGGAACTCAATCGAACTGACCAAACAGTTTTTGCAACTCGCGGTTTTTGGCCAGTCGCTCATCAAGGCGATTGCCGTAACTTTCCGCCACCGCTGAAACCATCAAATTGAGCAAAGAGGCCAGGGGTGCCAGCGAGTCCCAAAACTGTCCGACGTCCATGTCAAGCTGCAACAAATCCGTGGGGTAATCCCGCGCCCAGGGACATTGAAAATCGGTAATAAAGGCCAGGGGCAGATTTCGCTGCTCGGCCACTTCGCAAAAGGTGCGGGCCACGGCCGAATACATACGAAAGTCGGCAATCACGGCATACGGATTATCGAATCCGGAATTGAGCGATTCGGCATATGTTCCAGACAACCCATCCACGTAATAAACCTTGGGCCTGATGTACTCCAGGTGGCTGAAGAACGCATTGAGAATGCCGCGCGTGGTTTGAATACCCACGATGAACACCGCATCCGCGCTCGACAACCGCTCGACAATTTTCGCGAACACCTCACCCCGGGCCAGCGCATACACGCGCTGAATGGCCTCGACTTCGCGCTTCATCGACCTTTCGAGCGTGTCCCCATGACTGGCTTCTTCCCGGAAGGCGCCGAGTCGATCGGTCAATACCCAGAGCCCGCCCTCATCGCCTCTCAAACTGCGCTTCACGTCATCAATGTTGCGATAACCCAATGAACGCAGGAAACGCCCTACCGATATGCCGGTCGTGCCCGCCTGCAACGCGATGCTGTCAGCGGTCTCGAAAGGCAACTTCTGCGGATTGGCCAACAGATAACCCGCGATCCGTTTTCCCGTGGGTGTCAGGTCCGCGAATTGCTGTTCAAGCGCTTCCAGAAAGCTGGTTTTTTCCATCACGTCTTCCGCCACTCTGACAGGCAAGTGAAACCAGGAATGTTACCAATCGATCAAAAACTGCAACGCTGTTATCAACATAACATAGACATTTCGTGACGGTACAACGCTTTTTTCAATACGTTTTAATTTAGTGATAATGACGCTTCACACCGGTGCACGCTTATCCAGCATGCACTTTCATCGGGCATTTGAATGCGCAGCAAAGACGACAAACAGTGTCGGCTTTTCACCAGTAACTATTTGATATTCATCAATGGTCAGGTTTTACATACCAGGCATCTTTAATTCATCTAACTTGTCACTTTTCATCAAGCCCCATCTCCACGGTGCGGTTAACCCTCTATCAATTATCGGGCTGACTCATCGGCTGCGACGATTCGCCACACTCGGCGACTGCTTGAAAAAACGGGGCAGTGATAGAGTTGCGCCCCATGAAAATAACCCGTGATCAAAGGTCGCTTATTGCATGGACGCTCTACGCCAGCGTCCTGCTGAGCCTTTTTTTCTGCGGTTTGCATCACGGACAAATGGGCGGTCTGGCGCTCAGCGGTCTGAACGGAGGTTACTGTTCGCTGGATGGCTCAGGCAGCGCGGGCCTGGACGCCAGCGAGTCTGATCAGAAGCAGCACGCGCTCCCTCAGCTGTCCTGCCCGGTGTGCTCCTCCTTCACTGTGCTGACGGCCAGCCACGCCTGCGACTGGATGCTGAATCTGGCTCCGGCAAAAAGCATTTCACCGATCACCGTCCGCTCCTGGGCACAGCCGCCTCCGCGCTACCTGTGGCCCGGCATCTGATCATGTTTCTCAAGCGTCCCGGCGATCAGGACCAGTTCAGTTCCTCGCTGGCGTTGCAATCGAAGAGCAGCCAGTTTTCCGACCTTCATGCCTGGATGAATGTGCATCTGTGTGATGATTTATCCGTCACCGCGCTCGCCGATTTCATGAATATGAGCGAGCGGACCTTCATCCGCAAATACCGTGAAAGCACCGGCCGCACACCGAGCCGAATGGTCGAGTCGATCCGCCTGGAAGCGGCGCGTCATCTGCTGGATACGTCGAGCAAACCCCTCAAGGAAATCGCACAACGCTGCGGCATGGGCAGCGAGGCAACGCTGATCCGCCGGTTCATCAAAGCCTTCGGCACCACGCCCAGAGAACACCGTGCACGCTTCAAGGCGCAACTGGAATCGAGCTGAATCATACGTTTACGCTCGGGCTGTCATGAGTACAATGCGCGCCCCTGAACCTGAAATATGCTGACTCATGAAATTTCTGTTTTACGTATTGACGCTGTCGTTCCTCGCTATCAACCCCGCTTTCGCAGAGCCGCCTTCGACCTTCTCCGAGGCCAAGGTGGTTGCCAAACAAAAGATCTATCTCGATCAGGCCAGCAGTGCTCAGGGCGATCTTTATTGCGGCTGCAAATGGACCTGGGTCGGAAAATCAGGTGGCCGCATCGATGCCGACTCCTGTGGCCTGCAGGCCCGCAAACAGGAGAACCGTGCAGAGCGTACCGAGTGGGAGCACATCGTACCGGCCTGGACCTTCGGCCATCAGCGTCAGTGCTGGCAGAAAGGCGGACGCGAATTTTGCGAAAACGATGACCCGGTGTTCAAGGCCATGGAAGCCGACCTGTTCAACCTTTACCCGGCAGTGGGCGAAGTGAACGGCGACCGCAACAATTACAACTACGGCATGGCCTCAGGCGTGGCGCCGCAGTATGGACAGTGCAAGACCAAGGTCGATTTCCAGCAGAACGTTGCCGAACCGCGTGACGAAGTGAAAGGCATGGTTGCCCGCACCACTTTTTACATGTTCGATCGATACAACCTGAACATGTCGCGTCAGCAGCAACAGTTGTTGATGGCCTGGGACAAGCAATACCCGGTGACGGCGTGGGAAAAGGAACGTGATCGTCGCATCGCGACCGTCATGGGCCATGCCAATCCGTTCGTCAGCCGTGCCCGTACCTGGACGCAAGGCTACAAGCCGGTCGGCGACGGCGTGGTCAGCGCCATCCCGCAGAAAACCGCCCAGGCCACAACGCAGCCTGACGCGAAGAAACCTGCACCTCGCGCATCCTCGGCAGGCGTGATCATCGGCAACCTCAACAGCCATATCTATCACCTGCCGCAGGGCTGCCCGAGCTACGATAAAGTCTCGTCGAAAAATCGGATATCCTTCGACTCTGAATCCAAAGCCAGGGCGGCGGGCTATCGCAAAGCAGGCAACTGCACCTGAGTGCACACAACGCGAGCGCCTGTGCCGTTCCCTATCAGCCGTCGGTGAGAATCCCATGATCGAAGTCACAGAAGTCTCCATTGCCGAGCTGCGCGCGGCGCTTGAATCCGGCCAGACCACTGCCGTCGAGCTGGTTCAGGCGTACCTTGCACGCATCGAAGCCTATGACGGACCAAACACTGCCACGGCACTGAACGCTCTGGTGGTGCCTAACCCTGAGGCGCTTGCCGAGGCGCAAGCGTCTGACGCGCGTCGGGCGAAAGGCGAAACGCTGAGCCCCCTCGACGGTATTCCCTACACCGCCAAAGACAGTTATCTGGTCAAGGGCCTGACAGCCGCGTCGGGCAGCCCGGCGTTTGTCGATCTGGTTGCCCAGAAAGACGCCTTCACCATCGGCCGTCTGCGTGCTGCCGGCGCCATCTGCCTGGGCAAAACCAACATGCCGCCGATGGCCAATGGCGGCATGCAGCGCGGCGTGTATGGACGCGCCGAAAGCCCCTACAACGCGAACTACCTCACCGCGCCCTTTGCTTCCGGCTCGTCCAACGGCGCAGGCACCGCCACCGCCGCCAGCTTCGCGGCGTTCGGCATGGCCGAGGAAACCTGGTCGAGCGGACGCGGCCCGGCCTCCAACAACGGTCTGTGCGCCTATACCCCTTCGCGCGGCGTGATATCGGTGCGCGGCAACTGGCCGCTGACGCCGACCATGGACGTGGTCGTGCCCTACGCCAGAACCATGGCCGACCTGCTGGAAGTGCTGGATGTCATCGTCGCCGAAGACCCGGAAACACGCGGCGATCTGTGGCGCCTGCAGCCCTGGGTGCCGATTCCATCCGTCGCCTCGGTACGCCCTGCCGCCTACACGGAGTTGAGTGCTGGCGCAGAGAATCTGGCCGGCAAGCGCTTCGGTGTGCCGCGCATGTACATCAATGCCGACCCTGATGCAGGCACCGCTGAAAAACCCGGTATCGGTGGGCCGACCGGCCAGCGCATCATCACCCGGCCTTCGGTGATCGACCTCTGGGAAGACGCACGCCAGGCCTTGGTTGCAGCTGGCGCCGAAGTGATCGACGTCGACTTCCCGCTGGTTTCCAACTGCGAAGGTGATCGTCCCGGCGCGCCAACGGTGTTCACCCGCGGGCTGGTCTCGAAAGAGTTTCTGCACCACGAACTGTGGGATCTTTCCGGCTGGGCATTCGATGACTTCCTGCGCGCCAACGGCGACCCGGCGTTGAACCGCCTGGCCGATGTCGACGGGCCGAAAATCTTCCCGCACGACCCTGGCACCCTGCCCAATCGTGAAGACGATCTGGCGGCAGGCATGGATGAATACGTACGCATGGCCGAGCGCGGCATCACGCCCTGGAACGAAATCCCGACGCTGCCGGACGGCCTGCGCGGACTGGAACAGACGCGCCGCATAGACCTTGAAGACTGGATGGAAAAACTCGGCCTCGATGCCGTGTTGTTCCCCACCGTGGCCGACGTTGGCCCTGCCGATGCGGACGTCAACATCCAATCCGCCGACATCGCCTGGAGCAACGGCGTCTGGGTCGCCAACGGCAACCTCGCCATCCGTCATCTGGGCGTACCGACCGTTACCGTGCCGATGGGTCTGATGGCCGATATCGGCATGCCTGTCGGGCTGACCTTCGCCGGTCGTGCGTATGACGATTCCAACCTGCTGCGTTTTGCCTCGGCCTTTGAATCGATGGGTAGCAAACGCGTGATCCCGCCTCGCAC
Source organism: Pseudomonas viridiflava (assembly GCF_001642795.1). GTDB lineage: Bacteria > Pseudomonadota > Gammaproteobacteria > Pseudomonadales > Pseudomonadaceae > Aquipseudomonas > Aquipseudomonas viridiflava. The sequence continues at coordinate 255,190 of NZ_LKEH01000018.1, read as the reverse complement.
GCCACCGCTGGGTAACTGACGCAGTTGCAAGGGAGTGTTCGCCCGCCGCAGGTGCGGGCGAGCAAAAGTGTCTGACTGAACGCTGTCGCGCAGCAAACACCGGACTGTGGGAGGCGGCTTGCCGGCGATCTGCCGGGAACCGGCAGCAAGACCCGCACACACGGTATGTCAGATGTAACCAGGGGCCGCTGCGCAGCCCATCGCTGCCGTCGTAACCTCCGAGAACTCCCACGCCCTTCGGGCAGAAGCAGGCATGCGTGCATTTCGGTAAATGACAGAGTTTTGAGAAGAGGCAGCTTGCCCTCCTCCACAATCCGATGCTTGCAAGTGCAACCCCTGCTCCTGCAGCAGGTCTGCTACTGACTGACTTTACGCATAGCTCCACTTTGATTATTGAGTGCGGTGCCTTAGCCCAAGCTCAACGTACAGCGCAACGACAGGATCGATTCAACTGATTCCCATGGAGACTGCTGATGCTTCAGGCATTTGAAAAACGGCTTGACCCTTTCCCGCCCGACGAAACACCACCACCGCCTGAAGGCCTGGTGAAATTTCTATGGGCCTGCACACGGGGCGCCCGCGGTTACATCCTCGCTCTGGCATTACTGGGCGCCAGTGTGTCGATTTACGAAGCCTGGCTGTTTTCCTTTCTCGGGCAGGTCGTGGATCTGCTCTCGACGTGGAAGGCTGGCGGTGAGGTCAGCGGACAGGAAAGCCAAGTGCTGTGGGGCATCGGCATCATCCTGGTGGTCAGCATCGGGCTGGTGGCGTTGAGAACCATGGTTCAGCATCAGGTACTGGCGATCAATCTGCCGCTGCGGCTGCGCTGGGACTTCCATCGCTTGATGCTGCGGCAAAGCCTTTCGTTCTTTTCCGACGAGTTCTCCGGCCGGGTCACGACCAAGGTGATGCAGACGGCGCTCTCCGTTCGCGAAGTGCTGTTCACCCTTATCGAGATCGCGCCCGGCATCGGCGTGTATTTCATTGCGATCATCGCGCTGGCGGGCGGCTTCGACCTGAAACTGATGCTGCCTTTTCTCGCGTGGATTGCACTGTTCGGGCTGGCCATGATGTATTTCGTGCCTCGTCTGGGAAAGGTCGGCCAGGAACAGGCCAACGCACGGTCATCGATGACCGGACGTGTTTCGGACGCCTACACCAACATCACGACAGTGAAACTGTTCTCCCATTCCAAACGTGAAGCGCACTTCGCACGCGCCGCGATGGAAGATTTCAAGCAGACCGGCTTTCGCCAGATGCGTCTGGTCAGCCAGTTCGAGATCGTCAATCAGGCCCTGGTCGTCGCATTGATCATGGCCGCTGGCGGCTACGCCCTGTATCTGTGGCACCAAGGTGAAGTCGGCACAGGCGCAGTGGCGGCCATTACCGCCATGGCGTTACGCGTCAACGGCATGTCGCACTGGATCATGTGGCAAATGACCTCGCTGTTCGAAAACATCGGCACGGTACAGGACGGTATGGAAACCCTGACCCGCGGTCCCAAGGTTCAGGATGCGCCAGATGCAGGCGTGCTGGTCACCTCTGGCGGCGCGGTGAAGTTCGACAACGTCAGCTTCAACTACAACGGCGAACGTCAGGTGCTCGATGGCCTGAATCTGAGCATCCGTCCGGGCGAGAAAATCGGTCTGGTGGGCCGCTCCGGTGCGGGCAAATCCACCCTCATCAACCTGCTGCTGCGCTTCTACGACGTGGACAGCGGCGAGATTAGCATCGACGGGCAGAACATCGCGCACGTCACCCAAGACAGCCTGCGCAGCGCGATCGGTATGGTCACGCAGGACACGTCGCTGCTGCACCGCTCGATTCGCGACAACATCGCTTACGGCCGGCCGGATGCGACCGACGAAGATATCCACAGGGCTGCGATCAATGCTCAGGCTGACGGGTTCATCAATCAGTTGACCGACAAGCAAGGCCACAGCGGCTACGACACGCTGGTAGGTGAGCGCGGCATCAAGCTGTCGGGCGGCCAGCGCCAACGCATCGCGATTGCCCGGGTGATGCTCAAGAATGCTCCGATTCTTCTTCTCGACGAAGCGACCAGCGCGCTGGATTCGGAAGTCGAAGTGGCCATCCAGGAAAGCCTCGATGAAATGATGCAAGGCAAGACCGTCATCGCCATCGCCCATCGGTTGTCCACCATTGCAGCCATGGACCGGCTGATCGTGATGGACAACGGACGCATCATCGAGCAAGGCACCCACAGCGAACTGCTCGAAAGGAATGGCACCTACGCGCGGTTGTGGCAGCACCAGAGCGGTGGTTTTCTGGGAGAAGATCAGGGTGTGGCCGAGGTGATGGACTAGGTTGAAAGCCAATCGCCCGCCGCAACGGCGGGCGAATGCGGTCTTGAACGAGTGGTTTGACGGCGACCACGCACGTCACCAGTCAGGTCATCAATCCCGACCCTCTTCCCAAGGAGCACACGGCGACCACGCCTCCACCAGCCGGTCGATAAACAACCGTATCTTGGGCGAAAGATGCCGCTTGCTGGGGTAGATGATGCGGATGGGCTCTGCGGCCTCAGCGTAATCGGTGAGCACTCGAACCAGCTTACCGCTGCGCAGGTCATGACTCACGACATAAGACGGAAGCGTCGTGATGCCCAAACCTGCCAACGCGGACTGATGCAGCGCTTCAGCGCTGTCCATCTGCAGCCGTCCGCCTTGCGTGAAAGCGATTGTTTGACCGTGTACCCGGAAATGCCACGGCAGCAATCTTCCCCCGCTGACGAAATGCAGGCATTCGTGCGCAGACAGCTCCTCGGGCGTCCGGGGTTCTGGGTGTTCGGCGAGGTAGTGCGGTGAAACGCAGGTGATCATCTGCTGGTACGCAACGGTGCGCGTCAGCAGCCGGGAATCCTCTTTGGGCGGGCCGATCCGCATCGCCAGATCAAATCCTTCGTCAATGAGGTCTACCAGACGATCAGAAAACGTCGCGTCGACGCTTAGCGAAGGCCAGTCCTTCAGACAGCGTTCAATGTGAGGCAGAACGTGGAGCCTGCCCAAGGCGACCGGCAGGCTCATGCGCAATCGGCCGCTGGGTGTCGAACGACGAAACGCCAGTGCGTCCTCGACATCGTCCAGATCCTGAAGGATGCCAACACAGCGTTCGTAGAGGACCTGACCGTCGTCCGTCAGGCTCAGGCTGCGGGTTGTCCGGTTGAGCAGACGCACCTGCAATCGAGCTTCCAGCCTCACAATCGATTTGCCGACTGCCGAACGCGTGAGCCCCAGTTGCCTGGCCGCAGCGGTGAAGCTACCCGCGTTCACCGAACTCACGAAAGCGGCGATGTCGTTCAGGTTGTGAATTTCCATACGTGTCCAATGCTCCAGACGTTCATCGTCCATTGATGATCGTTCCCACGCGCTCATCGTTATATACAAGTCCGCAAGACGCGCAAAACCGGGGGGCAAAACGAAAGTGACTGACTGAATGCATACCCCGTGGGAGGCGGCTTGCCGGCGATGGCTTCAGTTCAGTCACTGATAGATCGCTTCAGAAAAAGCATCGCCGGCAAG
>NZ_LKEH01000018.1:0-251612 GCF_001642795.1 Pseudomonas viridiflava | reverse complement strand
GTGGGAATGCCGCTCAGGACGCTCCGCGTCCGCTCTCGAATGTGGCGCAGATGTGTGCCCAAGCTCCAGCGATATCCACGTCATGCGTTCAGCTCACTGAATCCGCAGTCTGTGCCATTTGTGACGCGGAGCGTCACGGGCGGCATACCCACGAGCGTGGGCACGATCAGTGTCGAGACAGACTTGTATAACGATGAGCGCTCAGGCTCGGGCTCTGCTGCACCCTTTATGGGGAACCCTATTCCCGAATAAGAAGAATAGTATCTCAATTAGCTATTAACTATCCCATTGAGATCACCATGAACATGAAAGTCGAAGCCGCCGTACAAACATGGGCCAACAGCCTGAGCGATCTGGTCCCCGTTCTGAAGGGACTGGATACCACCACGAAAATGAGCGACATCCGCGACGCCTACGCAAAAATGCTCGCACAGAATCCAGCGCCTGCCGGCGTCAGGTTTGAAGCGGTCGACATGGGCGGCGTGCCAGGCACACTGGTCACGCCGGATGAGATCAAAACCGACGCAGTCGTGATGTACATCCACGGCGGCGCTTATATTGTGGGGCGTCCGGACGGCTACCACGGCATCGGCGGCAACTACGCAAAAATGCTCGGCGCCCGCGTGTACATGCCGGACTACCGTCTTGCACCGGAACACAAATTCCCGGCATCCATAGACGACACGCTGCGCGCTTACGAGTGGCTGCTTGAACAGAATATCCCGGCCAACAGGATCGCCTTTTCAGGCGAGTCGGCAGGCGGAGCGATGGTGGTCAGCGTGATGGTGGCGGCCAAATCCAAAGGGCTGCCGTTACCGGCGGTGGGTTCTTCCATCTCGCCTTGGGCTAACCTCGAACACACTGGCGCCTCCATGAGCAATCGGGAAGGTCTGGACCCGCTGAACTCCAAGTCAGTGCTGGACATATTGGCCAGAACGTTTTTAGGCGACACGCTCGCCAATCACCCTCTGGCCTCGCCGGTCTTCGCCGACGTCACCGGACTTCCACCCATCCTGGTGCAGATCGGCGAGAACGAGCTGATGCTGAGCGACGCAATGCGCCTTGCCACTCACCTGGCTGACAACCGCGTTCGTGTGAACCTGGAAGTGTGGCCTGCGATGTTCCACGCCTGGCATTTCTACGCGGCCATGCTGCCGGAAGGTCAGCAGGCGATGGAAAGTTCTGTGCGCTTTATCGAGACAGGTTTGGCTGACGCCAGTCGCTGAGTCTGTTCAACCTGCGGTGGCTTTTCGGTTACCGCAGCGCTGACACTGTCCGCTCGGCTATTCACTCAACCCGGCCTTTGATGATTTTTCCGGCTTGATGAAGTTCATCACCTCATTGATAACGGAAGGATGGTCGAGCAAGCGATTGTGCCCCAACCCTTCAGTCGAGAAGAGACGCGCGCCCGGCCATAGCTTTGCAAACCGGGCGCCCTTCTCCCATGGCGTCTCGCGATCCTGCCGGTCGTGGATGATCAGCGCAGGACCTTTCATCAAGGGCAAACGCAAAGCGCCTTCATACTCAGCGAACCGGCGGCCTGTCACCGAGTACAGGTACGCTTCAAATGAAGGGAACGCTTTGGGCGAGATCCCCGCGGTCTCAAACTGGCGACTGGCATTCTCTGAAATCGCCACGAATGGCGCGATGAGTACGAAGCGCTCCGGAGACCACTCCTCATCCTGAGCAAAAATCACCGAAGAGGCACCCATGGAATGTCCGATAAAGACTGCCGGTTTTCCGAAATGGCGTCCCACCTGCTGAATCATCTCGACGAACAGCGGCAAATGATTGGTTTTTCCACCGCTTGCTCCATGAGCAGGTTGATCGAAGCCGACCACGGCATAACCCATCGATCGCAGCGTGGGAATCCATTCGACGAAACGCAACGCGTAACTTGACCAGCCGTGCGCGAGCAGCACATAAGGCTCACGTGAAGGATCACCCCATTGGTAGGTCGTTATATCGGTGCCGCCCACCGTCAGAGTCTCGGTACGTACGCCTGATGATGCACTTACGGCTGATGCGGCCTTCGAGCGCTCACCAGCCTGCGGCGTGATGAATCGCCGGGCGAGGTATCTTCCGGTAGGGCCTGGCAAAACCCGACTGGCTATCCTCAGGAGCAACAGCTGGGTCAACATACGGATCTTTCTGTTGAGCTTTTTCACGGCAACTCCTCGTACAGATCAGGTGATCTGACGGCATTAGAACAGCGCATCTTGTCAGTGACAAGATAGGTGGAGGAGAATGCCGGGTAACTTTTATTTTAATAATTGGCGGAAATGCCCTATGCCGAAATCAGAAACAACCCGCTCCTATCATCACGGAAATCTGGCTGCCGTTATACGTCAGGCGGCGTGGGACGTCGTCGGCGAATCCGGAGTGCGGGGGCTTTCGCTGCGTGAATGCGCACGACGAGCCAATGTTTCCCACTCGGCACCCGCCCACCATTTTGGCTCGATGGATAACCTGCTTTCCGAAGTGGCGGCCGACGGCTATGAACGCCTGATAGACATCATCAGCGCCGTTCAGACCGAAATAAAAGACCCCATGATGGGCGCCGGCCTCGGGTACGTGAAGTTTGCGACCACCTATCCGCATCACTTCCGTCTGATGTTGGGCGGCGATGGCGTCACCCGCTCGCTGCCCCGACTCCTGAAAGCCGGAGAAGCCGCTCTTCAACAGCTTCGACAGTCGATTCGTACGGCATGGATTGCGCAAAATGGTGCGGAGCCTGACCCGGCGCTGCTTGAACAACGTACCCTCCTTGCCTGGAGCACGGCTCATGGCTACGCCTCGTTGGCGATAGACAGAAAGCCGGACGAGATGTCCAACATCCCGCCTGAAGTCGTATTCAAACCGATGACCTCGATTTTGCTTGCACCGTGATTCATGGATGCCTAAAAACGAACGGCTATGGATTGCAACACAGCGCCAGCGCGCGACCTGGCGCTTACGGGTCCTGACGGAACCGAGTTGCCTGAATCTGTTCTGAAGCTGAGAACGCCACCTAAGCCGCTATGGGACACTCATCGATGTACGAGAACACAAAGTGGCCTCTGACCCTGTACTTTGACGGTGAATGCCCACTCTGCGCCCGGGAAATCAAACTCCTGCGCGCACACGCTGCACCCGGTCGCCTCCACTTCGTCGATATCAGTGATGAAGCCTTTGATCCCCAAGCCATGGGATACACACTCGAACAAATGGAATCAGCCCTGCACGCCAGGTTTGACGATGGAACGTGGGTCACAGGTCTGGACGCAACACTCTGGAGCTGGCGAGCAGCGGGCCTCGGTGCCTGGGCTGCACCGTTGTCATGGCCTGCATTCAGACCGCTGCTTAATGTCGCCTATCGCCTCTTCTGCCGCTGGCGTCCGCAGTTGGCATGGCTGCCTCATCCTGATGGCAGCGCTCGATGCCGGACCGACAGCTGTGCCCTCCCTGAAACAGACAGTGTTTCGCACGATCAGCGACCGCCTGATAAAAAGTAGTGCCTCGCTAACTATCATCGGTCAAGTTCGGAACTAGTCCCTTCACCCGCATCAATTGTCTCCTTCAGGTTGACAGATAAACCTTTTTCAAGCGCTTTTTCAACGCTCAGATGGACATTAATCTAGCCACACGTTGAAACGACAGCCACTCACCACTTCGAAAAAGGATTCCGCCATGACCAACGCCACTTACAACCGCCTGAACAAAGACGACGCCATCGTTCTGATGGTCGATCACCAGACAGGTTTGATTTCGCTTGTGCAGGACTTCACGCCGAACGAGTTCAAGAACAACGTTCTGGCGTTGGCCGACGTGGCGAAGTTCTTCGAACTGCCGACCATCCTGACCACCAGCTTCGAACAAGGCCCGAACGGCCCGCTGGTACCGGAACTCAAAGAGATGTTCCCGGACGCGCCCTACATCGCCCGCCCTGGCCAGATCAACGCCTGGGACAACGAAGACTTCGTCAAAGCGATCAAGGCCACCGGTCGCAAGCAATTGATCATTGCCGGTGTGGTGACGGATGTCTGTGTAGCGTTCCCGACCTTGTCGGCACTGGCTGAAGGCTTCGATGTGTTTGTGGTGACTGACTCGTCCGGCACGTTCAATACAGCTGTGCAGCAGGCCGCCTGGAACCGCATGACTCAGGCCGGCGCGCAGATGATGAACTGGTTCTCGGTGGCGTGTGAGCTGCAGCGCGACTGGCGCAACGACATCGAAGGTTTGGGCAATCTGCTGTCGCAGCGGATTCCGAACTATCGGAACTTGATGAACAGCTATGCGGCGTTGACTGCACGCTGAGCGCGTTAGAAAGTGATGTTCAAAGGCCCGCGCTGCGGGCCTTTTTTCGTGAAATCGGGGTCTTATGACGAGCCGCTTTTTTCTGGGATACTAAACGCATTCTTACAAAGTTCGGATAAGGCCAGAAACTCTTCAACTCGAGATATTGCAGTTGGTGATAGGCAAAGGAGCAGCAATGACAAGGATCGATCTGACCGTACCGTTCTCACAGAAAGATGAAGCCAAATCTCTCGGCGCCCGTTGGGACCCAAATCTTAAAACCTGGTACGTCCCCGAAGGCGTCGAGCCAGGTCCCTTCGCCCGCTGGCTACCGGTGCCAGAGAACTTAGATCTGGAACATGAACCGGAATTTCGCGTCAGGGCACCTTATTACTATGTGATCGAGTCAGTTTCCGATTGCTGGAAATGCTCTAGTCGGACGCGCGTATTCACGTTCATGCTGCCCGAGAATCACGAAGAGTTCGATTACGTTGTGGACGAGGATGAAGATTTTTCCCTCGCCAGCAACCTGGGTGAGTGGAAGCGCCACGGGTACCGTGGAACAGTCTCTAATGTGCAAGGCCTGTCGCCTCAGGTAACTAAAGAGATTCGTCGATTTACCGACCATTTCAAGTACGCCTACAGCAAGACGGCTGACAGCCGGTACCTCATGAACCACTGTGAACACTGCGGAGCAAAGCTTGGCGACTTCTTCATGCACGGTGAGCCTGGTGGGGCGTTCTTTCCTACGTCACCAGCCCAGGCTCAGCAAATGACTCTCGCCAGAATCGACGAGAGATTTGATGCCGACTGTGGCGTTGGTTTCGCCACCGAGGATTTCTTCGACTGGATGCAGATGCGTGAGCAATTTGGCGGGCAGATTTAAGCAGCGCTTTGCTTGAGAACATGAAGCGCATCATGGCGCTCTATTGATTTGTTCAATTTTTTAGGCCGGCTCGACCTCGTTCAGGCGAGCATTCTCGCCTTAATGGGTGTCCGGTTTCATTAGACCACTACAACTTCCACCGACCATCCACCCATAAAAGTAAAGCAAGGTAAACCGGAACTGCAGGAGATCTTGATTTATATGGTGTCCCAGGCGGGGTTCGAACCTGCAACCTTCCCCTTAGGAGGGGGATGCTCTATCCAATTGAGCTACTGAGACACTGATGCCAGCACACCGATTGGTGCCAGCGAGGACGGCGAGCATCTTAACGATCTGAAGCGGTTTTGTCATGTCGTCATTGCCCGCCAGCGACGTAGTCCCTATCCGCAGGAAACGCCCTACTCAAAGCAATCATGCATTTTGCACTACTCCAAAAAGCCATCATTGCAAAACGCAAGAGGCGGGCATTTTCTATCGCACCCAACCCATTGTTTTTAAACGTATTTTTTCTTAATTTCAGTTGGCATGCAGACTGCATTATCAGTATCAGCGAACCACCCCTCCGTTATGATGTCCGGGCACAGGTACTGAACAATGAACATGACTCTCTCAGCGTTGAATGCAGCAGCTCTGGTAGCCCTCATTGCTTTTCATTTTCAGGACACGGGCATAAAGAACGATCAGATGAGTGTTCAGCAGTCTCCGATTCATCATCAACTGAGCCAGGCGCCTCAGCTGGCTGTCATGACTGACAGAAGCGCCAGTGCAGCTATGCTGACCAATGACGCTCAGGAAAACCTGCAGACTCCACGCGCCGACCAGCGCTGGGTTTTCTGAAACCGTCACACATAGCCCACCTTCACGAGAGAGTAGCCATGTCGAAATCCGCTTTGTCCTTCATGATCCTGGCACTTATGGCGGTTGCCGTTGATCTTCTGCTTCCCCTTCAGGCTCAGGCCTTGAGTACCGCGGCAAAAATAGGTGCTGGCGTGTTCGCGAGCCTTTTTGTTGTTGCACTGGTCGTCGGCCGTCGCTTCAAGTTCGATCCGGTCCTGCGCTAAGCGCTGGCCTTTCATCTGCAACCTGCTGATGGTTGTGCTGGTCGGTAAGGCTCACAGAGCTCTCTGACCGGATCATCGGCTCTGCCGGACGCCGCTTCCGGTATCGAGCACCTCCCCTCTCTCCTTCTGCTCTCTCTGTCTGCCAGACATCACGTCTGTCGGCATGCGCTCGTATTCCCGGCCTTTACCTTCTACGCTGAAGACAGATAGCCATCATGGCAAAAAGTAGTCAGGCGGGGATTCTGCTATCGGTTGAGCGGTTTTGATTGTTTTTACAAATCCGTTCGCAATTCTGATAATTGGTGCTGGCTAATCGCCTTTATCTGAGTCAATATTTGTCACAGAATTGACGCCAAGGATTCGACGGAATGGGGGATGATGCAGCCCCTTTCGATAATGCGGTGGAACATTTGGCCAAAATGACTGTCAGAAGCTCACAATCTTGCGGCCACTTGCTAGAACCGCTTCCCCTGAACTAACCGGTTAAATATATGAGCCCTATGAAACAGGCTACTTATTCCAGCCGCACGGCTGACAAGTTCGTTGTTCGCCTACCAGACGGCATGCGTAATCGCGTGCAAGAGGTAGCCAAGAATCATCACCGCAGCATGAACTCGGAAATCATTGCTCGCCTCGAACAAAGCCTGATTCAGGAAGGCGCCCTTGGTGATGAGCCAAGCATGCGTCTGGACAGTCCTGAGCTGTCTTTGCACGAACGTGAGCTGCTGCAACGCTTCCGCCAGCTTTCGCACCGGCAGCAGAATGCTCTGGTGTCGCTGATTGCCCACGACACGGAACTTGCCTCAGAAGAGTCGTGACAGTTAGCACAAAAAAGGCCAGCGTAAGCTGGCCTTTTTTTGTTTTGGGATACAACCTTAGTTGCTGTAGGAAACTTCACTACATCATGTAAGCCATACCCCAAAAAAAAGAAACCGCCATTCAGGCGGTTTTTTTATTGGGTGCTGTTTAAAGCAGGAAGATGGTCGCAAGCCCGAGAAAGATGAAGAACCCTCCACTGTCGGTCATCGCCGTAATCATGACGCTGGCACCCATGGCCGGATCCCGGCCCAGCTTTGCGAGCGCCATCGGAATGGAAACACCCATCAGCGCAGCCAGCAGCAGGTTGAGCGTCATCGCCGCCGTCATCACCACGCCAAGCGACCAACTGCCGTACAGCATGTAGGCCACCACGCCGATCACCCCACCCCACAACAGACCGTTGATAAGGCCGACGGCGAGTTCCTTGCGCAACAGCCGCGAGGTGTTACCGACGTTGACCTGGTCCAGCGCCATGGCGCGAACGATCATGGTGATGGTCTGGTTACCGGAGTTGCCGCCAATGCCGGCAACGATAGGCATCAGAGCGGCCAGCGCCACCAGCTTCTCGATGGAGCCCTCGAACAGCCCGATCACGCGGGACGCCAGAAAGGCCGTGATCAGGTTGACTGCCAGCCAGGCCCAACGGTTACGCAGCGAACGCCACACGGAGGCGAAGATGTCTTCTTCCTCGCGCAGACCCGCCATGTTGAGAACTTCGTTTTCGCTCTCCTCACGAATCAGGTCGACCATTTCATCGATGGTCAGACGGCCGATCAGCTTGCCGTTCTTGTCGACGACAGGCGTGGAAATCAGGTCATAACGCTCGAACGCTTGCGCGGCCTCATAAGCGTCATCTTCCGGATGAAAGCTGACCGGGTCGTTGGCCATGACTTCACCGACCTGCTTTTCCGGGTCATTGACCAGCAGACGCTTGATCGGCAGAACACCCTTGAGCACGCCGTCGATGTCCACGACGAACAGCTTGTCGGTATGACCGGGCAGCTCCTTGAGCCTTCGCAGGTAGCGCAGTACGACTTCCAGGCTGACATCCTCACGGATGGTCACCATCTCGAAGTCCATCAGTGCGCCAACCTGATCCTCGTCGTAGGACAACGCAGAGCGGACGCGTTCACGCTGCTGCGAATCCAGGGCTTCCATGAGCTCATGGACGACGTCACGAGGCAGCTCGGGAGCAAGGTCGGCGAGTTCGTCGGCGTCCATGTCACGGGCGGCTGCGAGCAGCTCGTGATCGTCCATGTCGGCGATCAGGGTTTCACGAACGGAATCCGACACTTCCAGAAGGATGTCGCCGTCGCGCTCGGCCTTGACCAGTTGCCAGACGGATAGACGGTCTTCCAGAGGAAGTGCTTCGAGAATGTAGGCGACGTCGGCAGAGTGAAGGTCGTCGAGCTTGCGCTGCAGCTCGACAAGGTTCTGCCGGTGAACCAGGTTTTCAACCCGATCCTGATGTTGACCTTCCTGACGGTGAGTCAGGTCTTCAACGATACGCTGGCGCTGCAGTAGCTCGATGACTTGAGCAAGACGATCCTGCAAGCTTTCCTGCGTTTTTTTGACTTCTCTTTCGGTCATAGGCGAACTCCACTCCCAGCAGCGGAGCACGCCGGGGAGATCAATCAGTTAATTCATGATTGGTGAAACAAACTATTGAGTAACTACTGGGTAAGTCCATGGAGGTATTCCACAAGCCCCGGCGGGGCTGACGGGCGCAATGATACACCGCTTTGAGCGAAGCGCACGCGGGAAATTCAGCCCGAAACAGGTGCTTGCGACGCAAACCTCAAACGTTATGCAGATCGACAGGGGTTCGACGTCACATTCAGCCAACAAAACACGTTCGCTCAACCGCAAGAGCGCCATTAGGCTGTCACGACCGCTGTCATCAAGGATAGAAACATGCGTATCACCCGCCATCTTTCATTGTGGAGCACCCTGCTCTGCCTGCCACTGATCACCCAGGCCAATACCGTGCAGCGTTGTGAAGACGCTTCCGGCAATGTGATGTTCACGACACTGGGCTGCCCTGAGGGGCATGCCAGTCGCTCACAGCGCGCCTTCAATGCGCCGCCTGGAAGCGTGCAGGACATGATGCTGCCATTCGCAGATGACAAAGAGACTCGGCGGGATCGATCCATAAACAGGGAAATCGTGGTGGTCGGCCAGCGGGATGATGGTTGCGGCAATCGATTGAGCGCTGATCAGCGTCGACAAGCCATCATCAACCAGCGCACGCCACCGGGCATGACGCAACGCGACGTCGAGAGTCTGCTCGGGCGACCGGATAAAGTGACCCATAACAATGGCGAGCTGCGTTACGTGTACAACCAGAAGAAAGGTCGCAGTAACACCGTGACATTCGATGAGAATGGATGCGTGAAAGGAAAACGCTAGAAAGCAAAAAGCCCGTATCTTTCGATACGGGCTTTTTGGTGTTNTCGACAGGATTCGAACCTGTGACCGCTCGGTTCGTAGCCGAGTACTCTATCCAGCTGAGCTACGAGTGCATTGGTGTTTTTGGACCAGATCACCTCTGGTTGAAGCCAGTCAACTTCAATGCTGTAATAACTTACAACTTTGAAGCCAACCTTAAANTCGACAGGATTCGAACCTGTGACCGCTCGGTTCGTAGCCGAGTACTCTATCCAGCTGAGCTACGAGTGCATGTGTTGGTGCCGCGCATTATAGGTCGTCAGATTGTTTAGTCAAGCACTTTTTCTAGTAAATTCAACAACTTACAGATCAAGCCAAATCCAACGCACTACATAAATAATGGCGGAGAACGGGGGATTCGAACCCCCGACACCCTTTTGAGGTGTACTCCCTTAGCAGGGGAGCGCCTTCGGCCACTCGGCCAGCTCTCCGCAACACGGGGCGTATAATAACCACCCTTTTCCCCGTTTGCAAACCAAAAATTCAATAAAAATTAATGGCTTGGTTCTTCGTCCTTCTCTTTCTTGATCCGCAGGTAAATCTCTTCACGATGAACCGCGACTTCCTTGGGCGCATTGACACCAATACGCACCTGGTTACCCTTGACGCCCAGCACGGTCACAGTGATTTCACCATCACCAATGATCAGGCTTTCTGCGCACCGACGAGTCAGAATCAGCATAACTTTCTCCTTACGCATTCATTCAGGAACAACAGTCTGCACAACCGGTAGGCACAGCCCGCAACCGTAAAGGCTGCAGGCGTGACCCGAGTATCAACTAACGCAAAGAAAAGAACAGCCTTTCTGCGTAGCCCGCAAACGACGCAGCCAGGGCGCGCCACTTGCAGACCGATCACTCACCCTGTCGAGCAGCATCCAGTTCAAAAGCCGTGTGCAGTGCACGTACCGCCAGCTCCAGATACTTTTCTTCAATCACCACGGACACCTTGATTTCCGAGGTCGAGATCATCTGGATATTGATGCTCTCCTTGGCCAGCGCTTCGAACATGCGGCTGGCGACGCCTGCATGGGAACGCATGCCCACGCCGACGATGGAGACCTTGGCGATCTTGGTATCACCGGACACTTCACGTGCGCCGATTTCACGCGCCGTCGTCTCAAGCACCTGAAGCGCTGCCTGATAGTCGTTGCGATGAATCGTGAAGGTGAAATCGGTGGTGTTATCGTGCGCAACATTCTGCACGATCATGTCCACTTCAATGTTTGCCGCGCTGATCGGGCCGAGAATCTTGAACGCCACACCCGGGGTGTCTGGCACGCCACGGATCGTCAGCTTGGCTTCATCGCGATTGAACGCGATGCCGGAAATGATCGGCTGTTCCATGGATTCCTCTTCATCAATGGTAATGAGGGTGCCCGGACCCTCCTTGAAGCTGTGCAGAACGCGCAGCGGGACATTGTATTTGCCGGCAAACTCGACTGCCCGGATCTGCAGCACCTTGGAACCTAGGCTGGCCATTTCCAGCATCTCTTCGAAGGTGATCTTGTCCAGACGCTGAGCTTGCGACACAACCCGCGGGTCGGTGGTGTAGACACCATCGACATCGGTGTAGATCTGACACTCATCAGCCTTCAAGGCTGCCGCCAGCGCGACACCCGTGGTATCCGAACCACCGCGGCCCAGCGTAGTGATGTTGCCGTCCTCGTCGACACCCTGGAAACCGGCGACCACCACCACACGACCTTCTTTCAGGTCATTGCGGATCTTCTGGTCGTCGATCTGCAGGATGCGCGCCTTGTTATGCGCGCTGTCGGTGAGAATGCGCACCTGATTGCCGGTGTAGGACACCGCAGGCACACCGCGCTTGATCAACGCCATGGCCAGCAGTGCAATCGTGACCTGCTCGCCCGTGGACACGATCACGTCCAGCTCACGTGGAACCGGCTGATCGCTGATCTGCCTGGCCAGTTCGATAAGGCGATTGGTTTCGCCGCTCATGGCCGACAGCACCACGACCAGATCAACGCCCGCTTCACGGAATTTCTTGACCTTGTCGGCCACCTGCTCGATGCGCTCGACAGAGCCCACGGAGGTGCCGCCAAATTTCTGTACGATTAAAGCCATCTCAAAGCCGCCTCAGAACCCGTTAAGAGCACCCATTGATCGTCGAATTCGCGTGACAGGCCCGCCTTGCGCGGGCGGGCCTGCGGATTCGATTCAGATACCCTGCTCTACAAAAGGAACGGTCAGTGCCAGCGCAGCATCCAGCGCACCTGCATCGACACCGCCACCTTGAGCCATGTCAGGACGACCGCCGCCCTTGCCGCCTACCGCTGCGGCCGCTTGTTTCATCAAATCACCGGCTTTGAGTTGGCCAGTCAGGTCCTTGGTCACGCCTGCAACCAAGACAACCTTGTCTTCATGAACACTGCCGAGCAGGATCACTGCGCGGCCGAGCTTGTTCTTCAACTGGTCGACAAGCGCCAGCAGCGCCTTGCCGTCCTGACCATCCAGGCGTGTGGCCAGAACCTTGACGCCTTTGACATCCAGCGCAGCCGACGACAGATCGTCGCCCGCAGCACTGGCGGCCTTGGCCTGCAGTTGCTCCAGTTGCTTTTCCAGCAGACGGTTGCGCTCAAGCACAGCCGTCAGCTTGTCCAGCAGGTTGTCGCGATTGCCTTTGACCAGCGTCGCGGCTTCCTTCAATTGGTCTTCGGCCGAGTTCAGCCAGTCCAGTGCCGCAGCACCGGTCACTGCTTCGATACGACGCACACCGGCAGCGACACCGCCCTCGCTGACAATCTTCAGCAGCGAAATGTCGCCGGTACGGTTGGCGTGGATACCGCCGCACAGCTCGACGGAGAAATCACCGCCCATGCTCAGCACGCGAACGCTGTCGCCGTACTTCTCGCCGAACAATGCCATCGCGCCGCGCTTTTTGGCGGTCTCGACGTCGGTTTCTTCGGTCACGACCGGGGTGTTCTTGCGAATCTCGGCGTTGACGATGTCTTCCAGCTCACGCAACTGCTCAGGCTTGATGGCTTCGAAGTGGCTGAAGTCGAAGCGCAGGCGCTGACTGTCGACCAAAGAGCCTTTCTGCTGAACGTGATCGCCCAGCACCTTACGCAATGCCGCGTGCAGCAAGTGGGTAGCGGAGTGGTTCAGTGCCGTGGCCTGACGAACCTCGGCCGACACTTCGGTTTCAACCTGGGTGCCTACGGTCAGGCTGCCGCTGGCCACGACGCCGTGGTGCAGGAACGCACCGCCGGTCTTGGTGGTGTCGCGCACGTCAAAACGTACCTCGCCCGCCTGCAGGAAACCGCTGTCACCGATCTGACCGCCGGATTCGGCGTAGAACGGCGTGGTGTCGAGGATCACGACGCCCTCTTCGCCTTCACTCAGTTGCGCAACGGACTGGCCGTCCTTGTACAGCGCTACGACATTGGCGCTGCCCGTGGTCGCCGAGTAACCGGTGAACAGGGTTGCCGCGTCGACCTTGACCAGACTGTTGTAGTCCATGCCGAACGAGCTGGCCGAACGGGCGCGCACGC
The DNA here is from genome assembly GCF_001642795.1 of Pseudomonas viridiflava. GTDB lineage: Bacteria > Pseudomonadota > Gammaproteobacteria > Pseudomonadales > Pseudomonadaceae > Aquipseudomonas > Aquipseudomonas viridiflava. The sequence goes on along the minus strand of NZ_LKEH01000018.1, from coordinate 238,609 downwards.
GCTGGGCGTCCATCTCACGCTCGAAGCCTGCTTCGTCCAGCGTCAGGTTGCGCTCGCGAGCGATGTCGCCGGTCAGGTCCATCGGGAAGCCGTAGGTGTCGTAAAGCTTGAACACGACTTCGCCTGGCACGACCGAACCCTGGAGTTCAGCCAGGTCCTGTTCGAGAATTTTCAGGCCCTGCTCAAGGGTCTTGGCGAACTGTTCTTCTTCAGCTTTCAGTACGCGCTCGATGTGCGCCTGCTGCTGAACCAGTTCCGGGAACGCAGCGCCCATTTCCGCGACCAGTGCAGCAACGATCTGGTAGAAGAAGCTGCCCTTGGCGCCCAGTTTGTTGCCGTGACGGCAGGCGCGACGAATGATGCGGCGCAGCACGTAGCCACGGCCTTCATTGGATGGCAGCACGCCGTCGGCAATCAGGAAGCCGCACGAACGGATGTGGTCGGCCACGACTTTCAGGGAAGCCTGATTGTCATTGGTGCAACCGATGGCCTTGGCGGAAGCCGCCAGCAGGCTCTGGAACAGGTCGATTTCATAGTTGGAGTGAACGTGCTGCAGCACCGCACTCACGCGCTCAAGGCCCATGCCGGTATCGACCGAAGGGGCTGGCAGCGGGTGCAGCACGCCGTCAGCGGTACGGTTGAACTGCATGAAAACGTTGTTCCAGATCTCGATGTAGCGATCGCCGTCTTCTTCCGGCGAGCCTGGAGGGCCGCCCCAGATTTCAGGACCGTGATCGAAGAAGATCTCGCTGCAAGGACCGCACGGGCCGGTATCGCCCATGGTCCAGAAGTTGTCGGAGGCGTAAGGCGCACCCTTGTTGTCGCCGATGCGAACCATACGCTCGGCAGGTACGCCGATGTCCTTGGTCCAGATGTCGTACGCCTCATCGTCAGTGGCGTAAACCGTGACCCAGAGTTTTTCCTTGGGCAGGTTCAGCCATTTTTCGGAGGTCAGGAACGTCCAGGCATAGGTGATGGCGTCACGCTTGAAGTAATCGCCAAAACTGAAGTTGCCCAGCATCTCGAAGAATGTGTGGTGACGAGCGGTGTAACCCACGTTCTCCAGGTCGTTGTGCTTGCCACCGGCGCGCACGCACTTCTGGCTGGTGACGGCGCGGGTGTAGGCACGCTTCTCCTGGCCGAGGAAGCAATCCTTGAATTGGTTCATGCCTGCGTTGGTGAACAACAGGGTCGGGTCGTTGCCCGGAATCAGGGAGCTAGAGGCGACACGGGTGTGGCCCTGCTCTTCGAAGAAGCCAAGGAAGGCTTCACGGATTTCTGCGCTTTTCATAGGTTCTTCCACGGAGACTGCGGCCAGAGGCAATTGCAAAACGTCAAAGACGTAGCGACGGCAAAGGGCCGCATTATATAGGCGTTGCGCCCTCGGTACAGTCTGTTTGTACGATAGACACAAGTAACTGGACTATTGGCGTGTCATTGGCGTGCAAACCCGGCGAACTCTGCAATGACTCGCTCGGTATCTGCACGTGAAACATTCATATGCGTGACCATTCGCAGGCGTGGCGCGGCCACGAGCCGGATGCCACGTTCGGCACAGAATGCCTTGAGTGCGGCGGCCCGGTCACCGATGTCCACATACACCATATTGGTCTGCACAGGTTCAACGCTATAGCCCAGTCCGGCAAGGCCATCAGCGAGAAACTGCGCATTGGCGTGATCGTCGGCCAGACGTTCGATCTGGTGATCCAGCGCGTAGAGCCCGGCAGCCGCCAGTGAACCGGCCTGACGCATACCACCGCCGACCATCTTGCGCAGCCTGCGCGCCTTGGCAATCAGTTCATGGGAGCCGCAAAGCACGGAGCCGACCGGAGCGCCTAGCCCTTTGGACAGGCAGATCGAAACGGAGTCGAAATGACGGGTGATCGCGCGCGCATCGACTCCCAGCCTGACCGCTGCGTTATATAGCCGAGCGCCATCCAGATGCAGGCCCAAGCCTTTCTCAATGGTCATGGCGCGTGCGTCGGCCAGATAGGACAACGGCAACACCCTGCCTTGCATGGTGTTTTCCAGCGCCAGCAGACGGGTGCGGGCAAAGTGGAAGTCGTCGGCCTTGATGGCGTCGCGGACCTGCTGCAGGTCCAGCGAGCCGTCGGCCTGCACATCCAGCGGCTGCGGCTGAATCGAGCCCAGCACCGCAGCGCCGCCGCCCTCGTATTTATAGGTGTGGGCCTGCTGACCGACGATGTATTCGTCGCCACGTTCGCAGTGGGCCATCAACGCCAGCAGGTTGCTCATGGTGCCGGAGGGCACGAACAGCGCAGCGGCAAAGCCCAGGCGTTCGGCCAGTGTGGCTTCCAGACGATTGACCGTCGGGTCTTCCCCGTAGACGTCATCGCCAACAGGCGCCTTGTTCATGGCATCGAGCATGCCAGCCGTCGGTAAAGTCACGGTGTCACTGCGCAGATCAATGACTGTCACGAAAAAGCTCCCTGAAATTCGAAGGTCGATAATGCAGCGACCCTGCAGTTGCAACAAGGCATTACTGAGGCCTCGCTACATGATAATCAAGCCTGAACGGGTCGGCACTGCGCTGCTTATATAAGGAAAAGGCAGGTTCACTGTACGAAAGTGTCGATGCATGATCCAAGGATCTGTGATAAAAATCCCGCGCCGGCCACGAAATGTGTCGGCAACGTTCTCAGGGCGGGGCGTAATTCCCCACCGGCGGTAATGACGCGCAATGCGTCTAGCCCGCGAGCGCTTGAGGGTCGACAGCAACGGCTGATGACTCGCAAGGTCAGCAGACCCGGTGTGATTCCGGGGCCGACGGTCATAGTCCGGATGAAGAGAGAGCGGGAGTGGCGTCTAAAAGAACGTCTGCAAAACCTCATCTTGAACGACAACGCTCAAGCGGTTTTCCTACGCGACTAGAATCCCTTTCGATCCAAATGCCCTGTTTTTTCTATAAACAGGAGTCAGAACACGTGCAACCCACTGCAATCGACAGCAAAAGCAAAAGTCATCCGAACGAGCGCGTCGCGTTCATCCAGGCCTGCTGGCACAAGGAAATCGTCGACCAGAGCCGTAAAGGTTTTGTCGCCGAAATGGCCAACCACGGCTACGCCGAAAGCGATATCGACTTCTTTGAAGTAGGCGGCGCTTTCGAGATCCCGCTGCACGCCAAACTGCTCGCCAATTCGGGCCGCTACGCCGGTATCGTCGGTGCCGCTCTGGTCGTGGACGGTGGCATCTATCGCCACGAGTTCGTCGCACAGACCGTGGTCAGCGCATTGATGCAGGTCCAGCTGGAAACAGAAGTGCCGGTCTTCTCCGTGGTGCTGACGCCGCATCACTTCCATGCGGGCGAAGAGCATCAGAAGTTCTTCTTCGATCACTTCGTGCACAAGGGCGAAGAAGCTGCCAAGACCTGTGCCGACACCCTGAACAAGGTGCGCGCCCTGCGTCGTCACGAGCTTCAGCAGAAAGCCGCTCGTTAAACCGGTGAGGATGAGGCTGCACTGACTGCCCTGCGCATCAGATGCAGCCTCGTCTGATCAGAAGTCTACCTTTCCCCGCCCTGCCTTGATCGAACCCCGCTTGCTCTTGGACTCCAGCCTGCGAGTCTTGGAACCCAGAGTCGGCCTCGTCGGCCTGCGCTTTTTCTCGACCTTCGCTGCATTGACGATCAACTCGCTCAGCCTCAACAGCGCATCGGCACGGTTCTGCTCTTGCGTGCGGTATTGCTGCGCCTTGATCACGATCACGCCATCGCTGGTAATCCGACTGTCGCTCAGCGCCAGCAGCCTCTCCTTGTAGAAAGGTGGCAGCGAGGACGCGTGAATGTCGAAACGCAAATGCATGGCACTGGACACCTTGTTGACGTTCTGCCCACCCGCGCCCTGGGCACGAATGGCGGTCAACTCGATTTCAGTGTCCGGCAGATGGACGTTGTTGGAAATCACCAGCATGAAAGCATCTACGTTGAATCAAAATGAACGCCAAGGATACGCCGCTCGCAGCCGACGTGCATGGCTGACATAAAAAACCCGGCCTCATGAGCCGGGTTCTTCAAAACGAATCACGCTACTTGGCAGCTGCAGACGCCACGACCAGGTTGCGCCGACTCTTGATCCGGTAGCAAAGCCACATTGCCGCCAGCCAGACCGGTATCGCGTAGACCGATATCTGAATGCCGGGAATCATCAACATGATGCCCAGAATGAACACCACGAATGCCAGACAGAAGTAGTTGCCGTAGGGATACCACAGAGCCTTGAACAGCGGGACCTGTTGCGTACGGTCCAGGTGCTGACGGAATTTGAGGTGCGAGTAGCTGATCATCGCCCAGTTGATGACCAGCGTGGCCACCACCAGCGACATCAGCAGTTCCAGCGCATGCTGCGGAACGAAGTAGTTGAGCAGCACCGCTACCAGTGTCACGGCAGCCGAGGCAAAGATCGCCTTGACCGGTACACCACGCTTGTCCACCTGCGCCAGTACCTTGGGCGCATCGCCCTGCTCGGCCATGCCGACCAGCATGCGGCTGTTGCAGTAGGTGCCGCTGTTGTAGACCGACAGCGCTGCGGTCAGGACCACGAAGTTGAGGATGTGCGCAGCGGTGTCACTGCCCAGCATCGAGAACACCTGCACGAACGGGCTGCCGCTGTAGGAATCGCCCGATGCATTGAGGCTGGTCAGCAGGCTGTCCCAGGGCGTGAGCGAGAGCAGCACCACCAGCGCGCCAATGTAGAAAATCAGGATGCGGTAGATGACCTGATTGATGGCTTTGGGAATGACCGTTTTCGGCTGTTCTGCCTCGGCAGCGGTAAAGCCGAGCATCTCCAGGCCACCAAACGAGAACATGATGATCGCCAGCGCCATCACCAGACCGCTGACGCCATTGGGGAAGAATCCGCCATGCTCCCAGAGATTGCTGACCGACGCCTGCGGTCCGCCGCTGCCACTGACCAGCATGTAGCTGCCCAGCGCGATCATGCCGATGATCGCGACGACCTTGATGATCGCGAACCAGAATTCGGTTTCGCCGAACACTTTGACGTTGGCCAGGTTGATGACGTTGATGAGCACGAAGAAGGCTGCCGCCGAGACCCAGCTGGGGATATCGGGCAACCAGTAATGAATGTATTTGCCGACTGCCGTCAGTTCCGACATGCCGACCAGGATGTACAGCAGCCAGCAGTTCCAGCCAGACAGGAAACCGGCAAAGCCGCCCCAGTAGTTGTGCGCAAAATGGCTAAACGATCCGGCCACCGGCTCTTCGACGATCATTTCACCAAGCTGGCGCATGATCATGAAGGCAATGAAGCCGCAAATCGCGTAACCGAGAATCATCGAAGGACCGGCCGACTTCAGCACGCCTGCCGAACCGAGAAACAGGCCAGTGCCAATGGCGCCGCCGAGGGCGATCAACTGGATGTGTCGGTTCTTGAGACCACGCTTCAACTCGCCAGACGCTGAGTTTTGTTCACTCATCAAAAGCCACCTGATTGTTCTTGTTCTGTGACGGAATAGGACCTGTTGCGCTCGTGACGTAACAGAATGCAGCACGCGGGACGGGTAGCCCCGAGCGTTTCAAAACAGCAGTGATTCACAGAAAAAAGCGCGGCATTGTACACCGGCCTCCACATCGAGGTTTAAAAGAGGGCAGCCAGACGTGCGGGGTTGTTTATTCAAATCATTTCGCAGAATGAAAACATCCGGAAACGGAAACGCCAGCCGCTGAGGGCTGGCGTTTCCGTTTATTCACGCACGTTGCTCACAACGCCACGTTTACTGTGGCTTGCGGCGACCGAAGCCTGGGCGCTGACCCGAACCGGCCGGTGGACCACGACGCTTGCCTGACGGCGCATCATCGTCGACCAGTTTGATACCGGCACGCTTGGGTGCTGGCTTGGCCGGGCGTTTGTTCATTTCGCTCGGACGCTCAGCCACCGGAGTACCACGGCTGTTATCGGCCGGACGCGGCGAACGCGAACCCGGCTTGCCGGAGTCCTTGCGCGGCGATGGGCGCTGGGTCGAATCGCCACGTGGACGGTCACGATCACTGCCGGTGATCTGCGGCTGACGCTGCGCACGCTCGCCGGACGCCGGTGCGCCAGCGGCAGGACGCAGCGTACGAACGCGCTCGCCTTTGCCCAACGGACGGGACGACTGGCGCTGCAGACGCTCGAGCTTTTCCTTGGTCTTGGCATTCATCTGCGGCTGGGCCACAGGTGTCAGGCCGACTTCGGCAGCCAGAATGTCGACTTCGTACTGACTCATTTCGCGCCAGCGACCCATCGGCAGGTCAGAGTTCAGGAACACCGGTCCGTAACGCACGCGCTTCAGACGGCTGACCACCAGACCCTGGGACTCCCAGAGACGACGGACTTCGCGGTTACGACCTTCCATCACCACGCAGTGATACCAGTGGTTGAAGCCTTCGCCGCCCGGTGCCTGCTGGATGTCAGTGAAACGCGCAGGTCCGTCTTCGAGGACGACGCCTGTCTTGAGGCGCTCCAGCATCTCGTCATCGACTTCGCCACGTACGCGCACTGCGTACTCACGGTCCATTTCAAACGAAGGGTGCATCAGGCGGTTGGCCAGTTCACCATCGGTGGTGAACATCAGCAGACCGGTGGTGTTGATGTCCAGACGACCGATATTGATCCAGCGGCCTTCTTTCGGGCGCGGCAGACGATCAAATACGGTCGGGCGCCCTTCTGGGTCGTCACGGGTGCAGATTTCGCCGTCAGGCTTGTTGTACATGATGACGCGGCGAACCGTTTCGGCTGCCTCTTCGCGCTTGATCACGCGGCCGTCGACGCTGATGGCGTCGTGCAGGTCAACACGCTGACCGAGGGTCGCGTCCTTGCCATTGACCTTGATGCGGCCCTGGGTGATCCAGGCTTCCACGTCGCGGCGCGAACCGACGCCAATGCGTGCCAGAACCTTCTGCAGCTTTTCGCCTGCGGGTCCGATTTCCTGGCTGTCCTGCTTGTCTTTTTCACTCATCTGGGCACCTCCCGGTGTGTCGAATCAGGGCTGACCGAGAACCGGCGAGACCTGTGCCCGGCGCGCGGTGGAGAGCGGCAAGGCAGAATACTTTAAAGCCCTGGCGAAAGGGTTATCGCCGAGGGTCGGCCATCATACGCTCATGCGGCCTTTTACGCATCCAGCCTGCTGTGCAATTCCCCGTATCACTTCTTCTTTTTGCGACCACCGGTCTTGAGCTTCGCCAGACGCTTGGCCGATTCGCTGAGCACGTCGCGCTTTTCATCCTTCTCCAGCTTCTTCCAGGCCTTGATTTCCCGCTTGCTGCGACCGCATCCCAGGCAAATGTCGTCATCGAATTTGCACAGGCTGATGCAGGGGTTCTTGGTTGAACTCATGGACAGCAACTCTCATGGGGAAGATGACTGAACGTGTGACCGCAGGCGGGGGGATGAATTCGAACGGATGAAGATCATCGCATGACGCGACATAGGTGACGCAGATTGCGGATTCAGTGAGCCTAACGCATGACGTGGATAACGCTGGAGCTTGGNGCCACATTCGAGAGCGGACGCGGAGCGTCCTGAGCGGCATTCCCACGCGGAGCGTAGGAACGATCAGCGTGGTCTCAAGCACGCCGATCATGCCCATGCTTGTCCTCAGCGTTATATCCGAGTCTTGCTGCGACCACGGACGGTGGGAGGCGGCTTGCCGGCGATGGCGTCAGGTCAGGCACTGAACGCATCGCCGGCAAGCCGCCTCCCACATATAGCTGAACTTCGTACGCAGGGTAGTCAGTCAGGCTTGGGGGGTTGATCGGGCTCGTCTTCATCAACCGACTCAGGCTCGGCCCGCAACAGATCATCGAAGTCCGTCTTCAACCCCTGCTCCATCGAGTCCAGTTCGACCAACAGGCTGCGGAAGCTGGTCTCGTCACGCGGCGGCTCGGGCTCTTCATTGACGTCCAGACTGGCGTCGGCCAGCGCCTGAAGGTGCGCGGGTACGGGCGCATCTTCAAAGTCCAGCTCAGGCTCGGTTTCCATCTCGCGCAGGTCAGCCAGCGGCGGCAGTTCATCCAGGCTCTTGAGGTTGAAGTGGTCGAGAAAACCCTTGGTGGTGGCGAACATCGCCGGTTTGCCGGGCACATCGCGGTAACCCACCACCCGAATCCACTCGCGCTCCATCAGCGTCTTGACGATGTGGCTGTTGACCGCCACACCCCGCACATCTTCAATTTCGCCTCGGGTGATCGGCTGGCGGTAGGCGATCAGCGCCAGGGTTTCCAGCATGGCGCGGGAATAGCGTTGGGGCCGTTCTTCCCACAAACGTCCGACCCAAGGCGAGAACTTGTCACGAATCTGCAGACGATAGCCGGACGCGACTTCCTTGAGTTCAAAGGCGCGGCCGTCGCAAGACTTGCGCAGTATGTCCAGAGCCTTCTTGAAGATCGGCGGCTCCGGACGCTCGCCTTCTTCGAACAGCTCATAAAGCCGGTCGAGCGTTTGCGGCTTTCCGGACGCCAGCAGAAACGCTTCAAGCAAGGGCGCAAGTTCGCGGGGTTCGTTGAGGTTCATGGGTGTGCTCTAGGTCTACTCGGCTCGCGCCCGGACATGGATCGCCGCAAAGGGCTCGTTTTGGACCAGCTCGACCAGCGATTCTTTGACCAATTCCAGCACGGCCATGAATGTCACCACTACACCCAGTCGCCCTTCCTCGGCGGTGAACAGCTCGGCGAACGGCACGAAACCGCCGCCCTTGAGGCGTTCCAGCACATCGCTCATGCGCTCGCGAGTGGACAGCGCTTCGCGGCTCACCTGGTGGCTTTCGAACATGTCGCCGCGATGCAGCACTTCGGCCATCGACATCAGCACTTCTTCAAGGCTGACATCCGGCAGCAGCTTGCGCGCTCGGGCTTCGGGGGCGTCCAGTTTCGGCACGATGACATCGCGCCCTACCCGCTTCAGGCCATCGATGCCTTCGGCTGCGGCCTTGAAACGTTCGTACTCCTGCAGCCGACGAATCAGTTCGGCACGCGGATCGCCTTCCTCTTCCTCGATTTCCGCCGAACGCGGCAGCAACATGCGCGACTTGATCTCGGCGAGCATGGCAGCCATCACCAGATACTCGGCCGCGAGCTCCAGGCGCACGGTTTTCATCAGCTCGACATACCCCATGTACTGCTTGGTGATTTCCGCCACCGGGATGTCGAGGATGTCGATGTTCTGTTTGCGGATCAGGTAAAGCAGCAGGTCGAGCGGGCCTTCGAACGCCTCAAGAAAGACTTCCAGCGCGTCCGGCGGAATATAGAGATCCAGCGGCATCTGCGTGAGCGCCTGTCCGTAGACCAGCGCAAACGGCAGCTCCTGCTGGGCGTCGGCCTGACTGTCGACCGTCTCGACCACTGTCATTACGCGTCGTCACCGAACGGCGTCGGGTCGCCACAGCCGACACGGATCACCTGCGGCTCGCCTTCGGACAGATTGATAACCGTGGAGGCCGAGATACCACCGATGCCGCCGTCGATGATCAGGTCCACCTGATGCTCGAGAATCTGGCGCATTTCATACGGGTCACTCAACGGCACCGTGTCTCCGGGCATGATCAGGCTGACGCTCATCAGCGGCTCGCCCAGTTGCTCCAGCAGCGCCTGAGCGATCGGATGGCTGGGCACGCGCAGACCAATGGTACGACGCTTCGGGTGCAGGACCAGACGCGGCACTTCACGGGTGGCGTTGAGAATGAAGGTGTACGGCCCCGGCGTGTGGGCCTTGAGCGCGCGGAAGGCGCCGGTGTCGACCTTGGCAAACAGTCCCAGTTGCGAGAGATCGCAGCACATGAGCGTGAAGTTGTGTTTGTCGTCCAGCTGACGCAGACGACGGATACGCTCGATGGCGCTCTTGTCGCCAATCTGGCAACCCAGCGCATAGGACGAATCTGTCGGGTACACCACCAGCCCGCCGGCCTTGATGATTTCCGCAGCCTGTTTGATCAGGCGCGGTTGCGGGTTCTCCGGGTGGACCTGGAAAAATTGACTCACGGTAACTTCCTGTTCAGACGGCGGCAGTAGGTTGATCATGTTTGAATCTGCACCACAGAGGTGGCAAATCCTCGGGCACGGGGCGGTAAATGCCAATCTCGCCCCAGGCACCGGGGCCATGGAAGTCGCTGCCGGCAGTGACCAGCAGACCGAATTCCCGCGCCAGGATCGCCAGGGTTCCGACCTGATCGGCAGGCTGCATGCCATTGACCACTTCGATGGCGTGACCACCTGCCTGGATGAAATCGCCGACCAGTTTACGCCGTTTACTGCGGGTAAAGTCATAATGCGAAGGATGCGCGAGGCTGACCCAGGCGCCCGAGGCCCTCAGGGTCGCCACCGTGTCCTCGAGTGTCGGCCAGTGTTGCTTGACGTCGCCCAGTTTGCCCGCACCCAGCCATTTTCGGAATGCCTCGGCACGATCCTTGACGAAACCTTCACGCACCAGAAAGTCGGCGAAGTGCGGACGAGCCGGCGCATTGCCGCTGTCGCCCAGCTCTTTCTGGATCGCCCGGGCGCCTTCCAGCGCTCCGGGCATACCTTTGATCGCCAATTTGCGACTGATTTCTTCAGCCCGCAACCAGCGTCCTTCGTGCAAACGCGCAATCGCTTCGGTCAGTGCAGGGGCCTTGGTGTCGAACGCGTAACCCAATATATGGATGGTCGCCCCGCCCCAGGTGCAGGACAACTCGACGCCGTTGACCAGCTGCATACCCAGTGAATGCGCCGTCTCGCGGGCTTCTTCGAGGCCTTCGAGGGTGTCGTGGTCGGTGAGCGAAAGGACACGCACGCCATTTTCATAAGCACGCGTCACCAGTGCGGTGGGCGACAAGGCCCCGTCCGAAGCGGTGCTGTGGCAATGCAGATCAACATTCATAGTGGTGCTTTCGCAGTCATTGATGTTTGTTATTATGCCGCTACATCCTGCTTCTGGCTGCCATTGTGAAACAATTCATCGACTTCATCCCGCTGCTCCTGTTTTTCATTGTCTACAAAACCGAACCGCGCGTTGTCGAGATCCTCGGCAACAGCTATACGGTAGGCGGCATTTTCAGCGCCACGGCCATGCTGATCATCAGTTCGGTGGTGGTCTACGGCATCCTCTATATAAAGCAGCGCAAGCTGGAGAAAAGCCAGTGGCTGACTCTGATTGCCTGCCTGGTGTTCGGCAGCCTGACACTGGCCTTCCACAGCGAAACCTTCCTCAAGTGGAAAGCACCGGTGGTCAACTGGCTGTTTGCGCTGGCGTTTGCCGGTAGCCACTTCATTGGTGATCGCCCGCTCATCCAGCGCATCATGGGCCACGCTCTCACGTTGCCTGCGGCCATCTGGACCAAACTGAACATCGCCTGGATCTTCTTCTTCCTGTTCTGCGGCGCGGCCAACCTTTACGTGGCCTTCACGTATCAGGAGTTCTGGGTCGACTTCAAAGTCTTCGGCAGTCTGGCCATGACCCTGATTTTCCTGGTCGCACAGGGTATCTACCTGTCCCGCCACATGAACGACACTGCCACCACCACGACCAAATCCGAGGACTGACATGCTCTACGCAATCATCGCCACTGACGTCGAAAACTCGCTGGAAAAACGTTTGAGCGTACGCCCTGCGCACCTTGAGCGCCTTAATGCCCTCAAGGATGCAGGCCGTCTGGAACTGGCCGGCCCAAACCCTGCGGTCGACAGCAATGATCCAGGCGCAGCCGGTTTCAGCGGCAGCCTGATTGTTGCCGAGTTCGATTCCCTGGCAGCAGCAGAAGCCTGGGCCAAGGCTGATCCGTTCGTCGAGGCGGGCGTCTACGCCAACGTTGTGGTCAAGCCGTTCAAGAAAGTTCTGCCCTGATCCGTCGTCAACGCCCTCTGGGCGGCAGCAGTCCTGCCTGAAACCTCGCAGGGCCCTGCCGCCTCGACTTCCTGCGCAATATTCATCATTCCTGACGCGCTGCCGATAGCCTGCCGAGATTCAAACAAAAACGGTTCGGGTCAACGGGAGTTCAGATGCGTTCAGGTACGTTGTGTCTGCTGATAGCGATATCGAGTACAAGCCTGCAGGTTCAGGCGGAAGGGACGGACATCGTCGGGGCGTCACCGCCGACGCATTATTCAAGTTCAGCCAGCCAGATCGCAGACCTTCAGTCGCGGCTCGTCAACAGCGAGCGCCAGCGCGAAGAGCTGATGAAGCAGGTGCAGAACACCGAACGCGACAGCGCACTGCTGGGCCGTTTGCGTCAAGAGAACCAAAAGCTCAAGTTGCAGCTCAAAGAGGCACTGTCAGCCACGCCGCCGCGTCTGCTGACCGAGCAACAACAATGGTTCGTCGCAGGGGGTGGCGTTGCGATGATCGCCCTTCTGTGCGGTATATTTGTCAGCGGTTGGCGTAGGCAACGTCGGCAGTGGCTAAATTGAGTGAGTCATGAGCGAGCTGTTACTAATTGATGATGATCAGGAGCTCTGTGAGCTGCTGAGCAGTTGGCTGAGTCAGGAAGGGTTTCAGGTGCGCGCCTGCCATGATGGCAACAGTGCGCGTCAGGCCCTCGCTGACCAGGCCCCTTCCGCCGTGGTACTGGATGTGATGCTGCCCGACGGCAGCGGTCTTGAGCTGCTCAAGCAACTGCGGTCCGAGCATCCCGACCTGCCAGTGGTCATGCTGTCGGCACGCGGCGAGCCGCTGGACCGTATTCTGGGCCTGGAGCTTGGCGCCGACGATTACCTGGCCAAGCCCTGCGATCCCCGCGAACTGACCGCCCGCCTGCGCGCCGTCCTGCGTCGCAGTCACCCGGTCGCTTCGTCAACCCAGCTTGAACTTGGCGACCTGACCTTCAGCCCGATGCGCGGCGTGGTCAGTATCGATGAGAAAGAACTGACACTCACGGTCTCGGAAAGCCGCCTGCTGGACGCCTTGCTGCGTCAGCCCGGCGAGCCTTTGGACAAGCAGGAGCTGGCGCAACTGGCGCTGGGCCGCAAGCTCACCCTCTACGACCGCAGCCTGGACATGCACGTCAGCAACCTGCGCAAGAAAATCGGCCCGCATCCGGATGGTCGTCCGCGCATCGTGGCGCTGCGCAGCCGTGGCTACTATTACAGCCTCTGAGCGCTTCCCGGCCCTGACGGTCCTTACACAAGCTTTACCAAGCCCTGACCGCGCTTGACCTTGATCTCCCTAAACTGGGCTCAACGGCATAGAGCCGCACTAGAGACAAGGAGATACACCATGCGCAAGACCCTGATCGCTTTGATGTTTGCTGCCGCCCTGCCTACCGTTGCCATGGCTGTTCCACCGCCGCCTGCAGGCCCTGAAGCCGGCGCACCTGCCATGCACATGGAGCGCGACGACCGTGGCCCAGGCCCAGGCATGCATCGCGGCCCAGGTCCTGGCCCTTTCCGTGATCTGGACCTGTCACGTGAACAGCGTCAGCAGATCGACCGCCTGATGCGCGACCAGATGCACGAACGTCGTGACATCACTCAGCGCTACCTGGACAAGATGCCTGCCCCCGAGCAGAAAGCCATGCAGGACGAGATCAACGCCAAGCGTAACGAAACCGACACTCAGATTCGCGCCCTGCTCAAGCCTGATCAGCAGAAGCAGTTCGACGAAATCAAGAAGAAGCAGGACGAGCGTCGTGCCGAATGGGCCGAGTTCAAGGCCTGGAAAGCAGCCAAGGCTGCGAAGACGCAATAACATCAGTCACGCCTGACGGCAGACTGATTGCAACCAACCCGGCATGCTCGAGCATGCCGGGCTTGTTCATTTCTTGACCGAGGAAAACCTGTGCGCTCATTGTTCTGGCGAATCCTGGCCAGTTTCTGGCTGGCCATTGCTCTGGTTGCAGGCCTGTCGATTCTGCTCGGGCACATGCTCAATCAGGACGCCTGGATCCTCAGCCGCCATCCGGTGCTCAACGAGCTGCCGGAAAACTGGACACAGCGGTTCGAAGAGCAAGGCGCCGACGCGTCTCAGGATTACCTGCAAACCCTCAAACGCCGGAGCCGTATCGACGTTCAAGTACTGAACGACAGCGGAGAACCGGTCGTGCGCGGCACCTTTCCGCCGCGCGCAGCCGCCCTCGAAGCGCGTCAGCAGCAAGGCGATGACGACGATGAGGGCAGAAAACTGCCATGGCGTCGTCTGGCCACCGAATACACCAGCCCCAAGACCGGCGAAACGTACCTGTTCATCTACCGGATTCCGCACCCTGAACTTGATCAATGGCATCGCCAGAGCCTGATGTGGCCGCTGAGTGCGCTGGGCATCGCGCTGGTCGTGCTGACCCTGTTCAGTCTGTTCGTAACGCTGTCGATCACCCGACCGCTGAGCCGTTTGCGCGGCGCCGTGCACGATCTGGGGCAGACCAGTTATCAACAGCACAGCCTGGCGCAACTGGCCAATCGGCGTGACGAGTTCGGCGTGCTGGCCACCGATTTCAACCGGATGGGCGCACGCCTGCAAAGCCTGATCGGCAGTCAGCGTCAGTTGCTGCGTGATGTATCCCATGAATTGCGCTCGCCGCTGGCGCGCCTGCGCATCGCACTGGCGTTGGCCGAGCGCGCCGAACCTGCCGAGCGTGAAAAGCTGTGGCCGCGTCTGGGCCGCGAATGTGATCGGCTGGAAGCACTGATCAGCGAGATTCTGGCCCTGGCGCGTCTGGACGCCGACTTTGGCAGCGCCGAGCCGGTGGATCTTGACGGGCTGTTGCACCGGTTGAAGAACGACACGCAACTCGACGGTGCCGAGCAGGCTATTCGGGTCCAGGTACAAAGCGACCTGCAGTTGCAAGGCTGGCCCGACATGATCGAGCGTGCGTTGGACAACCTGCTGCGCAATGCCCTGCGCTTCAACCCGCCGGGCCAGAGCATCGACTTGCAGGCGACTCGGGTGGACAACCGCATACGTCTGAGCGTGCGCGACCATGGTCCGGGCGTTGCCGAGGAACATCTGGCGCAACTGGGCGAGCCGTTCTATCGCGCGCCCGGCCAGACCGCGCCGGGTCACGGCCTGGGACTGGCCATCGCCCGACGCGCTGCCGAGCGTCATGGCGGCAGCCTGACCCTGGGCAATCATCCCGAGGGCGGTTTTATCGCCACACTGGATTTGCCGCCAGAGCCGGTCAATCCCTCATCGGTCTGACGCCGATCAGCCCTGCCATTCGCTGACAAACCCGCCCACGTCCACTTTCGGTGCTTCGCGGGGCGGGTTCAGCGGCGTGCCCAGGTACAGAAAACCGACCACTTCCTCGCCAGCGTCAAGCCCCAGCCCTTTGGCCACGTGCGGCGAATACGACAGCTCGCCTGTGCGCCAGACTGCGCCAACGCCCAGCGCGTAAGCTGCCAGCAATACGCCATGCGCCGCACACCCGGCCGTAATCAGCTGTTCCTTGCGCGGCACTTTGAAGTGATCCTGCAACCGCGCAATCACCACGACCACCAATGGCGCCCGCAACGGTCCCAGGCGAGCCTTGTCCAGCGCCTGCGGCGTGATTTCGCCACCGCCCTGCTCCAGCGCCTCGGCCAGCAAGGCGCCCATCCGCTCGCGCGCCGTACCTTCGACGGTCAGGAAACGGTACGGACGCAACTGGCCGTGATCAGGCGAGCGCAAGGCTGCGCCGAACATGATTTCGCGCTGTGCGGCATCCGGGGCCGGATCGACCAGACGTGGAACCGATACGCGGTTGAGCAAAGCGTCGAGCGCCTGCATGGGCTGTCTCCTTTCAAAGTTGATCGGGCATTCTAGAGCCTGTACAGGTTCAATAACGAGCACGACGGGCAATTACTTACAGGCAATGTCGAACGCAAGGCCCGGCCATGCTGGTTTACATGACCACGCGCGCGGGTAGAATGGCGCCTTTCTTCATTGCAGTCAGAGCCCTTCATGTCGTTGCCGACCCTTCGCATCATCGGTTTCATCATCGGCATCTTCCTGATCACGCTGGCTGTCGCCATGATTGTGCCCATGGCCACGCTGGTCATCTACGACCGCTTCGAAGACCTGCGCTCGTTTCTGTGGGCCAGCGCCATCACCTTCATCGCCGGGCTTGCGATGGTGGTGCCGGGTCGGCCGGAGCACGTTCAGTTGCGTCCACGGGACATGTACATGCTCACGGTCTCCAGCTGGATCGTGGTGTGCATCTTCGCGGCGCTGCCGTTTCTGCTGACCCAGCACATCAGTTACACCGACTCCTTCTTCGAAAGCATGTCCGGCATCACCGCGACCGGCTCTACCGTGCTCAGCAACCTGGACAGCATGTCTCCGGGCATTCTGATCTGGCGCTCGATGCTGCACTGGCTGGGCGGCATCGGCTTCATCGGTATGGCCGTGGCGATTCTTCCTCTGCTGCGGATCGGTGGCATGCGGCTGTTCCAGACCGAATCGTCCGACCGCTCCGAAAAGGTCATGCCCCGTTCGCACATGGTGGCCAAGTTCATCGTGCTGGCTTATGTGAGCTTCACCGCACTGGGCAGCCTGGCGTTCTGGATGGCGGGCATGAGCCTGTTCGACGCGATCAATCATGCGATGTCGGCGATTTCCACCGGGGGTTTCTCGACGTCTGACATGTCCCTGGCGAAATGGCCACAGCCTGCGGTGCACTGGGTCGCCATCGTGGTGATGATCCTCGGCAGCCTGCCCTTCACCTTGTACGTCGCCACGCTGCGCGGCAACCGGGGTGCGTTGTTCCGGGACGAGCAGGTGCAAGGGCTGATCGGTCTGTTGCTGATCACCTGGCTGGTGATGACCGTCTGGTACGCGAACACCACTGACTTGCCATGGACCGAGGCGTTGCGTCACGTAGCGCTGAACGTCACGTCGGTGGTCACGACCACAGGCTTTGCACTGGGCGACTACAGCCTGTGGGGCAATTTCTCGTTGATGCTGTTCTTTTATCTGGGTTTCATCGGCGGCTGTTCCGGCTCGACGGCGGGTGGCGTGAAGATTTTCCGCTTCCAGGTTGCCTATATCCTGCTCAAGACCAACCTCAACCAGTTGATCCATCCACGTGCTGTGATGAAGCAGAAATACAACGGCCACCGGCTGGACGACGAGATCGTGCGTTCGATTCTGACGTTCTCGTTTTTCTTCACCATCACCATCTGCCTGATCGCGCTGATGCTGTCGCTGCTGGGTCTGGACTGGATGACAGCACTCACCGGGGCAGCCAGCACGGTGTCAGGCGTCGGACCTGGGCTGGGCGAAGTCATCGGGCCAGCGGGCAACTTCTCCACCCTGCCGGACGCGGCAAAGTGGATTCTGTCCGGCGGGATGCTGCTGGGACGTCTGGAGATCATCACCGTGCTGGTGCTGTGCGTGCCTGCGTTCTGGCGGCATTGATTCGCGGAAAGCCGCCTCTTATCAAACAACACGTAATCTGCTGAATGAACACGTTTTTGCCACGACACAGCGTACTGCCAAATCGCACCGTGTCAGGCTAGACTCACCCCAAGCCAACCCGAGGGTCTGTACATGGATACCGCCAAGCCGTTCACCCGCTTTGCCGACTTCTACACTTACTACCTCGACGAACACCGCAGCAGCACCAGCCGGCGCCTGCATTTCATTGGCACCACGCTGGTGATCTTTCTGCTGGCTTTTGGTATCGGCAGTGGACGCTGGTGGCTGTTGGCGCTGTTACCGGTTGCCGGTTATGGCTTTGCCTGGGCCGGTCATTTCTTCTTCGAGAAGAACCGCCCCGCCACCTTCAAGCACCCTTTCTATAGCCTGCTCGGGGATTTCGTCATGTACCGCGACATGCTGTTGGGCCGGGTGCCGTTCTAGAGGAAATCAGGCAACCGGCTCGCTGACCGGCACTTCCTGCTGCTCGACCTCAGGGCTGGCTTTCAAATGTGCATCGGCCAGCCGGAACAGTTCAATGTGGCCATCCAGGTGCTCGATCAGCGCCGTACAGGACTCGACCCAGTCACCACAGTTCATGTATTCCACCCCGCCTACCTGACGGATTTCCGCGTGGTGAATGTGCCCGCACACCACGCCGTCCAGATCGCGCTTCACGCATTCATGGGCGATGGCTTCTTCGAAATCACTGATGAAATTCACCGCACTTTTGACCTTGTGCTTCAGGTACGCCGACAGCGACCAGTAGCCATAGCCGTATTTCGCCCGCCAGTGGTTCAGCCAGCGGTTGAGGGTCAGGGTGAATTCGTAGGCCGAGTCGCCGAGAAACGCCAGCCAGCGGTGGTATCGGGTGATCACATCGAATTGATCACCATGAATTACCAGCAGGCGGCGACCATCAGCCGTCACGTGTTCGGCCTCGTCTACCAACTGAATATTGCCCAGAATCAGCTTCGAGTAACGGCGCAGAAACTCGTCATGATTGCCCGTGACGTAGATGACTTCGGTGCCGCGCTTGCTCATCGTCAGCAGACGTCGGATCACGTTGGTGTGCGCTTGCGGCCAGTACATGCCGCCGCGCAGCTTCCAGCCGTCGATGATATCGCCCACCAGATAGATCCGGTCAGCCTGATAGCGCTTGAGAAACGCCGACAGATGTTCGGCCTGGCAATCGCGCGTGCCCAGATGCACATCGGAAATCCACAAGGTCCGCACGCGTTGCTTGCGGCTGGGTTTGGCGAGCTGAGCACTGCTCATGGGACGACCTCCGGCGGGTTTTCCAAAAGAGTGCGGCATGCCGGTTAATTGAATGTGACACGCACATGGCGATGTCATGACAATGGCATCTTCAAGGTAGACTTGCCTGTCGCCGCGCCCACAAAGGATTGTCATGACTCCGCGTTCCGCCCTGCTCGCTCTGCACGTCGGCGCCCTGCTGTTCGGCCTGTCCGGCGTGCTGGGCAAACTTGCACATGCTTCGCCCTCCGTGATCGTTTTCGGCCGCGCTGCGTTCGCTGCCGCAGCCCTCGCCGTGTTCGCGCGTTTTGTCGGCAGCACGCGCTGGAAGCCATTGAGCCGAGCCAGCGGTGCACGTTTGGTCCTCAGTGGCGTGCTGCTTAGCCTGCACTGGGTGTCGTTTTTCATTGCGGTAAAAGTGGCAGGCGTGGCTGTGGCGACGCTGGGCTTCGCGAGCTTTCCGGCGTTCACCGTGATACTTGAGGGTCTGGTCTTTCGCGAGCGGATCCGGCGCATCGAGATGCTGCTGGTCGTGCTGGTTACCGTGGGGCTGATACTGGTGACACCAGGGTTCGATCTGGGCAGCGAAGCGACGGGCGGCCTGTTGTGGGCGATTGTTTCGGGCTTCACCTTCGCCCTGCTGTCGCTGGTCAACCGTGCCAGCGCGCTGCATGTGCCTGCGGTACAGGCCGCCCTGTGTCAGAACCTGATCGTCGCCGTCTGCCTGCTGCCGTGGGCAGCCTCTTCATTGCCTGACGTTTCGACCCGTGACTGGCTGTGGATTGCCTTGCTCGGCGTGCTCTGTACCGGACTGGCGCACAGTCTGTTCGTCGCCAGTCTGGCCGTGATCAAGGCGCGGATAGCCGCTGTGGTGTTTGCCATGGAGCCGCTTTACGGCATCGCCTTCGCCTGGCTGATCTTCGCCGAAACGCCCACCCTGCGGATGCTGCTGGGCGGGGCGCTGATCATTGTCGCCATTCTGATCTCAGGCCTGATGGGCAACCGAGGTGCAAAAACCGGATCTCATTGAGGGTCCGCTGCGCGATGCCGGTCGTTGTGGCCCAGATCGCGAGCCGGGTCGATCTGATCCCGCACCCGCTGCTTGAGCACCTTGGCCTCCGGGAATCCACCGTCGGCCTTGCGCTCCCAGATCTGCACGCCGTCACAGGTAATGCGAAAGGTACCACCCGTGGCCGGCTCGAGCGAGACCTTGCCCAGATCGTCGCAGAACGTACTCAGCAGTTCCTGCGCCAGCCAGGCGGCACGCAGCAACCATTGGCACTGGGTGCAGTAGGTGATGATGACTTCGGGTTTTCCGGCAGACATGAACGCGTGCTCCGCATCAAAGAGCGCTCATGATACGCACCGTTTGCCCGCTCAACGAGCGTTGGCGACGCGTCGAAGGTCGCTGAGCGTCGGGTTGTGCGCAACATCGTCCGGTTCGGCGTCCTGCTCATGCCCTTTGACGCCCAGCAGCCCGAGCAGACGACCGCGTATCGCCTGAAACCCGGCCTGTCCGCTGTCGCGCTGGCGCGGCAGTTCGATACGGATCTGGTCGGCAATCCTGCCATCGGCCAGCACGATGACCCGGTCGGCGAGCAGAATCGCTTCATCCACATCGTGGGTCACCAGCAACACTGCGGGGGTGTGCTTGCGCCACAGGTCGATGATCAGTTGATGCATGCGAATGCGCGTCAGGGCGTCGAGCGCGGCGAAGGGTTCGTCCAGCAGCAACAGCTTCGGTTCACGCACCAGACCACGGGCCAAGGCAACGCGCTGCGCTTCACCGCCCGACAAGGTGGCCGGAAACGCATTGACCCGATGTGACAGGCCGACTTCGCCCAACGCGGCTTCGGCTCGCGCCTTGGCGTTGTCGATGTGCAGACCGAGCACCACGTTCTTCCAGGCGCTTTTCCACGGCATCAGGCGGGGTTCCTGAAACACCGCCGCCCGCGCCACCGGCACGCGCAGCTCGCCGCTGTCGATGCTGTCCAGTCCGGCGAGGGTACGCAGCAAGGTGGTCTTGCCGGAACCACTGGCACCGAGCAGCGCGACGAATTCACCCGGCGCGATGTCCAGGTCCAGCCCGTCGATCACCCGCTGCTGGCCGAACTGCCGGACTACATTGCGCAGCTGAACCGGGGCCTGCTCGGCTTTTTCCGGTGCACGATGCAGGGTCGTCTGTGGGTTACGCGTGTCGAAAGCTGTCATGTTCAGTTCCTCACAAAAGTCGGGCGCCAGGCCAGGGCGTAGCGTTCCAGCGTGCGAATAATGCCGTCGATCACCAGGCCGAGAACGCTGTAGATCAGCAGGCAGATGACAATCACGTCGGTGCGCATGAAGTCGCGGGCGTCACTGGCCAGATAGCCGATGCCTGCCGTGGTGTTGATCTGCTCGACGAACACCAGCGCCAGCCAGGAGATGCCCAGCGAATAGCGCAGGCCCACGAAGAACGAGGGCAGCGAGCCCGGCAGGATCACGTGCCAGATCAGTTCGCGACGGCTCAGACCGAGCGTGTTGGCGGCCTCGATCAGTTTGGGGTCGATGTTGCGGATCCCGGAAAACAGGTTCAGGTACACCGGAAAGGTGGTGCCCATGACGATCAACGCCACTTTGGTGAACTCACCGATGCCGAACCAGAGGATGAACAGCGGCACCAGCGCCAGCGACGGAATGGTGCGCAGCATTTGCATCGGAGAATCGAGGGCAATTTCACCTCGTTTGGACAGGCCGGTGATCAGCGCAGCCACGACACCGATGCTGACGCCGATACTCAGGCCCAGCAGCGCACGCTGCAGCGACACCCACAGGTGCCGGCCCAGTTCGCCCGACAGAATCATCGACCAGAGCGTGCCGCCAATCTGCGACGGCGCAGCAATGACCCGCACCGGCAGCAGGCCGGTCTGTGAAGCCAGTTCCCAGAGCAGTAACAACGCGAGCGGGCTGAGCAGACGCAGCACGAACCCCGGCACGCGCCACTGGCGGCCGGACTGCGCAGCGGTCTGTCGCTCGGGCTTGTTGACGACCAGAAATCCGGCATCGATGGAGTTGAGGGTTGTTTCAGACATGAAGGCATCCTTGCTGAACGGATCGGGCAAACGCACCCGACTCACTGGATAGGCATCATGCTAGGTGCATAAGAACCCTGAGTGAAATTCTATTTGGATCTAAGCTAATCGTTAAAACATTTGATTATCATGAATTGATATAATGCATATTTTTTATAATTAACTTAGACCAAAATCGAATTTCACAGCCTCTGCCTTCGCCCATTAAGGTGCCAGTCGACAAGGTCGAACGGACCTCAACCATTGGCAGGAGTCATTCATGAGCATCGAATTCATTGGCTACATCGCGACGCAGCCCGGTTCGGAAATCCATCCACGCAGTGGCGCGACCATCCAGCCCGACTATGTGCAGAAAGTCGCCAAGGCCCATGAAGACTCGGGTTTCGACCGTGCGCTCATCGCCTATCACTCCAACAGTCCGGACAGCACACTGGTGGCTGCGCACGCTGCCAGCGTGACCCACACCCTGAAATTCCTGATTGCCCATCGTCCCGGTTTCATCTCGCCGACCGTCGCGGCCCGTCAGTTCGCGACGCTGGACGTGTTCAACGGCGGGCGGACAGCGGTGCACATCATCACCGGAGGCGATGACAAGGAATTGCGTGCCGACGGCAGCCATATCGGCAAGGACGAGCGTTACGCGCGCAGCGACGAATACCTGAGCGTGGTGCGCCAGGAATGGACCAGCGACAAACCCTTCGATCACCAGGGCAGGTATTACCAGTTCGAGGGCGCGCACTCTCTGGTCAAATCCCCGCAACAGCCGCACATTCCCCTGTATTTCGGCGGCTCGTCAGCTGCTGCGATTGCGGTCGCGGGCAAGCACGCCGACGTTTACGCGTTGTGGGGCGAGACGTACGAGCAGGTACGCGACGTGGTCAAACAGGTGCGCGCCGAGGCCGCCAAACATGGCCGCACCATTCGTTTCAGCCTGTCGCTGCGACCGATTCTGGCCGACACCGAAGAACAGGCCTGGGCACGTGCCGACAGCATTCTGGAAAAAGCCAGGGCACTGGCCGAACGCAACGGGTTTATCCGTCGAGAGCCGCCGAACGAAGGTTCACGTCGCCTGCTGGCCGCCGCCGCGCAAGGTTCGCGTCTGGACAAGCGCCTGTGGACAGGTATCGCTGAACTGCTGGGTGCGCAAGGCAACTCGACCTCGCTGGTGGGCACACCCGAACAGGTCGCTGAAGCGCTGCTCGATTACTACGACCTGGGGATTACCACCTTTCTGATTCGCGGGTTCGACCCGCTGGATGACGCCATCGACTACGGCAAAAAGCTTATTCCACTGACCCGCGAACTGGTCGCCCGGCGCGAGCGCGAAGCCCGTGAGCAGGTTGCCTGAACTGCGGGTAGACACTACGAGCAGCTAACACCGGCCGGCAGTCATGCCTGCCGGTGATGCCCGTCACGCAGCCGCCGAAACCTGTTCCAGCGACTGCGCCACCAGCGCGCCGAACGCATCCACCGGCCCTTGCAGGTTACCGAGGAAACGTGGGTAGAACAGCCACAGGTCCATCACCGGTTTGAAGTCTTTCAACGGCACGACGGCCAGTTGATCGCGATGAATGCTGCGCGCAAGCAAAGGACGCGGCACCAGACCCAGCCCCATGCCGTCGGCGACCAGGCCCAGTTGCAGCTCGGTGCCGAAGGTTTCCAGATTGACCTTCATGCTCAGGCCCTGATCGGACAGCGTGCGTTGCAGGCCTGCCCTAAATCCGCAGCCGTCGGGATTCAGCACCCAGCCCTGCTGGTAACAGTCAGCCAGCTTGCCGGGCTTTTTCGGCACCGTGTCTTTGGCCGCAACCACAACCAATTCCATTCGGCCAATGGACTGCGCCACGATGTTCTCGGGGAAAATCTTGCCGGCCGGGAACAGCGCGGCGGCCGCATCCAGCTCGCCGTTCTCGATCTTGCCAATCAGATAGCTGCCCCAGCCGGTGCTCACCTGTGCGCGCAAATCGGGAAACTCGCCCCGCAGTTGCTTCAGCGCATCCAGCAGCACCACGTCACCGATGGTCTGCGGCACACCCAGTCTCAGCAGACCGCTGGGCGGCGTATCGCTGGCCACCAGCTCACGCAGCGCATCCATTTCACGCAGAATCGCCAGGCATTTCTGATAGACCTGAATACCCATGGCCGTGGGCTTGAGCGGTTTGGTGTTGCGATCGAACAATTCAACGCCCAGTGCCTGCTCGAAATTCTGCACGCGGCGCGTGATGGCCGGCTGGGTCAGGTCCAGCGATTCAGCCGCATGGCTGATCGACTGGCAGCGAATCACTGCAACGAACGCATCGATATCATCAATTTTCATTCGGACCGCACATAAAAATATAAGAGGAACATAGGCAAAAAGCATAGTGCCAATGGGCGTTCATGGATAGTCCACGCCTGCAACATAAGCCCGAACCCTGGCCAGTGAAAGACGTTTTCGTTATATCCTAATCATAAAAAAATAGCATATTAAACAATCGCATTATGCTTATATCGACCCATACCTGACGCTGATCTGGAATGGACATGACTCAGAACCGCCGCCCCGAACGACTCGGGGCCTTCATCGACGCGCTGACCGAGTTGATCGGCAGCGACACCCACGAAACCGACCTCCTGAACCGTGGCAGCAGATTGCTTGCGCAACTGGTCAGCCATGACGACTGGCTGCCTGACGAGTTCGCTGTTCCCGACCCGACTCGCTACCAGCAATTTCTGCTGCACGCCGATGCACAGCAGCGCTTCTCGGTAGTGAGTTTTGTCTGGGGCCCGGGCCAGCGCACGCCAATTCATGACCATCGCGTCTGGGGACTGATCGGCATGCTGCGCGGCGCGGAAGACGCTCAGGGTTACGTGCGCGGCCATGACGGGCGTCTTGAGCGGCAGGGTCCGAGCGTGCGTCTGGTGCCGGGCCAGGTTGAAGCGTTGTCGCCGCAGCGCAACGATGTCCATCAGGTCAGCAACGCCTTCAGCGATCAGGTTTCGATCAGCATCCATGTGTACGGCGCCGACATCGGTCAGGTGAAGCGCGCAGTCTACGAGCTGGACGGCACCGAAAAACTGTTCATTTCCGGCTATTCCAATCCCGCCCCACCCCCATCTCAAGCACAACCGACAGGGAGTCACGCCTGATGAGCACACACGCAACCCGATCCTTTGCCGAGGTTCGCCAGGCCTTGCTGGACCGTCGTGAACTGGCGCTGGTGGATGTGCGCGAAGAAGCGCCCTTCGCGCAGGCGCATCCGTTGTTCGCAGCCAACATTCCATTGTCGAAGCTGGAGCTGGAGGTGTTCTCACGCATCCCGCGTCGCGACACCGCCGTGACGCTGTATGACGATGGCGAAGGCCTGGCCGACATTGCACAGCAACGCTTGCAGGCCCTGGGCTACAGCGACGTGAAGCAGCTGGAAGGCGGTTTGCAGGGCTGGCGCGAGGCCGGTGGCGAGCTGTTTATCGATGTCAATGTACCGAGCAAGGCGTTTGGCGAACTGGTGGAACATCAGCGTGCCACGCCGTCGCTGGCCGCTGAAGAGGTCAAGGCGCTGCTCGACAGCCAGGCCGATGTGGTGGTGCTCGATGCGCGGCGCTATGACGAATACCAGACCATGAGCATCCCGAGCGGCATCAGCGTGCCGGGCGCGGAACTGGTGCTGCGCGCCCGTGAACTGGCGCCGGACCCGAACACCCGGATCGTCGTCAACTGCGCAGGCCGTACCCGCAGCATCATCGGCACCCAATCGCTGATCAATGCAGGGTTGCCCAATCAGGTCCATGCGCTGCGCAACGGCACCATCGGCTGGCTGCTCGCCGATCAGACGCTGGATCATGGTCAGAACCGGCGCTTTGCCGATGTGAGCGACAAGACCCGTAACACGGCCAGCGCCAACGCCCGCAACGTGGCCGACCGCGCAGGCGTAAAGCGCGCCAGCCTGACCGATCTGCACGGCTGGCAGAAGGAGACGTCGCGCACCACCTACCTGTTCGATGTGCGTACGCCCGAAGAATTTGCCAAGGGGCATCTGCCCGGCGCGCGCTCGACACCCGGCGGGCAACTGGTGCAGGAAACCGATCATTACGCCAGCGTGCGTGGTGCACGAATCGTATTGGTGGACGACGACGGCGTGCGCGCCAACATGTCGGCTTCCTGGCTGGCACAACTGGGCTGGGAGGTGTCGGTGATCGACGGCCTGCAGGCGCAGGACTTTTCCGAGCAGGGCGACTGGGACGCGCCCTTCCCGGCGCCTGCACAGGTGGAGTTCATCAGTGCCGAAACCCTCGCCGACTGGCAGACCCACGGCGGTGTGGCGGTGCTGGACTTCACCACCAGCGCCAACTACGTGAAGCAGCACATCCCCGGCGCCTGGTGGAGCCTGCGCGCTGATCTCGAACAGGCACTGGCAAAGGTGCCCGCCGCCGAGCGCTATGTGCTGACCTGTGGCAGCAGCCGTCTGGCGCGCTTCGCGGCCGCCGACGTCGAGGCCCTGACGAACAGGCCAGTGTTCGTGCTTGAAGGCGGCACGGCCAGTTGGGGCAAGGCCGGGTTTGCGCTGGAACACGGCGAAACCCGCCTGGCCTCAGCGCGCATCGACCGTTACCGCCGCCCGTATGAAGGCACCGACGCACCCAAGGCCGCGATGCAGGCGTATCTGGACTGGGAGTTCGGTCTGGTCGAACAACTGGGGCGCGATGGGACGCATGGGTTTCACGTGATCTGAGACGTTAAACACCTGATCGCGCCTGCGCTCATACAAGCCTGCCTCGACACTGATCGTAGATATCCCGTGGGTACGCCTGGACGCAGTGCGTCCCGAGAGGCATTCCCACGCAGAGCGTAGGGAACGATCAGTGTGAAGTTGATTGATGCATCCATCTTACTGATGACGGAGTTCCTTCTTCCATGCTGCCTTTCTTCAAATCAGCCTCTTCCCTTAAAAGCCTGGTGCTTGTCACATTGCTGAGCCTGCTCGCCAGTCAGCAGGCACTGGCGGCAGACCTTGCGCCATTGCGGGTCGCCAACCAGAAGTCATTGCTCAAAATCCTGCTGCAGGTGTCCGGCGAACTCAAGGACGTGCCCTATGACATCCAGTTTTCCGAGTTCCCGTCCGCTGCGCCGCTGGGCGAGGCGCTGAATGCCGGTGCGGTGGACATTGGCGCCTTGGGCGATGCGCCTTACGTGTTTGCACTGGGCGCGGGCGCGCCACTGAAAGTGGTCAGCATCACCCACGCACAGGGCCGTTTCACCACCGCCCTGCTGGTGTCAAAGAATTCGCCGATCAAGACCGTCGCCGACCTCAAGGGCAAGCGCATCGTGACCGGGCGCGGTTCCATCGGCCACTATCTGGCGATCCGCGCCTTGCATGAGGCCGGGCTGAAAACCAGCGACGTCACCTTCATCAACCTGTTGCCGAGCGAATCGCGGCTGCTGCTTGACAGCGGCGAGGCCGACGCCTGGGCGACCTGGGATCCTTACACCACTATTTCCATCAGCCAGAGCGATGCACGGGTGCTGGTGAGCGGCAGCGAGTTGCTGAGCAATCACCTGTACCTGGCTGCGACCAGCAAGGCCATCGAGGGTAAGCGTCCGCAGCTTGAAGACTTTGTCGCACGGGTCGAACGTGCCTTCAACTGGACCAATGCGCACCCCGAGGAATATGCCGCCGCACAGGCCAGGGTCACCGGTCTGCCGCTTGAGGTGCACCTGTCGGTGGCCAAGGCGACACAAATGCAACGCACGCTGATTGACGACAGGATCATTCAAGGCCTGCAAGCCACGGCTGACACGTATCTGGCCGAAGGCATTCTCGGCAAGCCGATCGACGTTTCGACAGGCTTCGACAAGCGTTTCAACGCGGCGCGGCCCCAGGTCGCACAGGCGGCCAGCCAATGATCAGCACCTTCAATCCCGTCCCATCGCGAAAGGATCCCGCATGAGCCCTTCTCCCCTCCGTCGGCCACTGCCCGAATCGGTCGCAACGTTTGAAGCTCGACTGAACAGCCTGACTGCGATACTCGCCGAAACGGCTGAGCTCTACGACACCACTGCGCACTTTCCGCACGCCAATTTCAGTCTGCTGCACGAGCATGGCCTGTTGGGTCTCGTCGTACCGACCGAACTGGGCGGTGGCGGCGCGAATCTGGTAAAGGCACAGCAGGTGATCAGTGCGGTCGCTAGAGGCGAGCCTTCCACGGCGCTGATTCTGGTGATGCAGTACCTGCAACACGCCCGCCTGCAGGACAACGTCAATTGGCCCCGGGACCTGCGCGTGCGGGTCGGCGAGGAAGCGGTCCGTGAAGGTGCGCTGATCAATGCCCTGCGGGTGGAGCCTGATCTGGGCACGCCCGCACGTGGCGGTTTGCCGGGCACCATCGCCCGTCGTACCGCCGAAGGCTGGCGCATCAGCGGCACCAAGATCTATTCCACCGGCAGCCATGGCCTGACCTGGTTTGCCGTGTGGGGACGCAGCGATGACGACGACCCGCTGGTGGGCACCTGGCTGGTGCACAAGGACACGCCCGGCATTCAGATCATCGAGGACTGGGACCATCTGGGCATGCGCGCCACCAACAGCCACGAGATTCGTTTCGACAATGTTCTGGTGCCACTGGAGCATGCAGTGAGTGTCAGTCCGTGGAGCGCGCCGAAGTCGGATCTGGACCCTGCGGGCATGCTGTGGATGTCGGTGCTGCTGTCTTCCGTCTACGACGGCATTGCGCAGTCCGCACGCGACTGGCTGGTGGACTGGCTGGAGCAGCGCAAGCCCTCCAACCTTGGCGCAGCGCTTTCGACCCTGCCGCGCTTTCAGGAGACCGTTGGCCACATCGACACCCTGCTGTTCGCCAACCGAAGCCTGCTGGACGCAGCGGCCCAAGGCCTGACGCCGACTCAGCACGCGGGTCAGCTCAAATACCTGGTGACCGGCAATGCGATACGCGCCGTGGAGCTGGCCATCGAAGCATCCGGCAATCCCGGCCTGTCGCGCAGCAACCCGTTGCAGCGCCACTACCGCAACGTACTGTGCGGCCGGGTTCACACGCCGCAGAACGATGCCGTGCTGATCGGCGTCGGCAAGGCCGCTTTCGCAGCACGCAACGCCGCACACTGATCGTACGTGCCCGTCGCTCCGCGTGTGCATGCCGCCCGGGACGCTCTCGAGCGTGGCGCAGAGTGTCGTGCAATGCATGCCCAAGCTCTACCGCTCATTTCAGAGCGTGCGGAACGATCAGTATGCTGACTACCCCTGACGATCATCCAGATCGATGCCCGAGTCCAGCCGCTCGCGCAGGAACTCGATGAAGGCCTGTACCGGCCGGGAAGCCTGGCGATGCTGTGGATACACCGCTGACAGGGTCAGCGGCTCGGGGCGCAGATCGTCCAGTACACGCACCAGGCTGCCGTCACGCAGCGCCGCGCCGACAATGAAGGTCGGCAGGTAGGTAACGCCCAACCCCGCTACCGCCGCATCGCGCAACAACTCGCCATTGTTGACGCGCATCCGCCCGCTGACGCTCAGGCTAAAAGGTTTGCCTGCACCCTGAAAGCGCCATTGCACCTGACGACCATGGCCGTACGGCAGGCAGTCGTGGGCGTGCAGATCCTCGGGTTTTTCCGGCGTGCCGCGCTCGGCCAGATAACCAGGACTGGCGCAGTAGACCCGGTCGATGGTCGCGATTCGCCGGGCGATCAGGCTGGAGTCTTCCAGCACGCCGATGCGCAGCACCAGATCGTAGCCTTCGCTGAGCAGGTCCACCGGGCGGTCGCTCAGGTCCACTTCCACCGATACGTCGCGGTAGCGCTGCAGGAACAGCGGTAACAGGCAGCCCAGATGCGCCACGGCAAACGACAGCGGCGCGCTCAGGCGCAAGGTGCCGCGCGGCTCGCTGTTCTGACCCGTGATGCCCTGCTCCACCTGCTCGACTTCGGCCAGCAGACGCAAGGCCGATTCGTAGTAGCTCTGGCCCAGCGGGGTGACGTCCAGCCGCCGTGTCGAGCGGTTCAGCAGGCGCACGCCCAGCCGTTCTTCCAGTTGCATCAGCCGTCTGCTGACGAACTGCTTGGACAACCCCAGCTTGTCGGAGGCCGCCGTGAAGCTGCCCGACTCCATCACCTGGCAAAAGATACGCATGTCTTCAAAAGGGTTCATTGTCACGACCTGGTTGACAGTTAAACGCTTTATAGCCGCTTTTTCGCATTTCATCACCTGATTAGTCTGTGTCCACAGGGTGAACAGCCCATTCCCAACGTTCTGTGGAGTCATCCCATGTATCAGTCATTGAGCCACCCCCTGCTCTGGAGCGCCCTGCTGCTGTTGGCCGATGTACTGATCTGGCACCTGGCCCCGGTGCGTCAGAGAGTGGCGCAGGTCAGTATCCGTCTGGCGCTATTTCTGGCGTTCAGCACGATCATCATCAATGCCGGGATCAGCCCGTTGCAGGCCCCGTCCTGGCCGGATGACAGCGTGATCCAGCTGGGCGCGACGGCACTGGCGATTCTCTGGTGGGTCTACGCCGCGCGGGTGCTGACCGTGTTGATCGGTCTGGCGTTGATGCACCGCATCGGACACAGCGGACGCCTGTTGCAGGACGTGATCGGCGCGCTGGTGTTCCTGATTGCCGTGGTGGCGGCCGCTGGTTATGTACTGGAGCTGCCGGTCAAGGGCCTGCTGGCAACGTCCGGCGCGATGGCGATCATCGTCGGTCTGGCGCTGCAAAGCACACTCAGCGACGTTTTTTCCGGGATTGTGCTCAACACCACCAAGCCCTATCAAGTGGACGACCTGGTGTCGATCGACGGCGTCGAGGGCAAGGTACTCGACATCGATTGGCGCGCCACGCACTTGCTGACCCACGCTGGCAGCACCGCCGTGGTGCCCAATTCGGTGGCGGCCAAGGCCAAGATCGTCAACCTCAGTCGCCCGACCAACATGCACGGCGTTTCGATCAGCATTCAGGTGCCGACCCACATTCGACCACGCCGGGTGCTCGACGCCCTGGAGCGCACCCTGCAGGGCAGTAGCAGCCTGTTGCTGAGTCCTGCGCCGAAGGCCGTGCTGCATGCGTCGGGAGACAGCATGTCGGAGTACGTGGCCAGTGGTTTCATCGCCGACCTGAGCAAAAAAGGCGAAGTGCGCAACCAGTTGTTCGACCTCGCCCACCGCCACTTGGAAGCGGCCGGAATCGTTCGTCAGCCCGACGCGGTCGTCGAGCCAGCCTCGCGGGCCCGTGCGCTGCTGGAAGAAGTGAAAGTGTTCCGTTCGCTCAGCGAGGAAGAGCGGGATCAACTGGCCCAGCACATGACTGCCCAGCAGTACGCCGCAGGTCAGGTGGTGCTGGACCTGAACGAGGTGCCCGACGGCCTGTTCGTGATCGCCACCGGCGTGATCAGTGCGGCCGTGGTCAATGGCGAGCAACGCGTCGAGGCCGGTCGCATGGGGCCGAGCGAAGTGTTGGGCGAACAGGGTCTGCTGGACGACACGCCGTCCGAAGCCTGCTTCACCGCGCTGACTTCCAGCATCGTCTATCGCATCGACAAGGACATCGCCCGCGCCTGCATGACGCAATCCACCCAGGTGAATACGGCTCTGCACAAACTGCAGGCGGTACGTCAGAAGAACAGCCATTCGATCCTGCTGGCCCGTCCGCCGCAGGTCAGAAAAGGCGGCTTCCTCGGCTGGCTGCAAAGCCGTTGAGATGCCCGTGGCAGAGCTGTCGCGCAATCAGTTAGCCACCACTCGGACAGACTGGAATTAACAACGATTAACTCGTCAGTACGGCTCGCGGAAATCAAGAATAGTGGCCTCTGCGCAAATTCTTGCCCATGGAAAGCTCACCCCACCACGGACATTTGCCATGACCCACTATTCAAGTTATGCCTGCAAGCTTTGCCCTGACGTGCTGAACAGCGAGAAACCTCTCCGCAACAGCGGTGGACTGTCCCCCTGGCGAGAACGTCTGGCCAAGCAGCTGATTCGTGACAACCTGAGTGAGAACATCGAAGTGGCCGAGCTGGCACGGGCCTGTGCCCTGTCGCGCAGTTACTTCTCCCGCGCCTTCAAGTGCAGCACCGGGCTGTCGCCGCAGGAGTGGATCCGCGAGCAGCGTCTGGCCCGAGCCAAATGTCTGATCCAGCACACTGCCATGAGCCTGACCCAGATCAGTCAGGAGTGCGGCTTCTGTGATCAATCGCATTTTTCGCATATCTTCTCCCGCGCCGAGGGCATCAACCCCTTCACGTGGCGCGGACATGCGAGAAATGCAGGCCAGGGTGAAGGGATGTCCGCGTCGTGACCGTCAGCCGTTAAGCTACGCTGCACGCAGACTTCCTCATCCCTCCGAACTGGAAAAGACCGTTGACCGTTCTCACCGAGCAGGCCATGCGTTTCGGCCCTTATCGCATCTATCCGCAACAGCGTCTGGTGCTTGAAGCCGACAGACCGTTGCGGCTGGGCCGGCGCGCCGTGGACATCCTGCTGGTGCTGCTGGAAAACGCCGGAAACGTGGTCAGCAAGCAGCACCTGATAAACCGGGTCTGGCCCAGAACCGTGGTCGAAGACGGCAACCTGCGTGTGCACATGGCTGCCTTGCGCAAAGCGCTGGGCGATGGTCAGGCCGGACAACGCTACATCGTGACAGTCGCGCAACGCGGATACAGCTTTGTCGCACCGTTTACCCTGGAACATAGCGAAAACGCGCCGGATGCCTGGATGAATACCCCGCCCCATCACAACCTGCCCATGCGGCGCGCGCGCATGCTGGGCCGGGAAGCACTGGTCGAACGCCTGATCAGTCAGTTGCAGCAGCACCGATTCATTTCCCTGGTCGGCCCCGGCGGCATCGGCAAGACCACCACCGCCCTGCGCGTTGCCGAACAGTTGATCGACCGTTATCGCGATGGCATCCGCCTGCTCGATCTGGCGCCGCTGACCGACCCTGCGGTGATCGTCCCGCATCTGGCCTCAATGCTGGAGCTGTCGCTGCCCGACGACCAGCCCGTCAATCACATGGCCGCGTATCTGCGTGAGCGACACATGCTGCTGGTGATCGACAACTGCGAGCACATGATCGATGCCATCGCGCAGCTCAGTGAGCGCATCCTGCGCAGCGCGCCGCACGTGCATATCCTGACCACCAGCCGCGAGTCTCTGAGGGCTGAAGGCGAGTTCGTGCAACGGGTGGATGCGCTGGATTGCCCGCCCTCGGACAGCGACCGCACGTCCGCCATGGGCTTTGCGGCCCTGCAACTGTTCGTCGAACGGGCCATGGCCAGTCATGAGCAGTTCGAGCTGACCGATGAAAACCTGCCGCTGGCCATCGAGCTTTGTCAGCGACTGGACGGCATCCCATTGGCCATCGAGCTTGCCGCCGCGCAAGTCGGCAACCTGCGCCTGAGCGGTGTGCTGGAGCATCTGCAGCAGAGTTGTCGGGAACACAGCGACGACCCGTCCGATGCAATGACCCGGCATCAGACGCTGCGCACCACGCTGGACTGGAGCTACCAGATGCTCAGCGCGTGCGAGCAGAACTGTCTGCAACGACTGGGGATCTTCAAGGGCCGCTTCTCGCTGGAGTCGGCCGCCGCGGTGATTACCGATCAGCCAGTGGCAACGTACGAAGTGTTCAACGCCATCACGCAACTGGTGGCCAAATCCCTGCTGAACGTTGAAGTCGGTGATGACGAGGTGTTCTATCACCTGCTCGACACCACGCGTCGTTACGCGCTGGAAAAACTGCGCGTTCACCATGAGCTGCCTGCCACGCAGGAACGACATGCGCGACGTTGTCTGGCCATTATGGAACAGGCGCGGCAGGACTGGGAAAAGGTCTCCACCGCGCAGTGGATCGACCGCTACAGCCGTATCCTCGAAGACATCCGCTCGGCGCTGGCCTGGGGGCTGGACGCCGACGTCCCGCAGATTATCGCCATTCGCCTCGTGGCCCAATCGGCACCGCTCTGGCAGGAGCTGTCACTGCTCAAGGAGCACGGTCATTACGTGCGCAGGGCGCTGATGCTGCTGGACGCTAATCCCCTGCCCTGCCTGGACCTGAAAATGATCCTGAAGCTGGCGCAGGGCAATTTCTCTTACCACACCGTTGGCAGCACGCCGGAAACGGTGGAAGCGTTCAGCACGGCGCAGGTGCTGGCGGAGCAGGCAGGCGATCTGGCGGGTCAGTTGCAGGCGATTTCAGGTCTGGTGGCTGTCAACCTGTGCAGCGGTCATTACCCGCAAACGATCGAGCAGAGCCGCCAGTTCAACCGTCTGGGATTCGACACCAACGAAGCGCTGCGTCTGAGCGCACAACGTCTGCGCGCACTGGCGCTGCATTACAACGGTGACCAGCGGCAGGCCAGGCGAGACGCCGAGCAGGTCATCCAGCACATGGCCCACAACGGTCATTTGAATCGCTTTACGCAAGGCTTCGGCATTCAGTACGACCTGAGCGTTGCGTCCCTGACCTTGCTGGCGCGCATTCTGTGGATGCAGGGTCAGCCTGAGCAGGCGGCACGCACGGCCACTCAGGCATTGGAAATTGCGTTACAGATCAATCACGGCGCGTCCATCTGCTACACCCTGGCTGTGGCCGGTTGCGCCATCGCGCTCTACAACGGCGATATCCAGGTGGCAGGCGAGCGAGTGAAACTGCTGCAGGAACAGGCGCAAAAGCACTCGGTGCTGCTGTTCTATCGCTGGGCGGGCTTGTACGAGCAATTGTTGAGCGAGTCAGCCATGTCAGACGATCAGCCTCAGGGCTCAGGCCTGATTCGGGACATCATGGTCACGCTGCGCCCCGGCCTGGTGGACCTGGCGTTGACGGAGCGGGCTCAGGCAGGGCTGGCAGGCTGGTGCACGGCAGAGATGCTGCGGTGCCGGGCCGAAACGTTGCAGGCGCATGATGAGGGCGGTGCGCAAACGCTGTTGCTCCAGGCTGTGGAGGTGGCACGCTCCCAGCACGCGCTGGCGTGGGAATTGCGCAGTGCGACATCACTGGCGCGCCTGTGGCAGGGCCAGGGCAAGGAGCAGCAGGCCCGGATCCTGCTGGCACCGGTTCATGCCCGCTTCAGTGAAGGATTTGCCACGCCGGACCTGCTGGCGGCACGCGCGCTACTCGACCAGCTGTACTGACTTTGCCAGCAAACGCTGCAAGTTGACGTGACGGGCGTGGCGCGCCGTGAACGTCTGGAGTTCGCCAGCGTCCTCAAGCTTTTCCAGCGCATACAGCCGCGTGGTGTGCGCCAGCCGGTAACGCAAAACCCCAGCGCCGGGCACGTTCCATAGCACCGAATGACGCTCCAGTTGCACGAGCGCATCCCGAACCGACTGTGCCTCCAGCCCGTCACACCCGATGACATCCACTGCGGATTCGCTCGTGAAAGCTTTATCGAAGGTTGCCAGACGACGCAGTGCCGCCTGTTCGCGCTGACTCAGGCGCTGATGACTCCAGTCAAGCGAAGCCCTGAGCGACTGATGACGGGCCACGGCCGTGCGTCGTCCCTGCGTCAGCCATTGAATGCATTGATCCAGACGAGCCTGCAGACCCGCCAATGCAAAGGTATTGACCTGCGCAGCCGCCAGCTCCAGCGCCAAAGGGATGCCATCGAGCTTGCGACAGAGATCACCGATGACGTTCATGTCACAGTCCCGCAAGACCAGACCCTGCTGGCAGGCCTGGGCGCGACTGACGAACAACTGCACCGCCGGATAAGCCAGGCCCTGCTCGACACTGAGTTGCGCAGATGAAGGCGGAACGGCCAACGGCTCCAGTGGGAACAGCGATTCATCGCGCAGGTCCAGCGGTCGTCGGCTGGTGGCGAGAATGGCCAGCTCATCGGACTGCGCCAACAGCGTGCCGAGCCACTGCCGACAGCCTTCGTCGAGGGCTTCGCAGTTGTCGGCAATCAACAGACGACGCCCCTGTGCCAGTTCGCTGGACAGGCTCGACAGGCAAGGTTCGCCGTCCCGCTTCAAGAGTTCGGCCAGACAGCCAGCCAGCATCTGCTCACTGTCCACCACCGAGAAATCGATGACACACACGCCATCCTGATAGCGCGACACTAGACGTTCGGCTACGCGGCAGGCCACGGTCGATTTGCCGATGCCGCCTGACCCCGTCAGCGTGATGAAGCGTTTCGCAGACAATTGTCGAACCAGCCTGCCCACCACATCATCGCGCCCCATGACATGGGTGAGGCGTACCGGCAGGTTGTTGGGGACATGGACGGGCTCGGGTTTTTCAAACGTCGAAGTCTTATGAACCTGTGCCACGAAACGATACCCGCGCTGCGGTAACGTTTCGATATAACGCTGCCCGTCATCGAGCGCGCGGCGCAAGGCTGCAATCTGCACCCGCAGGTTGATCTCTTCAACGAAGGAGTCGGGCCAGACCTGTGCGATCAACGCTTCCTTGTCGATCACTTCACCGGCGTGCCCGATCAGAACCAGCAGGATATCCAGTGCACGCCCACCCAGGCGCAACGGTTCACCGTCGCGCAGGATCTGGCGCTGTCGGACATGAAATACGTAGGGGCCGAACCGCAGAACGTCGTCCGCGTGAGCCGTTTGGGCGTGATTCGATGTGTCTGGCTGGCTGAAACGCCTGGGCTGGCAGTCCATTGCATCACCTTCTGAATAGATCCTATTCATCTTGGCAGGCAATGAAGACGGAACAAGTTTTCCGGGGGGAGTCACACGGTCAATGCGATGCCGGATACGGACACCCGGGCGTTTGGGCCGAAACTAACTGAACTGCTCGCGGTATTGGCTGGGTGTCAGCCCAAGCTTTTCACCGAACAGAAAGCGCATGTGCCGCACGCTGCCAAAGCCGCTTCGGTAAGCCACCGTCTTGAGCGGCAGGTCACTGACTTCCAGCAGGCTTCTGGCGCGATCGATACGGGCGTTCTGCAGAAACTCCATGGGCGTCATCTGCACTTCGCGGGAGAACAGCCGGGCGAAATGCCGGGCGCTCATGTTGGCCATATTGGCCATGCGCTCGACGCTGAATGACTCGTCCAAGTGCTCCAGCACGTAATTCTGCACCCGAGTAACGGCCGTCTCGTTGGTCGCGACAGCGCCCATCAACGGACTGAATTGCGCCTGACCACCCTGGCGCTTCATCAGTACCAGCAATACCTTGGCGACGTCCTGCGCGACTTTCTTGCCGTGATCCTTGGCAACGACTGCCAGCGCCAGGTCGATACCGGCTGTTACACCGCCGGAGGTCAGCAGGTTACGGTCATTGATGTAGATCTGATCGGTCTCGACAATGGCCTTGGGAAAACGCTTGATCAGACGTTCGGTGTAATGCCAGTGAGTCGTCACCCGGTGGCCATCCAGCAGACCTGCCTCGCCGAGAATGAACGCGCCCGTGCAGATCGAGCCGATACAACCCGCCTGCTCCCTGGCGCTCAATAGCCAGTCCACCAGCGGCTGATGTTTATCGTCATAGGCTCCCGGCCCGCCGGGTACCAGCAGCAGATCATGACTGCCAGTAACCTGCTCCAGATGAGCATCGGCCATCACCCGCACACCATTGGATGCCCGGATGGCTCCGTGTTGCGTGCCGACGGTGCTTATCTGGTAGTGCTTTTCCAGAGCCAGATAGCGATTGGCGATGGAAAACACCTCCATGGGGCCTGCCATGTCGAGCAGAAGAAATTCCGGGAACAGGACCATTGCTACGGTTTTCATGAATGAGACGTCACTTGAAAAGAGTAAAGGTCAGGGGCGCATTATGGCGAAGATCGCAGGCGGTGGGGATTATGCGTCGGGATCAGACCCGGGTGATACAGGCGCGCGGGTATACGCCTGAATAACTGTCAACCACAGCGAGACAGTCATTCGTCTTTCAGCTACTTATTGCACCGGCAGATAACCAGTAACCTTCGTCTCACTTGGTCGATACCTGAATCTGCAGCGTCGACATCTGGATGGAGAAACTATCATGCTGACTCTTCGCAAAGCTTCCAACCGTGGCGCAGCTGATCACGGCTGGCTCAAATCCTTTCATACCTTCTCGTTTGCCAGTTATCGCAACCCGAACGAACAGGGTTTCTCCGACCTGCTGGTGATCAACGACGACCGTGTGACCGCTGGCAAAGGCTTCGGACAGCACCCGCACCGCGACATGGAGATTTTCTCCTATGTGCTTGAAGGCGCGCTGGAACACAAGGACACCCTCGGTACCGGCTCGGTGATTCGTCCCGGTGACGTGCAACTGATGAGTGCCGGCAGCGGCGTGGCGCACAGTGAGTTCAACCACTCGCAAACCGAGGGCGTGCACTTTCTGCAGATCTGGATCGTACCGAATGTCAGCGGTGCCACTCCCAAGTATCAGCAAGAGCACTTCACCCCCGAGCAGAAACGCGGTCGCCTGCAGTTGATCATTTCGCCCGACGGCGAAAACGGCGCGCTGAACGTGCGTCAGGATGCTCGCGTGTATGCCGGTCTGTTCGATGGCAGCGAAACCGCCACGCTTGAACTGGCCGCCAACCGTTATGCCTATGTGCACGTTGCACGCGGCAGCGTGGTCCTCAACGGCCAGGCGCTTGGCGAAGGCGATGGTGTGCGTCTGCGTGATGAGCAGGTCATTACCCTGACTCAAGGGGTGGATGCCGAGGTGCTGGTGTTCGACCTGCGGCCCAATGAACTGCCGCAGATGCCTTGATGGCTGAAAGCCCTTCCTCACGAAACCTGCAGAACGCCGTCTCACTGGACGGCGTTTCTGTATGCACCACACTTCAGGCACACAGAGCCTGGGGATACTTGTTACTTTGTTTCACTTGATGCCCTTCCACGCCTGATTCACGCTCCGCACAAAGCGTGTTGGCGTTGCGCCCCGTACCGCTGTCAATTTTCTACTATCAGCCAGAGGACTGACCATGCCTCATGACCATCAACAGGATTGCGTGCTGTTGAAACCCGCTGCGACCTACCAGGGCAAGCAGGGCCTCGATTATCAGGTCGGGATATCAGCCGAAAGCGCTGGCGCACGACATATCCACATGCAACTGCTGACCATCCCGCCCGGCGGCAAAGGCAAGGCGCACAAACATCAGGAGCATGAGACCGCCATCTATGCCTTGAAAGGCGGAACAGGTTGCTGGTACGGCGAAGCGCTCGAGAAACACGCGACGGTGGAGGAAGGCGACTTTTTCTACATTCCCGCAGGCATGCCGCATGTGCCGTACAACCTGAGCAAGGAACATGAAGCCACCGCGCTCATCGCCCGCACCGATCCCAACGAACAGGAAAGCGTGACCCTGATGCCAGAGCTGGATGCATTGCTGGCTGAACGACAGGCTTGAGACCGGGCTTAAAACGCGCATACAAAAACGCCGCTCTGTTGAGCGGCGTTTTTGTGAANCCCTAGGGGACTCGAACCCCTGTTACCGCCGTGAAAGGGCGGTGTCCTAGGCCACTAGACGAAGGGGACACTGCCTGAAACATCATGGTGTATGTTCCAGTTCCAGAACTCATCCGAAGAAGGTTCTGGTTTCACTCAACCCTGCCGTAAAGCAAGGCTGCTTAAAAANCCCTAGGGGACTCGAACCCCTGTTACCGCCGTGAAAGGGCGGTGTCCTAGGCCACTAGACGAAGGGGACACACGTACAACATTCACTACTTATTGCGCTTCGCTGTGTGCTTTACGCTGTAAGTGGCGCGCATTCTATGGATGGTTTGAGGGGGCGTCAACCCCATTCTGAAAATTTATTGAAATCAACGACTTCGACCCTGTTCAGGGCACCGACCGACGGTTTGCAAATGCGCACCTATAATAGAAGCGTTGTGACAAAGTCCGACGGGCACATCTATGCGCAGTAGTGCTTAGCCACTACACTCCCTGCAAAATTACTTGAACAATTGAGGTTTGCGCAGTGACTCCACTCATGATCACGCTGATGGTAATAGCCGGTATCGCTGTGCTGATCGCGATCGGCTATTTGAACCATGTCGCTGAGAACAGCAAACTGGACAAGGCACGGACCAAGGTAGAGCTGAACGATCGCCTGCGTCGATGCGGCGAGATCACCGAAGTGTTTCCGGGCCAACTGATGTCTCCGGCACTCAAGCTGCTGCTGACCCGCCTGGAGCTGAACGTCGTGCAGCGCATGCTGGCGCTGGAAAAGGGCAACGCTCAACTCAAGAGCCGCGTTGCCGAACTTGAAGAGCAGGTTGCCAAGGGCGACCGCATCGAAGTGACCAACCCTGTCACGCCGATCCAGACCGAAGCCAAGGCCAAGGACGTGCGCTTCCTGCTTGAAGCACTGCATGGTCAGGTGACCCGCGCTGCCCACGATGGTTTCCTGCAGACCAGCGAAGCCAAGCACTGGATCCGTGAAATCCGTACGATTCTGGTGAACCTGCATATCGAGTTCTTCAATAATCTCGGTCAGATGGCGCTTTCCCAGGACCAGCCAGGCCAGGCGCGTCTGGCATTCGAACGTGGCGTGCAGTACCTGCGCAACCAGCCGGACCCGGTTACGTATCAGCAGCAGTTGCTGGCGATGGAAAAACAACTGGCCCGCGCCAACTCCATGGTCCTGACCAATACTGCCCCGTCTGCCGACGATGACAACGCACTGACCGAAGGCCTGAAGGCTGACGACACCGAGTCGGAATGGAAGAAGAAAGTCATCTACGATTGATGACTTGGCACCTCTGCCCCTGACACAGCCAGATGCACCTGCAGGCTGCGGGAGGCCCCACCACGAATTCGACGTAGCGCTGTCGCGCATCAAACACGGACTGTGGGAGGCGGCTTGCCGGCGATGGCGTCCTGTCAGTCGCTGACAGGTCGCCTGGGAAGCCGAATCGCCGGCAAGCCGCCTCCCACGAGGGTGAGCGTTCTTCCGGCAGTGACAAGTTGCTTGGTAAGGCAGCGTCTACCGCAACCCACTCAGCAGTCGGTCGCCGCCAGAAAGATCGCCGCCAGACGTTCGATACCCGCCTGATCCACCTCGCTGAAACGCCCCACGCTCGGGCTGTCCAGGTCCAGCACACCCACCAGTTTTCCCTCCTTGATCAACGGCACGACCAGTTCGCTGTTCGAGGCGCTGTCGCAGGCGATATGACCCGCGAAACTGTGCACATCCTCGACCCGCTGAGTCTGCCTGCTCTGCGCCGCTGCGCCGCACACACCACGTCCAAAGGGAATTCGCACGCAGGCGACCTGCCCCTGAAACGGCCCGAGAACCAGCTCTTCGTTGCGATTGAGGTAAAAGCCCGCCCAGTTCAGGTCGTCGATCTGGGTGTACAGAAAAGCGGAAAACTGCGCGGCGTTGGCGATGAAGTCGCGCTCGTCCGCCAGCAGGGCTTCCAGTTGCGCAGCCAGCAGGTTGTAACCGTCCAGGCCTGCGCCCGTGTCGTGCAGATTGATCATGTAGATTGCTCCAGCAATTGAAGGCCCACCCAGTAACGTGCGAACTGGTAGGCACAGCGACCATTTCGATTACCGCGTCCGGTCGCCCAGCGGACCGCGGCCTTGTCCAGATCCTCATCGCGCTGCCAGCTCAGGCCGGATTTCAGCGCCAGTTGAGTGATCCAGTGTTCGACGACATTCAGGTAATGATCCTGCGTGAAGGGATAGAACGACAACCACAGCCCGAAACGGTCGGACAGGGCAATCTTGTCCTCCACCGCCTCGCTCGGATGAAGCTCGCCGTCCACCTGTTGCCAGTTGGCATTGTCGCTCTCCTTTTCAGGCACGAGGTGGCGACGGTTCGAGGTGGCGTAGAGCAGTACGTTGTCCGGTGCCTGCTCCAGCGACCCGTCGAGCACACTCTTGAGCACCCGATAATCACCCTCGCCCGACTCGAACGACAGATCATCACAGAACAACACGAAGCGCTGTGGCAACTTCTGCAGCTGCTCCACGACACGAGGCAAGTCACCCAGGTGATCGCGCTCGATCTCGATCAGACGCAGGCCCAACGCTGCATATTCGGCCAGCAGCGCGCGAATCAGCGAAGACTTGCCCGTGCCGCGTGAACCCCATAACAGCGCATGATTGGCCGGCAGCCCGTCGATGAACTGACGGGTGTTGCGGCCCAGTTGGTCACGCTGCAAATCCACGCCGATCAAGTCGGACAGGCGCATGTCGAGGCTGACTTCAAGCGGCATCAGGTAGCCGCTACGCCCTTCACGCACCCAGCGTGCGGCCAGCGCCTGCGTCCAGTCGACCGGCTCGCGCAGCGCTGGCAACAGAGGCTCCAGACGCGCAAGCACTGCGTCTGCGCGCTCAAGAAATGCATTCATCCGCGAATCCACGGTTTCTCCTCATATTTAACTGACTGATCACCTGCCCCGATCAGCTATGCTTGCCCGGCAACGGGCACCCGAAGTGGCAGTTAGTATTCATGGATATAAGGCTCAACAACAGGCTTTCATTCAAGCAGGCGCGTCTTGCCGTACTGATCGGCTTTGCGCTGGGAACCTTGCTCAGCCTGTTTCAGATCGCAATCGATTATGCCAGCGAAGACGCTTCCATCGATCGCGAAATCAACTCCTTACTGGAAATCATCCAGAACCCTGCCTCGCGCATCGCTTACAACATCGATGCCGAACTGGCCCAGGAACTGACCCTGGGCCTGCTGCGTTCGCCCGCCGTGGTCAGCGCCAGACTGACCGACAACAATAATATGGTGCTGTCCAGCGTCGAACGCCCGATGGCGACCGGTCGCTATCGGGTCCTCAGTGACTGGATGTTCGGCGAGAGCCGCCTGTTCGAGGAAAAGCTGAAACTGGACCACCTGCCGAATGAAACCATCGGCACGCTGTACCTGACCGTCGATACCTTTGCCTTCGGCAGTCACTTCATGCAACGCGCCGAAATCACCCTGCTCAACGGCTTTGTACGCAGCCTGGCGCTGGCCGCCATTCTGACGATTCTGTTCTACGCCACACTCACCAAACCCCTGGTCGGATTGATCCGCGAGCTGAGCAGTCATGACCCGCGCAGTCCGCAGCGCTCAAAGATCACCTGCCCGCCGAATCATGAGCAGGATGAGATCGGCGTACTGGTTGAAACCTTCAACCGCCAGATCGAGACCGTGAGCAGCGAGTTCGCCCGGCGCCGCGAAGCCGAGGATCGTCTCACCGACCACCTGAACCAACTGGAAAGCATCGTCTCGGCCCGTACCAACGAGTTGCGCACCAGCAACATCCGCCTGCGCCAGTCCAACGAGGAACTGCAGATTGCACGCAGCACCGCGCTCGATATGGCGCATGCGCGCTCGGCATTTCTGGCGCACATGAGCCATGAAATCCGCACGCCACTCAACGGCCTGCTCGGCATGCTCGCACTGTCGCTGGACGGCCCGCTGACGGCCGAGCAGCGTCAGCAACTGTTGATTGCCCACGACTCGGGCAAGGCGCTGGTGGAACTGCTCAACGATATTCTCGACATGTCCAAATTCAATGCCGGGCATCTGGAGATTGAACGCATCCCGTTCGACCTGGGCCTGCTGGTCGAGGACACCGCCAACCTGCTGTCTCAGAACGCAGCGCCCAGCGTCGAACTGACGTGCCTGATTGGGCCGGATTTCCCGGCCATGGTTTCCGGCGACCCGACCAGAGTCAGGCAAATCGTCAGCAACCTGCTGTCCAACGCGCTCAAGTTCACCCGCTTCGGGCGAGTCGATGTGCGACTCAGCCATTCCATCGATCCGCAGACCCGGGAGAACCGGGTAAAGATCGAGGTACGCGACACGGGGATCGGCATCGCGCAGGAAGCCCAGACGCGAATCTTTCAGCCGTTCACCCAGGCAGAGGCCGCCATCACCCGGCAATATGGCGGCACCGGGCTCGGACTGTCGCTCGCCCACAGCCTGTGTCAGGCCATGAACGGCACCCTGACCTTTCAGTCCAGGTCGGGCTTTGGCAGCCAGTTCTGCGCAGAGCTGCCGCTGCCCGTGCACATCGAGGCCATATCCCCCGCCCGGCTCAAGGGCCGGGTGATGGTGATCAGTTCCGCAGGTAGCGGTCTGGTGGAGCTGCTAGGCAATCTGCTGCCGACCTGGGGCGTGGACGTGGAGCGACGCAGCATTGATGACCGCGCCCAGCCACTGGAACTTGATACCCGCCCCGATCTGGTGATCACCGACTGCCCTGAATGCCTGTTCGCCATTCGACCTGCGACGCCCGCACCCATTTTGCTGGTGACCGCTTACGGCAATTTCATGCCCGGCGAACAGGTGAGCGCCTTGGCACCCCTTCAGCAACAGGCCCGGCCACTGGCCAGAAATGCGCTCTACCACACGCTACGCCGCGTGCTGGCTCATGAAGAAAACAGCGTGAAAACCAATGCACTGCTGGAGCCGACCACACAACGTCCGGCGCGCATCCTGCTCGTGGAAGACAATCCGGTGAATCAACTGGTGGCCAAGGGGATACTCGCCAAACTGGGCTGCCACGTGGTGGTCAGCAGTCACGGCGGCGAGGCGCTGGAGGAACTGGAGCACAACGATTTCGATCTGGTGCTGATGGATTGCAACATGCCGGTCATGAACGGCTATGAGGCCAGTCGGCAGATACGAGCCAGC
Organism: Pseudomonas viridiflava; assembly: GCF_001642795.1. GTDB lineage: Bacteria > Pseudomonadota > Gammaproteobacteria > Pseudomonadales > Pseudomonadaceae > Aquipseudomonas > Aquipseudomonas viridiflava. The sequence goes on along the minus strand of NZ_LKEH01000018.1, from coordinate 194,444 downwards.
GGTCGCTGGCCCAACCTACCCATCGTCGCCCTCACCGCCAACGCCATGCCCGACGAACGCGAGCGCTGCAAGGCCGCCGGGATGAGCGATTATCTGGCCAAGCCCTTCAGACGCGCCGAGCTGGTGAGCATTCTGGACCAGTGGATTCCGATCACCGAACAGGCTGATCAGAACGTTTAGCGCAACAGCGCTTCGATTTCGCCGGTCAGCTCTTCAGGCTTGGTCAGCGGCGCAAAACGTTTGACCAGCTTGCCGTCCTTGCCGATCAGAAACTTGGTGAAGTTCCACTTGATGCGCTCCGATCCCAGCAGTCCCGGCGCCTGCTTCTTGAGCTGCACGAACAGCGGATGCGCCTGATCGCCATTGACGTCGATCTTTTTGAACAGCGGGAAGCTAACGCCGTAGTTGAGTTCGCAGAATCCGGAAATGGCGCCCTCGTCTCCCGGCTCCTGCTTGCCGAACTGATTGCAGGGAAAACCGAGCACGACCAGACCCTGATCCTTGTAATCGTGCCAGAGCTTTTCCAGGCCTTTGTACTGCGGCGTGAAACCGCATTTGCTGGCGGTATTGACCACCAGCACGGCCTTGCCGGCAAAATCAGCGAGGGTTTTCTGCTCACCCTTGATGGTGGTGCACGGGATGCTCAGCAGGTTTTCGCTCATGACAGTGCCTCAGGCTAATAGGGATCGCGATATGACCCATGACGTTAGCGTGCAAACGAGCGGCGCGCACTTCAATTTCCGACGCTGATCAAACCCGATAAGCGCAGCGGCAGCCCGGCGGACTGTCGCTATGCACGCGGCTCCAGGTTCAGACACACCGAATTGATGCAATAACGCAGACCGGTCGGCGGTGGGCCATCCGGAAATACGTGCCCCAGATGCGCGTCACACTTGGCGCAGACCACCTCGGTGCGGATCATGCCGTGGCTGACGTCGCGCACATCCACTACTGCACTGTCTTCGATGGGCGCGTAGAAGCTCGGCCAGCCGCAGCCTGAATCGAACTTGGTTGCAGAGTCGAACAGCGCTTCGTTGCAGCACACACAACGGTAGACGCCATCGGTCTTGGTCTCGTTGTACTTGCCGCTGAAAGGACGTTCGGTTGCTTTCAGGCGACAGACGTTGTACTGCTCGGGGTCAAGCATCGCCCTCCACTCTTCGAGCGTCTTCTCAAACTTTTCCACGGGTACACCTCCAATGCTGAAAAAGCCTGATCTGTATCTTTTCCGCAGATCAGGTGGCACGTATGATTGCGCCAGGTCAGGCGTCAGTCTGGCACCCGCGTTTGTCGCACACAAATCCAATTCATCGTGTTTCGTGCAGCGACCTTCAATTGCAAGTCAGCAACAGCTCGTCCATTTTCGGGATCATCACCATGCAGTTCAGCAAATCGAACAAGCTCGCTAACGTCTGCTACGACATTCGCGGGCCGGTGCTCAAGCACGCCAAACGCCTGGAAGAGGAAGGTCATCGCATCCTCAAGCTGAATATCGGCAACCCGGCACCGTTTGGTTTCGAGGCGCCGGATGAAATCCTGCAGGACGTGATCCGCAACCTGCCGACCGCCCAGGGCTACAGCGACTCCAAAGGCCTGTTCAGCGCCCGCAAGGCCGTGATGCAGTACTACCAGCAGAAGCAGGTCGAAGGTGTCGGCATCGAAGACATCTACCTGGGCAACGGCGTGTCGGAACTGATCGTGATGTCGATGCAGGCGCTGCTCAACAACGGCGATGAGGTGCTGGTCCCGGCGCCTGATTATCCATTGTGGACCGCTGCCGTCGCATTGTCCGGCGGCAACCCGGTGCACTACCTGTGCGACGAGCAGGCCAACTGGTGGCCGGATCTGGCCGACATCAAGGCCAAGATCACGCCCAATACCAAGGCCATGGTGATCATCAACCCGAATAACCCGACGGGTGCGGTGTACTCGAAAGAAGTGCTGCTGGGCATGCTGGAACTGGCTCGCCAGCACAATCTGGTGGTCTTCTCCGACGAGATCTACGACAAGATCCTTTACGACGATGCCGTGCATGTATGCACCGCTTCACTGGCACCGGACCTGCTGTGCCTGACCTTCAACGGCCTGTCCAAGTCTTACCGCGTCGCAGGCTTCCGCTCCGGCTGGATCGCGATTTCCGGTCCCAAGCACAACGCACAGAGCTACATTGAAGGCATCGACATTCTGGCCAACATGCGTCTGTGCGCCAACGTGCCGAGCCAGCACGCCATCCAGACCGCACTGGGCGGCTACCAGAGCATCAACGACCTTATCCTCCCGCCGGGCCGCCTGCTGGAGCAGCGCAACCGGACCTGGGAATTGCTCAACGACATTCCCGGCGTCAGCTGCGTGAAGCCTATGGGGGCGCTATACGCCTTCCCACGCATCGACCCGAAGATCTGCCCGATCCATAACGATGAGAAATTCGTGCTGGACCTGCTGCTGTCGGAAAAACTGCTGGTTGTGCAGGGCACCGCCTTCAACTGGCCGTGGCCGGATCACTTCCGCGTGGTGACCCTGCCTCGCGTGGACGAGCTGGAGCAGGCCATTGGCCGCATCGGCAACTTCCTGAAGGGTTATCGCCAATAGGCCATCACTGTATGTGATGCCTTCGCACCGTGCCCCGACCTGTTCGGGGCATTTTATTTATGCGCCGGATTGACCCGCTCGTTTTTCAGCGTTCATCCGCTGCGAGGTCGGGGGCTATGGCTCAGCCGCCGTTCAGGTTCCCGGGATTACCATCGAATCAGACCAGAGGACACAGTTTGAAATAGTCCCTCTGTTGAATAGCGGCAGGCATCACCTTATATACCCGGCATCCAGTTACATTTTGTCCTAAGGAGAACGTTTCGACCATGATGCGCATTTTGCTGTTTTTGGCCACTAACCTTGCGGTCGTGCTGATAGCCAGCATTACCCTGAGCCTTTTTGGCTTCAATGGGTTCATGGCGGCCAACGGGGTTGATCTGAACCTCAATCAGCTGCTGGTTTTCTGCGCTGTGTTCGGCTTCGCGGGCTCTCTGTTTTCGCTGTTCATTTCCAAATGGATGGCAAAGATGAGCACCGGCACTCAGATCATTACCCAGCCGCGTACCCGCCATGAGCAATGGTTGCTGCAGACCGTGGAACAACTGTCCCGCGATGCAGGCATCAAGATGCCGGAAGTCGGTATCTTCCCGGCCTATGAGGCCAACGCATTTGCGACGGGCTGGAACAAGAACGATGCACTGGTTGCCGTCAGCCAGGGCCTGCTGGAGCGTTTTTCACCCGACGAGGTGAAAGCGGTGCTGGCCCACGAAATCGGTCACGTATCGAACGGCGACATGGTGACGCTGGCGCTGGTGCAGGGCGTGGTGAACACCTTTGTGATGTTCTTCGCCCGCATCATCGGCAACTTCGTCGACAAGGTGATTTTCAAGACCGAAAACGGTCAGGGTATCGCCTATTACATCACGACGATTTTCGCTGAACTGGTCCTGGGTTTCCTGGCCAGCGCGATCGTGATGTGGTTCTCGCGCAAGCGTGAGTTCCGTGCTGACGATGCCGGTGCACGTCTGGCCGGTACTCAGTCGATGATCAGTGCCTTGCAGCGCCTGCGCTCCGAACAGGGCGTGCCGGTGAACATGCCTGACAGCCTGACAGCGTTCGGCATCAACGCCAGCCTGAAACATGGCATCGCTGGCCTGTTCATGAGCCACCCGCCGTTGGAAGTCCGCATCGAGGCGCTGCGCCGTCGCGGTTGATTGATCGGGCAGTCATTGATAAAAGGGCGACGTGAGTCGCCCTTTTTTTATCTCTACTCACTGCACACAGACGCCTCCCACAGTCAGATGAGATACCCATGATGTTCGGGTGTCCGCATGATCAAGCGTCGGCCAATACCAGACGCTCCATCCAGTAAACACACTCATCCATACGCCTTACACCTACGCCAAGCGCTCTGGGACTGCTCTGGAGCGCATCGCGCTCACTGACCCGCGTCACATTCCAGTGGGCAGACACATGAGCCTGCAGCCACTCGTGAGACACGGAGAACGGCGGGCCGTCCAGCTCGGCCTGATCGTAATCCAGCGTGATCAACAATCCCCTGCACACTGGCGGCATCAACTGCTCAAGCTGTCGGACGTAACGCTCCCTCATGTCGGACGGCAGCGCAATCATCGCGGCCCGGTCATAAAATGCTGCGCACACACCGATGTCTTCAGCCGTCAGCGCAAAGAAATCACCACACCAGATGTCGATACCAGGTGCCGAGTAGAGAGTGAAGCCTCCACGTTGCGTCACCTGCGGCTCAAGCCGGTGCTCCGCAAAATAGCCCTCCACCGCCGTCTGCGACAGCTCGACGCCGACCACCTGAAAGCCCTGCTCGACCAGCCAGCTCATGTCATGGCTCTTGCCGCACAAGGGCACCAGCACGCGGGCGCCCTTCTCCAGTTCCAATTCGGGCCAGAGCTTACGCAGGTCCTGATTCACGTCGGCCTGATGAAAGCCGATCTGCCCCGCCGTCCAGCGCTGCCGCCAAAATTCTGCGTCCACAAACCCTCCCGATAATCCGATCAAACCGCATCAAAACTTATATTAGATTTGGATCCCAGCCCTGGCGGAAGATGTGTCATCACTATTTTCATGGAGTCCACATGTTCCCCAGCCTGTTTATCTCGCACGGCTCGCCCATGCTGGCGCTGCAGCCCGGCGAGAGCGGTCCTGCGCTGGCACGTCTTGCAGCCGAAATGCCAAGACCGCGCGCCATCGTGATGGTATCGGCCCATTGGGAAAGCCACGAGCTGCTGGTCAACGGCAATCCACAACCGGAAACCTGGCACGACTTCGGCGGCTTCGCTGCAGAATTGTTCGCTGTGCAGTACCCCGCCCCCGGCCTGCCTGATTTGACCCGCGAAGTGGTCGAGCTTCTGGCCGCCAGCGACCTGCCCGCACGTATCGACAGCAGACGTCCGTTCGATCATGGCGTCTGGGTGCCGCTGTCGCTGATGTATCCACAGGCCGATATTCCCGTGGTGCAGATTTCCCTGCCCAGCCGACAAGGCCCCGAGCTGCAGACCCGTGTCGGCAAGGCGCTTGCCGGTTTGCGCGCTGAGGGCGTATTGATCATCGGCTCCGGCAGCATCACCCATAATCTGGGCGAATTGAACTGGAACGGTGATTCGGCACGCGTAGAGCCGTGGGCACAAGCATTCAGGGACTGGATGATCGACAAGCTGGCCAGCGATGACGAAAGCGCGCTGCATCAGTACCGCAGCCTCGCGCCGCATGCTGTCCGCGCCCACCCGAGCGACGAGCATCTCTTGCCGCTGTACTTCGCCAGAGGCGCAGGCGGTGAATTCAGCATCGCGCATCAGGGTTTCACCATGGGCGCGCTGGGCATGGACATCTATCGGTTCGGCTGACGCCTTAAAAATTCGAGGCAAAAAAAATCCCCGAACCAGTCGGGGATTTTTTATTGGACGATCAGCTCAAGAGCGGATCAATCCTCGCGATAGCGACGCAGCTTCAACTGCTTGCCGGCAACGCGGGTGTCCTTGAGCTTGGTCAGCAGACGCTCAAGGCCATCCTCCGGCAGCTCGACCAGGCTGAAGCTGTCACGGACCTGGATACGGCCGATGGCTTCGCGGGCCAGGCCGCCTTCGTTGAGGATGGCGCCCAGCAGGTTCTTGGCAGCGATACCATCACGCGCACCCAGCGCGGTACGGCAACGGGCGCGACCTTCAGCCAATGGAACCGGCGCACGACGCTCGCGCTCTGGACGATCGCCACGATCACCACGGTCCGGACGATCGCCACGCGGGGCGTTGTTCGGAACCAGTGGGCGCTCGCGCTCGATGGCAGCCAGGGTTAGGGCCTGACCGTTGGTAGCCTTGCGCAGCAGAGCGGCGGCCAGTGCACGTGGCGAGCAACCGATGTCGGCAGTCAGACGATCCAGCAGATCACCGTGGGTCGACTCGGCGTCGGCAACCAGTGGCGAAAGGCTGTTGGTCAGCTTCTTGATGCGCGCATCCAGCACAGCCTGGGCATCCGGCAGGCGGACTTCCGCAACCTTCTGGCCAGTCACACGCTCGATAACCTGCAGCATGCGGCGCTCACGCGGCGTCACCAGCAGCAGTGCGCGACCTTCGCGACCGGCACGACCGGTACGACCGATACGGTGAACGTAGGACTCAGGATCGTAAGGCATGTCCACGTTGAATACGTGGGTGATACGCGGAACGTCGAGACCACGGGCAGCAACGTCGGTCGCTACAACGATGTCCAAACGGCCATCCTTGAGGGAGTCGATGACGCGCTCACGCTGGTTCTGGGCGATGTCGCCGTTCAATGCTGCGGCCTTGTAGCCTTTGGCTTCCAGCGCGCTGGCCAGATCCAGGGTCGCCTGCTTGGTGCGGACGAACATGATCAGGGCGTCGAAGTCTTCGACTTCCAGCAGGCTCAGAACAGCCGAGGTCTTCTGGTCAGCGTGAACCAGCAGGTGGGCCTGCTCGATCGCGGTAACGGTCTGGGTCTTGGTCTGGATCTTGACGTGCTTCGGGTCGCGCAGGTGGCGCTCGGCGATGGCACGGATCGACTGTGGCAGCGTGGCCGAGAACAGAACGGTCTGGCGGGTCTCAGGCATGGCCTTGAAGATCACTTCCAGGTCGTCCATGAAGCCCAGCTTCAGCATTTCGTCCGCTTCGTCGAGAACCAGGTGGTTCACGGTCGCCAGGACCTTTTCGTCACGGCGAAGGTGATCGCACAGACGGCCTGGGGTGGCGACGACGATTTGAGCGCCGTTGCGGATGGCCTTGAGCTGAGGGCCCATAGGCGCGCCGCCGTAGACCGCTACAACGGTCACGCCCGGCATTTGTTTTGCGTAGGTCTCGAACGCGGTGGCAACTTGAAGTGCCAGCTCGCGGGTCGGGGCCAGGATCAGTGCTTGCGGCTCGCGCTTGCTCGGGTCGATGCGATGCAGGATAGGCAGTGCGAACGCGGCGGTTTTACCCGTACCGGTTTGCGCCTGACCAATCATGTCGTGACCGGCGAGAATAATCGGGATCGATTGCTGCTGAATGGCCGAAGGCTCTTCGTAGCCAGTGGCGACGACAGCTGCAACGATATTGGGATGAAGTTCGAGAGCGGCGAAGCCGCCGATTTCCTGGGTCATGGGTCTGCCTCTAGTGCATCCGCAAAGACCCATGCTTCAAAGCTGCGCGTGCCGTGTACGACCTTGAGGTCACCCTGGCTGCTTTGTCGGCGGGGATTTGCGAAAACGTTTGATGAATGGATCGTCAATGATAGTTCGCAGTGCGAACGCGCGACCGAAGCGGGCTTCGGAGAACTGCTATATCACGACGAGGGCCTCGTTAAGGCCGGCGCGCACTATACCGGAATTGCGCACGAAAGTGAGTCTTTTTTTTGCGAAACGTTGCCGGCCAGGCGAGAAAAATCAGGTGTTTCAAACCCTGAGCTTCCTGCCCGGCACCGTACGGCCCCGCGATTGCGGGGACGGCAGCTTAAACGTTTCACTGATTCCTGCAAATGATCAGGGTCAGGACTTTCGACGTGCGGCGAATTGTCCCACATTCAATTCACGTTTTCTCTGGCTCAGGTTGCAGGCCGCACTGACTTGATCAATGAGTCCAGCGAGTAACCCAACCGGGACGTCAGCGCTTCGGCGCGCCGGGCGAGTGCTTCGAGGTCCAGCGCCTGATCCAGATCCGAGGGCACGATAAGGATGACGTTGCCCTCCTTCACCGGCAGCTCCCAGTAGTGGCGATGATAAAGGCCGCGCAACAGGGCGGCCCCCAAGGGTTTGCCATCGTCGGTCGCCCACTGGTTGATGATCAGCCAGCCACCGGGATTCAGACGCTGCTGACAGCCGTGCAGAAAATTCCAGGCCAGATGCCCGACACCGGGACCGACATCGGTATACAGGTCGACGAAGATCAGATCGGCAGGCTCGGTGCTGTCGAGCAGATCCAGCGCGTCGCCGATGCGTATATAAAGGCGCGGATCATCGTCCAGGCCCATGTACTCCATTGCCAGCCGCGGAACGTCGGGGCGCAGCTCGATGACTTCCACGTCTTCCAGCGGCAGGAACTTCATGCACGCCTGAGTCAGCGTCCCGGCACCCAGCCCCAGGAACAGCGCGCTTTCCGGTGCCTCATGGCACAGCGCACCAATCAGCATGGCGCGGGTGTAGTCGTACTCCAGCCAGCTGGGATCGGCCGTGAAGGTGCAGCTCTGCTCGATGGCGTCGCCAAATTCCAGAAAGCGATAATCGTCGACTTCCAGCACGCGGATCATGCCGTAATCGTCGTGGACTTCCGCCAGAATCCGTTCTACGCGTTCACGCTCTTCCGTCATTACCGTTCCCGATTGGCCCGCAAAACGCGAATTGTCGGCCATGCCACGTACTTTGTCACATGTTCAGGAGGACAACGGAAGCCCGGTTATCCGCGTCGCGCTGGCAGCAGCACGGCGAACTGCTAACATGCCGATCCGATTGCACAACCCTAGAGCCAATAATGAGCCAACCCTGGAGCCCCGACAGCTGGCGGGCACTGCCAATTCAACAGCAACCTCACTACCCGGACGCCGAGCATCTATCCAGGGTCGAACAAAGCCTGGCCAGTTACCCGCCGCTGGTGTTTGCCGGCGAGGCCCGAGAGTTGCGTCGCCAGTTTGCCGAAGTGACCCAGGGCCGCGCGTTTCTGCTGCAAGGCGGCGACTGCGCCGAAAGCTTCATGGAGTTTTCCGCAGGCAAGATTCGCGACACCTTCAAGGTGCTACTGCAGATGGCAGTGGTCATGACCTTTGCCGCAGGCTGTCCGGTGGTCAAGGTCGGACGCATGGCTGGCCAGTTCGCCAAGCCGCGCTCGGCCAACGATGAAACCATCGATGGCGTCACGCTTCCGGCCTACCGTGGCGATATCGTCAACGGTATCGGCTTCGACGAGAAGAGCCGCGTTCCCGACCCGGATCGACTGGTGCAGGCCTACAACCAGTCCACCGCCACGCTCAACCTGCTGCGCGCCTTCGCCCAGGGCGGCTTCGCCGACCTGCATCAGGTGCATCAATGGAACCTGGACTTCATCGCCAATTCGGCGCTGGGCGAAAAGTACAGCCAGCTCGCCGACCGTATCGACGAAACGCTCGCTTTCATGCGCGCCTGCGGCATGGACACTTCGCCGCAATTGCGCGAAACCAGCTTCTTCACGGCCCACGAGGCCCTGCTGCTCAACTACGAAGAAGCCTTTGTCCGCCGTGACAGCCTGACCAACGATTACTACGACTGCTCCGCGCACATGCTGTGGATCGGCGACCGTACCCGGCAACTGGACGGCGCGCATGTCGAGTTTCTGCGCGGCGTGAACAACCCGATCGGCGTCAAGGTCGGACCGAGCATGAAAACTGATGACCTGATCCGACTGATCGACACTCTCAACCCGGACAACGATCCGGGCCGCTTGAACCTGATTGCGCGCATGGGTGCGAACAAGGTCGGCGATCATCTGCCGCAGCTGATTCGCGCCGTCGAGCGTGAAGGCCGCAAGGTGCTGTGGAGTTCGGACCCGATGCATGGCAACACCATCAAGGCCAGCAGCGGTTACAAGACTCGCGATTTCGCGCAAATTCTGGGCGAGGTCAAACAGTTCTTCCAGGTGCATCAGGCAGAGGGTACCTATGCAGGCGGCATCCACATCGAGATGACCGGACAGAACGTCACCGAGTGCATCGGCGGTGCCCGGCCTATCACCGAGGATGGCTTGTCGGATCGTTACCACACCCATTGCGACCCACGGATGAACGCCGACCAGTCGCTGGAGCTGGCGTTCCTGATTGCCGAGACACTGAAGCAGGTGCGCCGCTAAGTAATCGTCAGCTCTCCAACACCTTTGCCAGACGCACCCCGCTGTCGCGCTGGCAATTGATCTGAATCTGCGCCAACCCCAGCCAACCGGCGAGTTCGCGCAGATTGTCCGCCAGGGCCTGCATGCCCTCCTCGTCCAGACCGTTCGGCTCTTCATGCACGACATGCACCGCCAGACGATCGGCTGCACGCTCGGAACGCAGATCGATCCGCGCGGCGATACGTTCGTTGTGCAGAAACGGCAGCACGTAATAGCCGTACACACGTTTGTGCTGCGGCGTATAAATCTCCAGCCGATAGCGAAAATCGAACAGCCGCTCGGTGCGCGCCCGCTCCCAGACCAGTGAGTCGAACGGCGACAGCAGCGCGCTGGCGTTGACCTTGCGCGGCACCTTGCTGTCCGGCAGACAGAACGCCCTGTGTGTCCAGCCTTGAACCTGAGCAACATCGAGCGCCCCGTCTTCAACCAGTTCAGCCAGCAGGGTCCGGCTGGGCTGTGGATCCTGGCGGAAATAATCGCGCAGGTCCTTCTCGGTGCCGACGCCCAAAGCGCTGACCGCGTGCAACAACAGCGCACGCTGGGCATCGGCTTCGGCGATTTCGGGCTGATCGAGAATATCCATCGGCAAGACACGTTCGGGCAGGTCGTACAGCCGCTCGAAGCCACGACGCCCGGCCACCGTTACCTCCCCCGCTGCGAACAGCCATTCCAGCGCCTGCTTTTCCACGCTCCAGTCCCACCAGGGTCCGGCTTTTTCCTGCCGAGTGCTCAAACTACCCGCACCCAGCGCACCCCGTTCGCGGACGGCTTGCAGCACACGCTCGATTGCAGGTTGCTGTTCGCGACCGAACCTGGCCAGTCCCTGATAAATGCCTGCGCCCTGAGCCGCACGGCGCATCCGCCAGCGCATCAACGGGTAGAGTTCGACCGGCAGCAGCGACGCTTCGTGCCCCCAGTATTCGAACAGACGTCGATGCCGTCCCTGGCTCCACGCGGCCTGATCCAGCAGTGTCGGTGAATAGTGGCCCAACCGCGAAAACAGCGGCAAGTAATGAGAACGTACGAGCGCATTGACCGAATCGATCTGCAACACGCCGAGTCGGCTGATCAACTGTGTGACGTGGCTGGCCTTGATCGTAGCTGGCGGCTGGCGCCCGTTGAAACCCTGAGCAGCCAGTGCCAGACGACGTGCTTGTTTAAGGGACAACTCCATAGGCTTAGCGCTCCCAGTTGGAACCTTCACGCTAGCCGATTCCGAGCTGTCTTGTCAGCGGCTCAAGGGATCGTCCCAGAACGGACGCTCCACCTCATGTTGAATATCGGCCCGGCTCAGACCCAGATCCTTCAGCGCGCCATCACTCATCTGTGCCAGAAGGCGACGTTGGCGGTGCAACTCGTGCCAGCGTGCGATGTGATTTCTCATCGACTGCAGCGCCTTGCCAAGCGGCGACAGCAGCGACGATCTGGCGACCAGTACATAACCCTTTTGACCTTTCATCATCTCGCCCTCCATGTGGGGATGACTGAAGTCTCGCGCCGGGCCTGAGATCAATCCAACGAATGTTTCTTATGTGAGGCATTCGCAGGGTTGATGCATCGATACTGACAAGCTCTCTATTGTGAACACTCGCCCCTTACCGCACTGTTATAACTGCCAGACCTGTCCTTTAAACTCATTAAACCCTTCGCCATAACAACACACATCCTTTAAATCTCATCCCGGCCCGATCATCGCAAAACCGAATAACGCTTCCGTTGACAGTCACTTCTCGACTTCTACTATTAAAGAGGCTTATTCATGAAACTTAACGCCCTTGCGCACATCGCACGAATCGTTTGATTCCAGGCACACCGACCTGTCGAAATCACGTTAAACCACCTCTATCACGCGGACCTGTTCAATGGAGGATTCTATAAGCACCCCGTAACACGGAGCCTTTCAGGAGAAACACATGGGCATTGACGCCACTAGAATTCTGTTCAACGCAGAACCGTTCGGGTTCGGTCCTTCCGCAGCAATCGCAGCGATTGCACCGTACTTCCTGGGAAGCGGCACCCACGCCTACGCAGGTGAACAGCACTCGCTGGATTTGCAGAAGCACCTTCCCTATCGGACCATTTTCAATATGACCGGTCACGGCCTCGAAGACTGGGACGACACGATCTCCGGTTTTGATATTGTTATAACCGCCATGGACCTTGATATCGCAAACCGATCTTTATCGATGGGCAAGCGAGTCGTGTTTTACGACGCACTGACCTGGCATTGGCATGCCGAAACACAATGGCCCGGCATTGAAGCGCTGATCCATCATCCTCGCGCACTCTATATTGCCCAAGACTTCATAGGTGTACGCGAACGCCTGGAAGACATAGAGCCGAGCCACTATTCAATCGTCCCTCCCATGACCCACCCGGTGAATGACTGCCCGCGAAAAAGCAGCTCAAATTTTATTCTGCTCAATCTCGGCGGACTGAAGAACCCTTATACAGATGACGCGCTGCTTATCGACTTTGCGCGCGCGATCACCTTCGCCCTGCGTCAGGCTATTGGGCGTGGGATGAAACTTCACATTGCCACCAGCGAAACGATTGCAAACGCACTCGAATCAAAGGACGCCGCCCCTTGCTCTCCCGAAGACGCGTCCCGGATGTTGCGAGACTGCACGTTCGCAGTCTGCACACCGGGGCTGGGCAATATCTATGAATCGGCAGCCGCGCAGACACCGGTCATATGGCTCCCTCCGGTCAACGATACACAAGGCCTGCAGTTGGCCCACCTGCGCAACGCGGGCCTGATTGACGCGGAGCTGAGCTGGGAAATGCTGGGCATCCCCATCGACTACACAGCCCCTCTGCAAACCTGCCTGGATAGCATTGCTGATGCGATTTCAACGCTGGGAAGCCCGGAGCGGCGTGCCGCACTGGATAAAGAAATGGCAGACGCAGTGACCTGTATCGGCACGTGCAAAAAAGGCAGGACTTTTCCACTGATCAAGCGCTTCGGCAGCGGCGGTGACGCGGTCGCCGCCCAAAAAATCAAGGAATGGATAGAGACATCCGGCCAAGGAGATTGCCAGTGAAAATCGCCCAGATCGCCCCCTTGTTCGAGGCCGTCCCTCCCCAATATTACGGCGGTACGGAGCGTGTAGTGTCCTACCTCAGTGAGGCACTTGTTACATCAGGTCATGAGGTGACGCTGTTTGCCAGCGGTGACTCGATAACATCTGCCGAGCTGGACGCGGTCTGGCCCTCCGCGCTACGGCTCGACTATGGAAACCATGACGCTCTCGGCCCGCATCTGGTCATGCTGGAGCGGGTAAGACGTCGTGCCCATCAGTTCGATATCCTTCACTTCCATCTGGATTTTTACCCTTTCTCCCTGTTCAGCCGCCAACCCACGCCATACGTGACCACCCTGCATGGCCGCGTGGATACGCCGGAACTGCAACCTGTCTTCGGCGCGTTTGCTGCCATGCCCTTCATTGCGATCTCTGACGCTCAACGCAATGATCTGCCATCCGCCAACTGGGTGGGCACGGTTCACCACGGCCTGCCTGAGCAACTCCATGTACCCCTGCAAATGGAAAGAACCTACCTGGCTTTTCTGGGGCGCATCACGGCCGTGAAGAGAGTGGATGCAGCCATTCGTATTGCTCAACAGTGCAACATTCCCATCAAAATCGCCGCCAAGATTGATGCCATCGACAGGGCCTACTTTGAACACCACATACGTCCCTTGTTTGATTCACCTCTTGTTGACTACGTCGGTGAAATCGACGAGCACGAAAAGACTGCCTTCCTGTCCGGCGCCCTGGCATTGCTGTTTCCCATTGACTGGCCGGAACCTTTCGGGCTCGTGATGATAGAAGCCATGGCGTGCGGCACACCGGTGATCGCCTTCCCCTTCGGTTCAGTCCGTGAAGTGGTAGAAGACGGAGTAACCGGTTTCATTGTGGAGAATGAAGCGCAGGCTGTAGGAGCCGTTCATAAGGTTGACCAGTTGTCTGCCCTGCGGATCAGAGAGCAGTTCTACAAGCGCTTCACTGCACGGCGCATGGCCGAAAAATATGTGCTTGCTTACCAGTCGCTGATTGAGCGGTCTCGGTGAGATGAAGGGTAATGGCGGAATACAGCGTTCAGGCTTAAGATCAGCCTGAAGAATGTTTCCTCATCGATCCATCCGGGAGATTGATGCATTGGCCAATTACCCAAGCATCGACACAGAGCTGCTGCGCACCTTTGTCGCCATCGCTGACCATGGCGGTTTCACCAAGGCAGGCGACGCGGTCAATCGCACCCAGTCAGCGGTCAGCATGCAGATGAAGCGGCTGGAAGAGGACATCGTCCAGCGCTCGCTGTTTCGCAAGGACGGCCGCACCTTGAGCCTGACCGCCGAGGGCCAGGTGCTGCTCGGCTATGCACGGCGCATCCTCAAGCTGCACAGCGAAGTGTTCAATACGTTGCGCGAGCCGCACATGGTGGGCGTGGTGAAGATAGGCTCGCCCGATGATTACGTGATGCGCTTCCTGCCCGGCATCCTGTCGCAGTTCGCGCAGGCATATCCACTGGTCCAGGTCGAAGTGCACTGCGAGCCATCGGACATGCTGCTGCAACGCCATGACCTGGACCTGACCATCGTGACGCGTCAGCCCGGAAACGAGATCGGCCAGTTGCTGCGCCGCGAGCATCTGGTATGGGTCGAGGCCGATGGGCATGCGCCTCACGACCAGACGCCCATGCCGTTGGCGATGTTCAACACGCACTGTTTCTGCAGGGAATGGGCCTGCAACGCGCTGGACACTGTCGAGCGTGAATACCGGATCGCCTACAGCAGCGCCAGCATGTCGGCGATCATGGCAGTGGTCGGTGCCGGCCTGGCCGTCACGGCACAGTTGCAGAGCCTGATCACGCCGGATCTGCGCGTGCTTGGCGAAGCGGAAAACCTGCCGCAACTGCCGGTCGCCAGCGTGGTGCTGTTGCGCAACACAAAAAACCCTTCGCCCATCACCGAATGCATGGCCGACTACATTGCCGAGGGCTTCAGACTTTGAGTGCGAGGATCACCGCGCACAGCACCAGAAACACGCAGAACATCAGGCGCAGGGTCCGCTCCGGCAGCGAATGCGCCAGCTTCACGCCCCAACTGATACTGGCCAGTCCGCCGATAGCCAGCGGCAGGCCTATCGACCAGTTCACATGGTCATGCAACGCGTAGGTCACCAGCGTTATGCCCGTGCTGGGCGCCGCCAGAGACAGCGCCAGACCCTGCGCCACGACTTGAGTGGCGCCAAAGGCGCTGGTCAGAATCGGTGTCGCGATGACCCCGCCGCCCACCCCGAACAGGCCTCCCGTGACGCCGGAACCGACCCCCAGCATCCACAGTCTGTTCTCGTGACGCAGTTGCGTGTTCGCCTGCCCCTTGCGCCAGAACATCTGTGCAACGTTGAACCCGGTCAGGACGACCAGAAAGCCGATGAACCCCAGCCGCATGCCTTGAGGATCAAGGCGAACCGCCAACAGCGAGGTCAGCCAGGCAAAAATGAAACTGGGAATGATCAGCATCAGGGCGTTGCGCAGCAGAATCCGGTTGCGCTGGTTGTAGCGCCACAATGCGAGCAACACATTGGGCAAGACCATCAACAACGCGGTGCCCTGCGCCAGTTGCTGATCCAGTCCGAACAGCACGCCCAGCGCAGGAATCGCCACCAGACCACCGCCGATTCCAAAGAGCCCGCCCAGCGTGCCCATTGCCGCTCCCAACAGCACAAACATTACAACGTCGATCACGCCACATCCCCAACCAGTCAATGGCCAAATGCTACGCAGTCTTGAACGTGACGCAAACAACGAAAACGGGTAACGCGACTTTTTTCTGATCCTGCAAGCCATTGCATGCGCAGGTCTCAAGACCACATCAGTGGAATTATCTGGCGCATTAAAGATCGCAACACTAAATTAAGCGCTCCTTCACAACGCATGAGGAATTCCCATGGACGCCGATGCCAGTACTACTCCCGACGCCTCCGCCGATTGCGACTCGCTGCTGCTCGATAACCAGTTGTGTTTCGCCCTGTATTCCACCTCGCTGATGATGACCAAGGTGTACAAGCCCTTGCTTCAGGCGCTGGGGCTGACCTATCCGCAATACCTGGCGATGATGGTGCTGTGGGAGCAGGACGGCCTGACTGTCGGCGATGTGAGCACGCGTCTGCTGACAGATCCGGGGTCGCTGACGCCACTGCTCAAGCGTCTCGAAGGTGAAGGCTTTATCAGCCGCACGCGCAGCAAGGAAGACGAGCGCGTAGTGCTGCTGCACTTGACCGAGCAGGGCAGTGCCTTGCAGCAAAAAGCGACGACCGTGCCGGGATGCATTCTGTCTGCCAGTGGCCTGAATATGGATCAGCTGCGCGAGTTGCAAGGCAAGCTGCTGGGCTTGCGCGGGCATTTGCACGACAGTCTGTGAAGGGCATCCGCCCGAAACATGACAACATTTGAACCCGCCGACCCGTCGACCCGATGAGCCCGACCATCACCCTGCGGGAGCGTCGGCATTTCATCCCGGCCGAGCCCGTCGCACCGCGCTCAGCGTTATACACAAGCCTGCCTCGACACTGATCGTGCCCATCGCTCCGCGTGGGCATGCCGCCCGTGACGCTCCGCGTCACAAATGGTACAGATTGCGGATTCAGTGAGCCGAGCGCACGAGGTGGATAACACTGGAGCTTGGCCGCGCATCTGCGCCACATTCAAGAGCGGACGCANGAGCGGCATTCCCACGCGGAGCGTAGGAACGATCAGCATGATCTCAAGCACGCCGATCATGCCCATGCTTGCGCTCAGCCCTATACCCAAATCCTGCTGCAACCACGGACCCTGTTGGGGGTGATCATTCATCCATAAAAAGTGCTTCAAGCCCCATCTGTTCGCATACCTCCTCTCGCCCTTTCTGCTCACATCCTCATTCTTTTCAAAAATTAACTTGCGCGCAAAGTATCGTCGGGATACATTCAATTCGCGATTAGTTAGCGCGCAAGTATTTAGCGCAGAATTTTAACCTTTTGAGGACCAATACCCATGAACACTCTCTACACCGCAGTTGCAACCGCCACCGGTGGCCGTGATGGCCGCGCTGTTTCCAGCGACAAGGTTCTCGACGTCAAGCTTGCAACCCCGAAAGAACTCGGCGGCGCGGGCGGCGAAGCCACCAATCCTGAGCAGCTGTTTGCCGCCGGTTACTCGGCCTGCTTCATCGGCGCACTGAAGTTCGTCGCCGGTCAGAGCAAGCGCAGCATCCCGGCCGATGCCTCGATCACAGCCCATGTCGGCATCGGCCAGATCCCCGGCGGTTTCGGTCTGGACATCGACCTGCACATCAGCCTGCCAGGCCTGGAACAGGCCGACGCTCAGCAACTGGTTGATGCCGCACACCAGGTCTGCCCTTACTCCAACGCCACCCGTGGCAACGTCGATGTGCGCCTGCACGTAACCGTCTAAACCCTTACTGCCACAGGAATCGAACATGAAAACCTTCAGCAAAGTCTTGACCGGTACCCTGCTCGCCCTGTCTGTCAGCAGTGCATTTGCCGCAGGCGATTCAGGCGTGGAACACAACACCCAGGCCTTCCTGGATGCCCTGAACTCGGGCACTGGCAAGCCTATCGAGCAGCTGTCGCCCAAGGACGCCCGTGCGGTATTGGTCGGTGCTCAGTCCGGCGTGAAACTGACCCTGCCAAAGGCCGACGTCAGCGAGAAGACCATCAAGGTCGACGGGCAGTCCATCAGCCTGAATATCGTGCGCCCTGCAGGTGTCAAAGGGACCTTGCCGGTCTTCATGTTCTTCCACGGCGGCGGTTGGGTACTGGGTGATTTTCAGACTCACGAACGACTGGTTCGGGATCTGGTTGCAGGCTCTGGCGCAGTGGCGGTGTTCGTCAATTACACGCCGTCTCCTGAAGCGCACTACCCGACCGCAATCAATCAGGCCTACGCCGCCACTCGCTGGGTGGCCGAGCACGGCAAGGAAATCAATGTCGACGGCAAGCGTCTGGCCGTGGCCGGCAACAGTGTCGGCGGCAACATGGCGGCAGTCGTGGCGCTGATGGCCAAAGAGAAAGGTACGCCAGCATTGCGTTACCAAGTGCTGCTGTGGCCGGTCACCGACGCCAACTTCAACACTGCGTCCTACGACCAGTATGCTGAAGGCCACTTCCTGACCCGCAACATGATGAAGTGGTTCTGGGACAACTACACGACCGACGCGGCGCAGCGTAACGAGATCTACGCATCGCCTCTGCGCGCCACGACCGAACAGTTGAAAGGCCTGCCACCTGCACTGGTTCAGACAGCCAGTGCCGATGTACTGCGCGACGAAGGCGAAGCCTATGCTCGCAAACTGGATCAGGCTGGTGTGCCGGTGACTGCCGTTCGCTACAACGGCATGATCCACGACTACGGTCTGCTCAACGTTGTCAGTCAGGTTCCGGCTGTTCGCTCTGCGATGCTGCAGGCGTCCGAAGAACTGAAAACACACTTGAAGTAACCGCCGCGGTCAAATCGCAGGCAAAAAGAAACCCGCATCGCTGCGGGTTTCTTGCGTAACGGGGTTACAAAACCATGCTTACTTTGCACGGCCTTTGTAGGAACCACCTTCACGGGTATCGATCTCGATCATGTCGCCGATTTCGATGAAGTCAGCAACGCTCAGCTCGGTGCCGTTCTTCAGTTTGGCAGGCTTCATGACCTTGCCGGAAGTGTCGCCACGCGCCGAACCTTCGGTGTAGTCAACCTGACGCACGATGGTGGTCGGCAGCTCTACGGAAACCAGGCGCTCGTCGAAGAATACGGCTTCGCAAACGTCGGTCATGCCTTCTTCAACGAAAGGCAGAACGCTTTCGATGTCTTCGGCGTTCAGTTCGTACATGGTGTAGTCAGTGGTGTCCATGAACGTGTAAGTGTCGCCGCTGATGAAGGACAGGGTCGCTTCCTTGCGGTCGAGGATCACGTCGTCCAGTTTGTCGTCAGCGCTGTAAACGATCTCGGTCTTGTAACCGGTCAGCAGGTTTTTCAGCTTGGTCTTCATGATCGCGCTGTTACGACCGGACTTGGTGAATTCAGCTTTCTGAACCAGCCAAGGATCGTTTTCCAGACGGATCACAGTACCGGGTTTCAGCTCTTTACCAGTTTTCATTGCATATATCCGAATTTGGATTGAATTAACCAAAGGCTCTGTACGAGAAATGGCCTGCGCAGGCACTTTTCGTACAGAGCCTTACATCAAGGCCGCGTATCATAGCGAATTTACATAAAACTGCACCAGCGCTGCCGCAAGATCAGTCCGGGATGCCTGTTCGTCACACCATTGTTCGGCATGCCTTTGGACTTCGGGCCAGTGGTTTGAGAGCGACTGCCAGCTTTCGCTCAGTGCCTGATTGGCATTCCACGCCTGCCAGAACGCATCGAGCGCCTGACCGGCCGCAGGCGAAAGCCCCGCCAGATAAAGCTCGAGGAAGGCGTCAAGCTTGGGCAGATGAGCGTCGCCTTCCTGCTGATAGATGTGCCACAGCATCGGCCGGCCTGCCCACTGCGCTCGCACGAATGAATCTTCGCCGCGCACCACATTGAAATCGCAGCACCACAGCACTCGGTCGTAATCTTCCTGCCTGACGAACGGCAGCACCTGGACAGTGAGCGAGCCTCGTTGCAGCACCTCACCGACCTGAAAATGATCAACGCCCAGCCAATGGCGCAGGTCGCCCAGAATGCGTCCTTCAGGCACCAGCAGGTGCGTGGCATGTGGATCGCTGGAAAGTGTATCCAGCCAACTGCCCAGCGCCGGGTTCTCGTAGGCAAACACCGAGATCAGGCGCGCATCGGTCCGCAGCTCGATACCCAGAAGGGAGAGAAAGTCCAGTCGCGCTTTGCGGTCGTGCTGAAAGGCTCGACGCTGTTCGATCAGACCGCGCTCACGCAGCAAGCCGCCCGTGGCATCACGAAAACCGGGAAAGAAAAAGAACTTCTTCAAACCGCTGGACTGCAGGGATGGCAGGCCATGGCAACCGGTGACCCACTCTTCGGCGCTGAGGTAGTCGAGATTCAGCCATACCGGACGCGGCGAGCGTTGCAGCATCGTGTCGGTATAAGCCGCTGGGAGACGACACGCAAAGGCCTCGATCACGCCTTCCGGAATCTCGGTACTCACCCACTCTTTCGGCCAGAGGCAGACCTCAACACCTTCATGCCATTGTTGCGCGACCTGAGCATCTGCCTGCGGACACAGGCGAGCGAATGCCGACAAATCATCGATCCACAAACGTATCTTCAGCCCATGCTCGGCGACCAGTTGGCGAGCCAGTCGCCATGTCACGCCGACGTCGCCGTAGTTGTCGACGACGCTGCAAAAAATGTCCCAAGAGGCTTTCATCCTGGCTCCCTGAGGCAAAGTAAGAAAAAGTGCGATTGTCCTTCAGAACACCCCGTCTGCACCAGACGGGAGCCTTTGCGAAGGCTCGCCGGATGTACGATTGTCATCCACACTCTTCAGGCATGGCACAATCACACTGTGCCCTCTCGCCAGGAATTCAGCCATGCCGTCCCACATCCGCCGTCGCGAACTGTCTGTCTCCGTGAAGTTGATCCTCTGTATCGCTCTGGGCATCTGGCTCGGCGCGATGGCGGTGGGCCTGACCGGCTGGCTGGTCTACAAAAGCCTGCCGCCTGCGCAGACCGTGGCTCTGGAAAAGGCTGCTGCGCAACTCACGGCCCCGCCCGCGCCGCAGGTGGAGCCGGAAACGGCCATGTTCCGCAAGTACGAGCAGAGCCTGCGTGAAAGCGAAGCACGCCAGGCGCGCGAGCAGGTTCAGGAACAACAGCAGCGCAACTTCAGCCGCTCCAAATGCGATTTCTGGATGCAGCAGGACCGTACCGCGCCGAGCGAAAAAAGCCGCGCCAGCATCAATGAATACTGCGGATAACCCATGGACAAGCAGGACGTTTTGCAACGTATCACCGAAAAACTGAAAGTCGATCTGGACATTGCACAACGGGCGGCCCAGACCGCCTATGAAGCTGCGACACACGAAGAAAACATCGCCGAAAACAAGTACGACACGCTGGGGCTGGAAGCGTCTTACCTGGCTGCCGGACAGGCCAGGCGAGTCGAGGAAATCCGTCAATCCCTCAAGCGCTACGAGGACTGGTCGCTTAAACGCTTTGATGAATCATGTGGTATTCAGGTTGGTGATCTAATGACGATCGAGAATGGTGCAGGTCAGGTGCAACAACTGTTTCTGGGGCCTGATGCTGCGGGTCTGAAGGTTCAGGTGGATGACCAACTGATCACCGTTATCACGCCCCATGCGCCGCTGGGTCAGCAGTTACTGGGCAAGTTCGAGAATGACGCGGTGCAGATTGTCATCAACGGTAGCCAGCATTGCTTCGAGATTACTCGAACCTTGTAACTCGACCGGATTGATCAGGGTTGATCACGCCAAGTTTTTATGGGTAAGGTGGCACTGTCGCAGTACTCGGGGCTACATCAAAGCAAGCAAGGACTCACACCCAAGGAGATTTTTCATGACGAACGTCATTGCATTCCCTGACGCCCATGAACGTGATCGCCTGAAGTCCAGTCAAGATCCGGCGTTGAGGTACCTGAACAAAAAAGAGCGACTGCTGATCGACCAGTTGCGTTCGACCAGCCACGCGGGACGTCAGTATGTGTACGACTACGCGAGCATCATGCACCTGTCCAGACCGTTACATCCGGAGTCTGTCGACTGAGCGCATGACCTGCGACTGAAGAAAAAAGCATTTATTTGAAGCGCTCGGGGCATCCGCAATGGAGCTCCGAGTATCTCTGCGAGCCCCGAAAACCGGGCACTACGCATATTGCACGTCCGGTCTGAGCGCACACCGGACCGTTCCTTATCGAATTATTTAATTGCGACCGTCATCAATACGTTATTACGCTCATCATCAGACGAAGGGCGCAGATGACTGCGCCCACCCTGTCCGGGCCGATGACTATTGAACCAGCGAATAGACCAATGCGGTGATGGCGACTACGCCTGCAGCCACAACGAAAACGTTGGACAGCTTGCCCGCGTATTGACGCATGGCGGGTACCTTGTGGATGGCATACATCGGCATCAGGAACAGCAGCGCCGAGATGATCGGGCCGCCAAGCGTCTCGATCATGCCCAGAATGCTTGGGTTCAGCGTTGCCACAATCCAGCACACCACCAGCATGAACGCTGCGGTGACGCGATCCAGCACCTTGGGCGCAGGACGACGACCCGTTTTGACGATCAGACCTTTCAAGCCCTCACTCGCACCAATGTAGTGGCCCAGGAACGACTTCGAGATTGCCACGAAGGCAATCAGTGGCGCGACGAACGCAATGGTCGGGTTGCTGAAGTGATTGGCCAGGTAAGACAGAATCGAAATGTTCTGGGCCTTGGCTTCGGCCAGTTGGGTCGGCGACAGGGTCAGGACACAGCTGAACACGAAGAACAGCACCATCACCACCATCAAACCGTGAGCACGCGCCAGAATCTGCGAACTGCGGACTTCCGCGTTCTCGCCGTACTGGCGTTTCTGGTCAACGGCGAAGGCCGAAATGATCGGGGTGTGGTTGAAGGAGAACACCATCACCGGAATGGCCAGCCACAGCGTGGGCCAGAATGCCGAAGCTTCGGGCAATGTGGTGGCGGTGCTCAGAATGCCGCCGGTCCAGTGCGGAATCAGGAACACGGCGAGGAACAGCAGCGCAACGATGAAGGGGTAGACCATCAGGCTCATGGCCTTGACGATGAATCGCTCCCCGCAGCGCACCACGGCCAGCAGGCCGACGATCAACAGCAATGCCAGAATGGCACGCGGTGGCGGCTCCAGGTGAAGCTGATGTTCAAGGAAGCTGCCTACGGTGTTGGTGAGCGCCACGCTGTAGATCAGCAGGATCGGAAAGATTGCAAAGAAATACAGCAGAGTGATCAGCGCACCGGCAGCCTTGCCGAAATGCTGTTCGACCACTTCAGTGATGTCGGCGCCTTCACGTCCAGACAGTACAAACCGCGTCAGGCCTCTGTGCGCGTAGAACGTCATCGGGAACGCCAGCACCGCCAGAACCATCAAGGGCCAGAACCCGCCAATGCCTGCGTTGATCGGCAGGAACAGCGTACCTGCGCCAATGGCGGTCCCGAACAGGCCAAGCATCCAGGTGGTGTCGTTGCGATTCCACGCAGTGACGCTCGCAGGTTTTACATCCAGACGTTCTACGACGCCATTTGCCTGATCATTCATCCGGTGGACTCTCCGTGGCCGGTTAATCAAAAAGGGAAACGCATCGAAAAAACCTGGCAGTCAGCGCTTCCCTCGAAAACAGGGGCCGGATTGTCCGGGATTACAGCGAGAAATCAACGTTTTTTGTCCGACAGTTTTGTAAGCACGACGCTGCAGCAGGTACGCCAACATGATTCCAGACGCTGCCAAACCTTCCCTGAAGGTGATGGGGATGTCCCTGAAATGCGGGCCAAAGCCACTCAAAACCTATGCTGCATCGTTTCACCTATGTATAAAGGCTCTGTAGCATTCCGGCCACTTCCTGGAGACTCGGCGCATGCGTTACGCGCTTGATCGTAAAGCTCAAACCCACCAGCGGATTGTCAAGGAAGCATCCGTACGTTTTCGCCGGGATGGCATAGGCGCGACTGGCCTTCAACCTTTGATGAAATCGCTGGGGCTGACACACGGTGGCTTCTACGCGCATTTCAAATCCAAGGATGACCTCGTCGAGCAGGCCTTGAAACTGGCCGTCGATGAGGCAAAGGCATGCACTCGCGAGACATTCACCGGCCCGGACTCGCTGAGCGAGTTCATAGACATCTATCTGTCCAGCCCCCACCGTGACGAACCAGGCACCGGCTGTCCGTTGCCGAACATGTGCGCCGAACTGGGTCAGCTGAATCAGCCCAGTCCGCTGACTGACGAAATCATCATTCATTTGCTGGACGCGTTCGACGAAGCTCAGCAAATCGAAAATCCCGAACCCAAAAGCATGCTGGTTCTGTCGAGTCTGGTTGGCGCCCTGATGCTGTCACGTAGCGTGCATGACAAACAGCTGTCGGAACATATTTTGAAAGTTACCCGAGAGCATGTGAAACTTCATATCAGTAAACCGGACACCGCTGAAGTTCCTCTTCAGTCTACGGTGACTGACGAAATACCACTGAATACCTGATATAAAACAGGCCGATGCAATATCGGCCTGTTTTCAGTTAGCGAAACGCGGCTTACTCAACCGTCAGTTTATCCCTGTTCTTTTCGAGAATGGACTTTCCGATACCTTTGACTTCGATCAACTCGTCGACCGATGTGAACTCGCCATTGCTTTCACGATAGGCCACGATCGCATCTGCCTTGTTCTTGCCAATACCAGCCAGTTCCTTTTGGAAGGTTTCCGCATCGGCCTTGTTGAGGTTGACGAGGTCAGTGCGTTGCTCCTGCACCGCTACTGAAACCGGGGCTTCGGCAATGACCGGAGTGGGTGAAGGTGCTGCGCTGACAGCGACCGAGGCGCTGGTGAGCAAGGCAAACATCAGGGAAGAGAAAAAGGCGGTTCGCATAGTTAACGCTCCATAACAGTTTAAGGCAGCTTTCCGAAGCTGCGCTCGAAACTTAGGGCGAGCGTTATTCCATGTCAACAAGGCCTGGCATTGCCAGTTATTTCAAACAACCGATGCCCAGCAAATACAGCGACTGCCCTGACTGTTCATCAAGTAACATCACGTTTCGCTGCGACGTTCCTGATGCATCCAGTCGACAATCTCACCTTCCGGCGTATAACCACTGACTGTTTCACGAAGTAACTGACGCACAGTGGCATAGTCGTCACCATCAACCGCATCCAGCAACCTGGACAGGCGGCCTTTCAAGACATCCCAGGGCAGGTAGTCTTCCGTGGCACTCATGATCATCGGGTGCTCGGTGGCAACCACGTTATCGCCGATCAGCAGTTCTTCATAAAGCTTTTCGCCTGGCCGCAGCCCTGTGAACTCGATAGAGATATCTCCCTGAGGATTTTTCTCGGAGCGGATACTGAGGCCTGAAAGATGAATCATCTTCTCGGCCAGCTCGATGATTTTCACGGGTTCGCCCATGTCGAGGACGAACACGTCACCGCCGTGCCCCATGGAACCTGCCTGGATCACCAGCTGCGCCGCTTCCGGAATGGTCATGAAGTAACGCGTGATCTTGGGATGGGTGACGGTCAGGGGGCCGCCTGTCTGTATCTGCTTGTGGAACAGCGGTATCACCGATCCGGACGACCCCAGCACGTTGCCGAAACGCACCATGGTGAAACGCGTCTTGTTGACCTGATAAACGTTGGCCTTGTCGCCGAAGATGACCGGGGCGGTTTCACGACTGAGCGCCTGCAATATCAGCTCGGCCAGGCGCTTGGTACTGCCCATGACGTTGGTCGGCCTGACAGCCTTGTCGGTCGAGATCAGGACAAAGTTGGAGACACCGGCCTGCAACGCCGCCTGCGCGGTATTGAGAGTACCGACGACATTGTTGATCACACCTTCGGCAATGTTGTGCTCGACCATCGGCACATGCTTGTACGCGGCCGCGTGGTAGACCGTGTCGACCTTCCAGGCTTTCATGATCGCCAGCAGTTTGGGGTGGTTGCGTACCGACCCTAAAATAGGCAACAACTTCACGCTCAATGACTCGCGGGAGGAACGCTGCTCCAGCTCAGACACGATGCTGTAGAGGTTGAACTCGCTGTGATCAAGCAGCAGCAGCTTGGTGGGGCCGAGCAGCAGGATCTGCCTGCACAGCTCAGAGCCGATGGATCCGCCAGCCCCGGTAACCAGAACGGTCTGACCCTTGATGCAGTGCTCCAGCAGGTTCTCACGAGCTGGCACAGCGTCGCGCCCGAGCAGGTCGGCGATGTCGACTTCCTGGAGGTCGTCCACTTTCACACGCCCTGCCGCGAGATCCATGAAGCCCGGAACGCTTCGCACGTGCAGCGGGAAACCTTCGAGATAACCCAATATCTCGCGGCGGCGGCCTCGTGATGAAGAGGGAATGGCCAGCAGGATTTCCTGGGCACCCGTGGCATCGATCATTCGTTGAATATGTTTGGGCTTGTAGACCTGAAGCCCGGAAATGACCCGATTCGAAATGGATTCGTCATCGTCGATGAACGCGACCGGGTGCATCACCCTTCCCATCCGCAAGGCCGCAACCAACTGGTTGCCTGCGGCTCCGGCGCCATAAATGGCGACTTTCTGAAGACCGTTGTCGCTTCTGGCAAAGGGCACATGCTGTGCAGCCGTAAACCAGTCTCCCAGAAAATACTGCCTCATCGCCAGACGCAGCCCGCCAATCATGACCATGCTCAACCACCAATAGTTGAAGATGACCGAGCGCGGTACCAGCTGCTGATGGTTGCTGTAGACATAGACCATGCAGCCCAGAATCAGAGAGGAAAGCGTGACCGCCTTGATGATTGCGATCAGGGCGTCGTTTCCGAAATAGCGCATCACGGCCCGATACATGCCAAACCGGATGAACAGAGGAATGGCAGCCAACGGCGCACTGATGAAAAGCCAGGTGTGTTTTTCAAGCGGATTGATCAGCTCATCAATCCCGAGACGGACGACGAACGACATCCACAGGGCGATCCAGACCAGAATAATGTCAGCAGCAACCTGAATTATCCGCTTTTTCCGGCGTGGCAGTGCCAGTAGAAAAGATCGCAACTTGCTCATCAATTCGTCAGTACTCCTTCGCTTTGGTCTCGGTTCACTGCGCAAAACCCTTCTCGATGCAACGCTCCACGTGATAGGACACTTAATATCACGTTTAGTTAACTCGTCTCTGCCTGACCGGCGTCGAACCGCAATGCAAGTATCACCAGGGGGACGTAGGCGACAATGACCCCCACGATCCCTTCTGCATTCATCAACACGACCCACAGGGCCACAGGAAGCAGCCAGCAGACGTTGATCAGGCCAACGGCCAGCGTGACGGGAAGATGCCCGCCAAGCCGACGTGACGCAAACTGGTAGGCATGGCTGCGATGTGCTTCATACACCTTTTCCCGGCGTATGAGGCGGCGCAGAAGCGTAACCGTCGCGTCCACGATAAACACTCCCAACAGGATCAGCCATGCCCAGAATAGCTGAGGTGAGGACCAGGCTGCCTGAACAGAAAGTATTCCCAAGGCAACGCCCAGAAAACCGCTGCCGGCATCGCCCATGAATATGCGCGCTGGCGGGAAATTCCAATAGAGAAATCCGACAACCGAGGCCGCCAGAAACAAGGGGCCCCAGAGCAGAGCATCAAAACCGCTCAGCGCATAGACAAGGCTGATGCCGCCGCACACCGTCACTGCTTCGACGCTGGCGATCCCGTCGATACCGTCCATGAAGTTATAGAGGTTCAGCATCCAGACCAGATAGAACACAGCGCAAATCTGACCCACCACACCCAGATCGAACGTCGTGCCCATGACACTGAGCGGAGCCAGTCCCCCGGACCAGACCAGTGCCCACACAGCCGCCGCGAAATGGCCCAACAGACGCCAGCGGGCAGCGATGTGCCCATGATCATCCATGAAGCCGATGATCGCGACCAGACCGCCTGCACCGACGATGGCCATCGAAGTCTCCACAGAAATCTGTCCGGCGCCCGCCATTACGATGGTCGCGAGCAGGAAGGCGATAACGATGGCCACGCCTCCACCTCTGGGAGTTGGAATGGAATGCGAACTGCGGGCGTTGGGAACGTCCAGCAGGCTTCTGGACAGCGCATATCTGCGAAGCAGCGCCGTCAAGAGCAGGGAGAGCAGCGCAATGGTCGTGATGGCAAGCCACTCAAGCATGTTTATTGTCCAGATAATGTCGAGCAGTCTCTTCCATCGCGTTTTCAAATCGTATGGGCGGCGCCCAATCGAGCACTTCGCATGTGCTGGCAATATCGACCTGTAGTGAGCCGCACAGTCGCTGGGAAAACTCTTTCTTTCCAAGTAGCGCTGCAGCACGGTGCAACATCCAGCCCGGAACAGGGATCAGCCGGGCAGGCTTGCCCAGCGCCCTGCCCATCTCACTCAACAAGTCAGTTGTGGACAGGTCGTGACCGTCGCTGACCAGCAATGTCTGTCCTGCCGCTGCCGGATGAGCAACGCAGGTGGCCACAAGGTCCACCAGATTACCCAGAGCCACCAGGCTGCGACGATTATTGATAGCACCCAGCGGCAAGGGTACGCGCCTGTCCAGCCAGCGCATCATATTGAGGAAGTTGGCCTTGACCCCCGGCCCGTAGACCAGCACCGGACGAATGATCACCACTTCCATCCCCGTGCGAGAGGACACCTCACGCAGCCCTTGCTCGGCCTTGTACTTGGACACGCCGTAAGGGTCGGCAGGGTCGCATTTATCTGTAGCTTTGAATGGCTGACCCGGCGGCGTACTTTCGCCATTGACCTTGATCGAACTGAGAAAGATGAACCGCCGCACGCCTGCCGCAGCGGCCTGCTCTGCCAGGTTGAGTGTCGCCTCGACATTGGCGCGAAAATATTCCGCCTCAGGGTGCGCGACCGAATCATTCAACACATGAACACGCGCCGCGCAATGAATCACTGTACTTGCGCCTTCTACGAAGGAAGCCCATTGATTGTCCGGCGAAAGGGAGCCGACGGTAACCGGGTGGATACGCTCGCAGGAATGATCGTAGGGACCGCGTACTGCAACACGCAGTCGGTAATCGGTTTTCTCGATCAACTGACGAACGAGCGCGCTGCCAACGAAGCCTGTTGCACCTGTTATCGCAACCCATGCAGCCTCATCGCTCATATCGCAACGCCTTTTCAAAGCGTGGAAATATTACTGACGTGAGACATTTTAGCAACCTTAATTACTTGTAAATGCCATTTTTCAAGAACCGGCCGACGACATTGTCGCCAATCAGGAATCATTGCTTTCAACACACCGAGATTCAAAACAATTGCCATCGGCCGGACTTCCAAACTTCAACTGACAGACTAAGCGCGCGATGAAATTTTCTTAATCAGGGAATAATCAATTCAACCGCCCGCTTTTGCAGCGAATACTTGCGTTCCAGTACCTGCCCCAGGGACTTCTTGGCAGTCGGCTCGCCGTGAACCAGTCGTATTTGCGCCGGCCATTCATCCATACCCGTCACGAACGCGACCAGCCCTGCCTGATCGGCGTGTGCCGAATACCCGTTGACCGTCGAAACGCCCGCAAGAATATCGAAGCGCTCCCGATCAAGCTCGACATACCCTCCACGCGGACCATGCATCTGGATGGCAGCACCCGGCGTGCCCCGGGCCTGATAACCGACAAAGAGTACGTTGTGGCGGCTGTCGCCCAGCATGGCCTTGAGGTAATTGACGATGCGTCCGCCTGCACACATCCCGTTGCCCGCGATGACGATAGCCGGGCGAGCGGTGCTGGTCAGGTAGTTGACGACCTGCAAGTGGCTGGCGTGGCTGTCCACGGTGATCAACTGGGAGAAGCCCAGCGGCGCCCTGCCCTGCTGCAGGCGCTCGCGGGCGTCTTCGCTCCAGTAGTCGGAGAAGGATTGATAGACCCTGGTAAAGCGGCTGGCCAGCGGCGAATCAAGAATGATGGGCAACTGCGGCCAGTCGACCATGGACGCCTCATCGCTTGCAGGATCGACAGCGAGTGCACCAGAGAGCCCTTTCCTGTGGAGAATGTCCTCCAGCTCATACAGAAGCTCCTGAGTGCGCCCCAGACTGAAGGCGGGGATCAGCACGGTACCTTTATCCTCCAGCGCCTTGTCGATCAGTTGCTCAAGGCGACCCTGGCGAGTGTTTCGATCTTCGTGAAGACGATCACCATAGGTTGACTCCAGCACCAGTACATCGGCGCGCTCAGGCGGCCGGGGCGCAGGCAGGAAAGGTGTATTCGATGCTCCCAGGTCACCGGAGAACACCACACGCTGCGAACGGTTTTCCAGCGGATAGGTGAGATCGCATTCGATGCAGGCTGATCCCAGGATATGACCCGCACGCTGCAGTCTGACCCTGCAATGCAGCGATTCGGTGGCGATCAGCTCGAACCAGCTGTCAAAGGGCAGCGCAATGATTCGCTTGCCGATAGCATCGAGATGGCGGTTTACCTGCGCAGAATCCCGGCCAAACTGGATGCCGAGAATATCTTCCATGACCAGCGGCAACAGGTGAGCACTGGGCTCACTGCAGATGATCGGCCCCTTGTAACCGCTCGCCAGCAACTCCGGGATTCGGCCTACATGGTCGTTGTGCACGTGGGTCAAAAGAAGCGCCCTGATACTTGCCGGGGAAAAACCGAACCCTGTCACGCCAGAGTTCTCGGCGGACTGCACCGAACCACAATCAATCAACAGATGGTTTACAGCATCCATGCACAACTGATGGCACGAGCCCGTCACGGTCTCTATTGCACCGTGATGCACAAGTTTGGGATAAGACATTCAACTACCTTTGTGTAAAGGCCAGAACGGATAGCGAGTAATTTCTGGCAAGCGACTCGTGTTGTAAGCCCGCTCTATTCTGCACCCGAAAATCCGGCATTCAAGCCTTGACACAAGATGGCCCAGCGACAACAAACAGACATCTAATTGAACAGGCAACCGGCAGGCCCAGTAAAATGGGCCTGCAGTAGAATAATCGGAAAACGTCTTACGACAATGATGAGTATTCCATTACAAAACAGGAAAACTCTTACAAGACCAAAAGCACAATTACCAACTGAAGGCACTCAACTCCGACAACCGATAATGCTTCAGGTCAGAATGAGTAGCTGCCGAAAAAATAAACTGAAGGAAGCGAAAAACTCTGACTGCCGGACATGGGTCCGGCAATGCCTGATTTACTCGGCCTTGATTGATCGAGGGTAGGACGAGCGCTTGCTGCGCAGACTCGCGATCCAGGCGAAAAGCGGACCTATCAGCATGCCGATCAACAGGGCACATACGACAGGCACAGCAAAAGGGAGTTGCGGTGCCGACCAACCGAAAAGAACCAGATCGACAGGCTGCCGATTTTCCAGCACAAAAATCGTCGTGGCCAACACGATGAACAGCACAACGGCGATCAGAATGACTCGTTTGAAAAGACGCATCGGGTGATCCTTCGATTTACGATTCAGAGGCCTTCTTCTTCGTCCTCGTTGACCCGGTCACGCAGTTCCTTGCCCGGCTTGAAATGGGGGACGAACTTGCCGTCAAGGCTGACCGACTGGCCCGTTTTGGGATTGCGCCCTACACGGGGTGCGCGGTAATGCAGGGAAAAGCTGCCAAACCCACGGATCTCGATACGGTCGCCCGTCGCGAGGCACTGGGACATTTGTTCAAGCATGGTCTTGATGGCCAACTCGACATCCTTGGATGAGAGCAGCCCTTGATGGGTGACAATTCGTTCGATCAACTCCGACTTCGTCATATTTTTCCCTTCTTTTTCAAGCAGCTAGGTCAGCGCTCCGAAGGTTTTAGCATGGCCGGATGAATTTGAACAGCCCGTCTCTTGACTTATGTGAAGCGTTGTCAATGACTTACTGCAGCAAGACGGATATGTGACCATATGATGACCACAACGAAGGCTTGGCGGGAACGCAGGAAAGACGGGGCCTGGAAGGCCGAAGGCATCATTTGCGAAGCGTAATCGAGGGGCGAAACGACTCGAAAGACGGGCATGAAAAAGGGCGACCGAAGTCGCCCTTTTTAATGGTCAAGCAGAACTCAGTTCTGTTTTTCCATCTGCGCACGCAGCAGGTCACCAATAGTGGTAGGACCAGTGCTTTCAGCTGCTTCAGGCTTGCTACGCAGGCTCTGAATAGCTTCTTTCTCGTCTTCAACGTCTTTCGACTTGATGGACAAGCTGATTACGCGGCTCTTGCGGTCAACGCTGATAATCTTGGCTTCGATCTCTTCGCCTTCTTTCAGAACGTTACGTGCGTCTTCAACGCGGTCACGGCTGATTTCGGAGGCTTTGAGGGTCGCTTCGATGTCGTCAGCCAAAGTGATGATGGCGCCTTTGGCGTCAACTTCTTTAACGATACCGCGAACGATAGCGCCTTTGTCATTGACAGTGACGTACTCGGAGAACGGATCGCTTTCCAGCTGCTTGATACCCAGCGAGATGCGCTCACGCTCTGGATCAACAGACAGGATCACTGTGTCGAGCTCGTCGCCCTTCTTGAAGCGACGTACGGCTTCTTCGCCCACTTCGTTCCAGGAGATGTCGGACAGGTGAACCAGACCGTCGATGCCGCCGTCCAGACCAATGAAGATACCGAAATCGGTGATCGACTTGATGGTGCCGGAGATCTTGTCGCCCTTGTTGAACTGGCCAGAGAAATCTTCCCACGGGTTAGATTTGCACTGCTTGATGCCCAGGGAGATACGACGACGCTCTTCGTCGATGTCCAGAACCATGACTTCCACTTCGTCGCCAACCTGAACGACTTTGGATGGGTGGATGTTCTTGTTGGTCCAGTCCATTTCGGAAACGTGTACCAGGCCTTCCACGCCTTCTTCCAGCTCTGCGAAGCAGCCGTAGTCGGTCAGGTTGGTTACACGCGCGGTAACGCGGGTGCTTTCCGGGTAGCGAGCCTTGATAGCAACCCATGGGTCTTCGCCCAGTTGCTTCAGACCCAGGGAAACACGATTGCGCTCGCGATCGTACTTCAGGACCTTCACATCGATCTCGTCGCCAACGTTGACGATTTCGGATGGATGCTTGATGCGCTTCCAGGCCATGTCGGTAATGTGCAGCAGGCCATCGACGCCACCCAGATCGACGAATGCGCCGTAATCGGTGAGGTTCTTGACGATACCTTTGACTTGTTGACCTTCCTGCAGGGACTCGAGCAGAGCTTCGCGCTCGGCACTGTTCTCGGCTTCCAGGACACTGCGACGGGAAACGACAACGTTGTTGCGCTTCTGGTCCAGCTTGATGACCTTGAACTCGAGCTCTTTGCCTTCCAGGTGGGTCGTGTCGCGCACAGGGCGAACGTCAACCAGAGAACCAGGCAGGAACGCACGGATGCCGTTAACGTCGACAGTGAAGCCGCCTTTAACCTTACCGTTGATAACGCCCTTGACCACTTCTTCAGCTGCGAAAGCTGCTTCCAGAACAATCCAGCACTCGGCGCGCTTGGCTTTTTCGCGGGACAGCTTGGTTTCGCCAAAGCCGTCTTCGACCGCGTCCAGCGCAACGTGCACTTCGTCACCGACCTTGATGGTCAGCTCGCCAGCGTCGTTGTAGAACTGCTCGAGCGGGATGACGCCCTCGGACTTCAGGCCAGCGTGTACAGTTACCCAATCGCCGTCGATGTCGACAACGATACCGGTAATGATTGCGCCCGGCTGAAGGTTCAGGGTCTTTAGGCTTTCTTCAAAAAGTTCTGCAAAGCTTTCGCTCATTTTAATTCCTGTTGATCAAGGGCGAAGAATACGCCCATCTGCCACGCTCCAGACAACGTGGGTTTCGTTCATATGAAAGGAAGCCTGCAGGACGGGGTCTGGTCTCCTGCATGGCTCCTTGATCATCCGGCGATATCGCGCAGGGCGACTTCACTCAGGATGCGTTCCAGCACCTGCTCGATGGACAATTCGGTTGAATCCAGCTGTATGGCGTCATGCGCCGGCTTGAGCGGGGCTACCGCTCGCTGGGTGTCACGCTCGTCGCGTGCACTTATCTCATCTAGCAGACTCGACAGACTAACATCATCGCCCTTGGCCTTCAACTGCAAGTAACGACGGCGCGCACGCTCCTCGGCACTGGCCGTGAGGAATATCTTCAGCGGTGCATCCGGAAACACCACCGTGCCCATGTCGCGGCCGTCTGCCACAAGACCCGGCTCTTCCTGAAAGGCACGCTGACGCTGCAGCAGCGCATCACGCACCGCAGGCAGAGAAGCCACCTGCGAGGCGCCACTGCCGATCTGCTCATTGCGAATGGCGTGCGTGACGTCCTCGCCTTCGAGAACGATGCGCTGCCCCTGGCCATTGGCCGAGGTTTCGAACTGCACATCCAGGTGGGCAGCCAGCAGCTTGAGGGCTTCTTCATTGGTCAGATCGACGCCGTGATTGCGCGCCGCGAAGGCCAGCAGACGATACAGGGCGCCCGAATCGAGCAGGCACCAGCCCAGTTTTCTGGCCAGTAACCCGGCCACCGTACCTTTGCCGGAGCCGCTGGGTCCGTCGATGGTTATAACAGGTGCTTTGATTTTCACTTTGTGTCCTCTTGCGCTACATGCATGCCGACTTGAGCGCACAGCGCCAGAAAATTGGGAAACGATGGAGCGACATTTGCGCAGTCATGAATATGTACAGGCCCCGAGGCCCGCAATGCAGCCACACTGAAGGCCATGGCGATACTCTGATCGTCGCGCACATCGATCTCGCCACCGCCGATGGCTCCCCCTTCGATAATCAGGCCATCAGGTGCAGGCTCAACCTCGATACCCAGCACGCTCAACCCTTCTGAAATCAGCCGTACCGTCTCTAGCTCGTCGCCCTGCAGCTCTTGCGCGCTGCGCAGAATGGTACGCCCTTCTGCGCAGGCTGCGGCAATGCACAGCACAGGAAAGTCGTCGAGCGCCAGCAGGACGAGCGCTTCAGGGATATCCGCCCCCCTGAGCCGCGCGGAGCGCACATGCACATCCGCGACGGTTTCACCCGCCTGCTCACGGACATCATGCAGCACGATATCGGCGCCCAGCAGGCGCAGGATGTCGATTACCCCAATACAGGCATCGTTCATGCTGACACCCACGAGCAACAGATCAATGGCCTCGTGAATGGAGGCTGCCACCATGAACAGCGCGGCCGAAGCGGCATCAACCGGGCCTTCGATACGGTGACTTGCCGCACCCACCGCAGCACCCTGCACCCCGGCCACTCCAGACGAACGGGCCTCCCCGCGGGCGCGAAGCGTCAGAATCCGGCCGAAATGCTCACGGGCCGCCCGGGCGCGCGTGAACACGTTCAGCAATTGATGACCGTCACCGGCCTCCACGGCATCGCGCAGAACATCCAGGTCGGCGCGAAAGGTGTCCAGCGTGCGCAAGACTGCGTCACGGTTGGCCAGAAAAATGTCGTGCCACATGACCGGATCACTGCCCGCAATGCGGGTGAAATCCCGGAAACCACCGGCGGCATACCTGAATATTTCGAGGTTTTCATTACGCTTGGCCAACGAATCCACCAGCCCGAACGCCAGCAGGTGCGGCAAATGACTGGTCGCCGCCAGCACTTCGTCGTGGCGCTCGACCTGCATGTGCTCGACATCAGCGCCCAAAGCCGACCACAGGCGATCCACCAGCGTCACAGCGTCAGGATCAGTCTCAGCCAACGGCGTCAGAATGACCTTGTGCCTGCGAAACAGTCCGGCATTGGACGCTTCCACTCCGCTCTGCTCGGAACCGGCAATCGGGTGCCCCGGCACGAAGCGCGATGGCATGCGACCAAACGCCTGACGCGCCGCTCGCACGACATTGCCCTTGGCGCTGCCGACATCAGTCAACACAGCGTTGCCCAGATCCAGAGGCGACAGCAACGCCAGCAGCTTTTCCATCGCCAGAATAGGGACTGCGAGCTGAATGACATCGGCACCGCAGCAAGCGGCCGCAAGATCCTCTTCACAGCGGTCTACAACACCCAACTCCACAGCCAGCTTGCGCGACTGCGGGTCCAGATCGACGCCGACCACCTCCCGGCAAAGACCGCTTTCACGAACACCTTTGGCGAACGAACCACCGATCAGCCCCAGACCGACGACGACCAGACGACCGATGACCGGACCGGTCGCTTGTTCTGACATGACTTCAACCACGTGCGACTGCCTGAAAGCCCGGACGGCTTTCATGACGCTCGAGGGCGATAAACAGATGACTCATGTAACGCCCCCTCAAAGAACCGCTTTCGGGTAGGAACCCAGCACCTTCAAGGCAACGGCTTCATGACTGATCTGCTCCAGCACCGCCTTGACCAGCGGATCCCGGTGATGCCCGACGAAATCGATGAAGAACACGTAGGTCCACTTGCCACTGCGTGAGGGACGGGTCTCGATGCGCGTGAGGTCCAGGCCGTTCTCAT
Organism: Pseudomonas viridiflava; assembly: GCF_001642795.1. Taxonomy (GTDB): domain Bacteria; phylum Pseudomonadota; class Gammaproteobacteria; order Pseudomonadales; family Pseudomonadaceae; genus Aquipseudomonas; species Aquipseudomonas viridiflava. The sequence continues at coordinate 158,445 of NZ_LKEH01000018.1, read as the reverse complement.
GGAACGGCACCAGCAGTTCATGCAACGCACCCGGCTTGTTGCTCATCGACACGATGATCGAGGTCTTGTCGTCGCCGGTCGGAGGCACTTCCTGACTGCCGATGATCAGAAAACGCGTGGAGTTGTCCGGACGGTCTTCGATCTTCTCGGCCAGACGCGTCAGACCATAAAGGCCTGCCGCCATGTCACCGGCAATGGCCGCGGAATTCCACTCACCCTTCACCCGCTTGGCCGCTTCGGCATTGCTGGCCACAGCGACGCGCTCCACGTTCGGGTAATGGGCATCCAGCCACTTGCGGCACTGGGCCAGCGACTGGGCGTGAGAGTAGATCCGCGAGATGCTTTCGGTCTTGGTGCTTTCGCCGACCAGCAAGTGGTGGTGAATGCGCAACTCGACTTCGCCACAAATGACCATGTCGTGTTCGAGGAAGCTGTCGAGGGTGTGGTTGACCGCACCTTCGGTGGAGTTTTCCACCGGTACGACGCCAAAGTTCACGGCACCGGCAACCACTTCACGGAACACTTCATCAATGGCTGCCATCGGCAGACTGATGACGGCATGACCGAAGTGCTTCATGGCAGCAGCCTGGGTGAACGTGCCTTCCGGGCCGAGATAGGCAACCTTCAACGGCTGCTCAAGCGCCAGGCACGAAGACATGATTTCGCGGAACAGACGCGCCATCTCTTCATTGCTCAACGGGCCGCGGTTGCGCTCCATGACACGTTTGAGCACTGCCGCTTCACGCTCAGGACGATAGAACACAGGCGCTTCGCCTTCCGCCAGGGAAGACATCTTGACCCGCGCAACTTCCTGCGCACAGCGGGCACGCTCGCTGATCAGCTCCAGAACCTTTTCGTCGAGGCTGTCGATACGGACGCGCAGCGCCTTGAGTTCCTGTTCGGACATCAGCCGTGCTCCTTCTCGAAGTCTTTCATGTAGGTCACCAGTGCGTTGATCGCATTGATGTCCACTGCGTTATAGATGGACGCGCGCATGCCACCGACCGAACGGTGGCCCTTGAGGTTAAGCAGACCCGCAGCGTCGGCACCGGCCAGGAACGGCTTGTCCAGACGATCGTCAGCCAGACGGAACGGCACGTTCATCCACGAGCGGTCCGGCTTGTTGATCGGGTTGCTGTACAGCTCGCTGGCATCAATGAAGTCGTACAGCGTGCGCTGCTTGATGTCGTTGAGCTTGCCGATGGCCTCGACGCCACCCTGCTCCTTGAGCCACTCGAAGACCAGACCCGAGAGGTACCAGGCCAGCGTCGGCGGGGTGTTGTACATCGAGCCGTTATCGGCCGCGACCTTGTAGTTGAGCATGGTCGGGCACAGCGAGCGCGCGCGTCCCAGCAGGTCTTCGCGAATGATCACCACCACGATGCCGCTTGGACCGATGTTCTTCTGCGCACCGGCGTAGATCATGCCGAACCGGGAGATATCCACAGGGCGAGACAGAATGTCCGAAGACATGTCAGCGACCAGCGGCACGTCACCGGTTTCCGGAATCCAGTTGAATTCCAGACCGCCGATGGTCTCGTTCGGCGCGTAGTGGACGTAGGCAGCGTCCCTGGACAGCTTCCACTCGTTCTGGCCGGGAATGGCAAAGTAATCGTAGGGTTTGGCGCTGGCCGCGACATTGACAGCACCGTAACGTGAGGCTTCTTCAATCGCCTTCTGCGACCAGATGCCGGTATCGATGTAATCAGCCTTGCCGTTCTCGGGCAGCAGGTTCAACGCGATCTGCGCGAATTGCTGACTGGCGCCACCCTGCAGGAACAGCACCTTGTAATTGGAGGGAATGGACAGCAGGTCACGCAGATCCTGCTCGGCCTTGGTGGCGATTGAGACGAACTCATCGCTGCGATGGCTCATTTCCATAACCGACAGGCCTTTACCGTGCCAGTCCAGGAGTTCGGCCTGGGCACGCAGCAGAACAGCTTCAGGAAGCGCAGCAGGACCTGCGCAGAAGTTAAAGGCTCGCTTGCTCATATCCACTCTCGTCAAATACGTTTGGGTCTGTACGCACTTTCCCTGCACAGGCCGGGCAGAGACGAAACCGCAGCTTCGGTCTCCGCCCGCTTCGGCAGGCATTCCGATTCGCCCGTAGAGCAGGCCGAATGGCGCAAGGGCTGGACTTGCCTGAAATGCACATGCATTTACAGACGAGCCAGCCCTCGACGGTATTACTTACTTCACTGCTCAGCCTTGCGAGTCATCGTCATCCGATGCGGCGTCCACCTGCAGGTCTTCACCGGCATCGTCCGATTCAGAAACGTCAGCGACCAGCGCATCAACGCCCTCTTCGCCCTCGAGCAGCTCTTCGCCTTCGACTTCCGATGGCTCCTGAACACGCTCCAGACCGACCAGTTTCTCGTCGCTGGCCAGCTTGATCAGGGTGACGCCCTGAGTGTTACGGCCCAAGCTCGACACTTCGCCGACGCGGGTACGAACCAATGTGCCCTGGTCGGAAATCAGCATGATTTCCTCACCGTCGAGCACCTGAACCGCACCGACCAGACGGCCGTTACGCTCGTTGCTGACCATGGCAATAACGCCCTGACCGCCACGCTTGTACTCAGGGAACTCGGAGATCGCCGTGCGCTTGCCGTAACCGCGCTCGGAGGCCGTCAGAATCTGGCTGCCTTCTTCCGGGATCAGCATGGAGATCAGTTTCTGACCTTCCGGCAGACGCATGCCGCGTACACCGCGAGCCGTACGGCCCATGGCGCGAACGTCGGACTCTTTGAAGCGTGTGACCTTGCCGCCATCGGAGAACAGCATGATTTCCTGCTCGCCGTCGGTGATGGCGGCGGAGATCAGGATGTCGCCTTCGTCCAGCTCAAGTGCGATCAGGCCGGAGCTGCGCTGACGGCTGAACGCCACCAGCGGAGTTTTCTTGACTGTACCGTTGGCGGTAGACATGAAGATGAAAGGAGCCTTCTTCTTGTCAGCAGCCTTGACGCGCGCCTTGCGCTCTTCTTCGGTCTCGTTGCTGTTTTCCGCGTCATCAACCAGCTCGCCTTCGAGGGCTTCGCCTTCTTCGTCAGCCCGCTTGCGCATGGCTTCCAGGTCGACCGGCAGCATGGTGGTGATGTATTCGCCATCGCTCAGCGGCAGCAGGTTGACCAGCGGACGACCACGGGCGGCGCGGGACGCTTCCGGAATCTCGTAGGTCTTGAGCCAGTACACCTTGCCCTTGCTGGAGAACATCAGCAGCGTGGTGTGGCTGTTGGCAACCAGCAGGTGAGCGATGTAATCCTCATCCTTGATGCCGGTGGCCGACTTGCCCTTGCCGCCACGGCGCTGCGCCTGATAGACCGCCAGAGGCTGGGTCTTGGCATAGCCGCCATGGGAAATGGTCACGACACGCTCTTCTTCGGTGATCAGATCACCCAGGGTCAGATCCAGACGCGCATCGAGAATCTCGGTGCGGCGGGCATCGCCGTATTCGGAGCGAATCAGTTCCAGCTCTTCGCGGATCACTTCCATCAGGCGCGTGGCGCTGTTGAGGATGCGGATCAGCTCGCCGATCTGGTTCAGGATTTCCTGATACTCACCCAGCAGCTTTTCGTGTTCCAGACCGGTCAGACGGTGCAGACGCAGTTCCAGAATGGCCTGTGCCTGCTCCGGCGACAGGAAATACTTGCCTTCGCGCAGACCGTATTGAGGATCGAGGTTTTCCGGGCGGCACGAATCGGCACCGGCACGCTCGACCATCTCGACCACGGCGCTCGATTCCCAAGGCGTGTTGATCAGCGCTTCCTTGGCTTCGGCAGGAGTCGGCGAGGCCTTGATCAGGGCGATGACCGGATCGATGTTGGACAGCGCAACCGCCTGACCTTCAAGGATGTGGCCACGCTCACGGGCTTTACGCAGTTCGAATACGGTACGGCGGGTGACGACTTCGCGGCGGTGGCGAACGAAAGCTTCCAGCAAATCCTTGAGGTTCAGGATCCGCGGACGGCCGTCGATCAGCGCAACGATGTTGATGCCGAACACGCTTTGCAGCTGGGTCTGGGCGTAGAGGTTGTTGAGGATGACCTCAGGCACTTCGCCACGACGCAGCTCGATAACCACGCGCATGCCGTCCTTGTCGGACTCGTCGCGCAGTTCGGTGATACCTTCAAGCTTCTTCTCTTTGACCAGCTCGGCGATCTTCTCGATCAGACGCGCCTTGTTCAGCTGGTACGGCAGTTCGGTGATGACGATCTGCTGACGTCCGCCGACCTTGTCGATGTCTTCGACGATCGAGCGGGCACGCATATAAATGCGGCCGCGACCGGTGCGATAGGCTTCGATGATGCCGGCGCGACCGTTGATGATCGCGGCCGTCGGGAAATCGGGGCCCGGGATGTACTGCATCAATTCGTCGACCGTCAACTCGGGGTTGTCGATCAGCGCCAGGCAACCGTCGATGACTTCACCGAGGTTGTGCGGCGGAATGTTGGTCGCCATGCCCACGGCAATACCGCTGGAGCCGTTGACCAGCAGGTTGGGAATACGGGTCGGCATGACCGCGGGGATCATTTCGGTGCCGTCGTAGTTCGGCACCCAGTCCACGGTTTCCTTGTGCAGGTCGGCCAGCAGCTCGTGAGCCAGCTTGGTCATGCGCACTTCGGTGTATCGCATCGCTGCAGCGTTGTCGCCGTCGACCGAACCGAAGTTGCCCTGACCGTCGACCAGCAGGTAACGCAGCGAGAACGGCTGAGCCATACGGACGATGGTGTCGTAGACAGCCGTGTCGCCGTGCGGGTGGTACTTACCGATCACGTCACCAACCACACGGGCGGATTTCTTGTATGGCTTGTTCCAGTCGTTGCCCAGTTCGCTCATTGCGAACAGCACGCGCCGGTGCACGGGCTTCAAGCCATCGCGCGCATCCGGCAGAGCTCGACCGACGATAACGCTCATTGCGTAGTCGAGGTAGGACTGCTTCAGCTCGTCTTCGATATTGACCGGGAGGATTTCTTTGGCCAGTTCGCCCATGAGAAGCCTGATTCCTTTTTCTGGTGAAACCTCGCAAACCCATTCGGGGTAAACGAAGCTCGCCGCTGCCAGCATGTGCCGGGCAACGACTTACGACAAATCAATGAGTTAAGACTTGGTTCTGCACAGTGCGGGAGGCTACGAATAGCGTCCCCGGAAACCGCCGGATGTTACCACAATCGCCGAGGCGCTCACATCCTTTGCAAGCGCTGAAAACGAGCCACATCCACTCAGGACGGCTGAGAGACGCTTACAGGCCCGTTCAGCCGCCCTGCGCCCGAGGCGATCATGGAGAGATGAAACTTCAATGAAGATGTTTGCGGCTCATCAACTGGGCCATTCTGGCGGTATCGGGACGCTCGACAATGCCCTTTTCGGTCACGATCGCATCAATCAGGTCCGCAGGCGTCACATCGAACACCGGATTGAAGGCATCGACGTCGGCACCCACCCGCTGACCGCCCACTTCAAGCAGCTCGCGCCCGTCGCGCTCTTCGATGACGATGTCTTCGCCGCTGGCCATGTCCATGTCGATGGTCGAACTCGGCGCAACCACCATGAAGCGCACGCCATGGTGCATGGCAGCGACCGCCAGTTGATAGGTGCCGATCTTGTTCGCCACGTCACCATTGGCCGTGATGCGGTCGGCACCGACGATGACCCAGGTGATGCCTTTGGTGCGCATCAGGTGCGCGGCGGCGGAGTCGGCGTTCAGGGTCACCGGAATGCCTTCGTTGGCCAGTTCCCAGGCGGTCAACCGGGAGCCCTGCAGCCAGGGGCGGGTTTCATCGGCGTAGACGCGCTCGATCATGCCTTCCAGATGCGCAGCACGGATCACACCCAGTGCCGTACCGAAACCGCCGGTGGCCAGCGCCCCGGTGTTGCAGTGGGTCAGCACGGTCTGCAGATTGCCCTGATGCTTGCGGATCAGGTCGGCACCAAGCTGGGCCATGGTCAGGTTGGCTTCGCGGTCGCTCAGGTGAATGGCCACCGCTTCAGCCTCCAGAAACACCAACGGATCATCCGTCGCCTTCAGACGCTGCAAGCGGTCACGCATGCGATTCAGTGCCCAGAACAGGTTGACCGCCGTAGGACGTGAGTCTGCAAGCAGCGCGAAATCATCCTCCAGCGCTGATCGCCAGTCGCCACCGGCCGCGATCCTGGCCCGCGCACCGAGCACCACGCCGTAGGCAGCACTGATGCCGATGGCAGGCGCACCGCGCACGACCATCGAGCGAATGGCCTCAGCCACGCCCGCAGCACTGGTGTAGGCGTGCCAGGTTTCCTCGAACGGCAGTACCCGCTGATCCAGCAGGTACAGAGCGTCGTCCCGCCAATCGATGGCCTTTACTTTCTCCGCAGCCAACAGTCGATCGCGCATCGCCCACTCCATCTTGAAATCCAAAGCCAGAATCAAAAGCGGCTGATTATAGCGAGCCGCCCGCCAAGACGCTCGGGTATACTTCGCCATCACCGTAATAAGCTCTGGAAGCCCTGTCATGCCGAACGCCACAGCACCGCTCGACCTTCTGCTCCTGCCCACCTGGCTGGTACCGGTCGAGCCCGCAGGCGTGGTCCTCAAGGAACACGGTATAGGCATTCGTGACGGCCTGATCGTTTACATAGGCCCGAAAGCCGAGGCACTGAAGCAGAACGCTGCGCAGGTTCGGGAGCTGCCCGGCATGCTCCTCAGCCCCGGCCTGATCAACGCCCACGGTCACGCGGCGATGACCCTGTTCCGGGGGCTGGCCGACGATCTGCCGCTGATGACCTGGCTGCAGGACCATATCTGGCCTGCCGAGGGCAAATGGGTCGATGAGGAGTTCGTGCGTGACGGCACGGACCTGGCCATTGCCGAACAGCTCAAGGGCGGCATTACCTGCTTCTCGGACATGTATTTCTACCCCAAGGTCGCCGCCGACCGTGTTCATGTCAGCGGCATGCGCGCCCAGATCACGGTGCCGGTGCTGGACTTTCCCATTCCCGGTGCCCGCAACACCGACGAAGCCCTGCATGCCGGGATCGAACTGTTCAACGATCTGGCGCATCACCCGCGTATCCGCATCGCCTTCGGTCCGCATGCACCCTACACTGTGGGTGATGAAAATCTGGAGAAGGTCCGGGTCATTGCCGACGAGCTCGACGCCAATATCCAGATGCATGTCCACGAGACGGCGTTCGAAGTCGAGCAGGCCGTTAACCAGCATCAGGAGCGGCCGCTGGCACGCCTTAACCGTCTGGGCCTGCTCGGCCCGCGCTTCCAGGCCGTGCACATGACCCAGATCAACGATGACGATCTGGCCCTGCTGGTCGAGAGCAATACCCATATCATTCACTGCCCCGAGTCCAACCTGAAACTGGCCAGCGGCTTCTGCCCGGTCGAGCGTCTGTGGCAGGCGGGTGTCAACGTGGCCGTGGGCACTGACGGCGCTGCCAGCAACAATGACCTGGACCTGCTCGGAGAAACCCGCACCGCCGCCCTGCTCGCCAAGGCCGTTGCCGGTTCGGCGACGGCGCTCGACGCGCACCGAGCGCTGCGCATGGCCACACTCAACGGCGCACGGGCGCTCGGTATCCAGGCCGACACCGGCTCGCTGGAATTGGGCAAGGCTGCCGACATGGTCGCCTTCGATCTATCCGGCCTGGCCCAGCAACCGATCTACGATCCGGTCTCCCAGCTTATATATGCCACCGGCCGCGACTGCGTGAGCCATGTATGGGTCGCCGGCAAGCAACTGCTCGACGACCGCCGCCTGACCCGAATGGACGAACAGGCGCTGCGCGACACGGCCATGGCCTGGGGTCGACGCATTTCCGGACAGACATCCGGGCACGGCGAAGAGACGCGCTGACCGATCAAACCGAACAGAAGACTGTCTGGTTATCTATAGCCAGACAGATGAAAACGAATTTTGAGTTCAAGAGGTATATCCGATGAGCAACGTCGACCGCGCAGAAATCGCCAAATTCGAGGCACTCGCCCATCGCTGGTGGGACCGCGAAAGCGAATTCAAGCCACTGCACGATATCAACCCCCTGCGGGTGAACTGGATCGACGAGCGTGTCAATCTGGCTGGCAAGAAGGTCCTCGACGTCGGCTGCGGCGGCGGCATCCTCAGTGAGGCCATTGCCTTGCGCGGCGCAACCGTGACCGGCATTGACATGGGCGAGGCGCCACTGGCCGTTGCCCAATTGCACCAACTGGAATCGGGCGTCAGCGTCGAGTATCGGCAGATCACCGCCGAAGACATGGCCGAGGAAATGCCCGAACAGTTCGACGTCGTGACCTGCCTGGAGATGCTGGAGCACGTGCCGGACCCTTCGTCGGTGATCCGCGCCTGCTATCGCATGGTCAAGCCGGGCGGCCAGGTATTCTTCTCGACCATCAACCGCAACCCGAAGGCCTACCTGTTCGCTGTGGTCGGTGCCGAGTACATTCTGGGCCTGCTGCCGCGCGGCACCCACGACTTCAAGAAATTCATCCGCCCGTCCGAGCTCGGCGCCTGGAGCCGTGAGGCTGGCCTGCAGGTCAAGGACATCACCGGCCTGACCTACAACCCGCTGACCAAGCATTACAAGCTGGCCTCGGATGTCGACGTCAACTACATGATCCAGACCCTGCGGGAGGCTTGAGGCATGCGCCTGAGAGCGGTTTTATTCGACATGGACGGCACGCTCCTCGATACCGCACCGGACTTCATCGCCATTGCCCAGGCGATGCTGGCTGATCGCGGCTTCCCGGCGGTATCGGACAAGCTGATTCGCGACGAAATATCAGGCGGCGCCAAAGCCATGGTCGCAGCGACCTTCGCGATGTCGCCGAACGAGCCGGAATTCGAGGCCTTGCGCCTGGAGTTTCTCGAGCGCTACCAGCGCGACTGCGCCGTGCACAGCAAGCTGTTCGACGGCATGGCTGAATTGTTGACCGATATCGAAAAGGCCGGACTGATCTGGGGCGTTGTCACCAACAAGCCCGTGCGCTTCGCCGAGCCGATCATGCAACAGCTTGGTCTGGCCGAACGCTCGGCACTGCTGATCTGCCCGGATCATGTGACCCACAGCAAGCCTCACCCGGAACCGCTGATCCTGGCGTGCAAGATGCTCGACCTGGACCCGGCAAGCGTCCTGTTCGTCGGCGACGACCTGCGCGACATCGAATCCGGGCGCGATGCAGGCACACGCACGGCAGCGGTGCGCTACGGTTATATCCACCCTAACGACAATCCTGATCACTGGGGTGCTGACGTTGTGGTCGATCACCCGCTGGAACTGCGCAAGGTACTGGACAACGCCCTGTGCAGTTGCTGAGCCACAGACAATCGTTCGAGGTCTTTCATGTTTGATTATTCCGCTCGCCCGGACCTGCTCAAGGACCGGGTGATTCTGGTGACCGGCGCCGGTCGGGGTATCGGCGCCGCCGCTGCAAAAACCTATGCCGCCCACGGCGCAACCGTCCTGCTGCTGGGCAGGACCGAAGCCAGCCTCACCGCGATCTATGACGAAATCGAAGCCGCTGAACAGCCTCAGCCGGTGGTGATCCCGTTTGACCTGGAAACCGCCGTGCCCCAGCAGTACGACGAACTGGCCAAGATGATCGAAACCGAGTTCGGCCATCTGGACGGTTTGCTGCACAACGCGTCGATCATCGGGCCACGCACCCCGCTCGAGCAGCTATCCAGCGAGGAATTTACCCGGGTCATGCACGTCAACGTCAACTCGACGTTCATGCTGACTCAGGCCCTGCTGCCGCTGCTCAAACGCTCGGAGGATGCGTCAGTGGCATTCACCTCCAGCAGCGTCGGCCGCAAGGGGCGCGCGCACTGGGGTGCCTATGGCGTCTCCAAATTCGCCACCGAGGGCCTGATGCAGACGCTGGCCGACGAGCTTGAAGGTGTCACGGCGGTACGCGCCAACAGCATCAACCCTGGCGCAACCCGGACCGGCATGCGCGCCCAAGCCTACCCGGCCGAAAACCCACTGAACAACCCGGCACCGGAAGACATCATGCCGGTGTATCTGTACCTGATGGGACCAGACAGCCAGGGCATCAATGGTCAGGCTTTAAACGCCCAATAACATTTGGAACGTCATTGATCAACCGAATAAATAGTTTGGATGCGACTTGCCGGCCTCGGTGTCGGCTCAGTCCACCGATATAGCGCCTGAAAAATGACATGCCCAAAAAGTTACTTCCCAAGATCAATCACTTGCCGCACAACTATGTACCGTCAATAAATCGCCGCACTCATCGACTTGCTCCTGTGGCGCAATCACTTAAGTCATTGATTAATTTAATCTCTTGCTGTTAATGAACCGAATGGCACGACTTTCGCTCTAACCCTGCCAAGCCAGCAACGTGCTGAGGAGCGAACCGATGAGTTCTCCTACCCGGACCCATGCAATCGATTTCGATACCGCCAGGCTTCAATGCCTCGGTTTTCGCAATCGTCCCAATGCCGAACTGCCGCCTGTAACGCTGGATGAGCTGGTCAAACAGTTGGGGCTGCAATTACAGACCAGCCTGGAAGCCGAAAGAATACTCACACTGTTCTTTCAGGGTGTTCAACGGCTCATTCCATTGGAAGGCCTGATATATCGCCATTCAAAGAGTGATCTGCAACTGCGCCTGGGTGAAAACGCGCTTCACGTTACCGATTTCCATCTGCGTCATGACGGCGAAGACATCGGCCAGCTGGAGCTGCAGACCGCTCAAGTGATTGATGATGCCCGGTTGCATGATCTGGAAACCCTGCTGGCGTGCCTTCTTTACCCGCTGCTCAACGCACTGCTTTATCGCATTGCCACGCAGAGTGCACTGCGTGATGCCCTGACCAATACCGGCAACCGCGTGGCAATGGACCAGAGCCTGGCCCGGGAAGTGGACATCTCACGCCGCCATAAGCAGCCGTTGTCGGTGTTGATGCTGGACATCGATCACTTCAAGAAAGTGAACGATAGCTATGGCCATTACACCGGTGATCAAGTGCTCAAAAGCATTGCGCTGACCCTCAAGGGGCAATTGCGCAACATAGACCGGATTTTTCGCTACGGCGGAGAAGAATTCGTTGTGATCCTGGCCAACACCGACGGCGTTAGCGCCGGACTGGTGGGCGAGCGCCTGCGACAGGCCGTACGGGAATTGCGTTTCAATGAGTTCGCACCGGCACTGACGATGACGGTGAGCCTGGGCTGTTCGACACTGCTGTCAGCGGAAACCGCTGACAGCCTGTTGCGCAGAGCGGACGACGCGCTCTATGCCGCAAAGCGCGAGGGCCGTAACCGGCTGGCCATGGCCTGCTGAAGCATCTTGCGCCTCGACTGCGACAGTCGGTGAGTCAGGCCTGCTCCGCCATGGCGCGCTCGCGTGCCGGCTTGACCTTCTCGAGCTGCATGCAGCGTTCCAGAAAGAGATACATATAGTCGTAGCTCTTGGTGACCGCCTGACGCAACTCGTTCTGCAACTGCACACTGGGCTCATTGCCCACCAGCGTGCAGATGATTTCCAGTGCTTCCCAAGGGTGCGCGTCGTCATACTGAGCATGCATCTTGAGCCACTTCATGGCTTTCTTGCGGGTGTCATCAGGGAATGCCTCGGCATAAGCGCCAGTGGAACAGACCACAGCCGACCACTCCCCCGTTGCCCCTTCGATAGCGTAATTGGTCGCGGCCATCGCGACTGCCAGTGAATCCGAAGAGCTGGTCTGCCAGCACCAGTGACTCAGCGCATGCAACTCGGGCGAGACCTGCTGGTCATGCAGATCATCCAGCGATACGTCATGCGCGGCACACCAGTTCACCCAGTAATCGGCGTGATTGAGTTCCACACGGATGTTGCGCATCAGCCAGCGACGCGCCATGTCCTCACCAGGATGACGGCCAAAGCGGGTCTTGGTCAGGTTCTTGGCCATGTAGACGGCAAACTGCTCGACCACGGGCCAGCCACCAATCAGGTAGTGGCGCATGATTCGCGGGCTGAGTGTGGCGTCGCGCATTTTCTGATAAAGCTCGTGCTCGACCACGCGAGCCTTGGCGGCGCTGCAATCCGTGATCAACTTCTGCGCCCATGCCGGATAACTGCTGGCTTCCATGAGCGGACCGGTTCTATTGAAAGTGTCGATCACTGTGTAGCTCCTTGTAGTGGCTTATACGGTTTAACTGAACGTTCCCGGTGAGTGGAACATTACAGGGTCGGGTCTCACGGGATGGATATAAAGACTTTCACAGGTCAACAACTCAGGACGCCCGATCAGATATCCCTGAGCAAAATCCACGCCTATTTCCTCAAGTGCGGCTTCGATCTGCGGTGTTTCCACAAACTCTGCAATCGTGCGCTTGCCCATGACATGACCGATATTATTGATGACTTCGACCATGGCTCGATTGATCGGGTTATCGAGCATGTCCTTGACGAAACTTCCGTCGATTTTCAGAAAGTCGACCGGCAGGTGTTTGAGGTAGGCAAAAGACGACATGCCTGAACAGAAATCATCCAGTGAAAACAGGCAACCGAGAGACTTCAGCTCATTGATGAAGCGAATGGCGCTTTCAAGATCGGCAATGGCGCTGGTTTCGGTGATTTCAAAACAGATCATTTCGGGTGCAACACCAAACATTCTGAATTGCGATTTCAAATAGTCGAGAAATGCATCGTCACCAATACTCGATCCGGACAGATTGATCGCACACATGGCCTGCGGCGCCTGATGCCGTTGCTCGTTCTGGCACCTGGCTATGACCTGAAAAACGTTATGGACCACCCACCGGTCAAGTGTAGTCATCAATCCGTAGCGCTCAGCAGCGGGTATGAAGCTGTCGGGCGCAACCATCCGCCCCGATTCATCACGCAGGCGCAACAGAATCTCGATATGCCTGACGCCATCGCCAGGTTGTCTGATCGATGCGATCTCCTGCGCAAACAGACAGAAGCGATCCTCGTCCATCGCAATGTGCAATCTCTGGATCCAGGCCATCTCACCGGACCTTATCGACAGCGCAGTGTCATCGGAGCGGTACACCTGAACGCGGTTGCGCCCCTTCTCCTTGGCCATGTAGCACGCCATGTCGGCGGCACAGAGTGAAGCTTCCAGTGTCGTGGGGGCGTCACCCAGGTGCACCAGGCCAATGCTGACGGTGGTCACGAACGGGCGGCCCTTCCACATGAAATGCAGGTTCTGCACGATCTGGCGTAAATTTTCAGCAATCTCGTGGGCCCTGTTCGCGGAGCAGTCAGCCAGCAGTACGCCGAACTCGTCTCCGCCCAGCCGCGCCAGGGTGTCGCCGTCGCGTAGGCCCTGCGGCAGCGCCTTGCAGATATGACGCAGCAACTCGTCACCCGCCGCATGCCCGCTGGTGTCGTTGACCAGCTTGAACTGATCGAGGTCCAGGAACATCAGGCAATGGCTGCCGGGCTCCGACTGGACGACGTTGAGGACCTGCTGCAGGCGGTATTCGAATTCACTGCGGTTGACCAGCCCGGTCAGCGCGTCATGGGCCGCCTGCCACGACAGGTTGGCGATGTACTGGCGCTCCTGCGTCATGTCGTGCAGGACCAGTACGGCGCCACTGACCACGCCATCGGTGTAGATCGGCGAGCCGACCAGCGCCACCGATACCGTACTGCCATCGAGCCGTTGAATGAGCTTGCTGTTGGCGCTGCCGCCCTTGAGCTTGCCGCCAAGGATGTGATCGATCAGTGTCGAGCTGTCACGCTGATCGTTTTCATCCAGCAGATTGAACAACGCCGCCAGCGGCAAACCGTTGGCCTGCGCGTTTTTCCAGTGGGTCAAGCCTTCGGCCGCCGGGTTCATGTAGACAATAGCGCCCTTGACGTCGGTGGTGATCACGCCGTCGCCAATCGATTCCAGGGTGATTTGTGCCCGCTCGCGCTCCAGCTGCCAGGCATCGGCAAACAGACGGCGCTGGGCGATGAGTTTGCGCACGCGCCAGAACGCCAGCAGGATCAGGACAAACGCCGTCACCAGGTTGATTCCCACCAACAGCTTGAGGATGAAGCGCGAGCCTTCGCCCAGCGCATCACTGAAGGCCTTGGCAGCCGGTGCCACGCCCTCGTTGATGGCCTTGATACGGGTGCGCCATTGCTCGACCTCGGCAGGCGTGACGTTGCCTGCGCGGACTCGGTCGTGAATCTCGCCGGCCAGCGTATCGAGCTGCATCAGATAGCTGTCGCCCACCGTCCAATGCTCGATGGCGGTTTTCATGAAGCTGAAGTCGCGGAAATTGAGGTACATCCAGATGATGCCGGCCGCATCGTCCGGGTGATTGCCGCCTTGGAGAATCCCGGCCCTGGCGTCGGAAAGTGAAGGAACGGGCCTGTTCAACGCTTCGCGCAGGGCATGTCCGCCTTGCGGAATCGCAAAGGCTTCCTGGTACTTCAGATAGTCACTTTCCTCGTGCCAGTTGGCGTAAAGGCCGAGGTAATGAATGGCGTCCTTCTGGCCCTTGGACCAGAGGCTCTCGCCTACCACATAGCTGCGCACCGCAGACATCGTATAAAGGCTGACACACCCCAACAGCGCTTGAAACAAAGCTACCGCAATGAAGGGCCAGACAATGGCTGTCAGGCGAGGCTTGGGAAAGGTCCATGTCTGCTTCATGGGTTCGCGTCACCACATGCCTGAAGATCGTTCAGACCAGAGCCTAGGCTAAAACCGCATATGATGGCAGGTGATTTTATCGAATTTGACACAACGTTCGCGTAAATACGGGACGTAATGACTCAGATTTGTTGCAGGTGACCGTACAGTTTGGCGTAAAGGCCACCATCGGCGATCAATTGTTGATGGTCTCCGTCTTCGGCGATGCGTCCGCCGTCGAAAACCAGAACGCGGTCGGCCTGCTTCACGGCCGAAAGACGATGCGCGATGATCAGTGTGGTGCGGCTGCGCAGAAAACGCGCAAGGGCAAGATGCAGGTTGTATTCGGTCGCGGCATCCAGCGCCGAGGTGGCTTCATCGAGGATGACCACCTTGGGGTCGGACAACACCATGCGGGCAATGGCCATACGCTGCCGCTGGCCGCCGGAAAGCCGCACCCCGGACCGCCCCACGATGCTGTCCAGGCCATCGGGGAGTTCACGGATGGCAGGTTCCAGCTGCGCGACTTCCAGCGCCCGCCAGCAGGCCTCGTCGCTGCAGTCGCGGCCCATGGTCAGGTTGGCCCGGACGGTATCGTTGAACAGCGCCGGGTGCTGCAGAACAACCGCCACGTTCTCGCGCACCCGCTCCAGGCCGATCTCCTGCTGAGTGGCGCCGCCGAAGCGGATCGAGCCGGTCTGCGCGGTGTAGAGGCCGAGCAACAGCTGCACCAGTGTGCTTTTGCCACCGCCACTGGCCCCCACGATTGCCACTTTCTCGCCCGGCGCAATGGTCAGGTTCAGTTGTTCCAGCACCAGATCCTCGCCATAACCGAAGCTGACGCCACGCACCTCGATACCGACGGTCTCCTTACCTTCGAACGGATCGACGCTGCCCACGTATTGCGGCTCATCACCGCGGGCAAGCAGTTCGTTGATACGTGTCAGCGCCCCGCCCGCCGCGTAATAGGCATATTGCAGGTTCAGCAACTGCTCGACAGGCGTCATCATGAACCACAGGTAACTGAACACCGCGAGCATCTGGCCAATGGACAGGTCGGAGAACAACACCGTGAGCATGGCGGCGGCACGGAAGATATCGATACCAAACTGGAACAGCAGCCCACTGGCGCGTCCGGAAGCATCGCTTTTCCATTGCGAGTTGATGGCGTAATCGCGTACTTCCTGAGCTTTCAGGCCCAGCCGACCGAGGAAAAAGCCCTGACGATTACCTGCTCGCACTTCCTGAATGGCGTCCAGGGTTTCGGTCAGGGCCTGGGTGAAACGCGAGGTGCTGTCGTTTTCCAGCTTCTTCAGGTGTTTGACCCGCTTGCCCAGCTTTACCGTGACAAAGATCACCAGCGGGTTGAACAGCATGATCAGCAGCGCCAGCTTCCAGTGCATCCACATCAGGATGCCCGCCGTGCCCGCCAGCGTCAGGGTTGCCACCAGAAGACGACTCAGGGTCTCGCCAACGAACTTGTCCAGCGTGTCGAGATCGGTGACCAGATGCGTGGTGACCATGCCGCTGCCCAGGCTTTCGTATTCGCGCAGGGAAATGCGTTTGAGCCGCTCGATGAGACGCAGCCGAATGCGGTAGACGATGTCTTTGGCCAGTCGGGCGAACAGCCTTGCCTGCAGCACGTTGAACAGCAAGGCCCCAGCGCGCAGGACCAGCGTCAGCAACAGCATCAGACCGATGTAGCCAACTGCCTTCTGCAGACTGTCGGGCAACAGATGGTCCATGACCTTGAGCGCCGCGTCGCCACGCCCCAGCAACACTTCATCCACCAGCAAGGGCAACAGTAACGGGATCGGCACGCTGCACAGGGTTGCCAGTATCGCAACGCCATTGGCGATCCACAGGGCCTTCTTGTGGCGCAGGGCAAGCCGGCGAATCTCGGCCCAACTCAACGCATCATGTCGCACGCCTTCGGGTTTCAGCGAATTACCTTTGGAATCATCAAGCACTGGCCGCACGCTCCAGCCATCGGCCGAGCAACGGCGACAGTTCGCTCAAAGGTTGATAGCCATTGGTCAGCAGGGCCAGCTGGCCATTGCGCTCGGCCAGCAAGGTCGGGAAACCCGCGATGCCCAGATCCTGCGACCACGTAAAGTCGGCCGCCGTGGCCGCCTGCTGTTCGGCGCTGTCGAACGCGTCGGCAAACTGCTGGCGGGAAAAGCCGGCCTGTTCGGCAAGCTCGGCCAGCACTGAAGGGCGCGTTACATCACGACCCTGGCCATAAAACGCCTGTTGAATCAGCTTGACCAGTTCCCAGGCGCGTTCCGGCTCCAGGGACCGCGCCGCCGTGACCGCGAGGCAGGCCGGCGTGGTGTCGTAGACAAAGCCTTCCGGCAACGCACCTTCACGCAGGAATGGCTGACCGGTGGCCTCCTCGACCGCCTGCCAATGTTCAAGAATGTAGCGTCGTTTGGAGGCTTCCAGTGGCGAAGCCTCGGAACGCAGCCCGCCCATGACCAGATGCAGCGGTACATCCGCCGCCCGAGCCTGCTGCACCAGCGCATCGGCGACTGGAGCAAAGCCCCAGCACCACGAACACATGGGGTCCATGACATAAATCAGGCGGGCGGACATGGCTCAGGCCTCGGGCAGACGGTAGTTACGACCGATCGGGTGGGGCTGGTTACGCGCCTTGGCCAGTTCGATCTGCTTTTGCCGATCGATGGCGCTGCGACGGGTTTTCTCGCTCAGCGAGTCCCAGCAATGCGGACAGCTTACACCTGGCGAGTAGTGCTCGCTCGCACGGTCTTCGGCACTGATCGGGGTACGACAGGCATGGCACTGGTCGTAGTCACCTTCAGTCAGGTCGTGGCGCACGGTGACCCGGTTGTCGAAGACAAAACAGTCGCCACGCCACTGGCTTTCTTCCTGCGGCACTTCTTCCAGGTACTTCAGGATGCCGCCCTTGAGGTGATAGACCTCTTCGAAGCCCTCTCCCAGCATGTAGCTGGAGGCCTTTTCGCAACGAATCCCACCGGTGCAGAACATCGCGACTTTCTTGTGCACCGCCGGGTCGAAGTGCGCCTTGATGTAGTCAGGAAACTCGCGGAAAGAAGTGGTTTTGGGGTCGATTGCGCCTTCGAACGTGCCGATGGACACTTCGTAATCGTTCCGCGTATCGATCAGCAGCACTTCAGGGTCGGCGATCAGGTCGTTCCAGTCACTGGGCTCGACGTAGGTGCCCACGGCCTTGTTGGGATCGACGCCTTCAACGCCCAGGGTCACGATCTCTTTCTTGAGCTTGACTTTGGTGCGATAGAACGGCTGCTCTTCGCAGTACGATTCCTTGTGATCGATGTCGACCAGACGCGGGTCGCTGCGCAACCAGGCCATCAGGCCGTCAATGCCCTCGCGGGTGCCGGACACGGTGCCGTTGATGCCTTCATCGGCGATCAACAACGTGCCCTTGATGCCGTTGTCGACCATGGCCTGCAACAGCGGCTCGCGGAACGCGACGTAATCGCTGAGGGTGACGAATTTGTATAGCGCAGCCACGACGATCGGCTGACTGATCGACTGTTGAGTCATGTATCACTCCAGGTGGCGACCCTCGCAAAGGGCCTACCGGACAAAAATCTGAACGAAAAAAAACGCACCGGCCTTGCGGCGCGGTGCGGATTCTAGCAAAAACCGTAGGTAGACAGGCATATCGGGTCGTTGATTTGAATCAACGACCCAACGGCACGGGTCTCTGAGTGCTCAGTGACCGCCGGCGCAGGTCGGCGATGCCGGGGCTGCGCCAGTCTTCGCCCATTCTTCAGGCGTGTAGGTGTGCAAGGCCAGGGCATGAAACTCGCCCATCAGAGCACCCAGGGTGGCGTACACCTTCTGGTGGCGCTTGACCGAGTTCAGACCTTCGAACTGGTCACTGACCAGAATGGCCTTGTAGTGCGTCTGCTCACCACGACTGTGCATATGGCTCTCGTCGAGCACTTGCAGATGATGCGGCTGCAGCAGCGCCAGCGCCGACTCGATACGTGTTTGCATGGTCATGACGGGATTCGCTTAAGGCTTCTTGGCTGGCGCTGGAGCAGCTGCCTTGGCAGGTTCCAGTTCGGCGGTCATGTCGGCGAGCAGCTTGTTGACGACCGGCACGGCGCTTTCCAGCTTGCCCTGGGTCAACTGAGCCGATTGCTGAGCCAGCTCAGGCATTTTGGTCATCACTTTCTTGCCCAGTGGGGACTGGTAGAACGCAACCAGGTCCTTGAGCTCGCTTTCAGTGAAGTTGGCGGTGTAGAGCTTGACCATTTCAGGCTTCAGCTTGTTCCAGCCAATGGCCTGGTCCAGCGCGGTGTTGGCTTTTGCCTGATAGGTTTCCAGCAGCGCCTTTTTCGAGGCAGGTGCCTTGGTTTCGGCGAAGCGCTGGGCAAACATCTGCTGTACTTGTGCGTACACCGGAGCGCCCAGGCGATCGGCATTGGCAAGTTTCAGGAACGTTTCGGCGCTCGCGTTGTGACTGGCGGTATCGGCGAGGACCTGGCCACTGGCGCAGACCAGAACTACCGCGGTACAAATGGCACGAAGACGGGTCATCGAGTTTCCTTATCTAGCAAGCGAGGCAATACCTCAGGGCCGACCATTCTGCGCTTATACAGGCTTTTGGCTCAACCCCCGGTTCGCCGAGCGGTTAAAAAGCAATGATCGGGAACCCTGTTCGCATATGGACACCTAACGCTGCAATGCACTTAAAGGAGTAAGCACAGTGAGCCGCACAGAAACCGACAGCATCGGCCCGATCGAAGTCCCTGAAGACGCTTATTGGGGAGCCCAGACCCAACGCTCACTGATCAATTTCGCCATCGGCGATCAGCATATGCCGCTGCCGGTATTGCATGCGCTCACGCTGATCAAGAAGGCCGCCGCGCGCGTGAACAACCGCAACGGCGACCTGCCTGCCGACATCGCCCGCCTGATCGAACAGGCCGCCGACGAGGTGCTGGACGGCCAGCACGACGCCCAGTTTCCGCTGGTGGTCTGGCAGACCGGCAGTGGCACGCAGAGCAACATGAACGTCAACGAAGTGATCGCCGGACGCGCGAACGAACTGGCAGGCCAGGGTCGTGGCGGCAAGTCGCCAGTCCACCCGAATGACCACGTCAATCGCTCGCAAAGCTCCAACGACTGCTTCCCCACGGCAATGCACATCGCTGCGGCACAGGCGGTGAAAGAGAAACTGCTGCCTGCCATTGCCGAGCTGTCTGCAGGTCTTGCCGAGCAATCCGCGCGGCACATGAAGCTGGTCAAGACCGGCCGCACCCACATGATGGACGCGACACCGATCACTTTCGGCCAGGAGCTGTCCGGCTTCGTGGCGCAACTGGATTACTCGGAAAAGGCCATTCGCGCCGCGCTGCCAGCGGTCTACGAACTGGCGCAGGGCGGCACTGCTGTCGGCACGGGTCTCAATTCGCCGAAAGGCTTTGCCGAAGCCGTGGCCGCTGAACTGGCTGCGTTGTCGGGCCTGCCATTTGTCACTGCACCCAATAAATTTGCAGCACTGGCGGGTCACGAAGCGCTCACTTCCCTTTCGGGCGCCCTGAAGACCCTGGCCGGCACCTTGATGAAAATCGCCAATGACCTGCGCCTGCTGGGTTCAGGGCCACGCGCAGGTCTGGCTGAAGTCAGATTGCCAGCCAACGAACCCGGCAGCTCGATCATGCCCGGCAAGGTCAACCCGACTCAGTGCGAAGCGCTATCGATGCTGGCCTGCCAGGTGATGGGCAACGACGTGACGGTGGGTTTTGCCGCCAGCCAAGGCCACTTGCAACTGAACGTGTACAAGCCGGTCATCATTCACAACATCCTGCAATCGATCCGCCTGCTGGCTGACGGCTGCAGTAATTTCAACGAACATTGCATTGTCGGCATGGAGCCGGATGCCGAGAAGATGGCCGAGCACCTGGAGCGCGGCCTGATGCTGGTCACCGCCTTGAACCCGCACATCGGCTACGACAAGGCCGCGCAGATCGCCAAAAAGGCCTACACCGAGGGGCTGACCCTGCGTGAAGCCGCACTGGCGCTGGGTTACCTGACGGATGAAGAGTTCGACGCCTGGGTGCGTCCTGAAAAAATGCTCGAGGCAGGCAGCAATGGCTGACGCCAAAAGTGGCGCCACGCCGCTGGAAGGCAGCGGCAAACGCATTCTGATGGTCTATGGCACGCCCAAGACCATCAGCCTGTGCCATGCCCTCGCCGAAGCCTACACACAGGGTGCTCGCAGCGAAGGGCATGTGGTCCGGGTGTTAAAACTTGGAGAACTGGATTTCGATCCGGTACTGCACAGCGGCTACGAACAGAGCCAGACACTGGAACACGACCTGCTCGAAGCCCAGCGACAGATTCACTGGGCCGAGCATCTGGTGTTCGTCTATCCGGTCTGGTGGGGCGGCCTGCCTGCGCTGCTGACCGGTTTTTTCGACAGGGTGCTCACGCCGGGTTTCGCCTTCAAGGCGCATGGACGCAGACACCCTTCCAACGAACTGCTCAAGGGCCGGACGGCAGAGCTGCTGGTGACCATGGACACCCCGCCCCGCTACTTCCGCTGGATCTACGGCGCTCCGGCGCACCGGCAGATGATTCGCACCATCCTCGGATTCTGTGGCATCAAGACCAGACGCCTCACCGAATTCGCCCCGGTGCGCACCTCGACCGAAGAGCAGCGGCAGCAATGGCTTCATCAGGCAGTGGCACTGGGCAAGCGCTGAACCTGATCAGGCCTGGGCCAGCCTCGCCCTTCTCGCTTTCAACCCCGCGATCAAAGATGGCCCGAGCGCGGTGAGCGCCGACCCCAGCACCACCAGCAGCGCGCCGCCGTAACCCAGCGCGTTGATCTCTTCGGCCTGAACATAGGTCGGCCACAGCCAGGCTGCAATCGCCACCGAAGCCAGTGTGATCAAAGGCGTCAGGGCAAGCGTCGCACTGACCCGCGAGGCCTCCCAGTGCGCCAGCGCTTCGGCAAAAGCGCCATAGGCCACCAGCGTATTCAAACAGCAGGCCAGCAGCAGCCAGCCCTGCAGCGGGCTCAGTTGCAACGCCTGAGCGGGATGAGCCCATGGCGTGATCAGCAACGCACAGAACAGGTAGATCACCATCATGACCTGCAGCGAGTTCCACACCGTAAGCAGTTGCTTCTGGCTCAGTCCGTAGAAGGTCCAGACCACTGACGCCATGATCACGATCAGCACACCCAGGGTATAGTCGCCCAGCGAGGTGAGCAGCTCGACGAGACGCTGATTGAAGAACAACCCGAAACCGATCAGCAGGATCGCCAGACCGATGCCCTGCCCCAGACTGAAACGTTCCTTGAACAGAAAGATGCTGCTGATCAGCAACAGGATCGGTCCGATCTGAATCAGCAACTGCGTCGTACCGGGGCTGAGCATGCGCAGCCCGACCAGATACAACATGTAGTTGCCCACCAGCCCCAATACCGCCAGCACGACCAGTGCCTTGCCCTTGCGACCCAGCAGCTTGAAGCTGGGCAGACGCTTGACCGAAGCCAGCCAGACAAACAGCAGAGAGCCGGACACCAGCAACCGGAACCAGGTAACGGTCACCGGGTCCATCGCCTGCAACACCTGTTTGAGTTTGACGGGCAGGATGCCCCAGAGCAGCGCGGTCAACAGGGCAAGACAGAGGCCATACACCCAGCGGCCAGAAGAAATATGCATCACAGATTCCGAAACAAGGCAGGACAAGGCCTTCATTCTAGGC
The DNA here is from genome assembly GCF_001642795.1 of Pseudomonas viridiflava. Taxonomy (GTDB): domain Bacteria; phylum Pseudomonadota; class Gammaproteobacteria; order Pseudomonadales; family Pseudomonadaceae; genus Aquipseudomonas; species Aquipseudomonas viridiflava. The sequence goes on along the minus strand of NZ_LKEH01000018.1, from coordinate 136,129 downwards.
GCTGATCCGCAAAGCAACAGTTACAGCTGGGCAGCGTTATCGGCGCAAAGTGTTTTGCTCACGATTAGCGCTCACAATGAGGGCTCGCCATGGTTGCGCTGGTAGGTCTCGCTGCCCATGGCTTGAATCTGGCCTTCTATCAAGGCGTCGAACGGCTTGAGCAGCGCCTCGAAGGAAACTGGTGCTTCGAGTGTCTGCAGGGCATGAACAATCGCCTCAAGCGTTGACAGTGCATCCGGTCCGGGTGCCTTGCGCAAACGGTAACGTGAGGCCGGTACATTGCCGAGCGTGACACGCGGCAGCGCAGCCAGCAGCGGATTGAGGTGCAACAACTTCCGCGCCTTGCGCCAGGTGCCGTCAGGGACCACCAGCAGGGTCGGCAGCGCTTCGGCCTGCCCGACAGTCAACGGCTGCGCGGCGTCACCCGGAAACAGCAACAGTGGCTGATAACCGGCCGGATTGAGCAGTTCTGCAAGGTCTTCAAACACTTCGCCGACCCTGAGCTGGGCATTGCTCAGCCCGAGTACGGCAAAGCGTGCAGTGTTCAACGCGTGCTTCGCTTCGTCCGGGTGCTGCAGGATCAGCACCCGGGTTCGACTGTCCAGTTGTGGGATCAAGGCGCAGAGGCAGTGAGCATCGGGACGCAGGCAACGTTCGCATCGGCTTCGGGACATCGTTTTTACAACTCGCTGGTCACACTGGCAGACAGCAAGACAGGACCGGCATGCCGTCTGTCGCGCAACGTGGCAGTTTAAACAACTCGTCACCATTGCGCCGGGCTATCAACGGCTGCGCTTGGGATTTGAGCTAGCCTAATTGCACAGGGCTGGTGACATGAAGTCCCCCTGCTTGGATCATAACGATCAATAACAGGGGTTCTCATGAGTCGCGAGGCGATCAAACAGAGGGTGCTGGATGCGTTGGGCGTGATCCTCGTGGACAAGGCCGAAATTCGCGACGACGCCACATTCAAGGACCTGAGGCTGGATGACGAGGACGTGGACGAACTGTTCGCTCAACTGGGAGGCGAATTCAATTTCGAGTTTCCCGACTTCATTCGCAAGCGCGCACTCAACAAGCCCGAGCACCTGTCATTGCCAATGGTCGTGGACCTGATTCTGTTGATGCAGCAGGAGTCGTCGTCAGAGGGAGATAATCATAAGAGAAAGCGTCGTCGACCCCTTAGCGACAATGATCGGTAGCGTGGATTCATGTCGGGACGCGGGCGCGCCCCGATGCGATGGCGTATTTGCGCTGTCCTTGCGACAGCACGTGCCTGTACAACCTATCGGCGCGGGCGGCGACGTGTGTCGTCGGTGCGAACCGGAATGGGCTGCAGCTTTGGTCGTTCGATCAGACCCAGCGCAACACCCACATCATGGAGCCATTCTTGCAGTTTGCTGTTCATAAAGCCCCCTTCAGGGAAAACACGGCAACCAACCTGTGCTGATCACTCAATAGAGATCATAGAAGCATCCGTTCGGTTCGCCGAGCGTTACGGAAAACAATTTTCCCGATATGGGCAATGTGACACCTGCGGGGAATTCCTTCTAGTCTTTGCGACGGACGGACACCCCTATTTTTCACTCAGGCAGACGGACCAACCCCTCTTCGTCGGTCATGGCCCGCTCAAGCAGATCAGGCGGCAGGCTTTTACTGGCACGCGCGCCCAGCAGCTTCAACTGCTCACTGCGGCTGACTAGATTGCCGCGCCCCTCCGTCAGCTTGTTACGCGCGGCCGAATAGGCCTTGTCCAGTTGCTGAAGACGACTGCCCACCTCGTCCAGATCCTGAATGAACAGCACGAACTTGTCGTACAGCCAGCCGGCACGCTCGGCGATCTCGCGGGCATTCTGGCTCTGGCGCTCCTGCTTCCACAGGCTGTCGATCACCCGCAGCGTGGCCAGCAGCGTCGTGGGGCTGACGATCACGATGTTCCGGTCGAAGGCTTCCTGAAACAGATTCGGCTCGGCCTGCAGCGCGGCGGAAAAAGCCGCTTCGATCGGCACGAAGAGCAGCACGAAATCCAGACTGTGCAGCCCTTCAAGACGCTTGTAATCCTTGCCCGAAAGCCCTTTGACGTGATTGCGCAGCGACAGGACATGCTGCTTGAGTGCGGCCTGCCCGATGACCTCGTCATCCGCCGACACGTACTGCTGATACGCCGTCAGACTGACCTTGGCATCCACCACCACCTGTTTGTCACCCGGCAGCATGATCAGCACGTCAGGCTGAAAGCGCTCGCCATCCGGCCCCTTGAGGCTGACCTGGGTCTGATACTCGCGCCCCTTCTCGAGCCCTGCGTGTTCCAGCACGCGCTCCAGGATCAGCTCACCCCAGTTGCCCTGAGTCTTCTGCCCCTTGAGAGCGCGCGTCAGGTTGGTGGCTTCATCGCTCAGACGCAGATTGAGCTGTTGCAGGCGCTCCAGCTCCTTGGCCAGCGAGAATCGCTCACGGGCTTCATTCTGATAGCTTTCCTCGACGCGCTTTTCGAACGACTGAATACGCTCTTTCAAGGGCGTCAGCAGTTGCCCCAACTGCTGCTGGCTGGTTTCGGCGAAGCGCTGCTCGCGCTCATCGAAAATCTTGCCCGCCAGTTCCGCGAACTGTGCACGCAGTTCGTCGCGGGAACCCTGAAGGTCATTCAGCCGCTGCTGGTGACTGTCCTGCTGTTCACGCAGTTCGGCACCGAGCGCCGCGCATTGCGCATCGAGGCGACGCAACTCGGCCTCCTTGATGGCGCGCTCCTGATTAAGCTCCTGCGCGACATCACGGGCGTTATCGGACTCCTGCCGCAACAACTCGACCTCCCTGCGCAAGGCTGCAAGGTCAGCCTGCTTGGCGGCGTTGGCCTGGCTCAGGTCGCTGATCTCGTCACGGCTGGCGTCCAATTGCGCATTGAGACCGTCATGAGCCATTTGCGCCATGCTCAGGCGCTCGTCCAGCAAGGCAGTCTCGGCATCGCGACGTGTCAGATGGCGCTGCAACTGCCAGACCCACGCCAGCAACGGCAACGCTGCAGCGCCCAGGCCGAACAACAGGCTGTTCAAGTCAAATGCCATAACGACTCCGTGCGTGCCGAATGAGTGCCAGCCGCATTATGCGTAAAGCGTTCAGAAAAATAGAGAGTGCATCAATGACAACGAAAAGTGCAGCCATGACAGCGCCTCGGACAGCCATCCAGAAGCAGCGCAGGGGCAAATCGGGGGACGAGATTCTACTCGCTTTTGATGTCAACGACACCCCCAATTCTGTGTCGTTTCGGATCGGGACAATCCACAGAAGCTGTGGATAACTCAGTGGACAACACCCCTTTAACTCTCTCAAACGCAGGCAGAATGGGGCCTGCGCTCAAACTGACGATTTTTTCACCAGTTTAAAAAAACGATGTTTTTCATTGACTTAATAATTCACCATCAGAAATCAAACCCTTAGCGACGCATGTGACAGTGATGTGGCAGCTTGTGACGCTAATGTGCACAACTCTGAAACGACCGATTTTACGGGCGTTTCAAATCCTTTGCAGAAGCCGCCTGATTGCGACCTTTTCTCAATGAAGCCGCGGCTCGCAGGGCATATTCTGAACTCTTTACACACTCATCGAATCAGCCGCTCGTGAGCCAGAACGAGCCTGCGAATCCCAACGTGCGACAAAAGGCGTTCGCTGCGGTCCAAACGAGCGCCGAGAAAACCGCATCACGATTCATGCTTGCGATTATTGAAGGGACACGATGAAAGAAGGAGTGAAGTTCTTCGTGCTGTTGATGGCTGTCTGCATCACGGCAGTCGGCGCCAGCATCGTCCTGCCGCCGCCGGATGGTGGCGTCTTCGCCTACACCATCCTGCTATCGGGCATCGCAGTAGCCCTGATCATCTGCAGTGATCTGAGCAAGGGGCGCATCAACAATGTCGGCGACATCATGCGTGCCATCGAACGTCGAACGTCCAGGCCCCTGACCCTGGCAGCCTATGCGCTGGGCTGTTCGATGGTGGCCTGCGCCACGGTACTGATCTATCGAATCTCCGACCACTGGTAGCTGTTGATTTATATACACACTTGCAATTCACTTCAGGCTTGATTAGCATAGCCGCCGTTAGTACCAAGCTGAAAATCAATTCCGGTCGACAAGTCCCCCAGTGTTAGCTCTTTCCAAAGAAAGGGAATGCTGGCTACAAGGGATCGACCACCTCGATGGTTTCCAGGCATGACCCTTTCGCATATGTGAGCCACACCTTGGCGGCAATGCAGTTACGGCTATCATGTTCTGCTTCAACCAGCCTGCAATTGATCAGGATCTTCACCGGAGCGTCGAACCTTTGCTCCTGTTGTGTTGCCTGCCCTCCTAAGTACCTACCAGCCAGCCAGAGCGCCATACGATAAAGCGCGCTTCAATTGACTGTCTTGTTCCAGTCAGGTTCTCCGCCCAGCCAGGCTTTACCAATTACTGCCGGCCCGCGTTTACTGGAATCTTTATTTATGCACGGTATTGTTCCGTGTTGATTCAGGAAACACCTAACATGACTCACCATAACCAGACCCAACATGCCATTCATACGTTGACCAACGCATTCGCGCCAATGAATTGCCTGATCATGGCGGCCCGCAAAGGCTGCTTCAGCTTCACCATCGTCAACGAGCACGGCATCGCCCGCCACAGCGAGCGCCTGTACCCCGATCAATACGCCAGCGCCGAACCGCTGCAGGCCGTGATCGAGCGTACCCGTCAGGCACTCATTGCCTGATAAACGAACGCAGCACCGCAAGCCCGAAACCCCGCCCTCACCTGGCGGGGTTTTTTATTGCCAGCTTTTTGTGTCGGGTTGAATTCGACTAATCGCCAACGGATCTAGCCGCTTATCGGCAAAGCTGCAAACAATTTAAAAACAATCCGTTACACCGTAAATCTGACACTACACTTCAACTCGGGCGACCTGAAGCCGCCTCCGGAAGCCCCCGCAACACCCGCTTCGCCAGGCATCAGAGGGGCAAGCAGTCTCACATCCGAGCGCCGACAGTATTATGGGTATTGCAGCCATAGAATTATGCCGTCACGTCATCCGCCCGACCCTGACGTATCTGGATCGCCGAAGCTATCGCGCCGAATCCTTACTGCTGGGCATTGCCGCCAGTCAATCAGCGTTCGGTGCCGCCCTGGACAGCCGCCGCGGGCATGGCCTCTATCGCATACCGGAGCTCAGACACAAGCAGCTCTGGGACAACTACCTGGCGCTGGATCCCGACCTTGCCAGCCGGGTCAGAGGCCTTGCCAGCCAGCATGCCTTCCTCAGCGGTCCGCATCTGGAATTGACCGTCAATCTGCGCTACTCGACGGCCATCGCCTTGATGATGATCGAAGCCGCGAATACGCTTCTTCCAGCCGAAGACGATCCACTGGCCATGGCCAGAATCTGGAGAACCGTTTTTCAGCCGCATGGACGACTCAGGGATTTTGTCGCGTGCTGGAATGCCAGTGTCGCACCGCTGTATTTACCGGCATGAGCCCAACACTGGAATTAGAAGATCGGCAGTGTTCGCTGCAAGATAGATGGATTGTCCTACAAGAATAGCTCTAACTCGGGCTCTTCAGGCTATAGCGCGCCGTCGAAAATGTTGGTAATTTCCGCCCGGTGATCACAAGGAGTTCTAATAATGAAAACAATGACAAAAGTAATGAACAGGACAACACTGGGTCTGGCTATCGGTCTGGCCTCCTCTCAGCTATTCGCTGCAGGTTTCGCACTCAACGAACAAAGCGTCAGCGGCATGGGCACCGGTTTTGCCGGTCGCTCCTCGTCTGCCGATGATGCAAGCACCGTCTTCGGCAACCCTGCCGGCATGTCCCGCCTCAAGCGCGAAGAAATCAGCTTGGGCGCGGCAGCCGTGATCGCCAAGACCAACATCGACAACGGCCGTGGGACCTTTGGCGGCAGCAACGACGGCGACATGGTTCCTGTCGTGGGCGTGCCCATGGGCTACTACGTCAAGCCGATCGATGATCACTGGGCATTCGGCCTGGGCATGTATGCCCCGTTCGGCCTGGTGACCGACTACGAAAGTGGCTTCGCAGGCCGCTACTGGGGCGACAAGAGCCACGTACAGGTTGTCACCCTCCAGCCGACCGTCAGCTATGCCTTCAATGACAAGGTGTCCATCGGTTTCGGTCCTACCATCAACCGCATCGATGGCGAGCTGACCTCCTCCACGCTCAACGCTGCGACGCCGGGCCGTAACGATGGCAAGGTGAAAATCGAAGGTGACGACACCGCGCTGGGCTTCAACGTCGGCGTGCTGGTACAGGCCACTGACACCACCCGCCTGGGCCTGACCTACCACTCCAAGGTCGACTACAAGCTCAAGGGCAAGACCAAGATCGAAGGCTCCGGCTTCGGTCCGTTCGGCGGCCAGAAATACGACGCCTCGCTGGACATCTCCACGCCGGAGTCGGTGGACTTCTCCATCACCCAGCAGATCGATGAAAACTGGACTGTCTACGCAGGCAGCACCTGGACCCGCTGGAGCCGTCTGACCGACATCACCGTCAACAACGACGGCGTTCCTCCGCAACTGGGCGGCTCGGCAGGCCCGATCGGCACCATCTCCGAAGAGCAGGACTGGCACGACACTTGGGCTCACGCCATCGGCGCTTCGTACAAGGTCAACAAGGAGTGGACACTGCGCACCGGCTTCTCCGTGGACCAGGCACCGACCAACAACGTCAATCGCTCCCCACGCATCCCGACCGGCGACCGCAAGATCGTCAGCTTCGGTGCCGGCTGGAGCCCAACCGACGACCTGACTATCGACGTGGCGTACTCGTACCTGCGTGAAGATGAAGCCAAGATCCGCAACAGCAGCGCCACCAAAGGCTCGTACAGCGCGGACTTCCGCAACACCGCGCACGGCGTTGGTACTTCGGTCACATATCGCTTCTGATGGACAACTGAAAACCGGCTGAAAAAAGCCCGCACATCCTCAGGGAGTGCGGGCTTTTTTTGCGCTCGGTAAATGCTCAGCGTCACGGTATGCATGCCCACTTCAGAGCGATGGGCACGATTAGTGTCGAGGCAGACTTGTGATGATCGTTCCTAAGCTCCCGCGTGGTAACGCCGCTCAGGACGCTCCGCGTCCGCTTTCAAATGCAACGCAAAGCGTCACCTCACGCCGCCTGCCTCAAGGCTTCGACGCAATCGCCTTCTCGATGGCCGCAATCAGGTCAGGATCATCCGGCTTGGTCATGCTGGAGAAGTTGGCGACCACGTTGCCTTTGCGATCCACCACGTACTTGTAGAAGTTCCAGCGCGGAGCGCTGCTCTGTTCGGCCAGCACCTTGAACAGGTGGGTGGCGTCGTCGCCTCGCACGGCCTGCGGCTCGGTCATGGTGAAGGTCACGCCGTAATTGACGTAGCAGACCTTGGCGGTCTCTTCGCCGTCCTTGGCTTCCTGTTTGAAATCTTTGGACGGCACACCCAGCACTTCAAGGCCCTGCCCCTTGTAGCGCTGACTCAGCTCTTCAAGGCCTTTGAACTGCGGGGCGAAGCCGCAGAAGCTGGCGGTATTGACGACCACCATCGGCTTGCCTGCATAGCGCTGGCACAGGTCGATGTTTTCCTTGGAACGCAGCTTGGGCAGCTCGCCTTGCAACAGGGCCGGGCAGTCGGCGGCCATGGCAGTGCCGCTCATGGCCAGCAGCAGGAAGGGAATCGATATAAAGCGAGTGTTCATCAAGGCGTCCCTGGAGTTGGTGGCTGTCTGCCGACACGCTACCCCAACAGACGCCTTCTGCCTAGCAAGCGCCCATGCCCAGTTGCAAGGCAGCCAGCCCGACCTGCTGCCAGCCCCACCAGACCAGCGCCAGCACGGCGCCGCCAGCGGCAAGCGCCGTCAGCAAAGGCCAGTGTCGGCTCACGCGACACCCGCCTGCGCCTGCAACCGTGCCACAGGACGCTCACGCACCGGCCAGTTGAGGGCGGCCGCCAACAGACTGAGCAGGATCGACACTTGCCAGATCAAGTCGTAACTCCCGGTACGGTCATACACCAGCCCACCCAGCCAGCCGCCGAGAAACGCACCCAACTGGTGGAACAGAAAGACGATACCACCGAGCATCGACAGATTGCGCACCCCGAACAGGGTCGCGACCGTACCGTTGGTCAGCGGCACGGTGGACAGCCACAACAGCCCCATCGCGACACCGAACAGGTAAGCGGTGGTCTGGCTGAGCGGAATCCACAGGAACAAGACGATCACAACAGCGCGCAGCAGGTACAGCGCCGTCAGCAGACGCGGCTTGGACATGCGTCCACCCAGCCAGCCCGCCGTATAGGTGCCGAAGATATTGAACAGGCCAATCAGCGCCAGCACCGTGGTGCCGACCTTGGCGGGCAAATGCTGATCCACCAGATAGGCAGGCAGATGCACGCCGATGAACACCACCTGAAAGCCACAGACGAAAAAGCCCAGCGCCAGCAGCCAGAAACCGGAGTGCGAGCAGGCCTCACGCAATGCTTCACCCAGTGTTTGCTGAACACCCACGGATTCCGTCGGTTTATCCTTGAGCATGCCTACCAGCGGCAGGATCAGCGCCACCATCACGCCCAGCACCACCAAGGCGCCAGACCAGCCCAGCCAACCGATCAGCCCCAGCGTACCGGGCAGCATGGCAAACTGGCCGAACGAACCGGCAGCACTGGCGATCCCCATGCCCATGCTGCGTTTCTCGGCCGGCAAGGCCCGCCCGACGACGCCGAGGATCACGGAAAACGAGGTGCCGGAAAGACCGATGCCGATCAGCAGGCCCGCACTCAGGGACAGGCTCAGGGGTGAATCCGCCATGCTCATGCACAGCAGGCCCACGGCATACAGCACGCCGCCGACAAACACGACCCGGGCCGCGCCAAACCGATCTGCCAACGCTCCGGCAAAAGGCTGCGCCAGCCCCCACATCAGGTTCTGCAGGGCGATGGAGAACGCAAAGACCTCACGCCCCCATCCGAAGTCTGCGCTCATGGGCGCGAGAAACAGACCGAAACCGTGCCGCGTTCCAAGGGAAAGCGCGAGGATCAGCGCACTCCCGAGCAGTATCCAGCCGCTGGTACGCCAGACTGATGTCATTGTTTAAAGCTCCCTGACCGGAAATGCGTGGATATGCCCGTAAATCAATAACGGCGAAATTACGCCTCGGTGCAAGAGCCTGTCAATCGGATATCAGCGAATGCTCAGAACAGCACCATCGCCAGCAGTACCGCCACCTCGAGCAGTTCAAGCAACGCGCCCGCGGTGTCCCCGGTGGTGCCACCCAGACGACGAGTCATTACCTGACGCAACCACAGAAAGCAGGCCATCGAAGCCACCACAGCAGCCAGTCCCGACCAACCTGCGAACAACACGCAGGCCACACCACTGACCAGCAGCACTCGACGCGCCGCGCCACGTGGCAAATGGTCCGCCAGCGCCTGCCCCAGACCACCGGCACGCACATAGGGCGTGCTCAGAAACAGCCCCAGCATGGCGCTGCGTCCAATCAGCGGTGCCAGCAGCAGCGCGATGCTGTGATGACTTTCAATCAACGCCAGGATGGCGGTGAATTTGAGCAGCAGCACCAGCACCAGCGTGACCACGGCAATCGGCCCGCTGCGCGGGTCTTTCATGATGGTCAGGGTTCGCTCGCGATCACCGAAACCGCCCAGCCAGGCATCGGCGCTGTCTGCCAGTCCATCCAGATGCAGTCCCCCACTCAGCAGCACCCAGGCGCAGAGCAGCAAGGCAGCGTGCAGCATCAAGGGCGCACCGGCCAGCAATGCATTCAGGCTCATCAATACGATGCCGAACAGCACGCCTACCAGAGGATAGAACAACAGCGAGCGTCCGGTTTCCTCGGGCTTCGGCATGCCGGGCAGGCGGATCGGAAAGCTGCCGAGAAATTGCAGGGCGATCCAGAAGGGCAGCATGTCAGGACTCCGTGAGAACGCCTTCAGCGGCAACATTGATCGATAACAGCGCGCCATGCCCAACGACCACCTGCAGCAGTTGCTCACGCAGCAGGCCACGCGCCTGGGCCAGCAACAGACGCATCACACCACCATGACTGACCAGCAGCACCCGCTCACCGGCGTACCTGTCATGCAGACGCTGCACCGCACCCAGAACCCGCGCTGAAAAGTCGATCACGCGCTCGCCATTGGGCGGCGTGAAGGCATATGGATCGTTCCAGAACAGCCCCAGGCCTTCGGCATCCGTCTCCATCAGTTGCGCAGGGCTGTGTCCTTCCCAGTCACCGAAATGCAGCTCCTGCAGTCCAGATTCGAGCTCCATGGGCAGGGACAGTCGCGCAGCCAGCTCTTCGGAAAAACGCGCGCAACGCTGCAGAGGCGAACTGACAATCCGATCCCAAGGCCCGGCTTCAGTGACGGCCGAGCGCATCTGCTGCCAACCCAGATCAGTCAGCGCATCGTCAATGTTGCCCCGCAGGCCGCCGCCCTGCTCGGTCTCACCGTGACGCAGCAAATCCAGACGCAGGGTCATGCCGGGCGATCCGATACGCTGGCTTCGGCAAAGGTCGACATGCCGTTGTGCAGCGCACAGGCCATGCGCACCAGCGGGACGGCCAGTGCGGCACCACTGCCCTCGCCCAGTCGCAGGCCGAGATCGAGCAATGGTTCGGCCTGAAGAATCTCCAGCACATGACGATGACCCGTTTCAGCGCCACGATGGCCGAACACCAGCCAGTTGCGGCATGACGGGTTCAGGCGCACGGCCACCAGCGCCGCCACGCTGCAGATGAAACCGTCCACCAGCGCGACGATGCCTTCCTGCGCGCAGGCCAGATAAGCACCGGTCAACGCGGCAATCTCGAAACCGCCGAGGCTGAACAGGCTGTGCAGCGGATCACCTGCGTGTTCAGCATGCAGCTTCAAGGCACGCTCGATGACCCGAGTCTTGTGTTCGATGCCTTCGGCGTTCAGCCCGGTGCCAGGGCCGACCAGCAGTTGCGCCGCGCACTCCAGCATGGAGCAGGCAACCGCACTGGCAGCGGTGGTATTACCGATGCCCATTTCGCCACCGATGAACAACTCGGTCCCTGATGCCTTGGCGCGCAGCACACTGTCACGTCCGGCCTGCAAGGCTGCCAGCCCCTGGTCAGCCGTCATGGCCGGCCCCTGGGCGAAGTTGGCGGTGCCTGCGCCGAGGCGCAAATGCCGCACACCCGGCAGGTCCACCGGCAGAACCGTGCCCAGATCCACCACGTCCATCTGCGCCGAAAGCTGCTGTGCCAACACACTGATGGCCGCGCCGCCGTTGACGAAGTTGTGCAGCATCTGGCCAGTGACAGCTTGCGGATAGGCCGAAACCCCCTCAGCGACCACGCCATGATCACCGGCAAAAATCGCGATCCACACCTGATCGGCTGCCGGACGCTCACGCCCCTGCAGACCGGCAAGTTGCACCGCCAGACGCTCCAGTTGCGCCAGCGAGCCGGCCGGTTTGGTCAGTTGTTGCTGACGGGCCAGCGCCGCTTCACGCATCGGCGCGTTGATGGCCTGTGCGGGTTCGAGCCACCAGGAGTTACTCATAGCGCAGTTCCTTTCAAAGTCAGGGGCAAGCCCGCCACGGTCAGCACTACGCGCTGGCAACGTTCGGCAAGGGCTTGATGCAGAAGGCCGGCTTCGTCGACATAGCGACGGGTCAGCTCGCCGAGCGGCACTACGCCAAGCCCGGTTTCGTTACTCACGAAAATGATTTCGCCTGGAAGCGCCGCCACGCAGTCGAGCAACGCATCACGCTCCTGCGCCAGACGTTCGGGGCTGTCGAGCATCAGCAGATTGGTCAGCCACAGGGTCAGGCAATCGACCAGCAGACAATGATCGGGCGCGGCGTTTTCTCGCAGCACGCGTGCCAGTTCGACCGGTTCTTCCACCAGTCCCCACCGCTCAGGACGACGAGCACGATGGCTGGCGACGCGCTGGTTCATCTCGCCGTCCAGTGGCTGGCTGGTGGCGATGTAGGTCACGTTCAGACCGCACTCGGCCGCCAGTTTTTCGGCCAGTCGGCTCTTGCCGGAGCGCGCGCCACCCAGGATCAGTTGCAGCATTTCAGTTCGCCTCCAGTCCGCACAGCTGACGCAGCAATGTGCCGTCCAGGTGCTTTTCCACCAGATCCGCCAGACGCTCGATGTCCCGCTCGCGCAGGGCGTGATAATCGACCTCCTGCACATCGCGAAGCCCGGCCCAGCGCAACAGGGCGCTGCACGCGGCAGGCGACTCGAACAGGCCGTGCAGGTACGTGCCGAGAATCTGCCCGTCGGCGCTCTGCGCACCATCGCAACGACCGTCGTCCAGCCGGACGGCAGCCTGTTCCAGCGCCGCACCTGTGGTGACACCGGCATGAATCTCGTAACCGCTGACCTCGGCATCTTCCAGCGTCAGACGGCCACGTACGTTACGCAGTTGTTTCTCGGACTCCAGCACCGTGCTCATCGCCAGCAGGCCAAGACCCGGGCTTGAACCCGCCGCGCCTTCCAGCCCCAGTGGGTCGTGCATCTGCTCGCCGAGCATCTGCAACCCACCGCAGATACCCATCACCTTGCCGCCGTAGCGCAAGTGCTTCTGGATGGCGTCTTCCCAACCATTGGCACGCAGGTACGCCAGGTCGCTACGCACGCTTTTCGAGCCGGGCAGGATAATCAGGTCGGCAGGCGGTATCGCCTGACCGGGGCCGACGAATTGCAGATTGACCTGCGGATGCAGGCGCAGCGGGTCGAAGTCGGTGTGGTTGCTGATGCGCGGCAAGACCGGCACCACCACATTCAGTACCTGCTCGACCTTGTCGGTCTGACGCTGATCCAGACCGTCTTCGGCCTCAAGATGCAGGTCCATCACATAGGGCAGCACCCCGACCACCGGCTTGCCGGTGCGCGCTTCCAGCCAGTCCAGGCCCGGTTGCAGCAAGGCGATGTCGCCGCGAAAACGGTTGATGATGAAACCTTTGACCCGCGCCTGCTCGCTGGGCGACAGGAGCTCCAGAGTGCCGACCAGATGGGCAAAGACACCACCACGGTTGATGTCGGCGATCAACAGCACCGGGCAATCGACGGCTTCGGCGAAGCCCATGTTGGCAATGTCATTGGCCCGCAGGTTGATCTCGGCAGGCGAACCAGCCCCTTCGACCATGATCACTGGATAGTGGTGTCCCAGCCGCTCGTGAGACTCCAGCACCGCGCGCATGGCGATCTCTTTGTAGCCGTGATACGCCACTGCATTCATGGTGGTGACTGCGCGGCCATGGATGATCACCTGCGCGCCGGTGTCGCTGTTGGGCTTGAGCAGCACCGGGTTCATGTCGGTGTGCGGCTGCAGATAACACGCCTGAGCCTGCACTGCCTGCGCACGACCGATCTCGCCGCCGTCGGCGGTCACGGCACTGTTGAGCGCCATGTTCTGCGGTTTGAACGGCACGACCTTCACACCCTGTCGCGTCAACCAGCGGCACAGCGCGGTCACCAGCGTGCTTTTGCCGGCGTCGGACGTGGTGCCTTGTACCATCAGCGTGGCCATCAGGATTCCTTGCGGTATTCAAACAGAACAGTGTGCAGACGACGCCAGTCAGCTTCGTCGCAGGGCAGCCCGAAACGCAGGCTGGAGACTTCAGGCGTCGCCCCTTCGAACAGACGCAGCAACACCCCGCGTCGGGCACAGAACTCATGGATGGCCCGGGCTTCAGGCGTGACCAGCCACTGAAACAACGCACAGCCGCCGTGCGGTACAAGGCCGTAGAGCTCAAGCAGCGTTACCAGACGATCACGCGCCTGATCGGTGCGCACGCGCTGCTGCGCCTGCCATTCGCGGTCATTCAGACACGCCTGCCCCAGAATCCGCGTCGGACCGCTGACCGACCACGGGCCGATTTCCTGCGCCAGCAACCTGAGCAGCGCGGGTTCGGCCAGCACGAAGCCAAGCCTGACCCCGGCCAATCCGAAAAACTTGCCGAACGAGCGCAGCACGACCAGTCCGATACGCCAGGTTTCAGCTGCCAGGCTCAGCTCAGGGGTGTTATCCATGAAGGCCTCGTCCACCACCAGCCAGCCGCCCCGCTCTGCCAGCCGCGCATGCCATCCCAGCAGGCGCTCGGCGCTCAGATGCAAACCGGTCGGGTTGTTGGGGTTGACCACCACCAGCACATCAAGGCTGTCGAGGAAGTAATCCACCTCGTGCTCGCCGACCTCACGCACCACATAACCCTGCTTGCGCCAGGCGTGCGCATGTTCGGCGTAGCACGGCGACAGCACGCCCACCCGACCCGCACTGCGCACTCGCGGCAGCGCCTGGATCGCCGCCTGCGAACCCGCAACAGGCAACACCTGTGACACGCCGTAATAGGCGCAGGCAGCGGTCTCCAGACCGTCATCGTTCTCGGGCAGGCGCGCCCAGGCACGCAAAGGAATCTCCGGTACCAGCGCGGGCCACGGCGCGATGCCGGTGGACAGGTCCAGCCAGTCGGCCTGATTGATACCATAGTGCTGCGCCGCAGCGCGCAGTCGCCCGCCGTGCTCAAGCATAGAATGCTGTCCCGACGCACAGCACCAGCAACCACAGCCAGACGCCGCGCTGCACAAGCTCCCAGCCGCGGTCGATGGAGTCGGCATCGGCGGGTGCGCCTTCGCCCAGTTGCGGACGCTGATGCAGTTCGCCGTGATAGATCGCCGCGCCACCCAATTCGACGCCCAGCGCGCCAGCACCGGCCGCCATTACGGGACCTGCGTTGGGACTGTCCCAGGTCGGTCCCTGAGTGCGCCAGCAACGCAGTGCCAGCCGGGTTTTGCCCAGTATCGCGTAGGTCAGCGCCACCAGGCGCGCAGGAATATAGTTGAGCAGGTCATCGATCTTCGCCGCCGCCCAGCCGAAACGCTCGAAACGCTCGTTGCGATAGCCCCACATGGCATCCAGCGTATTGCTCAGGCGATACAGCACCACGCCGGGAACACCGGCTACGACAAACCAGAACAGTGCAGCGAATATTGCATCGCTGCCGTTTTCCAGCACCGACTCGGTGGCCGCGCGGGCGACTTCGGTCGCATCCAGTTCGCTGGTCTGGCGGCTGACCAGATAGCCGACGCGACGACGCGCCTCTTCCAGATCATCGCTGCGCAGTGCCTGAGCCACCGGCTGCACATGCTCGCCGAGACTGCGCATGCCCAGCGCGCAATACAGCGCCAGAATCTCCACCAGCCAACCCACGAACGGTGCCCAACTCAGCAGCGTGGCCAGCAGTGTCAGCGGGATCACCGCCACGAACCAGGCCGTGACGCCATGGCTGCGCCAGCCCCGGCCGCCGCTGTTGAAGCGCTGCTCCAGACGATTGGCAAAGCGCCCGAACGCCACCAGCGGATGCGAGCGTTTCGGCTCGCCGAGCAGCGCGTCCAGCGCAACCCCGGCCACGCTCAACAGCGCCACACTCATTGACTCACTCCCCATTGATTCTCATACAACAGTTCACTCAGCGGACGCGCCTGCGCCCAACCTTCCAGCACCAGCATGGGTGCTGGGTAAAATTCTTTCACGGGGCCCAGGCAGAGAATCGCCAGCGGCTTGGCGCCTTCCGGCATCGCCAACAGATCGGCCAGTGCGTCAGGGTCGAACAACGACACCCAGCCCATGCCCAGCCCTTCGGCGCGCGCAGCCAGCCACAGGTTCTGGATCGCGCAGGACAACGACGCCATGTCCATTTCCGGCAGGGTGCGACGGCCAAAGATGTGCTGCTCGCGACCTTCCATCAGCGCAGCAACCAGCACTTCGGCGCAGTCGTTGATGCCTTCGACCTTTAGCTTCATGAACTCGTCGGTGCGCTCGCCCAGTGCCTCGGCCGTGCGGACCCGCTCTTCTTCGACCTGGGCCTGCATCCTGACGCGCAGTGCCGGGTCGCTGATCCGAATGAACCGCCAGGGCTGCATCAGGCCAACGCTGGGTGCCTGGTGTGCAGCTTCCAGCAAACGGGCAAGCAGTTCGGGCGCCACGCTGCCACCGACGAAGTGCCGCATGTCGCGGCGCTCGGCAATGGCGCGGTACACCGCTGCCCGCTCTTCATCATTGAACGAATGTTCGGTCATGGCTTGAACAGGGCCGCAATCGCCTGGGGACAGGACGGAAAATAGAAATGGATATAGGTCGCGGTAAGACGGCCTTCACGATAAACCGCTTCCGCACCGCGCCCGCCGTTGGGGCTGACGCCTCGGCCAATCGGCTGCAGTTCGGTGGTGGTCAGAGAATGGTGATAGGTGTGACCGCGCAACTCGCCTTCCGGCATCTCGACCGCCTGCAACGCCAGCGCCGCCAGCCGTTTCTGCATGGCCGCTTCGCCCGCCAGCAGACCGACCAGTTCAGCGCGCACGCCTTCAACATCGGTCAGGGCTTCGAGCAGATACAGCATGCCGCCGCATTCGGCCAATGTAGGCTTGCCTGCCGCATGGTGCGCCCGAATATCGGCCAGCATCGTGGCGTTGGCAGACAGCTCGACGTGATGCAGCTCGGGATAGCCGCCGGGCAGGTACAGACTGTCTGCTTCAGGCAGATGGCTGTCGCGGATCGGTGAGAAGAAGCTCAGTTCCGCGCCCATGTTGCGCAGCAGATCGAGACTCGCACCGTAGGTGAACGCAAAGGCTCCATCGCGAGCCACGGCAATCCGCACCCCGTCCAGCCAGCGCTCGACATGAACCGGTTCTGGCGCAGTGAACGTGACCGCAGGCGGCAAGGCCACCTCGCAGGTGGTGGCCAGGGCTGCAGCGGCCATGTCCAGACGCAGGTCCAGGTCGTTGAGTTCGTCGGCCTGCACCAGCCCCAGATGGCGACTGGGCAGTTCGAAACCGGTTTCACGGGACAGCGCGCCATACCAGCGAAGGCCCTCGGTCAGGCTGTTTTCCAGCAACTGCGCATGACGCACGGTGCCCACGCGGTTGGCCAGCACGCCGGCAAACGGCAGGTCAGGCTGATAACGCGCCAGCCCCAGCGCCAGGGCACCGAAGGTCTGGGCCATCGCCGTGCCGTCAATCACGCCGAGCACCGGTACGCCGAAGTGGCGCGCCAGATCAGCACTGGACGGCGTGCCGTCGAACAAGCCCATCACGCCTTCGATCAGGATCAGGTCCGCGTCTTCAGCGGCTTCCCACAGCAGGCGACGGCTCTCGTCGGCGCCGACCATCCACAGGTCCAGCTGAAACACCGGCGCCCCGCTCGCCCGCTCGAGAATCATCGGATCGAGAAAGTCCGGGCCACATTTGAAGACCCGTACCTTGCGCCCCTGATTGCGGTGCAGGCGTGCCAGTGCTGCGGTGACGGTGGTCTTGCCCTGACCGGAGGCCGGTGCAGCGATCAGTACTGCCGGGCAATCCCTGGGGGCTCTCATGACCGGATGCTCATAACGGAATGGCTCACAGTTCGATACCTTTCTGCGCCCGGATGCCGGACTGGAATGCATGTTTGACTACGCCGATATCCGAGACGGTATCCGCGAGGTCGATCAGTTCGGGTTTTGCGCCACGGCCGGTCACCACCACATGCTGCATGGGCGGGCGCGCCTGCAGATCGGTCAATACCTGTTCAAGATCCAGATAGCCGTGCTTGAGGGCAATGTTCAGCTCGTCGAGCACGACCAGACCGATAGCCGGGTCGCGCAGCATTTCCAGGCTCACGGCCCAGGCAGCCTCGGCGGCCGCGATATCGCGCTGACGATCCTGGGTTTCCCAGGTAAAGCCCTCGCCCATCACGTGATAGCGCACCTGCTCGGGAAAGCGGCGGAAAAACATTTCCTCGCCTGTGCTGTTGCGCCCCTTGATGAACTGCACCACGCCGCACTGCATGCCATGGCCCATGGCACGCGCAAGCATGCCGAACGCCGAGCTGCTCTTGCCCTTGCCGTTGCCGGACAACACCAGCAACAGACCGCATTCATTGGGTGAGCTGGCGATACGTTCGTCCATCACGGCTTTCTTGCGCTGCATGCGCGCCAGATGGCGTTCGTCGCGTTCGGGGGATTCGTTCATCTCGGCTCTCCGCTCGGGGGGTCGCGAAAGCAGACGGAAGGACAGCACTGAACAGCACGGCAACGCCCTGCACAGAGCATCACCCTCCGTGATGCCATTGAGTATTTCAGGCCGGTCTCCGGGCTCATGAGCGGGTCATCCGGGCTGCACGCCTTCCCGCGTCGAAACGCAGTGGCACGATGCACAGCCTTGACTCATTTACCGTTGCGGGGGCAGCGCCGGAATCGGATCGTCAGACCCTCACCGGCTTCCCTGTTTCACCCTGCCAATCGGGAGGATTGCAGAGCACCTGAAACAAACCGCGAAGGGTAGAGGGTTGGGGGTGGAGCGTCAATCGACACCGCAGTACACAGGGCATAAAGGCCATTCACTTGCATGACGCCACCGGATGGTGGCTCGCAATTGAACCTCGGCGGTCAGGGTGTCTCTATCCCTTACTGGACCAAGCCTTTGTCGATGGAGATTCACGATGTTCAAAATCAGACCACAGTACGCTGTACTGCTTCTGCTCGCAGGCGGCCTCGCGGCGTGCGGCGAGTCTTCCACCTTGCAGGTCTCGGATGGAACAGGGCCTTCTCCAAAACTGCCGGAGCCGAACAAGACGCTGATTCCGACGGTCAACATCGCCCCGGCCATCGGCTGGGAAAAGGACGCCAAACCCGTATCAGCCCCAGGCACCCAGGTTGGCGCCTTCGCCGAACATCTGGATCACCCGCGCTGGCTGTACGTGCTGCCCAACGGCGACGTACTGGTCGCGGAAACCAACTCACCGGCCAAGCCGGATGACGGCAAAGGCATCCGTGGCTGGGTCATGGAGAAAGTCATGGGCCGCGCCGGTGCGGGCGTGCCGAGCGCCAACCGCATTACCCTGCTGCGCGACACCAACAACGACGGCGTGGCCGAAACCCGCAGCGTCTTTCTGCAGAATCTCAACTCGCCGTTCGGCATGACGCTGGTGGGCAACAAGCTGTACGTGGCCGACACCGACCGCCTGATCAGCTTCCCGTATGAAAACGGCCAGACCTCGATCAGCGCCCAGCCGACCAAAGTGGTCGACCTGCCGGGCGGCACGCTGAATCACCACTGGACCAAGAACGTCATTGCCAGCAAGGACGGCAGCAAGCTGTACGTGACGGTCGGTTCCAACAGCAACGTGGCCGAGAACGGCATGGACAAGGAAGAAGGTCGTGCAGCGATCTGGGAAGTGGACGCTGCCACCGGCAACCACCGCATCTTCGCCTCGGGCCTGCGCAACCCCAATGGGATGGATTGGGAGCCGACCACTGGAAAACTGTGGACAGCGGTCAACGAGCGTGACGAGATCGGCAGCGATCTGGTGCCCGATTACGTGACCTCGGTGCAGGACGGCGGCTTCTACGGCTGGCCTTACAGCTATTACGGCCAGCACGTGGACGAGCGCGTCAAACCGCAGAACCCGGCACTGGTCGCCAAGGCCATCGCCCCCGATTATGCGGTCGGCCCGCACACGGCATCACTGGGGCTGGTGTTCGCCGACGGCAAGACGCTGGCAGCACCGTTCAACGAAGGCATGTTCATCGGTCAGCACGGTTCGTGGAACCGCAAACCGCACAGCGGCTACAAGGTAGTGTTCGTGCCTTTCAGCGGCGGCAAACCCAACGGCGCACCAGTCGACGTGCTGACCGGTTTCCTCAACAGCGACGAAAAAGCCATGGGCCGTCCGGTAGGCGTGGTCAATGACCATCGCGGCGGATTGCTGGTGGCGGATGATGTGGGCAACAAGATCTGGCGCGTGACGTCGGTAAAGGCGGCTCAATAAAGCTATTTGACGTCTGGAACCGAACGCGGAGCGTCCTGGGAAGCATTCCCACGAAGGAGCGCTCATCGTTATACACAAGTCCGCAAGACGCGCAAAACGGGGGGGGGCAAAACGAAAGTGACTGACTGAATGCATACCCCGTGGGAGGCGGCTTGCCGGCGATGGCGTCAGTTCAGTCACTGATAGATCGCTTCAGAAAAAGCATCGCCGGCAAGCCGCCTCCCACAGTCCGCTGTTATCTGCACGACAGCGGCAAAGCTTGCGGCATCAGCGATCAAGGACGATTCTGTGCCAGGTCCGACGGCTGAATCACGCGTTTGGCGTTGAGGTAGGCTTTCTGCCAATACGGCTTGTCGAGGCTGTCGAGTTTAACCGTGCCGCCGGTCGCTGGGGCATGTACGAAGCGGCCTTCGCCGACGTAGATCCCTGCATGGGAAACCTGCGAGCCGCCCGAGGTGGCGAAGAACACCAGATCCCCTGACTGCAGCTGTTCGCGGCGCACATTCGGCGCGCCCATCACCACCATGTCCCGCGTGGAGCGCGGCAGGGAGATCCCCGCAGCGTCGCGGTACACATAGCCGATCAGGCCACTGCAATCGAAACCCGAATCCGGCGTGTTGCCACCCCAACGATAGGGCGTGCCGACCAGCCCCAATGCGCGAAACAGCACATCTTCGGCGGCCTGGGAAAGAATCTGGGGAGGAGCAGTTACCACCGGACGCTGAACGATCCGGGGCTGGGGAGGCGGCGGTGCGCTGGCGCAGGCGCCAAGCAACGCGGCAATAGAGATAACCATCAGGCGCAAAGCAATCGACATAACCACAACAACCTGATCCGGATGCGGCTTACGCTGCCGAGAAGCTCAAAAACGAAAACAGGCCATCGGCCTGTCTGCGTTTTCCATATTTCATTTACTTACGGCGTTTTACTGCGGTCTTGACTGTAGTCGATGTCATCGCCGTTGTCTGCGTGGCAACTGCTGGCGTCTTCACGGCTACGGCACCGGGTGCCATTGCCAGAGGACGCTTGGCTTCGATGAAGGTCTTGCTCCAGTAAGCGTCATCGAGACTGTCGATGCGCACACCGCCGCTGCGGCGGCTGCTGGAGTGGATGAACTGATCGTTACCGGCGTAGATTGCTGCGTGGCTGACGCGGCCACGGCCGCGTGTGCTGAAGAACAGCAGATCACCCGGCTTGAGGTTGTTGCGCGAGACCAGAGGTGCATCGACGTTGATCATTTCACGCGTCGAGCGCGGCAGGTTCATGCCAGCCTCTTCGCGGAACAGGAAACCGATGAAGCCGCTGCAATCGAAACCCGAACGGGTCGAAGTGCCGCCGAACTGGTAACGGGTACCGATCAGGGCCTTGCCACGTTCAAGGATGCTGTCGGCCAGAACCGGCAGTTTGTAGGATTGGTTGTCAGCAAACTGGGCCAGTTCGTCTTCAGTGGCCATCTCGTCCTGCAGGGCGGCGGCATCGGCGCGGCGCGCAGCGGACTGGGCGGTGACGGTGTTCTGATAACGAGGCGCTTGCTGAGCCTGTTCTTGCTGAGAAACCGGCATATTGGCCGAGCAACCGAACAGGAATGTGACGAGTGCGAGGGGCACGAGGGGTGCGAAGCGAACAACTAGCATGGGCACGACCGTGGCTGAACTGTTAAGAAGGCGAGACTATGCCTTCTATCCAAGTCATTTGCAAATTCAATCGAACTAAATGTGACTTATGAGTTTTTCCATGACATGTGCCGCCCGGCACTTCAAAAACACGTCCATTTGCGCGCTGTGATCGGTCGCCTCAGGATTGATTTCTGCCGTGAAACCCCCGGAAACCCTGGTCCTGATCACCGGCTCATGAATATAGGGGAAGCTTGCGGTGGTGCCGATGGTCAGCACCGCGTCATAGCCTATAGCCAGTTGTTCATACAGTGTTTCCAGGGCCTGTTCCGGGAGCATTTCCTGAAAAAGAACGACGGACGGTCGCAAAACGCCACTACAGATTGAGCACAAAGGTGGCATCGGTCGCTGCAGATGCTCACTCAGCTGGGGATCTTCTGCGCCACAGGACTGACAGAACAGTGGCGCCATCTGACCGTGAATCTCGATCAGGCGCTCAGGCGGACTGCCTGCAGCGCTATGATAACCATCGACATTCTGGGTCAGCACCCAGCACTCGGGCTTGATGCGCTGCAACTGGGCGATCGCGTAATGCGCAGAATTGGGCTGCCCGCCCAGACAGGCCTTGCCCAGTTGAGCGATGTATTTCCAGCACAGTTCGGGATCACGTCGCAGCATCGGACCGGACAACGCGACCTCAATCGGCAGGCCGTCATCGGTTCGGCCGTTATAGAGTCCGCCTATACCTCGGTAAGTCGGCAATCCCGAATCCGCAGACAGTCCGGCACCGGTAATGATCAGAATTCGCTTGGCGTGTCGCAGTGCAGCCGCCGTTTGCATGACCAGTGCGTCGTCTACCACCCCAGCGTCTCTTTAAGGAAGGGAATGGTCAGCTTGCGCTTCTCCTGCAGGGACGCCTGATCGAGGCGCTCCAGCAATTCGAACAGCGCACTCATGCTGCGGGTGCCGCGAGTGAGGATGAAATGCCCGACTTCGTCTGTGAGGTGCAGACCGCGTCGCGAAGCACGCAATTGCAGGGCGCGCAGTTTGTCCTCATCGGACAGGCCGCGCATCTGGAACACCAGCGCCATGGTCAGGCGGGACTTGAGGTCCGGCAGCTTGACCGGCAGTTCACGAGGCGACTTGGACGCGGCGATCAACAGCCGCCGCCCGCTGTCACGCAGACGGTTGAATAGGTGAAACAGGGCTTCTTCCCACTCTGGCTTGCCAACCACGGCCTGCAGGTCGTCCAGACACACCAGCTCGTACTGTTCGAGATGGTCGAACAGTTCGATACCTTCATCAATGACTTCGGCCAAGGGCAGATAGACCGCAGGTTCACCCATCTGCTCGAAGCGCAGGCAGGCCGCCTGCAACAGATGCGTACGCCCTACCCCGTCCTTGCCCCACAGATAGATGAGGCTTTCCGTCCACCCGGCGTCGGCTTCGCACAGCCGCTCGACATAGCCGAGTGCAGCGGCATTGGCGCCTGGATAGTAATTGACGAAAGTGGCGTCATCACGCAGACGCACACTCAGGGGCAGCTGAATCGGTTTCATGCTGACGAACGGTTCATGCGAACCGCCAAGGGCCTCTGTGTAAAGTGCGCAAAGTTTATACCCGTGACGCTGGTCGCACAATGCGACAGACCCCAAGCAAAATCAAAGGGTTGCGACAGGCTGTGTAAAGCGATGAGGCGTTTGAGGTATCTGCGCCCCTTTCACGGACCTGGCCTGCCTCCGTGAAAGGGTCGCTTGATCAGCGGCTGGAAGAGCTTACAGATCAGGGTCTTCGGCCCCGGCGTAGATCTGCGAGTCCTTGTAGACATCATGAACGTGGCGCACCAGCACCATGATCACCGCGGCCACCGGCAAGGCCAGCAGAATGCCAGTGAAGCCGAACAGCTCGCCGCCGGCAAGGATCGCAAAGATTACCGCCACCGGGTGCAGGCCGATGCGGTCACCCACCAGCAAAGGCGTAAGCACCATGCCTTCCAGCGCCTGACCGATCATGAACACCGCAACGATGCCCATCATCGGGTACAGATCGCCGCCGAACTGGAACAGGCCCGCCACCAGCGCCGAGCCGATGCCGATCACGAAGCCCATATAAGGCACGATGGCGGCCAGACCTGCGATCACGCCGATCAACAGCCCCAGCTCCAGACCGACCAGCATCAGACCGCTCGCATAGATCACGCCAAGGCCGACCATGACCAGCAACTGGCCGCGAATGAACGCACCCAGCACTTCATGACACTCACCCGCCAGCTTGACGATCTGCCCTTCGCGGTGGCGAGGCAGCAGGCCGCGAATCTTGCCCATCATCACGTCCCAGTCACGCAGCAGGTAGAAGCACACCACCGGGATCAGCACCAGATTGGTCAGCCAGCCGATCAGCGCCAGGCTTGATGCCGTGGCCTGCGACAGCACGATGGAAACGATGTCGCCCGCCTGCCCCATGTGCTCGGACAACGCAGCCTTGATCTTGTCGAACTTCCAGAAGCCGTCGGACAGCCCGAACTTGGCCTGCACCCACGGCAACGCCGAGTGCTGCAGCCAGTCGAGCATCTGTGGCGCCAGCTCGTACAGGCGGTACAGCTGCTTGGCGAGCATCGGCACCAGCACCAGCAGCAACGCCATCAGCACCAGCGTGAACAGGCCGAACACCGCCACGACACTCAACGTCCGGGACAGGCCCGCCCGCTCCAGACGATCCACCAGTGGATCGCCCATGTAGGCCAGCAGCAGCGCCACCAGAAACGGGGTGAGGATCGTGTGCAGCAACACCACGAATGCGACCAGCAGGGCCAACCCGCCAATCCAGAACCAACGTCGCGTATCAGTCATCAATGTCTCTCAACCCAGGGGAAAAGTGCGCTTGCCGCATTACCAGCGGAAATACAGTTGTGGCGCGGACGCCGGGACGATCATTGGAGCTGGCGCGGGAACAGGCGCTGCCGCATCGACCGGAGCCGCAGGTGCCGGCGGCACCGCCGCTGCAGCCTCGCTCGCCGGTACTTCCTGAAGTTTAGCCAGTGACATCTGGGAACGAAGCTGATCGGCGCTGCCGTTGACTTCGAAGGTTACGCGATCTCCTTCGACCAGCGTCACACGAACACCGAACGGATCGAGCAACTGCAACAGTTGCGCATAACGCTCAAGGTTCATGCCCTGAACCTGCATGAGCAGGCCGGTGGACGCGCCGGGCTTGGCGACGAAGCGCGGCGCCAGGCGCTGGCTCACCGACAGCAATACGGCGTCAGCCAGGGCGTCGGACGTGGCGCCGGTAGCGGTGCCCTGTTCACGCTGCTCGCCCAGCCACAGATTCCATTTGCCTTGCCATTGCCCGGCGTCCTCTTTGGCATGAACCGCCAGAATCGCATCGGCGCCATAACGCTCGGAGGCTTCCTTGAGCGGCGCGGCATCAGTGCCTTCAAGGGTCTTGGCGGTGCCGATGCCCTGCTCGCTCAGGTCAGCCAACGGCAGGCGCAACGGCAAACCACGGTGCTGCGCGGCGCGGCGCAAAGGTTCTGCAGCCGCCTGACCGTCGCCGACCAGATTGGAACCTTCGACCGAGTCATTCAGCCACCAGCCCAGAATCGACGGCCGATTGCTGCCCCAGATGGGCAAGCCGGCCTGACGCAAGGCGCGGTCGGTGGTTGCCGGATCGAAGTCCACCAGCAGCGTCTCGGGCGGGCCCGCTTCGTAACCGTACTGGCTGATGATCTGCTGTGGGTCCTTGCGCAAGGCGGCCAGCGCAGAACCTTGAGCGGCCTTGGTGTCGCCGGTCAGGCGCAGCACCAGGGTTTCGACGGCCGCCTGAGTGGCGCGTGTACGCTCATCAGGCGACTGGCCGTTGACCGGCTCGCGGACCTGATAAAGGTTGTTCACTGTTTCAGCAAGGGTCGGCAGGCTGAACAGGGACAGACAGCCGATGAGAAGAATTCTGGAAAAACGCATGGACAGTTCCCGAACGGAAAAAAGGTAAAGAAAGAGCAGTTTCAGGAGGTGGATTGATTGGACGGACAGGCTTGAGACAGCGCTTTGCCACCAATCATTCACTACCCGCCTAAAGTACACCCTAAACATCTGGGGTCGAAGTCGACCCGGGCAAGGCTGTGAGGTTTATTTAGTAGAACCTCCTCCTACCGTCGGCGCAAGGATGGCCCCACGAGGGCAAGCCTGATAAAATCGCGCGCCTTCGCAGACCGGCAATCGCGATGGCCCAACATAGCACTGCGCGACAGCACTTTGCTGAACGGGTCCCACCGCAGCGGTCGATACCTCCGAATCCCCCCTAAAGGCCTGGATTTTTTATGAGCAAGCAACCCTCCCTGAGCTACAAAGACGCCGGTGTAGACATCGACGCCGGTGAAGCATTGGTCGAACGCATCAAGAGCGTCGCCAAGCGCACCAAGCGTCCGGAAGTCATGGGCGGCCTGGGAGGTTTCGGCGCCCTCTGCGAAATCCCGGCTGGTTACAAGCAACCGGTTCTGGTCTCCGGCACCGATGGCGTGGGCACCAAGCTGCGTCTGGCACTGAACCTGAACAAGCACGACAGCATCGGCATCGATCTGGTGGCCATGTGCGTCAACGACCTGGTCGTCTGCGGCGCAGAGCCGCTGTTCTTCCTGGACTACTACGCCACCGGCAAGCTGAACGTCGAGACCGCAACCCAGGTCGTGACAGGCATCGGCGCAGGCTGCGAACTGGCCGGTTGCTCGCTGGTCGGCGGCGAAACCGCTGAAATGCCAGGCATGTACGAAGGCGAAGACTACGACCTGGCTGGCTTCTGCGTCGGCGTGGTCGAGAAAGCTGAAATCATTGACGGTTCCAAGGTTGCCGCGGGCGATGCCCTGCTGGCACTGCCGTCCTCCGGCCCACACTCCAACGGTTACTCGCTGATCCGCAAGATCATCGAAGTGGCCGGTGCCGACATCGAAAACATCCAGCTCGACGGCAAGCCGCTGACCGAGCTGCTGATGGCGCCGACCCGCATCTACGTCAAGCCGCTGCTCAAGCTCATCAAGGAAACCGGTGCCGTCAAGGCCATGGCCCACATCACCGGTGGCGGTCTGCTGGACAATATCCCGCGCGTTCTGCCACAGGGCGCCCAGGCCGTGGTAGACGTCGCCAGCTGGCAGCGTCCGGCCGTGTTCGACTGGCTGCAGCAGCAAGGCAACGTCGAAGAAAACGAAATGCACCGCGTGCTGAACTGCGGCGTGGGCATGGTGATCTGCGTGGCTCAGGAGCACGTCGAGACCGCTCTGAACGTACTGCGTGAAGCGGGCGAACAGCCTTGGGTGATCGGCCAGATCGCCACCGCCGCCGAAGGTGCTGCACAAGTCGAGCTGAAAAACCTCAAGGCGCATTGATGTCAGCCATCTGCAATGTCGTGGTGCTGCTGTCCGGCACCGGCGGCAACCTGCAAGCGATGATCGACAGTTTCAAGGACGGGGCCAGCCCCGTCCGCATCCGGGCTGTCATCTCCAACCGTGACGATGCCTTCGGCCTGCAACGTGCCAGAGACGCAGGCATAGAAGCCTGCGTGCTGGACCACAAGGGGTACGAAGGTCGCGAAGCCTTCGACGCCGCGCTGGTCGAACTGATCGATACCTTTCAGCCCGATCTGGTGGTACTGGCCGGATTCATGCGCATACTGAGCGCTGACTTCGTCAGGCACTATCAGGGCCGTCTGCTCAACATCCACCCGTCCCTGCTGCCGCGCTACAAAGGTTTGCACACCCATAAACGGGCGCTGGAGGCCGGCGACACCGAGCATGGGTGCAGCGTGCACTTCGTCACCGAGGAACTCGATGGCGGACCGCTGGTCGTACAGGCAGTTATTTCGGTACAGTTACAGGACACACCCGCCACGCTCGCGCAGCGGGTGCATGTTGAAGAACACCGTATCTACCCGCTGGCAATACGCTGGTTCGCCGAGGGCCGATTGAGCCTGGGCGAAGAAGGCGCGTTACTGGATGGCCAGCCACTCCCGGCCACCGGCCATTTGATTCGACACTAGGAGATATTATGCGTCGCGCTCTGCTCTTCGCTTTCGCTCTGCTTGCCATCCCTGCTGTACAGGCCGCAGACCTTCAACCTTTCTCCGCCAGCTACACCGCCGACTGGAAACAGCTGCCCATGAGCGGCACGGCTGAACGCAGCCTGGAAGCCGGGCCGAACGGCACCTGGACCCTGAATTTCAAAGCGTCGATGATGATCGCCAGCCTGTCCGAAGTCAGCACGCTGAAAGTCGACAAGGACACCCTGCTGCCACAGACCTACAGCTTCGAGCGTAGCGGTCTGGGCAAATCCAAGAAGGTCGATCTGGCTTTCGACTGGAACACCAAGTTCGTCACCGGCACCGACCGCGGCGACGCGATCAAGCTGCCGCTCAACCGTGGCATCCTCGACAAGTCCACCTACCAGCTCGCCCTGCAGCATGACGTGGCCGAGGGCAAGAAAAGCATGAGCTATCAGGTGGTCGATGGCGACGAAGTCGATACCTACGACTTCCGCGTGCTGGGTTCGGAGAAGGTCGACACCAAGGCCGGTCAGGTCGACGCCATCAAGGTCGAGCGCGTGCGTGACCCGACTCAAAGCAAACGCATCACCGTGCTGTGGTTCGCCAAGGACTGGGACTACCTGCTGGTCCGCCTGCAACAGGTCGAAACCGACGGCAAGGAATACAACATCATGCTGCAGGACGGTACAGTCAACGGCAAGGCTGTCAAAGGCAGCTGATCGACCTGACTGTTCGCAGTACAGAGCCCCGCTTGATGCGGGGCTTTTTATTGCCTGTCGTTCAGCACCGATCAGTACTGTCTCACGCTGATCGTTCCTCACGCTCTGCGCTCATCGTTATACACAAGTCCGCCTCACCACTGATCGTGCCTATCGCTCCGCGTGGGCATGCATCCCGTGACGCTCTGCGTCACACATGGCACAGATTGCGGATTCAGTGAGCCGAGCGCATGACATGGATAACGCTGGAGCTTGACCACGCATCTGCGCCACATTCGAGAGCGGACGCGGAGCGTCCTGGGAGGCATTCCCACGCAGAGCGTCACTAGTGTCCGGGGAAAGTCCGCTGCCGTCATAGCAAAAGGCTACCCTGAGCCACTTTCATCTCTTCGTTCTTTCGTCGTCGTTTTTTTCGATGCTCTTTGGCTAAAGGTCTTTCAAACAAGACGCAGACCAAGGAGCGTGTCAGGTCGAAAAGCGAGCCACGGAAATTCGATCGCTTCTGAAAAATATGCAGCAGTACATACGTAATAATCGCGCTGTAAATCTGCAATTTCACCGCATTTTCGGAGAACGCGTAGAAACGTTTTAGTTTTAGATGCTGCTTGATCCACTTGAAAAACAGCTCGATCTGCCAACGCTCCTTGTAGAGGTCGGCAATCTCTTCAGCAGAGCGTGTCAGGTCATTAGTGACCAGCGTGAGCGGGTTTTCCCATGTTTCGAGCTGGACCTTCACACGTCGTACCGGCGTACCCCTGAAAACACGATGCCGTTTACCAAACTCCACGATGTCATCGGCCTGCACTGTGCTATCGGGCGATGGGCAGGAGTGCTCATGAGACAGCTGTACATTGGCGTCTTTTTTGAGTCGTGTAACGAAAAAGGCCTCGGCCTGATGAATCTGATACCACCAGTTGTAGCTGCAATAGCCTTTGTCGAAAACATAAGTCACGCCTGACTCAATCGGCACTTTCAAAGCATCAGCCATGTCGTTGACGTTGGCAGGAGTAATGCTGATGTAGACCGGGGCGCACTGGACAGGATCAAAGCCGGTATGCACCTTGAGGCCTTGCGTTATGCGGGTCTTGGTGGCCTTGGTCCACTCGTCAAAATCGGGTCCGCGCAACGTGATTGAGGTGGAATCAATAAGGCTGATCATGCGTTTGGCCAGTCGGCGTTGCTGCCCGCTTATAGCGCTCAGCATGGATTCGCAGGCCTTTTGAAACGGGATGAAACTGCGCTTGTTAAGCGCGTCGGAAAGCGTAGAGCGAGGCACCGGCCTGGCATTCAAATGGTGATGTTCATCGAAGGCTTCAGACATCGCCGAGAGGCTGCGCAAACTACTGCTTTGCTGCAAATGCCCCAACACCAGCGTCACCAGCAAATCGCGAGATGTACACCGTTTGGCGTACCGATCGGCTCCGCAGGCTTTAACTTCTTTCTGGAAAAACTGCGAGGGAAATGCAGACAGCAACTGACCGAGATGAGTATTGGAGAACATGGCAATAATCAAGTCTGAAAGGGCTGATTATGGCGCAGATGCCCGTCGTAGAAGAGGGGGCGGAGCCCCCTCCCTATTTTCCCCGGACACTAGTGACGCAGAGCGTAGGAACGATCAGCGTGATCTCAAGCACGTCGATCATGCCCCTGCCTGTGCTCAGCGTTATACCCGAGTCTTGTTGCGACCACGGACTGTGGGAGGCGGCTTGCCGGCGATGCTTTTTGTGAAGCGACCTATCAGTGACTGAACTGACTCCATCGCCGGCAAGCCGCCTCCCACGGGGTATGCATTCAGTCAGTCACTTTCGTTTTTGCCCCAGTTTTGCGCGTCTTGCGAACTTATGTATAACGCCGAGCGCTCCGCGTGGGAATGCCTCTCGGGACGCTCCGCGTCCGCACCAGCAGACAACACCGTTTGTGGCAGTTGTACGCGCCACCAGGACACATGAAAAATCCTTCATTTAACCAACACTTGGCTGCAGCCCACGTATTTCGAAGGCTGCAGCGCAGCGGTTAATTTCCGACCAACCCGGAACCTGAACGGGCTATTTACTTAGCCTGCTAACGGATCCTATAAAAGAGTCCTGCGACACATCGCCGCAGTATCCAGAGGCCTAACCATCAAGGCTGCCAAAGTCAGGAGCTAACACTATGACTGTCAGAGTTACTGAACGCGACGACGCCCACCTCTCTCATGAAGCCGTTGCCGACGGCATTCAGATCTGGGACGTGCATCAACAGGATCAACTGGTCGGCATGTTTCACATAGAATCCGAAGCCTACCGGTATAAAGAAGAGCTGGAAGCGCTGGAAAGCCAGGGCAACCATTGACCGCAATTTCAGAA
This sequence comes from Pseudomonas viridiflava, assembly GCF_001642795.1. GTDB lineage: Bacteria > Pseudomonadota > Gammaproteobacteria > Pseudomonadales > Pseudomonadaceae > Aquipseudomonas > Aquipseudomonas viridiflava. The sequence continues at coordinate 105,595 of NZ_LKEH01000018.1, read as the reverse complement.
CCGTAAAATGACAAAACCCGCTCAAGGCGGGTTTTGTCATGCTGGCGAAGAGGCTTACCACATCAGGTCGTCAGGCACCTGATAGGCCGCGTACGGGTCGTCCGCATCCGGCGCTTCGGTCGGAGTATTGAGCAACACAATGCGGCGTGGATCGCGCTCCTGGATCTTCAGCGCTGCTTCGCGCGGAATGATCTCGTAACCACCACCGTGGTGGACGATGGCCAGCGAGCCGCTGCTGAGCTTGTTGCGCACCAGCGTGTTGACCGAGATGCGCTTGACCTTCTTGTCATCGACGAAGTTGTAGTAATCCTCGGTGGTCAGCTTGGGTAGACGCGAAGCCTCGATCAGTTGCTTGACCTGAGCGGCACGGGCCTTCTGCTCGACCTTCTCCTGCTGCTGACGATTGAGTTCCTGATCGCGCTTGACCTTCTCGGCCAGCGCTTCCTGAGCCGCACGTTTCTGCGAGTCGTCGACCTGAGCCTGGCCCTTGTGCACCAGGCGCTGCTCTTTCTGCTTTTCCTTGCCGACCTGCTTGGCCTGCTTCTGGTTGACCAGACCTGCCTTGAGCAACTGGTCGCGAAGTGAAATACCCGCCATCTCTTTTCTCTCTCTTAAACAACCACTCAGCCGCAGCGGGGTGCGTTTTTTTCCTGACGTTTGGCTTCGCCCCACAACGCGTCCATGTCTTCGAGGCTGCATTCCTCGATGGGTCGCTGGGCGTGGCGCAACGCCTGTTCAATAAATCGGAAGCGTCTGTCGAACTTGCTGTTGGCCGAGCGTAACGCAGTTTCCGGGTCGACTTTAAGGTGTCGGGCCAGATTCACCACAACAAACAGCAGATCGCCGATTTCTTCGGCAATGCCGTCAGCGTCATTATCGACCATTGCCTCAAGCACTTCATCGAGTTCTTCGCGCACCTTGTCGACCACCGGCAAGGCGGCAGGCCAGTCGAAGCCGACCTGAGCGGCGCGTTTCTGCAGCCTGGTGGCGCGGCTCAGCGCAGGCAGCGCAACAGGCACGTCGTCGAGCAAGGACAACTGCTCGGGCGCGGACGACTTTTCTGCACGCTCCTGGGCCTTGATTTCATCCCAGCGCCGATTAACCTCTTGGTCCGTCAGGCGTGGGGTTTCCATGGGCGCATACAGCTCGCCGGTCGGAAACACATGCGGATGACGGCGCAGCAGCTTGCGGACGATGCCATCGACGACCCCGTCGAATTCGAAGCGCCCTTCTTCGCGAGCCAGATGGGCATAGAACACCACCTGAAACAGCAGGTCGCCCAGCTCGCCCTGAAGCTGATCGAAGTCACCCTGTTCGATGGCATCGGCCACTTCGTAGGCTTCTTCCAGCGTGTGCGGGACGATGGTGGCGTAGGTCTGCTTCAGATCCCAGGGGCAGCCGTACTGCGGATCGCGCAGCCGGGCCATGAGGTGCAGAAGGTCTTCAAGTGTGTGCATTGCAAAATCTCTGTTACCGCGATGTCGCCACTGTCTGGCATGCCTTCGGACAGTGGCAACTATGGAAGCCTTGAGTCAGGGCGTCCGGTTACGGCGCGTCTCGATGATGTTCGGCAACTGGGAAATACGCCCCAGCAACCGCCCCAGCGCGTCCAGACCCGGAATCTCGATGGTCAGCGACATCAGCGCGGTGTTGTCTTCCTTGTTCGAGCGGGTATTGACCGCCAGCACGTTGATCCGCTCGTTGAGCAGCACCTGAGTCACGTCACGCAGCAGCCCGGAACGGTCGTAGGCGCGGATGATGATGTCCACCGGATAGGTGAGCACCGGCACCGGCCCCCAACTGACCTGGATGATCCGCTCGGGTTCGCGCCCGCCCAGCTGCAGCACCGAGGCGCAATCCTGCCGGTGAATGCTCACCCCGCGCCCTTGCGTGATGTAACCGACGATGGCATCGCCCGGCAGCGGCTGGCAGCAGCCGACCATCTGGGTCATCAGGTTGCCCACGCCCTGGATCTGAATATCGCCACGCTTGCCCGGCTTGTAGCCCGTAGCCTTGCGCGGAATCAGCTCCAGCTGCTCGTTCATGCGATCCGGTTCGACCTGCTGTTGAGCCAGGTTGACCAGTTGCGCCAGACGCAGATCACCGGCACCGAGCGCGGCGAACATGTCGTCGGCGGTCTTGTGATTGGCCTTGTCGGCGAGCTTGTCGAAATCGACCTGCGGCAGTGCCAGACGCGCCAGTTCGCGCTCGAGCAGGGTTCTGCCGGCGGCGACGTTCTGGTCGCGCGCCTGCAGCTTGAACCAGTGAACGATCTTCGCCCGCGCCCGCGACGTGGTGATGTAACCCAGGTTCGAGTTCAGCCAGTCGCGGCTCGGCGTGCCGTGCTTGCTGGTGATGATCTCGACCTGCTCACCGGTCTGCAGGCTGTAGTTGAGCGGCACGATCCGGCCGTTGATCTTCGCACCACGGCAGTTGTGGCCGATCTCGGTGTGGACCCGATAGGCGAAGTCCAGCGGCGTCGCGCCCTTGGGCAGGTCAATGGCGTGACCATCAGGCGTGAAGACGTAGACCCGGTCCGGTTCGATATCGACCCGCAACTGATCGGCCAGCCCGCCGATGTCGCCCAGTTCTTCGTGCCATTCCAGCACCTGACGCAGCCAGGAGATTTTCTCTTCGTAATGGTTGGAGCCGGATTTGACGTCCGTGCCCTTGTAGCGCCAGTGCGCGCAGACGCCCAGCTCGGCTTCTTCGTGCATCGAATGCGTACGGATCTGGACTTCCAGCACCTTGCCTTCCGGCCCGATGACCGCAGTGTGCAGCGAGCGGTAGCCGTTTTCCTTGGGGTTGGCGATGTAGTCGTCGAATTCCTTGGGAATGTGCCGCCACAAGGTGTGCACGATGCCCAGCGCGGTGTAGCAGTCGCGCATTTCGGGAACGAGTACACGCACCGCACGCACGTCGTAGATCTGACTGAACGCCAGACCCTTGCGCTGCATTTTGCGCCAGATGGAATAGATGTGTTTGGCACGGCCGCTGATATCGGCAGTGACGCCGGTGGCCAGCAGTTCGTTTTCCAATTGGGACATGACGTCGCTGATGAACCGCTCGCGGTCCAGACGACGCTCATGCAACAGCTTGGCGATCTGCTTGTACTGGTCAGGCTCAAGGTAGCGGAAAGACAGGTCTTCCAGCTCCCACTTGATGTGCCCGATACCCAGGCGGTGAGCCAGCGGCGCATAGATGTCGAAGACTTCCCGCGCCACGCGGTTGCGCTTTTCGTCGTCGGCGTTCTTCACCGCCCGAATCGCACAGGTACGCTCGGCGAGCTTGATCAGTGCGACGCGCACGTCATCGACCATCGCCACCAGCATCTTGCGCAGGTTCTCGACCTGGGCCTGACTGCCCAGCACCAGCGACTGACGCGGACTGAGACTGGCACTGATCGCCGCCATGCGCAGCACGCCGTCGATCAGTTTGGCCACTGTTTCACCAAACTGCTGCTCGACATCCGGCAGCGGAATCACGCCTTCGCGCACGCCCCGGTAAATGACCGCTGCAACCAGCGAGTCCTGATCCAGCTTGAGGTCAGCCAGGATCTCCGCGATTTCCAGACCGGTCTGGAAACTGGAGGTGCCGTCTGCCCAGTGATTCTTCAGTGCCTTGTCGTTCTGCTCGGCTTGCCGGGCGAACTCACAGGCCTTCTTCATGACTTCCCGGTCCAGGACCAGGTCGACGCTGACAATATGATCAAGCCATGCGTCGAGGTTGATGCTGCCGTCTGTGTTTATCGGCTGGTGCGCTCTCACCTGTACCATGCTGCTTACCTTCCCTACGGCGCGATGAATAGCGCCATCAGTCGCCAGCCTTCTGAGCGAATGCCACTTGCCGGGCAAGCAAGGACCGGCATTCGCGGGCCAGTCGGATTAAATGAGATTCCCTGTCAGCCGCTGATTCGATCCAATGAACCGCTGCTCACTTACTCATTTCAAATAAAGCCATCGCCTCGACATGCGCCGTCTGAGGAAACATATCGAGTATTCCGGCACGTTTTAAACGGTAGCCCTGATTGACCAATTCGACCGTATCACGAGCCAAAGTTGCCGGGTTGCATGACACATAGAGCAACCGCCGGGCGCCTGTTTTTCCGATCTGGCGCACCACTTCGAATGCACCGTCACGCGGTGGGTCCAAGAGTACCGCAGAAACCCCCTCGGCTGCCCAACTCGCGTTCGTCAGCGGCTGCGAAAGATCCGCCTGAAAAAACGTCACATTGTGCAGATCATTACTCACCGCGTTTGCCGCCGCACGTTCGACCATAGTCGCAACGCCCTCGACGGCGACCACTTCCTTCGCCTGCCCCGCCAGCGGCAAGGCAAAATTGCCGAGGCCGCAGAACAGGTCCATCACCCTTTCATCGGCCGCAGGTGCCAGCCACTCCAGCGCCTGCTCGATCATCGCGGTATTGACCTGCGCGTTGACCTGAATGAAATCCCCCGGACGCCAGTCCAGTTGCAGGTTCCAGGGCGTCAGGCGATAGCCCAGTTGATCGTCCGGGTTCGCCGGTTGCGGATCGCCCTCACCGTGCAGCCACAACTGCGCGCCGTGCTCTGCGCAGAATGCCTCGAGAATCACCAGGTCCGCCTCGGCCAGCGGCGCGGTATGGCGCAGCAGGACCGCCGTGGCAGAACCACTGAACAACTCGACATGCCCCAGCGCCTGAGGTTTGCTCAGGCTGCGAAGCATCGTCGGCAGTTGCGTCATGATCGGTTGCAAGGCCTGTACCAGCACCGGACATTCCTCGATACCGACGATGTCCTGACTGGCCGTTACCCGGAAGCCGACGTCCAGCCGTTTGGCCTTAACGTCCCAGCGCACGGCGACTCGCGCACGTCTGCGGTAGGCCAGTTCGGAACCGGTCAGCGGTGCCGCCCACTCCTGAGGAGCCACGTTGGCTACACGCAGAAGCTGCTCGGCAAGCATGCGCTGTTTCAGGGCAAGCTGTTCGTCATGAGGCACATGTTGCACGCTGCAGCCCCCGCAACGCCCGAAGTGCTTGCACAGGGGCGCACGGCGCATTTCGCTGGCGGTGAACACACGCTCGGTGCGTGCTTCGACGACCTTGCCGCGTGCATTGAGTACCCGCGCTTCAACCTCTTCGCCCGCCAGACTGCCGGCGACGAACCAGGTTCTGCCTTCCAGAAATGCGATACCACGCCCGTCATCCGACAGGCGTTCGATGGTCAGGCGCTGCTTTTTACCGACAGGCACCTGCACGGACTTGACGCCTCCAGTCGGCTGGAAGCGCAACCCTCTCTCATGCTTGGCCATCAGTTAGGCGCGTCGTAGATGCCAGTCGACAGGTAACGGTCGCCTCGGTCACAGATGATTGCCACGATCACGGCGTTTTCGACTTCGCGGGAAATACGCAGCATGCCCGCCACCGAGCCACCGGACGACACACCGCAGAAGATGCCTTCTTCGCGGGCCAGTCGGCGCATGGTGTCTTCGGCTTCGGTCTGGCTCATGTCGATGATACGGTCGACGCGATCAGCCTGATAAATCTTCGGCAGGTACTCGTAGGGCCAGCGACGGATGCCAGGAATGGATGCGCCTTCCATCGGCTGCAGACCGACGATCTGCACCTCGGGATTCTGCTCCTTGAGGTAGCGCGACGTGCCCATGATGGTGCCGGTGGTGCCCATGGAACTGACGAAGTGCGTGACCGTACCGCCCGTCTGACGCCAGATTTCCGGACCGGTGGAGGTGTAATGCGCCTCCGGATTGTCACCGTTGGCGAACTGATCCAGCACCTTGCCGCGACCTTCGGTCTGCATGCGCTCGGCCAGATCACGGGCACCTTCCATGCCTTCTTCCTTACTGACCAGAATCAGCTCGGCACCGTAGGCTGTCATTGCAGCCTTGCGCTCGGCGCTGGAGTTGTCCGGCATGATCAGGATCATGCGGTAACCCTTGATCGCGGCAGCCATGGCCAGCGCGATACCGGTATTGCCGGAAGTGGCTTCGATCAGGGTGTCACCGGCGTGGATCTGGCCGCGAAGTTCCGCGCGGGTGATCATCGACAGCGCAGGACGGTCTTTCACCGAGCCGGCCGGATTGTTACCTTCAAGCTTCAACAAGAGGGTATTGCTGGTGTGACCCGCCATGCGTTGCAGACGCACGAGCGGGGTGTTGCCGACGCAATCGGCAATGGTTTGATACTGCAGGGTCATGGCGTATTCGCAATCCAGACTGCGGGGGCGCCTATCATAACGGCAAACGCTCAAACCCCATATCACGCAAAGTGCGCGACCTATAACTGAAACGCATAACGAGACCTGTGCAATTGCGTGCATCTGGCCCGCAATACTAATGTGCCCATGCTGCCGTTAAATGGCTAAACTCATCCCCTCGTGCCGATAGGGCCAGGCGACTGCTGCCTGAAATCGACGGACTGATACCGGTTGCTGGAGAACGAGCGTGCTGAACAAGCTGGGTATAAAAGGCCGCGTACTGCTATTGACCATTTTGCCCGCCAGCCTGATGGCGGCGGTGCTGGGCGGTTACTTCACCTGGATGCAGCTGTACGAGCTGCAGAGCCAGCTGCTGCAGCGCGGCGAGATGATCGCGCAGGACCTGGCACCATTGTCGGCCAATGCGCTGGGTCGCAAGGACAAGATCCTGCTGACCCGCATCGCGACCCAGACCCTTGAACAGTCCGACGTACGCGCCGTGTCGTTCCTGGACACCGACCGCAGCGTACTCGCCCATGCCGGGCCGACCATGATCAGCCCCTCGCCCATCGGCAGCAGCACCCAGTTGCTCAGCTCGTCCGGCAATGACGCCACGCGCTACCTGCTGCCAGTGTTCGGTCATCAGCGCCATCTGACCAGCCCGATCATCCCGGCCGAAGCCGACACACTGCTGGGCTGGGTCGAACTGGAAATATCCCACAACGGCACGCTGTTGCGAGGCTATCGCAGCCTGTTCGCCAGCCTGCTGCTGATTTTCACGGGACTGGCGTTCACGGCCATTCTGGCGGTGCGCATGAGCCGCACCATCAACGGTCCGCTGAGCCAGATCAAGCAGGCCGTGTCGCAGTTGAAGGATGGCAACCTGGAGACGCGTCTGCCACCGTTGGGCAGCCGCGAACTGGACGAGCTCGCTTCCGGCATCAACCGCATGGCGGCGACCCTGCAGAATGCGCAGGAAGAACTGCAGATGAGCATCGATCAGGCGACCGAGGATGTCAGGCAGAATCTGGAAACCATCGAAATCCAGAACATCGAACTGGATCTGGCCCGCAAGGAAGCGCTCGAAGCCAGCCGGATCAAATCCGAGTTTCTGGCCAACATGAGCCACGAAATCCGCACGCCACTCAACGGCATCCTGGGTTTCACCCATTTGCTGCAGAAAAGCGAGCTTACCCCGCGCCAGTACGATTACCTGGGCACCATCGAAAAATCCGCCGACAACCTGCTGAGCATCATCAACGAGATCCTCGACTTCTCGAAGATCGAGGCCGGCAAGCTGGTGCTGGACAATATTCCGTTCAACCTGCGGGACCTGCTGCAGGATACCCTGACCATTCTTGCCCCGGCCGCCCACGCCAAACAGCTGGAGCTGGTCAGTCTGGTCTACCGCGATACGCCGCTGGCGCTGTCGGGCGACCCGCTGCGACTGCGGCAGATACTGACCAATCTGGTCAGCAACGCGATCAAATTCACCCGTCAGGGCACGATTGTCGCCCGCGCCATGCTTGAAGATGAAACCGAAGAGCACGCGCAACTGCGCATCAGCGTGCAGGACACTGGCATCGGTCTGTCGAGCCAGGATGTGCGGGCGCTGTTTCAGGCATTCAGCCAGGCCGACAATTCCATTTCCCGGCAACCGGGTGGCACCGGCCTCGGTTTGGTGATTTCCAAACGTCTGATCGAACAGATGGGAGGCGAGATCGGCGTCGACAGCACGCCGGGCGAGGGTTCGGAATTCTGGATCAGCCTCAACCTGCCCAAGGCGCGCGAGGACAGGGAAGAAACCGCCAATCAGGCTCTGGAAGGCCTGCGTGCGGCGGTGCTGGAACATCACGATCTGGCGCGGCAGGCGCTGGAACATCAACTGGAAGACTGCGGACTGCAGACCGTGGTGTTCAACAATCTGGAAAACCTGCTCAACGGCGTCACCGCAGCGCACGAAACGCCGCAGGCCATCGACCTGGTGGTGCTGGGCGTGACGGCGCTGGAGATTTCGCCAGAACGGCTGCGCCAGCACATCTGGGACCTGGAAAACCTCAACTGCAAAGTGATGGTCCTGTGCCCGACCACCGAGCATGCGTTGTTCCAGATGTCGGTCCACGATGTGTACACCCAGTTGCAGGCCAAACCGGCGTGCAACCGCAAATTGCAGAAGGCGCTATCCGAACTGGTCGCACCGCGGGCCGTTCGCACCGATGTCGCCCTGCCCCTGTCGAGCCGCGCACCGCGTGTACTGTGCGTCGACGACAACCCGGCCAACCTGTTGCTGGTGCAGACCCTGCTCGAAGACATGGGCGCCGAGGTCGTGGCGGTGGATGGGGGTTACGCGGCGGTCAGCGCGGTGCAGCAGGAAGCGTTCGATCTGGTGTTGATGGACGTCCAGATGCCGGGCATGGACGGCTGTCAGGCCACCGAAGCAATTCGCGCGTGGGAGACCGAGCGCAATCAGACCTCGCTGCCGATTGTCGCCCTCACCGCCCACGCCATGGCCAATGAAAAACGCTCGCTGCTGCAAAGTGGCATGGACGACTACCTGACCAAGCCGATCAGCGAACGGCAACTGGCGCAGGTGGTGCTCAAGTGGACCGGGCTGGCGCTGCGTAATCCGATACCGGAACGCCAGACCGAAAGCTCCAACGCCCACGTCGGCCCCTTGGTGCTCGATCACGAAGAAGGGCTGCGTCTGGCGGCTGGCAAGCCTGATCTGGCGGCGGACATGCTGGCCATGTTGCTGGCCTCGCTGGACGCCGACCGCGAAGCGATTCGGGCGGCGCGTGCCAACGACGACATTCAAGGCCTCATCGAACGCGTCCACCGCCTGCACGGCGCGACACGTTACTGCGGTGTCCCGCAACTGCGCACCGCCTGTCAGCGCGCCGAAACCCTGCTCAAACAGAACGCACCGCACACCGAAGACGCACTGGACGACCTGGACAAGGCCATCACCCGCCTCGAGGCCGAAGCGCGGGTAACGGCTTGATTACAATCTAAACACGGGCGGGGCTGAGTGAATGCACATCCCNCACCACGTCTTCGACGTAGCGCTGTCGCGCAGCAAACTCAGTGGGAGCGGACTTGTCCGCGAAAAGGCCAGCACATCCGACGAATATTCATCGCCTGAAATACAGCATTCGCGGACAAACGGAACGCCGCCCGGTCCGCTCCCACAAAATCGCGTTTCTTCAGTAAGTTACAGGTAGTTTGATAAGAGGCGGCTTGGTGGCGCCTCCCACAGTCCGTCAGTCGCAGCAAAATGTGTGTCCAACGCTCCGCGTCCCGGGCTGCATGCCAACGTGGAGCATTGGCACGATCAAGTTTTGATTCCGCAAAAGGACCTTCCAATGCGTGTACTCATCTACAGCAGCCAGGAATACGACCGCGCCAGTTTCCTCGCCGAGCGCCTGCCGGACGAACTGGAACTGAGCTTCCAGCCCGCTCGCCTGACCATCGAGACCGCCGCACTGGCCGAAGGTCATGAGGTGGTCTGTGCGTTCATCAATGACGACCTGAGCGCCCCGATACTCGAACGACTGGCGGCGGGCGGCACACAGCTGATCGCCCTGCGCTCGGCCGGTTTCAATCATGTGGACCTGCCAACTGCCTTGCGCCTGGGCTTGAGCGTGGTGCGGGTTCCGGCCTATTCACCGCATGCCGTGGCCGAACATGCAGTGGCGCTGATTCTGTCGCTCAACCGTCACCTGCACCGCGCCTGCAATCGTACCCGCGACGGCGATTTCAGCCTGCATGGCCTGACCGGCTTCGATCTGGTCGGCAAGACCGTCGGGGTCGTCGGCACCGGGCAGATCGGCGCGACCTTCGCGAAAATCATGGCCGGGTTCGGCTGCAAACTGCTCGCCCATGACCCCTTCCCCAATCCCGACGTTGAAGCCTTGGGCGCGCAATACCTGAGCCTGCCCGATCTGCTGGCCCAGGCGCAGATCATCAGCCTGCATTGCCCGCTAACCGAGCAGACTCGCTACCTGATCAACGAACAGTCGCTGGCGACCCTGCAGCCCGGTGCGATGCTGATCAATACAGGACGTGGCGCACTGGTGGAAACGCCAGCACTGATCAATGCCCTAAAGACCGGTCAACTGGGTTATCTGGGGCTGGATGTGTACGAAGAGGAAGCCCAGCTGTTTTTCGCCGACCGCTCCGACCTGCCGTTGCAGGATGACGTGCTGGCGCGGCTGCTGACCTTCCCCAATGTGATCGTCACCGCGCATCAGGCATTCCTGACCAAGGAAGCGCTGGGTGCCATCGCCCGCACCACGCTGGACAACATAGTCGCCTGGTCGGCAGGCACGCCACAGAATCGGGTAGAGGGTTAACCTCGCGTCGCTGCGTGTTAGGATGCGCGCAATTTTGGAGGACCCATGGTCGAACACGATTTCCGCTACAGCATGCTCAACCCGCAACACACCCTGACCGAGTGCCGCACACTGGGACCTGGTCGTTATCAGGTCACCGGCAACGGCGGCTCGATCCACAACAACGACCAGTTGCTGGTGACCATCAAGGGCAGCAAAAGCCTTTATATGCGCCTGACCGTCGAAAAAGTCCGGCACCTGATCAACCCGGCCGGCCAATGGGTCGCCGTTGCACACGGCCCGGTCTTCGACGAACTGGCGATCCACGAGTGGCAGGTCCATTGCGACAGCTGCAACGCCGAATTGAAGTTCGAATTCATGGTCGAGAGCAAGCTGGGCGTCAAGGCGCAGAAACCTGCTGCCACTGCACGCATTGCAGAGCTGGGCTGGAAAACCGAAGGCGAGAAGCACCTCTGCAGGAAGTGCCAGGGGCAGGCGGCATGAAACAGTTTTTGCTGGCAAGCCTGATCGGTAGCGCACTGTTGGCAGGTTGCTCGACGCAAGCGCCTGCCATTCGGCAGGATCAGAGTTATGTGATGGAATGGATCGGCGAACGTCCGTTGATCGACAATAGCCGCCTGACCATGACGCTGGGTGCCGACGGCCGCGCCTACGGCAATGCCGGGTGCAACCACTGGTTCGCACCCTACAGCCTGCGCGACGGCACCATCAGCTTCGGCGCTCTGGGCAGAACCCGCAAGATGTGCGCACCGGCGCTGATGGAACAGGAAGAACGCTTTCTGAAATCCATGTCCAGCGTCCAGCGCTGGGACATCTCGCCGATCCAGCAACTGCGCCTGTGGCCCGCCGAAGGCAAACCGTTGCGGTTCTGGTTGGAAGAGAGCTGATAAGACTGCGGCGACCCCACCACCGCTGGACGCAGAGCGTCCCGAGAGGCATTCCCACGCAGAGCGTGCGGAACGATCAGTGATCTCCGCCGCGCTGATCGTGCCCATGCTCCGCGTGGGCATGCAGCCCGGGACGCTCCGCGTCCCATTGGGGCAGGCGCGAAAAACCTTACGGATTCACCACAGCTGGACGCGGAGCGTCCCAAGAGGCATTCCCACGCAGAGCGTGCGGAACGATCAGTGATCTCACGCGCGCTGATCGTGCCCATGCTCCGCGTGGGTATGCAGCCCAGGACGCTCCGCGCCCCATTGGGTCAGGCGCCAGAAGTTTTACTGACTCACCACCGCTGGACGCGGAGCGTCCCAAGAGGCATTCCCACGCAGAGCGTGCGGAACGATCAACTGTGGAGAATCACCTCTCTCCGCGCAACGTCTTGAGATTCTGCATCACGGTCGCGGCGGACTGCTCGCCCAGCAACTGCTCACGCATCTTGCCCTTGTCGTCGATAATGTAGGTCACCGGCAGCGCTTCGGAAGGTGGCAGGTCGTAGTGCTCGGCCGGGTCCTGCGCCAGCACGGTGAATTTGATCCCCAGAGCGTTCGCGGCTTTTTTAAGCTCGTCGCCCTGCAGGTTGTCGAAGTTGACGCCCAACACCGTGACCTTCTTGTCCTTCAATTGCTCGGACAACTGATTGAATTCAGGAATTTCCACGCGGCACGGACCACACCATTCGGCCCAGTAGTTCACCACCAGCCAATGACCGTCAATCCGGTCGCTGGCGACCTTCTGGCCGTTCTGGTCCGCGCCCAGATCCGCGCCACATCCGCTGAGCAGCATACTGCCGACAAGTGCCACCGCTGCTGCCAATCGCCTAACCATCTGTGCTTCCTTCCTCGACTCTGAAGACCGGTTACTTATGACCCGAATACGACTATTGACCGTCCGATATGTCGAACAGTGCCGTCGCGTGGGTAGAATACGCGTCACTCCCTGCAAGATGCGACCTGCAAATGACCGATCTGACGCTGTATCACAACCCGCGCTGCACCAAATCCCGCGGCGCGCTGGAACTGCTTCAGGCCCGCGGCCTGAGTCCCGACGTCGTCCTGTACCTGGAAACCCCACCGGATGCCGCCCAACTGCGCGAACTTCTCGGCAAGCTGGGCATCAGCGCACGACAGCTGCTGCGCACCGGCGAGGATGACTACAAGCAGTTGAACCTGGCCGACGCGAGTCTGAGCGACGAACAACTGATCGCCGCCATGGCCGCCCATCCGAAACTGATCGAACGGCCGATTCTGGTCGTTGGCGACAAGGCCGTCATTGGCCGCCCACCCGAGAACGTTCTGGAGCTATTGCCGTGAGCACACCCTACATTCTGGTTCTGTATTACAGCCGAAACGGTTCCACCAGCGAAATGGCCCGCCAGATCGCCCGCGGCATCGAGATGGGCGGCATGGAAGCGCGGCTGCGCACCGTGCCAGCCATCTCCGCCGACTGCGAAGCGACCGCGCCGAGCATTCCGGAAAACGGCGCGCTGTATGCGACCCTCGATGACCTCAAGCACTGCTCGGGCCTGGCACTCGGCAGCCCGACCCGCTTCGGCAACATGGCCGCGCCGCTCAAGTACTTCCTCGACGGCACCAGCAACCTGTGGCTGACCGGCGCGCTGGTCGGCAAGCCTGCCGGCGTGTTCACGTCCACCGCCAGCCTGCACGGCGGTCAGGAAACCACGCTGATGTCGATGCTGCTGCCGCTGCTGCACCACGGCATGCTGGTGATGGGCCTGCCATACAGCGAGTCGGCGCTGCTGGAAACCACGGGCGGCGGTACGCCTTACGGCGCAAGCCATCACGCCGGTGCCGACGGCAAACGTCCGCTGGACCGCCACGAAACCGATCTGTGTCGCGCACAGGGCCAGCGCCTGGCGAAAATCGCCCTGCAACTGGACACCCCGCGTGGCTAAAACGCCCAAGGCGCTACCGGCCAGGGAATGGCTGGAGCCGCGGGTGCGTTTCAGCCGGGCAGCGAGCCTGATCTGTTTCCTGAGCATGATCGCGCTGCTGTCGATGTATTACCTGATATTCGCCGATCTGCACGGCGCACGACCGGGCGTGATTCTGGCCATCGAATTGCTGCCCTTGCTGATCCTTGTGCCGGGCATGCTCAGCGGCAGTCCACGCGGCCATTCGTGGACCTGCTTTGTGATCAACCTGTACTTCATCAAGGGCGCACTCGCCGCTTTTGACCCGAATCGCTGGCTGTTCGGCCTGTTGGAAATGGCGCTCAGCGTCGCGGTGTTCATCAGCACGCTGCTCTACGTACGCTGGCGCTTTCAGCTAAACCGCAAACTTGCAGCGCCGCCGCAGGTCTGAAGCCTCGACCTGCCTTTTGACTGTCCTTTGGAGAACCGATGCACGATTACAAATGGCTGAACGAGTACTGCCTGAACCGTTTCGGCTCCGCCAAAGCACTGGAAGCCCACCTGCCAACCCCCAAGACGCCCAAACAATTGCAAGCCATCAGCGCCGACCGCTACCTGTCGACCCTGGCCCTGCGCGTGTTTCGTGCAGGCCTCAAGCACAGTCTGGTGGATTCCAAATGGCCCGCATTCGAAGAGGTGTTCTTTCGCTTCGATCCGGAAAAAGTCGTGCTGATGGGGGCCGACCATCTGGAGCGTCTGATGCAGGACGCGCGCATCATTCGCCATCTGGGCAAGCTCAAGAGCGTGCCGCGCAACGCGCAGCTGATTCTGGACATCGAGCAGGAACACGGCAGTTTCGGCCAGTTCATCGCCCAATGGCCGGTCGATAACATCACCGGCCTCTGGCAATACCTGGCCAAGCACGGCAACCAGATGGGCGGACTGTCCGCGCCACGCTTCCTGCGCATGGTCGGCAAGGACACCTTCATTCCCAGCTACGACGTCGTCGCGGCGCTGAACGCACAGAACCTCGTCGACCGAGTGCCGACCAGCAAGCGCGATCAGGCCATCGTGCAGGACGCTTTCAACCAGTGGCACGCCGAAAGCGGCAGACCGATGTGCCAGCTGTCAGCCATGCTGGCGTTCACGGTCAACCACTGATCACGCTCAGATATTGACCACATTGACGAACCGCGAGGCGGCGGTTTCGTCGATGCGCAGGTTGGTGAAGTCGAACAGATTGCGATCCGCCAGCTGCGAAGGCTGCACATTCTGCAAGGCGCGGAAGATGCTTTCGGTACGTCCGGGCGTCTTGCGCTCCCAGTCCTGAAGCATCTCCTTGACCACCTGACGCTGCAGGTTTTCCTGGGAGCCGCACAGGTTGCACGGAATGATCGGGAATGCCTTGAGGTCCGAATACGCCTGAATGTCTTTCTCGTGGCAGTACGCCAGCGGGCGTATCACCACATTGCGACCGTCGTCGGCGCGCAGCTTGGGCGGCATGGCCTTGAGCGAGCCGTTGAAGAACATGTTGAGGAAGAAGGTCTCGACGATGTCGTCACGATGATGACCCAGCGCCATCTTGGTCGCGCCAATCTCGTCGGCGAAGGTGTACAGCGTGCCGCGACGCAGACGTGAGCACAGGGAACAGGTGGTCTTGCCTTCCGGCACCAGTTCCTTGACCACCGAGTAAGTGTCCTTCTCGACGATGTGGTATTCGACGCCCAGCGCTTTCAGGTAGGCCGGCAACACATGCTCGGGAAAACCCGGCTGCTTTTGGTCCATGTTCACGGCGACGATGTCGAACTTCACCGGCGCGACTTTCTGCAGATGCATCAGCACATCGAGCATGGTGTAGCTGTCCTTGCCACCGGACAGGCAGACCATGACCTTGTCACCCTCTTCAATCATGTTGAAGTCGGCAACCGCTTCGCCGGCCAGCCGACGCAGGCGTTTCTGCAGTTTGTTCTGATTGACTGAAAGGGTGCCCATGTACTGGTGGTATCCGCTGACGATGACAGTGAGAAAAGGCGGCCATTTTACGCAAAACCGTGAGCGGGTTAAACAATGGACGCGTGCCTGATGTTCAGCACCTCACGCTATTAACAGAGTCCGGACAATCGCCAAACGCTCTAAGCCTTGGGTTCTATCGACAGCTCAGGTTTCTATACTGGTTCATGAAGCCGAATCCGAACATCAAGGAGTACGCTCATGATCCATCACGTCTGGGGCCTGTTCACGCACCCCGACCAGGAATGGAAGCAGATCCGCAGCGAGGATGAGTCCATCGGCCACCTGTACCTTTCGCACACGCTGATTCTGGCGGCGATCCCGGTGGTTTCCGCCTACATAGGCACCACGCAGGTAGGCTGGGTGATCGGCGAGCGCCCACCGGTCATGCTCACCCATGGCAGCGCTATCTGGATGGCGATCATGTCTTACGTTTCCATGCTGGCAGGTGTGGCGGTCATGGGCAGTTTCATTCACTGGATGGCACGCACCTACGACGCCACGCCCACCCTCGCGCAGTGCATCGCGTTCGCTACCTACACGGCAACGCCGCTGTTCTTCGGCGGACTGGCAGCGCTTTACCCGCACCTGTGGCTCGGCATGGTGGCCGGGACTGCAGCGGTCTGTTATACGGTCTATCTGCTTTACGTCGGCCTGCCGACCTTCATGAACATAGCCTCGGAAGAGGGGTTCATGTTCTCCAGTTCCGTGCTGTCGGTCGGTCTGGTGGTGCTGGTCGCAATCATGGCTTTTACCGTCGTGCTGTGGGGCATCGGAATAGGTCCGGAATACACCAATTGAGCAGGAGCTGAGCGGGTCTGTCGCAGTGCAGGCCCGTCTATGTAAATGACCACCGGGCGGCTGGCGTTTTCAGCCGGCCTCCACATTACGGCATACTTGGCGCATTGGAGAGCCACACAGCATGCCCGAGCAACTCAATTCCCGCGTCGAAACCTGTTACCAACAAGCCGAAGCCTTCTTCAAACGTACGTTCAAACGCCCGGTCGTCAGCTTCAAGCTGCGCGGTCAGAAGGCAGGCGTCGCCCATCTGCATGAAAACCTGCTGCGCTTCAATCCGCAGCTGTATCAGGAAAACGCCGAAGACTTTCTGCGCCAGACCGTGCCGCACGAAGTCGCGCACCTGATCGCCCACCAACTGTTCGGCGGCAGCATCCAGCCGCACGGCGAAGAGTGGCAGTTGATCATGCGCGGCGTGTACGAACTGCCGCCCAACCGTTGCCATACCTACGCCGTCAAACGTCGCAGCGTGACGCGCTATATCTATCGCTGCCCGTGCGCCGACAGCGACTTCCCCTTCACCGCCCAGCGCCACAGCATGGTCAGCAAGGGCAGACGCTACCTGTGCAGACGCTGCCGTCAGACGCTGGTGTTCAGCGGCGAGACCCGAACCGAGTAACTGCTGCTGAAATGCAGGCATAAAAAAACCCATCCGAAGATGGGTTTTTTCATGGCCTGAGGATGATCAGACGGTTTTGCCGGTGTTCACAGCATTGGCTGGAGTCGGGCCTTCAGCGACGCCCAGGTCGTCTTCAGGACGGGTTTCCAGGATCGCGGAACCACCGGAGGTCAGCTCGGACTGCAACTTGTCGGTGTCCAGCTCGCCCACCCACTTGGCAACCACAACGGTAGCAACAGCGTTACCGACCAGGTTGGTCAGGGCGCGGGCTTCGGACATGAAGCGGTCGATACCCAGGATCAGCGCCAGACCGGCAACCGGCAGGTGGCCGACAGCCGACAGGGTGGCAGCCAGAACGATGAAGCCGCTACCGGTCACGCCAGCAGCACCCTTGGAGGACAGCAGCAGGACCAGCAACAGGGTGATCTGGTGCGTGATGTCCATATGGGTGTTGGTCGCCTGAGCGATGAACACGGCCGCCATGGTCAGGTAGATCGAAGTACCGTCCAGGTTGAACGAGTAGCCCGTCGGGATAACCAGACCTACGACCGACTTCTTGGCACCCAGACGCTCCATCTTGATCAGCATGCGAGGCAGGGCCGATTCAGACGAAGACGTACCCAGTACGATCAGCAGTTCTTCACGGATGTAGCGAATCAGTTTGAAGACGCTGAAGCCGTGAGCGCGGCAGATGGCGCCCAGTACCAGCACCACGAACAGTACGCAGGTGATGTAGAAGCAGATCATCAACTGACCCAACTGCACCAGCGAGCTCACGCCGTAGGCACCGATGGTGAAGGCCATGGCACCGAACGCGCCGATTGGCGCCAGCTTCATGATCATGTTGATGATGTTGAACATCACGTGAGCGAAGCGATCGATGAAGTCCAGCACCGGCTTGCCGTAGGCACCCAGGCGATGCAAGGCGAAACCGAAGATCACCGAGAACATCAGGACTTGCAGGATATCGCCGTTGGCGAATGCGCCGACGATGGTGTTCGGAATGACGTTAAGGATAAAGCCGACAATGCTCTGGTCCTGACCAGCCGTCACGTAAGCAGCAATCTTGGAGGCGTCGAGGGTGCTGACGTCGATGTTCATGCCGGCACCCGGCTGAACCACGTTCACAACGATCAGGCCGATCAACAGGGCGATGGTCGAAACGATTTCGAAGTACAGCAGTGCGTAACCACCGGTCTTGCCGACCGACTTCATGTTCTGCATGCCGGCGATGCCGCTGACAACGGTGCAGAAGATGATCGGGGCGATGACCATCTTGATCAGCTTGATGAACCCGTCACCCAGCGGCTTGAGGGCCTTGCCGGTGTCAGGGTAGAAGTGGCCGATCAGGATACCGATGACAATCGCTACGATTACCTGGAAATAGAGAGATTTGTAGATGGGCTGACGAGTCGTCATTGCAGTTATCCTCAAGGGCGTCGTCGGCATCTTCACCGGATGCACGCGAGCCTATAAAGCGCTAACCCTCCTGCATTGGAGGGATTTGTTTTGTCGAGCTGCGCGGGGCAGACCTCTACAGGTTAGATAGCAATAGGCGTGCCATGCAGGCAAAAGGACATCAACGCCACGTATTACAAGGGCGCTGGGGTAACGATAGCCGGAAACCGGAAAAAGAGATGGCGGTTTTCCGCCGTATTGAGCTGAAAACCGGGCTTCAGTGGCGGGTATCCGCCTTTCGCAGTGGGTACGGGAGCGTCCTGAGCGGCGTTACCACGCAGGAACGCTCATCGTTATACACAAATCCGCCTCACCACTGATCGTGCCTATCGCTCCGCGTGGGCATGCATCCCGTGACGCTCTGCGTCACAAATGGCACAGATTGCGGATTCAGTGAGCCGAGCGCATGACATGGATAACGCTGGAGCTTGGTCACGCATCTGCGCCACATTCAAGAGCGGACGCGGAGCGTCCTGGGCGGCATTCCCACGCGGAGCGTAGGAACGATCAGCGTGATCTCAAGCACGCCGATCATGCCCATGCCTGTGCTCAGCGTTATACCCGAGTCTTGCTGCGACCACGGACTGTGGGAGGCAGCTTGCCGGCGATGCAGTCAACGCGGTATTTCAGGAAAATCGCGTCATCGTTCATCGCCGGCAAGCCGCCTCCCACGGTCAGGTGTTTGCTGCGCGACAGCGCTACATCGAAAATGTAGTGGCGCCTCCACAGGTTGGTATTGCGCACCTGCCCGTGACGCAGAGCGTCACATTCAGCCCCACACCTACTCCGCCATGAAGTGAATCCTGAACGCCGCGCCACCCAGAGGCGAATCATCCAGCGTGAGTTGTGCGCTGTAGCTTTCGATGATGTCCTTGACCACGGCGAGGCCGATGCCCTGCCCCGGGTTCTGGCGATCGAGACGTTCGCCGCGCTCGAGGATTCGAGCCCGCTGGTACTGCGGGACGCCGGGGCCATCGTCTTCGATGCACAGCTCGTCGCCGGACGCCGATGCGCTAAAGCTGACGCGCACTTCACTCAGGCACAGTCGGTAGGCGTTTTCCAACAGGTTACCGAGCATTTCCAACAGTGCGCCCTCTTCCATGTGCACCTGACAATCCTCGGGCAGGTCCAGCGTGACCTTGACCCGCTTGTCGCGGTACACCTTGTCCAGCGTGTTGCACAGGCTTTCGATCACCGGCCGCAGCATCACGTGATGACGCACCAGCCCGCTCTTGCGCAGGCTGGCGCGTTGCAGCTGATAGCCGATCTGCTGGCTCATGCGCTCGATCTGCGATTGCAGCACGCGGGCCTGCTCGACATCTTCGGGACGTTTGGCAATGTTTTCACTGACCCCCTGCAAGACCGCCAACGGGGTTTTCAGGCTGTGGGCCAGATCGCCCAGGGAATCGCGATAGCGTGCCCGTTGCTCGCGTTCGCTGCGCAACAGGCGGTTCAGCGAATCGGTCAGACGCAGCAGTTCACTGGGGTGTTTTTCGCTCAAGCTGTCGCGCTCGCCAGCTTCCACCTGATCAAGCTCGTGACTCAGTCCCCTCAGGGCACGCAAGCCCCAGGTCAGGCCACCCCACAACAACCCCAGCAATACCAGCAAGGCAGCGCCGAACCCCAGATAGAGTTTCTGACGCAAATTGTTGACGGTTTCCTGATACCCGCGCAGTGGCTGCACAGCGACAATACTGAAAGCGGCATTGCGGCCACCCAGCAGGCGAATCTCGACGTCGTAGACGAAATACTCGTCGCCGTTGATTTCCTTGATCTTGGTGAACTGACTGCCCTGCCCGTCATAGTTGGGGTGGTAGTCGATGTCCAGGTCTTCGGTGGACAGCGAACGCCAGACCATCTGCCCCTGACGGTTATAGATGTAGCCCATCAGGCGGCTGCCCGGCAGGTTGAACTGCTCGCCCGGCAGCACCGAAGGCATCAACAGATGATCATCCTCGACACGCGCCGCAGAAATCATCGTGGTCACGTCCGACGCCAGCCGCTGCTCGATCGCACCGCGCAACGCCAGGCTGAAGCCGCTCTGCAACGCAGGCAGCATCAGCAGCATGAAGATGATCGCCAGCGTCACAGCGCCCAGCATCAGGCGCAGGCGAAGCGAACGAATCACGTACAGCGCTCAGTGAACAGATAGCCCATGCCGCGTACGGTTTCGATGGGTTTGAAGGCCATGTTGCTGTCCAGCTTGCGACGCAGACGGCCCACCAGCACTTCGATCACGTTCGGATCGCGCTCGTCATCGTCGGGGTACAGCTGTTCCATCAATCGCTCCTTGGGCACCACCTGCTGATGATGAAGCATCAGGTACTCAAGAATCCGGTACTCGTAGGCCGTCAGCGCGAGCGGCTGCTCGGACAGCGCCGCCTGCTTGCGGTTGAGGTCCAGCAGTAGCGGCCCGGCAGTGATGGTGGACTGAATGAAACCGCTTGAACGACGCAGCAAGGCGTTGAGCCGCGCATCCAGCTCTTCGAACTGAAACGGTTTGACCACGTAGTCGTCGGCACCGGCAGCCAGACCTTCGACCTTGTCCTGCCAGTTACCGCGCGCGGTCAGGATCAGGATCGGAAAAGACTTGCCCAGGGTGCGCAACTGACGAATCAGGTCCAGACCGCCGATGCCGGGCAGACCCAGGTCGATCACGGCCAGATCATGATTGAACTGACCGACCTGATACAGCGCCTCTTCGGCATTGGCCACCGCTTCGACCACATGCCCCGCTTCGGTCAGACGGGTCCGCAGGTGATGCCGCAATAACGCTTCATCCTCAACCACCAACAACTTCATGCAGCCCTCCCAGGCACAGCCCCAGCCTTAATATCAGGAATGAATCGACAGCGTCGCATCGGTACTCAACAGCCGAGCGCTCACAGGCACATGCCGGGTTACATCATAGCTGCCCAGCAAAATATCACGGCTGACGGGCATGCCATTGTGGGTGCCCGACACCACGCCGTAAACCGGCGGCGAGTAAAGCGTCCCCACTGCAACATTCCTGCGGTCCTGCTGGCCCAGTTCGTGGCTCCAACCGTTGGCATCATCAAGGCGTTCGCTGGTCTTGCCGAACTCGATACGCGTCGGCTCGACTCTGCCATCACCGGCTTGCGCCGCCGCACTACCACCCAGAAAAGCCAGGGCCAGGAAAAACTTGTTGATGTTCAACATGCGGACTCCTTTTTCGCTCGGGGACGCTGTCAAGGTATGGCTCAACAGTAAGCGTGCCGCCCTGAACCCCGACTGAACGCTGCATGAACCTGCGCTGAATGGCACCGAATCGGCTATTGTTGCCGTTCAATGCGACACCCCACTCAAGAAGGAGCTGAACATGCGCGTGTGGATGGCAGTGATCATGATGGGCCTTGCGGGACTTGCCCAGGCCGCGATCAAGACCGAACAGGTCGATTATAAAAGTGCCGACGGCACCAAGCTGGTGGGCTACTACGCCTACGACGACGCGATAAAAGGCCCGCGCCCCGGCGTGCTGGTGGTGCATGAGTGGTGGGGGTTGAATGAATACGCCAAGCGTCGCGCCCGTGATCTTGCTGCGCTGGGTTACAGCGCCATGGCCATCGACATGTACGGCGACGGCAAGAACACCGAGCACCCGAAAGACGCCATGGCCTTCATGCAGGCCGCCCTCAAGGACAGCGACGCCGCCGACAAGCGTTTCGATGCGGGCCTTGAGCAATTGAAAAAACAGCCGCAGACCGACCCTGCGAAGATCGCCGCGATCGGCTACTGCTTCGGCGGCAAGATCGTGCTCGATGCAGCCCGTCGCGGTGAGCCGCTGGTGGGCGTGGTGAGCTTCCACGGCGCACTGGTCACCAACACGCCCGCCAAACCGGGCATCAAGGTGCCGATGCTGGTCGAACATGGCGCCAAGGACAGCATGGTGACGCCTGAAAACGTCGCGGCCTTCAAGAAGGAAATGGACGACGCCAAGGCTGACTACAAATTCGTCAGCATCGACGGCGCCAAACACGGCTTCACCAACCCCGACGCCGACCGCCTGAGCCACGGCGAGCACGGCGGCCCGGACATCGGTTACGACAAGGCGGCTGACCAGAGTTCGTGGTCGGACATGCAGGTGTTCTTCAAGAAGATCTTTGGTTGATCTCTCGAACGCTGATCGTGATGCTTCGCGTGGGCATCCAGACCGTGACGCTTCACGTCACATCCGAGAGCGGACGCGGAGCGTCCTGAGAGGCATTCCCACGCGGAGCGTGAGGAACGATCACCGTCAGTGTGCTGATCGTGCCCATGCTCCGCGTGGGTATGCAGCCCGGGACGCTCCGCGTCCCATTCAAGAGTGGACGCGGCGGGAAGGATCATCGCAAGCCTTCCCTCAAGCCTGATCCCCCGGCAAAATGCCGTTCATGACTCAATCACCTGCCCTTCCCGCCTGCTGTCCCGAACTTGTCCAGCACTGGCCGTTGCCTTACGCGGTACCCGGTGCGGTGCTGGTCAGTGGCCGTTTCGATCCGCTCAAGCTGGTCGATGGCGACTTTCAGCACACCGCTGTCGACAAACCTGCCAGCATCCAGCGCTCGGTTGCCAAGCGTCAGACCGAGTTTCTCGCCGGTCGTCTATGTGCCCGCGACGCACTGCGCAGGCTTGACGGACGTCAGTACATCCCCGGCATCGGCGAAGACCGTGCGCCCATCTGGCCAGGCGACATCTGTGGCTCGATCACCCACAGCACCGGCTGGGCCGCAGCCATTGTGGCGCACCAACAGCAATGGCGCGGACTGGGGCTGGACACTGAACATCTGCTGAGCCACGACCGTGCCTCGCGTCTGGCCGGGGAAATCCTGACGACCAATGAGCTGGCCGACATGGCCAACGGGCCAGACGATCAGGTCGCGTTGCGCGTGACGCTGACCTTCTCGATCAAGGAAGCGCTGTTCAAGGCCCTTTATCCCATCGTGCAGCAGCGCTTCTACTTTGAGCACGCCGAGCTACTGGAATGGTCGCAGGACGGCAGTGCCCGCCTGCGCCTGCTGATCGACCTGTCCAGCGAATGGCACCACGGTAAGGAACTGGAAGGCCAGTTCAGCGTGCAGGACGATCATCTGCTGAGCCTCATCTCGATCCCTGCTTGATCAGTACCATCGGGATCGCTGTCTTCGGGGATCAATCGTGCAGCGGACAATGCTCGCACCGACCGACCCACTCCACCTGATAACTCAGGCAACAGGCTTTTCGCTGCCTGCGCGGTTCGGCGTCTTCGGCCTGCGTTATATAGGTCACCGTCTGATACAGCGGATTGAGGCGACCATCAGGACGTTTGCGCTCAGCCAGCAAGGCGAACCCTGCCATCAATGATGCATGGCTGCCTGCCGCGAGTTCGGTCAGACAGGTTTCGAGCGCATCTCCCGCGCTGCTCCACAACACACTGCTCGCCAGCCCGCCGTAACGGCTTAGCGTGGTGATGAAAGGCTGCAGATTATCGTCGAGCAGACCGGCAAAGCGCTGAAACGGATCAGTCTCGACCTGCGCCAATACGACGACCTCTTCTGCGAACAGGATGCCTACCGGAAGCCCTCGTTCATCCAGCGTCAGCGAGACCTGATCCAGGTGCAGCGCGTAATGACGTCCTTCCAGAAGACTGGCCGACAGGACCGCCGGGATGATCTGCATGAAGTAATACTTCGCCCACTGCGACACCAGCACCGGCAAATGGCTGGGCATGAGCGTCACGCCATAGACATTCAGCAGCAACGCGTCCAGCCGCTCGGGGTGCAGCAGGTCGGGCAGTGCCACGACCTCGCTGGCGGGTGTACGAAGTTCAAGCTGGCTTTCATCAAACATGATTGACTGATTACTTTTGGTGGGAAGCACCACCACGTCTTCGACGTAGCGCTGTTGTGCAGCAAACACCGAACTGTGGGAGGCGCCACTACGCCTTCGACGTAGCGCTGTCGCGCGGCAAACACCGAACTGTGGGAGGCGCCACCACGTCTTCGACGTAGCGCTGTCGCGCAGCAAACACCGGACCGTGGGAGGCGGCTTGCCGGCGATGAACGATTACGCGATTTTCCTGACACCGCGTCGACTGCATCGCCGGCAAGCCGCCTCCCACAAAAAAACGTTTTCATTCAGCAGATTACATGTTGTTTCATAAGAGGGGGGTTGCCCGCGATGAACGATGACACGATTTTCCTGATATACCGCGTCATCGTTCATAGTCGGCAAGCCGCCTCCCACAAAAGCGCTCTTTCGATGGATGACTGCATCCCTTCACCTCGGCGCCTGCGTACGTGGCCAGGACAGGCTGAAGCACGCGCCGCCCAGACTTTCACTTCGCCCGATCAGCGCTCGACCTTCGTGCCAGTTGATGATGCGCCGCACAATCGACAGTCCCAGCCCGTGCCCGCCCGAGGCGCGCGTGCGGCTGTCGTCGAGGCGCATGAAGGGGGTGAATATCTGCTCCCAGGCGTCTTCCGGAACACCGGGGCCGTCGTCGTCCACGTCGATGCGGCAACGCTGCGCACCCAGGCGATAGCTGATGGACACCTGCGTTTCGGCATGGCGCATGGCGTTGCTGACCAGATTCTGCAGCGCCCGGTGCATGTACCGCGGTTCCGCCTCGACCCATGCCGTTTCACCTTCAGCCGCGGTGATGCACTCACCCCGTGAAACCCGCACATCAGCGCGCAACGGCGCCAGCTCGGCAATCACCTGATCGATCAACGCCTCCAGATCGATACGCTGGAAATTCAACGTCGGCGCGCCCTGTTCAAGCCGGGCGTACGTCAGCATTTCATCCACCAGCTTGTCGAGGTCCTGAATATCGCTGTCCATGCCGCGCATGTACTTGAGGCGTGCTTCGGCCGTGGTCGCGTCGCTGACCATCTCCAGCCCGAAGCGCAAACGTGCCACCGGCGTGCGCAGTTCATGGGACACCGCGCGCACCAGTTCGCGCTGGATCATCAGCGAGCGCTGCAAATGCTCCGCCATGCTATTGAAAGCCGCTGCCAGCCGGCCGACCGAATCCGAGCCCTCGGTGGGCACGCGCGTCTGCAGACTGCCCTGGGCAATCAGCGTGGCGGCCGCTTCAAGCGCCAGCACCCGCCTTTCCAGACGCCGCACCAGCAAATACACCACCAGCCCG
Organism: Pseudomonas viridiflava; assembly: GCF_001642795.1. Classification (GTDB taxonomy): domain Bacteria; phylum Pseudomonadota; class Gammaproteobacteria; order Pseudomonadales; family Pseudomonadaceae; genus Aquipseudomonas; species Aquipseudomonas viridiflava. The sequence continues at coordinate 80,226 of NZ_LKEH01000018.1, read as the reverse complement.
ATGAAACACAGCCCCAGCAAGGCGATCAGCACCAGCCATTGCAACGGATAGGGATTCATCTGGTACAGCGGGCCGATTTCCAGCACCCAATTGGTGTCGACGATTCCGGCCAGCACACGGATCGAGTCACCGCCCTTGCCCAGCGCCATGACCGTGTCGCCTTCATAGATGCGGCGGCGCTGGTCGTCATCCAGATCAGCCTGATCCAGCGCCAGCAGGTGCATGTCGAAACCGAACCCCTTGTCGACCCGCAACGCCTGCAGGCGCGCCGGTTGCTCATCGACCGGGGAGCGCACCAATTCATCGATCAGCAAGTAAATAGTCGCCCTCGCCAGTTGCTCGGTGATCTGCTGCACCTCGCCCGTCAGCAGCAGCGGCTCCTTGTCGCTCAACTGGCGATAGACCTTCGCCGCATGCGGGCCGATCTGCTCGACCACCACCTGCCCACGCGCCAGCCGACTGCGGGCGCTGCTGTCCAGTTGTGCCTGCTCAAGGCTTTGCAGACTCAGCGGAATACCCAGCAAACGCTCCCAGACCGCCAGCGCACGGCGACGCTCCACATCGTTGAGGGCGATCAGGTTATCGGCCATGACCGTGAACGTGCCGTGGGCCAGACGCTCACGGTACTGCTCGCCACGCGCCTGATTGAGGCCATGCAGCGCGAGCATGCCGAGCAGCGCCACCAGCACCAGAACGCCCAGCATGCCGCCATAGATACGCAGAAAGATCGAGTTCATGACAGGTCAGCCGCTGAACACATGGCCGCTCATGTCCTGCGCGGCTTCAGGCACAAACAGATAGCCCTTGCTGCGCACGGTCTTGATCAGACGCGGGTGGATAGGATCGTCGCCAATCTTGGGACGGATGCGCGAGATGCGCACATCAATGGAGCGATCCTGCCCGTCATACCCCACGCCGCGCAGGGCCGTGAAGATTTCTTCACGGGACAGCGTGCGCCCGGCGTTGGCCACCAGCAGCCACAACAGGTCGAATTCGGCACCGGTCAGTTCGATGCTTTCTTCGCGCAACCAGGCCTCGCGCAGTGCGTTGTCCACCACCAGCGGCCCGAACACCAGCCTGCGCAGCTCGGCGGCGGGCACCTGTGGCGCCTCACTACGGCGCAACAAGGCGTGAATGCGCGCCAATAGCACGCGCGGGTGAACCGGCTTGCAGACGAAATCGTCAGCGCCGGTGTCCAGCCCCTGAATGTGATCGGTGTCGTCGGTGCGGGCGGTGAGCATCAGGATCGGCCCGTCGTAGCGGTCGCGCACCTTGCGGCAAATACTGAAGCCGTCTTCGCCGGGCAGCATCAGGTCGAGGATGACCAGATCCGGCTGTTCCTGAATGATGCGCTCTACCGCCAGCGCGCCATTGCCTTCAATCCTTACGCTCAGGCCGTTGTTCTGCAGGTAGTCGCAGGTCAGTTGCGCCAATCGCTGATCGTCCTCGACGATGAGCACCTGCCAGGTATGTGGCTCCACGAAGGGCTTCCTTTTGTTGTTATGGAATAGCGGATTCAGGCACCGCCGCATAACGCGGATGTCCGGCGATTGTAGCAATCGCGCGGCAAAGCACACGACATGCCAGATACCCCTTGCAGCCTGCCTTTTCCGTGATAGGGTTCGCGCCCGCAAAAATCCGCTGTGGCCCGAGGACATCTGTAAAAATCAGTGACAAACGGTCCAACGCAGCAGCCATGCGGCCTACACGCGATGTCGGTGATTCATACACAAAGTACTCACAAGTTTATCCACAGGTCGTACGTTGCAATTGATATCCGAAACGCATTATCTTGTAGCCCGACCTGCAGTCACACCCTACATGTAGGGTTTTCTGCGAAAACTCCAGCACAACTCAATTGAAAAATTCAAGCATTTTTCTTGCGTTTGAGGGGTTGAACTTTAAGACGTAATCAGTAACCAAACCGCGCGCGCTTATACCCAGACGACCCGGTACACGTCTTGCAACATAGAACACGCAAGCTTCATCAGATCTGCAAGGGATTGGGCACATGACCCAGTCCCTTTTTGACTTCAAAACCCGGAAGCGGCCAAACCCGCCTCCACCTCCGTTTTGGAGTCATTGAGTCGTCCGGTTGGCGACTCACTGTCACAAAACGGAACGGTGGGCAGCGATGCCCGAACAAACTTAAAGAACGTGGAGACACCCATGCAAACAGACACAACTCGCGAGAACTCGCCGACCACTGCGCCGTTGTCAGGCCAGGCCCAGCAGGACCTGTCCGCAACCGCTCCTGGTCAACTGCGCGTGATCAAGCGTAACGGCACTGTCGTCGCTTACACCGATGACAAGATCACCGTCGCCATCACCAAGGCGTTTCTTGCAGTTGAGGGCGGCGCTGCTGCCGCCTCGTCGCGCATCCACGACACCGTTGCCCGCCTGACCGAACAGGTCACCGCCACCTTCAAGCGTCGCATGCCTTCGGGCGGCACCATCCACATCGAAGAAATCCAGGACCAGGTCGAACTGGCCCTGATGCGTGCCGGCGAGCAGAAAGTGGCCCGCGACTACGTCATCTACCGTGACTCGCGCGCCAAGGAGCGTGCCGTTCGTGCGCCGGAAGACGAAGTCCAGGCTCACCCTTCGATCCGCATCACCCGCGCTGACGGCAGCTTCGCGCCGCTCGACATGGGCCGCCTGAACACCATCGTTACCGAAGCGTGCGAAGGTCTGGCTGAAGTCGACGCCGACCTGATCCAGAACGAAACCCTGAAGAACCTGTACGACGGCGTTGCGCTGAAAGACGTCAACACCGCGCTGGTGATGACTGCCCGTACGCTGGTCGAGCGTGAGCCGAACTACTCGTTCGTGACCGCCCGCCTGCTGATGGACACCCTGCGTGCCGAAGGCCTGAGCTTCCTGCAAGTGGCCGAAAGCGCCACGCACCACGAGATGGCCGACCTGTACGCCAAGGCACTGCCTGCCTACGTCGCTGCCGGTATCAAGTACGAGCTGCTCAACCCTGTGCTGGCCGAGTTCGACCTCGAGAAGCTGGGCAAGGCGATCAACCACGAGCGCGATCAGCAGTTCACCTACCTGGGCCTGCAGACCTTGTACGACCGTTACTTCATCCACAAGGATGGCGTACGTTTCGAACTGCCGCAGATCTTCTTCATGCGCGTGGCCATGGGCCTTGCCATCGAAGAGAAGGCTCGTGAAGACCGCGCCATCGAGTTCTACAACCTGCTGTCGTCCTTCGACTACATGTCGTCGACCCCGACGCTGTTCAACGCCGGTACCCTGCGTCCACAGCTGTCCAGCTGCTACCTGACCACCGTGCCGGATGACCTGTCGGGCATCTACCACGCGATCCACGACAACGCCATGCTGTCCAAATTCGCAGGCGGTCTGGGCAACGACTGGACGCCGGTTCGTGCGCTGGGCTCGTACATCAAGGGCACCAACGGCAAATCGCAAGGCGTCGTGCCGTTCCTGAAAGTGGTCAACGACACCGCTGTAGCGGTCAACCAGGGCGGCAAGCGCAAGGGCGCTGTCTGTGCCTACCTGGAAACCTGGCACATGGACATCGAAGAGTTCATCGAGCTGCGCAAGAACACCGGTGATGACCGTCGTCGTACCCACGACATGAACACCGCCAACTGGATCCCTGACCTGTTCATGAAGCGCGTCTTCGATGACGGCCCGTGGACCCTGTTCTCGCCATCCGAAGTACCGGACCTGCACGACCTGACCGGCAAGGCCTTCCAGGAGCGCTACGAGTACTACGAAGCGCTGACCGAATACCCAGGCAAGATCAAACTGTTCAAGACCATCCAGGCCAAGGATCTGTGGCGCAAGATGCTCTCGATGCTGTTTGAAACCGGCCACCCATGGCTGACCTTCAAGGATCCGTGCAACCTGCGCAGCCCGCAGCAGCACGTGGGCGTGGTTCACAGTTCGAACCTGTGCACCGAGATCACCCTCAACACCAACAAGGACGAGATCGCTGTCTGCAACCTGGGCTCGATCAACCTGCCGAACCACATCGTCAACGGCAAACTGGACACCGACAAGCTCAAGCGCACTGTCGACGTAGCCGTTCGCATGCTCGATAACGTCATCGACATCAACTACTACTCCGTACCGCAGGCCAAGAACTCCAACCTGCGCCACCGTCCGGTCGGCCTGGGCATCATGGGCTTCCAGGACGCGCTGTATCTGCAGCACATCCCGTACGGTTCCGATGCTGCCGTGCAGTTCGCCGACTCCTCGATGGAAGCGGTCAGCTACTACGCCATCCAGGCGTCCTGCGATCTGGCCGACGAGCGTGGCGCCTACGAGACGTTCCAGGGTTCGCTGTGGTCCAAGGGCATACTGCCGCTGGATTCGCAACAGATCCTGATCGAGCAGCGTGGCGAGAAGTACATCGACGTCGACCTGAAGGAATCCCTGGACTGGGCACCGGTACGTGCCCGTGTGCAGAAAGGTATCCGTAACTCGAACATCATGGCCATCGCACCGACCGCCACCATCGCCAACATCACCGGCGTGTCGCAGTCGATCGAACCGACCTACCAGAACCTGTACGTGAAATCGAACCTGTCGGGCGAATTCACCGTGATCAACCCGTACCTGGTTCGCGACCTCAAGGCTCGCGATCTGTGGGACTCGGTCATGATCAACGACCTGAAGTACTACGACGGTTCGGTGCAACAGATCGAGCGCATCCCGCAGGAGCTCAAAGAGCTGTACGCGACTGCCTTCGAAGTGGACACCAAGTGGATCGTCGACGCGGCAAGCCGTCGTCAGAAGTGGATCGATCAGGCTCAGTCGCTGAACCTGTACATCGCTGGCGCATCGGGCAAGAAGCTGGACGTGACCTACCGCATGGCCTGGTACCGTGGTCTGAAAACCACCTACTACCTCCGTGCCCTGGCTGCGACCAGCACCGAGAAGTCGACCGTCAACACCGGCAAGCTCAACGCAGTATCGAGCGGCGGCCACGGCCCGGACGACTCGGCCATCACCGCCCCGCGCCCGACCGAAGCCGCACCGGCAGGTCCGGCACCGGTTCCAAAGGCGTGCGCCATCGACGAGCCGGATTGCGAGGCTTGCCAATAAGGCTGAGCGTCTGAGCCCCGTACGGCAGTAAACAAAAAGCCCCTTTTCAGGGGCTTTTTGTTGTGTGGCGTTTACGCTTGAATGTGATCGTGCCAATGCTCGTCGTAGGTCCCTATCAGATTGTCGATCATCGCCGAAGCCAAATCCCCCCTCTCTGGCCTTTGTTAGCTGTTACAAAGGTTTCTGATCACCTGTCCCCCAACACGCCTCCTTTTTTGGCTAAACTGACGGCTCTACAAAATCAGAGTCTCAATCATGCCGACGCTCTCAATTCAGGCAAAAAAAGCTCACTTTGCAAAAGTACGCCGCTCCAATTACGCAGCCAGCTTGCGCCTGGAAGGCTATGACAGCACGCCACTCGATGCCGAGCGTACTCTCCCGACGCGAGAAGAGCTTTTAAAAACCTACCGTAACAAACAGGCCTGATGCTCGATAAATACGGTGCTGGCCAGGATCCGTACTGCCATCCCGGCACAACGGTTTTGAAAAATCGATTGAACCTGATTCAGGATGACGTATTGGCGGAAGCGGAGCGTGCGCTGTCTGAAGTCGCTTTGAATCTGATCGAGTTTGCTGCGCCTCCCTACAATCTCCTCTACCTCAGGAATCTCCATCGCCTTCTGTTCGCCGATCTCTATGACTGGGCAGGAGAACTGCGCATGGTAGACATATCCAAGGGCGACACGCGTTTTTGCACGATGACTCGCATTGAGCCTGAAGCTAAAAAGCTATTTGCATCTCTTGCCAAAGCAAACTGGTTTCAAGATTTGGGACGGCAGGAGCTTGTGAAAGCCAGCGCCGAGGCATTCGGCGACCTCAATGTCATTCACCCTTTCAGGGAAGGCAACGGCAGAGCTCAACGAGTCCTGTTTGAACATCTCATCATGAACGTTGGCTACGACATTAGCTGGTGGGCAGTCGAGGCCGAGGAGTGGACGCAAGCGAATATCGATGCCGTAGATTGTGAATACGATGCGCTTATCAATGTATTCGAGCGCTGCATTGGAAAACCTATCCCGTCTGAGAGCTGAACCGCTCGTCGAATCCAGCATGAATTCGCAGTTAAAATCAGCGCCAAACCAGACCGCAAATCATCCCCTCAAACATCTCATCACGCCAAGAAGCCCGGCAGCCGCGATGCGCAGGAAATCTATCGATTACGCATCAGTGAAAACCCGACCTATGTGCGACAACGCAGCCTGTTGCCCAAAACCGGCAGGCACTATATGCTGCGTTTCGAAATGTAAAAAACACTAGATAAGGGATTCAGCTGAATTTCCTGCTGCTTTCAGCAACGCGTAAACCGATGCTGAAGCCTGCGAGAAAAAAGCGTGAATCACCCACCGAAATCTACTTTCGGTTCAACAAGTGCCGGGCAAAATCTGTATAATCCCGCGCTCGCTTCAGGGTACTCGAATGACAATTTGCATCAGCAAAATTGCATCACCTCAAAGCAATCCAGATCACTCGCTTTGCTCGCCTGTAGGGCATTGCCACGGCAGCAAACCGAACGGACGACCGACACGCTCATAACCGGTCAATCGCAGCATCAAAGACAGCCTCAATTTCAGTACCTGCGTTTTCGAGCTGACGACGTGGGCACTTCACACCTTAAAATCTAACCAAGGTCGCTACGGCGATCCTCAAGCGGGAGCCTCATCACCATGCTGAGCTGGGACGAATTCGATAAAGAAGACGGCGAAGTAGTTGCCAAAGCGGCAAACGCCGGTCACGCCAACGAAGCCAACATGGACCGCCTCGACAGCGCCGGTGGCGCAGCGGCCCAGGAAGCACGTGCCGTCACCGCCAACGACTCCGCAGCCCTGATCCGCGCCAAGAAAGCGCTGGATGCACTGGACGTTGCCGAAGGTCTGGCCGAACTCGAAGGCGCCAGCGCTCGCGTTGCCGTTGACGAAAAGATGATGATCAACTGCCGCGCCGACCTTAACCAGCTCGTACCCTTCAAGTACGACTGGGCCTGGCAGAAGTACCTGGACGGTTGCGCAAACCACTGGATGCCGCAAGAAGTCAACATGACCGCCGACATCGCCCTCTGGAAAAACCCGGAAGGCCTGACCGACGACGAACGCCGCATCGTCATGCGCAACCTGGGCTTCTTCTCCACCGCCGACTCGCTGGTTGCCAACAACCTCGTGCTGGCTGTGTACCGCCTGATCACCAACCCGGAGTGCCGCCAGTACATCCTGCGCCAGGCCTTCGAGGAAGCGATCCACACCCACGCCTACCAGTACTGCATCGAATCGCTGGCCATGGATGAAGGCGAGATCTTCAACATGTACCACGAGATTCCATCGGTCGCGAAGAAAGCAGCCTGGGGCCTGAAGTACACCCGTTCGATCTCCGATCCGAAGTTCGAAACCGGCACCGTCGAAACCGACAAGGAACTGCTGCGCAACCTGATCGCCTATTACTGCGTTCTGGAAGGCATCTTCTTCTACTGCGGCTTCACCCAGATCCTGTCCATGGGCCGTCGCAACAAAATGACCGGCGTCGCCGAGCAGTTCCAGTACATCCTGCGCGACGAATCCATGCACCTGAACTTCGGCATCGACGTGATCAACCAGATCAAGATCGAAAACCCGCACCTGTGGGATGCCGAGATGAAAGAAGAAGCCACGCAGATGATCCTGCAGGGCACTCAGCTGGAAATCGAATACGCACGTGACACCATGCCACGCGGCGTACTGGGCATGAACGCAGCGATGATGGAGGACTACCTCAAGTTCATCGCCAACCGTCGCCTGAGCCAGATCGGTCTGAAGGAAGAGTACCCAGGTACCACCAACCCGTTCCCATGGATGAGCGAGATCATGGACTTGAAGAAAGAGAAGAACTTCTTCGAGACTCGGGTTATTGAGTATCAGACGGGTGGGGCGCTGAGCTGGGATTGATAGCTTGGGGTTGAACCGGTTGTAGTGAAAAAGCCAGGGCGCGAAAGCTTCCTGGCTTTTTTGTGCGAGTCCAAAATTGTCAAAGCACTACCGCCCCCGATTGACGCGAGTAGAGAACAAGAGACGACACATTTACGGGTCAAGCACTCAGCCTGGGAGAAGCCCCAGGGTGGCCGCCCGCCTACGAGCCAAGGCATATACAGTACGCGTGTGAGGCAGTGGAGCCCCTACCCGATCGGCCACCGATACCAGCGCTCCCAGGATGGCCTGGATTTCGACGGGCCTGTTCCCCTCGATGTCTTGCAACATGGAGGTTTTCACCTTGCCGAGTTTGCGGGTGATTGCGATCCTTTGCTCAGGATCAATCGGCGGTGCAAGCCCCAGCCGCCTTCCCAGATCAAGCAACTCGTCCATCATGTTAATGAACAACGCATGGAGAAACGGGTCATCAATCAGCTCATCGGTTGCAGCGCCGACCAGCAGGCTGACAGGGTTGTAGCACGCGTTTCCCAGAAGTTTCAGCCATATCTCTTCGCGTACATTTTCGTGGGCGTGGGCATCAAAACCGGCATCACAAAAAATCCTGGCGATGGTTTCGGTCCGTTCGCTATAACCACCCCCTGGCTCGCCAAAAACGATTCTGCTCCCGGACATGTGTTTAATCACCGCCGGACTCAGCACTGTGCAGGACGGGAACACAACACAGCCGATGACGGTTTCAACAGGAATGGCTTTTTCTATTACGCCATCTGGGTCGACAGCCTCCAGACGCAAACCCGACAGCGCCTGCGCCGTTTTAAGGAAATACCACCAAGGCAAGCCGTTCAGTGCAGGGATGACGCACGTCTGCGGGCCAATCAGCGCCTCGGCATTTGCCACAGCCAGTGGCAGCGCTGGCGCCTTGACGGCAAATATCACCATGTCTTGAGTGCCAAGCTCTTCGGGGGCGGATGTAGCCCGCAGACGAGCAGTCAAAAGATCATCGCCCGTGTACAGCTTCAACCCATTTTCACGAATCGCTTCAAGCGTTGCACCACGCGCAACCACGCTCACATCGTGGCCAGCGGCAAACAGTTTGCACGCCAGGAAACCACCGATTGCTCCAGCACCAACGACAGCGACACGCATGGCATACCTCAGGGGACGAAATTCCTGGAAAAACGAATTCTGGAATTCGGCCAAACGACCGAACTCAATCCTGCATCAATGCAGGCAGGCTGGCCAACATGATTGGCCAGTATCACAACAATTTCATAACGGCTGACGTCGTTCGCAGCACCATCACAGACCTCTGTTTTATTAAAGACTGAAGCCTGCGTGGCACACACTTTCTACGCCGCAATCAACGTCATACCAGTTCAGCCAAAGATGCCGGATTGAAGCCCTTGAGGCCTGCGTAATCACCTTTTTCCACTTTGGCGACCCAATCCTTGTCGGTCAGCAAGACACGTCCTACTGCGATCAGATCAAACTCTTCACGCTCCATGCGCTCAACAAGCCGGTCCAGGCTCGCGGGGGTGGATCCTTCACCGGCGAATGCGTGAGTCACGTCGTTATCCAGCCCTACTGAACCGACACTGATGGTTGTAGCCCCAGTGACTTTCTTTGCCCAGCCCGCGCAGTTGAGCCCGTTCTCACCATCAACTTCGGGAAACTCGGGGTCCCAAAAACGTCGCTGCGAGCAATGCAGGACATCGACACCCGCCTCGACCAACGGCAACAGCCACTGCTCCATCAAACCAGGCGTCTCAGCGAGGCGCACACTAAAGTCCTGCTGCTTCCATTGGCTGACACGCATGATGATGGGGAATTCAGGCCCCACCGCGTGACGGACGGCAGATACGATGTCCGCAGCAAATCGGGAGCGCTCTTTGATCGTCAGTCCCCCGTAACGATCAGTGCGCTGATTGGTGCCTGCCCAGAAGAACTGATCAATCAAATAACCATGAGCCCCATGGATCTCGACTGTGTCGAAGCCCAGGCGTTTGGCATCCGCCGCTGCCTTTGCGAACGCAGCAACTGCGTCTGCAATATCCTCTTCGCTCATCACCACGCCGCGCGGGTCATCTGGCGAATTGAGGCCGGATGGGCTTTCAACAGATACATCAGGCTCCCAGCCGCTGGCTTCTCGCACCGCACCGGTGTGCCAGATTTGCGGCCCCATGCGACCACCAGCGTTGTGAACCGAATCAATCACGTTCTTCCATCCGGCCAGCGCTGCCTCACCATGAAAAAAAGGAATGCCGGGACCATTGCGTGAAGCGGGCCGATCAACGACGGTGCCTTCTGACAAAATCAACCCGACTCGACCCTCGGCCCTGCGCCGGTAATAGGCCGCACTCCCTTCACCAGGAATACCATCAGGCGAAAATTGCCTCGTCATCGGAGCCATGACAATCCGATTTTTCAACTCAAGCGACCGGATGGAAAGAGGACGAAATAAAACGCTGGTATCAAGTTTTGACATAGGGTGGACTCCATTTGCTTCAGGAAGCCACATAAGTATAATTTATAGACCTGAAGGTCAATTAGGCACCTAGAGTCGCCTAGGTATACATGAGGAAACTTCGATGTTGGAATTAAAGCCACAATGCTTTTCGTCGGACTGCCCAAGTCGAGCGCTGTTCGACCAGATTGCTGATAAGTGGTCAATGATGGTTCTGGCAGTGCTCGATGACGGGCCACACCGATTTAACGCTATCAAGCGCCGCCTTGAGGGCGTCACCCAGAAGGCACTCACACAGTGCCTGCGGAGACTGGAACGAAATGGCTTGGTCTCGCGCCACATCATCTCGTTCTCGCCCGTTGCAGTCCAATATGAGATCACCCAACTTGGACGCACACTTCAGCAGCCATTTCGTGAGCTGCATAAATGGACGCTTGATAAATTGCCTGATGTTGAAGCTGCCCGGTTGAAGTTTGACGAGGCCGCACAAGTCAACCTGACAGAGTAATTTTTAGTTACTCGCCGCCACTGCCATCTGCGATGGGTTTATTTCCTCGATTCATCTGCGGTATCTCTGAACCTACTACCACTGCATGAGTGCCCAGGGTTATCGCGTATACCTCGGAATGAGTCCTTTTAAGAAATCATTTATTAGCTTTACAAATCAATGCATAAGAAAAACAAAATTAACAAATCAATGGGTCAAGTCCATACTCGAAATGGACTCGTCTTTCTGCATTGACGAGGATAAATGGCCGGCTGTTCGCACGCCGGTTCTGAACCAACCTTGACGCATAATAAGGATAAATAATATGGACACTTCCGCCAAAACCGCCTTCGCGTCCACAGCAGTTTTGGGTGCCGGCCTTATGGGGGTTGGAATTGCGTTGCACCTTGCACGTCACGGTTGCCAGGTCAGGTTATACGACCCGCAGCTTGAGCGGCTGGCGGAAATTCCGACGGTAGCGGGCGTCATTCTCAACGAATTGATAGCGGCCGACCAATTCGACGAGGCTGACCGCAACGAGACCTTGTCGCGCTTGATACCCGTAAACACCCTGACTGAACTGGCAGATGTGGATCTGCTGATAGAGGCGGTACCCGAGCGTCTGCCGCTGAAACAGTCCCTTTATCGAGAGCTGGAAGGCATCGTGAGACACGATTGCGTGTTCGCCAGTAATACCAGTGGCTTCCCACCTGACAGCCTCGCAGAGGGTTTGAAGCACCCGGAGCGGCTGTTCATCGCGCACTTCTGGAATCCTCCACACTTTATTCCGTTAGTGGAGCTGGTGCCCGGTACCGCCACCGATCCGCACCTTATCGAAAAAGTGCGTGTGATGCTTGAGGCCATGGATCTGGAAGCCGTACTACTGGAGAAAGCAGCGCCCGGCTTTATCGGAAATCGTCTTCAATTTGCCCTGCTGAGAGAAGCACTGCATATCGTCCAGAGTGGAATCGCCGATGCGGATACAGTGGATCGGGTGATGCGGGCCTCACTGGGCCGCCGCTACGGCATGGTGGGCCCGCTGGAGGCGGCCGATATGGCTGGACTGGATACTTTCATAGACATATCCACTCACCTGATGCCGCAATTGGCCCAAGGGACAGAAGTCATCGAGCTGCTCAAGGAAAAAGTGGCTGCGGGCAATACCGGCCTGCGCAGCGGTCAAGGGTTCTATCGCTGGGATGAAGCACGCCACGAACGGTTGCTGAGTCGCCGCGGGCACCAGTTGCGGTTTGCGCTCAAGCCTTGAAGCTGCCGAGCAGGGACGCCGCTCATACACAAGGACCGTTTCACCCATTGCATACCGCCCGCGCTCATAAAGGCCTAGGCATAAAAACAATAGCAATCGACGGCCAATGAGCCAACAACTGGCGGGCGCCGTCGTGGTTGCGGTCTTTTACCTCACCGGCATCGCTTGAAGGGTATGGGACGAATTTGAATAGCAAAACCGCACTGGCTACGTGAGCACCAGCGGCGTCAATCTGGTTCGGGTGAACAAGCCTGGCGCCGCTGGAAGACTTGATATTCGAGACGGTAGCCGCCCTGGTATTCCTACTCCACTATGACGCGCACTCTTGCCAAATTACCGACCCGCGTAAATTCTGTGTTGGCTTCCCCTTCACGCTGGGATGTCACACGGAGCACGGGGTAATAGGTGCCAGGTTTCGAGTAAACGAGCGTTTTATGTAGAGCGAGCGTTTCTGACGGCCGATGAGGAAGCGGCGCGTCTTGAAAATCATCACTCCCCGTCTGGCTCCATTCTGTTTTCACGATTTTGCCTGCAGAAGGAGGGACTGCAATGTCACCGAGAAGCGTGATGGGCTGCCCGACTTTAGCAATGATTCTCTCACCGCTCTTGGACGTAAGTTTTACGACAGGCTGGATACCTTGCCTGGCTGGCGCATCTGCAGGTAATGAGACTTGCCCATTATTGACTGCGTATCGAGTGGAGCGAGGCGGCTCTATACCGTTTTCCACCCAAGCGCTTACGTCCCTGACGGCTTGTTCGAGGATGCCGTTGTAATTGATGAGTCTCACAAACTGATTGTCAGCCGAGCCCGAGGCAACAACACTGCCATCCAAATGGTCGGCGTTGTCGTTTAACCAGATTCGCACCTTCGCGTCGTACTGATTACCCAGCCCTCTCTTCAATCGTCGGCCATACCAGTCGGCATCCCAAGGGTAGGCATCGACATCAAGTGCGTTAGCGATGACTATCATCTTGCTGTTTATCTTGCCGGTAAAGCTACCGCCTCCGCTGACACCGGCGCTGATTATTGAGCCTACGTCTTGGGGGCGTTGCGGGTAGCGCGGTGAACCGTTTGCAGTGCGAAATTGATCCCACACAGTAAATCCACCAGAAGCCGGCACCTGATGCCGATGGTAGGAGGTCAGCGCAATTGCCCAGCGATTGTCGACACGAACCCTGGTCCCTTGTTTTAGGATGTTGAGCGTATCGGTTTGATTTTGGGCGGACAGAGTAATGACCCCGTGCTCAGCATCTAACGACCCAAGCAATTTTCGGTTGCCCTCTTCTGCTCCTTCGAGAGTAAAGTCAAACCAAGCGTTGTTTTTGAAGTGTGGCAGCCCTGCCAAGTGCAAGCGTAAAGGCTTGCCAGCTGAGTCACGGTCTATCTTTTGGACCGACACTACGCGGTCAATCTTCGCCCTTCGTACAAGATCGCCCAGAGGGGATTGCTCGGTACCGAGGTAGCCAGGTTTATTCCAGAAGTCATCTGCATAGCCGGGATCGATACCTTTGACCGTACTGGCAAACCCCAGTAAACCCTGCAGGTCATTGAGACCCAGGATGTATGCGTAATTATCCCACCCGCGCAGGGGTACCCCCATTGCCGTGACTTCCGCAAGAACCGCCGCCTCAGTGGCGTCAAGTCCTGCAAAAGGATCGCCGCTACCGCCAGGTCGCATAGCGTCGGAAATCTGTGGCGCCTTATCTTCGAGTACAAGACGTGCGAAAGCACGCACAAAGAAATTGGTTGGAATGGAGGTTGGGACGCCAATGACGAACGGGACGGCCCCGTCCCATACCCCCGACGAGTTCTCGGCTGCAGCGATGGTCAGATAAGAGCCACCGCTTCCACCGTAGATGTAGCCGTGGATCTGAGAAACAGGCAATCCATAGTATTCGCCAGCGACCACTTTCGAGAACTTTGCAGCTGCTGCGTTGGCGCGGTAGCCAGAGGGCGAAACAGTGTCCACGGTATAGGCACCGCTGTCGGCACCAAATTTGATTATGTGGTCCGGAACGCTACCATCGCCCAAGGGATATACCTTGTGGAAAAAACGCCCCTTCCATTGGGCTTTCGGCGGGAAAAAAAAGCTGAATTTAACATCGGTGCCTTCGAAGTGCCCGGAAACGCGGTGCGTTGGAACAGGGCTTTTCAAATCTTCCCGGCTATCTATTACGGGGTTAGCAAATTCAGGGTCGATGCAGTCTTGAGTGACGAACATTATCCCACCCGGTGGTGTTTCACACGGCAGGGGTTGAGACGCGGCCAAACTTATTGTCGACAGCCCGCCAAGCGCTACCGAAAGTAGTATGCATTTAGCAGCCAAGCGTTTCGTGTTGAAACCCTTATCGCTGTGAGCATTTTTGTCATGTGGCTGCGCCGCTGGGGTTGGGCTTTTTGTGTTACTCATAATGGCTTAGAGTCCCTTGAGAAGCTTCAATGACGGGTCGCATCATGGTTGATGGTCTCCTGAAAGAATCGGGAGACTAGCATTCGGCATTAGCTTAGTGTTTTGAATGTAGGATTCATAGAGCGGTCACCGTTAACAAACACATCTCCCGCCTCCGGCAATTCATATTTCCCTGAATAAGAATGATGAACGATTTACTCAAGCTTCCTAAGTCTCGTTGTCGATCTTGCCGTTCTTGATGAGCGCAATGCATGCATTGATCTTTTTCACACTTGCTACAGCGCGGTCACTTCGCTCTATTTTATCTCCCCTAGTGAGTGATCAGAAACGCCATGAAAAGCCTCCGTTATCTGTCATCGCTTGCAGAAAGGCAACCACCAAAAAAAGCTACTTAACCCGCAACCTCTTAGAAAAATCCTAAGCTTGGAGACATTGCGAGGACAGCTTCTGAACCCTGTGACACTCTCGTTTAAGATTAAAACTGCTCACGAAAACTAGCCCTAAAATCTAGCGCCTTAAGAGAAAGCTGTTTGGAAATATCGCCATTCAAAATAAAAAGCTTTGGGTCACGCCGAAACTGGAACAATCGATACAAATAAAAACGCTCAGCCACCTCTTGTGAAAACTCAAGCTCGTTATGGCTGATAACAAACGATGTTTCAAAACTTCCGTTCGTCGTTTTCACCTCAATATAACGATACAAACCATCTTTATCCAAAGAAAGAATGTCGTAGCCTGCCCCGTCCCCCAACCGATCGGAAACCCAATCCACTTGATCAAAAAGCTCGGGAACACCAAGTTCAGTCAACCGATGCTTTTCAAACCCCATAACCCATTCTTCACCTGCGCGCCCCAACGAGCGATTAGCTTCATCACGCGCTGCATAGTCGAAGCGCCGAGGAACCCTTTCTCGTCGTTCAGTCTTAGACATGTTTAACGACGGACGAAAGCTTGGCGGTTCAACCAACACTGCTTTGTAGTTTTTTTCGCCAGGAGACTTTACTTCCTCAAGCGCATCGACAATTTTTGAAACCGTGGAGACGTGTCCATTCAAAAATGCCTGGACCGCTTTACGCAATAACAGCTGCGTATTCCCTCTAGGCTTGTAGCCATTGATAAACGGAAGGCCGAGATCAGATAAAACAGCACTGATATTTGAGTGCTTCATCTCTACCGAGCCTTTAGTACGATTAGTAAGCTTCTTTCTTAAGGCGCTATTATGCTCGGTTTTATTGTAGCGCGCGTCCTCTGCTTCCAGCTGCAGCATTCTAAAGTACTCAGCTACAGCAGCATCTACCTCTTCCTCAGACCAATCAGCCCCAATCCGAACAATTTCATAGCCCAGCGCTTCAAGCGTAGGAACCACTGTTTTCTCTCCGCCCGAAAAAGCTTTAGCAGCTAACGCTCCCTCATTCAGATACTGCTTGCCGTAGGCAACGCCAGCGATAGCTTTGGAATCGCATAGGTCGCCGTTTTTAGGATTGCGAACAAGGAAATCACGCGATTGACCGTATCCGTAACGCTTTAGGAATCCCTCACGTCCCATCTCAGTGAACTCATCCATCGCAACCTGGACAGCTTCAGGACTCTGCAGGCGAAAGATTCTAGACATTATCGGATATCCCAAACGAGGGATGGACCTTCAGGCCCCGTTATTGGAGTCGACGAGCTAGAAAACTGCCAAGCCGTAAAACGTTCTGCTTTGAACGCAGATACAAACCGTTTTTTCCAAGCCGTTCGATCATCCGGATTACTGGCGAGAAAAGGTTGATCAAGGATCTGCAACGTCGCTTCGACTGTGGCGTAGGTTTTCCCCGTACCGGGCGGACCGAAGAAAATCTGATTAAGCGAGGGCATTGCGGAACGTCCTTGTAGGAAAATTCCGTCAACAGTATCTAGATTGCCAGCATGGGTAAAGCAAAGGGTTGATCGTTCTGGAGATTGTGCGAGGGCGCGAGAATGTGACGCGGAGCGTCACGAGCTGCATTCCCACGCTGGAGCGTTGGAACGATCAGATTGAGTCGTCTGAACGCCACTCAAACGAACGGAAAAATCTGACATTAGTGCCGCCCCCTATCCGATAGCAGAGCGTTACGTACGCGTTTATCTTAATCGCCGGTGCCTAAGAAACACCCAACGTAGACACAGTGACTTCAGCATTAGCTCTGAATTTTTCGTTCTATTCGAACGTGAACTCAGAAATGCCGAGCCGCTCCGTTGGGATTTCTTAAGCCCGCTCTACGTTGGTCTTAGCGCCATTCCAAGTCCTTTGTAGAGGTTCAGCATGTTCAACGACAGATTCAAAGCACAGGCTCATCAACTTCAAGCGGAAACATCCGCCTACGTACCCACCCTCTTCCACCGCCACAACCGCCCTCTCCAAGCCGTCCTCTTCGAACACCAACCCTGGTTCAGTGCCCGCAATCTCGGTCGCCTCATAGGCTGGCCTTTGAACGAGCGCACGATGCGCAAGCTCGATGCGGACCAGTATCGGATGATGACGCTTGAGCAGCACAGCGGCCCTGAGCCGGAGTTGATGGTGAGTGAGTCGGGGGCTTACGCGATGTTGGTGCATCACTATCACGCGGAGAATCGCGGATTGCGACAGTGGTTGACCCACGAGGTGGTGCCGATGCTGCGGGACGCCGAAGTGCCGTCTTATGATCACGCGCCGCACCTGAGCATGCTGCAATGGCCGGGGTTGTCGGTGAGCGTGTTGCACTGGCAGAGCGAGCCGTGGATCAGGCTGCGGGACATGCCGTTGATGC
Organism: Pseudomonas viridiflava; assembly: GCF_001642795.1. Taxonomy (GTDB): domain Bacteria; phylum Pseudomonadota; class Gammaproteobacteria; order Pseudomonadales; family Pseudomonadaceae; genus Aquipseudomonas; species Aquipseudomonas viridiflava. Next base: position 62,853 of record NZ_LKEH01000018.1, on the reverse strand, counting down.
TGGCTCATCCGCAGATGCAGATGGAGCCGACGCCGCGACAGGTGAGCAAGCGGTGGTGGCGTTCGGCATTGCCGGTGTTTCGGCTGGGGTGAGTGTGATGAGGTGGCCGTCCAGATTGGCGGCCACTGGTTTGGATGTTCAGCCGTTGCGCTGAGCCGCGCTGTGGGGAAGTCGATGTTGCGCGTTTGCAGCCCGCGTCGAGCTAACCCTTCTTGCGCTCCATCGCCAGTTCCGTCAGGGCGATCATGCGGTCGTCGCGGGTCAGTACGTTCTGGGCGTAGCCACACAGCAGGTACAGGAAGAGATTGACTGCCGCCAGGGTGAACACCCAGTCCAGGTAGAGTGCGAACGAGCCCATGCCGAACAGGGTTTTGTACAGACTGACGAGCCCGGCCGACAGGGCAAGCAAGCCCGGGGCTATGCCGATGCTCTGCAGTACCCCGGTGACCAGACGCAAGCGCCTTTCAAAGCCGCTGCGCTCGTTTTTCAGTTCAAGCGCGCCGAGTGCCAGTGTGTGACTGGAAAGCGATGTCAGGAGCGGCAGGAATTGTTCGTCGATAAGCAGGCGGGTTCTGATGTTGATGCCCGCCAGACCCGCGAAGGGTGCAGCCAGCACATTTCTCACCGAGTCTCGGTAACGCCCGATGCACAGAACCGGGTAGGCAAAGAGCGCCCCATACGAAACCGCGATCAGTCCCCAGCTGGTGTAGTAGATCCAGCGCATGGGTTCGATCAGGCCTGCGAGTGCAACCAGTACGGCGAGGAACAGGGGTGCGGTCACGCAGAGCCAGAAGCGTTTGGTGCTCATCTGCAGTCGCCTGCTGGTGCTGTGTTCCTGTCGAAGCGTATTGACGACATGCCTGTCGGCTTGTTCGATCTGGGCTTTGATGTGCAGGTACCTTTCGATTTCGTTGCTCATGGCTTTCCTTGAACGACTGTGAACGCAGTGTGCTGGCGTTCGGGCGTTCATCAGAGCGCAAAGCAATCCGGGCGTTAATGACTGGAGCCTTATGATGATGTCAGGCAAATCTGATTAAGTTATGGGGTGCTTCTTACGACGTTGAAGACTAGCGCCAATCAAGGCTTCCTGGGTCTGATCGGATCACGACGTCGGCATTGTTCGCCAAAGGCATTTTCAGACGCGTCCTACATTCGTTCCGGGATCCCGAAAATACACTGCCCGTTCTCTTTTTCAGGACGATCGCAGAATGGCTAACCACGGTTACATGACCATCAAAGGCAAGGATCAAGGCCTCATTTCTGCAGGATGCTCTAGCCCCGAGTCGATGGGTGCGAAATGTCAGGCGGGTCACCTGGACGAGATCATGGTGCTGTCGCTGACCCATAACATGAGCAACATCGACAACATCAAGCACGCCACTCACCGACCGGTCGTCATCACCAAACACGTCGATAAATCCTCCCCAATGCTCGGTCAGGCGCTCGCCAATCGGGAGCCGGTTGATTGCACAATCGACTTCTATCGCACCTCGTCCACAGGCGTTCAGGAGAAGTTCTACACCGTTGAAATCCGGGAAGGCATCATCGCCGACCTGACACTCGACATGCCCCACGCCATTCTGCAGAACGACGCAGAACCCCAGGAGCACGTCGCCATCCGCTACAGGGACATCATCTGGACCCATCACCAGGGAAACACCAGCGGCTACGCCTCGTGGATCGCAGAGGAATGAGCCTGCCGGAGAGAAAACGGTCGTCCGGACGCCACGACCTGTGGCGGGTCAGCGAGGCGGCAGGCCATCTCGCCGGACAGGCTTGTACGGTGTCTGCCCGACACATTCGTGACGGGACGCTCAGGCTGCAGTTCAATCGGGACGTGGCCTATTACGCGCAAGGGATCGTTCGGGATGTGGAGGCCGGCAGGAAGAGTGTTGATGAGGGGCTGGAGGCGATTGAGGCGGCGCACGATCGGCTCACAAGGCAGTCATCCGAAATATCACAAAAAAGCGTTGGTGCCATCGCCGGGGCGTTACAGCTGGTGGGTGGCGCAGGCATCTGTTATGCGTCATTTGGGACACTTTGCGTAGTTTTCGGAGCGCCACTGATGCTTCATGGAGGCAACAACCTTTATGAAAATGGTAGAGGTCTGTTTGAGGAACGTTCAGATGTCGAAGGGCCGGTAAGAAAGGCTTACCAGGAAATTGCCAAGGCCAGCGGGCTCAACTCCTGCGCGGGAAATATCGCTTACGGCACAGCTGATCTCGGGTTGTCTTTGTATGGCGCGACCAGACTTGTTGTAAAGCCTGACGCCTGGAAACTTTTCCACTACATGAGAACGGACCGTGTCATGGCCTATAAAACCACGCCAGCTAAAGTTTTAGCTTTGGAGGGGATGAGCGACTGGATCACATTTGGAGCAGTTCTAAGTCAGGTGGAATGTGCGCTTAAATGATTTATTGAGCCAAAGTGCGTTCATCGCCGTAACACTATTGCTGCTCGCCCCCTCAGTGTGGGCAACATGTGCTTTCTCAGCTAAAAACTTCTCGACACCTAAATTGTTGCTTACATTGGCCTACAACGTATTCTGCGGCCATCTGTATTTGAAATATGCGACTTATGGGACACTGCCATTTGATATACCCCTGAAAAGTATAGTGCTGAGATGGCTGGCGCTGTTCATTCCGCTGGCATTCGCTCTGCTGTTGCCGACACCACGAATCAAGACAGACACGTAAAATCAACGAAACTTATAGAAAACTCCTCTTTCACCGGATATCCATCAATGGAAGATACAGCCATATGCCTTATATTCCCGGCGTGCGGGATAGCATTTTACCTACCTGCACTATGGACGCGTTACTCATGGTCAGGGCCAAACTTCACGCCTGTCAAACATTGGATCAACACGACATACAACATATTTTTTGGCTACGTACACATGCGCTTCATAGAAAAAGACGACATCATTTTTTACGGATATCAAGACAGCTCAATTCTGGAATGGTTTTCACTAGTAATGGTTTTGGCTCATGCCTGCGCCCACACTGTCACGCGGGATATCAAACCTTGGTACTCAAGAAAAAATCTAAACAATTAGACTTTCAAAATGAAATCGCCCACACCGGAGTTTCCTGAATGACGCAACTCATCGAGTATACGGCCTTCATCATATTTTCAACAACGCTTTTCATGATCACGCTCTGGATACAGCGTGCTTTTTCGGACACTAACTATTCCGACTTAAAGTTCGCCCTGTCTATTTACTACAAGATCATACCTATCTTCATACACACCTATATTCAGGCAACGCAATCAGTATATTTTTACGGTCAGCTGGAAATTTACGTTCCCGGCTGGCTGACGGTAGTCATTATCAATGCTCACCTGTTCTGTATACCGGTACCCCACGTACCCTTCCGGTGGTTCCTGAAACGAAAAGTCGACCCCCGAATTCGCGTTTACAAATAGCGGTCACCACCTGAAAGGTGGTGAGACACGTCCTTGCCATCAAGCTACCGACTAAACCGCTCCGCCAGACTGTGCAGGTACTCCGCCATGCCTTCAAGCTCGCTACTGATCTGCGAACCTTGTTGAGCCTGGCCTGCGCTCTGATCGCAGAGTTGAGCGATGCGGGTGATTTGCTGGCTGATATTTTCTGCCACGTGGCTTTGTTCTTCGGAGGCGGATGCCATTTGCTGGCTCATGCCGGTGATGCGGGTGACGGACTGGCTGATGCCGTCGAGCGCTTTTTGCACGGCTTCGACGCTGGCGACGCTTTCCTGTGAGATCTGCTCGCCCTTGCTGGCGGTCTGCACGGCGCGGGAGGCGCCGTCGCGCAGGGTGGTGATGATCTGCTGGATCTGTTCGGTCGAGGACTGGGTGCGTGAGGCCAGCGAACGGACTTCGTCGGCGACCACGGCAAAGCCACGGCCCTGCTCGCCCGCACGTGCTGCCTCGATGGCGGCGTTGAGCGCCAGCAGGTTGGTCTGCTGGGCGATGGAAGTGATGACGTCCACCACACTGCCGATGGACTGTGTCGCATCGGCAAGGTCACCGACGGCCTGACCGATCTCGGTTACAGAGTTGGCCATGTGACGGATCGCCAGCAGGCTTTCGTCCGCCAGTCCACGCCCGTGCTGGGCAAGTTTGTCGGCTTCTTCGGCGGCGTGGGCGGTGTTCTGTACGTTGTGGGTGACTTCCTGAATGGTCGCTGCCATCTGGTTGATCGCGGTGGCGGACTGGTCTGCTTCGCTGCGTTGCTGGTCGAGCGATTCAGCCTGCCGAGCCGACAACTGCGCCGATTGCCCGGCGTGCTGCCTGACGCTCTCGCCTGTGTCGACAAGGCGAGTCAAGGCGGCCTGCAGTCGGGCTTCCTCGCTGAGCATTGCCAGATCGAGCTGGCCTTGCGGGCCTCGGTTGTCGCTGTAGGTCAGCGCAACCAGCGCACTGGTGAACGCCTTGGGGTGCTCTTCCAGCGTTTTGCGCAAGCTGTTGCGGTGACGGATTTCGAGAAAGCTGCCTAACGCGAGCAGCACGACGAGAATCATGACGAACGAGGCTTGATCGTCTAGCAGGTACACACCGGCAATCAACGCCAGCGTGCAGAGAATCATCGGCAATTGGCGTACGAGGTGATAAGCCGCAGCGCTGGCTTTGGAGACTGCCGACTTGCCAGCCCGCAGGCGCGCATAGAGCGCTTCGGCGCGGCGCACCTGGTCGCGGGTCGGCAGGGAGCGGACAGATTCGTAACCCACGATGCGGCCGTTTTCGTACACCGCAGTGACGTAGGCGCTGACCCAGTAATAGTCGCCCTGCTTGGAGCGGTTCTTGACCACGCCCATCCAGGGTTTGCCCTGTTTGATGGTTTCCCACATGTGGGCAAATACCGACGCAGGCATGTCGGGGTGGCGCACAAGGTTGTGCGGCTGCCCGATCAGTTCTTCACGCGTGAAACCGCTGAGCGACACAAACGCATCGTTGCAGTAGGTGATGTGGCTGTTGAGGTCTGTCGTGGAAATGAGACGCTCAGACGCTGGAAAGGTCCGTTCTGTCTGGGTAACGGGCAAGTTGACACGCATTGAACATCCACTCCCTGGTAAATGCGAAATATCCTGGGGCACGCCTTGAAGGTGTAGCACACACCCGCCAAGGCACAACCAATGGTCCAGATTCCTTTTATCGTCCGGGAGGGCAAGGTCTTGAATGGACGGGACGCTTTACTTGGCGGTGCCGATCTCTGCACCATGCCGCCTTTGAACCGACACTCGTGTACTGAAGGCCCTCATGGCGCGCAAGACTCAACCTCCTCTGCAGGCTTTCATCGGCGCGATACGCAGGCTGGTCAAGGCCGCGGCGGCGACAATCAGTCGCCGTAAGCCGGACGCTGACAATGAAAAACGGGACGTGTCTGTTGTGGAGGCTGCGCCACTCGGCGTCAGCGAACAGCCTTCTAACACCAGAGCAAAGCCTCGCAAGCGAAAGTCCAAACCGACAACGCCAAAACCCGAAACAAGACCCGCCACGCCCAACTGCCCACACTGCAAAAAGCCCATGGTCATCAAAGTGGCGCGCACCGGAAAGAACGCCGGTGACTTCTGGGGATGTGTGGCGTACCCGAAATGCCGCGGGATTCGGCCGATTTTTAGGAAGGAATGAGGATTCGCGCGCCTACGATCCTGGATCCGCATCGCGATCTCGATATGACGCAGAGCTTCACGGAGCTGCATGCCTACGCAGAACACTTATCGTTATGCACAAATCGACCTGAAGGAATGCGGTATCTGAAAGTGGGAGCGGACTTGTCCGCGAATACTGCGTTTCAGACACTACATCTTCATCGGATGTACCAGCTTTCGCGGACGAGTCCGCTCCCACGGCCGAAATAGTGCTCGCCCCAGATACTCATCGCGACTTTTGTACCGCTCGTTCCCACGCTGTGCGTGCTCCGCGTCCGGTCTTGAACTCACTTGGGCCCTCCCAGTTTCAGCAACAGCCATTCCCACCTCAGGGCACTTTTTCCTGTCTGCCTGCTCGTATCCCTCAGGCACAATGCTGTCCATCCAAAATCAGGCAATCAGGGAGTTCCTATGCCGTCGTTCAGTTTCAAGGCAATTGTGGTGTGCATGGCGTTGGTCGGCACGCTGGGGATGGTTAACGCTCAGGCGGCGTCCAAGACTCAGGCTGCTGCGCCAGCAGCGGCGACAACTCAGAAGGCTTCGCTGCTCGGCGGCAAACTGGCGTTCACGCTGCCTGCGGGTTTCGTGCAGGGCGACATGCCCGAGATCGACGAGAAAGCCAAGGCTCAGGGCGTGACAGGCTCGCTGTACACCAACGCAGCTGAGAAGCGTGTGGTCATCGCGACAGAGACACCGCTGCCGTCGGGCGTTGAGGTCGGTGACAACGACAGCGTGGTGCTGGACGGTCTGGTCGCAGGCACCATGGCCCAGCAGGGCGCGGGCTATAAGGACTTCAAAAAACTGGGCGAGAAAAAGATCGTCAAGAAAAACGGTCTCGGCATCCGTCAGGTGGACACCTCGGCGACCATGAGCGACACCAAGGTGTTGAGCACAACGATTATGGCGGCCTCGGGCAAACGTGCGGCGGTTCTGAATGTGGTCTCCAACGCCAAAGACCCCAAGCAGCACGCCGCACTGGTGAACGCCGTCATCGGCCAATAACCCGCAGCCCCATCACTCCACCCGCAAGGCGCCTGAAAGCAACGCCACCAGCCCCTGCACCTTGGGCAGCGATTCACGGCTGCGCGGCCAGGCCAGGTGCAGGGCCAGGCCGTCAGTGGCCAGATGCGGGAGGATTTCCACCAGTTCGCCACGCTGCAACTGGTCCTTGATCAGCCAGGTCGCCAGTTGCGCGATGCCGCAGGCCGACGTCACGGCAGCGACCTGAGCTTCCCCGTTGCCCACCACAATACGGGCTTCCACCGCCCGTGTTTCAGGCTGCCCCTGCGCGTCAACGAACAGCCACGGACTGACAGAGCCATCGCCCCGACCAAACAGGATGCACGCATGGTCGACCAGATCCTCGAAAGTACGCGGCATGCCGTGGCGTTGCAGATAAGCAGGCGCGGCGCAGAAAATCACCCGTTCGGTCCCCAGGCAGCGATGCGCGAGCCCTGCAGGCCAGATCGACGGACCACCGATGCGCACCGCAAGGTCGATGCCCTCCTCCAGAATGTCGACGAAGCGGTCGGTGAAAGTGACATGCGGGCGCAGTTTGGGATGACTTTCGGCAAACGCCAGAATCTGCGGCAGTACGTGCAGTCGGCCAAAGGTGGCGGGCAGGTCGATACGCAACTGACCGGCCGGCTCGGAGCACTGCGCCGCCAGTGCGGTTTCCGCTTCTTCCAGTTCGGCCAGCATGCGCGTGCAGACAGCATGGTAGGTCGCGCCCTCCTCGGTCAGCGCCAGACTTCGCGTGGTGCGCTCGAACAGCCGCATGCCCAAGCGGCTTTCCAGGCGGGCCACACTTTTACTGACCGCCGAATTGGTCAGGCTCAGACGCTCGGCGGCGGCCGTGAAGCTGCCTGCGTTGGCAACCGCTACAAACGTTTCAATGCCTTTGAGACGATCCGTAGAAAGCATGGATGCAGACCATTGGTGAATTTAATTCCTTAATGTACGGAAAATTCGCCACAGATAGGAAATGGTTTCTGAAATATGCTGGCACGCTAATTTCTATCGGGTTTGTGTCATGTCGTCTCAAGAAACAACATCCGCCGCCGCGAGCGAACGCTCGACCGGGGCCGGTCTGTCCATCGCCATTCTGGCCTTGGCCGGATTTGTGATCGTCACCACTGAATTTCTCATCATCGGTCTGCTGCCCGCACTGGCCAGGGATCTGGGCATTTCGATCTCCAACGCCGGGCTGCTGGTCACCCTGTTCGCCTTCACGGTCATGCTGTTCGGCCCACCGCTGACGGCGATGCTCTCGCACCTGGATCGCAAGCGAACGTTTATCGTGATCCTGCTGATCTTCGCCGCCTCCAATGCACTGGCGGCAGTGTCGAGCAACATCTGGGTGCTGGCGCTGGCGCGCTTCATTCCGGCGTTGGCGTTACCGGTTTTCTGGGGTACGGCCAGTGAGACCGCAGGGCTGATGGCAGGCCCCAAACAGGCAGGCAAGGCCGTTGCTCAGGTGTATCTGGGCATCTCGGCGGCCATGCTGTTCGGCATTCCGCTGGGCACGGTGTTTGCCGACGCAGTGGGCTGGCGCGGCGCGTTCTGGGCACTGACGGCACTGTCTGTCTTGATGGCCGTGTTGCTCGCCTTCTCAATGCCAAAAATGGCACCCACCGAGAAAGTCGGGCTGGCTCAACAGGCCAGAATCCTGCGTGACCCGCATTTCATTGCCAACCTGCTGCTGTCGATTCTGTTGTTCACCGCGATGTTCGGCGCTTACACCTACCTGGCTGACACGCTGGAGCGGATCGCCGGTATCGAGTCGGCGCAGGTGGGCTGGTGGCTGATGGGCTTTGGTGCAGTCGGCCTGATCGGCAACGCACTGGGCGGCCGCTTTGTGGATCGCAGCCCGCTGGGTGCGACCATCGCTTTTGCGCTGTTACTGGCGCTGGGCATGACGGCAAGTGTGCCGGCCGCAGGATCACTGCCATTGCTGGCTGTGGTGTTGGCGGTATGGGGCATTGCGCACACCGCGCTGTTCCCCATCTGTCAGATCCGGGTCATGAAAGCCGCACCGCAGGCTCAGGCGCTTGCTGGCACGTTGAACGTGTCGGCCGCCAATGCGGGCATCGGGCTGGGGTCGATCATCGGTGGCGTCACCATCGAATACCTGGGCCTTGAAGCCGTCGGCTATGTCGCCGCCGTTGTTGCGATGCTGGCCATCGCGCTTGCCTGGCTGACGATGGCACGCAAAGCCCGAACCTCAGGGTCAGCCGTTCCTGCATAACCCACACGTCAAGGGACCGCTTGCCGAGCACGACGGCAAGCGGCTCCAATGGCCTGGCCATTCTTTTGAAGCCCTTCGCTGCACCTCTTCATCCAAATCGTCTTCGATGCGACCGTTCATGACAGCGTAACGAGTTGTTCTCCATGAATAATGGCAAAATGCTCTTCCCATGGCATTTGTGACACGCCAAACTCTACCCTTTCGGTCAAGGATGAAGGTTTCTGACCGGTTCAATCAGATTCCGGTAAGCGTTATGAACCGATTTCAAGGCAAAGGACTGGCATTCGCCAAGCGAATCTATGCGCCACGAACGGTCGGCGTCAGCGTGGGCTTTCTCACCGTCGCAGCCTCCCTGTTTCACCTGAATGCCGCGCCATGGCTTTGGGCATTGGCATTTTTCAATGCGCTGATATGGCCCCACGTTGCCTACTACCTGGCCAGAACATCCAGGCAGCCCTACCAGGCGGAATGGCGCAACCTGCTGACCGACTCGTTCTGCGGCGGCTTCTGGATCGGTGCAATGGGGTTCAGTGTGCTGCCCGCGATCACTGTGGTCGCGATGATGGCCATGCACAACATCGCAGCGGCCGGCCCACGCCTCATGTTCAGGGGCTTCGTCGCCCAAGCGGCAGGCATCATGGTTTCACTGCTGGTGCTGGATCCGGTGATCAATCTCGAAAGCACCCCGATGCAGATGTACGCCTGCCTTCCGGTGCTGGTGATCTACCCGATCTTCATCGGCTGGATGAGCCATCAGGTCACGCTCAAGCTGCGTGAACACAGGAACATACTGCACAGGCTCAGCCGCACCGACAGCCTGACCGGCCTGCTCAACCATGGCGCCTGGAAGGAACTGCTTGATATCGAGTTCGCAAAAAGCCGAAGCCTGAATCAGGACTGCGTGGTCGCGCTGTTCGATATCGATTTCTTCAAGACGATCAACGACACCTACGGCCATCTGGTAGGCGACACGGTGCTGCAGAGCATCAGCCAGGCGATGGTGGACAACCTGCGCAAGAACGACGTCACGGGACGCTGCGGCGGCGATGAGTTCTGCGTAATCCTGCCGGGTGCCAACACGGCGCAAGCCCGCAAAGTCCTTGAAAAGCTGCGGCTGGCCATCGATGAACTCACCTACTCCCTGCACGAAGACTTGAAGGTCAGCCTCAGCATCGGCGTTGCGGCTTATAACCACGGCCTTAATGACACATCGGCCTGGCTTCACGAAGCCGACAAAGCGCTCTACCTCGCCAAAAGCACCGGCCGCAATCGTGTGGTCATTGCGGATGACATTCGCGCCGACTGTCAGGACATGAGCGTTCAGACGTAACGAGTCAGCGCTTGCCTCCAAACAAAAGCGCGNTTGAAGCTTGTGACGTTCATCGCTTTGAACAATGCCGCCCGCATGTCGTCACGCAGGGATTCGACGGTGACTGGCTTGGGCTTGGTGGTTTTCTTCGCGGCCGACTGAGTGCCCTGATCATTTTGGACGTTGTCTTTATCATCGCCATATTTTTCTTTGGAGAGCGTTCTGACATAGTTGTTTTTAAGGTACTCGCGCTTGGCAAACCTGGGCATCAAGGGCTGCGACTCATCTTTCCCATTGGAAAATCGATTGATGACCTGTTCCATGAAATCAAAATCGTTGTGGTAAATAGCGCCGTAATCCTTGTCGGTTATAAAGCGAATGAAACCGTGGTCCAGACGCGTCGTTTTCAGCGCACCACTTTCCAGTATTCGTTGGGCAGAGGCAGCATCTTTATCGGTAAAGCTGTGATAGACCTTGTGTCCTTCGCGATTATAATCTAGCCCCGTATTGCCACGTGCGCTTATTCTGCCATCGTCTTTTTCACGATAAAACGCGAGTCTGGACCCTAACTCATCAACGTACGCCAAATCGGCACCCTGTTCCCGCGCCCACTCATACACTTCGCCCAACAACTGTCTGTCATCACGCGTTAAGAACTCGACTCTTGACCGCGATGTTCCACACTCCGCTTTCCCGAGTACAGGGACAGCACGATTTGGGTCGGTTATATGAAACAGACGTTGCCGCAGAAGTGCTTCTCCACTGATGGACACCGTTGGCATTGGTGGTGTCGGCTTTTCATTGGTTGGCATACTGAAAGCTTTTTCACCCGAACGAGCGGTAAATTTATCAGCCCGATCAACAGCAGTGAAACCGGCGTCACGTGATATTTGCATCTAAAGCTCCAAAAAATTAAGCCCCTGACAACCATTTATCAGGGGCTTGTCTTCAATAGCTCAAATGAAAGGTCACCTTATCAGCGCCCAACGGTCTTATTACCGAAGCGCCGCCCTCCGCCTGATGCAGAACCATTACACTTGTGGAGTAGTTGAAGCCGTGCATGTTAAATTCCTCGGTGCTGCCCTTCCCACCAGGAGCAACCTTTCTACACGCGGTTTTCAGGTTTCCCTCCAATAAATAGCAAAGATGCACATCCTCGTTCAAGGCTGCCGGAAACGAGGTCAAATCCCAAGACACCTTTTGCAACTTAGATCTTGTTGCGGCCATGAACGGATAGTCTGAGAATCTCAGACTGTGCATGCTAATAGACACATAGTTTGGACTCAGCATTAGTCTAGGGGCGCTAACCTTAGTCACATCAAAATCTTTCGCCATACCAATCGCCGGAGCGAAAATCAGTACGAAGCTTAAAACCTTTATCATATAAATTCCTTTTTATAGTGCACACGCATGCGCGCATGCTTTTTTTAAAACCAGAAATACAACAATCTGAAAAATCAAAATCAATCACTGAAGACCGATAGCATCCTCCTCCGTAGATCTTCAGCTAAATCTAACTTAAACATTGCGATTAAAATCCATACATATTTACCGCAAAGCGATCAGCACACCAAAAGCAAACACTTCGTATACAAACTGGAAATCATCCAGTTAACGGTGTCCGAAACGAGATTCTTCTCCTGCTACGTCAACCCTAGCGGGTCAGCGCTTGCCCCCAAACAAAAGCGCANTTGAAGCTTGTGACGTTCATCGCTTTGAACAATGCCGCCCGCATGTCGTCACGCAGGGATTCGACGGTGACAGGCTTGGGCTTGGTGGTTTTCTTCGCGGCCGACTGAGTGCCCTGATCATTTTGGACGTTCTCTTTATCATCGCCGTATTTTTCTTTGGAAAGCGTTTTTACATAGTTGTCTTTAAGGCGCTCGTACTTGGCAAACCTGGGCGTCAAGGGCTGCGGCTCATCTTTTCCATTGGAAAATCGACTGATGACCTGTTCCATGAAATCAAAATCGTTGTGGGACATAGCGCCGTAATCCTTGTCGGTGATAAAGCGAACGAAGCCGTGATCCAGGCGCGTCGTTTTCAATGCATCACTTTCAAGGATCCGTTTAGCGGAGGCCGCATCCTTATCAGTAAAGCTGAGATAAAACTTATGCCCTTCTCCGTCATAGCTGCGCCCCGTATTTTCGCGCACCATTATTCTGCCATCATCTAATTCGCGGTAGGACGCGAGTCTAAACCCCAAGTCATCAACGTACTTCAGATCAGCACCCTGTTCCTGCGCCCACTCGTACACGTCCCCCAGCAATTGCCTGTCGTTATCCGTTAGGAAATCGACTCTACAACCCAATGCCCCACGTTCCATCTTTACAAATACAGGCAAAGCACGATTCGGGTCGGTTATATGAAATAATCTTTGCCGTAAAAGCGCTTCGCCGCTGATAGAAACGGTTGGACGTTGGACGGGCGGTTTTTCGTGAGTGCCTGCTGAAATGACTGCGCCTGCCGACTGGCTGTTTTGAGCGTTCCTTTTATCAAGTTTCATGATGGCGATTCGTGATTCGATATCCTGACTGACAACTCTCATTAATGGCTCCCTTGCTCACGCCTTGGTACTTGCGGGGCGAATAAAAAACACAACGCGTTAAACCGACATCAGCTGACAGCGCGCTGAAGTTCAGGCAAATGATCCAGCAGCCACTGCGGTTCACGGGTTTCTAAAATCACGCTAATCGGTTGTTCCAGTTCCAGTTTGCCGTAGAGCGACTCCTCATGATCCAGATGCGCTTGTTGAGCACTGCGGTAGTCCAGCGGGTAAATGCTTTTCTCGATAGGCAGCAGGCGGTCGAAATGTTCCAGCAGCCCGTGAAAGACAATGCGTCGCTCGACCGTGTTTCGCGTGGTGGCGATGAGTTTGGCGAAGTACTCGCTGTCACCCTGCTTGAGTGCTTCGGCTGCGGCGTAGCGTTCAACCAGCGTGTAAAGCCCGGTGTCGTCGAACACGACACAACACAGATATTCCCGAGGCTTGCGGTAGAACGGGTTATCGGACGGTGGACGACGGCAGAACTCGCCAAGCGCGAACATCACTGCCTGCTCGGCAAGCGACTTGCGCTTTCTGTCATGCAGGCGCCTCAGGTCCTGGAACACCGGAGCTTGCCGTGCCTGCTCCCGAACCTGCCGGGAAAGTCCGGCAAACTGGCCCGCAGGCCCGAGCAGCGCGGCCTGTTGTTGGGCAAGGGCGGCTCGTGAAAGGAGCGACTGGCGCGCGGCCAGTTGCTGGAAGTCCGTCATCGGGTTGATATAAGTACGGTGCGTATCCGGCCGCAATGACTGATCGGAAAGGGAATCCTGATGAACAAGACAAACAGTCACGTGTTGCTCCTTTTGTTGTTTATTGTGCAGTGGCGCCAAACAGTGATGTTCAGCGTATTGATCGGCCCTTGCTAAAACTCGACCCCGGCGTATTCTCTGACGCGGCAGCCAAGACCACAGTGCCAGCAGTAAGAACACAAGCCTGCTCCTGCCGCCCCGCAAGAACAGACACGCGTTAAAACACTTATCTCGATAACGCCTATTCTGGCGAAGTCATCTCGACAAACAATCCGACAGATGTAGGGGGCTGCGGGGTTTGCCGGGAGTCAGCAGAAAAGACATACAGCGCGCCATGAGTTCAGCACGCGTTCTGGCCTGATTCTTTCGAAGCAGTGAAGACACGTGGTCACGCACGGTATAGCCGCTGATGCAGAGCTGCTGTGCAATTTCCTTGTTGGTACATCCTTGAAGCAAAAGCGCCAGGACTTCCTGTTCTCGAAGAGTCGCCCACATGGTATTCCCTCTTGTTGTCACTGTGCCCACGGATGAACGTGTAAGATGCTTCCTACAACTGCCATCCACGACCTCAAGAGCAAATCGGCTTTGATGCCGTTTTGTTTAGCGTTATTTTTTATATTGGAAATTACAGGAAAGCTCCTACAGAGAACTCGGAAACGCTTTAACAATTAAAAAAATAAATACTACAAGCACTATTGACCACGCACCTACGAACCTAATATCAGGTTAAAAGCAGGCGCGAGATGAACTTGCGAATTAATAATTACGATCAATTCTTACAACTGAGTCAGCCACGTCAGGCAATACATTCTTGAAAGCATGTATTGCCTGAATTCATCCGTTCAAGCGGGGGGAGGCAGGTTATCGATGAACTCGAACCGACCGATGGATACCAGCCGGGCTGCTAACTGGCCCGGCCCATCACCACGTCATCGACCTGCACGCCCCTGCGCAGGCCAAACACCACGGCCGTTAGCAGACCGGTCATGCCCATCACGACGGCGTAAAGAACGCAGACCCAGATGTTCCAGGGCATCAGCGCGATCAGCAGCAACGGCGTGGTACTGGCCCAGAACGCATAGGCGATGTTGTACGTGAAGGAGATGCCCGACACGCGGATGTTGGCCGGGAACAGCCCCACCATGACCGAAGGCACCACGCCGACGATTCCGCAGGCCAGACCCGCGATGGCGTAGGCGACGCTGAGCGGCAGCCACTGTTCGATCAGGCTGGCGTACAGCACGCCGATGCCCAGCGGTAGCAAGAGGCTGTAAAGCATGACGCCGCGCCAGGCGCCGATACGGTCGACCAGCATGCCGGCCAGCACGCAGCCGATGTTCAAAAACACGATACCGGCGGCGCTCAGGGCAAACGTCTGGCTGGCCGAGATACCGAAACGTTGCTGCATGACTGTTGGTGTGATGACCACCAATACGACCACAGCCGAGGTGAGCACGAAGGTCAGCAAGGCGGCGGGCAGCAGCGAAGCACGGTGATCTTTCAGGACCTGTTTCAGCGGCAGGCCTTGCAGCCCTTCGCGCTGAGCATGCAGGGCCATGAACACCGGCGTTTCGCTCAGCCAGCGACGCAGCCAGACGCCCACCACGCCGAACACCCCGCCAAGCAGAAACGGAATGCGCCAGGCCCAGTCGAGAATCTCTGCCGGGCTGTAGACACGAGCCAGCCAAGTCGCCGTCAGCGCGCCCAGCAGGTAACCGAAGGTCAGGCCAGCCTGCAGCACGCCCAGAGCGTAACCGCGATGGCCATTCGGGGCGTGCTCTGCGACGAATACCCAGGCGCTCGGCACTTCGCCGCCGACCGCTGCCCCCTGAAGAATGCGCAAGGCCAGCAGCACCAACGGTGCCCAGTAACCGATCTGGGCGTAGGTGGGCATGATGCCGATCAACAGACACGGCAAGGCCATCATCAGGATGCTGAGGCTGAACACGCGTTTGCGTCCCAGACGGTCGGCAAAATGCGCCATCAGAATCCCGCCCAGCGGACGCGCCAGATAACCGGTCACGAAGATGCCGAAGCTCTGCAACAGACGTAGCCACTCGGGCATTTCAGGCGGGAAGAACAGTTGGCTGAGGGTCAGCGCGAAGAATACGAAGATGATGAAATCGTAGATTTCCAGCGCCCCGCCCAGCGCTGCAAGACCCAGAGTCTTGTAGTCACCACGGCTGAAAGGCGCTTGAGGTGGTCGAACGATGGCCGTCATGAAGCCCCCGATACATGGCTGAAAAGCGCGTCCCGCGCTCGCTGGGCGCGAAGAATAGCAAAGCTTGGATCAGGCTGTGGGGTTTGGAGACGGTGTACTTATCGCGGGCAGACTGGTCCCTGCCTGCTGCGCTGCCCTTCGAATGTGACGCAGAGCGTCACAAATAGCACAGATTGCNCACGCGGAGCGTAGGAACGATCAGCGTGATCTCAAGCACGCCGATCATGCCCATGCTTGTGCTCAGCGTTACACCCGAGTCTTGCTGCGACCACGTACTGTGGGAGGCGGCTTGCCGGCGATGCATTCCCTAACGCAACATATCAGCGACTGAACTGACGCCATCGCCGGCAAGCCGCCTCTTATCAAACAACCTGTAACTTACTGAAGAAACGCGATTTTGTGGGAGCGGACTTGTCCGCGAAAAGGCCGGTACATCCGACGCATATGCAGTGGCTGAAATACTGCATTCGCGGACAAGTTCGCTCCCACCGGTTTGCTGCGCGACAGCGCTACGTCGAAGACGTGGTGGGGCCTCCCACAGGTTTTTCAGATCACTGATCGTTCCCATGCTCCAGCGTGGGAATGCCGCTCAGGACGCTCTGCGTCCGCTTCGGCAGTCAACTCAGAAATTGACTGAAGCCGAGAGTCTGGCGGTTCTAGGGGCGCCCATGAACAGGTAGTCGTCGCCCAGGTATTCGCCAGCGTCGCGCCAGTAGCGTTTGTCGAACAGGTTGTCGACGGTCAGGCGCAGGACGGTGTCGTATCCGCCGATTTTCGTGCTGTAGCGACTGCCGACGTTGAACAGCGCGTAGTCATTGACCTGCACCGAGCCTTCGCGGTCGGCCATTTTACTGGCGCTGTACTGCACGCCGCCGAGCAATGCCAGGCCGCGAATCGGCAGGCTGTAGTCGGCCTGCAGGCTGCCACGGTATTTGGGCACGTTGAGCGCCTGATGACCTTCGTAAGCCTCGGTGCCGCTGCCTTCGACGCGCGCCCGAATCGCTGCGGCGCTGGCGGAAATCTGCAGACGCTCAGTCACCCAGCCGCTGGCACCCAGCTCAAGGCCGGTGTTCTTCTGCTCGCCCTGCTGCACATAGGTAAAGCTGCCGTCATCGTTGGGCCTTGAATACTGATAGGCCTGACGTGCCTGGAACAGCGCGGCCGTGAAGCTCATGCGCTGCCAGTCGTACTTGATTCCGGCCTCCAGTTGTCGCGACACGGTCGGGGCGAGAATTTCGCTGGCGTTGGTGGTGAACCAGGCCGCCGTCCCACCCAGCGAAAGTCCCTTGCTGTAGCTGGTATAGAGCGACAGGTTGTCCACCGGCTTGTAAATCAGCGCGGCCTGGGGCAGAAACACCCAGCGCTCGGTGTGGCGCGCATCGCTGCCGTCCTCGGCGTATGCCTGCTCGTCGAGACGCACCTGGCGTCCGCCCAGCACCGTCTGCCACTGCTCGTTGAAGCTGATGCGGTCGGTGACGAACAGCCCGTACTGGCGGCTGTCGAGACGACGCTCGGTGTGCGGCAATGGCAGGTCGGAGGGCGAAACCGCTTCAGGCGCCTCGTTGATGTTGCCGGAGCCGACAAACTCGTTGAAGGTGCCTCGCGTGTCGACCGTACGACGGTAGGCGCTGGTGCCGAAGGTCAGCTCATGACCGAGCGAGCCGGTAGTGAAAACGCCGGACATGGCCGCCTCGACCTCATCGTTGCGCCGCGTGTCGTCAGGACTGCGGAAGTCATAGATGTCATACCCGCCTTCGGCACTGAAATGATTGGGCACCGCTTCTGCCGCGCAACTGGCCGAACCGTAGCAGCCCCAGGCGAACGCGCTGTAGTCGTCGATCACCACACGACTGCGGGAGGCGCTGAGGCTGCCCTTCCAACTGTCATTGAAGCGATACTCGAAGCGGCCGTTCATGTTCAGGGAGTCGATCCCGACGGGATTGGACCAGCTCTGATAACCCAGCAGCTTGCGCGGCGAAGCATCGTGCGGCAGGGTCGTACCGCCCAGCAGTTGATAGCCGGGCACGGAACGCTGCTCTTTGGTCTGGTACTCGACGTCCAGCTGCAGCAAGGCGCGGTCGCTGATGTTCCAATCGAACGCCAGGGACGCGAAATCCCGCTGGCCATCGGCATGCTCGACGTAGGAGCGAATGTCTTCATGCGCCAGATTGGCACGCAGGCCGAACTGTTGCTCGCTGCCAAACCAGCCGCCCACATCAGTGGCAATGTAGCGCTCGCCATGCTCGTTGGTGGACACCGTGACCGAGCGCACGTCCTCCGCGCGCTTGGTCTGGTAATTGATCACACCACCCGGCTCCGACACGCCACTCTGCAGGCCGGACAAGCCCTTGAGCAGTTCGACCTGCTGCTTGTTTTCCAGCGCCACATTCTGCTCGCCGGTGATGCTGCGGCCATTGATGCGATAGCTGTTGGCAGCGTTGAGCGAGAAACCGCGCACCACGAAGTTCTCGTAGTAGCCGACCGGGGCATAGCTTTCGCCGACAGAGGCATCGTTGCGCAGCACCTCGCTGAGCAGTCTGGCCTGGCGATCCTCGATCAGCGCAGCAGTGAATACCGATACCGATGCGGGCGTGTCGAGCAACGTCGCCTGGTCGTAACCTGCAATGTAGGCCCGCGCCGCTTTATAGTCGCCGACACTTTCTTCGCGGGTGCCCGAGACATTAACGGCTTCCAGATTGACCGGCTCGACCGCCAGCACCGGCGAAGCGACGGCCATGCCCAAAGGCAACAAGCGAGACGCAAGGCGCGCGGCAGGTCGGTGGGGCGTACTCATTGTCGGACTCCAGAAGATCAGGCGCCTGGACAGACGCGAAGCACCTTCCGGCAGGGGGCAACCTTTTACGTTCACCGCCGGTTTTTTTCAACCCTTGCGTGCACGTCATTCTGTAGACGAATCGAGTGAGCACACTTTACTCACCCCGCTGATTCGAAATAACCGGACACAACGGTTTATTAAGCGTGAATTAAGTCAGCGTGGATAATCTGAATTCAACAAAGCCGCTGAACGATTCAGCGAGCCAGTAATCCATTACAACAGATCAATCAGAAGGAATACTCTTATGAAACTTATCTCTGCCCTCTTCGCTGCTGCTGCCCTGACTGTTGCTGCCGGTGCCGCCCACGCTGATGTTCGTCCTGATCAAATTGCCGGCCTGCAGAAATCCGGTGCGATCGGTGATCTGGAACAGTTCAACAAGCAAGCGCAAGCCAAGCACCCAGGCTTTGAGATTCACGACACCGAACTCGATAAGGATGTTGGCGGCAACTACATCTACCAGATCGAACTCAAGGACGCCAAGGGCGTTGAATGGAACTACGACGTGAACGCCAAGACCGGCGCCGTTGTACGTGACGAACAGGATCGTTAATACTGCTGTCGGACGCTGAGCCATTCAGCGCCTGATAACCGATCAAAAAAATTCCCACCTGCGTGGGAATTTTTTTGTGCGTTATATAAGGGCGGCTTATTCGGCCAACCCGACTTTCAGCAACTGCCCCTTGCTGTCATCCGTCAGCAGATACAAGTAGCCATCCGGCCCCTGACGCACATCGCGAATGCGTTGTTTCATGTCTTTCAACAGACGCTCTTCCTGAACAATCTTGTCGCCTTCAAACTTCAAGCGAATCAACTCTTCAGTGGCCAGCGCGCCGATGAACAGGTTGTGGTCCCACTTCTTGAAGCGACCATCGTCGTAAAAAGCCATGCCGCTGAGGCCCGGTGAAACTTCCCAGACCTGAAACGGCACTTTGGTACCTTCGACAAACTTGCCCTGGGCTTCCGGAATCGGCTCACCCGAGTAGTTGATGCCGTGCGTCGCGATGGGCCAGCCGTAGTTCTGGCCACGCTCGATGATGTTCACTTCGTCGCCACCCTTGGGACCGTGTTCGTTGGTCCACAAGGTGCCAGACCATGGGTTCAGCGCAGCACCCTGCTGATTGCGATGGCCGTAGGACCAGATTTCCGGACGCACGTTTTCCTGACCAACGAACGGGTTGTCTTTGGGCACATTGCCGTCAGGGAAGATACGCACGATCTTGCCCTGCAACTTGTCCAGGTCCTGCGCGGTTGCGCGTTCGTTATTCTCGCCCAGCGCGATGAACAGATAACCGTCGCGGTCAAACACCATTCGCGAACCAAAGTGATTGCCGACCGACAGCTTGGGCTCCTGACGGAAAATCACTTCAAAATCTTCCAGTTTGGTCATGTCCGCCGACAACCGCCCGCGCCCTGCGGCAGTGCCTGCGGTGTCACCTTCGGCGGCTGTCTTGCCGCTGCCTTCGGAGTACGTCAGGTAGACCATGCGGTCCTTGGCAAAGTCAGGCGAAAGCACCACGTCCAGCAGACCGCCCTGCTTTCTGGCCCAGACTTGCGGCACACCGGAGATCGGCGCGGACAGCTTGCCGTCCGCAGAAACCAGTCGCAGATTGCCCGAGCGTTCGGTCACTAGAATGCCTTTCCTGTCCGGCAGAAACGCCAGTGCCCACGGGTAGTTCAAGCCCTCGGCGACAGGCGTTACGGTCACAGTGCCGAGGTCGCTTTTGTAATTCTCGGTGGGAGCAGCACCGGCAGACAGCGGCAGGCTCAACACGGCAGTGGCACACAGTGTCGCAAACAGGGTTTTTCTGAACATGGGCGATTCCTTATGCATTGATTGGATGTCCTGCCTCAAGGCACGGACATGACGTCACTGATTACGCTGTGAATCACGATTCTGCGTGGAGGGCCGCTGGGGTGTCTGACGGTTCGGATAGCCATTGCCGATGCCGCCGTTTTCCAGCGTGGGCTTGCGCACCGGCGGCGCGATGTTGGGCGCACGTGAAGGTGGAACACTCGATTCGGTGCCCTGGCGGCTGTTGGGATTGGCGCGGTGGATCGGGCTGTTGTAAGGATTGCTGCTGGCGCCGTTGTTCAGCGTGCTGTTGGGCAGGTTCTGTGCCTGTACAGCGCCTACTGTGGATAACACGCACAGCGCGCCCCACATCAGTTTGCGCACGAAACTGTTCATCACTTACCTCTTATGGGTTTGCGTCGAGAACGGTGAAGACTCAGGCCTTTGATGGCAATCAAGGCTTCAGGTTCGGCCCGGCCGTGGTGATGAGCAAGTAAAGCAACGCAGGAGTTTGTAACAAGGATGGTCAGTGCGGCACGAAAACGTATCCGCACATGACCTGGCGGCGCTTATTGGGCGCTCGCCATGGACGACGATGACGCCGAGACCAGCGGCATGCTGAACGTGAATGTCGTGCCGCGCTCGCGTGTCGAACACACCTCAAGCGTGCCGCCATGCGCGAGAGCGATCTGGCTGGCGATATACAGACCCAGACCAAGCCCGGCCTGCGGTTCGTCCGTCACGGGACGTGAGTAAGGCTGAAACAGCTGAGCCAGAACCGGCTCGGGAATAGGCGCACCCTGATTGGTTACGCTGAGCAGAAACGATCCGCCATCGACCAGCGCCACGACATCGACCGGGCTTTGCGCATCGCCGTGGCTGATCGCGTTGGACACCAGATTGGACAGCAGCTGCGCAATCCGCTCGTGGTCGCAGCGGATGTGTTCCAGCAGGCCGATGCGGGAACGAATCAGTCTTTTGGGGTGCACACGTTGAATCTCGGAAACCACATGTTCAAGTGTGGCATCCAGGCCCTGCGCATCATGAATACTCAGCGGAATGCCGTGCCCCAGACGCCCCCTTGCAAAGTCGAGCACATCGTCCACCAGTTGCGAGGCTCGCTTGCCGGAAGTCAGGATGTGATGGACGATCTGCTGCGCCTTGTCGTCCAGCGGGCGGCGCAGCAGCAACTCGGCACTGGCGTTGATGGCGAACAGCGGATTGCGCAGGTCATGCCCGAGCACGGCGATAAACTGTTCGCGCAACTCCGAGACTTCACGCTCGGCCAGCAGATCGGCCTGCACCTGCTGCATGTTGTCCTCGGCTTCAATCTGCAACGCCAGCAGCCGGGCGAATGACTCCATCATGGCCAGTATTGGTGTGCCGGTCAGAGTGGCGGGCTTGGGGTCCAGCGCGCAGATGGTGCCGAAGAACGAGCCGTCGGCAAGAAAGATCGGGACAGAGATGTAGCTTTCGAAGTTGTACAGGCGCGGTGTGTGGTGGGCGCAGAACTTCGCGTCTTCTGCCACGTGATCAATCACTACAGGCTGGTGTGAAGAACTGATTTCATGGCAGATGGTGCTCGTCAATTCAAGCTCGCCGCCCGCCTCCAGACCGAAGTCAAGGTTGTCCAGAACGGCGCAGGCGGTCCAGGACGTTTGTGTGACGCGCGCAACGGCTGCAAACCCGAGACCGGTCGATTCGGTCACGACTTGCAGAATGGCGGGAACAGCGCTGATCCGACCGATTGTGGCTACATCATTTGCAATGGATTGCCGCATGTCAGACCTGTAACGAAGCTTTGATGTGCTGTGCATGACGAAACATTTTAGACGCGCAGACCGTTTTGTATATCACTGTCTGCGCAACCTTAACGTTTAGTTCCGCGCCTGTACCGTTCTTCCAGACGGGACGCGCTGCACATGAAAATATTCAACTCATATGAATATTGCTATCCATCCATTTGAATGGATTTTAGCGAGGTAGGCAATATTCTCCACACAACAAAATTCAAGCTGCGGGACGTGGAAGTGTCGCCGTGAAGGTGGTGCCCTCTTCAACGGATGACCGAACACTGACATCGCCCAGATGCGCCCGCACAATCTCGCGGACAATAAACAGGCCCAGTCCGACGGTTCGGGTTTCATCGCTGTCGCTGACCAGGCGCACGGCAGGCTCGTAAAGGCTCTCGACCTTATCCATGGGAATAGGCTCGCCACGGTTGTGCACCGATACCTTGATCACGTTCGCCTCGAATGCCGAAGTGATGACGATCTCGCTGCCCGGCGTGCCATAGGTGACCGCGTTGCTGACCAGGTTACCGACCAGTTGCAGGAGGCGGTCCGGGTCAGCGACGCAAGCGCCCTCTCCTTCCATGCGATGGATCAGCGTATTTGCGGTAAAGGTGAGTCGCAATTCCTCGACGCCCCTGGCCACCGTGGCGTGCAGATCGATCGGCTGCATCGAGAGATTGATGCCCTGGCCCACGCGGGCCTGCGTGAAGTCCAGCAGATCGACAATCATGCGCTCGGCGCGGTCGGTGGAATGATGGATCTGGCCGAGGAAACGCTGCTGGCGAGGCTCCAGCAGACTGCGCTCCAGCAAGCCGGCCGCCATCTTGATGGCCGCCAGCGGGTTGCGCAGATCATGGCTGACGATACCCACCATCTGTTCGGCAAAAATCGCGCGAATTTCCGCCTCAGCGTGGGCCAGGCGCAGACGATTGCGGGCCGAGGTCAGCTCGCTCTGAACCGACATCTGATGCTGCAACAGCTCCTCGGCCATCTTGCGCGCCGCCAGCAGTTCGCGTTCGTACTTGTTGCGTTCCTCAGCGAGAAACACCGCCAGTTCATGCAACACACCCGCCGGATACTCGCGGCGTACCGCGTTGAGCATCATGGGAATGGAACGACCGTCGGCGTGAGTGATCTCGACTTTGACTTCGGCAATCGAGCCCTGCGTTTGCAGCAGAGGCGCCCAGTGGGTCTGCAGAAAGACCCTGCCGGCCATATTCAGCAGGTCCTGAAAACGACGACCCAGCACTGCCTCGCGCTCAAGGCCCAGCCACAGACAGAACGTCTGGTTGACCCGCTCGATCGTGCCGTCGGGTTGCGTGATCAAAAGTCCGCAAGGCGCGTGTTCGTAAAGCGCTTCGGTTGCAGGCAGGCCTGTTTCTTCAATGACCATGCGGGGCGCTTCCAAAGGAATCGAGGAACAGGTTCATGGCATCGATACACGCCTGCGGCGCGCTCATGTGCGGGTAATGCCCCACGTTGTGGATCATGTGCAGGGTGCTGTCCGCGATCACGCGATGCAGGTATTCGCCGACCTGAACCGGCACGACCAGATCGTCGCTGCTTTGCAGGATGAGCGTTTTGGCGTTGAACAGAGCGACATCGGCGCGATGGTCGGAAAGAAACGTCACGCGGGCAAACTGCTTGGCGATGTCGGCGTTGGTTCGACAGAAACTGTTGGCCAGTTCTTCGCCCAGCTCCGGTCGGTCGGACGCCCCCATCAATGTGGGTGCCATGGTGCTGGACCAGCCCAGGTAATTGCTTTCCAGGGTTTCCAACAGCGAATCCACATCAGTGCGCGTGAAGCCGCCGACGTAATCGCCGTCGTTCAGATAATGCGGAGACGGGCCGATCATCACGTGGCCCGCAAAACGGCCAGGCGACTGGAGCTCGGCAAGCACGGCGACCATGCAACTGACCGAATGGCCAACGTGAATGATCGGACCGGAACCGCCGAATTCATCGACCAGTTCCAGCAGATCCGTGGCGTAACCCTTGAGCGTTGCGTATTTGTGCGCGTAGTAGGCAGAGGTGTCCGACTGTCCGCTGCCGACCAGATCGAAGAGCACGACCCTGTAGTGCTCCGCAAAATGAGGCGACATGAAGCGCCACATGTTCTGATCACAACCAAAACCGTGGGCAAAAATCAATGTGGTCGGTCCTTCGCCCATGACTTTGACATTGTTACGCTGTTGGACCGACATAACGGGCTCCAGAAAACGGCCGCGCATCCTTCACGGCGCGCATACAGCCAATACGATATGACGAGATTATCATCGTTACAGGCAATCTAGTGGCACAAACCGAATTTATGATGAACGATGGAAAAGACAGCGCTGAGAAAGTCGGGGCCAGAGCGGAGCAGTTTGCTCACTTTGCTTCATCTGCGTGATTCGTCGAGGGGCGAAAACGGTCGTGGGAGCGGACCGGGCGGCGTTCCGTTTGTCCGCGAAAGCAGGTGCCGCCGATGAAGATGCAGCGTCTGAAACATGGTATTCGCGGACAAGTCCGCTCCCACTTTCGGATACCGCATTCATTCAGGTCGATTTGTGTATAACGATGAGCGCAGAGCGATGGGCACAATCGGTGTGCTTGAAACCAATGATCGTTCCTACGCTCTGCGTGGGAATGCCTCCCAGGACGCTCCGCGTCCGCTCTAGAATCTGACGCCAAGCTCTGCAGGGACTTCCAGGTTTGGTTACGCGGGCATCAGCTTCTTACTCGCCGATATCCTCGTTCCACAGTTCAGGTCTGTGGCCGATGAAGCGGTGCATCATGTGTTCGCAGGTCTCGTCGTTGAGTACTTCGATTTCCACGCCGCGCGAACGGAGCAGTTCTTCTTCGCCCATGAACGTGCGGTTTTCGCCGACGATCACCTTGCGAATGCCGTACAGCAGAATCGCGCCGCTGCACATGGCGCAGGGTGAAAGTGTGGTGTACAGCACAGCCTCGCGGTAGACGCTGGCGGGCTGGCGTCCGGCATTTTCCAGAGCGTCCATTTCGCCATGCTTGATGGCGCTGTTGTCCTGCACCCTGCGGTTATGGCCGCGACCAATGATCTTGCCGTCGTGGACAATCACCGAGCCGATAGGAATACCGCCCTCTTCGAGACTTTGCATGGCCTCGTCTATTGCAGCCTGCATGAACGGATCCATATCCATGATGTTGCCTCGCTTTCGTTGAGTGTCACTGTTTCAAAATATTCTGGGCATTGCCCAGTGCCCTGCTGACGTAACGCTCCAACAATGCCGATGAGCTGGCTTTCATTTCGGCGCTGACCTGCGTGTTTCTGGCCCTGAATTTGTTCACCACCGATGACGAGCCATCGCCCTGACTGAGCGAACGCAACTCTTCTGCCGAAAAGGAATGCGCATACGCGGTCGCCAGATGGCGGTCCCATTCAGCCTGGTAGTCCGGCTGCAGGCGCTGCAGCTCGCGCTGCACAAGTTCCTGCGCCTCCGTCTTGCCGACCGCTTCAACGATGCTGGCAAAGGCCGTCGTTCGCGATGCGACCTGATAACCCAGCCACGCCAGACCGTCCCCCAGCTTTCGCTCCTGCACGAAGGTCAGAGCGGTATCGTCAACCTCATCGGCAGCCACCTGCCTTGAAACGTCAAGCAACAGACAGGCCAGTAATGCCAGACCGGTCCTGAGCGCAACCTGCAATCCCTGCCGGCTCTCAGTCATTCGTCCCTCCCCACGCGTGAATCAGTGCAGTGTGGGACGTTAACAGCTCATATCGCCCTTGCCACAACCGACGTCGCATACCGCACACCTGTGGCGCTCTCAGCAATGTCTCGCCCGCCACTGCGCCAGTGTGAGGCGGTAAACGCGCACGCCCAGTCGGTGGTACTGGCTGTGGATGTAGTCGCTGAAACCGGTTTTCTGCAAAACCCTGACCGACGCAGTGTTCTGCGGCTGAACGATCGCAATGACCGAGGCAAGCTGCAGGGTTTCGAATCCGTGTCGCAAGGTCGCAAGCGCTGCCTCGCTGGCCAGTCCTCGGCCCCAATGTGACGGCGCGAGTCGGTAGCCGATCTCTACCTCCATCACATTATCGACCTGCTCGGCGTTCAAACCGCAGAATCCGATCAACCGGTTCGTCTCGACCTCGATGACAGCCTGCGGAGCAAAGCCATCGGCACTGTAAGCGTGCATACAGTTACGCACGAATTCGCCCGTGGCCCGCTCACTGAGCAAACCGCGTACGGAATAGCGCATGACCTGCGGGTCGCCGAGTATCCCTGCCAGCGCAGGCACGTCGGCGACCTCGAAGTCGCGCAACACCAGTCGGTCGGTCTGCGTCGTGTTCATCGCTCAGTTACAGCGCACTGCTGACCTTGGCAGCCACATCATCGGGCAGCCACGCCTTCCAGACTTCAGGGTGCTGCTTGAGAAATGCCTGAGCGGCGACCTTCGGATCGGTGCGTTTTTCGCTCATGTCTGCCAAGGTCTTGTTGAGCAGATCAATGGGCAGATCCACCTTCTTGAAGAACGTCACCAGCTCCGGGTGTTTCTCGTTGAATGGTGCTGACACGCCGATGGACAGCTTGGCCGCCAGCGATGCGGAGCCCTGGGGATTGGCGTTACTGGCATCGGTCAGGGTTTTCCAGGCGTCGGCGTTGAACGGCGGCTCTTCCAGCTTGATCAGCTTGTACTTGCCCAGCAATGGCGTAGGTGACCAGTAGTAGAACAGCACGGGTTTGCCACGGCGAATGGACGAGCCGATCTCGGCGTCCAGTGCGGCCCCGGAGCCGGTACGGAAGTTGACGAAGCTGTCATCCAGCTTGTACGCCTTGAGCTTCTGAGTGTTGACGATTTCCGAGGTCCAGCCGCTTGGGCTGTTGAGGAAGCGTCCCTTGTCCGGCGACTCAGGGTCCTTGAACACGTCCTTGTAGCGGGCCAGGTCCTGAACGGTTTTCAGCTCGGGGGCCAGCGGTTTGATGCCCTTGGCAGGCTCGCCCTTGATGACGTACTCAGGCACCCACCAGCCTTCGGTCGCGCCTTTGACGATGTCGCCCAGCCCGAACACCTTGCCGTCCGCTTCGGCCTTGACCCACACCGGGCTGCGGCCGGTCCACTCTTCGGCGATGACCTGAATGTCGTTTTTGGCCAGTGCGGTTTCCAGGCTGACGGTACTGCCGGGCAGCGTGTCGGTCGAGTAGCCGTAACCCTTCTCGACCACGGTGCGCAGCACCTCGGTGATCAGGCTGCCACTTTCCCAAGTCAGCGCGCCGAATTTGATCGGCTCTGCCTTGTCGGCCGCCAGCACAGGCTGTCCGAGCAGCCCCAATGCCAGCAGCGAGCCGCCCAGAAGTTTTGTTATGGATTTCATGATCACCTCAAGGTGCGGGTGTGAACTGGATGTCTGAAAGCTATCGACACCGGCCGGGTACGATTAGTTGTAGCCGTCTGCGCAAGCATGCGGGAAGGTTACCCGCCGAGCTGTATGATTCGCCCCTTTGATTGCGCACCTGTGAGCGGTTACTCATGCCTGAAACCCATTTCATGCCCTTGCCCGATGAGTGTCGGCCGTTGCTGGGCAAGTTCTATCGCCAGCATCAGTCCTCGATGCGCGCCGCCAGCAAGGGTCAGGCCTGGGTGGCGAAACGGCAGGAGATCATCGGCGCACTGTGCCTCACGCCGGTCGAGAACGGACATTGGCTGACAAGCCTCTTTGTGGCGCCGGAAGAACGCGGACAAAGCGTGGCGAAGCGTTTGATCGAGGCCGCAGTACAACCGCTGACAGGACCGGTCTGGCTGTTCTGTCATCCGGATTTGCAGGGGTTTTATCAGCCAATGGGATTCGAGGAGGCGCAGCGCTTGCCGCAGTCGCTGGGAGAGCGTTTCATGCGTTACAGCCGCAGCAAGGCGCTGGTCGCCCTGTGCCGCAACGCATGACGGCAACGGTCACTCGTCGGCGTTGGGGTCCATGTCGGGGAACATCACATCCATGAAGCCGAACTTGCTGAAGTCGGTGATGCGCGAAGGATAAAGACGGCCGATCAGGTGGTCGCATTCATGCTGCACGACGCGTGCGTGAAAACCGAAAGCGTCGCGCTGGATCGGTTGTCCGTCCGGGTCGAAGCCTTCGTAGCGGATGCTCTGAAAGCGATTGACCATGCCACGCAGGCCCGGCACCGACAGGCAGCCTTCCCAGCCCTCTTCCACGGCCGGGTACAGCGGGGTAATGACCGGGTTGATCAGGATCGTCTGCGGAACCGCCTCGGCCTGTGGGTAACGCTCGCTGCGCTCGAAGCCGAAGATCACCAGCTGCAGGTCAACGCCGATCTGCGGGGCAGCAAGGCCCACGCCGCCGACGCTTTCCATGGTTTCGAACATGTCGGCGATGAGGGTCTTGAGTTCGTCACTGCCGAACATCGTCTGCGGCACGGGTGGGGCGATGCGAAGCAGGCGCTCGTCGCCCATTTTCAGGATCTTGTGAATCACGAAGTCAGTCCTTTCAAGGATTCAGCCCTATCGCTGCGTGGACATGCGATTGTCCGAATCAGGTTCGTCTGCCTTGGGCAGCGGCACGGAATGATCGCGACCCAGGCCGGAAACGTGCTGTTTGCCAACACCCTCGCCACCACCGTCGCCCGCTTCCTTCTCGCCCTCTTCCTTGCCTTCGGCAGACATGTGCTCGATGACCGCATTCATTTCCGCACCCAGTAGCAGCACCGCAGCGGAGATGTAGAAATACAGCAACAGCACGATGATCGCACCAATGCTGCCGTACATGGCGTTGTAGTCAGCAAAGGTCTTGACGTAGAAACCGAACGCCAGCGAAGCGACGATCCATACCACCACCGCCAGCACCGAGCCTGGGGTGATGAAGCGGAATTCCTGTTTGACGTCAGGCATCACGTAATAAATCAGCGCCACGGCGACCATCAGCAGCAAAATGATGGCCGGCCAGCGCAGGATGGTCCACAGCGTCACGATGAACTCTTCCATGCCGATCTGCGCGGCAATCCAGTTCATCACCTGCGGACCCAGCACCATGAACGCAGCCGCGGCGAGCAGCATCCCGGCGATGCCGACGGTGTAGAAGATCGACAGCGGGAAGCGCTTCCAGATCGGGCGCCCCTCGACCACATCGTAGGCAGCGTTCATGGCGCTCATCATCAGACGCACGCCCGCCGAAGCGGTCCAGAGCGCGATGAAGATACCGATGGACAGCAGACCACCCTTCGATTGCTGAAGTTGGTCGATCACCGGGTTGACCTGCTCCAGTGCCTGCGGCGGCAAGACCAGCTCCGACTGCAGGCGCAGCCATGAAAAGAAGTCCGGCAAATGCAGGAAGCCGATCAGCGCGATCAGGAAAAGCAGGAACGGGAACAGAGAAAACAGCATCTGGTAGGCCAGTGCCGACGCGTAAGTGGACATCTCGTCGTCGAGAAACTCGTTGACGGTGCGTACCAGCACTTTGCCAACCGACAGTTGGCGCAAATGGGGGAAAATCATGGCGTTTCCTCTGGCTCCCTTACTGGAACACCTTACATCGTCAAGACCGCACATCGCTGCAATTATCTGCCAATTCAATGACAACCATGCGCAGCGACCGATGTCACATTGACTTGACGGGTCGTAAAAGGTTTCAGTTGCGCAGAGCAGAATGCATAACGGTCATCCTGGGATGACCGTTATCTGCATCGTATTCCTCCCGGACTGCGAGCCGGAAGAGATCGGCTTACGCCTTGTCGACGCCCTTCTTGATGGCATCCTTGGCTTCGCCCTTGGCCTGCTGGCCTTCGCCCTTGATTTCCTGCGCCTTGCCTTCAGCCCTCAGCTTGGTGTTGTCAGTCGCCTTGCCAACAGCCTGCTTGACGTTACCAGCTGCTTCATTGGCCATGCCTTTGATTTTATCGCCAGTGCTGCTCATGGGTGTATCTCCTGGGTCTGAAGACCGCATTGGAATCGGATGTCGTACTCGACATAAGGATTGACCGGCGGTTTTCGCCAAGAGTTTCAAGTATTTTCAGTGCATCGAGGGCCGTTCGTCTGCCGCCCCGTTTACCTGCATTTCTGCTGTTCGCCGCGAGCGCGAGGCAGAGTTTGTGCGAGAATGCGCCGCACAGTTGCCAGGCACGGTCCGGCGCGCTGAACAAACCGATTCACAGGAACGTTATGAAACTCGATAAAAAGCTGGCCATCGCACGCAGGAACCAGGATCTGGGCGGCGCTGTGCTCGGCGTCAACAACACCCATTTCGCCGTGCTCGACCACAAGCGCAATATCTGGTGGTTCGACCTGCCCGTCCCGCGTCTGCAGGTTGGCCAATACGAGTGGCTGCACTTGCTGATGTACACGCCTGAAACGGATCAGCTGCTGCACTTGAAAGTGACCACTGTGTTCATGCGTGACCACATCGAAGGCCTTGAAGTGCGCAACGCCGACAAGCGCAAGCCCACCGTCAGCCTGGAACTGAGTGCCGACAAGGATTCCTGGCTCAAGGACATGCGCCCCAAGGGCAGCAACCTGAGCTTTGCGGGCTTTTTGCAGGACTGATCACGCCGCGAGCGCTGGACTGTGGGAGGCGCCACCACGTCTTCGACGTAGCGCTGTCGCGCAGCAAACATCGGGCTGTGGGAGGGGGCTTGCCCGCGATGAACGATGACGCGGTATATCAGGAAAATCGCGTCATCGTTCATCGCCGGCAAGCCGCCTCTTATCAAACTACCTGTAACTTACTGAAGAAACGCGATTTTGTGGGAGCGGACTTGTCCGCGAATGCTGTATTTCAGGCGATGAATATTCGTCGGATGTANGCGGACAAGTCCGCTCCCACTGAGTTTGCTGCGCGACAGCGCTACGTCGAAGACGTGGTGGCGCCTCCCACAAAAAATTTGTTTCTTCAGCGGGTTACAGGTTGTTTGATAAGAGGCGGCTCGCCGGCGATGCAGTCGGCGCGGCTTGTCAGCCAAACCGACGCGCCGCCAGATACCCCGCAGTACCCGCCACTGCCGACACCACGGTGCCCCACGCCAGATCCACCAGCGCCAGCTGCGCTGGCCAGCCCTGCAGCGTGGCCCAGTTGGTCAGGTCGTAGGTGCCATAGGCAATCAGTCCCAGCAGACCGCTGTACAGCGTTGCCCGCCCCATACGCTGCTCCTTGAGCGCAGGCATCACGCCGAAGATCACCACACCCGCGCCATACAGCAGATAGAACGCCACCGCAGGCCCGATCACCGGGGTTTGCAGCATCAATGGTCCCAGCCACTCGCGGTACGTAGGGCCCATCAGCACCCCCAGCCAGATTCCATCCAGCACCAGAAACGCCAACAGCGTGCCGACGTAGGCCGTGACGATCGTTTTCAAAGGCATTTTCATGGGGCGTCCTTGATGAATGCGACGGCAGAAAGCCCTCGTATGAGGGTATGACCTGTGCAAGTCGAAAAATGATCCTCCGAATGGCAGGACTTTTACGGGGTTACGGGAGTCAGTGTTAATTAGCGTTATGGAGTTTGGCGAATGAACACTGCGGGTCCTTTTAAAATCGATGTATGGAGCGACTACGTCTGTCCCTTCTGTTATCTGCAACTGTCGGTGCTTGAACAGCTTCAGCACAGCTTTGGCGAGCGGCTTGAATTCAACTGGCACGCCTTCGAACTGCGCCCAGATCCGATCGCCATGCTTGACCCCGATGCCGACTACCTGCGTGCAACTTGGTCACGCTCTGTGCTGCCCATGGCCGACAAACGCCAAGTCGTGATGAAGATGCCCACGGTTCAACCCCGCAGCCGCAAGGTGCTTCAGGCTGCAGCATTCGCCAGAACGGCGGGACGGTTTGCCGATTTCCACAAAGGTGCGTTCAAGGCGTTTTTCGAGGACGGGCTGGATATTGGCGAGACGCCGACACTGCTGGAGTTGGGCCACACGCTCGGTCTGGACAGGCAGGCTCTGGAAGACGCACTCATCGCCAGCGAGTACGAAAAAATCGTGCTCGATGATCAGGCGCTGGCGCAGAAACTTGGGTTGAGGGCGGTTCCGGTCGTATTGCTGCGGCGCAGTGAAGAAACCCTTGAGCAGGCCAGGGTGTTCAACGGCACGCTGCCGTTCAATCGCTTGAAGCAGGAAATCGACCGGCTGTCCGACCGGGCCTGACCTGCGCTGCATCAAGGCAGTGCGGTCAGCCCCTGATCACTGTCAGACCAGATCGATACGATCGGCGTGGATCACGATCTGACCCTGCTTGTACAAGGCACCGATGGCTTTCTTGAAGTTGCCTTTGCTGACGCCGAACAGACCGCTGATGACCTGCGGGTCGCTCTTGTCGCTGACCGGCAAGGTGCCGTTGTTGTCACGCAGCTTGGCCAGGATCTTCGAGTTCAGACTGCTCGCCGCTTCGGCACCCACCGGTTGCAGGCTCAGGCTTATATTGCCGTCTGCACGGATTTCCTTGATGAAACCCTTTTCCTGCTTGCCGGCGCGCATGAACTTGAACACTTCGTTCTTGTGAATCAGGCCCCAGTGCTTGTTGTTGATAATCGCCTTGAAGCCCATGTCAGTGGCTTCGGCCACCAGCAAGTCGACTTCCTGACCGACGCTGTAGTTGGCAGGCGTCTTGTCCAGATAGCGATCCAGGCGTGCCGTGGCGGTGATGCGACGGGTGTGCTTGTCGAGGTAGACGTGCACCACGCAATAGTCGCCAGCCTGCAGCGTGCGCTTCTCTTCCGAGTACGGCAGCAGCAGGTCCTTTGGCAGGCCCCAGTCCAGAAACACACCGATGCTGTTGACTTCGACCACCTTGAGGCTGGCGAACTCGCCCACCTGAACCTTGGGCTTTTCAGTGGTGGCGATCAGCTTGTCTTCGCTGTCCAGGTAGATGAAAACGTTGAGCCAGTCTTCATCTTCGCTGGGCACATCCTTTGGGATGTATCGATTGGGCAGAAGGATTTCGCCATCCTGCGCACCGTCCAGGTACAGACCGAAGTTAGTGTGCTTGACCACTTGCAAGCTGTTGTAGCGCCCGATTAAAGCCATGTGCAGATACCCTCATTACGTGGGGCGCATTCTACCCGACTTTACGCCGACGTTCGCGCTACGAGGCAGGGCGCCGACACTGCGGGCAGGTAAATGAGATTCCGGACGGGAACGTGGCTCTCCACTCGTCAGTTGGATGCACCGATCTGGCGCACATGATATCGGGTAGCCAGCAAACAAAGTTATGAACTTCATCAGGGAAAACAGTCGCTTGGCGGCTCTATAAACAGAAAACAGTTGTTCTGACGCGAGTATCCCTTCTTTTTGGCTGCCAGATTCGCCAAGCAATGACCGAGGGTTTCCTGTACGATGGCTGGCCGTATTACGTTTATGAAGGTAAATGGCAGCCATGCGTATCAAAGCATCCCACTCGAAAGCCAAGCCCGCACCAGCCGTTGAAACGAGCGACTCGATCAACGCACAGATTGCGGCTTTCCTGAAGTCCGGCGGCGAAATCCAGCAAATCGCCAAAGGCGTGAGTGGCCAGACTTTCACACCGTCCAAGCAGATCAACCTCGGCAAGAAGTAACACCCCCCGCCTTGCTCGTCGATCTCTATGCGCCTTGACCTTCAGGGCGCTAGATTGACTATCCTTCGCTGGATATTCCTCCTGTCACGCTGCTACTCTCTTGTCTGATATCACTATGACCACGAGCTGGATCCTGCTCGGGTAGTTGTCTCATTTGCGGAATGCTCGAATGAAGAACTGGATGCTTTTCGGCGCTCTTTTGTACCTGGGTGGCTGCGCATCGCATCACTGCGAGAACGGTCCCAATGACAGTCAGCTCACCGACAGCCCCTGCCGGGCCGGTCATCTGCTGTATCAGAACGACATGCTGCAGGCCAAGCTGCTGATCAGCGAAGACAACCGTGAAAACTACGAACTGGCCGAAGCCATGCTGCGCCGTGCCGCGCTGGATGACGCGTCGGGCGAAGCGGAGTTCTATCAGGCCGTTCTGTTGATACGCCAGCAGGCCGACCACAAACAGATCATCGATCTGCTGCAGACTGCCGCCGCACACAAGCACCCGCTGGCCATCGCCTTGCTCTCCCAGCAACTGAGCATCAGCGATCCGAAACGCTCCGAGCACTACCGCAACGAGTACGCGGAACTGGATGTTGCCAAGAGCGGCTACCCGTCTTTCGAACAGGCACTGGTGGTGATTCGCGGGCTGGTCATTCCCTCTGCACAGGCGACTGCGTCCAACTGACACACGACGAATCGACGAACGGCGCACTGCGCCACGATTTCGACGGTATCCTTGCGAGGCTCTAGCACGCGGCTTGTGTCGGGCTTCCGGGCCATTTCTCGATACGCCATTCCTGACCACACTCCTCGACACACTAAGGAGTGAGCCATGCTCAGCCATCGCTTACATGCGTTGACCTTCAGCGCCCTGTTCATCAGTCAGTCCATTTCTGCCCAGGTTCTGGAGCGGGATCTGGGTGATTTCGACCTGAAACTGGCTACGACCCCCACGCGCAGCATGGCGCAGGGCCTGGTTACGCCCAGTGGCGGTTCAGGCTCGTTTCATGGCGGCATGGACCTGAGTCACGACAGCGGTTTCTACTTCGGCCAGTGGGCACCCAACATGGGGTTCACGCCCGACAGCGC
This sequence comes from Pseudomonas viridiflava, assembly GCF_001642795.1. Classification (GTDB taxonomy): domain Bacteria; phylum Pseudomonadota; class Gammaproteobacteria; order Pseudomonadales; family Pseudomonadaceae; genus Aquipseudomonas; species Aquipseudomonas viridiflava. Next base: position 28,121 of record NZ_LKEH01000018.1, on the reverse strand, counting down.
GCTGGAAGTCGATTCCTACATGGGCTTCAAGAAACCCTTCGACAATACGCTGGGCTACGAGCTGGGCATGATTCGCTACAGCTACCCGGACACCAGCCAGATCGACAGCCACGAGTTCTATGCCGGATTGCGGATGCTCGACAGTCGGGTGGGCGCCGCCTTCAGCAACGACGTGGGCTCGCGTGACAGCACAGTGTTCATCGATCTGGGTGCCATCGAGCGGCTCGGCATCGGCGTTCGCATGCAGTACGCCAACCATCAGTTCGACACGCCGCAGACCTCTGACGACGGCGGACAGATCAGCGGCTTCAATGACTGGTCCCTGAATCTCTCGCGTCCCTGGCTGGGCATCGACATGAACCTGATCTACAGCGGGTCGAGCCTCAGCGGCGGCGATTGCAGCGTGTACAGCGGCCACAATGCGCGTTGCGACGGCACCTTCACCCTCAAGGCCGTGCGTTCGTTTTTCTGATACCGCATCCCGGTTGAACCCCTTGGCGCTACACTCCTCTACTGCACAGCATCCATGCAGGTCAGTGCCCCCGAGGAGCGTTCATGCAGTCTCTGTTCAAAGCCTTCATTACGATGTTGATGGCCGTGTCGCTGCTTGCCGGGTGCAATCAGGTAGGTCTGGCGTATCGCAATCTCGATGTGATCATTCCGTGGACGCTCAGCGACTATCTGGACATGAACTCCGCTCAGAAAGACTGGCTCAACGTGCGCCTCAAGCAGCACCTGAGCTGGCATTGCAGCACCCAGCTGCCGGAGTACCTGACCTGGCTGGACAAGCTGGAAGAGATGGTGAAAAACGATCAGGTCACCTACGGGGGTCTGGAAGCACGCACCCGTGAGGCCAAGGACGCCATCGCCAAGATTTCTCGCGAGATCACACCGTCGGCCGTCGAGCTGCTGAGCCGCTTCGATGACAAGCAGGTCGAGGAAATGCAGAACGCCTTCGCCAAGGACCAGCGCAAGCGCGAGAACAAATACCTGGATCAGCCTCTGGAACGCCAGATCGCCGAACGTGCCGACCGCATGGAAAAGCGCCTGACACCGTGGATCGGCAAACTCAACCAGCCTCAGAAGGACCGCATTCAGGTGTGGTCCGCTTCATTGGGTGAACAGAACAAGGCGTGGATCGAGAACCGCACACGCTGGCAGAACCTGTTTCTGACCACCGTGCAGCAGCGCCAGTCCAGCGACTTCCCGCAGCGCATAGCCGCGTTGTTGCAGGATCGTGAGACGTTCTGGACCCCGGAATACCGCAAGGCATACGACCAGACCGAGAAGGCGGCGATCTCGCTGATTGTCGACATCACCGCGCAAAGCACTCAGGAGCAACGAGACCGCCTTCTGAGTAGGATCGCCGACATGCGCAAGGATTTCACCGATCTGAACTGCCTGAAAGCGGCGGGTGCAGCCCAATAGTCGTAGTGGGCGAGGAGCAAAGACGCGCTGCACGCTGGCAGCGCGTACAGTCAACGGGGATCAGGCAACCTGAGCCTTGGATGCCACTTCATCGAATGTGGCCGGGTCCAGCCCGTCCTCTTGTCTATCCAGGACCTCACGCGGATGGTCGTTGCCGGGGATACTGCTGTCGATCAGTGCCAGCAGGCTTGAACCACGCGGGGTGAGGATGAGCTTCGAACGCCCATTATCTTCTTCTGGCGGGCGCGACTGAATAAAGCCACGGTTGGTCAACAGCTCCTTGAGCTGTGCGGCTTCGGCCTGAAGGCTTCCAGCGTCAGCGACCGCCTCGCCTTCCGAGGCTTTAGCCGTGGTGTATTCCTGCGAGTCAAACGAACCGCCGCTGTTCTGCACGTCATGAAGCAGACGTTCGATAAGGTCCCAGTTGTAATTCATTGTAAAACCCTCCGTCCTGCATGGATGAACGGCTCGTGACATCCGGTCACAAGCGCCTGTCTCAACGTTGTGACCTGCGGGGTGTGCAGCCGTTCAGCCGAGGGTGCCGGGTGGCAGGAGGGAATGCGCAAGAACTGATCAGCTCACGCAGGTCTTGCGGGGGTGTACGCCTGGACGCGGAGCGTCCTGAGAGGCATTCCCACGCGGAGCGTGAGGAACGATCAGTGTGAGGGCTGAAGCCTTTGACTGATCGCTCACGCAGCTCTTACGGGTGTGCAAGCCGGGACCCGCTCAGGACTTACTCAGCCGCAGGCGCCGGGGTGGTGCGTTTTTTCAGGGGTGCCATGCCGTCCTGGCTGACCAGATCGGACTTGGGACGGTTGGCGGTCTTGCGCTTGGTCGGGCCTTTGGCGGCGACTTTTTTCTTGTCGCCCTTGGCGTCGGTCTTTTTCTTCTTCACGCCAACAGCCTTGCCCGACGCCTTGACCTTCTTCGGTCCGCCGTAGGTGCCTTTGACTTCCTTGATGACGCGGCGCTCGAAGCTCTGCTTGAGGTAGCGCTCGATGCTCGACATCAGGTTCCAGTCGCCATGGCAGATCAGCGAGATCGCCAGGCCTTCGCTGCCGGCACGACCGGTACGGCCCACACGGTGCACGTAGTCGTCGCCGCTGCGTGGCATGTCGAAGTTGATGACCATGTCCAGGCCTTCAACGTCCAGGCCACGGGCCGCAACGTCAGTTGCGACCATAACCTTGGCACCGCCCTGTTTCAGACGGTCGATCGCCGCCTTGCGGTCTTTCTGGTCCTTGTCGCCATGCAGCACGAACGCCTTGTATTCCAACGCGACCAGACGCCCGTAGAGACGGTCAGCCATGGCCTTGGTGTTGGTGAAGATGATTGCCTTCTGATAGGTCTCGTTGGTCAGCAACCAGTTCAGAACCTGCTCTTTGTGCACGTTATGGTCAGCCATGACGATCTGGTGACGTGTGCCGGAAGCCAGTTCGCTGACGTTGTTCAATTGCAGATGCTGCGGATCCTTCAGAACCTTGCCAATCATCTCGCGCAGGCCCGCACCACCGGTGGTGGCGGAGAACAGCATGGTCTGCTCGCGACCGGCACATTCACCGGCCAGACGCTCGACGTCTTCGGAGAAGCCCATGTCCAGCATGCGGTCGGCTTCGTCCAGCACCAGCACTTCAACGTGCTTGAGGTCCAGGTTGCCCGCGTTGAGTTGTTCCAGCAGACGGCCCGGCGTGCCGATCAGAATGTCCGGCACCTTGCGCAGCATCGCGGCCTGAGCCTTGAAGTCTTCACCACCCGTGACCAGACCCGCCTTGACGAAGGTGAACTGCGAGAAGCGTTCAACTTCCTTCAAGGTCTGCTGGGCCAGCTCGCGGGTCGGCAGCAGGATCACGGCGCGGATGTCCACGCGAACCTTGGCCGGGCCGATCAGGCGATTGAGGATCGGCAGGACGAAAGCCGCTGTCTTGCCGCTACCGGTTTGCGCAGTCACCCGCAGGTCGCGCCCTTGCAGTGCCAGCGGAATGGCCGCTGCCTGCACAGGCGTAGGCTCGACAAATTTAAGCTCGGCCACAGCTTTAAGCAGGCGTTCGTGCAGGGCGAATTCGGAAAACACGGGTGTTACCTCGACGAAAAACAAAAATACAGCTGCATAGCGTAACGGTTTCGAGCGCCGGGGCCGAGTTTCTTTACCACCAACGGCTGATTTTGTTTGGCGACGAGGGCATCAGACGTTGGCGTCGAACCTGAACAAACGCTGGCGGCACAAGGCATTCCGGCGATTTCGGGACGCGGGTCACAGTTTCCCCCGCGACCTTCAGATTCCGTTAAGAAACCACTCGGATACTCCCCCTCACTCGCTGACTGGGACCTCATCAATGCCTGATATCGACTGGAACATCTGCCTGCCGCTGAGCTTCGGCAGTCCTGACGCTGCACCACTGACCCTTTGCCACGCGCCGGTCGACGCCCCTCGGCGCAACGGGTTCGAAGCATTCATTCAGGCCCGTTTCCAGAAAGCCCACGGCGCGGACGTGAAGCAGTTCATGCCAGAGCTGTTCGGGCTCAGCGATGGAAGCGGAGCGCTCTGCGCCGTCGCAGGTGCCAGACTGGCGACAGCCGGGGCACTGTTTCTGGAGCGGTATCTGGACGAGCCTATCGAGCATCAGGTGCACAGGGCCGCTGGCCGTCCGGTCGAGCGACAGGCCATTGTCGAGGTCGGCAATCTGGCGGCCAGCAACCTGGGCAGCGCTCGGCTCAGCATCATCACCGTCACTTGGCTGCTGGCCATGTGCGGGCTGGAATGGGTGACGTTCACCGGCAACAACGCGCTGGTCAACAGCTTCAACCGGCTGGGCCTGTGCCCGGTCACACTCGGCCCGGCCGATCCGCTGCGTCTGGGTGACGACCGACACGCGTGGGGCAATTACTACCAGACTCAGCCCAACGTCCATGTGGGCGACATCGGCGCAGGCTTCCGCCACTTGAGCAACACGGGGGTGTTCGAACGCTTTGGCTTGCCATTGGCGCTGGAGGAACATTGCCATGTCGCATGAACGTGAACAGTTCTGGCAGCGACTGGAGAGTTTTGCCTACGAGCAGCCTCACCGGATCGCGCTCAAGGGCGACGGTGTGGAGGTGAGTTACGCGGCGCTGATCGTCGAGATCGACCAGCGTCGACAACAGTTGCGACAGGCAGACACCCGGGTGGTGGCGCTGATGCTGGACAACAGCCCCGACGCATTGCTGTGGGATCTGGCGATTCTGTTGGAAGGTTTGGGTTGCGTAACCCTGCCGCCGTTCTTCAGCGTCAGCCAGCAATTGCACTGTCTGGAGCAAAGCCTGGCGGATCTGGTCATCGCCGAGCCTGCGTATCACGCACATCTTCAGGCTGCGCACTACGAAGTCAGCGCGGAAAACGGTTTGCTGTTCTGGCGTCGCACATTCACCACGCACTCCCTCATGCCGTCGGGCACAGCCAAGCTCACGTTCACCTCAGGCACGACAGGGACGCCCAAAGGCGTGTGCCTGAGTGCTGACAGCGTGCTGACCGTTGCCCGCGAGTTGTACGAAGCCAGTCGCCCGCTGCAACCGGAGAACTACCTGACCCTGCTGCCGCTGGCGATTCTGCTGGAAAACATTGGCTGCTATGCGGCGCTGTACGCAGGGGGCAGCCTCAGTCTGCCGAGCCAGCAGACCCTCGGCATCCAAGGCGCCAGCGGCGTCGACCCCCGGCGTCTGCTGACCTGCCTGAATCAGCAACGCGCCGACAGCATGATTCTGGTCCCGCAACTGCTGCTGTTGCTGGTCACCGCCTGCGAAATGGCTGCGTTCGACGCCTCAATGCTGCGCTTCGTGGCAGTGGGCGGCGCACGCGTCAGTCAGGAACTGCTGATTCGCGCCCAGGCAGCAAACATTCCGGTCTATGAAGGTTACGGCTTGTCGGAGTGCGCATCGGTGGTGGCGCTGAACCGGCCCGACGCGCAGCGTGTCGGCAGCGTGGGCAAGCCACTGCCTCATGTTCATGTTCGCCTGGCTGATGATGGCGAGGTGCTGATCGGCAACGTTCCAATGCTGGGTTATCTGGGCGAAACGCCGCCCGCCGACGTCTGGTGGCCGACGGGCGATCTGGGCGAGTTCGATGCCGAGGGCTATCTGTACCTCAAAGGCCGAAAGAAGCACCAGTTCGTCACCAGCTTCGGGCGCAACGTCAACCCGGAATGGGTCGAGGCCGAACTCACCCAGAGCGGGCACATTGCCCAGGCGTTCGTCTACGGCGAGGCCATGGCGCACAACCATGCACTGCTCTGGCCGCAACGCCCCGAGATGACCGACCTTCAACTTGCCGAGGCCGTCGCCCAGGCCAATCAACGCTTGCCCGATTACGCCCGCGTGAGCGAATGGACCCGCCTCCCGCAACCGTTCAGCCCGGCCAACGGGCTAGCTACCGCCAATGGCCGACCACGCCGCGACGCCATTCTCGATCACTACCGCTCCCTGTTCATTTCGTCGAACCCAGCCGAAGGTATTTCATCATGAGTTTCTTCCAGACCCTGCAGGACGCCACGCAGCAGGAGCGCGAAACGCTGTTCAACCTGCCGGTCATCCGCCAGGCATTGAAGGGCCAGGTCAGCCTGGAGAGCTACCGGGCCTTTCTGTCCCAGGCCTACTACCACGTGCGCCACACCGTGCCGCTGATGATGGCCTGCGGTGCCCGACTGCCTTCCCGACTGGAATGGCTGCGTGCAGCGGTGTGCGAGTACATCGAGGATGAATACGGCCACGAACGCTGGATCCTCGACGACCTGCGCGCCTGTGGTGGCGATGCAGAAGCGGTACGTGACGGAGCGCCCGCCACGCCCATTGAGCTGATGGTCGCCTATCTTTACGACCTGATCGCACGCGGCAATCCGGTCGGCCTGTTCGGCATGGTCAACGTACTGGAAGGCACCAGCATCGCGCTGGCCACCCATGCCGCCGACAGCATCCGCGAACATCTGGAACTGCCCGCCGCTGCGTTCAGCTACCTGAGCTCTCATGGCAGTCTGGACGTCGGCCATATGGAAACCTTCCGCACGCTGATGGACCGCCTCGACGATCCACAGGATCAAGCCGCCGTAATCCACACCTCAAAGATCGTCTATCGCCTTTACACCGATATGTTTCGCGAGCTGCCAGGCGTTCTGGCGCACGACCACAAGGAAAGCACTCATGCAACTGTCTGAAACCCGCGTCGTGCTGACCGGGGCCAGTGGCGGAATTGGCCTGGCGATTGCCGAGGCGCTGTGCAGCCATGGCGCACAGGTGCTGGCGGTATCGCGCAACGGTCAGCCGTTGCGCTCGCTCCTTGCCGCGTACCCCGACAACCTGCACTGGGTCGAAGCCGATCTGTGCAGCGAAGAAGGCCGCAAACAGGTGGTGGCAAGGGCGCAGGCGACGACGGGCGTCAACCTGCTGATCAACGCAGCAGGCGCCAATCACTTTGCGATGCTGGAGCAGCTTTCGACCGACGACATCAACGCTATGCTGATGATCAACCTGCACGCACCGATTCTGCTGACCCGCGCGATGTTGCCGCTGCTCAGGAGCGCCGGGCAGGCCATGGTGGTGAATGTCGGCTCGACCTACGGTTCCATCGGCCACGCCGGTTATGCCACCTATTGTGCGAGCAAGTTCGCCCTGCGCGGGTTCTCAGAAGCGCTGCGCCGCGAGCTGGCAGACACAGGTGTCAGCGTGCTGTACGTTGCGCCAAGAGCTACGCGTACCACGATGAACAGCCCGGCCGCGCAGGCATTGAACGAGGCGCTGAAATCCGGTGTCGATGATCCGGCGTACGTGGCGAAAGCGGTGGTGCATGCCATTGCCGGTGACCGGCGAGACTTGTACCTGGGCTGGCCGGAGCGTTTTTTTGTGCGTCTCAACAGCCTTTTGCCCATGTTGGTCGACCGCGGCCTGCGTAAACACCTACCCTTGATTCGTCGTCTGAGCAGTACTCACCCGGAAGAGAAACAGACTTTATGAAAAGAATCGTGTTGGCCTTCGTCGGCCTGATCAGCCTGCCCGTGTGGGCAGCACTCGATGCACCTGACCAGAAACGCCTTGACACCATTCAGCAGGACTGGCGGCGTATTCAGTACGACCTGCCCAAGGATCAACGTGTCGCGGCGTTCGAGAAGCTGGCGACCCAGTCCACCGCCTTCGTCAAGGATCGCCCGACCGCAGCCGAGGCCTGGATCTGGTCCGGTATCGTCAATAGCAGCTGGGCCAGCGCCCAGGGTCCGGGGCTGGGTGCACTGGAAAAAGCCAAGCTGGCCAAGGCCGATCTGGAAAAGGCGCTGAGCATTGATCCTACCGCCCTGCAGGGCTCGGCCTACACCAGCCTCGCTGTGCTTTACGATCGCGTGCCGGGCTGGCCGCTGGCTTTCGGTGATTCGGACAAGGCCGGCGAATTGTTGCAGAAGGCGCTGAAAATCAACCCGGACGGCATCGACCCGCTCTACTTCTGGGGCGATCACCAGTACCGTCAGGGCAAGTACGCCGAAGCCCGCGATGCCTTGAACAAAGCTTTGAAAGCGCCACCCCGCCCCGGACGTGAGCTGGCAGACGCGTCACGCAGAAAAGACATCCAGACCCTGTTGGTCGATGTAAACAAGAAGCTCGACTGACGGAGCGACCATGCGCCTGCTGCTTATCGAAGACGACGCCGCCCTGGGCGAAGGTATCCATCAGGCATTGAGCCGTGAAGGTTATACCGTCGACTGGATTCGTGACGGCAGCAGCGCGCTGCATGCACTGCTCAGTGAAACGTTTGATCTGGCGATTCTCGACCTCGGCTTGCCGAGGCTGGACGGTTTCGAGGTGTTGCGGCGGCTGCGTCACAGCGGCTCTGCTGTGCCAGTGATGATCCTGACCGCACGCGATTCCACCGAAGACCGCATCACAGGGCTGGACACCGGCGCTGACGATTACCTGGTCAAGCCTTTCGACGTCTCGGAACTCAAGGCCCGCCTGCGTGCCCTGCTGCGTCGCAGTGCCGGACGCGCCAAGGTACTGATCGAGCATGCTGGCATCAGCCTGGACCCCGGCACCCAGCAGGTCAGCTATCACCACGAACCGGTGGCCCTCACGCCCAAGGAATACCAGTTGCTGTACGAACTGCTGTCGCCACCGGGCCGGGTCATGACCCGCGAGCGGTTGATGCAGCTGCTTTACGGCTGGAACGAAGGGGCCGAGAGCAACACCCTTGAAGTGCATATCCATCACCTGCGCAAGAAATTCTCCAGCGACCTGATCCGCACAATCCGTGGCGTCGGTTATCTGGTGGAGGAACGTTCTTGAAGTCGATCCGCCGCCGTACCCTGACGCTCATCATCGGCCTGCTGCTGGCCGGTCTGCTGGTCCTGACGCTGTTCAACGTGCATGACAGCAATCACGAAATCGCCGAGATCTACGACGCGCAACTGGCGCAAAACGCACGCTTGCTGGAAGGCATCATGCGCATGCCGCTTGAGCGCAAGGAGCACGCCCAGCTCTACGAAGCCTTCAATCTGGCGCTGGCCCAGGCCGAGCCGCGCGTCGATGGCCATCCTTACGAAAGCAAGATCGCCTTTCAGGTCTGGGACAAAGACGGCCGCTCACTGGTGCGCACCGCCAGCGCTCCGACCTTTACCCATCCACCGGACAGGGCCGGTTTCAGCGACTTTCCCGACCTGAACCAGCACCACTGGCGAGCCTTCGTGCTCAATGACACACACAACGGTCTGCGCATCTGGGTGGGCGAGCGTGACGACGTGCGCTCGGACCTGGTCAACCGGATCGTCCGCCACACCGTGCTGCCCAATCTGATCGGCAGCCTGCTGCTGGTGCTTGCCATCTGGCTTGCCATCGGCTGGGGCCTTCGGCCATTGGCCAACTTTGCCCGTACGCTCAGAGGTCGCCATGCCGGGTCGCTGCAACCCCTTGATCTGGCACCGTTGCCGAGTGAACTGGAGCCCATGCAAGCGGCGTTGAACCGGATGCTGGGGCAAATTCAGGAGCTGCTCAAACGCGAGCGCCGCTTCATCGCCGACGCTGCTCACGAGATGCGTACGCCGCTCGCGGTGCTCAGGGTGCATGCGCAGAATGTGCTGGAAGCGCACAACGAAGAACAGCGCAAAGAATCGCTGGGCTATCTGATCATCGGCGTTGATCGCACCACGCGGCTGGTCAATCAGTTGCTGACCATCGCGCGGCTGGAGCCTGAGTCTTCAAGGGCAGGCAGATCTCCCGTTGAACTGGTGAGTGCGGTGCGCGACAGCCTGGTTCAGTTGACCCCGTGGGTGCTGAACAAGGGTCTGGAATTGTCTTTCGACTGCAGCGAAGCCGCGCGCGAGGTGAACGTGGATTTCTCCGCCCTAGACATCGCTCTGCACAACCTCATCACCAATGCCGTCAACTTCTCGCCCGCAGGCGGGCAGATTACGGTGGGCTTGTCGTTTACAGCCCATCACTTTGAATTGACGGTCGACGATCAGGGTCCCGGCATTGATGAGCAGGAACGTGAGCGCTTGTTCGAACCCTTCTACAGCCGTAGCAGCGATCAGGGCGTGGGGCTTGGGCTGGCCATCGTGCAGAAGGTTGCGCTGTTGCTGGATGGCGGCGTCAACCTGCAGAACCGGACGGGTGGCGGGCTCAGAGCCAGTCTGAGAGCGCCGCTGGGTTGAGACGCCTCATTTACCGCTGGAAACGGCCAGTGACTCGCGCCGCGACCCCAACCGACTGATCCACAGCGACACAAGAATCAGCACGCCACCAATCAACAACCGACTCAACGGCTCGTGCTGGTTCCAGATCAGCAGGTTGATCAGCAGACCGACCGGCACGTGCAAGACGTTGAACACCGCCAGCGTCGCACCGGAAACCATGCAGGCGCCCTTGTTCCACCAGTACATGCCCAGCGCAGTCGAACACAGGCCCAAGAACAGCAGCACGCTCCATTGGGTCGGGTCTTCGGGCAAACGTTGTGGGTTGCCGAACGCCAGGAACGCAGGCAATACAACGGCCAGCGCGCCGAGGTAGAAGTAGCCGAAGCGGCGATAGTGCGGCAGGTCGCTGGGGTAGCGCGCTACTAAACGCCGGTACAGCACCTGTCCGGCGGCGTAGGTGAAGTTGGCCAGTTGCAGCAGCAGGAAACCGCCGAGGAAGTTGCCGTCCAGGCCGTCGTAACGGATGACGCCAGCACCCAGCACAGCAACCAGCGCGGCCAGCAAGGCCCATGGGTTGAATCGTCGATTCAAGGCGTCTTCGATCAGCGTCACGTGCAGCGGCGTGAGGATGGTGAACAGCAACACTTCCGGCACCGTCAGCACCTTGAAGCTCAGGTACAGGCAGACGTACGTGATGCCGAACTGCAGCGCACCGATGAGCAGCATGCCGCGCATGAACGCCGGTTCGACCTGACGCCAGCGGGTCAGCGGAATGAATACCAGCCCCGCCAGCACGACGCGGATCAGCACCGCGAAATAACTGTCGACATGGCCTGCCAGATAGACACCGATCAGGCTGAAGGAAAACGCCTGGATCAGCGTCACGAAAAGTAGATAGCCCATGCTCGCCCCTTTTTTGAAGGGCGCGACCATAGCCGGTTGCGGACGGGGCTGTCCACAGCGGAGAACGGCAGCACAGTCCGTTAGTTGCAGTAAGACTTTTATATAACGATCAGGGCCGGGCGTGGGCCGATTACTGAGCAACGCTCATATCCACATGCAAGGCCAGACGGGTAATGAACGACGACGAGTGACCTATGCTTGGCGCCACCCGTTATTCACGCTTCAGTCGTTACAGGCCTGCACCCCATGCCCCGAAAAATACTGCGTACTCGCTGCTATGAAAAACTGCTGACTGCCCTGTTGTGTATCAGTGCGCTGCCTGCGCTGATGCCGCATTCGGCCCTTGCTGAAACGAACCAGAACGCGACCCGAGAACAGCCCATGCGCATTGCAATGCTCGCCAATGGCAAGACACTGACGTTCAAGCTTGAAGACAATCAAACGACAAGAGACTTCGTTGCCCTCCTACCCCTCGATCTGGCGCTTGAGGACTACGCCTCGACCGAGAAGATCAGCACGCTGTCACGCAAGCTGACCACCGATGGCGCACCGTCTGGCTACACGCCTGCCGCAAAGGACTTCGCCTATTACGCGCCCTGGGGCAACATCGCGATCTTCCACAAAGGCTTCAAGTATTCGCCAGGGCTGATCAAGCTTGGCACGCTCGAATCGGATCTGGACCTGATCCGCCAGCCGGGGCCGTTGAACGTCAGGTTCGAACTGATCAAGGACTGAACGCAAAAAGCCCTGCTTCTCGGCAGGGCTTTTTCTGTGCATCGAGCCTGTTACTTCAGATTCTTCTTGAAAAACTCGGTCAGTTTGTCGAACGGGATCAGCTTGACCCGATCGTACAGATCGACGTGACCGGCACCCGGCACAATCAACAGTTGCTTGGGTTCACCGGCCAGCTTGTACGCTTCTTCGCTGAATTCGAGCGAGTGCGCTTCGGAGCCTGCGATGAACAGCATCGGACGCGGCGAGATCGAGGCAATGTCATTGAACGGGTAGAAGTTCATGAACTTGACGTTGCTGGTCAGCGTCGGGTGTGTGGTCAGCTTGGGCGACTGGCCTTCGGGGGTGTACTGGCCACGCGGCGTGCGATAGAAATCGTAGAACTCGCGTTCGATCGGGTGCGATTTTTCAGTGATCTCGTGCACCGTACCGCTGGTGTACCTGGTCTCACCGCCGGCAAATTCCACGTCGCGCTGAGCCGCCGCTTCGGCAATGATTTTCTTTCTCTGCTCCAGCGTCTGCGAGTGCTTGAGCCCGTTACGGTTGGCAGCGCCCATGTCATACATGCTGACAGTGGCGATGGCTTTCATGCGCGGGTCTATCTTGGCCGCGCTGATCACGAAACTGCCGCTGCCGCAGATGCCCAGAACGCCGATGCGATTCTTGTCGACGAAGGTTTGGGTGCCGAGGAAGTCCACTGCCGCGCTGAAGTCTTCGGCATAGATGTCCGGTGATACGGCGTTGCGTGGCCGGCCTTCACTTTCGCCCCAGAAGGACAGGTCCAGAGACAGCGTCACAAAACCCTGCTCGGCCAGCTTCTGTGCATACAGATTGGAACTCTGCTCTTTCACCGCGCCCATCGGGTGGCCGACGATAATCGCCGGGGCCTTGTTGTCGGGGTCCCAGCCTTTGGGAATGAACAGGTTCCCGGCCACTCTCATTTTGTACTGGTTGTTGAACGTGACCTTCTGCTGAATGAGCTTGTCGCTCTTGTAGAAGTTGTCTGCACCGTTGGACATGTCTGCTCCCACTGCCGAATATGAGCCCACTAAAAGCCCAAGCATTAATAGAAATCTCTTCATCGCGGTCTTCCTGAATCGAGTGATCAACAAAGGTTTTTTATTGCTTCATTCACTGAATCGAGCGTGGCGCATCGCGGCATGGGCAAAGACTGCCGAACCGAGCAACACCACGGCGCCAAACACAAAGGGGCTCCACCAGCCCAAGTGGTCGAACAACTCACCGCCCAAGCCGGCACCCACAGTGATCGCCATCTGAATGGTCGCGACCATTAGCCCGCCGCCGGCTTCGGCGTCGTCGGGCAGCGTGCGGCTGAGCCACAGGCCCCAGGCCACCGGCGCAGGCGTGGCCACCAATCCCCAGACACCGAGCACGACGGCAACGGCTACAAGCAAATGCCCCAGCGCAATCAACACAGCAGCCAGCACGGCCATCGCCAGCGGGATTGCGATCAGGTAGGCATAAATGCGTTTTTGCAGCAGTCCTCCGATCATCCAGGTCCCGGCCAGACCGCAGAGGCCCAGCAGCAGCAACATCAGCGACAACGTGGTCACGCTCACGCCGGTGATGTTTTCCAGAAACGGCCGCAGGTAGGTAAAGACCGCGAACTGGCCCATGAACAGCAACATGATCGCGAGCATGCCGATGGCCACCTGCGAATTGCGCAGCAGCTTGAACGGATTGGTCGCCCGGGTGTTCTGCGGGCTGCTCATCGCCGGGAGGCTCAACCATTGCCACGCGAAGGCCAGCACTGCGAGCGGGATCACCAGAAAGAACGCGCCACGCCAGCCGATGTACTGCCCAAGAAAACTGCCCAGCGGCGCGGCGACGGTTGCGGCCAGCGCATTACCACCATTGATCAGCGCCAGCCCCTTGGCCACCGAATCCTTCGGCACCAGGCGCATGACCGTGGCGGTCGACATCGACCAGAAGCCGCCGATGGCAACACCCAACAGGGCACGCCCGGTCATGAACACCACGCCGTTGGGCGCAAACGTCACCGTCATGCCCGATAACAGCAGCAGGAAACTGAAACCCAGCAGCACCTTTTTGCGATCGAAACGCCCGGTCAGCGGCGTATTGAGCAGGCTGGTCAGCACCGCGAAGAAACCGGATATGGAAATGGCCTGGCCCGCCTGCCCTTGGCTGATGCCCAAGTCCTGCGCGATGGGCGTCAGCAGGCTGACCGGCATGAACTCCGAGGCAATCAGCACGACCACGCACAGCGCCATCGAAAAAACCGCGCCCCACGCGGGCGGATGGGCCGCAGTCGCTATGTGCTCTATCGTTGATTCAAATGTTTTCATGTACCCCTGACCTGCCTGAACGATGCCGTCACGACGCTGAGCCTGACGACTGTAAAAATGTGAAGCACAGGTTAGGGCAAAGGGATTAGGATGATTAGACGCCGCAATTTCCATGCGATTGTGAGAGAAACTCAGCAATGAGCACACCCAGACTGAATGACCTGCAAGCCTTCCTCGCCGTCGCGCGGGATCAGAGTTTTACCAAGGCCGCCATAAAGCTTGGCGTCACGGCGTCAGCCTTGAGTCACACCATTCGTGGGCTTGAAGAGAGGATGGGCGTCCGCTTGCTGGCGCGTACCACGCGCAACGTAGCGCCGACCGAAGCGGGCGAAAAACTGATGAACACCATCGGGCCGCTGCTGGACCAGATCGCAACGGAAGTGGCAGTGCTGGGTGAGATGCGCGACAAGCCGGCCGGCACGATCCGGGTGACCTGCTCCGACGACGCTGCCGAAAACATCATTCGGCCAATGCTGGCGGATTTTCTGGAGCAATACCCGGACATCCAGGTCGAGGTCTGCATCGATTACGGCTTCACCAACATCGTCAGCGAGCGCTTCGATGCGGGGATACGTCTGGGCGAATCGATCAGCAAGGACATGATCGCCGTGCGCCTCGGCCCGGACTGGCGTCTGTCCGTTGTCGGTACACCCGAATATTTCGAAAAACACGCCGCGCCGCTGCTCCCTCAGGACCTGACGCAACACACGTGCATCAACATCCGCCACTCACCGAATGGCAACTGTTATGCGTGGGAATTCGAAAAGGACGGTCGCAAGCTGAACACGCGGGTCAACGGCCAGTTCACCTCCAACAGCATGATCCACGTCATGAACGCCGTGCTGGACGGCGTCGGTCTGGCCTATGTGCCAGACTTTCTCGCCAAACCGCATCTGGCCAGCGGACGCCTCAAGGAAGTGCTGGCCGACTGGAGTCCGTACTTCGAAGGTTTTCACCTGTACTACCCCAATCGCCGCCAGGCATCCCCCGCATTCACGGCGTTTGTGGAGGCGATCAGGTATCGGGGCTGAAGGGTTACTCGCCAGCGTCCTTCAAGGCTTGCGCCACCTTGTCGAGCGAGCCCTGCGCAGGTTCAGGCAGAAGTTTCAGTTCGGTGGCCTTGCCGCGAATCACTACCTGCATGCTCAGGGGTGCCCCCTTCGCATCAGCCAGAATCCGATAGGTTGTGTCGCCGCGTACGAAGCTCAATGTATGACCGGCGGCATCGTAATCGAAGCGCTCGCCTTCAGCCTGCGGATAAACCAGTCCGACCTCGTCCTTCGCATCGATGGCAGCGTAAGCAACAGGTTCCGACGCTGAAGGGCGAAACAACACAATGCGCTTGCCCGAAGGCGCGAGCTTGAACGCGAGCAGTACCTCGCGCTGATCATCATCTTCCCACACGATACGGGTCGTGTAGGTCATCTTGCCGTTCTTGTTAACACCCACCGTTTCTTCGGGGAGAAACCCTCTATTTCCGCTGTGATCGATGACGGTCTCTGTTTCCAGGACGGGCTCGCCATTGCGTACGCTGTACGTCGCCATCTGGTGCCAGCAGCAGCCGCTCTTGGTCATGGTGCTGATTTCGCGTTTCTTCTCATCGATCCCGAACATGCCGCAGTTCTCCTGCGCCAGTTGGGTGAACGAGTCACTGTGCTTGAAACCATTCGCCGTGCCGAGGAACACCTGAAACGACGGCCCGTGATAGCAGCTGTTCTGGCCGTCCATCAACGCAAGATCCTTGATGCCGTCGAAGTTGAAATCCTTGTAGATCAACACACTCTGCTCGCCATACGGCAGCTCTTGCACGTTGGCTTTCACCTTGTCGGTCTTCGCATCGGTGTCGAGCACCAGCTCGTCGGACTGCACGCGGATCAGCGGCTTGTCGCTGTCCTTACCGTAGACGTTGATCACACCGGGCCGAAAGGTCTCGTCGGTGGCCGCAACCTCCACCGTGGCGCGGTACTGGTCGGAAAAGTCCTGCAAGGCGTAGGTCTTGCGGGCAGCCTTGTCGAACGCCGCCGCGTCCATCTCGCCATAAGTCTTCTGCGTCTCGGCAGCGCTGGCCAGCGTCGCCAGCATCAGCCCGGACAACATCGCCAACGCCCACAGCGCACGCGATGAACCGGCGTGTTGAGGTTTCGATATCAGCATGAGGTGCATCCTGTTTGATAATGCCGCGAGTCTACTTGAGATTTTTTTGATGGTTAGCGTCATATCGCGGGGGTGATGTTTCTTCATTTGCCGCCCCCTGCCCGCCCGACCTCCGTTAATGCTTTAATCGCGGCCCCTCTTCGTTCACGGGATCTGAAAGTGTATGGACATTGAATCGCTCTGGCTCAGAACCCAGGAACTCTGGGGCATGCTCGATCAGCATCCCTGGGTGCGCACCGGTCTGGCGCTGTTCCTGCTGCTGACCACCGCGCTGGTACTCGGCCGAGTGGCGCGATTTCTGATTCTCTACGCGATGAAGATGCTGGGCCGACAGCCTGCTCTGCACTGGCTCAACGACTTCCGCCACAACAAGGTTTTCCATCGACTGGCGCAGATCGTGCCGTCGGTGGTCATCCAGTTCGGCCTGAGCCTTGTCCCCGGCCTGAGCGCAACCGGCAAAGGCGTGATCGCCAATATCGCCCTGGCCTTCACCGTCCTGTTCATGACCCTGACCATCGGCACACTGCTCAACGCCCTGCTGGACATCTACGCCCGCACCGAGCACGCCCGCACGCGCTCCATCAAGGGCTACGTGCAACTGGCGAAAATGATCCTCTACATCTTCGCCGCCATCATCATCGTCGCCACCCTGATCGACCGCTCGCCACTGTTGCTGCTGTCCGGTCTGGGCGCCATGTCGGCGGTCATTCTGTTGGTCTATAAGGACACCCTGTTGTCCTTCGTGGCCAGCGTGCAACTGACCAGCAACGACATGCTGCGCGTCGGCGACTGGATCGAGATGCCGCAGGTCGGTGCCGATGGCGACGTGGTCGACATCACCCTGCACACGGTCAAGGTGCAGAACTTCGACAAGACCATCGTCTCCATCCCGACCTGGCGTCTGATGTCCGAGTCCTTCCGCAACTGGCGCGGCATGCAGCAGTCCGGAGGCCGACGCATCAAACGCAGCCTGTTCATCGACGCCAGCGCCGTGCGCTTCGTGCGCGACGATGAAGAACAACGCCTGATGCAGGTCCACCTGCTGACCGACTACATCGGCCGCAAACAGGCCGAGCTGCGCGCCTGGAACCAGGCCCAAGGCAACGTCGCCGAACTCTCATCCAACCGCCGCCGCATGACCAACATCGGCACCTTCCGCGCCTACGCCCTCGCCTATCTGAAAAGCCACGCCGAGATTAACCCCGGCATGACCTGCATGGTCCGGCAACTGGAAGCCACATCACAGGGTATTCCGCTGGAGATCTACTGCTTCACACGCACAACGGTGTGGGTGGATTACGAGCGGATTCAGGGGGATATCTTTGATTACTTGATCGCGGTGATGCCAGATTTCGGGTTGAGTTTGTATCAGCAGCCTAGTGGGGCGGACATGCGGGTGGCGTTGGGTGGCGGCGGAGAATAGGCGGTCGCAGGTAGTTGGGCAAACGAGTGGCAGGATGGCAACGTACTGAACGAGTCAGGCCGCACGACAGAGCCTGCGTAAAATACTTCGTTTACCATTTTGAGCGTAAGCGTCCAAGCAACCAAGCATCCGGGCTGCCTGTAAGTCTCAACGCCAGGCTTGTATTATTCACCCATCGAAAGATCAGAGCTGACCATGGAACCTGTTCGTAAGCCCCAGCATTTAGGGGCCCTAAGGGAGCTGCTGCACCCTTACCAGTACCTACTGTGCATCGATCTTGAGGCTACTTGTGATGAAGACGCCAAGCCGGGAGAGCCTCCCCGTCATCTGATCGTGCCACGGGAGGATATGGAAACCATTGAGATCGGCCTGGCGGTGGTTGACCTGTCATCGCTACAGTTGGTTGATCAATTTCAGAGCTTTATCCGTCCCAGCTTGCATCCGGTATTGACCGACTTTTGCCGCAGGCTGACAACGATTAAGCAGAGTGACGTGGATGGTGCCCTTGGCTATGTCAACGTTGCCGGGATGCTGGATGCATTTCTAGAAGCCTATCCGAACTCAGCTTGGTGTTCGTGGGGCGATTACGACTACAAGCAGCTTCAGAAGGATGCCCTACGCCTGAACTGCGCGCCGATGCTGGACGGAATGCTGCACACCAACCTAAAGAAATGGCATTGGAAGGTCTTCAACTGCAAAGCACTTGGCCTGCAGCCTGCGGTAGAGATGCTCGGGCTCGAATGGGAAGGTACCTACCACCGTGGCATCGATGACGCCCGCAACCTTTCAAACGTGGCAATCCATATGCTGGGGCGTTAGGCGCCTCCTGAACCATCACTGCCCAACGCCGACCTACCTATCCAGCCCGCCCCTGTAGGTCTCTCACAATGGTGCTACGTCGTTACGCACCGCCGTCTGCCGCGCCGTGATCCAGCAAATACCGCGCAACATCGGCAAATGTTGAGAAGCAGGTTCCGTATTCAGGCCGTTCAGACGCGTACAGCAAGGGCTTGAGCCGTTGTTCAAAATTAGCCTTCAATCCCTCATGAGTCTCGGCGACCTCAAGGGTGCGTCGCAGAACTGCGAACGGATCCTCAGCAAACTCAGGGTGCTGTCCACCGAACTCAAGCACATCCTTGTTCACTGATGAGTAAAATACTCGTGCCGCACGCTCTAATGTTTCGGGATGGTTTGTTGCGATACGCCAAACATCGTAAACATGACGAACCAGCGCCGTATCGAAATCTCCTCTCTGGCGACCACCCCAGTTCCAAGCGCAGCGACGCAGCAACGAGAGTACTTTTTCCGCGAGGGTCTCTGCCACGGTGATGCAGCTCATGGAGAACAGAAAAGGTTTTGCACTCCCCACAAGCTGCTCCAGCATGTATCCCAAATTTTGTACCTCCGAAGGGATCATAGGTGGGCGGCAAATGAGCTCAATCTTTAGCTGCGGGCGCAGGGTTCCCGCCGTATCTTGAAAATGTGCTTTGTAAGACACCAACAGACAGTAGTAGCGACTACCGTCCTTGCGGATTGGATTATCCTTATCTTCACGAACAACATACTGGAACCCAAGCCCCGTCAGAGCATTCTCCACCGCCTTGTGCAGAGTCTTCAAACGGCCACGTTCACCTAGTGTATTCGGGAACGCATAGCCTTCTGGCGGTGATTCCAGCACTACCTTTATGTCAATGTCCTCGGACATCCTTTCGATAAGACCGTAGGCCTTCGACAGACAGGTACCGCCCGCAAACACCATTCGCGTTGCGACATCGACTGTTTGTGGCTTGGAATCACCCTTTTTCCGGTTCACCTGATTGGCGCTGTGGGTGATCTGGATCTGCGAAAGCGCATGAAGAGCATCAGTGATGTGCTGATCTTTCTCTGCGACAGCGGCTGGCATGCTTTTCAGAATGCCTGCCGTAGACGCATCTACAATGCTAACCCGCTGCTGTTCTGAGAGAGTTTTCATAGACTAAAGTGTTGTTCCCTACAGTCACTTTACGAGAGATACGTCGCCTGCCGGTATTGACCACTGTCCCCATCGGAATCTGGGTCGACTTGCCGCTATTGTATTCGGCAACAAGGGTGCTGGGTGTAATCGAAATGTTAAGTTTCTTGAACAGCTCAGCAGCAATCATTTCCAACGTGCCGGCGGGCGTTGGCTTCCCCGTATACTGGTTGATACGGGCTTTCGCGAATGCGCCCTTACTAACGCGCACCAGCAAACCGTTCGCCACAAACCGGGCCAGCACACGGCCAACCTGCGAATCGCTGCCCATATTGGAAAACTCTGAGCGCAACACGACTAAGCTTGCACGCTGCTTGATTGAGCGGCTCATGCGGTCTTCGAGCTTCATAGATCACCTCCCAAGACAACCTGTTTACCTTGAGGTCACTATAGTCAGCAATCGAAGAATTGACCAGTACCAGCAAGTCGTCTACACGACAAAACCTGCGCATCCACGCGCGAGACTTCACTGCAAACCAAGGAAAGGCGTAGACGCTTTTCGTCGGTTCCCCGCCTCGACCATGCCGGTACCTGGATCACACCGCAGGTCAGCACCGCAAGGCCCTACCCTGCATTCGAGCCTGTGCTCTACCCCCCACGCCCGAATATCCCTATGAAGCTGGGCGGGGGCGGAGAACAGGCGGTCGCAGGCAGTTGGTCATACGAGTGGCAGGGTAGCAACGCACTGAACTACAACCCCACCTGCAAGTCAGGATTATCAGCCACCCGCTCTAATCCTGAGGCCTCTGTCATGCCTGCTTACCTTATCGACTACCAGTTCAAAGACGAACCCCGCACCCACTCGCTGGAACTCGACCAGCCTGAACTCCAGGCCCACGAAGCGGCGCTCCACCTTCTTGAGCTGCACTTCGGCGACGCCGAAAACAGCCTGATGATGCCCAACGCCGACGCGACGCCGGATGAGGTTCTGGCAAAGGCCGAGCTGCTGGGGCTGAAGCAAATCCGTGTCAGCCGACAACCTGCTCAATGAACGGACCTGGCGCATGAACCCGACCACACCGGACGGACGCTACTTTGTCGTCAAAGGACAACTGTGGCGCTGCTCGAATCCCTCACTTACCGAAGAGGAACGTCAGCGCTTGGTGAACGAACTGATGGATGCGCGTCGGACAGTGAAATCAGCGAAGGTCACTCAGGACTCTGCCCAGCTCAAGCAGGCCAGAGCAAATGTTGATACGGCCAAGGTGGCGCTGGGGGAACGCGGACCGGTCTGGTGGGAAGATGGCGCACCGGATTACAACAGGCATAAGGTGGATAACACACCTTATGCAGAGTGGTATCGGTCGATCAAATCCTGAGCTTCAGGCCGTTGAGTTACCGCTCTCTCACGTCAAATCATGCAACCCCTTCCCCAGCGCAGGCCCCACTTCAAACCCGGAAAACACCACTTCCAGCCCGCCTCGTTCCGGGCTGCAGCACATTGGCCCTACCAGACACTCGCCCACGGGAAACGGTGCCAGTCGCAGCAATGGCCAGCGCACGCCATCCACGGAGTGCTGAATCCGCATCACGCCTTCGGCCACCGTCACACGCAGCCACAGGCCGGATGCTGATTCTTCGAATGAACCGGTGGCCCAGTCCGACTGGCCACGGGTCAGTACGCTGCCCAGCATGAGCGCGCCGTCGCTGACTTCGACGCCGGTTTTCATCCAGTTGCGCTCGTCGATTCGGACCATCAGCCCGGCCTGGTCGTATAGCGTCTTGAAGTTGCCCTGCACGTGGACTTGAGCGGTGAACGCGCCGATGACGGGTACGCCAAGGAAATGGCCGCTGTCGCGACAAAAGCCGTAGTGGGTTTCCCGCCAGAAGTCGGTGGCAGGATCAGTGGTTACGCTCAGTCTTTCATCGCGTACCTGCCACTGTGCCGGCTCGTTGTACCAATGCCCCTTCTCGAACATGACTGGCTCCTTTCTGAAGTGAGATAAGGAATGTGACAGTTCAACAGCAGCCTTGACAGACGGGCATGCCTAAAAAGACGATGCATCACCCTTCAAGAAGCGGAACGCGTTCATGAGCGAGAAGAAAACACTCCTGCTGACTGGCGCCAGCCGCGGTATCGGCCATGCCACGGTCAAGCATTTCAACGCAGCGGGATGGCAAGTGTTTACGGCCTCCCGACAAAACTGGGTCGCTGAATGCCCGTGGGCGGAAGGCCTGCTCAATCATATCCACCTTGACCTGGAAGACATCGACAGCGTCGTTGCGAACATGGCGGCTATCAAGGAAAAGCTGGGTGGTCGCCTGGATGCGCTGGTCAACAATGCGGGGGTTTCGCCAAAAGGTCCTGAAGGCGCGCGCATGGGTGTGCTGGAGTCCGATTACAGCACCTGGATCAAGGTCTTCAACGTCAACCTGTTCTCCACGGCGCTGCTGGCACGCGGCCTGTTCGACGAACTCAAGGCCGCCAAGGGCAGCATTATCAACGTCACCTCGATCGCGGGTTCCAAAGTGCATCCCTTTGCGGGCGTGGCGTATTCGACCTCCAAAGCCGCGCTCTCGGCCCTGACGAGAGAGATGGCGTATGACTTCGGGCCGCATGGGGTGCGAGTCAACGCGATAGCACCGGGCGAGATCGACACGTCGATCCTGTCACCGGGTACGGCCGAAATCGTCGAACGTCTGGTGCCCATGCACCGACTGGGCAAACCCGAGGAAGTCGCGTCCCTGATCTACTTCCTCTGCACCAGTGGTGCGTCCTACGTGAACGGCGCGGAGATTCACGTCAATGGCGGGCAGCACGTCTGATCCCGCCTTTCTAAGCCTGATGACTGATCACGCCACCTGAGCCAGTTTCGCGAGCGCCTGGTTCATCCCTTTCTCCACAAAGTCACCACCCATGTTCAGACCCTCGGCATGAATGAAGGTGACGTCATGAATACCCACGAACGCCAGCACCTGGCGTACGTAGGGTTCCTGATGGTCCAGGCTGCTGCCGGTGTAGATGCCGCCGCGAGCAGTGAGGACGAAAGCGCGCTTGCCGGTCAGCAGACCCTGCGGGCCGGTTTCGGTGTATTTGAAGGTCACACCGGCGCGCAGCACATGATCGAACCAGGCCTTGAGCGTGCTGGGGATCGCGAAGTTGTACATCGGCGCGCCCAGCACCAGCACGTCGGCGGCAATCAATTCATCGGTCAGGGTATTGGAGCGTTCCAGCGCGGCCTGTTCGGTCTCGCTGCGCTGATCGGCGGGCTTCATCCAGCCGCCCAGCAGCGTGGCATCCAGATGCGGCACGGGATTGACGGCCAGGTCGCGGACCGTGACTTGATCATTCGGGTGCGCAGACTGCCACTGGCTGAGGAACTGCTGCGTCAACTGACGCGAAACCGAATCCTGCTGGCGGGCGCTGCTTTCGATGACAAGTAGGCGGGACATGGCTGAAGCTCCATTGAACAAGATAGGTATTCGACGGAGCCGAGGTTAAAGGTGACCTTATCGATGAAAAAGCGCAAAAAACTGCTTCAACCCATCTATAAATTTGTTTTATGCACGGCGGCGCTCTACTCTCACCCTGCTCACGCGGGCTGGCAATCGAGCTTGATGCGCAGCTTGATAATGCTGCGCGTGAACTTGGCTGTCACCTCCACGCGCTTGCCTGCGCCAACCTGAACGCGTCGCGTACGGGGTGCCTCGGGACCGTTGACGAATACGACTGCGCACTTGGCGTCTACATCGCCGAAGTTGCTCACCGAGATGGAACCAATGTCCTGGTCGACGTCATGGGTAACGTAATCGATCTTTACACCCTGGTACTGCTTTTCCACTTCAATGGGATAGGCAAGGGCCGTCAGTGGCAGCAGGGCCAGCAACACACAACACACTCGTTTCATTGGGCAGTCTCCGGAACGGGGTTGTCAGAGTAGAACAACGGACAACAAAGAGAAGAGGAATTACAGCATGAAAGCGCCCCGCGTGACCCTCGATCAATGGCGCACCCTGCAGGCAGTGGTCGATCATGGCGGTTTTGCCCAGGCCGCCGAAGCCCTGCATCGCTCGCAATCGTCAGTCAGCTACACCGTGGCCCGCATGCAGGATCAACTGGGCGTTCCTCTGCTGCGTATCGATGGCCGCAAGGCCGTGCTGACCGAAGCGGGCGGCGTGCTGTTGCGGCGCTCACGTCAGTTGGTCAAACAGGCCAGCCAACTGGAAGACCTTGCCCATCACATGGAACAGGGCTGGGAGGCCGAGGTGCGCTTGGTGATCGACGCCGCCTACCCTTCGGCACGGCTGGTGCGCGCGCTGACCGCGTTCATCCCGCAAAGCCGAGGCTGCCGGGTTCGGTTGCGTGAAGAAGTGCTGTCAGGTGTCGAGGAAGTGCTGCTCGAAGGCGTGGCAGACCTGGCCATCAGTGGTCTGAGCATTCCCGGCTATCTGGGCGCAGAAATGAGCACCGTCGAGTTCGTCGCCGTCGCCCACCCCGAGCATGCCTTGCATCAGGCCAACCGCGAGCTGACGTTTCAGGATCTGGAAAGCCAGCTGCAGGTGGTGATTCGTGACTCGGGCCGTCAGCAACCCCGCGATGTCGGCTGGCTGGGCGCGGAACAGCGCTGGACGGTCAGCAGCCTCGCCACGGCGGCAACCTTCGTCAGCAGTGGTCTGGGCTTTGCCTGGCTGCCGCGCCATCTGATCGAACGCGAGCTCAAGGATGGAGTGCTCAAGGTATTGCCGCTGGATCGGGGTGGCAGTCGCAACCCTTCGTTCTATCTTTACTCCAGCAAAGACAAACCGCTGGGCCCGGCGACACAGATTCTGATCGACCTGATTCGCACGTTCGACACGGCGCCGCTGACCGCGGCATTTGCGGCACCCTTGCAAGCCTGACACGGAGTAGGCACATGGCATTCTTCGAGCATGACGACTGTTCACTGCACTACGAAGAGTACGGTCAGGGCGACCCGGTCCTGCTGTTGCACGGTCTGGGCTCGAGTTGTCAGGACTGGGAATACCAGATCCCGACACTGGCCGCGCAGTACCGCGTCATCGTCATGGACATGCGCGGCCATGGTCGTTCGGACAAGCCTCAGGAACGCTACAGCATCCAGGGCATGAGCGACGACGTGGAAGCGTTGATCGAACACCTGCGGCTGGGTCCGGTGCATGTGGTCGGGCTGTCGATGGGTGGGATGATCGGTTTCCAGCTGGCAGTCGATCATCCGCATCTGCTCAAGAGCCTGTGTATCGTCAACAGCGCGCCGCAGGTCAAGATCAGAAGCCCCGGGGATGTCTGGCAATGGGCGCGGCGCTGGACGCTGTCGCGTCTGGTCAGCATGGAGGCGATGGGCAAGGCACTGGGCAAGCTGTTGTTCCCCAAACCGGAACAGGCGGAGCTACGACGCAAGATGGCCGAACGCTGGGGCCGTAACGACAAACGCGCCTATCTCGCCAGCTTCGATGCCATTGTCGGCTGGGGCGTGGAGCACAAGCTGGAGCGCATCACCTGCCCGACCCTGATCATTGCCGCCGATCACGACTACACTCCGGTGTCGCTCAAGGAAGCCTACGTCAAGCGCATTGCGAACGCCCGACTCGTGGTCATCAGGGATTCGCGCCACGCCACTCCGCTGGACCAGCCCGAACAGTTCAATCGCACGCTGCTGGAATTCATCGGTGCCAGCAAGGTCTGAGAAACCACACGCAGGTCATCGCACGCGGACGATCCTTTCGATCACTCCGGGTCGATCACGCTGGGCAAAAAAAGCCAAACGTGGTTACCTTGCCAGCCACAGTCGATATCTCCATTGAATGAAGGACCTGTTGCTCTATGTTGAAAAAAATCGCTCTTGCCGCCTGCTCCGTACTGTTCGCTGCCAACCTGATGGCAGCGCCGGACAAGCCGACTCACGTTGTGCTCAACACCAGTTTCGGCGACATCGAGATTGAACTTGCAGACGCCAAGGCACCGATCAGCACCCAGAACTTCCTGGGCTACGTCGACAGCGGCTTCTACAGCAACACCATCTTCCACCGGGTAATTCCAGGCTTCATGGTTCAGGGCGGCGGCTTCACCGCGCAGATGGTCCAGAAGCCGACCAAGGACCCGATCAAGAACGAAGCCCAGAACGGGCTGCATAACGTGCGTGGCACCATTGCCATGGCGCGGACCTCGGATGTGAACTCGGCCACCAGTCAGTTCTTCATCAACACCAATGACAATGCCATGCTCGACAACGGCACGCGTGACTACGGCTACGCGGTGTTCGGCAAGGTCGTCAAAGGCATGGACGTGGTCGATCAGATCGTCAACGTCCAGACCGGCAACCAGAAAGGCATGCAGAACGTGCCAAACGACCCGATCCTGATCAAGTCCGCCAAGCGCGTCGACTGACAGGAATCTGCACCGCGTGAAGCCTTGGGCTGCACGCGGTCTGGAAGGGAGCGCTTTTATTTATCAAGGGAGAACCCACGCCAAGTGGGTGTGATAGCCAATGCTTTATCGTCGTTTTGAAAAGCTGATCGATATCTTCAAAGACGCCCCCACCGCTGCCCCGCCCAATACCGTTTTCGCGTTTTACATCTACTACCTGCGTCAGGTCTGGCCGACGTTCACGGCCCTGCTGGTGGTGGGTCTGATCGGCGCGTTGATCGAAGTGGCGCTGTTCAGTTACCTCAGCCGCATCATCGACCTGGCCCAGACCACCGAGCCGAAGGACTTCTTCAGTCTTCACGGCCCGGAACTGATCTGGATGGTGGTGGTGACCCTGCTGCTGCGCCCGATCTTCGTCGGCCTGCACGACCTGCTGGTGCACCAGACCATCAGCCCCGGCATGACCAACCTGATTCGCTGGCAGAACCACAGCTACGTGCTCAAGCAGAGCGTTAACTTCTTCCAGAACGATTTCGCCGGACGTATCGCCCAGCGCATCATGCAGACCGGCAACTCGCTGCGTGACTCGGCGGTGCAATCGGTGGATGCGCTCTGGCACGTGTTGATCTACGCGATCAGCGCGATGGTGCTGTTCGCCGAAGCCGACTGGCGGCTGATGATCCCGCTGGGCAGCTGGATTCTCGCGTTCATTCTGGCGCTGATGTACTTCGTACCCAGGGTCAAACAGCGCTCGGTGGACTCGTCGGACGCACGCTCCAAGCTCATGGGCCGGATCGTCGACGGTTACACCAACATCACCACCCTCAAGCTGTTCGCCCACACCAATTTCGAGCAGCAGTACGCTCGCGAGGCCATGCGCGATCACACGGTGAAAAGTCAGTTGGCCGGTCGCGTCGTGACCTCGATGGACACCACCATCACCACGATGAACGGCATTCTGATAGTCACCACCACAGGCCTTGCGCTGTGGCTGTGGACCCAGTCGATGATTTCGGTGGGGGCTATCGCGCTGGCCACCGGCCTGGTGATTCGTATCGTCAACATGTCCGGCTGGATCATGTGGGTGGTCAACGGCATCTTCGAGAACATCGGCACCGTGCAGGATGGCCTGGAAAGCATCTCGCAACCGGTCTCGATCAACGACAAGCCAACCGCGCAGCCACTGAAGATTGCCAATGGCGGCGTGAAATTCGATGGCGTCGATTTCCACTACGGCAATGGCAACGGGATCATCCATAACCTGAATCTGGACATCAGACCGGGTGAGAAGATTGGCCTGATCGGGCCTTCCGGCGCGGGCAAGTCAACGCTGGTGAACCTGTTGCTGCGCATGTACGACGTGCAGGGCGGCAAAATCCTGATCGACGGACAGGACGTGGCCGATGTCACTCAGGAAAGCCTGCGTGCACAGATCGGCATGATCACCCAGGATACGTCGCTTCTGCACCGCTCGATCCGCGACAACCTGCTGTATGGCAATCCGGGTGCGACGGATGAGCAGTTGTGGGAAGCCATCCGCAAGGCGCGTGCCGACGAGTTCATCCCGCTGCTGTCGGACTCCGAAGGCCGCACCGGTTTTGACGCTCATGTGGGCGAGCGTGGGGTCAAGCTTTCAGGTGGTCAGCGCCAGCGCATCGCGATCACTCGCGTGCTGCTCAAGGACGCGCCGATTCTGATCATGGACGAAGCCACCTCGGCGCTGGATTCGGAAGTCGAAGCGGCGATTCAGGAAAGCCTGGAAACCCTGATGGAAGGCAAGACCGTCATCGCCATCGCCCATCGCCTCTCGACCATCGCACGCATGGACCGGCTGGTGGTGCTGGAAAAAGGCCAGATCGCAGAAACAGGCACCCACGCCGAACTGCTGGCCCATGGCGGGCTCTATGCACGCCTGTGGCAGCACCAGACGGGTGGATTTGTGGGGGTGGATTGATCTGCACCGAATGTGACGCGGGATGCACAGACTGAGGACNCGCGGAGCGTCCTGAGAGGCATTCCCACGCGGAGCGTAGGAACGATCAGCGTGATCTCAAGCACGCCGATCATGCCCATGCTTATGCTCCGAGTTATACCCGAGTCTTGCTGCGACAACGGACTGTGGGAGGCGGCTTGCCGGCGATGCTTTTTCTGAAGCGACCTGTCAGTGACTGAACGGACGCCA
>NZ_LKEH01000017.1:512237-573694 GCF_001642795.1 Pseudomonas viridiflava | reverse complement strand
TCAGCCTAGTCAGGCATCGTCTGCGCTACGCGCAGACGATGCTTGTTCTGGTTTTTACACACTCTGGGCCAGGGATGGCTCATTTGCGGCGACCCCCGAATCAGTGTCAGGACGAAGGAACCCCGGCGAAGCCGGGGCCGGAACCGGAGCTAAGGACTTTGGCTACTTTGGTCCCTCAAAGTAGCGCGCCGTAAGGGCGCAAAGGTGACCTGAGTCGGGCGCCCGGCTCNCTCAGTCTGTGCCATTTGTGACGCGGAGCGTCACGGGAGGCATGCCCACGCAGAGCGATGGGCACGATCAGGGTTGAGGCAGACTCGTGTATCGCGATGAGCGCGATCAGGATCTAGACGAAATGGCTCCTACTTGAACCGCCGCTCAACCCCTTTCTCCACCAGCACCTTGGCGGAGATTTCTTCCACCGAGAAATGGGTGGAGTTGATGTTCGGGATATTCTCCCGGCGAAACAGACTCTCCACTTCCCGCACTTCGAATTCACATTGCGCAAAGCTTGAGTAGCGACTGTTGGGTTTGCGTTCGTGACGAATGGCCGTCAGGCGATCCGGGTCGATGGTCAGGCCGAACA
Organism: Pseudomonas viridiflava; assembly: GCF_001642795.1. Classification (GTDB taxonomy): domain Bacteria; phylum Pseudomonadota; class Gammaproteobacteria; order Pseudomonadales; family Pseudomonadaceae; genus Aquipseudomonas; species Aquipseudomonas viridiflava. Next base: position 573,111 of record NZ_LKEH01000017.1, on the reverse strand, counting down.
GTTTCTCGCGATGCTGCTTGAGCGCAGCGGGCAGTTGCAGGCGTTCCATGTCGTCTTCGGTCAGCGGATAGTTGGCTGCGCGGATGCCAAACTGCATGGCCATGTACAGGCAGGTCGGGGTCTTTCCACAGCGCGAGACACCGACCAGAATGATGTCGGCCTTGTCGTAGTAATGCGTGCGCGCACCGTCATCGTTATCCAGTGCGAAATTAACCGCCTCGATGCGCTCCATATAGTTGGAGTTGTGACCGATGGAGTGCGATTTGCCCACCGAATACGAGGAGTGTGAACTAAGCTCCAGTTCCAGCGGCGCCAGGAAGGTCGAGAAAATATCGATCATGAAGCCGTTCGACGTCGCCAGAATTTCCCGGATGTCCTGATTGACGATGGTGTCGAAGATGATCGGCCGTACCTCGTCCTTGTCGGCGGCCTTGTTGATTTGTTGTACCATCGCCCGCGCTTTCTCGACGCTGTCGATATAGGGCCTGGTGAACTTGTTGAACGTGATGTTTTCAAATTGCGCTAACAGGCTTTGCCCAAGGGTCTCGGCCGTGATGCCGGTCCCGTCGGAGATGAAGAAAGCGGATCGTTTCATTTGCGCCCCTGGCCTTAAGCAGTTGACGATTTCTGGATATCATAGGCGCGCTTGCGGGCCCTGAGGGTCTGCATTCTCGCCTATTTTGACGGTTCGGGTTCGCGCCTGTTCCGAAACGCCTGCGGTCGCGTTGCCGTGACCCCGGTGAATGAGCTTTTCCCAACAATAAACACAGTTAGTGGAGAGATCACCTTGGTAGAGTACGTAGTTTCCCTCGATAAGCTCGGCGTCCATGATGTGGAGCATGTGGGAGGCAAGAACGCATCCCTCGGCGAAATGATCAGCAACCTCGCAGGCGCTGGTGTCTCAGTGCCTGGTGGTTTCGCGACTACGGCCCAGGCCTACCGTGATTTTCTCGAGCTCAGCGGTCTGAACGATCAGATCCACGCAGCTCTGGATGCTCTTGATGTCGACGACGTCAACGCCCTGGCCAGAACAGGCGCGCAGATTCGTCAGTGGATCATGGAAGCCGAGTTCCCCGAAAAGCTCAACGCCGAGATTCGCACTGCGTTTGCCGCGCTGTCGGCAGGCAATCCGAATCTGGCCGTTGCCGTGCGTTCTTCCGCCACCGCCGAAGACCTGCCTGATGCTTCCTTCGCAGGGCAGCAGGAAACCTTCCTGAACATCCGTGGCGTCGAGAACGTCATTCGTGCCGCCAAGGAAGTGTTCGCCTCGCTGTTCAACGACCGCGCCATTTCCTACCGAGTGCATCAGGGCTTCGATCACAAGCTGGTCGCACTCTCCGCTGGCGTGCAGCGCATGGTCCGTTCCGAAACCGGAACCGCAGGCGTGATGTTTACCCTGGATACCGAATCTGGCTTTCGCGACGTGGTGTTCATCACCGGCGCATACGGGCTGGGTGAAACGGTTGTGCAGGGCGCGGTCAATCCGGACGAATTCTACGTACACAAGGACACCCTGGCCGCTGGCCGCCCTGCGATCCTGCGTCGCAATCTGGGCAGCAAGGCCATCAAGATGATTTACGGCGAAGAAGCCAAGGCCGGTCGTTCGGTCAAGGTGATCGACGTCGAGCCTGCCGATCGTGCGCGTTTCTGCCTGACCGATGCCGAAGTGTCCGAACTGGCCAAACAGGCGATGATCATCGAGAAGCACTACAAGTGCCCGATGGACATCGAGTGGGCCAAGGACGGTGACGATGGCAAGCTCTACATCGTTCAGGCGCGTCCTGAAACCGTGAAGAGCCGCGCCTCGGCCAACGTCATGGAGCGCTACCTGCTCAAGGAGACCGGCAAGGTGCTGGTCGAAGGTCGTGCAATTGGCCAGCGTATCGGCGCGGGCAAGGTGCGGATCATCAAGGACGTGTCCGAGATGGACAAGGTCCAGGCCGGTGACGTGCTGGTCTCCGACATGACCGACCCTGACTGGGAACCGGTCATGAAGCGCGCCAGTGCCATTGTCACCAACCGTGGCGGTCGCACCTGCCACGCAGCGATCATTGCGCGTGAACTGGGCATTCCGGCCGTGGTGGGTTGCGGCAACGCCACCCAACTGCTGCAGGACGGGCAGGGCGTGACGGTTTCCTGCGCCGAAGGCGACACCGGTTACATTTTCGAAGGCGAGCTGGGTTTCGACATCAAGACCAACTCGGTCGATGCCATGCCCGAGCTGCCGTTCAAGATCATGATGAACGTCGGCAACCCGGACCGCGCGTTCGATTTCGCCCAGTTGCCCAACGCCGGTGTCGGCCTGGCGCGTCTGGAGTTCATCATCAACCGGATGATCGGCGTGCACCCCAAGGCGCTGCTCAACTACTCGCTGCTGCCGCCGGAAATCAAGGACAGCGTCGACAAGCGCATCGGCGGTTACGACGATCCGGTCGGCTTCTACGTCGAGAAGCTGGTCGAGGGCATCAGCACCCTGGCTGCCGCGTTTACCCCGAAAAAGGTCATCGTGCGTCTGTCGGACTTCAAGTCCAACGAATACGCCAACCTGATCGGCGGCAAACTGTACGAGCCGGAAGAAGAAAACCCGATGCTGGGTTTCCGCGGTGCATCGCGTTATATCAGCGAAAACTTCCGCGATTGCTTCGAGCTGGAATGCCGTGCCCTCAAGCGTGTACGTGAAGACATGGGCCTGACCAACGTCGAGATCATGGTGCCGTTCGTGCGCACCCTGGGTGAAGCGAGCCAGGTCATCGACCTGCTGGCGGCCAACGGCCTGAAGCGCGGTGAAAACGGTCTGCGCATCATCATGATGTGCGAGCTGCCGTCCAACGCGATTCTGGCTGAAGAGTTCCTGGAGTACTTCGACGGGTTCTCCATCGGCTCCAACGATCTCACGCAGCTGACCCTCGGTCTGGATCGTGATTCGGGCGTCATTGCGCACCTGTTCGACGAACGCAACCCAGCGGTCAAGAAGCTGTTGTCCAATGCCATTCAGGCCTGTAACAAGGCTGGCAAGTACATCGGCATCTGCGGTCAGGGGCCTTCCGATCACCCGGATCTGGCGCGCTGGCTGATGGATCAGGGCATCGAGAGTGTTTCGCTCAACCCCGATTCGGTGCTGGAAACCTGGTTCTTCCTGGCAGAGGCGCAGGCGCCGGTCTGATGTGACGCGAAAAAGCCCTGAGCCGTCTTGTGGTTCAGGGTTTCATCAAAAAAAGGCGGTTTTTTCGGAGACCGCCTTTTTTATGCGCCTCACGGCGCACCCACACGCAGTTTCATACAGTCTGTCAGAGGCGACCCGATGCCTTTGAATTTCCGAAAAAGAGCAATATGCAAAGCAGCAGCCACCTATTTCCCGTTGCCTTGATCAGTGCCGAGCGTCGTGGTGATCTGGTCGAGGATGTCTACCGCCTCAAACCTGCCAACAGTCCTGACCCGAGCGTCGAACTGGCCGTGACCCGCCTGGGTCTGGTCGATCAGGCTCATGGACGCGGTATCCCGGTCATTCTGGTACACGGCAGTTTTTCCAATCGCAGGTTCTGGTATTCGCCCAAGGGTATTGGTCTGGGACCGTTTCTGGCGCGTGCCGGTTATGACGTCTGGATTCCTGAAATGCGCGGACACGGGCTGTCGGCGCGCAATCAGAACTATCGCGGCAATTGCGTGGCCGATTACGCCCGCTATGACGTGCCAGCAATCGCTGCCTTCGTGGGCGAGCAAAGCGGACAAGTGCCACACTGGATCGGCCATTCGCTGGGCGGTACCACGCTGGCTGCAGCACTGGGTGGCGAATACCTTGGTGTCGAGAGCGCGGCGTCGGTGGCACTGTTCGGCAGCCAGATCAGTCGCAGCTACTGGCCGCTGAAGATTCCGCCGCTGCAATGGTCCAGTCGTCTTCTGCTCAAGCGTTTCGAGCATGTATCGGGTCCGCGTTTCAAGCGCGGCCCGGAAGACGAGCCTATGGGCATATTGCTTGAAAGCATGCGCTGGCATGGTCTGTTCGGGCGTTTCGGTGATCGTCACGGTGACTGGTGGGCAGGCTTGAAAGCCGTTCAGGTTCCGTTGTTGGCAGTGGCGGCAGTGGGCGATCACCAGGATCCGGTATGGGCCTGTCGAATGCTGTTCGATCAGGTGGGCAGCGAACTCAAGCAGTTTCTCTGCCTGGGCCGCGAGCATGGCTTCAACGAAGATTTCGGTCATGTGCAGATGCTGGTCAGCAAGGGCGCGCAGCAACAGGTATGGCCCCGAGTGATCGATTGGCTGCGCGAGCGGTCTGCTGAACAGACAGCTGAGCTTCAGGTGGCAGTAGGCAGTTAGCGGTTAAAGTCGCTATAAAGACACTGCACTGCGCAGCACGCTGATCTGCACCATTCTTGAGTCCATGCCTCAATGACAGGAGTTGACCTCATGCACTACCTCACCCCCGATCTGTGTGACGCTTATCCGGACCTGATACAGGTTGTCGAGCCGATGTTCAGCAATTTCGGTGGACGCGACTCGTTTGGCGGCCAGATCATCACCCTCAAGTGTTTCGAAGACAACTCACTGGTCAAGGAGCAGATTGCTCTGGACGGCAAGGGCAAGGTCCTGGTGGTTGACGGCGGCGGTTCGCTGCGTTGCGCAATGCTGGGCGATATGGTCGCCGAGCAGGCCTCGAAAAATGGCTGGGAAGGTCTGCTGATCTACGGCTGCGTGCGCGACGTGGACATGCTGGCCCAGACCGACCTGGGCGTGCAGGCGCTGGCCAGCCATCCGAAGAAAAGCGAGAAGCGCGGCATCGGTGAGCTGAACGTGCCGGTGACCTTCGGCGGTGTGACCTTCAAGCCGGGCGATTACCTGTACGCCGACAACAACGGCGTGATCATTTCTCCTTCCCCCCTGACCATGCCGGAATAAGCGACGACTCAATGTTCGATGAAGCAAATGCGCAGTGGGGGCTGGTTCATGCCCTCGTATTGGATGGTAAGGGTGGGGCGCGCTTCATCGCTCGGACCGAGCTTCAGGACCTTCAGATGCAGCCGCAGGAAAGCCTGTGGCTGCATTGGGATCGCAGTCATCCGCAGACCCAGACATGGTTGCGCACCGCCAGCGGCCTGAGCGAGTTCGCCTGCGATCTGCTGCTTGAAGAAAATACCCGGCCGCGTCTGCTGGCGTTGCCGGACGAGGAATTGCTGCTGTTTCTGCGCGGCGTGAACCTCAATCCCGGCGCCGAGCCGGAAGACATGGTTTCGGTGCGGATTTTCGCAGCGGCGCAGCGGGTCATCTCGTTGCGCCTGCGGCCCTTGCGCGCCACCGAAGAACTGATCGAGCTGCTTGGCCAGTCCAAAGGCCCCAAAACGGCGTCGGAACTGATTCTCTATCTGGCCCAGTACCTGACCGACAAGGTTCAGGATCTGGTGGGCGAGCTGACTGAGTCGGTCGATGAGGAAGAAGAAAAGACCGACGCCGACGAACGGTACAATCCCGAGCATGGCAAGTTGCTGCACATCCGCCGCCGTGCGGCAGGTCTCAGACGTTTTCTGGGGCCGCAGCGCGATATCTACGGCCAGCTTTCACGTATCAAACTGACCTGGTTCGACAATGAAGACGCCGACTACTGGAACGAGTTGAACAACAGCCTGACCCGTTACCTTGAAGAGCTTGAACTGACCCGAGAGCGAGTCGGGCTGCTGCTTGAGTCCGAAGACCGGCGTCTGCGCGAGCACATGAATCGCACCCTGTACCGCTTCGGCATCATCACCGGTATCTTCCTGCCCATGAGTTTTCTGACCGGCCTGCTGGGTATCAATGTCGGTGGCATTCCGGGGGCGGAAAATCCCTATGGTTTTCTGGTCGCGTGCGGCCTGATCGTCGCGCTGGCGGCAGGGCAGTGGTGGCTGTTCAGACGGTTGCGTTGGGTATAAGGCTTATACTTATATGTTTTTTCATGAAGCGTTTGTGACTCACCCGCAAAGCGTCACGTCTTTGACTTACATTGCGTGAGGTGCCTGATGCACGATCCGTTTGAAGAATCTTTACGTGACATGCTTAACTCGTCATCCTCCAGCCGGGACGACGATGCATGTCTGGGGCGAGTCCTGAAAACCGCCAACCGCCAGGTCGGTGCCGGTGTGTTGTTCGGGCTGCTGGGCCGTTGGTCCGAGGCGATGATGATCGCGCTCAACAATGGTTCTGCCCATGTCGCTCCCGTTTCCCGTCGCACCGGATCTGGTGCCCGTTCTACCGATAAGGCTGATTGAGCATGGAATTGAACCTCTGGACGCAGAGCCTTCTTGCTGCAATGACTGCATTGTGGACCAAAGTTGCAAACTTCATCCCCAACCTGTTTGGCGCGCTCGTCGTGGTGGTGCTCGGCTTTGCCGTAGCCAAGCTGCTTGATGCGCTGCTGTCCAAACTGCTTGCCAAGCTGGGGCTGGATCGTCTGGTCGGCGGCACAGGGCTGACCAAGATCATGGGGCGCGCCGGCGTCAAGGTGCCGATCTCTACACTGATCGGCAGGATCGTCTACTGGTTCGTGTTGCTGATTTTCCTGGTATCCGCTGCAGAGTCTCTGGGTCTGCAGCGCGTATCGGCCACGCTCGACATGCTGGCGCTGTATCTGCCTAAGGTGTTCGGCGCGGCACTGGTGTTGCTGGTCGGTGTACTGCTCGCACAACTGGTCAATGGGCTGGTGCGCGGTGCGGCTGAAGGCGTTGGCATCGATTACTCCGCCGGACTTGGGCGAATAGCCCAGGGGCTGGTCATTATCATCAGCATTTCTGTCGCGATCAGCCAGCTGGAGGTCAAAACCGACCTTCTGAACCATGTGATCGTGATTGCCTTGCTGACCGTTGGTCTGGCGGTCGCCCTGGCATTGGGCCTGGGAAGTCGCGAAATTGCAGGTCAGATCATCGCCGGAATTTATGTGCGTGAACTCTATCAGGTAGGCCAGCAGGTGCAGATAGGCGACACCGAGGGGCAGATAGAGGAAATCGGTACGGTCAAGACGACCCTGCTGACAGACGAAGGGGAGCTGGTTTCTTTTTCCAACCGCATCCTCCTCGATCAGAGAGTAAGCAGCCGTTAAGCGGCTAACCTGCTAATCTATGCCGCCAAGTTGCCGGAAAGGGCTGTGGCGGACATTGACCTGACTGTCGGCAAGATTCGTTTTGAATAAACCTCAACCGCTTTCAACGCGCTACGATCCACACGAGCTCTCGGATGAGGAGCTGGTGGCACGCGCCCACGTCGAGCTCTTTAACGTGACGCGGGCGTATGAAGAATTGATGCGTCGCTATCAGCGGACACTTTTTAACGTCTGTGCACGTTATTTAGGGAACGATCGCGATGCTGACGATGTCTGTCAGGAGGTGATGCTTAAGGTGTTGTATGGCTTGAAGAATTTCGAGGGTAAATCGAAATTCAAGACCTGGCTCTACAGCATCACGTACAACGAGTGCATCACTCAATACAGGAAGGAACGGCGTAAGCGTCGCTTGATGGACGCTTTGAGTCTGGATCCGCTTGAGGAAGCGTCGGAAGAAAAGACGCCCAAACCTGAAGAGCGGGGCGGTCTCGATCGCTGGCTTGTGCATGTGAACCCGATCGATCGGGAGATTCTGGTGCTGCGATTTGTCGCAGAACTGGAGTTCCAGGAGATCGCAGACATCATGCACATGGGCTTGAGCGCAACGAAAATGCGTTACAAGCGGGCGCTTGATAAACTACGTGAGAAATTTGCAGGTATCGTCGAAACTTAACGGCGAGCAAATATCTCTAACGAACTGGCAAGGTCTGGTAGACTTGCCGACGAGTTGTCCCCAGTTATGCGGGACTGCTTTACAATCATCAGATGGGGATTTAACGGATGAAACTGAAAAACACCTTGGGCTTGGCCATTGGTACTATTGTTGCCGCAACTTCTTTCGGCGCTCTGGCACAAGGCCAAGGCGCGGTCGAAATCGAAGGCTTCGCCAAGAAAGAATATTACGATAGCGATCGTAACTTCAAAAACGACGGCAACCTGTTCGGCGGCTCCGTTGGCTACTTCCTGACCGATGACGTTGAACTGCGTCTGGGCTACGACGAAGTTCACAACGTCCGTAGCGACAGCGGCAAGAACATCAAGGGCGCCAACACCGCTCTGGACGCTCTGTACCACTTCAACAACCCGGGCGACATGCTGCGTCCATACCTGTCTGCCGGTTTCTCTGACCAGAGCATTGGCCAGGACGCTCGTGGCGGCCGTGACGGCTCCACCTTCGCCAACATCGGCGGCGGCGCGAAGCTGTACTTCACTGACAACTTCTATGCCCGTGCAGGCGTTGAAGCTCAGTACAACATCGACCAAGGCAACACCGAGTGGGCGCCAAGCGTCGGTATCGGCGTTAACTTCGGTGGCGGCAGCAAGAAAGTTGAAGCAGCACCAGCTCCAGTAGCTGAAGTGTGCTCCGACAGCGACAACGATGGCGTTTGCGACAACGTTGACAAGTGCCCAGACACCCCAGCAAACGTAACCGTTGACGCTGATGGCTGCCCAGCCGTTGCTGAAGTGGTTCGTGTTGAGCTGGACGTGAAGTTCGATTTCGACAAATCCGTAGTCAAGCCTAGCAGCTACGGCGACATCAAGAACCTCGCTGACTTCATGCAGCAGTACCCACAGACTTCCACCACTGTTGAAGGTCACACTGACTCCGTCGGTCCTGACGCTTACAACCAGAAGCTGTCCGAGCGTCGTGCAAACGCCGTTAAGCAGGTCCTGGTCAACCAGTATGGCGTTGGTGCTAGCCGCGTAAACTCGGTTGGTTACGGCGAATCCCGTCCAGTTGCTGACAACGCAACTGAGTCTGGCCGCGCAGTTAACCGTCGCGTAGAAGCAGAAGTAGAAGCCCAAGCTAAGTAATTAGCCGCTTGTACTGAAAAGCCCGGCTCAGGCCGGGCTTTTCTTTGTCTGCGATTTGAGCGTGCAGCGCATGCTGGCGGGTAGGCAATAAAGCTGGAACTCAGCCAGCCTGCTGCTGAAGATCATTCAGCAATGTCTGATTCAAGACTTCTTGGTTGCCTGCGGCGACTGCGCCGATCACCAGAATGGCAGGGCTCTTCAATTCGAACGCAACGGCATCACGCTGCATGTCCGCAAGGGTGCTGCGGCATTCACGTTGCGATGGCAGGGACGCGTTCTCGATCATCGCCACCGGCATGTCCGGGCTCATTCCTCCCGCCAGCAGGTTCTCATGAATCTGTGGCAGCTTCGCCACGCCCATGTACACCACCATTGTCGTGCCGCTTTGCGCCAGAGCCTGCCAATTGAGGCTGCTGTCGTCCTGAGTATGGGCGGTGACCAGCGTCACACCACGGCTGATTCCACGTAGCGTCAGCGAGATACCGCATTGCGTTGCGCCCGCCAGGCCTGCGGTAATGCCGTTGACCAGCTCCACCGTCACGCCACGCTCCTGCAACCAATCCGCCTCCTCACCGCCACGGCCGAAGATGCACGGGTCACCGCCCTTGAGGCGCACCACGCATTTACCCTGTCGCACGTAGCGCAGCATCAGGCGATGGATGAAAGCCTGTGGCGTCGAGCGACAACCGCCGCGCTTGCCGACCGGGATAACCCGTGCAGCAGGACAATGCTCAAGCACAGCGGGGTTGACCAGATCATCGATCAACACCACATCCGCCTCATGCAAGGCCCGCACGGCCTTGAGCGTCAGCAATTCGGGATCACCCGGGCCTGCGCCCACCAGCCAGACTTTTGCGCTCATGCTGTGTTCCTCATTCAGTGACCATCACGGTGTTGATCAGTCTTTTTATTTCAGGGACGCAGGAACCGCACATCGTCCCGCAGCCCAATTGTTTCTTCAGTTGATTCAAGTCCAGGCCAGCTTCGATGCCTTTCAGCACGGCGCTCTGTTTGACGTTCATGCAGTTGCACAGGGTCTTGTCGCGTGGCCCGGAGCTGTCTTTGCCGGGTTCGCTGCTCAGTGGTGCGAGCAGCCAGCGGCGCAGCGGTGGATCGACGCGCTCCTCGAGCCACAGCGTCTGCAACCAATGCTGCGCCAGGGTTTCGCCGGCCAGGCGGATGGCGGTAATACGACCGTTGTCGATCCGCACCCGCTTGCCGATGGCGCGCTTGGGGTCGTCGTAGGCCAGTACCGGACCTTCATCGACGCTCAGCAACACATCGATCTGGTGCAGCAGGCTCGCGTCCGGCGCGACAGCGTTTGCAGCTCGAATCACCAAGGCAGGGCGTTCGCGACCGACGAGGCCGAGACTCAGGTAGGTGAACGATCCACACAATGAGCGCAAACGCTCCCATTGCTGCTGCACATCGCCTTCCACCAGCGCAAAGAACTGCCAGGGCAGATCGGCTTTTTCAATCCTGACGCCAGAATGTTTGAGTTCCGGCTGTTTTGAAATCGGGTCATATGCCGGCTGGGTCAGGACATTCACGCCACCCTTGAGGAAGCGATCGCCCCAGTGCATGGGCAGGAATGCCTGGCCGGGACGTACGCTGTCATCGCTGCTCACCGGCACATACAGTTCACCGCGACGGCTGACCAGTTTGATCAGATCGCCGGTCTGCAACGCATGCAGTTGCAAATCTTGCGGGTGCAGACCCAGGACCGCTTCGCTGACGTGGCCGAACAGGCGGGCGGCGGTCCCGGTGCGGCTCATGCCGTGCCATTGGTCACGCAGGCGACCGGTGTTGAGGGTCAGCGGGAATTGAGCATCGCGTAGTTCGCTGGCAGCCACGTACGCCTCGCTCAAGAACTGCGCACGGCCCGATGGAGACGGAAAAATGCCATCCGCATACAGGCGCGGCGTACCGACGCTGGCGCCCAACGGGAATGGCCATTGCTGCGGACCCTGCCGGTCGATTAGTGCGCGATCAATGCCGGACATGTCCAGGTCGCGCCCGGTGGTCAGGCCTTTGAATTCATCGAACAGGGCGGCCGGATTCCTGAAGTCGAACAGGGCGGGCGCTTCGGGCTGCAGCCGATGTTGCAGGCGCTGGGCGAAGTCCACGGTGATCGCCCAATCCGGACGTGCCTGGCCGGGAGCCTGAATCGCCTTTCGCACATTGGAAATCCGTCGCTCCGAGTTGGTTACCGTGCCTTCCTTTTCACCCCAACTGGCGGCGGGCAGCAACAGGTCGGCGAAGCGTGCCGTTTCAGTGGTCTTGAACGCTTCCTGAAGCACCACGAACGGGCAGGTCTGCAGCGCCTCTCTGATTCTGTTCTGGTCCGGCAGTGACTGCGCAGGGTTGGTACAGGCAATCCACAGCGCCTTGATCTTGCCGCTCTGCACCTGTTCGAACAGCTCTATGGCGGACAGACCGGGGTTGGCGGGCAACTGGTCGACGCCCCAGTATTCGGCCACTTCGGCGCGATGTTCCGGGTTGGCGGCTTCGCGATGGCCCGGCAGCAGGTTGGACAGGCTGCCGGTTTCACGGCCACCCATGGCATTTGGCTGGCCGGTGAGCGAGAAGGGGCCGGCGCCAACGCGGCCGATCTGGCCCGTTGCGAGGTGAAGATTGATCAGCGCGCTGTTCTTGGCGCTACCCGCCGTGGACTGGTTCAGCCCCATGCACCACAGTGACAGGAAGCTGGGTGTTTCGCCGATCCAGCGGGCGCAGGTCAGCAGTTGCTCGAGCGCAATGCCGCACAGCTGTGCAACATGCTCCGGCGGGTAATCGCGGACCAGCGTTTCGAGGTCTTCGTAGCCTTGGGTGTGTGCAGCGATGAACGCCTGATCGATCTGGCCTTCGCTCATCAGCACATGCAGGATGCCGTGAAACAGCGCCACGTCGGTGCCGGGCTGAATCGCCAAGTGCAGATCGGCCAGTTCGCACGTGTCGGTACGCCGAGGATCGATGACGATGAGTTTCATCGTGGGTCTGCGGCTCTTCGCTTCTTCCAGACGACGGAACAGAATCGGATGGGCGTAGGCCATGTTGCTGCCGACGATCATCACGCAATCGCTCAGCTCGATGTCTTCGTAGCTGCAGGGAGGGGCGTCGGCGCCGAGGCTGCGTTTATAGCCCGCCACGGCCGATGACATGCACAGCCGCGAGTTGCTGTCGATGTTGTTGGTGCCGATCAGGGCGCGGGCCAGTTTGTTGAACGCGTAGTAATCCTCGGTCAGCAACTGGCCGGAAATGTAGAACGCCACGCTGTCCGGGCCGTGCTCGCGGATGCTGTCGGCGAATACATTGGCAGCGTGGTCCAGCGCCGTATCCCAATCGGTGACGCTGCGGGCCAGATCCTTGCCCAGGCGCAGTTCCGGGAAAAGTGCGCGCGCGTCGATGTCGCCGGTCAGGTGCAGGCTTGAGCCTTTGCTGCACAATTTGCCGAAGTTGGCCGGGTGCTGCGGATCGCCACTGACGCCCAGAATGTTCTGTCCGTCGTGCTCGATCAGCACCCCGCAACCCACGCCGCAGTAGCAGCAGGTGGATGCCGTGATTTGAGTGGTCGGGATCGCCAGGCGGGTCATGCGCACGCCGCCTCGGTTGGAGCGGGTTCGCCGAACATCAGGTGGTTGCGAATGGCATCAATGCCCTGGCCGTCGCGAATCTGTTTCAAGTACCAACTGCCATCGGCGGTGTCGCCGTACAGGCACGCACCCACCAGCACGTCATTCTTGATGACCAGTTTTTTATAGATCCCGCTGATGGGGTCGGACAGGGTGATGCTTTCCGTGCCTTCGCCACCCAGAAAATCACCAGCGGAGAACAGGTCGATTCCCGTCACTTTCAGCTTGGTCGACGTCACTGAGCCCTGATAACGGGCGAAACCCAGCTGCGCAAGGTGATTCGCGCAGACCCTGGCCTGTTCGAACAGTGGTGCGACCAGGCCGTAGGCGATGCCTCGATGGCTGACGCATTCGCCGATGGCGTAGATACGCGGGTCGTAGGTCTGCAGCGTGTCGTTGACCAGAATGCCGCGGCTGCACGGCAGGCCAGCCTGTTCGGCCAGTTCGGTATTGGGACGAATTCCGGCTGCCATCACCACCAGATCAGCGGCGATGACATCGCCGTTCCTGAAGCGAACTGCTTGTACGCGACCGTGATCGTCGCCCAGCAAGGCCTCGGTCTGCTCGTTGAGACGAAAGCTCAGGCCACGCTGTTCAAGCGCGGCCTGAAGCATCAGTCCGCTGGTCTTGTCCAGTTGACGCTCCAGCAGAGTTTGTCCGTTATGGACCACCGTGACCTGCATACCGCGCATGCTCAAACCGTTGGCCGCTTCCAGACCCAACAGCCCGCCACCAATGACCACTGCGCGTTTGTGCGTGGCGGCAGTGTCGATCATTTCCCGGGTGTGGCCGATGTCGCGATAGCCGATCACGCCCTCCAGCGTGTTGCCGGGAATCGGCAGAATGAACGGGCTCGAACCGGTAGCGATCAGCAGGCGGTCGTAATGGGCCTGCGTGCCGTCGTCAGCGATCACCAGACGCTTGATGCGATCGATCCGAACCACGCGCCGGTTCAGCAGCAACTGGATGCCGTTGTTTTCGTACCAGGTCAGGTCGTTGAGCACGATCTCTTCGAACGTCTGTTCGCCTGCCAGCACTGGCGAGAGCAGAATCCGGTTGTAGTTGGGGTGTGGCTCGGCACCGAAGACTGTAATGTCGTACAAGTCTTCGCTCAATTTGAGCAACTCTTCGAGTGTGCGCACGCCGGCCATGCCGTTGCCAATCATCACCAGTTTGAGTTTTTTCATTGTGCCTCCGAGTCACCGTCAGGGTGTGCTCGACAAATTGCGCGCAAACAAAAAAGGCGTCCCGTCAGTTGCCTGACGAGGACGCCTTTGTCCGGTCCCGTTCTCTCGGGAAGCGCTGCCTTCATCGTTGAGGGCGGCGCGTTATGAAACTTCTGAGGGAGATCATGCAGCGGTTGTGCCAACTCTGATCAGACCGCGAATGCGAGGGTTCGGGTCAATGGCGGGCGAGTTGCCTGCACTGCGTTGAGGCGCGTTGCACAGAAGCGGGGCGATGTATGGCGGCTCAGCGCTTAATGGCGGCTCATCAGCCAGATCAGGCCGACCAGATTGATCAGCAGAGAAACCAGTGCCAGCGTACGCCATACCTTCAGCGGCTCGCGCTCCAGTAATGGCCTGGGTCGCGCGACCACTGGGCGTTGTTCGGCCTGTTCCAGTTCAAGCTGCCACTGCTCGGCGGTTTCATAACGCTGGGCGGGATTGGCCTGCACGGCCTTGTCCAGACTCTGGCTCAGCCAGAGCGGCAGGTCGGGGCGGTAGCGACTGGCCGGAATCGGTGTGCCGAAGCGGCGGTGCTGAAAAGCCTCGATTTCGCCATACGGATACTGACCGGTCAGCAAGTAATAAAGCGTGACGCCGACTGCGTACAGGTCCTGTTGCGGATTGGGTTCGGCACCGCTGAAGGCCTCAGGTGCAATGTAGCTCGGCGTACCTGGCAAATCATCTGTATTGGCGGCCGACAGACCGGGACAGAACGCCAGCCCGAAATCCAGCAGGCGCAGCTCGCCGTCGTCACCCAGCAGCAGGTTCTCCGGCTTGATGTCGCGATGGATGATGTTGCGTCGATGCAGAAGACCCGTGGCCCGCAGCAGTCGAGTGGCCAGATCCTGCCATTGCGCCAGCGGCAGGGGGCCGGACAGAGAGAAAAGATGGGCGAGCGTGCGCCCGGAGTATTCGCGCATGGCGTAATACAAATGCTGCCGCTCGGGCAGCGGATGGATTTCCGGAAAGAAGCGCCCGGCAACGCGGCGCAGGAACCATTCCTCCAACAGCAGGCCCTGACCGGCACCCGGTTCGTCATGCCGGGCAGACGGCAGCGTCTTGATCAGCCAGGGCAGCCCATGAGCATCGTGGGCGCGGTACAGAATGGATTGCCGCGACTGGGCGAGCACATTGCCGACGCTCCAGCCTTCGAACACCTGGCCGGGTTTGAGTGCTGGCGGTAACGGCCATTGCTGTAACTGCAACAGTGCATCCCCGAGATCATCCTCGCCCAGGCTGTCGACCTGAATGAGCAGGGCGCTGGCGTTGTCCTGACTGCCCGCCAGATGCGCCGCGCTGACCAGGGTTCTGACCGCTGCATCCAGATCGTCCTGTTCGGTCAGGATCGAGCGGATGCTGGCATCGCCCAGCGTCGCCCAGATGCCGTCGCTGACCAGTAGCAGGCGCTCGCCCTCACAGAGTTCGCCCTCCAGATAGTCCATGACCACGTACTGATCCAGCCCCAGCGCACGCTTGAGCACGTGCTGCATGTCGGCCTGTTCCCAGACATGGTCTTCACTGATGCGTTTGAGCTTGCCGCCTTGCCAGCGATAGGCACGGCAATCGCCGACATGGGCGAGGGTGAAGCGTCTGCCGCGCAGGACCAGCGCGCTGAGGGTGGTCAGCAGACCGTTGGCCAGCAGCCAGCGGTTCTGGGCCAGCAACAGACGATCCAGAGACTGGGCCACGCCCCAGGTCTCTGGTGTCGAGTAGTAGTCCAGCGCCAGCGCCTGCAGTGTTGACTGCGCAGCCAGCGCACCATCGGCACACTGACTGACCCCGTCGGCCAAGGCAAACAGATAACCCTTGCTGGCCGCCAATGCTGCGACCGGGGTCACCAGACGCAGGGCGTCCTGATTCTCCGGTCGCGGGCCGCTGGCGCTGAACTCGGCAAAGCGCAGTTGCAGCGTCATGGACCGGTCAGACCCGTGCTGCGGTTACTGCTGCCGAACCCCAGGTGGTTCTCCAGCGGCGCTTGACGTTCATCAGGCCGAACCAGGCGAGCACGGCCAGGCTTGCGAACAGCCACAGGCCCAGCTGATAGTCGCCGGTGTTCTGCTTGATACTGCCGAGGCCTGCGGCCAGCAGGAAGCCACCGATGCCGCCCGCCATGCCGATCAGGCCGGTCATGACGCCGATTTCCTTGCGGAAACGCTGCGGCACCAGTTGGAACACCGCGCCGTTACCAGCGCCCAGGCCCAGCATGGCGGCGACAAACAGCGCCAGTGCAGCCCACGAGCTTGGCAGGTTGAAACCCACTGCAGCGATGCCGATGGCTGCCACTGCATACATGGCGGTCAGCGTGCGGATGCCACCGAAGCGGTCGGCCAGCGCGCCACCCAGTGGACGCATCAGACTGCCGCCGAACACGCAGGCTGCGGTGTAGTAACCCGCGGTAATCGGGCTCAGGCCGTACTGGTCGTTGAAGTAGCCGGGCAGGGCGCTGGCCAGGCCGATGAAGCCGCCGAAGGTCACGCTGTAGAAAAACATGAACCACCAGCTGTCCCGGTCGCCGAGGGCCTTGAGGTAGTCGGCAGTGGATTTGGGCTTGCTGCGCTCAGGTGCGTTGCGCGCCATCAGCGTAAAAGCGATCAGGGTCAGCACCAGTGGGATCAGTGCCAGGCCGAACACATTGCCCCAACCGAAACTGGCGGCGAGAACCGGCGCGATCAGCGCGGCGAGCACGGTGCCCGAGTTGCCTGCCCCGGCGATGCCCATGGCCTTGCCCTGATGCTGTGGCGGATACCATTGTGACGCCAGCGGCAGCGCGACCGCGAACGACGCGCCTGCCATGCCGAGGAACACGCCCAGCAGCAGGACCTGTTCATAGCTGTGGATGCCCACTTGCCAGGCGGTCAGCAGGGCACCGATCACAATAACCTGACCGATGATGCCTGCGGTCTTGGGCGACAGCTGATCGGCCAGCAGGCCCATGAAGAAGCGCAGTATCGCCCCCGCCAGAATCGGCGTGGCGACCATCAGGCCGCGTTGTTGGGTGGTCAGCTGCAGGTCGGTGGCGATCTGTACCGCCATCGGGCCCAGCAGATACCAGACCATGAAACTCAGGTCGAAGTAGAGAAAGGCAGCGAACAGGGTCGGTCTGTGACCGGCCTTCCAGAAGCTTGTATCCATGGGCACACCTCATCATCTGCTAGTGGGTCAGTCGGGGTTCGTGCCCTCGACGTGGAGAATTTCAGACGTTTTGGCGGAGTGTTCCGAATGCCGGCGACTCCACCGGCCCCATCGCCGGGGCCAAACGCAAAAAACGTCGCCTCTCTGTCCGCGTGAGCGAAAGAGATGAGCGACGTCTTTGTCGTGAGTGGTGGCAACCGCCGTTGGCTACCTGAGGGTGCTAAAGCAAGAGGCGGGCCATATGCAGTTTTCTTCCTGGGCGATTGGCAGAGGCAGCATGGCAGCACGCTGTGACCTGAAACGCCGGGTGAGCAGGTGTGATGGCAGCCGAGTCCCGATGACCTTGAACCGGGCACCGATGGCATCGGCCGCCGCAAAAAAGTGCGAGGGGCCTCTCCCGACACAAGTCCGCCTCAACACTGATTGTGCCCATCGCTCTGCGCTCATCGTTCTACACAAGTCATCTGGCTATTCAGAGATACAACGCCACTGATGCGCTTTTGTACCGCGACGTCATGAACACCGCAGATCGCGACGTGGGTGAAGGCTGAGTCCTGGCGCTGATTCGGGGTGCAATCGGCATGGATGCCGATTGAGCTGCACTGGGCCATGTNAGCGCTCGGCTCACTGAATCCGCAATCTGTGCCATCTGTGACGCGGAGCGTCACGGGAGGCATGCCCACGCAGAGCGATGGGCACGATCATTTCTCCATAAGGACTTGTGTGTAACGATGAGCGCAGCGCACGGCTTTTGCAATAATAGCGTTGTGAAATATAAGCGTTGATCCAATAACAAACGCCACTATCAATACACTTTGATTAAAGCAGAATGACATTGTTTTGATGCCTTTGTATGACGAGGTCAATACTGAACGAAACCGAATATTAATATTGGTTCATGTTTTTTTTGAAAAACAGGCGGTTGCTTAACGGTAGGGAATATTTAATTTACTTTCGCATCGGTCTCTGAGAGGATCCTTTTCGTCGTGCAGAACACGACGCCTCTCGAGAGGGTGATTCATGTGCAATAGGCCAGCTTGCAATAAAGTGGCTTATTGAAATCAACCGGTGAGTGCCCAAGCGCCTCCCATCATTTTCTCTGTTATTTCGGCCTTCCATTAATTAATGAGTGCCGTGATTACAGGGTTTCAAAACGCACTTCAGCGATGTAATAAGTTTGCATGCTGCCTTGTCTTCATCTATGCGCCGGACGTGTCTGGCGTCAATAAAGGACATCAACATGAGTAACGTCACTTACAAGCCTACCGTGTGGACCCGGGCCGATGCGCTCAAGGTCAACGAAAACGACCCTACCACCACCCAGCCGCTGGTCAGTCCCGACTTTCCGGTGATGAGTGATACGGTCTTCATCTGGGACACCATGCCACTGCGCGAACTCGATGGCACGGTGGTGTCCGTCAACGGCTGGTCAGTGATCCTGACACTCACGGCTGACCGGCATCCGAACGATCCCCAGTATCTGGGACCCAACGGCCGCTATGACATCAAGCGTGATTGGGAAGATCGCCATGGTCGTGCCCGCATGTGCTACTGGTATTCCCGGACCGGCAAGGACTGGATCTTCGGTGGCCGCGTCATGGCCGAAGGCGTATCGCCGACGACCCGCGAATGGGCCGGTACGCCGATCCTGCTCAACGACAAGGGCGACATTGATCTGTATTACACCTGTGTGACGCCGGGCGCTGCCATTGCCAAAGTACGTGGCCGTGTCGTGACGTCTGACAGCGGTGTAATATTGACCGACTTTACTGAAGTCAAAACATTGTTCGAAGCCGACGGCACTTATTATCAAACCGAAGCCCAGAACGCTACGTGGAACTTTCGTGACCCCAGTCCGTTTATTGATCCCCATGATGGCAAGTTGTACATGGTGTTCGAAGGTAATGTGGCCGGCGAGCGCGGTTCACATACAGTAGGGCCGACAGAACTGGGGCATGTACCGCCGGGTCACGAGGATGTGGGCGGTGCCAGATTTCAGGTGGGCTGTATTGGCCTGGCGGTTGCAAAGGATCTCAATGGCGACGAGTGGGAAATCCTTCCGCCGCTTGTTACTGCGGTTGGTGTAAATGATCAAACCGAACGTCCGCACTATGTATTTCAGGATAATAAGTATTACTTGTTCACCATCAGTCATAAGTTTACCTATGCCGACGGCATAACCGGCCCTGATGGCGTTTACGGTTTTGTCAGTGAACAGCTGTTCGGCCCATACCGGCCCATGAATGCTTCAGGCCTGGTGCTGGGGAATCCGCCTTCGCAGCCTTTCCAGACCTATTCGCACTGCGTGATGCCCAACGGCCTGGTGACGTCGTTCATCGACAGCGTGCCGACCACCGGACAGGATTTCCGCATCGGCGGCACCGAGGCGCCTACCGTGAAGATCCTGTTGCAGGGCGACCGCTCGTTCGTGCAGGAATCGTATGACTATGGCTACATACCGCCGATGAAGAATGTAGTGCTGACTCAATAGTCAGACTCACGGCTGCTTTGGCGGCCTGCCACAGTCCCGGTCATAAACAGGACTGTGGGAGGCGCCACCACGTCGAAGACCTGGTGGCGCCTCCCACACGTGGTGTTTCGTCATTAACTCTCTCGATCTACCTGTTCAACCCAGCATTTCACTCATCGAGATGATCTGCTCGGCCACCTGAATCAGCTTCTGCTGGCGGCTCATTGCCTGACGCCGCATCAGGGTGTAGGCCTCTTCCTCGTTACAGTCCTTCATTTTCATCAACAGTCCTTTCGCCAGTTCGATGCGTTTGCGTTCGGCCAGTTGCTGGTCGCGGGCGTGGAGTTGCGCGCGCAGGGCCTGGTCGCTCTCGAAACGGGCCATGGCCACATCGAGAATGGGCTGCAGGCGTTGGGCCTGAATACCTTCGACGATGTAGGCGCTGACGCCGGACTTGATCGCCTGACGCATGACGCCAGGGTCGTGCTCATCGGTGAACATCACGATCGGGCGGGGCTGGTCGCGGCTGACCAGGACCACTTGCTCCATGACGTCACGACCTGGCGATTCGGTGTCGATGAGGATCACGTCGGGACGCACCGCGTCTACGCGTGCGGGCAGGTCGATGATGAAACCGGATTCGTCGATCACCTCGAAGCCTGCCTCGATCAGGGCGGTTCTCAGGCGACCGACTTTCTTTGGCGTGTCATTGATCAGCAGGATACGCAGCATGGTCACGTTCTCCTTCAACGACGGGCGGCGACGGGCACGTTATCGGCCCAGGCGTTGATCTTGAAACCGCGCGCATAGGCCGCCGGATCATTGCCGTCCCAGACCCTGCCATCGATCAACTGACTGCTGCGCAACGTAGCGCTCGGCACCTCAATGCCCAGTGCCTCGGCGGCCTGTCGATACAGTTCCAGGCGCTGGACACGCTCGGCAACGGCCAGATAATCCAGGTCTTCACGCAACAGCCCCCAGCGGCGGAACTGGGTCATGAACCACATCCCGTCCGACAGCCATGGGTAATTGACTTGTCCCTGACCATGGAAACTGACGGCGTGGTGGTCTTCCCAGTGATTGCCGAGGCCGTCGCTGTACTGGCCCAGCAGGCGCGGCTCAATGCAGTCCAGCGGTGTGTCCAGATACTCGGCACCGCTTAGCAGTTGTGCGGTGCTGCGTCGATTGTGCTCGCTCTCCTCGATGAAACGACTCGCTTCCAGCACGGCCATGACCAGCGCTCTGGCGGTGTTGGGGTTCTGCTCGGCGAATTCGCGGGTGCAACCCAAGACCTTGCCCGGATGGTCGGGCCAGATGGTCTGGCTGGTGGCCATGCTGAAGCCCAGTTGTTGACTGACTGCACTGGCGGCCCAGGGCTCTCCGACGCAGAAACCGTCGATACGGCCGGCCTGCAGATGCTGAACCATCTGCGGCGGCGGCACGACCACACTGTTCACGTCGTCCAGCGGATGAATGCCCTGGCTGGCGAGCCAGTAATAAAGCCACATGGCATGGTTGCCGGTGGGAAAGGTCTGGGCAAACGTCAGTTTCGGACCGCTTTGGTGCACGCGTTTGTCCAGTGCCTCAGGAGTGATCACGCCACTCTCCTGCAGGCCGCGCGACAGGTTGATGCACTGGCCGTTCTGGTTCAGCCCCATCAGAATTGCCATGTCCCTGGCCGGACCGCCGCTGATGCCCAGTTCGACGGCGTAGATCATCCCGTAGAGACTGTGTGCCGCCTGCAACTGGCCACTGACCAGCTTGTCTCGCAGGCCGGCCCAGGAGGTCTGGCGCTTGAGGTTGAGGGTCAGGCCGTAAGGCTGGGCAAAGCCCTGGGTCGCTGCAACCACCAGCGAGGCGCAGTCGGTCAGGGCCATGAAACCCACATCCAGGCTGTTCATCTCGGGCGCATCGCTGCCGTTGACCCAGTCCAGCGCATTGCTTGTTCGTACGTTCATGGCACTTGCTTCATAAAGGACATCCAGAAAAAAGGCGCCGCCCGGCACTTGCAAGGTGCAAGTGCCGGAGCGACGCCGTTGTCCGGGCAGCGCTCCGTCGTTGGAGCGCTTGCCGATAACGGTTTCAAGCAAGGCATATGCCAGCGCTCGGCGGTTCAAGGTAACAAGTTTTTTGCATGCCTCGCGTGCAGGGCCTTCACGCGGCTATAATCGCGCCCCTGAATTCAGCTTCTCACGAGCCTCGCCCGCCCATGTATAACCTGGCCCGCCAGTTACTGTTCAAGCTTTCCCCGGAAACCTCCCATGACCTGTCGCTGGACCTGATCGGTGCCGGTGGGCGTCTGGGTCTCAACGGCCTGTTGAGCAAGGCCCCGGCCAGAGTGCCGGTCACCGTCATGGGGCTGGAGTTTCCCAATCCTGTGGGTCTGGCGGCCGGTCTGGACAAGAACGGCGCGGCCATCGACGGCTTCGCGCAACTGGGCTTTGGCTTCGTCGAGATCGGTACCGTCACGCCGCGTCCGCAGCCGGGCAACCCCAAGCCACGGATTTTCCGTCTGCCCCACGCCGAAGCCATCATCAACCGCATGGGTTTCAACAACCTTGGGGTCGATAATCTGGTCAGCCGTGTGCAGGCCGCGAAGTACAAAGGCATTCTGGGCATCAACATCGGCAAGAATTTCGACACGCCGGTCGAGCGCGCCGTGGACGACTACCTGATCTGTCTGGACAAGGTCTACGCCCACGCCAGCTATGTGACCGTCAACGTCAGCTCGCCCAATACACCGGGACTGCGCAGCCTGCAATTCGGTGATTCGCTCAAGCAACTGCTCGAGGCCCTGAGTCTGCGACAGCAGGAACTCACGCAGCGTGATGGCAAGCGTGTGCCGCTGGCCATCAAGATCGCCCCGGACATGACCGACGAAGAAACCGTACTGGTCGCCGCCGCGCTGATCGAATCCGGAATGGACGCGGTCATCGCCACCAACACCACCCTCAGCCGCGAAGGCGTCGAAGGTCTGCCACATGCGGACGAGGCGGGTGGATTGTCGGGCGCACCGGTTCGCGAGAAGAGCACTCACACGGTGAAGATACTGGCAGGCGAGTTGGCGGGGCGCATGCCGATCATCGCTGCCGGTGGCATCACCGAAGGGCGTCACGCGGCCGAAAAAATGGCGGCAGGTGCGAGTCTGGTGCAGATCTACTCGGGCTTCATCTACAAGGGGCCGGCACTGATTCGCGAATCGGTGGATGCAATCGCGGCAATGCCGCGTCAGCAGGTCTGAATCGCAGGCAAAAAAAGGGGCTCTTGAAGAGCCCCTGGGCTTTTGGCCCGCCGCCCGGATAGGACGTGCATGGTATGGGTGTAGATGATCAGTCAATAAAGCTTTGATGGACTGGTCGGGGCCTGTGTCTCCAAAGGCGCGTTATCCGACCGCGTGAAGTTCGTTGAGTCTGTGGATTCCCGCAGTGCCGGTCATACCGTCCCAATTGTCGCCGCGTCCTTCTCGCCATCCATTGATCCATGCCTGGCGTACTGACGGTAGAGTAAAAGGGCAAAGCTCACGGGATTTACCATGAACGCCGTACTGATATCCGCGTAAAAATGCTCTTTCCAACGGATCACGCTTAAGTCTTCTCATAGGGTATTGCCCTCGTCTGTTGACTGTTATATCCCTGAGACCTCATGGTGAGGTCGGGCAGAAAGGTCTGCCGTTGGTGCCCGCTGCCGGCGTCGCGGGCCTTGGTGTCAGAACCGTTGCGGTAATGACCTGAGGTGATTTCTAACCAAAGCGCCGGACGCTGTGAATGACCGTTTTGTCATAAGCACGTCACATTTAGATCTGTCGGGCGATAAGGAAGGTCGGGTTTCAGCACCGTTTTTTGGCGCAAGCCTTTTGACGCGGGCGTTTCAGACCGGATTGAGAGCGCGTCTCAGACGCGGATGATGGCTGAATGCTTTAAGCGTCTATTCGACGAAGGGTCGAGATGTGACTTTTTGTTGCCCACTTCGTCGGGTTGAATAGCCGCTCTTCATATAGCAAAGCTATGTTGAGAGCGTGATTGATTGAAAACTGCCGCATTTACGCTGCCCTCATCTCAAGGCAGGTTTCATGCGGCGGATCGGCACATTCAACGTGCCACGCAGGCGTTCTCCAAGAAAGGCGCCTGTTTAAAATCTGGTCGGGCAATGCGTTGCCCACCGCTGACGGCTCAGGCCCTGGAATACACATGTCGGATCGCTACGAACTTTTCCTCACTTGCCCAAAAGGCCTCGAAGGACTGCTGGCCGAGGAGGCCACGGCCCTCGGTCTCGAGGATACCCGCGAACACACCTCGGCCATTCGCGGTTCGGCCGACATGGAAACCGCCTACCGGCTGTGCCTGTGGTCCCGTCTCGCTAACCGCGTGCTGCTGGTGCTCAAGCGCTTCCCGATGAAGGACGCCGAAGACCTGTATCACGGCGTGCTCGACGTTGAATGGCACGACCATCTCGAATCGGATGGCACCATCGCCGTTGAATTCAGCGGTCACGGGTCAGGCATCGACAACACCCACTTCGGCGCGCTTAAGGTCAAGGATGCAATCGTCGACAAATTGCGCACGCCGGACGGCGAGCGTCCTTCGGTAGACAAGATCAACCCCGACCTGCGCGTGCATCTGCGTCTGGATCGTGGCGAGGCGATTCTGTCCCTGGACCTGTCCGGTCACAGTCTGCACCAGCGTGGCTATCGCCTGCAGCAGGGTGCTGCGCCCCTGAAGGAAAACCTCGCCGCCGCCATCCTGGTGCGTGCCGGCTGGCCGCGTATCGCTGCCGAAGGTGGTGCGCTGGCTGACCCGATGTGCGGTGTGGGTACCTTCCTGGTCGAAGCCGGTCTGATTGCTGCCGACATTGCACCGAACATCAAGCGTGAGCGCTGGGGCTTTTCCGCCTGGCTGGGTCACGTGCCAGCCCTGTGGCGCAAGCTGCACGACGAGGCGCTGGCACGTGCCGAGGCAGGCCTTGCCAAACCGCCGCTGTGGATCCGCGGCTATGAAGCCGACCCACGTCTGATCCAGCCCGCGCGCAACAACATCGAGCGCGCAGGACTGAGCGACTGGATCAAGGTCTACCAGGGCGAAGTCGCCACGTTCGAGCCGCGTCCGGACCAGAACCAGAAAGGTCTGGTCATCTGCAACCCGCCGTACGGCGAGCGTCTGGGTGACGAAGCCAGCCTGCTGTATCTCTACCAGAACCTGGGTGAGCGCCTGCGCCAGTCGTGCCTGAACTGGGAAGCGGCGGTATTCACTGGCGCGCCTGATCTGGGCAAGCGCATGGGCATTCGCAGTCACAAGCAGTATTCGTTCTGGAACGGCGCGCTGCCCTGCAAGCTGTTGCTGATCAAGGTGTTGCCGGACCAGTTCGTCACCGGCGAGCGTCGTACCCCCGAACAACGTCAGATCGAGCGCGAAACGCCCGTCGAGACCGAAGTCGAAGTTGAAAGAAAATTCAACAAGAACGGCAATCCGATCAAGCCCGCTCCTGTGGTGGTCGAACAGCCACGCTTGAGCGAAGGCGGGCAGATGTTCGCCAACCGCCTGCAAAAGAACCTCAAGCTGATGGGCAAGTGGGTACGCCGTGAAGGCATCGATTGCTATCGCGTGTACGACGCCGACATGCCCGAGTATTCGATGGCCATCGACCTGTACCACGACTGGGTCCATGTGCAGGAATACGCCGCGCCCAAATCCATCGACCCGGAGAAGGCTTCGGCACGTCTGTTCGATGCGCTGGCGGCCATTCCGCAGGCGCTGAACATCGACAAGAGCCGCGTGGTGATCAAGCGTCGCGAGCGTCAGAGCGGCACCCGCCAGTACGAGCGTCAGAGTGCGCAGGGTCAGTTCCTGGAAGTGAACGAAGGTGGCGTCAAGCTGCTGGTCAACCTGACTGATTACCTGGACACCGGTCTGTTCCTCGATCATCGCCCGATGCGCATGCGTATCCAGCGTGAGGCGGCCGGCAAGCGCTTCCTCAACCTGTTTGCCTACACCGCAACCGCCAGCGTTCATGCGGCCAAGGGCGGTGCGCGCAGCACCACCAGCGTCGACCTGTCACGTACCTATCTGGACTGGGCACGCCGCAACCTGTCGCTGAACGGTTTCTCGGACAAGAACCGTCTGGAGCAGAGCGATGTCACGGTCTGGCTGCAGGCCTGCCGCGAAGAGTACGACCTGATCTTCATCGATCCGCCGACCTTCTCCAACTCCAAGCGCATGGAAGGGATATTCGACGTGCAGCGCGATCAGGTCGAGCTGATCGATCTGGCCATGGCGCGTCTGGCACCGGGCGGCGTGCTGTATTTCTCCAACAACTTCCGCAAGTTCGTGCTCGATGAAAACCTCGGTCAGCGCTATGCCGTCGAGGAAATTACCCAGCAGACCATCGACCAGGATTTTGCCCGCAACAGCAAGATTCACCGGGCCTGGAAGATCACCGCGCGCGCCTGAGGCCGGGGCTGATGAGCGAATCTGTGCGCGACTTGCGCAGGTTCGTTCATCATCCACTAGGCAAATTACTGGCGAATAGCTATAACCAATGCACAGCCAGCGTGGCGCAACACCCTGTTGGCGTCATGAGTTGTGTCTATGGCGGCGAAACGGTACAGGCTCAGAGTACTGGGCTTCATCAGTGAGCAGGTTTCAGCGTGGCTGGTGGCGATACTGACGTTTTTGGTCGGTGCCGCGCTGACGGTCATGCTGGCGCTGGCTGACCACGATGCCTATCAACATCAGTTGCGCCAGCGTTTCGATATTCTGGCCAGCGAGCGTTTCAGTCGCATTCAGGAACGTCTGGACCGTCAGGTCAGCAGGCTGGATACGGTTCGCCGCTTCTTTCTTTTTTCCCATGACATTACCCGCGAAGAATACGAAGGCTTCGTAGGTCCGTTGCTGATCGGCACCCAGGCTTATGGCTGGAACCCGAGAGTGACCCGGGCCGGGCGGGCTGCATTCGAGGCGGAGGTGCGCAAGGGTGGGCTCAAGGATTTTGCGATCCGCCAACTCGATGAGCACGGCAAACTGAGCGTGGCCGGCGTGCGCGACGAATATTTTCCTGTCCTCTATCTGAATTCGATCAGTGCGTTGCCGGTGCCTTTGGGCTTCGATATCTACTCTGAACCGATCCGTCATTTGGCCCTGGACAAGGCGCGGCTGCTGGACCGCATCACGGCGACGCCCCGGATACAGCTGTTGGGCCTGGACCCTGCCAACACACGTGGCGTGTTGTTGATGGCGCCCGTGTTCTCAAGCGCCACTGCGCCGGGTGAAACGCCCGAGTTGAGAGGTGTGCTCACGGCAGTCATCGGTCTCTCGCAACTGATGAGTGTGGGGGCGACAGAACGCGACACCCTGGCGGTCACACTCACTGATCTGAACGCGCAACCCGAACCTGATCCCGTGTATCTGTCTCCAGCTAAAGCGGCCACGAATGAGCTGTACCAAAGCACACTGCTGGGACTGGGGGATCGCGATTATCTGCTCGAGGTTCGTCCCACCGAGCTGTTTCAGTCAAATAATCGGGAAACGTCCAGTAATGTTCTTTGGTTTGGCGGGCTGTTGAGTCTGATGCTCAGTGCCTTGCTTTACAGCCTCATCAGCCAGCGCCAGCGTGCGCTTGCACGTGTCGAGCAGCGCACCCGAGAGTTGCGGGTGCGCGAGAAGCAATTGAACGTGGCCAACGGTCAGTTGCGCAACATTCTGAATGCGGCGACCGAAGTCGCAATTATTGCGACCGACCTCAATGGTGTGATCAACACGTTCAACGTCGGTGCGCAGCGCATGCTTGGTTATTCCGACGAGGAAGTTCTGGGGCGGTTCGGGCTCAAGGATTTCCAGCACTCTGAGCCATCAGATCCCAGTGACGTCAGCGAAGTCCGCATGTTGCAGGACATGCTTGGCGCTGCCATTCAGGAAGGCAGTCATCCGGCCCGCGAGTTGACCTTTCAGCGACGCGACGGCAGCACGCTAGTCGTCAACATGCTTGTCACGGCCGTGCGCGACGATCAGGGGCAGTGGATCGGCTGTCTGGCGGTGTGCACCGACATGACCGAACATCGGCGCGTGCATGATGCGCTGGAGGCTCAGGGGCAATTGCTCGAAAAGCTCGGCTCGCAGGTACCGGGAGGGATCTATCAGTACCAGCTGGATGCTGATGGCAGCTCACGGTTCAGGTATGTCAGCGTCGGCATGTGCGAGTTGTTCGAGCTCGATGAGGTGCACGTGCTGATCGATGCGGAGGTGCTGCTGCAACGCATTCATCCCATGGACCTGGCCCGAATCAGAAACTCGATCATTCCCAGTGCGCAGCAACTGACGCCGTGGCGTGAAGAGTACCGGGTTCAATTACCGAACAAGGGGCTGCGCTGGTTGCGCGCGGCTTCTACACCCGAACAGCTCGAGGACGGTGCGGTGTTATGGCATGGGTTCGTTTCGGACATCTCCGATCTGAAGCGGGTCGAGCAGGAGCTGCGTGAACTGTCGGTCACCGATGTGCTGACCGGTGCTTTCAACCGTCGCTACTTTCAGGATCGGCTGCAGGCCGAGCTCAAGCGTATCGACCGGCATGGCGGCCATCTGTCGATCATCATGCTCGACATCGACCACTTCAAGCGCATCAACGACCGGTTCGGCCACGGCGTCGGGGATCAGGTGCTCAAAGCCATCTCGCAACGCATCACGCATCGGCTGCGCACGGATGACGTGTTCTGTCGGCTGGGGGGGGAGGAATTCATGGTGCTGTGTCCCGGCACTCAGGGTGCCCAGGCTTATCAGTTGGCGCTTGGCCTTCGCGAAGAGCTGAACAGGGCGGGCATCGAAGGCGTGGGCCGGGTGACGGCCAGTTTCGGAATCGCCAGTTGGCGGGAAGGCGAGGGCGTCGACGCGATGCTGCTGCGCGCCGACTCGGGGGTTTATGCCGCCAAGCAGGCGGGGCGGGACAAGGTGGAGCCGGAGCAGGCCTGATCGGTTTCAGGGCCTGCTCGCTGTGGTGTGGCGCGGGATCAGGGCTGCTGGATGGATACCGTGGTATTGCTCAGCTTGGGCTGACGGTAAAGATCGACCAGTACTTCGTCGAGTACCGACGAGGCACCAAACGGACGCGGGTCATTCAGGATTGCCACGACCGCCCAGGTGTTGCCATTGCTGTCACGGCTGAAACCTGCAATGGCGCGTACGGTATTGAGGGTGCCGGTCTTGATGTGTGCTTCGCCCAACAGAGGCGTGCGTTTCAGGCGTTTGCGCATGGTGCCATCCATGCCCGCAAGTGGCATGGAGCTCATGAATTCGGCGGCATACGGGCTGCGCCAGGCGGCCTGAAGGATCACCGCCATTTCACGGGCGCTGACTCGTTCGGCGCGCGACAGGCCTGAACCGTTTTCCATCACCAGATGCGGTGCGGTGATGCCTTTTTTGGCCAGCCAGCCGCGAATCACCCGTTGTGCGGCCTTGGCGTCGTCGCCGTCGGCGTCACTGCGAAACTCCTCGCCAAGGCTGAGAAACAATTGCTGGGCCATGGTGTTGTTGCTGTATTTGTTGATGTCGCGAATCACTTCGACCAGATCCGGGGAAAACGCCTTGGCCAGCAGCTTGGCGCTGGAAGGCACGACGTCGACGCGGTTCTTGCCCAGAATGGTGCCGCCCAGTTCCTGCCAGATGGCGCGCACGGCACCGGCAGCGTAGGTCGGGTGGTCGAGCAGCGACAGGTAGGTCTGGGAGTTGCAGCCATTGCCCAGTTGCCCGGTCACCGTCACGTTGACGCTGCCATCGGGCTGGGTTACCGGGTTGTAGCGGACATCGCCCGTGCATTGTTTCGAGGCGACCGCCTTGACCTGATTGTCGATCCTGATGGTCGCGATGGGCGGCTCTACCGAGACCAGGATGCGGCCATCATCGTTGCGGGTGACAAAGCGCAACGCCTTCAGGTTGACCATCAGCGAATCAGGCTTGACCAGAAAGGGCTTGTTGTCGTCGTTGCCATCGTCGTTGAAAACCGGCAACTGCGGCTGCACGAAGTGGCTGCGGTCCAGCACCAGATCACCGGTGACCTGCTGGACGCCATTGGCGCGCAGGTCGCGCATCAGCAGCCAGAGCTTTTCCATGTTCAGCTTGGGGTCGCCGCCGCCCTTGAGGTACAGGTTGCCGCGCAGCAAGCCATTACTCAGGGTGCCGTCGGTGAAGAACTCGGTTTTCCATTGGTGGGTAGGGCCGAGAATTTCGAGTGCCGCATAGGTTGTGATCAGCTTCATGGTCGAGGCCGGGTTCACCGATACATCGGCATTGAATACAGTCGGTGTGCCGGGGCCGTTGAGCGGCAACATGACAAGCGATAATGCGTCATCGCCAAGTTTGCTGGCCTTGAGTGCCTGTTGGACCTTGGGAGAAAGTGTGGTGTTGATGACGGCCGCGTTTGCGGAGAGGGCCAGTGGCAAGAGCAATGAAGCGATCAGAAAAGGGCGAAACGACTTGATCATGAAGAAACCCTACTGCAGGAGGGGAAACAAAAAAGAGGGCATGGATGAATTCCCTCGGTCATTCTGAATATTTGAATAACAGCGGCTAACTGCGAACAACTATAGCGAACAGGTGAAGATTGACGCTTGAATGTGCAGGGTTTTCGTAATACTGAAGGTCCACGCCTGCAACCGGCGGCATTATGCCCCAAGCAGGGGTGCATGTGATGGGGCAGTGACCCTGAACCGCTATTTTTTTTCCAGCACGCCCCATCTGTCAGTCAACGCATCGAACATTGCTCCCAGCCTTCATTTGTCGGGCTTTTACCTGCCCGAACTGGTAAAGTGCCGCCCGATATTTACTGATGAGGATTGTCCCATGGCTACGAACCGTTCCCGCCGTCTACGCAAAAAACTCTGCGTTGATGAATTTCAGGAGCTGGGTTTTGAGCTGAACCTGGACTTCAAGCAAGAGCTGGATGACCAGGCAATCGACGCCTTCCTCGACGCTTTCCTGAAAGAAGCAATGGAAGCCAACGGTCTTGGCTATGTCGGCGGCGATGACTTCGGTCTGGTTTGCCTGAGCAAGCGTGGCTCGGTCAGCGAAGAGCAGCGCGCTGCCGTTGAAGCCTGGCTCAAGGGCCGCAGCGAACTGACAGAAGTGACTGTCAGCCCGCTGATCGACGTCTGGTACCCGGAAAACGAAATCAACCCGGTCGCCTGATGTATCAGGAAGCAGGCTCAGGCCTGCTTCCTTGTTTCATCCCCCGCTTCAATCGCTTCATCCCCCTTTCTGTGTCGCGCTTTCCCGTCCATTCTGCTTGTCGTCAGCTGTCTGCTTTTCCTGTCGTGCCGGGTTTCTCCTGCTGCGCGGACAATGCCCTTTCAAGTTCCAGCATGGCGCTGTCTACCACCTGATGACAGGCGCGAAGCCGGGCTTTACTCGTCCCGGGCTCGCATGCCTGTTCAAGTGCATTGCAGGCGTCCACCACGTGTGAAGCGCTGATGATGCGTGCGGCGCCCTTGATCCGGTGGGCCATGTCACGAATCTCGTCCGGGTGTCCTTCGAGCATATGGGTGGCGAGCAACTGGCGATCCTCCCGGTTGCTGCGCAGCAATTCGCTCAGCAGGCGCTTGACCATTTCAGGGCGATCACCCGTAAGTCGGCTGACGCTGCCCGGATTGAACGCAGGTGTCGAACACGTCAGCGGTGAAAGCAGGGCCAGCCTGTCGCTGAGCAGGCTGAGGCTGATGGGTTTGAACAGGCAGTCATCCATGCCCGCGTCCCGGCAGCGCTGGACTTCTTCCTGCTGGGCGTTGGCCGTGAATCCCCAGACCGTGCAGGGCTGGCTATCGCGAGACTGCTCCTGGGCCCTGATGGCCCGCGTCAGGTCGTAACCGTTCATGACCGGCATGTTGCAGTCCGCAACCACCAGATCAAAGCGATTCTGCAACCAGCACTCGAGCCCCAGCGCACCGTTTTCGGCGACTTCGCAGTGATGCCCCAGAAACCCGAGCTGCTCACAGAGCAGCAGCCGGTTGGCCGGATGATCATCGACAATCAGGATATGCAGGATGTGGTTGGGCGTCGGTGCAGCGTCCTGTTTAACCGGCACATGGGCTGCCGGGTCCAGTGAAGTGAGCACCAGATGCATGTTGATCTGCGTGCCTTGCCCCGGTTCGCTCTCCAGCGTCAGGGTGCCGCCCATCATTTCGCACAGGCTGCGACAGATCACCAGCCCAAGGCCCGCACCGGTACGCGCCATCTGGCCGTTGCTGTCCACCTGGGCGAAAGGTTCGAACAGGCGCTCCTGATCGGGCTGGCTGATGCCGATGCCGCTGTCCTGCACGGTCAGGTGCAGTTGCAGGCGCTGTGAATCGGTCAGATTCCCCGTTTGCAGGCTGATCCTGACGTGTCCCGTCTGCGTGAACTTGATGGCGTTGCTGACCAGATTGGACAGGATCTGCTTGAAGCGCAGCGGATCCACCAGTACATCGGCGTTGATGCGACTGTCCAGTTCCAGCGCCAGTGTCAGGTTTTTCTGTCGGGCCAGCCCGTCGAATACCCTGACCACCGACTCCACCAGCTGACGCAGGTTGGCTCGCTCGGGGTTGAGGGTCAGCCGGCCGGACTCGATGCGGGCGATGTCGAGGATATCGCCGATCAGGTCCAGCAGCTCCTTCGCCGAGCCGTAGGCGACTTCGATGGCCGATCGATCCAGCTCACCCTGATCGGCGCGTTTGAGTGCCAGTTCGAGCATGCCGATCACGGCATTCATCGGGGTCCTGATTTCGTGGCTCATGGTGGCCAGAAAGGTGCTCTTGGCCCGGTTGGCTGCGTCGGCC
The DNA here is from genome assembly GCF_001642795.1 of Pseudomonas viridiflava. Classification (GTDB taxonomy): domain Bacteria; phylum Pseudomonadota; class Gammaproteobacteria; order Pseudomonadales; family Pseudomonadaceae; genus Aquipseudomonas; species Aquipseudomonas viridiflava. Next base: position 540,983 of record NZ_LKEH01000017.1, on the reverse strand, counting down.
TGTTCCTTGGCGGTCTGCAGGTCTTCGATGAGCTGACGCCGCTCGCTGATATCGATCCAGCCGCCGATGATGCCCTGTACCTCACCCAGCGAATCCCGGAAGGGCAGGATCCAGTGGTAGATGGTCAGCCTTCGCTCACCGATATGCAGTGTGCGATCCTGGACCAGCGCGGTATTGGTGGCCATTACCCGCTGATAATCGGCCGCATATTCACGTGCTTCGAATTCGTTGCTCAGCACTCCGTCGGTGGCGCTCTTGTCGATGATGTCTTCGCGCTGTGCTGAAAACGAGGTGAGGTAGCTGTCGTTGCACATGCGCAGCAGGCCTTCACGGTCACGCACATAGATCGGGTGGGGTGTGCCGTCGACCAATGCCCTCATGAACTCGAACTGGTCGCCCAGCGCCCGCTCGGCAGCTTCACGCTGTTTGATCTGACGCCGCATGTAGGCATTCCATGCCAGCAGACCGATCAGCAGCAGGCCGGCACCGGTAATGATCTTGTAGATCAGGCGCTGGTAGTCGTGCCAGTTGGCACCCGCGGGTGCGTAGGAGCGCCATCGGTTGTTGATCACAGCCAGCTCCTGGGGCGCGATGCTGGCCAGCGCCTTGTCCAGAATCGAGCTCAGTTCGGTGGCGTTGCGTGAGGTGGCCATGGAGATCAGTGCCGGGTCTTCCCCGGTGGTGGCAGTGATCTGCAGGCGCTCGCCGAATATGCCTGAGGACAGAAAATAATTGGCGCTGAGCAGCGACGTCGCGGCAGCCTCGGTTCTGCCGATTGCCAGCATGTCCAGCGCCTGGAAAGGGTTGTCGACCTCGACTGTCACGATGTCCGGATGTTCGCGGTGCATCCAGCTCAGCAATGCGCTGCCCTGGGTGACCGCGAGGCGTTTCTTGCCGAGGTTTTCAAGGTGGGACGGCGAGCCGGCTTCCTTGCGTGTCACCAGCACGAACGAATTGTCGATGTAAGGACGGCTGAAGCTAAGCCGGTCCTCACGCTCGTCGCTGGCGTCCAGAGCACCGATCATGTCCGCCTGACCCTGGCTGACCTGGTTGATCATGTCGGCAAGGCTTGCCGAACGGGTGACTTCGAAGTTGATTCCGGTGCGCAGGCGCACCAGTTCCAGCAGCTCGGCCGTGATGCCGCGAAATGTACCGTTGGCGTCGAAGAAGGTCAGAGGCGCGTAGGCTTCGTTGACCAGTACCCGCACGGTCGGGTGCTGGGCGATCCAGCGCTCCTCCCGTTGGGTCAGTTGCAGCTTCTGGTCGGTCAGCAGCAGATCGCTGCCGGCGCTCCAGCGCTTGGAAATATCGATGCGCTCATCGACCGGAATGGCCTTGAGCGTCTGGTTGATGACGTCCAGTAGTTGCGGGTTGTCGTTGCTGATGGCGAAGCTGAATCCGTTGGCTTCATGCTTGCCGAAGTTGGCCATTTGCACATTGTTCAGGTAACCCCTGTTGATGATGTATTGGGTTGAAATGGTATCGCCGAGAAAGACGTCGGCCTGGTTGAAGGCCACGGCGTTGATCGCGTTCTGAAAGGACGGGTAGGTGTCGATGGTCGCGTCGGGATAGGTCGCCTTGACCTCGTCCAGCGGCAGGTAGTGATAGACCATGCTCAGACGCAGACCCTTGAGGCCCTCGGTCAGCGGGCGGGTTTCGCCAATGCGCGTGACCAGTACCGGCTGATCCACCGAGTAGGGGTGGGTCAGCATGATGTCGCGTTCCTTGGCTTCGAACCCGTTGGCGGTTCCCAGCAGATCGATTTGCCCGCTGACAAGCGCCTTCATGGCGTGGTCGCGGCTTTCAAAACGCTGAACCCTGACAGGCAGGTCCAGCGTTCGGGAAATAATGCCGGCGTAATCGGCGGTTATACCTTCGTAGTCGTTGCCGGAAATGGTGATGTCGAAGGGCGGGTAGTCGGGTGCAGAGGTGCCGAGGATCAACTCGCGTTTGCTGCGGACCCACTGCCATTGTTTGCTGTCCAGCTTCACATCCATGTGCGCCGGGCTCGAGCGGCCGAGCAGGGTGTAGTGGTCGGCGGCCTCAAGGCGGGCGAGCAGACCCCAGCTCAGGCAAAGGCTTGTGGCCAGTATCAGAAATTGTTTGAAGCGCGTGGACATCCGGTCTCTCACACTAGCGCGTTGCGTTTCGCCATCTCGATAAGTTCTACCAAGGTTCTTGTTTTCAGTTTTTGCATCAGCCGTGTCTTGTAGGTGCTGACAGTCTTGTTGCTGAGAAACATGCCCTTGGCGATTTCCTTGTTGGAGCGGCCCTGGGCAAACAGTTGCAAGACCATCAGTTCGCGATCATTGACCAACTTGAACAACTCGATTTCGCTCGGTTGACCATCTTCGCGAACAGCAGGCGTCAATGCCTGGCTGGGGAAGTAATTGTAGCCGGATAATACCGCTTTCACCGAACTGAGCAATTCACTGAGGTCTTCCTGTTTGCAGACGTAGCCTGCAGCACCGGATTGCATGCAGCGTATTGCGAACAGTTTCGGGGTCTGTGAAGTGAGGACCAGAATTTTCGAGGGCAGGCCCATGGTATTGAAGCGGGCCAGTACCTCCAGGCCGTCGAGCTTGGGAATGCTGATGTCCAGAATGATCAGGTCGGGCATGCATTCACGGACCATCTGCATGGCGTCAACGCCATTATCGGTTTCACCGACGACCTCGTAGTTTTCGTTCTCCAGCAGCATTCTCACGGCCAGTCGAACAACAGGGTGGTCGTCGATGATAAAAACTGAGTTCATATTTAAATCCATACAAGCAGCGAAGAAAGCGCGCACCTTAGCTCAGATGTTCGGGCAGGCCCATGAAGAGACGTGGTCGGCACGTATATATAGGAAAGTTCCTACAATAATTAGAGTCTCGGAGTACGTAAAAGCCTACTTTGAACGCTCCATGTTTAAAAATATTTCGCGCTTTACTCTGGGGGTTAGTTAGGTTTTCAGGGCGTGTTTATTGCGTTTGGGAATTAGCCGTCGCGTCTATCGTATTATTCCTACAATACGGATGTGCAGTAAGTCATAACGTCTGCGCGTTTATCCAAAGGTCGGTGCGACGACCTGTTGCACAATGTCATTGCGAACCTGAAACGCCGTTCAGCAGGTGGACAAGAACCGGGCCGTTCAGTGGCTTGCTCAGGCAGCCTAGCATTGGCAGACCCAACCGGATGGCAAGCTGTTCGAGGTCAAGCAGTTGCTGTGCCGCAAGCCCGCTGAGCAGCACGGCATGCCGGATCAGCCCGCGCTTCCAGGCCTTTTCGATCAGATCCAGACCATCGAGGTCGGGAAGCCTCTGGTCACACAGAATGAGGTCGTAGGGTTCTGGGCTGCGTTCCATGGCAGCCATGGCCTCGCTGGCGGTCAGAACGGGGGTCAGCAGAAAATATCCCTGGTTGTTGAGCAGTATCTGGGTGGCGATCAACTGAAAGGGATGATCCTCCACCAGCAGGATTCGCAGGTTGTGCTTGAACATGAGGTTACCGGCTGGGACGAGGCAGGGGTGGTTCGAGCCGGGTCGACAGGTATCGTGCGGTTCCCGAAGGTGCCGCAGGCAGCTGGATGGCTTACCGGTTCGGCCATGAAGTGCCGGATTATTGGGGTGTGTCGAAAACGCTGCGATAAGACGCGTCTGGCAGGTGTGTAGGACGTTTCTGAAGTTGAGGTGCGGTGAAGTTCCACGGCCGAGCGAGCGAGCACCGGTTTCAGGTGGCTCTGCTCGCCCTGTACCCGCCCTCAGAACTGCGCGGATCGGCCCGTCATTTCTCTGGCCATCTCGGTTGCGTAGCTGTCGGTCATGCCGGCAATGAAGTCGATCATGCGCAGAAACGAAGCATGCAGCGGCGCCTTCGGATCGGGCGCGCTATTGCCCATTAGATCGAGAATGCGTCGGTGCTTGAACGAGGGCGTACGGCCACCGAACTGCTCCACCGCAGCGCCGCAAAAAGCGTTGAGGAGAATTTCCAGCGTGGTGTAGGCGCCAATCTCGTGCAGGGTCTTGCGCTTGTCCTGAAAGATCTTCTTGCGGGCCATGTCCTTGGCGCTCAACACGCAGCGCTTGGCCGGACCATGCATGTGCTCCACCAGATCGCCCTGAAGCGTACCGGCCAGCAGGGCATCCTGCTGCTCGACAAACGCGCGGGCAGCGGCATTGGTCAGGTGCTCAATGGCCTTGCCGCGCAGGATTGCCAGCTTGCGTCGCCGCGAGTCCGACGGGCCCAGTTGACGGTAGGTTTCCGGCAGGTCATCGCCCACCAGCCCCAGCAGCAGGGCTTCCACTTCGGCGTAATCGAGCAGGTCCATTTCCAGACCGTCCTCAAGGTCGATCAGGGCGTAACAGATGTCATCGGCGGCTTCCATCAGGTAAACCAGCGGATGACGTGCCCAGCGCTGCTCTTCCAACTGCGGCAGGCCGAGCTTGTTGGCAATCTGCTCGAGAATCGGCAGTTCGCTCTGGTAGCAGCCGAACTTGTGCTTCTTGTAGCCCAGCGAGTCGGCATGCCGCGCGGTCCACGGGTACTTCAGGTAGGTACCCAGCGTGGCGTAGGTCAGCCGGGTGCCGCCGTCGAACTGGTGATACTCCAGCTGGGTGAGTACGCGAAAGCCCTGCGCATTGCCTTCGAAGTTGAGGAAGTCGTTGCGCTCGGTTTCGCTCATCGCATCGAGCCAGCCGCGGCCCGCTGCCTGGTTGAACCAGTTGCGGATTGCGTCTTCACCCGAATGCCCGAAGGGAGGATTGCCGATGTCGTGCGCCAGGCACGCTGACTGGATCACCATGCCGAGATCGCTGGGGTCGCACCAGTCGGGCAGGGCGCTGCGCAGGGTTTCACCGACCCGCATGCCCAGCGAGCGACCCACGCAACTGACTTCCAGCGAATGGGTCAGGCGGGTGTGGATATGGTCGTTGCTGGAGACCGGATGGACCTGGGTCTTGCGTCCCAGACGCCGGAAGGCACCTGAGAAGATGATGCGGTCATGGTCCTTGTGGAATGGGCTGCGCCCCAGTTCCTCAGGGCTGTGCAGGGTCTTGCCAAGTCGTTCGCGGTTAAGCAGGGTTTGCCAATCCAAGGCGGTCACTCCGTCAGTCGTATTGGCCTAGCTTCCCGGTTCGGCGCGCTGGCCGCAAGGCCTTCACATGCCGGCGGCATCGATATCGATCAGAAGCAGACGCGTGCCGTTGTCGAAGAACTGGCCTGCCGTCAGGCAATACTGGTTAGTGGTGGCGTCGCGGTAGGTGTTCGACAGAGTCAGACGGCGTTCGTGCCAGCCCTCGGCCAGAAGATGGTAGAAGTACGGACGCCACGACCAGTTGTGCCCCAGGTAGCGCGCATCGGCATGCCAGGCACCGTCTCGCCATTCCAGGTTGGGCGTCAACTGCGTGCCGTGGCGGTCGCACTGATAGAACCGCAGCAGCCAGGGATAATCGTGCAATTGCGGCAGTGCGCTGATCGGCGCCTGTGTCTGCGCCCAGCGCTGCAGACTGTCCATCAGAATGGCGAGACGCTGGCGCAGGTCCATCAGGCGTGCCCGTTCGGCCACTTTGCGCAACACATAGCGATCGCGCAGCTCGGCGAATCGGGCCACGAAGGCGTCGGCCGCGAAGAATTCCAGCTCGCCTTTCGCGAACAGGTAGCCCTGAACGTAACGTGCCCCGCACTCCAGAGCGAAGTGCAATTCGGCTTCGGTCTCGACACCTTCGGCAATGATCCAGCAGCCGGTCTTTTCCGCCATCAACGCGAGCGCCTTGACCACATCGCTGCTCGGACCGCCTTTGGCTGCGGCCTGAAACAGGCGCATGTCGAGTTTGAGGATATCCGGTTGCAACGCCAGAACCCGGTCCAGTTGCGAATAACCTGCGCCGAAGTCATCGATCGCGATGCGCGCGCCCGCTTGGCGATAGCGCTCTACAACCTCGCTCAGACGCTGAATGTCGCCGCCCAGTTCGGTGATTTCAAACACTACGCGTTCAGCAGGAACATGATGCTGCACCAGTTGCGCGAGGCTCGGCAGAGCCTGGCCGGGCCGCAGTCGGCTGATCCAGCGTGGGGAAATATTCAGGCTGAGAAACCAGTCCTCGGGAGCTTCATGCAGACGACTCAAGGCGTGGTCACGAATCAGGCGGTCAAGTCTCCGCAGTTCGGCGGCCGGCACCTGCGGGTCGTTGAACAGCGGTCCGACCGAATGCAGCCGTCCTTCGCTGTCGCACAGTCGGCCAAGCGCCTCGACGCCTGCTATGCGGCCAGTGGCGGTGTCAATGAACGGCTGGAAGCAGGCAAGGGGTTGCCCTGAAATCACGTGGCCTTCCTTAGTGAAGGTGGAATGAGCGTTAGGGAGGGAGGTAAACGCAAGCCGCCCGCTGTGAGTGTTCACAGCGGGCGAAATGTTACTTGGCAGGAGTTAGCAAGAATGCAGCCAACAGGCGTCTCAGCGTTTGCGTGCGCGACTCTGCAGAGCGACCTTGATCAGCGGTGTGAGCGTGATGCCCAGCTTGAGCAGCTTGCCAAGGAAGCTGGTGCGACCGGTCTTGGCCCGCTTGCCGCTGAGAAAGCCCAGCAGCGCGACCGAACCCACTCCCCACAGTGGCGCATGGCGAATGCCCAGCGCACTTTTCCAGTCGTGACGCAGGCCCCTGAAGCGTTGCAGGGGCTGCAGCAGCGTGGTGGATTCGTGGCGTATTTCCTGGCGATGCATTTCCATGCGCAGACGGATCAGCGCCTTGCGCAGTTCGCGACGGGTGTTGCCCTGATGGGATTTGGGTTCGCTCATGGCATCAGTCGCTCACGGTCGTTGGCCAGTTCTTCGAGAGTCGCATGGAACGGCGAGGATTCGTCGAAGATGGCAGCCTTCAAGCGAAGTCCACAGAACACCGCAGCCAGGAAGTAGAACGTGCACAGGCCGATGATGCCGGCCAGCCTGTAACTGTCCCACAACACGATCAGCAGCAGTGCCGACAGCCCGGTGAGCAGCAGCAGACCGAACACCAGTGCCAGACCCGCGAACAGCAAAAGACTGACAGTACGCGCCTTCTGCTCCTGCAACTCGATGCCGAACAGCTCGACATGGCTGTGCAGCAAGCCCAGAAAAGCGGCACCCAGGCGCCGCGGTGAAGAGCCGTGGTCCGCGTGGGGCGGACCTGATTCCGTTCCCAAAGTCATGGTATTAGCGCCTTGTGGCCAGCAGGCCGATCAGGAAACCGGCACCGGCGGCCAGGCCGACCGATTGCCATGGATTGTTCTGCACGTATTCTTCGGTTGCGACGATTGCTGCTTCGCCACGCTCGCGCAGGGATTCTTCAGTCTGCTTGAGCGTCTCTTTGGCACGCAGCAGGCTTACCTGAATCTGGGCACGCAGTTCATCTGCCTGATCACCAGCGAGGGTTGCCGTGTGTGCCAGCAGCTTCTCGGTGTCGGCGACCAGGACCTGAAAGTCTGCCATCAAGATTTCCTGAGCATTCTGTGCGGTTTGGCGAGGCATGGTTTTCTCCGTTTGGTGGCGTATGGATGTTTCGAGTACAGGGAATTGGCGAAGGTTCACTTCAATTGCTGCGTCGATGCACATCGCGTGGCGACGCGGCTTTCGCCTTGTGCTGGTGCGTGGCGTACAGACATTTGCGCCAGATCGGCGCATCGGCAGATTGCCGGTGGACAACCTTACTCCATAAGCGCAAGCCGCGAGAAAAAAACGGGAGGCTGGCGTAGGTGTTTCATAATGGCTGCGTTTGGCTATGCTCGTGGTGCAGAACGCAACGAACTGTGGGAGGCGCCACCACGTCTTCGACGTAGCGCTGTCGCGCAGCAAACACCGGACCTACAAGAAAAATGTGCGCATCCGCTTGCCCGTGCAGCGTCTGACAAGACCCGACTCGTTCGGGGTCGTTCTGGAAGTACCGGCGCAGCGTCGGTCAGTGATTGGAGAGGGGCATGGAGCGGTTGTACTCGCTGCAAGGATTGAGGGGCCTGGCCGTTCTGGGGGTGGTGCTGTTTCACATGATGCCGATCGAGGCGCGTTTTTCCGGTGGCGACACCTTGCTGCCGCCTTGGCTGGATTTCTTTCAGCTGGGGGTGGATCTTTTTTTCGTCATCAGCGGCTTCGTGATGGTGATCGTCAGTCGCGGCCGGTTCCAGAATGGGGTCGAGGCTCAGCGCTTTCTGTTCAACCGGGTGTCGCGGATCTATCCGACCTACTGGCTGTATTTCTTCATCACACTCGGGGTCTTTCTGGTGCAGCCGGGTCTGGTCAACAGCGGCCATGGCTCGTCGAACCTGCTGATGTCGTTCCTGTTGCTGCCCAACGACAAGGTGCTGCTGGTGATGGTCGCTTGGTCGCTGCTGTTCGAACTGTGGTTCTACCTGGTATTTACCGGCCTGTTGCTCTTCAAGGAGCGTCATTTGCCGTGGCTGATGGCGGGCTGGGCGTTGATCATCGTGGCGTTCAACCTCCTGCAGGACTGGCAGGATCAGTCATCGGCGTTGAAGATCATCCTGCATCCCTATTCACTGGAATTCATCATTGGCGTGGCGCTGGCGCTGTTTTTCTACAGTCGGCACAGTACACGTCTGCCGACGGCTGCCGTCTGGGGTTTGCTGGCTGTTGCGTTGCTGGCAGGCGTTCCGCTGATTGCGGCCTATCGGCTCTACGACAGTCAGGGTTTGCTGCGCATGCTGATGGTGGGCGGCACGTTCGGCCTGCTGGTGCTGACCCTCGCGCTGCTGGAGAGACGACAAAAGATCTCGGTCCCGACGCCGTTGGTGGTCGTGGGCGACATGTCCTACACCATCTACCTGTCTCATCTGCTGGTGCTGGGGGTGATCGGGCGCATCTGGAATGGGGTGGGCGCATGGCCCGAGAGCTATCTGGACAACCTGTTCTTCGCGGCCCTGATGGTGGCGGCCACCCTGTGCTACGGCTGGGTTGGTTATCGCTGTTTCGAGAAGCCGGTGCTGGATCGCGCCAACGCGTTTGGTAAACGGCGCTTTAGAACTGGCGCGGCGAAGGTGGGTGCATAGAAATTTTTACATGGCGCCCAGAGGCAGGGCTCTGCTGAGATACGTCGTTGAACGGACGGCCGGATCGAGGAGACTTGCGGATGGGCCCACAGCTGTTTACCCCTTACGGCGGGATCACGGTCATGCTGCCCGCAGCACTGGTGATCGCCGCCTGGTTATGGACCGCCCGCTCGAAGCGTTCCGCCTTGTTGTGGGTGGCAACGCTCTTTGTAGCCTACTCGATGGTGGTGATCAGCAAAGTGCTGTTCAAGGGTTGGGGGGTGGCGATCGAGAGTCTGGGGATCTATGTACTCAGCGGCCATGCCATGAATACCTGCCTGATTCTGACCGTCGCCCTGAGTCTTCTGGCGCGACAGTACGATCAGCGTCTTCGCTGGCCCGGTGCCGTGACCGGACTGCTGCTGGGCTGGTTGTACAGCGTCTTTTGCGTCGCGCCTTTCATTCATCCGCTCGCCGAGGCGGTGGCGGGGGCGCTGCTGGGTTCAACGGCGGCCTGCCTGTTTCTCCTTGGCCTGGAGCAGCATGCGACCAGAAGGATTCCTTCGTCCGCCGTTCTTGTCGGTCTGTTGTTCATCGCCATCAACAGCACGACCACCAAGTACAACGCCGAACGACTGCTGGACCGTATATCGGTCAAGATTTCCGGCTCCGAGCGCGCGTTCAAACAGCCGGACTGGCGGGCTCCAGCTGAACCGCTGTAGCACCGATACGGCTGTCGGTCGCCTCGACGCGATCCAGGACCGGGCCTAGAATGTTTCGGCAGGTCACGCTCTTTACGAGGAGGGTTCGATGCTTCCTGAATGCCAACTGTTCGGCACCCTGGGCTGTCATTTGTGCGATATCGCGCAAGCCGTGTTGCTGCCATTCGTGGATGAGTGCGGTTTGCTGGTTGAGCGACGCGACATCTGCGAGGATGAGTGGCTGTTCGAACGTTATGAGCTGAGGATACCGGTGCTGCGTCGCGTGGACACCGGCGAAGAGCTGGACTGGCCTTTCGATGCGCCGCAGGTGGCGTCCTTTCTGAGCACGTAACGGATCATCTTTCTCCCAGGGCAAGACACGCATTGAATATCGATACCCGAATCAAGTTTCGCCATCTGGTGTGCTTTCTCGAAGTGGCGCGCCAGGGCAGTCTGGCGCGGGCCTGCGATGTGTTGTCGATCAGCCAGCCAGCGCTTTCCAAGACGCTTAAGGAGCTGGAAACCCTGCTGGAAACGACGCTGTTCGTGCGCAGCAAGACCGGGGCGGCGCTGACCGAAGCCGGTGTGGCGTTCATGCGCTATGCGGGGCCGAGCGTTCAGGCCTTGCGCGAAGGCGTGAACAGCCTGCGCTCCGGCGAGCACGAAACGGTCACGGCGCGTCTGGGTGTGTTGTCGACGGCCGAGAGCCTGCTGGTTCCCGAAGTCGTCGGGCGTCTGCACGAGCAGCACCCGGCATTGATCATCAGCGTCATGACCGGCCCCAGTGCTTATCTGTTGTCGCAACTGCGCGTCGGAGAACTGGATCTGGTGATCGGGCGCATGACCGACAGTCCACAGATACTGGGGCTGACGTTCGAGCACCTGTACAACGAATCGATGACCCTGGTGGTGCGTACTGGTCACCCGTTGCTGGCGGCACCCCTCAAACCTGAAAGCCTGGCGAATTTCCCATTGGTACTGCCGCTGGCTGGCACCACCATCCGCAAGTTCGCCGACAGTCTGTTCGTGCAATGCGGCATACAGCCGCCGCGCCAGCGCCTTGAAACGCTGTCGCTGACGCTGAGCCGACGTTATGTCGAGCGCAGCGACGCGATCTGGATCGCGCCGCTGGATGCCGTTCTGCAGGAGTTGCACAACGGCACGCTGGTCGAGCTGGACATGGGCATCCGTGAGCCGGGCGGTTCGGTGGGGCTGTGCAGCAACCCGGCTGTTCCCCTGACCCGCGCTGCCCAGTGGTGCGTGGATGAGTTCAGAGTCGTTGGCGAAACCTACCGTCAAACGTCTTATACATAACCATTTGGTTATGGATGGCAGGCAATTATTCAGTGTTGGTGGATGCGTGAAGCGCGCGACACTTCGCCGCAGCCTGTAGCGCCAGTGCTTGACGCTCGCGCGCTCATAAAAAAGCCAACAATAAGGAGAACGCCATGTCTGTCGCGGACAACAGCCGCTTCGTCATTCGTGATCGCAACTGGCATCCCAAAGCCCTGACGCCTAATTACAAGACCTCCATCCTGCGCTCACCGCGCCAGGCACTGGTCAGCATCCCCCAGTCCATCTCCGAAGCCTCCGGGCCGGATTTCTCGCACCTGAAGTTCGGTCAGCACGACAACGACCTGTTGCTCAATTTCAACAACGGTGGGCTGCCGATCGGTGAGCGCATTCTGCTTGCCGGCCGTGTCTGCGATCAGTACGGCAAACCGATTCCCCATACGCTGGTGGAAATCTGGCAGGCCAACGCAGGCGGTCGCTATCGTCACAAGCGCGACGCGTACCTTGCGCCCATGGACCCCAATTTTGGCGGCGTGGGCCGGGCACTGACCGACAGCGAAGGCAACTACAGCTTCCGCACCGTCAAGCCCGGTCCGTACCCGTGGCGTAACGGCCCCAACGACTGGCGTCCGGCGCACATTCACGTGTCGATCAGTGGCCCGTCGATTGCCACGCGTTTGATCACCCAGCTGTATTTCGAGGGCGACCCGCTGATTCCGATCTGCCCGATCGTGAAATCCATCGCCAATCCCGATGCGGTGCAAAGCCTGATCGCCCGGCTTGATCTGGCCATGGGCAACCCGATGGATTGCCTGGCGTATCGCTTCGACATCGTTCTGCGCGGTCAGCGCAAGACTCACTTCGAAAACTGCTGAGGAGGCCCGACATGCCCGTTCAATTGCTGCAGGAAACCCCTTCGCAGACCGCAGGCCCCTATGTGCACATCGGTCTGGCACCGCAAGTGGCCGGCAACCCGCCCCGCGAGCTGGAAATCTGGAACGAGATGGCCAGGCCCGGCGCGCCGGGTGAGCACATCGTGTTGCTGGGCAACGTCTTCGATGGCAACGGTCACCTGATCCGCGACGCCTATCTGGAGTTCTGGCAGGCCGATCACGAAGGCGCGTATCACAGCGAATACAGCCCGGCGAACCCGTTCAACGGCTTCGGTCGCACTGCCACATCCGACGACGGCCAGTGGGTTCTCAAGACCATCAAGCCCGGTTCGATGCGTAACGCTGCCGGTGTGCCGATGGCCTCGCACATCAACGTGTCGCTGTTCGCCCGTGGTATCAATATTCACTTGCAGACCCGGCTGTATTTCGACGATGAAGCACAGGCCAATCTGGTCGACCCGGTGCTCAACCTGATCGAACAGCCACAACGCCGTGAAACGCTGATTGCGCGGCGCTGCGAGGTGGATGGAAAAACGGCCTATCGTTTTGATATCCGGGTGCAGGGCGAAGGCGAGACGGTGTTTTTCGATTTCTAAGTAATGCGCGTGCGCTACACGGCATCTGCAGGCGCAGATGACCTTATAAAAATAAAAGGAAATGTTCATGACACTATCCGCTCGCGGGCCTGCTACGGGCACGCTCGACGTTCAGGCTTTCATCAATGCCCAGCCGTTGTCGGGTTACCAGTGGCGCGTGGTTGCGCTGTGCTTTCTGATCGTCTTTCTCGACGGACTGGACACGGCGGCGATGGGCTTCATCGCGCCGGCCCTGAGCCAGGACTGGGGCATCGATCGCGCCAGTCTTGGGCCGGTGATGAGCGCCGCGCTGATCGGCATGGTGTTCGGTGCGCTGGGTTCCGGCCCGCTGGCCGACCGCTTCGGACGCAAGGTGGTGCTGGTGGTGGCGGTGTTTCTGTTCGGGCTGTTCAGCCTGGCGTCGGCGTACAGCAGCAATATCGATCAGTTGCTGGTGCTGCGTCTGCTCACCGGTCTTGGGCTGGGTGCGGCGATGCCCAACGCGACCACGCTGCTGTCCGAATACACGCCTGAGCGTCTGAAGTCGTTGCTGGTTACCAGCATGTTCTGCGGTTTCAACCTGGGGATGGCCTGCGGCGGTTTTGTGTCCGCCAAGCTCATCCCCAGCATGGGCTGGCACAGCTTGTTGATGCTCGGCGGCATCCTGCCGCTGATCCTGGCCGTGGTGCTGATGGTCTGGCTGCCGGAGTCTGCGCGGTTTCTGGTGGTGCGCAACCGGGGTGTCGAGCGGATTCGCAAGGTGCTGGCGCCGATTGCGCCGAAGGAAGTCGCGGGTGTAACGGCGTTCAGCGTTCCTGAACAGAAGACCGTCAGCAGCCGCAATGTCTTGAAAGTGATTTTCTCCGGCACGTACAGTGCGGGCACCCTGTTGCTGTGGCTGACCTACTTCATGGGGCTGGTGATCGTGTACTTGCTGACCAGCTGGCTGCCGACGTTGATGCGTGACAGCGGCGCGAGCATGGAGCAGTCGGCGTTCATCGGCGCGCTGTTCCAGTTCGGCGGCGTGCTCAGTGCCGTGGGCGTCGGCTGGGCCATGGACCGTTACAACCCGCACAAGGTGATCGGCGTGGCCTACGCACTGGCCGGCGTGTTTGCCTGGCTGGTCGGGCAGAGCCTCGGCAATGTGGCCGTCCTGGCGACACTGGTGCTGGTCGCGGGCATGTGCATCAACGGCGCACAGTCGGCGATGCCTTCGCTGGCGGCGCGCTTTTATCCGACTCAGGGCCGCGCCACGGGCGTGTCATGGATGCTGGGTATCGGCCGGTTCGGTGCGATTCTTGGCGCATGGGCCGGTGCGACCCTGCTGGGACTGGGCTGGTCGTTCGAGCAGGTGCTGACGGCGCTGGTGGTACCTGCTGCACTGGCCGCGCTGGCGATTCTGATCAAGGGCTGGGTCAGCCATTCGGACGCCACTTGAAACCTTTTTACTCTGGAGCGCTGATGTGAGCAGACCGGGCAATCAACTTTTCGACGTGTACTTCACGCACCCCGACATGCGCCGGATTTTCTCGGACGAGGGGCGGGTGCAGGGCATGCTCGATTTCGAGGCTGCGCTGGCGCGGGCCGAGGCCAGAGTCGGTCTGATTCCGCAAGATGTTGTGTCAGACATCACGCAAAGCTGCCGCGCCGAGCTGTTCGATTTCGACGCGCTGGCGATTGCCATCGGTAATTCAGGCAACTCGGCGATTCCCTTGGTCAAGGCGCTGGGCAAGCGCATCGCTGCACACAGCCCCGAGGCCGAACGCTATGTGCACATGGGGGCGACCAGTCAGGACGTGATGGACAGCGGTCTGATTCTGCAGGTTCGGAACGCTATCGATGTGCTGGAACGCGACCTCGGGCACTTGGGCGACGCCTTGGCGCAACAGGCGCAGGTTCACGCGGCGACGCCGCTGGCCGGCCGTACCTGGCTGCAACAGGCCACGCCCGTCACGCTAGGCATGAAGATCGCAGGCTGGCTGGGGGCGATTACGCGTCACCGCCAGCGCCTGAACGAAATCAAGCCTCGCGTGCTGTGCCTGCAGTTCGGCGGCGCTTCCGGCAGTCTGGCGGCGCTGGGTGATCAGGCGTTCAAGGTGGCCGAAGCACTGGCAGATGAACTGCAACTGCACTTGCCCGAGCAGCCGTGGCACACGCAGCGGGATCGGCTGGTGGAGTTCGCTTCGCTGCTCGGTCTGATCGCGGGCAGCCTTGGCAAGCTGGGCCGGGATGTCAGTCTGCTGATGCAGACCGAAGTGGGCGAAGTCTTCGAGCCCTCTGCGCCGGGCAAGGGCGGGTCCTCGACCATGCCGCACAAGCGCAATCCGGTGGGCGCTGCGGTCATGATCGGCGCGGCGACACGTGCGCCGGGTCTGGTCGCAACGATGTTCTCCGCCATGCCTCAGGAGCACGAACGCAGTCTGGGCCTGTGGCATGCCGAGTGGGAAACCTTGCCTGAACTGTGCTGCCTGGTGTCCGGGTCGTTGCAGCAGGCATTGCAGGTGGTGCCAGGCCTGCAGGTCGATGCCGAACGCATGCGGGTCAATCTGGAATCCACTCGGGGGCTGGTGCTGGCCGAAGCGGTCAGCATCGCCCTGGCGCAGCGCATCGGCCGCGATGCCGCGCACCACCTGATCGAACAGAGCTGTCGTCAGGCGGTGGAGCAGGGCGTGCACCTGCGTCAGGTGTTGGGGGAAAACCCTGAAGTCACCGCACAACTTTCTACCGACGAGCTGGATCGCTTGCTCGATCCAGCCCATTACCTTGGCCAGGCCCGACGCTGGGTCGAGCGCGCCGTGGCCGAACACACAAGGATCACGCAATGACCGAAGACGAACGTTATCAGGCGGGCATGCAGGTGCGCCGCGCGGTACTCGGCGATACGCATGTCGATAACAGCCTGAAAAAGCTGACGCCGTTCAACGAGGAATTTCAGGAAATGATCACCCGGCATGCCTGGGGTGACATCTGGACACGTCCGGGGTTGCCGCGTCATACCCGGAGCCTGATTACCATCGCCATGCTGATCGGCATGAACCGCGAAGGTGAGCTGCGTCTGCACCTCAAGGCCGCCAAAAACAATGGCGTGACCCGCGAAGAGATCAAGGAAGTGCTGATGCAGAGCGCGATCTATTGCGGCATTCCAGCGGCCAACGCGACCTTTCATCTGGCCGAGGAAGTGTGGGATGAAATGGGTGTGGAATCGCTGAACAAGGAGTAAATGCTTGAATTGAAGACGCCGCCGCAGTGCTGAACTGCGGCGGCGTTTTTGCTGGTGCCAGCGCTGTCAGAGCAGCGAGAGCGGGTAGCTGACGATCACACGGTTTTCGTCGAACTGGTTGGTGCTGTAGTCGCGCCGCATGGTCGAGTTGCGCCACTTGACTGACAGACTCTTGAGCGCGCCGCTCTGGAACACGTAGGCCAGCTCGGTTTCCCGTGCCCATTCCTCGCCGTCGGTGATTGTGCCGGTGTGCACGTTTTCGCCGCTGATGTAGCGATTCATCAGGGTCAGACCGGGCACGCCCAGACCCGCGAAATCGTAGTCGTGGCGCAGTTGCCAGGATTTTTCCCGGGCGTTGTCGAAGCTCGAGTTGTAGCTGTCGTTGGCCAGGGTGCCGCCGCTGGTGCCGTTGACCCGCATCCACGCGCTGTCGCCGCTGACCTTCTGCAAACCGACATAGAACGTATTGCTTCCGTGGCGCGCAGAGAGCAGGGCTGACCAGGTCTTGTTGTCCAGATCGCCTGCCAGCGACTGACCGTCGTCCTTGCCCTGGAAGTAGCCGAGGTTTGCACCCAGCGTCCAGCTGCCCAACGGCTGGCTGTGCAGCAGGTTGACGTATTGCTGGTGATAGATGTCTTCAAGCTCGGCATACCACAGGCCGACCTGGGTGCGTTTTTCGTTGAAGACGTACTCGCCGCCACCGAAGTTGAAACGATCCGAGGTAAAGGCGGCGCGGCCGTTCATGGACATGTCTTCCATGCTGGCGTCGTTGCGCGGGCTGTTGCCACGGAATTGGCCACCGTACAGCGTCAGACCGTCGATTTCCTTGGAGGTGATCTGACCGCCCTGGAAAGTCTGCGGCAGGGATCGTCCGTCATCGGAGCGCAGGATTGGCAGCACTGGCATCCATTCGCCGACCTTCAGTTCGGTCTTGGAGAAGCGTGCCTTGCCCGCGACTGCCAGACGCCCGAAATCGTCGGCCGGACGGCCATCGCTGTGAATCGGCAGCAATTGTGTGCCGCCGGTGCCTTTGCCGCCGTCCAGTTTGAGCGAATAGAGGCCCAGTACGTCGACGCCGAAACCCACGGTGCCTTGGGTGAAACCCGAGCGTGCGTCGAGGATGAAGTTCTGGGTCCATTCTTCGGCGTAGTTCTGGGGGTTGGCCGGGTCGACGAAGTTGCGGTTGATGTAGAAGTTGCGTAGGTTCAGATTCACCTTGGCATCTTCAACGAAACCGGCAGCCTCAGAGACGGCGGGTATCAGACTGGTTGCGATGGCCGCAGAGAGGCCGCAAACGACTTTGCAGGGACGAGATGAGCGCATGGAAGACCTTTTTTGTAATTATTCAGTCAGTGAAGCTGGGTCTGATAGTGAAAGGCCGGGGTCAGCTCTGCAATTGTGAAACCGTGGTTTTGGGCGATTACCGAACGTTAATGAACCGGTTCGAACATTTTATCCGGGACGATGCGAAGACAGCCTGCGATGCTCGTTGCCATGAACATTTTTCGCGCTTCAAGCCCCGACACTATTGAGTAAGGAAGCCTAATGAGCACTGCCAGTACGCCACTGTCCGGCGTCAATCAACCCCTCAAGGGAATCGGTTTCATTCTGCTGGCCACCTTTCTGTTTGCCAGCCACGACACACTCTCCAAGTACCTGTCCGGCTTCTATCCGATCATTCTGGTGGTGTGGGCGCGCTATCTGGTGCACACGCTGCTGATGGCCTGCATCTTCATGCCGTCGTCCGGTCTGCGGGTGCTGCGTACCAAGCGGCCCGGCCTGCAGGCGCTGCGTGCAACGGCCTTGCTGGGCACCAGTCTGCTGTTCACCAGCAGCCTGATGTTCATTCCGCAGGCTGAGGCCACGGCAGTCAACTTTCTTGCGCCGCTGCTGGTCACTGCGCTGTCGGTGCCGCTTTTGCATGAGCGGGTGACGCGCGGGCAATGGATTGCCGTGATCGTCGGCTTCATGGGGGTGATGATCATCATTCATCCGGGCGGCGAGTTGTTCACGCCCGCGATTCTGTTGCCGCTGTCTTCGGCGTTCTGTTTTGCGCTGTATCAGTTGCTGACCCGGCTGGTCAGCCCCTTCGACAGCCCGACCACCAGCAACTTCTTCGCCGGGCTGTTCAATACCCTGTTGATGAGCGTGCTGGTCCCCTTCTTCTGGGAGGTGCCTGAACTCAAACACCTGCCGTTCCTGCTCGCGCTGGGCGCCTGCGGCATGGCCGCGCACCTGCTGCTGACCCAGGCCTTCCGCTTCGCCGCACCTGCGATGCTGGCGCCGTTCAGTTACTGCCAGATCGTGTTTGCCGGTCTACTGGGTTTCATCGTATTCGACCACATGCCCTCGCCGACGGCGCAGGCCGGCATCGCAATCATCTGCCTGAGCGGGCTGGCGGCTGCGTGGCAGCAGCGGCGTAAAGGCGGGTAGTTGTCGCGGTCTCGCGCCCCACATAAACACCAGCGAGCCAGTAAGTTGAGTGCGACTTGATGAGGAATGCGACCCGATAAAAAAGGCCCGCTCACTCACGTGAACGGGCCTTTCTCATGTGCATCACCCCGTCATTCTTTGAGGTCAGGCACCTTGCGCGGAGCCATGAAGTACATCCAGATCAGTGCGATGAAATACATCGCCGGGATCATGGTGAACAGCACGTTGTAGTTGTTATTGGTGGCGGTCAGGACCGCGCCGACGATCTGGGTCATGAACATGCCGCCGATGGCTGCACACATACCGCCGAAGCCGAACACTGTGCTCATCATGTGCTTGGGGGTGTAGTCCATCACCAGGCTCCAGATGTTGGCGGTCCAGGCCTGGTGCGCACCGACGGCCAGCGAAATGGCCAGAACCGCTACCCACAGGCCGCTGGCGTTGGCGGCGAAGACCACGCTGCAGATGGTGATGGCGAAGATCAGCATCGACACCAGACGCGCCGTGGTGGCCCTCACGCCCCTGCCGATCAGCCAGGAGGACAGGATGCCGCCGCCGATGCTGCCGAAGTCTGCGGTCAGCCAGATCAGGATCAGCGGGATACCCATCTGGGTGACGCTGATGCCCAGGTTGTATTGCTGATTGAGGAACGGCGGCAGCCAGTAGAGGTAGAACCAGAACACCGGCGCAGTGATCGCATAGGCCAGAGCGAAGGCCCAGGTGCCGCGCATTTTCAGAATGGCCGAGAACGGCATTTTGACTGGCTCGGGCTCGACTTCCTGATTGATGTAGTCCAGTTCGCTCTTGCTGACGGTGGGGTGTTCTTCAGGGTTGTAGTACTTGAGGCGCCACATGATGACCCAGATCAGGCCGAGCGAACCCATTGCCACGAACGCGGCCTGCCAGCCCCATACAGTGAGAATCAGTGGCAGCAGGGCGGGGGTCAGCATGGCGCCGACGTTGGTTCCGGCGTTGAAGATGCCGGTGGCCACCGCACGTTCGCCCGCCGGGAACCACAGACGTGTTGTCTTCACGCAGGCCGGATAGTTGGCCGCCTCGGTCAGGCCCAGAATGAAGCGGCAGACCATGAAGCCGGCCGCCGAAGTGGCCAGACCGTGTGCGCCGGTCGCCAGGCTCCACAGCAGCACGGCCAGGAAGAACGCACGCTTGACGCCGACCCGGTCGATGAACCGGCCCTGCAGCACAAAGCCCACTGCGTAACCCACCTGGAACCAGAAGTTGATGTTGGCGTAGTCCATCGCCGTCCAGCTCATTTCCTTGGCAAGAATCGGCTGCATGACCCCGAGGGCTGCGCGGTCGATGTAGTTCAGCGTGGTGGCGAAGAACACCAGAGCGAGCATGCCCCAGCGAGTCTTGCCCACGGCGAGTGCGCCGCGAATCTTTTCGCCCATGCCCGCATGGGCGGCCTGGGCGACAGGGTTGGTCTGGGTATTGAGCATGATGTTCTAACCATCCGTTCCAAGACTGCGCTGCTGGCGACAGTCGGACTGTGAAGTCCACTCGATTCAGGCGTTATGCGTGTGCAGTGAAGCCGCTGCGATTCGAAAGCCATGGGGCATGGTCTTGCGAAACGTTTTCAGGGCCGACAATTTACAGGCTGTTGCTGACGAGTGCGCTGGATTGTTTCAGGAAACGAAGTGCCGGATCGGATGTGTGACCGGATGGGTTCTTCGATCCTGCAACCGTGGACGGCGAACGGAACTGACGAGCGGGGCGGTTGAGGTGCACATGAGCAATGTTCCTGTTGTTTGAATTGTTATGGTTTGCTACGGGTAACGGGTGTTCGAAACGTTCTTCTGCGCTGCAAGGTGAGGCTGATGGTGAGCATTGCGCCACGCATCGTCAATCAAGTAACTCGGCTTCTGTTCGATAATCGAACGTAAAACTAACCGGTTCGTACACTTTATGTTGCTGTAGTATTTTGACAGGCAAATACTTGAATGGCACCTCTGAATAAGGCCGGGAAAGGCCAGGAATGCGGTGCTGTCCAGTCACGATTCGTCAGGGTCGTGTTCATTCAGGAGCTAGAAGCATGCAGCGTTCAATTGCCACCGTATCCTTGAGCGGTACTCTGCCCGAAAAGCTTGAGGCCATCGCCGCAGCCGGCTTTGATGGCGTCGAGATTTTCGAAAACGACCTTCTTTACTACGACGGCAGCCCTCGCAACGTGCGGCAGATGTGTGCCGATCTGGGCATCGCCATTACCCTGTTCCAGCCGTTCCGCGACTTCGAAGGCTGCCGCCGTGACCGCCTGCAGCGCAACGTGGACCGTGCCGAGCGCAAATTCGATTTGATGCAGGAACTGGGCACCGATCTGGTGCTGGTCTGCAGTAACGCATCCGCCGATTCGGTGGGCGACGAAAACATCCTGCTCGATGACCTGAGTCTGCTGGCCGAGCACGCCGGTGCGCGGGGTCTGCGGGTCGGTTACGAAGCGCTCGCCTGGGGGCGTCATGTGAATACTTGGCAGCAGGTCTGGAATCTGGTGCGTCAGGTGGATCACCCGGCGCTGGGTGTCCTGCTCGACAGCTTCCACACGTTGTCGCTCAAGGGGGATCCGAGCGCGATTGCGCAGATTCCGGGCGACAAGATTTTCTTCGTGCAAATGGCGGATGCGCCGATTCTGGCCATGGACGTGCTGGAATGGAGCCGTCATTTCCGCTGCTTCCCCGGCCAGGGTGAGTTCGATCTGGCGGGCTTTCTTGCGCCAATCCTGCGCAGTGGCTACACCGGCCCGTTGTCGCTGGAAGTGTTCAACGACGGATTTCGCGCGGCACCGACCCGCGCCAATGCGGCTGACGGTCTGCGCTCGCTGCTGTATCTGGAAGAAAAGACTCGCCAGTTGCTGGCCCGCGAGGCCGAGGCAAAAATCCCCGACATCCTGTTCAGCCCGCCACCGGCCAGCACCTACAACGGCGTCGAATTCCTTGAGTTTGCCGTCGATGAAAGCCACGGCGCACGTCTGTCGGGCTGGCTGGAGCGACTGGGCTTCGCCAAGCTGGGCCAGCACCGCTCCAAGGCCGTCAGCCTGTTGGGGCAGGGCGATATCAAGATCGTCCTTAATGCCGAACCGTATTCATTTGCTCACAGCTTCTTCGAAGCCCACGGTCCGTCGCTGTGCGCGACCGCATTACGCGTCGATGACGGTCATCAGGCGCTGGAGCGTGCACGAGCCTTCAAAGGCCAGCCTTATCGCGGATTGGTCGGCCCCAACGAGCGCGAGATTCCATCGGTGCGCGCCCCGGATGGCAGCCTGATCTATCTGGTCGACAACGCCGCACCGGGCGATTCGATCTACGACAGTGACTTTGTCATCAACCCGCAGGTAGCCGGCAAGGGCGGGCTGCAGCGCATCGATCACATGGCCATGGCGCTGCCGGCCGACAGTCTCGACAGCTGGGTGCTGTTCTACAAGAGCATTCTGGACTTCGAGGCCGACGACGAAGTCGTGTTGCCGGACCCTTACGGGCTGGTCAAGAGTCGCGCCTTGCGCAGCCGCTGCAGCACCGTGCGCCTGCCGTTGAATATCTCCGAGAACCGCAATACGGCGATCTCCCACGCGCTGTCCAGTTATCGCGGTTCGGGCGTGCACCACATCGCATTTTCCTGCGAAGACATCTTTGCCGAAGTCAGCCGCGCCAAAGAGGCAGGCGTGCCGCTGCTGGACATCCCGCTCAACTATTACGATGACCTGGCGGCCCGCTTCGATTTCGATGACGAGTTCCTCAGCGAACTGGCGTACTACAACGTGTTGTACGACCGCGATGCCGACGGCGGCGAGCTGTTTCACGTCTACACCGATGCGTTCGACGGGCGCTTCTTCTTCGAGATCCTGCAGCGCAAGAACGGCTACGTCGGGTATGGCGCAGCCAACGTTGCAGTGCGTCTGGCCGCAATGGCCAAGGCGCGCAGTGTGGCAATACGTCAGGCGCGGTTGTGAGCGTTTGATCTGATCGAACCGGTCGCTGCAGGCACTCGGGTGCCTCGCAGCTTCCCTGCCTCGACGCTCGGCGGCATACTCCACGTACAACCCGTGGTCATGAGCCAACAATGAAAACAACCGACGACTCCGTTGCCCTCGAACCTGTCACGTTGCGGCCCTCGGGACGCAAGAACAATCCTGAAAAGACCCGCGAAGACATCCTTCAGGCTGCCGTGGCCGAATTCGTCGCCCACGGCCTTTCAGGCGCCCGCGTCGATGCGATAGCCGAGCGCACGAAGACTTCCAAGCGGATGATCTATTACTACTTCGGCAGCAAGGAACAGCTCTACGTCGAGGTTCTGGAAAAACTTTACGGCGATATCCGCAATACCGAAAGCGAGCTGAACCTGGGCGAGCTGGAGCCTGTCGAGGCAATCCATCGAGTGGTGGAGTTCACCTTCGATCACCACGACAACAACGTCGATTTCGTGCGCATCGTTTGCATCGAAAACATTCACAACGGCGAAAACGTCAAGCAGTCCGATACCATTCAGGCCAAGAGCCAGAACATCATTCGGGCGCTGGAAGGCATCCTTCGTCGCGGTGAGGAAAGCGGAGAGTTCCGCGCGGGCGTGCACCCGATCGACCTGCACCTGATGATCAGCTCGTTCTGCTTCTATCGCATTTCCAACCGCCACACGTTCAGCGAGATCTTCCAGATCGAGCTGTGGAGCGATGAGGTCAAACAGCGTCACAAGGCCATGATCTGCGACGCTGTGTTGCGTTACCTCAAGGCCTGAACACTAAAGGCTGTGGAAGTGCTGCATCATGCGCTCGGCATCCGCTGACCGGCCGCTGAACAGCTCGAAGGCTTTGACGGCCTGAAACACGGCCATGGTCGTGCCGTCCAGCGTGCGGCAGCCCAGCGCGCGAGCGTGCTTGAGCAGTTCGGTTTCCAGCGGAAAGTAGATGATTTCCGCGACCCATTGCTCGGCACGCAGCAGTTCCACCGGCAGCGGTGTACCGGGCAACTTGGCCATGCCGACCGGTGTGGTGTTGACCACGCCGTCGGCTTCGGCCATTGCCGCAGGCAGATTCAGACCAACCTGCGCACGGCCTGCGCCGAAATGAGCGGTGAGGTTGTCCACCAGACCCTGGGCCCGCTGCGGTTCGACCTCGAACACGCTCAAGCGCTCGACGCCTGCACTCAACAACGCATAAGCCACCGCAGCGCCCGCGCCGCCTGCACCCATTTGCACAACGTGCTGGCGTGGCGCCTTGTCCAGACCACGCTTGAAGCCTTCCGCGAACCCCAGACAATCGGTGTTGTGGCCGGTGCTCTTACCGTCCTTGAACACCACGGTATTGACTGCGCCGATGCCGCGCGCTTCTTCGGACAGTTCATTCAAAAGCGGAATGACCGCCTGCTTGCAGGGGAAGGTGATGTTCAGGCCGGTGAAGCCGCAGTCACGTGCACCTTCAATCAGACGGGGCAGGGCGCTGATGTCCAGTTTGAGCGCATCGATATCGATCAGGCGATACAGATAGCGGATGCCCTGCGCGTCACCTTCGTGTTCGTGCAGCGCCGGGGTGCGTGATGCCTGGATGCCTGAACCGATCAGGCCGGCGAGTACGGAGGTTGATTCAGCGTGGCTCATGACGATATGTCTCTTGTTTTTGTCGTGCCGCCCGATGGCGGGAAGGTTTCAAAAAATGTACCAGATGGTTAATGGTGACGCAGTGGCTGATCAATTGCCATGCGTTGATTCTGTGCGGTGATCGCCCCGATCAGGGATAATGCGCGGCCATAGCCGTTCAAGCCTTTCAAGAGATGACGAGTCCCCGCATGTCCGAATCCGTTTTTCGCGCCGCCCACCAGCAAGCCAGCACGCTGTACCTGCCAGCAGGCCCATGGACGACGGTGCTGGACTGCCTGTGCGCGAAGTTCTCCGCCATCAGCCGCGAAGAGTGGCTGGACCGTATCGCCCGGTCGCGGGTGCTGGATGCCAACGGCCAGGCCATCACGGCTGACCTGGCTTACCGCGAAGGTATGAAGATCCACTATTTCCGTGAAGTGCCGAACGAGACGCCGATTCCAGTCGTCGAGACCATTCTGTATGCCGACGAGCATCTGGTGGTCGCTGACAAGCCACACTTTCTGCCGGTCACGCCTGCCGGTGAATACGTCGAGCAGACCCTGCTGCGTCGTCTGATCCATCGTCTGGATAATCCGGATCTGGTGCCCTTGCACCGTATCGACCGCCATACCGCCGGGCTGGTGCTGTTTTCGGCCAACAGGCAGACCCGTTCGGCGTATCAGGCACTGTTTCCCACGCGGCGTATCGACAAGTTCTACGAGGCGATTGCGCCTGCGCTGCCTTCGATGGAGTTTCCACGGCTGCACGAGAGCCGTCTGGTGGATGGCGAGCCGTTCTTCCGCATGCAGGAAGCATCGGGGCCTGCGAATACGGAGACTCGCATTGAAGTGCTCGAACGCAATGAATCCCTGTGGCGCTATGGGCTGTACCCGGTGACGG
Organism: Pseudomonas viridiflava; assembly: GCF_001642795.1. Classification (GTDB taxonomy): domain Bacteria; phylum Pseudomonadota; class Gammaproteobacteria; order Pseudomonadales; family Pseudomonadaceae; genus Aquipseudomonas; species Aquipseudomonas viridiflava. The sequence continues at coordinate 516,397 of NZ_LKEH01000017.1, read as the reverse complement.
GCAAGAAGCATCAGCTGCGCGTACACATGGCCGCGCTGGGCGCTGCCATTTGCAACGACCCTTTCTACCCGGAAGTGATCAGGGACGCAGTCGATGACTATCAGCAGCCGCTCAAGCTGCTGGCAAAGGCGCTGCGGTTCGACGATCCGTTCAATGGCGAGCCGCGTGAGTTTCACAGCCAACTGACACTCGACTGGTAGTCACCGAATGAGCAGGCAAAAAAAACCCGCACTCGGCGGGTTTTTCACATCAGTAACGTCACGCGAGGATCACAGATCCTTGACGGTACGTACCTGATCCTTGTTGATGCGGGTTTCTTTGCCATCAAGCTGCTTGAACTCGTAGAAGCCCGAGTCCTCATCATACTTCGGAGTGTCGACAGACTGGATTTCACGACCATCATTCAGAGTGATCACAGTCGGCGAAGCGCAGCCAGCCAAAGAGGCGATGCCCAATGCAAGCAGAAAGGCAGCGGGAAGGGTCCGTTGTTTCATTACTGTGTCTCCAGATGGATTCTTGATTAACTGACCGTAAGACGTATACACCCGCAGCAAGTTCAATGAACAGTCACTTGCGTCGGTTGTCATCTGATCCGGTCAGCAGACAGGGTGTGTTCAGGTTGGCCAGTCTCGGGTCACCTTCATCCAGTTGCAGAGCCACTGGACGCAGGGGGGCCAACGCCCGCCGTGGGCTGCGCTCGCCTGTCTGCCATGCGGCTTCCAGCGTCGCAGCGTGGGCGGTCGGGATGATACATAAAAGCGGCTGCCAATGTTCACCTTCACGCACCATGACCGGGTTGTCCGGGTGCCTGTCGGCTAATTGGCGCAACGCGTCCAGCAACGATTTATCGATCAGCGGCACGTCGCAGGGCAGCACCAGCAGCGCGTCATGCTGTGCCTGCGGCAGCGCGGCGAGGATTCCGGCCAGCGGACCGTTGAAGTCAGTGTCACTGTCCTGAACCAGTCGGTCAGCGAACGCGGCGTAGCGTTCGAGGTTGCGATTGCAGGAAATGATCAGGTCGTCGGTCAGCGGCCGGGTCAGGCGATGCAGGTGCTGGATCATCGGTTCGCCCTGCCACTCGATCAGCCCTTTGTCGCGTCCGCCCATGCGCTGGCCGCGACCTCCTGCGAGCAGCAGAATCGAGCAGGGCGGCAATGGGGCAGAGGCGTTCATCAGAGACTCGGCAGGCAGTGAAAAGGAGTGCTGTGATATAACACCGGCCTGTTTCCTTAACAACCGGATCGAGGCCATGAAAGCAAAGGCTGACACACCTTTTGTACCCCTGAACATCGCTGTACTGACCGTCAGCGACACCCGCACCCGCGAAACCGATACCTCGGGCCAGATGTTCGTCGATCGCCTGACCGAAGCCGGTCACGGCCTGATCGAGCGCGTCCTGCTCAAGGATGACCTCTACAAGATCCGCGCTCAGGTGGCGACCTGGATCGCCGATGAGCAGGTTCAGGTCGTACTGATCACTGGCGGCACCGGCTTCACTGGACGCGACAGCACGCCGGAAGCCGTGGCCTGTCTGCTGGACAAGCAGGTCGACGGATTCGGCGAGCTGTTTCGGCAGATATCGGTGCCGGACATCGGCACCTCGACCATTCAGTCGCGTGCGCTGGCCGGGCTGTCCAATGGCACACTGGTCTGCTGCCTGCCAGGCTCCACCAACGCAGTGCGTACCGCCTGGGACGGCATTCTGGCTGAACAGCTGGATTCACGTTTCCGTCCGTGCAATTTCGTTCCGCACCTCAAGCAGGCCGAGCCCTGCGCGACCCGTGGTTGAACGGTCATGAGCGCTGAGCCCAAGGCCTTGATGCCTGTCGAAAACGCCATCGCGCGTCTGCTGGAGATGGCTGAAGCCGCACCGATCACACAGCATGAGCGTGTGCTGCTGGCTGATGCCGAAGGTCGCGTGCTGGCGACCGATCTGGTGTCGACGCTGGACCTGCCGCCCTGGCCCAACAGCGCCATGGATGGCTACGCCCTGCGCGTGGCCGACTGGCGCGGAGAGCCTTTGCCCGTCAGCCAGCGTATTTTTGCGGGTCAGGCTCCCGAGCCTCTGGCGCCCGGAACCTGCGCACGCATCTTCACCGGCGCGCCGGTGCCTGAGGGTGCTGATTGCGTCGAGATGCAGGAAAACGCCGAGGTCCTCGATGATCAACGTGTGCGTTTCACCGAATCACTGAAACCTGAGCAGAACATTCGTCCTCAGGGCCAGGAGACCCGGATTGGCGACACGGTGCTGGCGGCCGGTACACGGCTGGGGCCGATCGAACTGGGGTTGGCTGCGTCGCTCGGTCTGGCCGAAGTGGACGTGGTCCGACGGGTGCGCGTGGCGGTGTTGTCCACTGGCGACGAACTGATCGAGCCGGGCCAGCCGCTCGGGCCGGGGCAGATCTATAACAGTAACCGCGTGTTGTTGTGCAGTTGGCTGAAGCGTTTGCAGTGCGAAGTCGTGGATGCGGGAATCCTGCCGGACGATCTGGCACAGACCCGCGCTGCATTGGCGAGCCTGCATGAGGTCGACCTGATTCTGTCCACCGGCGGTGTGTCGGTGGGCGAGGCGGATTTTCTGGGTCATGCCTTGCGCGAAGAAGGCGAGCTGTTGCTCTGGAAGCTTGCGATCAAGCCAGGCAAGCCGCTGACGTTCGGGCATTTTCGGGGTGTGCCGGTGATCGGCCTGCCGGGTAATCCGGCTTCTACGCTGGTGACTTTTGCCTTGCTGGCCCGCGCCTATCTGTTGCGCCGCCAGGGCGTACTCGATGTCACGCCCTTGAAGTTTGCCGTACCTGCGGGATTTGTCTGGACGCGTCCCGGCAATCGTCGCGAGTACCTGCGCGGGCGTCTTGAACAGGGCAGGGCGGTTCCCTATCGCAACCAGAGCTCCGGTGTGCTGCGTAGCGCGGCCTGGGCTGACGGGCTGATCGAAGTGCGTGAAGGCGCCACGGTTGCGGAAGGTGACTGGGTCAACTTCATTCCCTTGAGCGAGGTCATGGGCTGACGTCATGGCTGGCTGACCGGGCATGAGCTACCCTCAACAACGCTGACAAGTCGGGCATCCTGTTTTCGCCCCGGAGTATTGTTATGGCGTCATTGAGAGTGGCTTGTGTCATCCCGACCTACAACGGACGTAAGGACCTGGAGCGCCTGCTGGACTCTCTGGCCACGCAGACGGCGACGTTCGACACGCTGATCGTCGACTCCAGTTCGTCGGACGGCACGCTTGAGCTGGCGCGCGCGCGTTGCGCAAATGTGCTGTGCATCGACAGCAAGGACTTCAACCACGGCGGCACCCGGCAGATGATGGTCGATCTGCACCCCGAGTATGACGTTTACGTCTACATGACCCAGGACGCTTACGTCGAAGACGTTGATGCAATTGCCAACATCCTGCTGCCATTTGCCGACCCCAAAGTCGGTGCCGTGTGCGGGCGGCAATTGCCCCACAAGAACGCCAACCTGCTGGCCCAGCACGCGCGGCTGTTCAACTACCCGCCGACCTCACAGATCAAGACCCTGGCCGACGCTCCGGTGCTGGGCATCAAGACGCCGTTCATGTCCAATTCGTTTGCGGCCTATCGCGGCGAAGCCTTGCTGGCCATCGGCGGATTTCCCCGGCATGTGATCCTGTCCGAGGACATGTACGTCACGGCCAGGATGCTGATCGATGGCTGGAAAGTGGCCTACGAAGGCTCGGCGGTCTGTCGGCATTCGCACAACTACAGCTTGCGTGAGGAGTTTCGGCGCTACTTCGACATTGGTGTGTTCCAGTCGCGCGAAGCGTGGATCTACGAAACCTTTGGCGGCATCGCGGGCGAAGGCATGCGCTACGTGAAATCCGAACTCGCGTTCCTTGGCCCCAGACGTTTTCTCTGGTGGCCGATGTCCTTCGTTCGCAACGCCGTCAAGCTGCTGGCCTACAAACTCAGCAAGCAGGAAAAACGCCTGCCCCGAGGCGTGAAGAAAAGGCTCGGGATGTACAAGCGGTATTGGGACAGCCCGTATGCATGAGGTTGTCGTCGCGTCACGTTCCCGATCAGATCACCGCCTCGCTCACACTGATCGTGCCCATCGCTCCGCGGGGGTGTGCCTCCCGTGACGCTCCGCGTCACAAATGGCACAGACTGCGGACTCAGTGAGCCGAGCGCATGACA
>NZ_LKEH01000017.1:465924-512186 GCF_001642795.1 Pseudomonas viridiflava | reverse complement strand
TGCTGCGACCACGGACTGTGGGAGGCGGCTTGCCGGCGATGCTTTTTCTGAAGCGATCTATCAGTGACTGAGCTNGCCATCGCCGGCAAGCCGCCTCCCACGGGGTATGCATTCAGTCAGTCACTTTCGTTTTGCCCCCCGTTTTGCGCGTCTTGCGGACTTGGGTATAACGATGAGCGCTGGAGCGTGGGAACGATCAGCGTTCCCGAACTATCACTGATCGTGCCCATCGCTCCGCGTGGGCATGCCGCCCGTGACGCTCCGTGTCAAATTCCCGAGAGCGCCTCTCTTTTTCTGAACGGCGCTTGATCAGCGGTCAGCCATCCATGAACGCAGAGATCACGGATGCAGCTGCATTCGTGCGTCCCGTGCACTTATACGCTGTGCAAATGTAAATTTTCCTGAGTGGCCCCGTTTTCTAAAATGCCAGCGCTTCCCTCGCTCTGGATCCATCGCCCATGTCTTCGCTTGTCGCCATCGACCCTGTCATCCCGGCTGCCCAGCCCATCAAACCTGCGCCTGCGGTATTCGGCCTGCAGACGATCATCGGGCTTCTGGGCGTGCTGCTGGCGGTGCTGGTCGCCGGGATCAACGAGGGCGTGACGCGCATTGCCATGGCTGACATTCGTGGTGCGATGTTCATCGGTGCCGATGAAGCGACCTGGCTGGTGGCGGCCTATTCGGCGACCTCGGTTGCGGCGATGGCCTTCGCGCCATGGTTCGCGGTCAGCCTGTCGCTGCGACGCTTCACCCTTGGCGCTATCACAGCCTTCATCGTGCTTGGCCTGTTGTGCCCGTTCGCGCCGAACTATCCCGGCCTGCTGGTCCTGCGCATCCTGCAAGGTCTGGCGGCGGGCTGTCTGCCACCCATGCTGATGACCGTCGCGCTGCGCTTTCTGCCGCCGCACATCAAGTTGTACGGGTTGGCCGGGTACGCCCTGACCGCAACCTTCGGCCCGAGTCTGGGTACGCCGCTTGCCGCGTTGTGGACCGAGCACTTCAACTGGCGGTGGACGTTCTGGCAGGTCATCCCTCCGTGTCTCGTCGCAATGATCGCCATTGCCCACGGCATTCCGCAGGACCCGTTGCGTCTGGAGCGCTTCAGAGCGTTCAACTGGCGTGGCGTGCTGCTCGGTTTGCCTGCCATTGCAGCGCTGGTGATCGGCATCCTGCAAGGCAATCGCCTGGACTGGTTCGAGTCCACCCTGATCTGCTGGCTGCTGGGCGGCGGACTGGTGCTGCTGGTAGCGTTCATGGTCAACGAATGGTTCACCCCGGTGCCGTTTTTCAAACTGCAGCTGCTGGCGGGTCGAAACCTGTCGCATGCGTTGCTGACGCTGGGTGGCGTGCTGATCGTTCTGACGGCGGTCGCCTCGATTCCGTCGTCCTATCTGGCCCAGGTGCACGGTTATCGCCCGCTGCAGACTGCACCGCTGATGCTGATGGTTGCTTTGCCACAGTTGCTTGCACTGCCTCTGGTGGCGGCGCTGTGCAACGTGCGCTGGATCGATTGCCGCTGGGTATTGGCGACCGGGCTTGGCCTGCTCGCGCTTTATTGCGGGTTGGCGACGCAAATGACTTCGGAGTGGATTCGCGACAATTTCTACAGCCTGCAACTGCTGCAAATCATCGCCCAGCCGATGGCGGTCCTGCCGTTGCTGATGCAGGCGACTGGCGGGATCGCTCCGCCCGATGGCCCGTTTGCGTCTTCATGGTTCAACACCGTGCGCGGTTTGTCGGCGGTTATCGCCACCGGCGTGCTGGAAGCCCTGACCACCTCGCGCCAGCATTTTCACTCCAACGTGCTGGTCGATCGTCTGGGCAACTCACCCTGGCTCGCTGCTGACGATTCGGTGGCCTCCCTGACCCATCGACTGCACGAGCAGGCCGTGGTGCTGACCAGTGCCGATCTGTATTTCTGCATGGGCTGGCTGGCCGCCGGACTGATTCTGTTGATTCCTTTGATGCCGACGCGGGTCTATCCGCCTCGTGCGCCGAACTGATTTTCTGTCGAGACTTTTTCATGAGCATGACTTCAAAACAGACCCTGGCCCTGTGCGGCGCCGCCATTGTGCTCGCCGGTCTGGGTATCTACACACTGACCGGTGACAGCACGCGTCAGGCCACCAACGACGCATTCATCACCGCCGATTATTCGGTGGTCGCGCCCAAAGTGTCGGGTTTCATCAGCCAGGTGCTGGTGGAAGACAACCAGCCGGTCAAGGCAGGGCAATTGCTGGCGGTGATTGATGATCGCGATGTGCAGACGGCGCTGGCTTCGGCAGAGGCGGGTGTAGCGACCGCAGCGGCGGAGCTGGAGCAGGTCACTGCGTTGTTGCAGCGTCAGACTGCGGTGATCGATCAGGCCAGGGCCGCGTTGACCGCCAGTACAGCAGCGGTGCGCTTTGCCGAACAGGAACGCGACCGCTACGAGCATCTGGCAGGCGCCGGTGCAGGGACTGTGCAGAACGCGCAGCAAGCGCGCAACCGGATCGACACGGCCAATGCCAACCACGCCAGTGCCAGTGCGTCACTGGTGGCCGAGCGCAAGCAGGTCGATATCCTGACGGCTCGCCAGCACAGCGCCGAAGCAGGCCTCAAGCACGCACAGGCCGCCCGTGATCAGGCGCAGTTGCAGGTGTCCTACACGCACATCGTTGCGCCCATTGACGGTGTCGTGGGTGAGCGGGCGGTGCGCGTCGGTAACTACGTCAATCCCGGCAGCAAGTTGCTGTCAGTGGTGCCGCTCGCCGACGCCTATGTCGTGGGCAATTTTCAGGAAACCCAACTGACCCATGTGAGTGTGGGGCAATCAGTCGAGGTGCGTGTCGACACCTATCCCGATGAAGTCCTCAAGGCTCACGTACAGAGTATTGCCCCTGCCACCGGCGTGACCTTCGCTGCCGTGCGGCCCGACAACGCCACCGGTAATTTCACCAAGGTCGTGCAGCGCATCCCGGTGAAAATCATCCTCGATCCGGGGCAACCGCTTGCGGCAAGGTTGAGGGTCGGGATGTCGGTGGACGCCAGTATCGACACGCAATCCCCATCCACTGAACAGCCAGTGGGTGCCTTGTGAGCCGCATCGCTGCTGCGAGCAGCCTGGTGCTGCTGGCGAGTCTGTCGGGCTGCCAGGTCGGACAGGATTTCCAGCGCCCGCAAACCAGCGACGTGCAGTGGTTGCCCATTCAGGGAGAACAGGCAGCCAGTCAAGTTAATACCACCCCTTATAGCGCTCGATGGTGGGAGATATTCCGTGATCCCCAGTTGTCATCATTGATTGATCGGGCGGCGGCTTCCAACCTTGATCTGAAAATGGCGGAGGCGCGACTGGCGCAAAGTCGGGCGGCGCGTCAGGTGATCGCCGGCGAGCAAGTGCCCAGTGTGGACGGCAAGCTGGGTTACCAGCGCAAACGCAACAGCGCCGAAGGGTTGAACGATCCGTCGGGCAACGAGGGCAGGGCGGCGTTCAGCCAGTGGGACGGCGGCATCAATGCCAGCTGGGAAGTTGATTTGTGGGGGCGGGTCAAGCGCGAAGTCGAGGCTGCCGACGCCAACGTAGACGTTGCGGACAACGACCGGCGCGCAGCCTTGCTGTCGCTTCAGGCGGAAGTAGCGAGGGACTATCTGCAGCTGCGTGGCACCCAGTCGGTCCTCGCCGTGACCCGGCAAAACCTGCAATTGTCCCGCAACAGCCTGGAGCTTTCGAAGGTCAGGCAGGGCAGTGGGGTGGCGACCAATCTGGATGTGGCTGAAGCCGCTGCGCAGGTATCGGCGATCGAGTCCCGTCTTCCAGTACTTGAGCAGCGACAGGCCAGGCTGATCAATGCATTGAGCCTGTTGCTGGCGCAATCGCCCAGAGCCTTGCAGAGCGAGCTGGAAAAACCTGTGGAAATGGTTGCTGTGCCCGCCACTGTACCGGTGGGCCTGCCCTCCGAGCTGGCGCAGCGCCGCCCGGACATTCGCCGTGCCGAAGCGCGGCTGCATGCCGCGACCGCGAGCATTGGTGTCGCACAAGGCGATTTCTATCCACGCATCGTGCTGTCAGGCAACGTCGGTTTTCAGGCCCTGCAACTGTCTGACCTCGGCAGTTGGGGCTCACGCCAGTTCGGTATCGGCCCACAACTGAGCCTGCCGATTTTCGAAGGCGGCCGGCTGCGCGGCATGTTGCGTTTGCGCGAAGCCCAGGGGCAGGAAACAGCACTGGCGTATCAGCAGACCGTGTTGCGCGCCTGGCAGGAAATCGACGACAGCATGAGTCTCTACAACGCCAGCCAGCTTCAGCAGCGCAAACTGGACGAGGCGGTGCGCCAGAACCGTATCGCGCTGGACACCGCCAAGCGGCAATACACAGAAGGTGTGGTGGACTTCCTCAACGTCCTCACGGTGCAGCGCACCCTGTTGGACATCGAGGAACAGTGGGTCCAGAGTTCAACCACTCAAGCCCAGGCGCTGGTCGGGCTGTACAGCGCGCTGGGCGGTGGCTGGTAGCTCAGGCTTTTGCGGCCTCTTCTTCGTCGAGCCGGTCGGCCTCGAACAACTGGGCCAGCTCGACCCTGGCCTCGCGGGCTGTTTGCAGCACTTTTGCTTCGTCGTCGTAGATCTCGTGCTGCGCGGCGAGCACCTGTTCGTCATGACGTTTGAAGCGGCTGATGCGCGCATCGGCCTGCGCCTCGCTCAAACCCAGCCCCAGCAGCGTCTGTCGCGACATTTCAAGGCTTGAGTAGAAGGTCTCACGCACTGCATGTGCACCGGCATCCATCAGCTTGTGAACGTGCTGACGGTTGCGGGCACGAGCGATGATCTTCATGTGCGGATACAGCTTGTTGATCAGTTCGGCCGTCTTGATGTTGATGTCCGGGTCATCGGTGGCAATGATGAAAAACTCGGCGTCCTGCACCTTGGCTGCTCTGAGGATTTCCGGACGCAACGGATCGCCGTAGAACACTGGCACGTTGCCGAAGCTGCGAGAGAATTCGATGGACTCCACTGCAGTGTCCAGGGCAATGAACGGGATTTTCTGCGCACGCAGGATACGCGCAACGATCTGGCCCATCCTTCCCATGCCGGCGATGACCACGCGTGGCTTGTCGGTCTGGATGTCGCGGTACTCTTCCGGTACTTCCACCACTTTGGCCTTGGGCTTGATCCAGCGCGCCAATGCGATGAACAAGAGCGGGGTGATCGCCATCGACAGGGTGATGGTCAGTACCAGCATGTCATAGAGGCCTGCTTCGAACAGCCCCTGAGCGCTGCCGATCTTGAACACCACGAAGGCGAACTCACCGCCCGCTGCCAGCACCAGACCCAGGCGCAATGCGCTGCGCTTGCTAAGGCCACCTGCGGTGCGGCCAATGATGAACAACAGCGGCAACTTGATTGCGACCAGCAACACCGTGAGGCCAAGCACCACCAGTGGCGCGCTGAACAGCAGGCCGATGTTGGCGCCCATGCCGACACTGATGAAGAACAGCCCCAGCAGCAAACCCTTGAACGGTTCGATCTGAGCTTCCAGTTCGTGTCGGTATTCGGAGTCGGCGAGCAGCAGGCCTGCCAGAAAAGCGCCCAGCGCCATGGACACACCGACCAGTTCCATCAACCACGCTGTGCCGATCACCACCAGCAGCGCAGTAGCGGTCGACACTTCCTGAATGCGGGTCTTGGCCACGATGCGAAACACCGGGCGCAGCAAGTAACGTCCGCCCACGACCACGATGGCGATGCTGCCCAGTACGCGCAGACCATGGTTGATGCTTTCCTGAGTGCTGGTCGCATGGTCCCCACCGGCCAGAAATGGCACCAGCGCGATCAGCGGGATGGCTGCAATGTCCTGAAACAGCAGAATGGCGAACGCCGTACGCCCATGCGGGCTGTTCAGTTCCTTACGCTCGGCCAGACTCTGCAGGCCGAAAGCCGTGGAGGACAGTGCCAGACCAAGGCCCAGCACAATCGCGGTGTTCATCGATTGTCCGAAGGCAACCAGGGCAACTGCGCCGATGACCAGACCAGTCAGTAACACCTGTGCCGTGCCCACGCCGAACACTGCCTTGCGCATCACCCATAAACGCTTTGGCGACAGCTCAAGGCCGATAATGAACAGCAGTAATACCACCCCAAGTTCGGAGATATGGCTGACACTCTCCGTATCTCCTATCAACCCCAGCACCGATGGGCCGATCACGACGCCGGCGGCCAGATAACCGATCACGGCACCGAGTTTCAGGCGCTTGGCCAGCGGGACGGCGATGACGGCGGCGAACAGAAACACCACTGCTGCCTGCAGCAGGCTGCCTTCATGGGGCATGTGAAACTCCTTGGCAATGTCAGGAAACGATTTGAAACAGGCCCGCATTAAACCACGTGAGTTTTTCACGGCAACGTTGAATCCGGCATGACGAACATCAATCGCATTGATGTTTGCACACAGGATCGTAGAAAGGGGAGGTGGTAAGTTGCAGGGACGTATTCCGTCCATGCCATCGGTCATGCATCAGCGTAAGATGTCGGCGCATTTGCACCGCGCCAATGCCGTTCATGACGTAATCAGGAAAACCGATATGACCAACAAGCAGCGTTTGATTTACTCGATTCTGATCGCTTTGGGTGTGCTGGCGATCATGCTGGGCCTTTCGCATTTGCAGAACAGTGGTGTGATCAGCGAGAAGACCTTTCAGTACATCGCCATCGGCGTTGCTGTGCTGGTTGTGGTGCTCAACGGGATCATGCGCCGCAAGGTCAGGCGCTGAGTTTCACGGGGCGTCTGATTATCTGCCCGACTCGCCCAGCCATTCCATGGCACGAGGATGCAGACTGTAGGTCTTGTCCTCGTTGAGATGGATGACGCCTTCATCGCACAGACGCTTGAGCACCTCGCGTACGCTGAGGAATGACAGCGGCACGTCCAGCCTGAGCAGTTGACTGTGCACACCTCGCACGCCGAGTGACTGACCGCTTTCGTTCGATACCAGCAGTGCATCCAGCACCTTGAGTCTGACCAGACTGGTGCGCAGGCCGAAGCTCTTGAGTAGCAGCCGGATGTGATCATTGCCCGGACGCTCGATCTCTCCCGCAGGCGATTGGACCTGGGTCTGCGCCTGCGCAGAAATGGCCGTCTGCCTGAGCATCGTACGGGTCGTTGTTCCTTGACGATTGAACATGCGCAAATTCCTTTTCAGGCTTTTAAACAAAATCTCATCTATAAGACGAACGAGCGGCGCAAAACCTCAGGTGCGAACGCAAAAAAATAGCAGAGAGCTGCACGACGAGCCGGATTACCTGCGTACAAAGTCGCGAAAACAGCGGCGCCGAGCACGATGACTTCACTCGGAAGGGATGTTTCAGGATGTAAGATCAGCGCCGTCTCGGGACATGAGTCAGCCTTTGGGTGAGTTGGGGCCACGTATGTTCAGGACCGGATTTCCATTCTGGTTCTGCGTCACATAAACCGGCAATACCTTGGGCAGTGACGTGAGCAGGCTCGAGATGTCTCGGGTGTTGTAGGTGCCGCCAAGACGAATCGCACCGGTGGCATTGTCCGCCAGCAGGATCGGCGTCTGCAGGTAGCGGTTGATCATCGGCAATGCCTGGCTCAACGGCATATCATTGAAGATCAGTTTGCCGTTGCGCCACGCCAGACTGGTGTCGTCGGCGGCAACGTGACCAATGCTTGGGCGGTTATCACCAGCCTTGTACGTGGCCTGCATGCCGGGATCCAGGTGATCGCTGAAGCCAGGTTGCGAGCGATCGCTGCTGACCTGTACCGACCCCTCGACCAGCGTTACACGAACCTGATCCTGATAGGTCCACACATTGAAGCGCGTGCCGGTTACCTTGATGCTTCCTGCGCCGACGTCCACGACGAAAGGGTGGGTGAGGTCGTGGCTGACTTCGAAAAATGCTTCGCCTTTTTTCAAGGTAACGCTGCGGCGGTCCTTGTAATTGGCGTAGGTCAGTTCTGTGCCCAGGTCCATTTCCACGCGGCTGCCGTCGCCCATGGTGATGAGACGAGTAGCATTGGTTGTGGTGTAGGTTTCGTACGCGTTGGGAATCAGCCCCTGGTTCCAGCCAATGTAGCCAGCCGCGGGTATAGCCAGTGCGGCAACGGTTGCAGCCACGGCGAGAGGACGCCAGTTGCGTCTGCGTCGTGGCAAGACACCAGGCACTGCAGCTGCGCTCGATACGACGGGCGAGGGCGGCGGATTGACGGGTTCCAGCTGTCCCGACACCTCCCAGATATCGCGCATTGCCTCGAACTCGGTCGCGTGCAGCGGATGAGCCTTGAGCCACTGATCGAACAGTTTCCGCTCGGCAGGCGAGCAGTCGTCAGCGTGCAGTCGCATGCACCATTGCGCGGCGGCATCGGTGATCTGCTCGTATTCTGCTTCGCTGAGGCTGGGTTCGTTCATGGACTCTCCGTTACTGACCGCTGGCGCATTCTACCCCCGGATAGGAGAGGGAGAGAACATTGGACCGTTACGATGTATCAATCCCGGCTTAATTCTTCGTGAATGTGATCGGCTCTCATTGATGTATCGGACTACGGGAGTGTTTCTGGAATGCGCTTGGCGCTACTCTTGATCGCAACCCAATACCTGCCCTGACCGTCATGATCCGGAGTTCCAGATGCACGCCGCTCACCCTGATGACTCGACCCGAACCCTTTCCCTTGCGCAACTGACCGAGCTGTTGCAGCGAATCTTTCTGGCCCATGGCACGTCGCTGGATGTGGCGACTGTCCTTGCTGAAAACTGCGCCAGCGCCCAGCGGGACGGTTCGCACAGTCACGGCATCTTTCGCATTCCGGGGTATCTTTCTTCGCTGGCCAGCGGTTGGGTGGACGGCAAGGCGGTGCCGGTTGTGGAGGATGTCGCATCTGCGTTCGTGAGGGTCGACGCGGCCAACGGCTTTGCCCAGCCCGCGCTCGCGGCGGCGCGGCCGTTGCTGATCGACAAGGCGCGCAGCGCAGGTATTGCGATTCTGGCCATCCGAAACTCCCATCATTTTGCGGCACTGTGGCCGGACGTCGAGCCGTTCGCCGAGCAGGGGCTGGTGGCCCTGAGCATGGTCAACAGCATGACCTGCGTTGTGCCGCACGGTGCGCAGAAGCCGTTGTTCGGAACCAACCCCATCGCGTTCGCGGCGCCTCGCCACGGGTCGACGCCATTGGTTTTCGATCTGGCGACCAGTGCCATGGCCCATGGCGATGTGCAGATCGCAGCGCGCGAAGGCCGTCTGTTACCCGAAGGTATGGGTGTGGATCGTGAGGGACAGGCGACCTGTGACCCCAAGGCGATTCTGGATGGCGGGGCACTGCTGCCGTTTGGCGGGCACAAGGGTTCGGCATTGTCGATGATGGTTGAACTGCTGGCGGCGGGTTTGACCGGCGGAAATTTTTCGTTCGAGTTCGACTGGTCAAAGCATCGCGGTGCGCAAACGCCCTGGACCGGCCAGTTGCTGATTGTCATCGATCCCGACAAGGGCGGTGGCCAGTCCTTTGCGCAACGCAGCGAGGTCCTTGTGCAGCAGCTTCATGGTGTCGGTCAGTCGCGTATGCCGGGTGATCGTCGTTACGCCGAGCGAGCCAGATCGATGGCGCATGGCATCGAAATGAACGCCAGCGATGTGATGCGCCTGCAGGCACTGGCAGAGAATGACCATTCGTCGTAACCGGGCTTGTATTAGCCTCTGGATCTAAATACTGTATGCATAACCAGTAAAAAGAAAGAGGTGTTCCATGTCCCTGAAGTCAGCGCATAGCCCGGTTGCCCATCAGCTTCGAACCGGTACGTCGGTCAACGAAATGCAGCGTGAAGATTTTCTGGCTCTGGCCGCAGCACTGCGCCAGTTCAATGCGTACGAGGCTCAAGTGTCCATGGTCGTCGCAGCTGCTCAAGCAGGTGGTGACTACCGTGAAAGCCGCGCGAGTGAATAAAACCCGATAACTCAACATGATTAATGGATGCAGCGTATCGTGATGGATGCAATTCCGCCTCAGGTGCATCCATATGAAAGATTTCGGCGCGCGACTGAAAGAAGAGCGCCAGGCATTGGGGCTATCGCAACACAGATTTGCCGCCATTGGTGGTGTCGAGGCCAATGCCCAGGGCAAATACGAGAACGGTAAGCGCATGCCGCGTTCCACTTATCTGGTGGCGCTGAGCGAGAAAGGAGTCGACGTGCTTTATGTGCTGTGCGGTAAAAGATTACCGGTCTGCATCGACTCACTCTCGGCTGCCGAAAAAGACATCATCCTGCGCTTCAGATCACTGAGCTGCGTCGACCAGAGCGCGATCAGCCAGCTGGCGTTATCGTTGTGCAAGCGTCTCGACTGATCACCTGACACGCCAGTTCTGTTGCTTGTGAATATACGAAACGTATATGCTTCGTATATTCAAAGTGAGGTGAACCATGGGCCTGGTCAAAATTTCCGAACACATGCACGCGGATCTGCGTTGCGCCAGTGTTGCGTTGAGTCGTTCCATCAATGCTCAGGCGGAGCACTGGATGCGCATCGGCATGCTCGCAGAGCTGCATCCAACGTTGGACTACAGCGAAATCTGTCAGATGCTGATTCGTCTCGAAGACGCTGACGGTACTGTGCTGTCGACTCAATCCTTCAAGCTGACCGAACTGTCGAAGGCGGCCTCATGAGCGGCGGCATCAGTCTCAAGACCGAGCAGGATCTGGTTCAGTTGCGCATCGCCGGCAGGCTCGCGGCTGACGTGCTTGCGATGATCACGCCTTACGTCAAGGCAGGCGTGAGCACCGAAGCGCTGGATGACATCTGCAACGAGTACATCGTCAAGGAGCTCAAGGTGATTCCGGCCAACGTCGGGTATCACGGCTTTACCAAGACAACCTGCATTTCCCCGAATGCGGTGGTCTGCCATGGCATTCCGTCGGCATCGGACATCCTGAAGGAAGGCGACATCGTCAACATTGATGTGGCCGTCATCAAGGATGGCTGGTACGGCGATACCAGTCGCATGTATCTGGTCGGCGAGGTCAGTCCGCTGGCCCGGCGTCTGGTCGAAACCACCTACGAAGCAACCCGTGCAGGCATTCACGCGGTGCGTCCGGGTGCGACGTTGGGCGACATCGGGTACGCGATCCAGAGCGTTGCCCATCGCGAAGGTTTCAGTGTGGTGCGCGAGTACTGCGGGCACGGCATCGGGCGCAAATACCATGAAGAGCCTCAGGTGCTGCATTACGGTACGCAGGGCAAAGGCCTGAAACTCAAGGAAGGCATGGTCTTCACCATCGAGCCGATGATCAACGCAGGCAAGGCGGGCACCCGCACATTGCCGGATGGCTGGACAGTATTGACCAGTGACATGTCACTTTCAGCGCAGTGGGAGCACATGGTGGCAGTCACCTCGACGGGCTTCGAACTGCTGACGCCTTGGCCCGAGGGCACAGGTTCTTACCCCGCGATCTGAGTCGCATTGCAGCCCAAAAAAACGACCTCCAGGTGAGGTCGCTTTTTATTGTGAGTCTCGACAATGCCGACTCAGGTCTGCTCAGGCTGCGTACACCGCTTCCAGTGCACTTCGGTCACACCAAAGCCTTGAGCCTGCAAGGTCGCCAGTCTCACAGGCCCGGCGGCGACATGATCGCTGACCGTACCGACACCTGCATGCAGCGTTGCGCAATGCAGCGCATCGCTCTGGCAGAGTTGAAGAGTCTGGTGAAGAAAGGACCGGGTTTCACCCTTGAACCGATAGTGAATTTCAAATTCCGTTTGATTCATCATTACCTGCCTGCAAGGCGTAGACACTACGCCATCCTAAAATGAGTACGTGGGGTACTGGGCAGTTCGAAGCCGGGGCTGCTTCGACGCTGCAACATCATTTCGAGATCGATACAGGCGTGTACGGCTACACGTCGCCTTGATCGGACCGCTGTCTCAGAAGGGTGAAACGAGAATTACACCGTTTCGATTGCAAGTGAACAGTCGTCCGACAAGTGGCACTAAGCCATATCCGTTCGCGTGTAAAAGTTGTGTATGACTGCCCGAACGAAGGTGTCGCGATTACAGGATGTTCAACTGGCTGATCTGCTGACAATCAGCCAGGTGATGAATGCCACAAGCGGTGCGAGCAATGCCACGCTTCCGACGACCAGCGCCCAGCCAAATGCGAACCCGCGTTCGCCTTTGAATCTGCCGCCACTCAAGGCTTTCAATATGCGTACGCCGACACTGTGCGCCAGCAGGTTGAAGAAGGCGTCAAAAATCCCGTCCAGCGTAATCACGGTCACACTCCATGCGTTATCCAGGCCAAGCGTCGTGGGATTCTACGTTCAAATCAGAGGCTGCATTGAGAGCTGAAAACCGCCCCTCAATCCTCCTTGGGCACTGTCCAGAACAGCTGTACGCCACCATCATCACGCCAGGCGAGGGTGACGTTGTCGTTCTCGGCTATCTCTTCAAGCAACTGAGCCCAATCATCTTCCGATTCATCCTGCAGACGAAAGAGCAGGGCGGCTCTGGATTTCTGCGCGGTCGGCGAGTTGATGATCTTCTGTACCCGAATGCCCATGCGCTGATAGGAGTCGGGGGCTGAGGTCGCTGAGGATTGATTTGCCACGGAAAAGTCCCTGAATAAGCTGTACGTGCGCACAGTATTTGAGTGTCGGATCTTTCGCAACACTTACGTAGGATAATGTTTCCGCCCTTTGATGATGCCTGTATCGTTTCACCTGCACATTCGTATAGGCCCAAGGAGTGAACATGAAATTCAAATTGCTGGTGTTGCCTGCCGTGGTTGCGGCCTCTCTCATGTTGTCTGGATGCTCCACCCCGTCGGTCGTCACGTTGCAGGACGGAACGCAATACATCACCAAGGATGCGCCAAAGACCAAGAGCCGTGACGGCTTCTATGAGTTCGAAGATATTTCGGGCAAAACCATTCGGATCAAGGCCGACGAAGTGGCCACTGTCCGCCCCGAAGAGTGAGACAGCGCTGCCCGGAGCAATGCTTCGGGCAGACTTCATTTCCCCGATTGACAAACCCCGCGACATTTTTCATAGTTCGCTTCTCGCAAACGTTTGCGTATCGATCCTGCGGATTGATTCTGCGTCGTTCGCCCGAACAATAATCACAAGATCGGAGATGAACTCATGAAGCTGCCATTCGCTGGACGCCTGCTCGCTGTCGCCATGTTTTCTGCCCTTGCGGCAATCGTTCCCCTCTCTGCCGTAAACGCTCAGACCCCTGAAAAGCCTAAAGTCGCGCTGGTCATGAAATCCCTGGCCAACGAGTTCTTCCGGACCATGGAAGACGGTGCCAAGGCTTACCAGAAAGAACACGCCAGCGAGTTTGATCTCGTCTCCAACGGCATCAAGGATGAGTCCGATACCGCGAGCCAGATTCGTATCGTCGAGCAGATGATTGTTTCCAAAGTCGATGCACTGGTCATTGCGCCTGCCGACTCGAAAGCACTGGTGTCGGTCTTGAAGAAAGCCTCCGATGCCGGGATCAAGGTCGTCAACATCGATAACCAGCTCGACGCCGACGTACTCAAAAGCAAGAACCTGCAGATTCCGTTCGTAGGCCCGGATAACCGCAAGGGCGCTGCCCAGGTCGGTGATTACCTGGCGACCAAGCTGAAGGCAGGCGATGAAGTCGGCATCATCGAAGGTGTGCCGACCACCACCAACGCTCAGCAGCGTACGGCCGGTTTCAAGGACGCCATGGATAAGGCACAGATGAAAGTCGTGTCGGTACAGTCCGGCAACTGGGAAATCGACAAGGGCAATGCCGTCGCGTCCGCCATGCTGAACGAATACCCAAACCTCAAGGCACTGCTGGCCGGCAATGACAGCATGGCACTGGGCGCCGTTTCTGCCGTACGTGCTGCAGGCAAGACTGGCAAGGTGATGGTGGTGGGTTACGACAACATCAACGCCATCAAGCCGATGCTCAAGGACGGTCGAATCCTCGCCACCGCCGATCAGTACGCTGCCAGGCAGGCCGTGTTCGGGATCGAAGCGGCACTCAAGGCTGTCAAGGGCGAGAAGGTCGACACCAACGAGAAAGGCGTTATCGAAACGCCGGTCGAACTCGTTACCCAACCTTGATCCACACCGAGTGAAAGGCGTCTGCCCGAACAGGGCAGGCGCTGGGAGAAATGTATGTCAGCGTCTGCTCAGACGGCTGTTCTTTCGGTCAGTGGCATTGGTAAAACCTACGCTCAACCCGTGCTTGGCGATGTCGACCTGACGTTGATGCGCGGTGAAGTGCTGGCCCTGACCGGGGAAAACGGTGCCGGAAAAAGCACCTTGACAAAGATCATCGGCGGGCTGGTCACGCCCACCACTGGCAGCATGCAATTTCAGGGGCAGCCCTACCAGCCAGCCAATCGCACCCAGGCCGAAAAGCTCGGCGTGCGTATGGTCATGCAGGAACTGAACCTGCTGCCAACCCTGACCGTTGCCGAAAACCTGTTTCTGGACGATCTGCCACGTCGCGCGGGCTGGATCGATCGCAAGCGCCTGCGTGAAAACGCCATCAAGGCCATGGCCCAGGTTGGGCTGGACGCGATTGACCCGGACACGCTGGTTGGCGATCTGGGCATCGGGCATCAGCAGATGGTTGAGATCGCCCGTAACCTCGCTGGCGACTGCCACGTGCTGATTCTCGACGAGCCGACGGCAATGCTGACCTCGCGTGAGGTCGAAATGCTGTTCGAGCAGATCACGCGGTTGCAGGCTCGTGGCGTCTCGATCATCTACATTTCCCATCGCCTCGAAGAACTGGCCAGAGTGTCGCAGCGCATCGCCGTATTGCGTGACGGCAAGCTGGTTTGCGTCGAGCCGATTTCCCGTTACAACAGCGAGCAACTGGTCACCCTGATGGTGGGGCGCGAACTGGGCGAACACATGGACATGGGCGCCCGGCAGATCGGCGAAGTCGCACTGTCGGTCAAATCGCTCAACCGCAAGGGCAAGGTCCAGGATGTCTCCTTCGATGTTCGCCGTGGCGAAATCTTCGGTATCTCCGGGCTGATCGGCGCGGGGCGGACCGAGCTGCTGCGCCTGATCTACGGCGCCGACATCGCCGACAGTGGCACGATTGAAGTGGGCCAGCCATTACAGGCCGTCACCATTCGTTCGCCCGCCGATGCGGTCGAGCATGGCATTGCCTTGATCACGGAAGACCGCAAGAGCGAAGGCTTGCTGATGTCGCAATCGATCAGCGCCAACATCGCGCTGGGCAACATGAAAGCCATTTCCAGCGCAGGCATCGTCAATGCCGCTGACGAGCTCAAGCTCGCGCAGCGTCAGGTGGACGCCATGCGTATTCGCAGCTCCAGCCCGACGCAGTTGGTGTCGGAACTGTCCGGCGGCAACCAGCAGAAAGTGGTGATCGGCCGCTGGCTGGAGCGCGATTGCCCGGTCATGTTGTTCGACGAGCCAACGCGGGGCATCGACGTCGGCGCCAAATTCGACATCTACGCGCTGCTCGGCGAACTGACCCGTCAGGGCAGGGCGCTGGTGGTGGTTTCCAGTGATCTGCGCGAACTGATGCTGATCTGTGACCGCATCGGCGTGCTGTCGGCCGGTCGCCTGATCGATACGTTCGAACGCGACAACTGGAGTCAGGACCAATTGCTGGCCGCAGCCTTTGCCGGTTATCAGAAACGTGATGCGCTGCTCAACGATGCAGCGCCCAGGAACGAGCCATGAAAAACGACACATCCCCGACGCTGACACTGCCGGCCCGTCGCGGCGGCACTTATTTCGGCCTGGGCACTTACCTGGGACTGGCGGGCGCCTTGCTGGCGATGATCGTCCTGTTCTCGCTGCTCAGTGACCATTTCCTGTCGTACCAGACCTTCAGCACCCTGGCCAACCAGATTCCTGATCTGATGGTGCTGTCTGTCGGCATGACCCTGATCCTGATCATCGGCGGCATCGACCTGTCCGTGGGTTCGGTACTGGCATTGGCTGCAGCCGCGGTCAGCGTGGCTGTTCTGGGCTGGGGCTGGAGTGTGTTTCCGGCCGCGTTGCTGGGCATTGCCTGCGCAACACTGGCGGGCACCATCACCGGTTCGATCACCGTCGCATGGCGCATCCCGTCATTCATCGTTTCGCTGGGCGTGCTGGAAATGGCCCGTGGCGTGGCGTACCAGATGACTGACTCGCGCACGGCCTACATCGGTGATTCATTCGCCTGGCTGTCCGATCCGGTGGCATTCGGTATTTCCCCGTCGTTCATCATTGCGCTGCTGGTGATCATCGTCGCTCAGGCTGTGCTGACCCGCACCGTCTTCGGTCGCTACCTGATCGGTATCGGCACCAACGAAGAAGCCGTGCGTCTGGCAGGTATCAATCCCAAGCCCTACAAGATCCTGGTGTTCTCGCTGATGGGTATGCTGGCGGGCGTCGCGGCGCTGTTCCAGATATCGCGACTGGAGGCAGCTGATCCAAACGCCGGTGCTGGGCTGGAATTGCAGGTGATCGCAGCGGTGGTCATTGGCGGTACCAGCCTGATGGGTGGACGCGGTTCGATCATCAGCACATTCTTCGGCGTGCTGATCATTTCGGTACTGGCCGCAGGCCTGGCGCAGATCGGCGCCACCGAACCCACCAAACGCATCATCACCGGCGCTGTGATCGTGATTGCCGTGGTGCTGGACACCTACCGCAGCAACCGGGCGCGGCGACAGGGCTGACATGGCAACCATCAAGGACGTAGCAGCACTGGCCGGGATTTCCTACACAACGGTTTCCCATGTGCTGAACAAGACCCGGCCGGTGAGCGAGCCGGTCCGGCTCAAGGTCGAGGCGGCCATCGCACAACTGGACTACGTGCCCAGTGCGGTGGCCCGTTCGCTCAAAGCCAAAAGTACGTCGACCATCGGCCTGTTGATTCCCAATGGCATGAACCCGTATTTCGCCGAGCTGGCCAGAGGCATCGAGGACTACTGCGAGCGCAACGGTTTCTGCGTGATTCTGTGCAACTCCGATGACAATCCCGAGAAGCAGCGCAGTTACCTGCGGGTTCTGCTGGAGAAGCGGGTAGACGGCCTGATCGTCTCATCGGTGGGCGCAGACGCGAGTGTTGCGGGAGGTCTTGCGGACGTTCGCACGCCGTTGGTCATCGTCGACCGCGAGCTGGAAAGTATCGAAGCCGACATGGTGCGTATCGATCACGAGCAGGGGGCCTATCTGGCGACGCGTCATCTGCTCGATCTGGGGCATAAACGCATTGCCTGTATCGGTGGGCCTCGCAACAGCACGGTTGCCGAAATGCGTCTGGCAGGGTATCGGCGTGCGATGCAGGAGGCGTCTGTCGAAATTGATCCGCAGTGGGCCGTACACAGTGATTTCACCAGTTCGGCCGGATACGACGCCGCAGGCGAGCTGTTGGCCAGGCATCAGCCCACCGCGATCTTCGCCGGTAACGACGTCATTGCCATTGGTGTGCTGAGGGCTGCCGCCGAACGCAATATTGCTGTCCCGCAAAATCTGTCGGTCATCGGTTTCGATGACATCGAAATGAGCCGCTATGTCTATCCCGCACTCACCACGGTGGGACAGTCGATCATGCAACTGGGCGAAACGGCGGCGCAAATGCTCTTGTGCAGAATCGCGTCGCCTCATGACTCGCCCGTCGAGAAGCGTCTGGTGACGCCTGTCGTCGTGGTGCGTGAATCCACGGCTGCACCCTACAACGCTCCTGATCAATGATGAGCACGCACAGCAACGAGTGAATGAGCCATGCAAGCAAAAATAGTGATAGTGGGCAGCCTCAACATGGATCTGGTGATCCGCGCCCAGCGTCTCCCGCGCCCTGGCGAAACACTGACCGGAGAGAGCTTCGATACCGTTCCCGGTGGCAAGGGCGCCAACCAGGCGGTCGCCGCTGCACGTCTGGGTGCTGAGGTGGCAATGATCGGCTGTGTAGGTGCCGACGCTTACGGTGAGCAACTGCGTGCTGCGCTGCTGGCCGAACAGATTGACTGCCAGGCGGTGACAGTGGTCGATGGCGTGCCCACCGGCATTGCCTCGATCGTGGTCGACGCGAACAGTCAGAATGCAATCGTCATCGTCGCGGGCGGCAATGGGCAACTGACGCCTGCGCTTATCAAGCGCTTCGACCCGCTGCTCGCAGGTTCGGACATTGTCATTTGCCAGCTCGAAGTGCCGACCGAGACGGTCTTCCATACCTTGTCGCGTGCCCGTGAGCTGGGCAAGACCGTTATTCTGAATCCTGCTCCCGCCAGTGAGCCGCTGCCCGCCCACTGGTACAGCCTGATCGATTACCTGATTCCCAACGAAAGCGAAGCCCAGGCATTGTCCGGGATTAATGTCGACTCGCCAGCCTCTGCGCAAAAGGCGGCTCTGGCGCTGCTGGCAGCCGGTGCACGTAACGTGATCATCACGCTCGGTGAGCAGGGGACGTTGTTCGCCAGTGCCGCTGGCGTCGAACATATTCCAACGCGTCGCGTTCAGGCCGTGGACACCACCGCTGCAGGTGATACCTTTGTCGGTGGTTTTGCAGCGGCGCTCGCCAGAGGGCAGAGCGAATCGCAGGCCATCCGCTTTGGTCAGGCTGCCGCAGCGCTGTCGGTCACCCGCGCAGGCGCGCAGCCGTCCATCCCGACGTTCGAGGAAGTACAAGGATTCAACCCGAGATGAAAAAAACACCGCTACTCAATATCGCCCTGTCGCGCGTGATCGCATCGCTGGGTCACGGCGATATCCTGATGATTGTTGACGCTGGCATGCCCGTGCCGCCCGGCGTCGAACTGATCGACCTGGCCCTGACCCGTGGCGTACCGGATTTCGTCAGCGTGCTGGATGTGGTGTTGAGCGAAATGCAGGTCGAAAGCCACGTGCTGGCAAATGAAATGGCTGAAATCAAGCCACCTGCGTTGCAGGTCATCGAGAGCCTGAACCTTGATGATCAATTGGGTCATCAGCGCTGGATCAGCCATGACGACCTGAAAATTCTGAGCCGCAAGGCCAAGGCCATCATCCGCACTGGCGAGTGCCAGCCCTACAGCAATGTGGCGCTGGTATCCGGAGTTGTGTTCTAGGCATTTAGCCTGAACACGTATTCATGACAGGGAGTTACACATGACATTGACACAGTTTTCCAGACAACTCATTCGGGGAGCGCTGCTCTTGTCCATTCTCGGTGCGACAGCCGTTCAGGCCGTCGAAAAGCGTGACGTGATCATCGACACTGACCCGGGTGCCGACGATGTGGTCGCTTTGCTGCTGGCGTTGGCATCGCCTGAAGAACTCAATGTCATGGCGATCACCACCGTTGCCGGCAATGTGCGTCTGGACAAGACATCACGTAACGCCAGACTCGCTCGCGAGTGGGCGGGCCGTGAGGAGGTGCCAGTGTATGCCGGTGCGCCCAAGCCGCTGGTGCGTACGCCGATCTACGCGGAAAACGTGCATGGCAAGGAAGGCCTGCCCGGCGTGCCGGTACACGAGCCTGCCAAAGGCCTGGCCCAAGGCAACGCCGTCGATTATCTGATTCAGACACTGAGCAAGGCCAAGCCTCATAGCATTACCGTTGCAATGCTTGGCCCACAGACCAATCTCGCGCTCGCATTGGTGCAGGCACCGGAGATCACCCAGGGCATCAAGGAAGTGATCGTCATGGGCGGCGCGCACTTCAATGGCGGCAATATCACGCCGGTTGCCGAGTTCAACATCTTTGCCGATCCTCATGCGGCGCAGATCGTTCTGGCCAGCGGTGTGAAGCTGACCTACGTGCCGCTGGATGTGACTCACAAGATCCTGACCAGCGAGAAGCGTCTCCAGCAGATTGCCGCGCTGAACAATCAGGCTGGCAAGCTGGTGGAAGGTATTCTCAATGAATACGTGAAGCTGGATATGGAGCACTACGGTCTGCCGGGCGGCCCGATTCACGATGCCAGCGTCATCGCCTGGATGCTCAAACCCGAGCTGTTTTCGGGCAGGCAGATCAATGTGGCGATCGACAGCCGTGAAGGCATTGGTTTCGGCCAGACCGTCGCGGACTGGAACGGCACGCTCAAGCAACCGCAAAACGTCTTCTGGGTCGAGGATGGCGACGCCCAGGGCTTCTTCGATCTGCTGACCGAGCGTCTGGCTCGATTGAAGTAACGCTGTCTGGAGTCGAACGCTGTCAGGCAGGCAGCTCTGTCGTCGCGTACCGGCTCCACACTTGAGTGATGAAGGCTCGGGCACCCTCGGTGCCCAGTTCCTTGATCAACAGATCGACAGCGATGATCACCAGCTCCTCCGGTGTGCCCGGGCTGTGCGAGCAGTGGCCCTGGGGCCATTTGGCCTTGATGTCCGCATCGATTGAAATCACTGTCATGTCCGTCTCGCCTTCAAGAAAGCACCGCATTGCTCAGGCCGCCGTGCATCGCCCTTTATCCCTATGGTCGGTTGCAGTAAACCATTGTGCGAGCCGTTTGACACTTCTACTTACGCATCATGAGCGCGATCTGACGTCCATTGAAAACATGTTGTGACGATTTGCGGGCGCATGGAAAAGCGGGGCGAGGCAGACTGCGCGCGCCTTGCAGACATCTTCGCTTACGAGTGGTGGCGATGACTGCAGTGCAACCAATGCGGCAAGGTGCGGTCGCACAAGGTCTGGAAAATGTTTATTGGCAAAGGAGGGTGTATGCCCTGGAAATTCGCAACATTGGGTTTTGTGGTCGTGACGTCGGTTCTGGCAGGGTGCAGCAGCACGCCTGATTCGGTGCCCGAGGCCACCAGCAAGACCGAGGCGCCCGCCGCCAGTAATACCGTGCCGGGCCGCTGTGATGCAGAGCCTGCACAATTTGCCATTGGCAAGCAGGCATCCATCGATTTGCTGACCCAGGTACGCAGCCGTACCGGCTCCATGGATGCACGC
This sequence comes from Pseudomonas viridiflava, assembly GCF_001642795.1. Lineage (GTDB taxonomy): Bacteria > Pseudomonadota > Gammaproteobacteria > Pseudomonadales > Pseudomonadaceae > Aquipseudomonas > Aquipseudomonas viridiflava. The sequence goes on along the minus strand of NZ_LKEH01000017.1, from coordinate 491,310 downwards.
ATTCTGGGTCCCAACGACATGGTCACGCTTGAGTACCGCTCCGAGCGCGTCAACGTCAATACCGACGCCTCCGGCAAGGTGATCCGCATCAACTGCGGCTGAACCTTGCTCATTGCGCAGGCATAAAAAAACCCCGTCAATGACGGGGTTTTTTCAAATCAAGTGGATCAGTCCACTTTGACTTCTTCTGCCTGCATGCCTTTCTGGCCTTTAGCAGCAACGAAAGAAACGGTCTGGCCTTCTTTCAGGCTTTTGAAACCGTCGCTCTGGATTGCTTTGAAGTGTACGAACAGGTCGTCACCGCCACCTTGTGGAGTGATAAAGCCGAAGCCTTTTTCATCGTTGAACCATTTTACGGTGCCGGTTTGGCGATTAGACATGGTGTATCTCCAAGAACATAATTTTCAATAGCGTGCTGCTCAGGCCAACTGGGCACACCGGCCTATCATAGTCGAAATGTACGAAAAGACAGCTATTTAGGTGGGAACTTTGAGCGTCGCGCGTAGGTATGCAGATCGTCATATTCAGGAATGGCCGAATCGGCTTGCTAGCTGGCGTGGAGTTACGCGTACGAGGAGGGCGCTCAAAGCCCCGTTTGACGGGGCCTTGAATGGTATTGGTACTGACAGGATGCCGCTCAACGACAGGGCGTTTTTACACGCCCGGCCGGATATTAATTTTTTGCTTTAGTGCAGTTTTCGGTGACCAGTTTCTGCAATTTCGAGGTCAATTCCGGGCTTGGCGCAGTGCCAGTATTGTTCAGTGACGCGATTTCCTTGTCGGAGAAATGGCTGTCCACCTGTTTGGCGCCGCAGTCGCAATGCGCCTTGGCGGTCTTGTCATCCAGGTTCTGTGCCTTCGCGGCACTGATGCACTCTTGAGTGAACGTGCTGCGAGTCGCTCCGTCCATCGCGGCCTGGGCGCCCAATGGGGCCAGAATTGCAGCGCAAGCGAGGAGTGCGGACAGACGTGGAAGCTTCATGGTGTTCTCCTTTGCTGGGGAAATTCTTGCAAGTTGACGAATAGTTCTGACGGTCTGCGGACGTACCAGTTCAGGTGCTGTGCCGATTTCATCTTCATTTGTCATGAGGTGCGACTAGACGGCTGCGCTGTGGTAGGATGCGCGTCCTGTAAATTTCCAGCACCCTCTATTGGCTTTGTTTTCAGTCAGGTGCAAGCAGGTTTTTGTACACTCCAGTCATCTGGTCCGTTTCAAGGTTGGCCGCAAGGCTCCTGCCACTGTGAGGCAGGCGTACCACCGGATCACGTACTGGCTCATCCCAACCCACGTGACCTTTGGTAGGGGTCACCACTAGGAGAGGAGGCGCCATGCCAACTATTACTCTTCCCGACGGCAGTCAACGTTCTTTCGATCATGCGGTTTCCGTAGCCGATGTCGCGCTTTCAATTGGTGCGGGTCTGGCCAAGGCCACCGTGGCCGGCAAGGTCGACGGCAAGCTTGTCGACGCCTGCGACCTGATCGAAAACGATGCCAGCCTGCAGATCATCACCCCGAAGGATCAGGAAGGACTGGAAATCATCCGTCACTCTTGTGCTCACTTGGTAGGCCATGCCGTCAAGCAGTTGTACCCGACTGCAAAGATGGTCATCGGCCCGGTGATCGACGACGGCTTCTATTACGATATCGCCTACGAGCGCCCGTTCACGCCAGATGACATGGCGGCGATCGAGCAGCGCATGCAGCAGCTGATCGAAAAAGACTACGACGTCATCAAGAAAGTGACCCCGCGCGCCGAAGTGATCGAGGTGTTCACCGCTCGTCACGAAGACTACAAGCTGCGTCTGGTCGAAGACATGCCGAACGAGCAGGCCATGGGCCTGTATTATCACGAAGAATACGTCGACATGTGCCGCGGTCCGCACGTGCCGAACACCCGCTTCCTGAAGTCCTTCAAGCTGACCAAGCTGTCCGGTGCCTACTGGCGCGGCGATGCCAAGAACGAGCAGTTGCAGCGCGTCTACGGCACCGCATGGGCTGACAAGAAGCAACTGGCGGCCTACATCCAGCGTATCGAAGAGGCCGAAAAACGCGACCATCGCAAGATCGGCAAGCGTCTGGGCCTGTTCCATACCCAGGAAGAAGCGCCGGGCATGGTGTTCTGGCACCCTCAGGGCTGGACCCTGTATCAGGTGCTCGAGCAGTACATGCGCAAGGTTCAGCACGAAAACGGCTACCTTGAAATCAAGACGCCGCAAGTGGTTGATCGCTCGTTGTGGGAAAAGTCCGGCCATTGGGCCAACTACGCCGACAACATGTTCACCACCGAGTCCGAGAGCCGCGACTACGCCATCAAGCCCATGAACTGCCCTTGCCACGTGCAGGTATTCAATCAGGGGCTGAAGAGCTACCGCGAGCTGCCGATGCGTCTGGCCGAGTTCGGTGCCTGCCACCGAAATGAGCCGTCAGGTGCCTTGCATGGCATCATGCGTGTACGTGGCTTCACTCAGGACGACGCGCACATCTTCTGCACCGAAGAGCAGATGCAGTCCGAGTCCGCAGCCTTCATCAAGCTGACCCTGGATGTCTATGCCGATTTCGGCTTCAAGGACATCGAGCTCAAGCTGTCCACTCGCCCTGAAAAGCGCGTCGGCTCCGATGAGTTGTGGGATCGTGCAGAATCGGCTTTGGCCGCAGCACTCGACAGCGCAGGTCTGCCTTACGACCTGCAGCCGGGCGAGGGTGCGTTCTACGGTCCGAAGATCGAGTTCTCTCTGAAAGACTGCCTCGGCCGTGTCTGGCAGTGCGGCACCTTGCAGCTGGACTTCAACCTGCCGATCCGTCTCAGTGCCGAGTACGTTTCGGAAGACAACAGCCGCAAGAGTCCGGTCATGCTGCACCGTGCAATCCTCGGTTCGTTCGAGCGTTTCATCGGAATTCTGATCGAACACTACGAAGGTGCGTTCCCGGCCTGGCTGGCGCCGACTCAGGCAGTGATCATGAATATCACTGATAAACAGGCCGATTTTGCCCTCGGAGTCGAAAAAACCTTGGCCCAAAGCGGGTTTCGTGCCAAGTCCGACTTGAGAAATGAAAAGATCGGCTTTAAAATCCGTGAGCATACTTTGCTCAAGGTTCCTTATCTCCTTGTGATAGGAGATCGGGAGGTTGAAATGCAAACTGTCGCTGTGCGGACACGCGAAGGCGCTGACCTCGGCTCGATGCCGGTCGCCCAATTCGCTGAATTCCTCGCACAAGCGGTTTCCCGGCGTGGTCGCCAAGATTCGGAGTAATTATTATTAAGCGTGAAATGAGACAAGATAAACGAGCTGCACCCAAGGCCCCGATCAATGAGAATATCTCGGCCCGCGAGGTTCGGTTAATTGGCGCTGACGGCGAGCAGATTGGCATCGTCTCGATTGATGAAGCGCTTCGTATAGCGGAAGAGTCGAAGCTGGATCTGGTAGAGATTTCTGCCGACGCAGTACCTCCTGTCTGCCGTGTGATGGATTACGGCAAGTCGATCTTCGAGAAGAAGAAGCAGGTCGCTGCAGCGAAGAAAAACCAGAAGCAGATCCAGGTTAAAGAAATCAAGTTTCGTCCAGGGACGGAGGAAGGGGATTACCAGGTAAAACTGCGCAACCTGGTACGTTTCCTGAGTGACGGGGACAGGGCCAAGGTATCGTTGAGATTCCGCGGTCGTGAGATGGCCCACCAGGAGCTGGGTATGGAATTGTTGAAGCGGGTTGAAGGTGACCTTCTCGAATACGGTTCCGTCGAACAGCATCCTAAGATGGAAGGACGCCAGCTGATCATGGTCATCGCCCCGAAAAAGAAGAAGTAACCACCAGGGCACGGCAGGCCTTGCGGTTATGTTTATCAACTGAATGCGGAGTATCCGAACATGCCAAAGATGAAGACTAAAAGTGGTGCAGCTAAGCGGTTTCTGAAAACTGCTAACGGCATCAAGCACAAACACGCTTTCAAGAGCCACATCCTGACCAAAATGTCGACAAAGCGTAAGCGTCAACTGCGCGGAAGCAGCCTGCTGCATCCGTCCGACGTGGCAAAAGTCGAGCGCATGCTGCGCCTTCGTTAATTTTGATCAAGATATAGAGGAAGTAACTCATGGCTCGTGTTAAGCGTGGCGTCATTGCCCGTAAGCGTCACAAGAAAATTCTGAAACTTGCAAAAGGCTACTACGGTGCGCGTTCACGCGTATTCCGTGTTGCCAAGCAAGCGGTAATCAAGGCAGGCCAATACGCCTACCGTGACCGTCGTCAGAAAAAACGTCAGTTCCGCGCTCTGTGGATCGCTCGTATCAACGCTGGTGCTCGTGTTAACGGTCTGTCCTACAGCCGTTTCATTGCCGGCCTGAAAAAAGCGTCCATCGAGATCGACCGTAAGGTTCTGGCTGATCTGGCAGTGAACGAAAAAGCGGCGTTTGCTGCGATTGTCGAGAAAGCTAAAGCCACTTTGGCCTAAGTCCCCGACAATCACTGGCCCCGGTTTTCCGGGGCCGGTGTTGAACGTCATAAATAGGGGAAGAGCCTTCAGCTCTTCCCCTATTTCGTATCTGGAGTCTGTACATGGAAAACCTGGACGCGCTGGTCTCTCAAGCTCTTGAGGCTGTGCAAAGCGCCGAAGATATCAATGCCCTGGAGCAAATCCGGGTTCACTACCTCGGCAAGAAAGGCGAGTTGACTCAGGTGATGAAGACCCTGGGAAACCTGCCTGCTGAAGAGCGTCCGCAAGTCGGTGCGCTGATCAACGTTGCCAAGGAACGTGTCACAGAGGTCCTCAATGCACGCAAGGCATCGTTTGAGCAGGCAGAACTGACTGCCAGACTCGCGGCCGAATGCATCGACGTGACCCTGCCGGGCCGCGGTCAGACCTCTGGTGGTCTGCACCCGATCACCCGCACTCTGGAGCGGATCGAACAATTCTTCACTCACATTGGCTACGGCATCGCCGAAGGCCCTGAGGTCGAAGACGATTACCACAACTTCGAGGCGCTCAACATCCCTGGCCACCACCCGGCGCGGGCGATGCATGACACCTTCTATTTCAATGCGAACATGCTGTTGCGTACCCACACCTCCCCGGTGCAGGTGCGGACCATGGAATCGAAGCAGCCGCCGATCCGGATCGTTTGTCCGGGCCGCGTCTATCGCTGCGACTCGGATATCACCCACTCGCCGATGTTCCACCAGATCGAAGGCTTGCTGGTTGACCGTGATATCAATTTCGCGGACCTGAAAGGCACCATCGAAGAATTCCTGCGCGTGTTCTTCGAGAAAGAGCTGGCCGTTCGCTTCCGTCCTTCGTTCTTCCCGTTCACCGAGCCATCGGCGGAAGTCGACATGGAATGCGTGATGTGCAGCGGCAAAGGCTGCCGCGTCTGCAAGCAGACCGGCTGGCTGGAAGTCATGGGCTGCGGCATGGTCCACCCGAATGTGCTGCGCATGTCCGGTATCGATCCTGAAGAATTTCAGGGTTTTGCATTCGGCATGGGCGTAGAGCGTCTGGCCATGCTGCGTTACGGCGTCAATGATTTGCGCCTGTTCTTCGACAACGACTTGCGGTTCCTCGCGCAATTTCGCTAGGTCGCACGTAACGAATCTTTCAGGAGAGCAGGATGAAATTCAGTGAACAATGGCTGCGCGGCTGGGTAAGCCCGCAGGTTTCCCGCGACGAGCTGGTTGCTCGTCTGTCGATGGCCGGTCTTGAGGTTGACAGCGTCACGCTGGCCGCCGGCGCATTCACCGGTGTCGTGGTCGGCGAGGTGCTGAGCACCGAGCAACACCCTGATGCCGACAAACTGCGTGTTTGCCAGGTCAGCAATGGCACCGAGACTTTCCAGGTCGTCTGCGGCGCGCCCAATGTGCGCCCGGGCCTGAAGATCCCTTTCGCCATGATCGGTGCCGAGCTGCCGGGCGATTTCAAGATCAAGAAAGCCAAGCTGCGTGGCGTCGAGTCCAACGGCATGCTGTGCTCCGCCGCGGAATTGCAGGCCGGCGAGGGCAACGATGGCTTGATGGAACTGGCTGCTGATGCGCCGGTGGGTCAGGACATTCGTGTCTATCTGGGGCTGGACGATGCCAGCATTGAGGTCGATCTGACCCCGAACCGTGGCGACTGCCTGTCGGTTGCCGGTCTGGCTCGTGAAGTCGGCGCGCTCTATGCCGCCGAAGTCACGCGTCCACAGGTGGCAACCGTTGCTGCCGTGCATGACGAAGTTCGCCCTGTTGAAGTGCTGGCACCCGCTGCTTGCCCACGCTATCTGGGCCGCGTCATCCGTAACGTTGACCTGTCACGTCCGACCCCCTTGTGGATGGTCGAGCGCCTGCGTCGTTCCGACGTGCGCAGCATCGATGCCGCTGTCGACATCACCAACTACGTGATGCTTGAACTGGGTCAGCCGCTGCATGCGTTCGATCTGGCCGAAATCAACGGCGGGATTCGCGTACGCATGGCCGAGGAGGGCGAGAAGCTCGTTCTGCTCGATGGTCAGGAAGTCAGCCTGCGTGCCGGCACCCTGGTTATCGCCGACCACCAGCGCGCGCTGGCGATTGCCGGTGTCATGGGTGGCGAACACAGCGGCGTGACCGCTGGCACGCGCGACATTTTCCTGGAAAGTGCCTTCTTCGACACCATCTCGGTGGCTGGCAAGGCGCGTTCCTATGGTCTGCACACCGACGCATCCCATCGTTACGAGCGCGGTGTCGACTGGCAACTGGCTCGCGAAGCGATGGAGCGGGCAACCGGTCTGCTGCTGGAAATCACGGGTGGCGAAGCCGGTCCTGTGACCGAAGTGGTCAGCGAACAGCACTTGCCGTCCGTGGCTCCAGTGACATTGCGCGCGAGCCGCGTCGAGCAAATGCTCGGTCTGGTGATCGAGAATGCCGAAATCGAACGCCTGCTCAAAGCGTTGGGTCTGGGTGTTTCGGCTGAAGCGAATGGCCAGTGGCATGTCACCGTGCCGAGTCATCGTTTCGACATCAGCCTCGAAGTCGACCTGATCGAAGAGTTGGCGCGTCTGTATGGCTACAACCGTCTGCCGGTACGTTACCCGCAGGCCCGTCTGGCGCCGCAGGCCAAGGCCGAAGCCCAGGGCGATCTACCTGAATTGCGCCGTCTGCTGGTTGCACGTGGCTATCAGGAAGCGATCACCTACAGCTTCATCGATCCCAAGTGGTTCGAACTGTTCACGCCGGGCGTCAAACCTCTGTTGCTCGCCAACCCGATCTCCAATGACATGGCCGCCATGCGCGCCTCGCTCTGGCCGGGTCTGGTCAAGGCGTTGCAGCACAACCTCAACCGTCAGCAGGATCGTGTGCGGATGTTCGAAAGTGGCCTGCGTTTCGTCGGGCAACTGGAAGGTCTGAAGCAAGAGCCGATGCTGGCGGGTGTGGTGTGCGGCAGCCGCCTTCCGGAAGGCTGGGCGCAAGGCCGTGACGCTGTCGATTTCTTCGATGTGAAAGCCGATGTGGAAGCTGTATTGGGCTTCGCTGGCGCACTGAGCGATTTCAGCTTCACGCCGGGTGAGCATCCTGCGCTTCATCCAGGCCAGACAGCGCGTATCCTGCGCGATGGTCGTGAAGTCGGTTTCCTGGGCGCAATTCACCCTGAGCTGTCGAAGAACCTGGGTCTGGATCGTCCGGTATTCGTTTTCGAGCTCGTTCTGGGGGAAGTCGCCAAGGGCCGTCTGCCGAAATTCCACGAGCTGTCGCGCTTCCCTGAAGTGCGTCGCGACCTGGCACTTCTGGCCGATCGGGATGTCTCTTCCAGTGCGGTAATGGACGTTATTCGTGAAAATGCAGGCGAATGGCTCACAGACCTCAGGCTATTTGATGTTTATCAGGGTAAAGGCATTGATCCGCATAGAAAAAGCCTTGCGGTCGGCTTGACCTGGCAGCATCCATCGCGCACTCTTAATGACGATGAGGTCAACGCAACGACACTTGCCATCCTCACCTCACTTGAGGAGAGGTTAAACGCCACATTAAGGAAGTAGCGTATGGGGGCTCTGACGAAAGCTGAAATGGCCGAACGTCTGTACGAAGAGCTGGGCCTGAATAAACGAGAAGCCAAGGAATTGGTGGAGCTGTTCTTCGAGGAAATCAGGCACGCTCTTGAAGACAACGAGCAGGTAAAACTGTCCGGTTTCGGTAATTTCGACCTGCGAGACAAACGCCAGCGGCCTGGGAGAAATCCCAAGACTGGCGAAGAAATTCCGATCACGGCACGCCGTGTGGTCACCTTTCGTCCAGGGCAGAAGTTGAAGGCCCGAGTTGAGGCATATGCTGGAACCAAGTCATAACGACGAGCTGCCGCCGATTCCTGGCAAACGCTACTTCACCATCGGTGAGGTGAGCGAGCTCTGCGCGGTCAAACCGCACGTTTTGCGCTATTGGGAACAGGAATTTCCTCAGCTCAACCCCGTAAAACGCCGCGGAAACCGTCGGTATTATCAGCGCCAGGATGTGCTGATGATCCGCCAGATCCGCGGCTTGCTATACGACCAGGGTTTTACCATCGGCGGTGCGCGATTGCGCCTCACCAACGGTGAAGCCAAGGACGACACCCAACAGTACAAGCAGATGATCCGGCAGATGATTGTCGAACTGGAAGACGTGCTGGTCATGCTCAAGTCGTAACCGAGCCCACCAGATACTTCCATAATTCAAAAGCTTAGGGTATATTCCTCGAAGTTCTCGCAACATGCGAAACAGTTTCACGCCTAGTCGGGGCGTAGCGCAGTCCGGTAGCGCACTAGCATGGGGTGCTAGGGGTCGAGTGTTCGAATCACTCCGTCCCGACCATATTCTCCAATGATCGAGCCCAGCCTTTTCAGGTTGGGCTTTTTCATGGGCGGGACTTTTGCAGGGGATAGGCCAGTGGTGATTCAGCCTCTTTGCGGATCAATAAGCACAAGCAAGGCAAGTAACATAATCCCCGGTTTCGAATCTGCCGATGACCGGCAACCAATGAGTCTGCCAATCGTCTATTCTCGGTGAAACGATTTTGTCAGGTGGAATACAAGATGTTTTCAAAGTCTGATCTTCAACGAGTCCTTGAGACCGCTTTTTTGCCCTCCAAGTGTGAATGCGTCATGGGGGCGAACGAAACCTTTTCGGTCAAGCTTCTCCATCCCGAAACAAGTGAGCTTCAGTTGTATGTCACGGGGATGCCGTTGTCCGACCTGGCCACCAGCCGGTCCATCGCAAAACTGGTGCTCTCACTGAAAGAGCAGAGAGACCTGATGGGGCAGATGGAGCTGTCGATGAAGCGTCTGGCTTAGGGCGGAGCGAAAAAGCCCGGCACCGTGCCGGGCTCGCCTTACTTACAGGTGCCGCCCTTGTGGTGCGAACCTGTTCCCCCAGTCGGATGCGTGCCCTTGGGGCAGGCTGACGCAGAGACTGAAACGATTGAAAGTAGAGCGATGAGTCCGGCTACAGCTATCTTTTTCATGATGCCTCCTTGCACTGCGGTACAAGGCTATCGGCGCTGATGGTAACTTCTTAACGAACTCGGCATTGAGATGCCGAAGTCTCTTCTATCGTCCAATCCCCGCGCCAAGCGCCAGCCGGAACCGCGTTTATCGTGGATAGGGTGCCATGGGCGAACGGTTGCCAATCCGATGATCAGCCTTCATGCCACCATGAACTCCGCCAGACGATCACATGCATCAACTGAGACTTCTCTTGGCATGCGCACACAACTAAAAACTTGAAAAATCCATAAAGTTCAAGCGATTACAGTCGATACCCATACGCACCGTTACTAAGTGGCAATTTGGTACAGACCTGTTCAGGATGCCGCGTTACTTGATCGTCATGGAAAGCGAAATGAACGAAATGAAAGTCCCGTCTTCACCCCGCAAGGTCGGAATCATTCTGGGGATTCTGATTGCGCTGATGCCTCAGTTCTTCGCCTGGCTGCTGCTGCGCAAAGGGCATACAAAAAAAGCCAGGCTGATTGGCTTCGGGTGGATGGCGCTCTGGATGATTATTTCCCTGGTCTTACACAAGCCTGCCAATCGTGATTCATCAGCTTCCGTTGCTCCGGCCGTTGCCGTAGCCCCCTCAGCGTCGCCCGCAACCCCGGCTGATGTTGCTCCTGTTCTTGCTCCAGTTCTAGCCTCGGCTCCAGCGGCCAAACCTGTCGCTCAGGTACCTGCCGAGCCCGTTGCAGAACCTGTAAAAGCCTACACGGCCCTACAAGTATCGACCGGGTACGATGAAAATACCGTAGCGGCGGACATGCTGTACAAGGACAAACGCGTGCAAGTGACCGGTCGCATCCTGGACATCAATACCGATTTCATGGGGTATCCGTACCTGATATTGGCAGGGCACAACAGGATGCTGGCGCCGCAGTTCAAGTTCGGCAAGTCTCACTTGTCATCGATCGCGGCGCTGAAGAAGGGGGCAGAGGTTTCTGTTGTCTGTACAGGGACCGGCGACTTGGCCAAGACGCCGATGTTCAAGGACTGTGTGTTTCCAAAGTAAACACGAGTCACCGGGTCAAGCGTGAAAGACCTCATCACCACTCGCCTCATAAAACGTGCATCAAACGAAAAAGCCCATCCTGAGATGGGCTTTTTCATGTCCAGCGAGTTTCACACGTTCTGCGGCAACGCTCTTGCAGGCTACTGAACAACCATGATTTTTTTAGGCTGACACATCAGCAATGAACTGCCATCCGGCATTTCCAGAATGATGCCGTAGGCCCCTGTGTCCAGACCAGACAGGTCGACGGTGAAATTGAATCCCGTCTTGAGCAGTTTTTCGTTATTAAAGGCTTTGACGATATCCGGCCGATCTACCTGAGCGGGCTTCTCGAAGGTATGAGGTGCGCCTTGTGCACCTGTGAGACGAAGCCTCAACTCAGTCGGTGACGCCTGTTTCTGCGTGTCAACGGCCCAGCCAGAGATCATGACCGTACCCCGCTTGACGTAGACGGTTGCGTCGCCTTTTCCGCCGATGGCGTCGACAAAGCATTTGTCTGTTGCAGACCGGTTGGCAGCTTTGCTTTCTTGCGTGTCGCCGCATCCTGCAAGCGAAGCCAGGCCGATAGCCATTGCAACAAATGCGGTAAGTTTTCTGTACATGAGGTTTCCTGAGAGCGGCATGGTGAAATTTTGCCAGTCAATCGCTTTTCAGCCGACCGCCGTTTCGCCTATGAGAGAAGGTAAGTCACAGGTCGCGTGCACAGCGCCCGGCGACTGAAGGGTGCGCGATTATGGAGTGAGTGTCGGAATGTAACAAGATAGCTTTCCGAGGTTTCACAAACCTTGTCTCACTTGCGTCGCACCTGCGGCGCAACGCCTGTCAGATGCAGGCGGGCAGTCGCCCAGGCGAGGTGCAGGGCCTGGCGCAACACCACCGCATCAGTGCCCATTATTCTCACCGACACCCCGCAATCACTCGGCAAGGCACTGACCCCCACGTAGCTGTCAGTTAGCCCGCGAAACGCCTCTCGCAACCCCGTCTTTATCTCTTCTAATGGCAGCCCGTGGCCGAGCAGCATGAAAGTGGCGACGGCTTCAAATGGACCGCTGACACCCGGTAGGCGACGTTGCAGGTCTTCGCCGGTCAGGGCCAGCCTATCTCCGGCCAAGAGCCGCCCAGCTGGGCAACGTACTTCAAGATCGGCGCGGTAATAGCCCGGCAGTCCGTCTGTGCCGTGCGGCGTGTGCACGCAGAATGCGTCGCAGAGCAGAACGCGAGCGTTGGGGTGCAAGCTCACGAGCACCTGGCTGTGCAGGCGGGCCTGGGGGAACAGGATGGTTGCCATCGGCAGGTATTCCAGCAGCGCGCCGGTCTCGGCCACCAGCGTAACAGTCTGGTGTGCGGGTTGTTCGAGCATGCTGTGGACGATGGTCGCCGCGCCTGTGCTGACATGCACTTGCGTGTCGGCCTCGGCGTGCAGACGTAGATGCAAGTGCTCTCCCGCGAACAGGCCTCCCGAGCAGGATTGCAGATAGACCGCCGCCATGCCGGGTGGGTCCTGAGGCAGTTTCAAGGTCCGGCCCAGGTGGAAGGGATAGCCCACTTCCTGACGCGAGACGTAGCTGATCCCCGACGGTGCTCTGCTGAAGCTGATCTGTGCGGCAGGGCGCGTCTGCACGGGCACGATGGGTTGACGGGCGTTCATGCTCGGTCGAACAGCACGGCACGGCTGATCGCCTCGACCACTGCATCGACGCCATCCCCGGTGCTGCAGTTGGTGAACAGCACCGGGCGGCCGTCGCGTGCTTCGGCAGACTCACGTCGCATACGCGGTAAATCGACGCCGACATAGGGCGCCAGATCGTATTTGTTGACCACCAGCAGATCGCAGCTCAGCACGCCAGGCCCTCGTTTGCGTGGAATATCATCACCACCGGCGACGTCGATGACGAAAATCCAGTAATCCACCAGATCCAGTGAGAAGGTCGAAGCCAGGTTGTCGCCGCCGGATTCGATCAGCACCAGATTGAGGTTCTTGAAATGCGCTTCCAGCTCATCAGCCATTTGCAGGTTGAGTGTCGGGTCCTCCCGAATCGCTGTATGCGGGCATGCACCCGTTTCCACCGCGCGGACTCGCATCGGGTCGATCAGGCCGCTGCGCTGCACGCGTTCGGCGTCCTCGCGGGTCGCGAGGTCGTTGGTGATGATGGCCAGCTCGATTCCGCGGGCGATGAAGCGTGGAATCAACTGTTCCAGCAGACGGGTCTTGCCCGAGCCAACCGGGCCACCGATGCCGACACGTGCAGCGCCGGGGTGAGGCTGTGAAGTGGACAGGGTTGGCGCATTCAATGGCAGATGCATGATCAGGCTCCTTCGGTCATGGACTCAGCGCAGCATGTAGCGTTGAGCGAGCGGGACTTCGCTGACCGGATCACAGAACAGCCGCTCGCCGTCGGCGTACACGTCGAACGTCTGTGGGTCGACGCGAATGTCCGGGCAGGCATCGTTATGCAGCATGTCGGACTTGCGCAGGGTGCGGGTGCCGAACGCGGGCAGCAGCGCTTTCTTCAGGCCCAGTTTGCTGGCCGTGTCGGCTTCGACGGCCAGCCGGTTGACGAAGTTGACCGACAGCGCCTTGCTCGCTTCACCGAACGCACCCCATTGCGGGCGCATTACCAGCGGTTCGCAGGTGTAGAGCGAGGCGGCCGAGTCACCCATCACGCCGTGCACGATGAAACCGCCTTTGATCACCAGTTCCGGCTTGATACCGAAAAAGGCTGGTCGCCACAGCACCAGATCGGCCAGCTTGCCCGGCTCCAGCGAGCCGATGTAGCTGTCGATGCCGAACACACGCGCTGCGTTGATGGTGTACTTGGCGATGTAGCGTTTGATGCGTTCGTTGTCACCCAGCGCTGTGGCTTCTTCCGGCAGACGACCGCGCTGATCCTTCATCTTCGACGCCAGTTGCCAGGTGCGGCAGATGACTTCGTTGATGCGGCCCATCCCTTGACTATCCGAGCCCAGAATCGAGATCGCGCCAGTGTCGTGGAGGATGTCTTCGGCAGCGATGGTCTGCGGCCTCACGCGGGATTCGGCGAACGCTACGTCTTCCGGCACGTCCGGATTGAGGTGGTGGCAGACCATGATCATGTCCAAGTGTTCGTCGAAGGTGTTGATCGTGTAAGGGTTGGTCGGGTTGGTGGAGGAGGGGATGCAGTTCGGCTTGCCCGCCACGCTGATGATGTCCGGCGCATGCCCGCCGCCCGCGCCTTCGGTGTGGTACATGTGGATCGTTCGGTCGCCTATGGCGGCCAGGGTGTCTTCCAGAAAACCCGATTCGTTGAGCGTGTCGGTGTGCAGTTGCACCTGAAAGTCATGTTCGTCGGCGACCTTTAAGCAGGTGTCGATCACCGCAGGCATCGCGCCCCAGTCCTCATGGATTTTCAGCCCCAGGCAGCCGCCGCGCAGTTGCCCGAGCAGCGATTCGGGTTTGCTCGAATTGCCGCGTCCGAGAAAGCCGAAGTTGATCGGCCAGTGCTCGGACGCCTGCAGCATCTTGCCCACGTTCCACTCGCCACCGCAGTCTATGCCGACGGTGATCGGGCCCAGCGAGCCGCCGATCAGGGTGGTCAGCCCGGCCGCCAGCGCGTGATCGCACAATTGTGCCGAGTCGAAATGTACGTGCACATCGATGCCGCCGGGGGTGACGATCAAACCTTCCGCATCGCGCACGGTGGTGGCGACGCCGCAGATCAGTTGCGGGTGCACGCCGTCCATGATCTGCGGGTTGCCTGCCTTGCCGATGGCGACGATCTTGCCGTCCTTGATGCCGATGTCGCCTTTGACGATGCCGATCACCGGATCGATGATCAGCGCGTTGCAGATCAACATGTCGAGGGCGCCGTCGTCGCTGTCGTGACCCGGCATCAGGCCCATGCCATCGCGCAGGGTCTTGCCGCCGCCGTGCAGGCATTCGTCGCCGGGTACCGCGTGGTCGAACTCGACCTCGGCCAGCAGCGAGGTATCACCCAGCCGGATCGCGTCGCCCTTGGTGGGGCCGTACATCGCGGCGTATTCCTTGCGGGTCATCGTGGCCATGGGTCAGGCTCCCTTGAAGTGCTGGGCGCGTGCACGGTCCAGCGCCACGCGCTTGCAGGCCGGGTCGTGCAGGTTGCCATTGGTCAGGCCGCTGAAGCCGTGAATGTCGCCGGTGCCGCCGAACTGCACCAGTTGTACCTCACGCAATTCGCCGGGTTCAAAACGCACAGCGGTGCCTGCTGGAATGTCCAGGTGCATGCCGAAGGCGATGTCGCGGGGGAAATCCAGCGCCTTGTTGACTTCGAAAAAGTGGTAGTGGCTGCCGATCTGCACGGGTCGGTCGCCGGTGTTCAGGGCGCGCAGCGTTGCAGTCGGCCGGCCGCTGTTGAGCTGAATGTCGCCATCAGGCGCAAGAATCTCACCGGGCGTGGGCATCTCCGCCAGCGGCAATCGGCCCGGACGAATCGGTTGATGAACCGTGACCAGCTTGGTGCCGTCCGGAAAAGTACCTTCGACCTGCAATACCGGCAGCAACTCGGCAACGCCGGGCATCACGTCATCGGTGTTCAGAATCGTCGAGCCGAAGCCGATCAGTTCGGCCACGCTGCGTCCTTCGCGGGCACCCTCCAGAATTTCGTCGGCGATCAGCGCCGAGGCTTCCGGAAAATTCAGGCGCAGGCCCTTGCCCCGACGTTTGCGTGACAGTTCGGCAGCGGTGTAAAGCGTGAGGCGTTCAAGCTCGGTGGGGGTCAGCAGCATGGCGTGGCTCCTGCGGGCAGGTGATCAATTGGCAAACAGGCGTAATTCCTGGGTTTCGTGACGCATCACGGCGATTTCTGCCATCGGCGTGAAGCCGCTGGCGTTGTCCGGCTCTGGTGCTGCGTCCGCGAGCAGTTGCGTGATCAAAGGTTGAATGGCGGTCAGCACCCGCTGAGCATCAATGTGGCCCATGACGCCTAGGCGTACGGCGGCACTGACCAGTCCGGTGCCCAGGCCGTGGGCCGCCGCCAACTGGCAATGTTCAAGCTGCATGCCCAGCTGTTTCCAGATCAGGCCCTGCAACACCGGCAGATGCCCCGGCGTTTCGCCGGCCAGCACCTGCTGCTGATAGCGCGCCGCGCCGGGTGTGCCGAGCGCGACATGAACGCCCAGCAGCGCCTGGCCGACACGCCGTGAACCCTGGCGCAGCTCTTCGGCCATCGTCAGCGCTTCGACCTGCGCATCCAGTGTCATCAGATGTTCCAGATAGTCGGCCGACTGCCAGGCGGCGACCAGAAACGCCCGGTCAAAACTGCTCCAGCGGTGACGCAGTTGACCTTCGACAAAACCGCACACCTCAGCGCTGCGATCCGGACGTGTTTCCCGCTGGCGGCGTCGCGGCGGGACCCGTTCAATCGGTCCCAGATGACCGTCCGCCTTGAGGGTTTCCAGCCCCCACGACCAGGCCACGGCACCTGTGGGGAAGAAACTGTCGGCCTGCTGCATGGCCAGCAGGGCGCTGCCCAAATCGTCGAGAAGGTCGTTCATGCGCGAGACACCCGGCCGTCAGTAATCATGGGCGCCAGGCGTTCCAGGTAATCGGCTTCAGGCCCGCTGAGCGGGATCTGCAAGGTGTCCTCGGCAAAGCGCACGGCCCAGTGCATGTTGCCTGCGAAGTAACCCAGTTCCAGCGCTGCGGCTGCATCGCGTGGCCGCAGGCTCAGGTACTGCTGATCCTGCATCTGCACGACGATGGCGCGCTGGCCGTCGAGCATCAGCACCGAGCCGTTGCGCAATTGCTGATGCCGCTCCAGACGAATCGCGCAGTCGGTGCCCCGGTCGCTGGCCAGCCGCAGACGATGGCGCTGGATATCGCTGCCGGACAGGCTCAGGGTTTCCACCTGCCCGTTATGGCTCAGGTCATGAAGCCGCTCGGCGAGGGCCGGGTCGCTGGCCTGGCCGAGGATGCGGTCGAGTATCAGCATGGCGTGTTCTCCCGTGCCGGTTCAGATGGTGAGGTAACGCAGGATGCGCTCGCGGTCGACGGTTTCGCGGACTTCGCTGTGCACGAACTCGCCCTTTTCGATAATCAGGTAACGGTCGGCCACCGCCATGGCGAACGACAGCACCTGCTCGGACACAATCAGCGAAAAGCCGCGTTCCTTCTTGAGTAGGTTCAGGGCCTTGGCGATGTCCTTGATGATCGACGGCTGGATGCCTTCGGTGGGTTCGTCGAGGATCAAGACCTTGGGGTTGGACACCAGTGCGCGCGCGATGGCCAATTGTTGCTGCTGGCCGCCGGAGAGGTTGCCGCCCTTGCGCCTGCGCATCTCGAACAACACCGGAAAGTACTCGAAGATGTAGTCGGGAATTGCTGCAGCGGGCGCGCCCTGCATGCCGGTCAGGATGTTTTCCTCGACGCTCAGGTACGGAAAGATCATCCGGCCCTGTGGCACGAAGCCGACGCCTGCGGCAACGCGCTCATAGCTCTTGCTGCCGGTCAGCTCCTGCCCGGCCAGCTTGATGCTGCCGCTGCGGGTCGGCAGCATGCCCACGAGGCTGCGCAGCAGCGTGGTCTTGCCCATGCCGTTGCGGCCCATGATCGCCAGCGATTCGCCCGGCGCAAGGTCCAGGCTGAGGTTGCGCAGCACGTGGCTGTCGCCGTAATAGACGTTCAGTTCGGTGACATTCAGCATGTTCAGTGCCCCAGATAGACGTCGATGACACGAGGATCGTTCTGCACCTGATCCATCGAGCCGTAGGCCAGGGTCTTGCCCTGATGCAGCACGGTGACCTTGTCGGCCACCGACTTCACGAATTCCATGTCGTGCTCGATGATCACCATTGCGCGGCCCTTGGCGATCAGCTTGAGCAGGCCTGCGGTTTTCTCCCGCTCGCCTGCGCTCATGCCCGCCACCGGTTCGTCCAGCAACAGCAGTTCTGGACGCTGCATCAGCAGCATGCCGATCTCCAGCCACTGTTTCTGGCCGTGGGACAGCAGCCCGGCCTTGCGGCCCAACTGGTCCTTGAGAAAGATCATCTCGGCGGTCTGCTCGATTTCGGCCTGCAAAGCGGTGTTCTTTCCCGCGAACAGGCAGTTGAAAATGCCGCGTTTGTCCGGCGAGGAAATGTCCAGGTTCTCGCGCACGGTCAGGTCTTCGTACACCGACGGGTTCTGGAACTTGCGACCGACGCCCGCACGGGTGATCTGGTACTCGATCATGTTGGCCAGTTGCAGGTCCTTGAAGCGAATGCTCCCGGCGCTCGGGCGGGTCTTGCCGCAGATCATGTCCAGCAGCGTGGTCTTGCCTGCGCCGTTCGGGCCGATCACCACATGCACCTGGTTTTCTTCGACATAGAAATTGAGGTTGTCCACGGCCTTGAAGCCGTCGAACGACACCGTCAGGTCTTCGACACTCAGTAGCAGCGCGCCCATCAGTTCGCCTCCTTGTTGTTCAGTCGTTGCAGCAGACCGGCCAGGCCTGCGGGCAGGAACAGCACCACGCCCATGAACAGAAAGCCGATGAAGTACTGCCAGAAGCTGACGAAGTTTTCCGACAGGTAGGTTTTCGCCGTGCCGATCAGAAGCGTGCCGTACACCGCACCGACCAGCGACAAACGTCCGCCCAGGGCGGCGTAGATGACGATTTCAGTCGACGGAATAATGCCCACCAGCGAGGGCGATGCCAGACCGACCTGCAGGGTGAACATCACGCCGCCCAGCGCCGAGATCAGCGCGGCGACGGCAAAGATGAAGGCCTTGAACAGGGCGGTGTTGTAGCCGGAGAAACGCACCCGGTCTTCGCGGTCGCGGATCGCCACGATCACCTTGCCCAGACGGCTGCGCAGAATGAAGCCGCACATCGCGACGCAGGCCAGCAACAGCAGGGTGGTGATCAGGTACAGGATCCAGGGCGTCTGCGGCGTTTGCAGGCTCAGGCCGAAGACGGTCTTGAAGTCGGTCAGGCCGTTGACCCCGCCGGTGTAGCCTTGCTGGCCGATGATCATGATCGACATGATCGAGGCCAGCGACAGGGTGATGATCGAGAAGTACACGCCGCCCACGCGTTTCTTGAAGTAGGCGTAACTGAACAGGAACGCCAGCAGTGCCGGAAGAATCAGGATCGCCACCAGCGTGAAGGTCGCCGACTCGAACGGCTTCCACCACCACGGCAGCGACTCGACGCTGTTCCAGATCATGAAGTCGGGCAGTGCCGAGCCGTAGAAGGCGGCGAGGGCGCTGGCGGCCTCGTCCGTGGCGGTGGCTTCGAGTTTCAGGTACATCGCCATCATGTAACTGCCCAGGCCGAAGAAGATCCCCTGGCCGAGACTGAGGATGCCGCCGTAGCCCCAGATCATCACCATGCCGACTGCGCAGAAACCCAGGCTCAGGTATTTGCCGGCGAGTCCGAGGCGAAAATCGCCCAGGCACAACGGCAACACCACCAGCAGCAGAACCGAGAGCCAGATGAGGCTGTAGCGCTCCAGCAGTGCCAGCCAGCCACCGTTGAGCCAGCTGGGGCTGGAAGTCGTTGTACGGGGCAGGGCTGGCGGCTTTTCAGTCATGTCATTCATCTCAACGTCTCACTTTCGTGGCGAACAGGCCGTTGGGGCGGAAGAACAGCAGCACGATCACCACCAGCAGCGTCATGGCCTTGGCCATGGAGCCGGTGGTGAGGTATTCCAGCGAGATCTGCGTCTGGCCGATGGCGAAGGCCGACAGGAAGGTCCCCAGCAAACTCTCCACGCCGCCGAACACGACCACGATGAAGGTGTCGACCAGGTATTGCTGGCCGCTGACCGGGCCGGTGGAGGCGAGCATGGTGAACGAGCTCCCGGCGATGCCGGCCAGCCCGCAACCCAGCGCGAAAGTCACCGAATCCACCCGTGCGGTATTGATTCCCGCAGCACCGGCCATGGCGCGGTTCTGGGTCACAGCGCGAATGCGCAGGCCCCAGCGGCTTCGGTAGAGAAACAGGAAAACGGCAGCGGCAATGACGAACGTCAGGCCGATGATGAAAATCCGGTTGATGGGCAGCTCCAGGCCTTCGCTGACTTTCCAGGCACCCTGCAGCCATTGCACGGTCGGCACGCTGACTTCCTTGGGGCCGAAGACCTGACGAAAGACCTGTTGCAGCACCAGTGACAGGCCCCAGGTCGCCAGCAGCGTGTCCAGCGGGCGGTTGTACATGAAACGGATGAAACAGCGTTCAAGCAGGAAGCCAAAGGCGAAGGTCACCAGGAAGGCAACGCCGATCGCGACGATGAAATACCAGCCCATGAGTTCGGGCAGGTAGCGCTGAAACACCACCGACGTGACGTAGGTCATGTACGCGCCCATCGCCATCAGTTCACCGTGGGCCATGTTGATCACGCCCATCAGGCCGAACACGATGGTCAGCCCCAGTGCCATGAGCACCAGCACCGAGAACAGCGAGAATCCGCTGAAGACTTGCATTACCAGCGTATCGAAAGTCATGGCGTCGCCACCTGTCGCTGAAGGTTGAAAGAGGCGGGCGTGGATTGGCTCACGCCCGCGCAGGTGTCAGAGTTTCGGGAACGGGTTGGGCTCGATGGGCGCGGACTCGTAGATCACGTCGACCTGACCCTGCGCGTTGAGGGTGCCGATGCGTGCGCGTTTCCACAGGTGATGGTTGTCCTTGTGCACCTTGATCTCGCCTTCAGGCGCATCCAGTTCCATCTCCGAGGACGCTGCAATGACGTTCGGCACGTCGAAACTGCCCGCTTTCTCGACGGCCTTTTTCCACAGGTACACGGCGGTGTAGGCGGCTGCCATCGGGTCGCCGATCACGCGTTGCTGGCCATAACGGGT
Source organism: Pseudomonas viridiflava (assembly GCF_001642795.1). Taxonomy (GTDB): domain Bacteria; phylum Pseudomonadota; class Gammaproteobacteria; order Pseudomonadales; family Pseudomonadaceae; genus Aquipseudomonas; species Aquipseudomonas viridiflava. The sequence continues at coordinate 471,044 of NZ_LKEH01000017.1, read as the reverse complement.
CTTGAACGCCTGAACGAATTTTTCGTTGACCGGGTTTTTCAGACTCTGGAAGTAGCTCATGCAGGTCAGAAAACCGGTGAGGTTTTCGGCGCCGATACCGGTGACTTCTTCTTCCGTCACGGCGAGCGCCATCAGGGTCTGGTTGCTGCTGTCGATCCCGGCGGCCTTGAGCTGTTTGTAGAACGCCACGTTGGAGCCGCCGACGATGGTGGAAATCACGATGTCAGGCTTGGCGACCTTGATCTTGTTGATCACCGAGGAGAACTCGATGGCCCCCAGTGGCAGGTAATCCTCGCCGACAATCGAGCCGCCTTGCTTGGTCACCGACACGCGCGCCAGCTTGTTGGTGGTGCGCGGCCAGATGTAGTCCGAGCCGACCAGATAGACGCTTTTGCCCTTGTTGGCCATCAGCCAGGTGACGGCTGCCAGGGTCTGCTGCGAGGCCTCGGCGCCGGTGTAGATAATCGCTGGGGATTTTTCCAGACCCTCGTAGAAGGTCGGGTAGTAGAGCAGGCCCTTGTTGCGTTCGAAGATCGGCAGCACAGCCTTGCGCGAAGCTGAGGTGAACGCACCGAAGGTTACTGCGACCTTGTCGTTTTCCAGCAGCTTGCGCGCCTTCTCGGCGAAGGTCGGCCAGTCACTGGCACCGTCTTCGACGATTGGTTCGATGGTCTTGCCCAGTACGCCACCGCTGGCGTTGATTTCATCGATGGCCAGTTTCTCGGCGTCCACCACCGAGGCTTCACTGATGGCCATGGTGCCGGTGAGCGAGTGGATGATCCCCACTTTCACGGTCTCGGCTGCCTGCGCCTGACCGATCAGGGAAAACGGCAGCAGGCTCATGGCGCTCAGCAACAGCGCATGCTTGATCAAACGGCGTTTGTCGTTGTGCATTCACTTCTCTCCCAGAAATAAAAAAAGCCCGACATTCCGTCCTGCGAACAGGCGGAAGGTCAGGCTTTTGTGCCGAATCTGGCGGGACAGACGATGTCCGATCCAGTCGTACGCGAGGTGTCTCCTTACTTGCCATGAGGGCGTAGGGCAGGCAGCTGGCGCGATGTCTCTGAAAGGTCATAGCAAGGCCGGTGCCAAGTGCCAAATATCGGCGATGGCTTGCTTTACAACGCGTTGCCAGAGCGCCCCTTCATTAATTGCACGCGCGCAAGGGCCTGCGCCGCTTTGGCGCGAGAGCAGGGCGGCACGCACCAAAAACGTGACCAGAAACGTATGCCTGTCGGTGCATTTGCTGTCGATTATTGATAGTGCGCACGCTGGCCCGCTCCCTGCATAGGCTTGAACGACACCTTCGCAGGGTCCCTTGTCACACGCCCATCCCCGGCAGGTGTGGAAGGCCCCTCGCATGCGCTGGCCCTGACACTGTCGTCACGCCAGCCCAGGCACAACCGCCTGAGAGCCGCCGCTGATCCTCGCGGTTTTCGCTCAGCCCTTTTATGCATGAACTCCAGGACCCCGGCCAAAGGCGGGCGTCTCATCTCACGCTGAACAAGGTTTAATGGCATGGTTGACCAGTCGATCCGCATAGGCGGTCTGTTTTCAAACACCGGGGTCACGGCCGCAGGCGAGTGCTCGACGATGCGCGGCGCGCAGTTCGCCATTCAGCAGATCAACGCAGCCGGTGGTGTGGATGGCCGGCCACTGGAAATGATTACCCGCAACCCCGATTCCACGCCTGCGCTGTTTGCCATGCATGTCGAGTCGCTGATTCGCGAAGAGAAGCTGAAGTTCTTCTTCGGCTGCTACACCTCGGCCGCGCGCAAGGCGGTGTTGCCAGTCGTTGAACGTTACGACGCCTTGCTGCTGTACCCCGTGTACTACGAGGGCTTCGAGTACTCACGCAACATTATCTACACCGGTGCCACGCCCAATCACAATGCCGTGCCGTTGGGCAATTACATGTTCGAGCACTTTGGTAATCGCGTGCTGATGATCGGCTCGGAATACGTCTATCCGTACGAAACCAACCGCCTGATGAGCGACCTGCTGTACGAGCGCGGCGGGCAGAAACTGGGCGAGTATTACCTGCCACTCAAGAACGCCCGTCCCGAAGATTTCGCCAGACTGATGGTCAAGGCGCGAGACCTGAAACCCTCATTCATCTTCTCGACAGTGGTTGGCGAGACCATGGCCCATCTGTATCAGGCCTACGCCGATGCAGGCTTCGATCCGGCTGCCATGCCGATCGCCAGCGTCACCACCAGCGAAACCGACATTCAACAGATGGGCGTGCATTTGGGCACCGGGCATATCTCGGCGGCGAGTTATTTTCAGTCCATCGACACACCGCTCAATCGCCAGTGCATCGCCGAGTACCGCGAGCTGTTCGGCCAGCACCAAGTGACCGACCGCTGCTGGGAAGCGGCGTATTTTCAAGTGCACCTGCTGGCCAAGGCCATCAGCCGTGCAGGCAGCACTGAGGTGGAAGCGGTGCTGCAGACCATGCGCGGTCTGGAATTCGACGCGCCTCAAGGACGAGTGAGAATCGATGAAAACAACCACCACACCTACCTGTACTCACGGATCGGACGCGCCAACGCCGAAGGTCAGTTCGACATTCTTTACGAGAGCCAGAAGGCGCTCAAACCCGACCCCTATGCCATTGCGCCTGATTTCAGTGGCTGGTCCGGTCTGGCCGGGAGGCGTCCATGACCCTGCGTGCTGCCAAGAAACGCCTGCGCAACGACAGCGCAGGCGGCATCAAGGACCTGCGTGACATCAGCGTGCTGGTGATGCACCCGGATGACGAAGACGGGCGCAACCTGATCGCGCAACTGCAACGCATCGGCTGTCAGGTACGCGTGCAATGGCCGATCCCGGAACGCCTGCACAGTGAAGCGGACGTGATCGTGCTGGCGATATCGCCGGAAAGCCTGTCGACCAATACGCCCTGGCTGCTGCACAGCGCGACCCCGCCGATCATCCCGGTGATCGCCTACGAAAATCCGATCATCGTCGAGGCGCTGGTCCAGTTGAACGCCTGCTCGGTGATCCCGTCACCCGTCAGATCCTTCGGACTGCTCACTGCCCTGACCCTCACCCTGAGCCATGCGCGCAAGGCCCGCGAACGGGAGAAGCACGTCAAGCGCCTTGAAGGGCGCATGGCGGTCATGCGGACCGTGCAGCAGGCGAAAATCATCCTGATGGAAACCAAGGGGCTGTCGGAAATCGACGCCTACAACGCACTACGTGATCAGGCCATGAGCAAGCGCGAACCGGTAGAGAAAATTGCCGAGGCGCTGGTGAAAGCCCACGAGTTGTTTCAACAGGCCTGCTCCTGATCATTTGTTGAGCGTCAGGCCATAACGCCTGATCCTCTTCTGCGTGGACGTTTGCCATACGCCCTGAACCGGCAGGTATGGAGCACCGCGTGGCGACCGGCACGGACAACGGCGTCCTCCGGAACGAGCTTGAGCCGGTGCACTCGGCACCGGCGGCTCCTACCGTCATCTGGAGAACATCATGTCCATCAAACGCCCTGAAAATGCCGACTTTCTTCTTGCCGCCCAAGACCATGGCTACGACCTGTCCGACAGCCAGATGCACGCGTACCTGAACCTCGCTGACAAGAGCCTGAATTCCTACGAAGCCATCGATGCGCTGTATGCTGCCCATGTCGCTCAGCCGACACCGCTGCGCGAGCACAGCACGCCGCTGCCCGCGGAAAACCTGCACGCCGCCTGGTACGTGAAAACCCACATCACGGGTGCCGCCGAAGGTCCGTTGAAGGGCCGGACGGTGGTCATCAAGGACAACGTCTCGGTGGCGGGCGTGCCCATGGCCAATGGCTCGTTGAGCCTGGAAGGCTACGTGCCGTCCGAAGACGCCACCGTGGTCAAACGCCTGCTGGCAGCGGGTGCCACAGTGGTCGGAAAATCGGTGTGCGAAGACCTGTGCTTTTCCGGTGCCAGCTTCACCTCCGCCAGTGGTGCGGTGAAGAACCCGTGGGACATGACCCGCAACGCGGGCGGCTCGTCCAGCGGCAGCGCGGTGCTGGTTTCCCTTGGCGAAGTCGACATGGCCATCGGTGGCGATCAGGGCGGATCGATCCGTATGCCGTCGGCCTGGAGTGGCATCGTCGGCCACAAACCGACCTACAGCCTGGTGCCTTACACCGGCGCGTTTCCCATCGAGCGGACCATCGACCACGTCGGCCCGATGGCCAATACCGTGCGTGACTGCGCCTTGATGCTCGATGTGATCGCAGGCGCCGACGGACTGGATTCGCGGCAGAAAAATCCGCCCGCAGTCCATTGCCTTGCGACCCTGGATCAAGGCGTTGCCGGCTTGAAAATCGGTCTGCTGCGTGAAGGTTTTGCGATTCCCGGTATGTCCGAGCCGCAGGTGGATGCGTTGGTCAAGGCTGCCGTCGCGCAGCTTGAAAGCCTTGGCGCCATTGTCGGCGAAGCCAGTGCGCCATGGCATTCGGGCGTTGCGCTGGACATGTGGAACGTGATCGCCACCGACGGCGCCGCTTACCAGATGCTGCAAGGCAATGGTTATGGCATGAACGTCGATGGTTACTACGATCCAGAGATCATGAGTTATTACGGCGCCAAACGCCGCGAACACGCCAACTCGCTGTCGCACAGTGTGCGCGCCGTGGCGTTGACCGGTCACTACAGCCTGAAGAACCTGCATGGCGCCAGCTACGCCAAGGCGCGCATGCTGGCGCCGGAACTCACGCGTCAGTACGACGAAGCGTTCAAGTCATTCGACGTGCTGGTGATGCCGACCATGCCGTTCGTGGCGACGCCCTTGACCGCACCGGACGCACCCATCGAGGAATACGTACACAGCGCACTGAACATGCTGGCCAATACCGCACCGTTCGACATCACCGGCCACCCGGCAACGTCGATTCCCGCCGGATTGGCCGACGGTTTGCCGGTGGCCATGATGATCGTCGCACCACGCTTTCAGGACGCACTGGCGTTGCGGGTGGCGCAGGCTTACGAACAGGTCCGGGGTGAGTTCCCCAAGCCGCCGCGCTCGTCGTGACACACACACAAGTCTGCCTCGACACTGATCGTGCCCATCGCTCTGCGTGGGCATGCCTCCCGTGACGCTCCGCGTCACACATGGCACGGATTGCGGACTCAGTT
>NZ_LKEH01000017.1:441066-465912 GCF_001642795.1 Pseudomonas viridiflava | reverse complement strand
GCAAATGGGCCATCCATGGCCCAGTGCAGCTCAATCGGCATCCATGCCGATTGCCCCCCGAATCAGCGCCACGACTCAGCCTTCACCCACGTCGCAATCGGCGGTGTCCGCACTATCGCGTAAAAAAAGCACGGCAGTGCCGCTGTCTCACTGGATAGCCAGATGACTTGTGTATAACGATGAGCGCAGAGCGTAGGAACGATCATCATCGTATTTCTTCATGAGGACGTACGTATAACGACAAAGGCCGCCGCGTGGTTGAATTCGTCTTGTAAAAGCGAAACGCCCGGACATCTCCGGGCGCTTCACACTGCGGGTTTCAGGCAGAAAGGTAATCGTCGACGGATTTGACCGTCGCATAGCCGAATTCGAACGCTGCCATCATCGCAGCATGCACCTGAGCCGCAGGTACATTCACGCCGTTGTAGCTCAGATCCAGCGTCGCGCAGGCGTCGTGGAGTACGGCCACGGGATAACCCATGTCTGCTGCAGCACGCACCACGGCGTCGATGCACATATGGCTCATCGCGCCGATCACCACGACTTGCTGAACACCGAACGCCTCCAGTTGATGCTTGAGATCGGTTTCCCGAAAAGCGTTGATGTGTTTCTTGACCGTCACCGTTTCTTCGCCTTGCGGCGCAACGGAGTGCTGAATTTCTGCACCGTTCGAGCCTTTGACGAAGATCCCGGCACCTTCACCCTCGGACTCATGGCGAATGTGAAACACCGGAACGCCGGCGCTTCTGGCATGCGCGATCACTCGTACGGCATTGGCAACCGCCGCTTCAATGCCGGTCAACGGCAGCTTGCCGGTGGGCAGGTACTCGTTCTGAAGATCTACAACAATAAGGCCTGGTTTCATGAGCGGACTCCAATCGGATGATGAACGTGATGAGTGTGCCGCCAAATCCGAACCTGCGTCCCACCGGCGACACGAGTTGAATCAGAACTCGAGTGATGCACCGTCTTGCGGTATGTCCACGCGGTTTTCGATACCGTGCTGCTTGACGTAGGAACGTAACGCCTCACGGGTCAGAGACATGTGATTGACGGCATCCATATGGACTGCGACGATTTTCGCGTTGCTGGCCACCTGAGAGGCACGCAGCACGTCTTCTTCGCCCATGATGATCGCGCCCTCATACCCGGTCATCTTTGCTTTGCCAGCATTGAGAACGATGACTTCCGGGTGGAACTTCTCGATTGCCTGATCGACCTCTTTACGCCAGATAGTGTCACCGGCGAGGTAAAGCGTCTTGTAGCCAGGCGCTTGAAAAACCACACCCATGGCTTCGCCCAGAGGCTTTGCAAGGGCTGGCACGGCATACATTTCATCCGTGCCGTGCTGACCACCGGTCTTGGTGATCTTCACGCCGCCGAACTCAGCCTCGTCGTTCAGTACGCGCACGTTTTTGAAGCCTTGACTACGAATCAATTTCGCATCGTCTTCGTGCTGGGCAAACAGCGGGATGTCCTTAGGCAGTGCCTTTTGCGCTGCGTCATCCCAGTGGTCCAGATGCGTATGGGTCACGATGACCGCATCGACGCCGGCCAAGACCTCATCAGTGGATTCGGGCAGTTCGACCAGAGGATTGCGAAGGTTGCTGCGGTAGGTATTTTCAAACCCTGGGTACGCTCCCTTTTCAGCCAGCATCGGATCGATCAGAAAGGTCGTGCCCGCGTAGGTGATTTTCACGGTTGCGTTACGGATCTGATGCATTTCGACTTTATGGGACGCCTTGGCAGCCGGGGCAGGGCTGGTATCAGCGAAAGCCGCCGTGGCGACTGCGCCGCCAGCGATGCAAAAGGCCATTGGTAGTGTTTTGACATTCATGAGTTGTAGCCTGTTGATGTGTTCAAGGGCTCCATTCTTGCCGAATGCCTGCGAGCTCAATAGTGGCCTGAATGACATAATGAGTTAGAATCGGGCCAACTCGAATTCAGCCAGAGATTGCTCCATGTCACCCATACGCGTTGCCGTTCTGGCTTTTGAAGGCGTAAGCCTGTTTCACCTGTCCGTGCCGGGGATCGTGCTGGGTGCTGTCGAAGCCGCCCCCGATGAGCCCCGGTATGAGATCAACTACTGTGCGCAGGTGCCGGGCATGGTCCGCAGTGACCAGGGCCTGGGCATCGCTGTCTGGCAAGGGCTTGAGTTGATGGACAGCTCCGATGTCATCATCATTCCGGCCTGGGGAGATGACCTCGGGCCTGCCTCTGAATCGCTCATCAAGGCGCTTCAGGATGCCAATGTACAGGGCAAGCTGATCGTGGGGTTGTGCCTGGGCTCGTTCGTGCTTGGCGACGCCGGCTTGCTCGACGGCAAGGAAGCGACAACACATTGGATCGCCCGCGACGTCTTTGCACAGCGTTTCCCCGCAGCGCGTTTTCGGCCCGATGTGCTGTACGTCAGTGCAGACAACATCATGACGTCCGCCGGAACCATGGCTGCCATCGACTGCTGCCTGCACCTGATACGTGAACGTCACGGTGCCGATGCGGCGAATCGCACCGCCAGGCTGCTGGTGACACCTCCACACAGGCAGGGCGGGCAGGCGCAGTACGTAGAAAACCCTGTCCCGCAACTGGCGTCCGAAACTCATCTGTCAGAAGTGCTCGCGTGGGCGCGGCTCAATCTGGGCAATGACCTGTCGCTGGACGTTCTGGCTGAAAAGGCGCGGATGAGCCGACGTACGTTCACACGCCGCTTCAAGGAGGCGACCGGAAGTACGGTCTCCCACTGGCTGAATGCAGAGCGCGTTTCCAGGGCACAGCAGTTATTGGAAACGACTGATCTGCCGATCGAATGCATCGCAGGTGAAGCCGGGTTCGGTACACCGCTGTCTTTGCGGCAACAGTTCAGCGCGCAGTTGGGCACGTCACCTTCGGATTATCGGCGGATGTTTTTTCGGGACAGGGGTGAGGGTGAAACGGGCAAAGAGAGTGAGCGTTCCAGCACAACGTCCCGCTGATTTACCCCGCGTGCACTAGCCGTTTTCGGCACAAATCACCCAGCCGCTACCGCACCGGAACAAAATTTGCCTCCTTTCAACCTAGTGACCTTGAAACGCATTAAGGGCAGGGCCGATGAATAACAATAATGTGGCGATACAGACCGCGCCTCACCTGCAGCATTTCCAGACCTGCGACATCGACGAGCACGGTCGCAACCTCGGTGGATGGCAGGTTCGTTACGATCAAGTGACGCCCGGTGGCTTTGAAGGCGAGCTGACGGAGTTTCGCTCGGACTGGCTGCAACTGGTCCGCGACCGCTCTAATCAGGCGCTGGCCAAGAGTGGCATGGCGTGGAAGGGCGCGATTGTTTTTGCATTGCCCTTGAGCGCCAACGGTCCGGCGTTTTGCGCCGGGCACACGCTTCAGGAGCCCAGTCTGATCGTCGCGCATGGCGAGAATCTTCCAGAGTTGAGCACGCCGCTGCAACTGGACGCACTGGGTGTGGCGATCGAAGAGGGCGCCTTGGCGCACGCGTTGGAGCGTCAGGGCAGTCGTTTTGAAATTACCGATCTTCCCAAGTGTTACCGCTTGACCGATCCAACGGTCCGGACAAGGTTCGCTGCGCTGTTCGATAACCTGTTGAACGGTGAGCAGGCGTGTCTGGAGAAGCTCGAGCACGATTCGATCCGTCGTGGCCTGAGGGATGCTGTCATGTTGCAGGTGCTGGAACTGGTGGCGCCGGATCAGGCGCCGCCTCTCAATACAACGGCGCGAAAGCGAATGGTCGACCGGGCGCGTGATCATGTTCTGGCGCATCTGGACGAGCCATTGTCGATTCTGGATGTGTGCAACCACATTGGCACCAGCCGCCGCAAACTTCAGTACTGCTTTCAGGAAACGCTGGGCATCAATCCTGTTGCCTATCTGCGCACGTTGCGTCTTAACGCAGTCAGGCGCGAGTTGCGCGAAAGCAGCCGGATCGAACGGGTACAGACCGTCGCAGCGCGCTGGGGATTCTGGCACCTGAGCCGTTTTTCCAGTGACTACCGGACGCTCTTTGGGGAAACACCGTCGCAGACATTACAGCGCACGCATCTTTGCTGAAAACGGATAACGGCAAGACGCCTCGCTGAATAGCATGGCTCCACCACCTTCGTGGTCAGGGGCATGCAATGACTCATAACAATAATTCCACGATCAGACGCTTCACCTTCCTGACACTCAGCCTGATGAGCCTGAGCGCCACAGTTCAGGCGACAGAAAATGGCGCTCCTACCACCTCCTTCGGCGTCTACGATTTTGGCGCGGGCATACTGCCTCCGGCGACGCCGGTGGGCACGCTGGGCATGCTGGGCATGCGTGTGGCGTTCTATTCGGCCAACGTACAGAAAGATCGCCACGGCCGTTCGCTGGATAACAACTTCTCCCTGGACGTTCTGTCCATCGGCGTTGCGTACTTTCGCATGACCGATTACCGAATGCTGGGTGCGCGCTTCGGCTATAGCGTGGCGGTGCCGTTCTTTCAGATGGATGCCTCGTTTCGCGTGCAGATGCCTGGCGGTCCACTTGATCTCAAGGCGGATCCGTTCCGAATGGCCGATATCTCAGTGTCGCCGCTCATTCTGCAGTGGGATCTATCCTCCAACCTGTTCGTGAACGCGCGCTTGCAGATTCAGGCACCGACCGGCGACTACGACAGAAATCGCCTTATCTCGCCGGGGTTGAACCACTGGACCTTTTCTCCCGCCGTCAACGCGACCTACATAACCGACGGCGGTTTCGAAGTGTCCAGCAGCTTTCAGACGGACTTCAACACCCGCAACCCTGCGACCGACTACAGGAGCGGTGTCGAATACCGCCATGAGTTTGCGGTGGGCCAGCATGCCGGTCCGTTCACACTCGGGCTGGGCGGGTTCTATTACCGCCAGTTCTCCGATGACGATGCGCCAGGGCTGGAAGCGGGCAATCGCTCACGCGTGATCGCAGCAGGCCCTGCAATCAGCTATTTCAAACCCGGCATGCCAGCGGCGTGGTTTCATCTCTACAAGGAATTCGGCGCGCGCAACCGCTCCGAGGGCTACACCGTGGCGTTACGGGTCGGCCACAGTTTTTAATGCGGTTGCGTCAGCGGCCACGTTCCATTTCAGCTCGATTTCAAACCATCAGGGGCTTCGCATGAAAGACATTCAGAGGTTGTTGAACGACGAGGACGGTACAGGGCTGGCCGAGTGGGTCAGGCGTGGCGAGGTCCAGCCAATTGATCTGCTGGAGGGCGTTATCCAGCGTATCGAGCAGGTCGAGCCGCAGCTCAATGCCGTCGCCGAGCGACTCTATGATTCAGCCCGCAATGCTGCGCTGGGCGCTGCAAAAGGCCAGGGCGTTTTTGCGGGCGTGCCGACGCTTATCAAGGATCTGTTTTCGCCCGTCAACGGCGCTGTCATGAGCAACGGTTCATTGTCCATGGGCGAGTTTCGCGCCACGTTTGACGCCGAAGGGGTCGATCGCCTCAGGCGTGCCGGGTGCGTGCTTGTCGGAACGACGACCGCACCGGAATTCGGAACGTCCTATTCCACAGAGTCCACACGCTTTGGCGCGACTCGCAATCCGTGGAGCCTTGAGCACAGTGCTGGCGGTTCGAGTGGCGGTGCAGCGGCACTCGTGGCGGCGCGGGTCGTGCCTTTTGCTCACGGCAATGACGGCGGTGGTTCATTAAGGGTGCCTGCATCGTGCTGCGGTGTGTTCGGCTTCAAGCCGAGTCGCGGGCTGATGCCGTCCGGTCCGATGGTGGGCGAAGGCTGGGCCGGTATGAGCACTGCACATGCGCTCACCTTGTCGGTGCGTGACAGTGCCGCCCTGCTGGACGCCACGGCTGGCATGGACCTTGGTGCGCCCTACGCGGCGCCTGTTCAGGCCACGTCTTATGTCAGCGCACTGCAGCGTGATCCCAAGCCCCTGCGTATTGCCTTGATCGAGGAGTCGGGCACCTGGCCCACCTCGGCCGAGAGCCTGGCTGCGGTGCGCGAAGCGGCGCAATTGTGCGAGTCCCTCGGACATCGAATCGAGCCGGTCAGCCTGCCCGTGGTGTTGCCGGAATTTCTGGATCACGTGTTTACCATCATCGGTGCCAACACCCGCAATCACGTCGACCTGCTGGGGCGCATGCGCGGTTTCGATGTGCAGGACGCCGAACTGGAAGCACGCACGCGCATCATTCTGCGCGACAAGGGCAATGTCAGCGGCGCTCGTTACGCTGCTGCTGTTGAGTGGGTTCATGCACTGGGTCGTCAACTGGCAACGTTCATGCAGGACTACGATGTGATTCTGTCGCCGGTCCTGACGCGTGAGCCGGCACGCATCGGTGAGCTGGTCGTCCCGGATCTCAGCCTGAGCCTGGACGACATGATCGAGCGCTCTCACCGCTACTCGCCCTTTGCCGCGCTGTTCAATGCCAGCGGTCAACCCGCGATGTCGGTGCCGCTGTTCTGGAGCGCTGCGGGCTTGCCCATGGGCGCACACTTTGCCGGACGGTTCGGCGAGGAAAGCACGCTGCTGGCACTCGCCGCGCAACTGGAACGCGCCCAGCCTTGGCGCGGTCGCGTACCGCTGGTCAATGCCTGTCGTTTCTGATGGGCGGTTTCACGCTTTATCAGACACCCGGCTGATGTGAGCCGGGTCGTATCGGTGCTTCAAGGTCGGCACCGCACTGGAATTCATCCGACGCGTTGCGTCGCCAGTTCACCGGATCGCGCAGGTAGTGGGACAGCATCCAGTGGATGGCCGCCGCCTGTTCGTCCTCGGATTTTTCCGGGATCTGATAACCCAGCAGCCTCAGGCCCTGCGCAATGGACATGCAGCTGAAGTTGGCTCTGCCGAGGATGTAACGAAGGTCGTCGTCGAGTGGCAAGGGTGTGGGGCTGATGATCAGTTCACGAAGTTCCTGCACGGCTGCCGACTGATCGGGGCAGGGCAGTCTGTCTATCTTCGCCAGTCTTTGCAGAAGGGTGGAGGGCACGATTTCACATCTTTCGTTCATGATAACTCCGGGTAGCACTGCTCGATCATCCTCCTTGATCTGCACCATTGTTTTTGTCTGCCAGCGGGCTTGGTCCTTGCTCATGGTTGCCGCATTGATGAATGTATTTCGGATCGATTCAGTTGGTCATGGGTGTGTCTAGTGGCCCTGTGATATTGCGGTCCACCTTTGTATAGGGCTGTCAAAAAAAGTACAAGTTCGTTTAATTGAAAGACGAAAGGTATGAGCGGCAATGGGATGGAATGCGCGCTTCTGACGAGCGTCATGGACTGTCGGCCGAGGGAGATTATCGGTGTATCCAGTGGTCGGTCTGATGCCATGAACGCACAACTTCCAGATCAGCGTTCGGTCATCCTGAAAGGGCCTGCTTCAAGGCTCGACCGTATGTCAGGCAGAGAGGAAATCAAGATGATCGACGAAGAAAAAGTCCGTCAGAAAGCCTATGAACTGTGGCAACAGGCGGGCAGTCCGGAGGGCGAACGTGAACGCCTCGAGTTCTGGGACAAGGCGCAAAAGACGCTGGAGGCCGACCAGCCGCCAGCGGACGCCGCACTGCTTGACTCATCCGAGCAGATCGAGTCCAGCGGTGAGCGGCCTGCAAACTAATGTTTGCCGGATTTCTTCAGCGCGGGTGACGGCTGTGCCCGCAAAGACAGGACAGGCGCAGGCTTTTTGAAAAGCGTGTCTGTGAGAATGGTCACGCTTTGTTTTACGCCATTCTGGACGTAATGGAATTCGAAACGGGCAGGGATGTTCATGAGGCTGTTTCTCTTGTTATGCCGATGAAGGGCAGTCACGGATTGCCCTTCACCGGTCATGTTCAGTCGACCTGTGCCAGCAGGTTTTCTTTCAGGACCGTGCGGATGGCACTCAGGTGCTCTTCTTCCTCACGCAATGCCTGTTCGAAGTCGCCGGCAATCATCGGATGCCCGGCCTTGCGAGTGAGTTCAATCAACATGGCCCAGGCGTCGTTGTCTTCCAGTTCCAGGGTCAGGATTGCGCTCAGGCACTGCGAGGTCGTGGTGCGTGGGTCGGTCAGCACTTGCATCACGCCTTGCGACTTGACGGCGGCCACGTCTGCGCAGGGCGTCATGGCAGTAGGGTCGCCACCCAGGGTTTCGATGGCCTTGCGCAGCACCGCCATATGCTGATGCTCTTCGCGCTGGATCTGTCGCAAGGTATCGACCAGCACGCTGTCCGCACCCTTTGCCGACAAGGCCTTGGCAATCATGGCTTCGTACATGCGAACCCCGGTGCGCTCGAACGCCAGCCGCTCGCCCAGTTTATCGATGAGCACTTCCGGGTTCTTGCCGCGCAATTTATCCAGGGCGCTTTTGACCATACCCTTCAGCGAGCCTGGAATCGGGACGGACCCGACTGTGTCCGCGTTGAGAATGGCTTGCTGGCGCTCTTCGGTCAGTTGTTCGATGCTGCCGGGCACATCGGCCGGGAAGCGTTGTGTGGCTTCGATCTGTCGCTGGGTATCATCGGGAGACAGCTGGACAGGCGTGCGGTTGAGGCCAAGTTTCAATTCAGGACTCGTCATGACGGGTTCCCCTGCGTGCTTATAGTGAGTGGTTCAGTTCGGTGCCGGGCTGCCAGTTGTAGCCGGCGGACGCCACACTCGCCGGAACACCTTGTGCGTTCAGGCGGGCGCGGTAATCCAGCGATGCCTGATTTTCATCTTGCTTGTTGACGTAACGGACCCCATGCGCCCGCAGGTCGACTTCTGCGGCGAGTGTGGTGCGCACGAAATCCCGCTGACTTTTGAACGCAATCATCTCGGGTAGCTGTCCGCCGAGGATTTCGGCCGGATCGCGGCGCTCAAGGTTCTTGAACAGCTCGCAGGCCAGATTCAGATGCCCCAGTTCGTAGTCGACGAAGCGTTCCCACATCGCCTTGATGCGCGGATTGTCTTCCTGTTCGGCACAACTGGCGTAGGCGTAGACTTCCATCGCTTCATGGATCAGCCATTTCTCGATGAAGGTTTCGTCCGGGTCCTGAAGCGAGCCGTACTGGGTGACATGCTGTTCTTCCACCGAGGCGATTTCAGCGTACAACGCACGTGCCACCGGGTCGGCAAAGGTCGGGCCGATGTTCATGTAATAGTCATGGGTCTGGTATTCGGCTGCAGTGATCAGCGCGGCGTGGATCTTGGTAATGAGCTTGGCCTGACCCTTATGGTAGTTCTCACGCAGGTCATCCTGCGGCGCACGATGATGCTCGCTGGTCGGACGCCCTGGCACGAGGTCGGTGTAGCCCTGAAGAATGTTGTTCGCATCCTTGCCTTCAAGGCGATCAAGCATTGCCGAGTAACGGTACAGGTGATCGAAATCCTCGAGCAGTCCGAAGCGGTAGGTCTGCGCCTGATAAGGGTCCGGCTCGGTCTGCGCCACGGCGGCGGTGATTTCGATGGCCGTCTGCTCGTAGGCCACCGTGGTTTCCAGTGGCGAGTGGTCCGCCGACAGCAGCCAGTTGACCATGGTCATCTGGTGCTGCTCTGCGCGGCGTACCTGTGCGAGAGGATCGCGCAACGCCTTGTTAAAACGGGAGCCGAAATGCTTGAGACGCAGGGCGTCTGACTCCACGCCGTTCATGAGGATCACCCGTACCCGGGTGAAGGCATCGTCATCCAGTTTGGAGATGGGCTTGCCTGCCATTTCCTTCCAGGTGAAGTGCTGTTTATCGAGCGGTGTACCCTTGTTGTCGAGCAGGTTGGAAAGTGTTGTCATGCGCTTTCTCCGGTCGTCAGGTCTGGAATAAACCTGTGCATTCCTTTGAGTGACCGGCCATGGCTCACCAGGATTTCCAGCGTCTGACCAGTGGCCGTCGAACAAACGGTGTGGCTGACGAATGGAGAAAACGGGTCTTCGAATGACCAGCGCACGGCACTAGGCGAGGTCGGTTCTGGAGTCCTCGTTCTTGCTCAGAATGCTTTTTACGCTGTCGGAAAATTCGATCAGGCTGAAAGGTTTGAACAGCATTTTCCCCAGCGACTGTCCTTCGGTGATGCCTTCTGCCTTGGTGTAGCCGGTGATGAACAGCACCTTGAGGGCAGGACGCGACGCCGTCAGTTCCTGCGCCAGCATGATGCCGTTCATGGGGCCTGGCAGGCCGATGTCGGTGATCAGCAGGTCCAGCCTGTCGAGCGTCCTGGCCTGTTCGAGAGCCGATATGCAGTCGGCTGCCTCGAACACGTCGTAACCCTGGTCGGACAGCAGGTCGGCGGCGATTTCACGAACACCGGTTTCATCGTCCACAATCAGAATCACTTCGCCGTTTCCGTTTTTTTCCGGCATGGCGGCATACGTGGTGTCGGCCGTCTGTTCGACGGTTCTCTGATCGACGGGGAAGTACATGGTCACGGTTGTGCCGACTCCCGATTCGCTCTGGATACGTACCTGTCCACCGGACTGGCGGGTGAATCCGTAGATCATCGATAACCCGAGACCGGTGCCCTGACCCAGTTTTTTTGTCGTGAAGAAAGGGTCGAACGCCCGTCGCAAGACTTCTTCGTCCATCCCGCAGCCGTCATCAATGACCGAGATTAATACGTAAGGCAGTGGCTGCAGATCCTCTGCCACAGCCATCGCCTCGTCGGGCTCCAGGCGCTGGGTGCAAAGGGTCAGCGTGCCGCCTTTGGGCATGGCGTCCCGCGCGTTGATCGACAGATTGAGCAGCGCGTTTTCCAGCTGATTGAGGTCGCAATTGATATTGCCCACGCTGCTCAACTGGCATGTCACCTGAATCGTCGGACCCATGGTGCGACGGATCATGTCCTCCATGCTGGCAACCACGGCACTGGGGTCAAGCACTTGCGGCTCCAGCGGTTGCAGGCGTGAGAACGCCAGCAGTCGCGCGGTCAGGGCCGCCGCTCGTTTCACCGCCGTCATCGCCAGCGCCTGATACTTGTCTACTTCGGAATAACGTTGGCTGTCCAGGCGCAGTCGCATCAGTTCCAGGCTGGCGGAGATGCTGCCCAGCAGATTGTTGAAGTCATGGGCAATGCCCCCGGTCAACTGGCCCACGGCTTCCATCTTCTGACTTTGCCGCAGCTTGGCTTCGGCGGCTTCGCGCTCACGCTGTTCCTCCTGCAACTGTCGGGTTCGTTCGGCAATGCGCTCTTCAAGGTGATCATTCCACTGGCGCAGCACAGACTCCAGTTGAACGCGCTCGTTGATGTCTTCGACGGTGCCGTACCACTGCCTGCATAAGCCTTCGTCATCCAGATCGGGAAAGGCCCGGACGCGGTACCAGTGATACTCACCCATCGCCTTTCGCAGACGCACCTGAATATCGAACGGTTGTAACGTCGCGACCGATTGGCGCCACTGCTGGATGATCATGGACATGTCATCCGGGTGCGTGGATTGTCTCCAGCCCTGGCCCAGCGTCTTCTCGCGCAGCACACCGGAGAAATCCGACCAGCGATGATCCAGAGAGGTGATGGTGCCTTGAGCGTCTGCCGTCCAGGGAATCTGCGGATTCAGTTGCACGGCAATACGGTATTGCCGTTCGCTTTCACGCAGCCGCGCCTCGGTTGCCTTGAGCGCGTCGGTAATCCGGAAACGTTCGAAACAGCCTGCGATCAGGTTGGCGTAACTGCGCAGGAAATCCACGTCGCGGTCGCTGAAGGCACGCGAGACACGGCTGTCGACCTGAAAGATACCGATGGGTGACTGGTCATGAGGTGCGTAAACGATGACGTTCACGAAGGCCTTTACCTGATGATCGGTTTGAAAAGGATGCAGCTTGAAGCGGGTGTCCTGGACCGCGTCGGTCGAGATGACGGGCTGGTTGATGTGCAGCGAGTGCCACTCAGGACTGCCCTTTTTCAAAGGCAGTCTGAGCTGACCAACGATCCCCGGTGTCCAGCCGACGCCATTGCGGACCCACATCTGTCGTCTGTCCTGCGTGATCTGTACGAACTTTGCCAGATGGGTTCCCAGTGCTTCGCCAGCCCTGGCACAGGCCGAGTTGATCACGATATCCAGATCCGGGCTGATCAGCGCCAGTTCTCCAAACTCTGCCAGCACCTTGCGTTGGCGCAGCAGTGCCTGCTCCCGTTCAAACCTGTTCATGTAATTCATCCCGCAGGCGCATGGCTCTTTTGCTCCTGATGCTGGCATATCCATATTCCGTAAAAGTCTTGAAACTACAAGGTCGAACAGTGGGACGTGTTTGCGCTATGGCAGTAAAACATCTGTTTCAGTCTGGAGTGGAATAGCGAAAAACAGCCACTCGATAAAAAAGTGTCTGTTTTTTTTAAGCATTTTTGGCACCTGTAAAGGATATTTTCAGAGAGGAATAAAGTGCATTGATTCAGCAATAAAGTCGATATCTTATTGAGTGGGTAATATATTCAAATGAGTGTTTTTGTAAATTATTACAAGAAGAAAATATCGTTATTTGGAGGCGAAATCAGGCAGTAGCTGCCGCATCAGAAACGGCAGCTGCGAGGGACTGATTAAAGTCAGGCGGTGCTTGATGATGTACCGGATTTCGTCTTTCCAACCTTCCTTTTCACCGGGTTTACCTTGTTTTTCGGGGCGGGAGGCGCAACGCTGCTGGTGATGGAGCCTGTCAGGCCGTCGCTGTTCTGGCCATCCAGTTCCCGTCTGGCCTCCAGCCAGTGTTCAAAATCCATGCCTTCGGGCTTTCCCTGTTCTTCCCACAGACGGTAAGCGATCTGTTTGAGGGTTTCTTCGTTCATTACGTTCTCCTTCTCTATAAAAACAAGGGGTGCATAACGCCCTGAGATAAAGATTAGTTGATCTAGATCGTCGGGGGGTGTTTCAGGAATAAAACAGATGAGCGGAGCTGCGAAAATATTCTCGCTGGGGTGCAGGTATGAGCTTGCTTGATCCATGAAGTGTCATGGATCAAGCAGTAACACGTTCTTCTCAAGCAAGTTCCGAACAGTGGCAAAGTCAGTGTGCAAGCATGTTGTGATGAATACTGAACATGATCCACAACGTCAGCCCCACCAGCAGGACAATGATCACAAGGGAAAATATCAGCGCGCGCATGTTCCAGCGTTGCTCGGCTGCGGTATCGAGGTGCAGAAAGAATTTCAGGTGCACGACGATCTGAATCAGCCCGGTCAACACCACCAGCCACAACGTCGTCATTCGCGGCAGTGCGGGGTACATGGCCAGAAGAAAGGGAATCAGGGTCAGGACAACCGACAGGATAAAACCGACCATGTAAGAACGGCTGCTGCCGTGGCTGGTTCCGGCGCTGCTGCGCACAGGGCTTTGAGTGTACATATCAGAGAACCCCCAGAATGTAGACGACAGTGAACACGCAGATCCAGACCACATCGAGAAAGTGCCAGAACAGGCTCAGGCAACTGAGCCGGGTTGCGTGCACGGTCGTCAGTCCACGGCTGTGCACCTGCCACATCAGTACCGCCATCCACACCAGCCCCGTCAATACGTGAGCGCCATGCGTGCCGACCAGCGTGAAGAATGCAGTGAGAAATCCGCTGCGATCCGGGCCGTAGCCCTGCTCGATCAGGTGATGGAATTCATTGATCTCCATGGCAATGAAGGCGGCGCCCAGCAGGAACGTCACCCCCAGCCAGCGCAGCACGCCGGTACGGTCATCGCGGTTCATGGCCAGCATGGCGTAGCCGTAAGTAATACTGCTGAACAGCAGCAGCATGGTTTCGGTGAGCACGTAGGGCAGTTCGAAAATGTCCACCGTGGACGGCCCGCCTGCAACGCTGTCGCGCAGTACCGCATAGCCTGCGAACAGCGTCGCGAACAGGATGCAGTCGGTCATCAGGTAAATCCAGAACCCGAAGACCGACATCGAGCCCGAGTCTTCGTGACCTTGCTCATGGTTATGGGCAATGTCCTTGTCGATCACAATGTTAGACATGCTCATGCCTCCGCCAATTCTTTGAGTCGCGCCTGTTCGATTTCAGCCACTTCCTGCGCCGGTATGAAGTAGTCGATGTTGTCGTCGTTACTGCGAATGACCATCGTCACCACAGACGCAACCAAACCGAAGGCAGCCAGCCACCAGATGTGCCAGACCAGCGCGAAGCTTGCGATCAGTGCAAACAGACTGATGATCAGACCGGCAGCCGTATTGCGAGGCATATGGATGGCGCGGTAGTCGGTATGACTGAGGGTGCTGACACCACGTTCTTTCATGCCCCAGTAGGCATCCAGATCATCCACTTTTGGCTGCTCGGCAAAGTTGTAGACGGGAGGCGGGGAGGCGGTCGCCCACTCCAGTGTCCGGGCATCCCAGGGATCGCCTGTGGTGTCGCGGGTCTTGTGGCGATTGCGGATGCTGACGAACAGTTGCAGGGCCTGTCCGGCCACGCCCACCAGAATGATCGCCACGCCGATCAGCTCCAGCATCAGCCACGGACGCCATTCGGGGTTGTCGAAGTGATTGAGACGTCGCGTCATGCCCATGAAACCCAGCACGTAGGAGGGCATGAACGCGAAGTAGAAACCGACAATCCAGCACCAGAACGAGAGTCTTCCCAGCCGGTCGTTGAGCCTGAACCCGAACGCCTTGGGGAACCAGTACGTGAGCCCGGCCATATAGCCAAATACCGCGCCGCCGATGATCACGTTATGGAAGTGGGCGACCAAAAACAGGCTGTTGTGCAGCAGGAAGTCGGCACCGGGCACGGCCAGTAATACGCCGGTCATGCCGCCGATGCTGAAGGTCACGATGAAGCCGATGGTCCACAGCATCGGCGTCTCGAAACGCACCCGGCCGTGGTACATGGTGAACAGCCAGGTAAAGATCTTCACGCCCGTCGGTACGGCAATGATCATGGTCATGATGCCGAAGAACGCGTTGACGTTGGCACCGGCGCCCATGGTGAAAAAGTGGTGCAGCCAGACGATGAACGACAGCACGGTGATCACGATGGTGGCCCACACCAGCGACTTGTAGCCGAACAGGCGTTTGCTGCTGAAGGTTGCCGCGATCTCCGAGAAGATGCCGAACGCGGGCAGGATCAGGATGTACACCTCCGGATGCCCCCACGCCCAGATCAGGTTCACGTACATCATCGGGTTGCCACCGGCTTCGCTGGTGAAGAAGTGCATGCCCAGGTAGCGGTCCAGGGTGAGCATGAACAGCGTGGCGGTCAGGATCGGGAACGCCGCGAGGATCAGTACCGAGGTGCACAGCGCCGTCCAGGTGAACACCGGCATCTTGAACAGCGTCATGCCGGTGGTGCGCATCTTCAGGATGGTCACGAAGAAATTGAGCCCCGTCAGCAACGTGCCTATCCCTGATATCTGTAACGACCAGATGTAGTAGTCCACGCCGACGCCCGGGCTGTATCCCAGTTCAGAGAGCGGGGGATAGGCCACCCATCCGGTCCTCGCGAATTCGCCGACGCCCAGCGAAATATTCACCAGCGCGGCACCGACCACGAACAGCCAGAAACTCAGCGCGTTGAGGAACGGGTAAGCCACGTCGCGGGCGCCGATCTGCAGCGGCACCACGATATTCAGCAGGCCAACCATGAACGGCATCGCCATGAAGAAAATCATGATCACGCCGTGTGCGGTAAAAATCTGGTCGTAATGCTCGGGCGGCAGATACCCCGGACCTCCCTCAGCGGCCATCGCCTGTTGCGTGCGCATCATGATGGCGTCTGAAAACCCGCGCAGCAGCATGACCAGCGCAACGATGATGTACATGCAGCCGATCTTCTTGTGGTCCACCGAAGTGAACCACTCGCGCCACAGGTAACCCCAGGCCCCTTTCCAGGTAATCGAACCGACCATCCCCACTGCGATGAGACCCACTATCGCAAGGGTATACATGATGATGGGTTCATGAAGCGGGATGGCGTCCCAAGACAGTTTTCCGAACATGTCAGCGCTCCTTCTGCGTCGAATTACGGTCATCGGCATCTTCGGAGGCCACTGGCTCCGGTATCGTCCTTCTTGATTTGTTCATCCCTTCGTACTTGTCGACGATGGTCTTGAAGAGCTGCTGATCGACAGCTGAGTAGTAGGTGATGTCATAGCCGTGAGTCGGCGTCGCCAGCGTCTTGTAAGTTGCTGGATCGAGTGTTCGGGAGGTGTTCCTGACCTTTGTGACCCAGGCCTCGAAGTCGGCGGGCGTCGTGGCCAGAGTGCTGAAATGCATGTCGGAGAAACCGGGACCGCTGTAGTTGGCGGAGATGCCCCGGTACTGGCCGACCTCGTTGGCAATCAGGTGCAAGCGGGTCTGCATGCCGGCCATGGCATAGATCTGGCCGCCCAGGGCCGGGATGAAAAACGAATTCATGGCAGCGTCAGAGGTGACCGTGAAACTGACTGGCGTGTGCACCGGCATGGCCAGCTCGTTGACCGTGGCGATGCCCAGATCCGGGTAGATGAATAGCCACTTCCAATCCATGGCGACCACTTGGACGTTGATCGGCGGGTTGTCGGATTCGATCGGGCGGTAAGGGTCGAGCTCGTGCGTCGTGACCCAGGTCACCCAGCCCAGAATGATAATGATGACCAGGGGAACGCCCCACACCACGGCTTCGATCTTGTGGGAGCTTGCCCAGCGCGGGGAGTACCTGGCTTTCTTGTTGGTCGACCGGTACTGCCAGGCGAACAGAAACGTCATCACGATGACCGGAATTACGACGATCAGCATCAGGGCGGTGGCGAGGATGATCAGGTTGCGCTGCTCGAGTGCGATCTGACCCTTGGGATTGAAAATCACCCAGTTGCACCCTGACATCAGAGCGAAACAGAGCGCCACCAGACAGGATTTGACCGTTCGCATTGACCTTCTACCTCGCGTTTCAGATAAACCAAAGTGCAACTAAGTTGCCATCACTCTAAGTACCGACTGGCTATAAAACCAATACGGGCTCGAACGAAAACGTTATTGAACCTGCCGACAGTCAATAAAGGTTGCGCCGTTCAAGATGCTCATAAGTGTTATCCGGTTGAATGTCACGCTGCGGTGAATGCTGGCCTTTTGATTGCCTGTTCTTGGTTGTCAGATTAGCGACGTTTTCCATGCGACGTTCATAAACGGCATGACTGGGAGGGGTGTTTGCGTATTCGGAACAATTGTTCTGGTCTCTATCCGATATAGGCGACATTCGGCGACTCCTGGCCATATACATTAGCACTTGGCCTGTTGCGATAGTGTTTGCGCCGACTTCGTTCTGGCTACCAACCGGTTTGAATGCAGCAAGTGTGGCTTGGTTTTAAGAAAATGTTCAAGAGGCGACGAGCGGCGTAACTAACGAAGCGGCAGGATGCCTCTTGTCGGGTGCCATGGCAGTTGGCTGTAAGTTTTATATGCTGATCAGGTGTGTCCTGCATGTCATCGTGTTTTCGGAGGGCAGTATGTTCAACAAGTCATCCACTTCATCTGCGCAGCCTGTTAATCCGGTTATTGAAAAAAGTTATGAACGTGACCTTGAGAATGGTTGCAAGGCTAATGTGTGTGCCCATGAATTGCCGGACGGCGATATCGAATTGGTCGTCAGCGTTTGTGATAAGGAGGGACGCTCCGTGGCGAAGCGAACCACCAGATTGCCGGGCGCCGAGTGGACGGTTCCGGATGCCATGAAACGGGGTCGGGATCAGGCCGAGCGGATTGCCGGAGGGGAGTCGGGCCGACTGCCCTGTGCCGATCGCGCTGATCGTGAAGAAGACGATGACGACGATTGATCGGCAGGACGGCGGCTCATGAATGGACGGTGTGAATGACGAATTCGCCTTCCAGGGATGGAGTCGTCACCGCGTGAATCATCCCGGCCGTCAGCGCTTGCGCGGGATCCAGAATGCGCGGTGCGGCGGTCAGGTACTTTTCGATCTCCAGCTTCTCTTCAGCATTTTTGGTGCGCTCACCCACAATGCGGGCATAGAGCTGCAGGTCGTAATCCAGGCTCATGGCGTATTCAGACATGCGTGAGTGGTCGACAGAACCATTCAGGTACCAGTGAAACGGGTGAAACAGGAACTTGCTGTGTCGGCACGCCGTTCTGCGCTCGCCCGCCAGAAAGACGATGTTGCCCATGGATTCCACGGTGCCGAGATTGTGCGTGTGCACCGGAATCGGAAGCGCCATCAGAAAGTTGTAGAGAGTGAATCCGTAACTGCACTCGCCGCCCAGCGTCGCAATGTTGATCGTAAGGCCCGTGGCTTTGCTCTGAACCGCCAGTGCCGCCTTCTCAATGGTCTGGCCGCAGGTAGACGCATTGATGGGGCCGGTGAAGTTGATGATATGCAAGGTCATGACGCACCTTCGTGGTAAATAACGGACAGTCGAACACCCGGCCGGTCGTGGTGTCCGAAGACGCCGTAACCGGTCGGGTGATCGTTGTGAGCAGAGACGAATACCTTCGTCACGTCAACGCCTGTGGACTAGCTGTTGCGTCCGCCCCCATGGCTGTTTTGTCCACCTTTGCGTCCGGCCTCAGATGCCTTTTCGCGATCATTGGCAAAGTTGCCGCCGCTGTTCTGGCCTCCCTTGCTGCCGGCTTCCGCGGCGCGCTCAGGGTCGTTCTTGAAATTGCCGCCGCTGTTCTGGCCGCCTTTGCTGCCGGCTTCCGCAGCGCGCTCGGGGTCATTCTTGAAGTTGCCTGGGCTGTTCTGACCGCCCTTGCTGCCAATGTCCTGATAGAACTCTTTGTCGTGGCTGGCTGAGGTTGCTTCGCCGCCTTTCTTGCCCGCTTCGTTTACACTCATGCCGCCTTGTTTATCTTGTGCCATTTTCTGATACCTCATTGAAGTTGCAGTACTGTACAAGTCAACAATCGGGGTCGATTGTATGAATCTTCGCTGCAGGCATTATAAATACCTGCCAGAAAGTGTCGGGTTCCGGGCTCGTCTACGCGTTATGCAGTGTTGATCAGACGCTGCAGGGCCTGTTCGGAATAGCCCCTTTTGACGTAAACAAGCCGGAACATGGTTGACACGGATCAATCAGGATTTGCGGCCGCCACCATGGCTGTTTTGTCCGCCTTTTTTACCTGCCTCAGAGGCTTTTTCCCGGTCGTTGGCAAAGTTGCCGCCCGAGGCTTGTCCTCCTTTCTTACCGGCTTCCGATGCTTTCTCGCGATCATTGGCGAAGTTTCCCGGGTTTTTATTGCCTGTAGTCATGATGGCTCTCCAGTATCATTTACGATTCTCGAAGTTGGCGTCCAGTTTCCAGAACGGACACTTACTCCGATAAGCGTCAGGCGCAGAATGCTTTTACTATTTGTTTTCCGGCCGATAAGTGGCAGCAGTTGTAAAGGCTTTGTACAGGTAACGAATTAAGCGGGCGAGTTTGTACAGTTTCGATATCGGTCTGACAGCCGTTACGCTTTTTTTGTGATCTATCGTTTTCTCGATCACTCACGTCAGCGTGCGTTGTTTCGAGCGTACGTGGAGCAGCGCCGTCTCAGGTCGCCAGACCGGCAAAAAAATAATGATCGAAGCGGTGATCCACCGGACCTCGCCACCCGTATGCAGAGGCTGATTTTTTTCAGGCACTTTTCCTGTCACATCCGGGAGGCACATGGATCCGCGTCTGGCAGGGCTTTCGTTCCTGCTCACCCTTACATGGACCGGGGCAGTCGTCCTGGTGATCTGGTTTTTTTCCTGATGGCGTGACACTCCGAAACATCGGATTACCGGTAGTGGCGAACTAATGGCTCATGGCGCAATCTGTTGTAGCTGTCAGGTCTTCATGAGCCTAGAGCTCGACGCCAACCGTTAGTCCGTATGGGCTGCAGCGCTATCGGGGTCATCGAGAAATACGATTACCTGTTTTGCCCGGCAGGCAGCAACGTGGCATGCGCTGTGAAGCGTTTGCCTCGCCCGCGAACACTGATGTGCATCACCTTTTTTCCTAATTGCTTTAATTCTCAGAGCACTGTTCATGTCGACAACAACTGTAAGTACCCCTAAGGACATAACCGGGGTGCAGTTGGACCTCCACTCGCTCATGACGGCCATTGATCGGTCGCAAGCGATGATTGAATTCGATCTTGAAGGCAACATCCTGCGGGCCAACACCAATTTTCTGGACTGCGTTGGCTATCGCCTCGACGAAATTCAGGGCCGTCATCACCGCATTTTCTGCACCCCCGACCACGCTTCCAGCCTGGAATATGCAACGTTCTGGAAGAAGCTGAGCGAGGGCGCATTCGATGAAGGTCAATACAAACGGCTGGGCAAGGGCGGCAAGGAAATCTGGCTGCAGGCGACCTACAACCCGGTGCTCGACGAGCACGGCAATCCGTTCAAGGTCGTGAAGTTCGCAACCGACGTGACCCATCAACGCAAGACCAATGCCGAATACGAAGGCAAGGTGTCTGCCATCGAGCGTTCGCAGGCGGTGATCGAGTTTGACCTGAACGGTCGTGTGCTCAGCGCCAACGAAAATTTTCTGTCGATTCTGGGCTACCGTCTGGACGAGGTTCAGGGTCAGCACCACCGCATGTTTTGCGATGACGAATACCTCAACAGCCCGGCCTACCGTGCCTTCTGGGCGAAGCTTGAGCGTGGCGAGTATGACTCGGGCGAATACAAACGCGTCGGCAAGAACGGTCGCGAGCTGTGGATCAGCGCCACTTACAACCCTATCCTCGATCCGGACGGTCGTCCGTACAAGGTCGTCAAGTTCGCCAACGACGTGACGGAAAGCCGCGCCCGCCAGGCCGAGCAGGCCGGCAAGGTGACCGCCATCGAGCGTTCCCAAGCCGTGATCGAGTTCGATCTGACCGGCAAGGTGCTGACCGCCAACCGCAACTTCCTCAACGTATTCGGTTATGACCTGAACGAGATTGTCGGTGAGCATCACCGCATGTTCTGTTCCGAGGAGTTCATTAGCAGCCTTGCCTATCGCGAACTGTGGGACAAGCTGGGCCGTGGCGAATACGACGCCAACGAATACAAGCGCAAGCGCAAGGACGGCAGGGAGATCTGGATTCAGGCCACCTACAACCCGATCTTCGATGCTCAGGGCAAGGCCTACAAGATCGTCAAGTTCGCGCTGGACGTGACCGACGCCAAGGAAAGCAGTGTCGAGGACAAGGGTAAGGTCACGGCAATCGACCGTGCCCAGGCAGTCATTGAATTCGACATGGCCGGCAACATCCTCACGGCCAACCCCAACTTCCTCAAAGCAATGGGTTACGGGATGCAGGAGCTCATGGGCCAGCATCATCGGATCTTCTGCGAAGAGGAATACGTGCGCAGCACGCCTTATCGCGAGTTCTGGCACAGCCTGGGGCAGGGCGAATTCTTCTCGGGTCGCTTCATGCGCCTGAGCAAATACGGCCAGCACATCTGGATTCAGGCAACTTACAACCCGATCTTCGACCACGAAGGCAAGCCGTTCAAAGTCGTCAAGTTCGCCACCGACATCACCCGTCAGGTCGAGATCGAACAGGCCATCGAGGCCAAGACTCTGGCCATGGACAATTCGGTCAAGGCGCTGATGAGCGCGATTGCCTACGTCGCGCAAAGCACTGACACCGCCACCGAACTGGCCAGGCAGACGCGTGATCAGGCCAGCCGTGGTTCTCAGACGCTTAACAAGGCGTCCGAAGCGATGGGCATGATCGCCAAATCGGCTGAAGGCATTCAGGATATCGTTCAGGTCATCAGCGAAATTGCCAGCCAGACCAACATGCTGGCGTTCAACGCAGCCATCGAAGCGGCGCGCGCCGGTGAGCATGGCCTTGGTTTCTCGGTCGTGGCGGACGAGGTGCGCAAGCTGGCCGAGAAGTCTTCGCGGGCGACCAAGGAGATCAACAAGCTGATTCTCGAAACGGTCGGCCGGATCGAGTCGGGCAACGAGATTTCCCTCAGCGCGGGCGAAGCCTTCGAGCACATTGTCGAAGGTGTGATGCAGACCACTCAGGCCATTGACGGGATCAATGCGGCCACCGAGAAACAGCGTGTTTCTGCGCAGGAAGTCGAGTCGTTGATCGTCGAGCTGCACAAGGCCAATGCCAATGGCAGCAGCACTGAGGCGCTGGACAGGGTATCCCTCGGGCAACCGGCATGAATGACATGCATGCCTATGGCGTGGTGCAGATAAATGGCACCTACCTGGCGGTCATCGCCGATGCGTTGATGGAGGCGGTGCACTGGCCGGCCGATCTGCAGTCGCACCCGCTGACACGCGGTGCGCTGCTCGGCGTGTTCACACTGCGTGGCAAACCGGTGCCACTGGTGGATCTGCGTGGTCAGCTTGCCGAAGGTGCCGACAATTCGGCACCTACGCCGCTCGTTGCCATCCTGAAGTTCGGCGGCGGCTACCTGGGGCTGGCGATCGACACGGTGTGCGACATTCTCAAGGCGCGTGACGCGCAGTTCTGTTCGATAGGACCTGGCGGCAACAGCACCGGATTGCTGCCGGAGCTGCTGTTGGGCAGCGAAGAGTCGCGCATGATCTACAAGCTGGATCTGCAGGTACTGGCCAGTCTGCCGGGCGTCATGTTTGCGGCCGATCAGCACGCACAGTTGCTCAAGGAGGAAGCACAGGCGGCCAAGCGTCGCTTGTTGCACTATCTGGTCTTCGAGTGCGACGGTCGGCACTTCTGCATCGATGCCAGCGTGGTTACCGAACTGGTGGACGGACCTGAAATCAGCGCATCGGATTTCGGCAGCGATTGCTGCTTTGGCGTTACCTCGGTGCGCGGCACAAAGGTGCCGGCGCTCAATCTTTCCGAGGTCCTGGGGCTGGATCACACGCGGCAGGTTTCCAAGCCTCAACTCCTGCTGCTGACCGCGCCGGACGGGCGTGTATGCGGGTTTGGTTACGACCGTATGGTCGCGATTCATCGGCAGGACCCGGACAGCCTCCTGGCGGCGCCCGCGTATGGTTTACCTCATCCCGAGCTGTTCGCCGGTGTGATGAATCTGAAGGAAGGTGAGCAAGCCTTGTTGCTCGATCATCCGGCGCTGCTGCAACGGCCTGAGGTCACCAGCTACACCAAGGTCTATCAGAACGACGTACAGCCTGCGCAAGCCTCCCATGACGTCACCAAGGCGATGCTGCGGCATGCCTGTCTGTTGTTCGACGCGCCGACCCGCTTCGTGGCCCCGTTGAGCCAGATCGTCGAAATTCTTGCCGTGCCCCGGCAACTGATCGGCCTGGCCCAACCCTCTACGCATCTGCTGGGGCAGTTCAATCTGCGCGGTGAGCAGGTGCCGTTGATCTGCCTGAGCAGCCTGCTTGGCGAGACAGCGCCAGCACAGACCGAAGCGTCCCGCGTGCTGATTGTGCGGGGTGAACGTCTCTGTTTCGGATTTACAGTGAGTCGGGTCGACTCGATCGATGCGTTCAATCAGTTTGATCCGGCAATGCTGGAGCAGGGTTGGCAGACCAATCTGGGCAAGGATATTTCGGTCAACGACCGGGCGCGCTCACTGGTCAGTGTCGGCAGTCCTGAACGCAGTTCCCGTTTGACGCTGCTGGACTTGCAAGGCGTGGCCAGACAACTGGAGCAGAGCGTGCAGCAACGCGCGGTCGCGTGATGTGAGGGTGAATCAATCTGAACCGAACGCTGCGCATGTGGCCTTACGTTGACAGCCACGAGTGGAGCATCTGACGATGACTGACAAGAAAGATGAAAAGAAACCGGAACCTCGCGACGACGTGCCTGCGCACTCGACGCCCGAGGAAAAGGAACGCCTCAAGGACTTCAATAAGGATGGCATTCCGCCTGGTGTTTGTTGACACCTGTCTTTATAAAAACGCCCGGCCTTCACAGACCGGGCGTTTTCGTTTACTGGCGTCTAACGATCATTCGCCTGCTGCGAAATCGTGTAAAACACTGCCTTCCATCCGATAGCGCACCCACTCATCCTGCGGCGCTGCGCCGATGGCTTCGTAGAATTTGATGGCGGGTTCGTTCCAGTCCAGCACACTCCATTCCAGACGGCCACAGTCGTTGGCTACCGCTTCGCGAGCGATGTGTCGCAACAATTTGCGTCCAGCACCGACGCTGCGTTGTTCTGGCGTGATGTACAGGTCTTCCAGGTACACGCCGTTGCGACCCAGCCAGGTGGAGTAGCTGTAAAAATACACGGCGTACCCGATGGGCTTGTCGTCGTACAGGCACATCAACGCCTTGGCGGGTGCATTGTCTGCGAACAGGGAGCGCTGAATGTCCTCTTCGCTGGCCTTGACCTCATGCCCGGCACGTTCGTAGATCGCAAGTTCGGTGATGAACGCCAGAATCTGGCTGGCGTCGGCGGCAGTGGCGGGGCGGATGGTGAGGGACACAAAGACTCCTTGGCAGGCTGCAGGATGATGGCGCGGCATGATAGCCGCATCGTCCGACAGTCCGGTAGTCAGGCGTCGCGCAGCAGGTCGTTGGCGTTGAGCAATTGCCAGGCGATGTGCGGGTTGGCTTCCAGCGCCCGTCTGATGGCGGCGGGGATGGATTGGCGAGTCTTGCGGCAGACACCGATTTTCTGCTCTACGACTATATTGATGCCGCGCATCGTGCGCACCTCGTTGAAGCCCGGCATGACCTCTACACGGACGCCCAGTTGTGCTTCGATCTTGCGCAGCACGTGTTCCAGATCGTCCAGGCTGGTGATGGCCTCGAGACGCTCAAGCAGGCGCTTCTCCTGATCGCGGGTAAGCAGCAGAATCCGCCGGTCGGCGTCAGGCGCATCGAGCCGATCCCGTTCGCAATCGCAGACGCCGGGTGGGCAAGGGTTTCGGGTAGGAAGCGATGCATTCATGGGGCGCAGCATAGCCATTGTGCGAGGCGTCTGACCATAGGTGCATCAGGCCTTTTATCGTGGCGCGGGCTCCTGAAACAGTTAAGTGAACCGACCCGATGGGACGCAGAGCATCGTTATACACAAGTCTGCCTCAACACTGATCGTGCACATCGCTCC
>NZ_LKEH01000017.1:427111-441052 GCF_001642795.1 Pseudomonas viridiflava | reverse complement strand
CCGATTGCCCCCCGAATCAGCGCCAGGACTCAGCCTTCACCCACGTCGCGTTCTGCGGTGTTCATGCGATCGCGCTAAAAAAGGGCATCACTGCCGCTTTCTCTCCGGATAGCCAGATGACTTGTATATAACGCTGAGTGCTCCGCATGGGAATGCCGATCTGCACGCATCACCCAACCATCGCAACCCGCAAGAATGTTCAAGACGTGCGCCCGGGATTCTGCGAAAGTTGCTGCCCCATAATCGGTGATGCGGTTGTTCATGTTTCGTTCTTCATCTGCTTATCAGGCGTTCAGCCAGGGCGCGATTGCGGTCATGCCGCTGTCGTTGGCCTGTGCGCCATGGGGCCTGCTGGCCGGGTCTCTGGCGCTGGAAGCCAATCTCACGCCGCTGGAAAGCCAGGGGCTGTCTGTCATCGTCTTTGCCGGCGCCGCACAACTCGTCGCCATCGGCATGCTGAAAAGCGGGGCCGGGATCGGCTCGATTCTGCTGACGACGCTGCTGTTGACCTCCCAGCATCTGCTCTATGGTCTGCACATGCGCCCGACGCTCTCACGGCTGCCGTTGCGCTGGCGAATGAGCCTGGGCTTTCTGCTGACCGACGAATTCTTCGCCCTCAACAGCCAGCACGGTGGTGCGTCGTTCAATCGCTGGTTTGCCCTCGGCGTGGGGCTGACGTTCTACCTGATCTGGAACCTGTTCACCTTTCTGGGCATCGTGCTGGGCAACAGCTTTCCGGGGCTTGAGCATCTGGGGCTGGAGTTCTCGATCATCGCCACCTTCATCGCCCTGGTCACGCCGCTGGTGCGTAA
The DNA here is from genome assembly GCF_001642795.1 of Pseudomonas viridiflava. GTDB lineage: Bacteria > Pseudomonadota > Gammaproteobacteria > Pseudomonadales > Pseudomonadaceae > Aquipseudomonas > Aquipseudomonas viridiflava. The sequence goes on along the minus strand of NZ_LKEH01000017.1, from coordinate 440,240 downwards.
TCTGCCGGTGTTGGTATGCGTGGCCGTTTCGCTGTTCTGCTCGGTGTTGTTCAGCTACTGGCACTGGAGTGCGGCGCTGGTGCTGGCTGGAATTGCGGGCATGACCGCAGGCTTCGTCGTCAAACGCGCGCTGGGGCAGGAGGCACCATGATCTTTGCCGTGATCATCGGAATGGGACTGGCGGTGTTTTTCAATCGCTATGTGTTTCTGGAGCCGCGCCTGCCGTTCACGCTGGGGCGCAATGCACGGGATTTTCTCGGCTTCGCCGTGCCCGGCATGCTGACCGCCATTTGTGGGCCGATCATCTTTCTGCCTGAACACCGGCTGGAGCTGAGTCTGACCAATCCGTACTTGCTGGGCGCACTGTGCACCATCGTCCTGATGCTCTGGACCAAACGAGTGCTGACCAGTGTGGTGCTGGGCATGGGCTGCTTCTACGCATTTCGCTGGCTGTTTGCGGTGTAGCCGCGCTGGCGGGCTGCGATAACAGCAGCCTGCCAGCGTGAAGCGCACCAGCGACTGATCAGATCAGTTCGGCCACTTCATCTCGCTCTTGATCACCTTGGCGCTCAGCTCCAGCGAACTCGGTTCGGCCAGTTGTGGCCAGGCTTTTTTCATGGCATCGATCAGCGCGGCGGAATCCCTGGTTTTGGCAGCGTGCTCCTCGAAAGATTTGAGGTAGTCGGCGGTGAACGTGACGGCCTTGGTCCCTTCAGGCACCTCGCCCAGATAGTGGCCCGGAATGACGGTGGTCGGCTTCAAGGCTTCGATACCCTTGAGCGTGGCGAGCCAGTCCTGACGGGATTTCGGCGTCTGGGTATCGGCGACCCAGACGTGAATGCCGCTGGACACCACGACGCCACCGACAACGGCCTTGAGCGACGGAATCCACACGTAACTGCGTTGCGGTGCCGGGCCTTGCAGACCCTTGATTTCCAGTGGCTGGCCTTCCAGGGTCAGATGATCGCCCTTGAGCACTTCAGGCAGGACCAGTTTGGCCGACGCGTTGTCCTTGAGGATCGGCCCCCAGTAAGCCAGCTTGCCTTGCATCGATGCCTTGATGGCTTTCACGGTCGGTTCGCTGGCGACAATCTTAGCCTCCGGGAACGCTGCCTGAATCACGTCCAGACCGAAGTAGTAATCCGGATCGCTGTGGCTGATGTAGACGGTGGTGAGCTTCTTGCCGCTGGCCTTGATCTTCTGCACCAGCGCTTCGGCATCGTTGCGCTGGAACTGGGCGTCGATCAGCACCGCGTCATGCTGGCCGGTGATCAGTTCGGAGGAGACCGGAAAGATGGCTTTTTCGGCCGGGTTGTAGACGTCGATCTTCAGCGGATCGGCGGCTTGGGCGGCCAGCGGAAAAAGTGTGGCAAAGGAGAGAGCAAACAGAGCACTGCGCAACATGTGAACGACCTTTTCGAGTGGCAGAACGGGAGTGGCCTTATCTTAGGTTGCTTGAAGTGAAACAAAAGCCCCACTATTGGCAACTATCGGTTGCCTGGATCGGACGAATCATGGATCGCATCATGGCGGCTCGGGTGTTCATCGCCATCAACGAGCGGGGCAGCTTGATCGCTGCCGCCGACTCGCTGGACATGTCCCGGGCCATGGTTACGCGCTATCTGGCGCAAATGGAAACCTGGGCGGGCGCACGCCTGCTGCACCGCACCACGCGCAAGCTCGGTCTGACCGCGCCCGGTCAGGTAACGCTGCTACGCTGTCAGCAGCTCCTGGAATTGGCCGATGCGATGCCGCTGGCGGCCGATACACAGGTGGACGAGCCTCGCGGCATGTTGCGCATTGCCTGTTCCCAGTCGCTGGCGCAGGCGGTGCTGGCACCGGCAGTCACGGCTTATCTGCAGCGCTATCCGGGCACGTCTGTGGATTTGCTGATCGGCAATCAGGCGGTGGATCTGGTGGGCGAGCGCATCGATCTGGCGATTCGCATCACCAATCAACTGGACCCCAACCTCATTGCCCGCCCGCTGGGAACCTGCGATTCGGTCGTGTGTGCCTCACCCGGCTATCTGGCCACTCACGGCACGCCGGCACGCCCGCAGGAGTTGAGCAGCCACAATTGCCTGACCTATTCCTACTTCGGCAAGAGCCTTTGGGAGTTCGTCCACCTCGAACAGCCACTGAGTGTGCCGGTGGGCGGCAATCTCAGCGCCAATGACTCGGTGGTACTGCTGGAAGCGGCAGTGGCAGGTGCGGGGATCACCCTGCAGCCGGTTCACTCGGCAGCGCCATTGCTGGCCAGTGGGAAGCTAGTCGCACTGATGCCTGACTACCAGCCCCGTACGCTGGGCATGCACGGCATCTATACCTCGCGTCAGCACCAGTCGGCGACCTTGCGCACCATACTGGATTTTCTGGCGGGATGGTTCGGGGAGGAAGTTTTGTTGCGGGGGTAGGTGGGTGGAGGCATCCATTTCGGGATCAACAGGCGGCCTCAATCATCCACCTGACTGCTGAAGAAGCGCGGGAATCTNGCTTCTGCCCGGAGGGCGTGGGAGCTCTCGGAGGTTACGACGGCAGCGATGGGCTGCGCAGCAGCCCCTGATTACACCTGACACACCGCANGCCGGTTCCCGGCAGATCGCCGGCAAGCCGCCTCTTATCAAACAACACGTAATCTGCTGAATGAACACGTTTTTGTGGGAGGCGGCTTGCCGGCGATGTAGTCGACGCGGTAAGTCAGGAAAATCACGTCATCGTTCATCGCCGGCAAGCCGCCTCCCACAGTCCGGTGTTTGCTGCGCGACAGCGCTACGTCAAAGACGTTGTGGCGCCTCCCACAGTCCTGTGTTTGCTGCAAGACAGCGCCGTGTCAGAGGCACAGGGGCATCTCCCACAGTCTGGTGAACTGCGCGACAACGCCACAACAAGATATGGCAGGGCTTTACATAACAACGCGTTTCCTCAGCAGGTCACGCGTTGGCCGTTGGCCGTTGCCATCACGTCTTGAACTTGCGCACCAGTGCATCCAGCTCGTTGGACAGCGAGGCCAGGCTGCTGGAGTCGGCGCGGGCCGAGTCAGACAGGGTGGCGATCAGTTGCGCATCACCATGGATCTGGCTGATGTGACGGTTGATGTCCTCGGCCACCTGATGCTGCTCTTCGGCGGCGGTCGCGATCTGGGTGTTCATGTCGCGGATCACGTCCACCGATTCGCGGATCTGGCCGAAGCTGCTGCGCGCCTGGCCGATCTTGGTCACCGACTGCTGCGACACATCCAGGCTCGCATTCATCTGCTGCGCCACGGACTTGGTGCGTTTGGCGAGGTTGCCCAGCAGTGTGTCGATCTCGGCAGTCGAGTCGGCAGTGCGCTTGGCCAGCGCGCGAACCTCGTCAGCCACCACGGCGAATCCGCGGCCCTGTTCACCGGCACGCGCGGCTTCGATGGCTGCGTTGAGCGCGAGCAGGTTGGTCTGTTCGGCAATCGAGCGAATGGTGGCCAGAATCGACTGGATGTCGATGCTGTCCTTTTCCAGTTGCGTCACGTCCTTGGCCGAACGGGCAATTTCCTCGCTCAGTTGATCGACGCTGCGCACCGCATCGTCGATCTGGCGCTGACCTTCACGGGCCTGCTGTTGACCGCTGTCGGCCGAATCGGCGGCCTGGCTGCAGGAGCGGGCGACTTCGTTGGACGTGGCGACCATCTCATGGAACGCCGTAGACACCATGTCTACCGCTTCACGCTGACGGCCTGCCGCTTCGGCCATGTCGTTGGACACGCGAGTGGAGCTGTGCGACGCCTCGAGAATCTTTTGCGCTGCCTGACCGATGTGCTGGATCAGGCTGCGAATCGCAGTCAGGAATTTGTTGAACCAGCCCGCAAGTTGCGCGGTCTCGTCGTTGCCGCGCACGGTCAGGTTATGGGTCAGGTCGCCTTCACCTTCAGCGATGCCTTCCAGACCGGTCGAGACGCTATGGATCGGACGCACGATGACTCTGGCGAAGCTGGCACCGACAATGGCGAACACGAGTGCCAGCACGGCAGCGATGACGCCGATCAGCCAGGTCAGACGCGTGGCCGAGGCCATGACTTCGTCCTGTCTGATCAGGCCGATGAAGTTCCAGCCCAACTGATCGGACGGGTAGACGTTGGCCATGTAACGCTCACCGTTGAGGGTGAGTTCCACCAGGCCGCTGCTGGTCTTGGCCAGTTCGGCAAAGCCGTCGCCCAGCTCACCCAGCTTCTTGAAGTTGTGCTCAGGCTGCTTGGGATCGACCAGCACGGTACCGTTCTTTTCCATCAACATCAGATAGCCGCTTTCGCCCAGCTTGATCTGTTTGACGATGTTGGTCAGCTGTTTGAGCGACACGTCGATGTTGACCACGCCGCCGGGGTTGCCGAGCTTGTTGGGAATCGCGCGGATGGTGCTGACCAGCACCGCGTCGTCGGCGGCCCAGTAATAGGCATCGCTGCGTACGGTCTTGCCGACGTTGGCCATCGCGGTCTTGTACCAGGGACGGACGCGAGGGTCATAGTTGCTCATCCTCGAGTCTTCCGGCGTCATGATGTAGCTGCCGTTGATCAGGCCGTAGGACACGTAGGAGTAAGCCGGATGTGCTTTGGCGATGCTGGCGAACAGCTCGGTGGCCTGCCTGTCATTTTCCGACTGCGCTGTCGCGGCTGCGCCCATGTAGTTTCTGAAATCGTCGCTGGCACCGGCGATCAGCGGGTGCGCGGCGATGTAGTTGACGTTCTGGGCGATGCCGTCGAAAAACAGCTGCATGGCGTTATCGACCTGACGAATCTCGCGCCCGCTGCCGTCTACAAAATCCTTGGTCGCCTCGTCGCGCAGGTTCACGACAACAATCGTTGCCACCACAATGATCGGAAGGCACGCAATCACTGCGAATGCCCAGGTCAGCTTCTGTTTGATGTTCATGTGAGCTCCGGAGTGTCCATTACTACCGTGTGTTGGGCGCTGCATCTGTGTGCAGTCTGTCGAACCATGTCATCACTCGGGAGCGCTGTCTTATGGTCTACCACTAGCAGGTCGGCGTTCTACCTGGAATCTTTAAACAGGATGACGTTATCAGGCATTTGTGTCGTTTCTGGATCAGGGGCGGTAACCCAGCTCACTGCTGATGCGTTCGCTGCACGCCAGTAGAAGGTCTTGAAATCGCTCCCGCGCGCCATCCGGGTCCATGATGGCGTCCGGGCCGGACAGGTTGATGGCCGCCGTGATCTTGCCCGCGTGGTCCTTGATTGACGTGGCGATTGCAGTCGAATAGTCCGAGCGATGGAGAACCCAGCCGCGCTCGCGGTCCTGCCTCGTCATTGCCTGAAGTTCAGGCAACGTGCGCGGTGCCGGGGCAGGGTAGTCGTCCAGACGAATGTGCTGATAAAGCCTGCTCAGCTCAGCGTCGTCCAGTGCCGTCAGCAGCATGCGACCCATGGCCGTGCAGTGGCAGGCGATGCGAGTCCCGACCGGAACATTCACCGAAAGACGCTGCGCAGCGAACGCCCGGTAGAGGTACAGACTGTCGGTCTGCTCACGAATGCTCAGGTGGCAGGACAGCGAAGACTGATCGCGCAGCCGGTTCAGGTGTGGCATCGCGACGTCGACAATGTCGCGGCTGGCCAGATAACTGAAACCATCACTGATCACCCGCGCACCCAGTTCGTACTGCGTGCCGTTTTTGTCGAGATAACCCATGTCGGTCAGGGTGAACAGAATCCGGTACACCGCCGACGTGCTGACCCCCAGCCGCTCGGCGATATCGTGCATGCCGAGCGAGCGGGTCTGCGCTGAAAACATACCCAGCACACTCAACCCGCGGGCGAGGGCGGGGACGATGTAATCGGTGTCCTTTTCAGTCGTGTCAGTCATGGATTGCTCCGCAGTTGATCGTGCCCACGCCGGTCAGCCTCAAGACTGACCGTCCACACTCCTGCGTGGTAACGCCGCCCAGGACGCTCTCAAACACTCACCCCGTCAAACTCCGCCATCGCATCCAGCAATGCATCCTTGAAATACGCCAGCGATGCGCGGTCGAACAGGATCTGGAAACACGGCACCGATCGCGCCCCGACATTCACTACGATCACGTTGATACGCGCCGCCGAGGTCTGGGCCACGGCGCCAGGCGGGAACGCCTGCGCGCGCAGGTCGACGCCGCACAGCTTGGCCATTACCTCGCTGATGCACACCCCGCTCAGTTGTAGCCACGCGTGGCTGTCTTCCCGTGGCAGCAGGTAGTTGGCGTTGTGGTCCATCTCCCAGCTGGCTTCTTCATCGGCGATGCGTTGGCCTTGATCCTGCGCGCTGCCCAACAGCAGGTATTCGGTCTGGGACAGGCGGGCCACGTGGCTGCCATCCGTCTGGGTCACTGCACGGTTGGGCACGTCGGGCAGGCTGAAGCCGCGTGCAGTCAGGTAGGCGGCGCTGTCCGTGCCGCGAAAGCCGACGCGTGGCAGGTCGGTCAGGTCCTCCAGCGTGCACAGCGGCATCGGGTCAAGTCCAACAGAGCGTTCTGCAGTAAGGCTGGTCATGGTTCAAAGCTCCTGGCGCTGATTGTCGGGATCGAAGAAAGGCAGTTTCACCACGGTGGCCTGGACCACCACGCCATCCTCGACGCGAATCGGAATCTGCTGGCCGGGCGTGCTCTGGTCGAACGCGGCGTAGGCCAGCCCGATGATCCTGCCCAGTGTCTGCGAGTATTCGCAGGAGGTAACGTTGCCGCTGATGTCCGGCCCCTTGAGCACAAGATGGCCTTCGAGAGGCTGCGGACTGGCCTTGGGCAGGGTGAAACCCACCAGCTTGCGTTTCTGTGGCTGGGCTTCGAGGATGTCCACCGAACGACGGCCGACGAAGAAAGGTTTGGTCCGGCTCACCGCCCAGCCCATGTCGATCTCGGCCGGGTGGGTCATGCCGTCGATGTCCTGGCTGATGATCACATGACCTTTTTCCAGGCGCAGCAGACGCTGGGTTTCAACGCCGAACGGGCGCATATCAAAGGCACGACCCGCTTCGATGAGGGCGTCCCAGAGCTTGAGCCCGTGACGCGCCGCTACGTGGATCTCATAACCCAGCTCCCCGACAAAGCCGACCCGCAGCAGGCGCGCCCTGATGCCAGCCACCGTGCCCTGACGCACGCCCAGATAGGGGAAGCCCTCGGAAGACAGATCCAGATCGTTGCACACCTGCTCCAGTACCTTGCGCGAGTCGGGACCTGCCACATTGACCGCACAGATCGCTGCCGTGACGTTGGTGATGTCCACATTCAGACGCCATTGTGCGTTCCACTTGAGCATCTGTTGGTAGATGCGATCCACGCCGCTGGTGGTCGCAGTCACGTAGAAATGCTGCTCGGCAAAGCGCGCGCACACGCCGTCGTCGATCACCACGCCCTGTTCATTGGTCATCAGGGCGTAGCGCGACCGGCCGACTGACTGCTTGAGAAACGCGAAGGTGTACATGCGCTGGAGCAGTTCAGCGGCGTCCGGCCCACGGATATCCAGCCCGCCGAGGGTCGACACATCAATGATCCCGACCTTGTTGCGTACGTGCGCGGCTTCTTCCTGCATGCACGCATCGCGTTGCGACGGCTTGCCGTAGAACGCCGGGCGCTGCCAGATGCCCGCTGGCATCATCTTCGCGCCTGCTTCAACGTGGCGGCGATGCATGGGCGTTTGCCGGTATGGATCGAAGGCTCGGCCTGCCACATGCGCCAGTTTCTCAGCCTCGAACGGCGGGCGTGCTGTGGTTACACCGGTTTCGCTGATACTGCGCTGGGTCGAAGCCGCGACCAGACGTGCCGTCGGCAGCGCCGAGTGGCGACCCTGCGAAGGGCCCATGCCGACCGTGGAGTAACGCTTCACCAGTTGAATGTCGCGATAGCCGATCCGGGTGGCGTTGACGATATCGCGCACCTGCAGGTCTTCATCGAAATCGACGAAATCCTTGCCTTTGGGGTGCGGGAAGATCGGCCAGGCAAAATTGACCCGCGCTTCGCTGCGCAGTGCAGGCGGGGTGCCGTCAAAGGTGAGGCCCAGTGACTTGAGCACATCGGCTGCTGCGCGCGTCGCGTCGGCCAGCACGTTGTCCAGCGCATGACAGCCGTTGACGGAACCGGCGATGCCCAGGTTCTGCGGCAATCCGCTGATGGCGAACTCGGCCTGGGTGTCGTCATAGTCGAGTCTGCCGCCCGCCTGACACAGCAACTGGTAGGCGGGCATGTAGCCACCGGACATGCACAGCAGATCGCACTCGACGGTCAGGCCGCTGTTCGCAACCTGTCCCTGACCGGTGATCTTGCGCAGGTCCGCGCCGCTGACGTGGCGCATGCCTTTTTCGTGCAGCGCTTCGAACACCGTGGTGTTCATGTGGCAGGTGATGCCGCGTTGTTCGACGGCGTTCTGCAGTGCCCGGTCGGATGCATGGGGGCGCATGTCGACAACCGCGACGACGTCAACGCCCTGATCGTTGAGGTCCAGCGCGGCGAGATAACCGTCATCGTTACCGGTCAGCACTACCGCGCGTTTGCCGGGTTTGACCGCGTACAGTTTCATCAGGCGCTGGACGGCGCTGGTCAGCATCACGCCGGGCAGGTCGTTGTTGCGAAAGATCACCGGCTGATCGAACGAGCCGCTGCACACCAGACACTGCGTGGCGCGGACCTTGTACAGGCGCTTGCCTTGAATCACGGGCAAATAGTTGTCGGTGAACCACGCATTGCAGGTCGCCTGTTTGAGCACGCGGATATTGGCGTGACTTTCCACTGCCTCGACCAGCTCACTGCGTACCTGCCCGGCGCGCTGACCTTCGAGGTCGAAACGGGCGTAGGTCAGCGAGCCGCCGAGAATCGCCTGCTGTTCGATCAGGAGCACCTGGGCACCGGCATTGGCGGCGGTCAGTGCAGCCTGCAAGCCTGCTGGCCCGGCGCCAATGATTGCCAGATCAGTGAACAGGTAGGCCTTGTCGTAATACTCCGGCTGGAATTTCAGGTCCAGTACACCCAGGCCGGCTTTCTTGCGAATGATCGGCTCCCAGATTTTCCACATGCCTTTGGGTTTGTAGAACGAGCGGTAATAGAAACCGACCGGCATGAACTTCGAGAACTTGCCCAGCACCGCGTCCTTGTCGTTATCCAGCGAGCCGTTGAAGTTCTGTCCGCTGGCGTGCAGGCCTTGCTGCAGCGCGAACGTGTCGGCCATCACGTTGGGCTCGTGGGGCAACTGGATCAGGCTATTGGCGTCCTGCCCGGCCATGGTCAGCGGGCCGCGCGGGCGGTGGTACTTGAACGAGCGCGAGAGCAGAAAGCGACCGTTGGCCAGCAGGGCGCTGGCGATGCTGTCGCCCTGCAGGCCCTGATACGTCTTGCCGTCGAAACTGAAAGTCAGCGGCTGGTTGCGGTCGATCAGCAGACCCATGGGCGCGGGCAGGCGGGCGGGGGTGTTCATCCTGCGATCTCCTTGGAGGGCATCGGTGTGAAGTCGATACGGGCGGTGAACACTTCCCGTGGGTCGAACGTGCGGATGATCTGGTCGCTTGCGGTGTGGCGCTCGGCCAGAAACCAATAGCTGGACGGGTTGTGCATCCACCATTCGCGCACCACGCCCAGCGTGTCCTCGCTGTTGAATACGTAATCGGCCCACTCGGCGTCGCTGCAGGTCTGTGGGTCAGGCATGTGCTTGAACTCGCCGCCGTAGGTGAATTCACTGATGTTGCGTGGCCCGTTGAGCGGGCAGGTCATGATTTTCATGTATCGCTCCTTACTCGATAACGGGTCAGTGGCTGGCCGCGGTTGCGCCCATTTCGTTGACTTGCTGAAAGGTGGAAAACCGCTCCAGGGCGAAGGGCCTGATCAGCTCCGGAACCTTGCCGCCGCTGGCAACCAGTTCGGCCATGGTCTTGCCGCAGATGGGCGTCGCCTTGAAACCCCAGGTGCCCCAGCCTGCGTCCAGGTAATAGTTCTTCACCGGCGAAAGGCCCATGATCGGGCTGTAGTCCGGGGTCATGTCGGTGATCCCGGCCCACTGGCGCATCAGCTTGGCGTTGGCCAGAAAAGGAAACATTTCGATGGCATGGGCCAACAGACTTTCCTTCAGGTCGAGCGTCGAGCGGGTGTTGAACAGCGGGTAGGGGTCCGATCCGCCGCCAAACACCACTTCGCCACGGCTGGTCTGCTGTACGTAGCAATGCAGCGCTGAAGAGCTCACCAGCGGGTCGAGGAACGGCTTGAACGGCTGGGTGACCATGGCCTGCAAGGGGAACGTCTGGATCGGCGAGCGAATGCCGGCCTTTTTCATCATCTGCGAACTCATGCCCGCGACCGCCTGCACGGCGCAGCCACACTGGATGGTGCCTCGGTTGGTCTTGACCGCCGTGATGGCGCCGTTCTCGATCACCAGTTCCTGCACCTCGGTGAGCTGATGGATCTCCACCCCCCGCTTGGCCGCCTGCTTGGCGTAGCCCCAGGCGACGGCATCGTGCCGCGCCGTGCCGCCGTCGATGTGCCACAGCCCGGCAAGCACCGGCAGATGACCGGGATCAAGGTTGAGGCTGGGGACCAGTTCGCGAATCTGCTGGCGGTCGATCATCTCGGTGCGTCCGCCAAAATGCTTGTTGACCTCGGCACGCTGGCGGAACGAACGCACCGTGGCGTCGGTATGCGCCAGGGTCAGTTGGCCGCGTTCGGAATACATGATGTTGAAATCGAATTCGTTGGACAGGCCCTGAAACATTTTTACCGACTCGGCGTAGAACCGAACGCCTTCGCTGGTCAGGTAATTGGAACGGATCACCGCTGTGTTGCGCGCTGTATTACCGCCGCCCAGATAGCCTTTTTCCAGCACCGCGATGTTGGTGATGCCGTGGTATCTGGACAGGTAGTAAGCCGTAGCGAGGCCATGACCACCGCCGCCGATGATCACCACGTCATAAGCCTTTTTCAGCTCCTTGGGCGCAGGCAGGTCAACATCGACCGGGTACTCCGGGCTGAGCCCGTATTTCAATAGATTGAAAGGCATACGGCCTCCGATTGGCTGCGTTGCGCACGGGACTGCTGGCGGGCAGCGGTCACGGTGTTTTTCATGAGAAAGGCGATGGTCATCGGGCCGACGCCGCCGGGCACCGGGGTGATGGCCGACGCCACGTTCAAGACACTGTCGAAATCCACGTCGCCGACCAGTCGGCTTCGGCCCTGATCCTGAATGCGGTTGATGCCGACATCGATCACCACTGCGCCGGGCTTGAGCCAGCTGGCGTCGATCATGCGCGGACGGCCGACGGCGGCGACCACGATGTCGGCCAGTTGGCACAGGGCCTTGGCGTCCGTGCTGCGCGAATGCACGATGGTGACCGAGCAATGCGCCTGAAGGAGCAGGGCGGCCATGGGTTTTCCGACAATGTTGGAGCGACCTATCACCACTGCATGCTTGCCCGTCAGGTCGCCGCAGGTTTCCTGTAACAGGTGCATGCAGCCACTGGGTGTGCAGGGCGTCAGCACCTCGCGGCCCTGACTCAGACCGCCGACGTTTTCGCTGTGAAAACCATCGACGTCCTTGGCCGGGTCGATGGCCTGCAGCGCGCAGGCTTCTTCTATGTGTGCAGGCAGCGGCAGTTGCAGCAGAATGCCATTCACGCTCGGGTCGGCATTGAGCCCGGCAATCACCGCCAGCACGCGGGCCTGTGAGCTGTCGGCGGGCAGGCGGTACTCCAATGAGCGGATTCCGGCTTCCTCGGCGCGCAGGATCTTGTTGCGCACGTAGACTTCGCTGGCCGGATCGTCGCCCACCAGAATGACCGCCAGCGCCGGTGAAATACCCTCGGCCTTGAGGCTCTGCACCTCGTCGCGTACCTGCAGCAGCACCTGGGCGGCTGAGGCCTTGCCATCAATGAGTCGGGCCTGGTTCATCGGAAAATCACCGTTCGGTCAGTGTTGAGAAACACCCGATGTTCCAGGTGATATTTCACGGCACGGGACAGTGCGATGGTTTCGGTGTTACGGCCTGCTGCAACCAGATCGTCCGGCAGGTACACGTGATCGACGCGCTGCACTTCCTGCTCGATGATCGGACCTTCGTCCAGATCGCTGGTGACGTAATGCGCGGTGGCACCAATCAGCTTCACGCCTCGCTCGTAAGCCTGGTGATAAGGCTTGGCGCCCTTGAACCCAGGCAGGAAGGAGTGGTGGATATTGATCGCCCGGCCCGAGAGCTGGCGGCACAGGTCGTCGGAGAGAATCTGCATGTAGCGCGCCAGCACCACCAGCTCGGTGCCGGTCTCATCGACCACTCGCATCAACGCCGCTTCCTGCTCGGCCTTGGTGTCTTTGGTCACCGGCAGATAGATAAATCGAATCCCCTCGCGCTCGGCCATCGGCCGCAGGTCCAGGTGGTTGGACACGATGGCGGTGATGGTCATGTCAATCTCGCCCTTGTGATAGCGATAGAGCAGGTCGGTCAAGCAGTGGTCGAACTTGCTGACCATCAACAGCACGCGCATCGGCCGACGCGTATCGTGCAGCTCCCACTGCATCGAAAAATCACTGGCTACTGCATCAAAGCCGGCCTTGAGCTGCTCGATATCGCCCGCATGCCCGTCATTGAAACGAAACACCGCACGCATGAAAAACGTACCGCTGAACTCATCGTCGAACTGGGCCATTTCACCGATGTAGCACTGATTGCCTGCCAGATACGACGTGACTGCCGCCACGATCCCGGACGTCGCCGGACAACTGATCTTCAGGATGAAATGGTTCTTCTCGTGTTGCATGGTCAGTCCTCTGAAAGGTGGCGGCAGCTCGGTGAGGCAAAAATGTTCAGGGGTGAAAACTGTTTTGATGGATGAATAAAAATTCCTATCAGGAATTAAATATTCACGAAGGCTGTTTTATAGGCGAAAGGAAATGCAGCGTCCAGAGGTTTCTGGAAACTTTATTGAGTGAGGGGAATATTTAGGTGCGTCCCGTTCAGGACGCCCCGGCGTCCCAGCGTACTGACGGAGAATCTGCGTCGTCAGATGCATTTGGGACGCAGAGCGTCCCGGGCTGCATGCCCACGCGGAGCACTCATCGTTATACACAAGTCATCTGGCTATCCAGTGAGGCAGCAGCGCTGATGCGCTTTTGTAGCGCGACGGTATGAACACCGCAGATCGCGACGTGA
>NZ_LKEH01000017.1:375354-427098 GCF_001642795.1 Pseudomonas viridiflava | reverse complement strand
CCCCCGAATCAGTGTCAGGACGAAGGAACCCCGGCGAAGCCGGGGCCGGAACCGGAGCATGGGGGTTTGCCTACTTTGCCCCGTCAAAGTAGGTCGCCGAGGGGCGAAAAGGTGACTGAAGTCATGCGCTCGGCTCACTGAGTCCGCAGTCTANCCATTTGTGACGCGGAGCGTCACGGGAGGCATGCCCACGCGGAGCGATGGGCACGATCAGTGTCGAGGCGGACTTATGTATAACGCCGAGCGCGGAGCATGGGCACGATCGGTGTGCTGGATATCAGTGATCGTTACCACGCTCTGCGTGGTAATGCCTCCCGGGACGCTCCGCGTCCCAGGTGGATCAGGCTATGCAAGGCTTAATGAGTTGGCGCAGCGTTCTTCAAGGGCAGCGTAGAAACGAGCAGAATGGCTCAGGTGGCGCGATCTACTCTCCCTGTGCGCCGTAATTCATGATCGACAACAACCTGATCGGCACCTGCACCAGTTGTTCCGGCCCATGGGGAATGTCGCCGTCGAACGTCAGGCTGTCGCCCGCCTGCATCGGGTAAAGCTGATTGCCGTGGCGGTAGATCAGTTCGCCCTCCAGCAGGTGCAGAAACTCGGTGCCGGGGTGCGAGAAGGTCGGGAACTCTTCGCTCGCGTCGTCCATGGTCACCATGTACGCCTCGAAACTCTTCTTCGGACCTCGCGTGTGATTGAGCAGGTGATAGGTATGGCCTTTCTCCGTGCCGCGCCTGACCACTTCCAGACCTTCATCGGCCTTGACCAGCAAGGCGCTGCTGCCTTGTTGATCGTACTGGCTGAACAGCTTGGACATCGGCATGCCCAGCACATCGCACAGACGGCTGAGGTTATCGAGGCTGGTAGAGACCTGGGCGTTCTCGATCTTGCTCAGCATGCCCTGACTGATCCCGGCAATGCGGGCCACATCGGCCAGTTTCAACTCCTGCGCCTGACGCTGGCGCTTGATCTGGATGCCCAGGTATTGCTCAAGCTTGAGCTTGGGCGGCGTTTCGTTCGGCGTGTTCATCTGGTCTGTCATCGGCTGTGCACGGTTTCCGCTCGTTAATTTTTATTTCGCACTGGGAATGTGCAGCGCGTCCGCCTGTTGGGCGATTTATTCCCGGAGAGAAAACGAGTTTCCCATATAAACAGCTGAATTTCCCCTCTCTGACGCATCCGACTTCTGGCATACCAAACTGGCAAGCGCTTTGCATTCCTATTGGGAAAGTAACTTTCCTGATCGGAATATAAGCCGGCGGAGGGTGAAACTGCGGTTCTTACCTGAAACGTTTTGCTCATGCCAGGAGACAAGTCTCATGTTGCCACCCGAAACACAGCGTCTGATCGAACAGCACGGCATCAAATACGTGCTGGCTCAGTTCGTGGACATTCATGGCTCGTCGAAGACCAAATCGGTGCCTGTCTCAGGGTTGGAAATGGTCGCCGAAGACGGCGCCGGTTTTGCCGGATTTGCCATCTGCGGCATGGGCATGGAGCCGCACGGGCCTGATTTCATGGCCAAGGGCGATTTGTCGTCGCTGACGCCGGTGCCGTGGCAGCCGGGGTATGGGCGGGTGGTGTGCATCGGGCATGTGGACGGCAAACCCTGGCCCTACGACAGCCGTTTCGTGCTGCAGCAACAGGTCGAACGTCTGACCCAGCGTGGCTGGACCCTCAATACCGGCCTTGAGCCCGAGTTCAGCCTGTTCAAGCGCGATGCTGCGGGCAGCCTGCAAATGGTCGACGCCAGCGACAACCTCGACAAGCCTTGCTACGACTACAAGGGTCTGTCGCGCTCCCGGGAATTTCTTGAGCGCCTGACCGAAGCGTTGCAGCCCGTCGGCTTCGACATCTATCAGATCGACCATGAAGACGCCAACGGCCAGTTCGAGATCAATTACACCTACAGCGATGCGATGGAGTCCGCCGATCGCTTCACCTTCTTCCGCATGGCCGCAGGCGAAATCGCCAACGACATGGGCATGATCTGCTCGTTCATGCCCAAGCCCGATCCCAAGCGCGCGGGCAACGGCATGCACTTTCACCTGTCGATCGGCAGCGCCAGTAACAAGAACCTGTTCCACGACGCCAGCGACCCCAGCGGCATGGGATTGTCGAAGATGGCCTACCACTTTGCCGCAGGCCTGCTGGCGCATGGGCCGGCGCTGTGTGCGTTCGCTGCACCCACCGTCAACTCTTACAAGCGTCTGGTGGTGGGCAACTCGTTGTCAGGCGCGACTTGGGCACCCGCGTTCATCGCCTTTGGTGCCAACAACCGTTCAGCCATGGTGCGGGTGCCTTACGGTCGCCTGGAATTTCGCCTGCCGGACGCCGGTTGCAATCCGTATCTGGTCAGCGCCGCGATCATCGCCGCAGGCCTGGACGGTATCGACCGCCAACTGGAAATCGATCATGTCTGCAACGAGAACCTCTACAAGCTGAGCCTTGAAGAGATTGCGGCACGTGGCATCAAGACCTTGCCGCAGTCGCTCAAGGAAGCCTGCGATGCGCTGGAAGCCGACCCGTTGTTCGCCGAAGTGCTGGGCAACGAGATCGTCGGCGAATTCGTGCGCCTCAAGCGCATGGAGTGGGTGGAGTACAGCCGCCATGTCAGCGATTGGGAAGTGAAGCGTTACATCGAATTCTTCTGATCTGCCGGATCTTCAAGCAACCGTTTTCGACGTCTTGCCGGTGGGCGGGGCGTCTCTGCCCAGGAGTTGAGTCATGTGTGGAATCGTAGGGCTTTACCTGAAAAATCCGGCACTGGAGTCGCAGCTCGGCCAGTTGTTCGAGCCGATGCTCGAAGCCATGACCGATCGCGGTCCCGACAGCGCCGGCTTCGCCATCTATGGTGATGAAGTGGCCGATGGCTGGATCAAGCTGACGTTGCAGGCGACCACTGAGGATTATGACTTCAAGGCGCTGATTGCCGGGATCGAAGACAGACTGGCCGTACCGCTGGACTGGTTTCAGAACGCCAGCGCCGTGGTCCTTAAAGTCCAGGCCGAAGAAGCGCCGGTGCGCGCCTTGCTGTCGCAATTGGCGCCGACTGTGCGCATCATGAGTGCCGGACAAAGCATCGAGATCCTCAAGGGCATGGGCCTGCCGAGGGAGATTTCCCAACGCTTCGGGCTGGGCTCGATGAAAGGCAGCCACATCATCGGCCACACCCGTATGGCCACCGAAAGTGCCGTGACCATGGAAGGCAGTCATCCATTTTCGACCGGCGCCGACCTGTGTCTGGTTCACAACGGCTCGCTGTCCAATCACTTCCGCCTGCGCCAGAACCTGCGTCGTGAAGGCATTCATTTCGAAACCGACAACGACACCGAAGTTGCCGCCGGTTATCTGGCCTGGCGTCTGCAGCAGGGCGATACCCTCAAGCAGGCCCTCGACAAATCCCTCGAAGACCTCGACGGCTTCTTCACCTTTGCCATCGGCACGCGCAATGGTTTTGCGGTAATCCGCGACCCGATTGCCTGCAAGCCGGCCATCCTCGCCGAAACCGATGACTATGTCGCCATGGCCTCGGAGTATCAGGCGCTGTCCAGCCTGCCGGGCATCGAGCACGCCAGGGTCTGGGAACCTGTCCCGGCCACCATGTACATCTGGGAACGCGAGTCGGCCTAAGGAGCACGCACATGAAAACCATCGATCTGTCCAACGCCACCGTGCGTGACCTCAATCAGGCCCTGCACGATCAGGTAAAGGCACTGGAAGACCGCGAATGGGTGGTCACTCACCCGGACGGCGCTCACAACCTGGCGGTCGGCGTCAACGAAGCCATCTCCATCGATATTCAGGGCCATGCGGGTTATTACTGCGCCGGCATGAACCAGAAAGCCTCGATCACCGTGCACGGCAATGTCGGTGTCGGCTGCGCGGAAAACATGATGTCCGGGGCGGTCAGGGTCAAAGGCAGCGCCTCGCAGGCTGCAGGTGCCACGGCCCACGGCGGTCTGCTGGTGATCGAGGGCGACGCCGGTGCCCGTTGCGGGATCTCCATGAAGGGCATCGATATCGTGGTCGGCGGCAGCATCGGCCACATGAGCTGCTTCATGGGCCAGGCCGGAAGGCTTGTGGTCTGCGGCGACGCGGGCGATGCGCTGGGCGACTCGCTCTATGAAACCCGGATCTACGTCAAAGGCACGGTCGAGTCTCTGGGCTCGGACTGCATCGCCAAGGAAATGCGCGAAGAGCATCTGCAGGAATTGCAGGAGTTGCTCAATCGCGCAGGTTTCAACGAGAAGGCCGCAGATTTCAAACGCTACGGCTCGGCCCGTCAGCTGTACAACTTCAAAGTCGACAACGCCTCCGCGTACTGATCCAGGAGCAAGACCATGAGCGATTCCTCAACTCCCAAAGCCCCGATCCTGCGCGAGTCGGCGACGTTCGATCGCCTGACCATCCAGGAAATCCAGCGCGCTGCCGAAACCGGTATCTACGACATTCGCGGCGGCGGCACCAAGCGCAAGCTGCCGCACTTCGACGACCTGCTGCTGCTTGGCGCCAGCGTCTCCCGTTATCCATTGGAAGGCTATCGCGAAAAATGCGGTACCGACGTGGTGCTTGGCAACCGTTTCGCCAAGAAGCCGCTGTACCTGAAAATTCCGGTGACCATCGCAGGCATGAGCTTTGGTGCGTTGTCGGCCAACGCCAAGGAAGCACTGGGCCGCGGCGCAACTATCGCCGGGACCAGCACCACGACGGGTGACGGCGGCATGACGCCTGAAGAGCGCGGCCAGTCGCAGCATCTGGTCTATCAATACCTTCCGTCACGTTACGGCATGAACCCGGACGATCTGCGCAAGGCCGATGCCATCGAAATCGTGCTGGGGCAGGGCGCCAAGCCGGGCGGCGGAGGCATGCTGCTGGGCATGAAAGTCACCGAACGTGTTGCGGGCATGCGCACCTTGCCGGTGGGTGTCGATCAGCGTTCGGCCTGTCGTCACCCCGACTGGACCGGGCCGGATGACCTGGCGATCAAGATTGCCGAGATCCGTGAAATCACCGACTGGGAAAAACCCATCTACGTGAAGATCGGGGCCAGTCGTCCTTATTACGACGTCAAGCTGGCGGTGAAGGCGGGCGCTGACGTGATCGTGCTCGACGGCATGCAGGGCGGCACGGCGGCGACTCAGGAGGTGTTCATCGAACACGTCGGCATCCCGATTCTGCCCGCCATTCCGCAAGCGGTTCAGGCGTTGCAGGAAATGGGCATGCATCGCAAGGTGCAGCTGATCGTCTCCGGCGGCATTCGCAACGGCGCGGACGTGGCCAAGGCCATGGCGTTGGGGGCCGATGCGGTCGCCATTGGCACCGCCGCGCTGATCGCGCTGGGCGACAACCACCCGCGTCTGGACGAAGAACTGAAGAAAATCGGTTCGGCGGCGGGTTTCTACGATGACTGGCAGAACGGTCGTGATCCGGCAGGCATCACCACGCAGGATCCGGAACTGTCCAAACGCCTCGACCCGGTGGAAGGCGGGCGCCGCCTGGCGAACTACCTGCGCGTGCTGGTGCTGGAAGCCCAGACCATGGCCCGCGCCTGCGGCAAGTCGCACCTGCACAACCTGGATCCCGAAGACCTCGTGGCCCTGACCGTCGAGTCGGCCGCCATGGCCCGCGTGCCGCTGGCCGGAACGTCGTGGATTCCTGGAGGTGCCAGCGGGTATTGATTGGCTGAGTACAGATACCGTGGGAGGCGGCTTGCCGGCGATGCGTTTTTCCAGTCTGCCCATGAGTGACTGGCCTGACGCGATCGCCGGCAAGCCGCCTCCCACAGGGTCTGCATCTATCCAGTGAGACCAGCGTAGCTATGCGTGCTCTACGTGGGTAGCGCGCTGCGATCAGTGTGAGGGCTGAAGATGATCGTGCCCATGCTCCGCGTGGGTATGCAGCCCGTGACGCTCCGCGTCACAACCGCGCCGCGAAGTCATGGCGGCAAGTCACCTATAAGAGGCCTTGAAGGCCCACTACTCCAGATAACTACCTTGGTTTGCTGCCCGGCACTTTTCCATTCATTTGCGGGAGCTTTGAACATGGTCAATCGTCTACTCGGCAAACCCCTTCTGGCATCACTGGCACTCGGCATTTTCGCCCCAATGGTGCAGGCCGCAGAAACCCCCACGCTCAACACTGGCAGTACCGCCTGGATGATCACGGCGGCGGTGCTGGTGCTGTTCATGTGCCTTCCGGGGCTGGCGTTGTTTTACGGTGGGCTGGTGCGCGCCAAGAACATGCTATCGCTGTTCACCCAGTGTTTCGGCATCGCCGGTGTGGTGGGCGTGCTCTGGGTGATCTATGGCTACAGCATGGTCGTCGACACCAGCAACATGGTCGAAGGGCAGGTGACCTTCAACAGTTTTGTCGGCGGGCTGAGCCGCGCGTTTCTTGCGGGCATGACGCCCGACAGTCTGGTCGGTGATATTCCGGAAGGTGTGTTCGTGACCTTCCAGATGACCTTCGCCATCATCACCCCGGCGCTGATTGCCGGTGCCTTCGCCGAGCGCATGAAGTTCTCCGCCGCGCTGCTGTTCATGGCGCTGTGGTTCACTTTTGTCTACGCCCCGGTGGCGCACATGGTCTGGGGCGGAGCGGGTGCGCTGATGCATAACTGGGGCGTACTGGATTTTGCCGGCGGCACCGCTGTGCACATCAACGCAGGCGTTGCGGCGTTGGCGGCCTGTCTGGTGCTGGGCAAACGCAAGGGTTATCAAAACACGCCGATGCCCGCCCATAACCTGAGCCTGACCATGGCCGGTGCAGCAATGCTCTGGGTCGGCTGGTTCGGTTTCAATATCGGCTCAGGCGGCGGTCTGAGCGGCACGTCCGGAATCGTCATGCTCAACACTCAGGTCGGCGCTTGCGCAGGCATTCTCGGCTGGATGTTCACCGAGTGGTTCAAGGTCGGCAAACCCAGTGCATTGGGTCTGGCCAGCGGTGCCTTGGCCGGTCTGGTAGGCATCACGCCCGCATGTGCCTATGTCGGCGTCGGCGGGGCGCTGGCGATCGGCGTGTTGTGCGGGGTGTTCTGCTACCTGAGCGTGACTGTGTTGAAAAAACGCTTGGGCTACGACGACAGCCTCGACGTATTCGGCCTGCACGGCATCGGCGGCATGATCGGCGCAGTGCTGACCGGCGTGTTCTGCGTGCCGTCGATGGGCGGTCTGGTGCCGGACGTGACCATGGGCGTGCAGGTCGTGGCGCAGATCAAGGGCGTGTTGTTCACCACGGTTTATTGCTTCGCGGTGAGCTGGGTGATTCTCAAGCTGGTCAAGGCGCTCATTGGCCTGCGAGCTCACGAGACTGTCGAAGAGCTGGGCCTGGACCTGTCCGAGCACAACGAACGCGCCTATAACCATTGAGGTCAGGTGCGATGTTGTGGGTGCGCCACTACGTTTTCGACGTAGCGCTGTGGCGCCGCAAACATTTGACCGTGGGAGGCGGCTTGCCGGCGATCTGCCGGGAACCGGCAGCAAAACCTGCGCACGCGGCGNTATCAGGTGCACTCAGGGGCTGCTGCGCAGCCCATCGCTGCCGTCGTAACCTCCGAGAGCTCCCACGCCCTTCGGGCAGAAGCAGGTTCGGCGCTTCCTCAACAGCCCTGTGTTTGCTGCGAGGCAGCGCCGTGTCGGCGAAACTTTACCGAAACGCTGGCACCACGTGCTTGATGAACAGCTCTAGCGACTTCTTCTTCTCGGCATGCGGCAGGCTGTTGTCGCACCAGAAGCTGAACTCGTCGACACCCAGTTCCTGGTAGTACTTGATGCGCGGAATGATCTCTTCCGGCGTGCCGATCATTGCCGTCCTGTGCAGGCTTTCGAGGGTGAATTCGGGGCGTTCGGCGAACTTCTCCTCAGGACTCGGTGCCAGGAAACCATTGACCGGCGTCTGCTTGTTGCCGAACCAGGCGTCGAAGGTGCGATAGAATTTCGAGATCGCTTTCGCGCCGACTTTCCAGCCTTCAGGATCGTCCGTCGCATGCACATGGGTGTGACGCAGCACCATCAGCTGCGGACGCGGCACGCCTGGGTTGTTGGCCAGCGCGGCCTCGAACTTGTTCTTCAGGTCGACGACTTCCTCATCGCCTTTCATCAACGGCGTGACCATGACGTTGCAGCCGTTCGCTACCGCAAAATTGTGCGAGTCCGGATCGCGCGCGGCGATCCACATCGGCGGGGTATTGATGGGCTTGGGCACGCAGGTCGAGGTCGGGAATTTCCAGATGTCGCCATCGTGAGCGTAGTCGCCTTGCCACAACGCACGTACCACCGGAACCATCTCGCGCAGCGCCTTGCCGCCTTCGGAAGCGGGCATGCCGCCTGCCATGCGGTCGAACTCGACCTGATACGCGCCACGCGCCAGGCCGACCTCCATGCGCCCGTTACTGATCACGTCCAGCAATGCACATTCGCCCGCGACCCGCAGCGGGTGCCAGAACGGCGCGATGATGGTGCCGGCGCCCAAGTGAATGGTCTCGGTTCTGGCCGCCAGATACGCCAGCAAGGGCATGGGGCTTGGGGAAATGGTGTATTCCATCGCGTGGTGTTCGCCGATCCAGACCGTGCTGAAACCGCCTTTTTCGGCCATCAGCGTCAGTTCGGTCAGGTCTTCGAAAAGCTGGCGGTGGCTGACGGATTCGTCCCAGCGTTCCATGTGCACGAACAGCGAAAATTTCATGACACTTACCTCGATCAGAGCGGGGCGCCTGCTAGATCGGCACCCGTATTATCAAATGGGTGGGAAGAGTGAAGTCACTCAGGCCAGAGCAGGCAAGGTGCTCATCTTGCCGCGGCAGTACACCATCGGGTCGACAGGCTGTTGCGGCTGAATCAGGTTCTTGATCGCGCCGACCATGATCGCGTGATCGCCACCTTCGTACTCGCGCCACAGCTCGCACTCGATGATCGCCGTGGCGTTGTTCAGCAGCGGATTGCCCAGTTCGCTCAATGTCCACTCGATGCCTTCGGCTTTCAGCTTGCCTTTGCGGGCGAACGCGTAGGCTTCTTCCTGCTGGCCGCCGGAAAGCAGGTGGATGGCGAAACGTTTGCTTTTGATCAGCGTCGCGTAGGAGTCGGAGCTGTAGTTGGGGCAGAACAGGACCAGCGGCGGGTCCATCGACAAGGAACTGAATGCGCTGGCGGTCAGGCCGACGACTTCGCCATCTTCATTGAGCGTGGTAATGACGGTAACGCCCGACGGAAAGGAGCCCATGACGTTCTTGTAGTCAGTTGCGTCGATCATTTGCTACCTCTGCACGGTGTGCCGACAGTTTTATATTGTTGTCTGTCTGATGGTATACCGTAATACTTTAGGCGCAAGTGTTTTTTGTCGATCACGCGTGCAGGCAAACACGCAACGCTTGTTCAAAGCGCTGCGGTGTCTGGTCAGCAAGGGGTGTTCTCAAGTTTCAGAGAGGGGTGCGGAGCGTCTCAGCTACAGGCTTCGGTCTGAATGTACTGCGCAGTCGAGTCGCGAATCACAGGTCCCATGCCGCTGACAGCATGAGCGCTTTCCATGATTTCAAGCGTCTCGCCTGTGCCGACCAGGTTGACTGTATGGTTGTCGCAGTTGTAGACGCGTTTGGAATAGATCACGCCGAGCAGGCTTTCGCGTTTGGTCACCACGACGCGATGCGTCATCGTCCCGCTTTTGTCCACCAGCGCGTGCTGCGCAGCAGGATCAATCGGAACCGCGATGGGTTTTGCTTCTGCATGTGCGGAAACAGCGGGGATCATGAAGATCAGAAACCAGGCATGAAATTTCATCGGTGCTCCTGCGGACGAATACGACTTCATTGGATCCAAAAGTACGCTGACTGAAGCGTGCTGGATAGCCAGTGGCCATGCCTTCCGTCGGGTTTGGATCCGGTTGCCGATGAGTGGCGTGTTTCAGTACCGCCTGTCACCCTTTGAGGCCGGATTCAGCCAATCGCGTGAGTGACCAGTGCCGCCACCACCAGGTAACGCGCGCCCTTGGCCACTGTGACGATCAGCACAAAGCGCCACAGCGGCTCGCGCAGAACGCCCGCGATCAGCGTCAGTGGATCGCCGATGAGCGGGACCCAGCTCAGCAACAACGACCAGTAGCCGTACTTGAGGTAGAAGCGCTGGGCTTTTTCCAGTTGCGCTTCGCTGGCCGGAAACCAGCGCTTGTGGCGCAGTCGGATGATGGAACGGCCCAGCAGCCAGTTGAGGATCGAGCCCAGCACATTGCCTGCCGTGGCCACCGAGAGCAGCACTGCAGCCGGGTAGGCCTGGCTGAGTAGCATGCCGGCGAGCACGGTTTCTGACTGCATGGGCAGCAGCGTCGCCGCACCCAGTGCTGCCATGAACAGACCGAAGTAGCTTGAGAGTTCGAACATCACTGGCAGCCTTGCGCGTGCGGGATCGTCGCAGATGGAGCGGGGGCATTGTGTTGCAGGCCACGGCCTTCGACAAGGCGACAGACTGTTGCCTGGGCGACACCCGCTCAACACCTTGCAGGGCTGCCGACAGCTGGCGTGTCTCTTCAGGCTTTCCAATTTGTTGATTCTATTGGATATGTCGCGGTGGCACGGTTGCTGCTCTGTTGCTGTTTATCAAGCCCGCTCGATTCGTGTGTCCGGGACCCTGAAGCCAGAGGAGTAACGATATGAGTCAGACCCCTATCAAATTTGCGTACTGGGTGCCGAACGTCAGCGGCGGCCTGGTGGTGAGCAAGATCGAACAACGCACCAGCTGGACCATCGACTACAACCGTAAGCTGGCGCAGATCGCCGAGAAGTCCGGCTTTGAATATGCCCTGACCCAGATTCGCTTCACCGCCGGTTACGGTGCCGAATACCAGCACGAGTCGGTTGCGTTCAGTCATGCGCTGCTGGCGGCCACAGACAAGCTCAAGGTCATCGCCGCGATTCTGCCCGGCCCCTGGACGCCTTCCGTGGTCGCCAAGCAGCTGGCGACCATCGACCAGCTCACGGTAGGCCGCGTGGCAGTCAACATTGTCAGCGGCTGGTTCAAGGGCGAGTTCACTGCCATTGGCGAGCCCTGGCTGGAGCACGACGAGCGTTATCGCCGTTCGGAAGAGTTCATCCGTGCACTCAAGGGCATCTGGACCACCGATAATTTCACCTTCAAGGGCGATTTCTATCGCTTCCACGATTACACCCTCAAGCCCAAGCCCATCCAGCGTCCGCACCCGGAAATCTTTCAGGGCGGCAGCTCCAGAGCGGCACGTGACATGGCTGCCCGTGTGTCGGACTGGTATTTCACCAACGGCAACACTCTGGAGGGCATCAAGGCTCAGGTCGACGATATTCGTGCCAAGGCGGCTGCCAACGGGCACTCCGTGAAAATCGGTGTCAACGCGTTCATCATTGCCCGTGACACCGAAGAAGAAGCCCGTGCCGTGCTGTCCGAAATCGTCGACAAGGCAGACCCGGAAGCGGTCAATGCCTTTGGTGATGCCGCGAAACAGGCGGGCAAGGCAAGCCCGGAGGGCGAGGGTAACTGGGCGAAGTCCACGTTCCAGGACCTTGTCCAGTACAACGACGGGTTCAAGACCAACCTGATCGGTACGCCCCGGCAGATTGCCGAGCGCATCGTGGCGCTCAAGGCGGTCGGCGTGGATCTGGTGCTGTCCGCATTCCTGCATTTCCAGGAAGAAGTCGCCTATTTCGGTGAACACGTCCTGCCGCTGGTGCGTGAGCTGGAAGCCGAAGCCGTTCGTGCGCCCGCGCAGACTGCCGCCATCGCCTGATCGCTCCGAACTGTTTCGCAACAACCCCGTCTTATCGCCGTGAGCCGAAGCGCTCACGGCCCTTCAAAAATAAATCCTCGACAGTGATCCAATCTCCAGGTCCTCGCGTATGTTGAGCCCTGTTTGATCTGCGATTACGCATCATCCAATCGCAAAAATTGACAGCGGGCGCTGAAGCTCAGGCCCATGTGTGCCGATAAGTGACTATCGGTGTGTCCGGACACTGATACTCGGATTTCGTGCAGGTCGGTTGCGCGAGCTCTCATTTGCCGCGGAGGCAGGTTTTGAAACGCGATCTCAGACTTGCCTCCTGGCTGATCTGTACGACCTGTGTTTGTGTCGTATTGCTCATGGCCTGGCAGACCTGGACGGCACGCCAGAAGACCTTTGAAAATATCCAGACCAACAGCGCAAACCTTGCCAGTGCGCTGAGCACTTACACCGACAGCATTTTCAAGCAGAGCGAGGTGATGCTTCTCGGCCTGACCGAACGTGTCGAAAAAGACGGTATCGGGCCGGATCAGCTCGAGCGTCTGCGCTCGATCATCGCTCGGCAGATGGGCGCGTTGCCGCAGATCAGCAGTGTGTCGTTGTATAACGCCGAAGGGATCTGCATTTTTTCCACCAACGCTAACGCCGTGGGCATCAACAGCACGAATCGCGAGTTCTACCGGCACCATGCCGAGAACGCTGGGCGTGCGTCTTTCATCGGGCCAACCATTCGCAGCCGCGCCAACGGCCAGTGGGTGATCTCGGTGAGTCGGCGGATCAATCATCCTGACGGCGGTTTCGCGGGCCTGATGGTAGTAACCATTGGTATCGACCACCTGCTTAAATTCTATTCCGACATTCAGGTCGGTAATTCAGGTGTCATCAGCCTTACGACCTCGGAAGGACAGTTGCACGTCAGGTTTCCTTATCGAGAAGGGGACATTGGTCGTGACCTGTCCTCCACACCCATTTTCAGCCTCTTTCCCGACAAAAAGTCTGGCTCTGTCGATTTCGTTTCACGGCTCGACGGCGTTCCGCGCTTTTATGCCTTTCAGCGTAGCGATGTGTACCCACTGGTGACGGTGGTGGCCGTGGGCCAACAAGAAGCGATGCATGCCTGGCTGGTACAGGCCAAGCAGTCGTTGCTGCTGGTTCTGGTCCTGCTGGCACTGGTGGTCGGTCTCGGCGTGCGTCTGATCGTGCATATTCACAGCCGCATCCGGGTCGAGGAGCAACTGCGACTGTCTCAGGCAGCCCTGATCGAGCTCAACCAGAATCTCGAGCTGATCGCCTCCGAAGACAAACTGACTGGACTTGCCAATCGTCGGCGCTTCGATCAGTTCATAGACGTCGAATTCAAGCGCGCCCGCCGCGAGCGCGGCGTGTTGTCACTGATCCTGATCGACGCCGACCATTTCAAACGCTACAACGACCATTTCGGCCATTTGGCAGGCGATGAATGCCTGGTTGCCATCAGCCGGCTGGTCGAGCAGTGCATTCGCCGACCTGGGGATATTGCCGCGCGTTATGGCGGAGAGGAAATTGCCGTGGTGCTGCCAAGTACCGATGAGGCGAACGCCTGCAAGGTGGCCGAGGCGATCCTGCGAAAGCTTCAGGAACAGCGCATCGAACACCCGCAAAGCCCGTTTGAAATCGTCACCGTCAGCCTGGGCGTTGCCTCATTCGTCGGTACTGATCGGCATATGGATCAGCGCGGGCTGATCCAGTTGGCCGACCGGGCGCTGTATGCCGCCAAATCCCAGGGACGCAACCGGGTCAGCGTGGCCTCCGAGATCGTCACCGATACGGTTCCCGCCTGGACCCAGGGCCATCATCCAACAAATGATGGCGCGCTTGTGGCTCAGTCCCCCGATACCTTGTCCTGACCCGGATTGTCGTCGACGACTTGCTGATGAGGCTTGCGGCGCAGTACCGACAGCACCCAGACGAAGAAGATCGGCACCAGCACCACGCCCAGCAGCGTCGCACTGAGCATGCCACCGATCACCCCGGTGCCGATGGCCCGCTGACTCGCAGCGCCTGCACCGGTCGCGAGCGTCAGTGGCACGACACCCAGAATGAACGCCAGCGAGGTCATGACAATGGGCCGAAAGCGCAGACGCGCGGCTTCCATCGCTGCATCACGCAGCGAGTGCCCCTGTTCCCACAACTCTTTGGCGAACTCGACGATCAGAATGGCGTTCTTCGCCGCCAGACCGATGATGGTGATCAGGCCGACCTTGAAATACACATCGTTCGGCAGGCCCACCGCCGTCACTGCCAGCACGGCGCCCAGCGCACCTACAGGAACGATCAGCATCACCACCAGCGGGATGGCCCAGCTCTCATACAGTGCGACCAGCAACAGAAACACCACCAGCAGCGCCAGGGCGAACAGCCCGGTCGCCTGACCGCTGGCGACCTTCTCCTGATAGGACAGGCCGGTCCACTCATAGCCGATGCCCGGGGGCAGTTGCGAGACGATGCGCTCGATTTCAGCCATTGCCTCGCCAGTACTGACACCCGGCGGAGCGTCGCCCGAGATCTTGAACGCCGGGTAGCCGTTGTAACGGGCGATCTGCACCGGGCCTTCTTCCCAATGTGTCGACACGAATGCGCCGAGTGGAACCAGCGTGCCGCTGCTATTGGGCACATATAGCTGAAGCACGCTTTCGGGCGTCATCCGTGCGCCTTGCTCGGCCTGCACCATCACACGTTGCTGGCGACCGGCGTTGGCGAAATCGCTGATCACCGAAGAGCCGAATGCAGTCGCCAGCGCACTGCTGATCGATTCGAAACTGACCCCCATGGTGCGGGCCTTCTCGCGGTCAATGTTCAGGCGCAATTGTGGTGCTTCGGCGAGACCTTCCATCATGGCGTAAAGAATTTTCGGGTTGCCGTTGGCCTTGCCCAACAGTTCGTTGCGCGCTGCCAGCAGGGCTTCACGGCCCAGTCCGGCGCGATCCTGAAGGCGCAGGGCGAAACCGCCTGACGTGCCGAGCCCTTCAATGGGCGGTGGCGTGACCGCCATGACCGTACCATCGCTGAGACCGGCGAAATGCTGGTTGAACGCCGCCGCTTCGTCCGCTGCCGATTGTCCGTCGCCGCGCTCCGACCAGTCCTTGAGGGTAGGGAAGGCCAGACCGGCGTTTTCGCCCATGCCGGAGAAACTGAAGCCCAGCAGCATGGTGACTGCGTCTGTCGTTTCCCGGGACAGTATGTAATCTTCCAGCAGCTTCGCCGTGGCATCGGTCCGCAGACGGGTCGCGCCTGGCGGCAACTGCACATCAATGATCAGGTAACCCTGATCTTCCACAGGCACGAACGACTCGGGCAGACGCAGGTAAAAGAAACCCAGCAGCCCGACGATGCCGACGTACAGCAGCATGTAGCGGCCAGCACGTTTGATCAGGCTGGAATTGACCCGATCGTAACGGTCGGTGAGTTTGCCGAACAGACGGTTGAAGCCGCCGAAGAAACCGCGCTTCTCGGTATGACCCTTGGGGATCGGTTTGAGCAGCGTGGCGCACAGGGCTGGCGTAAAGGTCAGGGCGAGGAACCCCGAAAACAGAATCGACACGGCCAGCGACAGCGAGAACTGCTGGTAGATAACCCCGACCGAGCCGCCCATAAACGCCAGTGGCAGGAACACCGCTGCCAGTACCAGAGTGATGCCCAGAATCGCGCCAGACACCTGTCCCATGGCCTTGACGGTGGCGGCGGGCGGGGAGAGGCCTTCTTCGGCCATGATCCGTTCGACGTTTTCGACCACCACAATGGCGTCGTCCACCAGAATGCCGATGGCCAGCACCATGCCGAACATGGTCATCATGTTCACCGAGAAACCCAGCACGTACATGATCGCCAGCGTACCGGCCAGGCACACTGGCACCACGATGGTCGGAATCAACGTGTAACGGATGTTCTGCAGGAACAGGAACATCACCAGAAACACCAGCACCATGGCTTCGATCAGGGTGTAAATCACCTTGTCGATGGCCACGTCCACGAAACGCGAGGTGTCGTAAGGAATCGAGTACTCGACGCCTTCCGGGAAGTTGACCGACAGCTCGTCGAGGCGCTGCTTGACGGCCTTCACGGTCTGGATGGCATTGGCGCCGGGCGACAGCTGAATAGCACCGGCCACGGCGCGTTTGCCATCCAGTCTCGATTCGAAGTTGTAATCCTGACTGCCGACGGCCAGCCGGGCGACGTCTTCCAGATGGACGGTGGAGCCGTCCTGATTGGCGCGCAGCACAATGCGTCCGAATTCTTCCGGATTATCCAGCGTGCCTTTCACCGCGAGGGTCGCGGTCAGCTCCTGCAGGGATGAACCCGGTGTGCTGCCGAAACTGCCGGCGGGCACCTGAACGTTCTGGGCGCGGATCGCGGCGTTGACGTCATCGATCGACAGGCCGTAGCCCACCAGTTTCTGTGGATCGATCCAGACGCGCATGGCCGCTTCGGCGGCGAAGAACTGCAGCCTGCCGACACCGTTCACCCGACTGATCTCGTTGTTGACGTTGCGCGCCGCGTAGTCGGCCAGCGCCACTGTGTCCTTGTTGGCCGTGTCACCGGTATAGCTCAGGGCAAAGATCATCAGGAACCCGGAACTGGCTTGCTCGACCTGCAAGCCCTGACTCAGCACAGGCTGCGGCAGACGGGCTTCGGCTTTCTTGATCCGGTTCTGGACTTCAACCTGAGCCATGTCCGGATTGGTGCCCGGATTGAAGGTGACGTTGATCTCGGCGGAGCCAGTCGAGTTGCTGGTCGACTCGTAATACAGCATGCCCTTGGCGCCGTTGAGCTCGTCTTCGATCACGCTGGTGACCGAATCGACCAGCACCTTCGCCGAAGCGCCAGGGTAGGTGGCGGTGATGGTGATCTGCGGCGGCGCGACCACGGGGTATTGCGCTACAGGCAAGGCGGGCAGGGCCATCAGCCCCGCCAGCAGGATGAACAGGGCAAGCACCCAGGCAAAATTGGGCCGCCGGATAAAGAACAGGGACATGGAAGGTGATCCTCGATCGCGCTGAAGGCGGCTTTACTGAGCCTTGGCCTGCTGTTGGGCGGGTTGCGATTTGGGGACGACCTTGTCACCCGGGTTGATGCCGGTCATGTTGCCGACAATGACCTGCTCATCGGCCTTCAGGCCTTCGGTGATCTGCCAGCGCGAGTCCTGCATTGCGCCTGTCTTGACGGGGCGGGCCTCGACCGCGCCGTCCTGGCCGATCACCAGCACGCGAGCCGTGCCGTCGCCGGAACGCTGTACAGCGCGCTGCGGCACGAGAATAGCGTTGGCATTGACGCTTTGTGGCGTGCGTACCCGCACATACATACCGGGAAGCAGCACGCCTTGAGGGTTGGCGAAGCGTGCGCGCAACAGCACTTGCCCGGTGGTGCGATCCACTTCGACGTCGGTAAACAGCAGCGTGCCGGTGCTGGTGTAATCGGTACCGTCGATGCTCAGGGACAATGCATCTTCACCGCCCTTGGGCAGGCGACCTTCCTGAATGGCGGCGCGCATGTGCAGTGCATCGGCGACGGGCTGGGTGAAGTCGACAAACACCGGTTCCAGTTGCTGGATGGTCGCCATCAAGGTGGTTTCCGCCTGGCCCACCAATGCACCCTCGGTCACCAGAGCCCGGCCGATGCGGCCCGAAATCGGTGCCCTGACCGTCGCAAAACCCAGGTTCAGCTGTGCTGTTTCCACGTCAGCCTGAGCCGAACGTTTGGCGGCGACAGCGTTCTGCAGCGTGGCGCGGGCGGTGTCGTAGGTCTGGCGGCTGACCGCTTCGATTTCCACCAGCGATTCATAGCGTTTGACCGTGGCCCGGGCTTCGAACAGCGTGGCTTCGGTTCGGGCCAGGTCGCCTTGCGCCTTCGACAGGGCGGCCTTGAATGGCGCCGGGTCGATCTGGAACAGTACGGCGCCGGCCTTTACATCGGCGCCTTCCTCGAAGTTGCGGGTCAGCACGATGCCGGCAACACGGGCGCGTACCTGAGCGACGCGGACCGGTTCGACGCGTCCGGGCAGTTCGTTGATGACCGTTAGGGATTCGGTTTTCACCGCCACCGACTCGACCTGTCGCGGAGCAGTTGCGGCGCTCTGGTCCTGCTGGGGCTTCTGCTCGCAACCGGCGAGAACCGCCGCAGACAGCAGCGTAACCATCGACAACCTACGCCAGTCGCGCAATGTACTCATATCTCACCCGGGCATGGCCCATCAGACGCTAAAGCCGCGAATGATCTACGCTGGAATCAGATGAGTCAATATTGACTCACATGATACTTTCGTGACCAAATGTTAATGGCTTTTGTGAAAACAGGCTGTCTTCTGCACAATGCGCGCCGCATTCCACCCGAAGAGGTAAAAAAGCAACCAATGGACTTGACCGCTGCTGATGAAAAGCTTTTGAAAGCCCTTGCCGTTGCGCTGGTAGACCATCCTGCCGGCACGCTCAAGGACATTGCCCAGGCGGCCGGTGTGAGCAAGGCAACGCTCAACCGGTTCTGCGGCACCCGCGCCAACCTGATTGAAATGCTGCTCAATCATGCCTCGGACCTGATGAATCAGATGATCGCCGAGGCTGACCTTGAGCTCGCGCCTCCTGTCGAAGCGCTGCAACGTCTGGTCGATAACCACATCATTCATCGTGAAATGCTGGTGTTTCTGGTCTTTCAATGGCGTCCGGACACCATGGACGAAAGCTGTGGCGGACGTCGCTGGTTGCCGTATTCCGATGCGCTGGATGCCTTCTTTCTACGTGGCCAGCGGGAAGGGCTGTTCAGAATCGATATGAGCGCTGCGGTGCTTACTGAAACCTTCGCTTCGTTGTTGTTCGGTCTGGTCGATGCCGAACGGCGCGGGCGGGTGGCGCGCGCCGGGATGGGGGCAATGTTGATTCAACTGTTCATGCACGGTGCCCGCGTCGGCTGATGGATTGTGGGAGCGACTCCAGGATGGAGCAGTGGTAAGCGTGCCTGTGCCGTTTTGTCGCACCCGCACTGCAGCCCGCAGCAGCACGGCTCGCGCTCCAGCACGTTTTTTGTAACAGCATTCGCGGTGTTCGCCAGCACCCTTGAGTGTTAAATTCGCCGCCATGAATTTCGTCCGAACCCACCGCTCGCTCATCGCCTGGATGCTGTACGGCTTCGTCCTGTTCAATGGCGTTGCGTGCGGTTTCGGTCATGGGCAGATGTTGTCGGCCATTTCGTCGGTTTCAGCGGACGATATCTGCGGTGATGTCGGCGCTTCTTTGCCTTCGATGGACAAGGGCAGCCATGCCTTGGTCATGCAACTGGCCACGTTCGATTGCGCCTTTGCCGGCAAGCTGACCCTTGCGCTGCTGTTCTTCATTGGCCTGGGATGGCTGGCGCGTACCCTGAATGTCAGGCTGCGTCTGCCTCAAGGCCTGCTACATCAAGCCCCTCGCCAGGCGTCCCCAGGTTGCCTGCCGCAAGCGCCTTGAGCCTGTACGCCTATGCTCATCGTTTGTGGTCAGGCATCAACGCTGTTGAGCCTGCCGGTTTACGGGAACGACAGCTGGCTTCAATACCGGTGGTCGCGCCTTATCCTTCAAGGGACGTAATACATGACGCAGAATTTCACCCGCCGCGAGGTCGTCTCCGGCCTCTCGCTGCTCAGCCTTGGCCTGCTGGCCGGTTGCGGCAATTCCAATGCCTTGCCGTTCAAGCACGGCAAGGACATGAGCAATGAAATCGTCGGTCGCAACTTCCGGCTCAAGGACCCGAAGGGCGAGGTCAAGACGCTGTCGAGCTTTCGTGGCCTGATGCCGATGGTCTTCTTCGGTTTCACCCAGTGTCCAGCCATCTGCCCCACAGCGCTTGCCCGCGCTGCGCAGATCAGAAAGCTGATGGGCGAGGACGGCAAGACCTTTCAGGTGGTGTTCATCACCCTTGACCCGGAGCGCGACACGCCCGAAGTGATCGATGCCTACGTGAAAGCGTTCGATCCGACCTTCGTCGCCCTGTCCGGAACACTTGAAGAAACCGCTGCCACGGCGAAAGAGTTCGGTGTGTTCTTCGAAAAGGTCCCGCTTGGCGATACCTATACGATTTCTCACACCGCCACCAGCTATGTCTATGACACCCGTGGTGTCCTGCGTCTGGGCCTGTCGCACAAGTTGTCTGCCCAGCAATGCGCCGAAGATCTGCTCACTTTGATGGAAGTATGTTGATGAATACGCTGATTCGTAACGCCGTAAAACCGATGCTGCTGGCTGTCTCGCTGCTGGGGCTGAGTGCTCATGCGTTTGCCGAGACACGGGTTGATGATGCCTGGGTACGCGCCACCGTGCCGGGTCAGCCTGCAACCGGTGCGTTCATGCAGATCACCGCAAGCGAGGACAGCAAACTGGTGGATGTCGCTTCGCCCGTTGCCAAGACTGTTCAGATCCATCAGATGAGCATGAAAAACGATGTGATGAACATGGGGCAGGTTGCCTCCGTGGACCTGCCGGCGGGCAAGACCGTGGCGCTCGATGCCGACGGTTATCACGTGATGTTCATGGGGCTGCTGGCGCAGGTCAAAGAGGGCGATCAGGTGCCGTTGACCCTGACCGTGGAAAACGCCAAGGGTGTGAAGGAGTCGATCAAAGTGACAGCGGTGGCCAGGTCCTTGACCGCTGACGCACACAGCGGTCATGGCGATCACAGCGGGCATTGATCTGTCGGCCGAGCGGCCCGCACAGACGGGTCGCTCAGGAGTAAGGTAGGCGGGGCATCACGATATTTCTCTTGCTACTGGAGGTGAATATGAGTGCTCCCATGCTTTCCAAAACCCAGATCAACGGCTATCAACTGATCAGCGTCAACCGCGGTCCCTGGACCGTGTGTACCCCTAAAGACCGACTTGCCTCATTCAACACCCGACAGGAAGCCATGGCCTACGCAGCTTCCCTGCCGGTTCGTGACTGGGGCAGGTCGCGTCCGGCTTGATGTGGAAAGCCCTCGTTCTGCAAGCTTCTGAGCGAACGCCAACTGTGGGAGGCGGCTTGCCGGCGATGCGTTTTTTCATGCAGCCCAGCATTGACTGACTTGACGCCATCGCCGGCAAGCCGCCTCCCACGGTCTTTGTATCGATTCCTCCTAACCAGTTTATATCTCTTAAAAGAATAACCAGCGAACCAAATATTCTTTTCAGGAACAAGTACCTTTAAGCCATGATTGCCTTGCCACATCAACTTTGGAAAGGTGACTGATACCAACAGAACCTGGATTTTTTATTAAAAAATACAGGAGCGTATCAATGGGCAATGTCCAGACCGCCGCCAGCGCACTTGATGTGCCATGGCGCCAGACGCCGAATGGCGACCTGGTCGATCTGGGGCGTCCCTTTCGTGAGCCCTTGTCTTCATCGCGACTGCACAGCAATCCCAAACCTATTCTCGGACGTCGGGAAGCCATCCTGCTGGGCGTGTTTGCGCTCGTGTTGCACGGCGCGGTGATCTACTGGCTGAGTCAAAAGCCGACGCCCGTGTTGCCGGTGGTGCCGCCGGAAATTCCGCCGATGACCATCGAGTTTTCAAGACCTGCGCCTCCGGTGGAGGCACCGCCGCCGCCCCCTGCGCCTGTCGTACAGCCTGTAGCCGAGCCGCCGCCTCCGGTCGAGGATGAGCTGGCCGTCAAGCCGCCACCGCCCAAACCGATACCCAAGCCAAAGCCGCCACCGCCCAAACCGGTCGTGAAGCCGGTCGCGAAACCCGTTGAACCGACGCCTGCGCCACCTGCGCCACCTGCGCCACCTGTGCCAGCGCCGCCAGTCGCAGCACCTGCACCTCCAGCGCCGCCCGCGCCAAAACCCGTCACGCCAGCTTCAGCCAGTGCCGGTTATCTACGCAATCCGGCACCGGAATACCCCTCGCTGGCCATGCGTCGCGGGTGGGAAGGGACCGTGATGTTGCGCGTGCATGTGCTGGCCAGCGGCAAACCCGGCGAGATTCAGATTCAGAAGAGCAGCGGTCGCGAGTCGCTCGACGACGCCGCACTGGCTGCCGTGAAACGCTGGAGCTTCGTTCCGGCCAAGCAGGGTGATGTCGCCCAGGATGGCTGGGTCAGCGTGCCCATCGATTTCAAGATCAACTAAATCCACGTACTCGATTGACCTGCGGGCTACCTGACAAAAGGCGCATCGCGACACTCCATGCCTTGTTCAGAGAGAGCTGCGCCATGAACCTACTTGCTTCGCCGTTTGAATCCATTGAGCACGCGGTCATCTGGCTGCTGGTGATCTTTTCGGTCGCTACCTGGGGTCTGGCCCTGCTCAAAGGCGTGCAGTTCTCACGCCTCAAGACTCAGGATCGCACGTTTCACAAGCAGTTCTGGGCCGCGTCGAGCCTGGATTCCGCCGCTCAATTGGCTCACGAGAAGCCGGGCGCTGCCGCCCGCGTTGCGCTGGCCGGTTACGCCGCCATCCAGATCAACGAGACCGCGCAGCCCCACGACCTGAGCCAGTCCATCAATCATCAGGACCGACTGGAACGCTCGTTGCGTCAGCAGATCGTGCGCGAGCGTCGATCGCTGGAAAACGGTCTGGCGATTGTCGCCAGTATCGGCAGCACGTCGCCCTTCATCGGCCTCTTCGGTACGGTCTGGGGCATCATGTCGGCGCTCAAGGGGATCAGTGCTGCGGGCTCCGCAAGCCTTGAAACCGTGGCGGGACCCATCGGTGCTGCGCTGGTGGCAACCGGCGTCGGCATTGCGGTCGCCGTGCCTGCGGTGCTCGTTTACAACTACTACCTGCGCCGTCTGAAGCTGACGGTTGCCGATCTTGATGACTTTGCCCACGACTTCTACAGCCTGGCGCAGAAAAGCGCCTTCCGGGTGCTGCTGCATCCGGTGCTCAAGTCAGGTGCAAACGGCACTGCGCAAAAAGTGAAGGAGGCTTCCTGACATGGCCTTTTCCACTCAGGACAGCGATGAAGTGCTGAGCGAGATCAACGTCACTCCGTTGGTAGACGTGATGCTGGTACTGCTGGTGGTGTTCATCGTCACCGCTCCGCTGCTCACCAACTCGATTCCGATCAACCTGCCCAAGACCGAATCCGTTGCTCCGGTGGAGCAAAAAGACCCGTTGGTGGTGAGCATCGACGGGCAGGGCAAGCTGTTCATCAACAAGGATGAAATCCAGCCGGACCTGCTGGAAACCAACCTCAAGGCCGCCAGGGAAAAAGCGCCGGATGTGCGCGTGCAACTGCAGGCCGATGACGGTGTGAGCTACGGCGAGGTGGCGCGTGCCATGGCCTCTATCGAGCGTGCCGGGATTACCAAACTGTCGGTGATTACTGCCAGATAGCCGCTCTCAGGCTCAGAATATTCACTTTTTGGGGCCGCATTCTCAGGCAGATGCGGCCTCTTTTTTATGCCTCACCAGAGGCGTATTTCGGCTTGACGAAAAGGCAGCAGCTTATGCGTTATTGGTATTTAAAGCCTGATCTTTAGTAGCGTTAAGCTATAACCCATCGGTCCACCGGAACATCAAATAAAACCGTCATGATCGCCACCGTCCACCGCACGGATCGCTCGTTGTCACCAGAACACGATGTTCTGGATAAGGGAATTCAAGGGGCTGCGGTATGGGGAGTTTCAAACGAAAAGTACTGGCCACGGCGATTTTCTCGGCAAATCTGCTGAGCGCTGCAGGTGTTAGCCCGGTCACGAAGGCTGAAGAAACTGTTGAGGACAACGCCCAGGCGCAAACCTCGACCCTGGGCACCGTCATTGTCACCGGTACACGAGCACAGGAACGTACCGCCAGTGGATCACTGTCGCCTATCGACGTGATTTCCGGCGACAGCCTGCGCAGTTCCGGTTCAAGCGAACTAGGCACGGTGCTGGCACGCCTGATTCCTTCTATCAATTTTCCACGGCCCAGTCTGGTGGACGGTGCCGAGCTGGCCCGGCCGGCCCAGTTGCGCGGTCTTTCGCCTGATCAGGTACTGGTGCTGGTCAACGGCAAGCGTCGTCACACATCGGCCTTCGTCAATTTGGGTGGCGCGGTGGGGCGAGGCTCGGCGCCTGCGGACCTGAACGCCATTGCGCTGTCAGCCATCGATCACATCGAAGTGCTGCGTGACGGAGCGTCGGCCCGTTATGGCTCGGATGCCATTGCCGGGGTGATCAACATCATCCTCAAGAATGCCGATCACGGCGGCTCGGTCTCGACACGCTACGGTCAGTACAAGAAAGGTGACGGCATTCAGCGCCAGGTCGCAGGCAACACCGGTTTTGCTCTGGGCAGCAATGGGTTTTTCAATCTGTCCGGCGAAGGTGCCAATAACGATTACACCAACCGGGCTGGCGATGACCTGCGGGCGTCCAGCATCGGATCGACGACCTACGGCCAACGTGTGTTTCGTCAGGGCGAACCGGAAACCGAAGAGGGCAAGGTCCAGTTCAACACCGAATACAGTTTCAATGACGTGTTGGAGTTCTACAGCTTCGGCGGCTACAGCAAGCGGCGGGGCGAAACCGCCGCGTTCTACCGTCCCAGCAATGCGTCCAACAACAACCCCGCCATTTTTCCCAATGGTTACCTGCCTCTGATTCACGGCACGCTGGAAGACACGTCGCTGGTCGCAGGTTTGCGTGGTGAACTGGCAAACGACTGGCACTACGATCTGTCCGCAAACTACGGCAAGAACAGCTATGGGATTCGTACCCGGACCATCAATACGTCGCTGGGTCTGGCTACGCCGCGCTCGTTCGACAACGGCACGCTGACCCACGATCAGAAACAACTGAGCCTGGACCTGTCGCGGGAATTCAACGCGGCCTGGCTGCCTTATCCGGTGTCGTTAGCATTCGGCGCCGAGTATCTGCGGCAGGGTTATCAAATCGAAGCAGGGCAGGCCGAGTCTTATTTTCAGACCGGCAGTTCCGGGCTGGGTGGATTCCGGGCGGCCGATGCGGGCAGTTCCTCACGCCACAATTTCGCGCAGTATCTGGATGTGGAAACCAACCTGACCGAGAAGCTCGGCGTGTCGGCGGCAGTGCGCCACGAGGATTACAGCGACTTCGGCTCCAACATCAGCGGTTCGCTGTCGGCGCGCTATGACTTCACTCCGCAAGTTGCTCTGCGTGGCAGCGTTTCGACCGGTTTCCGCGCGCCGTCACTGGCCCAGCAGAATTTCACCTTCACCTCGTCGCAACTGATCGGCAACACCATTCAGGAAGCCGGTACGTTTCCGGCCGGCAGCAACGTTGCGCAACTGCTCGGCGCCGAGGACTTGAAGGCAGAGAAGTCCCGCAACTACAGCCTGGGGCTGGTGCTGGAGCCGCTGGACAACCTGACCGTTACGGCCGACGTGTACCGCATCGACATTCGCGACCGGATCTCGCTGTCGTCCAATCTTGTGCTCAACAACACCGCGATCAACTACCTGCGCAACAATGGCGTGGGCGACATCAATTACACCAGTGCCCGCTACTTCACCAACGCCACCGACACCAGCACCGACGGCATCGATCTTGTGGCTAACTATCGCTATCAGTTCGATAACGGCGTGCGCTGGAACAGCACGGTCGGCTACAACTACAACCACACCAAAGTCACCGATGTAAAAGCCAATCCGGCGATACTCGATCAACTGGGCGTGAACCTGGTGCGGGTTGATCGTCGCGAACGTATCGGTCTGCTGGGCGATACCACGCCGCAGCACAAGCTCAGTCTGGGTAACGACTTCACGTTCGGGCCGTGGGCGCTGCACTCCAATCTGGTCCGTTACGGGGAATTCACCAGCTATCAGGCAGACAAGGTCAACGATCAGACCTTCAGTGCAGCCTGGCTTCTGGATCTCGCCGTGGATTACACGCACAAGAATTGGGTGTTCACCCTGGGAGGGGATAACGTGACAGACAAATACCCTGAAAAGCTCAACGACTTTGCGTCGAGTGGCGGCAACCTGGCGTACAGCACCTATTCGCCTTATGGCTACAGCGGGGCGTTCTATTACGGGAAGGTGGCGTACAACTGGTAACGGAAGGAACGCAACGCAGATTCAGGCGCAGTGAGCCGGGCAGCTCACCGCGCCTGATCATGATCAGATTACGCCAGCAGCTCGGTTCCCAGCTGGAACGCTACCCACAACGCCAGACCCGTGGCGAAGGTCAGCGCAATGTTCTCGAACAGGTTGTTGCGGTATTCCTTGGCCAGCAGGGATTTCTGGTTGGACATGATCAGCAGGCCCAGCGAGATGATCGGCAGGCCGACAATGTTCAGCGCGTTGACGCCCAGGGTCAGGGTCACGAAATCCGGCATGCCTGGCAGCGACCAGATCAGTGGGGTCACCAGAATGAACAGCATGAACCACTTGTGCATCGGATCACGGTGAAACTCTTTGCCGTAGCGTGTGCGGCGTTCGGGACGGATGTGCTGGAACGCGTCGGTGATGAGCATCGGGAACGCGGTGGTCTTGCCGGAAATACTGGCGAACAGCGTGGCGAACACGCCGATGAAGAAGATGTACCAGCCCAGCGGACCGAAGAACAGTTCCAGCGCCTTGCCCAGATCGCCCAGCGTGTTTACCTGAATGCCGTTGGGACGCAGAATCTCGACGCCCACCACCCAGATCGCCAGGTTGATGACGATGCCGACGATGACTGCGAACAATAGATCGTTGCGCTGAATGCGTTTGTGTTGCGGACCGATCCAGCCCTTTTCACGCATCACATAAGGGTGAACGAAGTTGGCAATGGAACCGGCGACTGCACCGATGACCGACACCGCGACCAGCAGCGCGCCATGCACGCCTTCATCGGGCGGAATGCTGAAACCGATAGTGCCTTTGATGATGCCGGTGACATCCGGACCGGACATGATCGCTAGGGTCAGAAAGGCCAGCGTCATGATCGCCAGCAGCACTTTCATCACGCCTTCGATCATCGCGTAGATGTTGCGTCCCACCAGCAACCACACGGCAATCACTACCGCGACCGAACAGAGCAGCGGCTGGTTGATGTGCAGCAACATCGCCAATGCTTCGCCAGCGCCCTTGATCATGTACGCGTTGATCAAATGGCCCATCAACAACGCGTACGCGAGCATGAACCAGGCGAAGAACGGATGCAGTTGCGCGTAGCCCTGCAGGATGGTCATGCCTTGGTTATTGCAGAGCTGGAAGCGGGCAATGATGTTGACGATCAGAAACCTTAGCAGCAGCGAAATCGCCAGCACCCACATCATCGCGTACCCGTAACTCGCACCGGCAACCGAAGAGGTAATTAGATCGCCCGCGCCGAGCCAGGACAATACGGCGATGATGCCGGGTCCCAACAGCTTGGCGAGCTTTTTCAAGCGGGGTTCTGCGACAGACGTTGCCTTTTCTTCAATCGAAGGGGTGCCAGGCATGTGTCGAATCTCCATTGTTATTGTAGTGAGATGAAAGACAGTCGCAGATAAGATAAGACGTCGTACAACATGCGTGGGGATTCAAATGTAACTTGTTGTGAATGCAGGTCGCTCCTGCGTTCTGCGTCCCATCTGAAATGCATAGCGCAGCACAAATGTGACGCGGAGCGTCACGGGCGGCATGCCCACGCGGAGCGATGGGCACGATCATCAGTGTTTGACAGACTCTGATCGTTACCACGCTCCGCGTGGTAATGCCTCTCAGGACGCTCTGCGTCCGGTCTATAGTTCGCGCACAATGCCGCAGACAGAACCCCGACCTGCACGATCAACCAACAGAGAGCCGCCATGCCCCCGATCCTCGCCGCCGCGCAGTTCCATTCTGAACGTGGCCAGCTTGCGCGCAATCTCGAGGGGCATCTGACCTTCATGCGCTGCGCCGCAGACCAGGGTGCCGAGTACCTGCTGTTCCCCGAACTGTCCCTGACCGGCTACGAGCCGGACATCGCCCGTGAACTGGCGGTCGCCCCTGAAGATGACCGTCTGGAGCCCATCCGCTCACTGGCGATGCAACTGAATCTGGCAACCACCGTCGGCATCCCTTTGAAGGGTCCCAACAACACTGTCCACATCGGCGCGCTGACCTTCACCGCAGAGGGCGAGGTCATTGCGTACGCCAAGCAATACCTGCACCCCGGCGAGGACGCGGTGTTCAGTGCCGGATCGAAAGACTGTTTTCTGCCATTGGGGCAACAACGGATAGGCCTGTGCGTCTGCGCCGATTTCAGTCATCCCGAGCATGTTCAGCGCATGGCTGACGGCAAGGCGTGGGTGTACGCAGCGAGCGTGCTGATCTCACCCGGCGGTTACGAGAAGGATGCTGCGCTGCTGCAGGGGCACGCCCGGCGCCATGGACTGCCTGTCCTGATGGCCAACCACGGCGGACCTACTGGCGGTTGGGAATCGGCCGGTCGCAGCGGTTTGTGGGATGAAGAGGGCGTCTGGATCGGCGGTCTGGAAGGCACCGGAAATGGACTGGGGATCGCGACCTGCCAGCCGCAAGGCTGGCAGGTGCAAGTGATCAGGCTGGCGTGACAGAGGTCATCGCGTCAGGGTCGGAATCGGTCGGGCCCTTTCCAGACCCTTGCTCAGCCTGAGCGAGGGTTTCCGGCACGGCGAACCACAGCAGGCAGAACGCCGCCGCCGCCACCCCGGCGAGGGTCAGGAACGCGGCACTGTAACCCGCCGAGTGCACCACGAAACCTGCCAGGCTGTTGCTCAGCGCAGCCCCGAGACCAAACATCGTCGACAGCGCGCCCAGGCTGACGTTGAAGCGTCCGGTGCCTTGGGTCAGGTCCTTGACCATCAAGGGGAACAGCGCGCCGAACAGGCCCGCACCGATACCGTCGAGCATCTGCACCGCGACCAGCCAGTACGGGTCATCAGACAAGGTGTAGAGCACGCCGCGAATCGGCAGAATCAGAAAGCCTGCCAGCAACAAGGGTTTGCGGCCCCATACGTCTGCTTTCATGCCCACCAGCAAAGCCGCAGGAACCATGACCAATTGCGCGGCAACGATGCAGGCCGAAGTCAGCGGCGTGGCCATCTGCATGTTGATCTGCGAAAGCTTCTGGCTCACCAGCGGCAGCATCGCGGCGTTGGCCAAGTGGAAGAGGGCGCAGCAGATGCCGAACAACAGCAGCGGCTTGTTGCTCAGCAAAGCCTTCAGGCCCGAAGGAGCACCGTCATGCACCTTATGACTGGCGTCGAAGCCTCGGGCCACATCATGGTCGATCGCATCGGCGGAAACGAAGCTGACGGCAACGACGCTGGCCACGGCCATGGCCGCCATCAGGTAGAACACCGCCACCGGACCGAACAGGTAAGCGAAACCACCTGCCAGCAGCGCGGCGCAGGCATTACCGGCGTGGTTAAAAGTCTCATTGCGGCCGGTGCGTCGGGTGAAGGCGCGCGGTCCGGTAATGCCCAGCGAAATAGCGGCGATGGCCGGCGCGAAAACGGACGCAGCGACGCTGCTCAGCGCCTGGGTCAGCGCCACCAGCGTGAATGACGAGGTGAACGGCAAAACAAGGCAGCTCAAGGTTACGAGCAACGCGGCAGCAGCAATGATCGCGCGCTTGTACTTCGTTCGGTCGATCAGGGCTCCGGCGGGTGTCTGGGTCACGAGCCCGGCAATACCGGCAATGGTCATCACCACACCGATGCTGGCCGGGTCCCATTTGTGTACCGCCAACAGGTAAATGGCGAGGTAGGGACCCAGTCCATCGCGCACGTCGGCGAGGAAAAAGTTCAGGCTGTCCAGNCCGAGCCACGAGGAATACAGACCTGAGCCGTTTTAAAGAAGTTTCAGCATGTTTCATGAATAAGCGGTGTCAGACAGTCTTTTTCTGCAGGCTCTTCATGCGCTGAGTGGCGCGTTGCACGGCTGCCATTTTCTCCGGACGCTTCATGCGCTTCCATTTGCGAATGTCATCCTTGGTCCGCCCACAACTCACGCACAGATCACCGCTGAGCTGGCACACAGAAATGCAGGGGTTTTCGATGTCCTTGGCCATGGGTCAACCTCGTCTGGCGTACTTACGTGAAAGCCGCAGCTCCCAATTGCCGCCGTTCTCGCGCAGGCACTGTTCTTCGCTGTCGAAGTGTACGTGCCCAGCCAGCGTCTTCAACGTGATATCAAGTTCATCCAGCGCCTCGGCAGTCAACTGGATCATGCGTTGATCCAGCCCATGGCTCAATGCCTGATCTTTCGCGGCCACGGTGTCGAATGCCCAGATCACCTGAAGACTGGCCGGGAAGTTTGCGTAATCGACTTCATGAGTCAACCAGCAGAAGCCCGGGATCTCCGATTTTGCCGTTTCGCAGGACTGCGTCAGCGCTGCAATCAAACTGCGCTCTGTCTGTGCCTGTTCGCGTTTGCTCGACGGCATGGCTGAAGCCCTCAAAGAAATGAGATGAATAAAGGCGCAGCAAGATACCTGATTGTGGTTTCAAGCCCCAGCCTGTTCATTGTCGAATGCAAAGCGCACTTGAGCGATCTTAACGCTGTCCTACTGCCTGGACATCGTCGACAAGGCGCGATGTCACTCCTCTAACAATAAATAAGGATGCACCCATGGATTTTTCTCAAGCAGGTACCGCTACCGATCAGGGCCGCAGGGGATTTCTGAAAAAGTCGCTGGCGGTCTCGGCGACCGTTGCAGCCATTGGCGCATTGCCGCGATTTTCTCTCGCCGAGCCACTCACCCAGCGCTACCCCGATCCTTTGGTCGGCATATTGGATGACAGCTTCATGGACCTGCGCATCTTCAATGCCAGCGTCGAAAAGCTCGCGACCGGCATGCGCTGGGCCGAAGGTCCGGTATGGATTGGCGATGGTCGCTACCTGCTGGTCAGCGACATTGCCAATAACCGAATCATGCGCTGGGATGAGGT
The DNA here is from genome assembly GCF_001642795.1 of Pseudomonas viridiflava. Lineage (GTDB taxonomy): Bacteria > Pseudomonadota > Gammaproteobacteria > Pseudomonadales > Pseudomonadaceae > Aquipseudomonas > Aquipseudomonas viridiflava. The sequence goes on along the minus strand of NZ_LKEH01000017.1, from coordinate 396,536 downwards.
TTCCGGGAGTTTCTCGGTGTATCGCGAGCACTCGAATTTTTCCAACGGCATGTGCCGTGATCGTCAAGGGCGTCTGCTGGTGTGCGAAGGGTCATTCACCACCCGCGAAGGGCGGCGTGTCACACGCACCGAATACAACGGACGCATCACCGTGCTGGCCGACAGTTTCGAAGGCAAGCCTTTCAATTCGCCGAACGACATCGTCTGCAAGCGCGACGGCTCGATCTGGTTCACTGACCCGATGTTCCAGGCCAACAGCGACTATGAAGGCCACAAGGTGCCTCAGTCCCAGCCTTTCGGTGTGTATCGCATCGATCCCGCCGACGGCAAGGTCAGCCGGGTGATCGATGATCTGGCCGGGCCGAACGGGCTGTGTTTTGCGCCGGACGAGAAAACCCTCTATGTCGTCGAAGGTCGCGCCAAGCCGAACGGCATCATCTGGGCCATTGCCGTGAACGATGACGGCACGCTCGGCGCGCGCCGCAAGCACGTCGAGGGTGCGGATTACGCCGCCATCGACGGCATCAAGTGCGACGAGAACGGGAACCTGTGGTGCGGCTGGGGTGGTAATGGCAATCCCCAGGCCGATCTTGAAAAGCTCGACGGAGTGCGGGTGTTCAATCCGCAGGGCAAGGCCATCGGTCACATCACGCTTCCGGAACGTTGCGCCAACGTCTGTTTCGGCGGGCGGGAAGGCAACCGGTTGTTCATGGCGAGCAGCCATTCGCTGTATTCACTGTTTGTGAACGCTCGGGGCGCGACCTTCGCCTGAGGCAGCCTTAAAGTGGCAGAGCGATTCATTTCGCTCTGCACCTCAATTGCTTCGAAATTGCTTCGAACCCCTGGAGTGGTCACGGGTCTGTTCGTGTATCACTCTTTTCAGGGAAGGTCCTTATGTCTGCGCAACGCAGCCTTGTCATGCTTGCACGAGGCGGTTACGCCGCTCGTGGTGTTGTCTATCTGATCATCGGTCTGTTCGCCGTACTGGCGGCGCAGGGTTCCTCGCAACCCGCAGACAGCCATAGCAGCCTTGAAGCCTTGTTGAGTCAGCCGTTCGGTAACGTGCTGGTCGGGATTGTCGTGGTCGGCCTGCTCGCATTCGCCGCCTGGCGTGTGCTGCAAGCGACCCGCGATGTCGATCATCATGGGCGCGAACTCAAGGGACTGGTGATTCGTGGTGGTCTCTTGGTCGGCGGTTTCACCTATGGCGCGCTGGCGTTCTTCGCCGCAGGCCTGTTGATCAGCGGTCTGAAAAGCTCCGGTGGTTCGGGTGGCGGCCAGACGCAGGATCTGCTGCAATCGATCCTGTCCTGGGATCACTCCAATCTGCTCGTTTACGTGGTGGCGCTGGTGCCGCTGGCACTGGGCATCGTGCACATCATCAAGGGCTACAAGGCGTCGTTCGAAAAGTATTTCGAGGCCGACGAAGACGTCATGCGCTACGTTCGTCCTGTCTCGCGCTTCGGTCTGATTGCCAGGGGCGTGGCCTTCATCGAGATCGCGGTATTGCTTGCCGTGAGCGGTTCCAGCTATCAGGCAATGCATCCTCCGGGCATGAAAGATGCGCTCAACGGTCTGCAGGACCTGCCAGCCGGCGGACTGGTGCTGCTGATCGTGGCGCTCGGGCTGATTGCCTTTTCGGTGTACAGCTTTGCCCAAGCGGCGTGGCGTCGCATCAACATGGATGTTCCCGATGCACCTGAAGCGGTTGCGCGACACTTTCGCTGAGCGTTATCAGGGCAGATCAGGGCAGCGCCTGAGGCGACATCGGGCGCTCCCTGAGCAACATGAAATAGTGTGAACCCTTCCTCAAGTCGCCTATTCCCCAGCCGACACCCTCTTTTGAGCTCCGACCCATTTGCGTGTCGACGTCCCCGGCGTTCCCGCGCAAGGCATCCGGTGCACCATAAAAACAAAAGAGGACAGCCATGACCATTCTTCAGCGAGTGATTGGTGGGTTTGCCGTGCTGGTTGTGCTGTTGCTCGCCATGGTGAGTATCAGTTATCAGAGCACCCATTCGATAAGCGACCGGCTGACCGTGATCACGGGTCAATCGGCACCGTTGAGCCGTGCAGCGAGCGAGCTGTATGTTCACGTTCTACGCGCCAACCAGGCGCTGCTGGGCGTGCTGGTCAGCAATGACCCCAAGCAGATCGATGACGGCAAGCAGCCGTTCAACGACAGCATGGCGCGTTTCAATCAGTTGCTCGACAGCACGCCAGCCTACATTGGCGACCGCGCCGGGCTGCGCGACAACCTCGCTCAGGAGAAGCAGCTCAGCGCGGCCTATGCCGAGCAGGCGCAGACCCTGATCGCCAGTCATCGTCAACACGTCATCCAGATGCTGCAGACCCGTGTCCTGCAGGGCTACAGCAGCAGCCAGAGTGTCCAGTTGACCAGTTACCTGCGTGACTACATTGCCCGCGAGCGCACGACCGGCTCGGCCGACAACGTCGCCGCAGCCGAGAAGTTGCTGCTGGAAGTGGGCAAGTCCTACGAAGGTCTGGCCGCGCACGCTGCGACGCCCGACATACAAACCTTGCAGCGCCTGCTCAATCTTCAGGACGAAGTGATCAGCACCCGCGCCCGTGAGCTGACCGCAGTCGACCCTCGCGCAGGCCGTATTGCCGGGGTGATGGTCAACCGTCTGCTCAATGACCTGACCGGCGCTGATGGCGTCTATCAGGCCTATCGTCAGGAAGCGGCGCTGGCTGATCAGGTCGGCAAACAGCGTCAGGCGGCCGAAGCGCGTCTTCAGGCGACGCTGGACAAGATCGGCGAATTTGGCAACCAGTCGCTGGCGGTTGCCAACGAGGCCAAGGAGGGCGCCGACTCGACGATCGCCACCAGCCTGAGTCTGTTGCTGGTCGCCTGCATTCTGGCGGTGCTGGCAGCGGTCGTGATCGGGATCTGGGTGGCCTTCAGCCTGCGTCGTCCGCTGGCGGCGTTTCGCGAGGTACTGAAAACCCTGAGCACAGGCGACATGCGCGTGCGGTTCGATGTCAGCCGCAAGGACGAGTTCGGCGAGCTGGGTGGCTACCTGAACGAGTTCACCCAGTCCCTGCAACAGACCTTCCGCGAGCTGATCGGCTCCGCCGATACCCTGGCGTTGACCGCCAGCAACAACGCGCAGATCAGCCAGCAGACCACGCGGGTGGTCGATGAGCAGAAGGATCGTCTGCACTCGGCTGCTTCGGCCATGAACGAAATGGAAAGCACAGTCGAGGAAGTCGCCCGGCGTGCCCAGGACACCCGCAGCGCGGTGGACAGCACCAGTGAGCTGACCGAAAAGGTTCAGCAGCGCGTGGCTGAAACCATCGTCAACATTCGCCAGCAGGCCGAGCAGGTCAACAAGGCGTCAGCGGTGACCGATGAGTTGCAGAAGTACGGCCAGAACATCGACGGCATTGTCGATGCGATTCGCACCATCGCCGAACAGACCAACCTGCTGGCGCTCAACGCCGCCATCGAGGCTGCGCGGGCGGGTGAGCAGGGTCGGGGGTTTGCGGTGGTGGCCGATGAAGTCAGGTCGCTTGCCAGCCGCACCCAGACGTCCACCAGCGAAATCCAGGAAATGATCGGCCAGATGCAGAGCAAGATTCATTCTGCGGTGCAGGTCATGAACGAAAGCCAGATCCAGTCCAATCACTGCGTGACGCTGGCGTCCGGCGCGGATGAGCTGTTGCAGGAGATGAGCGAGGCGGTGGGCACCATTCGCGACATGAACATCCAGATTGCTGCCGCCACCGAAGAGCAGAGCGCGACGGTGCAGGAAACCAGCCGCATGGTCACGCACATCAACGACTCTGCCCAGCAGGCTGCAGACGGTGCCGAGCAATCGGCCAGCAGCAGCCAGGACTTGTCGAAAATGGCCAGGGATCAGCGCGAGCTGCTCCATCATTTCAGCGTTTGATGCCCGGGAGTCAGAACATGAAGCAATGGTTAGCGATTTCCCTGGGTGCCAGCCTGCTGGCCGCCAGTCTGGCTCACGCCACTACGCCTTTGGTCGGCGTCGGCATGGCCAAGTACAACGACAATTTTCAGACCATCCTGCGTCACGGTGTGGAGAAGCAGGTTGCGGTGCTCGACGCCGATATCTTCATGGAGAACGGCCAGGACAATGTGGAGCTGCAGATGCGCCAGTTCCGCAACCTGGTGAGCTCCAGAGTCGACGCGATTGTTGTCGCGATGGTCAACGGCAAAAGCGCGCCGGAGATGATGCGTCTGGCCAACGAGGCGAAAATTCCGCTGGTGTTCGTCAACCGCAATCCGGAACCCGCCAAGTGGCCGCCTCAGACGGCGTTCGTCGGCTCGGACGAGTTGGAGTCCGGCACCCTGCAGGCGGAAGAACTCGCACGGCGTGCCGACTACAAGGGCAACGTGGTGATTCTGGTGGGCGATACGAGTAACAAGTCGTCGGTCATGCGCACCGAAGACGTGGAAAAAGTGGTCGCCAAATACCCGAACATGAAAGTCGTGCAAAAGAAAATCGGCAACTGGGAGCGCAGTCAGGCCGCGACGATCGTCATCGACTGGGTCAAGCAGGGCGTGGACTTCTCGATCATCGCTGCCAACAACGATGAAATGGCCATCGGTGCGATCATGGGGCTCGAAAAGGCCGGCAAGAATGCCCGCGACTATCTGGTGGGCGGCATCGACGGCACGCCGGACGGACTGAAACTGATGGCCGAAGGCAAGCTGGCCGTGAGTGTGTTTCAGGACGCGGTCGGTCAGGCCAACGGTGCGGTGGATGCGGCGTTGAGCATGGCGCGGGGCGAAACGCTGGCGTCTCCGGTGATCTGGGTGCCGTTCAAGCTGATCACGCCGGAAAACCGCCAGCAGTTCGAGTAATGCACGGACAGGGCGTTCGGCTGTTTTACAGCCGAATGTCCTGCGGTCCACGAATCTGCGCCTCGATGCGGGTACCGGTCAGGCGCTCTTCGTTGGAGAAGCCGTCATAGTCCGCCAGCTTGCCGAAATGGATACCGGTGAGCTGTTCGATCTGCGCCACGCTGCGTTGCCAGGTCCTGAGCTGGCCGAACACGATGCTCAACTCGCCCAGTTCGCGGCTCTGATCAATCATGTAAGCGCTGGCAGAAGGCTTGCCATCGTCGCCAAGAAACGCCACGACCTTCCAGAACGCCGAAGGGATTTTCACGTTGCGGTAGCTGCGGTCGTCATCGCGCAGGATTGGCCCGCTGAACACTGTGACCCGCGATTTCCAGCGGCGAGTGTTATCCAGAATGTAGTCTTCCAGCTCAAGCCAGGTCTTCTGGTTGAACGCGCTCATCTGTGGTGAACAGTTGGTGAAATGGAAGGTGTCGGCATTGGCGGTTTGTGCATCCTTGCCCCAGTTCGGATCCTGTCGCCGCACCAGATGCCCGCGGTCCAGCAGGTTGCTGGCATACAGACTTTCACCAATCTGCGCCTCGGCAGGCAGCCTGCCGTCGAACGACCACGAATCGTTGCTGCGCTTGACCTCCACGCTGCTGTCGCCATCAATGTTCACGCCCACGTAGAGCGCTAGACGTCGACTGCGCGACATGGTGATGGAAAAGTGCATGTAGTCCAGGCGATCCCCGGCGTTCTTCAGCGGGTAGACATCGGCGGCCAGTTCAGTGTCCGGTGCTGGCCAAGGTACAACGAAGTCGCCGAGGAAATCTTCCGCGTAGCCTTTGCGCGACTTCAGGTCGCTGGCCGGCGTGGTGCGCGGCGCCACCAGCGGCTCGGCTTGCGGTGCCAGCAGCCCGGCAGGTGGGTTGAGCGGGCTGAGGTCGGCGAGGCGAGGGCGATAGGTCAGGTCGGCTTTCAAAGTCTTGTCAGGCACTGCGCTTGCTCCTGCGATGGGCGTGGATTACGTCCAGTTCACCATAGACGCATGACAGCACTGCGTCGAAGACGTCGTGTGAACACTCTATCTCGCATTCATCCTTGCAAATCCTTATCCGATAATCGCCCAGTATTGTGCGTGCCCAGGCGAGGTAATGATTCTTAAAAAATATTTATTCGGTGCAGATAGTAGCTTTTGGCTGCTGTTAGGCAATGTTGATCAATGAATTCAGGATTCGGCCCGCCCTACGACAATCAAAAACCCATTGACGTTATTAACCGGCTGGTACATTTTTACTGCACATCCGCCTGTGCCGTTCCAGGCAGGAACACAATAAGAACAATCGAGGCACACCGTCATGCTCCAGGGATTGATCCTTTCCGTTTCACCTTCGCCGTTCGTCAATGCCCGATATGCAGGCATTGGCTGGATTCGCTCGCAGTAGTTTTTCGATTCGCCCATCCGTTTCAGCGCAGTTGCGCCCCATGACGCCCATCCCGAGATGGCTTTCATGATGTCTGGCCGCTGCGCTGGCTCTTGTGCATCTGCGAGGTCTGCCAATGACGAAAATCGTCGATCTGTATTTCAAGCTGCTCAAACTGTTGATCGTGTTGTGCATGGTGGCCATGGTCGTGCTGGTGTTCGGCAACGTCGTGCTGCGTTATGCGTTCAACTCCGGCATCAGCGTGTCGGAAGAACTCTCACGCTGGTTCTTCGTGTGGATGATCTTTCTTGGCGCGCTAGTGGCGATGAAAGAGCGGGGACATCTGGGCCTGGACAGCCTGGTCAAACGCTTGCCGCCGATGGGCAGGCGCATCTGCCTGATTACCGGACAACTGCTGATGCTCTACATCTGCTGGCTGATTTCCAGCGGCAGTTGGCAGCAGGCTGTGATCAACCTGCATGTCGTGGCGCCCGCGTCCGGATTTTCGATGGCAGTGTTCTACGCGGCGGGGCTGGTATTCGGCGTCAGCGCTGCGGCGATCCTGCTGTATCAGTTGTATCTGGCACTCAGCGGCAGGCTGGATGAGGAGGCGCTGGTCATGGTCAGGGAAAACGAAGCCGACACCGTCATCAAATCCGATGCGCCTGCTGCTACCCGGAGTAATCGACCATGACCCTGATGATCTTTCTCGGATCGCTGCTGGGCAGCATGGCGCTGGGGATTCCGATTGCGTTCGCGCTGCTGCTGGTCAGTGTCGCGTTGATGCTGCATCTGGACCTGTTCGATGCGCAGATCATTGCCCAGAACCTGCTCAACGGTGCCGACAGCTTCCCGCTGATGGCCGTGCCGTTCTTCATGCTGGCTGGCGAGGTGATGAACGCCGGAGGCTTGTCCAAACGGATCGTCAACATCGCCATGGCGCTGGTCGGGCACAAGCGCGGCGGGCTGGGCTATGTGGCGATCATCGCGTCCTGTCTGCTGGCCTCGTTGTCCGGTTCTGCAGTCGCTGATGCTGCCGCGCTGGCTGCATTGCTGGTGCCGATGATGGTTCATGCCGGGCACAATCGCTCGCATTCGGCGGGCCTGATCGCGGCGGGCGGCATCATTGCGCCGATCATTCCACCGAGCATCGGCTTCATCGTGTTCGGTGTCGCGTCCGGGGTCTCGATCTCGAAACTGTTTCTGGCCGGAATCGTGCCGGGGTTGATGCTGGGTGCCGCACTGGCCATCGCCTGGTGGTTCGTCTCGCGCAGTGAGAACGTCGAACCGCCGCCCAAGCGCAGCGGCAAGGAAATCCTGCGCACGCTGGTGGATGGCTCATGGGCGCTGGGCTTGCCGCTGATCATCGTGTTCGGCCTGAAGTTCGGCATCTTCACGCCGACCGAGGCCGCCGTGGTTGCGGCGGTTTACGCCTTGTTCGTGTCGCTGGTGATCTACCGCGAACTGAAGATCAATCAACTGTACGAACTGGTGCTGTCGTCCGCCAAGACCACCTCGGTGGTGATGTTGCTGGTCGCTGCGGCCATGGTCTCGTCGTGGCTGGTGACGATCGCGGAGCTGCCTGACCAACTGGCGGCGTTGCTTGAGCCGTTCATGGACAACCCGACCCTGCTGCTGATGGTCATCATGCTGCTGGTGATCATGGTTGGCACGGTGATGGACATGACCCCGACCATTCTGATTCTGACGCCGGTTCTCATGCCTGCCGTGACCATGGCGGGTATCGACCCGGTGTATTTCGGTGTGCTGTTTCTGATCAACACCGCCATCGGCCTGATCACGCCACCCGTGGGCACGGTGCTCAACGTGGTGTGCGGCGTCTCGAAGATAAGCATGGACGAGATCATTCGAGGCGTCTGGCCTTTCATGCTGGCGCAGTTTGTCGTGCTGTTGTTGCTGGTGCTGTTCCCGCAACTGGTGCTGGTTCCGCTGAGCTTTTTGACCCGATGACAAAGAGGCAGGAGCCGCTGGCTTTCAATCACTCCATTTCCAATAACAAGACCGGAGAATGACATGCAGAAACTGATAAAGACCCTGTTGGCCGGCGCTTGCGCCACCAGCCTGTTGCTGGCGAGTGTGGCCAGCCATGCGGCAGAGATTCGCGAACGCACCCTGCGTTTTGCGTTTCAGAACGTCAAGGAGCATCCGCAAGGGCAGGGCGCACAGAAATTCGCTGACCTGCTGAGCGAAAGCAGTGGCGGCAAGATCAAGGTGCGGCTGTTTCCCGGCGGCACGCTGGGCGGCGATGTGCAGACCGTGTCAGCCTTGCAGGGCGGCACGCTCGACATTACGGTCCTCAATTCCGGGATTCTCGCCGCTCAGGCGCCTGACTTCGCGATGCTCGATTTCCCGTTTCTGTTCAACGACGTGAAAGAAGCCCATGCGGTCATCGACGGCCCGGTCGGCCAGAAGCTCGCAGCGCAGCTCGACAGCAAGGGGCTGGTCGCCCTGGGCTATTGGGACCTCGGGTTTCGCAACGTGACGAACAGCAAGCACCCGATCACCCGCCTGGAGGACATGCAGGGCCTGAAGATCCGCGTCATTCAGTCGCCCATCTACCTGAAGACCTTCTCGGCCCTTGGCGCCAACCCGGTGCCAATGGCGTTTCCCGAGGTCTACACCGGCCTTGAGCAGCACACCATCGATGGTCAGGAAAATCCGTACACAGTAATCGAAGGCAGCAAGTTCTTCGAAGTGCAGAAATACCTGTCCGCGACCGGGCACATCTTCAACCCGCAGTCGCTGATCATGAGTCAGAAAACCTGGAATCGTCTGAACGACGATGAAAAGGCACTGATTCGCGATGCCGCCGCCAAGGCTCAGGTCTTCCAGCGTGAAGTGACGGCCGCCAGCATGGACAATGCCCGGGCCAATCTGGAGAAGCAGATTGCGGTCAACGACATTTCTCCTGCCGAGAAAGACCGTTTTCGTGAGCGCGTAAAACCTGTCATCGACGAGTTTTCCCAGCAACTGGATGCCGGTCTGGTGAAGATGATGTACGACGAAATTGCCAAGGCACGCGCAGCACAGTAAAGCCATTGTCGCGTCAGAGCCCGTCCGGCGGGCCTGACGCTGCACGCTCGATACATCCAATCCGATTTAAACCGGTAACCCCCCGAAAATAGTCTTAAATATCCGTGAACAGGCGTCGATAAGCTTTGCATAAGAGCAATCCGCAGCTCGCGTTATTTCATTGACCGCAGGGGAGCTTCAGGATGTCGATCAAACTTCGTTTGTTTCTGTTGATAGGCACCGGGGTACTGGCTGTGCTGATCATCAGTCTGGTCAGCTATCTGGGCAATAACCGGATGGAGGCGGCGATGGCCGACAACGAGGTCAGCATGACCGCGCTGAGCAATCATCTGCAGGCCGACATGATGCACGACGCCCTGCGCGCCGATGTGCTCTCGGCGATGCTGGTCGGGCTGGGCAAGAGCGAAACCACCCGTGACGAGGTCCTGACCTCCCTCAATGAGCACGCCGCGCAGTTCCGCAAAGTGCTGAGTGACAACCTGGCGCTGCCGATCAATGACACCCTCAAGGCCGAACTGAACAAGGTCAAGCCCAGCCTCGACGCCTACATCAGCGCGGGCGAGCGAATTGTCGGCCTCGCGCTGGACAGTCCTGACCGCGCCCAACAGGATCTGGGTACATTCTCTGCCGCCTTCACCCAGCTTGAAGGCCAGATGTCCACGTTGAGCGACCTGATCGAAGACAACTCGAAAGCCAGCGGCGAAATCACCCGCGACGCCATCAGCAGCGCCAATACCACGCTTGGCGTGGTTCTGGTCATCAGCCTGTTGCTGCTGGTCGCGCAGGGGCATTGGGTGACCCGCAGCATCATGATTCCCCTGCAGTCGGCCAGTCGCATCGCTGACAGCATCGCGCATGGCGACCTTAGCGAGCCAATTACCGAGCCGACCAGTCGTGATGAGGCCAGCGCGCTGATTCGCAGCCTTGCGGTCATGCAGCGCGATCTGCGCGGCATGATCGAAGTGGTGCGCAGCAACGCCCATGGCGTCAGTGGCATGAGCGGGCAATTGAGCAGCGGCTGTCACGAAGTGGCGGGCAGCAGCCAGCAGCAAAGCTCGGCGGCGGCGACCATGTCGGCGGCCACCAGCGAAATGACCGCCAGCATCGAAGAAATCACGCGTCACGCCGAACAGGCACGGGAAATGGCCAATCAGGCCGAGACGCTGGCCAAGAACGGCGGACGGGTAATTCATCAGGTGGTCAGCGACATGGACGGCATTGCCCGTTCGGCGCAACAGTCGGCGCAGGTGATCCGCACGCTGGACAAGGAATCGGAAGCTATTTTCAACATCATTCAGGTCATCAAGAGCATTGCCGATCAGACCAACCTGCTGGCGCTCAACGCGGCCATCGAGGCCGCGCGTGCCGGTGAACAGGGCCGTGGTTTTGCCGTGGTCGCCGATGAGGTGCGCAGCCTGGCAGGTCGCACTAGCGCATCGACTCAGGAAATCACCGGCATGGTCGCCCGCATTCAACAAAGCACCCGCGAGGCGGTGACCAGCATGGAAGCCGGGGTGGTCCAGGTCGATAAAGGCATGGCGGTGACCGCCGAGGTCCAGCAGGCCATCCGGGATATCCTCGACGCCACGCTGAGTACCACGCACCTTGTCAACGACATCACTCGCACGATTGGCGAACAGAGCCTGGCGAGTAATGAAATCGCCCACCAGGTGGAAATGATCGCCAGCATGTCCGAGGACAACAGTCGGGTCATCGGCCAGACCGCGACCACCACAGACGAGTTGTCCGCCCTGGCAGTGCAGCTCTCGCGTTCGGTGGATCGGTTCCGGCTTTGACGTCTACAGATCCTCATCCGGCCTCATTCCGCTACCCGCTCGCCCACCGCCTGTTCGCAGGCGGTTGTCGCCCGATCAGGTGTTTTTCGAAACTGATCGCTCCGGTTCATTAAAGCTTTTGCACTAACAGACGTTAACCATCGAAACCGATCATCTTCCGCGCCCAGGAGCAGCTGCATGCAAACGTTAAAGGCCTTGTACGAGTCGGTCGAAAAACAGTTCTTCAACACCCTGACCAAAAAGCTCTCAAGCCTTTTCCTGCTGGTTGTCGTCAGTGCGCTGCTGTATTGGGTGGCGCTGTCTGTTCGTGCCGACATCGTGACGCTGTTGCGCAGTGCGCAGCTGGAAACCGGTGTACTGGCGCGTATCGAGGGCAGGCTGGATGCGCTGAGCAACGCGATCCTGATCAGCACCCTGTTCACGCTGGGCATGGTCAGTTTCATGGTCTGGTACCTGCGTCATCTCATCGTGCGGCCTGTGATGTTCATGACCGGTGCGCTGGAAGAAATTGCCAATGGCGAGGGTGATCTGTCCAAGGATCTGCCGCTGCTGACCCATGATGAAATCCGCGTGCTGGCGAGCACCTGTAACCGTTTTCTGGCCAAGCAGCGCGAAGTGATCAGCAGCATTCAGGCATTGACCGTGCAGATTGCGGTCGAGTCGGCGCGCTCGCTCAAGAACATCAGTGATTCCAGCGACAGCGCAACCGATCAGGCGCGCTTTGCCAAGGAGGTCATGGATCAGAGCAACATGGCGGTCGGCAGCATTGAGGACGTGTCGCAGCAGACTCAGGGTATTTCCAGCACCACCGCCCAGAACCTGAGCATGGCGCGCGGTTCCTACTCCGAACTGCTCGAAGTGACCGGCAACATCAGCCAGATATCCAGCAGCCTCAATGAATTCGGCGTGTTGGTGTCTGCCCTGAACCAGCGTTCGTCAAGCATCAAGTCCATTGTCGGCTTGATCCAGCAGATTTCTTCGCAGACCAACCTGCTGGCCCTCAACGCGGCCATCGAAGCGGCGCGTGCCGGCGAGAGCGGTCGCGGCTTTGCCGTGGTGGCCGACGAGGTGCGCACCCTGGCGCAGAACGTCAGCAAGGCCACCGATGACATTTCGCAGAACATTGATGCGATGCTGCTGGAAGTCAGCTCGACCTACGAGCAGACCACCCAGATCAGTCAGAGCGCGCGCGAAACCCAATTGGTCGTGGAGCGGGCCTCGGGGCATTTCGAGAGCATGATCGTCGACTTCGAATCCACCAATGGCAAGCTCGCCGACATTGCCTCCCACATCCAGCAGTTCGCCACGACCAATACCGGCATCAACGACCGGGTGACGCGCATCTACGCCGACAGCCAGGCCATCGACCAGCGCATGCAGCATTCGGCGACCGCCACCCGTGACCTGTCAGGCGTTGCCGAGCGGGTGCAGGCGCTGCTGGGACGTTTCGTGCTCGGGCACGGTGAACTGGACGCTGCAATCACGCGGGCCAGTGATTGTCGGGATATCCTGCAGGCGCGGCTTGCGGCGCTGCACAAGGGGGGCGTCAATCTGTTTGATCAGAGTTACAAACTGATTCCCGGCACCGATCCCAAGCAATACATGACCAGCTACACCGAGCGTTTCGCGCAGATCTGCCAGGAAGAGTGCGACAAGCTGACCAAGGGCACGCGGGGCGGCAAGGTCACGTTCATTGTCGATAACAAGGGCTATTGCCCGGTCAACAACAGCTGGGTATCGCAGAAACCGACCGGCAATCGCGCCGTCGACCTGCCGGTGTGCCGCAACAAGCGGATGTTCTCTGATCCGGTCGGCCTGCGAGCGGCAGGCAACAAGCAGCGTTTCCTGCTGCAGACCTACCTGCGCGATACCGGTGAAATCATGACCGAGATCGACGTGCCGTTCTTCTTCGAAGGCCGTCATTGGGGCAACCTGCGGATGGGCTTCGACGCGGCGCAGTTGCTGGGCCACTGAGTCGTCGGGTGTGACGCCCGCCCGTCTGCACACAGACAGGCGGGCGTCCGGTGAGTCAGCCGAGCAGGTGTTGGGCGATGTACCTTGAGATTTCAACCATTGACGTCTTGCCTGTGAATTCGAACTTCACCTTGCCAATCGCCGAGTAATAGATCTCCAGTTCCGAATCCAGGTCGAAGGTCCCCGAGGTTTCCACCGACCAGGCCACGATGTTCTTGTAGGGCAGCGACGTGAAGTCTTTCTTGCTGCCTGTCAGCCCCTGAACGTTGACCGAGATGATGCGTTTGGTGGTGAACACCACGCCGTCGCGCATGGATTTGTAGGCGTCGATGACTGTTTCGCCGTCCAGCAGCAGGTCCTTCACGCGTTCTGCGTACTCGTCATTCTGCTTGAGCTTGAAAAAACCTTTGTTGTTGAAATCGATCATTTTCTGTCCTTGAACCGTCACTGAGGGAAGCGGAGCGCGTCTGTACCGAGCATTGCGCAAGCAGAGTAGCAGCTGGCCACTTCTTTTGGTCGCTCGCCTGACGAGGGTTATTGTTCATGTCTGACATGACAGCAAGGGAACGTTAACGTCTGTTCAGGCTCAATTTCTGTGACGCTCTGATTCCCGGAACGCCTACGGAGGTGTGATTTTGAACATTCAAGACCTGTCCAGCGATATCAAGGCTGGCAAGATCAGTGAGCTCAATCTGGTGTCGATGGAAGGCGGTTCGTACGTGCTCCATGCGCTTGTGGACGGCAAGTCAGTGCCGGTTCAGGACTCGCACGGCAAGCCTTTGCATCTGGCTTCGGTCGAGGAAGCGCGCAAGGTGCTGTCGTCGGTGCCGGACGTGCAACTGTTTCTGAGCCAGGGCGTGGCGCACGACGAGATGGTCGGCCTGGACGACGTGCAAGTCGAATCTTCCCGCCATGAGATTCCGTTGCGCTCCAGTCTCTGATACATCGCTTTCACCTGTCCGAATGAACGGAACACCGCTCTGCCCACCAGAGCGGTCAGTTGGTACTGCTGGGTGTATGGTCAGCAGTTCACTACTCAGGAGCAGTCATGTCTTTCCAGAAACTACCCCGAATCCTGATCACCAACGACGATGGCATCGATGCCCCAGGTCTGCTGGCACTTGAAGAAGTGGCCGGCGAGCTGGCCGACGAAGTCTGGATCGTTGCCCCTGATCACGACCAGAGCGGCATATCGCATGCCTTGAGCATTCATCACCCACTGCGCGTGACCAAGCGTGGCGAGCGCAGGTTTTCGGTGTCGGGCACGCCCGCCGACTGCGTCGCCATGGCCTTGCAGCAACTGATGAGTGAACCACCCACGCTGATCCTGTCCGGCATCAATAAAGGCGCGAACCTGGGCGTGGAAACGGTATTTTCCGGTACGGTCGGTGCGGCCATGGCCGGGCTGCTGCTCGGCGTGCCTTCGATTGCCCTGAGCCAGGCCCTGACGCGTCGTGACTCGGTGCGCTGGGAGACGGCACGGCAACTGGCGCCTGATGTGATTCGCAAGGTATGGGGGCTCGGCTGGGAGCAGGGCGCTTGTCTTAACATCAACTTCCCGGATGTCCCGGCAGCGGAAGCAGGCCCGATGCAGTTCACCACCCAGGGAGCCGGTCGTATCGACTCACTGGAAGTCACCTCACGCACCGACATGCGTGAGCGGGACTACTTCTGGTTGAGCATTCATCGCCATGATCTGGCAGACGCGCCCGGCAGCGAAACCCATGTGGTCATGAACGGCGGTGTTTCCGTCACGCCGCTGCGTTTCGAGCGCACCGACACGGCGATGCTGGACCAGCTAAAGGTGCGTTTCCAGAACTGAAGCGTCCAGTCAGGCTTGGCGGATCACGGCCACGCACTTGATCTCCAGCAACAGGCCGGGGTGTGCCAGTTCGGCAACGCCGATGCAGGTCCAGGCGCATTGCCCGCGTGGAAACAGCCGGTTTTTCACGTCGCGAAAGACCGGCATGTGCTCGCTCATCGACACGTGATAGGTCGTCATGTCGACGATGTCCTCGAATGTGCAGCCAGCCTCGGCCAGCACCGTGCGCAAGTTTTCCCAGCAGGCAATGAACTGCGCTTCAGGGTTCAGAATCACTTCCATATCCCGTGTGCGTCCGACCTGCCCGGAGCAGTAGAGCGTATGGCCGACCCTGACCGCAGGCGCGTAGCCAGCACGGTCCATGATCAGTTCCATGGTGGGAGGGACAATGATTTCGCGGTCTGACATGTGGCTACACCTGGTTATGCAGTTTTGAATTGATTCCTTGCAGCGAATACCTGCCCGGCGGGCCTAAGCCTTGCTGGCAGGTTTCACGGCGCGGCGCGGTTTTTTCACCGCCGTGCCGGTTGCTCTCTCGGTGCCTGCGACCTTGCGCGGGCTTGCCTTGCGCTTTTTCTTCCAGGGCGGCTTCACGCCTGCCGGGCTCGCCGGACCGCTGATGGACATGCGCATGCCGACGCAGCGGCTAACGTGCTTGCTCATCCAGGCGGCCTGCCGGGTAACGAACTCTTCAAGGCTCATTTCGCCGCTCTGCACCATGTCCAGCGCCTGTTCCCAGATGGCAGTGGTGCCTGGGTCGGCGATGGCGCGCGGCACGGCATCGATCAAACTGAAAGCCGCTGGCGTGGCACACAGCGCCTTGCCCTGCTTGGTGAGATAGCCACGATCCAGCAGCCCCTGAATGATGCCCGCGCGCGTCGCCTCGGTGCCGATACCGGTAGTGTCCTTGAGCTTCTGCTTGAGCAGCGGATCTTCCACCAGTTTTGCGACATTCTTCATCGCCTTGATCAGATCGCCTTCGGTGAACGGCTTGGGCGGCTGGGTCCAGAGGTCTTTGAGGATGACATCGGCAACAGCGCAGTCGCAGCCCTGGACCAGTCTCGGCAGTGGCTGCGGCGCAGGGGCCTCGCGACCTTTTGCCGGGGCCAGCGCCTCGGGCATGGCACGCTTCCAGCCCGGTTCGACGATCTGTTTACCGACGGCGCGCAAGGCGTGACCTGCGCAGTCGAAGTCGGCCTGGGTGCGGTCGTACTCATGATTGGGCAGAAACTGCGCCAGATAGCGAGCTCTGATCAGCGTGTAGACCGCTCTCGGTTTGCCGGTCAGGCGCTCGATGCCTCGGGCCGCTGCGGTGGGGATGATGCCGTGGTGCGCGCTGACCTTGGCATCGTTCCATGCCCGAGAGCGGCGTTGTGCATCAAGGTGCGGCATCAGCTCGCCCAGCGCCGGATCGGCCTTGCCCAGCGCCGCAATGATGCTCGTGGCTTCGCTGTGCTGGCTGTTGGGCAGGTAGCCGCAGTCGCTGCGCGGGTAGGTGATCACCTTGTGGGTTTCGTACAGGGACTGGGCGATGTCGAGGGTTTCCTGCGCGCCGAGGCCCAGCTTCTTCGAGCAGATTTCCTGCAGCGTGCCGAGATCGAAGGGCAGGGGCGCCGCTTCGCGGATTCGCTCGGTACGCAGTTTGACCAGCCGGGCGCTGCCTGCCCTGCGAATGTCTTCTGCTGCCTGCTGCGCCAGCGGCTGATTCAGGCAGCGGTCCTGATCATCACAAACGTCCGAAGGCGCTCGCCATTGGGCGATGAACGCCTGTTGGTCATGCAGCAGCTTCACATCGATGGCCCAGTAAGGCACAGGGACGAAATTGGCAATGCTGCGGTCGCGGTCCACGACCAATCGAAGTGTCGGGGTCTGCACGCGTCCGACCGGCAGCACCCCCTGATAGCCTGATTGTCGGCCCAACAGGGTGAACAGTCGGCTCATGTTCATGCCGATCAGCCAGTCAGCGCGGGAACGGCCCAGTGCCGAGTGATACAGACTGAAGGTGTCCGCACCGGGCTTGAGCGTGGCCAGCGCCTTGCGGATCGAAGCGTCGTCCAAGGCGGACAGCCACAGGCGCTGGATCGGCCCGCGATAGCGGCAATGTTCGACCAGCTCCCGGGCAATCATTTCGCCCTCGCGGTCGGCGTCCGTGGCAATTACCAGCTCTTTTGCTTCCCCCAGCAGACGCTTGACCGCCTTGAACTGACTGGCGGTTCTGGGCTTGACCAGCATCTTCCATTGCTGCGGAACAATGGGCAGGTCTTCCAGCACCCAGCGCTTGTAACGGGCGTCGTAGGCATCCGGCGGTGCAGTTTCCAGCAAATGGCCGATGCACCAGGTCACGGTGGCATTGGCACCCACCCAGCAGCCGTCCCCACGCCGAGTTGCGCCGAGCACAGCCGCGATGTCTTTGGCCTGAGAAGGTTTTTCGCAAAGGAACAGCCGCATGACTACCGTCTTCGATTACCGGTGGTGAAGGCTGCAAGGATGAACTTTGAAGCGGCGATGGGCAAGTTTTATCTGTATGGATATACAGATAAGTGCTCTGGGGGCCATATTTGACTGATCAGAACCCAGGGGAACTGAAAAGGTGACTTGAGCCATGCGCTTGGCTCACTTGGTCCGCAATCTGTGCCATGTGTGACGCGGAGCGTCACGGGAGGCATGCCCACGCGATGGGCACGATCAGTGTCCGGATGATCAATGATCGTTCCCATGCTCTGCGTGGGAATGCCTCTCAGGACGCTCCGCGTCCCGGCGACGCATCTGGAGTAACGCGTGATCATGCCGGCCAAACATCCCTGCCGCTAAACCGCAATCTCCACCTGATCACCGTTCAACCGCACCGGCCAGACCTCCAGTCGCTGCTCCGGATATTCCAGGCAGGAGCCGTCATGCAGCCGAAAGTGTTGTTTGTACAGTGGCGAGGCGATGACCAGGTCTCCGGCGATCTGGCCAATCAGCCCGCGTCCGATCACGTTGGCTCCGGACTTGGGGTCGCGGTTGTCGATGGCGTAAAGCTTCTCGCCGTCTGCCGTATCAGGCACATAAAACAGCGCAACCTGCGTACCGTCGAGCCATGCCACCACGCCTGAGTTGGCGACCAGATCCTGGCGACCGCACAGGGCATGCCAGTGCAGATGCAGTGCGGACTGAGTGTTTTCTGCAAAAGCCGTATCGGATGAGTTCATCAGACCACCTCCTTGAACAATGGGATCAGCTTGAGTTCTTCAGGTCTTGCCGGACGACGCTGGGCGCGCTCCTTGACGAAATGCACGTCCGGGTCGCCACGGCCGTCGTTGACGAAGGTGCGGAAGCGTTTGAGCTTTTCCGGATCCTTCAGCGCGTTGGCCCATTCGCATTCATAGCGATCGACCACCAGTTGCATCTGCGATTCGAGTTCCGCCGCAAGCCCCAGACTGTCGTCGAGGATCACGGCCTTCAGGTAATCCAGCCCGCCTTCCAGCGACTCGCGCCATACGGACGTGCGCTGCAGCTTGTCCGCAGTGCGGATGTAGAGCATCAGGAATCGGTCGATGTAGCGGATCAGGGTTTCGTCATCCAGGTCGGTCGCGAACAGCTCGGCGTGACGCGGGCGCATACCGCCGTTGCCGCAGAGGTACAGGTTCCAGCCGTTCTCGGTGGCAATCACACCCACGTCCTTGCTCTGCGCTTCAGCGCATTCACGGGTGCAGCCTGACACCGCGAACTTGAGCTTGTGCGGCGAGCGCAGGCCCTTGTAGCGATCCTCGATGCGTAGCGCCATGGCGACGCTGTCCTGAACGCCGTAGCGGCACCAGGTGCTGCCGACACAGGACTTCACGGTCCGGGTCGATTTGCCGTAGGCGTGACCGGTTTCGAAGCCGGCTTCGATCAGTTCGCTCCATATGTCCGGCAACTCGTGCAGTTGCGCGCCGAACAGGTCGATACGCTGACCGCCGGTAATCTTGGTGTAAAGATCATACTTCTTGGCCACCGCACCAATGGCGATCAGGCCGTCGGGCGTGATTTCACCGCCAGGAATGCGCGGCACTACCGAGTAGGTGCCGTTCTTCTGCATGTTGGCCATGAAGGTGTCGTTGGTGTCCTGCAATGGCACCAGCGAAGGCTCGGTGATTGGCCGGTTCCAGCACGAGGCGAGAATCGAGCCGACCGCAGGCTTGCAGATGTCGCAGCCGTGAGCACCCTTGCCGTGCCGGGCAAACAGTTCCTCGAAGGTTTCGATGCCTTCGACGCGGACCATCGAATACAGCTCCTGGCGGGTGTAGGCGAAGTGCTCGCACAGGCTCTTGTCCACCGCAACGCCGCGGGCGACCAGTTCATGCTCGAAGACCTGCTTGAGCAGCGCGGTACAGCCGCCACAACCAGTCGCCGCCTTGGTGCAGGCCTTGATTCCGGCAAGGTCGGTGCAGCCATTGTCGATGGCCGAGCAGATCGAGCCTTTGCTGACGTTGTGGCATGAGCAGATCGTCGCGGTGGCGGGCAGGGCGTCGGCACCCAGTGTCGGCGCGCCTTCGCTGTGCGGCAGGATCAGGCTCGACGGATCGGCAGGCAGGGTGATGCCGTTCTGCGCGTATTGCAGCAGCGTGTCGTAGTAGCTGTTGTCGCCGACCAGCACTGCACCCAATACCTGCTTGCCGTCAGCCGACACCACCAGTCGGCGATAGCTGGCGGTGGCTTCGTCGATGAAGCGATAGCTGACCGCACCGGCCAGCGCGCCGTGGGCATCGCCAATGGAGCCCACGTCCACGCCCAGCAGCTTGAGTTTGGTGGACATGTCCGCACCGAAGAAGGGCTCGGTGTCCTTGTCGCACAATTGCGCTGCTACGCCACGGGCCATCTGATAGCCCGGCGCAACCAGGCCGAACACGCTACCGTTCCAGGCCGCGCATTCGCCGATGGCATAAATGTCTTCATCGCTGGTGCGGCAGTGTTCGTCAATCGCAATGCCGCCACGCGGGCCCAGTTCGAGCTCGCACTGGCGGGCGAGGGCGTCCTGCGGACGAATACCGGCGGAGAACACGATCAGGTCGGTTTCGAGGAATTCATCGTTGGCGAAGTTCATGCGGTAGCGGTATTGCTTGCCGTCAGTGATCGACTGAGTGGCGCGTGACAGGTGCACGCCCACGCCAAGCGCTTCGATCCGGGCCTTCAAGGCCGCGCCGCCCAGTTCGTCGAGCTGGACCGGCATCAGGCGTGGTGCGAACTCCACGACATGAGCTTCAAGGCCCAGGGATTTCAGGGCGTTGGCCGCTTCCAGTCCCAGCAGGCCGCCACCGACCACTACGCCGCGACGGGCTTTCGAGGCCGCGTAACGAATGCTGTCCAGGTCTTCCAGCGTGCGATAGACCAGTTTTGAATTGCCCTGCGCGCCTTCGATGGGTGGCACGAACGGGTACGAGCCTGTGGCCAGAATCAGCTTGTCATAACTGAAGCAGCCTTCAGCGGTGATGATCTCGTGTCGATCACGGTCGATCTCCAGCACCGGCACGCCTAGGTGCAGGGTCAGACCCGCCTGTTCGTAAAGCGCCATCTCGCTCATGGCCAGCGACTCGGCATCGCGCCCGGTGAAGTACTCGGACAGGTGAACGCGGTCATAGGCACGCTGGGCCTCTTCGCCGAACACATGAATGCGATAACGCTCAAGCGCGCCGCCTGCGATCAACTGCTCGACGCAATGATGACCGACCATGCCATTGCCGACGACGATCAGGGTTTTTACATCGTTGTGGGGGAAGACTGTGGTGTTCATGGCTAATCCCGGCCGAGGCCAATCAGGTTTTTTGAAGCAAAAAAAAAGCGCCCGGAACCTTTCGGTTCCAGGCGCCTTTGCCTGTTCTCTTATGCTGTAAAGGGTGCGGATCGAGCCTCGTTGCCGGATGCACCTGATGGCCCTGAGGTCTCCATGAGACTGGCGATCTGCGTCGATCAACCGGGGCGGCCCGACCACATTGAAGGTGGGGTTGTCTGGAATAATGCAGGGGTTGTGCCAGCTTGGTGTCGATCATTGATGAGTGACCGCGCGCCTCGGGTTTCCGGGCGTCTGGCGCGGCATCAGGGTTCTGATGCAGGTATCGGGATGGCCGGGCAGGCTGCATTGCAATGGTGCGCAACGGACGGGTTGCGCTGTAAAGGTGTGCATGGAAGCGGATAGGTGGCGGATGTGGAGCGTCACTGGATGCGTGCCTATGCGGAGCGCTCATCGTTATACACAAATCATCTGGCTATCCAGTGAGGCAGCGGCACTGCCGTGCTTTTTTACACGATAGTGCGGACACCGG
>NZ_LKEH01000017.1:367576-375348 GCF_001642795.1 Pseudomonas viridiflava | reverse complement strand
CGGAGCATGGGGGTTTGCCTACTTTGCCCCGTCAAAGTAGGTCGCCGAGGGGCGAAAAGGTGACTGGAGCCGGGCGCTCGGCTCACTGAATCCGCAATCTGAGCCACTTGTGACGCGGAGCGTCACGGGAGGCATGCCCACGCGGAGAGATGGGCACGATCATTACCGTATGAAGCTGGCGCAGCATTTGTATTACCCTGCGTCTTCATTCACAAGATCCATTGCCATGACCCTTACTATCCAGGAAGTCACCCGCGCCGAAATCCCTGAAACCATCGACTTCGCCATGCGTGCCCGGGCCGAGGTTTTCCCCATGCTCGATGCCTCGGTGCTCCCTGCCGATCTGGCAGCCTTCGAACAGGTGTACCTGAATGGCGACAGAGGAAAATTTCTGACTGCACGTCATGACGGGAAGATCATCGCGGCTGTCGGCTATCTGCCGTTCGATCATCGCTTTCCACAACTGGACTACACCGGTCGTGACACGGTGGAGATCGTGCGCCTTTACGTCATGCCGCAGTTCCGAGGGGACGGTCTGGCCAGTCGTCTGTGTGAAGCGCTTTGGGCGCACGCCGAAGCCAGTGGGATAGAGGTGCTGTACCTGCACACCCATCCGTTTCTGCCCGGCGCGATCCGCTTCTGGGAAAAGCAGGGATTTACGGTGACCGACGTTGAAACCGATCCGGTGTGGAACACCACGCATATGGAGTGCGTGCCTGGCGAGCGGCAACGGAATCCCGAGGGCGAGTAAACGCCTGCCCTCAGGACTGACTCATATCAGCGCGGAGCGCGCTGGCGTGCGGTCTTCATCAGGTCTTCAGGCGTGATATGGCCGACGACTGCCTTGGCCGCGGCGCTGCCCGGCAGTGGCAGGTCCAGAATGTGGCCTTTCATCTTGCCCACCACGTGCATTTCACAGGGTTTGCAGTCGAACTTCAGGGTCAGCACTTCGTCCCCTTGAATCAGCTGCATCGGTGCGACCTTGGTGCGCACGCCGGTCACGCCCTTGGCCTGTTTCGGGCACAGGTTGAACGAGAAACGCAGGCAGTGCTTGGTGATCATGACCGGCACTTCGCCGGTCTCTTCGTGCGCTTCGTACGCCGCATCGATCAGTTGCACACCATGACGGTGGTAGAAATCACGCGCTTTCTGGTTGTACACGTTGGCCAGGAACGACAGGTGCGACTCAGGATAAACCGGAGGCGGCGTGGTTTCAGCCTTGCGGCCGCCTTGCGGATGCGCCTTGATGCGGGCTTCGGTCAGCGCTTCGATGGCGTCGCGGCGCAGGGTCTTGAGCTGGGAGTTGGGCACAAAGAACGCCTGGGGTGCGTCCAGCTTGATGTCCTGAGTGTGGTAAATCGTAGTGCCCAGTTGGGACAGCAGGTCGCGCAACTGGTCCAGCGCCTGTTCCGGCTTGTTCGCCGCGCCAAACGGGCCGTCCAGATGCGTTGTGACACTGACGCCTTCTTCGCTGATCGCGGTCAGGTTCAGGCGCTCTTCACGCAGTTCAACCTGCCATTGAATGCCGATCCGGCGTTCGGCCGAAGTCTTCAACAAGGCCTGCTGCCAGTTGTGGTCCAGGTTACGGCTCAGCGGGTGATTCGGACGCAGGCGGGAGAGGGCAGCCGGCATCTCGTTAGGCTCGACGCGATAGCGCCAGCGTTTTTCACCGTCTTCCTCGAATTCGCCTTTGAGCTCCGCGACGTTGGCGCGGAAACCCACCACTTCACGCTTGATCAGCACGTTCAGCCCGTCGCCGTTGGACAGCGGCTCGTGGGTGACGGCGATCAGGTCGCGCTTGCCCAGTTTCTCCACGTTGCCGACCAGCAGGCCGGTGAAGGTCGGCGTGTCGAACGCGCCGATGTCGATCTTGCGGTCGCTGACGAAATAATCGGTGCTGCCACGGTTGAAGGTCTTTTCCGGGTCCGGCACGAAGAAGTGCGCAGTACGGCCGCTGGAGGCGCGCGCCAGATCCGGGCGGTCTTCCAGAATATCGTCCAGACGCTGGCGGTAGTACGCGGTGATGTTCTTGACGTAGCCCGCATCCTTGTAGCGTCCTTCGATCTTGAACGAGCGCACACCGGCTTCGACCAGGGCACGCAGGTTAGCGCTCTGGTTGTTGTCTTTCATCGACAGCAGGTGTTTTTCGAAAGCCACGACGCGACCCTGATCATCCTTCAGGGTGTACGGCAGGCGGCAGGCCTGGGAGCAGTCGCCACGGTTGGCGCTGCGGCCATTCTGCGCGTGGGAGATGTTGCACTGCCCGGAGAACGCCACGCACAGCGCGCCGTGAATGAAAAACTCGATGGCCGCGTCGGTTTCGTCGGCGATCTCGCGGATTTCCTGCAGGTTCAGCTCACGTGCCAGCACCAGCTGTGAGAAACCGGCCTGATCGAGAAACTTCGCGCGGCCCAGCGTGCGGATGTCGGTCTGGGTGCTGGCATGCAGCTCGATGGGCGGAATGTCCATGTCCAGAACGCCGAGGTCCTGCACGATCAATGCGTCCACGCCCGCGTCGTAGAGCTGGTGAATCAGCTTGCGGGCCGGTTCCAGCTCATCGTCATGCAGGATGGTGTTGATCGTGGTGAAGATGCGCGCGTGGTAGCGATGGGCGAACTTGACCAGTTCGGCGATATCGCTGACCTCGTTGCAGGCGTTGTGTCGTGCGCCGAAGCTTGGTCCGCCAATGTACACCGCGTCGGCGCCATGCAGGATGGCTTCACGGGCGATGCTAGTGTCCCGTGCGGGGCTGAGCAATTCCAGGTGGTGTTTGGGTAGGGACATGGCTACGGCATCCGACGGCGGGCAAAGCGCGCATTGTAGTGCCATGGGCCGCGCTGCGCACCTGCGCTGATCGCTGCGGCGGCATTTACTGACTGTCGGTGGAGTGGAGGCGGCTGTTTCAGGGCGATCGCAGACGCAGAATCCGCGAGCCATCGAACGGGTCGGTCAGCCAGCGCCCCACCACCCCGAAGGTCTCCAGCAGCCGCTCGGGAGTCAGCACGTCTGCGGGTGCGCCCAGCGCGACCATGCGGCCCTTTTCCATGACCGCCACCCGGTCGCAGTCCAGCGCCTGATTCAGGTCATGCAGGGCGATGACTGTGGTCACCGGCAACGCCTTGACCAGACCGAGAATGGTCAACTGATGCTGGATATCCAGATGATTGGTCGGCTCGTCCAGCAACAGGATGCCTGGCCTCTGTGCCAGCGCCCGTGCGATATGCACCCGCTGCCGCTCGCCGCCGGACAGGGTATGCCAGGCGCGCTTGATGAAAGGCAGCATGTCCACGTCCACCAGCGCCTGCCGAACGATACGGTCGTCGTTGTCACTCCAGGGTGCCAGCGCCGACAGCCACGGCGTGCGGCCCAGTTCAACGGCGTCCAATACCGTGATCGCGTCACTGGTTTCTGCCTGCTGCTCGACCACCGCCAGCGCGCGGGCAATGTCGCGCCGGTTCAGGCTCGACAGAGGCCGTTCGCCGATTGTTACCTGGCCGCTGGACGGCTTGTGGATGCCAGACAGCAGCTTGAGCAGCGTCGATTTGCCCGAGCCGTTCGGCCCCACAATGCCCAGCGTTTCGCATTGCGCGATGCTCAGGTCCACGTCGCGCAGCAGTGTCGCGCCACGGACCGAATAGCCAAGCCCCTTGCAACCGAGCGCTGGGGTGCCGATATCGGGAGTGAAGGCGTTCATCGTGTCCTGTTCCCCTGAATGAGGATCAGCGCAAACACCGGTGCGCCGATCAGGGCAGTGATCACCCCGATGGGCAGCGCCTGGCCCTTGATCAGCGTGCGGGAAAGAATGTCCGCAGCGATCAGGAACAGCGCGCCGCTCAAGGCGCTCAGTGGCACCAGCCGGGCATGGCGCACGCCGGTGAGCATGCGTACAGCGTGGGGGATTACCAGACCGACAAAACCGATGGACCCCACAATCGAGACCATCACAGCCGTGACCAGTGCCGCAGTGGCGATCAACACGATCTGCACCCGCCGTACGGCGATTCCCAGAGACGCGGCGGAGTCACTGCCGAAGGTGAAGGCATCCAGTGCGCGCCGATGCCAGAGGCACACCAACAGGCCGAACAACGCTGCCGGAACAGCCATCCACACCGAAGGCCAGCGTACGCCACTCAGATTGCCCAGTAGCCAGAACATGATGCCGCGCGCCTGTTCGGAGCTAGCCGACTTGGTGATCAGGAACGAGGTCAGCGCGTTGAACAGTTGCGAACCGGCAATGCCCGCCAGAATGATTTGCCCGGCGGCCGTGTTGCCCCGCGATGAATGGGCGAGCAGGGCGACCAGAGAGAACGCTACCAGCGCACCGACAAAAGCGCCTGCCGACATGGAAATGACCCCGGCACCGAAACCCAGAATCGCCACCATGACTGCGCCGGTCGAGGCGCCTGCTGAAATGCCCAGCAGATAAGGATCGGCCAGCGGGTTGCGCAACAGCGACTGCAGCACCACGCCGCAAATGGCCAGCCCGGAACCGCAGGCAGCGGCGACGATGGCGCGGGTCAGCCGGTAGTTCCAGACGATGCCTTCATCGATGGGGTCCAGCATATAGCCCGCCGCCCACAGTTTATTGGCCAGCACCTGGAACACCACCTGCAGGCTGATCGAGGTCTCGCCAATGGCAGCGCCGACGATGATCGCCAGCACCAGCACTGCCGAGACCCAGATCACATGGCCGAGCGCTGCGGGCAGTCTCATGGAGTGGCGTTGAAACGGTTGGCGGCGGCGGACAGCTCTTCGATGCCGGCGAACAGGCGCAGGCTGGCCTGCATGCCTTCGGCATCAATGATCACGATGCGGTCGTGCTTCACAGCGTCCATGTTGCGGGTCACCGGGTCAGACTTGAGGAATTCGATTTTCCTGCGGTAATCGTCGGCCGGAAAACGGCGACGGTCCATGCGGGCGATCACCAGAATGCTCGGGTTGGCCTTGGCGATGGTTTCCCAGCCAACGGTCGGCCACTCTTCGTCGGACTGGACGATGTTGCGCATCCCCAGATTATTGAGCATGAAGTCCGGTATACCCTTGCGGCCCGCGACGAAAGGATCGGCTTTCAGGTCGGAGCTTGAGAACCAGAACACTGCTGATACGTCTTTGTCGTGGTTCTGTTTGACGTTGGCCACTGCAGCGCTCAGGCGGGCCTTGAGATCGGCGACCAGTTTGTCGCCGCGATCCTGCACGTCAAAGATTTGCGCCAGTTGCTCGATGCTCTTGTAGATGGTCTCGATACGAAATGCCTCAAGGCGCGTGCCGTCGGCGCCGACCAGATTGTCCTTGCCTTCGCAGTCGGACGGCATGAGGTAGGTCGGGATTTTCAGTTCGTGGAACTGCTCCCGCGTGCCGACTGCGCCTTGCTTGCCGACCATCCATTCCAGCTGCACGGCGACCAGCTCGGGACGTTTGCCGATCACGGCCTCAAAACTGGGTTCGTTGTTGGCCAGGCGCTCGACCTTGTCGTTCTGCTCTTTGAAGCGCGGCAATACATCGTTGAACCACAGGGAGGTGCCAACCAGTCTGTCGCCCAGGCCCAGTTCGTAGAGCATTTCGGTGCCCGACTGGCCGATCGTCACGGCCTTGGTGGGCGCATGCTCGAACGTCAGCGAGTAGCCGCAGTTTTCGATGGTCAGCGGATAGTGGGTCGGTGCGGCGAACGCAAGGCTTGAAAGGGTCAGGCTGGCAGCGAGTGCGGCAAGGCGGGGCAGTGACATGAAATGCGACCTCGATTCGAACGTGTGTCAGGGCGCACGCACAACAGGAAAACACATCCCTGCCTGCCGGGAAACGGCAGCACTCGGCGCATTAAGGCCGGGCGCAAGGATGTCCTTCCCGGACACCCCGCCGGTTAGTGATTGATACAGGTCGGCAGGTCTCCTGACTGGCACGTCATCGCCTGGCTCCGGCCTTCCCGGGGATCACCCAGTGGCAGTGGTGGAGCTGGCTCGATGCCTACAGTTGCGGGGGCAGTTTCGTTTCGGCTCGTGGCGCGAGGCGGGCGAATTCCCTGTTAGTTCCTCTCGGAAACCGACGGGCGGCATGGTAAACGATAAGGGATGGGCTCGCTATGGCTTTGCACGCAGGCGTTGCAGGCTGTTGATCAGGTGCAGACGCATGGCTGCACGGGCGGCGTCACGATCCTGATGGGCCAGAGCGTCGAAGATCTGTTCCTGCTCGCGCTGCTGAATATGAGGATCGTCTTCCATCTGCAATGACGTGATGTTACCGAAACCACTGCGCGCGCGCGGCAGAATGCTGCTGCCCAGCTGGTTCATCACATCTGTGAAGAAACTGTTGGCGGTGCACAGGGAAATGCGCCGATGGAATTCGTAATCGGCCTGCAGGGTGTCCTGGCCGGTCCGTACGCAGCGGTGCAATTCGTCGAGCGCCTGACGAATGGCGCTCAATTGTTCGGGCGTACGACGTTGTGCAGCCAGCGCAGCAGCTTCGGGCTCAAGGCTCAGTCGCAATTCTATGATTGCCACGGCGTCGCCGGGTGTGCCGATGGACAGCTCATCCGACTGATCGGCCCTGGCCTCGGAGGCGTCGACCACGAAGGTGCCGATCCCATGCCGGGTCTCGACCAGTCCTTCTGCCTGCAGGCGTGACATGGCTTCACGGACAACGGTACGGCTGACCCCGGTTTCACGAATGATCACCTGCTCGGTGGGCAGTTTTTCGCCGCTCTGGATCTCGCCTTCGCGAATTTTGCGGGCGAATTCGGCGACCAATTGCTGGGTCAGGCTGGAACGGCGGCCTTTCGGGGATGCGGTAGGTTCCATGGCGGGTGATCAGGTCCGTGTCGGGGCGCTGAGTATAACCTCACTCAGAGCGTGTTTTGTGCGGGGATCGCAGCCTATACTCGGGTATTCGATAGACATGAGGCTGCAATGTCGGACAACGCGCTTTCCTCGCAAAAGAATCACCGCCGCCTGGCTGAAACCCTGGTCGACCGCTTTGCCCAGCGCATGCGTGACGGTGTGCTTCAGCGTGGCGAGAAGCTGCCTTCCGAGCTCAATATCATGGAGGCCGAGGGTGTCAGCCGCACGGTGGTGCGCGATGCGTTGTCGCGGATGCAGGCGGCGGGGCTGGTGGAAACGCGTCATGGGGTCGGGACCTTCGTGCTCGATATGCCACCGCCGGAAGGGTTTTCCGTCGGGCCTGCCACCATTGTCACGGTGGCGGATGTACTGAACCTGCTGGAGTTTCGTCTGAGTCTTGAAGTCGAAGCGGCAGGTCTGGCGGCACAACGACGCAGTCCTGAAGCATTGCTGGAGCTCAAGCGGGCCTTCGACGCGCTGCTGGAAGGGCCGCAGAAGTCCGGAACGACCATCAACGCCGACTTTCAGTTTCACCTCAAGATTGCCAAGGCGTCGGGCAATGCCTACCTTATCGATATCATGAAACACCTCGGCACCAAGCTGATTCCCCGCACCCGCATGAACTCGGCCTACACCGGCCAGAGCGACCGAAACGCCTATCTGGCCGGTATCAATGCCGAACACCGGCAGATCTACAACGCCATTGCCGAAGGCAACGTCGACGCCGCTCGCTCGGCCATGTACCTGCACCTCAACGGCAGCCGCATGCGCCTGCGCAGGACGCAGGCCCTGTACAGCGACTGACATCGAAGGGACGCAGAGCGTCCCGGGCTGCATGCCGACGCGGAGCATCGGCACGATCAACTTTGTCAGCCTCACCTGATCGTTCCTCACGCTCCAGCGCTCATCGTTATTCACAAGTCATCTGGCTATCCGGAGAGA
>NZ_LKEH01000017.1:305096-367568 GCF_001642795.1 Pseudomonas viridiflava | reverse complement strand
GAATCAGTGTCAGGACGAAGGAACCCCGGCGAAGCCGGGGCCGGAACCGGAGCAGCGGGCTTTGCCTACTTCGGCCCCTCAAAGTAGGTCGCCGAGCGGCGAAAAGGTGACTGGAGCCATGCGCTCGGCTCACTGAATCCGCAATCTGTGCCATCTGTGACGCGGAGCGTCACGGGCGGCATGCCCACGCGGAGCGATGGGCACGATCAGTGTTGGTGCGGACTTGTGTATAACGATGAGCGCTCCAGCGTGGGAATGCCTCTTGGGACGCTCCGCGTCCCGGCGACCTGCGGCAGTGCTCGGCCAACCCTCAAAGAAAATTGTACTGCACACCCACCCGCAATCTCAGCTGGCGCTTATCGTCCTCGGAGTTGACCTTGATGTCGCCGACTTCGAAAAACGGCACCCAGTTCTTGTCCCATTTGTATTTGAAGGCTGCGTTCTGCTCATAGTCCGTCTTGTCGTTGTCGTAGCGGATGTAGTCGGCGTCGAAGTAGGTGAACTGGTACTCGTAGGACCAGGGGCCTTTGGTGGCGTAGTTGACCCAGACGTCGTAGCGGTTGACGGACTGATCGTTCATTTCATTGTCCGGCATGTCGCGGTTGACCCTGTCGCGGTCCAGCTTGATTGAGTCGTAGCGGTAGCGACCGGATAGCGTCAATTGATCGGTAACCTTGTAACCGAGTTTGAGCCCCATCTTGTAGGCGGTGGATTTTTCGATGCTCTCCAGTGCGAGGGAAGGGGTCAGCAGCCATTTGTCATTGAGCTTGTGCTGATAACTGACCGTCAGTTCGTGGCCGTTGCCGACGGTGTTGTCGAACGCAACGTCCTGGCGATCACCCGCCGTCTTGTACTTCAGTTCACCTTCAAAGCCCCAGCCGCTGTCCAGCCGTGTGCCGAACTTGACCCGGTCAGCGTGCATGCGGGTGCTTTCTGCGTATTGGTGGCGATAGTTGATGTAGGCGCTGTCGGCATGGGTCCATGCGCTTGGGAACAGGGCGGCCAGGGAGAGCAAAGCGATTGATTTTTTCATTTTTTTATTCTTGTTCGAGTGAGAAAAAAAGGTGTTTGAGGCAAATCGCAGGCAGCCGGACCCGATGGCCGGTTCGGCCAGGGATCACGCTGTCAGCTGGGTTTGGCGGTATGCGGACCTGCAGCGGTCATCCGCTCGGGCGTACGTCCATGTCGCGACTGGCCTGGATCAGCAGTCGTGAGTAGTCGTGCTGCGCCTGATCGTTGCTCAACTGGCTGCTGTCGAGCGTCTCCACGACCTGACCCAGTTGCATGACGGCAACCCGGTCGCACAGGTGCGCGACCACGCCCAGGTCGTGCGTCACCATCAGATAGGTCAGGCCCTGCTGCTGACGAAGGTCCGCCAGCAGGTTGAGGATTTCAGCCTGCACCGAGACGTCGAGCGCCGAGGTGGGTTCGTCCAGCAGCAACACGCGCGGCTCCAGAATCAGCGCTCTGGCAATCGCGACTCGCTGACGCTGGCCACCGGACAGTTGATGCGGGTAACGAAAGCGGAAACTCTCGTTGAGGCCGACGCGGTTCAGCACGTCGCAGACGCGTCGGTCACGCTGATCGATCTTGTGGATGCTCAGCGGTTCCTTGAGGGCCGCGTCAATGGTGTGACGCGGGTGTAACGAGGCGTAGGGATCCTGGAACACCATCTGCACGGTGCGGTAGTGGCTGGCGTCGAGCTTGCGACCGACCTGCTGGCCCGCCACGCTCAAGGCACCTGTCCAATGGTGATACTGCCCGGCCAGACAGCGCAGCACAGTGGTCTTGCCCGACCCCGACTCGCCGACCAGTCCGAAGGACTGGCCCTGCTCGACCTGCAGGTTGACGTCGCGCAGCACCTGATTCAAAGCAGTGCCCGTGCCGAAGCTCAGGTTCAGTGAATTGACTTCAATCATTGCCATGGGAGCGTTCTCAGTGAGTGAGCCAGAGGGGATCGCGCTGCAATACCGGCAGGCTGGCGCGCGGACGATCAAGGCTGGGCAGTGCGGCCAGCAGGCCCTGTGTGTAGGGATGGCAGGCCTGATCCAGCTCATCGGCCTTGAGCGATTCCACGACGCGTCCGGCATACATCACCAGCACGCGGTCACAGAAATGCCGCACCATGTTCAGGTCGTGACTGATGAAGATCAGCCCCAGATCCCGCTCACTGACCAGTTCTTCGAGCACATTGAGGACCTGACGGCGTACCGACACGTCCAGCGCCGAGGTCGGTTCGTCGGCGATGATCACCTGTGGATCGGTGATGACCATCATCGCGATCATGATCCGTTGTCCCATACCGCCCGACACCTCGTGCGGATACAGCTCATAGACCCGCGCCGGTTCGCGGATGTGCACCTTGGCGAGCATGTCCAGCGTGCGTTCGCGGGCTTCCTTGCGCGATACCCTGTGGTGCGCCAGATAGGCCTCGGCAATCTGCTCGCCGACCTTGATCACCGGATTGAGCGAGTATTTGGGGTCCTGCATGATCATCGACATGCGTCGGCCGCGAATGCCCTGGATCTGTTTTTCACTGCATTCGAGCAGATTGACGTCACCGAAGCGCAGGGTTTTGGCCGTGATCCGTGCGCTGGCCGGGTGCAGGCGCAACAGGCTGCGCCCGACCGTGGACTTGCCCGAGCCGGACTCGCCGACAATCGCCAGCTTTTCACGGCCCAGCGTGAACGACACGTCGCGAACCGCCGCCGTGGTCTTGCCGGCGTTGTGGAACTCGACCCGCAAATCTTCTACCGCAAGCTTTATCTGAGACATGGTTATCGTCCTTGTTATTGTCATTCGCTGCGTGGATCAAGTACATCGCGCAGGCCATCGCCAAGCAGGTTGAACGCCAGGCTGACCAGCATGATGGTCGCGCCGGGCGCTGCTACCAGCCACCAGCTTTCCAGCATGTAGCGGCGACCGCTGGAGATCATTGCGCCCCATTCCGGCAGCGGTGCCTGAGCGCCCAGCCCGAGAAAGCCCAGTGCAGCGGCGGTGAGGATGATGCTGGCCATGTTCATGGTCAGGCGGATGATCACCGAGGACAGGCACATCGGGATGATGTGGCGGCCGATGACCCGCACCGACGAGGCGCCTTGCAGCTTCACGGCGACCACGAAATCGGCGTTGCGCAGCGACAGGGTTTCGGCCCGCGCCAGACGTGCGATGGGCGGCCAGGCGGTGAGAGCGATGGCAATCACCGCATGTTCCAGACCCGGCCCCAGTGCCGCGATGAAGGCCAGGGCCAGCACCAGGCTCGGGAACGAAATGAAAATATCGGTGATGCGCATGAACAGGCTGTCGACCCAGCCACCGAAGTAGCCCGACACCGTGCCGATCAGCAGGCCGATGGGGCCGACGATCACGGTGACCAGCATCACGATGTACAGCGTGATGCGCGAGCCGTACACCAGACGGCTGAACACATCACGGCCGTACTCGTCAGTGCCGAACCAGTTCTGCGCGCCAGGGCTGCGCAAGGCGGCGGACAGGTCCTGAGCGAGCGGATCGTGCGTCGCGATCCAGGGGGCGAACAGGGCGACGATCATCAGCGTGCTGATCACGATCAGCCCCGCCAGGGTCATCGGGTTGCGCAGCAGGAAGCGCATCAGCTTTGCGCTGCTGGTGGCGAAGGCCGCAAGGCTTGAAGTCGGGGCCTGAAACGTCGATTTGGCGCTGCTTGTCATGGAAGTCGTCATCAGCGGGTTCTCGGGTCGAAGACTTTGTAGAGGGCGTCACTGATCTGGTTCAGGACCACAAAGATAAGGCCGATCAACAACACGCAGGCCATCACTGCATTCATGTCGCCCAGCAACAGGCTGCTGGTCAGGTACTGGCCGAAGCCGGGCCAGGCGAAGACGGTTTCGATCAGCACCGCACCTTCCAGCAGGCCGCCGTAGGCGAGGGCGACGATGGTCAGCAACTGCACACGAATGTTGCGGAACGCGTGGCCCCACACGATGCGCCGTTGCGACAGGCCTTTTACCCGGGCGGTGATGATGTATTCCTGCGACAGCTGTTCCAGCATGAAACTGCGGGTCATGCGACTGATGTAGGCCACCGAGTTGAAGCTCAGGATCACTGCGGGTAGCAGGATGTGGCGCAGCGCACTGCGAAACGCCTCCCAGTCGCCGGACAGTGCGGTATCGATCAGCAACAGGCCGGTGCGGGTTTCGATCAGGCCGTCGTAGGCCAGGCCGATGCGTCCCACACCGCCTGCCCATCCCAACCAGGCGTAGAACACCAGAAAGGCCATCATGCCGAGCCAGAAGATCGGTGTTGAGTAACCGAACAGGGTAATGACCCGCGCGACGTGATCACCGGCGCGGCCCTGATGCGTCGCGGCGTATACACCCAGTGGCAGGCCGATCAGCATGCCGAACAGGATGGCTAGGGTAGCCAGTTCCAGCGTGGCCGGGAACACCCTGGCGATGTCTTCGATCACCGGGTGGCCGGTCAGCAGCGCCTTGCCCAGATCACCGTGCAACAGGTCCTTCAGGTACATGACGAACTGGGTGGTCAGTGGCTTGTCCAGCCCCAGTTCCTGATAGGCCTGGGCATAGGCGGCCGCGTCTGCATCCGGTCCGACGATGGCCAGTACCGGGTCCAGCGGCATGACCCGGCCGATGAAGAAAGTGAGCAACAGCAGGCCGAACAGGGTCGCCGCCACTGATCCGCTGCGACGGGTGCCGTTGGCGACCCGACTGCTCCAAAATGAAATCGATGCACTCGACATGGTGTATTCCTGCCTTGGCTTGAGCGATTGAACGCGTGTGTTCAGCGTTGCTTGTAGACGTCACGCAGGCGAGTAGTGGCGGCGCTGTGCCCCAGGTATTCGCGCACGTCGGCGTGAATCACCACCTCGTCCGTCATCTGCGAGACCGGCATGATCGGCCCGGCTTTCTGGTCGTAGAGGGTCTGGATGCGCTGGTAATCCGCCAGTTGCTGCGCGGCATCGCGTTCACGCTCGGCCTGCTCGATCAGTTGATTGATCTCGGCGTCATAGAACGAGGTGCGCCAGCCCTGGAAGTTGCTCAGCCTGGCTTCCTCACGGTTGTCCGGGTTGTAGATCAATGCACGCAGGCTTGAGTGAGGATGACGTTCGGCACCGCCGCCGCCACGGCCGACCAGAATGTCGAAGCGCCGGTCGCGCATCGCGCCGTAGATCTGGTTGCCGGTGCCGGTAATGATGTTGGCGTGAATGCCGGCCTGAGCGAGGGTCGATTGCAGGCTGGTGGCGATGTTGATGAAGGGCGAATCGGTCAGCGAGCGAATAGTGATCCTGAAGCCATCCGGGTAACCGGCCTCGGCCAGCAGGCGTTTGGCTTTCGCGACATTCAGCGCGTAGCCCGGATCGTCGAGGCGGGCAGCCAGACCCAGTTGCAGCGGGCGCTGGTTGATCACGCCATAGTGCGGCATGACCACATTGTTGATGCCCTGATAGTCGATCAGCGAGCGAATGGCCTGGCGCACGCGAATGTCCTTGAACAGGGGCTGCTCCATGCTCAGGGCGACGTAATAGATCGTGCCGCGCGGAATGGTCTGCACCGTGACCTCGTCCGAGCGGGTCAGCGCCTTGATGTCGGTGGCGGCCATGCCGCGTGCCACGTCCAGATCA
Organism: Pseudomonas viridiflava; assembly: GCF_001642795.1. Taxonomy (GTDB): domain Bacteria; phylum Pseudomonadota; class Gammaproteobacteria; order Pseudomonadales; family Pseudomonadaceae; genus Aquipseudomonas; species Aquipseudomonas viridiflava. The sequence goes on along the minus strand of NZ_LKEH01000017.1, from coordinate 361,948 downwards.
CCACGCTCGACCATCAGACGCAGGGCCTGGGACTCGGTCATGTTGCGCATGATCACCCGGCGCATCTTGGCCGGACCGCGCCAGTAATGGTCGAAGCGGCTCATCAGGATCACGTCGTTGGCGCGCCAGATGTCCAGCTTGAAGGCGCCGGAACCGGCGGTGTTGGTGGTCAGCCAGCCTGCGCCCAGGTCATCACCCTTGGCGTGCTGCAGGGCAGTGACGCGGTCGATGATGAAGGCACTCGGCGAGGTCGCCAGCGTATTGAGCACCAGCATCGGGTCGGTGGCTTTGGGCAGGTCGAGGACGAAGGTAGATGGGCCTTCGGCGCGCATCAACTCACCGACATTGCTGGCGGTGTAGCCGTAGGCTTTCCAGGTCGAAGCCAGCGCCTTGTTCAGCGTCACCACACGTTGCAGCGACCAGGCGACGTCCTGGGCGGTCAGCGGGTTGCCGGAATGAAAGGTGACGCCCGTACGCAGGTGAAAGGTCAGACGCATACGGTCGGGACTGATTTCCCAGCGCTCGGCCAGGGCCGGGATCAACTGGTCCGGTCTGGCGGCGTCCTGCTCCAGCAGCATGTCGTAGACATTGGAATTGACCTCGGCCACTTCCAGTCCGGTGGCGCCGGCAGGATCGAGTGACAGCAGGTTGATCATGCTCATGCCGACCACCAGTTGATCCACCGGTGTTTCACCGCGCGCCAGGGCGGGCGGGGGTTGCATGAGTGTCGCCGTCATGGCGAAGCAAAGCAGCCAGGGCAGGCGCTTGGGCCAGAGCTTCATGGGTGCGGTCCTTTTTTATAGTTATTCAGACGCTTGTTTGTCGAAACACTTTTAGCAAGGGACGCCTCGAGCCCCCCTCGTTACGCCGCTTTTCAGTAGCGCTGTACGGTATGGGTCTCGATGTAGCTGAAGTTGATGTCCTCACCCAGCCCGGGTTTCTCGCTAAGGTGTACGAAGCCGTCCTTGTCCATTGGGTCGACCAACGTGTTGAGGTACGCCGGTACGTCATCGTAATCGAGAAACGGATGCAGCAGGCCGCGTTCGTACCAGCGACAGTTGCTGATTGCGCCGACCACGGCCAGGTTGGCGGCACCGTTGCCGTGTACTTCGCAATCCATGCCAAAGGATTCGGCCAGATGCGCGACTTTCAGGCATGGCCCGATTCCGCCCACACCGGCCACGCCTGCACGCAGGATGTCGCAGGATTTATTGGCCACCCAGCTGGCGCGGCTGTGGTATTTGCCGGAAATGCTTTCCGGGCCGAGCACCGGAATGTCCAGGTTGGCCGCCAGCCAGGCATAGGACTCGGCGGAATCTTCCATCATTGGTTCTTCGAACCAGGCAAAGTCGAGCTTCTGCAGTTCGCGTCCGATGTACAGCGCGTCGGTGCGGCTGTACCAGTGATAACCATCAAGCATCAGGGCGATGTCCGGGCCGACCGCTTCGCGCACGGCGGCGCAGGCCCGAACGTCCATGCGCGGATCGGGCGCGAAAGAGATCGGAGGCATCCAGGTGTGCAGCTTGATGCCTTTATAGCCACGCTGGACCAGCTTCTCGGCGAACTGGCCGTATTCGTCCGGAGTGGAAAGGCCGCCTGCCAGGTCGTCGCCGCACATGGTCGATCCGTACGCCAGCACCTTGTCGCGATAACCGCCCAGCAGCTTGTGTACCGGTTGCTTCAGCACACGTCCTGCCAGATCCCACAGTGCCTGCTCCACCAGCGCCAGTGCGCGGTCGGTGAACTGGCTGGCGCTGCCGCGTTGCCAGTGCGCCAGTTCCTGCCAGATCTTTTCCCGATTCATCGGGTTCTGGCCGACCAGCACTTTCTTAACGAACGATTCGATGATGTGGGGACGGATCAGCTCGGGAGGGCCGAAGGAAAAGCCTTCGCTGCCGTCGTCACAGGCGATACGCAGCATGGCCATTCTGACCGGTTTTTCTTCGCCGGGATGGGCGTGGCCTGCGCTGTCTACAGCGCGTCGCGAGGGGAAGGTAAAGACGTCGACACTGACCGAAGTGATGTTCATGAGGGCCTTCAGAGTTATTGTAGTTATTCGAAAATTTCTAGTATGTCGTCATACAACTTTGGGCCGAGTATTTGTGCTTTTGTAGGGCGATGTCAAGAGTCGTATGACGACTTTATACGATATAAACGCCGGTTATAGAGCGTCATTTAGGTTGGGATGTGTATGAGGCTTGGCTTGCGAGGTGATATGACGGCTGTAAAGTCATCATACCTTTCGATCGTTCATCGGTCTGTGAGAGGCGCCACCATGTCTTCGTAGCGCTGTCGCGCTGCAAACACCNTGGGAGGCGGCTTGCCGGCGATGAACGATGACGCGATTTTCCTGACCTGCCGCGTCGACTGCATCGCCGGCGGGCCGCCTCCCACGAAGGAGGATCACCAAGACGTTATAGGTCGTCGGAAAGCGCCAGCGCCCGCTCTTCTGTCTCAAGTTTCAGCGTGCGCGAGAACAGTCTGGCCACAGCGGGTTGATGGCTGATGCCGATGACTAACGTGTTCGGCAGTGCCCGTCGCACTGTTTCAAGCAACTGACAGGCGCTCGGCTCGTCCAGTTGATTGGTCGCTTCATCCAGATACAGCGTCTGTGGCGCGCACAGCAGGGCACGGGCGAGGCCGATGCGTTGCTGTTCGCCGCCGGACAGTTCGCGGCTCCATTCGCGCTCGTGCGTCAGGCCGTCAGCCAATTGCGCGAGGCCCACCTGATGCAGCACCGACACAAGCACTTCGTCCGCCGGACACTCGGTGGCCGGGTACGCCAGCAATTGCCGCAGCGGCAGGCTGGGCAGGTACGGTTGCTGAGGTATCAGCAGGCTGCTTCCGCCCGGAAATTGCCAACTGCCCTTGTAGTAAGGCCACAACCCTTGCAGCGTGCGCAGCAGAGTCGATTTGCCAATACCGCTGCGGCCCGCAATCCGTAGCCACTGGCCGGGCCCGGCGATGAAGTTCAGTTTGCCCAGCATCTGGCTGCCATCGGCGCGATGAATCTCCAGGTTTTCAACGCGCAGCACCGCACCCTGTTCAGGCTTGCTGACCTGCCCGCGTGTCGCTTCGATAGCCTGCTGAAATTGACCAAGCCGTTCGACAGTGGCGCTCCATGCAGCCAGGCGCGGGTACACGTCGATGAACCAGCTCAGCGAACTCTGCACCAGCTGAAAAGCGTTGCGGATCTGCATCAGGCCGCCCAGCGTAATGGTCTTGGCGAGAAAGGCGGGGAGTGCGGCGAACACCGGAATGATCCGGCTGACCCGGTCGTAGCTGACCGTGAAGAACTGCAGCTTGCGCATGCGGTTCATCAGTTGCCACCAGTTGCCCGCGATGTGTTCGAAGCGTTCGCCCAGTTGCCGTTGCTCGACCGCTTCACCGCGATACAGTGCGATCTGTTCGGCATGGTCGCGCTTGCGCAGCAGACTGGCACGAAAGTCCGCTTCGTAGCGCTGCTGCTGGTAATTGAGCGGCTGCAACGGGCGACCGATGAAGTGCGTGAAGGCGGTGCCGAACAGGGTATAGAGGACGGCAATCCACAGCAGGTAGCCGTGAATCGTGATGTCCTGGCCCAGCATCTGGAAATTGAGCACACCGGACAGGTTCCACAGCACCACGGCAAACGCGCCGACCTGCACGGTGTTGATGATCAGTGACGCCAGCAGCTCCACACTGCGGTCGACCAGTACCGCTATGTCTTCGGCGATGCGCTGGTCCGGGTTGTCCGGCTCACCGGTCAGGCCCAGCCGATAGTACGCCTGATCCTGCATCCAGTTTTCCAGCGTGCTGGCGGTCATCGCCCGCCGCCAGCGCAGCACCAGTGCTTTGCGCAGCCACTCCAGGTACACCATGATCACCACATAGGCGGCGATGTAGATGATGTATTCGCCCATCAGTGCATACAACGCCTCGGTATTGAACCCGCCCAGCGCGTCGAAAAAGGTCCTGCTCCAGGTGTTGATCAGCACGTTGACCTGCACCACCAGAAGACCCATGCCGATGACGCTGGCCAGCAGGACCCAGGACAGCCACTGCCTGCGGTCCAGCCAGTAAGGGGCGGCCAGTCGATAGAAGGTTCTGAGGGTATTCATTGTCCTGCCGTCGCCTGCGGTGCAGGCAACAGACGCAGCTGCACCTGATTTCGGCCGTTGAACAACTCGCCGGCCAACCGTTTGAGCGCCGTGACGGTCAGCGCGTCAGGCAGTCGTGCCTGTTCGGTGAGGTAGCGTGGATCACCCCAGTGGCGCTCGCTGAGGATCAGGCGGCGCAGCTGCGTCTGCGGATCATCCTGCCGCAGGCGCTCCTGTTGTTTAAGACGACTGCGCGCTGTCGCCGCGTCTTTCTCGCTGAGCGTAACCGGCAGTGACGACAGGGTCTTGTTCGCCAGTTGCCACAACTCTTCGACCCGCGCCGGATCGCTGCTGAAACTCAGGCGGCTTTCGATGCGCTGGCTTTGCTGATTCAGGGTGCTGTCGAACGACAACCGATAAACGCCCGAGGCTTCGCCCCGGAGTTGCCGTTTCAGCGCGGCATTGGCGATTTCCTGAAGCGCCGAAATACGGGCGGCATCCTCGGGTGTCCACGGATGGGGTTTGAAGGTGATGACTTGCAGCAAGGCCCGCGGCTCGATACCGATGGCCAGCGACTGCTGATGCCGACCGTCGCGCTGTACCCGAACCTGGGGGTTCAAGGCTGCGCCGCGCTTAATACTCGCCAGCTCGCTCTCGATCAGTGGTTGCAGCACCTGCGGCTCGACATCGGCGATCAGGTAATAGGTCACCGGCGCCTGACTCAAACGCTGCCAGTCACTGTTGAGCTGCGAGGTCTGAACCTGAGCAACGTCTTGCGCGGTCGGTGTGAGCCAGGTTTCCGGGCCGTACTGCAACTCGCGCAACGCCTTGTCCTGACGTTCACGAACATTGACCGTATTGCGCGAAAGTTCGTCCGCGAGTTCGTCCCGCGCCTGCTCGACAGCGCCTGCGTCAATATTCACGGCTTGGCCAAGGCGATAGGTTTGCAGCAAGGCCTGCAAACGTTGCGATGCAGGAAGGTCGCTTTTGGCGTCCACTGTTGTCACGTCAATCTGCAGCCGGTTCGCCTGCTGGTTTAACGACAACGACGTGCCGGACTCGCTGCGCCAGCGGCGGATCTGTTCCTCATCCCAGCCTTCCGGCGCGCTTTGCCCGGCCAGTTGCACGGCCATCTGATTACGCCAGTAGGGCAGATCCGGTGTCATGAAGCCTGCGCTTGAGTCGGCCTGCATCACGAAGCGGCCCTTGTCGCCATCGCGTTTGAGCCAGACCAGTTTGTCGCCGTTGCTCAGTTGCCAGTGCTCGACATTCTGTTCGGCAAACAGCTTTCGTCCGATGACCTTGCCAGTGCTGACCGCAGCGGGGACGTCGGGTAGGTCCGGAACCGCGACCTCTGCGGCAACGTTCACAGGCTCAGGCGGAGCAAGCGTGCTGCGGCGCACCTGAGCCATGAGCGCCTGGACGTCGCTCACGGCTGGCAGCTCCAGCGCGGTCAGGCCGGGCGCTGTCAGTTGCAATACCTGATCCTGATTGTCGGTCCAGCGCACCAGGCGCGCATTGATGTCCTCAAGTGTCACCGTGTCCAGCACGGCCAGGTAGTGCGAGGCAATATCGTGCTTGCTGGACACCACTTTGTTCTGGGTTGCCGCATCGTTCAGTCCGGTGACCCATTGTTCGAAGGTGCGCGGCCTGTTCTCGCTCAGCATGCGCCTGGCGATGTCACGTATGGCCTCGCGCTCCTTGTCCATATCCGTCGCCTGCAGCCCATGACGACGCAGGCGCTCGATCTCGTTCAGCAATTGCCGCAACGCCGCAGCGTGCTCCTGACCTTCGACTCCTGCGGCAATCCCCAGCACGCTCGATTGATCGCCGATCAGGCTTTTCTGCACGGTCAGGCTGCGCACGCCCGGCTCGCGCGGCTGACGGCGCAACTGGGTCTGCAAGGCGTTCAGGGTCAAACGGTCGATCAGGCGTTCCCGAACACCGTCCAGCGTCGAAGTGCGGCTTGCCGCTTCATGCAGGCGGAACAACAGGGTGACCTGATTGCTGCCGCTCTGGCTGTCCTGTAGGCGAGCGATCTTCAGCGTCGGCTGCAGTGGCAACTCGCGATAGCCCTTGTCGGGCAATGCCTTCGTTTTCGCCTGACCGAACCAGTGCTCGATACGGGCGGGAAGGGTGGCGGGGTCGATGTCGCCGACCACGGTCAACAACATGTTGTTGGGCACGTACCAGCGCTGCTGAAAGTCCTTCAGATTGGAAATCCGAGCCGAGCGGATCGCCGCTTCGTTGCCGATGGTGCGGTGCGCGGGATAGCGAGATCCGATGCGTTGCGACGCGGTGCGCTGGTCGTTCATGCGCTGCGCCACACCCAGTCCGCCGCGCCATTCCTCGATGACGATCGGCCGTTCGCGTTCGAGGTTTTCGGCGGTGTAATCCTGCGCCAGCGTCAGGGTTGCCAGCGCTTGCAACGCCTGTTCGGTCTGCACCGTGCCGCCCGACGGGCTCAGCAGGTACTGGGTGCGGTCGTAGCTGGTCATGGCGTTGTAACTGCGGCCCTGGATCCAGCCCCACTGGTTCATGAGGCTGCGGATATCCCGCGATTGCTGGCCACGGCTGTAGAAATTCAAATGTTCGACCATGTGCGCGACGCCCACCTGGTCCTCTTCTTCATCCACTGAACCGGCCTTGACGGTCAGGCGCATGTCGATGCGTCCCGGCTGGCCTGTTTCGCGCACCAGACGGTATTTCAGGCCGTTGCTCAACTGGCCACGCGTGACTTGGTCATCCCAGACCTGAGCCTCTTGGCGGTCAAGCATGCGGGCGCAGCCGCCCAGCATCAGCAAGCCGATCAGGCTCATGATTATTTTGTTCATCAGGTATCCCGGTTGAAACGTTTTTAGAGGTGTGGACGAAGAGCGTGCGGTCAGAAGCGGTAGCCGACTTCCAGCCAGTACTGACGACCTACCTCGTAGGTGGTGTTGCCGCCACGGCTGACGATGGAGTTCACCCGGTCGGCAACGTTGGTGACGTCCACCGCGACGAACACCGCTTCGTCCTTGCCGGTTGGCAGCTCCCAGTCGACGCGCATGTCCCAGGTAGGGGCCGCGCTGACGCTTTCGGTTTCGAAGACCGAGACGCTTCTGCCATCGATGATCACGTCGTCGTTGGTGTTGACGATCTGGTCGTAGGGGCCGCGGTAACGGAAGAAGTTGCTCCAGGTCAGGTGCAGTTGCGGGATTTCGGTGATGGTGGTCATGCGCGCTGTCCACGGCCGGTTGAAGTTGCCGGCCGGCAGGTCGCTGTACTTGATCAGGCTGCCGTCGTAGAGCACGTCATCGTTGAGCAGCAGTTCGGAGTTGATGGCGTCGTCGTAGTTGCCGTAGGCGTCGCGGGTGCGCGACCAGTCGAAGGCCATCTGCACGCTGGTGCGGGTGCCTTGAAGTTTCAGTTCCTGCAAGGGCGTGATGCTCAGCGTGATGTTGTCGCTCTCGCTGGAGCCTTCGTTGGTGTAGGTGTAGTACTCGGTGGCGTAACCGGGCTCGCTCGGCAACCCCTGCACGCGGCCCAGCGACCGGTTGATCTTGTCCTTGCCCTTGCGGTTGACGTATTTCAGGCGAAAGTCAGTGTCCAGCCAGCGCTGATCCAGGCCCAGGGTCAGTTCGTCGTCGTAGGGAATGTCCAGCGTCGAGAATTTGCTGAGGCTGCTCTGGCGCGTGCCGCTCCAGGCGCTGGTCTGGCTGGTGCGGGTGTAGCTGGTCAGCAGTGAGTTGCGACCGTCGGCCAGGCGGTATTTGAACAGGTTGCGGCCGTAATAGCGGTTGGCACCGAACACCACCACCGTGCTGCGATCACCGAACACGTCGTAGTCACCGGAAAAGCGCGGGGCGACGGTTTTCTTTTCCATGTAGTCATCGCCTTCGAAACGCAGGCCGGGGCGCAGGGTCAACTGGCCCAGTTGAATCTTGTCCTGCATGAAGAACGCGTACTTGTTTTCGGTTTCCTCGAGTTTGCCAGCGGCGTATTCGGTTCTGCGGTTGGCGTATTGACGGCGGTTGCCGTTGAGCAGCGGGCTGACCGAGCACAGTTCATCTGCGCCACAGGTGGTGCCGTTGTCGCGGGTGAAACCGGTGGCGGCGACGACGGTGTCGGGGCGCTCCCAGGTGGCGGTCTGGTGCGACAGTTCCATGCCTGTGGTGAAGGTGTGTTCGGTGCCTGCCACTTCCACAGGCAGCCAGTCAGCCTTGGTGGAGTAGGTGACGCCGCGCTGGGTCTGATCCAGGGAGCCGAATGCGCCGTCGGCACTGCGTGCGGTAGTGCTGCTCGGGTTGCCCCAGTTCTTGGCCTGCGAGTAGTACCAGTTGGTATAACTGTCGGACTCGGCATCCCGTGAACTGGTGAGATTGGTCAGCGCCAGTTTGTGGGTCCAGGTGGCGTTGTCGGCGAGCCAGGTGGCTTTGAGCGAGCCCTGATAACCGCCGCCTTCGGTGGTGAAACCGGAATTGATGCGGTTGGCCTGGAAGTAATAGCTCTCTTGCGGCGCATAGGTCAGCGAGGTGTCGAGCGTCAGCCGTTCATTGACGTTCCAGTAGGTCTTGAGCAGGTAGTTGTCGATGCGCCGGGTCTGGTCCTTGCTGTTGTCGGCGTTGGGGCTGCTGTAGCCGTTTTCGAAGGCATTGAGGGCGATGGTCGAGCGCTTCTGCGAGAAGTTGAGAATCGCGCCGAAATCTTCAGTCAGGTGACCTTCCAGCGTGCCGCGCACGGTGGTCTTGTCGAAATCCGGCTGATATTGCTCGTCGGACGCGTTGTCGAAGTTTTCCTGATCATCCTTGCTGATGTGGTATTTGGTCCATGCAGAACGGGTCATGGACGCCGAGAGCTTGCCGTGCAGCTCCCGCGTCGGCTTACGGGTCACGGCATCGACCACGCCGCCATTGAAGCCGCCGTACTCCGCCGGAACGTTGCTGTCGTAGACACGCACTTCCTGCAACAGATCGGCGTCCAGGGCGATGCCATGGGAGCGACTGGGCGCGGAGTCGAACTGGCGCACCGAGTTGTAATCGTGCTCGCCGGGGTCCAGGTCGTTGTTGATCGAGATACCGTCGATCATGAAGTTGTTCTGGTAATACTTGGCGCCGTTGATGCTGATGTCGGCGGGGTCGATCTCGCCCGGCGAATTTGAGCTTTGCTGGTTGCTATCGAACTGAACGCTGGGGTGCATGCGCAGCAGGGTGGTGATATCGCCGTTGGCACCTGGAAACGCCTGAATCGCCTTGCGACCGATGACCGTTTCGCCCTGAAAGCTGTTCTCTTCAGGCTGGCCGAGCACCACGGTGCTCTGCAATTCCATGGGTTTGTCGAAAGTCAGGCCGCCGCCCAGATGAAAGACCAGGCTGCCGTGTTCGTAGCGCCATTCCACGCCACTGCCGGACAGCAGTTTTTTCAGCGCCTGCTCACTGCTCATCTGACCTTTGACCGCTTGCGAGTAGCGGTTGGCCAACAAGCCGGGATCCACCGACACCTGCAAGCCGCTCTGCTGACCGAAGCTGATCAGCGCTGCGTCGAGTTTCTGCACCGAGATATCGAAGCTGTGCAGGGTTTGCAGAATCGGCTCACGTTCGTTCAGCGTGGTACTGGCCATGACGTTCTGGCTGTTGATGGCCCAGCAAAGGCTCAAGGCGCTCAGCTGTGCGGCATGGTTCAAATGCCTGCGGATCGCCGTGGTCAGGTTTTGCGACGGCTGAATGTTCGGTGTCATCCCGTGTCCCTATACGAGCTTTGGCCCGCAAACTTTGAATGAGAATTGATCTCAATGTATGTGCGAGTCAAAGGACGGGACAGCCGCAGGAATTTTCAGGAAAAACGTTAAATAATTTTCATCCGGCATGGCGCAGAAACGCCATAGTCAAACCTGGGATTCTTGCAGCCCTTATGGCACGTGGCCTGTACGCGAAAAGGCGCAGTCAGGGCGATGCAAGTCATTCGCACCTTGCAACGTCTTTTTCACATCTTCTTCACCGCTTCCGCACGAAGCCGACCCTATCTTGGCCGCAGCTGAAATCACGCAGATGTCCAGTACAGGAGCGGCCACGTGGCGCGCAGTTCAACCAGCAGAGACGGGGCCATGACCAGACCCTGGTTCTTCAGATCGGCTACCGGGAAACCGTTGCTGACCAATCGACAGATCGCCTTGATGCTCGCCGTGGTGGCTACCGCTGCCATTGGCGTTTGGGGTGTGAGCGTCTTCAAGGCTGCCCACGTCGTCAACCTGGGCACCAACGGCATGTTGAAGAAATCGGGCCTCTACGCACACTGGAAACAGGGCGATGTGGTGGTCATGATCCGGCATGCGGAACGCTGTGATCGCTCCACCAATCCCTGCATGGCGGACACGCAAGGCATTACGCTCAAGGGCGGTGAGGAGGCGCTGGCGGTAGGCGCAGGTCTCAAGCGTCTCGGGTTCGTGGATGCCCGGATGATTACCAGCCCCAGAATGCGCACCCAGCAGACCGCGGACCTGATCTCCGGGCACGCCGTCGCGAACGAAGCGTGGCCCAACGACTGCAACGGTAACTTCAAGAACGCCGTGCAGGCGCACAAGGTCAAGGGTGAAAACATGATTCTGATCACCCACAGCGGCTGCATCGATCAGTTCGAGCGCAAGCTGGGTGTGCCCTTCAATGAACGCTCCAGCGCCTACGCCGAAGCAGTGTTCGTTCAGGTGGACGGCACGCACACCCCGAAAATCCTTGGATCCCTGAATGCCAGGCAATGGGCAGATATCGACAGCGAGCAACTGAATTGAAGACACCGTCCAGCGCCCGTTACACCTTCTACCGCAACAATCTGGTGTTCCCTTTGCTGTTCGGTCTGGTGGTGTTCGCCATCTTCGACCTGACCCGACTCGACATCATGATCAGCAACCTGCTTTTCGACCCGGTTGCAGGCCATTTCCCGATTGGCGAAAGCCATCTGTTCGAAAAGATCACCCACAACTGGGCCCGGATCATTCCGAACTGGACGGGTGAGTTTGCGATCATTGGCGCCTTGCTGTCGTTCATCTGGCCCGCGCTGCAATACCGCCCGAACGCCCGTCTGACGCGCTGGGTCGGTCGCAGCCGGGGCGCAACCGCGTTGCAGTTTTTCAGTCGGCACCGGCTGGATTTTTTCTTCGTGGTCGTCGCGTTTGCGTTGAGCACCGGGATGATCCATTTCCTCAAGAGCCACACCAGCATCTATTGCCCGGTTGAAACCACGCTGTACGGCGGGGTGCAGGCTCAGGTGGAATGGTTCCGCAATTTCAATCTGTGGCATGAAGCGGGGGCAGGGCGTTGCTGGCCGGGTGGTCATGCATCGAGCGGCTTCAGCCTGTTGGCCCTGTACTTCGTTGCCCGTCGCTATCGCTGGCAGCATTCTAACCGCCTGCTGATCGGGATCCTGCTGCTGGGCATGATTTATGGCACCACACGGGTGCTGCAGGGCTGGCACTTCATGTCGCACACGTTCTGGGCCGGGCTGGTCGTGTGGCTGAGCACGCTGCTGGTTGCGCTGTGTTTCTATGGCCGCTCGCGGTTGCAGCAACCCTTGTCGGATGCGCCTGATCGCCAGCCTGTCATGGCTGGCTCCGGGTTGGTCAGGTAAAGACAGGAACACTGCCATGAACATTCTGGTCATCGAGGATCACCGTGACATTCACGACAACCTGCTGGAGTTTTTCGAGCTGAGAGGGCACGCGGTCGAGGGCGCGCTGGACGGTCTGAGCGGGCTGCATCTGGCGGCGTCGAAACGTTTCGACGCGATCATTCTCGACATCATGCTGCCCGGCATCGACGGCAACCAGATCTGCCGCAGCCTGCGTCAGTACTCACAGTCAGAGGTCGCCATTGTCATGCTCAGCGCCCGCGACGAGCTGGAAGACCGCCTGATTGGCTTCAAGGTCGGCGCCGACGACTACATCACCAAACCCTTCGCCATGTCCGAGGTGCTGGCCCGTGTCGAGGCCGTTGTCGGTCGTCGGCAACGCAAGGACAACCGGCAGATGGTGGTGGCGGATCTGGTGTTCGATCTCGATACGCTGGAAGTCTCGCGACGTGGTCTCCCTCTGAAGCTCAACCCGACCAACATGAAGCTGCTGGAATTGTTGATGCGCAAGAGTCCGCACATCGTCAAGCGGGCCGAGCTGGAGGAGGTGCTGTGGGGCCGCGATGCGCCGAAAAGCGATAGCCTGCGCAGCAACATCCACACACTCAGACGTGTACTGGACAAGGATTTCGACACGCCGCTGCTGCACACCGCCCACGGGCTGGGTTACAAATTGTGCGAGCAACGGGTGCTTGGCGATGTGCCCGGCAGGCGCCCCTTCAGTCGAAGCTGAACAGGCGCTGGATCAGCGTAGGTGTGCTGCCGGTCCAACGTTTGAACGCACGGCGAAAATTCGCCGGGTCGTTGAAGTTCAGGTATTCGGCCACGGCCTCGTTGCTCATGCCCTTGATCTGATACAGGTACAGCGCGACGTGCTTGCGCGCCAGGTCGTGCCGGGCCTGAAAGCAGGTGCCGTGCTTGTGCAGCTTGCGCTTGAGGGTTGCCGGGCTCATGGCAAAGGTCTGCGCCACCTGTTCCAGACTGGTGGCGTCGCGCACCGTGTCCGTCAGGTGTTGGTGCAGCCGGTCCAGGAGACTGGCGCACATGCCAAGCGCGGCGAGCTGTGTCGCGGCTTCCCGCTGGGCGACCTGCGCCGCGATGGGAGAAGCGCCGGGCCATGGCCGCGTCAGAAAATGCCGGGGCAGGCGCATCATGTCCAGCGGCCGTTCGAACGCGGTGTTTTCGCCCAGATGTACCCAGTACTGCTCCACATAACGCGGCTCCGGATAGCTGAAGCTGCATTCCCACGGCAGGCGCTCGCCACTCAATTGCTGACTCATGGCAACCATCGACGTCATGGCTGCCTCCAGCAGAAACACCTGCTGTTCGCCCGCACCGCAGTTGTCCAGCCAGTACAGGTAGGCGAACTGCTCGTCCAGCTCCAGCCGAGGGGTCAGCAACGGGCTGAGCAGGGCGCGCTGATGAATCACGATCTCCAGCGCCTGATGCAGGTTCTGGGCATGGCGCAGGGCGTGGCTGGCGGCGCCGTAATGGCCGGGAAACAGTCGCTGGCCGAACAGAAAGCTGGTGTCGTCGGCCTCCATCTGCCGCTGCGCGTTGCTAATCAGGACAAAGCACTGTTGCGGGCTCAAGCGCGTAGTGCCCGCCAGGATGTCTTCATAGAAAAGTCCGGTGCCCCTGAGCAGGCGATGACTGTCCAGTCCGCGCGACAATGCCAGGTCGATCAGCGTGGCAGGCTGATAATGGCCGGGGATGAAACGGCTGTCGGCTTCGTACCAATCACTCTTGATGGTCACGGCGGGCCTCAGGCAGTTCGCGACAGCGGACGTCTGGCACGGGCCAGCGAAAGGTTCAGGCGCCGCAGCAGGTTGTCCGGTGTTTCGTTGATGGCCATGACCACCGCGACACTGGCCGACAGGTGAACCCGCTCTCCCTGTTGGCGCGTCTTGTGCGCCAGGCTGGCGACCGCCTGTTGCAGCTCCAGGGCCAGCAGTTTCGCCTGGCTCTCGCCGGTGTTGGGCAGCAGCACCACAAACCGGTCGCCTGCCAGACGGCAGAGCAGGTCCTGACGCCGCAGGTTCAGCACCAGCAGGTGACTGAGCGCCGACAGCACTTCGTCGCCCTCGGCATGACCATAGGCATTGTTGATGGCGCTGAAGCTGTCGATGTCCACGGCCATCAGCGACAAGGGCTGCTGTTCGGTCACGCTCTGCTCAAGGCTCAATACCAATTGGCGCTTCAAGTAATCCGCGCTGCCCAACGGCGTGAGCTTGTCGTACAGCCGGTGTTCACGAAACCCGCGCTCACGTTTTTCCATCTGCGCGCTGATCGCCAGTTGCTCGCGATGCCAGTGATAGATACCGATGGTCAGCAGGATCAGGCCCACCGGCATCGGACCCGATTCCAGCCAGTGATCCCATTCGATCTCGCTGGGCAGGCGGATGAATTCATCCAGTGCGTCGATCCACCACGAGAAGAACACGCAGCTCAGTCCGATCGACAGGTAGTTCGTGACCCGTCCTGCGGGGCGGCTCTTGAACACCAGAAACAGCCAGACCAGCGACAACAGCGCCGAACCGCCTTCGCCGATGATGTCCAGCCACTTCCATTCGCTGAAATACTTGATGTCGCCGAAGGCCAGGAAAGCCAGCAGGCCGAGATTGGAGGCAATCAGCAGGACAGCGAGTTTCCAGCGGTGGGGTTGGATAATCCTGAACATGGCCAGTGGCGCTCCTTAAGTGCTGATAGAAGTGCTGATAGTCGGCCAGCAGAACAGATGCGCATGACACTTGCGTGACGCGCGACAGGCGCCGGGCGAGGTCGAATCAGCTCACGTCCGTTTCCATCTTTTATCGCGAAAATCTGTACGCCGTCAGCTTGAAACGCCGTTGTTTCAAGGCCTGCAGGCCTCGTCACGCGCCTCGCGAATGGCGCGCCGAGCGGTGGCCGGGCCTCGCGGGGAGGTCATATCAGCTCATTTCCTGATGAATCATCCCTCCAAAGCGGCCTTTCACGCGGCACCGCGCCAAACCTGTCACAGAACCGTCATTGCACGACTCTAGCTTGCGCCTCCAGTTGCCGGGCCAATTTGCCTGGCCCGTCGGGAATTCTGGGGAGGACTCACATGTACATGCGCCGCAGCAGGGCTCAATTGGTCGGCTTTACTTTCAGCGGGCTGGCACTGGCCATTGCCGGTGAACGGTTGCAGGCCGCCGAAGCGGACGCCACCGAGCACGTACAGGTGGTGGGTCAGGCGGCAAGTATCGACAACGCGCTCAAGGAGCAGCGCAGTTCCGACAGCATCAAGAGCGTGGTTCATGCCGACGGTGTGGCGCAGTTGCCTGATCAGAACGTCGCCGAAGCGGTGCAGCGCCTGCCTGGCATCAGTGTCGAGCGCGATCAGGGCGAAGGGCGTTTCGTGACCGTGCGCGGTCTGGCGCCGGACCTCAACAGCGTGACCATCAACGGCACACTGGTGCCGGCACCGGAAAGCGGTCGTCGCGCCGTGGCGCTGGACGTGCTGCCCGCTGAACTGGTGCAGTCGCTGTCGGTGATCAAGACCCTGACACCCGACATGGACGCCAACTCGCTGGGCGGCACGGTGGATGTCGAAAGCCTGTCGGCTTTCGATCACAAGGGGCTGTTCTATACCGGCAGCAGTGAAGCCAGTTACGACAAGAACACCCACCAGACCAGCCCGAAGTTTTCCGGCGCAGCGAGCAACCGTTTCAGCCTGGGTGACGGCATCGACAACTTTGGCGTGGCGGCTGCGCTGAGCTGGCAGAAGCGCGATTTCGGCTCCGACAACGTCGAGACCGGCGGTGCGTGGGACGGTGCGCGGTTGCAGGAGTTCGAGCAGCGCGACTACGACATCAGCCGCGAGCGTGCCGGTGGCGGCCTGAACTTCGATTACAAGCCCGACGACGTCAGCAAGTATTACCTGCGCACGCTGTACAGCCGCTTCAAGGACGATGAAGTGCGCACCACCAATGGTTTCGAATTCTCCGATGCCCAGGCCGCAGGTCAGACCGGCGATGCCGAAGGCACGCGCAAGCTGAAGGCGCGTACCGAAACCCAGGAAATCAAATCCTACGTGTTCGGCGGCGAGCGCATGCTCGGGTTGTGGACGCTCAGCGGTCAGGCCGGTTACAGCGAGTCCAGTGAAGACAGTCCAGGCCACATCGCCGGAGCCACCTTTACCGGTAACGACGATTTTTCGGACAGCGGGTTCTATGATCGTGACAAGCCACGGCCCATTGTCAGCTCAGCCTTCTACGACAACTCCAACTTCACCCTGGACAAGGTCGATTGGGAAAAACAGTACACCAGGGACACGGAAAAGAACCTGCGTCTGGACCTGGCCCGCGACTACGACTTCAGCGGCTACGCCTCGCAATTCAAGTTCGGTGGCAAGGTCAGTCGACGCGACAAGACCAATGACCTGGAAGTCTGGAAATATCAGGACTTCGGCGATCAGGGCATCAGTGACAATCAACTGAACCTGACGCAATTTCAGAAGGGCAACATCGACTACCGGCTGGGCAACTTCGGCAGCGGCATCAGCCCCGGCGCGGTCAAGGGGCTGATTGGCGGCCTGGATGCAGCGACTGCTTTCGACCCGGCTGAATCCCGCGCCAACGACTTCGACATCAGCGAAGACATCAACGCCGGGTACTTCATGAACACGCTGGATGTCGACAAGTGGCGCTTCATCGCCGGGCTGCGCTACGAAGGCACCGAGATGAACGCCAAGGGCACCGGCGTGCGCGACGGGCAGTTCGAAACCAGCGACACCGAGCGCCGTTATCACCACTGGTTGCCCGGCCTGCATGCCCGTTATCAGGTGGACAAGAACACTCAGGTGCGAGCGGCCTGGACCAAGACCGTGGTGCGTCCGACCTTCGGGCAACTGGCGCCGGGTTTCGTGATTGATGACGACGAGGCGTCGTTTGGCAATCCTCAGCTCAAGCCGCTGGAATCCAGCAACCTGGACCTGGGTATCGAGCACTTCATGGGCCGTGCCGGAACGGTGTCGGCATTCGTGTTCTACAAGGACATTCAGAACTTCGTCTACAACACGGACCTTGCCGGTACCGGCCAGTGGGCGAACTTCTCCCAAGCCAACACTTTCGCCAACGGTGACAAGGCCAAGCTGTACGGGCTGGAGTTGGCGTACTCACAGAAACTCGACTGGTTGCCTGCACCCTGGAACGGTGTGCTGCTCGGCGCAAACGCGACCCTGAGCCGTTCCGATGCGAGCATCAACGGTTTCGACCAGAGCACCGGCACCAATCGCAAGCGCGATATCGACCTGCCGAGCCAGTCGAAAACCGTTGGTAACGTGATGCTCGGCTGGGAGAACGACAAGCTCAGTCTGCGTCTGTCGGCCAACTACAAATCGGCCTATCTCTACGAACTGGCCGCCATTGGCGACAAGGATCACGACCAGT
The DNA here is from genome assembly GCF_001642795.1 of Pseudomonas viridiflava. Lineage (GTDB taxonomy): Bacteria > Pseudomonadota > Gammaproteobacteria > Pseudomonadales > Pseudomonadaceae > Aquipseudomonas > Aquipseudomonas viridiflava. The sequence goes on along the minus strand of NZ_LKEH01000017.1, from coordinate 344,859 downwards.
ACGTCGATGCGCAGACCTTCGTCGACTTCAGCGCCCGCTATTCGCTGACCAAGAACCTCAAGGTCAGCTTCGAGGCGCAGAACCTCACCGATCAGCCGTACTTCGTCTACAGCGGCCACCGCGCTTACAACGGCCAGTACGAAGAGTACGGCCCGACGTACAAGGTCGGCCTGACCTTTACCCACTTCTGATCCATTCGGTCGCGCCGTTGCGGCGGCGTAGCCATGCGGGCTCATTCAAGGATTCGACCGTTGATGATGATTTCGGTGTTACCCAAAACCCTTTGCCTGACGTTGCTCTCCGGCCTGATGGCCGCCGTTGCGCAGGCCTCGCCACCGCTGGACCTGAACCTGACGCGCTGGGCCGAAAACGAACCCTTCAAGGCGCAGTCGCTGACCTTTCTGCCCGGCAGCGACGGCACGCAGCGTCTGGCAGCGAGTGTAAAAAGCGGTCTGTTGATGCTCGACGCGCAGGGAAAGCAACTCGCACAGTTGCCGGGTTCCTTCCAGGGGCTGGACAGCCGCGCCTCGGGCTCGCAAGTGCTGGTGGCGACGTTGGACAATGTTCGGCAGCAGGCCATGCTGACCCGGCTCGATGCTGGCAGGCACAGTTGGTCGAAGCCTGTGTATGTGCCGGTCCGCGACTACTCGGTCGCCGGTCTGTGCCTGTACCGCGACGAGGCCAGCAACCTGTTCGTGTTTCTGGTCGGCGAGGAGGGCAAGGGCGAACAGTGGCTGGTCGGGTCGGGCGATCAGCTCAGTGATACGCCGCGTCTGGTGCGCAATCTGCCGCTGCCGCCCAACGCCGAGTTCTGTCAGGTCGACGACGCTGCGCATCAGTTGTACGTCAATGAGCAGAATATCGGCTGGTGGGCTTATCCGGCGCATCCTGAGGCCCACGTCGCGCGCCAGCCAGTGGCGTTGCGTGAGCCGTTCGGCGATGTGAAACAGGCCGCAGGCGCGATGGCAATTGTGCCTGGCGGCCTGCTGGCGCTGGACCCTAAAGGCAAGGCGCTGCACCTCTATCAACAGCAGGCGCAGGGCTGGACGTCGGCGGGTGAGCTGTCGCTGATGAACCTGAAAAAGCCCGAAGGGCTGTCGGTGAATCAGGGCAAGGAAGGCCTGCAACTGCTGGTCAACGACAACGACGGCGAACGGTTGTATCAGGGCGCGCTGGGTTGGACGCCGACCCCGGTTCCCGTCGAGGCAGCCTTGCCCAGCGTATTGCCAGTGGCGCAGACCCAGCCGGTGGCCCGCCAGGGCGATGCCGCCGACGACCCGGCGATCTGGGTGAACCCACAGAAACCGGCGCTGAGCCGTGTGCTGGGCACCAACAAGAAACAGGGCCTGCTGGTGTATGACCTCAGCGGCAAACAGCTGCAGTCACTGCCGGTGGGTCGCTTGAACAACGTCGACGTGCGTTCCGGCTTCATGCTCGGCAAGCGCAAGGTCGATCTGGCGGTCGCCAGCAACCGTGATCGCAACAGCCTGAGCCTGTTCAGTATCGACCGCGCGACCGGCGAACTGCGTGAAGCGGGCGAGATCCCGACCCCGCTGGCGGAAATCTACGGCGTCTGCCTGTTCAAGCCTGCCAGCGGCGAGCTGTACGCCTTCGCCAACGGCAAGGACGGCAGCTTTCTGCAGTACCGCTTGAGTGCGCCGAACGGCAAGGCGCAGGGCGAGCTGGTGCGTCGTTTCAAGGTCGAGACCCAGCCTGAAGGGTGCGTGGCGGACGATCAGCGTCAACGCCTGTTTCTCGGTGAGGAGGACGTGGGCGTCTGGGAAGTGGACGCCCGAGCCGATCAGCCGGCAACCCTGTCCAGCGTGATCAAAGTGGGAGATGTACTGCACGCCGATGTCGAGGGGCTGGCGTTCTACCAGAGCGAACAGCACGACTATCTGGTGATGTCCAGCCAGGGTAATGACAGCTACGTGGTGGTCGATGCCGAGCCGCCGTATGCGCTGCGCGGTGCGTTCCGGGTCGGGCTCAATGCCCAGGCCGGGATCGACGGCAGCTCCGAAACCGACGGCATCGAAGTGACGTCGACCAACCTGGGCGGTGCCTGGAGCCGCGGCATGCTGGTGGTGCAGGACGGTCGCAAGCGCATGCCCGAGCAGGCGCAGAACTTCAAATTCGTCCCTTGGGCCGATGTGGTGAAAACCCTGTCGCTGCCGTAAGTCGTTTGTCATCGAACGGTGATAGACAGTCGATTCATACCGCGTGCCGACCGCAACCGGACGGCACTGCAAGACGAGGAAAGACCGATGCACGCAACCCTGGAACACATGACCTTGTGGAGTCTGATCAGCGACGCCAGCCTGCTGGTCAAGGCGGTGATGCTGACCCTGCTGCTGGCTTCATTGCTCAGTTGGTACCTGATCGTTCAGCGCAGCCTTGCGTTGCGCCATTACGAACGCACGCTGGACCATTTTCAAGCGCGTTTCCGCAGCGAAACCGACCTGGCGCCGCTGTATGCCGAGCAGGCTCAGAACGATGGCGTCGGGCAGGTGTTTCGCGCCGGTTACGCTGAATACGTGCAGCTCAAACAGCGCCCCGGAGCCGAGCCGGAAGCGGTGTTGTCCGGTGTCGAGCGTTCATTGCAGGTGGCAATCAGTGAGCAGGAATTGCAACTGGAAAAAGGCCTGCAATTTCTCGCCACGGTCGGGTCGGTCAGCCCTTACATCGGCCTGTTCGGCACGGTCTGGGGGATTATGAATGCCTTCATCGGCCTGTCGCAAGTGCAGCAGGCCACGCTGTCCACCGTCGCGCCCGGCATCGCTGAAGCCCTGATCGCGACCGCCATCGGCCTGTTCGCGGCGATTCCTGCCGTCATCGCCTACAACCGCTTTGCCGCGCGTGGCCATACGCTGGCAGCTCGTTACTACAGCTTCGGCAACGAATTGCAGGTGCGTCTGAACCGCATTCTGCAGACCACGCCACGCACCATGGCCGCTGCGGCCTGAGGACTTGCCATGCTGGTCAAACCGCAACGCAAACACGGCCCGAAAGCCGAAATGAACGTGGTGCCCTACATCGACGTGATGCTGGTGCTGCTGGTGATCTTCATGGTCACGGCGCCGATGCTCACCCAGGGCGTGAAGATCGAGTTGCCCAAGGTCGCGAGCGAGGCGCTGGCCAGCGATACCAAACAGCGCATCGTGACCTTGTCGGTCAAGGCGGAAGGTGGCTACTACTGGAATCTGGGCGACACCGTCGACACCCATGCGCAGACCGATACTGCCGCCAGCCTTGAAGACATGCAGGGACGTGTCGCGCAACTGGTGGCCGAGCGTCCGGACACCCAGGTATTCATTCGCGCCGATGACAAGGCCGATTACGGGCGTGTGGTCGCTGCCATGGCGGCCTTGCAGCACAGTGGTGTCACGCAGTTGGGACTGGTGACCGAGGCGCCGCAATGACCGCCATGGCCCTCCCTTACACGCAGGCACGCCCCGAGGCCCTGAACCGGCCACGGCTGCGCAGCCACGGACTGGCTGCGGCGTTTGCAGTGGCCTTGCATGTTGTCGTGCTGGCCGCACTGATGCAGGGTTGGGTCGCCGAGCAAAAATTGCCTGAGCCGGTGAGAACCCTGACCACTCAATTACTGATTCTGCCGCCTGCACCTGCGCCTGTCGCGCCATCACCGGAGCCGGTTGTCGAGCCTGTTAAGGCGGCGGCGCCTGCGCCCGAGCCTGCGCCGGTCGCGAAGCCGGTCGAAGCTCCCGCGCCGCAGCCGGACACTCAGCGTCAGGCGCGGCAGATTGAACAGGCAGCCCTGGCGCGCAAGCGGGTCGAGGAGCAGAAACGCGAACTTGATCAGCGCCGCAGCGAAGAGCAGAAGAGGACGCTCGATCAGCAGAAACAGGCCGAGCAGCAAAGGCTGCAGGACCAGCAGCGCCTCGCCGAGCAGCAACGCCTGCAAGCCGAACAGGCCCGGCAGTCCGCTGACCGCGCTCGCTCGTCACAACAGGCGGCTGCTGCCGACAACAGTCAGTATCAGCCCCTGAGCAAGGAAGCTCCGGACTACCCCGAACGTGCGCTGGACAAAGGCATCGAAGGCGACTGCACGGTAGTCTACGACGTCTCGCCCCAGGGCCGCGTCGTCAACCCACAAGTACAGGGCGCCTGCCATCCACTGTTCATGCGCCCGTCAGTTGCGGCTGCCGAAACGTTTCGCTATCAGCCACGCATTGTCGACGGCAAACCAGTAACGGTGTCCGGGGTGAAGAACACGTTTCATTATCGGATCAAGTAACGGGGGCCGGTGAGGATGCGGCCATGTTGCTGACTCCGCGTCGAACGCATCGCGTGGCAAGCCCCCTCTTATCAAACAATACGTAATCTGCTGAATGAACACGTTTTTGTGGGAGGCGGCTCGCCANCGACGCGGTATGTCAGGAAAATCGCGTCATCGTTCATCGCCGGCAAGCCGCCTCCCACGGTCCGGTGTTTGTTGCGCGACACCAGAGGTTGAAGGTCGCATGTCTGCGTGCGACAGAGCGCTTCGTCTGTTCGCGAAGACACTCTGAGCACAATCTGGATCAACTCACCTTGAAACGCCTGACCAGCGCAATCAACCGGGTATTGGACTCGGCCAGTGCTGCCGTGCTGCGTTCGTTGCTGGAGCCGCCTTCCACCAGTTCCTCTACGATGTGTTTCACCGCGATGATGTTGCGGCTGATTTCTTCGGACACCGCGCTCTGCTCTTCGGCAGCCGTGGCGATCTGGGTGCTCAGGTCGTTGATGCGCAAGACCGAACTGGTCATGTCGTCGAGCCCGGCGGTCACGGCCGTGGTCTTGCCCGCAGTGGCCTGGCAGCTCTGACGGGTTTCTTCCATGGCCGCGACGGCAGCACTGACGCCTTGCTGCAGGCTGTTGAGCATCTCGTTGATTTCCGAGGTGCTGGCCTGCGTACGGGCGGCGAGGGCGCGGACTTCATCGGCGACGACTGCGAAGCCACGACCCTGTTCACCGGCGCGTGCGGCCTCGATGGCGGCGTTGAGCGCCAGCAGGTTGGTCTGCCCGGCGATTTCACCGATCACTGCCAGCACGGCGTTGATCCGCTTGGCGTCCTGCTCCATCGACTGTACTTTGCTGGTGGCCGAATCCACTTCGCTGATCAGCGCGTTCACGCTGTCCGATGCGTCGGATACCACGGTCTTGGAGACCTGCGCGTTCTCGTTGGCCGATTGCGTGAAGCTGGCGGTCTGGGCAGCACTGCGCGCCACTTCATCGGCCGTGGAGGACATCTCGGTGATTGCGGTCACCGCCTGATCGGTCTCGTTGGCATGGCGGACCAGAATCGCGTTGGTCGTGCCGGCCTGACTGCGCAGTTGCTCGATGCCCATGGCGATGTCGCTGGTCGAGGAACTGACTTCGACCATCATGCGTTGCAGATAGGCAATGAAGCGGTTGACCGATTCACCCACCTGATCAACCTCATCCTGGCCTTTTACCGCAATGCGGCGGGTCAGGTCAGCGTCACCGGCCGACAGCGTATCGATATTGGTCTTGAGCACGGTGAGGCGTTTCATCAGCGTGCCGAGGGCAACGATCATCAGCACGAGCAGGACCAGCACCATCGGAATCTGCAGCCAGGCCAGGGTCTTGAGGACCGTCTCGCTCTGGGTCTTCAGCAATGCGGTGTTCTGCGACACGGCCAGCAGCCAGGGCGTGCCGGCGACCGGCATCAGGAACAGGGTCGATTCTTCGCCGTCACTGTTGTCGTAGGTCAGGCGGGTAGTGCCGCTGCTCTTGAGGGCGAGGGCCGATTTGATGCCGTTGATGAACGGCGACTGCCCTGCCAGTTCGGAAATGTTGCGCAGCACGATCTTGTCGTTGCTGCCCGGCACGTTGGAGAGGATCTTGCCATCTGCTTCGATGATCATGATCCGGCCGTTGACCTCACGCTCCTTGGCTTCGACCAACTGATTGAAAAAGCCCAGGGTCACGTCGATGGTCGATACGCCCCATGGCTTGCCATCCTTGGTGATTGCCATCGCGCAGTTGGTGCGCGGCTCGGGGCTCGCTGCGTCCTGATAGGCCGGAGCCCAGGCGCATTGACCGGCAGGCGAACTCAGGCCGCCCTTATGCCAGCCCTGCTCGAAATAGTTGAGCGATTCAGGCGAGTTCCAGTGGGTGTTGACGATCAGCTTGCCGGAGGCATCGCGGTGATAAAAGGTGCTGTGCTTGGCGCGCCCGGGTGTACGTACTTCGGGCAACGGCCAGATACCGCCACCGAAGACTTTGGCTTCCCCGTACTGGTTGACCATGAACGGCAGCAACCGGTCGATGTCGTCACTGGACAGCTGCGGCACGATTTCGGTAATCACTCGCGCCTGTGCCTGAACCCGGGCCAGCTCGGTCTTGATCTCGTTACTGATGTCGGCTGCCTTGACGGTCAGCATGTTCTCGTCGTTGGCCGTGAGCCTGGGCGTCACGAACTGATTGATCCCATAAACAGTCAGGATAATGACCAGCGCCATGAATCCCACGAATGTAGCGGTGTAGCGTGCCTGAACGGTCTTGAGCGTGGCCATTATTGTTATACCTGCGCGTGAGAGGGGGCTGTGATGCCGAAGTGTCGGCCTTACGCGGCAGTTCTTGAGAGGGTAAAAGCGCCACATTCCGGTCTGGCGATGATCGGTCCGGCTGTCTTTGGCGGTGCAGGGGCGGGTGCAGGTTTATCGTGTCAGCACTTGCAGCCACGGTGTCCAGCTTTCGACATGTGCGCCGTGGGGTTGCGCCATGGCCAGCAAGGCGGCTTGCGGGTTGCGGGTGTCATAGACGCCAGTGATGCGCAGTTCGGCGAGCTGCGGGTCCTTGAGCCAGACCTTGCCGGGCAGGTAGCGCTGCAGTTCGTCCACCATGTCGCCGAGGCGGGCATTGTCTGCGATCAACTGGTTATTGCGCCAGGTGGCGACACGACTGGCGGGCTGGGCCAGCAGTCGGGCCTGTCCACTGTAGCGGTCGACATCCAGACGCTGTCCTGCGATCAGTCCGGGGTTGAGCAGGCGCTGACTGGCACGCTCACTGACCTTGACCGAACCGTGCTGAACGGCCACTTCAATGGTGTTCGATTCCAGGTCCACGTTGAACGCGGTGCCGGTCACCGTGACGTCGAGGCTCTGGACTTGAACATTGAACGGTTTGCTGCGATCGGGTGTGACGTCGAAGAAGGCTTGACCACGCAGAAGGCGGACATCCCGGCGTGCGCCTGAAAAGTCCACGGCAATGGCGCTGTTGCGGTCCAGCGCTGCAAGGCTGCCGTCGGGCAGCCGGACGTCACGGCGCTCATTGCTGGCGGTGGCGAAGTCGGCCTGCAGCAAGGTTGTGAAGGTTGGGTTGAGGGCCAGCACCAGGCAGGCGGCGAGCGCGCCGCCAACCGCCCAGCTCAGGGTTCGGCGTCTCACGGGGCGCTTTTTGACCGGGCGTTGCGCAGTCGCAGCGTCATGCACGGACGGAATCGGCGGCCATTTGTGCGCCGTGGTAGGTGTGAGCTGGCCGGTCAACTGCCAGATACGCTCAGCCCTGCGCAGCGCCTCGGCGTTCTGCGGGTCGGCCTCTTCCCACTGGCGCATCTCATCGTGCAGCCGCGCATCGTCAGGTGCCTGTCGGGCACGCATCAACCATTCCAGAGCAATGTTCTGAAGGGCCTGGCGAGGTTCGGCTTGCGGCATGTCCGGCAAGGCTCCAGCGGCGGAAAAGGGGGGCAAGGGTCGCACAGGATCGCGCCCTTCAGCAAAAGACGGATGACTGCCGGTTTTTTTCAGATTCTTTTGAATGTTTTCGTCGCGCGGGTCAGTCATTGCCACGGTCCAGCCATGCAGCGCAATGACTCAAGGCTTCATGCACCAGATGATGTGTCAACCCTACCGAAATACCCAGCGCACTGGCCACCTGTTGCAACGTGTAGCCGCCCAGGCGATGCATCTCGAAGGCCATGCGCGTGCGTTCCGGCAACCGGGCCAGCGCGTCAGCCACCTGTTGCAGCTCGTCCTGACCGACCACTTCCTGCTCGGGCGATGCCGTAACAGCTGGCAGTTCGGCCAGAAGGGCGTCGCTGTCGGGCTGTCGCTTTTCGGTGGACATGCTGCGCGTGAGGTCCAGCGACAGATTGCGCACGATGCGATACAGGTAGCCAACCGGATTGTTGATCGAAAGAGTCTGGTCCTCACGTCCGTTGAATCGCAGCCAGGCTTCCTGAACGACATCCTCGGCACGCGCACGGCAACCCACGATCGGTGTGGCGTAGTCCACCAGTGCCGAACGGTGCGCGAGATAGAGGTCGAGTTTGCTGGCGGACGAATCCACAGGGCATTGATGCTCGTTTCGTGGGGAAGAAGCGATATGTCCTGCCCGGAAGAACGCATGCTACCCGTTTTCGATAATCGTTATCAAATGCGATCTGTAGTCGTTAACCTGGGTTCGCGGGCGCGGCATGTGCTGCGCCCTCGGGTTTCAAGGCTTCAGAAAATATAGTCAGTGGTCAGAAAGCTCGACTCGCGGTTGCGAATGATGTCGCTGACCAGCTGCTTGTTGCTCTCCTGAAATTTCGTCGCCACCAGCGTGCGGATCGAGAACACCCTTAACGCATCGTGAACCGACAGGGTGCCTTCTGCCGAATTCTTCCGTCCGTTGAACGGGTATTTGTCCGGACCGCGCTGGCACTGGGCGTTGAGGTTGATCCGGCCGACCTGATTGGCGAACGCGTCCACTAGCCGTCCGACCTGCGCCGAGTCGTTGCCGAAAATGCTCAACTGCTGGCCGAAGTCGGAGTCCAGTACGTAATCGATCACGCTGTTCAGGTCGCGGTAAGGCACAACGGGGACAACCGGACCGAATTGTTCTTCGTGATAGACGCGCATTTCAGGTGTAACCGGATACAGCAGAGCAGGGTGGAAGAACGACTCGCTGACCAGTGCACCGTTGTTATTGATGATCTTTGCACCTTTGCCGAGTGCGTCGGCCACCAGCCCTTGCAGATAATCCGTCTTGCCAGGCTCGGGCAGCGGCGTCAGCGAGACACCTGGTTCCCAGGGCATGCCGGGTTTGAGCTGGGCCAGCTTCTCCTGAAATTTTTCCAGAAAGCTTTCGACCACGTCTTCATGCACGAAGAAAATTTTCAGCGCCGTGCAGCGCTGGCCGTTGAAGGACAGCGAGCCGGTGACCGCTTCGCTGACCGCGTTGTCCAGATCCACGTCGGGCAGGACGATGCCAGGGTTCTTGGCGTCCAGACCCAGCGCCGCGCGGAGGCGGTGAGGGCGCGGATGGAGTTTTTTCAGGTCGCTGGCAGCCTTGTTGGTGCCGATGAACGCGAACACGTCGATCATGCCGCTGGCCATCAGCGCGCTCACCGTGTCGCGACCGCTGCCATAGATCACGTTGATGACGCCGGCCGGAAAACTGTCACGAAACGCCTCAAGCAATGGACGGATCAGCAGTACGCCGAACTTGGCGGGCTTGAACACCACGGTGTTGCCCATGATCAGCGCAGGGATGAGCGTGGTGAATGTCTCGTTCAACGGATAGTTGTAAGGCCCCATGCACAGCGTGACACCCAGCGGTACGCGGCGGATCTGCCCGAGCGTGTCCTGCTCAAGCTCGAAGCGACTGGAGCGCCGGTCGAGTTCCTTGAGCGCATTGATGGTATCGACGATGTAATCGCAGGTGCGATCGAACTCCTTCTCCGAGTCCTTCAGGTTCTTGCCGATCTCCCACATCAGCAGATTGACCACCGCCGTACGCTGCTCACGCATGCGCTTGAGAAACGCCTCCACATGCTGGATACGTTCGGCAACGCGCATCGTCGGCCAGCGGCCCTGGCCTCTGTCCCAGGCGCTGACCGCTGCGTCGAGTGCCGTCATCGCGGTTGCCGCATCCAGCAAAGGCGTGCTGCCCAGAATCATCGGTTCAAGGCCTATGCTGCTTCGGATGCACACCGGACTGCGTACCGGCGCCAATGGGCCGTTCCAGGTCTGCAGCTTGCCATCGACCAGATAGTCGCGCTGCTCGATGTGCGGGCCTGGACGATACTGCTCGGGAATGTCATCGACAGTGGGGAATAGCGTTTCAAGATGGCTATTCAGGGGCATCGGCTTTACCTCGAAAATGGTTGCGTCAGGTCAAGGGCAAATACACTACGCCACCTGTGACGCGCTAATGAACCCGTCTGACGACGAGCGCGCGTTCTTTCATCGGACTTTCAGTGAAAAAATTTCAGTCGCTCGCTTGACTTCGTTTTGCGAATCAGTAACATAGCGCTCANTAGCTCAGTTGGTAGAGCAAGTGACTGTTAATCACTGGGTCCCTGGTTCGAGTCCAGGTCGTGGAGCCAGACAAGATTCCAAAGAAACAAAGTCTTTGGAATCATTCAAAAAACCCGCCTGACTGGCGGGTTTTTTGTTTGTGCCTGTTTTGTTTGGTGGTCACCGCGAGCGAGACCCAGCTTGGCAGGAATTGACTGGCTTAAGCAGGGCGCAGGTCCGACCCAGTGACTCGCACTCGTTGGTTTGGAAAGGCATGCGCAGGCCGGTTGGCTGCGTTTCTTTTTAGCTTTCCTGTGATAGCCGCAGCTCTGAATCGATGGATTCCGGGTCTGACGGCGACGCATTCAGCGCTGTCGAAGCACGAACGTTATCAGTGACAGGCGCGCTGTGCACGGTGCGCGGTGCCGGGCGCACCTGATCTTCATTTGGCGTTGGCCCCAATATTGGGCAGGTAAGTCGTCATGAATGCCCAGTCAAAAATAGAATCGCTGGATTTCAGTCGTGGAAATTGGTTTTTCCCTTGGCTTTATTAGTGTCACGGCTTTCTTGGCTTGTGCACTGTTTTGGTGAGAGTGTGCACGCTGTTAATGCATTTGAAAAAAGTAAAGACTTCCAAAATAATGTGTTGACTTTGGTTTTCTTGTTATTCAGTCTGAAGTCACTTTTCCAAGGCTTGACCATATTCGAGCGTGCAGTTTGTTAACTCGGTTAGGCGTAGCAGTGGAGTGTATAACCATTGATGGTTTGGCCGCTTTTCTCTTGGGAGGCGGTGAAGATTAGAGGGATCTATGTTTAAAAATATTAGCGATATTGATGACAGCTCAGAGTTTGTTATCGGTGGACTAAAATTTGAAGCTAATCAGTCCAGCGCTATCACAAATGCGTCCGGGCCTTTCCAGCTCAAATTGATATCCAGTGCCGGCCCCATGATATCGGATTTTGTCACGCATGAGTCTGGGTTTCACTACTCCACCTACGGAATACATGTCGGACAGGATGATCGACTGACGTTTATGGGGGGGCGGGAAACAAAATACAGGGCTATTTTGTAGACTGCCGAGAAGAGAGTAGTACCTTCCATCAGATAGTCAGATTGCGTTTCTCGAGCAGTTTTAACAGGCGTCTCGTTATTCCAAGAGGTGTGGCCCATACATTTGATTATCTTGAGGGCGTGGTAACTCGGGATGAGCCAATATGGTATGTTGACAGCGATAATCCTGCTTGGAATATCGATAATGACCTGGTTTCGATTTCCAGAGACAGCCGGCTAGATGACTTTCCCAGTGTGCGTGTAAATAGATTGCGGCTTCCCGATGAAGCCCATATTTATCTCTCTAAGCTGTCTCAGTCTTTGCTCGAAAGTCCCAAATCTTACCTCGCTAGGTACCCTGTCACCATTGCCGGGGTTGAAACGTTCGTGATGCTTGAGCCAAAAGTTTGGTCCAATGACGCCGAGTACCTCAGTCGTTTAATCTCAAGCGTCGATATCCCGGGTGTACAGATTAAGCGGAACCGTTACGCGTTGACAGGCGGTCAGTCCTACACATTGGTGCCTAATACTGAGGCCTGTATAGCTGACGTCCTGATTTTAAAAGCCAATGATCAAAGTGCGAAAATATTTTACTGGCACGCCAGAACTCGAAAGATTTACACCTTTCTGAATAATGAGGCAGCGACAATCTCGGTGGAGTGCATTGACGTAAGGCCGCAGTCTCCAACGTACGGCAGGATGTTCGTCTTTTCAGTTCCCTGCGATCCGAGAATCAGTGTGTGGATTGATCAAGGTATTGCTTACGTTTTTCGCTGCAGCCTCGATACAATAATCAGGTGCGAGCATGAGGTGTATGCCGATATCAACGAGCCTCGAGTAGATATTCCGATGTTTGGTCAGGATATGATTCGCTTGTTTGATCACGAGCCTTATCCGAGCACAAATCTGCCCACGCTAAAGTGCCCAGGTGCAATAGTGTACAAAATGGCTCAGTTTGAACAGGAACAGTTTTACAGAGTTTGATTTGGGTGCGCACGCAATTGCTTTTTAATCGATGAAGGAGTTACGACATGGAAGAAGTTCTCGCAGCAAAAGCAGTTTCTTGGAAACACGACCTTGCAACTATGCTTGCGTCAGCTAGCTCTGATGCAGATGCTCAGGCCTTGAAGGCATTCAATAATGCATTGATGCCCTATCTGGATAACCCTGAATCACTACGCACTCTACTCGGCAAGATACAACTCGCCGAGCCGATTCGCAACTTGAATCCGCAACGCGCGTTTGAAAGCATGGAAGAGCTCAAATCGGTTCTTCCGGATACGGTAAATGTGATAGCGGCATAATTGCTAACTAAGCTGATGTAATTGGAAGAAATCGTCGTGCGCGCTCATCTTAATTTAGAAAAAAAACGTGTTTTATTATTTGTCTCGGTGGGCGTATTCATTGCGCTCTCCGAGGCTATTTACGATCTGGTTTTCGCCAATTTGGCGTACTCGATAACAGGCAAGGCGTCTTCTGTGACAACGACGTACGCATTCGGCTATATGGCCGAAATAGCGGTTACGTTAGTGGGTGCCGGTTTTATAGACAGATTCAATAAATGGAGGCTTTTCATCGGCACTCAGATCGTGAATGTGTGTGTTTTTGCTATTGCTATTTATTTTTTATCGGTGCATGACGCGTCGGTAGGTTGGATCTGGGTGTTTGCATTTTGTGTGGATCTGATGCATCAGTATGCTCGCTTGATCATGTTCGCCCTGGTTCCGTTTTTATTTGTTCGAGACGAAATTCTTCATGTCAACGGGATTCTTGCTACCATGAATGGTGTTGCCCGATCGGTGGGGCCGGCAATCGGCTCCATGGCCATATTGTTGATCGGTTTGCCAATGTCACTTACCGTTTCGATCGCTTTTATGGTGCTAGGTTTACTATTGGCCGTGACTTTAAAATCGCGCTGTCATGAAAATTCTGTAGATGAAATACAGGACGTTAGCACGTTCAAAGAGCGTTTTCATGAAAGCTTTACTGGCGCCTCCCGCGCTGCGATTACACTGTTGAAATCCACACAGTGGCGTTCCTTTATCGGGTCGTATGCGGCGTGTGTTCTGGTGATCGGAGTGTTGTCATTGCTCTGGATTCCCTTTCTTCGGGATTACCATTTATTTACCCCTGTGCAGACCGGTTATCTTTACGCAGTGGGTACCTTGGGTGCTATCGCGGGAGGACTGACGACAAAACGCTTTTCAGCAATAAGCCGGTTGCCATCAATGATTTTTAGCGCACACTTTATAATGCTTTTAGGCGTGATTATGGCGCTGATGATCAAAAGCAGTCTGGTGTTCGTTGGGCTTGGGATGTTTATCTTCCAATTCGGTGCGACATTATATTTTCGGACGACTTCCAGTGCAATTCAGTTGTCTGTGCCCAAGGAGGTCATCGGCAGTTGGTACGGCGCAATTGACTTTTTGAGCCGATTCGCCGGGCTGGGTGGGATACTCTTGGTCGGCTGGTCTTATGATAATGTAGGCGCTTATTGGGTATATTCCATCGTATTGTCTATGTTGGTGATAAGCAGCTTGAACTGGTTGCCCAATCGTAAAATCATCTGGCTTCAAAATTCATCGAGCTGAATGGCGGCTTCGGGTGTTCTTTCGAACCCTCACCGCCTTGGCTGATTTGTACTGATAGCTGCAGGATCAACAGATCTCGGGAAAAGTGTTGCTCCCCGCGCCAAACTTTCCCTGCTACTTACCCTCCAAACCCGACTAGAATCGCCGCCTCGCTGAGCCTTCGCCTGAAGCGCTCAGCCCCAGTCCGTTCAGGGGAGCGTAATGGCTGCAGCCAGCGCGATATTTACCGAAGGTCCCGTATCACGACACGTGATGGTGACGGCCAGCACCAGCGCCTTGAGTCTGTTCGCCGTTTTTCTGGTCGACATCCTCACGCTGGTCTACGTCTCCATGCTGCACGACCCGGTGCTGCTGGCAGCGGTTGGCATTGCCAAGGTGATGATGTTCATCAACATGTCGCTGGCCAGCGGTTTCATCATCGCGGCCACGGCGGTATTGTCGGCGCGCATCGGTCACCGGGTGACGAAATCGGTGGCGCGGCTCTGCGCCAGCCTGATGCTTATGATCCTTGTGGTGTCCGGTTTTGCGGCGGTGCTGCAACTGCTCCTGATGGTGCCGATTACCCACTGGCTGGGTGCCGAGGCGGCGGTTTACGAGGCGGCGCGCGGGTTTATCTGGCTGGCGCTGCCCGCGACTGTGTTGCAGGCCGTGATGCAGATGGCCGCGCAAATGCTCAGGACGGCGGGCGATAACCGCCGTGCGCTGGGTGTGGTGCTGTCAGGCGCCGCGACGCTTGCGGTGGCGGATCCGTTCTTTATCTTCGGGCTCGGTCTGGGGCTGGAAGGGGCAGGGCTGGCGTTCGCGCTGTCCGGGTGTGTGTCGGCCTGCCTGGGCGTTTACTGGGTGCGTCAGCGGATCGGCCTGACGTTCTCCCGCAACCTTAAACTGCTGCGCAATCACGCAGGCCGGACGTTCAAGCTGGCGCTGCCGGCCATGGCTGCCAATCTGGCGACGCCGGTCGGGCTGGCCTATCTGGTCGCCTCGCTGTCGGCGTTCGGCACCTCGGCGCTGGCCGCCATGAGCGTGATGGATCGCGTGCTGCAATTTTCCTACTGCGCCTTTTTCGCACTGCCCGGCGCGCTGGCGCCGATACTGGGGCAGAATATCGGGGCGCAACGGGACGACCGTGTTCGCCAGGCCATCGTCTTCACTCGCAGGCTGGTGGTCGGCTACGGGTTGGCGGTCTGGCTGGTGCTGCTAGTGTTCAGCAGTACCATCGCCGATATCTATCAGCTGGAAGGCGAGGTTCGCACGGTCTTTTTGAATTACTGCCGGTTGGGTGGCGGGCTCTGGGTGATCATCGGCCTGGATTTCGTCGCCATCGCGGTATTCATGACCATGAACCGTTCATGGCTGGTGGCGGTTTTCGCCTGGCTGCGTGCGACGCTCGGCACGGTGCCGTTCGTGTACGTCGGGGCTCACTGGTTTGGCGGCAGCGGCGCGGTACCAGGCATGTTTGCCGGTAACGCCGTGATCGCGTCGATCTCCATATTCGTCGCATCGCTGACCGCAAAACGGTTTTTCGCGAGCAGGGCCCAGGCTGCAGGCACTGGGAAATATTGAAGACACATCGGCTCAAGGTGTTATCAGGTTTTATGTCAGTTGAAGACTCAGGGAATGAATCCGAAGAGGTCGTGCAGCCCAAACGCCGCCGCGCACCCAAGGGTGACATGCGCAGAAAGGCCTTGCTGGATGCGGCGACGATCGTCTTCGCCCGCAACGGCTATTCGAGCGCCTCGATGCGTGACGTGGCGACGCTGGCAGGTATTACTACGGTCGGTTTGCTGCACCATTTCCCGAACAAGGAAGCCTTGCTGAGCGCGCTGCTGGAGCGCCGCGATCAACGAGTGGTGTCCAGATTTCAGGATCTGGTCACCGAGCCGACGCTTGAAGGTTTTATCAAGTTCATCAAGTTGAGCATGGGTTTCAGCATCGAGGATGCGGCCGAGTGTCAGGCGGCCTTGCTGATGAACACCGAAAGCCTGTCGCCTGAGCATCCGGCCTGGGCCTGGCACAAGGAGCGCTTTCATCTCACCCACCAGCATGCGCGCGGCCACTTGAATGCCTTGAAAGAAGCGGGGGAGATACGTGCGGATGTCGACGTACAAGCCTTGGCCCAGGAGATCTTCTCGGTCATGGACGGCTTGCAGATTCAGTGGCTAAGGTGCCCTGAAGAAGTGGATGTGATGGCGGTCTTCGACGTTTACGCGCAGCGATTGGGAAGGGACATCAAGGCTCGTCCATGAGCCTTGATGCTGACATCAGTATTTCAGTGAAGCTGACACCTGCACCGCCTTGCGCAGTGGCAACGGCAGCGGGTTGCTGTCGCGGGTCGTCAGTTTTTCCGGGTACAGGGTGATCAGGGTCCGGTTGAGCGTCAGGTTTTCCGAGTCTGCACCGACCAGAATCTTGTACTTGCCTGCGTCCACATCCCAGCTTGCAGTCTTGTCGACGTAGTAGGCCAGCGAACGCGAGTCGATCGGGATGCTGACGGTCTTGCTCTCGCCCGGCTGCAGGTACACCTTGGTGAAGCCCTTGAGTTCTTTTTCCGGACGATCAACGGCAGGTTTTACCGGCTGCACGTAGAGCTGCGCCACTTCGAAACCGGCCTTGTCACCGGTGTTGGTCAGGGTGAACTTCACGTCAATGGTGGAGCCTGGCGTCAGCACGTTGGTCGACAGCTTGAGGTCGCTGTAGCCGAACGTGGTGTAGGACAGGCCGTAACCGAACGGGTAGAGTGGCTTGGCGTGCTTCTTGTCGTAACCGCGATAACCCATGTACAGGCCTTCGCTGTAGTTCATTTCCGTCAGGGCCTTGTCGCCACGGTAAGCGGCCGGATCCGGATACGACGCGTAGCTCGGGTTGTCCTCGATCTTCTTGTCGATGGTGATCGGCAGTTTGCCCGACGGGTTGACCTTGCCGAACAGAATCTCCGCAAGTGCCTGACCGCCTTGCTGGCCGGGGAACCAGGCTTGCAGCGTTGCGCCGACCTTGTTGGCCCACGGCTGCATGTTGGCCACGCCACCACCGTGCATCACGACGATGGTGTTGGGGTTGGCCTTGGTCACGTAGCTCACCAGTTCGGCCTGTTGGTCCGGCAGGTCGAAACCGTGGTCCGAGCCTTCGCCTTCGTTCTCGTAGTTGGTGCCAGTGGCGACGACCACCGCATCGTATTTCGACAGGTCCTTGGGCGGACGCAGCGAAGCCCAGCTCATCTGTACGCCAGTCACGCCACCGAGTGCGGGAATGAAGTTGCCCTGCACGCGCTTGTATTCAAGCTTGACGGTGTACGACTTGCCCGCGGTCAAAGCGGCGGTCTTGCCGGAGGTGGTCAGTGCATTGACCACGTCGGACGAGTACGGAACGCCGTCGCTTTCCACGATCAGTTCGTCGTTGACCCAGAGCTTGTAAGGGCCATCCGCCCGCACCTTGAAGACCTGCGGGCCGGAGACCGTCGGCTTGATCACCGATGTGAAGCGTGCCGAGAACGAGCCGGGTGCAGGGCTGAAGCCGGAAACGGCGGTGGTGCCTGCGTCGGTGACGTTGGTGCCGGTGGTCCAGTTCAGGTTCACACCTGGCTCGACGCGGGTCAGCGCCGGGTCACCGGAGAAACTGGTGTTGGAGAAATATTCGGCTTTGACGCCCGAATTATTGATGCCGTTGTTACCGGTTGCAGGCTGATACCAGGCCGAGCTGGCCGGGTTCAGGCTCAACTCCGACAGGTAAGTCACGTTGGTACTGCTGGATGCCAGTTGCTGCAGGCCGCTCAGCTCTGTCACGTAACTGTTGGGTGGCGAGTTGGCGGTGCCGAAAGGCGAGGCGGGTGCGTCGTGTGCCCAGTTGCCGATCACTGCGATTTTCGCGGTGCGCGCCAGTGGTAGCAACGGTTTGCCCGCAGCGGTGTTTTCGTTGCGCAGCAGGACGATGGATTCACGCGCCGTGTTCAGTGCTGCACGCATGCCGTATTCGGGATGGTCCAGGGTCTTGGCCGTGTTGAGGTTTTCCTGGAAGTCGTAGCTGACGATGGCGCGCAGGTTGCGTTTGACCTTGTCATCAATGACGTTCTGGGTCAGTTGGCCGCTCCACAGGTACGGCAGCAGGTTGGCTTCGGTGAATTGCAGGCCGGACGGCATGTCGATATCGGTGCCGGCCCATGCGCCTTTGAACGCATCATGAATGGCGTTGAAGTCACTGATGACCGTGCCCTGATAACCCCATTCACCCTTGAGCACTTCGGTGATCAGGTGATGGTTTTCACAGGCGTAGTCGCCGTTGATCTTGTTGAAGCCACACATGATCGACGCGACATTGGCGTTCTTGACCATCGATTCGAAGCCCGGCAGGTACAGCTCGCGCAGGGTGCGTTCGTCGACTGTCACATTGAGTGCCTGACGGTTGGCTTCCTGCTCGTTGGCCAGGTAGTGCTTGCCGCTCGCCTGAATCCCTTGCACCTGAATGCCGTTGACGATAGCCGGAGCCAGCACCGCGCCCAGGAACGGATCTTCACCGCTCACGTACTCGGCCGACCGTCCATTGAATGGCGTGCGATACAGGTTCGCACCGGGCGAAAGCATCTGCTGCCCGCCGGAAATACGAGTCTCGTAGGCAATCGCCTGTCCGAATTCCTTGGCGCGGTTGATGCTCCAGGTCGCGGCCAGTGCGGACTGCGATGGGTACTGCGCGCCGAAGGTGGCGTTGTTGACGTGCACGCCCATGGACGAGTCGTAGGCAACAGTGCCCTTGATGCCCCACTTGAGCAGGGAAGGGATCATGTGCCCGTCGTTGACGCGGGTGAAGTTGATCTTTTCCGACGTGTTCATGTTGTCGAGAATCGAGCTGACGCGCGCCTCGACTTCGTTGCCGGTGGCGGGCGTGACGACGGCCGCCAGCGCCAGATTGGCCTGCATGACGCTGAAGGTCAGCAGGCTCAGGCCCAGCGTTTGTTTGAAAGCTGACAAGGCAAATGCTCGCTTGGCACACAGGGACGGATGAAGGTCTGACGGGCTCATCGGCTGTGCTCCAGTGGAGGCGTGTCATTGGTGTCCACAGGCTCGTCGAGCAGGGTGGAAGCGCCTTTCTGTACAGGTGTGGTGACTTTGTCGGCACCGGAAATCCGGTCACGTTCGGCCTCGACCTGAACTCTGACTTGTGCGTCGGAAGTTCCCTTGGTGGCAGTGGAAGTTGAGTCCGCTGCGAAGGCAGACAAACTTTGCGCGCACAGAAGTACAGCGCCGAAAACAGGCAACATGGATCGGGTCATCAATGGCAATCTCGATTGACGGTGGCAAGGATAAGCAAATAGGCGTTTAGCGCGACATACCTGTCAGCCGAGTGTTAAGTCCGGAAAGCGCGAAAGAAGTTCAGCTGTTTATAAAATATTCCGGCAACGGAATTTATGAAATGCTGGCATATGGCCTGCCTGGTGCTGGCGCGCTTTTTTTGAGCAGGATAGCGCTTGAGGTAGAAGAGTATTCGCTTTAATTTAGCGTTTTAAGCTCTTTTAATAGTAAAAATTGATGTTTAATAGCTAAAAAAATATATCCAGAGGCATTATTCACTAATTTACTAAACCTAACTGTAATTAGGTTTAGTGCTCTGCTATCATGGCCGCTCTGCTGAAATAGCCGCATTTTTTACAGTCTTTAAACGGCGGTCGTTATTGATGAATACACGCCTTGAGTTGATCTACAGAGAACGGGTTTATCGGTCTTTATAGTGATATCGACTCTGATGAAAAAGGCTGTT
Organism: Pseudomonas viridiflava; assembly: GCF_001642795.1. Taxonomy (GTDB): domain Bacteria; phylum Pseudomonadota; class Gammaproteobacteria; order Pseudomonadales; family Pseudomonadaceae; genus Aquipseudomonas; species Aquipseudomonas viridiflava. The sequence goes on along the minus strand of NZ_LKEH01000017.1, from coordinate 325,225 downwards.
TGTCTGTTTTGGTTTCATCAGATTTTATCGACGTTATCGCCAGCTCTTTCGCGGTCTTTTTATATTTTGACGAAACGTGGCAACTTGATTTGTCACGTCGAAGTGTACCCGCCCATGACATCAGATAATGTGAGCGACAAGCCTGGTCGAATCGACGTGGCTATATTGAGTGCCGTCAGGCGCCTGAGCCCGGATCGCACCCGAAAGCTCACCTTCGGCCAGATCTACATGGAACTGCTCAAGCGCTCTGCGCGTGTCTGCCCCATCGTCGACTGCGTGCTGGCGGTCGATGTGCTGGCAAGGGAAGGGTTGCTGATCTCGGAACGACTGTTGGAAGTCGATCCGTCCTTTCCGTACACGCAGCACATCATCAGTGGCCTGACCGATGTAGGCGCCGCCTCTCTGGATGAGCGCGAAGCACCGTCAGCCAGAAGCGGCTGCTGCGGCTGAACAGAACCCATCTTTCATTCGCTGTACGGCAACGAGAGGTAGTACTGACCCAGTTCCGTCAGTCTTCCTTCGGCATCCAGCAGGCTTGAAAAGTGCGGATCCGGTGTCATTCGCCCGGTGAACCAGGCGTACCTGAACACGTCCGACCGCCGTTCCAGCATCGCGACCATCTCGGCCATCTGTTGCTTCTGTTTTTCCAGTGAATCGATCTGCAGTCCGTCATCGAGCGTGTGCCAGTTGGCGAACTCGGTTACCCAGAAGGGTTTGCCGTATCTGGAAAGCCTGTCGAGCATGCTCGACAGGCCGTAGTCATACCAATGAAAGGCCAGGTAATCGATCTGCGGGTCCCGTCCCTGATGGGCCGACGCATAGGCTGCGTAGAACGCGTCAAGCCAGGCCACCGGGTCGCCGTAGCCGGTCATGGTTCCCCAGTTCATCGCAGGGCCGACCAGCTTGACACCGGTCTGCGCCGAAATCTGTTCCAGACGCGGCCACAACTGTGCAGCGGCCTGGGGTGTCATGTTGGCCTGATCCACCAGATTGGGCTCGTTGATGACCAGCAGATAACGAATGCCGGGGTGCGCCAGCAGATAGAGCTTCAACTGACCGTCATCGAGATTGGCGTTCCAGACCATCGGCACGAAATCGACGTTGTACTGGCCTGCGTAGTCATAGGCGGCCAGACGATCATGGGGCTTCGGGCTCCAGTTGTACCACCAGCTCACGCCAGTCGATAAAGCACTCAGGTCCGCAGGCGAGGCCACGTCATACGCGACGCCGCGCTTTACGCTCTTGGTGGCTGTCCAGGCGGACTCGGAAAGCACACTCAGCAGCAGTGTGAAGGCGATCAGTGCATGGCGTGTTAGAAGGGCTTTTCTCAAGATCATGATTCGCACATCCCTGGAATCAATGGCTGATGATCTGGCAGTCCCTTTCGTGGCGTATGGGCGTTATTAGTGTTGTGGTTGCTTTCCCGAATGGCTGTCTCCAGCCATCACAACGATTGGGTGACGAGTCCGGACGTTACCCCAATCGCAGATGAATGTCTTTGCGCGTCATTCGCTGACCTGAATGAGTCGCTCGATGCTGATCTCGCGCAGGCGAAATTTCTGCACCTTGCCGGTGACCGTCATCGGGAATTCGTCGACGAAGAAAAAGTGCCTTGGCACCTTGAAGTGCGCTACACGGGAACGAAAGAAATCGCGCAGCAACGGTTCTTCGCACACGTGACCAGGATGCAGCCTGACCCAGGCCACCAGGTCTTCGCCGTAGCGATCACAAGGAATGCCGACGACATAGGCTTCGGCTATGTCGCTGTGTTGTAAAAGCAGTTCTTCGATTTCACGCGGGTAGATGTTCTCGCCACCGCGAATGATCATGTCCTTGCTGCGGCCCACGATCGTCACGTAGCCGTCAGCGTCCATCTGCACCAGATCACCAGTGTGCATCCAGCCCTCGGCATCGATGTCTCTGGCCGTGGCTTCGGCGTCCTGCCAGTAACCCAACATGACGCTGTAACCTCGGGTGCAGAGTTCGCCGACCTGACCACGCTCCACTGTGTTTGCGTCGGTGTCGATCACCTTGTGTTCCAGATGCGGCTGAGTGCGGCCAACGCTGGTCACGCGTAATTCCAGAGGGTCGTCGTTGGACGTCTGCAGGGAAACCGGGCTGGTCTCGGTCATGCCGTAGGCGATCTGCACACCGCTCATGTGCATCTGGTCGATGACCTGACGCATCACTTCGATGGGGCAGATGCTGCCCGCCATGATTCCGCCCTTGAGGCTGGAAAGATCCAATGCCTGTCGATCGGGAAGATCCAGCTCCTTGATGAACATGGTCGGCACGCCATACAGGAAAGTCGCCCGCTCGCTGGCGACCGCTTCGAGTGTTGCAAGGGGTTCGAACGACGGCGCCGGATAGATCATCGTCGCGCCATGGGTCAGGCAGGCGAGGTTGCCCATCACCATGCCGAAGCAGTGATAAAGCGGCACCGGAATGACCAGCCGGTCCTCGGATCCCAGGCCAAGGTTGTAGCCGACCATGTAACCGTTGTTGAGGATGTTGCGATGGCTCAGCGTGGCGCCTTTCGGAAAACCGGTGGTGCCCGAGGTGTACTGGATGTTGATCGGGTCGCACACCTCCAGGCTGGCAGCGCGCAGTTCGAGGGCATCCGGGGGCGTCGATTCGGCAAGCGAGTGAAGCGCGCGCCACGCCAGCATGCCGGACGGCGGGCTGTCGGCCAGGCTGATCACGCCGCGCAGTTCGGGCAGTGCTTCGCTGTGCCAGGCTCCAGGCGTCCGGGTCAGCAACTGCGGAACGATCTGGCCGAGCATGGCGTGATAATCCGAGTCCTTGAAGCAGTCTGCAGTCACCAGCCACGAACAGCCTGAACGCTGCAATGCGTAGGTCAGCTCTGAGGTGCGATAGGCCGGATTGATGTTGACCAGCACTGCGCCAATCTTCGCGCTGGCCAGTTGCGTGATGCACCACTGGGCGCAATTGGGTGCCCAGATGCCGATCCGCTGGCCCTTGTCGATACCCAGGGCGAGCAGGGCGCGAGCCACGGTATCGACCTCACGTCCAAGGTCGCGCCAGCTGTAGCGCACCTGCTGGAACGGCACGATCAACGCGTCCTGCTCCGGCCAGCGTTTTATGGCTTCGGACAGGGCGCTGCCGATCGTGTGTTCAAGCAAGGGCGGATGTTGCATTCCAGCGGAATAGCTCAGCATGTCGCATCCTCGATCTTTTTATTGTTGAGATGTGATGACTGCGAGTGAAGGTTGCCGCTTACGTTAACGTCATGGCGAAACGCTGTCCAGTTCCTCTCGGCGGGCATCGCTTGCTGATCTTTCGACAGCTTACAGTCCCGGTTCTGCCGACGATTGCCTGATCCGGTTTCATGAATGCCTGTTCCGACGCGCTGGCTTGAGGTAGGTTCTTGAAAACCTTTTCAATCACACTCAAGGATGGATTGCGCATGCGCCTGTTTTCCCGCTCGCCACTGGCCGCTCGGCTGGGTCTGGTTTTCGTTCTGACAGCCCTCACTCCGCTTGCCATGGCCGAGCCTCATCAGAAGATTCAGGCCGACGCCGAGCAGTATCAGGACGAAGCCTTGAAGCTGCTCGAGCGTCTGGTGAACATCGACTCAGGCTCTGGCTACACCCAAGGTCTGGGTCAGGTCAGTGACATCGCCATCGAAGAACTGAAAAAGCTCGGTGCCACCGTCGAGCTGGTCCCCAATACGCTTGAGGCCAGCAATCATGTGCTGGCCACGATCAAAGGCACTGGCAAGGCGAAGATTCTGTTGATGGCGCACATGGATACCGTATTCAAGGAAGGCACCGCTGCCGAGCGACCGTTTCACATCAAGGATGGCCGTGCCTACGGTCCCGGTGTGATGGATGACAAGGGCGGAATCGTGGCGGCGATCTACGCGCTGAAAGTGCTGCAGAACCTCAACTTCAAGGATTACGCGCAGATCACGGTACTGCTCGACGCCAGCGAGGAAATCGGTTCGACGGTCGGCACCGAGCTGATCAAAAAGACCGCCAAGGCGCATGACGTCACCCTCAACCTGGAACCGGGTCGTCCGGCCGATGGCCTGGTGGTGTGGCGCAAAGGCGTTGCCACAGCGCTGGTTGAGGTCAAGGGCAAGGCTTCTCACGCAGGTGTCGCACCAGAGTTGGGACGCAATGCGGCCAGCGAGGTTGCCCACCAGATTCTGCAACTGGGCAAGCTCGGTGACGAGGAGAAAAAGACCACCATCAACTTCACGGTGCTCAAGGCTGGCGACCGCACCAACGTGATCCCCGATCAGGCCAGCGCCAAGGCTGATGTGCGTGCGGTGTTGCCGGAAGAGTTTGATCGCATCGAGCAGGACATGGCCAAGGTGTCCGCCAACAAACTGATTCCCGACACCGAGGTCAAGACCAGCCTGGTCCGTGGCCTGCCGCCGATGCCGCAGACGCCGCAGTCCGATGCACTGGTGGCCATGGCGCAGGGCATCTATGGCGAGCTGGGGCGCACGTTGACCATCGAAGGCAGCGGCGGGGCGGCGGACTCGAGTTTGTCGGCCAGTGTAGGGACGCCAACGCTGGACGGTTTCGGCATCGTCGGCGGCAATATTCATACGCCTGAGGAATACGCAGAAGTCGCCAGCGTGGCGCCGCGTATCTATCTGCTGTCGCGGATGATCATGAAGGTCGCCGGGGCGCAGTAATCCTCTGGCTCAGACCGGGATCATCAGGCGGATCATCGATCCGCCGCCCGGTCTGTTCTGTGCGCTGATGACTGCATCGTGTTCAAGGCAGATGGCCCGGGCGATGGATAAACCCAGCCCGCTGCCACCCGAGTAGCGCGCTCTGGAACGCTCGGCCCGCCAGAATCGGTCGAACACCTGTTCAAGGTTGTCCTCGCCAAAACCCGGCCCTCTGTCTGCAAACGCCAGTTCCACCTGGGTGCCGATGGCGCTCGCCGTGATGTGCAGTTCGCCGCCCTGTGCCGAGTAGCGCAGCACGTTGTCGACCAGAATGTTCACGACCTGACCGATTCGGTCCCGATCCGCGGTCAGCTTCAGCGCGGACGGGATGTCCAACGCCACCTTGACGCCTGCCTGCTGAAGCTGCGTGGCAAACCAGTCCAGACGTTCGGTGACAAGTTTTCCCAGCGAAAAGGCGGTCTTGTTCAAGACCAGTTGACCGGCACTGGCCAATGACAGCAGGTGCAGGTCGTTGACCAGCTTGTTGAGCTGATTGAGTTGTCGGCTGACCATTTCCAGTTGGGCGAGATCGCTTGGGAAAACCTCATCGATCATGCCCTGCACACGGCCCATCGCTGCGTTGAGTGGCGTGCGCAGCTCATGGGCGATCATGGCACTGGATTCGCTGACTTCCAGCTCGTAGCGTTCGAGCTGAGTGGTCATGGTGTTGAAGTCGCGCACCAGTGATTGCAGTTCGTCCGGACCGTGATCGATGGCAGGCAGGCGCGTCTTGAAATCACCTTGAGCTACTTGGCGCGCACCTTTGGCCACGGAGGAAAACTGGCTCGACAGCGGGCGCGAGAACAGGAACCCGAAAAAGATGATGACGGGTGTCGCCACTCCGATCAGCCCAGCCAGCAACCACCACAATTGATTGGCAATGCCAGGCAGCATGTATTCGGTCGGATAGTACTGCACGAACAGTTCACGAAGCCTGGGAACGTTCAGGTCCGGCTGGGCCTGCAACTGCTCAAGTTCGATGCGCACGCTCTCGGGGATGGAGTGCAGGGTGATCCAGTCCGTTGCGGTTACGTACAGCCACATGCAGAACGCAATCACGATGATGGCGCCGATTGCGAGCATGCTCATGCGCATCCCGACCCAGTGCCATAACGGCCTAGCCTTGGAATCCGGTTGACTTGGTGGCATGACAGTCACCTGAACCGGTAGCCGACGGCGCGCACGGTGACCAGCACGTTATCGATGCCGTGCAGTTCCAGCTTGCGGCGCAGGTTATGCACGTGAGCATCCACCACCCGCGCCAGCGCTTCGCTTTCCGGCAGACAGATCTCGAGCAGCTCCTCGCGGGTAAACGCCTTGGATGGGGTCTTCAGCAGGGTGCAGAGAATCTTGAACTCGGTGGGCGTGAGGTCCAGCAGCGTCTCTTCCTGTTCCAGCCCTTCGATACGCGCCGTGACGGCGTCGAGATCGACCACCAGATCCTTGTAGCGCAGCTGTCTTTCGGCGCTGCCACCCGGTTGTGCACGGCGCAGAACGGCGTGCACCCGCGCCACCACTTCCTTGGGGTTGTACGGCTTGACCACGTAGTCGTCCGCGCCATAACGCAGTGCACCGAGTTTTTCCGGCTCGTCACCCATGGCGGTGACCATGATCACCGGCGTATCGCTGCAGCGCCGGATTGCCGACAGCACATCGGTGCCGCTGACCAGCGGCAACATCACGTCGAGCAGCACCAGATCGGGCCTCCATTGCCGGTGCATGTCGATGCCGCGCTGGCCGTTTTCCGCGAGGCCGACGATGAAGCCGTCCCGAAGCAGGTAGGCCTCCAGAATGCTTGCACTGTCGGCGTCGTCTTCGACCACCAGAATACGTTTTCCTGACACAGGGCAGCCTCTTGATCAAATCTTGATAATTCACGAACGGTTTATTGATAGTCGACGTTCAGGATTGCGTTCAGACCCCACTGTCGCGAACAGATCCTATGCCCACTCTCACGCTGCTGTCCAAGCCTATCCGTGTTTCCCGGCATCGCACCCTGCGGTGGTGCGCGGCGTGGCTGATGGTGCTGACTGTTTCAGGTTGCTCCCTGGCACCCGAGTATCAGCAGCCGCCATTACCTGTCCCTGCCACGGTGTCATCCGGCGTTGTGTCAGCCGCTGCACCGCCTTCGCAAGCGGTGCTGACGTCCGACGAAGAGACGCTGATTACCGAGCTGTCTCCAACCGGTGAACTGCGCACGCTGGTGCTGTCGGCGCTGGACTTTAATCGCGACTTTCGCATCGCCGGTCTGCGCGTCGAGGAAGCCCGGGCGATGCGCGGCCTGAGCGTCGCGGATCGCTTTCCGACGGTGGCCGCAGGGCTCGAGCGTGATCGACAGCACTTCGACAACAAGGCCGCTGACGAGCGTTACGGCCAGGACATCACCGTCGCCTCCTTAGGCATTTCCAATTACGAGCTGGATTTCTTCGGTCGCTTGCGCAGCCTGTCCGACGCAGCGCGGCATGACTATCTGGCCACGCTTCATGGTCAGCAGGCGGCCCGCAGCGCTCTGGTGGCCGAAGTGGCGCAGGCCTGGCTCGCCGAGCGCATGGCGGCAGCCTTGCAGGTCGATGCGCAGACGATTATTGACACGCGCTCAATGCTGCTTGGCATGGCCGAGGGACAGCAGCGCGCGGGCGCCATTTCCCTCGACGACGTTGCCATGCAGCGCCTGGAGGTGCTGAGCGCGCAGCAGCAACTGCAGGATGCCATCGGTGATCATTCCAGCGCCTCCCAGGCATTGCTGCTCCTGACCGGCTACTCGGCGCCGTTGCCGTCGATGACGCTCGAACCTGCGCACCTGACCGCCGCTGCGATCGACACGCCTGCATGGCTGATGAACCTGCCGTCTCAACGTCTGCTGGAACGCTTCGACGTGCGCCAGCGCGAAGAGGCGTTGAAGGCCAGCAACGCAAACATTGGCGCAGCCCGCGCAGCCTTTTTCCCGTCCATCACGCTCAGCACAGGAGTCGGTGTGCAGAGCGACAGCCTGCGCAGCCTGTTCAGTCACGGCAGCGGTGCCTGGCTGTTCAGCCCGCAGTTGAACCTGCCGCTGTTCGACGGCGGTCGCAATCGCGCCAACCTGGACCTGGCGCAGGTGCGCAAACAGATCGCCGTCGCCGACTACGAGAAAACCATTCAGATCGCTTTCCGCGAAATGGCCGATGTATTGACCCGCCGCCAGCAGGCGCTGGCTCACGTGCGTGATGAGGTCAAGCGTGTCGCGCTGGTCCAGGAAAAGGTCCGGCGCATGGCCTTCGAACTGGAGGCGGGCAACACGGACCGCAGCGCGCCGCTGGCATCGGCCATTCGTGTCGCCCAGGCCGACGCCACCTTTCGCAAGTCTCTATACGATCTGCAACTGAACCGCCTGGACCTCTATCGCGTCCTGCACGGCGCAGAACCTGTCACTTCTTCCTCCCTGACTCAACCTGGAGTTGCCCCATGACTGTCATGAACATCCACACCCCGCCACGTCCCTTGCTGTTCAAGGTTTTGATTGCTACTGCTGCTGTGGTGCTGGCCGGTCAGGCACTAGCCGCCGATCCAGCCTCTGATGCATCGCTGCTGGGCGACAAGGTCAATGTCAATCTGGGACTGGGCATGGGCGTCGTGCCGCGTTACATGGGCGCGGACGAATACCGCAGCCAGGTGCTGCCGATGTTCACCGTACAGAGCGGCATGCTGTTCGCTGACAGCCTCAGAGGGCTGGGGCTGCAGTATCAGTCGCCGTCGGGCTTCGGTGCCAGTGCTGCGCTCAACTATGACTTCGGCCGTACCGAGAAAAACAGCACAAACCGTCCGGGCTCCAACGAGCTCAAGGGTATGGGGACGGTCGGTGGTGCGACGGTCGCTGACCTCGTGCTTTCCCAGCAGCTTTTGCCTTGGTTGACCGTCAGCGGCGAAGCCGAACTGCGCCTGGCAGGCGAGAAGCGCGGCAATCGCTACCGTCTGGGCTTTGAAGGCATTGCCTACCACAGCCAGTCAGACACGGTGGCTATCGATATCGACGCGCATGCCGGCGACGGTCGTTACAACCAGACCTATTTCGGTGTCAGTCCGATCCAGAGCCAGCGCACCGGTTTTTCCCGGTTCACGGCCGACAGCGGCATTTATGCGTATTCCGCGGCGCTCAGCTGGCAGCACAGCTTCGACGATCACTGGTCGACGGTTACCAGCGTTGGTGTTACGCATTACACCGATCAGACCCGCGGCAGCCCGCTGGTCGAGACGGACGCCGAAGCGAGCGGTCTGCTTGCCTTGAACTACGCCTTTTGACCGTCAGAGGCCTGCCATGCGATTCCATTTCATGACATTGCCCGGCTTGATGAAGCGCTTGGGCGTGGGTTGTGGCGCTGTCCTGCTGGCGGTGTTGGTGAGCGGTTGCGACGACAAGCCTGCCGCCGTGGCGCCTGTCATTCGGGCTGTAAAAGTCGAATCTGTCAGAAGCGGAGCGGGCGAAGGCCTGCGTTTTTCCGGCGTCGTTCGCCAGCCTGACAGCGCCAGCCTGGCGTTTGAATCGGCAGGCACGCTGGCCGACCTGCGGGTCGACATCGGAGATGCATTCGAAAAAGGCCAGGTGCTCGCGGCGCTGGATCGTCAGCCCGCCGCGCTGCGGCTCCAGCAGGCCCAGGCCAGCCTGAGCGCTGCGACGGCTCAGGCTGCGGAGCGTGGGCTCAACTACCAACGCCAGAAAAATCTGCTGGCCGCTGGCAGCGTCGCCGAGAGCGTTGTGGAGGCAGCCCGTGCTGCGCAGACCCAGGCTGTGGCAGAGCAGACTCGGGCGAAGTCCGAGCTTGCTCTGGCACGTCGGGAGGCCGAGCGCAGTCAGTTGATCGCTCCCTTTTCCGGGCGTGTCGTGGCGCGCCGTGCCGACCGTTTCGCCATGCTGGCGGCCGGGCAGGTGGTTCTGCAGGTGGAATCGCGCAACCGGCCGCAAGTGATGGCAGCGGTTCCCGTCGAGCAGGCCAGTCATTTCAAAGTCGGCGATCGGGCGCACGCTTCGCGTACCTCAGGATCGTCTGCCGGGTTTGATCTGGTGCTTGAAGGCATCTCGCCGCGTTCCGAGGACGGGCTGGTGCGCAACTGCCTGTTTCGTCTGCTCGATCCTGCCGAATCGGTAGCCAGTGGCGTGACGCTGCTGGTGCAAATGACGCCCGAGCAGGACGTACAGCCCTTATCAATACCGGTTCAAGCGTTGTGGATGGGGACGAGCAAGGGAGCTGCGCAGGTGTTTGTCTATCAGCCGCCTGGCACGGTTGCCATCAGAAACATCACGCTGGGCGCCGTCAGGGAAGGGCGTGCGGTTGTCACCGAGGGACTGTTCGCAAACGAGCAGGTGGTAACAGCCGGCACTGCTTTTTTGCAGGACGGACAGACCGTCAGCCTGTTCCAACCCACGACCCGTTTGACTGAGAGCGCCCCATGAACATTACCCGTAACGCCATGGGGGCGAGTCGCCTCACGCTGTTTGCCGCTGGCCTGATCCTGATTGCCGGTGTCCTGGCTTTTCTGGGTTTTCCTTCTCAGGAAGAACCGTCCGTGACCGTGCGCGATGCGCTGGTCAGCGTGGCGTTGCCGGGTCTGCCCGTCGAACGCGCGGAGGAGTTGCTGGCAAGGCCGCTGGAAGACAGGATCCGGGAGTTGGCGCAGATCAAGGACTTCGTCACGACCATCAAGCCGGGCCGAGTGATCGTACAGGTCACAGCTTATGACAGCGTCAAGGATCTCCCCGCGCTGTGGCAACGGCTCAGGGCCAAGGTGGGCGAACTGAGCGGCAGCTTTCCGCCCGGCACTCAGGGTCCGCTGGTGGACGATGACTTCGGCCGTGTCGCCGTCGCCTCGGTCGCAGTCACGGCGCCGGGCTTCAGCATGAGTGAGATGCGCGGCCCCATCAAACGTCTCCGCGATCAGTTGTACGGTCTGAGCGGGGTTGATCAGGTCGAGTTGTACGGCCTGCAGGATGAACGCATCTACCTTGATTTCGACCACCAGACGCTGGGTGCTTCCGGGCTTGCGCCGCAGCAGGTGCTGCAACAGTTGCAGGGTCAGAATGCAATTGCGCTGGGCGGCAATCCAGTTGTGGGGGCGCAGAGCACCACGCTGTCGGTGAGTGGCGAAATCCTTTCTCTGGAGCAACTGCGGCGGTTTCCCGTGCAACTGGCGAGCGGTGAGCGCGTACCACTGCAATCTCTGGCGAAGGTGTCAGTAGCCCCTGTCGACCCGCCGGAAACGGCGGCCATCTATCAGGGACAGTCAGCGGTCGTGCTGGCCGTCTCGATGCAATCGGGACTCAATGTTCAGGCCTTCGGCACGTCGCTTCGCGCACGTCTGGGCGAACTTGAGCAGCAACTGCCTGCCGGTTTTGCCCTGCACATCGTGACGTTCCAGGCCGATGTGGTGCAGAACGAGATGAGCAAGATGTACCACGTCATGGGCGAAACCGTGGTGATCGTCATGTGCGTGGTCATGCTGTTTCTGGGCTGGCGCACCGGGCTGGTCGTAGGGGCCATCGTTCCGCTGACGATCCTGACGACGCTCATTGTGATGCGCTCGCTGGGCATTGAGCTGCAAACCGTGTCGATCGCGGCAATCATCCTGGCCCTCGGACTACTGGTCGATAACGGTATCGTGATTGCCGAGGACATCGAGCGACGGCTGCATGCCGGTGAGGCGAGATGGCAGGCGTGCGAGGACGCAGGACGTACGCTGGCGATTCCGTTGCTGACCTCTTCATTGGTGATCGTGCTGGCGTTCTCGCCGTTTTTTCTCGGGCAGACCAGCACCAACGAATACCTGCGTTCGCTGGCGATCGTTCTGGCGACCACGCTGATCAGTTCCTGGCTGCTGAGCATCACCGTGACGCCGCTGTTGTGCTTTTACTTCGCCAAGGCGCCGACCGTTCATAAAGATGCACCGGCACGTGACGAATACGCTTCAGGTTTTTACCGCGGCTATCGCACGGTCATCGAGCAACTGCTGCATTACCCCTTCATCTTTCTGGGCTGCATGCTCGGCTTGCTGGCTGGTGCGGTCGTGGTACTGACCCACGTGCCCTATGACTTTCTGCCCAAGTCCGACCGTTTGCAGTTCCAGATTCCGCTGACGATGGAGCCCGGCAGCAGCTCGACAGCGACGTTGCAGACCGTGCGTGACATCAGCCAGTGGCTGAGCAATGACCGGGCTGTGGTCGACAGCATCGGGTATGTCGCCGACGGCGGGCCGAGAATCGTGCTGGGTCTCAACCCGCCATTGCCAGCCCCTGACATTGCCTACTTCACGGTCAGCGTGCGCAAGGGCGTCGATATGGATGCGGTGATTGCCAGAACACGCCGGTTCCTGCTGCAGCAACATCCGGAAGTCCAGGCACAGCCGAAGCGTTTTTCCATGGGCACCACCGAGGCAGGCGTGGCGATCTACCGGATCATCGGCCCGGACGAAGAGGTGTTGCGCCAGGCGGCCGGTCAGCTTGAAAAGGCCCTGTTGGCGTTGCCCGGCACCGTTGACGTGCAGGACGACTGGCGCAGTCGCCTGCTGCGTTATGAGGGGGTGGTCGATCCATACAAGGCGCGCTTGGCAGGGGTCAGCAGCGAAGACATCGCTCAGGCACTGCGGTTGCGTAATGGTGGTCTGTCGGTGTCGTCGATGCAGGATGGCGAGACCACGGTAGCGCTGGTGGCCCGGGCGGTGGAAGATGCCGGAGCCTCCGGCAATGATCTGGACACGACGTTTATCTACCCGGCCTCGGGTTCAGGTCCTGTCCCGCTGTCGACAGTCGCTACTCTGGAGCCGCAGTCCGAAGCGTCTACGTTGTTGCGCAGGAACATGGAGCGCGCCATCACCGTGACCGGACACAATCCCTCGCTGACGGCGACGACCATTGTCCAGCGCCTGGCTCCGCAAGTTGCAGCAATCAAGCTGCCGGTGGGCTACCGCATCGAACTGGGCGGGGAGATTCAGGACTCTGCCGATGCCAATCAGGCGTTGCTGCAGTACATGCCGCATGCGCTGGTCGGCATGCTGCTGCTGTTCGTCTGGCAGTTCAATTCGTTTCGCAAGTTGCTGATCGTGATCACCAGCGTGCCGTTCGTGCTGATCGGGGCGGCGTGCGCCTTGCTCATCACCGGTTATCCGTTTGGCTTCATGGCCACCTTCGGCCTGCTGTCGCTGGCGGGCATCATTGTCAATAACGCGGTGTTGCTGCTTGAGCGGATCGATGTAGAGCGCGAGCACGGCCTGAATGTGCACGAAGCGGTGGTCAACGCCGCCGTCAAACGCCTGCGGCCTATCGTGATGACCAAACTGACCTGCATCATCGGGCTGGTGCCGTTGATGCTGTTTGCCGGCCCGCTGTGGGAAGGCATGGCAATCACGATCATCGGTGGATTGGCCCTGGGGACACTGGTGACCCTGGGCCTGATTCCCATTCTTTACTGGCTGCTATTCGACAGGTTCGACAGGTCCAGCCTCAGGAAGGCGGTATCGTCCCCAGCAGGCCCACCGCAATCGTGAATGCCAGAAACGCCAGTAAACCCAATGCCATCTTGCCCATGAGAACCTCTTGATTGATCGGTGTGGATCGCAGGGTAATTATCGGACGCAGGTGAAAACTGGTACAGATTCAGAAAGCGCAAAAAAACAGGGATCAGTTGTGGGGCGTATCCCGGAATGAAGCGAGGATACGGCCCAGGGTTGCCATGGCCTGTTCGCACCGATCGTCCCAGGGGCTGCCGTGATTCAGGCGTGCGCAGTTGCGAAAGCGCTGCGAGGGCGAAAAGATCGGTCCCGGCGCCAGGCTGATGCCTTGCGCCAGGGCCTCCTGAAACAGTCGAAGCGAATCCACGTGTTCGGGAAACTCGAACCACAGAAAGTAGCCGCCGACCGGTTTCGTCACGCGAGTGCCCGCCGGGAAGTAGCGAGCCGCTGCGGCGAGCATGGCGCCTTGTTGAATTTCCAGCGTGTCGCGCAGCTTGCGCAGATGCCGGTCATAACCGCCATGATTGAGGTAATCGGCAATCGCCGCCTGCGCTGGCACCGAGGGTGAAATAGTGGTCATGAGCTTCAGCCGGTTGATCTGCTCGGCGTAACGTCCGCCCGCCACCCAGCCAACCCGGTAGCCCGGCGCAAGGGTCTTGGCAAACGAGCCGCAGTGCATGACCCGGCCACTGCGGTCAAGGCTCTTGACCGGCTGCGGCGCGGTGCTGCCGTAATACAGCTCGGCGTACACATCGTCTTCGATCAACGGGACGTCGTGGGTTTCGAGCAGTTCGTACAGTCGGGTCTTCTTTTCCGGCGTCAGGCTCGCGCCCAGCGGGTTCTGAAAACTGCTCATGAACCAGCAGGCCTTGATCGGCAATCGACCGAGACTGTCCTGCAGCGAATCCAGGTCCACGCCGTCACGGGGATGCACCGGAATTTCCACGGCTTTCAGTTTCAAGCGTTCCAGCACCTGCAGGCACGCATAAAAGGCAGGCGCTTCGATGGCAACCAGATCGCCAGGCTCGGTGACGCATTGCAGGCACAGGTTCAGCGCTTCCATGGCGCCATTGGTGATCACCAGTTCGTGTGCTGGCAGCCGCACACCGCTGATCATGTAGCGCAGTGCGATTTGCCGACGCAACTCGGCGTTTCCCGTGGTCATGTCATTGATGATGGTGGATGGGGTGAGCGCTCTTGCGGCGATGCCCATGGATTTCGCCAGGCGTGGCAACGGATAAAGATGAGGGCTGGGAAACGCCGAGCCGAACGGAACGGTGTCTGGATCCTTGAGCGACGCCAGCACCGAAAAGATCAGGTCGCTGACACTGACCTCCGTCCCTTCGCTCACATGTCTGACCAGCTCGGGCTCGGTCATGGTCTGCGGGCCGTACTCGCGCACGTAATAACCCGAACGGGCACGCGCCTGAATGAGTCCTTTGTCTTCCAGCAAATAGTAAGCCTTGAAAACCGTTGTCGGACTGACCGAATACGTACGGCTAGCCACGCGCACGGAGGGGACTTTTTCGCCGGGTGGCAGAATCCCGCTGCGGATCATTTCAGCGATGTCGGCGGCGAATTTTTCGTAGCGTTTCATGGAAGGCATCGAGAAGAGGGCGGTTGCATGATGCGTGAAGGAAGGCTGCTGCGACAACGTCCCGATTGGCTTTCACAGTCGCCGAGCGGTCTGCATGGTCTTTTGATGTCAGCTAGGCTTGATCTTCTTTGCGAGGGATATCAGCCATGTACACGCTCTACGGTGCCAAGGGCTGCGGTTCGGCAGCCATCGAGGTCGCGCTTGAGCTTTGCGCTACACCCTACACATTGATCGACGCCTGCGCTTGGGAAGAGGGACTCGGCAAGGAAGCGTTGAAGCAGGTCAATCCCCTGATGCAGGTGCCTGTGCTGGTGCTGCCCGACGGCACCGTCGTGACCGAGAGCGCGGCAATCCTGATTCACCTGGGGCTTGAGTTTCCGGAAGCCGGCCTTCTGCCGCGTGCAGCGCCCCAGCGGTCGCAAGCGCTCCGGGCGCTGATCTATATAGCCACTAACTGCTACATACCCAGCGCCATCATCGACTTCCCGGAACGCTGGCTGGTTGATGGTGATGAGGCGACTCACCGCAAGCTGGAGTCGGGCGCGCGGTTACGCCTTTACTGGCACTGGCAGATGTTCAGCGATCTGTTCGCCAAGCCGGGACATTGGCATCCCGAAGCACCCGGCGCGGTCGAGATCCTGGCCAGCATCGCAAGCCGGTGGAGCGGGGCGCGTGATGACCTGCGTGGTTCGCGACCGACATTTCATGCGTCGCTGTTGCAGATCGATGCGCATCCTGTCGTAAATGCGGTGGTTCAGCGCCACTGGCCGTGAGTTGTGCCGTTGAATCCGGAGAAGTGTGCGTTCATTCAGTCTGTTCAGGTAAGCTCGACGCCACCCTCATTGGGCGCTGGTGCTGTGTTGATCCCGATTGATGTGATTCAGGAGAAGACCATGGCTTCACTTGCAGAGATATTCCAGAGCTTCGACCCCTCCAGTCCCTTCAACGCCCCCGAAAACTGGCTGCAAGGCAGAACGGTTTATGGCGGGCTGACCGCCGCGCTTGCGTTGCATGCTGCGATGCAGGCAGGCGGTTCCGACCTGCCGCCATTGAAGTCTGCCCAGATCACCTTCGTCGGTCCTGCCATGCACGAGCAGATCTTCAAGCCAACCGTATTGCGTCAGGGAAAGTCAGTCACCGTCATGACCACCGACTGTTTTTCGTCAGCGCAACTGGCGCTGCACATGACGATGGTGTTTACCGCTTCGCGTGACAGCCGGATCCTTCACGATTATTCACAACGACCCGCCGTCAGCCAACCCGACGATTATTCATTGTGGGATGCAGGACCACACGCACCCAACTGTGCCCACAACTTCCAGAAAAGACCTGCCGGTGGGGCCTTGCCGTTCTCCGGAGCAACTGATCCCGAACTGTTGATGTGGGTCAGGCACGATGAGGCGCAAGGCATCGATCCAATAGTGGCGCTTATCGCACTGGCAGACGCGTTGCCCCCGGCATCCATCACCACCCTGACAGCCCACGTGCCGCTCAGCACGATCACCTGGACACTGGATATCGTCAACGCGCCTGCGCCGGACCAGTGGTTTTTGCTCAAGACCTCAAGCCATGTGGCGGCTGGCGGTTATTCGTTGCAGGACATGGAAATCTGGAGTGAGAGCGGTGAGCTGGTGCTGAGGGGGCGGCAGACGGTTGCGATTTTTGCGTAGCTAAATCCTATTCGTTTCAGTGCCTCGGGGCTCATCTGGCCTCGGTAATAAAATTTTGTACAAAGTTGTACAAATATTTGACGCCAGTGTAATGGCGAACTAATATCGCGCCCGAAATTAATATCAATATGATATCGCAGGGACGCGTCGTGCATCTTTTCGCTTCAAGATTGGCCGTGCTGGCGCTGCTCGCCGCTGCGCCACTGTCCGCTTTCGCCGCCACCACGCCTGGCGAGCAGGACCTTATCCGTGATCGTCAGGACCGCCTGCTTGAAGAGCAGCGCCGCCGCCTTGAAGACCTCAAGGATCTGCCGGGCAAGCAGGCCGAGCCTGCTGCTCCGGTGGCGCCTGCCGATACACGCTGTTTCACGATCGATCGCATCGAGCTCAAGGGTGCGGATTCGCTTTCAGCCGCTGAGCGCGACGACCTGATCAAGCCTTATATCGGTCAATGCCTGGGCGTTCCTCAGCTCAACGAGCTGCTCAAGGTCATCACCGATCACTACATCGAAAAAGGTCTGGTGACCACGCGTGCTTATCTGCCGCAGCAGGATCTGTCCAAAGGCGACCTGCAGGTGCTGGTGATTGAAGGCAAGCTCGAGAACCTGCGTGGCGCTGCCGACAGCGGCCTGTCGGCGCGTGAGCTGGCGATGACCTTTCCAGGTCAGGAAGGCACGATGGTCAACCTGCGCGAGATCGAGCAGATGGTCGATCAGCTCAACCGCCTGCCGTCCAATCAGACGCAGATGGAACTGACGCCCGGCAAGGCGGTGGGTGGCAGTGATGTGGTGGTCAAGAACACGCCGCAAAAGCCTTGGCGAGCCAATCTGTCGCGTACCAACGAAGGTCAGCGCAGTACCGGTGAGCAGCAATGGAATGCAGGGATCGAGTGGGATAACCCGCTGGGCCTGGCTGATCAGTTCAGCCTGCGCGGCGGACACGATGCGATCAGTGATCGCCAGAAAGCCTCTCGCAATGCCTCGCTGTCGTACAGCCTGCCTTGGGGCTGGTGGACGTTCAGCTACCTGTACAGCACCAGTGAATATCGCTCGGTGGCCCAGGCGTCCAATATCGATTTCAAGCAGGACGGCGACAGCCAGAACCACCAGTTCAGGGCTGAGCGGGTCGTGCACCGTGACGCGCTGAGCAAGACGTCGCTCAATGCCGGTCTGGCGTACCTGCGGACCAACAACTATGTAGAAGGCAGCAAGCTGGCACTCAGCAGCAACCGCATCACTGAAGCGCAATTCGGCATCAACCACGGCCGCCGGATAGGCTCTGCGTTTCTTAACATCGACCTGGGCATGCAGCAGGGCATTGGCGCGCTGGACGCCCAGGGCAATCATGATCCGGGTCCAGGCCAGGCCGATGCGCGCTATCGCAAATACACCGGCACCCTCAGCTACCTGCAACCGTTTCAGTTATGGGGCGAGAATCTGACGTTCACCAGCCTTGCAACCGGGCAGCGCAGTGAAGATGTGCTGTTCAGCCCGCAGCGCCAGAGCCTGGGCGGCTCGTCGTCGGTGCGCGGTTACAAGGATCAGTTTCTGTCGGGTGACAGTGGCGGCTACTGGCGCAACGAAGTGCGTCTGACTCGCCCGGTCACCCTCGACTGGATAAGGCCGGTCTTCGCCGAGTATGGCGCCGCGGCTGGTTACGATCAGGGCGTGATCCGTGGCGACCGTTACAACGGCGACCAGCATGGCCGCCTGTCCAGCAATTCATTCGAACTGTTTACCCGTGGCCAGCATGTCGCCGCGTCGGTGACCTTTGCCCGCTCTCTGGAACGTCCCGACGTGATCGAGCGTGAATCGCCGATCTATTTCCGCGTGGATTTCTTCCTGTAACCCAGCCTTTTCATCTTTTGCGTTTCGAGGTCACTTACATGGACGTTCACCAGTTCGCTCTGCTCGCCCGTCAGCCTTCCGCGGCGTTGACCGAGCGCCAGCATTTCTGGGGAATGCCCAAGCGTGGCCTTGCGTTGATTCTGGCCAATGCCCTGTTCTGGCAGCCGTTGCTGGTTCAGGCCGAAGGCATCGCGGTCAGTGGCACGGGGACCACGCTGGGTCAGGCCGGCAATGGCGTGCCCATCATCAACATCGCCACGCCCAATGCCAGCGGCCTGTCGCACAACCAGTTCCAACAGTACAACGTCGACAGTCAGGGCGTGATCCTCAACAACTCGACCAACCAGACCCAGAGCACCCAACTGGGCGGCATCATCGTCGGCAACTCCAACCTGCGTGGCACCGCGGCCAACACGATTCTCAACGAAGTGGTCGGCGCCAATGCCAGTCAGCTCAGGGGCTACACGGAAGTGGCAGGGCAGGCGGCACGCGTCATTGTCGCCAACCCTTATGGCATCAGTTGTAACGGTTGCGGGTTCATCAACACGCCTCAGGTCACGCTGACCACCGGCAAACCGATTCTGGACTCCAACGGTCAGTTGCAGCGCTTCAACGTTCAGGGTGGCAGCATCTCGATTGACGGCGTGGGGCTGAATGCCGACAATGTCGACCAGTTCGACATCATCACCCGCAGCGCGAAAATCAACGCCGAACTGCACGCCAAGCGCCTCAACGTCATTACCGGTCGCAACGACGTCGATGCACAGACCCTGAACCCGACGGCACTGGCAGACGACGGCAGCAGCAAGCCGGAACTGGCGATCGACAGCTCGGCCCTGGGCGGCATGTACGCCGGTGCCATCCGGCTGGTCGGTACCGAAGCGGGCGTCGGCGTCAGGCTCGCCGGAGACCTGGCGGCCAGCGGCGGCGATATCCAGATCGATGCCAACGGCCACCTCAACGTCATGCAGGTGGCGGCGAGCGGCGCGGTAAACGTGCGGGCCAACACCGCAGAAGTCAACGGGCCGGTGTACGCCGGTTCCTCGCTGGCGATGACCACCGGCGGTGATCTCACCACCCGGCAGAACGTCGCTGCCCGCGATGCACTGACCCTGTCCGCTGGCGGTCAATTGCGTAACTCGGCCGTGATCGAAGCGGGCGTCAACGCAGACAGCAGCCGCAACGCTTCGGGCGATGTGACCCTGTCGGCCAACAGCCTGACCAACAGCGGCAGCATCACCGCCAGCCGCGCCTTGCAGGCGACCGTTACCCAGACGCTCAACAACCAGGGCGCCACACTGAACGGACAGGCCAGCGCATGGGTTGCTGCGGGCGTGATCGACAACCGTCAGTCCGGCCGTATTTTGAGCCAGGGTGGCAACGCAGACATCAATGCCTCTCAAGTACTGAACGCACAGAGCGGGTTGATCAGCAGCAGCGGCAATCTGAACATCACCGCCCAAACGCTGGATAACAGCCAGCAAGGCAAACTGTCCAGCGGCGCCGTATTGACTGCGCGCATCTCCGGTCAGGTGCTCAACCAGTTGGGCATCATCAACGCGGCAGGTGGCCTGCTGCTGAACACCGGCACCGTTGACAACCGCACCGGTGAAATCTCCAGCCTGGGCAACCTGACCGCCACGCTCGTTCAGTTCGACAACAGCAGCAGCGGTCGCCTGTTGGCCAACGGTACCTTGCAACTGACGGCTGACACGCTGAACAACCAGAACGCCGGATCAGTGTCCGGCCAGCAGAACGTGCAACTGACGCTGGGGCAACTGACCAACACCGGCAAGGGCAGCGTCTACGCCAGAAACAACCTGGGCGTGACT
>NZ_LKEH01000017.1:304168-305090 GCF_001642795.1 Pseudomonas viridiflava | reverse complement strand
GCCACCAGAGCCGTGAATNAACGATCAGGGCGTGCTGCGCAGTGATGGCACCCTGAACCTGAGCGCGGCGAGCCTTGCCAGCAGCGGCGGCAGCGTCACCAGCGCCGGAACGGCCTCGATTACCACCACTGCAGCCGTCGTCAACCAGGGCGGACAGATGCTCAGTGACGCCAGCCTGACGTTGACCAGCGGTTCGCTGGACAACAGTCAGAGCGGTCGCATTGCGGCGAACGGCGTGACCGTCACCACGGGCGCATTCGATAACCACAAGGACGGCCGCCTGACCAGCACTGGCACCCTTGGGCTGACTGCTGCTCAGGTCAACAACACCGAGGCGGGCCGCATCGCCAGCGCCATGGCACTGACGGCAGTGGTCACCGGTCTTGATCAGACCAGTGATGGTCGGCTTTATAGCAATAGTGATGTCAGCCTGGATCTGAATAACGGTGTGCTGAACAACCAGGATGGATTGATCAACGCACCCGGCCAGTTGCTGCTGAAAAACCTCAATGTGGTGAACAACCAGAGCGGCGAAATTTCCAGTGCGAATGGTTTCTCGCTGGCGGCCACTTCGTTGGACAACACCGAAGGTTCGGTGCTGAGCGACAAGGCGTTGATCCTTANGCTGACCAACCTGCGCGGGATGGTATCTGCCAATGGCCTCGAGCTGCACGCGGCAACCCTGAACAACCAGAACGCGGAAATTTCCAGCCTCGGGGCGCTCACAGCAACGGTCGGCCAGTTCGATAACAGCCAGAAAGGCCGTTTGATGGCCAACGGTACCCTACAACTGACGGCCGACAATCTGGACAACCAGAACGCCGGATCAGTGTCCGGCCAGCAGAACGTTCAACTGACGCTGGGGCAACTGACCAACACCGGCAAGGGCAGCGTCTACGCCAGAAACAACCTGGGCGTGAAC
>NZ_LKEH01000017.1:211389-304144 GCF_001642795.1 Pseudomonas viridiflava | reverse complement strand
AACAGTCAGAGCGGTCGCATTGCGGCGAACGGCGTGACCGTCACCACGGGCGCATTCGATAACCACAAGGATGGCCGTCTTACCAGCACCGGCACCCTTGGGCTGACTGCCGCTCAGGTCAACAACACCGAGGCGGGCCGCATCGCCAGCGCCATGGCCCTGACGGCGGTGGTCACCGGGCTCGATCAGACCAATGATGGTCGTCTTTATAGCAACAGCGACGTCAGCCTGGATCTGAATAACGGTGTGCTGAACAACCAGGATGGATTGATCAACGCACCCGGTCAGTTGCTGCTGAAAAACCTCAATGTGGTGAACAACCAGAGCGGCGAGATATCCAGTGCGAATGGTTTCTCGCTGGCGGCCACGTCGCTGGACAATACCGAAGGTTCGGTGCTGAGCGACAAGGCGCTGATCCTTCNGCTGACCAACCTGCGCGGGATGGTATCTGCCAATGGCCTCGAGCTGCACGCGGCAACCCTGAACAACCAGAGCGCGGAAATCTCCAGCCTCGGGGCGCTCACAGCAACGGTCGGCCAGTTCGATAACAGTCAGAAAGGCCGTTTGATGGCCAACGGCGCGTTGTTGCTGACGGCAGACAGTTTCGACAACCAGGCCAACGGCGTGGTCTCCGGGCAGCAATCCGTCCAGTTGAATCTCGGTGAATTGACCAATACTGGCAGCGGTCGGATTTACGGCAAAAACAATCTGGGTTTCAACATTGCCGGTGCATTGAACAATGAACAGGGTGTCATCCGCAGCGATGGCACGTTGTCCCTGACGGCCGCATCGCTGAACAACACCAGCGGCAGTATTTCCAGTGCGCAAACCGCTACGATTACTGCCACCGGAGCTGCGGTCAATAACGGTGGTGAGGTGCTGAGCGACGCCAGTCTTAAGCTCACGACAGGTCGTCTCGATAACGCTCGCAAAGGGCGAATTGCCGGTAACGGCATTGAGTTGACCACCGGAACGTTCGAAAACCAGAACAGCGGAAGCCTCATCAGCAGCGGAGTCATGAGCCTGACTGCCGGCCAGGTCAACAACAGTGAAGCGGGTCGCATCGCCAGCGCGATGGCGTTGACTGCCGTGGTGACTGCCCTCGACCAGACCAATGATGGTCGGTTGTATGGCAACAGCGATGTCAGCCTCGATTTGAGTCACGGTGTATTGAATAACCAGGGAGGGCTGATCACCGCTCCGGGCCAGTTGATTCTGAAAAACCTGACCACCGTCAATAATCGGAGCGGTGAAATTTCCAGCGCCAACGGCTTCACGCTGACGGCCAACTCGATGGATAACACCGCCGGTTCATTAATCAGCGACAAGGCACTGATCGTGCGCGTCGATAAGTTGCTGAACAACCTGCGCGGGCTGATTTCTGCCACAGGTCTTGAGCTGAATGCCGCGACGCTGAACAACCAGAATGCAGAAGTCTCAAGCCTGGGTACGCTGACGGCAACAGTGGGTCAATTCGATAACAGCCGCAAAGGCCGCTTGCTGGCCAACGGGGCTCTTTTGCTGACGGCCGACAGTCTCGATAACCAGACCGCAGGCGTGGTCTCAGGCCAGCAGTCTGTACAACTTAATCTGGGCCAGTTGACCAACACGGACAGCGGTCGGATTTACGGCAAAAACAGTCTGGGCTTTAACGTTACCGATGCGCTGAACAATAGTCAGGGCGTCGTTCGCAGCGATGGAACGTTGGAGCTGAAGGCTGCATCGCTGAACAATACCGGCGGCAGCATCACCAGCGCTGACACGTCCTTGCTGACTGTTACCGGAGACGTCGTCAGCCAGGGCGGTGAGATATTGAGTAGCGCCGACCTGACGCTTGACAGCGCAAGTCTGGATAACAGCAAGAACGGCCGTATCGCAGGCAAAGGGGTAACGGTCGATACGGGAGCGTTCGACAACCAGCAGGGCGGTCGCCTGACCAGCACGGATGTGCTGAGTTTGACCGCGGCTCAGGTCAACAACAGTGAGGCAGGCCGTATCGCCAGTGCGAAAGCACTGACGGCGTTCGTCACCGGCCTGGATCAGAACAAGGACGGTCGGCTCTACAGTAATAGCGACGTCAGCCTCGATTTGAACAACGGTGTGCTGAAGAACCTGGGCGGTTTGATCACGGCCCCTGGCCAACTGCTCTTGAAAAACCTGACCACAGTCGATAACCGAAATGGCGAAATCTCCAGCGCCAATGGTTTCAAGCTGTCGGCCACTTCGCTGGACAACACTGACGGTTCGGTTATCAGCGAGCAGGCACTGATCGTGCGCGTCGATAAGTTGCTGACCAACGTGCGCGGTCTGGTTTCCGGCAAGGGGATCGATCTTGGTGCGAATGAACTGAACAACAATGGCGGCAGCGTCAGCAGTGATGATGATCTGATCATTGATGTGAAGGACGCTCTGTCAAACCAACTGGGTGAACTGACCAGCGCCGGCAAAACCGATTTGGCTTCCCTGAGCCTGGACAATACCCAGGGTCAGGTCATGGCCGACAAGTTTCTGAACATGGTCGTTGGCAAGGCGATCAACAATCAGGCAGGCACCCTGGGGTCAGGGCAGGGCGTTGATATTCACGCGGTGAGCCTGGACAACAGTCAGTCTGGATCGGTAGTGACCGACGGCAAGCTTTCTCTCGTTCTGACGGGGGCACTGGACAATCAAACCGGGGGCAGCCTGCAGGCCAAGGGGCTGATGGATCTATCCAGCCTCTCAGTGGACAACCGTGGCGGCAGCATCATCGCCAGGGATCTGCTGATCGTACACAGCGACAGCGTCGCCAACCGCGGCGGAGCCATCCGTGCTGAAAAAGGCATGCAGCTGTTCGTCGATGAACTCGACAACAATCAGGCAGATCTGGCGGCAAAACAGAAAGGCGGTATTCAGAGTAACGCTGGCCTTGAGTTGAAAGGCACGTTTCTGGATAACCGGAGCGGCCTGCTCAATGCTGCTGACCTGATGAAATTGCAGGTGACAACAGCGCTCAACGACTCGGGACGTATCGCCAGTCAGGCTGATCTTGTTGCTGAAATCGACAGCCTGACCCAGAAAGGCGGTGAGCTGGTTGCGCAAGGTGATCTGACCTTGATCGGCAAGACGCTGGATAACCGGTCAGGTGGTCTGGTAGGCGCAACCAAAGCGCTGAAACTCAATGTGGACGATATCGACAACCGCAACGGTGAGATATCCAGCCAGATCGGCGTAGACATCACTGCCAAAACGCTTGAGAACAGTGACGGCGGCAAGGTTCTGGCCGGTACTGCGCTGGAGTTGGAAGTGGCGCGCATCATCAACCTTAACAAGGGGCTGCTTTTCGGCAACACCTTGCATCTGGACGGCGCTCGCCTGGACAACGCGGGCGGCACGCTGGCCTCTCAGAACAACCTGACCATCCTGCTGACCGGCGCACTGGACAACACGGGCGGCCTGCTCAGCAGCGAAGCCGCACTAGGTGTGACAGCCGATTCGCTGCAAAACGCCAAGGGCAGTCTGTCCAGCGCTGATGCATTGAAGATTGATACAACAGGCGCGCTGTTCAACCAGTCCGGTTCTGTCACCACAGATTCAACGCTCACGATCTCCAGTGCCAGCCTCGACAACAGTCAGGGCGGAGCGTTGTCTGGCAAAGGCGCGACCAAGGTCACTGTTACTGCCGGCACATTCGACAACAGTCAGAAAGGCCGCCTGACCAGCAGCGATACGCTTGAACTGACAGCAGGCAAGGTCATCAACCAGAGTGCTGGGCGTATCGCCAGCGCACTGGCGTTGACCGCCACGGTCACCCGTCTTGATCAGCAGGCGGGCGAAATGTTCAGCAACACCTCGTTGAGTCTGGACCTCAACAACGGGCAGTTGAACAATCAGGGCGGCCTGATCAATGCCTCCGGCCTACTGCTGCTGAAAAACCTCAAAGGCGTTGCAAACCAGAACGGCGAAATATCCAGCAATCAGGCCTTCACAGTGAAGGCCGGTAGCCTTGATAACAGTGGCGGCAAGTTGCTGAGCGGCCAGAAGTTGACGCTGGTTATCGACGAGGCGCTGGCCAACGTCAAAGGCTCTATTTCCGCTGCTGCGTTGGATATGCATAGCGCGGTGCTGGACAACACCACAGGCTTGATCAGCAGCCGTGGCGCGTTGGACCTGACTGTCGATACCGCTCTGAACAATACGAAAGGCGTGGTCATTGCCGATGCAGACGTAGAACTGTATGCGGCTTCCGTCGACAACCTTGAAGGTCAGCTTGCCAGCAAGAAAAACCTTGTCGCGCACATAGGCAATCTGCAGCAGGAAGGCGGCCAATTGATCGCGCAGGGCTCTCTGACGCTGACCGGTGATGCACTGACCAACAGCAACAAGGGCCTGATTGGTGCAACCCAGGCGCTGAGTATCAATGTTTCTGACATTGATAACCGTGGTGGCGAGATCTCGGGTCAGGACACGATCACACTGACCGGAGCCAAGCTGAATAACAGCGACAGCGGCCAGGTCCTTGCGCAGAAAGCCCTGAAACTGAACGTCGCCCGGACTACCAATCAGAACGATGGCCTGCTATCCAGCACGACCGGCCTGACGGTCGTCGGCACGGCACTGGACAACACCGGCGGAACGTTAAGTGGTCTGCAGGACATCAATATCGATTTGTCCGGGCTGCTCGATAACACGAAGGGCCTGGTCAGCAGCGAAGGTACGCTGACCCTGAAGGCTGGCAGCCTGACCAACACCGCTGGCAATGTTTCCAGTGCTGACACCCTGTATCTGCGTAGCGTCGGAGCATTCGGCAATCAGGGCGGCAAGCTGGTGACCGATGGTGCACTCGATCTGGGGAGCGGCGTCCTCGATAACAGCCAGCGCGGCACCATCAGCAGTAAGGGCTTGCTGAAGCTCACTACGGGTGATTTCGATAACAGTCAGAATGGGCGTGTCAGCACCGGTGACCGACTGGAGCTGACCGCCGCGAAACTCACCAACAGCAGTGGCGGCAGCATCGGCAGCAGTCAGGCAATGACCGCAAGCGTCAGCCGTCTGGATCAGCAGAAAGGCACTCTGTTCAGCAACACCTCACTCAGCCTTGATCTGAACAATGGCCAACTGGACAACCAGAGCGGACTTATCAATGCCCCAGGCACGCTGCTGCTGAAAAATCTGGGCGTGGTGTTGAACCAGGGTGGCGAAATTTCCAGTGGGCAAGCGTTCACGCTGTCTGCAAACAGCCTTGAAAACAACGGCGGCAAGGTACTCAGCAATCAATTCCTCACTCTGCGTATTGCCAATGCACTGAATAACGTCAAAGGCATGATCGCCGCAGCAGGTGTGGATGCCAAGGCCGGCACGCTGGACAACACCGGTGGGACCCTGACCAGTCGCAACGATCTGGACCTGACGGTTACCGGGACGCTGACCAATCGCGAAAAAGGCCTCATCAACGCGAACCAGTTTCTTGAATTGGGTTCGGGCGTCCTTGATAACCAGACAGGCCAGTTACTGGCTAAAACGGGTCTGACGCTGGACGCAACAACGATCAATAACACCGCCAACGGCTTGATCAATAGCGGCAGTACGCTGGTTCTGACAGCCAACAGTCTGAATTCGGGCAACGGTGGTGAAGTTTCGGCATTGGGCGCGATGAGCGTCACCCTTGATGCGCTGTCACTCGACTCTGGACGTTTGATGGGCAACACCAGTCTGTCCATTGATCTGAAAAACGCTGATCTGGATAACCGTGGCGGACTGGTTTCTGCCAAAGGCCCTCTGACATTCAAGCGCGTACGCGACTTCATCAACCAGTCAGGCGAAATCTCCAGCTCACAGAGCTTTGAGCTGAACGGCCGTGCGCTCGATAACACAAACGGCAAGGTCATCAGCAGCGACGTACTGACGGTCGCAACCGACAGCGTCAATAACCAGAACGGCCTGCTTTCCGGTTGGCAACGTCTCGACGTTCACGGCAATAGTCTCGACAACCGCAACAACGGAACGCTGTCCAGCCGCAACGGTTCGGTTGGCGTTGACCTGAGCGGTGCGTTGCTCAACAGCGGTGGCGGGGCGCTGGTCAGCCAGACGGCACTGACTGTCACATCCGACAGCCTCAGCAACAGTGGAGGCATCTTGTCCAGCGGTGCTGGCCAGACTCTGACCGTTACCGGTCGGTTGGACAACAGTCAGAAAGGCTTGATTGACAGCGGAGCCGGACTGACGATCAAAGCCGCTACGCTTGATAACACCGCTGGCAATCTGACGGCCGCGCAGGACCTGAGTTTCGAGGGCGGAACACTCGACAACAGCGCGGGAAACCTCAGCAGCAGAGGCGCGATGACCCTCGACCTGCTGGCTGCCCTGACCAACACCAACGGGAAGCTGGCCAGCGGCGGCGCGTTATTGCTGCGTCGCAGTACCCAGATCAATAACCAGGGCGGCCAACTGGTCAGCAAGAGCCTGTTGACGCTCAATACAGCCGGGCAACTGGATAACAGTAACCGCGGCACCCTCGCATCTGACGGTAAGTTGCATCTCATCGCCGCCGGTAATGTGGTCAACGCTACAGACGGTCTGATCTACAGTCAGGGCGGTGATGTAGAGGTGGACGCGGCAGGTCTCAACAACACGCTTGGCACGTTGCAAAGCCAGGGAGCGCTTCGCGTGTCTGTTAACAAAGACGTCGATAACCTGAATGGCCGCATTATCGCCCAAGCGGGCGATCTGGGCGTTACCGCAGCAAATCTCAACAGCCAGGGTGGTGTGCTTTCCAGTTTGCAGGGTGCATTCACTTCGACCATTACCGGCGTGTTGAACAACGGTTATGACGGCAAGCGGCAAGGAGGTGTGATCCAGGCTCAGCGTCTCAACCTGACCGCGTTGGGCGGCTTCAATAACTACGGCGGTCGTGTTTCTGCCCGGACCGGCGAAGCGCTGATAACCACGTCGGATTTCGATAACCGTAATGGCGGTCTGTACGCGAAGGGGTTGGTGCGCGTCAAGGGCGTCAACTTCGATAACAGCGGTGATAACGACGGCCAGATTGCGGGCGGCCAGATCGAACTCGATCTCGGCGGGCTGCTGAACAATCGCCTGGGCATCATCGAGAGTGACAGCACGCTGAACATCCGCGCCGCGAATCTGGACAACCAGACCGGCCAGCTTCGCGCGCTGGGGGCAGGTGGTTCGACACTCTTCCAGATCGGCAACCAGTTCGACAACCGCAGCGGCCGACTGGAAGTGGCAAGCAGCGACCTGACGCTTAACGCGACCAGCTTCCTCAATGCCAATGGGTCTCTGCTGCATACCGGAGAAGGCACCTTTGCGATCTCCACGCCCAATCTGACCAATGCTGGCGGCAGTGTCGTAACGCGCGGCGGACTGACGCTCGCGGCTGACAGCTGGACAAACAGTAGCGTGATTCAGGCAGGGCGATTGACGGTCAATGTCGGGACATTCAATCAGACGGCGAGCGGGCAGTTGCTGGCGTCGGATGCGTTTGTCGGGACGGGGGGGAACTGGATTAATGATGGGTTGATTGCTAGTGACGGAGCGATGACCTTGACCTTGGAGGGCGCTTATTCAGGAAATGGTCGGGCATCCAGTTTAGGCGCTTTTGACCTGCAGGCTAGCCGCATGAAATTGGCCGAAGCTGCCAGCATCGCTGGAGGTGCACAAACTGATATTGATATTGATGGGGTATTGGAAAACCAAGGGCGGTTGACCTCTGTTGCGGATCTGATAGTTACCGCAGGCGAGCTAACAAACGGCGGCACCCTTGGCTCTCGCCTGAAACTTACTGTCAACACGCCGAGCGTAGTTAACAAAGGTCTGATTTTCGGTGGTGCAGATGTTGCATCTAACTCAGCCAGCTTTACCAATCAACAAGGTAGTGTGTATGCGCTAGGTAATATTGCTTTTCAAGGCCTCGCCACGAAGCAAGCGAGTCAAGTGCTCAATATATCTGGTTCTATTGAAAGCGGCGGAACGCTCACAATAAATGCTGAGAACTTCGAAAGTCGTACGCTGGGTGGAAGTTCGGGCAATAATTTTGCAGTTGGTCGTACATTGATTTCCGGCTTCATTGCCGTGCAGACCGTAGAAGCTTCTCGCGGAAGATATGTATCTAATTATATTGTAAGAGAGCGTTTTCAGGGGGGGCAGGACAGCGACGTCAGTGCGTCCTCTATCATCTCGTCGGGTGCGGATTTTGTCTTTTCCGGCAAAAGTTTTTTGAATGCTAAAAGCACTATTAGTGCAGTCGGAAATATCAGTATTCAATCAGGCAGCTTCAAGAATATTGGTGCGGTTAGCGGTTCTGTCGAACGAACTAGAACTTATATGGCTGCACCAGGAGACCCTCAGGAAGCATTTACACCGACGATTTTTGAATACAATCAACGTAACAATCCAGACTTTCCAAATGTATATTTTGTGGGTGCCAACGGCGATATAAGACTGGGCAAGCCTCGTTGGGAGCTTTATTATCGAGGCGGTCGCGAGATAGATCATACTTTCCATTATATGACTTTGACGGATGTGGAGACTGGTCAAGTATATGGTCAGTATGGCGGTCCTCAGTTATACACTGGATACAAAGAGGGGCAGATACCTAATTCGCAGTATGATGCTTCAAACTTGTTGCAGCTGCCCTCGGCACTCCTGAAGATGAATCTGGCAAGCGACGTCGAAGTAGCGAAAGACGGCTCCAGCAGCGCGGGCCGTTCAGCCGTAATTCAGGCAGGTGGAAACGTCTCCATTGTCGCTACTCAAGAACTACAGAACAGCGTTATTCATCAGGACTATGCAGCCGGCGCGACGATTAGCAAACTTCAAGATACACATGTTTCAGGCATCGGTACCACCGTTATTAGAATCAACGCTCAGCTCCCACCGGATTTGGCTCAGCAACAAGTTAACCCACTAGCCCTGCCAGGCTTCAGCCTGCCGACAGGCCAGAACGGCCTGTTCCGTCTTAGCGGACAGTCAGTCGATACGACTTCTATCTCCCAAGCGACCGGCACCCCGCAAAGCTGGACAATGGGCGGCGCCAGCATATCGCTGGCTCAGCGTGAGCAATCTGTTCCTGATGCACAGCCTGGCATCATTCAACTCGGTGCTGTCGGACAGATCGACAGCGCCACTCGCCAGCTTGCGCTAACGACACGGCAGGCTGCCGGTGTGAGTGCCAATGCATCGACCTTCGACACCAGTGCTCCGGGTTTTTCGAACGCTGGTGGATTCATCTTACCGGGTCACAGCTCAGACGCCGCTGGCGTAACCTTGGTCGATACAGTTGCCGGAGTGACAGCGAGCAATCAGGGCAACGGCGCTCTATTGCCTGTTCAAAGTAACGGCTCGTCGACCGCAGTGCCGTTGATTACCGTAGCCTCATCCAGTGGTGGCACGATCCAGAATCCTGGGGCGGTGCAGGGCGGCGCGATCACCTCGGTTACACAGGTCATCGGTACGTCAGTAGCCAGTCAGATCCCGACTTCCGCCAGACCGTCAGTGATCGCTCAAGCCAATCAGGTGACCAGCGCAGCGCAGCCGGTTGTTGTCTCTCAGAGCAACGCTATCAGCCCTGTCGCAGGTGCCGCCTCGCAAACGGTCGCGAAGGTTCAGGGGCTGCCAAACAGCACATTCGTCTCCAAGCCTCAGAAATACCTGATCGAAACCAACCCGGTACTGACTGAACTCAAGCAGTTCATGAGTTCGGATTACCTGCTTGCAGGTCTCGGCTACGACCCGGAAGTCAGTGCCAAACGTCTGGGCGACGGTCTTTACGAGCAGCGGCTTGTGCAACAAGCGGTGGTCGCTCGTACCGGTCAGGCGTTCATTCAGGGACAGACCTCCAACGAAGCGCAGTTCAAGTACCTGATGAACAACGCTATCGCGAGCAAGCAACAACTGAACCTTGCCGTCGGCGTATCGCTGAGTTCGCAGCAGGTTGCCGCGCTGACCCACGACATCGTGTGGCTCGAAGAGCATGAAGTGAATGGCGAAAAGGTCCTGGTTCCGGTGCTGTACCTGGCCCAGGCGGATAACCGTCTGGGGCCAACCGGTGCATTGATCGCCGGTAACGACGTCTCGCTGATCGCTGGCCAGAACCTCGATAACGTAGGCACATTGCTTGCCAGCAACAACCTCTCCGCGGTCGCGGGCAACAACCTTGTCAATGCCGGTTTGATAGAGGCGGGCAATCGCCTGGATTTGCTGGCAGGCAACGATCTGATCAACACGGCAGGCGGCATCATCAAAGGCCGTGATGTGTCCTTGACCTCGCTCAATGGCGACGTGATCAACGAGCGCAGCATCACGTCGATGGACAACGATGTCCGTGGACAGCGACACAGCGAGTTCGCCGACAGCGCGGCGCGCATCGAAGCTGCCAACGACATGAGCATTTCGGCTGGCCGTGACTTCATCAACCGTGGCAGCGTTCTGGAAAGCGGGCGTGATCTGAATATCGTTGCCGGACGTGATTTGAGTATCGGCACGACGGAAGTCAATAACAGCCTGTTCTTCGACAAAAACCACAACAGTAGCGACATCACCCAGCTGGGCTCTACTGTCACTGCTGGACGTGATCTGGGCGCCAAGGCTGGCCGCGATATCTCCCTGATTGCCAGCGACATCGATGCCAAGCGCGACATCGCAATGGCTGCCACGGCAAACATGACCATCAGCTCTGCGGCAGACGAAGAGCACTCCCTGTCCAAGAGCAAGAAACTGACCCGTCAGGAAGATCACGTCAGCCAGATCGCCACCGACCTCAACGCTGGCGGCAGCGTGGCCCTGCAAGCCGGTCAGAACCTTGCCGTGATCTCCAGCCGGATTACAGCAGGTCAGGAAGCGTACCTGGTGGCGGGTGAAAACCTCGACATCCTCGCAGCGCAGGACAGTGACTACTCGCTGTACGAAAAAAAGAAAAAGGGCTCGTTTGGCGCCAAGAGCTTCAAGCGCGACGAAGTGACCGATGTGAAGAACATCGGAAGTGAAATCACGACCGGCGGTGATCTGGTTCTGGCGAGTGGTGGCGATCAGAAGTATCAGGTGGCGAAGCTGGAGAGCGGGAAAGACCTGACTATTCAAAGCGGCGGGGCGGTGACCTTTGAGGGCGTTAAAGACTCCCACGACGAAAGTCATACTAAGAGCAAAAGCAGTTCAGTCTGGTTCTCGTCGAAAGGTAAGGGCAGAACTGACGAAACTCTGCGCCAGAGCGAGCTAAGCGCTCAGGGCCAGGTAGTCATCAATGCGGTCGAAGGTCTTAAGATCGATGTCAAACAGGTTGACCAGCAAAGTGTCAGCCAGAGCATCGACGCCATGGTCAAGGCTGATCCGCAATTGGTTTGGCTTAAAGAGGCCGAAAAACGTGGCGATGTGGACTGGCATCAGGTCAAGGAAATCCACGAAAGTTTCAAGTACAACAACTCCGGCCTCGGCCCGGCTGCCCAGATCGCCATCGCTATCCTGATGGCTGCGGTGATGGGGCCGGCCGGGTTGGGCCTGACCGGTATGGGCGGCGCACTCGCGACCAGCGTAGCGACCAACGCTGCGACCAGTGCGATCAATAACAAGGGCGATCTGGGTGCCGTTCTGAAGGACATAACGTCTTCGGAGAGTCTCAAAGGTTATGCCGTTTCAGGAGCCCTTGCAGGTTTTGCACCTATTGATCCGAAAAGTATCGGTCTGGATCTAGCCGGCCTGGGTACCGTTGCAGACAAGGTATTCACAGAGGCCTTGATTAAGACAGCGATCATGGGTGGCAGCTTCAAGGACAACCTTGGAGCCTCTGCTTTAAGCGTTGGTATCAGTGTTGCCGGAGCCAAGGCGGCGGGCGAGATCGGCGACTTTACAAAGTACTCTGGTACGTTCACCAAAGTAGCAATGCACGCTGCACTCGGTGGCTTGATGTCGGAGGCCATGGGCGGCGATTTCCGGACAGGAGCCCTTGCAGCCGGTGCGAACGAAATGCTGGTCGATTATCTCGCCGAAAGTCTCCTGCCAACCGGTGTCGATAGAGGTAGCAAAGCCTCTGAAGCAGGTGTTAGCAAGCTTTTGACAGCTTCCCAGTTGATTGGCGTGCTGACAGCCATGGCGACGGGAGGGGACGCCTCGGCTGCTGCTGCTGTCACAGCTAACGGCACGCAGTACAACAACCTTGACCACCCATCTGCCCAGCGTCTGCTCGA
This sequence comes from Pseudomonas viridiflava, assembly GCF_001642795.1. Taxonomy (GTDB): domain Bacteria; phylum Pseudomonadota; class Gammaproteobacteria; order Pseudomonadales; family Pseudomonadaceae; genus Aquipseudomonas; species Aquipseudomonas viridiflava. The sequence continues at coordinate 291,971 of NZ_LKEH01000017.1, read as the reverse complement.
TGAACTGCAAGGATGCCGCGCGACGGAAGGCTGCTCAGCGCAAAACATACGTTCGATCATAGCTGATTATGAAAAGCTGTCGACTGAGCGCTCCATGGCGATCAACTCATGCGAAACCCGGGGGTGCGTCGACTCTATTCAGAAGAGCGCTGTGTCCCTTACGGAGCCTGTTGCTAAAGACTTGCTGGATTTCCTCAGGCGCAACGTTTCTTACGACATGGCTGGCCTGCTGAACGGTAACCCTGGTTCTGTTTCGGTTCCTTCACAAGGTGTCGACGGGTGGGGTGCATTGTTTACTTCGGATAAGCAGATGGCTTATGCGAAGAATCTCAAGGAGGGGTGGCTGACACCGGATGAAATGGCCGGGCTTGACCAATGGGTCAAGGAAACCAGTTGGGTTGATGTTCAACTGCGCCGGAAGCCAGACGTTCAGGAACGTGCTACTTTTATTACCGAGTTTCAGATGGCCGCAGCTATGGCCTTGCTAGGCAAAGGGCCAGGTCCAAAAGGTGCCTTGCCAGGAGGCCAAACTGTCGCTCAGTTTGAGAAAAGTTTATCTAGCTTGCCCCCGGGAGAACGAGTAGCTCAGATCAAGAGCGCAGCTGCTAGTGTGACGGTAGCTAATGGGCTAGTGAAAAACAATAAGCTATCTAAACTAAATGGGCGTGATGTATATGATTCAAATGATGGGAATCTATATGCCATGGATACCCAGCACGGGCGTTTTGAGGTTATCAATCCTAAAAATGGCAAGCACCTAGGGGAGGTCAATTTTGAGTTCAAACAAACAAAACCAGCCGATAATACTGGCGGCCATGATCTGAAGATAAAATGACAGGAGATCAAAGTGAGATTGGTTGACTACAAAAATTGTTCTTTTGCTCGTGGAAATATATTTAGAGCTCCTGGGAAATACCCATATGAAGAGTCGGTTGACTTTATGATTTTCGAGAGCCAAATCGAAGAGAGGCCATATGGGTTAATTGTAACTTCCGGCTACAAAGCTGGATTGATACTGGTTAATCTGCCTAGAGAAAGCTCTTCCGTGGATGGTGGTCTCGATAAGGAATGGGTAGTGTCTAACTGGGAGAAATGGATCTATCCTGATTGTGATGTTTCGGATGTTTATTTTATTGATAGGTATGAGTCTGTACGGTGATTTGAAGGTGCAAAAGCATCTGGCCATATCGACAACCCTCCAGTGAAGAATGGATGGAAGGTTGGGGGTGATGTTTATAATCAAACGGCTAAAGGCAATGATCCTTCTTGGTCTGCTTTTCGTTCTAGTTTTTTGAAAAATGAGGCTGCTCCAGACGCCGCAAATACTTATGTCTGCTAGCCGAAGCCATGGGAGGAGACTTTCGTGCGGGGGCTTTTGTAGGCGGTGCGAATGAGTTTTGGTAGGGCTCCTCGGGGATAAGCTACTCCCTTCAAACCTCGTCAAGGGAACACGAGAGTACGAGCAGGCCCAAGCGAATCTTTTAGCGCTATCGCAAATTGTCGCGGTCCTGGGCGCTACGGCCGGTAATTCGGATGCTCAAGTCGCTGCTGCTGTAGCGGCAAACGCCACCCAATACAACTGGCTATTACACTCTGAGATCCGGGCGGCTGATGAGGCTCGGGCTGCATGTGGAAAAATGGGTGGGAACGTTGAAGCCTGTCAAGCTAATATCACTCGTGGGATGGATGAGCTTGACAAAGCAAGAGACTATGAGCTGGAAGAGCGCAAACGCCTTATTCAACTCCAGTCTTTTAAAGACGGCGGGTGGAGCCTAGGTGAATACAACAAGGCACTTTTTGATGACTATTTTGCCCTCAAGGGCGTAGATCCCAACCAGGTAACATTTAACGGATATGCTCCCGCAAAAACATTGGGTTACATGCTTTCCGAGCGCGGCATCGGCAGTATTAACGAAGCGATACAATGGCCAGGCAAGATTGTTGATTCTTTAGCAGGCCTTGCTCAACCCATTAATACAGCTGTCGGCGCGGCCCAAGACATATGGTCAGCGGCAAATTCGGGGGGGAATGGGCAACCAGTCCGATCCCTGCGCAGGGGCTTGAGCGCTTGGGTGACCAGCTACTGGCACAGTCTGACCAGCAGGCAGGCGCACTGATCTTCGATGTAGCCACCGGGTTGATTACCTCCGTCAGCGGAGGTATTGTCACCAAGTGGATTGGAGGCAGATGGGTAACGGCTGCAGCCAACGATAAAAACCTTACGACATCTTTTGTTGATGCTGACGCAGGTCCAAAAGGATCGACAAGTGTCCCGGTATGGGCTAGCTCTGAGGGACCTTATAGCGGAAAGCCTGTTGGTGGCTATCCTGATACGGTGCCTGCTACTTGGCAGATTGCAGATGATGTTGGAGGTGTTGGTAGCGGGTTAGATCCAAAAGGTAGTACGTTGGGTTTGGTTCCTGGAGACGCAGGAGTTGTGGGGACAGGTAAAACTGCAGCTAAGGATGCAAATTTCGACGGCCCAAAAAATACCTCAAGTGAAATTGATCAACAAAAACTTGAGTTGCTCACAAGTCATCCGAACGCACATTCACTGGGTGTTCACGGTGGTAACGTTACTGACGGAGACCTGATGGTCAGGGCAAAGACCGGTGTAAAACCGGACGGCGCTATAGGTCCATCGGTTCCGCCATTGTCCTCCGCCTTCCATTCTGACGATTTGTTGGTTCAAGCTGATCAGTTCGTCCGAAACAACGCTTTGCAAAAAGCGATAGCTCGTAATCCTGGCAGCGATACAGTTAGAGTCACGGCTGATGATGTTGGTGATGTCGGGGCTGACCTTGGTAGAGGGTTTAAGAGGATTTGGTCAAGCGGTAATACAGCTAAAAATTTAGAAGTTCTAGGCGCTCCTGCTAAAGTAAGCAATTTACGCAGCGTAGAAGGTGTTTATCAATTTAATCCTGGCAAAAATGTTTGGGAAACTATCACTATTTTTCCAGCGCCGTTGCCAAAATAGAGGGGATATTATAATGTATGAAAATATTCGCTATATGCTAAAGACTATATTTTCTGCAGACTTTGGTTTTCAGGAGGAAGCTGCTAAAAATATATACCTAAGAGGCTTGATATCAAGTGGAAAGCTGGATGAGATGAAAGCTGAGCTGGCTGCAGCGTTTGAAGATAAGAGTGTGCGTTGGAGAGAAATGCTTTTGAATGATGATTATGAAGTCCAAGACTTCGATACTGAAGAGGAATCAATAGCGTATGTAAAAAGAGTGCTTTGGGATCCGTTGAACCCTTAGAGCGTTCTTGGCGGTGCAAAAGGGCTTGGAAGTAAGGTCGATGACTTACTGCCAAACCTCAATGCCCGGGTACTTACTGAGACTGAGGCAAGAGCCTTGGGTGGTGAAAATAAAGGTCTCATTTATGTCGCGGAAGGCCCAAAAGGAAAGCCTGCGGCGCAGGACTTTCAGGCGGGTGCCAATGGCGCGTTTACTGATTTAGCGACAGGTAAAGGAGGGGCGGCGGCGCTGCGTTATGCCAACCCTAATGAAAAAGGCGTCAATTTTGTTAAGTTTGACGGTATTGAGGCGGCAGTTGATGGTTCGTCTGTAAGCGCTCCATAAACCCCACCTTGCTAAAGGTAGGTAAAGCGTTTAGCTGTGAAGTCGAGGTTCGCAGTTCCACGCCAGCAAGGCTTCGTAATCCTCTACCGATGTCGCCGTTGGCAAACGTTCAAGTGCGTGGCGCAGCCACGCATAGGGCTCCTGGCTGTTGGCTTTGGCAGTCTCGACCAAGCTGTACAGTTGAGCACTGGCCGTGGCGCCCTTGGGCGTGTCGCTAAACAGCCAGTTCTTTCTTCCGATCACGAAGGGGCGGATCGCGCGTTCAGCAGCGTTATTGTCGAGCGGCAGGTAGNGCTGCGTCTTTTCGATCCAGCTTTTCAACTGAGCCAGTATCGGCAGGCTATGTTCGTGACGGCCGATTTTACGATCAGCGTCGCTGCTGGCCTTCAAGTCGCGTTCGATCCCATACAGCTTGTTGATCAGGTTCAGCGCGATATCGGCACGCCCCGTTTTACCTTTGGGCTGCACTTTCTGTGCTTCAACAAACTTGCGTCGCGCATGCGCCCAGCAGCCTAAACGCTCGACTCCAGTTTGGGCGCCCAAGGCGTTGTAACCGGCGTAATCATCGGTCATCACGTAACCGCGATAACCATTGAGCAGGCGCGTAGGCACCTCCTGCGCCCGGCTGGTCGAGTAGTCGAAAAGGATCACCGGCTGATTCAGCGGCCCGCCGGTTTGCACCCACATCCAGGATTGACTGCTCGGTTCTGGATCTGGTTCTTTCAGCACTTGCACTCGCGTTTCGTCGCAGTGGATGACGCGGCTTTCCAGTAGCCGGTCGCGCATCAAATTCAGCAAGGGTTGCAGGTGTTCGCCGCACTGGATAACCCCGCGCGCCAAGGTCTGGCGTGGGATATCGATACCGTGGCGACCCAACACTTTTTCGACGCGATGCAATGGCAGGCCATCGACGTATTTGGTCGTCAGCAACATCGCCAGAACGCTGGGGCTGGCCATACTTTTTTCAATCAGTTGAGCAGGCTTGTCCGCGGTGACGGGTGCCGTTTCGCAGTGGCGGCAGCCATAGATTTTACGAACATGCTTGATGACCCGGATCTGCATCGGCACGATCTCAAGCTGCTCGCTGACTTCCTCGCCGATGGCGTGTTTGACCTTCTAAAAGCGGCATCACGTTTTGGGCGATCAAAACTACGCGATCTGAGATCGCAGAAGCATTGGGGGAACGGGTTTCGCGAGGTGCATCAAGACGCCAAAGCAACAGTCTACGCAACGGTTGAAGAAACCCTAGTGAAACTTTGAAGCAAGGCTACGCACGTCCTTAATTTGGATGGTAGTATTAACATTAAAAAGACAGACGCTGCATTTGGAAGGACTATAAAATGACATGCATGAATGATGTGAAGAAAATAATCTCTGCTCTTATTTCAAAAAATAAGATAGATTTTTGCCACGACGACTGGAGTGCTAACTATAGGCAAGACTGGGATGAGGAACTTTCAAAGGATTTGCGCCTTGCTTTTGATGATGTTGAAAAATTGATTGCTGGGGTAGAAAACAATGATGATGTTTTGAGTTTAGGGGCGCTCACTATGGCTCGCATTAGATTTTTAATGCTTTCAGATCACTTTTTAAATATTCATGAGGACTTAGAAAAAATGCTTGTGATCTACAGGGATAAGAATATTGAAATTCCTGAGGATTATAAGTACTGATTGGAGGTTTTGGTCTGGCGGTCAGGCGCTTATGATTGGAGAAAAATATTAAAGCTCTCGTTTTTGTTGGGGGAATAGCGTTGTTGTCGCTTGTTGAGGAAAACGAAAAGTACCGGGTCGAACACGTCAATCCTGATATCCGGTTCGACCAGCGCAGCCATGCCGTCAATGGATTTTCTAAAGTCAACGGTCTTGGGGTAGAGGTACACTTTCTCGACTTGAGCGTTGAGTCGCATCATGGTAGATGGGCTTCTGAAAAAATCGGGAATCCAGCTTCCGGCATTAGCTTAGCGTTTTGATNCCTTCCTATACTCCTCCCGCCCCTGGCCCGTCTCCCGAGTCAATCGAATCTCGATCCCCTTGGGATTATTCTCCCGATTACCATCAAGCGTGTGCCAGTCATTGTCCGCCCTCCAGATCCGTGTCTGCATATCCACGATACTCCCAAGCACCGCAACCCCTTCCTTGGGCGCAGGCAGTGGATATCGATCACTCGGCAGGCCCATGGCCCGATAGAGCGTTCCGTCTTTCAGCCACCAGCGCACGCGTTGCAGGCCTTCGCCCGATACGGCGGCACTGCGAATCACGTCCAGACGGAACTCACCCGTGTCAGCGGCACGCACACTGACTGCTGCCGGGGCCTGAGATCGGTCGTTCTGATCGCCGTCCAGGTCCGGTTCCTGCATTTCGATGCTGGCGCGCAGGGCCATGTCGCGCTCCAGCTGATTGAAGGCTCGCAATAAGGACTCGGTCTGTTCGGTGTTTTCACGCAGTCGGGCGTCGGTGCGGGTCACGCTGTCCAGGCCGCGCCAAGCGATCAGGCTGACGATGGACATCAGCAGAATCGCGACCATCACTTCGAGCAGGGTAAAGCCACGCTGATGTTTGTTCATGGCGTACTGACCACGTTCAACTGACCCAAGGCCGAACGCTCTACGCCCAGCGTGTGTTCGCCATCGGAGAGGCGGAAGTGCAGCACCGGCGTGATCCATTCGGCGTTCAGGACGACGGATTGGCGAGGCTGGATCTGCACGCGCATGGACGGGGTTTCCCAGTTGCGCGGATGCAGGTGCGGGTCGTCTGTGAAGTGATCAAAACCGTTGCCTTCTGCGTTGCGGCGCTGGAAAACGAAGCCTTTGCCATCGGCCAGCCAGGTGATCGGGCGGCCGTCGGCGCGGGCCTCGGCCTGGGCGATCTGCAGCAGTTGCGCCAGTCGTTGGCTGTCCTTGCGCAGCAGTGCGTCGGCATCGGGTTTGATGCTCAGGCTGACGGCGGCACTGGCAATGCCGATGATGACCAGCACGACCATCAGTTCGATCAAGGTGAAGCCCTGTTGCCTGTCCATGGTCATGAAGCCGGGGTCCTTGGTTGAGCCGCTATACCGACGCGCAGTCTGATGTAGACTCTGGTTCCAGACGAACAGGAGGTTCAGTCATGGCAGTTGCTTTTGGTGTATCGGCTCCGCGATTGTTGCAGTCAGCGGCCTTGCTTGCGGCGCTGGCAGGCGTGGTGGTCTGGTCTTCGTTATTGATGACATCGGCTCAATCGTCCGCGCCTGTGCAGACGAGCGTAACCCAGGAAGGCGGTTCCGCCAGCCCGGCAAGCCAATGGTTTGCCAATCAGCCTTCGCAAGTGCAGATCAGTGTGTCCGGTGTCATGGCAGGCGCGCGAGGTGCGGTGGCGGTTATCCGGCTCAATGATGGTCCGGCGCGCAGCGTGATGGCGGGCGAGCGACTGGCGAGGGATGTGCGTCTGGTCGCGATAGAAGCTGACGGCGTGGTGATCGAGCGCGGATCGGAGCAGACCCGAATCAAGGTCAGCACGCTCTCCGAGGTCCCCGGGCTGCCGGACCTGATACGCCGCTGAATAGCTCACTGCGGCTTGACCCAGGGGCGGCCCAGTATCGTTTCCAGACGCGCCAGTGGCGGCCCTTGTCGCCCACGTTCCGACACCCTCACATTCACGAGCATCATCGTGCTTCCGGCCATGGCGCTCAGGGTCTGATCGCAGCGCAGCAGCAGACGTCCCTGATCACAATCGAGGGTTTTCACACCAGCCTTGAGCTGTCCTTCCAGACGTAATTCCGCGAGTCGGTTCTGCGCGGCCAGCAGGGCGATTGATCGGTCACGCAGCAGGCCATTGCTTTGCGTCATCCCACCTGCAACACGCACCGCTGCCGACATGGACACAGCGATAATTGCCAGCGCGACGAGCACCTCGACCAGGGTGAATCCACGTTCCTTGTGTGTCTGTTCCATGGTGCCTCCTGGCGGAATACAGGGGCGCAGAATAGCACTGGTCCAGCGTTCTGATGCGAACGCAAATCACTGAATATTTCCCTCGTCCCGTTTTATAGTTTTGTTACACTGCGGCGCTGATAAGGATTATCAAGGGAAGTAGATATGGAAGTCGCGCGCGTCACGCAGCGGCCTGCAGGCCATCGCGCCCAGGCTGGTTTTACCCTGATCGAAATCATGGTTGTGGTCGTTATTCTAGGTATTCTGGCGGCCATCGTGGTCCCCAAAGTGCTTGACCGCCCCGATCAGGCCCGCGCTACGGCAGCCAGGCAGGGTATCGGCGGTTTGATGCAGGCGCTCAAGCTTTACCGCCTCGATCACGGCAGTTATCCCACTCAGAATCAGGGCCTCAAGGTGCTCGTCGAGCGCCCGGCCAATGTCAGTAAAAGCAACTGGCGCTCCTACCTTGAACGACTGCCCAGTGACCCGTGGGGTCGCCCCTACAATTACCTGAATCCTGGCGTCAACGGCGAGGTGGACATTTTCTCCCTCGGTGCCGATGGCCAGCCGGACGGTGACGGCGTGAATGCCGATATCGGCTCCTGGCAGCTTTAAGCGCTGCCATGAAAAACGTCTTCTTCACTATGTCCCGACAGCGTGGCTCGGCGATCATCAGCGCGTTGCTGATCGCTGCAATCGTGGCGGTGATTGCGGCAGGTATGCTCACTCGTCAGGGCGTGCTGACTCGCAGCCTTGAAGCCGAGCAATCGCGTGTGCAGGGCAGCCAGCAGTTGTTGGGCGGGCTTGAGATCAGTCGCCAACTGCTGTGGGACTCGCGTCAGCAGGACGCTTCGACGCGCCTTGATCAGCCGTGGGCCAGACCGATCATCATCGACGCGTCGAATGCCGAGCCGGGTGAGTTCGAAGGGCAATTGCAGGATCAGCAAGGCAAGTTCAATCTGCGCAACCTGCTGACCAACCAACAGGCGGATATCGGGCAGCAGCGCAGCTTCGAGCGCTTGTGCGAACTGATCGGCATCGATGCCGCACTGGCCCAGCGCATCATTCAGCGGGTCATCGCGTCCTATCCAAGGCTGCTTTCCACGTCGATGTCGACGGGCTCGGCGGGCAGTTTCGACAGTGGTCGAGTGACTTCGCCCGGCACCGCGCAAACGCTTCTGCCAGCCACCCAGCCGATGCTGCGCAGCCTCGAAGACCTGCGTGGCATGGCCGGACTCACCGAAGCCTCGCTAACGCGTCTCGACTACTACGTGAGTGTCCTGCCGAGCAACACCTGGGTGAACGGCAACACGGCCAGCGCCGAGGTTTTGGCGGCGGTCATTCCCGGCCTGTCGTTGTCCAGAGCGCAGGCGGTGGTGTCCGAGCGCGACAGGGGTGTGTGGTTCGTCAACCGGGGCGACCTGATCAACCGGCTGCGGGTACCCAAATTGACGGTCGACAACCTCAATGTCGGCGTCACCAGTGAGTGGTTCATGTTGCGCGGGCAGGCGCGTCCCCAGCAGCGTCAAGTCAGAATCCAGGCCTTGCTGCATCGCGTTGGCGACACGCTGCCACGGGTCATCTGGTCACGGGTGGGCATATGAGCCGCTTGCGCATCGCTTTGCCGCCCCTGACTGAGTTGGCCCGGGAGACGACGGTGGCATTCGCGCGCCTGGACCGTGCAGGCCGTGTCACCGAAAGCGGACACAGCACCTTGTCAGCCCTAGCCACAGGGCAGAAGACGTCGGGCGTTGAGTGCTACCTGCACCCGCTGGACAGCGTTCTGACTGTAATCGATCTTCCGCCGTTGAGCGGGTCGCGTCTCAAGGCTGCCGTCATCTGCGCCGCACAAGGATTGATGCTCGGAAACAGCGATCAGATGCACATCGCCCACAGCGCCCGGGACGCGCAAGGTCATGTGCAGGTCGGCTGGCTGCCAAAAGAGTCGCTGGATCGGCTAACCGGGTTATTGAGTCAGATGCGCCTGCCATTGCGTGGGCTGTATCCGGCGCCGTTCGGTCTGCCGGTTCCTGTAGCAGGGCAGATCAGCGCAGGTCTGCTGGAAGAGCACTGGTTGCTGCGTCACGGTCTGGATCACGCCGTGGTGCAGCCTTGCACTGAAGATCGGCTCGATGAGCGGCTCGTTTCGGGTGGCGAGCTTTGCTGGATTGGCCATGACGGAGCAGCTGATGCGCAGACCTTGTCGGCCGAGCAGGCGTTGAGTGGCGTCGCGCCCGGCTGGAGTCTGCATGCGGGGCTTGTCCGTACAGCCAGCCAAGCGTCCAGTTGGACATCCGCGCTGGTCTGTTGCGTGCTGGCGGTCGCCGTATGGACGTTGGGGCTGAACCTCTATGCCGCTCGCGAGGCTGCGCAAGGGCAGGCGCTCAAGGCCGGTATGAGTCAGCGCGTGAAGCAGGCTTTTCCAGAACTGCCGGTGATTCTCAACCCCTTGCAGCAAGCCCGTCAGCAGTTGGCCGCACGCCAAGGCGGTGCCGGAAGTGATCCCGGTCAGCGTTTCACTCAGCTGATGCAACAGGCCGCCGAGGGCATGCCCTTCATGGCTGGCAGCGTGCAAAGCCTGATGTTCTCCGGGGATAAATTACAGTTGCAGATGCTGGATGAGACACCTCAGATGCCCGTTGACAGTACCTGGCAGGATTCACTGAAACAGGTGGGGTTGAGTGTCAGTCGCCAGGAGCGCTTATGGACGCTGAGCCCGTTGGCTGAGTCCACTTCGGCCGAGAGCGACGAAGCTCAGGGCGATGATCATGAGTAGAGCCACGCTGAACCTTGCGAAAGCGCGCTGGCGATTCTGGCGTACCCGTGCAGCGACAGGCTGGTCTGGCCTGACGCGACGGGAAAGGCAGCTGGTGACCGGCGCTGCTTGGGTGCTGTCGGGTCTGGTGGTGTGGCTGCTGTTGATTCAGCCGCCGTTGCAGAAAATCGCTTACTGGCAGGCCGAGACGCCCAAACTGCGTACTCAGAAACAAACCCTCGAAACGTTGCTGCAGCAACTGCCGGCTCCGTCCGCGCAAGTGTCAGGGCAGGGCCTGGAGCAGGCGTTGCGCAACAGTCTGGAAGCCGCCGGGCTGGAGCAGGTCTATCGGTTGCAGGCTGATACCGAAACAGGTGATTCGACCTGGCAACTGACGTTCAATCAGGCTCCGGCCGATGGCGTCATGCAGTGGTTGCTGGAGCAGCCGCAACAGTTTTCGCTTTACGTTACCGAAGCCCGACTGCAACGCGCAGACGGGGCTTCCGCACAAGCCTCGGCAGGTCACTTGTCGGGGATCGTTCGCATGGATCAGGCGCCCGGCGCCAGCAAGGAAGCTTTATGAAGTGGTCAGGCTTCAATGATGTGCGCCCGTGTCGCAAGGCGTTGCCTTTCGTGCTGCTGGCGCTGAGTGCATGCACCCACTCGACACCACCCCCGCCAATGGACAGCGAACTGGGCCAGCCCTTGGCCAACACGCAGCGCAGTGGTGACGTCTTGCTCGATCGCCAGCGTGCGCAGGCCAGCGTGCCAAGTCAGCCCAGGGTGCAACATCCGATCAGCACGCCACGCAGGCAGAACGGCGGCCATAGTCCTGCCGCAGCGCGCAGCATGCTGGGCAATCAACCGGTACAACTCAATTTTGTCGACGCTGATATTCAGGCCGTCGTGCGTGCGCTGTCTCGCTCTACCGGCCAGCAGTTTCTGGTCGATCCGCGTGTCACCGGCACCCTGACCCTGGTCAGCGAAGGTCAGGTGCCTGCCGTTCAGGCTTACGAGATGCTGCTGTCCGCGCTGCGCATGCAGGGTTTCAGCGTTGTCGATGTTGGCGGTGTCGCGCATGTGGTGCCCGAGGCGGATGCCAAACTGCTGGGCGGGCCGATCTACAGCCCTGACAAACCGGCCGGCAATGGCATGCTGACCCGCACCTTTCGGCTTCAGTACGAAAACGCGGTCAACCTGATTCCGGTCCTGCGGCCCATCGTATCGCCGAACAACCCGATCAATGCCTATCCCGGCAACAACACCATTGTGGTGACCGATTACGCGGAAAACCTGACCCGCGTGGCGCAGATCATCGACGGCATCGACACGCCCAGCGCTATCGATACCGACGTGGTGTCGGTTCGCAACGGCATTGCCGTGGACATCGCCGGGATGGTCAGTGAGCTGCTGGACACCCAAGGCGGCGACCCGACCCAGAAGATCAGCGTGATCGGCGATCCGCGCTCCAACGCCATCATCATCCGTGCTGGCAGCCCCGAGCGTACCGAGCTGGCGCGCAATCTGATCTACAAACTGGATAACGCCCAGAGCAATCCCAGCAACCTGCATGTGGTCTATCTGCGCAATGCCCAGGCGGGCAAACTGGCCCAGGCGTTGCGCGGTCTGTTGACGGGCGAGAGCGACAGCGGCGCGACCGACACTGCGCGGGCGATGCTCAGCGGGATGGGCGGGACGAGCAACAAGAACGAAGGGCAGGGCGCCACCAGCACCTCCAATGGCAGTGGCTCGGCAAGTGGCACAGGCAGCAACGGTTACAGTCAGGCTGGCGGCGCGACAGCGAATGCGGGAGTCAGCGGTCAGCAGGGCGATCAGAGCACGGCGTTCACCGCAGGCGGGGTGACCATTCAGGCGGATGCGACCACCAACACCCTGCTGATCTCGGCGCCGGAACCCTTGTACCGCAACCTGCGTGAGGTGATCGACCAACTGGACCAGCGACGTGCCCAGGTGGTGATTGAAAGCCTGATCGTCGAAGTCAGTGAGGACGATGCCAACGAATTCGGCGTGCAATGGCAGACCGGCAACCTGAGTGGCAGCGGTGTGTTCGGGGGTGCCAATCTGGGCGGCAGTGGATTGGTCAGTAACCCGGCCGGCGGCACGACCATCGATGTGCTGCCTCCGGGGTTGAACGTCGGCGTGGTGAAAGGCGCAGTGACCATTCCGGGCATCGGCGAGGTGCTGGACCTCAAAGTGCTGGCGCGGGCGCTGAAGAGCAAAGGCGGCAGCAACGTGCTGTCCACGCCGAACCTGCTGACACTCGACAACGAAGCCGCGAGCATTTTCGTCGGCCAGACGATTCCGTTCGTCACTGGCAGCTACGTGACCGGCGGAGGCGGCACCAGCAACAACCCGTTCCAGACCGTGGAGCGCGAGGAAGTGGGTCTGAAGCTCAATGTGCGGCCGCAGATTTCCGAAGGCGGTACTGTCAAGCTGGACATCTATCAGGAAGTCAGCAGCGTCGATCAGCGTGCGTCGGTCGACGCCGGAACCGTGACCAACAAGCGCGCCATCGACACCAGCATTCTGCTCGATGACGGGCAGATCATGGTTCTGGGCGGACTGCTTCAGGATGGCTACAACCAGAGCAATGACGCTGTGCCCTGGCTGTCGAACATTCCGGTATTGGGCGTGCTGTTTCGCAATGACCGGCGTCAGATGACCAAAACCAACCTGATGGTGTTCCTGCGGCCTTACATCATTCGTGACAGCGGCGCGGGGCGCAGCATCACGCTCAATCGCTACGAATACATGCGCCGGGCTCAGGGCAGCCTGCAGCCGGAACGCAACTGGGCGTTGCCGGACATGCAAGGACCGCAACTGCCGCCAGCGGCGAAAGCGATTCCCGAATCGGTGCCCGCGCCAGGACAGATGCCACGGGCGACGATTCGCGCCGTGCCAGTCCCCGCACCATGACCGGGCTGCCTTACGCGTGGGCCAAGGCGCAGCGCATTCTGTTGCGGCGCAGTGAGCAGGGGGCGGTGCTGGTCATGTGCCAGTCGACGCCCGGCTGGGCCATCAACGAGGCTCGCCGACAGTTCGGGCCGGCCACTCTGGAACGTGTCGACGACGCACAGATGGACGGGCTGCTGGCAGCCGCTTACGCCGACACGGGCAGTGCTGCTGCGGTGGTCGGTGCGGCCGAGAGCGAGGCAGATCTGGACCGCCTGATGCAGGACATCCCGGAAATCACTGACCTGCTGGATGCGCAGGACGGCGCGCCGGTGATCCGCATGATCAACGCGCTGTTCACTCAGGCGGCGCGGGACGAGGCCAGCGACATTCACATCGAACCCTACGAAAGCCATTCCGTGGTGCGCTACCGCGTGGACGGCACGCTGCGTGACGTGGTGTCGCCACGCAAGGCGCTGCATGGCTCGCTGGTGTCGCGGATCAAGATCATGGCGCAACTGGACATCGCCGAGAAACGTCTGCCGCAGGATGGACGAATCGCGTTGCGGGTGGCCGGACGACCGATCGACATTCGTGTCTCCACGGTGCCCACCGGCCACGGCGAGCGCGTGGTGATGCGTTTGCTGGACAAGCAGGCCGGACGCCTGCAACTGGAAACCCTGGGCATGGACCCGGACCTGCTCGCCAGGCTCGATCACCTGATTCGTCAGCCCCATGGGATCGTGCTGGTCACAGGGCCCACCGGCAGCGGCAAGACCACCAGTCTCTATGCCGCGCTGGCACGACTGGACGCCAGCACCAGCAACATTCTGACCGTCGAGGATCCGGTGGAGTACGACCTGCCGGGTATCAGCCAGATTCAGGTCAACACCCGCATCGACATGACCTTTGCTCTTGCTCTACGCGCCATCCTGCGTCAGGACCCGGACATCATCATGATCGGTGAGATTCGCGATCTGGAAACCGCACAGATCGCTGTGCAGGCCTCGCTGACCGGACACTTGGTGCTGGCGACGCTGCACACCAACGATTCGGTGTCGGCGGTCAACCGGCTGATCGACATGGGGGTCGAGCCGTTCCTGCTCGCTTCGTCGCTGCTGGGCGTGCTTGCCCAGCGTCTCGTGCGTCGTCTGTGCCCGCACTGCAAGCAGGAAGACCCGGCCGTGCCTGGCACCTGGCGTCCGGTGGGCTGTGCGGTCTGTAATCAGATCGGCTACAGCGGTCGTACCGGTATTCACGAACTGTTCTGTGTCGACGACGCTGTTCGCAGCCTGATTCACAGCGGTGCCGACGAACAGGCTTTGCGCGCGGCTGCACGCCATGCCGGGATGTTGAGCATGCGCGAGGATGGCGCTCGCTGGGTGCGCAGTGGCACCACGGCGCCTGAAGAAATTCTGCGCGTGACACGGGACGTCTGATGAATCGCTATCGCTACGAAGCCGCCAATGCACAGGGCAGAATCGAATCCGGGCATCTGGAGGCCGACAGCCGCAACGCCGCCTTCGGCGTTCTGCGCAGCCGTGGGCTGACGGCGTTGCAGGTCGAGCCGGAAACGGTCCGGGCGGGCAGTGGAGGGCGCGGACTGTTCAGCGCCAGGCTTTCGGACACTGACCTGGCGTCGGTAACGCGGCAACTGGCAAGCCTGCTGGGTGCTGGACTGCCGCTGGATGAAGCGTTGACTGCCACGCTGGAGCAGGCCGAGCGCAAGCACATCATCCAGACCCTTGGCGCGGTGCGCAGCGATGTGCGCAGCGGCATGCGTCTGGCCGAAGCCCTGGCTGCTCGCCCCGGTGATTTTCCGGACATTTACCGAGCGTTGATTGCAGCCGGTGAAGAGTCCGGCGATCTGGCGCATGTCATGGAACGTCTGGCGGATTACATCGAAGAGCGCAACGGCCTGCGTAGCAAGATCCTGACGGCGTTCATCTATCCCGGTGTCGTAGGGCTGGTGTCGATTGCCATCGTGATTTTTCTGCTCAGTTACGTGGTGCCACAGGTGGTCAGCGCCTTTTCACAGGCACGGCAGGATCTGCCGGGTCTCACGCTGGCCATGCTCAACGCCAGTGATTTCATTCGTGGCTGGGGCTGGTTGTGCCTGCTAGGTCTGACGATCGGCGTCTGGAGCTGGCGGATTTACCTGCGCAATCCCGCAGCGCGCCTGAGCTGGCACGCACGTGTGCTGCGTTTGCCATTGATCGGTCGCTTCGTGCTGGGTCTCAACACCGCGCGCTTCGCCTCGACCCTGGCGATTCTCGGCGGCGCTGGTGTGCCCTTGCTGCGCGCGCTGGATGCGGCGCGTCAGACCCTGTCCAATGACCGTCTCAGCGAGAGCGTTACCGAGGCCACCGCCAGGGTGCGCGAAGGCGTGAATCTGGCCGCAGCCCTGCGTGTCGAGAAGGTCTTTCCGCCGTTGCTCATCCACCTCATTGCCAGCGGCGAGAAAACCGGCGCGTTGCCGCCGATGCTGGAGCGTGCCGCGCAGACCCTGTCGCGTGACATCGAGCGTCGCGCCATGGGCATGACCGCATTGCTCGAGCCGCTGATGATCGTGGTGATGGGCGGTGTGGTGCTGGTGATCGTGCTGGCAGTGCTGCTGCCGATCATCGAGATCAATCAACTGGTCGGTTGATTCGCCATGCAAAAGGCCCTCGATCAAGAGGGCCTTCTGTTCAACAGGTCAAACGTCAGCGTCAGATTTTGCCTGCGCCAGCCTTGGCCTTGACGTCCGCAGCCACCTTGTCGGCGCTCAGCGGGCTGTAGCTGTAAGGCGGGGTCCAGCCGATGCTGGTGCTCCACGGGCAGCTCAGGGCTGTGCCGTTCAGGCGCGAGCCGCTGTCACGGTAGGTGCTTCCGCCGTAGTCGGCGGCAATCTTGTCGCAGCCGCTGATGCCGCTGATTTCGAAGGCGTTCTGCTCGGAGAAAATCTTCGAACTCTTGCCCATGCCATGCGCGTAGGTGAAGGGGTAGATTTTGTGGCTGGTGCTGCCCACGTGGTAGTTGTTGTACAGGTGCACCTGGCCGAAGCGCACACGCGGTGCGCGAGCGGAGATGTTTTCGAACAGCGTGTTGTGGATCGTGACCTTGAGCTTGCCATCGTCGGTGGTCTTGCTGTCGCTCGAACCGATCAGGTTGTTCTTCTCGTGGTTCTTGAAGATCGAATACGAAATGGTCACGTAGTTGGCGCCGTTCTTCACGTCCATGGCACCGTCGTGATGCTGCTTGGGACGACCGTTGGCAGTGCCGTTCTGATCATCGGTGCGGCGGCCGTCGGTAAAGGTTACGTGGTCGACCCACACGTTGTTGGCACCTTCGACGGTCAGGCTGTCGTACTCTGAGTTCCAGTTGCCCGCGCTGCCGTCATCGGCGTCCCAGATCGGCTCCGGATCCCACGGGTTCTCGATGGTCAGGTTGCGGATGATCACATCGTTTTCCTTGGCGTAGAAGAAACCCTCACGGATTTCCGCGCTGCTGCTGGTGCCCACGATGGTGGTCTTGCCGGGGATGTCCAGACGGCCCCGGACTTTCATGTCCGAGGTCTTGGTGTACGCCTTGCCTTCGCTGACATCGATCAGGCCGGTGATCTTGATGATGCGGCCGTTGCTGCCCACCGAGGCGGCCAGCGCGCTTTTCAGTTCAGCAGCGTTCTTGACGGTGAAGATGTCCTTCGCAGCAGCCCGTGAGCCGCCTTTGGTGCCGCCGTTCTGGGTGGCCCAGCCGGTGGTGGCTACATCGGTTGCGATATCGGCATGAGCAGAAAGACTGACGAGCATCAGCGAACCGAAGAGACCGCTGGCGAGTTTGATTGGCAGATTTTTTCGAGACTTAACCATTTAATCTGATCCTTGATTAATTTGAGGTACAACCCGCAGTAGGCAACTGCGTGTCTCACCAGCAAACGTCCATTTGCTATTACCGTCGCGCAAACAATCCGTTTGCTGCGACGTGAATATACGGGATAAGAAAACCGTTTATGAAGGTTGTATGATGACAATCTTAGTAAAAGAGAATATTTGCTATTTACGTGCTTGATCGCTTCGAGCCAATGACGGGGTCGCCAAGAGAGAGCGACTGCGCTACTGATATTTTCTGGGATTAATCGCTTCTAAATCAGACTATTGGATTTTTTGGGTTCTGGCGTTGTGGTCGATAAAGTTCTGGGCTATCGGCGTTTCGATGTATGACGTCAGGTTAGGCCGGCGCATTGATTGCCGTTTAAAACATGTGTAATAACGCGGGGTTGTGCGGGTTTGATCAGTCAGCGATCTGGAAGCGCCAACTTTCCAACAAGCACTTGATCATGAGTTGAATATTCGTTCGGTAGTTGCCTGAAGGCGCGTTCTGGCAAACTATGAATGGACTGATATAAATGCGCCGAATGACGGCCATGCTGTTCTGCCAAGTGCAAAACATGGGGGTGTAAGGCGAGGGTGTTTGCCGATGTACAGAGAGGGGTAAGTGCGCTATTGAGGCGGGAGCAGGGTCGTCTCGATACGTCCAAGGATTCGCAGATACAGTTTCATGCAAGTCCCGTCACCGGGTGCGGTTTCGACGCGCACGCCGCCTCCGGCATTTACTGCAAATTCCTGCACCTGAGCCAGACCCAGACCGGTGCCCAGTCCTGTCTTCTTAGTGGTGAAAAACGGCTCGAAGATTCTCGATGCCAACTCACCCGGCATGCCCGGACCGTTGTCGGTCACGCTGATCACCAGATAGTCGCCTTCGGGCAGTCGAAGGTCATCCTCGACAGCCTCCATGCGGGTCGCAATGCACGCCTTGCCAAGACCGCACATGGCGTCCCGGGCGTTGGCCAGCAGGTTCAGGATGGCCGCGTGCAACTGGGCTTCAACGCACAGTACGCCCCAGCCCGTGGCCTGAAGATCGAAGGACAGTTCCATCTCTTCACCGACCGAGCGCAGCAGCAGATCACGCGCGGCATCAAGCCGCTCGCTGACGTCGATGCAGATCAATTCCGGCCCGTCCTGACGCACGCTGGACAGCAGCCGAGCGACCAGTTGGCGGCCATGCTCAACCGCCTGCAGGCCGGTATCACTCAGGCTTTCCACGTCGGTCGGACGCCGCGCCCGCATGCGCACCAATTGCAGGCTGGCGCTCAGCGCCTGGAGAAGATTATTGAAGTCATGGGCGATGCTTGCCGTCAGCATGCCCAGCGATGAAACCCGTTGCGAGTGGCGCAGGTTCCGCTCTGTGGTCCGATTATGGTCCTGAGCTTTTTCGAGTTCGTGCGTCAGCGCAGTGGCCCGCTGTTCATGCTGTCCGCTCAACATGCGCAATTGCAACAAGGCGGCGGTCTGGCGTGCCAGCGCCTGGAGCGCCAGACGCTGGGCATCGCTGAGGGTGCGGGGTTTGGTGTCGATCACGCAGACGGTGCCCATCGGCAGACCCGCATCGCTGCAGATGGGAGCTCCGGCGTAAAAGCGGATGTGGGGCGGTCCCAGAACCAGCGCACTGTGCTCAAAACGTGGGTCCTGTGTAGCGTCTTCCACGACCAGCACGTCGGTTGGTGCCAGAATCGCATGGGCGCAGAATGCGAGATCGCGGTGCGTTTCGCGTACATCCAGGCCGATGCAGGCCTTGAACCATTGCCGCTCACGGTCCACCAGCGATACCAGCGCTATCGGCACATCGCACAGCGTAGTGGCCAGCAGTACCACATCGTCGAAGCCCTGTTCAGGCTCGCTGTCCAGAATACCGAGATGCTCCAGCGACAGAATTCTGTCTGCCTCGTTGGCGGGGAAGGGCGCAGGACGGTGGGTCATGGGAAAGCATCGCGGGAAGGGCAAAATGTGGCCGTATGATGCCTGTAGTGGCGAGACCACAGCAAGATACTTCCGAGTGTCTGGTTTGGGGCTTGCGGCCTGTGACAAGGTCTGGTTACCTCAACAGTCAATCTGCCCGGAGACTTCTGCATGTCATCCAACGCCGCAACCCGTCCACCCTTGCCACCGTTTACCCGCGAATCGGCCATTGAAAAGGTTCGTCTGGCCGAAGACGGCTGGAACAGCCGCAACCCCGAGAAAGTCGCGCTGGCCTATACGCCAGATACCCACTGGCGCAATCGTGCCGAATTCATCACCAACCGCGAGCAGGCGCAGCAGTTTCTGGAGCGTAAATGGAAGAAGGAACTGGACTACCGCTTGATCAAGGAGCTTTGGGCGTTCGGCGGCAACCGCATCGCCGTTCGCTACGCCTACGAATGGCATGACGATTCGGGCAACTGGTTTCGCTCCTACGGCAATGAAAACTGGGAATTCAACGATGATGGTTTGATGGCCAACCGTTTCGCCTGCATCAACGACCTGCCAATTCAGGAATCGGAGCGCAAGTTCCACTGGCCGCTGGGGCGTCGTCCGGATGATCATCCGGGGTTGTCGGAGCTTGGGCTTTAAGCCTGTAAAGCGTTCAACGATGATGGTCCGGGCGGGATAACCCAGCGAGAGAAAAACAGTGGTCGAACGCCGTCAATTCAGCGGGGGAATGAAGGGCAAGAACCTCCGCTACCTGAGCGACGCACAGGGCGAGCAGCCGCTACAGACGCGCGCGGGCTTTTTATTGCTTGAGCATTTCTCTCTGCCGGCCTTCACGCAGGTGCTTGATACGCTGGTGACGGCCAATCTGTTGCGAGCCGAGCTGTTCTGTACCCTGACGTTCGGCCTTGAGGCTGGCGAGGTCATGAGCGATCTGGGCTTGGTCATTCGCCCCGACAGGCG
The DNA here is from genome assembly GCF_001642795.1 of Pseudomonas viridiflava. GTDB lineage: Bacteria > Pseudomonadota > Gammaproteobacteria > Pseudomonadales > Pseudomonadaceae > Aquipseudomonas > Aquipseudomonas viridiflava. The sequence continues at coordinate 272,057 of NZ_LKEH01000017.1, read as the reverse complement.
TCTGGATCACGAATCTCTTCACAATCTCGACCTGCTGGTGGTCTGCGGTGGCTATCGAACAGCGCTGAAGGCTGACACTGGCCTGAATGACTTGCTGCAGGCGGCCGCCGAACAGAGCGTGGTGCTGGCAGGGTTGTGGAACGGGGCATGGTTTCTGGGCAGTGCCGGGTTGCTCGATGGCCATCGTTGTGCGCTTCATCCCGAGCATCGCCCGGCGCTTGCCGAGATATGCAGGGACGCTCAGGTTACCAGCGAAGCGTTCGTCATAGACCGCGATCGCCTGACGGCCTCCAGTCCCGCAGGCGCGTTTCATATGGCACTGGAATGGATCGGCTCACTTCACGGCAAGGCACTGGTCGAAGGCATCGAGGATATTCTTTCTTTCGAGGAGTCCCGCTACCGACGCGTCAAGGCTTCACCGCACAGCTCGGTGAGTGCGCCTTTGCGCGAAGTCATCAAGCTCATGGATGCCAATCTGGAAGAACCTCTGGAGCTTGAGCAACTGGCGGTCTATGCCGGTCGCTCGCGACGTCAGATCGAACGGCTGTTCAAGGAACAGCTGGGTACGACCCCGCAACGCTATTACCTGGAGTTGCGCATTACTGAAGCGCGTCGCTTGCTGCAACACACGGACATGTCGCAAGTAGAGGTGCTGGTGGCGTGTGGCTTCGTTTCACCCAGCCATTTCAGCAAGTGCTACAGCTCGTTTTTCGGTTACAGACCTTCCAGAGAAAAGCGGTTGGCCCGCTGATGCTCTGCGGCGCAGAAAGCGTCCGGGCGCTGAGGCCCGGACGTTCGGTGGGATGACTGCGAGGTTTACAGCTCTTTTTTCAAATGCTTTTCGATCTGCTCAAGCGACTTGCCCTTGGTTTCGGGCAGGCAGAGGAAGACGAAGATCAGCGAGCCGATGTTGATTGCTGCAAACACGAAGAAGGTCGGGTTGCCGATGACATCGACCGCGATGGGGAAGGCGAACGCCACCGACGCGTTGAACAGCCATTGCATCGACACGGCAACGCCTGTCAGCAGACCTCTGACCTGCATCGGGAACAGTTCCGACATGAGCAGCCAGTAGACCGGCGAGATGCACATCTGCATGAACAGCAGAAACACCAGAATGCAGGCGAGGGCGGCATAGCTCTGGGTCAGGTTCTGCGGCATGAACTGCAACACACAGCCGAGCGCGGCCTGCATCAGGATCACGATGACCAGGCCGGTCATCAGCAAATGCCGACGACCGTAACGGCCAATCGCCCAGATGCCCAGTAGCGTTGCAATCACCGAAACCACGCCATTGCCGATGGTGGCAGTCAGTGCAGCGTTGGTGCCCATGCCTGTGGTCTTGAGAATGATCGGCGTGTAGTACATGAACGCGTTAACGCCGGTGAACTGGGCCGTGAAGCCCAGGCCAACGCCGATCAGCAGCAGTTTGATGACCCAGCTCTGACGCAACAGGTCCTTCACTGCGGGACGGTTGCGAGCCTGTTTGTCCTGAGCCTTCATCTCATCGACTTCGCGCTGGGCGTCTTCCTTGGTGTCGCGCAACTGCTCCAGCACATCCTGTGCGTCGTCAAAGCGTCCCTTGGACGCCAGCCAGCGTGGCGAGGGCGGTACGAAGAAGGTGCCGACCAGCAACAGCACGCCCGGAATCATCGCGATGGCCAGCATGTAGCGCCAGATGCCCGGCGTATGCAGCACTGCTGCCATGAAGGCGCTCAGTACGTAGGCCAGCAACTGACCGCTGACGATCATCAGTTCGTTACGGCTGACCAGCCGGGCGCGACGTGACGGGCCAGCGATTTCGGCGATGAACACCGGTACAGTCGCCGAGCCGCCGCCCACCGCGATGCCGAGCACAAAGCGTGCGGCGATCATGACCGGAATCGACGGGGCCATTGCCGTGCCCAAGGCACCGAAAATGAACAGGATCGACAACAGACGCAGTGTCACGCGACGTCCATAACGGTCCGAGATATAACCGCTGGCGAGCGAGCCGAAAGCGGCACCAACGATGAGTGAGGCGGTGACCAGACCTTCGCTATAGGCGTTGAGCCCCAGTCCGCCCTGGTCCATGGGCAACGTCATGAACGGCAATGCACCGGCGATGATGCCAGTGTCATAGCCGAATGCGAGTGCGCCCATGGTTGCAACGAGTACTGAAATGAAGATCAATCGGCCGGGTGAAGCCTGCTTTCGACCCGGCTGGCCTGCCGCTGTCGAGGTGATGCTTGAAGACATGAATATAAAGTCCTTCACGTGGGACCAGCGTCGTGCCAGTACAGATGTGAGGCTTAGGGCGGTGTCGGCGGTGTGAGTTCCGTAAGAAAGGAAAATCGATTCAGCAAAATCTGAAAACTCGCTTTTTTTCGGAATGCAACGCTGTCGCCCGGTAAACATCGTGGGAGGCCCACCAGGTCTCCAACTCTGCGCTGTCGCGCAGCAGACACAGGACTGTGGGAGGCGGCTTGCCGGCGATCTGCCGGGAACCGGCAGCAAGACCTCCACACGCGGTGTGTCAGAGGTAACCTGGGGCCGCTGCGCAGCCCATCGCTGCCGTCGTAACCTCCGAGAGCTCCCACGCTCTTCGGTCAGCAGCAGGTGTGCGTGCATTCAGTACATTACAGATTGTTTGATAAGAGGCGGCTTGCCGACGAGGCAGTCGACGCGGTGTATCAGGAAAGTCGTGTCATCGTTCATCGCGGGCAAGCCCCCTCCCACAAATAGTGTTTGCTCACTAAATACCGGTATCTCTTGAGTCACCCCTCGTCAAGTCTGAGGATTCTGCCGGGCTTGGTTCGAAGAGATGAAATCCACAAAAGCTCGCAAGGGCGAAGGCAGGTATCGACGGCCGGGGTAGTAAAGATACGGTCCGGGAAAGCTCGGCCACCATGACTCAAGTACGGGCTCGAGTTCACCCGTGGCGAAGTACGGCTTGAGCCACTCATCGAACAGGCTGATGACGCCCAGCCCGTCAATGGCGGACTGCACGGCCATTTCCACACCGCCGCCGATGCCGAAAATCATCGGACCGGTCGGATCGACGCGGATGGTTTCGTGCTGGTTTTCGTACTCCCAGATCGGGATCGAGCCGCTGGGGAACTTGCCTCGCAGGCAGGCGTGGTCGAGCAGGTCCCTGGGGTGTTCGGGGCGTCCCCTCGCGTCGAGGTATTTGGGCGAAGCCGCGGTGGCGAAGCGCTGGGTGCGCGGTCCGATGGGCACGGCGATCATGTCCTGCTCCAGCCGGTCGTCATAGCGAATGCCCGCATCACACCCGGCTGCGAGTATGTCGACGAAGCTTTCTTCGACGATGACCTCGAGGCGGATGTCGGGGTAAGTCTGCAGAAAGGGCGTGATGATCGACGGCAGCACCAGTCGGGCGACGCTGAGCGGCACGTTCAGTTTCAGCGAACCCGAGGGACGGTCGCGAAAATCGTTGACCACGTCCAAAGCCGATTCGACTTCGCCCAGTGCAGGAACGATGCGCTCCATCAGTTTTGCGCCCGCTTCGGTGGGCAAAACACTGCGGGTGGTACGGTTGAGCAGTCGAACGCCCAGCCGGGTTTCCATGCGGCGAATGGCATCGCTGAGGCTGGAGGCGGATTGTCCGCTCAAGCGCGCCGCTTCACGAAAGCCCTTGGCGTTGACGACCGCCACAAAGGCGAGCAAATCCTGAATGTCGGTTTTCATTGTTCTCCATACCGTACAACCCGTGCAGATTGCACCCGATTATCGTAGCAGTGCTCGGCGCTTATAGTGCGATTCACACCTTCAAGCGAGACGCATCAGATGAGCATTTCGAACAATACAGGCACCTTTCTGCTGGGCGACCTACGGGTCAACCGAATGGGTTACGGCGCGATGCAGTTGGCGGGGCCGCACGTGTTTGGTCCTGCAAGGGATCCGGAGGCAGCGGTCGCAGTCCTTCGCGAAGCCGTTGCGGCCGGTGTCAACCACATCGACACAGCCGATTTTTACGGCCCACACGTCACCAACCAGTTGATCCGTGAGGCGCTGCACCCGTATGCAGAGGACCTCGTCATCGTCACCAAGGTCGGCGCTGTGCGCGGGGCCGATGCGTCCTGGAATCCGGCACAAGGCCCTGACGAACTGGTCCGCGCCGTTCATGACAACCTGCGCAATCTCGGGCTGGAGGTTCTGGATGTGGTCAACTTTCGAGCATGGGGTGCTCATCAGGCGCCTTCTAAAGGTTCCATAGAAGCATCGTTTACCGCACTTGCAGAACTGCAGCGTCAGGGGCTGATCCGTCATCTGGGGCTGAGCAACGTGACAGCCACGCAGGTGCGGGAGGCTCAAGGCATCGCGGATATTGTCTGTGTGCAGAATCACTACAACCTGTCCCATCGAGTCGACGAGCCACTGATTGCGGAGCTGGGCAGGCAGCGCATCGCCTATGTGCCGTTCTTTCCGCTGGGAGGTTTCACGCCGTTGCAGTCGCAAACGCTGTCACGCGTAGCGACTGCAATGGGCGCTTCATCGCTGTGCGTGGCGCTGGCCTGGCTGATGCAACGTGCAGACAATATTCTGCTGATTCCCGGAACGTCCTCGGTGGCGCATCTCAAGGAAAACCTCAGTGCGAGTAGCCTGGTGATTCCCCCTGAGCTGTTGGCCGAGCTGGACAGGATTGCCTGACTAACGTGATGGCGAGGCGCTTTAACCCAATCGACCTTCCTGGCGCAGCAATGCGCCAATGCGTTTGATCTCTTTCTCACCCTGATCAAGCGCCGCCTTGCTGGTGTGCACCGAGTAGTAGCCCATCACCAGATCGTGTGGATGCTTGATGGCTGAACCGAGCACGAACGACGTATCGCCATGAGCAACCAGATCAATCGCTCGGTCCGACTCCTCGAATACGGCAAGTTCACCCGTCTGAATCAGACCGTTGGCGTCCAGTTGTCCGGTGTTGATGGCCAGCCAGCCTACGGTGTGGCCAGCAGGGGGCGTGTAGCGCCAGTGCTCGCCGTCCTTGAGGGTGACCGCCAGGTAGTTCATGCCTTCGGGTGCCGGAACGGGGCTTTTGGCAGCACCGTACTCACCCAGCAGCACGCGCGCAGGGCCTTGCTGGGGGATTTTTGACGCGTCCAGGTAAACGCTCAGGGCCGGCCCGTTTTCCTGAGCAGCCGGCAGCGCAACCCACAGCTGAAACCCTTTCATTGGCGAGCTGTTGACGGGTTTGGCGTTATGCCATACGCCATTGCCTGCGCTCATCCATTCCACGCCGCCTTCGGGTAGCACGCCTGATTTTCCGGTGGTGTCTTCATAGGCCACTTCGCCTTCGATCATGTAGGTGAAGGTGGCGATGCCGGAGTGTGGGTGCATGCCAAAGCCTTTCTGGCCAGGTTCGGGATTGAAACCGAAATGATCGAGAAAGACGAACGGCTTGAGGTGCTGACCCAGATCGCCAGGGCTCATCAGGCGGGTGATCGGCCCCTGGCGGGTGCCAGTGGTGCGATGAATGACCTGACGTGGAAGCGTGTTCACGGCAACGGAAGCTGCGGAATGACGTGGCATGGTTGAATCCTCATGAAGGAGGCTTTATCGCCTTGAGCCAAGCATATGCGCCTATTGATTGGTTGATTAGTTGGTATAGTCGGGATGAACCCGTCCATATTTAAAAGGAATAGATCGGCAGATGCTTGACCTCAATGACGTCGCACTGTTCGTCCAAGTGGTACGCAACGGAAGCTTCGCGCAGGCCGCGAGGCAGCTTGGCGTGCCGTCCAATACGGTGAGCCGCCGCGTCCAGCAACTCGAAGAACAGCTGGGCGCGCGACTGTTGCAGCGATCTACCCGCAAGCTGGTCGTGACACAGACGGGGCAGGATTTTTTCGAGCGCTGCAAAGAGGCAGTGGATGGTCTGATCGATGCGGGAGACCGAATCGTTTCAAGCGGCGAAATCCCCAGCGGCAAGGTGCGGGTTGCCGCGATGGCTGATTTCTTCGACTTTTTTTCGATGCAGTGGGTTGCCGATTTTCTTGCCCGATACCCGAAAGTGCAGCTGGAATTCGTCCTCGCCGATGCACGCTCCGATCTGATCGCCGAGCGTCTGGACATTGCGTTCAGGGGCGGGCCATTGCTGGACTCGGGTTACGTCGGCCGTCAACTGATCCCGGCAGGTACGGAAGGGATGGTTGCCACTCCCGGTTACGTTCAGGCACATGGCATGCCTGACAGGCTGGAAGATCTCGTTGATCATTACTGTGTCAGTGCTGGCCATCCCAGCGGGCTGACGACCTGGCGGCTGGTCGGGCCGCAAGGCACCGAGCATGCCGTGCAGCTCGCCAGTCGGTTCAATGCCAACACGGCTCAGGCATTGCGCCGGGCGACGCTGGCGGGGCTGGGGATTGCACTGCTGCCAACGGCGCTGATCTCGTCCGATCTAAAAGCCGGTCGACTGGTGCCGATACTGCCCCGGTATCAACGCACCAGCCATGGTCTCCACGTTTTATACCCGAGCCGCCAGCATTTGCCACTGGCGGTTTCTGCGTTCATAGAGCTGGTCATGGAGAAGCTGCGAATGAACGAGTTTCCTGCGCAGTCAATGAACGGATAAACAGACGGGTCTCAAGGAATTCTGACGAAGTTGATGGCGGCCAGCGAGCCGAAGGGCAGGGTGGCCAGCCTTCCGCCGACATCCAGCGCTCCCAGGTCAACCGGGAAGTAACCCGCGCTTTCGAGAATCCCGCGTACGACGCCCTTGGCGTCGGCATCGTCGCCAGAATAGAACTGCACACGTTGTCCGCCCGCCACTTCCGGCTGCGTCAGCACCTGCACGTCGAGGTGATTCAAGGCTTTGACAAGCCGTGCGCCAGGTACCAGATCACGGACGATTTCACTCGAATGCTTGTCGCCAAGGTCAATGGCCTTGATGCCGTAGGCGGCAAGCGGGTTGCTTGGGTCGGTTGCATCCGGAGATTGCGGATCGAGGAATTCGACCGCGTTGGTGGCGTCAATCACGATGCGATTGTTCCAGGCAGGCAGTGTGCCCAATACCTGGGGCAGGGCGCTCCAGCGCAGGGCGATCAGCACGACATCGGCACTGGCCGCTTCTTCAGCCGTGACGGCTTTGATCAGCGGGCCGGTTTCGTCTATGAGCGCCTGTAACGACTGCGGACCGCGGCTGTTCGCGATCATTGCCGAAACGCCTGCATTGGCCAGCGCGCGTGCCACGTTGGAGCCTAGGGCGCCAGAACCGAGAATGCCTATCGTCGTCATGCTAATTCCTGTCTTTTCGAGAAGGGGCTCAGGTTGAATCCGGACGCCCTGATGATCGAACGTTGGCTCGATCAAGTGAGACCTCATCGTATATATGTGTAACCGACACATCAACACTTATTTTTGAGTTATCTGCGCTTTGGGGTTTGTCTTCAATTTTTAGAAGGAGCGGGCGGGCGACTGTTTTTACAGTTCGAACGGTATCTCGAACTTGCCCAGTCTTGCGACTTCACTGGCAATGTCCGCAATGCTGACGGCGGCCAGCTCGGACTCCAGCGCTTCACGTGCGCGTGTCAATGCGGGCCGCAGGGCCTCAAGAATGTTGCCGCCGACGGCGCAGTTTTCACACGGTGGCGTGCGGTGCAGGGAAAATATTTCCGAGTCCTCCACGGCTCTGTACACATCGAGCAATCTGATGCTTTCGGCAGGCTTCGCAAGCAGTGCGCCGCCTCCTGCGCCGAGCTGCGAAGTGGTCAGTCCGGCTGCAGTCAGGCGCGACAGAATCCCTCGCACAACCACCGCGCTGGTGTTGACGCTGTACGCCAGATCCTCCGACCGCACAGGACGCCCGCCGCGAACGGCAAGCACGGAGAGGGTATGGACAGAGACTGCAAAGCGGGTGCTGGTCGGCATTTCTAGGTGCTTTCGGTATGTTTCGGTATGGGCACATTACCGGCAATGCCCGGCAATTGAAAATCTCATACGGTTGCCTGAGCTATTCGAGGCGATGTCCGTAAGTGAGAGTGCGGTGTGAAACAGGCCGCCCAGCTGTGAACTGACGTCATAGCAGCTGTGCCCCGCCAGCTGTTTTCAGTGCACAGGTGCTGCTCTAACCTTTTTGTCAGCCGAGGTCACAGCGTTTGACGCTGATCGTGATCTGCGGAATATCAACAGAGAGGATGCACCGTGAATACCCCGATCAAGCCTGATGAACTCGCCGTTCCCTATCAACTGCCTCAAGTTCCGTTCATGACGCCGGACATGGTCCACCCAGGTGTGATGACCCAGTGGCTGGAGGATGACGAACTCTGGGTGCCGGTGACCCGGACCGTATCGTTCAAGCCGCTGTTGCTCAATACTGCCGGTGGTTATTACATCAACCTGTTGCGCGTGCGGCAGGCAGGCGTGTTGTCGCGCCATCGTCACAGCGGGGGCGTGCATGCAATCGTTCTCAAGGGTCGCTGGTATTATCTGGAGCACGACTGGGTCGCTGAAGAAGGCTCCTTCGCCTATGAACCGCCCGGCGAAACCCACACCCTGTTCGTTCCCGAAGACGTCGAAGAGATGATCACCTGGTTTCACGTTCAGGGCGGTTACACCTATGTCGACCCTCAGGGCGTCGCCGTAGGCTATGAGGACGTGTTCACCAAACTTGAGGCGGCTCGGGCCCACTATGCTTCGCTGGGCTTGCCGGCGGATTACATCGAGCAGTTCATCCGCTAGACGTGGATACAGTGGCTGAACGCGCTTCGGCGCGTTTTGTCTTTTGGAACCACTCAGACAGTCTTTCAATCGGCAGGAGCGTGCATGGATCATTATTCCCAGATGCTGGCGTTCATCTGGTCCACCGAATCTGGCAGTTTTTCGGCCGCCGCCCGCCAGCACCAGATGACACCGTCTGCTGTCAGCAAGCTCATCTCGCGCCTGGAAAACCGGCTTCAGGTCAGGCTTTTCCAGCGAGGTTCTCGAACGCTCACCCTGACTGAAGAAGGTGCCGCTTATCTGCTCAGTGCCAGAGCGGTGGTTGACGCCATGAACGAGGCCGACTCGCTGGCCGAGGCATTGCCGTCCCGGGTCAGTGGCACGTTGCGTATCCATACCATGACCTCGTTCGCGAGGCACCAGATCGTGCCATGGCTTCCGGAGTTTCTGGATTGCTATCCCGCGCTGGACGTCGAGATTCAACTGGGTGCGCAATTCGTCGATCACTTCGAGCACGGCCTGGACATCGTGATTCACAGCGGCGTTCTGCCTAGCTCCTCACGCATTGCCAGACGTATCGGGGAGTGCCAGTGGTTGATCTGCGCCTCGCCGGATTATCTGGCCAGACAAGGTGTTCCGACGGTCCCGACCGATCTGCTGAACCACCGCTGCTTCAATTTCAGCTTTGTCAGCCCCTGGAACACCTGGTCGTTTCTACAGGACGGCGAAGGCGTTTCGGTCCCGGTCACCGCACGTGCATCCTTCACCCAGGGCGACCTGCTGCGTGACATGGCGCTCTCGGGCGCTGGCATCGTCAGGCTGGCTGACTTCCATGTCAGCCAGGACCTGAAGGCCGGTACGCTCGTGACAGTGCTGGATGCTTTCAGTCCTAAGGTCGTCGAGCCGGTATACCTGTTGTATTCGGACCGGAAACACCTGAGTCCCCGAATCAGAACCTTCATCGATTTCTTTCAGGACAAGTGGCGCAGGCATCCCTGGCGCGTCAATTGCGAGTGATCACGATCTCCAGATACTCCGCTGGAACGACCAGCGACTTTCCGCAAGAGCGGTTCATCCGGGTGAGCAGTTCGGTCAGATCAGTCTTCAGATTATCTGCCTCAACCTTTGAAAGCGCCTTGAATGCCTTGTGCACCGGGCCGTACCAGCGGCTGAATATCTCTACGAAATGTTCTGCTGACCGGTAACGAAAGTTGAACAGTCTGAGGTTGCTGCGGATTTCAGCAGCCTCGCGTGCGAACATCTGGTGAATATGGCCCTTTACGCCCCAGTTCGACGGCTTTGCCGCACCCTCGGGAGGCGGGACATGGCGGGCCAACGTTGAAAACATCTGACCGACGAAGCCTTCTGGCGTCCAGCAGGTCAATCCGATGCGACCGTTTGGCCGACAGACCCGTGCCAGTTCTGTCGCAGCCTGTTCCTGATCCGGCGTGAACATCACGCCGAAGGTCGATAGCACGGCGTCGAATGTTGCGTCCTCGAACGGCAGCGCTTCTGCATCGGCTTCCTGGAAAGCCACATCGAAATGCTCGGCGCGTGCCCGCTCCCGGCCTCGCTCCAGGAGTGCGCCGACGTAATCGGTCGATGTCACGATGCAGCCTCGCCGGGCGGCTGCAAGTGTCGCGTTGCCGTTTCCGGCAGCGACGTCGAGCACGTATTCGTCGTGGTTCAAATCGCAGGATTCAGCCAACAGCTCGCCGGTGATGGATAGCGTGGTGCCGATGACGGTGTAGTCGCCGCAGCTCCAGGCTTCTCTCTGCCTGGCCTTGATGACTTGCAGATCGGTTGGGGTGTGCATGATAGGTGTCCTTTCCTGACAGATTGGAGAGGCAGGCACCCTGACTGCGAAGATCGGCAACGGTATGGCATGTGAGGAGATCGACCGGGCGGCTCAAGGACGCCCAGTCAGTGCCCGAGGTGCACTTGCCTGAGTGATCAAGCATAGCGGTGGTGTCGGCTATGCCTGTAAGCGAAGAGGTGAATGGTCGTTTCTTGTGGGGCGGCTTTGTAACCGGATTCTACGACGTTACTTTATTCTGGAGGTCATGTAGATGAGGCGTACAGCGGCAAGGGTGATCGCTTCGGCATCGCCCTTGATGGTTTCCAGATGTGATCTGTCCAGATTCTCGTCATCGGAGCGGGCTTCGACCAGTCGGGTGACGTGATAAAGGTTCTGGGTCACTTCGTGCAGGCTGCCGTGCAGACGACCAAGTACGCGATTCAGCCGTTCCGAGTGGGTGTTTCCGTGGGTTTCTATCTGCGGGGTAGAACGTTCAAGGCTGAACCCGGTAACAACGTAAGTGACACCAATGCCAGCATCCGAGATGCGTGACAGGTAGTCGGCTCTTGGAGAGCGTATACCATTTTCGTAGTTGCCCTGGGCGTTGGTTTCGACGCCCCCAATGGCACCGAGTGCACTCTGGGAGAGCTTCAACCGCAGCCGTTCCCGTTTAAGTCGTGGACCAATTCCTGTCATATATCTGTCCTCAAGACACCGTCCACCGACATTGTCTCGGCAGTACCGCAATAATTAAGGTTTGCCGACCAGCGTGTATGACAACGACCGGAGCTCGTTCCGGTTCCATTACGCATTGGAGCATGTGCGCAACTTCAGGCAAACGCCTGCAAATGCTGGCACATTGTAATAGAGGGGTTGAACTAATTGGTATCGTTTTGTACTGATTTGAACGATTCAAGCGGGCTTCAGGCGAGGAGTCGAACGAAACGATCGAGGCCGTTCAAGGCCTCGATTGTCTGTGCAGTCAGAGGCAGCGTGCAGTGGGTTGCTGGGCCCAGCGCTCAGCGGTGCCGGCAATCTTCTCCGCCAGACGGCCAACGGCTTTCTGGTGCGCAATGATCAGGCTTTCCATGCCTGTTCCCGCTTGCTCACGGATCACACTGCTGCAGGTCAGATTGGTGCGCTTGCTGCCCGCTGTCGCGCCTGCGCTACGCTGGGTGAGGGTCCAGACCACATCGATCAGTGCGTAATTGCCGGGTACCGATTCGAAGCGCCGCACGTCCGTGCGGATGGACAAGAGGGGCTGCTCGGTGTTCTTGGGAAGCCCTGCCATGTCGCGACTGCCGAAGCGGCGCTCAAGCTGAGGCGTCAGCGCGTCATGAAATTCGTCGCCCAGCGGCGAGCCCCAGCGCTCGGTATCGAGTATCGCCAGACTGCCATCACCCTGACGTACCACCAGTGGCGGCTGGTCGACCTGTACCGGCATGATCACCGGCAGCATTTCGAACTGGAACGGCGCGGCCTGACTGGCCGCAGCGGTGTTCGACGCCATCGGAGCGATGAGCGTGTAGTAATGAGTCTGGGTCGAGGTGCAGGCACTGATGCCCAGCGCAGCGGTCAGGACTGCCAGTTTAAGGCGCAGGGTCATTGGTTCGGCTCCGCAATGGCTCGGGATGAAGAGGGTGCATTGAATGAACGCGGGGCAGCATCGCCGGTACGACCGCGGATCAGCGATTCAGGGTGGCGGCTGAGGAAGTCGGTCAGCACGCGAACCGAGCGCGCAGTGCGCTGCACCTCGTCCATGGCCTGGCCCAGTTGCTGACGCGCAGGCGAGTCTTCGGCCAGCGAATCGTTGGCGGTCCCGAGGGTTTTTTCCGCCTGCTGCAAGGTGCCACGCATTTGCGGCAGGATGCTGCTGTTGACCTGTTTGAGGGTCTTCTGAAGCTCGCTCAGGCTGCCATTGAGATTGGCGGCCAACTGATCGATCGGCAGGTTGCTGAGTTTCTCGACGAAGGCCTGCAATTGTTCCTGTAGTTTGTCGAAGCTGCCCGGCACGGTCGGAATCTCCAGCGGTCGGGCTTTGGGGTTGAACGTCACCTTCGGTGCCTTCGGGTCGAACTCCATGGCGATGTACAGCTGGCCGGTCAGCAGGTTGCCGTTGCGAACCTGTGCCCGCAGACCGTTGGCGACGAATGCGCCCAGCACTCGGGCCGACTGTTCTTCTTCGTCACCCTTGCCACCCAGCTCCTTGAGCTTGGATTCTGCGGCACCGAGGCGCTTGGGGTAGATCACTGCGCCGACGATGCCCGGGAACGTCTTTGTGGCCGGGTCGTAATCCAGATCCACCGAGACCACTTTACCGATATTGACGCCGAGGAAGTCGACCGGGGAGTTTACGGTCAGGCCGCGCAGCGACTGATTGAAGCGCATGCGGATATAGCGGGGCTCACCATCTGGCGGGGCCAGCGCGGTGGCCTGATCGTCGAATATCTTGAATTCGGCGTTTTCGTCAGCCGGCTTGGAGTCCGGGCTCCAGTTGGGTTCACGAAATGCCACGCCCCCGGAGATGATCGAGGTCAGCGACTGGGTATTGATCTTGAGGCCCGATGCGCCCACGGTGACGTCCACGCCGCTGGCGTTCCAGAAACGGGTATCGGTGGTGATGTACTGATCGTTGGGCGAGCTGATGAAAATCTGGATATCGACGCCACGGCCATCCTTGGACAGTTCATAGCCGACCACTTGACCCACCTGGATCCGGCGGAAATAGATCGGCGAGCCAATGTCCAGCGACCCAAGGTCGTCGGTATGCAGAATGAAGCGTTTTCCCTTTTCGCCGAATGTCACCGGAGGCGGCGTTTCCAGACCGGTGAACTCATTCTTGGTGTCCTGCGCGCTGCCCGCATCCGCGCCGATGAAAGCACCGGACAGCAGGGTGTCGACGCCCGATACGCCATGTGCACCGATGCGCGGCCGTACGACCCAGAATTGGCTGTCGATGCGGGTGAACGGGTGCGCAGTGTTATTGAGCTCGATGGTGGCCAGCACATGGGTGCGGTCATCGCTGAGGGTGATGTCGGTCACCATGCCGATGACCACGTTCTTGTACTTGACCTGAGTCTTGTTGGCTTCAAGACCTTCCGCCGTGAGAAAGGTCACGGTGATCCTCGGGCCGATGTTCATCCAGTCATGAAAGGCCATGGACAGGCCGATCAGCCCTGCGACGATAGGCACCAGCCAGATCAGCGAAATGCGCACGCGGCGCCGCTTCACCTCGGGGCGGGGCATCGAAGCAGAAGGGGGGAGGGTATTGTCAGACATCTTCAACCTCTGCGTCCCAGATAAGCCGGGGATCGAAACTCATGGCGGCGAACATCGTCATCACCACAACCAAACCAAAAAACAGAATGCCGATCCGCGGCTCGATGGTGCTCAGCTCACGAAACTGCACAAGGGATGCCACCAGGGCGACGACCAGTACATCGAGCATCGACCAGTAGCCGATCAGTTCGATGAACCGGTAAAGACGGGCGCGTTCGCGCATGGCCCAGCGGCTGCGGCGCTGGCAGGTGATCAGCAGCATGCCCAGCACCAGGAATTTGATGCACGGCACGACTACACTGGCCACGAAGATCAATATGGCGATGTCCCACGAGCCGCTTTCGAAGAACTCGATAACGCCGCTCATGATGGTGTTCTGGCTGCTGTTGCCCAGCAGTGAGGTGTACATCACCGGCAATGTATTGGCCGGGATGTAGAAAATCAGCGCGGCGATCAGGTAGGCCCAGGTGCGAACGATACTGTTGGGCTTGCGTCGGTGCACCGGCGAATCGCAGCGCGGGCAGCGGCTGGCGTCTTCCTGGCAGGCGTAACCGCAGGTGTGGCACAGGCACAGTTTATGTTCATGGGCGAAAGGAATGCCGTTCATTCAGCCTTGACTCCCAGTTCGTCCCACAGGCCTCGAATCCCCTTGTTGGCGATCAGCAGGATCAGCACCATCAGCATCGCCATGGCCCAGAGCCCTACGCCGGGGTGCACATCGAGCATGCCCGCCAGCTTGATGATCGCCACCAGAATGCCCAGCATGCAGACTTCCAGCATGCTCCAGGGGCGCAGCTGTTCCAGCGCGCGCATGCAGGTCTTGAAGCCCGGCGCGATGACGCCCCTGTTGGCATGCAGCAGCACCCAGAACAGCAAGGCGATCTGCAACAGCGGAGCAAAGATGATTGCGACGCCTGCAACCAGAGCAATGATGGTGATGCGCCCCTGAGCCAGCGCCTCGACCGACTGCCAGAGCGTGACCTCGTTGGTCAGGCCTTTCATGCTGATGCTGATTACCGGAAAGATGTTGGCGAAGACGAAGAAGATCGCCGCAGCGATGGTCAGGGCCAGCAATTGCTCGATGCTCATGCGCCGTCCCCGGCCGAGCACTGCGCGGCAACGCAGGCAGAACGCGGCATCGCCGGGTTTAAGTGGCTGAGCTTCATACAGCGAATCGCAGTGTTCGCAGATGATCAGATCCGGTGGGTGTCTCGTGGAATGCACAGTGCTCATCGACGCCGTTGATGCAGAGTTCTGGGTGGAAGATCGGAGGTTCGGAAAGATACCTCTTTATTGGCTGTGCAGTGTTTTTTTCTGTGCGTCCCGTCACAACCCTGCAGGGCTGCATGATTGACCGCGGAGGCTGGCGGTGGTTCATGTCATCGGGCCATTATCTATGGATTGCCCCCATGTAGCCAATGGCACCGTTGTCAGCACTGTCCATGCTTCTGAACAGGGCAGTGCTGACGGGCCACCGTCAAGGCTTGCCTGGTCTGGCGCGTTGTTTGAGATAGCCCAACAGCTGCCGCGCAGCCTGAGGGACGTTGTGCTCGTCGAAGGTCATGCAGATGGCTCGGCTATCGTCCTCGATGGTGATTTCGTACTGATTCAGGTCGCGTCCGTCTTCATTGAAGGCTTCGCCCGACTTGTTCAGTCCGCTGTCACTCACCAGCCGTTCAAGCTGTTCTGCCTCGGGTTGGTCGAGGGTGGAGGTGTCCACCTCACACCGTTTTATCGCGCCGGCAAAACCGCCCGATTGGACCAGACACACCTTCATCGCTACACCTCTTCAATGTTCAGACCTTGACCCCGACTTTCTTCCAGGCGGCCTGAACGGCTTTTTTGGCGTCTGCACCGAAACGGGGGTCGCTGGCGACCTTTATGCTGATTCTGGCGCAATCGGCGAACTGGCTGTCCGATGCCAGCTCCAGCATTGTTTCATACCAGATTCTGCCTGCCACTTCCCAGGCATTTCCGCCGAGCGCCTTGGCGACCAGTACGAAAGCGCGATTGGGAATGCCCGAGTTGATATGCACGCCGCCCCGGTCCTTGGCACCGGTGTACAGGTCAGCCATGGTGGCGGGCTGCGGGTCGTCGCCCAGATCCGGGTCGTTGGCGTAAGCGGTTCCGGGTTTTTCCATGTCACGAATCCCGCGGCGGGTCGGGGCAGGGACCAGCAGTTCCTTGCCAACTACCCAGTCCGATTCTTCGGCGCTGGTGCCTTCTTTCCACTGGCGAACCAGCATGCCGAAGACATCGGCGAAATGTTCGTTCAAGGCACCCGACTGGCCACGGTATTCCAGATTGGACGTGAAACTCTGCACGCCATGCGTCAGTTCGTGGCCAATGACTTCCAGACTGCCCGTGAAACGTTTGAAGACCAGGTCGTCGCCATCGCCATACGCCATCTGGCTGCCGTTCCAGTACGCGTTGCTCAGGGGCACGTAATCGCCTTGAAAATCGACTTCGGCCACATGCACGGTCGAGACCAGCGCCATGCCTGCATCGTCCAGTGAGTTGCGTTCGAACAGTTGCTGATAAAAATCGTAGACATCACCCGAACCGTCATAGGCTTCATCGGTGGCCTTGTCGCCGGTGGCCTTCTGGCCTTCGGAACGTACCACTTTACCCGGCAACTGATCGGTGCCTTTGGCATCGTGGATCACCCGGTGTTTGGTGCCGCTCGGTGATTTTATGGCATGCATCGACGGCATGGTCCGGGCTGTCAGGCGCGAGGCCAGGAATGCGGAGCTGCCGGTCAGGTTGGCGATGGCCCGTGCGCTGATGCCGGGCTGTGAGGACTGCGCCATATGCTCAAGCATGTAAGGCGGAATGAAGCAATGCAGGGGATGTCTATCGCACATGTGAAACTCCTGTAGTAATGCACCGATAGCAGCAAGCCACCGGTCAACATGGTCGCGAGAGGTTTGACAGGTGAAAGACGGGTTTTATGCCAAAGAAATATTTCATTACATGATGACCGGTAGGCAAATGATTGGCGCTTTCGCCAAAGTTCAGTCTGGCCGGGCTTTTGCGGGAAGGGCGGGCGACCTGCGTCACCTCGACACAGCCTCTCGATCCGCACGCCGGGAATGCTAGACTCGCGCCACTTCAGACGAGGAGCAGACTCACGTGCGCAAGACGGTAATGATCATGGCGGTGCTGGCACTGGCCGGATGCGATGCAGGCGGTTCCAGGACTCCTGCCCGGGAGAAGTCCCAGGACGCGGTTCAGACGGCGCCGGTTACCGGCCCGCAGTGGTTTATCCAGATGAATTCCAGAGAAGCGGTCAGCGATACCAGTGCCTGGCTGCTCGAGCGCAGCTATGTGCCCGTCATCGTCACGATCGACGGCAAGCAGCAAATGTTGCTCGGTCCTTACCCCAGCGAGGCCGAAGCCGAAGAGCAACGTGTCGCCCTGCAGGCCAAGGTCAGCAAATCACACCGTTTTGCCACGCCTTCGGTGGTGCAGTACACCCGCTGAGGCACCAGACAGCAAAAGGGCGTGATCGCAGTGCAGCGATCACGCCCTTTTTTATGCCGGGTGCAGTGCGTCGATCAACGACGGCCCAGCAGCAGGCCCACGACCAGCCCGAAGCCGGCTGAAATGGCCACGGTCTGCCATGGATGGCCACCGATGTAGGTCTCGGTCGCATCCACCGCCGGCTTGGCGCGATCACGCACGCTCGCCACCGAATCCAGTGCCTGCTTGAGCTTCAGGCTCAATTGCGCGCGAAGGGTCTCTGCGTCCTCGCCTACTAGCGCTGCGCTGTCCTTGAGTAGCTTGTCGGATTCCTCGATCAGTGCCTGCAAGTCGCTGAACGCCTGATCCTTGATCTGATCGGCAGCAGTTTGGGCAGAGGTCTTGCGAGCCATGGCATTTTCCTTTTCAAGTGATGGCAATAGTGATCAATGGAGTATCGGGCCTCGCGAAAAGTTGCACCGGCTTGAATGACCTGACGCAGGGCTCTGCAAAGAAACACCATTACGGGTGTAAGATGCAGCCGTTTTTAGTCGTAGGTGAACGTTATGAGTTTCAATCTGGCCAACCGGCCCCTTCCTGAACGCGCCGCTATCGAAGATGAAAAATCCCGCCTGTTCGACCTGTGGCAGAGCAATCTCGGCAAGGCCAAGGGCGAGGCCGCGCGGTTGATGGGCGAACGTGCCAAGCGCAAGGGTAAATGGTCGGAGTGGGTTCGCTCCGAGCTGGACACCATGAGCCCGCCGGAATACGCCAACATGGTGCGCAGTGAAGTCAATCGCCTGATGGCGGCGGCCAAGTAAGCCGTCACACAATCAGGCAGACAGCGTTATCCCTGGCCTTCGATCACCAGGGATCGCCTTCCGCCTGCCGAAGGTCCAGTGTGCCGCTGTCTTTGAAACGCATGGTGCCGAACAGGCCGCCGGCCAGCTTGCCGCGTAGCGTGTAGGGCAGGTTGTCCAGTCGCTGGGTCTGGCTCAGGCCGAGGGCCTGACGCAGGGCCGCAAAGGCCGAGACACTGACCGGCACCACCAGCACCGCTTCCGAGAAAGAACCGATGGATCCGTGCTGGTTGCTGACGCCAGACGCCAGCAATCGCCCGTTCACATCCAGATCCAGTGCCACACCGCTGTAATCGATGGCGGTCTCGTTCGGGTTCTGCAGGCGCAGCTTCACCGCCATGCGCAACTCCAGTCCCTGACCCGGCAAGGGGTCGATGCCCACCACACTGATGTTCAGCGGATCGCGATTGGGCAGCAGGGTACATGCACTCAGCGCCAGCATCAGAAGGCCCGAAAGCACGAGGCGCATTGGGTGTAGCGACATTGTCCGGTTCCTCGGCGTGGTGTCAGTCACCTTCAGACCGCATGGCTGTCAAGAGATTCGCGGGCAAGTGAAAGGCCCGTCGGATGACCCCGAAGATTCAACGTCCGCGCCGTTACCCGCTAATCTGCCTGTTTCAACCATTGCGTCGTGCTGCGCGCAGGTTGATGATTTCAGCGATCCAATAACAACAAGACTGGAGATAGCCATGTCCATCGAAAGGACAACCCCTCATCAAAACCCTGCTCAAGATCCTGTCGTCATCGTTAGTGCTGTCCGCACGCCCATGGGCGGTTTTCAGGGCGAACTGCAGAGCCTGAGTGCCACACGCCTGGGCTCGCTGGCCATCGGCGCCGCCGTAGAGCGTGCCGGTATCGACCCCCGTGACGTTGAAGAAGTCCTGTTCGGTTGCGTGCTGCCCGCAGGCCTCGGTCAGGCGCCCGCCAGACAGGCCGCGCTGGGCGCGGGTCTGGGCAAGGCCACGCTGTGCACCACGCTCAACAAGATGTGCGGCTCGGGTATGCAGGCCACCATTCTGGCTCATGATCTGCTGATGGCGGGCAGTGCAAGCGTTGTCGTGGCAGGCGGTATGGAAAGCATGTCCAACGCACCGTATCTGCTGGACCGCGCCCGTGGCGGTTATCGCATGGGCCACGGTCGTGTGCTGGATCACATGTTTCTCGATGGTCTGGAAGACGCCTATGAGCCGGGCCGCCTGATGGGCACCTACGCCGAGGATTGCGCGCAGAACAATGGTTTCAGTCGCGAGGCGCAGGATGCGTTTGCCATCGCTTCCCTGACCCGCGCCCAACAGGCCATTTCAGAAGGGCATTTCGACGCCGAGATCGTTCCGGTGCAGGTCACTGTCGGCAAGGAACAGCGCCTGATTGCCCATGATGAACAGCCGCCCAAGGCGCGACTGGACAAGATCCCGACACTCAAGCCCGCGTTCCGCGAAGGCGGCACGGTGACGGCGGCCAACGCCAGTTCGATCTCCGACGGTGCCGCTGCGTTGCTGCTGGTGCGTCAATCCGAAGCCACGCGCCGAGGGCTGAAGCCGCTCGCCGTTATTCATGCTCACGCCGCGTTCGCCGACGAGCCAGGCCTGTTTCCCACCGCTCCTATCGGGGCGATCAAGCGGCTTCTCGGCAAGACAGGCTGGACGGTGGACGATGTGGATATCTACGAAATAAACGAGGCCTTCGCCGTCGTGCCTCTGGTCGCCATGAGTCAGCTGGAAATTCCGCACCATAAGGTCAACGTCAATGGCGGAGCCTGTGCGCTGGGTCATCCCATTGGTGCCTCGGGTGCACGCATCATCGTGACCTTGCTGGCGGCCCTGCGTCGCAGACAGCTAAAGCGTGGAATCGCGGCTATCTGCATCGGCGGTGGCGAGGCAACGGCTGTTGCGCTTGAAATAATAGAATAATTATTTAAATCAACGGTTTGAATGGCTTATGTGATGTTGATTGTTTTGTTTGGTGTTGGTTTTCAAAAAAATACAAAAAGGATATTTATCAATGGTTTACGAGACTATCTTGAGTGAGGTCAGAGACGGGGTCGGGCTCGTCACGCTCAACCGTCCCAAGGCGCTGAACGCGCTCAACGCTCGGTTGATCGATGAACTGAATCATGCGCTGGACGCTTTCGAAACTGACAGCACCATTGGCTGTATTGTGCTCACGGGCTCGGAAAAAGCCTTTGCCGCTGGCGCTGATATCAAGGAAATGGTCGATCTGACCTACCCGCAGATTTACCTCGATGACCTGTTTCGCGAAAGCGATCGTGTTGCTTCACGACGCAAGCCCATGATCGCCGCAGTTGCCGGTTTTGCATTGGGGGGCGGATGTGAGCTGGCGCTGATGTGCGACTTTATCCTTGCGGCTGACAATGCCCGCTTCGGGCAGCCGGAAATCAATCTGGGCGTACTGCCGGGGATGGGCGGCACCCAGCGCCTGACCCGGGCCGTCGGCAAGGCCAAGGCCATGGAAATGTGCCTGACCGGGCGCTTGATCGACGCCCTCGAAGCCGAGCGTGCCGGCATGGTGTCTCGGGTCCTGCCGCTGGAAGGGCTTCTCGACGAGGCGCTGCAGGCGGCCGCCAGCATCGCCGCGAAGTCCTTGCCTGTCGCGATGCAGGTCAAGGAAAGCGTCAACCGCGCCTTCGAAGTCAGCCTCGCCGAAGGCATCCGTTTCGAACGCCGTGTGTTTCACGCCACCTTCGCCAGTCAGGATCAGAAGGAAGGCATGCAGGCGTTCATCGAAAAGCGGCCAGCTGTCTTCAAGGACTGCTGATATTCAGGGCATCGCGCTGCTGCTGCGTCCAGTTCTGCTGGAAATAGGTATGCAGCGCCATGCACTCGCCGGGATGGATCAGCCACAGCTCCTGGGGCGTCTTGTGATATTCCCTGATCAGTTGCTGGCGATCGGCTTCGCTGAGGCCCAGATAACCCAGATCGTCGGTGATGCCTTCGAACAGGAAGTGCCTGGGCGCCAGACGAGCCAGATGATGCAGCCCCGGCTTGCGCATGCGCACGATGTACCAGATTCTCGCGGCCAGCGGTGCGCCGCGCAGACCTGGCAGCTTTGTCAGGCGCAGATCGCTGATGGTCAGGGTCTTTCGGGGTGGAGCATCGGGCGCAAACGTATCCAGCGTGGTATTGCCCCGCACCGAAATCATTTCCGGCGTCAGGTGCAGCTCGGTCTGCGCGCCTTTCACGTTGATGACCTTGTCCGATTCGATATGCAAGTGCTGGCCGGAGCGCAGATGCACGTAGACCGGCGACTTGACGTCGATCCCTTCCAGTCTTATCCGGGGTCTGTTTGCAGGCAGGGCTCTCGGTACGCCACAGATCACCGGGCGGTCCGGATCGCTGTTCAGGTGAGCGACGATCACGCGGGTGCCTGCCTGTAGCCGGGCGACCGGGTTGGCAGCCGCACACATCACCTGTGCCAGCGGCCACTGTTCGGGCTCATTTTCCAGACCGGATGCTTTCTGCCAGTCAAAGCGGATCGGCCTGTGGCCTGGCAGGCTGTCCTGCGCATCGACGATCAGCTCCTGAGGCATGAGTGTTGCCTCTTGAAGCTGGTTGATTCTCGGCCTGGGGTGTCTGAGCGCAGGGCGAAAGGGCATCGCCCAAGGCAACACCTTGAACCGATTCGTGTAGCCAGCGGCTGAAACGCTTTCGTCAGGTAGAGGGTCGTTTTCTGTTTCAGGCAGCGCACTGATGATGGCCGCAATGTCGTTGGGGTCTACGCCTTCCAGTGTCTGCAGCTGTCTGCCTGCATGGCGCACTTCGATCAGCAGCCACTGATCGTTGAGCAGCGGCTCGGGATGATTGAGTACGTGCATGATCTCGCCGCTGCGCAGGCCTGGCTGATCGCTGATGCCCTGAAAGTCCCGACGCTCGCAACGCAGCCGTTCCAGATGGCGCACGCTGCGTTGTTGTCGATGGGCCGTCGCCAGATCGGTCGGACGCTGGCTCGAAGAGGCTTCAAGGGATTCCCTGAGCGCTTGCGCTTCGCGTTCCGTGCGTGCTTTTGAGCCGCTGGAGTGGGTCGCCTGCCAGAACGGATCCTGCTGGCCGCTATGGATCGACCGGCGTTCGGCCAGATGCACAAGTGCAGTCGAGCGGTCGTGAGGGTCGCGACGGAACCGCGTGGGCAGCCGATGCTCGGTGAAGCTGGCCGGATCGTCGGAAAAGACCAGCGTATGGCTATCGGGTGCCTGTTCGAAACGGAAGTGAATGCCTTCCTCCTCGCACAGGCGCTGCAACAGGTGCAGATCGGTCTCATCGTACTGGATGCACAAGGGGCGACGTGGATAGAGCCCTGTCATCTGATCGAAGCGGTAGGCGGCTGTCGGCAGCCCATCGCGTTCAAGCAGATGGGCGATCAACTGTGGGGCGCTCATGTCGTGGTAAGCGCAGCGTCGAGGCTGCCCGGCCAGGTTTTGCAAGGCAGGCATCAGCACCAGTCGATAATGCGTCAGGCGACTGCCGACATACACTTCAATTGCATGATGGATCAGGCCGTGAACGCCTTGACCGGCAAAGCCGAAGCTTAGAAACGCGCTGCGCCCGATCAGGCTGGCCGTGTCCAGCGAGGCTTGCGTGCCGACCAGGTCGATATTGAAACGGTACACGTCGTTCAAGGCATCCAGCCCGGTAAAGCTTATGACATGCAGATCCATCTGGCAGTCGGCAATCGCCAAGGTCATTGGCATTTGCGGGTCTTTGCACATCGTCGGGCGCTCCCACCATGAAATTCAGGGTGCGAAGGTTACGAAATGCGTGAGTGCAAAAGCATCGTTTCAAAGTTTTTCAGAAAAGGACTACACGACGAAGCGCGAGCAGGCCTGAGATATTGAGCGCAGTGGCACGCTCATCGAAGCAATCACAGCCCGGCAGGGGTTTCATCTGGCGTGATCGCGTATAAAATGCGTCGCGCCGGAAACGTCTTTGCCGGCCACCCTTATTTTCAACGTCCTGCCACCCTTGCAGGCTGCCTCGCAGTCGCAGCGGGCGGGACGCACACTGGATCAAGAGAACAGACATGGGCGCACAGTGGAAGGTCAAGCATAAAGAAGCGGCAGCCAACGCCAAGGGACGTACGTTCGGCAAGCTGTCCAAGGAAATCATGATCGCGGCCCGCGCAGGCGCCGACCCTGACATGAACTCGCGGCTGCGTCTGGTGGTGGAGCAGGCCAAGAAAGCCTCGATGCCCCGTGAAACGCTGGAACGCGCGATCAAGAAGGGTGCAGGCCTGCTGGGTGAAAGCGTCAACTTCGAACACCTGACCTATGAGGGTTTCGCACCGCATCGCGTGCCGGTGATCGTCGAATGCCTGACCGATAACATCAACCGTACCGTGTCGGAAATTCGCGTGCTGTTTCGCAAGGGACAGTTGGGTGCGGCAGGCTCGGTGTCCTGGGATTTCAACTACCAGGGCATGATCGAAGCGGTGCCTGCGTCGCCGGACGCCGATCCGGACGAGGCGGCCATCGAAGCTGGCGCTCAGGACTGTGAGGCGGCGGAAGAGGGTGCCACCCTGTTCCTGACTGACCCCACAGACATGGACGCGGTGTGCAAGAAACTGCCTGAATTCGGCTTTACCGTGCAGTCTGCGCAGCTTGGCTATCGTCCGAAAAGCACAGTAGACGGCCTGACCGATGAGCAGATGGCAGAAGTCGAAGCTTTTCTGGAAGCCATCGATAACCACGACGACGTGCAGAACGTCTACGTGGGTCTGGCGGGCTGATCCACTCCGGTCTGGAGCGCCTCAGGCGCTCCATGCTTGCAACTTCATCAACACTTCCTCAAGCAGCGGCCTGCGTTTACAGTCAGGCTGGGCACAGCTTTTGTGAAGCTGCTCAAGTCCTTCACGGATCTGCGCGTCTTCGGCTGACGGCTCGCAACGCTCCAGCAGCTCCCCCAGCAGGATGCCGAATGCCCGCGTTTCCAGACGCTGCAGCGCCTGTCCCGCAGACTCGGACGGATGAAAAGAGGCCGCACCGAAGTCTCCCAGCAGACAATTGCCGTTTTCCTGCACCAGAATATTGTGCCCATACAGGTCGCCATGGCTGATGCCGCACGCGTGCAGGTGAGCGGTGACCGATGCGATGCCTGTGGCCAGACGCAGCAGTTCCGGCAGCGAGAACCGGGTATTGGCGTCGTAGATATCGCGACTGCAGGAGTCCAGGCTGGGTGGGCCAGCGAGGTTGCGGAAGTCGGGCGCTATCAGCTCCATCACCAGCCCACGTTGCTGTTCGGGGTGCTCCGCGATCTGCCCCAGCACCTCGATCAGGTGCGCATGTCGGCCCCCGGCAATGCAGGCGGCCATTTCATTGAGTGGCGAGCCATCGCTGGTTACATCGCCTTTGTACAACTTGACCGCTACCGTCTGCGCCTGCCCGTCGTCCTGCCATTCGGCCTGCTGAATGACGCCTGATGCTCCTTCACCCAGACGCTGCCCCAGGCTCAAGTGCCGCCATGGGATCTGCCGCACCGGCAGCGCCTCATGCTCCGGGCACAACGGGTTGTCTGCAAACGCCAGCCAGGCGAGGGCGGGCAGTTGCAGCAGCCAGTCAGGCAGTTCGGTCAGCCGGTTTGCGGCAATACGGATCAGCTCCAGCCTGTGACAGTCGGCCAGTGTCGGCGGCAGGCTCTGTAACCGGTTACCGGCCAGCATCAGCTTTTGCAGATCGGGTCGGCGACCCAGTTCGTCCGGCAACGACTCGATGAAGTTATCGGTCAGAATCAGCCAGCGCAGACGTGGCGGTAGCGCCGACGCGCTAACCTGCCGAATACGATTGGCCTTGAAGCCGACGATGCGCAGTTGCTCGCACCGCCCGATGCACTCAGGCAGATGGGTAAAGGCGTTGTCGGACCCGAACAGCACGTGCAGCCGAGTCAGGCGATGCAGGTCGTCCGGCAGATCGCTCAGCGAATTGCCACTGAGATTGAGGACTTCCAGCGTATCCGCCAGGTCGAAAATTTCCTGCGGGAATTCGGTCAGTCCGCAGGACAGGTCAAGACGCCGTATGCCGGCCAGCTTGCCGGCGCGCAGGTCTGCGAGGGTATGCATAGGTGTGGGTTCGGTCTTCAGTCGGACAAGCGCGCATCATAACGGCAGTTTTTGCAGGTCGCCGCAGATATCACCCTTCATGGCAGGCAGCGCTCTACCCACTGATGCACGGTGGCGAGGCTCGGCGGGGATTCGGAATAGAGAATCCGGTAGATCATGGGGGCGACGATGGCGTCGATCAATTCGTCGGCCGATGGCGACGGCTCGTTTCGACTCGCGGCGCGATCAATGATGGTCTGCAACTGCTCGCGAACGATTGATGCGCATTTGCCGCCACAGTTCGAGGCACTGGCCGCCACGTCACGCATCATCTCGCGCCCTGGCGCCGAGGACATTTCGTCCAGGTACATCTCGCTCCAGCTCAACAGATCAAGGCGCAGTTCGCCGTGATCGATGGGCTCATCCGGGCGCAGCCGCGCAATGGCAGCGTCGGCCAGCAGATTGGTCAGGTCGCCCCAGCGCCGGTAGATGGTCGACGGTGTGACGCCTGCGCGAGTCGCGATCAGAGGCACGCTGAGCGTCGAGCGGTCCTGTTCCAGCAACAGATCGCGAACGGCACGGTGAATGGATTCCTGCACACGGGCGCTGCGGCCTCCGGTGCGTACTGCTTCTTTGATAGCCATACGGCGGACCTTAACACAAAGTATTTGCTTTAAGCGGCATCAGACAGCACACTCCGCAAAAGCTAATTAATGGCTTTAAAAGGTTGCATCAGTGGAGAGTGTACCCATGTCCCTATCTTTGCAGAACCCGCAGCCCGATAGCCGGGGGCAAAGCCATCTGGTCTTTCTGGCCTTCACGACCCTGTGTTTCTTTGCCGCATCCAGCACGCCTACGCCGCTGTATCACTTGTATCAGGAAGCGTGGGGTTTTTCTTCCGGGATGCTCACGCTGATTTTCGCGGTCTATGCATTCAGCCTGCTCGCAGCGCTGTTGATGGGCGGATCACTCTCCGATTATCTGGGACGTCGCCCGGTCATTCTCGGTGCCTTGCTGATCCAGGCAGCCTCCATGCTGTGCTTCATCGCCGCCACGGATGTGACCTGGCTGGTGATCGCGCGGCTGCTTCAAGGTTTCGCTACCGGGCTGGCTGCCAGTGCGCTGGGCGCAGCGTTGCTGGACAGTGATCAGGTCCGTGGACCGCTGATCAACAGCATTTCCCCGATGTTGGGTATGGCGGTCGGTGCATTGGGTACAGCGCTGCTGGTGCAGTTCGCGCCGCATCCTTTGTTGCTGGCTTACTGCCTGCTGTTGGCGGCCTTTCTGGCGCAGGCGCTTTACCTGAAGCGAGTGCCCGAGACGGTCAGTCCGCAACCGGGCGCATGGCAGTCCCTGAAACCTTCGCTGCACGTGCCTGTGCAGGCCAGACGCATGCTGTGGCTGGTGCTTCCGGTGGACATAGCCGCCTGGGCACTGGGAGGATTTTTTCTGTCATTGAGTCCGTCCTTGCTGGCCGCTGCCACAGGTTCGACTTCGCCGCTGGATGGCGGACTTGCAGTTGCGGCACTGACGCTGAGTGGTGCGCTGGCCATTATGATCCTGCGCCAGCGTGCTCCAGAGCTGGGGCTCTGGGTCGGGGCAAGTTTCATGATCGTCGGAGTCGCGGTGATTCTGCTGGCCGTCAACTCAGGCGTGCTCTGGCTGTTCTTTTGTGGGGCGATGATCGCAGGAATTGGCTTTGGATCGAGTTTTCTCGGCGCGTTGCGCATGCTCATGCCGACGGCGCACGCACATGAGCGAGCGGGTCTGATGTCGGCCTTTCTGGTGCTTAGCTATCTGGCGTTCTGCATGCCAGCGCTGGCAGCCGGTTTTGCTGCGCGTTCGTTTGGTCTGGTAATGACCAGTAACGTCTATGGTGGGATCGTTATCGTGCTGGCATTGATGGCGCTGGCCGGATTGCTGGTGCACCGTGCTGCGGGCGCAGGCACGGCGCGGGATGAACGTGTCGCGTGATTGCTGACCCGAATCTGCCGGGCAAACGCCATCCTCTTCGGGAGGCCTCATCATGTCCTCGACGTCGCGCAGACACCGGACCGCGGGATGCGCCACTGCGTCTTCGACGTAGCGCTGTCGCGCGGCAAATACCGGACTGTGGGGGCGGACTTGTCCGCGAATGCTGCATTTCAGTCGCTGATCCTTCATCGGCTGTACCACCTCTTCGCGGACAAGTCCGCTCCCACAAAATCGCGTTTCTTCAGTGGATTACAGGTTGTTTGATAAGAGGCGTGTCCATTCAGCCTATTACGCGTTGTTCGATAATAGGCGGCTTGTCGGCGATTCGGTTTCCCGGACGACATCTATTACCGTCAGCGCAGATCCTGAACCATTTCCGTCAGCACGCTCAGCACGTCCTTGCCCAACTGCGCCGAGCGTTTGCCTGACCAGCCGGTGATCGGATCAGGGGCGTTGTCGTTGTCCTTGAACGGCATCTCCAGCGTCAGGGCCAGGCATTTGTAACGTTCGCCAATGCTGTTGCAGGCCAGGTTCATGTTGGCCTGGCCTGGAGCGCTGCGCGGGTAGCCGTACACACTCTGGAAATCGACCGTGATCTCACCCAGGCGACGACGGAATTGCTCTTCCAATTGCTGTTGTTTGGCGGTGTAGCCCGGATTGCCTTCGCAGGCTGCAGTGAAAACGTAAGGGATTTCTTCGTCACCATGCACGTCCAGGAACAGGTCGACGCCGTAGTGTTCCATCTGCTGTTTGACGAAAAACACCTCAGGGCTGAGTTCCTCGGTGCTGTCCTGCCAAGCACGGTTCAGGTCCTTGCCTTTGGCATTGGTGCGCAGATGACCGTGGAACGCGCCGTCGGGGTTCACGTTTGGCACCAGATACAGGTCTGCACTGGCCAGTAGC
Organism: Pseudomonas viridiflava; assembly: GCF_001642795.1. Taxonomy (GTDB): domain Bacteria; phylum Pseudomonadota; class Gammaproteobacteria; order Pseudomonadales; family Pseudomonadaceae; genus Aquipseudomonas; species Aquipseudomonas viridiflava. The sequence continues at coordinate 244,082 of NZ_LKEH01000017.1, read as the reverse complement.
TGCTGCATGGCCGCATCGTCGTCCTGCTGAAGACGCTCGATAACGCCCTCCATGAACCATTCGGCCATGTGCTCACCGGGATGCTGCTGGGCGATGATCCAGATGTTGCGTTTGCCTTGCGCACCGTCGCCTTTGCGCAGCAACTGAATATCGCGGCCCTCGACGCTCTTTCCGGTCTCCAGCAGCTGCATCCCGGCCTGTTCCTGAGCCTGCTCGATCAGCCTTTCATGACGCTCGCGGCTGTAGGGTTCGAAATACGCGAACCAGACCTGCGGCTGGCTCGGCGACAGGCTGAAATCGAGTGCCTTGCCATCGAACCCGGACGGCACCCGGAACCATTCTTCGTGATCATAGGACGCGACAGCGTGATAACCGGTCCACGCGCTGTTGAACGTCGATTCGCTGGCGTTGGTCAGGCTGAAGGTGTGGGGTGCGCCGACCTCCATGCCTTCGACCTTGAAGTGGAACCACTGAAAATGGCCACTTTGCGTGTCAGGTCGGATGGCCAGTTTGATGCGAGCCGGGTTGCTGGCATCCAGAACTTGAATGTTGCCGCTGTCGAAGTCTGCGTCGATGATGAGGGTCAAGGTGCGTGCCTGCATATGTTGTGCGTTCAAGGCAGCCACTTTACACCGATCGGCTCGTCACGGACTTCTCTGAAACGGTCATTCAGCGTCAGGAAAGTACCTCGGCCGTGACCATCAGGCTGCACAGCAACGTGGTCAGCAGGCACCAGGCGAGATACACGCGCCGTTTGCGCCGGTGCCAGCCGCCGATTCCCAGCAATGAAGCCGGGGCCTGAAGTTCGCGCCAGATGCGCTCACAGCTCTGAAACGCCGCCAAGTGGCTGGAGTCCGCGTCGAGCCAGTGCCGAAATTCGATCCGCTCGCTGGCAGTCGCGCTTGGGCTTTGCAGATGCACGTACCAGCGGCTTGCCTGTTCCTGAATGGTCTGACCATCGAGGGCGGAATCGGAGGCGCAGCCATGGGCCTGCCTGAGCACGCGAACCATGGCGCGCTCTACCTTGGCGACATCGACATCTAGGAAGCGGGCAATCTCTGCGTAGGGCAAACCGTCGAGGCGGCTGAGCAGGAAAATCTGCCGGGTACGGCGCGACAGTCTGCCGAGGGTGTGGCAGGTTTCGATCGTACGCGCTGACGGAGCCAGGTCCGGCACCGTGGCGGGCAGGGGCAACAAGGGCGAGAGCTGACTACTCATGATGTATCGCTCGCTGATCTTCCATAGAAATTCTTCCTTGAACCTATAGGTTTCATCCATGACACATTCAGCCTAGTGAATGCGAGAATCGTTCTCAAGTGAAAAGGCGCTGCAATTGCGATTTATCTGAAGGTTTCAGTCATTGTCGGCGTAAAAAACTGACCTCATGCAGCGTTGCACTGATATCATCAGCGCCATTCTGAAACACCGTGCAACACCCCAGACTTCATTAGCCTGAAGCAGCGAAAAAACCAAAAAAAGACCCGGCAAAAAAGCCGGGTCAAAAACCGTGATTAGCCTGATGAGGAGATAATCTGCAAGCCGACCTAAGACTTCCAGGTTATCCAGCCAGTCTCGCGACCAGCTGATGCAATAATAATCATTATCATTTGCCAGTCAAATGTTTTGGCATCCTCATAGAAAGAAACAATCCATTGGCGCTCGTCGATGGATTGCGTCTTTTCCTCACTGTCTCTTCCTCGTCCTCAGTCCAGCGGCAGTTCTGTCGTGCGCTTGACCGTGCTCATGGCGATGTTGGAGTGTGCTTCGTGCACGTGCGGCAGTTGCAGCAGATGGTCGCGCAGAAAGCGCTCGTAGCTCGCAATGTCCTGTGCCACGACCTTAAGCATGAAGTCCATGCCGCCCGCCATGGTGTAGCACTCCAGCACCTCCGGGTGGCCGATGATCGCTTCTTCGAACTCGGCCAGATACCGCCTGCCGTGGCCTGAAAGCTTGACCTCGACAAACACTGTCATGCTCAGCCCCAGCTTTTGCGCGCTGAGCAAAGCAACGGTGCGCTCGATCACGCCTTCCTCCTGAAGTCTGTGTATGCGTCGCCAGCAGGGTGACTGCGACAGCTCGACACGCTCGGCAATCTCTGCCGCCGACAGATCGGCGTCATGTTGCAACAGGCGGAGAATCTTGCGATCGATAGGGCTCAATTTAAGCTGCATGAATTGACCTTGTTTTTTGTTTTTTTCGAAAAGGGCATGCTCAATATCAGCAGATATCTGCCAATTTAGAAAGAAAAAGCCTCTTTTCTACAGGCAGTCTAATGACAAGGCCGCCGGCTGGACCTTACCGGCGAGATGGACCTTACTCATAAGAAAGCCTGAATAAAAACAAGAGAGGTAATCGCATGACCCTGGCTGATATTCGTCTGGACGATAAATACCGGCTCGCCACCGGCAACCTGTACCTCACCGGAACACAGGCGCTGACCCGGCTGCCGATGCTGCAGAAGCAGCGTGACGAAGCGCGCGGGCTCAATACGGCGGGTTTCATTTCCGGCTATCGCGGCTCGCCGCTGGGCAATCTGGACAAAAGCCTGTGGGATGCGAAGGATTATCTCCAGCAGAACGCCATTCATTTCCAGCCGGGCATCAACGAAGAACTCGCAGCCACTGCCGTATGGGGCAGCCAGCAGGTCAATCTGTTTCCTCAGGGCAAGTACGACGGGGTGTTCGCACTCTGGTACGGCAAGGGACCGGGTGTCGATCGTTGCGGTGACGTCTTCAAGCACGGCAACTCGGCTGGCGTTGCGGCCAACGGCGGGGTGCTGATCCTCGCGGGCGATGATCACGGCTGCAAGTCGTCGACCATTGCGCACCAGAGCGAACACGCCTTCATCGCCTCGATGATTCCGGTGCTCAATCCCAGCAACGTTCAGGAAATCCTCGACTACGGCATCATTGGCTGGGAGCTTTCGCGCTACAGCGGTTGCTGGGTGGCGATGAAGACCATCGCAGAAAACGTCGACTCTTCTGCGGTCGTCGAAGTCGATCCGTTGCGCATGCAGACCCGCATTCCCGAAGATTTTGAGCTGCCCGAAGGCGGCCTGCACATTCGCTGGCCGGATCCACCGCTGGCCCAGGAAGCGCGCCTCAACACTTACAAGATCTACGCCGCCAGGGCGTTTGCTCGTGCCAATGAACTGAACAAGGTGGTCATCGATTCTGCCCAGCCGCGTCTGGGTATCGTGACCACAGGCAAATCCTATCTGGATGTGCGCCAAGCGCTCGAAGAGCTGGGCATCGATGAGCAACTCTGCGATCAGGTCGGCATTCGCGTGCTCAAAGTCGGAATGAGCTGGCCGCTGGAGCCGGTATCGGTGCATGACTTCGCCCAGGGTCTGGACGAGATTCTGGTGGTCGAAGAAAAGCGCAGCGTCATCGAAGACCAGTTGACCGGCCAGCTGTACAACTGGCCGGTAGACCGTCGCCCGGTGGTGGTTGGCGAGTTCGACGAGCAGGGCCGCTCACTGTTGCCGAACCTGAGTGAACTGACTCCGGCGATGATCGCCCGGGTCATCGCCAAACGGCTTGCTCCGTTCTACAGCAGCGCGCAGATCGACGCGCGCCTGCAGTTTCTCAGCGAGAAGGAAAAAGCCCTGCAGGCGCCGCTGTTCACTACCCAGCGCACACCGCACTTCTGTTCCGGCTGCCCGCACAACACCTCTACCCGAGTACCGGAAGGCAGCCGTGCACTGGCGGGTATCGGCTGCCATTACATGACGATCTGGATGGACCGTGCGACCGATACCTTCACCCAGATGGGCGGCGAGGGCGTGACCTGGATCGGTCAGGCACCGTTTACCGATACCCCGCACGTGTTTCAGAACCTGGGTGATGGCACCTATTTCCACTCGGGCCATCTCGCGCTTCGGGCGGCTGTCGCGTCCAAGGTCAACATTACCTACAAGATTCTCTACAACGATGCCGTGGCCATGACCGGCGGGCAGCCTATCGATGGCGTATTGCGCGTCGATCAACTGAGCCGTCAGGTGTTCAACGAAGGCGTGCAGCGCATCGCCCTGGTGTCTGACGAACCGGACAAATACCCGAACAGGGAAGGCTTCGCGCCGATCACCACGTTCCATCACCGACGCGATCTGGACAGCGTGCAGCGCGAGCTTCGCGAGTTCAAAGGCGTGTCGGTGATCATCTACGACCAGACCTGCGCCACCGAGAAGCGCCGTCGCCGTAAGCGCGGCACGATGCCTGATCTGGAAAAACGCGCGTTGATCAACCCGGCGGTGTGCGAGGGTTGCGGTGACTGTGGCGTGAAATCCGGCTGTCTGTCTGTGCTGCCGAAGGAGACTGCGCAGGGCCGCAAGCGTGAAATCGACCAGAACGCCTGCAACAAGGATTTCAGCTGCGTCGAAGGCTTCTGCCCGAGTTTCGTCACTGTTCACGGCGGCAAATTGCGCAAGCCGGTCCTGCCCAAACAGGTCGAAGCGTTCGCCACCTTGCCGGAGCCGACGCTGCCTTCACTGGAGCGGCCATTCAATATTTTGCTGCCTGGCGTCGGTGGCACCGGTGTGACCACCGTGGGCGCAATGCTCGGTTACGCCGCCAATCTGGAAGGCAAAGGCTGCAGCGTGCTGGATCAGGCCGGACTGGCGCAGAAATTTGGTCCAGTGGTCAGCCATATCCGCATCGCAGCGCGCCAGCAGGATCTCTTTGCCGTGCGGATTGCCGCTGGCGAGGCGCATCTGCTATTGGGTTGCGACCTGTTGGTGGCAGCCGGGCCGGATGCGATTGCCAAGCTGGACAGCGCGATTTCCCATGCGGTGGTCAACAGCCAGCAGACGCCGACTGCAGAGTTCACCCGCAACCCGGATGCCGTGTTCCCGGTCGAGGCCATGAAGCAGACCATCATCGATGCGGTGGGCGCGGACAAGACCCATTTCGTCGAAGCCACCTCGCTGGCGACCCGGTTGATGGGCGACAGTATCGCCAGCAACCTGTTCATGCTCGGTTATGCCTATCAATTGGGCTTGATCCCGCTGACGTCGAAGGCCATCGAGAAGGCCATCGAGCTTAACGGCGTTTCAGTCAGTCTCAACCAGCAGGCGTTCCTGTGGGGACGTCGCACCGCCCACGATCCGGTTGCGGTGGAAGCATTCGTCAATCCGAAACAGCAGCCCGTCGAGCCGCCACAACTGACGCTGGAACAGCGCATCCAGAGCAATCTGGCCACGTTGTCCGAGTACCAGAACCAAGCCTATGCCGATCGCTACCTCAAACTCGTACAGCGTGTGCAGGATGCCGAAGCAAGGGTCTTCCCCGGTCAGCAGCCCACGCTGACCGAGGCCGTTGCGTTCAACTACTTCAAGCTGCTGGCTTACAAGGACGAATATGAGGTGGCGCGCCTGTACAGCAACGGTGATTTCACGCGGCAACTGGAAGCGCAGTTCGAAGGGGATTACCGCCTTGAATTTCATCTGGCGCCGTCATGGCTTGCCAAGCGTGACCCGCACACCGGGCAGCCGCGCAAACGCAGCTTCGGTCCCTGGATGTTGCGGGCATTCGATGTGCTGGCGAAATTCAAGTTTCTGCGTGGCACCGCGCTCGATCCGTTTGGCCGCAGCCTTGAGCGTCGTCAGGAGCGCGAGCTGATCGAGCGCTACGTCAGCGATGTCGAGCTGATTCTGCAGCACTTGCAGGCTGGCAATCGTCACACTGCGTTGAGTCTGGCACGCCTGCCTGAGCGTATCCGCGGCTATGGCTACGTCAAGGAGAGTGCAATGAAGGCTGCTGCGTTGCAGGCGAATGTGCTGCGTCGCATTCTTGAAAACGGAGAAGTGGCTGCGCCGAAGTTGTATGAGGTGGCGGCGTAAACAGAGCCTGTCTGGTTATTTATAACTGACGGATTGCGCATTCACGGCGGATGCGCAATCCATTCTTTGTATTCAAAGGCGTGTTAATTCTATCTGGGCATATGCTTTTGAGTGGTTTTTGTTGGGTGTCGTTATCAAATACTATTGAGCTGATTAATATATTTGAATTTAATTTTTCACAGATGGTCGCCAACGTTTAAAATAAAAAGAATATTTGCTCTAAGTTTAAAGTTTGAAGTTGTGATGCCGAAAACTTGATGCAGGTTGCACCGGCAGGGAGTCGCCAAATACATCACACTCAAAAACTTATCAAGAGCTTTATATGCTGACTACTCTTCTGGGCAATATCAGTGTCCGGTCCAAACTTGTTCTGGGCTTCACACTGGTTATTTTGCTGACTGTACTTATCGCCTTTACAGGCTGGTCGGGCATTGTCTCGCTGAGCGAGCGTAGCGAACGCACCGCCGACATCGGCAAGCTGAGCACCCTGACACGCGACATGCGCATCGCGCGCCTGTCGTTCACGATCAACTATGATGCCGAGCGCGCCAGCAACTGGCTCAAAGCGTACGAGAATCTCGATAACCATGTGCGCTATGCGGCCACGGTGTTCACCTCCGAAATCAATGTGCCGCTGATCAATGCGTCGCAGGCTGCCATGAAAGATTATCGGATTCATTATGACAACCTGATGCAAGCCACCGAAGCGCGGGAAGCCACACGACAAGTGTTCGGTCGGCACGCGGATGCGGCAGCGGAAGACCTGCAGAAACTGCAAAACGTCGCAAACTCCAGTGAGGGCAGTGCGCAGTTGCGGGAAACATCCGCTCAGGCATTGATGGTCTTTCAAAAAATGCGCTTCGATGTACGCGGGTACACTTTTTCGCTCAAGGCTGACAGCAAACTGGTCGCTGAAGCGTCCATCAAAACAGCCATCGACTTCATGAAAACGTTGAGCGGATTCAGCGGTCAGGCCGATACCGTTAAACATCTTCAGGATGCCTTGACTGCTTATCAGAGCGCGATTGGTCAATTCGTCAGCGCGCAGGCCAGAATCGATGAAGCTCAGGCCGGTGTTTCCAAAAACATCGAGATCCTGCTCGCCTCCGCCGACCAGCTTTCCAAAAATCAGGTCACCCTGAGAATGGAGGATATGAATCAGGCCAAATCCCTGCTGATTCTCTGGCTGGTGTCGGCACTGGCGGTCAGTATCCTTGCGGCCTGGGTCATCACCCGACTGATCGTCGGCCCGTTGATGGAAACGCTGAAGCTGGCCGAACGTGTGGCAGATGGCGACCTCACTGACAGCCGCGTCATCACCCGCAAGGACGAACTGGGTCTGCTCCAAGGCACCATGCAACGCATGACAGGCAACCTGCGTGAACTGATTGGCGGCCTGCGCGATGGCGTCACCCAGATCGCCAGCGCGGCGGAGCAGTTATCTGCCGTTACCGAGCAGACCAGTGCCGGGGTTAACAGCCAGAAAACCGAAACCGATCAGGTCGCGACGGCGATGCATGAGATGTCCACGACCGTGCAGGACGTGGCCAGAAATGCCGAGCAGGCCTCGCATGCCGCAGTCAATGCATCGAAAGAAGCGCGTGAAGGCGATAGCGTCGTTGCCAGGGCGATCACTCAGATCGAAAGTCTGGCCAGCGAAGTTGAACACTCCAAGTCCGCCATGGACGAGCTGAAAAGCGAAAGTAACAAGATTGGCGGCGTTCTGGACGTGATCAAGGCGGTTGCCGAGCAGACCAATCTGCTGGCGCTCAATGCGGCTATTGAAGCGGCTCGCGCCGGTGAAGCCGGTCGAGGCTTCGCGGTGGTTGCCGACGAGGTGCGCAGCCTTGCGCAACGCACCCAGACCTCTACAGAGGAAATCGCCTCGCTCATCGGTGGTCTGCACAGCCGAACGGCACAGGTAGCGACCATTCTGGAGAGCAGCCGGGCGTTGACCGAAAACAGCGTGGAACTCACCCGCGACGCCGGGCGATCCATTAACAGCATTACGTCGTCGATCTCGACCATCGAGACCATGAATCACCAGATCGCCGCAGCTGCCGAACAACAGAGCGTGGTGGCTGAGGAGATCAATCGCAGCGTGCTGAAAGTGCGGGATATTTCCGAGCAGACCGCATCCGCCAGCGAAGAGACGGCTTCATCAAGCATCGAACTGGCGCGCCTTGGTGTGCACCTGCAAGGTCTGGTAAGTCGTTTCAAGGTCTGATTTCAAGGCATCTCCGTAAGGCGATGCCTGACGATTCCGGCGCGTGGGCAATACGGCGCGCCGGATCAACGGCCCCACATCTCCATCGCGAAGTCGACGAAGCTGCGCAGCTTTGGCAGTCGATAACGGTCCTGCACATACAACAGATTCATGGGGCGTCTGGGTAGCTGATAATCCGGCAACAGCGCCAGCAGACGGCCTTCATCCAGATCGCGTTGCACCAGCGCGTCCGACAGCATCACCACACCCATCCCCACGCGGGCAGCGTTGCATAAGCCTGACGAGGTATTGATCAGCATGGAACCCTGCACGTCCACCAGCACTTCACCTTCTGCGCCGGTCATGCGCCAGCGTTTGCCTGTGTCACGCCATCCATCACCTGCCTGATAGGCGAACGCCAGACAGTTGTGTGCACGCAAATCCTCAGGCCGGGTTGGCGTGCCGTGGCGAGCCAGATAGTCGGGTGAGGCGCAGATGGTCAGGGTGTAATCCTGCAAGGGTCTGGCAATCAGCGGCGAAGCGTCGGGAAGGGCGCCGAGCCGAATGGCAATGTCGAACCCATTGTCGATCAGGTCCAGCCGCTGATCGCTCAGAACCAGATCGAGCCTGACTTTTGGAAAGCGTCTGGAGAATTCGGCCATTGCCGGAGCCAGCACCTCCGAGCCGAAGGTCATGGGGGCCGTGACGCGCAGGGTGCCTGCGGGTTCGCCCTGGGTCTGTTCGGCAATTCGTTCGGAGGCAGCCACCAGCCCCAGCACTTCCAGACAGCGTTCGTAGTATTGCGTACCGAACTCGGTCAGGCGCTGACGGCGCGTCGTGCGGGTCAGCAGACTGACGCCCAGACGCTGTTCCAGCGAGCGCAGGTGATTGCCCACCATGGTGGTGGAAATCGAACACGCTTGGGCGGCACCCGTCAGGCTGCCGGTTTCGACTACTTTTACGTACACGGTCATCGCCTGAAACAGGTCCATTATCAATCTCAGCTTTAAAATGATTGAAGTGATTCGCGGTTTATCCAGCGCAGGTGGTTAACGATACTGAAAAACACTTCGCACACCTATGGAGCTTCACCTCATGACCACGGCCTGCCTGATGACCACATACCAACCTCTCGCCCTGAGTTTCAGCCATGGCCTTGGCACTCGCCTGTGGGATCAGGCGGGTCGTGAGTATCTGGATGCGGTGGCGGGCGTGGCGGTGACCAATGTCGGCCACTCGCACCCGCTGCTGGTCGAGGCGATCCGTGATCAGGCCGGGTTGTTGCTGCACACCTCCAATCTCTACAGCATTGACTGGCAGCTCCGTCTGGCACAGAAACTGACTGCGCTGTCCGGGCTGGATCGGGTGTTTTTCAACAATTCCGGTGCCGAAGCTAATGAAACAGCGCTCAAGCTGGCACGCTTGCACGGCTGGCATAAATACATCGAGCAGCCATTGGTGGTGGTCATGGAAAACGCATTCCACGGCCGTACCCTGGGCACGCTGTGCGCCAGCGACGGGCCTGCGGTGCGCTCGGGGTATGGCGTGTTGCCAGGGGATTTCGTCAAGGTGCCATTCGGTGATCTGGCAGCCTTCAACAAGGTCTGTGATCAGTACGGTCATCGGATCAGTGCCGTGCTGGTCGAGCCGATACAGGGAGAGGGCGGTGCTCGGGTCGCGCCTCAAGGTTATCTCAAAGCCCTGCATGAACGCTGCACGCAGCGTAACTGGCTGCTGATGCTCGACGAAATCCAGACCGGCATGGGCCGTACCGGCAAGTGGTTCGCGTTTCAGCACGAAGGCTTTGTGCCGGACGTCATGACCCTGGCCAAAGGGCTTGGCAACGGCATTCCCATCGGTGCATGCCTGGCGCGGGGCAAGGCGGCCCAACTGTTCACGCCGGGCAGTCATGGCAGTACGTTTGGCGGTAATCCGCTGGCCTGTCGGGCCGGGTGTACGGTCATCGACATCATCGAGCAGCAGGGTCTGGTGGAAAACGCCCGGCAGCAGGGGCAGCTTTTGCTGGAGCGGCTGCAGGCCAGGTTGAAGGGCCATACTCAGGTGCTGGAGGTCCGGGGCAGGGGGCTGATGATAGGTATCGAATTGCTTCAGGCCATTCCCGAGCTGACGCGGCTGGCCGCGCAGGATCATGGCCTGTTGATCAACGTCACCCGGGGCAAGGTCATTCGTCTTTTACCACCGCTGGTGCTGGATGCTGCCGAGGTGGAGCTGATTGTGGAGGGGATCGTCGCGACGCTGGATAGCGCCACTTCCTTGCAGCAGCAACGCCTGGCTTGATATGAAGGTTTGAGTGCAATGGCTATGCTGGACTATACCGTGACGCCTGATATGCGGTAGAACAGCGGGGCATTGCGTGTGTCTATGCAATGGCTACCCCATGGATTCAAAAGGAGCCCACCATGTCAATCCGGTCCCTGACCTCCGCCACTCTGCTCGCCGCCGCAGGGCTTGTACTGGCCGGCCCCGCCCTGGCCGCCGACAGTGACGGCCCGCTGGCGCAGGAGCGTGGCAAGACACGCCCGCTGATCATCATCGCCCCCAGCACGGTCGATCCGACGCTGGTCAGCATCAAAAAGGCGCTTGACGAGCCTGCCAACCGCGAAGCGTTCGCGCAACGCAACATGGTGTTGTTCACGGTGGTCAACACCATTGGCGAGCGCAACGGCAAGACCCTGGACGCACAGTCGACCATGGCCCTGATCCGCGAACTTAAACTGGGTGCTGGCGCGAAAACCAAGGTCATCCTGGTGGGCAAGGACGGGGAGAAGAAAATAGAGAAGGAAGGGGCTGTCGATCCCAAGGAGATTTTCGCCACCATCGACCAGATGCCGATGCGCGAACGAGAAGCCAGCGCGCCGCCGCCTGAACCGGAACCCAAGCCTGCACCTGCCGAAAAAGCCGGAAAACCCGGCAAGGCTGCACCGGGCGGTAAAACGCTGGACGACTGATTGAGTCTTCGTAGCCTCTTCAGCGCTGCACGGTCTCGCAGTAAATATCGGACCGTGGGAGGCGGCTTGCCGGCGATGCAGTCGACGCGGTATGTCAGCAAATCACGTCATCGTTCATCGCCGGCAAGCCGCCTCCCACGGTCCGGGTTGGATGCGGGACAGCGCTATGTCGAAGTCGTCGTGGGGCCTTCCACAAAATCGCTTTTTTCAGTCGGTTACGTTGTGTCTGATGGTAGATACCGCTGTATCTCTCACAGCATTCAACCCCTGTACCTACTCGCCGCGTATGTACTGCTCGAGCTGCTGAATCAGGCTGGCCTGTTCATTGATGGCTTCCTTCACGAGGTCACCGATCGACAGCAGGCCCAACAGCTCGCCGTTCTCCACGACCGGCAGGTGGCGCAGGTGGCTGTCGGTCATGATTCCCATGCACGCCTCGACGGTCTGTTGCGAGTCGACGGTGATCACCTTGCTGCTCATGATCGCGCTGACCGGCGTGCCCACGGACGAGCGGCCTTTCAGAATCATCTTGCGGGCGTAGTCACGCTCGCTCATGACGCCCACCACCACGCCATTTTCGACCACCGGCAAGGCACCGATGTTCTTCTCGGCCATCAGCCTGAGCGCATCGAGCACCATATGATCCGGTCCGATGGTATGCACTTGCTGGTTGTGTTCGGCTTTCAATTTCAACAACTGGGCGACGGTCTTCATGGCGCTCTCCGGTGTGAGTGTGACCCTGTGTCTGGGCACAGTGCTGTCTTCTACAGAATCGTGCAGTCAGTGCGTTCCGGCAAGTGGCAAAGCGACCTCAAACCGGCGAGAACCCGACAGTCAGCTTTCCCACTGACAGGTCTGAGCCTGAACGGCGTCCAGAAACGCTGTCAGCGGCATGGGCCTGTTCAGGTAATAGCCCTGGGCCTCGTCGCAGCCCAGTGATTGCAGGCAGTCAAGTTGGCGAGCAGTCTCGACGCCCTCGGCAGTGATGGTCATCGACAGGCTACGGCCTAGTTGAATGATGGCCTGAACGATGGACAGACTCTGGGTATTGGCGCCGATCTCGCTGATGAAGCTGCGATCGATTTTCAACGTGTCGAAGGGAAACATTTTCAAATAACTCAGCGACGAATAACCCGTGCCGAAGTCGTCCATCGACAGCCTGACACCCAGGGTCTTGAGCTCGTTGATCAGCTTCAGGGCGGCCTGAGCGTCGTGAATCATTACCCGTTCGGTCACCTCCAGCTCCAGGCGATGGCTGGACAGACCGGTCGTGGCCAATACCTGGCGCACCCGCTCCACAAGCCCTGGCGTGCGAAACTCGACAGCAGAAATGTTTACCGATACACGCAGGTCGCTGTCCCAGGCCACTGCATCGCTGCACGCCCGATGCAACACCCAGTCGCTCAATGACAGGATCAGGCCGTTCTCTTCGGCCAGTCCGATGAACTGGTCCGGCATGCACAGTCCCAGTGTTGGATGCTCCCAGCGAATCAGCGCTTCGGCGCCGCAGATTCTGCCACTGAGGACGTCGTGGCGAGGCTGATAGCGCAGCGTGAACTCGTCGTTCCTGATCGCCACTCGCAGGCTTTTTTCCATCTCGCGCAGCTCAGTGATACGCGTGCTCATGATCTGTTCGTAAAAGCGCCAGGTATTGCGACCTTCCTTTTTTGCCTGGTACAGGGCCAGGTCGGAAAACCGGATCAGGTCCTGACTTTCATGGGTGTGCAGGGGGCACAGGGCAATGCCGATGCTTAGACCTATGAACACTTCCTGATTGTTGATCGTGAAGGGGCGGCGGATGTGGCGTATCAATCGCTCGCACAGTTGTTCAACCTCTTCCATGGTGGCAAGACTGGTCGCCACCATCAGGAACTCATCGCCGCCTTGCCGGGCCAGCAATCCACAAGGAGGCAGGCATCGCGACAGCCGTTCGGCAACCTCACGCAGCACACTGTCGCCCACACTGTGCCCGAACACATCGTTGATGGGTTTGAAGCTGTCCAGGTCCAGGTTCAGCATGGTCACCGTCGAACCCGGATCGGTGCGCTGTTCGAAGGTACGATTCAGGAAGGCCTGCATCTGGGTGCGATTGGGCAGGCCGGTCAATGCATCATGCTGGGACAGGTGAAACAGTCGCGACTGGGCTTCCACCTCATGGGTGATGTCCGAGGCAATACCCAGATAGCCCTTGACCTGCCCATCTAGCACGATCGGCCTGACGGCAATGTTGCTGGTGCGCACGGCGCCCTGTAATGAGTGATGCGTACAGCGCAGGACCGCGCGCTCGTCCTTGGGGCGCTCAAGACGAATCCAGTCGGCCAGTGATTGGGTTTCGCACGACAGCAACTGCGTCAGGTAGCGTCCTGTCCAGGGGTGCGATGCATGCCCGGTGACGCGGGTGAAACGCTCTGAAAGGTAGGTGATGCGAAGCTCGGCGTCCGTTTCCCAGACCCAGTCCGATGCGCTTTCGGCCACGTTGCGAAAACGCTCCTCACTGCTGAGCAGTGCCGCTCGACTCTGGGTAATGAGGTCAAACTGCCGGTCCATCAGTTCGGCGGTTCTCATGGTCTTTCGGGTAACACGCCTGGCAATGAACGCCAGGGTAATCAGAAAGATGATCAGAATCGGCAGCAGACCTCCAACCAGCTTCATGCCCGGCTGTTCCGGATCCCAGCGCAACAGCAGTCCCGGGGCAATTTCCAGTGACGGAAAGCGTTTCGCATCCTGCGCGTCGGTCGCTTCGCGCAGTCCGTCGAGACCATAGAGCAAGCCCAGGGCCTGCAATTTTTCGGGGGTGAGTCTGTAGGCCAATACCAGAATCGACTGGACGGTATCGGTCTGTTGCACCTGGTCATCGCCGCCGGTGGTCAAGGGCGCTGCGATCAACAACACCGGACCATGGTCCACCTGGCGCATCTGGGTGAACACCTCATCTTCGCTGGCGCGTTCACGGGCCTGAGTGACAAGTTGATCCTGACCGCTGTTCAGCCAGTCGGTCAGTTGCAGCGTGACCAGTTCACCCTTGTCCACGGCATAGGTGGTGTGATTCTGGCCATTAACGACAAAAACGCCGTCGAACCCGAAGTCCGTATACAGCGAAGCACCGAGGTTATTGCGTGTGTATGCCCAGTCCGTGTCGACCTGGATGTGCAGGTGCTTGTAGGCGTCCCCCCAGTAGGCGTTGTCCTTGAAGGTCGCAACCAGCGCCTTTTCCCGGGATTGCCAGATGTTCTCGACCAGACGCTGACTTTGCAACGCAGCGCTGTGATTGAGCTGATAGGTGATATAGAACAGCGAGACGATCATCACCGATGACAGCGCGCCCAGCAGACCGGCCATGGTCATGAGGGTGCGACGTGCCAGAAACGTGTTGCCAGGAATGGCGCGTGGCAGTGGATCAAGCGAGTCGAGGGATTTCATTGCTGCTATTCCATGGTCAATAGCGTCGACACGTCGCAATCCGGGAAGCGTCACACCTGCGGATGTTGCACCCACTCGGATGTCCTATCCACGGTCAGAAGTCATGTCGGGCTATCGGCGGCGGCAAATGTTTCTTGAACCGACCGTCAGGCGCCCCTTTGCGGCGATAGCCACGTAGAATCAGGCGCTGAATCGTCTGATCGAGGTTGCACCGTTGGATCTACAGCAGGGCTTCATCCTGAGTCGGCACTGGCAGGACACGCCCGCAGGGACTGAAGTCGATTTCTGGCTGGCGACCGATGACGGCCCGCGTCATATCCGTTTGCCCTCTCAGCCTTCCGTTGCGTTCATTCCCGCCGAACAGCAGGAACGTGCCCGGGCCTTGCTAAGAGCAGAGCGCGGTGTGGAATTGCGGCCGCTGCAATTGAGCGACTTTCGCCATAGGCCGGTGCTGGGCGTTTATTGCCAGCAGCACCGGCAACTGATGAACATCGAAAAGCTGCTGCGCAAGGGCAATGTCGATGTGTATGAAGCCGACATCCGTCCGCCCGAGCGCTACCTCATGGAGCGCTTCATCACCGCGCCCGTGCAGTTCAGCGGCACTGCGGATGCCGACGGCGTGCTGTGCAATGCGCAGATCAAGCCGCTTGCCGATTACCGCCCCCGATTGAAACTGGTGTCGCTGGACATCGAGACCACCGCGCGCGGCGAGCTGTACTCGATTGCGCTGGAGGGTTGCGGTCAGCGTCAGGTCTACATGCTGGGCCCAGCCAACGGTGGCAGCGAAGCGCTGGATTTTCAGCTCGAGTATTGCGAGACCCGGGCCCAGCTGCTGGAGCGTCTGAACGAGTGGCTGGCATTGCATGACCCTGACGCGATCATTGGCTGGAACGTGGTGCAGTTCGACCTGCGAGTCCTGCATGAACATGCACAACGTCTGAATGTACCGCTCATGCTGGGTCGTGGCGGGGAAACCATGGGCTGGCGTGAACATGGCAGCCGCAACAATCATTTCTTCGCCGACATCAGCGGACGGCTGGTGATCGACGGCATCGAGGCGCTACGCTCGGCGACCTGGAGCTTCCCGTCGTTCAGTCTGGAGAACGTCGCGCAGACGCTGCTGGGCGAAGGCAAGGCCATCAGCACGCCATACCAGCGCATGGATGAAATCAACCGCATGTTCGCCGAGGACAAGCCGGCGCTGGCGCGCTACAACATCAAGGACTGCGAACTGGTCACCCGAATCTTCGCCAAGACCCAGTTGCTGACCTTCCTGCTGGAGCGTGCCACAGTGACCGGGCTGCCAGCCGACCGCAGCGGCGGTTCGGTCGCTGCTTTCTGCCACTTATACATCCCGCTGATGCACCGCCAGGGTTTTGTGGCCCCCAATCTGGGCGAGCGTCTGCCGGAAGCCAGCCCAGGCGGATTCGTTATGGACTCGCAGCCCGGCCTTTACGAGTCGGTGCTGGTGCTGGACTACAAGAGCCTGTATCCGTCGATCATCCGCACTTTTCTCATCGACCCGGTCGGGCTGATCGAAGGCCTGCGTCACCCTGACGACAGTGAATCGGTGCCGGGTTTTCGCGGCGCACGTTTCTCTCGCACCCGGCATAGCCTGCCTGCCATTGTCGAGCGGGTCTGGCAGGGCCGGGAGACGGCCAAGCGCGAGCACAACGCGCCGCTGTCCCAAGCCCTGAAAATCATCATGAACGCGTTCTATGGCGTATTGGGCTCCAGCGGCTGCCGGTTCTTCGATCCGCGGCTGGCGTCGTCCATTACCCTGCGTGGCCATGAAATCATGCTCAAGACTCGCGAGCTGATTCAGGCCCAGGGCTACACCGTGATCTACGGCGACACCGATTCGACGTTCGTCTGGCTCGGCCGTCCGCATGGTCAGGAAGAAGCCGCCTCGATTGGCAAGGCGCTGGTGCAGCAGGTCAACGAATGGTGGCGCGAGCATTTGCATGACACTTACGCGCTGACCAGTGCGCTGGAACTGCAATACGAAACCCACTTCAAGCGCTTTCTGATGCCGACCGTTCGTGGCGCAGAGGAGGGCAGCAAGAAGCGTTATGCCGGGCTGGTTACCCGGGCAGACGGCAGCGAAGAGATGGTTTACAAGGGGCTGGAAACCGTTCGCACCGACTGGTCACCACTGGCCCAGCAGTTTCAGCAGGCGTTGTACCTGCGGATCTTCAAGCGTCAGCCATATCAGGACTATGTGCGCGATTACGTGAGGCGCACGCTGGCAGGCGAACTGGATGAGCTGTTGATTTACCGCAAGCGCCTGCGTCGCAAGCTGGACGACTATCAGCGCAACGTGCCGCCACATGTGCGTGCGGCGCGCCTCGCTGACGAGTACAACGACCAGCAAGGCCGCCCGCGTCAGTATCAGAGCGGTGGCTGGATCAGCTACGTGATGACCGTCGTCGGCCCCGAGCCGCTTGAAGTCCGCACGGCGCCGATCGATTACGACCACTATGTGACCCGGCAGCTTCAACCGTTGGCCGATGCCATCCTGCCGTTCGTGGACGATGATTTCGCCACCCTGATCGGCGGGCAGCTGGGGTTGTTCTAGTGACTTACTGTCGTTTCGCGGCAGGCAGACGCCTGTCCATTCAGCATGATTCAGAGCTATGCAAGGATTCAACGTGAGCAGAGAGCAACTGGAACAACAGCAGATTCCGATCTATTTCATTGCCGTGATTGTCGCGTTCGTCGGCGGGCTTCTCGCGCCCGTCGCGTCGCAGGCATTGGGCGTGCTGGTAACCCCTGCGATTGCCGTGCTCATGTACGCCATGTTCCTGCAGATCCCGTTTCTGGACCTGCGTCAGGGCCTGAGCAACAGACGTTTCATGCTCGCGCTGCTGATTGCCAACTTTGTGGTGATTCCGCTGCTGGTCTGGTTACTGACCCGCGTGCTGAGCGAACACACGGCCATTCTGGTGGGGGCCTTGCTGGTGCTGTTGACGCCCTGCATTGATTACGTCGTGGTGTTCACGCACCTGGGAAAGGGGGATTCGCGACTTGTTCTGGCGGCCACGCCCTTGCTGCTTCTGCTGCAACTGGTGCTGTTGCCGTTGTACCTGGCATTAATGCTGGGCAGCGAATCATCGGTGGCGATTTCCATCATTCCCTTCGTCGAGGCGTTTCTGGTGTTGATCGTACTGCCGCTGGTGCTTGCGGTGCTCACCGCTGCCGGGGTCAGGCGATCGTCAATTGTTACGCGCTGGAATGACGCCTGGGCGTGGATGCCGGTACCGGCGATGGCTGCGGTTCTGTTCGTGGTGATCGGTTCGCAGATCGCTTCGGTGGCGAACAGCATCGACCAGTTGCTGCCTGTGATTCCGGTGTACCTGGGGTTCATGGTGCTGGCACCACTGGCGGGTGCGCTGGTGTCCAGAGTCTTCAGGCTGCCTGCAGTCGGTGCCAGATCGGTGGCCTTCAGTACGTCAACGCGCAACTCGCTGGTGGTACTGCCTCTGGCCCTCGCACTGCCGGAAGGAATCAGGGAGCTCGCGGCGGCGGCCGTAGTTACTCAGACGCTGATCGAGTTGGTGAGCGAATTGATCTACATCCGTGTGATTCCTGCGCTGATCCGTGGGGAACAGCAGGCTGAAGCCGTTCGCTGACCTTTCACGTAGACCGGGTCAGTTCTTCGGCAAGCACTGGCAGCAGCTGTTCACAGGGTGCTTCGATCTTCATGTCCAGCAATTCGTCGGCGCGGGTCTTGCCGTGGTTGATGGCGATGATCGGTTTGCCCTGTTCGGCCATTGCCTTGCACAGGCGGAACGCTGACCAGGCCATCAGTGACGTACCCACCACCAGCAAGCCTTCGGCCTGCTCGGCGCTGAGCATGGCTTTCGCGGCAGTGGGCGGGGCAACGTTCTCGCCGAAGAACACCACATCAGGCTTGAGCCGGTTGCCTTGGCAATGAGAGCAGGGCGGTACCTTGAAGCCAGCTTCGAAAGCCGGGTCCAGCAGCGTGTCGCCATCGGGAGCCTGAACGGCATGCACGCCGAGCAGATACGGGTTCTGCTCCAGCATCACCTCCTGAATCGCCGCACGGTCGTGACGCTGATGACAATCCAGGCACAGCACCCGGTGCAGGCTGCCATGCAATTCGATCACTTCACGGCTCCCTGCCTGGGTGTGCAAGGCGTCGACGTTCTGGGTGATCAATCCTGTGATGGCGTGACCGTTCTGCAAGTGTGCCAACGCCTGGTGCGCCGCATTGGGCTGCGCCGCCCGGATTCTCGGCCATCCCAGCATGGCCCTTGCCCAGTAACGCTGGCGGGCTGCCGGGTTGTTGACGAATTCCTGATACATCATCGGTTGTTTGCCGCGACGGACCCCATCCTTGTCACGGTAATCGGGGATGCCGGATGCGGTGCTGATACCGGCTCCGGTAATCACCAGAAAAGGCCGTTCAGCCATGTGCTGGCCAAGGGTGTCGAGCTGTGCGCGGGCAGGGCTGTCCAGCATGTCAAACCTCGTGTGGTCTGCAGATCATGGATGTGACATTACCATCAAGCGTATTGTTCGCAGGGCCGGTAGATCAGCCTGACAGTATGCGGTTGTTGTCCTGCCACGCCATTGCATGCGACCTTTGCCGACTGACACCCAACAAGGAAGCCATGAATGCGCTCGTTCGATTTCAAACAGGTTGATGTCTTCAGTGAGCAGCCGCTGCTCGGCAACCCATTGGCTGTGGTGCTCGGTGCTGACGGTCTGAGCGATGAGCAGATGGCGGCCTTCGCCCGCTGGACGAATCTGAGCGAAACCACCTTCCTGCTCAAACCCACCGATCCGCGCGCCGACTATCGCGTGCGCATTTTTACCACGCTCCAAGAACTGCCGTTTGCAGGGCACCCGACGCTGGGCAGTTGCCACGCATGGCTTGAGAGCGGCGGCGTTGCGCAGGGTGAGGAAATCGTTCAGGAGTGCGGCGTCGGTCTGATCAGAATTCGTCGTGACGGCCAGCAGTTGGCATTTACTGCGCCGCCCTTGCTGCGCTCCGGCCCGGTAGAGCCCGATCTGGTTGAGCAGGTCCGCGATGGTTTTGGTCTGGAAAAAGGCGCGATTCTGGATGCGCGCTGGGCAGACAACGGTCCTGGCTGGATGGTGCTGAGATTGGCAGATCGTGCCAGCGTGCTTGCGCTGCAGCCGGATAACGCGAAGCTCGATGGGTTGAAGATTGGCGTGTTCGCACCCTGGAGTCCCGCAGTGGACGGCGACGATGCGCAGTTTGAAGTGCGCGCGTTCGTGCCGGGAGACGGCATGGCCGAGGATCCTGTCACTGGGAGCCTGAATGCCGGTATTGCCCTGTGGGTGCTGGAGGACGGTCTGGCGGCGGACAGCTATGTCGCCAGCCAAGGCGCCGCGTTGGGCCGCAAGGGCAGGGTGCACGTCAAGCGTGTAGGTAATGACGTGTGGGTCGGTGGGGCAACGGTGACCTGTATCGATGGGCGCGTTTCGCTTTGAGGTTGCAGTTCAATCGCGAGTTATCGAACAACCCATAAGCCACTGAAAAAAGCCATTTTTCTGTGGGAGGCGCCACCACTTCTTCGACTTAGCGCTGCAAACACCGAACTGTGGGAGGCGGCTTGCCGGCGATGAACGATGACGTGATTTTCCTGACACACCGCGTCGACTGCATCACCGGCAAGCCGCCTCCCACAAAAACGTGTTCATTCAGCAGATTACGTGTTGTTTGATAAGAGGGGGCTTGCCCCGCGACAGCGCTAAAACGAAGACTGGGTGAGGCCTCCTATAAAACATTATTTTCTTCAGCAGGCTGCGCGCTGCTTGAAGAGAACCCGGCTGCAGCACATGTCGACAAATAGCTTGATCTCATACCTGGATTCGCAACCTCTCAATCCCGATGCGCAATCTTCTTGCCGCGTCGGGCGGCGATATCGTTCGCCTGACCGTCACGTTGTTTGCCCGTGCGGGCCTGGGTAATCAGTGCCGGAATAAGCGGGCCTTCCGGCAGGTTTTTCCAGAACCGTGACGGGAAATGGCCTTCCATGACTTTGGGGTTGAGGCGGGCCGGGTTGAAGATGTGGCTGTAATAGGTCAGCCACAGCTCGCCATGCGGATCGTCGACCTGACGCGCCATGGTCTTCCAGGCTTCCGGGCAGCGGCGCTCGTGGATCAACTGCTTGCCGTCGTAATAGACGCCATCCTGCGGCGTGGCGATCATCCAGCGGTGCTGGCCCATACGGCCGATGAAGTGCTCGCTGGCGCTGTGCAGAATGTCATGGGCCGGTTCGTGCCACGCCACGTATTCCGGGCGCATCAGCTCATCGTCCTGCTCGGGCGCGGGCAGTGCCACGAAGCGCAGAAAGGCGTGCAAGTGATGAGCCTCGCGGCGAATCGACTTGAGTCGCCGGTGCAGCTCGCTGCCCAGTTTGTCGCCCGCCATCATCGCCGTACGGTCACCATGGCTGACGCGCCACAGCACTTCATACAACAGGCTCCAGCGTTGCTCTCCCCGGTAGCGCGATGCGCTTTCCAGCAAATGCAGCAGCTCGAGCGGCACGCGTGCCTGGAAGGGGCCTTGCTCTTTCGGGCAGTCCTGATCGCTGCCGAACAGGTCGGCAGCATCCGGGGATTTCCAGCTGACCTGGCTCGGGTCGATCCCGTGGCTCAACAGCCAGCGCGCCTGCTGCCGCCACGTATCGAACAGGTCATCGCAATCGAGACAGATCATCCCCACAGTCCCATCTGTTGAGGTTGCGGGCGGTCACGTAACTGATGATGCAGAAACTCACTGGTCGTCTCGGCCTGAGGCGGGTGGTAGTCGCTGGTGATGATGAATGGCTTGGCCTTGGCCAGCACACAGCGCATGCGGGTCAGGTCTTCATAGCGGATGCGCCGTTGCCGACGCAGTTCGACCAGTCGCTGGGTGGTGCGAATGCCGATACCGGGCACGCGCGCGATCAATGCAGGGTCGGCATTGTTCAGGTCCAGCGGGAACACCTGGCGGTTACCCAGCGCCCAGGCCAGCTTCGGATCGATGTCCAGGGCCAGATCTCCCGGGCCGTTCAACAACTCGCCCGCCGTGAACCCATAGCCACGCAGCAGAAAGTCAGCCTGATACAGCCGATGCTCGCGCATCAGGGGCGGTGCCGCCAGCGGTACGCTGTTCGGGCTGTTGGGGATCGGGCTGAACGCCGAGTAGTAGACCCGGCGCAGCTTGAAGTTGCTGTAAAGCGACTGCGCACTGTGCAGGATGGTGCTGTCGTCAGTGGCATCGGCCCCGACGATCATCTGTGTGCTCTGACCGGCCGGTGCAAATTTCGGTGCGCGTGGTTCGTTGCGTACGGTCTGCTCGCCGGTGTAGATCGTCTGCATCGACCGCTTGATCGAGGCGACATCCTTTTCCGGGGCCAGGGTCTGCAGGCTCGCATCAGTAGGCAGCTCGATGTTCACACTCAGGCGATCGGCATAGCGACCGGCCTGGGCAATTAACGCGGGGTCAGCGTCGGGGATGGTCTTGAGGTGGATGTACCCGCGAAACTCGTGCACCTCGCGCAACAGGCGGGCGACCTCCACCAGTTGCTCCATGGTGTAGTCGGCCGAGCGGATGATGCCGGAGCTGAGGAACAGGCCACTCACACAATTGCGACGGTAGAAATCCAGCGTCAGGGTGACCACTTCTTCAGGCGTGAACCGGGCGCGGGGCACGTCGCTGGAGCGCCTGTTGACGCAATACTGGCAGTCGTACAGGCAGAAGTTGGTCAGCAGAATCTTCAGCAGGGATACGCAACGCCCGTCGGGCGTGTAGCTGTGACAGATGCCCATGCCATTGGTTGAACCGAGCCCGGATTTATCCTGCGAACTGCGCTTGGGTGCTCCGCTGCTTGCGCATGACGCGTCGTACTTGGCGGCGTCCGCCAGAATGCTGAGCTTGTCGATGAGCTGCATGGAATACCCCATTACTGTTTGCATGTACAGTATCGGGTTGCAGGGCAAGACTCAAGCCGGGCGGCATCAAGCAGACCGAAGGTCAGGCGGGGCTGAAAAAACATGACGAATATGAATGTTATTTTATAACGGCAAGATGATGGCTTATGTAATACTGTAACGAATAGTTTCAGGTTGCTTCGTAGTGAAAACACCTCACCCATCGTCTATCGCAAGCTCGGTCCTGGCCCAGTCAGCCTGGAAGCGCATTCTGTTTTCCCTGTCCGTTCTGGCGCTGCTTTGGCTGGCCATCGGCTGGTCGGTGGCCATTCCGTGAGTGCCGCCATCGCGCTGGAAAACCTCACGGTGGCCTATGAGCGTCGGCCTGCCGTTCACCACATCAGTGGCCGTTTCGAAGCCGGGAGCCTGACGGCCATCGTCGGCCCCAATGGCGCAGGCAAGTCCACCTTGATCAAAGCCATCGCCGGAACCATGAAGCCCGCGCAGGGCCGCGTGGATCGCGGCCGTCTGGCAATCCGCACCATCGGCTATCTGCCACAGGCTGCCGAGATCGACCGCAGTTTTCCACTGAGCGTGGCTGACACTGTGGCGATGGGCGCCTGGCACAGCATCGGACCGTTCCGCAGCCTGACCCGCAACCATGCCGACCTTACCCGGCAGGCGTTGTTGACAGTCGGTTTGGAAGGCTTCGAAACGCGCAGCATCGGCTCGCTGTCGTCCGGACAATTCCAGCGGGTGCTGTTCGCCCGACTGCTGCTGCAGGATGCCTCGGTGATTCTGCTCGACGAGCCCTTCACCGCCATCGATGCGCGTACCACACGCGATCTGCTGCAACTGGTGCGAGTCTGGCACGGCCAGGGACGCACCGTGATTGCCGTGTTGCATGACATCGATCAGGTCCGCCAGCATTTTCCGCAGACCCTGCTGATGGCCCGCGAAGCGATTGCCTGGGGTGACACGGCTGAAGTGCTGAGCGTCGCCAACCTTCGCAAGGCCCGCAACATGGCCGAGTACTGGACCGTCGATGAGTCCATGTGCGACGTCGAGGATGAGCCGTCATGATGCTTTACACCCTGGTGATCGAGCCTTTCGTCGAGTTCGGTTTCATGCGTCGTGCGCTGGTGGCATGTCTGGCGTTGGGCATCGGTTCCGGACCGGTTGGCGTGTTGCTGATGCTCAGACGCATGAGCCTGGTGGGCGATGCGATGAGTCACGCGGTGCTGCCGGGCGCCGCAGTCGGCTTCATGGTTGCAGGGCTTTCGTTGCCGGCGATGGGGTTCGGCGGGCTGATCGCCGGGCTGGCGGTCGCGCTGTTGTCGGGACTGGTCAGCCGCCTGACGGCGCTGCGCGAAGACGCCAGCTTTGCCAGTTTCTACCTGACTTCCCTGGCCGCAGGGGTGTTGATCGTCTCGCTGCATGGCTCCAGTGTCGATCTGCTCCACGTGCTGTTCGGCACCATTCTGGCCATCGACAGCGCCTCTATCTATATGGTCGGCGGCATCGCTTCGTTCACCCTGATTCTGCTCGCCGTGATCTACCGCCCGCTGGTGCTTGAATGCTTCGATCCGGGCTTTCTGCGCGCAGTCGGCGGGCGCGGGTCGCTGTATCACGTCCTGTTTCTGCTGCTGGTGGTGCTTAATCTGGTGGCGGGCTTTCAGGCCTTGGGCACGCTGATGGCGGTCGGCATGATGATGCTGCCAGCCACGGCGGCGCGGTTCTGGGCCAGCTCATTGAGCGCGCTGATGTTGATCTCGACTCTGCTCGCCACGCTGGCAGGGCTGATCGGGCTGATCGTTTCCTACCATCTGGGCGTCGCATCGGGACCTGCCATCGTCCTGACCGCCAGTGCGTTCTACGTGTTTTCTCTGCTCTTCGGGCGCACGGGCATCCTGCGCCGACTGTTTCCCAAACCTCACCTGGCTCACTGAAAAGGTATGTCATGAAACGACTGATGTTGTTGAGTTCAATGGCCGCGCTGGCGCTGTCTGCCTTCGCATCCATCGCCCAGGCCAAGCCGTTGGAAGCGGTTGCATCCTTCACGGTGATCGCCGATATGGTCAGCACCGTGGGGGGCGACCGGGTGCACGTCACTTCGCTGATCGGCCCCAATGGCGATCCGCATGTCTACGAGCCGACCCCGACCGATGCACAGGCCCTGAAGAACGCTGACCTGACTTTCGTCAGTGGTCTGCATCTGGAAGGCTGGATGGATCGTCTGATCAAGGCGTCGGGCTACAAAGGCCAGCCGGTGGTGCTGTCCGAGGGCATCAAGACCCGCAGCATGGACGAGGACGGCAAGCGCATCACCGACCCGCACGCGTGGAACAGTGCCGCCAATGGCGTGATTTACGTACGTAACATTGTGGCTGCGCTTAAGAAGGCCGACCCCGAAGGCGCAACGCTGTATCAGGCCAACGGCGACCGTTACATCGTCGAGCTGCAACAGCTTGACCTGTATGCGCGTGACCAGATCAAAGAAATACCCAAAGCCAATCGCAAGATCCTCACCTCGCATGACGCTTTTGGTTATTTTGGTGACGCTTACGGCGTGACGTTCCTGTCGCCGCTTGGCCTGTCTACCGAATCGGAAGCGTCAGCGGCGGACGTCTCGAAACTGATCCGGCAGATCAAGGCCGAGCACGTCAGCGCCTATTTCTTCGAAAACTCGGGTGACCCGCGTCTGGTCAAGCAAATTGCCGAGGCGAGCGGTGCGCAGCCAGGCGGCGAGTTGTATGTCGAAGCCTTGTCACCGCCGGACGGTCCTGCTTCCACGTACGCGAAGATGTTTCGTTACAACGTCGACACGCTGGTAGCCGCGATGAAGAAGCATCAGTAATCCATATCGATGTTCAGCGGGGTGTAGCGGGTCGACGATATCCAGTCGCCGTACACCTCCGCCAGGGTCAGGTAGTCGGCGAACATTCCGCGCCCATTGACCTTCTCTGCAGCCAGCCCTGCAGTCTTCAGTCGGGTGTCCTCAACGGCGCCTGCCGGTGGAATCACCCAGAACGCACTGAACCCTTCGGCGGTAATGCCTTCGGTCCTGATCGTGTCGATGAAGTCGTCCTGCGACAGCCATTCCAGCGCTGCGTTGTAATGGCTGACAACGGCATGTAGGGGGAAGGGGTGTTTCGGTATTGCCCTGTCGGCGAAGACCAGGCCTGACAGGTGGTGGGCAAGGGCGGGCAAGCGATAAGGGTCAATCTGAGCAGACATAGTGTCATCCTCGATTTTCTGAGGGTGGGGGGATGTCGTACTCCTTTCATTACGCGACGTGTTGAGCATAACGCGCAGCCCTAGTTCTACAAGGGCTGCGCGACAGGCTGTGTCAGTTATTCAGGAATTTGAAGACGGTGGTCTGGGTGTAGGCCTTGCCTGGATCAAGCCGGGTGCTCGGGAATTTCGGCTGGTTGGGCGCGTCGGGGTAGTGCTGGGTTTCCAGCGTAAACGCGCCCCAGTGCGGGTACACCTTGCCGCCCTTGCCGTGGATGCTGCCATCCAGGAAATTGCCGGTATAGAGCTGCACGCCGGGCTCGGTAGTGAACAGTTGGAGTGTGCGGCCCGACTGCGGGTCGCTGACTTCAGCCGCCAGTTTCTTCACGTCTCCTTTGGTGTCCAATACCCAGTTGAAGTCAAAGCCACCCTGCTTGGGCTCGGCGTATTTCAGCTGCTGATGATCGTCCTTGATGTGCTGACCAAAGGCGGTGGGTTTGAGAAAGTCCATCGGGGTGCCTTTCACGGCAGGCAATTCGCCGGTCGGGATCAGTTTGTCGTTGACCGGGGTGTAGTGCGACGCGTGCAGGGTGGCGACCTGCTTGAGAATATCGCCGCTGCCTGCACCCGCCAGGTTGAAGTAACTGTGGTTGGTCAGGTTCAGCACCGTGGGCTTGTCGGTGGTCGCGCGGTAGTCGATCTTCAGCTCGTTTTTCTCGTTCAGGCTGTAAGTGACGACGGTGGTCAGCGTACCGGGGAAACCCATTTCTCCGTCAGGCGAGACGTAGGTCAGTTTCACGCCAACCGAATCATTGGTCTTCGTGTCTTCGGCTTTCCAGAGTCGCTTGTCGAAACCCTGATTGCCGCCATGCAACGCGTTGGTCTTGTCGTTGAGCGGCACCTGGTAGGTTTTGCCGTCCAGCGTGAATTTGCCGCCTGCTAGGCGATTGCCGAAACGACCAATGGTGGCACCAAAGTAAACCGTGCCGTTGTTCTGATAGCCCTGTACATCGTCGAAGCCCAGCACGATGTCTTCCACTTTGCCAGCTTTGTCAGGAACCATCAGCGATTGAAGGGTGGCGCCATAGGTGATGACGCTGGCCTCGATGCCGTGGCTGTTGCGCAGGGTGTATTTTTCGACGGCGGTGCCATCGGGCAATTGGCCGAAGCTGCTGTGTTCGCTGGACAGCGTTGCGGCGTGCGCGGTCAACGTGCTGATCATGAGAGACAGTCCAAGGGTGCTGAGAAGAGCATGCTTTTTCATCTGATCTACCCGCTTTTATTTTTATTGGTAAGACTATTTGATCGGATTTTTATCCGATGGGAGGATTTATAGCCCAAAAAATGCTGCTTGAAAAATTAATTGTAATACTATTTAGTAATGCAGGTGTTGCGCTGGCCATGTGGACCGCTGTGGTTCATTTGACAGCCATTGGTATGATGATTAGCCTCGGCCCGAACAGAATGCGACACGAGGCATCGGGACATGAGCAGTAATTTCCACGCATCGACCGTGGATTGGCTGGGTGCCTGGATTGCTGCAGGCAATGTCCTGCCGGGTCAGACCCTGAAAGTGGAAGCGGCGCTGTGTGAAGAATTGGGCGTCAGTCGCACGGTATTGCGTGAAGCGATCAAGACGCTGGTCGCCAAGGGGTTGCTGGAAGTGGGTCCCAAAGTGGGCACGCGTGTGTTGCCGCTGCGTTCCTGGAACCTGTTCGACCCTCAGGTCGTCGGCTGGCTGGCACGCAAGGGGCTTCCGGAAGCCTTCGTGAAGGACTTGCTGGACTTGCGCAGAACCATCGAGCCGATGGCCGTACGCTGGGCGTGCGACCGGGCCACAGCGCAACAGATTGAAGAGATTCGCGAAGCGTACCGGTTGCTGGAAGCATCGGTGACTGACAAGGGTGATTACAACCTGGCTGATCGACACTTTCACGAGGCAGTCCTGGCAGCCAGTCACAATCGCTTCATCGAACAGATGCTGCCTGCGCTGGGTGCTTTACTGGCCGTATCGTTCGAGGTTACCTCGGGGATGCCGGGCCAGTTGGGCAAGACCCTTCCGCTGCACAGGGACCTGGCTGAAGCCATTGCTACACGTGATTCCGGGCGGGGCGTATGGGCCTGCATGAGCCTGATAGAGCAGGCGGCAGAAGTGATCGATACCTACTTTCTGCGGCAGAAGGGAGTCTGTGACGCGATACCTTGAACACTGGATATTCGCTTGAACGATTGAATGCTGCATCACACTGAAAAGTACCTTTTACAACAATAACAAAGGACATTTTCATGAACTGGCTGCCCGTCTCCGAGCACCGATTCAAGCTGGGCGAAGGCTCCTTCTGGGACGTCGAACAGCAGGCCCTGTACTGGGTTGATATCTCGGGCTTTCTTGCCTGCAGACTCCTTGATGGCGAATACCGCCAATGGCGCATGCCCGAGCCGGTTTCCGCCTTTATCCCCACCAAAAGGGACGATGCACTGGTGACACTGGCCAGCGGCGTCTACCGGCTGGACCTGAATTCGACCAAAACATCACTCTCGCTGTTCTGCGTCGCCGATCCGGTTTCCGGCAACCGTGCCAACGAATCGCGCTGCGATGCGCAGGGCCGCCTCTGGCTGGGCAGCATGCAGAACAACATCGACGCTGAAGGCGGGGACGTGCCGTTGGTGCGCCGCTCGGGCGGGCTGTTCCGAATAGATCCCGATGCGAGCGCCACGCGTTTGCTGGACCGGCAGGGCATCGTCAACACCCTGCTGTGGAACGCCTCGGCTGATGTGCTGTACAGCGCCGACACGCTGGATGAAGTCATCTATCAATACCCGATTCTGGCAGACGGCAGCCTTGGATCGCGCAAGGTCTGGGCAGCCGAACAGTCACGTGGATCACCCGACGGATCGGCGATGGATGCTGAAGGATATGTCTGGAACGCCCGTTGGGGTGGCAGCTGCCTGATTCGCTTCGCGCCTGACGGCAGCGTGGATCGAGTTATCGATCTGCCGGTCAGTCATCCCACCAGCTGTGTATTCGGTGGTCCTGATCTGAAAACCCTTTATGTCACCAGCGCTGTGCCAGCCGACGCGCACGGTGAAGTTGACGGTGCGGTTCTGGTCGCCGATGTCGGCATACAAGGCCTGAAATGTACACGTTTTGCGGGTTGATGCCTGCTGTGGATAGCGGTA
Organism: Pseudomonas viridiflava; assembly: GCF_001642795.1. Lineage (GTDB taxonomy): Bacteria > Pseudomonadota > Gammaproteobacteria > Pseudomonadales > Pseudomonadaceae > Aquipseudomonas > Aquipseudomonas viridiflava. The sequence goes on along the minus strand of NZ_LKEH01000017.1, from coordinate 215,323 downwards.
CCGGGCCTGCTTTAGCGTCCGATGCTGTTTAAGTGACATTCGGTTACATTGCGGTCAATCATAATATGGTATGACTATTGAACCGGTTTTCAGATGCCTCCGCATCCGGGAATCGCCACCTTGCTGAACGCTGTAGCTATTCAATAAAAATAAGGAGTTAGCTATGTTGAGTCGTCACGGGATTCGTTCCCTGTGCTGTGCCGCTGTCACCACCGCCATCATGGGCATGAGTGGCGCTACCTTTGCTGCCGACGAAGTCAAGATCGGTTTCCTCGTCAAACAGGCCGAAGAACCCTGGTTCCAGACCGAATGGGCCTTTGCCGAAAAAGCAGGCAAGGAACACGGTTTCACCGTGCTCAAGATCGCCGTGCCGGACGGTGAAAAAACCCTGGCTGCCATCGATAACCTCGCCGCCAACGGCGCCAAGGGCTTCGTGATCTGCCCACCGGACGTTTCCCTCGGCCCTGCCATCGTGGCCAAGGCCAAGGCGCTGGGCCTGAAAGTCATGGCCGTCGATGACCGCTTCGTCGATGCCAATGGCAAGTTCATGGAAGACGTTCCGTATCTTGGTATGGCCGCTTTCGAAGTCGGTCAGAAACAAGGTGCCGCCATGGCCACCGAAGCCAAGAATCGCAAGTGGGATGACAACGAGTGGAAGGGCACTTACGCGATCATCAACACGTACAACGAGCTGGACACGGGCAAGAAGCGCACCGACGGTTCTGTCGACGCGCTGAAAAAAGCGGGTCTTCCTGAGAAGAACATTCTGTTCACTGCACAGAAAACCCTCGATGTGCCTGGCAGCATGGACGCCACCAACTCCGCGTTGCCCAAACTGCCGGGTGATGCCAAGAATCTGATCATCGGCGGCATGAACGACAACACCGTACTGGGCGGCGTACGTGCCACGGCCAGCAACGGCTTCAGCGCGGACAACGTGATCGGTATCGGCATCAACGGTACTGACGCCATTGATGAGCTGAAGAAAAAGAAAAGCGGCTTCTTCGGTTCGATGCTGCCCAGCCCGGACAAGGAAGGCTACAACACCGCCAAGTACATGTATGAGTGGATCAAGGACGGCAAAGAGCCGCCCAAGTACACCGCCATGGACGACGTGACGCTGATCACCCGCGCCAACTTCCAGGAAGAACTGACCAAGATCGGTTTGTGGAAGTGAGCTGAACGGGGGGCCTGAAACAGGCCCCTCAATTGCGCGAGGAGGTGGGTGTGATGCAACAGGCTATCAAAACGAATACCACAACAGGTGCCCTGCGCTTTAACGGCATCGGCAAGGTGTTCCCCGGCGTGAAAGCGCTTTCGGACATCAGCTTCGAAGCGCGCCCCGGCAGCGTTCATGCGTTGATGGGCGAAAACGGCGCGGGCAAGTCCACGCTGCTCAAGATTCTGGGCGGCTCTTACCAGCCGAACAGCGGCACCCTGCAGATCGGCGACCAGACTCACCAATTCAAATCCACGGCCGACAGCATCGCAGCGGGCGTGGCCGTGATTCACCAGGAACTGCATCTGGTGCCGGAAATGACGGTTGCCGAAAACCTGCTGTTGGGCCATATGCCCAGCCGCTTCGGCCTGATCAATCGCGGTGCCATGCGGCGTCGTGCTGCAGAATTGCTCAAAGGGCTGGCTGACGAGATCGATCCGGGCACGCGCCTTGGTGATCTTTCACTCGGTCAGCGGCAGTTGGTGGAAATCGCCAAGGCCATGTCGCGCAACGCTCATGTGATTGCCTTCGACGAACCGACCAGCAGCCTGTCGGCACGCGAGATCGACCGTCTGATGGCAATCATCGTCCGCTTGCGTGACGAGGGGCGAGTCATTCTTTACGTTTCGCACCGTATGGAAGAGATCTTTCGTGTGTGCGATGCGGTGACGGTTTTCAAGGACGGACGCTTCGTGCGCACCTTCGAACAAATGGCCGATCTGGACCACGATCGTCTGGTGACCTGCATGGTCGGGCGCGATATTCAGGACATCTACAATTATCGCCCACGTCAGCATCAGGGGCCGAGCCTGCGGGTCACCGGTCTCATGGGGCCGGGTCTTCAGGAGCCGGTCAGTTTTGCGGTCGAGAAGGGCGAAGTACTGGGTTTCTTTGGTCTGGTCGGTGCCGGTCGTACCGAACTGTTTCGCCTGCTGTCCGGTTTGACCCGCAGCACTGCCGGTTCGCTGCAACTGGACGGCAAGCCTCTGACCCTCAGGTCGCCGCGTGATGCCATCGCTGCAGGCATTCTGCTCTGCCCGGAAGACCGCAAGAAAGAAGGCATCGTGCCGCTGTCCAGCGTCGCCGAAAACATCAACATCGGTGCCCGTCCACGACACGTCAGCCTGGGCTGCCTGATCCAGGGCCGTTGGGAGCGTGACAACGCGAAAGGCCAGATTCAGGCCATGAACGTCAAGACGCCTTCGCCCGAACAGCAAATCATGTACCTGTCCGGCGGCAACCAGCAGAAAGCCATTCTGGGCCGCTGGCTGTCGATGCCGATGAAGGTGCTGCTGCTGGACGAGCCGACCCGCGGCATCGACATTGGTGCCAAGTCCGAGATTTACCAGATCATTCACAACCTCGCGGCCGATGGCATTGCCGTGATCGTGGTGTCCAGTGACCTGATGGAAGTGATGGGTATTTCCGACCGAATTCTGGTGATGAGCGAAGGCGCCATTACCGGTGAACTGAACCGCGACGAGGCTGAAGAGCCGCGTCTCCTGCAACTGGCTCTGCCACGCACGCGCGGCTGAACAACTGGTCCCTGACCATGAACAATAAAAAAGAGGTGCGTATGTCTACCGAATCCAGCCTGCGGGCTCCCCGTCAGGGCTTGAACCTGCGCCGTTTTGCCGATGAGTGGGTCATGCTGCTGGCCGCCGTGGGCATCTTCCTGCTCTGCGCAGTGTTCATCGACAACTTCATGTCGCCCTTGAACATGCGCGGTCTGGGCCTGGCGATTTCCACTGTGGGCATCGCTGCCTGCACCATGCTCTATTGCCTGGCGTCCGGTCACTTCGACCTGTCGATCGGCTCGGTGCTGGCCTGCTCCGGCGTCATCGCCGGGATCGTGATCCGCGACACCGACAGCGTGTTTCTGGGCGTGTCGGCTGCTCTGGCGATGGGCCTGGTGGTAGGGCTGATCAACGGCATCGTGATCGCCAAACTCAGGATCAACGCCTTGATTGCCACGCTAGCGACCATGCAGATCGTGCGCGGTCTGGCGTACATCTTCTCCAACGGCAAGGCGGTCGGTGTATCCAACGAAGATTTCTTCGTGTTCGGTAACGGCCAGCTGTACGGCGTGCCGGTGCCGATCCTGATCACCATCGTCTGCTTCATCTTCTTCGGCTGGCTGCTCAACTACACCACCTACGGGCGCAACACCATGGCCATCGGTGGCAACCAGGAAGCCGCGCTGCTGGCGGGTGTTCACGTTGACCGCACCAAGATCATCATCTTCGCCGTACACGGCCTGATCGGCGCGCTGGCGGGCGTCGTGCTGGCCTCGCGTATGACCTCGGGCCAGCCGATGGTCGGGCAGGGCTTCGAACTGACGGTCATCTCGGCCTGCGTACTGGGCGGTGTCTCGCTCAGCGGCGGCATCGGCATGATCCGTCACGTGATTGCGGGTGTGCTGATTCTGGCGATCATCGAGAACGCGATGAACCTGAAGAACATCGACACCTTCTACCAGTACGTGATTCGCGGCACCATCCTGCTGCTGGCGGTGATCATTGACCGCATGAAGCGTCGCTGACTGTCACACGTCGACAGATGATCGTTCCCACGCTCTGCGCTCATCGTTATACACAAGTCTGTCAAACACTGATCGTGCCCATCGCTCCGCGTGGGCATGCCTCCCGTGACGCTCCGCGTCACACATGGCACAGATTGCGGATTCAGTGAGCCGAGCGCATGGCTCAAGTCACT
>NZ_LKEH01000017.1:87405-211376 GCF_001642795.1 Pseudomonas viridiflava | reverse complement strand
ATCAGCGCCAGGACTCAGCCTTCACCCACGTCGCGATCTGCGGTGTTCATGCCATCGCGCTACAAAAGCACATCAATACCGCTGCCTCTCCGGATAGCCAGATGACTTGTGTATAACGATGAGTGCTCTGCGTGGGTATGCCGCCCGCGACGCTCTGCGTCCGCTCTCGAATGTGGCGCAGATGTTTGCCCAAGCTCCGGCGTTATGTACATCATCTCGCTATATTCCCGAGCGACTACTAAGATCCATGCCACATGCTGCTCTTCAGTCACGGCAGTTCATGGCAGATTGGTCGTTTTGGATATTCAGCGGGCAGTTGTCTCGCCGTTTGGATGTTCATTGCACGCAAGTCATCTGTTGCATCAACAGTGCTGGCTATATCGCTGGATGCGTTATGTCGATGCCTGATGTTTCTGCGCAACGTCATTCGACAGTCAAAAGACTGGTCGCGTGTTTCGTTGTGATTGTGATCGTTTCAATTCTCTCCGTATTCGTCTGGGTGAGTTGGCAAAGTTACGACCAGCACATTCGTGAAGGTGAGGGCAATGTCGCCAACCTGGCGCGAGCCGCCGCCCAGCATGCAGAGGATGCGGTCAGGGAAATCGATGCGGTTTCCGCCGGTGTACTCGAGCGAATCGAGTGGTATGGGATCGATTCCATGGACAAGGAGCGGCTGCGTACTGTCTTCAAGAAGCGCTCGGACCTGATGCCGCAGATTCATGGCTTCTTCGTGTACGACAAGGATGGAAACTGGCTGCTTACCGACAAGGATTCGATTCCTGTGTCAGCCAACAACGCGGACCGGGATTATTTCATCTACCACAGGGCTCATCCCGGCGACCGGGAGATGCATGTCAGCAAGGTCGTCAAGAGTCGCTCGACCGGTGATTATGTCGTGCCTCTTTCCAGGCGAATCAATAACCCCGACGGCAGTTTTGCGGGCGTATTTCTGGTCACGATGTCCATTGAGTACTTCAACCAGTATTACGCGGGCTTCCATCTGGACGACAACGGCATTTTCCTGATCTCACTTGATGACGGCACAATTCTCACGCGTCGACCTTTCTTCGAAAACCTTATCGGTGCAAGTGTCGCGAAGGGGAATGTGTTCATGGATCACTTGCCCTATGCCAGATCAGGTATTGCGCATATCAAATCCGTGATCGATAACATGGAAAGAATCAACGGATACGTGAGTATCGATCACTATCCTCTGGTGGTTCAGGCCGGCATGTCGAAGGATGGAATTCTGACGCCCTGGCATCATCAGCTGTATACCTCTCTGGCCTTTGTCAGTCTGGTCACCCTCGGGATTCTGGTCTTTGCGTACGCGCTCATGCGACAGATAAGGATCGGTCACGCCCTGCAAACGCAGCTGGAAGGCACTCAAGTTATCCTGCAGAAAATGGCGGCTGAAGACAGTCTGACCGGACTGCTCAACAGAAGAAGCCTGGATGAGCTGTTGCCCGTCGAGCTTGAACGGGCGCAGAAGAGCAGAACCCGAATCAGCCTGCTCATGCTGGATATCGATCACTTCAAGTCCTACAACGATCTTTACGGTCATCCTGCGGGCGATGCCTGCATCAAGGCGGTTGCGGGTGCCCTGCAGGCGGCGGTCCGGCGGCCGCAGGACCTGGCGGTTCGTTATGGCGGGGAAGAGTTCACCGCTCTGCTGCCCAACACTGACCGCGAGGGTGCCATGCGCATCGCCCAGGAGATCCGCAGCCAGCTGGAGTCGCTTCACATCGAGCATGCGGGAAACGCCACGGGAGCGGTCACTGTCAGCATCGGCGCCATGACGGTAGACAACGCAGCCGGCATGACGCCGCAGGCCATGCTCAAGTCCGCCGATAATTCACTTTACGAAGCCAAGCATCTTGGTCGTAATCAGGTGTGCTTCGCGACCACCTTTGATACGTCCGGCACCGACGCCTTGGCATGAGTCCGGATTGCAACCATTAAGCGTGCGTTTTTTCGCCGATTTCAGGCAATGGGCTGAAGTCCAGGCGGGCGCAGGTACCCAGCGTCGGCATCGATTCCAGGGTCAGGCGCCAGTGAAAACGATCACAGATACGTCGCACCAGGAATAACCCCAATCCTTTTCCGGTCCCCGCTTTGGTCGACTGTCTGACCATGGTCAGGTAGCGCCGGGACGCTTCGGCCGTGTCGAAGCCCTCGCCTGAATCGGTCACGCTGACAATGCCGTCCTTGAGCCTTACTGCAATGGTGCCGTCGTAGGTGTTCTCGGCGGCATTGCGCAGCAGGTTGCCAATAGCGATGCGCAGCATGGCTTCCGGGGCGGGCACGGTCAGGGTTTCATGGATGTGGATGGAGAACCGGACCGGTTTACCGTCCAGCAGGTGTTCATGATCCTTGACCAGCGCGGGCAACAGGCGGTCCAGTTCGATGGGGTCGTCCGCCTTGGCGACCTTCGGCTCGCGGGAAAGAAAGAGCAGGGCGACCATGATCTCCGTGAGGTTTTCCACCGTGGCGCGCATGCGTTGCAAAGGCGGCGTGGCAGTGGCTGGCAGCGTTTGCCGGTCCAGCACATCCAGCGCGCCGCTGATCACGGCAATCGGCGTGCGGAATTCATGGCTGGCCTGATCCAGCAGGCTGCGCTCGCGTGCCATGAATTGCTCGACCCGCTCCAGATGCGCATTGATGCCGCTGGCGATCTCCTGAAGTTCTTGCTGAACGTAGTGCACCGGCAGGCGCTGCGCAGGTCGTTCCGGATCAAGTTGTTTCATGCGATGGGCCAGTTCCTGAACCGGGCGACGCATGCGCACGTACAGCCAGGCAATCGCACAAATGATTAGCACCAGATTCAATAGCAGGTACAGGGCCCCGATCAGCGCAATCCTGTTCTGCTGGTGCTCCAGATCGCTGATGTCGATGGCGGCGATCATGCGTCCGGATTCGAGCGCTGTGACCAGTACGGCATAATCCGAATCGCCGGGAAACCAGAGGCCGTTGTCCAGATCGCCTTCGCTGTAAAAACCCGGCGCAAGCGCAGTGAGTTCTGCAGGCATGTCAGGTGCAGGCCGGCCGCTCGTGAGTGTCCAGACCCTGATTCTGCCCATGTCCTGTGCAGCGGGCGGCGAAGGTGACTTCAGCGCGCTTTGCGTCGCGGTTTCCAGCAGCTCTTTCCAGACTGGATGGTCGATGAGGTCCTGACTCATGGAGGCTTGAGTCGCCAGACCGGCCGTCATCAGCAGACCGAAACCGACCAGAATCAGACTGATCAGCCGGTGCAGGCTGCCGCGGCTGCCGAAGAAGTCGGTCATGAAAGCACGCACAGACGAAAGCCGACACCCGATACCGTGTGCAACAGCCGGTTCCCGGCCGCGCAATCGCTGTCGATGGTCCTTCTGAGCAAATGCATGTGCGAGCGCAGCAGATCGCCGTCCGGCACTCGATCTCCCCACACCAGCGCCTCAAGCTGGGGCCGCGTGACAACGTCGGGCGAGTTGCGCATCAGCACCTCCAAGAGGGTTCGTCTTATGGGCGAGAAGGGCAACTGCTTTCCCGCTCGCGTGATGGTCTGCGTGCCCAGATCGAACCTCAGATCGCCTACCTCCAGCGTCTGTCGCACATTGGCACGTGGCTGACTGCGCGCCGCCAGCACCCGTAGACGGATTTCAAGTTCAGGCAGTGCCAGAGGCTTGACGATGTAATCGTCCGCCCCGGATTCGAAGCCTTCCAGTTTGTCTTCCAACTGATCTTTGGCCGTCAGCAGCATCACCGGAATTGAGCTACCCATCTCATGACGAAGGTGGTGCAGCAGTGCGATGCCGCCCATGCGAGGCATCATCCAGTCCAGCACGATCACATCGTAGGTGTTCTCCAGCAGCAGGCGCATGGCGGCCTTGCCGTCAGGCGCTGCATCGGGCGTGTGTCCGCAGGCCTCCAGGTAATCGAACATGTTGGCCGCCAGGGCCAGATTGTCTTCGACGATTAACACGCTCAGTGAACGCTCGATCATGAGGGGCTGGAACTCTGCTGTATCGTTGATGATTCAGTCTGACAGGCATCAGAACTTGCGTGAAATACCGATGAACATTGATGTCGAGCTGTTGGTTCCATCCTCCACCAGCGGGCTGTCGGCAAGTTCGTCAGGGAGGCTGGTGTAGCGGATATTGCCGGACACTTCCCACTGTTTGCCGATGGGTTGAGAGAAGCCCAGACCAATGTAGGAAACGTTGGCGCTCCCTGGCCGGTAGCGTGTTATGCCGCGCTCCTGTTCCTTGCTCAGGGTGCCGAAGTAGTAATCGACCAGATTGGCGGACATGTGCGTGGCGCCGATATGAGGCTTGAAGCGCGTTTCGCCCCAACGGATCGGATACGCGTATTCAAGGTTCATCGAGTAGCCATCGCTGGTACCGCTGATGTCTGATTTCGCGACCAGCTCGAGTTGCCCGCCGCTGCCCCGCAGACTGGCTGCAAGACCGGCGTCGAAGCCATTGTCGCGGTCCTCCAGCAGATCGCGGTCGATGCCATTTCTGGCCAACTCACGGCGACCGAAGTCATCGCGATCAATGCCGTCCATGTTCAGAGACACGATGGCATCCAGGGAAAATACGCCGGTATCCACCAGATGATAGCCGCCGGTTATGCCGTGCAGAAAAAAGCTGTCGCTGTCGTACTTGATCAGCGGCAGCGGATTGACCTGCGTACCCGCTCCGGCATAAGGGCTTTCGTTGATGGCTGCGCCAAGACCAAGGCTCAGGCTCGACTGCTCGGCGAACGCAGCCTCGAAAGGCAACATGGGAAAGGTGAGGGCGGCGATGGCGGATACGGACAGTCTTTTCATCACAATCAGTTCTCGAGGGGTGAGCTTCAGTTGCAGATGAGTGTGGAGGTGACGCTGTCGTTTCCGTGTCGCGGCGGCGCAACGTGACCTGGCCCGATCTTCAGCCATCGGCGCCTGGTTCAGGGGCGGGCCTGTGCAGATAGTTTTCAATCAGGGTAACCACTTCTGGAACGAAGTCGGGTCGTGCGAGGAGTGCAGGCCGGTCGGCGGTGACGGTGTGGATGATTGCGTGGGCTGCAACGCCCATCAGATAGATTGACAGGTCCGGGTCGGGCACATTCTTCATGAGCGGCGTCAGCACTTCTGCAAAGCGCCGTTGCAGCGTATCTCTATCGGTATCCAATCGTCGCACCGTCAGTGGCAGTTCCTCATGAATGGCCTTGTGCACGGCAGGTGCAACGCGATGCTCGGCGACGAGCATCTCGACGATCATGGTCAGGGCACCTCGAAGCGTGGGCGACTCTGGCAGGTCTTGCAATACGTCCACCAGATCGGTGCGCGTGGCGGCAACGTGTCGTCGTTGCAACTCGGCAATAATCGCCTCCTTGTTCGGAAAGAACTGATACAGCGAGCCGATGTTGACACCCGCACGTTCGGCAATCGCATTAGTGGTGAGGCCATCCCAGCCGACTTTGGTCAAAATGTAAGTCGTTGCTTGAATTATCGCGTCAACGGTCGCACGAGAGCGCGCCTGAGCCGGTGTTTTTCTGGGTTTGACGGATGTTCGGCTTTTGCTCATGGGGCGCTCCGGAACATGAGTTTTTAAAAACTAAGTATTAACTTACGATTTGAGTCGTGAAAACACAACGTTCTTCACGTACCGAGAATCGAATCATGAACACACCTGATCCCGTACTTGCGTGGGAAACCTTTCAGGCCGCGAATCGCTTTCGTCGAGCCATCCGGAAATTCAACGCCACCCCTGTTGCCGAAAGTGACGTGCAGGCTCTGCTGGCGGAAGCGGCTTTTGCACCTTCCAGCGGTAACATGCAGCCTTACCAGTTGCACTGGATTCGCGACCCTGTGTTGAAAGCCAACATGGCGGAGGCCTGTAACGGGCAGAAAGCCGCTGCAACGGCAGCCGAACTCATCGTGGTGGTCGCAAGCCCCGCACTGGGCCTGCGTACCGCCAATGCACAGCTTGAGCATGTCGAAGGCTCAACAGGACTGGAGGAAAACTCCAAAGCTTATTACCGCAAGCAAATCGGCATGTTCCAGAAGATTCTTGGAATCGGCTCTTGCGCGCTGTGGTCGCCCTTTGTCGCTTTTGCAGCGCTCCTTCGTCCGACGCTTTCCCTGATTCCCATAGGCCATTTGGGTGGTCGTCAATGGGCGGCACGCAATGCCATCTTCGCGGCACAGACCCTGATGCTCGGTGCCGCCGCAAAAGGTATCGACACCTGCCCCATGGAAGGCTTTTCCGCCTCACAGGTTGCCAGACTCCTGAACATCCCACGTGGCGCCGTGATTCCGCTGGTCATCGCACTCGGCTATCGGTCGGACGACGCCAGGATCGAGACGCGTTGGCGCAACCCGGTATCGGAACTCGTCGTTTCACATTGAACGCGCACGCGTTTCGACCGTTGCCGGATCGGTGTGGCAAGCATTGCGCGTGCCGCTGACGGCTTGATGTGCCTTTACGTTCGGTTACTCAAATGACTTCCAGAATTTTATGTGGCGCGAGCCAGCGCGGACGACGCTCGTCCGCTGATCCATGGTACTGGCCACTGTCGACGTATGCACTGGGCATGGCGATGCTGGTGTCAGGCGGGTGTGCCTTGCAGCCAGCCTATGTGACACCTCCGCTGAGGGCGCAAACCGCCTGGACCGCACAGCATGGCCAGCCTGAAAACCAACGTGCAGGCGTGGAGACTTCGTGGTGGCATCTTCTTCACGATGACGCCATCGACGCTCTGACCAAGGCGGCGTTTGCCGACAACCCGACCCTGATCCAGGCGTTGAGCCGGGTTGAAGAAGCCAGAGCTGACCTGGGCGTCAAAGGGGCTGCCACGATGCCTGCCGTTGACCTGGACGCCAACGTTACCCGGACAAAGAGTCGTAACACCTCGCCGATTCCGTCAGGCGTGACGATGCTGAGTAACTCGGCCTCGGCAGGGCCAGCGTTCATCTGGGAACTTGACTTGTTCGGTCGGATCAGTCAGTCGGTGGAAGCGGCCCGGGATCACCTGGGCGCCCGCACAGCAGATGCCGCTTCAACGCGTCTCACACTGGCTGCCGATGTCGCGAACGACGTGCTGTCGCTGCGTGCCTGCGAGAACTCACGGCGCGTATGGCTCGACGATATCGCCTCGCGGGAGAAAACACTGGCGCTGACCCGACTGCGTCTGAACACCGGGCTTGCCAGCTCGGTTGATGAGGCACGCATCCTCACAGGCCTGGCAAGTTCGCGCACCAGCCTGGCGACCCAGGTCGATCAATGTGCCCGTCAGGTCAATGCGCTGGTGGCGTTGACTGGCCAGAGTTCAGATGTCGTGCGTCGGCATGTCGGTATCACGCAGGCGGGACCCGGCGTAGATCAAGTGTTCATGCCGCGTGCACCCCGTGCGCTGCCCGAGCTGCCTGCCACGGTTCTGGCATCGCACCCCGACGTTGTTTCAGCCGAAAGAGAGGCGGCAGCAGCCTGGGCCGATATCGCAGTGGCCCGCGCTGACCGATTGCCGCGTATCGATCTGGCGGCGGCCCTGAGCGGACAATGGATTCGCGCGGCAGGCTCAAGCCTCGATTTCAACACCTGGTCCATTGGCCCGAGCCTGACCGGTCCGCTCTTCGATGGCGGGGCGGGGGCGGCAAATGTCAGGAGTGCCCAGGCTCGTTACACGCGTGCCACTGCCAATTTGCAGGCCACGGTTCGCACCACGGCCGAGGACGTGGAGAACGCGCTGGCCGAGCAGGCCTCGGCAGCAGCGCGGGTGACCTCGACCCGGGAGGGTGTCGATGCCGCCCATACCACGTTCACTGTCAGTAACGACCAATGGAAAGCCGGAGCGATCAGCCTGTTCGAGCTGGAAGACAGCCGCCGACAGTTCGCCTCGGCACAGGACGCAGAAATCTCCGCCCGGCGCGATCAGGGACAAGCCTGGATCGCGCTCGTCAAAGCCACGGGCGCTGCTATCACCTTGACCCCGGACACCACCTCTCATGAATAAGTTATCGATCCTGGCCTCACTTTTCGGCCGGCGGTCACTGAGCCTGATCGTGCCGTGCGCGATGCTGATCACCGGCGGTGTGCTGTATATGCGCCCGACCGAAGCGACCCCGTCAACCCACCAGCCTGCTCCGGCGCTGACCGTGACCGTCGCCGCAGCAGTCGACACTCGCTGGCCCACGATCATCGAAGCCAGTGGCTCGGTTGCACCCTGGGAAGAGGCCGTCATCGGCGCTCAGGTTGCCAATCTCAGGCTGACGGACTTGCGCGTCAACGTGGGGGATCGTGTGAAGCGCGGGCAGTTGCTCGCCACCTTCGATGCCGATCTGTTGAGCGCCGATGAAGCGCGACTCAAGGCCAACTGGCTACAGGCCGATGCCAACCGCAAGCGTGCATTGCTGTTGAAAGGCACGGGCGGCATGAGCGATCAGGACGTGCTTCAGTATGAAACCCAGGCCGATGTCACTCGAGCTCAATTGACCAGCACGCAGTTGCAATTGCGCTATGCCAGAGTCATTGCGCCTGACGATGGCGTGATCAGCGCACGCAGCGCCACAACTGGCGCTGTTTACGGTAATGGACAGGAGTTATTTCGTCTGATTCGCCAAGGCCGTCTGGAGTGGCGCGGCGAGCTGAATGCGGCACAAATGGCTCAGGTGCAGTCGGGTCAGCACATCGACCTCCAATTGCCTGACGGCACGTCCGCGTCCGCCAGCATCCGCGAGTTGGCCCCCAGTCTGGACAGCCAGACCCGGCTTGGCCTGGCCTATGCTGACATCGATCCCGGCAGCACTGCGCGTGCCGGCATGTACGCCATCGGCAAGGTGAGCCTGGCCGAACGTCCTGCGGTGATCGTCCCGGCGGCCAGCGCGGTGATTCGCGATGGCCGCAGCTACGTGCCGGTACTGCTCGGCGATAACCGCATCAGCCTGCAGGCGGTGACGGTGGGGCGGCGGCAGGACAGCCATGTCGAGATTCGGTCCGGCATTGCCGCAGGAGACAGGGTCGCGGTGCAGGGCGCCGGTTTTCTGAACGATGGCGACCTGGTCAACGTTGCCGCAACACCTGCCCAAGCGGGGGAGTGAATGATGAATTTTGCTACCTGGTCGATCCGCAACCCTATTCCTTCCATCCTGCTTTTCATTCTGCTTTCCCTGGCTGGCGTCATGGGCTTTCGCGCCTTGCCCATCGCCAACATGCCGGATGTCGATCTGCCCACCGTGGTCATCACGCTGACCCAGCCGGGCGCGGCTCCTGCACAACTGGAAACCGAAGTGGCGCGCAAGGTGGAGAACTCGCTGGCTACGCTGTCCGGTATCAAGCACATCACCACGTCCATTGTGGACGGACTGGTTACCATCAATGTCGAGTTCATTCTGGAAAAGCAACTTTCCGATGCGCTGATCGAGACCAAGGATGCAGTAGACCGCGTCAGGTCCGACCTGCCCACCGATCTGGAGCAGCCCTCCATCAGCGCGGTCCGGGTCGGCGGTGACGACGCGACCCTGTTGTACGCGGTAGCCTCGACAAAGATGGATGAGGAAGCGCTTTCCTGGTTTGTGGATGACACCATCAACAAGACGATACTTGGCGTGCCGGGCATCGGTAAGTTCGAGCGGGTCGGGGGCGTGCAGCGTCAGGTACTGGTGGAAGTCGATCCATCGAGCCTCGCCGCACAGGGCGCTACCGCTGCGGAAGTCTCGCGCGCCTTGAAAAACGTCGAACAGGAATCATCCGGCGGGCGAGGGCAGATGGGCAACGCCGAGCAGGCGGTAAGGACCATCGCCACGGTCAGGCAAGCCGCTGAACTGAACCGCTTGCCAGTGGTGCTGGGCAACGGCCGACGCGTCAATCTGGATCAGGTGGCAGTGGTGAAGGATACCTATGCCGATCGTACCCAGATCGCGACGCTCGATGGCAAGCCGGTGGTCGGTTTCCGCTTGTTCCGCGCCAAGGGGTTCGATGAGACCCGCGTCGCCGCTGGCGTGATCAGTGCGCTCGATCAATTGCACGCCGCTGACCCGACGCTTTCCTTTACCAAGGTGTCAGGAACTGTCGACTACACGCACGAGCAGTACGAGGGCTCGATGCACATGCTGTACGAGGGCGCATTGCTGGCGGTTCTGGTGGTCTGGTGGTTTCTGCGCGACTGGCGAGCCACGCTGATCTCCGCCTCGGCATTGCCCTTGTCGGTGCTGCCGACGTTTCTGGTCATGAACTGGCTCGGTTACTCGCTCAATACCCTGACGCTGCTCGCACTGGCGGTCATCGTCGGCATTCTGGTGGACGATGCCATCGTCGAGATCGAGAACATCGAACGGCACAGTCGCATGGGTAAACCCATCAAGCAGGCCGCAGGTGACGCCGTGACGGAAATTGCCCTGGCTGTCATGGCGACCACCATGACCCTGGTGGTGGTGTTCCTGCCTACTGCCATGATGAGCGGCGTTCCCGGTCTTTTCTTCAAGCAGTTCGGCTGGACCGCGGTGGTCGCGGTGCTGTCCTCGCTCCTGGTAGCGCGAATACTCACGCCGATGATGGCGGCCTATCTGCTCAAGACACATCCCGACAAGCAGGAACCGGCGGATGGAGCGCTGATGACGCGCTACCTGGGCGCGGTGCGCTGGTGCCTGAAACATCGTGGCCTGACCCTGGGGGCTACCCTGCTGGTGTTCGTCGCTTCGATAGCGATGGTCCCGCTTCTGGAGACAGGCTTGATTCCGGCGTCCGACAAGGGATATAGCAACATCAATGTGGAACTGCCTCCGGGCAGCAGTCTGGAGGCTACCCGATCGACGGTCGAGGCGGTGAGTCGCGTCATCAAGGACATTCCGGGTATCGAGCATGTGTTCAGTACGGTGGGGGTGGCTCAGTCTGCCGGGCATGGACAAACTCAGGCGGCTGAATTGCGTCGCGCGACCATGACTCTTGTGCTTTCTGACCGTGGTACGCGCGCCGGTCAGACCGATATCGAAAACCGCATACGCGGGGTCTTGCATGGGGTCCCGGGTGCACGGTTCTCGTTGGGCAGCGGCGGTCTTGGCGAGAAGATGGCGTTGATCCTCTCCAGTGATGACCCGGCAGCGCTCAAAGCGACCGCCCAGGCGCTGGAACGTGAGTTGCGGGATGTACCCGGCCTGGCGAACATTACGTCGACCGCGAGTCTGGAGCGTCCGGAAATCGTGGTTCGCCCGGATGCCCGGCAGGCAGCCGAGCGCGGCGTCACCACCGCGACCATCGGTGAGACGGTGCGCATTGCGACCAATGGTGACTTCGATTCGCAGATGGCCAAGCTGAACCTGGATAACCGTCAGATCTCGATACAGGTGCGTATTCCACAAGCCGCGCGGCAGGACCTGGAAACCATTGCCGGTCTCCGGGTGCGTGGTCGGGACGGGCTGGTTCCCTTATCGAGCGTCGCGCAACTGAGCGTAGAAAGTGGCCCGACCCAGATCGACCGGTATGACCGACGGCGCTATGCCAATGTCAGCGCCGATCTGGGGCACATGCCGCTCGGCCAGGCACTGGCCATTGCCCGATCCCTGCCAGCGATCCAGTCCATGCCGTCCAGCGTGAGGCTGATTGAAACAGGCGATGCAGAGATCATGGCCGAATTGATGGAAGGCTTCGGCATGGCCATCATTATTGGTCTGGTTTGCGTCTACGTGGTGCTGGTGCTGCTGTTCAGCGACTTCTTCCAGCCGTTGACCATTCTTTTCGCCATTCCACTGTCGGTAGGTGGCGCCTTTGTCGCTTTGCTGCTCACCCGGGGCATGTTGAGCCTCCCGTCCCTGATCGGTCTGGTGATGCTGATGGGGATCGTCACCAAAAATTCGATTCTGCTGGTCGAGTATTCGGTGATGGGCATCAGGAAGCAGGGCCTTTCAGTGGCAGATGCCCTGATCAATGCCTGCCACAAGCGCGTTCGCCCGATCATCATGACCACCCTTGCGATGATCGCGGGGATGATGCCGATTGCCTTGGGACTGGGGGCTGACGCGAGTTTCCGACAGCCCATGGCCATTGCGGTGATTGGCGGGTTGATGACGTCTACCGCCTTGAGTCTGCTGGTGGTGCCTGTCGCATTCACTTACATCGATGATCTGGAGCGCTTGCTGCACCGCTGGTTCAGCCGCGGAGCCGCTCACCATGGCGAGTCTATTCACTGATGTGTGAAACTGCCTGCGGTCTGCCCAGCCGAGTCAGGCCGTACAACACCGCACCGACCACCAGCATGACCCCGGCCCGCAGCCAGGTTTCCGGCCCTTGCTGAGTCAACAGCAACAGACAGGAGAGTATCCCAAGGACGGGAATCACCCAGTGAACCTGAAAGTGCGCAGGCTCGACCTTGGCCCGCTTGAGCACCAGCACGGCCACATTGACGCTGAGGAATACGAACAGCAACAGCAGCACCACCGTTTCGGCGAGCGTGGTCAGGGTGCTGGTGAACGACAGCGCGATGGCGACCAGGGTGGTGACCAGAATGGCAACGCCGGGTGTGCGTCGATGCGGCAGCACGCTGCCCAGAATCGCAGGCAGCAGACCTTCGCGCGCCATGCCGAACGTCAGGCGGCTGGCCATGATCATTGTCAACAGCGCGCCATTGGCGACCGCGATCAGTGCGATCAAGGCAAACCAGGTTGATGGAATCCCCAGACCCGATGCCTTCACCACGTCCAGCAGCGGCGCCTGCGAGTCCTTCAACTGATCGACCGGCAACACCATGGCCGCGCCCACGCCCACCAGCACATACACAGCACCGGCAATCAGCAATGCTCCGAACAGGGCGCGGGGATAGACCTTGCGTACATCCTTGATTTCCTCGGCCAGGTTGGCGGAGGTTTCGAAACCGACAAAGGAATAGAACGCCAGCAGCGATGCCGCCAGAATGGCCGTTGCAGGGGAGGCCGTGTCCAGTTCGAACACCCGTTGCGGAACGCCCTGACCCTGGCCGACGAACCAGGCTGCAGCGGCGATCACCATCACCAGTCCGCTCAGCTCGATGGTGGTCATCAGCAGGTTGGCCCCCAGCGATTCCTTGATGCCTCGTGCATTCAACAGTCCGACGATAACCAGAAACCCGACACAGACCCATTGCGGTGGCACGCTGATCAGCGCTTGCAGGTAGTCACCGGCGAACGCAACGGCCAGTCCCGCTGCGCTGGTGACGCCTGCCGCGATCATCGAGAAGCCCACGAGAAAGGACAGCAGGGGTTTGCCGAAGGCTTTTTCGGCATACACCGCAGCGCCGCCCGCACGCGGGTACTTGGTGACCAGTTCGGCATAGGACGCTGCCGTCAGCAGGGCAAAACACAGCGCGATCAGCAAGGGCGCCCAGATGGCTCCGCCCACGCGTCCGGCGATGGTGCCTGCCAGCGCATAGACGCCGGCGCCGAGCACGTCGCCAAGGATGAACAGCATCAGCATCGGAGCGGTGATCGCGCGTCGTAGTGACGCTTTTTCGTGACTGGCCATGGGGGAGTGATTCCTTTCGGGGGCTGCGGCGTGTGAGTTTCAGAGCATTGCAGTGACGGTTGGTTCTGACTTTCTGCCAGGTGCACCGATCAGAGGCAACGTCTCAGTCTGCGTCTGCTCTGGAGCGTTGCGCAGATGAATGATCGATGGCCTGCTGAAGTTCGATGGCGTCGTGACTGCAAAAGATGCGCAGGTCGCGTCCCGCTGAAAGCGACAAGTTGCGCAACCGCATCTGATTGGCGACGCGCTCCTTGTGATCGGTGTCCATCATGCGCTGGTAAAAGCGCAGTCCCGGCGTGCAGCTGCGTTCGGCTGAACCGATTTCGCCATGGTAGAAATAGGCATCGCCTGCATGCAGCACCCAACCCTCGGGCGTGCGAATGGCAATGCCTGCGTGCCCAAGGGTATGGCCCCGCAGCGGAACCAGAAGAATGTCGTCATCGCCCGTACCCAGCAGCGTGCGTACAGCGCCAAAGCCATTCCAGCGGTCGCCGTCAGCGTCATACAGTTTCCAGTCATTCACCCTTTGCCATTGCGGAGCGCGAAATCTGCGCGAATCGCGCCAACCGGCGGCGTTGCTGGCCGCGGACATTTCGTCACGCATGACATGTACGCTGGCCTGCGGAAAATCATGCAGACCGCCAGCGTGATCGAAATCCAGATGAGTCAGCACGATATGGCGAACATCTTCGGCACGAAAACCCAGCTGCCGTACCTGATGCAATGCGGTATAGCGCTGCTCCAACTTAATATTGTTGAAGTAGCGAAAGAACCGGCTTAAACGCCTTGAAGGCTGCTCGACATCTTCGGTTCCGAAACCGGTATCCACCAGCACCAGTCCGTCGTTGTCGGTTTCGATCAGCAGACAGTGACAGACCAGTCGCGCGGTCAGTCCTCGGCTGAAGCCGTCGAACAGCGCACCGCCGAGAGGGCACATGCAACCGCAGTTCAGATGATGGATGCGCACGACCGCCTCCTCTCAATTCGAGATACGCTGTTCATGACCTGCGTCTCACTCTTCGTCCCGCCGCTTGCGGCAGCGTTCCAGCAAGCGTCTGCGCGGGGCTTCCGGACGAAGCTCGCGAATGATCACCTTCAAAACCTGCTTCAGCCTGCTGGCGATATCGCTCGTCAGAGAAGGCTTTGTGTCCCGTTTTCCCTCAGTGACCGTTGTGATCAATTCCTTCATTCAGGGCTCCCATGGCTGAAAGTCGACACCGCTTCGGTCTGGCCGGTGCGTGTCTGAAAAATGATCTTGATTCAAACCGGAAATTCAAAGCGATGATCTTCGGCCCTGACAGGCGGTTTCATGAAGTGAAACGTTGGTCATGCAAGGGAGTATTGCTCGGGCGCGTTGTCACAGTTGCGGTATCCGGATGAATCTGTGGAGGCTGGACGTTGAATATTGCATGCCTGGGCTGGGGATCATTGATGTGGGAGCCGGGCGCGCTTCCGTTGGCAGGTGAGTGGTACGGGGACGGTCCCGCGCTGCCGATCGAATTTTCGCGGGTGGCGGATGGAGGCGAGCTGTCCACCGCCATTTGCCTGAACGCACCACCCGTGAAAGTGTGTTGGGCGCTGCTTGCAGTGTCGAGCGTCGAGGAGGCCTGCGCGGCGTTGCGTGAGCGTGAGCAAATCCCTGAAGAGCGGGAAGGCGCTATCGCCAGTCTGCTGGTTTCACGCAAGCCGGTAGGCGTGTTGATGGAATGGGCGTGGGAGCGGCGGATCGATGCCGTTATCTGGACGGCATTGCCGCCCCGGTTCAACGGCATTGAAGGCCGGGTCCCGTCGGTCGAGGATGCGGTGGCTTACCTTTCGGGTCTGACCGGTGAAACGCTACAGCATGCGCGCGACTACATCGAGCAGGTTCCCGAGCAGATCGACACGCCCTATCGTCGGATTATCAGGCGTCAGCTGGGATGGCATCCCGGATCCGCGCTCTGAATTTTTGCGAGCTGTGAGCCGCGAACCTGAAACCTTTGCCGATGAAGGGAGTTGAAAGTGAAGCATGAACGTCATGAGCGGTTTGATGCTGTCTGGGTAACGCTTGAGCGATTGCGCGACGACATTCGAGGCCTTGAGCGCAGCGAGCTGGAGCGGGTGGCGCATTTGCGCGGACATCAGACGGTCGATGATCTGGAGGCGTTGCAGCAGTCGTTCGTCAAGCTGGATCACGCTGTGCTGGACATCGAACAGACACTGGCCAGCCTGGGCGAGGCCACCGGGGAAATCGGAAAACTCTAAGCGGTGGTGCTGTGCTGCCATGAACCATGTGTCAGTTGCACGGTCCTATTCGGGCCCTTAAAAAAGGGCCGCAGTCCGCTGGGCAGTCCCTGCCTTTTACGGCTATTTCCTTCCCCAGAGTCCATGCCCATCATGCGCAAGCACCTCCGTTTTCCATGGCGTGTCCGGCTCTGTCTGATTTCGTTCGCGTCCTTGTTTGCCGCGCCTGCCATGGCCAGCGAAGGGCAGCAGATGGTCCAGAGCATCAATGCCTACCGTGCGCAGCCGCAGCGCTGTGAGTCGCGAACCTCCAAGGTGGCTCGCCCATTGGTGCTGAACGATAGCGTCACGCTGCCCATCGTCTTCAACGGCAGTTCCCGCGATGCGCTCAAGGCTGCGGGCTATCAGGCGGTAACCGTACGCACCATCCGTCTTGCAGGCGCGCAGGACGCCAACGAGGCGGTCGGCATGCTCAAGGCGCGTTACTGCGGCGCGTTGCTGGACGCTCAGTACGCCGATGTCGGCATCACTCGGGAACGAAACGATTGGCGCATCGTGCTGGCCCGTCCCTTGATCGACAGCAAGCTGAGTGACACCCGCTCGGCGGGCAAGCTGCTGCTCGCACAGATCAAT
This sequence comes from Pseudomonas viridiflava, assembly GCF_001642795.1. GTDB lineage: Bacteria > Pseudomonadota > Gammaproteobacteria > Pseudomonadales > Pseudomonadaceae > Aquipseudomonas > Aquipseudomonas viridiflava. The sequence goes on along the minus strand of NZ_LKEH01000017.1, from coordinate 195,069 downwards.
GAAGCGCGGTCCAAACCCCGTATGTGCGGCAAACGACCGTTTGCAGCGGCGCAGCCTGTGGTCTGGAATGCGACGCTGGAACTGGCCGCTCAGGGCCACAACCAGTCGATGGCCAGCGAAAACTATTTTCAGCATCGCGGTTTCGATGGCGACTCGCCTGCTGACCGGGCCCGTGCGGCAGGTTACAGCGGCCGACAGATTGGAGAGAACATCGCGGCAGGTCAGAGCACGCCAGGCAAGGCCATGGCCAGTTGGCTGGCAAGCCCCGGGCATTGCGCGAACCTCATGAATCCGATGTTCACCGAGGTGGGCGTGGCGTATGCGACCGGCCCACAGACCGATTATGGCGTTTACTGGACGATGCTGTTCGGTGGGCCTTGATGCCTGGCATCACGACCGTTGGTCGTGCCGTCGAACAGACTGAACAAACCCTGCGTGCGGCCTGATTGTCTGCAAGGGAAGGCGCGTCGTTTCAATCGCCGCAGCCTTTCAATGCAATGAAATGATCAGGAGTATTCACATGAGCAAGCCAGCGATCTGCCTGGGTTTTTTCTGTCTGTTGGCCCTGCACGGCTGCTTCGACAATTCGGGTAACGAGACCAAGAACAACACCGACGGCAGCAAGTCCTCGGTACAGATGCAGCAGGGCAAGTCCGAGCAGAGCAAGTAATCGCCATGAGCCAGTCCGTGACCGCCTCTGACCTGCAGATCGACTTCAGCGCGGACAAGGAGAAATCCCTGTTCAAGTGGCTGATCGCCAGTTTTCTGATGGGCAAAAGGATTCAGGCCCAAATTGCCTGCGAAGCCTACCGGGTGATCGTTGAGCACAAGGGTCGTGACACACCCCGCAAGCTGGCGAGCTGCACGCATCGCGAACTGGTCGACATGCTGGGGCAGGCTCATTATGTGCGCTATGACGAGTCCACTGCCGAACGGCTGCTGGCACTGGCCAGCAAGCTGAACGAGGAATACGGCGGCAAGCTTCTCAATGTTCACGAAGCCAGTGATGGCAGGGCGGATTTCGAGAAGCGCCTGCTGGCATTCGAGGGAGTCGGCCCCAAGACAGTGGAGATATTCATGCGCGAGGCTGGCAGGGTGCTGTATTGAGCGCGTTCCTTATCGGCTGCGCGGGCTGGAGCCTGGCGCGTCAATACTGGCCCGTATTTCCTGATGAAGGCACCCATCTGCAGCGTTATGCGGCACGCTTCAATGCGGTGGAGATCAACAGCTCGTTCTATCGTCCTCATCGTCCAGAGACCTATGCGCGCTGGGCCGAGTCGGTGCCTGAAGGCTTTCGCTTTTCCGTGAAGTTGCCCAGGACCATCAGTCATGAATTGCGTCTGCATGATTGCGAAAGCCTGTTGAGGGTCTTTCTCGAGCAGTGCATGCAACTGGGTGACAAGCTGGGTTGCCTGTTGATTCAGCTGCCTCCGTCGTTTCGCTATGACGCCGATATCGCGCAACGCTTTTTTGCGTTATTGCGTGAGTGCTATACCGGGCATGCGGTGCTCGAGCCGCGCCACGAGTCCTGGCTGCAGGCACAGCCGCTGCTGGTCGAGCAGCGTATCGGACAGGTTGCCGCTGACCCGTCACCCGTGTCAGGTGGTGACGTTCCAGCGGGCTGGGAAGGTTTGCGCTATTGGCGGTTGCATGGCTCGCCGCAGATCTACCACAGTCCGTATGGTGCAGATCGGTTGGCGACGATTGCCGAGCAGTTACGCCGATCCGAGCAGGAGGGCGCAGCGACCTGGTGCCTGTTCGACAATACCGCCAGCGGTGCGGCGGTGGGGGATGCGTTGGGGCTGCAAGAGCTGCTCACGGACTGATTTGCCAGCGTGCTTCTCTTGCGTACGTCGGGACGCAGAGCGTCCTGAGCGGCATTCCCACGCAGAGCGTGGGAACGATCATGGTGGAGCCGACAAATAGTGATCGTTCCCATGCTCGGCGCTCCTCGTTATGCGCAAGCCGGCCTCGACACTGATCGTACCTACGCTCCGCGTGGGTATGCCGCCCGTGACGCTCTGCGTCACAAATGGCAAAGACTGCGGGGCAGTGAGCTAGCCGCGTGTTTCAAGTCACGTTTGCGCCCCTCACTCCCGCCCTGCAAGCTTGTCTTCGACCTCGCGGTTCTTTTCCTTGAGGGTCTCGGCGTCCTGCTCCTTTTCGCGGTTGGAGGTCGGGGTGATGATCTTGTCGACGCCTTCGGCAGGTGAGTCCTGATTGTCAATGTCCTTGCGCACGACCTCGACAGGTTCGCCGGACTGGTCGACGGTGGGGGTGTAGGGCTGGTCTTCTGACGCCTTGTCCTGAGGTCTTGCGTGGTCATTACTCATGTGGGTTCCTCGTTGATGGCTGTCTTCCTTGGAGAGGACGACGAAACGGCGAGTTCGATCTTTTTCACCGTGATCTGCCTGACAGCTGTCAGTCACTGAGCCGTAGAAGGTCGTTGCAGCAGGTCGATCAGGGTAATAGTCGGTTCATTCAGGCTTGGCCGGTCGCGGTGCACCAGGCCCACGTCTCGATGAAAGGTCCGCTCGCCAAGGTCCAGCGCCCGGATGCCTTCAGGCCAGGGATGGTGGCTGGCCGTCTGCGGTATCAGCGCCACGCCCAGGCCACGGGCGACCAGTTTGATGATGGCCTCCAGCTCATCCAGCTCGCAGACTTCCCGGACGCTGAACGGCATCTGGCGCAGGAAACGATCCACCTGCCGGCCACCAAACGAAGAGCGGTCATAGCGAATCAGGGGTTGTGAGGAGAGCAATTGCATCCAGTCATCGCCCGGTATCTCGGCAGGCACGATCAGGCGGTAGGGTTCCTGCGCAAGACTGGTCCAGCGCAGATCGCTTTGCAGCGAGAAGGGCGGTCGGATAATCGCCGCCAGATCGATTTCGCCGGCATCCACCTGATTGACCAGATTCATGGAAACGCCCGGAATCACTCGCGTCCGGCACTGCGGCCATGAGCGATGAAAGGCCGCCAGCGCGTCCGGCAGTAATGAGCACTGCATGGAGGCGATGGCACCGATGGTGAGGTGCAGCACGGCGGGCTGACCGGCAGGAGACGAGCCCAGATTGTGATAGAGCCGAATCAGCTCCTGCGCCTGTAGCAGGGTCTGATGCCCCATGCGATTCAACTGCGCCGAACGGCCCTTGCGCTCGAATAGCGCAAAGCCCAGTTCGGCCTCCAGACGCTGCATCTGCGCGCTGACCGCCGCTTGGGTCAGCCCGATCCGGTTGCCCGCCGCAGCAAAGGTTCCGGCCTGTGCAACGGCTACCAGGGTCTTGAGCTCGCGAATCATTGATAAATCCCTTTTGTGTATTCGAGAAATATATATTGATTTTAGTGTTGAGTCCTCGCGCATATGATTGACCCGGCGTTATCCAGAAGGACGCGCCGACGTCCCGCCCAACAGACCTGACCCCGGAGCCTGCAATGAGCCTTTCACCTTTTCATCTGGCGATACCTGTTTATGACCTGGCTGCCGCGCGCAGTTTTTACGGCGAAGTGTTCGGCCTGGCTGAAGGTCGTTCCAGCGAGCAGTGGGTAGACTTCGATTTCTACGGGCACCAGTTGGTAATCCACCAACACCCGAAGACGTCTTCGCAGGAACACGTTCACAGCAATGCGGTGGACGGTCACGATGTGCCGGTTCCGCATTTCGGCATCATCCTGCACTGGGAACAGTGGGAAGCGTTGGCCGAGCGCCTGAGGTCGCTGGGGACGCAGTTCGTGATCGAACCTTACATCCGCTTCAAAGGGCAGGTCGGCGAGCAGGCCACCATGTTCCTGTTCGATCCGTGCGGCAATGCGCTGGAGTTCAAGGCGTTCAAGGACATGAGTCAGCTGTTCGCCAAGTGAAGGGCAGAAAGCCGCTTCCAGGGAAGCGGCTTTCGGGTTGTAACCATGGCTGAAAGGCTGATCAGACCTTCGAGCCGCCCCAGCGTGGCGCGTTCCTCAGGTCGTCACGTTGCTGGGTATCCGGCGACTTGTGCGGTTCGCCGTACTCCACGTGCAACGTTTCATCCAGTCGGTTGCTGGACGAGCCTTTTTTCTGCGGCGTTTCGTCGAAGTGCTCCCACTCGGCGCGCTGGAAACGGAAGAGGCTGTCGTCTTCAGGCGCTTCGCGTTCGCGATAATGGTGAATCGAGTAATGCGCGTATTCCACCTTGTCGCCCCAGTCGGCCTGCAACAGGCCATCGGCGGCCAGATCCCGATACCAGTCGTTTTCCTTCTCGGACGCTTTCTGCTTCTTGTTGTGGTCGACGAAGTAACCGATGATCCCGCCCACCACGGCGATAACCACCCCGACCAGAAAGAACGGCCCGGCCAGCGCGGTAGCGGCTGCTCCACCCGCGCCAACCAGCGCTGCGGTGCCCAGCACCCCGGCAGACGCGCCGAATGCACCGCCCGCGATCTGCAAGCCTCCCGCGGCCTGAGCCAGCTTGTCACCGGACTTGACCCCGTCCTTGATGGTGAAGGCACCAAGTACGATGTCGGCAAAACCGCCCGCCAGGTCAGTCGCCGGTCCCAATACTTTCACCACCGAGCCCGCAATCTTGGCCGAGACACCGGGCTTGAGTTTGACCTCGCTGTCCAGACGCTGGGAAATACCCTCCATTGCCTTGTGCTCGGCCTGCGCATTGCCGGTCAGGTCGCCGATGAGGTCCATGCGCTGGTTGTCAGGGATGTCCAGCGCAGTACGGATCTCGGCGAGCCGCTCGGCACTCAGGCCACTGGGGCTGACTTCGACCTTGGGCGGCTTCATGTCCGACTTGCCCCAGATTTCCGGTACGGTCTTGTCCAGACCCAGCAGGTCGACCAGGCCACCTTTGCCCATCAGGTCACCCACCTTGTCGGCCAGTTTGACGAAATGGCTCGCGCCGCCGGCAAAACTGATGAAGTCCTTGGCAATGCTCAGACGCTGGAGAGGCGTTTCGCCCAGTTTTCCACCTTGACCCACCATTTGATAAATGGCCGAGAACAGTGAAACCCCCGCAGCCACCGAGCCCATCACGCCCTTGCTGTTGAGGGTGTTGAAGATTTCACCCAGTTTGCCGCGGTCGGCAACCGGGATGTAGGGCTTGGACAGGGCGGTCTTGATGTCGGCTTCGCTCACCGAGCCTTTTTCCTGGTAAGCCTTGCCGACTTCCTTGAGCGCCTTGGCGATGTCCTCGGTCTTGGCGTTGCCGACGACGCCTTCCTGGATGAATTTCTCGAACGTGGGCTGCAGGTGGCGGGGCAGGTCGACCAGAATGCCCTTCAGCTCGCCCTTGAGCAGGCCGAACAGGTCCTTGGTGGCCAGTGCGTTGTTTTCGTCACTGATCTTCGACGGGTCGGCAACCAGGTCATTGAGGTCACTGGTGAGGCCATCGGCCTGGATCGACTGCGCCGCCTTGCTCGCTGCCTCGGGGTCGACCAGTGCCAGCGATGACAGGGTGTCGCTCAGGTCTTTCTGGGCTTCCTGTCCAAGGCCCTGCGCCTTGAGGTCCTTGAGGTACAGCACGTAATCGGGATTGGCCGTCAGGTCGATCAGCTTTTGCTTGATGGCGTCCTTGTCGGGCACCTTGCCCAGCGCGTCGGTCATCTTGGTCTGGTAATCCTGCTGCACGGTCGGATCCGAGAACAGCGTCGTCAGTTGTTCCTGCAGCTTGCCGCCATCGATGATGTCGTGCATGTCCGCCGAACTTAGTTGAGTCTGCTTGCTGTCGAACTCCCGCCATGTACCACCAAAGGCGCCCTGGGCTTCTTCATAGCCGGTCAGGCCACGGCCGTTGTCGTAGGCGGCCTGTGCTTCGATGGCTCTCACCAGCTTGGCGCGCGGATCATCCTTGGGGATTTCCCCCTTCTTGACGCCTTCGCGGTACTGATCCAGCAGCTCTTTGGTGGCCAGTTCGCCGACATTCAGCTCGGGAGAGTTTTCATCGTCCTTGTCAGCCTTGACCCCGGTTTTCTGGCCCATCAGGTCCAGTTCGGCAGCGGGAGGCAGGTTGTGGCGGGTGCGCGTCTCACCGATATTGCCCGTACCCAGCTCGTTCCATTTCGCAACGACATCGTCATACAGCTGAGGACTTTGATCCTTGGATACGATGAACTTGTCATCACCGTTGGCGAACCGGATCAGGCCATCGCCCAGCTCATCCGGCGAGCCAATCACAATGTCCTTGTTTTTCAGGAAGTCGTTCGGGCCAGCCAGTTTGTAGCCTTCCGCTTCACTACTGTGAATCTTCGCCCAGGTATCGTTGAGCGTGCTGACCTTTTCGAACAACTCGGGCGTCAAGGATTCGGAGACGACGATTCGCTCACCCGCCTGATTCTTGTAGCTTATCTGGCTGCCTTCCTGGCCGGTGACCCAGTTGAACTCGGTGATGTCGCCCAGTTTCGGGATCGGGGTATTACCGTCGGCCAGAATTTGCCCCTCATTGACGGCTGTTTCCAGTGCTTTCCTTTTCTCCGGATCGGACACGACGGTTCGCAAGGCTGACAGGTACTCGAACAGTTTCGGGTTATCGTCCCGCGCCACCACGACCTTTTCGCCATTGTGTTCATAACGGATGGTGCCTGGACCCGCTTCGTCCAGCGGGCCGACCGTGGTGCCGAACACGGGCGGCCACACTTCGTTGTCACCCGCCCTGCGATAGCCTTCGCCTTCGCTCTTGCTCAAACCGGTCAGGCTCGTGAATGCGTCCTTCGCGGCCTTGTACAGCTCAGGGTTGTCACGCTCTGCCACGACGATCTTGTTGCCTTCGCGGTCCACGTAGCGCATGACTCCGGGACCGACTTCATCCACCGGCCCGACCACGGCGAAGTCACCCAGTTTTTCGGGTGGTTTCTCATCCGCTCCTGCCACGCGATAGCCTTCACGCTGGCTGCTGCCCACGCCAGACAGGGCCTTGAAGTCAGACGCTACCTGTTTGAACAGTTCAGGGCTCTGCTGCCGCGACACAATGACCTTGCTGCCATCGGCGGCCTCATAACGAATGAGCCCCGGCCCGCTTTCGTCCGGCGGACCGATACGTGAATAGCCGCTCAGCGTTTCGGGTGCCGCCGCGTCAGCGTTGGCCAGCGCGTAGCCAGCCTCGACGCTGGCCTTGAAACCGGCCACGCGCGGCTGGTCTTCGACCACCTGTTGGTAGAGCGCCGGGCTCGTGGATTTGCTGACCAGCACGTGGTCGCCATCCTGTGTGACGTAGCGCACCGTGTCGGCCGCAACCGTGCCTGGCTTTTCAATGGAGGTGTAGTCAGTCAGCGCCGGCGCTTTATCGTTGGCGCCAGCCGGTCGGTACTGAGTGCCATTGCGGTTACTGGTCTGCAGCAACTGTGTGAAACGGGCCTTGGCATTGAAGCCTGGCGTTGCCGAGGGAAGAGGGCCGGGTGTCTGACCTATCGAGGGTGTCGACATACCATATGACTCCTGTTGTAACGGTTGGACTTCGTCTCGAAACGGACCGCGCGTTGCCTCGCCAAGAGGCACAGGCCAGTCTCGGCCTTTCGGGCGACATACACTTGCGAGCGTGAGCGGGTCATTGAATTGTGCCGTGGTTTAGTGGCGGCCAATTGCGATAGTGCAGGGTGTTACTTGCATGACACTAACATTGCTGCGTGACATATAAGGGTTGCGAAGTGCTTTTTCACAACATTTCACAACCGGCTTGAAAGCGCCCTGGGGCACGGCACGTCTGTCTCTGTGCCGCACGCGTTGAGCTGCCGGCGTCTGATATAAAGTTCACTGTTCCGAAAAATATAATTGCTGTTGATAAATATCATTTTGATATTACTTGTCCGATATCTTTCGTTTATACCTGTTTTCGCAAATTCACAACGTTTCACAGCACAGTCCAATAGTCGCTGCGTAGTATTTGTGGGGTCGGACAACAAACTTTTTTAGTGGCGTAATCGCCAACTATGAAGCGCGCAGTTCAATGCGCAAAAGTGTCCGGTCATCGCTTTTTTGGCTTGCCTGTCGGCAGGTACAACTTCCCTCGAAGCAAGGAGAAACAACATGAGTTCTACTCCACCCGTAAGCTCCGGCAACTCTGACGCAGCGATCGAAAAAATGTCCGCCACCTTTGATATGGCTATCGAGAAATCGGCCAAGATCACCGAAATCTCCACTGCCAAAAAAGCAGAGCTGGACGCGACCAAGCAACGTCCGCAGAACTGACGTTGCCATGCGGGCAGCCTCGCCGCTGCCCGCATCTTCTCTTCACGAAAAGTCTTGCGATCGACAGTTTTACCCGGCTCTGACGTGCCGTTTCCGGTAAATCACACGGTGGTGACTCGATCATGACAGCCCTGATTTCATTCAAGTCGACGCCCGATACTGCGGCGCCCGGCCAGAGCACGTGTGTGCTCGAAATTCTTCAAGGTTTGCACAAGGGTGTTTCGCTGGCGCTGGACAAGCCGAGCTACAGCATCGGCAGCGCCGCGCCTGCCGACCTCATCCTGAGCGATACCGATATCGCCGCACAGCATGTGCGTCTGGTTTTTGGTCGTGACCCTGCGGATCGCGGTCAGGTGGCCATCGAAGCCAGCGGCGGTGATGTCGCTTTCATTCACGCCAGCGGCCTGCGTGCCGTACTGGCTGCAGGCACGGGTCAGCGAGTCCGACTGCCAGTGGAACTGGAGCTGGGTCAGGCCCGGCTTTGTCTGCGTGCAGACCGGCTGCAAGCAGTCGTCTCCGATGTTCCGAACACCCGCTCCCCTCGGGTCTGGGGGCTTTTCGCTGCGTTGACGCTGTTGCTGATATGCGCGACCGCGTTTGCGCTGCATGCTCCGCGCGAAGATGCCATACGAGCAGCGGGCATCAACCAGAAACAGTTGCCCGCAGCCGCCCCGGCCCCGACGCTCGCTCAGGCGCAAGGCTGGCTTGAGCAGGCGTTGAAAGACGCTGGGCTTCAACAGTTGCACCTTGTCAGCCACAACGGCACAGGGCCTGGCGGACAGCTCGGTGTGGAAGGCACCTATTCCCCGGAACAGAAAGGTAGCTGGCTGCAGGTCCAGCGCGCATTCGACAGCCAGTTCGGCCAACACATCGTACTGACCCCCAAAGTGCAGCTGGCAGCTTCGGTGGCCAAGCCTCGTGTACGTTTTCAGGCGGTCTGGTTCGGTCCAGATCCTTACGTGATCGATGAGCACGGCAAGCGCGTCTATCCCGGCGCAGCGCTGCAGGACAACTGGACCCTGGAAGGCATCGCCGATGATCAGGTGCGTCTGGTGCGCGGCCAGGAAAGGTTTGTGTTTACGTTATGAAAGTCGACCTGCGCCCCGTACTTCCATCCCCTGGCGAGCCGCTGCCGGCCGTTGAACGCGTCGCTCCGGTGTCGCCACGCCAGGCGCCGCGTTTCGAAGCATTGCTCGACCAGCGCGAAAGAAAGGTTCGCCGGTCGCTGCGTGGCGAGCTGGAGCAGACGGATCAGGCCGCTGCTGCCAGCACCGAGCTGTTCGGCACCGTACGCTCGCTCCAGACCCTGCGTTATCTGCTCGACGAAGTCTTGCCTGCGCTGGACGCCGAGCCCGATATCCGGGCGCTGGCCGAAGACGTGATTCGTGAGGAGATCGACATTCGTCTGCTATTGGAACAGCAACGCGCGCAGGTGCAGCCATGAGCGCGAGTCAGGATCGTGACTGCGTCGAGCTGCTCAAGGGGCTTGGCGATCTTTATCGTCGCTGCGGTCAGCCGCAACGGGCGCTGGTGATGCTGTTGATTGCCATCCAGTTGGCCCCGGCCGACACCGGTCTGCTGCACAGCCTGGTGCTGGCCTTCACTGACAGCGGCGATACCGGCCGGGCGTTGGCAGCGCTGGATCGTCTGGTGAGCTATCAGGGCGAGAGCGCTGCCTTGCTGTTGTTGCGCAGCCGCGCCTTGTGGAAAGCCGGCAGCAAGGACGAAGCCCGCCAGTGCTTCAGACGCTACCTGAGCGCGCGGAGGGATGAGCAATGACGTTCATGAATCGTCTCAACCTGCTGGCGCAGATCGCATCCAAGCGCACCGACGTTATCATCGTCGCGTTCATGCTGATGGCCATCGCCATGATGATCATTCCGTTGCCGACCTATCTGGTCGATGCGCTGATCGGCGTGAACATCGCCCTGAGCCTGCTGATCCTGATCGTTGCCTTCTACATCAATCATTCCGTGGAGTTTTCGGCGCTGCCGCCGCTGATTCTGCTCAGCACGTTGTTTCGATTGTCCCTGTCGATCACCACGACGCGTCTGATTCTGCTGGACGGCAACGCCGGTCATATCGTCAAGGCCTTCGGTGATTTCGTGATCGCCGGTCAAGTGGTGGTCGGGCTGGTGGTGTTTCTGATCATCACTGTGGCGCAGTTCGTCGTCATCACCAAAGGTGCCGAGCGTGTGGCCGAAGTGGCCGCACGTTTCACCCTGGACGCCATGCCCGGCAAGCAGATGAGCATCGACAACGATTTGCGCAACGGCGATATCGATCAGGCCGAGGCGCGCCGTCGCCGCTCGCGTCTGGAGCGCGAAAGCCAGATGTTCGGGGCCATGGACGGTGCCATGAAGTTCGTCAAGGGCGACGCCATCGCGGGGCTGGTGATCCTGTTCGTCAACCTGCTGGGCGGGATGATGATCGGCATGGTCGAGCGCGGAATGCCGTTTGCCGAAGCTGCTCACACCTATTCGTTGCTGACCGTCGGCGACGGCCTGATTGCGCAGATTCCGGCGCTGCTGATTTCGGTGGCTGCCGGCACGGTGGTCACGCGGGTCAACAGTGATGGCGAGGAGCGCGACCTGGGAACGGAAATCGTCCGGCAGCTGGGCGCCAGTCACCGTGCGCTGGGGCTGACGGCCCTTATCCTGCTGGGTGTCGGACTGTTGCCGGGGTTCCCGTTGCTGGTGTTCGTCACACTGGCGGCGGTGCTGGGCGGCAGTGCGGTGGTGCTCTGGCGTCGCGCCAGAACCGGCGCTTCCGTGCCCGCGATCGACCTGCCGGACGATGAACTGGCCATGGAGCCAGACGCGCCTGAAGTGCTGGAAACGTTCGAACGTCCGCTGGACAGTCGAGTGCTGCTGAGTGTCGGAGACGGTCTGGCTCAGGTAGCGCCATTGCAGCCGCTGCGGCAGCGGATCGAAGCGCTGTGCCACGAGATTCGCGCCGACCTTGGCATCGATGTGCCGGTGCCGGAGGTGTACCTGGATCGCTCGATGTCCGCAGACCGTTTTCAGGTCGAGCTGGAAGGCGTGCCCGTCTGCGAAGGTGAATTCGACGGGCAATGGCTGCTGCTGCAGGACGATCCCGTGCACGCCCAGTTGCTCGCTGTCGAGCCTCGCGAGGCGCCGTCACCGATCAGTGAACGTTCCGGTCGCTGGGTGGAGCGCGAGCACGCCAGTCAATTGCAGGAGGCCGGTATCGGCTTTCTGTTTGCCGACGAGGTGTTGCGTGAGGTGCTTGATCGCACGTTGCGCCGTTACGCCGCCGACTTTCTGGGGATCCAGGAAACCCGCGTGATGCTGGAGCAACTGGAGGGCAAATACGGTGAGCTGATCAAGGAGGTGCTGCGCATCCTGCCGTTGCAGCGCGTGGCCGAAGCACTGCGTCTGCTGGTCGCCGAAGGCGTTTCCATCCGCAATCGCCGGGGTTTGCTGGAAGCGATGGTGGAGTGGGGAAGCCGCGAATCCGATGCCGGACGGCTCACCGAGCACCTGCGTGCCGGACTTGCGCGGCAGATCAGTCATCAGTACGCCGACCGCAACCGGGTGATCAGCGCGTTCGTACTGGCCCCGGCGCTGGAAGAGCAGTTGCGTGCCGCCATCAGCCGCCTGGACAAGGGGCGTGATTCGGTCCCGGACGACATCGCCCGCACGCTGCTCGTGCAATTGCGCCGCTTGTGTGACCTGTTGCCGGAAAACGATTCGACCGTGCTGCTGGTGCACCCCGAACTGCGTCGGGGTATCCGCCGCATGATCGTGCGCGGCGAGCTGCAACTGGCCGTGCTGTCCTTCAGAGAGCTGGCGGGCGAATACAACCTTCAGGCGGTCGGCACCCTCAGCCTGACCGATATCAATACGCGCCCGGCCTCAGGTGCCGGGTCCGTCTCTTCACTGGCGACTGCCTCATGACTTGTTCAGTAGCTGCACTGCGTACGTTTTTCTTCAGCCTTGGCGTGTTGCTCCTGAGCAGCCACGCCAGCGCCGAGAACATCGGCAAAGGTGCCAAAGGCACGATCGATCTGGGAATCGGCGAAGGCCGGGTTCTGCATTTTTCGGCACCCGTGGATTCGGTGATGGTTGCCGAACCGGGGATTGCCGATCTGCAGGTGGTGTCGCCCGGCGTGATCTACGTGTTCGGCAAGGCGGCCGGGGAGACCAGCCTGATTGCGCTGGACGCTGAAGGGCAGGAGACCGCCACGCTGAGCCTGTCGATCAACAGCGGCACCTCGGCCGTCTCACGGCCGCTCAAGGCGCTTCATCCGCAGAGCCAGACGCGTATCAAGGCCACCGGCAACCGTCTGGTGGCCGATGGCGCGGTGCAGGACGTGGGCGAGGCCACCGACCTCAATGCGCTGTTGAGCACCGAAGGGCAGAACTTTCAGTCAACGGTCAACAGCGCCACCTACGCGGGCTCTGCTCAGGTCAACATCCGGGTACGTTTCGCCGAAGTGTCGCGCTCCGAACTGCTGCGCTACGGCGTGAACTGGAACGCGCTGTTCAACAACGGCACGTTCTCCTTCGGTCTGCTGACCGGTGGCGGCCTGGCGAGCGGTGCGGCAGGCGGCGCCTCGAATGTGATCAGCGCGGGACTGGCCTCGGGCAACGTGAATATCGACGCCATGCTGGAGGCGTTGCAAAGCAACGGTGTGCTTGAAGTGCTGGCCGAACCGAACATTACGGCGATGACCGGACAGACCGCCAGTTTTCTGGCCGGTGGCGAGGTGGCGGTACCGGTACCGGTCAATCGCGAGGTCGTCGGGATCGAATACAAGCCGTACGGCGTGTCATTGCTGTTCAGTCCGACGCTGCTGCCGAACGGGCGAATCGCCTTGCAGGTGCGCCCGGAGGTCAGCAGTCTGATGAGCACCACCACGCTGGACGTCAACGGTTATCAAGTGCCGTCGTTTCGCGTACGTCGTGCGGACACTCGGGTCGAAGTCGGCAGCGGTCAGACCTTCGCCATTGCCGGGCTGTTCCAGCGTGAAAGCAGTCAGGACATGGACAAGGTGCCGATGCTCGGCGACATGCCGATTCTGGGCAATCTGTTTCGCTCCAAACGGTTCCAGCGCAACGAAACCGAGCTGGTGATTCTGATCACGCCGTACCTCGTCGAGCCGGTCAAGGATCGCGTAGTGGCCACGCCGCTGGACAAGCAGCGCGCGGCCGCCACGGCATCCGCCAGCCCGCGCACCGGTGGCGCATTCGGCTTCTACATGAACTGAAAGGAGCAGGCCATGAACTTCAATCCAGCGTTGCCCGTTCCCTTTGCGTGTCTGTTTCTCTGCCTGCTGGGCGGCTGCAAGACGCATCTTGACCCGGTCAGTTATTCGCCGGACTACACCGCAATCACCCGCGCAGACGGCCGTATCGAACTGGTGCCTCAGGCGTGTGCCCAGCCTGCGGCGCAGGATGACATCGATGTCGGTGAAGACTTTCAGGCGTTGCTGCCGCCTGGCTGCGCCAGCAATCTGATTCTGTTGCAGATGGTCGAGCAGCGTGCGGACGTGCTGCGCGGGCGTGACACCGGGCCGACCATGGCGGCGCCGGTCGGCCGTGCCGCGCAGGTGTACATCGACGGTTATGACCGTGAAGAGCTGCGTCGCCGTCAGGCCGAGCAGCAGGCCAGCACCGACACCCGGGAGGCTCGATGAACTCAGCGGCCGTCGACAAGCCCCAGTGCCTGGGCCTGCGCTGCAGGATCCTTGATCGCCTTGATGCGGCGCGCCTCGGTGATCAACTTACTGCGCTCGGCCTTCGGAATGTCCTCGAAACTCATGCCCTTGAGGTCCTTCTCTCGCCCGGCCAGGACCATGACCAGCAATTCGTTGCGCTGATGCCTGGGCTGCGCCAATGGCGACTGGCTGACCGTTTCGATGGTCTGCAACGCCTTCTGACTGTCGTCGCCCAGCGCGTAGGCCAGCGCCAGGTTGCAGCGGGTGTCCAGATCGTTCGGGGCAAGGCGCAGGCTGGTGTTGAACGCAGTCTGGGCCGGTTTGGCCTGACCCAGCAGGATGTGCGCGATGCCCAGTCGGTTCCAGGCCGTCGGCTGTTGCGACGCATCCGCCGCCTGGTTCAAGGCGGTGACGGCGCGCTCCAGCTTGCCTTGACGCAACTGTGCCGTGCCCAGACCCAGCAAGGCGTCAGGGTCGTTGGCCTTGAGTTCCAGCGCACGTTGAAAAGCCCGCTCTGCACCCCGGGTATCGTTACTGGCGAGCAGGGCATCACCGAGCTTGAGCCACGACTCGACACCGGCCTCGGGCTGCTGCGTGGCGCGCTGGTAGAACGATGCCGCCGTGGTCGGGTCGCCGCGCTTTTCCAGGTCCGCCGCCAGTTGCATGAACCGCTCGTAGCTGGCATCGCTGCGGGGTTGAGTGGCACAGGCCGTCAGGGTCAGACAGCCGAGCAGCAACAGCGTGGACACGGAACGAGGGGGCATGGACAAGGCTCTTGTGAAAGTGGATCGGGCGAGGCGAATCATCCGCCGAGGGCTGTTGCAGGCGAGCGCCATCTTATCGACTCGGCGCGCAATTGCGACCGTTTTCTGAGCCTGATTCAGCCCGCTTTGTTCCCGGCAGGCGTTGCGCAGAAAGGAGGTCGCCATGGCGCTCTTCAGGCTTGAGCACGTCGTAGCACGCAGCCTCATGGTGCTGGCGCTGGCCGGGTTTTCCTGTGTGCTTAATGCTGCACCCGATCACGAGCCGGACTGGTTTTCCAAACCTTACGCCTACGTGTTGGTGGATCAGGATATCCGCGGTGCCCTGACCGAATTCGGCCAGAACCTGGACCTGATCGTGGTGTTCTCCGACAAGGTGCGCGGCGCGGCGCGGGGCACCGTGCGCGGCGCCAGTGCGGGAGAGTTTCTGTCCCGGCTGTGCGACGCCAATCAGCTGAGCTGGTATTTCGACGGCAATGTGCTGCACATCGCCCAGTCGGATGAAGTCGGCACCCGGGTGTTCGACCTGCCGGGGCCGAAGCTGGATGAACTGCAGCACTACCTGGCGCAGCTGGAGGTCTCGGGCCAGCCGATGTCCAGTCGTGCCAGCCCCGATCACGACAGCCTGTTCGTGTCCGGTCCGCCTGCGTACCTGGCGCAGATCCAGCAACACCTTGATCGTCAACCTGTCGCCGAGGCTGCACCTGTGGTGCGTGAGCGCGGTGTGCGGGTATTCCGTGGCGGTGTCGTCACCCAGGTCACCAATGACCGTCAATAACCCAAAGGAGCATCACTCATGTCCGTGAATCCGGTAGACAGCACGACCGATATCAACCCTTCCAGTCAGGAGTCGCGTTTCAACGCAGCCGTCGACAATGCCACACAGGCGTCCAGCGACGCTGAGTTCAACGATGCGCTGATCACCCAGGCCGTCACCATCGGCGGGCAATTCATCATCATGCCGCGCGCTCAGGAAATGCTGAACGAAGCGCAGTCCGATGATGACTCTGAATAAGGATCGACCATGACCGTCAATCTGGCTGCATCACCGGCGGCGGCTGCCTTGCCGTCGCCGGGAGGAGGCGGGGGCATGCAGGCCTCGCAGAACCTTTTCGAACACATGGCCGAAAGCGCCAAGGGGATGCCGCAGGGCGCAAGCCCGCACCAGATCGGCAGCAACCTCATGGAGCGTCTGGACGGCTTCATCGACCGCTCACGGCAGTTCTCCGAACGCGCCGACGCGATGACCCATGGCAGTGCACCTTCGTCCACCGGTCACGCGCAGGCACCTGAGGCAAGCGCTGCTCAGGATATGAGCAAGACAGGCGGTCCCCAGGTTGATCGCATCGTGCAGTCGCTGGGCCGGATGTTCGACTACTCCATCGAAACCCAGATGGTGGTGCGCGGGGCCACGCAGATATCCGGTTCCGCCAACACCCTTCTCAAAGGTCAATGAACCATGCCCAGATGCCGTCGTGTCCTGCGCCTGCTGATCGTGTCCGCGCTTGCCAGCCTGTTGCAGGCCTGTGATGTCGATCTCTACACCAACCTGGGCGAGCGCGAGGCCAATGCCATGCTCGCCGTGCTGCTGCGCGACGGCATTCCGGCTTCGCGCAAGGTTCAGGACAACGGCCAGTTGAAGGTCATGGTGGACGAGAAGCGCTTCGCACAGGCCATGGCGGTGCTGGATGACGCCGGTCTGCCGGGGCAGAGTTTTTCCAACATGGGTGAAGTATTCAAGGGCAATGGCCTGGTGTCCTCACCCGTTCAGGAGCGTGCGCAGATGGTCTACGCGCTGAGCGAGGAACTGTCGCACACCGTTTCGCAGATCGACGGGATCCTGTCTGCGCGAGTGCATGTGGTGCTGCCCGACAACGATCTGCTCAAGCGGGTGATCTCGCCGTCGTCGGCTTCGGTGCTGGTGCGTTTCGATCCGAAAACCGACATCAATGTGTTGATTCCGCAGATCAAGACCCTGGTCGCCAATGGCATTTCCGGACTGGGTTACGACGGGGTTTCCGTGACTGCGATCAAGGCGGTGCTGCCAGCCAACGCCTCTGCCGGTCCGCAACTCGGTAGCTTTCTCGGGTTATGGATGCTTGAAGACGACGTGCCTCGGGCCAGATGGCTGTTCGGCACGCTGTTGCTGATTGCTCTGGTGCTGGCCGCGATTCTGGGCCGCCAGCTCTGGAAGCGGCAAAAGGCTGAAGGGGCTTACGTCCTGAGTGATGCGCCATGAGTGCCGGGTTGACGGGGCGGTGGCAAGCGCTGACTGAACAGCCGTTGGCCTTTGTTCGCGAGCGTTGTGTCAGTGACTGCCTGGTGCACGACCTTGCGCCTGCCGACCTTGCGAGCCTGCGCGAATCGCCACGCTTTGCTTCGCGTCTTGAGAGCTTGTTGAACCATCATTTTGGTTTACAGCCGTTGGCGCAATTGGCGTTGCCTGCCGAGCAGGACTTGCCGGTCCTGCTGCTGAGTGACAACGATTTTGCACGTCTGCCGCGCCTGTGTGGCGCGGTCTGGCACGCGGCAACACTGAGCCGGGAAATTCGCGGTCAGGTGGTCAGCGAATACCGCCAATTGCTGGGTGAAGAAACCTTTGCCTTCGCGCTGGCGCATCGGCATCTGGCGGGTGCGGCTGACCTGCTTCGGACCCCGGCCGAGCTGGCTCAGGCCATCGACCGCGACGGCGCGTTCTGCGTGGCCACCTGGCTGGGTGCCCAGCCTGCGGACCTGCGGGCCTGGCTGCAGCTGCGTCTGGAATGTCCTGAGCCGGATCAACCCGAGGATCAACGACAGGTCCGGGTGGTGCAGGTCGTGGCCGCTCATCTGCTCAAGCGTGCACAAGGAAACGACCATGAGTGAGCTGCCGACCCGCCCTGGCACACGCATCGTGCGGGCTGCCGACGCGGCCCGCTGGATCGACGGTTACGCGTTTGTGGAGGCCGCGCATGACGAGGCCCGCCGCGTGCGTGAGGACAGCGCGCAATGGCTGGAGCAGGCTCGTGCAGAAGGTTTCGAACACGCTCGCCGACAGGGTGCCGAGGAGGCCGCCGCGCTGTTGGCGCAGACCAGCGCCCAGGTGGATCGCTACCTTGCAGGTCTTGAGACTTCGCTCGCCGAACTGGCGCTGAATATCGCTCGCCAGGTGTTGGGTGAACTGGACGGGCGCGAGCGGCTCGTGCGCTGCACGGCTCAGGCCTTGTCGGCGTTTCGCCAGGATCAGGTGCTGACGCTGTATGTGCCCCGCAATGAAGTCGAACGTCTGCGTCAGCACATTGCGCAAGGCTCGTTGTCGTTGCAGGCGCTGAATGTGGAAGGCGATGACCAGCTTGAAGCCGGTCAGGCAAGGCTGGGCAGTCCGGCGGGCTCGGTGGAACTCGGGCTGGATGCGCAGTTGGACAACCTGCGACGCGCGCTGTTGCCGCTGGCCGAGGGTGAGCGCCATGAGTGAAGCCCTGGCCGCATTGATCGGTGGCTTGAACCAGCGTCTGCAGCGTGCCCAGCCGCGGCCGATGCACGGCACCTTGCGCAGCATTCGCGGTGTGTTGCTGCGTGCAAGCGTGGCCGGGGTGCGCATCGGCGAGCTGTGCCTGCTGCGTGATCCTGGCAATGGCCGGGAACTGTCGGTTGAAGTGATCGGCTTTGATGAGGACGATGCGATCCTCTCGCCTATTGGCTCAATGGAGGGCTTGTCGACCCGTACCCGGATCATCGCCACCGGACAGGCGATGGGTGTGCAGGTGGGGGATGCCTTGCTCGGTCGGGTAATCAGCCCGATGGGTGAATTTCTTGACGGCCCGGCGCTGACCGCCACCCTCGGTCTGCAGCGCTACCCGCTGCACGCCGAGCCACCGGCCCCGTTCAGCCGCCAGCGTATCGTCGAACCCCTGTCGCTGGGTGTACGCGCCATTGACAGTCTGCTGACCGTCGCCTGCGGGCAACGCATGGGCATCTTTGGTGAGCCAGGTGTGGGCAAGTCATCGTTGCTGGCCAGCATTGTCCGCAACAGTGACGCAGACGTGATTGTCATCGGCCTGATCGGCGAGCGTGGGCGCGAAGTGCGCGAACTGCTCGAGGGGCAACTGGACGAGGCGGCGCGTGCCCGAACCGTTGCCGTTGTCGCCACCTCGGACCGGCCTGCCGCCGAGCGGGTCAGGGCGGCCTACGTGGCGACCGCTCAGGCTGAATACCATCGCGATCAGGGACGCAATGTGCTGTTGCTGATGGACAGCCTGACCCGCTTCGCCCGTGCCCAGCGCGAGATCGGCCTGGCTGTCGGCGAGCCCCCGACCCGGCGCGGCTATCCGCCCTCGTTTTTCTCGGCGCTGCCACGGCTGCTGGAACGCGCCGGTCCAGGCCCGACCGGCAGCATCACCGCCTTGTACACCGTGCTTACCGAAGGTGACGCAGCGATGGACCCGGTCGCCGAAGAAACCCGCTCGATTCTCGACGGCCACATCGTACTCAGCGCCGAATTGGCACAGCGTGATCACTTTCCAGCCATTGATGTGCTGCACAGCCGCAGCCGTTTGATGGAGCAGGTGGCTTCGGCGGCGCACAGGCAACTGGCGTCGCGGATGCGTGAACTGATTGCTCGCCGTCAGGCGATAGAACTGCTCATTCAGGTCGGTGAATACGCCGCGGGCAGTGACCCGCTGGCGGATGAAGCGATTGCCCGTCATGCAGCAATAGAAGCATTCCTGCGCCAGCCTGCCGCTGAACACGACACCCTCGCACAGACCCTGGCGCATATGCGCAAGGTACTGGCATGAGCGTACTCAACCACGGAAGTCCCAATGGGCTGCGTCACGGAGAAACCCAATGAAGACGGCTGATCTGCATAACCTGCAAGCCCTGCGCCTGCTGCGTGAGCAGCGTGCCTCTGCTCATCTGGCCACTCAACGCGAGCGTTGCCGTGAAACCGAACATCACCTTGATCAGGCCAGAGAAACCTTACGCCTGCACCGCGAGAGACGCGCGCAGGAAGCAGAGCAGGCCTACGGTCTGTTCAGCGAGGGCATTTCAGTGAGTGCCTGGCAGGCGGCCCAAGAGCACCTCAAGCAACTGGATGAAGAACGTGAGGCGCTGCAGGCCGAGGTCAACGCCGCTGTGCTGAACGTTGAAACCGAGGAGCAGGCTCGTGAGCGGCTGCGCACCGAGCACAGGCAACGTCAACAACAGAGCCAGGCATGGCAAAGCCTGCTTGAACAGCGCCTGAGCCTCGAAACGCGTCTGGGTGAGCAGCGCGACGAAGCCGAGCAGTCGGGCTCGTCGAGCGATAACGCCCTGAGCGTCGACGCAAGCAGTGCAACAGGCGCTGGAGGCGAGCGGTGACGGCTTACGAAACCTCCTTCAATGGCGCCGCGCTGTCGGACCTGCCGTCGTTCGACCCCGATGTGCTCAGCCTGCACAACCGCCTGCATCGCCGCGTGGCCGACTGGCATGGCGTGCTGCGCGGTCAGCCGATGCGAGTGCAGTGGGCCTGCGGTAGGGATGTCGATCAACCGTGCGTGTCGGTTGCCCTGATGATCGGCCAGACATTGGTCGAGTTGAGGGTGCCGGAGCCCTTGTTTGAGCGGTCCGGGATGACCTGGCAACCCGGCTCGGCCATTGACCGCCAGAACGAGGCGTTGTTGCTGGAGCAGGCCTGGCTGGGCTGGATCGAACCCCTTGAAGCCATTCTGGGTGAACCCCTGCAGGTGGTTCCCTGGGCCGCGGACCCGACGGCACGTTGCCTCGGTGTCACGCTGGAGGTGCACATCGCAGACTTCCCGGCAGCGCGCGTGGAACTGCGGATGAACAGCGTCGCAGCTGATCACGTCGCCGCTCTGCTGGAGCGCTACGCAATGTCTGATCAGGGTGCGCTGCAAGCGCTCAGGCTGGTGATAAGTGCCGAGGCGGGACATGCGCCGCTGCGCGTGGACGAGCTGCGCAGTCTCGCGCCGGGCGACGTGGTGATGCTCGACACGCTGCCTGACGATCAGGTTCGTCTGCGCATCGGTCAGCACCTTCAGGCTCACGCACGACGCTCTGGGCGTTCGCTCGAGTGGTGCGGACCATGGCGCGGTTCCGACCCCGACCCAAGCGCGGCAACCCATTTCAACAGGAATGAAGCAATGAATGAACCTACCGTAATGCCGGACCTGGATGTCTCACTGGACGCGCTGCCGCTGACGCTGGTCTGCCAGTTGGGCAGTGTTGAACTGACGCTTGAGCAACTGCGCGCAATGGCCCCCGGGACGCTGCTGCCGCTGGCCTCGTCCGGTCAGGACGAGGTGGACCTGATGGTGAACGGACGACGCATAGGTCGGGGAGAGCTGGTGCGCATTGGTGATGGCCTGGGCGTGCGCCTGCTGGGTTTCAATGCGCCATGAACGGCTATCAGCCGAACCTCATCGAGATCATTCTGGTCGTTGCGACCATTGGCCTGATTCCGCTGGCCGTGGTGACACTGACCGGTTTCATGAAGATATCCGTGGTGCTGTTTCTGATTCGTAACGCCTTGGGCGTGCAGCAGACGCCACCGAACCTGGTGCTGTACGGCATCGCCCTGATTCTTTCGGTCTACGTGACCACGCCCTTGATCGGCGACATGTACCGACAGGTTCAGGGGCGAGATCTGAGCCTGCAGAATGTGCAGCAACTCGAAGAACTCGGCAGCGCACTGCGGCCACCCTTGCAGGCGCATTTATCGAAATACGCCAACGAGAACGAGCGTGGTTTTTTCGTTCAGGCGACCGAAACTATCTGGTCACCCGAAGCGCGAGCCGATCTGCGTGACGACGATCTGGTGGTGCTGATCCCCGCGTTCGTCAGTTCCGAGCTGACCCGTGCCTTCGAGATCGGCTTTCTGTTGTACATCCCGTTTCTGGTGGTCGACCTGCTGGTCTCCAACGTGCTGATGGCGATGGGCATGTCGATGGTCTCGCCGACGCTCATTTCGATACCCCTGAAGATCTTTCTGTTCGTGGCATTGAGCGGCTGGTCGCGGCTGATGCATGGGTTGATCCTGAGCTACGGAGGCTGACGTCATGGGGCAGGATGTGTTTCTTTCGCTGATGAACCAGGCCTTGATGACGGTGCTGCTGCTTTCGGCGCCTGCGCTGGCGGTTGCCATCGTCGTCGGCCTGAGTGTGGGGTTGCTGCAGGCGTTGACCCAGATCCAGGACCAGACCCTGCCTCAGGTGGTCAAGCTCGTCGGGGTGCTGCTGGTGATTGTGTTTGTCGGGCCGTTGCTGGCTGGGCAGGTGGCCGAACTGGGCAATCAGGTGCTCGACAATTTTCCGTTGTGGACTCGCTGACGCACCATGGATGCCGAACTGACCAATGCATTCATCGAGATCGCCTATCCGGTGATCAGCTCTGCGTCGCTGGCGGCCTCGCGGGCGATGGGCGTGGTGATCATCACACCGGCGTTCAATCGCCTCGGGTTGACCGGGATGATTCGTGGCTGCGTCGCCGTGGCGATATCCGTGCCGATGATTCTGCCGGTATTCACTGCGTTCACGTCGATGCCCGAACACAGCGGGTTCTTTCTGGCCGGGTTGATGGTCAAGGAATTGCTGATCGGGCTGCTCATCGGCCTGTTGTTCGGCATTCCGTTCTGGGCTGCGGAAGTGGCCGGTGAACTGATCGATCTGCAGCGCGGCTCGACCATGGAGCAACTGGTGGATCCGCTGGGGCAGGGCGAGGCCAGTGTCATGGCCACGCTGTTCACGGTGATGCTGATTGCGCTGTTCTTCATGTCAGGCGGCTTCATCCTGATGGTCGATGGCTATTACCACAGCTACCAGTTATGGCCGGTGACCGAGTTCACTCCGTTGTTCAGCAGCGCCGCACTCATGTCGATTCTGGCAATTCTGGATCAGGTCATGCGCATCGGCGTATTGATGGTGGCGCCGCTACTGGTGGCAATGCTGATCACCGATCTGATGCTGGCGTACCTGTCGCGAATGGCGCCGAGCCTGCATATCTTCGACTTGTCGCTACCGGTCAAGAACCTGTTTTTTGCAGTGTTGATGGTGGTGTACATCAGCTTCCTGATCCCGGTGATGATTGACCAGCTGGCGCAGTTTCGAGGGACGGTCGAGGTGCTCAAGGCGCTGGCGAGCGAGGCACCGTAATGGCCGATACCAGCGAGGAGAAAAGCCAGCCGGCCACAGACAAAAAACTGCGTGACGCACGCAAGAAGGGCCAGGTCGCCAAGAGTCAGGATCTGGTGTCCGGCGTGGTTATTCTGCTGTGTACGCTATGCATTGCCGTGCTGTTGCCCAAGGCCCGCGCTCAGGTCGAGGCGTTGATCGACCTGACAGCGAACATCTACATAGAACCGTTTGCCGACGTCTGGCCAAGGCTGCTCGACCATGCCGAGCAAATCGTGCTGGGCATCACCTTGCCGGTGGTCGCCGTGACAGTCGCGGCGGTCATCCTGACCAATATTGTGACCATGCGCGGCGTGGTGTTTTCGGTCGAACCGGTCAAGCCGGACATCAAGCGCATCCATCCCGGCGAAGGCTTCAAACGGATTTTCGCCATGCGCAACCTGATCGAGTTTCTCAAGGGGCTGGTCAAGGTGTTGCTGTTGGCGCTGGCGTTCTATATCGTCGGACGCCAGGCGCTACAGGCATTGATGGAGTCTTCACGCTGTGGTGCCGGCTGCATCGAATCGACGTTTTACCTGGTGCTCAAACCGCTGGTGTTCACCGTGCTGGCGGCGTTTCTGCTGGTGGGTGCGGTGGACGTCCTGATGCAGCGCTGGCTGTTCGGGCGCGACATGAAGATGAGTCGCAGTGAACAGAAACGCGAACGCAAGGATGTCGACGGCGACCCATTGATCAAGCGCGAGCGTCAGCGCCAGCGGCGCGAGATGCAGGCGCTGGCAACGAAGCTGGGGTTGGGACGGGCGTCGCTGATGATCGGCATCGGCGGTAACTGGGTGGTCGGCGTGCGTTACGTGCGTGGCGAAACGCCCGTGCCGGTGGTGGTCTGCCGAGGTTCGCCTGAAGAGTCCGTCCAGTTGCTGGCGCAGGCTGCACCGCTGGGCATTGCCGTCTGGGCGGATGCCGGGCTTGCCGAACAGATCGCCAAACGTAGCGTGGCCGGTGATCCGGTACCGGAAAACACCTTTCAGGCGGTGGCCGACGCGCTGGTGGCACACCGGTTGATCTGACCCGGTGTGCCTCTTGTCAATGCATGGCAGGGCGATATCGAGTGGCTGGCGTGCCGTTGACGACCTTCAGTCGATTGAGGTCGGCGTTGATGCGCCATGCCCAGAAATGCGTGCCGTCCTGTCGCGATATTTCGAGCGCCTGGGCCAGCACCGTGCGGACGTCTTCCAGCGCATGCGCCTGGGGTTGGTCGAGCATCAGTTGCGCCTTGATGCGCATCATCTCGGGGAGGTACCAGCGGTCATTGCGTTTCACGGCATTGACCACCAGTTCGTCGAGCGTCTCCAGCGCCAGCGGTTGCAGCCCCAGCGCTGCTAGGCCCAGCACGTATTCGGTATTGAGCATCGAGTGCAGCGGGGTTTCCACATGACGTCGCAGTTGCTGAAGCGCTTCGCCCAGCCGCGGTGTACCCGTTGTCGCATCGCCTTCACGAATGGTCAGAATGCTTTCATAGCAGCAGGTCAACTGACGCCAGACATGCAGCGGCTGCCGTTCGCTGCTCTGTTTGAGCAATTCGAGAAACTGCCGGGTCTTGTGCAGGGTGCCTGCGATCAGGGTGGCCGGAATGGCGCTGAACGCGAGTGTGTACCAGATGGTGGCAGGGTGGCCCAGCGCAACGGCCTGTCTGATGTTGGTGTCCAGCGCCACCATGGCCTGCCCAATATTGCCCACCATCAACTGCACTTGCGCCCTCAGCGACTGGGCGGCGATACGCTGGTCGAAATGCATGTCCACGGCATAGGAAGATGCTGAAAGAGGTGCGCCCAAGGCTTCATGAGCGGCCTGACCGGCGGTTTTCATGTCGCCCATATAGAACGCGCTGGTGGCTCGCATGCGTTTGCCCAGAAGCTGGCAATCGGCGATCCGATGATCCTTGCCAAGCGCCAGAAACTGCAGGGCGATCTGTCGGCCCTGGACGTGACGATTGCTGCAGGTATGGTCGTTCCATTGTCCCCACAGCGCGCGCAGGCGGTATTCCGTGTCGTTCAGCGCATCGGCATCCTCGCCGACCTGTTGCCAGATCTCGCGCATTTTCTGTCCGGCGCCGTACGTAAGCATCAGGATGCTGCCCGACACCGTCAGCAGTCGCATGCGCTGGTGCCGGTCCATCTGCGCCATCTCCACATGGCGAGGCAGGCCATGGTTGACCCAGTCCTGGTATTCATGGACCAGCGATAGCCTCATCCACAACGGAGCGCTGCGTAACGTGAGCTCGACGCCAATCTGCCGGTCGCCCTCGGGGGAAAAGGCCCAGGCGAGGGCGGCGCGCACGGTATCTATCTCCACCGCGTAACGCCGAGTCCAGGCGTCATGGGACAACCGGTCCAGGTCCTGCCTGGCCTCGTCGAGCAGGCTCAGGGCCCAGTTGGCATGCGCGCGCGACAGGCGATCCAGGTCATCGAGCTGCACCAGTTTTTCATGGGCGTACAGACGGGTCGTTTCCAGCAGCCGAAAGCGTTTGCCGTGGCTGTGATCGAATCGTCCAAGCAATGATTTGTCCAGCAGGCTTTCCAGCATCGGCAGGGTCATGCGCACATCGGGCAGACCGATATTGACCGTCGCCATGACCCCGTCCAGTGCGAACGAGCCATTGAAAATGGACAGCTGTCGCAGCAGTGCCTGCTCATGCCCGGTGAGCATGCCGTAGGTCCAGTCCAGTGCTGCGCTCAAAGACCGCTGACGGGGCAGGGCGGTGCGGCGTCCGGTCATCTGCAGGCGGAAGCTGCCATCGAGCAGGCCGACCAGTTCATGAATGCCAAACGTCCGGACGCGGGCGGCGGCCAGCTCGATTGCCAGCGGGTTGCCGTCCAGCTTGCGACAGATGGCTGCCACGCTGTGCGTATCGCGATCATGGAAGACAAAGCCGGGATCCTGCTCCCGGACTCGGGTAATGAACAATTCCACACCGGAAAACGTGAGCGCCTCGGCTGCGGTCAATGGCGGGTGCTCGCCAGGCACCTGCAGGGACGCCAGTTCGTGGACACATTCACCGTTTGCCCTTAACGGCTCACGGCTGGTGACCACCACGCAGCATCGCGTGGTGTTGGCCAGCAAGGCTTCGACCGCTGTGGCGGTTTCTTCCAGCACATGTTCGCAATTGTCGAGTACCAGCAACTGCGGGCGCTCTGCCAGCTCCCCTGTAATATCCAGCAGAAGGTTCTCGTCGTCTGCGTTAAGGCCAAGCGCACTGGCGATCATGCCCTTTACCGACTGGGCTCCACTGACGGGCGTCAGGTCGAGAAATGCGCTGCTCAGCGATGATCGGGTAGCGAGGCTGTCAGCCAGAGCCAGCGCGACGGTGGTCTTGCCGACGCCACCGGGGCCGGTGAGGGTCAGTAGTCGCTGGGTCAGAAGCTGATCGGTCAGGCGGCGAATCAGATCATCACGGCCCAGTACAGGCTGTTTGGCGTCCTGTGTCGCTGCCACAGGTTCAGGAGGCGGAGCGACGACCTGTGGCGCGGTCTGGATCGTCACGGGTGCGCTGAACCGATAGCCGCGACCCGGTACGGTCACGATGCAACTGAAGTCTTCATCGTCTCCCAATGCTCTGCGCAGGGCGACGATCTGCGCGCGAAGGTTGCACTCTTCAACCACTGCCTTCGGCCAGGCCACGGCCAGCAGTTCTGCTTTCTCAAGCAGTTCGCCGGGACGTGAGGCAAGTGCGACCAGCAACGACATGGCGCGACTGCCCAAGGGCACAGGTTGGGCGTGTTTGAACAGGACCTGTTGGCGTGGAAGCAGCACGAAGGCCCCGAAGCGAATGGCTTCCTCGGGACCGGGTGCTTTATCTGTTACGAAATCGATCTGTGTAGCCGTACCGCTTGCTTCAAAATCCATGGTTAGACCTGTATCAGAAGTAACAGCAGTGCTTGCGCATCGTGGCGGAGCATGACGGTGTCGATCTGTGCACCGGCGCTGGGAGCGGGTTGTTTATTGCCTACCCTGACGTAGTCATGACCGGCCGAGCTTATAGCATTTGAATCAATTACTTATTACACCAAGGGGTATGATTCGGCCAAACAGGGGATGGATACGGACATGCGTGACGGGTTTTCCACCCATGATTCCCCACGGGGACGGGCAGGCGCGCAGGTCAGAAATATTCTGACCTGTTTTTTTGCAAACAGTGCAGCAAGAAATGCGCCGACACTCGGGCTGTCAGCCGTTAATTATTCCTTGCGTTGTCAGCGGCGGGTAAAACAGCACCTTTCAGGCGGATTCACGTTGCGCAACAGGACGTTGCCATGAAGTGTCTGATCGGACGATAAAACAAAAACACCCTGCAAAAGCGGCGCTCTTGCAGGGTGTTCATGGTGACATTGGTTGGCCCTGCCAGATCAGATCCGGCAGGGCCTTGCTTCAGGCTTGAGGGCCTTACAGCGCCATGTCACTGGCAGGGTTGCTTTCACGCTTCTCTGCAGGCTGGGCAGCAGGCGCAGCAGCGGCCGTTGCCTTGTTTACAGGTGGCGGTGGAGTCAGTTGCAGGGTTTCGGCGGTGTAGGCCCATTCCTGTGCAACGCGATCCGGGTTTTCGTTCAGCTTGGTGCCGTAGCTTGGAACGATCTGGTGCAGTTTTTCCTGCCAGGCCGGAGTCGCTACCTTGTCCTTGAACACTTTCTCAAGCACGCCGAGCATGATCGGAGCAGCCGTCGAAGCACCTGGCGAAGCGCCCAGCAGACCGGCAATGGAGCCGTCCTTGGAAGCAACGATTTCGGTACCCAGTTTCAGGACGCCGCCTTTCTCTTCGTCACGCTTGATGATCTGAACGCGCTGACCGGCCTGCATCAGGCGCCAGTCTTCTTTCTTGGCGTTCGGGAAGTACTGCTGCAGGGCAGCAAAACGGTCGTCATCGGACATCATGACCTGGCCAGCCAGGTATTCGATCAGTGGGTACTGAGCGATGCCGACGCGGGTCATTGGCCACACGTTATGCGTGGTGGTGCTGGTCAGCAGGTCCAGGTAGGAACCGTTTTTCAGGAACTTCGTGGAGAAGGTGGCGAATGGGCCAAACAGGATCACGCGCTTGCCGTCCAGAACACGGGTGTCCAGGTGCGGAACCGACATGGGTGGCGCGCCAGTGGACGCGATACCGTAAGCCTTGCCCATGTGTTGCATGGCCAGGGTAGGGTTCTCGGTCACCAGCCACGAACCGCCGACCGGGAAGCCGCCGTATTCCTTGGCTTCAGGAATGCCCGACTCTTGCAGCAGGTGCAGTGCGGCACCGCCGGCGCCGATGAACAGGAACTTGGTATCGGTCTCGGTTTCGGTACCGTCTTTCAGGTTCTTGTACTTGACGCGCCAGCTGCCGTCGTCATTGCGGGTGATGTCCTGGACTTCACTCGACAGCTTCAGATCGAAGTTGGATTTGGTCTGCAGGTTGGCGACGAACTGACGGGTGATCTCGCCGAAGTTCACGTCGGTGCCAATCGGGCTCCAGGTCACGGCCAGCTTCTGCGCCGGGTCACGACCTTCCATCATCAATGGAACCCACTTCTTGATCTGCTCGTGGTCCTCGGAGTACTGCATGCCGCTGAACAGCGGGCTCGTTTGCAGTGCTGCGTAACGCTTGCGCAGGAACTTGATGTTGTCGTCGCCCCACACGAAGCTCATGTGCGGCGTGGAGTTGATGAACGAACGCGGGTTCTTCAGAACGCCGGTCTTGACCTGCCAGGACCAGAATTGACGAGAGATCTGGAACGCTTCGTTGATCTCGATGGCCTTGGAGATGTCGACGTTGCCGTTCTTGTCTTCCGGGGTGTAGTTCAGCTCGGCCAGGGCGGAGTGACCGGTACCGGCGTTGTTCCAGCCGTTGGAGCTTTCTTCGGCCACGCCATCGAGGCGCTCGACCATTTCCATGGACCAGCTCGGCTCAAGCTCGTTGAGCCAGACTGCCAGGGTGGCGCTCATGATGCCGCCGCCGACCATCAGTACATCTACTTTCTTGGCTTCGGCGGAGTGCGCGGGCATCATCCCGAGCGACATCGCCAGACCCAGAAGGGCCGTGTTCACTTTCTTCAACATGCTGTAATCCATTTGATAAATGCCATCCGCCGACAGCTCCTGGGGGATCCGGATTCTGCGTACACCGCAAGCATGCGACAAACGCCCGCACCTTCAGGGGCTAGAGGTGGACATACAAGGCCAATACAATACTGCTCAAGACCTCACTTTATGTCCTACTGCGCTGGCTTCTTATCGTCGTTGGATTCAGCGTCATGAAGCGACATGTGCCAATTGATGCAACGCAACATCGGGAAATAAATCCCGTCGTATTGCGCAATGCGCATCTGATCAGCCTGTTCACGGAGTCTTGGACGCCGCATGGGGGTCATGGAGACACGCTCTGAGGCGTATTTTTTGTGCTCGTCCTAGACGGCACGCCATGGTGCCATATCGGCAAGACGCGGCATTTTCGCATATTGTGAGGTGTCTACGCGAGGTGTTATCTACACACCGACATCCTTACGCCCGACCAAACGAAACAAGGCGTGTCCAGCCTTTATCGTCACGCTCGCCATAACCTTGACAGGAAACCGTGTTCTGGCCGAAATACGGCATGGTCATTTGCCCCTCGTTCCGCTCGGAACCCGCCGCATACCAGCCCGACCGAGGTCGTGCAGGTTCAATGCCGACGATTGATGAGCATTCCTCATGACTTCAAGTAACGCGCGGCAGCTAATGCTCCATTGAGTCGGGTGCTAACGTCATTACTCGGCCAATGCATGTCCCGGCGCTGCTCGTCCTGAATGTCGCGCGCCAAAGACGGTGATCCGTAAACATCCCGCAACAGCTGCCTGATCTGAACCTG
Organism: Pseudomonas viridiflava; assembly: GCF_001642795.1. Taxonomy (GTDB): domain Bacteria; phylum Pseudomonadota; class Gammaproteobacteria; order Pseudomonadales; family Pseudomonadaceae; genus Aquipseudomonas; species Aquipseudomonas viridiflava. The sequence goes on along the minus strand of NZ_LKEH01000017.1, from coordinate 165,485 downwards.
GACCAAAACGTTGAACTTTCAGCGTGTCAGTCAGTTAAAGACATATGCCAACCGTAATGCCATGACGCTCCGGGCACGTGTCTGCCCGGACTGCATGCGTTGAAGGGACCTGAACCAGCCCTCGCCACACCACCACGCCCAGCACAATAAATAACGCCCGCCACTTCACAGCAGTGACGGCTATGACAAGGTGATTCTGATGAGTGATACCAAGACGCACAAAGGAACTGTCGCCGACGCCGTGCAGCCTTCACGACGCAATTTTCTGAAGTTCGGAGCGTCTGGAATCGCCGCCGCGACCCTGTCGACATGGATACCTGCCGACGGGATGCTCCAGGCCGCGCCTGCGCCTGCGCCGGTCGTGGTGGAAGACACTGACGCCCCCGGCGTCGGCGAGTACCGCATTCAATTGAAGGTCAATGGCCAGACTCACGCGCTGAACGTACCGGCCAATGCCGTCCTCCTTGATGTTCTGCGTGACCGCCTGCAACTGACCGGCACCAAGAAAGGCTGTGATCACGGCCAGTGCGGGGCATGCACGCTGCTGGTCAACGGGGTGGCCATCAACTCCTGCCTGTCGATTGCCATTCAGCACGATGGCGACAGCATCACCACCATCGAAGGGCTCGCCGAGAACGGCAAGCTGCATCCGGTGCAGGAAGCTTTCTGGGAACACGATGCCTATCAGTGCGGTTATTGCACCTCGGGCCAGATCATGAGCGCCGTGGCGATTCTCAACGACCCGAATATCCCCTCCGATGACGCCAGCGTCCGCGAAGCCATGAGCGGCAACATCTGCCGCTGCGGGGCCTACAAGAACATTCTGTCGGCGGTGCAGTCGGCGCGCTCGAAGATGCCGAAGGCAGGGGGAACGGTCTGATGAGAACCTTCGATTATGCAAAGGCCACCACACCTGCACAGGCCGTCAGTACGGCTTCAGGCGAGGGTGAGCGTTTCTATCTGGCAGGCGGCACGACGCTGCTGGACCTGGTCAAGCTCGACATCATGCAACCCGGGCAACTGGTGGATATCAATCACCTGGCACTCAAGCAGATCGAATCGCTGCCGGACGGCCGTCTGCGCATTGGCGCGCTGGTCAGCAATACGGCGCTGGCCAGTCATCCTCTGGTCCGGGAGCGCTATCCGGTCCTGTCGCAAGCCCTGCTGGCAGGTGCTTCCACGCAACTGCGCAACAAGGCCACCACGGCAGGCAACCTCATGCAGCGCGTGCGATGCCCGTACTTTCGCGACGGGATCTCGGCCTGCAACAAGCGTGAGCCGGGCTCAGGCTGCGCCGCCATCGGCGGGATGAACCGCAGCGTGCACGCCGTACTGGGCACCAGCGATCACTGCATTGCGACCCATCCTTCGGACATGTGCGTGGGCATGGCGGCAGTGGGCGCGCAGGTCACTGTGCAGGGGCCGAGTGGCAGCCGGGACATTCCTTTCGCCGACTTCCACTTGCTGCCGGGCAACACACCTGAACGCGAGCATGCGCTGGCGCCTCATGAACTGGTCACCCACGTGACCCTCGACGCGCCGCTGTCGGGCAGTCGTTCCGGTTATCTGAAGCTGCGTGACCGCACCTCCTATCAGTTCGCCCTGGCCTCCAGCGCGATCATCGTGGTGACGGACGGCAAACGTGTCACCGACGCGCGCATCGCGCTGGGCGGCGTCGGCACCAAACCGTGGCGCGCGGTCGAGGCCGAGCGTGCTCTGATCGGTCAGCGTGCCGACATGGACACCTTCGCCAGGGTGGCTGCCCTGGCCATGAAAGGCTCCAAAGCCTATGAACACAACGCCTTCAAGATCCCGCTGGGTGAGCAGGTCATCGTCCGTAACCTTCGTGACCTAACGGCGTAGGAATTTTCCATGAGCGAACAGATTATCGGCATCCCGCAGCGTCGTATCGACGGCGGCAAGAAAGTCAGTGGCGAGGCGCGTTATGCCGCCGACCACCCCATGAAAGACATGCTGTACGCGTACGGCGTCTACAGCACCATCGGCAGTGGCCGGATACTCGCGGTCAACGATCAGGACGCGCGCAAAATGCCCGGCGTGGTCGAAGTTTTCCATCACGGCCATTTTCCCGAGTTGCACCGTACGCCTGAAACGGCGTTCAGTTTTGCGACGCTGTTGTCGGCGAGCAAGGCCGACGAGCATCGCCTGCCATTCGAGGATGATCGGGTCTATTACCCAGGCCAGTTCGTGGCGCTGGTCGTGGCCGAGAGTTTCGAGCAGGCCAGGGCTGCGGCTCATCGGGTCAAGGTCGACTATCAGGAGAACAAGCCGGTCAAGGATTTGCAGGAAGCGCTGCGCAACAATGGCGCCCGCGACGGCGGTGCCGGACATACACGTGGCAACCCGGACGGGGCGTTCCTCGCCGCGAGCAGAAAGGTCGATCAGACCTACACCACACCGGTCGAAGTGCATAACCCGATGGAGATGCACGCGAGCACCGCGTGGTGGCAGGACGGCAAGCTCTATGTGTATGAAAGCACTCAGGGTGTCGTGAACCATCGCAATCTGCTGGCAAACGTATTCGATCTGCCGCCGGACCGTGTCGAGGTGCGTGCGCCGTTCATTGGTTCCGGGTTCGGTGGCAAGCTCTGGCCATGGCCGCACTCGGTCGCCGCCTGTGCAGCGTCAAAGGTGACCCAACGCCCGGTCCAGTTGGTACTGCCCCGCGCGCAAATGTTCACCACGGTCGGTCATCGTCCGGAAACGCGGCAGCGACTGCGTCTGGCCAGCGATGCGAACGGCAAGCTGGTCTCTATCCGTCACGAGTCCTTCAACAGCACTTCGACGCTCGACGACTACACCGAAACCTGTGGCGGCGTGACCAAGAGCCTGTACGGCTGCGACAACGTGCTGGTCAGTCACCGAATTGCTGCGGTCAACCGCGGTACGCCGACTTCGATGCGTGCGCCTGGCGCTGCACCGGGCCTGTTTGCGCTGGAATCGGCTATCGACGAACTGGCGCTGGCCAACGGCATGGACCCGCTGGCGTTTCGCAAGCTCAATCTGTCGGAGATGGACCAGAGTCAGAGCCTGCCGTGGTCCAGCAATCACTTGCCGGAAGCCATTGATCAGGCGGCCGAGCGTTTCGGCTGGCAGGCGCGCAAGGCCGAGGTTGGCTCGATGCGCGACGGCGATGAGATCATCGGTTACGGCATGGGTGCCTGCAACTGGGAGGCCTTTCAGGTGCCGACCGATGCACGAGTGATCCTGCGCTCCGACGGCACCGCCCTGGCGCAGTGCGGTTTGCAGGACATCGGCACCGGTACGTACACCATCATCGCCCAGACTGTCAGCCAGCTCACCGGCATCCCGATGGAGCGCGTTGAAGTGGAGCTGGGCAGCTCATCGTTTCCTGCGGGTCCGGTGTCCGGCGGTTCCTGGGTTACCGCCAGTGTGATGCCGGCGATTGCCGGTGCCACGCGCGAAGCGTTGCAGAAACTTCGTCAGTATTCGGTGGGCAAGAATGCGGCCTTTGCAGGTCAGCAGGTTGATTCGATCAAGGTCGAAGACGGTCAACTTGTGTCCGGTGAGCAGCGCGTCAGCTTTGTCGACGTCCTGAAAGGTCAGCGTCTGTCTCGTGCCGAAGGCAATTTTCAGAGCGGCATGCAATCTTCCGACAAGTTCTCGTTCCGCTCGTTTGGTGTGCATTTTGTCGAGGTGCGCTGGGATCCGGGCATCTCAAGCCTGCGTGTCTCGCGAGTGGTCAGCGCCATCGACGTCGGCAAGGTGGTCAACCCGCTGGCGGCGCGCAATCAGGTTGAGGGCGCAATCGTGATGGGCATCGGCATGGCCATGTTCGAAGCCGCCGAGTACGACCCGCGTACCGGTTTGCCGGTCAACAACAACTACGCTGAGTACGTGGTTCCCGTGCATGCGGACCAGCCCGAAATCGACGTCATCCTGCTGGATTACCCGGACCACAATATCGGTGAGTTTGGCGCGCGTGGCATCGGCGAAATCGGCGTGACCGGTCTGGCCGCTGCTGTAGCGAACGCCGTGTACCACGCCACGGGCAAACGGGTGCGCAATTTGCCCATCACCAAAGAAAAGCTGATGGCAGGGCTGTAGAGATGAAGCAACTTGACTTGCAGGTCATTCAGCAGGCGCGTGACTGGCTGGCGACAGGCAAATCCGTGTGGCTCTGCACCGTGCTCTCGACCTTCGGTTCCGCTCCGCGCGGACCGGGGGCGATGCTGGTCGCGCTGAGCAGTGGCGAACATCGAGGGTCACTGTCCGGCGGCTGCGTGGAGGAAGACTTTCTGGAGCGGTTGACGGCCGGGCAGTTCGAGCCGGTCAACCAGATCGTGCGTTACGGGGAGGGCGGTCTGGCACCGACTCTGGCGCTGCCGTGTGGCGGTGTGCTGGATGTGCTGATCGAATGCATGACGCCCAGCCCTGAAACCGACCGGCATCTGGCCGCAGTAGAACAGGCCCTTGCCGGACGCACGGTGATCGGCCGCGAGGTCGTGCTGGGCGGTGTCCAGCGCAGTACCGGTCCGGCTGCGTTGGGCGAGTCGCGGGTGCAGGTCGAGGGGGAACGCATCAGCATCCGCATGGGCGCGGTCTACCGCGTGCTGTTGGCCGGGCTGTCGCCGGTGGCCGAATTCTGCGCCAGTTTTGCCGTTGCCATGGGCTATGAAGTCATCGTTTGTGACCCTCGTACCGAAGTCACGGCCGGCTTCTCGATGCCGGGTGTCGAAGTGCGCGACGTGCTGCCTGCGGTTTTCATTGCCGAAGGCGGCTGTCATGCGTCAACGGCTGTGCTGGCCCTGACTCACGATCCGAAGCTGGATGATCTGACCATGCTTGAAGCTGTGCGCACCGAGGCGTTTTACATCGGTGCCATGGGTTCGATGCGCACCAGCAGCAAGCGCAAGGAGCGACTGGCACGGATCGGCGGACTGGATGACGAGGCACTGGCGCGGATTCATGCGCCCATCGGCCTCAATCTGGGCAGCAAGACCCCGGCCGAGATCGCCATTGCAGTGATGGCCGATATCCTGCGGGTAGCCAACGGGGTCAGTCGCCAGCAGCTTTGACGAACGTCTGGCAGGCAAGTGTCAGCGCCTCCTGCGTATCGGCGTCGCGCAGGATGCCGGGATCCTCACACACCAGCACATCGCACAGCTCAGGATGGCTTTTGATGATCGATTTTGCGCCTTGATCGCCTTCAAGGTTCAGCAATAACGGCCAGAACTCGCGCCCGATGATCACCGGATGCCCGCGTTGTCCGTCGTGGCCGGGCAGGGCGATACGCCCTGGATTGGCCATGCGGGCAAGGGCTTGCAGGGTGGCGGGTTGTATCCACGGCATGTCAGCCAACAGCACAGCCACCGCGTCGGCGCGGGATGGCATGAGTGCCTCGATACCGCTGGCCAGACTGTGTCCCATGCCCAGATCGGCCTGCGGACTGCGTACCACTGTCACTTGCTGCGGAATGCCCAGCAGGTCCGCATCATCCTCTTCTCTCACAACCACCCAGACCTCGCTGAATGCGCCCACGGCGTTGTCGATGCTTGCGCGCAGCATGGTGCGACCGCAGGGCAGAGTGGCGCGACGCTTGTCACCATCGAAACGGCGACTGCGACCTGCGGCAAGGAGCAGGGCGAACACTTGGGGAAATGGGCTGTCTATGCTGGTCAATCCGAAGCCTTTTGAAAAAAGGTGAAGGGAACAGGGCCGGTTCGTCATCCACACAGACACACGATGACCTACGCGTGAGACACGCACAATGCCTGATTCCGCTGCCTTTTTGCAGTGACAAGATTTACATTTTCGAGGGTTTCACGTGGACAATCATATCCGCCCAGTCGAGATGGAAAAGGCCTACCGCCTGCTCAATCACGGTCCTACCGTGCTGGTGTCATCCGCTCACGGTGGCGTTCATAACGTCATGGCCGCGGCCTGGGCCTGTGCGCTGGACTTCTCGCCGCCCAAGGTGACGCTGGTGATCGACAAGATGACCAAAACCCGCAGCCTGGTGGAAAACAGCGGTTACTTTGCCCTGCAGGTGCCCAATCGCGACCAGTTGAATCTGACGTTTGAAGTGGGCACCCAGAGCCTGATCTTCACGCCGGACAAACTGGAGAAGGCGGGCGCAGAACTGTTCCGAATTGAAGGTCACGACACGCCGCTGGTGGCTGGGTGTTCGGCCTGGCTGATCTGCAAGGTCATCCCTGAGCCCCATAACGAGCAGACCTACGACCTGTTCATCGCCGAAGTCGTCGGTGCCTGGGCGGATACCCGCGTGTTCCGTGACGGACACTGGGAATTCGAAACAGCCGACCCGAAATGGCGCAGCCTGCACTACGTGGCAGGCGGGCATTTCTACACCATTGGCGACGCTGCAGTGGTGGAAACAGAAGCGGATTGAGCGTTGCTGCGATCAGTGTGAGGTCGATGATCGTTCCCACTCCGCGCTCAGCGTTATACACAAGTCCGCAAGACGCGCAAAACGGGGGGGCAAAACGAAAGTGACTGACTGAATGCATACCCCGTGGGAGGCGGCTTGCCGGCGATGGCGTCAGTTCAGTCACTGACAGGTCGCTTCAGAAAAAGCATCGCCGGCAAGCCGCCTCCCACAGTCGGTGGTCGCAGCAAGATTCGGGTATAACGCTGAGCACAAGCATGGGCATGATCGGNGTGCTTGAGATCACGCTGATCGTTCCTACGCTCCGCGTGGGAATGCCGCTCAGGACGCTCCGCGTCCGCTAAATGCGCCGACGCAGATGCGTGTTCAACAACCCCTTCAATGACGATCCCGCCATACGGTCTGGGCATTGGTGAATTCGCGTACGCCAAAGTGCGAGAGTTCACGTCCGTAACCGCTTTTCTTGACGCCGCCAAAGGTCACGCGCGGGTCCGAGGCGCTGTAGCCGTTGATGAACACACCGCCGGTGTCCAGCTCGTCCGCCAGTTGCTCGGCCAGTTCCAGATTGCGGGTGTAAACGGTGGCGGTCAGGCCGAAGTCGCTGTCGTTGGCCAGTTCCAGCGCATGCCGGGCGTCGCGGGCGGTGATGATCGAGGCGACCGGGCCGAACAGCTCCTGCTTGAACGACGTCATCTGGTCGGTGACATCACCCAGTACTGTCGGCGCATAGAAATTGCCCTGACCTGCAATCCGTTCGCCGCCCAACAGCAGTGTCGCCCCTTCGGCCAACGTGGCCTGAACCTGTGCGTCCAGCTCGTCACGCAGGTCGAAGCGCGCCATCGGACCGATATAGGTCTCGGCCGCCAACGGGTCGCCGATCACCAGCTTGCGTGTTTCCTCAACGAACCGGCGGGTGAATTCCTCGACCACACCGTCTTCGATGATCAGACGCTTGGCCGCTGCACAGACCTGCCCGGTATTCTGGAAACGGCCGATGACCGCAGCTTTCACGGCCTCATCCAGATCCGCGTCATTGAGCACGATGAACGGATCGGAGCCGCCCAGTTCCAGCACGCTCTTCTTCAGCGCGGCGCCCGCCTGCGCACCGATGGCCTGACCGGCACGCACGCTGCCGGTCAGGGTGACTGCGGCAATCCGCGGATCGGCAATGGCCCTGGAGACGCCATCCTGAGTCGCGTTGATCACCTCGAACACGCCGTCGGGAAAGCCAGCGCGCTTGAATGCGTCGAGCATCAGGTAAGCGCAGCCCATCACGTTGGGTGCGTGCTTGAGCACATAGGTATTACCGGCCAGCAACGTCGGCACTGCGCCGCGCAGCACTTGCCAGATCGGGAAGTTCCACGGCATGACCGCGAGAATCGGGCCGAGTGGGCGGTACTCGATGCGGGCCTTGTCGTTTTCGACCAGAGTCGGCTCGGCCGCCAGCATTGCGGGGCCTTGCGCGGCGTACCAGTCGCACAATTGGGCACATTTCTCGACTTCGCCCAGCGCTTGTTTGATGGGCTTGCCCATCTCTTGGCTGATCATCTGCGCGATGGCATTCGCGTCTTCACGCAAGGTCTTGCCCAGCGCAATGATCAACTGTGCACGCTCATCGATGGTTTTGCGCTTCCAGACCGAAAAGCTCGCCGCAGCGCGGGCAAGGCTGTTTTCGAGCTCCGCATCGGAGGCAAATGGGTAATGACCGATCTGTTCGCCCGTGGCGGGATTGGTCGAAATTGCATGGGTCTTGCTGGAAATAGCAGTCATGGCGCCATCCTGTTCAGGTGGGGAATGAAACCAGAATAAGCCCGTGACATGCTCTGCGAAACTGAATAATAATGAGCATATCTTTCACGTTTGGAGAATGATGTGGATCTGGTCCAGCTGGAGATCTTCAAGGCAGTTGCCGAGCACGGCAGCATCAGTGCGGCTGCGCAGCATATCCATCGGGTGCCTTCCAACCTGACCACGCGCATCAAGCAACTGGAGCAGGATCTGGGCGTCGAGTTGTTCATTCGTGAAAAGCTCCGGTTGCGGCTGTCGCCTGCCGGCTGGAATTTTCTCGACTACACGCGGCGTATTCTTGATCTGGTTCAGGAGGCGCGGTTGTCAGTGTCTGGCGAAGAACCGCAGGGTCCGTTTGCACTCGGCTCTCTGGAAAGCACGGCGGCGGTGCGAATTCCGGCGTTGCTGGCGGCTTATAACCAGCAGTACACCAAGGTCGAGCTGGACCTGAGCACTGGTCCCTCCGGCACCATGATCGACGGCGTGCTTGCAGGCCGACTCGTCGCGGCGTTTGTTGACGGCCCGGTATTGCACCCGTCACTGGAAGGCATACCCGTATTCGAAGAGGAAATGGTGGTGATTGCACCGCTGCAGCACGCGCCGGTGACCCGTGGACGGGACGTGAGCGGGGAAAGTATCTATGCCTTTCGCGCCAACTGTTCGTACCGGCATCATTTCGAGCGCTGGTTCACCGATGACGCTGCCGTGCCGGGCAAGATCCACGAGATGGAGTCCTACCACGGCATGCTGGCCTGCGTCAGCGCTGGCGCGGGTCTGGCGTTGATGCCCCGCAGCATGCTGGAAAGCATGCCCGGTTGCAGCACGGTCAGTATCTGGCCGCTGTCCGAGGCCTTCCGTTACCTGCAAACCTGGCTGATCTGGCGCCGTGGCACGGAGTCACGCAGCCTGACGCGCTTTATCGAACTGGTTCAGGCGCAGGGCGAGTCGCCCAAGACGGCTTGAGCGACTGGCCGGTTTACGCCTTCGAAAGGCTGGCGGCGATCGCTTGACCCACGTCCTGCGTCGAGCATTTTCCGCCCAAATCCGGGGTGATATGTCCGCTGGCGATGACCTGCTCGATGGCACCGACAATCTCGTCGTGTGCTGCGGTGAATCGCTCGTCACCCTGACCCAGAAACTCCAGCATCAGTGCGCCCGACCAGATCATGGCAATCGGGTTGGCGATGTTCTTGCCGAAGATGTCCGGAGCCGAACCATGAACCGGCTCGAACAGGGAGGGAAAATTGCGTTCCGGGTTGAGGTTGGCCGACGGTGCGATGCCGATGGTGCCCGCGCAGGCCGGCCCTAGGTCGCTGAGAATATCGCCGAACAGGTTGGATGCCACGACCACATCGAAGCGTTCCGGTTGCAGCACGAAGCGTGCACACAGGATGTCGATGTGCTGCCGGTCCCAACTGATTCCAGGGTACTGACTGGCCATCGCCTCGGTACGTTTGTCCCAGTACGGCATGCTGATCGCCATCCCGTTGGATTTGGTCGCGGACGTCACGTGCTTGCGTTCACGTTTGTTGGCCAGTTCGAAGGCGTATTTTAGAATGCGGTCGACGCCACGGCGGGTGAACACCGACTCCTGTAGGACGAATTCGTTTTCGGTGTTTTCAAACATGATGCCGCCCAGGGACGAGTATTCGCCCTCGGTGTTTTCCCGCACCACGATGAAGTCGATATCGCCGGGCTCGCGGTTGGCCAGCGGGCAGGGCACGCCGGGAAACAACCGTACCGGGCGGATGTTGGCGTACTGGTCGAACTCGCGGCGAAACTTGAGCAGCGAGCCCCACAGCGAAATGTGGTCTGGCACCTTGTCGGGCCAACCCACGGCACCGAAGAAAATCGAATCGAAGCCTTTGAGCTGTTCGAACCAGTCGTCCGGCATCATCTTGCCGTGCTCAAGGTAATAGTCGCAGCTGGCCCACTCGAAGTATTCGAACTCCAGTTCGATGCCATGGCGAGCGGCAGCGGCCTGGACGACCCGTACACCTTCGGGCAGCACTTCCTGGCCGATCCCGTCTCCGGCGATGGCCGCGATGCGCAGTTTCTTATTGTTCATGGCGAGGCTCTCTCTGTGGATGGGTTGCTCAGGTTGCTTATGCTATAAGCACACGAAACAAAGATAATCAGCTGCTCAATGCATTCAAGGAACACGGTTCGTGAATAATTACCCCAGCCTCGATGACCTGAATGTGTTCGTCCACGTTGCACGCCGTTCCAGCTTTGTCGGCGCAGCGAACGAACTGAGCATGTCTGCGGCTTACGTGAGCAAGCGCATTCGCCTGTTGGAGCAGGGCATGGGCGTCGTGCTGCTGCACCGCTCGACGCGTCAGGTGTCGATCACCGAGGACGGCGAGCGGGTCTACGAATGGGCCAAGGGCATTCTGGAGTCGGTGCAGCAAATGGGCGACGAGGTTGCGGCGCTGCACAACGAGCCCAGTGGCCTGCTGCGTGTGGTCAGCAGCCAGGGTTTCGGTCGCCGATTCGTGGCGCCGGCGTTGTCGGAACTGGCGGCGCGCTACCCGAAGCTGGACATCCGTCTGGACACTCAGGACCGGTTGATCGATCTGATCGAGGAGGGCGTCGATCTGGATATTCGGGTCGGCAACGAAATAGCGCCACACCTGCGTGCCCGTCATCTGGCCAGCAACTGGCGGGTGCTGTGTGCCAGCCCGGCCTATCTTGCCCAACGCGGCGCACCCATGAGCCTGGCAGAACTGGCCAACCATGACTGTCTGGTGATCAAGGAGCGTGACCGGCCCTTCGGTATCTGGCACTTGAACGGGCCGCAGGGCGCTGAAACGGTCAAGGTCACCGGCAGTCTGTCGACCAACCATGGCGAGATCGCGCGGCAATGGTGCCTTGATGGGCGCGGCGTGTTACTGCGCTCACTCTGGGACGTGCGCGATGATCTGGCCGAGGGGCGGCTGGTTCAGGTGCTGGCAGATTATCGTCAGGAGGCGGACATCTGGGCGGTGTACACCTCGCCACTAATGCGCTCGGCCAAGGTGCGGGTCACGGTGGAGTTTCTGCGTGAGTTTCTGGCGCAGGGTCAGGTCGGGGTGGGTGAGCAGTAGTTGGCAGCGTCATGTTGATTTCGGGCTGTGGGAGGCGGCTTGCCGGCGATAGCGTCAGGTCGGTCGCTGATGTGGCTTCCGGGAAACCGAATCGCCGGCAAGCCGCCTCCCACGGTTCGGTGTTTGATGCGTGACAGCGCTATGTCGAAGACGTGGTGGCGCCTCCCCAGGTGTTACGTTCTTCAACAGATGATGCGTAATCCAGAAAGACCGGTCAGTCCAAAACAGATCAATGCGCCCCGGCCGCCTTGTTCAGGTCGCCATCGGTCCATTCGGTGTAGATACAGGCATCCGCCGCCGCCCAGCGCACTTTCACGGCATCGCCTGCCTGCATCGGCATGCCGGTGGCCGACAGCGCCTTGACCGTCATGGCGGTGCCGCCAGCCGTCACCACCGAGCAGGTCTGGCTTTCACCCAGAAACAGTACTTCGGTCACCGTGGCATTCACCTCGTTCCAGCCCGGCTCAAGCGCAGTGGCCGCCGCCTGTTGCAGGCTCAGGGACTGCGCCTTTTCTGGCCGGATCATCGCCAGCACGTCCTGATCGGTCTTCAAACCGTTGGTGATGCGGATCGCCAGCGGGCTGCCTTCGAACGTTGCCACGGCATTACCCTGAGCCTTGAGCCTGAGGAAGTTGGAGTTGCCCAGAAACGAGGCGACAAAGGCGTTCGGCGGGTTCTGGTACAAGTCATAGCCGCTGCCCAGTCCGACAATCTTGCCGTGACTGAAAATCGCGATGCGCTGAGACAGGCGCATGGCTTCTTCCTGATCATGGGTCACGTAGACGATGGTGATGCCCAGACGCCGATGCAGCTGACGCAATTCGTCCTGCAGGTCTTCTCGCAGTTTCTTGTCCAGTGCGCCGAGCGGTTCGTCCATCAGCAGGATGCGTGGTTCGTAGACCAGCGCTCTGGCAATCGCAACGCGCTGTTGTTGGCCTCCGGACAGCTGAGAAGGGCGGCGATGGGCGAAGGCTTCGAGCTGCACCAGCTTGAGCATGGCGTCGACACGCTGTTCCCTTTCGGCTGCAGGCAGCTTGCGAATGGCCAGCGGGAAGGCAATGTTGTCGCGCACACTCAGGTGCGGAAACAGCGAGTAGCGTTGGAACACCATACCGATGTCGCGCTTGTGCGGCGGCACGTTCACCAGCGACTTGCCCTCCACCAGAATCTCGCCCGAGCTTGGGGTTTCAAAACCGGCCAGCATCGACAGGGTGGTGCTCTTGCCCGAGCCGCTGGAGCCCAGGAAGGTCAGGAATTCGCCGTTCTGGATATCCAGAGAAATATTGTCGACGGCCGCGAAATCGCCGTAGTGCTTGTTAAGGTTGCACAGGCTGACCAGGGTCTTCTGATCGTGTTGCGCGGTGTCTTTGATCACGGCACTCATGAGGTACTCCTGGCTTCGTTGCGGCGACGCAGGGTCGCGGCGATGAACATGACCAACACCGACAGGGCAATCAGCAGTGTCGAGGCGACGGCGATGACCGGGGTCAGGTCCTGACGCAGCGTGGTCCACATTTTGACGGGAAGGGTTTGCAGGGTCGGGCTGGCCATCATCACGCTCAGCACCACTTCGTCCCATGAGACCAGAAACGCGAACAGCGCGCCGGCCATCATGCCGGGACGAATGCCGGGAAAGGTCACCTTGTAGATCGCCTGCAGGCGTGACGCGCCACAGATCACGGCCGCGTCTTCAATCGACTGATCGAACAGCTTCAGCGAGTTGATGATGGAAATGATGGTGAACGGCAGCGCGACGATCACATGGCTGACCACGAACGAGAACAGCGTGCCGGTGTAGCCGAGCTTGAGGAACAGTGCATAGACCGCCACCGCGATGATCACCAGCGGCACGATCATCGGCAGGGTGAAGACGCCGTACAGCAGGTCGCGGCCGGGAAACCTGCCACGCACCAGCGCAAACGCGGTCGGCAGGCCCAGCGCTACCGCACTGATGGTCGTGAGGATGGCGACCTTGAAGCTCGACATCGCCGCATCCATCCATTCCGGGTTGGAAAAGAACTGCTGATACCACTTGAACGTCCAGCCCGGCGGCGGGAACACCAGCCACTGGGACGAGCCGAATGACAGCAGCACGATGAACAGGATCGGCAGCAACAGGAACAGCGCAATCAGCCCGGTGGTCAGGTACAACCCCGACCGCAGGCGAAAGCTCATGGCATTGGGTGTCAGGAGCATGGCGACTTACCTCCCGTTGCTGGCGCCGACCGGAGATTCCGGCTGGAGCTTGAGATAGAAGTAGAACAGCACCAGGGTGATCACGATCAGCAACGCAGCGGCGGCGCTCGCCAGCCCCCAGTTGAGGAACGACTGCACCTGCTGGACGATGAACTCAGGCAGCATCATGTTCTGCGCGCCGCCCAGCAAGGCAGGGGTGACGTAGTAACCCAGCGACATCACGAACACCATCAGACCGCCGGAAAACAGACCCGGACGGCACAGCGGCAGAAATACCCGGAAAAAGTTGGTCCATGGACTGGCGCCGCAAATGGAACCGGCCTGCAACACCATCGGGTCGATGGCCTGCATGGTTGCCTGCAGCGGCAGGACAATGAACGGGATCATGATGTAGCTCATGCCGATCACCACGCCGGTCAGGTTGTGCACCATCTCCAGCGGCTGATCGATGATACCCATGGCCATCAGTGCCTTGTTGATGACGCCTGAGGCCTGCAACAGCACCAGCCACGAATAGGTTCGGGCCAGCAGGCTGGTCCACATCGACAGCAGCACGATGTTGAAGATCCAGCGCCCCCAGCCGCGTGGCACCAGCGTGATCACCCAGGCCAGTGGGAAGCCGAGCAGCAGGCTGAACAGCGTCACCAGACCTGCGACCGAGAAGGTATTGATCAGTACCCGCGAATAAGCCGAGTTGGCAAACAGTTGCTCGTAGTTGCCCAGACCCGGAACGGGTTCGAGCACGCCACGCAACAGCAGGCCGATCAAGGGTGCAAAGAAGAACAGTCCCAGAAACAACAGCGCGGGAATCAGGTTGCGACTGCCGCGCCAGCGTTGTGCCAGAGAAGGGGTTGGCTGCATGTTCGTCGCCTTGCCTGAAACCGCACCGGTGGTGCGCGAAGCCCCCCCGGCCGGATGGGGTTGACCGGACACGACAGCCGTCATTTTTACTTGACCAGCCATTCGTTCCACCGTGTCGCAATATCCGGACCGTTCTTGGCCCAGTATGCGAAGTCGAGAGTGATTTGGTCTGCGCCGTAAGCCGTTGGCAGATTCTTGGCCAGGGTCGAGTCAAGGCGCGGCACGCTGTCCAGGTTCACCGGGGCGTAGGCGCTCAGGTTGGAGAAGTCGGCCTGGCCTCTGGCGCTGGTGGCTTCGGCGATGAACTTCATCGCTGCGTCCTTGTTTTTGGCACCTTTTGGGACGACCAGAAAGTCGGCCATGACCAGGTTCTGCTTCCAGCTCACGCCGACCGGAGCGCCGTCCTGTTGCAGGGCGTACACGCGGCCGTTCCACATCTGGCCCATCGAAGCCTCACCGGACGCCAGCAACTGCTGGGACTGCGCGCCGCCGCCCCACCAGACGATGTCTTTCTTGATGGTGTCGAGTTTCTTGAAGGCGCGATCCAGGTCCAGCGGATAGAGCTTGTCGGCGGCTACACCGTCAGCCAGCAGGGCGAGTTCGAGCACGCCGGGGCTTGGCCATTTGTACAGCGCGCGTTTGCCGGGGTAGGTCTTGGTGTCGAACATGGCGGTCCAGTCGACGGGCTTTTTGCTGCCCAGCTTGTCTTCGTTATAGCCCAGCACGAACGAGAAGAAGAACGAGCCGACGCCATTGTCCGAGGCGAAGCGGGGATCGATGCGATCACGCTTGATGGTGTTGAAGTCCAGAGGTTCCAGCAGGCCCTCGGCGGCGGCACGCAGGGCGAAGTCGGCTTCGACGTCGACCACATCCCACTGCACGTTGCCGCTTTCGACCATGGCCTTGAGTTTGCCGTAGTCGGTCGGTCCGTCCTGCACGACGGTGATACCGCTGGCCTTGGCGAAGGGAACCGCCCACGCCTGCTTCTGGGCGTCCTGCGTCGAGCCACCCCAGCTGACGAAGTTGACGCTGTCGGCGGCCATGGCAGCAACGCTCGAGAAAGCCAACACGCCGGCCATCAGAGCCGCCGTTGCACGTTTGTTCAACACCATTTTCACGCCCTCATTTGTTGTGTTTTGAGCGGGCATTTCATGCCCGCGTAATCGGGAGCAGTAGGTCCAATGGGCCTTTGAAACCAGTCACTGTCAGAAGCTTTTTATTGATGCTGTCCCCGTGCCGGAGGCGCCTGACAAATCGTTGCGGCTGTGGAATGTCATATTATGGTATTCCAAACTTTGTGCAAGTATTTTGCCTCTGTGTGGCTATCGACCTGTCGTTTTATCTGCTTGAAACCCAGCGTTTGCAGGCCGTTCGGGCAGTGCCGATCAGCAATTGTCCTGTTGTCAGATCAAGCGGTCAGCCTGGAAACGGAATGCTTTCAACCACTTCCAGATCGTAGCCAGTCAGGCCTGCGTACTTCAGTGGCGGGCCGAGGTGGCGCAGTTTGCCGACGCCCAGGTCCTGCAATATCTGCGCGCCGGTGCCGACTTCCGAATAGATGCGCGACTGTGAGCGGGTGTACTGACGTGGCGGCTGGGTGAGGTGTGGAATTCGCTCCAGCAAGGCTTGCGATGACTCATGATTGGCGAGCACCACGACGATCCCGCGACCTTCTTCGGCAACCTTCTGTAATGCCGCCCAGAGCGTCCAGTTGGCAGGCCCGTTGTATTCGGCGCCGACCAGATCACGCAATGGATCGACCACATGCACTCGCACCAGCGTGGCTTCGTCGCGGCGCACATCACCCATGACCATGGCCATGTGCACGCCGCCTTCGATGCGGTCTTCATAAGTGAACAGGCGGAAGGTGCCATGCACGGTGGGCAGCTCACGTTCGCCGATTCTGACGATGGTGTGTTCGGTGCTCAGGCGGTAATGGATCAGGTCGGCGATGGTGCCGATGCGGATACCGTGCTTCTCGGCGAAGCGCTCCAGATCGGGACGCCGGGCCATGGTGCCGTCGTCGTTCATGACTTCGACAATGACCGAGGCGGGCGTGAAACCGGCGAGCCGTGCCAGGTCGCAACCGGCTTCGGTATGCCCTGCGCGGGTCAATACGCCGCCCTCGCGGGCCCGCAGCGGGAAGATGTGGCCCGGTTGGACGAGGTCTTCCGGAGCCGCCTGCGGATTGACGGCGGCCTGAACGGTACGTGCTCGATCTGCAGCGCTGATGCCGGTCGTCACGCCCGTGGCCGCCTCGATGGAAACCGTGAATGCGGTGGAGAACACGCTGCCGTTGCTGGGCACCATCTGCTCAAGGCCCAGACGCTGACAATGTTCATCGGTCAGGGTCAGGCAGATCAGTCCTCGCGCCTCGCGGGCCATGAAACTGATGGCCTCCGGCGAGCAGCAATCTGCAGCCAGCAACAGATCGCCTTCATTTTCGCGGTCCTCATCATCGACGAACAGGACCATTTTTCCCTGACGATAGTCTTCAATGATGTCTTCGATACGATCAAATGCCATGGTCGGATCCCGGTGTTATGGATGAATTATTGTGGTATACCATAAGACAGAATATTTCACAGATTCCCTATCATTGAAACAGTGAGATCACGATGAAGGCTTATTGGATTGCACACGTTGACGTGACCGACCCTCAGCAGTACAGCGAATATACCCAGCGCGCGCCAGCCGCTTTCGCGTTATTTGGTGGCAAATTCATGGCTCGCGGAGGTCGGTCCGAAGCGCTTGAAGGACGAGCGACGCCGCAACGCACTGTGGTGATTGAATTCGAGTCGTACGAACAGGCAGTTGCCTGCTATAGATCACCCGAGTATCAGGAAGCCATGAGCCATCGAAAGGGCGCATCGAAGGCGGAGATCGTGATTGTTGAAGGGATGGAGTAGGGCGCTGACGAGGGCTGTTCAGAGGCGGGTCATGGCATCTAGACTGAGTGCCCCTGTATTAGTGGACTAAACACAGTGCATGCTCCCGCTTCCAGTATCGTCATCCAGTGCCTGGCTGAAACACACCTTGAAAGCCTTGCCGCGCTTTATAACGATCCGGCTGTTTGCCGCCAGGTATTGCAGATGCCGTACCAGTCGGTCGAGGTCTGGCGCAAACGTCTGGCTGCAAGCAATGAGCGGCAGATAAAACTGGTGGCCGTGCACGGCAATGAGGTGATCGGTCATATAGGTCTTGAACAATACTCACGTATTCGCCAGACCCACATTGGTAGCATCGGCATGGTCGTGACTCCCGACTGGCACCGCAAGGGGGTTGGGTCGAAGCTGCTGGCTGCCGTGCTGGACGTTGCCGATAACTGGATGAACCTGCGCAGGGTCGAGCTGACGGTTTACGCAGACAACGAGGCTGCCATTGGCCTGTATCAGAAGTTCAGCTTCGAGACAGAAGGGCGGCTGCGTCAGTACGCGATACGTGACGGAATGATGGTCGATGCGCTGACCATGGCGCGGTTGCGGTGAAGTAAGCAAGGTCAGATATCTGGTACGCCTCTCGTGGGAATGCTTCTACGGACGCTCCGCGTCCAGCGGTGGTGGGTCAGACTCACCACCCTCACCGAATGAAATGCACCTTCCCGGTATCATCATTGCCGATGTAGAGGCCATACACCCCGGCCTGGCGTTCTTCGATGTAACGCTCCAGGATCTGGCGGATGGCGGGGTAGTAGATGCTGTCCCACGGAATCTCGTCGGGGGCGAAGAATTTGTAATCCAGCGTCTCGGGGCCGAACTGGCCAGTGATTTCCAGCGCGATGGCGCGGAAGATGATGTACACCTCACTGATCTGCGGCACGCTGAAGATCGAGTAGGGCGAGATGATTTCGCCGCGTACGCCGCTTTCTTCCCACACCTCGCGCAGCGCCGCCTGTTCGGTGGTCTCGCCGCTTTCCATGAAGCCTGCTGGCAGGGTCCAGGTACCGGGTCGGGGCGGGATCGCACGCTGGCACAGCAGGTACTTGCCTTCCTGCTCGATGATGCAGCCAGCGATGATTTTCGGATTAACGTAATGGATGTACTGACAATTGCCGCAAATCAACCGCGCATGAGTGTCGCCTGAAGGTATGCGCTGATCGAGATCAGCGCTGCCGCATTGGGGACAGAAGCGTGGTTGGGCCATTTCATCGACCTATGCGGGGTTCTTTCAGGGCCACTGGCGCCACGATCTCGCGGACCTTGGCGTCGTCGTCCTGCTTGGATTTGAGGTACTCGAGCGCGACGCGGGCGGCGTTGCGCACGTGATCCACCGAGGCCTGATGTGCGGCCAGCGGATCGCCGCTCTTGATGGCTTCGACGATCAGTTCCATTTCCTTGTTGCTGGCGCCGCGACGGTTTTCCTGGGAGACCGAAGTGGCACGCAAGTAGCTGATACGGGCCTGCAACTGACGCAGCTGGGTGGCGGCGACGTGGTTGCCCGAACCTTCCAGCAGCACGTCGTAGAAGCCCTGCACCGAATCGATGACTTGTTGCAGCTCGCCTTCCTTGAGCGACTTACGGTTCACTTCAAGGGCTTTTTCCAGCGCCTTGATGTCCTTGGGCTTGGCACGCAGGGTGAACAACTGGACGATCAGCCCCTCCAGCACACACCGCAGCTCGTAGATGTCGCAGGCGTCTTCCAGTGTAATGATGGCAACGCGCGGCCCCTTGGCATCGGCAAATTCCACCAGCCCTTCGGACTCCAGATGGCGCAGCGCCTCGCGTACCGAAGTACGGCTCACACCCAGACGATCACACAAGTCACGCTCGACCAGACGATCTCCCGGAAGCAGCTGGAAGTTCATGATCGCGCTACGCAATTTGTCCAGCACGATCTCGCGCAGGGTAACGGGGTTGCGGTTGACCTTGAAGTTGTCGTCGAGTGGCAGGCGTTTCATCGGGTGTGCTCGGAGTGGGGCTGTCAGATAAAAAACACGGCCTTTGGAACTGGCCGCGTTCATGTCGGCAGCCCGCGATTCAAGCGGGCTGCTGCATGGCCCGGAGGTGCAGACCGGGTCGCGGCCGAGTTTATCACGCTGTTGCCCGCATCCACCAAACCGACAGGACTGCGTCAGACCAGCGCGGGCAGGGCGCCCATCTTGCCGCGGTGGTAAACCATCGGCGTGACAGGGGTGGCCGGCAGGATCAGGTTTTTCACTGCGCCGACGATGATCGCGTGGTCGCCGCCATCGTATTCACGCCACAGCTCACACTCGATGATCGCAGTGGCGTTATTGAGCAGCGGGTTGCCCAGATCGCTCAGGTGCCACTCGATGCCCTTGGTCTTTTCCTTGCCTTTGCTGGCGAAGGCATAGGCTTCGGCCTGTTGATCGGCCGAGAGCAGATGAATCGCGAATTTTTTGCCGTCGCGCAGCACAGGATAGGTGTCCGATGCGTAGTTGGGGCAGAACAGCACCAGTGCCGGGTCGATGGACAACGCACTGAACGCACTGGCAGTGATGCCTACCAGATTGCCTTCCGGGTCCAGCGCAGTGACGATGGTGACGCCTGACGGAAACGACGCCATCACTTCTTTATAAATACCGGGTTCGATCATCGCAGCGGCCTCGTTAACGCATTACAAATGGATCAGGCATGGGCGCCTGCGAAAGGTTGATCCACACCGTTTTCAGTTCGGTGTAGGCCAGCACAGAGTCTATCCCGCTCTCGCGACCATAGCCGCTGTTTTTGAAGCCTCCGATGGGGGCCATTGCCGAAACGGCGCGGTACGTGTTGACCCAGATGATCCCGGAGCGGATATCGCGCGCCAGACGATGGGCGCGTCCCAGGTCGCGGGTCCAGATGCCCGCCGCCAGGCCAAACTGTGAGTCGTTGGCAATCGCCAGCGCCTCGGCCTCATCCTTGAAACGGATCACTGAAGCCACCGGACCGAATACTTCTTCCTGCATGATCTTCATCGAATTGCGGTCGCATTCGAACAGGGTCGGCTCGTAGAACCAGCCCTCGCTGGCCAGTTCCGGCCGCTTGCCGCCCAGACGCAAGCGTGCGCCTTCGGCCAATGCATCAGCGACCAGACCTTCGACCACCGCCAATTGTTGGGCGGTGGCCATCGGACCCATTTCGGTCGTTTCGTCCTGCGGGTTACCGATGCGAATACGGCGGGCACGTTCGACCAGCCGCTCGACAAATTCGTCGTAGATCTCGTCCTGCACCAGCAGCCTCGAGCCGGACACGCAGCTCTGGCCCGATGCTGCGTAGATGCCCGCAACGGCGCCGTTGATGGCACTGTCCAGATCGGCATCGGCAAAAATGATGTTGGGAGACTTGCCGCCCAGTTCCAGCGACAGTTTGGCGAAATTTTCCGCACTGCTTCGGACCACATGACGCGCCGTGGCAGCGCCGCCGGTAAAGGCAATCTTGCGCACCAGCGGATGCCGGGTGAGGGCAGCGCCCGTGGTCGGACCATAACCGGTGATGACGTTGACGACGCCCGGCGGAATCCCCGCTTCCAGCGCCAGACGGGCCAGCTCCAGTACCGTGGCGGAGGCATGTTCGGAGGGTTTGAGCACGATGGTGTTGCCCGCTGCCAGCGCCGGAGCGAGCTTGATGGCGGTCAGGTAAAGCGGGCTGTTCCACGGGATGATGCCAGCCACTACGCCCATCGGTTCATGCACGGTGTAGGCGAACAGGTCTGGCTTGTCGAGGGGCAGGGTGCCACCTTCGAGCTTGTCGGCCAGCCCTGCGGTGTAATGAAAGAACTCGGGCAAATAGCTGACTTGACCACGGGTTTCACGGATCAGTTTGCCGTTGTCGCGGCTTTCCAGTTGCGCCAGTTGCTCCTTGTTCTCGGCAATCAGATCGCCCAGCCTGCGCAGCAATTTGCCGCGCGCCGTAGCGGTCAGTCCACGCCACGCCGGGCTCTCGAAGGCTTTCTGCGCGGCCTGCACGGCGCGCTCCACGTCCGCTTCGTCAGCGTCGGGCAACTGCGCCCAGGGCTGCGCCAATGCCGGGTTGAGGCTGTCGAAGGTCTTGCCTGAAAGTGCGTCGACCCAGAGGCCGTCGATGCACATCTGAAAACGGGTGAGGCTCATGCAACGATCCCCTTTATCGAGTTGTGAACACGCGCCGACTTGTCGAGAAAGTCCAGCAGCACCTGATTGACCAGGCGCGGCGATTCCACCGGCATCATGTGGCGCTGATCGGGCAGTATCGCCACTTCTGCGCCCTTGATGCGCATGGCCAGTTCCCTCGCCATTTCAGGCGTGGAGCCTGGGTCCAGCTCGCCGGTGGCGATCAGTGTCGGTGCGCGAATATCGCCCAGATCGTCGGCGCGGTACATATCCTGTGTGGCAAACAGCTTGTACGTGGTGAGGTAGCCCTGCGGATCGTTGCTCGCCAGATTCTGGCGGATGGCAGCGATCTGCGCCGGATTGGCTGCCTGATACTCGCGACTGAACCAGCGTGATAATGCTTCGGCCGCGTTGGCGTCCGGGCCGTGCTCGGCGGCCTGGCTGGTGCGAGCGATGACGCCTGCGCGCTGTTGCGGACTGCGGTTGAACACGCTGTTGAGGATGACCATGGCCGACAGGTGCTGTGGAAAATGCAGCGCGAAAGCTCGTGCAACCAGCCCGCCCATCGAGAACCCGATGACCGACGCCTGCGGCAGGCCCAGATGCTCCAGCAGCTCGCGCAACTGTTCGGCATAACCGGGCAGGCCGGTGTCCGGGTCAGGCCGCGGGCTGGCACCATGGCCCAGCATGTCATAAGCAATAACCTGGTAATGCGGGGCCAGCCCGACGATCTGGCCACCCCACATTTCCTTGTTCAGGCCCACCCCGTGAATCAACACCACGGGGTGGCCTTGGCCGGTGGCCAGATAACTGGTACCCGCCGGGGTGCATTCAGCGGTGAGCTGATTCATGGATCGCTCCTGCGCAGACTGGATGAAGGGGATCACTGCGCTTTTTCAGCGGCCAGTTCTTCCAGGTCGATGTAGCGGTTGCCGATGCGCGGATGCAGACGTCCGCCGTTGGCGGCGCCCAGCACCACGACAATTTCGTCGGCACGTGGCGAGTCTTCGATATGCATTTCAAGCGTGATGTAGTGCGAGCGCAGACCTTCGTCGTCCTTGTGCATCATCGGAATCTGGATGGAGGTACCTGGTCCGCCACGCTTGTTGGTGAAGCTCAGATAGCTCTTGGCCTTGACCGCTTCGCGGTAATGATTGCCGAAGCGCAGGGTGTGGATCACCGCCGATGCATGTTCGATTTCGCCGTCTGCACCAACCACGGCGGCTTTGCCATAGGCTTCGATCCTGTCGGCGCCGCCGATGGCATCGGTCAGACGTTTGACCATCAGTTCGCCCAGATCCGAGCAATTGGCGCGGATCTCGGGCTTCAGGTCTTCGACAAAACCATTGCCCAGCCACGGGTTCTTGATCACGACCGCCAGCCCGACCATGGTCACCGGTTTGTCGGTGGCCTTGCCGCCTTCGATGAAGGTTTCTTCGGTGTAATTGACGATCTTGCGGATTTCAAAGCTCATGAAGGACTCCCGGAACGAGCACTATTGTATTTCGTATGATGGTATACCATAAGATTGCTCGTGCAAGCGTTTTTCTTCTTCTGACAGCGGGTCGAGCGCACCGGCAAAGTGAGTTACCCGGAAATGACCATTCGTCAGGTGCCAGAGCCATCGCTTTGAACACGCGCCCTCATGTCGTGACAGATATTCGGTGAGCCATGAATCGCTCAACCTATTTTTCACTTCAGGAGAGCCAAGCATGAAAGCCATCGTCTATAACGGGCCGCGCGATGTCAGTGTTAAGAACGTGCCGGACGCGAAGATCGAGAAGCCAACCGACGCTCTTGTCAGAGTGACAACCACCAATATCTGCGGCTCCGATCTGCATATGTATGAGGGCCGCACCTCGTTCGAGACCGGGCGCATCTTCGGTCACGAAAACCTCGGCGAAGTGATCGCCGTCGGTGCCGGTGTCGATCGCATCAAGGTCGGCGACCGGGTCTGCCTGCCATTCAACATCGGCTGCGGCTTCTGCGAAAACTGTGAAAAAGGCCTGACCGGTTTCTGTCTGACCGTCAATCCGGGTAGCGCCGGCGGGGCCTATGGTTTTGCCGATATGGGTGACTACGCAGGCGGCCAGGCCGAACTGCTGCGCGTCCCTTACGCAGACTTCAACTGCCTTTTGCTGCCGGAAGATGCTGTCGAGAAGGAAGACGACTACGTCATGCTGTCCGACATCTTTCCTACCGGTTGGCACGCGACTGAACTGGCGGGCTTGCTGCCGGGCGAGAGTGTCGCGATCTACGGTGCAGGCCCGGTCGGCCTGATGGCCGCGCACTCAGCCATGATCAAGGGCGCGTCGCAGGTATTCGTGGTGGACAACCATCCGGATCGACTTGCCCTGGCGGCGAAGATGGGCGCCACGCCGATCAACTCGGTCGAGCAGGAAGCGGTCGAGCAGATTCTCAACCTGACGAATGGCAAAGGCACCGACCGGGGTTGTGAGTGCGTCGGCTATCAGTGCTGTGACCGCCACGGGCATGAGGCCAACCACCTGACGATGAACAACCTGGTGGCTTCGACCAAGCCTACCGGCGGAATCGGCGTCGTGGGCGTATTCGTCCCGCAGGATCCGGGTGCCAAGAATGATCTGGCCAAGGAAGGCAAGATGGCCTTCGACTTCGGCGCGTTCTGGTTCAAGGGCCAGCAGATCCGCACCGGTCAGGCCAACGTCAAGGCCTACAACCGTCGCCTTGCCGAACTCATCCACCACGGACGCGCCACGCCGTCGCAGATCATTTCCCACCGTCTGAAACTGGAAGAAGGCCCTGAGGCCTATCAGCATTTCGACGCCCGCGACAACGGCTGGACCAAAGTGGTGCTCAAGCCCGCTGCCTGATTGCATCACCTGACCAGATGCCCACGTCGCTGCGGCGGTATGGGCTTCATAATCAAGGAGACCAATATGAAAGATTTCGAAAACTATCCAAAACCACCGTTTCCCAAGCAGGCTCAGAAAGTGCCGGGTGAGCAGGGCAGGATGGAGCCGTATCCCGATTGCGGTGAGAAGAGCTATACCGGACATGGTCGTCTGCAGGACAAGATTGCCTTGATCACCGGTGCCGACAGCGGCATCGGTCGCGCTGTAGCCATTGCCTTTGCCCGTGAAGGCGCACAGGTTGCAATTTCCTATCTCGACGAGCACGAAGATGCCAAAGAGACCGCGCGTTGGGTCGAAGAGGCTGGCAGAAAGTGTCTGTTATTGCCGGGCGATCTGGCAAAGAAAGAGCAGTGCGAATACATCGTGAGCAAGACCGTCGAAGAGTTCGGTCGCATCGATGTGCTGGTCAACAACGCTGCGTTCCAGATGAGCCATGAAACCCTGGAAGAAATCAGCGATGAAGAGTGGCTGATGACCTTCGATGTAAACATCACGGCGATGTTTCGCATCTGCAAGGCAGCGGTTCCGCATATGGGACGTGGTGGGTCGATCATCAACACCAGTTCGGTGAACTCGGACATGCCAAAGGCGACACTGCTGCCTTACGCCACGACCAAGGGCGCAATTGCCAACTTCACCGCGGGTCTTGCGCAAATGCTGGGCGAGAAAGGCATTCGCGTGAACAGCGTAGCGCCGGGTCCGATCTGGACGCCGTTGATCGTCTCGACCATGCCCGAAGAAGAAGCTTCGAGCTTTGGCGGCCAGACACCGCTGGGCCGTCCGGGTCAGCCCGTGGAAGTGTCGCCGATCTACGTATTGCTGGCCTCGGACGAAGCGAGCTACATCTCGGGTACACGCTATGGCGTGACCGGTGGCAAGCCGATTCTTTAAGGGTTTTTCAGTTTGCCCGCGAGGGCGGCGTCATCATGAACGCTGCCTGGATCGCGGGCTTTTTTATGGTTTTTTTCGGCATTTCACATTTTGTTGCCATCGGGTCAGGCAAGCTGGAAATGAACACGATGGTCGGTGACCTTGCGAAGTCGCTTGACCATTAGGGGTATACACCCCTAAATTCGTTTCAGTATTTTTCGAGCGCGCACCTCACGCTCCTCGCAACGACCCATGGAGAGTTGCCATGTATCCTGATGTACAGCTTTATATAGACGGCCAATGGCGCGCCAGCCGTGATGGCCGCACGATTTCAGTGATCAATCCCGCCACCGGCGATGCACTCGGTACCGTCGCCCATGCAGGCATTACCGATCTGGACGAGGCACTGGTTGCCGCCGAGAAAGGCTTCACCACTTGGCGTAATACCTCGGCCTACGACCGTTACAAGATCATGCAGAAAGCCGCGAATCTGGTCCGTGAGCGTGCCGACGCTATCGCTCGCATCATGACGCAGGAGCAGGGCAAGCCGCTGGCTGAAGCGCGCATGGAGACCCTGTCCGCCGCTGACATGATCGACTGGCTGGCTGAAGAGGGTCGCCGCAGCTACGGCCGCATCGTGCCGTCGCGTGGCGTGAACATCGAACAGAAGGTCGTCAAGGAGCCGGTCGGTCCGGTGGCGGCGTTCACGCCCTGGAACTTCCCGATCAACCAGGTGGTACGCAAGCTGTCGTCGGCGCTGGCTGCCGGTTGCTCGATCATCGTCAAGGCACCCGAAGAAACCCCAGGCTCGCCTGCCGAGCTGATCCGTGCCTTCGCCGACGCTGGCGTGCCAGCCGGTGTGATCGGGCTGGTGTATGGCGACCCGGCAGAAATCTCCAGCTACCTGATCCCGCATCCCGTGATCCGCAAAGTGACCTTCACCGGTTCCACGCCTGTCGGCAAACAGCTTGCGGCATTGGCAGGCAAGCACATGAAGCGTGCGACCATGGAGCTGGGCGGCCACGCGCCTGCGCTGGTCTTTGACGACGCTGATATTGATCTTGCCGCTCGGGTTTTGGCCACTGCCAAGTTCCGTAACGCCGGTCAGGTCTGTGTCTCGCCAACGCGCATTCTGGTGCAGCGCAAGGTGCTGGCGGCGTTCACCGAGAAGTTTGTCGGCCTGACGCAGGAAATCAAGGTCGGCAACGGTCTGGAGAGCGGCACCACCATGGGGCCGGTTGCCAATGACCGCCGCATCCCTGCGCTGGTGGACCTGATCGAAGACGCTGTAAAGAGCGGTGCAACCCTGTCAACGGGTGGCAAGGCAGTGGAAGGGCCGGGCTACTTCTTTCAGCCGACCGTGTTGAGTGGTCTGACTCCGGCCATGCGCATCATGAACGAAGAACCATTTGGCCCTGTCGCGCTGCTGGTGCCGTTCGACACCGTGGAAGAGGCGATCGCCGAGTCCAATCGGGTGCCGTTCGGTCTGGCGTCTTACGCGTTCACCACGTCGATGAAGACTGCCCAGGCGCTCAGCACTTACATCGAAGCAGGCATGCTGTCGATCAACCATCAGGGCATCGGTTTGCCGGAAGTCCCGTTCGGCGGGATCAAGGATTCCGGCTACGGCTCTGAAGGAGGCACCGAGGCCATCGAGGCGTACTTGAACACCAAGCTGGTGACTCAGTACAACTGATTGTTCGCGTTGTAAGCAAAACGGCCGCGATGTCTGCACATCGCGGCCGTTTTTTAACCCGATTCGATCAGTCCCGAGCCTGAATGCCGGTCTGTTTCATGACCAGATTCTTTTCTTTCTTGTACTGCAACGCCACTTCCGGCGCCGGACCACTCTGGCCGGTTTCCATCCACTTGCGCAGGCGGCTGGCGTCGGCAAAGTGCGTGTACTTGCCGAACGCATCCAGAATGACCACTGACACCGGGCGGTTGGCCATGGTCGTCAACAGCACCAGGCAGTGACCTGCCTGGTTGGTGAAGCCGGTCTTGGTCAGCTTGATGTCCCAGTTTTCCTTGCGAACCAGGTGATCGGTGTTGTTGAACACCAGGCTGTAGGCCGGTTTGCGGAAGGTCACTGTCTTGGTTTCGGTGGTGCTCAGTTCGCTCAGCATCGGGTATTTGCGCGCTGCCATGACCAGTTTGGTCAGGTCACGGGCGGTCGACACGTTGTAGACCGACAGGCCGGTGGGTTCGACATAGGCGGTGTGCTTCATGCCAAGCGCCTTGGCCTTGGCATTCATCGCCAGGATGAAGGCCGGATAGCCGCCCGGATAGCTGTGCGCCAGACTGGCAGCCGCGCGGTTTTCCGAAGACATCAGGGTGATCAGCAGCATGTCCCGACGATTCATTTCGCTGCCCAGCTTGACGCGGGAGAATACGCCCTTCATTTCCGGTGTCTGGGAAATATTGACCGGAATGACTTCGTCCATCGATTGTTTGGCATCCAGCACCACCATCGCGGTCATCAATTTGGTGACAGAAGCGATGGGTACGATCACGTCAGGGTTACTGGAATACAGGACCTTGTCGGTTTGCAGGTCGATCACCATGGCGCTGCCGGAGGCCAGGTGCAGGTTGGAGGGATCACGATTTAGAGCGGCGGTTTCGTTCGCCAGGATGGAAGTGGAAAATGCCGAACCCGTAAGTACACATAATAGGCCCAGAACAGACAGACGAATTTTCAAGAACAAGGCTCACTCGATAAGGTGCGTAGAAAGAAAGGAACAGGCTGGAACCCGGCATTTTATGAGTACGCTTTCACTTATGTCGATGGGAGTCGTAGGGCGTTTCGTCAATAAAATCGGAAAACAGCGCTTCGTTAAGTTGCGGTTAAGTAGGAAAAGTGTTCAAAACGCTCTGCGTCTTGAATATTCGTGGTGCTGCAAGCCTGCACCGATTAGCATTCCCAGCCATCGAAGGTCATGGGTTCAAGGAGTCGCGTAATGCTCAAGGGGTTTATCGGCAAGGATTACGTTGTACTGGTAATCGCCGCATCACTGGTTGCCGTGCTGCTGTTGCTGGCCGGCTTTTTTACCCGTCCTTCGGATTGGGCAGGCTGGATGCAGGCCATTGCCCTGATCGTTGGCATGATGGTGGCGATTGCCGTTCCGGCCATTCAGCGCAGGCAGGAAGCGGTTGTGACCAACAAGCAGCTGCGTGACCGTGAGACAGGCTACGCACGGCGTATGCAATACCTGTGCGGGGAGCTGAGTGAATTGCACGGGCGCATCAACCTGAATCTTGCGCATCTGCGCGCCAGTGACCGCCATAGCCTCAAGTTCACGCTGCAGGATTTTCTGCATCGCCTGTTCGAGTCCCACAAACAGGACCTGAACGACGACCGCGTGGTGCTGGCCTATGAACTGCGTCAGGTAGCCAATGACCTGATCGACGAGCTGGACAGCGGTCGCAATGATCGTGTGGTGTTCATGGCACTGGAAAAGCGCCTGCAGAAGCTGACCCATCGTTGCCAGGTGAATGCGGCGATGGCCGAGCGGACGTGATTATGACGTTCGAGCAGGCGGTTAACGCATGACGTGCTCAATAGCGAGTTTTCGTGGGTCCAGTGTTTACTGCGAAACAGCGCTATGTCGTGTTCCCCGTAATTGCTGATATTTCCCAATAAAAAAACCGCATCAAACGATGCGGTCAAGGGAGAGTGCGGAGCAACGCACGAAGTACGGTGAGCAACCGGGCAGGGCGTCAGCTGTGCAGGACGCGGCTTTTCAGTTCCTCGGAAAAAGCCTGGGCGACAGGCAGGGAAGCGAAGGGGCCGCTGACCGGTTCACCGTCCTGGATCAGGTACCAGCACGCCAGCAGACCGCGCTCTCTGAGCGGAGCCGGGACTGCGCTGCCTACCACCGACATGATTTGAACGTTGTTCATAGCGACCTCCATCTGTTCATGAGGCTACTGTACGGTCTGATTCCGGCAGGCAGAAATCGACGCTCTCAATAGTCGTCATTGACGGGAACGAGGGTTGAACACGTTGCAGTGCGGGGCAGGGGTATGCGCAAGAAATGAAAAACCCGCCAATGAAGGCGGGTTTTTGTGCTGTTACCAGCGGCCGTGCGGGCCGTAGCCCTGGTAATAACCTGGAGGCGGGCCGTCATAACGACGGTAGTAGCGTGGCGGCGGAGCCGGATAACGCTCTACAACTTCATACGCCGGCTGGTAGTAGACCACTGGCGGCGGAGGTGGCGGCGCGTAATAGACCTGCTGCACGGGCGGCTGGTAGTAAACCGGCTGACGCTCGACATAGACCGTTCTGTCACGGCTGGAAGATACCGCTGCGCCCACCACGGCCGCGCCAACCAGCGCACCTACCACGGCTGGGCCACCCCAGCCACGATGATCGGCGTTCGCCTGACCTGCAAGGGCCAACGCACCTATAAACAAGGCAATCTTGGGGATTTGACGAATCATGAGTGTTCCTCGCTTTCAACCCGTTGTCGCGGGCCTGCATTAAGCTCAAGCACTGCCACGGGATAACTCTAAGACATCGAATTTGTAAAAAACTGCGAAATCGTTGAGTAAATTTTATGTAAGGTGTTTTCCGATCCGCAATGCCGGTCAACTTCATTCGGGTCAGCCAGGCGCAGTGTACGCCTGGCGTAGAGATTTAATCCAATACCGTTCGGGAGAAAAACATGGCCATTACTGCCAACCGGGACACGTTATTGTGCATGTCCATGGCGGCGCGTCCGGGAAACTTCGGCGTGCGTTTCCATAACCATCTATATGAACAGTTGGGCCTCAATTATTACTACAAGACCTTCGCGCCCAATGACCTGAAGGCCGCGGTAGCAGGCATTCGTGCGCTAGGCATCCGTGGCAGCGCCGTTTCCATGCCGTTCAAGGAAGACTGCATTGCGCTGGTGGACGAGCTGGATGCGTCGGCCGCGGCGATCCAGTCGATCAACACCATCGTCAATACCGACGGCCATCTGAAAGCTTTCAACACCGATTACATTGCCGTCGCGCAACTGATGCAAAGCCACGCAGTGCCGCATACACCGTTTGCCCTGCGCGGCAGTGGCGGCATGGCAAAGGCGGTTGCCTTCGCGCTGCGTGATGCGGGCTTTACCGACGGTTTGATTGTGGCGCGCAACGAGCAGGCCGGGAAACGTCTGGCTCAAGCCTGCGGCTTTCGCTGGCAGTCCGGGTTGGGCGATGAACGTCCTGAATTGCTGGTCAATGTCACTCCGCTTGGCATGATCGGCCCGCAGTCTGACGAGCTGGCGTTCGATGAGGCGGCTATCAGTGCTGCGCAGACGGTTTTCGATGTGGTCGCCACGCCTGCGGACACCCCGTTGATCCAGACCGCCCGACGTCTCGGTAAAAAGGTCATCAGCGGAGACGAGGTGGCTGCGATTCAGGCGTTGGAGCAGTTCGTGCTGTACACCGGCGTTCGCCCGACCGACGAGCAGTACCAAAAGGCAGCGGCCTTCGCCCGAGGCTGAACCCTCATCGTGATATACAAGTCTGGAAGACGCGCAAAACGGAGCCAAAACGTAAGTATCCGAGTGAATGCATACCCTGTGGGAGGCGGCTTGCCGACGATGGCGTCAGTTCAGTCACTGACAGGTCGCTTCAGAAAAGCATCGCCGGCAAGCCGCCTCCCACAGTAGTCCGTGGTGCAGTAAGACTTGGGTGCATGGGCATGATAGGCGTGCTTGAGACCACTCTGATCGTTCCTACGCTCTGCGTGGGAATGCCTCCCAGGACGCTCTGCGTCCGCGCTCGAATGTGGCGCAGATGTGTGCTCAAGCTCCAGCGCCATCATGCGTCCGGCTCACAGGATCCGCAATCTGTGCCATTTGCGACGCGGAGCGTCACGGGAGGCATGCCCACGCGGAGCGATGGGCACGATCAGGGTGAGGCGGACTGGTGTATCCGCCGACCGGTCAGTTCTGCTCGAGTCTGGCCAGCCGCTCTTCCAGAGCGGCCACGCGGGCTTCGAGTTCTTCGATACGCTCGTTCGACGCAGCAGTGGCTGTGCTGCGTTCCGGTGCGTTCTGGCGCTGGGCGAGCAGCGCCTGCAGGTCTTCAGGATTACCCAGCGCGTGCATGTAACGGTCCTCGCGCTGGCCTGCCTGACGCGGTATCAAGGTCGCCAGACCTCTGGCGATCAGCCGCTCGAGTTGATGAACGACCTGCTCGGCGTCTTCGAAATCATGCATGCGATTACTGCGTGTGAGCAGCTCATTGACGGTCTGCGGGCCTCGCAACAACAGCAGTCCGGTCAGGATGACTTGCGCAGGCACCAGTTCCAGACCCTTGTCTACCTTGTGCTCCCAGCGGTCGGCGCGGCTGCCCATCACCAGCCGCGTCAAGCCCTGGCCTTCCAAAGCGCGCAGGCTCTGTCCAACCTGGCCCTGAGTCAGGTTCATGACCGGGTCGCGGCTGGTCTTCTGGTTGCAGGCCAGCACCAATGCATTGAGGGTCAGCGGGTAGGTCTCGGGATTGGTCGCCTGCTTTTCGATCAGGCAGCCCAGAATGCGCACTTCGGTACTGCTGAGCTGCAACGTCTCGGCAGTGTCGGATACTTCGGTCGAGGAGGGTTCGGTGGACATGGACGCTTCCCTGAGTAATGACGGTGGATCAGACTATGAGCTGTTGCAGCATTTTGCCAGCGCATCCGCACGTGCGCCGAAAAGACTGACGGCCTTTCGCGTCAGGCAGGTCTATAATTGCGCCTTTCTCAATCAGGATATGTCATGTCTATTTCCCTGTATGCCGCTTCGATTCCTGTCTTCCAGCAAATGCTCAATGCGTTGAGCGACGTTCTGACCAAGGCTGAAGCCCACGCGACCGAGAAGAAAATCCAGCCGCCAGCGCTGCTGCAGGCTCGTCTGTTCCCGGACATGCTGCCGTTTACCCGTCAGGTGCAGATCGCGGTGGACTTTGCCAAGGGTGCCTCCGCGCGTCTGGCAGGTGTCGAGATTCCGCAGTATGACGACACTGAAACCAGCTTTGCCGAATTGCAGGCTTTGCTGGCCAAAACACTCGAATTCATCGGCAGCATCAAGCCCGAGCAGGTCGATGGCAATGAAGGCATCGAAATCGTGCTGCGTCCCGGCACCGAGAAAGAGCGCCGCCTGAACGGCCAGGCGTACCTGCTGAGCTACGCCTTGCCGCAGTTCTTCTTCCACGTGACCACCGCTTATGACCTGCTTCGCCACAATGGCGTCGAGATCGGCAAGCGCGATTTCATGGGCAAGTTCTAACGTTGTCGATGTAAACCGGATCTTCGTGGGGGTCGTTGCATGCGCATGCCGCAGGTGAATGCCCCACGCTCGCTTCAACCTCGTTTCTGTTTTTGATGATCTCAAATGAAGGCCCATCCAGTGGATGGGCCTTCATCGTTGTTCTGGAGTTTTGATGTTACTGCCCATTCTGCTGTTGTCAGCCGCCGGGTTTACCGTGCTGACCACAGAGTTCGTCATCGTCGGCCTTTTGCCTGCCATGGCGCGTGATCTTCACGTCACGGTGCCGCAGGCCGGTCTGCTGGTGACCCTGTTTGCCTTTACCGTCGCCGCTTTCGGCCCGTTCCTGACGGCGTACTGCTCGCGCTTCAGCCGCAAGCGCCTGTTTGTCGGCATCCTGATTCTATTCGGGCTTTCGAATGCGTTGGCCGCCCTGGCACCCAACATCGCGGTGATGGGCGTTGCCCGATTGATCCCGGCGCTGGGGCTGCCGGTGTTCTGGGCATTGGCCAGTGAAACGGCGGTGGACATCGTCGGTCCGCAGTTCGCGGGCAGGGCGATTGCCCGGATCGGTTTCGGGATCGTCTGTGCCACGGTGTTCGGCATTCCTGTCGGTACGCTGATTTCCGATGCGTTCGGCTGGCGCACGGCATTTGCAGCCCTGTCGGTGCTGGCCTTTGCCAAAGCGCTGTTGCTGACGGTTTACCTTCCCAGCGTCGTCAAAAAAGAGCCTGTCTCTATTCTCGGCCAGTTCGGCATCCTGCGCAGTCCTTTGATGCAGGGCCACGTGTTGCTGTCCATACTGGTCTTCAGCGGCATGTTCACGGCCTACACCTATCTGGCCGACATGCTCGAACGTCTGGCCGGTTTTGACGGCACACTGGTCGGCTGGTGCCTGATGGGCTTCGGCGCGGTCGGCTTGCTCGGCAACTCGTTGGGCGGACGCATGGTGGATCGCCATCCTCTGATCGCCAGTCTAGTGTTTTGCGCATTCATGGTGGTGGGCATGGTGGCGGTGGTGCCGAGTATCCATTCCTGGTTCGCTCTGGCACTTGCGCTGGCGGTATGGGGCATCACTCAGGCCGCGCTGTTCCTGGTCAGCCATGTGCGTCTGATCAAAGCGGCACCCCAGGCCCCGGCTTTCGCTGCATCGCTGAACATCGCCGGTGCCAATCTGGGCATCGGGATCGGAGCGGTTATCGGCGGGAGGGTGATCGATCACCTTGGGCTCGGCAGGCTGGGCTTCGCCGCAGCCGGCATTATCGTTCTGGCGATACTGCTGGCCTGGGTTCTGATGAAAAGCAAACCGACCCCCGTCGCGGCCTAAACGCTGTCAGTGAACAGCTGGTTACGGGCACCCTCGGCAATGGCAACCACGCCGGGGTGCCTGACCTTGCGTTCTACCGTAATCGCGTAGAACGATTCGGTCACCGCGTCGGTCTGGCCGATGATCTCCACGCCATACTGACTCTGCACCTCGTCAGCAATCACGCTGGGCGCCACGAATACGCCGCTGCCTGATTTTCCGAAAGCCTTCATCAAGGCGCTGTCATCGAACTCGCCCACAATGCGCGGCTGGATTTTCAATTCGGCGAACCAGCGCATCAGGCGTCCCCGCACTACGGTTTCCTGACCCGGTATGAGCAATGGAGCGCCGTGCATGCACTGCGGAAAGTCGTCCCCGATGCGTTCGGCCACTTCCTGGGTTGCGAAAAAACTGACACCGCACTCGCCCAGTTTCTGACTATGCCCCTTGATGTCCAGATGAGGCGGCATCGGGCTGTCGGAAATCACCAGATCCAGACGCTGAACCGCAAGGTCGGCCAGCAGGCGTTCGAGCTTGTCCTCCCGACAGGTGATGCGTATCGATCCGTCGAGGTCCATGGTGGGCGCAAGCAGGTGGTAGACAATGGATTTGGGCACCACGTCGGCGACGCCAATCCGAAACAGCAGTTGTTGTTCGTCAGGGTTTGAACTCAGCAAGGCTTCAAGCTCATTGCCCAGTTGAAACATCTGCTCGGCATACGGCAGGGCCATGCGGCCCGCTTCGGTCATTTCCAGCTGCCGACCCACGCGCTGGAAAAGATCCACGCCCAGGGTCGACTCCAGCAGGCTGATCTGGCCGCTGACGGTTTGCGGTGTGAGGTTCAGTTGTTCGCAGGCACGGACAATGCTGCCGGTCTTGGCCACGACCCAGAAGTAGTGAAGCTGACGGTAATTGAGCATGTCCATTCCCGATTCGTTAAAACCGAAGTATATCGCTTATAAAATCGAATTTTCCTGATGTTTCAGCTTCCCTAGAATGCCTTTCCAACGCCGGACCCAAAGCATCGTCCGGCCTTGCCTATCGAGGGACACATGAAAAAATCATTTTACGCTGTACTTTTGACCGGTTCGCTGTTGGTAATGGCCGGGTGCGATCAGATTGAGTCGTCCTCCAAGCAGATGTTGAATACGGCGGCCGATTCAGCCAAAAAGGCAATCGACGACACTCATCAGGCAGCGAGCAAGGCTGTGGAAGAGGCCAAGCGGGAACTTTCGGTGCTGGAGCCGACACCAAGCCCGGCTGAACCAGAAAGTAAGTCCGGTAAAGAAATCTAACATTCGTTCAACTATTGGCTCAGGCAGGGCAGTGATCTATGGAATACCTATTGGAACTCGCGACCAGTCCGGCTGCGTGGATTGCGCTGGCGACGCTGGTCGTGATGGAAGTCGTACTGGGTATCGATAACCTGATCTTCATTTCGATCATTACCAACAAGCTGCCGGAACATCAGCGCGAAAAGGCGAGGAAGCTGGGCATCGGCATGGCGCTGGTCATGCGCCTGGGCCTGCTGAGCACCGTGGCGTACATCGTGCAGTTGACCGAGCCTGTGTTTGAAATGTTTGGTCAGGCCTTCTCGTGGAAGGACATGATCCTGATCGCCGGTGGTCTGTTCCTGGTCTGGAAAGCGACCACGGAAATCCATCACAGCATGGACGTGAAGACCGAGGAAGAGAAAACCTTGAGCAACGCCGTGGCGCTGACCATGGGTAGCGCGATCGTTCAGATCCTGATGCTGGACCTGGTGTTCTCCATCGACAGCATCATTACCGCTGTGGGCATGACCGAGCACTTGCCGATCATGATCATCGCTGTCGTGAGTGCCGTGGTCGTGATGCTGGTTGCCGCCAACCCGCTGGCGAAGTTCATCAACGACAACCCGACCGTGGTCATGTTGGCGCTGGGCTTCCTGATCATGATTGGTATGACGCTGATCGCCGAGGGCTTCGGTGCCCATGTTCCGAAGGGCTACATCTACGCCGCGATGACGTTCTCGGCAGCGATTGAA
This sequence comes from Pseudomonas viridiflava, assembly GCF_001642795.1. Classification (GTDB taxonomy): domain Bacteria; phylum Pseudomonadota; class Gammaproteobacteria; order Pseudomonadales; family Pseudomonadaceae; genus Aquipseudomonas; species Aquipseudomonas viridiflava. The sequence continues at coordinate 129,814 of NZ_LKEH01000017.1, read as the reverse complement.
GGCCTGAACATGATGGTGCGCAAGGCCAAGCGCAAAAAGGCTGCACGTCTGGCTTCCAACGCCTGATCGCACGTCGCATGAAAAAACGGTCGGCCCGAGTCATCGGGTCGACCGTTTTGCATTTCAGGGCCTGCCAGAATCGCTTGCAAGCCCGATTCAGTGCGCAGCGGCATGACCGGTTTTCGGCGACCGGTCCAGCTTCAAGCGCTTGGGCGAAGGCGGGGTGACAGTGTGTGGATGATGACGGCGGGACACGCGCATCACACCCCACAACATGGCCGTAGCCACCGCAAGCCACGAGGCGACCAGCATCACGATTGTCAATTCCAGGCTCATAAGTGCCTCCACGTTTCCTGCTTTTGTGTTGCATTCCTGATAACTGACAGTCTAGTACCGGGCATGTTGCGATTAATTGACCAATGGCGTTTTGGTATGACCGTTTCGATCTATTGCCGTCGCATCACTGCGCGCAAAGGCTATACCCGGTCTCTCACGGGCTCTATCATCAGCGTTCAGATCGAGTGGTGATTGCTCGATGTCAGTTGAAGTGAGTGAACATGTTGCCGTTACGCATTCTTTCAAGCGCTGTCCGTTCCAGGGGTTCATTGCTGCTGGCTGCACTGATTCTGTGTCTGTCAGGCTGCTCCTCGATGGTCACACCGCAGATCAAGAGCCTGCCTGATCGTGTGGAGCTCAACTCGGTGCCGTTCTTCCGTGGCAACGCGTATCAGAGCGGGCCGGGTGCGCTGGCGAGCATGCTTGCCAATCAGCAGGTACAGACCACGCCAGGTCTGTTGGACAAGCCTCTGCAGCTGCCGGGCGCCGAAGATCGTCTGGAGCAGAACATGCCCCGCGTCGCCCGCGAGTACGGCTTCATGGTGTATCCGCTGGATCACGACCTGCAGGCGTTGCTCGTTCAGGTGTCGGCTGGCTATCCGGTGATGCTGCGGTTTTCCCAGGGCTCGGCATTCTGGAAAGCGCCACGCTATGCTGTTCTGGTGGGCTACAACCGGGTGAAAGAAACCGTCCTGCTCAGCGCGGGCATAGACCGGCGCTACACCATGAGTTTCAGCAGTTTCGACTCGGCCTGGAAAAACGCCGGCAGTTGGGCGGTATTGATCCAGTCGCCACGCCAGCTGCCTGCGCAAGTCGATGCGCAGCGCTGGTTGAAGGCGGCCGCCGACCTGTCGCAGGCCGGGCAGGAACAGGCGGCAGGTGAGGCGACCCGAACGCTGAATCGCGCCGTTAAATGAAATAGACAGCCTGAATGAAAACGGCGCCCTGTAAGGCGCCGTTTTTCATGAACCGTCAGAAGCCCAGTCGATCACGCAGGCTGTAGTACCACGCACCCAGCGCAGTCATGGGCGTGCGCAGCAACTGTCCGCCGGGGAATGGGTAGTGCGGCAGGTCGGCGAACGCATCGAAACGTTCGGCCTGACCGCGCAGCGCCTCGGCCAGTACCTTGCCCGCCAGGTGGGTGTAAGTGACCCCATGGCCGCTGCAACCCTGTGAATAATAGATGTTGTCGCCCAGCCGTCCGACCTGAGGCAGGCGGGACAGGGTCAGCAGGAAATTACCGGTCCACGCGTAGTCGATCTTCACGTCCTTGAGCTGCGGGAACGCCTTGAGCATCTTCGGGCGGATAATGGCTTCGATGTTGGCCGGATCCCTCGCGCCATACACCACGCCGCCGCCGAAGATCAGGCGCTTGTCGGCGCTCAGGCGGTAGTAGTCCAGCAGGTAATTGCAGTCTTCTACGCAATAGTCCTGTGGCAGCAACGTCCTGGCGAGTTCTTCGTCCAGCGGTTCGGTAGTGATCACCTGAGTGCCGCACGGCATGGATTTGGCTGCCAGCTCCGGGACCAGATTACCCAGATAGGCATTGCCCGCGACGATAATGAATTTGGCGCGGACCTTTCCCTGTGCGGTATGCACCACAGGATTCGCGCCACGCTCGATGCGAATCGCGGCGGATTGCTCATAGATCGTTCCGCCCAGCGTTTCCACCGCAGCCGCTTCGCCCAACGCCAGGTTCAGCGGGTGAATGTGGCCGCCGCTCATGTCCAGCAGGCCGCCAATGTATTGCTCGCAATTCACCACTTCATTGATGCGGCGTTGATCCATCAGCTCCAGCTGCGAATGGCCGTAGCGTTCCCACAGCCGTTTCTGCGCTTCAAGGTGAGCCATCTGCTTGCCTGTCAGCGCGGCAAACACACCGCCATCCTTCAGGTCGCACTGGATGCCGTAGCGTGAGACGCGATCACGAATGATCGCCGCGCCTTCGAACGCCATCTGCCCCAACAACTGAGCCTGTCGCGGACCGACCGTGCGTTCGATCACGTCGATGTCACGGCTGTAGCTGTTGACGATCTGTCCGCCGTTGCGACCCGACGCGCCGAACCCGACCTTCGCCGCCTCAAGTACGGTCACTTTGAAACCGTTCTCCAGCAGAAACAGCGCGCTGGAGAGTCCCGTGTAACCAGCACCGATGATGCACACATCGGTCTCGACCTCGCCTTGCAGGGCGGGGCGTTCAGGCACCGGATTGGCCGACGCGGCGTAATAGGACTGCGGATAAGGCGTGTTGGCCATCCTGAAGCTCCGTTTAATATTCTTGACGAGTGTGCCGATCCTACCCGAGATGGAAACGCTCTGCCAGCGTAAGGCGAAAAGACCTTTCATTTCGTTCTTGGCAAAAACATCGTTAATTCATAGGGTTAGCGGTAAAAACTGATTGACATGAAGATTAAAGCCGGTAGGATGCACNGTAGCTCAGTTGGTTAGAGCACCACCTTGACATGGTGGGGGTCGTTGGTTCGAGTCCAATCGCGCCTACCAGACAAAATCCGCTCTGCTGGGCGGTAATGAGAAGGGCGACCCGAGAGGGTCGCCCTTTTTTCGTTTCCCAGCGCAATCGGCCCAGTCAAATAATCCGCATATTCAGAGAGTTACTGCAAAAAAAGCCATTGACACCCATCTGAATATCCGTAGAATGCCGNGTAGCTCAGTTGGTTAGAGCACCACCTTGACATGGTGGGGGTCGTTGGTTCGAGTCCAATCGCGCCTACCAAACAAAATCCGCTCTGCTGGGCGGTAACGAAAAGGGCGATCCGAAAGGGTCGCCCTTTTTTGTGTGCGCGTTTTCCGAGATGGGCAAGGGCTTGCCTTCAATGCGCCAGCCGCTGGGCGCATTGAAGGCTGCGTTCACCCTTGTCGGGCAAATGATTTGACGATGGACTTGGTGGCCGGGCTCGCCTTCAGGTCGCTGACGTTCTTGGGGGCGAGCCATTTGCAGGCGGCTATCTCGTTCTGGGGTTTGGCTTCACTGGAGTCGGGCACCAGAGTGATGAACACATGATGGGTCACCCGGTCTTTTTCATATTCGGCCAAATAACGCAGCTCCAGGTTTTCCAGGCCTGTTTCTTCATTCAGCTCACGCACCGCTGCCTGTGCAGGGGTTTCTCCGGGCTCGACCTTGCCGCCCGGCAAGGCCCATTTGGATTTCGGTTTGCGCACGTAGAGGATCTGTCCGTCTCGCTTGCAGATGACTGTCGCTCGTTCTTTCATATCCGTTCACCTTTAAGCGTCCCTCACCATCAATATCTGCAAGGACTTCATGAACTTGAGACCGGCAAGCAGCAAGTGGTAGTCACTAAATTGTAATAAAAAGTTCATTTATGTGAATGGAGCACAATCAGTGCCATGAATTAAGCGTAGTTGAAGAGGGGCCGATCGCCCGAGTCATTGAGTTCTCGGCCCCTTGGCTTCAGTGATGCCTGGCGAGACCTCGTGTAGCGATATGCTGCGACAGCTTTTGATAGGTCCTGTCGTCTGCGGCTGCGAGTATTTTTCTGCCGTCCTTGAACGTCGTCAGAAACGTTATTTCCTTTTCCTCGCCGGCCAGCATGACGCCTGCTGCCGCGCCTACAGGCCCGAGCACCAGCGCGCCCGCGAGACCGTAGCCGATAGCGCCGTCGATTTTTTTACTGGATGCCTGGCTGGCCATTTCGACTGACTTGATGTCGTTGTGCTTGAAGCTGATACCCGGCCACGGGAAGAGGGGAGTTACGAGAGTGATGGTGCCAGCACGGTATTCCCCATCACCTTGAAGAAAATCACCCGCTAAAATCTTGATATTAGCCATGTGTCATTCTCCGTCCATTGAGTTGGCGCGTTTCAATCGAGCAACTATTTCGCGCCCCAAAAAAGTGCGTGTCAACGCTCTGGGGACGAGCTGCACAGGGTCAGAAGACGAAAGGTTCGACGGCGTTCGTCTTGGCTCCACGGTGCTGGAAATAGTATGCGTGAACAAATGGCGTGCACGAATTTGCGCCGTCAGGCCGAGGCCTGTCACGAGGGCGGACAAGACCGCACGTTATGGTTTGCATCGGGTTGACAGCAGTGGTCTGGCTGGCATGTCGCCAGTCAGACCGCCATTCAGGATCAGGCTGCAGCAGCTTCCTGTTTGAGGGTTGCCATATCAATCACAAAACGATACTTCACGTCACCCTTGAGCATCCGCTCGTAGGCTTCGTTGATGTCCTGCATGGCTATTTCTTCGATATCGGACACGATGTTGTGTTTGGCACAGAAGTCCAGCATCTCCTGGGTTTCCTGAATGCCACCAATCAACGAGCCTGCCAGGCTGCGGCGTTTGAAGATCAGGTTGAATACCGCAGGTGAAGGATGGGGCTCGGCTGGCGCGCCGACCAGTGTCATGGTGCCGTCGCGCTTGAGCAGGGACAGGAAGGCGTCCAGGTCATGAGGCGCTGCAACGGTATTGAGGATGAAATCCAGGCTGTTGATGTGGGCGGCCATCTCATCCGGGTCTTTTGAAACCACGACTTCGTCTGCACCCAGACGCAGGCCGTCTTCGCGTTTTTTGGGTGACGTGGTGAACAGCACCACATGAGCACCCATGGCGTGGGCAATCTTTACGCCCATGTGACCCAGACCGCCCAGGCCCACGATTCCGACCTTCTTGCCTGGACCGACCTTCCAGTGATTCAGCGGCGAGTAGGTGGTGATGCCCGCACACAGCAGCGGTGCAACGGCTGCCAGATTCTGGTCGGGCGCGATGCGCAGCACGAACTTCTCTTTGACGACGATTTTGTCCGAGTAGCCGCCGAAGGTGTTCTCACCGCCGAAGACGGGTCCGTTGTAAGTGCCGGTGAAGCCTTTTTCGCAGTACTGCTCTTCATGCTCTTCGCAGGATTGACATGCCTGGCAACTGTCGACCATGCAGCCGACGCCCGCCAGATCACCTACCTTGAATTTGGTGACATTGGCACCCACGGCAGTCACCTTGCCGACGATCTCATGGCCTGGTACCGATGGATAAAGCGTGTTGTGCCATTCGTTGCGCGCAGTGTGCAGGTCAGAGTGGCAGACGCCGCAGTACAGGATGTCGATCTGAACATCGTCGGCGCCCGGAGCGCGTCGTTCGAATTGATAAGGTGCGAGCTTGTCGGTGGCAGCCTGGGCTGCATAGCTGTAAGTCTTGATCATTGCGATCACCTGTCCAGTATGTGTTTGGCGAAGAAAGCGCAGGCCAGCATAGTGCGCAAAAGACGATGTTGCCTGCTGCGGGAACACTCTCTGACCCGAAAAACCATGAAATAGTGCCGCGCTCACAGCGATGTTCGGCGCGCCCAGCATGCCGACTTGCAGGTACAATCCTTGCATCACAATTGCTGCTTTAATGTGACAGCGCACTGCCAACTCTGGCCGGAAGCGTCAATTATATTCGCCGTCGGTTTCTGGATCTGGTGTTGACATGACTGTACCCCCTTTGGCCTCCTGCCTGCGCCAGACCAACGACAGCGTCGCTCCCGGCGATACGCTGCGCGACCGTCGTGACCGGCTGTCCAGTCATCAGGCCATCGATGAGTTAATGGCTGTGGCACGCCAACAGGTCCCCGGCGTGCCCTGGGCGTTCTATGTGGCGGGCGAGCAGAAGCGTCTGCTGGGGCAGGGCGCGCTTCATTACGATTGGCCAGAGCACATTCCCGTTGGCCGATTTGAGTCGTTCTGTAACGAAGGTCAGGTACATCGGTGGGCGACAGGCCGGGGTGAAGAGGCGCTGGGCTGGCTGCTTGCACCGCTGGCCGAACAGCACAAACCGGAACTTGCAGATCTCGCGGTCAGACTGGGCTCTCTGTTGCAGAGCGCTGCACTGGTCAGGGCGCAGAGCACCCAGCGCGCGCTGTACGAGATCAGCCTGCTGGCCAGCTCGACCCACGAGCGAGGCACGCTGCTGCAAGGGATTCACCAGCAGCTTGGTACGCTGATCGACGCCGAGAATTTCTACCTGGCGCTGTACGACAGCCAGTCCGGCAAGATCACCTATCCCTATTACATCGACCGTTTCGACGATGAGGCGATGGCCCCGGAAACCTTCGAATACCTTGAACCCGCCAATATTTCCATGACCGGCTATGTGCTGACCCAGGGGCAGTCCATGTTTCTCGATGCGGCGGGCATCGAAGAGGCAGAAGCGGCTGGCCGTTTCAGGTGCAGAGGGCGTCGTCCGGAGTTCTGGATGGGCGCGCCGCTGAAAAACGCGTCGGATGAAGTATTCGGCATGGTCGCCATGCAAGTCTACGATGTGTCCCGTGTCTACAGCGTTCAGGACCGGGCGCTGTTTTCAGTGGTCTCGCGGCATGTGGCCATGGCAATGGACCGGCTGTTGCACCGCGCCCACCTTGAACAGACCGTGCTGTTACGCACCCAGCAACTGTCCGCCGCCAACGATGCCTTACGTCTGGAAGTGGCCGAGCGCGAGCGTGCCGAGCACCTGCAAAGTGCGCTGTTTCAGATTGCCGAACTGTCCAGCCGTCCCGGAGACATGAACGAGCTGTTCCAGAGCCTGCACATGATCGTGGGTGAACTGCTGGTGGCGCTCAACTTTTACATCGCGCTCTATGACAAAGCCACGGGTGAGGTCACCTTTCCCTATTACATTGACGAGCGTTTGACGCAGTCACCTGCGCCCCGGCGTGGTCAACGCGGATTCACCGAATATGTCATTCGCCAGCGCCGTCCATGCCTGATCGACAGCAAAGACGCGCTCAGGCTCGAAGCTGCGGGCGAGATTGAAGTACAGAACCAGACCAACCGATCGACCTCCTGGCTGGGTATTCCGCTGTTCGAGGCGGAGGAGGTGCGGGGTGTTCTGGCCGTCCAGAGCTATTCTCGCCACGTCAGCTACACCTTGCGCGATCAGGACCTGCTGACCTTCGTTTCCCGGCATATTGATACGGCCCTCTCGCGCCGCAGCGCTGCCGAGGCGATTCATACCGCCAACCTGCGTCTGGAGGCGCGGGTGCTCGACCGGACTCGCGAACTGGATCAGCTCAATGCAAGGCTTCAGCACGAAAACGCTCATGACTCACTGACCGGTTTGCCCAACCGCAGCCATTTGCAGCAACGATTGCAGTTGGCCTGGGAGGAGTTCTGCGGCCGGGGGCGTGCGCTGGTGGTGATGTTCATCGACCTGGATCGCTTCAAGATCGTCAACGACAGCCTCGGGCATCATTGTGGCGATCTGTTGCTGATTCAGGCGGCCCAGCGTCTACGCAGTTGCATGCGCGTGGGTGACCTGCTGGCCCGCCTGGGCGGCGACGAGTTCGCCGTACTGGGGATTGGCGCGCGATTGAGCACGGGGGTCGGGATCGCTCAACGGATTCTCACGGCGTTCGAGTCGCCCTTTGTGATTGACGAACACACGGTCTTCACCTCCTGCAGTATCGGCGTCGTCGGGGCTGACGGTGAGTTCCACAAGGAGCCTGCTGATCTGTTGCGCGATGCCGACACGGCAATGTACACAGTGAAGAACGGCGGACGTGATGGCTGTGCAGTTTTCAACCAGGCACTGCGCCGTCAGGTCTCGGATCAGATGGATCAGGAAGGCGCGTTGCGGACCGCGCTGAAACGCACTGATCAGCTCATTCCCTATTTCCAGCCCATCACCTGCCTGGAAACCGGCAGGCTGCTGGCGCTGGAGGCGTTGATTCGCTGGCGTCAGCCTGACGGGCAGGTGCTGACGCCCGAGTGCTTCCTGCCCGCGCTGGAGGGCCTGAGGTTGATTGGCCGTCTCGACCTGTACATGCTCAGGCAGGTCATCGCGATTCTGGCCGATCCGGCCAACGCACACTTGCCTCCAGTCCATGTGAACTGCTCCAGCTACAGCATTACCCGACCGGCTTTCGCAGGCGAAGTGCTTTCCATGCTGGTCGAGTCCGGCGTGTCTCCGGCCAGATTGTGCCTTGAGCTCACTGAAGGCGCGCTGGTGGCAGATCCCGAACAGGCGCGTCTGTCCATGAAGCAGCTGGCCGACCAGGGCATGTCAGTGGTGCTGGATGACTTCGGTGCCGGGTTTTCTTCTCTCAGCTATGTGCACCAGTACCATTTCAGCGGGTTGAAGATCGACAAGTCGTTCATCTTCGAACTGACCACCAGTGACCGAAGCCGCGCCATCGTGCGGGCGATTGTACGGATGGCAGAGTCGCTGGACCTGACCGTCGTCGCCGAAGGCGTGGAGGACCGTCAGACGCTGGAACTGCTGCGCGAGATGGGCGCGGGGCAGGCGCAAGGCTACTACCTCGCAGGCCCGCTGCCGCTGGAACAGTTGCAGATCGCTCAGGGCCAGACGACCCATTGACGGCAACACGTTGCCGCGTTTGACGTGATTTGGAAGCGCTGGCGGGTAAACGTCATCTTTCTGCCGCTGCCTTTAGTCGCCATGCCATAGGAATCATGGGTTTAGGGTGATCTCGGTAGTTGGCACCGCTCTTGCTGGTGTACAAGCGCATCACGTCATCAGGAGGTGAAAGATGATTATTGGCAACAGTGGGCTCGAACAGCTGGTTTCCCATGCTGTTGGAGCCATAGGGCGCAAGACGCTGGGCGAGGTGTCGCAGGATTCGTTCGGTGCGATGGCCGCAGCGGGCCTTGGCAACGGGGCGTTTCCGGTCACCTCGCAAACCGCCAACGCTGCGTCCACGGATGACGCGCAGAGCAACAGTGGCTACAACGAATCGTTTGCACGGATGATGGTCAATCTCAAGAGCGGGGCGGATACGTCGCTTTCCGAGAAGACCGCTGATCGCGATAACGGCGTCACCGGCGCGAATGCTGCCAGTGTCGGCGCTGCCGATGGCGCTGCGACGGGGGTCCAGAAATTCATGGACACCCTGAAGCAGACGGCTGAAGAGAAAGTGCGGGAAAAACTGACTGGCATCACCCAGCAGCAATACACCGCGATGAAGCCTGAGGATCAACTGACGATCGACCAGAAAGTCCAGGACGCCCTCAAGGACAAGCAGAACGATGTTGCGGATGACATCAATACGCGCATCCGGGGCATCAAGGCCGGTTTGTTGGCCTGACATCCCGATAGGTTGCACCCATGATTTCGCGAGCCGGCTCGCTTTCACGTACACGTGAGAGCAAGTTGACTCGCGATTTTTTTTGCCTGGGTTTTGGGCGTTCAGGTAGTTGCGCGTGAAACCGGGACGCGGAGCGTCCTGAGAGACGTGACTGAANGCCCATCGCTCCGCGTGGGCATGCCTCCCGTGACGCTCCGCGTCACAAATGGCACAGACTGAGGACTCAGTCAGCCGAGCGAATGACGTGGATAACGCTGGAGCTTGGGCACACATCTGCGCCACATTCGNCGGACGCGGAGCGTCCTGGGAGGCATTCCCACGCGGAGCGTAGGAACGATCAGCGTGATCTCAAGCACGCCTCCCACGGGTACGTATTCAGTCAGACACTTTTGTTTGGGCCCCGTTTGAGCGCCTTCCAGGCTGGTGTATAACGATGAGCGCAGAGTGGGAACGATCTGTATCGGGGGGGACTGAAACTGATCGTGCCAATGCTCCGCGTTGGCATGCCGCCCGGGACGCTCTGCGTCCCATTGGGTCTGATCATCTGGACGTTTCGGTTGATACCTTGGTCGTCCCCACTCAGCGCAACTGTTCCCGATAGGGCAGGTCCGGCCCGACCCGTGTGCAGGTCAGCGCCGCTGCACTCGCTGCAAAATCAAGCATCTGGTCCAGCATGTCCTTCGTAAGCTCCGACAGCGCCTTTGGCGTATCCAGCTGGCGTTCGGTCAGGAACGTCAGGAGTGCTGCCTGGAATGTATCGCCTGCGCCCACGGTGTCCACCGTCACGACGTTCTTTGCCGGGATCGACCAGGTGCCGTGCTCGCGGGTGAAGATGCTTGCGCCCTGCGTGCCACGGGTCACGATCACCATGTGCGTGTGCCGGTTCAGCCAGCCTTTTGCAATGGTTTCGGGGTCGCGGTCGGGATACAGCAGGTGCAGGTCTTCATCGCTGACCTTGATCATGTGCGCATGCTCGGCGAATGCCGCAATCTGGGAGCGCCAGCGCTGGATATCCGGTGCCGGATTGAGGCGCACGTTCGGGTCCAGGGAAATCAGGCGTTTGCCGCTTTCCCGGGCCACGAGGGCCAGCAGCGTATCGGCAATCGGCTGCACCACCAGTGAGAACGAGCCGACATGAATACCCCGTACCTTGTCGTCGAGTCTGGGCAAATGTTCCAGGCGTAACTGGCGATCGGCGCAACCGTCGCCTCTGAAACTGTAGGTGGGCGAACCGTCGGCCCCGACCGCGACCATGGCCAGCGTGGTAGGCGCGTCGAATTCAATCAGATGCTCGGCACTGACCTGTTCGTCATCGAGCACTGCGCGCAGGCGGCGACCCAGGTAATCCGTCGACAGACCGGCAAACAGGGCAGATTCCACACCCAGTCTGCGCAGGCCGATGGCAACGTTGAAGGGTGAGCCGCCGGCGATGGCGTCAAACCCCAGCTTATTGAGCGCGCTGCCAGTGTCGGCGCGGGTGAAAATATCGAACAGGGCTTCGCCGCAAACCAGAAACATAGGTGCTCCGTGAAAAAGGCAGGTTCAAACTGCTCGTAATTGATCTTGGTAGTGCTGGTAGACCTGTTGATAGGCGACGACGTTCTGCGCAATCGGTCGTGTCTCGCTGGCAGCGTCCAAGCTCACGCAACGCTCGCACAGGTCCTGCAGGCTGTCGGGTTGACCCTTGGCCGTCGACCAGCACCACGCTGCCTGAATCGCCGCGCCCAGCGCAGCGGCTTCTGCCAAGCGTGTGCAGACCACTGGCGTATCCATGATGTCGGCCACGATCTGCCGCCATACCGGACTTTTCGAGCCACCGCCGATCAGGCGGATGCTCTCGCTTTTGATGCCGCTGGCGCGCAGCAGATCAAGCCCGTAGCGCAGGCCGAACGTCGTGCCTTCCACCACCGCCCGACACAGGTTGGCCTGACTCAGATTCGTGCTGTCCAGACCGAGAATGCTGCCGGTGGCATCGGGCAGGGCGGGGACGCGTTCGCCGTTCAGGAACGGCAGCATCAGCACGCCTTCAGCGCCGATCGGTGCGCTGGCAACGGCCGTATTGAACGCCGCGATGTCCAGCGCAAACAGCTCGCGGATGGCCGTCGTGGCGTTGGTCAGGTTCATGGTGCAGATCAGCGGCAGCCAGCCGCCGGACGACGAGCAGAAGGTCGCAACCGAGCCGTGCTCGCTGACCGCAGGCTGATCGGCGAACGCGTACACCGTGCCGGAGGAACCCAGGCTCATGGTGATCAACCCCGGCTGGATATTGCCGGTGCCAATCGCCCCCATCATGTTGTCACCGCCGCCGCTGGACACCAGGGCCTGCGGGTTCAGATCCAGCAGTTGGGCAATCTCGGGCCGCAATGTGCCAACCGCCTGTTCAGCGTCCAGCAACTGCGGCAGTGCCTTTTCAAGGCGTCCGCTCGGGTCGATATGGGCCAGCAACGGCAAATCCCATTCGCGCGTGCGCACATTGAAATAACCGGTGCCCGAGGCGTCGCCGTAGTCGGTGCAGCAGCGGCCGGTCAGCCAGTAGTTCAGGTAGTCGTGGGGCAGCAGGATCCTGTCAATCTGCTCGAACAGTTCCGGGTGTTGCTCCTTGGTCCACAACAGCTTTGACACCGTGTAGCCCGGCGCGATGACCAGTCCCAGGCGCTCCAGTGAGCCTTTTTCGCCGCCCAGATGGTCCAGCAGACGTTGATTTTCCGGAGCGCTTTCAGTGTCACACCAAAGCTTGGCCGGGCGCAGCACCTGGCCCTGCGCGTCGAGTAGGACTAAGCCGTGCTGCTGTCCGGAGATGCCGATGCCCTTCACATCCTGTCCTGAAACACCGGACTGAGCGAGCGCTTCGCCGACCGCGTGCTGCAAGGCTGTGAGCCATTGCTGGACGTCCTGCTCGCGACGTCCGTGATGATCTCTGATCAGGCTGTGGGGTGCCGAGCCTTCGCCCAGCACGCGACCTGTCTGTGTATCGAGCAGCAAGGCTTTGGTGCCTTGGGTGCCGCAATCGATTCCAAGAAACATGGGTGTCCCTCAGAGGCTCTTGGCCAGTAGTTTTTCCAGGGTACCGCTGACGCCCAGCGTGCGCAGATCGGCCAGGTTCTGCTCGAACGCCGCCACGAAAGGTGCAGACTGCGCAATAGCCAGGCCGAAGATTTCCTCGACCTGCAGCAGACGTTCGGTGATCAATGCATCGTCGGCGACCAGGCCTTTGCAGAAATCGGCGCGTGGGTCAGGAATGCTGTAAACCGCACCGTTTTCATCCTTGCCCTTGAGGTACAAGGCCCAGGCGGCGACCACCAGCGATGCCCGCTCCAGATTGCCCTGATCGACGATCAACCGGTTGATCGTCGGAATCGTGAATTTCGGGAATTTCGACGAGCCATCCGAGCAGACCCGCTCCAACTGGTCGGCAATCGCCTGATTGGAGAAACGCTCGATCAGCGTGTCCTTGTAGCCTTCCAGATCGATGCCGGGCACCGATGCCAGTTGCGGCGTGACGTCGAGGTCCATGTAGGCGCGGATGTAACGCACGAACAGGGGATCGTTCATGGTCTCGTGTACGAAACGATAGCCCTTGAGAAAGCCCAGATAGGTCAGGGCCAGATGGCTGCCGTTGAGCAGCTTGATCTTCATTTCCTCGTAAGGCGTCACGTCATCGGTGAACTGCACGCCGACCTTTTCCCAGGCTGGCCTGCCGTTGACGAACTTGTCTTCCAGCACCCATTGCACGAACGGTTCGCAGACCACCGGCCAGGCGTCGTCAATGTGCTTCTCGTCGGCCAGCTTCAATCGGTGCGCGGCGCTGGTCATTGGCGTGATGCGGTCAACCATCGCGTTGGGAAAGCTGACGTTGTCAGCAATCCAGTCGTGCAGATCGGCGTCGCGCTGGGCGGCGAAGGCCAGCAGCGCCTTGCGTGTGACCGCGCCGTTGTGCGGCAGGTTATCGCAGGACATCAGCGTGAACGCAGGCGTGCCTTCGGCGCGGCGGCGGGCGAGTGCGGCGCACAGGAAGCCGAACACGGTTTTCGGCGTGGCGGGATTGGCAAGGTCATGCTGAATCTGCGGCAGGTGGGTCATGAACTGACCGTTGCTGTCGTCGATGCAGTAGCCGCCTTCGGTGATCGTCAGCGACACGATACGGATGTCCGGGCTGGCCAGTTTGTCGATCAGCGCCTGCGGACTGTCCTCGGCCAGCAGCATGCCGCTGATCGACGCGATGACGCGTGTCTTGGTGTCCGGCGTGTCGCCCAGTTCATAGAGTGTGTACAGGTAATCCTGCTGCGCGAGGGCGTCGCGCACCGCGCGGTCATCGGGACGCAGCCCGACACCGCAGATGCTCCAGTCCAGACCTTCGCCGGTGTTCATCAGCGCATCGGTGTAAAACGCCTGATGGGCGCGGTGGAAACCGCCGACCCCGATGTGCGCGATGCCCTGACGGGTGTCAGTCGCGGAATAGGCCGGTACGTCGATGTCGGCGCCCAGGCGCGACAGGTTCTGTTTTTTCAATTTCATGACAGGACTCTCCAGGACTCAGGCGGCAGCGGTCTGCAGGGCTTTGGGGATCACCAGACCATCAGCGTCAAACAGGTGGCAGTGGGCACTGTCCAGATGCAGGTGCAGCGTCTCGCCATACTGGCTGGCCAGATCACCACGAATACGCATGGTCAGCGCCTCTCCCGAGCGGGTGCGCACGTGGCAGAACGTGTCGCTGCCGAGGCGTTCGCTGACATCGGCAATCACCTGCAACTGGCAATCGCCGCTCTGGGCGATGTCCAGGTGTTCGGGGCGGATGCCCAGCGTCACCTGAGCGCCAACCGCCAGACCTGCGCGGCTGACCGGCATGCTGACCGTGGTGCCCGCGTCCAGCTCGACTTGGCAACTGCCGCTGTCGATCCGGCTGATCCTGCCCTTGAGGAAGCCCATTTTGGGCGTGCCGAGAAAGCCTGCCACGAACAGGTTGGCCGGGTGGTGATACAGGTCCAGCGGAGAGCCGACCTGTTCGACCTTACCGCCATTGAGAACCACCACCTTATCGGCCAGAGTCATCGCCTCAACCTGATCGTGGGTCACGTAAATCATGGTTGCCTGCAGCTCTTTATGCAGGCGCGACAGCTCCAGACGAGTCTGCACGCGAAGCGCGGCGTCGAGGTTGGAGAGCGGTTCGTCGAACAGGAATATCTTGGGGTTACGCACGATGGCGCGGCCAATCGCGACCCGCTGACGCTGACCGCCGGACAGCTGCTTGGGTTTGCGCTCAAGCAGCGGTCCCAGCTCCAGGATCCGGGCGGCCTCATCGACTTTCTTCTTGATCTCGTCCTTGTTGCCGCCAGCCAGATCCAGCGCGAACGACAGATTCTTGCCAACCGTCATGTGCGGGTACAGCGCGTAGGTCTGAAACACCATCGCCAGATCGCGCTTGGCCGGGGTCACCTGGGTGATGTCGCGGCCATCGAGCTCGATGGTGCCGGAGGTCACTTCTTCCAGGCCTGCGATCAGGCGCAGGAGGGTGGATTTGCCGCAGCCCGACGGACCGACGAAAACCACGAATTCACGGTCTTTCACATCCAGGTCGATGCCCTTGATGATCTGGTGACCGTCGAAGCCTTTTTGCAGATTTCTGATGCAGAGGTTAGCCATGATGGACTCCTTTTTATTCTGTAGGCCGGGGCTATTTGACGGCGCCGAACGAAAGACCGCGAACCAGTTGTTTCTGGCTGATCCAGCCGAAGATCAGGATCGGCGCGCATGCCAGCGTCGAGACAGCCGACAGCTTGGCCCAGAACAGCCCTTCGGGACTTGAGTAGGATGCGATCAGCGCAGTGAGTGGCGCAGCGGCAGACGAGGTGAGGTTCAGGGACCAGAACGCTTCGTTCCAGCACAGGATCAGCGAAAGCAGTGCAGTGGAGGCCAGGCCACCCTTGCAGATCGGCATCAGCACGCGAAAGATTTCCTGACGGGTGCTGGCGCCGTCCAGACGCGAAGCTTCGAGAATTTCGCCCGGAATGTCCTTGAAGTAGGTGTAGATCATCCAGACCACGATCGGCAGGTTGATCAGCGTGTAAATAATGATCAGCGCCAGCCGCGAATCCAGCAGGCCAAAGGTTTTGGCCAGCAGGTAGATCGGCATCAGCACGCCCACGGGCGGCAGCATTTTGGTGGAGAGCATCCACAGCAGCGTGCCGCGGGTGCGCTTGGTTTCGAAGAACGCCATCGAGTAGGCCGCCGGAATGGCCACCAGCATGCTCAGGATCGTCGCGCTGAACGAGATCAGCACCGAGTTCCAGGCGAAGTGGAAGTAGTCACTGCGCTCCTGAATGTGCAGGTAGTTTTCCAGCGTCGGTGTGAAGAACAACTGCGGCGGCGTGGCGAAGGCGTCGATCTCGGTCTTGAAGCTGGTCAGGACCATCCAGAAGATCGGGAAGAAGATCAGCGCGGCGATGAGCCAGGACAACGTCCCGAGCAACAGGCTTTGCAGGCGGCGTGATTGTTTGAGCGTCATCATGGCAAGGCCCTCATGACTTGTCGGTGAGGTTTTTGCCGATCATCCGGATCAGGATGATCGCTGCGATGTTGGCGATGACCACGGCGATCAACCCGCCTGCTGACGCCATGCCGACGTCGAACTGCAGCAGCGCCTGGATGTAGATCAGGTAGGCCAGGTTGGTCGAGGCAAAACCCGGACCGCCGTTGGTGGTGGTGAAGATTTCAGCGAACACCGACAGCAGAAAGATGGTTTCGATCATCACTACGACCGCAATCGGGCGCGCCAGGTGCGGCAGGGTCAGGTGCCAGAAGATTGCAATCGGGCCTGCGCCGTCGAGACGTGCCGCTTCTTTCTGTTCCTGATCCAGTGACTGCATGGCGGTCATCAGGATCAGGATGGCGAACGGCAGCCACTGCCAGGACACAATAATAATGATCGACAGCATCGGGTAATGGGCGAACCAGTCGATGGGCTCGGCCCCGAAGAACTTCCACACCGCCGCCAGCACGCCGGAAACCGGGTGGAAAATCAGGTTTTTCCAGATCAGCGCGCTGACCGTCGGCATGATGAAGAAGGGTGAGATCAACAGCACCCGCACGATGCCGCGACCGAAGAACTCACTGGCTTCCAGCAGCGCCGAGATGAGCACGCCGAGGATCACACTGATCGCCAGCACGCTGCCTACCAGCAGCAGGGTGTTGCCTGCGCCGGGCAGAAAGCCGCTGTCGGTGACGAAGTATTCGAAGTTTTCCAGACCGACGAATTCGTTGTCGCCGGGAGACAGCAGGTTGTAGCGAATCAGCGAGAAATAAATGGTCATGCCCAACGGCACGATCATCCACACCAGCAGCAGCGCGACGGAAGGGCTGACCAGAAACCAGCCCGGTTTGAAACGACGGCTTTTGATCGGGGGCAGTTCGCCGGACGCGTCCGTACGATCAGAAATGGCTGAGGTTTTCATGGGGGCTCCCATCGGATATCACAGAATCTTGATGCAAGGACGGGAGAAATGGATCTCCCGCCCTGCAGCGTGCGGTTACTTCTTCGGGTAGCCCGCGCGCTTCATGTCGCGCTCTGTGGAGGTCTGCGCGTTTTTCAAGGCGGCGTCGACCGAGGTCTGGCCAATGAGTGCGGCCGAGAACTGCTGGCCGACACTGGTGCCGATGGCCTGGAACTCGGGGATCGTGACCAGTTGGATGCCGACATAAGGCACTGGCTTGAGGGTCGGTGTCTTGGGCGTCACGGCCTTGAGCGATTCCAGCGTGATGTTGGCGAACGGCGCCGCTTTCTTGTACTCATCGCTGTAGGTCGAAGCGCGGGTGCCTGGCGGCACGTTGGAGGCGCCATCTTTCTCGGCCACGAGCGCGGCGTACTCTTTAGAGGTCGCCCACTGGGTGAACTCGGCAGCGTCCTTGGCATTCTTGGCGCTGGCAGGAATGGCCAGGGACCACGAATAGATCCAGGATGAACCCTTGTCGGTCACTTCATGCGGCGCGTAGGTGAAGCCGACGGTATCGGCAACCTTGCTTTGAGTCTTGTCGGTCACGAAAGAACCGGCCACGCTGGCGTCCACCCAGATGGCGCACTTGCCGCTGTTGAACAGCGCGAGGTTTTCGTTGAAGCCGTTGCTCGACGCGCCCGGTGGGCCGGATTGCTTCATGGTGTTGACGTAGAAATTCAGCGCGTTCTTCCATTCAGGCTGATCGAACTGCGGTTTCCACTGCTCATCGAACCAGCGCGCACCAAACGAGTTGGCCACGGTGGTGATCAGCGCCATGTTCTCGCCCCAGCCGGCCTTGCCGCGCAGGCAGATACCGTACTGTTCCTTGGATTTGTCAGTCAGCTTGCCGGCGAACTCGGCGATCTGGGTCCAGGTCGGACGCTCGGGCATGGTCAGGCCTGCCTTTTCAAACAGGTCCTTGCGGTAGTAGGTGATCGAGCTTTCTGCATAGAACGGCAGAGCGAACAGTTTGCCGTCGACCGACAGACCGTCACGCACCGAAGGGAATACGTCATCGAGTTCGTAGCTGGCGGGCAGGTCTTTCATTTCCTGCAGCCAGCCCTTGGCACCCCACAGTGAGGCTTCGTACATGCCGATGGTCAATACGTCGAACTGACCGCCCTTGGTGGCGATGTCAGTGGTCAGGCGCTGACGCAGGACGTTTTCTTCAAGCACCACCCAGTTGAGTTTGATGTCCGGGTGCTTTTCTTCGAAGGTCTTGGAGAGGCGCTGCATGCGGATCATGTCGCTGTTGTTGACCGTGGCGATGGTCACGGTTCCGGCAGTGGCGGTGCCACTGACCATGAAACAGGTGCTGAGGACGGTACTGGCAAGCAGAACTTTTGCTGAGGTCTTCATTGATCACTCCTCTTCCACGCCCAGAGAGCTGCAGAAGGCAGGTTATTGTTTTTGTCTCTTCCGGAGGAAGGAAGATGTGCACTGATTACAACGGCGTTCGCGATGAAAGACAAATCCTGCACCGCACTGCCACTGATACTTTTTTGCAGTGAGTCTGCAAGCGTGCCTGCGCCGCGAACGCCCAGTCACAGGCGTTGGCGATGTTTGAGCGTAGACGATGGGCGAGGAGGCGGGGCGAATCAGTACAGGTTTTGTTCGGTCAGACGCTGGACGGCCAGGCGCCGGTAATGCGATGGCGTCATGCCCTTGAGTTGCTGGAAACGCCGGTTGAAGTTGGAAATGTTGTTGAAGCCGGACTCGAAGCAGACGTCGGTCACAGGCTTGTCGCCATCGGCCAGCAGCTCGCAGGATTTGCTGATACGCAGGCGATTGACGAACTCCACGAAGCAACGGCCAGTGGCCTGCTTGAAGACTCTGGAGAAATACGTAGGCTTCATGCCCAGGTACTCGGCGACTTCTTCCAGCGGCAATTCCCGGCTGTAGTTGGCGAAGATGTAATCCACCGCCCGGTTGGTGCGGTCGACGCTGTGCTCGTCCGCCGAATGAGTGACCGCCGTACCGGAGAGCAACTGGTAGTCATCGCTGGCCGCCAGCAGTTCCAGCAGGATGAAGAAATGACCCAGACGGGTGATGCCATTGGAGTCGGCGATTCGCTGCATCAATCTCATGGCCTGACGAATCGTGCGCTTGCAGCGAAACTCGATACCGTAGCGGGCACGCTCCAGCAGCGGCGCCAGGGTTCTGAGTTCGGCGAAGACCTGATTGCCGCTTTCCAGCAGCTCGTCGGTGAAGTTGACCAGCATGTCGCGCTTGGGCACGACTTCGTCTTCATCGATCTGACTGATCCAGTTGTGCGGCAGGTTGGGGCCGGTCAGGAACAGGCTGGCCGGGTTGAAGTTGCCGATGTAATCACCCACGAAGACCTTGCCGGAGCTGGCGACGATCAGGTGCAACTCGTATTCCTTGTGAAAGTGCCAGCGCACCAGCGGGCAGGGAAAACCGTGCTCGCGATAAATGATCGACAGGCCGTTATGGTCGTCCATCAATTCATAGGAAGGATCCGCAATTCTTGTTGTTTTACTCATGGCGTGGCCGTTTGCAGTGGTTGCCAGGGCGTTAATGTGCCTCATTTTTCAGATCATTGCCCGACCGACGCCGAAAAAACGCTTAGGATCAGTCACTCTTCACAGCAGTCATTGCAGGAGCGGGACGCGATGAAACAGATTCTTTTGATCGGCATGGGGGCTGGCGATCCCGAGCAGATCACGGTTCAGGCTATCAATGCCCTGAACCGGACGAACGCAGTGTTCCTGCTCGACAAGGGCTACGCCGACGACGATCTGCTGCTATCGCGCAAGACGATGTGTGAGCGATACATCACTCACACCGACTATCGGCTGGTGCAGGTCCAGGACCCGCGCCGCGAAGATGATCCCAGCGGCTATGAACGCGGCGTCGAGCATTGGCACGAGCAGCGCGCCATCCTGTTCGAGCGCCTGATCGCCGATGAGCTTGGCAAGGACGAGACAGGCGCGTTTCTGGTCTGGGGTGATCCTGCGCTGTACGACAGCACCCTGCGTATTCTCGACCGGGTGCTGGCGCGGGGCAGGGAAGTCTTTGAGCATCAGGTCATTCCCGGCATCACCAGCGTGCAGGCGCTGGTCGCCAGTCATCGCATACCGCTGAACCGCATCGGTGAACCGGTGCTGATCACCACAGGCCGTCGCCTCGCAGCGAGTCTGGATGATGCACCGGAGAACGCGGTGGTGATGCTCGACGCCCATTGCACATTCGATCGTTTCATCGGCAAAGGGCTGGATATCTACTGGGGCGCCTACCTGGGCACCCCGGACGAGATACGGGTGTCAGGCAGGCTCGATGATGTGTGCGAGCAGATCAAACAACTGCGCGCCGAGGCCCGGCAGCGCAAGGGATGGGTGATGGATACGTATCTGTTGCGCAGACCGTGTCCCCCGACGGAGACGACAGACTGACCGTTCAAGGAACAACAGCCTTCAGGCCCTGAATCGCGCGGATTGCGTCATCAACCGTTTCCACCAGGGGCCTTTCTCGGGCGCTGAGTGTGAAGCTGTCTGCACCTGAACCAGTTCAGGCACGTCGCGCAGCCTGATCCACAGATCGTCGTGCCATTGCAGGGTGCTCAGCGGGCGTCCTTGCCAGCGCATCTGGCAGGATTCCGGATGGTCGAAATCTTCGCGATGCCGGGCGTGCAAGGCAGGCAGCACGTCCTGAACCAGCCACTGACGCAGAGCGCGGTTCTCGGGAACGTAATGGTGGACGAGCATGGCGAACACAGCGGATTCGCTGAGCAGCAGGCAACGTTCCCACTGCTGGTGGGTCTGCAGCCACGCCGTGCGGGACTGATCGGCATCGAGCTTCAGCGTAGAGCGTTCGTCCAGGCGCTTGCCCATGAGGCGGGCAAGGTCTGACAGCGGAAACCAGGCCTGAGCACCGATCATGACGGCGCGCAGCATGCGGTGATGGCGGATGAAGACCGTGGGTTCGAGATAGTCGGTGCAAGGGGAGGCGGGGTGTGGCAGGTCCATGAGTGAAAGCTCCTTTGAGTAAAAGAGCTGCCCGGCGTCGTCAAACGCAGTGGGTGGCAGCTGTGCGAAGGTTGACGAACCGGCCTTCACTCAAGCACACCGGCAGACCCAAAGGTCTCCGACGCACAGCCGCCATGAAGTCACCTTGAGCACAGGAAGTGCAAAGGCAACATGCAGCGCGATTGCGAATGAAGGTTCGGATCGTCAAATCCGGTCACTGTTCTGCAGCGACGGCGCACCTTAAAGCCGCAAATCGACACGCGCAAGCGGTCAGGATTTTCTCGGAAACTTCATACGAAGGAAAGGGAATTGTCGCTACTACCAGACGACTTTCAGGCCGCCACGCGGTGCTTGAAGCGTTAAAGAACGCATGCAGATATTGGGCGACTGGGCACCCTGATATCTACAAAATACTCAAACCTTGCGATTCTTCGCCTCGATCCACTGCGCCATGTACTTTGTGCTCTTGTGGTGATGGTGCCGCAACATCGAACCTGTGAAGTTGGCCAGTCGATGGCCTGGCAGATCGCGGCGCAATATGTCGATGCGTTGCATCAGGCTGGCGCAGTGCTGTTCGTGACGGTAACGCGCTTTCAAGAGTGCCCGGCCAGCTGTCTGTGCTTCTGACCACAGCGCTCGACTCTGATACAGGCGGACCGCAGCGTCAGCGATCTGCGCGGGATCGGTCTCGACGATTCCGGGCCACGGCAGTCCGCCGCTCATGGCCTCGGCACCGATGGGTGTCGTGACCGATGGCGTACCACACAGCATGGCGTCGATGAGCTTGCCCTTGATGCCGGCGCCGAAGCGCAAGGGTGCCAGGCATACACGTGCGCTGGACATGACCTGCAGCGCATCCTCGGCCCAGTTCATGATGTGGAAACCTTGCGCCCCGTTGTGCAACGCCGTCGCCTTGGGGGGTGTGTAGGCACCGTAGATATGCAGTTGCGCCTGAGGCAACTGCTGGCGAATCAGCGGCCAGATGGCGTTTTTCATCCAGAGCACCGCATCCCAGTTCGGGGCGTGGCGAAAGTTGCCGATACTCAGAAAGTGCGCGCGCTGGTCGAACGGCCGGGCAGTCTGTGACGGCTCATCGAGCATCAGCGGGCACCAGTGCAGCAACGATGCAGGCATGCCGAATGATTCGGTCAGCAGCTCGATTTCCACGTCCGAGGTCATCAGGTTCAGGTCGCATCGGTACAACGACGCGATTTCACGCTGGGCCAGATCACCGCCAGCCATCAGGCTGAACAGCTCTGCATCGCACGGCTCGAATAAATCTGAAGGGGCGGTGCCGGACTCGTCGTTCAGCAGGTCTTTCAGCCGTTGATGGCGCGCGTGGCGCAGGCTCTGCAGGTCAGAGGTCTCCAGCACCCGCAAGGCGTCAGGACATTGCTGTTCGACACGCCAGCCGAACTGTTCCTCGATCATGAACTGATCGAACAGCACGACGTCGGGCTGCAGTTCGCCGACGAACGTATCGAAGCTGCTGTTGTTGAGTTCGATGCGCACTTCGGTGATGCCCAGGCTGACCAGGTCGGCGCGGTGTTCGCCTTCTGTGGCAGGGCTGGCAAACGTGATCTGCCAGTCATGCTCAAGGAAACAGCGAATCAATTGCATCACATGGCCGCTGGCCGCAGATGAGCGCGGCTCTGGCCAGACGTAACCGATAATCAGCAGGCGCTGGCTGGATTTATCGGCAGATGGGGAAAGGCTGTCGGGTGCGTCGATATCAATGCTGGTCAAGAACGCTTTTTACCTTGTCGCGCAAATCATCGATGGAGAACGGCTTGCCGATCGAATGCATGCCCGCAGGCACTTCGATGTTTTCCGAGTAACCGCTGGCGAACAGCACCGGCAGCGAAGGGCGCAGCTCTCTGGCTTTTTTGGCCAGCTCCGTACCTTTCAGATCGGGCAAGCCCTGATCGGTCATCATCAGGTCGATGCTTCTGGTTTCATCCTTGATGATTTCAAGCGCCGTCATTGCATCTTCGGCTTCGAGCACGGTGTATTCCAGCTCCTCGAGAACGTCGACGATCAGCATTCGCACGATAGTGTCATCCTCGACCACAAGAATGGTGCTGGGTGCGTCCGGCATGGTTGACTCCTTAAAGCCTGAAGATAAAGGTGGTGCAAAGGGCGCAGAACGTTATGCGCCTTGCCGGACATTTCAAGGCCGGTGACCCTGACGTGCCCGCTATTCATACAGTCCCTGTATCAGTAAATAAAATGCATGCAGAAGTTCAATCTGTCGCGGTTCCAAGCACACCAGCATAGCAATCTATGGCGTAAGAGCCATGCTTGCTGATGCGCAGGAGCTTATCGCCGATTTATGTGTGAAATTTCAATCCTCTATGTGAGAAATGAGAGTCTTTTTCACGGGTTTACGGCAAACTCTACGGTTTTGATCCAACCGTCAGGGATTTTTCATGAATCGGACGTCTGTTATCGATGAGCAACGGTTCCGCAAACTGCTGGGACGTAACGTCGGCCTGCCTTTGGGCGTCGGCGTTTTAAGCGCAGTTTTCTTTATTCTGTTGATCAGCTATCTGCTGTCGGCCATTCAATGGGTCGAGCATACGGATAGGGTCATCAACAACACCAATCGCTCGATGAAGCTGTCCATTGATATGGAAACCGGCATGCGCGGTTTTCTGCTGACCGGTGATCAACATTTCCTCGACCCCTATGAAGTGGCCAAGCCTCTGCTGACGGCGGAACTTCAAGGGCTTCAGGCATTGGTGGAAGACAACCCGACTCAGTTGGACCGCTTCCGGCGCCTGCTCACCCTGCAGGAGGAATGGAATGCCTTCGCTCTGGAGATGATCAAACTGCGCCGTGAAAACGGTGATTACCAGACGCCAGTCCTGGCCGGACGGGGCAAGCGCATCACCGACCAGATCCGTACCGAATACGATCAGGCCGTGGAGATGGAGCAGCAACTGCGCCTGACCCGCAACGCCGAGGTCACCCGCAGTACAGTCATGTCTGTCGCGCTGTACCTGGTCTTCGTCGTTATCGTCAGTGGCATCCTGGCGTGGGTCGGTCGTCGTGACCTGATGGCGCTGTCCGACACTTACAGCGAGAACCTCAGGCAGCAGGAAATCAATGCTGAACGCTTGCAGAAGGTCGCGTGGCTGCGCAACGGGCAAAGCGAGCTGGCAGAGCATGTGTTGGGTCAACTGACTTTGGGCATGCTGGGCCGCAATATCCTGCAGTTTCTGGCCCGCTATCTGGGGGCTTCGGTGGCGGCGGTCTATGTGCGTCAGGAACACGGCGGCCTGGTCCGCGTGGCTTCTTATGGTTTTTCCCGCGAACAGGAAGAGCGTGACCAGACCATTCACAGTGACGAAGGTATCGTCGGCCAGGCGGCGCGACAGGATCGTGTCATCACTTTGAAAGATGTGCCCGTCGATTACTTCAAGGTCAGCTCCGGTCTGGGTGACGGCTCGCCACGCAGTGTGATCGTGGTGCCGACCAGCAACGACGATCAGGTCAACGGCGTGATCGAGCTGGGTTTTCTACACGCGCTGACCGAACAGGATGTCGAATTCCTCGAACTGATCTCCGACAATATCGGCACCTCCATCGAGGCGGCGCGTTATCGCCAGCGTCTGCAGGAAGTGCTGGCCGAGACGCAACAGCTCAACGAAGAGCTGCAGGTGCAGCAGGAAGAGCTGCGCACGGCCAACGAAGAGCTCGAGGAGCAGTCGCGGATTCTGAAGGAATCCCAGGCGCATCTGGAAACCCAGCAGGCCGAGCTTGAACAGACCAACGAACAACTGGCCGAGCAGGGCCAGGCGCTGGCCGATCAGCGCGACGCGCTGGACCGCAACAACGAAGAATTGAATCAGGCGCAGGTCGAATTGCAGGCCCGCGCCGATGAGCTGCAGCGCTCCAGCAAATACAAGTCCGAGTTCCTGGCCAACATGTCCCACGAGCTGCGCACGCCGCTCAACAGTTCGCTGATTCTGGCCAAACTGCTGGCCGAGAACCCGACCGAGAATCTGACTGCCGAGCAGGTCAAATTCGCCGAGTCGATTTATTCGGCGGGCAATGACCTGTTGAACCTGATCAACGACATTCTGGACATCTCCAAGGTCGAGGCCGGCAAGCTGGAAGTGCGGCCGGAAAACAGCAGCGTGTCGCGCCTGGTGGACGGGTTGCGTGGGCTGTTCCAGCCACTGGCGACCGAGAAGCGTCTGCAGTTCACGGTCGAGATGCAGCCCGGCGCACCGACCATGCTGTACACCGACCGCCAGCGTCTGGAGCAGATTCTCAAGAATCTTCTGTCCAACGCCATCAAGTTCACCGAAACCGGCACCGTCAGCATGATCGTGTCGCGTCAGCCCGGTTCAGGCATCGCTTTTACAGTGCGCGACTCTGGTATCGGCATCGCTGAAGAACATCAGCAGAGCATCTTCGAGGCATTCCGTCAGGCGGATGGCACCACTAACCGTCGCTACGGCGGCACCGGGCTGGGCCTGTCGATCTCCCGCGACCTGGCCGCGCTGCTGGGCGGTTCGATCAGCGTGACCAGCGCGCCGGGGCAGGGCAGCATCTTCACGCTGGTGTTGCCGGAGCAGTACGTCGAGCAATCCACCGAGGCGCAAGGCGCGAACATCGCTGCCGTGGTATCGACGCCGGTCATGCCGGCGCCGACCGTTGCCAGACCTGTTGTCGAGCCGGTTGTCGTGCCGGACGAGGCGATTCCGGTCTTCGACGATGACCGTGACAAGGCGCCGTTCGACAAGCGCTGCATTCTGGTCATCGAAGATGAAGTGCGGTTTGCGCAGATCCTGTTCGATCTCGCTCACGAACTGGGCTACTACTGTCTGGTCGCCCATGCGGCCGATGACGGCTTCAATCTGGCCGCGCGCTTCACGCCGGATGCGATTCTGCTGGACATGCGCCTGCCGGATCACTCGGGCCTGACGGTTCTGCAGCGCCTCAAGGAGCTGGCGCCTACCCGGCACATTCCGGTGCACGTGATCTCGGTCGAGGACCGTCAGGAAGCGGCCTTGCACATGGGCGCCATCGGTTATGCGGTCAAGCCCACGACCCGCGAAGAACTCAAGGACGTGTTTGCAAAGCTGGAAGCCAAACTGACCCAGAAGGTCAAGCGCATCCTGTTGGTCGAAGACGATGCTTTGCAGCGTGACAGCATTGCGCGTCTGATCGGCGATGACGACATCGAGATCACGGCGGTAGGTTTCGCTCAGGAAGCGCTGGATCTGCTGCGCGACAATATCTACGACTGCATGATCATCGACCTCAAACTGCCTGACATGCTCGGTGACGAGTTGCTGAAGCGCATGTCTACCGAAGAAATCTGCTCATTCCCGCCGGTGATCGTCTACACAGGGCGCAACATGACCCGTGACGAAGAAGCCGAGCTGATGAAGTATTCGCGCTCGATCATCATCAAGGGCGCGCGCTCGCCGGAACGCCTGCTCGACGAAGTGACGCTGTTCCTGCACAAGGTCGAATCCCAGCTTTCCAATGAGCGTCAGAAGATGCTCAAGACCGCCCGCAGCCGCGACAAGGTGTTCGAGGCGCGCAAGATTCTGGTGGTGGATGACGATGTGCGTAACATCTTCGCGCTGACCAGTGCGCTGGAGCACAAGGGCGCGGTGGTCGAGATCGCGCGTAACGGGCTTGAGGCGATTGCAAAACTCAATGAAGTCGAAGACATCGATCTGGTGCTGATGGACGTGATGATGCCGGAGATGGATGGCTATGAGGCGACCATCGAGATCCGCAAGGATCCGCGCTGGCGCAAGCTGCCGATCATTGCGGTGACGGCCAAGGCGATGAAGGATGATCAGGAACGGTGCCTGCAAGCAGGTTCCAACGATTACCTGGCCAAGCCTATCGATCTGGATCGATTGTTCTCGTTGATTCGCGTGTGGCTGCCAAAAATGGAACGTATTTGAATGCGCACGGCCAAACCGGTCTTCGTTCACACTTTCGGGTTCGTCCATGCACCTTGATCGCAATGCCGAGATCGAGTTGAGGCTGCTCATCGAGGCGATCTACCTCAAGTACAGCTACGACTTTCGGGATTATTCCGGCGCTTCGGTCAAGCGTCGTGTGGCGCACGCGTTGCGCCAGTTCGATTGCAGCACGATCTCCGCATTGCAGGAGCGGGTGCTGCATGACCCGGCCGCGTTCATGCAGTTGCTGCAGATCCTCACCATTCCGGTGAGCGAGATGTTTCGTGATCCGTCGCACTTCCTTGCCATTCGCCAGGAAGTCGTGCCGCTGTTGCGCACCTATCCTTCCATCAAAGTATGGATCGCCGGCTGCAGCACAGGCGAGGAGGTGTATTCGATGGCCATCCTGCTGCGCGAGGAAGGGCTGCTGGAGCGCACAATCATCTACGCCACCGACATCAATCCCAGTTCGCTGGAGAAAGCCAAGCAGGGCATCTTCTCGATGGAAAACCTGCGCGCCTATACCGAGAACTATCGCAAGTCCGGTGGGCTGCGGGATTTCACCGAGTACTACACATCGGCCTACGATTACGCGATCTTCGACAAAACATTGCGTGAAAACGTGACCTTCGCCGATCACAGTCTGGCGACAGATAGTGTATTCTCCGAGACCCAGCTAATATCGTGTCGTAACGTATTGATTTACTTCAATAAAAAGCTTCAGGATAGGGCCTTCGGGCTGTTTCATGACTCGCTCTGCCACCGGGGTTTCCTGGCGCTGGGCAGCAAGGAGACGCTCGAGTTTTCGGCCTATGGCAATGCGTTCGAGACGCTGGTCAAGCCTGAGCGGATCTACCGCAAATCATGAAGACGACCTTTGCCGGTGCTTCGGCCGACGACGTTCTGCCGGTGGTGGATGCGATCGTGGTCGGTGCTTCGGCGGGCGGCGTCGAGGCGCTGCTGAGAATTTTCACTTGTCTGCGGCCGGGGTTCGGCTTGCCGATCCTGGTGGTGCTGCATTTGCCGGATGATCGTCGCAGTCAGTTGGCGCATGTGTTCCAGAGTCGCCTGCCGTTTCCGGTAAAGGAAGCCGACGACAAGGAAAGCATCAGGCCCGGCACGTTGTACTTTGCGCCGTCGGGTTATCACCTCTCTGTCGAGACTGACCGTACGTTGTCATTGAGTCAGGAAGACCGGGTTTTCTATTCAAGACCGAGCATCGACATTCTGTTCGACTCGGCCTCTGACGCCTACGGTGAGCGCCTGGCGGGCGTGCTACTGACCGGTGCCAACAACGACGGAGCGCAGGGATTGCTGCAAATCAAGCATTATAAAGGTTTCACGGTTATTCAGGACCCGCAGCAGGCCCAGGCGAGTACCATGCCCGAGGCCGCCCTGGCGCTGCATTCGCCGGATTACCTTCTGTCTTTGAACGAAATCGGCCCGTTGCTGGCCGAGCTGGAACGAATCGCATGCTAAATGAAGTCCAGGCAAAACTGCTGATCGTCGACGATCTGCCGGAGAACCTGCTGGCCCTCGAAGCGCTGATCAAGCGTGAGGACCGACTGGTGTTCAAGGCGCTGTCGGCCGACGAGGCGTTGTCGCTCCTGCTGCAGCATGAATTCGCGCTGGCCATCCTTGATGTGCAAATGCCGGGCATGAATGGCTTCGAGCTGGCCGAGCTGATGCGCAGCACTGAGAAGACCAAGAGCATCCCCATCGTGTTCGTCAGCGCTGCGGGTCGCGAGCTCAATTACGCCTTCAAGGGCTATGAAAGCGGCGCGGTGGACTTCCTGCACAAGCCGCTGGACATCCATGCGGTGAAGAGCAAGGTCAACGTATTCGTCGATCTGTTCCGGCAGCGCAAGGCCATGAAGATGCAGGTCGAAGAACTCGAGCGTAGCCGGCAGGAGCAGGAAGCCCTGCTCAAGCGCCTGCAATCCACTCAGGGTGAGCTTGAGCACGCGATACGCATGCGCGATGACTTCATGTCGATCGTATCCCACGAGGTGCGCACGCCGCTCAACGGCCTCATTCTGGAAACCCAGTTGCGTCAGTTGCACTTGGCCAAGGGCAACATGTCGGCATTTACGCTCGATAAGCTGCGCGCCATGGTCGACCGCGACGAGCGTCAGATTCAGAGCCTGATACGGCTGATCGAGGACATGCTGGACGTGTCTCGCATTCGAACAGGCAAGCTGTCGATCCGGCCCAGTCCGTTTGATCTGTGCGAGCTGGTAACCCAACTGTTGGAAAATTTCTCGGCCCAGATTGCGGCGGCGAACTCGAGCGTCACGCTGGTCGCCGAAGAACCGGTTATTGGTGTCTGGGACGAGTTCAGGATTGAACAGGTGGTTGCCAACCTGCTGACCAATGCGCTGCGCTATGGCGCTCGTAAGCCCATCGAGGTCCGCGTTTACAGCGAAGCGGGGCAGGCGAGTGTCGAGGTTCGCGATCAGGGCATCGGGATCACTCCTGAAAACCAGAAGCGCATCTTCCAGCAGTTCGAACGTGTCTCGGCCAACCATGCAGTCGCCGGACTCGGTCTCGGTCTGTTCATCTCGGAACAGATCGTCATGGCCCATGGCGGCCGGATCGAAGTGGAAAGCGAAGAGGGCAAGGGTTCGGTTTTCCGCGTCTGCCTGCCCCAATAATCGGGCAGCCGTCAAAAACAGATGGCATTACGGAATTATCGTATTTCCGTCGCAACCTCCGCAGCGCGCCGTGGTCGTATTGGCAGCTATCTATAAGATCAAAGGCAGTTCAATGAGCGCTGATGCAGAAAACGTCGTACTTATCGTCGAAGATGAACCCCTGATCCTGATGCTGCTGGCTGATTACCTGTCGGGCGTGGGCTATCGCGTCCTGCAGGCCGAGAACGGTGAGCAGGCGTTCGAGATTCTCGCCACCAAACCGCACCTGGACCTGATGATCACCGACTATCGCCTGCCTGGCGGTATTTCGGGCGTGCAGATTGCGGAGCCAGCGGTCAAGTTACGACCGGAACTGAAGGTCATTTTCATCAGCGGTTATCCCGCAGAAATCATTGATTCGGGCAGCCCGATAGCGGCCAAGGCTCCCATTCTGGCCAAGCCGTTCACCATGGAAACGCTGCAGTCGCAGATCCAGGATTTGCTGGCCTGATTGTTTGCCAAAATCCGTTTCTGCCCGGAGGGCTCAGGGGCTCTTGGATGTTACGAGGGCAACGATGGGCTGCGTAGCGGCCCCAGGTCGCATCTGACACACCGCTTGCATCGGTTTTGCTGCCGGTTCCCGGCAGATCGCGGGCAAGCCGCCTCTTATCAAACAACCTGCAACCCACTGAAGAGACACAATTTGTGGGAGCGGACTTGTCCGCGAAAAGGCCGGTACATCCGACGCATATGCGGTGGCTGAAACACTGCATTCGCGGACAATTCCGCTCCCACGACGCCCGGTGTTTGCTGCGCTACAGCGCTCCGTCAAAGATGCGGTGAGCATTCCCACAGTCTGGTTTCTGCTGCGCGATGGCGGGAAAGACTCAAGAGTCGGGATGGTGCTCAACAGAGGGCTTTCGGGCTTGATCTTTATCAAGCCTCGATCATTTCCCGCACTTTGGACGTCAGGTGATCAAACGCGAAGGGTTTGGTGATCAGTTGCATGCCGGTGTCCAGGAATCCTGAGCGTGCAGCGGCATGCTCGGCGTAACCGGTGATGAACAACACCTTAAGCTCCGGCCGCAGTTGCCGGGCAATTTCCGCGAGCTGACGACCGTTCATGCCCGGAAGCCCGACATCGCTGATCAAGAGGTCGATTCGCTGACCGGATTCCAGTATCGGCACTGCAGACAGGGAATCACCTGCCTCGATGAAGGCGTATCCAAGCTCACTGAGCACCTCGCTGACCAGCGCCCTGACGGCCGGGTCGTCTTCGACGATCAGCACGGTTTCGCCTTCTTTGGCGTACACCGCATTGCTCTGGAAGCTTTGCTCGTCCTCGTCCTGATTGCCTTTGAAGCGCGGCAGGAACAATTCCACGGTGGTGCCACGACCGACTTCGCTTTTGATTGCCACATGACCGTGAGACTGTTTGCTGAAGCCGTAGATCATGGACAGCCCGAGGCCTGTGCCCTGGCCAATCGGCTTGGTCGTGAAAAACGGGTCGAATGCGCGGCTGATGACCGCTTCCGGCATGCCGCAGCCGTTGTCGGTGATGCTCAGGACGACGTAGTCGCCCGGCAGCAGGTTCTCGTGAGCGTTGGTAAAGGATTTGTCCAACTGACGGTTGTAAGTCTCGACCGTCAGCAGTCCGCCATCAGGCATCGCGTCGCGGGCGTTGAGTACCAGATTGAGGAGGGCGTTTTCCAACTGGTTGGGGTCCGCCTCGGCAGTCCAGAGGTCGCTGGCCAAATGCATTTCCAGCTGGATGCTTTCGTTGACGCTGCGCTGAATCAGCTCGCCCATGGCGTTGATCAGGTGGTTCATCTCTACCGGCTTCGAGTCCAGCGACTGGCGACGTGAAAACGCCAGCAGACGATGAGTGAGGGCGGCCGCCCGGTTGGCGGACGTCACGCCCAGGTCGATCAGGTTGTCCAGGCCTTCGGTACGACCGCGTGCCAGACGTCGTCTGATCAACTCCAGGCTGCCGATGATGCCGGTCAACATGTTGTTGAAATCGTGGGCAATGCCGCCGGTCAACTGACCGACCGCTTCCATCTTCTGCGACTGTCGCAGCACTTCTTCCTTGTGGCGCAGCTGCGAGGTGCGTTCTTCGACCTGCTGTTCCAGTGTTTCGTTGAGGCGTCTGAGCTGGGATTCAGCCTGTTTGCGCTCGGTGATGTCGGATGTCACGCCGACCAGCGAGCTGACGTGGCCGTTATTGTCGCGGATGGAGCGGGCGCGCACATCGACCCAGTTGAGCGACCCGTCTGGCCAGACATTGCGATATTCAATGATGAAGTCGACGCCCGTATCCAGACTGCGCTGCAGTGCGGACTGCATGCGCGGCTGGTCCTCGGGATAAACGACAGCGAGCCAGTCTTCGTATGTGAAGGCCTGATGCTCTTCACGGCCGTAATGACCTCGGGTGATAGCAGAGCAGGTGAGTAGCAGGCGCTCGGATTCAAGCTCCCATGAGCCGAGCCGTCCGGCCTTGAGTGCATTTTGCAGGCGTTTTTCGCTTTCCAGCAGGTCTTCCAGGCGTGCACGCGCTTCGTACTGACGTCGTCGCCCGCGTACCGCAGTCGCCACCAGGC
The DNA here is from genome assembly GCF_001642795.1 of Pseudomonas viridiflava. Classification (GTDB taxonomy): domain Bacteria; phylum Pseudomonadota; class Gammaproteobacteria; order Pseudomonadales; family Pseudomonadaceae; genus Aquipseudomonas; species Aquipseudomonas viridiflava. The sequence goes on along the minus strand of NZ_LKEH01000017.1, from coordinate 97,783 downwards.
TGACTAGCGTGACAGGATGGAAGGGGCGTTCCAGGAACGTGACATTGCCCAGCAGACTGCCCATTCGCGCCGACGGATTCTGCTCGGGGCCGCCATGATGAGTCAGCAGGACAATAGGCAGGTCCGACCAGGTAGGCTGCTGACCCAGCAGGTCGAGCAGCGGCGTGATGTCAACGGTACGCAGAGCCTCGTCGGCGACGATCACAAGACCTGCGCCGGTTTCCAGTTCTGCAACCAGTTCGTTGAGGTCGCGTGCAACGGTTGCCGGGTAGCCGGCTTCCTTGAGAATCATCAGGGCAATCTGGCTGTCCCGTCCACGAGGCGCCAGGATGACCGCCCGCTCTGAAAGTTGCCCCTTAATACTCACAAGTCTTCGTCCGTCAACAGCGGTTTGCTTTCGCCCAGATAGGTAGGAACGCCGCGCAATACGCCCTGGAAGGCTTCCAGCGGCGCACCGATCTTCAAACCCTTGCTACTGATCCGGTATTCGCGAATGGTCGATTCGTGCATACCGGTGCGTTTCTTGATGATGGAAATGGCCCGGCGCACCTGGCCCAGCGCTTCGAAATAGCGCAGCAGAATCACGCTGTCGGCCAGATAGGTGATGTCGACCGGCGAACGCATGTCGCCGACCAGTCCGTGCTGCGCGACGGTCATGAACGTCGAGGCGCCGCGGCGGTTCAGATACAGCAGCAATTCGTGCATGTGCAGAACCAGCGCGTTTTCTTCCGGCATGGACGCCTGATAACCGTTGATACTGTCAATCACCACAGTCTTGATCTGCTTCTGATCGACTGCGCGTCTGACGCGATGGGAGAACTCGCCTGGTGACAGTTCGGCGGCGTCGATCTGCTCGATCAGCATGTTGCCGGTCTCCTGCAGCGCACGCAGGTCGATGCCGATTTTCAGCATGCGCTCGAACAGCAGGCCCATCTCCTCGTCAAAGATGAACAGCCCGACTCGCTCACCTCGGGCAACTGCCTGAGCCGCAAAAACCATCGAGATAAGTGACTTGCCGGTGCCCGCAGGACCCAGGATCAACGTGCTGGAGCCGCCTTCGATGCCGCCGCCCAGCAAATCGTCCAGCTCCTGAATGCCGCTGCTGAACTGAGCGCGTGAATAGTCTGATCGATGCTCGGCGGCCACCAATCTTGGAAAGACGTGAATACCATCTTCAGCAATAGTGAAGTCATGAAAGCCGCCACGGTACTTCTGGCCACGGTACTTGACGATCTTCAGACGCCTGCGTTCTGCGCCGTAGGCAGGTGTCAGGGATTCGAGCCGAATCACACCGTGGGCGACGCTGTGCACGGTCTTGTCCAGCGCTTCGGTGGTCAGGTCATCCAGCAGCACGACGGTCGCGTCATAGCGCGCAAAGTAGTGCTTGATCGCCAGGATCTGACGGCGATAGCGCAACGAGCTTTGCGCCAGCAGGCGAATTTCCGAAAGGCTGTCGATGACCACGCGGGTTGGCTTTACGCGTTCGACCACTTCGAAAATCTGCCGTGTCGCTTCGCCCAACTCCAGGTCGGAGGAGTACAGCAGGCTCTGATGGTGGTCAGCGTCCAGCAGGCTTTCTGGCGGCGTCAGCTCAAAAATCTTGATGTGCTCATCCAGCTCCCAGCCGTGGGAACGTGCGCCGTCGCGCAGCTCCCGTTCGGTCTCGGAAAGCGTGATATACAGCGACGTTTCGCCCGCTTGGGCGCCTGCCAGCAGGAACTGCAGCGCTACGGTTGTCTTGCCGGTTCCGGGTTCTCCTTCGAGAAGGAAAACGTGACAGCGTGAAAGACCTCCCGAAAGGATGTCGTCCAGACCTTCAATGCCGGTTGCCGCTTTTGACGTATTCAAGTATCGCCCTCTGATGACTGACGGAGCAGTAGTAGTGTCACCCATTACTGGACATCATGGCACTACGACGGTTCAGACTATTTGGTGGCCCGCCTGGCCTGCGCCCTTGCCACAAGGGCATATGGGTCCGGCAAATGTCACAACAGTCGCCTGACAGCAATCGTGACTGGATTGTTATAGTCCAACGATGGAAATTCACCTGCCTGAGGATCAAGCCGTGCGCGACTACCAAACCTTTCTGGTTGAACTGAACGACAACATTGCCCATGTGCAGATCAATCGTGCTGACAAGATCAACGCCATGAGCGACGCGTTCTGGACCGAGATCATCGAGATCTTCCAGTGGATCGAGCGTGAGGATGAGGTGCGGGTGGTGGTGCTCAGCGGCGCGGGCAAACATTTCTCGTCCGGTATCGACCTGAAGATGCTCGCGTCGGTCGCAGGCCAGCTCGGCAAGGATGCCGGGCGTAATGCGCGGGTGCTCAGGCGCACCATCCTCGACATGCAGGCCTCGTTCACTGCCGTGGACACGTGTCGCAAGCCAGTCCTTGCGGCGATTCAGGGCTACTGTCTGGGCGGTGCAATCGATCTGGTGTCGGCGTGCGACATGCGCTACGCCGCAGCCGATGTGCAGTTCGCGATTCGCGAAATCGACATGGGCATGGCGGCCGATGTCGGCACCCTGCAACGCCTGCCGCGAATCATCCCGGACGGCATCATGCGCGAGCTGGCCTACACGGGGCGTATGGTCGAAGCCGATGAGGCGCTGCGTATCGGCCTCATCAACCAGTGCTTTACCGATAAAGCCGCGTTGCTTGACGGCGTGATGGCCATCGCTCGACAGATTGCCGAAAAGTCGCCGATTGCCATTGAAGGCACCAAGCAGATGATCGGCTACATGCGTGACCACAGCGTGGATGATGGGCTTGAGCACGTTGCTATCTGGAACGCTGCCATGTTGCAATCAGCGGACCTGAAGCTGGCAATGGTTGCCCAGATGAGCAAGCAGAAGCCAGTCTTCGACAATTGAAGCGGTAGTACGCTTGCGTTCGAACAGAGGAGTTTTTCCATGACGCGCCCGGAGCGTTGGACGACCGCGGTACTGGATATCGAGGCCAGTGGCGGTTGGGCCGTGGTCCATGGTGACCAGGGATTTCTGCTGGACAGCAACGGGGTGATGTTCCCCAGAGCCTGGCTAAAGGGGCTGGACCTGCCGGTACAGAGCGAGCACGGCATCGGTCACTTTGATGGCGAGGCCGTCTATCTGCTGGTGCTTGAGCGGTCGGTAGCGGTTGAGGGCTGTTCGTGGCAGGGCCTGCGGCAGTTCATGCTGGAGGGTGACTTTGCCATCTTCGAAATGCTGGGTTACGCAGCGCAGATCAGCACCTGGGCCCGGGAGCACCGTTTCTGCGGGGCCTGCGGCCGTCCGACGGTGCAGGTGCATGGCGAGCGCGCCATGTACTGCGAACATGACAACCTGCGGCTCTATCCGCGCATTTCACCTTCCATGATCGTGCTGATCACTCGCGGCGACGAGATCCTGCTGGCACGGTCGCCACGCTTTGTGACGGGCGTTTACAGTACGCTGGCGGGGTTCGTCGAGCCCGGTGAGTCAGCCGAGGATTGTGTGCGTCGTGAGGTGATGGAAGAGGTGCAGGTGCGCATCAAAAACCTCAAATACATGGGCAGCCAGTGCTGGCCGTTTCCGCATTCGATGATGCTGGGCTTTCATGCTGAATACGACAGCGGTGAGATTGTGCCTCAGGCCGATGAAATCGAGGACGCACGCTGGTTCCGGATCGATGACCTGCCACCCCTGCCAGCCAATCGTTCCATTGCGCGTTATTTGATCGAGGCCTATCTGGCCGAGCGATCAGGCGCCCCCGAACCAGTGTTGCCAGGCTAGACGCACGGTCAGGCCCAGTACCACAGTGATGAACACAGGGCGGATGAATTTCGCGCCGCCCTTGATCGCCGTTCCTGCCCCGAAGTAGGCGCCGAGCATCACCGCCAGACCCATGCAAAGGCCGATCACGTAATCCACCTGACCCGAGAACATGAACACCGACAGCGCCACCGCATTGCTGACGAAGTTCATGCTGCGCGCTACGCCGCTGGCCTTGACCAGATCGACCGGGTAAATCAGTAGTGTGCTGACCGTCCAGAAAGCGCCGGTTCCAGGGCCTGCGACGCCGTCGTAGAAGCCCAGACCCATCCCCTGAGGCAGTTGCCATTTCTTCTTGATCGGAGCATCGCTGTCCAGCGGCGCCTTGGGTGTGCCGCCAAACAGCAGGTACAGGCCGCAGCCGAACACAATCACTGGCAGCATCTGATTCAGCCATTCGGCAGGCAGATAATGAGCAATCACTGCGCCGATTGCCGCGCCGACAGCCGTGCCGACAATGGCGTGAACCCACTGTTTCGGATCGAACAGCTTGCGCCGGTAGAACGTGAAGCTGGCAGTCGCCGAGCCGAACGTCGAGCTGAGCTTGTTGGTGCCCAGTACCAGATGAGGCGGCAGGCCTGCGGTCATCAGGGCTGGCGTGGTCAGCAGTCCGCCGCCGCCTGCGATGGCGTCGATGAATCCGGCAATGAAGGCAACCACCGCCAGAATGGCGAGGGTGGTCAGGTCGACGCTGAGTTCGAAAGGCATGGAGGGCGGCTTATTGGCAGAAGGGCAGAATGGCGGCGCATTCTAACCCTTTGCCGAATGTTGCAGGAAGCCTGTCAGATATCCGCGAGCGCGATCCAGCGTTGCTGCTCGGCGGCCAGGCGAATGGCCGCCGCCAGGCGTTCGATCTGCCAGGCTTCCTCGAAGTCTGGGCCACGGTTGCCTTGGCCGCACATCGACAGGATCAGCGCCTGGACCTCCAGCGCCTTGAGTTCGTTGTACCCCAGCTGGTGACCCGGCGCAGGGCAGAACGCGGCGTAACCGGGCAGTGAAGGGCCTGCCAGCAGTCGTTGGAAGCCGTCCCGGCCGGGCGCTCCGGCGCGGTATAGACGCAGTTCGTTGAGCCTTTCCTGATCGAAGGCCAGTGTGCCTTTGGTGCCGCTGATCTCGAAGCTGAGATGATTCTTGTAGCCGTGCTTGAGCCAGCTGCTGCTGAAGGTCCCGCGTGCGCCATTGGCGAAGCGCAGCAGGGCATGGGTCTGGTCGTCGACGGCAATGTCGCGCAGTTCGGTGCTGCCCGCGCTGGCAGGGCGCTGGCGGTGAACGGTGCTGACATCGGCACATACCGCTTCGACGTCGCCCAGCAGATAGCGCGCCATGGCCAGCAGGTGGCTGCCCAGGTCGGCCAGGGCTCCGCCTGCATGAGCCGCTTCGCAGCGCCACGACCAGGGCGACTGCGCATCGCCCATGAAGTCTTCACTGAATTCGCCCTGAAAGCTGACGATTTCGCCCAGTTCGCCAGCCTCGATCATTTCCCGGGCCAGGCCAATCATGGGGTTGTGCTGGTAGTTGTAACCCACCTGGGTCACGACGCCTGCGGCTCTGGCGCTGCGTCGCATCTGATCGGCCTGGGCCAGGCTCACTGCCAAAGGTTTTTCGCAGTACACCGCCTTGCCTGCGGCAATGGCGGCCATGGCCATCGGGAAATGCAGATGGTTGGGCGTGGTGATCGCCACGATTTGTACGCTCGGATCATCGATCAATTGCTGCCAGTCGGCATGGCTGCGATCAAAACCCCAGGCCTGCGCACACTGCTCGGCGCGTACGCTGTCGGCATCGGCCAGCGCGGCGAGGCGAATGCGTGCGGGAAGGTCAAGGGCCGCGTTGGCGTTGCCGAATGCCAGCGCGTGAGCACGGCCCATGAAACCGGTACCAATAAGACCGATACCGTATTCCGGAAGGGTGGAAGAAGTGGTTTCCCGCATGACATTCTCCAGAAAGGATTGTTGTTATGCGGAAAATATATTCCAAATAATTAATTAATGGAAAATATAATTCATATCGCAGCTTTGAGGTTACCTCAGCGCTGGCTGGTCAGGACAGGAAACCGCCATCCACGTTCAGCGCAACGCCAGTGGTGTAGCTGGAAGCCTCGCTGGCAAGGTACAAGACGGCTCCAGCCATTTCACTAGGCGCTGCCACGCGCTTGAGCGGTATCTGCGCCAGCGCCATGTTCAGGATCGCGTCGTTCTTGACCAGCGCCGAAGCGAATTTGGTGTCGGTCAGGCCGGGCAGCAGGGCGTTGCAGCGGATGCCGAAGCCCGCGCATTCCTTGGCGAATACTTTGGTCATGTTGATCACTGCAGCCTTGGTCATCGAATAGACGCCCTGGAACGCGCCAGGTGATACCGCGTTGATCGACGCCACGTTGATGATGCTGCCGCCGCCGGTCTCGCGCATCAGCTTGCCGGCTTCCACCGACATGAAGAAATAGCCGCGAATGTTCACGTCCACGGTTTTCTGGAACGCGCTGAGGTCGGTGTCCAGCACGTTGCAGAATTGCGGGTTGGTGGCGGCATTGTTGACCAGAATGTCCAGACGCCCGAACTGTTCCCGAATCTGCGCGAAGACGCTGCCGATCTGTTCCATTTCGCCGATATGACACGCGATTGCAGTGGCCTTGCCGCCTTCTGCGATGATTGCGTCGGCGATGGTCTGGCACCCGTCGATTTTACGACTGGACACGATGACATGGGCGCCTTGCTGGGCCAGCAGGCGGGCAATGGCCTCACCGATCCCGCGACTGGCGCCGGAAACGAAAGCGATTTTGCCGTCGAGGTCGAAGAGTTGGGTTCTGGACATGTCTTTTCCTTGTTCTGATGTCATCAAAGGCTGGATTTGGCAATTACATTGAGGCTCATCTGCTCCAGCAGCCGGTTCATGTGAATGAACTGTGCGAAGCGTTTGTCCTGCGTCTGGCCGTGATAGAACCGGTAATAGATCTGCTGCACGATACCGGCCAGACGAAACAGGCCGTAGGTGTAATAGAAATCGAAGTTGTCGATCCGCACGCCGGCGCGTTCCGCGTAGTAATCCACGAATTGCTGGCGGGTCAACATGCCGGGCGCATGGCTGGGCTGACGACGCATCAGTTGCACGGGCGCCGGGTCATCGGCCTGAATCCAGTAGGCGAGGGTGTTGCCCAGGTCCATCAGCGGATCGCCCAGGGTGGTCAGTTCCCAGTCCAGCACGCCGATGATGTGCATCGGGTTTTCCGGGTCGAGGATCACGTTATCGAAGCGGTAGTCGTTGTGGACGATGCTGGCAACCGGTGAGTCGGCTGGCATCTTCGCAGCCAGCCAGGCCTTGACCTGATCCCACGCGGGCGCGTCGGGGGTCATGGCTTTCTCGTAGCGTTCGGTCCAGCCCAGAATCTGCCGCTGCACGTAGCCGTGGGGTTTGCCCAGATCGCCCAGGCCACAGGCCTGATAATCGACCCGGTGAAGGTCCACCAGCTTGTCGATAAAGCTCTTGCACAGGTCCTCGGTCTGCCTTGCGTCCAGACCCAGCGCGGGTGGCAGGTCCGAACGCAGGATGATGCCCTGGACGCGTTCCATCAGATAGAACTCGGACCCGATGACCGATTCGTCGGTGCAGTGCAGGTAAGCCTGAGGGCAGTAGGGAAACGCGTCCTTGAGTTGATTGAGGATGCGATATTCGCGGCCCATGTCGTGGGCCGAGCGCGCCTTGTGCCCGAAGGGCGGCCGACGCAGCACCAGTTCCCGTTCGGGATACTGGATCAGGTAGGTGAGATTCGAGGCGCCGCCCGGAAACTGACTGATAAGCGGCGTGCCATGCAGCTCCGGAAGATGGTTTTTGAGATACGGATCGATGAGGGCGACGTCAAGTTCTTCGCCGCTACGGATGTCCGTGGACTGGTCGGTCAGCGCCATGCTTATCCCTTCTGCTTATTATGGTCAGCCAGAAACATTGACTAATCTAATGATAGGCGAGCCCGCGAACAACTGCCGGACCGCTTTATAGGCTAGCGTGTTGCCGCTCAATCAGCGGCCTTGATCACTGGACATGAACGGTCAGGCGAAAAAAAACCGAAGCCTGTCGGCTTCGGTTTCTTCAGATGCATCAAGCGTTTTCCTGGATTTATACCGGAAACAGTTCGCTCAGCTTCATCGCCAGCATCATGTCGCCTTCAGCGCGCAGCTTGCCGCCCATAAAAGCCTGCATGCCGTCGGTTTCGCCGCTGACAATGCCTTTGAGCGTTTGGCTGTCCATCACCAGCGTGACGTTGGCATCAGGGTTCTCGCCTTCCTGCAGGTCGCAGGTGCTGTCCTTGACGATCAGAGCGTAGTACTTGTCTTCGTCGGTGATATGGAAACCGAATACCAGGTCCAGGCCGGCAGCGGCGCTTGGGTTGAACTTGGCTTGCATGGTTTTCACGGCGTCAGCTGTTGAGGTCATGTCTTGATCCTTTTATGGGTTCTGATGTTGGTGATTTCTGGCGCCCGACGAGCGCGCTTTTGGCCTGCTCAGCGATAGGTGATGAGCTCCGGCGCCTTCAGCAGTTGCAGGTGCGTATAACCGTTGAAGGAAGCCAAGGTCACTTCGTTGTCTCTGAAGCCTAGCCGGTGCAACGAAGTGTTGACGATGTGCCAGTTGAGTTCGAATGCCTGCTGTGCAGGCATGCCTGTAATCAGATGCAGCAGCGCGGTAATGGTGCCGCCGGAGGTGAACACGGCGATGCGCTCATTGGGCGCTGCGTTCTGGACGATCCGGTCCAGCCCCGCCTTTACCCTTGCGACGAAACCCAGCCAGCTCTGCAGGCCGAGGGTGTCGTGCTGACCACCGATCCAGCGACCGATAATCAGTGAAAACAGGCGCTGAAATTCGGCGCGATTGTTGGCGGCATCCCGCAGGATATCCAGCGCCTTCGGTTCTTGCGACAGCATGGCGGGGATCAGGGCACGCATGACGCCTTCGGCATCGAATTCGTCGAAAGCACTGTCGATTTCAAGCTCCGGCACATTCAGACCGGCTTCGCCGAACTGGGCCAGCGCATTGAGCGCGGTGTCTTTCTGACGACGCAGGTCGCCGGAGATGCAACGATCGAAGCTGATACCCAGATCCACAAGGTGTGCGCCGACAATCTGTGCCTGACGAATGCCCACAGGCGACAGGACGTCGTAATCGTCTGCACCAAATGAGGCCTGGCCATGTCGTATCAGGTAGATGCTGCCCACGTCCGGTTCGTCTCGGTACGTTGAAGGTCTGGCGAGGTTATGAGGGATGCCGGGGAGCTGTCAATAAAAAAACATACGCTCGTTTGAAATCACCGTTTTAATGGCTGGTAACCCTTGCCGCTGGTGATCGTGAGGGGGCGTCGGTATGCTGGCGACATCGCGGCCCTTGATTGGTAAGGGCGCAATGCAAGTGAGGATTATCCGTGGAGTTCGTTGTCGATTACGCCAGTTTTCTGGCCAAGACAGTCACGCTGGTGGTTGCCATCATCGTGGTGCTGGTCGCCATTGCGTCCATGCGTGGCAAGGGACGTCGCAAAACCGCCGGACAATTGCAGGTCACGCGCCTCAATGACTTCTACAAAGGTCTGCGCGAGCGTCTGGAACAGTCGCTGCTGGGCAAGGATCGCCTCAAGGCGCTTCGCAAGGAGCAGGCCAAGGCGCTGAAGAAAGAGAAGAAGGACAAGATCGAAGAGAAGGCCCGCGTTTACGTGCTGGACTTCGATGGGGATATCAAGGCCTCTGCCACCGAAAGCATGCGCCACGAGATCACGGCACTGCTGACACTGGCCACCGACAAGGACGAAGTGGTGCTGCGTCTGGAAAGCGGCGGCGGTATGGTTCACAGCTATGGGCTGGCGTCTTCGCAGCTGGCCCGTATACGTCAGGCAGGCATTCCGCTGACCATCTGTATCGACAAGGTGGCCGCCAGCGGCGGTTACATGATGGCGTGCATCGGCAACAAAATCATCAGCGCCCCGTTTGCGATTCTCGGGTCCATTGGCGTTGTCGCTCAATTGCCCAACGTCAACCGTCTGCTGAAGAAACACGACATCGACTTTGAAGTGCTGACCGCTGGTGAATACAAACGCACGCTGACGGTGTTCGGCGAAAACACCGAGAAGGGTCGCGAGAAGTTTCAGCAGGATCTGGACATCACTCACGACCTGTTCAAGAATTTCGTCGCCAGTTATCGCCCGCAGCTTTCCATCGATGAGGTCGCGACCGGCGAAGTCTGGCTGGGCATGGCTGCGCTGGACAAGCAACTGGTGGATGAACTCAAGACCAGCGATGAATACCTGGCCGAGCGCGCCAAGGATGCCGATGTGTTCCATCTGCACTACGTACAACGCAAGAGCCTGCAGGAGCGCATGGGCATGGCAGCGGCGGCGTCGGCAGATGGCTTGGTAGCAAAGTGGTGGGGACGACTGACGCAGCAGCGGTTCTGGTGATTGTTGCTTCTCCGGTCAGAGCGATGGACACGATCAGTAGATGTCCTCAAGATCGTTCCTACGCTCCGCGCTCATCGTTATACACAAATCATCTGGCTATCCGGAGAGGCAGCCCCACTGATGTGCTTTTGTAGCGCGGTAGTAAGAACACT
>NZ_LKEH01000017.1:82826-87397 GCF_001642795.1 Pseudomonas viridiflava | reverse complement strand
CTACTTTGCCCCGTCAAAGTAGGTCGCCGAGGGGCGAAAAGGTGACTTGAGCCATGCGCTCGGCTCACTGAATCCGCAGTCTGTGCCATTTGTGACGCGGAGCGTCACGGGCGGCATACCCACGCAGAGCGTGGGCACGATCAGGGTTGAGGCAGACTTTTGTGTATAACGACGAGCGCTGCGCGTGGGAATGCAGCCCAGGACGCTCCGCGTCGGCTTCAGGATGCAGTGCAGAGCGGAGGCACGAACCCTTTGCAAGCCACAACAAAAAAGCCCGGACCTTCAATGAAGGCCCGGGCTTTTTTGTTTCAGCGGGTCGGCGCAATCAGCGGCGACGGAACAGAGGCAGTGGCTCGTCGGTCGCGGCCTGGTAGGTCACCGAGAAGTCCTTGAGGCCTTCCAGCGCTTCGTACGGGTCCTTGTCGGGACGTATGGCAAAGGCGTCGAAGCCGCAGCGGCGCATGTAGAACAACTGGTCGCGCAGCACGTCGCCGATGGCACGCAGCTCACCCTTGTAACCGTAACGGTCACGCAGCAGGCGCGCGTTGGAGAAGTTGCGCCCGTCGGTGAACGCCGGGAAGTTCAGGGCGATGACCTGGAACTGATCGACGTCAGCGCCGATTTCCTCGGCTTCTTCGTCACTGTCCAGCCACACACCCAGACCGCCATCACGCGCCTTGAGCGCATGACCATGTTCGCGCCACAGCGACAACGGCACGATCAGGTCGTCACAGTTGGACAGGCTGTCGAAGGTCGTGTCCTTGGGCAGCAGGTGCCAGGTTTCATCGATGACTTCGTTGTTCTTAATGATTCGCTGCATAGACGCGCTCCTTGAAAGGGTCAATGCCAATACGCTGATAGGTGTCGATGAAACGCTCGTCTTCGTTGCGTTTCTCGACATACACGTCGATCAGCTTCTCGATGACATCCGGCATGGCGTCCTGAGCGAAGGACGGGCCGAGGATCTTGCCCAGGCTGGCATCGCGGCTGGCGCTGCCACCCAGCGAAACCTGATAGAACTCTTCACCTTTCTTGTCCACGCCCAGAATGCCGATATGGCCGACGTGGTGGTGACCGCAGGCGTTCATGCAGCCGGAGATGTTCAGGTCCAGTTCGCCGATGTCGAACAGGTAATCCAGATCATCGAAGCGGCGCTGGATCGATTCCGCAATCGGGATCGACTTGGCGTTGGCCAGCGAGCAGAAGTCGCCGCCAGGGCAGCAGATGATGTCGGTCAACAGGCCGATGTTCGGCGTGGCGAAGCCGTTTTCGCGCAGTTCGTTCCACAGCGTGAACAGTTCGGTCTGCTCGACGTCCGCCAGAATGATGTTCTGCTCGTGGGACGTACGCAGCTCGCCGAAGCTGTATCGATCGGCTAGGTCTGCAATGGCGTCCAGCTGCTTGTCGGTCACGTCACCCGGTGCAACACCGGTCGGCTTGAGCGACAGGGTCACGGCAACATAGCCAGGCTTCTTGTGTGCGAACACGTTGCGCTGGCGCCAGCGAGCGAAGCCAGGGTGCTCGGCATCCAGCGCGGCCAGTTCGGCGTGCTGGTCGGCCAGAGCCTTGTATTGCGGGTCGATGAAGTGCTTCGAAACGCGCTCTACCTCGGCCTCGGTCAGGGTGGTCTGGCCGCCGCGCAGGTGAGTCATTTCCGCTTCGACTTTCTCGGCGAACACTTCAGGGGTCAGCGCCTTGACCAGAATCTTGATTCGCGCCTTGTATTTGTTGTCACGACGTCCATAGCGGTTGTACACACGCAGGATGGCGTCGAGGTAGCTCAACAGGTCCTGCCACGGCAGGAACTCATTGATAAAGGCACCGACCACGGGCGTACGGCCCAGACCGCCGCCGACCAGAACGCGGAAGCCCAGCTCGCCGGCTTCGTTGCGCAGCGGCTCAAGGCCGATGTCATGCACTTCGATGGCCGCGCGGTCGCCGCTCGAACCGTTGATCGCGATCTTGAACTTGCGCGGCAGGTAAGCGAATTCCGGGTGGAAAGTGGTCCATTGGCGAACGATTTCGCACCACGCACGCGGATCGACCAGCTCGTCTGCAGCGACACCGGCAAACTGATCGGTGGTCACGTTGCGCAGGCAGTTGCCGCTGGTCTGAATGGCGTGCATCTGCACAGTGGCCAGTTCAGCCAGAATGTCCGGCACATCTTCCAGCGCCGGCCAGTTGAACTGCACGTTCTGGCGAGTACTGATGTGGGCGTAACCCTTGTCGAAATCGCGGGCTATCTTCGCCATCATGCGCGCCTGGCGCGAGGTCAACTGGCCGTAAGGAACGGCCACGCGCAGCATCGGGGCGAAACGCTGGACATAAAGACCGTTTTGCAGGCGCAACGGTCGAAACTCTTCCTCGCTCAGTTCCCCGGCCAGGTAGCGTCGGGTCTGATCCCGGAACTGCTTGACGCGGTCCTCGATGATCCTCTGATCGTAATCGTCGTATACGTACATATAGGTCCTGTTCTCAGGCTTCGTAATGAAGCAGGGCCGCTGCGGTCGATTGCAGGCAGCCACTGCGTCATCTGATCAATTCTGCGCGCACGGTCGCGCACTCCCTACGGAGCGGAGGCGACGATAGCAGTTTGCAGATATCGATAAAAGTGATGTTTATATATATGCAAATCACTAAAAGCGATAAGCATTGAAGGGTTTGAACATACCCTTGCTTGCCGTGTGGGCAACTGTCGACTTAACTGACGGTTATCACTGTCTGAAGAACCTGCTTCAGTCCTTTCATATGCAATCACCCATAAGACCGACAAGAGGCGATGCGATGAGCAAGCACCCCAAAACGACCAAGCCCGACAGTTCTGTGGATGCCTGGGCCATTCTCTTTATTATCCTGCTGGCCGTAGGTGCCGCCGTGTTCTGGGTCAGCGGGCGATAGCCGCGCCCGGAGAATTTGCTGCACACGCTCCAGAATCCGACCGTTGCCGCCGATAGATCTGCCATAGCGCGATCAATTCTGCGGTTCAAGGTCTGGGTATATGAAGGTGTTCGTGGTTCGTCTGGCGGTCCTGATGGGCTGGCTGTGGGCGAGTTCGGCGTGGGCAGCCACGGTGGTGTTTATCAGTCCCGGCACGGAGAGCGACGGGTATTGGCGCAGCTATGTCCGGGTCATGCAATCGGCAGCCCGCACCACCGACATGACGCTGACGGTGCTGTATTCCGACCGCGACACCGCAAGCTGCTCGCCATGGCGCGCGAAACGCTGCAGGGCAAGGCACGTCCCGATTATCTGCTGTTCTCCAACGAGCTCAACGTCGCCCCGGAGATTCTGCGTTTGTCGCTGGGCAGCGGGGTCAAACTGTTTGCTGTGAACAACACCCTCACGGCAGACCAGATTCGTATCATCGGTGACCTTCCCAGGCGTTATCCCGACTTTATCGGCAGTCTGGTGGGCAATGACGAAGAGGGCGGTTACCTGACTGCCAAACGCCTTATCAGTCTTTATCCGCGTCAGCCGGGAGGCGGGACGGTGGAGATGCTGGCGTTTTCCGGCACCAACACCACGCCCGTCTCGTTGTACCGAGAACAGGGTCTGCGTCGTGCGCTTGCCGAGCACCCTGAAGTCCATCTGCGTCAGATCGTGCTCAGTGGCTGGTTGCGATATCGGGCGCTCGAGCAGGCGCGGGTTTTGTTCAACCGCTATCCGGACATTCGTCTGGTCTGGTCCGCCAATGAACAAATGGCCTTCGGTGCCATGGACGCATTGCGCGAGCGGGGCGGCCAGCCGGGCAAGGACGTTCTGTTCAGCGCGATCAATGGCACCTCCATGTCACTGCAGGCGCAGTTGGATGGGCGTCTCAGTGTCGTCGCAACCGGGCACTTTACCCTTGGCGGCTGGGCGATCATCCTGTTGCACCGCTATGACACTGCTCATCGACAGACTCACCTGCAGGCCGGGGCGAGGACAGTCGAGGTGCTGCATCTGGTCGAACGGCAGGATGCCCAGCGTTTTCTGGAGGCGACCCGGAGCGAAGGCTACCGGCTCGATCTGCAAGCGTTCAACGTGAGCGCGACGGGTGAAGACTCGCCGTTCTCACTGAAAAACATGTTGCCGGACGCTCATTCCAGCGCCAGGTAAAGCACCAGTTGCACGATGCCAAACAGGATCGCAACGAAAATCACGGTGAACAACAGCCCCAGCAGCAAAAAGTGCGCAGGCTTGCCGTATGTGAAATCACGCTCGCGATTCTTGCCGCTCTGCACGCCAAACGCGGCTGCCAGAACGCTGTGCAGCATCTGCCTGAACGTGGGGGCCTTGTTTTTGGAAGCGTCGTCGGATGGTTCGTCCATAACACTCACCTGCCAATGCCTGTTCAGCTTAGCCAAGGCAGCATTGCGGTGGTGAGCAGCTCGTCGCCGGATTGCTGGCGCTCGTTATACACAAGTCCGCAAGACGCGCAAAGNTCACTGATAGGTCGCTTCAGAAAAAGCATCGCCGGCAAGCCGCCTCCCACAGTCCGTGGTCGCAGCAAGACCTCGGGTATGGGAGCACAAGCATGGTGGGTATGCCGCCCGTGACGCTCCGCGTCACGAATGGCACAGATTGCGGAT
>NZ_LKEH01000017.1:0-82818 GCF_001642795.1 Pseudomonas viridiflava | reverse complement strand
GAATCAGCGCCAGGACTCAGCCTTCACCCACGTCGCGATCTGCGGTGTTCATGCCATCGCGCTACAAAAGCGCATCAGTGCCGTTGCTTCACTTTATAGCCCGATGACTTGTGTCTAACGACTAGTGCCCGGCGACGGTCTGACATTGCTGCGGCTTACTCGTCGTAACCCAGGTTCGGCGCCAGCCAGCGCTCGGTCACGCTGAGGTCCTGACCTTTACGGGCGGTGTAGCTCTCGATCTGATCCTTGTCGATCTTGCCGACCGCGAAGTACTGCGCCTGAGGATGGGCAAAGTACCAGCCGCTGACCGCCGCCGCCGGGAACATGGCGTAGTGTTCGGTCAGGAACACGCCGCTGCGGCCAGGGGTGTGCTCGGGCGTGCCTTCCGGCAGCGGGTCCAGCAGGGCGAACAGGGTGCCTTTTTCGGTGTGGTCCGGGCACGCCGGATAGCCTGGCGCGGGGCGGATGCCCATGTACTGCTCTTTGATAAGGGCTTCGTTGTCCAGCGCCTCGTCCTTTGCGTAACCCCAGTAATCCTTGCGCACCTGCTGGTGCAGCCACTCGGCACACGCTTCGGCCAGACGGTCGGCGAGGGCCTTGACCATGATCGAGTTGTAGTCGTCGCCGTTGTCCTGATAAGCCTTGGCCACTTCCTCGGCACCGATGCCCGCGGTGGTGATGAAGCCTCCGATGTAGTCGGTCAGGCCGCTGCTCTTCGGCGCCACGAAGTCGGCGAGCGAGTAGTTGGGCTTGCCGTCTGGCTTGATGGTCTGCTGGCGCAGGTGATGCAGTTTTGCCAACGGCTTGCCGTCTTCGCCATAGACTTCCAGATCATCGTGATCAACCTGATTGGCCGGCCAGAAGCCGAACACGGCGCGGGCGCTGATCAGTTTTTCGTCGATCAGTTTGCGCAGCATCTGCTGAGCGTCGGCGAACAGCGCAGTCGCGGCCTCGCCAACCACTTCGTCGGTCAGGATGCGCGGGTATTTGCCGGCCAGATCCCAGGAGATGAAGAACGGCGTCCAGTCGATGTAGTCGGCCAGCACGTTCAGGTCGATGTCGTTCAGTACCCGGGTGCCGGTGAAGGTCGGCCGGGCAGGGGTGTAGTGTTCCCAGTCGAACTGCGGCTTTTTCGCCACGGCAGCGCCGTAGCTCAGGCGTTCGGTGCGCGAACTGCGTGCCGAGGTGCGCTCGCGCACTTCGATGTATTCCAGGCGCGTCTTCTCGATGAAGGCGGGCTTCAACTCCTTGGACAGCAGTTGAGTGGCAACGCCCACGGCACGCGATGCGTCGGTCACGTAGATGACTGCGTCATTGCTGTACTTGGGTTCGATCTTGACGGCAGTGTGGGCCTTGGACGTGGTTGCGCCACCGATCATCAGTGGCAGGTGGAAGTCCTGACGCTGCATTTCCCGGGCGACGTGCACCATTTCGTCCAGCGAAGGCGTGATCAGGCCGGACAGGCCGATGATGTCGCACTTCTCTTCGCGGGCCACTTGCAGGATTTTCTCCGCAGGCACCATCACGCCCAGGTCGACGATGTCATAGCCGTTACAGCCCAGCACCACGCCAACGATGTTCTTGCCGATGTCATGCACATCGCCTTTGACCGTGGCCATCAGAATCTTGCCCTTGGCCTCCGGCTTGTCGCCTTTTTCCAGTTCGATGAAGGGAATCAGGTGCGCCACGGCCTGTTTCATCACGCGGGCGGATTTGACCACCTGGGGCAGGAACATCTTGCCGGAGCCGAACAGGTCGCCGACCACGTTCATGCCTGACATCAGTGGGCCTTCGATCACTTCGATAGGGCGGCTGAACGACTGGCGCGACTCTTCGGTGTCTTCGACGATGTGGGTGGTGATGCCCTTGACCAGCGCGTGTTCCAGGCGCTGATTGACGGGCCAGCTGCGCCATTCCTCGGTTTCGGCTTCCTTGACGCTGCCATCGCCCTTGAACTTGTCGGCAATCGCCAGCAGTGCATCGGTGCCTTCGGGATTGCGATTGAGCACCACGTCTTCCACGCAGTCGCGCAGTTCCGCCGGGATCTGGTCGTAGATTTCCAGCTGGCCGGCGTTGACGATGCCCATGCTCAGGCCGTTACGGATGGCGTGCAGCAGGAACACTGAGTGAATCGCCTCGCGCACCGGGTTGTTGCCGCGGAACGAGAACGATACGTTGGACACACCGCCGGAGGTCAGCGCATACGGCAGCTCGTCGCGGATGTAGGCACAGGCGTTGATGAAGTCTACGGCGTAGTTGTTGTGTTCTTCGATGCCGGTGGCAATGGCGAAGATGTTCGGGTCGAAGATGATGTCTTCCGGCGGGAAGCCGACTTCATTGACCAGAATGTCGTAGGAGCGTTTGCAGATTTCCTTCTTGCGCGCTTCGGTATCCGCTTGGCCCTGTTCGTCGAAGGCCATGACCACTACCGCCGCGCCGTAACGCTTGCAGAGTCTGGCGTGGTGAATGAACTGCTCGACGCCTTCCTTCATGCTGATGGAGTTGACGATGCCCTTGCCCTGGATGCATTTCAGGCCCGCTTCGATCACTTCCCATTTCGAGGAGTCGATCATGATCGGCACACGGGAAATGTCCGGTTCGCCCGCGATCAGGTTGAGGAAGGTCACCATGGCCTTCTTCGAGTCCAGCATCCCTTCGTCCATGTTGATGTCGATCACCTGCGCACCGGCCTCGACCTGCTGCAGGGCGACTTCCAGTGCTTCGGTGTAGTTGTCTTCACGGATCAGGCGGGCGAAGCGGGCGGAACCGGTGATGTTGGTGCGCTCGCCGACGTTGACGAACAGCGACTGACGATCGATGGTGAACGGCTCGAGCCCCGACAGGCGACACGCCTTGGGAATGTCCGGGATCTGACGCGGCGCATAGCCGGAGACAGCCTGGGCGATGGCCTTGATGTGTGCGGGCGTGGTGCCGCAGCAGCCGCCGACGATGTTCAGGAACCCGCTTTCGGCGAATTCCTCGATGATTTTTGCAGTCTGGCTCGGCAGCTCGTCGTATTCACCGAAGGCATTGGGAAGACCGGCGTTCGGGTGCGCGGACACATGGGTGTTGGCCTTGTTGGCCAGTTCCTGCAGATAAGGACGCAGTTCGCTCGCACCCAGTGCGCAGTTCAAACCCACCGAGATCGGCTTGGCGTGACTGATGGAGTTCCAGAACGCTTCGGTGGTCTGGCCGGACAAGGTGCGGCCGGACGCGTCGGTGATGGTCCCGGAAATCATGATCGGCAGCTCGAAGCCCAGTTCTTCGAACACGCCTTGCACGGCGAAAATCGCGGCCTTGGCGTTGAGGGTGTCGAAAATGGTTTCGATCAGGATCAGGTCCGCGCCGCCCTCGATCAGGCCGCGCGTGGCTTCGGTGTAGTTTTCCACCAGCTCATCGAAGGTGACGTTGCGGTAGCCGGGATTGTTGACGTCAGGCGACAGCGAGCAGGTCCGGCTGGTCGGGCCGAGCACGCCCGCGACAAAGCGCGGTTTGTCCGGGGTTTCAAGGGTCTTGGCATCCGCGACCTTGCGCGCCAGGCGAGCGCCTTCGACGTTCAGCTCATAAACGATGGATTCCATGCCGTAATCGGCCTGGGACACCTGAGTGGCGTTGAAGGTGTTGGTCTCGAGAATGTCGGCCCCGGCGTCCAGGTACTCCTTCTCGATGGCGCCGATCACGTCCGGGCGCGTCAGGATCAACAGGTCATTGTTGCCTTTGACGTCGCTCGGCCAGTCGGCGAAACGCTTGCCACGGTAGTCCTGCTCTTCAAGTCTGTAGCTCTGGATCATCGTGCCCATGCCGCCATCGAGGATCAGGATCCTCTGTTTCAGAGCATTGATGAAGGCTTGATGGCGGGCGCTGCGGTCGGACATGAGGGCTACCTTGAGAAGGTCGATACTTAAAGAAGGCGATAATAGCAAACCGGAACGGATTTGGTGTTGTCGGGGCTTTTGCATGAAAATCGTTCATGTTGAGGCGGTGTGCGGCCTTGTAGAATCGTGAGCTTTTACTCTCAGAGCCCGGTTTCCATGCCGCACCGCTTGCTGGCAGGCATTGTCCTGCTCTTTTCCTGCTGCATGCTTCAGGCCCAGACACCGCCTCCGGTCTCGTCGCCTGCCATTTCCTACGTGCGGGATATTCAACCGATCCTCACCGAAAAGTGCGTGGCCTGTCATGCCTGCAACGATGCGCCTTGTCAGCTGAATCTGGGCAGTGGCGAGGGCGTCAGTCGCGGCGCCAGCAAGATACCGGTCTATCAGGGTGAGCGCACCGAGGCCGCCGCGCCGACCCGTCTGTTCTATGACGCTCGCGACACCGACGCGTGGCGCGGCAAGGGCTTCTACTCGGTGCTGGATGCACAGGGCAGTCAGGCGGCGCTGATGGCGCGAATGCTGGAACTGGGGCGCAGTGCGCCATTGCCTGCCAACAGCAAGATTCCGGACACCATTGCACTGGGCATCAATCGTGAAAACGTTTGCCCGCTGCCCGGCGAGTTCAACGCCTATGCGGCCGCGCATGCCCAGCAGGGCATGCCGCTGGCGGTCGCAGGACTGACTGACGCCGAATACCAGACGCTACAGCGCTGGTTAGCCGCAGGCGCCCCGGTTGAGTCGCAAACGATCACGCCGACGGTCACCGAGGCAAGTCAGATCCTCGCGTGGGAAAACCTGCTCAATCAGCCCGGTGCCAATCAGGCGCTGGTCGGTCGCTGGCTGTTCGAGCATCTGTTTCTGGCCCATATCTACTTCGAAGACGGCGCGGCGGGGCATTTCTATCAGTGGGTGCGCTCACGAACGCCGACCGGCAAGCCGGTTGACCTGATTGCCACACGGCGCCCCAACGATGATCCGGGCAGTAACTTCTACTACCGTCTGGTCCCGGTGCAGGGCGTGATCGTCCACAAGACCCATATCACTTACGTGTTGAGCCCGCAGAAAATGGCTCGGGTCAAGCAACTGTTCTACGCCAACGACTGGAAGGTCAACGCCTTGCCCGGCTACGGACCGGGACATCGGGCCAATCCGTTTCAGACCTTCGAGGCCATTCCGGCCGAGGCGCGTTATGAGTTCATGCTCGATAACTCCGAGTACTTCGTGCGCACCTTCATTCGTGGTCCGGTCTGTCGTGGGCAGATCGCTACCGACGTGATCCGCGATCAGTTCTGGGTGATGTTTCAGGAACCCGGACACGACCGTTACGTGACCGATGCGGTTTACCGGGGCGAGGCGACACCGTTACTGGCCATGCCAGGGCAGAACGATAACGTCGGCAGTGTGCTGAGCCTCTGGCTGTCCTATCGTGATCGTCGCAATGCCTATGAAAACCTGCGGCGCGACACCTACGCGAAGAAACCGCCACCGGGCTGGGGCGATTTGTGGACCGGCAATGACAACGCACTGTTGACCGTCTTCCGCCATTTCGACAGTGCTTCGGTGACCAAGGGGCTGATCGGCAATGTGCCGCATTCGATGTGGCTGTTCGATTACCCGTTGCTGGAACGCACCTATTACCAGCTGGCGGTCAATTTCGACGTCTATGGCAATGTCTCGCATCAGGCCCAGACGCGGCTGTATTTCGACCTGATCCGCAATGGCGCGGAAATCAACTTCCTTCGCCTGATGCCTGCCGACCTGCGCGAAGGTCTGCTCGGCGATCTGTATCAGGACAGCGGCAAGGTCAAGATGTGGCTGGATTATCAGGACATCGACGACGACACCCCCACAGGAATCGGCCTGGACAAGAAAAGCCCGGTACGTGATTTCGCCAACAAACTTATCCAGCGGGTCGGCCCGCTCAACGCGTCGCCCGATCCGATCAATCGCTGTGATGGCGCGTTTTGTTCGCGGCCTGGCCTGAGCAGCAGCTTTGCCCAGGCGGAGCAGGCGCTCAGCCGGTTGACCTCCCGCCCCGCAGCGGGGCTCAAGGTTATTGACCTGCTGCCCGAAGCGACGATGCTGCGTATCGAGGACGGCACCGGCAAGCGGGAGATGTACAGCATGTTGCGCAACCGCGCCCACACCAACGTGGCGTTCTTGCTGGGTGAGTCCTACCGCTATATTCCGGGGCTGGACACGCTGAGCATTTATCCCGGTGTGCTCAGCAGTTACCCGAACTTCATGTTCAACGTGCCGGCTGTCGAAGTGCCCGCGTTCGTCGATGCGATGCAGCAGAGCAAGGATCAGGCGAGCTTTGAACAGATCGTCCAGCGCTGGGGAATCCGGCGGACGCATCCGCTGTTCTGGACGTACCTTCACGACCTGAATCGTTATCTTCAGGAAACCGCTCCGCGTGAAGCTGCGGTGCTCGACATGAACCGCTACGAAAACCTCTGAATCCGTACGTTTCCGCCTGCAGGCCATGAGATATATGGCCTGCGGCCATCTCTGCAAACCTGAACGAATCCCGTTTTCTACGATCTTTTTTTCAAAAATGCGGTCCGAGGGGGGCGCGCCATGGAACCTGTCGCTGACGCGAGCCCGGGTTGCTGGTTGAGTTGAAAGTCAGGCAGTAGAGGTTTTTTGAATGTTGATTTCGGTACAGGCCCTGCGGGCGTTCGCAGCATGGGTGGTGGTATGTCATCACTTCATGCAGATTTTTTACGACTTCAAGGCCAGTGGTCCCATTGGCGAATTCTTTGTCTCCAAAGGCGCCGTCGGCGTCGATATCTTTTTCGTGATCAGCGGACTGGTGATCTTCCTTTCTACCCAGAAAAGCGACATGCCCGCTGGTCGTTTCATCCTGCATCGTCTGATTCGTATCGTCCCTGCGTACTGGCTTTATACCGCCGCCATGGCGCTGTTGCTGCTGGCTGCGGCGCCCATGTTGCCGCATCAGGTCATCGGCTGGCAGAACTTCATGCTGTCGCTGATCTTCATTCCCTCCGAAAATCCCGGCGGTTACGGCTTGTACCCCACGCTGAACGTTGGCTGGACGCTCAACTACGAAATGTTCTTCTACCTGCTGTTCAGCATGGTGTTCCTGTTCAAGCAGCGACACCGGCCACTGATCATCGCAGCGGCGCTGTTTGGTGTCAGTGAGGTGCTGGCGCGTGCGGGGGTGATCAGCCGCTTCTACGGCAACGACATTATTTACGAGTTTCTGCTGGGTATCGGCATCGGCATTCTGTATCGCCGTGGCTGGATCAAGGAGGCGCTCTGGCTGCCGTTGGCGGGCATCGCGGTCGGTCTGTACGCCATCAATCACCTGACCAATGACCAGCGCCTGCTGAACTGGGGACTGCCCAGCGCACTGATTGTGTTGTCCTGTATTTCGCTGGAACCTTACTTCCGTGGCAGCCGACTGCTCAAGGTGCTCGGCGATTGCTCGTATTCGGTGTACCTGTTGCATGTGCTGGTGCTGTACGGCGGCCTGCTGATGGCGCAGCGCTATGGACTAAGTCCCTATCTGGTGTTCGCGTTCTGTGTGCCGGTCATCGCCATTGGCGCATGGCTGAGTTACGAGTGGATCGAGAAGGGGATGTATCGTCGTCTCAAGGACTGGCTGGACGCGCGTCGCGCCGTGCAGCCCGCCAGGGCGCTTTCCTGATGGGTCCATTTCCGACCAGCTCTTTTCCGACAAGAATACTAGGACTTTGTGCGGCGCACTCGATTGGCGTAAACTGCTGGCACGTCTGCGAGGAATTTTCATGACCGCTATCACTATTACCGATGCCGCCCACGATTATCTGGCCGATCTGCTGGAAAAGCAGAACACCCCGGGCATCGGCATCCGCGTGTTTATTACCCAACCTGGCACTCAGTACGCCGAAACCTGCATCGCCTATTGCAAGCCGGGCGAAGAAAAGCCGGAAGACAAGGCGATTGGCCTGAAGAGCTTCACGGCCTGGATCGACGGTTTCAGCGAAGCCTTTCTGGACGACGCTGTCGTCGATTACGCCACCGACCGTATGGGCGGCCAACTGACCATCAAGGCACCTAACGCCAAGGTGCCGATGGTTAACGCCGACAGTCCGATCAACGAGCGCATCAATTACTACCTGCAAACCGAGATCAACCCTGGGCTTGCCAGCCACGGCGGTCAGGTCACGTTGATCGACGTGGTCGAGGAAGACACCCAGAACATCGCTGTTCTGCAGTTCGGCGGCGGTTGCCAGGGCTGCGGTCAGGCCGATGTCACCCTTAAGGAAGGCATCGAGCGTACCCTGCTGGAGCGTATTCCAGAGCTGTCGGGTGTGCGGGATGTGACCGACCATACCCAGAAAGAAAACGCTTACTACTAAGCCGTTCCTTTCCCGGAAAACGCCCTGACCTGTTCAGGGCGTTTTTGTTTCTGGCGAGTGCATCTCCCTCAAGATTTTGTATGAAGTTGTACGCTCATCCCTTCAGTTTTCGTTTTCCATGACGATCTAGTGGCACTGGGCCAAAGGAGGTGGCTGTCAACGTCTGAAGAGTGAGTAATCAATGTCCTTTTTCCCTTTCTGGCGCCGCGATCGTGCTGCGCTCAAGCAGCTGGTTTCGGCCATCGTGAGTGGCGGCAAGCCAAATGTCGCAGGCTGCGCCGAAGCGGTAAGCGTGACTGAAGCCTGGAACCACATCGAAACAACCAACCTGCAGGCGCAGGATCGCATTCGTTCGCTGGAGATTGAACTCGAGCAGGCTCGGCTTATGCTGGGGGAGGCTGCGACGAGCGCTGCTGCGTATGAAACCCGGTTCGATCTGGTGAATCTCGCTTCCAGTGAGGGGCTTTGGGACATGGAGGTCGTGGCGGGCGATCCTGTGAATCCGAAGAATCGGTTCTGGTGGTCTCAGCAGTTGCGCACCCTGTTGGGATTCAACGATGAACGCGACTTCCCCAATGTGCTGGCGAGCTGGGCGGATCGACTTCATCCGGAAGACAAGCAAGCCACGCTGGATGCGTTCGCACGGCATTTGAACGACAAGACGGGGCGTACGCCCTACAAGGTCAAAAATCGCCTCGCCATGAAGAATGGCACCTACCGCTGGTTTTATGCGCAAGGCGAAACGCTGCGCGACGCCCATGGCGTCCCGCTGCGTGTGGCAGGTTCACTGAGAGACATTCAGGACGAGCTCGAACGCGACCGCGCTCATGACGTCATCATCACCCGCTTCGAACTGGCGCGTGAAATGCTCTCTGATGGCCTGTGGGACATGGAGGTTATCGCTGGTGATCCGGTCAATCCTCGAAACCCCTTCTGGTGGTCACCTCAGTTCAGAAGGCTTCTGGGCTTCGAGACCGTTGAAGAGTTTCCCGATGTGCTGGACAGCTGGGCGTCCAGGCTGCATCCCGAGGACAAGGAGCGCAGCCTCAATTCTTTTGGTGCTCACCTGAACGATCGCAGCGGCAAGACGCCGTTCGACATCGAGTACCGATTGAAGATGAAGAGCGGAGAGTATCGCTGGTTCAGGGCCCGTGGTCAGACCAAACGCGATGCGACTGGCGCGCCCCTTCGCGTGGTGGGTGCTTTGGTTGATGTGCATGTTCTGCATGAGCAGGAGGCGCTTCGTGAGGCGGAATCCCAGCACCAGCGCAATCTGGAGGAAAACCTGGCGCAGCTTTCCCAGATCGTCAGCACCATCCAGAGCATTGCGAGCCAGACCAATCTGCTGGCGTTGAACGCTGCCATCGAAGCGGCGCGGGCCGGTGAAGCAGGTCGCGGGTTTGCAGTGGTCGCTGACGAAGTACGCAAGCTCGCGACCCGAACCACAGATGCGACCCAGCAAGCCGTCAGCATGATGGGCCGATAAGCCTTTCTCCGGGTCTGTCATCAGCAGCGTGTGGCCATGAGTATTCATGGCCGCGCGCTGCTGTGCATAGGAGGCTTTCCTGGTTTTCAGGCAAGTTGCTGAACGGATGGCGATTCGTCGAGGGTGACCAGCACAGCCCCTTCGTTGACCATGTCGCCCTCGCGGCAGTGCAGCGCCGTGACCACGCCAGCGGTTGCTGCGCGGATACTGTGTTCCATCTTCATGGCCTCCAGCACCACCAGCAGCGCCCCGGCCTCGACAGGCTGCCCGGACTCCACAAGCACTCGAACAATGCTGCCGTTCATGGGAGCTGTCAGGCCACCGTGCAGGTTATCGCTCAGTCCAGCCTGGGCGATCGGGTCTGGCTGGGTGACCGTGAAGGGCTCGCCGTGCCATTTCAGGTACAGGCTGGCACCTCGACGAATGGCCAGATGCTGAAGCCTGACACCGTCCGTTTCGACACTCAGCGTCTCTGAACCCAACCGATATCGTGATTCGCTGTCATTGCCCAGGCGAACCCTTTTGCGGTCGCCATTGCACTCCAGATGCACGTCGATTTCAGCCGGCATACCTGCGCGAAAACCAGACCTGGCGCTCCATGGCGAGGCGGGGTCGTCTTCGCGGATGCGTTCGGGTTCGCTCTGCCTGAAGGCTTCAGCAGCGGCCTGCCAGAACTCCTCGGACAATGGCCGTTGTTCGGGCAGCAACTGAGCCTGATAGCGTGGGATGAACCCGGTATCCAGCTCGGCAGCGGCGAAGGCCGGGTGCGCGATGATCCGGCGCAGGAACGTCAGGTTGGTCCGCACGCCGCCGACTGCAAACTCATCGAGCATGCCGAGCAGGCGCAGGCGCGCTTCCTCACGGTTTTCACCCCAGGCAATCAGCTTGCCGAGCATTGGGTCGTAGAACGGCGAGATGCTGTCGCCTTCGCAGACGCCACTGTCTACGCGGCGTCCGAAGCCGGGTGTCGATTCTCGATACAGCTCGAGCTTTCCGGTCGCGGGCAGAAAATCATTGGCCGGGTCTTCGGCGTACAGCCGTACCTCGATAGCGTGGCCGATCAGCGGGACCTGCGCCTGGCTGATGGGCAGCGGCTCACCGCGTGCCACGCGGATCTGCCATTCCACCAGGTCGAGGCCGGTGATGTATTCGGTGACCGGGTGTTCGACCTGCAGGCGGGTGTTCATCTCCATGAAGAAGAACTCGCCGCGTGCATCCAGCAGAAACTCCACGGTGCCCGCGCCCACATAACCGATGGCTTGCGCCGCCTTGACCGCTGCCTCGCCCATGGCACGCCGCAACTCGGGCGAAAGGCCGGGGGCGGGCGCTTCCTCGACGACTTTCTGGTGACGACGCTGAATCGAACAGTCGCGCTCGTTCAGGTACAGGCAATGGCCGTGTTGATCGGCAAACACCTGAATCTCCACATGCCGTGGCTGAAGCACATATTTTTCGACCAGCATGCGCGAGTCGCCAAAAGAGGACAAAGCCTCACGCTGGGCAGAGGCCAGGGCTTCGGCCAGCTCGCTATCCTGCTCGACCACCTTCATGCCCTTGCCGCCGCCCCCGGCTGTGGCTTTGAGCAGGACCGGGT
Source organism: Pseudomonas viridiflava (assembly GCF_001642795.1). Lineage (GTDB taxonomy): Bacteria > Pseudomonadota > Gammaproteobacteria > Pseudomonadales > Pseudomonadaceae > Aquipseudomonas > Aquipseudomonas viridiflava. Next base: position 71,496 of record NZ_LKEH01000017.1, on the reverse strand, counting down.
AACCGATACGCTCTGCCGCGGCGCGAAAGGTCTCGATGTCCTGTGCAGCACCGTGATAGCCCGGCACCAGTGGCACGCCAGCGTCTTCCATCAGGGACTTGGCCGCCGACTTGCTGCCCATGGCGTCGATGGCCGAGGCGGGCGGGCCGAGAAAGATCAGCCCGGCGCTTTCGATGGCACGGGCAAAGTCGGCGTTCTCCGAGAGGAAACCGTAGCCGGGGTGAATCGCCTGGGCTCCGCTGGCCTTGGCGGCGGCGATGAGCTTGTCGATCATCAGGTAGCTTTCCGAGGCCTTGCTGCCGTCCAGATCGACGCAGATGTCGGCTTCGCGACTGTGACGCGCGTCCCGGTCAGTTGCGCTATGTACGGCAACGGTGGTCAGGCCCATTTTTTTTGCCGTGCGCATGATGCGGCAGGCAATTTCGCCCCGGTTGGCGACCAGCAGCGTGTTCAGTTCAACATGGCTCATGACTGCGAGTCCTTTTCATACGAGGCGCTGTCATCGGCTTGCGCCTGCCAGCCGGGCGAACGCTTGTTCAGGAAGGCGCGCAGACCTTCCTGTCCTTCGGCACTGGTGCGGATGCGCGCGATGGCGCTTTCGCAGTAACGACGCAGGGCTGGGGTCAACTCGCCGCTGCCGACCTCGCGAAGTAGATCCTTGCTGGCGCGCATGGCTTGCGGGCTGTTCAGCAGCAGGTTATCGACCCAAAGGGCGGTCTGCTCGTCCAGCGCCGCCAGCGGGTAGTGTTCGGCGATCAAGCCGATCTGTTGCGCGCGCTCGGCACTGAAGCGTTCCGCCGTCAGCGCATAACGCCGTGCGGCGCGTTCACCGATGGCTTGAACCACGAACGGGCTGATGACCGCAGGCGCCAGGCCGATGCGCACTTCGGACAGGCAGAACTGCGCATCGTCGGCGGCGATCGCCATGTCGCAGCAACTGATCAGGCCCAGTGCGCCGCCGAACGCTGCACCTTGCACCACGGCCAGTGTAGGAATCTTCAGCTTGGCGAGGTTGTACATCAGCTCGGCCAGTTCCCGGGCGTCGTCCAGGTTGGTGTTGTAGTCCAGTTCTGCGGCCTGTTGCATCCAGGCCAGATCGGCACCAGCGCTGAAATGCTTGCCGCGACCGCGCACCAGCAGAAAACGCAAGGCCGGTTGGCTCTGGACCTCGTCCAGCGCCAGGATCAGTTCGCGGATCATTTGCGCGTTGAAGGCGTTGTTCTTGTCCGGCCGGTTCAGCCACAGCGTGGCGAAGCCGCGTGGGTCGTCGATCAGTTCTATTGTCGCGAAGGCAGTCATGGTCATTTCCCGGCTTACATTCGGAACAGGCCGAACGTGGTGGGTTCGATAGGGGCGTTGAGCGAAGCGGAGAGGGCAAGCGCAAGAATGTCCCGGGTCTGCGCCGGGTCAATCACGCCGTCGTCCCACAGGCGGGCGCTGGAATAGTACGGGTGGCCCTGGTGCTCGTATTGATCGAGGATCGGCTGTTTCAGCTCGGCCTGCTGCTGTGCACTGAAGGCCTGGCCGCTGCGTTCGGCCTGTTCGCACTTGACCTGCACCAGCACGCCAGCAGCCTGCTCGCCGCCCATCACGCCGATTCTGGCGTTGGGCCACATCCACAGAAAACGCGGATCGTAGGCGCGGCCACACATGCCGTAATTGCCCGCACCGAAACTGCCGCCAATGATCACGGTGAATTTCGGCACCCGCGCACAAGCAACGGCCGTCACCAGCTTGGCGCCATGCTTGGCGATGCCGCCTGCTTCGTATTTCTGACCGACCATGAAGCCGGTGATGTTCTGCAGGAAGAGCAGGGGAATGCCGCGCTGGCAGGCCAGTTCGATGAAATGCGCGCCTTTCTGCGCGGCCTCGGCGAACAAAATGCCGTTGTTGGCCAGGATGGCGACCGGATAGCCTTTCAAATGGGCGAAGCCGCACACCAGTGTGATGCCGAACAGCGCCTTGAACTCATCGAACACCGACCCATCCACCAGCCGGGCGATGACTTCACGCACGTCGAACGGTTGCTTGGTGTCGGTCGGGATGATGCCGTACAGCTCGTCGCTGGCGTACAGCGGGTCAATGGGCGTCTGTACATTAAGCTGACCCTGCTTGCGCCAGTTCAGGTTCGCGATGCAGCGCCGCGCCAGTGCCAATGCGTGTTCATCGCTGTCAGCGTAATGGTCTGCGACGCCCGAGGTCCGGCAATGCACGTCGGCACCGCCCAGGTCCTCGGCGCTGACCACTTCGCCGGTGGCGGCCTTCACCAGCGGCGGACCGGCGAGAAAGATCGTTGCCTGCTCGCGGACCATGATCGCCTCGTCCGCCATCGCAGGCACGTAAGCGCCGCCAGCAGTGCAGGAACCCATCACCACGGCGATCTGGGCAATGCCCTGAGCGCTCATGTTGGCCTGATTGAAGAAGATGCGGCCAAAGTGTTCACGGTCCGGAAACACTTCGTCCTGACGCGGCAGATTGGCCCCGCCGGAGTCCACCAGATAGATGCAGGGCAGACGGTTCTGCTGGGCGATGGCCTGGGCGCGCAGGTGCTTTTTGACCGTCAGTGGATAATATGAGCCGCCTTTGACGGTGGCGTCGTTGGCGACAATCATGCACTCGACACCTTCGACCCGGCCGATTCCGGCGATCACGCCCGCTGCCGGGACGTCTTCGCCGTAAACCTCGTAGGCGGCCAACTGGCCGATTTCCAGAAACGGCGAGCCAAGGTCCAGCAACTGATTGATGCGGTCACGGGGCAATAGCTTGCCGCGCGACGTGTGGCGCTCTTGCGCTTTCGGGCCTCCGCCTTGCTGAACCTTGCTCAGCAAGGCACGCAGTTCATGAACCTGTTCCAGCAGCGCTGCACGATTGAGCGCGAATTGCGGGTCCCGGAGATTGATGCGGGTATGCAGAATGGCCATAAGGACTCCGGAATCAACGGGTTTCGTTGAACAGTTCGCGGCCGATCAACATGCGGCGAATTTCGCTGGTGCCCGCGCCGATTTCATAGAGTTTGGCGTCGCGCAGCAGACGGCCTGCGGGAAACTCGTTGATATAGCCGTTTCCGCCGAGGATCTGAATGGTGTCGAGTGCCATCTGGGTGGCGCGTTCGGCGCTGTACAGGATCACGCCTGCGGCGTCCTTGCGGGTGGTTTCGCCACGATCACAGGCCTGCGCCACGGCGTACAGGTAGGCACGGCTGGCGTTGAGCTGGGTGTACATGTCGGCGACCTTGCCCTGGATCAGCTGGAACTCGCCGATGCTCTGGCCAAACTGCTTGCGGTCATGGATGTAAGGCACCACCACGTCCATGCAGGCCTGCATGATTCCCGTCGGGCCGCCAGAGAGCACGACGCGCTCGTAATCCAGGCCGCTCATCAGCACCCGGACGCCGCCGTCGAGTGTGCCGAGCAGGTTTTCTTCAGGCACCTCGACGTCATCGAAGAACAGCTCGCAGGTGTTGGAACCACGCATGCCGAGCTTGTCGAACTTGTTGCTGCGGGAGAAGCCTTTCCAGTCGCGCTCGACGATGAACGCGCTGATGCCGTGGGCCGCCTTTTCCAGGTCGGTCTTGGCGTAGATCACGTAAGTGTTGGCGTCCGGGCCGTTGGTGATCCAGGTCTTGCTGCCATTGAGCACATAGCGATCGCCGCGTTTGTCGGCGCGCAGCTTCATCGACACCACGTCCGAACCGGCATTGGGCTCGCTCATGGCCAGCGCACCGACGTGCTCGCCGCTGATCAGCTTCGGCAGATAACGAGCTTTCTGCTCGGGGTTGCCGTTGCGATTGATCTGGTTCACACACAGGTTCGAGTGCGCACCATAGGAAAGCGCTACCGAGGCCGAGCCGCGACTGATTTCTTCCATCGCCACGACATGAGCCAGATAGCCGAGACCGGCGCCGCCGTATTCTTCACTGACCGTGATACCCAGCAGACCCATGTCGCCGAACTTTCGCCACATATCAGCCGGGAACAGGTTGTCTTTGTCGATCTGCGCTGCGCGTGGGGAAAGTTCTGCGCTGACGAAGGACCGCAACTGGTCGCGCAGCATGTCGATGGTTTCGCCCAGGGCGAAGTTCAGGCTGGGGTAACTCATGGGTAGCGTTCCTGTTTTATTCTTGGCGGATAGGCTATGACCTTTACGTTAACGTAAACCTGCGTCGGGGGACTGTCAATGTCGGCGTTGATCGCAACAGGTAGTCAGCGGGGGTGAGGGGAATGTCGAATGTCGGAAAGCACGAAGGGGAGCCTGGGCTCCCCTTCAAGGTTTCTTCTTTATGCTCTTTTTTTGTTTTCGGGAGGCCTGTTGTTGTTTTTGGCAGCCTTGCCCTTCACATCTTTTTTGAGCGATCCCTAAGCAGGACCAAAAGCAAACGTATTTTTTTGAGCGCTGATGACACTTTCATCGTATCGATCCAACCAGTCTGGTAGCCGCCTTGAGGCAGTTTTATTGTTCTCTGTCTGGTTGCGAACGGCTTGCAGGCAAGCAGTTCTGAAAAGCTATCCACTCCAAAAAAATCTGTTAGCTACGCCTCTGTCCGTGTTGTTCTTGTTGTGTCAGAGCCGGTACGTATTGTTTTTATTGGGTTGCTGCGTGTTTTTTTATTTTTGTTGTACCAGAGATATAGCAGGACCCGTGCCAGTTTTACAAAGCCCTTTAAATACGGGGCTTTGGGTGTCTCGCTGCATCACGTGACCTTTAAATGGGTTGTCGATTGTTTCCGTGTTACCCGTTTGCCTCGACAGGACGCGACGGAGGGTAACACTCTGTGACAAGTTGTCGCACTTGGTTACCGACCGGTGACACGCTCATGCAGACAGGCGCGCCCTGGCTACGCGCGAACCGTTGCCGCGCTCAAGCACGTCGCAGATGCGCTGGCCGGCCTGGATCACCTGGTCCAGGTCGACTCCGGTTTCGATGCCCATGCCTTCAAGCATGTACAGCACGTCTTCGGTCGCGACGTTGCCGCTGGCGCCCTTGGCATACGGGCAGCCACCGAGGCCTGCCACAGAACTGTCGAACACGTGAATCCCTTCCTCAAGGCTGGCGTAGATATTCACCAGCGCCTGACCGTAGGTGTCGTGAAAGTGTCCCGCCAGCTTGCCGCGTGGGATCTGGCCGGCCACGGTGTTGAACAGGGCGTGTGTCGCGCCGGGCGTGCCGGTGCCGATGGTGTCGCCTAGCGAGATCTCGTAGCAGCCCATGGCGTGCAGTTCATTGGCGACGGCAGCCACTTGCTCGGGGGCGATCCGACCTTCATAAGGGCAGCCCAGCACGCAGGATACGTAACCCCGGACGCGCAGCCCGTGCAGACGCGCCGCCTCCATGATGGGCGCGAAACGCTCCAGGCTCTCGCTGATCGAGCAGTTGAGGTTGCGCTGCGAGAACGCTTCGGATGCAGCGGCGAACACCGCCACTTCCCGCACGCCAGCCGCCAGGGCGTCTTCGAAGCCTCTGAAGTTGGGTGCCAGCGCCGAATAGATAACGCCCTCGCGGCGCTGAATTTGTTCAAAGACTTGCGCGGACCCGGCCATTTGCGGCACCCACTTGGGCGAGACAAAGCTGCCGACCTCAATGTGGCCGAGCCCTGCGGCGGTCAGGTCATCCACCAGGCGGACCTTGTCCTCGATGCTGATGGGGCGTGACTCGTTCTGCAGGCCATCGCGCGGGCCCACTTCTACAAGGCTTACGTGCTGGGGCAGGGACGTGGGCAAAGGCATGGCGAGGCTACCTGAAGTCATAAGGTTGGAGTGGCGGTTCGATCCAGTGCCGCACGGCAGCGTTCTTCCGCCGTATCGAGTTCAAGCTGCATCTGCTGGATGTCCAGTAACTGCTGTTCGAGCTGATCACGACGTTCGGCGATCTTGCCGAGCATGGTGTGCAGTTGCTTCTGGTTATCGCCGCTGGGGTCGTAGAGCGAGATCAGTTCCTTGCACTCGGCCAGCGAAAAGCCGATGCGCTTGCCGCGCAGAATCAGTTTCAGCGTGACCTTGTCCCGCGCCGAATAGATGCGTTCCATGCCGCGTCGCTCGGGGCAGAGCATGCCTTGTTCTTCATAGAAACGAATGGCGCGGGTGGTGATGTCCAGCTCGCGAGCGAGTTCTGAAATGCTGTAGGCCTGGCTGCTCATGGTCGGCTCAACGATAGACGTAGGGCTTAACCTACGGCCTGCTTGACGTTTACGTCAAGCAGGCACGTTGATGAGTTACCAATACAAAACAGTCTGTTTCAAGCTCGAATCAACTTTAGAATAATGATTTTTATCTATATTAATAAGTCAGTTAAGAGTTAAAGCTGAAGCTTTCTCGAGGTTCTGTTCTTGCGCGGTAACCCGCTGACACAGCTCGATGATCTGCTCGCGCATCCAGCGATTGGCCGGGTCCTGATCCGTGCTTTCATGCCAATAGAGGTGCGTTTCGACTGAGGGCACGTCATTCACCGGCAGGTACACGAAGTGCAGGTCATTGCGCCGGGCGAAGCGTTCCGGCACGGTCATGACCATGTCCGTCTGCTGCAAGACCTGCGTCGCCATCAGATAGTGCTGGGAGCGCAGGGCGATCTTGCGCTGGATGCCCATCTTGCCCAGCGCCAGGTCCACATGCCCCAATCCACTGCGCCGACTCGAAATGTGAATGTGTGCCTGGGCCAGGTAGTCATCCAGTCCGAACGCCGGCTTGCCGGCCAGAGGGTGGCCTTTTCGCATGGCGCAGACATACCTGTCTTCCATCAGCTTGACGTGACGTACCTGCGGATCGGTGTTGAGCGGCGCATCGACTGCGAAATCCAGACGCCCGGCGGCCAGTTCCTTGGTCGTCTCGCGTCGCTTGGACAGAAAGCTCTCGATGGTCACTGCTGGCGCCAGACGCCGCAGACGTTGAAACAGCAGCGGCAGAATCACCGCTTCGGTAAGGTCGGTCATACTGATGCGATAGTTTTTGCTGGCCTGCTGCGGGTTGAATATCCGGCTTTCCTGCACGGACACTCTCAGCAGAGACAGGGCATTGCGCACCGGACCGATGATGTTCTGCGCCATGGGGGTTGGGACCATGCCCTGGGCGGTGCGCACGAACAGCGCATCGTTGAAGGTTTCGCGCAAGCGTGCCAGCGCGTTGGAGACAGCGGGCTGGGTGATGCCGACGATCTGTCCGGCCCGGGTCAGATTGGCTTCGGTATAAATGGCGTCGAAGACAATGAATAGATTGAGATCAACCTTGCTCAGGTTCATTGGTGGAGCGCCTCGTCCTGTTTTTGTGGGTCGTCGCTTGTGCCGCAACGTGGCTTGATCATATATCGGTTATGAATGTTTATACACGCTGAGAATAGATTAGATAAATGTCTGGGCGTTCTCTAGGATCGTTCACATCACAAAGACGCCCTGAAAAAAGGTAGCTGCTCATGGATTTTGCGTATTCCCCCAAGGTGCAGGCCCTGCGTGAGCGTGTGACCGCGTTCATGGATGCCTACGTGTACCCGGCAGAGCCGGTGTTCGAGCGGCAGGTTGCACAGGGCGACCGCTGGCAGCCGACGGCGATTATGGAGCAGCTCAAGGCGCAGGCGAGGGCTGAAGGGTTATGGAACCTGTTCCTGCCCGAGTCCGAGCTGGGTGCCGGGCTGACCAATCTGGAGTACGCGCCGCTTGCGGAAATCATGGGCCGTTCGCTGCTGGGGCCGGAACCCTTCAACTGCTCGGCACCGGACACCGGCAATATGGAAGTGCTGGTCCGTTACGCCAGCGAAGAGCAGAAAGTCCGCTGGCTCGAGCCTCTGTTGCGTGGCGAGATTCGTTCGGCCTTTGCCATGACCGAGCCGGACGTCGCCTCATCAGATGCCACCAACATGGCCGCGCGGGCCGAGCGACAGGGCGATGAATGGGTGATCAACGGCCGTAAATGGTGGACATCCGGTGCCTGTGATCCACGCTGCAAAATCCTGATTTTCATGGGCTTGAGCAACCCGGACGGTCCGCGCCATCAGCAGCACTCCATGATTCTGGTGCCGGTTGACACGCCTGGCGTGAAAATCGTGCGGCCGCTGCCTGTATTCGGTTACGACGATGCGCCCCACGGTCACGCAGAGGTGCTGTTCGAAAACGTGCGCGTGCCTTATGAGCATGTTCTGCTGGGCGAAGGACGCGGCTTCGAAATCGCTCAGGGGCGTCTCGGGCCGGGTCGTATCCACCATTGCATGCGCTCGATCGGTATGGCCGAACGGGCACTTGAATTGATGTGCAAGCGCTCCATCGATCGCGTCGCGTTCGGCAAGCCTTTGGCGAGGCTCGGCGGCAATATCGACAAGATTGCCGATTCACGCATGGAAATCGACATGGCTCGCCTGCTGACACTCAAGGCGGCGTACATGATGGATACCGTGGGCAACAAGGTGGCGAAAAGCGAGATCGCGCAGATCAAGGTTGTGGCGCCCAACGTTGCGCTGAAGGTGATTGATCGGGCCATCCAGATGCATGGCGGGGCGGGGGTTTCCAATGATTTCCCGCTGGCCTACATGTATGCCATGCAACGTACCCTGCGCCTGGCCGATGGTCCTGACGAGGTTCATCGGGCGGCAATCGGCAAGTTTGAGCTGGGCAAGTACGTGCCTGCGGATGTGTTGCGCGGTCGTTCCTGAACCCTCTGACAGGCTGCTGCCCGCGGCAGATAAGCTTCGTTGGAGGCGCCACCAAGCCTTCGACCTGGCGCTGTCGCGCAGCAGATACGGGGCTGTGGGAGGTGGCTTGCCGGCGATGCAGTCGACGCGGTATGTCAGGAAAATCGCGCCATCGTTCATCGCCGGCAAGCCGCCTCCCTCGGTCCGTTGAAATGCCGCGAACCTCAGCTACTCCACCCACACCTCAACCCGCCGGTTCTTGATCCTTCCATCGTCCAGATCATTGGCCGCTACGGGCATCTCATCGCCAAGCCCCAGAATTTCACGAAAGGTCACACCGCTTTTCTGCAGTTCACGGCGCACGGCCATGGCTCTGAGTCTTGAAAGCAGTACCGCGCGCTCCGGGTCGCTCTTGGCGTCGCCGAAGCCGACCAGCGTGACATGCTGGTCAAGCTTCCCGTTGGCCTTCAGGTATTCCACCACGCGCTTCAGATCCAGCTGGGCCTTGTTGTCCAGCCGCGCGCTGCCCTGGGCGAAGCGGAAGTTGACCGAAAGACGCTCGGCCTTGCGGGTCAGGGACTGGTAATCGACCGGCATCTGGCTGGTTGTCGAGACCTTGACCGCCTGCACGGTCTGCGCGACGAACCCGTTCTGCGCTACGATGGCCTGACCCTCTGCGCTTTGAGCGAACTGCACCAGCGCCTCAGCCCAAGGCTGTTGTTTCAGTGGCGGCACATAGAAGAACAGGCGCCTCGACAGCGGATAATCCTCGGTGGCGATCAGGTTGACCGTCGGCAGCATGGGCTTTGAATCACCATCGGCGATCGCGATGGCACGTGCGCGACGAACGTAGGGCAGGCCGATGAACCCGATACCGTTACGGTCTTTGCTGACCTCATCGGACAATTGCTCGCTGGACTCGAACCGTAGCGCGGCTTTGGACAGGCTCTTGCCCTGCTTGGCCAGCACCAGTTCCTTGAAGGTTTCCCAGGTCCCGGATTTCTCGTCGCGTGCGTAAAGCCGGATCGGGCCGGTTGTGCCGCCGACCTCGCTCCAGTCCCGGACCTCGCCTGAAAAGATCCGCGCCAGCTGCCGGGTATCCAGCACGCGCAATGAATTGGCTGGATGCAGAATCACAGCCACACCATCGATGGCAATGACTTGTTCTCCGGCAGTGCTTTGAAGGTCACCCAGTCTTGCGAGGTCCGCAGCCTCCTGGGGCTTGATCGGGCGTGAGGAGGAGGCCATGTCGGCCATCCCTGCATTCAGCGCCTCGAATCCGGTGCCTGAACCATGGGCGGCGACTTCTACCCGAACGGGCTTATCCCTGCCGGGCATCGTGCCTACAATACGCTGTTCATTGGCGGCGTCGCCCGGCAAGGTCTGCACGGCTTGCAGACCCTGTTGCCGCATCAGACCTTCGACCAGCGCTGGCCCGAGCTGGGCGTTGATGGTATTGGAACCTTGAATGCGCAGCGCGGGCGAATCGTCAGTCGGCATCGGCAGCAGGGGAGCCGCGACGCTGGGAAGAGTGGCGCTTGCAAGGAGCAGCGCCGCAAGCAGAGCGCGCAACATCGGCGGCACCTTGAATGAACGGAAGTGCCGAGAGAATAAGACAGGGACGTTACTGCAAAATGACAGTTTTCATGTCGGATGAGGCGCTACCTGCCCGGAATGTCGGGCAGGCGCTTGTGCTCGGCTGTCAGTTGAGTTCGAGCCAGATCGGCGCGTGGTCCGATGGCTTTTCCATGCCGCGCAGATCGTAATCCACCCCGGCAGCCTTGATGCGAGGCTGCAGGCCGCTGGAGGTCATGATCAGGTCGATCCTGAGGCCGCGCTTGGGTTCGTCTTCAAAACCTCGGCTGCGGTAGTCGAACCAGCTGAACCGATCGACGACTTCCGGGTGCAGGTGCCGGAAACTGTCCACCAGACCCCAGTTTTTCAAGCGTTCCATCCACTCGCGCTCTTCGGGCAGGAAACTGCATTTACCGGTTTTCAACCAGCGCTTGGCGTTGTCCGGACCAATACCGATGTCGCAGTCCTCTGGCGAAATATTCACGTCGCCCATCACGATCAGCGGCTGCTCATTGCTGAAACGGGTTTCCAGCAGCGTTTGCAGATCGTTGTAGAAACGCTGTTTTGCGGGAAACTTGGTGGGGTGGTCGCGGCTTTCTCCCTGCGGAAAATACCCGTTCATGATGGTAATGGCCTGGCCGTCGGCATTGGCATAAGTGCCCCAGATGAAGCGCTTCTGTGACTCTTCGTCGTCGCTGTCAAAGCCCTTGTGCAGTGCCAGCGGTGCCTGGCGCGACAATAGAGCAACGCCGTAATGACCTTTCTGTCCGTGAAAATGGACGTGGTAACCCAAGGCTTCGATCTCCGCCTGCGGAAACTGCTCATCCGAGACCTTGGTTTCCTGAAGACCGATCACATCAGGCTTATGCTTCTCGATCAGCGCTGCCAGCTGATGCGGTCGAGCGCGAAGCCCATTGATGTTGAACGAGACGATTTTCATAAAACGGCAGTCCTGAAGAAAAACAAACCGCGATGCTAGCTGACCTGTCGGCTCAGGGCCAGTAGAGCGGGCTGCCGAGCTATATCGAGCCTGTCGGACAATTTGTTTGAACTGTCGCAAGGTGCCATCACTCGAAACGATGCTTGCCCAAGTGCTGCGCAATAGCAGTCCCGTCATTATGAGGTCCGTACATGTCCCAACCTGCTGCCATCCGGGGCGAAATTCGCCAGCTCGACAGTGGTTATGCCCGTGAAACCCGTGCCTTGCTGTTCCGTGCGTACCGTAACGATCCGACCTTCGCTTATGTCTTCAACTCGCAGCGCTCGGGCTTCGAGAACCGTATTCGCGAAACCATCCGCCAGCTGGTCAAGCAGCACTTCCTGCAGAACCAGCCCGGGATGGGGCTGTTCATTGATGATCGTCTGGTGGGCGTGGCGCTGATTGCGCCGCCGCAGCGTCGTTTGGGCATCACTGAAAGCTGGGCATGGCGATTGCGCATGGTAGTAGGGACTGGCCTGAGCTGCACACAACGCTATCTGGCTTATTACAATGCAGTGCTGGCCTGTGTCCCATCGGAGACCGTACATGTGCTGCCGTTGATCGGGCTGGAGCCTGAGTTTCAGGGGCAAAAAACCGGACAGGAACTGAGCGAGCAACTGCTGCAGGCGCTACACGACTGGTGCTCGGAAGATGAAAATTCAGAAGGCATCGTGCTGGACACCGGAAACCCGCGCTACCTTGAATTCTATAAGCGACAGGGCTATCAGGAAGTCGGCGAGATCGCAGTAGGACCGGTCCGGGAGCATGTCTTTTTTCACCCCAACCCTAAGGCTCCATTGCCGATCCATGACGTAACGGTTTGAAACACCGTTGTTTTGGGGCTTTCAGCGTAGCTTTCAAGTCGTGCTAGCATCCTTGCCCATGAAGCTTTTCAGAATATGCAGTGGCGGTGTGCTTCTAATGTCTTTGAGTGCTGCGGCGCTGGCCGACGCACGCCTTGATGTGCAGATCACGCCCGCCAACCCGGACCTCAAAGCCAACATCGAAGGTTATGTCGGTGAGCTTGGCGAGCGTAATGCCCAGGCGCTGCGCAACTTCAGTCTGGGTGCGGAACAGCAGGCGGAAAAGGCAGCTCAGGCGCTTGGTTACTACCAGGCGCAGATCGACAGCGAAATTCAGGACGGTGAAAACCCTCGCCTGGTCATCAAAGTCTTGCCGGGTGAGCCTATCCGCTTGCGCAACGTGGTCGTCCGGGTCGAGGGTCCGGCCGCGTCCCTGAAAGCGTTCAAGGTGCCGCGGAGCGATGCGCTCAAGGCCGGTGCCGTTCTGAACCATGGTCATTATGAAGACGCCAAACGGCTGATACAGAATCAGGCGTCGCGCTACGGCTTCTTCAGCGGTCGTTTCACGAGTCAGCGTCTTGCCATTGATCCGCGTGCTGGAGTAGCGGACATCGAACTGGTGTATGACAGCGGACCCCGCTATTCGCTGGGCAAGGTGATGTTCAGTGGTGATTCGCCCTTCGACGAAGATCTGCTCAAGCGAATGGTGCCGTTCAAGGAAAACACGCCTTACGATTCGCAGTTGATTGCGGAGCTGAATCAGGCGATGCAGGCAAGCGGCTATTTCGAGGGCGTGCGCGTGGACGCAGCACCGACCGCAGCGGTCGGTCAGGTTATCCCGGTCACGGTTCAGCTTGAAACCCGCAAGCCACGCACCATGGGGCTGGGTCTGGGTTTCTCCACCGACGTCGGGGTCAGAGGCAAGGCCAACTGGACCCGGCACTGGGCCAACGCCCAGGGTCACAGCTATGGGTTCGAGTCTGAACTCTCGGCCCCTCGGCAGAACGTAGGCCTTTGGTACGACGTGCCGCTCGATCCGCCGTTGACCGACAAGCTGCGTTTCGCGGGCGGCTATCAATACGAAGAGATCGCAGGTACCGACAGCCTCAGCAAGCTGCTGACCGTCGGCCCCGAATGGCATAGCAAATTGCCCAGTGGCTGGGAGCGGGTGATTTCGCTTAAATGGCAACGCGAGGAATACCGGCTCGGCGATGATTCCGGTCTGAGCACCTTGCTGATGCCGGGCATCAGCTATTCCTATCTGCGCAGCGACGACCGCATCGACCCGCACAAAGGCTACCGGCTGCAATTCGATGCGCAAGTGGCCAAGGAGGGGTTGGGGTCCGACGCCAACCTGGTTCGCGGCAACGTGCTGCTCAAAGGCCTGACCACCGTCGCACAAAATCACCGCTTCCTCGGGCGCGTGCAGTTCGGCGGCAACTTCACCGATGGCTACACCTCGATACCCCCGTCACTGCGCTTTTTCGCGGGTGGCGATCAGAGCGTGCGTGGTTATGACTATCAGACCCTGTCACCGACCAATTCCGATGGCGACCGGATCGGTGGGCGCTACATGGTCGCAGGCAGCGTCGAGTATCAGTATTCCATTGCCGAAAAATGGCGACTGGCGACCTTTGTCGATCAGGGCAACTCGTTCAACAACCTGGATCTGCCGAGCCTGAAAACCGGCGTCGGCTTTGGTGTGCGCTGGGTTTCTCCGGTCGGACCGCTGCGTCTCGATCTGGCGCATCCACTGGACGATGATGGCGGCGTTCGTCTGCACTTTTCCATGGGGCCGGAGCTTTGACGAGGATGAACATCAAGCGCGGCCTGAAAATCGCCGGCCTGAGCCTGCTGGCGGTGTTGCTGATTCTGGTGGCAAGCATCTGGCTGGTACTCGGCACCCAAAGCGGCAGCCAGTGGGCACTGGCCCGCGTGCCAGGCCTGCAACTGGAGAACTTTCAAGGCCGGCTGGGCGGGCAGTGGAGCGCCGACCGGTTGCTCTGGCTGCAAGGTGAGGACCGCGTCGAGGTCCAGGCGCCGTCATTCGACTGGACGCCGGGTTGCCTGCTCAAGATGACGCTCTGCATTGATCGACTGAACGCCGAGAAAGTCATGCTGCACTTTGCCCCCGGCACCGAGCCAGCCAAAGAAGGCCCCATCACGTTACCCAATCTCACGTTACCGCTGGCTATTCAGCTCAAGGATGTCCAGCTTGGCAGTCTGCAACTCGACGGCATCGAACAATTGCGCGACCTCAGGCTTGCTGCGCACTGGACGGCTCAGGGGTTGCAGATCGACAGTGCGCATCTGCAACGTGACGAACTGGTGCTGGATCTCAACGGCCTGCTCGACCCTGCTGGCGACTGGCCGCTGACCCTTGACGGGCAATTGCAATTGCCGCCGCAGGACGGCAAACCCTGGACGCTGGCCGTGGATATTCAGGGCGATCTGCTCAAGACCCTGCACCTCAAAGCCGACAGCAGCGGGTACCTGACGGGGGGTCTGAGTGGAGAGTTGCAACCGCTCGCCGAACATTTGCCTGCTCGCCTGAAACTGACCTCGGATCGTTTCAGGCCCAGCGCCGGATTGCCGGAAACGATACAGCTCGATCAATTGCTACTGACCGCCGAAGGTAATCTGGACAGTGGTTATCAGATCAACGGAACGGCCAGCCTGCCTGCTGAAAAAAGCCCCATGACTCTTGTGCTGCAAGGGCTGGCAGATGCCAAGGGCGCCACCATTGACGCGCTGAATCTCGCCGCCAGCGAGCAACAGCGCCTGTTGCTCAATGGCAAGCTGAACTGGGAAACCGGTTTCAGCGCAGACGCTTCCGTCGACTGGCTCGATTTCCCGTGGCAGCGGCTTTACCCGCTTGAAGCGGAGCCTCAAGTGGCGCTGCATGCATTCAAGGGTGATGTGTCCTACACCGACGGCAAGTACCTGGGGAATTTCAATGCCGGTCTCAAGGGGCCGGCCGGCGCGTTTACCGTCGTCAGCCCGTTCAGTGGCGACCTGCAGCGGATCTATCTGCCGCAACTGGAAATGGTAGCCGGGCAGGGCAAGGCCAGCGGTCATCTGAACCTGCAATTCGCCGATGGCATGGGCTGGGACACGGCACTCGACCTGAGCGCGCTGGATCCCTCGTTCTGGGTGGCTGAACTGCCCGGCACGCTGGCCGGTCCGTTGCGCAGCAAGGGGCACTTCAAAAACGAGCAACTGGAGCTGACCGCCGATCTGGATCTGAAAGGTCGCCTGCGCGGGCAACCCGCGGTGTTGCAGGCCAAGGCCGACGGTCGGGGTCAGCAATGGAATCTGGCCGGTCTGAGCATGCGCCTAGGTGACAATCGGATCGAGGGGCGCGGCAGTCTTGATCAGCGCCTGCAGGGCCAACTGGATCTGAATCTGCCGCGACTGGGCCAGCTGTGGCCACGCCTGCAGGGCCAGGCGAAAGGTCGCCTGGATCTGGCGGGCACCTTGAAGGCGCCGCAGGGCCAGCTCAATCTGCAAGGCAGCCAGCTCGCGTTTCAGGACAACCGTCTGCAAAGTCTGGTTGCCAGCGCTAAACTCGACCCGGCGCAACGCGCGACGATCAACGTCAAGGGCTCGGGTATTCAGGCGGGCGATACGGCGCTGGGGACGTTGACGCTGGACGGCCAGGGCACCCTCACGGCGCAGCAGTTGAAGCTTGATTTGCAAGGGCCGTTGCTCAAGCTGGCGCTCGCGCTGGATGGCACGCTGGATAACGGCAACTGGCGTGGCCGTCTGGCCAGTGGCAACGTCCAGAGCGGCGGGCAGGCCTGGCGTCTGCAACAGCCTGCAAAGATCGAACGACTGGCTGATGGCAAACTCAATTTTGGTGCGCATTGCTGGTTGTCCGGTAACGCCAGCCTCTGCGGTGAGGATCAGCGACTGATGCCCGAGCCTCGCTTGCGCTATCACCTCAAGAACTTCCCGCTCGACAGCTTGGCCCAGTGGATGCCGAAGGACTTTGCCTGGAAAGGATCGCTCAACGCCGACGTTCAACTGGATGTGCCAGCAGCTGGCCCCAATGGCCAGATCACGGTCGATGCCGGTGGCGGCACCTTGCGGGTGCGTGATAAGGACCAATGGCTCGACTTCCCCTATCAGACGCTCAGGCTGACCAGCACGTTGACCCCCAAGCGTATTGATTCGCGCCTCGATTTCGATGGCGCGAAGCTGGGACGTCTGCTGCTGACAGCGCAGATCGATCCGCTGTCCAGCAACAAAGCGCTGTCTGGCGATTTCAGCTTGTCGGGTCTGGACCTGTCGGTCGCGCGTCCGTTTGCACCCATGGTCGAGAAACTCAACGGTCGCCTGAACGGCAGCGGTCGTCTGTCGGGCGGGCTGTTGGCGCCGCTGGTCAATGGCAGCGTGACGCTGCAGGGCGGCGAAGTGTCGGGTCCAGAGTTGCCGATGGAATTGCGTGATCTGAATGTCCAGGCGCTGATCGCGGGGGAGAGCGTTCAGGTGAGCGGCGGCTGGAAAAGCGGCGCAACGGGGCAGGGCTCTCTGACCGGACAAGTGGCCTGGGGACAGGCATTGGTGGTTGACCTGAGCCTGAAAGGTTCGCGGCTGCCTATTCAGGTTGAGCCTTACGCCGAAGTCGAAGCGGCGCCTGACCTGAAAGTTTCGATGCAGGGCGAGCGGCTGGCGGTCTCCGGCAAGGTCCTGATCCCCAAAGGCACTATCACTGTTCGCGAGCTGCCACCTTCAACCGTCAAGCTGTCCGGCGACACTGTGATTGTCGGCCAACAGACCGAGGAGGGCGCGCCGCCGCTTGCGGTTGCCATGGACATCGACGTGGAAGTCGGCCAGGACAAGCTCAGCTTCAACGGCTTCGGCCTAACTGCCGATCTGGTCGGGCGTGTCCACATAGGTGACAACCTCGATACCCGTGGCGAACTCAATCTCAACAACGGGCGTTATCGGGCGTACGGGCAGCGCCTGACCATTCGCAAGGCGCGGCTGCTGTTTGCAGGGCCTGTGGATCAGCCTTATCTGGATATCGAAGCGATTCGTCAGACAGACGATGTGATCGCCGGTATTCGCCTGACCGGTAGCGCCGAGCAGCCAACCACCGAAGTGTTCTCGGAGCCTGCTATGAGTCAGGAGCAGGCGCTGTCCTATCTGGTGATGGGCCGTCCGCTGGGCAATTCCGGTGAGGACAACAACATGGTTGCGCAAGCCGCGCTGGCACTGGGCGTTGCAGGCAGCGCTTCCACAACTGGCAAACTGGCCGATAATCTGGGCATCAAGGACTTCGAACTGGACACTTCCGGCACGGGCGACAAGACCAACGTGGTGGCCAGCGGCAAGATCACCGACAAACTGAGCCTGCGCTACGGGGTTGGCGTGTTCGAGCCTGCCAATACCATCGCGTTGCGCTACCTCCTCAGCAAGCGGGTCTATCTGGAAGCGGCCAGTGGGATCGCCAGCTCGCTGGACATTTTTTACAAGCGCGACTTTTGATAGCGGCGCTGTCACGGAAGGCTGAAAAGATGTCGCGCTCGACAGAACAGGCAAGAACCCGCTAAAAGGTTTCTTCTTATTGGCTGACCCAGAAAAGCGGAATACCGGTAATCATGGATCGATTCAACGCCATGCGCGTTTTCACCCGCATCGTCGAGCTTGGCGGTTTTGCCAGAGCCGCCGAGAGCCTGCAGATGCCCCGTGCGTCGGTGACGATCCTGATCAAGCAGCTGGAAGCGCATCTGGGCGTCCAGCTCCTGCAACGCACCACGCGCCAGGTCAGTGCCACGCCTGATGGCAACGCTTACTACCAGCGCTGCCTGAGTCTGCTCGCTGATCTGGAAGATGCCGAGTCAGCGTTCTCGTCCCTAAACGCCGGGCCCAAGGGCCTGCTGCGGGTTGATCTGCCCATGAGTCTGGGGTGCATGATCGTGATGCCTTCGCTGCCCGAGTTCACTCGACGTTATCCGCAGATCGAGCTGGAGATCGGCATGAGTGACCGGCAGGTCGATTTGATACGCGAAGGCGTCGATTGCGTGCTGCGCGCCGGAAGCTCCCATGACGAGGCGCTGGTCGCCAGGCCGCTGGAAAACCTGACGCAGATGACCTGTGCCAGTCGGGCGTATCTGGATCAGCATGGCTCGCCGTTGGACCTTGATGAGTTGGCGCAGCATCAGGTGATCGAATATTTCTCGACCGGGACCAACAAACGTTACGGGTTACAGTTCATGGTGCGCGGGCAACTGCATGAGCCCCGTCTGCCTCGTTCAATTGCCGTCAATAGCGCCGAGGGCTATGTCGCCGCGTGCGAGGCTGGATTCGGACTTATTCAGGCACCGCGCTACCATATTGCCGACAAGTTGCGTAGCGGTACGCTGGTGGAGGTGCTGCGTGAATATCGACCGCCTGCGTTACCGTTGATGGCGTTGTATCCGCCCCATCGACAGCTGTCGCGGCGGGTGAGGGTGTTTGTCGACTGGCTGGCTGAATTGTGTGCCCGACCCGAGATCAGGGACCGGCTCAATTCCTGAGCGAATTCGGAATTATCCGATATAGGCCATACTGCACTTTCGTGTTTAACTTCTGGTTCTTATCTAAACCCACTGAAAAAGGACATCGTTTCATGGCTCAAGTGACTCTCAAAGGCGGCCCTGTTCAAGTCAATGGCGAACTGCCAAAGAACGGCAGCGCTGCACCTGCTTTCACACTGGTGGGTGCCGGTCTGGCTGAGGTGACTCTGCAGGAGTTCGCCGGCAAGCGCAAAGTGCTGAACATCTTCCCAAGCGTCGACACCACGACCTGCGCGACGTCGGTACGCAAGTTCAACGCTCAGGCGAACGATGTGGCCAACGCCGTCGTACTGTGCATTTCTGCTGACCTGCCTTTTGCCCAGGCTCGCTTCTGCGGCTCCGAAGGTCTGGAAAACGTCAAGAACCTGTCCACCTTCCGCAGCGCCGATTTCAGCGAAAACTACGGCGTCGCCATTGCCGACGGTCCTCTGAAAGGCCTGACTGCACGCGCCGTTGTGGTTCTGGATGAAAACAACAACGTGCTGCACAGTGAACTGGTTTCCGAAATCGCTGAAGAACCGAACTACGAGGCTGCACTGGCAGTATTGAAGTAACGTTCGGCAACACATCGACGGCCTGAACCCGTTCAGGCCGTTTTTATTTGTGCTTCAACCGTTTAATGAAAGTAAGCGCTTGGTAAAGGCGCTTTGCTTGCAGCTCATCTGTGCTTATTGTTCAGCCTCCAAAGTAGCCCTCACCTGTAATGGTTGATTTATTCATGCAATCGTCTGGCCCCCGTAAATCCCGTCGCTGGTTGATCAGTTTGTTGGTTCTGTTGCTCATTGTCGGCCTGTGCTGGTGGTTCTGGCCCGGCTCTGCGTCGACGACCGGCACAGACACGGCTGGCAAAGCCACGCACACCAGCAAATCGAGTGGCATGGTCAGGCCAGGGTTTGGCGGCTCGGCTGCTGCCGTTCCAGTGCGCGTCGCGCCGGTGACACAGGGCGATTTCCCGATTTATTACAAGGCGCTGGGCACTGTTACTGCAACCAATACCATCAATGTGCGCAGCCGGGTTGCGGGCGAACTGGTCAAGCTCAACTTCCAGGAAGGCCAGATGGTGAAGGCGGGCGATCTGCTGGCGGAAATCGATCCGCGCAGTTATCAGGTCGCACTGCAGCAGGCCGAAGGCACGCTGGCAACCAATCAGGCACTGCTCAAAAATGCCCAGCTCGACGTTCAGCGCTATCGCGGCCTTTACGCCGAGGACAGCATCGCCAAGCAGACGCTGGACACCGCCGAGTCGCTGGTCAATCAGTACCAAGGCACCATCAAGACCAATCAGGCAGCGGTGGCCGAAGCGAAGCTCAATCTGGACTTCACCCGTATCCGCGCGCCGATTGCCGGCCGGGTAGGGCTCAAGCAACTCGACGTCGGCAATCTGGTGGCGGCCAACGACACCACCGCGCTGGTCGTGATTACCCAGACCCAACCGATTTCCGTCAATTTCACGTTGCCCGAGAAAGACCTGTCCAGCGTCATTGCCCGCTATCGCACCGGCGACAAGCTGCCCGTCGAAGCCTGGGATCGCGGCGACGTCAAGATGCAGGCCTCCGGCGTACTCGCCAGCCTCGACAACCAGATTGACGTGGCAACAGGCACCCTGAAGTTCAAGGCGCGTTTCGAGAATCGTGACGAAGCCCTGTTCCCCAATCAGTTCGTCAACGTCCGGCTGCGGGCCGACACGCTGACCCAGGCCATTCTGGTGCCCACCGCTGCGGTCCAGTTCGGCACCAACGGAACGTTCGTGTATGTCATGGACGGTGACAAGAAGGTCAAGATCAACCTGCTCAAGACCGGCCCGAGCAACGAGACGTCCACGGTTATCACCGAAGGTCTGGCTGCCGGAGCCCGTGTAGTGCTGGAAGGCACCGACCGTCTGCGTGACGGCGCCGAGGTCGAAGTGGTCAGTGACAGCAAGGACGTGCCCGCAGGGCCGGGCCAGAAACTGCAGGGCAAGCCTGACAGCGGTACCGATAAATCGGCGTCGGTCCTGAAGGCGGATAAACCAAGCGTATGAACATGTCCCGCCTGTTCATCCTGCGCCCGGTCGCCACCACGCTCAGCATGCTGGCAATTGTGCTTGCCGGTTTGATTGCCTATGGCCTGCTGCCGGTTTCGGCGCTGCCTCAGGTGGATTACCCGACCATTCGCGTGATGACGCTGTATCCGGGCGCGAGCCCGCAGGTGATGACCAGTGCCGTCACGGCGCCGCTGGAACGTCAGTTCGGTCAGATGCCGGGGCTGACCCAGATGGCCTCGACCAGCTCGGGCGGCGCTTCGGTCATCACGCTGCGCTTCAGCCTGGAAATCAACATGGACGTGGCCGAGCAGGAAGTGCAGGCCGCCATCAATGGCGCCACCAACCTGTTGCCGACTGACCTGCCTGCGCCACCGGTCTACAACAAGGTCAACCCGGCAGATACGCCTGTACTGACCCTGGCGATCACTTCCAAAACCATGCTGCTGCCCAAGCTCAACGATCTGGTCGACACACGCATGGCGCAGAAGATCTCGCAGATCAGCGGCGTCGGCATGGTCAGCATTGCCGGTGGACAGCGGCAGGCCGTACGAATCAAGGTCAACCCCGAGGCACTGGCTGCCAACAGCCTGAACCTCGCGGATGTGCGCACACTGATCAGCGCCTCCAACGTCAATCAGCCCAAGGGCAACTTCGACGGTCCGACCCGGGTTTCGATGCTGGATGCCAACGACCAGCTCAAGTCGCCCGAGGAATACGCCAACCTGATTCTGGCCTACAAGGATGGCGCGCCACTGCGCCTGAAGGACGTGGCGCAGATCGTCGACGGTGCCGAGAACGAAAGGCTGGCGGCCTGGGCCAATCGAAATCAGGCCGTCCTGCTGAACATCCAGCGTCAGCCGGGCGCCAACGTCATCGACGTGGTGGATCGGATCAAGACCCTGCTGCCCGGCATCACCGATAACCTGCCGGCCGGACTCGACGTGACGGTGCTGACCGATCGCACCCAGACCATCCGCGCCTCGGTCACCGACGTCCAGCACGAATTGCTGATCGCCATCGTGCTGGTGGTGCTGGTCACGTTCCTGTTCCTGCGTCGCCTGAGCGCGACGATCATTCCGTCGATTGCCGTGCCGTTGTCCCTCGTCGGTACGTTCGGGGTCATGTATCTGGCCGGTTTTTCCATCAATAACCTGACCCTGATGGCGCTGACCATTGCCACCGGTTTTGTGGTGGACGATGCCATCGTCATGCTGGAAAACATTTCGCGCCACATCGAAGAAGGCGAAACGCCTCTGCAGGCCGCGCTGAAAGGGGCAAAACAGATCGGTTTCACTCTGATCTCCCTGACCCTGTCGCTGATCGCGGTACTGATTCCGCTGTTGTTCATGGCCGACGTGGTGGGGCGGCTATTCCGCGAGTTCGCCATCACGCTGGCGGTCGCGATCCTGATTTCCCTCTTGGTCTCGCTGACCCTGACGCCGATGATGTGCGCGCGTTTGCTCAAGCGCGAACCCAGGGAAGAGGAGCAAAGCCGTTTCTACCGCGCCAGCGGTGCGTGGATCGACTGGCTTGTCCATGTCTACGGGGGCGGTTTGCGCTGGGTGCTCAAGCACCAACCGCTGACACTGCTGGTGGCCATCGGTACGCTGGGTCTTACGGTGCTGCTCTACATCATTGTGCCCAAGGGCTTTTTCCCGGTGCAGGACACCGGCGTCATTCAGGGCATTTCCGAAGCTCCACAGTCGGTGTCCTTCAAGGCGATGAGCGAGCGCCAACAGGCACTGGCCGATATCATCCTGAAAGATCCATCGGTGGTCAGTCTGTCCTCTTACATTGGTGTGGATGGCGACAACGCCACGCTCAACAGCGGCCGTTTCCTGATCAACCTCAAGCCCCACGGCGAACGCGACCTGACCGCTGCCGAAATCATTCAGCGCATACAGCCGGAAGTCGACAAACTGTCGGACATTCGCCTGTTCATGCAGCCGGTGCAGGACCTGACCATCGAAGATCGCGTCAGCCGGACCCAGTATCAATTCAGCATGTCCTCCCCTGACGCTGAGCTGCTCAGCGAATGGAGTGTCAGGCTGGCAGATGCACTGGCTCAGCGCCCCGAGCTGACGGATGTCGCCAGCGACCTGCAGGACAAGGGTCTTCAGGTGTATCTGGTGATTGACCGGGATGCGGCCAGCCGGGTCGGCGTCAGCGTCGCCAACATCACCGACGCACTGTATGACGCGTTCGGTCAGCGCCAGATTTCAACCATCTATACCCAGGCCAGTCAGTACCGGGTCGTGCTGCAGTCGGCGTCCGCCAGCGAGCTGGGGCCGGAAGCACTGGAACAGATTCATGTGAAAACCACTGACGGTGCGCAGGTCAAACTGTCGAGCCTGGCGCGGGTCGAGCAGCGTCAGGCGCAGTTGGCCATCGCCCACATCGGGCAGTTCCCGGCGGTCATGATGTCGTTCAATCTGGCGCCGAACATCGCGCTGGGCGAGGCGGTCGAGGTCATCGAGCAGGTGCAGAAGGACATCGGCATGCCGATTGGCGTGCAGACCCAGTTCCAGGGCGCGGCGCAGGCATTCCAGGCATCCTTGTCCAGCACGCTGCTGTTGATTCTCGCAGCCGTGGTGACGATGTACATCGTGCTGGGCGTGCTGTACGAGAGCTACATTCACCCGATCACCATTCTCTCGACCCTGCCTTCCGCTGCGGTCGGCGCGTTGCTGGCGCTGCTCATCAGCGGTAACGACCTGGGCATGATTGCCATCATCGGCATCATTCTGCTGATCGGTATCGTCAAAAAGAACGCCATCATGATGATCGACTTCGCGCTCGACGCAGAACGCAATCGTGGTGTCGATCCCGAGACGGCGATCTACGAAGCGGCCTTGCTGCGTTTCCGGCCGATCCTGATGACGACTCTGGCAGCGCTGTTCGGCGCCATTCCGTTGATGCTGGCCACCGGTTCCGGCGCAGAGCTGCGTCAACCGCTGGGTCTGGTGATGGTCGGCGGCCTGCTGCTGAGCCAGATTCTGACCCTGTTCACCACGCCGGTGATCTACCTGTATTTCGACCGGCTGGGTCGCCGATGGAGCCGCAAACCTGACGCCCCGGTTCGACTGGAGAAGGCTGACGCATGAACCTGTCAGCACCCTTCATTCGTCGACCGGTCGCCACCGTTCTGCTGAGCCTGGCAATCATGCTGCTGGGCGCCGTCAGTTTCCGGCTGCTGCCGGTGGCACCTTTGCCGAACATGGATTTTCCCGTCATCGTCGTATCGGCCAGTTTGCCGGGCGCCAGTCCGGAAATCATGGCGTCGAGCGTTGCCACGCCGCTTGAGCGGTCGCTGGGCACTATCGCCGGGGTCAACACCATGACCAGCAACTCGAGCCAGGGCACGACGCGGGTGATTCTGCAGTTCGATCTGGATCGGGACATCAACGGTGCGGCCCGTGAGGTTCAGGCTGCCATCAACGCATCGCGCAATTTGCTGCCCAGTGGCATGCGCAGCATGCCGACCTACAAGAAGGTCAACCCGTCCCAGGCACCGATCATGGTGCTGTCACTGACGTCGACCGTGCTGGAAAAAGGCCAACTGTACGATCTGGCGTCCACGATCCTGTCGCAGAGCCTGTCCCAGGTCACGGGCGTGGGTGAAGTGCAGATCGGCGGCAGTTCGCTGCCTGCGGTGCGTATCGAACTGGAGCCGCAGTTGCTTTCCCAGTACGGCATCTCGCTGGACGAGGTGCGCACTGCGATCACCGGCAGCAACGTCAGGCGACCCAAGGGCTCGGTGGAAAACGATCAACACAACTGGCAGGTCCAGGCCAACGATCAGTTGGAAACGGCCAAGGATTACGCGCCGCTGATCATTCGCTATCAGGATGGCGCAACGCTGCGACTCAAGGATGTTGCCAAGGTCAGCGATGCGGTCGAGAACCGCTACAACAGCGGTTTCTTCAATGACGACAGGGCCGTGTTGCTGGTCATCAACCGGCAGGCCGGTGCCAACATCATCGAGACCGTGGCGCAGATCAAGGCCCAGTTGCCTGCGTTGCAGGCCGTATTGCCTGCCAGCGTGAAGCTCGACATCGCCATGGATCGTTCCCCGGTGATCACTGCAACCCTGCATGAAGCCGAAATGACTCTGCTGATCGCCGTGGTGCTGGTGGTGCTGGTGGTGTTCCTGTTTCTGGGCAGTTTGCGCGCTTCGCTGATTCCAACCCTGGCGGTACCGGTCTCGCTGGTGGGCACCTTCGCCCTCATGTACCTGTGCGGATTTTCCCTGAACAACCTGTCTCTGATGGCGCTGATTCTGGCCACGGGGCTGGTGGTGGACGATGCCATCGTGGTGCTGGAAAACATCTCAAGGCACATCCATAACGGTCTTGACCCCATGAAAGCGGCTTTTCTGGGGGCCAAGGAGGTCGGCTTCACGCTGCTGTCGATGAACGTCTCGCTGGTCGCCGTGTTCGTTTCGATTCTGTTCATGGGGGGGCTGGTCGAAAGCCTGTTCCGCGAGTTTTCCATCACGCTGTCGGTGTCGATCGTCGTCTCGCTGGTCGTTTCCCTGACGCTGACACCCATGCTCTGCGCCCGTTGGCTGAAGCCGCGTGAGGCGGAGCAGGAGAATGCGTTTCAGCGCTGGAGCGAGCGGGTCAATGACCGGATGGTGGCCGGCTACGATCGTTCGCTTGGCTGGGTGCTGCGTCACCCGCGCCTCACGCTGGTGAGCCTGCTGATCACCATCGTGGTCAATATCGCGCTTTACGTCGTAGTGCCCAAGACCTTCCTGCCGCAACAGGACACCGGGCAACTGATGGGCTTCGTTCGCGGAGACGACGGCCTGTCGTTCAAGGTCATGCAGCCGAAGATGGAAATCTTCAGGCGCGCCGTGCTGGCGGACCCGGCAGTGCAGAGCGTCGCAGGCTTCATCGGCGGCAGCGGCGGGACCAATAACGCTTTCATGATCGTGCGCCTCAAGCCCATCGGCGAGCGCAAGCTGTCGGCCGAGAAGGTGGTCGAGCGGCTGCGCAAGAACCTGCCGCATGTGCCGGGCGGCCGTCTGTTTCTGGCCCCGGATCAGGACCTGCAGCTGGGCGGCGGGCGCGAACAGACCAGCTCCCAATATCAGTACATCGTGCAGAGCGGCGATCTGGAAGTCCTGCGCGAGTGGTACCCGAAAATCGTCGCCGCGCTCAAATCGCTGCCGCAACTCACGGCCATCGATGCGCGGGAAGGGCGAGGGGCACAGCAGGTCACGCTGATCGTCAACCGCGACACCGCCAAGCGGCTGGGCATCGACATGAACATGGTCACCGCAGTGCTGAACAATGCCTACAGCCAGCGTCAGGTTTCCACAATCTATGACAGCCTGAACCAGTATCAGGTGGTGATGGAGGTCAACCCCAAATATGCGCAGGATCCGGTGACCCTCGAGCAGGTGCAGGTCATCACGGCCGACGGGCAGCGAGTGCCGTTGTCGAGCATTGCGCACTACGAACGCAGCCTGGAGAACGACCGCGTTTCTCACGACGGTCAGTTTGCCTCGGAGAACATCTCGTTCGATCTGGCCGAGGGCGTCAGCCTCGATCAGGCGACCCTCGCCATCGAGCGTTCCGTCGCAGCCATCGGCTTGCCCTCCGGGATCATTTCGAAGATGGCCGGGACTGCGAACGCGTTTGCAGCGACCCAGAAAAGCCAGCCCTGGATGATTCTCGGTGCCTTGCTGGCGGTGTATCTGGTGCTGGGGATTCTTTATGAAAGCTACATTCATCCACTGACCATCCTTTCGACCTTGCCGTCGGCGGGCGTGGGCGCCTTGTTGACCATCTATGTGCTGCGCAGCGAATTCAGCCTGATCTCGCTGCTGGGCCTGTTCCTGTTGATTGGTGTGGTCAAGAAGAACGCGATCATGATGATCGATCTGGCGTTGCACCTGGAGCGGGATCAGGGCATGACGCCTCAGGAGTCCATCCGCAGCGCCTGTCTGCAGCGTTTGCGGCCCATCCTGATGACCACCATGGCCGCCATTCTGGGCGCACTGCCGCTATTGCTGAGCACCGCCGAGGGCGCCGAAATGCGCCGCCCGCTGGGCCTTACCATCATTGGCGGTCTGGTGTTCAGTCAGGTGCTGACGCTCTACACCACCCCGGTGGTTTACCTTTATCTCGACCGCCTGCGTCACCGTTTCAGCCGGTGGCGGGGCCGTCGTACCGATGCAGCTCTGGAAACTCCGTTATGACTGATCGCCTCGCCTTCACAACCCATCACCGATGGCTGGTCAGGCCGCTTGCCATGGGGCTCTGCGTCTTGCTGCTGAGTGCCTGTGCGGTCGGCCCGGATTATCACAAGCCGGACATGGCCACACCTGCCAGCTTCAAGGCGGCAGCGGGCTGGAAGCAGGCGACGCCACGCGATGACGCAATGGCCAGAGGCGCATGGTGGGAGGTCTACGACGACAAGGCGCTCAACGCACTGGTGGAACGCTTGAACGCCTCCAACCAGACCGTGGCACAGTACGAAGCTCAGTACCGTCAGGCCCAGGCGTTGATTCGCAGCTCGCGAGCAGCGTTCTTCCCGACCCTTGATCTCTCCGTCGGCAAGACCCGCTCCAGTCAGGGAACCGGCAGCAGTACGTCTGGAAGCAGTAACCTCAACTCCGGCATCCGCGAGACCCACAGTGCTCAGTTGGGTGTCAGTTGGGAGGCCGATGTCTGGGGCAAGCTGCGTCGCGGCCTTGAGGCCGACACGGCCAATGCACAGGCAAGTCTTGCGGATCTGGCGGCCATGCGTCTGAGCCTGCAGTCGGAACTGGTGCAGAACTACCTGCAGTTGCGCGTCATCGACGAGCAGAAGCGCTTGCTGGAAGCCACGGTCGATGCCTATCAGCGCTCATTGACGCTGACCCAGAATCAGTAC
Source organism: Pseudomonas viridiflava (assembly GCF_001642795.1). Lineage (GTDB taxonomy): Bacteria > Pseudomonadota > Gammaproteobacteria > Pseudomonadales > Pseudomonadaceae > Aquipseudomonas > Aquipseudomonas viridiflava. Next base: position 44,061 of record NZ_LKEH01000017.1, on the reverse strand, counting down.
CGTGCCGGTATCTCGGGGCGTGATGCGGTGGCTCAGGCGCAGACCCAGCTGAAAAGTACCCAGGCCGATCTGATCGATCTGGCGTGGCAGCGTGCGCAATTTGAAAACGCCATTGCCGTGCTGATGGGCATGGCGCCAGCGGACTTCAATCTGCAGGCGACCACCTCCATCCCCAGGCTGCCGCAGATTCCTGTCGGCTTGCCGTCCCAGTTGCTCGAACGCAGACCCGACATCGCTGCCGCCGAGCGTTCGGTGATGGGTGCCAACGCCAATATCGGTGTTGCGAAGGCGGCTTATTACCCTGACTTCACCCTGAGCATGAGCGGCGGCTATAACAGCAGTACGTTTGCCAACTGGATCAGTTTGCCGAATCGCTTCTGGTCGGTCGGTCCGCAACTGGCCATGACCCTGTTCGACGGGGGGCGACGTTCTGCTGAAGTTGAACGTACCGAAGCCGTCTACGACCAGACCGTTGCCCAGTACCGACAGACCGTGCTCAACGGTTTCCAGGAGGTAGAGAATTACCTCGTTCAGCTCAAGGTCTACGAAGAGGAAGCCGATGTTCGTCAGGAAGCCCTGGTGGCTGCCCGCGACTCCCTGCGCCTGACCAGCAATCAGTACAAGGCCGGTCTTATCGGCTATCTGGATGTGGTCAACGTACAGGCCACGGCACTGAGCAACGAACGCACGGTGCTGAACGTGCTGCAAAGCCGCCTGATCGCCAGTGTGCAGTTGATCGCCGCGCTGGGTGGCGGCTGGGATGCGCAAACGGGTCTGGCGTCCCAGGACCGTTGACGGTCCAGGCAAGGCAGGCAGGCGCAGGGCGGCAGCGCGGTCCTGCCTGCAATCGAGCGATGAGATGAATAAAATATTTCTATGAAGCGATTGATTAAGATAATGGCGCAATGCCATATTTTCCGACCGTTCGCCGCGACAAACCTTTCCAACTGCGTACAATAGCGCTCATCAGATCGGCAGGGACGCGCTCTTCGAGTTTCAGGTGCGTTCATGTTGGTCGGCAGCTTTACCCCTTCGCTTGTCATGATCTCCGTGTTGATCGCGGTGCTCGCGTCCTATACTGCGCTCGATCTTGCCGGCCGTGTCGCATCGGCCAAAGGCCGCGCGGTCCATTGCTGGATTGCCGGCGGCGCAATTGCCATGGGCATCGGCATCTGGTCCATGCACTTCATCGGCATGCTGGCTTTCGTGCTGCCGTTCAAGCTTGGCTATGACATCCCGCTGACGCTCTGCTCGTTGCTGATTGCCATGCTGTCCTCAGGCTTTGCCCTCTGGCTGGTCAACCAGCCGCAGATGCCGGTTCTGCAGTGGGGGCTGGGTGCGCTGTTCATGGGGCTGGGCATCAGCGCCATGCACTACACCGGTATGGCAGCCTTGCGCATGCAGCCGGGGATCGACTACGATCCGGGGCTGTTCGGCCTGTCACTGATCGTGGCTGTCAGCGCATCGGGCGCTGCGCTCTGGATCGCATTCCGGCTGCGTCATGGCGCTCCCCGTGTGCATCTGGTCCGCGCAGGGGCGGCGGTCATCATGGGCCTGGCGATTGTCGGCATGCATTACACCGGCATGGCAGCAGCCGGTTTTGCCGAAAGCAGTTTCTGCGGCGCTCTGGGCGATGGGTTGAGCGCTGACGGGCTAGACAAGCTGGTGCTGGTCACCAGTCTTGCGGTCCTGAGCATCGCGCTGGCGGTCTCTGTACTCGATGCGCGGCTCGAAGCGCGTACGACGGTACTGGCCAACTCCCTGATCGAAGCCAATCTGGAGCTCAGGCACCTGGCGCTGCACGACAACCTGACCGGCTTGCCGAACCGGATCCTGCTGACGGATCGTATCGAGCAGGCAATGAAGAATATCAACGAGCGGGGCGGCTGCTTTGCGTTGATGTTCATGGACCTGGATGGCTTCAAACCGGTGAACGATGCCTTTGGGCACCACATCGGCGATCTGTTGCTGCGTGAGGTGGCGTCACGCCTGCGCGGAAACCTGCATCGGCAGGATACGCTGGCCAGAATTGGCGGCGATGAATTCGTGTTGTTGATCGAACTGGAAGGTCCGGAAGACGCCATGAGTGTCGCAGCGCGACAGGTGAGTCTGATTACCCAGCCTTTCGAGATTGGCGATCGCCTGCTGCAAATATCGATGAGCATCGGTATCAGTCTGTATCCCGGCAACGGCCGAACGCAGCATGAGCTGCTGGTCAACGCGGATGCCGCCATGTATCACACCAAGAGCGCCGGCAAAAACGGCTACAGCTTTTTCGATGTCTCGATGAACAGTAACGCCCGTAATCAGTTGCAGTTGTCTCAGGACCTGCGGGCTGCACTCCGGCATCGGCATTTCTGTCTTTATTACCAGCCAAAATTCGATGCGGTCTCGGGGATGCCGACCGGGGCGGAGGCCCTGTTGCGCTGGAACCATCCCGAACAGGGCCTGCTGAGCCCTGCGACCTTTATCGGTCTTGCCGAGAAAACCGGTCTGATCATCCAGATTGGCGAATGGGTACTGGATGAAGCCTGCCGACAGATGCGCGAATGGTTCGACGAGGGCTACACCCAGTGGCGTATCGCGGTAAACCTGTCGGCCTTGCAGTTCTGCCATGTCGGGCTGGTCAAGACCGTATCCGACACCCTGGCTCGCCATCAGTTACCGGCCAATTGCCTGACGCTGGAAATTACCGAGACCACTGCCATGCATGACGCCGATGCCAGTCTTGCGGTTCTCAAGCAACTGTCGGCGATGGGTGTGGACCTGTCCATCGACGATTTCGGCACCGGCTATTCGAGTCTGATGTACCTGAAGCGTCTGCCTGCCAATGAGATCAAGATTGATCGCGGGTTTGTCCGCGATCTGGAGCATGACAGCGACGACGCGGCCATCGTGTCTGCGATCGTTGCCGTCGGCCAGGCGCTGAATCTACGCATTGTCGCCGAGGGTGTGGAGACCGCCGTACAGCAAAACTTCCTGACTCGGCTGGGCTGCGACGCTCTGCAAGGTTTTCTGCTTGGCCATCCGCTACCGGCGCAGCGATTCATCGAGGATATTCGCAGTGGTCAGGCTCGCCTCCAGGCCCAGTCCGCTGCCGGTGAGGCGGGCGGAAACTGAAACACGGTGATGGCGTCTGATTCCAAACACTGGCAGGATCAGTGCTCACCGCAGGCACGTGCCCGGTGTTCACGGTCAGTTTGAGAAACACAAGAGAGCCATCCATGGAAAAAGTTCTCATCATCACGGGAGGCTCCAGGGGGATTGGCGCAGCCACGGCCATTCTTGCTGCGTCTCAGGGCTACCGCATCTGCATCAACTACCTGTCTGATCATGCCGCTGCCGAAAGAACCTGCGCGCAGGTCAGGGCTCAGGGCGCCCAGGCCATCACCGTACAGGCGGACGTCAGCAACGAAGACGAAATCATCCGACTGTTCGCCCGTGTCGATGCCGAGCTTGGGCGCGTGACGCATCTGGTCAACAACGCCGGTACGCTGGCTCAGGCCTGCCGGGTCGAAGAAATGTCGGAATTCCGCATGCTCAAAATGATGATGAGCAACGTGGTCGGCCCCATGCTCTGCAGCAAGCATGCGTTGCTGCGCATGTCTCCGCACCATGGCGGGCAGGGCGGCAGTATCGTCAATGTGTCGTCGGCAGCGGCCAGACTGGGGTCGGCCGGGGAATATGTCGATTACGCGGCTTCCAAGGGAGCGCTGGACACCTTCACTCTCGGCCTTTCCAAAGAGGTCGCTCCAGACGGCATACGCGTCAATGCCGTCAGGCCGGGTTTCATCTTCACAGACTTCCATGCGCTCAGTGGCGATCCCTTCCGCGTGAGCAAGCTTGAAGGCGCGCTGCCGATGGGGCGTGGTGGCACCGCCGAGGAAGTTGCCGAGGCGATTCTGTGGCTGCTGTCGGACAAGGCTTCCTACGCCACCGGTACGTTCATTGATCTGGCGGGCGGTCGCTGACCGGCACTCTGTCACATCGTCGAGGTCAATAACGTCGGTCCTTTTTTCAAGGAGCGACGATGAACGCATGGTGGCAGGAAGTCGTGACAACGCTGCAGTCGGAATTTTCGGACGTTACCGACGCATCACAAATGACACGGGTGGCAGTCCGTCTGACGGTGGCCGCACTGTTGGGCGGTATTCTCGGTTTCGAGCGCGAGAACCGCGGCAAGGCCGCTGGCGTGCGCACCCACATGCTGGTGTCGATGGGCGCAGCGCTGTTCGTTCTGGTGCCACGCCTGGGCGGCGCCGATGACGACGCGTTGAGTCGGGTGATTCAAGGGTTGGTCGCCGGGATCGGTTTTCTGGGCGCTGGAACCATCCTCAAGGAAAACGCGAGAAACGTGGCGCAGGTCAAAGGCCTGACCACGGCGGCCGGTCTGTGGATGACTGCCGCAATTGGCGTGTCGGCGGGAATGGGCCGTGAGATGACCGCCATACTCAGCACCTTTCTGGCCCTTGGCATTCTTCGCTTCGTGCCGCACATCATCGAGCGGACTGACCCGTCCAAAGGCATTCCTGCCAGGAAGAACGGGTCGGAGGATCCCTAGTCGCGGGCCGGAGACCGATCAGATAATGACTGGCGGCTCCTGAACAGGCGGATCACCGGCAGGCGGGTCGATGACCGGAGGCACTGTCGTCGGAGGCTCCTGTTCAGGCGGTGGTACTTCTGTAGGGGGAACCGGGACGGGAGGGGCATCGATGTTCGGGTCGTACGGTTCCGGTGGCGTTGGAATATTCATGGCTTCAGCCTCCTTGTTGGCCTGTTGGCTTTTCTTCGACTGCCATGCTTTACCGATGATTCAATCCAATCGCAACGCTGCCGTGGGCTGTGGGCATATCGTCTGACGAGGTTGACTTGTCCATTGCTGGGCTATGCTCTGAAACGTCGTCACCCCTCTGCTCAAAACCTTTGAACTTTAGTCACGCAGACCGCTCGGAACCTAAGCAGCCGAATCAGGCGAGTTGTCAGCGCAGGGGGGATTTGTGCTGCCGTATCGTTAATTTTTCAATTGCATGGAATGCACAGGAGCGTCCCTGGGGCGTGAAGGAGTGATGCTCGATGAATGAACAGTCATACGGCCCGGATTCCCTGGCCTCAGAAGTTCCGCACCCAAGTCGTCCCTTGTCATTGACCCAAGCCCTGCAGTTGCCCCGCATCGTGATCGAAGACACGTTGCCGGTGATCGATGGCGGGTTGTTTGCGGCGAAAGGTATCGTCGGCCAACCGGTGACGGTCACCAGCAAGGTCTACGCAGACGGTCACGACAAGATGGCCGTCAACATTGTCTGGCGCGCTGCAGATGAAGAACACTGGCACAGTGCGCCAATGCGCGAACTGGGCAACGACAGTTGGGTCGGTGAGTTCACGCCGACCTCCGTGGCCCGCTATGTCTTTCGCCTGGAAGCCTGGATTGATCAGTTCGGCAGCTACCGCTACGAGCTGGAAAAGAAATTCGGCGCGGGCGTGCCCATTGAACTGGAGCTGGAGGAAGGTCGCATCCACCTCGTTCATGCAGCGGAACGTAGCCAGGATGAGCAACGTCATGCCATCGAGCGTGTGTTGCAGCGTCTGGGCGAGTCGGACAACGACGAGAAGGTTGCCCTGTTGCTGCACAGCGAAACCGCAGGCCTGATGAAACAGGCTGACAATCATGCGTTCCTCAGCCGCAGTGCAGAGTTCCCGCTCGACATTGAGCGTGAGCTGGCCCAGTTCGCCAGTTGGTACGAGCTGTTCCCGCGCTCCATCACCGATGACAAGGCCCGCCATGGCACGTTCAACGACGTGCATTCGCGCCTGCCGATGATTCGTGACATGGGCTTTGATGTCCTTTATTTCCCGCCGATCCATCCGATCGGTCGCGCACACCGCAAAGGCCCCAACAATTCCCTGACCGCAGGCCCCGATGATCCGGGCAGCCCTTACGCCATCGGCAGCGAGGACGGCGGTCATGAGGCGATCCACCCACAACTGGGCAGCCGTGAAGACTTCCGTCGCCTGGTTGCCGCTGCAGCGGATCATGGTCTGGAAATCGCCCTGGATTTCGCCATTCAGTGTTCTCAGGATCACCCGTGGCTCAAGCAGCATCCGGGCTGGTTCTCGTGGCGTCCAGACGGCACCATTCGTTACGCGGAAAACCCGCCGAAGAAATACCAGGACATCGTCAACGTCGACTTCTACGCACCCGACGCCATTCCCGGTCTGTGGCTGGAACTGCGTGACATCGTGCTGGGCTGGGTCGAGGAGGGCGTGAAGATTTTCCGCGTCGACAATCCGCACACCAAGCCGCTGCCGTTCTGGCAATGGATGATCGGTGAAGTGCGCAGTCAGCATCCTGACGTGATGTTCCTCGCTGAAGCCTTTACCAAGCCTGCGATGATGGCCCGCCTGGGCAAGGTGGGTTACTCGCAGAGCTATACCTACTTCACCTGGCGCAACACCAAGGCCGAGCTGTCCGAGTACTTCACCCAGCTGAACGAGGTGCCATGGCGTGATTGCTACCGGCCGAACTTCTTCGTCAACACACCGGACATCAACCCGCGATTCCTGCATGAGTCAGGGCGGCCCGGATTTCTGATCCGTGCGGCACTGGCAACCATGGGCTCGGGGCTGTGGGGCATGTATTCGGGCTTCGAACTGTGCGAAGCCGCGCCTATCCCCGGCAAGGAAGAATACCTGGACTCCGAGAAGTACGAGATTCGGGTTCGTGACTTCACCGCGCCGGGCAACATCATTGCCGAGATTGCCCAGCTCAACCGTATTCGCCGCCAGAACCCGGCGCTGCAGACCCATCTGGGCCTGAAGCTGTTGAATGCCTGGAACGACAACATCCTGTATTTCGGCAAGCGTTCGGCTGATGGGAGCAACTTTGTGCTGGTCGCGGTCAACCTCGACCCGCACAACGTTCAGGAAGCGAACTTCGAGTTGCCGCTTTGGGAAATGGGCTTGCCAGACGATGCAGTGACGTCCGGTGAGGATTTGATGACCGGTCACCGCTGGAACTGGTACGGCAAGGTGCAGTGGATGCGCATTGACCCGTCGTATCAACCTTTCGGTATCTGGCGTATCCAGGTCGCACAGTAAAACTGCAAGGAGTCAGCCATGGCAAAAAAGCCCGATGACGCGGCATTCATCAAAGATCCGCTCTGGTACAAGGACGCGGTGATTTACCAGGTGCATGTGAAATCGTTCTACGACTCCAATAACGATGGGATCGGCGATTTCGCGGGCCTGATCGACAAGCTCGACTACATTGCCGCGCTTGGAGTCAACACGATCTGGCTGCTGCCGTTCTACCCATCGCCGCGTCGGGACGATGGCTACGACATTTCCGAATACCGCGACGTGCACAGCGACTACGGCACGATGGCGGACGCCAAGCGTTTCATCGCTCAGGCCCACAAGCGCGGCTTGCGTGTCATCACCGAGCTGGTCATCAACCACACCTCGGATCAGCATCCGTGGTTCCAGAAGGCCCGGCATGCCAAGCGCGGCTCCAAGGCACGTGATTTCTATGTGTGGTCGGATACCGATCAGAAATACGACGGCACGCGCATCATCTTTCTGGACACTGAAAAGTCCAACTGGACTTGGGATCCGGTGGCGGAGCAGTATTTCTGGCACCGCTTCTATTCGCATCAGCCGGACCTGAATTTCGACAATCCGGCGGTGATGAACGCCGTGCTCGAAGTCATGCGTTTCTGGCTGGATATGGGCATCGACGGTCTGCGTCTGGATGCGATCCCTTATCTGATCGAGCGCGATGGCACCAACAACGAGAACCTGCCGGAGACCCATCAGGTTCTCAAGCGGATTCGGGCCGAGATCGACGCCAATTACCCGGACCGCATGTTGCTGGCGGAAGCGAATCAGTGGCCGGAAGACACCCAGTTGTACTTCGGTGACAGCAAGGGGCCTGACGGCGATGAGTGCCACATGGCCTTTCACTTCCCGTTGATGCCACGCATGTACATGGCGCTGGCGCAGGAAGACCGCTTTCCGATTACCGACATCCTGCGTCAGACCCCGGAAATTCCGGAAAACTGCCAGTGGGCGATTTTCCTGCGCAACCACGATGAACTGACCCTGGAAATGGTCACGGATCGTGAGCGTGACTACCTGTGGAATTACTACGCTGCGGATCGTCGTGCGCGGATCAACCTTGGCATCCGCCGTCGTCTCGCCCCTCTGGTGGAGCGTGATCGTCGTCGGGTCGAGTTGCTGAACAGCATGCTGTTGTCCATGCCGGGCACACCGACCCTCTATTACGGCGACGAGATCGGGATGGGCGACAACATCTATCTCGGCGACCGGGATGGCGTGCGTACGCCGATGCAGTGGTCCATTGATCGCAACGGCGGTTTCTCCCGCGCCGATCCGGCCAGCCTTGTGTTGCCGCCGATCATGGACCCGATGTACGGCTTTCAATCGGTCAACGTCGAAAGTCAGGAGCGCGATCCGCATTCGCTGCTTAACTGGAATCGCCGCATGCTGGCTGTGCGCAAGCAGCAGAAAGCATTCGGACGCGGCACGCTCAAGATGCTGTCGCCTTCCAATCGCAGGATTCTGGCGTACCTGCGCGAATACACCGGACCCGATGGCCACAGCGAAATCGTGCTGTGCGTGGCCAACGTCTCCAGCGCAGCCCAGGCCGCAGAACTTGAACTGTCGGCCTATGCCGGCACCGTTCCCGTCGAGATGCTGGGTGGCAGCGCATTTCCGCCGATTGGCCAGCTGAGTTATTTGCTCACGCTGCCGCCTTACGGTTTTTACTGGTTTCTATTGGCTTCGGAGAATCAAATGCCCAGTTGGCACGTCGAACCGGCACAAAGCATGCCGGACTTCCCGACCCTGGTGCTCAAGAAGCGTCTGGAGGAGCTGCTCGACGAGCCGCTCCGCAGCACCATGGAAAACACCTCACTGGCGGTCTACATGCCCAAGCGCCGGTGGTTCGCAGGCAAGGACAAGCCCATCGAGCGGGTCAATATTGCCTACGCGGTTCGTTTTGGCGATCCGGCACATCCGGTCCTGCTGAACGAGATCGAAGTTACTGCAGGCGAACAGACCGAACGCTACCAACTGCCGTTCGGCCTGCTGGCGGAAGAGGAAATCAACAGCGCACTGCCCCAGCAACTGGCGCTGGCCAGGGTCCGCCGTGGCCGTCAGGTGGGGTTGATCACCGATGCCTTCACGCTTGAAACTTTCATTCGCGCAGTGATTCAAGGCATGCAGGCCGACACCGTGATCCCTTGCAATGACGGCGAGCTGCGCTTTGAACAAACCGCGCAACTCGCGCCGCTGGGGCTGAACAACGAATCCGAAGTGCGTTACCTGTCGGCCGAGCAGTCCAACAGCTCGGTGGTAGTGGGCAGCGGTCTGGTTCTCAAGATGATCCGTAAAGTCAGCGCCGGTACCCACCCGGAACTGGAAATGGGCGCGTTCCTGACCAATGCAGGCTATCGCAACATCTCGCCGCTGCTGGGCTCTGTGGTCCGCGTAGGGCATGACGGTGAGCCGCATCTGCTGATGATCGCCCAAGGTTATCTGAGCAATCAGGGTGATGCATGGGAGTGGACCCAGAACAATCTGGAGCGCGCCGTTCGTGATGAACTCGCGCATGGTGTTTCCGAGCAGGAGCAGCACTACAACGCGCTGCTTGAATTGGCCGATTTCTCCCGCAGCCTGGGGCAGCGTTTGGGTGAGATGCATCAGATTCTGGCCGCAGCGACCGACAACCCGGATTTCGCCGTGGAAGTGACCCGCCAGGAAGATGGCGACGCCTCGGCAAAAAGCGTGGTGGCTCAGTTGGATCGAGCCTTGCAACTGCTTGAGCAGCGCAAAGACGACCTCGGTGCCGATGATCAGCAGCTGGTGGACGATCTGGTCGCCCAGCGTAAGGCCATCGCGCAGCATGTTGCGCGTCTCGCCAAGCGCTCGGTAGGCGGTCTGCGCATCCGCGTCCATGGGGACTTGCACCTGGGTCAGGTGCTGGTCGTCAAGGGTGACGCGTACCTGATCGACTTCGAGGGCGAGCCTGCGCGTGCGTTGAGCGAGCGTCGCGCCAAGCACAGCCCGTTCAAGGATGTCAGTGGTGTGCTGCGCTCGTTCGACTACGCTGCCGCCATGGCCGTACGCAGCGCGCAAAGCGTGGACACTTCCGAGGAGGCTGCTGCCGCCCGCAAACGCGTTGCCAGTACGTATTTGTCTCAGGCCCGTGAGGCATTCATCGAAGGTTATCGCGCAGCGACCACCGAGATGGCCCACACCTGGAAAGATTCAAACGGGGAGGACGCCGCGCTGGAACTGTTCACCCTGGAAAAAACCGCTTATGAAGTAATCTACGAAGCCGAGAATCGCCCGACCTGGCTGGCTGTGCCGCTGCAAGGCTTGCGTGGATTGCTGCACCTGTCTGATGGAGAGCCAACATGAATGCACCTGACAAAACCGGTATGCGTCGCCAGGCGATGCCCGCCGCAGTGGACATGGATGCGTTGATCCGTGCTGAACATCGTGACCCTTTTTCGATTCTCGGCCCGCATGGCGATGGTGGCAGCGGGCAGTTCGTCCGCGCCTACCTGCCGGGCGCCCTGAGTGTGCGTCTGCTCGCGCCGGATGACGGGCGCGAACTGGGCGAGCTTGAGATGAGCGAAGTCCCGGGTTTCTTCATCGGTCATCTTGAACACGCTCAGCCCTACCAGTTGAAAATCAACTGGGCAGGCGGCGAACAGATCACCGAAGACCCTTACAGCTATGGCCCGTTGCTCGGCGAAATGGACCTGTATCTGTTTGCCGAAGGCAATCATCGCGACCTGAGCAGTTGCCTGGGTGCGCAGGTGACCAACGTCGGTGGCGTGGACGGTGTGCGTTTTGCCGTCTGGGCACCGAATGCCCGGCGCGTCTCGGTGGTCGGCAGTTTCAACAACTGGGACGGCCGTCGTCACCCGATGCGTCTGCGTCACCCGACCGGTGTCTGGGAAATTTTCGTCCCGCGCCTGCAACCGGGCGAAGTCTACAAGTACGAGATTCTCGGCCCTCACGGCATTCTGCCGCTCAAGTGCGACCCGATGGCGCTGTCCACGACGCTGCCGCCGGATACGGCCTCCAAGGTGTCCGCACCGCTGCATTTCAACTGGAACGACAACCATTGGATGGAGACGCGGGCCAGCCTTCACGACGTGAGCGCGCCATTGTCGATCTATGAACTGCACGCCGGTTCGTGGCAGATGGAGCAGAACGAGGAAGGCGAGTGGCGTCAATACAACTGGCGTGAGCTGGCAGACCGTCTGATCCCGTACATCAAGGAACTGGGTTTTACCCACATCGAGCTGATGCCGATCATGGAGCACCCGTTTGGTGGTTCGTGGGGCTATCAACTGCTTGCCCAGTTCGCACCGACTGCACGCTACGGCTCGCCTGAAGATTTCGCGGCGTTTGTCGACGCCTGTCACCAGGCGGGCATTGGTGTGATTCTGGACTGGGTGCCTGCGCATTTCCCGACCGACACGCACGGTCTGGCTCAGTTCGATGGCACTGCCTTGTATGAATACGCCGACCCCAAGGAAGGCTTCCATCAGGACTGGGACACGCTGATCTACAACCTGGGCCGCACCGAGGTTCACGGCTTCATGCTGGCGTCGGCGCTGCACTGGCTCAAGCATTACCACATCGACGGCCTGCGCGTGGATGCGGTCGCTTCAATGCTGTACCGCGACTATTCCCGCAAGGCGGGCGAGTGGGTGCCGAACCGGTTTGGCGGTCGCGAGAACCTCGAAGCAATCGATTTCCTGCGCCACCTCAATGACGTCGTCGCGCTGGAAGCGCCGGGCACCATGGTCATCGCCGAAGAGTCCACGGCGTGGCCGGGTGTCAGCCAACCGACCCAACAGGGCGGTCTGGGCTTCAACTACAAGTGGAACATGGGCTGGATGCATGATTCGCTGCACTACATGGAGCAGGACCCGATCCATCGTGAGCACCATCACGGCGAATTGAGCTTTGGTCTGATGTACGCATGGTCCGAACGCTTCATCCTGCCGATTTCCCACGATGAAGTGGTACACGGCAAGCACTCGCTGATCGACAAGATGCCCGGTGATCGCTGGCAGAAATTTGCCAACCTGCGCGCCTACCTGACATTCATGTGGACCCACCCCGGCAAGAAGCTGCTGTTCATGGGTTGCGAGTTCGGCCAGTGGCGCGAGTGGAACCACGACGAGCAACTGGACTGGTACCTGCTGCAGTACGCGGATCATATCGGCGTGAAGAAGCTGGTCAGCGACCTGAACCGTATCTACCGCGAAGAAAAGGCCCTGCACGAACGTGATGCAGAGCCGATGGGATTCCAGTGGCTGATCGGTGACGACAAGACCAACAGCGTGTATGCCTATTTGCGCTGGAGCAAGGAAGGCGAGCCGTTGCTGGTGGTCGCCAACATGACGCCGGTTCCGCGCATGGACTACCGCATCGGTGTGCCGTTCGATGGCAAATGGGTCGAACTGCTCAACAGCGATGCCGAAATGTATGCAGGTTCCAACATCGGCAATGGCGGAGGGGTAGTGGCTGATGATCAGCAGGCACACGGACAGCCTGTGTCGCTGAGTCTGAATCTGCCACCGTTGGCGGTGCTGATTCTCAAGCCTGTGGGACGTCAGGACTGAAAGTAGTGCCCTGTCGTGGGTCATAGGGCATGTGGGAGGCGGCTTGCCGGCGATGCGTTCTGTCAGTCGACTTTTCTTGACTGGCTTTACGCAATCGCCGATAAGCCGCCTTCTTCTTTCAAAGGTTTTGTGCGGCAGGGCGCTGGCTGCAACTCGGTTACCAACTCAGCCTGATCCCGACGCTGAAGCCTGTTTGTTGTGTGTCACTTCCGCTCAGCTCCCGCCTGTGATCCGCGCTCAGGTAAACACCCAGGTTTTCAGATGGCTGTGCTACCAATCCGGCACCCAGACTCGCGGTTTTCGAATCATGTTCTGTTCTGATTCTGTCGGCGCTTTGATAAATAACGGTGTCGTGGCCATTGGCGTCGCGCCAGAGATCGGTCCTCATATAGGGCTCTACGGGCACTCCCCAGGGTCTGTAACGACCCTTTAACCGTATGCCCAAACGCCCCGTGTTTCGGGACGGGCTATCAAATTCGAGAGAGGATATCCCGTCGTGCTGATCGTCCAGATCGACACGCTGGTGAATGACCTGTACCTGCGGTTCTGCCACCCAGTTGGCGCCAACAGGCAAGGGATAACCGGCCTCTATCGACAGACTCACTAGGTGACCGTCGAGATCAACGCGCACGCCACGCTCGGAGCGGCTTGAGCCGTCGAGGCGGGTGCCCATCGCCACAGCGTCCACATAGCCTTGGCGGGGACCGATCAGCGTCCAGTACGCGCCGATGCTGTCGCCTCGAAGGCTCAATCGGCCGGTACGAGTGTCCTCGAATCCGCCCGCGAAGCCCTTGATGCGTCCTTTCAGGCGATTGTTCGCCACGAAGATGCCGACCCGCTGGATAGCGCCATCGCCAGGCTGCCAGGCAAACAGGTCGTGGCCGATCTGATAGCCCTCAAGCGAAGCGTCAAGGCTCGGGCTGACCGTACCGGACCAGTGCTGTTTGAGATCACTGCCAAATACACGTGCCCAGCCTGCCGGTCTCGCACCCTGTTGATTCAGCAAATGCTGATCGCCCTGGCGTTCGTGGAAAGTGCCTAACGAGGACATCGCCAGAAGGGCAGCGGCAGGCGCTATGACGGAGTAGTTCGGCACCTCCTGCCGATAAAGCGCGACAGGAGCCGCACCGCGCAGGGGCTCGGGCAGTGGCGGTGTGCCCACGGCCGGAACGGGCAGGGTGGCTGCAGGTTGCGGGATGGTTGGTTCGGGTGTTGGTGGAACAGGTTCGGCAGGAGATTCAGGCTCAGGTGGTGGCGTTGGCGTTGGCGTTGGCGATGGTGGTGTAGGTGCTGGCTCCGGCGCTGGATCAGGCTCGGCAGGCAGGCTCGCAATCGTCAGTGGTGGTGAAAGCACGGAGGAACGCAGGAACCAGCTGTTCTCGCTGCCCGCCGTGGCACCGCCCTTGAACAGGTAATACTGGTACGCCCCGACCGACAGCGAGTTCTCCAACGAGAATGCGCCGTTGTCACTGGTTGCCCCTTGAATGGCCTGGACCACTTCGATGCCGTTGCTCTGGGTCAGCGCGCCCGGACCACCTTCGTTGATGACGGTCATGCGCGTGGCTCCGCCGATTCGACCCTGGGCGATCACCAGCCTGTCACTGTCGGCGCTGTCGTCGCCCAGCACCGACTGCAATAACAACTGCCCGTTGAGACCGGTGTAATTACCTTGCACCGTCAGGGTGTCCCGAGCGAATCCGCTGCTCAGGTCCAGGGTGCCTGCATTGTTCAGCGTGGCGGGCGTGGCGCTGTTGAATGACCTGATCGCGCCTGACGCGGATGACAGGCGACTGCTGGCATCCATGTTCAAAACCCCGGTTCCGCTGGCGCTGTCTCCCAACGTCAGGTCGCCCGCCAGGTCCATCCGTGAACCGTTGTTCAGATTCACTGTTTCCCACTGCCGGTAGCGGGCGGGCACTGCCGAGGTCGTGTTGTCCAGCGTCAGCGTATCGCTGCCCGTTCCGCCATCGAGCACGCTGCTGGTGCTGAGGTAATACTCGCTCAGGTTGTACAGGCGGGCGATGTCGTCGCCTTCGGCCATCAGTACGCTGCCCGTCACGTTGCCGCCATCACGCCAGGTGAACTGGTCTTTGCCGAAGCTGGCCCTGATACCGCCGAGGATTTCGCCGCCACTGAGGATCAGTCGGTCATCACCGCCACTGACGCTGACTGCGCCACCGATTCTGCCGCCGGACACGTTGATGGTGTCGCGCCCGAAGCCGGTGACCAGATTGCCAATGATCGTGCCGCCGGAGAGATCGAACAGGTTGTCGTCCAGCTTCATGTCCACCCGCCCGATACTGCCGCCACTCATGGTCGCCCGGTCGCCATCCTCGAACGCTCTGGTGATGATGCCGCCCGTCATCTGGAAGGTATCGAGTCCGTCGCCCTGAGCCAGTGAGCCGATGCTGCCCCCGCTCATGATAAAGGTGTCCGGTTCCGCTCCCTGGCTGATATCGCCGGTGACGATGCCCGCGGACAGTGAGAACCGGTCTCTGCCAGCGCCTTGCATGACATTACCGGTAATACGGCCCGAGCTCATGTCGACGCTGTCCTGACCTGGGCCGAACGTGACGTTGCCATTGATCGAGCCGCTGCCACCGGCAGGTAAAATCAGCGTGTCGTTGGCTCCCGACCAGGTCACTGCGCCGCTGCTGCCGCTGTCACAGGTTTGCGTGTCACTGCCGGGCGTCGACACCAGATCGCACGCGCCATCGGCGTAGGGCGAAACGATCACCAATAGCGCGACGGTCAGAAGTTTGCCTTTGCCACATTGCGGGAACTGCTTGAGGGTCATGACTGCTCTCCCTGTGAAGTGGTCAGGGAGGCATGAAAAGGTTGCGTCGGGTGCCCGGCTGCCACGTCAGTGACGTCGCGCTGGAGGCTGGCGACGACTGCTCTGCCAGCCCACGGAAAGGGCCGCACCTTCAAGTCAAGGATGGATCCCGTTCAGCGTCAAGAAGTTGACCGACCGGCGGCAAAGGGATTGGCTGAATTCGCAACCTATGGAGCAAGAAGGTAAAAGCTTATAGCGTAATGAGCGTTTTCAGCCGGTTTTGCGAGCTCGACGAGACAGCCAGACAGTCAGCAACAAGGCGCTCACCGACAGCAGGGAGGCGTAGAAAAATATCCAGTCATAACCCTGACCGAGCGCGATGGCACCCATCACTGGGCCGGCAATCGCCAGCGCCAGATCAAAGAACACCGCGTAGGCACTCAAACCTGCGCCTCGACTGGGCGTCGGCACGCTCTTGATCGCTTCGACGCCCAGCGCCGGGTAGACCAGAGACAGACCGATACCGGTCAATCCCGCGCCAGCCAACGCGAAGCCGCTGCTCGGTGCAAGCCACAGTAATACCAGTCCACAAGTTTCCACCGCCATGCAGAGAATGGCCGCGTTGAACCCGCCGAGTCGATTGATGGCCCCGATGAATAGCAGCCGGGCAAGGATGAAGCACACCCCGAACATGCTCAGGCAATAGGCTGCGCCTTCCCAGCCACGGCTCAGGTAGAAGAGGGTGATGAAGGTGGTCAAGGTGCCGTAGCCGATGGAGGACAATGTCAGCCCCAAACCATAGGGCGCAATGCGGCCGAACACCGACCAGTAGGGCAGGCGTTCGCCGGTAATGATGGGCACTGAAGGCTTGTTGCGGATCAGCCACAACGCCAGGCCTGCCATGACGATCAGCGCAATACCCAGGCTGTTGAAGCCGACAGCGTCGATCACCACCACGCCCAGTGGTGCACCGATGGCGATGGCGCCGTAGGAGGCAATGCCGTTCCACGAAATCGACTTGGCAGTGTGTTCCGAACCGACCTTGCCGATGCACCAGCTGATGGTCCCGACGCCGATCAGTCCTTGGGAAACGCCCAGAAACAGGCGGGCCAGAATCAGAATCGACAGGCTCGCAGTGGGAAAAGGCTCAAGCAGAGTGGCCAGCAAGGTCATTGCGCCACTGATGCCAATGCCCCACAGGCCGAAGACAATCGCGCGTTTGCTGCCCAGTGTATCGGTGGCCCGACCGGCATAGGGGCGGCTGAGCAGGGTGGCGAGGTATTGCGACGCGATGGCCAGACCTGCGATCAGCGGACTGAAACCCAGCTGGTCATGAACATAGCCCGGCAGCACCGCGATCGGTAGGCCGATGCACAGGAAGGCGATGAAGGTGTAGAGAACGATGGAAACGATTTGCAGCGTGATCGTGATCGAACTGGGCTGCACGGCAGATTGTTCAGGTGAGGCAGGCATCGGGCTCGTTCGCTGGCAGGCGGTGGGCGTGCATCATCATGGCCCGCGTTGCCCATAAATGAAAGCACGCTAACGGTTTATCTATCGCTTCACGGCGCTGTTGCCGTTGCGTTTGGATAGTCATAGGATGACTGATCACAAACAATAACAAAAAGGTTTTCCATGAAAAAAATCCTCCTGCTGGCCGCCGCGGTCGGCTGCTCGTTCGGTCTGCCGGTCCAGGCATCGACCTTCGCTTATATCTCAAGCCCCGCTGATGGTCTCATCTCGCAGTACCAACTGGACGACGCCAGTGGTGCGCTCAGCCTGGTCGAGCAGACCAAGGCAGGCGATCAGGTCAACCCGATGGCGCTATCGCCCGACGGCAAGGCGCTGTTTGCAGCGTTGCGCGCCAAACCGTATCAGGTGGTCAGCTTCAGCATCGAGCCTGTGACCGGGCATTTGAAGCCCTTGGCTCAGGCGCCATTGGCAGAAAGCCTGGCGTACCTGTCCACCGACCGCAGCGGCCGCTTTTTGATGGGGGCTTCCTATGGCGCCGATTTGCTGAGCGTGCAGCCCATCGACGCCCAGCATCGCCCCAGCGACAGCATTCAGACCTACAAGACCGGTATGCACGCGCATTCGGTACGCACCGACCCCAGCAATCGGTTCGCCTATGCAGGCAACCTCGGCGTTGATCGCGTTCTGCAATACCGCCTGGAGCCCAAGGACGGCAAGCTGGTGCCGATCGGTGAGGGCTATGTGACGGTTCCGGAAAACACCGGGCCGCGCCACCTGGCGTTCGCACCGAATGGCAAATTCCTCTACGTCGTCGGCGAAATGAGCGGCACCGTCACGGCCTTTTCGATCGATGACAAGACCGGTGGCTTGAAGCAGGTCAACCAAGCCAACGGCATTCCCGCGCGTCTGAAGCTGGCTCCGGGGCAGGCGCGGGATGCGCGTAACAACGACTTGAAGGACGATCCGACACCGCGCATCTGGGCCGCTGACGTGCGTATTTCGCCAGACGGCAAATGGCTGTTCACGAGCGAGCGCACCAGCAGCAGTGTGTCGGTGTTCAAGGTTGACCCAGCCACTGGCAAGGTCACCTTCGTGGAAAACTATCCGGTTGAGGAAAAGCAGCCGCGCAACATCGCGGTGGCCCCGAACGGGCGCTGGTTGCTGGTGACCGGAGAGAAAGCCGAGAAGGTCGGCAGCTACAGCATCGCAGCGGACGGCGCATTGAAGCGCGTCAGTGAAGCGCCGTCAGGCAAAGGCGCATTGTGGATCGAAATGCTCAGCCAGCCTGCTCAGTAATACCACCCGTTTTGTTTGGGTGGTTCTGAAACGCAAAACCCCTGCCGCAAGGGCAGGGGTTTCAGGTACAGCAAGTGCGATTCGAGGCGTCTGGCTTAGAACGCCACGCCCTGGCTGCGCAGGTAGTCATCGTACGTACCGCTGAAGTCGATCACGCCGCTCGGGCTCAGCTCGATGATGCGCGTGGCGAGCGAGGACACGAACTCACGGTCATGGCTGACGAACACCAGCGTGCCGGGGTAATTTTCCAGCGCGAGGTTGAGGGCCTCGATGGATTCCATGTCCAAGTGGTTGGTCGGTTCGTCCATCACCAGCACGTTCGGCTTTTGCAGGATCAGCTTGCCGAACAGCATGCGACCCTGTTCACCACCGGAAATCACTTTGACCGACTTGAGGATCTCGTCGTTGGAGAACAGCATGCGGCCCAGAGTGCCGCGAACCAGCTGCTCGCCGCCCTGGGTCCATTGACCCATCCAGTCGAAGAGGGTGCTGTCGTCTTCGAAATCGTGAGCGTGGTCCTGCGCGTAGTAACCGATCTCTGCCGACTCGGTCCACTTGATCGAACCTGCATCCGGTTGCAGCTCGTTGACCAACGTGCGCAGCAGGGTGGTCTTGCCGATACCGTTCGGGCCGATGATCGCCACGCGCTCGCCGGCTTCAACGGTGAAGCTGAAGTCCTTGAACAGCGGTACACCATCAAAACCCTTGGCCATGCGCTCGACCACAACCGCCTGACGGTGCAGCTTCTTGGTCTGCTCGAAACGAATGAACGGGCTGACGCGGCTGGACGGCTTGACCTCGGCCAGCTGGATCTTGTCGATCTGCTTGGCGCGGGAGGTGGCCTGCTTGGCTTTCGAAGCGTTGGCCGAGAAGCGGCTGACGAACGACTGCAGCTCGGAAATCTGCGCTTTCTTCTTGGCGTTGTCGGATAGCAACTGCTCGCGGGACTGGGTCGCCACGGTCATGTATTCGTCGTAGTTGCCTGGGAACAGACGCAGTTCGCCATAATCCAGGTCAGCCATGTGGGTGCACACGCTGTTCAGGAAGTGACGGTCGTGGGAGATGATGATCATCAGGCTGTTACGCTGGGTCAGGATGTTTTCCAGCCAGCGAATGGTGTTGATGTCCAGGTGGTTGGTCGGTTCGTCGAGCAACAGCACTTCAGGATCGGAGAACAGCGCCTGCGCCAGCAGCACGCGCAGTTTCCAGCCGGGCGAGACTTCGCTCATCGGGCCGTTGTGCTGTTCGATGCCGATACCCAGGCCCAGCAGCAGTTCACCGGCGCGGGACTCGGCGGTGTAGCCGTCCATTTCCGCAAACTCGGTTTCCAGCTCGGCCACGGCCATGCCGTCGTCTTCGCTCATTTCCGGCAGCGAGTAGATGCGATCGCGCTCGGCCTTGACCTTCCACAGCTCTTCGTGACCCATGATCACCGTGTCGAGCACAGTGAATTCTTCGTAGGCGAACTGATCCTGGCGCAGCTTACCCAGACGCACGTTCGGCTCCAGCATCACCTGACCACCCGAAGGCTCGAGATCGCCGCCCAGGATTTTCATGAACGTGGACTTACCGCAGCCGTTCGCGCCGATCAGGCCGTAACGGTTACCGGCACCAAACTTGACCGAGACGTTCTCGAACAGGGGTTTGGGGCCGAACTGCATCGTGATGTTAGCTGTGGAGATCAATTACTTTACCTATCAATAGCTTATGGTGCGCTTATTTGGGCCGGGATCCATTCAGGGCCAATCAGGAGCCTTTCCGGTTCGCTCCAGTCCGGGCTCGAGTTGATCCATCGCGCATGCGTCGACAGCAGCATCAGCGCGTTATGGCCGAGCTGCCGGGAGATAAATGCGGGGGTTCATGCCAGACATAGCGCGCATTGTCGCATAGGTATGGCGACAGTTGTATGGCGGGCTGAAGTGGATGTCCAGATTCTCCACAAGACCGTGCCATTGAGGGGCCTTTCGTTCTACTGACGCACCATGACGAAAGCGATCAGGGTTTTACCTTGCGCCCAGCCATATGCTGTAAATACGCGATCAACTTCTCCAGATCCGCATCCGGCAATACCGCTTCCGAAAACCCCGGCATCTTTGCCTGCGGCCACTGCCGCAGATCCTGTGGATTGCGAATGTAGCGTTTGAGGAAGTCCGCTCCCAGGTACTCGGTCGGGTTGTAGGGGATATTCAAATCCGGTCCGAACTGCGCATCACCAGCACCGTTCAAGCGATGGCAGGCCAGACAGTTTCGCTGAAACAGGGCAAAACCCTGATTGATCGGATCGTCAACCTTCAGAGCAGGGGCCGGCAACAGCGCGGGGAAGCGTTCTGCAACCGAGGCCATGCGCTTGATGCTGGCCACCTCGAATGGCCATTGTTCCGGGCTGATGTTTCCAGCCTGCGGATCCGTCCATACCAGATAGAAAGGCCCCGCGCCGGGCTTGCCTTCAGCCAGTGGCGGCCACGGATGGGCGGGGTCCTCGATCGCCAGCCAGGCCCGTGCGCCTTGGTCATTGAGTAGCGGGGCGGCCGCCAGTTCGGCGGCAAACCCGTCCAGGGCCACGGCCTGCAGGTGATCGTCAGGCTTGATTCCGGTCAGCAATGCAGCCAAGGGCACTGCGCTATAGGTCATGTCCCGGTGGTAGGAGACATCGTCTTTTACAGTAATGGCCTGCAACTGGGGATGGGTAAGCAATTCTTCGGTTTGCCAGGTGCGGCTGCTCTCGCCGAGTTGCAGTTCCAGTTGAGCAGCATACAAAGGCATGCTCAACATCAGAGCGCCGAACACAATAAGTGTTTTCAAAGTTCCGCCCTCGCTTTTGTGTTATCGAGCGTAAGCCGGTTATACAAAGGCATGGTTTCGCGGTCCAGTGAAGAAATCGACAGGTGCCCATGCTGTGCTGTTTCGAACAGAGGTAGAGGGCTCTCGACGCTGTGGGGCGGGACGGGCATACCACATCGCGCCTGACAAAGGCTGCCGCCATGGCCGCTAAATGCAATCACACAGATCAAGCTTGGCACTTTGCAGCCGAAACAGTCGAACGGAGGAAAAACAGGCTACGGCAGGCTGCTACTGAATCATCTTCGGCTATTAGAAAACGTCACCTTCATAGAACGTTCGCCCGAGGTCGTTTTAACCAAAAGTGTGCAAGTCATGAGGTCTGCAATGCTTAGAAACGCCCCTTTGAGTACCAAACTGCTACTTATTCTGATGTTCCCTCTGCTGGGCTTTCTGGCCTTTGCGGGGATTTTCGTGGCTGACAAAAGCGATACGCTCGGTTCCATGAACCGGGCTGTTACCGCTACCAATGCTGCACAGAAACTGAGCGATGTCGTTACTACTATCCAGCGTGAACGCGGCGCCAGCGGTGTATTTCTGGGAAGTGGTGGCAAGTCCATGCAGAACGAGCTGAAGACCTTCCGCCAGGAAACCGACAAGGCGGTGGGCGTGATGCGAGCGCAAACGACCGAGGGTATTCCTGCGCCGGACAAGGTGCTTCGTGCGATGGATGATCTGATCGCGCTGCGCCTCAAGGTTGATTCGCAGGCAATCAACAATACTGAATCCGGTGCCCGCTTTACCGACCTGATCAAAGTCTTGATCGGCTTCAATTATTCTCTGGAAGCCAGTATTGATGATCCACAGATCCTGCGTGGGTTGAGCTCGCTCAACCAGTTCGTGGACATGAAGGAGCGCGCTGGCCGCGAGCGTGTATTGCTCGGTCTGGCGTTCAACCAGAACCGCTTTGACGCAGCGCTGTTGTCACGCTTCAGCCGCAACCTCGGTGAGTTCTCGGGCTATTTCGAAGCCTACCAGCGCTGGTCGCCTGTCGAATTCAAGAACAAGCTGGATGCCGTTCTGCAACAGCCCGGCTCACTGGAAGTGGCGCGCCTGCAGCGTCTGGGTTTCGATACGCCGCTGGGTGATCCACTCAACATCAAGCCGGAAGACTGGTTCAACCTGGCCACCGTTCGCATCGACCTGATGGCCAAGGTGGAGGCAGAGCTGGGGCAGATGGTGGTGGGTCTTGCCAGTGATGAGCGTACCGACGCCGAACGCAGTCTGTACGTGGCAATCGCGATCGTGGTCCTGATGTTGATTGCCGTGCTGTGGCTGGCATCGGTCATCATTCGCAACATCAAGATCGCCGTTGTTGATGTGAATCGCACCCTGATCTCGCTTTCGACCCGTGACCTGACAGCCAGGACTCTTTATACGGGCAAGGACGAGTTTGGAGAGATTGCCCGCAATCTTGACAACATGGCCCTGCAGATCAGCGAAGTCATCCGCGAGATTGGCAGCGCCACCGCACAGGTCGCCACCGCGGCCGAGCAATCATCTGCCGTAGCCCTGCAGACCAGCAACAACGTGGCGCAGCAACGTCAGGGCACTGACCAGGTCGCCACTGCCATCAGCGAGATGAGCGCTACGGTCAAGGACGTCGCACGCAGCACCACCGATGCCGCCGAGATGTCACAGCGCGTCAATGCCAGCACTCTGCAGGGCAAGACTGAAATCGAAAACACCATCAGCCTGATTCAGGGATTGGAGGTTCAGGCTGAACAGACCTCGCGGATCATTGGCGAGCTCAAGGGTGAAAGCGATTCGATCTCTTCGGTTCTGGATGTGATTCGTGGTGTTGCCGAGCAGACCAACCTGCTGGCACTGAACGCTGCCATCGAGGCTGCCCGCGCAGGCGAGCAAGGCCGTGGTTTCGCCGTGGTCGCCGACGAAGTGAGGAACCTGGCCAAGAAAACCCAGGATTCCACCGTCAGCATCCAGAACATGATTGCCAACCTGCAGTCCGGCTCTGATCGGGCCGCCAGTTCCATGCAGGAAACACTGGGCAAAGCAAAGGAGGGCGCGAGCAACGTGGTGCGTGCCGGTGAGTTGCTGGAAGAAATCGCCGAAGGCATTGCGTCGATCAGTGATCGCAATATTCAGGTGGCTTCGGCCGCCGAAGAACAAAGTCTGGTCGCCGAGGAGATCCACCGCAACGTCAACGACATCAACACGCTGGTGGTTCAGGTCAGCGCAGGTGCCGAGCAGACAGCCGTCACCAGCCGCGAGCTGGCTCGACTGGCCGAACAGCAGCAGGGGCTGGTCGGTCGTTTCAAGGTGAGCTGATCCAAAGGATCTGTTCTGATATCAAAGGCCTGTAAGCGTCAGCTTGCAGGCCTTTTTTGTTGGTCGTTGGCGCAGGTCATTCCGATGCCGCAACATCATCCGTTATAGCCCGAAAGCCCCAGCATGTGTCGAACACCCTCCAGGCTCAGCCTGGGGATGACGTCGTCCGGTACTCTGGATGTCGCCGACAGGTTGTAGACTTGAAAGTCGTCCCCCATCACCGAGTTCGCCATCAATTTCAGGGAAGGCAGGATTCGCGATTCATAGTGTTGGTCAAGTCCGCACGGGGACAGTCTGGCCCCAGGTGTTTCGTAGTAGCGGCCTGCCGATTGATTCATGTCGAAACCCACCAGAAACACCTTGCTGAAGCCAAGGTGATGGGCAAGTTGCAGGGCCAGGTACATGACGGTGCGGGCGTCGAAAAAGCCCAGGCTCATGTCCTTGCTGAAACCGATGTCCCTGCTGCGTCGGCTGAACAGTGAAAGCTTTCTGACCAGATCGGATCGCTGTTCGAAAAGGCTCGCGGCACCCAGCCGGTCGGCCTTCTTCAGCGCATAGACATTGCCCCTGGGCGAGCCTCGGAGCTTCCCGATCTGGCTGTCCCACAAGGCGATGTTGTCGCTGCTGCGCATGGCCTGGGCAAACAGTTCCGGCTGTTGCCTGGAGAAGTCCCGGTCCGAGCAGACGTAGAAGTGGGGACTGATTCCTGCCTTGGTAAACATGGAAATTGCCCCATTCATCGTAATCATGGGGATGCAGGAAAATTCCCTTATCGGGAAGTCTGCTGCCGAGGCGCCTGAACCCACCAGAAAGACCGGCCCCGCCGAGTTGCCCTTGCAGTTGCCGAAGTCTTGCTGATCACAAATATCATCGGAAACCTCGATGGCAACAGGCATAGGATAATCCGTTACTTTCGAAAAGTGTCTAATCATCGTGATGGCTTATTGATGTTATATGGTGCAGGTTAGTTACATACGCTGGTGTTGGATGATATCACCCTGCATCTAAAAATAGTTCACCACGTTAAATCGCTGTTTTAGTCATGTATCCGGATTGTATCTGTTAGTTGTCCGAAGTTGCAGATGAATATCGAATATGAGTACGGTTGATTGGCTCGCCATCGTGATGAGGTGTCCAGGCGTAATGCGATGAAATACATGGATTTAAGTCAGCATGATGTCGTTATGATATTGCTTTGTGATATCATTTTAACTTGATGATTATCCAGCAACGGAGTTGCAAAAATGCGCCCAGCGTCACCCCTCAAAATCTTCCTCTTTGCCATCGCGGCCTTTGCCGTTACCGGTTGTGCGAGCATTGTCAGCGATTCGAAATACCCGGTAGCGGTGACATCCAGTCCGTCCGGCGCCGCTTACGAGATCGTCAATGAGGGTGGCGTTTCCGTTCGCTCGGGCGTGACGCCTGACGAGGTGACGCTGAGGGCTGGAGCGGGTTATTTCGACGGCGAGAAATACACGGTCACCTATCGCAAGGACGGCTATACCAGCAGCACTCAAACACTCGAGTCAGGCATTGACGGTTGGTACTGGGGCAACATTGTTATTGGCGGGCTGATCGGCATGTTGATCGTCGATCCCGCAACCGGCGCCATGTACACGCTACCGGAGAAGATCAATTCGACACTGACGGTGGCGCCGGTTTCGGCAATCTCTGCTGTTGGGCAGTCTTCGGTGCAGGTTCAGTAGCTGCGGGCCGATACGCTCTTGTATCGGGCTTCAGGAATTCAAACGCCGCGCCTTCCCAGAAAGAGCGCGGCGTTTTTACGCGTGTCAGGGGAACTAGATGATGGCATTGCGAGACTATAGGTTCGCTTATGTTCGACAGGCTGTCTGATCGAGCACGCATTCTTATGATCTCGGAGATCCATGACATGAAGTCCTTTTTTCGTCCTGCTCTGCTGCTGGCTGTTGCGCTGCCCCTGGTACTGGCTGGTTGTGGTGACAAGGAGCCGGAGCAGCGCGCCGCGTTCACGCAGTTCCTGCAGACCCGCATTGTCGACAAGCCTGGCGTTCGGGTTCCCACGCTGACCGAGGATGAAAAGAAATCTTTCGGCGATTACAGTTCCCACTATGCCGTCATCTCGGATTTCAACGCAGGGATGGATGCTTCGGTCAAGCCATTGAATGAGCTTGTGCAAAAAGGCGCTATTCGTTCGTTGAATGACGTGATGGAGCGCCGCGCCGACCTGAAGGCTGTGCAGACAGGCCTCAACGATATGGGCGAGCAGCTGACCAAAGAGCAGGCCAAGGCTGATGCCGCTCATGAGAAGCTTAAGCAGCCGGACGATCTGAAAGCGGTCTACAACAAGGCCTATGACAAGACTGTCAGCGTGCCGGCCAATACCTTTCGCGAAATCCTGCCGCAAATCAATGGCACATTCGATAGCACGCTGAAGATTGCCGACTATGTCGATGCGCACAAATCGCAGATCGATCTGTCGGGTTCGGTTGCGAAAGTTAATGACCCAGTCGTGCAGACCGAACTCAACAAGTTGCTGCAGGACCTCAACGCACAGGCGAAAAACGTCCAACAGGCGCAAGCCCGCTTGCAGTCTGTCATGCTGGGTCGCTGATCCGGACTCTTGCCTGAAGGCTGATAGCCTTCAGGCCCATGATGAAACCGGTCGATCGAACAATCGACCGGTTGCGATTTGCCCGTCACCGCCTAGTCTGTCTGGCAGACAGTCTGACGCCCTGTCAGACCTTGCAGTGAGGAGGTATCCCATGTCGACAATACCACCACTTTTCAACGACGAAGTTCCTGCCTGGGATCGTTATGCGGCGGCTGCGCTCAGCACGACGATCACGTGCACCGAGACGGCAGAGGAGGCGGTAGTCGCTGCTGCCGACCTTGCAGACAAACTCGTCAAGGAACGCGAGAAACGGATCAAGGCTGCCAAAGAACAGCTTTTCCAGCATTGAACTTCACTTCGAGCCTGGTCCTGGACCGGGCTCGCTGGCCGATAAAGGGGCCTTCCTGATGTATGATCCGGAGTTCGTCGTTCACCTTTTCCGGCCAGTCGCTCAATGATTAATACCACCTCATTTGATTTGGTCCTGCGCGAAGCCGTGGTCGAGGATTCGTTGTGTGTGGCGGTATTGGGGCTGCAGGTGTTTCTGGATACTTATGCCACTGAGGGCATTCGTGATTCGATTGCTCGTGAGGCGCTGGAAGCCTTTTCCCAAGCGTCCATTGCCGGGATCATTGCTCAGCCCGGTACATTCGTTATCGTTGCCGAATCTCATGGGCATCTGGTGGGATTTGCCCAAGTGGCGCTGCTGACTGCGCACGAAATGATCGACACTGCGCAGGCGGCCGAACTGCAGCGTCTGTATGTACAGGAACGGTTTACCGGGCTGGGAGTAGGGAAGCGCCTGCTCAGGGCTGCCGAACAGCAGGCCGCACTCGGCGGCGCGCTTCTGCTTTGGGCGACGGTCTGGGTGGGCAACGATCGCGCGCTGGGTTTCTATCCGCAAATGGGCTACAGGCTCGAGGGCGCGCCGATGTATGTGTTACAAGGCGAAGAACACGAGAATCGGCTATACGCCAAACGGCTGAATGGTTTTGAACCGAAGGACATGGATCCGCAATAAGGACATTGAATGTTACGCATATTGGGCAAGGCGTCTTCCATCAACGTGCGGAAGGTATTGTGGGCATGCGAGGAACTGGCAATACCGTTCACCCAGGAAGACTGGGGCAGCGATTTCAGATCGACCAACAGTGCAGCGTTCCTCAGGCTTAATCCCAACGCCATGGTGCCAGTCATCATTGACGGTGATTTCGTGCTGTGGGAATCCAACACCATCATCCGTTATCTGGCCGGTCAGTATGGCGGCGAGCACCTTTATTCCAGGGCGCCGAAGGCACGGGCACGGGTTGATCAGTGGATGGACTGGCAGAGCTCTGACCTCAACACGTCATGGACTTATGCCTTCATGTCACTGGCACGCCGCTCGGCCAATTTTCAGGATGCAGACGCAGTTGCTGCGTCGCTTTCCATGTGGTCCAGGCACATGCAAGTGCTGAACAGCCAGCTCGAAAAGACCGGTACTTATGTGGCTGGCGAGCAGTTTTCTCTGGCTGACATTGCTGTCGGGCTTTCAGTCAATCGCTGGTTCGAAACGCCCTTCGAGCATCCCGACCTGCCTGCAGTCAATGGGTATTACGAACGGCTCAGTCATCGGCCGGGCTATCTGTTGTACGGACGAAACGGTATCTCGTGACGTCTGATGGCGTCAGTGTTTATCCTTCACGCCCACCTGATAATCATCAAAGGAAACGCGGCAGTGACCCTCATTAAAATAACCGCTGGCGGCTATTCGTTTCTGGCCGAAACCAATCCGGACGCGCCCAAGACTGTCGCTGCGTTCTTGAAGCTGCTGCCTTATAAGCAGAAGTTTATTCATGTGCGCTGGAGCGGCGAAGGTTGCTGGGTGCCGCTGGACGATTACGAATTGAAGCTCGACGACACGTTGGTCGGCTTTGAAAACGCCACCAGTCATCCTTCGGTGGGCGATATCCTGTTTTATCCCGGCGGCTACAGTGAGACGGAGATCATCCTGGCGTATGGGTCGTGCTGCTTTGCCAGCAAGATGGGGCAGTTGGCGGGTAATCATTTCCTGACGATCACCGAGGGCAAGGAAAACCTGCGCAAGCTGGGTGTGAAAACACTCTGGGAAGGGGCGCAGGACGTGGTGTTCGAGCTGGCTTGAGCGTTGCGTTCGACAAAATGCTGGCGAGATGCCGATTCGCCAGTATTTTTTGGAACCGCTGATCTTCGCGAAGGGTCTAGTCAACAATGCTTCCACAACCCGGAAGTCGAACTGGAGATCAGTCCTTGAATATTTTCGAAGCACTACGCGAAAGCCATGATCGTCAACGCGGCTATGCCGATGCACTGATCCAGACCAGCGGCGATTCAGAAGCAAGGGCTCAGGCCTACAAGCAACTCAAGGAAGAACTTCAGGCGCATGAAACCGCTGAAGAACGTTTCTTCTATATTCCGTTGATGGAGCACGACAACGGCATCGATCTGAGCCGTCACGCCATTTCCGAGCACCACGAAATGGACGAGATGATGGAAGAGCTGGACGAGACCGAAATGTCGAGCCCGGCCTGGCTGGCGACTGCAAAAAAGCTCTCCGAGAAAGTGCACCACCATTTGAAGGAAGAAGAGCAGAAGTTCTTCCAGATGGCTGGCAAGCTGCTCGACGAAAAGCAGAAGCAGTCCCTGGCGGGCAAGTACGTGAAAGAGTACGAAGAGCAAATCGCCGAAGGTTGACGGGTGACCGCGGTGCTAGAATCGGTTTTTTATCAGCGAAGGCATGACATGAAGTTAGCGATTCTGGTGATTGCGGCAGCGGTGTTGGTCGGATGCGCGGCGCCGTCGAATTCGGCACGTTCAGGCGGACCGTTCAAGATTCTCTCAAGCACCAAACCAGCGGCTGCCGTCGCCCAGTGCATTCAGGTGACCTGGCAGAACGAAGCCATGTTCGGCAGCTCTGCTGACGTGTTCATGGACAAGCTGTCTGGAGGGGGCTTCACTGTGTTCACCACAGAGACCCGTTACTTCGCGGACGTGCGTCCCCAGGGCGCAGCGTCTTCTGTCGATTTCTATGCCGCCCCGAGCGACACCCAGACAGGCCTGCGCTCCGCCGCCATCGCCACCTGCCTTTAAGCATCGCCCTTCAGGCCTGCCACTCTGGCGGGCCTTTGCTTGCAAAAAGCAACGCCAGTCCCGTCTTTTCAACCTTTGACCTCTGTGCGCCCACTTGCGGCGCGCACGCCCAGGTATGGGGCTTTGTTACCGAAATGTTTCTCTCAGTAGCGCCATCGTGTCCAAAGCGTTGAATGGCCCTATCGCAAAGCGATTCCCAGCCCTTTGATTCGCCTCATTTTTTTCGCAACCGGTTTTTGCCGGGCATTCTGTGGCACACTTTCTGCTCTCTATTCCGTTGTTACATACCTATATCCGCTATAGCGGAATAAAGACAACCCGGTGGAGTTCATGTGATGCGCTACGGACCTTCTTTTCTGAAAACCTGTGTATTTGCTTTTGCAGCGGCCGTCACCCTGGTCAATCCGGCAATAGCAGCAGAGGGCAGCAAACTGGACGCGGTATTGAAACGCGGCAATCTGGTGGTCGGCACGGGCAGCACCAATGCGCCGTGGCACTTTCAGGGGGCGGACGGCAAGTTGCAGGGGTTCGATATCGACATCGGCAGGATCATCGCCAAAGGCCTGTTCAACGATCCGAGCAAGGTCGAGTTCGTCGTCCAGTCGTCGGACGCGCGCATTCCCAATCTGCTGACGGACAAGGTGGACATCAGCTGCCAGTTCATCACCGTCACCGCCAGCCGTGCCCAACAGGTTGCGTTCACCTTGCCGTACTACCGGGAAGGCGTCGCGCTGCTGTTGCCTGCCAATAGCAAATACAAGGAAATCGATGACCTGAAAGCCGCAGGCGACGGCGTAACGGTTGCCGTGCTGCAGAACGTCTACGCCGAAGAACTGGTTCATCAGGCGCTGCCCAAGGCCAAGGTCGATCAGTACGACAGCGTTGACCTGATGTACCAGGCCATCAACTCCGGCCGTGCCGACACCGCTGCGACCGACCAGTCCTCGGTCAAGTACCTGATGGTGCAGAACCCTGGCCGCTATCGTTCGCCAGCCTTCGCCTGGAGCCCGCAAACCTATGCCTGCGCGGTCAAGCGTGGCGATCAGGATTGGTTGAACTTCGTCAACACCGCGCTGCATGAAGCCATGACCGGTGTCGAATTCCCGGCCTATGCCGCCTCGTTCAAGCAATGGTTTGGCGTAGACCTGCCAGTGCCTGCGATTGGCTTCCCGATGGAATACAAGTAAGTCGGATCGAACCTCTTGAAGGGCAGGGTGAGCTGAAATGCCAACCCTGCCGGGTACAGGTAACCATGAACTATCAGTTGAATTTTGATGCCGTCTGGCGCGATTTTCCGAGTCTGCTGGCGGGGCTGGGCCTCGGTCTGGAACTGGCCCTGATCTCGATTGCCATCGGCTGTGTGATCGGTCTGATGAACGCGTTCGCGCTGCTGTCGCGTTACCGCGCGTTGCGTATCGTGGCGTCGATCTACGTGACGGTGGTGCGAAACACACCCATTCTGGTGCTCATTCTGTTGATCTACTTCGCGCTGCCGGGCCTGGGCATTCGTCTGGACAAGCTGCCGTCGTTCGTCATCACCCTGTCGTTGTACGCAGGCGCTTATCTGACCGAAGTGTTTCGCGCCGGTCTGCTGAGCATTCACAAGGGCCAGCGTGAAGCGGGGCTGGCTATCGGTCTTGGCGAGTGGCAGGTGAGGGCGTACATCGTGGTTCCGGTGATGTTGCGTAACGTGCTGCCAGCGCTGTCCAACAATTTCATTTCACTGTTCAAGGACACCTCGCTGGCCGCAGCCATCGCAGTGCCGGAACTGACCTACTACGCACGCAAGATCAATGTCGAAAGCTACCGGGTGATCGAAACCTGGCTGGTGACCACTGCGCTCTATGTGGTGGCCTGCTATGCGATCGCCATGCTGCTGCGCGCCCTCGAACAACATCTGGCGATTCGCCGTTAGGAGGCTGTCATGTATCAACCCCCTGGCTGGCTGCAGGAAGTGTGGAATGCCCGTGAAGTGCTGTGGTCGGGTTTTCTGACCAGTATTCAGTGTTCGGCGCTGGCCATTCTGTTCGGCACCCTGATCGGCATGTTCGCCGGTCTGGTGCTGACCTACGGCGGATTTTTTGCGCGCCTGCCGATTCGGCTGTACGTCGATCTCATTCGCGGCACGCCGGTGTTCGTGCTGGTGCTCGCGGTGTTCTACATGGTGCCCGCGCTGGGCTGGCAGATCAGTGCCTTTCAGGCCGGTGCGCTGGGACTGACACTGTTCTGCGGCTCACACGTGTCGGAAATCGTACGCGGTGCCCTGCAGGCGATTCCGCGCGGACAACTGGAGGCAGGCAAGGCAATCGGGCTGCGGTTCGGCCAGTCGCTGCGCTACGTGCTGTTGCCGCAGGCCATGCGCCAGATCCTGCCGACCTGGGTCAACTCCTCGACCGAGATCGTCAAGGCTTCGACCCTGCTGTCGGTGATCGGCGTGGCCGAACTGCTGCTCAGCACCCAACAGGTGATCGCCCGGACCTTCATGACGCTGGAATTCTACCTGTTCGCCGGTTTTCTGTTCTTCCTCATCAACTACGCCATTGAGCTGCTTGGGCGACACATCGAAAAACGGGTGGCCTTGCCATGACACAAACCCAGACCAAAACGCTTTCACCCGCGTTGCTCAGCATCGAGGGCCTGCACAAATCCTACGGCACTGTCGAAGTGCTCAAGGGCGTCGATCTGCGCATGCAAAAAGGCAATGTCGTGACCCTGATCGGCTCCAGTGGCTCGGGCAAGACCACGCTGCTGCGCTGCGTCAACCTGCTGGAAGAGTTCCAGGGCGGACACATCCGGCTGGAAGGCCAGGACATCGGTTACAGCGAAATCAATGGCAAGCGCACCCGTCATCCCGAGCGCCTTATTGCTCAACACAGAGCCATGACGGGTATGGCGTTCCAGCAGTTCAACCTGTTTCCGCATTTGAGTGCGCTGCAAAACGTGACGCTCGGGCTGCTCAAGGTCAAAAAGATGCCCAAGGACCAGGCCGTGGCGCTGGCCGAGAAATGGCTGGATCGGGTTGGCCTGTTGTCGAGGCGCGATCACTTCCCCGGCCAGTTGTCTGGCGGTCAGCAGCAGCGCGTGGCAATTGCCCGAGCCATCGCCATGAATCCCAGTCTGATGCTGTTCGATGAAGTGACTTCGGCGCTGGACCCGGAACTGGTCGGCGAAGTGCTGAATGTCATCAAGGACCTGGCGGAAGAGGGCATGACCATGTTGCTGGTCACCCATGAGATGCGATTCGCTTACGAAGTGTCCGATCAGATTGTGTTCATGAATCAGGGCCGTATCGAGGAGCAGGGCCCGCCCAAGGCGCTGTTCGAGCAACCCAAGTCAGCGCGCCTGAGCGAATTTCTCAAAAACATCCGGTTTTAATATTTTCAAGAAGGAGAACCCCATGAGCATTACCCGTTATGGTGCTGGCAGCACTGCCGGGGGCGGCCAGCCCCGTCCATTTGCCCGCGCCGTCGAAGCCGATGGCTGGCTGCACGTCTCCGGGCAGGTCCCGGCGGTGGACGGCGAGATCATCGTCGGCGGTATCGTCGAGCAGACCCATCAGACCATGCGCAACCTGATCGCCATCCTGGAAGAGGCCGGTTACGAGCTCAAGGATGTGATCCGCGTCGGCGTCTGGCTGGAAGATCCACGCGACTTCTGGAGCTTCAACAAGGTCTTCGGTGAGTACTTCACGCCGGAGCACGCACCCGCACGCGCTTGTGTACAGGCCAACATGATGGTGGACTGCAAAGTCGAGATCGATTGCATCGCCTATCGGCAGAAGTAGCGGCTCAGATTTGCCGCCAGCCCGCGCTGGCGGCTCAACACTATGGATAGCAGCAGATGACCGACGTGACTCAAGCGAGCGAAGACACCATCAAGCGCCGTGCCCGCGGGCTGGACCGGGCGTTCGACATCCTCGACTTCCTCAAGGAAAAAGCCACGCCCATGCGGCCCAATGAGATTGCCAGCGGCATCGGCAGCCCCAAGTCCACGATCTACGAGCTGGTGGCTTCACTGCTGGAGCGACGGATTCTGGAGCCGGTCGGCAAGGACGGACATGTGTACCTCGGTCGCCAGCTGTATTTTCTGGGCCAGGCGCACTTGCGGCATTTTGATTTCACTCGCGAAGCAGAGGTGTGCCTGGGTGAGATTGTCAGCCAGACCCGGGAAACTGCGCAGATGTGCCTGCTCAATGGCCGTAAGTACACCGTGGCGCTGATGAAAGAAGGCGAGCGGCATTTCCGGATATCTTCGGACATTGGTGAAAACGCGCCGATTCCCTGGACGGCTTCCGGGCGCCTGCTGCTCAGCCACCTCAGTGACCAGGAGATCATCGACCTGATCGACCCGGAAGACTTCATTCTGCCGGGCGGCGAACGGCTGCCGCTGGACACCTTTCTGAGCGAGATCCGCAAGGCGGGTGAGGAAGGTTTCTTTTCCTTCGACAGCGTGGCCGACACCTTCACGCATTGCTTCGCCGCGCCGGTCAGGAACGAGCAGGGCCAATGCATCGCCACCCTGTGCATCGTTGCGCCGCGTGCCGATGCCAAGACTCATTACAGCGACTATCGCCGGGTGCTGATCGACAGTGCCAACGGCCTGGCTCGCCGAATCAACGAATAACGTGTTTTCAGCAGGAGATTACTGATGAGCATTGCCGTCATCGATAAGGGTTTCGCCCGGCCGGGAGACAGTCTGGTCAGCGACGTCAGCCTGCCTGCGCTGGTCGTTCACCAGCAGGCGCTTGATCACAACATTCGCTGGATGCAGACCTTCGCGACCAACAGCGGCGCCGAACTGGCACCGCATGGCAAGACCAGCATGGTGCCCGCGCTGTTCCGGCGGCAGATCGAGGAGGGCGCCTGGGGCATGACACTGGCGACCGCGGTACAGACCCAGGCCGCGTATGCCCATGGCGTGCGCCGTATCCTGATGGCCAACCAGTTGGTCGGCCAGCCCAACATGGCGCTGATTGCCGAGCTGCTGGCGGATTCGACCTTCGAATTTCACTGCATGGTCGACCATCCGGACAATGTCGCTGCACTGGGCGCATTCTTCGCCGAGCGTGGTCTGCGCTTGAACGTGATGATCGAGTACGGTGTGCCGGGCGGACGTTGCGGTTGTCGCACCGAAGCCCAGGTGCTCGAGTTGGCAGACGCCGTTCTGGCACAGCCTTCGTTGGCGTTGACCGGGATCGAGGGTTACGAAGGCGTGATTCATGGTGATCACGCCATCAGTGGCATTAAGGCATTTGCGGCTTCGCTGGTGCGCCTGGCGGTCGAATTGCAGGACAAGGGCGCGTTCGCGCTGGATCGGCCGATCGTCACCGCGTCAGGTTCGGCCTGGTATGACCTGATCGCCGAGGCGTTCGATGAGCAGGCGGTGCGCGAGCGGTTTCTCAGCGTATTGCGCCCCGGCAGTTATGTGGTGCACGACCATGGCATCTACAAGGATGCGCAATGCTGCGTGCTGGACCGGCGTGCCGAGCTGAGCGAAGCGCTACGACCGGCGCTGGAAGTCTGGGCCCACGTGCAGTCCATGCCGGAGCCAGGCTTTGCGGTCATCGCCATGGGCAAGCGTGATGTCGCCTATGACGCAGGCATGCCGAATCCGTTGCGCCGTTACAAGGCGGGTGTACTGCCTGCCAGCGGCGATGACGTCAGCGGCTGCAAGGTCACGGCTGTGATGGATCAGCACGCGTTCATGACCGTGGCGCCCGATTGTGAGCTGAAGGTGGGCGACATCATCGCCTTCGGCACATCGCATCCATGTCTCACCTTCGACAAGTGGCGTTCAGGTTGCCTGGTGGATGATGACCTGCGGGTGATCGAGCCCTTCAGCACGTACTTCTGATTCCACGCGTACAGAGGAGTGACCGCCACATGAGCCTTCCACGTGTCGCCTTGATCGGCGAATGCATGATCGAGTTGCAGCAGCATGCTGACGGCAGTCTGCGCCAGAGCTTTGGTGGGGACACCTTGAACACGGCGGTCTATCTGGCCCGCTTGCTGGGCAGCGGGCAGGTGGACTACGTCACCGCGCTCGGCGACGACAGCTTCAGCGATGCCATGTGCAAGGTCTGGTCGGAAGAGGGGATCGGTCTGGGCAAGGTGCAGCGCCTGCCAGGCCGCTTGCCGGGGCTGTACTGCATCCAGACCGATGCCAATGGCGAGCGACGGTTTCTGTACTGGCGCAACGAGGCAGCAGTGCGCGACTGCTTCATGACACCGGCAGCCGAGCCGATTCTCGCCGCATTGACCAGTTACGATGTGCTGTATTTCAGCGGCATCACCTTGGCGGTGCTGGGTGCCGAAGGCCGGTCGCGTTTGCTCATGATGCTCGCCAAGGCCCGCTCACGCGGTGCCAAGGTTGCCTTTGACAACAACTACCGGCCCCGGTTGTGGGCCAGTGTCGAGCAGGCACGTGAGGCTTATCTTGCCTGCCTGCCGTATGTGGACCTGGCATTGCTGACCGAAGACGACGAGCAGGCGCTGTACGGATATACCGACACCGACCAGTTGCTGACGGCCTATCGGCAGCGCGGGATTGATGAAATCGTCATCAAGCGGGGCGCACAGAGCTGCATCGTGGAAACCGACGGCAAGCGTTTCGAGATTCCCACGCAAAAGGTAGAGCGGGTAGTCGACACCACGGCCGCCGGGGATTCGTTCAGCGCTGCGTATCTGGCGGCCCGACTCAAGGGTGAACACCCACAGCAGGCGGCTGAAGCCGGGCATCGGCTGGCGGGTATCGTCATTCAGCATCCGGGTGCACTGGTGCCGAAATCCGTCATGCCGCAGTAATGGCATCTACCGCATTACATGCAGTTGATCGGCTAACGCACTGAGTGCAAAGCATTTCGCTGGAACCTGAGCGCGAATCCAGCCACCATAGGCGTCCTTTTTGCCCACGAGCCCATGACCGGAGTCTGCGTGCCCGACGACCTGCCTTCTGCGCTTCCCCATGACCTGGATGTCGATCTCAACCCTCCCGAGCAGTTGCCGTTCCTCAAGCGGCTGTTGGCACGGCTGCTCGGCCGCAGCCTGACCGGGCTGGGGTCGCAGCACATGCCGTCGTGGTTTCAGGGGCATGCCGATGGTTACCTGAACGGGCACATCGAAGGCGTCAGGGAAGGTTACGCCGACGGTTACATGGACGGTCAGCAGGAAGGCCGTCAGGTGCTGGTGATCAGCGACACGCGCCCGGCAAAGCACCGCGGCCCCAAGGTGGACGATCACCTGTTCGACGACTGGCGGCTGGCGCTCACGCCTGAACTGAAAAAACGCATCAAGAGTGATGTCGCCGAAAAACTCCCCGCGCATGCTCAGCCAAGTGCGGCACAGTGGAAAATGATCTTCAGCGACACGCCGTCTACCTATGTGATTGCCGGTGCAGGCGCAGGCAAATCCACGTCGCTGGTGCTGCGCATCCTGTTGCTTCATCACTACCTGGGCTACGAGCTGGATGCGATGACCGTGGTGACCTTCACCCGCGAGTCACGCAAGGACTTCATCAACAAGCTGATCGACGTCATGGCCCTGTGGGGGCATGCGTTGAGCCAGAAACAGGCGCGCGATGTGGTGCGTACCTTCCACTCACGCATTCTGCCGCTGGTACGCAGCCTGCCTGGCTTCGAACAGTTGCGAGCCTTCGAGACGCTCGACAGCCAGACGTCCACTCAGGAAGACGCCGACAGCAATCCGTTCGATCTGCGCATCAACGATGCCCAGCGCCATCAGATGAACCTCTGTTATCGCGACCTCTATGCCAGCAATGAGCGTTTCCGGGAGGTGATGGCGCCGTTGTATCGCCACGCCCTGCAGCTCAAGGAGCTGGACCGCGACCATCCCGATGTGCAGAAACGGGTGGCGGTGACGGAGCTATCTTCGAAACGGGACGAGGAGTGGTGCGATACCGTCGAGGACCTGTGGATACGCGCCAAGGCCTGGCCTATAAAAGGCATTGAGCCCATGCGGCAAACCGTTGAAATCAATGGTTTTCCGTTCCATTTCCACGGCTACATTGCCGAGCTGGATGCATGGGTCGTTCTGGGGCTGGATTCGAGTGAGGACCAGCAGCTCAAGCGACCCGGGGCGAAATTGCCGGTCTGGGCGGAAGGCGTCATCAAGCGCACCCTGTTTCAAGCTTTCTGCAATAAGCCATTGATATGGATGGATAATTACGATTCGGCGAACAAGGTCATGCAGTCGCTTGCCGGGTCCGCCGTTGCCGGTCCCGGTTTCGACTATCGGGTCAAGGGCGAACTCAGCGCCGGACCTTTGCTGGACTGTTTTGTGACGGCTGCAAGCTTCATCGAGAACCTGGGCCTGGACGTGCCGAGTGCCGTTGCCGAGATGAGCTTTGCCAGCGACGACCCGGACCGGTTTTTCTTCGAAGCCCTCAGCCTGTTCTGGAAAGCCTTCGAGCAGCACCTGCTGGCCCAGTCTCCACCGGTCATGACGTACAACCGGATGTTCGCGCTGTTCGGGGAAACCTCGCCGGAGAACCTCAGGCATGTCAGTGACCCTTTACTGCGTCCTCTGTCGCACCTGATGATCGATGAGTTTCAGGACGTCTCGCCGCAGATCGTTTCGTGGATTCGCACCTGTCTGCGCGAAATCCGCCGACGTGGACCGGCGATGCACGTCGGGCGTATTGCCCAGCATTCGTCACTGCTCTGCGTGGGCGATGACTGGCAGTCGATCTACGGCTGGCGCGGGAGTTCGCCAAAGTACTTCATGGAGTTCGCCAAGGAATTCCCGTCGCCGGCGACCACCAAAGTCATGCTCAGCGAAAACTACCGCAGCCATCAGCACATCATCGATGCGGCCGAGCATATCGTTCGGGCGGCGCCAGCGATTCCCGGCAAGAAAGCCCGGGCCAGCGGTGCGCCTCAGGAGTTGCTGCCAGTCAGCGTGCGTGATCGGGATGAGGACGAGCTTGCCGAGCGGGTCGCCGAGCATTACAACGACGGCGACTCGATCCTGCTGCTGTACCGCAAGGGCAGCGAAAAGGCCCGTTTCTCACAGCGGCTTCAGGCGCTGATCGACACTGACACCCTGCTCGGCACGCAGAACCGACGCATCAGGACGCTGACGTACCACAGCTCCAAAGGGTTGCAGGCCGATGCTGTGTTTCTGCTTGGCGATTGCCAGCACCTGACCGTTTCGCCCTACAAGAATCAGGTTTATCGCCTGGCGGGTCTTGGCGATGCCAATGACTTGCAACCGTTCGATTCGGCACAGAAGGATGAAGTGCTGCGCCTGGCCTATGTCGCCATTACGCGTGCAGCCCGGCATTGCTACTGGTATGTCGAAGAGAGTACCGGCGGCACTGACAGCGTTCAGACGCCCAAGGCATCGGACAGGGTCGCAGGTGACAAGCCCTTCTTCGAAGACGTGCGCCAGAAGTCACTGACAGGCAGTCAGTGACGCGCTGTTTGCATCGGAATTGATATCAGGAAAAGCCGACCAGTTGAGTGTGGGCACCGAACAATTCAAGTTCGGTCTCGATGGCCTCGATGATTCGTTCCACATCCGCAGCGTTCATGACCGTGGCGCAGGGCAGCCCGGCAATGGCCAGTACCGTCTCGCCACTGGCTCGGTCGAACAGTCGGGCGATCATGCTGCTGGGCGCGTCCATGCTGGCTTCAAAGCCTACCGGATGAAAATGCCAGCGCATGAGTTGGCATGCATTGGGGAACGTTACCTTGTTCATGGCTATATTCATGACGATGGCCCACCTGATTCAATCGAGCACTTCCGGGCTCCATAGGGTAGGGAGACCCACCGAGACTCAACCTGCAAAAGCCCGAGAGAGCGGGTAAGAATTACCGAGGTAATTCCTGGCCGCATCATGCTGCTTTCCTACGGTGTTATCAGAGCGGTCTGACCAGCACTAAAAATAGCACCCGACAACAGGGTCATGGAAAAATTTTTTATGACGCAGCAAGTTTTTTTCAGTTATTTGATGCGCATCAATATCGAGTATTCGTGAAGGGCGTTCTGTGCAGGTCTTGTGGCCTTGTCGTGCACTAGGGCAAGCTGTCGCCATTGACCCGAGGAAAAACAATAATGCTGAAAAAAGCCCTTGCTGCGCTGGTGTTGCTGGCTTCGACCAGCCATGCGGCGGAGACGGTCAATATCTACAACTGGACCGACTACATCGCGCCGGACACGTTGAAGAATTTCGAGTCCGCCACGGGCTTCAAGGCCGTGTACGAGACCTATGAAACCAATGAAGAGCTGAACGCGAAGCTGATGGCCGGGCATTCGGGCTATGACGTGGTTTTTCCGTCCGTTCACTTCATGGGGCGGCAGATAGACAAGGGCTTGTTGACCACGCTTGACAAGCGTCAGCTGCCGAACTGGAAGAACCTGAATCCGGTATTGCTCAAGGCGCTGGAAAGCAGTGATCCCGGCAACCAGCACGGCTTTCCGTATCTGTGGGGCAGTACCGGTATCGGCTACAACGTGGCTCAGGTGAAAGCGGTACTTGGAAAAGATATGCCGCTGGATTCGTGGGACCTGATTCTGAAACCCGAAAACATGAAGAAACTTGCCCAGTGTGGCGTCGCCATCCTGGACAGCGCGCCCGCCATGTTGCCCATTACCCTGAATTATCTGGGGCTTGAACCGCACAGTGAAAACCCTGCCGATTACAGCAAGGCGCAGACTGTGTTGAACAGCGTACGCCCGTACATTCGTGATTTCAGTTCATCGCAGTACATCGCGGATCTGGCAGAAGGCAAAATCTGTGTCGCCGTGGGCTACTCGGGGGACATCTCCCAGGCTCAGGAGAAGGCAGAGCAGGCGGGCAACAAGGTCACCGTCCACTACATGGTTCCCAAAGAAGGCGCGCCGATGTGGTTCGACATGGTCGCCATACCGGCCGATGCTCCCGACCCGAAAGCCGCCTATGCGTTTCTTAACTACCTGCTGCGCCCGGAAGTCATTGCCAGAATTACCAATGTCGTGCACTACGCCAATGGTAACGAAAAAGCCGACGCCTTGATCAGCCCTGCGTTGTGGACGGACACCGATATCTATCCTGACGCGGAAACGCTCGGGCGCATGTTTGCCATGAGCCCGTTGCCGACCAAAATCGATGCGTTGCGGGTCGGTATCTGGAATGACATCAAGGCGGGCAAGTAGTACCTCGCGACCGCGCTCAGATCAGATGGGCCTGCTGCAACTCGGTCAGGGCCTGGGCCTTGAGGCTGGCCAGCCGCGGGTCACGTCGATCCCGTGGCGTGTTCAGGTCCACCGTCAGTTCGTGCACTATTCTGCCGGGGCGGCTGCCCATGACCAGCACCCGGTCACTCAGGTACAGCGCTTCATCCACGTCGTGGGTCACCAGCAGCAGGGTGATGGCGTGGCGGCTGGCCAGTTGCAGCAACAGGTCCTGAAGCTTCATGCGGGTAAACGCATCCACGGCACTGAACGGTTCGTCCAGCAGCAGAACGGCCGGATGGGAGTACAGGCCGCGGGCGATCGCCACGCGTTGCGCCATGCCACCGGACAGCGCCTTGGGCAGGGCCTCGGCAAAGCCGGTCAGGCCCACTTCATCGATCAGTTGCCGGACCCAGACACGGTCGTAATGCCCGTCATCACTGAAGCCGATGTTCTGCTCGACGGTTAACCATGGCATCAGCCGCGGCTCCTGAAAAACAAACGCCACTTCACCCAGCAGCCTGTTTACCTTGCCCTGAAAGTCGCGCTCAAGGCCGGCGGCGATTCTCAGCAGGGTGCTTTTGCCACAACCGCTTGGACCAAGCAGACTGACGATTTCACCCGCCTGCAACGACAGATCGATGTCCCGCAGGACAGTGCTCTCGGCAAAGGCCTTGTGTGTAACGCGAATTTCCATCAATGCAGCAGCCATTGATCAACCCTCCTGGCTCTGGCCGTTGAATGCGTCGCGCCAGCTCAGACAACGTCTTTCCAGCCTCGCCAGTAAGCCGTCACTCAACTTGCCCAGGCTTGCCAATACGACAATGGCGGCCAGAACGATGTCGGGGCGCGAGGTTTCGCGGCCGTCGCTGAGCAGGTACCCCAGGCCTTTTGTGGCGGCGATGAGTTCGGCCGCGACCAGAAACATCCACGCCAGGCTCATGCCGCTGCGCAGTCCGGTGAACAGGCCGGGCAGGGCGGCTGGCAGAAGAATCCGCCGTGTCAGGCGATAACGGCTGAAGCCGTACATTTGCCCGACCTCCACCAGTTTGCGATCAATGCCGCGAATGGCTGCCACGCCATTGAGGTAGACCGGAAAAAACGCGCCGATGGCAATCAGCACGATCTTGGAAGTTTCTCCGATACCCAGCCACAAGAGCAGCAATGGCACCCACGCCAGGCTCGGGATCGAGCGCAGTCCGGCAAACGTGGGTTCCAGATAGGCCTCGGCTTCACGGCTCAGGCCCACCCAGGCAGCGAACAACAGCGCCAGGCTCGCACCGATGGCAAAACCACTGAGTACACGCAGCAGGCTGGCACCGATGTGCTTCCACAACGAGCCCTCGGCCAGATCACCCAGGGTCATCACGATCTCGCTGGGCGCAGGCATCTGGTAGGAAGGCAGCCAGCCGATCCTCACGACCAGCTCGAGAAACACGATAATCAGGGCAGGTAATACCAACCCTTTACCTAGTGCTTTATGTTTTCCCCATACTCCGCGTTTTGGCTCGGTGAACAGGGCAGGCTGCGCACCCGGCAGCGTTTTTTCTGCACGATTCATTGATGAGCGATCACGGAAGCCGAAAAGTCAGGCGTGATCAACTGCTCGACGACCTGCTCGACGTTCACGCCTTTGCGCACCAGCTCTTCGGAGACCAGAATCGGCGCTGCGGCCTTGGAGGACTCGACATCCTTTGCGCTCAGTTGCGGCGCACTCAGGTCAGTCCGTGACAATTGCAGGCGGGCCACTTCCAGTGGCAGGCCAGACTCCTGGGCCAGCAATCTGGCCAGTTCATCCG
Organism: Pseudomonas viridiflava; assembly: GCF_001642795.1. GTDB lineage: Bacteria > Pseudomonadota > Gammaproteobacteria > Pseudomonadales > Pseudomonadaceae > Aquipseudomonas > Aquipseudomonas viridiflava. The sequence continues at coordinate 2,050 of NZ_LKEH01000017.1, read as the reverse complement.
GGTTCTTGACTGCCCAGTCCCGCGCTTTCTCATAAGCCGTCAGGACCGTTTTTATCGCCTCAGGGTGCTCTTTGGCGTACGTCTCGGTGACACTCAGCACGCCATAACTGTTGAAATCCTTGTTGCGATACAGCAGCCGCGATCCTGCCTGAATCTGGCTGGCGGCCATGTGCGGATCAAGACCTGCCCAGGCGTCCACGTCGCCTTTCTCCAGAGCGATACGGCCATCCGGGTGTTGCAGGTGCAGCAGTTCCACGTCGTCTTTCTTCAGGCCGGCCTGTTGCAACGCGCGCAGGGTGAACAGGTACGGGTCGGTGCCTTTGGTGGCAGCGATCTTCGTGCCTTTGAGGTCTGCCACTGTTTGCAGAGGCGAATCCTTGCGCACCACGAACGCCGTCCATTCCGCTCGGCTGTAGACATACACCGACTTGATAGGGCTGCCATTGGCACGAGCCAGCACTGCCGACAGACTGGCCGAAGAGGCGAAGTCGACACTGCCGCTGTTGAGGTATTCCAGTGAACGGTTGCTGCCCTGGCTCAGGACCCAGGTCACCTTCGATTGCGGCAATGCCTGCTCCAGCCAGCCGAAATGTTTGAGCGCAAGGCTCACGGGTGAGTAGTAGGCATAATCCAGATGGATTTCCGCAGGCATTGTTTCAGCCGCCTGGGCCATCGGCTGCAGCGCAAAGGCCAGCGCGAGACTGGTCAGCAACCCCTTGGCGAGCACATGGGGAGTCTTCAGGCGAAACGCAGAACGAAGTGATGGCATGGGTAGGTGTCCGGATCAGGAAGAGGGGCGTCGCCGAGCCTGTTATTTCCAATTCAGCAGTTGGATGCGTATCAGGTGCTTAAAAGGGAATATGCAGCCTCTGTGCCAGATGCAATCCGGGGTGATGCAGCGTGGTTTGTCGCGATCCTGGCTGCTGGTAGTGTTGCCTGAAGCACAGGATTGTTCGCAGACTGTTGCTCCACCAACAGTCGAAACCGGATGCGCAGGACCTGCCTTGTTTGGGTTTTTTGTAGAAAAATCAGGCTTTTTTCAGCCTCAAGTGCAACAGAAAGGGATTTTCGGACTCCTATCGTCCGTATTCTTCATTCCGCAACATTGCAGTACTAGTCTTTATCCGTGATCAAGGGACACGTATTCGACTGATCCGCAGGGACAGAAAAAGGGTGGCGAACCCGCTATGGCAAGCGCCTTCGCATCAGCAACACGCTGAATTTTCCCTTAACCGCGTACCGGACTCAGACAATAATGAATATTCCCAAACTCTCATTGAGCAGCCGACTTCAGCGGCGTATTGCCTGGATTACCCTTCCTTCCGTACTGATGGTTTCAGCCGTGCTGCTGTTTTCCATGGGCAAAGGCGTGTATGCCGACCCGAAAAACGGCACTCAGACTCTGGTTTTCCTGCGTCATGCCGAAAAGCCCTCCATGGGCCTTGGGCAGTTGAATTGTCAGGGTCTCAATCGCGCCATCGAACTGTCCGAACTGCTGCCGAAGGAATTCGGCAAGGCCGACTTCATCTTTGCCGCCAATCCAAGCAGGCACGTGGAAGAGGGTGATGGCGACCTTTCCTACAGTTACGTTCGCCCCCTGATGACCGTTGGCCCGAGTGCAATCAAGCTGGGCCTGCCGATCAACATCGACTTCGGTGCCAACGACACCAGCGATCTGGCTGACGAGTTGATGCACGACAAGTACCACAACGCAATCATCTACACCGCCTGGTCACATGGCTATCTGCCGGAACTGATCAACAAGGTGGCCAAGGAAGCGTCCGGCAAGGACGTCAAGCTGGTCAACGATTGGGAAGGCGATGATTTCGACTCAGTGGTCGTCGTGACCCTGAAGTGGGTCGACGGCAAGGCCACGCTGGAATACAAGAACCACAAACAGGGCCTGAACAACGGAACCGAAGCGTGTCCGCAGTCGACGTGAGAACGTCGCCGATAAGTTGCTGAGTACATGGGATCATTGTGGGAGGCGCCACCACGTCTTCGACGTAGCGCTGTCGCGCATCAAACTGGTTCATCGTAAAGTTGAAGG
>NZ_LKEH01000016.1 GCF_001642795.1 Pseudomonas viridiflava | reverse complement strand
CGACGCGGTATGTCAGGAAAATCGCGTCATCGTTCATCGCCGGCAAGCCGCCTCCCACGGTCCGGTGTTTGATGCGCGACAGCGTCACGTCGAAGACGTGGTGGGGCCTCCCACGAGACTTGCGTCGATTAAAGGCTTCATTGGTTAGCCCAGCAACGCTTTCAATACCTGCGCAAACTCCCGCGCGCTCTGCTCTTCATCAGCATGCCGGCCCTCACGAATCACCCAGCGTCCGGCGACGGCCACGTCGCGAATCTGACGATCACCGCCCGCGAATAACCAGCGGTTCAGAATGGCGTCGCTAGTCGCGGTCGCGATGTACGGGTCTTTACCGTTCAGCACCAGCCAGTCGGCACGTTTGCCAACTTCAAGCGCACCGATCTCCTGACCCAGCGCCTGCGCACCGCCCGCGAGCGCGGCGTCCATCAGGGTTCGACCGACCATCGGCTGATCGCTGCGATACAACCGGTTGCGGCGCTGATCACGCAGTCGCTGACCGTACTCCAGCCAGCGCAGTTCTTCGACCACGCTGAGCGACACATGGCTGTCCGAGCCGATGCCCCAGCGCCCGCCCTGAGCGATGTAATCCACAGCGGGGAAAATGCCGTCGCCCAGATTCGCCTCGGTGGTCAGGCACAAACCGGCCACCGCACCGCTGTTCGCCATGAGCGCCACTTCATCAGGCTCGGCGTGGGTCGCATGCACCAGACACCAGCGGTTATCCACAGGCGTGTTTTCATACAACCACTGCAAGGGTCGCCGACCGCTCCAGCTCAGGCAGTCGGCGACTTCCTTCTGCTGCTCGGCAATGTGGATATGCACCGGGCAATGCGGGTCACTGGCGGCCAGCACTGCGCTGATCTGCTCCGGCGTGACGGCGCGTAACGAGTGAAAGCACAGGCCCAGTCGTTGCGCCGACTGATTTGCCAGAATCGGCTGCAGACGTGCCTGCAGGTCCAGATAACTCTCGGTGCTGTGGATAAATCGGCGCTGGCCTTCGTTAGGTGCCTGCCCGCCAAAACCTGAATGGCTGTAGAGCACCGGCAACAGCGTCAGACCGATACCGACCGAACTCGCCGCCTGGCTGATCTGTACCGCCAGCTCGGCGGGATCGGCGTAAGGCTTGCCGGTCAGGTCCTGATGCACGTAATGAAACTCAGCGACCGAGGTATAGCCGCCCTTGAGCATCTCGATGTACAGCTGGCGGGCAATGACACCCAGTTGCTGAGGCGTGATACGCCCGACCAGACGGTACATGAGGTCGCGCCAGGTCCAGAAGCTGTCATTCGGGTTGCCCGCCACTTCCGCGAGCCCGGCCATGGCGCGCTGGAAAGCGTGCGAGTGCAGGTTCGGCATGCCGGGCAGCAACGGACCGCTGACCACTTCCGCGCCCTGCCGATCGGCATTGACCTGAATCCGCGTCAACATTCCCTCGGGGCTGACCTCCAGACGCACATCGCTGGCCCAGCCGTCAGGGAGTAACGCACGCTCGGCAAAGAAGGCTGACATTGACTTCATACCCCATCACTGTAATTTGTATATACATATACAGACGTTTGGCGATCCGGTAAACCGTCGGCAAACTTGCCGTGCCACCGCTTAATGGTTAGCTTGAGCGCCTGAATCATCTCGATAACAAGGACACACACGTGCCGACGCCGCCCGCCTCTTCCTCACTGGCAGCCCAGATGGGCGAAAGTCCCGCACCCTTGTACGCCCGCGTCAAACACATGATCGCCCTGCAGATCCAGAACGGCACGTGGCCGCCGCATCATCGTGTGCCGTCGGAAAGCGAGCTGGTGACGCAGCTGGGTTTCAGCCGCATGACCATCAACCGCGCCCTTCGCGAACTGACGGCCGAAGGCCTGCTGGTGCGCATGCAGGGTGTCGGCACGTTCGTGGCCGAACCCAAGAGCCAGTCGGCGCTGTTCGAAGTCCACAATATCGCTGACGAGATCGCGGCACGAGGCCATCGTCATTCCTGCAAGGTCATCGTCCTCAAGGAAGAAGCGGCAGGCTCCGAGCGTGCGTTGGCGCTGGACATGCGCGAGGGTCAGCGGGTGTTCCACTCGTTGATCGTGCACTACGAAAACGACATTGCCGTGCAGATCGAAGACCGCTTCGTGAACGCCCTGGTCGCACCGGATTACCTCAAGCAGGATTTCACTCAACAGACGCCTTACGCCTACCTGTCGCAGGTCGCACCGCTGACCGAGGGTGAACACGTGGTCGAGGCGATTCTGGCCGAAGCTGACGAGTGCAAACTGTTGCAGATCGACGCAGGCGAACCCTGCCTGCTGATTCGTCGTCGCACCTGGTCAGGCCGCCAGCCGGTGACCGCCGCACGTCTGATCCACCCCGGCTCCCGTCATCGCCTTGAAGGACGTTTCACCAAATGACCCAGACCCGAATTCTGCGCGCCGTCGATTACCCGCGCATGCCGTGGAAGAACGGCGGTGGCAGCACCGAAGAAATCGCCCGCGATGCGGGTCAGGATCTGGACGGTTTCGGCTGGCGCCTGTCGATTGCCGACATCGAGCACTCGGGCGGCTTTTCGGTGTTTGCCGGTTATCAGCGGATTATCACCGTGCTGCAGGGCGCGGGCATGACGCTGTCCGTTGACGGCATCGACAGCCGCCCGCTGCTGCCATCCGACCCGTTCGCGTTCAGCGGCGACAGTCAGGTCGAGTGCACGTTGCTCGACGGACCGATCCGGGATTTCAACCTGATCTACGCTGCACATCGGTACCACGCCCGCTTGCAGTGGATCGACGTGCGCCAGCCGCAAAGGCTGTTCAGTTCGGCCAGCACCTTCGTGCTGTTCAGCATGGCCGAGCAGATTGCGCTGAGCGTCAGTGGCCAGCCCTGGGAAATCCTCGGCAAACACGACTGCGCTCAAGTGGACACTACGGGCGGACTCACGGAAATCGAGCTGCAATCCTCAGGCGCCAGTCGTTGCTGCCTGATTGAGCTGAACGCCATTGGCAATGACGGTATGCTGGACGCCCCCTAAAAATCAGCTTCTCGTTCAAGGACGACCATGACTCAATTCCCTGTCAAGGAAACACCCAGAGCCGTCGCCATCCTCGCCAGCTTCCTCGCCTCCGAATCGGCAGGCGGCATCGTTTTGATGCTCGCAGCACTGGCCGCTTTGATCGTTGCCAACTCGCCACTTTCCGCCGGTTATTTTTCGATTCTGCACAGCGTATGGCTGGGTCTGTCGGTCGAGTTGTGGATCAACGATGGTCTGATGGCAATCTTCTTCCTGATGGTCGGCCTGGAAATCAAACGCGAAGTGCTGGCTGGCGGGCTCTCGACCTGGGGTCAGCGCGCCCTGCCCGGCTTTGCAGCAGCAGGCGGAATGCTGATCCCGGCGCTGATCTACATCGCCATTAACTGGGGCAACCCGCAGACGATGAGCGGCTGGGCGATTCCTGCGGCCACTGACATCGCCTTTGCTCTGGGCGTGCTATCGCTGCTGGGCAATCGGGTGCCGACCTCGCTGAAGGTGTTTCTCGCCGCACTGGCGATTCTCGATGACCTGGGCGCGGTCACCATCATTGCGTTCTTCTACAGTTCCGGCCTGAACCTGCCGATGCTGGGCGCCGCCTTCGCCACGCTGGCGGTGTTGATCGTGATGAACAGACTCAACGTTCGTCGCCTGCTGCCTTATCTGCTGCTGGGCGCACTGTTGTGGTTCTTCGTGCTGCAGTCTGGCGTTCACGCCACGCTGGCAGGCGTCGCGCTGGCGTTGTGCATCCCGATGGGCAAGCCTGAGGAAGAGGCGCGCTCGCCGCTGCTGTTCCTTGAAGAGAAGATGCATTACTGGGTCGCGTTCGCCGTGGTGCCGATCTTCGGCTTTGCCAACGCGGGTGTTTCGCTGGCCGGTATCACGGTGGAAAACCTCGTTGATCCGGTGCCGCTCGGTGTTGCGCTGGGGCTGTTCGTGGGCAAGCAGATCGGCGTGTTCCTCGCCGCCGTGCTGGCGATTCGTTCAGGGCTCGCGGTGTTGCCGGAGGGCAGTAACTGGATGCAGCTGTATGGCGTGGCGATCCTGTGCGGCATCGGTTTCACCATGAGTCTGTTCATCGGCAACCTGGCATTCCCCGGTCAGCAGCACCTGATCGACGAGGTGAAAGTCGGCGTGCTGATCGGTTCGGGCATTGCGGCAATTGCCGGCATTATCGTGTTGCGCAGCCGCTTCAGCCGGCCCTGAAAAAAATATTTTCAAATCACTGCATCCAGATTGTTTCTTCGCGGGTAGTACATACAGCAGCCACTTCGAGTTGCTGAGCGCGGTTAAATAATCTGGAGATTTCTGCATGAACGCAAAACGCTTGCTCTGCCTTGCAGGTAGTACCCTGGCTTTCACTTGCCTGTCGTCCGTCGCCCTGGCCCAGACCGATCTGCCCGAAAGCGTTCGGGTTCCGGCCGGCCACAAGATCAGCATGCAAACCACCGGGGTCGGCGAAATCACCTACGAGTGCCGCGCAAAAGCCAACATGCCCAACGAGATGGAATGGGCGTTCGTCGGTCCCAAGGCCGTGCTCAATGACAAGAGCGGCAAGCAGGTCGGCACCTACTACGGCCCGCCTGCCACCTGGGAAGCCAAAGACGGCTCGAAAGTGACCGGCACTCAGGTCGCTGTTGCACCTTCGAGCGCAGGCAACCTGCCGTACCAGTTGGTCAAGGCCAACCCGGCAGAAGGCAAAGGCGCCATGACCGGTGTTGCCTACATCCAGCGCACCGCGCTGAAAGGCGGCGTGGCACCGACCACCGCGTGCGCAGCCAGCAACAAGGGCGCCAAGGAAGTGGTCAAGTACCAGGCTGACTACCTGTTCTGGGCTGCCAACTGATACAGCCAGGCAATCGGGCACCGCGCAGTCAGTGAGCTATGCTGCTGCGCGGGTCCTCGTGATATCAACGAGGCATTAGTCCATCGATGGCGGATTACCTTGTCCTCACACGAATCTCTCTTTGATTACGAAGGCACGTTGCAAGCCTGCGCCCGCGGTGAGCGGCAGGCCCTGCAGCGTCTTTATGAACAGGAAAGCGCGCGGCTGCTCGGTGTGGTCGTGCGACTGGTTCGCGACCGGGAACTGGCCGAGGACATCGTGCATGACGCGTTTCTGAAAATCTGGACCCGTGCGGCCAGTTTCGACGCATCACGCGGTTCGGCACGCGGCTGGATATTCAGCGTGACCCGGCATCTGGCGCTCAACAACCTGCGCAATACGGCGCGGGAAGTCCGGGTTGAGGATGACGACAGCGAAGATCATCATGAGCAGGCGACGCTGGAAGGCTGGCAGGAAACCGGCGATGCCTTCGATTGGCGTGTCAATCCGGGACGCATCACGGCGTGCCTGGAGCAGCTTGAGCCGGTACGGCGCAACTGCGTGTTTCACGCGTATGTAGACGGTTATTCGCATCAGGAAATCGCGCAGAAAATCGGCGCGCCACTGGGTACGGTCAAAGCCTGGATCAAGCGCAGCCTGACGGCTTTGCGGGAGTGCATGGGATGACCCAACCTTCGGACAAGAATATTCACGAGCTGGCAGGCGAGTATGTGCTCGGCACGCTGTCGGCCGAACAGAGGCTCGATGTACAACGTCGCCTGCCTCACGAACCGGATCTGCAGGCAGCAATAGACGCCTGGGATCAGCGCCTGCTGCCGTTGAACGAGCTGGCGGAACCGGTCAAGCCATCACCCGGCCTGTGGGAGCGGATCGAACGCAACCTGATGGATCGGGCAACGCCTCACACGCAGCCTGAACAGCACGTGCGCTGGTGGGACCATCTGGCGATCTGGCGCGGGCTGGCCGGTGCAGGCATCGCAGCCTCGCTGGTGCTGGGCCTGACGTTGCTGACCCGCGATCCGGCGCCACCTTCCTATCTGGTGGTACTCGTCGGACCTCAGGACAAATCACCCGGCTGGGTCGTGCAGGCCAGCAATCGACAGGAAATCCAGCTCATCCCGCTGGGCGCGTTCGAAGTACCGGCCGACAAGGCGCTGGAGTTCTGGACCAAGGGTGACGACTGGCAGGGACCGGTGTCGCTGGGGCTGGTCAAGCCAGGGCAAAGCCTGAACATCGCGCTCGATAAACTGCCGCCACTGCAACCCAACCAGTTATTTGAACTGACGCTGGAAAAGTCCACGGGTTCGCCAATCGGCAAACCAACCGGGCCGATTCAATTCATAGGGCGGGCCGTGAAGGTCATTTGAAGCGCCTGAACTCAGCCTCACATTGATCGTTCCCCACGCGCGGGAACGACCATCGAACGAACCCGCACCAACGTGTTACCCACCGCCCCAAAAACGGGCAAAAAACCTTTCAAGTAACAATCGCGACCTGTTGTCCGCTTTGCGTGTCGGCACCGCCGCTCCCTTCCGCCCCCTCGAAACACAAGCCCCGCCGCTGTTTTCCGAGCTGCCTTGATCACTGGGCGAAAAGTTGGTCTTTGGATTGCATATGCTTGTATGTACAAGTAGAGACAGGCTAATCACCTGGTGCTTTACGGAACTGATTGAAGCGCCCTTTGCGGGCTGGTTTGGAATGATCGCTGAGGATTTTTTTGTGACCGAGAAACGTGTGACCGAGAAGCAAGACCTGAAGCAGGACTGGACCCGCCACCGCGAAGGCGAGGTACGTGCTGCACGCGGTACGAAACTGACGGCCAAAAGCTGGCTGACCGAAGCGCCGTTGCGCATGTTGATGAACAACTTGGACCCGGAAGTCGCCGAGAACCCCAATGAACTGGTGGTGTACGGCGGCATCGGGCGGGCGGCGCGCAACTGGGAGTGTTACGACCAGATCGTCGAAAGCCTCACCCACCTGAATGACGACGAAACGCTGCTGGTGCAATCCGGCAAGCCGGTTGGCGTGTTCAAGACCCACAGCAATGCCCCGCGCGTGCTGATCGCCAACTCCAACCTGGTGCCGCACTGGGCGAGCTGGGAACACTTCAACGAACTGGATGCCAAGGGCCTGGCAATGTATGGCCAGATGACCGCCGGCAGCTGGATCTACATCGGCAGCCAGGGCATCGTGCAAGGCACCTACGAAACCTTTGTCGAAGCCGGTCGCCAGCATTACGACGGCAACCTCAAGGGCCGCTGGGTGCTGACCGCAGGCCTGGGCGGCATGGGCGGCGCGCAACCTCTGGCCGCGACACTGGCCGGGGCCTGCTCGCTGAACATCGAATGCCAGCAGAGCCGTATCGATTTCCGTATCAAGACCCGCTACGTCGACGAACAGGCCGCCGATCTGGATGACGCGCTGGCCCGCATCGCCAAATACACCGCCGAAGGCAAGGCCATCTCCATCGCCCTGTGCGGCAACGCGGCCGAAATCCTGCCGGAAATGGTCCGTCGTGGCGTGCGCCCGGACATGGTAACCGACCAGACCAGCGCCCATGACCCGCTCAACGGCTACCTGCCAAAAGGCTGGAGCTGGGACGAGTACCGCGCCCGCTCGGTAAGCGAGCCGGCCAATGTGGTCAAGGCCGCCAAGCAGTCGATGGCCGAACACGTCGAAGCCATGCTGGCCTTCCAGAAAGCCGGTATTCCAACCTTCGACTACGGCAACAACATCCGCCAGATGGCCAAGGAAGTCGGCGTCAAGGACGCCTTCGATTTCCCAGGCTTTGTTCCGGCCTACATCCGTCCACTGTTCTGCCGTGGCATCGGTCCGTTCCGCTGGGCCGCGCTGTCGGGTGACCCGCAGGACATCTACAAGACCGACGCCAAGGTCAAGGAACTGATCCCGGACGACGAACACCTGCACAACTGGCTGGACATGGCCCGCGAGCGCATCAGCTTTCAGGGTCTGCCCGCCCGTATCTGCTGGGTCGGTCTGGGCCAGCGCGCCAAGCTGGGTCTGGCGTTCAACGAGATGGTGCGCAGCGGCGAGCTGTCGGCACCGGTGGTGATTGGCCGCGACCACCTGGACTCCGGTTCGGTCGCCAGCCCCAACCGCGAAACCGAAGCCATGCGCGACGGCTCCGACGCAGTCTCCGACTGGCCGTTGCTCAACGCCCTGCTCAACACCGCCAGCGGCGCAACCTGGGTGTCTCTGCACCACGGCGGCGGCGTCGGCATGGGTTTCTCGCAGCATTCGGGCATGGTGATCGTCTGCGACGGCACCGACGAAGCCGCTGCACGGATCGCCCGCGTGCTGCACAACGACCCGGCCACTGGCGTCATGCGCCATGCCGACGCGGGATATGACATTGCTATCGAATGTGCCAAAGAGCAGGGCTTGAACCTGCCGATGATCGGACGTTAAGGGACCTGTCGGTCATCACCGACAGCCCTCGGGACCGGGCGTGAAAACGCCCGAAGGCCGGATGCCTGTTTTGAAGCTGCCACCATCCCTTTCAGGCGTAGGAGCATCGACAATGAATATGAAAAAGGCCCTGTTGACCACTCTGGTATCCGCTGGCTTGCTTGCCAGCGCAGGAGCGAGTCAGGCCGCCAGCTGGTGTGAATCGGGCAAGCCGGTGAAATTTGCGGGCCTGAACTGGGAAAGCGCCATGCTGCTGACCGACATCCTGCAGATTGTGATGGACAAGGGTTACGGCTGCACCGTGGACGCCTTGCCCGGCAACTCCATCGCCATGGAAAACGCCCTGAGCACCAACGACATTCAGATTTTCGCTGAAGAATGGGTGGGTCGCAGCGAGGTGTGGAACAAGGCGGCGGCGGCCGGAAAAGTGGTCGGTGTCGGCGCGCCTATCGTCGGTGCAGTCGAAGGCTGGTACGTGCCGCGTTACGTGATCGAAGGCGATGCCAAGCGCAAACTGGAAGCCAAGGCGCCGAACCTCAAGTCCATCAGTGACCTGGCGCAATACTCGGCGGTGTTCAAGGATCAGGAAGAACCCGGCAAGGGCCGTTTCTACAACTGCCCGGCCGGCTGGACCTGCGAGCTGGAAAACAGCGAGATGCTCAAGAGCTATGGTCTGGAGAACAAGTACACCAACTTCCGGCCGGGTACCGGCCCTGCGCTGGACGCAGCTATCCTGTCCAGCTACAAGCGTGGCGAGCCGATCCTGACGTATTACTGGTCGCCGACGCCGCTGATGGGCCAGGTGGATCTGGTGCGTCTGGAAGAGAAGGCCGGGGTAAACAAGACGATCGATATCAAGGTCGGCGTGTCCAAAGTGTTCCATGATCAGGCGCCTGAGCTGGTTGCGATGCTGGAGAAGGTCAATCTGCCGATCGACCTGCTCAACCAGAACCTGGGACGCATGGCCAAGGACCGCATCGAATCGCCGAAGCTTGCCCGGATCTTCCTGAAAGAACACCCGGAAGTCTGGCACCAGTGGGTCAGTGAAGACGCCGCGAAAAAGGTGGACGCCTCGCTGTAAACGACTGGGCAGCCGGGCTGACAGTGCCGGTCCGGTTGCCCGTTCGTGGGTCCGATACACCTTACTTGAGAGCCGCTTATGTTCCCTGAAAGCTTCACTTTCTCGATCGCCAACTGGGTCAATGACGGCGTCGACTCGCTGGTCACCCAATACGGCGATGTGTTCCGGCACATCTCCGACACCCTGCTGTGGGCCATCGTCAATCTGGAAGGCCTGCTGCGCATGGCGCCGTGGTGGCTGATGCTGCTGATCGTCGGCGGCATCGCCTGGCACGCCACGCGCAAGGTCGTCACCACCGTCGTGATCGTCGGCCTGCTGTTTCTGGTTGGCGCGGTCGGGTTGTGGGACAAACTGATGCAGACCCTGGCGCTGATGCTGGTCGCCACGATCATCGCCGTGCTGATCGGCATCCCGCTGGGGATTCTTTCGGCGCGCAGCAACCGTCTGCGCTCAGTGCTGATGCCACTGCTGGACATCATGCAGACCATGCCCAGCTTCGTTTACCTGATTCCGGTGCTGATGCTGTTCGGTCTGGGCAAGGTCCCGGCGATCTTCGCCACCGTGATCTACGCCGCTCCACCGCTGATCCGCCTGACCGACCTGGGCATTCGTCAGGTCGATGGCGAAGTCATGGAAGCCATCAACGCGTTCGGTGCCAACCGCTGGCAGCAACTGTTCGGCGTGCAACTGCCACTAGCAATGCCCAGCATCATGGCCGGGATCAACCAGACCACCATGATGGCGCTGTCGATGGTAGTGATTGCCTCGATGATCGGCGCTCGCGGTCTGGGCGAAGACGTACTCGTCGGCATTCAGACGCTGAACGTTGGACGTGGACTGGAAGCGGGACTGGCCATCGTCATTCTGGCGGTCGTGATCGACCGCATCACGCAGGCCTACGGCCGCCCACGGCATGAGGCGCAGAAATGATGAGTGCGGAACAGAACAAGATCGTCGTACGCAATGTGTTCAAGATTTTCGGCAGCCGCGAAAAGGAAGCGCTGGCGATGGTCCAGCAAAATCAGAGCAAGGATCAGGTGCTGGCCAAAACCGGCTGCGTCGTCGGCGTGAACGATCTGTCACTGTCGATTGCCAGTGGAGAGATTTTCGTGATCATGGGCCTGTCAGGCTCCGGTAAGTCGACGCTGGTACGACACTTCAATCGGCTGATCGACCCTACCAGCGGTGAGATTCTGGTCGATGGCGAGGACATCCTGCGCTACGACATGGAAGCGCTGCGCCAGTTTCGCCGACACAAGATCAGCATGGTGTTCCAGAGCTTCGGCCTGCTGCCGCACAAGACCGTGCTGGCCAACGTGGCCTACGGCTTGAAAGTGCGCGGCGAGACCAAGGCGCTGTGTGATGAGCGCGCCCGGCACTGGATCACCACGGTCGGCCTGAGCGGCTACGAAAACAAGTACCCGCACCAGCTCTCCGGCGGCATGCGCCAGCGGGTCGGTCTGGCCCGCGCGTTGGCGGCCGACACCGACATCATCCTGATGGACGAAGCGTTCAGTGCCCTCGACCCACTGATCCGCGCCGAAATGCAGGACCAGTTGCTCGAACTGCAGGCCAAGCTGCACAAGACCATCGTGTTCATTACCCACGACCTGGACGAAGCGGTGCGCATCGGCAACCGGATCGCGATTCTCAAGGACGGGCGGCTGATTCAGGTCGGCACGCCGAAAGAAATCCTTCACTCGCCCGCTGACGATTACGTGGACCGTTTCGTTCAGCGCCGCGTGGCCACTCTTTAAGGACCGTTGCAGATGTCGCGAGCAGAACAGATCGTCATCGGCGACGCCCCGGCGCGCTGGCAGGATGTGGTGGCCGTCGCCCGGCATGGCGCGCAACTGGTGCTGTCCGACGCCGCGTGGGCGAGGATCGACAACGCCCAGGCCATCGTCCGGCAGATCGTCGCCAGCGGCGAGCGCGCCTATGGCGTGAACACCGGCCTGGGCGCGCTGTGCAATGTCTCGCTGGAAGGCGAACAGCTCAGTCGTCTGTCGCGCAACACCTTGCTCAGCCATGCCTGTGGCGTTGGCGCACCGCTGGCCGACGAGCAGACCCGCGCGATCATCTGCGCCGCACTGCTCAATTACAGTCAGGGCAAATCCGGCATTCATCGGCAAGTGGTCGAAGCGCTGCTGGCCCTGCTCAATCGCGGCATCACACCACAGGTCCCGGCGCAGGGCTCGGTCGGTTACCTGACCCACATGGCCCACGTCGGCGTCGCCTTGCTGGGCGTCGGTCAGGTCAGCTATCGCGGGCAGATCGTGTCGGCACAGCAGGCGCTGGATGAGGAAGGTCTCAAGCCCGTGACGCTGGGCGCGAAGGACGGCTTGTGTCTGGTCAACGGCACGCCCTGCATGACCGGCCTGAGCTGTCTGGCCATCGCCGATGCCGAACGCCTGACCCAGTGGGCCGACGTGATCGGTGCCATGACCTTCGAAGCGCTGCGCGGTCAGCTGGACGCCTTCGATGAAACCATCCTCGCCCTCAAGCCACATCCCGGCATGCAGATAGTCGGCAGCAACCTGCGAAGCCTGCTGGCAGGCAGCGAAGTGCTCGCCAGCAGTCAGGGTATTAGGACTCAGGATGCGCTGAGCATCCGTTCGATTCCGCAGGTACATGGCGCCACCCGCGATCAACTGGCACATGCCATTCGCCAGATCGAGACCGAACTCAATTCGGTCACCGACAACCCGCTGCTGCTCGGCACGCCCGACGCCTATCGCGTGGTGTCCCAGGCCAATCCGCACGGTCAATCCGTGGCGATGGCGGCGGACCTTTTGTGCATGGCTGTCGCCGAGCTGGGCTCGATTGCCGAGCGTCGTTTGGACCGCCTGATCAACCCGATGGTCAGCGGCCTGCCCGCGTTTCTGGTCAGCCAGCCGGGCGTCAACTCGGGAATGATGATCGTCCAGTACGTTGCTGCCTCGCTGTGCGCGGAAAACCGTCAGATGGCGCAACCGGCGGTTGTGGATAACTACGTCACGTCCGGCCTGCAGGAAGATCACCTGAGCCTGGGCACCAGCGCCGCACTCAAGCTGCACAAGGTGCTGGGCAACGCGACGCAGATTCTCGCCATCGAATACCTGCTCGCGGCGCAGGCCTTCGAATTCCTCAAGACCCAGCGCTTCGGCGTCGGGACGAACATCGCCTGGCAGCTATTGCGCGAGCGGGTGCCCGCCTATGACGAAGACCGCTGGCTGGCGCCGGACATCGCCAGCAGCGCAGCACTGATCAACGAACAACAGATGCTGGAAAGGATTTTCCAGCGCTGCCGCGAACACACGGCAACCCAATAAAAAGCGGTCAAGGCCCGGCGTTACCCACGCAGGGCCGACGGCGGCGCGTTCAAGAAGCGCGCACGCCCGACATCAATCAAGGAGTAGCTGCATCGTGACCACCCCCTCTGCCCACACCTTCAACCTGATTCCCGGCCAACTGACCCTGGCGCAATTGCGCGCCATTTATCAGCGCCCTGTGACCCTGACGCTCGATGCCAGCGCAGACCAGCAGATCGACGACAGCGTGGCGTGCGTCGAGCGCATCCTGGCCGAGAATCGCACCGCTTACGGCATAAACACCGGTTTCGGCCTGCTGGCCTCGACGCGCATCGCCAGCGAAGACCTGGAGAATCTGCAGCGTTCGCTGGTGCTGTCCCACGCCGCCGGTGTCGGCCAGCCGATCAGTGATGAACTGGTGCGGGTGATCATGGTGCTCAAGGTCAACAGCCTGAGCCGGGGCTTTTCGGGGATTCGTCGGGTGGTCATCGACGCGCTGATTGCGCTGATCAATGCCGAGGTCTATCCGCACATCCCGCTCAAGGGCTCGGTGGGTGCCTCTGGTGACCTCGCGCCGCTGGCGCACATGTCGCTGGTGCTGCTGGGTGAAGGCAAGGCGCGCTACAAGGGCGAATGGCTCAATGCAGTCGAGGCCCTGAAAGTCGCCGGCCTGACGCCGCTGACCCTGGCCGCCAAGGAAGGTCTGGCGCTGCTCAACGGCACGCAGGTTTCGACCGCTTACGCGCTGCGCGGCCTGTTCGAAGGCGAGGATCTTTTCGCCGCCGCCCTGACCTGCGGCTCGCTCACGGTCGAAGCGGTGCTGGGTTCGCGCTCGCCGTTCGACGCACGCATCCATGCCGCACGTGGCCAGCGCGGACAGATCGATTCCGCCGCGTGCTACCGCGACCTGCTGGGTGACAGCAGCGAAGTGTCCGAGTCGCACCGCAATTGCGACAAGGTTCAGGACCCCTACTCGCTGCGCTGCCAGCCCCAGGTCATGGGCGCCTGCCTGACTCAGTTGCGTCAGGCTGCCGAAGTACTGGAAATCGAAGCCAACGCCGTGTCCGATAATCCGTTGGTGTTCGCTGCCGAGAACGACGTGATCTCCGGCGGCAACTTCCACGCCGAGCCGGTCGCCATGGCGGCGGACAACCTGGCGCTGGCCATCGCCGAAATCGGCTCGCTCAGCGAGCGACGCATTTCGCTGATGATGGACAAGCACATGTCGCAACTGCCGCCGTTCCTGGTGGCCAACGGCGGGGTCAATTCCGGTTTCATGATCGCCCAGGTCACGGCCGCCGCGCTGGCCAGTGAAAACAAGGCGCTGGCCCACCCGCACAGCGTCGACAGCCTGCCGACGTCGGCCAACCAGGAAGACCATGTGTCGATGGCGCCAGCCGCCGGCAAGCGGTTATGGGAAATGGCAGAAAACGTTCGCGGGATTCTTGCCGTAGAATGGCTGGCTGCGTGTCAGGGTCTGGACCTGCGCAATGGTCTGAAAACCTCTCCGAAACTGGAGCAGGCCCGTGCCCTGCTGCGCAGCAAGGTCCCGTCCTACGACAAAGACCGCTTTTTCGCACCGGACATCGAAGCTGCCAGCCAGCTGTTGTCCTCCACTTGCCTGAACCCTTTGGTTCCTGCACGTCTGCTACCGAGTCTGTGATGCACCGCGAGCCTGGCAGGGCTCGCCATGGTCAATCGCTGCGGGAAGCCGGATGCAGGCGTTCTCGCAGCTATAGCCATACCAGTAATGAAATGGACCTGAAATGACGTCACGAGATGGTTTGAAACGCGGGTTATCCGCCCGCCACATTCGCTTCATGGCCCTGGGCTCTGCCATCGGCACAGGGTTGTTCTACGGCTCCGCCTCGGCGATTCAACAGGCAGGCCCTGCAGTATTGCTGGCCTACCTGATCGGCGGCGCGGCGGTGTTCATGGTCATGCGTGCGCTGGGCGAAATGGCCGTGCACCATCCGGTGGCCGGTTCGTTCAGCCACTACGCCACGCGCTATCTGGGCCCGCTGGCAGGCTTCGTCCTGGGCTGGACCTACGCGTTCGAGATGATCATCGTCTGCCTCGCCGACGTCACCGCGTTCGGGATCTACATGGGCTTCTGGTTCCCGGAAGTGCCGCGCTGGATCTGGGTGCTGGGCATCGTGTTCCTGATCGCCGCGCTGAACCTGTGCAACGTGAAAGTCTTTGGCGAAACCGAATTCTGGCTGTCGCTGCTCAAGGTCGGCGCGATCATCGCGATGATTCTGGCGGGGTTCGGCATCATGCTGTTCGGCATTGGCAGCTCAACCACAGGCACGGAGATCGGCATCGCCAACCTGTGGGCGCATGGCGGTTTCATGCCCAACGGCGTCGCGGGTCTGATCGCATCGTTTGCCGTGGTGATGTTTGCCTTCGGCGGCATCGAGGTCATCGGGATTACCGCCGGTGAAGCCAAGGACCCGCAACGCTCGCTGCCGAGTGCGATCAATGCCGTACCGCTGCGCATTCTGCTGTTCTACGTACTGACACTGTTCGTGCTGATGTCCATTTATCCATGGCCACAGATCGGCACGCAGGGCAGCCCGTTCGTGCAGATTTTCGACAATCTGGGCATCGCGTCGGCCGCCACCATTCTCAACATCGTGGTGATTTCCGCCGCCGTGTCGGCGATCAACAGCGACATCTTCGGCGCAGGCCGCATGATGTACGGGCTGGCGCGCGATGGTCAGGCACCGGCCAGCTTTGCCCACCTTTCGCGGCAAGGCGTGCCGTGGATGACCGTGGTGGTGATGGGCGTGACGCTGCTGGGCGGCGTGGTGCTCAACTACCTGATCCCCAAGGACGTGTTCCTGCTGATCGCCTCGCTGGCCACCTTCGCCACCGTCTGGGTCTGGCTGATGATCCTGCTGACCCAGGTCGCGATGCGCCGCGCCATGAGCGCCGAAGAAGTCGCCGAGCTGAAATTCCCGGTGCCGTTCTGGCCGTATGCGCCAGCAGCCGCCATTGTCTTCATGCTGTTTATCTTCGGCGTGCTGGGGTACTTCCCGGACAACCGCGCCGCGCTGATAGTCGGCGCGATCTGGATCGTGCTGCTGGTCATCGCCTACCGTCTATGGGTGAAACCCAAATCGCTGAAACCTGTCCCCTAGCCTGAGGAGGCCCTGGATGAAAACGCTCTGGAAGAACTGTCACATCGCAACCATGGCACACGGCAAATACTCGATCATCGAGGATGCCGCCATCGTGACTTCCGGAGCGTACATCGAATGGATCGGGCCTCAGGATCAGGTGGCGGAAACGGACTATGAAAACTGTACCGATCTGGGCGGAGCATGGGTCACGCCCGGTCTGATCGACTGTCACACCCACACCGTGTTCGGCGGCAACCGCAGCGGCGAATTCGAGCAGCGGTTGCAAGGCGTGAGCTACGCCGACATCGCAGCCGCAGGCGGCGGCATCGCCAGCACCGTACGAGCCACCCGTGCCGCGACCGAAGACGAGCTGTACATCAGCGCAGAACGTCGCTTGCGGCATCTGTTCAAGGATGGCGTGACCACTGTCGAGATGAAGTCCGGCTACGGGCTGGATCTGGAGAACGAACGCAAGTTGCTGCGCGTGATCCGTCGTCTCGGCAATACCCAACCTGTGACCGTGCGCAGCACCTGCCTGGCCGCCCACGCGCTGCCGCCTGAATACGCCAACCGCGCCGACGACTACATCCACCACATCTGCAACGAAATGCTCCCGGCGCTGGCCGCCGAAGGGCTGGTGGATGCCGTGGACGCGTTCTGTGAGTACCTGGCGTTTTCCCCGGCGCAGGTCGAGCAGGTGTTCATCACCGCCGGCCAGCTCGGCCTGCCGGTGAAGCTGCACGCCGAACAGCTCTCGTCGCTGGGCGGTTCAAGTCTGGCGGCGCGCTACAAGGCCCTGTCGGCGGACCATCTGGAGTTCATGACCGAAGAGGACGTCATCGCCATGGCCGCGTCGGGCACGGTCGCCGTGCTGCTGCCGGGCGCCTACTACTTCCTGCGCGAGACGCAACTGCCGCCGATGGATGCGCTGCGCAAACATGGCGTGCCCATTGCGATTTCCACCGACATGAACCCCGGCACCTCCCCCGGCCTGTCGCTGCGCTTGATGCTCAACATGGCCTGCACGCTGTTCCGCATGACGCCAGAAGAAGCACTGGCAGGCGTCACACTCAACGCAGCCAAAGCGCTGGGCATGGGCGATACACACGGTTCGCTGGAAGTCGGCAAGACGGCGGATTTCGTCGCCTGGGACATCGAGCGACCGGCTGATCTGGCGTATTGGCTGGGCGGCGATCTGGACAAACGCGTCGTGCGTCATGGCGTCGAATCACTGGTTTAAAGGAGAAGATTGTGGACAACGTTCTGACATTCACTCGCGGCCGACTTCCGCTGCTGATCAGCATGCCCCACGCGGGCCTCAAGCTCACGCCTGCGGTGGAAGCCGGGCTGGTGGACGAGGCGCTGAGCCTGCCCGACACCGACTGGCACATTCCGCGTCTGTACGACTTCGCCGCCGAACTGGGCGCCAGCACCCTGGCGGCCGAGTATTCGCGATTCGTCATCGACCTCAATCGTCCGTCTGACGACAAACCGATGTATGCCGGTGCGACCACGGGGCTGTTTCCATCGATCCTGTTCGACGGCGTGCCGCTGTTCAAGGAAGGACAAACGCCGGCGCCTGAAGAGCGGGCGAAGTATCTGGAGCAGATCTGGGCGCCATATCACCAGACGCTGGAGCAGGAACTGCAACGGTTGCGCGACGAGTTCGGCTACGCGCTGCTGTTCGATGCGCACTCGATTCGCGGCCACGTCCCGCACCTGTTCGATGGCCGTCTGCCAGACTTCAACCTCGGCACCTTCAACGGCGCCAGCTGCGACGCGGAACTGGCCAGCAGGCTGGAACAGGTCTGTGCATCTGCCAAGGATTACAGCCACGTGCTGAACGGTCGCTTCAAGGGTGGCCACATCACCCGCCATTACGGCGACCCGGCGAACAACATCCACGCCGTGCAGTTGGAACTGGCGCAAAGCACCTACATGGAAGAATTCGCCCCCTTCCACTACCGCCCGGACCTGGCCGAACCGACCCGCAACGTCCTCAGGCCACTGCTCGAAACACTCATCGCCTGGGGACAGGAGCGGTTTGGTCGGTAGCACACTCGCTCCGCGGTGTGACGCAGAGCATGGGCATGATCAGGTTCGGAAGTTGCTCACTTCTTGAGCAACCGCAACCCGTTGAACACCACCAGCAAACTCACGCCCATGTCGGCAAACACGGCCATCCACATGGTCGCCAGTCCGGCGAAGGTGATGCCGATGAACAACACCTTGGTGACAATCGCCAGCACGATGTTTTGCTTGAGCACTGCCGAGGTCCTGCGCGACAGGCGGATGAACGCCGGAATCTTGCGCAGATCGTCGTCCATCAGCGCAACATCCGCCGTCTCGATCGCCGTATCAGTCCCCGCCGCCGCCATCGCGAAACCAATCTCGGAACGTGCCAGTGCAGGCGCATCGTTGATGCCGTCGCCGACCATCCCGACGCGGTGTTTTTGCGCATACAGCCCCTCAATCGCCGCCAGCTTGTCCGCAGGGAGCAGGTTGCCCAGCGCCTGATCGATCCCCACCTGATCGGCAATCGCCTTGGCGGTATGCGGGTTGTCGCCGGTCAGCATCAGCGTCTTGATGCCCAACTCATGCAACTCGGCGATGGCCTGACGACTGGTTTCCTTGACCGTATCGGCAACCGCAAACAGCGCCAGTGGACCGGTTGAGTCGAGCAGCAGCACCACGCTCTTGCCCTGCATTTCCAGTGCGTCCAGACGTGCTTCCAGCTCAGGCGAGCACAGCCCCAGTTCTTCCACCAGACGATGATTGCCCAAGTGGTACAGGCGACCATTGATCTCGCCCTTCACACCGCGCCCGCCCAGCGCTTCGAAATTCACCACCTCATGCACGGCAGCGCCCGCTTCGGCCGCCTTGGCAATGGCCTGGGAAACCGGGTGATCCGAGCGACCCGCAAGGCTTGCGGCGATGGCAGGCGCGGTGTCGGCTGCATCAGCCTGCAACGCCGCGTAGTCGGTCTGCACCGGCTTGCCATGCGTCAGGGTGCCGGTCTTGTCGAGCGCCAGGTAATCCAGCTTCTCGCCCATTTCCAGGTACACGCCGCCCTTGATCAAAATACCCTTGCGCGCCGCAGCCGCCAGACCGCTGACAATGGTCACAGGCGTAGAGATCACCAGCGCACACGGACACGCAACGACCAGCAGCACCAGCGCGCGGTAGATCCAGTCGAACCATGCGCCGCCAAAAAACAGCGGCGCCACCAGCGCAACCGCCAGAGCCACCACAAACACCACGGGCGTGTAGATGCGCGAAAAGCTGTCGACGAAGCGCTGGGTCGGCGCACGCGAACCCTGAGCGGCTTCGACTGCATGGATGATCCGCGCCAGCGTCGAGTTGTTCGCCGCGGCCGTCACGCGGTACTCCAGCGAGCCCGCCTGATTGATGGTGCCCGCAAACACCTTGTCGCCTACTGCCTTCTCGACCGGCAGGCTCTCTCCGGTAATCGAAGCCTGATCAATGGTCGATTGCCCGGACACGACTTCACCGTCCAGCGCGATACGCTCGCCCGGTTTTACCCGCACGATGGCTTCCAGTTCGACCTTTTTGGCATCCACTTCCAGCCAGCTTCCGTCCGCCTGACGAACCGTTGCCAGCTCCGGCGTCAACTGCATCAAACCACTGATCGCGTTACGCGCACGGTCCAGCGACTTGGCTTCAATGAGCTCGGCCACGGTGAACAGGAACATCACCATCGCCGCCTCAGGCCATTGGCCGATCAGCACAGCGCCGGTCACGGCGATGCTCATCAACGCATTGATGTTCAGGTTGAAGTTCTTGAGCGCGATCCAGCCTTTCTTGTAGGTCGTGAGGCCACAACTGAAGATCGACACCAGCGCCAGCAGCGCCACGACCCAGGTCGGGCCCAGCGAAGCAAAGTGCACCACTTCGGCAGCCAGCGCAGCGACGCCGGACAGCGCCAGCGGCCACCAGTGTTTCTTCGGCGCAGGTGCAGCGGCGACGTCAGAATCAGCGCCCTCTTCGATCAGATCGGCCTGCATGCCCAGCGAACCGATGGCCTCGCGGATCGGATCGGTCGACGGCAGGTCATGCCAGACGCCGAGGATGCGATTGATCAGGTTGAACTCCAGTTTCTGCACACCGGCCAGCTTGCCCAGCTTGTTCTGGATCAGGGTCTGCTCGGTCGGGCAGTCCATCGCTTCGATACGAAAACTGCTCAACCGTGCATCGGCTGACGAGGCATTATCGAGCGTCACAACGGCAGGCGCTGCCTTGCTGGAGCAGCACGAATGCGCATGCTCTGCGTGCACCTCTTCGTGCTCGTCATGACCGTGTGTCGGGGTAACTTTGCTGATCGGGCCCATTTGGCGCGCTCCTGGATTCTGCTTGTTGCCAAGTGAACACCCTGTAGCCACTATAGGGTCAAGCGCTAAAACGAGAGGCAGCCCATGAAGATCGGTGAACTGGCAAAGTTGACGGATACGCAGGTCGAAACGGTCCGTTATTACGAGCGCGAAGGCCTGCTGCCCGCGCCTGCGCGCAGCGATGGCAACTACCGGCTGTACACCCAGGCCCATGTGGAGCGGCTGTCGTTCATCCGCAACTGCCGCAGCCTGGACATGACGCTGGAAGAGATTCGCAGTTTGCTGAGTCTGCGTGACAGCCCACAGGATCAATGCGAAAGCGTGAACGCGCTGATCGACGAGCACATCGAACACGTCAACGCCCGCGTCGCCAGCCTTCAGGCACTGCAGCAACAACTGCTCGACCTTCGCCAGCGTTGCGGCAGCGGCGAGGCTGATCACTGCGCGATTCTGGAAAGACTGGAAGTGACCGGCGCCGTCGCGTCACCCGAAGGCGAGCCCTCGCATGTGGGGCGCAGTCACAGTCATTGAGGCTGCATGCGTGATCTGATCCTGGCTGTCACACAGCCTCAAAGCCATCCATATACAGGGCCTGATAACGCACCATGGTGTCGCTGAGCCGCTGCCTGAGGTAGCCGTTTGCATGACCCAGCGCCTTCAGAATCTGCTCGGACTCGACCAGGTAGGACGCCCGCTTGGCGTGTGTCCACTTGGCAGGCGCTGACTGCAGATTGGTGATGCGGTCGCACAGCTTGACCGCCGCCGCTTCACGGGAGTGTTCGGCGATACCCTGAAAATAACGCTCCTCGGAAAACGGCACGATCAGGTTCTTGCTCAGGCACGCAACCGTTGATGCAACCTCTGCACCAAACGCTTCCGCCAACTGCGCTGTCGTCACATCGGTGTCTTCCACCACGTCATGCAACAGCGCGGCAGGCAGGGCAATCTCGAATGCACCGACGGGTTCCTCGCGATGGGCGAAGATCAGCTCATTGGCCACCATCGCCACGTGGGTGGTGTAAGGAAGATCCGAGCTGGTCATCGTCTGCCCGACATGAGCGTGGGAGGCGAACAGCCAGGCTTTGTTGTAGAGATGTTGCAGGTCGAAGGTAGGCATCAGATGGTTCCTTTGCTGACGGGTCTGGCTGACAACAGCTTGAATCTTCGAGTTGATAGGGACTGTGGGAGGCGGCTTGCCGGCGATGGCGTCAGGTCAGCCACTCATGGGTAGCGCGGGAAACCGAATTGTGGACAAGCCGCCTCTGTATCAAACACTTTGTAATTTGCTGAAACCTGCTTCTGCCCGGAGGGCGTGGGAGCTCTCGGAGGTTACGACGGCAGCGATGGGCTGCGTAGCGGCCCCAGGTTGCATCTGACACACCGCAGGTGCAGGCTTTGCTACCGGTTCCCGGCAGATCGCCGGCATGCCGCCTCCCACAGTCCGGTGTTTTCTGCGCGACAGCGCTACGTCGAAGACGTGGTGGAACCTCGTGCAAAAACGCGTTCACTCGGCAAGACCTGCTGTCTGGAAACAGAGCACACGCCACGCGCACTAGCCCTTCGGCACATCCTCGATCGTCGGCTCGGACTCAGCCTCCGGCTCTTCAGCCGCAGGAGGTTCAGGGGTCAGGTCCAAAAGATCAGGCCCATCGTCCTCAACACCTTCTTCCTCACCCTCCTCAGGCTCCACCACCAAAGGTGCCAGCAGACTCGGATCGGTCACGCCCGTCAGTTTCTTGCGCAGACGCTGCAGATCCCCGACGCTCAGCTTCAACAGCTTGGCCGACTTGGTCTTGAGCAACTGGGTGACGCTTTCTTCCTCGCCCAACTGCGCCATCTGCCCTGCGAGGTTCATTGCCAGCACCTCGCGCTTGTAGATGCCGGTGTTGTACTGATAAACCGCCGCGATCAGCTCGCGCAGTTCCAGCGGCAGACGCCAGCGGGTGCGCAGTGCAGAACCAAAGGAGGCCGAATACTGCTCCAGCGCCTGATCGATGGCCTGTTCATTCAGCTCACCGCCTGCCAGCAGCCACTCCTGCAGACAGCCCAGCACCGCCAGATCGCCCAGCGATTGCAGCATCCCGGCGCAGAAGCAGCGCTCGACATCCAGCTCCAGCATGCCGCCCAGAATGCGGGCGTAATCCGCCGTGCGTTGCGACAGTGTCCAGAACTGACTGGCCTTGGCCAACAGCGCATCGCTGGTCAGCACCGCCATGCGCTTTTTGGCCAGACCCGAGGCGATAGCCGCCGTCTGCGGCGCGCCGAGTACCGCCATTGCGCCGCCCAGGGTCTGCACAGGCTTTCCCAAATGCTGAGCCGCCGTATTCGCGGCCGCGATGAGCACCGCCGTAATGTGCGGATCGTTGCGCAACTCCTGCTCCAGCAACGTCGCATCAAGACCGCTCGCCCCCTGGCTCAGCTGAATCGCATTGGGCACGTCAACAAACAGCGGCGCGCCATCGGCTACATCGCGACGCTTTTCCAGAAACTTCATCAACGTCAGGCCCGGCGTCAGCGCAGGCATGTCGCCCGGTGCAGCCGCACGACGTCCCAGCAACAGCCCTTCCAGACGCTGCTTCAAGCCCACGGTATCGATGGGTTTGGTCAGGTAAGCCGTCGGCGCGAGCGGCAGGACTTCACGCACGCTGGCCGCATCACTGCGGTTGCTGATCAGAATGAACGGGATCGGCGGCTGACGACGCAGGTTACGAATGCCGCGCAAAAGGCTCAGTCCATCGATGGCGGGCAGTTCACGCGCAGCGATGACCAGATCCGGCAGGTGTTTCTTCATCCATTCGATGGCTTGCCTGCCGTCGGTGCACATCTCCAGTTCGATATCGCCACGCACACTCAGCACCAGCTCGCTGAGTGTTTCGCGAACCCACGGATCAGACTCAGCAATCAATACGCGAGGTACCGCGGGTAAAACTACAGCAGTCATCAGGACTCTCCGACATCGATGCGTTCACCTTAGCCAAAGCCTTCGCCCGGATATAGCCAAAACAGTGAAATACCTTCGTTCAGACCAAAAAAAACCCGTCGAAACGGGCTTTTTTTGTCTGTTTGGTCACAAATCAACCAATCCGTGACCGCACAGTAGATCAGGCAATTTCAGCGAAACACTCTTCGAGAATAGCCAGACCTTTGGTCAGCAGTTCGTCCTCGGCAGTCAGCGGCACCAGCACGCGCAGCACGTTGCCATAGGTGCCGCACGACAGCAGGATCAGGCCCTTGTCACGCGCCTTGGCCACAACCTGAGCCACGGCCGCCGCGTTCGGCTTGTGCGAGTCGCCGTCTTCGAACAGCTCCAGCGCGATCATTGCGCCCAGCGCACGGACTTCGCCGATGACCGGGTGCTTGGCCTGGATGGCTTTCAGACCAGTGACCAAGCGCTCGCCGACCGACTTGCAACGCTCCAGCAGGTTCTCTTCTTCGAAGATATCCAGCACCGCCAGCGCCGCCGCACAGGCGACCGGGCTACCGGCGTAGGTGCCGCCCAGACCGCCCGGCGCGATGGCATCCATGTATTCGGCCTTGCCGCACACGCCCGCCAGCGGGAAGCCGCCTGCAATGGACTTGGCGAAAGTGGTCAGGTCGGCCGCAACGCCCATCTGTTCCATGGCGAAGAAAGTGCCGGTACGGCCAGCGCCCGTCTGCACTTCGTCAGCGATCAGCAGAATGCCGTGCTTGTCGCACAGCTCGCGCAGACGCAGCATGAAAGCTTTCGGCGCCACGTAGAAACCACCTTCGCCCTGCACAGGCTCGATGATGATGGCGGCAATGTCCTTCGGCTCGGCGTCGTTCTTGAAGATGCGCTCGATGCTGGCGATGGAATCGTCAACGCTCACGCCATGCAGCTCGCACGGGTACAGCGCGCGGAAGATACCGCCGGGCATCAGGCCCATGCCGGCCGAGTACGGCACGACCTTGCCAGTCAGACCCAGGGTCATCATGGTGCGGCCGTGGTAAGCGCCGGTGAACGCGATCACGCCAGCACGGCCCGTGGCAGCGCGGGCAATCTTTACAGCGTTTTCGACCGCTTCGGAACCGGTGGTGACCAGCAGGGTTTTCTTCTCGAAATCACCCGGCACCTTGGCGTTGATCTTCTCGCACAGCTCGACATACGGCTCGTAAGCCAGCACCTGGAAGCAGGTGTGCGTCAGCTTGGTCAGCTGTTCCTGCACAGCCGCAACGATTTTCGGGTGCAGGTGACCGGTGTTCAGCACCGCAATACCGCCCGCGAAGTCGATGAACTCACGACCTTCAACGTCGGTGACGGTGGCGTTCTTCGCCGAAGCAGCGAAGATCGGGTGAATCTGACCCACGCCGCGCGGGACGGCAGCATGGCGGCGTTGCATCAGGGAGTCGTTTGTCTTGCTCATGTATTCCTCATTCGCCGCTCATCGGTCGGCGTAGCTCAAGGATCAAGCGGGCTGGATCAGTTGCAACAGCATACGATGATCGACTGTCGCAGCCTTCAGGCCACCAATAAGTTTCGGGTGCAGCAAAAGCCGATGACACGTCGCTCTCGCGCGCCATCGGCTGCAATAACTCTGGTTGGGCAGTCTGGATCAGACCGACAGGCAGAGGTATTTGATTTCCAGATAATCTTCGATGCCGTACTTGGAGCCTTCACGGCCCAAGCCCGAGGACTTGATGCCGCCGAACGGTGCCAGCTCGTTGGAGATCAGGCCGGTGTTGATACCCACCATGCCGTACTCCAGCGCCTCGGCCACACGGAACACGCGGCTCATGTTCTGAGCATAGAAGTACGACGCCAGACCGAACTCGGTGTCGTTGGCCATCTCGATCACTTCGGCTTCATCCTTGAAGCGGAACAGCGGTGCCAGCGGGCCGAAGGTTTCTTCCTTCGCGACGGCGGCATCTTTCGATACGTTGACCAGAATAGTCGGTTCGAAGAACGAGCCTTCCATGCTGTTGCCACCGGACAGGACCTTGGCGCCCTTGCTCACGGCATCGGCAATGTGTTCCTTGACCTTGGCCACAGCCTTGTCGTCGATCAGCGGACCGGTGGTGATGCCCTCTTCCAGACCGTTACCGATCTTGAGCTTGCCCACGGCAACCTTGAGCTTCTCGGCGAACGCGTCGTACACCGCATCCTGCACATAGATGCGGTTGGCGCAGACGCAGGTCTGACCGTTGTTGCGGTACTTGGAGATCATCGCGCCTTCAACCGCCTTATCCAGGTCGGCATCGTCGAACACGATGAACGGCGCATTGCCGCCCAGCTCCAGCGAGACTTTCTTGATGTCCTTGGCGCATTCGGCCATCAGTTGACGACCAATGTCGGTCGAACCCGTGAAGGACAGCTTGCGCACGATCGGGTTGCCGGTCAGCTCGCTGCCGATATCGCCCGCGCTGCCCGTCACCACACTGAACACGCCCGCCGGGATACCCGCACGCTCGGCCAGTTCAGCCAGCGCCAGTGCCGAGTAAGGCGTCTGCGAAGCAGGCTTGAGCACCATGGTGCAACCCGCCGCCAGCGCAGGACCGGCTTTACGGGTGATCATCGCGGCCGGGAAGTTCCACGGCGTAATCGCAGCCGTCACACCAATCGGCTGCTTGAGCACGATCAGACGCTTGTCCGGCTGGTGACCGGGAATCACATCGCCGTAGACGCGCTTGGCCTCTTCCGCGAACCACTCAATAAAGGAAGCGGCATACGCAATCTCGCCCTTGGCCTCGGCCAGCGGCTTGCCCTGCTCCAGCGTCATCAACAGACCCAGGTCGTCCTGGTTCTCGATCATCAGCTCGAACCAGCGACGCAACTTGTTGCCCCGCTCCTTGGCGGTCAACGCACGCCAGGCCGGCAGCGCCTTGTCAGCCGCCTCAATCGCACGACGCGTCTCGGCCGCGCCCATCTTCGGCACAGTCCCGAGAATCTCGTTGGTTGCAGGGTTATTGACCTTGATCGACTGACCACCGTCCGCATCCAGCCACTGGCCGTTGATGTAGGCTTGCTGGCGGAACAGTTTGGAATCTTTGAGCTGCATGTCGGCCTCCTAAACAGCACCGCACAAGGGCGGAGCGAACAAATGAATATCGATGCACCCCAATTGGAAGTCATCGCCGGGAAAACATTCCATCGGCCTGAGCGATGCGCGGCGTATAGAAAGCGCGAAGACCGAACAAGAGCGTTTGAAATCTCAAACGAATCCTAGGGACTGCGGGGTTAAAGGACAATAGCCTGTTCGAAAAAAAGAACGGGGTGTTGAGGTGGGAATGGAGGTTTTGTCTGGTTTGCAGGCGCGGGATAGGTAAAGCGTGCGAAATCGACAACAGCCGCTCGCCAGCATGGACGCCCGCCCATCAGATGAGTATCATGGCGCCCGCGTTGCACCAGTAGCTCAGCTGGATAGAGTACTGCCCTCCGAAGGCAGGGGTCATGGGTTCGAATCCCGTCTGGTGCACCATATTGTTATCTGGGTGTTTTTTGAACAGTCCGAGAAGAATTTTGAAGAGCCCGCCATGTGCGGGCTTTTTTGTTTTTGGGCTTCTTATGCCCCCATTGGAAAAAAACTCCCGCCACATGCCAACGCTGGAAATAGGCCAGCCTATAGCTGTAGCGACTAGCTGCGGAAGCTCAGGGGGCTGATTGAAGTCGAGGACACCGTAGGCTGACCATGGTCCAGTACTCGGAGGTGTAAGCCACGCCCCGTTATTCTGGCGCGTCCATTGGTCGCAAAAAGCCCACCGGAGCGGGCTTTCTGTGGGGCTCGCTGAACATAGGACGCGTTATAGAAACACCAAAGACAATGCGCCAGAAAAATTGCTGCGGTCGAAGTCCTATTAATTTTCAATTAAACGTGAAATTCAAATCGCTTCGTATTGCAAGGCAGTTTCTTTTAGCATCTCACTAAAACTGTAGATGTCATCGAGAGTTGCTATCGGATGCCTGGTTTCACCTTTGTCTTTCTCAAATATGCCGATGTACTTTTGAGCACGATTGAAATGTAACCGCGTAATAGGCTTCCTGTTGTTGTCATCCAAGAGAATACCAAAGTAACTTTGGGTATCGCGATGGTTAATCCGCTTAGCATCCACCACCGTACGTATGATGGACTTGACGATGTGAAAACCTTCCATCTCTTCCACAGTAGTAACTATTCGATCCTCCGCTGGAACATCTTTCTCGGGACTTGTATTGGCCTCTATCAGTTGCTCAGCGGCGGTAGGCACGTTCACCCCGCTCATAGCAGACTTCAATCGATCATTGATTTGGTCGTTCAGAAATTGTGAGGTGGCTTTCCTTGTCAACACGGTGAACTGCTCGCGCACTTTTTGAGTGATAGCACCCTCATAGATACGGGACGCGAAATACCTGACGAAGTCGTCATCAGGCTGACTGAACTGAGCAGCAATCATGCGCTTTATTTGACCGACGTATTTCAGCTCGCCTGCTGCATTTAGAATTGAATCAACATCGAAAGATGATTTTGTCAGCTTTTGAAGCTCAGGGATCGCATGATCATCAATTGCAAGAAGGTCCAATTCTAAGAATGGTTTTTCGTCCATCTTGTTAGGCGCATCAAGGTCTGTGAAAAACCTATAAACCCTACCATTTGTCAATATTGAAATTCTTGCAGTCGTTACATGAAAGTATCGAAACAGCTGACTGGCATGATTTATGTTAAGAGGTTCGCCGACCTTTTTTGTCTCAATTAGAATTTGAATATTTCCATCTTTTACGATGGCATAGTCAATCTTCTCACCTTTCTTCGTTCCTACATCGCAGGTGTATTCGGGGACGACTTCAGAAGGGTCGAACACATCGTAGCCAAGCACCGTATGAATGAACGGCATGACTAGAGCTGTTTTGGTTGCCTCCTCTGTCTGAATCGAGGCAGCTTGCTGCCGAACTTTCGCAGACAGAGAATTGAGTGACTCAAGAAAATCCATTTTTGACGCTCCGTGCTGGGCTCGCAAGCCCTAATCCAATCGGTGAGAGCCTAACGCTACTACGGCAGCTTGGGGAAAGCCACTGGGCACACTTGGCGTTGAGGAGAAAGGCAAGACTCGGCGAGCAGCATCAGCGTCATTTGGAGTATTTCGAGGCGGTTTTCGTCATGTAACAAAGGAACTATCACCCGCGACTGAGCGGGACCGTAGCAAAATTTGGGTGTAATAGAAAAATATTTAAACCATTGATTTACAGACTTAAGGTATCTTCCTGCAACCAGTTATTCAGGAATTCAACTTCCGATCCGACTTGCCTCTGCTCCCGATTAATCACCAACAGGTGCTTGGGCTGAACAGGCCAACGTCCATTGCTGCGACCGGCAGCAATCGACCGATTCTGTTGAAAAGGTCGGAAGCGGTTTTCATGACAGAAAAATACGCGATCGCTGCCGGACCTCCATCAAGGTTGAACTCCCTGCCGATCATGCACGCAGCACTCAGCAATCGCCCCTCTTAAAACACCATCCCCCCAGCCACATCGATCGTACTGCCCGTCACCCACCCAGCATCCTCAGACACCGCAAACGCCACTGCCGCCGCAATGTCCTTCGGCTTGCCCACGCGTCCCATCGGGGTCTTGGCGATGAAGAACTCGTCCATTCCCTTGGCCGACTCGGCGTTGCCTTCGGTGTGAATAAACCCGGGCGCGATGCCGATGACGCGGATTGCGCGCGGTCCCAGCTCCATCGCCAGTGAGCGGGTCAGGGTGTTGACCGCGCCTTTGGTGGCGCTGTAGACGTGCACGCTGGGGTACGGGCTGTGTGCGAGCCCTGAGCTGATGTTGATGATGGCGGCACCCGCCTGCATGACGCGGGCAGCGGCCTGGGTGGTGAGCAGCAGGCCACGGACGTTGAGGTTGAAGTGCTCGTCGAAGCTTTGGGCGGTCAGGTCTTCTAGGGTGTCGGGGTGATAGATGCCGGCGTTGTTGATCAGGATGTCGAGACGTCCGAATGCCTGAACTGCGGCGTCGATCAGAGGGGCGATTTGCGCAGGGTCGGAGATGTCGGCTTTGCAGGCGAGGGCCTGGCCTCCGGCTGCAATGATGCGCGAGACCACTTTGTCTGCGTCTTCAGCGCTGCGTGAATAGTTGATCACGACTTTTGCGCCATCGGCGGCCAGACGCTCGGCGATACCTGCGCCGATGCCTTTCGAGGCCCCTGTGACGATGGCAACTTTTCCGGAAAGGTTACTCATGAGTGACTGCTCCATAGACGGTGAGCAGGCATGGTAGGCTGCGCGATATCTCTGAATAAGCCGGGTTAACCGCATGCAGCATGAAGCACTGCTTCACAATGGTGTTCTGCCCCCGGAGCTGCTGCCGGGGATCGCGGCCTTTGCCCAGGTGGCTCAGCACGGGAGTTTCACCAAGGCCGCAGCGCAGATGGGAATATCGCCGTCTGCGTTGTCGCAGACCATTCGGACGTTTGAAGCACGCTTGGGGGTGAGGCTGCTGGAGCGCTCGACGCGGCGGGTGGCGGTTACTGAAATAGGCCGACGTTTTCTTGATCAGGCACAGCCTGGGCTGACTGCGCTGACCAGCGCGCTGGAAGATGTGAACGAGGCGCGCGACAAGCCTGCAGGTCTGCTGCGCCTCAATCTGTCCCGCACGGCGGTCGACATTCTGTTGATGCCGCATCTGGTGGCGTTCATGGATGCGTATCCTGACATCACCGTAGAGATCAATTGTGATAACTCGCTGCTGGACATCGTCGCGGGCGGCTTCGATGCGGGTATTCGAGTAGGCGAGAACCTTGCACAGGATGTGGTAGCGGTACCGCTGGGTGACGCGCATCGGATTGCCACGGTTGCCGCGCCGGGTTACCTGAAGGGCCGCACCGTTCCGCGTCATCCGGAGGATCTGACCGACCATCGCTGCGTCAATGTGCGTCTGCCCAGCGGCCTGTATCGCTGGGAGTTCAGTTACGACGGCCGGATCGTCACCTACCAGCCACAAGGCCCTCTGATCACCAATGACGCCGACACGCTGATCCACGCCATACGAGCGGGCGCCGGGATCGGTTGTTCATTCGAGGTGCAGTTTCAGGAAGATATCGAACGTGGAAATCTGGTGCCGTTGCTTGAGCCGTGGTGGCCTGAGTTTTCGGGATTTTATCTTTACTATTCGAGCCGGGTTAATGTGCCGCGCAAGCTGCGGGTCTTTATTGACTTCATGAGAGCGCGCTTCGAAAACGCCAGGCACTTTTAGGTGCAATGTCACTACAGAGATCATTCGAAGAGGAGACAACCGTATGCCTACCGGAACGATCATGAATGACGCTTGAGCAGGTGCTAACGGATTTCGATCTCTGGCTGACCGGCTTTGGTAAACGCTACTTGCATGTGAACACGGGAGGCGATGAGTACGTGGGCTGCATCGTTGAGGCCGATGATGTCGAAAGCATGATTGCAATGGCGCAGCAGGCAGGGATCAAAACAGGGCTTGATGCTTTTTGAATCCGCGACGGTAATCACTGATCGCGTGCGCTGCTGTCGGGCACTGTTGACGTCTAGATAGGCTTATCGTTTCATGAGTCGTACGAACGGGATGGGACATAGAAACACTGGTGCAGACCGAGATGGGATAGACGTGTGGTGTGGCGACGGTATTTCTATACACTTCCTTCCCACTCGCTCCAATCGTCAAGGATAAAACGATGCGAATCCAGCCTATAGCCCTCGCCGCCCTCAGTGCCTTGCTGCTGACTGCCTGCAGCGAAAGCCCCTCGGATGAGAATATTCAAGCAGCGCTGCAGCCCCGCCTGGAAGGCGCCTCATGCGTCACCGCACCGATGTTCAAAAGCTTCCCGGTGACCTTGAGCGACAGCTTTTCCAGCGGCGTATCCAAAGGCAACGCGCCCGCCTTCGATGCGTTAGTGGAGGCCGGTCTGCTGGCCAAAAGCGACGCCACCTACACCCTCACCGAACCTGGCCGCACCGCTTATGTACCGCAGGCGTCCGGCTTCTGCTACGCCCAGGGTTATGAGATCGCCAAGATCCAGAACACCACCGCCAACACCCAGCAGATGGGCCCCGCCGTGGAAAAATCCTGGGTGGTGACCGTAGACATCCGTCAGCAACCCATCGCCGCCTGGGCCAAAACCCCTGCCATCGAAAAACTGGCACGCAACCCGGAAGTCCTCTCCGACGCACCCAAGACCTACAACGTAACCGTGGGCAAGGTGAAGGGCGAACAGGCGCTGAAACTGATCGACCCACGTTTCTCGATTATGCGCGGCATCAGCGTCAGCCAAGGGTTCTGACCAGCCGAACGGATGGCTCGCGCTGGAGAAATCCCAAAACGACCTTATGTGGAATAGCCACCTTGGCCGTCTCGGGACCGTTCGCCCTCCGATGTGAGGTGCCTGCAACGAACCTTTCTATGACCGCTTGTGGCCCAGAGTATGTGAAAAGCCAAAGCAGACGTTCGATTTCGTCCCCTGACGGCCCATAGCTGCAGGTCAGTACAGGCAGGAACTGGCCAGAAATGGCACTCTTAGGCAGCATATAGGCGCATCAATACACTTCCTGCTCACTATTCATGAACGGACTCGACATTGCGCAAGTTTTTGTTTGCTCTATTCCTCAGCCTCATGGCATTTCTTCTGCTTTCCTTCGTTGTCACGCTATGGCGAAGCCCTTACAGCCTCACTGTTCTGATCGCTTCAGCTTATGAGGAAGGACTGATCGTTAGCCGCGATCCTGGCAAAGCCGCAGAGTGGTATTTAAGCGCTGCAGAAAAAGGCGACCCTGTAGCGCAGTACAAGCTCGGCATCACTCAATACTACGGTCGAGGTATCGGCGCTGATCGACCGAAGGGTCTTCAGTGGATAACGGAATCGGCCGTTCACGGAAACGCAGACGCACAATATTTCATGGGGGTTGCAAGTATCGCGGGCTTGGATTTGCCGAATGACTTTGCCCAAGCTGCGCAATGGTTCAGCAAAGCAGCAGAACAAGGTCATGCCAAGGCTCAACGACAACTCGCTATCCTTTATTACAAAGGTAACGGCGTTGAGGCGAACGACCAACAGGCTTTCATCTGGGCCAGCAAGGCAGGTGCTCAAGGTGATGCCGAGGCTTTGACGCTATTGGGCACTCTCAATTTCCGTGGTAAAGGGACTCCAGCAAATCCTCAAAACGCCGTGAAATTGCTCACCCAAGCGGCCAATGCTGGCGACGGCCTTGCGTTCGAAATGTTGGGCGCGGCTAATTTACATGGCACGGGTATCCCTAAAGACGTACCCACCGCATTGCGTTGGTATACACGTGCTGCCGAGCAGGGCCGGGGCAACGCTCAGTATGTCCTTGGCTACCTCTACAGTAATGGCGGCGATGTGCCGGTGAACTATCCGCTGGCGAATCACTGGCTATTGCAGGCGGCTATTCAAGGAAACGCCGTGGCGCAAGTTACCCTCGCCGCTCATCTCGATAATGGGCAGGGCATTCAGCGTAACAAGCTCAAAGCTTGCGGGTTATTGCGCGTGGCACTCAAACAGACGCTACCGAGCGACATTGCAGGCCCGATGCGCGTGCAGCTTGAGAAGGAGGAGAAAACGCTTTCTCCGCAACAACTGGCTGAGATAGCGACTCTGGAAAACCTCTATTCAAGCCCCGCGGGTCTCAGAGGACTACAAGCTGATCTGACAAGCGAACAATAAGCTGCAAGGTTGACCAGCCCGGTATCGCGTTTTAAACCATTCACACGCCGCCTGCCCCGGCGGCGTTCAGCCCAACGGCTGCATCTTGAATTTCAACTGGAAGTATCTCCGCGCCACGGCCACTCAGTTCTGGAACATGGCCGGAACATCGTTGAAGCAACTGCCGGACGCTATTGTGGTGCCAGTGACCAAGTTGGCGAAGCGACTGTCCACCTCTGCCCGAAAGCCGTCTTTCGTGAGCCTCACATATCGGCCATTTGCAGACATTCATTCACGCATATCCGCCCTACCCTTTTGAAATCGTCAAACTTTCCGCGCCCAGCTTCCGAACATCACATCGCCGATGTAGATGCCTGGAGAAGCTGAACGCTCCTGATCCAGACGCTCTTGCAACGTTTCGATTTCGATCTCTTCTGCCTTGGCCACTCCCAGTGCAATGATGCGCGGCAAGCATGCTTGAACAATGGCACCAAGGCTGTAGGGTGCATCAGGCGTCTGTACCAGGCATTCCGCCCGCACGCTTTCAACGGTCATGCCTGCCTCGGTAAAAATTCTGTGCAAATTGAAACCCATGTGTAGATCCGCCCCTTCGCGCGCAATCATCTCTTGTATCCAGCGTTGCGCTCTTTTATGCAAAGGGAATGGATCAAGGCTGGCAGGCGCCAACGTTGTATCGTGTTCTTGAAAGATCATGACGCCACCGGGGCGCAGGCACTTCGATAATGCTCGGATGGTCGCCACCGCATCCCGTTGATACATCAGGACGCGCCTCCCGACTATCGCGTCAAAAGTACCGATAGACTCTTGCAGCTCCTGGAGTTCGCCCTCACAAAAACTAAGCGAAGGTTGGTCATGTGCTGCGGCGCGCTGGCGTGCAATGGCAACAGAACCGGCGTCATGATCAACACCGATGATCTCTCCGCTTCTTCCCACCAAATCACACAACAGAAAAGATACATCACCCGAACCACAGCCCACGTCCAGGATCCGCATCCCTTGTTGGACGCCCGCGTCGATCAGCAAACGTGTAGTGAATTCGAATCGGTTGATCGACATTATCCAGTCTCTCTGAGTTCTGAAAAGAAATGTTAGGTGCGGTCGGATGATCACTCACATCGGAGGAACCCGTCGTGGTCGGCAGCTTGCGACCACGGTGCCTTGGGCATGCTCAATTCGTGTCAGACAGTGACGCCCATTAGCGCTTTATCCATCACTAATGCACGTTTATACGCATCGCGGTTCGCTTATGGCCAAAAAAATCCGGGCCTCGTATGTCCCGCCATGCGTCGCGCAGCCGATCATCCATGACGAACCTGGCGGGTCACAACATTGTTTTCGAGAGTGTAATAAGTCACCACACAATAGGCTTGTCGTCCCAATCCCAGAAAGTCCCACTGTCAGCCGCTCCATGCGCTCCTACCACCTCAATAATGCGCTCCGCTGAGAAAGCCGGTTCGAAGAGTTGTCCTTCAGGCACGTTCGCCTGAAATGGCTGAGACAGCTCCGTGTCGGTCGTGCCCGGGTGTATGGCCAGAACAGTGGAGGCCTGGTTCAGGCGTTTCAATTCGATGCTGGCCGTATGCAGCAACTGGTTGAGTGCCGCTTTGCTGGCTCTGTAGCTGTACCAGCCGCCCAATCGGTTATCGCCAATAGAGCCAACCCTCGCGGAAAGCGCCGCGAAGGTTGCCGGTTGTTTGCGCAATAAAGGGAGCAGGTGTTTAAGCAGCAGGATTGGCGCAAAAGTGTTGGTCGCGAAGCTCGCTTGCATGCTCGCAAGTGTCAGTTGTGCCAGGCCCTTTTCCGGTTTTGCGCCGTCCTGATGAAGAATGCCAAGCGTGCTGATGACCAAGTGGAGATGCTCGCAGCCTTCAAGCGTGTCACTCACAAGCGCCTCGAGGGCTTGCTCATTGCGCGCGTCGCAGTCGACTCGCTTGAGGCGCTGGCCATATTGCTCTGCAAGCTTTGCCAGCCCTGTGGAGGTGCTGGCTTCTCGCGCGACTGCCCATACCTGAGCCACGTCATCGCGAG
This sequence comes from Pseudomonas viridiflava, assembly GCF_001642795.1. Classification (GTDB taxonomy): domain Bacteria; phylum Pseudomonadota; class Gammaproteobacteria; order Pseudomonadales; family Pseudomonadaceae; genus Aquipseudomonas; species Aquipseudomonas viridiflava. The sequence goes on along the minus strand of NZ_LKEH01000016.1, from coordinate 79,142 downwards.
CAAGCAAAGCCGCGCACAGTGCCAGGCCGATACCCCGGCTGGCTCCGCATATCAGCACGTTGGCATCGCTGTTCAGTTCGGGTATCAAACTCATGAGGCACCTTCGGGAGCATGGCTGAAGTAGGTTTATGACTCCGGGACGAGGCATGACGTTCAGGTGGACGATAGCGGCCAGCAGTAGAGGGTCAAGGATTCTGATAGATTGTTTGAAATACCTGTCCGAGAACGGCGATCAATGAGAGTTATTCGTAGCAAAGACTTCACCGCCACTCGGGCCTGGGGGGCGGACGACATAGCTAACATGGGTGGAACCACCGTCCGCCTGCACTGGACCGACCAGCCCTATAAGTGGCATGTCAACGATGGTGAGGAAGTTTTCGCCGTCCTCGACGGAACGGTGGATATGCACTATCGCGAGTCAGGCATCGAGCGCGTCGTGACATTGGTGGTTGGCGACGTGTTTTTTGCAGGGGTTGGATGTGAACATGTTGCGCATCCTCGCGGAGAAGCACGGATTCTGGTTATCGAACGTGAGGGCAGCGTTTGAGTTGACCAGGCTATCGCTCGTCATTGCCTATCCAGGCTTATGGATTTGCCTTCCCTAGACTGATGGCGCTTGCGGTGAATCGAGCCAGCTATAGGCTTTGAGCTGCCCGTTATTGATTTCATCCATACCGTCGGCGCAACGATAGATGTTGGTACCCATCGAAAGTAGAGCCTGCGAAGCGTAGCAATTGGGCAAGAATGGCCTGTGCGTCAAGCTTCGTCGGCTTACTCCTGATTTCCTGGATAACTCCACGGTAATCCCGTCACCGGGCTAGCCGCCGCGTTACCTTCCGGACCCTGAAACTTCCATCAAAAAATGATGTCAATTTGACATGCCATCAGGCGCCTGACGAAATCGAACAGGCCATCGCCAAGCTGTTTTTCTGGTAAACCCAAGGAAGCGTGAAATGAAATTGATTTTTGCGATGTTGTTGATGTTCAGCGGTTACGCGGCCGCCAGTTGCAGCAGCATCAACGACCTCGACCAGCGCGCCTACTGCGCTGCCACACAGGAAGGCAGCGCTTGCAGCAGCATCAATGACCATGACTTGCGCGCGCGGTGCAACTCAGAAAAAGACGGGAGTGACTGCAACAGCATCAATGATCATGACCAGCGTGCCTATTGCAATGCCAGAAAGGGCCAGGGCGCTTGCAACAGCATCAATGATCGTGACATGCGAGCACGTTGCAGCGGAGAGAATGAAGGTAATGCCTGTAGCAGCATCAATGACCTTGACCAGCGTGCCTTCTGCAATGCCCGGAAGGGCGGCGAATGCAGCAGCATTGGTGATCATGACTTGCGCGCCCAGTGCAATGCCATGAAGCACTGAGTTGGTTTTGCCGACTGGTTCTCCTTACTCGCCGGAGGTGCATGCCGGCGAATCCCTGTAGAAGTTTGAGTGTCCAGCCCCAGGACGCACAGCAACGCGTCCTGGGTAGTTCAAGAAGAATTCAAAGAGCCCGCACTACGTTTGTGCGTCAGCCTCAAGGGTCAAGCGCAAAGCCGTCTCCAAAGCGCTTGGCTTGCGGCCTCAGACCCGGCATCGACTATCTATCAACAAACTCAGGCCCGATGCAGATGCAGCGCGCCCTGCTCTGACACTCGTGAGTCGATCACAGTACGGACCGCGCCGTCCATGGCGAGTCAGATGTACAGGTCATATCCACCTGCTGTTCAAACCGTAGAATTTATGGATTTCATAAAATCATGTTTCAAAAAGACTAAAGAGTATTAGCTTAATTTTCCAGTCAACTCACCAAGTCATCATAATTAAAAAACATCCCACCTCATCGTGCCAGCGCTTCAAGTTATTTCCAAACCGACACAGTTGTTAACGAACGCAGTTCAAGCTTGGCAGTTCTGTTTTTTTGCTTCAGGATCTTCGCCCTTTCATCGACACACCCAAGCAACCTGAGTTTTATATAAACACACCAATTCAAATCAATAAGGAATGACATGGCGTTTTGTCACAACTGCGCAAAGGAACTGACTGTAAAAGGGGATACCTGCCCACACTGCAATGCATCGAGAGATATCATATGGACACCAGGCGCGGTGTCATCAAATGCTCCAGAATCGACATTCTGGTATTTTGAAGTCTTGAGGAAATATGCCGTCTTTGAAGGCAGAGCGCGCAGACAAGAATTCTGGATGTTTTTTTTGATAAACCTCCTGATATCCATAGTCCTCGGTTTTCTCGATGGTTTTTTGGGCACTGACCAGTTGATCTCCACCCTCTATTCCATCGCGGTCTTCCTTCCCGGACTTGCCGTAGGCGTTCGCAGGCTTCATGACACTGATCGCAGTGGCTGGTGGATGCTGGTACCGATAGTCCCGATCATATTCAGTTGCCTGGAGGGACATCGCGACGCCAATCGATTCGGCCCCAGTCCCAAATAAAAAGCGCCTGCTGAAGGTGTGATCGCTGCCCACACCTTCTGCCTCGGTACTACGCCGCGACAATCCTGATCGTCCAAAAATCCGATGCGAGATTCGGGTCCATCAGGTAGCTGTACGGCATGGTGAAGTAGCCATGCATGCCCCATTTGGCGCCCCAGGAGTTGCGCATGATGAAGACCTGTTTCGCATCGTCGTAGCCCACCGCGAGCACACAATGGCCGCCGAGCAATTTCTCGTTAGGGGCTGGCATCGGGACAATACCTGTCTTGGCGACTTCATCGCTTTCGAGGCTTTCATAGACGCCAAAACCTATGACGAAAGGATATCCAGCAGCCAGACACCCTTTCATCTGGTTCAGGTTCTGGGCGACTTTCTGATAAGAGACTGCCTTATACCGCTTGGCATGGGCGTAACAGGATTTGGTGGGTTTGACGGTGAATTTGGTAATGTCGTACGGCCATTCAGCCTCATCGCAGTCGCCTTGTTCGGCAACGCTTTTGATACCGTGACGGATCATTGCACCGCTGTCCGACTCCACGGTGTGCTCGATGACACGCTCGTTGTAATAGATGAACAACCGGGAAGGCGTGAACGCGGGGACAAGCTTCTGTTTCATGCGATCAAACTGAATGGCAGCTGCAATACCATTCGCTGTGCAACTGCCCAACTGGCCCTGATCGTAGACATTGGGGCAATGAGGACGCAGATCCACATGACGTGGAAGCGAGGCCAACTGCTCGACGGGCGCGGCGTACAGATGATCGCGATGATCCGGTACGTCACGAATCCAGCCGTACTGTTTTACGGTATACGTCATCGTTTACTTCTCCACTTGAAAACAGGCTGTTTAATTAGCCATCAGGCACAGCAAAACACTCTTATTGGAAATGGCCATCATTTATAGGCAGCCATTGGCTTGCTATTCAGCTTATTAATCAGACATCAGTTTTTTATGGAGAGGGATGAAGATTTATTTAGGCGAGTTTATTCATGGGCATCAAGATGCAATATCAAAACGACACATTACAACTGCAATAAGATGGGTAACTATTTGATGTGTAAGTGCCGACTGCAAAAATCAAGAAACTTTAAATTCTCCAGCACATTTCTAAACCTCGTGATATCAGAGCCTGATTCAACACAAGGGTCAAAACGATCAAGGGCTGCTGCGCAGCCCATCGCTGCCGTCGTAACCTCCGAGAGCTCCCACGCCCTTCGGGCAGAAGCAGACTCAGGGCTTATCAGGCAGGAGCGAACTCACGCTACCGTCGAGATCATGCCTCAAAACAATCACTGATATGTATCCACATCCTCAGCCGGATAAAACTCGCCCTCTCTCCCTTCCAGCCGCTCACGCACGATCACCTCGACACTGGCCACCGCCGCCTGATCGTCAGGGTTGACCAGTTGCAGGCACAGGCGTCGGGCGTTCTGATCGTGGGTGCCTTCGCTGAGCATGTCGTGGGTGACGATTTGTTCGCCACGCCACAGGCACAGTTGGGTGTGCGTCCCACCGAGCCAGATCTCGTTGATTGACGAGAGGTCGGTGGTCGCCAGTTGGTCCACGGTGATGGTCTTGTCCATTGAGCTGTACCTTTTCAAGTGAGTCGATACAGGTCTGACGTACAAGCGCAGCGGGTCGTTCCCCGTGTCGACGGTTTGACTACACCAATGGCGGTAAACCCCGCCTCTGATGAATACTCCTGGCCCGGCTCAATCCCGACTGCCCGGATTTCAGCCGCGAACCGTCAAGGCCGCGAGGCAATCTCGTCCAGATGATCGAGCAAATCCAGAGCGTCTTCATACACCCTCAACGCCCCTGCCCTTTCCAGCTCGCCTATGTCGTAGCCGCCGGAGAGCACCCCGATGCCTGTGGCCTTGCAGCGTCGGGCGGCGAGCATGTCCCAGATGGCGTCGCCGATCACCAGACATTCGTCGATGGGCACATTCATGTGTTTTGCGGCAGCCAGGAACAGGTCGGGGTCGGGCTTGCCGTAGTGGACGTCGTCACGTGTGATGATGTCGATCTTGTCCGCCTCGAGCCCCAATGCCTTGAGGTTGATGTTGGCGGTATCGACGCCGCCGCTGGTGGCGATGCACCATTTCAGGTTCTCTTGGCTGAGGGTCTCAAGCAGTTCGATTGCGCCGGGCAGCGCGATGATCTGCCCCTGCAACCGCTCGTAGGCGCGGGCATGTTTTTCGCTGAGGCGTTCGGCCTGTTCTTCGCTGATGTCCAGACCGGTTTCGCGAGACAGGGATTTCAACATGAGGCCACCGCTCATGCCGATTTTCCGGTGAATGCGCCACATGGCGAGGGGGATGTCTTCCGAGTCGAGGGCTTCTTTCCAGGCCGCAACGTTTTGATAAACGCTGTCTGTCAGCGTCCCGTCCAGGTCGAAGATGAATGAGGTCTGCGGGCGCATTGGAATTCCCTTTGGGTAAAAATGCTCATGAGTAGAGCACCAGGGGCATGCGGTGCGAGACCGACCCTTGATGCCTTGACGACGAAAACGCTGACCCGTCGAGTCAGGCTCGAGAGGGGTGTGAGGTGCGAACGACAGGTGCGTCACGCACGGCCATCAGGGCCGCGACGCTGCAGCTGCCCGGCACCGACTCTTGATGTGACGGAACACGATGGAGTTGGTTCGGTTGATATCAGTGGCCATGCCCCGAACGGACATTGTCTGCGCGCTTACCCACCAAACGACGCATACCGCAGGGGAAGGCCTGTGGTGAATTTGATCTGCTCCATGGCGAAGCTGGAGCTGACGTCGGTAATGCCGGGGATGCTGATCAGTTGTTTGTACACCGCGTCGTAGCCCGCGATGTCGGCAACGACGATGCGCAGCAGGTAGTCGGTGTCACCGGCCATGCGGTAGCACTCGACCACTTCGGGTAAATCGCCGACGGCGCTGTGAAACTGTTCGAGCCAGGCGGCGTTGTGCTGGTTGGTACGGATCGCGGCGAAGACGCTGACGGAGACGTTCAGGCGCTGCGGGTTCAGCAGGGCGACGCGGCGGTCGATGATGCCGGTTTCTTCCAGCTTCTGAATGCGTCGCCAGCAGGCGGTGCTGCCCAGGCCGATGCGCTCGGCGATGTCTGCAACCGAGCGTGTGCAGTCGGTTTGCAGGCTGTCCAGGATGGCGCGGTCGAACTTGTCCATGTGGGTTCCTGTGTTAGTGGTTCGGGCTCTGTATCGGACGCGGAGCGTCCTGGGATTTTCCGACTCTGATCGTGCCCATGCTCCGCGTGGGCATGCATCCCGTGACGCTCCGCGTCACATGTGCGCCGCCGTACGACCGGTATTTACGCAACTATTGGCATAAAACTAACCCCCGCCAATCAAACTGTAAAATTTTTATCACCCAAAAGCACTTTAAGCAGAATTATTTTTCACACATAGCCAGTCAATCCGCACAAATATCAAAAATTTTTCGCGTTGGCGTCGGTAATCTTTTCACCATCAACCTTGACCCGATAAACAAGCGAATTGCCCATGACCAACAACGCCCTCTACCTGGATTACGCCGCTACCACGCCTGTCGATGAGCAGGTCATTGAAGCCATGGTTGCCTGTATGGGGCGCGAAGGGCATTTCGGTAATCCGGCGTCCAGCGGGCATGGTTACGGGCAGGTGGCGCGGCAGGCGGTGGAGCAGGCGCGACGTCAGGTGGCCGACGCGGTGGGTGCACCTGCCGATACGGTGATCTGGACCTCTGGCGCGACCGAGTCCAACAACCTGGCGATCAAGGGCATCGCCCATGACAGCACGGCGCAACGTCGCCACATCATCACCAGCGCGCTGGAGCACAAAGCCGTCATCGACACGGTGAAAACGCTGGAGCGCCAGGGCTTTCCCGTGACCTGGTTGCAGCCGGACGCCAATGGACTGATCCAGCCGCAGGCCGTGCAGGCGGCATTGCGTGAAGACACGTTGCTGGTGTCGTTGATGCTGGTGAATAACGAGCTGGGCACGCTCACCGATATCGCCAGCATCGGCACGCTGGTGCGCGAACATGGCGCGCTGTTTCACGTCGATGCGGCGCAGGCGGTCGGCAAAGTGAAGGTGGATCTGGCGAGTCTGGCGGTCGATCTGATGTCGTTCTCGGCTCATAAGGCGTATGGCCCGAAAGGTATTGGTGCGCTGTACGTAGGCCCGCGTGCTCATGCGTTGCTGCAGGCGCAGATTCATGGCGGTGGTCATGAAGGCGGTTTTCGTTCCGGCACGCTGGCGACGCATCAGATCGTCGGCATGGGCGAAGCCTTTGCGCTGGCGGTCAACAAGGCTGATGCGGAAAATCGTCGTATCGCTGAGCTGAGCAGTCATTTGCGCGAAGGGCTGTTGGCACTGCCGGAAGTGCAACTTAACGGCTGTCCTGAGCAACGTATTCCGCACACCCTGAACCTGTGCATCACGCGCAGCGGGTTCACAAGCGCCCAGCTATCACACGCGCTGGCACTGTCCTCGACCTCGGCCTGCAACTCGGCGAGCAATGCACCGTCGCACGTGCTGCTCGCAATGGGGCTCGATACCAATAAGGCACTGGCCAGCGTACGCGTCAGCCTCGGTCGCTACACCACGCAAACCGATGTCGAACGCGCCATCGAGGTATTCAGCAAGGCGCTCACCGCGCCGGCTGCGTTCTGGTAACTCCGGCTTTCAATGCAAACCGCTCAAGGTCTCTTAACAGGGACGCTTGAGCTGTTTCGTCTTTATCAGCCCGGCGAAACACCACCGCCCTCATCCGCCACGATATCCGGGTCATCCGAATACACTTCAGGCTCGTCATCCTCGTACGCCTCGTCCTCCTCAGTACGCTCCAGCACCTCGTCGCCCTTCTCCGGGCCTGCTCCGGGCCTGTTCGCGTTCATGTTAAGCACAGGATCAGCCTCACGGTCGTACTGACCCAGCTGCGGGCTGGCAGGATCTTCTTTAGGCACTTCGTTTGTCAGGATGAAATCGGTTGTCATGTCGGCCACCTCTTTTGTCTTGCCAAAGAAAGTGGACGTGCCTGAACGCCAAGGGTTCGATTCAGGTGACGAGCGCGTCTATACGGCGCGTTTGCTGCCGTCTGTAATCTTCATGATACAAAAAGACACAATTGGCACAGATCTTCCAAGTGGAACGGCCGTGCCATGAACCATTGGCACGCGCTGCACACAGGAGGTGCCCACACGCACCAAAGTGCAGTTTTCGGACGCAGAGTCGTCCATTAACAGTGCAATGCCAGACCACAAGTCGTGCGCCTTGCCAGGAAAGGAGTCTACCCATGCCACATCCAGTTCATGCCAGACCACTGCAATGCCTTTCACGGGCTCAAAGGGCTGCGCCCGCAACGGGCCTGCCCGCTGTAACGGCTTCATGTTCGACCTTACCGACATACCCTTCCGACTGATTCAAAACACAAGGCGCAAGCCTTGAATCAATAACCGAACACCCTTGTTTTGCCTTATCGGCAAGCACTTGCGTACTGCTGTGTGCCCGTTACTAACTAACAACGGAAAACTTTGCACCAACACACTTATCGTTCGACAATTTATTTTGATTAACATCACTTAGCCACCACTTTTTTCCATGGCTGAGCTTTATATTTAACTCGACCTGCAATCTTTTACAGCCGGAGCCACTTGCCGTGAATACATGACCAACTAACGCACCAACTTGATTCGAACCTTACAGTATTGGTGCACGTGATTTCATGACCGAGCGGTCATGTATTTTTTAATTCGTCTGACGCCTCAGAGGGGTGAACTTCGGCCTCTGAATGGGTATTGGCACTATTCATTTGAAGGTGATCCCTACCGAAACAGCGCTTAATCGCAAGAAAGGTACAGGAATGCGACATCCGCTCTGGAACGCTGCATACAGGCGTGCCACTGACCATTTCTGGCACAGCGGTTGCAAAGCAGGACTGTTATCAAGCAACACGTTTGCTCGAAGTGGACATAACTAATAAGCAAGGATTCGCAATGCTATCGCCCTGATTGAATATCGCGCTTTGCCCTCTTGAGTCTGTGCCTCTTCAGGCTCGACGGCGTCGTGCGCTTCAACGACTGTGCAGGTCTCCATCATTCGAACATTCGCCAATGTTTGAACGGACTTTTATTGCCCTTCAACTACCCGAGGGAGCGTTAATGAATGATGCGGTAATAATGAAAGCGGTCCCTGTACCGCCGCCGGAAGAAAGTCCGACGGTGTGGCAGAGCATTCCCTTCAAGGCCAATACTTCGCGACCTGGCGGCCTGAAAAAATCGCACGTTTTCGTGTTGATCGCAGCGTCGGTACTTATTCACGGTGCCGTGTGGTGGTACATGCAAACTGCCAAACCGGAAGTGCCGGAAGTTGCGCCACAAGTTCCGGAAATGACCATCGAGCTGACCAGCCCGACGCCTCCAACCCCGGAGCCACCGCCGCCGCCTGAACCACCACCTCCGCCGCCTCCACCACCACCGCCGCCCGAGCCGGAACAGCCGGTCGAGGACCCGGACGCAGTCGAGCCGCCGCCCAAGCCGATCGAAAAGCCGAAGGTCGAGAAGCCCAAGCCGGTCAAGAAACCTGAGCCTGTGAAAAAGCCGACGCCGCCTGCACCGCCAAAACCGGTCCCAGCCCCCGCGCCAGCAGCACCACCGACGCCGACGCCTGCGCCACCTGCTCCGGCAGCGCCAGCAGCACCCGTGAAGGAAAGCGCAGCGGTCTCCGGGCTCGCCAGCCTGGGCAACCCGCCGCCCGAATATCCGGGCCTGGCCTTGCGACGCAGTTGGGAAGGCCGCGTGGTGCTGCGCATCAAGGTGCTGCCCAACGGCCGTGCCGGCACGGTCGAGGTGACCAAATCCAGCGGCAAACCGGTTCTCGACGAGGCCGCGGTGGAAGCGGTGCGCAACTGGAAATTCATTCCGGCCAAGCGTGGCGACACACCGATTGAAGGCTTCGCGACACAGACCATCGATTTCAAGCTGCCGGAATGATCCGGCGTATGACCACTGACAATTCTATTAAAGCTGGTGAGGTGTAAACCATGAACGCATCGCTCTCTTCCATGATCGTACCCGCCGTGCTCTGGGCGCTGATTCTGTTTTCCGTGCTGAGCTGGGCCTTGTTGCTGATCAAGTCCGCGCAATACGTCAAGCTGAAATCCCAGAACAAACACTTCACCAAAGCCTTCTGGGGCGCGCCGGACCTGCTCACCGCCGCCGAACATGCATCGCAATATCCTGGCTCGCTGGCACGCATCGCCAACAGTGGTTTCGAAGCCATGGCGGTGGACGAATCACCGCGTACCACGCAGCAGCTGGCACACACCATCAACCGCTCGGACCGCCTGGAGCGCAACCTGCGCCAGCAGATCCAGAAGGAACGTCGCTCGCTGGAAAGCGGCCAGGCGATTCTCGCCAGTATCGGCAGCACCGCGCCCTTCATCGGCCTGTTCGGAACGGTCTGGGGCATCATGGAAGCGCTGCAAAGCATCGGCCTGACCGGCTCGGCCAGCCTTGAAGCGGTCGCCGGTCCCATCGGTCATGCACTGGTCGCCACCGGCGTCGGCATCGCGGTCGCGGTGCCTGCGGTCCTGATCTACAACTTCTTCCTGCGCCGCCTCAAGCTGGCTGTGGCCGACATGGACGACTTCGCCCACGACTTCGACGCCCTCGCCCAGCGCAGTGCCTTCGCCGTATCCCGTCAACCCATCGCCAGCAAGCAAGGCCACGCCGTGCGGGAGGCAAGCTAATGTCGTTTTCCACTCAAGACAGCGATGAAGTGCTCAGCGAAATGAACGTCACGCCGCTGGTGGACGTGATGCTCGTGCTGCTGGTGGTATTCATCGTCACCACGCCGCTGATGACCAACGCGATCAAGGTCAACCTGCCCAAGACCGACTCGGTCGCCCCGGCCGAGAAGAAGGATCCGGTGGTGGTCAGCGTCGACCAGAGCGGCAAGTTCTTCCTCGCCAAATCGGAAATCGCTCCCGAGCTGCTGGAGAAAAGCCTGCAGGACGAGAAGGCCAAGGATCCGGACATCCGCGTCCAGCTGCAGGCCGATACCGACGTGAACTATGGCCAGGTGGCCAAGGCCATGGCGTCCATCGAGCGCTCGGGCATCACGAAGATTTCCGTCATGACGGCCAAATGAACTGAGGGTTTCGCCCCGCGAAACCCGCTGAACCGACTCCCGCCAACACCATCGTCCGTGGGCTGAAAAGCCCCTGGAGGGGAGCGGCTTGCTGGAAACCAACGCAGTGGAACTCCCGCACGGCACAACCGCGCAGGAATAGAGGGCTCACAAGGCCATTTCAATAATGTCTGGACCAAGTCGGAAATAACCATGCTGATGAATCTTCCCGGATACACCCTCAAGCCACTGGCCCTCGCGGTCCGCCGTCACCCTCGCGCCCTGCTGTGCGCCCTGGCCATGGGCATGAGCGGTGCCCATGCGGCCGAGGCCGTTGAAGCGGACACCGCCAGCGAATCCGTCTCCGCTGCCGCCGTCGTGCCCGCCACGACCCAGCTGCAACGCGTTGAAGTGACCGGTTCGGCGATTCGCCGGGTCGACGCCGAAACCGCCGTGCCGATCACCATCCTGCGCGCCGACGACCTGAAGAAACAGGGCGTGACCACCACTCAGGAAATGGTCCAGCGCATTACCGGCAGTCAGTCGATCAACAACAGCGCGGGCTCTGTCGGTACAGGTTCAGGGGGAGCTTCCTTCGCCGACATGCGCGGCATTGGCCCCAACAAGACGCTGGTGCTGCTCAACGGACGCCGCTTGGCCAACAACGCCATCTCGGGTGTCGGTTCGCCGAACGGCAGCGCCATCGACCTGAACATGATCCCGTTCGCCGCCATCGACCGGGTTGAAGTCCTGCGTGACGGTGCATCGGCCTTGTACGGCACCGACGCCATTGGCGGTGTGATCAACTTCATCACCAAGAAGACCCTGACCGACGGTTCGCTGACCTTGGGCGGCGAGACACCTACCCACAGTGGCGGCGGCGCGACCAAGGACATGAGCGCCAGCTGGGGCTTTGGTGATCTGGAAGAAGACCGCTTCAACGTGATGGGCGTCTTCAACTACAACAAGCAGCAGAATCTGGACGCCAACGACCGTTCATTCACTCAGGATTACCAGCCAGGGCGCGGCCTCAACCAGACCTCCGGCACCGCGTACCCTGGCAACTATTTTCAGGGCGACAACTCTTCCAACCCGCTGGGCGCCAATTGCTCCGGGCCTAGCCTGATCGCCCGCAACGGCATCTGCCGGTTCAGCACCCGCGAGTACATCGACCTGATCCCGCAGACCGAAAAGACCTCGTTCTTCGGCAAGGCCACCGGCAAGCTGGCCGACGACCACAACGTCAGCCTTGAATACTTCTGGGCACGCAACAACAACCACACCGACATTGGGCCGGCCCCACTCACCGGCCTGTCGCTGGATTCGTCGTCGCCGTTCTATCCCGGCAATGGCATCACCCCGGCACCGACCAACTTTACGCTCGACCCCACACAACCGGTCGACACTGCATGGCGCGAAACCGCCGCCGGACCTCGCGGTTCAAGTGACCAGAACACCAGCCAGCGCTTTCTGCTGAATTTCGACGGTCTGGTCGGCGGCTGGGATTACAACGTCGGCGCTTCGTACAACCAGAACAAGGTGCTGTCCAGTCTCACCGACGGCTACGTCAGTGACGCGCAGATGATCAATGGCCTGGCCAACGGCGTGATCAACCCGTTCGGGCCGCAGACCGCAGCGGGTCAGGCGCTGATCGATGCCAACCAATATCACGGGCAATACTCCAGCGCTGTGGGCCGCGTGGCAGGAATCGATGGACGTATCAGCCGGGAAATCGGTGACTGGTTCGGCGCAGGCCCGGCCGGTCTGGCACTGGGCGGCGAGTACCGCAAAGAGAAGATGCATCAACAGTACGAAGCGTTCGTCAACGACGTCAGCAGCCTGGGTGCGGATGCCGCGGGCAGCGTATCGGGTGAGCGCAGCGTGAAAGCCGAATACGCCGAGTTGAACGTGCCGGTGCTGGACAGCCTGGAACTGACCGCCGCTGTGCGTCATGACAAATACAGTGACTTCGGCAGCACCACCAACCCCAAGTACTCGTTCCGCTATCAGCCGATCAAGCAACTGGTGGTCCGTGGTGCCTACAGCGAGGGCTTCCGCGCGCCATCGCTCTATGAGCTGTATGCACCGCGCAGCACGACGTTCACTCAGGGTTTTTACAACGACCCTGTGTTGTGTGCCGGCGGCACCGTGCAGCCCGGCGGCAATGCCGGTCGTGACTGTGCGCAGCAGTTCCTCAACAACAGCGGCGGCAACACCGAACTGGCGCCGGAAAAAGCCCGTAACATGACGCTGGGCTTCGTGTATCAACCGGTCAACAATCTGTCGATGGGTCTGGACTTCTGGTGGATTCACATCTCCAACCAGATCCAGTCGTTTCCTGAATCGACCGTGTTCGACGACCCCAACACGTATGCCGATCGCTTCGTTCGCGCCGCTGACGGTTCCATCGCCAACATCGTGACAGGCAACGCCAACCTGGGCATCGTCAAGACCAGCGGTGTGGACGTCAGCCTCGACTATCGCTTCCCGAATACGCCCTATGGTCAGTTCGGCCTGGGCATGACCGGCACTTACGTGACCCGTTATGACTTCCAGAACATCATTGACGGTCCGTATACCGACAAGGTCGGCGACTTCCAGGGCGATGGCGTGATCTCTCGCTGGAAACACGTTCTGACCGGTACCTGGTCGCTGGGCAATACCCGCGCGTCCATCACCAACCGCTTTACCTCGGGCTACAACGATTACGACCGCACCACCAACGCGCGGGTCGCCTCGTATGCGCTGTGGGACCTGTCGGTCGGTCATACCTTCGACAAGGTGCTGGATGTCGATGCGGGCCTGCGCAACATGTTTGACCGCAACCCGCCGTTCTCCAATCAGGCCTACAACTTCCAGTCCGGCTATGACCCACGCTACGCCGACCCGTTGGGCCGCACGCTGTTCGCACGCATGACGTATCACTTCTGAGGGTGAAGGCGCGACCCATACCCGCTCCGTGGGTCGCGTCCTGTTTGCGAGCTCGCCCCCTCCGGCCACAGGTTTCATCCACCTTCCCCGGCCGGAGGCCTTTTTCGCCGCACGGCGTCATTCGTGCGTACGAGGATAGCCCCATCATGTCGCGTCAAATCCGTCTTCTGCGACGCCTGCTGCTGGGTGTTGCGGTGTTGTGCACCTGTTGGCAGGTCGCGCTGGCCACGCCGACACATGCCTTGACTGTCTACGGCGAGGCACCCAAGTACCCGGCCGGCTTCAAGCACTTCGATTACGTCAACCCGGACGCCCCCAAGGGCGGAACGCTGACCCGGTCAGCCGAAGAGATCGGTCAGTTCAATTACCTCAATCCTTACGTCGATCAAGGCATCGGTGTCGTACAGCTCGACACGTGGGTCTATTCGCCGCTGGCCTATCGCTCGCTCGACGAGCCTTACACCGTCTACGGGCTGATCGCCGAAAAGATGGAAGTGGATCCGAACGGTCTGTGGGTGCGGTTTTACCTCAACCCCAAGGCGCGCTTCGACGACGGCCAGCCGGTCACAGCCGAGGACGTGCGCTACACCTACGAGCTGATGACCACCAAGGCCAGCTTCAGCTATCGCCCGATGTTCGCCGACGTGAAGGACGTGACCATCGAAGGGCCGCTGCAGATACGTTTCGACTTCAAGAACAACCTCAACCGCATGCTGGCCCTCGACATCGCCAGCCTGCACATCTTGCCGAAGCACTGGTGGAAAGACCGGGACTTCGCCAACGGCGGCGGCTTCGAGCCACCGCTGGGCAACGGGCCGTACCGCGTCGCCAAGGTCGACGCCGGACGCAGCGTGGTCTTCGAACGGGTCAAGGACTGGTGGGGTAAGGACCTGCCGGTCAGCCGCGGCCTGTACAACTTCGACACCCTGACCGTGAACTTCTACGGCGACACGGAAATCGCCCGCCAGCTGCTGCAGGCTGGCGCGTTCGACTACAACCGGGAGTTTTCCTCGGCGGGCTTTACCGTCGGCTACAGCGGCCCGGCCATCGACGACGGGCGCTTGCAGAAAAACATCCTGGCCACTCAGCGCCCCGTCGCCGCGCAGGGTTTTGTGTTCAATCTGGACAACCCGATCTTCAAGGATCGCCGCGTGCGGCAGGCGCTGTCGATGCTGTGGGACTTCGACTGGATCAACCGCCGGGTGATGCGCAATTTCTATGTGCGCCAGCAGAGCTATTTTCCGAAAAGCGAAATGTCCGCGACCCAATTGCCGGACGAAGCCGAACTGAAAATTCTCGAGCCTCTGCGCAGCCAGATCCCCGACGAGGTGTTCACGCAGGTCTACCAGCCCCCCAAGACCGACGGCAACGGCTACATCCGCGACAAACAGGTACAGGCCCTCAAGCTGCTGGCCGAAGCCGGATGGCACCCCAAAAACAACAAACTGGTCAATGCCGCAGGCGAGCCGATGGTGTTCAGCTTTCTCGACGGCCAGGGCGGTTTTGATCGCCTGATTCTGCCGTTCAAGCGCACGCTGGCGCAGATCGGGATCACGCTGGATTTCCTGCGCATCGACTCCGCGCAATACATCAACCGACTTAACGCCCGGGACTACGACATGATCGTGGTCACCTTCCCCAAAAGCGGCAATCCGCTGATCTCGCCGGGCCGTGATCTTTACAACCTGTACGGCTCGCAGAGCGCCACCGAAGTCGGCAGTTCCAACGCCATGGTGCTGCGCAACCCGGCCGTGGACACTCTGATCGACGGGCTGGTGGCCGCCAACAGCCGCAACGACATGGTGCATTACGCCCGTGCGCTGGATCGGGTGTTGCAGTGGGGCTATTACATGATCCCCAACTACTTCTCCAAGGGCACGCCGCTGGTGTACGCCAACCGTTTCGGCAGGCCCGACACCGCGCCCATCTACGACGTCGGCCTGGAAACCTGGTGGCAGATCAGCCCGACCGCGCTGACCAACGCCCAGGCTGCTGCGCTCGGCAGCAAGACCACCGCTGCGAAGGAGCATTGAGATGCTGGCTTACGTAATCCGACGCCTGCTGCTGATCATTCCTACGCTGCTGGCCATTCTGATTGTGAATTTTCTGATCGTGCAGGCTGCCCCCGGCGGGCCGGTGGAGCAGGCCATCGCACGGATTCAGGGTTTCAGCCCCAACGGCGTCGGTGGAGGCGGCGGCGAAGTGGCCTCAAGCGGTACTGCCAGCCGCAGCACGCGCGGTCTGGACCCGGCGCTGATCGAGTCGATCAAGGAGCATTACGGTTTCGACAAACCGATGCACGAACGCCTGTGGCTGATGCTCAAGAACTACGCACAACTGGACTTCGGCAACAGCTTCTTTCGCGGCGCGCCGGTGACCGAGCTGATCGCGCAGAAACTGCCGGTGTCGCTGTCGCTCGGGCTATGGGCGACGTTGATCACCTACCTGATCTCCATTCCGCTGGGCATTCGCAAGGCAGTACGGCACGGCAGCGCCTTCGATGTATGGAGCAGCACGCTGGTGATCATCGGCTATGCCACGCCTGCGTTTCTGTTCGCGATTCTGTTGATCGTGGTGTTTGCCGGTGGCAGCTACCTGAGCTGGTTTCCGGCGCAGGGCCTGTTCTCGGAAAACTTCGACAGCCTCGGCACCTGGGGCAAGGTGAAGGACTACCTGTGGCACCTTGTGCTGCCCGTCACGTCGCTGGTGATCGGCGGCTTCGCGACACTGACCATCCTGACCAAGAACAGCTTTCTCAACGAGATCAGCCGCCAGTACGTGGTCACGGCGCGGGCCAAGGGCCTGACGGAACATCGCGTGCTATACGGCCACGTGTTCCGCAACGCCATGCTGCTGGTCATTGCCGGTATTCCGCAGGCGCTGATCGAGGTGTTCTTCGCCGGTTCGCTGCTGATCGAAACCATCTTCGGCCTCGACGGGCTGGGGCGCATGAGCTACGAGGCGGCGGTGTCGCGGGATTATCCCGTGGTGTTCGGCACGCTGTTCCTGTTCACCCTGTTCGGCCTGCTGATCAAACTGGTGGGTGACCTGTGCTACATGCTGGTCGATCCGCGCATCGATTTTTCCGCGAGGAGCGCCTGATGTTCGAGTTCTCTCCCCAGAGCCAGCGACGCATGGCGCTGTTCAAGGCCAACCGGCGCGGCTGGTGGTCGTTGTGGATCTTCGTCGGTCTGATGCTGGTGTGCCTGTGCGGCGAGCTGATCGCCAATGACAAGCCGTTGCTGCTCAGCTATGACGGCGAGCTGTATTACCCGGCGTTTCATACCTATATGGAAACCGATTTCGGCGGCGAGCTGCCCTTTGAGCCGGATTATTCCAGCGACTATGTGCGCCAACTGATCGCGGCTAAGAACGGCTGGATGATGTTCGCGCCGATCCCGTTCAGCTACGACACCATCAACTACGACCTGGAAGCACCCTCGCCCAGCCCGCCCGATGGCCATAACTGGCTGGGCACCGACGAACAGGCGCGCGATGTGCTGGCGCGGGTGCTGTTCGGGGCGCGGATTTCGATTCTGTTCGCGCTGCTGCTGACGGCGATCAGCACGGTGATCGGAGTCTGTGCCGGGGCGATTCAGGGGTATTACGGCGGCATGACCGACCTGATCGGCCAGCGCATTCAGGAAATCTGGTCGGGCCTGCCGGTGCTGTACCTGCTGATCATTCTGTCGGGTTTCGTGTCGCCGAATTTCTGGTGGCTGCTGGGGATCATGGCGCTGTTTTCATGGCTGTCGCTGGTGGACGTGGTGCGCGCCGAGTTTCTGCGCGGTCGCAATCTGGAATACGTCAAAGCGGCCCGCGCACTGGGTCTGACCGACGCCGCGCTGATGTGGCGGCACATCCTGCCCAACGCCATGACCAGCACGCTCACCTACCTGCCGTTCATCGTGACGGGCTCCATCGCCACCCTCACCGCGCTGGATTTTCTCGGCTTCGGCATGCCCGCAGGCAGTGCCTCGCTGGGCGAGCTGATTGGCGAAGCCAAGCGCAATCTGCAGGCGCCGTGGCTGGGCCTGACCGCCTTCGTCGCGCTGGCGCTGATTCTGTCCCTGTTGGTGTTCATCGGCGAAGCCTGCCGTGACGCGTTCGATCCCCGGAGCTGACATGCACGACAACCTGATTGAAATACGTGATCTGCGCGTTGCCTTCAACGGTCACGAAGTGGTGCATGGCGTCAGTCTCGACATCCGGCGTGGCGAATGCCTGGCGCTGGTGGGCGAATCCGGCTCGGGCAAATCGGTGACGGCGCATTCGATCCTGCGTCTGTTGCCGGGCAAGACGGTCAGCACCCAGGGCTCGATTCGTTATGACGGGCTGGATCTGGTCAGCGCCAGCGACAAGCAACTGCGCAGCCTGCGCGGCAACCGGGTGGCGATGATCTTTCAGGAGCCCATGAGTTCGCTGAACCCGCTGCACACGGTCGAGAAACAGATCGGCGAAATCCTCGTCACCCACAAGGGCCTGAAAGGCAAAGCCGCCTTGAATCGGACCCTTGAGCTGCTGGAACTGGTCGGCATCCGGGATCCTCTGTCGCGCCTCACCGCGTACCCGCATCAACTGTCCGGCGGGCAACGCCAGCGCATCATGATCGCCATGGCGCTGGCCAACGAGCCTGACCTGTTGATCGCCGACGAACCGACCACAGCGCTGGACGTGACGGTGCAGGTGAAAATCCTCGAACTGCTCAAGTCCCTGCAACAGCGGCTGAACATGTCGCTGTTGCTGATCAGCCATGACCTCAATCTGGTGCGTCGCATCGCACAGCGGGTCTGCGTGATGCGCGAGGGCGAGATCGTCGAACAGGCTGACTGCGAGACGCTGTTCAATAGCCCGCAACATCCATACAGCCAGTTGCTGATCAACGCCGAGCCCGATGGCGAGCCGGTGCCCTCGACACATACCAACACGCTGCTGTCGGTGCTGGACCTGAAGGTCTGGTTTCCGTTGGCGAAGTCCTGGTTCAAGCGCGAGCCGCAGTTTGTGAAGGCGGTGGATGGCGTGAGTTTCGAACTGCTCAAGGGCAAGACGCTGGGCATCGTTGGCGAATCGGGTTCGGGCAAGTCCACGCTGGGTCAGGCCATCCTGCGGCTGGTCGACTCCGAAGGCAGTATCCGTTTCGGCACCAAGGAACTGAGCCTGCACAGCCAGCACTTGATGCGTCCGCTGCGTCGCCAGTTGCAGGTGGTGTTTCAGGACCCGTTCGGCAGCCTGAGCCCGCGCATGACCGTGGCGCAGATTATCGCTGAGGGATTGGTCACGCATGGTATTGGCACAGCCAAAGAACGTGAGGAAACCGTGATCCGAGTGCTGGGCGAAGTCGGGCTGGACCCGGCCAGTCGGCATCGTTACCCGCATGAATTTTCCGGAGGCCAACGCCAGCGCATTTCCATCGCCCGGGCACTGGTACTGGAACCGGACCTGATCCTGTTGGATGAACCGACCTCGGCGCTGGACCGCACCGTGCAGAAACAGATCGTCGCACTGCTGCGAGACCTGCAGATTCGTCACGGCCTGACGTACCTGTTCATCAGCCACGACCTGGCGGTGGTACACGCGCTGGCGCACGACCTGATCGTGATCAAGGACGGCAAGGTGGTCGAGCAAGGCCCGTCGAGGGAGATATTCGCCGCGCCAAAGCAGCCCTACACCCAGGAACTGCTGCGCTCGTCGGGGCTGGTGTTTGGTTGAACTGCATCGCAACCGTGGGAGGCGGCTTGCCGGCGATGGCGTCAGGTCAGAAGAAGCGCTGAAGTCTGCATCTGTCCGCCTCGACCCGTGACGCTCTGCGTCACATTCAAGAGCGGACGCGGAGCGTCCTGGGCGGCATTCCCACGCGGAGCGTAGGAACGATCATCATGGGCTGCCGGTCCCCTGCAGATCGCCAGCACGCCGCCCATCACTTCACGTTGATGGTGATCTTCTTCGACTCGACGCTCGGGTTCAGCGGGATGTGGCTCTTGTCACCCACCAGCAGTTGCAGGGTGTGCTGGCCCGGCGGCAGGTTCACTTCGGTTTCGGTCTGGCCCTTGCCGAAATGGCGGATGTTGTCAGTCATCGGCAATGGCGTATCCATCGCAGGCTGGTCTTTCACGTCGATCAGGAGGTGATGGTGCCCGGTCTCGGGGACGTCCACACCGGCAGGCGCAACGCCCATGCCTTTCAAGCCAAACTGCACTTTGAAGGGCGAGGTGACGGTCTCGCCATCCTTCGGCGAGATGATGTAGACCTCGGCACCCGGCGCCGATGCGGTGCGCGGGATGTCAGCGGCGCTGACCAGCATCGAAGCGCCCAGCAGAACGCTTGCAACGACAACTCCAGAAAATAGCGACTTCATGATGTCTCCAGACGTGATCGACGTAATGTCGGGCCGTGCAACGATAGCCCGAGCCGCGTAAAAACAGCTGAACGACTTGATGAAAGTGTTTTCATGAATCTGTGCAGCCGAATTCAAGACGCGACCTAAGGAAAAACCTCGTCGCCACGACGCCGGAACCAGCCGGTCAGTGACAGCCTGTCCCGGGTTGCGGGCAGCACTTCATGGGGAATCTCGCCGGAGAGAAACACAACCAGACAACCGCCCGTAGGCTGCACGTCATACGCCACCTCGTCCTTGAGGTACATGCGCAACTGACCGCCATGTTCCGGGAGCCAGGCGTTGTTGAGGTACAGCACCGCCGACACCATGCGTTTGTCGTCATCGCGGAAGCGGTCCACGTGGCGCAGATAGAAGGCGCCGGGCGGATACTGGGCGAAATGGCTTTCGTAATCCTCAAGGCCCAGGAACAGACCGCGGTTAAGCGCCTGACGCAGGCTGTCCATCAGTTCCAGATAACGGTCGCAGCAGTCTGCCTGACCTGCCTCCAGCCACTGGATCCGGTCACCGCGAATCCCCTCGCGCACTTCATGCGCAAGCCCCCGGCCTATACCGGCAGGCTCCAGTTCACCTTCGGCAGCGCGCTTGCGGCACTCTTGTTCGAGTTCGAGGGTCAGACTGTCGGGCAGGAAAATATTCTGCTGCGACCAGCCGTTTGCGGCCAGGTCGTCGACGATTCGTAGCAGCAGCGGGTGATCGGAGGGTATGCGCATGCGGCGCATCATATCCATAAGCCCTGAAATCCGACAGAGGCGCGTATGTGGCGCGTCATATGCGGTAGATTTCGCTGCGCAAGGGCAGTGATAACTCGACAAGTCCCCGGTAACACCCGGAGAATAGCGACCTGCCGACAGGAGTCCCTAATGCGCCGTTTGTTTGTTTTGTTGTTGATGTTGTGCACTGCGCCTGCCTGGGCAGACAGCTATGACCAGTTGTACAAGGCTGCAGGCTGGCCGGACCAGCGCGCGCACTTCAACGATGCCTTGAAAGCTGCGCAACAGCGCTACCGGGACAACCTGCCACCTGCGGTTTTTCAGGCGCTGGTCAATAACAGCAATCAGCGTTTTGCACCGCAGGCGATGGATCAGCGTGCTGCACGACGCCTGCGTGAAACGCTGAAAGACCCCAACCCCTCGCTGCAATTCTTCCAGTCGCCACTGGGCCGCAAGATCGTCAACGCCGAACTGACCGCGACCCGCGCCGATCAACTGGCCAAGCATGCCGACGGGCTGCCGCACATTGAAGCCGACGCGACCCGCCAGCTGTTGATCGGACATCTGGCGCAAGCACTGCCCGCCAAACAGGCCGGTGCCGAAGTCAGCCTCGCCATCGCCGGTGTGGCTGCCGACAGCCTGAGCCAGATGATTCCCGGCCTGTTGGGCGGCGGTCAGGCGCAGGGCATGCTCGAAGGCCAGCGCGAGCGTCTGATGGCGCAGATCAGTGCCGATCTGAACAACACACTGCTCTACGTCTATCGCGAGCTGTCGGACCCGGAGCTGGAAGAGTTTTCGACCTTCGCCGAATCGCCGGAAGGTCAGGCGTACTATCAGGCTGCGCTCGCCGCGATCCGCGCAGGACTTGCGGTCGGGCAAAGTACGTCGAGTCTGAATCCCGCGCAGTAACCCGGCAGTCGTTATCAAAAAGGACGTTATGAAAGACTCGATCGCATTGCTCGCCACCGCAATCGCCATGGCCGTTCTGGCCTCGCTGTTCTGGAAGGAACTGGGACAGGACGCGTTTGCCGTGCTGGGTCTGATCACGACCGTGACGCTGGCCGTCGACAACTTCCGTCTGCGCCGTCAGGTCAAAGCGTTTTCGGCCCGCACTCTCCAGAAGCCTTAACGCAACCGCTCCGCCAGAAAATCGAAGTACCGTGCGCGCAACTCCGGCAGTTCGTTGGCCAGGTGATGGCGAGCGGGGCCGAGCATCAGGATCTGCGGTTCGCTGAATTTGTCCTTCAGAACGCTCAGGTTGTGCAGCCAGTCCACCGTCATGTCCGCCTCACCCTGAATGATCAACGGACTGCGTGTGCTGCGTGGCGCGCTTTCGATACGTACGATCCATTGCGCCAGCGCACCGACCCAGGCGGTCGGCAGTCGATTGGGCTGCAACGGGTCGGCCAGCAGGAACGGCAGGAAGGCCGGGGCGTTGGAGTTTTCGGTGAAACGTCGGGCGATGCCGGTCACGAAGGGCTTGAGCAGGTAGTAACTGAGCCGCGACCAGCCCCAGGCACGCGGGCGCACCAGTGGCGACAGCAGAATCACCTGTCCTTGCGCTGGGCTGTCGGCACCCTGATTGAGCAAATGATCGATCACGATGGCACCGCCGGTGCTCTGGCCACACAGATGCCAGGGCTGCGGCAGTCTGAGGGCCTGCGCTTCCAGCAGCAGTTGCTGCAGCACGGCCTGATATTCCGCGAAGTCGTTGATGCTTGCGCGGCTGCCGCTGGAAAGCCCGTGGCCCGGCAGGTCGCAGGAAATCACCGCAAAGCCCTGCCCCAGCGCCCATTCGATCACGTGCCGGTACAGGCCCATGTGGTCATAGAAGCCGTGGAACAGAAACAGCGTTGCGACGGCATTCTCGGGAATCCACACCTGCCCGACGATCTCGTACCCCGCCACATCCAGCCGCCCGAGCCAGCTGCGAATCACGTTCTCACCGCCCAGACCGCCCAGTCCATAGAAGCGCTGGTACGCCTGTCCATCCGGCGAAAGCGGATCGATGATGCCCAGCGGCAACAGGCTGGCACGCAGATTATCGGGGTCGAACGTTACGGACATGGGCCTTCCAGATTCGGGCAAGCGCCGCGAGCAGATGATGCAGGGATAGTCTTCTGTCTGCCTGGACATGACAAGCCAGACCGACACAGTTAAAACGTTTTTTACACAACGTGCGCATTGTATCTGCCCGGTATCTTCACTACCCAGCCCTGAGCCAAAACGGTAGCCTTCATCCCCGCAATACGCCACTCATAGAGGAACCGGATGAAACGCAGCCTGATCGCCCTTGCCCTCATCATCGCCATCGTTGCCAGTGGCGCAGGCTGGTACGTCCACAGCAAACAGCCGGTGCGCGAGGGCGAGATTGCCATGAGCCGTCTGCAGGGGCCGGTCAGCGTGCGCTACGACGAACGCGGTGTGCCGCATATACGTGCCGAAAACGAAGCGGACCTGTACCGCACCCTGGGCTATGTCCAGGCTCAGGACCGGCTGTTCCAGATGGAAATGATAAGGCGTCTGGCGCGTGGCGAACTGGCCGAAATCCTGGGTCCGAATCTGATCGAGACCGACAAGCTGTTCCGCAGCCTGCGCATCCGTGATCACGCGGCGGCCTATGTGGCGCGTCAGGACAAGAACACGCCGATGTGGAAGGCCCTTGAAGCCTATCTCGATGGCATCAACCAGTATCAGGACACCCACGCAAGGCCGATGGAGTCCGACGCACTGGGCATCCCCAAGCGGCCGTTCAGCGCTGAAGACACGCTCAGCATCGGTGGCTATCTGGCCTACAGTTTTGCTTCGGCATTGCGTACCGAACCCTTGATGACCTATGTGCGCGACCAGTTGGGCCCGCAGTACCTTAAGGTTTTTGATCTGGATTGGCACCCGAACGGCGTGCTGGACCAGAAGCCCGCGCTGACTGGTGCGGACTGGAAAGGCCTTGGCGCGCTGGCGAAACTGAGCAATGAAGCATTTGAACAGGCTGGCCTGCCGCAATTCGAAGGCAGCAATGCCTGGGCGATTTCCGGCAGCCGCACGCAAAGCGGCAAACCCATTCTGGCGGGCGACCCGCACATCCGCTTCTCGGTGCCTGCGGCCTGGTACGAGGCGCAGCTGTCGGCACCGGGCTTCGAACTGTACGGGCATTTTCAGCCGCTGAATCCGTTTGCGTTTCTGGGCCACAACATGGACTTCGGCTGGAGCCTGACCATGTTCCAGAACGACGACATGGACCTGATCGCCGAGAAGACCAATCCTGAAAACCCCAATCAGGTCTGGTATCACGGTCAGTGGGTCGAGATGACCCGCACCGAACAGCAGATTGCGGTCAAGGGCCAAGCGCCTGTCACGCTGAGCCTTCTGGAGTCGCCGCATGGCCCTGTCGTCAACGATGCGATGGGCAAGAATGCAGGACAGGTGCCCATCGCGATGTGGTGGTCATTCCTGGTGTCGGACAACCCGGTGCTGGACGGTTTCTATGAGGCCAACCGCGCCGACACGCGAGAGAAGATGCGCAGCGCGGCCGAGAAGATCCAGGCGCCCGGCCTGAACATCGTCTGGGCCAACGCCAAGGGTGACATCGGCTGGTGGGCAACGGCGCAATTGCCGATCCGGCCGGAAGGCGTCAACCCGACCTACATCCTCGATGGCAGCACGGCGCAGGCCGACAAACTGGGTTTCTACCCTTTCAGCGCCAACCCGCAGGAAGAGAATCCGGCACGAGGCTACATCGTGTCGGCCAACTTCCAGCCGCTCTCGCCCACCGGGATGCAGATTCCGGGTTACTACAACCCGCCTGAGCGTGGCCAACAGCTTGACCGTCAGCTGAGTGACGCCTCGGTCAAGTGGGATGTGGAGGCCAACAAGAAGCTGCAACTGGGCACACGGACTGATTACGCGCCGAGCATCCTCCGGCCGCTGATTCCAGTGCTGCGCAGCGTGGTCAGCGACCCTGAGGAACTGGCGCTGGTGGAGCGGATGGCCAGTTGGAACGGCGAGTATTCGCTGGACTCGGTGGGTGCGACGCTGTTCAACCAGTTCCTGTTCGACATCACTGAAGAAACTTTCCACGATGAACTGGGCGATGACCTGTTCCAGACGCTCCTGACGACACGCTCGCTGGACATGGCGCTGCCGCGTCTGGCCGCTGATGCCGACTCTCCCTGGTGGAACAACCGCAACTCACCTCACGAAGAAAGCCGCGCCAATACCGTCAAGGTTGCGTGGCGTGCCAGCGTTTCGCATCTCAAATCCCTGTACGGCAACAACCCGGACGAATGGGTCTGGGGCAGAGCGCACACATTGACCCATGGACATCCGCTGGGCTCACAGAAGCCATTGGATAAAGTGCTGAACGTCGGCCCCTACCCGGCGCCGGGTACGCATGAAGTGCCGAACAACCTGTCAGCCAGCATTCGCCCTGCGCCGTGGCCCGTGAACTACGGCCCCTCGACCCGCCGCATCATCGACTTCGCCGACCCCGCCAACAGCCTGGGCATCAACCCCGTCGGCCAGAGCGGCGTACCGTTCGACAAGCACTACTCGGATCAGGCCAAGGCCTACATCAATGGCGAGTACATGAAACAGCACTTCAGCGAACAGGACGTGGTCGAGCACACCGAAGGGGTGTTGAGGTTCGTGCCGGGGCAGTGAGCGAGGACACTGATCGTGCCCATCGTTATACACAAGTCTGCCTCAACACTGATCGTGCCCATCGGAGCGTGAGGAACGATCATTGCGCGATATTGATCGTGCCAATGCTCCGCGTGGGCATGCAGCCCGTGACGCTTTGCGTCACAAATGGCACAGACTGAGGATTCAGTGAGCCGAGCGCATGACGTGGATAACGCTGGAGCTTGGACGTGCATCTGCGCCACCTTCGAGAGCGGACGCGGAGCGTCCTGGGAGGCATTCCCACGCAGAGCGTGGGAACGATCAAACGATGAGCGCAGCGTAGGAACGATCAGCGTCACGCAGCCGGGGCGCGGCGTGGGTCGGGTTGTTTCCAGGAGTCGGCGGCGCTTTCCTCGATGGCTTGCTGGATCGCGCGTTTGCGGTTGTTTTCCGCACGGCGGGTGAAGAACCAGACCAGAAAGGTGGCCAGCGAGACGGCCAGCAGAATCAGGCTCGCCACCGCGTTGATCTCAGGCTTCACGCCCAGACGCACGGCCGAGAACACTTCCATCGGCAAGGTCGTCGAACCCGGCCCGGAGACGAAGCTGGCCAGGACCAGGTCGTCCAGCGACAGTGCGAAGGACATCATGCCGCCCGCCGCCAGCGATGGCGCGATCATCGGGATGGTGATCAGGAAGAACACCTTCCACGGACGCGCCCCCAGGTCCATCGCCGCCTCTTCAATCGACAGGTCCAGCTCACGCAGGCGCGCCGACACCACGACCGCCACATAAGCCGCACAGAACGTCGTGTGCGCGATCCAGATGGTCACGATGCCGCGTTCCTGTGGCCAGCCGATCAGCTGCGCCATCGCCACGAACAGCAGCAATAACGACAGACCGGTGATCACTTCCGGCATCACCAGCGGTGCCGTGACCAGCCCGCCGAAGAAGGTCCGGCCCTTGAAGCGTGTGATGCGGGTCAGCACGAACGCCGCCATTGTCCCCAGCGCCACCGCCGCGATGGCGGTGTAGCAGGCGATTTCCAGCGAGCGCATCACCGAGCCCATCAGTTGCGAGTTGTCCAGCAGGCCCACGTACCACTTCACCGACCAGCCGCCCCAGACCGTCACCAGTTGCGAGGCGTTGAACGAGTAGATGACCAGAATGACCATCGGCGCATAGATGAACAGCAGACCGAGGACCAGCATCAGGTTCGAGAATCGAAAGGTCTTCATGCCTTGCCCTCCAGTTCTTTGGCCTGACTGCGGTTGAACAGGATGATCGGCACAATGAGCACCAGCAGCATGATGACCGCCAGCGCCGAAGCCACGGGCCAGTCACGGTTGTTGAAGAATTCCTGCCACAGCACGCGGCCGATCATCAGGGTTTCCGGCCCGCCCAGCAGCTCGGGGATCACGAACTCGCCGACGACCGGGATGAACACCAGCATGCAGCCGGCGATCACGCCGTTCTTGGACAGCGGCACGGTGATCTTCCAGAAACTGTTGAAGGTGCTCGACCCCAGATCGGACGCGGCTTCCAGCAGGCTGGTGTCGTGCTTCACGAGGTTGGCGTACAGCGGCAGGATCATGAACGGCAGGTAGGAATAGACCACGCCGATGTACACCGCCAGATTGGTGTTGAGGATCTGCAACGGCTCGTTGATCAGGCCCAGCCACATCAGAAATGCATTGAGCAGCCCGTTGTTGCTGAGAATGCCCATCCAGGCGTAGACGCGAATCAGGATCGCGGTCCAGGTCGGCATCATGATCAGCAGCAACAGAACCGTCTGGATGTCCTTGCGCGCATTGGCGATGGCGTAGGCCATCGGGTAGCCGATCAGCAGGCACAGCAGCGTGCTGATGAAGGCCATTTTCAGCGAACCCAGGTACGCCGAAACGTACAGGTCATCGCCCGTCAGCAAGGTGTAGTTGGCGAGGTTGAGCACCAACTGCAGTTTCTCTTCGGCGTAGCTGAAGA
Source organism: Pseudomonas viridiflava (assembly GCF_001642795.1). Taxonomy (GTDB): domain Bacteria; phylum Pseudomonadota; class Gammaproteobacteria; order Pseudomonadales; family Pseudomonadaceae; genus Aquipseudomonas; species Aquipseudomonas viridiflava. The sequence continues at coordinate 51,952 of NZ_LKEH01000016.1, read as the reverse complement.
TTTCCGTATACGGCGGGATGGCGACGTCAGCCTCGGCGAAGCTGATCTTGATGACGATCAGGAACGGCAGCGCAAAGAACAGAAACAGCCAGAGGAACGGCACGCCAATGACCATCTGCCGACCGTTGGGCATGATGCGCCCGAAGGCGCGCTTGATCTTGCGGATTTTCATGAGCGCAGTACCACGCCGCTGTCGTCTTCCCACCACACGTAGACTTCATCGCCCCAGGTCGGACGCGCGCCCTGACGCTCGGCGTTGGCCACGAAGGACTGCACCAGCTTGCCGCCAGGCAGTTCGACGTAGAACACCGAATGACCGCCCAGGTAGGCAATGTCATGGACCTTGCCGCGCGACCAGTTGTATTCAAAGCCCGGCTGCTCGGTGGTGATCAGCAGTTTTTCCGGACGTAGCGCGTAGGTGATGCTCTTGTCTTCCACGGACGTACTCACGCCGTGGCCGACATAAATATTGCGCTCAAGCTCGGGGCTGCGGATCAGCGCATGGCCTTCCATGTCCTCGATCACTTCGCCTTCGAACAGGTTGACGCTGCCGATGAACTCACACACCAGACGGCTGGTCGGGGTTTCGTAGATGTCGATCGGGCTGCCGATCTGGGCGATCCAGCCCAGGTGCATGATCGCGATGCGCTCGGCCATGGTCATGGCCTCTTCCTGATCGTGAGTCACCATCACGCAGGTCACACCCACGCGCTCGATGATTTCCACCAGCTCCAGCTGCATCTGCGAACGCAGCTTCTTGTCCAGCGCGCCCATGGGCTCATCGAGCAGCAGCAGTTTGGGCTTCTTGGCCAGCGAGCGGGCCAGGGCGACACGCTGACGCTGCCCGCCCGAAAGCTGATGCGGCTTGCGCTTGGCGTACTGGGTCATCTGCACCAGCTTGAGCATTTCGGCCACGCGGGCGTCGATTTCCGACTTGGCCAGCCTGTCCTGCTTGAGACCGAAAGCGATGTTGTCGGCCACGGTCATGTGCGGGAACAGAGCGTAGGACTGGAACATCATGTTGATCGGACGTTCGTACGGCGGCATGTCGGTGATGTCGACGCCGTCGAGGTAGATGCGACCCTCGGTCGGACGCTCGAAGCCTGCCAGCATGCGCAGCAGTGTGGACTTGCCGGAGCCCGATCCGCCGAGCAGGGCGAAGATCTCACCCTTGTTGATTTGCAGGGACACGTCGTCCACAGCAATCGTCTCGTCGAATTTTTTCGTGACGCGATCGATCTTGACCAGCACCTGTTTGGGTTGCTGACCGCCTTCGAGGGCTTTCTTGTAGGCGCCGGAGGCAACTGCCATGGGTGAAACTCCCAACATGATAGGCAGCCCGGCCAAAACGGCCGGGCGCTGGATTGTTATTTGCCCGACTTGACCTTGGTCCAGCTGCGGGTCATCAGACGTTGCACCTTGGGTGGCAACTCGCTGTTCACGAACAACCGGTCCAGCACTTCCTGCGGCGGGTAGACCGCTTCGTCGGTGCGGATCGCCTGATCCATGAACTCACCCGAGGCCGGGTTGGGGTTGGCGTAGCCGACTTCATCGCTGACCTGAGCAATCACCTTGGGATCGAGCAGGTAGTTGATGAACGCGCTGGCGGCCTTGACGTTTTTCGAGTCAGCCGGAATCGCCAGCATGTCGAACCACAGGTTGCCGCCCTCTTTCGGGATGCTGTACGCAAGCTTCACGCCTTTGCCTGCTTCTTCGGCGCGGGCCTTGGCCTGGAACACATCGCCCGAGAAACCGGCCGCGACGCAGATGTCGCCGTTGGCCAGGTCCGTGATGTATTTGGAGGAATGGAAGTAGGTCACGTAAGGACGAATCGCCATGAGCTTGGCTTCGGCCTTCTTGTAATCGGCTTCCTTGGTGCTGTTGGGATCAAGCCCGAGGTAGTTGAGCATGGCCGGCAGCATCTCGTCCGCAGAGTCGAGGAAGGCTACGCCACAGCTGGACAGCTTCTTGATGTTTTCCGGCTCGAACAGCACCGACCAGGAATCGATCTTGTCGACGCCCAGCGCCGCCTTGACCTTCTCGACGTTGTAACCGATGCCGTTGGTGCCCCACAGGTAAGGCACGGCGTACTGATTACCGGGATCGTTCTTCTCCAGACGCTTGAGCAGCGCCGGGTCGAGGTTCTTGTAGTTGGGCAGCAGCGACTTGTCGAGCTTCTGGAACGCGCCCGCCTTGATCTGCTTGCCGAGGAAATGGTTGGACGGCACGACTACGTCATAGCCGGTGCGACCGGCCAGCAGCTTGGCTTCCAGGGTTTCGTTGGAATCGAACACGTCGTACATCGGCTTGATGCCCGTCGCGGCTTCGAAGTCGGCCAGCGTGGTCTTGCCGATGTAATCGGACCAGTTATAAATATGCACGGTGGATTCGGCCTGAGCACTGGCTGCCAGTGTCAGCCCGGCAGTCACCAGCAAGGCTTTGGAAAGATTAGAAATAGACACAACATGAATCCTTTTAACAGAGAGGCCTGAAAGCCGGATGGCATCCGGACGACAAAACCGGCGCGCAACTTACCGTCTATGAGTCCAACCAGCAAAGTTTTCGGCAATTTTCCTGTCTGTTGGAAGCTGCGCGCCGAGGGCTACGCAGCTTCCACAGGTTTCATGACAGGCTTATTTACCTGATTTGATCTTGGTCCAGCTGCGGGTCATGATCCGCTGAGTCGCGGCAGGCAGATCCGCGATGGCATACAGTTTGGCCTGTACGTCAGCAGGCGGGTAGACGCCCGGATCGCTGGTGATTGCCTTGTCGACCAGAGGCGTGGCCGCTGCGTTGCCGTTCGGGAAGCGCACCGCGTTGGTGATCTCGGCCATGATTTCCGGCTTCATCAGGAAGGTCATGAACTTGTAGGCGCCTTCGACGTTTTCGGCATCCTTGGGAATGGCGACCATGTCGTAGAAGCTGCCAGCACCTTCCTTCGGAATGTTGTAGGCAACCTTGACCTTGCCGCCTGCTTCTTCAGCACGGGATTTGGCCTGGTAGATATCACCCGAGTAGCCCACTGCGACGCAGATGTTGCCGTTGGCCAGGTCCGAGATGTACTTGGACGAGTGGAAGTAGCCAATCGAAGGACGGATCTTCATGAACAGCGCTTCGGCTTCAGCCAGTTGCTTCTTGTCCTGCGAATCGGTCGGGTAACCCAGGTAATGCAGGGCAATCGGCAGCATTTCGGTCGGCGAATCGAGGAAGCTGATGCCGCACGACTTCAGCTTGGCCGCGTTCTCGGGCTTGAACAGCAGGTCCCAGGAATTGACCGGTGCATCGGCACCCAGCGCAGCCTTGACCTTCTCCGGATTGATACCGATACCGATCGAGCCCCACATGTACGGGAAGGCGTGCTTGTTGCCCGGGTCGCTGACCGACACCGCCTTGAGCAGCGATTCGTTCAGGTTCTTCCAGTCAGGCAGCTTGGACTTGTCCAGTTCCTGATACACGCCAGCCTTGATCTGCTTGGCGAGGAAGTTGTTGGACGGCACCACGATGTCGTAACCGGACTTGCCGGCCAGCAATTTGGCTTCGAGCGTCTCGTTGCTGTCGAACACGTCGTAGACGACCTTGATGCCCGATTCCTTCTCGAACTTGGCAACGGTGTCCGGCGCGATGTAATCGGACCAGTTATAGACGTGCAGCACTTTGTCATCGGCCTGCGCAGCGGTGGCCACGACGCCCATCATGGACAGGGCGAGAAGGGTCTTGCCAAATTTTTTCATGCGTAGCTCCAATGTTTTTTATCACTGACCGATTAGATTAGCGGCTTGTAGCCATTAGTCTGGCAAGTTCATGGGCAGGCTTTCAAGCCGACACCTGTCGAACAGCCCTTATCCCGCTGAAGAAACGCTTTTTCCTGTGGGAGGCGGCTTGTCGGCGAAGCGTTCTTCCAGACGCCATATCATTGTCTGAACGGACGCTTCGCCGGCAAGCCGCCTCCCACAATCCGGTGTGCTCAGTGCAAACGCTACACCGGATAACAATCTCTTACCCTTCCAATGCCGCCAGGGTCAGGTCCAGACACTTGCGAGCCTTCTCGACCAGTTCATCAATCTGCTCGAACGTGATCACCAGCGGCGGCGCGATGATCATGGTATCGCCCACGGCCCGCATGATCAGGCCATTATCGAAGCAGAAGGTTCGGCAGATCATGCCCGCGCCCCTGTCGGTGTAACGCTCGCGGGTTGCCTTGTTCCTGACCAGCTCAATGGCGCCCAGCAGCCCCACGCCACGGACCTCGCCCACCAGTGGATGATCACTCAACTCACGCAGACGCTTTTGCAAATATGGTGCCGTTTCAGACTTGACCCGTTCGACGATCTTTTCTTCGCGCAGGATACGAATGTTCTCCAGCGCCACGGCGGCGGCCACCGGATGACCCGAATAGGTGAAACCATGGTTGAAATCGCCGCCTTCATTGAGCACGGCCACGATTTCGTTGCGCACCACCAGACCGCCCATGGGCACGTAGCCTGAGGTCAGGCCTTTGGCGATGGTCATCATGTCCGGCTTGAGGCCGTAGAAATCGCTACCGAACCACTCACTGGTGCGCCCGAAACCACAGATCACTTCATCGGCGACGAACAGGATGTCGTAGCGCGAAAGGATCTCCTTGATCTTCGGCCAGTAGGTGTCAGGCGGCACGATGACGCCACCCGCGCCCTGAATCGGCTCGGCGATGAACGCGCCGACATTGTCGACGCCCAGTTCGAGAATCTTCTGTTCCAGGTGCTCGGCTGCCCACACGCCGAACTCATCCGGCGTCATGTCGCCGCCCTCGCCAAACCAGTAAGGCTGCGGGATGTGCGCAATGCCCGGAATCGGCAGATCGCCCTGCTCGTGCATGTAGGTCATGCCGCCCAGGCTCGCGCCCGCGACGGTGGAGCCGTGATAGCCGTTGATGCGGCTGATGATGGTCTTCTTGTTCGGCTGGCCCTTGAGCGCCCAGTAATGACGGACCATACGCAGCATGGTGTCGTTGCCTTCGGAACCGGAGCCGGTGAAGAACACGTGGTTCATGCCCTCAGGCGCGATCTCGGAAATCGCCTTGGCCAGCTCCAGCACCGGTGGATGGGCGGTCTGGAAAAACAGGTTGTAATAAGGCAGCTCGCGCATCTGCTTGCTGGCGGCATCGGCCAGCTCTTCGCGGCCGTAGCCGATGGCCACGCACCACAGGCCGGACATGCCGTCCAGAATGCGATTGCCTTCGCTGTCCCACAGATAAACGCCGTCGGCGCGAGTAATGATGCGCGGGCCTTTCTCTTTCAGTTGTTTGTAGTCGCTGAACGGTGCCAGGTGATGCTCGCTGCTCAAGGCTTGCCATTCGAGGGTTTGCGGGTTGTGGTTGGCACTCATGCAGCACTTCCTTTTAATCAGGCCAGTAAGCGGGACGTCGCCGTCTAACTGCAGCGACGCCCTGCCGGGTCAGACGGCGAACAGCAGGAACTCGCGTTCCCAGGAGCTGATCACGCGCTTGAAATTCTCATGCTCGGCGCGCTTGACCGCGACGTAACCCATGATGAATTTCTTGCCCAAGTACTTTTCGATGGTCTTGCTGTTTTCCATCCGCTCCAGCGCATCCTCGATGGTCAGCGGCAGGCGCAGGTTGCGGCGCTCATAGCCACGACCCACCACCGGCGCGCTCGGGTTGATGCCTTCAACCATGCCGATGAAGCCACACAGCAGGCTTGCGGCAATGGCCAGGTACGGGTTGGCGTCGGCGCCCGGCAGGCGGTTTTCCACCCGGCGGTTCTGCGGCCCGGCATCCGGCACACGCAAGCCAACGGTGCGGTTCTCTTCGCCCCATTCCACGTTCACCGGCGCGGAAGTGTCCGGTAGAAAGCGCCGGAACGAGTTCACGTTGGGCGCGAACAGCGGCAGCAGCTCGGGAATGAATTTCTGCAGACCGCCGACGTGGTTGAGGAACAGCTCGCTCATCGTCCCGTCTTCGTTGGAGAAGATGTTCTGGCCGGTCTCGATGTCGATGATGCTCTGGTGCAGGTGCATGGCGCTGCCGGGCTCGCCGGTCATGGGCTTGGCCATGAAGGTTGCCGCCACGTCATGCTTGAGCGCCGCCTCGCGCATGGTGCGCTTGAACACCAGAATCTGGTCAGCCAGCGACAGCGCGTCACCGTGACGGAAGTTGATCTCCATCTGGGCCGTGCCGTCTTCGTGGATCAGCGTGTCCAGATCCAGATTCTGCAGTTCACACCAGTCGTAGACGTCCTCGAACAGCGGATCGAATTCGTTGGCCGCCTCGATAGAGAACGACTGGCGGCCGGTTTCCGGGCGTCCCGAGCGGCCGACCGGAGGCTGCAGCGGATAGTCCGGGTCGTCGCTACGCTTGGTCAGATAGAACTCCATCTCCGGCGCCACGATCGGCTGCCAGCCTTGGTCGGCGTAAAGTTTGAGGACTTTCTTGAGGACGTTGCGCGGGGACAGCTCAATGGGGTTGCCCTGCTTGTCGTAGGTGTCGTGAATCACCTGCGCAGTGGGCTCGATGGCCCAGGGCACCAGATACACCGCGTTCTGGTCGGGGCGGCAGATCATGTCGATGTCGGCCGGGTCCAGCAGCTCGTAGTAGATATCGTCTTCTACGTAGTCGCCGGTCACCGTCTGCAACAACACGCTTTCAGGCAGACGCATGCCTTTTTCAGCGATGAATTTGTTGGTCGGGGAGATCTTGCCGCGAGTGATCCCGGTGAGGTCGGACATCATGCATTCGACTTCGGTAATCTTGTGTTCTTTCAACCAATCGGTGAGCTGGTCGAGGTTGGTACTCATAAATACCTCAGGGTTTTGGTGTCCTGATCGCGATCAGGCGTTTTTTCGACGCATCGGCGTCATGGTGTACAACTCGTTTAAGGAGCCAAGAAGGCGTAAGGTGACACCTGCGCAGGCACAATTCCACACAGCCGCCGTCACACTGACGAGGCCGCTATAGTGGTAGTGTCCAGCATTGAGAATGAAACGGGTAACGCCCAATGGCAGTCCGGGTGCCCTCATCATCAGCGATGGCGCACCATGAGCACTGATATCACAGGCATGATGACCGTTCTGCGGATTGGACCTGGTCATGCCGGTCAAGGGAAGGCGCAGCATTGAACCCCCGGTATTATTGCTTTATGGGTTGCGATCGAGCTTAGCCTTGTTCATTTTTTTATACAACAATCCGTTAAAAATAGAAGACAGGCCGCTCTGGCGCATATTCCAGGACAGCCGAAGGCCCAAAAAAACGCCCCAAATAGCAGCAAAAAAGGCTTTTTGGAGCAGTTTTAGGGCACATAAAGGCTCTATTGACTTCATCATGGCTTTCGGATTGACTGAGACCCGTAATCATTGATGATTGATATTTTTAACAACAAAGGTGTTGCATCATGTCGGTACCCCCGCGTGCCGTTCAGCTTAATGAAGCGAACGCGTTCCTTAAGGAACATCCTGAGGTTCTGTACGTTGACCTTCTGATTGCAGATATGAATGGTGTGGTGCGTGGTAAACGCATCGAACGCACCAGCCTCCATAAGGTTTACGAGAAAGGCATCAACCTGCCAGCCTCTTTATTTGCTCTGGATATCAATGGCTCCACGGTGGAAAGCACCGGCCTGGGCCTGGACATCGGCGATGCTGACCGAATCTGCTATCCAATCCCCGATACCCTGTGCAACGAGCCATGGCAAAAGCGCCCTACCGCGCAATTGCTGATGACCATGCACGAACTCGAAGGCGACCCGTTCTTCGCCGACCCGCGTGAAGTGCTGCGCCAGGTCGTCGCCAAGTTCGACGAAATGGGCCTGACCATCTGCGCCGCATTCGAGCTGGAGTTCTACCTGATCGACCAGGAGAACGTGAACGGCCGTCCACAACCGCCGCGCTCGCCGATCTCCGGCAAACGCCCTCATTCGACCCAGGTTTACCTGATCGACGACCTCGACGAATACGTCGACTGCCTCCAGGACATTCTGGAAGGTGCGAAAGAGCAAGGCATTCCGGCTGACGCAATCGTCAAGGAAAGCGCCCCGGCCCAGTTCGAAGTCAACCTGCACCACGTGGCCGACGCCATCAAGGCGTGCGACTACGCCGTACTGCTCAAGCGTCTGATCAAGAACATCGCCTACGACCACGAAATGGACACGACCTTCATGGCCAAGCCCTATCCGGGTCAGGCAGGTAATGGTCTGCACGTCCACATCTCGATCCTGGATCGCGATGGCAAGAATATCTTCACCAGCGAGGATCCCGAGCAGAACGCCGCATTACGTCATGCGATCGGCGGTGTGCTCGAGACCCTGCCGGCGCAGATGGCGTTCCTGTGCCCGAACGTCAACTCGTACCGCCGGTTCGGTGCCCAGTTCTACGTGCCCAACTCGCCGACCTGGGGCCTGGACAACCGTACGGTTGCCATCCGGGTTCCGACCGGCACCGCCGATGCCGTGCGTATCGAACACCGCGTGGCCGGTGCCGATGCCAACCCGTATCTGCTCATGGCTTCCGTGCTGGCAGGCGTGCACCACGGCCTCGTCAACAAGATCGAGCCAGGCGCGCCGGTGGAAGGCAACTCCTACGAGCAGCATGAGCAAAGCCTGCCGAACAACCTGCGTGATGCCCTGCGCGAGCTGGACGACAGTGCGGTCATGGCCAAGTACATCGACCCGAAATACATCGATATCTTCGTGGCCTGTAAAGAGAGCGAGCTGGAAGAGTTCGAACACTCCATCTCCGACCTCGAGTACAACTGGTACCTGCATACAGTCTGATTAAGGCTGAGCAATAAAAAACGCCGCAGGCTCTTTGAGCTCTGCGGCGTTTTTCGTTGTGCCGGGCTACTTATTCAGACGCGCTTCAAAGCCCGCCGACGTGAAACGCCTTCACTTCCAGATACTCATCCAATCCGTAGCTTGAGCCTTCACGGCCCAGGCCCGACTGCTTGACCCCGCCAAACGGCGCGACTTCCATCGAGATGATGCCGGTGTTGAGGCCGACCATGCCGAACTCCAGCGCCTCGCCGAAGCGCCATGAACGACGCAGGTCCTGAGTGAAGTAATACGCGCCCAGGCCGTAAGGCGTGGCATTGGCCAGTGCCAGCGCCTGGGCTTCGTCGGTGAAGCGCATCAGCGGGGCGACGGGGCCGAAGGTTTCTTCGTTGGCCAGCAGCATGCCTGCGTGGGTATCGCCCAGCACCGTCGGCTGGACGAACTGGCTATCGCCGTCCGGCATGCCGCCGTACAGCAGTTTCGCACCCTGGCTCAGGGCATCGTCGATGTGCCGGGCAACCTTGCTGACGGCCGCCGGGTTGATCAGCGGGCCGATGGTGACGCCGTCTTCCAGACCGTTGCCCACCTTGAGTTTGGCGACTTCTTCGACCAAGCGCGCGGCGAAACGGTCGTAGATGCCGTCCTGCACCAGAATGCGGTTGGCGCACACGCAGGTCTGCCCGGCGTTGCGAAACTTGCTGAGCATGATGCCGGTGACGGCCTGCTCCAGATCGGCATCGTCGAACACAATGAACGGCGCATTGCCGCCCAGCTCAAGACTCAGACGCTTGATGTGCTCGGCGCTCTGACGCATCAGCAGACGGCCCACAGCGGTAGAGCCGGTGAAGGAAATCTTGCGCACCACCGGGTTGCCGGTCAGTTCTTCACCGATGCCGGCTGGCATCCCGGTGATGACGTTGAATACGCCTGCCGGAATGCCGACACGCTCGGCCAGTACCGCCAGTGCCAAGGCCGACAGCGCCGTGAGGTCCGAGGGTTTGACGATGATCGGGCAGCCTGCCGCGAGGGCTGGGGCGCACTTGCGGGTGATCATTGCGTTGGGGAAGTTCCACGGTGTAATGGCCGCGCAAACGCCGACTGGCTGCTTGAGCGTCATCAGACGGCGATCAGCGCTCGGCGCAGGAATGGTTTCACCATACGAGCGACGTGCTTCTTCGGCGAACCATTTGACGAAGCTGGCGCCGTAGCGGATTTCTCCACGGGACTCGTTAAGCGGCTTGCCCTGCTCAAGGGTCATGATCAGCGCCAGGTCTTCGACGTTTTCCAGCATCGCCTGATGCCAGCGCTCCAGCAACGCTGCACGCTCGGCGGCCGGGCGGGCACGCCAGGCCGGCCATGCGCGGTCAGCAGCTTCGATGGCACGGCGGGTTTCAGCGCCTTGCAGCGCCGGAACCTGTGCGATGACGTCGCCGGTGGCCGGGTCGGTAATGTCCAGGGTCGCGCCATCGTCGGCCACGATCCACTGCCCATCGACGTAGGCGCGTTCTACCAGCAGGCTGGGGTCTTTCAAAGGGTGCTTGAGCATGGTCGGTCGAGTCCTGTTCCGGGATGACTGCCAGTCTAAGCAGCCATCACAGTCCAGGATGCTGAAAGCAGGGAATGCGGGCGGCAAACGCTGCTGAATTTCGCGCCCGCACGGCAGCCTCTACTGCTTCAGCGAGCCCAGCAGACTTTGCAGAAAACGCTCGCCTGCATTCATCTGACTCTCTTCGATGAACTCGTCAGGCTTGTGCGCCTGCTCGATGGAGCCCGGCCCGCAGACCACCACTGGCACGTTGAGGCGACCGGCGAACAGGCCGCCTTCGGTGCCATAGGAAACCTTGATGTGCTGCGTGCCGGGCTCGGCGAAGGCGTGCAGCATGCGCACGGCTTCAACGCTGGGGTGGGTTTCCAGCGCCGGGTATTCGTTCATGATTTCGATGTCGATGGCTGCCACGCCGGACAGCTGCCTGGCTTCACGCACCAGCACTTCGGCACGCTCACGTAACTGCTCCAGCAATTGGTCAGGATCGTCGCCCGGCAGGTTGCGGTATTCGAACTCAAGGGTGCAGAGGTTGGGCACGATGTTCAACGCCTTGCCGCCATCGATACGGCCGATGTGGACGGTGCTGTACGGAATGTCGTAGCCGTCGTCACGCACGCCCTGCTGCTCGACCTGTTTCTGGCTCTTGCGCAGTTCGGCAATGAAGTCGCTGGCCAGGTGAATGGCGTTGACCGCACGCGGTGCCAGCGAGGAATGCGCTTCCTGACCCCGGCAGTAAGTCCGGTACGAACTCTTGCCCTTGTGACCGACCGCGAACTGCATCAGCGTCGGCTCGCCCACCACACACAGAAACGGGCGCACAGGTGCCAGATGAAGCACGTCCAGCAGGCGCCGCACGCCGACACAGCCGATTTCTTCGTCGTGGGACAGGGCCAGTTGCAGCGGTCGCGTCAGGGTCATGTCGGCGGCATCGAGCATGGCGTCGATGGCCAGCGCGATGAAGCCTTTCATGTCGCAGGTGCCGCGCCCATAGATGCGCCCGTCACGCAGCGTGGCCTGAAACGGCGGCATCGTCCACGCCTGCCCTGCGGCGGGCACGACGTCTGTGTGCCCGGAGAGCAACACACCGGGCTGCTCGCGCGGGCCGGTACTGGCGAACAAATTGGCTTTCTTGCCGGTCTCGTCCTTGACGATAAGCGACTCGATGCCCTTGGTCGCCAGCAGGTCGCGAACGTAGTCGATCAGCGCCATGTTCGGCTCCGACGACACGGTTTCGAAGGCAATCAGGCGTTTGAAGATATCCAGCGCACGCGGTGTCATGAGGCTTTACTCGCAAGTTCTGAGAAGGCGGCAAACCGGCGGATATCGAACGGACTGATCAGCGTGCTGGTGGTGCCGGTGCTGATCAGTTCGGCCATGACATCGCCCACGCCCGGGCCGAGCTGGAAGCCATGGCCGCAGAAGCCGAACGCGTAATACAGGCCGTCGACCTTGCCGCTGGGGCCCATGATCGGCAATGAGTCCGGCGTATAGCTTTCGATGCCGCTCCACACGCGGATGATGTTCAGGTTGCCGACGCCAGGCAGCAGGCGACGCATCTGTTGCATGTGATTGATGAGGCTGTTGGGGTCGAAATACGCGCGACGGTTGACCATGTCAGGCCTGGTGCGTACGCCACCACCAATGACGATGTTGCCGCGCGCGATCTGGCGGAAATACACCACTTCGTGGGGGATCTTGGTGAACACGCCAATCACCGTCGGCAGCGCGTACGGCACAGGCTCGGTGACCGACATTTGCGGGCCAAAGGTTTCCAGCGGCACCGGCTCGCCGAACTGCGACGAGAGCTTTTCGCCCCATGCACCGGCGGTGATCAATAATTGATCAGCGGTGAAGATTCGGCCATCGGTGGTCGTGACCTGAAATTCCTTGCCGACCTTTTCGACGTGCAGCACTTCAGTGCGCTCTTCGATCCGAGCGCCGGCACGTATCGCAGCACGCGCCCAGGCAGGTGCGGCGAGACGCGGGTTGGCGTGGCCGTCGTGTGGCGCGTAGGAGCCGCCTTTTACGTCCGGCCCCAGAAACGGAAAACGCTCGTGCAGCGCTTTGCCCTGAAGTACTTGCAGGTCCAGCTCACGCGCTTCGGGGGCAGCCGCGTAGGCTTCGAGCTCAGGAATTTCGTCTTCGCGGTAGCAGACGCGCATGTGGCCACTTGGCAGAAATTCCAGGTCTTCACCGATCAGCTGCGGCAGGCGCTTCCACAGCGCAAAGGAACGGTTGGCCAGCTCCAGTTGATCCAGATGACGACCCTGACGGCGCACGTTGCCGAAGTTGACGCCGCTGGCGTACTGGCCGACCACGTCGCGCTCCAGCAGCGTCACCGACTTGCCGCGCTGACGCAGAAAGAACGAAGACGCCGCGCCCATCACGCCGCCGCCGACAATCAGTACATCGACCTTGGGCTGCTTCATGACACCACCTCGTCTGTCATCATCGACAATGGTTTGACCGGTGCCTGCCCGCGCTGGCGGCCGACCTGTTCGACCGGTACGCCGGATTCGGCAGCGATCACTTCGGCTCCGGCCTGCGAGCAATAACGCCCCTGGCAGCGACCCATGCCAACCCGGCTGAAAGCCTTGGCGCGGTTGACTTCACAGGCGCCTTTTTCACGCACCACACCGCGCAGTTCGCCCGCGCTGATCATTTCGCAGCGACAAATAATGGCTTCATCAGGCAGCGCCTTCGCCTGCGCAGACGGCCAGGGAAAGGCTTCCATCAGCCCGACACGGAAGCGATCCATGACCTCAAGATTCTGCCGCAGGTTATCCACACGCTGGTTATCCACAGGCTTGCCCAGGTCACTCAGCAAGGTCAGCGCAGCCAGACTCCCTGCCTGTTCGGCCGCATCGGCACCGCGGATTTTCGCGCCATCGCCTGCGGCGTAGACGCCCGCGACTGAGGTGCGGCCGTCGTCGTCCACGGCCAGCACCCATTGCCCGGACGCTTCGTCGAAACGCAGGCCACAACCGGCCAGATCAGCCAACTGAGTTTCAGGTCGCAGGTGGTAACCCAGCGCCAGCGCATCGCAGTCGACTGTCAGGGCGTTGCCGTTGGCGAGCCTCACGCGCACGCCGGTCACGCCATCCTTCTCGTCACCCAGAATTTCTTCAGGCTTGATGCCCAGATGCACCGGAACCCCGGCGCTGTACAACTGAGCCAGCAGCTTCATGCCGTTGAACAACAAACCTGGACGCGCCAGCAATTTGGGCATCGCGCCGATGCGTTTGCTGAACGGTGAGGTGTCGAGCACGGCCGCCACGTCGGCACCGGCTTTGACGTATTGGCTGGCGACCAGATACAGCAGCGGACCGCTGCCCATGAACACTACACGGCTGCCGATGGAAACGGACTGAGACTTGAGCGCGATCTGCGAGCCGCCCAAGCTGTACGTTCCTGCAAGTTGCCAACCTTTGATCGGCATCAGTCGGTCGGTGGCGCCCGCGCAAAGAATCAACGCGTCGTACTCCACGACCGTGTGCACACCCTTGCTGACGCAGCAGAGCTTGCCTGCGGTGAGGTTCCAGGCCAGGGTGTCGGGGCGGTAATCGATCTGGCTGCGCAGACGGTCGAAGCTTTCGTGCAGGTCGCGCGCCTTGGCCGCTTCGGTGCCGTACAGCGCCGAGTAGTCGCGCTTGAAGCCTTCGGGCTGGCGGCGGTAGATCTGTCCGCCATCACGCCGGTTTTCATCGATCAGAATCGGTTTGATGCCAGCGGCCAACAATGTTTCGGCGCAACGGGTGCCCGCAGGACCGGCGCCGACGATGACCACACGCGGGCTGGCGGTGTGACTGACAATCAGCCGTGGAGAAGTGGCCATTTCGCCTCCGGTTGGGTGGTGACGATATCGAGCCCGTCGCGGACTTCGTTGGAACAGGCGCGCAGGCGCTCGCCGCTGCGGGTCCAGACCCAGCAATCCTGACAGGCGCCCATCAGACAGAAACCGGCCCGACGTCCCGAGTCGAACTCGGACTGGCGCAAGGCAGTACCCCCGGTCAGCAGCGCCACCATCAAGGTGTCGCCCTGCAAGGCTTCGACAGGTGCGCCGTCGACGATCAGTTTGACGACCGGCCGATCACGCTCGCCCAGTCTTACAAAACGGCCACTCATGCGTAGGCTCCTACGGTGACGGGGTCCAGATCGTTCTGACGTTCCTGCAACTCACCGCCGTCGCGATGACAGAGGATTTCGCTGCCGCCTGCGATGACGCGACGACCCGGTGCCGTCTTGTTGCACAGTCCTTCGATGCGCACGGGGCAGCGATTGAGGAAAGTGCACAGCTCCGGCGTATTCGATGGCGCGCTGATCGGCGGCAGCTTGCCGCTGGTCACGCCGCAGCCTTCCAGCCAGCCCTGGCGCAGCTCGGGCACCGAATGCACCAGCAGGTCGGTGTAGGGATGAAAAGGCGTCTGGCTGAAGGCGTCACGGCTGCCCTCTTCGACCTTGTGGCCGCTGTACATCACCACGATGTCATCGCATAGCGCGCGCACGGTGGAGATGTCATGGCTGATGAACAGATAGGAAACCCCCAGCTTGCGCCGCAGATCGCCAAGCAGTTCGAGAATGCAGGCACCGACCACGGTATCCAGCGCCGAGGTCACTTCGTCGCACAGGATCAGGTCCGGCTTGGCTGCAAGCGCACGGGCCAGGTTGACGCGCTGCTTCTGGCCGCCCGACAGTTCGTTGGGACGCCGGTCGGCCAGTTCGCGCGGCAGACGCACCAGGTCCATCAACTCGTGGATGCGATCACGCAGTGCCTTGCCCTTGAGGTTGAAATACATTTTCAGCGGGCGGGCCAGAATCGCGCTGACGTTGTGCATCGGGTTGAGCGCGGTGTCGGCGTTCTGAAACACCATCTGGATGCGGCGGAACTGTTCTTTCGTTCGCCCGGCCAAATCGCCGGACAACGGCGCACCGTCGAACGTCAGGCTGCCTTGTGCAGGATCCAGCAGACCGGCGACCACGCGGGCCAGGGTCGATTTGCCCGAACCGGATTCACCAATCACGCCGATGGCCTGACCCCGGCGAATGGTCAGATCGATGTCTTCCAGCACGCGGATCATCGGCATGCCTTGCAGGTTCTTCTTGCCGTAGCCTGCGGTCAGGCCCTTGATGGTCAGCAGCGTGCTGTCCTTGACCATGTCGCTGGCCGGCGTCAGTTTCGCGTCGGGCCGGGCGGCGGCGAGCAGGCTGCGCGTGTATTCGTCTTCCGGCCCCTTGAGCAATGCAGCCGTGCTGCCCTGCTCGATGATTTTTCCGCCATTGAGCACGACAATCTGATCGGCCATCTGCGCCACGACCGCCAGGTCGTGGGAGACATACACGGCCGTCGCGCCACGATCCCGCACCACGCGCTTGAAAGCCCGCAGCACGTCGATCTGTGTGGTCACGTCCAGCGCAGTGGTTGGCTCGTCGAGGATCACCAGCAGGGGATCGCTGATCAGTGCCATCGCCGCCATGACCCGCTGCAACTGACCGCCCGAGACCTGATGCGGATAGCGCTGGCCGATGGTTTCGGGGTTGGGTAACGCGAGATCGCGAAACAGGTCGACGGCTTTTCGCTGCAGGTCCGAACGACTGCCCAGACCATGAATCAGCGCGCCTTCGATCACTTGATCGATCAGCTTTTTCGCCGGATTGAAGGCCGCCGCCGCGCTTTGTGCGACGTAGGAAACCCGATTGCCGCGCAAGCCTTGCAACTGGCTTTCTGGCAGGCTGAGCATGTCGTGCTCACCGACCTGAACCACGCCACCGGCGAGCTTGCAGCCACGTCGGGCATAGCCCAGCAGCGCCAGGGCAATGGTGGTCTTGCCGGAACCGGACTCGCCGATCAGCGCCAGTACTTCGCCTTTCTCCAGCGCGAAGCTCACGCCCTTGACGATTTCCAGCTCACCCTTGTCGGTGTCGGCCACCACACGCAAGTCTTGCACCCGAATCAATTGACTCATCTCAGTGCCCTCCCGAGCGTCGGCTGCGCCGTGATGACAAGCGGTCGATAAACAGATTTACGCCGATGGTCAGCGAGCCGATGGCCAGCGCAGGGATCACGATGGCCGGCGCGCCCTGATTGAGCCCGCCGATGTTTTCGCGCACCAGCGAGCCGAGGTCGGCGTCAGGCGGTTGCACGCCCAGACCGAGAAAGCTCATGCCGCTGAGCAACAGCACAATGAAGCCGAAACGCAGGCCCAGATCCGTCAACACCGGGTTGAGCATGTTCGGCAGAATTTCGCGGCAGGCGATGTACAGACGGCCCTCACCACGAGTGCGCGCCACCTGTACGTACTCAAGCGCTTCGATGTTCACCGCCATACTACGGGCGATGCGAAACGCGCCCGGCGTGTAACTCAGCACGGCCGTACAGACCAGCAGGACTTCGGACGAGCCAAACGCAGAGACCATGATCAGCGCAAGCATCTTGCTCGGAATCGAAATGAACGCGTCCATCAGGCGGCTGATGATCTCGTCCAGCCACTTGGGCGCAACCACCGACAGCAGCGCACACATGGTGCCGATACCGCTGGCCAGTACGGCGGAGATCAGCGCCAGACCGACCGTGAAGCGCGCGCCGATCAGCACGCGGCTGAGCATGTCGCGGCCCAGGTAATCGGTGCCGAACGGGAACGCCGCGCTGATGTTTTCGAAGACGTTGTCGGACACCACCTCACCCACCGGATGCGGCGCAAGCCAAGGGCCGAACAACGCAATCATGAGCCAGAAGAAGCAGACCGAAGCGCCCACCAGACCCAGCCAGGCGATCTTGCGAGGCGCACGCACTTGAACGGCGGGCGTAGATGTCTCAATGATCGGATTCATTGGTTTCTCAGCCTCGGGTTGGAAAGAATTGCACACAGGTCGGCCAGCAGCACCAACCCAAGGTAAGCCGCGCAGAACAGCATGGTGCAGCCCTGAACCAACGCCATGTCGCGGTTGGTCACGGCATCGACCATCAGGCTGGCAATGCCCGGGTAGTTGAAGATCGTCTCGACGATGACCACACCGCCCAGCAGATAGGAAAGGCTCAACGCCACGGCGTTGACGATAGGCCCGATGGCGTTGGGCAAGGCGTGTCGCAGCACGATACGCACTGGGCTCACGCCTTTGAGCCGGGCCATTTCGACGTAAGGGCTGTCGAGCTGATCGATGACAGCGGCGCGAGTCATGCGCGCCATCTGGGCGACGATCACGCAGCACAGTGTCATGACCGGCAACGCGTAGGTACGGATAAATTGCAGTGGCGTACTGGCGTCACCGCCATAGGACAGCGCCGACAGCCAGCCCAGTTTCACGGCGAAGATCAGCACTGCCAGCGTGGCGACCAGAAACTCCGGCACGGCCACCAGCGACAGGGTGACGAAATTCAGGGCGCTGTCGATTCGTCCGCCTCGGCCCATGGCCGCGCCGATGCCCAGCATCAGGGCGACCGGCACCGACACCAGTGCAGTGGTTGCGGCGAGCATCAGGGTGTTGGGGAAACGTCCGGCAATCAGATCGGAAACCGGCATCGCGTTGGATACCGACTCACCGAAGTTGCCGCCCAGCAGGTTCATCAACCATTGCAGGTAACGCACCACACCCGGTTGATCGAGCCCCAGTTTTGTACGCAATGCCGCGACCTGTTCAGGTGTCGCGAACTGCCCCAGAGCCTGTTGCGCCGCGTCCCCTGGCAGCACCGCCGTAATGGCGAAGACCACCATGGACACGATCAGCAGCGTGACGATCGCAGCGCCGAAGCGCTGCAGGATCAACCCGAGTGTGTTGCTATTCATCTGCATCCTCCCGCTCGATTCACAGCCGCTTTCACGCGTCCAGCCAGACCTGCTCACTGAACATGTAGCCCATGAAACCGCCCAGCGGATTGCTGGAATAGCCCTGGATACGCTTGTCCACGCCGTCGATGTTGCTGATGAACACCGGGATGCCGATGCCGCAGTTCTGACTGACCAGGGTCTGCATGTCGCCATACATTTTGGCGCGCTTGTCGTCGTCGGTTTCACCACGGGCCAACATCAGCAACTGGTCGAACTGATCGTTCTTCCAGCCCGATTCGTTCCAGGGTGCCGAGGACTGGAAGAACTGCGAGAAGATCACGTCGGCGTTCGGGCGCGGGTTGATGTTGCCGAAGCTCAGCGGGTGCTTCATCCAGTGATTGGACCAGTAGCCGTCGCTTGGCAGGCGGTTGACGTTGAGCGTCAGGCCGGCCTGTTTCGCCGATTGCTGCAACAGCACGGCGATGTCGACGGAACCGGTGGCCGCAGGTGAGGCAGCAACGGCCATGGTGATCTTTTCCATGCCGGCTTTTTTGAGCAGGAACTTCGCCTTCTCGGGATCGTAGGCGCGTTGCGGCAGGTCGGCGTTGAAGTAGCGCGAGCCGGGTGCAATCGGATGGTCGTTGCCGACGCGGGCATAACCTCGGAACACCGCTGACTTGACCTGTTCACGGTCCAGCAGGTACTTCATGGCTTCGGTGAATTCGGGGCTCTTGCCGGGCATCTGATCCTGACGAATGATCAGGTCGGTGTAGTTGCCGGACGGCGCATCGACCACGCGGTGTTTGGCGCTGGCGGCGATGCGGCTGGTGGAGCGCGGGTTGACCTCGTTGATCATGTGCACATCGCCCGAGAGCAGCGCGTTGACCCTTGATGGCTCGTCGGCAATGGCGATGAATTCGATCTCGTCCAGGTAGGGCAGGCCCGGCTTCCAGTAGTTGGGGTTACGTACGCTGACCGAACGCACGCCAGGGTTGAACTCCTTGACCTTGAACGGACCGGTGCCGATGCCCTTGCTGAAATCGGTGGTGCCTTCAGGCACGATCAGCAGGTGGGAAACGGCGAGGATCGATGGCAGCTCGGCGTTCGGCGAACTGAGGGTGATCTGCACTTCGAGCGGGCCGGTGGCCTTGATCTCGGAAAACTGCGCCATCAGCGGCATCACTTTGGAACCGGTGGCCGGGTCTTTGTGGCGTGACAGCGAGAACACCACGTCGCCTGCGGTCAGCGACTTGCCATCGTGGAACGTCACGTCCTTGCGCAGGGTGATGGTCCAGACGGTCGCGTCCTTGTTGTCGATCTTCTCGGCCAGCTCCATGTGCGGAACCAGGTGGCTGTCGAATCGGGTCAGGCCGTTGTAGAACATGTAGTGACGCACGTAGTCGGTGGACAGTGCGCCCTTCGCAGGATCGAGCGTGTCAGCCGTGGAGCTGGACATGCCCGCCACACGAATACGACCGCCCGGTTTGCCTTTGACAGGCGCCGCGTCGTCATCGGCGAAGACCTTGCCGGCGGCGCCGAACAGGCTGGTGGAACCTGCCGCAACCACACCGGCAACGCCCAGCATACGCAGTGCATCACGACGCGAAAGGCCGCGATTGAGACCCTCGAAAACACGCAGGCTGTCTTCACCTGTGATCAGCGGGGAATCGTTTTTCTTGTCAGCCATATCAGTTCTACCTGTCGAAAAAGGGAAATTCCGAGTTGCTCACGGTTGACCGGAGCGTCCTTCAAACACACACGACGACGGTGAAACAAAACACTCAGTGACGACTGTCCTGATAGCGGTAGTACGCGCCGACCAAGGGCAGAAACCACGGTTTGCCAAAGTGCCCGGGAATGGCCGGCCAGTTCAGGTCTTTCCAGGGATTGGCCTGCGCCTTGCCTTCCATGACATCGGCCATGACCTGGCCCATATGCACTGACATCTGCACGCCGTGCCCGCTGTAGCCCATCGAGTAGAAAACGCCGTCGTGCTCGCCTGCACGCGGCAAACGATCGGACGTCATGTCCACCAGTCCGCCCCAGCAGTAATCGACCTTCACCTGCGCCAGCTGCGGAAACATCTGGATCATGGCCGCCTGCAGCAACTTGCCGCTCTTGGCGTCGGAACTGCTGTTGGACATGGCGAAGCGGGCCCGTCCGCCGAACAGCAAACGGTTATCCGGGGTGAGGCGGAAATAGTTGCCGATCAAACGACTGGTCACGTACGCACGCTGGTGGGGAAACAACTGATCGATCAAGGCTTGCGGCAGCACTTCGGTGGCAATCACAAAGCTGCCGACCGGCACGATGCGGCGGCGATACCAGCCCAGTCCGCCGTGCTGACAGGCGCCTGTTGCCAGAAACACCTGCTTCGCCTGAATCGAGCCTTTCGAGGTGCTGACCACAAAGCCGTTGCGGTTGGCTTTCCAGTCCTTGACCGTTGTGTCCTGATAAATCCGCGCACCGTGACGCACTGCCGCATCGGCCAGACCCAGGCCAAAGCGTCCCACGTGAATCTGCACGCCATTACGCTGCAGAAGCCCACCGTGAAACTCGTCCGAACCGATTTCGGTACGAATGTCCTGCGCCGACAGCAGCTCGACGTCGGCATCGACCTCACGACGGATCAGCTCGCAGGTGCGCGCCAGCCCTTCGTAATGGCCCGGCTTGGCGGCCAGCTTCAATTTGCCGTTGCGCTTGATGTCGCAGGCAATGTTTTCCTGCTCGATCACGCCGACAACACTTTGCACTGCGCTTTCATACGCCTTGTAGAACTCACGGGCCTGAGCTGCGCCCAGTGTCGCGCTCAACGAGGCGTAATCCTGCGCCACGCCCGTGTTGCACTGCCCGCCGTTGCGGCCGGACGCTTCGCCGATCACCCGGCCCGCATCCACCACCACGACGCTGGCACCTTTCAAGGCCAATGCACGCGCTGCCGAGAGCCCGGTGAACCCGCCACCGACCACCACCACGTCAGCCTGCCCCTCCACCGCGCCAGCTTGCGCGCCGGTGAAATCTGGAGCCGTATCGAGCCAGTAGGACTCACTGCGCATCTTGTTCCCCTTGTCACTCATGGAAGAGCACCTTGAAAAATGCCGTGTCGCGGGTCGTCCTGCTTACAGACCGACCAGACCCGCCAGACCGCCGATGTCCGGAATCTGGTGATACTCGAAGGAGCTGTGAGCAGGCTGTTCGTGACCGCGAGCCACAAAGGCCTTGTTCTTGATCTTCATGTCGTTGGCCGAGAACAGGTCGTAGCGGAAGCTGGAAGAAACGTGCAGCACGTCTTCCGGGCCGCAGCCGAGGTTGTCGAGCATGTATTCGAATGCCGCCAGACGCGGCTTGTAGACCTTGGCCTGATCGGCCGTGAACACCTTGTAGAAAGGCGCACCGAGCTTTTCGACGTTGGACATGATCTGGCTGTCGCTGGCGTTGGAGAAGATCACCAGCGGAATCTTGTCGGCGATCTTCGCCAGACCGGCCGGCACATCGGCGTGCGGACCCCAAGTAGGAACAGCGTCGTAATACAGCTGACCTTCGCCACGGTACTCGACATTCCAGCGCTTGCAGACACGTGACAGGGAGACTTTCAGGATCTCGTCGTAAGGCATCCAGTCACCCATGACCTGATCCAGGCGATACGCCGAGAAATCCTTCACGAACTGATCCATCTGCTCGGCCGGAACACGGTCGGCGAAGAGTTCGCGCGTCATGGTGCCCATGTGAAAGTTGGTCAACGTGCCGTAGCAGTCGAACGTAATGAATTTTGGTCGAAGAAAGCTCATTGTGTGCGGTCCTGAAAGTTCGTTGGGGTCATGGCATGACGAGCAGTTCCGGCCCTGATGCAAGGACCGCGTTGCACGTTGCAGCACACCCTCATTACAACACCGTGAAATCAGCAGATGGCGTTAAAAGTGCTGGCTGCTTGATATAAAGCACCGTTTTGAGGTGCGCGCTCAGCAGACTTTGCGGGGCGCTCCAGCCTTGGGCAAACCCCGGTTTTTGGTGCTTTTTTGACCCTTTTCAGGGCGGCCGGGCTCAAACACGCGGCTTTGCACCGCAGATACTGCGCCTTTGCATCCCTTGTTGCTCAGCACAATGTACTGCGTCCGGAACGAGTCGATTCCCGCAGCTATATAAGGCAGGAATGCGCTGGAAAACCTCAAGCATTTGCTGCCGGAGTCTTGGCCGTTTTAAGCAGTAACTGTGGTCAGGCGAGCGGCCAATCGTGAAATCTACCGAATGTTCAAGCCCCTCTTGTCACCCCGTCGCGCAGGTGGGATACAGCAATCCTGCCGCATCCTTTTTATCGCCTGTGCATCCTTCTGGATGGGAGACACATCATGCTCGCCCAGCAACGCCTCGAACTTGAATACCGCCCGATGACTGCCGCCGATGTGGTCAACGCCCATGAACTGTCCATCGCCCTGAAATGGCCTCATCGCCTGGAAGACTGGGCCATGCTGCAACGCGTGGCAGAGGGCTTTGTTGCGCTGCACAACGGCCGACTGATCGGCAGCGCCTTCGCCTGCCATCAGGGTGAGTTCTCTACCATTGGCCTGGTGATTGTCAGCGACGATTATCAAGGCAAGGGCATCGGTCGCAAGCTGATGGAAATGGCCGTCGGCAGCGTCGCGCCCCGCATAGCCGTACTCAACGCCACGCTCGACGGTGCGCCGCTCTACGCGAAGATGGGCTTCGTCAGCTTCGGTGAAGTTCAGCAGCGTCAGGGCCAGGCACAGCTGCCCCCGGCAACCGCTCTCAAGGCTGGGGAACACTGCCGCGCCCTGAGCGAGACCGATCATGCGCGCGTTATTGAGCTGGCCAATGCGGGCACGGGCATGGATCGCTCGACGGTTATGAACGACGTACTTGATAACCTCGAACACGCAGTGTGCATCGAGCGCGACAGCCAGCTGAAAGCCTTCGCCCTGATGCGTCCGTTCGGTCGTGGCCTGTGCATCGGTCCTGTGGTTGCCGAGGACGTGGATCAGGCCAAACACATGATCGAACAGTTGCTGGCCAAGGTGCCGTACGCCTTCGTGCGCATCGACATTCCCTCTGATGGCGGGCTGGCGGACTGGCTTGAAGAAGCAGGCCTCAAACGCGTCGATGCCGTGACCTGCATGAGCATGGGCGCGGTGCCGCAGCCCAGCCAGGGCGTGCGCCAGTTTACGTTGATTACCCAGGCGATTGGTTGAGCGCAGTGGCGTTGACGCCAAAGGTTATCAAGCAAGGCATAACCCACTGAAGGAAAGCGATTTTTTTGTGGGAGGGGGCTTGCCCGCGATGAACGATGACGCGGTATATCAGGAAAATCGCGTCAGACTTCATCGCCGGCAAGCCGCCTCCCACAGTCCGGTGTTTGCTGCGCGACAGCGCTATATCGAAGACGTGGTGATGCATCCCACCTCCCAGCGAACAGTCCACACAACATTCTCGAGACCAGAACCATGCCTGAACCCACCGTACTGCTGCTGGCCCGCGCCGATCACAGCCCTGTCGATACCGAATTCACACCGGGGCCTCTCGACGCCAGCGATCCCTTCGCCAACGAACGCCGCACGGCCTTCGTCGATGAGGCAGGCATCGCCGCCGGTGTCGTTCACTCCAGCACCTCAGTGTCGGTCGACGCTTATCCCTACACCGAAATGCTGGTCGTGCATCGTGGTGTCGTCACCCTGAACTCAGGCGCCGACAGCATCACGATCAGTACCGGCGAAAGCGCCGTCATCGGTCGTGGCACGCAAGTGCGCATCGAAGCACAACCCGATAGCCTCTGGGCATTCTGCGCATCCACACAGGCCACCGGGCCGGACAAGCCCGGCGTCACGCACCTGGATCGTCTCGCGATGCTCACACCATCGTCTCCGCCGGATCCCGCCATCATGATCAGCGCGCTGCCGCAGTGCCGCAGCAACAACCTCTTCGAAGACACCGCCAGCACCCTGCGCATCGGCGTCTGGGATTCCACCCCTTACGAGCGCATCTCGCGTCCGCACAGAATCCACGAACTGATGAACCTCATCGAAGGCAGCGTGACGCTGGGCATCGAGGGCGGGGAAGCGGTTGTAGTGAAAACCGGCGATACCGTCTTCGTCGCCCAAGGCGCGCCGTGCAAGTGGACCAGCACAGGGTATGTACGCAAGTTCTACGCGGTGACGTGATTGCCGGGCCGCGCCTTTCGACTATGAAGGGCGCGGCTATAACGTTTAAGCACTCGAAAAATTTTACTAGAGCAACTTTCGCCAGCGCAGTTAATAGCCAAAATATACGCAGCACAAGAATAAAAATGCTACTTCGCTACTTATTTTAGACACCCATCACAACCTGTTGCTTTCCCTCTCCAGAACTGATTAAAAGTTCTGGCAGTGGACAACAGCGACTTTACACCTCGCCTGAACCCCAACGCTCAACATCCGTTATCAACCGGACGATCCCACTCGGCCTCGGGCAACTGTTGCCGCCGATTGTCTGCCGTTGAAAAACCGAAAATAACATGACGTTAATCGTTTAACTTAAGGACATACCCATGAAACGCAACTACATCGCACTCAGCTTTCTTGCTCTGACTACACTGGGCGCAACCGTTACAGCACAGGCCGGGCCGCCGGTTACGGTGACGTTCAAGAATCTGGGGACGGAGCAAGCCGAGTACACCGTTGTGACACGCAATGAAAACTCTACCAAGATCAATGCAAAAAGCCCTATCAAGGCTGTGGTCAAGCCAGGGCAATCCGATGCCTATAACGTGCAGAGCACCCTTTCGCCAGACACAAACTATGCCAGCGTCAGGTACGTTATGGGCTCTAAGTCCTGCGTGTTCTCAACCACATTCATAAAAGCTCCGGGAGCAGGTGGCGCCAGAGTGCCCAAGTGGAACCGGACTGCAACGCCTGCAGGCGGTGCGGTTTGCACTGCCACATCTCGTGTCACCAGCCTCGCCAGTCATGCTTGGACAGCAGAGTTTACGATGAAGTAAAACCGAGGTGCGCGCGCCGATTTCGGCGCGCACACCTTTACGAAAACTAAAGACCGCTCAGCGCAGGCCGATACAGGTGACGCACACAACGCCATGGATTGGCTATTAACGCGAGGACGCGAGCATGATAGAAACCCTGTCCATCCCAGCTATCGCTGCACACAATACGATCAAATCGCCTTCCAACATCGCAAACACGACGTCTGGGAAAACAGGCCTGAAAGAGCC
The DNA here is from genome assembly GCF_001642795.1 of Pseudomonas viridiflava. Lineage (GTDB taxonomy): Bacteria > Pseudomonadota > Gammaproteobacteria > Pseudomonadales > Pseudomonadaceae > Aquipseudomonas > Aquipseudomonas viridiflava. The sequence goes on along the minus strand of NZ_LKEH01000016.1, from coordinate 26,671 downwards.
CGACAAACTGACAATCGGCTCAGACCAAAGCACGCTCTCCGCGCTATCCAGACAACTAAGTGAAAGCGCAGTACGCGCACAGTCACGCGATCAGACTCTCAGCTTTAAAGACTTAGGTACGCTGGCTAAAAACATTATTGACAAGATCGCAGGCAGTGGTTTTTACGCCAATCGTGAACTGCACGACGCTGAAGTACCTGATACAGACGACCCTGCGCTGCTCGAAAGAGCCCGACAAGCCATGCTGTTCGAGCGTGGATCAGGAAAAAATCCGTTCGCGGGCCTGCCCCCGGATCAACTGAGGTTGATCATGTACGACGAAAGCGGCAGCTTCACGATCAACGAAAGAAGCGCCGCGTTCGATGAAGAGTATTCGCAAGATCAAATCTGGAAGCGAGCCATCAACCAACGCTACGTCGACGAATACAACGAAACCGGCAAGAGCACCCAGACGCTGTTCATGCTGCTTGAGCATTACAACGCCCTGCCGCCCATAGAAAAGGCGCAATATCCGGCCAACTATGTGGATAACCTGATCTCGGGCGACAGTTCGGCACTGGACATGCTCAACAGCCTGAAGAACGAGCCTTCAGACGATCAGCTTCCCAACGCCAGGACGTAAAATTTGCTGTCCACTGCCATGAGCGGAAAGCTTTCAGGCAGGTCTGCCTTCGCGACCTCGCTGAACCCGTGTCTCTCATAGAAGCGGTGTGCAGCGAGGAATTTGTCGGTGGTGCCGAGGAATATTTCGCTGACGCTTTTAAGCCTGGCGTCTTCGATCAGTCGGTCCAACAGTTTGGCAGCCACCGAGAATTCCCGTCCGCGAAACGGTGCGGCGACGAACATCTTGCGTAACGCCGCCTGCCTCGCACCGATGTCCTTGAGCCCGATGGTGCCGATGACCTGCTCATCGTGCGTGGCGACCCAGAAGTCTCCAGTGCCGCTTTGATAGAAATCAGGAATGGCCTTGAGGTCAGGCTGCTCTTCGGCGGTGATGGCGATGCCGAACTCTTCGCGCTGGATGGGCAGGATCACATCGAACACGCCCTGCTGGTGATGCGGCTCGAAACGTTGAATCAGGATATCGGTCGGGGTCAAAACGCAGCTCCTTGTCATGATGTGCAACACCAGAGCAGTATCCCGGACAAGCAAACGCCCCGACAAGTCGAGGCGTTTGCTTGAGCATTTCCGAACGCCGCGCTGAAGCGCGGCGTCGAGAATGTTTAATTACAACTTCGGACCGGCAGCCTTGATGGCGTCGCTCACGTCGAACTTCTTGAAGTTCTCCACGAACAGGCCAGCAAGTGCCTTGGCGGCTTCGTCGTAGGCAGCCTTGTCAGCCCAGGTGTTGCGTGGGTTGAGCAGGTTGGTGTCCACGCCCGGAACCGACTTCGGTACGTCGAGGTTGATGGTGTCCAAGTGCTCGGTTTCAGCGCCGATCAGCGCGCCGCTCTGGATCGCTGCAATCACGCCACGGGTGGTCGGGATGTTGAAGCGTTTGCCAACGCCGTAGCCACCGCCGGTCCAGCCGGTGTTGACCAGATAGACCTTGGAGCCGAAGCCGCGGATACGCTTGATCAGCAGCTCTGCGTATTCGCCGGCCGGACGCGGGAAGAACGGTGCGCCGAAGCAGGTGGAGAAGGTGGACTTGATGCCCGAACCCGAACCCATTTCAGTCGAACCGACCAGTGCGGTGTAGCCCGACAGGAAGTGGTAGGCAGCCTGCTCTTCGCTGAGGATCGACACAGGCGGCAGTACGCCGGTCAGGTCGCAGGTCAGGAAGATCACGGCGTTTGGCTCGCCACCGAGGTTTTTCGGTGCGCGCTTTTCGATCAGTTCGCGCGGGTAGGCCGCACGGCTGTTCTGGGTCAGGCTGCTGTCGGCATAGTCGGCTTTCTTGTTGGCGTCGAGGATGACGTTTTCAAGAACAGCGCCGTGCTGAATGGCTTTCCAGATGACAGGCTCGTTTTTCTCGGACAGGTCGATGCACTTGGCATAGCAACCGCCTTCGATGTTGAACACCACGCCTTCGCCCCAGCCGTGTTCGTCGTCACCGATCAGGTAACGGCTTTCGTCAGCCGAGAGGGTGGTCTTGCCGGTACCGGACAGACCGAAGAACAGGGTCACGTCGCCGTCTTCACCCATGTTCGCTGCGCAGTGCATCGGCAGTACATCGGACGCCGGCAGCAGGAAGTTCTGCACGGAGAACATGGCTTTCTTCATTTCGCCGGCATAACGCATGCCCGCGATCAGCACCTTGCGGGCTGCGAAGTTGATGATGACAGTACCGTCGGAGTTGGTGCCGTCGCGCTCAGGGTCGCAGACGAACCATGGCGCGTTCTGGATTTCCCACTCGTCCTTGCCGGCCGGGTTGTACTGTTCAGGATTGATGAACAGGCAACGGCCGAACAGGTTGTGCCAGGCCGTCTCGGTGGTCATCTTGACAGGCAGGTAGTGCGCAGGATCTGAACCTACATGAACGTGGGAAACGAAGCGCTCGCGTTCAGCCAGATAAGCACCTACGCGATTCCACAGGGCGTCGAATTTCTCGGCCGGGAACTTGCGGTTGATCGGGCCCCAGGCGATTGCATCCTGTGTGCTCGGCTCTTCGACGATAAAACGATCAACCGGCGAGCGGCCGGTACGATGGCCTGTCTGCACAACCAGTGCGCCAGTGTCGGAAAGTTCGCCTTCGTTGCGGGCAAGGGCTTCCTTGACCAGTTCGTCGGTGCTCAGATCGGTGTACACAGCGGTGTTGGTTTGCGTCATGAGGTTCCCCGTCGGCCAGTGGCCGAGTGCTCCAAACGGTTTTGTAGTAAAAAAACTACCACTACTACAGCGTAAAAGTGGGCCGGATTATGCCAGAAAAGCTCAGGAATGGTAGAACCCTCCTGTCAGAACTGGATTACAGGGCCCACGTCGTATTCTGGGGGCTGTTTGCGGTCTGGTTAATGACGCGTGTCAGATGGCGAATCGACACCGCCGCCAGCGAACAGCTGGGCGACGTCAGTGGCATCGAACAGATAGCGCTCGTTGCAGAACTGGCAGTCGATCTCGATGGTGCCGTTGTGCTCCTGAACCAGCTGCTGTGCGTCCTCGAGCCCCAGGCTGACCAGCGCGTTGGCAGAACGCTCGCGCGAACAGCTGCAGCGGAAGCAGATAGGCTGGATGTCGAACAGGCGCAGCGGGTCTTCGTGGTAGAGGCGATGCAGGATGGTCGCGTTGTCCAGGCTCAGCATTTCCTCGGCGGTCAGGGTGCTGGCCAGCGTAATGACGTGCTCCCAGCTGGCGTCCCGCTCTTCAGGATCGGGGATCTGTGCCACCGGCAACTGTTGCAACAACAGGCCGCGAGCGCGATGGCCGTCGGCCTTGAGCCAGAAACGCGTGCCCAACTGCTCGGACATCACGAAATAGCTGGAGAGGCTCTCGGAGAGGTCCACGCCGTCCAGCGCAACGATGCCCTGATAACGCTTGCCCTTGCGAGGGTCGATGGTCAGCGTCAGCGAACCATCAGGCATCAGGTCCTGCAGCCCGGCGCCCGGCGTGATCAATGCTTCGTCGTAGCGGGCGATGCCACGCAGTTCGCGCTCGCTCGAGCACTCGACCATCAACAGAGGTACAGCGCCACTGGAGCGCGCCTGCAGAATCAGCAGACCGTCGAACTTGAGCGTGCCCACCAGCAAGGCAGCAGCGGCCATCAGCTCGCCAAGCAATTCTGCGACCGGTTCGGGGTACGGGTGTTTGGCGAGCACTTCGGCGTAGCTGCGTTCGAGGGCGACCAGTTCTCCACGAACGTCGCTTTCCTCGAAAATGAAGCGCTGGGTGAAATCGATGTCCGGGGTATCGTTCATAAAAAGAAGGTATCTGACGTGAATATCGGTGGTGGCAGTCGACGTGAAAGCGCCGCAGTGTGTCCAAAGACACACCGCATCGTGCCGTATGACAGGTATTTTAGGAGCTATAGGGCCGTCTTCCAAGCCGAACGGCATTTCAGGGCGACCGATTGGCCGCTCAGTAGCAGGACTCAAACGTCGCGCTGGACGCCACGAAAATCGAAAATCTGACGGCGCTGTTTCTTGGTCGGTCGCCCCTCAGTCGTGACGCCCAGGTTGCCCGCCTTGCGTTGCGCGGCCGCATGCTCGCGCCGGGTGATGCTTTCCGGTGTTTCACGGTAGAGTGTCTGGGCTTCGGGAGCGCCACGACGTACGACGGACAGTGCTTCGACCACGACCGTCCGCTCATCGAAACCCATGCGGATCTGAAACTCGTCGCCCACGCGGGGCTCCTTGCCGGGCTTGCAGCGTTCGCCGCGACAGTGCACCTTGCCACTTTCGATGGCGGCCTTGGCCAGGGCGCGGGTCTTGAAGAAACGCGCTGCCCACAGCCATTTGTCCAAACGAACCTTGTCGTCTTCTTCTGGCTTTTGTGCCATATGAATTCCTCATCCTTATAACAGTCAGAACGTTTACAGGCGTTTTGCAATCAGCGACGGCCCCAAGGGCGTTTGCGTGTGCAAGACCTCATATCGACACGAACATGAAGTAACCGATCCTTGCCTGTCAAAAACAGACTGCTTCAATTTCACAGCCTTTACCCCGTAGGGAGTGCGACGTGACCGACTTTCCAGCTTCATTGACTGCCCCCAGGAAGGGGTGCGAAGGCTGTACAAACAGTCCGGAACTGAATTTTTCGTTCGACTATGCCTATCAGCCCATTGTAGATCTGCGCGACCATTCCACCTTTGCTCATGAGGCGCTGGTGCGTGGCCCCAATGGCGAAGGTGCGCATTCGGTGCTCAGCCAGGTCACGGATCAGAACCGCTATCGCTTCGACCAGGCATGCCGCACCACAGCCATTGCAGGTGCTGCACGACTGGGAATGACCGAACGACTTTCGATCAACTTTCTGCCCAATGCCGTGTATCGTCCCGAGCTGTGCATCCGCAGCACGCTGGAAGCCGCCAAGGCACACAATTTCCCCATCGACCGCCTGATTTTCGAGACAATCGAAACCGAGCACGTGGATGATCAGGGTCACTTGAGCAATATTCTGCGCGAGTACCGTGAGTTCGGTTTCATGACCGCCATCGACGATTTCGGCGCTGGCCATTCCGGCCTGTCGCTGCTCGCCGATTTTCAACCCGACCTGATAAAACTCGACATGAATCTGATCCGCGATATCCACCGCGATCGCGCGCGTCAGGCTATTGTTCGTGGGGTTGTCACAATGTGTTCGGAGTTGGGGATTAAAGTGATCGCCGAGGGAATAGAGAGTGTGGAGGAGCGGGATTTCCTCGCGGATTGCGGCATTTTCCTGATGCAGGGTTACTGGTTCGCCAAACCTGCGTTCAAAGCCCTGGCGCGGATCAGCCCCGACGCCTGGCAGAAGTCTTGATACCTACGGAATCGCATTGAAAACATTCGACCATCTGACAGTCATCGGCCTGCGCGAGTGGGTGGCGCTTCCCGATTTGGGGGTGGCGGGCCTTCGGGCAAAGATCGATACAGGGGCCAGCACATCGAGCCTGCATGCGACTGAAATAGAACCCTTCGAACGCGATGGCCAGAAGTGGGTTCGTTTCAACGCGCATCTGGGCACCGTGGTTCAGTTGCGGCATCGCCGCTGCGAGGCACTGCTGGTTGCCATGAAAACCATCAAAAGCTCCAACGGTCAGGCACAGGTGCGTTACGTCATTCGCACCACGCTGGCCCTCGGTGATCGCATCTGGCCAGTGGAATTCACCCTGGCATGCCGCAAGTCGATGCGTTATCGGCTGCTGCTGGGCTCCAACGCCTTGATCGACGGCCAACTGGTCGTCAATCCGGGCATTACTTATGTACAAGACAAGCCGGTGTTCCCGGCCTCTACTTCCTCAGGTGCTGCATGAAGATCGCTGTGCTTTCGCGTAACCCGCGTCTGTATTCCACCCGTCGTCTGGTCGAAGCTGGTATTGAGCGTGGCCACGAGATGGTGGTGATCGATACCCTGCGCGCCTATATGAACATCGCCAGTCATAAGCCGCAGATCCATTACCGCGGCAAACCACTGGAAGGCTTCGATGCGGTGATCCCGCGCATCGGTGCGTCCGTGACGTTTTATGGCTGCGCGGTGTTGCGCCAGTTTGAAATGATGGGTGTGTTTCCGCTCAATGAATCCGTGGCCATTGCCCGCTCACGCGACAAGCTGCGCTCGCTGCAACTGCTCTCGCGTCGCGGGATCGGCCTGCCGGTCACCGGTTTCGCTCACTCCCCTGACGATATTCCCGACCTGATCCAGATGGTCAATGGCGCTCCGCTGGTGATCAAGGTGCTGGAAGGCACTCAGGGCATCGGCGTGGTGCTGTGTGAAACGGCGACCGCTGCCGAGTCGGTGATCGAGGCATTCATGGGCCTCAAGCAGGACATCATGGTTCAGGAATACATCAAGGAGGCAGGTGGTGCCGATATTCGCTGCTTCGTGGTCGGCGACAAGGTCATTGCCTCGATGAAGCGCCAGGCCAAGCCGGGTGAGTTCCGCTCCAACCTGCACCGTGGCGGCAGCGCCAGCCTGATCAAGATCACGCCGGAAGAACGCATGACGGCCCTACGTGCGGCCAAGGTCATGGGCCTGAGCGTGGCGGGTGTGGATATCCTGCGTTCCAATCACGGCCCGCTGGTGATGGAAGTGAACTCGTCACCGGGTCTTGAAGGGATCGAGGTGACCACCAGCAAGGACGTCGCCGGGATGATCATCGAGTACCTGGAAAAGAACAGCGGCCCGCACATGACGCGGACCAAAGGGAAAGGCTAAGTCTTCAACAGGATAGGATCGTGCCAATGCTTCGCGTTGGCACGATCAACATGACGCTTTAAACCGCATCCCTCGGCAGCATCAGTCCCAGCGGCAGACGCACCCGTGCTTCCAGGCCGCCTCCCGAACGATTTCTCAATTCCACATTGCCGCCATGCATGGCCGCGATGCGCTTGACGATGGCCAGCCCAAGCCCCGTACCTTTGCCGCTGCGCGCCCGGTCGCCGCGGATGAAGGGATTGAAGATGGTGTCCAGTTCAGACGGATCGATACCGGCGCCACGGTCAAGCACGCTCAGCACCACGTATGGCGCATTCCGGTCGCCCGAGACATAGGCGGCCACTTCGACGCCGTTGCCCGCATGGTGCCTGGCATTGCCGATCAAATTAGTGAGCAGACGCTTCATGGAGACGCGACGCAGCGGGAATGGCGGAATCGGTTCCAGACACAGGCGGATGGTGTCTTCGGCGCTATTGAACGGCTCAACTACCTCACGCACCAGATCACCCAGGTCGACTTCCTCGATTTGCTCGTCACGACCGTCGCGAATGAAGGCCAGGAACTGGTCGAGAATCGCGTCCATGTCCTCGATGTCGCGCACCATGCCATCGGTGAATTCGTTGTCGCTCATCAATTCCAGCGACAGCCGCAGCCGGGTCAGCGGTGTACGCAGGTCGTGGGACACACCGGCCAGCATCAGTTCGCGCTCCTGCCCCGCCTGCTCGACATCCTCGGCCATCTGGTTGAAGGCTCGATATACCTCGGCCATTTCACTCGGCGTATCACTGATCGGCAGCCGCACGCTGCGCCCCTGCCCCAGTTGTCGAGCCGCAAAGACCAGACGTTTGAGCGGCTGATTGAGCTGACGCACGAAGATCCACGCCGACGCCGTCGACAGCAGACCAATGGCGAGGAACCAGCCCAGCACGCTCCAGATCTTCTGGCCACGCAACGGATGCGGATACAGCGGCACCTTCAGCCAGCCGTCACCCAGGCTCGGCGCTCGCACCCACAGCGCGGGCGGCGCGTGCACACGCAAGCGCACTTCAGTGTCGGCACCCAGCTCAGCCTGCATCTGCCGCTGGTAGATCTCGCTGTACGGCCAGTGCTGCTCGCCTTCCGGCACTCCGCCGCCCACCACACGAATCAGACCGGCCGCTTCGGCAATCGCTTCCCGGTCGTTTTCATCGGCCGCCCAGTAGGCACGCAGGGTCAGGGCGACACCGTGGCTGTACTGCCTGTCGACCAGCACGTCCTCGTTCATCAGCAGATAGACCAGCGTCAGCGCCTTGGAAAACAGCACGACGATGAGCACCAGCCACAGGGTGCGGGAGAAAAAGCTTTGCGGGAACCAGAGTGGAGTCTTCATAACTGCAGCTACACACTTTGCAGGGCGAGCCTGGGCTCGCAAGTTTGCCGGACGCGGGACAGACCCGAGGTACGAACGCAAAAAACCAGCAGGCCGATAATCCGTGCAGGATTATCGACGTGGCTGGCAGGATCTTCGGTGTTCTGTTCTGACAAACGAGCTGTCAGCGATTTCCGGCACCATCTGGAACGAATACATAGCCTACGCCCCAGACCGTCTGGATATAACGGGGTTTGGAAGGATCCGGTTCGATCAGGCGACGCAGACGGGAAATCTGTACGTCGATGGAGCGTTCCAGTGCATCCCATTCCCGGCCACGGGCCAGATTCATCAGCTTGTCACGGGTCAATGGCTCGCGAGCGTGCATGACCAGCGCCTTGAGGACCGCGAACTCGCCGGTCGTCAGCATGTGCACTTCATCACCGCGCTTGAGCTCGCGGGTCGCCAGCGACAGTACATAGTCACCGAAGCTGACCGACTCGTCTTCACTGCCGGGGGCGCCTGGCACCGGTGCAGCCTGACGGCGCAGGACAGCCTTGACACGGGCCATCAGCTCGTCCGGGTTGAACGGCTTGGCCAGATAATCGTCGGCGCCCAGTTCGAGGCCCTTGATACGGCTCAACTCATCGCCCTTGGCGGTGAGCATGATGATCGGCACCTGATTGTTCGCTGCACGCAAACGACGGCAAGCGGAAAGGCCATCTTCCCCAGGCAGCATCAAGTCCAGAACCACGAGGTTGAAGACCTCGCGGGACAACAGTCGGTCCATTTGCTCCACGTTCGCCACAGCGCGGGCACGATAGCCCTTGCTGGTGAAGAAACGTTCCAGGAGGCTGCTCAGCCCGGGATCGTCATCGACGATCAGGATTTTTTCGCCTTCAGCATTTTGTGCGGTGCTGCTCATCGGATGCTCCTTTGATCTCGGGGCGCATTATGGCGTAGCTGCGGTGATGCGCACCGTGTGCATTGTTAGCAGATTTTACTGGGGGCCACACTGAAGCGTTCTTAACCGGAGGCAAAAAGGTCGCGCTCGTCGGCCGATCCCCTAATCCGGCTTCGCCGGGTATAATGCGCCGCCCTCAAAGTCAGGCAACATCGGACTTACGGCCGTTCGCCAGTCGTATAAATAAACCTCGACGCGCCAGACGCTGGCAAGGCAAACCGTAAAAGCCCAGTTTTTTGCTCACAATTCCAGGTGGTCTTATGGACAGCATCAACAGCCGCATCGCCGAAGAACTCGGCGTACGCCCGCAACAGGTCGCAGCGGCCGTAGCACTACTGGATGAAGGCTCGACAGTGCCCTTCATTTCCCGCTACCGCAAGGAAGTGACCGGCAGCCTCGATGACACGCAACTGCGTCATCTTGAAGAGCGCCTGCGCTATTTGCGCGAGCTGGACGACCGGCGTGTCAGCATCCTTGCAAGCATCGAAGAGCAGGGCAAACTGACCCCGGAACTGGCCCGCGACATCAAGCTGGCCGACACCAAGACCCGTCTTGAAGACTTGTACCTGCCGTACAAGCAGAAACGCCGCACCAAGGGCCAGATCGCCCTCGAAGCCGGTCTGGGCGAGCTGGCCGACGGCCTGTTCAACGACCCGAGCCTGACACCCGAGACCGAAGCCGCCCGCTTCGTCGACGCCGAAAAAGGCGTAGCCGACGTAAAGGCCGCGCTGGAAGGTGCCAAATACATCCTGATGGAGCGCTTCGCTGAAGACGCGTCCCTGCTCGATAAACTGCGCGGTTTCCTGAAACAGGAAGCCGTGATCAGCGCGCGTGTTGTACCGGGCAAGGAAGAGGAAGGCGCCAAGTTCCGCGACTACTTCGAACACGACGAGCCACTCGAAAGCATGCCGTCGCACCGCGCCCTGGCGATTTTCCGTGGCCGCAACGAAGGCTTTCTCAGTTCCGCACTGAAAGTCGGCGAAGAGCTGCCGGGCACCATGCATCCGTGCGAACTGATGATTGGCGAACGTTTCGGCATCCAGAACCAGAGCCGCCCTGCGGACAAGTGGCTGGCCGAGGTGGTGCGCTGGACCTGGAAGGTCAAGCTCTACAGCCACCTGGAAACCGACCTGTTGGGCGAGTTGCGCGACGGCGCCGAGACCGAAGCGATCAACGTGTTCGCGCATAACCTGCACGACCTGCTGCTGGCCGCACCGGCCGGTCAGCGCGCCACGGTGGGCCTCGATCCCGGCCTGCGGACCGGTTGCAAGGTTGCGGTGGTAGACGCCACCGGCAAGCTGCTCGACTACGCCACTGTTTATCCGCATGTGCCCAAGAACCAGTGGGACCAGACCATCGCCGTGCTGGCAGCCCTGTGTGCCAAGCATTCGGTCGATCTGATCGCCATCGGCAACGGCACTGCCAGCCGCGAAACCGACAAGCTGGCAGCCGACCTGATCAAAAAATACCCAGGTCTGAAAATGACCAAGGTCATGGTTTCCGAAGCCGGTGCATCCGTTTATTCGGCATCGGAGCTGGCGGCCAAGGAATTCCCGGACCTGGACGTGTCGATTCGTGGCGCAGTGTCCATTGCCCGTCGCCTGCAGGATCCGCTGGCTGAGCTGGTGAAAATCGATCCGAAATCCATCGGCGTCGGCCAGTACCAGCATGACGTTTCTCAGCTGAAACTGGCACGCGGCCTGGATGCGGTGGTGGAAGACTGCGTGAACGCCGTGGGCGTGGACGTGAATACCGCCTCCGTCGCCCTGCTGGCGCGCATTTCCGGCCTGAACACGACGCTGGCGCAGAACATCGTTGCTCACCGCGACGAAAACGGCGCATTCAAAACCCGCGCGGCGCTCAAGAAAGTGGCCCGTCTCGGCGAGAAGACGTTCGAACAGGCCGCAGGCTTCCTGCGCGTCATGAGCGGCGACAACCCGCTGGATTCCTCGGCCGTTCACCCGGAAGCCTACCCGCTGGTGCAGCGCATCGCGGCGGAAACCGACCGTGATATCCGTTCGCTGATCGGCGATGCCAGCTTCCTGAAGCGTCTGGACCCGAAAAAATTCACCGACGAAACCTTCGGTCTGCCGACCGTGACCGACATTCTGCAGGAACTTGAAAAGCCGGGTCGCGACCCACGTCCAGAGTTCAAGACTGCCGAGTTCCAAGACGGCGTCGAAGACCTCAAGGACCTGCAACTGGGCATGATCCTCGAAGGCGTGGTCACCAACGTCACCAACTTCGGTGCCTTCGTCGATATCGGCGTGCATCAGGACGGTCTGGTGCACATCTCTGCGCTGTCGGAGAAGTTCATCAAGGACCCGCGTGAAGCGGTCAAGGCCGGCGACGTGGTGAAAGTGAAGGTCATGGAAGTCGACATCCCGCGCAAACGCGTCGGCCTGTCTATGCGCATGAGCGACACGCCGGGCGAGAAAATCGACGGTGCCCGTGGCGCACGTCCAGGCTCGTCGCCGCGCCAGCAGAACAGCGCGCCACGCAAGGAAACCACCACCGCTGCGCCCGTCAACAACGCCATGGCCTCGCTGTTCGCCAACGCCAAGCAGTTGAAGAAGCGCTGATGGATATTCCTGAAGACCTGACCCACAGCGCCTTTTTCAAGATGCTGGGCTGTGAGCTGCGGCGCCTGGATGAAGGTGTCGCCGAAGTTGCACTGCCGCTGGAGGCGCACCTGCGCAATCGCGGCAATGTGATGCACGGCGGGGCAATCTTCAGCCTGGTCGACATCAGCATGGGGCTGGCCTGTTCCAGCTCCCACGGCTTCGATCAGCGCAGCGTGACCATAGAATGCAAGATCAACTACGTGCGCGGTGTGTCCGAAGGCGAGGTGCTGTGCATCGCCAAGGTGTTGCATGCCGGACGTCGCACGCTGGTTGTGGAGGCAGAAGTGGTTCAGGGCGACAAGCTGGTGGCCAAGGCTCAAGGCACGTTCGCCGTCATCTAGACTTCAATGAACACGGGACGAACGTGATCGCTGAGAACGGAATCTAGCTGTAGGCGACCGATTTGGGTTAATTTCGGCACCATTAGCGTGGCGCCGAGTCCATTTGGTGGTACGACGAAGAGCCGTGATTGCGAACAGGTGTCAAAAGACCCCAACCAGGCGAAAACGCCAGTTCCTTTCTTCACCCTTGTAGACCGTCATGTCCACCCCCATATCGGGGCGACCGATGCGTGAAGGATTCCACCTTGAGCGAACTTTTAAACCGTCGTCTGGCTTTGCTCGGCGAGCGCAACAACCTCTCTCTGCTGGAGCAGTGCCTGCACGGTATCGAGCGCGAATGCCTGCGTGTGACCGAACAGGCACACCTGGCGCAGACGCCTCATCCGACCGCTCTGGGCGCGGCTTTGACCAATGGACTGATCACCACCGACTATTCAGAGTCGCTGCTGGAGTTCATCACACCGGCGCTCAAAGACCCGGTGCAGACACTCGACAGCCTCGACAGGATCCATCGCTTCGCCTACAGCAAGCTGGACCGCGAGCTGCTGTGGAGCCCGTCCATGCCCTGCCCGCTGCCGGACGAAGAACATATACCGATTGCCTATTACGGCACCTCGAACATCGGCAAGCTCAAATATGTGTACCGCAAGGGCCTGGCCCTGCGTTATGGCAAGACCATGCAGTGCATCGCCGGCATTCATTACAATTTCTCGCTGCCTGAAGACGCCTGGGCGTTGTTGAAGCAGACCGAAGATTTTGCCGGTGACGCGCGTGACTACCAGTCGCACTCCTACATTGCGCTGATTCGTAACTTCCGCCGCTACAGCTGGCTGCTGATGTACCTGTTCGGTGCCTCGCCGGCGCTGGATGCAGGCTTCCTGCGCGGGCAACCGCACATGCTCGAACAGTTCGACGGCGACACGCTGTATCTGCCGTACGCGACCAGCCTGCGCATGAGCGATCTGGGCTACCAGAGCAACGCTCAGGCCGATCTGACGCCGTGCTACAACGATCTGGTCAGCTACACCGACAGCCTGCGCAAGGCCGTTGCCACGCCCTATGCGCCTTATGTCGAAACCGGCACTCACGACGCCAACGGCGAATGGGTGCAGCTCAACACCAACGTGCTGCAGATCGAGAACGAGTACTACTCCAACATCCGTCCCAAGCGTGTGACCTACACGGGCGAGCGTCCGATTCAGGCGCTGATGTCGCGTGGCGTGCAGTACGTCGAAGTCCGCTGTCTGGACATCAACCCGTTCCTGCCGACCGGCATCAGCCTGGAGCAGTCGCGCTTCATCGACGCCTTCGTGCTGTATTGCGCCCTTGAGGAAAGCCCGCAACTGGCCAACCACGAGTGCTCGAACGCAGGCTCCAACTTCCTGACCGTGGTCAAGGAAGGACGTCGCCCTGATCTGGAACTGCTACGCAACAACGACCCGATCAAACTGAAAGACTGGGCCAACGAACTGCTGCAGAAGATCACGCCGATTGCGCAGTTGCTCGACGAGGCTCAGGGCACTGACGAGCATCTGAAATCGATGGCGGTGCAGCATGCGAAAGTAGCTGATGCATCACTGACGCCGTCGGCGCAGGTGCTGGAAAGTATGAGGGCGCACAACGAAGGCTTCACCGGGTTCTCGTTGCGCCAGAGCCAGCTTCATGCCGAATACTTCCGCAATCACCCGCTGACAGCCGAAGAGCAGGCGCACTTCGAAGAACTGGCGAAAACCTCGATAGCCGAACAGGCCGAACTGGAAGCGACCGAAGAAGTGGTGGATTTCGACACCTTCGTCGGATCGTATCAGGCGAGTATTCTGGCGATCAGTAACTGAGGGCTGGAATACAGCCTCGGTGGGGGCGCCACCCAGTCTTCAACCTGGCGCTATCGCGCAGCAAACTTGATGGGATCGGACTTGTGATGATCGTTCCCACGCTCTGCGTGGTAACGCCGCCCAGGACGCTCCGCGTCCGCTCTCGAATACGGCGCAGATGCGTGGCCGAGCTCCAGCGCTATTCACGTCATGCGCTGGGCTCACTTGATCCGCAATCTGCGCCATTTGTGACGCGGAGCGTCACGGGAGGCATGCCCACGCGGAGCGATGGGCACGATCAGTGTTTATAACAATGAGTGCTCCGCGTCCGGTCAGCACTTCAGCGATCATTACGCTTGCCAGCGACTCAAATCGCCTTCTCGAATATCTTCGAATTACGCTGGTAGTTATATAACGACGCACGCGCGCTAGGCAGGCGGTCGACGCTGCTTGGCTCGAAACCACGCTCGCGGAACCAGTGCGCGGTACGGGTCGTAAGGACGAACAACGTCGTGAGCCCCAGTGCGCGGGCGCGGTTTTCGATGCGTTCGAGCAGCTCGTCACCACGGCCGCCATGACGGTACTCGGGGTTGACCGCCAGACACGCCAGTTCGCCCGCCTGAGAGTCGGCAATCGGATACAGCGCCGCACAGGCGATGATCAGCCCTTCGCGCTCGACCACGCTGAACTGGGTGATCTCGCGCTCCAGCACTTCGCGTGAACGACGCACCAGAATGCCCTGCTCTTCCAGCGGCGTGATCAGGTCCATCAAGCCGCCCACGTCTTCGATCGCCGCCTCGCGCACCAGTTCGAACTGCTCCTGGGCCACCAGCGTACCGCCACCGTCCCGGGTGAACAGTTCGGTCAGCAGCGAGCCGTTTTCGGCGTAGCTGACAATATGGCTGCGACCCACGCCGCCACGACAGGCCTCGGCCGCTGCATCGAGCAGTTCCGCCTGATAGTTGCTGCCCAGACGCTGCAAATGCGCAGGCACCTGCTGCGGACGCAATTCGCGCACCAGACGGCCCTGCTCGTCCAGCAAGCCTGTTTCAGCACCGAACAGCAGCAGCTTGTCGGCCGCCAGATCGATGGCCGCGCGAGTCGCCACGTCTTCACAGGCCAGGTTGAAAATCTCACCGGTTGGCGAATAGCCCAGCGGCGACAGCAAGACGATATGGCGTTCGTCCAGCAAGCGATTGATGCCCTTGCGGTCGACCCGGCGCACTTCGCCGGTGTGCTGGTAATCGACACCTTCCAGCACGCCGATCGGACGCGCTGTCACCACGTTGCCGCTGGTCACGCGCAGACGTGAGCCCTGCATCGGCGAGGCGGCCATGTCCATCGACAGGCGCGCCTCAATGGCAATGCGCAGCTGGCCGACAGCATCGATCACGCATTCAAGGGTTTCGGTATCGGTAATACGCATGTCGCGATGAAAGCGCGGGGTGATGCCGCGCTGCGCCAGACGGCTTTCGATCTGCGGACGCGAGCCGTGAACCAGCACCAGCCGCACACCCAGGCTGTGCAGCAGCACTAGGTCGTGGACGATGTTGCCGAAGTTCGGATGCGCGACGCCGTCACCGGGCAGCATGACGACGAAGGTGCAGTCGCGGTGGGCATTGATATAGGGAGACGCATGGCGAAGCCAGTTAACGTATTCGGGCATGACAGCAAGAGCCTGTAGAAAAAATGGACGAAGGGCAGAAACACGCACAACGCTGGGCGGTTATCGTCGGAACAGGCTTGGCAACACGCGCACTCTCCTTTTCAAGGTTATCCGACCCGCCTCACTGCGGGGTCAGGCAATAATGTTCGATCAACTGGCGTAACAGATGCACTGTAGGCGTCAGGCGTGACATTTCGAGGTATTCCCCCGGCTGATGCGCACAGGCAATGTCGCCCGGCCCCAGCACCAGTGTCTCGCAGCCAAGGCGCTGAAGATAAGGCGCTTCGGTGCCAAATGCTACCGCAGCCGCCGTATGACCGGTCAGTCGTTCAGCTACACGCACCAGTTCGGCATCGGCCACCTGTTCAAACGGGGCGCACTCCGGGAACAGCGGGGCGTAATCGATCTTCACCTGATGCATTTCGGCGAGCGGTTGCAGCTTCTGCCGGATCGCCGCGCGCAGCACATCCGGGTCCATGCCCGGCAGCGGACGCAGGTCGAATTCCAGCGAGCACTGGCCGCAGATCCGGTTAGGGTTGTCGCCGCCATGGATGCAGCCCAGGTTCAGCGTCGGCTGCGGCACGGTGAACTGGGGGTTGCGGTATTCGAGCTGCCATTGCTTGCGCAACCCCTTAAGCTCGCTGATGGCGTCATGCATGGCCTCCAGCGCGCTATGGCCCAGACTCGGGTCGGACGAGTGGCCGCTGCGCCCGAGAATATCGATGCGCTCCATCATCACGCCTTTGTGCATGCGAATCGGCTTGAGCCCGGTCGGCTCGCCGATCACTGCGGCACGACCCAGCGGGCGACCTGCGTCAGCCAGCGCCCGCGCGCCGGCCATCGAGCTTTCTTCGTCGCAGGTGGCGAGGATCAGCAGCGGTTGCTTGAACGGCTGATCCAGCAGGCCGCGCACGGCTTCGATCACCAGCGCGAAAAACCCTTTCATGTCGCAACTGCCCAGACCGACCCAGCGCCCGTCCACTTCGGTGAGCTTCAAGGGATCGGTTTTCCACAAGGCCTCGTCGAACGGCACGGTGTCGCTGTGCCCGGCCAGTACCAGACCGCCGGGGCCTGTGCCGAAGGTCGCCAGCAGATTGAACTTGCCGGGCGACACTTGTTGAATATCGCAGGCGAACCCCAGATCGCCGAGCCATCCGGCCAGCAGGTCGATGACAGGACGATTGGACTGGTCCAGGGAAGGCTGGGTGCAGCTTACCGACGGCGCAGCGATCAGGGCTGCAAACTGGTCTTTCATGGACGGCAAGGGCATGAGCGCTTCCTGTAATCGGGTCGAAACACGCCCCATCATAGGGTCATAACGACCCAGGAATAAACCGTTAAGGGCCATGTCCTGTACACTGCCGCCCTCAGCAGCCATTCAGTCACGGGCTGCGCTCCCGATATCAGCTCAAGCGTTTGGATTCCCCCGGCCATGCAAAAAGAAACAGAAATCAAACTCCGCGTCAGCCGCGAGACCCTCGCTGCACTGCGTGAACACCCGTTGCTCAAGAAGCGCAACAAAAGTGGCTGGGAGCGCCTCGAGCTGTCGAACCAGTACTTCGATACGCCCGAACGTGAGCTGGCCCACGCCAAGGTTGCCCTGCGCATCCGCCGCGACGGTGATCAGATCATTCAGACCATGAAGACCCGTGGTCAGAGCGTGGCCGGTCTGTCCGAGCGCAATGAGTACAACTGGGACCTGCCCAAGGCCAAGCTGGACCTCAAGAAGCTGGAAGGCGATTGCTGGCCCGAGCAACTGGCCGAGCTGGACAAGAAAACCATCAAGCCGCTGTTCACCACCGATTTCGTGCGCGAGAAGGCCGAGATTGCCTGGGGCCGTGGCAAGGCCAAGGTCGTGATCGAAGCCGCACTGGACCTCGGTCAAGTGGTGGCAGGCAAGCAAAAGGAAGAAATCTGCGAGCTGGAACTCGAGCTGCGCGAAGGCGAGCCTGCCGCGCTGCTGGAACTGGCCGCCGAACTGGCCGCAACCCTGCCCTTGATGCCCTGCGACATCAGCAAGGCCGAGCGCGGCTACCGCCTGCTCGACGCCAGCAGCTACTCGCTGAGCCTCGCGGCACCTGAACTGACGGCAGAAACGCCGCTGGACGACGCTTACTCGGCACTGGCCTGGCATCTGCTGGGCAGCAGCCAGCGTCTGGCCGAGCAGTACCGCTTCAACGGCCACTGGCGTTTGCTGCAGGACTGGGTCGAACTGCTCGCCGAACTGCGTGCACTGACCAGCAGCCTTGGCCAAGCCGCACCACGCGCCTCGACCGCTCAACTGCGTGCGGCGCTGGACGCTTTGCTGGAAGACTGGCGTCCACTGGTACTGGCCGGTCAGGAAGACGGTGACGTGCGCGCTGCCGCTCACGAGCAGTTCCTTGAAGAGTTGCAGGACACCCGTTGGGGCGAGTTCTCGCTGAACACCTCGCGCTGGTTGCTGGAACGCAGCTGGACCACGGAGCGCAACAACCGTGGCAACCGTCAGGGCGCCGCGCTGCTGGCCAGCTGGCTGCCACGCTTGCTGGCCGACGAAGCCACCTCGCTGCAATTGGGTCGTTATCAGCAGCAGCCGGAAGATCTGGCCGAACAGCTGCCACGCATCGAACGCATCCAGTCCTGGCTGCACTGGGCGCGCGGTGCGCTGGACCTGCCGGACCTTGATCGTCTGTATGGCGAGCTGAGGAAACTGGAAGAACTGGCTCATCAGGACATCAGCGACGAAGTGCTGGACGCTCGCGTGCATCAGGCACTGACCGTGTTCCAGGGCCGCGCCTGGAAGACCTTGTTGCGTTTGTAACAGCGCGCACGCTGCGGACTGTGACGCAAAGCGTCACCTCACGGCCGGACGCGGAGCGTCCTGAGAGGCGTTACCACGCTGGAGCGTGGTAACGATCATAAATCTCCACCACACGGATCGTTCCGCACGCTCTGCGCTCATCGTTATAGACAAGTCTGCCTCAACACTGATCGTGCCCATCGCTCCGCGTGGGCATGCCTCTCAGGACGCTCCGCGTCCGATCCGAGGCGTTTCACGTATGTCGTTTCTCACCGCAACGGCAAGCTCGTCGTAGACTTGATTTCCGACAATGCCACGGTCGAATTCACCTCTTGAATCCCCGGCACCAGCGACAGTTTCTCGAAGAAAAACCGCTCGTACGCCTCAATGTCGGGCGTCACGATGCGCAGCAGAAAATCCACTGACCCCATTAGCACATAGCACTCCAGCACCTCAGGAAACCCGCGAATCGAGTCGGTGAATTCGGTGAAGTTGGAGCGCCCGTGCGCATTGAGTTTCACCTCGGCGAATATCTGCGTATTCAGACCGATCTTCTTGCGATCCAGCAAAGCGACCTGTCGCCGGATCACACCTTCATCCTTGAGCCGCTGAATGCGTCGCCAGCAAGGCGACTGCGACAATCCGACCTGCTCGGCGATCTGCGCGCTGGACAGCGATGCATCCTCCTGGAGCAGGGCAAGAATCCTGCGATCATAGGCATCCAGATCGACAGACATAAACAATTCTCCAGAAGCATCAATCACGCATTAACAAGTCGAAACAAGCGTAATTCATTCCATCATGGACCAGATATTTCTTTTTACGCGTGCAAGAATTTCTCTTAATCGCACAGGAGAAACCGGCATGCCCACGCTCGAAACCGTTCTCACCCCTGCACATCGCCCCGACAGTTGGTCGTCCGCCAGCCACACCTGCTGTGTGCGCTATCAGATCCTCGCCGAGGCAGAACCTGCGCTGTTGTGCCAGGTGCTGAACCTGTTCGCGATGCAGTACCTGACGCCCTGCCACATCGAGGTAACGCGAGAGAACGGACTGCTGGCCATCGACGTGCAGGTCGACGGATTGAGCTGGCACCGGGCGGGCGTCATTGGTGAAAAAATGCGCAATCTGATCGATGTGTGCTCGGTCGAGCTGACGCACAGCGAATCGCTGCAGCCCGCAGAAACCTTCGTCGCGCTGGCTGCCGGCTGAATCCAGAAAGGCCTTTTGGAAATTCCCGGTCGCATAGAAGGCCCAACACTGGCACGCTTGGCAGCTAGTCTTGTTCATCTTCCGATGATGAACTGCCTCAAGGAGCGTGCATGGCATCCCTGGCCCCGTCTTCACAGGATCGCTGGCTCGATCTGAACGATGTACTCCGTGATCTGGTCGCCCAAGGCTTGCTCAGTCAGGACGACGCTGAAACAGCGGTCACCCAGCGGCGCAGCGCCGCCAACATTCAACTGCACCCGCTCGCCTTTCTTGCCAGCCAGCAGTTCGATGACCTGAAACGTCCCGGCAAGAAGCTCGACCTCGAAACGCTGACCGCCTGGCTGGCGAATGCCTGTGGCCAGCCCTACATGCGCATCGACCCGCTGAAAATCAACGTGGCGGCCGTTACGCCGCTAATGTCTTACGCCTTCGCCCAGCGCCACAAGATCCTGGCCGTGGCCGTTGATCGCGAATCGGTCACCATCGCCAGTTCGCAGCCTTATGTGCGCGCCTGGGAAGCCGATCTGGAGCACGTGCTGAAGCTGCAGATCAAACGCGTGGTCGCCAACCCGATAGACATCCAGCGCGTCGGGGTGGAGTTCTTCAGGCTGGCAAAATCGGTCAGCGGCGCCAGCGCCACCGAACAGAAAGTCAGCAACATGGGCAACTTCGAACAGTTGCTCAAGCTCGGCGCCAGCGATCAGGAACCCGATGCCAACGACGCGCACATCGTCAACATCGTCGACTGGCTGTTCCAGTACGCATTCCAGCAGCGCGCCAGCGATATCCACATCGAACCCCGGCGCGAACAGGGCACGGTACGCTTTCGCATCGACGGGGTGCTGCACAACGTCTACCAGTTTCCGCCGCAAGTGGTCATGGCGATTGTCAGCCGCCTGAAGAGCCTGGGACGGATGAACGTTGCCGAAAAACGCAAGCCGCAGGACGGCCGGGTGAAGACTACGACCCCGGAGGGTGGCGAGGTGGAGTTGCGCCTGTCGACGCTGCCCACGGCGTTCGGCGAAAAGATGGTGATGCGGATCTTCGACCCCGAGGTGCTGCTCAAGGACTTCGACCAGTTGGGTTTCTCGAGCGATGACCTGCGGCGCTGGCAGGAAATGACCCGCCAGCCGAACGGCATCATTCTGGTCACCGGTCCTACCGGCTCCGGCAAGACCACGACGCTGTACACCACGCTCAAGAAGCTGGCGACCTCGGAGGTCAACCTCTGCACCATCGAAGACCCGATCGAGATGGTGGAGCCGGCGTTCAATCAGATGCAAGTCCAGCACAACATTGACCTGAATTTCGCCAGCGGCGTGCGCGCGCTGATGCGACAGGACCCGGATATCATCATGATCGGCGAGATTCGCGACCTGGAAACGGCTGAAATGGCGATTCAGGCGGCGCTGACCGGTCACCTGGTGCTGTCGACCCTGCACACCAATGACGCGCCCAGCGCCATCAGCCGGATGCTGGAGCTCGGCGTGCCGCACTATCTGCTCAAGGCCACGATACTGGGTGTCATGGCCCAGCGTCTGGTGCGCACGCTCTGCCCGCACTGCAAGGCGCCGATCAACCTGAACGAAACCGACTGGCAGACCCTGACACGCCCCTGGCAGGCGCCTGTGCCATCCGGCGCGCATCAGGCCGTAGGTTGCGTGGAATGCCGGGAAACAGGCTACAGGGGGCGTGCGGGGGTGTACGAGATCATGGTGATGTCGGATGCGGTGAAGTCACTGATCAGCGCGGATCTGGACCTGACTGCCATGCGCAGACAGGCCTTCAAGGAAGGCACACGCAGTCTGCGTCTGTCCGGTGCCCAGAAAGTGTCTGCCGGTTTGACTACTATTGAAGAGGTGCTGCGCGTAACGCCACAAAGCGAACAGCGCTGAAAGCGTGAAGCCGCAATGCCTGAGGCTGAACTGACAGGGCCACGCGGCAGCTAAAGTGAACAAGCTGGTACACATTGATTGAACTAGTACGTGACTTTGGCTATCCAACCCGTCAGAACAACCACAGTTGGAGTACCTCATCATGCGTCTCAAGTTTGCTGTCGCCACCGTTGCCTTGCTTTCCATCCCGATGGGTTCAGCGATGGCTGACACCTTTTGGCGTAACGTGATTTCCTCGGGTGCCACCACCGGCTCGACTTACCTGACCTTCAAGGATCACAAGCTGATCGTTGCCGCTCAGGACGACGCAGGCAGCTTCGTTGCCAGCGACGGCGGTATCCGTGGCCCGTTCCTGGAAGCTGCCATCCAGCAGGTTCGTCAGGACAACCCAGGCCTGAAGGCTACCGACATGGAACTGGCCAACGCGATCCTGGACAAGAATCTGGTTGCCGAAAACCAGTAATTGTCCTCAAAAAAATGCCGCTCGATTGAGCGGCATTTTTTTGTCCGGCGTTTACTCGCCGATGGCGCTTTTGTAACCCGCAGCATCCAGCAGTTTTGCCAGATCACCTGTCGCGTCGACCGGCTTGAGTTTGAATATCCAGGAAGCATAAGGGTCGTTGTTGAGCCCTTCTGGCGTACCTTGCAGGTCTTCATTCACAGCTATCACTTCGCCTGCAACCGGCGCGTAAATGTCCGAAGCGGCCTTGACCGACTCGACAACGCTTGCAGCATCACCCGCTGCGAAGGTTTTGCCGATTTCCGGCAGCTCGACGAAAACGACATCGCCCAACGCGTCCTGTGCGTGATCCGAGATACCGACTGTTACGGTGCCATCAGCTTCCAGACGCGCCCATTCATGGCTTTCGGCGAAACGCAGTTCGGCGGGAATATTGCTCATTTAGTCATCCTCAACATCGGGGTCAGCGGAAAACCCGCCAGATTAGGTTAGATCAGGGCTTTGCCATGACGCACAAACGCTGGCTGCACGACCCTCACCGGGTACCATTTGCCGCGGATTTCGACCTCGGCGCGGTCAGCGGTGGCCATCGGAACGCGTGCCAGAGCAATCGACTTGCTTAGCGTAGGAGAGAAACTACCACTGGTTATCTCACCTTCGCCAATTTCTGCGATGCGTACCACCTGTCTGGCGCGCAACACACCGCGCTCTTCAAGCACCAGTCCCACCAGCTTGGAGGCGATCCCTGCGGCTCGCTCGGCCTCAAGCGCCCGACGTCCGATGAACTCACGCTCGGCAGGCTCCCACGCAATGCTCCACGCCATGTTCGACACCAGCGGCGAAGCGTTTTCGTCGATATCCTGACCGTACAGGTTCATGCCAGCTTCGAGGCGAAGGGTGTCGCGCGCGCCCAGGCCAATCGGGGAAATACCGGCACCGACCAGATCATTGAAGAAGCCCGGGGCCTGTTCGGCGGGCAACATGATTTCCAGCCCGTCTTCGCCGGTGTAGCCGGTGCGGGCGATGAACCAATCGGCGTTGTCATGGCCTTCGAAAGGTTTGAGCTGACGAATCAGATCGGCACGGGCGCTGGTGACCAACTCGGCGATTCTGCTTCTGGCCTGCGGACCCTGAATGGCCAGCATGGCCATCTCGCTGCGCTCGACCAGTTGCACGTCGAACCCTTCCAGCCGGGACTGCATCCAGGCGAAGTCCTTGGCGCCGGTCGCCGCATTGACGACCAGCCGATAACCGCTGGTCGTGAGGTAGACAATCATGTCATCGATGATGCCGCCATGATTGTCGAGCATGGCGCTGTAAAGGGCCCGACCCGGCGTCTTGAGCCTGTCGACGTCATTGGCCAGCAGGTAACGCAGCCAGGCCTTGGCCTGACTGCCGCGCACATCGATCACATTCATATGCGAGACATCGAAGACCCCACAGTCGCGACGCACCTGATGGTGTTCCTCGACCTGCGATCCGTAATGCAACGGCATGTCCCAGCCACCAAAATCGACCATCTTCGCGCCGAGCGCGAGGTGCAGGTCAAAGAGTGGGGTACGCTGTCCCATGGGTTTCTCCTTCCGGGCGTGGCGAAGGTGCGGGCAGACACATCACGGCAAGCCCCCCGCTGAGTCGGGGTTTGCAACCAATAAAGCGTGTCGAATTGTCTGACAGACCGCACCAATTGCGGCGCATTGTAGCCGCAAGGTGATGGCCCCGCACCTAGCTAATCTGACGGGCAGAGCGGCGAATCAGCCCGATGACGGGCAACAGGCCGACCAGCACCAGCGTCAGGGCGGGCAATGCAGCGCGCGCCCACTCGCCTTCACTGGTCATCTCGAAAATACGCACGGCCAGCGTATCCCAGCCAAATGGGCGCATCAGGAGGGTTGCAGGCATTTCCTTGAGCACGTCAACGAACACCAGCAGCGCGGCACTCAGAGCGCCTGGAACCAGCAACGGCAAATACACGTTGAGAAACAACTTCGGTCCGCTGACGCCCAGACTGCGTGCTGCTTCAGGCAGCGACGGACGGATACGCGAGAGACTGTTTTCCAGCGGACCGAAGGCCACGGCGATGAAACGCACCAGATACGCCAGCAGCAACGCAGACAGACTGCCCAGCAGCAGTGGCTTGCCCGCTCCACCGAGCCAGCCCGACAAGGGGATGACCAGTTCGCGGTCCAGGTAACTGAACGCCAGCATGATCGACACCGCCAGCACCGATCCCGGCAACGCATAGCCCAGATTGGCCAGGCTCACGCCCGAACGGATCGCAGGTGTGGGCGCCATGCGCCGTGCGAAAGCCAGCACCAGCGCGGCGCTGACCGTAATCAACGCCGCCATGCCGCCAAGATACAGGGTGTGCAGGATCAGACCGGTGTACCGCTCGTCCAGATCGAAGCGGCCCCGCTGCCAGACCCAGACCACCAGTTGCAGCACGGGCACGACAAACGCGCAGAGAAACACCAGCCCACACCAGAACGTCGCAGCCAGTGCCTTGAGCCCGCGCAGGTGATAAAGCGCCTTACCTCGCGGGCGCTCGTTGGTCGCACGGCTCGCGCCTCTCGCACGACGTTCGCCATACAGCAGGATCAGCACCGCCAACAACAGCAGGCTGGCCAGTTGCGCCGCGCTGGAGAGGCTGAAGAACCCGTACCAGGTCTTGTAGATGGCGGTGGTGAAGGTGTCGAAGTTGAACACCGACACGGCTCCGAAATCCGCCAGTGTTTCCATCAACGCGAGCGCCACACCCGCACCAATGGCCGGGCGTGCCATCGGCAAAGCCACGCGCCAGAAGGCCTGCAACGGCGATTGCCCGAGCACACGTGCCGCCTCCATCAGGCCCTTGCCCTGAGCCAGAAACGCCGTGCGTGCCAGCAGGTAGACGTAGGGATAGAACACCAGCACCAGAACGATGATCACCCCGCCCGTGGAGCGCACCCGGGGCAACCGCAGGCCGCTGCCAAACCATTCGCGCATCAGCGTTTGCACCGGGCCGGAAAAATCCAGCAGACCGACGAAGACGAAGGCGAGCACATAGGCCGGAATCGCAAAAGGCAGCATCAACGCCCAGTCGAGCCAGCGCCGTCCCGGAAACTCGCACAGACTGGTCAGCCACGCCAGGCTCACACCCAGCAGTGTCACACCCACGCCGACGCCAACGACCAGAATCAAGGTGTTGCCCAGCAGACGCGTCATCTGGGTGTCGAGCAGGTGCGACCAGATCTGCTGATCGATGCTTTGCCAGGAAAGCAGCAGTACGCTCAGCGGCAACAGCACCAGCGCGGCGATGGCAAAGACCAGTGGATACCAGCGGCGTTGGGCAGGATGGGCCAAGAGGTTCTCGAAGTCGGTAAAGGAATGATCGTGCCTACGCTCCGCGTGGGCATGCAGCCCGTGACGCTCCGCGTCACATTCGAGAGCGGACGCAGAGCGTCCTGAGCGGCGTTACCACGCGGAGCGTGGGAACGAGCAGAGGTCGCGTATTAAATCAATTCCAGCCCGCGCGATCCATCATGCGAATGGCTTCTGCCTGACGCTTGCCCGCCACCTCGACAGGAATGGTATCGGCCTTGAACTCGCCCCAGCTCGCCACTTCATCGGAAGGCGCCACCTTAGGGTTGGCCGGGAATTCCTGGTTCACGCTGGAGAAGATCTTCTGCGCCTCAGGGCCGGTCATCCATTCAACCAGCGCCTTGGCGGCGTCCGGGTGTGGCGCGTATTTGGTCAGACCAATACCCGACAGGTTGACGTGCACGCCACGGTCGGCCTGGTTCGGCCAGAACAGCTTCACTGCCAGATCCGGGTTCTGCTTATGCAGACGGCCGTAGTAGTAGGTGTTGACGATACCCACGTCGCACTGCCCGGCGTTGATTGCCTCCAGCACGGCGATGTCGTCGGAGAACACATCGGTGGAAAGGTTGTTGACCCAGCCCTTGAGAATTTTCTCGGACGCTTCGGCACCGTGGGTCTCGATCAGCGTGGCGGTCAGCGACTGGTTGTAGACCTTCTTGGCCGTGCGCAGGCACAGGCGGCCTTCCCAGTTCTTGTCGGCAAGCGCTTCGTAGGTCGTCAGTTCAGCGGGCTTCACACGGTCCGTCGAGTAGGCAATGGTCCGCGCCCGCAGACTCAAGCCCGTCCATCCATGGGTGGACGAACGATATTGCGGTGGAATGTTGGCTTCGATGACCGGCGAGGTGAACGGCTGGAGGATACCCATCTGCTCGGCCTGCCAGAGGTTGCCTGCGTCGACGGTCAGCAGCAGGTCGGCGGTCGCGTTCTCACCCTCGGCCTTGATGCGCTGCATGAGCGGCGCTTCCTTGTCGGTGATGAATTTGATCTTCACGCCGGTCTTGGCGGTGTAGGCATCGAACACCGGCTTGATCAGCTCGTCGATGCGGGAGGAATACACCACCACTTCGTCGGCTGCCTGAGCGGTGCCGCCCAGCAGAGTCAGTGTCAGAGCAGCCAGAAGACGCTTGCTTGCCTGCATGAAGGTATCTCGCGTTCGCAAATGAGGCGAAATGGTAGTGAATCCCATTTGCTATCTCAATCGAAGAGGCGCTGGAGGCGTTACTGGATGTTGCAGCCAGAACGCGTTTGGAAGACTGATCGTGCCCATGTTCAGTGCTCGTACTTATACACAAGTCCGGAAGACGCGCAAAACGGGGGGCCAAGACGAAAGTGTCTGACTGAATGCATACCCTGTGGGAGGCGCCACCACGTCTTCGACGTAGCGCTGTCGCGCATCAAACTGGTTCATCGTAAAGTTGA
>NZ_LKEH01000015.1 GCF_001642795.1 Pseudomonas viridiflava | reverse complement strand
CATCCATGCCGATTGCCCCCCGAATCAGCGCCAGGACTCAGCCTTCACCCACGTCGCGTTCTGCGGTGTTCTTACCATCGCGTTAGAAAAGCGCATCAGTGCTGCTGCCTCTCTGGATAGCCAGGTGACTTGTGTAAAACGATGAGCGCTGGAGTGGGCGTGATTGGTGTGCTTGAGACCTCTGATCGTTACCACGCTCCAGCGTGGTAACGCCTCTCAGGACGCTCCGCGTCCGGCCGTGATGTGGCGCAGAGCGGCACGTTTGCGGGCACTGCGCTCAATCCCTGGCCAGCAACCGGTACCCCACGCCCGCCTCGGTCAGGATGAACCTCGGCGCGGTCGGGTCGTCATCCAGTTTCTGACGCAGGTGCCCCACCACAATGCGCAGGTAGTGGCTGTCTTCGGTATGGGTCGGCCCCCAGATGTCCTTGAGCAGTTGCTGCTGGGTGATGACGCGTCCTGGGTGGCGCGCCAGTTGCGCGAGCACTGCGTATTCCTTGCGGGTCAGTGCGACTTCGTTGCCGTCCAGCAGCACTCGGCGATATGCCAGGTCCACAGTCAGCGGACCGAAGGTCAGTGCAGCTTCGGTTTTTTCAGTGCCGGAGGACTGACGCAACAACGACCTGACCCTGGCCAGAAACTCCTGAATGCCGAACGGCTTGGTCACGTAATCGTTGGCGCCTGCGTCCAGCGCCTGCACCTTTTGCGCTTCGCTGGCGCGCACCGACAGCACCAGGACCGGCACTGCCGACCATTCGCGAAACTCGCTCAGCACCTGCTGGCCGTCCATGTCCGGCAGCCCCAGATCGAGCACCAGCAGATCAGGTTTGTTCAGCGCCGCCTGAGTCAGTCCCTCCGCGCCAGTGGCAGCTTCGAGCACTTTATAGCCCTGCGACACGAGGCTGATGCGCAGGAATTTGCGGATCTGCGGCTCGTCGTCGATCACCAGTATGGTTGCCGTCTGACTCATCGGTGCGCTGCCGTTTCAATGCGGGAAGTGAACACAAGCGTAACCCAGGATCGACTCAAGCCGGTTCCTCCGTTTCGGCGTCGGGCTGAGCCTGCAACGGCAGGAACAGGGTGATGCGCGTCCCCAGACCGTCAATGCCTTCACCGACGCTCAAACGGCCGCCATGCGCACCGACCATGCCCTGACAGATCGCAAGCCCCAACCCCGTGCCCTGCCCGCCCCGGTCGCCGCGTGCGGCGGTGTAGAACATGTCGAAAATCTTCGCGCGCTCCTCTTCGGGAATACCCGGCCCTTCATCGCTGACCGAGAAAAACAGTTCGCTGTCGATAACGCCCGCCGCCACTTGCAGGCGTCCTTCCGGCGGCGAAAATCGTGCAGCGTTTTCCAGTACGTTGACCAGCGCCTGCTCGATCAGCGCAGCATGCACGTACAGCAGCGGCAACGCTTCGGCGACCTGGGTACTGACCTGCAACGGCGTCATCACGGCACGCAACCGGTTGAGCGCACTGCCGACGATGTCAGCGGGCGAGACCCAGTCACGGGCCAGTTTCAAGGCGCCGTGACCGAGCCGGGTCATGTCCAGCAGGTTCTGGATATAGCGATCCAGACGTTCGGCTTCGTCGCGCGTGCCCTCAAGCAGTTCACGACGATCCTCCAGTGGAATGGCCTCGCCCAGCGCCAGCAGGCTGTCGATGCTGCCGCGCATGGACGTCAGTGGCGTGCGCAGGTCATGGGAGACGGACGCCAGCAAGGCGCTGCGCAATTGTTCGGTTTCACCGTGCAGGCGAGCCGCTTCCAGCTCTTCGGCCAATTGGGCACGTGCGAGGGCTTGAGCCAGGGGTTGGGTCAGCGCCGCCAGCAGGCGCCGGTGCTGCGCCGTGAACGACTGACCCTTGCGTGCCGTGACGCCGAGCAGCGCCAACGGCCCCTCTTCGGCGGTGATCGGCCACCACCACCATTGCCCCGACGGCAAGGTGCCGGTGCCGCTGCCCGCAGGCTGCTCATGCTGCCAGGCCCAGTCGGCTGCAGCGCGCT
The DNA here is from genome assembly GCF_001642795.1 of Pseudomonas viridiflava. Taxonomy (GTDB): domain Bacteria; phylum Pseudomonadota; class Gammaproteobacteria; order Pseudomonadales; family Pseudomonadaceae; genus Aquipseudomonas; species Aquipseudomonas viridiflava. Next base: position 93,313 of record NZ_LKEH01000015.1, on the reverse strand, counting down.
CGGCCTCGGTAAAGGTCAGCGGTCCGCCGCTCTCGACGGTCCAGCCGCCCTGCTTGTCGCGATCCAGCAGACAAAGCTTCAATTCCTTCCAGCCACTGAAATGCTGTTCAGCGGCATGAAACACCGCCTTGCTGTCGGCGGCGGCGGTCATCTTGCGTGACAGGTCCAGCAACTCGCTGGTCTGTTCCTGCGTATCGCGCAATGCCTGCAACTGCCGACGCTGACGTGCCGCCAGCTTGCCGGTGAGCGCCGACATCAGCAGGAAAAACATCAGGGTCAGTACGTCTTCGTCGCGCTGGATGCTCAGCGAGAAACTGGGCGGAATGAACAGAAAGTCGTAGGCCAGAAACGACAGTCCGGCACAGGCCAGTGCCGGCCCCATGCTGCTGCGAACCGCCACCAGCAGCACGGCCGCGAGAAAGATCAGAGAGATGTTGGGTAACGCCAGCACGCCCGAAACGCCCCACGCCACCAGACTGGCCAGCACCGTTGCGATCAGCGCCAGCCCGTAGTCGAACCACACCACATCGCGAAGCGGCCGGGCGCGGGGCGGCTGGTCGGGCTGCTGCTCGCTGTCGTCGAGCACACAGACTTCCAGCCCGTGCCCTTCGCGCAGCAGCCTTGCGGCCACCCCGCCTCCGAAAATACGCCGGTGCCAGTGTCGATGCGACTGGCCGACCAGCACCACGTTGGCACGACGCTCCACCGCATGCTGAATCAGGGTTCTGGCCACCTCTCCGGCGCGCAGGGACACCACTTCGCCGCCCAGCCGCTCGGCCAATTGCTGAGCACCTTGCAGACGCGCCCGGGACTGTTCGTCCAGCGTCTGCCCATCGTCTACATGCACGGCGCTCCACGGCAGGTGACGGCGCTGGGCGACCCGGCTGGCATGACGCACAAGGCGCTCGGCCTGCGCATCGCCGTCGATACCCACCAGCAAACGACCGCGCACTGCCGGAGCGGCCTGCCCCAGTTGCCGATAACCCTGGGCCAGATCGTTGTCGACCTGGGTAGCCGCGGTCTGCATGGCCAGTTCGCGCAGAGCACTCAGGTTGGTCGGGGTGAAGAAGGCGTCGATGGCAGCGCGTGCCTGCTCCGGTACGTAGACCTTGCCCTCACGCAACCGCTCCAGCAGTTCGCGGGGCGGCAGGTCGATCAGGATAAGATCGAAGGCTTCCTGCAACACCCAGTCGGGCAGCGTTTCGCGGACCTGCACGCCGGTGATGCCGCGCACTTGATCGTTGAGGCTTTCCAAGTGCTGAACGTTGACCGTGGTGTAAACGTCGATGCCCGCAGCCAGCAACTCCTGAATATCCTGCCAGCGCTTGGCGTGACGACTGCCGGGCGCATTGCTGTGCGCCAGTTCATCGACCAGTACCAGACTCGGCGCGGCCTTGAGCAAGGCGTCCAGGTCCATTTCTTCCAGCGTCATGCCGCGGTATTCGCTGCGCAACAGCGGCTGCTGCGGCAGGCCGTTGAGCAGGGCTTCGGTTTCCGCACGCCCGTGGGTCTCCACGACGCCTGCCATGACGTTCACGCCCTGACGCAGCTGTTTGTGAGCGGCCTGCAGCATGGCGTAGGTCTTGCCCACGCCCGGCGCTGCGCCCAGAAAAACCTTCAGCCGCCCTCGGCCGTCGCGGGGCAATTGAGCCAGTAATGCGTCTGCTCGACCGGAATCACTCACGTTGGGTATCACTCTCTTTCGGTATGGCCTGGGCGCCGTTGAACATCATGGCAGCTGGAAGAACGCATTTTTCTGAAACAGCGTTGTCTCGCATCGAACACCGGACTGTGGGAGGCGGCTCTTATCAAACAAGCTGTAAGCCACTGAAGGAACGCGTTTTTGTGGGGGGCGGTTTGCCGGCGATGCAGTCAACGCGGTATTTCAGGAAAATCGCGTCATTGTTCATCGCCGGCAAGCCGCCTCCCACGGTCCGGTGCTTGCTGCGCGACAGCGCTACGTCGAAGACGTGGAGGCGCCTCCCACACTACGTGCGGTGTTGCGAAACAGCGCTTTGTCAGCGAATGTTACAGCTGCGCGTTGCGTTGTGCAGACGTTATCTGATTCAGGCTCATATTCAAGGTCAATACGTTGACCACTGGCGGTCCGATCAATGGACGACGGGTGTTGGCTTCGATCAGCGCCTGAACCCTGTCCAGCGGCAATTTCCGCGCAGCAGCCACGCGTGCGGCCTGCCAGTCCGCCGCTTCAGGCGACAGGTGAGGATCAAGCCCGCTGCCGGACGTAGTCAGCAAGGCCAGCGGCACAGGTCCCTGACCGGGAACAGCCAGTTTTGCGGCGTCTTCGGTAACACGGGTCGCCAGCGCCGGGTTGCTCGGTGCAAAGTTGCTGGCACCGCTGGCAACCGTTGCGAAAGCACCGGCCGAAGGACGCGGCTGGAACCACTCATCGCCGGTGAAAGACTGGGCGATCAGTTCCGAACCGCGCACCTTGCCCTCGTTGTCATACAGCAGGCTGCCATTGGCTTGCGCCGGGAACGCCACTTGCGCCACACCGGTCACCACCAGCGGATAGGCCACGCCTGTAATCAGACTCATCAACACAATCAGGCTCAGGGCCGGACGCACTACATTCGACATTTCCACATCCTCAATCAGGTGAAGCTGCACACCGACCGGCGTGCAGCTCAGTCATCCACTCAAACCAGGCCAAACGCGACCAGCAGCATGTCGATCAGCTTGATCCCCACGAACGGCACGAAGATGCCGCCCACGCCGTAGATCAGCAGGTTGCGACGCAGCAAGTGCGCAGCGCTCGCCGCCTGAACCCGCACGCCACGCAACGCCAGCGGAATCAGCACCACGATGATCAACGCGTTGAAGATGATCGCCGACAGGATCGCGCTCTGCGGGCTGGCCAGTCGCATGACGTTGAGCACGCCCAGTTGCGGGTAGATCGCAGCGAACAGCGCGGGCAGCACCGCAAAGTACTTGGCCACGTCGTTGGCGATGGAGAACGTGGTCAGCGCGCCGCGGGTCACCAGCAACTGCTTGCCGATGTGCACCACGTCCAGCAGCTTGGTAGGGTCGCTGTCCAGATCGACCATGTTGGCCGCTTCACGAGCCGCCTGAGTACCGTCGTTCATGGCCATGCCGACGTCGGCCTGCGCCAGTGCCGGAGCGTCGTTGGCGCCGTCGCCGCACATGGCGACCAGACGACCCTCACCCTGTTCCTGACGAATCCGTTCCAGTTTCTTCTCCGGAGTGGCTTCGGCCAGCACGTCATCGACGCCCGCTTCTGCTGCAATTGCTGCGGCGGTCAGCGGGTTGTCGCCGGTCACCATCACGGTGCGGATGCCCAGCTTGCGCAGCTCTTCGAAACGTTCGCGGATGCCCGGCTTCACCACGTCCTTGAGGTGAATCGCGCCCAGCAGGCGACCATTGGCGCAGACCAGCAGCGGCGTACCACCGGTCTTGGCGATCTTGTCGACTTCACGTGCCAGCGGTGCAGGCAGGTCGCTGCGCTGCAGGTTGATGAACGCCAGCAGCGAATCCACGGCACCCTTGCGATACACATGGCCCTGGTAGTCCACACCGGACAGTCGCGTGTCAGCACTGAACGGCACGGCGGTCACCGAGCTCAGCGTCGGCTCGTTCATCGGGTGCAAGTTGCGCAGGAATTCGACGATGGATTTACCTTCGGCGGTGTCGTCGGCAAGCGAAGCGAGCAAGGCGCCCTCGCCCAGCTCTTTCGGTGTGACGCCGGGTGCTGCGTAAACAGCAGCGCAACGACGGTTGCCGAAGGTGATGGTGCCCGTCTTGTCGAGCAGCAATACGTGCACGTCACCTGCCGCTTCCACGGCGCGACCGGACTTGGCGATCACGTTGAGGCGCACCAGTCGGTCCATACCGGCGATACCGATGGCCGACAGCAGGCCTCCAATCGTAGTTGGAATCAGCGTCACCAGCAGTGCCACCAGAAACACCAGCGGCAGGCTGCCACCGGCAAAGTGGGCGAACGGCTGCAGGGTGATCACCACCAGCAGGAAGATCAGCGTCAGGCCGATCAGCAGGATATCCAGCGCCACTTCGTTGGGCGTCTTCTGACGCTTGGCACCTTCCACCAGCGCGATCATGCGGTCCAGGGTCGATTCGCCCGGGTTGGCGCTAATGCGCACCAGCAGCCAGTCGGAGACCAACCGCGTGTTGCCGGTAACGGCCGAGCGATCACCGCCGGACTCGCGGATCACGGGGGCCGATTCGCCCGTGATCGCCGCCTCGTTGACGGCTGCAATCCCTTCGATCACTTCGCCGTCGCCGGGAATCATCTCCCCGGCTTCGACGCGCACCACATCGCCCTTGCGCAGTTCGCTGGCGTTGATAGTGCGCAGGCTGCCGTTCTCGTCACGGATGCGAGCCTTCAGGCCTTCGCTGCCCGCCTTGAGACTGTCGGCCCGCGCCTTGCCACGACCTTCGGCCAGCGCTTCGGCGAAGTTGGCGAACAGCACGGTGAACCACAACCACAGCGCAATCTGCAACGCGACCGATGTCGACACCTGCGGGTCGGGAATGAAGCACAGCACGGTGGTCAGGATGGCGGTCAGCTCAACCACCAGCATCACCGGCGAACGCTTGAGCAAACGCGGGTCCAGCTTGACGAAAGCTTGCACCAGTGCCGGACGCCACAAGGCCGACATGCCGGTTTTGGCAGAAGTCTGAGCGGTTTGGGATTCGGCCTGTTTGGCAGAAGAAATAGGCATATTCATGGTCGGTTCCTCAGAAACCCAGGCTCAAGTGTTCGGCAATCGGACCCAGTGCCAGCGTCGGCAAAAAGGTCAGCCCGCCGACCAGCAGAATGGTCACCGTCAGCAATGTCACGAACAGCAGGCCATGAGTCGGGAAGCTGTCCTGCCCCTGCGGTATGCTCTTTTTCATCGCCAGACTGCCCGCCAGGGCGAGGACCGGCAGGATGTAGCCGAAACGGCCGATGAAGATCGCCAGACTGAGCATCAGGTTATGGAAAACGGTGTTGGCACTGAAACCGCCGAACGCCGAGCCGTTGTTGGCTGTGGCCGAGGTGTAGGCGTAAAGCAACTGGCTGAAGCCATGCGGACCGGGGTTACTGATCGCACCCGCAGGACCGGGCAGGCTGGCGGCGATGGCGCCCAGTACCAGCACGCCGACCGGCATTACCAGCAGCGTCGCGACCAGCAGCCGCACTTCCTGAGCCTGGAGTTTCTTGCCCAGGTATTCCGGCGTACGACCGATCATCAAACCTGCCAGAAACACCGCAATCAGCACGTTCAGCAGCATGCCGTTGAGGCCGACCCCGACACCGCCGAAGATCACTTCGCCGACCATCATGTTGACCAGCGCCACCATGCCCGTCAGCGGGTTGAGGCTGTCATGCATGCCATTGACCGAACCGTTGGAAGCTGCGGTCGTGGCCACCGACCAGAGCACGGTGCCGGTGGTGCCGAAGCGGGTTTCCTTGCCTTCCAGCGGTGCGGTCTGTTCGACACCCGCCAGATTCAGCATCGGGTTGGGCTGGTACTCGGCCCACAGTGACACCGCGCCGCCAATCAGCAGCAACGCCAGCATGCAACCGAGAATCGCGCGGCTCTGGCGCATGTCCTTGACGTAATGCCCGAAGGTGAACACCAGCGCCGCCGGGATCAGCAGGATCGAGACCAGCTCGAACAGGTTGCTCCAGGCCGTCGGGTTCTCGAACGGGTGCGCCGAGTTGACGCCGAAAAAGCCGCCGCCGTTGGTGCCCAGTTGTTTGATTGCAATCTGGCTCGCAGCCGGACCCATCGGCAGGCTTTGATCAGTGCCTTGCAGGGTCAGCGCGTCGATGTAATGAGCGAAGCTCTGCGGCACGCCCTGCCAGACCAGAAACACGGCCAGCACGATGCTGATCGGCAGAAGACCGTACAGTGTGGCGCGGGTCATGTCGGCCCAGAAGTTACCCAGACTGTTGGATGAACGACGGCTGATGCCTCGGCACAACGCGACCAGCACGGCGAGGCCGGTGGCGGCGCTGACGAAATTCTGCACGGTCAGGCCGACCATCTGGCTCAGGTAGCTGAGCGACGCTTCGCCGCTGTAGGCCTGCCAGTTGGTGTTGGTAATAAAACTCATCGTGGTGTTGAACGCCAGTGACCACTCCATGCCGGGCAACTGCTGCGGGTTGAGCGGCAGCACGCCCTGCAACAACAGGATCGCAAACAACAGGACAAAGCCCGCCAGATTGAAGGCCAGCAAGGCCCAGGCATACTGTTTCCAGGACTGTTCCACTCGTGGATCGACGCCGGATATCCGGTAGCAGGCCCGCTCAACGGGTCCCAGCACAGGCGTCAGCCAGGTGCGCTCGCCCTCCATCACTCGGTAGTAAAAACGCCCAAGCCAGGGTGCCGGCAACAGCAGCAGCACGAGAAAGGCCAGGATCAACAGATAGTCATAACTGTGCATGGCCGCTCCTAGTTCTGGTCGGCGCGCAACAGCGCCACCAACAGATAGATGAACAGCCCGACTCCCATCAACAGAGAGATACCATCCATAACGCTCATTGCAATTTCCCCATGATCAGGCCACATCGAATACGGCGATGGCCGCGTAATGGCATTGTCGTGACCTGGGGCGTAAAGGAACGAGGGCGAGGCGGCAGAACCCGCATAAAGAAACCGTAAAATTCGGGATTTGGCGCTAAAAAACGCTCGCGCAAAGAACATCAGGTCGGTTGGCGAACCGGGACTGAATAAATGACATTTCTGTCAGGTTTCAAGTGCTCATTGACGCGCTAAGTTAATGGCTGGTTTTCAAGGATGAGGAACCGGCCATGAACACTGTAGAACGCTATTATCGCGCCCATGAAGCGCCCGTACGCTTGACCCCCAAGGAACAGGAGGCCCTGCACTGGGCCATGCTCGGCAAGACTGCGTGGGAAACCTCGCGCATACAGGATTGCAGCGAAGCGGCGATCAACTTTCACCTGAGCAATATTCGTCGCAAATTCGGGGTCAGCTCGATAAGAGCGGCGCTGGTCATCGCCATCAATCAGGGCATGTTACTTTCCAGGTAGGCAACTGCTTGAATGCTTTTCAAGCCCTCATAAAAAAGCCGGCCAGGATACAAAACATTCTTGGCCGGCCTTCCACAAGCAACGCCTCAACGCCTGACTTGCATATCCTCAGAGCTTCCAACCGCCTGGGGATCGGCAGGGTCGTGGGGCCTGTCAATCGTCACGCCCGGACTGCTGACCTCGAGCAGACGGCCAAGGGCGTCGTATCTAAGCGTGCGGTTGCATTCATCACGAATCAGATTGCCGTCCGGATCATAGGTCAAATCGATTCTGGCCGGGTAATCCGCGTGTTTATTCGTGACGGCGCTCAGTTGGACAGGGTCGGGGTTTTCGTAATGATAGCTGGCAATATTGCTTTCGTTACCGAAGCTGGTCTGGACCAGTCTCAGGTTGTCCAGACCGTCGAAACTGAACAGTTGTCTGGAGACGATCTTGCCGTAGGGGTCCACCGGACAGTGAGTGCCTTCACAGACGTATCGTGTCAGACGTCCACGTAGGTCATAACCGTAAGCCTCGTCCCGAATGACGGTGTTTCCTTCAGTCAGCAGACGCCTGGTCATGTCATCAACATGATCGTACTCCTGTTCCATTCGCTGCATGACGCCGGCAAGATCAAAAGTGCGCAGAATCTCGCGACCGAAATCGTCGTACTCCAGACCGACCGCGACACGCTGCTGATTTCCGGTGTCAGTCGTCGTGATGCTGCGCGTGCGACCCAGGGCATCGTAGGTGAAATCCGTGGATGTAGTACCCAGCGAGGTGTGGCTCAAACGTCCGTAGTCATCGTACAGGAAGGTTTGCTCCTGTTTGAGCACATCGGTATAGCCCAGCAGTCGGCCAAGCCGACTGTAGCGATACTGCATTGAGTAAAGATTTCCATCGGAGAGCCGCTGCTCGCTTTTCAACTCTCCGGTGCTGTAGTAATTGCGCTCAAGACGCTCGCCCTGCTCCTGGGAATGAAGCAGACGTGCATTTTTCGGATCATAGGTGTAATCAGACGTCACGCCCTCCAGCGTCCGTTGCAACGGATCGGAGCCCAGCCGAGGCTCGTAGGTATACCCCACAGTTTTTCCGCTGGCCGTGGTGACCGACTGGGGTTGCAACATTCCCGGCTCATACTTCAATACGCGCTGTCGTCCACCCGTGACGGTTTTCCTGATGCGATCAAGGCCATCGAACACCTGTTCGCCCAGTGGCAATGTCTTGCCGGCATCTTCGACGCTGATGGAGACAGGCAGGTCTTCGCTGCTGTGGCGCGCAAAGGTACGGTGCACGATGGCGTTATCCGGCAAGGTGGTTCTGACAGCCCGGCCGAAGGCATCATAGGAAAACGTCGTTTCCCTGAACGGTGGCTCGAGGCCGACGATCTCCTCCACGGTACGTCCCAGGCCATCGTAGCGGGTCTGCGTCTGGCTGACTTTTTTACCGTCACGGTCAAACCGGACGACAAGGGTGGGTTTTTCAAACAGATTGAGCCAGGTTTCGGTGACACCGGTTTTTACGACGATACCGTTTTCGTCGGTTCCTTCGCTCCAGCTGCGCCGGACAGGTCCTTTGGACTCATCGGTACCAATGGGGTCGGTTTCTTCAAAATTCCTGACACCGTCCGGGCCCGTCACGCAGCGTTGTTCTCCCCAGTCGTCGTACTCGAATCTGCTGGTCAACGCCAGAGCACGCGCATCAAGCCAGTCGTACTCGCACTCCCACGACAGCCGCCCCCATGGATCATAACGGGCCGCATAGGTCGGACGTGTAGAACGGGTACCGAACGGGCTGGGGTTATCAGCATCGTCACGTTCCTCGCGGATCACCCGGTGCAAGCCGTCCATGTAACTGATGGTTTTCACGCCCTTGACGTCAAACACCCCTTGCTCGGCCTGATCGCCGTCATCGGCGCAAAGGACATAGCTGTAGAACCGGGAGGCCTCGTACATCGTATCGGGCGCAACGGTCTCCGAAAAAACGCGTCTGAGCGAGTCGTATGCATAGCGGATTTCCACATCGTTGTCATCGCGATTGAGTAAAGGCTCACCCATGAGCAGAGAGTGCTCAAACGTCGTGACTTTCTGTTCGCCATCAAAGCCGGTGACCGTCTGAACCGTACGCTGCACACTTTCGCCAAAGACGGGACTTTGCAACGTGTCGTAGGCGAAATCGGTTGTGGTGTCCTGACCGTCCAGTGTCACGATCTGTCGCCCGATGCGCCCATGCCGAAATGCATCGGTGGGCACGTCAATATAGTCGTAGACAATGCTCTGCAGCGGCTGCTCGCTTTGTGCGACTTTCTTCCTGACAGCCTCGATGAGCTTATGCGCAGTGCGTTGAAAGAGAGGGGCCTGTTTTGACAGTAAAGCGGCAGCCATTTTGTCCAGACTCGCTTGCAGCTTGTGTAGGGTCCCTGTATCAATCTGCACCTGCGTTTCGCTCTGCACAGCCAGCCAGTTGTCGAGCTCGCTGCCCGCTATCGGGTCAAGCGACGTGTAACGGTAGCGTGTAACAAGCGTCGGCGCCTGACCGTACTCCGAAGCCGCAGGCTCGACAGTGCGGCTCTTGATGTTACGAACAAACCCTTCTGGATCGGACGGGCAACCATCCTCTCCTTCGGCCTCGTACCACACACTGGTTTCGACCACCCCGTTTGCGTCGGTCTGACTGAGCAGGTTGCCATGCGTGTCATAGCGGCTGCTGACGATTTCACTGCGCGGCACACGCCCACTTTCCAGTTGCCGCCATACTGTCCTGACCTCCCTGGGAAGCTGACAATAGTTGGGCTGCTGGTCGAAGGGTTTGTCCGGATCAACGTAGTAGAGGGTCTGCACCTCTTTGACATTGTTGTTCTGGCGGGTGGTTTCCAGGGTGAGCAGGTGGAACTGATTGAACACACGCTCAATCGTGCGTGCGTCCTGATCGTCCACGCACAGGGTTTCGGTCGTGACATAGTTATACGCTTGCGCCCCCCCGTATTTGTAAAGATTGTCGAGGCCGTCGTCCGCCCAATCAATCTCGAGGCCGGCACCGAGGAAATTATGCTCACGGCCTTCGCTGTCCTGATAGGTGTAGTGCACCTCCACTTCAGGCTGGTCAAAACCGGGCGTGGTGCGATGACAGGTCACGCGCGGCAATGGCTGACGTCCCGCTGACCCCGGAAACTGATGGCCGGCGTCCAGGTAGGCAATGTCTTCGTGACCTCCGGCAGGTGTGTCGAGTGATGTGACACAGAGGTGTTCGCGAAACAGCTCGTATTCAAAACGCCAGGATGCGGCATTCTCGGTAGGAAGTTCAATCCGCTGGACACGATGATCCGAACCGCCCAGTCTCATTAAAAACTCGACGTCCGGCCCCTCCCCCGCACTCATCCGGAGACTGACAGACAGATCGTCTCGACAGATGCTCAGCAAGGTGTGGCCTGCATCATCGATGACTTCGCTGAGCAACTGATGGGTATTGTCGAAAGACGTGTAGGTCAGTTTCAAACTGTGCCCTTCAGGGGCAAACAGTTGCACGGGCAGCGCAACGGGATTCTCGCGACTCCCGACAACTTCAAGTATCTCTACCTGTCCGGACTTGTGCACGACCCGGTACGTCGAGTCGACCTGTTCGTGAAAGTGGAAACTGTCGATCTTCTTTTCCGACATCAGTAACTGATCGCCGTTACTGTCATCCACCTTGAACGTCTCGCCGGTGCTCAAGGCAAGTATCTGACTACCCGGTGTGTATTGCGACAACCCCAGATTCCAGCCCAGGCCAAAACCACTGTCTTGGGTATTGAGCGGGTTATAGTTCAATGCCAATGGAAAACCCGGACCGCGAAGCCCATTGGTTTTTATATCCGGCAATGTAATGGAAACGGTGTACTGACCGGTACGTGGGTCTACGCCACTTTGGACGAAACTCATGAAATTGAAAGCGTTGGAATGTACGGAAGTTGAAAGCGTCATTGCGTGATTCTCCCATTCTTTTTCGCAAGGGAAGACAGGCCTCATCGTTCCCTTGCAACGAAACCCATGCGCTCACCGTCAACGAGAGGTTCTCACCCTGACACAGGACAGCTTTCCTTTTATCTGATCGTCGTTTTGATGTCTTTTCCACTCGAGATAAACGCCCTCCCGAACGATATAACCAGGCTCTTGGCCTTTCAGTTCCTGGATGTCAATCCAGTCCGTACTCACCGGATCAACGTACGTCTTTAAAGCAAACACCCACCCACCGGAATCGTTACAGTGCCTCGACTCCAATTCGATGCCCGTGGCCGAACGAACATTATTCAGCTGAAAATAATTCATCTGATCATTCTTGCAGGGATTATCATCCGCGAAACTCCAATCCACAGTCGAATTGATGGGGACCGAGCACTGATCGCCCTCAGGTCTTTGATTTTCATATTTTTCTGCAAAATTTATGGAGCGTGATGTATCGCCTTCGAGCGCTACCGGCTGCCTGTCAGAGCCGAATCCTTGCAAACTCGTCAAGCCTGCCACCAGCAGGCACGCAAAAAAACCATTCCTTATATTCATGACTCTGACTCCCTGTCGTTTAATCGCCTAAGGTTTAAAAGGGGGTATATAAACTATGAATCAGACGATTTCGTCTTCCGACACCGCTGGGTCTAAAGTCGATGTATCTTCGGTGAACGCTTCCTTTCTGATCAATCAACATGACCGCCAGCGGACGGTACAAACGATCGCGCACCGCATCGCCTGAGGGACGGTAGGGTATTCTCCAGGAGCGGTGCAGGCTGATGACCAGCGAACCCACTTCAAATCCAGGCAGCACCCCGCCCTTATCCAGACTTTCACCGATGCCTATAACGTCCGAAACACCGGGATCGAATGAAATTTTTTCAACGTTCAAGCCATCCGGGATGGCCTGAAATATATAACCTGTCCAGCTGACAAACGACTCGTTCGCTTGTTCGCTCTCCCAAAGCAGTGCCGAGCAATTGATGTCATCGCTCCCGTTTACCGAAGGCAGGAACTCAACGGTGTAAAACTTTATCCATTGACGCGTCATCGGATCCAACACTTTCAACGCCCAGAAATCAACAGACTTAAATACGAAATTGAATGCAGGGTCTGAAGTGACGTCGCCGTCCGCCGCGGGCGGGGGCGGTTCCGCTGTGGGAGGAGGAATATCATTGCCCTCGACCCGATGCGGTTCGAACGAATAGTCTTTCGTGTCAAATACAACAAGCGCTAACGGCTCGATCGTTATCCTGTTGAACTCGTCGGCAAACTGGATCGATTCAAACCATGCATTTGTTTCAGATTGAAACCTGGCATAAAACTCCGTGACCGCTCCTGCAGGTGCACGACTTTGCAGATAAAAGGGCTGGACGACGGTGCTCGAACTAATAACTGACGACTCGGCCGCGGCAAACGTATCCGGCACATCCGCACTGGCCATCGTCCAGGTAGCGAGATCGAAACGATTGGCGAGACTGTGGGTCGCCCACAGTTGCTGCTCTTGCAGTGAGGCCGCTTCAGCGATAGCCTCCTGACCATCAAGCAGGAATGCTATCTCCTGACTGGTAGCTTTATCGACCAGTCGCATCGAAGCCATTTCTGCCGGGCTCAACGGATAATTCACACCGCTGACGTCCATGGTTTGCGTCTCGACCCGGAACGCGAGTTGCTGGCGACCGTTCGGAAGCAACTTTCCGGCATGAACGTTATATACGCTTGGCACCACCACCTTGAAAACACTCAGCTCACTCCACGTCGGCTCATCGATCAGATCCGACACCTCGATAACGCTATAGCCACAGGCCAGCACCATACCCTCGCGGACGATCTCACATCTGACCACGCTGTTCGACCCGGTATTCTCCAGAGGCGGGCTGAACTCACCCTGGTCATTGACGCTGCCAGCGCCACTGATCACGTGCCAGCGGCGCTGAAAGCCCGGAAGCATCGTGGCGTCGTCGGTCAGCTTGACGGGAGTCGATTGTCGCGCCCGCGCTACAAAGACGGGATCGATTCGCAACATGGGTTGCCCATTGGCTATCAAAACCGTGGCAACTTTCCCGTCCGCCCCCCCTGCCTCGATCTGCTGGGCGATCAGTGCCTTGTTTGCAGATCGCTCATCGGGGGTGAACAGTGCACCACCTTCGACCTCACTCAGTACGCCGTACTCAGGGCTGGGTAACGCCCAGAGCGTTACGGCACCTTCGGAATCGGATGCCTTCAGTGTCACAGATTCAGGGCGTGTTCCACCTGCGACGAGCGCCAGGCGTGGCCCGAGTTCCAGTTTCTCGTACACGACCGTCACCAGCGCCGAAGCGATGAGAGGTCTGGCACCACCGTAAGTCGCGATGATCGCGACACGGAGGGATTCGTGGCCCAGCAGGTCCACGCGGGCTGCCGTGTAAACGCCAAGTGGATTGATCTTGCCCTGGCTTTCAAGCGTATGGCTTTCCAGGCCCCGCACCTCCCACTTGTCGACGTTCAATTCCGTACCGTCAGCATCATGCAGCACAAACTGCCGCTGCTCCCCGGCATACAGCCTGGTCGTCGATGGGCTGATAGCAGCCTGCGGCGACGCGAGCGTACCGAACAGCACCAGATCGCTCGACACATCGCGTTCCACCTCGACAAACCTGCTCTGCCCAGCGAAGCGCAGGCTGTCAACGATCATCGCAAGCCCCTCGGCAGTCATGCCTCGTGCGTCGCGCGAAAGTGCCAGCGTCACCCCGAACCCCGTACGTTTGTCCGCGCGGGGGGCGTCAGGAATCAGGAATGGAAAATCACTGGTGGGCGGGAAACGTCCGGACTCAGGACGCCCCCTCAATCGCATGAATACCACCAGAGCACCCGCACCGAAGTTTCTGGCCCCCCGCACGTGCGATCCAGGCGCTGGCTGAATGAAAAGCCTGCTGCCCGAAAGCACCTGTGGAGGTAACTTCTGCACAAGAAAAAATGAACTCTGATGCAGACGCAGATTGTTGAACTTCTGCTCGATAAATTCGGCAACAAGCGCACTGGAGACTTCGTCAGCCCCTGCCACGTTGCAGGTGAAGTCGAATGCTTTTGCCAGATCCAGTGTCACGCCAAGGTCATCATCAAGCTGCAGTTCAGCAACTGCCTGCAGGCTGAAACCCATGGCCTCAGTGATGCGTACATCCTGTGACACTGTGGTGGCGCTGCCTTGCGGGCAGCGCGATATTCGGCAAGTAGCTGACACCACCCCCATCGTCACCTGCACGAACTGTTTGTACGCAGACGCACTTGAGATGGACAGAACCGGTACACCCAACTCGATGCGAGACAGATGAATGTTCATGGTCTTGTCTGTCGAGTTGATGTCACCGGAAAACGATGGAAGAAAACTCAACCGCGCATGGCGCTCCAGATACTGAACGAGCAATTGTTCGTTGAGCTCGGAGAAGCTGATGGCCAGAACAGCGCCCCAGCCTTGAGTGACCGAACCGTTGTCGGAAGTCTGCAACCGGTGTTTCAGATACCTGAGGGAAATTGACATGATTCACACTCCGGGCACAAAAGGCTGCGCCTGGTCATCGGGTTTGATCGAAAGCGCCTTGACTACGGCCGCAGCCTGTTTGAGCGGCAGGGGCAGAATGATGTGCCCTGCCAACTCCCCGAGGAAATCGTCTTCCCAAGTGGCATAAATCAGGACGAAACTGTCGCAGGCATTGGAAGCGCTGGTGTAGATACCGTTCTGATCAATAGAGCCGGGGCCACCGGCAGGCAATGACCACACGAGCCCTTCCTCGTCGGAAGTCTTTGCCGGAATGCGTTCTCCCTTTTTCAAGCTCGTTGTATCGACGCCGCTCAAGACATCCAGTCGAATTTGCCCTTCGGGAAGCGTTGCATCCTCGACAGGCCTGATCGCGAGCGACGGCGGCATCTGCTTCACAAGGATCCAGGCCGAACGGGTGTCATTGCCATCGCTGACCGTCACTTCATCCAGCACGTAGGTTTTATCTGCCACCCTGGGCCCGGCGGTATAGATCTGGCCGCCTGCCGGATCACTATCGTCAGGCCCGAGGCTACCTCCACTGGCCGCGTCCTTTTTCTTCCAGACAAGATCTGCACCACTGACACTGCTGGCCGACAGCCTTACCGACTCGCTGTGATTGCAGACTTCGATCAGCGGGTTCAGGCTGACGCCATGAGACTGCACGGCAATCAGCGTTGTAGCGCGCTCGTTGCCGACAGCGTTCTCTGCGCTGATCAACACCTGATGAAACCGCTGCCCCATCGCCTCGGTGTCAGGGGCCTGATACAGGCCTTGGGCACTGATCGTCCCCGGGGCGCCATGACTGCCATCAGGCATAGTGACAGACCATCGCAACCCTTCGCAGACGGGCTCAGTCCTCAACTGCAGGCTCGAGCCAGCCACAACCACGCCCTGGGGCGCGACAATCCTTAGCGTCGAGGAGTCAGGCCCCATTCGGCCGAACACTGCCAGATCGTGAGGCAGCCTCTTTGCCCGAGCTTGCAATCCCTGCCCGCCGCACAGTTTCAGACCCGACAGATAGGTTTCACTGCCATCGGCACGAAAATGCGGGGCCAGTCCCTTGAGCAGACCATGTTTGGCCGTGTAGGCAACGAAGCCATTGATCTGTTGCAGTTCTGCGGGCGAAATGTCTGCCAAATGACCTGCCACAGGGGTGACCTGCGCATCATGGTGATAAGGGCAATAGAAATGGCCCTCGATCACATCGTTGTCGAATTCGCCAGGCGTCAGGTGAAACTCATGCTTGAGGGTGACGTTGAACGTTGCCTCCTGATACGGCTGCCACTCGCTACTGTTCAGCGCCCTGTACCGAAAGTTGAGCGTGCAGGGAAAACCCCAACTGTGAACAGCGTTGCCGTAATCGAAATCAACCGTCAGTGGCTGGTGCGTGTCAGAGGCCTGCACACTGAATGCGGAAGACTCGAAAACAAAGTCGGCGCTCTGGTAACTGTCGCCCGCCACGTCGAACGTGCCCGACCGGGCGACCATCGATCTCAGCGGTTCCTTGTCAGGCATTTCGAAAAGGAATTCGGGGCTATTCAGCATTTCTATCACGGCATGGCCAAGCGCGGCCCTGTGGAGCGCGTGAGAGGAAAACACCATCGCCGCCGAATAGTCAGCGCCTGCGTCATTGGGAATCAGATAACGGAAATCCGAGCTGTCATCCGGCAGCCCACCCGCCACGCCATAATCAAGCGTGACAAACAGCAGCAACGCTCCCTTGCCCTGCGCCTCTGCGGTTTGTCGAGAAACACCTTGAGCGTTCTCGAGCTGGGCTCTTGCATCGATCCTGCGCACTTTCAACAACGGATTGTCCGTGGCGCTGAATTCGACGATCGGAAACACGCGCGCGGATTCGGAAAGGCTTTGCAACCAACTGTGAAAAAATTTGCCCGTCTCGCGCTGCTCAGTCCTAGTGCCGGCAATCGTCAGCTCCGGACCCTCGCCAAGCGCCAGATCCACAGAAAGGGTGTTGGATTCGCTGGCCAGCGCCAGATCCATATCAAGCGCCGGACTGTTGAGCGGCTCGTAGGCCGATATCCGCAGTACCTCGTTGTAACCATACTCTCGGGCCAGAACAGTATGCAGGCCACCGACCATCGACACTCGCCATGCCAGTGGTGCATGTTCAAGCGAAGCCTGCCTGAGTGAAAGGCCTGGCGGCCCTGATACGAATCCCGAGAAAAAGTGCGAGATGTTGGTGTCGGGGATGACGACGCTTCCGTCGGGTACGGTTGGCGTAACGCCATTCTCAAGGTTGAGCTGGTAAACGCCCTTCAGGCCCTCACTGACCTGTCGAGTATCCAGCGCTATCACATTATCCCAACCTCTCAACCGGGTCGTGTCCCTCAACCACACCAACAGACTGTCCATTGAATAACCCGCCATGACATCACCTCCTGTGATATCCGTGTGCATCTTGTTTACAAAATGCCGTCAACTGCTTTGCTGAATGCGTTGCGAATCGTGAAGGCAGCCTTGACCCTCTTTAGAGTTTGCGCAAAGGCAACGGCAGAATGATATGCCCCTCGAACGCCCCCTGGATCTGGTGCTCCCACCTTGCGAAAATCAGAACAAATCGGTCGCTGGACTGCGGATCACTGAGGTAGGTACCGGCTTCGCTGATTGACCCGGGCCCGTGCGCCCCGATTGACCAGTTAACGACCTGATCGGGCAGCAAGGGTTTGCCATTGGCGAACGCCAACAAATGGATGCTGTCTGCGGTGAGCCCCGCTTCTTCATGTTTGATCACCAGGCCTGGCAGCTTCTGTTGCACCAGCACCCAGGCCGATACGCAGCTGTCGACGCCTGTCACGACAACCTCATCCAGTACGTAGGTTTTACCTCGCACGGCCGGTGCCGCGAGATAGGCGCGATTGCCGTTGTGATCACTGCCTGGTTGCTCGCTGAATTGCAGCTCTCCACTTTCGCCTTCCACAAAATTGTCAATGCGCCATTCCAGATCACCGCCGCCAAGGGCACCGGCAGCCAATTCCACGCTATCCAGGGCATCGCAGACCTGAATAAGCGGATTGAGGGTCAGCGCATTGGCCAGCACGGTAACCAGCGCCGAGCTGGCATGCCCGGTGGCCGGATTTGTGGCGGTGACCCTGATCCGGGTGAACGACTTTTCAAACGAGCTGGCTTCCGGCGCGTAATACTTGCCCACCCCACTGATAGCACCAAAATCTTCGGACTCTCCGTACAGATTTTCGATACTCCATTGCACATCCACCTCGGGTGGATCAGTCGTGAACTTCATGGAGCTGTCAGCCGCCATCAGGTGCTCCTGAGGCGTCACGACAAAATCTTCTGCCACCGCAGCCACACGACCGACCGAGAGGAAATCCCGAGGTGCACGCAACACATCGCTGGTGACGGCGCGATTGAAATTGAGCTGGACGCTTTCACGGATGAACCCGCTGACCTGCACACTCGCATTGAACGTGCTTTTCAGGATATCCGTAATCCTTGTGATGAACAGCTCGCGGCTGCTGGTCGAGGCACCAATACCTGCTGCCATAATCAAAGCCATAAGAGCGAGAGAAGGGGTCGGGGCGCCGGGGTCGATGCCGGTATCCTGGTCTGAACTGCTCACGTCCAGCCTGAGCTCGGGCTTGAGGATCAATTCGCCGGTTTCATCGTTGAAACTGTACTGGACAGTCACGTCGATCGAGATTTTTTCCGTGAACACAATCAGCGGAAACTGTATGCCGTTCAGCTCAAGCATATTGGCAATCGTGAGGCTGTCCTTCCACTTCAGCAGAACACTGTTACGTCCGACCAGCTCCAGAACCATCGGCTGCGATCGCGCAAGATCAACCTGCGCACCGTTCCAGTAAATGTGGGGAGTCACCCATACACCGTCGACCCTGCTTGGGAGAAGATCTCGACTGGAGGTGGGAAAATTCAGCGTACCCCTGGTTGCTGTAGCATTGATCACGACTCCGTCAGCGTTTTGCTTATAGGTAAAATCGGCGGCCTCGAAGCGAGCCTTGACGGCCTCTGCCACCGTTTCAACGAAGCGCGCGGCGTCAATGGCTCGCTCAGCTTCGAGCAGGACGGTGGCTGAATAGTCCTTGCCCTGATCATTCGGGATTAGATACGCATACTCGACCGGAATATCTCCGCCCTCCGAGCTACCCTCCATCCTTATTAACACCAGAAGAGCACCGTCACCAGAGCTCGCCGCACGCCCATCGCGCGCAGCCATGGGATCGGACTGCGTACGCAGCTTGAACGACGCCGGCACCAGCAACGGGTTGCTGTTCTTCTGAATGACACCCAGTGTCCAGATCCGCTGTGAGTCAGGCAGATTGTTGAAAAGCTCGCTGAAAAAATCACCGCCCAGCTTTCGCTCATATTCGGTGTCTGCAAACGACAGCGTGAAATTGTCACTGTTCTTGAGGTCCAGTCGCACCCGACCGTCACTTTCGACAAGACCCGGAACCTGATCGAGTTGCAGGTCAAGCGTCAACTCAGGCCCCTGCAGCGGGTCGATGTACACCGCCTTTTCGACCTGCCAGACATCGACGTTGTTGTAAAGCTTGAACTGCGTTCCGCTGTAAATGGAACACTTCAAGGTCGCGCGTGAGCGACCAAGGTCATCATTGGTAAAGGCCAGACGTGGTGCATCGAGGATGAAATCGTGAATGCTTTCCTTCCACATCCCTTTCACTATCGACACTTCACCGCTTATGGGCGGCAGGTAAGTGTCGCTGTCGAAACGGGCGGTATATTCCTGTAATAACAGATCGTTGATCTTGCCCCGTGCCATGGCACAGATAGCGCCCCACCCCAACATGACTTTGCTGTCGGGTTTGGCCATCCATTGCACGAGCCCCTCGAGGGAAGGATCATTGAGCAGCGATTTCTGACCCAGTCCTTCCTCTTCAATGCCCACGCTCAGCAACCCCAGCTCGTCACGGAAGTCTTCCAGCGGAAGGGGCAGGATGATGTGGCCTTCGATGTCGCCAAGAAATGCATCGTCATACGAGGCAAATATCAGGACAAACCGGTCATCGGTACCTTGAGGTGCGGTATAGACGCCCTCTGCATCGAGAGAGCCCGGACCTTCCAGCGGCAGACGCCATGAGACAGGCGTGGCCTCGTCGCTGCCGAAGAAGGCTCGCACACGTATCTGACCGGCGGACAGGTTGACGTCCGGGAACGGTCTGACTGTCAACGGTGACACTATCTGCCTGACCAGCACCCAGGCAGAACGCGTCTCACCTGCGCTGCTGACCTGCAGTTCATCGATCACATACGTCTTGTCCGGCACTCTTGCCGCCGCGACATAGCTGCAATCGTGGCCAGGCACCTTACCGGGTTCCAGCGTACCGCTTTCCCCCGCCACCGGGTTGCGCACCGTCCACTGCAGTGCTGCATCGTCCAGTGCGCCGCCCGCCAGTTCCACGGTTTCGCCGGCGTTGCATACCTGAATCAAGGGACTGATGTTCAATCTGTGTTCCAGTACAGTGACAAGCGCAGCGCTGCTGTGCCCGTTGTGCGTGGCGACCACCCTTATGCGATTGATAGTGGGGCTTGACGTTTCACCGCCAGGTGCCTTGTACAGCCCTGCAGAAGTGATGCTGCCCAGGTCTGCACTGCCACCTGCCGGGTCCTCCAGTGACCAGATCACACCTGAGACACCGGGTTGGGTGCTGAACTGCTGACTGCCTCCTGCCGCCATTATCGGCTGCAAAGGATTGATGACGAACGTCGTCAGGGTCGGGTTGACGCGGCCAAAAATGACAACGTCACGGGGGATGTGCAAGCTCTGGCTTTCGATGAACTGGTCAGCCCCCACCTTGATGTTGTCCTTCAGGAAGGCTTCGGCACCGGTCCCGGCCGAAAAGGTGGTTTCAAACATCGGATCGATGCTTTCGCTGACTGTTTCCAGCAATGCGTAGTGAACGAGATCGAGTATCACCTGCTCGATAAAACGCCAGAACCAGCCCGTCCGGCGAGCCAGATCAAGGTCAGCGGGGGCAATGTATGTTTTATCGAGCGTATAAGCCGTTCTGGAGAACATGAGGCCTTGCAGTTCATAAGTGGCGTCGAGCCTTAGGGACACACCAAAGGTGAGGCTGTCCTCCTCAGGCTGATCCTCTGCCGACATACGCATTGTCGCTGAGGCTGCCGAAGACCAGGTGATATGAGTGGTGGTGCCCTCGATGCCCAGTACGAGCGGCTGCTCGACCGTGGCAGGGAACTTCATTTTTTCAATGACGCAAACCACCACATAACCCGTGTCCGGATCGGTTTCCTCGATCGTCATGGGCGGCACGCTCAATTCCCCGGAGGTCAGCTTCGCTTCCCAGCGTGAACTCTGCGCATCGTAGGCAAACGAAAATGCCTGGCTGCCGAATGCTTTTTCGATAGCAGCGAACAAGGCAAAGGGGGTTGTGGCCTGGTCAAAAAGTACGGTGGCCGAATAGTGCTCCCCGACGTCGTCAGGAATGAAATAGGGGTAATCAGCCGGAAAGTCGTCTCCCCTGTTCTGACCCGCCATATTGATGCACACAAGAACAGCGCCGTCGCCATCATTATCCCGCTCCGCTGCCGGGTTTTTCTGCGCACGCAGCGTAAAGCCATCCGGCGTCATCAGCCCTCCGCCTTCGCCGCCTATACTGCCCAGCTCCAGGATACGTTTGTCATCCGGCTGTCCTTTGAACCAGTCCTGAAAAATCTGCCCGATCCTTTTTTGCTGCTCT
Organism: Pseudomonas viridiflava; assembly: GCF_001642795.1. Classification (GTDB taxonomy): domain Bacteria; phylum Pseudomonadota; class Gammaproteobacteria; order Pseudomonadales; family Pseudomonadaceae; genus Aquipseudomonas; species Aquipseudomonas viridiflava. The sequence goes on along the minus strand of NZ_LKEH01000015.1, from coordinate 72,079 downwards.
TCAGTGTCGGCTCCCATAAACCTGAAGTCATCACTGTTCCTGAGGTCAAGCAGGATGCGACCGTCGTCGTCCACGTCTCCCGACGCAGTTGTCAGGTCCACGTTCAGCAGTACCCTGGGCGCAGTCAAAGGGTTGATCGCCGTGACTTTCCGGATATGCCAGTTCCGATTCTCGGCAACGAGCAAGAGCCAGGAACCGGCTACAACCGAACAGCTCAGGCTCGCATGATCGCGCTCAGCCCTCTCGAACGATAACTGGGGCGCATCCAGCAAAAAACCGCTGAGGATGTCTTTCTGTTTGCCTGGAATCGTGTCAACCGCTGCATCGATACGAAACCCTGTATCAGCGGTATGGCAGGCGATGTGATTCTGCACCAGCACCTCATTGAGCTGCGTGCGCGCCAGTACTGCAATGCATCCCCAGCGATGCATCACGTCGTTTTTGCTGTCGCGCATCCATGACACGAGACCTTCCAGCGAATTGCCATCCATAGCGGTTTTCTCCCAGCCAAGCGTCAGGCGTTGAATCAGTCGAGCACACTGAAGTCGATAAAGGGGAAGGTCACGTAGGTCGCCCCGTCATCAAAGCTGACGGCAACCGTAACCCTGTTGGTCTCGCTGTTTCTCTTCAGGCGCGCCAGAAAATCCTTGGGAAGGATTACCGATACCTCTCCCGCCTGATACTCCGTAGGGGTAACGGGTTCGGCAGCCCCCGTACGAATGTCGATTCTTTCTTCCCCTCCTGCCTGCAATACGCCTGTGGCCTTGACCTGTACGCGCTGGCCCTGCGCCATATAGACCCATGAGGCCAGATCAAGCCCGGCGCCCTTCGCAGGCACGCTGCCCAATGGAATTCGCGCATCAGTGGCAGGTGGACGCTTGATCTGGATCACTGGCCAGCCTTCCTTGATCCCTCTGACTTCCAGATCGAATATTTTCGACATTCCCGAGGGTTGCGAAACAGGCTTGACCTCGTAATAGACACTGACATGCCGCCCCATGTTGGCAGGCACGGCAGAGGCAGGAATATCGAATGAACCGGGATCATCCGGTAAAGGACTGGCAATGAAGCTGCCCGTATTGCCGTAGCCGTCCCAATGCATTCGCACGGTATCGTCGACACCGATGAGGGCGCTGTCCGGAATACGGACACGTGCTCCACGGACAAGGCTGGATGCAAAGATATGCCCCGCCACGCCGTTCTCGATCACACCGTCGATAATGGCATCGTCGATCTCCGGCGGCGGTAGATCGAGGGGTTTGCGGATCATTACTTTGTGTGCAATGGCGCTGCCCGCCTGGCCTTCACGCGCGTACTGCCATGTAAGCTCGATTTCCTTGCCGTTGTTCTGCAGCAGCCACTGATACGGAAGATCGAACTGCAGCACGCCGCTGTCGAGATTCGAACGATCAGTACGCAGGCTCTCTGCCTCTTGTTGCACGCCGCTTGCGTACAGCACCACGCCGTCGTCGATACGCATGTCGGGATAGGGCTCGATGACCAGTGTGAGGCCGTCGGGAAAGGAGTTGGGGTCCAGCGAGCCACCGCTGAATCCTTCAATCGTCAACGCGGGCAGCATAGGTTGCGAAGGAGCGACGACAGACAGCCTCTGAATGAGCGACACCGTCGGTTGCGTGGGTGTCGCATAGTCGACGCTGTAGTGCATGAGAAAAAAACCGTCTTCGATCATCGACAGCTCGGTCACACCGATGACCCACAGCAACGTTTGCCCCACATCCTCCTCGGTCACCTCTTTTGACTGAACGAGGGAGATCAGGCAAAAATCCTCAACCAGGTAAAGGTCGAGCGTGAGCGTGACCCTGTCACCCGCAAGCATGGCGCGATAAGGCGGCGTCACGATCGAAATGATATCGATCTTTTCCAGCAGCGCGGGATCGAGGTGCAGGTCATGAGACTCCTTGCACTGGGCGACTGCCAGGGCAGGCAACATCATCGACCGCTCGCCGACGTAGAAAAACAGCCGCGCGGACTCTTCGCCCGGATCGTTCGGCTGGGCGGGATCGAGGAGCCGATAGGAATAAAACACCCAGCCCTGATCCAGCGCCTTGAGCAATGCATTATCAATCTCCAGAAGCATGCCTTCGGGCCCTGGATTGATGACCTGCTGCATATCTGCAAAGAAATCCACAACCTCTCCTGCAGCCCCGCAGCCTCGCCAGTTAGGGTAGAAAAAATCACCGTCAGCGATGCCCGGATAACTGACATACGTCGTCAGGGCAGCGGTGCCCAACCTGGCCAGATCGATGTAATTGCCAGGCTGTTGCAGGTCAGGCACCTTTGGCGCAGGCAGATTGCGGGTCATATCGGATGGCTCCTGTCGCATTCGTACTCGACTCAAGAACGAAACGCTGCGGGCATCAGGCTCACGACAGCGGGTGGAGCATTTCTACCCCGCGCCCACTGCCCCGCCTACTCGCACAATTGCTAGGTTGCCTGCCTGCGGAGGGTTGTTAGGGTTAATAAGAGCCTGGCTTCAGCACTGCAGGCTCAATAATGCCCAGGCGCACGGATCAGAGACTGTCAGGCGTCCGCGCACTCGTCTCTTCCCGATCAAAGAGGTCCGCCTCCATGCCTGCAGCCACCAGTTCCGTGCATTCCAAAGCGCTCAGTTTCATGAGCAGCCTGAAAAGCGGTGTCGATCCGCGCACCGGGCTTTACAACGTATCGATCGATCTGCCCGAGTTGAAATGCAATGACTTGCGCGGTCCGGACATCAAACCCACGCTGTCTTACAGCCCCTTGAATATGCTGGACAGTGGCTACGGCTACGGCTGGACCCTCGAACTTTCGCACTACGATATCAGTAGACATATTCTGTCTCTAAGTACCGGTGAAACGTACCGCATCGATAACACGAACGGCACCGAGCTGCTGGCGACGGAGAAAAAACTGGATACGTTTCACTTCTATAGGGTCGACCAAAAAAACTTTCGTGTGGCACATAAATCCGGACTCACGGAACTGCTGACCGTGCACAGCGCCGGCGACTCCCAGGTTGCCCTCGTCACCCGGATCATTGCGCCCTCCGGGCACAGCGTGCACCTCAGTTATTCCCCTGCGGGCAACAGTCAGTTCAGGTTGAAAGAGATCACGGATGACGCCGGTGAAAGACTGCTTGCCGTGTCGCGCAGCGATAACATGGTGAGCATTGATCTCTACCCTGACTCAGGCACGGATGGCCAACTGACCGATTACAAGCTGATCCTCGGTTACAGCGATAACCGCGTGAAACGCATTGTTCTGCCTACCGATAATGAGGCGAGCTGGGAGTTCGAACATGATTACAGGCACGAACAGCTATGCATCGTGTCTGTACGCACGCCGACGGGTGGAAGGGAATTCCTGAGCTACCATGACGCTGGGCACACATTTCCTGCCAGTGCCCATCGTACCGCTCTGCCCAGAGTTACCCATCACCGGACTGAGCCGGGGTTTGGTCAATCTGCGGTCGATGTGGAATACACCTACAGCGACAAGAACTTCCTGGGTGCCGGTCTTACCATAGCCTGGGAAAACGACGGCCTGGACAACCTGTTCAAAACCCTTCAGGACTACGACTACGTCTGCACTGAAAGCCTGTGTATCGATGACAAACCCGCACGCACTGTTCAGCGCACCTTCAATCGGTTTCATCTGCAGACGCTGGAAGTCACCTCCCAGAACAACCATACCCAGACGTTACGTACGAACTACAACATCAGACCGGGCCAACCTTTTGAACAGCAACCCATCGATTGCCAGATGCCCCGTGATATCACTACAGAGTGGACCGTGTCGGGTGAGTCGGCGATACGCAAGGAGACAGTCACCCACACCTACTACCCTGACGGCAACCTGCAGAGCAAGGCACGCGCGGACGGAGTCGTCGAACACCTGACATGGTATCCAGCGCAAGGCGAGAGAAGCCCGGACGGCAGCGAACGCTGCCCCGCCAACCCCGAAGGTTTTGTCAGTCAGTTGAAGGAAAAGACCATTACACCCGCGAAGTCCAGTCAGGGTGGCGCTCCGACGTTGAGTACGCGTTACACCTATACAGCACTGCCTGCGCTGGAGGGCAGTGACATGCCTGAATGGATCGTGCCGGTCACCGAGACGATGGTGCACCTGGACGCTGACGGCAACGGTAATGAGCTGGAGCTGCAGCGGACCCGCAAAGAGTATTTTCACGCTCTGGAGGAACCATTTTCGCATGGGCGCACCCGGCGTCAGACTCAAACCTTGAATAAAAAATCGACCTCTATCACCTACGATTACGAAAAAATCACGAGTGAGCAGACGGGCCTGCAAGCCTTGCAGACTAAACAGTGCCTGAGCAACGATTTCGATGAAGCCACCAAGACGAGCCTGCGCCAGCAGTCACTGCAGACGGCACTTGAGCAAATGAGCCTTGCCGATGGTGTGGAGATTCACTACAAGTACGACGTTCTGAGAAGAGTGATTCTTGAAACGACTGCGCCAGGCATGCCGCTCTTCGAGGCCAGCCGTTCTTACCAGTACACCTTGTGCGCGGGACCTGAAGATCAGGCCGAACAGGTCATGACCGATGCACTGGGTGTAAAGACCTGTACCCGAGTGGACGGAATGGGCCGGATCATCTTCGAGGCTCGGGACAACCTCGACAGCAATACCCCCCAGGCCCCGAAGCAAATATATTCGGCCTGCTACGACGCCTGGAGCAACATGCTCACAGAGACCGTGTACGACCATCGCGACAATGATCAACCGCTCGTTCTCACCAACCGTTACCTGTATGACGACTGGAACCAACAACGCTGCGTTATCGGCAGCGATGGTGTGCAGACCCATCAGTTGTTCGATCCCGTCGGCAGCGCAGAATCCGCCAGCCCGATTCTGCGCAGCTGGGTTCAAAGCGCCGAGCCGGAACCGCTCATTACCGGTCGCCAGGAAACCTGGCTGAACCTGTTCGGCAAACCGGACCGCATCATCAGCCAGAACGGCGATGGAGAGACAGCCAGCACTCAGACCTTTTTATACGATGGCCTGGGACGCTGTACGAAGCAGATCGATCAACTGCAGCAGGAAACGTTGTACCGCTACGATGCATGGTCGCGCATGATCACGACAACGTTGCCCGACACCAGCGTGGTCGAACGCAGTTACGCCGTACACAGCTCTGCCGAGTTGCCGGAAAAAATTGAAGTCATTCACGCCGACGGCACGACCCGGACGCTGGCAGGTGAGCAGGTATTCGACGGACTGCAGCGTCTGACGCAGACCCGGATTGGCAACCGGATCGAGACCTTCACTTACGAGGATGGCCGATCACAGATCAAGGCAAGAACAACCGGCAAAACCGACACGATACAGTTCACTTACAACCCGACACTGACGCATCAGGCCCTGACCAGCACTGCGCCGGATGAAAGGGCCCGCTTCGAATACCACGATAAGAGCGCCCGCCTGCTTCTTGCAGAGAACGAACAGGGTAAACGCACCTACCACTATGACGCGCTCGGCCGCCTGCAGCGTGAGGCATGGACCGATAAGCAGGGCAACGACTGGACAACCTTTCACGAGTCGTCATCAAAGGGACGCCCTATAAAACGTAGCGAGCAGATTCCCGGCACGACCCTATCTATCGAGACAAAGTATGACTATGACACGCTCGGTCGAATCGCAACGCTGGAGCAGGGCAATCTTGTTGCAGAGTTCGGCTACGACGACTTGGGCCGCGTTCAGCTGATATTGACGACCGACATCAACGCATCGACCGTGTTAAGCACGGCACTTGAATACGATGATCAAGGGAGGGAAACCCTCAGAACGCAGTGTTTCCCCGAACAGCCCGCGCGCTACATTCGTCAGGAATGGCAAGCGGACAATCTGCTCAAGAGCCGACACCTTCACCTGAACGACGGAACCAGTCTGCTGCTTGAAGAGTTCAGGTACGACGCCAGGGGACGTCTTGACGATTATCGCTGTTCAGGCGCCACGCTCCCCAAAGATGTCATGGGTCGCGAGATCACGAAACAACAGTTCAGCTTCGATGCTCTGGACAACATCACGCTGAGCAAAGCCGAATTTGCCGATGGCAAGCTCGAACTCGCCATGTTCTCGTATGACACTGATAACCCCTGCCAGCTGACAGGTATTGTGTACATGCCTGCAAGGGCAACACCGAATCCGTCGTTCACCTACGACCTGAACGGCAACCAACTCAATGACGAGCGAGGCCAGAAGCTTGAGTACGATAGCCAGAATCGTCTCGTGGGTGTTCATGGCTCCGAGGGCGAGCCAGTCAGCGCCTATGCGTATGACGGTCATGATCACCTCGTAACGTCCAGACACGGCAGCGCCAGTGAAACGCTGCACTTCTATCAGGGGCATCAGGAAAGCAGCCATGTCCAGGACGGTCACCGCACCCAGCACCTTTATCTCGACGAGCAACCACTGGGCCAGCAGACGACGGAAGACCCGCAAAAAACACTGCTGTTGCTCACCGACGCCAACCGGAGTGTGCTCGGTGAATACCAGCAAGACACGTTGAGAACGGCGGTCTACAGCGCCTACGGGGAGCAGCCGCCGGACCAGCCGCTTCTCGCACTTCATGGGTTCAACGGCGAATCGCGTGAGCCATCCACCGGCTGGTACCTGCTGGGTAACGGCTACAGGGCGTACAACCCGGCCCTGATGCGTTTTCACAGTCCGGACTTCATGAGTCCATTCAGCGAGGCCGGGGTCAATCCTTATGCCTACTGCCTGGGCAACCCCATTGCCCTGCGTGACCCCACCGGACACGACGCAGCCAACCAGAGTGGCCGGTTGCGTCGACCGGATGAAAATGTGGTGCCGGGAAGTTCCGCTGGTGGTGGTTTTGGAGTGGTGGACTGGGTGATGCTGGGTGTGGGCGTCGTATTCACCATAGCGGGTGCCTACGCGACAGTTGCCAGCTTTGGAGCAACCGCGCCGGTAACGGTTCCTGTCTCGGTAATGGGGATCTCGATGAGTGCCGCATCAGCCTCGACAATAGCCACCGGGATACTCGCTCTGGGCACGGTGGCGCAGGCTGCGTCAACTGCGGCCAGCGTATATGGCGCTGCTACCAACAACAAGACCTGGCGCGATGCAGGCATGTACGCGGGTCTGGCAACCATACCTCTCACATTAGGCGGCGGTGCAATCGCCTCCACAGTCAGAAGTGCCGTCAAAGCGGCTATTGCGCCTGCGGCAGCCGCGCAGACGGCAGCTAGAAGCAGCTTATCGTCAAGCGTCGCAGCGATGGCAGCGAGTGAGTCGAACGCGGGATCGCTTGGCGCTGCATCGAGAACCTCGAACGGCCTGAGAAGCGGTCTCGGCGATGTCATCACTCTACCAAGAGCTGCCCTTAAACCTCAGTTCATGGCGATTAACGTAGACATGAGCGCTTCAAGGCTGCACACGCTGCCGATAAAAGTGTCAGGCAGTAACCCCGGTGTCAGCGGTGCGCGGACCGCAGCCAGCGCCAATCGAGCCGCTCAACCGGTACTGAACAACGTGCCAGCCATGGCAGTCACAGGTCAGAATATCCAGCCGACATTCGTCATCGCAGAGCAGTTCCCGGCGAACGGCAAACTGAACTATGGGATCAGAATGATTGGATACAACTGATGTGACGCAACGCTACGGGCTTGCTGTGACATGAAGCCTACCCAGTGAGGGCATGATCACATAAAAGGTGGAATGGCCGGAGTGCTCTGAGCGAGCACTTCCGCCTGCTCAAACCCTCACTACAGATTACTCTTGAAACAACTTCTAATAATCGATGTTGCCCTGCCACCATTACAAAAACTGCAGTTAAGTCCTCATGACTGCAACGACCTACAACTTCCAGGCTGCCTTGTTTTTCAACGAGAAATATCCACATACGAAAAGAAATAGAAAAACCCGTCACATGCCATCTATTTCCCTTTAAAAAACCAGCAGGAAAGTTCTTACAGACACAGTCATCAACCAAGTAAGACTCGCCCCTTTATCAATCAAATTTCCCGCACTAGAATCCCGCCCCGTCATGACACGCAATAAAAACGCCATACCGCTTGATATAAATAGATACATATAACGCAAAAAACTTTCTACACTTCACCTCGCCATAAGGTTCTTACCGTGAAAAAAACAGTATCCGCACTGGGCCTGACCGTGGCCGCCGCACTTTATGCAGCGTCGGCATCGGCCAATACCGGCACAATCAACTTCGAAGGCAAGATCACCAGCAGTACCTGCCCGATTGAAGTCGTCAATCCCGGCGACGGCGCAGTGGGCAATCTGGTGAAAATGGGTTCGGTCGACGCCAGCCGTTTTACCGGCGTGGGCCAGGAATACAGCGGCAAGCGATTTGCCCTGCGCATCGACGATAAAGGCAGCTGCGGTCTGACCGGCGTCGATGACGTCGCCAAGGTGACATTCAACGGTACTGCTGACACCTCTGGCAGCTATTTTGGTGTTACCCCTACCTCGGATGGAGCGACCGGCGTGGCCATCGTGATCAAGGACCACACCGGCGCGGCTGTCGCCCCCGGCGCGGAATCTGCCGAGTACCCGCTGATCAAGGACGGCATCACAGACATGGTATTCGATGCCTACTACCGCTCGACCGCTGCCACAGTCACTGCGGGTACGGCCTCGGCAGACGTGCAGTTCGTCGTTGCAATCAACTGATCTGCCCGCTGGCTTCCGACATGGTCGTCCACGCACCATCCACCTGAAACATCGTCAATGCATCCAGACCTCCTGAGGTCTGGATGCACAAGGTAAATCCAATGATCGGCGTAACCCGTCAGCAGGTTTTTCCAGGCCGTGCACGTGCGCTTTGCGTGGCTTTGCTCATGCTCACCGCTTTCATGCACGAAGCTCGTGCGGCATTGACCGTCAATGCAACTCGCGTGGTATTTGCCAGCGACAAGCGCAGCACTTCGGTCATCATTTCCAACCCGAGCAATCGACCTTTCGCCGTTCAGACGTGGGTCAACACCCAGGCGGACGACGCCACCTCACTCGTGCCGTTTGCCCCCTCACCTTCGCTGTTTCGCCTCAACCCCGGCAAGGAACAGCAGGTGCAGATAAACGGCCTGCCCAATGATCTGCCCGATGATCGCGAATCGCTGTTTTTCTTCAACGTCCAGGAAATCCCACAGGCCGACGCGTCACAAGGCAACGTACTGAACATCGCACTGCGCACACGCCTGAAACTGTTCTATCGGCCTGCGCAGCTCAAGGACAACCCCATCTCCCGGCTCAAGGATCTGCAATGGTCGATCAGCAGTCTGGAGGGAAAAACCTACCTGACTGCCGCCAATCCGACGCCTTTTCACGTGTCGTTCATTCGTCTGGAAGTCAATGGCAGCGGCAAGACTGAAAAGCTCAGGCAGGCCGCCATGCTCGCCCCCTTTTCGACCCAACGTTACCTGCTGGAGGAGACCTACGCGACACCAGGCGTAGAAGTAGTGTTTTCAGCAATCAACGATTACGGCGGTTACAGCACACCACGGACCGCCCCTGCCCCGCTGACACCCTGAGTCGGCCTTTTTTGGATTCACCTCCAGGACATAGAAAATGACGCTATTACCCGAATCCGGGCTCATACCGGTGCGCCTGCGTTTCATGCGCCTGTTATTGGTATGCGGAAGCGGTGCCTTGATCCTGAAGCCGAGTTCCAGTGCTGCGGCTACGCTCCAGTTCCAGTCAGGCTTCCTGCGTCAGGGCCCCGGTTACTCCAGCGATGCCGGGGTACAGGCGCTCGATTCGCTCACCGACACTCAGGATCTGGTCCCGGGAAGCTACTGGATAGAGATCTACGTGAACACGCGCTATTTCGGCCAGAGACAGATCCGTTTTATCCAACGGCCGACGGGCGAAGGTCTTGTGCCCTGTTTCTCCAGCCCAATGCTGGAACAGATGGGGCTTCGGGTTGAAAGCCTTGCCGAACCTGCCTTGTTGCAAGAGCAGTGCGTCGACCTGCTGCGGCTGGTCCCGGGATCACAAATCGAATTCGACGGCGGCAGGCTCCAGTTGTCACTCTCCGTCCCGCAGGTTGCCATGCGCCGCGACATGATCGGCCAGGTCGATCCAGCCCTCTGGGATCATGGTATCAACGCTGCGTTTTTCAGCTATCAGGCGTCAGCCCAGCAAAGCACCGCAACCCATACCGGAAGCCGCAACAGCGCTGACCTCTACCTCAATAGCGGGATCAATCTGGGTGCCTGGCGACTGCGCAGCAATCAAAGCATACGCCACGATGAAGAAGGAGGCCGCCAATGGAAACGGGCCTACGCCTATGCACAGCGGGATCTGCCAGGTACTCATGCGAATCTGACCCTGGGCGAGACCTATACCGCAGGTGACGTCTTCGCAAGCGTGCCGATAGAAGGGGCGCTCATCAGGACCGATCAGGAAATGCTGCCGGATGCGCTTCAAGGCTACGCACCGGTGATCCGTGGTGTTGCACAAAGCCGCGCCAAACTGGAAGTGCTTCAAAACGGCTATCCGATCTATTCAACCTACGTCAGTGCGGGCCCTTATGTGATTGACGATCTGACCACTGCAGGCAGCGGCGAACTGGAAGTCGTGCTGACCGAGGCTGATGGGCAGGTCCGGCGCTTTATCCAGCCCTACGCCACGATCAGCAATCTGCTGCGCGAAGGCGTATGGAGGTACAGCGCTGCGCTCGGACGTTACAACGGCGCTCGGGACAGCGAACAGCCCTGGCTGTGGCAAGGCACTTTGGCCATGGGTATCGGCTGGAACTCGACGCTTTATGGTGGCCTGATGACCAGTGATATCTATCACGCCGGAGCGCTCGGAATATCAAGGGACATGGGACAGCTGGGTGCCCTGGCCTTCGACCTCACCCATTCGCGTGCCGAAACAGACAGGCTTGATGAGAGCAGCGTGCAAGGCATGAGTTATGCGATCAAATACGGCAAGGCATTCGCGACCGACACAAGCCTGCGTTTCGCGGGTTATCGCTACTCCACCGAAGGGTATCGGGACTTCGACGAAGCGGTGCGCCAACGCGACCAGCGCAGCACGTTCAGCGGCAGCAGACGCAGCCGTCTGGAAGCGTCCATTCATCAACGGATCGGGTCACGCAGCAGCCTCGGCATGACGCTGTCACAACAGGACTACTGGGGTACCCGGAGTGAGCAACGCCAGTATCAATTCAACTTCAACACTCGATATGCCGGCATCACCTATAACCTGTATGCCTCGCAATCGCTGAGCGAAGGGCGCAATCGCAACAGCGATCGGCAAATCGGTCTCAGTCTGTCAATGCCTCTGGACATCGGTCATTCCAGCAATGTCACGTTCGATACGCAAAGCAGCGGCAGCCGTCACAGTCAAAGAGCGAGCCTGAGTGGCAGCCTTGACGATAACCGCCTCAGCTACCGAACCAGCCTGAGCAGTGACGACGGGCACCAACGCAGCGTCGGGGTTTCGGCAGGCTACCAGGCCGCTTTCGGCAGCGTTGGTGCAGGCGTCACTCAAGGTACCGGTTATCGCAGCACATCGATCAACGCCAATGGCGCCGTTCTGCTCCACGCCGACGGCATCGAGCTGGGACCCAATCTGGGCGACACCATTGCGCTGGTGCAAGTGCCTGGCACGCCAGGTGTCGGCATTCTCAACGCCACAGGGGTCGAAACAAACCATCAGGGCTACGCGTTGGTCCCCTATCTGCGCCCCTACAGGTACAACCAGATTGCTCTGCAGACCGATCAGCTCGGCCCGGAAGTCGAAATCGAAAACGGCAGCGCTCAAGTGGTTCCCACACGAGGGGCCGTGATCAAGACCACCTTTGCTGCCCGTACGGTCACGCGACTGATCATTACCGCCCGGACCGCCGGCGGTCAGCCGTTGCCATTCGGAGCCCGGATCAGCGATGCAACCGGAAAGCCGCTGGGAATTGCCGGCCAGGGTGGGCAGGTCCTGATCGCCACTGACGCCCGACCGCAGACCCTTGACGTGCGCTGGGGCGAACAAGGCGAGCCGCAATGCCAACTGCACATTGATCCAGCAAGCATGCCGCAGACCGATGGCTATCGCTTGCAAGAGCTGACCTGCACCTGATCGCCACGCAACCGACACCGTCAAACCGCCCGCCGCCAAGGAATACTTGATGAACGACCCAATGAAGCGCCTGACACGGGGCCTGATCGCCCTTGGTGTCCTCTACGGTGCCAGCGTCCAGGCACAACCGCAAAAGCAAAACCCCAACAACGATTGTTACTGGGTTTCCAACCCTGGAATCAAAGACTTCCGTCGCGACATCGGCACGCTGTATATCCCCCGGGATGCACGCATCGGCAGCGTTATCGGTACGGTGGACATGAGCGCACGAAGCACTGATCTGGCCAACCTGCACGCAGCCTGTGGCAACAACGGCACGGTGCTTCTCGAATTCAACGCGGTCGCAACTGCACCGATCTTTCCGGGCGTAATCGACCCGATCAATGGTGAAGATGTAACCGGCAAAATAGTGCAAACCAATATTCCAGGCGTCGGTGTCAGGATCAAACTGGGTTATCCGTTCACCAACCCGTTTGGCCCTTGCGCCAATTGCTTCTTGCCGGTGGGGGGAAATCCGACGGTGCCCTACCTCGGCATCAACGACCACCAGCACATGCTGACTTCGCTCAGCATGACGTACCTGACTAATGTGATCACACTGGTGAAGACCGGACCGATCCCGCCTGGCCCGCATCAACTGGACGGTGGCGAACTCTGGTCCGGCAGCGTCACGACGCTGGGCAGGATCATGAGATACGGACTGGTCGGCACCATCATCCAGGCTCAGTGCACTGTAGGCAGCAACCCGGTCAGTGCAGATCCGGTACAACTGGGTGAATGGGACAGCTCGGACTTTACAGGACCAGGCTTTACCACCCCCCCGGTTCCTTTCAGCATTGCCCTGAGCAATTGCGAGACCGATGCCAGCGGCGCGTTCGTGAGCACCGCACACATCCAGTTGGACGGCGTCAATGGCTCAACACCTATTGGGCCGGCCAGCAACGGCATTTTCAGCCTGACGAGCGATTCGGGAGCAGAGGGCATGGGGATTCAGATCCTCAAGGCAGATGGTGTTACGCCGATGGAGCTGCAGGCAGAAGTGCCTCTGGTCACGATTACGCCGGGCAGCACCACGCTCAATTTCAATGCCCGTTTCTACCAGACCCATACCAGAAGCGAAATTCGCCCGGGGCTGGCAAAAGGAGCGCTCAGTTTCACGATGACCTACCGCTAGTGGTGCGCGCTCGATAGCCGACTTTCCGGATCAGTTGGACAGCGTCGGCCTCAGCGACCCGAATGGCATCCAGCTGGCTTTCTCATCGAAACTCACCTTCGTGCGCACTTCCAGCAGACCACCTGTCTTGAAACGTTGCAGGTCGGTTTTGGTGATGTGTCCGACATCGATGGTATCGGCGACATGGGGGACCGGAGACTCTTTCAAGACATCTATGGTCAGGTTCTGTCCTCCGACGCTCAGGCCGATAACCTGAATGGTGATGAATTGGCTGGTGTCCATGAACGGCCAGCTACCCAGCGTAAAAAGGGCCCTTCCGCCATCTGCAATGCTGCCCAGACTCAATCGCCCGCCCGAGACCTTGTCGCACTGCACCACGGGAAAGCCGCTGATCGTCAACACCTTCAAGGTGTGAGTGTTCGAAACGTGAGGATCCGCGACACCGCTTTCGTGCACCTCGTAATAGACCGGAATTGATTTTCCGAAGTGCTGCGCGATGCAGGTGGACGGGATGGTGAACGTCCTCGCATCCTCCTTTGACGTGAGATAGGAACCCACGCTCTCTGGCTCCGCCCACTGCACCGAGACTGTTTCTCCGGCACGGATCACAGCGTCGTCAGGTATTGTTACCGTGGCGCCGTGGATGGCATGTATCGGGTTGAGCGTGCTGGTTGCTGCCGAGCCAGTCGCTTGTGTGACTCTCGGGGGAGGCAGTACGCGAGGTGCAGGCTGGGCCTTGACCTCAAGTTCAAAGGGGCGGGAATACGGGCTGAGATTGCCCGCCCGATCGCGGAGTCTGTAGAACGCGTAACGCGTTCCATCCTTGCGCGACAGAATCATGTCACCACCAAACTCGAGCGCGACCGGCTTGCCCACTTCTTCTCGCTCGAGGATCCTGGTTGAAACCACATCAGCCTCAGTGAAATTGAAGGCACTTTTACTCCAGTACCAAGTCACCACATCACCTGCCTTGCCGCCACTGTAAACAGGCACAATGCCAATGACTTTATTGTCATGGTCGTTCAGATACTGTTCCGTGATAGTCGCAGTGTCGAACTCCAGCTGGCCGGAGGCGGCGTTCAGTACAGGGGCGATCACATCCACCGTAACGATCTGTCTCAACGAATCGTTGGAGTTGCCATCTGAATTGACCACCACGTAATGAAGCTCATGCGCCCCTTGGGTCAATTGCGCAACAGGTATGTCGAAGATCAGGTCGTTCGCAGGCAAGGTAGGCACCCCGCCATCCAGCTCTCGTCTGTCAAGCAGCTTTTCATCCCAGAATATGTTGAGATAAAAACGCTCATTGGGCTTGGGGGTGTATCCCCAGGCAGGCACTTCGATCCGCAATGGCGAGGTCGCCAAGCAGGCGGGCAGCAGACCCGTTTCGTCCCATCGGGAATCGTCAGCCATCAAATCGGCGACAACAGGTAACGCGAGTTCTTGCTTTGGAGTGGAGTCGGTCATGTGCGCCCTCACCATCCGGTTTCATAGCGTCATGAAATCGGCATCAATTCTTCAAGATCCAGATTTAACACGCTGACCCGTGGCGTAAACACTGGCAGATCTGCCAGGTCGTCGATGAGACATACGAAAAAAGGGAAGACCTGCTGGCCTTCCCTTTGGATGCGGTAGAAATTTCTGGCGAATTACCAGTTGTACCTGAGTCCGACGTTGGCACCCCAAGGCTGCTCAATGCTGCTGCCATTGCTGTATTCGAAGTCCATGTGCGCCTCCAGCCGCTCGGAAAACGCAACGGCGACGCCAGCTCCCAGCTCACCGCGTGAACCGGAAATGTCATTGTCGAACCGGTTGTCGTTCACTTTCACTTCATTGCTTTTGACGAACTCATGTGCCAGCGCGACGCGCAGGTATGGCTGAACGATCCGGCCCTGCCCCATATCGAAGTTGCGCCCTGTTGTGACACCCACCTTGCCCAAAAGCGAGCGGGTCGAATCACCCTCGGCACGCAGACCGTTATCCAGCTCGTAATCCTTGCCTTCGATGAATGCCCCGATCAGTTGGGTATAGGGCTCGACGTAATAGCTGCCGTCCAGTTTGATGTGACGCCCAAACTCAACGGACGCACCAACGCCGGAATTGCTGTAGTCCCCCTTGGTGCGCGTACCATCACTGAGATTCACTCGCGCCTTGTTGTTGAAGCGGTTCAGCTTGATCACGCCGTCCAGATAATAGCCGCTCTGGCTGTCCAGCCAGGTGCTATAGGCGCCCACGTAATAACTGTCAACCTTGCCATTGGCTCCCAGATCCAGGTCGGACGTGCTTTGCCCAGCCATCACGCCTGCCAGCCACTGCCCGTTAGAGGTCGGTATGCTGCCGTCCGCTCCCAAAGCAGTTCCGTGCTGCACCTGTTTGTAGCCGAAGCCGGATGCATTGGCCACATTGAATTTATTGCCGTAAGACCTCATCCAGACGCCTGAGCGCCCACCATTGGCGCGCAGCTCACCCATACGTGTGCGCAGACTGCTCAACTCGCCGTACCACACGGTAGGTGCGGCGTTGAACAGGGCCAGAACTGTCTGCGGTGCAGGACCGATCGTGCGGGTAGTAGCGTCCAGCTACCAGTCGTTGTCGCCCTGCTTGATCAGGTCATAAGACCAGGTGCCCAGGTCCACGCGTCCGCCGACCAGCGCGAAACTGGCATCACCCGCTTGAGCATGCACCACATGCAGACTGGTGTCGGTAGTCGGATCGCTGCCAGTACTGCCGACCAGCAACTGGTGGCTGCCCGTCGCGCTGCCAGTGATGTCGATAAAATCGGTTTGCGCCCCGCCGAAGTCCACATCCATCCTGAAGGTGCCGCTGCCAGACAGATTGGCGGCCGAAAGGGTGTAAAACGCGGCAGCCTCGCCGAGCTGGACGGCACCGCCGTTCATCACGAGGTTTTCGACGTTGCCGTTGTCGACCATCGTCCACCGCGACCCGTTGCCGACAGCTACACTGCGAGTGTTTTCAAGACGACCGGTCAGTAGAGAGCCGTTGTCCAGGTGCACATTGGCCGTACCGCCGGACTCGGCAACGATATCGCCCGTGAGGCTACTCTGGTTCAGATTGACGGTGGCCGTACTGCTGGCATCAACCTGGACATTACCGTTCAGGCGGCTGTCGTTGACGTTCAGGGTAGCGTGCGACCCGTCCGCGGTTTCGAGGATATTTCCGTTGCCGCCCGTCAAGGTGGAACCGTTATTCACATTGATGACGGCGATGGGTAGAGCGCTTGCCGGGTTCGATTGTGCGACCCTTATCGCAGCACCGGTCTGCCCCGTCACCTGGCTGGCATCGAGGCTCAACGAACCCTCCCTGTAACCCTGTTCTGCGACGATCAGCACACCCTGCTTAGTACCGGTAATGCTACTGCCGCTCGCCTCGGCCGCTCCTGCAATCAAACGCAGGCCCAAACCGCTGGTACCGTTGCCGGTCAACGTCGAGTTCTGCAGATCGAGCAGGCTGAAGTGCGTCACCGAAGCCCCGGCAGTCACGCCAGTGCTGGTACTGTTGGTCAGGGTCACGGTCGAGCCGAAGGTATTGCTTGACTGCCTTATAAGGGAAAGGCCGCTACCCGTGCTGTTGAGCAGCGTACTGTCGGCGATCGCTCCCAGGCTTTCGTTCAACGTCGTTCCGCTTCTGACCGTCGAGCCTGTCATCGTGAACAATGAGCCGAACGACAAATCGGCGTACTCGATCGAGGATCCGGCGGTCATTGTCAGGGTGGAGTTCCGCACAATGACCGAGCCGTGCTGGGTTCCACCTTTGACATTCAGCGTTCCCCCCTCGGTCACGATGTAGTTATTACTATTGCTGAGTCGATCAATGTCAAGAATGCCCTTGACTGGAATAGTGGCACCCAGCGCCGTATGGCTGAAGAGAAAAACCGGCAAGAGCGACGTCAGGCTGATCGCAGCAGGCAAGGGGCGACGAATGAACAAATCGGCGATCGACATACATAATATCCTTGAGGCCATGGGCAGCTGATACGCATAGGGCAACGCCAGCCGGGCGCTTCATAAGTGAGCGGCCGCGCAGACTACATGCTTGCACCTCAAGCTTATGCAAGACCAATCTGATGTTATTGTAGGACTCGTCCTACGTAATAATGCCGTCAGCCTCTAAGTTTAAAGCCTGGAATTCAACGCAACAGAACGTTTTGAACTATAAGTTCATCGGCTTAGTTAAATCGGGTAGCCCGCAATAGAAAGGATGGACGCTTCGATTTCGCGACCCTTTGAGTCGAAATCGGCAATACCCACCCGCAACAATCATCAGGCATTGCCGTATTCAATACAGTTCAATTGTCAAGCCGCGTCGCAGGCCGTCATTCAGAGAGATCGGGGATATCGCAAACTCCCGGCTCTTCCCGTGTGCACAGGTTTAACTCGCCTGGCAGTACGCGCGTTACAACGACCAGGGTCGATTTGACACTT
The DNA here is from genome assembly GCF_001642795.1 of Pseudomonas viridiflava. GTDB lineage: Bacteria > Pseudomonadota > Gammaproteobacteria > Pseudomonadales > Pseudomonadaceae > Aquipseudomonas > Aquipseudomonas viridiflava. The sequence continues at coordinate 54,379 of NZ_LKEH01000015.1, read as the reverse complement.
ATCTGGGTTGGCGATTTCTTCAACACGTAGGTGACGCGGCCACTGCCACGCGTCACGATGGGCTCGATGTAATCAATATAAGGCACTGTGATGGTAAAACCGTTCCTCACTGCGTCGTCATCCAGCGTCACAGTGGGCGCCGAATAGGCCGTTCCAGGAATAGGCGAGTTACCTTGCGAGTCATCATAGGCCTGCCAACTGACATCAACTGTGTTACCCACTTCGAAACTAACCCGATCCCCCGGGATCCTGGCTTTGATTCCGTCCCAGGGTTTCGAGCAGCAGTTGATCACCGGAATGGCCGGATTTCCTCCGGAATACCGGTCTGGAAACTCTACATCTGCGAGTTCTTCCGACTCGACGATAGTCACCTTTACCAGGGTACGCGGGGATTGCTGCTCGTTGACGCCATTCCAGGTGCTGTAATAGACCGGCAATTGTTCGTTGTAGCCACCTTGCTGGATTTTGTCCCAAGGCACTGTGAACTCAACGGGATCGGCGGGCGGGTCGGTAATAACCACCTCATCGACATGAGGTATCAACGCCCCCCAGAACAGGCGCAGGCTCTGTCCGGCGATCACAGGATTTGGCGTCACCAGCGCCTTGGCATCCAGCCCCTTGTCCTCCTCGCTTAGCTCGTTATCTACAGGCCCGCGGCTCTTGATGACCACCGGTGGCAGCTTGTCATTTATCGGATCAGGCCCTTCGGGATCCGGATCCGGATCTGGATTGACACCTGCCACGGTGAAATCCACAGAGATGTCAATTTCCGGAGAGCTTGTCTTGGCAGCGCCCCGGACCACGCTATAACTCACTTTGAAGCTGCGCGCGTCCAGCGCTCCCTCTGCCGACAAGGTAGGCCAGTCAATGAAAATCAGCATCGGAAAGGTTGACAGAGGCACCGCTGGAACCGTGGTGTTTTCCCAATTGACCTCAATCATGTCCTTGCCTGGTTGCGGGTTGCCATAACCTGGCGCGGGAATTTCCACGCGCACGCCCAGACGCGCGTCGGCACGATCAATCAAACCATCATTTGCCAACGGTACCAGCGGCGCCACAAGACTTTCCGGCAGCGGATCAAGATCAACATAGATCTCCTGCCATCTTGAGGGCTGACCAAGGTTGCCGGTTCGATCAACATAGCGATAAAGCACTGCGATCGGGCCATCCTGAAGTGTTTTGACGAGATCAGCGTCAAGGCTTATGACCGGATCAGCGGCTCCTGGCAAGGCTTGATCCTTTGAGACGGTAATGGATGCGACGTGGTCTATCGGATCGGCCATGCTTTTGGGACCAACCGGACCCCAATACACTCGAATCTCATCGCCGGCAATGATATCGCTGGTACGAGGGATACTGATATCAAGCGTCGCATGAGCATCGAAGTACGCCAGTGTAAGGCCGTTATCGATGACGTCTTGCGGCAAGCCGGGAGCCTGCCCTGGAATATTTCCGTTGGGCGCCGTATGGTCGACAGTCACTGACCGGGAAGCCGAACCAATTATGTTGCCATCACCATTTGCGTGCAGATATTCAATCTTGTAGACGCCTTCGGATTCGAATTTATCTGCGGGTATCACATATACGCGAATGTCAGGGGTCACCGGATCAGGCAGGTCGATAATATCCAGTCGATCTCCATTCATGATGAAATGCAGTTGTTCATAAGGATTCAGCTGTACAGAGTTTGGAATCCTGATCGTCCAGTCTTTTCCCCACTGAGTTCTGGGCCAAAGGTACCTGTCATCTCCATCAATAAGCCCGAGCACGCCATCGACGTCGGGCTGATCCAGGTCCACCTTTTTCTGTGAGCCCTCGGAACGTTTTTTTCGATAGGACTGCCGCGCCTGCTCAGCGGCGGTCAGTTCGGGTTGAGGTTTTGATACAGTCATCAATGCGTCTCCCTGACGAAGACCCGCCGGACCGACGGGCAATGACACATGGGCCTGAACGGACTTTCATGACCGAGAAGGCGACCTGCCGGCACGCAGCAACACTTCGGTTGCGCGGCCGTACAGACGCCATTTAACGTGGACAGCGGCGTTGTCGATACTGTTGGAAACGCTAGGTGCAGGCACAGAAATGAGGTAAAAATTCTTAGGTGTATCAACTCCGATACATTCCCGACATGCCGATGACAATCAGAAGCCCCACCCTCTCGCCGCGCCTCCCGGCGAATCGGTATGACGGGAGCCTGAATCATCAACAGCGGCCAACCATGGCAGCATCAACAGGCAGCACAGGCACTATGCAGGCATTCACCGAGAACTCATCCGACACTACCGCCCCCGAGCAGCGCTGGGCAGTGCGCGCCCTGATCGTCGATGACGACGTGGCGATCCGTGAACTGCTGTGCGATTACCTGACGCGCTTCAATATTCAGGCACGTGGCGTGACTGACGGTGCCCAGATGCGTCTTGCCCTTAGCGAAGAAAGCTTTGACGTAGTCGTGCTGGACCTGATGTTGCCCGGCGAAGACGGCCTGTCGCTGTGCCGCTGGCTACGCAGCACCTCGGACATCCCTATCCTGATGCTGACCGCCCGCTGCGAACCCACCGACCGAATCATCGGCCTGGAACTGGGTGCAGACGACTACATGGCCAAGCCGTTCGAGCCCCGCGAACTGGTAGCACGCATCCAGACCGTACTGCGCCGGGTTCGCGATGAACGCAGCGATCAGCGCAGCACCATCCGATTCAATACCTGGCGCCTGAATAGCGTGCTGCGCCAGTTGATCTCGCCTGACGGCCTTGTGGTGCCACTGTCGAACGCCGAATTTCGGCTGCTGCGGGTGTTTCTCGAGCGTCCGCATCGCGTGCTGAGCCGCGAGCAATTGCTCGACGCCGCCCGTGGTCGTTCGATCGAGGCGTTCGACCGCAGCATCGACCTGCTGGTCTCGCGCCTGCGCCAGAAGCTGGCCGACGATCCGAAGAACCCGCAACTGATCAAGACCGTACGTGGCGAAGGCTATCTGTTCGATGCCAGGGACCTGGGTTGATCCGCAGGTTCGATACGCTCTTCGCCCGCCTCTTCGGCGGTGCGCTTTTGGCCATCCTGCTGGCGCACCTGCTGGCGTTCATCTGGTTCATGAATTACGGCATGCACCCTATGCAGCCTCCGCCAGGGGGTGAATCTTCTGCTCAGCACGATCAGAGCAGCCCGGATTATCCGGACGAGCGACGCAGACCGCCCAGACCACCGCTACTGGGCGGTCCTGTCGTGCCACTGATCTTTCAGTTCATTACCCTGATCATCGCGGCGTGGTATGGCGCAAAGGCCCTGAGCCGTCCTGTGCAGCGATTGAGCGAAGCCGCCGAACGACTGAGTGAAAACCTCGACAGCCCGCCGCTGGAAATCTCCGGCCCGCGCGAAGCCCGTCAGGCGGCGCAGACCTTCAACCTGATGCAGCACAAGCTCCGTGAGCAGATGCAGCAACGCGGGCGCATGCTGGCAGCGGTCTCTCATGACCTGCGCACGCCCCTGTCGCGGCTCAAGCTGCGTGTCGAACAGATCGAGGAGCCCAGGCTGCACGGGCAGATGACCCAGGACCTCAACGACATGATCAACATGCTCGACGCGACCCTGGCCTACCTCAACGAACACCGCCGGACCGAAGTCCTGCAACAACTGGACTTGCAGGCGCTGATCGAGTCACAGGCCGAAAACGCGCAGGACAATGGCGACGATGTTCAATACGAAGGCCAGTGCAAGCCGCTGAAAACCCAGCCCATGGCGCTGCGCTCATGCCTGCAGAACCTGGTCGATAACGCTCTGCGCTACGCAGGCAGCGCGAAGATCGTGATAGAGGACGGCGCTGATCGGGTCAAGATTTCGGTCGTCGATCATGGCCCCGGCATCGCGCCTGAACTGCATGAAAGCGTGTTCGAGCCCTTTTATCGACTGGAAGGTTCGCGCAATCGCAACTCCGGTGGCGTCGGCATGGGCATGACCATCGCCCGCGAAGCGGCGCGACGCATCGGGGGGGAATTGTCGCTGGAGCAGACGCCGGGTGGAGGACTGACGGCGGTGCTGCAATTGCCACGTCATTGAGACCCGGACGCCGCAGATTCTGGCCCTGCGACGTCACTGACCTGCGCAAGCGTCCATTCAACGCGGCGTTCGCGCCCGCTCGCTGCCGACCCAATCCGTCAACAGGCTATAAGCCACCGCCAGTAACGTCGGCCCAATGAACAGACCGATGAACCCGAACGCCAGCAGCCCGCCAAAAACACCCAGCAACACAATCACCAACGGCAGGTTGCCGCCCCGGCTGATCAGGTACGGCTTGAGCACGTTATCCACGCCACTGATGATGAACATGCCCCAGATGCCGAGGAATACAGCCATGCCATATTCGCCCTGCCAGACCAGCCAGGCGGTAGCGGGCAACCACACCAGTGGCGGGCCCATCGGGATCAGGCTGAACAGGAACGTCAGAATACCCAGCACCAGAGCGCCGGGAATGCCCGCGATGAGGAAACCGATCAGTGCCAGCACCGCCTGGGCAGCAGCCGTGCCTATCACACCGTTGACCACGCGCTGAACCGTACCCGCAACGAGATCCAGATAATACTGGGCTCGGTCGCCGATCAGACGTTCCAGCAGGCTGAGGACGAACGCCGCCAGGCGCGGGCCGTCGCGGTAGAAGAAAAACGCAAAGACGATGCTCAGGGTCAGCTCGAGAATACCGCCGCCGATCTGCGCACTGCGCGCCAGCAACCAGTTGCCGACCTCACCCAGATAGGGTTTGACGGTGGTCATGAAGGCTGCGCCCTGCTGATCGATGGTGGTCCAGAAACCCACCAGCCGCTCACCCACGATCGGAATGCCTGCCAGCCAGGTGGGCGGATCCGGCAGACCGTCGACCTGTACATCTTTGACAAACGCCGTGGCATCGCGCACGTGATCAGCCAGGTTGAAACCCAGCCATACCAGCGGCGCGGCCACCAACAGCAGCCAGCACAGACTCATCACCAGTGCCGCCAGCGATTCCCGCCCCTTGAACCAGCGCGTCAGCAGGCGCATCAGCGGCCAGCTGGCAAACGCCAGCACCGCGCCCCAGACCAGTGCCGACCAGAACGGTGCCATCACCCACAGGCAAGCGCCGAACAGGGCCAGCAGCAGGATCTGAACCAGTAGACGATCATTGTTGAACATGAAGGGCCTGCGAGAAGGAATCGGAAGTGGCGAGCATAAAGACGAACACGGCTGGCGTCAGCCGTATTCGTCATGGGCAGAACGTGGAATGCTAGCGAATCACCTCGATGGACACGCCCTTTTTATCGGCACCGCCGGTCTCCAGTCGTGCAGCACGGACACCCTTGGCGATCAGCGCATCGCGCCATGCAGCAGCGTTGGCCCCGGACACGGTGGCTCGCAAGGTGCTGTCGAGGTTGAGCCCACGCGAGATCAACGTCACCCAGCCCTCTTGAGGTTCGCCACCAAGTCTTGGCAGATCAAGCTTGCCGGTGCTCTTGAGTTGACGCAGCAAGGTGGCCGAGGTGGGCAGCAGATCACCCAGCGGCGCGGCTGACTCGAACTGCTCGACATGCAGATAGGCGCGGCGATTGCCACGGGTGATGCTGTAAAGCGCAACCAGCGTATCCGTATTGGGTTCAGCAAGACGCAACAGCAGATACGCTTGCCGGTCATCGGCGCCATACAACTTGGAGTTGCCGAATACCTCGTTGGCCCACAGGCTGCTTTCGCCACAGTCGCGGGCCTGGCACCAGAACAGCAACTCGGCACCCTGTTGTTGCAAGGCTTCGCGCGCTGCGGTGAAGGCGTCGTCAGAAGAATGCTCGGCAGGCAGCTGATAGGTAACCGACGTCAGATTGCCTCGCGCACTGACCTGACCATCGAACCGCAGCTGGCCGCTGATCTTGCGGATCGAGCCCATCGGGTAGACACGTTCGAGTTCGGCGCGGGGGCGATAGTCGACGATTTCCGAGTCAGCCAGACGCGGCAGAATCTGCAAATCCTGACTGCCCGGCAAATCGGCAGCACCCACCATGGCACTGAAGACCGACGCAAGGAGTGCAACGAATGGAACACTGGATACACGCATGAGTGCTCTCATTGGCAGGCAGACGAAAGGAAAACATGAGGGGCATTGCCGACAAGGCAATCTTGCAGAGTGGAGGATTGATCCATCGTGGTTGGCTCCTGTTTCAACCTGCTCAGCGTCGGCAGTTGCCGACCGCAAGTCAAGAAGCAGCGAAGAAGCGATTGAAACAGCGTGCAACAGCGCACGCGCCCTCCTCGTCATCCAGATGCAGATGATGGCCGCCCGGCAAGGTTTCGATGCCGAAAGGCAGACGCTCGATCACGTCGTGTTTTTTCACCAGCATGCCCTCGCGGGCGATGACCAGTTGCGTCGGACATCTCACATTGTTGATGAACGCCATGGCCTGTTCGTGGGTCAGGCGCGTCGCAGAAGGCAGGGTCAGGCGGCTGTCGCTGCGCCAGGTGTATCCGCCCGGCACCGGCATCAGCCCGCGCTGCGCCAGCAACTCGGCGGCCTCGCGACTGACCGCCACCACACCCTTCACGCGCGCCTGAATGGCCCGGTCCTGATTCTGATAAACCGGTTTTTTCTTGCCGGGCAGCGCCAATTGCGCCTGCAGCGCAGTGCCCATTCGTTCAGCGGCAGAGTCAGCCTCGCCGGTCAGAGGAATCAGGCCGTCGATCAACGCAAGCCGAGTAACCCGCTCAGGCAGCGCGCCAGCCAGCATGACCGAAATGATTGCCCCCAACGAATGCCCGAGCAGCGCGAAGCGCGACCAGCCCAACTGCTCGGCGACCTGAAGGACGTCGAACACATAATCGGCCAACGCGTACCCGGCACCTGCCGGTCGGTGATCGGAGTGACCGTGCCCGGCCAGATCCAGTGCCACGATACGCAGGCCGTCAAGCTTCGGGGCAAGCCGGGCAAAGCTGTTGGCGTTGTCGAGCCAGCCATGCAACGCGATGACCGGCAGTCCGTCTTCGGGGCCGAACAGATGCGCAGCAAGCTCAATGTGCCCAAGGCTCAGTCGTACCTCCTCGACAGCACAGGTCATGCCAAGCTCTTCTGTGCGAGACGTCTTGCATTGCGTTCATCCCAGCGCATGAACAGCGATTTGAGCAACTGCGCCGTTTCATCCGGCCGCTCCAGTGGAAACATGTGCCCTCCCGGCATCGACAGGTATTCGCCTTCACGCATGCGCCTGGCCAGATAGCCATGGTGCGGCATGATCACACGGCTGTGCTTGCCACGCACCATTGCCAGCGGCACCTTGAGCTGACGCGACGGAACGGGGCTGGTGTGCGGAATACTGCGATAAATGCTGATCTCGGTGGCCGGATCGAAGCGCAGGCGCAACTGCTCGCCATCCTGTTGCAGGCCGTGCTGCAGATAGGCGTCCAGACATTCCGGGTCGAACCGGCGAAACAGCGTCTTGCTGGAAAAATAGGCCCGGGCCGATTCCAGATCGGCAAAGGCCTCGCGACGCCCCAGCGTTCGCCCCGCAGGCGTGATCCGGTCAATAAACCCCAGGCGTTTGGCAGCACGGATAAACAACTGATCAGCCAGCCCCAGTACCGGCGAATCGAGCATCACCACCCCTCGGTAAAGCTCGGGACAACGCAGGGCGGCATGCAGGTGCAACAGCCCGCCCAGCGAATGGCCCACGCCCCACACCGGCTCGGCCTGCTCTCGCAAATGATGGATTAGTTCGTCAACCAGATTCCGCCAGTTGTCGTCCACGGGAAAACGCGGATCATGGGCATGCTGTTCCAGATGTGCCACTGCATATTCAGGCCCCAGCGCAGCGAACAGCTTGCCGTAGGTGGCCGAAGGAAAGCCGTTGGCGTGGGCGAAGAACACGGACTGGGGCATGCTGATAGACTCAGGGGCCGGACGAGTAGCAATTGTGCGCACCCTCGCGTAGCCACGACAACGATTGGAACTGCCATCGAAGGTGTCACTCCGGCCATCCATAGGCCGAAGTGTCAGCAGCCCGCATCCATCAACGAGCTGGTGGTTCCTGCCCGTGTGGCACCACCGCGACGGTCAGGCGCGAGATACAGCTCAGTTTGCCTTCGTCAGTGGTGATTCGGATATCCCAGACATGGGTGGTACGGCCGAGGTGCACCGGCTTTACAACACCTGTGACGCGTCCGGACCGCACGCCACGCAGGTGGTTGGCGTTGACCTCAAGCCCAACGCAGAAAAACTTGCCCGGATCCACAACCAGGTAGCTGGCCATCGAACCCAGTGATTCGGCAAGCACTACCGACGCGCCACCGTGCAGCAGGCCGAAGGGTTGATGGGTGCGCTGATCGACCACCATGCTGGCGGTCAGGGAGTCGTCCGTGAAGGCTTCGAAGCGGATATCAAGCACTTCGCCGATGGTGTTCTTCTGCGCCTTCATCAGGGCATCGATATCCGGGGTGACACGCCATACACTCATGTTCAGTCCTTTTTATGGTGGGGTGACGCTGGTTTTTCACAGGGCGAGCGGCCGACTTGTCAGTCCGCTCGCACGTGGCGAATACTGTTGAGGTTCATGCCACCTGCGAGCACATGATCGCCTTCAAGCTCGGCAAGGCTGGCCGTGCTCATCGGTTCGGCATGCTGGTAACTGCTGTGGGCCAGCAGCCCGATCAGGGCACCGACCAAAGGCTGATGGCTGACCAGCAGGACTTCGTCGACAGTCAGCGACGCGAGTTGCTCCAGAACCTCACGCGGATCGCTGTCCGGTGTCAGCCATGGCACGGTCACGACCGCGTCATCGAAGCCCAGCGACTTGTGAACCAGCCCGGCTGTCTGCTGCGCGCGGACATAAGGGCTGGCGAGTATTTTCTGCAACGGCTTGTCGCTCAGGTGAACGGCGCTCTTGAGCACTTCTTCTCGACCATGATCGGTCAGTTCCCGCTCGGCATCGCTGCGCGCCCGGGACTGGGCTTCGCCGTGGCGCAACACCCAGACCTTCATAGCTTCGGCTCCTCGTCACGCACCGGATGCGGCGCCGGGGCAACACAATGCGCAGCTTCGCCCTCCGGGGCACGTGGCGTCGGCCAGTCAGCGAACGGCCAGGGCTTCTGATCCGAATGGAAGGTGCCGAAACGGCCGATCTGAGCCAGAAACTGGCTGAGGCTGTCGCCAAAGTTCATGAGGCTGCCGCTGGGTGCGCCGTAGATCAGGCGATAGCCCAGTTGCACAATGACCACGCCTGCCAACATCACTTCTGCGACCTGCCATACAATGATGAACAGCAGCATCCAGAGGATGCGCAGCGCGATGGATTCGTTCTTCTGGGTGTTCGACTGGTTCAAGATCCTTCTCCCGGCTGACGTGATTTCAATTGAAGCCCGTGATTGAAATGAAGTCGACGTCCGTCTTGGGCTCGGCGCGCATCAGCGCCTCGATCACCTGATTGAGCGTACGACCTTCGAAAAGGATGGCATGCAGGCCCGCGACCAGTGGCATGTAGACCTGCACCTCCTGGGCTTTGACCTTGAGCACCTTGAGGGTGTTCACCCCTTCTGCGACCTCGCCCAGACGCGTGACCGCCTCCTCCAGGGTCAGACCCTGGCCCAGCGCGAACCCGACCTGATAATTGCGGCTCTTGGGTGACGAACAGGTCACGATCAGGTCGCCGACCCCGGCCAGCCCCAGAAAGGTCATCGGGTTGGCACCCTGAGCAACGGCAAAGCGGGTCATTTCGGCAAGGGCGCGTGTGATCAGCATACTCTTGGTGTTTTCGCCCATGTCCAGCGCCACGGCCATACCGGCGATGATCGCGTACACGTTTTTCAGTGCCCCGCCCAGCTCGACACCGAACCGGTCGGCGCTGGCGTAAACCCGAAATGTACGACCATGCAGAACGGCCTGCACCTGCTGACACAGCGCCTCGTCTTCGCTGGCGACCACAGTGGCCGTCAACGCATGCTCGGCGATTTCCCGCGCCAGATTCGGGCCGGACAACACGCCGATACGCGCCTGCGGGACGATCTCTTCGAGAATCTGACTCATCAGCTTGAAGGTCTGCGCTTCGATACCCTTGGTCAGGCTCACCAGCATCTTGCCGCTCAGGCATTCGACGTGAGGTGAAAGCACACCGCGCAGGGCACTGGAGGGCAACGCGACGAAGATCAGCTCGCTGCCTTCAAGCGTTGCGGCCAGATCGGTCACAGGCTCCACTTCAGCCCGGACCTTGATGCCCTTGAGGTAGCGTGGGTTTTCACGATTGATGCGGATGGCCTCCGCCTGCTCGGGATCACGCATCCACTGGCGAACCTGGTGACCGTTTTCGGCCAGAAGATTTGCGATGGCGGTGCCAAAGCTGCCGCCACCAAGAACCGCTACAGGCTGCTGCGTGGTCATAAATCATTCCATCCTGGGCCACTGATTGGCGATGTCGGCATTATACGGAGCGTTGCGTCGTCGGCCAGCGTCAAACGCGCCAGAGCCTGTCAGCAAACAATAAGGTGTCTGGAAACTGCCTCCATCTCGGTTAACATGCGCGGACACTGAATGCATTATCGTGAACATCGGCTTTCCTGAGCATCCGGAACGATGCCACCGATGCATTGATACGAACCCGCGAGCGCACCGGCATGGACGCATCAGTCGAATTTCAGGAACAGGCCGCCGCCGAACGGGGCTGGCAATGACGTTTCGTCACTGGGACATCAACACCCGCACGCAAATGATCAGTCTCGGCCCGGCCTTGCTGCTGACGGTCCTGCTGATCGGGTTCTTTACGTTCGTGCGGATTCAGGATCTGCGTCAGGAACTCAACCACACCGGCCAACTCATCGCCAACCAGCTGGCGCCTGCCGCCGAGCCCGGATTGCTGGTCGGCGACACCGAAAGCCTCAAAGGCCTGATGCGCGCCACGCTGTCCATGCCCAGCGTTCGCTATGTCGAGATTCAGGACAGCTCCAACACCGTTCTGGTCTACATCGACCAACCTCGGGAGAACGAGCACCAGACGCGCCAGATGGAAATTTTCCAGGCACCGGTACGCGCCCAGCATCTGGTGGTGCACAAGACACCTGCGACGGGAGAGCCGTTATCGGCGGCAGGCTCCAAGCGTTATCTGGGCCGAGTACTGGTCGGCATGTCCAGCGAAGCCTTCAACCGACGCCAGCAGGAAATCCTGCTCAAGGCCGGCATCCTGGCGCTGTGCGCACTGTTGTTTACTTTCCTGCTGGCCAGACGCCTTGCGCTCAGTCTGTCGCGACCGATCAGCCGCATGGGTGAAGCCCTCAAGGCCATTCAGCAGGGAGACTACAGAACGCCGCTGCCGGTCAGTGACGATGCCGAACTCGGGGCGCTGGCGCGGCACATCAATAATCTGGCAGCGAATCTGGACAAGGCCAGCCTGGAGCAGCAACGCTCCATGGCCCAGCTCATCCAGACCCGAGAGGAAGCGGAACAGGCCAACCGCGCCAAATCCGACTTTCTGGCGATGATGAGCCATGAATTGCGCACGCCCATGAACGGCGTGCTGGGCATGCTGCAATTGCTGGAAACGACCCGCATGACCGACGAGCAGAGCGAATACGCCACGCTCGCCACCGAGTCCACCGAGCATCTGTTACGCGTCATCAACGACATTCTCGATTTCTCGCGCATCGAACGCGACGCGCTGCAGATGGAGGGAATCGCGTTCAATCTGGCCGAACTGGTCAACGCATCCACCCATGCCTTCAACCACAATGCACAGCAGCGCAACCTGCAGTTGAATCTGCAGGTCCAGCCAGGCCTGGAATCGCTGACCGTCATCGGCGATCCGACACGTATCCGGCAGATTCTGGTCAACCTGATCGGCAACGCGCTGAAGTTCACCGAGCAAGGCAGCGTCTGCATCAAGGCGGGCTGGAGCCTGATCGAAGACGACCGGCTGCAGTTCACCTGCACGGTTCAGGACAGCGGCATCGGCATTCATGCCGACATGCTGGAATCGATGTTCGACGCCTTCCAGCAGGCTGACAGTTCCATCTCCAGACGCTATGGCGGCACCGGCCTTGGCCTGCCGATTGCGCGCACCCTGGCCGAGCGCATGGGCGGCACCCTGCGTGCGCAAAGCGAAGAAGGCGCGGGTTCGCTGTTCACCCTGCAGATACCGCTGCCGATATCACGACACCTGCCCGTCGACATTCGCCAACCGCTGTCGGCACTGGACGCTTCGGGCAAGGAGCGCAGTGTTCTGCTGGTCGAAGACAATCCGGTGAACCGCACCGTGGTTCAGGCCATGCTGCACAACCTGGGGTGCCGGGTGGACGTCGCCGTCGATGGTGCCGAGGCTGTTAACATGGCCGCCGCAGGCGAATACGGCCTTATTCTGATGGATTGCCGACTGCCGGTCATGGACGGCTATGAGGCCACGCGCCGTATCAGGCAACTGGAAGGCCTCGAACAGCTGCCCATCATCGCTTTGACGGCGAATGCATTGCAGGGTGACCGTGACGCCTGTTTACAGGCGGGCATGGACGACTATCTCGCAAAACCCTTCAAACACGCTGATTTACAGCAGGTTTTACGTCGCTGGCTATTCTTTCGGACACCTGTGACTGGCGATAAATGTTAAATTGCGGCAGTCTTGACAGCCTGATCGACCCTGAACGTCGGTCGAGTGACAAAATTCAGTGCACAGGTGTACTTTGATTTCTCCTGTCCTGTGACTTTCATTACAACGCAACAGTCTATGAGTAGGCTGCCGGACATAGTCCTGGCAATTTAGTCCGCCAGGACTGGCGTTTGGGCCAGTGGCGCCCCAACCTGCCGCACAAGATCATTGAGGAGCTCGCATGACCAAACAACACGCCTTTACCCGGGAAGACCTGCTGCGCTGCAGTCGTGGCGAGCTGTTCGGCCCAGGTAATGCGCAACTGCCCGCCCCCAATATGCTGATGGTTGACCGCATTACGCACATCAGCGAAGAAGGCGGCAAGTTCGGCAAGGGTGAGTTGGTCGCCGAACTCGATATCAATTCTGACCTGTGGTTCTTTGCCTGTCACTTCGAAGGTGACCCGGTGATGCCGGGCTGCCTGGGCCTTGACGCCATGTGGCAGCTGGTCGGCTTCTATCTGGGCTGGCAAGGCAACCCCGGCCGCGGCCGCGCCCTGGGTTCAGGTGAAGTGAAGTTTTTCGGCCAGGTCCTCCCGACTGCCAAAAAAGTCACCTATAACATCCATATCAAACGCACCATGCGCGGCAAACTGGTCCTGGCAATCGCCGACGGTACCGTGAGCGTTGATGGTCGCGAAATCTACAGCGCCGAAGGTCTGCGTGTCGGTCTGTTCACTTCCACTGAAAATTTCTAAGGGTAATCGCATGCGCCGCGTCGTTATCACTGGTCTGGGTATTGTTTCCTGCTTGGGCAATGACAAAGACACCGTCACCGCTAACCTGCGTGCCAACCGCCCTGGCATCAAATTCCAGCCGGAATATGCCGAAATGGGTCTGCGTAGCCAGGTTGCCGGCTCCATCGACCTCAACCTTGAAGAACTGATCGATCGCAAGATCTACCGCTTCGTCGGCCATGCGGCAGCCTATGCCTATCTGGCCATGAAAGACGCCATCGCTGACGCCGGCCTGACCGACGAGCAGGTGTCCAACGTGCGCACCGGCCTGATCGCCGGCAGCGGCGGCGCATCGACACTGAACCAGATGGAAGCGCTGGACATCCTGCGTGAAAAAGGCGTCAAGCGTGTCGGCCCTTACCGCGTCACGCGGACCATGGGCAGCACCGTTTCCGCTTGCCTTGCCACGCCGTTCAAGATCAAGGGCGTGAACTACTCCATCTCGTCCGCCTGCGCCACCAGCGCTCACTGCATCGGCAACGCTGTCGAGCAGATCCAGCTGGGCAAGCAGGACATCGTCTTCGCAGGCGGTGGTGAAGAAGAACACTGGAGCCAGTCGTTCCTGTTCGACGCAATGGGCGCGCTGTCGACCCAGTACAACGAGACGCCGGAAAAGGCTTCCCGCGCCTATGACGCCAAGCGTGACGGTTTCGTCATCGCCGGCGGCGGCGGCATGGTCGTGGTCGAGGAGCTGGAACACGCTCTGGCACGTGGCGCGAAGATCTACGCGGAAATCGTCGGCTACGGCGCGACATCCGATGGCTACGACATGGTCGCACCGAGCGGCGAAGGTGCCATCCGCTGCATGCAGATGGCCCTGTCGACCGTTGATGGCCCGATCGACTACCTGAACACCCATGGCACCTCGACCCCGGTCGGCGATGAAATGGAGATGAATGGTGTACGTGCAGTCTTCGGTGATAAAGCGCCGGCGATCAGCTCCACCAAGAGCCTGTCGGGTCACTCGCTGGGCGCCGCTGGCGTTCACGAAGCGATCTACTGCCTGCTGATGATGGAGAACAACTTCATCGCCGGCTCCGCCAACATCGACGAGCTGGACCCGAAAGTCGCTGACATGCCGATCCTGCTGGAAACCCGGGAAGACGCAAAGCTCGATCGCGTCATGAGCAACAGCTTCGGCTTCGGCGGCACCAACGCCACACTGGTTCTGCAGCGCTACAACGCGTAAGCAAGACCGTGCAAGACTGAAAAGGCGCCTCTCGAGGCGCCTTTTCTGTTTTCGGACTGCAGCGCGCAAAAGGCTGCCTGACACCTTTGTGGGAGGCGGCTTGCCGGCGATGAACGATGACGCGATTTTCCTGGCATACCGTGTCGCCGGCAAGCCGCCTCCCACAGCCCTGTGCCCGCTACGGAAATCGGTCATGCCAACCCTGACATTCTCCCCTCGCCCCGCCCGCGTTATGATTCCAGACACTCCCTGACAGATTGTCGAGACCCGAACCATGCTCACCCTCACACCACGCGCCGAAACGGTGGAAGGCCAGCCGATCCTTCGCCCCCTGCCCTCCGCGCGCTGCCGCAGCGTGGGGCCATTCGTGTTCTTCGACCACATGCTTGCGACGGATTACCCGCCTGGCGCAGGCATGGATATCCGACAGCACCCGCATATCGGCCTGTCGACGCTGACGTACCTGCTGGAAGGCGAACTGCAGCACAAGGACAGCTTGGGCAGCGATCAGTGCGTCAAGGCGGGAGATGTGAGCTGGATGACGTCAGGCGCAGCCATCGCCCACATCGAGCGCACGCCGGAGCCGTTGCGGGTGAGCGGATCGCGCCTGCATGGCCTGCAGGTCTGGCTGGCATCGCCCCGTGACCACGAACAGGGTGAAGGTCATTACAGCCATCACCCGGCACACAGCCTGCCGCAAAGCGACAGCATGGGAATTTTCATACGCATGCTGGCGGGTAACGGCTTTGGCCTGCAATCACCCATACCGGTGCTCTCAGACACGCTGTACGCTGAAATACGCCTGCAGACCGCCACGACCCTGGCAATGGAACCGGAACATCAGGAGCGCGCGCTGTATGTGCTCGCAGGTGAAGCCGCACTGGACGGCACACCGGTCCTGCCCTGCACGATGGTCGTGCTGGAACCCGGAACCACTGTCAACCTGTGCGCGGAAAGCGAATGCCATGCGGTGCTGATAGGCGGCGCAGCCCTGGACGGACCGCGGCGCATGAACTGGAATTTCGTCGCCAGCGAGGCCGCACTGATCGAAGATGCACGGCGTCGATGGGCAGACGGCGACTGGCCGACAGTTCCAGGAGAAACGGGCCGGATCGAGTTGCCTTGAAGATCCGGCCGTTACACTGACTTACTTTTGGTTGAACACTTCGCTCAATAGATCGTGCATCGACTTGAAGGCCCGTGCAGCGACCTTGGCGTCGTACATCATCTTGCCCGGAACATTGGCGTGCGGATCGGTAAAGGAATGGAACGCGCCGCCGTAGTTGTGCAACTGCCAATCGACCTTTGCTGCATTCATTTCATCTTCAAACGCCAACTGCTGGTCTTTCGGCACCATCGGGTCCGATGCGCCGTTCAGGACCAGAACAGAACCCTTGATGTTGCTCGCATCGCCAGGGTTTGGCGTGTCCAGTGTGCCGTGGAAGGATATCGCCGCCTTTACATCAGCACCGCTGCGCGCCAGCTCCAGCGAGCAGCAACCACCGAAGCAGAAGCCGAACGTCGCGATGCGTTTGGCGTCCAGCGACACACCCGCCTGACTCAGCAGCAGATCAAGACCGGCCTGCATGCGCTTGCGCAGCAGAGCACGGTCATCTTTAAGGGGCATCATCGCCGCGCCGGCTTCATCGCCATTGGCCGGGCGAATTTTCTGACCATACAGGTCGGCCAGCAGTACTACATAACCCTGCTCAGCCACGGCCTTGGCGATGTCCTCGGCACCTTCGCTGACGCCCATCCAGTTGGGAGCCATCAACAGGCCAGGACGGGACGAGGTCGCGCTGGCGTCGTACACGAGACGACTTTCGTAGGGCTGACCATCAATCTGGTGTACTACGGAACGGACAGTAATCTTGCTGCTCATTGCTGACTCCTGATCATTTGAGGTTGTCAAAAATACGGTGCGCAAGCACAAACAAAAAACCCGCCGAAGCGGGTTTTCTGTCATTCGGTCATCAAACCGACAGCTCTACCAACAGCTTGTTCAGACGGCGCACGTAAGCGGCCGGATCCTTGAGGCTGTCACCGGCAGCCAGCGCAGCCTGATCGAACAGGATGTGCGACAGGTCGCCAAAGCGTTCTTCGCTCTGCTCGGCGTCCAGCTTGCCGATCAGAGGGTGCGCCGGGTTGAATTCGAAGATTGGCTTGGAGTCCGGAACCTTCTGACCGCTGGCTTCCAGAATCTGACGCATCTGCAGACCCATGTCCTGCTCGCCGATGGCCAGAATCGCAGGTGAATCGGTCAGACGATGCGACACACGCACCTCACTGACAGACTCGCCCAGGGCCGTCTTGATACGCTCGATCAAGCCTTCCTTGTCCTTGGCGATCTCTTCCTGAGCCTTCTTGTCCTCTTCGGAGTCGAGCTTGCCCAGATCCAGATCACCACGCGCCACGTCCACGAAGCCCTTGCCGTCGAAGTCGCTCAGGTAGCTCATCAGCCACTCGTCGATACGGTCGGTCAACAGCAGCACTTCGATGCCTTTCTTGCGGAAGACTTCAAGGTGCGGGCTGTTCTTGACCTGAGCGTAGGATTCGCCGGTCAGGTAGTAGATCTTATCCTGACCTTCCTTGGCGCGAGCCAGGTACTCGGCCAGAGAAACGCTCTGCTCGCCGCTCTCGTCGGAAGTGGAAGCGAAGCGCAGCAGGCCGGCGATCTTCTCCTTGTTGGCGAAGTCTTCTGCCGGGCCTTCCTTGAGGACCTGACCGAAATTCTTCCAGAAACCCTTGTATTGCTCGGGCTCGTTCTTCGCCAGCTTTTCCAGCATGTCGAGGACGCGCTTGGTCAGCGCCGACTTCATCGAGTCGATGATCGGGTCTTTCTGCAGGATCTCGCGGGACACGTTCAACGACAGGTCATTGGAATCGACCACGCCCTTGATGAAGCGCATGTACAGCGGCAGGAACGACTCGGCCTGATCCATGACAAATACGCGCTGCACGTACAGCTTCAGGCCACGTGGTGCTTCGCGCTGATACAGGTCGAACGGTGCGCGGGCCGGTACGTAAAGCAGCGAGGTGTACTCCAGCTTGCCTTCGACCTTGTTGTGGCTCCAGCTCAGCGGGTTCTCGTAATCGTGGGCGACGTGCTTGTAGAACTCCTGATACTCCTCGTCCTTCACCTCGGAACGGGAGCGGGTCCACAGCGCGCTGGCGCGGTTGACGGTTTCCCACTCGAGCGCCGGTGCCTCCTCGCCTTCTGCCGCCGGAGCCTGCTCTTTCGGCAGTTCGATAGGCAGAGCGATGTGGTCGGAGTACTTCTTGATGATGTTGCGCAGACGATAGCCGTCGGCAAACTCATCTTCGCCGTCCTTCAGGTGCAGGACGATGCGGGTGCCGCGCTCGGCCTTGTCCAGGGTCGCGACTTCGAACTCGCCTTCACCCTTGGAGGACCAGTGCACACCTTCGCTGGCCGGCAGGCCCGCACGACGGCTGAACACTTCAACCTGATTGGCGACGATGAACGCCGAATAGAAACCGACGCCGAACTGACCGATCAGGTGCGAATCCTTCTTCTGGTCGCCCGACAGGTTTTTCATGAAATCAGCGGTACCGGATTTGGCGATGGTCCCCAGATGGGTGATCACATCGTCACGGCTCATACCAATGCCGTTGTCTTCGAGCGTAACGGTCTTCGCGTCCTTGTCGAAGCTCACGCGAATCTTCAGCTCTGCGCCGCCTTCCAGCAGCTCAGGCCTGGACAGCGCCTCGAAACGCAATTTGTCGACCGCGTCAGACGCGTTCGAGATCAATTCGCGAAGGAAGATTTCCTTGTTGGAATACAGCGAATGGATCATGAGGTGAAGCAGCTGCTTTACCTCGGTCTGGAAGCCCAGGGTTTCCTTTTGAGTTTCCACACTCATGGTCATCAAACTCCGATCTGGATGGCATAAGCCGCCACAGCGAGGCATGAGCCTGTGTAGCAGCGCGTAGTCATCAAAGTGGGGGCTGGGCGAGGGATTTCAAGAGCACAGGAATCAATCGATGCATTCCGACTGCCGACCGGGCTGTGAACTTCTTTGTCGTCGCGGATCGGAACCGCGTATACATAATAACATCGACGGCTGCTTGCGAGCTGTTTCAGCTGGACGAAACATGAATAAAACAGCGAGGTTAAATAATATACCGAACTGCCTGGAACTTAATTTACACGGGCATGCTCTTAGGCACGTGGATACTCAATAAGGAGAAATACCCCATGCGTAAATCTTTAGCCTATGCCTTGATGCTTTCTGCCACTCTGGGTCTTGCTGCCTGCGACAAAAAATCCGAGAACACTCAGCAAGATGCCAACAAAGCTGCTCAACAGTCCCAGGAGTCGATGGAGAAGGCTCAGGAAAAAGTGAACGACGCGGCCAAGGAAAGCCAGGAAGCTGCTCAGAAAAACGCTGAAGCCGCTCAACAGCGCGCGACCGAAAACGCCAACCAGGCTCCGGCCCCGGCGACTGAAGCAGCACCTGCAACCAAGTAAAGCCATCGGCTTGCAGAACTACACATAATAAAGCCCGCTTAGGCGGGCTTTATTATTGCGCGTTTAGTTATATGACCGACTTCATGCCAACGCTTCGCTGCGCTTGCCTTTAATTCTGTCGACAATGATTGCACCCGCCAATGTTATAACCGACGGAATCAACCAGGCCAGACCCTGCTCACTCAATGGCAAGTTAGCCAACGCTTTCGGCAGAGAGTCAGTAAAGCCCGCGCCTTTTATCGCATCGATCAGCCCAAAGATCAGCGACACCAGCATGACAGGTGCCACCACTCGACCCTGACGTTGCCAGAATCCCTTGCAGAAGCTCAACGCAACCAGAACGATGCAGGGCGGATAGATCGCGGTCAGTACCGGGATCGAGAACAGGATCAGCTTGGTCAGGCCCAGATTCGACACCAGCAGCGAGAAGACAGCCAGCATCACCACCAGCGTCCTGTAGGACAGCGGCAGGATCTTGGCAAAGTATTCGGCACAGGCGCAGGTCAGACCTACCGCTGTCACCAGACACGCCAGGGAAATCAGCACCGCCAGAAAGCCGCTGCCCAGCGAACCGAAGGTGTGTTGCACGTAAGCGTGCAGCACCACCGCGCCATTGGTTGCACCCGCAGCCACCGAGTGACTGCCGGAACCCAGGCGAAACAGACTGATGTACACCAGCGCCAGCCCTACCCCTGCAATCAGTCCGGCGATGATCGCGTAACGCGTGATCAGCCGCGGCGATTCGACGCCCCGCGAGCGGATTGCGTTGACGATGACGATGCCGAATACCAGAGCCCCCAGGGTGTCCATGGTCAGGTAGCCATTGATGAAGCCCTGCGAGAACGGCGCTGCCGTGTAAGCAGGCTCTGCGGTACCGATGTCGCCTGCTGGCAGAGCAAAGGCTGCGATACCCAGAATCGCCAGTGCGAGTATCTTGAGCGGCGCGAGAAAGCGCCCTACCGTGTCGAGCAGTCGCCCCGGATACAGCGACACCCAGAACACCACCAGGAAATACACGAGGCTATACAGGGCCAGCGCCATCGGACCGTCACCGGTCAACGGCGCAAGCCCGACCTCGAAGGAAACCGTGGCCGTGCGCGGCGTGGCGAACAAAGGGCCGACGGCGAGGTAACACACCGCAGCGAGAATACCGCCCGCGACCTTGCCGATCGGGCTGCTCAACGCATCCATCGCGCCACCGACCCTGGCCAGGGCAATTACCGTGACCACTGGCAAGCCCACTGCCGTAACCAGAAAGCCCAGCGCGGCGATCCATACATGGGGACCGGCCTGCAGACCCACGATAGGCGGGAAGATGATATTGCCCGCCCCGACGAAGAGGGCGAACGTCATGAAACCAAGTGCCAGGATGTCCTGGCCTTTCAACACTTTCATTGCAAAGGACCACACAAAATCGAGATAAGGGAAATGACGTCACCCGTGAATGAGGTGAACGCAGCCCGTCAGCGTAAGACGTGGCAGTACCTTGCGACGTGCCCCTTGTGAGGGCGACGCAAAAACGGTCGACAGGGTAGCGAATCCGGGCAATAAATGCACTATTGAAGGGCGAGCTTCCGATATACGCCCTTTATAAGCGCAGAAATTTATAGCCACTGACACTCAACTGTGGGAGGCGCCACCACGGGTCTGTCACAAAAAAATCCTGGTTCTTCAGTAGCTTGACGGTGGCGTGGCCGCGATTGATTTCTCAATCCCCAGAATGCACAAAGGCCACCAGAAGGTGGCCTTTGCTGATTGCTCGAGAAAGTAAGCGAGGCTTACTTCACCGGCCAACCGGTCAGCTCGGCCAGGGCCTTGCCGATGTCTGCCAGGGAACGAACGGTTTTGACGCCCGCGTCCTGCAGTGCAGCGAATTTCTCGTCTGCAGTACCTTTACCGCCGGAGATGATTGCGCCCGCATGGCCCATGCGCTTGCCCGGAGGAGCAGTCACACCCGCGATGTAGGAAACAACCGGCTTGGTCACGTGTGCCTTGATGTAGGCAGCCGCTTCTTCTTCAGCCGAACCGCCGATCTCACCGATCATGACGATCGCTTCGGTCTTCGGGTCTTCCTGGAACAGTTTCAGGATGTCGATGAAGTTGGAGCCCGGGATCGGGTCACCACCGATACCAACGCAGGTGGACTGACCGAAACCGGCGTCAGTGGTCTGCTTCACAGCTTCGTAGGTCAGGGTGCCGGAACGCGACACGATACCGACCTTGCCTGGCAAGTGAATGTGACCTGGCATGATGCCGATCTTGCACTCGCCCGGAGTGATGACGCCTGGGCAGTTAGGGCCGATCAGGACCACGCCCAGTTCGTCACACTTGACCTTGGCTTCCAGCATGTCGATGGTCGGGATGCCTTCGGTGATGCAGACGATCAGCTTGATGCCGGCGAATGCAGCTTCCAGGATCGAATCCTTGCAGAAAGGAGCCGGAACGTAGATAACCGAAGCATCGGCGCCAGTGGTAGCAACCGCTTCTGCAACAGTGTTGAACACCGGCAGGTTCAGGTGAGTGGTGCCACCCTTGCCTGGTGTCACGCCGCCAACCATTTTGGTGCCGTAGGCAATGGCTTGTTCGGAGTGGAAGGTACCCTGCGAGCCAGTGAAGCCCTGGCAGATAACCTTGGTGTCTTTATTGATCAGGACGCTCATTATTTGCCCTCCGCAGCTTTGACGACTTGTTGAGCAGCGTCGGTCAGGCTGGTAGCCGCGATGATGTTCAAACCGCTTTCTGCCAGTACTTTAGCGCCCAGTTCAGCGTTGTTGCCTTCAAGACGAACAACAACCGGGATTTTCACGCCGACTTCTTTCACTGCACCGATGATGCCTTCGGCAATCATGTCGCAACGAACGATGCCGCCGAAGATGTTGACCAGTACTGCGGCGACGTTGGTGTCGGACAGGATGATCTTGAACGCTTCGGTAACGCGTTCCTTGGTAGCGCCACCGCCAACGTCAAGGAAGTTTGCAGGCTTGCCGCCATGCAGGTTGACGATGTCCATGGTACCCATGGCCAGGCCGGCACCGTTGACCATGCAGCCGATGTTGCCTTCCAGTGCCACGTAGTTCAGTTCGAACTTGGCAGCGTGGGCTTCGCGCGGGTCATCTTGCGATGGATCGTGGAAAGCCTTCAGCTTTGGCTGACGATACATGGCGTTGGCGTCGATGTTGATCTTGGCGTCGAGGCAATGCAGGTCGCCGTCAGCCTTGATAACCAGCGGGTTCACTTCCAGCAGGGCCAGATCGTGGTCCTGGAACAGTTTGGCCAGACCGGTGAAGATCTTGGCGAACTGAGTGACCTGCTTGCCTTCCAGACCCAGCTGGAATGCCAGATCGCGACCCTGGAACGGCTGAGCGCCAACCAGTGGATCGATCGTGGCCTTGAGAATCTTTTCAGGAGTGTCGTGAGCGATCTTCTCGATGTCCACACCACCTTCGGTGGAAGCCATGAACACGATACGACGGCTGGAACGGTCTACAACAGCGCCCAGGTACAGCTCTTTGGCGATATCGGTGCACGATTCGACCAGGATCTTGGTCACTGGCTGACCATTGGCGTCAGTCTGGTAAGTCACCAGACGCTTGCCCAGCCACTGCTGTGCGAACGCTGCAGCGTCTTCCTTGCTGCGAACCAGCTTTACGCCGCCCGCTTTACCGCGACCACCTGCGTGAACCTGGGCTTTGACGACCCACTCGGTTCCGCCGATCTTGTCGCAGGCTTCTGCTGCTGCTTCTGGGGTGTCTACTGCGTAGCCTTTGGATACTGGCAGGCCGTATTCAGCGAACAGCTGCTTACCCTGATACTCGTGAAGATTCATGCTTATTACCGTCTTCGTTTAGGTACTGCGCATTCGGTGCTGCACGTCAGCGTGCCGCACCACCTGTGACCGCTACTCCGGGTGGACTCCGGAAAGGCCGTCGGGCCTTCCTGAAGCCGCCTGAGAGGTCGAGTCCGACGCAGATTCCGCGGTGATTCCTGCTGGCAGGATTCACGACGGGCACTGCGTCGTGGTTTCTTGTTGTCTCAGCGTTTCTTGCGGTTCTGGATGTGGATGGCGCCGCCATTCACTGCCAGGGCCGCTTCGTGCAGCGCTTCGGACAGAGTCGGGTGCGAGAAGACCATCATGCCGATGTCTTCAGCGCTGGTGCCGAACTCCATTGCAATAGCACCCTGCTGTACCAGTTCGGCAGCGCTCGGGCCAATCACGTGGACACCCAGAACGCGGTCGGTCTTGGCATCGGCGATGATCTTGACGAAACCGCCAGTATCGTTGGCTGCCATGGCACGGCCGCTGGCTGCGAACGGGAAGGTGCCGACGTTGACTTCAACGCCTTCGGCCTTCAGGGTCTGCTCGGTCTTGCCGACCCATGCAATTTCCGGGTGGGTGTAAATGACCGAAGGAACCAGATCGTAGTTCATCTGGGCCTTGTGGCCCTTGATGCGCTCGACGACCATGATGCCCTCTTCCGACGCCTTGTGCGCCAGCATCAGACCACGAACCACGTCGCCGATCGCGTAGACGCCCGGAACGCTGGTGGTGCAATGGTCGTCGACGAAGATGAAACCACGCTCGTCGATGTCGACGCCGCTGTCGGCTGCCAGCAGATCAGTCGTCACAGGACGACGGCCTACGGCAACGATCAGGCGGTCAAAAACGATCTTCTGTTCGCCGGAAGCGTCGGTGTAGGTGACTTCAACTTCTTCGCCGTTGACTTTCGAACCGGTCACGCGAGCGCCCAGCTTGATGTCCAGACCCTGCTTGGTGAAGGTCTTCAGCGCTTCCTTGGAAACCGCTTCGTCAGCTGCTGGAATGAATTTTTCCAGTGCTTCCAGAACGGTTACCTGAGCGCCAAGACGCGCCCATACGGAACCCAGTTCCAGACCGATCACGCCTGCGCCGATCACGCCCAGGCGCTTTGGCACCTGTTGGAATTCCAGAGCACCTGTCGAGTCGACGATGACTTTCTGGTCGACCGGAGCCGGCGGAATGTCGATCGGACGCGAACCGGAAGCCAGGATCACGTGATCTGCTTCGATTATTTCGACTGTGCCGTCAGCACCGGTCAGCTCGACCTTCTTGCCGGCCAGCAGTTTGCCGTGGCCCTGCAGAGTGGTCACGCCGTTGGCCTTGAACAGGCTGGCAACGCCGCCGGTCAGGCCTTTGACGATGGTGGACTTGCGACCGATCATGGCCGGTACGTCCATGCTCACTTCGGAGGTCGAAATACCGTGGACCGCAAAGCCATTCTTGGCTTCGTAGAACTTCCAGGAGCTGTCCAGCAGCGCCTTGGACGGAATGCAACCCACGTTAAGGCAGGTACCGCCGAGGGCCAGTTTGCCCTCCTTGTCCTGGTATTTCTCGATGCAGGCAGTCTTGAGACCAAGTTGCGCAGCCTTGATGGCGGCAACATAACCGCCAGGGCCTGCGCCAATCACTACCACGTCGAATTTCTGGGACATAAAAAGATTCCTTTTTAGCTGCGAGCTTCAAGCTGCAAGCTGCAAGCCGCTCTGCCTTGCGGCGTCGCTGGCTTGCGACCAATTCATAAGATGCAACACACCAGCCTCAGGCTGCACATCGACCTGATCGCTCAAGCCCGACACGTGCAACCTGTGGCCGCTTCATCAGATATCCAGCAGCAGACGCGCTGGATCTTCCAGCAGGTTCTTGATGGTAACGAGGAAGGTTACAGCTTCTTTACCGTCGATCAAACGGTGATCGTACGACAGTGCCAGATACATCATTGGACGGATCACGACCTGACCGTTGACTGCCATGGGGCGCTGCAGAATGTTGTGCATACCCAGGATGGCTGCCTGTGGCGGGTTGACGATCGGCGTCGACATCATCGAACCGAAAGTACCACCGTTGGTGATGGTGAACGTGCCGCCGGTCATCTCGTCGATGGACAGCTTGCCGTCACGCGCCTTCTTGCCGAAGGTAGCGATGCCGCCTTCGATTTCAGCCAGGCTCATGTGCTCGGCGTTACGCAGAACCGGTACAACCAGACCACGGTCGCTGGAAACCGCAACACCCACGTCAGCGTAGCCGTGGTAAACGATGTCGGAACCGTCGATCGACGCGTTCACAGCCGGGAAGCGCTTCAATGCTTCGGTAGCCGCCTTGACGAAGAACGACATGAAGCCCAGACGTACGCCGTTGTGCGACTTCTCGAACAGGTCCTTGTACTTCGAACGCAGCGCCATGACTTCAGTCATGTCCACTTCGTTGAACGTGGTCAGCATGGCCATGTTCGACTGGGCTTCAACCAGACGCTTGGCCACGGTTGCACGCACACGGGTCATCGGCACGCGCTTCTCGGTGCGGTCGCCAGCGGCAACGACAGGAGCGGCGGCGGCAGCAGGCTTGGCAGCAGGCGCGGCGGCTGGAGCGGATTTCTTCGCTTCAATCGCAGCGACCAGGTCTTCCTTGGTGATACGGCCGTCTTTACCGGTGCCCTTGACGCTGGCCAGGTTGATACCGTTTTCTGCAGCCAACTGGCGTGCGGCCGGTGCAGCAATCGGATCTTCATCGTCAGCGGCAGATGCAGCAGGCGCCGATGCCGCAGGAGCAGCGGCAGCAGCTGGAGCAGCCGATGCAGTTGCACCGGCATCCAGGGTTGCAATCAGTTCATTGGACAGGACAGTGTCGCCCTCGCCTTTAACGATCGATGCCAGCACGCCGTCGGCTTCGGCCAGAACTTCGAGGACAACCTTGTCAGTCTCGATGTCGACCAGCAGCTCGTCACGTTTTACCGCTTCGCCCGGTTGCTTGTGCCACTTGGAAATGGTGCCGTCGGCAACGGATTCCGGGAAAGAGGGGGCTTTGATCTCGATAGCCATTATCTGTAATTCCTTAATTCGGTTTCTAATGCTCGAAGGCGTTAAACAGTGAAGGCATCTTGCAGGAGTTTTTCCTGCTGCTCGGCGTGCATCGAAGCGTAGCCACAGGCTGGAGCGGCAGAAGCATCACGACCTGCATACTCGAGAACGAGTTCGCGCTTGTGGTTGCCCACACTGCGACGCAGATGATGCTGACTGCTGTACCAGGCACCCTGGTTCATCGGCTCTTCCTGACACCAGACTGCATGCTGCAGGTTGGTATAAGGCGCGATCGTTTCCATCAGGTCATCTTCCGGGAACGGATACAGCTGCTCGATACGAACGATGGCGATATCTTCACGACCTTCGGCACGGCGTTTTTCCAGCAGGTCGTAGTAGACCTTGCCGCTGCACAGCACCAGACGTGTGACCTTGGCCGGGTCGAGGGTATCGATTTCCGGGATCACGGTCTGGAACGAGCCTTCGGCCAGTTCTTCGAGCGTCGAAACCGCAAGCTTGTGACGCAACAGCGACTTGGGCGTCAGCACAATCAGTGGCTTGCGCAGCGGGCGGATCACCTGACGGCGCAGCAAGTGGTAGATCTGGGCCGGCGTGGTCGGCACACATACCTGAATGTTGTGCTCGGCGCACAATTGCAGGTAGCGCTCAAGGCGTGCGGAGGAGTGCTCCGGGCCCTGCCCTTCATAACCGTGAGGCAACAGCATGGTCAGACCGCACAGACGGCCCCACTTGTGCTCGCCGCTGGTGATGAACTGGTCGACAACCACCTGGGCACCGTTGGCGAAGTCGCCGAACTGGGCTTCCCAGATGACCAGCGCGTTGGGCTGGGTGGTCGAATAGCCGTACTCGAATGCCAGCACCGCTTCTTCCGACAGGAACGAGTCATACAGGTCAAAGCGAGGCTGACCGGCGTACAGGTTCTGCAGCGGAATGTAGGTGCCTGCATCCTTCTGGTTGTGCAACACGGCGTGACGGTGCGAGAACGTACCGCGACCGATGTCCTGACCCGTCATGCGGATCGGGTGGCCTTCGAACGCCAGCGTGGCGTACGCCATGGTTTCGGCATAGCCCCAGTTGATCGGCAAGCCACCGGCCTGCATCTTCTGGCGATCCTCGTAGATCTTCTGGACCTGACGCTGCACGACGAAGCCTTCCGGCAGCTCCATCAGTTTGGCAGACAGTTCCTGCAGGGTCTTGAGATCGAAACGCGTGTCGTGACGCGCAGTCCAGGCGTGGCCCAGATACGGACGCCAGTCGACGAACAACTCCTTGTTCGGCTCCTTGACCAGGCTTTTCACCACGTGCAGACCATTGTCTAGCGCGCTGCGATAGTCGTCGACCTTGGCCTGAACACGGGCCTCGTCGAGAACGCCGGTCTTGATCAGACGCTCGGCATACAACTCGCGGGTGGTGCGCTGCTTGGTGATCTGCTGGTACATCAGAGGCTGGGTGCCGCTCGGCTCGTCAGCTTCGTTGTGACCGCGACGACGGTAGCAGACCAAGTCGATGACGATGTCACGCTTGAACTGCATGCGGTAGTCGATCGCCAGCTGGGTCACGAACATTACGGCTTCAGGATCATCGCCATTCACATGGAGAATCGGTGCCTGAATCATCTTCGCAACGTCGGTAGCGTACTCGGTGGAACGCGAGTCCAACGGGTTGCTGATGGTGAAGCCTACCTGGTTGTTGATGACGATATGGATCGTGCCGCCCGTCTTGAAGCCGCGGGTCTGCGACATCTGGAAGGTTTCCATCACAACGCCCTGGCCTGCGAAGGCAGCGTCGCCGTGAAGGGAAATCGGCAGAACCTTGTCACCGTTCGGATCGTTGCGACGATCCTGACGCGCGCGCACCGACCCCTCGACCACCGGAGACACGATCTCAAGGTGGGACGGGTTGAATGCCATGGCGAGGTGAACTTCACCGCCTGCGGTCATGACGTTGGAAGAGAAGCCCTGGTGATACTTGACGTCACCGGAACCCAGCTCCACTTTCTTCTTGCCTTCGAACTCGTCGAACAGGTCGCGCGGGTTCTTGCCGAAGGTGTTGACCAGTACGTTCAGACGGCCACGGTGGGCCATGCCGATCACGACTTCCTTGGTACCGTAGGAGCCGGAACGCTGGATCAGCTCGTCGAGCATCGGAATCAGGCTTTCGCCGCCTTCCAGGCCGAAACGCTTGGTGCCCGGGTATTTGGTGCCCAGGTATTTTTCGAGGCCTTCAGCAGCGGTTACGCGCTCGAGCAGATGGCTCTGGATGTCAGCCGAAAAGGCAGGACGACCGCGTACGCTTTCCAGACGCTGCATGAACCAGTTGCGCTGCTCGGAATCCACGATGTGCGTGAACTCGGAGCCGATGGTGCGACAATATGTCTGCTGCAACGCTTCGTGGATTTCGCGTAGGCTCGCTTCCTCTTTGCCGATGAACAAGTCGCCGGCGCGGAAAGTCGTATCCAGATCGGCATTGGTCAAGCCGTAGTGATTGATCGACAGATCGGCGGGTGCAGGACGCTGCCACAGACCCAGCGGATCGAGCTGGGCAGCCTGATGGCCACGCATACGATAAGCCTGGATCAGTCGCAGTACTTCAACCTGCTTCTTCTCGTGCTCGCTGCTCACACTGCCGGCGGACACCGGTTGAGCGCGGCGCTGGTTTTTGGCCAGCAACACGAAATGATCGCGAATGGTCGAATGCGATACATCAGTGGCAGAGCTGCCATCAGCTGGCAACTTCTGAAAGTAGGTGCGCCATTCTTCTGGCACAGCGTTAGGGTCGTGCAGGTAAAGCTCATAGAGCTCTTCCACATAGGCAGCGTTACCACCGGATAGGTGGGCACTGTTCCACATGCGCTGCATCACGCTTTCTTGCATGCTTGGTCACCCTCGGTAAGGGGACACCACCGGCGAAGACACCAGAGCAATCCTGAAATAGTCGTGTGCAGCGACTGTATCAAGTCACCAGGGAATCACGCAGATAGTCCGGGTACCAGCCCGGATGCCCCTGCTGGTCTCATTTCTTCAAAATAAGAGCCGCAGCCTTGCGAGCTACTGCTCAGGTTAAAACCACGGCGCCGGTTGAAGCCTGCGCCGCGGCCATTTCAGTGCAACGGTGTTACAGGTAAAACGTTGAATCAGACGCCGTTCTGCAGAAGCATGTTGCGTACGTGACCGATAGCCTTGGTTGGGTTAAGGCCTTTCGGACAAACGTTGACGCAGTTCATGATCCCGCGGCAGCGGAACACGCTGAACGGATCGTCCAGTGAAGCCAGACGCTCACTGGTCCGGGTGTCACGGCTGTCAGCCAGGAAACGGTAGGCTTGCAGCAGTGCGGCCGGGCCCAGGAACTTGTCGGGGTTCCACCAGAAGGACGGGCAGGATGTCGAGCAGCAGGCGCACAGAATGCACTCGTACAGGCCATCGAGCTTTTCGCGCTCTTCCGGAGTCTGCAGACGTTCGATGGCCGGAGCCGGCGTGTCGTTCTGCAGGAATGGCTTCACCTTCTCGTACTGCTTGTAGAAGATGCTCATATCGACGACCAGGTCACGAATGACCGGCAGACCCGGCAGCGGACGCACGATCAGCTTGCCCTTGGCAACCACGGCAGACACTGGCGTGATGCAGGCCAGGCCGTTCTTGCCGTTCATGTTCATGCCGTCGGAACCGCAGACGCCTTCACGGCACGAGCGACGATACGAAAAACCTTGATCCTGTTCTTTGACCAGGGCCAGCACGTCCAGCACCATCAGGTCCTTACCACCGGTATCGACCTGAAACTCCTGCATGAACGGCGCAGCGTCCTGCTCAGGGTTGTAACGATAAACACTGACTTGCAACATATCGGTCACCCCTTAATAAGTCCGAATCTTAGGTTCAAAAGTCGGAACAGTTTTCGGCGAGAAGTTCACGGCACGCTTGGTTACGCGCTTGTCACCCGGGAAGTACAGGGTGTGGCACAACCAGTTCTCGTCATCGCGATCTTCAAAGTCTTCACGGGCGTGAGCGCCGCGGGACTCTTTACGATGCTCTGCGGCAATCGCGGTAGCTTCTGCGACTTCCAGCAGGTTTTGCAGTTCAAGCGCTTCGATACGGGCAGTGTTGAACGCCTGGCTCTTGTCGTTGATCTTGACGTTGGCGATACGACCACGCAGGTCGGCCAACTGGGCAATACCCTTCTGCATGTATTCGCCGGTACGGAATACACCGAAGTAGTTCTGCATGCAGCTTTGCAACTCTTTACGCAGCGAGGCAACGTCTTCGCCTTCGGTGCGCTCGTTCAGGCCGGCAAGACGCGCCAGAGCCGCGTCGATGTCGGACTGGGACGCACGGGCGTAATCAACGCCTTCACGCAGGGCCTGCTCCAGGTGGATACCCGCAGCACGACCGAACACCACCAGGTCGAGCAACGAGTTGCCGCCCAGACGGTTGGCACCGTGAACCGATACACAAGCCACTTCACCTACAGCGAACAGACCCGGAATGATCTGATCCGTTCCAGCGGCGTCCTGAGTGATCGCCTGACCATGAATGTTGGTGGCAACGCCGCCCATCATGTAGTGGCAGGTCGGTACGACAGGGATAGGCGCGGAAGCCGGGTCAACGTGTGCGAAGGTCTTGGACAGCTCCATGATGCCTGGCAGGCGGCTGTGCAGCACTTCCTCACCCAGGTGATCAAGCTTGAGCATCACGTGGTCGCCGTCAGGACCACAGCCGTTACCGGCAATGATTTCCTTGACCATGGAACGCGCAACGACGTCACGACCGGCAAGGTCTTTCGCGTTCGGAGCATAACGCTCCATGAAACGCTCGCCATGCTTGTTGATCAGGTAGCCGCCTTCACCACGGCAACCTTCGGTAACCAGTACACCTGCGCCAGCAATGCCGGTCGGGTGGAACTGCCACATCTCGATGTCCTGAACCGGCACACCGGCGCGCAGCGCCATGCCGATACCGTCGCCAGTGTTGATCAGAGCGTTGGTGGTCGACGAGTAGATACGGCCTGCACCGCCGGTTGCCAGTACAGTCGCGTTGGCACGAATGTAAGACGTTTCACCGGTCTCGATGCAGATGGCGATGATGCCGACGAACGCGCCGTCCTGGTTCTTCACCAGATCCACTGCGTAGTATTCGTTCAGGAATACAGTGCCGGCCTTCAGGTTGGCCTGATACAGGGTGTGCAACAGTGCGTGACCGGTACGGTCGGCGGCGGCGCAGGTACGTGCAGCCTGACCACCCTTGCCGAAGTCCTTGGACTGGCCACCGAACGGACGTTGATAGATACGGCCCTGTTCGGTGCGGGAAAACGGCAGGCCCATGTGCTCGAGCTCGAAGACCGCTTCCGGACCTACGGAACACATGTACTCGATAGCGTCCTGGTCACCGATGTAGTCGGAACCCTTGACGGTATCGTACATGTGCCAGCGCCAGTCATCGTTCGGGTCGGCTGAAGCGATTGCGCAGGTGATGCCACCCTGTGCGGATACAGTGTGCGAGCGGGTCGGGAAGACCTTGGTGACCACGGCAGTCTTGTGACCACCCTGAGCGAGCTGCAGCGCAGCGCGCATGCCTGCACCGCCACCACCAATGATGATGGCGTCGAAAGAAAGCGTATTTGTGTTAGCCATGGATCAGATACCCCAAAGAATCTGCACGCCCCAGACGAAGTAGGCGAACATCAGAACGCCGCATACCGCCTGGAACAGGAAACGGACTGCAGTCGCGGACTTGCCCAGCGCCATCGGCGTCAGGTAGTCGGTCGCGATGGTCCACATGCCGACCCAGGCGTGAGCGCCAAGGGCAACGAGGGCCAGCAGACTGAAGATGCGCATCCAGTTGTTCGCGAACAGATCATGCCATTGGGCGTAGCTCAGACCCGGGTGAAAGACCATGTATCCGATCAGGAAGATGAAATAAGCCGCGAGCACGACCGCAGAAACACGCTGCGCCATCCAGTCATAGAGGCCCGAACGTGAAAGGTTGGTGACGTTGGTTACCATATCCATACTCCTGCCAGAAGAATCAGTACCACGGAAACCGCGATAACGATTTTGGAGCCCAGCTTGCCGCCTTCCAGCGTCTCGCCCACTCCCGTGTCCATGATCAGGTGACGGATACCGGCCACCAGGTGATACAGCAGGGCAGACAGCAGCCCCCAGATGACAAGCTTGGCCAGCGGGCTGGTCAGACACGCTTTTACTTCACCGAAGCCCTCTTCGGATGCCAGCGACTTGTCCATTGCGTACAGCATGATTGCAATACCGACAAAGAGGATGACACCGGAGATACGGTGAAGGATGGACGTGTAAGCAGTGACTGGGAGCTTGATGGTCCTTAGGTCTAGATTTACAGGTCGTTGGCTATTCACGGCTTTTTTCACACTGAAGAGCCCCTAACAATCAGGGCAAGTTGTTGGGAAGTGCACTGGTCAGGTACCCACCACCCAGGAAGTGACGACCCCCTTCGAACAGGCCCAAAAGCCCCCGGCGGTCGGACGCCGAGTATAGACAGTTAGGTTACTAATGACAACGCACAGACTTACCGCCAATAGCGGATTGCGCTCGTCACGTAAAAGGCGTAAACGGCAGGAAACGGGCCTTGAAAAATATGCAGGAAGGCCTTCTGGAACGCGACTTTAGCCAAATTGACTTTAGAATTTATCTCACTATAGTGATGCGGGCCCTGCGTGGGGGGCCTGTCTGATGATTTGAAGCATAAATAGGAGGCCACATGGCTGACAAAAAAGCGCAGTTGATCATCGAGGGCGCTGCCCCCGTCGAGCTGCCAATTCTGACCGGTACAGTGGGTCCGGACGTGATCGACGTACGCGGTCTCACCGCCACCGGCCGCTTCACATTCGACCCTGGCTTCATGTCGACCGCCTCTTGCGAGTCGAAGATCACCTACATCGATGGTGACAACGGAATCCTGCTGCACCGCGGCTACCCTATCGAACAACTGGCCCAGCACTCCGACTACCTGGAGACCTGCTACCTGCTGCTCAACGGCGAATTGCCGACCGCCGAGCAGAAAGCCCAGTTCGTCGCCGTGGTCAAGAACCACACGATGGTCCACGAACAGCTCAAGACCTTTTTCAACGGCTTCCGTCGCGACGCCCACCCGATGGCCGTCATGTGCGGAGTGGTCGGCGCGCTTTCAGCGTTCTACCACGACTCGCTGGACATCAATAATCCGCAGCACCGCGAGATTTCCGCCGTACGCCTGGTCGCCAAGATGCCGACCCTGGCCGCCATGGTCTACAAGTACTCCATGGGTCAGCCCATGATGTATCCGCGCAATGACCTCAGCTACGCCGAAAACTTCCTGCACATGATGTTCAACACCCCGTGCGAGATCAAACCGATCAGCCCGGTGCTGGCCAAGGCGATGGACAAGATCTTCATCCTCCACGCCGACCACGAACAGAACGCCTCGACGTCCACAGTGCGCATGGCGGGCTCTTCGGGCGCCAACCCGTTCGCCTGTATCGCCGCAGGCATTGCAGCACTCTGGGGCCCCGCTCACGGCGGCGCCAACGAGGCTGTACTGACCATGCTCGATGAAATCGGCGATGTCTCGAACATCGACACCTTCATCGCCAAGGCCAAGGACAAGAACGATCCGTTCAAGCTCATGGGCTTCGGTCACCGTGTCTACAAGAACCGCGACCCACGCGCCACCGTGATGAAGCAGACCTGCGACGAAGTGCTGAAAGAACTGGGCATCACCAACGATCCTCAGCTCGAACTGGCCATGCGTCTCGAAGAGATCGCCCTGACCGACCCGTACTTCATCGAGCGCTCGCTGTACCCGAACGTCGACTTCTACTCGGGCATCATCCTGAAAGCCATCGGCATTCCAACCAGCATGTTCACCGTGATCTTCGCCCTGGCGCGGACCGTCGGCTGGATCTCCCACTGGAAGGAAATGCTCTCGAGCCCTTACAAGATCGGCCGCCCACGCCAGCTGTACACCGGCAACGTGCAGCGCGACATTGTCGAGCTCAAAGACCGCAAGTAAGCCGTACCGCAAAACGAAAAAGGGCTGCCAATGGCAGCCCTTTTCAGTTATCGCATCAAGACCGTGACGTTATTGCGCAGCCCTTTCCCGCAACGCCTTCAGAGTGTTGAAAGGCGCGTCGACCACGAACTTGTTGGCCAGCATGGACGGTACACTTCCGCCAGGCTCGGTATGCACCTGATAGGTTACCTCGGTCTGGTTGGGACCCTTGGGCACCAGCTTCCAGAAACCCTCGACCTCCGCCACACGTACATAACCCTTCTCTTCAGGAATGTAGTCGGGCTGCTCCTGAATATTTCGAGTCAGACTGCCGTCAGCACCCTCCTGCGTAGTAATCAGCAGCACCGAATCACGCGGCGTGACAGGCCAGGGCGTATTGAAGCGCGTATACGTCCAGGCCTTGTTGCCTTCATGCTTGAGGACTTTCTGTAACTGGCACTCATGGATCCAGGCACAGGCGCCCGCCACGTCTTCCTGCAGCGCGCGCAACTTGCTCACGCTGGCATTGATGATCGCCACACCACGATAAGCCTTGTACTTGGAGCCCGGCACATCACTGAGCGAAACCTTGATACCGTCTTCGTCCTTGGCGACCTGCCAGTCTTCAGCCTGAACAGCCCCCACAAGCATTACAGTCAAGCCACAAGCGACAGCCATGCGATACAGCGGACCCATTGTCTTATTCCTTATTGTTGAGATGCCGACGAAACCATCATGCAGAACAGCTTGCTCAGGCAACTGCGGTCATTTTTTCCCACCAGCCGATCAGACGGATCGCATCAGCCTGATCGACGCCACACACATCCTCCGCCGCCTTGAACTGACTGCAGACCGCTGGCCGCTCGGGATTACCGAACAACCCACAAAGAAGCTCGACGGAAAGATGCAGACAGCGCTCCCCTGCCGGCTTGCCATTCGGCATGCCCGGTATGGGAGACGTGATGGAAGGCGCAATGCAGCAGGCACCGCAACCAGAGCGGCAGTCCATGAACCGAACCCTTGCTGAATGATTGAAAGAAACAGGATAGTACTCATCAGTACGCCCGTTTGAAAACGGCGTTCCGGACGATGATGATGCCTTACTGGTGAAATTTGAAGTCCAGCGCTGCACCTTCGACGTCGCGACGGTTGTCATTACGCATCTGCAGCTGCATTTCATTGGACAGCAGTCGGCCATTCAACTCGAAGCCCCCCGAGTCCGAAGGCGAGTCCTTGCCACCGAACATCTGCGGCAATATCGGCTTTCGTTTGGCCGTGATGACATTGGCAGGCGGATCGAGCGCCTTGACCATCTCGGGAGGCAGGCTGAGGTCCAGCTTCGGCGGATTGAGACGCACATTCTTGGCCTTGACCTCTTTGCCAGTCCTGGCAGCCACCTCACGTTTGGCCGCTGTCGACTTTGTCGCCGCCGCTTTCGCAGTCGGCCGGGGTTTTTCAGCTGCCTCGAGGATAGGACGGGGTGCCACGGGCTGAGAAGACTCCTTGCCAGCCACCACCGGCTTCACCGGAATATTGGGCATCAACTCGTGCATCGTCACGGGTGACTTCTCGGATGCCGAATCGGTGACCACAGACTCGCGTGGCGAATCGACCGTGGAACGCGCCTCGGCAGCGACTGGAGCCTGCGCCGCAGCAGGCGCGCCACTTTCGGTCTTTGGTTTGGGCACCGGCGTTTCCCGAGCGTCACACGCGCTCAGTAAAACGATCACGCAAAGCCCCAGACAGCGAAACATATTCATAGGCAAAAGATCAGACAAGACAGTGGCAAAGCCGAAAGAGCTACATGCTGTGCCTTTGAGGCATACATGACAAGCCAAGAGTTCCGAACAATTGACGAAAAACAGCAAGTGTTCAGTAGGCTGGCGACACTTCCTGACACAACTGTCTGGCCAACATCCCCAATGTCATCAACGCGCGCTCCGCTTCCCTGTTCCAGGGCATTCCGCAGTTCAGGCGAATACCGTGGTTGAATTGCTCGGTGTTACTGAAAATAAGTCCCGGCGCAATACTGATACCCTGCTCCAGCGCCCGGACATGCAGTTCCTGAGTATTGACCCGCCCAGGCAGGCTGACCCAAAGAATAAAACCGCCCGCCGGCCTGCTCATCTGCGTGCCTTCGGGAAACGATTGCTGAACCGCAAGTTGGTAGGCACTCAGATTCTTGCGGTATTCCAGCCGTATAAACCTGAGGTGCCGGTCGTAGCCGCCATTCTCCAGGTAAGCGGCAACTGCCATCTGCGTCACACTGCAGGCCGAATGGGTGCTGAAGGTTTGCAGGCGCTGGATTTCGGCCTGGTACTTGCCGGCGATCATCCAGCCGACGCGCACACCCGGTGACAGCGTCTTGGAGAAACTCGAGCAATAAATCACCCGCCCCAGTCGATCAAAAGCCTTGAGCGCCTTGGTGCGTCCCACCTCGAACATCAACTCGCCATAGACATCATCTTCGACGACCTGAATGTCGAAATCCGAAGCCAGTCGCAGGAGATTCTTCTGCCGCTCCTCAGGCATGGTGCCACCCAGCGGATTACTCAGCCGGGAGGTCAGCACCAGCGCCTTGATCGACCATTGATTGGCGGCAAGCTGCAAGGCCTCAAGACTGATGCCGGTGGCCGGATCGCTTGGAATCTCGATGACTTTCAGGCCGAGCAGGTCAGCCAGTTGAAGCAGACCGTAGTAAGCAGGCGATTCGGCGGCAATCAGATCGCCGGGACGGGTCAGGACGCGTAACGCCATCTGCAGCGCATCGACACAACCGTGCGTGATCACCACTTCAGACGGATCGACGACAACGCCCGCGTCACGCATTCGAATAGCCACCTGCCTGCGCAACGGCTCGAAACCCGGGCTGAACATGTAACTGAATGCCCGCGGACTGTGAAAACGCGTGACCTTGGCGAGCTGCTGATGCAAGGCGCGAACGGGCAGATAGTCAACATGAGGCACGGCTGCACCCAGCGCGAAGACCCCCTCACGGCGCGACTCTTCGAGCACCTGCTGAATGATGCTGCTGCGCGTGACCAGCCCCGGACGCTCGACACGGGCTATATCGGGCGTGGAGGCGGTCAACGCAGGCGTCTGATGCACGTAATAGCCGGACTGCGGCCTGGCCCGGATCAAACCTTGATCTTCGAGGTTCGCATAGGCCTGCAAGACCGTGGCATGACTGACGTTGAGCTGCGAACTCATCTTGCGCACCGACGGCACACGTTCGCCAGGCTGATAAACACCGCGACGAATGTCTTCAGCCAGTTGCTGAGCGATGCGCTGATAAAGCAAAAGATTGGTCATGACCACAGCCTCATGAGGGTCGGCCATTTTTTTATAAAACAGATTGGTGGTGGCCGACCATTGTCATGAAGTGTACTGGAACAGTTTGAGAACGGGCCAGCGAATGCGTGGGGTGCGGAAAATTAATGAGCGCACGCTCAAGCCAGTCACATTCGGGAGCGTCCTGAGCGGCGTTACCACGCAGGAGCATGACAACATCATCATCCCACATTGATAGCGCCCATCGCTCAGCGTCACAATTGGCACAGACTACGGATTCCGTAAGCCGAGAGCACGACTCAGGTCATCCTTTCCCCCAGGATGGAGCAAAGCCAGAACCCAGCCTTAACGAGCCGCCCCAAGCTGACCCTTCTCGTCGGAAAAGACGATTTCAACGCGACGATTCTGCGCCCGCCCACGTTCGGTTGCGTTCACGTTGACCGGGAATTCCTGACCATAACCCTCGACCTTGATTCGCTTTTCATCGATCCCAAGGTCCATCAGCACGTCAGCAACGGCCTGTGCCCGATCACGGGACAGCTTGAGGTTTTCCTGACGATCACCGGTACTGTCGGTATAACCCTCGATTCTGACGATCCGGCGTGGATTGATCTGCAGAAACTGCACGACCTTGAGCACGGTGCGACTCGCAGAATTCTTCAGCTCGGCATGGCCCGCATCAAACAGCACATCGCCCAGGGTCATGACCAGCCCACGGTCGGTCTGGGTCGTGGCGAGACTGAGGATCTGGTCTTCAAGCCACCTGCCCTGCTGCTGGGCGCTGGCCAGCTTGGCTTCGCGCAAGCCCAATTGCAGGCGCTGACGTTCCATTTCCATTTTCGCCAGACGCTCCTGGCTCAGCATGAGATTACTGTGCTCACGGGCGATTTCACTGTAGCGGCTGCTCAAATAGGCGTAATGATTCACGTCGGCACCACTGCCCAGATAGCTGGAGAGACGCTCGGCACGGGCAAGCGACTCACCGGCACGAATCACGTCTTTCGGCGCACTGCGCAGTACATCGGTGTCTTCCTTGACCTTCTGGAAGTCCGCACTGGCCTGCTGCAGGGCCTGATCACTGTTCTGGTGACCGGCGCAACCGTAAAGACCTGCAGAGCCCAGCAACAGGCAAACGCTCAGCGCACGTGGGATACGGTTCATTGGGCGTCTCCCAGCTGCTTGCGCAACCGAGTCAGGCGGGTGTTCAACTGAGTGATCTGCTCCTGGCTTTTCAGCGTCAGGACGCGTGCCTCTGCCAGACGGGCATCCAGCTCGGCCTGCTCAGCCTTCATGCGCGCTTCCTTGTAGGACTTGTCAGCCATGTCGGCACGGGCATCGGCGAACTTGGCCTCGGCCGTTTCCAGCTCGGGCTGTTCGTCAGCGCCGACAGCCTTGGCCTGCTCAAGCGCCTGCTCGGTCAGTTTGAATTGTTCGGTCGGAACCGGATCACTGGCGCAACCGACCAGCGAGGCGATCGCCAGGGCGGCGATTGAAAAACGAATACTCACAAAAAACATCCCTACTTGGTTGA
Organism: Pseudomonas viridiflava; assembly: GCF_001642795.1. Classification (GTDB taxonomy): domain Bacteria; phylum Pseudomonadota; class Gammaproteobacteria; order Pseudomonadales; family Pseudomonadaceae; genus Aquipseudomonas; species Aquipseudomonas viridiflava. The sequence goes on along the minus strand of NZ_LKEH01000015.1, from coordinate 15,677 downwards.
GGCGCTGGCACTGGCAGGCTGCAACAGCTGGGTTTTCCAGAGATCCAGATTGTGTCGGATCACTTCACCTGCAAGGCCGGAGGCGGCCGATTCTGTCATCTTTTTCGCCAGCTGTCCGCGCAACCATGGATCGTTGCAGGCCGAATTGAATGACAGCGCCAGATAGAAACCGGGCCTGTCGAGAGGCAAAGGCTGGGCAACCACGTCGGCCGACAAGCCCAATGTCTGCACCATGACCATCCCCGCATAGCGACCTGCCAGCACGTAATCCACCTCGCCCAGCGCCAATTTCTGGAATGCCGGGGTCAGACCGGAAACGCGCTCCAGCGTCAAATGCTGCCGGGTGGCCTCGTCGAAGTCAGGCGTCAGCCGCGTTTTGTCAGAGATGGCGCCGCTGTGCCCATGAAGTTCGCTGAACGTCGTCAGCGGAACAGCATGATCATGACGTGTCCAGATCACGATATCGTTCTGCGCGATGGCTGGATGGATGTAGTCAAGGGCATCCAGTTGTGCGGCATTCATGGGCGCATCGGCCAGCAGGTCCATGCGTCCGGTGCGCACTTCTTCGAGGGCCTGGCTGCGCTTGCCTGCGTACAGAAACTCGACCTTGATACCCAGCTCTCCGGCCGCCTGTTTCAGCAGATCAGCGTTGGCGCCCATCAGGTGCCTGGGATCCTGAGGATCGCGCCACAGGTACGGCGGCGCGTCAGGGCTGCCGGTCACGATCAGCCGCTCACATTTACCCGCCGCGAAGCCCAGCGCTGGCGACACGATCAACCCCAACAGAAGGGAGCGCAGCAGTCTGGAATGGGGAACGGAATGGCGTTGCATGGACAGCCCTTTTCACAAGTCGATAAAAAACCCGTTCATCAGACTTCAAACACCGCAGACAAGCCTGACAGTGAATGAAGCCGAATGGAACGGGTTCTCTTTATAGTGGAAGAGGCTGAATCAGACCAGCTTCTCCAGCTCCGGGATTGCTTCGAACAGATCCGCTACCAGACCGTAATCGGCCACCTGGAAAATCGGCGCTTCTTCGTCCTTGTTGATCGCAACGATCACCTTGGAGTCCTTCATGCCCGCCAGATGCTGGATCGCGCCGGAGATACCGACAGCGATGTACAGCTGTGGCGCAACGATCTTGCCGGTCTGGCCGACCTGCATGTCGTTGGGCACGAAACCGGCATCGACGGCAGCACGCGAAGCACCAACCGCAGCGCCCAGCTTGTCCGCCAGCGCGTAGAGGTGCTTGAAGTTGTCACCGTTCTGCATGCCGCGACCGCCGGAAACGACGATTTTGGCAGCCGTCAGCTCAGGACGGTCGGACTTGGCCAGCTCTTCGCCGACGAAGCTCGACTTGCCCGCGTCGTGAGCAGCCGAAACCGCTTCGACCGACGCCGAACCGCCTTCTGCGGCAACCGGATCGAAGCCAGTGGCACGCACGGAGATGACCTTGACCGAAGCAGTGGACTGCACGGTGGCAATGGCGTTACCGGCGTAGATCGGACGGGTGAAGGTGTCAGCCGATTCGACCGAGATGATTTCCGAGATCTGGTCCACATCCAGCTGCGCTGCGACGCGTGGCAGGATGTTCTTGCCATTGGAGGTGGCGGCAGCCAGCACGTGGCTGTGACCGGCGGCCAGTTCAACGACCAGCGGCGCGACGTTTTCCGGCAATTGATGCGCGTAGGCGGCGTTGTCGGCCACCAGCACTTTTGCCACGCCAGCGATTTTCGCAGCAGCTTCGGCCACGGCGCTTACGCCGGAACCGGCCACCAGCAGGTGGATGTCGCCACCGATCTTCTGGGCCGCAGCGAGGGTGTTGAGCGTAGCCGGGGCTACGGTTGCATTGTCGTGCTCAGCGATAACCAGGATCGTCATTTAGATTACCTTCGCTTCGGTTTTCAGTTTCTCGACCAGTTCGGCCACCGATTTGACTTTGATGCCCGCGCTGCGCGCAGCCGGTGCTTCGACCTTGAGAGTCTTGTTGGTCGAGGCCGTGGAAACGCCCAGTGCATCGGGTGTCAGCACTTCAAGCGGCTTCTTCTTGGCTTTCATGATGTTGGGCAGCGAGGCGTAACGCGGCTCGTTCAGACGCAGGTCTGTGGTCACGATGGCCGGCAGGCTCAGGGAAACGGTTTGCAGACCGCCGTCGATCTCGCGGGTCACGGCAACCTTGTCGACCGACACTTCGACCTTGGACGCGAAGGTGCCCTGCGGATAGCCGCTCAGCGCAGCCAGCATCTGGCCAGTCTGATTGTTGTCACTGTCGATGGCCTGTTTGCCAAGGATGACCAGTTGCGGCTGCTCCTTGTCGACAACGGCCTTGAGCAGCTTGGCAACGGCCAGGGATGTCAGTTCTTCGGCGGACTCGACCAGCACGGCGCGGTCGGCACCCAGCGCCAACGCAGTACGCAACTGCTCTTGAGCAGTGGTCGGGCCGATGGTCACCACCACGATCTCGGTCGCTACGCCCTTCTCTTTCAGGCGTACAGCCTCTTCCACGGCAATTTCGCAGAAAGGGTTCATGGACATTTTGACGTTGGCAAGATCGACGCCGGAGTTGTCCGCCTTGACGCGAACCTTGACGTTGTAGTCGACCACTCGTTTGACAGCTACAAGAACCTTCATGGATTCCTCACTCTCCGGTGAAAAGAAGTCGCCCGGCAATACCAGGCGATCGATATGTGTCCTCAACAAGCAATCGTATTCGTGCAGGCGAACATGCCTTGATGCAAATCCCGCCAAAAGCCCGATAAAAACAGGGCGTCACCCGTCATGCACCGGCAGGGTGTGTAAAATGCACCGGGCGACACTGGCCGTTTACGTGACTGCCTGCACTGCATTCGCCTGATGCCTTTTTCAGGGGTCCGCTACGGATATCCGCAAGGGATGTCCGTGGAACCCCGTTTCAGCCTACGGCAAACGCAAAACCGCCCGTATCTTGACCGCAACGCCTTTTCCGGTCAATACGCCAAATCGGCCAGTCATGAGTCGCGCGTCTTTGATTTATCTGGCCTGCGGCCGATTCAAACAAACGTTTGTATTGGACCCGCGCAGTGGTGTAGATATACTGCACGCCTTAAAAAGATATGCGGTCCAAGTCCGTATGTCGGTCCACCGTGACCCATAAAAAAATACCGTGAGCCTTGAGAGTAGGAGATAGCCTGTGGAACGCGAATACATGGAATTCGACGTCGTCATCGTCGGAGCCGGCCCGTCCGGGCTTTCAGCCGCTTGCCGCCTCAAGCAGAAGGCTGCCGAAGCCGGGCAGGAAATCAGCGTCTGCGTGGTGGAAAAAGGCTCCGAAGTCGGTGCACACATCCTGTCCGGTGCGGTGTTCGAACCCCGCGCCCTGAACGAACTTTTTCCTGACTGGCAGACGCTGGGCGCGCCGCTCAACACACCGGTCAAGCGTGACGACATCTATGTCCTGAATGACGCCGAGAAAGCCCGCAAGGTGCCGAACTTCTTCGTGCCCAGGACCATGCACAACGAAGGCAACTACATCATCTCGCTGGGCAATCTGTGCCGCTGGATGGCTCAACAGGCCGAGAACCTGGGCGTTGAGATTTACCCCGGCTTCGCAGCTCAGGAAGCGCTGTTTGACGAAAACGGTGTCGTGCGCGGCATCATCACCGGCGACCTGGGTGTCGACCGCGAAGGCAATCCGAAAGAAGGCCTGTACACGCCGGGCATGGAATTGCGCGCCAAGTACACGCTGTTTGCAGAAGGCTGCCGCGGCCACATCGGCAAGCAACTGATCAAGCGTTTCGATCTGGACAATGAAGCCGACGTGCAGCATTACGCCATCGGCCTCAAGGAAATCTGGGAAGTCGACCCGGCGAAACACGAGCAAGGCCTGGTGGTCCACACCGCTGGCTGGCCGCTGGACGACGCCAACCCGGGCGGCTCCTTCCTTTATCACCTGGAAAACAATCAGGTAGTGGTCGGTCTGATCGTCGACCTTTCCTACTCCAACCCGTACCTGTCGCCGTTCGACGAATTCCAGCGCTACAAGCATCACCCTGTCATCAAGCAATACCTGGAAGGCGGCAAGCGCATCAGCTACGGTGCTCGCGCCATTGCCAAGGGTGGCCTGAACTCGCTGCCGAAGATGGTCTTCCCGGGCGGCGCACTGATCGGCTGCGACCTGGGCACCCTGAACTTCGCCAAGATCAAGGGCAGCCACACGGCCATGAAGTCCGGCATGCTGGCTGCCGATACGGTTGCCGAAGCGTTGCTGGCAGGCAACGAAGGCGGCGACACACTGACTTCCTACGTCGATGCATTCAAAGCCAGCTGGCTGCATGATGAACTGTTCACCAGCCGCAACTTCGGCGTGGCCATTCACAAGTACGGCGCGATCAAGGGCGGTGCATTCAACTTCATCGACCAGAACATCTTCGGTGGCAAACTGCCGTTCACGCTGCACGACACCAAGCCGGACTACGCCTGCCTCAAGCTGGCCGCCGACTCGAAGAAGATCAACTACCCGAAACCCGACGGCAAGCTCAGCTTTGACAAGCTCAGCTCGGTATTCCTCTCCAGCACCAACCATGAAGAGGAACAACCCTGCCACTTGAAGCTGACCGACCCTAGCATTCCGATCAGCAAGAACCTGCCGCTGTACGACGAACCGGCGCAGCGCTACTGCCCGGCGGGCGTGTATGAAGTGATCACCAAGGAAGACGGCGAGAAACGCTTCCAGATCAACGCCCAGAACTGCGTGCACTGCAAGACCTGCGACATCAAGGATCCATCCCAGAACATCACCTGGGTGGCACCGGAAGGCGCTGGCGGCCCGACTTATCCGAACATGTAAGTGTTCCGGTCGCGACAACAATAAAGGCTCCCTCGGGAGCCTTTATCTTTTTCAGCAACAGGTCAGGCGGGAACGCCCAGATACGCGCCCTCTTCGCCCGGACTGCGCTCGAAATAGCGTTTGTACTCGCGACTGAATTGCGACGCACTCTGATAGCCGACCCGCAACGCCACCTGCGCGACGCCCAGCCCTTCAGCCACCAGCAACTGCTGAGCCTTGAGCAGCCGCAGGCGCTTGAGGTACTGCACCGGCGACAACAAGGTGCTGCGCTTGAAGTGCTCATGAAAGGTCGAGGTGCTCATGTTCGCGCAACGCGCCAGCGTATCGACATTCAAAGCATCGGCGTAATGCTCATGCAAGTAGGTTACCGCAGATGCGATCCGTGCAAATTGCCCTTGCTGTTCGACCAGCGCCCGCAGCACGCCCGCCTGCGGCCCGCGCAGCGCGCTGTACAGCACATCACGAATCCGGGCCTGACCCATGGCCTGACACTCCAGCGGGTCGTGCAGGCAGCGCAGCAGGCGCTCGACACTGTCACGCATCCCGGCATCGATCAGTACAGAGGTCATGGACTCCGGCGTCTGCGGCTGGCAGTCCTGTGGCGACAGCGAGCCCATCACCTGCACCAGCTCGCCGAGCAACACACGGTCGATGGACACCGACACGCCATACAGCGGCTTGTCCGGCGTGGCAAAGGTCTCGCATTTGAAGGGCACTGACAGTGCCTGAATCAGGTAATGCCCGGTGCCGTACTCGAACGTGCGCGTCCCCAGGCAGGCGATCTTGCTGCCTTGCACCACGATCATCAGGCTCGGCTCATACATCTGCGGGCTGCTCGCGACATAGCTGAACGCCGAGAGCACACGCACCTCGGGCAAGTGCGTGTCGACAAAGCCGGGACGCACCGCCAGCGGCTGGATCAACGAGACCAGAACAGCATTGCCATCGACAGGATGAGGGAGCGACATACGGAGTACCGGCAGAGAATCAGACAGCTCCATGATCGCAGATTTGCGCGCTTGAGCGGTACCCGGATTCGGCAGCCGGAGGAATAGGCATGAAACACGGAGGAATCACCCTAGCGACACGCGCCCATCACGCGGACAATGATTCGCCTCTTCTCCGTATCATTTCGCGAGGTCATATTTATGTACACAGCCATCGGTTACGCCGCTCAGTCAGCCACCGCTCCCCTCGCCCCGATGACCTTCGAACGTCGCGCTCCGCGTGCCGACGACGTTGCCATCGAAATCCTCTACTGTGGCGTCTGCCACTCCGACATCCACCAGGCGCGCAACGAGTGGGGCATTGCCGTCTACCCGTTGATGCCGGGCCACGAGATCGTCGGTCGCGTTACCGCCACCGGTGCCAACGCCACCCAATACAAGGTCGGTGATCTGGTCGGCGTCGGTTGCATGGTCGACTCCTGCCGTGAGTGCTCGGCATGCAAGTCGGACCTTGAGCAGTATTGCCTGGAAGGTCCGACCATGACCTACGCCACGCCAGACCGCGTGGACGGCAGCAACACCATGGGCGGTTATTCCAACAGCATCGTGGTCAGCGAACACTTCGTCGTGCGCGTTCCCGAGAAGCTTGATCCGGCCGCTGCTGCACCTATTCTCTGTGCAGGCATCACCACCTACTCGCCGCTCAAGCACTACGGCGTGAAGGCCGGTGACAAGGTCGGCATTCTGGGCATGGGTGGTCTGGGCCACATGGGCATCAAGTTCGCCAAGGCGATGGGCGCCGAAGTCACCCTCTTCACCCGCTCCGCGTCGAAAGCTCAGGAAGCGCGTCGCCAGGGTGCCGATCACGTGATCGTCTCCACCGATGCCGAACAGATGAAAGCGGCAGCCGGTCATTTCGACTTCCTGCTCGACACCATTCCAGTGCAGCACGACCTGAACCCCTACCTGCAGACCCTGCGTTTCGACGGTGTGCACATTCTGGTCGGTCTGATCGAGCCGGTTGAACCGCCGGTCCACGCCGCCAATCTGGTGATGAGCCGCCGCGTACTGGCCGGTTCGCTGATCGGCGGTATCGCCGAGACTCAGGAAGTGCTGGATTTCTGCGCCGAGAACGACATCACCTGCGACATCGAGATGCTCGACATCCGCAACATCAACGAAGCCTACGAGCGCATGCTCGCCGGTGACGTGAAGTACCGCTTTGTCATCGACATGGCCACGCTCAAAGCCTGATTCAGGCGGCCCCGAGTTCGGCCGACAGTCCCGCCGCGATCTCCCTGATCAGCGGGACCAGTTCGGCCATCTTTTCCAGGGGCATGTACGGAACCGTACTTGCGACGCTGATGCCAGCCACAATCTGCTGGCTGGCATCACGCACCGGCGCCGCGACACAACGGATCGACGGTTCGTTGTCCTCCAGATCGAACGCATAACCTCCCGCCACATACTCCTGCCTGCGCTGCTGCAGTTGCTCCCACGTCTGTTGCTCATGATTGGGCCACAGCGGATGCTTGCCTGACGCTGGCATGCTGACCTCGTAGAGACGAAGCCACTCAGCTTCAGGACTGTCCAGCAATAGCGCCTTGCCGATACCCGTGCGCACCAACGGCATACGATGCCCGACCCGCGAACGCATCTCCGGACCATTGCGGCCGGGATTCTTGTGCAGGTACAGCACGTCATCGCCCTCGCGCACCGCCAGATGCACGGTGTCACCGGTCAATGCGGAAAGCCTGTCCAGAAACGGCCGCGCCAGAATCGCCAGCGGCACTTCCTCTCGCGCTTGAAAGCCCAGCTCGATCAGTTTCGGCCCCAACAGATAACCCACCTGAGGAACCACCCGAAGATAGCGTTCGTCCACCAGACAACTGGCCAGACGATGGGTGGTGCTGCGTGTAGTGCCGATCAGGCGGGCGATTTCCTTCAGATCCCGCGCACCACTGGCCACGGCCTGAACCACACCCAGGCCGCGCAACAGGGTCTGGGTTCCGGCAGGGGCCGACTCTTTGCCTGGAGGATTTTCAGCGGGAAGCGGTTCGTTGTGCATGACAAGCCTTAATCAGATCGGGACGCTGGCGGCATTATCGTCGCCAGCGTCAGGACACGTCGATATCAGAGTTCGATGCGCTCGACTTTACCCACCAGCAGGATGTAGGACAGCGCACCCAGCAGTGCCAGCACCGAGATGTAGGTGATGGCGGGTGCAAACGAATCGCCCGAAGCCAGGAAGCCGATCACGATTGGCGTGGCGATGGCCGCCAGATTGCCGATGAAGTTGAAGGTGCCGCCTGTCAGCCCCAGAAGACGCGCCGGGGCCAGCGTCGATACCAGCGACCACGTAATAGAAGCCAGACCGTTGCCAAAGAATGCCAGTGCCAGAAACGCGATCACCAGCGGCGTGGATTCGACGAAGTTGGCGCCGATGATCGACGTGGAAATCAGCAGACCGGCAATGATCGGCAGCTTGCGAGCGAAGCCCACGGTGTGCCCGCGACGGATCAGCCAGTCGGAGAAGAACCCCGAACACAGCACGCCAACGAAGGCGGCCAGAAACGGCAGCGACGCCAGCAGCCCGGACTTGATGAAGTCCATGCCCCGGTATTTCACCAGATAGGTCGGGAACCAGGTCAGGAAGAACCAGAGCGTGGAGTTCAGGCAAAACTGGCCGAGGTAAATACCCCAAAGCTTGCGCCTGCTGAGGACGATGCCCAGGTCCAGCCAGCTGAAACCCTGCTTCTGCTTTTCGACGTCCTTCTGAATGTCCACCAGCCCGCCGCCTTCGCGGATCAGGTCGATTTCCTGCTGATTGACACCCTTGAAGTCACGGGGCTCGCGGTACACCGCGTACCAGATCGCTGCCCAGAGCACACCGACGCCGCCGGTCGCGACGAACACCATGTGCCAGCCGTAGTGCGCCTGCAGCCACGCCAGCACCGGCGTCAGAAACGCCAGACCGACGAACTGCCCGGACGTATAGAAACCAATCGCCGTGGCACGCTCGCGCTCGGGAAACCAGGTGGTCACCACGCGGCTGTTGATCGGATAGGCGGGAGCTTCCAGCGCACCGACGGCCATGCGCAGCACGAACAGCGCAATGAAGCTGGCGGCAAAGCCAAGCATGATGGTGGCGATCGACCACAAGGCCAGGGCCACGGTGTAAAGAATACGCGGCGGCACGCGGTCCACCAGCCAGCCACCGGGCAACTGCATGGCCGCGTAGGTCCAGCCGAACGCGGAGAAAATCAGACCTACATGAACCGGATCGATGCCCAGCTCGGACGTCAGCGCCGGCGCGGCAATCGACAGGTTGCTACGGTCCAGGTAATTAATGACCACGGTGATGAACAGCAGCACCATGATAAAGAAACGTTTGCGGGACGGCGTCACCAGTGATGCCGCGCCCTCCATGGTACGAGTGCGCATGAAAATGTTTCCTCTTTTTGGATTTATTGAGGATGTGTGTTGTTGGCAAATCGCTTGGATCGTGCCTCACGCTCTGCGTGGGCACGATCAGGAGGCCTGCTCCGGATCAGATCACCACTCGGCAAAGCTGCCATCGGCATGACGCCAGATCGGGTTGCGCCAGCGGTGGCCGATGGCGGCGCGCTCCTTGACGTATTCCTCGTTGATTTCAATACCCAGGCCCGGACCGTTGGGGATCTTGACCATGCCCTTGTCGTAGTCGAAGACTTCCGGGTGCTTTACGTAGTCCAGCAGGTCGTTGCTTTCGTTGTAGTGAATGCCCAGGCTCTGCTCCTGAATGAACGCGTTGTAGCAGACCGCATCCAGTTGCAGGCACGCCGCCAGTGCAATCGGCCCCAGCGGACAATGCAGCGCCAGCGCCACGTCGTAGGCTTCGGCCATGTTGGCGATCTTGCGCGTCTCGGTGATGCCACCCGCGTGCGATGCATCCGGCTGGATGATGTCGACGTAGCCTTCGCTCAACACACGCTTGAAGTCCCAACGCGAGAACAACCGCTCACCCAGCGCAATCGGCGTGCTGGTCAGCGGCGCCAGCTCTTTCAGCGCTTCATAGTTCTCGCTGAGCACCGGTTCCTCGATGAACATCAGCTTGTACGGGTCCAGCTCCTTCATCAGCACCTTGGCCATCGGCTTGTGCACGCGCCCATGGAAATCGACGCCGATACCGACGTTCGGACCGACCGCGTCACGCACCGCCGCGACGTTGGCCAGGGCCAGATCGACCTTGTCGAAGGTGTCGAGGAATTGCAGCTCTTCAGTGCCGTTCATCTTCACCGCAGTGAAACCACGCTCGACCGCTTCCCGTGCTGCACGTGCGGTATCGGCAGGACGGTCGCCGCCGATCCAGGAATAGACGCGAATCTTGTCACGCACCTGACCACCCAGCAGATCGCTGACCGATACACCCAGCGCCTTGCCCTTGATGTCCCACAGCGCCTGATCGATCCCGGCCAGCGCGCTCATGTGGATCGCCCCGCCACGGTAAAAGCCACCGCGGTACAGCACGGTCCAGATGTCTTCGATGTTGCGCGGGTCCTTGCCGATCAGGTAATCGGAAAGCTCTTCCACGGCTGCGGCCACGGTGTGCGCGCGGCCTTCGACGACCGGCTCACCCCAGCCGACAACGCCCTCGTCGGTCTCCACTTTCAGGAAGCACCAGCGCGGCGGAACGATGAAGGTGGTCAATTTGGTGATTTTCATGAGTACGGCTTCTCTTATTGGTTCTCTTGTCAGGCGGCTGTGTCTGGCCCGCCGATCCGTTTCAAAGCGATGAGGTGTGTTCTTTCCAGGCGGCCACATAGGCCTTGGCGCGCTCGGCGACGTCGGCAGCGCTCATGCCCGGCTTGAACAGCCCGGAACCCAGACCAAAGCCTTTGACGCCCGCGTCGAGAAACACCTTCATGTTGTCCGGTGTGATGCCACCGACCGGCAGCAGGACCGTGCCTGCGGGCAGCACCGCCAGCCAGGCCTTGACCACTGCGGGCGACATCTGCTCGGCCGGGAACAGCTTGAGCACATCAGCGCCCTCAGACAGTGCGGCAAAGGCCTCGGTCGGCGTGGCCACGCCCGGCGACAGGAACATGTTTGCCGCTTTGGCCGCACGCAGTACCTTGGGGTCGCTGTGCGGCATGACGATGACCTGTCCGCCTGCGTCCTTGACCTGCGTCACCTGCTCGGGCGTCAGCACGGTTCCGGCGCCGATCAGGCAATCGGCAGGCAGGCGCTGGCGCAGCAGGCCGATACTGTCGAACGGCTGGGGAGAATTGAGCGGCACTTCGATGACCCGAAAACCCGCCTGATACAGCTCGTCGCCAATCGCCGGAGCTTCGTCGGGACGCAGGCCGCGCAGAATCGCGACCAGGCCGTTTTCCTTCAATGCTTGCTTGAGCATGTCACACCTCTTGAACGTAATGAGACGACTGGCGCGCAACCAGACCCGCCTGGACCGCGACCTGCCAGAGGCCGCGTTCGGTCGCCTGGGCGGCCACTGTCACCCGGGGAAAGCCGCAGGCGGTCAGTCCACGCGCATAGCGCTGACACAGCGACTCGCTGCCGATGAGAATCACCGCGGGCAGATGGCCGTGGGCGTCGTATTGAAGTCTGGCGAGCGAGGCCAGTTCATGGCCGATCAACAGACCGGACAGGTAATCGGGCTGGCTGCTCGCAGGTAACTGGCCAGTAAGGCCGAGCGTTCGGCAACTGAAGATGGTGGACAGAGGGCCGGCAGCGCCCTCCTCCGACTGTGCATTGGCGAGCCCGCGATCGAACGCGGCACTGTCGAACGTTTCGCTCGGCTGCATGGTGCGTCCGAGAATGGTATGGGCGCACAGCGCCGCGTAGACCTCGCCGGTCATGAAGGTATCGAAATGAACGATGCGATCCTGCGCCACCTGTACCCACTTGGAGTGGCTGCCCGGCAGGCCGATCAACAGCGGCTGGCTGGCCGACTGCTCGTCGAGTCCGGCGAGCACGCCCAGCACCTGAGTCTCTTCACCGCGCATGACATTGGGCAGCGTCGAACGCTGCAACACACCGGGGATGATGTGAACAGTCACGCCACGCACGCTGCGTACGGTCTGCAAAGCGGCGCTCAGCTCATCGACGCTGGCAGGCGCTTCACGATAGGTCGCCTCGCGCCAGCCTTGCGCGCTGCCAACCATGCCGCAGGCGATCACCGGCAGATCAGGCCGCGCGTCGAGCCAGTCGCCGCATGCTTCATCAAAGGCCAGCTCGAACCCGTCGCTGCACAGCGTGCCCGCGATCATCCGCGGGTTGTCCGGCAATTGCATGATGCCCGCGCTCAGGGCGCGTTGTTCCAGTACCTGGCCGTGTTCGCCAAGTCGATAAGCACGAAGTGAGGTCGTCCCCCAGTCGAGCGCGATCAAGTGCGCCTGCATTGCTTCACCTTTTGTATTTTTGGAAGTGAGTGCAGGACGGACTATAAACCCGAAATCGTAATTATCTCAATATGTAAATTTCAATCCCATATATTGGGATAAGGATTGCCTTATCGATGGGCAATAAAAAACCCGCGTCCTGGACAGGACACGGGTTCGGGGTGCAGCGGCGTTTCGATCAACGTTCCAGCAGGATTCTCAACATGCGGCGCAGCGGTTCGGCCGCGCCCCACAGCAGTTGGTCACCGACGGTGAATGCGCCCAGGTACTGCGAGCCCATGTTCAGCTTGCGCAGGCGACCCACCGGAATGCTCATGGTGCCGGTCACAGCCGTCGGGCTGAGGTCCTGCATGCTGGCTTCACGGTTGTTCGGCACCAGCTTGACCCAAGGGTTGTGCTGGCTGATCAAGCCTTCGATGTCCGCAATCGGCACATCCTTGTTCAGCTTGATGGTCAGTGCCTGACTGTGGCAACGCATGGCGCCGATGCGCACGCAGATGCCGTCCACCGGAATCGGACTCTTGAAGCGGCCCAGAATCTTGTTGGTCTCGGCCTGGCCTTTCCACTCTTCACGGCTCTGGCCGTTCGGCAGCGCCTTGTCGATCCATGGAATGAGGCTGCCCGCCAGCGGTACGCCGAAGTTCTCGGTCGGGAACGCTTCGCCACGCATGGCTTCAGCCACCTTGCGGTCGATGTCCAGAATGGCACTGGCCGGGTTGGCCAGTTCATCGGCAACCGACGCATGCACAGCGCCCATCTGCCTGATCAGCTCACGCATGTTCTGCGCACCGGCACCGGAAGCCGCCTGATACGTCATGACATTCATCCACTCGACCAGACCGGCTTCGAACAGGCCACCCAGCCCCATTAGCATCAGGCTGACCGTGCAGTTGCCGCCGATGTAGTTCTTGGTACCGGCGTCGAGTTGCTGATCGATGACCTTGCGGTTGACCGGATCCAGCACGATAACGGCGTCATCCTGCATGCGCAGGCTGGAAGCCGCATCGATCCAGTAACCCTGCCAGCCCGCCTCGCGCAGCTTGGGGAATACCTCGTTGGTGTAGTCGCCGCCCTGGCAGGTCAGCACCACGTCCAGGGTCTTCAGCTCGTCAATGCTATACGCATCTTTCAGTGGCGCAAGATCCTTGCCCACCGAAGGCGCCTGGCCACCGACATTGGAGGTAGTGAAGAACACCGGCTCAATGAGATCGAAGTCCTGCTCTTCCCGCATCCGCTGCATGAGCACGGAACCGACCATGCCACGCCAACCGATCAGACCTACACGTTTCATCGCAACACACCTAGAAAAAAAGTGGGACCGCTATTCTGCGGATGCACAGCAGAATAGCGGGCCAGAGAGATTACAGATTCCGCAGCGCGGCGACTACTGCGTCGCCCATTTCTTGCGTACCGACTTTGGTGTTACCCGTCGAAAAGATGTCGCCGGTACGCAGACCCTGATCCAGAACCACGCTGACGGCCTTTTCGATGGCGTCGGCAGCGTCGGTCAGGTTGAAGCTGTAACGCAGCATCATCGATACCGAGAGGATAGTCGCCAGCGGGTTGGCGATGCCTTTGCCAGCGATGTCCGGTGCCGAACCGTGGCAAGGCTCGTACATGCCCTTGTTGTTGGTGTCCAGCGACGCGGACGGCAGCATGCCGATGGAGCCGGTCAGCATCGATGCCTGGTCGGACAGGATGTCGCCGAACAGGTTGTCGGTCACAATCACGTCGAACTGCTTGGGCGCACGCACCAGTTGCATGGCGGCGTTGTCGACGTACATGTGGCTCAGCTCGACCTCAGGGTAATCCTTGGCGACCTGCTCGACGATTTCGCGCCACAGCTGGCTCGACGACAGCACGTTGGCCTTGTCCACCGAACACAGCTTCTTGTTGCGCACCATGGCCATGTCGAAGCCGACGCGGGCGATGCGACGGATCTCGCTTTCGCTGTAGGGCAGCGTGTCATAAGCCTCGCGCTCGCCGTTATCCAGCACCCGAACACCACGCGGCGCGCCGAAGTAGATCCCACCGGTCAGTTCGCGCACGATCAGGATGTCCAGACCGGCGACGATTTCAGGCTTGAGGCTGGAGGCGTCGGCCAGTTGCGGATAGAGAATCGCCGGACGCAGGTTGCCGAACAGGCCCAGTTGCGCACGGATTTTCAGCAGGCCGCGCTCAGGACGGATGTCGCGTTCGATAGTGTCCCACTTCGGGCCACCCACGGCGCCGAGCAGAACAGCGTCGGCAGCGCGGGCGCGCTCCAGAGTCTCGTCGGCCAGCGGAACGCCGTGCTTGTCGATGGCAGCGCCACCGATCACGTCGTGAGTCAATTCAAAACCCAGCTGATACTTCTCGTTGGCCAGTTCCAGCACCTTGACCGCTTCGGTCATGATTTCCGGGCCAATACCATCACCTGGGAGAATCAGAATCTGCTTGCTCATAACTTCCTCGATTTTTTATCGACGCCTCGGACAGCGCCCGTTTATAACGTTTCAAGCCGTAAAAAGATTAACGCTCGGCCCACAGCACCAGCACATCGGTACTGAATGAACCCTGCGCATCAATCTCGAAATACTGACGCACTTCATCGCCCATCGCCTGCTGCAATTCGCGTATGGCCACGCGCAACGGCTGTGGCGTGCGCATGCGCTCGACCCACGACGTAAACTCCAGATGCAGCCGCTGGCGGGCATGGCTGCGGGTAAACAATCCCGCGTCGCTGACCTGATGCAGCCATTCGGCGGCGGAATAATCGCGCACATGGCTGGTGTCGCGCAGCACTTCAACCGTTTGCAGATAAGTATCCAGCAACGGGCTGCCCGGCGACATCACATCGATGAACGCCGCCACACCGCCCGGTTTCAATACGCGGCGCACTTCACGCAAAGCCAGAGCGAGATCGCTCCAATGATGAGCCGAATAGCGACTGAACACGAAGTCGAACTCGCCGTCAGCGAACGGCAAGCGCTCGGCCGCACCGCATACCGTGCGGATGTTGCCCAGGCCCTTGTCGGCGGCCGCAGCGGCGACCACGTCGAGCATCTGCTGTGACAGGTCGTACGCGACCACTTCACTGACAGACGGCGCAACATTGAAGCTGACATGACCCGCCCCGCAACCCAGATCCAGCACCCGCGCATCACCGCGGCCTTCGACAGCCTCCTGTAGCAGCGCAAACTCGGCACCTTGCGCATGAACGGCGCTATTGAGGTAAGCCGAAGCCTGTTCGCCGAATTGACGTTGTACGACCTGGGAGTGGGCTGTGCTGGTCATGGGTGGTTTCTCTGAAGGTTCAGGGTGTTGAATTGGGGGACTCTTGAACGTGCTTTCACGAACGCGCGATCTGCTGACTGACACGCCGAAACATCCTGTGGAAGGCACCACCACGTCTTCGACGTAGCGCTGTCGCGCAGCAAACACCGGACCATGAGAGGCGGCTTGCCGGCGATGAACGATGACGCGATTTTCCTGACACACCGCGTCGACTGCATCGCCGGCAAG
>NZ_LKEH01000014.1 GCF_001642795.1 Pseudomonas viridiflava | reverse complement strand
ATAGGTTCTGTATCCTCAGATAGGTTCTGTATCCTCAGATAGGTTCTGTATCCTCAGATAGGTTCTGTATCTTCAGGTAACTTCCAAACTTTCAGAAAGGCAATTAATTTCGGATAGCTTACCAAATCAGCCGAGAGATATCTTTCACCAACCAAAGATATCTCTTGGTACTAAAAGGTACTATTAGCTACCAACAGATATCATCTTATAGCCAACCATTGGTTCGACGAACTCGCTCGCGGGAGATTGCTTGATCCTGTTAAAATCACCCAAAGACCTTATAGATAGGGCCTTTCAAGTGGTGAGAGCGAACGACCAAGTGACTCGCCACAGGGAATTTCCGATTCGGAAAGTGGTGTTCTGTAGACGCAATTCGTGAAAAAGTGAGCCTACAGATCATTAATTCCGCGCTCTGCCTGCATATACAAATAAAAAGATGCGTGCAATACTATTGACGGGACAGCACTAGACAAACTAGCATCTCCAACATTGCACAAGCATACTCAGATCGCATATAGCGCTCGAACTTTTTCGACAATCTTAAAAGCGGGTTTGCATTGGCATATATGTAGAAAAGCTGTTTGTCGAGAGGGAGGGGGGGGATGGAGTTGCAGCTCCATCCCCCTTGAGGCTGACAGCGCAAAGTGTTAACCCGGTGGCGCTTTGCCCCGCTCTATTGTGCTGTCCACGACGACGTAACGTTAGCACACAGGATCGGAGACACCAACACCGGCCACACTCCCTTTGGAGATCAGGCTATGGATCCGAAACTCGAGCTTTTGGTAGCGCTCATCTACCTAGCTATTGAGCTGATCAGGATTGTTCAGAGCTGGTGCTAACAAAAAACCGGTGGAGCATCAACTCTGCCGGTTTCCACCTCATCTAAAACAGCCCACCCAAGGCGTCGGGCTTCCAGTTCATTACGATCAACTCACCGGTAACGGGGGCTTTGCCTTGTCGTTGGTTTGGAGTCGTATAGCGGATATCCAGCATCTCAAAATGGAACCCGCTGAACGCTCGCCGGATGTCGGGATGGTCATTGATGCTCACCATCACCTTCCCCTTACACCTCCGCATGAACTCAGCCATCCGCTCGTAATTCTCAAACGGAAAATCCACACCATACCCAGCCGTCTGCCAGTAAGGCGGGTCCATGTAATGGAAGGTGTGAGGCCGGTCATAACGCTCAGCACACTCAAGCCACGGCAGATTCTCCACATACGTGCCCGACAAACGCTGCCAAGCAGCTGACAGGTTTTCCTCGATCCGCAGTAGGTTGATGGCCGGCCCCGTCGTCGCAGTGCCGAACGTCTGCCCGCTTACCTTGCCAGCGAAGGCGTGGTGCTGCAGGTAGAAGAAACGGGCAGCGCGCTGAATGTCGGTGAGGGTTTCGAGACGGGTCATCTTCTGCCACTCAAATACCTGGCGGGAGCTGAGTGCCCATTTGAACTGGCGGACGAATTCTTCAAGGTGGTTTTGGACGACGCGATATAGCGTGACCAGATCCCCGTTGATGTCGTTCAAGACCTCAACGGGGGCTGCCTGGGGACGCATGAAGTAGAGGGCCGCACCGCCTGCGAATACTTCGACGTAGCATTCGTGTGGTGGGAATAGCGGGATGAGACGGTCGGCCAGGCGGCGTTTGCCGCCCATCCAAGGGATGATGGGTGTGGACATGAGTAGCAAGACCTTTACTGTATATATGAACAGGTGCTAGGCTCGCCGCGCTTTGTGCACGAAGCGAGAGCCTTGGCTGGACTTGCAGGGGTATTCTGCGGGAACGGCGATCAGCCGGGATGTTGACGCATCCGGGCTGGTCGCTCTTTTGTTTCTGCCGTTGCTTTCGTATTGACTGCTATGGCAAGACTTTCAGGGCTCGCTGGTAGATATCTTCGCGATCCTTCAGCCCGTTGGTGCCACCATTGATGCGCCTTGTGATCAGCAGAAAGTCAGATTTATCGGCCAACGTATTCAGGCTTGCTCGGTGCCAGAACCACCCAGCCGACATCGCGGCGTGTTGCGGCTCCTCAAGCAGCTCAGGGTGCGTGAGCAGATCAAGCCCCAGCGCATCACCACACGCGGCATAGTTCGCCCGGCCCGTGATTTGAATAAGCCCCCTCCCCCGATACAACTGGCCGTCGTCGTCATCTTCGGGGGTATTGCCGAGGCGCTCAGCGAGCCGCCCCGTATCGTATTTGTCCAGATAACTGTCACTACCCAACTCACGCACGTAGCGAAGCTGGCCGGACTCGTGGCCGATCTGCGCAAGGAACGCGGCAATGCGCAATTTGGTGACGATGCCGTACTTGCCCATGGCAACGTTTAGGGCAGGAACAAAAACGCCAGCTCGGGAGCTGGCGTTGGGGAGGATCTGCAGCAGCTGCTGCGCGGTAATCGACATGCGTGAATCTCCTGATAAGTGAGTGGTGACCTGACCGGTTAAAGCTGTACGACCTTGACCGGTTTTTTCTCTTTCTTTTTCTTGCCCTTCGCCTTGGCCTTGCCGGACTTCCCGCCGTTGCACTCAACCGTCGTGGTCCAACCCGACTGGGTGAAGACCTGTTCAACCGAGTCGATCAGGTACTCGCCATCAAGGCCGACCTTGAAGTCCACTGCACTGATCATCCGCTCCGCGAACAAATCGGTACGGCCCGCCATTTCAAGACGAACACCGGCCGTGCTGCGATTGAATGCAGCGAGGCGCGCTTTGGCAGCCTGCTCAGCGGCGGACTTGTTGGGATGGATATGACGGTCGGTATGAACAGCCGGGAGGCCGGCGGGGGACTGGTCGTTGCTCAGCTCGACGACCTGCAGCTTTCCAGTCTTCTTGTCTTGATGCTTGGCCTGAACGGCTTTCTGCGTGGTTTTATCGCTGAGACGAAACTGCCAGCGCGCCACCTCATCACGGCGGATCGTTACCACGCCCAATGACTTGCCGCTCGCGCTGACCCCTTCTTGACGCGGCAGCACCAGCAGTTGGCCGTCCGCGACTTTTGCGGTGCAGTCGTACTTCTTGGCCACCCGGGTGATGAAGTTGAAATCGGACTCGTCAAGCTGATCGATGCGCGGGACTTTGGTCGTCACGGTACACACCGGTTTCCAGCCATTGCGGGCAGCGATGTCGCTGACTATCTGCTGCAAGGGGACGTTCTCCCAGCTACCGGATCGTGTTGTCCGGCCGCTGCCGCGCATGTCACTGGCTTTTCCGCGTATCACCAAGGTGTCGGGCGGACCAGACGCCTCGACGTCGTCCACGGTGTAGAGACCAAGTCGAGTGAGGCGATGCCCTTCGTAACCCAGATAGATCTCGATGCCCGCACCGCGCGCAGGCAGTGAGACAGCACGATCCCTGTCGTCGATGCGCAGCTCAAATTCGTCTGACTCCATGCCTGGCTTATCGCTCGTGCGAAGCAGCAGCAGCCGGTCGTTGATCAGCGCCGTAATATCGTTGCGGTCCGCGACAATTCGGAATACCGGTTTCATGAGACCTTCTTATAGCCATGACACGGCATGGCGGATTCACTAGAATCCGCCGCCGAATATAAATAAGGATTGAACGTTGAAAAGGACTACCGGAATGATCTTGCTCGTGCTGGCCGCAGGCTCAGTGCAAGCAGAAAAGAAACTTGAGGTGATAGACCTCGCACCCGAGCATGTCAGCGCCGAGGACAAAGCCAGAGGCCAACGCTATCTGGAAGCACAAGACGCCGCAGCAAAGATTCCAAAAGCGGACGCTATGGATTTCATCGTCAGACTAAACAGCGCAGTCGAGGATGGACATGCTCTGGCCAAGTCGGGAACTATTAACGGCACCCAAAGCCGCAACCAGGCCATCGCCCTGAACAAGCTTCAAGATGAAGGCACGAAGTTTGGAACGGTTTTTACTCCGTTCGCAAAGTGCAATACCGCTTCCATTGAGGCAGCAACATCATGGCAAGGTCTGATTGGGAGCAACGAGAAGTTGTTCGTCCGGTCGCATCAGTCCTATTTGCAAGCCGCTATGGAATGCATCAAGGCAGCGAGCTAACCCCACAACTGAATCACTTCATCGGTCTGAGTAAGCAGATCTGGCAGTAGGATCTGCACCCCAGCCCGGAAAGGTTGGGGTTCATCTGCCAACCCCTGATTGGCATCCAGCACGGCCTCGACGCTGCCGCTCAGGTGCCCGTAATATTGCTGACACAGCGTGTCCAGCAGATCCCCGTCAGACGTTCTGCAGGTCGTCGCCATAGCTCACAAACTCCAGTGAAAAGCCCTGCTTGCGGGGAATGCCCCCGGCCAGCAGGTTGCTCTGTTCTTCATCCACGCTCAGCAAGCACCAGTTGCCCAGCACCTCGCCGTAGCCGGTGGTCAGGCTCAGCGGTTGTAGGTTGCGCCCCATGCTACGCAAGGTGTCCATTTGCTTGAGCCCCCCCTTAAAGCCTGGAAAGATTGCCCCCTTCAAACTGAGTTTGTCGTCACCCAGGCCGACCGCCTGCTGGGCAATGCTGCGTGTCAGACGTTCTTGGCCTGCCCAGCGAAACGCGGTCTGCCGTCGCAGCTCGTCAAACGCCGCCGTGTCCAGGTTGAAGTAGTAAGGCTGGGCCTCGGGCTTGAGCGGCTGAACGATCAACAAATGCGGGAACGGCTTGACCGCCTCCGGCGCAGGCGTGGTCTGTGTTTGAAAGCTGCCCGTCGGCACGATATTGCTGAGCGTGGGGCTGACACTTCCGGCCGCCCGGTTGATTGCCGCACCAGCCTTTGATGCCTGTTCCTTCAATGTCCCCATGCGCTCCTGTACCTGCGACATCGCGGCGGTGGCCTGTCCGTACATCGACACTACTCTGCCAACCGTGGACTGGGCGACGTTGATGCCACGCATGGTGCGCTGTAGCTTAGCGCCGATGGAAGGACCAATGAACGGGATGTTCTCAAGCTCCGAGGCAGCACCGGTCATATCGCTGATTGCCCCATTCAAGGGGCCAAGCATGCCGTCCAGGCTACGGCGTCCCACCTCGCCAGCGGACACCAGGTACTTCAAAGACGACTGCAGTTGTTCTGCATAAGCCATGACCTTTCCTCACCCCACGTGCGGGGCATCAAACAGTTGACGGGCCGCAGCCTGGCGGCTGAATTCCTCAAACTGACGCTGGAGAAACGGAGCGATTTCACGCGCCAACTGGGCCGGGTCCTTCACGTCGCCCTGTACGCTAACGGGCATATTCGGCGAGAAGGTGAATTGCTGGTCAACCTTCGTGGCCTCGGGCTTGACCTTCTCGGACGCGTTGACGATAGCGGGCAACGCCAGCGGTGCAGCCGTGGCTGCGACCATGGCCTTGACGACATCACCAGGTACCGCAGCGGGCTTGGCGTCCCCCGCCTTGTCGGCGACGGCCTCGGCCTTCTCATCCGAACCAAACAACGCTTTACCCAAAAAGCCACCGATGCCCTCACCGCCCATACCGCCAAGAAACGCACCGACCGCGCCGCCAATGGCGGTGCCGATCACCGGCACGATGGAGCCGATTGCAGCACCCGCCGCGCCACCAGCCAACGCACCGGCCAGTCCACCGGCAGCGCCGCCGTAGCCTTCCGCTTTCTCGTCCTGGGTCCCTGCGTTCTGGTAAGTGTCCAGAGCCAGCATCCCGGCATCCAGAAATTTCCCACCGGGGACCAGTTTGGCCACACCACCCAGCTTTCCTGCGGCACCAGCAAGACGTGCCAGTCGGCCCGCCGCAGGAGGTGGCACGGGCGGGCTCGGCGGTATCGGTGGTCGAGGAGGACCTGCGCGTCGACTACCCGCGCCGCCGCCAGCAGCACCACGTCGACGGCTGCGCCTTGACCGACGCTGATCTCCCGGCCCACTGGCACCGCCGCCGATGGCATTGGCGTTAACGACGAACACCTTCTGCGGCTCCGAGCTGCTGCCCGTGCTACCGGCACCCTCTCCGTCGTTGCTGGCCTCGCCAAAGATATCGAGCAGTTTCAGCCCGGTTTCGACCGGATCGAACCCCGTCTTGCCGCCCTCCTCTGCCTCATCACCATCATCAGCGCTGTCCTTGCCCTCAGCGCCAGGCTTGTCCTTATCCTTACCCTTTGGCTTGTCTTTACCCTTGAAGGCTTTTAGACCGGTCTCCAGCAATCCTTTGACGGCACCCACCTTGCCTTCGGGCTTGTCGTTCTTGTCGCCAGAGTTGGTGACATAGACTTTCTGTATCTTGTTCGGGTTGCCACCGAGCGACCCGCGTCCGAGATTGAGCAACCCCTTACCAATCTTGAAGGCACCCGCCGCTGACTTGAGGGCCACCAGCCCTGCGCCTACAGCGGTGATGGCCAGCACTACAGGTTGGGACGTGTCAGAAAGCGCTGTGAAGCCCTTGGCCGTTGCCGTGATGCCTTTGGCGACGGCGTCGGTAACGGGACGAATCGCGTCGCCGACGCTACGCATCGAATCATTGACCGCCTGGAACGTCTCGGCCCAGATCTGCGAGGACGCACCGCGACGCTCGGCAAGGTTCTTGTCGAGGATTCCGGAAGCGTTCTGTGAATCCTTTTTCAACTGGTCGTACAGGGCACGGTTCTGCGAGTACGCCGTCAGCGCAGCTTTGACCTGCATGTCGGCAAAGAGGTCGCCAGTGCGCAGAGCCTGCTCCAGCGAGTCCAGCATCTCCTTGGCCTTGGCCGGATCAGCCTCTTTGCTGATTTTCTCCGTGGCGTCCTTCATCTTTTTGGCTTTCGCCGGGTCGGTCTTTTCGATGTAGTGCTGGGCCAGCGCAAAGCTGGACTCCAGCGTCGACATCCCCTTCTGGATGCCCGTGTTCAAAGAGCCCTGATAATCGATACCAACGTCCTTGTACGACTTCACCACGTCGGTGGAGCCTATCTTCTCCATCCAGTTCTTCAGGTTGTTGGCTGCCTCATCCGAGCCGCCGGCCGTTTTCATCTGAACCTGAAGCATCGCACCGAGCTGACTCACCGAATCCATTCCGGTCACGCCCAGCTTGCCCATGCCAGCAAGCAACTGCGGGAACCAGCGCGCCATGTCGCTGGCCTCAAAGCTACCTGCCTGCCCCTGCATGGCAACTGCCTCGAGGGCTTTCTCCATGATCTTGGGATCGGTGATCTTGGCGTTCTGCTGCAGCGCCTGGATCATGTTGGCCGTGTCGGTGCCGCTGGCACCCTGTCCGACAGCGAACTTGGCCGCCACTGGCGCGTAGGACAACGCCTTGTCCAAGCTCATACCTGCGCCAACCAGCTTGTTGACCAGGTCGGCCACCTCGTTGCGGGCCATACCGGTGTCCGCCGAAGTCTTGATCACCGAAGTGGTCAGCTCCGCTTCCTGTGGCTTGTTGGCCACACCGGCCTTGATGGCGATGTCCCGAATGATCGCCTGATAGTCGGCACTGATTTTGGTCGGTACCGCCAACGCTCCGACTCCGGCGACGGCGGTGCCGATCCCTGATCTGAGTTTAGCTTTGCCTTCATCGATCTGATGGTGTCCCTTGACCTTGAGGTCCATGCTTCTGGCCACACGGTCAAGGGACTGGTATTCCTGCCTGAGTTTGCCGACCTGAACACCCTGTTTGCGCAGGGTATCGAGGTTGCCTTCAAGCTTGCGCAACAACCCGGAGGCCGATGCGGCACCACTGTCGTGCGCTTTCTTCCACTCGTCACGAAGGCGCATCGTTTCGCCAATCGTGTTCCTCAGCACCTTGGCCTGATTGCCGCGCTGCTCCAGCTTCTTGATGCGGTTTTCAACGGTGTTGAATGCCGCACCCACGGTCGGGCTGACAGCGCCGCCAATCACCAGGCCGAGCGCCAGATTGTTCGCCATCATTCACCTCTGATATTGGGATGGGCTCAGTCCGTGAGCCACCAGATCATGTCCGAGAAAGACATGGACATGATTTCCGCCGACGAAAACCCCAGCTCTTTGGCGAGCCGCTTCGCCGCGAGCCTTTGCAGTGCGGGATCAAAGCTCGTCGTCGCGCACCAGGCGAAAATAACCGGCCTGCAGGCGGCTGTAGTCTTTGAGGGACAGCCCTTCCAGATCGCGGACTCCCATTTCTGCAAGGGATGCGAACAGGTTCAGCTCACGTTGTTCGTCATCGCCATTGGCTGACGCCTGGGCGGTGCGCACATCGCGAACGGTCGGGGCTCGCATGGTGATGGTGTCGACCTGAACGCTGTTGACATCGGCTGGCTTGCTCAGCTTGACCGAAACACTCTCGGCAGTCAGGGTCATCCACTTCGGATTGGTATTTACTTGAGACACAGGGTTTTCCTTCTATCAGAGGCCAAGGGCCGAACGTTCTGCAGCGAGCTGGTCAACACCATCAATGACGCGTTTCATACCCAGCACATCGATCTCGTAGATCAAGCGACCATCCACTTCCAGCTTGTAGTAAGTGAGCGCGACCGCGTGTTTGATCTCGGACTTGTCACCGGCCTTCCAGTCCCCCATGTCGACCTCTTTGAGTCGGCCACGCTGGGTCACCACTACCGGCGTGATCTTGCCCTTGAGCCCTTTGAAAGCGCCGCGAAAAACACCGTTGAACGCGGTACCGTCAGCGAGGCCGAAGAACTTCAGCGACTCACGGCGCACGCCCGTGGTGGTGAAGTTCGATTCCTGCTTTTCCATGCCCATGTCCAGCTCGACCGGCGCGTCCATGCCGCCGCCACGATGTTCTTCGGTCTTGAGCGTCATCTTGGGAAGGGTCAGGCTGGGCACGTCGCCCTGAAAGCTGACACCGTCCACGAACAGGTTCAGGTTGCTCAGTGTTTCGGGAATCATTGCCATCGTTGCAGCTCCTTAAGCGGCAGAGTCGAGCACTTCGGTCAGCCATTGGTTGGTGACTTCAACGCGGAAGTTGGGGTTTTCGGCAGGCGGTACGTCGGTGAAACGGATATTCCAGTACACCTTGCCCTGCTCCAGCTGGCTGGCCGTGTTCAGTTCGGTGTCCGCGAACACTTCGAAGTTGATGATCGCGCCCTGATTTTTCAGGTCACGCATGAACGCCAGCAGGCCCTCGGTCACGTCCTTGATGTAGGTCGCAGTGATCGAGCGGTCCACGGCCCACTTGTGTCCGTAAAGGATCGCGTCCATGACGATGTCCATGGTGCGCACACGGGTGACGAACGCCCACTTGGCATCGCTGCTCAGGGTGCGGTTGCCCCACAGGCGGTAACCATCATCACGGATGATCGTCGCGATATTGGCGTTGTTGAGCAGGTTGGCCCGGCAGGTTTCGTCGCCGTCCAGAAACTCGATGGGGCGCGTGGTGCCGGTGATTCCGGCAAACTCTTTGTTGGACGGCGACGCCCAGAATCCGTACTCAGCGTCAGTCCAGGCAAACAAGCCCGCCACCCAGGCAGAACCCGGTGCATCAATCGTCGCGCTGGCAACGGTGTCCCAGTACTGGACGCCAGGGTCGACCATGAAGGAGCGCTTGCCGCCGAAGTTCTTGGCGTATGCCATCACCGCTTCGTCGGTGGTGTTGGGGCCATCGAAGATGGGCAGCGCACGGAGCTTGTCGGCGAGTGCCGCCATTGCGGTGCCGACCGCCAGAGTCGCACTGTGCTTGGGCGCAATCAGCAAACGCGGCTGGGCATTGAAGCGGCTCTTGCCGTCCAGCAGTGCCTGGAGTCCGGTGCGGGTGCCGTCAGCTTTCACGCCGCCGATGATGGCCGAGGTTTGCTGGGCAGGGTCATCCAGCTTCGCAACGCCACATGCAACGATCACCGCCTTGGCTTTCACATAGATGGCCTGACAGGCTTTGGTGATGGCCGAGTCGGGACCAAATGCAGCGATAGCTTCACGCTCGGTTGTGATCAGTACCAGGTCGTTGACCTTGGCACTGCGCGTCGGCGCTTCGGTGAACGTGTCGACCAGACCAATGATCGAGGAGGTGGGCAACGAGATGGTACGTGCGCCGGTGTCGACGTTCGTCACAGTCACGCCGTGGAAGAAACTCATAATGTGATCTCCAGAAACGGAAAAACCCCGCAAAGCGAGGTCATGGTTTGTTGCTGCGCAGGGAAAAACGCCCCGTCAGTGCGGGGCGTTCAGAGGGACTGAGTAGCCATCCAGTCTGGAGGTGCGGGCCGATGCGTCGCGTAAGGAAACTGTGCGCCTTGGGGCCAGTCGCGCAGCGCCTTACGGAACGTCAGCAGCTCGACGTATTGGTCAGCGGTCAATGTCAGAGCATCGCCCAAGTCTATTTCATCTCGATGGCGGCCGGTCAGCCATTGGGTGGCCGTCAACAGACCGTCCCGCCAGACGCGTTCAACAGCGGCCAACTCAACCACAGACTGATCGGGCGGAGGCTCAAGTACGCCATCAATAACAACCCACCCCACTTGCGGTCTGGGTTCAAGTGACGTCACGTCAATGACCTCAATGTCGTTTTCATTGAATTCTGGCAGATCCGCCTGAGTAAAAATCCAGACCACCCGTGCAGCCTGAATATGGGCATACCAATGCCCTTTTTGAGTTTTCATTGCCGTTTACCACCTGATTGAGATAAAGCCATCGGCACCGGCACCGCCAGCCCAGTTAATAGAGCCGCCAGCGCCACCAGCCCCAAAGCCCGTGCCCTGATAACCCGACGCTGCACGCGAAGCACCACCGGCACCAAACAAGGTGGAGCCACCCGCGCCACCCAACGCAAACGAATCGCCGCCCGGCTGGCCGCCCCAGCCACCAGGACCGCCGAACCCCACGCCATTTTTCGAGCCAGCAACGCCTCCTGGCAATGTAAAGACAGCACCCAAACTGGTCAGCGAACCCCCGACACCATCTGAATTGACTGCCCCGCCAGCACCACCTTTACCTATAGTCACCGCGTAGACTTTTCCCGGTTCAACGGCGTAGCGCTGGTCACGTAAGCATGCGCCACCTCCACCGCCCTGACCGGCGTTTGTCGATCCATTTGAACCCGCGCCGCCCGCGCCACCGCCACAGGCATTGACCAGGATTTCCGTGACGCCTGCTGGGCATGTCCAACTACCGTTAGCGGTAAACATTGCGAATCGCTTCGGTTGTGCGACCGCTTGAAACACCCGAAGCGGGGTCATCAATTTGGTGTCATTCGTCCCCAGTTCAGCCTCAGCCTGACTGGCCTGTGCGCCGCGCAGTTTTTTGGGCGTCACGATGGTTGAATCATTCAGGCCAGCGGAGACCTGATCCTGCGTTGCTATTTTTGCCCAGCCAGATGCGGTCTCCGTGGCCTGACGCACCACCTTGGCAATCGCTTGGAACACCCGAAGTGGCGTCATGATCAGAAGGCTGTCTTCGCCTTTCTCAGCGTCCGCCTGGCTGGCTCTGCCCGTCAGGCCGTCGACGTATTCACGGGTGGCCAGTACTACTGCGGGGTCAATCTTGAGCGTGATCACCCCAGAGTTAGTCACAATGAAATTCATACGCACAACCTGAGTCCGCCCCGAGCCTTGGGACAGCACCGGCTTAAAGCTAGGTGCACAGTTGGCAACCGCAACCAGATCCCCATCCGCGTCATAGAGCCCGATTTCGCGAATCCATTTGCCGCCTTCATCGGCCGGGATGATCTGCTCGGCAATGATCACGGCTTCGTTGGCCGGATCAATCTTGAGTTGATTCAATGGACGGCGTCGCCATTCGTTTATCAGCTTCGTTTGCAGCCTGTCTGGCACCGGGTCCGTGCCGTTGGCATCACCGACGCCCATGTGGGTGAGCAGCCAGGGAATGCCAAGCGCATCGGCATTCGCCTGCTTGGCCTCACCCACTTTCGTGAGGATGGCAAAGAACTGCGAGTTCGCATCGATCATGGGTAAACATCCAGAGTATCAATTGAGGTTTCACGCCCAGCCACGCCGAGGGTGCCGGTGACTTCAATGTCGCGCATGACAGGCGGGTAGACGTCGATGACGTCGCCTTCGTACAAGGCGACAGCGATGTTCAAGGCACCCTTGCTTTCAAGGCTGATGGCCAGCCCCGTCAGGTGCCGACTGACCGGCTTGGCATCGTCAATCAACGCGGTCAGTTCGTAATACATCTCCTCCGTGATACCGGTATCCAGCACCCCGACCACCAGGGCGAACGTGCCTGGCACGCCTTCCGGTACGGTTTGCCACCATTCCATCACTTCAATCAGGTAACCCAGTGGCTCGACCACGCGACGAATCGCCCCAATCGTGCCTTTGTGTTCGTGAATGTAGAACGACGCGCTAATGGCAGCCCGCTTGACTGGCTCGGCCCACTCCTCATCCCAGCGGTCGACAGACCAGGCCCAGGCAAGGTGGTAGAGAAGGTGCGCGGGACACGTCTGCGGGTTATACAAAGTACGCAGCGGGATCTGTGTAGTTTCATCCGTGGCCGCTTCGATGGCCCGCTCAAGCGAGGTGCTGTTGAGAGGTAGCAAACTCGACATCTCAACGCCCTCGGATGACAGTCAGGGCTTCGCACCATGCGGCCTGGGCCTTGGAAGGACTGATATCCACCCAGCCTTGCAGGTCCACCCTGCTGACACCTTCGATATGCAACTGTGCATCCACGCCGGAGCGGGCGACTTCAAGGCCAAGGCGACGTCTGGGGTTGACCCAGGACTGCAAGCGGCTCCGGCACTCGGCCAACGTCGCTTCAGTCTCCGGCCCACTGCCAATCATGTGCACGACTGCGTCGATCCGGTACGGCAGTATCTGTGCGCTCTGCACCGTCAGGCGGTCACCCAGCGGACGCACGTCGTCATCGCTGAGATTCTGTCGAACTGTTTCGAGCAGATCCTCGGACGCTACGCCGTTTCCCTCCAACGCGAGAACCGTGACTACCACTACCGCCGGAGATGGGCTCTCGGCTGTTGCATCAGCGACCAGACCAGATGCGTTGCGGGCATGCAGGATGTAGCTGCTTCGAGGACCGGCCGTCGTCAGCCCCTCATAAGCCAACTGAACCCGTTCACGTAACGCGTCGTCCTCTTCCAGAACCTGCATGACAGGCGGCACCGCGCTCAGGTCCTGCGTCTGGACAACCAGCCGTTTGAGATGAACGTTTGCCGCCAACTGATCCAGGTCGCCCTTCTGGGCGTAGGCCAACATCAACGACTTGGCTGCATCGTTGACGCGGGCACGGTTCTGCAATCGCCGGTAAGCCCCCAGCTCCAGCAGCTTGGTAACCGGATCGCTCTCGAGCAGCGCGGTCCAGTTGTCCCCCAAGTAATCCCGGAAAGCGCTTAGTTCTCCCTGATAGACCTCTTCGAAGTCCAGATCCTCCAGCACCTGCGGCGCGGGCAGGGCCGACAATTCGATCAGGCTCATGCCGTCACCTCCAGTACCGCGTTGTCACCCAGATAGATTCCGGTAAGTTGCAACGTGACCTGCCCGTTCAGGACCGCAATCACCCTGACGCGCTCAAGACGCAAACGCGGTTCCCAGCGTGAGAGGGATCGTGCCACCTCGGCTTGCACCGCACTTTTCCAACCGTCATTGACGGGTAAGTCGACGAAGCGTCGAATCTTGCTGCCGTAATCAGGCCGCATGCGGCGACTGCCTATGGGCGTGCTCAGGATGTCTTCGATGGACTGCCGCAGGTGCGCCAGGCCTGAGACGGGCTGACCGGTACGGCGATCCATTCCGATCATGGGCTTACTCCAACGGCTCAAAGTCCGGGTGCTGATGCAGGTAGTCCAGCGCAACCGTATCGTCTGCCGGAACGGTGGCTTGCCCTGCAGCAATAGCCAGTGTGCGGTTATCCGCGAGGATCAGCGTCCGCGAGGTGTACAGCTTGTCGCGGTAGGTGCGCGTCGCAGGCGCAGATGCCGTGGGTGGCGATGCCGGTTTGGCCGCCGGTTCCAACTGGCGCACTGCCTCATAGGCAGAAGGTGTTTCGTTTTTGACAGCCGCCATTTCTTTTCTCCAGACAGTAAAAAGCCCGCAATGCGGGCCAGGTCAGTGTTTGTGGTTTGCGGTGTTACCACCGGTGTCGATGATTTTCCCAGCACCCAAAATATCTTTGGCGACTTTGAGTGTTCCGGTGATCAAGACTTCGCCGTCCAGCGTGATCTTCCCTGCCTTGGCGGTAATCGTCCCGGAGGTTGCGGTGATTGATTCATCAGTCACGATGGCAGAGCTTGCACCGACGTTGATTGCCACCGTGCCGCTGGGCAGATCAATCGTGTAAGTTTTGGCCTGCCAGTCGTAGATCAGCGAACCGCCGTCGTCGAAGCGCCAGACCTCGACGTGATCGCGGTTATCAGGCTGAGCACCCGCGCTTCCATACAGCCCCGGAACGAACGTGCCTTGTGACACATCACCGCTGGCACTGAACAGCGTGCCCTGCTCGTTCAGAGAAGGTGCCCGCCAATGTCGGGCCTTACCAGCTGCAACACTGTGCCAGCGCACCCAGGCGCTGACCCAATTGCCGTCAGAAACGCGGCATACCGGAGGGGAAGCGGTCAGATCGAGCGCAACGACGTAGCAGTCCTTGACTACTCCAGCCAGCATGCGGTCGTGTTCTGCTGTGGCGTAACTCATGTCATGCCCTCGGGCGCTTGGTAATTGTCCTCACGCCCCCTCCCTGTGTCCGGACTGAACGCGAACACCAGCGTGCCAGGCGGCTCATCGGGCCACGGCCATTCCTCGTCACCGAGGTAGATCCCCTGCGTCCACTCGACGACCCAGACCGCATAAGCATCAAGCTCTGGGCGCGACCAGTCTTGCGCAGCCCGCACGAACTCAGCAGGCTCAACCTCAAGCCCCCAAGTCTGCAGCCTCAGCAGAACCGCCAACTGCGTGGCAGCAAATGCAGCCTGTTGCTGACATTGCTCGCGCTCGGCCCCCACGATCACCCGCGCTTCGAACCGGGCGATCAGGGCTGTTTCACCTGTGCCCTGATCGATGCCTGGCTCAAACTCCACCAGATCGATCAGCACGGCGGGCACTGCGACCTGCTGAAGCATGTCCGGCATTGTGCCGACATACTCCAGCCCGGCAATCGCTGACCTGATGTGCTGCTCGATGGCTTCGTACAGTGAATCAAGGCTGAAGGCTTCGTCAGACACGGGCGGCTCCTTTCAAGTACTTCTGCATCTCGAAGTTGAATTCCTGCTTGAGGATTTCCATCAGACGTTCATCGGCCCGCTTCACCCAGCTGTCAAAGTGCGGCCGGGCCTCTTCCAGCGACACCTTGGCTTTCGCCAACGGAAAGCGGCTGCCGTTTTCTTCGATGAAGCCAGAGCGCCGCTTGCCCTGCCGGGTTTCCGCGTACTCACCGGCCTCAAAGTGTTTGCTCGCAGTACGGATCCAGATGTCAGGACTGCCACCGTAGACAGTTTTGAAAAACGCACCCTGAAACCGACGACCCGCCACCGTCACGCCGGTACGGCTCTGCCGCGCACGGCCGACCCGACTGGCGGAAATGGCGTCCAGCCCGAACCAGAGCTTGCCGCGCATTGCACCGCTGTTTACTGGATAGGTCCGGAGGCGTTGCCGGACGGCCGCGACCGCGATGCGTTCCTGCCGACCGACAGCCCTGGCGATGTGCGTGCGTAACCAACGAAGCGTCTTGTTAATGGCACGCCGCTGGGCCGCTATCGCCGCTTTGGGAACCGCCGCTGCGAAATCATTGAACGCATCCAGATCGGCTGCCGAAGGCTGCAGCGTGATCATGCCGTCGCGGGCAGATTGCTTGTAAAAGCTGCCGATGCTCATGGGTTGATTCTCAGGATGAGGGTAACCAACGCATCGCCGCCGGGCTCCTGGCGAATCAGCGTGTAAGTACCGCCGCCGTCTTGCACCGGAAGATCAATGCGCACTTGCTGCCGCTCCTGCACGCCCTGTGCATCCGCAACACGGATGACCAGGTGAGGCTCACGAAGCCCGGTGTTGATGCGGCCCAGCTTGGGTTGCAGCCAAGGTGCCGAGAACATGCCCGCCACCTCGCGCCCCTCAATGACTGCCGTATCGCTCAGTACATCGAACACAGCGTCATCAAGGGTTTCGATCAACTCTCGGAACGCCACGGCTACAGCGTCAAGCGGATCTGCGCCCGTGGCCGGGTGCAGAGGTGCAGCGGGTTGGACTGGGCCTCACCGGCGACGCCTTTGCCGAACGGCAGCGTTTCCAGCTTGCTGTAGTACGGGATGCCCTGGGTGTTGACG
The DNA here is from genome assembly GCF_001642795.1 of Pseudomonas viridiflava. Classification (GTDB taxonomy): domain Bacteria; phylum Pseudomonadota; class Gammaproteobacteria; order Pseudomonadales; family Pseudomonadaceae; genus Aquipseudomonas; species Aquipseudomonas viridiflava. Next base: position 20,402 of record NZ_LKEH01000014.1, on the reverse strand, counting down.
GTCTCCATGTAATCCGCCGGCGCGAAGGCCGAGATGTACAGGTCCGGCACGCCTTCAGGGACGAGCAACGCTTCGTCATCGTGGACGAAAGAGATACCGGCGACCTTGCCACGGTAGCGCTCCCAGACGATGCCGCCGAACTCGAAGCTTTCACGGGCATCACCGCGCAGCTCCGACGCCTGCGTTGAGTTCAGGTAGGTTTCCTTGACCGACTTGTGAACGATGATCTTGTTCCAGAAGTTCTTGCCGCAGAACGCACGCGAGCCGGTGCTGGTGACACTGCCGAGGGCATCCTCTTGCATGTCCAAGGCTTCGCCTGCCTTGACGCGCAACTCGGTGTTCGCATCGTTGAGGGCCATGGACAGGCTCTGACGCTGCACACCGAAGGCCGAGTAGATATCCAGCAGCGGTGTCTTGCCGTCAGCATCCAGCACCAGGCCATTCAACGCGCCCATGCGCTGGAATTCGTGAGTGGCATCCAGCTGACGACGGGCTTTTGCCAAACGGGTATTGATGACGTCCTGGACGGCCTGCAGCTCAGTGCGAGAACCGAATGCGCGGATGCCTTGAATCTCATCCGCCCGGATCGTGAAGCGCTCGGGCAGGTGCACGGTGTTGAACGGGATCATGCGACGCTTCGTGCCGGTGACCACAAAACCGGAACTGCCACGTTCACCGGCCGGGACCAGCGCCAGGGTGTCGCCGTCCTTTTCGATCTGCACGGTCAGGGTCGCGATGCCCTCTTCCTGAAACAGACCGAGTCCGCTGATGCGGCCAGGCAGGTAGGGTTGTTCGTTGATCGCAGCGGTCAGGGTTGCAACGCTGAATGCTTCGTCGTCAAAAATGGCGATGTCGGCCATGAGGGTATTCTCCAGAAAGACGAAACCCCGCTCAGGGCGGGGTCAGATAAACAGAGGCAGTGAGCCGAAATGTGAAGCGGGGGATGAGTCAGCGAAGAATGATGAACTGCTTGGCGAGGGCTTTCTCGGCGTCCAAGTCCAGGCCGGTCAGCAGCGTTTCCGCGACCTCGGCCAGTCGTACAACCGCGCGACCGCGGCGAACGATGTCGGACTCTGGAAGCGGAGCGAACAGAATCGCTGCAGCGATCTCGCTGCCGTCCTCAGCGGCCGGATCGTAGGGGGCGAACTCACCGGACGCCGTGACCAGGCCAAGCACTTGTCCCGCGTTCAGGGCTTCGCTAGCGGCCACGTTGATCGACTCTCGCGAGATGTTTCCGGCACCTTCGGAAAGAAGGAATTCACCGGCATGGATGGGCTCCATTTTGATGGTCATTTGCGTGCTCCTGTCGAGGTTTGCGCTGCCTTACGAGCGGCGTAGATGTCATGGTGATCGGGCTGCCGCGCCTTCGGCTTGATGACCGGGTCATCCTGCAAAGGCAAGCTGTTGTCGATTTCAAATCCCTTACCGCTGCTGACCAGCTTGTCGAACAAACGGGCCTGAACGGCCTCCTTGCCCAGACCTGCACTGACGAACTCGGCGGTCAGCTCTGGCAAGCGAGCTGCAACGCAGAGGTCGCGCACGCACTTGGCCTGGGTGATCGCCGCCTGCACCGTGGCCTGATCGGCGAGCTTGGTCGACGCAATCAGCGGCTCGATCAGGTTGTTGATACCCGCCGCGCCGCATGCCTTTGTGATCATTAGCGCCAGTGCGGAGGCATCCGCCGGTGTCGGGTCAGTTGGAGGCTCGTCCTCCTCTGGCTCCGGCTCTACCGCGTTGAGCTGATCCAGCAGGGCCTTCGGGGTCTGCCTGTATCGCTGCATGGCAGCACCTTGGCCAAGGCACGCCTTGACCTCAACACCGCTGCCGATCTCATCTGCCAGCCCCAACGCCAAGGCTTCCTGCGCGGTCAGCCAGGTCTCTGCATTGACCATGCGCCGCAGTTCGGCTTCGTCGATGTCCGGCGACTTGGCCTTGTAGGCCGCGATGATGGCTTCCAGGGTCTGGTCCAGCACGTCGGCCACTTTGCGCAAATCCTCAGCATCACCGGCCGTGAAAGTCCACGGGTTGTGAATCATCAACATGGCATTCGAGGCCATCACCATGCGATGAGCACCACAAGCAGCAACACTCCCGGCACTGGCTGCCAGCGCATCGATCCGCGCCGTACAGCGCTCACCCAGCCGGTTCAACGCGTTGTGAATCGCCAGCCCGTCGAACAGGTCGCCGCCGATGGTGTTGAACGCGGCCACGATGGGAGACACGCCGTCGTCGATGGCTTTCAGATCCTGGATGAACTGGTTGGCCGTGATGCCCCAGCCGCCGATCTCACCGTAGATGTAGATCTCGATGGTGGTCTGCTCAGCCAGTGTTTCGGCCTTGATGCGGTACCAGTTCTGGTCCTCGACCGGCAAGGCCACCGGAGCCTTGTTGAAAATGCGAAACGGCAACAGCGGTTTCATGGGTTCTCCTTTTCGTCGGGGTCCTCATCGAACGCCGACAAGGTGCTGTAGTTGAGGCCCAGCTCACGGGCGCGAGTCGCGTCTGCGGCGTTTTCTTCGTCCACGATTTCCGCGTCAGTGCCGGTGCGCAGGCACATCTCACTGCGCGAGGCGAGCCCGGCGTTGATCTCCATCGTTCGGGACTGCACGTCCTGCACTGGGTGGATATAGGACCAGCCTTGCGGAACCCAACGGGTGCGCAGGTATTCGCGACGACGCTTTGCGTAATCGTCCAGCTCCAGCGCTCCGGACAGGACCGCCATGTCCATCCACGCGGCGCGTACCGGACGGCACAGCTGATGGACGTACACGCTGAACTGCAGCTGCTCCAGACGTCGACGAAACTCGTTGAGCACGACACGAATGCTGCGGTCGTTCACGCCCCGCATATCGCCGGTCATCAGCTCGTAAGGCAGCCCAGCCCCAGCGGCTGCCGCCATCAGTTGCTGACGCATGAAGTCGGGATAGTTGTTGCCGCCATCGGGCGGTGTCGAGAACTCGACCTCTTCCCCCGGTAACAGCTCCTGCATCGTGCCAGGCTCCAGCGCGACCATCGGCGTGAAGCCATCGCCTCCTGTTTGAAGCGGTGCGCCGGTCAGCGGGTCCAGCATTGGCGGGCCGTCGGCCGCTGGCTTGCGGATGAACCCGGCAAACAGGTTGGCCACCTCCTGCCGGAACAGCACGGCGTCGTCGTAGTTGTCCAGGCTGCGCAGGCGCTTGAGCACCGGCGCAAGCCTGGGAACGCCACGCAATTGGCCGGGCTCCACCGGCTCGAAGATGTGCAACATCTGGCTGGCCGGGATCCGCACCAGCATGTTGTAACCCGCGTTTAGCGCGGCCATGTCGCTGGGATGTGAGCGGTAACACCAGTACGCCACACGCTGGCCCATGGGGTTGAACTCGATCCCGGCGCGGATGATGTTGCCGGTGCTGGTCGTTTCAAACTTGTCATGCGGGACGAACTCCGGAGCCAGGCACTGCAGCTGCAGCGGCACTGCGAAGCCTTCATCGGCCCGACGGGGACGCAACCGCACAAAGCATTCGCCGGACTGTTCGACGGTCCGGGCGATCAGCGCCTGCTGCCCGTAGAAGTCGGTCAGCTGGTCCGCATCGGACTCATCCACCCAGTCTTCCCACAGTTCCTGAAAGATCCGCCGTAACGCTTTGTCGTCCGTTCTGGGCTGTGGCGTGATCCCGGTGCCGATCAGGTTGCTGACCCGGCGATCAATCGCGTTGGCTGCGTAGGGATCGTTGCGCACCGCTGCCCGTGAACGGGAGCGCAGGTTGCGCAACGCAGGCATGATCAGGCTGTTGACGCCCGTGTCCGGTGCATCCCAGGTAGCCGACCGGCGACCATCGGCAGCACCCTCGTAGCTGGCCTTGATGCGTTCCGGCACCAGAAATCCCGAGCGGGACAGCGTGGGGTAGCGTGTGGTCACAGGCCTTTACCCCCATGGTAGATCCGGATCACTCGGGAGCGAGGCCCGGCGGCGTTGGTAAGGCTGGTGCGGATCAGATCCCGTGCCTGAATCAGCTCATCCACAGAGCGATACTCAACCGTTCGGTCAGCGTACCGCACGATCTTTTCGCCACGCCCTATCGCCGCCTCGACGGCGTCAAGGTGCTTCTGGGTATAGGCCATATCAACGTCTCTTTAGATAGCCGCTGTTGGAAGCGCGGCGTTGCGGGGGTTGCGCGGGTTGTGGTGCTGCACGTGCCGGTGACTGAGCAACGGCAGCCTGGGGTTGTGGTCGCGGTTCAGGCGTAGGAGCTGGGCGGTGCTCAACGCTCACGCGCTCGGCGGCCGGGGCGCTGGCCTGACCCGCCTCGTCGAACAGACCGGCTTGGGCCAAGGCATTCTTGAGCCGTGCCCAGTCGTGCTCTCCGTAGCGATGCAGGCCTAGGTAATGAGCCATCGCCAGGCTGTACACCAGCAGGTCGAGCGCCTCATTTCGTTCAGCCTTACCCTTGACCCACTCGATGCGCTTGAAACCTTTCACGTACCGGGCGACCTTGCGCTCGGCGACGCACTGCTCAAAAAAGTCAGCAGGCAGATCTTTGGCGAAGTGCAACGCGCCGGGTCCGCTTTCCAGGTGATAGCGGTTGTAGATCCAGTCTTTGGCCGTGTCGGTACCAACCATCCAGAGCTCCGCACCGTTGCGCTCTGTCTGACCTTTCCACGTCACGTCCACCAGTGAGGGCCGTTGAGCGATCACTGGCTTGCCGGGCTTGCTCGCACCCTTGATGGCGAAAATGTTCCGCCAGCGTCGAACGCGACAAAACTGGTAGACCTCGTGGGTGTGATGCCCACCGGAGTCGACGCCGGTTGCCAGGATTGCCAGGCTGACGCCACACGGATGCCGGTAGCGCTCCTTGAGCTTTTCATCCAGCACCTGCCAGGTGCGGTCGTCAGCGGGGTCGCCCATAATCACTTGGAAGTCGACGATCCAGCGCTCCATACCTTCGCCGATACCCACGACCATCATTTCAAGACGATTAGCCTGCACGTCGACCGATGACACAAGCGACAGCACACCCGCAGGCATCGAACCGAGCGTGTAGTTTTCCAACAAGGCTCGGGCCTGCAAAACATCGGCTTTGGTTTGCTCTTGTGCGCTGTCCCAGACCTTGGCAAGACGGGTGTTGTAAAACACCTGCATCGGCTCCAGGTCGCCCCGGTCCTGAGCCTTTTTGGCTTTCTCATATTGCTTGGCCAACGATGCCCAGCTCTGCCAGCCCAGCGGGGCGTACAACGCGTTAAGGTGGAAACCCACCGTCTCGCCATCACCTTGGGCATGTGACCGCCATTCGCCACGGGCGAGCATGTCACCCTTGTGAAACTCCTCGATCAAGACATCGCAGTCCGGACCGGCGCACTGGTAATGAACCGTGCTGAAGTCAGGCGAGTAAAGCAGGCGCTCCCACTCCAGCGTTTGCATGTGCCCACACGATGGGCATGGCACGTAGTAGTAGCGCTGGTCGCTGGTCGAGAACAGGTCATCGATTCGCGATGCGCCCTTGATGGTGGGCGAGCTGGAGAAATAGAACTTGGCGTTTCGACCAAAGGTGCTGCCGCGTGTTTCGGCCAGCTCAATCGGATCGCCCTCTTCGTCTACGTCGACATCCCAGCGGTCGATTTCATCGCCATAGACAAACCGGGCTGAAAGTTCAGAAAGGTTCGCAGCAGAACCGGCTGTAGTCGCGAACAGCGCGCCGCCTTCAAACTCCTTGGTATCCATGGTGTTGCGGGCATCACGGGAGCGCGGCGAGGCTACCCGTTCGCGCAGCACAGCAGTAGCATTGATGGTCTTGCTAATCCGCGCGGACACCCGCTTGGCCAAGCCAAGGCTGGGCAACAAGGTTAGGATGTTCGACGGAGACATGTGGATCAACGCGCCGATCCAGTTGAGTGCTATCTGCGTCTTCATCAACTGCGAGGCCACCATGGTGACCACCCGCTTGCAAGGATGGCCAGGCGACAAACAGCGCATCGGCTCTCGGGCGTAAGGGGTACGCGCTGTGCGATATTTACCTGGTTCAGCAGCACCTGTATCACGCGGAATACGCATGTGCTCGTCGGCCCACTCATCTACCCACAGTTCCGGGTCAGGCTTGAGTCCGCGCATATACGCGTCATGGTGAACCTTCACACCATCGGCGTATGGAAAATGCATAGTAGCGCTCTATGAGTGGATAGCGTTGTCAAAGTCCGCAGCCGTCATCGACGCCGCGTCATCAAGAACACGCCGTAACGAAGCAACTAGGTATTTTTCAATCTGCCAAGGGTCCGACATTGCAGAGAGTTCGGGAGCAAGCTGGGTGGGCAAGGACAAAATCAAATCACGGAGCATACGACCGGCTGCAAAAGCAGCAGCGTCCACAACCGCCACCTCAACGAGAGACTTGTTTGTTTCAAGAAGAGTGGTCTCAGCGAGCCTCGCTTGGGCCAATGCCAAGCGTGCTTTTGATTGCTGATAGCCAACAACCATTGACGGCGATTCTGGTGTGTTAACCGGTTCAATCACATGGGAATTAGAACTGGGTTGAGCAGGCGTATTCGATGGTCGTCTTGAAGGGTCGCTAGTAATGCCCAAAAACTGTTCGGTGGCATCGACATCAACTAACCCGTCAGCGGTCTCAATCAGTCTCCCGTTTTGAGCGAGCTTGCCCACGTACTGTCGGGACCAACCTTTGCTTTTTGCATAAGCAGTACGTGAGAGAAATGTCATGTAAACCTCTGTCAACTAAGGGCCTGTCAACTGTCAACCACTGTCAACCAACGTAGGAAAACTGTCCGCTAACACACTTCCGCGAGTCTGCAGCCCCGTATGGTCCAAATAACCCCAGGGTCCCCCGCAGTTTGGGGGCTGGCGGGAGAATCCCGACGGCCGAACCGGCCCCGATTCTCGCCAAACCGGCGGCCTCTTGGGCTACTTGCTCTGGCTGCGCTGGATCTGTGCGTCGACCTGATCAGCGCAGGTATCAAGCAGCTTGATGGCCTGATCCTTCAGCTCCCACACGTCGCCGTTCGAATGCAGCACAGCCTCGTCCGCATCGATACGTTCGCAAGGGATCAGCTCAGGGGGTTCGATTCGAACGGCTGACGTTTTTGTTACCACCACTGGCTTTGCCGCGCAGGCCGTCAGGCAAAGGCTGAGAAGCCCAATCACGAACCGGCTTGCTGTTGCGCTTGAGGTCTTCAAAGTCTTTCCTCGCCTGTTTGGCTTTGTCTTCGCTGGCTTTGATCCGTTGGTTCAGATCTTTCAGGTAGGCCGCGTTGCGCTGGGCTTCTGCTCGTAGTGTGGTGATGGTGGCTTCGCTTTCGAGATTGGCGTCGAGCGCTTTCTTCTTGGCAGTGGCCTCAACTTCAACGGCACCGCGCAATGCGACGATTTGGTAGTGCTGAATGCCAACGAGCAGTAAGCCCACCAGCGTGATGATGATTGCAGCCGCGATGGCTTTCATACGGAGTCCACTTTGCGGCCTATGAATCGGGTAACCAGCTCTCGAATGGCAGTAACGCCAAGAAAGCCAATCGTTCCACCCGCTGCTACCGAAAGGCTGGGCGGCCAGGTCATCCACTCGATCAAGCTGGACGCGACCAGGCTCAGTGAGCCGCAGATCAGCGCCTCGAACAGGATCCGTCGCTTACTTGTTTCTTTGGCGTCGTAGAGGATGCGCAGTAGAGAGACGACGATGGCCATGATCATGCCCTGCCAAAGTGGATTTGAAATGGCCGCCACGATCCTGGCCCACGTGTCTGGTTTGTCGGGCATGGTGCGCATCCGGTTACCACCCTTTGGGGTGAGCTGAAAAACAAAAAACCCGGCGCATTGGCCGGGTTTGATGGTTAGTGCCTGAGCCGCTAAGCGGTCGCACCTATCGAACATGACTACTTTTTACAGGTGGATTCCGGTGGCAGCAAGCCAGTATTAACGCCACCGACGAATATGTAGGCAACACAGCACCAACGCCCCGGCAATGTAGACGAATATCCTCAATCGGCCATTCGCTTTTTCGCCCCATGTCCCACTGTCCCACTAGCCCAAAGACAGGTGGGACGCTTGAACACCCCGAAAACAAAGCGTTGTCCCACTGTCCTACCTTTATTGTTATTTCTCCGTGTAAAGAGAGAATATTTAAACCCACGCTGACGCGCGCATAGCGCGTGATGGCATCCGCTACGCTACATGTGGGAACGCTGGTTAAAGGTGGGACAGTGGGACGGAGCAGCGCGGACGGGGCTGTAACCCGTCCCACCTTGTAGATAGGCAGTGGGACGGGGTAGGACAAGCGGGAAACGGCGAGAGCCCTCAAGCAGCCTTACCCCATAGCAGCCCTTGAATGCTCAGGTGTGCTTGATGCAGCCGGTCATAGTAGGTTTGCCGACTGCAACCGCAATGGGTGATTTTTTGATGCAGGAAGCTGTCGTTGTTGCAGTAATGCTCACGGACAACAACAGCCAGCTCGGGTGCCAGGTGCTTGTTGACGATCAGCTCGATGTCGGCTGACTCATCAAGCAGCACGCGGCTGCCCCGCGTACCGCGTATCAGTTCCCCTTTGCATTCCATAAGCATGGCGATCATGTTCCCACCCGAAGCGGTTCCGCCCCGAGACGGCGAATGCAGGTCTTCAGCCCAGAGTTTCAACATCGCATCAATTCGTTTAATCATCGAAGCAAGGCTCATCAAACTTCTCGACAACCAGATCTGACGACCGGCCCCACGCTGCTGGTTTCTTGTAAACCCATTGCCGCAAGCCGCTTTTCGACAACACGGAGGATCGCGCCCGCTTCCATCCCAGGCGATGCATGATTGCACCCACGCGCATCTGCTCTGGCTTGCCCCAATGTCCCGCATCCAGCTTCAATGCGGTGCCCAGCAACTCATTGCCGCTGGTGGTTTCCCCGATCTGCGACTCTTCCAGCCAATTCAGAATCAACCCTTCCCATTCGTCGACCACGAAGCGCTCGTCCTGCGCCTCGGCGAACATGGATGACTCCTCACGATTCACCCACCAGATCTCGCCCGCCTGAAAGCAAAACATCGCCTCAGCCCACAACTGATCACGCATTTCACGCAGTTGCTCAAGTTCGACCTTCGTACACGCAACAGGCCAGTAGCGTCGGTTGCCGGTCGCGTCCTTCAGGTATTCTTCTTGGTTGGTCGTACCCACGAAAACACACTGGCGTGGCACGTCGTTTGTTCTCCGGCCATAGCTTTCTCGGTAGGTGTCTGTGGAGGCAGAGAAAAACTGCTTGGCCTTGGTACTCTCGGCCTTGTTGAAGCTGTCCAGCTCGCCCAGTTCGACAATCCACTTGCCACGGATCGCCTGAAAGCCATCCTTGTCACCGAGCGCAAAAGGGGTGTCCATGAACCAGTCGCCCCCAAGGATGCTCATGGCGGTTGATTTACCAGCCCCCTGTGCGCCTTCAAGAATCAACACCGAGTCAGCCTTACAGCCAGGGCGCATTACCCTCGCGACCGCCGAGATCATCCACCGTTTGCCGACCTTCTTGACGTACTCAGAGGGCTCTACCCCCATAACATCGATGAGCCATTGTTCCAGTCGCGGCACTTGATCCCACTCAAGCCTTTGTAGGTACTCACGCACTGGGTGAAAGGCATGGTCGTGAGCAACAATGCTGACAGCCTCAATGACGCTGGAAGCTTTGACCCGAAGGTTATAGACCTGAGCCAGCCATTTCATGACCCGCATATCATCGATATCAGCCCAGTCGCCTGTGCCACTGCCGTAAGGCGCGGCTCGCAATTTAACGATCTTGGAACTGAATGCGCTGAAGCTGATCACTCCGGCCCAGCGTTCGTCGTTGCCGAGTATCAGTTCGATGTTCTGCATGTGAGCGATGAGCGCGCCGTTCTCACTGCGCGCCAACTGGTCTTTCCAACCGCCTGCAGCAGGTGGCCTGACGACCGCCAACACCTGACGGCGGACCGCCTCCAAGCCCTCTGCGACATGCAGATCATTGAAGTCAGTCCATTTGTCATGACGCTCAACCGAGAAGAAAGGCGCAACCACCTGACCACCAACGATCAGAGCCGCGTTGCTGGCTTTTTCTTCGCCAGGGTTCCAAGGCTGTCCATTCGGGCGTTTGGTCTTCCAGTCATCGTCGCGGCAGATGATTATGGGTCGACCGGGGAGACGGTCACGCATCAGCTTCGCGACCGCGAGCAGGTTGCCTGCGTCAAAAGCAATGGCGACTCCGTACGAAGTCGCCATGTGCAGGCTAGCGCCAGTGGCGTATCCCTCACAGATCAGTAACGGCTCACCCGGCTCAGGCTCAGGGCCGATCAAATGAAACGCCCCCTCCTTTGACATGCCATAGGGCCAGTAGGATTTGTCGCGCCCGGTATCCGGTTGCTTTTCAGGGTAGATTACTTGCAGGCCGACTATTTGATCGCGGGCGTTGCTCATCGGGACCAGCACAGCGCCTGAACGCGGCGCGTAACGGATACGAAACCCGACGATCTGCTTACGATCCAAATAGGCGCTTTTGCCTTTATCAGGCATGCGTTTGAACATGCCCGCGGCCCGACTGGCCGCACGGCGGGCAGCATTGGCGGCCACCTCAGCTGCGCGGCGCTTTGCGTCCTCCTGACGAGCGCGCATGACCTCACGCTCCTCAGGCGACATTCGGCCCGTTTTCACCTTGATCTTTTGAGTGTCACCCGAACGCCAGTCGCCAAAACTGCCAAAGATCAGCGACTCATTCTTTTCAGTCCGATGCTCGTGAATGACGTACCAACCGTTCTTTTCCTTTCCCTTGTCCTGGGATGTCTTGCAACGGGTCAACTTGCCGAAAACCAACGGTTGAGCAGGCTCAAGGCCATAGTCCGCGAATTGTCCCAGCACTTCATCGAGCATGACGGGCCTCACGCAATTCCAGCAGGGATTGGCAAGTCAGGCATTGCGTACAACCGGGCAAAGCCATCCGTCGTGCATCGGGAATAGCCTCTTCGCAGGTTTCGCAAAAAAGAAACGAGTGAATCCTGAGTGAAGGCTTGGCCGCAAGCCGAGCCGCTAGGGCTTGATCTATACGCTCTTGCACCAGGTCATTAGCGAAGTCGGCGATGTCAGCCATGATCGGTACCCCGCGTCGTCTGATTGACGTAGGAGGCCCGGTTGAACAACCCGAGCAAGCCCTGAATACTGCGGAACACCTGCAGGCGGATCTCAGCTAGCTCCTGATCGCTCACGACACCATCGCCGATGCTCTTCGCCCATGTCTCGGCAAGGTTCGCGACCTGATGAAAGTATTCTGCTATGCCCGTGGTCAATGTCTCCGGCATGTCGTTGGTATAAGCCTCTGCCAACTCCTGCCAAGTCGTATCACCAACCAAGGCATGCACTGCGTCCAGAATACGGCGGTCCTTGGTCAACTCCAGGATCTCACCGAATTCCTGGATGTTGACAGTGTGGCTTGGGTGAGTCGGTGACAGCTTGTGTTGTAGCGTGGTGGGGTTTCTGCCGGTGGTGACAGCAATTGCAGCAGCGCCGCCAGGGTAGTCCCTTGCAGCATGGTAAAGCGCCAGGTCGAGCGGCAGGATCTCTCGCTGCGCCCGTTCAACACAACTCAAAGCAATTCGGCTCATGGCATTAATCCTTGAAAGTTGCCAGTGCCGCGCAGCATGTAGTGGTGATACATTTGCCGCGTGGCTTGAAAGGGTCCACATGCCGGTCTAGCCGGCACCATGCCGAGGCAAACGATCCGTCGTTTACCTCTGGCGCAACAGCTGCCTGCTCTGTGGTGGAAGAGGCAGCAACTCAAGGCATCCGTGCCTTGAAAAACGCGATGAAGACCGATGGATTGCATGTGGTGTGCCCGTCAACCTTGATCGCGGCCCGGCTCCGCTGTGGTGGCGCGTGCTGGGGGAAACAGGGCGACTCATGGGTCGCCTTTTTTCTAGCCAATTACTTTGTGTGGCGCTGACGCGCTGAGTAACCACAACGCGTCAAAGGGGTATCCCCTCTCCGAAGCAGCCAACGCAAGCTTTCTTGAATAGCAGGTCTCACCCGTATATTCAGTCCGGGGCAAACAGCCGGATCTCCGCCATTTGTTTAAAGCTTGACAGCTACGATCACAAATTTTTGAGGCGGCTCCGATACCTCCTACAGCCTCAAAAGCAAGCGCAATGGCGCTTGGATACTCTGCTGGGTCCAACATTGCTCGCTCCAATAATCAACTGCTGGTTGATATTAAATGCCAACTGACTTTTGTGCAACCGTCATGCAACTATCAACTCATGGTTGATAAAAATGATTTGCGCGCTGCGTTCAGCTCACGCCTTCAGGAGGCACTTGACGATGCGGGTGTCCGCACCCGAGGCAGGGGTGTGGACGTTCATAAGCAGCTTAAGCTTATGGGCGTTTTCAAAACGACCCAAGCCATAAGCAAATGGCTAAACGCGGAGGCTATTGCTGAGGCAGACAGCATGCATGCGCTGTGCTCTTGGCTTGGTATACGCCGCGAGTGGTTGGAATATGGCGTTGGGCCAAAGACTAGTGCCGAAATGTGTGTGGATTCAAGTGATTCAGGCATTGGTAGTGGCAGCAACGTCATCACGTTACACACTACATCTGGTAAGGTTCCATTGATTTCTTGGGTGCAAGCAGGAGCTTGGTGCGAAGCGTCGTCGAATGTTGGATCGGACAGCGCAGAGTCATGGCTATCGTGTCCGGTACCCATTAGTAGTAGTGGGTATGCGCTTAAGGTGCGAGGCGACTCGATGACAAATCCAGGTCTTGGTAGGAGCTATCCAGCGGGTTGTATAATTTTTGTCGACCCGGAAGTGGAGGTTCACACAGGCGATAGGGTAATAGCTAGATTGGATAGGACGAATGAAGCCACATTCAAGGTTTTCGTAGAGGATGCTGGGCAGCAGTTTCTAAAACCTATAAACCCGCAATATCCAATAATACAAATCACTGAAGAGACGCACATTTGCGGAAAGGTCATTGGCTCATTTATCCCCGAATGACCCTACAGATAAAAATTTAGAAATCCGCTGACTCGATGATGTCGTCAAGAACTTGCTCTATCCCATATTTCATACCATTAACCAACATATACAAATCACGAAAAGTATCTCGACTCTCTTTAGTTCCAATATCCTTACTATTGTAAGAGACCATATGACTGAACTCCGCCCACTCGTCGTCTCGCATTCCAGCCAAGCTCTCTATGGTCTGCCTGCCTGGATAGTAAAATAAAGCATAGTGATCATCACCTCTCTTGACTGCAGACCACTTATACTTCCGGTCGAATACAAAGAATACCTCATTGTCGTTAACTCCAGGAAAGACATCTGAGATCCTGTCTTTATTTGCGATCATGGCATTTGCAGCAATTACGATCTTACTCATGGTCTACTCCCTGAAATATCATCTATATTTTGTACATTGAGATTTCTGACTTTCTCACGAAGCTCACTTATAAGCGCTCTCTTTTTCTCCTCAGTGATGGGCTTCACTTTTCCGGGAGACTCGAAAATTGCTTCCAACTTTTTGATTTGAACATCCATCAAAATTATAAGCTTATCATTACCTCGAATCTGCCCTAATAGATCGTGAAAAATGTTCAATATTGTCTGAGCATTACCAGACTCAGCGGCATTAAAGTTATTAAGAAGCTCTAACTTCTCTTTGATTTCCGAAAGAGTAAGCTGGTGAGAATACCCAAACAATAAAGAGAATGCTGACACAATTTCTTTGCGCTTAAATACAAAAATACCTATTGCGATACCAGATGCTATTGTAGAAAAAACATTTGCAACAAAGCTTACTAAATCTACCCAGTCTTTCCATGTCATTCCCCATCTCCTGAACTGTGGCATCTCGCAACGTTTTTCACGTTCATCTTGATGATTTCCGAAGCGTGACTCAAGGAAAATTTCCAACACCGCAAAGGGAGACGGTTGCGTTAGGGCACCGCGAAACAAATCAACCAACTATTGACTAATCTCAACCACTGGTTGATATTTATCTCACTCTTCCACCACAGAGCGAGGCAAAATCATGCACACCAAGGCAACCCTGCATGTCCACCCAAAGGTTATTGACCCACTGCGTGTCTTCGAGGTTCGTCACCTAGCAATTGTGACCGGCTGCACCTTCATCACCAGCAAACCCAAGCGGCCTGCGCGCGCCATCCCCGCCCCATTTGATCCAAATGGCGGAGGGCGGGCAGCATGAGCAGGTACAAACTCGACGCAAAGACACTTTCTTTGCTCAAAGCGCAAGCCAAGCTGACGGAAACGTTCAACCACACCATTCGCTCCGCAAAGAGTGGCTCCCTGCCCTTTCGCCTCAAAGTCGAACACACCTCGGTAGAAACGCAGTTCAGGCTAGAGGTAGGCAACCAACGCCACTGCCTCACGCTGCCAAACACCCCGACTATGCATCTCAAGCTGGCAGCTTTCATCGAAGAAATAGCCAACGGCCCGCTCGATCTAGGCACATCCGCAGCGAAGCGTATCAATGGGAAATACAGCGTTCTTGACGAGCAACTGAGTCTGCAAGTTTTCGATCTGGTATGCCGGGGCGGCATGCTCAGCCTGGACGTTGGCCTTGAGCAGCCGATTCATGTCTCGATTCATCGCAACAGAACCCGGACAGCAGCTACAACACTTATGACTATCGGAGTAAGGCAGCCTCGGACCAAGTGCTTCACGCTCTCTGGCCCAGATGCCGAAATCCATGAAAAGGTCGTTGAATCCATCAATCACCTTGCCAGCATTGCGATTCCCGCGATGCAAGCGGCGTAGGAGCAGGCATGGAACGCACCTTGGCTCAGACCGCAAAACAACTTGGCGTCAGCAGACCCAAGCTCATCGCCCTGATGAGGGAAAAAGCGCTGCTCAATGAACGAAACCTTCCCGCCTACCCCACGCGGGACCGCGAGTACATGCGCGTTAAGGACAGCAGCTGGTTCCATCACCAGTTGGGCATGCAGTACAGCCAGTCAACCAGGATAAAGCAGCCCGGCATGCGCTGGCTCGCCGAACAACTGGGGCTGGCGGCGCCTGAAATACCGGCCGACAAACGTGACGTGGCCTAGGGAGTACGCTCGCCAGATCGTCGCGCTGCATACGCGGGAGGAACGCAATGCAGCGCTGCTTGAGGTTCCTGAACACCTGCGCGAGCTCACCAAACGGCACTGCCTGAATAGCTGGAACCACCCCAAGCGGAGAAAACCGAATGAACCAAGAAGCGATTGACCGTCTACTGAGTGAATTGCTGCGCATTCCGCCAGAACAGCGCACCCTGAACGAGATTGCCACTGTTGTTGCTGACATTAACGCAGCCGCACTTCTTGAAGCTGTTGTGGCCGGGCCATTGCAGCAGGAACAAATCAAGTTGCTCGCCATCACTAAGCTTTTGGCCTGCGAACTTCAAATGGTCGAAGCCCACGTCACGCTTGAACTACATCCTACTTCTGGATATCGGATTCCCCTCTCCCTCACGATGCGAAGCTCTGACGGAGGCTACGTATTTGGGAGCGGAGAGACCGCACAGGAAGCCCTCATGGACATCCACGACTACCTTCCTCAACCAAAAGAAGCTGTTGCATGAAGGACCATAGCCAAAATCCGCTACGTCTGATGCCAGCACCGGAAGCGGCCACCGTTGAGCTGCTGTATCGGACCTTCGGAGATGTACTCATCCCCCTAGACAAACTGCGCGAGCAGTACTTCCGAAACCTCAACGAACGGTCGTTTGTTGCAGAGATTGAGAACGGGCGGATCCCGCTCCCGATCACCACCTTGGACACGAGCCGCAAAGCACCGAAGTTCGCGCACATTCGACACGTCGCAGCTCTGATCGACATCCGTGCATACAAGGCCGATGAAGAGATGGGCAATTCTCAAACTGAATCCGACTCACTGACATAACCAAAACGGCTGCCACCACCAGCCGAGCAATCTTACTAGGAGCACACCACATGACTACGACTCAAATCTGCGTATTGATCGGACTCATCATTTCAGCCGGCCTGCTTTTGTGGTTTGGCTACATGATAGGCCGCAGCGACGGCATCAAAGTGGGTATCACGAACGGCGAACAAGTACCGCGCGAACATGACGTTCTGGCGATCCATGAGCTTGAAGCATCATTGAGGCTGATCCGCACAGAAAATGCGCAATTGGCACGACGCTGCGAAAACCTCCAGCGAGGTATGGCGTTTGGTGCGCAAGAACGAGACGCGCTGAACGATATAGCCGAGAAACTGAGAATCGCTGCAGAGACTTTCAGCGCGTTTCGTACCGGCAAAAAGCTGGAACGCGATTGTCTGGCGCTCCGGCAGCAGGCGTTGCAAATGGCTGAAGCGCTCGGCGTATCAGACCAACAGGTGAACGCAGCATGAATTGGCCTATCCCTATGCTGCGGCTCAGCCCGCAAGCTGCTGGCGACCTGCACCAGCAGCACACCAAAGCCATTGCCGAATTACGCGCTACGGCTCGCTTTAACAAAGAGCTGCACAATCAACTGAGGTTGATGATCGGACCTGACGTCTTACGCGCCTTGCGTAAGGAGACCGAAAACGCGCTGCTGCTGGCCGATTTGGTCGAAGAAAATGACCAGGCTCATGTGCATGACGTCAAATGCGCAAAGCCGCAGACGCCTGATGAATCAACTTGTAATCAAGCATCGGAGGAAAGCCCTAGTGATCGCCCACAGACCGTGCTCCTTATTCAAGCCGCTTTACGCCGCAACTGCAGTTGGAGCAGCATTCAAATAACTAATAGTTTCTGCTGCACACCAGCAGGCATTACTGGTATTCCCAGCAACACCGGCGGGGCGCCTATACCTCACGAAAAGGTGCGCGAGCCAGTCGCTCATGATGTAACGCTAACTGCTCAGAATAGCCCGCGCGCGCAGCCTGCTCTGGGGGCAAAGCTCTTTCGAAGATCTCTGAGCGTCTGATCCAACCCAAGTGAGCCTTATGGGAGCTGAACATATCTCAGAAAGATCATGAGCCAGCCTTTAAGATCCTAGGTTGAAATCCATCAGATTATTTAAGAAGATCAGCACAACAGTTTATTAAGATAAAAAATCCGCCATAAACTACGTAAATCGAGAAAAGATAATGAACACACTATTCTTGCTCTTGGCACAATACGAAGGTCAAGCAGTCATACCACTGGATCGCATATGCGCAGATTATATGCGCTTAACAGTTGAGAAGTTTAAACGGAAATGCTTACTCGGAGAGATTGATATCCCAATCGTTCGATTAGGAGCTGACAGTCAAAAAGCAGCACTAGGAATTCATATACGCGACTTAGCCACCTATATAGACGAGCAGAGAGCTAAAGCCATGAACGAACAAAACAAGCTAATGGGAAGGGCAGCGTAGGAAAATTTTTACAGCGCCTGAAATCAACCCCACACGACATAACTTTGGCTACTTAGCGGAGCTTGCCTTGTGAGAACCAACAAGCAAGCTCCGCGACGTTAGCAACCGAGTGAAGTTACAGATTAAAATCTAAGAAACCGATTTTAGTTTTTTTACGGCTTGATCCAGGCTTGTTACTACGTCGGCTCTCGACTCATCTAGACCTTCAAGAATATCAATCAAAATACTACAGCTTTCAGTATAAGATACGGAGAGCTCCTTCTTGCGACGAGCGGTCACCCCCTGTGCCGTGTAGTTTAAATAAATCAAATTAGCAGCTTCTGCAAGCCTATAATAGTTCACACTCCGAATATCCCCTGCTTTTATAGCTTTCTGCATAGCTTTCAAACCAGTGAAGTCCTCGCGCAACTCGTAACAGACTTTCCAGAGACAATCAAGAATACTGACCGACAACTCTTTCAATTCATGCTTAAGTGCACCATGTGTCTTTCGAATCGCTTTCGATACGTCATCGTAAGCCCCGAGCAATATCTCTAACTGCCTAGATGGCGAACCGACTGAGTAAGAGAGTAATAGCTTAGCTTCTGCCGATCGTCTTAGCCACTTGGAGCTATTCAGCCTTCCGTCGACAATAGCCAGTCGACAAACATCAACGAGTTCTGACCTGTTGCCAACCCGGGCCTCAACCTGAAACCACAGATCAAATAGAAGTTCTTTTCGCTGACCGTGGAGGTACGCATCTTTGAAAGCACTTCGCACGGAGTTGATTTCCGCACTAGGATCAAAAGAATCAATCTGAGCCAGCGCTAACAACAGATCAGGATTATTTTTATACTGCTGCTTCCTTAACAATGACTTTATGGTCGCACGAGCGTTTGGAAAATCATTCGCCTTGAGAAGCGCCAACGACTGACGGATTGCTTCACCAACAGCGATTTGAGTATTTTGAGAGGTATTTGCCTTCAAAGCTTGCGCTCTACCCTTCAAGTACCCCAAATAGCGATCAGCATTGACTACAATTTCGTCCTTGAGTGAGATAGTCAAATTAACTATTGATTGGGAGCATTTGAAACGGGGTTCTGACTCGATAAATGAAGCAGACTGTAAAAGGAATAATCTACCCAGTTCTAATATAGCATCATCTATCAGCAATTGCTCCATCTCAGTGTAGTGTCTAAGCTCAGCCAAAGAACATGACCCTACAAACGAAATGGTCAGCAAGACTTTTCTAGCTTCCGGACTCAACAAGTGTATTTCACGACGAAGTGCAGCGCTTCTTACAGCCTCCCCTTTTTTGCCTTGCCACTCCGCTATAGCATTATCTATTGAATATCCTACTCGGCATAAACGAAGAATAGACTCAGTAAACAACGGTGACCCTTCTGATGCCTCCTCAAGTTTCCTTATGGATTTCGATGTGATCGCGTCGAACCCCATAGACGACTTTAACTCATCTATATAATGTAGATACTCCTCACCAGAAAGACCTGGAACCTCAATGGCAGTATCAGAAGAGTAGCTGACGTTAGATCGAGTGGTTAACAGAATTTTAGAGTTACTTCCTCCAATCTCGCGCGCGGTTTCCATAATTCTTTTTTGTTCGTCTACGTCGGCAGAATCCACATCATCAACTACAATAAACGAAGGGTAAGCCTGTAGGTTTAACCTAGCAATTCTCTTAAGCTGGTTGATTGAGACATCTTCTAGCTCCGAATCTAATGTACCAGTTTTCTGGCATATAGCCATCAGGAGTGATTCAAGGTCATAATAGTGAGTTTCTGGAGTACCGATAAACCCATCAATACGAGCTTTAAACTGCTGGGTTTTAGCAGTCAACCATATGATCTGATCGAAGAGTGGAGCACCGGTTGAAGCGATCAACTGGCAAAATTCATATGCTATCGAGGTCTTACCCTTCCCCCCTTCACCTGCTAAAACTTTTGCATACTGAAATTCATCAGACAGCCAGGCCCACAGCTTTTGTATAATTTCAACACGGCCTACAAAATTAGGGCAGACGAAATTGCGATCAGGTAAATTATGGTCAAGCAGGTTTATTTTCTTTACAAATCGCCCCTCAAGAAGCGCAAGCCAATCACGACTACTTGTAAGGAATTCGAAATCGGAATGAGTAACTGCTTGCTTACACTCATCCCCAGCTCTATACAGAGTCGCACCCTCGCTGAAAATTTGTTTGTTTCTTGCATCATCCGCTCTTTTATTAGCGGATATAGTGTGTTTTTTTTCGGGCCTTTTAGGCACATGAAGCAAGCCAATTAAAACAGCAGGCTGCCCGTAAGGAATTTCGACGACACTGATATCAAGACGAGTGCCAAAGAACTTATCGAGTTGCCCTTTAAGCTTCTGAACGTCCAACCTATTAGGCTCAACCCCAGCAAGCTCGAATCGCCGATCTTTTTCTATCTCCCTGACACCATAAACTATATAGCCGCCATATGTATTATAAAAACTTGCAATTGTCCGTGCAGTTTTAGAGTAATCATGAGCGCTATCCTCATAAATTTCTTTATAATCCCATAACTCACACTCAACCGGCACCGGAATGGAGCTTGGCATGAGTAGTTGAAGTACGTCCGCAGAGAGATTACCAGCCTGAATTTTTCTATAAATTTCTTTTTTTATTTCTGTTAAGTTCATGATCTTTCCTTGGTCATGAGATTAGACAAGCTTTTGTAGAGCAAACTCCATGAGCGGAGTTAAGCAACGGCAGATGTCCAGATTTATTGGACAAGCAAGATATCAGATTGCCATCCTCGCCTTATAGCACATTAACTTATCCCTCAGCAACAGTACTTTTTTGTCTCACATCTTCTTGATATAAAAATCCACAGACTTGTCAAAGTGAACTTGCACGTCACTCAATTAGCTCTCAAAGAGCGCTGCTGAATCTTGAACAGGCGTCAACTCAGATTCATATCTGGGGCCGAGAGGCCACCAGGCAAGGTGATGGAGTCTGTGACAAAAATGCTACATTAGAAGGCTGACATTGGCCAAACCCCGTAGATATTGGCTAAATTTGACCTATCGGTCCAATCCATCATCGG
>NZ_LKEH01000013.1 GCF_001642795.1 Pseudomonas viridiflava | reverse complement strand
CCGGAACCGGAGCAAAAGGCTTTGCTTACTTTGGCCTCTCAAAGTAAGTCGCCGAGGGGCGAAAAGGTGACGTGAGGCATGCGCTCGGCTCACTGAGTCCGCAGTCTGTGCCACTTGGGACGCAGAGCGTCACGGGATGCGTGCCGACACGAAGTGTCGGCACGATCACAGGTCAACAAATGACTACTGAAGCGCCTCGACCAGCGCCTTGTTGAACGCAACCGGTTCTTCCATCTGCGGGGCATGGCCCATGCCTTTGAACTCCACCAGCTTGGCACCCGGAATCATCTCGGTGACCTGCTTGCCCAACACCTTGTACTCACCGATTTTGGCCTTCACGTCCGGCGGCGCGATGTCGCTGCCGATAGCAGTAGTATCTGCGTCACCAATCATCAACACAGTCGGCACCTGCAGTTTCGGGAACTCGTAGAACACCGGCTGAGTGAAAATCATGTCGTAGATCAGCGCCGAGTTCCAGGCAACGGCTTTCTGACCGGGTCCTTTGTTCAGCCCTGCCAGCATGTCGACCCACTTGTCGTACTCAGGCTTCCAGCGCCCGTCGTAATAGGTCTTCTGCTCGTAGGCACGAATGCCTTCGGCGGTGGTTTTCAGTTCCCGCTCATACCATTGATCCACCGTGCGGTAAGGCACGCCGAGTGCTTTCCAGTCTTCCAGACCAATCGGGTTGACCATGACCAGTTTCTCGGCCTGCTTCGGGTACATCAGCGCGTAACGCGTGGCCAGCATGCCGCCGGTCGAGTGACCCACGACCGACACCTTGTCGATGCCGAGCTTTTCCAGCAGCGCATGGGTGTTCATCGACAGCTGCTGAAAGCTGTACTGGTAATAGCCAGGCTTGGTCGAGGTGCAGAAACCGATCTGATCGGGAGCGATCACCCGATAACCTGCGCTGGTCAAACCCTTGATAGTGTCTTCCCAAGTGGCGGCACAGAAATTCTTGCCGTGCATCAGGACAGCAGTGCGGCCGTTGGCCTTGCCGGTGGGCGCGACATCCATATAACCCATCTCCAGCGCCTGGCCCTGAGACTGGAAGTCGAACTTCTTGAGTGGGTGGGGATAGGTGAAGCCTTCCAATTGCTGACCATAACTGGGCGTTTCAGCCAGCGCCGCACAAGGCAACGCCATCGAAATCAACAGACCGGCAATCTTTGCAGCCCGCATAGGGGGCACCTCCTTCAGGTGTGGGTCGGGAATGCCGGAAACGCTTGGCACAACGCGTTCCGGACCCGCAAGTAGACCCCAGAACCCACAACAGATTCGCCCTTTTCCTACCTGCAGAAACGTAAGAAGACGTTTCTGCGTTGCAAGGCAAAAGGCTGGACGCCCACTGCGGCGGTTCCCTAGACTGGCGCATGCTCTTGCAGGCGCCATCCGGATGAACATGTCTGATGCCAAGGAACCCAAATGAATCGCAATGAACTGCGCAAGGCCGATATCAACCTGATGGTGGTCTTCGAGACCCTGATGCAGGAGCGCAATGTGACTCGCGCGGCGGAAAAACTGTTCCTCGGCCAGCCGACCATCAGCGCGGCGCTCAACCGTCTGCGCGGCCTGCTCAACGACCCGCTGTTCATCCGCGTCGGCCATCGCATGGAGCCGACCGCCCGTGCCCATGAAATCCTCAAACATCTGACGCCTGCGCTGGATGCCATGTCCACAGCACTGAGTCTGACCACGGACTTCGATCCCTCGGTGAGCAAGATGACCTTTCGCATCGGCCTGTCCGACGATGTCGAATTCGGCCTGTTCCCCGCCATGCTCAAGGCGATCCGCAAGGAAGCGCCGGGGGTGGTGATCGTGGTCAAGCATGTCGACTACCTGAATATCTCCGAAGTCCTGATGTCGGGCGACATCACGGTCGGCGTGTGCCTGACCCGCGAGCTGCCCGCCAACGCCAAACGCAAGACGCTACGCAACGTTCAGCCACGTCTGGTGAGGGCCGACAAGCCGTCAGGCCCGATGTCGATGGATGAGTACTGTTCGCGGCCGCATGTGGTGGTGTCGCACGTCGCCAGCGTCAGCAGCTTCGCTGATGAGTGGCTGACCGCGCTGGGCCGCAAGCGTCAGGTGGTGTTGTCGGTGCCGCAGTTCACCACCCTGCCCGCACTGATGGCTGGCACCGATCTGATTTCGGGGCTGTCCGATTATGCGGCGAGTGCCATGAGCGCATTGGGATTGGTGTACGACGAGCCGCTGCCCTTCCCCACGCCGGGGCTGGACCTGTCGATGACGTGGCTGAGTGTGATGGACAACGACCCTGCCGAACGCTGGTTGCGCGGCAGGATCGAGGCATTCATGGGCGAGCGCCGGGAGGCACCCGCCCTGGCCGGCTGATCAGCCGAAACGACCGGTGATGTAGTCTTCGGTCTGGGTCTTGGAAGGCTTGGTGAAGATGGTGTCGGTGTCGCCGTGCTCAATCAGCTCACCCATGAACATGAACGCGGTGTAGTCCGAGCAACGTGCAGCCTGCTGCATGTTGTGGGTCACGATGATCACGGTGAACTGCTCTTTCAGCTCGGTGATCAACTGCTCGATACGACCGGTGGAGATCGGGTCAAGCGCAGACGTCGGTTCATCCAGCAGCAGCACCTGAGGGCGCAGCGCAATGGTACGTGCGATACACAGGCGCTGTTGCTGACCACCGGACAGACCGGTAGCGCTCTGTTTGAGCTTGTCCTTCACTTCATCCCAGAGCGCTGCACCACGCAGCGCCTGCTCGACGCGATCTTCCATTTCACGACGCGACAGTTTTTCATGGTGCTTGATGGCGTAGGCGATGTTGTCGTAGATCGACATCGGAAACGGCACCGGCTTCTGGAACACCATGCCGACATGGCTGCGCAGGCGGTTCATCGAGTAGCCCGGCGCCAGGATGTTTTCGCCATTGAGCAGCACTTCGCCGCGCGCTTCCTGTTTTGGGTACATCGCGTAAATACGGTTGAACACACGCAGCAGGGTCGATTTACCGCAACCCGACGGGCCGATGATCGCAGTGATGCGCTTCTCGGGAATGGTCATGTCGATGGACTTCAGCGACTTCTGGTTGTTGTAGAAAAACTCCAGACCGCGCACTTGAATCTTGGTCTTTTCGTTGGCCAGGGAAAGGTTGTTCATCAGGACGCCCTATTGCGCAGAAGAATTAAGCGAGAAAGCAGACTCAGTATCAGTACGAACAGCGTCATGACCAATGCACCGGCCCATGCCAGGGAGTGCCAGTCGTCGAACGGGCTCATTGCGTACTGGAACACCACCACCGGAACACTGGCGATTGGCTTGAGCAGATCGCTGCTCCAGAACTGGTTGCCGAATGCGGTGAACAGCAGCGGCGCGGTTTCGCCAGTGATACGTGCCAGTGCCAGCAATACGCCGGTCACGACACCTGCCTTGGCGGCGCGCAGAACGATCTGCAGGGTCAGTTTCCATTGAGGTACACCCAGCGCCAGCGCGGCTTCGCGCATGGTCGAGGGTTGCAGTTGCATCATTTCGTCGGTGGTACGCACCACCACTGGAATCACCAGCAGCGCCAGCGCCAGTGCACCGGCAATCGCCGAGAAGCCGACCTGATGGCCCGTTACTGCGTTGAGCGGCAGAACGACGACCGTGTACACGAACAGGCCCAGCACGATGGACGGTGCCGACAACAGGATGTCGTTGATGAAGCGCACCGCGTTGCCCAGTTTGGTGTAGCGCGCGAACTCGGCCAGCCAGATACCGGCCATCAGGCCGATCGGCGTACCGATGAGCAGGCCGATGCCGGACATCAGCACGCTGCCGTAGAAGGCGTTGGCCAGACCGCCTTCAGTGCCTGGCGGAGGCGTCATGCCAGTAAACAGTTGCAGGTTCAGGGCGTCGATGCCCTTGATGATGGTGGTCAGCAGAATCCAGACCAGCCACAACAGACCGAACGCCGTGGCACCACAGCTGAGCACCATGGCGATCTTGTTCTTGATATTGCGAACACGGTAAATGCGCTCGCTGCCTGCCAGGTCCTTACTCATAACCCCTCCTTACGCGACAGACGCGACAACATCAGACGTGCAAGGGCCAGCACGATGAAGGTGACCACAAACAACAGGAAGCCCAGAGCGATCAGCGCGGAACGGTGAATGTCGGTGTACGCCTCGTTGAATTCGTTGGCGATGACCGAAGCGATGGAACTGCTTGGCATCATCAGCGACGCCGAGAACTGGTGAGCGTTGCCCAGTACGAAGGTCACCGCCATGGTTTCACCCAGCGCGCGACCCAGGCCGAGGAACACACCGCCGACCACCGCAGAACGGGTGTAAGGCAGCACGATGTCCCAGACTACTTCCCAGGTCGTGCCGCCCAGCGCATAGGCCGACTCTTTGAGCGCGACAGGTACGGTGCGGAATACTTCCTGCATCACCGAGGTGATGAACGGGGTGATCATGATTGCCAGCACGATACCGGCCGTCAGCATGCCGATACCCAGAGGCGGGCCCTGGAACATCGGGCCGATCACCGGCAGCGCGCCCAGGTTTTCGGTGATCCAGGGTGACATGTGTTCAGCCATGAACGGCCCGAACACGAACAGCCCCCACATGCCGTAGATGATCGACGGAATGCCCGCCAACAGCTCGATGGCCGAGGCAATGGGCATCCGAAGCCACGGCGGCGCTACTTCGGTCAGGAAAATCGCAATGCCGAAACTCACCGGAACGGCGATCAGCAAAGCCAGAAAAGAGGTCACCAGGGTGCCGTAGATCGGAACCAGCGCGCCGAACTTGCCGGCGTTCACGTCCCATTCGGTACTGGTCAGAAAGCCAAACCCGAACGTCTGGAATGCCAGACTGCCACCCCAGAGGGTCGACAGGGCAATACAACCCAGCAAAGCAAGCACCAGCATCGCGGCGGCCTGCAATGAACGCTTGAACCACAGGTCGTGGCGATGATCCCGCTTGGCGCGCTTCTCGCCTTCGGTCTCGACAGCTTTGACGGCAGCGGACAGGTATTGGGTGTTTTCAGTCATGTTGAGTCCACTCGCAAGGAAAAGCCCCCGTCATCGGACCGATATCGCGGTCGATGACAGGGGTCGTACACGCTTGAATCACTTACTTGTGAATTCAGCTTTCCAGTAGTTTTCTACGCGATCGACCAGCGATTTCGGCAAGGCGACGTAATCCAGCTCTGCAGCCTGCTTCTGACCGTTTTCGAGAGACCACTTGAAGAAGTCGAAAGCCGCCTTGCTCTTCTCTGCGTTCTTGGCTTCCTTGTACATGATGATCCAGGTGGTGGCAGTGATCGGCCATGCCTCTTCGCCCGGCGCGTTGGTCATGATCAGACCGAAGTCCTTGGCGTTCGCCCAGTCAGCGGTGTCGGCAGCAGCAGCGAACGACTTGGCGGTCGGCGCAATGAACTTGCCGGCAGCGTTTTTCAGCTGGGTGTAGGACAGCTTGTTGGTTACAGCGTAGGAGTATTCAACGTAGCCGATCGAACCTTTGATCTGCTTCACGTAAGCCGAGACACCTTCGTTACCCTTGCCGCCCACGCCTGCTGGCCACTGCACGGTCGAACCGAACTTCAGCTTCTCGTTCCACTCAGAGCTGGCTTTGCTCAGGTAGTTGGTGAAGTTGTAAGTGGTGCCCGAGCCGTCCGAACGGTGAACGACAGTGATTGCGGTGTCAGGCAGTGTCACGCCCGGGTTCAGCGCAACGATGGCTGGGTCGTTCCACTTCTTGACCGTGCCCATGAAGATCTTGGCCAGGGTTTCGCCGTCAAGTTTCAGCTTGCCGCTTTCGATGCCTTCAACGTTGATGATCGGCACGATACCGCCGATGACGCTTGGGAACTGACCCAGGCCGGCAGCCTGCAGGTCTTCAGCGGACATAGGGGCGTCGGAAGCGCCGAAGTCAACGGTAGCAGCCTTGATCTGGGCAATACCGCCACCCGAACCGATCGACTGGTAGTTGATGCGGTTGTCGGCAGTTTTGCTGTAGTCCTGGGACCATTTGGAAATGACCGGGAAGACGAAACTCGAACCAGCGCCGGTAACATCAGTCGCATGGGCTACACCGCTCAGGCACAGCGAAGCGATCAGAAGCGACAAGCGTTTTTTAGTCAGCAGAATCACGGTAATACCTCAGTCCAGGAGATTGTGTGGTGGCCCACTTGAAGAGGCCCGAGGCGGATTTAAACGCTCAAATGTTTCTGTTTAATGACAATCCGTCGAACCACGTCGGATGAAGGCGCTTTTTATGGCCAATTTCCTACACGCGTTTTTTCCCGAGAATTCATCGGACCCAATGTTTTCGGGGCTCAAAGGGTCTGTTTCAACGGCTAGCCATGTGCCAGCCACCTCTAAATAGCTAAAAGCCATCACCGTTATAAAAGTGTAAAAAAATGTGCCTTTTTAGACCCTCAGGTTTTCCGGGCAGCAAATGCTTATAACCAGATCGCCTGAAAAACTGCGTCATCCACATCCTGATTACTGCTCCTTCCCCGCTCTTTGGAGGGCGATTGAAAAGCAACGTTATAGGGGTGGTATTAAATTCAGGCACGATCATTGTGCTACCGTTCGTCGGAATCGCTGGCACCTATGGCAAGTGGCCAATGACCAACGTGGGTATGTTAAAAATCTTAAAAAACGGAGTAAGCCTCATGATCAAGACCAAATTCGCTGCCCTGACTCTCGCTGGCCTGATGGCCGTTGCATCGGGCGCAGCCTTTGCTGAGACCTCGCCAACGCCTGCCAGCCCGGTCAACGACAACGCGACCAAGCTGCCGGGCACCAATTCGGCACCGGCCGATCGCAACTCGTCCAACACGAAGGGCACGCAGCAAGGTGAGCAGACCAACAAGTCGATGAACAATGGCTCTGGCACCATGACGCACGACAAGAATACCCACGGCACCCACGACAAGAGCGGCGTGACCGAGAAGCCGAAGGTCAACTGATCTGTGTGACGACGGTGGCGGGTCACTCCTGCCACTGGTCGGCCTTTGGGCACCTGCGTCGCCGATCATCACTCAATGCCTTTGGCAACAACACGAAGGACACTGACAGGAGGTTTACGAACATGAAACTTAAGACAGTTGGCGCATGGACACTTGCCGCAATCATGGGCAGCGTCAGTGCATTGGCCATGGCGGGCTCGACAGGGCCGACCAATCCGGACAGCAGCGGCCCGAAAGTACCGGGTACCGGGATGGAAAAGAATACTGACGGCACAACTCCAGGTACCCAAGGCACCAGCCCCGGAACCAAGGGCATGGACCCTCAGCCAGGCAACAACAGCGGCATGGACAAAAAGAATGATGCTGGCAAGGCTGGCATGGACACCGATGGTGACGATAAGGATGACGACGACAGCGCGCCGTGAGGCTGATCTGGATCGCGAAACTGTAAATGCAGCATAGCGCGGCGGCCTGCTTTAGCGCATTCAAGGACCGCCTCGCCCTTCCCTTCCGTCAGACCTGAATACAATCCGCCTGCGAAACGCCCTTCCCTTCTTCTGTCGCAACCTCGCAGTCCATCGTCCACTTCACATAGCAGACATGCACCGGCATTCCGTGCTCGGCACAAAAATCCAGCCAGCGCAGCTGGTTGTCCTGCAAGCGATCCCCAGGCCCTTTCACTTCGATCATCCGGTAGCCGCGCTGCTCGGGGAAAAACTGGATAAGATCCGGCATTCCTGTGCGATTGGCTTTGATGTCCTGCAGCAAACGACGAAACCAATGGCGCAAATGCTCGGCAGGCAGACAATCCAGCGCCTGATCCAGCAGGGCTGGCGTCAGCGAGCCCCAGAATACGAACGGCGATTGCAGGCCATGTTTGCCGAGGAAGTTCTCAAGGATGGTGGCGCGATACGCATCGGACTCGAGCTGGGCCAGGCAGGCATCGAACAGGTGCGCACGGCGCTGGTAGAAATCCGGGCTGTAGAGGTCGCTCGGGGCGCTGTGGAACGGATGGAAGAATGCGCCCGGCAAGGGTGAGAAAATCGCCGACCAGCACAACAGCCCGAACAGGGAATTGATCAGCGTATTCTCGACGTAGTGCACCTCGCCGCCTTCTTGCTGCAAGTGCTCGCGGATCAAGTATTCGACGCTGCAGCCAGGCAGCGGCGTGACGTGCACGTCCATGCGCTCGACCACCCTTGCCGCCCGACGACGTTCGGCTGCCAGGCCAAGCTTGCGCTGCAGGCGCGGCAACACACGCGCCAGATGCTGGACCTCAGCATCGTTCTCCGGAGCCAGTCGGGCCTGTTGCAGCAGCTCCATGGCCTCGGCGTATTGTTCGTGACGCTCCAGCACCCGAATCTGTCGCGAGCGGGCGCCGGGATAACTGGACTGCCGATAGACCGACAGCGCCAGCGGCCAATCCTGCAACCGCTCGGCCTGTTGACCGATGCGAAACAGCAGCTTGGCGCGGCGCATCTGCAGCCAGGGACTGCGACAGTGAATGGCAATGGCCTGCTCAGCCAGATCATGCAGGACAAGACTGGTTTCCAGCGCTTCGCGGCAGGCATGCAGTTGCAGGCACACATCAATGTCTTCCCGCGCCGTGATTGCCCGGGAATCGACAGAAAACTCGACCTTCTCGTAGCGATAGATACCCAGATCGGCGAGTACGAACTCCGACCACTCCTGATAAAGATTGCCGAAGTACAGCAGCCGCAGACGGTCGCACAGTGGCATGACCTTTAGCGAAAAAACCATGTCCTGCAATGAACCATGCCACTGATCAAGAGGTTGCGGCTCCGTGTAGATCGGTTGCAGTCGTTCGAACCACAGCTCCTTGCGTTCGGAACCCTTCACACCGTGCGCCTTGAAGCACTGGCTCAACTCGTCCTTGCGCAGCAACTGGAACAGCTCATCCAGACCCAGCGCAGGCCGGTCGTCCACCCAGCCCAGTTCCAGCAGCGGGCCCACGTTTTCGACAGGGTCACCTATTTCGTCGTAGCTCAGCTTGCTCGCCCGGAACAGGGCGCCCTTGCGCATGACCATTCTCACCAGCAAACCCTGCGTCGCCACCGGCAGCCCGGCAAACGCCTCGATGAACTGGCGCTCCGACTCGTCGAGCAGGTCGTCGTAACGCTGCGCGATCCAGTCCAGCACCTGGCGAAAGTTTTCCAGGTAATAAAACGGATTATCGAGAGGTGAGGTATTCAAGGCCAACGGTCACAGGTTCGATGAACAGACCGGGCAAGGATACTGGCTATCCGTACAGATAACAGCCCAAAAAGCCACTCTCTACCCGCAGGCCGATCAATGGCGCTCTTCATCCCGCTTGCGACCCGCCGTAGAATCAATGCGATTTGTCCACTAGCGGAGCGACGACAATGCAGGCACCTCTGGTTTACCTCGCAGGTTTCGACGTTTTTCGTCCAGACGCCATCGAGCATGGGCGTTACCTGAAAGCGCTGTGTACCGCACATGGTCTGGAAGGATTGTTTCCATTCGACAACGAAGTGCCTCCCGGCTTGTCGCCTCATGAAACCGCGCAACAGATCTATGCGATGAATGTGGCGATGATTCAGCGCTGCACTGCCGTGCTCGCCAACCTGAATGTGTTTCGAGGTCTGGAGCCGGATTCAGGTACGGCGTTCGAAGTGGGAATGGCGGTGGCGCTCGACAAACCGGTGTGGGCGTATTTCGAGCCTGTGGATTCGCTGCGGGATCTGGTGCCGCATGATGATCACGGATTCGACGACAACGGCTTTTCAGTGGAAGACTTCGCCCTGCCCCGCAACCTCATGCTCGCCTGCAGCTGGGCCGGGACCAGCTCTACAGTGGAGCTTGGGGCTGAAGCGCTGGCGTTGTATTTGAGCAAGCGGTGAAGGCAACGATCATGGCCTCTCGGATAATGATCGTGCCCATCGCTCTGCGCTAATCGTTCTACACAAATCATCTGGCTATCCGGAGAGACAGCGGCACTGATGCGCTTTTGTAGCGAGATCGCATGAACACCGCAGAACGCGACGTGGGTGAAGGCTGAGTCCTGGCGCTGATTCGGGGGGCAATCGG
>NZ_LKEH01000012.1 GCF_001642795.1 Pseudomonas viridiflava | reverse complement strand
CCCAGCGCACTGGTGCGTCTGGATGCCTGGCCGCTGACCGCCAACGGCAAGGTCGACCGTCGTGCCTTGCCCGTACCGGATCGTGACGCATTGAACACCGGCGAATACCAGGCGCCGCAAGGCGAGCTGGAAATTGCCCTGGCGGCGATCTGGAGCGAATTGCTGCAGGTTGAGCGGGTAGGGCGCCACGACCGATTCTTCGAGCTGGGCGGCCACTCATTGCTGGCCATGCGCATGGTGTCCCAGGTGCGCCAGCGCCTTTCACTGGAGCTTGCGCTGGGCGATCTGTTTGCCGACAGCGCACTGGCAGCCGTTGCGCGCTGCCTGGGCAGCACCGGGCGCAGTGAGCTGCCTGCCATTCAGGCCACCCGTCATGACGAGCCGGTGCCTCTGTCCTTTGCCCAGCAACGATTGTGGTTTCTGGCGCAAATGGAAGACGCCAACAGTGCCTACAACATTCCGCTGGGCCTGCAATTGAACGGCCAACTGGATACCCGCGCACTGAAACGCGCCCTTGAGCGCATCGTGGTCCGCCACGACAGCCTGCGCAGTCGTTTCATACAGCAGGAAGGCGAGGCCCGTGTGCAGGCTGCACCGGTGTCCGTCGTTCCCGACCTGCTCTGGCAGGACTTGCGCGGTCAGGACGAGCAGGCGCTGCAACGTGTGGTTCGCGAAGAAGCGGCACAGCCGTTCGATCTGCTGGATGATCTGCCGATTCGTGGGCGTCTGTTGTGCCTGGCCGAAGACCGGCACGTGCTGTTGCTGACCCTGCACCACATCGTTGCCGATGGTTGGTCGCTGGGCGTATTCACCCGTGAACTCACCACGCTGTACCGGGCTTTCAGCCAGGGGCTGGACGATCCACTGCCGCCGCTGGCCTTGCAGTACGCCGATTACACACTGTGGCAGCGCGACTGGCTGGACGGTGAGCGCATGAGCCATCAGAGCGATTATTGGCATCAGGCGCTGAGCGGCGCGCCAGCGCTGTTGACCCTGCCCACCGACCGGCCACGCCCGGCGCGTCAGGACTACTCGGGGGCGAGCGTTGCCGTGCGTCTTGATCCGCGCCTGTGCGATGACCTGAAAACCTTCTGCCAGCTTCATGCCGTGACACCGTTCATGCTGTTCATGGGGGCCTGGGCCGTGCTGCTGGCGCGCTTGTCAGGACAGTCCGAGGTGGTGATCGGCATGCCGGTGGCCAACCGCCGGCGCAGCGAAGTCGAAGAACTGATCGGTCTGTTCGTCAACACCCTTGCCGTGCGCATCGACACGTCCGGTGAGCCCGACGTCAGCAAGTTGCTGGCGCGCATCAAGTCTCAGGTGATCCAGGCTCAGGAACATCAGGACCTGCCGTTCGAACAAGTTGTGGAACGCCTGCGGCCGCCGCGCAGTCTGGCCCACAGCCCGTTGTTCCAGGCCTCGCTGGCCTGGGACGGCAGCCAGGGGCTTGGGCTGCAATTGGGCGACCTGCACCTGCAACCGCTGTCCGAGCAGCCGACCTTCGCCAAGTTCGACCTGACCCTGAGCATGGGTGAGACTGATGAAGGGTTCGGCGGTGTGGTGGATTACGCCACGGCACTGTTCGACGAATCGACCGTTGTACGTTATGTGGGTTACCTGGAGCAGTTGCTATGGACGATGGTCGGCAACGCGCACGCCGTGCCTGCCAGAGCCGGATTGCTGGGGCCTCAGGAGCGCCGTCGTCTGTTGGTGGAGTTCAATGCCAGCGAGCAGGATTTCCAGCTTGATCAGCCTCTGCAGGCGTTGTTCGAGGCGCAGGTGGCTCGGACGCCGGATGCCGTTGCGCTGGAGTCGGCCGGTGTCTGCCTGAGCTATCGCCAGCTCAATGAGGCCGCGAATCGTCTGGCTCATCATCTGATCGGGCAGGGCGTGCAGACTGAAAGCCGCGTTGCGGTGTGCCTGCAGCGTGGTCCGCAGCTGGTAGTCGGCCTGCTGGCTGTGCTCAAGGCCGGCGGTGCCTACGTGCCGCTGGATCCGGGCTACCCGATGGATCGTCTGGCCTACATGCTCGGCGACAGCGAAGCCGTGGCGCTGCTGGTCGATGGCACGACGCAGGCGCGTTTTGCCGATCGCCCGCTGCCGCAGGTGAATCTGGACAGTTGCACCTGGAACGCACAATCGCCCGAGAACCCGGTTGTTCAGGGGTTGGGGGCGGGCCATCTGGCTTACGTGATCTACACCTCGGGTTCTACCGGAGCGCCCAAGGGCGTAATGGTCGAACATCGCGGCCTGTGCAATCTGGTGCAGTGGAGTTCGCAATTGTGTCCGCCGGTGCCGAACGGTGCGCTGCTGCACAAGACGCCGGTGAGTTTCGATGCCTCGGTCTGGGAACTGTTCTGGCCCCTGTGTGCGGGCATGCGTCTGGTATTGGCGCGTCCCGATGGTCAGCGCGACCCGGCGTATCTGGTCCAGGAAATTCAGGACCGTCAGGTCAGCGTGGTGCAGTTCGTGCCCGCGCTGCTGCAACAGTTCGTCGATCTCGATGAAAGCGCCCATTGCGTCAGCCTGACCGACATCGTCTGTGGCGGCGGCGAACTGACCGCAGCCATGGCGGCACAGGTCCGTCTGCGTCTGCCACAGGTCCGTCTGCACAATGTCTATGGTCCGACTGAAGCCACGGTGGACTGCAGCGTCTGGACCCTGGAGCCTCATGAACCGGTTCCGGAATCGGCCTTGCCAATCGGTCGCGCAATCAGCAACACGCGGCTGTATGTTCTGGATGATTATGACCAGCCGGTGCCGCAAGGCGTGGTGGGTCAGCTGCACATTGGTGGTGCGGGTGTCACCCGTGGTTACCTGAACCTGCCTGACATGCAGGCCGAACGCTTCATCGACAGCCCGTTCGTACCCGGTGACCGCCTGTATCGCAGCGGCGATCTGGTTCGCCAGCGTGCAGACGGCCAGCTGGAGTTCCTCGGCCGCAACGACTTCCAGGTCAAGCTGCATGGCCTGCGCATTGAACTGGGCGAGATCGAAGCGCGCCTGAGCGCCCATCCGGCACTGCGTGAAGTGGCTGTGCTGCTGCATGGCGAACGTCTGGTGGCCTGGTTCAGCTGCCGCGAAGGTCATTCGGCACCTGGCATTGAGGCCTTGCGCGCCCATGTGCTGGCGCAACTGCCGGATTACATGGTGCCGACCGCCTATGTCGCGATGTCGGCCTTGCCTCTGAGCCTCAACGGTAAGCTGGACCGCGCAGCGCTGCCGGAACCGGACGCAAGCGCAGTGCTGAGCCGTCGCTACGAGGCGCCGCTGTGCGAAACCGAAGCGCTTCTTGCCGAACTCTGGGCCGAGCTGCTGAACGTCGCCCGAGTAGGGCGTCAGGATCACTTCTTCGAACTGGGCGGCCATTCGCTGCTCGCCGTCACGCTGATCGCACGCATGCGCAAGCTGGGCATGAGCGCCGACATTCGCGTGCTGTTCGCCCAGCCAACCCTAGCTGCGCTGGCCAGCGCGGTCGGCACTGACAGTGCGCTGCAGATTCCGGCGAACCGGATCGATGCGGATTGCCGTTACATCACACCGGACCTGTTGCCGCTGGTGCAGCTGGATCAAGAGGCCATCGACCGGATCGTCGCCCATGTGCCTGGCGGTGCTGCCAATCTGCAGGACATCTACCCGGTCGGGCCGTTGCAGGCCGGCATCCTTTATCACCACCTGGCCGCTGGCGACAGCGACCCGTACCTGCTGCAGCCTCGATTCACCTTTGCTGATGAGACACGTCTGGACGCGTTCTGCGGTGCGTTGCAACAGGTGATAGAGCGTCACGACATCCTGCGTACGGCGCTGTTCTGGGAAGGCTTGCAAGCTCCGGTGCAGGTCGTGTGGCGCAAGGCGACACTGCGTGTGGATGCGGTTGAACTGCAGGATCTGGACGACGCGCCGCGCATGGACCTGACCCAGGCACCGCTGCTGCATCTGGTACACGCTCATGATCCGGCCACCGGGCTGATCGCTGCGGCGCTGCGTTTCCATCACGTGGTCATGGACCATGTGGCACTCGATGTACTGGGCCAGGAGCTGCAAGGCATCCTGCTGGGCGACCACGCGCAGCTGGCCGAGCCTGTTCCATACCGCAACTACATCGCTCAGGTGCTGCAAGGCCCGGACGATGCCGCCCACGAAGCGTTCTTCCGCGAACAGCTGGGCGACATCGATGAGCCGACGCTGCCGTATGGCCTTGCGTTCGCCTCGCAGGAAGACATTCCCCACGAGGCACGTCTGGTGCTGGATGACACCCTGTGCCACAAGGTACGCGATCAGTCGCGTCTGTTGGGTGTCAGCGCCGCCAGTCTGATGCACCTGGCCTGGGCCCAGGTGCTCGGGCACCTGTCGGGACGCGAAAGCGTGGTCTTCGGCACGGTACTGCTGGGCCGCCTGCACGGCACCGAAGGTGTGGAGCGGGCGCTGGGTGTGTTCATCAACACCTTGCCGCTGCGCATCGAACTGGGCAGCCAGTCGGTGCGCGACGCTGTGCTCGACACTCACCGCAGGCTGACCGGTCTGCTGACCCACGAGCATGCGCAACTGGCGCTGGCCCAGCGCTGCAGCGCACTGCCTGCGGGCGCTCCGCTGTTCAACACCTTGCTCAACTACCGTCACAGCGCGGCACACAAAACCGCTGACGACGCGACTGTGCAGGCCTGGCAAGGCATCGAGGTGCTGAACGCCGAGGAACGCAGCAACTATCCACTGACCCTGAGCGTCGATGATCTGGGCGAAGGTTTCAGTTTCACGGCGCAGGCCACGCCGGGCATCGAACCGCAACGGATATGCGATTACCTGCACGAAGCGCTGACGCACCTGATTCTGGCGCTTGAACAGCAGCCGGACACGGACATGACGCAACTGGCCATTTTGCCTGCTGCCGAGCGTCAGGAACAGCTCAGCGTGTTCAACGATACCCGCCGTGATTACCCACGCGAGCAGCCTGTGCACCGTCTGTTCGAACAGCGTGCCGCCCGGCATCCTGATCGTGTGGCCGCCGAGCATGGCCAGCGCTCGATAACCTATGGTGAGCTGAACGCGCAGGCCAATCGCCTCGCTCATTACCTGATCGAACAGGGCATTGCGCCCAACGACCACGTGGCGATCGTACTTCCACGTTCACTGGAGCTGCTGGTCGGCCAACTGGCGGTGAGCAAATGCGCCGCGACCTTCGTTCCGCTGGATGTCAATGCACCTGCAGAACGCCAGAGCTACATGCTGGATGACTGCCAGGCCGTCTGCGTGCTGACTCGCAGCACGGCGCCCATCAACGCGGCAACGCGCCGTATCGATCTGGACAGCCTTGATCTGAACGGCCAGCCGGGACACGACCCGGAACTGGAGCAGGGTTCGGACACGGCGGCCTACGTCATGTACACCTCGGGCTCGACCGGCGCGCCCAAAGGGGTGCGCGTGCCGCATCGCGGTATCGCCCGTCTTGTGCTGAACAACGGCTATGCCGATTTCAACGAACATGACCGCATCGCCTTTGCGTCCAACCCGGCGTTCGATGCCAGCACCATGGAAGTGTGGGGTGCCTTGCTCAATGGCGGGCAGCTATGTGTGGTTGACCATGAAACGCTGGTCGATCCGGTTCGCTTCAGCGCCTTGCTGATCGATGCCCGAATCAGCGTGCTGTTCATTACCACGGCGCTGTTCAACCAGTACGTGCAACAGATTCCGCAAGCCCTGCAAGGCTTGAGGTTGCTGCTTTCTGGCGGCGAGCGCGCAGACCCTGCCAGCTATCGGGCGCTGCTGAGCCAGGCGCAGGGCCTGCGCCTGTTCAACGTCTACGGTCCGACCGAGACCACCACTTTCGCCACCACCTGCGAAGTGCGCGCCGTGTCCGAGGGAGACGAGAGCGTGCCGATTGGCCGTCCCATCGGCAATACGAGTATTTATGTGCTGGATGCTCATCAGCGTCTGGCGCCCAAGGGGGTGACGGGCGAGCTGTACATCGGGGGCGACGGCGTTGCGCTGGGCTACCTGAATCGCCCGGAGCTGAGCGTCGAGAAATTCCTTGTCGACCCGTTCAGCGATGAGCCAGGCGCCATGATGTATCGCACCGGCGACCTCGGTCGCTGGATGGAAGACGGTCAGCTGGAATGCCTGGGACGCAACGACGATCAGGTCAAGATTCGCGGCTTCCGTATCGAGCTGGGTGAGATCGTCAGCTGCCTGCACCAGTTGCCGGGCATTGGCGAAACCGTGGTGCTGGCTCGCGAGGACGAACCGGGCAACGTGCGACTCGTGGCCTATTACACCAGCCATGAAGAAGACACGCTGCTTGCCCCGGAACAGATGCGCGCGCACTTGCAGGCCAGCCTGCCGGACTACATGGTGCCGACGGCGTTCATCGAGCTGAAGACGCTGCCCCTGACAGCCAATGGCAAACTGGATCGCCGTGCGCTGCCCAAACCCGAACGTTCTGCGTTGTTCGGAGTGAGCTATGAAGCGCCTGAAGGCGAGTTCGAAGTGGCACTGGCCGAGATCTGGGCCGAGGTGCTGCAGGTCAAGCGAGTCGGCCGTCACGACCATTTCTTCGATCTGGGCGGGCATTCGCTGCTGGCCATGCGCATGGTGTCTCAGGTTCGCCAGCAACTGGGCGTGGAACTGCCGCTGGGTGAGCTGTTTGCCCTTGGTGAGCTGGCCGCTGTGGCGGCCGCGTTGTCTGGCGTGGCCCGCAGCGAATTGCCTTCGATTCTGCCGGTGAAGCGCGACCAGCCAATGCCACTGTCCTTCGCCCAGCAACGGCTGTGGTTCCTGGCACAGATGGACGGCGGCAACGAGGCCTATAACATCCCGATGGCACTGAGCCTTGAAGGCGCGCTCGACGTCACGGCACTGACGCGAGCCCTGGCGCGTATCGTCGAACGCCACGAAACCTTGCGCAGCCGGTTCGTGGCCAGCGGCGACAGTGCGCAAGTGCTGTTCGTGCCCACGCCCGCCGACGCCAGGCTGTTAGTCGAAGACATTCGTCACGCTCCCCTGAGCCTGGAGGCGTGTCTGCGTGCCGAGGCAGTCGCCCCGTTCGACCTGGCCCACGGCCCGCTGATCCGCGCCCATCTGCTGCAGGTTGCGGATGAGCGTCATGTGCTGCTGCTGACCGTGCACCACATCGTCGCCGATGGCTGGTCGATGGGCGTACTGACACAGGAACTGCTCGCGCTGTACCCGGCGTTCTGTCAGGAACAGCCTGACCCGCTGCCACCGCTGGCGATCCAGTACGCCGATTACGCTGTGTGGCAACGTCGCTGGCTGACCGGTGAGCGTCTGCAACACCAGGCCGCCTACTGGCGCCAAGTGTTGGAAGGCGCGCCGACACTGCTCACCTTGCCGACCGACCGTCCGCGTCCGGCACAGCAGGACTTTGCAGGCGCCAGCCTCGCGTTGCAGCTGGATGCAAGGCTTGCGGCCGATCTGCGCAAACTGGCGCAACGCCAGGGCGTCACGTTGTACATGGCTCTGATGGCCGCCTGGGCCACGACGCTCACACGTCTCTCCGGTCAGGCCGAAGTGGTGATCGGCAGCCCGGTGGCGGGACGCGGTCGTACCGAACTGGAAGACCTGGTCGGCCTGTTCGTCAACACCCTGGCCGTGCGTATCGACACCTCGGGCAGTCCGAGCGGTGAAGCGCTGCTGGCGCAGGTCAAGGCGCGTGTACTTGAGGCGCAGGACCATCAGGACCTGCCGTTCGAGCAGGTCGTGGAAGTGGTTCGCCCGACACGCAGCCTGGCCCATGCTCCATTGTTCCAGACCACGCTGAACTGGATGCCGGGTAAGCACGTTGCCGTACCGCTTGGCGGTCTGGTGGTGGCGCCTGTCGAACAGGTCAGTCAGGTGTCCAAGTTCGACCTGTCGCTGAACCTGAGCGAGCAGGGCGAAACCTTGGTCGGTTCGCTGGACTACGCCACGGGGCTGTTCGACGAAGCGACGGCGCAGCGGTATCTGAACTACTTCGTGCAGATCCTTGAAACGCTGGCGACTCATGAGCACACGCGGCTTGATCGCGTTGCTCTGGTCGGCGAGCAGGAGCGGCGTTACCTGTTGGAAACGCTCAATGCGACTGCCGTGGCGGTGGATAACGAGCAGACGGTGCACGCCATTATCGAAGCCCGTGCAGCCAGCGCGCCCGAAAGCGTTGCGGCACAGGTCGGCGAGCGTCGTCTGAATTACGGCGAACTTAACCTGCGCGCCAACGCGCTGGCCCATCATCTGATCAGCCTCGGCGTGCGCACCGACGACCGCGTGGCCGTCATGGCCCGTCGCGGCCTCGATACGCTGGTGGCCATGCTCGCGGT
>NZ_LKEH01000011.1 GCF_001642795.1 Pseudomonas viridiflava | reverse complement strand
CCGGCCGCACCCGGCGTGGCGGCGGAGCTGTACCTGGGCGGCGTCGGGCTGGCGCGGGGTTATCACAACCGTGCCGCGCTGACGGCCGAACGCTTCGTGCCGGACCCGTTCGACGAGCATGGCGGTGGTCGTCTGTATCGAACCGGAGATCTGGCGCGCTATCGCCAAGAAGGCGTGATCGAATACGCCGGGCGTATCGACCATCAGGTGAAGATTCGCGGGTTGCGCATTGAACTGGGTGAAATCGAAGCCAGCCTTCTCGAACACCTTTCCGTTCAGGAAGCAGTGGTCATCGACATCGAAGGCCCGTCCGGCAAGCAGCTCGCCGCGTATGTGGTGACGAACGACCAGAACCCGGACGTTGAAGGTCTGCGGGACAGGCTCAGGGCATTCCTTAAAGAAACATTGCCGGACCACATGGTGCCTCATCACGTTGTCTGGCTGGCCAGGATGCCGCTCACGGCCAACGGCAAGCTGGACCGCAAGGCCTTGCCGAAACCGCAGTCCGGCCAAGCGGCACGCCTTTACGTGGCACCGGCCACCGAACAGGAGCAACAACTGGCGGCGATCTGGGCCGAGGTGCTGAAGGTCGAGCGAGTTGGGCTGACCGACGACTTCTTCGAGCTGGGCGGCCATTCGCTGTTGGCCACGCAACTGGTGTCCAGAATCCACTCGGGACTGGGCATCGACATCCCGTTGCGGCTGATCTTCGAGAAACCGCAACTGAACGAATTTATCCAGACGTTCGCCCAGAGCGGCCTGTCGCTGACCGAGGACGGCTTGTCCGATATCGAGAAAATGATGAACGAAATGGCGGGTATCTGACATGGACCAGTCTGCAGCAGCGCGTATCGCCCAGCGTTTCGTCGGTTTGCCCGTCGAACAGCGTCGTCAGATTCTCGGCAAGATCAATGAAACCGGACAGAGCTTCAGGCTGCTGCCGATTGCCGTGACCCGCCATGAGATTGCCCGCATTCCATTGTCGTACGCACAGCAACGCATGCTGTTTCTCTGGCAGATGGAACCGCACAACATTGCCTACAACGTACCACTGGCGGTGCGTCTGAATGGCCCGCTGAACCCGCAGGCGCTTGGCGCAGCGCTCGACCAACTGGTGCAGCGTCATGAAACCCTGCGCACCCGGTTCGTCTCCGAAGACGGCGAGTTTCATCAGGAAGTTCTGCCGCAGGGCAACGTTGCCCTGGAGTGCGTCAGTGTCGAGGCGGATCAGGTCGAGGCGCAGGTACGTGCCGAACTGCATAAGCCGTTCGATCTGCTCAGCGGTACGTTGCTGCGGGTCAAGCTGTTTCAACTGAGCGACGCTGAACACGTGCTGACGGTGTGCCTGCATCACGTGGTGTCCGATGGCTGGTCGGGCGAATTGCTGATTCGTGAATTCGTGCAGCTGTATCAGGCGCACGTCCTTGGGCAGACCGCAACCCTGCCTGAACTGGCGATTCAATACGCTGACTACGCGATCTGGCAGCGCGCCTGGCTGGAAGCCGGGGAGGGCGAGCGGCAGCTGGATTACTGGAAGCAGCAACTGGGCAGTGAGCACCCGGTGCTGACCCTGCCGCTGGACCATGAGCGTCCGTTGCAGCCCAGCCATCGTGGCGCGACCGTGCGTGTCGATCTCTCGGAACACCTGTCGACACAGCTGAAAACCCTGGCCCGCAGCCGTGGCCAGACGATCTTCATGCAGGTGCTGGCGGCGCTGTCGGTGGTGCTGTCGCGCTTCAGCGGGCAGGCGGATATTCGCATCGGTGCACCGAATGCCGGACGTACCCGCAGCGAGCTGGAAGGGCTTATCGGCTTCTTCATCAACACCCAGGTGCTGCGTGTGCAGGTGGATGAGCGGCAGAGTTTTGCGGCATTGCTGGATCAGGTGAAACAGGTGGTGAGCGGCGCGCAGTCGCATCAGGAACTGCCTTTCGAGCATCTGGTGGACGCCCTCGCCCCAGAGCGCAATCTGGGCCACAACCCGTTGTTCCAGTTCAAGATCAACCAACACGTCTACGCTGCCGATC
Organism: Pseudomonas viridiflava; assembly: GCF_001642795.1. Taxonomy (GTDB): domain Bacteria; phylum Pseudomonadota; class Gammaproteobacteria; order Pseudomonadales; family Pseudomonadaceae; genus Aquipseudomonas; species Aquipseudomonas viridiflava. Next base: position 5,077 of record NZ_LKEH01000011.1, on the reverse strand, counting down.
AGGCCGACGCCTCGCGCCAGAGCCTGACCGGGCTGAGCGTCAGCGAGTTTCCGGTGGGCGCAAGCGATGCACGCTTCGATCTGGCCTTCGATTTCACCGACACACCGGATGGCCTGCGCGGTTACTTCACCTATGCCACCGACCTGTTCGAGGCTCGCACCATCGAGCGTATCGCTGACGCGTTGCGCGAGGTGTTGCAGGCGCTGGTGACGAATGTTGATCGTCGTCTGGCGGATCAGCCGCTGACAGGTTCGCTGCCGATTGTCGAAACGTCGCTGGATTTCGCCTGCTCCGACTTCCTCGGCCTCTGGCACAACGGCCTGCACAACGGACGTGACAAAACCGCCGTGCGGGTTGGCCAACAGACGCTGAGCTTTGCGCAACTGGAGCAACAGTCCAACCGTTTCGCTCGCTATCTGCAAGCCGAGGGCATCGGCGCAGGCATGACGGTTGCGCTGTGTCAGGACCGCTCCGTGGAGTGGGTGGTCAGCCTGCTGGCGGTGCTGAAACTCGGTGCGGTGTACCTGCCGCTGGACACCTCGCAGCCCGCCGAGCGCTTGCAGCAATTGGTCAGGGACAGCGGCGCGGCATTGCTGATTCATGCTGCGGACAACGACAAGGCCGCACGGCTTGGCGTCTGCCCGGTGCTGGCGTTCGATGCGACGCAGTGGGCCGATTGCGCCGATGAAGCGTTGGGGATTCAGGTCGAGGCCGAGCAACCGGCTTACATCATTTACACCTCAGGCTCCACCGGGCAGCCCAAGGGCGTGGTGATCAGCCACGGCGCGCTGGCCAATTACGTGCAGTCCGTGCTGACGCGCCTGTCGCTCGATGCGGAGGCGAGCATGGCGATGGTCTCTACCGTAGCGGCCGATCTGGGTCACACCTTGCTGTTCGGCGCGCTGGCATCGGGTCGCACATTGCACCTGCTGTCCCACGAACAGGCCTTCGATCCCGACGGATTTGCCCGCTACATGGCCGAGCATCAGGTGGACGTGCTGAAGATCGTTCCAAGCCATCTGCAAGGTCTGCTACAGGCCGCAAGGCCCGCCGATGTGTTGCCCAGGCAGATGCTGATCCTGGGGGGCGAGGCCAGTTCCTGGGCTTTGATCGAGCAGGTTCGCTCGCTCAAACCGGGCTGCCGGATCGTCAACCACTACGGTCCCACCGAAACCACGGTCGGCATCCTCACCCACGAAGTGGCTGAAAAGTTGTCCGCCTGCCGCAGCGTTCCTGTCGGCCAGCCGCTGGCCAACGGCAAGGCGCGGGTGCTGGACGCTTACCTGAATTCGGTCGCCGAGCGTGTCGCCGGCGAGCTGTACCTGGGCGGCGAAGGCCTGGCGCAGGGCTATCTGGGCCGTGCGGCGATGACTGCCGAACGCTTCGTGCCGGACCCTGAAGCCGATGGCAAACGCCTGTACCGTGCAGGCGACCGCGCGCGCCGGGTGGATGGCGTGCTGGAATACCTGGGTCGCGCTGACGATCAGGTGAAAATCCGTGGCTATCGCGTCGAGCCCGGTGAAGTCGGGCAGTTGCTGCAAACCCTGGAGGGCGTCGCCGAGGCGGTGGTGCTGGCCCAGCCGCTGGACAGCGATGAGTCGCGTCTGCAACTGGTGGCCTGGTGCGTGGCGTCGGTAAGCGCTGAAACCCTGCGCGAACAACTGGCCGCACGCCTGCCGGAATACCTGGTGCCTGCACAGATCCTGATGCTCGACCGTCTGCCGCTGACCGCCAACGGCAAACTCGACAAACGCGCCTTGCCCAGACCGGGCGTGGTCAAACAGCGCTACACCGCACCGGTCGGCGAGATCGAGGAAAAGCTCGCCTCGGTCTGGGCCGACGTGCTCAAACTGGAGCAGGTGGGCAGCACCGACAACTTCTTCGAACTGGGCGGCGACTCGATCCTCAGTTTGCAAATCATCGCCCGCGCCAAGCGTCAGGGCATCAAGCTCAGCCCGAAGCAGTTGTTCGAAAAGCAGACCATCGGCCAATTGGCGTCGGTGGCGAAACTCATTCAGAGGAAGCCAGCCGCCGCGGTGGAGCAGGTCAGCGGTTCACTGCCCTTGCTGCCGATTCAGGCGCGCTTCTTCGAACTGGAGATTCCCGAGCGTCATCACTGGAATCAGGCGGTGATGCTCAAGCCCAATACGGTTCTGGACGCAACGCTGCTGCAAAGCGCGCTGATAGCGCTGATCGAACATCACGACGCGCTGCGTCTGGGCTTCTCTCGGCAGGACGGGCAATGGCATGCCACGTTTGGCGCGCTGAATACTCGTGATGTGCTGTGGACGCATGAGCTGGACGACACCGAGCGCCTGACCGAACTGGCCGACGAAGCACAACGCAGTCTCGATTTGAAAAACGGACCGCTGCTGCGCGCCGTGCTGGTCAATCTGCCGCAGAACGAGCAACGCCTGCTGCTGGTCATCCACCACCTCGTGGTGGATGGCGTGTCGTGGCGTGTGCTGCTGGAAGACTTGCAACAGGTGTATCAGTCCATTGCCGCAGGACAAACCCTGGCGCTGCCGAGTAAAACCAGTTCCCTCAAAAGTTGGGCCGAACACCTGCAGGCCCATGCGCAGAGCGCTGCGCTGGAGCAGGAACTGTCCTGGTGGCAAAACCAGTTGCAGGGCGCCAGCGACACTTTGCCTTGCGACAACCCGCAGGGCGGGCAGCAGCAGAAACACGCGACCTCTGTGGTCACGCACCTGAACAGCGAACTGACCCGGCAACTGCTGCAGGACGCACCAGCGGCCTATCGTACCCAGATCAACGACCTGCTTTTGACGGCGCTGGCGCGGGTGATCAGCCGCTGGACCGGACAGTCCGACGTGCTGATCCGCCTGGAAGGCCATGGCCGTGAGGACCTGTTCGACACGCTGGACCTCAGCCGTACCGTTGGCTGGTTCAGTAATCTGTACCCGGTCAGGCTGTCACCGCAGGGCGCGTTTTCCGATTCGATCATGGCCATCAAGGAACAATTGCGCGCGGTGCCCGACAAGGGCATCGGTTATGGCGCGCTTCGCTATCTGGGCAGCGACGCCGCGCGTCATGCGCTGCAGCAGTTGCCGCAGGGCAGCATCGTCTTCAATTATCTGGGCCAGTTCGACGGCAGTTTCGATGCGCAGGACGCGTTATTCGTCCCATCGGCTGACAGCGCGGGCGCCTCGCAAAGTGCCGAAGCGCCGCTGGCTGCGCCCCTCAGCATCAACGGTCAGGTGTACGGTGGCGAGCTGCGTCTGAGCTGGAGTTTCAGCGGCGCGGTGTTCGAGACCGGCACGGTGCAACGTCTGGCCGACGACTACGCACGGGAGTTGCAACAGCTCATCGCGCACTGCACGGCGCCAGGCGTTGCCGGTGTCACGCCGTCCGACTTCCCGCTGGCCCGTCTGACTCAGGCACAACTGAACAGCCTGCCGATGGCGGCCCGAGACATCGAAGACATCTACCCGCTGGCGCCGATGCAGCAGGGCATGCTGTTCCACACCCTGTTCGAGCAGGAGGCGGGCAACTACATCAACCAGATGCGCGTCGAAGTCAGCGGTCTGGACGTCGCGCGTTTCAAGGCGGCCTGGCAGGCCACGCTGAATACCCATGAAGTGCTGCGCAGCGGTTTCGTCAGCCATCTGGATCAGTCATTGCAGGTGGTGTTGCGCGAAGTGCCGATGCCGTTCGCCGAGGTGGATGCCAGAGGCCAGACGCCGCAATGGCTGGATGACTGGGCCGATGCGGACCGTCGACAGGGTTTTGAACTGACTCAGGCGCCGTTGCTGCGTCTGACGGTATTGCGCACCGCAGAAGACAAACATCAGCTGGTCTACACCAGCCACCACATTCTCATGGACGGCTGGAGCAGCTCGCGCCTGTTGGGCGAAGTGTTGCAGCGTTACAGCGGACAGACGCCGGCAAGACAGACCAGTCGTTATCGCGATTACATCGAATGGCTGCAGCGTCAGGACGCGGCGCTCAGTGAGCGTTTCTGGACCGGACAACTGGCGGAGCTGGATGAGCCGACCCGCCTGATGCAGAGCTTCAAGTCGCAGCCGGGCGAGGCCGGGCAGGGCGATCACCTGCAACTGATCGACGCGCACGCCACACAGGCATTGAGCGAGTTCGCCCGCGAACAGCGTGTAACCCTCAATACGCTGGTGCAGTCGGCCTGGCTGCTGGTGCTGCAACGCTACACCGGGCAATCCAGCGTGACCTTCGGTGCAACGGTGGCGGGGCGTCCTGCCGAGTTGCCGGGTGTCGAGGAACAGCTCGGCCTGTTCATCAACACCTTGCCGGTGATCGCCAGCCCGCGTCCCGAGCAGCGTGTTGCCGACTGGGTCCAGCAGGTCCAGACCAAGAATCTGGCCCTGCGCGAACATGAACACACGCCGCTTTACGACATTCAGCGTTGGGCGCGCAGTGGCGGTGATGCGCTGTTCGACAGCATTCTGGTGTTCGAGAACTACCCGGTCTCCGACGCGTTGCAACAGACCGCGCCGCCGGGGCTGGTCTTCGGCGGCCTGCATACGCAGGAACAGACTCATTACCCGCTGACGCTGGTGGTCAATCTGGGTCAGACCCTGTCGATGCGCTTCAGCTACGACCGGCAGAGCCTGAGCGACGCCGACGTGGCGCAATTGTCGGCGCATCTCCAGCACCTGTTGCAGGCGCTGATTCGTGATCCACAGGCTGCAATTGGTGAACTGGCGCTGCTGGATCAGCCTGCGCAGCGGCAGGTATTGCGCGACTGGAACGATACGGCTGCGGACTTCCCGAGCGAACAGTGCATCCACACGCTGATCGAGACTCAGGTGCTGGCGACACCGGATGCGCCTGCGCTGATCTTTGCTGAGCAGCAACTGAGTTACGCGCAACTCAACACCCGCGCCAACCAGTTGGCTCACCGTTTGCGTGAATCGGGCGTCGGCCCGGACGTGCGAGTGGGCATCTGCGTCGAGCGCAGCCTGGAACTGGTGATCGGCCTGCTGGCCATCGTCAAAGCGGGCGGTGCCTATGTGCCGCTGGACCCGGATTACCCCGAAGACCGGCTGGCCTACATGATGCAGGACAGCGGTATCGGCCTGCT
>NZ_LKEH01000010.1 GCF_001642795.1 Pseudomonas viridiflava | reverse complement strand
TCGGTCCAATCCATCATCGGCGCAACGGAGAAGCGACGGGACAGCGGCTGCCTTGATTCTCCCGCATTTACTGGGTTCGGAGATTTTTCGAGACTCATATATACTGATCTTTTATACAGCGGTTTATGGCCATTTTTGCTTGTTTTTCCAAAGCAGTTGGTACAATGTACCAACCCGAACCGGAAATGTACCAACTCAAAAATGGGCACGATCAGACCACGCAAGCGCAAGGACAACACTACTGCCTACTGTGCGCAGATACGGATCAATCGAGACGGTCAGCCAGTTTATCAGGAAACCCAAACGTTCGACCGCAAGCAGGTCGCTCAAGCGTGGATGAAACGACGTGAGGCCGAGCTGGCCGCACCAGGTGCGATAGAGCGCTTGAACCGCAAGACCGTAAGCGTCAAACAGATGATTGATCGATACCTTGATGAGTACGAGAAAGTTCGCCCTTTGGGCAAGACAAAGCGGGCAACCCTCAATGCCATCAGTGAAAGCTGGCTGGGAGAGGTAGCCGACTCAGCATTGACCAGTCAGAAGCTGGTTGAGTATGCGCAGTGGAGAATGGGCAAGGAAGGCGGGGGTGTTCAGGCGCAAACTGTAGGCAATGATCTGTCGCACCTAGGAGCGGTGCTGTCTGTGGCAAAGCCAGCATGGGGATATGACGTTGCCCCTCATGCAATGTCGGATGCGCGAATCGTCCTGCGTAAGCTAGGAATGGTCAGCAAGAGCAAAGAGCGTACGCGGAGACCTTCTAAAGGTGAACTCGACGCCCTGTTCACTCATTTTTTTGAGATGCAAATACGTAAGCCTTCGTCGATCAATATGCCCAAAGTGCTGGGGTTCGCGATATTTTCCACGCGGAGACAGGAAGAAATCACCCGAATTCGATGGGAAGATCTGGATGAAAAACGCCAGGCGGTCTTGGTGAGAGACATGAAAAATCCCGGACAAAAGATCGGCAACGACGTCTGGTGCCACCTTCCTGATGAAGCTTGGGCGATCCTGCAGAGCATGCCTAAAGGGTGCACAGAGATTTTTCCCTATAACTCAGATTCGATCTCTGCCGCATTCACACGAGCTTGTAAGTACCTAGAGCTGAAAGATCTGCACTTTCATGACATGCGACATGACGGCATAAGCAGACTTTTCGAAATGGACTGGGACATCCCCAGGGTATCGAGCGTATCAGGCCATCGTGACTGGAACTCTTTACGACGGTACACGCACCTGCGAGGACGCGGCGACCCCTATCAAGGCTGGGAGTGGCTCAAGCGAATTGTAGAAGCAGAGGTTGACCTTGGCGCACGAACGAACCAACGCTAATGCCGCAATCAACTTCCCGGTGGCGCTCCCTCGGGGCACCACCGAATTGAAAAAAGACCTTGATTTTAAAGGTCTTTTTTTCGCCTGGCGTAATGGTGCTGAGGAAAAAGGATCAATCACATCTCACGGTCCACAGTTGATCCAGCCTAGTTGTGAAGCTTTGGCTCATCATCTCCCGGCGCATGGCCCACTCCGGATTGGCCGGCACGCTTCCCGTGCGCAGTGTCCCCCTGCCCCAGCGAGTATTGATTTCGTCCAGAACGCTCATGACCTTCTCTGCAGCCACAGGCTGAGAAGCCGCGAACAGGTCATCAGTGAATTCACCGGGCTGGCGGAGATCCAGCAGCAGAACCTCTGCCTTGCTGTACTTGAAGCCCGACCTGAACAGACGATTCACCGCTTCTGTTGCAGCCTTCGTCATTAACCGCACGTCGTTAGTGGGATAAGGCAGTTCAACCAACGCACCATTGGCATACTTGGCCTCCTCCGGATTGAACATGCCGGTGCGGATGCTGACGCGAATTTTCTTGCACAGCGAGTTCTGCGAACGAAGCTTTTCAGCAGCACGCTGTATGTAAGTGGCTACAGCCTCTTTGATCGGCTCGATGGTGGTCAGCCTCTGGCCGAACATCCGACTGCAGCAGATCTCCTGCTTTGGCGGCGCGGCCTCGCCCAGTTCCAAACATGGAGTACCGGCCAGCTCACGAGCAGTCTTTTCTATGACGACGCTAAATCGATCACACAAGGTCCGCGCATCCGTAGTGGCTAGGTCCATCGCCGTGCGAATGTTCATTGCCTCCAGGTGAGCTTTCATCTTTCTTCCCACACCCCACACTTCAGACACCGCTGTGTTGCGCAGCACCCAGTTCCGCTTATGCAGGTCACAGATATCAACCACACCACCTGTCTGGGCCAGAAGACGCTTTGCAGTGTGATTGGCAAGCTTGGCCAGGGTTTTGGTCGGAGCTATGCCCACGCCGACAGGGATGCCAGTGCATTTAAGGACAGATGAACGTATGCGACGACCGAACGCAGTGAGATCTCCAGGGATACCAGTCAGGTCCGCAAATGCTTCGTCGATGCTGTAAACCTCAGTGGCGGGCACCATGGACTCGATGATCGACATGACACGCTCGCTCATGTCCCCATAAAGCGCGTAGTTACTGCTGAACACCTTGATGCCATGCCGACGCAGCACATCCTTGATCTGAAAGTAAGGAGCGCCCATTTTCACAAACGGCTTGGCATCGTAGCTGCGAGCAATGACGCACCCGTCATTATTGCTGAGCACAACAATAGGGGTCTTTTCCAGATCTGGACGGAAGACGCGCTCGCAGCTCGCATAGAAGCAGTTGCAGTCGATCAGCGCGAAGACCGGATTAAACCTTTCCAAGGCGGTGCAGATTAAAATTGACCACGCCCCAGATGACCAGGTTGTCACCCTCCAGAATGTGCCGAGTCGGATACGCGCCGTTTTCCGACTTGAGCATCACCACTCCATCCTTCATGTAGAGCCGCTTGCACATCGGATCGGAGTTATTCAGCGCTGCCACCACAACCTCCCCATGCTCAGCGTCGCGACTGCGGTCGACGACGATCAGATCCTGATCGTAGATCCCAGCCCCTACCATGCTGTCTCCGAGGATCTTCGCCAGGTACACATGCGGCGCACGCACCTCAGCCATTTCATCGAGAGACACGTGTTTCTCAATGTAATCGACGGCAGGGGAAGCAAATCCTGCTGGCACCTGAAACGAGTACAACGGGAGTTTGACACCCCCTTCAGACAGTGGGCCGAGAATGACTACGCTCATGGGAAAGACCTTGTGGTTAGGATGCTGTATGCATATACAGTTAACTCTGTGGTCTTTGCGCGGTCAATCGTAAGGACGGGCATTTTCGACGAATGACATCAGGGGTGGCATCATGTGCGGACGGTATTCGATCTACGTATCTATGGACCACTACCTCAAGGAGCTTGCGCCAGAGCAGTTGGTCATAAACGGATATGACCTTTGGCCTATCGAGCGATACAACGTCGCCCCATCAACCCGCGTCGAGATCATTCGTCCAACCGAGCAGGGCCTGAGCGTCGACAAAGTGCGTTGGGGATGGGCACCGTTCTGGGCCAAAGGCAAACGTCCGACGCCGATCAATGCGCGTGTCGAAACCGTGATGACCGGGAAGTTTTTCAAAGAGCTTTGGCCGAATGGGCGAGCACTGGCTCCAGCCAATGGGTGGTTTGAGTGGGTTAAGGATCCGGACGACCCAAAGAAAAAGCAGCCGTACTACATTCGACTCAAGAGCCAGAAGCCGATGTTTTTTGCGGCGCTCGCCCAGGTTCATTCAGGGCTCGAGCCTAATGAGGGAGATGGGTTCGTGGTCATGACTGCGGAGAGTGATTCGGGGATGGTAGACATCCATGACCGGCGCCCCGTTGTACTCTCACCCAGCGATGCACGAAGATGGATCGAGCCAGGACTTAACGCGTCAAAGGCTGAGGAAATTGCCCGAAACGCCTGTAGGCCGGTAGCTGACTTCGAATGGTATGCGGTTGGAAAAGCAGTCGGCAATGTCAGAAATCAGGGCATTGACCTCATTCGCCAATCAAAATGAGCTAATTCGCCGATGGGCCAGCATACGCTTGAAGGTAGCCATAGAGTTTAGATTCTCACTCCAACAGCCGAAGCCTGCGTATCTTGATTTTCAGAAGGTTCTGTATCTTCAGAAGGTTCTGTATCTTCAGATAGGTTCTGTATCTTCAGAAGGCTCTGTATCTTCAGAAGGCTCTGTATCTTCAGATAGGTTCTGTATCTTCAGATAGGTTCTGTATCTTCAGATAGGTTCTGTATCCTCAGATAGGTTCTGTATCCTCAGATAGGTTCTGTATCCTCAGATAGGTTCTG
>NZ_LKEH01000009.1 GCF_001642795.1 Pseudomonas viridiflava | reverse complement strand
CCGGACTACATGGTGCCGACCCATTTCGTGCTGCTGGACGCCATGCCGCTGACCGCCAACGGCAAGCTGGACCGCAAGGCACTGCCTGCGCCGGATGCCACCCAATTGCAGGCGCAGTACGTTGCGCCCGAAGGCGAGCTGGAACAGCAATTGGCCGCGATCTGGGCCGACGTGCTGAAGGTCGATCAGGTCGGACGTACCGACAACTTTTTTGAGCTGGGCGGGCATTCGCTGGTGGCGGTGCAAATGCTGGTCCGCGTGCGTGAGCAGTTGCAGCACGAGGTCAGCCTCAAGGACCTGTTCGAACGGCCCGTGCTCGCCGACTTCTGCGCCACGATTCAACAGAAAAACGGTGAAAGTGACCACGCACAGGACGAATTGACTAAATCACTGGAGGCTCTCAAACGTTTATCAGCGGAGGAAATTGATAATTTGCTGGCTTGATGGTTTTGCGGGGTGGAGGGGCATTTTTATTTCCTGACACGCCGCAGATTTGCAGCAAGAAACAAACTGTGGGAGGGGGCTTGCCCGCGAAGAACGACGATGCGGTTTACCTGACAAGCCGCATCCATCAATCGCCGGCAAGCCGCCTCCCACAGTCCAGTGCCTGCTGCGAGATAGCGCTGTGTCAGACACAGCGCGCCAGTTCCCTCAGGAATGCTTCAGTTCAGTTGTTCAGGAGAGACACCCGTGCACCAGTTGCTTGACTCCGTTAAATCGCTGTCCCCCCGTGAACGCAAGGCGCTGGCGGTCCTGCTCAAGCGTCAGGGGGTGAATCTTTACGGGGTCACGCCGATCTTCCCGAGGGAGACGCAGGAACCGGCAGCGCTGTCCTTCGCCCAGCAACGGCAATGGATTCTCTGGCAACTGGAGCCGCACAGCGCGGCCTACAACATTCCGCTGGCCTTGCGGCTGCATGGCCCGCTGAACATCGAAGCGCTGCGTCGCAGTATCGAAGCGCTGATCGAGCGTCACGAAACCCTGCGCACGACCTTCGAGCAACAGGGGGACGAAGCGCTTCAGGTTGTGCACCCGGCGTCGGCCTTTTTACTGAACGTTGATCGGCTTGCCGATGGCCAATCGGTTCAGGATTACGTCGATCACGAAGTGCAGCAGCCGTTCGATCTGCAACACGGACCGCTGCTGCGCGTCAGGCTGCTGCAGGTCGCCGATGAAGAACACGTGCTGGTGCTGACCCAGCACCACATCGTCTCCGACGGCTGGTCGATGCCGATCATGGTCGAGGAACTGCTGCAGGGTTATCAGGCCATCAGCCTGGGGCGAGCGATCGAGCGTGAGCCGCTGCCCATCCAGTACGCTGACTACGCCATCTGGCAACGCAACTGGCTGGAGATGGGTGAACAGGCACGGCAGCTGGAATACTGGAAAAATCAGCTCGGTGATCAGTCTCCCGTGCTGGAATTGCCCACCGACCGTCCACGTCCGGTCACGCGCAATCCTCACGGCGCACGCTTGAATGTCGAACTGGACGCCGCGCTGCTGAATCGCCTCAAGGCCCTTGCCCGTGAGCAGGGAATTACCCTGTTCATGTTGTTGCTGGCCTCGTTCCAGACCCTGCTGCATCGCTACAGCGGGCAGGACGATGTACGTGTCGGCGTGCCGATTGCCAACCGCAACCGCAGCGAAACCGAAGGGCTGATCGGTTTCTTCGTCAACACTCAGGTGCTCAAGGCCGAGTTTTCGGCGCAGACCACCGTGGCCCAACTGCTGCAACAGATCAAACAGACTGCCGTGCAGGCTCAGGCCCATCAGGACCTGCCGTTCGAGCAACTGGTCGAAGCCCTGCAGCCGGAGCGCGACCCGAGTCGCAGCCCGCTGTTTCAGGTCGCCTACAACCACCAGACCGAGTCCCGCAACGAAGCCCGCGAACTGGCGGGTCTGCGTCTCGAGTATCAGCTGTCCGACAAACACACCGCCCAGTTCGACCTGACGCTGGACACCTGCGAGCGTCTGGACGGGCTTGGCGCATCACTGATCTACGCCACCAACCTGTTCGATGCGTCCACCATCGAGCGCATGGCGGGCCACTGGCGCAACCTGTTGCAAGCCATGACGAACGATGTGCAGCAGCGCATTGCCGACCTGCCGTTGCTGAGCACCGATGAGCGTGAGGCGACCTTCCAGGGCTGGAATGCCGGTCTGAAGGTTTATCCGACCGAGCAGTGCGCGCATCAACGCTTTGAAACTCAGGCGTTGAAAACACCGCAGGCTATTGCGTTGAGTCTGGGCAGTGAGCAATTGAGCTACGGCCAGCTCAATCAGCGTGCCAACCAGTTGGCCCACAAGCTGCGTGAGCAGGGCGTCGGCCCTGACGTGCGCGTTGGTCTGTCGGCCGAGCGCAGTCTGGACATGATCGTCGGCCTGCTGGCAATCCTCAAAGCCGGTGGTGCTTACGTGCCGCTGGACCCCGATTACCCGCAGGATCGCTTGTCTTTTCTGATGCAGGACAGCGGCATCGAGCTGCTGCTGACTCAACGTCATCTGATGAATGGCTTACCGGTCCCGGCGAACGTGCAGTGCCTGTTCATCGAAGCCGCGCTGGACGATTACAGCGCTGGAAACCTGATCAATTACACAACGCCGGACAATCTGGCCTACGTGATCTACACCTCCGGCTCGACCGGTAAGCCCAAGGGCACGTTGCTCGCACACCACAACCTGATGCGCCTGTTCGCCGCCACCGATGAGTGGTTCGCCTTCAACGA
>NZ_LKEH01000008.1 GCF_001642795.1 Pseudomonas viridiflava | reverse complement strand
ATCGAGCGGTAAGCGGCGTAGGCCATTCCAACTGCCTTCACCAGGATCGTGATTCCGTGCGTGAATGCTAAGACCAGGGCCGGCGGAATGATCGCAATGGCCGCTGCAATAGCCGGTGCGAGTGGGATGAACCCGAGGTCTCCCCCACCACCGATGAACTCCCGTGCGGCAATTGCTGCGTGATAGGCGTGGTACGCGTTTCCGAGGATGCTGATCACGACAACGCTGACGGCGAGTGCGATGTAGAAGCCTCGGTCGCGCTTGTTCATGTTGAGCTTGCTGATGATGACGATGGCGATGGTGGCGCCGAGGATTGCGCTGTCCACGATCGCAGGGAAAATCCAGGTCAGGTGTTCTGGGATCAGAGCTTGCCTGGCGAGGTCTCGTTGCACGGCGAAGGAAAGTACGAATGCGCCGGTGGTGATACCGAGTGCAATGACAATCGCGAGTGCGAGTGCGGCGAGCAATGCGCCTAGCTGAATACGAGCTGCCCGGAGGCTAAAGTCGGTCATGACTGGGTTCTTTCCTAATTGGTGTGTAGAAGCACGGACCGACGGGCAACAACGCTCACGCTGGTCTGCTGTTTCTGCGGGTGCACTGCCAGGCGGACTCCAGGGTTTTCCCGGCGCATGCGACGCCTTCTGGAAGAGAGGCAGCGCCGGGCAGTGCACCATTCGGCGTGGTGAAATGTCGTGGTACGAGCCCGCCGCAGGGATGATCTCTTCTTCTGTGTTCCCGAGCCGTGAGCTCTTCGGCAGATCGAGCGCCCTGCGGTGCGCTGGTGTCACGAACGGCTGGTGAGATGACGGACCGTCGAGTCCTGCAATTAGGTCGCCGCGTGCACCACACGGGTTCGCAACCTGCACATCGACATTGGGAGGCGCGGTGGGACTGTACTGCGGAATCGATTGGGCCGAAAACCATCACGACTTCGCAATCCTCAACGACCTGGGCGAAGTCGTGAGCCGGGGACGAGTCGACAACGACGCCGCCGGGTTCGCCCGACTGCTCGAGGCATTCGCCGAAGCCGGCGACACCGCCGAAGATCCGATCCCAGTCGGGATCGAAACCGATCACGGCCTGTGGGTTGCCGGACTGCGCGCGAGTGGCCGGGTGATCTACCCGATCAATCCGCTCGCGGCCTCCCGGTACCGGTCCCGGCATTCGGTCTCCGGATCGAAATCCGATTCCGCCGACGCGGTCATGCTGGCGAATATCGTGCGCACCGACGCCGTCGCGCACCGTCCGTTGCCGGCGGATACCGACAGCGCTCTGGCCATTCGGGTTCTTGCCCGCGCCCAGCAGGACGCCGTCTGGTCTCGGCAACGCTTCGGCAACGAGATCCGCTCGCTGCTCAAGGAATATTTCCCGGCAGCGTTGACCGCGTTTCAGTCGCTCGAAGACGGGCTGACCCGCCCTGATGCCCGAAGCGTGCTCGCTGCAGCTCCGACTCCGACCGCAGCTGCCGCCCTGACCCGGCCCCAACTCAAAGCAGCACTCAAAAGAGCCGGACGTTCCCGATTCCTCGACCGAGACGTCGAACGACTGCGGGCCATCATGCGCGCCCCGGCGCTTCGCCAGCCACCGCAGATCGAAGCAGCGATGGGAATCAGCCTGATGACCCTGTTGCGGCAGTTCGACGCCGCCTGCACAGCCGCCGAGACCCTCGCCGCGCACGTGAGCGTGCTCTTCTCCGAGCACCCGGATGCGAAGATCATCACCAGCTTTCCCGGTCTGGGGCCGCTCGCAGGTGCTCGCGTGCTCGCCGAGATCGGTGACGACCGAAACAGGTTCGCGACCGCGCGCGGCCTCAAGGCCTACGCCGGTGCTGCCCCGATCACCCGCGCCAGCGGGAAGAAAACCTTCGTCCTGCACCGGCACGTCAAGAACCGGCGACTGGCAGCAGCGGGAACGATCTGGGCGTTCAGCGCCCTGCAAGCGTCCCCCGGCGCCCGACGACATTTCGACGCTCGCCGCGCCGGCGGAGACTGGAACCACCAAGCCCAACGACACCTGTTCAACCGATTCCTCGGCCAACTCCACCACTGCCTTACCACCCGCGAATTCTTCGACGAACTGCACGCATTTCCACCTCCCCTCCCGATCGCGGCTTGACTCCTACACCCCGTGAGATGTCTTCCAG
>NZ_LKEH01000006.1 GCF_001642795.1 Pseudomonas viridiflava | reverse complement strand
AAGGGTTGTTGCAGTTCAGGACTTCGGCTTTCGCTTCGGTCTGGTCAGTGTGGCGACCTGAGGCTCGTCGCGGGTTCAAGAATAGTTCGGGTGGTTGGGTCCCTGTGTAGAAGTCCAGTGTCTGTGTGACTTTCGTGTCCGATAATGGGCACAGGAGGAAATTCACGAATCATGGCACGCAGACACACCCCTGAACAGGTCATCGCGAAGGTCCGGCAGGGCCAGAAAATGCTCAACGACGGCCACCCGATGATCGAGGTCGTCAAGGAACTCCAGGTCACCGAAGCGACCTGGTACCGGTGGCTGAACCAGTACGGGTCCGAGAAGAACGCCGAGGCGTCCAAACGGACCAAGGAGCTGGAGAAGGAGAACGCGCGACTCAAACGGCTGCTGGCGGAGAAGGAACTGGCCATCGACATCCTCAACGAGGTGGCCAAGGGAAAATTCTGAGCCCCGAACCCCGCCGCCGTGCCGTGCGCATGGCGGTGGAGAAGTTCGGGGCCTCCGAGCGTTTCGCCTGCAAGATCCTCGGCCAAAACCGGTCTGCCTTCCGGAAGAAGAAACCCGATACGAGCTTCGAGGAAACACGGCTTCGCGGCGCCCTACGCGCCATCGCGATCAAGCACCCGACATGGGGATGGCGGAAAGCCCGCTGGTGCCTGCTCGCCCAGGAGTGGGCTGGAATGGCGCTCAACAACAAGCGCGTACGCCGGCTCTGGCGCGAGGAAGGCCTCGTCTGTAAACCCAAGGCGCGGAAGAAACGCCGGGCCGGTCCCGGCGCCGGGGAGCAGAAGCGGCTGACGGCCGAATACCCGATGCACGTGGTCAGTTTCGACTTCCAATCCGACGTGACTTCCTGCGGGCGGCACATCCGCTTCTTCAATGTCATCGACGAATACACCCGCACCGCGCTGGCCATCATCGCGCGCCGGTCGTTCACAGCCTCCGACGTGGTCGCAGCATTGGAGAACATCATCGCCGAAACCGGCACCGCCCCGACCTACGTCCGCTGCGACAACGGTCCCGAATTCACCGCCGCCGCACTGATCAACTGGTGCAACACCGTCGGCGTGGGCACCGCCTTCATCGACCCGGGTTCACCGTGGCAGAACGGTTTCGTCGAATCGTTCAACGCCCAGTTCAGAAGGGAACAACTCTCGGGAGAAATCATGGACACGATGGCCGAAGCGACCTATCTGGCCGAGGAATGGAAAGCTATCTACAATCATGAACGGCCCCACGGATCCCTCGATGGCATGACGCCAAACCGCTACTGGGAAAACTGGACTCAAGAAAACCAACTAGCTATCGCATAGGTGCTGGACTGCTAACGGGGGCCCAACCACCCTGCTATCAAATTCGGGC
>NZ_LKEH01000005.1 GCF_001642795.1 Pseudomonas viridiflava | reverse complement strand
GGCAAGGCACGACGGTCGACCTTGCCGTTGGCGGTCAGCGGCCAGGCATCCAGACGCACCAGTGCGCTGGGCACCATGTAGCCCGGCAGCACCGCCAGCAAGGCCGTGCGCAGTTCGCCCACATTCAAGGTGGTGACATCTGCCCGTTCGGTGAAGTAACCCACCAGCCTCGGCTGGCCCGGCTCGTCTTCACGGGCAACGATCAAGGCTTCCTCGATGCCCGGCAACTGGCTCAGTTGGGCTTCGATCTCGCCCAGTTCGATACGTACACCCCGGATCTTCACCTGATCATCGTTACGGCCGAGGTATTCCAGCGTGCCGTCGGCGTTCCAGCGCGCCAGGTCGCCGGTGCGGTACATGCGTGCTTCTGGATTGTTGTGAAACGGATCACGCAGGAATCGCTCGGCGGTCATTTCCGGCCGGTTCAGGTAGCCGCGCGCCACGCTGTCACCAGCGACATACAACTCGCCTGCCACACCCAAAGGCACCAATTGCTGACGCTCGTCGAGCAGGTACACGCGGGTGTTGGCGATTGGTTTGCCGATGTCGAGGCTGCCGTCGGGCAGCAAACGTCCCGAAGTCGCCACCACCGTGGCCTCGGTCGGGCCGTAGTTGTTGATCACGGCAAAGCCCGGATCGCGGTGGAACTGGCGCAGACGGTCACCGCCGATCAACAGCGTACGCAAGGTTGGATGGCGCAGGTCACGGCTGAAGGCGTATTCGGCGACTGGCGTCGGCAGGAACGCGACCTGCAGCGGCTGGGCGATCCACCAGTCGAGCAAGGCATCGAGCTGTTCGTTGCCCACGTCCGCCGGCGGCAGGTGCAGGGTCGCCCCGGCGCACAGGGCGGGCCAGACTTCCCAGGCCATGGCGTCGAAACCGAAGCCAGCGACGCTGGCGGTGTGGCTGCCCGCCTGAAGATCGAAAGCCTGGCAGTGCCAGTCGATCAGGTTGTTCAGCGTGCGATGCTCGACCATCACGCCTTTCGGCTGGCCGGTGGAGCCCGAGGTGTAGATCACGTAGGCCAGATTCGCAGAAGTCAACCCTGCCACCTGCGGGTTGTCCAGACGCTCCGGCCAGGTTGGCTGATCGAAGGCAATCACTGGCGCAGCCAGTTCCGGAACGCGAGCCAGCAATGCCTGTTGGGTCAGCACCACTTTCGGCGCGCTGTCGCTCAGCAGGTAAGCGATGCGCTCGTCAGGGTGTGAAGGATCCACCGGCACGTAACCGGCCCCCGACTTGAGCACCGCGAGCATGGCCACCAGCGTATCGAGGCCGCGACGGGCCATGACGGCCACGCGGTCGTCGGTGCGCAC
>NZ_LKEH01000004.1 GCF_001642795.1 Pseudomonas viridiflava | reverse complement strand
GGTTGGGTAGAGAATACCAAGGCGCTTGAGAGAACTCGGGTGAAGGAACTAGGCAAAATGGCACCGTAACTTCGGGAGAAGGTGCGCCGGTGAGGGTGAAGCATTTACTGCGTAAGCCCACGCCGGTCGAAGATACCAGGCCGCTGCGACTGTTTATTAAAAACACAGCACTCTGCAAACACGAAAGTGGACGTATAGGGTGTGACGCCTGCCCGGTGCCGGAAGGTTAATTGATGGGGTTAGCGCAAGCGAAGCTCTTGATCGAAGCCCCGGTAAACGGCGGCCGTAACTATAACGGTCCTAAGGTAGCGAAATTCCTTGTCGGGTAAGTTCCGACCTGCACGAATGGCGTAACGATGGCGGCGCTGTCTCCACCCGAGACTCAGTGAAATTGAAATCGCTGTGAAGATGCAGTGTATCCGCGGCTAGACGGAAAGACCCCGTGAACCTTTACTATAGCTTTGCACTGGACTTTGAATTTGCTTGTGTAGGATAGGTGGGAGGCTTTGAAGCGTGGACGCCAGTCTGCGTGGAGCCAACCTTGAAATACCACCCTGGCAACTTTGAGGTTCTAACTCAGGTCCGTTATCCGGATCGAGGACAGTGTATGGTGGGTAGTTTGACTGGGGCGGTCTCCTCCTAAAGAGTAACGGAGGAGTACGAAGGTGCGCTCAGACCGGTCGGAAATCGGTCGTAGAGTATAAAGGCAAAAGCGCGCTTGACTGCGAGACAGACACGTCGAGCAGGTACGAAAGTAGGTCTTAGTGATCCGGTGGTTCTGTATGGAAGGGCCATCGCTCAACGGATAAAAGGTACTCCGGGGATAACAGGCTGATACCGCCCAAGAGTTCATATCGACGGCGGTGTTTGGCACCTCGATGTCGGCTCATCACATCCTGGGGCTGAAGCCGGTCCCAAGGGTATGGCTGTTCGCCATTTAAAGTGGTACGCGAGCTGGGTTTAGAACGTCGTGAGACAGTTCGGTCCCTATCTGCCGTGGACGTTTGAGATTTGAGAGGGGCTGCTCCTAGTACGAGAGGACCGGAGTGGACGAACCTCTGGTGTTCCGGTTGTCACGCCAGTGGCATTGCCGGGTAGCTATGTTCGGAAAAGATAACCGCTGAAAGCATCTAAGCGGGAAACTTGCCTCAAGATGAGATCTCACTGGAACCTTGAGTTCCCTGAAGGGCCGTCGAAGACTACGACGTTGATAGGTTGGGTGTGTAAGCGCTGTGAGGCGTTGAGCTAACCAATACTAATTGCCCGTGAGGCTTGACCATATAAC
>NZ_LKEH01000003.1 GCF_001642795.1 Pseudomonas viridiflava | reverse complement strand
CAAACTTTCGGCGAATGTCGTCTTCACAGTATAACCAGATTGCTTGGGGTTATATGGTCAAGTGAAGAAGCGCATACGGTGGATGCCTTGGCAGTCAGAGGCGATGAAAGACGTGGTAGCCTGCGAAAAGCTTCGGGGAGTCGGCAAACAGACTGTGATCCGGAGATGTCTGAATGGGGGAACCCAGCTGTCATAAGACAGTTACCTTACACTGAATACATAGGTGTATGGAGCGAACCAGGGGAACTGAAACATCTAAGTACCCTGAGGAAAAGAAATCAACCGAGATTCCCTTAGTAGTGGCGAGCGAACGGGGACCAGCCCTTAAGTTGGATTGAGAGTAGCGGAACGCTCTGGAAAGTGCGGCCATAGTGGGTGATAGCCCTGTACGCGAAAGTCTCTTTGCAATGAAATCGAGTAGGACGGGGCACGAGAAACCTTGTCTGAATATGGGGGGACCATCCTCCAAGGCTAAATACTACTGACTGACCGATAGTGAACCAGTACCGTGAGGGAAAGGCGAAAAGAACCGCGGAGAGCGGAGTGAAATAGATCCTGAAACCGTATGCGTACAAGCAGTGGGAGCCCACTTTGTTGGGTGACTGCGTACCTTTTGTATAATGGGTCAGCGACTTATTTTCAGTGGCAAGCTTAACCGAATAGGGGAGGCGTAGCGAAAGCGAGTCTTAATAGGGCGTCTAGTCGCTGGGAATAGACCCGAAACCGGGCGATCTATCCATGGGCAGGTTGAAGGTTAGGTAACACTGACTGGAGGACCGAACCGACTACCGTTGAAAAGTTAGCGGATGACCTGTGGATCGGAGTGAAAGGCTAATCAAGCTCGGAGATAGCTGGTTCTCCTCGAAAGCTATTTAGGTAGCGCCTCATGTATCACTGTAGGGGGTAGAGCACTGTTTCGGCTAGGGGGTCATCCCGACTTACCAAACCGATGCAAACTCCGAATACCTACAAGTGCCGAGCATGGGAGACACACGGCGGGTGCTAACGTCCGTCGTGAAAAGGGAAACAACCCAGACCGTCAGCTAAGGTCCCAAAGTCATGGTTAAGTGGGAAACGATGTGGGAAGGCTTAGACAGCTAGGAGGTTGGCTTAGAAGCAGCCACCCTTTAAAGAAAGCGTAATAGCTCACTAGTCGAGTCGGCCTGCGCGGAAGATGTAACGGGGCTCAAACCATGCACCGAAGCTACGGGTATCACCTTTGGTGATGCGGTAGAGGAGCGTTCTGTAAGCCTGTGAAGG
>NZ_LKEH01000002.1 GCF_001642795.1 Pseudomonas viridiflava | reverse complement strand
GGTGAAAGCCGTCTACGAGGCCGGACCGACCGGATTCGGCCTGTACCGAGCTCTGAATCAAGCGGGTGTGGAGTGCGTGGTGGTTGCGCCGTCGAAATTGCAGAGACCTGCTGGTGACCGCGTCAAGACCGATGCTCGCGACGCGCTGCATCTGGCGCGGTTGCTCCGACTGGACGAGATCGTCGAGGTCACGGTCCCTTCGGTAGAACAAGAGGCAGCCCGAGATCTGGTCCGTGCCCGTGAGGATGCTCGCGGGGATCTGATGCGATGCCGACATCGCTTGTCGAAACTTCTTCTGCGGCAGGGCATTGTCTATTCTGGTGGTGCGGCGTGGACTGGTGCGCATGATGTGTGGCTACGAAGTCAGAGGTTCGAGCAGTCGGCGTTGCAGGCCACGTTCGACTCGAACTATGAAGCGATGCTGCTCACCCGAAGCCGCCGTGACCGACTGGATACGGCGATCGAGGAGATGGCGGAGAACAGTCCCTACACGCCGATGGTGCACCGTTTGGGATGTTTACGCGGAATCTCTACTTTGACCGGGTTCGGGTTGGCGGTCGAGATCGGCGACTGGCAGCGATTTACGGGGAGCACCATCGGTTCCTATGTCGGCCTGGTGCCGAGTGAATACTCTTCGGGGACATCACGATCACAGGGTTCGATCACCAAGACCGGCAACGGTCATGCACGTCGGTTGTTGGTCGAGGCAGCATGGCATCACCGCAAGATCTACCGCAACCCTGGACAGGTCATGCGCACTCGATGGGCGAAAGCCAGCCCCGCTGCGCGTGCTCGTGGGCATGCCGGCAACCACCGCCTGCATCATCGGTGGGAGCAGTTCACCGCCCGTAAGAAGCGTCCGGTGATCGCCAATGTCGCCGTAGCCAGAGAACTTGCGGGATGGTGTTGGTCGCTGGCGGTCGTCGACGACCAGCCCTGAGCTTGTCCTTCCCCTAGATTTCGGTCGATAGACAATCGCAAAGGGCGTGATGGCAGCGTGAGGAACGATCTGCGAAAACAACTATGGGCAGCAACAGGTTCCGAAATTGGAACCGATTGCGACGCCCGACCCTAGAGCAGC
>NZ_LKEH01000001.1 GCF_001642795.1 Pseudomonas viridiflava | reverse complement strand
CACGCCTTCGGCAAGCCGATCCTGAACTTCCAGAACACGAAGTTCGTACTCGCCGAGTGCAAGACCGACGTGCTGGCCGGCAAGACCCTGATGGACCACTGCATCCAGCGTCACCTCGACGGCACCCTCGACGCGGCGACCGCGTCGATGGCCAAGCTGTGGGGCAGCGACAAGCAGTGCGAGATCGTCGACCGCTGCCTGCAGGTCTTCGGTGGCTACGGCTACATGATGGAGTACCCGATCGCGCAGATGTACGCCGCTTCCCGCGTGCAGAAGATCTACGGCGGCACCAACGAGATCATGAAGGAACTCATCGGCCGCGCCTTATGAGGTTGACCTTCGCGCAGTGACACCACTGCGTCAGTCACACCTCACTTTGTCAAAAACCCGATGTTCTCAACCTATTTCGTCAGGAGTATTCATGCATATCACCGGAACCAACGCACTCGTCACCGGCGGAGCCTCGGGCCTCGGACTGGCCACCGTCACCGCCCTCGCCAAGTCGGGCGCCCGGGTAATCGCCGTCGACCTGCCCACCGCGAACACGGATGCGCTGGCTGCTCTCGGCGACACCGTGGAATTCGCTCCGGCGGATGTCACCGACGAGGCCGCGGTCACCGAGGCGGTCGAGCGCGCCAACGCGGAGTCCTCACTGCGAATCACCGTGAACTGCGCCGGCATCGGCAACGCCGTCAAGACCGTCGGTAAGAACGGACCGTTCCCGCTGGCCGAATTCGAGAAGATCGTCAAGGTCAACCTGACCGGAACCTTCAACGTCATCCGCCTCGCCGCGCACGCGATGTCGCAGAACGAGCCCGTCGACGGCGAGCGCGGCGTGATCGTCAACACCGCCTCGGTCGCGGCCTTCGACGGGCAGATCGGACAGGCCGCGTACTCGGCATCGAAGGGCGGGATCGTCGGCGCCACCCTGCCGATCGCCCGCGACCTGGCGTCGCTGCTGATCCGGGTGAACACCATCGCGCCCGGCCTGTTCAAGACCCCGCTGCTGGGCACGCTGCCCGAGGCGGCTCAGATTTCGCTGGGACAGCAGGTGCCGCACCCGAAC